>CAXXNM010000003.1:0-5701594 GCA_963674675.2 Desulfobacteraceae bacterium
TCCAAGAAATAAATTGCAGAAATTTTGTTCAGAGCCAGGTTGTCAGCGGGCCAGGAAAGCCCTGTGGCAGAAAAAGAAGATGGCAACTGACCCGGAATATCAAAAAGACCAAGATATGGCTAAGAAGAAATGGCTTTTCAACAATCCTGATTACTGGAAGAATTATAGACTGCGAAATCCTGAAAAAACCGAGAGAAACCGGTGTTTACAAAAAATCAGGAACCACAGAGCAACTGCCTCCAAAACCATCGGAATTGCAAAGATGGATGCGGGGAAATCCAACAATCAAAGCCTTTCTGGGCAATATTGGCTTATTCCCACCGTTGCAAAGATGGACCCGGTAAAAATTTTTATTACTACAGCACCGGCATGTTCAGAATAATTGCAAAGATGAAGCCGGGGACACAGGAAAAATTATGTGTTAAAAAAGCCTAATCATCAATAAACCAGGAGGTTATCATGATTAGAAAAAGAATACTTGTCCCTGAACGGGTCCGAACACCCGGCAAAAGTTTTTGTTTTATCCCGCACCGTTTCTTGACAGACGGTTTTCATCAAACATTAACCCGGCATGAATTGGCATTATACTTGTTTCTTGTATTGGTCTCGGACAAAAACGGTCTTTCTTTTTATGGCGCCGAACGTATCTGTTCCATATTGACCCTCAAGGAGGATGATTATCTCTTTGCCAGAAACTGTTTAATCCATAAAAATTTGGTCGTGTATGATGGTACCCTTTTTCAGGTACTTTCCCTGCCTTCAAGTCCACACAAAATATAGGAGGGGCAATGATAGACAAGCGAATAGTCTTTGAAATTCACCGGTTAAAGGATATGGAGTTTTCCATCAGGCAAATTGCCACTACATTGAACCTGGACAGAGGTACGGTCAGTAAATATTTAAAACATCCCGAGATCAACGATAAGCAAAGACCGGGGCGAGTTTCAAAATTAGATCCTTTCAAGGAAATAATCAAAGAGTCTGTCCAACAATACCCAAAGGTAAAGGCGCCTGTGATTTTAAAGATCATACAGGAGAAAGGTTTTGATGGAGAAATTACCATTGTACGGGACTATTTGAGGCAATTGCGAGGAGAACCTCAAAAACAGGCATTTATTCGATTTGAGTCTCAACCAGGCCAACAGATGCAGGTGGATTGGGGCCATTTCGGCAGTCTGACATATGGAAACAGTTCAAGAAAATTATATGCTCTGGCTGTTATTGAATCTTACAGCCGCATGCTGCATGTATCTTTTACTCACAGTCAGAACCAGGCAACGCTCCATCAATGCCTGGTTGATGCTTTCCGGTATTTTCGAGGAACTCCCAAAGAGGTTTTGGTGGATAATATGTTGACCGCCGTAACTGAGCGAGCAGGCTCTATAATCCGCTTTAATGAATCATTTCTGGATTTTTTACGTCAGTTCAGCATCACCCCGGTGGCCTGTAATATCCGTGCCCCCCATGAAAAAGGTTATGGAAAGCTTAGGATAATGGAAAGTTGATATCAGAATACATCTCTAACGTGCGTAGATATTAATTATTTGCCAACTGAACTCAGAAGCAACTTTCCATTATATTCCCCCTTATTTGCCAAGATTTTTTAACCAGTTCATTAGCTGTTTATCATTCTGCCACGCCGGCATCTTATCCGATATAATGCCATGACTGTTTTTTTCCAGGGCTTTTCTTTTCATTTCTCCATCGACTCTTGCATAAACTTCAGTCGTTTGGATATCGACGTGCCCAAGGAAATCACGTATATAAATCAGGTTAACCCCGGACTGCAAGAGATGCATCGCTTTTGAATGTCTGAAATGGGGAGCTCCCCATTTTAGACATTATGGTGAGTGATATAAAATGGTGAGTGATTGAGAACGATGTTGTGAATTCAGCCATTTAGTCGGTGTCAGAAACAAAACTCTCCCCATTTTCCTTTTTTAATTGCTAAGTCTCGGATTTAATCATTCTTGTAAAGCAAGTTAGAATATTAACTTCAATACGAGGAGGATGATTATGGTAGAAAATCAAGACATAAATGGTGCAATTTCAGCTATCATGGAATCTATGAGACTGCAGGGGACTTCACCGGGCAGGCTTAAAAATTATGAAAACGCATACAATGTATTCGAACGTTATTTGTCAAAAAACTGTATTGCCAGGATTGATGAAAAAATCTGTTTGGAATACGTGCACACCAAAACTGGCAAGCGTTTTGATCGCTTCGAGTGTGTCATATCAAATGCCAGGGTCGACTACCGTATGCGGCCATTGCTCCTATTGCTGCGTTATCTGCAAGATGGAAAATTTCACCCTGATGTTCGGAGGACGAAACCGTCCTTTGTTTGTCCGGTATGTTTCAAGTCTGAATATGAAGCTTTCTGTGAAGAACTGGTTTATCGTGGATACAGCCAAGCAACAATAGAATCAAACACCAAAAAAGTGCAATGGTTGATAATGTTCATGGCAACGCAAGGCATTACATCGACATCAGATATTACCATCCGGCACATTGAAAATTATTTAAAAACCATAGAAAACAAAACTGTCAAGTATGTTGGCGTTTTCTTATATGTCTTTAGAAATTTTTTTTCATTTCTATATGAACGAGGATATATCGTAAATGATTTAGCCCCAATGCTCCCAAAAGTACGCACTTCCCGCAATGCTTCGATCCCATATGTTTGGTCAAAAGACGACATTAAAAAACTACTCTGTGCAATAGACCGGGAAGATCCTAAAGGCAAGCGGGATTATGCAATACTTTTGATTGCTATCCGGCTGGGTCTCAGGATTGGAGACATCAGGAGCCTGAAAAAATCGTCGATAGACTGGAACCGGAAAACAATAAATTTAAAAATGACTAAAACCGGTCAACCCATTGAATTACCGCTATTAAAAGACATCGGCTGGGCCATCATCGACTATCTTCAAAATGGTCGTCCTATCACAATCAGCGAATGCCTATTTGTGAGGCACAGAGCACCTTTTAATGCATTTGGAGGCCATAACGGCTTTAACAAAGAATTACATCGATATATTCTGAAAGCCGGCCTGAACATACCTAAAGGTCAACGGCATGGGATGCATTCATTGAGAAGCACATTGGCGGGGAACATGCTTGAAATCAAATCACCTCTGCCCATCATTTCGGAAACACTGGGGCATCAGTCTGTCAACACTACAAGCATATACCTGAAGATAGACATTGAAGGGCTGCGCAAATGTGCCCTTGACCCGGAGGAGGTGTTTGCAGATGAAAACAGTCTATGAATGGAAAAGCGGATTTGCAGAAGCAGCCCAGAACTACATTTCACTCAAGCAGCAAACCGGATTGAAATTTGAAATCCAGGAACGTTACTTACGTCACTTTGACACATTTTATTACAGAAACGGCTTTGAAGGAACCATGCTGACAAAAGAAATTGTAAACGATTTTATCTATGACCCAAATGAACGCCCAGTGTCACATTACAACAAAGAAGTGCTGATGCGGAACTTCGCAGTATATCTAGCTGACAGAGGCCACCATGCATATGTGACGAAAGTCAAAACGAAACTTCCACGCTGCAAATTTGTTCCCCACATCTTTACGGATAATGAAACCCGCCGGATGTTCAAAGCCATAGACAATTATCCGCAGGCACAGAGGTCCTACAGGAATACGGTCGATCCAGTGCTGTTCAGATTTTTGTATGGTACAGGCGTACGCATTTCCGAGGCGTTGAACCTTGTTCTCAATGATGTAAATGCAGAATCCGGAATCGCCACAGTCCGCGCTGCAAAAAACATGAAAGATCGATTGATTCCCATGGCTGGTAGCCTGACAAAACGTATTATCAATTTTATGAATAGTTTCCATCGGTACAGCGATAGTCAAATGTGGCTTTTCCCAAGTTGTCACAATGGGACAATGGGCCAAATGGACAAGAGCACAGCATACAATCATTTCAGAGATTATTTGCTTATGGCTGACATTCCTCACACAGCTGTAGGCCCTAGAATTCACAGTTTCCGCCATGGATTTGCCGTCAAATGCCTTAAAAAATGGGTTTTAGATGGAAACGACCTAACTGTCTTGTTGCCATACTTGTCGGCGTACATGGGACATTCAGACTTCCGCGCCACTCAATACTATCTACGATTGACATCTGATCTGTATCCCGAGATCGTTCGGCGCGTTGAAGCAGAATTTGGATATGTTATACCGGAAGGAGAGATCATTTATGAAGAAAGCTGATTTACCATATTACCTCACAAATTTCCTTGGCAAATATCTGCATGGTGAAAAGAATTTCAGTCGACACACTATCCAGTCTTATTCTGTGACTTTTAAACTGCTGCTTTCTTTTTTCGAACAGACCAAAGCGATCACTCCTGAGCGCCTGTCCATGGAAGATTTGACCTATAGCACGATCGTTGATTTTTTAAACTGGATAGAATTTACACGGAACTGCACTGTGTCGACAAGAAACCAGCGACTTGTGGCAATTCATTCATTTGTCAGGTTTGTACAAAAACAGTCTCCCAAAAATTTACTCGAATTTCAGAAGATACTGAACATTCCTGATAAAAAGTGTGTAAAAACAGTTGTGCCGTTTCTGACTGGTGAAGAAATGAAAATGCTGCTGTCAATGCCTGACGCTTCAACTAAAAAAGGGTTTCGGGATATGGCACTCATGGCCGTATTGTACGACAGCGCTGCAAGGGTACAGGAAATCATTGATCTGAAAGTTAAGGATTTACGATTGGATAAGCTTGCTGTAATCACTTTGCATGGTAAAGGTCAAAAGACTCGCCATGTTCCAATCACAGAGAAAACAAAAAAACTCTTGGAATCACATTTACAGTATAGTTCGAGCAACAACGGAGTCAGCAGCGGCGAACGGTATGTGTTTGTGAACCAAAGGAAACAGCAGCTTACACGTTGGGGCATCTCTTACATCATTAACAAGTATGTCGGTTTGGCAAAATCGTGCGATAATTTCAACGTGCGTTTTTCCATCACGCCACATGTATTCCGGCACAGCAAAAGCGTTCATTTACTTCAGTCCGGAGTCAATTTGATCTACATCAGAGATTTTCTTGGACATAGCGATTGCAGTAGCACCCAAATTTATGCCAAGGCTGACACAGAGACTAGAAGAAAAGCGCTGGAGGCGGCATATGTTGATATCCTGCCGACAACTGAACTCCCGGATTGGTCTGATGATAAAAACCTGATGGACTTCCTTATTTCGCTTGGCCGTCAATGATAAAATGGTGAGTGAATCGATGAGCAATGTGCTTGTTTGGCTGGTTTGCTGTCGTCACTCACCATTTTATATCACTCACCATAATGTCTAAAGCAATGGGGGGATACTTTTTTCGGAAACAATTCGGGTGATTCTTTTATTGCGATGGTAACATATTTTTTTACAACATACGCAACTCCAGCTCTGGTGAGCTTGTTTTTTGACCGGTTGCTGAACAAAGGGTAATCGAACGTATGGGGAGCCAATAAGCGATTCTCTTTCAGATACGACTTTAAAAGCTCCGTCATCGGTTTCATTAAAGGAACGATCCTTGTTTTGTTTCCTTTTCCCGTTAGTTTTACAGTAGGCGGATATGTGGTTCTGATATCTCGGACTTTTATATCAACCAATTCTTGAACTCTGGCACCGGAATCATAGAGTAAACTTAGCAGAACCATATCTCTGCGTCCTTTTTCAGTGCAGCAATCCGGTTTTGCCAACAAAAACTTTATTGCTTCCAGTGTGATGTACTCAACAGATACTTTTTTCTTTTTTTTCATTGGAATTGATAGTATCTGTTGTGCTGGATGAATAAAGTCAGGGCATTCTATCTGCAGATACCGGCAGAAAGAATGTAATGCTGCCAAACGCACGTTTCTCGTTGACGCTATGCACTTTCTGGTTTTCTCAAGCCACTCCAAGTACTCTTCAATCAGTTTTCTGTCTAAGTGCTCAAGGGAAAACTTTTCCGGTTTGATGTTTTTATTTTTGGAACAATAATCAAGAAACAGGCTAAATGTGTCTCGATAAGACATGATGGTGTTCTGGCTGAGCCCAAGAATTCCCGGGAGATATCTGGAAAAGAAATTGGTCAGATAATAAGCGAAATTAGTTGGTTTCATCTCATCTCACCTCCGGGATCACAAACGCACATGTTTTAGATACCTTATCAATCAGTTCAGGATAGACCTCCACGGTTAACCTGACATAGCGTTGTGTCGCTCCGACTGAACTATGCCCCAGATAGGTAGATAAAATCGGCAAAGCGGTATACAGATCAATTTTTTCTTTTACCTGCTTTGCCAACGTATGGACACAAAACGTATGGCGAAAATCATGAAGTCTTGGCCCTTTTCCTTTGCCGCCATGGGAAATACCAGCTTTCCATAACAATTTGCGATAATTTTTGTATACGTGATCACGTTTCAGCGGACTACCTGCTTTGTTTCTGAAATAATAATCATCCGTTCGATTATTTTGATTGAATAGATCGTGGTACGTGATAAACATGCTTGCCAGAGATCCGGACATCGGTACCAGTCTATCCTTGTTGAATTTTGATCCACTGATAAACAGTATGCCGTTATTAAAGTCAACATCGGATATTTTAAGCCGACATGCTTCTGATATTCTCAGTCCGCAGCAATATAACAGACGAAAAAGCAGGGGAAAACTGTGATGTTTATTTGATCTGGAATGTGGAAGAATAGAATCTACAGTCTGGAAAAAACGGTCAATTTCCTCATGGGTGAAAATGTAAGGGATATATTCAGTTCTTCTGACTTTACGGTTTTTGATGGGCAGATATGCTTCGTACCCTATGCTTTGCAGATATAATGCAAACTGCCGAATATTACTGACACGATGATCCCATGTTTTTACCGATTCGTTTCTTCTTTTTGCTGTCCAAGCCAAAACAAGTTTTTTATTCAAGCACTTGTTTTTAACTTTGTGATTTAGGGTATATTGTGAAAATCTAAAAAAATTATCTCGCTCAGTATCATATTTATAACCAAGAGCCCTTTTGTGTTGAATAAAATCCTCAAGCAGTTGTTTGAACTCCCCTACGAAGGGTTTTTCTTTTTTTGTCATTAGAACACCTCTTCACCTTTATTCCAGGAAAAAGAAGTAGGTACCAAGGAGCACGTTTTTAATTGCTTTACATCAATTTTTAAATAAGCCGATGTAGATTGTGTGTTACTGTGTCCCAAGACTTCAGAAATAATTGGTAAAGGAGTGTTCTCCTCCAACAGCGCACTTGCCAAACTGTGCCGAAGTGCGTGGGGGCCATGTTTTTTTCCATTCTGCATGCTGATACCGGCATTGCGCATATGTTGTTTAACGACGCTATGAAGAGTGGGGGCTTGAAGTTTTCCAACAGGAGGAGTTAAACGAAGAAAAACTTCATTATCGGATTCACATTCTGGTCGTGCATATTTCAAATAGTCAATGATTGCCAGGCCTACATCATGGAGCAATGGGAGGACAATCGGCTTTTTTGTCTTTTTCTGGAGTAATTCGATGGTATTCTTTTTCCACTTCAAATTATCAAAAGACAAGTCGCAGATATCTTGTGCTCGAAGCCCCAGCCTTGCAGCGATCAGGATAATGGCATAGTCACTTTTTCCTTTGGGGTTACCCCGGTCAATCGACTTCAGAACTTTCTCCACATCCTCTTTCGGATATGCTGAAGGAACTTTTGTCTGCTGTCTGTACCCATCACGGGGAACACTATAGGCGAGATTCTTAGAAACGAACCCATTTTCAAATAAATAATGAAAGAAAGTACGCAAAGAGCACAGAGTACAGTGAATTACCGAGGGCGAATAGCGGATAAATGTCTCTGAAAAACCTAAAACAACAGCCTCGTCCATATCACG
Source organism: Desulfobacteraceae bacterium (assembly GCA_963674675.2). Taxonomy (GTDB): domain Bacteria; phylum Desulfobacterota; class Desulfobacteria; order Desulfobacterales; family Desulfobacteraceae. The sequence goes on from CAXXNM010000003.1 coordinate 7,895, forward strand.
TATATCGACAATACCATGGCTGTCCAGGTAATCTGAAAACCTGCTGAGATATATTTCATAGGATTGCAGTGTGTCATTCGATAACCCGTCTTTTCTCTTTTTATCAATATATCCCTGAAATATTTTTTGGAATTGTAGACTATATGTTCGTGGTTCTTGCCTTTTTCTGGGAAAGATCATCCCATGGAGGAAATAATCTGAAAAAATGTTGATAGCCCTGGTGCAAAGCTTGCTTTTTTTCGAAAGCTCTTTGTAAACTGTAATACCGTATTCGGCTTCCAAAAAATCCAGTCCGATTTTGGCTGAATAGGTCGATGTGTTTTTCTTTTTAGAATATTCTGTCAATCGGTTCCATACTGTGGTGAGTCCTCGTATATATGAATCTGAATAGCAGCGTTTTTTCAATTCTCCTTTAACTGCATCAATCAACATACTTATCTCAATCTCCTGGTATTCTGTCATCCTACCTCCAATCTGTGTTTCAAGTTTTAAAAAAGAGACCAACAAAAAAACATGAGGTATAATGTAAAGACAAAAATCCAGAAATGTTTAAATAATGTCGAAGTTTATGTATGTTGCGAATTAAAAAACCGTTAACTTTCCATTATCCTGAGCTTTCCATAACCTTTTTAATGTGAAGCTTCACATTAGAAAGGTAAGGTGGAAAGCAGTATAAAATATTTACGTTACAATTTCTGGCCTCTTAGAACATTTACTGGTCTTGAAGATGTGAATCATCAAGTGCTGTCATGGCTTGAGACAACTGCCAATCAAAGACTGCATCAGACCACCGGTAAAAGGCCGGTGGAACTTTTTACAAAGGATAGTTTGAGAGCTTTACCAGAGCCTTTGCCGGACTTCCGGGAAACTGAGACACTCAGGGTATATAAAGATTTTGGTATTCGTTTTGATGCCAACATATATACCGTTCCGCCCAGGCTGGTGGGCAAGCAAGTCATCCTTAAGGCCAACAGGAGAACTGTGGTCATTTATTACAAGGAAAAAAAGATTGCAACCCACCATAGAAGCTGGGAAAAGAAACGACGGATTGATCTGCCCTCCCACAGCGAACAGGTTAAAAAACTTAGAAAAAGACTGTTTATGGATAAACAGATCAGGGTGTTCATCTCCCTGGGCCAGGAAGCTCTAGATTACCTTGAAAAACTGGCAGATGCATCACAGCCCATAAAAAAAACGGTGGCCTGCTTACTATCCCTTAACGATGCCTATGGCACTTCTTCATTTATCTGTGCTCTTAGAAAAGCCTTGGAACATAAACTTTACGGGGCGGAATATATACAAAACATCCTGCATCAGGAAATGTCACCGCCCACCATACATCCGCCCGTTACCTTGAAAAACAACGAACTCAATGAAATCCGGCTGACAAGACCCAATCTTGCTGACTATGATGCCATTGCGCTTAAAAGGAGAAAATGATGGATGATGTGATTGCCAAATTTAAAGCACTTCGCCTGAAAAATTGTGCATCGAACCTGGGAATGATTATGGAACAAAGCGTTCAAAAGAATCTCTCTGCTCTCCAGACCATGGATCGGTTACTGGATATTGAAATCGGCTGCAGGGAAAAAGCCAGAGTTGCCATGTGCTTTAAGCAATCCAAATTGGGAGAGAAGAACACCATTGATCAATTTGATTTTGCCCATCATGAATCCAGGCAAAGAGAAAAAAGCCGGATTTTAAACCTCATGGATCTGAGTTTTATTCATGATAAAAAGGATATCATTTTTATTGGAAATCCGGGTACAGGTAAGACATTTTTATCAAAATGCATTGCATATACGGCCACTCAGAACGGAATTAAAACCCTTTTTACCACGGCTGTTGATATGATTAACCAGCTTATAGCCGCTGAGCAGGACCATACCTTATTAAAAAAGCTCAAATATTATCAATCCCAGGACGTTCTCGTGTGCGACGAAATCGGTTATCTTCCACTGGGCAGGCAGGGATCAAATCTATTTTTCCAGATTATCAGCGCCAGGCATGAAAAAAAGTCGACAATTATCACGACCAATCTGCCGTTCGCAAAATGGGGAAATATTTTTGACGGTGCAACTGTTGCCACAGCGATTGCTGATCGTCTCGTTTACAACTCAGAAATCCTTATTTTGGAAGGGAAAAGCTATCGAAAGAGATAAGAAATCATCCAAAAACATAATCTATCAATAGCCTGTTCTAAGGACATCAAGTATCTTATTCAAATTTAGGGGTAAACGCCGTTTAACTCTAAGAATTAAATTTTTAGAATCAGTAAAAACAGTAGGTTATGAAATTGTGTCATTGACATCACATGATTTTACCCCGGAATTTGAATAGGATACGACATCAACTATCCCTGATTTACCATTTTTAAAATTTAATTGTTTAAACTTGAAACTTTTGTTTGTTCTTTAGATGGGAACTCAGGAACAATTGATACCTTAAAAACGGCGCTAAAAAGAGCTTTTTTCTTTGGTTAACACCAATGTCGCACAGATGCGTCTTCTGGCAGTGCCGGTTGGTTTTTAAGCGATGTTTTTGGCTGATTTTTTATCCCCTGTTTCCAATCTTAATCTAATTAATAAATAAAATTCAAACTTATAAAATGAGCCTACCATAACAAGTCAAGCGAAGATACTTAACCAAATTGCAATATGATAGGCCAACGCGAACATCTGCGGCTTGCCCGTAGTATGTTCTTGTTATGGATTGTTCACTATTCAAGATCTGACCTCAGCCCCAGATAAAAATGATGATTCTTTACGCCTTGCCATACGCTTCTTCTTGCAAGTTTTCCAATGTTGTTAACCATTCATTAAATACAGGACATTTACTCCTCATTTTTTCAATTCCAATCAAGTTGGCAATGGTAATACCGTTTGTCTTTTTTTTGTATGGATCAAAGATGCGTTTTAAGCGTTTAGATGGTGCTGAATTAGGAGAATTATTTATATTCTCCGGTTCCCTACACTCTTCCAGTATTTTTTCAACAATAGCTGGATCGACTTTGAGTTGAGACGCAAGAATCTTGACATCACTGAATAGTAGTGCTTCAAACTCATGTACAGCAATAAAAGGGACAAAACGATAGTCAGCACCATACTCGGCAAATTTTGACAGCATTTTTTCTTTAGTTGCACGATTCATTGCATCGGCAATGGCCTTGGGAGAATTACACTGATGCGCTTCATTGAGTCCAGGCCAATTCTTTTCGATACCATAGTAATCCACAAATATGGATACAAAGGTATCCTTTCGTTGCTTCAGATGTATTGCAACATCTTTTTCAACTCTGGAAAAACGAATATCTCCTCCTTTATGTCCAGGTTTGCCGACCAGTTGCCCTCTAATGAAGGTATTTTTTGATGACATGTAAGGTGTCAATATCTCATCAATAAAGCGTTTCTCTGTATGACCTTCAGCAATGATCATGATTTCGATATAATCACTCATGGACAGGACCTCCGGGAATGACACTCTTTGTCCAGAGTTCTCCCACAGAATACTCTTCAAGCCACACATTAAAATCTTTTTCATCAAGACGTTTAAATGTGGATGCACTATTTTTTCGGCTTACTGTGATCACATCTTCAATTCCAAAGTGGTCAATCAAAGCGGGGGACTGAGTTGAGATAATCACCTGGGTTCTTTTGGAAGCATCCTCTACCAATTCTGCAAGAATAGCCAATGCTTCAGGATGAAGCCCCAGCTCAGGTTCATCAATGATAATTGTGGAAGGGGGATCAGGTTGAAGTAGTGCCGCCGCAAGGCATACAAATCGTATTGATCCATCAGACAGAAGGGTAGGTCTCATGGGATAATCTTTCAACCCTTTCTGACGCCAGTTCAGTCGCAGCTTTTCATTGTCGTTAGGTTCCAGAATAAAGTCATCAAAAAAAGGAATCACCAGACGAGTGGCATTGATGATCTCATTATATGAATCAATGTGGGATTTTTTTACACCAAGCAGGAATGGAGCAATGTTTGCCCCATCCATGAACAATTTTTCACCATAAGCCTGATCACTATAACGACGCATCCCTGCCTCTTTACTGGTGTCATGGAAGTGATAAATTTTCCAGGATATAATTGCGTTGTAGGTGTACCATGATGCATTGTGCTCTGTATTCATTCCTGAACCATGTTTATCTTTTAGCAGCCCAGGATTAAAATTACCACTTCCAAGATTCCTTGTAGTATCATATGGGAAATAGTGTCTTTGTTCGTTATTAATAAGAAAGAATCCATCTTCAGTCGGAGCCAGCTCAAAGTCATATCCATTTTGACCAAAGCACATCTTTACTTCAATATGAGGTGTCTGTTTGGGACCACCAAAAAGATATGTGTCTGCATTTCCTGCAATGAACTCTTTCAATCCATCAGATTTCATCATAGCGGAAATCATTCTGAAGAACTCAATAAAGTTACTTTTACCGGCACCATTAGCACCGATCAGGACATTGAGATGCTTCAATTCGAAATCGAGCAGAGCTTTAATGGATTTGAACCCTTTTATTGTGAGTTTATCAAGTGCATGCATATAAAAACACCCTGTAAACATTGGAAACATGAAAAGCATCTCAAATCTTGCTTGTCAGTTTATCGAAGCCAAGAAGCTTTTTAATAAACACTCATGATGGCACAGTCATCACAACGATGAATGAAAGTCTTTTAAAAACAAGTGCTTATAGAGACTTTCATATAAACACCCATGATGGCACAGTCATCACAACGATGAATGAAAGTCTTTTAAAAACAAGTGCTTATAGAGACTTTCATATAAACCGGCATGGCCGGAGCATATTTTTTACCCGGCCACAACGAAGATTGAAAGTCTTTAAAAAACAATTCTTTACGGAGACTTTCATATAAACATCTTTTGTAAAACTAAGCTGTTTCATATTGCCAAAATTTTTCAATCATGTACATATAATTATTTTTTGTTTGCCTATGCCAAATTCAGTCTATGCTTTCTAATTTTTATGTTTTTTATTAATGAGAATGTTAAGCTCACCGACTCGTTCGAGTGTAGCAGGCTGTTCCACGGCCCGGGAAAGTGGGGTGGTAAATTCTCCTTTGACTACGGCTTAAGCTTTGCTTCGCTTTGTCCGTCATAACGACGAATTCAGCGGCGGCGTGGGCTGAAGCGAAGCGGAAGCCCACACCGTCCGCTGTAATGATTGGTTCGCAAATTTTTCTTAATAAAGCCATGCTGATTTTTTCGCATTACGATTTATGTAATTATAATTCTTTGTAGTCTTATCCTCTCATCATCAGTTTTGAATCTATATAAAAAGCTATTTTTGACATTTTTTCTAAAGTGCAATCCCATCATTTGTGCTGATTTATTATTAGCTCGATAATTTTCAAAATTGAATCCAGATATTGCTCCAGCTAGATAATCTGGTATTCTTATTATATCTTCATACCATTCGTCAGAGTTTGAATTGGCTGTTGTAAAACTGAAATTTATGTTTGCCTTTGTTATATCAATCAATGAAATCTGAAATAAATCTCTTATGAGATTGTTACCAATTTCATTTGTACTATCTCTATCTGAAAACCAAATCAAAAATGACAATCTTGTTTCACGCCAAATGAGACTTCCAACGTACCCTCCAAGCATAGAGATCATGAACATTGCTGAGATTATTCGTAGTTTTTTTCCTCTTTTCAGAAGATCCTCTAATACATTAAGATTCTTGGTAATTTTATTTAAGCGTGGTGAAGTTGCCGGTTCAGTGTCACGCCAATATTGAACATAGCAACGTAATACCTCAATGTCTTCTATTATTGCATTTTTAGCTTCAGCGACATTGTCCCAAATAAAGTGTTTATTATTTTCGAAGATGAAGACAATATTTATAAGTGATAATAAATCAATTAAGGATACAAAATCTCTACTAATATTTCTTGTATGCTTAATATCTTTTGGAGCAACTGATTTAATAGCGTTCTGAAGTTCAAGGATATATGGACAAGATGGCATTGCAGTAAACGCAATAACTTTATTGTTTTTTTCTTCACCGAAGTAATAGTCACTCAATAAAAACCACATATCCTCCTTCTTAGTTGCTGAAAAATAAAATTTCCGCATGTCTTGAATTGTACTTTTATAAAATACGTCATCAAGAAGCAAACTTATTGGAAATATGCGATCTATATTTTCTACCATGTCATTATCCATTATTTGCGAACGGTAAGTTCACTGGTTGTGGGGGTTCCAGAAAACTTACTCGTGCTATTAACGGTTATTTCTCCAAAGATACTCAAAGCGGCCGAGCCCACCGCAATCCAGTGAAACGCCAGGTTACATTTTAAGTGTTAGATTGTTATACCTGTTTACTAGTGGGTTGGTTTAATCTTGATATCTAATTTATGTATGCTTTTTTTCAACTGGCCAAAAATCATGATCTTTGTCCAAAAAAACAATGTAAAAAATGTTGCCTGAAATAATTCCAGCCACGCGTGCTTTCCCAGATATGTTTTTTATTACACCCCAATTTCCACTATCACGCAATAATTTGGGGCAGGTGAATTTGCTATTTGCTGGGAATCTCCCATACTCTGTAATCATAGCGTTCTGCTTCGCTTCAGTCATTGTTAATTCGGAAAGCGATTTAAAAGTATCAGATAGTTTTGATAAGAGTTTATTTTTTTCCCAGGTCTTAAAAGATTGTTTATTTTTTTTTAAAGTATTTGGAAGATAATATTTAAAACTGAACACTATTTTATGCGGATCTCCAGCGGAAATCCTTTTATGCCTTGTTGCAACCTTTCTGCGAAGCGACCCAATATCCTGAGCGTCAAATTGATTCATAAATTTTTCAAACCCTAAGCAAATTCAGTCATCACATCATCTATAAAAGGGATAGCACCGTATCTACCTTTTAAGTAATCTTTATCAAACGAAGCATCATTGCGGACTCTAGTCTCTTTATATTCTATTAAAGAAAAAAGATCTGTCTCTGCTATATCATTTTTTTCAGTGAACCAGATTTGATCTCTTCTGAATATATCCTTTTTTAATAAATTGGTGTCATGTGAGGCAAATATCAACTGGGCATTTTTCACATTATGAACATGAAAAAAACTGACAATCAATTTGGTTAGTAGTGGGTGTAATCTTAAATCCAGCTCATCTACTATCAAAATATATCCATTGACAAGACAATCATAAATTGGGCCTAAGAAATTAATCAGCTTTTTAGTGCCCTCAGACTCTTGAAGATTAAAATCAAATGGTATTTTTTCGATCAAATTTCTCTGAGAATCATATTTTTTGTGCCATGAAAGTATTTTTTCTACTTTTCCTTGAGCTTTTTGAATTTTATCGATTGCAGCAAAAATACTTCTTAAATTTTTATCTGGAGGAATTTTCTCCATATTTATCGGTACGGGTACCCCTTCTTCCATAGACAAATTTTCAATATCCAGTGAATTTAGAACGGAATCTGAAAATTTTTTGAAATTTCCAGATTCTTTGTAAAGGTTAATTGTATAAAATTGATGGCTTGGGTCATTGGGTATTGTCACTATTTTAATTTTTTTAAACCAATCGATAACCTTATTTGATCTCTGCCCATCAAATTGAGCAACTACTGTTAGAAATAGTACATTATTCTTTGTTTTGGCTTCTAATCCAATCCCTTCTTTAAAAGATCGTTTGTTAACCTCAATTTCTTTGGATTTGCGAGTAAATAATTTAATTTCTTTATTTGTATTTACGAAAAACAACCACTCACTTTGTATTATATTATTTTTAATCTCAAAGCCGTATCGATACCTTTTGTTTTTATAAATGAAGATAATTTCAAAATAAGAAGGTTTATTAATGCAACTATCATTTAATAAAAAGGGGGTGATATTTAATTGATTGTCGTTTTTATCCAATAAAGCATCACGAAAAGAATTCAAAACAAAATTCTGCATTATTGAGATACTTTTAATCAGATTGCTTTTGCCGCTAGAGTTTGCACCGTATATTGCCGCTGATTTTAATAGTTTGAACTTGTTTGTCGGATCTATGAAAGTGTTTATACCTTCAAACTCTTTGACCGGTATTGCACCGGTCATATTTAATTGAACGATTTCATTGAAGGAAAGAACATTCCCTACCGAAAATTGAATTAGCATTTTATAGTTAGCCCTTCAAAATATTGCATTTAATGTATAAATTTGTGAAAATTTCACAATATTGTTTTGCATGTTTAATCTTTTATCACATAAGAATACTTTGTCAATACAAAATTATGTCGGTTTCTATTGCTTTCAAGAATCTGTTTCAATTGCCTATACATGGGAAATATTGTAACGTTAAACTCACCTGCCGCGCCAATTGTTTCCGGAAAAACGACACCCGTTCTCGCGGTCAGGTGGAGTGCCTTGTTGGGCGGGAAATAAAAAATTTTAAAACTTACCCTTGATAAAACATATTAATTCAATGTATAAGGTTTATGTGTAATGTTGTATAATGTTTTATAATCTAATCAAGAGGTAATCATAATGGAAAATTATCTTACTGTAAGCCAAGCTGCAAAAGAAATTGGAGTTACCGCAGAAACGTTAAGAAGATGGGATAAATCCGGTAAATTTCCTTCACATAGGCATCCAATAAATAATTACCGTGTTTATAATGGTACTCAAGTTGACTTATTTCTTCAAGAAGTAAATCAACAAGAAGCAAGTTGCAGATTAAATATATCCCAAATCAATATTACCCCATTCTTTGAAACAAAAACAGGAAAATTATTTAATGAGGATGTAGTAGATTTTTTGCAAACCATAGAAACGGAATCTGTTCAACTTATTTTTGCTGACCCACCATATAATATTAAAAAAGCTCAGTGGGATACGTTTGAGTCTCAAGAAGAGTATGTTAAATGGAGTATGGAATGGATTCGTGAATCACAAAGAATATTGACACCTGAAGGAAGCTTATACATATGCGGTTTTTCTGAAATATTGGCAGATTTAAAGTGGGCTGCAAGTAGCCTTTTCAAAGGTTGTAAGTGGCTTGTTTGGTATTACAGGAACAAAGCCAATCTTGCTAACGACTGGGGAAGATCACATGAAAGTATTCTGCATTTTAGAAAGACAAAAAAAATTATTTTCAATGTAGATGAGGTTCGAATACCTTATAATGCCCATACACTCAAATATCCTAAGCACCCTCAAGCCCAAAGTTCACAATATGGTAAAGGAAAAGAATATGTGTGGACTCCACATCCAAAGGGAGCAAAACCCAAAGATGTACTTGAGATACCTACATTGACAAATAATTCATGGGAGAGAGAAGAACATCCGACACAAAAACCTGTTGAATTAGTTAAGAAATGTGTGCTTGCATCTTCAACAGCTAATGGTTTAATTGTTGATCCTTTTGGTGGGTCAGGAACGACTTATGCTGTGGCTGAGGCATTTGATCGTATGTGGCTTGGAAATGAAATAAGTTTACAGTATTGTGAGACAATTAAAAATCGTTTGTTAAATCTAAAAAACATAAAAAGAATTGCTGACAGTGGAGAAGAATCAGAAATTACGGAAAGACGAAGACGGTTAAGGGGATAACAGTTTCCAAATATCCTTTGAAAGAAATTTAGAAAAAGGGAATACGTGTTCATTATATGGCTTTTTCTGAGTAATTGGGGGTGGATCAACAAAGTATACCCCCTCTAATTTTGTAAGAAACTCAGTATAAACCATAAACAAACCAGAAACAAAAGTATAGCTAACTTTTGTAGCTTCTTTTCTCTGGACATCATTTAAAAATATTCCAATCACTTTAACAGGATGATTAGCAAATTTTTGTATCAAAAGTTTATCAAGGAATATTTTTCCCATTCTGTCTTTTGAAGTGGTTTTGAGGGAGATAACAATTTCGTTTTTATCTATGCTTTTCGTGTCTGACCTTACGGCGTTGTATGGAGAAATAATGAGGTCTGTTTCACATGAGTATAATTTTTTTCCAGATTCAGATTTGTAGGGGATTTTAAAAACAATTTTATCATTATTTATATTTAATTTAGTAACAATAGCCCTGATTAATTCTTCAAATCTGTTTCCTATATGTTTTCTTGAACTATTTGGGTTGCACAAAAAATCCATCCCAACACCCATTGACTGTTGTATTGTGTAGGTAGTTGAATCAATAATGATCAATTCATCGTGCGAAAGTTCTTTTTGTTGCTGAATTTTATCAATTATTAAAAGAAAATTTTTGACCTTAGCTTCAAACATTTCTATTTCAAAGTCAAAAAGTTCTTTGTTGATGGGGCGAGCAAATTTCTGTGTTCCGGCGACTTATGAAGATAAGATGATATAATTTCTGTATTCTGATTGATGAGAAACCACGTTTGGCAAATAAGCAAGGACTCTTTTGGTGATATTAAAAAAATCATCAAGGTTATGTTTTTGGGTTTGCAAGTCTTTTGATAGAGACAACATTTGATAAATCCTATTCAATTTAGAGTTGCTCAGACCTTAAACAAAAAAGACTGAAATAGCAATAGAGATTTAATCTGAAGTAAAAGAAAACAAGAGCCCAACGGTAAGCTCAGGGGCGCCGCCAACAGCCTCAGATCAAGCCACTCCCGTTCACGGCGTCCCCTGGAGCAAAATGTTGTGGATCAAATGTTAACCAAAAAATTTTTCATAATCATCGTGATTACCAATCCAAAACCACGTCACCGTATCTCCATCAAGTACCCCTATCGCTCTATAATTGAGTGTAACTCTTGCTGACCAGATGTTTTCAGATGTATGGATACATTTGAAATGCAGAGAAGGATAGAATGGATTTTCAAGCCATAGATCATACTTTTTTCTCGCCTGATTTTTCACATACTAATCAAGTTTTCTGTATGCCTCCCCAAAAAAGAGTAGAGCGTGCTAGATTTCATAGCTGGCTGATGTCCATAGGTTGTGATTTGCCTTCCGATATTTCTTTTCTGGCTTTCTGCGCAGCAGCGGCAAGGCCATTTTGAATTCTTGAAAATGCGTTATTCCATTTCGCTTCATCCCGCATATCATTTATATATTCTCTCATGTGCTCCAACGCACGTTCTCGCAAATGCTCCGGCAATGTTTCAAATAGTTTGACCATGGTGACAGTAGCTGCTGAATCCATATTCCTCTCCCTTCGGCATGATACTTGATCCATTAGTTCTGACCAAAATCAGATAGTTTCCAAAGCATATCCCCGTCGCTTTCACCAGCAAATTCAAAGTCTGCCCATAAATCCATAGCACCAAATGGGCTTTGATATTGAAGAACAGGGATGTGTAAATTTAGTTCAGGTGATATGGTAGCGGGGATTGATGAGCCGTTTGAGCAATCGTTACAACCAGAATTATAACCTTCTTGTCTTGCATTATCTAAATCAGATTGAGTATACCCTCCGAGCCATCCACATGCTTCAGGATTATTTGTGCAATATTGCTTACCTGCTTCAAACTGTGCATCAAGATCATTTTGAGTAAAACATGTTGTATTATATTGTCCGGTCACCTCAAGATTGTCAATGGCCCACCACCAATCATTGCCGGCGTCAATTAAGCCGAATTCCAATACCATATTGGTCGCCCCGGCCGGATTGTGTAAGGCGTAGGTTAATGTTTCATTGTATCTATCGTCGTCGTCTTCCCAACGGAAAATTTCAATTTTAGCACCATCATTATAGGCGACCATTAGTGTGGCAGTTTGATTGGCATATCCACGCCAGCTTGAATCGAAAGTGAGATAAACAGTATCCTCGCTAATTCCATCAAGTGAAATGGTAGGAGTACTTAGGAAAGTATTATAAGTACCAGGGTCATGTGATTCATCATCCCATTCGTCTGGATCAGCAACGGCGATGACTCCGTTGCCATTGGTAAAATTGCCACGTTCCTGACCGTGAGTATCTACCCAAAATTGCCAATCTGAAAAGCTCCATCCACTCCATTCAGGCACACCGCCGTCTGGTAAACTACTATTGTCAATAGACCAGCCAGTTGGTGGATTATGGGTAAAGTCGACACCATCGCCGTGGCTTTCCCAAATGGCCGGTTCCAGTGGCAGGCTATCAAAGTTTTCCGAAAAAAGAATTTTGTCCGCCTTGACAGCAGTTGGTAGTATCATCAAAATCATTGACAAAATAATGATTGCCACTGTTAATTTTGAAGCTCTAAAATCTATTTTTCCCTCTTTTTTTTGTTTCATAAAGTTAAACTTTTTCATTAAATACCCCCAAATAATTTTTGCAACGACAAGCTCACCAGCCGCCGGCCAGTAACTGACGGGATAACTTGCACCGCCTTCCGGCGGTCTGCGTGTAGCGCCTTGTTGTGCGATTGATACAAATAAACATTTTAGAACTAAACTTAACCTTTATCGGTTTTTCAATTCTGCTTTAATCTAACCAAGATAATGGTTCCTGAAGTCTACCAACCATAAAAAAATCTTTTGCAGTTCCATTTTGAACCAAAGTAGCTGCCTCCAAATATAAGACAACTGTATATCTAAAGCATTTGTCTTCATCTGTAAAGCCACAATCATATGCATTTATATCAAACGAGTATTTGTCGTTGATAAAAAGAAATATACTATCATCATGTACTTCCCAATTAATATCAACCGTACCCAAAGCAAGGTTCCAGTCAGAAAATTTTGATACGCCATCCCAGTCCCATTGATTGACTTTAAAAGTCCCAGCATAATCATCATTCTCAATAGACTGTTTTATACTCTTGGATATATTATTTTTTAATTTTGGATTTTCTTCAAATAACAGCTCAATATCAATATTTATATTATCACCACTTCCATTAAGAAAATTACTTAGCATTTTATACGCTTTAGTTAAACTGAACTTATTGAACAATTCATTAAAACAAAAAAGTGAATAATCTTCAAAGCATGTAAAATCAACTATATCAACAATTTCTCTATTTAAACTCCACTGATAATAGTCAGGATTCTCATTGAAGAAAGAAATATTATTATAATACCTGAGTCGCATTTCTTCATCTGTTTCGGTGTCTCCAAATTCTTTATTGCCTATTGACACAAGAGTAATATTTGATTCATTAGTGCAAATTTCAGGATCTTCATGAGAACAAAATTTTATGCTGTTAGTTTGACCACATAGTGGCATAAAAAAATTATGTGCTGTAGTCGTTTCAAGGTAGGTCTCTCCGGCCTCATTTGCAGTCCCCAAGGTATATAGGTCAATGATTTCAACAGGAATATGATTGATGATCATATCCCACTTGCCACCAGTGCTTGTTAAAGACAGTGAAAATTTTTCACCACATGTTATTTCATTAGGTGAAATAGTTAATGTCGGAAGCGTTGAAAAGAATTCAACATTCGAGTAATTACTTAAATTACTTCCTTTGTGTGCTGTCACAGCAACATAAAACGCTCCATCAAGTTCAAAAGAATAGCTTGTTATATTTCCGACGTTAAAGGGTAATATTTGGGAATTTTGAGACTGAGAATTAGAATAAGGCAACGCATAAAGAGTATAATACTCCGCACCAGGTACTTGAGACCAGGTTAACGTAATTATTCTTCCTTCTCGATTTACTTGCAAAACAGGTGCTTCCAAATCCTCAACTACCACTCGAATTTCTTTAGATGCACTTTCCTCTTTTAAATCCGTTACCGTTAGTAGTGCATTATATTCTCCCTTATCATAAAATATGTGATCAATTTCTTGAAAAGAACTTGTCGAACCATCTCCAAAATCCCATAAAAATTGATACGGAGGTGCCCCCCCACTTGCCAACGCCTTACATGAAAACTGAAAAGGAATATAACCGAATTGACTATTTACTATGACAGAAAGTGTCAACGGTTCCAATTCAGCAGAACTTAGTTCTTCTACAACTATGGTAACGGAAGAAGACGTTGTTTGTCCCATAATGTCTTGAACAGTAAGGACAACTTGATAACTCCCGGGTTTTGAATATGTATGACTGATTGTTAAAAAGTCTTCTTCAGTCAATCCACTAAATTGATCTGAAGACATCCCATCACCAAAATTCAATACTAGTTGATATGGAGACACCCCACCCTCAATTAAAGGTGAAAATGAAACTTGTAAAGAGGCATAACCGTTCAGTTTGTTAGTAGTAATTGAAATACTCAAAGGATCTGGTGTAGGTTCTGATGCATTATTTCTACGCACACAACGTACATAGCCTTTATATTTTTTCAGAGAAGTGCCAGCTATACCTTCCCCATAGAATGTGATTACCCAAGCTTTTTCTGTATCATCCGAGTATGTACTTCCTGTCCATGAACCACTAAGTATCCCCGTCCCCCAGTCAGCAGAATCACTGAAGTAATTTAGATTAATAGCAGGAGAATAGTCTTTATTAATAATAGTTGCTAATTGATCTATATCTGGAAGTTCCCAATCGTTGTACCCCCCAAGTGATAGATTGTTACAGTAATCACAAGCTTCGCTCCATGTGAAGCTTTTTCCATAACCAGCTTGCCATATCAGATCAGTTCCTATATCTGTTATAATCCCATTTTTATTATTAACATAAGGCCCGTCTACTCCATCGTCAGAGTAGGAGCACAAAATTTCTCCATTTTCATAAATCCAATATCCGCTGTCATCAACCATACTGTAACAATCAGCGGATGCTTCATAAGATGAGAATTGAATAAAAACAACTAAAGTGAGAACAAATCTCGCTATTTGCATTATATCATATTTAAATTTTTTCATTTTATCTCCAAATGGCGTTGGTATTATTTTATAAGAATTAAATCAATCTGCACTTTTTAGGCCCAATTTATAGGATTTTGAAAATCATAACTAATTAAAATAATAGATTTAAATGCAAAAACTTTGTTTTTTTATACTCATATCATTTTATACAACACCTCCAAATTGCAAAAAGCACAACGATCAAGGTCACTTGCGCCGCCACCAAACCTTGCCGCGTCAGCGCCGCCAGCGTTCACGGCGTCAAGTGAACCGCCTGGTTCGGCGCAGCCGTTATTTGTATTCAGTATATTTCTTTGCACTGCCCTTTACGAGAGCGGCAGGATTGCTAACATTCAAATAGTGTAACGCCTTACCCCAGAATCACTGACAAAATAGTGTAACGCCTCCCAGGTAGTACCCCGCCGCATACCCTGCCAATCAAATTAATAGATCATACCCAGCTTACCCCGCCGTTACCCCGCCGCATACCCTGCCAATCAAATTAATAAATCATACCCAGCTTACCCCGCCGTTATCCCGCTACAGATTCACAAGAGAATGAAAATTTGCTTTTATACTTTCTATGACTTGAATCTTGGAGAAAATATAATGGCAAAAAGTTTCCGTGGAAAACGTCCTTGTGCAATTTGTCGAAAATGGTTTCAACCGGATGTGAGGCAAAAGGGACGTCAAAGGACCTGCAACCCGGCCTGCCGAAAAGAACTCCATCGAAGGCAATGTGCAAAATTAAACAAGAAGAACCAATCGGATAGCAAAAACAACTACCTGGCAAAAAAACTTGAAGATGCCGTAAATCAGGAAAAACCCAATGCCGCAGTTGCTACAAAATTATTACAAAGACAGACAAAGCCTGCACTGCCATTTGAGGTCATTGTGGCAGAATATGGAATAAAAGCTGCTATCGTTATCCAATATCTGGTGATCCAAATTACCGCCCATTGCAGACCCTATAAAACTCCATGAAATCGGCAGACTAATCAAAAATGACTTTAAGAGGCATGAGCAAGCTAAACCCTTGTAATATAGGCGAATATGAACAGAGTAATCCATTGTTGATTTCAAGAGACATTATAGGCACAAACCACTGTAAATAAAAGGGATACCACCAAAGTAATCCCAATTCCAGTTTAAGAGGCAACAGACAGAATTAAGGACTGGTGATATAAGATAGGTAACTGAAAATTCAAAAAGAAGAGGTGACCCATGAACAAGAGATTCTCGTCCCAAGAATTGTTTGAGTTACGAAATAACATCCCTGTGGATATTCTGATTCGGGATCATTTGCAGATTCCATCAAAAATCAGAGACGGCTTTTTTCGTTTTCTATGCCCCGTTTGTAACGAATTCCAAACCGCTGTAAATCCGGCAACTAATTTGGCCAGGTGCTTCCGCTGTGAAAAAAATTTCAATACTATAGATCTGGTCATGGTTGTCAGGAGATATGGGTTCCGAGACAGTGTCTTGTATTTAAAAGAACTGGATAGGCCTTCCCAGGTTCCGGCAGGGGATCTTACGGCTCTTGCCGCCAATGTCGGCCAATCCATGCCGGGAAGACTGTAGCAATGGAACGGTTAAATGAGTTGGAAATACTTATTGCCCATAATCAAGAATGTTTTTGCCAAATTGGCCAGGCATTGAAGGAGAT
The DNA here is from genome assembly GCA_963674675.2 of Desulfobacteraceae bacterium. Taxonomy (GTDB): domain Bacteria; phylum Desulfobacterota; class Desulfobacteria; order Desulfobacterales; family Desulfobacteraceae. The sequence continues at coordinate 24,271 of CAXXNM010000003.1, forward strand.
AAAAGATGGGCGGTTGTATAAACAGGCCCTGTTTGAAACGTTTGGGGCATACACCAGGGCAAGATGGGATATAGGCAGATCCCAGGCATACCGCCTGATTAAATCCTATGAAGTTATCCGGAATTTGTCGCCAATTGGGGACAAATTGCCAGTCAATGAATCCCAAGTCCGTCCCCTGGCTCAATTGGAGCCTTGTGAACAGCGAAAGGCCTGGAAGGATTTCATGAACAGCAATATTGAGTTAACGGCACACAACATCAGAAAATTCATTGATGCCAGGAAACCCAAACCACAAAACAGACCAGACTTGAGTAACCAGATCACAGACGAGTATATGGCCGCAATAAAAACCATGCTTGAGCAAGTTCGAGTGGCTCAGCATGTTCATTGGCAGGAGACCTCTCAACAGGCCGCATTGTTATGGAACAGGGTTATACGTGAGAAGATCCTGTCAAAGGGGGCATGTAATGAATAATCTGAGTATTGATGAGCACTTTAATTTGCTACTTTACAAAAAAATTATGAATAAAACCGGATCTGCCAAGAGACGGGCCAAAAAATATTACAAGGACCAATACAAGAAAACCGGCATCATCCCCGCTCCCCTTATGCTGGCTGAAAAAGGGATTATGGAAGGCAGAAAGTGCAGCGGGCGACCCCGCTCCATAGATGAACAAACCAAAAGACGATTTATAGAAATGGTCAAGGCCTCTTGTGACCTATCGTCCCAGGGATTTGTTTTTATCACCAGGAAAGCCAGGACCATTAAAAACTATCATTGTTGGCTCGAAGAAGAGATGGGCAAGCCCATCAGTCTTCCGGGGCTAAGGCGATGTGCAAAGAGGGAGAATCTTAACTTTTATCTGGAAAAGGAGGATTATGAAGAAGAGCCTGCACCTCCCCATGCCTTTAAGTCGGAACCGGTATTTAATTTGATCCAAATGGACGGATGTAAGTTTAGATATTTGAAAATTAAAGATGACAATGGTAACTGGCAAAAACCTCAGGTAATAGAGGCCTTTGACACCGGGTCCCGGTATATGTTTTTTTTGAGGGCTTATTTTACCGAAAGCAGCCTCAATTCTGTGGATCTGTTTACTCGATTTTTACTCAGCACACCGTTTCCCCAACAAAAAATCAAGTTCAGGCCGGACCAGGCAAAGGGTTTTCTAAATCTCAAACGCCCCATCAATGCCCTGAATCTGGCACATTCCACGCCCGGCGGATTTTACATGGCACCGGATTTTGCAAGGCCTAATTCTCCCAAAGACAAGGCTCACCTTGAGTCTTCACACCGGAGCCTGCATAACTTTGAGATAAGAATTATCAAAGATTTTCAAGACAGGATCGTGAAAACCGTCCCCGGCTATATCTTTAAGCAAACAAAAAGGGAGAAGATCACAGTGACCCTCCTTGATATCTCTCTCCAGGAACTGAGGGGCAGTCCTTTGATTGAGCAATATCGTACTGAACATAACAGTACCAAACATGACTTCAGCGAAAATGCTCAAGTTCAGAAATGGATTCCAGCACAAAAGCTGGATGCTTTTTTATCTAACCAAGCAACTCTCCTGACCTTTACCCCGGATCAAGTACATGAATATATGAAGTACGGTTTTAAAAAAATTAAAGCTACGGTATCAAAGAAAAGGACTATCCGGCATGACAACCAGGATTACTACATGACCTGCGGTGCAGAGCAGTTCAGCAGGCACAAAAGCACCCCTGTACAAATATCCAGGTATAAGGACAAGCTTTTTGTTTTTGAGAACAAAGAAGACGGCATACTGTTGGGAGAAGCTCTTGCCAGGCAACCTTTTGAGAAACCGCACGAACCTGAAGCAAAGATGCTACCCGATGAGCTTGATATGATAATCGCTCTCTTGGAAGAACACAACATGGTCGTCTACCGGCCCACCTTGATTGAGGTTTATCACAGGGGGCTAACCCTGGCCCGGGCCAAACAGGTTTTTCATCACAATCTGCCAAGATATTCAGTTTACAATAAAAAGGTAAGGTTACCGGAAGCAGAAAAAGGGGCCGTATTGTTCCGTGCATTTATTCTTGATTGCAAAAGATCTATAGATTCGAATTATGTGGCTACTTATGCAACCAACGGAGATTTAACATGAAAGAAGATTTTATAAGTGATAAACGTCGAGTATCCTATCTGAGCGCCACATATAACAGGATCTACCGAGGTCAAAGTGTTCTTATTGAGGGTGATTTTGGAGCAGGTAAAACCCGGTTTTTACAATTATTGCGGCCAAAAAAGCTCCATACTGTATGGGTAGAATCCCTGTTCAACATACACGAGACCCTGGCTGCAATACTCAGAGAGTTGAATTATGACACCAAAGCCACCTATCGCAGGACACCCCAGTACCTGAAAATAATTTGCAAGCTGTCCAACTGTTTTATTATTATCGATGAAGCCAACGATCTGGATACCCGGGTTTGGCCATATCTCAAACGAATTATTGATGCTGGTGTTCCCATTGTATTTGCCGGGCTACCAAAGGTAAGAACCTATTTGAGCCACAACCATCCAGATATACTCAGCCGATTAAAAACCCTTATTCTGTACCCCATAGTAGTCGAGGATTTTATTGCAAAATGCAATGATATTCAGCAGGAAGCCGTAGAGCAAATCTATATGGCCGTCAAAGGCGATATGCGAAAATTTGAAGAAATATGCACAGATTGCCGAGACAGGGCAAAGGAATTGAATCATAAATTTGTTGACATCAATCTCGCCCTGGAATTTATATCTGACCTCCCCCCTCAATAGCTTTTTGTAGCAACAACCTGCCTGCCTGATTAAAAACAGGTCATCTCCGATCCGTGGGAGATGACCTGTTTGTGTTTTCTCTTTGCTCTGATCTATCCGTTGATCCCAATTTTAAGCTGATTTTACCTGCAAATCGCTGAATTACTAGTAATTTTTGAGATTCTTTTGTGGCGTTACACTATTTTGTAAATTTGTTTATTTTTAAAACTAACTCTAAGTTGCTTTATTTAAAGGGAATTTAAGCAAATAGAGGAAGTTTGAAGGGTCAAAAAAGCGTTACACTATTTGTATCTCATCACAGGATATTTAGCTTTATTGAGTTCCAGTTTTTGCTTGGCACATTCAATAGGATCAAGGCCAAACTTGTTTGCTAAATTGGTGAGGTATATCATTATGTCCCCAATCTCTTCCTTTAAGTCGTTCAGTTGGTTTTCTGGCAGATTCTGACTTTCTTGTTCTGTTTTCCACAAAAATATTTCGAGCAACTCAGACGCTTCAACACTAAGACCCATTGCTAGGTTTTTAGGGGAATGATACTTCTCCCAATCTCGTTCTATTGCAAAATCCTCTATTTGTTTTTTCAATGATTGCATAATTAAAGCGCACCGATTTTTCGCAAATAGTCTTCTACAACTTCTTCATGCTGCGATTCAAATTTTCGAAATGTCATGATTGGACCATAAGACCTTGAATCTTCTCCCAAAATCTCATCGAGGTTGAAGGGCTGACTTATAATTTTTGTATTTTTACAAAGAATGAGATATTTCCACCGGCCTTCATTACCTGGCCAATACTTTTCAACCTCTCCTGGGCGCAATGGGTGGATATCGTCCAACCTCATTGTGTACTGGATTTGCTTTTCTCTGTAATTACAGTCCGTTTTATTCTTGCTGACGAGAACTAATTCATTTGGATACCAATCTCGTGGCATGGAGGAAAACGCGTGCTTCTGGTTTTTGATGACGCTATTAAAAGTTTTGCCAGATGTTTTGAACAGGTACATTTTATCCTCCTTATTTTTACGCCGAACGTGGAAGTGAGGGTCGCCGCCAACAGTCTTCGCGGAAATCGGCAATCGTTCACGGCGTCCCCTCTACTGTTTTTTTTAACTTTGAGCATGGTTTAAAAGTCATTTGATTGATTCGCAACTTCTCCAAACTTCGTATTTTTGAGACACTCAAGACATTTGGGATTTACACATAATCCCTTTTATGTGCAATATTTTTGAGTACAGACCTCTCCACACACCACACCCAAAAAATGTAGAGACTATGCCGCCTCTTCTTCGATAATTTTCAAAGAGAATTTTTTTGCCTCAATGATATTTTGCATTGCAATACGAAATGCCTCTTGATCATTGTCGATGATTGCCTCATTCAAATACTCGGTGACAAATTCAGGATCATCCCGAAGCATTTCATAAAGTCCCTCTTTGTAGCTGACTGATTTCTTCATCATCTTTCCTTATAGTCTTGCCAGTATAATTGAGCGGTCTTGATATCTTTGTCTTGCGTTCGTTTATCTCCGCCACAGAGCAACAGCACAACCGTTTTACCATCATTTGCAAAATAGATTCGATATCCTGCGGCATAATCAATTTTCAACTCATGCACACCTTTTCCTACTGATCTTGTCTGCCCGAGAGTACCACGTTCGACTTTATCCAGCCGGTTGTATATCTTTGCCTTGGCTTTCTTATCTTTTAATGAGCTAACCCACTCCCTGAAAGGAATCCGTCCTACTTTCGTAACATATTCGATTACTTCTTTTGGTATCGTTTCCATAACAGATGATAGTCTCTAATCTTTTGAGAGTCAATTAGTGCTAAAAAGTTGACGTAACACCCCGTATCGAACTCCGTATCCAATGAAAAAGGGAATGTCATTGCTGACACTGCCTCTAGTGGTGATTCAAGTTATAACTGTCGGGTAAGATTTTGAAACAATTTACAACCAAGAAATGAGTTGTAAGAATCCACAGATTTCACAGAGAAAAACTACCCGACACATAAACCTTGAAAGAGCACTAGTTTGTCGCAACATCCCTCATCTGAAATATCTTCCAATCACTACTGACCTGGGAAAAAAACAAGCCTGAAGCCTAAGTTGATGCACATGTAGTCAGGGCTACCATTTAACCGAAACGCAGACCGGGAGCACCAGTTTTCGTTAACAAAGTCGCCGCCCCGATATACATGGTAGGAGCCAGAAGTCGGCCCCTCAGGGTCTGTCATCGAATTAAACGAATAACTACCGTACCAATCCTGACACCATTCATTTACATTTCCATGCATATCGTACAATCCCCAAGCATTGGGTTTCTTTTGTGCTACGGTATGTGAACCGACACATGATGAACCTCCCCACTCACTGGTATCAACACAAACGGAATATGTTACATTCGAATTTCCACAATACCACCCCATTTCATCCAAATTTGGATCATAATCACAACCTGTTACGGTGATATCGCCACTGGCAAAGGCTGTGGTAGAACCAGCGCGGGCTGCATATTCCCACTGCGCCTCGGTAGGTAATGCGTATGTGCCTTCTCCAAGTTCGTTCAATGCTTGGATAAAATCCTGAACATCATTCCAGGACACATCTTCAACTGGACAATCCTCTCCACACTCATTGAAACGGGACGGATTGATTCCCTTCACCGATTTCCACTGACCTTGCGTTACCTCGGTGGTCTGCATATAATAGGGTTGGGTCAGGGTTACCTGGTGCTGTGTTTCATCCGAATTTCGGCCGAGCTCATCTTCCGGAGATCCCATCATGAAAGTACCGGGTTCGATGCGAATGAAGGTCATACCGAGAGAGTTAGTAAAACTCTCCACTTCTGATGAATCTTCCACGTCATCATCAGCCACTATTTTAATTAATTCGATATTTGAAATATCACTTTTTTTTTGCTCTTTATAAGCTTGAACAGCAATAAGAAAGTGTGCCCCTTCCCAAAGTTCAAGAGATAAACTTGTCTGATTCCCCATGTCTAAGCTTCCAATACTCTCAGGTACATAAGGATAAGGGGCATAAAATAGGGTATACCTGTTGGCATCAGGTATAGCTTCCCATGAAATGCTAACTTGCGTTTCGTTTACCGAAATGTCGATAATTGGAGTTGATAATGAAATAGTGTCATCTTTATCTTCGGGTTCAAATGTCAAATGGATAAGACCGTTTGAACTTGTTCCTATCCACAAACCACTATTGTCGTCTGAAATAAGAGATTCTATTTTTCCAGGTGAAGTATTCCCAAGGACATTTTCGAAACTAAACACACCCAAAAAGCCATCCGCATAGAGATGTGCAAGTCCAGAGTCAAAAGTCCCCCCCCAAACACCACCTATGCCATCAGATAGAAAAGGGGTAACATCACTGAATGGAGTATCTGGGATATCAATACCATAAAAAAGTGTCCACGCTCCATTCTCATCTCGGTGTGCGGGACGGGGATCTGTTTCTATCCAAATACCACCATTACCATCTGAAATAAGGGAATTAAAAACATTGCAATTCAATTCATCAGAACTACGAACATTAAATATTTCCCATGTGCCTTTTACATCCAGGTGTACAAGAAAGTATTGATCGTAAGTCTCTACCCAAATACCGCCGTTACCATCTGGAACGACAGAATCGACCCTATCGTGTGGCAATTCAGAATTATTTTCATTAAATACGTCCCATGTACCATCTTCATGAAAATGAACAAGGCCAGCATTTGTTCCCGCCCAAATACCACCATTGTCGTCTAAAAGAATCGAATTAACTAAACCGCCAGTGTTATCTTTTAAAAATTGCTCCACTTTGCCATCAGCATAGAAATGGACAAGACGGTCTGTCCCCGCCCAGAGACCGCCATTGCCATCAGAGATGAGATCATGTACACTACCAATGGCCGAAAAATTATATTGAATAGAAGGATCGAAATCATACATCGTTTTCCAAGTGGCATTTTCTACAAAATTTATGTCAGAATACACCACTTTCCATCTACCATCAGCCTCCAAGTGGGCAAGATCAGTCCCTGTTCCCGCCCAAAGACCGCCACTGTCGTCTAAAAAAAGGGAGTTGACTGTATTACTCGGCAAATCAGAACTATATGTAATTCTTTTCCAAATTCCATCAGCGTAATACGCAAGACCGTTGTTTGTACCAATCCAAAATCCATCATCACCATCAGAAACAATGGAATTAACAGTTGCGCTTGGTAAATTAGACTCGTCTGTAAATCTTTTCCAAGTACCATCAACATCCAAGTGTAGAAGGCCGGAAAACCATTCCGATTCACCATCCACAAATTGTTCACCTTCGTTTGTATACACCCAAATACTTCCTTCACCATCTGAAAAATGATAAAAAGATTCTAAATTAATAAAAGTATTATAAGTGTTTATATTATTAATCACTTCCCAAGTCCCATCTTGATATCGATGTGCAAGACCATCGTGTGTATGAGCCCAAAAACCTCCATTATTATCTGAAACGAGAGCATCGGATGTAATTTGGATATCTGAATTTTCGTTGTCAAGAATTTCCCAAGTGCCATCAGCATTTCGATGCACAAGGCGATAGTCATGGTTTGTTCCCGCCCAAATACCACCATTGCCATCTGATACTATGGATCCGATAGTATACACTTTTTCAAAAGGTAAAGATAAACCAAAATCGCTTTTAAATACTTCCCAAGTGCCATCAGCATTTCGATGTGCAAGGCCATCACCAACCAATCCGGCCCAAATGCCACCGCTACCGTCTGAAAGGAGAGCCTTGATTGGAGATGCGATTGCTCTTGTGTCTGGAATTTCTTCAACTTTCCAGCTACCGTCAGCATTTCGATATGCAAGCCCACCAAAGGTTCCAACCCAAATACCACCGCTACCGTCTGTAAGAAGAGATAAAATATAAGGATTCGGCAACCCATCCAAAGCTGTGTAAAGTTTTTTTCTGTGTCCTGTTTGTGCATCTATTTCCGCTAAACCATGGGTTGTACCTACCCACAAAGTATTTTTATCATCAGACAAAACCATACTTAAAATAAACTCTGTGTTTGTATAGAGCTCCAATGTAGCATTGTCTGAGTTTAAAATTTTGACCTCAGTGTTTTCAGTGTTAGCATAAGAAATCATGTTGGCAGAAAGGAACAATACAGAAAAAATCGTTATTATTTTTGTGAAGCATTTTTTTGTTTTCATGTTCTCCCCTTAGTATTCCAAATACCAATAGCCGGATACACTCCAATGTGAAATTTGGCTTTCCGTCTCTTTCTCACAACAGGTTTGGCTTTATAATAATATTCCAAAATTCACATAACAGTCATTTGCAACAATGGAAAGGAAAAATAATCTTTTTGGATTACGTGCGAAGTTGACATAACGCCCGCTATCAACCCCACTGCCATTTTCGATTTTAGCATAATAAAGCATGATGAATTATGCATTTTATGATGAAAAAAAGTTAACGCTAAGCTAACCGGCGCAAAAGGTCGGAGCGACCGCTAGGGAGCGGAGACCTTTTGCGTCCGAGTTCAGCGCCGGGTTAGCCCTTTATTTCATTGCTATTATTTGTCTTTTTATTTGGCAGATGAGCTTTCGCAATTGGTATTAGGTACTCGGTAATAACTCATTATCCAAGTTTTTGGTGTTTGCCCTAAAAACAAGCTTTGAAGCATAATTTTTTGGATGATGAGTATTTTCTGAGTACCTTACATCTCTTTTAACGAGATAGTGTTCTGCTGCCCGCATTTTCGATTTTTAAACTCTCAATCCCGATTGACAGCATTCTGCTATCATATGACAGCCCGAGTTCTTTCGGAGATGTCGCGTTGTGAAACTTAAATTTTATATTCATCATTGTTTCCCCGGGTTGAAAGACATAAACAGGTATTACAAAATTATAATCCTGAGTAACCCTGCTATTTATTATTAAATTTTTTATTGGAATATTATTTACTAATACGTCAAGACGTTGTTCATGAATTTTATCAGGGATAACAAATGCTTGCGCTTTAATATTTAACAGGAGATCGTTATCAGGGATTTCAGGCAAGGAAACTGAAACAATGGACTCAACCGCACTATTTGACCAAACTCCCCAGCTTTCAGGTCTGGACCAACCCGTCATAATTACTTCTCCCGGCATCCTTTCCTGAAAAGTGATCAACTGGCCAATAGTATAATCTTTAAATACAGATTGATATTTATCCAAAAAAGATTGAGCCATACTAAAACCATAAATACTCTGAAACACGATATAGTCCGGTTTGTATGTACCGAAAATAAAATTCATTAAATCTTTTATATCTTCATCCTGCAAATTGTTTTGTCTAATAAAATAACCAAAATCAATTGTCATTACCTGATGAAAATGCCTGGCCAAATCTGATTTCAATCCAACAGCAAAAGAATTTCCAATAACAAGAATTTTATGTTTGTTATTTTCATTTTCAACATACCCTGTGTTCCCCATAATTTTCTTGGGACAGTCAGGGTATCTATTTCCAAGTATCACATCATGTATACCAAGACTTTCAAATACACCTTTTCTGTATACATGATCATTTCTGTTAACCAGCTGTATCGGCGTTAAAAAATCAATATCTGATGTAAAAGATGACATTTCCAATTCGTTCATACCAGGTTCTTTATATTCAGATATTCCAAATTTATCAGCAATGGAATTTGCTACCAGTTGAGTATAGCGTCCTGGGACCCAATGAAAATTTTGCTGAGGAATCAATCTGTATTCTGAATGGCACTTTACTGCTTTTTCCAGGGGGTATAATATATATTTTGCTGCAAAATTCTGTGATAGTTTATCTATAATTTTTTGTTCAGAAGATTTGTTAATTGTTGACTGTGGAAGGCGTAACCTTACTAATTCCGGCAGCTTGCCTACACTTAAGCGCGGTTTTGTAGGAATAGAAAGTATACAGACAGAACCTAGTTTACATAGTAAAGGTTCCAGTGACTCAAGATTATGAGCTGTTCTTTCTATCATGTCATCTGTATTATTTAAACCAAACTCAGCGAATACTGCGCTGTATCTGTCTTTATCATTACTTGTATGACTTGAAAGAAATACATAGCCATCTTTGCCTTTTAACAGCTGCGGATTCCAGAAATCATTACATACATATAAGTATAATGCCTTATACAGATGCAGCAGTTCTTTTCTGAAACCAAAAAAATCCTGAAACCATTTAGATAACTCGTCAGGGATTATTTCTAGTGGAGTATTTTTTGAAGGGAACACATTAGGCTCTCTTCGGTCAAGATTCTTAAACTCCTGGACACTTATCTGATTCCAGCCTGTTACAATAGAAAACAAAGGCATTGTAACAATGATAAAAAATATGGCTGAAAGAATAAAACCAGATACATGTTTTACACTTCTTTGGGTTGTAGACATTGATAAATTTCCATCAGAATCTAAAATATAAAAAAGGATTAAAATTACCGGTTGAAAGACTTGCAGCAGAAATAATTATTAAAACAACAATCAATAACAGAGAACACAATTCCTGAAATCCATAGACCACTCTCTCTGTCCAGTTCCCTGCAAAGTATTTGTCAACTGAAACACTATAATAAGATTTTAACCAGGGGTATACGGGAATAGACAGTACTATACCGGCAGTTATGGCTATGCTGGTTAAGTTCGTAGTATAAAAGCTTAAGGGGCGGGAGCTGCCAGAAGTTCCGGCAGAAAACATGGCTTTCAAAAACTGTCCTCCGTAACTTAGGGTCTCAGCTCTGAAAAACACCCACCCGCACATAACTACAAGGCATGTATAGATGTGCTGGCAAGCCATCGGAAGTCTTTTCAGCACCTTGCTTAACCCAAGTCGCTCAATTACTAAAAAAAAACCATGATATAATCCCCAGACTATAAATGTCCAGCTTGCCCCATGCCAGAACCCGCACAATAAAAATACGATAAACAGGTTTATATATGTCCTGACAGCTCCCTTTTGATTTCCTCCCAGGGGAATATAAACATAATCTCTGAACCAGGAAGACAATGATATGTGCCAGCGCTGCCAGAAATTCTTAATTGATGTTGCAATGTACGGATAATTAAAATTTTCAAGAAAGGTAAATCCAAACATGCGGCCCAGGCCTATAGCCATGTCTGAATAGGCAGAAAAATCAAAATATATCTGCAAGCTGTAACAAATAATGCCAAACCAGCTCACCGCAAAGCTTAGGTTATCAGCAGGAGTAGCAAATATCTGATCTGCAACAACGCCGGCATTATTTGCTATCAGTATTTTTTTAGCTAAACCATATGTAAATCTTTTAATGCCGTATGCAAAATCAGGTATAGTTATAATTCTATTTTTTAATTGTTCTGCAATATCTTTGTATCTGACAATAGGACCGGCTACTAACTGAGGAAACAGCGATACATAACAGGCAAAGTCAATATAATTACTGGTAGCCTGAACATCTCTTCTATAAACATCAATTACATAGCTCATGGACTGAAAGGTGTAAAAGCTGATGCCTAACGGCAGTGCTATTTCCGGGAATCCCCTTAACAGTTCACTTTCGATGCCAATAGATTGAAAAAACAAGTAGAGATTATCTATAAAAAAGTTCGAGTATTTATAATAACTCAAAGAAGCCAGATTAGTAAGAATGCTGAACATTAATATAAATTTTCTAAACCTGCCTGCAGTATTGTTTTGAACTGATTTTTCTATTAAAATACCGCATGTGTAATCAATAAAAGTTCTTACAATAACAAGCCAGACCAGCCAGTTTTCTCCCCAAAAATAAAATATAAGGCTGACCAGCAGTAAAAAAGAATTGTTTAATTCTTTTCTGATTAATAAGTAAGAAAACAATACGCATGGAAAAAATAAAAACAAAAATGTAATAGAAGAAAATACCATTTTGATCCTAATTAAATGTTAAATTTCGCATCCATTAATGACTCTGTTGATTTACTATGTTGAAAAAAGTTACGAGAAAATACAACTTTATAACTTACCCAAATTTAACGAATTCAGGCAAACGAATGATAAATGGTGATTTTTTTCAGTCATTTTTTTGAATATTTCAGGGCTCCTGACATAAGGATATGCCAAATACAGTTAAGGTACTGTTTTGATTGTATTAAAAAGGCGCATTCGAAATTACGCACTTTTCACTTTAAAATTCAAAGTTACTTTAAAATCAAAATGTTAATATTTCATCCTGAAAGTCGGATAAAGCGTACACTTTAAGCCAAAAACAAAACGATATAATCATTTTTAGTTTAAAAATCAGTTTCTTACCTTACATGCTTAACATGTATGTATAATATTTGTACGAACATGTTAAAGTGGGTTTTAATCAGGATTTAACCAATAATTGGAAAAACTCACGTCGGAAACGGCGTGAAAAGCGTCCTGGTGATGATATATTTCTCAATAAACGGATAAATACTTGTAGTAAAAATGACATTATTTTCTATTCGTGTCGCCAAAATCTGAAAAGTAATAGAATCGAAACAGAAAAAATTGTGCCAGCCTGTCAAAAAAGCCCAAAGATCAAAGGAATCTGTTATTGAAGCACTTGGGAGTGAATACGAAATAGTGTACGCTTTATCCGACTTTCAGGATTTCATATGTCAGGAGTCCTGAATTTGGACTAAATAAACAGAGTCATTAATGTAACCATTCACTCCCCCCTCTCCCATTTTGGCATAGGGGTTAATAAATTCAAAGGGTTAAGTACTTTTCCTTACGATTTTGAAGGGGGGGAGTGAATGGTTACGTCATTAATAGCCGTAACTCCGTAAAAAGCATCACATAAATCATTAAAATATGTTCCAAATTCTTCATCTATTTCGATAATACTAAATATTGTTTTAAAATTGGTCATAAATAGTCCATAAAAAAATCCCAAAGCCTTTGAGAATAAGAAATAACTGCATAATCGTCCTTCAAATGTTCAAACAAAATCCCTAAAGTTGCATGGTTTTCATTCTCATTAAGAAAATATAGAAAATTATAATATACACAATAGTAAATCAAGCAAAATTGTATCCTCTTTAAATTTAGAGGGCTAACGCTGAGCTGTGCGGCCGGGAAACGATTCCGCAAGATAATGGAAAAACCCTCTTGAGACTTACCAACTGCTGATTTTGAAAACCCCACGATTTTTCCCGGTCCACACCAGCGTGATGTTAGCATTTTTCATTTCATTATTTGCACACATCCTGTTGTTCCATCTACACTAACCATCATGTTTTCATTAATTATTTGACCAATTCCAACAACACAAGGTTTCTTAAGTTCCCTGCAAACAGTACCGATATGACTCAGCACCCCACCCAAGCAAGTGACAACAGCTACCGATTCTTGAATGGATGAATAATCAAATACATTTGCCTCCTTGAGCATCAATACCCTATCATGATTCAACTGGTTACCGCTATGTGATACCAACCCCTGAATTTTGCCTGGAGATGCCGGTAAACCACAAATCATTTCTGACTTCGTAAGGTCATTATTGTTTATTTTATTTTTTACTATAAATAATGGAAAATCGGTAGTGATTGGTCTGTATTGATAAAAATAAATGGTGCCAGTCGGATCAAACCCCCACTCCAAATCTATTTCACCGGTGAAAATCATTTTAGAAAAAATTTCTTTTAACTTTTCACAAACATCTGTTTCGTACCAATTTGGGGGCCTCAATAAACGGTATCCATAAACGATCCATTCAGATGAGAAAGGATCAATGTATAACCGGGTTGAAGATGGAAACTGCGAAAAAAGTGGCTCTAATTTTTGTCCAACGACAATTTTCTTTGTTTTTTTAAAAAGGTCTGAATGTGCATAAAAAAGCGTACATTCAGTATTTTGTTCAAAATCATGTACCCATCCATACTTGTCACTAAATTTACTTCTATAAGGATTTACTGTGCCATCGCAGACAGATTTACAACTGCCGAAAAAGGATTCTATTTGTATTTCCATTCCATTATTTTTTGTTTTTTTTACAAAACAAATGCCGCTATATAATGATTTATGATATTCTTGTATAATTATGGGGCAGATTGAATCGCTATTTTCATTGTGATGAAGCCATACTAATCTTATTGCTTTAATCAATTCATCTATCGAAGACAATCCATTATAGCTTAAAAATTTTCCAGCGTTACTCTTTTTGTTCGTATCCTCAGAGTATGAAGCTGATCTGGCACTTAAAGGTTTGTTGATATTTATGGTATCTTCTTTTGATATGTCTATTATCGAATTGATAACTTTATCTTTAAATTTTTCATTAAACAATTCAATGTCATTATGATTTAACGATAGCTTGGTGAAATGTGGTATAACTCCAAAAGCCGGAACAGATAATTTATTGTTCTGTAATGTATGTAATCCTTTAATTTTATTACTTCGCATCATAATACTATTTCTTTCAATAATTCTTTACTTGCCTCTGATGGATCCAAATCTTGAGGAAAAAGAAGACGAATTAAACGCATTGAACGCCCTTGCCAATAATGTCTGAATTCTTCATGAACGCCTAAATGTCTCAACAAATGAAAACAGTGCTCTATAACATTTAGTTTCCCTTTAAAATCATATGCAATCCCAGTACTATCGAGATCAATTAATTGTGTATTGTTATAAATTGATAAAATATTCTGTTTAAATCCACCTACTAATTTCAAATTATATCCGAGCATATTTGAAACATATTCGGGGTCTTCATATATAGAGCCATCGTTACTGCTTTTCGCTAAAAAGCCAGTTTCCCAACAAAATTTTATAATATCATTGTTCGTTAAAGAATCTTTTTTTTTCCGTAGTCTATCATAGTGAGAGTGGAAGTGAGACATATGTGAATAATAAGGTGGCTCAACATATCGTTCAATAAAGGGCGTAAGTATCTTTTGTTCTTCATCTCGACCTATACAAGAAAGGTAGGATAATTCTGCAAACGGGTTATAAAAGCTAATTGCAATAGATAATTCTATCCATGATATAAATTTATTTAATTCCTCTATTTCTATGGCTAAATTTTGGATGTATTTTTGTTCAAGGTGCATACATAGAGCAGGCAGTTTGTTGCGTATGGATTGAATGTTTTTTAAAATGCGTTTTTCGCACCAATGACTATCTGTAATATTCTTTAATATTTCAGTTTTCAATACATAGAGAGACTCATTCCAGAACTTTATTACAACACCATCAATTAGCTCAATATTAAGTTCTGATATAAGATCAAAATCAGATACAAAAGATAAACAAGCAGACGCATAAAATTCTTGCTGAATTTTAAAACGACTAGTGTATATTAAAGGTAAATGTATCCATGCCCATCCTTTACTATTAACTACAGATAGTTCAAATAGCCATAATGATTTATTAAAAGTTTTATCGGCAGTAGATAATATTTTATTTGAATCTGGCATGCGTGTTTTGGTGTTATTTATGGGGCTTGACATGAATGTTCATTCAAGCCCCTAATGATATATCTATTTTTTTGGGCCTTTTTGCCAAGTAGCCACTTTGTTTGAGGCTTTTGCTGCTAATTCAGCATAAGCTGATCGAAGCTTGTCTTCCAAATCCAGTAATTGATCTGAATAAGTAGCCTGTTTGGAAGATGTTTTGCGTAAATCATCAATTTCTTCTCGTATCTGTTCTATTTTTTCTATTGTTTTTCCAAAAGGTATTTCATCAACAGGATTACCGTTTTTCAATAGCATGACATTTTTTTGACAATGATCGCCCATTTTTTTCTCCTTTTTTATAGGTTAATTCAAGCGTTCAATTCATATCATCGTCGTTTAATTAATAGCATCTTTAAGTGCTAACATCGCCGAGTTGAGTGGCGCCGCCAACAGCCTTCGCGGTCAACGACTCCCGTTCACGGCGTCCACTCGAACGAAATGTTGTACAACTCTTTGCCGATAACCTTCTTACATTTCAACGAATTTTCTCAATTCAAAGATCACCGATACAGTTATTTTGATTCCTGCCCATAGTCGGACAGTTTCCAAATCAGATCGCCATTGCTCTCGCCCGCAAACTCAAAATCTGCCCATAAGTTCATTGTCCCTAATTGAAGCATCGGAATATGCATATCCAACCCATTCGACAATGTAGCAGGTGTGATGTTTTCATCAGAGCATTCAGACAAACCAGCATTGTAACCACTTTGATACTCAGCATCTAAATCTGATTGAGTGTAGTCTCCAGATACAGAAATTCCACATGATGCCGGATCTTCAATACACGCTTGGCGCCCCGCATCATAACCACTGGAAAATTCACTTTCATATTCGGAATCCAAGGAATAAACTTTGACATTATCAGCATATCTTGGCGTATCTGAATGCGCACCAAACCAAATTCTTATTTTGGTCGAGTCAAAAGCGCCTGCATAAAGTTTACCAGTAGATAGAATCGTCCCTTCCTCATTTGTAAATGAAAAATCAACATATGAATCTAAATAAGATAAAATGATTGTCCCCTTATTCGATCCGGAACCATCTATGGAATAATTTTCATCACCACAAATTCCAAACCCATTATTGCCAATATTTATTGCATCGATTTCATTATGATCAAATCGTATGACTCCAGTTGCACCATTGGTTGGCAGTTCAATATAGAAGTCAAAGCAACCATAATCCGAATCACCATCTTTTTCGATTTCAACCTCTACTTGTAAATTTCCTGTAAATGATTGTTTTGTTTCAATAAAATTACAATTTGATAAGGATCGTACTCGTCCATTTACAATATCTATTGTGTCTGGCTCACCAGCTGTTCCAGAAATCCATTTTTCATCGAAGTCATTCATTTCAAAATCATCAGAAAAAATTAACGTTGGATTCGAGTCCGCTTGAGTCATTTCGATAAATCCCAAAGAAAACATAGCGGTTAAAACAAGCATAACAACGATACACTTTTTCATTTGTGTCTCCAATTTGTGCCTCCAAGTAAAATTTGTACAACGCTAAGCTAACCGGCGCAAAAGGGTGGAGGGAGCGATAGCGACCGGAACCCTTTTGCGTCCGAGTTCAGCGCCGGGTTAGATTGCGATTTTGTTTTTGTTCAAACTGTTTTCATAAAATTTAAATTTCTAATTTGTTCTTTTTCTTCAATTAATCAGAGTGTTATTAAAAATTATCTCTTTAAAATGAAAATATTTTATAATAAGATTTTGATTATTCGTCAATATATTTTATCAGTTTCCTATTTCGATGAGATATTTTCAAGCTGAATTGTCAAAAAGTCTGTTGAAAACGTACATCGAAAGCAAATTAAGTACCTCATCAAATATTTTGTGCCATTTTTAATGAAGAAGATATTTCATTAAATCAAAGTGTTAATATTTTAATTTTGGTACAAAACTTTTGCTGAGCTACTTATTTGTTTGCAAGAGATTCAAATCACCGCAATCAATTTTTATCAGTTTCCTGTTTCGATGAGATATTTTCAAGCTGAATTATTGTAAAAGTCTGTTGAAAACCGTGCATCGAAAACAGAATATTTGTTTGCAATAGATTTTAATCACCGCAATAAATTTTATCTGTCTTTTGTTTCGATGACGTATTTTTCAGGCTGAATTATCGTCAAGTCAATTGAAAACCGTGCATCAAAAGCAAAATATTTATTTGCAGGTGATTTAAATCACCGCAATAAATTTTATCTGTCTTTTGTTTCGATGACGTATTTTTCAGGCTGAATTTTTAGCAAATTTGTTGAAAACTTGCATTGATGAAAGCAAAATCCTTGTTTTCGAGAGATTCAAATCATCGCAAACAATTTTTATCAGTTTCCAGTTTCGATGAGATGTTTTCAAGCTGAATTATCAGCAAATCTATTGAAAATCGTGCATCGAAAGTAAAATTTTTGTTTTAAGAGATTCAAATCACCGCAAATAATTTTTTATCAGTTTCCAGTTTCAATGAGATATTTTCAGGCTGCATTGCCAACAAGTCTTTGAAAACCGTGCATCGAAAGCAAAATATTTGTTTTTAAGAGATTCAAATCACCACAAATAATTTTTTATCAGTTTCTAGTTTCAATGAGATATTTTCAAGTAGAATTGTCGCAAAGTCTGTTGAAAACCGTGCATTGAAATCAAAATATTTGTTTCAGAAGAATCAAAATATTATCAATAATTATATAAGAAATTTAAGTAATAACTACTTGTATTTATTTTAAAGATCAATTTTTAGTGAAGCAATCTAACATTATATTATGTGATGTATTTTACGTTTAACTTATTTAAACGCTTTTTGTCATTTTTCTTTATGCTTTTTTTTCCCTTCATCCAACATCGACAACTTCTACTGGCAACACATCTTCAGACAATATTTTTCTAAATTTCTTTTGATATATATCTTCAATGTATAGCGGCAAAGGCAATTTCCAAGATTCCTGTTTATGATTTGCTAAATCACCATTTTTTTTGGGATTTAACCCAAGTTGCCGGGCCATCTGAATCTGTGCATGTGATAAGCAGTATTTCTTTCGTGCTTGAATCCATGCCTTTAGCTCGTGTTCGACAGTCGTAGGTATACAAAATCTGAAGACGTGCGTCAACAAAGGGATACAGCCGTCCGCAAAAATGGTGTAGTGCCTACAAAATTAAGGTGTTTTTTTGATGGATTTTATTCTATTAGGAGGGGCTATATTGAGCTTTTTCAGTATATTACGTTGAGTTTTTGTCAATTCTGTGTGCTGTAGTACACACTTTTTTTTATGCAAAAATTTTCCCAGATGAAGTCGTTCAAGCTCAGTACGGATTCTATCCCAGGTCATGCCGGTTTTGACCTCTGCTATGCGAACCAGCAACAATGCCAGCCAGCAAAGCAGGACGTGTGAGCGGATGCGGTCATCCTTTGTATGGTATATCGGTCTCAATCCGAGGGTGCTTTTGATGGTGCGAAAAGCCCTCTCGACTTCCATGAGCTGCTTATAGCCCAAGGCGACATCTTCTGCTGAGAGGCTCTTATCGCTGGTGCTCAATAAGTATTTCCCGTCCAGCTTTTCTTCTTCCTTGACCTTGGCACGGTTTGTTTTCAGTTTACCTGACTTGAGCTCCTTGATGTACCGCCCCATCGACCTGTGAGATAGAAGTTCATGCTTCATTCTTTCCTTCTTTTTGCCGGTATACTTCTCAAACGCATCAAGTTCAATTTGAATGCGCTCAAGGTTTCTGTCGCGTACCTGTTTATCATACTTAGCCTGCTCCGGGTTATACGCAATAATGAAACGGCGGCGGCCTGAGCCTTCACCCGCAAAGACTTCCTTGATATGAAGATTTTCCTTGATGACCTTGAATCTACCCCCTCTGTTCAAGGCTTCCATATTGATATTGGTACCCCGGAGTTTTTCACCAAGAATATAGTTGCCACCGGCCTTTTGGAGAATGCGGCGGTTCTCCTCGCTGGTCATGCCGCGATCCATGGCCCAGATGACATTACCGAGTTTCCAGTCGTTCATATCCCGTTGAACTTGATCGACACATTTAGCATCGTTCTGATTACCTGGCAAGACCCAGCACCTGACAGGGATACCCTCCCGCGTCACCGCAAGTCCAATGGTAACCTGGGGCAAGTCATCTCTTTTATGCTTTGACTTACCATAGGCTTTTAACTCTGAATCTCCTGGTTCTTCAATTTCAAAATATGTGTTTGTCGTATCAAAAAATATCAGATCGACAGTAAGATTCATAAGATTGGCTGTGGACCAAAATACGGTTTCTTGAAAAGCATTTTCATGCTCAAGAAGGAAATCCATGCTGCGGTACAGGTGCTGTACCTGAATGTTGTTTTCATTATCCAGGAAAACATCTTTCTCCGCCCACTCTTCGACACCTAACTTGGAACAAGGCGCCAGCGCTCTGTTTGCCACCATTGCGAAGATAGCAGATGACACTGGAATGCTGAGTGACCGGTTTTTCAAAAGTTTTGTGATGCAGTTATCAATGCTCAATTGCTCCCACAGCCCTCTGAGCAGGAACGCTCCACCCGCGGGGCGGCTGGATATGAATTTGAGATCATGAGCTTCGGCTTCAAGCTCAAGAGCATCTTCAGGGCTGACAAATCGGCAAAGGCTGCCCACAAGACGCTTGATAGCAGACATGTCTAACTGATCCCGACGCCCGAAGGAGTAGATCACCTCAGCCCGGGAATACCCTTTTTCAGGATGTCTGGAGTTGTGGGCAAGCTGAATATATTCAACTTCCGACCCATCTTTATTTTTTCGTTTTATTGTGCGTACATACATGCCCACTATAAAAACATGTATTTTATTGTAAGTCAAGGCAAATTAATACGTCCGTGTGCCTACATATTTTGAAGCAAAAAATTAGTTTTTCGTTGATTTTATTAGAATTTTAGGCTATTTTTCAAAAAAATGATCCTACAACTGTCGAACACGAGTTTAGCTTGTTCGAAATAAAACTTTTTTTAGGCATATATTGGCATCCTTCAAAATACCTCAAAAGTAGTTTACACTTTTTTTGAGTTGAAACCCATAAAATGGTAAGATTGATTCAAAAAATGTAAACCGGGAAATGAAGGATGCCAACATATTTCCCAAATTTAATGTTCTCTTAAAAAGTTTGATTTCAGCATTTTGGAGGTATAATATGCTGAAATTATTAATAGTTAATGGGGGTAGCCAAGTACCCCCTTATTTTCTGGGAATCTCCCCAAAAAAAGTGTCAACTACTTTTGAGGCAATATGCAGGATGCCTGAAAATCCGCCCAAAGTGAGGGTATCATCCTGTTTTTTAGGTCATCATGGCGACGTTAATAAAATAGAATTAACATAGAGCTTTCATAATTTATTACAAATATTACTCTGTTACCTGAAATATACAAATTGGTTGTTTTTAGATAGCAACTTTGTTATTTTGGTAACAATAGATAGTAATGCTGAATAAGATAGACACAGAGTAGTTGACAAATTCACCATGTCCTTTGTGCCAGCTTATTACTGTTATGTGACTTAATTTTTAAATAAATAAATTTAATCAATGCAGTTTCCTTAACAAAAACCCATCCTCGTCTTTTTGTCAAATATTTAGAAAAAACAGTATGATAAATTTAGCATTTTGCCTTAAGGGAACGGCATCTGATTTTCAACAGGCTACTTTTTGAAAACAGTATTCCATTTGACTTGGCCAAATAAGACGAAATCATACCTCTTTTTCGGATAAAAAATATTCACATCCACTTATAAAATAATATTTGGAAGTATCCTTAATCAAATTTCAACAATTACTTTTGATTAGCCTTTGTACCATATTTGTTTTCAAATTTTTTTGTTGATTTCGATTTTTCATATTCGCAACGTTCTTGGGCAGCTTTCTTTTTAAGTCCTCCTGGGTCAGAATAGTAACCACCAATAGTAACTGAAGTTTCTTCTATATCTTTTTTAATGCAATCCTTCATTGCTTTGTCATTGTTTTTATCTTCAGCAATGGCAATAGAGCAACATATTGCTATAGCTAATCCTAATACGAAAAAAATTTTGAGAAAACATTTCATTCTATACACCTCCATCGTTTAAAAAAAATCACATAGTCGGGTAAGCAGGGGGTGTTACCACCCCAAAGAACTGTTACCAGTTCACATGCTCCCCTAAGAACCGTACTTGTGACTTTCACCACATACGGCTCAAGCCTTTCTAAGGTCTTTGGTGAGACCCGGCTTTTTAACCATTAATTTTAGGCTATGAACTTGTTTATGACAGTTTGGGTGAAGCAGGACAAGGTTTTCATCCAAATCTGCACCTCCGTGGGTTCTCCATATTATATGGTGTTTATGCCATCGTGTGGTATCATCTATCTTTTGTTTGCACACTGGGCATATTCCACTCTGTTCCTGCCACAATTTGAAAATCTTTGTACGAGCCTTCAAGGTTTCCGTCGTTTTAGAATCTCTTCGACGTTCAAAGTAGAACTCCCATTCAGGATCATATGGATTGGCATCCCCTTTGATTTTGGTATGCCGTTTGATCCTGGTATCCATGGCCTTCTTCAAGGTAGCCCTGTTTCCATCTTTCCTTCCAAAGAAGCACCAATCTCTTCCTTTTTCGGTTCTGTAGAAGTACCTTTGTTTAATCCAGGCTCTGGGTTGGTTAGGGTGTCTTTTGACCGCCCATTTCCATAAAGCTGCGGTAATTTCAAAGTCCACCTGTCCAAATATGGCTTTACTGACCACATGGCGATGAAAATTAGCCCATCCCCTTATTTTCGGGTTCAGTGTCCAGATCAGATACATGGGGTGGATATGTTGATTTTCCCGGATCACCGTTCTGATGTCATTCATGAATCGTTTGACATTCTTCTTTGCCGGTTTGATCAAAAGTTTATCATTATATTTTCTGACATTCTGGCCCAGAAAATCAAATCCTTTGCTGATATGCGTTATCAAGGTCTTTTCCTCAGATAGCTCAAGACCTCTCTGCCCAACGTGCTCTTTCACAATGGGCATGATTTCGTTTTCCAGCAGTTCCTTTGAGATTCCGGTAATAACAAAATCATCTGCATAAAAGATAATATGAACTTTTCTATCTTTCGAGAATGATGCTTTGAGTCTCTTCTCCAGACCGTATAGAGCCATGTTGGCTAATACCGGAGAAATAATACCGCCCTGTGGTGTCCCCTGATCTGTTGGATATATTTGGTAATTCTCCATATATCCTGATTTCAGCCATTGACTGAGAATCTTTTGATCCATTGGAACATTTTGAAGTAACCACCGGTGGTCAATATTGTCAAAACAACCTTTGATATCTCCTTCCAGAACCCATGTTGCCGATGTTTTCCGACCCAAACAGTTGAAACATTGTTCCATTGCATCGGCGGTGCCTCGGCCTTCTCTGAAACCATATGAGTTGGGATCACCTTTCAACTCGGCTATGGGATCAACTGCCAACTTCCACAGTGCCTGCATGGCTCTGTCTTTCATGACAGGAATCCCGAGTGGTCTTTTTTTGCCGTTACTTTTTGGAATGTATATTCTTCTGAGCGGTTTAACTTTGTAGCCCTTCTTGCTTAACTCTTGTATCGCTTCTGATTTTCGTTTCGGGGTATTCCAGAGTTCTCCATCAATACCCGCAGTTCTTTTCCCTTTGTTCTCAGTTATCCGCTTGATAGCCATAGCACGGCCAGCCAACGAACAGGTCAGGACATATTGCAGTGCTCTGGCAAGCCTCTGCTTCCCTTCCTTAAATGCCTTCACAATACGCACCTGTAGGCGACGCACGTTTCGATGTGCACGATTCCAGTTGATACCGTGCCATTGAATCGATTCACGCAGGCTCGCGCCAACAGCTTCTGTGGCTGTTCCCAATCTACGAACTCCTGTTTCTTGCGTCGTTCTCAAGTTATCTTGTGATGAAAGACCAATCAGAAGTCTGCACCCTTTCGGGTCAGGGCAAAGCTTGAACCCCTATCCGCACGATTACAGCACGACATTCGCTTCCTCCGATATCCCATACCCGCTTGCCCATGGCCTCCCCTTACGGTTCAGTTTCCACTTACGTGGAGACAATCGGGCTTACCACGTTCCGCATAAATACCTTACAAGTGACTTAGGCTCCACCTTTCGACCGACGGTGCAACATCTACGTCGGGATAAAACGCACATCCCGAACCTGACCGCTCACCATTTTTTTGGTTCAGGCATATCAGCACCTTTTGCCTGTTTCAACTCACGATCTTTATCAGTGATTCACATATGTTAGCCATATCTCTCAAGCCTGGCTCCCGACCGCATTGGTGCTCGCAGTCGCCACCGCCCCTCACGGTTTAGTGACCATCCTTACGGATGAGACTTCCTTTGTCCCCACGCACTTCATTCAGCGGGTAGGCTACTGATGGTAGAACATCAGGTTATGTCATGAATTTCTCCAAGCATAACAAATATTTATGCGACTTCGTGTCGCACACGTTAAGTTCAGCGGCGTAGCGAAGCGGAGTCCGCTGGAACGACAAAATCAGCAGCGCGGCTTTTTGCGGAGCGTAGCGGAGCAAAACCGAAACCGCTGGAGTGCCGGGTTATGCTCTTTTATCGCTCACTACTGAACCGTCAATAAATTGATAAATGTCTCTTTCGACTATCAGCCAGTGTAGCTCAAATGGCAGATGAGCAGTCTGTCACGCCTTAACTGATAACCATATCTCTTCAATGATCAGTAAAAACAATTCACAATCAAAAGACATCACCTCCCCGATGAGTTCAATCTAATATACTTCATCATGCGTTCCTATATCAAGAAGCACGATAACTTCGCTGTTATTTTCTTTGTGACTTTCAATTGAAAAGACTATTCTGCAATCATATCCGCATATACAGGCATATAATCCTGAAAGCTCACCGCCAAGTTTATGTGTTCCCATATGTGCGGCGAACACATCCTTATTCATCTGCTCCAGAGTTTCTTCTATACGTTTTTGTAATTTTTTGTTCCGAGTGACAAATTTACGGAAAACTCTTTTGAATTTGGGAGTCAGGACAAGTTGCCTCATGATCCGTTTGTTCCGTATGATGTCATTCGTAATTCAGATATTATTTCCTGAACAGATTTTGGCTGTAATCTGCCTTCATGGAAATCAGCGATTGATTTTTTTGAGTCCTCAGCAATTTCCCTGCGGCGCTTTTCAACATGCCGGTGATATAAAATATCAACCAGAATTTCCTGCTGTTCTGTTGGCAACTGCTGTACTGTATCTATTGCCTGATCGAGTGTAATCATTTTTACCTCAGTATGTTGTCAGTTTATTAAGAGCATAACGACGAATTCAGCGGTTTGCGGGGCGTAGCGAAGCGGAGCCCCGCAAATCCGCTGGAATGATTGGTTCGGCTTAAATAAGCTTTAAACTTTTTATTATCATCAACCGGACAAGTTATTCCCTTTGCACTAAAATACAAAGCCAGCGCAGTTCGGGCAATCGCATTCACCTGTATTATTGATAAATTGTAATTTTATATTAGAAACTTTCTTTTTGTATTTTTTAGCGTACATCTTAACCGCTTTGTGTGCCTTTTTTTGGGCATCAGAAGCATTTAATGCACATACCTGAACATTCCCATCATTTATAGCCATATCGGAGTAACGGACATAAAAATGAAAAATATAATAATATGAAGATTCCTTTCCAGAAGCATTGCTAAAAAATAGAAACGAAATAATTAAAATAGATACTATAATGAAAACATATGAAAAACACTTATACAGCATTATTTCCCCCCTTTCAATTCACCGGTCTTATAACAAATTTACATTCTACTCTTTCACATGGACAAGTTGCGTCACCTTCAGGATGAAGCCAGATAGTGACTGATTTTATATTAGAGTATTTATCAAGGATGTTGAGTGGAGCAGGATCGGATATTTGATAATTTGTTAGAAGTAAATTACCATCATAACCGTAAACAGCATCATGAAATTTTCTATGAGGTTTTTTACCTGTTGAATATGCTTTTTTAATTAAAATTCTTCGACCCTTAAAATTCGATAAGTAAATATGTAGAGCCTCATGCTTCTTGTAACAATCTGCGTTCGCAATAGTAGCTCTTTTCCTTTTTCCAAGGCGTGCGATAAGTACTTGCAATGTCCTTTGTTCAGATTTTGAAATGCTTTGATCCATACACCATTCTAAAAAACTATCATTGTTTTCATCATCAGAGGGTAAAAGTGTATAATCGTATTTAGTTAAATCTTCAGAAAATTCTGATCCAGACGTTGTTATTTTCTTTTTCCTTTTATCCTGCTTGTAGGTTTCTATATTGACCGATGGACTTGTCCTTGAAGCTCCTTTGTACTTACCAAATGGCCCAAAATAAGGGCTTATTACAAAAGAATATGAATTTTGTTCAAGATTATTAACTACAAACCTGAAATTTTTACTTTTTCCAAATTGAACATACTTGTTAATGCTAATATTGGAATGATGAATAAGTGCTGAAGATGAAGATTTTACGTATGAAATTTCCACTTTATCAATAAGTATCTTCCTATTAACATTGCCAACAATTTTACCAGTGGGAATCACAGAAAATTCTATTGTGGCACGGCTATAAAATCCGTCATTATCTTTGTCATGTGTCGGCGATGAATGAATTTTTATTTTTCCGATAGAAACTGAAATACTTGAAACTATATTTTTTTCAAAACAAACACCTTTGCCATGTCCCCAAAAAAATGCAGAAAAGCTAACCAAAAAAATCAACAATAAATATAGCTTGATACTACGAATCATTATTTTCATAGATACACTCATCAAGGCCGAACGCTAAGCTAACCGGCGCAAAAGGGTGGAGGGAGCGATAGCGACCGGAACCCTTTTGCGTCCGAGTTCAGCGCCGGGTTATGCTTTTTTTATGTTTCAATAAAATAATCAGAATCAATTTTCTTTATTTCATAATTTGAAACTGAAGCAACACCAATATTGTGATCAATCATATATTGAGCAAGTTGCTCTCCATCAATTAATACAATTTTTGAATCAATTTTTGTAACATATTCATATGCATCTTTTGAGTATGTTGATGTTGTTATAAAAACTCCTTTTTTAGCTCTTTGACCCTGAAGTGCCCCTGCGAATTTTTGAATTTCAGGCCTGCCGACTGTATTATCCCATCGCTTTGCTTGAATGTAAATAATATCTAAACCAAGTTTATCTTCTTTTATAATACCATCAATGCCTTCATCTCTAGTTTTACCAATTGCTTTTCCAGCATCTTTTCTACTACCTCCGTAGCCCATGTTGACAAGTAACTCAACTACAATTTTTTCAAAAAGATTTGGTGGATTTTCTTTTATTTGTTGTAGCAACTCATTCGCAAGATCATTTCTGATATTTTGATAAGCTATTTCTAAATCTTCTTCAGGAGTTCTATTTTTTTCGTCAACAACTTCAATTTCTTGGTCGTTTTCTTTATTTTTGGGTTTATGAAATTTTTGAAACTCATCAAACTGTTGTAAAAATTTAACATTAATTGTTTGAGGATTTTGGTCAAGAATCTTTAAACCTCTATCTGTGATTTTTACGAAACCTCTTTTTGTGCTTTCAACAAGTCTTGCTTTTTTCAAATATGTTCTTGCCCAACCGACCCGATTATTGAATACTGCTTGTTTTCCGCTCGCAAGGAGTTCTCGTTTTTCATCTTCTGATAGTTCAAATTGAATACCAAGTTTTTCAATTGTTTCACGTAAAGAATGTTCTTTTTCATCGTTCAAGAATTTTAGAAGCGGTAACATAATGGATTGATAATCAGGAATAGGCATTATTTATTTTTTCTCCTGTGATAATTTCAGAAACAAACACAAAGTCCATGTAACTATTTTTATTTATTAATTTGATAATTTACGAAAGCATAACGCTGAGCTAAGCGGCGCCGCCAACAGCCTTCGCGGCCAACGCCTCCCGTTCACGGCGTCCGCTTGAGCGACCTGTTGGCCGCTCAATTGATATGGGCAAAAAAACAAATTATTGTTTTATTCTTCGCAAGTAACCCATTCACCCGTTTGAGGATCTTCGTGATTCCACCACGAACAATCGCTCATATCGATTGGTGACTCTGATGAAAATATTGCTCCCGCTTGACTGACATTCTCTAAACATTGTTCCCAAACATCTTCATTATAACTCCATTCCCAAGGATAATCTCTATTGCATTCAACATTTACAATTGAATGTCCTTGGTCATCGTATTCTAAATAAAAGACTTCTTGTATCCAGCTGGTAGGACTGTCATCGGCCCATTGGATACCTGTCGTATCAAGGATTTCATCGTTCTGAGTTCTTATAAGCAATTTATTTCCGTTATTCTGGTTCCACTTTCGTTCAATTTCATACTCTGCCCAGTTGCGATGAAGGTGCCTAATTAGCTCATACGTCAAACCCGCTTCCCCTGGTATTTCAGTATTAGTCCCTAAATCTCTGGAATAAAGCCCCATTCTCTTATATGTAAATTCATCATAATAGCGATCCCAATACTCGCAATACTCTCCATTGTCATAGTAATCATCAATCGAACACCTGTCCGTAAAATATTCTCCAGCTATATCATATTGCCTTGCACCTTCTCCAATTGCTCCATAACCTGACACAACTATAGAGTAACCACCAGGCTTATCGGCACTGACCTCTGCTTTGCATGTATACCCGTCATCCTCTGCGACACAACCTAATTCCAAGAGATGAGCGTTATTTTCAGATTTTTCTGGTATCACGTTCCAAGAAATTGAATCAATATTCCAATTATTATTGATACCATTTGTCAATTTTAATTCGTACATATTCTTCTCGAATACCATTGGGTAATCATAATTATCACTACTAGGACTTAAACACATTCTAGGCAAACTCATTAAAGGTATGTCACCCGTGTTAAACACATTACTTCTATTAAAAATCGGAAGGTGAAAATGAAACATTTCCAAATCTGCACTCAAATAGGCTTTAACACCCCAATTAATATAGAAGGTTGTCGGCTGGAGTACTCTCGGTGTCAAATATTGCAAAATCACCTCGCTTGAAGAAATCGAATCACAACGTACAGCCGCATCTATTGAAGGTTCTAACTCAATTGATGCAGCAATAGTAGAATAAAATTTGACTTCGACTTTTGGAACTAATTCTATATGAGCTGTTACTCCACCATTTATACTGATATCTGCAGTCACAGAACTAGCTTCGTTATGCTCAGATATCAACTTCCAGCCTGTGTTTTTATCGTATTCAAGCCCTATTTCAACTCTCTCAGATATACTAGCATGTGTAGATGCCAAAATTTTTGTCCAAGCAGATGCTGATATGTTTGCTTTTACAGTCAATATAATAGTTTGCCAAACAGGAACTCCACCAATAATATATCGAACAGGTAAAGTCCTTGAAAATAATACTTTATCTTCTAACAAATATTTGCCTTTCGCATCAAAATCATATGAAGCATCAATGCCGAGACTCAATGTGCCACGAGCAATCAACTTTGCTCTTTCGATATTAGTATTTCTCAATCCTGACCATTTTATCTCTGTTTCAATTTCCGGAGAAAAATCAACATGCGCATCTATCGTTACTTTTTCGGAAACTGATTTAGATAAACTTCGTTTGATATTAAACTTATTGGTGTCAACATCTGGTATGATTGAGATTTCATTGTCATCGTGAATATAATCTGTTTGTTTAGCAACAAGCAAATTATCTTTCCAACTTAATTGGTTGATCATTTTATTCGTTGTTCGTTTTACATCTAATCTTGATTTAGCAGCATTTGATCGTGTAACTGCGTCAACGTCAAACAATTTCACTGTTGTAGATACGGTGCCTTGCTCAAACACGTCTGCCAGGGAAGCAGTACTTGTGTCTATAATAATTTCAGAGTCATTTGTAGTAACATTATCCACTCTTCGCAATACCCCAGTTTCATTGCTTCCTTGGCTTGCAATGATGCTGCCAACTTCGGGAATCGTAGCAGTTTGGGAATATGGATAAATTAGTTGATCTCCATTTTGGACATGTTCACCTAAATTCAACTCGTCTGAAGTGACAACTATATTATCTGTTCGAACTAACGGAGACGCAAATGGTGTTGCGGAAACATAATTCCTTCCCGAAATAATTTCACCTAAATTAGTACGGGCCAATATGATGAAATAATATGTCGTTTCACTTTCGAGATTAGTAATATCTATTTGGTTCGTATCCCCAACAGTTTTATAAAGAGTACTATCATCAGGCGGAAAAACATCTGAAGTTGACATATGAATTTCATATGCTTCAACATCGTCGATTGGAAGCCAAGCGAGGATGATTTTATCAACATCGGTTGGAATTGCGAGTACTATGTCAGGGCCATCTTCTTGTTGCTCGTTACTAAAAACATTAACTCCAAGTTCATAAATGCCTGTATTTAAAGTCTGAAGAATGTCTCCCCCATTAGTCGGAGCGATAAGCCAGTATAATGCACATTCACCGATAATCTCAGAAGCAAGTTGAGAAGAATTTAAAGAAACTGGCATTTGAATAGCTGAAGTGTTATTAATAGCATATGGAATGAAATCACGCGTTAAATTGCCATTAAAATTTACAAAATACAAATCACCTGCAGAATTGAAAATAGCAAAATAAATATCAACCGGTTCACAGTAATTTGGGATATCTATAGACAGAGAATCTGTATCAAAAACAGCTCTGGTGGAATCTTCCACAATGCTCATTTGATCAGGTGGAAAGATACAGTCTGCGAAAACAAAATTGCATATTACAAATATAATCAATCCAAATGATAATAAATTCAAAAAAATAAATTTTCTATGCTTCATGTTTGTTTTCCCCAAGATTAAGAGCTTGCTTAAAAATTATTTGGCTCTAAAGAACGAACCTTTTATTTCTGATTTCTTGCGCATTACCCGATATTTGTGCCAACGCTGAGTTGAGGGGCGCCGCCAACAGCCCTCGCAGTCAACGACTCCCGTTCACGGCGTCCCCTCGAACGACCTGTTCGGCATCTATGAGCCCGTTGATTTAGTCGTTTTTGAAAAACTTACCACAACATGATGCGTTTTTATGCGCCTTTAAAGTCATTATATTGTGGTAAAATCAAATATGTAAACACTTGGTCAACAACGTCATCTATAAATGGAAATAATTACATTGATTTTATAAGTGCCCAAATAACAAACCCAAAAACAAACATCATACTACCAAGCTTAGGTATGCTTAACATAAAATCCGTTCTCATATCGGATTCTAGCTGTTTAATCATCTGACCTTCATGAACACCTTTTTTTTGATATTGCTTTTTGAATCTATTTGGAATTGACTTCCAGTCTTGTGTTGCAATAGAATTATTACATTTTTTTCTAAAATAAACTGATACAACAATGCCAATTACAGAATAAGCGATACCTACAATAACTGCTTCAATAATAACATTCATTCGATTATTTCTCCATATGCTTGCACTTTATCATTAATATACTGCTCCAATTTTGTTTTTTCCAAAAACGAGAACCTATGCTTATATGGTTCCTTTGAAAGCCCCGTAATTCATGGATTAAGCAAAAGCTATTCCCGACAAAAAACAAAATTTATTAACTATAACTATTTAAATTTATTAAAAATATTATTTAAGCCTTTTTGAATATTCATTTATTTTATTTTTTACATCAGAAGTAAATTTTTCGTCTTTAACTTCTATAAGCGCTTCATTGAGTGCTTCTATTATTGTATTGAATTTAGGATCCATCCAAATACCAAAAAGTTTTTTTCCTTTTAGACGATCTCCCTTCTCAATCAAAGCTTTACAAGCTTC
Source organism: Desulfobacteraceae bacterium (assembly GCA_963674675.2). Lineage (GTDB taxonomy): Bacteria > Desulfobacterota > Desulfobacteria > Desulfobacterales > Desulfobacteraceae. The sequence goes on from CAXXNM010000003.1 coordinate 55,375, forward strand.
TTGACCACCAATGCTTCCAATTTCTTTCACGATTGTGTCTGCTGAATCATCAGCTTTAGTTTTTTTCAACTTTGCAATTAGAATATTCAATACCTTTTTCGGATCTATAACTTTTAAACTATTAAAAATTTCTTTTCGCACACTTTCACTATTTTCCGATGTATAAGCTTCTTCTAATGCGACAACTACAGTATCAAGTCGATATTTTTTGAGTTTTTTTGCGGCACTCTTTCTTATTTCAGCGGATCTTTTATCAGCTTTAAGGAACTCTTGCTCTTCATTCTTAGAATATTTTAATTGAGGATAGAATGGCTCAATCTTTTTTTCAATAGCTGTAGCAATCATGGCATATGCTTGAATAGCTAATTTTACTTTTTCTGAAGCATCATTATCTATAGAAATGGATCTCCCACCTTTCGCCATATATTGCATAGTATATCCATAAATCATTATCGTTAAATCTCTAGTAATTTTAGCACGACCATAGATATCACGTGCCTCTAAGAGTGCTTTTTTATAATTAGATTCATTAATTTCTCCATCAGAAATAAGCGGTTCGCTTTTCAAATCTTTACCAACTAGTCCCAATAGTAGGTCAGATGTACTTATAACACTCTCATTCATACTATTTTGCTTCAGTGCCCAATTAACCATTAAAGCATTTGCTAAAAGATCATCAGGTTGTAATAATAAAGCGCTTGAAAGTTCTGAACTTGGATCTCCATTTAAGATATACGTAAGTATACTAAGTTTATATGCATTTGAGAAATCTTGTTTCGTGTCAAAAGGCATTAGTTTCAAAAGTTTATTCCTAAATTGCTCAAGATGAATTTTTTCTTCTGGAGTACTAAATTTAGCAAGTGCATATCTAGCCTCCCATCTTACAAGAATATTTGAATCCATTAGCGATTCTAAAAGAGGTTCTATAGCCTCCACAAAAGGTCTATGCCCTATTTCTTTTGCAGCATCCCATCTTATTTTAGGATCCCAATGCTTCAAGTCTTCTAATATTTTGTTCTGATTACGTCTTTTGGGTTGATCATTTAATTGATCTATAAGGTGTTCTAATTCTAAATTTGCAAGTTTTTCTTTAACTTGATCTACAAAGTCACTGTCAGGATATTTATCAAGAAAATTTTTATATTCCATAATTGAATTTGAATCATATACAATTTTATATTCTAAATTCTCTAATTCTTTTTTTGCTTGGGCAGCAAATTCACTTTCTGAATATTTATTAAGAAAAGTTTGATACGATTCTACAGTATTTCTTTTTTTTGCCTCTGAAAATTCTTTCTCAGGGTTACCACAAGAGCAAATACATAGGATCAAAATTGAGATAAATATTGCACAAATTCTATTCATGATTTTCCCCTTAATTATAAAAAAATAAGGCCTTGATCATAAGATGGGCCACATTTGCAAAGAGTGTCAGCAATCATGTATCATATGATTCTGCCCTGGCCGATGTTATGATCAAGCCCAAAAATAACGACATGGCAGGTCCGTATGCCACAACAAAAATGAAACTCCCAAAAACCACAACGGCAGGAATTTTCATTAAACTTGAAAGAAAAAAGCCGAACGCCAAGCTCACCAGCCGCGCCGATAACTACCATGAAGGCGCCACCCTTTCTCGCGGTCTGGTGCAGCGGTTTGTTGGCAAGTTAAAAGGGCCTTCGATTTGCTTGCACGGGCTGTTGTTGGTCATTGTGGAGGAAAAATAATAAAACCTGTAAATCAAATGACTACAGGCTTTATTGTAAAGATATCAATGAGTAAAAAAAGCTATAAGTTATCATTTCCCCTCAATGGCAACTCAAGTTGTCTTGCTGCACTTCGATGTTCAAGTACTTTGAGTATTTGATATTCCGATTTCAGACCAGAGCCAGTTAATCGTTGTTTCATTAAAAGAAGAACTTTCAGAAGATCGTCTTTTCTGAATGCAATATCATTATTTTGAATTTTATTTAGAAAGGCAACATCTTTCACTTCTGCATAGAATTTGTTTGTTCCATCGGTAAAACGCCATTTGTTATCCTCTTGAAAGGCTATGCTTAACGCTTGCAAATGTGCTTCGTATTCAAGCTCCTCAAGAGTTTCATCGGCTGGCTCAGATATTATAAAACAATTTTTTTCCTCTTTTGTAATAGAAAAAAAAGGCATATTCTCGTTTGGCATACCTTCAGCACAAGCAAAAGAATCTATGCCCTCTTTTTCAAGTGGTTTTGCGATTGCAGATTCAAGAGCTTTTCTAATTTTTGAGTTCCGATATAGGTCAAGAACTCGTTTCTCTATCTCAATAGAATCATCATCAAGAACAACTCTTACAAGACCATTATTCAAAAGCTCCACTTGTTTTATTTTCCGGTTCTTGAGCCACTTGATAAAACCGATCAATGTTTTTGTAGCTCCGGTAAGAGTAAATCCCGTAAGTGTGACTATTGTAGCAGCATTTAAAACAGAATCCTCTTTAAAGAGATTTGCAATACTTGAAAGTATATCCTGCACAATAGATAGCTCAACACCGAAACAGCCAGTTTTGAAAGATGCTTTGACATTAATGGCTATCTTGGATTGCCCGTGATTCAAAATATGGTTTGCTTCGTCGAACAAGTCTGATAATGCAAGAAGAGAGGGAGCAAGATCTTTTACATCCATCTCATTGTCCTGCAATGCAGGGCCGTCATAAATTATATGAAAACTCGCTCTATTGCTCATTATATCACCTTTATGTTATGCTAAATATACTGTCTGAGCAATGAGTAACAAAACAAAGAGTTGTTGTCAACGACACATTTTTTGACTACTTCTGTGCCTCTGCCAACGCTATGCGTCACAAGCCGAACCCGCGCCTTGACCGGAAGTAGGGTGCTGACGCCAGTACTGAACCTTAATAGCGGGCAATTATGTAAAACTGGCGAGCGCGGGTTTGGTCTTGTGCACGCAATTGTTAGCAATTCTTGCCTATAACCACCTATAAATATTTAACTTTTAACTTTAACCGTTTACATTTTAGCTAAGAATTTTCGGGAATATCTGTTTTCTCGAGTTGCAAAACCTCTTTAAATCGTTGTTGTAAAAGTTCTCTGCGAGTCTCGTAAAATCTCAGAAAATTCGTCATACTGTAGTCCATATCAGGAACCAGATGCTTTTTTCTGTATTCATGACGATCATTCTCTTGTGAAAAGGTCTCTGTAAACCATGCCCCAAACTCGTTATCAGATTTTTCGATGTTAGGGATAGCTTCAAGGAGTTGAAGATTGCCAATATAATCCACACAGCCTTTATACTCATCAACCTTCTCTTCAGCGACACCACGCTTCATGAGTTTGCTTTTTGTAAACAAGCTTCTCGGAAAGATATGATCAACATGAAACACATTCCGATAGTCAAGATGAGGATAGATAAGCGAAAGCACAGAAAACGTAAACCCCTGGCTATACCTATACCACAGCAGGTTCTCAATATCTTCATCGGAGAATATTAAGGATTTATTCGTGCCTTTAAAATGATCGATAATTCCCTGTAATGGAAATCCTGCCGAACTTTCTTTGACCAATCGTCGCAATGGTCGCAGAACACTATCAGGTTGACCACTAAACGCCCTTTTAATCAAGGAGAGCACCAACCATTTTCGAATCAATGTTTTTTCCTCTGATTTTTTTGACGAACTTACGTAGCTATCTGACGCCTGAATATGGTACAAATAATATGCAATTGGAATCACCGCGTTATTGGATGTTAACGTTTCTCGACTATAGCCAAAACTTGACACTAACCCTACGGCGAGCCTCAAAAAACGCGTAATCTCGTCCCACCGGCTTTCTATTTTTAGCATATTGCTCTTATTAAAGTTATCTACCTTAAACGCTATATCAGAAAAATCGGAAAGGACAAGACACGCTTTAAGGACGAAATCCTTATTAAAGCTAAATCCATCACCAATACCGTTCAATTCATCAACAAATCCAGTAATTTCTTCTCGTGCATCTTTTTCTTCCCATTGAGCTGTGGCGATGGAGAGTAATAAATCAGAATAGCTGAGAATCGTCCCTCCGCTATTGATTCTTATGAAGATATTGAGTACTTTATCAAGTTCTTCGCTTTTCTCAAGATAATAACTGATCGTTGGTTTGAGGTGCACGACTTCATGCAATTTTGAAAGCGCCTGATTCGCAAAACTGGCTTTTTCTTTGCCATATTCCGAAAATAATCCTTTCTCGATCATGTACTGATTGACCTCATATAACTGCTTTAGATCAAGGATTTGCCCTACTGGAAACCAAAAATACTCTGTATCATTCTGAGATGCCTCGTCGTCCGTTAAAAATTTGAAATCATACTTCAATTCGACGTCGTCTGAACTCTTGAGAAGATTAAGATAGAGCTTTCGTGTCGGAAATGCTTGGGGATTATCCCATCGCTTTCGTGGAATTTTATAGGCATAACTCCCTTTTAGGGCAACATAGAGAGATGTGAGGCGTTGTTGTCCGTCCAACACGGCAACAATTTCCTCATCGCCTGCGACATTGGCCTTCGGGTTGTGCACATTATGCTTTTCATGATATTCTCGGAGAAATTCGTAGAATTCGTATTCTTTCACTTTGTCTTTGCTGACATGCCAAAAGAGAAAGGAGCTTATAGGGTAATCGCGCATAAGGCTGTCGCAAAGGCGCCCAATTTGCTCAGGGTTCCAGACGAATTCCCGTTGGATAGCGGGCAGCAAATACTTTTTCTTATGAATCGAATCAATCACTTCTGCAATTGTTAATGCTGTTTGATATGACATCCGGCCTCCTTATTTATGCTTTTAGAAGGTTAACAATTTACCACGCGCCATGTTTTTCAAACGTATTTTTCCAGTATCGCGGATCGCCGCGTCTGCGTCAATTGTTTTCTTTCCATTATTCATTTTTACAGGCTTATTGTACAAGAAAGATTGCTAACGCCTGGGTTGTGCCGCCGCACACGCGCCCTAACCGGAAGTAGAAAGTGTGAACCTGCACTGCACGTTTATGAGCGGGCAATTATGTAAAACTACAGAGCGCGGGTGCGGTCAGTACCAACCCTTTGTTAGCATTTGCACTTGCAAAACTTCCTCTTCTGAAAAATAGGCAATACTCAATCCAATAAACACCGCCTAATCTTTCCTCCCGTTCGTACGCTCTTTGATGGAGTGCAATATTTTTTTGCCAATAATTGAACATGCATCTTCAATTTCTTGTGGCGTAAGGATCTGGTGGTAAAAGCGTGATACCCAAACCACGTGTTCTGTAAACTTCTTATCAAGCCATTTTTTATTATATTTGCCCTTTAGAATAGCGTCAATAATATGATGATTACCATTGTCTTCGAGGAGAAAAATTACGTGATACCGCGATTCATCAAACACAAATACAAGTTGAATTTCAAGACCGAAAGGATTGTTTTTAAACCGGAAACCTCGTAACTGATAAACAACAATATGCCCCCCTTCTTTAGGGTGTAGTACCTGTTCAAGAGGAGTTGAAGATGGAAAATCTTTATACTCCCATTGGGTTGGTCGAACAACAAATTTTCGTTCAATATACAGAAACATGTCGTGGAACTTGTTAATGGTTTCTTCCAGACGATCTATGACAGGATGAGCGACTGTCTGAATAATACTTTTCAGGATTTCTTCAGAGCATTGGATTCTTGCGGCATCTTCGGTTTCTAATTCTTTCACAAAGATCGCTAATTCTTTATCCAAATCGCCATTTTCTTCTATGGATTCCCCTCGCGCCCCTTTCAAATAGAGATGTAAGGAAAAAATCAGCGCATTACCAAAGTATTCTACCATCGGGGCCAGTCTTCCAGCGTCCGCTTGACTTAAGTATAAATAATAATTATGCCTATCGTCCTGGCGAATAATCACTGGCGGATATCCTGCTTGCATAAGTGTAAGATTCATCAATAAGCGAGCCATTCTGCCGTTTCCATCATCAAAAGGATGGATGGCAACAAACCGATGATGAAATAAACTCGCCAAGACAACTGGATGGACCGTCTGCTCTTTCTTTGTATGACGATACCATTCAATAAGTTCACGCATCAGAATAGGTGTTTCTTCTGGCGTCGCGTAATAATGGATTTCTCCAGTCACTGTTCGGACATGATTGGGCATCCTTTTATATTCGCCAAGTTGAACTTCTCGCTGCGTTGGCTTTCCATCTGACGTTTGGGCAGGAACAGGATATGGTTCTACTAAAATGAGTTTGTGGAGTGCCCGAATATCTGCTTCAGTCAGTTCAACCCCTTGTCGAATCACATCAAGCAAAAAATCGATACCCGCATGATGTCCTTTCACATCTAAATAGTCCTTAAATGGTTTCCCTTGGGCTGTCACACCATATAACAAAAATGCCCGTGTCTCGCCATAATCAAGGGAGCTTCCTTCAATAGCTGTCGAATGGTATGTCCATTCTAAACGGAATTTTTGCATAATTCGCTGTTCTTGTGCTTGGGATAATGGACGTACAGAATCAACCTGTTCCCGAAGCTCATCAATTTCATGCAAAATCTCTAGTGTATTCAGTTCCTGTTCCATGACAAATTCTTTCGCCCCCAAAACATGAATTTTTGCTCCACAAAGTTTACACTATAACCTCTTACAGAATCACTCCTTACGATCTAAAGATACTCTTTAAAATTGTCAATATTATTCTTATTTTCGGGAGATTTGCTGGAAAATTGACAGGTATTTGCTTGAGATAAAAATGCTAACGCCGAAGTGAGGGGCGCCGCCAACAGCTTTCAGGCGAGCCGCTCCCGTTCACGGCGTCCCCTCGACTGGAATGTTGTACAACTCTTCAACGATAATCTCCGATGAACTTGCCTATCTGCTGCCAAGATCTTTGAGTTCAAGAGTTACTGGTTCGGAACCTGTAAGCTCCAGATCAAGCCAGTACATTGTTGATCCTCCATTAAAACAGGGGACATGTAGAGTGTTAGAAAAAATGTTAAATGTAGAACAGTTATTTGTATTTTCAGATGAGGTATCGTCAACTGATCCGCACATATTTGAAGGCTCTTCAAAAACAATTTTCCACCCTTCGGGCACATCACAAGGGGTTGAAAATTCTACCCAACAATCAGCCTTTGGAACCTGTGCATATGTAATGACTTGAGCGCATTCAACACCATCTTCACATGTTGCCTGCCCATCAATGTATCCTTGATCATAAGCGTTTTGAATAATCTCATTTAGTTCGTTTTGAGTAATACAGCTTAATGCAGATGTAGTGGGTCTAAAATTATTAAATGCAAGGCCAATATATTCAACTTTACCTCCAATAAATGACAATTTAACTTTATCAACGCCTGAAGGTAGTTCAGTAAAGTTAAAAACCCAAGGTTTACCATTAAGAGAATTCGTATCATAACTTGAACCTAAAGGGGAAGTTTTGCTCGAAATTACATTTCCATTTTGATCTAAAACTTCAACAAGCCACTGCTCGGATATGCTTATATTATCACCATCAATATCCCATATTTCTCCCGATAATTCAGATATTGGAACCGAAGTGTCATAGTCAAGTATCAACGGAGCAGGGAAAGTGCCTGTATTGGTAGTCGGATGCCTTAAAAAATATGAACCAAGCTGAGATTCAAAACCTTCAAATGCAATATCGTAACCAGAAATTGATGCAATATCGTAACCAGAAGCTAATAAAAAGCCATGATCTGAATCTGAGTCACCTACTTGTTCAAATACTGGAAGTAGATCTATTCCCTCATCATAAACATTATTCTCATTGGTATCAAAAAATAATCGTACCGATAAATCTTCAAATGAATATGGAGTAGATAATGTTGAATTATCAGTAGGAATTTCTCCACCTGGTGTTGTTTCAAAATCTAATATCATCTCATTATCTGGATTTGTTATGATTGGGTTATAACTATCACGGTATTCCCAGTATAAAATATCATGATCGCCGTAACCATCCCCAGTTCCAGATTTAAACCCAACATATCCATCCTCTTGACCAAGTAGTGCAGGAATATCAATTTCTTGTTGAATATCCGCTTGAGAAGGACGAATCCCATCCTGACTAACACGAACTTCAAGAAAATTTCCATTATAATCTATCCATGCATACCAAATATTTCCATCATCAAAATTGGGAGTAATAGTTTGAGTCACGCTATTTGTGTTATGCGTCAAAGAGCCATTCAAATCTATTCCAAGATGATTAGAGCTTGGATCTCCAAAAAGTTCATTAAGATAAGTATCAAATTCAACACCAATACTACTATCGATACCAAACAGCCTACTTTCCACTACAATATCAGAGGCTATGGATTGAATCACAAAAACGATTCCATCAGCGCCATTACCGATACCTCCAGCTTCAGTGATTCTGAATTTAAAATACGTACTAAAGCTTGAAGCGTTAACTGTCTCAATGCTAAAAATAGAACCTGATTTAAAAGTTTGTGCGGGAGTCAACCTTAAAACCACACCATCCATAGTAGCTGTCGTCTGTGCATCTCCGTTCAAAGTTAATATACTTGTGTCTGAAAAATCAGAAAAATTCATAGTAACTGCATGAGCAGTTATAGTAAAACAAAAAAGACCCATTAGTGTAATAATGACAACTTTCTTCATCGTAACAATTTCCTTTAAAAAGCATTAATAAAAGAACAACATGATTTAATCATACAATTGTACAACGATGAGCTCACCAGCGCCGCCAATGACTGGCGGGAAAGCGCCACCCGTTCTCGGCGTCTGCGTGGAGCGTTGTGTTAGCCTAATTTGTTTTTAAATTCAATTATAGTCCTGGTCAAATGGCTTGATACTTAAAATGCTCTCTAACTCACTGTAAATACAAAAACAATATCTTGAAACCAGTATCAGTTCATATGACCGGCACTATAGTGGCATCCTTCATATGAGTTTCACAGTACTTTACACTTTTTTGAATAAAGCCCTTAAAAAATGAAGAATGCTCATCAAGACTCTAAAGTACTTTTGAAGGATGCCCAATTAGTTGGAATATTTTATTACTGTAGCCCAGACATGGACATGCGTCATTTCTAAAACAGACGTCTCTATGCTATCATCAATAATTACAGCATCTCCTCCTAAGCTACAGGCTTTTATACGTAATTCCTTAAACGCCTCATCTTCTAATTGTACCTTGCCACCAAAAAAGAAATTTTTTTCTATATGTGATTCAATCTTACCTATAGCCTCAAATGTTGTTTGAGGTTGATCATCCCTGTAAAATTGTATTTCACACTCTTCATCTTTTGCTTGATGGACGGAATTTAGATTGTCTACCTTGGTTGTTGTAGCACACGCTGGCAATAAAACAATTAGTGTCAATAAGATTGTTAAGTTATAATTATTTAATTTCATAGGCAAACCTCCTGAAATATATTTATCAGAATGAGCTCCCTCTCATCATTTTTTATGATCGGGAACTCAGCTAATCTTATTTGACAGCCATTTTAACTATCTCGTCAATTATTTTACATGACCACGCTTTTTGTCCTGCACCGCCAACAAATCCTGTTTTAGTTACCGCCGATAAAAAAGTTTTATTACTGTCAATTTTCTTTAAATTTACAGCTAACTCCTCTCCACCACTACCGACAAAACGCCAATATGTCGATTTCTCTGAGCTTTAATAACTGTGTCTGTTTCTTCTGTTATTGTTGAATCAAGGGCTATAATTACTTTTTTAGCAATATCTTTTGATCTTTCTATATCTACTCCTAAGAGCACAGATGCATCATAGCATTTTTCTCCTTTGACAGGTTCATTGATATTATAGTTTTCATTATAAGAGAGTTTACTAACGTGTGTTCCGGCGCAACTTGATAGAATTGTCATAGAAATAAAAATGACCACCAATAGCAATAGAGATTTCTTAGATAGACTCATTGTACGATCCTTTTTAAAATTTTAATAGAATTTTGTGTGCTGAGCTAAATCCGTTGATGCACTCATGTCATCCTTTTCAGAAAAGGGATTAAAGTCAAATTATCAACAGGGTTGAGTCACTACCGAATTCTGGGTAGCCTCACATAATCAGAATGCGAGAGGGGGGACCTCTGCTTAAAAGAGACATAGATGTACTTTACTCCTTAGACATTATTGGAAATAAAAAATTTGCGGTATGTCCACAAAAGTTGGAATATAGGATACCTGAATTTACTAAGTTTTCTGTTAATCTAAAATGATCTTTCAAAGGAAAACACTTATTTCCGAAAAGGCTAACGCCGAAGTGAGGGGCGCCGCCAACAGCTTTCAGGCGAGCCGCTCCCGTTCACGGCGTCCCCTCGACTGGAATGTTGTACAACTCTTCAACGATAATCTCCGATGAACTTGCCTATCTGCTGCCAAGATCTTTGAGTTCAAGAGTTACTGGTTCGGAACCTGTAAGCTCCAGATCAAGCCAGTACATTGTTGATCCTCCATTAAAACAGGGGACATGTAGAGTGTTAGAAAAAATGTTAAATGTAGAACAGTTATTTGTATTTTCAGATGAGGTATCGTCAACTGATCCGCACATATTTGAAGGCTCTTCAAAAACAATTTTCCACCCTTCGGGCACATCACAAGGGGTTGAAAATTCTACCCAACAATCAGCCTTTGGAACCTGTGCATATGTAATGACTTGAGCGCATTCAACACCATCTTCACATGTTGCCTGCCCATCAATGTATCCTTGATCATAAGCGTTTTGAATAATCTCATTTAGTTCGTTTTGAGTAATACAGCTTAATGCAGATGTAGTGGGTCTAAAATTATTAAATGCAAGGCCAATATATTCAACTTTACCTCCAATAAATGACAATTTAACTTTATCAACGCCTGAAGGTAGTTCAGTAAAGTTAAAAACCCAAGGTTTACCATTAAGAGAATTCGTATCATAACTTGAACCTAAAGGGGAAGTTTTGCTCGAAATTACATTTCCATTTTGATCTAAAACTTCAACAAGCCACTGCTCGGATATGCTTATATTATCACCATCAATATCCCATATTTCTCCCGATAATTCAGATATTGGAACCGAAGTGTCATAGTCAAGTATCAACGGAGCAGGGAAAGTGCCTGTATTGGTAGTCGGATGCCTTAAAAAATATGAACCAAGCTGAGATTCAAAACCTTCAAATGCAATATCGTAACCAGAAATTGATGCAATATCGTAACCAGAAGCTAATAAAAAGCCATGATCTGAATCTGAGTCACCTACTTGTTCAAATACTGGAAGTAGATCTATTCCCTCATCATAAACATTATTCTCATTGGTATCAAAAAATAATCGTACCGATAAATCTTCAAATGAATATGGAGTAGATAATGTTGAATTATCAGTAGGAATTTCTCCACCTGGTGTTGTTTCAAAATCTAATATCATCTCATTATCTGGATTTGTTATGATTGGGTTATAACTATCACGGTATTCCCAGTATAAAATATCATGATCGCCGTAACCATCCCCAGTTCCAGATTTAAACCCAACATATCCATCCTCTTGACCAAGTAGTGCAGGAATATCAATTTCTTGTTGAATATCCGCTTGAGAAGGACGAATCCCATCCTGACTAACACGAACTTCAAGAAAATTTCCATTATAATCTATCCATGCATACCAAATATTTCCATCATCAAAATTGGGAGTAATAGTTTGAGTCACGCTATTTGTGTTATGCGTCAAAGAGCCATTCAAATCTATTCCAAGATGATTAGAGCTTGGATCTCCAAAAAGTTCATTAAGATAAGTATCAAATTCAACACCAATACTACTATCGATACCAAACAGCCTACTTTCCACTACAATATCAGAGGCTATGGATTGAATCACAAAAACGATTCCATCAGCGCCATTACCGATACCTCCAGCTTCAGTGATTCTGAATTTAAAATACGTACTAAAGCTTGAAGCGTTAACTGTCTCAATGCTAAAAATAGAACCTGATTTAAAAGTTTGTGCGGGAGTCAACCTTAAAACCACACCATCCATAGTAGCTGTCGTCTGTGCATCTCCGTTCAAAGTTAATATACTTGTGTCTGAAAAATCAGAAAAATTCATAGTAACTGCATGAGCAGTTATAGTAAAACAAAAAAGACCCATTAGTGTAATAATGACAACTTTCTTCATCGTAACAATTTCCTTTAAAAAGCATTAATAAAAGAACAACATGATTTAATCATACAATTGTACAACGCGGCCTTCACCGAGCGGGCGGCGAGCCGCGACGCAGGTTGAAACGCGAAAAAGGTTGATAAACGACAGCCTGCAATAAGTGAACGCTGTCAGCCCGTCCGGTGCAAGGGCCTTGGTATAAGATCTGTTCCGAATTACTCGGGGATTGGCATCCGGGAGACAATGGCGAAATTCGGAAAACAGTCAGCCCATGCTGGCCTCCCGGAAAGAGCCAATACCAGTAGCCGGTTAAGACTTCAGCGAAGCGAGCCACCCGATAAGGTACATGCCTTCATGTTTAATCCAAACGAGCAAAAAGAGAAAGAACAAATGGTCACCCATGTGACAATGATCAAAGTCATCGAAGATGGCGACCACGAACCCAAAAAGATTACAAAATTTCGTGTGGCTTATACCGCTGCACTTCAGCGAGCTGGGCGGCGAATCGAGACAGACGGCCAGAAGGCTGAAGCGGTTGATAAAAGACAGCGGTAAACGAAGGCGCGCTCCCGCCCAGTCCGCTGCAAGTGCTTGTTCTCTCATCATATTCAAAGCCGGTTCATGTTTGAGAAAGCCTTGCGGATCTTTGTCCGAGAGGGAGATGGCCTTGAAATATGTTTTTGATTGAGACGGAAACTGCTTTTCAAGGTTGTGAAAACCGTCACCGAAGTGAGCCACCCGAAAAGAGACGGCAAGTCAAACAGCCGAAAGCCTTCGATAAGGCGAGTCACCCGAAAAGCGAATTCCTTTATTCATATCTTCGATTTTCGAAAAGAGCAAAATAAAAACTTCTGCAAGGCGAAAGTGTTTTTGTTCACGAAGGTGGTGGAGACGACCACCAAATCCTAATCTGTCCCGAGAGGCCATCATAGGAAGAGAACGCAGTGCTCACGGGGCGCGCGCTTTTTGCGCTCCCGTGCAGCAAATTGTTGGATATTATTTTTGGTCTTTTTTATTGCTTACCAAATGATCTTTCTTAAAATGATCTGATACGTAATTTTTAATTTCTTCTACGGTAAACAAATGATCAGTCCAAAACTCTTTCTCTATTCCATTGGATATGTAAGTTGCAAGGTCTTTTACAGAAATGTCAATTCCCTCTTCGGCTAAAGCTCTCATCATCTTCCTCAATTCCACCCCATCTCCGCTCATTGCTCCCCTAATAACGGATTTAGCTGATTTCAAATTTTTGTATTCACTGTGGATTTTGAGAACACCTTCCGTGAGGATTTTCTGGACCGTAGGTTCTTTCGAGATTGCCTCCAAGGTAGACATGACTTGTGGATCGATGCCGCCTGCAATTGCCGTGGTAGATGAAATTGCACTAGTGCCAGTCTCTACCAAATATGGTGCGAATGTCGTATCAAGATATTTGATACGCAAACCATACGCATCCAAGCAGCTCTTACCACTCCTCCAGTCGTCAGCGTTGATTGGCTGTTCCATAGGGGGCGTGTTCTCTGCACCGACGATCCAAAGGGGTAATATCACTGACACAGCCATCATGGTGATGAATATTAAAATATACTGTCGTTTCACTTTAGCCTCTCCTTGTTTTTGATGTCACATCCAACGCGGCCTTCACCGAGCGGGCGGCGAGCCGCGACGCAGGACAGAAGGCGAAAAAGGTTGATAAACGACAGCCTGCAATAAGTGCACGCTGTCAGCCCGTCCGGTGCAAGGGCCTTGGTATAAGATCCGTTCCGAATTACTCGGGGATTGGCAGCCGGGGGACAGTGGCAAAATCCGGGAAAACGGTCAGTCCATGCTGGCCACCCGGAAAGAGCCAAGGCCAGTAGCCGGTTAAGCCCTCAGCGAGGCGAACCACCAGAAATGAAACAAAACTGAAAGCCTGGAAATCCTTCACCAAAGTGAGCCACCGGATAAGGTCAATGCCTTCATCTTTATTCCAAACGAGCAAAAAGAGAAAGAACAAATGGTCACCCATGTGACAATGATCAAAGTCATCGAAGATGGCGACCACGAACCCAAAAAGATTTCAACATCTCGTGTGGCTTATACCGACCAAACTCACTTGCCGCGCCAAAAGCGCCCGTTTTTGCGGCTAACGTTCACGCGGTCAAGTGAAGTGCTGGGTTATGGTGCATTTTCAATTATTTTTATTTCTTCTTGTATAAGTCCATAGAGTTTATAAACCATTTGATCTATTTCTTTATGGGTACTGTCAATAATTGCTTTTATTTCATCAGCTTTTTGCTTTTGTTCAGAAAAATACTCCTGCCATTCCTTACGCTCTTTCAAACTTAAACTTTTGAACTTGACTTTGCATTTTGTCAGTTCTTTTTTAAACTGTTCAAGGCCAAGCTCGTCCCAGCTTTCCAGCTTTTTGGTAATTTTCTTAGGTTTTAATTCACTTTCAAGAAAGTTGAGAAAGTCAGCTTTAAATTCATGAAGGGCTTTATTTTGAGCAAGCATCATATCGGCTTTTTCATTAAAGGGCTTTTCATCAGAAGGAAGCGATACAGGAAGCTGTTCAAAATACTGTGGCTTCATTTCAAGATAACCGCCATTTCTGATCACACAAATATTTTTAAAAAAGAACCAAGCCAGTTTTGAATTTATAATACAGAGTAATGCTTTGCTATCTGTTGGAAGGATTACAGAAGGAGCATTTATATAAAATCCTTTACTATCAAAGGAAAATTTGTTTTCAGATTGTAAGTTAGGCCAGACAACTTTTGGAGTTTCAAACAAATTATAATAACCACAAGCTCTTAGTTCCCACCAAAATTCGCCTTTATCATATCGTTTTGAGGCTTTTTCCTTATAATCTGCTAAATGACTTGAAATTATTGGATAGTTACTTTTTATGAACTCCCAAGCGTCTTCTTCCTTTTTAAATCCTGACTTGAGCGAAGTCCATCCTTTTGAAAAAAGTATAAGCCACTTGCTTGCATCAAAGCATCCCCACTTTTTTAAATCTTTTCCTTCAAGATATGGTTTGATAATTTCAGCTTCTTTAGGATTATTTGCAATTATTTCCTTTCGTTTATCATCTGAAATAATAAATGCCTCATTAAAACCTGTCTTAATTCCATAATAACATTTTCCAAAAACATCTTTGACTGTCCTGTGTTTCAATATTTTATCTTTAAGCTGTCTTTCAGCTTTTGATTCAAAACTCCAGAACTCATCCTTCAATAAAGATTGATCGACAAGTATTGAGTTTTGTTCTATAGCAGAACTAAGCTTCAGCAAATCCTCTTCTTTTACTTTCAAATAATTGAATTGACCAGATGACTTTTCTTTTTTCAAAATAGGAATGATTGGATAAGTGGTAATTCCTTCAAATATTTTTTGGTCTGAAAAATCTGCAATAGAAAGAAATTTACTATTATGTTTCAAAAAATGGCGAAGTTTTATACCTGCTCCAGTAGTCTTTGCAAATGTATTTGAAATAAAACCCAAGTAGCCTGATTTTTTTAGCAAAATTAAAGATTTTTCATAAAAATATGAAAAAAGGTCGGTAGTTCCAGAATAGGTTTGATAGTTCTTTTCCAAGTATGATTTATAAGGACTTAGCAACTCTTGACGTACATAAGGCGGATTCCCAATAACAATATCAAACCCACCTTGTGCAAAAACATCAGAAAATTCCTCCTGCCAGTTAAAAGCTTTATTTCCTGCAATCTCTGGATCGTCTATCAATGAATTACCGCACTTGATATTATCACTTAAAACAGATAGTTTCCGATCTCTTTTTGCAGTTCTTAGCCAAAGAGAAAGTTTAGCTATTTCAACACTTTCTTCATTAATATCTACACCATAAAGGTTATTTTCCAAAACAGTTGTCTCAACATCAAATAGAGAAAACTGACCTTGCTCTAAATCAGCCTGAATTTCTATAATAAAATTATGCTCATCAATAAGGAAATTTAAAGCCTGATTAAGAAAAGCACCACTACCACAAGCTGGATCAATGATCTTTAATGAAAGTAACCAGTTTTTATATTTATCAAGATTTTCATTAAATTTAGTACCTTTTTTGGATAATTGACCACTTTTTGTATAATAGGTTTTATCTAGTTCAATGTCACTTAAATTTAATTCTTTTCGCTTTTCTTCACAAAGGCAACCAATAGTATTTTCAACAATATATTGTGTAATATATTTAGGTGTATAAAATACTCCGTCTTTTTTGCGTTTACTTTTAGTTTTATCCGTATTAATACCTTTTATCTTTGCTGTGACTTCCTCAATTTCTGATAATGAATGCTCAAATATATGACCAAGTATATTAACATCAACTTCTGTGCTAAAATCGTAAACTGAAAGCCCTGTCAAGTCATCAATCAGTATATCATTATCAATTACAAGATTATCTAAAAGTTCATCTGGATAAAATAAACCTCCGTTATATGCAGGAATATTATTAATGTAATCTTCACCTTTACGCCCGATATTCATATAATTGAAATATTGTTTATATATGTCATAAATTGGTTTGTAAGCATCCTCTCTTTTCAAAATATTAAACCGTTCAATTATTCGCTTAATGGAGTTGGGTGGAAGTAATCCTCTATCTTCTGCAAAGAGTATAAATAAGAAACGATCAATCAATTTTTGTGATTTTTTGAAAAGCTCAAGTTTATCATGTTCAGGATTATTTTTGACTAAATTATTAAAAAGATTATTTTTAAAAACAGAATATTGCTTATAAAGTTTTTTTGATATGTTTTCGCTGTGTGCTGTACTTTGATTTTTAATTTTTATTGGAATATCGGCAAAAAGATTATCTTTGCTTAAAACAAGATAAAGTAATTCAAACTTTTCCTTATTTAAATTGAACAAGTCAAATTCTTCGTATTCATTGGCATACTCAACATAGAAGCGTAATTTTCTAAAATTTGATGTAATAACATACTTACAATCAGGCTGGTTATTCTTATAATTAAAAGCTTGCTCAGTAACGCTTTTTAAATCTTTTGTTTTAGTAGATTTTAACTCTACGACAGCAATAGCTTTACCATCTTTTAAAATAGCACCATCTGCTTTCTTGCCATCAGTTTGATTTTTAAATTCTCTTACCAGATTATAGTTATCATCAGGTTTGAGTACATAGTTTAAAACCGATACAAATATATCTCTCAAAAAACCGTCTTGATATTCTTCTTCTTTAAGTTTTTTGATTTTTTCTATTTTAATGCGTGTATATTTTGCCTGAAATTTTTTATAAACCTTTTCAAGCTCTTCATTATCAAGGCTTAACAAGTGTTGATTAATTACAGATTTTTGAAATATTGACATAATTTATATTACTTTGAGTGTTTTATTACAATATGATATTTTTTATCAATCTTTGTTTTTATTAGAATTATCATCTTAAATATCTTAAAAGGTCAATTACTTCAATAGTTCATTTTTTTTATATCCCAAGCAAAACGGTCACGAGTATCAGGTTTACTTAGTAAATATGGTGTATCAATTCCCAATACCCCACAAATGAGTTTAGTATTAAAAGATACAAATTCCAATGCATAATTTACATTAGTATGGGCATAGCCAATTGGCTGATCTGCATATTTAGACTCATGAACTAATTGATTTCTTAAGGTTGTTAAAGTGCTATCCTTATAATCTGGAGGATTAAGTTCTGCCCACTTTGGAAGAGTAATTTTATACTTATTGGCTAGTTCAATTGGACGTTTAAAATGAGGAAATTCATGTTTACCGAAACCAGATAGTTTATAAATACCATCCAACACTTTATACTGTGCATCAAATTTATCCCATCCAAAAGTATATGATTGTCCAAATAAAAACCAGTGAATTACCGCAAAAGCTTGTTTTCTATCTTCTTGATTAGCATGTTTGTAAAAGTTATTTATCTGTTCCATGCCATTTTTTCTATCATCTCCAACCAATACAAGGCTATTAAGAGTACCTGGTTCATAAGGTACTTTTCCTAAATATGAGTAGTTTTCAGGTGATAAATATAATCCCTGCAAAAATCCATATCCTAGTATAAGAAATCTTAAATGATCTCCATCATCTATAATAGATGTTTCAATCTTATGTGTTAATGGCATTCTATGATTAATAGAATAAGTTTTTACCCTATTTTGTTTGAAATTAATTGACTCTTTTGAACTTTTCTCCAACTCAATCTCAGAGCCATAAATCCACCCTTTGCTAACCTTGACAGTTTCATAAAATTTTTTTAGTGTCTCTTCAAAGTTAGGAAGAGTTACTATAGAAAAACTATCGCACTCAACCTCTGTTTTATCTATTAAAAACCCAAACTTCATATATTCTAACTCTATTAGCTATTTTAAAGTAATCAGTTTAATGTTTCAATCCGTTTGTTTATACCTTTGTGGTTTATGATACACCATAACGCTATGCGTCACAAGCCGAACCCGCGCCTTGACCGGAAGTAGGGTGCTGACGCCAGTACTGAACCTTAATAGCGGGCAATTATGTAAAACTGGCGAGCGCGGGTTTGGTCTTGTGCACGCAATTGTTAGCAATTCTTGCCTATAACCACCTATAAATATTTAACTTTTAACTTTAACCGTTTACATTTTAGCTAAGAATTTTCGGGAATATCTGTTTTCTCGAGTTGCAAAACCTCTTTAAATCGTTGTTGTAAAAGTTCTCTGCGAGTCTCGTAAAATCTCAGAAAATTCGTCATACTGTAGTCCATATCAGGAACCAGATGCTTTTTTCTGTATTCATGACGATCATTCTCTTGTGAAAAGGTCTCTGTAAACCATGCCCCAAACTCGTTATCAGATTTTTCGATGTTAGGGATAGCTTCAAGGAGTTGAAGATTGCCAATATAATCCACACAGCCTTTATACTCATCAACCTTCTCTTCAGCGACACCACGCTTCATGAGTTTGCTTTTTGTAAACAAGCTTCTCGGAAAGATATGATCAACATGAAACACATTCCGATAGTCAAGATGAGGATAGATAAGCGAAAGCACAGAAAACGTAAACCCCTGGCTATACCTATACCACAGCAGGTTCTCAATATCTTCATCGGAGAATATTAAGGATTTATTCGTGCCTTTAAAATGATCGATAATTCCCTGTAATGGAAATCCTGCCGAACTTTCTTTGACCAATCGTCGCAATGGTCGCAGAACACTATCAGGTTGACCACTAAACGCCCTTTTAATCAAGGAGAGCACCAACCATTTTCGAATCAATGTTTTTTCCTCTGATTTTTTTGACGAACTTACGTAGCTATCTGACGCCTGAATATGGTACAAATAATATGCAATTGGAATCACCGCGTTATTGGATGTTAACGTTTCTCGACTATAGCCAAAACTTGACACTAACCCTACGGCGAGCCTCAAAAAACGCGTAATCTCGTCCCACCGGCTTTCTATTTTTAGCATATTGCTCTTATTAAAGTTATCTACCTTAAACGCTATATCAGAAAAATCGGAAAGGACAAGACACGCTTTAAGGACGAAATCCTTATTAAAGCTAAATCCATCACCAATACCGTTCAATTCATCAACAAATCCAGTAATTTCTTCTCGTGCATCTTTTTCTTCCCATTGAGCTGTGGCGATGGAGAGTAATAAATCAGAATAGCTGAGAATCGTCCCTCCGCTATTGATTCTTATGAAGATATTGAGTACTTTATCAAGTTCTTCGCTTTTCTCAAGATAATAACTGATCGTTGGTTTGAGGTGCACGACTTCATGCAATTTTGAAAGCGCCTGATTCGCAAAACTGGCTTTTTCTTTGCCATATTCCGAAAATAATCCTTTCTCGATCATGTACTGATTGACCTCATATAACTGCTTTAGATCAAGGATTTGCCCTACTGGAAACCAAAAATACTCTGTATCATTCTGAGATGCCTCGTCGTCCGTTAAAAATTTGAAATCATACTTCAATTCGACGTCGTCTGAACTCTTGAGAAGATTAAGATAGAGCTTTCGTGTCGGAAATGCTTGGGGATTATCCCATCGCTTTCGTGGAATTTTATAGGCATAACTCCCTTTTAGGGCAACATAGAGAGATGTGAGGCGTTGTTGTCCGTCCAACACGGCAACAATTTCCTCATCGCCTGCGACATTGGCCTTCGGGTTGTGCACATTATGCTTTTCATGATATTCTCGGAGAAATTCGTAGAATTCGTATTCTTTCACTTTGTCTTTGCTGACATGCCAAAAGAGAAAGGAGCTTATAGGGTAATCGCGCATAAGGCTGTCGCAAAGGCGCCCAATTTGCTCAGGGTTCCAGACGAATTCCCGTTGGATAGCGGGCAGCAAATACTTTTTCTTATGAATCGAATCAATCACTTCTGCAATTGTTAATGCTGTTTGATATGACATCCGGCCTCCTTATTTATGCTTTTAGAAGGTTAACAATTTACCACGCGCCATGTTTTTCAAACGTATTTTTCCAGTATCGCGGATCGCCGCGTCTGCGTCAATTGTTTTCTTTCCATTATTCATTTTTACAGGCTTATTGTACAAGAAAGATTGCTAACGCCTGGGTTGTGCCGCCGCACACGCGCCCTAACCGGAAGTAGAAAGTGTGAACCTGCACTGCACGTTTATGAGCGGGCAATTATGTAAAACTACAGAGCGCGGGTGCGGTCAGTACCAACCCTTTGTTAGCATTTGCACTTGCAAAACTTCCTCTTCTGAAAAATAGGCAATACTCAATCCAATAAACACCGCCTAATCTTTCCTCCCGTTCGTACGCTCTTTGATGGAGTGCAATATTTTTTTGCCAATAATTGAACATGCATCTTCAATTTCTTGTGGCGTAAGGATCTGGTGGTAAAAGCGTGATACCCAAACCACGTGTTCTGTAAACTTCTTATCAAGCCATTTTTTATTATATTTGCCCTTTAGAATAGCGTCAATAATATGATGATTACCATTGTCTTCGAGGAGAAAAATTACGTGATACCGCGATTCATCAAACACAAATACAAGTTGAATTTCAAGACCGAAAGGATTGTTTTTAAACCGGAAACCTCGTAACTGATAAACAACAATATGCCCCCCTTCTTTAGGGTGTAGTACCTGTTCAAGAGGAGTTGAAGATGGAAAATCTTTATACTCCCATTGGGTTGGTCGAACAACAAATTTTCGTTCAATATACAGAAACATGTCGTGGAACTTGTTAATGGTTTCTTCCAGACGATCTATGACAGGATGAGCGACTGTCTGAATAATACTTTTCAGGATTTCTTCAGAGCATTGGATTCTTGCGGCATCTTCGGTTTCTAATTCTTTCACAAAGATCGCTAATTCTTTATCCAAATCGCCATTTTCTTCTATGGATTCCCCTCGCGCCCCTTTCAAATAGAGATGTAAGGAAAAAATCAGCGCATTACCAAAGTATTCTACCATCGGGGCCAGTCTTCCAGCGTCCGCTTGACTTAAGTATAAATAATAATTATGCCTATCGTCCTGGCGAATAATCACTGGCGGATATCCTGCTTGCATAAGTGTAAGATTCATCAATAAGCGAGCCATTCTGCCGTTTCCATCATCAAAAGGATGGATGGCAACAAACCGATGATGAAATAAACTCGCCAAGACAACTGGATGGACCGTCTGCTCTTTCTTTGTATGACGATACCATTCAATAAGTTCACGCATCAGAATAGGTGTTTCTTCTGGCGTCGCGTAATAATGGATTTCTCCAGTCACTGTTCGGACATGATTGGGCATCCTTTTATATTCGCCAAGTT
Organism: Desulfobacteraceae bacterium; assembly: GCA_963674675.2. GTDB lineage: Bacteria > Desulfobacterota > Desulfobacteria > Desulfobacterales > Desulfobacteraceae. Next base: position 77,262 of record CAXXNM010000003.1, read on the forward strand.
GAACTTCTCGCTGCGTTGGCTTTCCATCTGACGTTTGGGCAGGAACAGGATATGGTTCTACTAAAATGAGTTTGTGGAGTGCCCGAATATCTGCTTCAGTCAGTTCAACCCCTTGTCGAATCACATCAAGCAAAAAATCGATACCCGCATGATGTCCTTTCACATCTAAATAGTCCTTAAATGGTTTCCCTTGGGCTGTCACACCATATAACAAAAATGCCCGTGTCTCGCCATAATCAAGGGAGCTTCCTTCAATAGCTGTCGAATGGTATGTCCATTCTAAACGGAATTTTTGCATAATTCGCTGTTCTTGTGCTTGGGATAATGGACGTACAGAATCAACCTGTTCCCGAAGCTCATCAATTTCATGCAAAATCTCTAGTGTATTCAGTTCCTGTTCCATGACAAATTCTTTCGCCCCCAAAACATGAATTTTTGCTCCACAAAGTTTACACTATAACCTCTTACAGAATCACTCCTTACGATCTAAAGATACTCTTTAAAATTGTCAATATTATTCTTATTTTCGGGAGATTTGCTGGAAAATTGACAGGTATTTGCTTGAGATAAAAATGCTAACGTTTAGCTCACCAGCCGCGCCGATAACTACCATGAAAGCGCCACCCGTTCTCGCGGTCTGGTGCAGCGGTTTGTTATATTGTTGATTTGATGGAGGAATAATGAAAATAGAAATTGATGTAACTAAGCAGGTTAAAAATGCAATATTAGATGATTATTGGCATCATAATTATAGTAAAAATGGCATATGTGTTCTTTGTGGAAATTCAGGGGAAATTGATACAACTGGAGTAAAAACCAATGCAGACTTTGAAGTCGGAAAAGTTAGCTTTTGCATCTGTCCAAACGGTAGAAAAATAAAAGAATTTAGCATCCCAACGGGGCATGGAGATTGATAATTGAGCGATGTAGCAGATCATTGTTATACAGTCCTTGATTTATTTTCGGGGATAGGAGGATTCTCACTTGGCCTGGAACGGACAGGAGGATTCAGAACGATAGCATTTTGTGAAATTAAACCTTTCCAACGCAGTGTTTTAAAAAAACACTGGCCAAATGTGCCAATATTCGAGGATATTAGGAGTTACATGCAACAGACTTACCAGGAACAGTTGACGTTGTTTGCGGAGGTTTCCCATGCCAAGACATCAGTAGAGCAGGGAAAATGCGAGGAATCAAGGGAGAACAAAGCTCACTATGGTGGGATATGCACAGGATTATCAAAGAAACTGCCCCGAAATATGTGCTTGCGGAAAATGTGGCAAGGCTGTGCTCTGACGGACTTGTTGAAGTGCTCAACAGCGTTGTCAAGATCGGGTATGATGCTGAATGGCATTGTATACCAGGATATACAGTTGGCTCCCCTCAAGAAAGGGATAGGGTTTACCTTGTGGCCTACCCCATGCAGCAGGGGACTACCTGGAGGCGGCCCGGTTGGGTTGGGCGGAGGCTCCGCAGCGAGGAAAAAATTAGACATGATGGTTGGTGTGGAGACTCGAAAAGCTATGTGCAGCTCTGGCCTGAACCCAACGTGGACAGAGTGGCTTATGGGCTACCCTCTCAGGTGGACAGAATAAACTCACTTGGAAACGCCGTTATACCTGGGATACCAGAAGCTATAGGAAGGGCTATTTTAGCAATATAACATTATATTGTCAGGGCAATTTGCCTTGATAAGAGATATTTTCCCCCATTATTATGGGGTGAAGATTTCCTTGTTTTTGTTAATATCAAGGAATAATTGCTCTGATAATAAAAGAATTAACATATTATCAAGTCAATTTAGCCTTGACAATTTACTTGTCAAAGCATAAAAATTTATTAAAACTGATTCTTTGGTGGATATCTGATCAAAATATTTTAGCTTCGAATAGTTATTATTCCAAATCAATATCTGCTAATGAGAAAAAAATGTGTGACTATATTGACGAATTGATGCTATAAAATTGTAACATGTTTAAATGAGCAATAACATACGGAGATCACCTTGTCAACACCAAAAAATATTAGATTCATGGATGAGGTTAAGGGCGTATTACGGGTAAAACATTACTCGATCCATACGGAAAGGAGCTATTGTGACTGGATTAAACGCTTTATCAATTTTCATAATATTCGTTCAAGAGATGAGCTGAAAAACGGAGTGCCTAAAATAGAGCAGTTTCTGACTCATCTTGCCGTAAATACCAACATTGCTGCCGCAACCCAGAGCCAGGCTCTAAATGCCCTTGTTTTCCTATACAAGCAGGTTTTAAAAGAGCCTCTTGAAGACAGAATTAATGCGGTCAGATCGGCTAAAAAAGAAAATGTGCCGGTTGTTATGACAAAGGAAGAGGTAGAGCAGGTGATATCCCTGATGGAGGGAATACCTCAATTGGTTGCCAAGCTTTTGTACGGCAGCGGCTTGAGAATAAGTGAGGCTCTAAGGCTGAGGGTCTTTGATATTGATTTTAAAATGAAACAGATAACAGTAAGGTCGGGAAAGGGCAATAAGGACAGGGTTACAACTTTTTCTGGAAAACTGACCTTGCCGCTTCAGACCCATATGAACTGGATAAAAAATCAGCATGAGCAGGATATGAAGAATGGTTTTGGATCGGTGTATCTTCCCTTTGCTCTATCAAGGAAATACCCCAATGCGGAAAAAGAGTGGGGCTGGCAGTATGTTTTTCCCTCAAGAAATCTTTCAAAGGATCCAAGGTCGGGAACTGTACAGCGTCACCATATCGATCCCAGCGTCATTAATAAAGCAATTAAATCATCAGTCAGAAAGACAAATATCGACAAACGTATTACTTCCCATACATTCAGGCACAGTTTTGCCACCCATCTTTTGCAGAGGGGAACAGATATCCGCACCATACAGTCCCTTCTTGGCCATAAGGATGTTTCAACTACAATGATTTACACCCACATCCTTCAACAGGGTGGACATGGTGTAACAAGCCCTTTGGATGATCTTGATATTTAAAATTTTGTTGAGCCGCTGCCATGTTTTCGTTGTGCGAATTAGGCCTTGCCGGTCATAGAAAGCATGAATTTTTGAACTTTTGAGATGTCTTTGTGACCTGGGGCAGTTTCCACCCCTGAACTTAGATCCAGCCCCCACGGGCATGTTTGATTCAGCGCGTCTTTGATATTATCAGCGTTAAGCCCTCCTGCCAAAATGATCTTTATAGGGCCTGCATCCACGCTATCCGGTATTTTCCACTGCCATGTTTCGGCATTTCCGCCCGGAAGTACACCTTTTCCCCCCTCTACCAGAATTGCAGATGCATGTTTGTAATTTTTCCAATCATTCAGCACCGGGGGTCTAGATGAAAACAGGGCCTTGATAACCATCAACCCCTTTTCTTTTAGCTTTCTTACAAGGTCGGGAGTTTCCCGCCCGTGGAGCTGGACTCCTTTAAGGGAACATGCCTTAACAATTTCCATTATGAATTCAAATCTTTCATCCACAAACACTCCGATTGCAGGTACATGGTCAGGCAGAGCCGCACTGATCAAGGCCGCCTGTTCAGCGGTAACTGATCTCGGACTTGGGGGATAGAACACAAGCCCTATGGCATCAGCCCCAAGTTCAGCACATTTTCTTGCTTCAGATGGATTGGTAAGGCCGCAGATCTTTACCCAGGGGCGTTTTGTTTTCGGCGGCGGTTGGTTTTCAGCTTTCAGTGTATCAAGTTGTGCTGGATCTTTTACATGATCCCGGCTTGGATACTTAGCAGTATAGCTGAAATTGTTTTTTTCCATGCCTGTATTTACAAGGCTTTGAATGAATTTCACCGTGTCTTTTGCCCGGACAATGCTCTCTCCCACCAGAAAATTGCAGATTCCGGCATCCAGTCCTTTTTGAATATCGTCAGGGGAGGAAATCCCGCTGGCCTCCACGGGAATCTGATCTTTGGTGAAAAAGGGCACCACCCTTGCAGCAACGTCTATATCTGTCTTCAGGGTCTGGAGATTACGATTATTAATCCCGATAATGCGTGCATCTGCAAACACGGCTTTTTCCAGTTCCCATTCTGAATGAACCTCCACCAGGGGCTCCATGCCGAGTTCCCTTGCAAGCAGGGTATAGTCCCTTAACTGCTCCCTTGTTAGAATGGATGTGATAAGGAGAACGGAATCCGCACCGGCAGCCCTTGCCTCATAAATCTGGTAGGAGGACAGGGTAAAATCCTTTCTGAGTACCGGAAGGGTTGTATTCTTTCTTACCGCCTTTAGATCATCAAGACTTCCTTTGAAAAAGTGCTGTTCCGTGAGAACTGAAATGGCACCGGCACCGGCCTCTGTGTATTTTTCTGCATATTCTCCAGGATCCAGATCGATTTTTATGTCCCCTTTGGATGGAGATGCCTTTTTTATTTCGGCAATGATCCCCACATGCCCGGGCGCAGCCAGTTTAAGTGCTTCAAGAAAATCGGTATTAGATTCAGATATGTATTGCTCCGCTTTTTTTCTGATCCGGCTTAATGAGACTTCTCCACGGGCTGAAGCAACATCCTTTTTTTTAAGAGCTATGACTTCTTTTAAAAAACCTTTAACAGCCATTTTCAATCATTCTCCCGGGTAAAAGAGATGAGGGATTCCAGTTTTTCCTTTGCTTTGCCGGAATCAATTGAATCTGCTGCCTTTTTGATGCCTTCTTTGAGGTTTTCAGCAGCATCGGCAGCAAGCAGAGCTGCCCCGGTGTTGATGAGAACCACGTTCCGCCCGGGGCCTTTTTCACCCTCTAATATTGCCCTTGTGATGGCGCTGTTGGTTGCGGGGTCTCCGCCCTTGAGATCCTCCGGGGATGCATATTCTTCAAAATATTCCACAGGGTCGATGTCATAGGTTCTAATCATGCCGTCTTTGAGCTCCGTCACCCTTGTTGGTGCGCATACCGTGATTTCATCCATTCCGTCATGGCCGTGTACCACAAGGGCTCTATGGGTACCAAGCTCTTTAAGTGCCCTTGCAAACATTTCCGTGAGCTGGGGGGCGAATACTCCGAGGAGCTGGCACCTGGCAGCGGCTGGATTGGTAAGGGGGCCAAGCATGTTGAAAATACTTTTTATTCCAACATCCTTTCTTGCCTTTGCAGCATAGCGCATGGCCCCGTGAAATCTGGGTGCAAACAAAAAACCTATGCCGATGTCATTGACGGCTTCTTCCACAATTTCAGGGTCAATATCAATCTTGATGCCAAGGGCCTCTAATACATCGGCGCTTCCACACTGGCTTGATATGCTCCTGTTACCGTGTTTGGCAACGGTCACGCCGCATCCTGCAACCACAAAAGCCGTGGTCGTGGAGATGTTAAAGGAGCCTGAGGCATCACCGCCTGTTCCACATGTGTCCACAGCCTTTTTTGAAACGGTCTGAATCCTTGCTGCTTTGCGCCTCATGGCACGGGCTGCACCTGCAAGCTCTTCATATGTTTCTCCTTTGACGGCCAGGGCGGCCATGAAGGCTCCGATCTGGGCATCTGTAATGGTTCCTGAAAAAATATCAGAAATCATGGCACCCATCTGGTCGCTGGTCAGATCCTTCCTGGCAATGATGAGGTTTAGATGATCGGTGAAATTCATTTTTTTACTCCTTTTATAAAATTGCGGATGAGTCTTTTTCCCACCAGCGTCATGATGGATTCCGGATGAAACTGTACCCCATAGGTGGGATGATGGACATGGCGCAGGCCCATGATTTCTCCATCATCTGCTCTGGCCGTAACTTCCAGGCATTTGGGCAGGGTTGCCTCGGATACGGCCAGAGAGTGGTATCTCATGGCTGCAAAGGGTTTTTTAAGCCCCTTGAAAATGTCCTCATCATTGCCGGTTACCATGGATGTCTTGCCGTGCATGATCCTTGCCGCCTGGACGATGTCTCCGCCAAAACATCTGGCAATGGCCTGGTGGCCGAGGCAGACCCCCAGGATCGGAATTTTTCCTGAAAATGCCTTTATTACTTCGATGGAAATGCCTGCGTCTTCCGGCCTTCCAGGGCCCGGAGAGATTACAATCCCATCTGGATCCAATGCCTGGATTTCCTCTACCGTGGTTTTATTGTTTCTGAACACATTGACCCTTGCGCCGGACTGCATGATATAATGGACAAGGTTGAAGGTAAAGGAATCATAATTATCGATAACGGCTATGAGCATGATGTTCCTCCATGATCATTGGACATGGCAAGTTTCAGGGCCTTCTCAACGCTTCTGGCTTTGTTTACGCATTCCTGGTACTCTTTTTCAGGATCTGAATCTGCCACAATCCCGGCGCCGGCCTGGACCGTCATTATGCCTTTTTCCATGGTCGCGGTTCTGATGGTGATGGCAAGATCCATGTTGCCGGAAAAGGAAATATAACCGGCAGCTCCTCCGTATATTTTTCTGGCTCTCTTTTCTATTTGTGATATAATCTCCATTGCCCTTATTTTTGGTGCTCCGGAAAGGGTTCCAGCCGGAAAGGTGGCCTTTAACAGATCCCAGGCATCCATATTTTCTTTTAAGTCACATGTGATGTTTGATACCAGGTGCATTACATGGGAATAACGTTCGACAAACATCAGATCCGTGACCTGAACCGTTCCTGTTTCGGCAACTCTGCCAAGGTCGTTCCTGCCGAGATCCACCAGCATTAGATGCTCTGCCCTCTCCTTTTCATCTCCTAAAAGCTCATCTGCAAGTTTTCTGTCCTGCTGTTCATTTTTCCCCCTGGGTCTTGTTCCGGCAATGGGCCTCAGGGTTGCGCTCTGGTTTTCAAGGCGAACCATGGTCTCGGGAGATGAGCCTGCAATGGCTATGTCTCCAAAATTCATGAAAAACATATATGGTGATGGATTGATATATCTCTGGGCCCTGTACAGCATCACGGGATCAACAGGAGCCTTGCTCGTAAAGGGCTGGGAATAGACCGCCTGGATAATATCACCGGCAACAATATGGTCTTTTATCTTTTCCACGCCTTTTATGTAGACATCGTGATCCGTTTCCGAGGTCAGGGAGAAAGATGAACTTTGAAAATTATTAACAGCATCGCTATCCCAGGGGATATTCTTTTTTACATGCCCCGCTGGTTCGGCATTGGATGATGGCGTTAAAATTTTTGATATGATATTTTCAAGCTTCCGGCACTCGGCATCATATATTTCTGAGGCATCCATGCCTGATTCATCAGTATCCGGCCCGTCTTTATAGCATATGGACAGACATGTTAATGTATGATTTATATTGTCAAATATGATCATGGCCTCCGGGATTATGAAATGGGCAAAGGGCTGATCAGGAGGCAGGTTTGCAGGGATATCCTCGAAAAAAGATACCATCTCAAAGGTCATGTAGCCTGTCATGCCGCACCAGAATCTGGGCAGATCATTGATTTGAGCCGGGTGGTAATGGTCGGTTAAGCCCTTGAGAACCTTTAAGGGATCCCCATGGTGTGGTATCTTTTCCACATCCCCGTTCCGGATTATTTCTATTTCACGGGCCATCACCTTTATCTGTACCCTGGCAGATATTCCAAGGAAGCTGTACCTTGCCCAGTTTTCTCCGCCTTCCACACTCTCAAGGAGAAAAATCGGTGTATCATCGGTATGGAATTTTTGCAGAATTGAGACGGGTGTTTCCGTGTCTGCTAAAATGTCTGCACACAGGGGAATGACATTGCTTTTTTTTGCAAGCTCCTCAAATGTTGATTTGCATGGATACCTTTTTAAAATCATATCTTTATCCAGTTGTTATTCAGTAATTTTGTGTTTTATACCATTATAAATGATTAAGCCTCTAAGTAATATTCGAGCAGGCATAAAAAAAAGCTGACGGATAGTTCCGCAGCGTTGGGTATTGATAAACTGTGAGACATGATTTTGTCAAGTTTTTTGTTTCTTTTCATAGAAACAAAATTTGGCATCTTTCATATCAACTCAAAAGTAGTTTACACTTTTCTGAAAATTTTGAACCATGATTAAAGGATTAAATGATGAACATGATTAAAAATCAAGGTAAATCCTTTAATCAGGAAAATCATGGTTCAAGAAATGTGCAAACTGACAAATGAAGGATGCCCAAAATGTGTTTTTTATCTCGTATACATTGATTTTCGATGTTCAAAATAACTATGAGATGATATAGGCAACAGACCGGGAAGAAATTTTTACATAAACCGCCATCCTTCATTTCCAGGTTTATACTTTTTGAATCAATCTAAAAATCCTGGCATATGCCCATGGCAGTTATTTTGAAGGATGCCCATAATTCTTGTTAAAAAAGCTTTTTTTGATTATGATTTTAATTTATCCACCTGTTTCAAAAATTTGTGAGCCCCCGGCGGGCCTGGCTCTTTTATCCGGTGCTTTGAACCAACACGGTATTAAGCATCAAGTCATTGACGCAAGTGTAGAGGCCATGCTGTGGCTTGCAAATGTCGACTCAGCTTACCATTGTAACCACTCCTATGACAGTCAGGCCCATAAAAGCCACCATAACGCCCCCCGGTCCCGCTATATTCCGCCCGAGGATAGCTGGACTAAAAGGGCGCTCAAACATTTATCCCAGAGCCTGATAGATCTCAGGAACCAACCCCTTTATAAGAACGAAGGTAGGTATCGTCAAAGGGTCTTGGATGTCAACCGTGTTATAACCACACGTCTTTCAAGCCGGTTTAAAATTTCCCTTTCCGATTATACAGATTCAGAGCTGGCTCCTGTAAAAAGCCGTGATCTGCTCATTTGTGCCGAAAGGTTCCAGGAAAATCCTTTTTGCGGTTTCTTTGAAGACTTCCTGTTTAAAAAAATTGAAGAATTTTCACCACAGCATGTGGGAATATCATTATGTTACCTCAGCCAGGCCATGACCGCCTTTGCCCTGGCAGGATGGCTCAAATCAAGGTTTCCCGGTATAAAAATCATCATGGGCGGCGGACTTGTTACCTCATGGATGCGAATGCCGAGCTGGAATAATCCTTTTGCAGGGCTCATAGACAAAATGATCCAGGGCAGGGGAGAGCAAAGTATCGTTGAAATAGCAGGTGGAGAACCAGGGGAAAATCAGCGGTATGTTCCAGATTATGATTTTTGTCCCTGGGATAAGTATCTGGCCCCCGGCAGAATCCTTCCCTACAGAACCGCGGTTGGATGTTATTGGAGCAAGTGCAGGTTCTGTCCCGAGAAGGTGGAAGGGGGGAAGTATATTCCCGGAAAAAATAAGGATATGCTAAGGGATATGCTGCGGTTCAGCACCAGGTACAAGCCGGATCATGTTCATTTTGTGGATGATGCCGTCAGCCCCTCATTTATGAAAGCCCTTACTTTAAACCCCTTAAATGCTACATGGTATGGGTTTGTACGCTTTACAAGGGCATTGGCGGACCGGGAATTCTGCAGGGCGCTTTATCGGTCAGGATGCAGGATGCTGAAACTTGGGCTGGAATCAGGTGATCAAGGGGTGCTTGAAAAGATGAATAAGGGTACGGATTTAAGGCTTGCGTCCCGGGTCCTTTCAGCCCTTAAAGAGGCTGGTATTTATACCTATGTTTATCTGCTGTTTGGCACCGAGTTTGAAAATGAAAGGGCTGCGGAAAAAACCCTTGACTATGTTGCGGCCCACAGCGGGTGCATAAGTTATCTCAACGTGGCGGTATTCAATCTCCCCAAGTTCAGTGAGGATGCCGCAAACCTCGAAACCCGTCCCTTTTATGGAGGAGACCTGTCTTTATATGAGAGTTTCAAACATCCCATGGGCTGGGACAGAAACATGGTTAGGCGCTTTCTTGACAAAAGATTCAGAAAACACCCGGCCATTGCACCTGTGTTAAGGCGTGATCCCCCGTTTTTTACCTCAAATCATGCCATGTTTCTCGATCTTTGATCTCCTGTTACTCGATTATCGATTACCACCATAAGCCGGGACACCCATTTTGGGCACGTTTCATATTGCCTCAAAAGTAGTTGACGGTTTTTTTCAGAGAATTTCATGGAATTCAGAGAATGTTTTGAAAAAGTGTCAATCTATGAATGAAACATGCCCCATTTTTTTCCATAAACCATATGCAAGATCGTGGCGGTTTACTAAAACCGCGGCACATGCCAGCAATTGCAGGGCTTCAGGGGTGCTGCATATTGCGGCAGAGCGTCTGGCATGGGTAAACATCTGTGTAAATTCGTTTCTCTCATAGGCCCTGAGCGCGCTTTCTTTCTGGCTCAGGGCCTCTTCCTGGAGTCCCATTAAAAGAGAGAGATCAGATTTGCATCGGCGGCATATGGTGTCATTTTTCAGTCTGGCATTGCAGGCCGGGCATTTATCCATTTGTTTTCCTGTGGGCATTTATGGCTTAAACCTATTCAAGGTAGAATAAAATATCTTCAAGTTCTTCAGCTAATTTTGTTGCAGCATCCATGTCATCGTCTTCCACGGCATTTATTATGTCTTCGATAAGGTTGATAATATCATCAGCATCTTCCTCAGAGGCATCTTCAATGGCATCCCGTGCAGCCGTGATAAGGGCCTGCATTTCCTTTGGCATTCCTGGTTCCAGGGAATCTTCATCTTCATCGTATTCAGAGCTGTCAATGGATCCATTTCCTTTCCATACCTCATCTATCTTATTTTTTGATGAGGAAACACTTTCATCGGAGAGTTGTGAAAAGGCGTTTTCGATGACGGCGCTGATTTTTTTTCCGGTATTTTTTTCAATGGCCGTTATTTTAAGGATTCCGTTAAGATCAAGTTCATACTTGATGATGATGGGGCTATGGGACGGCTGCCGGGGAGTCAGGTCAAGATAATAGGTGCCTATTAAAATATTGTCTAAGGCATTTGGTTTTTCACCCTGGTAAACTTCAACCTGGGCTCTCATTTGATTTGGAACAACCGTCCAGAACACATTACTTTTAATGGCTGGAAGCTTTGAATTTCTGCGTATAAGAGGAACAAACTTATTTTCGGTGGGTATTCCGTCTATATCTCCAAGGGCGGATGTGCCAAAGGTATAGGGTGTAATGTCCAACAAGACACTGGATGAATCCAGCCCCATTTCCCGGCCTGCCTGAATGGCCGCGCCCATGGCGACACAAAGATCAGGATCGATTTCCTGGTTGGGCAGGATGCTGAATTTTTCTTCCAGCATGGCAGAGAGCATGGGAATTCTTGTTGAGCCGCCCACAAGGATAATTTTATCTAAGGAAGAGGGCAGTATAGCAGCATCATTAAGGGCTTTGTTGACGGATTCCATGGTTTTTTGAAGATATTGGTCTATGAGTTCTTCAAACTCCATTCTGGAGATTTCATAGGAGAGATGGACATCTTCATTTTTATTTTTAGCGAGGTGGTCTTCTTCAATTGTGGCATAGGGCGCGTCAGAGAGCTGGATTTTGGCTTTTTCAGCAGCTCCTCTAAGCCTTGCCCTTGCAACTATATTGTCAGTCAGATCAATGTCAAATTCATCTTTAATATGCGCTAAGAGCAGTTTTTCAATTTCAAGATCAAAATCATCTCCCCCAAGGTAATTATCTCCGGTGGATGATAGAACCTCCACTACCCCGTCTTCAATTTTTACTATGGAGACATCAAAGGTTCCCCCGCCCAGATCATATACCATTATTGTGCTGGCCGAGGCATCTGATGATTCATAGGCAAGGGCGGCGGCTGTGGGTTCATTCAATATACGCACCACATTGAGTCCTGCTATTTCACCTGCCTCCCTTGTTGCCTGGCGCTGGGCATCGGTAAAATAGGCAGGGGTTGTGATGACCGCTTTGGAAATGGACTTGCCTGTTACCCTCTGGGCCCTTTCTCTAAGCTCTTTTAGAATGAATGCCGATATTTCCTGGGGGCTGTATGGATTTTCCCCAAGCATAACCTTCTCAGTGGAGCCCATCATGCGTTTTATGGAAAGGACTGTGTTTTCAGGATAAAGTGCTGCCTGATTTTTTGCGGCAATTCCCACCATGACATTTTTAGATTCACCTAATCCCACACAGGATGGTACAATGCCGTCGTCATTTTCTTTGAGAATTTCAGCCTTGCCGTCAATGATAAGGGCAACCTCTGAGTTTGTCGTTCCAAGATCTATTCCTATAATAGGTTCCATATATGATCCTTGTTTCATTGTTTATGTTAAAATATTTTTTATAAGTACGTGCCCTTACCGATCATGGTAAATATGGAAACGGGGCAGAAATAGATTCTGCCCCTACACATTCATATAAACTGATTGTTATTAACCGGCAACAATAACCTGGGCATATCTGAGAACTTCATTTCCCCTTTTGAATCCTCCTGATACCTCTTCGATGACAATTCCTTTTTCCAGGTTTGTAACGGTTTTTGTTTCAATGGCATTCATTGTCATTGGATCAAAAACCATACCTGTTGTTTCAACGGGATAAATGTCTAACATGGCAAGGGAATTGTCAAATTTCCTGATGGCCATATCATATCCCTCAGTGATACTTCCAATATTTTTTGGCAGGGGCCTGAAAAAGCTCTTTTTTGCCATAACCTCAAGGCAGGCTTTTTTTCCCCGTAAAAGAGCGTCCCTGATATCAAAAAAATACCCTGATGTTCTTTTTTCACAATCCTGCCTGATGTTTTGCTCCAGGGTGTCAATTTGCCTTGTCTTTTCATTGAAAAGCGCCATTGTCTCCTTATAGGAGTCTGTGGCCGACTGAATATCAGTTAAAGATTTTAAGGTTCTATGCTGTTCCCTGTTCTGCATTTTTATTTCCTGTTTCAGTGCCATGAACTCGGAAAGTAAAGTGTAGAGATCACAGGTATCAGGAGTAAGGGACAGGTCAGGCGGTTCATCTGACTCGATTTCAGACAGCCATAGCTTAAAATCTTCGAGGACCTTGGTTTTCCATTGTTCTTTGTATGTTATGTCTTCATCAGGAGCTTTAGATTCACTTTCCTCGGTTATGTTTTTAAACAGATTTTTAAAAAAAACAGCACTTATGGTAATAATTTTTCTCAAAAGGTTTCTGGTTTTTCCAAAAAGGGCATGAGATTTTGTTTTTACAGACTGATAAATCTTGTTTTTCATTGTCATCATCCATTAATTGTTTTTCTTTTCCCATCTGTGAAATCAAGAACTGCCATGGGCAGACCAGGATTTTGATCCGGTTCTGCCCACAACGAACCATGAAAGTCATCCGCCGTTTACGGAGACTTTCATATAAAAAGCAATGGGTTAAATTTTAATAAAAAATTCTATAAAGGTAAAATCTTTATGTTTTTTCAGTCTTTTATGGCCTTCAGTAGTTCTTGCAGGCCCGGGGTTTTACGGGTTAATTTAACAGATTCTGCAAGGGTTTTAATTGTCTCTTGTGCATCCATGTCTTTCAGGGCTGAAAAAAGATTGGTCTCAACACGTCTTCTCTTGTCCTTTATGGACTCATAGGCTGTTGTTATTCTCTGAAATTGCACAGGGTCTTTTTCAGGAGAGTAATTTTTTACAAGCTGGAGGTATTTTTTTCTGATCTCCTGGTCAGGTGCATTCAGGGGCAGATCAAGAATAAGATAAGATTTCAGCATGACATCCTTTTTTATATAAAAGTCTCTATAACAGCTTGTTTTTAAAAGACTTTCATTGTTAGATTGTGGCGGTGAGCCGCCATGTTTGTTTATATAAAACTGTAGGGTCAGAGGCCACCGTGCCTGGCCTTTGAGAGGGCACACACAGTGGGCTGCTCCCCTATGTTTCATCCTTCGTTGTGCCTGACAGGGCATGTTATAGAAAAAGTGCTTTTGCTTCCTGTGAAAACTTCTTTTTTGCCTCTTTTAAAAATAGCAGCTTGACCATGGTAACAGCTTCTCTTATTACGGGATCTTTTTTAACTTCTGATTTCATTGTTTTGAGTATTTCTTTAGGGAGTCCCCGTAGGCCTGTCTCATCAATAAAGTCTTCTATAACATCTTGTACATCATCAAAAAGTGCATTAAACTCCCTACTCTCTGGAGAATTCGGGTTTTTTGAGACTTTCTTTTTAATGAATTTTATAAAATCACTGGGTAAATCATTGATATCCGGCATTCCACTTCCTGCAAAGGGGTTTAAAAACGGGTCATCCTCATCCTCATCATAGTAGTAGTAGTCGTCGTCGTCGTCATCTTCATCGTCATCAAAAAAATTAAATGATGGTGAAAACATATCTTCAAGGACTTCAAACTCAAATGTCTTGAGGGCGTGCTTGTAGGGACCCTGGGTATGTTTTGAGAGCCTGTGGCCGGCATCCCTTAGTTTTTGTTCCATTTCTTGATCTGCATCATCTATTAAATAATAATACTCGTCAACATCCCAGTAATTGTCTTCAAGACCTTCCAGTGTAATTGCGTAAAATTTAAGAAGACTGTCTATGTTTTTGCTGTTATTGATACGTTTTTCTATCTCCTTTCTAAAAAAGGTAAAAAGATCAGGGGTAAGAATCGTATCAATAAGCTTAATGAGGTCATTGTTATCTAAATTATTAACGGCATCCTTTGAGGCATTAAAGAACAAACGATGAACATTCCTATCTACAAAAGCATACTTCCACTCCTTTGGAAACGGCATAAGCAGTTCCAAGGTTTGCTTAGAGGTTAATTGTTCAATATTTTTCAACTCGGATTTAAAAATGGAGTTAATTTTATTTGTAATTTTTTTGCTTGATTTGAAATATCTGTTTTTAATATCCATACTGATCATGGAGATTATTTTCAATCGGTCAAACAGGGAAAATTCATTTAATTGCAGCTTGATGATTTTTTCAGGCATTTCTGGTTTTTCACAGATTTTATAGAACAGCTTTTTTTCCTCTAAAAGGATTTCATTCTTTTTGGAATCAAACTGTCCGGCCTTTTCCACATCCTGCCATACAAGGTGGAACCTGCTTGCATTCAGATTTTTATCGGCAGATATTATCAGCGCTATTACATGCTGATCCAGTACCCTGCTGTCATAGGGAGCAAGTTCCATAGCTTTTTTAAGGATATTTTCAGCTTTTCTAAAGGCATTTTTTCCATGATAAAGTGATGCTAATTCAATACACGGATAGGGATCCTCGGGATATGCCTCACACATTAAAAGCAGCAGGTCTTCTTTTAGTTTTTTTGCGTTTCTGGAGGAAGATTCAAATTGTGCAACTACCTCGTAAAGCGCTCTGTTTTCAGGATCACATTTAATTCCCTGGTGTGCAAACTGCAAAAAAGAAGTCTGAAAGTCTTCCTTTGGAGAGATGCCGAATCTTTTTTTAGCGGTATCACTGGTGATCTCTAAAAGAGAAGAGTCGCCGGTGTCCATGATATATCTGCAGATATTTAAAATTATGATGGATTCAGTAATGGCAGCGGTCTTTGACTCTGAATCTGATTTTTTCAGCATTGCAAGATATTTTGAAGCATTTTCAATGGGTTTATTGAAGAAAACCAGGTTTCGCTTGGCTTCCAGGAGGTTTGCATTTTTTCCCAAAACTTCCCGTTCCATCCTGATTAAATCCTGTTCAATCATTTTATTGGGCTGCCACAGGGTTTCCATAAGATATTGTCTGGCATATTCAGCTCCATCGGGAAAAATTTGATTTGCAAAGCTTATTATAAGGCTTTTCATTTTACCGGTGTACTTTTCTTTGTCTACCAGTTCAATAAGGTTTTCTGCTGTTTTCCAGGCGTTTACAGGCCCCTTCCACAGGCAGTCTATAACGGCCTTGTCTCCAGCAAGTTCTGTATGTTCGGCAATAGATTTTATGCTTGATTCAAGGGTGTCGGTGATTTTTCTTAAAGTGGAGGTTTCTGGAATAAGGGAAATGGCCTTTAACATAGCTTTGTCATTGCCGTCGCAGAATGAAGCCATTGCCCGGCAAAACATTCGAATATGGGCAAAGGGAGATGTCCTTGGCAGACCCTTCATGGAGTCCATGGCTTTACTCCAGTCCCCTTCATTCATTGCAGAAAGGCTGTCCCTTATAGTTTCAGCATCCCGCTTGACGGGCAGGGTATCATCCAGTATTTCCAGAAAATTCCAGCAGTTTTGGGTTACAAGGCGTTCGGCAAGCAAGGTTTCCAATGGGGAATCTGTACCGTTTTTTTTAAAATATTTTGCACAGGTGTCAAATGCAGTTTTATTATCGCAGATTTTAATGAATGAAAGCATGGTACTATGATCCATAGAAGAGGGATCCGGCATGTATTCCATGGATTGTTTTTTTACGTTGTCAGCCTCGGCAGTCATTTTTTTCTGCCTGAGTTCTTTCTCCCTTGCCAGATAAGATTGAAACAGGCTGGATCGTACAGAATCTGACTGCTCCGCTGATTTTGCGGCCTTGATTGCCATTTTGTACATCTTGATGGCATCCCTTGGTTTTCCGGATGATGCAAAAGAATGGCCTTCTTCCACAAGCTGGTCAAAGCTTAAATTTATTAAACGCTGCTGTTTTTTTTGCTTTATCTTTTTACTTTTTTTGCTTTTTTTCCCCATTAATGTTGTCCTGTGCTGTTTTTGTTTGCTCAGATGTAATATTTGATTTTTTTGCTGCTGTGTCTTTTTTTTTACGGCCATGGCAGACCCGTCTGCCACAACGAAGCATGAAAGTCCCGTGCAACTAAAAACGGCGGAGATTCTCATATAAACTTATCGTAATTTTTTGACCGAGCACATGAAACAGTTTAATATATATAAAACCACATAAAATTCAAGTTCAAATTAATGACTGCCCTAAAATTTCTTTGAATTTCACCTTTTTTATGATTTATGATAACTTGGCAAATTTATAAAGAGGAAATATTTTTTCTAACGCTGGCCACTCTTTGTGCTGCTGTCTGATTCCGACAAATATTCGATGCAAGAATCAGCCTTAAAATTTTCAATATGCCGGGTGCAGGGGAGGTTTTAAAATGATACCGCAAAAGAAAAACAATATGACCCCGGAGGAGTATCTGGAGTTTGAGAAAACGTCAGAGTTAAAGCATGAATACTTTGATGGTGAGATATTTGCCATGACCGGGGCCAGGAAGAATCATAATCTCATCAACACCAACATTGCCGGAGAGTTACGGAATCAATTCAAAACTGATAACTCATCTTGCAGGGTGTTTTCAAACGACCAGAGGGTCAAGATTGAGGCCATCGAAAAATACATTTATCCTGACATTGTAGTTGGTTGCGAAAACATGGAGTTTCTGGAGAAAGAGCTGGACTCCTTGATAAATCCCGTTGTCATCGTTGAGATTTTATCAGACTCCACCGAGGCCTATGACAGAGGGCTGAAATTTGAGCACTATGGGCTTATTCCCTCACTTCAGGACTATATTCTTGTCTCTCAGTACCGCTGTCTGGTTGAAAGATTTGTTCGCAGGGAAGGAGGCTGGTTTTATTCATCATATCAGGAAATGGATCAGGCCGTTACAATTGAGTCCATCGGCTGTGAATTGTCCCTTTCAGAAATATACCGCTGGATTGAGTTTAAAGACGGCGCCACCAGGCAGTGAATTGTGGGCAAAACCTGGGCTGCCCATGGCAGTTTTTTTTATATGAAACTGTATGGGCAGGCCACCGTGCCTGCCCTTTAAGAGGGCACCCACAGTGGGGTGGCCCTACGTTTCAATGTTCGTTGTGGCAGGTTGGTCTGCCATGGCCGTTATATTGTTTACGAGGTAATTTTGAAATATTTGCAACTATTAAAACCTTATTTAATAGAGAGATGGCATTATATAGCTGCCGGGCTTTTCTCGCTGCTGATCGTTGATATGCTTCAGCTTTTCATTCCAAGGATTATTAAATGGGCTGTTGATGACATTGCACTTTTTTCCATATCTTTTAAAGGGCTTTTTAAATATGCGCTCTTTATTGTTTTGTCCGCTCTTTTTATCGGGATTTTCAGATTCTGCTGGCGTTATTTTATCATGGGAACGGCAAGACGCATTGAAGAGGGTATAAGGGAACTCTTTTTTAACCACATCCTGACCCTTGGCGCCACTTTTTTTGACCAGAGGACGGCAGGGGATATAATGGCCCACGCCACCAATGATATGGCCAATATACGCATGGCCCTCGGTATGGGAATCGTGGGTATGACAGACACCATTGTGCTTGGATGCGCAGCGGTTTTTTTCATGGCATATATAAATGTGAAGCTGACCATCCTTGCCCTTTTACCCATGCCCTTTATTGCTGTTTTTACCAAGATTTTGAGCAAAAAACTTTTCAGGGCTTACAGAAGTGTCCAGGAATCCTTTTCAAATCTGATGGAATCCACCCGGGAGCGGTTTGCAGGCATCCGCATTATAAAGGCATTTAACAGGGAAGATATAGAATCTGAAAACATGAGAAGGGAATCTGAATTTTACATTGAAAAGAGCATGAAGCTTGTAAAATTAAGAGGGCTTATTTTTCCCATGGTGATTTTCCTGACCAGTATCAGTCTTGCGGTTATCGTGGGGGCGGGCGGCCGGATGGTTATAACAAACAGCATTACACCGGGTGATTTTGTGGCCTTTATCAGCTATCTGGGCCTTTTGACCTGGCCTGTCATGGCAATAGGGTGGGTGACCAACATGATACAGAGGGGCAAGGCATCATTAGACCGGGTTATCAGTATCTTAGATACTCCAGGAGAGAGCCTGGTGCCTGAAAACCTGGTGAAAAAGATGCCGGATCAGCTTATACCCGATGCCGGCTCTTTTTTTGCTCCTGTTCATGGGGATATTGCGGCGGAGAATATTTTTTTCAAATATAAAACAGAGGATTTGGAGGGCATAGGAAATGGAAGCCTATCCCCAAATAAGACTCTCAACCGCACCGGTTATCGTGAACTGGAGGACATGCCCCGGGAAAATGGGAGCACATATGTTTTAAACGCTGTAAGCTTTAAAATCAAAAAAGGAGAAATGCTCGGCATTGCAGGCCCTCCCGGAAGCGGAAAAACAACCCTGGCCGGCCTGATTCCCAGAATTTATGATCTGTGTGAGGGCACCATCACAACAGGCGGCATCAACATTAAGGACATGGACATCAATTCTCTTCGGAAATCCATATCCTTCATGCCCCAGGAGCCTTTTCTTTTTTCCGGAACCATCCTTGAAAATATTCTGTTCGGAGACCCTGACGCGGATGGTAAAAAGATTGAGAGTGTTATGGAAATGGCCGGCTTGACTAAAACCATTGAATCTTTTTCAAGGGGGTTAAATACGGTGATCGGGGAGAAGGGTGTAATGCTGTCCGGCGGGCAGAAGCAGCGCGTCGCCCTTGCAAGGGCCTTTTTGAAATCAGCCCCCATTATGATTTTAGATGATCCTGTCAGCCAGGTGGACATGGAGACAGCATCTAAGATCATAAAAAACATAGAATCTTTTTGTGGAGAAAAAACCATGATGATTATCTCCCACAGGTTTTCCATCTTCAAAAAAGCCCATGGGATAATTGTCCTTGACCAGGGCCGTATTGTTCAGGAGGGAAACCATAAAAAACTCATAGAACAAAAAGGGTATTACCAGAGGGCCTGGCAGATGCAGAAGAACGAGTTCCTTAAGGCAGACCACAAAAACGGGGGCACAGATGCGTTCTGATTCCAGGGGATACATGGAAAAAGATTTTGAAAAAACCAGGGATATCAGACTCTTGAAACGGTTTGTCCCGCTGATCAGAAAAAATATAATCATTGTTATTTTTTCCATTGTTTTGATGCTGCTGATTTCCCTTGTGGAAATATTTGCACCCTATGTCACTAAAATAGCCATGGACAGCTTTATCCTGCCTGAAAATGAGGTGGACATCCATCATCGCCTTTCCGGTGCGGCAATGGCCGGCGGTGTTCTTTTTGTCCTTGCCCTTGTAAGATTTGTCTTCAGCTTTATACAGATCATGATCATGGAGTATGCAGGCCAGAGAATGATGCATGATTTAAGAATGGAGATTTTTGATCATATTCAAAGACTGTCTGTGGATTTCTTCACCAGAAATACCGTTGGCAGGCTCTCCACAAGGGTAACAAATGATATTCAAAACATGCAGGAACTGTTCACCACCATCATTACCTTTGTCATGAAAGATGCTTTTATGCTTATGGGGATTATCGTGATGCTGTGTATCATGGATATTCGTCTTTCCCTCGCTGTTTTTCTCATTATTCCCTTAGTTGTTTTTTCAACCTGGTTTTTTTCCAGAAAATCCAGGGAAGTTTACCGGCGCCTGCGGGTCAATGTTGCGGAAATCAACTCCACCTTTTCTGAATGTATCGGCGGCATTAAAATCATTCAGCTTTTTAACCGCGAGAGAAAGATGGCTGAAGATTTTAAGCTGTTAAATCATGAAAACTATCTGGCGGGCTTGAGCCAGGTGAAGCTTTTCGGGCTTTTCATGCCGGTTATTGATGTTTTTGGTTCCATTACCCTGGCAATTGTAATTTTTTACGGGGGGGGCAGGGTGGTTTCCCAGGCTTTGAGCCTTGGAACCCTTGTGGCATTCATCTCTTACTCCAAGATGTTTTTCCGCCCCATCAGGGATCTGTCTGAAAAACATAATATCCTTCAAAATGCCCTTTCATCAGGTGAGAGAATTGTACAGATACTTGATGAAAAAGAGCCTCCCGATACTGGAACCCGAAATATAGAGGCAATTCATTCCCTGACATTGAAAAATGTCTTTTTTTCATATCCTGGCGGGGAACCGGTACTGCACAATGTATCATTTCATATAGATGCTGGAAAATCCCTTGCCGTTATCGGCCCCACCGGATCAGGCAAGACATCCCTTATAAATTTAATTGTTGGCTTTTACAAACCAGCTAAGGGGGATATACTTATCAATGGTGAGAGTATGGAAAACTTCACCATCCGCTCCATTAGATCAAGGGTTGCCCTGGTCACCCAGGATCCCTATCTTTTTTCAGGTACCATCCGCGACAATATTGTTCCCCCTGAAAGAAAACTGTCAAAAAAAGAGCTTGATGAAATTATAAGGCTTTCCCATGCAGCATCTGTAATTGATCATCTGCCCCGGGGCATTGATACCGTGATTTCCCAGGGGGGAACATCCTTGTCCAGCGGGGAGAGGCAGTTAATCTCCATTGCAAGGGCCTTTGCCCATAAGCCTGATCTCATCATATTTGATGAGGCAACCTCCTATGTGGATACCCAATCAGAAGAAAAGATACGAATTGCCGCTGCAACGTTAAAAGAGAACCGCACATCCATAACCATTGCCCATAGATTGAGATCTGCCATGACTGCGGATCAAATTATCGTTTTAAAGGATGGGCGGGTGTTTGAAGCTGGAAACCATGAGGAGCTGATGGATAAAAAAGGGTTTTATTTTGCATTTCATGATATCAGCAGGTGAGTTATTATACTTGAATTTTGGGCATCTTTCATTTATCGGAGTACACTTTTTTTGAACCATGATTTTCTTGATTATTGGATTAGGCATCCTTCATTTGTCAGTTTACACATTTTTTGAACCATGATTAAAGGATTTACCTTGATTTTTAATCATGTTCATCATTTAATCCTTTAATCATGGTTCAAAATTTTCAGAAAAGTGTAAACTACTTTTGAGTTGATATGAAGGATGCCGAATTTTGCCTTTAATTTTCCTGTGCTATAGGATATAACCGCCATTTTGACGGGACAATGAATAAACTCAGGAGATTTGAAATGGGTTTTAAAATAGGATCAGGCTATGATGTCCACAGGCTTGTGGTTAACCGCAGGCTTATCCTCGGAGGCATTGAGATTCCCTTTGAAAAGGGGCTGAAGGGCCATTCTGATGCCGATGTTCTTGTCCATGCAGTTTGTGATGCAATCCTGGGAGCAGCTGGAGAGGGTGATATCGGAAGGCATTTTCCCGACACGGAATCCGCGTACAAGGGTATTTCAAGCCTTGTTCTTCTTGAAAAATGCTGTACAATAATTTCTGAAAAAGGCTATGCTGTTGTAAATATTGACTGTACCATTTTTGCTGAGGCCCCTAAAATGGAGCCCTACAAAAAGCACATGGAAATGAAAATTGCAGAATCAGTTGGGATTCCAGTTGAAGATATTAACGTAAAAGCAACTACAACCGAGGGGCTTGGATTTACCGGAAGAGGCGAGGGCATTGGTGCCCATGCAGTTGTTTTGCTTTCAAAATAGTTGAGGAATATAAATATGAGCCTGAAAATTTACAATACACTTACCGGAAAAAAAGAACCATTTATTCCCTTAAAAGAGGGCAAAGTAAGCATGTACGTATGCGGCCCTACGGTATATGATACCAGTCACATCGGCCATGCCCGTTCGGTAGTCATCTTTGATGTGATTTACAGGTGGCTTAAAAAATCCGGATAT
The DNA here is from genome assembly GCA_963674675.2 of Desulfobacteraceae bacterium. Classification (GTDB taxonomy): domain Bacteria; phylum Desulfobacterota; class Desulfobacteria; order Desulfobacterales; family Desulfobacteraceae. Next base: position 99,553 of record CAXXNM010000003.1, read on the forward strand.
GATGTCTGCTATGTGAGAAATTTCACGGATGTGGATGACAAGATCATCAACCGGGCACAGGAAAGGGGGATGGATCCCCTTGAAATATCGGAAAAATATATCAAGGAGTTCCACAATGAGATGGACGCCCTAAATGTTTTGCGCCCCACCATTGAGCCCAAGGCCACGGAGCACATTACAGAGATAATCGAGTTCATAGAAAAACTGATTAAAAAGGGTAAAGCCTATCATGTGGAGGGAAGTGATGTGTTTTTTTCCATTAAATCCTTTGACGGTTATGGAAAACTCTCCCACAGAAACCCCGATGATATGATTGCGGGCGCGAGAATTGCCGTTGACGACAACAAAAAAGACCCCATGGATTTTACCCTTTGGAAGCCCGCAAAACCAGGAGAGCCCTCCTGGGAAAGCCCCTGGGGTCCTGGACGTCCCGGCTGGCATATTGAATGCTCTGTGATGAGCCATAAGTATCTGGGACCGAGCTTTGACATTCACGGCGGGGGCAAGGATCTGATTTTCCCCCACCATGAAAACGAGATTGCCCAGTCCGAGGCATTGTTTGGGAAGCAGTTTGTAAAATACTGGATTCATAACGGGTTTGTGGATATAAACAATGAAAAGATGTCCAAATCCCTTGGTAATTTTACCATGATAAAAGATGTGCTTGAGACCTATCATCCAGAGGTGATAAGGCTTTTCCTCCTTTCCAAGCACTATAGAAGCCCCATTGATTACAGCGAAAACTCCATGGACGAGGTAATCACAAGCTTAGATAAGATATATGCCTTTCTTGACAGGGCACAAAAGGCAGGCATCCCGGGGGATCACCAGGAAAGAGGCCCGGAGTGGGATGTTTTCAAAACAGCCATGGATGATGATTTCAATACTGCCAGGGGCATGGCTGCCATTTTTGACACGGTTAAAAAGGGGAATCGTATTCTTGATAAAGTCGGGGATGAGATCAACACAGATGTGGTCATGGAAAACATTTCCACCATGTGCTCTGATCTCAAAAAAATGGGCCGCATTCTGGGTATTATTTCCCAGAAACCCGGTGCCTATTTTAAGGCAAAAAAAGAGGCCGGCCTTGCAAAAGGAGACATTGATCCTGCCATGATAGATCAACTTGTACTGGAAAGAACCGAGGCCAGAAAATCAAAGGATTTTGCCAGGGCCGATGATATCAGGGCCAGGCTGGATGAAATGAACATCATCCTGGAGGACGGGCCCGGGGGAACCACCTGGAAAGTCAACATATAAATGGTCATCGCCGGCTCTTCGGCCAGCCGGAATCATGCAAATTAGAATGTATTTTCACGGTAAAGGAGCAGTAAATGCTTGAAAATAATATATCTCAAAGAATGTTTGAAGAAGCGCAGAAAATGATCCCCGGAGGAGTAAATTCTCCTGTCAGGGCCTGCGGTTCCGTCGGCGGCATGCCGCTGTTTATTGAAAGGGCCGATGGAAGCCATATTTATGATGTAGACGGCAACCGATATATCGATTATGTGGGGTCCTGGGGCCCCATGATCCTGGGCCACCGCCATCCTGACGTGATCCAGGCACTCCAGGGTGTTCTGGAATCTGGAACCAGCTTTGGTGCTCCCACCCGTCTTGAGACGGAGCTGGCAGAGCTTGTGATCGAAATGGTGCCGTCTGTTGATAAGGTGAGGATGGTAAATTCAGGCACGGAGGCCACCATGAGCGCTCTTCGCCTTGCACGGGGCTTTACCGGAAGGGATATAATCATCAAGTTTGACGGATGTTATCATGGACATGCAGACACGCTTCTTGTGGCTGCGGGTTCAGGGGTCGCGACCCTTAATATTCCGGGAAGCCCGGGAGTGCCGGAGTCTGTCATTAAAAACACGCTTTCAATCAGATTTAATGATGTGGATGCCTTTAGAAAAATCATGGAGGAAAAGGGAGATAACATTGCCGCCGTGATTGTGGAGCCGGTCGCGGGCAACATGGGAATGATACCGCCGGTTGAAGGATTCCTTGAGACCCTGCGTGAGCTTACCTTGAAGCACGGCGCTCTTCTTATCTTTGACGAGGTAATGACAGGATTCAGGGTCGGTATGAATTCTGCCCAGGGGCGTTTCGGAATCAGGCCTGATCTGTCATGTTTCGGAAAAATTATAGGCGGGGGGCTTCCTGTCGGAGCCTATGGCGGCAGAAAAGATATAATGAATCACATTGCACCTGAAGGCCCTGTTTACCAGGCAGGAACCCTTTCTGGAAACCCCCTGGCCATGGCTGCCGGTATTGCAACCTTGAAAGCCCTTAAAAAGCCGGGTTTTTATGAGTCCCTTGACGCAAAGACGGAAACTCTTATTCAGGGCCTGAAATATGGTGCGGAAAAGGCGGGTATCGACATCACTGCCGGTCATACAGGATCCATGGCAGGGTTCTTTTTTACCAGGGGCCCGGTTCATAACTTTGATGATGCTAAAAAAAGTGATCTTGACATGTTTGCAAAATTCTATAGAGGAATGCTTGAGAGGGGTATATACCTTGCACCTTCCCAGTTTGAGGCCCTGTTTGTTTCTGCAGCTCATTCAGATGATGATATTCAAACTACCATTACTGCAGCAGGTGATGTTATGAAGGCTTTGAATTATAGTACGTTACATATATCTTGATACTTACAGGATTTTTCAAAAGCCTGATTCAAGGCTAATCCGTCGTATTTATTCTGTATCAAAATTTACCTGATAAGCTATAGTTAGCTGCCCAAGCTTCAAGGGAGGCTTGGGTGTTTCTAAACCTAAAGGTTTTTTATGAGAATTCATATGATTGCGGCATGCGGCACCGGCATGGGAGCCCTTGCCTGCATGTTAAAGGAGATGGGTCATGAGGTGACGGGTTCTGATGACAATGTTTACCCTCCCATGAGTGATTTTTTAAGGGAAAAGGATATTTTGATCTTCAAGGGATTTAAAGCCTCAAACCTGACTGGAAATCCTGAACTTGTCATTATTGGTAATGCCGTATCAAGGGGTAATGAAGAGGTAGAAGCGGTTATAGATAAGGCTCTTCCCTATTGCTCCATGCCCCAGGCATTGAACCGGTTTGCCGCGGATGGGAAAAAAATCATACTGGTTACAGGCACCCACGGCAAGACAACCACATCCTCAATTATGGCCCATGTGCTCTTTGAAGCAGGCCTTGATCCCTCTTTCATGATCGGCGGGATATTGAAGAATTTCAACAGCAATTACCGAATTGGAAATGGCGAGTATATTGTTATTGAAGGTGATGAATATGATACGGCTTTTTTCGACAAGGGCCCAAAATTCATGCACTACATTCCCAGTGTTGCCATTATGACCGGTATTGAGTTTGACCATGCAGATATTTTCCGTGATATTGATCATATCAAAGACGCTTTTCGAGGTTTACTTGGAAATATTCCCATGGACAGCCTTGTTCTTGCCTGTGATGGGGATGAAAATCTGAAAGATGTTCTAAAATCTGCTCAATGCAAAGTTGAATACTATGGTAAAAATGCTTATCATTGGGGCTGTGATAACTTTAGTGTGAAAAATAAATCTACACACATAAATTTAAACCCCCCGGGTAAAGATCATCTGGAGATAATCTCGCCCCTTATGGGCATGCATAATGTTTTAAATGTTATCAGTGTTGTTGCTGCCGCAAAAAAGCTTGGGATATCAGATGATTCAATCCAGAAAGCCCTGAACAGCTTTTCCGGAGTGAAAAGGCGCCAGGAGATAAGAGGTGTGAAAAACGGTATCACGGTTATGGATGATTTTGCCCATCATCCCACAGCCGTCCGTGAAACCATTGCCGCTGTAAAGCCTTTTTTCACAAGGGGCAGAATTATTGCCCTTTTTGAGCCGAGAACCAACTCCAGCATGCGGGATATTTTCCATGGGCAGTATTCATCATCCTTTGATGATGCAGATATTATCTGCATAAGAAAGCCCTCTATGCTGGATAAAATTCCTGTTGAACACAGGCTTCAGGCAGACAGGCTTGTATTTGATATTGCAAACCGAGGCAAGGATGCACATTATTTTCAAGATACCGATGAAATTGTTCGGTTTATGAAAAAAAAAGCTAAGCCCGGAGATCTTTTACTTGTGATGTCCAACGGAGGATTTGACAATATTCATGAACATTTACTTGAAGAATTGTAAATCGTGAAAAAACAGGTTCTTATAAGAATTATATTGATCGGGATGCTTCACAGTTTTTTGTATCTTTGGCTTGTTCCCTTTGTTGTTTATCCAAGATTTGGTGACAGTGGATTTAAAATGACGGTGGCCGTGGCTCTTATAATATCCCTTGCCGTTTTAGGATCACTTTTCATGGGAAAAAGGGATAGGGTCAGAACCGGCTCAACTTTGGCAAATATGTCAAAAGTTTTAGGAACACTTTTTATGGAAAAAAGGGATACGGAATTAGGCAATGATGATTCCAAACAGATAAAAACAGGTAAAGAGAATAACTCATGAGTCATAGTTCTTCATTTTTGATACATAATGTGCTATTTTAAATTTTCATTTAATACATAATGCGGCCTTAGATTAGAGAACTTATGACTGACGAGAGAATAAGAAAGGTGGAATAATGAACAATAAAAATATTCTTGATATAGACGATGATACGGATGAAATGGATGATGAATCTTTTGATGATGAAGATTCTGATGATGCCCATTTTAATAAAGATAAGACTGAATCCCTGAGCGGTCTTGAAAAAATTGACTGGGATTCCGGGTTAAGCGTGGATATTGAAGAAATAGATGAGCTTCAAAAAAAAATGTTTGCACTTTTAAATGTTTTGATTGATTTAAAGGAAACAGGTGCCGGAGAAAAGGAAATTGCGACAATGGTTGCGGAAATTACCGAATACAGCAGATACTACTTCAGCAGAGAAGAGGAGTATTTAAAAAAGAGCGGCTATCCTGAATTGAATCTGCACATAAAAGAGCACCGGCAGTTTATCAAGACCACCATTAACCTGAGACGGGAAGTATCGGAAGATAATAAAAATTTAACCTATAAGGTTATTAAAGAACTAAGAGACTGGCTGGTTGATCATGTTATTACCAGCGATCTTATGTATGTCCCTTTTTTGAGAACATGTAATTATATTGATGATTGCAAGGCTAAGAAATAATAATCATAAAATGATTTGACTAAAACCTAAAAAATGCAAACTCATTGTAACTATTTGATTTTTAAAAAAATTTATAAAAAAAGCGGTGCTTTTTTAAATTTTAACAGATTTTATTAATATAACTATCTGAAAAAATAGAGAATTGATTTAAAAAGTATCTTTTAACTTACCCTTGTAAAACCAAATATTTATATCGTACTTTAGTATCTTGATTGCATTATTTAGGTAAAATTGAAATTCACTCTTATATTTTAAATTTTCAAGAAGCCGTTCATATTAGACGATCTTATGTTCAGATGGCATGGTAATTTTGTTTTAGGAAAATATTTTTATAGGTAAATAGAATTTCAGGAGTTTTTGTCATGACTGATTACACAATAAGACCTTTGAACGATCAAGAAATCTTAGGTGAGATTACACCAGTCGGTAGGGTACCGGCAGACCGAAAGAGCAAGATGAACACTTCTGCGTTTGTTATTAAGGGAAAATTTAGAAAGATGAGGCGGAACAGAAGAAAAAACAAATATGATAGAAGAAAAGGGGTTGGCGGGGGTGTTATTTTATCCCTTTCAATTAAAAATGACAGACGCAAACAAAGAGATAGAAGACTTTAATCTAACCTTTAATGTATTGTCGCTTCTGGGGAGAATTGCAGGGGCAGATTCCATATCTCTGCCCTTGAATGGATTCTATATTTCGCCAATGGGGCAGAAATAGATTCTGCCCCTACGGGGTCGTCCAGAAACTAACAACATTGTTTAAAAGGATTTAATGGCTGTTCAAAAATTTTTCAACTATAACTCGCTCACCTGCATGATCGTGTTTTTATTTCCTCTTTTTTCAGGGGTGCTGAACCATTGGGGCAGCGCTTTTTTTTTTCTCTTCCTTGGTCTTTCCCTGGTTCAGAAATCCTTTTCAATAAAAAGTTTATTCCGGTTTGAGCTGTTAAACCCTATGGAAAAGACAGTATGGGCAGGTTTTTTAATTTTTTTTTTCGGAGCGTCCCTGTCCCTTATACAGACAGCCTCCATTGGAGAGGGTATAAAGCGGTTAGAAAAACTTGAGTATCTTTTGTTTTTAATACCTGTTTATCATACCTGCAGAAAGAATCAGGTTGACTGTACGGATTATTTATTAAAAGGACTTATCATTGCAGGCCCCATAATGGCCTGTGTGGCGGCATATCAGACATTGATACAGGGCATTCCAAGGGCCACAGGAGGATATAACGAACTTGTTTTTGGAGCATCAGCCATGGTCAAAACATTAATCTGTACGGCAGCCCTGTGTACTCTGCCCATGGGGTTGAAAAAGAGATCAGCCCTTGTTATTGCCGCCCTTTGTGCCTTTTATGCATCCATTGCCTCGGGCACAAGGGGAGCATGGCTCTGTTTTCCCTTTGTGCTCATGGTTCAGATTTCTCTTATGAGAAAACCCGTTCTGACAAGGCTCTGGACGGCCTTATCCATTATAATTGTTGTCATGCTGGTGACGGCCTCACCCTATACCGGAAGCAGATTAATAAGGGAGAGAATTACTTATACTATAAAAAGTATCAAGCAGTTCAAGCATGGTGAGAACAAGTATACATCAACGGGCTGGCGTTTTTTAATGTGGGAAAATTCCCTTAAAATCTGGAGGGCAAACCCCGTTTTCGGAACAGGTATTGGTGATTTCAGGCATGATACCAAAGGCTTGATAAATGCCGGCAAAACAGAGATGACAGATACATGGAAACATGCCCACAGCATATATTTTGAATTTCTGGCCACCATGGGCGCGGTCGGGGTGATAACCATGTTTTTATCCATCTTTATTTTTCCCTTTATTTTCTTTTGGAAAAACTACAAAGATAATCTTTCAAGGCGATCGGAATTCTTATCCATATCCGGAATATCGGTGCTTCTTTTTTATTTTATTATGGGTTTGACATGGAACTGGTTTACCCGGTCACCCCATGTTATCAACTATGCCATGTGTATTATTATTTTCATGGTCCCTGCGGCCAATCTGCCGGAAAATGGGAGATCGGATTCAAAATGGATGGGTTCAGGTGTCCCTGCGGCCAACCTGCCGGAGAATACAAAAAATTGAAATTCCTATTTTTAAATTCTGCAAGAAAATGGGGAGGCAACGAAAAGTGGACCCTGATGGCTTATAATGCCCTTGGCAGGGAACATGAAGTTTTTCTTGCCTTTCGCAAATCCCCCATAGGCCTAAGGTTTAAAGGGGAAAAGATCAAGCTGCCCTTTATTAATGAGTTCGATCTTTTTACTTTGTCTAAGTTGATTTTGTTTATTAGAAAATACCGGATAGATGTACTCATACCGACAAAGCGCAAGGACTATGTTCTATCCGGCATGGCTGCAAAGATATGTAATATTACCAATGTATTGAGACTTGGAATAGTCCGGGATTTGAAACCTGTATGGTACAACAGGCTGGTTTATGACACCCTGGCCCATGGGATTATTGTAAATGCCCGTAAAATCAAAAAATCCCTTGTGAACACAGGATTTATATCTGAAGAAAAGGTAGCGGTTATTTACAACGGACTCGATGTCTTGAGGCTTTACAATTATCTTACCATAAGAGAAAAAAATTCTTTGGAAAAGCCTTTTTCCTTTACGGTTTCCTCCATGGGAACATTGTGCAAAAGAAAGAGATTTGATGCTTTGATCCGGGGCTTTGCCCGTTTTCTTGACATGTCAAGAGCAGGGGATGCAGGGCTTGTAATTATCGGCAGCGGAGCTGAAGCTCAAACCCTTAAGACAATTGCCGCGGATTTAAAAATTGAAGACAGGGTGAGATTTACCGGATTTTTGAAGGAGCCTTACAAAGAGCTTGCTAAATCCGATATCTTTGCCATGATGACGGATAATGAGGGAATCTCCAACGCGCTGATAGAGGCAATGTTTCTTCTGAACTGTGTTATAACCTCATCGGCCGGCGGGACAAAAGAGGTTTTTATCAACGGCACTGACGGCGTTATTTTAGAAACAAATGACGAGGAATCTCTGGCGGATTCAATTTTAAATTTATACAGAAACAGGGATTCAAGGCTGGCCATGGCAAAAGAGGGACACAAAAAGGTATGCCTAATTTTTTCCATGGATCGCATGGAACAGGAAATAGTGACATTTTGCAAAAGTCTTAGGTTAAGCAAGTAAGTATTTTAATTTTCGAGAAATATTTTAACAAAAGGTATTAGGGGCTCTGCAAGGATAGACAGAAACAGTTTGATTTTTCAAAAAAAATGTAATGCCACCACCAGCTAGAAACCCCTTTATATCATATCCGGATTAGAATGTATATCTTATTCTCATTGATGAAATCCAGATATCTTCATCTGACTCGCCGTCCTGGATTTCGTCTACTTCAAAATAGTCCATGGCATCTCCGGCAAAGAGATATCCGATGCAGAAATCCATTTTTATGTTTTTGTACAATTCATAGCTGGCACGGCCGTCAATTTCAAAACCGATCTCATCTTCGCTGACTTCAGTACCTGCCGGCGTATGATATTCTATATCTTCCGCTGTCAGCATATACATGCCTGCAAGGCTTAATTTAAGTTTTGATGTGGCCTTGTAGTCCAGGTTCAATTTGTTCATAATGAACCCTCTGTCCATAATATAGGGACGTTCGGTAAAGTAATTGTCATCTACCAGGTTGCCCTCAAAAATCACCGCACTGTCGGCAATATCCACATCAGTTGCCATAAAAGAGTCAATATCATCATCATATGGATCATCATCCCCGGACGCGTACCATCCTGTATAGGTCAGGGTGATTTTCCCTATGTTCATACCCAGATCCGCATGTACAAACCAGGCATTTACATCATAATCATCAATGGGATTGCTGTTTCCATCAAGGTCCTGATAGATAAGTTGATCCAAGCTTCCTGTCTGGTACATCAAATCCCATTTGGCAAAGAAACCGCCACTTTTAAGGGAACCGTCAACTCCCAATGTAAATAGCTGGATGTCAACGTTGGTGTCATTTGCAAATTTTTTAAATTCATAGTCATGGGGACTTAAGGTGTTGCTGGACTGGGTTGGATCCTCATCATCAATCCCGTTCCATTGATAAATACCAAAAATTCCGAAATTCATTCCATCAGCGGGCTTTACATTGAATTTACCATAGAATGCATCCTGATCGTTCATCAGGTCTTCATCATCATCTTTGGTCACATCCGCTTCATAGCCCCGTAACCAGCCCAGCTCATAGCCGTATCCACTCTGATCACCATATAATTTAATACCGCCGACTGTTTCCTTCCATAAAAAACGGTTAATATTGACTGGCTGCAACCCCATGCGGAGCCTGGATTTCTGCTCAATAAAGGGAAGCTGAAAATCAAGATAGGCCCATCGGACTTCCATTTGTACATCGTCGCCTGAGTAGTCTAATTTGCCTTTCTCACCAAAGCGGAGGCCGCCGATTTCAGTGGCAAACACCCCTTTATAACTGTTGTCATCGCTTGCTGCTTCAAACCAGAACCGGTATTTAATTTCAGCAAAATTGTCATTAACACCGTCTTTATTAATCACACCGTCATATTTATCGAGTGTGCTGAAAAATTCGTTGTGATTGGTGCCGAGCATAAAGCGGTGATTCATATCCCCGTGAAAATTGAATTGAGTGGCTGAGGCAGGCATAACAAAAATAGCAGTAAATATTAGAAGTGTTGTTGCAAAAGCAATAAAATTCATCTTTTTTTTCATCTTTTTTCTCCTTGGAAAATTTTAATTCTGAAAAGACAACTTCATTACAATACTGCGGTATTTCTTTTCTTGTTCTTTATATCACCCCCTTTTATTTTTTCTTTCTACTTACGCTTACATTCACAAATGAATGGAACGAAAGGCTTTCAGAGGTTTTTCACTGAAAATTGCTGCCAGATTGCATAAATCCGACACGATTTTTATGCAACGTAAAAATTACGTAAATCAAAAAATGTTATATTGCAAGAATTATATTGTGCAATCTGCTGCTTAATAATAAATTAACAATTTTTTAACAAAAAAATAATAATGTACAGTGGCATCTACGGCAAAAAAATAACCAAAATACAAATTTATTTTTTATAGCTGGCAGAGGTATCAATTTCAAAAGCTATTTCATTATCCTCTGCCGATACAGAGGGTGATATGAGTTGCGGTCAGAGAAAGAGAGTTTTCTGTGCAGTATTAAAAGAACAGTATATTAAATAATTATAACCCAAAGGAAACCAGAGAACTGTTTCCACCATTTTTAAAAATTGAATCAGATTGGGATATCACCATCATAACGCGGTCTCTAAATACATTCAGCCCCTGGATATTACCGCTGACTTTATCGCCCAGGGTTCCCTGGATAAACCTGCCGTCTTTATGTTTGAATACAAAAAGAATACTCTGACCGCTGGCCGCAATCCCGGATGTCACATGGCCCAAAATTCCTTTGTCAGAAAAAGCAACAATGAGTTCATTTCCTTCTCTGCCGTCTATATCTCTTACCTGGGGCCTGATTTCAAAGACAGCATTATTACTCATCAGGTTCTGGGAAGAATTATTCATGTCATAAATCAGAATAGAATCACTTCCCCCGACATTTACAGAAGATTTGAACAGCGGTGTTTTATCAGAATAAATAAAGAGTTTTTTGTTTAGAATAAATATGGTTTCAGGTCTGCCGTCACCTGTCAGATCCCCGAAACAGCTTCCAATAACATTAAACTGCCTTGGAAGCTTTAAAAAAGGCTGTGCCCATTTGATGCTGTTTTGTGATATGTCTCCCTGCCAAATACGGGTGCCGAAAATTTCGTTGGGGTCAAATTCCTGGGCCAGCAGCGTTTCACATCTGCCGTCTGAATTGCTGTCAAAAGTGCCTAAAATACGTGGGATTCTATTCTGAAAAGGAACAAAGCAATTATTCTTCCACTGGTAGATATATCCCCAGAGACTGTTATTGTACCAAATATTAATTGTAAGATAGTCAGCATTTTTATGTTCAGGCTGCCACCATCCCAGGGACAGAATCTGCCCTGGATGGTCCATTTCAAGGGTATCTATCTTTTTTGTCTGATTATGTATCTGGTATATGGTGACGGTTTCCCCGTTTGTTAAGGCCATTATTCTCCCGCTGTCTGTATTCACAAAATCAGCCATGGCAGCGGGCATGGAAAATTGAGCAATGGTGGTCAGTTCAGGGAAATTCTCTTTAAACTGAACAGTTTTTGTTGAGGATTCTATTGACTTTTCAGGGAGTATTTTAGGCATGGCAAGGGGTGACTCGGCAGTTTTTTTAGTTCTGCTTAATTCTGTACTGAATGTTTCGTCCTGAATTTTACCGGCGCTGTTTTCAGTACCAGGATTGAACGGATACTCATGCAGCAGTTCAGAACCAGGCCCGCGCACCTGGATCATATGATTTTCAACAATAAACACCAGGGCTTCCTGAAACGGATCCGGCATGGATTTAAGAGGGGTCTTTTTCAAATTCTGAGCAGTATCATAATGCACCCACTCCAGATTCTGAAGAGATGTTCTTAAACAGGTAAACATATCCCGGTTCTGGCCAGTGTAATCGAGGAAAACTGCCTTAATCTTTTTAAAACGGTAAATTTTATCTCCTCTTGTTGGTTTTTTTAGAGCAGAAACAAGCCTGGCAAATGAATATCCTGATTCTATTCTTGTCACGGACAGCAGTGCGTCCACTTTTTCAAGTGTACCTATGACTTCACCGGTTTCAGGGTGCGTTATGGGTTCCCCAGGAGAACAGATGGTGAAAATATCTCCAAAAGATATGCCGTCGGACGAGTCAAGGTCAATGATATATTCACTGTCCGAGAGCTGTACAAGGCAGCCTTCAATTACACTGAAATCTTTTATGATTTTTTCAACCATATCAGGCGTTTTAAATTGTTTGCCGTATCCGGGAGCGGCAGATAACAGAAATATACTTAAAATAATACAGACGCAAGACAGGCTACGCAGATTTAACATGGTTTTCTCCTTATTAAGATTTTTCTTTTCATTGTGCTCATTTTATGTTTTTTAAAAGGTTCCATGAAAATACAAAACTCCTTCAAATGTCCTGGCTGGTGTTCGTCAAATATATCGACATTCAAAAATTATCTAACAGTTCATAATAGTTCCCGTCAACTGTTTATTTCTTTTCATGAAGCTGAGGAGCAATCAAAAAATTAAAACGGGAGATATGAACAGTTAAGTATTCGTAATATTTGATTCAGCCCTTAAGGGGTTTTGTTTATTAAAGAATTTTCTCAAGACTGTTCAGCATTTTGTCCATTGTAAAAAAAGATTCCACTCTCTTCAGGGCCTTCTCTGCCAGTAATGTTCTCTTGTCAGGGTTGTCAGCAAGATATTCCAGGGCCTGGGCCATCTGAACAGGGTTTGCGGGCTCTACAATTATCCCGCTTTTATTGTTTTCCATAAGCTCTGATACTCCGTTTACACTGGTGGCTATCACCGGTGTTCCCAGGGCCATGGCCTCCATGACGACATTGGGCATCCCCTCGAAAAGGGAGGGCAGAATGAAAATATCCGCCCCTTTAATAAAGGGTGACAAGGAAGATGTAAATCCATTCAGAAAAACCCTGCCCGTGAGTCCCTCAACCTCTATCTGTCTATACAGCTCATTTTTCATCTGCCCTTCTCCATATATTAAAAAGACCATATCATCTCTTTTTTTTCCCAGGATTCCAGCAGCTTTGATCAGATAGGAAAACCCTTTTTGTCTGACAAGTCGTCCCGCGGCAGCCACGATTATTTTATCCTTAAATGGCTGGGTAAAATCCGTGGCCTGGATTGTTTTATCCATGTAGATTCCATTGTGCAGCACATGAATAAATCCCGGAGGAAAAAAATTGTAGTCAAGATAGATATCTTTAATGCTGTTGGTATTGGTGATTATCCCCCTTGTCAGGATTCTTAAAGGCAGAGTATGCCTGATTGTGTTTTTAATTATCTTCAGGCCGTGGCGGGCATAGACATTTTTGATTCCCGCAAGTGCCGCGGCCGGTCCCGCTACCCGGACATCCCTGTTATGGTTGCATATCAGAGTATCGATCTGGTTTTTTACAAGAAAGGCTCGAATTTTGATGGTTGATAAGGGGCTGACATCCCTTTTTATGTTGACGGACCAGACGGCAAGTCCTCCTTTAACGGCTTTATTAAGAAAAATAGAGTCTCTTCTGCCCGCAATAAAGACCTGGTGCCCCCTTTTTTTAAGGCCCAGGGCTGCCGAGATCATCCATTTTTCTCCGCCGCCATAGCTTTCAGGCCGGATTGAGTTTATAAAGAGTACCTTCATTTTTTTCTAAAATCTCCAGTGCTTTTTTGCTTATCATATCAGGAGGAATGTCAAGAATCTGATCCTGATCCTCGATGTAGTTTCCCTGGCTTTCAATGGATATTCCAAAACTGACTTTTGGTTTAACACAGCTCCAGGGGCTTGTTCCCTTGCCCACTATGGCAATAAAGGGGGTGCCCGTGGCCGCGGCAATATGCACCGGGGCTGAATCAATGGTGATCATAAGATTTAAGCCTGCAATGGTGTCCACTAGCTGTTTTATGGATGTCCGGCCGGTTAAATCGATAAAATCCTCTGATGGGAGCCCCGACAGGATAAGATCGTTGTATTCTCGTTCACTGGGATCGCCGAAAAATATAAATACAGTATCTGAAACCTGCCTGATTTGGTTTATGAATTTCAGGGCAGGTTCATGGGGATAGTATCGATTTTTTTTTGTGCCCGCACCGAGATAGATGCCGGTTTTTTTTCTTTCCATCCCGGGCAGAACCGAATCCATAACATCAAATGATATGGAAAGCGCCGGGAGTTTCTTAAATTTTTTGCCCGTGAAGCTGTTGACAAGATTAGCATAATGGTTGATGTAGTGGCGTGACCGGTCAATTCGGAGTTTGAAGTCAAGTAAAAATCCCCTTCCTTCTTTTTTATAACCGGCAATGGTTTTAACACGGCCAATTTTGAAGCAGAGCGCATCTAAAAATGTATTGCTGAATAAAAATCCCAGGTCATATCGTCTTGATATTAGGATGCCTATCAGCTTGAATATCCCCCTGAAAGGCCGGGATTCGCGGGGATCCGTTATCTGGCTATATGGGCTTCTTTGAAATATTCCGGCATTGATGTTTCTCGATATGACGGTGATTGATGCCTTGGGGTATGCCTGCCTGATAAGCTCCATGGCGGGGGTAGCCATGATGGAATCCCCAATGTATTTGGGCAGAAGTACTATGATTTTAAAGGGTTGCATTGATAGTATCCGGTTTTATTTTTGTGGAGCTGCCCCTGCAAATAATGGCCATAATTAAAATCAAGCCCAAAAAAATTGGCATCCTTCATATCAACTCGAAATTAGTTTACACTTTTCTAAAAATTTTGAACCGTGATTAAAGGATGAACATGATTAAAAATCAAGCTAAATCCTTTAATCAGGAAAATCATGGTTCAAAAAATGTGTAAACTAACAAATGAAAGATGCCAAAAAATTTTGGGGTTTACCATTTCCAGTAGTTCAGCCTGCGTCTTATTTTGAGCTTTCTTAGAATATTTAAAGGTTTTGGTTTGAGATGGGAAGTTCCCTTTTGAACCCTGGCTTCAACGGCATCCATTACCCTGCCCGCGCACCGGCCGTCCCTGTAGGGGTGGATATCTTTCACGTAATTTTCAATTGCTTTCATAAGTTTCAGGGGCCTTGAGAGTGCATATTCAACGGCCTTTGCAATTTCATTTGTACTGGCAATATTCACCAGATGGGGCCCCGGCTCCCGGTTATTAAGCGTAACGACCGGTTTGTCCAGCAGAAGAAATTCAGATATGATGGATGAGGTATCAGATACCATGACATCAGATGATTTCAACAGGGGAATCACGTCATCCGTGTCTGAAAATATCAAATTTTCGTTTGTCAAGGCAAAATTCCGGTATCTCCTGGTAATCTCCTGGTCCATCTTGGGGTGAAGGGTTACTGACCAGTTCCATTCTGGCCTGGCCCGGACGATATTCTCAAATGTATCAACCAGTCTGTGAGCGGCGCTGAGGGCCGGAGTAAAGGTTGAGGTAAATAAAATTGTAGGTTTTCTACCCGGACGGTATTTTTCATTAGCCGTGAAGGGAGCGTTCTGGACATCAGTTGTATCAAGTTTTCTGCCGGGACGGTATTTTTCATTAGCCGTGAAGGGAGCGTTCTGGACATCAGTTATGTCAAGTTTTCTGCCGGGATGGAATTTTTCATTCCCGGTGAACAGAGGATCTGTCTTTGGCCACCCTGTTTCCACAACATCAAAATATCCCTTTTGGGATGCAAGCTCTTTAAAGGGAAGAGTCGTTGCAGGACCCTGGGTGCAGTAAAGATCAAAGAAACCGCGTAACCTGAAATGCCCCCTGTGCATATCCCGTTTTTTTGCATTGAATCCATGGAACAGTTGAACTTTTATTCCAGGAAAGAAATGAGGAACAACATTGGTGGCCGTCAGTACGGCACAGGGATTATACTCCAGCACCTCATCTGTGGCTGTCAGCAAAACTTCATCCTTTTTCATGTAATGCTCCATGGGATTATCCATGAACCATGCACAGGTGTCTCCCCGGTTCCATATTTCCCTCTGGATGGGGCGGACAATGGAAAATGCGTATTTATGGGAGATATAGAAAAGGTATCTATTCATTAGTTAATTAGAATGAACGACTTGATCCAGTGTATCGGTTACCCATTTGTTAAGACTTTTTCCAGCATGAGCTGCAGCAACGGCTATTTTAGCATGTATGCCGGGAGGAACTCTTAAGGTCAGCTTTCCAGAGTAAGGTTTAGCAGGTGTAAGGCCCTGTTTTTTACAGTCAACAAGATAATGGTCAATAGCATTGTGGAAATCTTCAGTGAGTTGTGCGACAGTTTCACCCTCAAAGGTAATATTTTCTTGTATTCCAATCACTTTACCCCAAAAAATACTATCCCGCTCGTCGAAGTTGATTTTAGCAAAATATCCTTTATAGGTCATAGTGTTCATGGTGTCACCTCCAAATCTGTTAACCATTCCCGAATTTTTTCAACCATATATTTTTTTGTTTCTTTCCCAGGATGTGGCCTATGGGCATATACTCTTGACTTGAAAAGCTCCAGCACTACCCGTGAACCATCACCCCCTCGAACTTCACCGCCAAGTGCCTCGACCAGAGATTCAATATCACTGAATTTAATATTTGCCCTGGTCGGCTTGGCAAAGACTGCTTTTAATATCTTTCTGTGTTTTGCTTTCATAGTAAATATGGTAGCATTTTATGACACCACAGTAAAGCGGGTTTTAACTAACCACAAGAATAAAAAACATCCTTTATTTCTTGATTTACACTTTCTCAATCAATCTTCTTTTATCAGTCAAGATGTAACATCAATTTGGGAAGGCTATGATTGGCAATGGCCCTTGACCATCTTTTATCATAAAGTTCTGACAGTCTTTTTTGACTCCCTGAAAACATGCAGGCCTTATCAAAATCAACAATAAAGGGATAATTTTGTTTATCCACAATAATATTGCCTGGATGAAGGTCAACATGGTGTATACCGTTATTAATCAAAAGCTGGATGTTCCGGCATATCAGAGGCAGAATTTTTTTAGCCCTTGTCATATTTTCCAAGGCAATGGTTGAAAATGTTTTGCTGTTTTCAATTTTTCTGGTGATGAGCCATGCCCTGTAAAATGGAACGCCCTTAAATATATATGCCATCGGGTCCGGCGTGTTTACGCCTGCCACCTTTGCCCTTGCCATAAATTCAAATTCTCTCTGGGAACGGGGCAGGCCCAGCTTGAGATACCATTTTTTGTTGAATTTTCCTGTAAGTCCACCCCTTGCGTAGGATTTTATAACAATCTTACCTGTTTCAGGAAAATGGGCTGAAATTATGGAGCGCCTTCCACCCAGGGGAGAAGGTGAGACTCCCGGCCCTTGGTTGAACAGGGAAAGTATCTGTTCCATGGTATCTTGTCCAATGGAGTATAAACTGCCGAATGTATATCCCTTGAAATATATTATCCGTTCTCTATAACCCATCTTTTGTCCGTTATTATGCTCTGGTATAGCTTTGGTTTTTTTAAGAATTTACTATAAAGTCTTTTTTTCAGTTGATGGAATCATTCTTCAAAAGGAGGCTTTCAACCGCCTTGATATCCTCTGGGACATCCACGCTAAGAGAATCATGACCGGTAACAGCAACACCTATTTTATATCCATGTTCAAGCACCCTTAGCTGTTCCAATTTTTCAAGCTTTTCAAGGCGCCCGGCAGGCAGCCCGGAAATGTTATCAAGAAAATGCTTCTTATAGGCATAAAAACCAAGATGTTTGTAAACATCGGCATGGGGAGCTTTATCCCGGTTAAAGGGAATAAGTGACCTGGAAAAATATAGAGCATGGCCATTTTTGTCAAAAACCACCTTTACTGCAGATACATCAGTAAGTTCCCTGGGATCCACTATCTTTACGGCAAGGGTGGACATGAGAAGGTCAGGATTTTTTTTAAAGGGCATAAGGAGCTGATCCATGCACTCAGGATGAAATACCGGCTGATCTCCCTGGATATTTATTATTATGTCCCGGGCATTAAGGTTGAGTATTTCTGCTGCCTGGGCAACTCTATCCGTACCCGAACGCAAGTTGGACGATGTTTTTATGGCCTTGCCTCCAAAGTCTTTCACAGTATTAAAAATTCGATCATCATCAGTGGCTATCCATACATTTTTAATGGCATTTGACTGAATTGCCTGTTCATATACCCTCTGAATCATGGGTTTGCCTGCCACCAGGGCAAGGGGTTTTCCATTAAATCTTTTGGATCCGTACCGCGAGGGTATGATAACCGTATGTTTGAATGTCATTTTATCCTTATATTCCCACTTGGTTTTTTGTTTTTTCAATTTCGACTAAATACCCTTTAAAGCCCCATCAGCTTTTCAATACCTTTGATGGCTGCTTTTGTGCCCCCTTGACGCTGCCTTATGTATTTGCCCGCCTTTTTTATCAATTTTTTTTTATCAATATATTTTGGGGGAATTTTAAGATAATCGACCATGAATGAGGCAGCCTCTTCTCTGGTATCTGCCTTTGTTACCAGTTTATTTTCAAATATATCTTCTCCAACCCAATTGAAGTTATCCACATGGGGCCCCGTAACCGTAGCAGCACCAAATCCAAGGGGTTCAATGAAGTTCTGGCCGCCGAGGGGTTTCAGGCTTCCTCCGACAAATACCGATGCAGCCCCTGCATAGGCTTTTTTTAGTTCTCCAAAGGTATCCCATAAAATAACGCTTCTTTTTTCTGCAAATCCGTTAATCCGGGATCGAAGGCTATACTTTATATTATTTTTCCGGAGCATTTTTTCCCATGATTTGATCCTGTGCATATGCCTTGGAAAGACAGCAACGATCTGATCTGGAACAGCCTTTAATATCTCCATAAGTATAAACAATGCATCCTCTTCCTCTTCCATTCGTATGGAGGCAAGGATTGCAAGGGGAATCTCTGGTTTGATGATTTTTCCAAGACCGTGGTCACACCTGATCGGGCATTTTTCAGGCTGATGATTTTCAGACGGGCGGTTTTCAGTCTGGGGTTGGTGTTGAAAAGATGATTCTCCTATCACTTCCATGGGGTTTTTTAGCATAAGTTTTTCTGCCATGGGATTTTCAGCAGACACGACAGGAACGGAATCAAATTTCATGTTATGCATTGTTTCAATGCAGGTGTTATGGAAAATTTTTTTAAATCTTGCGGCATCTAACTCTGAAATGGCAAGAATTTTGTCAGGCCCCAGTTTCTTCCAAAATGGCCTCGTCAGTATGTATCTTTGCGCGCTTTTTTTTGAGAGACGGCCATTAATTATTATAATGCCGATACCTCTTTTTTTTAGCTCATGAAGGTGGGCCGGCCAGATTTCTGTTTCAATAAGAACCATTAGAGCCGGGCGGATTCTTGATACAGCTTCCTGCATCAGCTTTGGAGCATCAAAGGGAAACCAGGTTATCTGAAACAATAGATTTGGATGAACGGCAGATTCGGTGATACCGTTAATCAGGATATCCATGCCCTGGGATGTTGTTGTGGTAAAAAGGATTCTGGCCGGTTTTAAAGGAGAAAATTTTCGGGCAAGCTGAACTGCAAGATATGCTTCTCCAGCCGATGCGGCCTGTATCCAGATATCTGCCTTTTTCAGGTGGCAAAATGATGTGCGTTTGGTAAAACCGGTCTTAAGCCTGGAGTTCTGTCTCAGAAAAGGCAGGGCTATTTTCCATAATATATTGTATAATTTTAAAAACAAAGAAGCATGTCCTTAGTGGCTTTTGTACGTCTATTATTTTGTTATGTTATTTTAAATTTCAGCTTTCTTTATGGCACGATAGATTTTTTTTGATTCAGGTTTAAGGCCTGAGTTAATTATCATATCTTTTTAATTATGGGCAAGGGATTCCTGAAAAAAGATGTTGCTTCTAACTTTGCTGAACTGTTTTTTTTAATATAATTGGCATCACCAATTTTCAATTAGGTTTCCCATGAATAAGTATTGGTTTGGGAGGCGTCAAAAATCCATTCATGCCTGTTGGCAATCCTTCATTTTAATTTTTTTTGTTTGATCTTGTCGGCATCCTTCATATCACCTAAAAAGTAGTTTACAGTTTTTTGGATAAAATTTCTAAAAAACAAGGATGTTGATATGGAAAGTGTAAACCGGCAAATGAAGGATGCCATCTTGTCCCTGATTCTTATGGTTCCATATTTTATAATCTGAATGGCATCCATATTGCATTGCCTATTCTTAACACTGTAAATGGAGGCGGGGGAATGTCTCATAAAAATGTATTCAATTATAAAAGGTGGTAAATATGATTCTTGAGATGACACGCCCGGTTCAGGGTGGGCTCAGGCAGGAAAGAAAGCTTGAGGCCGTTTCCAATCATCTGGCAAATACAGACACTGCTGGTTTTAAGAAAGATGTTGTAAGCTTTGATATGATGTTTAAAGCCAGGTTTAACACTGATTACAGCCAGGGCACATTAAGAAAAACAGATAATGATCTGGATTTGGCCCTTCAAAGCGAAGGTTTTTTTAAAGTTAATACCCCGAATGGGATTCGTTATACCAGGGACGGTCATTTTACCCTTAACAGCCAGGGGATACTGGTGAACCAGAAGGGTGAAGCGGTTCAGGGGCAAAACGGAAATATTCTTCTGGACGGCGAACTGGTTCAAATCAATGGGGCCGGCGCCATCGAGCTTGACGGTGAATTGATTGATACCCTGGATATCGTTACTTTTGATGATTTGACAAAATTAGATAAAATGGAAGGCGGAAGATATGTTTATAATGGTAATCCGCAAAATGACGAAGTTATTCCGGAAAATCTATCTGTGAAACAAGGGGCATTGGAAGGCTCCAATGTACAGGTAGTAGATGAAATGGTGACAATGATAGATCACCACAGGATGTATGAAACCTTTCAGAAGATGATGCAGACCTTTGATGAGGTGGATGGCAAAGCCATAACCGATGTCGGCAGACCGAGTTAACGGCTTAATATCTTGATAAAAAGAGATTATTTTAAATCTGTTTTTCCCATAAAAAATGGAGATAAATTATGATAAGAGCTTTGTGGACATCTGCCACCGGGATGAATGCCCAGCAGATGCAGACCGATGTTGTGGCAAATAACCTTGCCAATTCAAGTACCACGGGGTTTAAAAAATCCCGTGCCAATTTTCAGGATCTCATGTACCAGACCATGCTGGTGGCCGGGGCAACAACACCGGGAGGTGGTCAAGTGCCTACGGGTATTCAGGTGGGCATGGGAGTACAGACAGCAGGAGTACAGAAGATTTTTACCCAGGGAGATTTTGTTCAGACCGGAAATCAACTGGATATGGTTATCCAGGGGGATGGTTTTTTCAGGGTGCTCCACGGTGATGAAGATCTTTATACCAGGGCCGGGAATTTCACCTTGGACAGTGAGGGGTTTATAACCACCTCCAGTGGAGACCGCCTCCAGCCTGAGATTGCCATTCCTGCTGAGTCTACACTTGTGACACTTCAGGATAACGGTACCTTGACGGTTCACGGTGCCGATGATCAGATTCTTGCCACGGAGCAGATCAACGTAACGACTTTTATAAATCCTTCAGGTCTTTTCGCTGTGGGAGGCAATCTTTTCCGGCCTACGGAAGGTTCCGGTGCAGGAGTGGAACAGGTTCCGGGTGAAAATGGATCCGGTACCGTGGCCAACAATTCCGTTGAAATGTCCAATGTAAGTGTAGTTGAAGAAATGGTCAGCATGATTACGGGACAAAGAGCCTATGAAGCCAATTCAAAATCGGTTCAGACTGCGGATGCCATGTTGGGTATTGCCAATGGATTGAAACGATAAAATCAAATGTTGTCTGAACCATGATTTTCCTGATTAAAGGATTTCCCTTGATTTTTAATCATGGTTCAAAATTTTCATAAAAGTGTAAACTACTTTCGAGTTGATATGAAGGATGCCAAAAAATCCAGTTTAATTCATTAATCAGGGGAATTATGGTTCAGGCAGGAAGGTTGAATTTGTAACCGAGTCTCATATGGGTTTTTTGAGGGATTTTGTGATTGAGGAGCGGGTGTATGGAGCTGTGTTTAAGAACATGGAAAATGATCGTTTGTATTTTAGTTTGTGCATGGTTCACAACAGCATATTTTTTATGCTCCCAGGCATGCGGAGAAGAGGGCCTTGGACAGGTTGTGATTGAAGTCAGACCATCATCCTCGGTCAACAACAGAAAAATATATCTTGGAGATATATCTGATATTGAGGCTCCGAAGATGTTAAAGCATAAACTTGAAAGTCTTTATGCTGGATTTTCGCCCCGCCCCGGAGAAGTCAAGGTTATCGATGGAAACAGGTTGAGATCAAGACTTGAATCAAGCCGTTTGCTTACACCTGATATGGAACTTTTTGTGCCGGACAAAGTTTATGTGAAGCGGTCAAGCCAGGAGGTTTCCAAGGCAGAGTTAAAGGAGATGTTTATTAGATATGTTGAGAAAAATGCTGGTTCAAAAAATTTTGAGATACGGGATTTTTCCATAAGGGGGCTTGATGTTTACCCCGGAGGCGACTTGTTTTTGTCTTCTCCTGTAAACAGAGGCAGAGATATAATGGGCCAGATGACTCTTTATGTTAATGTCAAAGTGGATAACCATGATTTTGGCCGGATTTCCCTTACAGGTGTCGTGGATGTGTTTGATGATGTGATTTGTGCATCACGCTTTTTGCAGCGGGGAACAAGGCTTTGTTCCGGCGATGTCGAGCTCAGACGTATTAATATATCAGGTTTGAGGGGCACTTTTATGACAGAAGAGCAGAATGTATTAGGGTTGGAAATTAGAACCAGCCTGGAAGATGGAGAGGTTATCACAAAGCGGACATTGGATGAACCAGATATTGTTCAGCGTGGAGATATTTTAAAGCTTGTTGCGGAAAAAGGTGATCTTCGCATTGTTACCCTTGGGCTCTCAAGGAGCGATGGTAAACAAAATGATACTATTCGGGTGGAGAATATGAGTTCAAAAAAGGTTGTAAATGCCATTATCACCGAAAAGGGCTGTGCAAAGGTTTTTTATTAGTATCGAGAGTTATCGGTTTTTAGCTTGTCACAGGAGGCATCATGAAAAAAAGAAATGTTCATAAGTTTGTATTCATAAGTTTGATTCTGGTTACATGTATTATTTCAGGATGCAGCCTGATTCCCCAGTCTGATCACGTATCTGCGGTTCCAGAAGGACTTTCCGAGCAGCCGGCACTTCAACCGACCTATGAGCCTGCGCCTCCTTCCGAGGGCTCCCTCTGGACAGAGGAGAGTAATCCCTTTTTTGAAGATACCAAGGCCAGGAATCCGGGAGACACTCTGATTGTAGATATTGTTGAGAACGCATCCTCCAGCATGGATGTGAATACCGAGGCGGGCAGAACATCCCAGATGGACATTGGAGTACCCAATTTTTTTGGCTATATGCGCCAGTTTGAAGCCCTGGATAACCCGGTTACAAAGGGGATGCTTGGGGATAAAATGGTTGGAACTACCTATGGAAACAGCTTTAAGGGTGAGGCCAAAAGTGATCGTAAAGGGCAGATAACAGCATCCATAGCTGCCAGGATCACGGATATTCTGCCCAACGGCAATTATACCATTTATGGTAAAAGGGCCATGAAGGTGAATCAGGAAGTACAGAATATTGTAGTATATGGCGTAGTAAGACCCCAGGATATCACCGATGACAACCGTGTGCAGTCCACCTATCTGGCGGATTCCAAGATCGAGTATTATGGTGAGGGTGTGCTGGCGGATAAGCAGAAACAGGGCTGGGGAACAAGGCTATTTGATAATCTTTGGCCCTTTTAATTACTCACAAGTCGTAAGTTCTCATTTTTAATAGGGCATACTGTGCCTTAAATTTTCATTGGACACCATATGTGCTGATAGATTAGAGACTTATGACTGAGGAGTTAATTATTAAAGGAATAGAAGTTTTTTCTGGAGAATTGTATGGAAAAAATAAAATATATCAATATTCTTAAGTCATCAGCCTGTTTGCTGCTGTTTTTCTTATTATCTGCCGTTTCATCCCATGGGGCGAGGATTAAAGATATTGCAGCCATAAAAGGAATAAGAACCAATCAGCTCACAGGTTATGGGCTCATTGTGGGACTGGACGGCACCGGTGATAAATCCGGTTCTGATTTCACAACCCAGGCCCTTGCCAACATGATGGAACGCATGGGCATTCATGTGGACAAAAACAGCTTGAATGTCAAGAATATTGCCGCAGTAATGGTCACTGCAAATATTCCGCCCTTTGCAAGAATAGGAAACAAGATTGATGTGACTGCTTCTTCCATTGGTGATGCCAAGAGTCTTTCCGGCGGCACATTGCTCATGACCCCTTTAAAGGGGGTCGATGGAAAGGTATATGCCCTGGCCCAGGGGCCGGTGGCCCTGGGAGGTGTCGGGGCAGGCGGGGCAGGGGGCGGCACCCAGAAAAATCATCTTCAGGTTGCCAGGATTGCAAATGGAGCCTCTGTTGAACGTGAAATTCCCATGAAGCTTGATGGCAAAACAAGCTTGACACTTTCCCTTTTTAATCCTGATTTTACGACTGCCAAAAGGGTGGCCGACACCATTAATACATCCATTGGAGACGGCATTGCCGAGACTGTGGACTCAAGTGCACTTAAGCTCAATGTCCCTAAGGATATGATAAAAGACAGGGTGGCGGAATTTATTGCCGATATAGAATCCCTTGTAGTAGTGCCTGATGTGAGGGCCAAGGTTATAGTGAATGAAAAGACCGGCACAGTTGTTATAGGGGAAAATGTGACCATATCCACCGTGGCGGTTGCCCATGGTAATTTAACGGTAACTATCAAAAAATCCCAGGACGTGTCCCAGCCAGAACCCCTTTCAGAGGGTGAGACTGTGGCAACTCCCCAGACGGAGGTTAGTGTGGAGGAAGAAGAGGTCAATGTCATGACTCTGCCGGGCAGCTCAACCATTGGTGACCTTGTAAGGGGACTGAATTCCATTGGTGTGACACCGAGGGATCTCATTACCATTCTCCAGAGCATAAAGGCAGCGGGCGCGCTCCAGGCTGAAATCGAAATCATTTAGTACCTGCTTTTTTTGAGGCAATATGAAAAATACCAAAAAATAATGGAGTACATCATGGAAGGCCTTGTTAATAATCAAAAATTTTTCCCTGCAAATTTAACTGCTGTGTTGAATGCAGGTAGCGGGACAACTAATAATAAGATTAGGGATAATGGCAATACAGAGCTGAAAGAGGCCTGCCAGGGATTTGAGGCCATATTTATTCAGAGCATGATAAAGTCCATGCGTTCCACTCTGCCGGGTGATGATTTTTTTGGTGGTGGACAGGGCATGGATATCTATACATCTATGCATGATCAGTATCTTGCGGAAAAGATTTCCCGGGGAGAAAATGGTACGGGTATCGGGGAATATCTTTACCGGGAACTTACCCGTTTATAATTTTGAATATACGCTATTATAAAATTGAATTCATGGGTGGCACCCCAATTGCATTATTGTTCTTTTAAGGGAAAAAAGTGTTTTAAAGGGAAAAAATTTCCTACATGACGCGTATCTTTTTCCCTTGGGCTTCAAGCTGTTTCCTTGAATGCCGATATAAACAGTGTGGAGGTGGCGACATGGATAAAATGACCTGTACAAAAATTAAAGATGTGCTTAATCAGAAGCATAATCTATATATTGATCTTGCCAAGGTGCTGGAAGCAGAACAAAAAGCCATTACTGACATGGATGTGAATTTTTTGTGGAATGCTTCCTCCATGAAAAAAAAAATAGCTGCCGGTATTGAAAGCCTTCGAGGCGGTTTACTTGCCTTTTTGGATGAAACAGGTATCGATCATGGAATCTCGCTGGGCAGTTTCAGTATGTCACGCCTTTTAAAAATATTGCCTGTTGATCCAATTGATCTGGCAGAGCTTGAAAAGATAATTATTGATCTTAATGGCATAAAAGAAAATGTACAGCGTCTTGCAAGGTATAACCGAAGGTATATCCAGGAATATCTCAGCATCATCGACGGAGTAATGACCACCATCACAGGGGCGGCAAGGCAGGAACAGTACGGAGAAGCAGGTAAGATACATTCAGCTTCAGGATATGGCTCATCCGCTTCCATACCTTTGATTTATGCGGAGGCCTGATTATGGGAGGCATAGCTTCAACACTTCAAATAGCCAAGGGTGCTCTGGCAGCCCAGCAGTACGGGATCAATGTAACCGGTAACAACATTGCCAATGTAAGCAATCCCGACTACAGCATGCAGAAAATCCAGCTCGTCAACAACCAACCTGTTTCCTATGCTGGATTTCTTTTTGGCAGCGGTGTAGATCTTACCCAGATTCAGCAGAGTGTTGATCAGCTTCTGGAAAATCGGCTAACCGACAAAAAAGCCGATCTTTCTGCCTATCAGGAGGCTGAAACATATATCACTCTCATCACCGATTATTTCAGCGAATCATCAGATACCAGCCTCAGCAGGGTGCTGACGGATTTTTGGAATTCCTGGAGTGATCTTTCCAATGACCCTGCAGACTCGGCCCAGCGCCTGGGGGTGCTTGAAAATACGGAAGATCTTTCAGAACGTTTTAACATGGCCTCAGCTTATCTTGATCAGCTTTCCACGGACCTGACCTTAGAGATGGATGATGCCGTGAACCGCATCAACCAGATAACCGGGGAGATCGCCACGTTGAACAAGGAGATAACCGGGCAGGAGGTAAAGAATCCTTCCAATGATAACAGGGACAAACGAAATGCACTTTTAGATGAGCTGGGGGAGCTGATAGATATAGATACCTTTGAGCAGTCATCCGGTGCAGTTGTGGTGAATGTAGCCAATGGCCTTCCCATTGTGAATAATCAGACAACCTATGATCTATCTGTTGCTGATGGAGAGATAATCTGGAATAACTCATCCGGCGGTAAAAATGTAATTACCGATAAAATTACCGCTGGTCAGATTGGCGGGTGGCTGGAAATAAGGGATGAAGTGATTCCTAAATACAGTGCAGAACTTGACGAACTGGCCGGGGAGTTTATATGGGCCCTGAATTATCAGCATACCCAGGGAGCCGGTCTGGAATATTTTTCCGATACCCTTACAGGGGATTATGTCGTGGACGAGACCGGTCTTTTATCCAGCTTAAGCTTTGGAAATAAGATTGATTATACCGGTGATCTAAGTGTATGGATTGAAGATACAACTGCCGTTGAAACCGTTTACACACAATCACAGATGGACATGGGTATTTCAGAGGCATCCATATCCAACTGGAAGGCCGGCAGTGGCCTTCCTGAGATGGAGGCTGTATATAAGCTTACTGTTATGGATGGAGCTCATATTGGTAATAAACTTGTAGCTGAAACCGATGGAGGAAATGATTTTTCCAAGGTTCAGGCTTCGGCGACGTCCGACGTGGATAGCCTGCTTGATTCTGCTCTGGCGGAGCAGACTTTGAAAATTTACGGGGGCCCGTCCGGTACCCAGGTTGTTAACATCAAGGCTGCCGGGGGAGATGCCATTCAGTCTGCCGCATCCATCGCAGATTACCTGAACGGTGTTTCCGGCTTGATCGCTTATGCCTCGGAAACCCGTGTGACCTTTGACACGGCTAATGTGTCAAATGCCCTGACATCTGGTACCGAGGTTAGTTTTTCCCTTTATGTAGACGGCATCACGGAAGATGTCGTATTTGAAGTGGATAATTCCCTTGGATACATCCAGGAGCAGTTTGAGGACGCCCTCCTGTCTGCCGTTGAATCCATTAACAGGATCAACGGGGATCAGGATCTGTCTTTGGAATATGATGTTGAAAATGCCTCGAACACCGAGTTTACACTGGTCAGCAGATCAGGCAAAACCGTTGGCATGGAAGATTTTAATACAGGTAATGACACTGATTTTATTGTCTTTTCCGGCAATGGTACCTCTGCCGATATTTTTGAACAAGGTGATATTACAGGTGAGGCCAAGAGCGCGGTGATAACCGGCACGGTCACCACTTTGATGGATCCCGGCATGTCCATTTTTTCTTCTGCGGCAGCCGTGGATGGCGGTCTCTTTCTGGAAGGCAGTGCATCTACTGGCTCCTCCATTCTTACCTTTGGAGGGGAGGGCGGTTTTGAGAATCTTGATAGCATTGGTGATCAGATTTCTTTTGATATCAGTGGTACGGATGTGAACGGAGGTGCGCCTGTTACCGTTACTTACACCGCTGCAGCCGACAATTTGACTGATCTGGAGCATGCAGATGCCCTCTTTACCCTGCTGGAAGCGGCATTGATAAATCCTGCTGACCCTGATCCCCCCTATAAAATCATCCAGTCAGGTTCATCTGTGTCAATTCTGAAGGCTTCGGATTTGACAGAGCCCATAGAAATAGGTGATTTTCACCAGGATGCAGGCGGTGTTAATGCAAGACTTAAGGTCGCCACAGGAACCGGAAGCGGTACAAGTGCCCCGGACAACGATTTTCTTGAGCACTGGGATTCCGTTACATTGATCGGCAATCAATACTCAAACTCAGCCACATCTTCCCTGTATGCCGATGAAGGGGTGATCATGTGGGAGAAATACTATAAAAACGGAATATCCACCGGAGAATGGGGACTGATAGAGGTCGAGGATGAGGGACCGGTCAGTATTTTAGATCAAAATGACCGTGAAATCCTGACCTTTGATATTTCCGCGGGAACCTTGGTCGCAGGCAACACCTTGAGCCTGAATATAAATGAAGACGGCTCGCCTGATCCGCTGATAATGAAGGTAAAGGGTTCGGCCATAAGCCAGAATGATATCTACACCTTCAAGATTCTTTCCGGAGGAAGTGTAAACAGCCTGCCCATTGACAATGGCGAGCCTGTCCAGCCCATAGTTGTTGAGTGGAACAACGGCAGTGCCTCGGGATCCTTTGAAATTGAGGCTTCTGATCCACCTTACAGCGAAGAGATGCCGGCACAGGTAGAGGTGGACGGCATGACACTGAATTTTTTCAGCGGGACTGTCTTTGATGGTGATGTGTTCACCATCAGCACTGATGAGTCTGGAAATCCTGTTTCTGCCAATGAGGATGGCACTGCTACGGGAGAAACACTGTCTGACTGGCACTGGACAATGGATTCTTTTGTTGATGAGTTCAATCGCCAGATACAGGGGATGACTGCCGACGCCACGAATGACGGCCGTCTTACTCTTGCCGCATCTGACACCTACCATGTGATGACCAATGAAATGTATTCCAACGAGAATGGGTTTACCCCTGAAAATATAACTATGGAGATTAAAAACTGGGATGCCATTGATTTTGAGGCATCTAATCTCAGGTTTGAGCTTTTCGGCGGGGAATGGAAGATTGAAAATGATCCCACGGGTAATGCCGTGATCATTCCGGAAGGTGGGGATATGGACGGGTTCGGGGTGGATTTTAATGAGGATGGCGTTGCAGATATTGAATTCAGTTTTGCTGAAAAGGTCTCTGAAGATGTTCCAGGGCCAGATACCAGTTTTTTCTCCTTTGATCTGAAAAAACATGACAGCGATAACATTGGTTTTGCATTTTCTGAAAGTAGCGGCGGAGAATCAGGACTGTTTGCAGCTACAGGCATAAATACCTTGCTCAAAGGAAATAGTGCCTTGACCATGTCCCTTAATGAAGAATTAAAGGATACAAAGTTTCTTGCAGCAGCCAGTATTGATAGTGATACAGGACAGATAAGTGCGGGAGACAACTATAATGCCCTTGCCATGGCTGATTTGCAGTTTGAGCGTTTCAGTATCCGCCAATGGACCTTTACGAGTGACGGCAGAGCCATCTCAAACTTGACCGAAGCAACCCTGGACGGCTATTATAATACCATGATAGGTTCTCTTGGCACTGAGGCTAAAAACATCAAAAGCTCCAGTGAATTTGCAAGCCTTATGGTCAATTATATTACCGAGCAAAGAGACTCTGTTTCTGCTGTTTCCTTAGATGAAGAGATGATTAAGCTCATCGAATACCAGTCAGCCTTCCAGGCGGCAGCCAAGCTTGTTACAGTCTCCGATGAAATGCTGAATACCATATTGGGGATGAGATAGGAGGTGATCATGCGTGTACCAACAATTTCCACATATCATTTAGCCACATATCAACTGGGTACGATTACAGAGGATTTAAAGGATGCCAATGAGGTTATGAGCACCCAGAAGGATATAAACAGCCTTTCCGACAATCCCATCGGGCTGACCCAGGTTATGAATCTGAATGTTTCCATCGAGAACCTTGAGCAGATCGAAACCAATGTGCACATGGGCACCACCTGGCTCTCCGGGGTGGAGAGTGCCCTTGACAGTGTCAGCGATCTGATCATGGAGATGAAAACAGATGTGCTTCAACTGGCCAATGCATCCACAGGAATTGACCAGCGCAGGAATGCAGTGGAAAGGGTGGACAGCATTATCGATCAAATAGTATCCCTTGGCAACACCCAGGTAAACGGTAATTATCTTTTCAGCGGCACTCGTACCGATACTCTACCCTTAGAGTATAAACAGGATGCAGAGCCTCTACAAGTGCTTTACTACGGGGATGAAACTCCCTTTCAGATCAGGTCGGACAAGAACGAGGAGGTTGCTGTGGGAATGGTGGGAAAGGAGACCTTCAAAGATAACAAGGTTGCCATAAACACTACCAACAATACAATTGTGTTTAAAGAAGATCCAGACTATGGGCCAGACTATGAGCGGCTGATTACAGCAACGGTGCCGGATGGGGACTATGATAAAAAAAGCCTTGCAGCCATGATAAAAAAAACCTTGAACGAGGCATCATCAGAGGATGGCTATGGATTGACCTATGATGTGAGCTATGATGAGGACACTCAAAAGTTTTCCATTGTCGAAGATGGTTCCTATGAAGGCTTCATGCGCACGGAGTTTTTTTGGGAAACCGGAACGGCGGCCTATGAAGATGCAGGATTGGAGGGCGGACCTTTTCTGACGGAGATTCAGACCGGGGGCACCATTACCCTTGAATCCATTGATGCAAGGGTGGTCAATCCCGATGCCCTTGAGATGGAAAATGATGAGGAGTCCCTGCGCCTCAACTGGGATGGGGAGGATACATGGATTTTAGATACGGTGGAAAGCTCGATTACCCCTTCAAAGGTTGAAACCCTTGATGACAACAGCATTGAGCTGTATTTTGATGATAACGATATACCTGCTGTCACCATTCAGTTTAATGATGCGCTGAATGAAGATGATTTTGTTGAGTTCAAAATCAACAGGGAAGTCACCCCGGAACTTGATGATACCAGTATAGGGCATGAAATAGGGTTTGTCGGTGCAGACATGATTACCGAACCCATTTCTTCTGATACGGAAGCAAAACGTATGATAATAACATCGGTAGCTCCTTTTACCAATAATGGATTGGAATTTTCAATCAATGGAGGGGCTTTATTGACTGCAACCATTCCCGATGGCTATTATTCCGGTAAGGAACTGGCCGCTGAACTTGAATATCAAATGAATACCGAAGCCTCAGCCTCGGGCAGCACTACCTCATTATCAGTTAACTATGATTCAAAGCTTAAGCGCTATACTATCCAGGAAGATGGCAGCACCATGTCTCAAATTGATCTGTACTGGTCAAATGCAGGATCTACTGTCTCTACTGCGCTGGGATATAATAATGCAGGGTCTGGAGATGATGACAGCATAATATACCCGCAGTTTTCCCAGAGCGATTACAATATCGTCAGCGTACCCATTTCTGCTGACAACAACAAAATTGATTTTCACGAAGTTATTGATGATGGGCAGGGAGGACAGAGGATTCTTGATCTTAGTGCATCCGTCAAAATCAAACCTGATTATACGGCAGTTCCTCCCTATACAAGATCTTATCGAAGCCATGATGAGCTTGCCAAAGAGGTGGAGAAGGCTCTGGAGGCGGAATCCCTTGAAAACGGTAATGGGATTAATTATTCCGTTTCATGGGATACTACCACGGAGAAATTTACCATCAAGGAAAACGGCACTCGTCTTGACGAGTTCAGTCTGTTGTGGCAGTCTGGGGAAAATGCGCCGGTATCCGAAGGAGGAACCGGAAAGTCCATAGGTTCCATAATGGGCTTTGATGCCGAAGATGATACCAAGACGCCGTTAGACGGCACAGATGAGGTGGAATGGGGAATTTTCAATACTCTGCTGGATTTAAGAGGTTATCTTGAAAATAACGACGTGGACGGCATAGAGCGGACCATTGGACGGCTTGATACAAGCTATGAAAATATGACCTCCATTATTTCCGAGACCGGAATGAAATATACCAGGCTCCAGATACGGGAGTCCCTTACAACCGAGATGAATCTTTATCTTACGGAGAGACGATCCAGCATTGAGGATGCTGATATTGTAGAGGCCACCATGAAGCTGACATCGGTTCAGTCAGCATATGAGGCAGCGTTAAAGTCAACTTCCAAGATTATAAATATCAGCCTGATGGATTATATGTAATGCAAAAGGGGGAGTGTTAGTAAAAATGAAGCTTATAAACCCTTTGTTAATAACTGAAGCCCAATAACCCTGTCACCTGCTTCTGAATGGAATAAGGCAGGATACCAAAGGACATTATTATGCTTGTTCTCACCAGAAAGAGGGAAGATAAGATAAAAATTGGTGACAATATTATTGTGACCGTACTTGAGGTTGACGGGGGGAATGTAAAGATCGGCATTGATGCGCCAAGGGACATTCAGATACTCAGGATGGAGGTGGTTGAGCAGATAAAACAGGAAAACGTTGAATCTGCTTCAAAGACTTTAACCGATATTAAAGCTGCTGCAGATCTTATCAGGCAAAAGCAGGGAACCAGGATAATTAAAGGGCTAAAACAGGGAGTCCAGGAAACATGAAGATAAACACCCGGAAATTTGGCGAGATAGAGATTGATGAGAAGAGCATTTTGACTATGCCCGAAGGATTGCCGGGATTTCCTGGATATGAATATTTTGTAATCATTGAGGATCCAAAAACAGATCCCTTCTGCTGGTTTCAGAGTGTTGAAGATCCTAACTTGAACCTTGTGATAATGAATCCTTTTTTGTTCAAACCTGATTATAGCCTGGACATCAGAAGAATAATTGAACTCAGGCATTGGCAGGGAATAAAAGAAGATGAACTGGTCATTTTTGTCGTTATAAATATTTCAGGTGAAGGCGAAGAAAAACTCATCTCTGCTAATTTGTTAGGGCCCCTGGTGATTAACCCTCGAACACGCGAGGTCGTTCAGTTTGTAATTTCAGATAGCCGTTATTCCCTGCATCACAATGTCCTTGAATCCATTGAAGGGGTTCAGAAAAGAGACGTTTCCTGCGCTTAAGGCTATCTGCATAAATCATATTCATTTTTAAGGCTTCATATTTAACCCTACGGTAAAATATTTTATATAATTTGCCTACTAAACGCTGTGATCTAAAAGCATCCCTGTGAGTTCTTCCATTTTCTTTTTGATGTTTATCAATTCTTCAGCAGGTATCTGTTTGATAACTTCATCGGTTTCACGATTTTTAATCTTAACAATCACCTGCCTGTCAATATCTTCGCTTATGGAAAATCTGAGGCTGGTCTTAAGACCGTTCATATAATCATTTAAATCTTCCACCATTTCATCTGTTTCTTCAATCGTAGGCTGTAGAGTGTTATTTCCCTTATCATTTTCTTTTGTATCTTTAAGGGTTTTTCCTTGTTCCTGTTGAATAGACCCCAGATCCTTGATGGATAGGTTTTTATTTGATATCTGTATCTGAGAAAAATCAGATAAAGCGTTCGTTGCATGAGGTACTTTTTTAACATTTGCTAATGCATCCAGTGAATTAGATGTGTTTATGCTGTTCAAGTTCATGATATCCTCCCTGATATATATGATATCCTTATTTTTTTACACTGCAAATGCATGTAATCTTTTTTGATTGGTCTGGGATCCATATGAGCTGTTTGTGTTACCCATATTAAACTGAGTGCCTTTTATATCTTTTATGTTGTTTAAAGATTTTTTGCCGTTGGATTTTACCAATCCCATGACATCTGTTTCCCATATTTCTTTTAATCTTGAAATATATTTCTCAGTCCGGATGATAATCTGTTCATCATTATAGAGTGAAGCTTTGGGCAGCTCTCTTAGGATAGCAGTATAAAGTCCTCCCAAGAATTGAACTGTTTCGTCATTTATTTCCTGGCTTAAAGAGCTGTTCAGTTCTGAAATAATGGCGATTGCTTTACTTAAATTTTCCCCTCGTTTTTGTATGTTTTTTTCCAGGATACCTTGTCTGGCAAGCTGGAGGCGGTAAAGGGCGCCTTTGTAAAGCATGAGAATCAGTTGTTCAGGGGTCATACCTTCATAGTGGTTGCATATATATTTATTTACTCCTACAGGTGGTGCCATTTAGACCTCCAGACGATAAAAAGTATCATTTAGGTTAAGTATAAGTTTACAGAGCTATTTTAAGATCGTCAATATTTCTTTTTTTAACTTATAAATATATTCGGCAGTTTCTTATAATTTCTTAAGTTATCATAAATGAATTTGCCTTTGTTCAATTTTTCCTGTCTATTCTTTCAAGTTAATAAATCGTTTACTGGTTACGGTTTGTCCCATGTACCCTTTAAGTATTTTTTTTCCTTTATTATTATTATTAATTTTTTTTAATATTTCATTTTTATATGATCCAAGTTGTTTTTGTAGTATTTCGTCATTTTTAAGGAGATATTTTCCCATATCAGCAAATTTAAGCAATTCTTTTGGGGAAGATTCTGCAATGGCATTTCTCAGGTTTTGAAAGGCTTTTTTTCTTTCAAAGGCCATTTGCCGTATTTCCAGTAGACCAGGTTGATACCCCCCGGTTTTCCTTTGCATATTCTGGATGTCCATATATTCTGTAATGTATTTTTCAAGGTTTTGTTTCATGACTTTTTTTGGCGTCTGTTTTTATATGAAAGTCTCCGTAAGAGGTTATTTTTCAAAAGACTTTCAATTTTCGTTGTGGCCGGGTAAAAAATATGCTTCGGCCATGCCGGTTATATGGTGAGTCCAATTATAAAATGGGTTTGTAATTATATCAAAATAGACAAAAAGAGCTTAATCGTCATTGTTATTTGTATTAAAAACCTGATCCAGAAAGGATGCTTCCGATTGCATCTGCCGCATGAATGAATCTAACTCGATAAACTGCATGGTCATTGTTTCGTAGCGTTTATCCAGTATTTCCGTATCTTTTTCTATCTGTTCTTCCATCTTGGTTATGCGGGTCTGCGTTGAGTCTATTTTAGCACTCAAGAGACCGTCCACTCCTGTATAATCACGCATTTTGTCATACAAGAGGTCGGCAAATCCAGTGACATCATTATCGGAATCACCCGTAAAGAATTTGATTACATCTTCAGCGTTTGAAGAAAGAACATCCTGGAGGACGGAGCTGTCGATGGAGATGGTTCCATCATCTTCAATTGTGAGCCCGAGATCATACATGCTGGTAACGGCTCCGGTCAGATTAAGCTCCTGCTCCATGAAGGATTTGAGTTCATTATCAATTCTTGTAACGGAAGACTCTCCGAATAAAATACCCCTTTCCCCTGTTTCAGCATCATATTTGCTTTTGGCATCCATGTCGATTCTAAGGGTATTCAGGGTTGAGATTATTTCCTGTATGTTCGATTCAACCGTTTCAAAGTCAGACACCACCCCTATGGTTGAGGTTCCCGGCTCTTTCAAATCGATGGTTAATCCCTGAATGACATCCTCAATGTCATCGTTTGACTGCCTTTGATAGGCTATATTGTCCACACTGAAACGCGCGTTCAAAGAAGATTCATAGGGTGTATATATGTCGGTTTCCGCATCAAACCCAAGTGCTGATGCTGCGCTGCTGTTTCCCCATTCAAGTTGCAGCTCATGGAGATTTGAGCCATTCTCCTTGATGGTAAATTTTTTGGTTTCACTGTCAAAGAGCACGGAAAATTTCGTGCTGTTTTCAGATGCTGTTTCCATGGCTGTATTGATGGCCGCAGCCAGATCGTCTCCGCTGGTGTATGAACCATCGGCAATTGTGGCGGTTTTGGCATCTCCAAGTGTGCCGTCTGCCAGCCTTTCTCTGAAAATAATTTCGTTATTGTTATTTGCAGCAGATATATCAGCAGGCTCGGATGCGCTGATGTTCACTTTGCTGTCGCTTTCCGGAGCAAAAAAACCAGCACCTGTGGATTCTGTCAACTTAAGGCCCGCATGGGGTTTATAGACATCTTCCTCAGCGTCAAATCCAAGGGAAGAGGCAGCACTGCTTGCGTCCCAGGAGATATTTAGTTCATGGAGTTCCGAGCCGTTTTCCTTTATGGAAAACTTTTGCGTGTCACTGTCATACGAGACAGTGTAGTCAATGCCATTTTCCGATTCAGATTCCATGGCAGCTTTAATTGCAGATGCCAGATCGGAACCGCTTGTGTAAGTGCCGTCTGCAATTGTGGCGGTTTTCTCAGCTCCAAGTGAACCATCTGCAAGGCGCTCCTGAAAAACAATCTTGTTGTTGCCTGAGGCATCCAGAATATCAAGGGGTTCTGTGGCACTTATTGTCACTGCATTATCACTCTCCGGAGGAGAGTCAATGAGTTGTGTTTCGATAAATACGCGGTTTTCTTCACCTGGTTCGTCGCTTCTGAGAATCAGTTTGTATGGATTGTCCCCAAAACCGGTATCGGCAATGGAGGCTGTAACACCGGGATTTGAATCATCGTCATTTATAAGGTTCACCAAATCCTGCAGTGATGTACCGGAATCCACATCAAGGGTGATGGTATTGCCATTTCCCCCCAGTTTATAGGCAAAGGTATTATCTTCTGTGGTGAGAACTCCTGTTTTGCTGGCCACCCCTTCGGAGGTCCATGAACTGAAGGATGCCAGGGCAGTTACATTAATGCTGTGGGACATATCTTTGGCACCGGAAATAGATGTGGCTTCAATAGATGTGCCGGTTACACCCGTTTTGGTTTCAAGAAAATTGGAGCCCAGAGAAAGATCAAGCGCGGCGGATCTCATGGAAATAAGGGAAGATTTGATGCTGTCAAATTCCTCTGTTTTTTCTTCGAGTTTTGTCAGTGTTTCCCTCTTGGTTTCAATGGGCCTTTGATCAACCTCCTTGAGCTGCTCAAGCATGCTCTGGAGTTCCAGACCTGATCCAAGACCAAGGGATGATATACTTCCTGAGGCCATGTTGGTATCCTCCCGGTAAATTTAGTTTTTTTTGCAGGTCAGGGACGGCATGTGTGGCTGACCTTCACTGATATATTATCGGTATTTGTAGACTCAACCTTTAATATCAACGCCCTGAAAAATGATTTCCAGGGCGTTGTGGATATTTAAGTTGTGTTTATGTTTTTCTCCCCTTGTGGGCGATTAGATAAAAGAGGAGAAAATTTTTGGGGTTAAAAGTTTACTGCAGCAGGCTCATGACGTTCTGTGATGAGGCATTGGCCTGGGACATTGCATAGGATCCTGACTGAGCAAGAATCTGGAGTTTGGAGAAGGTCTTGGACTCGTCCGCAAAGTCTACATCCCGGATGGCCGATTCAGCCGCGTTGACATTAACCTGTGTAACGCTGATGTTACTTATGGTGGATGTGAGCTGGTTCTGAACCGAACCTAAGTTCGCCCGGATTTTGTCATAGTCCTTAAGTGCCGAGTCCGCCACCGATATTGCGATTTGAGCACTCTCCTGGCTCGTGACATCAATATCGCTCAGTCGGGTAACCTTTGTATTGCCTATGTTGATGTCTGAGGAAACTCCGCCGCCCGTACTTGTGGCTGTGGTGCCGCTAAGGAGTACGCTGTCTTTTTCCAGGGTCATGTCTTCGGTTAGATAAAGATCTCCCATAAGAGTGGCATTCTGTTCCAAGGTAACGCCGGGACCGACAATGCCGTTGGATGTGTTGATACCGGTGGTAAGGTATGTCCCTTTAGCAATGACGGAACCGCTGGCGATGGTGGAGCCGGCCCCCAGGGTCAGATCGTTTGATATTGTCGTCCCCATGCTTGCGGTATCAAGTTTTATGGTACCCCCTATTGTCGAGCCGACTTCCAGGCTTGTTCCGGACAGCAGCTTTGAACCTGCCGCTACGACAGTCTCCTTGCCCATATCTGTTGCTGTTATGCCTCCGCCTGAACTGTCTGTCCCTGAGACCATCTCCGCGTTACCAATGGTGGATCCCTGGGCAAGGACAGTACCTGATTTCAGCTCGGAGCCTGCTTTAAGGGTAAATTCCTCTGAAATGGTTGTTGTTCCCACAGTATCAAGCACATAGAATCCGTCAGCACTCGTGTTACTGGTTCCTATATTGTTGATGACGGAGCCGGCAGCCAGGGTGGTGCCTGATGCAAGCTGGCTTTCGTTTACTGTATCTGCCTGTAGTATCAAGTCTTCTTCAAGCAGTACATCTCCTACAGTTGTTGTTTTAACGCTTAACAGGGTTCCGGCTGCTATAACTCCGCTGGAGGTGTTGATACTCGTTGTCAGGAGTGTGCCTGCCGCAATTGTCGAGCCGCTGGCGATGGTACTGCCGGCTGCAATTTTCGCGTCGTTATCGATGTCCAGTGTACCTGTGGTTACCTTGCCTCCTATGGTCGTGCCGACAGCGATAACGGTTCCTGATGCCAGTTTTGAGCCGGCTGTGACGCTTGAATCTATGGAAGTGGTCTGGGTTGAAATTCCGTCTGTGCTTCCATCTTGGCTGGTAATATACATTTTGAATCCAACCTGGGAGCCGGCGGTGAGTACCGAGCCTGATGCTATATCAGAGCCTTGTGCCAGCAGCATTTCCGTGCTGACGTCCATTGTTTCGGAAACATCGATTGTAATCTGGGTGAGTTCCCCGGCATCTGCATCCTTGATCAAAAGGGAATTTGAGCCCATCTGGGTGAGTCTCAGTTCTCCGAAGGTTGACATTTCTGCGGCCGTTTTGGTAAAAGCATCCTTTACATTTCCTTGTATCTTGATGGCTCTTCCATCGGCAGAGCTGAGGGTGAGTACTCCCTGGGAGTCAACGGCGGCCCTGACTCCTGTCTGGTCGGATTTGCCGTTGATGGCCTTGGCAAGGGCGCCGTCACTGTCGTTGTCCTTTACGGAAACAGCACCGATATCAACTCCGTTGATCTTGAAATCAGCACCGATATCAAAAGCCTTTACACTTCCCCTGGATGAGACCTCAACAACTGTCTGGGCGGTTATGCCCAGTTTGTCGGAGAGCTTGTTTACTGCGTCAGCAAGTGCTCCTATGCCGTTTTCACTGGAGTT
Organism: Desulfobacteraceae bacterium; assembly: GCA_963674675.2. GTDB lineage: Bacteria > Desulfobacterota > Desulfobacteria > Desulfobacterales > Desulfobacteraceae. Next base: position 138,686 of record CAXXNM010000003.1, read on the forward strand.
GTTGAACAGCAGATCCACGGTCTGGAGTTCATAATCCTTGTTCTCGGTGCTGCTGTGGATTACAATAGTCGTTTCTCCCGGCCCCTGGTCACCGTTATGTTCAATGGTGAGATTTCCTGTTGTAACATGACCGGTTTTGGTAGTTTCAGCAGAATCAATGGAAACCTTTGCAATCTCGCCGGAGCTTGAGCCCACCTGAAAGTTCTTGTTTGTGAATTCACCGGAGAGGAGTTTCTTGCCGTTAAAAGATGTGGAATTTGCCAGAAGATCCACTTCTTCAAGAAGTTTGTCAATATCTTCCTGGATTATTTTTCGTGATTCAAAGGTCTGGCCGTCCTGGGCAGCCTGAATCGCCTTGGTCTTGATGATGTTGACTATGTTGATGGCCTCATCAAGGGCGCCGTCCGCGGTCTGTACAATATTGATACCGTCGTTGGCGTTTCTGATAGCCTGGCCGAGACCGAGTCCCTGAGCCTTGAGAGAGTCGGCAATGGCCATGCCCGATGCATCATCGGCAGCCTTGTTGATTCTCATACCAGTGGAGAGCCTTTGCAAGGAGTTGGTAAGTGCGTTATCCGTTTTTTTCATGTTCATGTGGGCGTTTAATGCAGCCACATTGGTATTGATGGTAAGTGCCATAATTGTTATCCTCCGTGAATTGTTTCAGCGGGCCTCATTGCCCTTATTTTAACAGTTTAAGCATGTTTTGATATTATATTTGTTGTGTTAATATTTTTTTTATAAACTTTTAAAATTTTGAGTCTTTAATTCTTAAAGCGTTTAAATATTTACTCCTTTGCTTAAGGGTGAAAATTAACGTCAGCCGACTTTATTTAAAATTAAAGATCGTCCTTAGAATATAAAACTTTAGGAATATTTTTTTTGAAAGGTGTGGGTAGGAGGATGCTGTAAGCATGGATTCATGGGTGTTAATACATGTCAATACAGCTTACGGGGAAATCGTATTCATGGGTATTAATTGACCCTGAAGTGGAAAGGCGGGTGATATTTTGTTTCATATCCAGCAGACGGGGTTTTTTTCCGGATAAATACCTGTTCCATATGTTTTTATAGGCTTTTTCAAGATTCAGTGTGAATCCCCAGGTATCAAAAAGAGGAGTTTTCCGGGTGTTGTGTTTAAGTTTTTGATGGATGCCGGCAAGGTCATCCTTGTTACAGGCAAGTTTCACGGCAAGGGATTTATACTCATCAAGGCTGTTGGTGACAAGTTCCTTAAGGCCGATGGCGGTAAGGATACTCGCGGACATTCTGGAAGCAAATCGGTTTCCAAGAAGGGTAATTACCGGTAGCCCCGCCCAGAGCGCGTCGCTGGTCGTGGCTGCGCCTCCTATGGCGCCTGTGTCCAGGGCAAGATCGGCCAGCCGCAGCCTGCCGAGATGTTCTTGCAGAGGGATTTTTTCGGCAAAAACAAGCCGGTTTTCATCGATTCCTTTTTTTTCGGCAAAAACAAGCAGGTTTTTCCGGGCTGTTTCATTTCCCGGCATGAGCCACAGTACGCTTGGGGAGGTTTCTTTTAGGATATCTATCCATGCTGTGAAAATCTCCGGGTCGATTTTGTATGACTGGTTGAACGAGCAGAAAACAAAGCTGTTTTCGGGAATATTAAACATTTCCCTTGTAACAGGGGAATCTGATATAATTTTGTCCTGATCATTAATTTGATAGGTGTGGGGCATGTAGATGAATTTTTCCGCATAGTTTTTCTGTTGATTTTTAGGGGTCACGATTTCATCCACGATAATGTAATCAAAAAGTTTTCCGCCGGTTGTTCCGGCAAGACCCATGTATCTTACCTGAACCGGCGCAGGGCGGAGCGCTGAGATTTCCAGGCGGTTTCCCTGGGTGTATCCCATCAGATCAACGAGAATGTCCACCCGGTCATGATATATCAGTGTAGCTGCTTCTCCATGACTTAGATGACGAATATCCCTGAAAATGTCCGCGTCATCCATAAATCTTTGACGGTAAACGCTTTTATCGTCAGGGCCCAGGGAATAGGCATTAACATGAAAGTTGTTTCTGTCGTGTAGTTTGAATAGGTCGGCCAGTAGATGGGCCATGGGATGATTCTTGAAATTGGCTGACAGATAGCCTATGGTGATCCTGGAATCCTTTTTTTGTCCATCATATTTTTGTCGATTATGGGGGAAATTAATATCAAGAAGATCGGCCAGTTTTGTTGTTTTAAGGGCATAGGCGTCAGCAACCTTTCTGTTGTAGGCAGGGTCATCTACCCTTATGATATTCATGAACGGGCTTTCTCCTGCCGGTTCATTTTTTTCAAGCAGGTCACGAATCATTGGATCAATACGTTTTGTTAGGATGTCAAAGGCTTTCCATTCGCACTGCCATTTCAGGAGGTAGGAATAATGGGTGTTGGCCTGGGCAAGATCCGGCTCAATTTCTATGGCCTTTTTGCAGTTTTTCTCAGCTTCCTCATACTGGTCGGTCTCCCGGAGGATTTCGGCCAGGTTGTGATAGACTCTTGCAAAATCAGGTTCAATTTCTATGGCTTTTTTAAAATTTTCTATGGCTTTATCAAAATGCTCCATGGCTTTATGGGCAAGTCCCATGTTGTTGAATGCCATGGCAAAGTCCGGGCTTTTATTGATGGCTCGTTCAAAATAACCGAGCGCTTTATCATAGTGCCCGAGATCGTAGTGGATAAGTCCCATGTTGTTCAGAATTTTGTCATCTCCCCCTGATAGTTTCAACAGTTTTTCGTAAAAGCCCAGAGCTTTTGTTTTTTGATCCGATTCCATAAGGGTGGTGGCGAGATTATAGACTATTCTGGTGTCGTCGGGAGTCGATTCAAGGGCCTTCTCAAAGCAGGCAACGGCATCCTCGCTTCTGTTCTTGTGCTGGTAAATATTTCCGAGGTTAAACAGTATTTCCGGGTTGTCCGGAACATACTCAAGGGATTTGACCAGCACATCCTCCGCTCTGTCCCGATCGCCAGCGGACTGGAGGGCAAGGCACAGGTTTACATTGACTGCCACATTGCCGGGAGCCATCTCAAGGGCCTGGGAAAGCCATGTAACGGCATCATTTGCCGACCCCGTCTTGATAAAAACATTTCCCAGATTTGTATAGGCATCCACCAGATCCGGTTTAAGCTGAATCGCTTTTTTGAAACCTGATACAGCCTGCTCATTATCACCGCGCTCCATGGAGGTGAGCCCTAAGTTGTAGTGTCCTTCCGCGTAATCAGGTGCCAGTTCAAGGGTTTTGGTAAAGGCATCTGCCGCAGCATCATGGCGTTTTTGCGCGAAGAGGATGTTGCCCAGATTGTTGTAGTAAACCGCAGCTTCGGGATTTAAACTGATTGCCTTTTTAATAAGCACAATGCTTTCATCGTGCAGCCCCTTCAAGTGTTTTATACATCCCAGCATATGCAGGGCATCGGGCTGATCTGGATCAATTTGAAGAATTTCCTGATAAAGCGATTCTGCCTGATCGTGATTACCGGATTCATAAAGGGAGTTTGCTTTTTTCAACAATGTGTCTATAGGGGTGTTTGATGTCATATCATAATCTGCCGGTGTAAAATTATTTTAATTATGAGCAATCCCACAGTCAGAAGTTCTCAGGACTGCCACAATATATTGTGTCTATCAATGAGTCAAAGCTATATATGGTATATATAAAATAACAATTTATGAGTGACTATGTGAGTAAGATAATAAAAATATCTTTAACTATTTGTAATAAAAGTACTTTTACGCTTAGTTGCGGCAGATTGGCCTGCCATGGCCGTTAAAGGGAATGATGTATGTTGCCCAGGCCGGTTATTGTACCGTTTATTTTTTCTGAGATATCCATTGCTGCTGCCGGTTCAGGTTTGCCTGGCTCATATACAAAAAGGGTTCCAGGTGATATTGCCGCAATGATGAGATCATTTTCCGTTACCAGTAAATCCCTGAGAGAAGAGTGTCTGCCAGTTTCTTTATCGTGAGAATCCGTTTTGTCTTTCATTTTTCGGGATGACTGGGAATCAGGCCATGAGCGTTGTGAAGTATGATCCTTTATTGACGGATTTTCAAGGACGTAGGTTGTCAAAGGCTCTCCTTCCGGTGAAAGATGAATAATCTCCTTTGAGTTTTTTTCATGCACAAGATATCCTTTTTTAAAAGGCTTGATGTGTGTTGTCTGTACGGGAATAGATATTGAAAAATGAAGGCTTCCGTTTGTTTCAAGATAAAAAAGGCTGTCGAATCTGGTGCAGGAAAAATAGAGACGGTTATCTTTGATAAAAACGGAGTCAAGTCCAAGAGTGTTTTCCTGAGAGGCTCCTTTTTCGGAATTGGGATCAAATGATGCTGGGTAAATGCAGTTCGCGGTTTTGTTGTGTTTGATGTGGTAGCCTTCAACAAATTTTCGGGATGCCGTATCAAGAACAAGGATGGAATCGAAATCCCCTGATGTCATGAAAAGTTTTTTTCCCGAAACATGTATATCGGTGATGTTTCCGGCATATCTGTTTTCAATGTATTGGGTTTTTCCCGAGTTCAGGTCGTGGAAGAACAGTTTTTTCTCAGATGCCATCAATATTTGATGGTCATCAAGAAGTATGGGGTAATTATTTGATTTTAAATCTAATTCTTGAGAACTGCCGAACTTGGCCTGCTGTCTGCATTTTTCGGTCTGAATATCAAATAAATATATTTTTGTTTCTGGTGTGGAATTATTGTCAGAAATGAAAGGGACAGCAGTGATGAGAATATCTGTTGAGCTGTATTGAGGTTTTCCCGAACCGGAATCCTTTTTCATTTCAATTGACTGTTCTTCTTGGGAAGGAGCAGTGGCTCTCTGTTGTTCGGGAAATAAATTTTGAGGTTTTGTTTTTGTTGCCGGCTTTTGTGTATTGGAATCAGCGAGGTGATCATCCTCAATAATATCTGGTTGATTTTGAAGCAGCTTTGTTACATGCTTATCTAAAAATAATTTATTTAATTCCAGGAAATATTTTTTTTGCGTATTTGAAACTTGATTCATATATCATCTCTTGCTAAGTTTGATATCAATTCGTTCGTTTTTTTTTATGTTTAAGGGGTTTGTCTTTAAAAAGTGCCTCAATGTTTTCGATCTGGCTTTGTGAATCCAGTTTTTTCTCAATAATATAGTTTCTGTACTTTGCGGGTTCAAAGGGAGTTTCCGATGACATCAGCTTCATAAAGCCCTCAAGATCATTAAAAATATACTCCTGGGGCCAGATATGTCTGCTTTCGTTCCATGCGTGAATTACAGGTTTCATTCCTGCGGCCATGCCGTTTCCTACGGCATAATGAAAAGACTCTTCAAGGGAGAAGCTCAGGATGTGTGATTTGTCAGCCAGCCATTCATTTAAGTTATCCACCCAGTCGACAAATTTAATTTTATTCTCAAGACAGAGTTCCTTAATCATTGTATTTATGGCCATTTCCAGCCTGGGTTCCTGGAATTCTCCCCGAATGTAAAGAAAATAATCCGGGTCTTTTTTCAGAAGTTCATGATAAAAATGAATCAGGAGCGGCAAGCCTTTCCTGAAGTTGAGATGCCCTAAAAGTACCAGTTTTTTTGTGTTGGTCTTGTTGGGAGAGATTGAGAACTTATCCATATCAACACCGTTTCTAAGCACAACCTGACAGGGAGGGGAATCAATGTTGAATTTTTTATTGAAAATTTGTTTTTTATGTTCCGCAACAAAAATAAGTTTATGCACCGCATCCCAGTTTATCTGAGCAGGATAGTTTGTAAACACTTCGTAACCGTGAAGTCTGCAAAATACCTTTTTTGTTTTGATCTCAGAAATATTATTGGTCACATGAACAGCCATATCGTTGGCCCACTCCAGCCAGACAATATCCGCCCATTTGACAGCATTCATGATTTGATTGGAATCGTTTGTTTTTTCATACTTGACATGATGGATATTTTTGAAATGGCGGACAATGTGGTCAAGATGCCCGCCTGTACTGGTTCCGGGTAATTCCAGGAATAAGATATTCCGGGGCAGGGTTTCAGGCTCTCTTCCCGAGTCAATTTTTTGTTCATCATCCGTTTGTTTGGCGTCCATTGATTTTGCGGGTTCGGCTGATGATTTACTTTCATGGACATTATTGTTGTAACCGAATGCTTTTGCCGTACTTCCACAGATTTTCCAGAGGATATCTATATTTTCTTTGGACCAGTCTTCAGGCTTTTCAAAGTTTCCCCCCTGCTGGATGTTGAGTTTCTGCCGTAAAATAGATGTTGTTTTTTCGCTGGATAAAGGACTAATGCCCAGAAAATCTGAGATTTGTTCAAAAATGCCGGGCTTTGAAATTAAGTCTTCAAATTTTATGGTTAGAATTTTGTGTGATGGGACTTTATTCGTAAATTCAAGGATATACTCATATGTTGAATTCCAGAGCCAGCATATTTTTTCAAAACGGCTCATACCCTTCCATCGCTCAAAATCGGGATGGTCTTCTTCCGGCAGCAATCGCCCGGAATCCCAGGGATGCCCCTGATAGTAATTCCGCCTCATGCCTGAACGGACAAAATCCCATGGGTTTCTCACAAGAACGATGAATGCTGTATCTGGTATGTCTTCAGATACCTGGTCACAGAAGGGAGTTATGTTGTGATCTGTTTCACCATGGATAAGGCCCTCTGACCAGGTTTTAAACAGTATTTGTGAACGGGCTTTCCAGAAGGTCTTTTTTTTATCCAGCCTGTTATGATAGGCTTTCAGTGTCTCGTTGATCAGGTACGGCCTGGGATGATGCCACACCCTGGCGTTGGAAGCCGTGTTCAGAACATGCGCCAGTGTTTTTGTTCCGCATCTGCCGGCCGAAAGAGTGAAAAATGCTTTTCGTTCATTGGTTAAAGCAAGATGATATTTCCCATAACAATCAGTATTTTCAATATTATTGATTTTCTTCAGGCATGTTCCTGCTTTTTGCCTTACCTCATTTTCCGTTCCCCTTTCCAGGAGATATGGAATCATGTAATAATAGGAAGATATGTCTGGTTCGTATCCTCCTTTCATAATAGTTTCGTCATCGGGCAGATAGCAGGTCAGGCCATTTGTGTAGCCCAATATAAAGGTGTTTTGGGGGTTACTGGTAAGAGATTTCAGCTTTTTCCCCATGCCGGTAAGGGGTTCCGCCGGAAAGGTGATGAAAAAAGAGCTGTTTCCTATAGCAACCGTCTGGATTTTTAGAGCCAGGGCGTTGGGAAACCTGCCGGAAGGGTAGGTGGCCAGAAATCTGTCTGCCCATTCTCTGATTACAAGAGGTGTTGAAGTGTTGTTTTTCAGTTGTTTTATGGTATCCGGATCCGGGATTTGCTTGAGGGGAAGTAACATTGTATCACAGGCACAGGATATGGAGATATCTTTCAATGGCTTTTGTATACCATTCAAGGACGCTTGAACCGCCTTGGCCATTATCCTGCCGTTTTCCATGGAAACCCTTGATGAATTGCAGAAAATCTTTTGTCCATCCATCCGGGCCGCTTCCTTTATATCTCCGGCAGTACCCTGCAGGTACATGACATGATCAATATCGCCCTTCATGACCATGGCTTCCCTGAAATATCCGGGAAAGTCAGCCGATATATTCTGTTCATTCCCAAGGCCTGTTGGATGGCACCCATGATTCAGCATGAGGATTTTTCGGGAACTTTTTTTCATCTTTATGAGCAGGTACGGACTTTGAGAATCATATTCCCCTTGCTCATTGGCCTGAAATATGGTCTTCCCGTCCTGTTCGAGTCTTCTGTTCACTCCTATGGAGATTTTCGCGTTGCCCGGGAGAATATCACAGTCTTCCAGGTTTTCATAAAGAACATTAAGATGATTGCCTATTATGCCGGCAACTTCCATGGCATATGCCTTGTAGAAGGAACCCAGGGTTCCGGATGCGTGGGAAACAGTTCCCGGCGCGTAATGGGTATGGGAGGCGTTCAGTATGATTCCCTCCGGTGGAATGCCCCATTCTCCGGCAGCCTGTTGAACCAGTTCAACCATTTCATCTCCGAATCCAAACAGGTCGGCGGTGACAATGAGCAGCCGGGTGTGGTTTTTGTCTTCAATGAGAAGTATCTGCATTTTGAGGGGGGAGGATACTTCGGCAGCTTTTCTTGGCTCTCCGGCCATTCCCTGAAGAGCTATCGGGCTGTCTGCGGATACCCGGGGAGTTATATCAACTTCTTTAAAGGCGGCTTGAAAGGATTCATGATTGCCGCAGGCATCGAGGGTTTGGATTTCTTCGGTGGAAACAGTCTGGGGTGTTTCCTTCTGCCGGGATGCCGGAGTCGGATTCTTAGAGACAATATCAAAAGCAGGGTTTTTATTTTCTGGTGGATCAAAAAAGTTATTTATTTCTAATTCATCACGCTGTTCAAGATATTTATGGTCATCCGTTAAAATCCAGGCCATATTCAGGCAGGAGAATGCGTATAGTTTACCCTTTTCCGTATTTTTCTGTTTTTTTGCCATAAGGCTGTAGGCATAAGCCAGGCTGGAGGCTGTTTTTACCTCATTGAGTTCATTTTTCAAAAATGTATCCAGCAGTGTGGCGGTAATGGACAGAAAATGTTCCCCCATGTTTTTCTGAAGAAGGAATTCAGCTATGAAAATACGGATACCGTCTGATATTTCATAAAAATCACTTACCTGGTTCAGCAATTTTGTTATTGCATTTTCAAGAGTTTCATTATCTTTATTTTTTTTTGAAAAATATATTGTATGTTCATATAATGTTTTTATAGATGTCATTATTTCGTTTAACTTGGAATCATCTCCCTGTTTTTCAATCGAGATGGTTTCAAGTTGCATGAACAAAAACATTGTGACTTCTTCCAGCGCGGTCCAGGCATTAGCCTGTTCAAGATTTGTCAGAAGTTCACCGTAAAGAATTGTTTGGCTGGAGAATTTATTCGCTGTTTTATGCCATAATTTTAAAAATTCATTTATACGGTCTGTTTTAATGAGGGCCGTCATAAGCCAGTACTGTACAATTTGGCTGGCATGTTCACTTTGGTAAATATCCAGTGAAGGGGAAATAGTATTAACCGATACTGCGCTTTTTTCATAGAGCGGAAAGTCATTAGAACGATTAGAAAAATGATTTAAAAAATAATTTGCGTTTTTCAGTGTTAGATCAAATGCCCTGGTTAAGTATCCGATACAAGCAAGGTCGTATAGAAGTGCGGGATCATCAGGCAGGATATCAACTCCCTTTTGAGCTGTTCTCAGGGCATTTTCATATTCTTCCAGAAAGATATAGGCGTTGGCGACGTGGTGATATACAGGATTATAAAGGGATAAATCTTTTTTGGGTTCTTTTTCTTTTTCCGTCGTGATAATATCAATACAGGTTTCGCCGAAGGATACAGCACCGGTGTGGTCATTCAGTTTAATGTTTAAAAGTGTAAGATAATAAAGAGCTTTGATGTCCTTTTTGTTGGTTTCAGCTCTTTTTTTTAAAAATGAAATGGTTTGTCTGTATTTCAGCTTTGAATTGTGTGTTTTATTCATTTGTTTGTCTTGATCTTGTATGGTTTGAAATTTTGTGACCATTCATTTTTGCTTTTGCAAATCAGAGATCCATTAAATTATCATAAATGAAAACAGGATGATTCACAAGTCAAAATCATAGATGGTGTTCAGACTCATTGTAAATAAAGATATTCACTAAACTTGTTAGGAGAAAATCGTGCAAAATTTCTGGGATGAAAACATAAAGCTCTTACAAACAAATGATCCGATACTCTGTCAAAAGCTTATGGGGCACATCCCTGAAGATGTGGGGAATATAATTCCAACCAATACAGTGCCTACTCTTAGGTTTCATAATCCAGGCGAAAAATATGTTTATGCCTATGATACGAGAGATCCCCTAAATGAAATTCAAAACAGGCTTCCGATTTTAAAAAATAAAAATAATCTTAATACAACGGTTTGTATCTTTACAGGCATGGGCCTTGGATACACTCAGCTCATTGCCCTTGACCAGCGACCCGACATTTTTCGCCTGATCATTCTGGAGCCTTCACTGGATATTTTCTGTCTGGCATTGAGATATGTTGATCTATCGCCACTTCTTACATCTCGGAAAGTGTCGATTTTTGCCGGGGAAATTAACTGGAAAAAGTTCGATGAGACCATTAACCGGAAAACTATTGAAACCGATTTTCTTTTCAGTGATTTTCTTGCCCTGTTTGACTGGAAACCAAAAATGTACAGCGATGCCAAAAACAGGGCAAGGGCCCTGGCGGTCAGGGCCATATCCGGTATGGGGGTATTGAATGTCCACGGAGAGCGGCTTTTCAGGAACAGACTCAGGAATCTTGCCCTTTTAAAGGAAGCATCCTTTGCAGATCGTTTAAAAGGAGTTTTTAAAAATATACCCGCATTGCTAATTTCCGCAGGTCCTTCCCTTGATCAGAGCATTCCTCAATTAAAGGCTGCCGCAGGAAGGTGTGTGATGATTGCCGTGGATTCCGCCCTTGTACCGCTTCTTAAACACGGAATTACACCGGATTTTGTCGTTACCCTTGATTATCGGGAACTAAACTCTGAAAAGCTCTCTCCCGACATGGTATCTTCTTCGGATTTTTCCCTTGTTGCCGCAATTACATCTTCAGTACCGACAGCAAGGCGGCTGCCGTTAAAGCATCTTTTTTTCTGTTTTCAGAATAATGATACACAAAACTGGCTTTTAAATGCCCTTAATATTAGGTATCTGGTGGAACCGGTTGGTACGGTAGCCTCCCTTGCACTTAGTTTTGCCCAGATGATCGGAGCCAATCCCATTATTATGGTCGGATATGATTTTGCCCTTACGGTAAAAGATACAGATCATGTCGGAGGAGTTGTTTTTAATCACAATTGGCATTTAAGAAAAGACGCTATTACTGTGAAAGGGTTAGATGGTCGGGATGTCAGAACCCTTGATTTCCTCTTGGAGTTCAAGCAGAATTTTGAGCAGAACATGAAACTTCATTCCCGTGATTACATAAATGCAACGGCAGCCGGTGCTTATATTGAGGGGGCAAGGGTAGAAGGCCTGGATTCGGTTATAAAGAGCCGGCTTTGTGCTTCACAGGACGTGGATCAGATGGTGGAGTCCGCCTTGCAGAGTGCAGCACCTTTGAGTTTATCCAGATTTGGGGCAGAGGCGCGACGTCAGATTAAAATGGCTGAAAACAGCCTTAAACAGATTAATACCATACAGGAAACGAGCCGGAAAGTTGTCAAAGGGATTAAAGGGCTAAAAGGAGACGGTGTCGGTATAACTCGAATCTCTCAGCTTCCGGCTTCGTTGCAGAAGGATAAAAAGAAACTCAATAAACTTTACGCTAAACTTAAGCCATTCATGGCCATGGAAGAGGTGGCTGCTAAGAAAATATATCAGGCGAGAAAAGTTGAAGAGATCGAAAAGGCTGAAAACTATATTGAAATTATTCTAAAGGAGTCAAAGATCCTGGAGCTGGAGATGGATGGTCATGAATATGGTGTGAAGGTTTTTATCGAATCCGTGGAAAGCCTTTTAGATTTTCTGGAAAGGGAAGATCAGGTATTGACTCTTAAGGCAGAAAAAGGCGGGGAGATTTTGGGTCTTGCAGAACTTTATCTTGATGAGATGTGTCCTGTCAAAGCCCTGTCATTGCTGGAAAAATGCGTGGCTGATGATTCTTCATCTGATAGGGCATATCTTCTCATGGGAGTTGCCCAGGCTCAGATGCTTCGTTTTGAAGATTCCTTTGGTTCCTGGAAAATGGCTGAAAAGATTGAACCCGGGTGTGTCAAGGAGATTCAGGAATATAGGCGCAGACTGGCTGATTACTGGGTAAAGCGGGGTCAACAGGAACCGTCCATTATGGAAAAATGTCTGAAAAGGGCATTCAGGTTGTGGAAGGGCCGCGATTTCTGGATAGATCGGAAGAATACTGCATGGAAGGCGAGCGCGGCTCAAATTAATAATTTTTTCAATGCAAAAAATATTGATGCAGCAGAATCCTTTCTTGTGATATGGCGACCGGTAAAGGACTTGATTCCTCAATGGTACTTTCTCATGGCACAGGTACGTTTTGAGAAAGATGACAGGGAAGAAGCCCTTTCTTTGATGGACAGCGCGTTACAGGTACGGCCTGAAAAATCTGAATGGCTTGCCTTTTCAGCTCGTATTCTTCTGGAAACAGGACATTTTGACAAGGGTATAGAACGTCTTCAGAAGGCGGTTTCACTGGACAGAGGTCAGGCTTTGCTGTGGGAAGAATTGGGAGATACCCTGACCGGCATGAAGGATTATGACACAGCCGCCATTGCTTATGAAAAATGCTTTTTAGCACTGCCGGACAGGATAGACGTATTGAGAAAATATGGGGACTGCTATTATCATACCGGCCAGTATGAGGCTGCAAAAGCTGCTTATCAGGCTGTACTGGAAAAAGATCCTGCCAATGAATCGGCACAGACAAAGATATCCAAACTACAATCTGTCTAAAAAAAGAATAATAATATTAATTTTCAGACTTGGCAGTTTTACATGGGCTTATAATGATTTATAAAAAATCGGCAAGAAAATCCTTGAGTCTTTAGCTCATGGGTTGTTGATTATGATCATTATGGTACGGTTATTTTATAACAATAAACATGGAGAAAAATATGGAAGCTGCGGTTGAAGAAAAATTTGAATATCTTGAATCTGTTCTTGGCCAGTTTATTGTCAGAACAAGTACAAGTTTTGGACGCCTTGAACGGAATATTTCTGCCCTCGTTAGTGAGATGAGTGATTTTAAACAGGAGATGAGCGAGTTTAAACAGGAGATGAGCGAGTTTAAACAGGAAATGCGTGAGTTTAAAGATGAATCCAGGGCAGACAGAAAAAATATGAACAAAAAATGGGGTGAGCTTGCCAATAAAATGGGTACGGTTGTTGAAGACATTGTCGCACCTTCACTTGGTGGTATTGCCCGTGAATATTTTAAAGTAGAGGAATTTGATTTCTTTGCAGTTCGGTTAAAGAAAAGAAATAAGATTGACAGGAGTCTCAGGCGGGAGTTTGATGTGGTGGCTGAGAGTGAAGATTATTTTTTTGTTGTGGAGACAAAAGCAACTCCAAGGACAGAATATATTCAGAACTTTATAAAATTTATTCCAGAGCTGGAATCATGGTTTCCTGATGCAAAAAACAAAAAAATGATTCCTATTTTTGCATCGCTTTATCTGCCTGAAGATAGTATTAAATATTTAACAAATAATAATGTTTTTGCCATGGCCATGAGAGAGGATAACATGGATATTCTTAATCCTCAGATTCTTCAAAGAGGGAGGTCAGATATCGCAACATCATAATCATGGGTTTAAATCAGCAAAGTTTAATTAAAGTATTGTAAATTTGGAAACTCCCATTTTAGGCGGTGATGAACCCTTTGTTGATAATTATTTTTTCCTGAGGAGGTTGTCAAAGTAGGCTATGGTTTGTTGCAGGCCTTTTTCCAGATTTATAGAGGGTTTCCAGTCAAGAATGTTTTTTGCCAGGGAAATATCTGGTTTTCGCTGGACAGGATCATCTGTGGGTATGGGTTTAAAAAGGATGTCTGATTTTGATCGGGTCAGGGATATGATGGTTTCAGCCAGCTCAAGTATGGTGATTTCATGGGGATTGCCTAAATTTACAGGCCCTGTAACATCATGATCAGTGGCCATCATCCGCACGAACGCATCCACCATATCATCCACATAACAAAAAGAGCGGGTCTGGGAGCCGTTTCCATAAACTGTGATGGGGTTGTTCTGAAGTGCCTGCATGATAAAATTGCTCACCACTCTGCCGTCATCTGGATGCATGCGTGGGCCGTAGGTATTGAAAATCCTCACCACTTTAATGGGAAGATTGTGCTGGCGCCTGTAGTCGAAAAACAGGGTTTCCGCGCACCTTTTGCCTTCATCATAGCAAGAACGCCTGCCAATGGGATTGACGTTGCCCCAGTAGGATTCCTGCTGGGGATGCATTTCAGGGCTTCCGTAGATTTCAGAGGTTGATGCCTGGAATATTTTTGCTCCTGTGCGTTTAGCAAGTCCAAGCATGTTGATGGCTCCATGCACAGATGTTTTTGTTGTTTGTACGGGATCATGTTGATAATGTACGGGAGATGCAGGACATGCAAGGTTATATATCTCATCAATCTCTAAATACAGTGGAAAGGTAATATCATGGCGGAGAAATTCAAATTGCGGGTTTGGTTTGTCCATGAGATGGTGGATGTTGGATTTGGTTCCTGTATAGCAATTGTCAAGGCAGATAATTTCGTTACCGTTTTCAAGAAGTTTTTCACATAGATGTGAACCAAGAAATCCTGCACCACCTGTAATAAGAATTCTTTTTTTTAAATATTTCAATTTTTCTCCTTAAGCTATTACTACTTTGTTATCTTCAGAAATGTTCTTGCATAATGTAAGGGCAACCCCCTGTGGTTGCCCAGTGGACAGGGTAGCCACAGGGGGCTACCCCTACAAAAACAGACCCAAAATTATAATTTAACAAAGTAGTACTATAAAGTTGTTTTTATATATTTTATCTTACAATACATTGACGGCATGCTTTAATTTCATTGTTTGTATTTACAGTATTACGAAGGTGCTTTGCTGTGGGGCCAAACCAGCACTCGTCAAAGGATTGATTATGCAAATTACCCAGGACAGGTGAACCATAACAGCACCCAAAAACATTGCCGTTTACATCTATAAAGCATGTATTCCATGGCCTTCGGCATAGATTCCCACCTCTATTTTTAGGTTCAATAATACTAATAAATTTAGTAGCCTCCTTGATTTTTCCCTTTGCGTGATCAGGATGAATGCCTTCTTTTTTTGCCAGATCAGGGTTACTGAAGGAGGGGTAAAACACGTTGATATATTCAATACCAAGTATTTGGCTCCGAACTCCAAGTTCCGGCAGAGAGTCGATTGTTGTACGGGTAAGAAGGGAGTTCAGTTCAATGGCTGGATATCTACTGCCTGTAATTGCTTTTTGGGTAATAATTTTTCCTATTCCCTTCAATGGTTTAGCAATTGAAACTCCTCTCATTTCACGGTACGCAGCATCTGTGCCGCCGTCAATGCTGACAATCAATCTGTCCACATGGGTTACAATGCTCTTAGCATTTTTCTCATCTATAAGGGTGCCATTTGTGATTAATTTAATTTTGCAATTGTTATTAAAAGCAAGTCTGTAGATGGAGGAA
This sequence comes from Desulfobacteraceae bacterium, assembly GCA_963674675.2. Classification (GTDB taxonomy): domain Bacteria; phylum Desulfobacterota; class Desulfobacteria; order Desulfobacterales; family Desulfobacteraceae. The sequence goes on from CAXXNM010000003.1 coordinate 153,926, forward strand.
AGGTCACATATAAGTGGTTCCCCTCCAATGGGATGAAGAAGCTCGAGATGGGGGATTACATTAGAAAGCTTATCAATAAGAGTCATGTTGAAATGAGATGAAAATTCCTGTTGAAGGCACACTTTGCATCTTAGATTACATTTTGTGGTAATAACTATGCTTAATTCTTTTGGATAATTATTCATTTGTTTTATTGGAAAGTCTCTATAATTGCTTGGTTTTAAAAAAAATTAATTCGTCGCTGTGACGAGTTGGCCATGATGAAGTTTTGTTATATTGTATATAAAACCGATTCATGGGCATCATGGGCATGGTGACCGATAAAAAAACGGTATTGTGGTTGCAGGCTATGAATAAATAATGGAATTGACCATATATCTTCTATATTGTGATAAATACTGATTTGAAGTTTGGGTTTAAATTTTTTTATGCTGTTTTTTGCCCCTTCAAGAGCTTCTAACTCACTTCCTTCGATATCCATTTTAATATGATTTATTGTGGGAAGCTCCAAATCTATAACAAGTTGATCAACGGATGTCGTTGTAATGGTAGTTTCTCCGTAAATGGCAATCTGGTTACCTGTCGGCGTATCTGAATGCTGAATAAATTTTAGCGTGTCACACTTATGCCAAAGGCCATTGTTTAAACAAGTGACTTTTTTGTAGTATTTTTGCGCACTCTCCAAAAGTTTTGCAAAACTGTCAGGGGAAGGTTCAAGAGCTATGATACGACAATTTGTATATTTCATAAAGGATTGGAGAGTATCACCTGTGTAGGCTCCGCCGTCAATAATGATATCTCCCTCTTGGGGGTAAACTTTAGGATGGAAATATTGAGGATAGGATGAATGTTTTAAATAGCCATCATCTCCGGTAAGATAAGATTTTACAATGGAGGCATAAATATCTTTAGATTCTTCGTCCTGTAGTATGGAATAAACCTTTTCGATTTCATTGGAATTTTTTTTTATTAACAATGGATGAAAATAGAAAGAAGATAATGGTGTAGCATAGTAATCTGAAATGCCTTTAGCAAGTAATTGAGTACCAATTGAATGATAATGTGAGGATGCAATGTATACAGGTATATTTGGAAAAGCCTTGATTGATTCATCTAAGCTGTAAACCTCTAAATCACAGAAAGATGTTCCTTGTTTTTCAGGGAGATTATCAATGAATCCCAATATTGAAATGCCATGTTTATGAAAAATTTCTTTTATTATTTCCCCTCTCTGTGAGGCTCCGAAAATTATAACTTCTTTGAAAGGAATCCTTCCTTTTGAAAGATCAACAGTAGAGATATGGCGGGTTTTTATTTTTTTCAAATGTTTAAAAATATTCATAATAATTTGATTATTATTCTATTTTTGACGGTGTTTTGCAATACATTACCGTGTCTAGTCTACAACATGAATGATGTCCCATATAGATTTCATATTCCGGAACAAGCTTTTTTATAAATAAAGGTATCTGCCATAGATCCTCAATATTGTGATAAAGGCATATTTGTAATCTGGGTTTAAATTTTTTAATTGTCTTAGCAGAACCGTATAATGCTTTAAGTTCGGCACCTTCAATGTCCAATTTTATGAGATCAATTTTATTAATATTTTTTGCCTTAATGAAATCATCAAGGCAAATGGCGTCGACCTCTAACTCTCCATTACTGCTTATGGCATTTGCATGGCTTGTCATAGGTGATTCCCAGAAAGAAACCTTTTCATTTTTATTCCATAAAGCAGCACAAACTGGTAAAATCTTTCGTGTTTTGGATTCATTAATTATTTTTTTCATAGCATCAAACGAAGATGGCGTCGGTTCAAAGGCAAATATTTTGCAGTCTTCCTTACATTGTCTAAAAAAGTATGTTGCAGTATCACCTTGGGCAGCACCGCCGTCTATAATAGTATCTCCAGGTTGAGCTTTACATAATGGGTGATTATAAATGGGGTATTGTGAATAATAGATGAAATTTTTTTTATAAAATAGAAATTGAATAACACTTTCATAGGTGTTTTTGGAAGTCTGATCGTGGATAATTTTATATACTTTTTCTATTTCATTTATTTTTAAATCTGTTGATGGTGTTAAATCGTTTATTCCGTCTGTGAATATTTTACTAAAACCCAAGTCTTTTAGTTGTTTGAAAATAAATTTTTCAGCCCAACTGCATATGATAACGGGCACATTAATCAAATTATTAAGTTTTTCAGGGGCTGTCACAGAAATTCCGTTAATAATACGGCCTTGTTTTTTGGAGTCATTGTCTGCAAAAAATAATATTTTAATTCCAAGTTTTTCTAACCTTTTCTGACAGTTAAGACCTCTCTTGGATGTGCCGAAAACGATCATTTTATCAAAGATGTGATTGTCAAAAAGATTAAAGGGTATTGGCGCTAATTGTTGTATTTTATTTGTCATATATTTGATCTCTTTTTTAAATTAGTGCTATCGACTTCTGTGGATTTATAAGGAGATGGAGTATTGAATCTTTTAATTTTGAAACGAATATATTCTTTTAAGTAGTAGTTTGTAGATTCAATTAATATATCCCTGTGTTTGTATAGAATTGATTTAAATTCTTTTATATATAGAAGCCTGAAAAAGAAAAAAATTAAACCCTTGGGAGTAAGGATCGCTTCAAATTTATTAAAGTTTGTTATTATGTGATTTACCATGGTTTTTCTAAATTCATCGTGGGGAGGATGTTTTGCAAGATCTCCCACAGAGTTAATTCCTCCAAGTACCGGATGACTGCCAAAATTATTTTTTCCGTGACGTCTGTAACATCCGTGAATTGTAGGTATCAGCATGGAATTTCCCACAAGGTTTGAAAAATGGGCCATGTAATAGTCTGCACATATGGAAAAGGGAGCTCCATCTGAAGGCAGAATCAACTTCAAAATATCGCTTCGAAATACCATTGAACTTGCAGTTGCCCATATCCAGTATCCTTTCTGGAAAGTAGCATGGGAGATATAGAGTAACTCTCTTTTTGCCAGAAGATCAGCATGGTCACCGCTTATGACCTCTCCATTGCCATTAATCTGATATTGGTTGGAACTTGTGAAAGCAACCGGCCATGGTCCAAGATGGTACCTGATATGGGTATCAAGAAAATCTTCAAGAAGCAGATCATCTGCATCCAGCATCATGACAAAAGCCCCCAGGGATGCGTTGAGACCCTGCATGAAAGCCACCATTTGACCGCCGTTTTGTTTTCGTTCCACTAACTTGAATTTTTCTTCAGGAGTTGATTCTTCTTTTAAAAAATTTTTTATCTTATATATGGAATCATCCGTTGAGCAGTCATCTACAATTATACATTCCCAATTGGTATAGGTTTGGCGACAAACTGACTGGAGTGTCTCTATAATATAGTGAGCGTAATTATAACTTGTAATAATAATGGATACCGTTGGCAGACTAACTTTGGCATTATTGAGACGACTGTCCTTGAGAGTATCGGTGAATGGGGGAAAATTTTTATAGTTTGTACTCATATGAATATTTTTTTTATAGTTTTGGATTAGGTTTTGCCCACATTATTTATATGAAAGTCTCCGTAAGAGATTGTTTTTCAAAGGACTTTCAATCTTCGTTGTGGCCGGGTAAAAAATATGCTCCGGACATGCCGGTTTATATGAAAGTCTCCGTAAACGGTGGATAACTTTCATGATTCGTTGTGGGCGGAACCGAGTCAAAAACCTGGGCTGCCCATGGCAGTTATACTATACTATCCGATGCTGGCTGTGACGATTTATTTACACATAATGTGGTTTAATATTTTTTTTGATATCTTATATAAAAAACAGGGCTTGTGACATTGTTTTCCAGCTCCACGGGTATGGCTTCCCAGGCTCCCCATAAAGAGGCATAATCCCCATGAAATCCATCGCATATTTGTTTAAGAGAACATTGATCACAGCGAGGTGCATACTGGTAACTGCAATGCTGCCTTGCCCGGATAATTGCGCTGTGCCTGTATTCATCCTCTCTGGATATGTTTTTATCTGTAAGGTAATCCGGCCACTCTGTACTTGAAGAAAACAGGCTTGAACGCATGTTTGCTTCTCTAAGGCTGAAAGGCTCAGTAAGTTCTCCATCCCGTCTTCTCTGGGGAGGTTCCGCACTCCAGGACCATGAAGCATAATCCCATTCATGGCAATCATAGGGAAGCTGCTGGAAGTTATAGAGGTTTTTACGGTATTTTTCCGGCACCATGCAAAGGGGATAATACCTTACGTTGCACTCTATTCCGGCATCTTCAAGTATATCCATGGCCATTATAAGGGGAGGGGATACTTCTGAATATGATGGAACGTCATGGCTGGATCGACCATTATTCTGCTGATCTTCAAAGGGATTGAAGGCAATGAAGTTCATAACCCTTGCTCCGGTTTCAATGGCAAGTTTTGCAACACCTTCAAGGTGGGGCAGGGCGGATTTTGCAAGAACACAGTTGAACCTGAAAGGAATCTCCTCTGCCATGAGGTTTTCAAGGGCCTTCATCTGTCTTTTATGAGCTCCTTTTACACCGCACATGGCATCATAGGCATCACCAAGACCATGGACACTTATGAGAAGATCATCTATGCCTGCCAATTTAAGTTTTTTGCATTTTTGATTGTTGTCCAAAACAAGGGCATTGGTTATCAATGTGGGTTTCAGTCCAATATCAGCACAATGGGCAGTCAGTTCGTTGATTTCAGGATAGATTGTGGGCTCTCCCCCTTGAATATCAACGGCATCATTATGATAAAATTCCCGCAATGTTGTACATATGCGTTTTGACTTTTCAAGGGACATGAATGGGTGATCCGGATGATTTTTATCCTTGATTCTGTTCTGGAAATAGCAGAAATGGCAACGGAGGTTGCAGGTTTGCCCCAGCCAGATGACTCCCCTTGTGGTAATGGTTTTTTCAGTTGTTTTTGTGCTCATTATCTTAAGCCGTTTTAGTTATGTTGTTCATTTTGTAGTATTTCGAGGATATCTTGGAAACAGAGTACTCGTTCCTTCTGCTCAGGTTGAAAAAGGAAGGGTTCAACGTCCCGTGCGAGAAAATCAAGATCCAGCTCACCTATTCTAGCCTTGAATCTATCCATGAAATCCTGACTTTCAATGCCAATGCAGTTTTGGATATATTCGTAATTTGGCCTTGTCATTCCCATAAGAAATGATATATCAAACAAATCCCGTCCCTTTTCCTTTTTGCGGTAGAGCACAGCCAGCATTTTTTGAGCCATGAGCACATCCGGAGGAGCAGCAAGAATGCGTCTGAAAATACCAAATTTGTTTAACAGGGTTATTGTTGGGGAGTAGTTTTTATCTTTAATTTCTGTATCTACTCTTATTAGAATTTTGCGTCCTTTATCCGGGCTGATACCTGTTTTATAAAGAATTTCCGGAAACCGGATATAGCAATGAAAAGCCCCTTTTTCTACCATCCGGTATTCAATTATGAAGCCTTTGTATTGCATATCTCTGCATGCTCTTGTAAGCAGATTTTCAAAATCTTCAAATGAGAGGGCAAAATTGTCAAAATCGAGATCTTCGGAAAAACGAATGCTTTGATGCAATATGCGTATTGCTGTTCCACCAATGAATGATATGTGGGAAGCTTGGATATCTTTAAAAATTGAATCCAGCAGTTCATGTTGGAGATATTCAACCAGAATGCCCTGGGGGTTTTTTATAAAAACAGATTCCGGAAAATATATCTTGATTTGCTCTAATGTCAGCATATCTCTAATCTAAGCATAGAAGTGCCCATTTTTTCATCCTGGGCATGTTGAAAGCATTAAGATATTGGGTAAATTTGCTTTGGTTCAAGGTTTGTCTCATTTGCTCATGGTTTAGGCGGATGTTCTGGAAATCATCCTCTGTTTTTATGTTGGCAATGTTAAGATAGAGATAATCCAAAATAGCTTTTTCAGGTTCTGCCATCAAAAATTGACCATATTTTGTTGAAATTACTTGATAACCCCAGAAAAGCTCTTTTTTGATATGACGATAAATAAAACGGCCAAAAGTATTGTCAAATGTTCTGTTGATTTTGGCTGTAACACTTATTTGGCTGTATACCATTTCCGGAATAAAATTATAATAAAAGAGAGCACTTTCTAAACTTATGTAGCTTGGCTGGTAGATAAAATAAGCAATCTCTTCACATTTAAGATTTGTTTTTTCCCTTGCAAAGGCATATATGCCATTTTTAAGACGTAATAAAAGATCTTTTTTTACCCATAGGCTGAGTTGATAATCATAAATATTAAATCCAAGAAGTGATAGCTCCTGGCGGGAGAATAGAGGTTGGCGAACGGATATTTCCAGGTCAGTATATTTCATAAACTTATTAATAATAATAAGTTTATGAAACGTCAAATTATTTTTTCAAATTGATCTGTTTTAACATGGAATGGTAATGTGTAATTTAATCTGGCTTCAGGCAAGGCACCCTCTGCTCTAAAATGATCATAGGGGGATAGCTCACTGCTTCCATGGTGCCTTAGATATATAGGAGAAAGACCGTCACAAAAGGGCAGGGCTGCACAATCTTTACATATTTCAGGAAAAACTGTGAAATGATCTCCACGCATTGCAATTATCGGCTCTTTATATTGGTTTTGAGATTGATCCTGATATATATTCTGAATTGATTTATATCCGGCATCTTTTTTTTCCGGTTTTATCCATGTTATTGAATATTTATCCTCAATTTCCACTGGTTCAGCACAATATTCAGGGGATTTGTCATAGTTACAGGCACGGTTTTGCCATTCAAAGGGATCATAAAATATGCCGGTGAGTCCAACGATATGTTTTTCAAATCCCTTTAGTGTGCAATAGGGTGCATATCTTATATTGACGGCGATACCGGCATCATCAAGCTTTTTTACCGCTGATTCAAGATGTGGACGGATATCACTGTATTTTGCCTGTATAGAAGGTGTTTTTGAGGCATTTCTCCACCCATGGTAGGCATTGAATAAAATAAAATTATGAATATAGACACCGTGATCTAAAATCTTGTCTGAAATAGCCTTCAATGATTTTAAATTACCCTGGAAAACAACGGTGTTGGTGCCATATTGAAAGCCTTTGGAATCAAGGTGTGCCATGGCCTTTTCCAGTAAAGTTAGCGAGCCTTTTGTGAATGCGTGGAATTGAGTTTCATTTGCTGCATGAAGGGAAAAGAGAAAATCAGTAAGACCTGCATCCAAAAGAGAATCTATCAGTGCCCTTTTTTCTGAATTAACTTTTTGTTCTTTATACAGAAATTGACCCAATGTTATAATACGGCCTGCCAGCCCAAGATCCGTACAGCCTTTTTTTACAATGGGTACAATATCAGGATGAAGTGTTGGTTCACCCCCGGTTACATCAAAATGGTTATAGCCATGGTGCTTGAAAAGGGTCAGGATTTCAATTATATCATCTTTGGAACGAAAGCCGCCTTTTCTCAGGGCTTCAAAATCCCAGGAACCATTGTAGTTTTTATAATAACAAAATGTGCAGGAGTGGGTGCATTGCAACCCAACATCCAGTACTGCTCCTTTTCCGCGTTTACCCGGGGTATGGTTGTTATTTTTTTTCATTGTGATAAGCGTGCCCTTAATGCCAACTCCTTTGATTCCTCGAGAAGACGGTTCCAGTTGGATGGAGCGTGTATTTCAACTTCACGGCTCCTTGCATGGTCACGGATTCCCATGAGGGATTTGGGAATATGGGAAAAATTTACTCCACCTTCGGCAAAACGCAAAAAAAGCTCATAGTCATGGGCAAGGAGATCTTCCTGGTAATATCCAAAACAGTCATGTAATTCTCTTTTGTAAAGCTTGGAAACTCCGCAAAGATACCAGTCGGCAAAGCAGTCCTTGAATGAATACTCAGGCAATAGGAACTTTCTGACGATATTCCCTTCATCATCAAAAATGATCATATCGGAATATACAAAATCTGCATCACCGTTTTTAAGTAGAGGCACCATTTCCGATAACATATGGGGATAGCATAGATTATCAGATGGAACATAGGTGCAAAAATCTCCGCTGCATGCCCTGAATCCGGTGTTAAGGGAAGCTCCCAATCCTTTGTTTTTTTCATGATCTATGTGTACAATACTTCTTCCCTGCTCAGGATAGCGTTTGTGCCATATCCTTTCAATGAGATTGTTTTTTTCATCATAATATGAGGCATATGATGTCTGTGCTGTATCAATATCCTTTAAAAAAACATCTATTGTTTTTGATGTTTTATCTGTAGAGCCGTCATTGACAAGGACAATCTCGATTTCTCCTGAATAGTCCTGAAACCATATGGAGTCAAGGCATGGCCTGAGATATTTTGCCTGATTATATGTGGGTACGATAATGGAAATTAACATATTCAATCCCTGTTGCTTTGCTTGACAATTTTGGGTGTAATACATACTGATCAATCAACCTATGTTAAGCCTCTTGGATTCATGTCAGGAGTGATATACCCTGTCGGATGATTTTGATAGCATGGATGCTTAATGTATAGAAATTATTTAATATCTCCATCAAGCCGGTCAGCAATACGTTTTTGGTATGCCTTTTCCTCTTCCTTGTCAATTTCTGACATATACCGGTTGTAATCCGGATGCCATTCCTTTGAAAGGCCCTTAGTGTAAATCACTGATATGAAAAGTTTAAGTATCTGAGCAGAAATGTACTTAAGTAGAATGGAGCTTTTGAAGCTCCACAACAAATTCGCTTTTATCCTCAGTAATATAAAAATGACTTTTAATATTATTTTTCTGACATAATTTCATTATTTTTATGATCCCTTTACCACGTTTTTCCATGTATCCCATGGGAGCAAGAAATGAGGCAATGGCCTGATTTCTGGTGAATTGCCGGTAAATCATACTCTTAAGTGTAAGAGTATTTGGTAATTCACCCGGGGATCTGATTTCAAGTCTGTCTTTGAATAGTAAAACCCTGATCGCGGAACCTGCTATGGTATAATCACGGTGGCAGACAGCGTTCACAATGGCTTCCCTGAGAACTTCTACAGGGTATAAAAAATGTTTTTCCTGCTTGATTTCATCTTTCATTAATGTTTTTTGAGCCATTGTAAGTTTAAGGAATGATATTGTTTTTTCAATTTGGTCGTCAATGGTTCCGGCTATATCATCTTCTCTGATTACATTAGAAAGTAAATCATTACCAAGATAAGCTCCGCAAGAGATCATATAGGAAGGAAAATATTTTTGGGGGTTTTTACCGAAAACAAGCATACCGGCAAGGGTAGGGCAGGTGGATGAAGTTATTTTTGAAACTTCATTATGGGTAAGTATAGACAAATTTAACAGTTCATTTTCAATGCCATAATTTTCTTCATCAAGGGCGCTTTGTCCTAATTGTAGAAGATAATGGTTTACTTTTTTAAGATCAATACTGTTTATACTTGCTGTTAAAACCGGTGTTTCATCAAATTGAATCAGATTTCGCTTTTGAAAAAGTCTTATAAGTTCCAACTGGCTGGGCTGCTGTTTTGTGGAACCAACCCTGATATAGTATTTACCTGATGAAGTGGAATATAGAGTATCACCTTCAGGTATATTGACAGCAAAAATCAATTTATCTTTAATGATAAATTTTTCAATACTTGGGATGATTGAGGGATTTATATTGTTTCTGCATACATTGATTATAAATTCCTCCATATCCTTTCTTTTAACTCCGGTAACTGAACCGTCATCTTCCACTCCAATAAAGAGTGTACCCCCCATAAAATTGGCAAAGGATACAATTTCTCCTGCAAGAGAATCTGTCCTCACGTTTTCGCTTTTAAACTCAATAGTTGAAGATTCACCGCTTAAAAGTATTTCAGATATTTTATTTTTTGTCATTTCTTTCTATAATTCTCCCCATTCGCTTATTTTAGCACTGTTCATTGTTGAACAAAAGTGTGGCAAAAAAGATGCTGCTTTATTCAAGTAAGTTATAAAAAGTGTGTCCCATTATGTTGATCATACAAATGATTTGTCTTTTTTGTCTGATGGGGAAAGACGGTATGATTGGTCACGCTGAAGGGGCTGTATCCGTTTATGATCTCTTCTTCTACTTTTTTGACTTTGCTTTCAAAGGGCTTGATCATGGTAGTACACCACTTTTTAAGTTCGTCCCCCCCTATGTGCCTGGATGACATTGTAATATCAGGCTGCCATGCTATGGCGAGGGGGGTACGGATTTACGAAGTGATGCAGTATGTCTGTCCCATACCGTAAAATATTGGCATTATATCTTGACAGTTCCGGATTGAATGCATAATATAATTATAAAATTAAACTAAACTAATCTGGTTAAACTCAAATTTAAGGTGGTAAAACCATGAGAATAATTAATATACACGAGGCAAAAACACATCTTTCAAGACTTGTAGAAGATGCAGCAGGTGGCAATGAATTTATTATTGCAAAATCTGGAAAACCAATGGTCAAAGTATCCCCATTACCGTCTGATCAGTCAACCCGGGTTAATCGTCTTGGATTCATGTCAGGAGAGATAGAAGTGCCGGATGATTTTGATACCATGGAAAGCTCCTGTATTGAAGCTCTTTTTGAAGGGAAAAATAATGAAATTTTTACTTGATACACATATTATTTTATGGGCAGCAGGGCAACCTGACAAGCTTTCTGAAACTGCTCGTAATATGATTGGTGATAATAGTAATACGCTTTTTTTCAGTGCCGCAAGTATATGGGAAATTGTAATAAAAAAAGGACTTGGACGGAATGATTTTAAGGTCGCCCCTGATCGTTTGCGCCGCATGCTTGTATTAAATGATTATGTTGAATTGCCTGTAACAGCAGAACATGCTTTGAAAGTGGAGACTCTTTTAAAACTTCATAAAGATCCTTTCGATCGTATTTTAATTGCCCAGGCAAGAAGTGAAGGAATGATTCTGCTGACTGTGGATAATATTGTTGTAAAGTATGGTGATTCAATTCTGGATATATCGAATTAACAGGTCTAATTTCCGGTATCTTTCATCACTCCTTAAACATCGTTTACACTTTCCTGGATGAGAGTTCCGGAAAAGGTAAGCTGCATCCTGGCCTGTGATACCGGTTATGAGTGCTGATCAGTCTCAATATAAGCTTTGGCTCTATTCATAGCATCATCCATTCCAGCACCAAGGATAAGGCTTTCAATACGGGCAATAATCATGAAATCCTTTGTTATTGCTGCCTTTTTTCCCTATGACAGAAATTGTCAATATCCTCTTATATTTGAGGCACGCTTCCACTTCCCTCATGGCACCGTGGAGTTTTGTAGATGAAATTCCCTTGGTATAAGACAATGATCATTTTTTAGTTTTTCTAAAAATTGTGGTGTTTTATCTAAATAAAACTCAGAATTTTTTTTAATGTTTCAAAACCCTGGGTACCTGTGGGAAATTTTTTTCTTTCAGCCATGGCATTCAAAGTGAGTCAATCCTGGATTTTTTTCTGTTTCTTTATATAGAAAACCGGGTTTGTTATTTTATCTTGCAACTCAACAGGCTTTGCTTCCCCGGCTCCCCACAAAGATGCATAATTTCCATGAAACCCATCGCATATTTGCTTAAGAGAACATTGATCACAGCCTGGTGCATATAACTCTCCTCTATTTGCGTTTTTGTTCATTCAGGATTTCTACTATGACATTTAAGTCGCTTCAGAAAAGGAAGTGCATCAAGAATTTCCCTATAGTCGAAATGCGAAAGAACTCTTCCTGTTTTAATGAAAGAGCATGATTTGATACAAAGTTTTTCATCTATACTGACAAACCAGTCTGCGGCTCCACATCCCAGAAAAGTATCTTTTTGATTTTTCAGACGATAGCATGAACTGAGTTTGACATTGGGTGCTGGAAAAAACTTCACCAGTTGATGTAATTCATCCTCAGTGGGAATAAAGGTGGAGCCCAAACCGGAGGCCCTGCCCATTGGTATTAAAGGCAAAAGTAAAAAATCAGTGACACCTGCTTTTACCAATTTTTCAGCCGCAATCAATAAATCAGAAATCTCACCTTTACGTACCAACAAATTTACTGCGGGAATAGTTCCCCTACATTCAGCAGCTTTATTGATTTCATTATTTATGAAGCCGAGTTCCCTATGATAGTGTAAAGAAATTCGTGGAATTACCGTATGGGGAATTCTTCTCCAATCCACTGCCGGTACAGCGGATGTTGTAAAGGAGAGATCACAGCCAAAGGAGCTTAATTCGTTCAGAAGATCATAAAAATCTGCATTTGCCGTTGGATCATTCCAAAGAATGGGTTCTCCACCCCCCAGTGTAACTGCAAAAACGCCATTTTTATAACAGCTTTCAACCATTTTGACTACATTTTCCAGCTTCCAGAGCGTTTCCCCATTTTTGCCGCTATCGGCGTAGCAGAAGTCACATTTTTTTTCACATCAGGAAGTCAGGGCAATGGAGATATGAACAGGTTTCCACGAAGCATTGGGATTATGGGCAAGCTTAACGATATTGAGAGATTTTCGTGGAAAATAACACCAATCCCCAAATGGAAGATGTGCTGATCTCATTATAATAAAAAGGGTTGTATTACAAAGCCGTTTTGTTAGCCAATGTATTGATGTTTGAGATGTTTCATTCTATTAATTGATTTTTTTTGATGATTTGGATATTCTATGAGGGTATATGATAAAAGTATGCTTTATAAGGTATTTGTTTGAAATATATTGTGGAGGTATACAATGAAAACAGTATCACTGAAAATTGATGACATAATATTTGGCGAGACTGAGGAAATTCTTTCCATAGTACAAAAGCCCAGAAACCGTTATATTAATGATGCTTTGGCATATTATAACAGAATGCATAAGCGAGAATTTATTAAAAGGGAGCTTGCAAGGGAATCTGATTTGGTAAAGGATAATTCCATTTCTGTATTAAAAGAGTTTTAAGGTATTGAATATGACGGTTCAGCAATATGAAATATGGGTGGCGGATATCAATCCCCGTGTTGGAACAGAGCCTGGTAAAACAAGACCGGTTGTCATTTTACAAACAGATTTGTTAAATGAGATATCTCATTCTTCGACACTAATATGTCCCATAACTACAAATGTTAAAAAAGAAGCCCGAATATTAAGAGTTCATATTGAAAAGGGAGTAGCCGGTTGCTAACATTCAAATAGTGTAACGCCTTACCCCAGAATCACTGACAAAATAGTGTAACGCCTCCCAGGTAGTACCCCGCCGCATACCCTGCCAATCAAATTAATAGATCATACCCAGCTTACCCCGCCGTTACCCCGCCGCATACCCTGCCAATCAAATTAATAAATCATACCCAGCTTACCCCGCCGTTATCCCGCTACAGATTCACAAGAGAATGAAAATTTGCTTTTATACTTTCTATGACTTGAATCTTGGAGAAAATATAATGGCAAAAAGTTTCCGTGGAAAACGTCCTTGTGCAATTTGTCGAAAATGGTTTCAACCGGATGTGAGGCAAAAGGGACGTCAAAGGACCTGCAACCCGGCCTGCCGAAAAGAACTCCATCGAAGGCAATGTGCAAAATTAAACAAGAAGAACCAATCGGATAGCAAAAACAACTACCTGGCAAAAAAACTTGAAGATGCCGTAAATCAGGAAAAACCCAATGCCGCAGTTGCTACAAAATTATTACAAAGACAGACAAAGCCTGCACTGCCATTTGAGGTCATTGTGGCAGAATATGGAATAAAAGCTGCTATCGTTATCCAATATCTGGTGATCCAAATTACCGCCCATTGCAGACCCTATAAAACTCCATGAAATCGGCAGACTAATCAAAAATGACTTTAAGAGGCATGAGCAAGCTAAACCCTTGTAATATAGGCGAATATGAACAGAGTAATCCATTGTTGATTTCAAGAGACATTATAGGCACAAACCACTGTAAATAAAAGGGATACCACCAAAGTAATCCCAATTCCAGTTTAAGAGGCAACAGACAGAATTAAGGACTGGTGATATAAGATAGGTAACTGAAAATTCAAAAAGAAGAGGTGACCCATGAACAAGAGATTCTCGTCCCAAGAATTGTTTGAGTTACGAAATAACATCCCTGTGGATATTCTGATTCGGGATCATTTGCAGATTCCATCAAAAATCAGAGACGGCTTTTTTCGTTTTCTATGCCCCGTTTGTAACGAATTCCAAACCGCTGTAAATCCGGCAACTAATTTGGCCAGGTGCTTCCGCTGTGAAAAAAATTTCAATACTATAGATCTGGTCATGGTTGTCAGGAGATATGGGTTCCGAGACAGTGTCTTGTATTTAAAAGAACTGGATAGGCCTTCCCAGGTTCCGGCAGGGGATCTTACGGCTCTTGCCGCCAATGTCGGCCAATCCATGCCGGGAAGACTGTAGCAATGGAACGGTTAAATGAGTTGGAAATACTTATTGCCCATAATCAAGAATGTTTTTGCCAAATTGGCCAGGCATTGAAGGAGATAAAAGATGGGCGGTTGTATAAACAGGCCCTGTTTGAAACGTTTGGGGCATACACCAGGGCAAGATGGGATATAGGCAGATCCCAGGCATACCGCCTGATTAAATCCTATGAAGTTATCCGGAATTTGTCGCCAATTGGGGACAAATTGCCAGTCAATGAATCCCAAGTCCGTCCCCTGGCTCAATTGGAGCCTTGTGAACAGCGAAAGGCCTGGAAGGATTTCATGAACAGCAATATTGAGTTAACGGCACACAACATCAGAAAATTCATTGATGCCAGGAAACCCAAACCACAAAACAGACCAGACTTGAGTAACCAGATCACAGACGAGTATATGGCCGCAATAAAAACCATGCTTGAGCAAGTTCGAGTGGCTCAGCATGTTCATTGGCAGGAGACCTCTCAACAGGCCGCATTGTTATGGAACAGGGTTATACGTGAGAAGATCCTGTCAAAGGGGGCATGTAATGAATAATCTGAGTATTGATGAGCACTTTAATTTGCTACTTTACAAAAAAATTATGAATAAAACCGGATCTGCCAAGAGACGGGCCAAAAAATATTACAAGGACCAATACAAGAAAACCGGCATCATCCCCGCTCCCCTTATGCTGGCTGAAAAAGGGATTATGGAAGGCAGAAAGTGCAGCGGGCGACCCCGCTCCATAGATGAACAAACCAAAAGACGATTTATAGAAATGGTCAAGGCCTCTTGTGACCTATCGTCCCAGGGATTTGTTTTTATCACCAGGAAAGCCAGGACCATTAAAAACTATCATTGTTGGCTCGAAGAAGAGATGGGCAAGCCCATCAGTCTTCCGGGGCTAAGGCGATGTGCAAAGAGGGAGAATCTTAACTTTTATCTGGAAAAGGAGGATTATGAAGAAGAGCCTGCACCTCCCCATGCCTTTAAGTCGGAACCGGTATTTAATTTGATCCAAATGGACGGATGTAAGTTTAGATATTTGAAAATTAAAGATGACAATGGTAACTGGCAAAAACCTCAGGTAATAGAGGCCTTTGACACCGGGTCCCGGTATATGTTTTTTTTGAGGGCTTATTTTACCGAAAGCAGCCTCAATTCTGTGGATCTGTTTACTCGATTTTTACTCAGCACACCGTTTCCCCAACAAAAAATCAAGTTCAGGCCGGACCAGGCAAAGGGTTTTCTAAATCTCAAACGCCCCATCAATGCCCTGAATCTGGCACATTCCACGCCCGGCGGATTTTACATGGCACCGGATTTTGCAAGGCCTAATTCTCCCAAAGACAAGGCTCACCTTGAGTCTTCACACCGGAGCCTGCATAACTTTGAGATAAGAATTATCAAAGATTTTCAAGACAGGATCGTGAAAACCGTCCCCGGCTATATCTTTAAGCAAACAAAAAGGGAGAAGATCACAGTGACCCTCCTTGATATCTCTCTCCAGGAACTGAGGGGCAGTCCTTTGATTGAGCAATATCGTACTGAACATAACAGTACCAAACATGACTTCAGCGAAAATGCTCAAGTTCAGAAATGGATTCCAGCACAAAAGCTGGATGCTTTTTTATCTAACCAAGCAACTCTCCTGACCTTTACCCCGGATCAAGTACATGAATATATGAAGTACGGTTTTAAAAAAATTAAAGCTACGGTATCAAAGAAAAGGACTATCCGGCATGACAACCAGGATTACTACATGACCTGCGGTGCAGAGCAGTTCAGCAGGCACAAAAGCACCCCTGTACAAATATCCAGGTATAAGGACAAGCTTTTTGTTTTTGAGAACAAAGAAGACGGCATACTGTTGGGAGAAGCTCTTGCCAGGCAACCTTTTGAGAAACCGCACGAACCTGAAGCAAAGATGCTACCCGATGAGCTTGATATGATAATCGCTCTCTTGGAAGAACACAACATGGTCGTCTACCGGCCCACCTTGATTGAGGTTTATCACAGGGGGCTAACCCTGGCCCGGGCCAAACAGGTTTTTCATCACAATCTGCCAAGATATTCAGTTTACAATAAAAAGGTAAGGTTACCGGAAGCAGAAAAAGGGGCCGTATTGTTCCGTGCATTTATTCTTGATTGCAAAAGATCTATAGATTCGAATTATGTGGCTACTTATGCAACCAACGGAGATTTAACATGAAAGAAGATTTTATAAGTGATAAACGTCGAGTATCCTATCTGAGCGCCACATATAACAGGATCTACCGAGGTCAAAGTGTTCTTATTGAGGGTGATTTTGGAGCAGGTAAAACCCGGTTTTTACAATTATTGCGGCCAAAAAAGCTCCATACTGTATGGGTAGAATCCCTGTTCAACATACACGAGACCCTGGCTGCAATACTCAGAGAGTTGAATTATGACACCAAAGCCACCTATCGCAGGACACCCCAGTACCTGAAAATAATTTGCAAGCTGTCCAACTGTTTTATTATTATCGATGAAGCCAACGATCTGGATACCCGGGTTTGGCCATATCTCAAACGAATTATTGATGCTGGTGTTCCCATTGTATTTGCCGGGCTACCAAAGGTAAGAACCTATTTGAGCCACAACCATCCAGATATACTCAGCCGATTAAAAACCCTTATTCTGTACCCCATAGTAGTCGAGGATTTTATTGCAAAATGCAATGATATTCAGCAGGAAGCCGTAGAGCAAATCTATATGGCCGTCAAAGGCGATATGCGAAAATTTGAAGAAATATGCACAGATTGCCGAGACAGGGCAAAGGAATTGAATCATAAATTTGTTGACATCAATCTCGCCCTGGAATTTATATCTGACCTCCCCCCTCAATAGCTTTTTGTAGCAACAACCTGCCTGCCTGATTAAAAACAGGTCATCTCCGATCCGTGGGAGATGACCTGTTTGTGTTTTCTCTTTGCTCTGATCTATCCGTTGATCCCAATTTTAAGCTGATTTTACCTGCAAATCGCTGAATTACTAGTAATTTTTGAGATTCTTTTGTGGCGTTACACTATTTTGTAAATTTGTTTATTTTTAAAACTAACTCTAAGTTGCTTTATTTAAAGGGAATTTAAGCAAATAGAGGAAGTTTGAAGGGTCAAAAAAGCGTTACACTATTTGTATCTCATCAGCCGGTGTCCATCAAAGCTGTGATATTATGATGGATCAGATAAGAGCCATTGACAACAAACGCTTGACCAAAAAAATAGGCAGGCTTCCTGCCCACCTTATTGAAAGCTTAAAAGACAACTTAATGATTCTTTTTGATATTGAGATTGCTTCAACTCACTGAACGTGCCCTTTATGCCAACTCCTTTGATTCCTCAAGAAGGCGATTCCAGTTAGATGGTGCATGTATCTCAACTTCACGGCTCCTTGCATGGTCACGGATTCCCATTAGGGATTTGGGAATGTGTGAAAATTTGGCTCCGCCTTCGGCAAAACGCAAAAAAAGCTCATAGTCATGGGCAAGGAGATCCTCTCTGTAATGGAGAGGGGGGCTGGGGGGGTGAGGTAAATGGGCAAGTTATTAAAAACCGATTCCTTAAACTGTAGGGTAGAAATGTCACCTCGCCCCCGTACAATGCAATGAAAATGGTTAGGGTCTTTTCACGGTAAAGGTCTTCTATCAGCATTCACTGTCAAGCCGTTTTGCAATACGATTTCTATATGCCTTCTCTTCCTCTTTGTCTATTTCCGACATATACCAATTATAATCAGGATGCCACTCCTTTGAAAGTCCCTTGTTATAAAGGATTGTCCTGCCTTTCTTTACGCCAGGTGAACCTATCCCTTCAAGTGCCTTCAGGTTACCTTGCGAGATATCATCTTTTCCCTCGGTACTTGTCCTTCTTTCAAGGGGAATTGCACACCCACACTTAGGGCACCAATGTTTTTTCTGATCTCCAAACTGCTCAGGTGTGCGGTGCCACCATCCAGGTTCTATCTTCCATCCCCTATTTCCGTCAAAGAGCATATCAAAGGCTGCCGCCACTTCACAAAAGTAGGCACCTTTTGGGGTTATTGTGGCAGACCACAAACGCTGAACCCAGCAATTATCAATAAATTCCCACATTTTTTTTTCATCGGAAATCATCTCCCTTGCAGCCACAAGAACAGGTTGGTGCTTTATTGTGTTTACTGTGTGGTCATTGAAATACTGAGTGCCAAAGACCTCTTTTATAATTGCACCGTAACGGTTTCCTTCTGGAACCGTTGACCAAAGCCCTCTTTGTTTTTTGTCGGGTCTTGTGGAAGCAAGATAGAGTGCCATCTCTTCAAAATTTGGATGTAAAAGTGGTTCACCGCCGATCATACCCACAATCCCAGGAAAATCCACAAGGGAATCCGCAGCCATCTTGAATGTATCCATATCCATATAAAATGGTTTTTTGTGGTGACCTATGAGCCTTGTACAATTGGAACAGCGGTTGATACAGGCGTTGGTGATGTCGATTTGTATAATTTTCATTTCTTTTAAAGGAATCACTTTAAATGTCCTTTGGGATGTCGGCGTTTTTTCATTCAGAATTCCATTGACATGCCAATGTCTGTCAGCTTCAGAATCAATTTGATGTTCCAGATCACAGGAATAAAGTGTAAAAAGGAGAATTAAGAATGCCGTTTTTTACTGTAAAATTAAGAATATAACATTTATCAGGTTATGCCAATATTTTTTTCTGGGCCACAATATTTCTCCCCATTCGCTTATTTTAAAAATAGAAAAATTAATTTTGAAATGGGCTTGTAATTTCATTAAAACCGTTATCAAGCCTGCAAATAGAAATTCTTCATAAATTAAAATTAGATACTTTTGTTTATATGCAACTTGAAAATTAAAAATACTTTATTTAAAATGAGCGAATGGGGAGGTTTAACTTTGAAGCAACACCTGCAAGATAGGCAAAGTGTGTCATGGAGTTTAATGATATCTCTTTTTCCATCTCTTCTTTTGCCAGTTCATTTTTTCCGATTTTAAAAAATACCTGCCCCCGTTTGTAATGGAGGCCGGGATACCCAGGCTCTATTGTTTCCAGTTCCTTGAGGGCAGCAAGACTGTCCGAATATTGACTATTATAACGGAGAATATCACTCAAGTGAAGTCTTATATCATGCCGATTGTCATTTATCTCAATGGCCTGTTTGAATGCTTTGGCACCCAGGGAATATTGTTTATACAGGGCACATAGTATACCTATAGCACGGAGAAGTTCTGCATTTTGTATGTGGTGTTTTAAAAGTTCTTTTATGAAAAGCATGGGCTCCGGATAAACATTATGATTTGGAAATTCCCTTAAAAATTCGCTCATTCTAAGAATAAAAAAATGTTTTTCCGCGTTGTTTTCCGGCCTGCTGAAAATTTTGGCTGCTCCCTTATAATTTTTTTGGAAAAATAGAAATAGAGCTTTTCTAAAATATATCCCATGGTGTGCAGGCATATATTTAAGTGCGTGTTTGAGGTGTGAAACAGCAAGTTTATGATTACCCGAAACTGCGGCATTGAGAGCATTGTGGTAATGGCAATATCCGTTTGCTCTATTTTTTTTATCATCTATTACCCAGAAAGGTAATTGAGGAGATGGTTTAAGTGGATCAATTATAACATCAAGGGCATCATGGAAAGCAGATGCTGAAAATAATGATATTTTTTTTATATTATCAAAATTTTTATCAGCTTTTTCATTGTTTGTTGTGGCGGAATGTCTGATATGGCCGATATTATGACAAGCTTCAAGCATTAACGCGCATTTTTGTTTGAAATCCTGGTAATCAGCTGTTTTAAAGGTTCTTCCGCTCAACGTACCTGTTACCCGCCTTCCCATAAGGCCGTTATCCGGCACCAAAGTTGGTTTATTATGCTGCATGGCGAGTAGCTGTATGCCGGAAGATCCGTAATGGGCATGGTAGGGAAGAGGAACAAAAGGAACCATCGGGTGGGACAGGAGTTGATGAAATAGGTATTGCTTAACAAAACAAAATTTTGCAAATATTCTACCCTGGCGAGCAAGGGAATTTAAAATATAGTCAATAAGCTTATCTTGTTCAGGAGAGGGTATACGCTCTCCAAGAATAACAAATTTTATATCAGGATGATCTTCCCACAATTCAAGGATGGCAAGGTTATTTTTTCGTTCATCAAATTTCCCTATTATGGGGATTACCGGTGCTTCAGCGTTGTTAAGGAATGATACAAGTTTTTTTGATGTTTGGTTATCCTCATGGTCACTATTATGACCTCGTTTGTCTTTATAGTTTTTATTGCTATTTGAGTTTGGTTGTTTTTCAGGAATTTTTTCAAATTTTTCGGAAAAATGTGTTTCAAATTCGTCACAGGGGTCGGGAAGGAATTTAAGATATCTCTGCTGAGGATCCTTTCTATGGACATGGTATTCATCCAATGTGAAAATTGCTGAAAAAGGTGATTTTTTGGAGATCATGTGACGCAGGCGCCATGAATAGACTTCCTCAAATCCTGTATAATAGTTTCGGTTTCCAAAAGTTAGAATACCACAGGTTGGAGTGGGAAAAAGTGTTTTGTTCTTTTCAAAGGGATAATTAAAAATAAAGTTATCTGTGTTAATAAGGAAAGTACACAGTGGACGAATTACATTTTGGAGTTTTATTATATCTTTTAAAAGGAGTTCTGCATTATCCAATGAAAATAATTCATTTACAATAGTTTCATCCGGCATTATTGCCGGATCAAATGGTAAATTTTTTTTGATATCAATTAACTCCACGAATGGGTGAGAGGCATAGTGCTGGGTGTATAGGCTGTTTTCGGTAATTGGGCCGTGGTAAATGACTTTAAGACCCCTTGAAAGTGCCCAGGATGTGAGGTTCAGAGCATATATTTGAAAGTGGCCTACTGTTCTGATTATATGTATTAAAATAGACATGTTATCAATTTGTTTCTTGATGAGTACCTCTGTTTTTTGATTTTTTTATACCAGTTTATACCTAATTGGTACTGGGCTCACACTAAAATTCGAATGTAAATCAACAGAGAGACTTCTTCGCATGATTCCATGCGATACCTGAATCTACATTAACGGCATCATCGTTAAAGATATTGTGAATTTTTTCTTCATATTAAGATCCGCTGCCAGATAGGTTGCCAGGGGATGCTGCCAGTCCATATCCCAGAAAGGATGAAGTATTTCAAGGGCTTGTTCAATATATCCTTGTGCGGCAAAGGCCTTTTCAAACAGATCCTCCATTTCCTCTGAATATATGGGTGTAGGAACACGCAGGGGCAGGTCGAAATTAAAATTACACATTGGGCAGACGGGCCACTGTGCTCCTCTGTCACGGTGATTGGGTACCTTTTCCGCGTTGTTTATTACAACCTGATTATGCCAATGGGGACATATACATTCAATGGTTATATTTTTAGTTGTTGTGCTTTTTTCTTTTGTATCTATATTTACAAGCTTTGCAGGAAAAAGCATAGTTTCATGGCAGGTCCATACCCGTCTCATGGTGTCTTTAAATATTTGCTAACTATCAGCCATCTTTTCGCTTATTTTTATTAACGCATTGATATTATTGAATAAAAAAATTTGAAAAATATAAATCTCAAAACATATTAAAACAATAAATTCAAGAGCTTAGTCAAGAATAAGCGAAAGTAAGGTATCATTTCTCACTTATTGATTTTTATTTCAGTAATGGGCTTTCACTTATATTCTTATACCAATTCCATGTTGTTTCAATCCCTTTGTCAAGTGAAAATTGTGGTTTGTAGTTAAGTATTTTTTTTGCTTTTGTGATATCGCTCCAGGTGTGACATACTTCTCCTTTTCTATAATCACTATATTTAACGGAGGAGTTGAAATCATCCTTTACTATTTTGCTGAGTTTATCAATAAGTGTATTAAGTGAAGTAGGTACCCCAAAACCCAATTGAAAGATGCCGTTAATATTATTTTTTAAAGCAAGGTATATTCCACGGCTTATATCATCAACATAAACATAATCCCTTGTTTGTTCTCCATCCCCATATATTACAAGTTCTTTGCCTTTAATTATTGACTTCATAAACGAGGCTACGACACTCTCTTTATGCAATGAGTTTGGACCATATACATTCGAAAAACGAAGGCTTGTGGCTGAAAAGCCGTAACTTTCCGAAAACGCTGACAGATAACCCTCCACAGCAAGTTTTGAAGCACCATAGGGTGATGCAGGGCAGGGTACAATGGATTCATGAACCGGTGGGGCAATATCACCTGCAATTGCTCCTCCGGTGGAGGCATTGATAATTTTTTTAACTCCGATTTTTTTCATTGCAGAGAGAAGAGTGAATGTACCCTTAATATTTACATCAAAATTATAGGAAGGGTTTTCTATGGATTCCATTACCCTTGTGTCAGCTGCAAGGTGAATTACAGAGGTTGTGCCTTTAAGGGCATGTTCAACAATATCCCTATCCCTGATATCTCCTTTTATAAATTCAACTTTAAAATCGTGTAAGGCTTCTTTTTTTCCCAGTTTTTCATTGTCAAGAACACGTATTTTATACTTTTTAAGTGGATCAAGGAAAGATATGAGATTTACCCCTATGAAACCGCATCCCCCAGTAATAAGTATAGTCTCAGACATTGGCCTTTTCCTCATTATAGGATTTTGCGGCTTTTTTGCGGTTTTCATCCCAGTATGAGACGCATCTTATTTTGGAAAAATCACACCTGTGGCTATATTTTTTAGCAATATCATATATTTCCAGCAAAAGTCCTTTTTTAAGGGTGACAGGTGTAAGACCCATGGAGAGGAAACAGCTTGGCTTCATAATAAGTGCGTTTTCAAGCTTTTCGTTTCGGGGGGTAGGCAGATACTCAATGGGTACCTCTGTCATTTCACTTATCATTTCAGCTAATGCTTTTATATTGTGTACTTCTGTGGCCTGGTTACGGATGCATACCTTTTCTCTTTTTTGAGGTGGATTTAAAAGAGCAAGTTCAATACATTTTACGGTATCTTGAATATGAATAAACGCACGGGTTTGACCGCCTGTGCCATGTACGGTGAGCGGGTAGGATACTGCCGCCTGCATGAGAAAACGATTTAGAACCGTGCCATAGTCGCCATCATAGTCAAACCGGTTGATAAGACGTGTATCAAGTGCAGTCTCTTTCGTCTGGGTACCCCAGACAATGCCTTGATGAAGGTCTGTAATTCGGATTCCATCATTACTGTTGTAATATTTAAAAAGAAGTTGATCCAGGGTTTTACTCATATGATAAACACTGCCAGCTTCGGGAGGATAGAGAATCTCCTTGCTTACGGTGGTGTTATCCATTGACTGGATTTGAACATTTAGATACCCTTCGGGAATTTGAATCCCGTTGGTTGAGTATCCATAGACCCCCATGGTACCCAGGTGAACAATATGTGCATCACAATCAGCTTCAATCAAGGCTACCATGAGATTGTTTGTGGTATTTATATTATTATCAATTGTGTATCTTTTATGAAAAGGAGATTTCATGGAATATGGTGCAGCTCTTTGTTCTGCAAAGTGAATAATTGCATCCGGTTCTAACTCTTTAAAAAGAGACATCAGACGGTGATAGTTTTCTGCCACGTCTATATTTACGAAATTAATATGCCTTGAAGTCAGTTCCTTCCAGGCTTTGATTCTTTCACCTATATGTAGAATTGGAGTTAGTGATGATACTTCAAGCTCAATATCAATTTTCCGGCGGGACAGGTTGTCCACGATGGTAACATTGTGGCCTTTAGCTGATAAATGGAGTGAAGTTGGCCAGCCGCAGAACCCGTCTCCTCCAAGAACTATAATATTCATTCGAACCTCTTAGATATATTTGCTTGGGTGTTTTTTTTGATTTTCCGATAGAGCTTTTTTACTTGTTCAAAAAATTTTATCCATAATAAAATTAATTTTACTGTTTTGGCTTTTAAAGGAACAAATGAAACAGGGTCGCCAGAAATTCTTTTTTTCTGATATGTGATTAGTTTTGAAAAATTGTTATAAAATAATTGAATTTGTTCTTTGGAGAATTGAGGCATTGTTAAAATACTTGATTGTCGTTCCACAAATGAATCAGATTGTTTATCAATTAGTTGATGTTTTTCACATAATTCATGAAGAGTTGTTGTTGGGTATGGGAAAAATATACTTAATCTGCTTTCATAGGGATTCAAATGTGCATTAAGACGTATTGTATCCATGAACATTTCCGGGGTTTCAAAGGGAAGTCCTATGATATTTTGTGTGAAAGCAGGAATATCATATTTTTTGAATAGCTGAAAAGCTCTGATAAGCTGTTCTTTTGACACCTGTTTATTCATTATTTTATTCCGGACAAAATCGTTACCGGATTCAACACCGATCCATATGGAACGAACATTTGCTTTTTTTAATAACTTGATTTCCTCCTCACCAAAACACCCTGCCCTTAAATTACATACAAATGGTTTTTTTATATTACTGGCATAGGCTTCCATAAATGGGTGAAACCACTTTTTATGCAGCGTAATAATATCATCATGGAAAACTATTGATTCTACATCGATTTGTTCCACTGTTTCTTTTAAAAATTCAAAAGAACTTGTCGGTGAAGTGATAAATGTTCTGTTATTGTAGATTTTTCGTAATCTTGTATTGCAACAAAAGGAACAATCGAAAGGGCATGTACGGTTAAATATGATTTCAAGACGATAATCTTGACGATTAAAATCGCTAAAACGGGAGAGCTCATCTAAAAATATCTGATAATCAAAATTAAGATACTTATCAGGATTTTCATTGTCCGGAAAATGAGGAGAGGTTGTTAAGAGATGATCAGGTTCTGAAAGATCTGGGCGTATCCACATCCCATCTACAGGGGATTTTTGTTTTCCATCAAAAAGGGCATCCCCGTACTTTAGAAGTGGCGTTTCTCCATAACCTGTGCATATGGCATTTAACGCAGGAATGCTGTAGATGGAGTCAGGTTGCAGTATGGCGTGAATACCGCCATATATCTGTAAAATAGCCGGGAATTTTTGTCGGATAGCTTCTGAAAGAAAAGATACTGTATGGAAGCCTACGGAAGTGCTGTAGAAACATATTATATCTGGTTTTTCTCTTTCAATTTTCTCCAGTACATATTTAAAATCCTTTTGTCGTTTATAATAAACAAGTGATGTATAATGCCCATGTTTTTTAAGGTATCCGGAAAGAGATGCTATTCCCAGACCCGATGTGTAAGCTGAATCGGTCTGGCTGTCAATGTAAAAAAATAAATATCGCATTATGAAAACCAAGGTGTTGTATATGGATTAATTTTTTATGGAATATTGAAACTTAATAGTGTTTTGTTTGATGGAGATAAAGGATAGACCATTCAAATGGAATGAATTAATAATGTTTTGTATATGTTCATTTCCATTATTATTAATGATTTTTTCATTTCGAATGGATATTCCTGTCAGCTTCAAGTATATTACAGCATTTTTTTTAGTATAATTTTTTAGCAGCTTGATAAGGTGATCCCGATCATTTTCAGATGTTCCGATATAAAGAGGTAAGGTTATTTGGTTTATCTTTTTTATCCCGAAGTAGTACTCCCACAGATTTTCGTCAAAAATATCCATGGGAATATTTATTTCCTTACCGCTAAAAGAGTTTTTTTCATTTTCATTTTCATTTTCATATACTTGATCTTGTAAATCCGGGCATGACGGTTTTATAGCCCAAAAGGACCTGTCCATATTAACTATTAAGGGGGCAGTGTCTGTTAATAGAATTTGAGCCTTAAAGTTGTCAGGCTTGTATTGTATTGCCTTTAAAAAAAGCTCCTTGATTTTTTCCATATTATTACCTTCATCAATTAATATTTCTCCAAGTTTGAAGGCACTCCATGAACTCATTTCAGGATTGTAGTTATATTTATCAAGAATTGATATAAATATAAATTTTGCATTTTCATATTTGCCTGATTTAGCATAGGCAAGCCCTATTTTATAATGGGATTCTATATTTTGTTTGTCTTCAGGATCTTTTTTTAAAATATCATTGGATATTTTCTCTGCATACTGGAGTTTGTTCATTGCAAGCAACAGATCACGGTTCATTTTAACAATTGACAAATGATTTTCTATAATCTCATATTCCTTCTGGTAAGAGGCATTCTTATCTGAGTGTACCCTTTTTGCATTGTTTTCCCCTTCTAAAGCCATTTCAATATTGTCAGTGGGTGAGTTTGGGCATAAGGAATGATCAAAAAAGGATACACTTTTATTGTTTTTATCGAATGGGTTCTCTATATGATAATTAGTAGTTATCATTTTTGTAATATCAGAAAGAACACTTTTATTTTTTAATTCTATTGATGATTGTATAATATATTGTACTATTTTTGACGATGGAAATCCTGCATCAATGGCATTTCTAAAATGAATAATAGCTTTGTCCCACTTTTTTTGATGCATGAGGGTTAATCCTGACCAAAAATGCAGCATGAAATCTTTATTGTGTTTTTCACTGTATTTTAATAGGCCACCA
This sequence comes from Desulfobacteraceae bacterium, assembly GCA_963674675.2. Classification (GTDB taxonomy): domain Bacteria; phylum Desulfobacterota; class Desulfobacteria; order Desulfobacterales; family Desulfobacteraceae. Next base: position 180,885 of record CAXXNM010000003.1, read on the forward strand.
TCACTTTCTACCATTACAGGTGCTATTTTTTTTATTGCTTGTTCAGGGGTGTTATTTTGAAGTTTGTCTATTTTATTAATGCTTTGCTCAAATATATCGCTGTATTCTCCTAAGGATGCGATAAATTGTTTTGTTCCTTTTTGTTGTTCGGCAAAAGAGGAAAATCCAGGGCAAGAAGAAAGTTTAATTGTTTGGAAATTACGTTGTCTCTTGGGTAATTGTAATATTTTACTGTAAAGTTCATTTGTTTTAACAGCAGCATTATAATCACCATAGATCTGTTTTGCATAATTTCTTGCGTTGTCTCCCAGGCGTTTTCTTTCTTCAGGATGGTGATAAAGATATTCTACTGCATTGCAATACTCGGTCTCGCTATGGACAACGAAGCCTGTGTAATTATCTATTACAAGTAACCCTGCACCACCGTATGGAAATACCACTGCAGGGATGCCGGCATATGCCACTTCCTGGAGTATCAGCTCCCCTGATGAATAATTGTCCCTGCATAGAGGATAACCAAACACATCTGTGATTTTAAGTATTTGAGAAATTTCTTCAATATGATGTTTAATAGTAACTCTATTCTCCATACCGTACTTTTGGGCCTGTAACTTTAAGTGTGCATGAGCATTTCCTCCTCCACAAACTATGAAACGGGAAGAAGGAATTGAAACTTTACTGCTCATGGATATAAAATCAGGGTGCATTTTTGTGAAACATACAGTTCCAATGTAGCTGATATTAAAATCACCATGGGGAGGTCGCTTAATATTTTCCATACGGCTAAAATCAGCAGCACCGTATATCATATGTACTTTTTTTAATCTTTTTTCCGGTTGAAGCTCATCGAATATTGGTAATCTATGTGCAAGCGGGCCGGTTGTCTGGATCATGTCGGCAAATTCAATAATCGGCTTGGTTATAACTTGAGGAGGATATTTCCCTCCAATATTGAATTTAATTAGAAGCCTCATGGAGGGAAGTGATTTATATAGTAACTCATACATTTCCGGTGAGTTCCAGAAGTGAAGATGAACGATATCAGAGTCTATTATAAGATTGTGTATGGTGGAAATAGATGGATTCTCCAGGATTGTGAGACCGGCCTTATGAAAAATATTGTAGGCTTCCTGTTCGGTTATGGGCACAAGTGATATTACCGTATGGGATTGGTATTGATCCATCTCCATACATCTTTTTGCACAGGTGGCTAAAGCCCTGGGAGCCCCGCCTGGAGTTATATTTCTAATTATATGAAGAATTTTAATCATTAGGAGATAATGTTTGAGTTGGATTTATATTGCAATGACCGCTTATTGGTAATTCAATTTTGTTAATGTTTGCTTTGAGATGGAAAGAAAGTGTTCCATATTTTCTTTTGAGAGTTCATTTTTATAATCTCCTATGACTCCCTTTCTGAAGAATGTGTTTTTTAATGGCCAAGAAGGGTTGTCCATTCCCCAGGAAGATTCTTTTTGCTTTAAATTTTTAAATGAAGACAGCTCTATTATCTTTCTCAGTTTTTCTTCCATTACTGTTTTATTTATAAACTTACAAACACTTTTCAAGGTATTTACCGTGTCATTTAAAAGGTGTTCGTATTGGATGATCAACAAATTAGCGTTGAAAGGGTTTTTTAGCCAGGCCTCAACATGATTTGCCCATGTTGTTTTGTTGGCGTAATCACCATTTATAATTTTGGTGTAATCAATATCTTCTGCAAATTTTTGGCGGTAATGGTGAAAGAAAGATACGGTTACATCTCTTCCATCCCTTATTATATAAATAACATTACGATATTCCGGTTTGGGGGTGTTGTGGGATTTAAAAAACATGGGAGATATTTTTTTGGCATAATGGGATTTGTAGTGTACATCTGGTACCAAATCATTGATTTCCCCAAATCGGATAGTTGAGAGATCGACATCATATAGTATTCCAGACATTAAGTGTTGAAACCAGGTAATACCAGATTTGGGGTATGCGACAATAAAAAAATCATCAGGTTCATGGATTGATATTGGAATTTCACTTTTCCTTTTATTGTTATTCATACAAATAATTTCCTAAGCTTATTTTATTTGAATCTGAAAAAATTTGTCCAAAATAGTAAGCTGTTAAGCGTTCCAGTATGTCTCCAATACCGTGTCGGAAGTTTTTATCTAAATAGACTTCATTATTTTTAAATGAACTGTGAAGTGTGAAGTGTGAATTTTTATTTGGATTGCAGTCGATTTGCCATGTTTTATATTTTTCAAGAAAATATTGTATGGTTTTTTTGAACCATTTTTGAAAATCTACAAATATTTCAGTGGAAACAATCATTGAACCTTTGAACGGACCCTTTTTTATAGGAGAGTTTCCTATTTTTAGTTGTGAATTGTGAATTTCATGAACCTGAATACAATCCGGTATCCTGAATTCAACTCCATAAATTGCATTTGAATCATAGTTTTTATTAAGTATATTATCGAAATGAATCGGTGGTAAAAAGAGGTCATAATTACCCGTTTTATCGGCCCATGCTTTCGAAAATTTCAAGGGGATTGAGTATGTAAAACAGCCGGTAAGCTGTGCCTTAGGTTTAATGGAAATGAGGCCGAGATATTCTGAGTAAATGGCTCGATTTTGAATCGGAGATAAGGTTGAAACTGTCATGAAATCAGGCAAGGCAACTGAGTTAAGGTCAATATATTTAAATGATTGATCATTACAGGAGTGTTGTGTTGGTTTTACTTTCTTAAATAAATCTTTGTTGTGATAAAAAATATAATGTGTGATCATTGTTTTAAAAAATTATTTTTTGATGTTATAATCAAAAATTGGATTTCGGACTATTATATAGTTGTAAATATTCTGAGCTTTTAAAGCATTCGTAATTTCTTCATAATAAATTGAACAGATAAGTAAATTTTCATATTGGCGGTTGTATGAATTTAGATCATTGATATGTATTAGAGGTTTTCCTTTGAAGTTCCCTCGATTAAAAGAGTTTACAAATGCGATAACCTCAATATCCAACCTATTTTGGATAATATATGAATAACAGTCGATTCCTGCAGATCCGGTTCCAAAAATGCAAACCTTTCCCGATGGTATATCCTTAATGCTTTGGAATGGGTTTTTCTTGTCAGACTGGTTAAAATGGTACTCTGCTTTTTTGAGGTTCCCTTTTTTTTTCCATGTGACACCCAAGTAGTGATATATTTCATATTTTTTTGCAATAGGGGTATATTTAACGGCTTCTTGTAAAATGGATAGCGCTTTATCATCGGAATTCATTGAGTCATAAATTTGATAAAGCTCAATATAAGCTGGTAAACCGGTAGCGTTATTTGATGCTGCTTTGTAAAAAAATGGAATAGATTCTTGTAGGTTACATTTTTTTTTAAGAAGCTTTCCTTTTAAGAGGTATAATTCCGATGGAATCTCTTTTGTCTGAATATTTAAAGCTTTTTCAGTTTCTTCCAATGATTTGTCAATGTTTCCAGCCATATCAAAAGCATGGGCTTTGACCATATGTAAGACCGTGTGATCGGAGGGATATAATGTTTTATTTTTCTGGGCGGTTTCAATTTTATTTATGGCATTGGAATATTCTTTTTTTTCCATTGATGTTAATGCATCAATATATGTGACAAATTTTTTTGTTTTTGAAGGCTCTGGAATCGTAAGAAGATGCGGTGGTAATTGGGAAGGATCAAAACTATATCCAAAGTTGTTAAAATCATCGTGGTATATTTGCCGAACCAATTTAAAGGCATTTTCATTATAAAATAAATTTATTTTTTTTTTGTTTTCCTTTAAAAAGTTTTTTCTTTCATCTATTTGTGTTTTCTCTTTGTTGTAAATTTTTCTAATGATTTTTTTGAAGTCGTTGTGGAGATATTCGATATGCCCTATGAAATCAAGTTTGATAAAATCTATAAATGTTAATTTTGTCTGGGGCTTCCAGTGAGGATCAAGCTCATTTTGATCATCTTTTGAGATTATGTGTAAAAAATCAATAAAGGAAATTTTATTATTCTTTGTTTTGTATCTCTTTTCGAAATATGGAGTTATATTGGGATCATATTGGGCTATTTTGTTTAGATAAGCTGATAAAACACGAGTGTATGGATTTCGAACCAGGGTAAACTTAAATGATTTTTCAAGCAAGTCTGAAAAATCTTGTATAGAGTTGGAGAAAAAGGAGTTTATTGGGTTATGGGGAGAATGTAATAAATTGTTTGTGATTAAGTTATAACTTTCGGCCTTATTAAGAATAGTTAAAATGGTTGTGCTTGCTGCTTTTGGTACACTAAAGTATATATAGTTTTTGTGTTTACAAATTTTTAAAGAAGCTTTTAATGTAGTTTGTGGTGGTAACATATTTTTTTATAAATCTATTTTGTAAATCCGTTTTATGATTACTTTGAATTGGCACCCCGGGGTATCGTTAATAAATTCAATATTTGGCCATGCTTCTTTAGCACGGGGGATTCCACTTCCTATTCCCTTGTATGGAAGAATATAGAATCCATGAGATGCAAGAGCAGGGTTTCTAATATTGGAAATGCCATAAAATATCTGCTCAATATCAAGATGGTTGGGTAATTTACCTGGACTTATTATTTCTACTCGATTTTTAAAGATCAGCAGTCTTATGGGAGCACTTACAAAATAATCACGGTGTATAAGGGCGTTAACCAGAAGCTCTTCAAAAACTGTTTCTGGAATTTCAAGTTGACCAGGGCTGTTAAAACCCTGTTTGCCCTGAATATGATGAAGATTGCGTTTAATAAAAGCGATACTTTTCTGAAATTGTTCAGGCAGTGTACCACTTAGATCTTCACTGTCAATATAACTGTTGTCATGTAGTACGTTACCTGGAAACGCAACAGCCTTGATAATAAACGCAGGTTTTTTTGTTTGTGGAGATTTTGAAAACAGCATCCAGCCGGTTAGATTTAACATATTGCTGCTTGCTAAATTAAGATTTTGCAGCAGTGCATTTAAGGAAAGCCCGGTGGCTTTTACAGGTTTACGGTATCGACGTTCAAAATAATCATTAAATACATCAATGTTTAAGTCCTCTGAACTGGAATGCGAAACAGGCACTTCATCAGCATATACCAGACCTGATTGTTGAAAAAGCCTTTGCATCTCTTCCCTTGCAGTTACATGACGCTTATCAGCTCCGCTTTTCACCCATATCCGCCCTTGAATATCCATATAGGGTCTGTTTACTCCCTGGGGGATTTCAACAATCATAACCAGTCCCTGGGATGTATCTACATTTCTTGAAAATGGATTTACAGGTGGGCGTACACGTTGGGATGCTGCATTTGAAATAAGCTGATTAAGACGGGCGATGTCAGAACCGGATAGACCCGTGATAGTTCCATTGTCATCCACGCCTATGATTAATAAGCCTCCTGCACTATTTGCAAATGCAATCATTTCAGCTGCAAGTGAATCAATGTTTGAAAAATTGCGTTTGAATTGTTGGGTGCTGTCTTCACCTTTCTTTAGTAATTGCTGTAGTTTTTTATCGTCCATATCAGTTTTTAATATCATGGGGTTGTTTATTTAAATTATTAAAGCCTGGTGAATCCATCAAAAAGAATTTGCTTTTTCTAACCAAATCAATATGTTTTGATTGCGTAAGGGTATAAAAATTCAAATTGTTTATTTTTTGTTCTAAGTCATCATAATATGAATCTTGAATCAAAAGTTCTACATGAGTCTCCTTTGTTAGATTTGAAGCCAAAATATGTAGTAATTGTTTTATATTTTCAATGGACATCATTGTGTTAACACTGATTTTAATAAAATCAGGTTTCCTGAAAGAGAAGTAATATTGCCATTTTTCATCATCAAGAGGGTCTATATCTATATTAATCCAGCCTTTGCTTTTATGTTTGCCAAGATGAACCTTCATAGTTTCTTTTTCAGATGTTAAATAGATTGCTGCTTTGGCATGTTCAGGGTTCTTTTTTAATGTTTTATCAAAAAAAACAAAAGCCTGTTTTCTGTTTCCTGATACCAGATGAGCTTCTCCATGTTTGAATAACGCCCATGCTGCGATGTTTGAATCAATATTATTATTTTGATAGATAAATTTGTAAATAAGCTGAGCATATTTGATATGGTTATTTTTGTGCGTTTCTAAAGCTGTCAGATAGAGAATTTCACATTTGTCATTATTTATAATAAAGTTTAAATTTTCGGAAAGATATGTTTTTAGTTTATTATAATCCATGTTTGCGATCAAAAGACGTACTACTATGATAAATTCATCAAAGCTGATTTTATCATTATTGGTTATCAATGACTTTTCTATAACTCTATCGCATGATTTTTCTATGGCTTTTAAAAGTGGGGCACTGTTAAGGTTGAAATCACAGTATGATTCAAAAAAAGAGCAACAATTTTTCCTTAAAGAATGTAGCACGTTTCTATTTGTTCTGCTTAATGTTTTATGTGTTTTGGCTATATCTGGGATAACGAATCCAAGCTGTTTTTCTTGTACCCATTTTCCAATTTCTTTATTGTCATTAACAATAACAGGCAAGCCATGTTGTAAATATGTAGTAAATTTTCCAGATGACATGCCGATAAAATCAATATTTTTTCCGTTAAGGGGTGCATTGTATTGTGCAAAATAAAAACAGATTCCCAGATCACAGGCATTGAGCAAAAGAGAAAGGTTCTCATAGGAAAGATTTGAAAAAGGAGATATGTAGATTTTATCTTTAGTCTTTGTATGAGTCTGTTGCAGGAGTTGGTTCAAATTTTTTGAGCTGTATCTATGGTGAAGCAAAAGAACCCAGTCATCCGGCCAAAATGAAATATTTTTTATTAAGCTTTTTATTCCGGCCCATTGTGCATCTACGCTTCCCGCATAAACTGCAATCTTGGTTTCAAAAGGCAAGTTGAAGTGTTTATGGATAATTGGATCGTACTCTTTTTTTACAATACCAGATCCAGCCACCGGCATATTTATGATGGATGTTAGAGGTATATTGTTTTCACGGGAAAGGTGTTCGGCACGAACAACATCTTGACAGACCGCAAAAGAAATATTTTGACAGGCTTCAATTTCATTTTTTTTAAAATCAATTCCCACTTCATCTATAAAAGTCAATTCATAGGAAATCAAGGCATGGTCTATTTTTTGTGCCCAAGCAATCCATGCGGCTTCAATAATGCCAAAATCGACGCCAATGATTAAGGAAAAATGAGGTAAAAATTGTGATGCGACTTTTTTTATAATTTTTTGAGATGTTTTATTGGGAAATAGAATATTTTGTCGTTTGTTATTAAATCCCTTTGTTTGGTAAAAGATATGTATATGAAATGATGGATGTTTTTTGATTGATGCATGTGTAATGTGGGGTGGTGAATAGTAATGAACAATGTAATTATGCTCGAGAAGCCGTTGGATTAAAGTGGAAAGATGAGGATTGTTTGGGAAATTCCCTTCCGGGTGAAATATGGCGATTCTGTTTTTCATCTTTCGATTGAGCTGGTGATTAGAAAAGCAGACCAGTTTTTAAAATCAGGTTTTTCCATTGTCATCCAGGCATAAAGACAGAGTGGTTTCAATTTGGCAATTTCAAGATACATTTCCATTTCCGGTAGAAAAAAATAACGCATGGGATGATTTTCAATAATTTCATTAAAATTTTTTTTATCTTTAAAATAGACAAGAAAAGTATACTTCACATCAACAGTGTTTTTATTTGCATGAATGAATGGTTCTGCTATTCTTGTTACTTTGAACGTATCGTTTTCGATACGCTTTACAGCTATTTTGGGTGGATCATTCAATACGCCGGGCCCATACCAGAAATCAAAACAGAATATCCCATTGGGTTTGAGATGTGATTTTACAGTATGTAGTGTTGAAATGATATCTTCATTTGAAGTTTGATAGCTCATGACATGGAACAAGGAAATGATAGCATCGTATTTTTCCCCGAGACGGATCGTTCTTATATCGCCTGTCTGGAAACAGGGATTTACCGATGTTTTGCATTGATTTTGACGGGTGTTTTGTTTGTTTTGAGCTATTTTTATATTTTTGTCTGAAAGATCTACTCCACAGACGTTGTAACCCAGTGATGCCATTGGATAGGCATGCCCTCCGGTTCCACAACCTAAATCAAGAATTGAAGCAGCACCCGGTAAATAAGACTGAATCAATTTATCCACATATGAAGCTTCAGCAATATAATTTTTATCATGATAAAAAAGATCGTAATACTTCGCGTAATTATTAAAAATATTCATGGATGATCATGTAAAATCTTTTTTAAGGTGTTTGAAATATATTTTATTTGCTCTTCAGTCAGTGTTAATCCACTGGGTAGATAAAAACCTCTTTGGCCAAGTTTTACGGAAACCGGGTGATGATCATGTAAAAATAGGCCCATTTTATTGAATATCGGTTGTTTGTGCATAGGCCAGAAGAAGGGGCGGGTTCCAATAGCATTTTTATGCATTATAGCAGAGATATCTTTAGGGGATAAAGGTACTTCATCTTCCAAGATAATTCCGTACACCCAGAAAATATTGTCAGCATAATCATTTTTGGTTAAGGGGAGTTGAATCCCTTTTACATTCTTTAAATAGTGATTATACAAGAAGCCTATTTCACGTTTTTTTATAATGGTGCTTTTTAAATGTTCCACCTGGGCAACTCCTAGGGCAGCCTGCATATTTGTCATACGCATATTCCAGCCCAGCTCTTCATGTACAAAGCGTTTTTCATTGTTAAAACAAAGGTTGCGAAGACTGCGACATTTTTCTGCAAGTTTCTTGTCATCTGTTAAGATCATGCCACCTTCCCCGGTAGTGACATGTTTATTGGGATAAAAACTAAAAACACTCAGGTCGCCGAAACTACCACATGGGGTTTTGTTATATGTTTGACCTATGGCCTCTGCCGCATCTTCTATCAGAGCTATTCCATGTTGCTGGCACAATTTTACAAGTGGCTGCATATCTGTTGGTAAACCATAAATATGAACAGCCATAATTGCTTTTGTTGCAGGCGTTATTTTTTTTGCTGCTTGATCTGTATCCATATTCCAGGTTAATGGATCTGCATCAACAAGAACTGGTTTTGCACCTGCTCGAATAACTGCATTTGCACATGAAATAATTGTGAATGCGGGCATGATCACTTCGTCGCCAGCTTCAATATTTAATGCAGCAACCGCAGCCTCCAAAGCCGCAGAACCATTGCATACAGCAATCCCGAACTCTCTTCTGGTCTGTTTAGCCATTAATGCTTCAAACTGTGTCACAAATGGGCCTTCTGATGATATCCATCCGGAGTCAATGCATTCCGTTAAATATTGTTTTTCATTCCCATCAAGCAATGGCTCATTTACAGGGATAAAATTTTTCTCTATTTTATTCATGCTTTGTAGTAAAGATTTGAAATTGTAGTGAATTTGGTGTTAGAATTTTTTTCGTGTTTTTAAAGTGGTACTCGTGAGTCGTAACTTCCCATTTCCCATACCAAATAGTCTGTATTAAATTTTAACCCAATACTATATGTGGTATTGATTTAGAGAACTTATGACCGATGAGAGTGGTTAAAATATCAAGCAATAAAAAGAATGATTTATTTTCGCATGACAATAACATTTTGAGAGTCCAATTCTGTCATGTCAAGAATGGAAAAAAACTTGCTCCATTTTTCACTTATATATGTTGGATCGATTGAAGTAAGTCCGTAACTTGAGCCTTCCGGTAATTCTACATGGCTATAATTATCATATTTTTTGAAAAATACTTTTTTTTCTTTTAATTCATCCTCAGTGATTCCACGTTTTTTTAATGCCCAATCCTGATACCCTGAGAAGGTGAGAATCACAATACCATCCTTTTTGATAATTCTATGTATTTCTTTAATCCATAGCATATGCATCTCGGGAGGCAGATGTGTAAAAATTGAGATCGAATATACTATATCAAAGGAATTGGTTTGATATTGTGATGGAGGTAAATAATTATTCACTACAGCGTTGATGCCATCAACATTTTGTTTTAAATATTCTATTGCCATTGTATCAATGTCACAACAATCAATGGTTATTCCGCATTTTTCATGGAAGGGGATTGCAATTCTTCCGCATGAGCTGCCAAAGTCAAGAACATTAAAAGAATGGTTAATTGTAATTTGTTTGGTGATTAATTGGTATAATTTATTAAATGTGTTGATCCCCCAGGATGCCCATGATTCATAGTCCATTGATGTGAAAATGGGAACTTTAGGCGGGCAAGGGTATTTTTTAATCCATTGCTTTTTGCAAAAACTGCTCATTTCAGTATCCTCATAATAGTTCTTTGAGTTCAGTTTGAAGCTGCTCTACAGTTGAAAAAGAGTGATTTCTACGCAAGAATCCATTTTGTTTGACAAACACCATGTCGACCTGCCCAAGAGCGTTGTCTAAAGGACGATTCCAGCCAAGGATAATATCGTATGCTGCAAAGCCCTTGTATTTCATATAATGTACTACATCATAAAATTGAGGTGCTCCCTTCATAAATTCAAACAGCGATACTTCTACAATAATTGCTTCGGTATTTTTCATAGTAAGAGAGCTTCCATCAAGGGCATCAAGTTCTGCTCCCTGTATATCCGCTTTGATCAAATAGGGGCCTTTAAGTTGTTTTTCGATGATAATATCATCTATCTTTACAAGAGGTACAATGATTTCATGTCCGTCTGCTTCGACTCCCATGGTTTCCTTGAATATTGAAGAGCCCTGAAGATGGTTTTCATGTACATTAAAAGTTATCTCATCTGATTTTTTCCCGGCTGCTGCAAGTACATAGTCACCTTTATATTGTTTGAGGATATTTTTTAAATCAGGTTCAAAATTTTTTAATGGCTCAATGAGTAGGAAAAACGACTCAGGAAAAGCTTTGTATAATTGCCAAGTGCCTTTTCCTACACCAATATCAATTACGGTTGTCGGGTAAAAACCATTATCTCGCAATAGAAGACAAGAGTCATGTATATTTGTTCTCAGCATAAAATGAAATATAATTTGGATGTTTGTGTTTTATTAGAATTTAAAAAACCACGTCCTTTGGGCGTGGTCATAGTCCAAAGGCTATGCCTGAAGCTACTACTTATGGTACCCATGTGATCGGTTATCCCCATAACTGATTAAAGGAAAAAACCATGCCATGTTCACTTGTTGATAAAAATTTCTCCCAAATAATCAATATCGGATTTGATGAGAGCATTGAAAGCCAGAAGCGCAATCAGGCAATTTCTCGATCTGAAAAACATGGGGCAAGCGCTGCCCCCTTTTAGGGGGTAAAAGGCAAAGCCACCTTCTAAGAAGGTGGATTTTTACTTAATAATTTTTGTAGAAAAACAAGAGTTTGACAAAATAACAATGAATTAAGGGATTCCTGGATTGGTTTTGTTTAGAGGGGAATTCCAAATAAGAAAATTTGATTTTTTGACATCCTTCATATCACCACAAAAGTAGTTGACACTTTGTTGGGAAAAGAGCCTGAAACCATGGTATGCTAATCAGAAAGTGTAAAGCACTTTTGAAGAATGCCAATTTTTTTTAAGGATTAAAACGCTCTTTGTCTTCATTTTCGATATATGGGCCTTGCTTTACCTCAACTATATCCGTATCTTCAAGCATTTCAAAATCATGACCACCTGAAACCAGTAAAATGACGTCGCCGCTTTGGAGAGTTCGTGCATATAGGTATTTTTTTTGTTCATTATAAAAATTAATTTTTACTTTGCCCTTTTTTATAAATAGGGTCTCTTGAGTGTATTTAACACTTCTTGGCACAGGTTTGTGGATATGTGCTTGAATTTTATGACCCTTTGGGTGATGCATGGCAGCTAATTGTTGAGAAAAGCTATGGGGTGTAAAGAAAGTAATCCCATTTTCACGGTATTGTGAATAAATGATGATTGCAATCATCCGGTAGTCATCAAAAAGTTGTTCGATATGTTGATTTGGCATATGCTATTTTTTGATAATTGTGTGATTTTTTTTACAATTAGATATAGTTACTGTGGTGCAAAACGATGGTTGATTTTTTCATTATTTCCAGAATTTGAAATTGCTGCATTTTATTTTGTCTTTTGAAATTGGAGTCGTTCCAGGAATCCATTGGAGAGCATTATTTTTTTATCATTTTTAAGCAAACCACCGCTCTTGCAGCGGCAGCGAGGTCATAGGCAGCAGGGATAGGGTCTGGAAAACATTTATCGGAACTTCGGTACACATCTGCAAGCCATTCTAGAAACATGCAGTTTGAGCACTCTTCTTCCAAAGCAAGCTGCCATCCATTTATTGAGTACTTATAATATACCTTTTCAATGTGTTGAGGTTCAAAAGCATTGATCAGCTTGTCCAATAATTGGACGTCAAATTGCTGTGCAATACCGAGATCAAGATATGCCCCAAAGGGAAGGGTAAGCAAAAAACATCCTTTGGATTTTAGTACGCGCTTGATTTCACTAACAGCATATAAAAAATCTTCAGGGAGATTAGCACCAAGTGTTTTTTTGTGAGTAAACAGTGTGTTATCAAAACCAATATGTTCCAGCGTAGACACTGATATCACCGTGTCATAGTAGTTGTCTTTTATGGGAATATCTCTCAAATCTTCATACAGATATGAAATGCCACTGCGCCAAAAACAATTGTTTTCAGGAGCTAAAGTTAAAATATGTAAGCTTTTTTCCTGCCAGATCGTCTGTTTGACAAATATTTCATGGTTTAAAGCAGAACCAGCATCCAAAACACGCTCCTGCCCTGCGGTTAATTGTGCAAAAACCCAAGGGATTTCTATACAACGTTCATCAATGCCAATGCCATAATTTATGGGTAGTTTCTTGTTTAGTTTGAAAATGGATAAATTTTTTGGATCCTTAATAATTTTTTTTATAAAATTGAATCGGTATTCATTATAAGTCTTGGACCACGGAATTGGATTTTTGATTTTGCTCATATGCGCATTTATCCCATTGATTTGATGTTTGCGGATAAAAAAAATTCATATTCAAGGCATTTTTTACTTTTGAATCGACAATCATCCATATAATATAATTTAACTTACTCCAACCTAAAGTTGCTTGAAACTGAATATCAATTGCCTTTTTATTTTTACTGCCTTTAATTGATAAATCTTTTAGCCAATATTTTCCATACGCTTTTATGATAGAGATTGCTTCACGTGTTAATGAGTAAAAAGTCCTTTTTCTTTTTCTCCAGCGTTGAAACATGACACAGCCGCTTAGATGCCAAGCCCATTTTCGTATGTATGCAACTGTCATTCTCTGGGCAGGGATATGATGATAGGCAATAGCTTCCGGTATATATCCAATAAATCCCCCATTTTTATTAATATCATTCTGAAGACCTGTCTCCCCGTCTCCTATTGTCTGGGTGCCGAAAATTTCAGGATGGAAGCCAGTCCAGGAAAATACAGACGATCTTATTGCCATGTTGCAACTAAAAAGCATTTCTTTTGGGCCTAATTGAAAGTCAGGGTAGTGATCAATTAGAGCAAGTACTCCAAAGACCGGTTTGTCCTTAATATAATTGAGCAGCCATGGTGGAGGTGGAACTTCCCAAATGGGTTTGACCCTTCCAGATGCAGCCAACATTTCTGGATGGGCTTTAAAATTTTTAACATATGTGCCCAAACAGTTTTCATCAAAGGTTACGTCATCATCCATAAATACCAGGAGTTCTGTGTCAGCATTTATTGCCCCTTGATTTCTTGCTCCAGAATTCCCCCCTGAAGTATGCTTGATGTACCGTATATTAATTGTGCTGCTGTATTTGGCAATGTTCTTTAATCCTTCTTCAATCATAGGATCTCCTGCATTGTCCACGATAAGAATATCAAAACACTGATGGCTCTGTCTGAAAAGGCTCTTTATCGTCCGAAAGAGAGATTCTTTTCTATTATAAGTCGGTATTATAACAGATATTTTTTCCATGGTTATTTTGTTGGAATGGATCATTTAATTTAAATTTGAAGGAATATTAACCCTATAACGTCATTTCTTGATTCCGACACTATATCGTGTATATGTGGTCGGATTTTCAATTCTCTATAAGGTATTGGAAGGCAAAAGTTGCATTGTCTAGTTAATCCAATAGACGGATTATCGTATCGGCAGACACTTGTGCCGCTTTTCCTGGATAATAAAGAAAAGAGGACATCAGGGCTTTTCTTTTTAAAGATAAATTATTTGGATTCTTAATCGTATCTATTACAGCAGGTTTTAAGTCAGCCGGGCGGTTTATGACTGTGCCAGCATTCCTGCCGGCATTAAATCTGTCATCCTTTTTGGCCAATTCAGGATTGTTGCCCCAGTTAATTAGGGTTTTGTTATAAAAAATGGGACAATCAATATAAATAACGGGGCGATCTAAAAGCATGAACTCAAGTGCGACACCACTGAAATCATTCACCATGATATCACTTGCTACCAAGTAGGGGTTGATAAAATCATCCTCTATATATCGAAAGTTTTGAAAATTAGCGAATTTATTGAATTCTTTTTTCCAATTAATTCCTCCAGTATATTGACGATAATAGGGCGAATGTTTTGGCTCTATGCTGGCCGGATGTAATTTTACCAGAATATTTAATTCATTGATTGCTAGTAGTTGTTCCACAATCTGAATTCCCATAGTTCTTAAAGAGCCACCCGGGTCCCACGCAGGAGAATATATGACCGTTGGTCGATTGGGATTCAGGCCCAATTCATTAAGTACATCTAACTTATTATAAGCTCCGTTAATTAAATCGTCCAATTTTGGATACCCTGTATTAATCAACGTAATATGTTTAACGGCTTCTGGATTTCCTTTTTTTATCACTTCAAACATTGATCTTTCCAATTCGCCATTCAAAAAATAATAATCAAATGATTTTAAAAGGTTTTCAGGCCAATAAGTGAATTTATTTGGTTGTCCATGACCAACAAAGACCCGTTTTGCATGTTTTGGACCTTTGCCATATATTTCTGCTTCAAGAAAAATATCTGTAAGTTCTAACTTTTCAGCGATATCGGTTGTTATGAAATTAGATATTGGAAAGTTTAATTTGGATAATTTATATCTTATGTCGTAATCCGAGGCAAAATAGTAGGAAAAATGTAGATTTCTTCTTTTTAGCTCATTATAAATAGGTAGTAAATATTGTATCTGTCCGGCGCTGCAAACATGGAACATGATGATTTTTTTGCCTTCCGCTTTATCACGTTCCATCAAAAAAATCGTTTTTTTTAAAGAAATAGATTCTTTATCATAGTTTTTTTGGGGATTGGTATGCATAGTATTTTTTTTAATGATTCAAAAAAATGATGTTGTTATAAAGGGGTGAGTTTTGCAATGTGATTAAAGTATAGCTCAACATTTTTTCTAAGGTAATTTGCAGATAAAAAATGGCATCCTTCATATTCCCACAAAAGTAGTTGACACTTTTGGGGAAAAGAGCCTGAAACAATGGTATGCCCATCAGAAAGTGTAAAGTGCTTTTGAAGGATGCCTAAAAAATTACCAGATATCCGAATTTAAAAGTCGACACTACAAGAAATGATTCCAAGAACTCGGTAAGATATTTCTTGTAAATCACCTAACCTGGACAAGCCAGAACCAAAGAGGTTCTCCGATTCTCTTGCCAGAAAAACACGAAAATCAGAAATAAGAAACTAAAGTTGATCGTTTGACCTTTTTATTCCTATTAAAGTTGCATTAAAAAAAACACTGATTGCATTATTGATGCAAAATAATATTTCATATAAAAACAAGTTGGTAAACGAAGCCCAATGTTTAACCGTTAAAGAATATTCTGATTTAATTTGTTTTATTACGGTAGAACTGTTTTTTTTTGTAGTTATGTAAATGGTCGCTTCATGAATAACAGCCATATCAATCCCATCTTGTAAATCAAAAACGGATATGCCGAGTATTTCTTTTTTGTCCGATGCATTTTTTTCATCTATGAAACATACAACATCATATTGATATTGATCTATCATATCCAGTGCCGCAGCTTGACTTAGTGGTCCCGTACCATAAATCACCACTTTATCTTTATTCATTTTTTATCCTTTATTTCATGAATTCCGGAATAATGTTCAGGATTAAAATTTTTTTTTATTTTTTCTATAGCCAAGTATCGGATCATAGGATGAGCGACATAGTAGGCTTGTCTTTCTATATGGCGTTTGGGATATTTTGGATCTATTGAAATTTTGTTCGCCAATTTTATTAGAAATTTTTTTAATGCCTGTGCACGAATATAGGAATCCAGAAGGTAATCAAGAAAGTAGAGTTGATCTTTTTTTAGCGGATAGTTTATTTCAAAAGAAAGCTCTTCAATTACTTTTCCACTGTCTAATATTTCACTCATGATAAATGCAGATGCATATACTTTTGACTCTTGTAAATAGCTATAGTAAAAGCAGGTGCTTCCTCGATACTCAGGAAGGATTCCAGGATGTATATGAATCCAGTGCCCATTAAAACAGCGTAATGTTTCTTTCTTAATAATGCCGCCACCGCTAAAAAGACAAAACGGAAAGCTGCATTGTTGCAGGATATTTTGAATTGCTGAATCGTTTATTGAAGATACTTTCGGAATAAATACTGTTTCTGATCCTTTAGCTTGGAGATACTCCAATGGATCGAAACTAATATTGAAGTAGTTGTCGTATTTATATGTAGTCCATTCGTATAATAATTTTGTGGGGTATTGTATATCCGAAGATATAAAAATAACTTTTGCAGGCACACAATGCAGTTGTCTCATGATATCAATATAAGCCAAACTTCTCAAAGAAGGCCAATAAATCATGCATAAATCATTTAAAATCATTCATTAAAGCCTGTAAAATTTGTTTTTCTTGTTCTAATGCAAGGATTCCCAGAGCAGCATCTTTTTCATCGTGACATAAAAGGTCTCCTAGGTAATCATTTAATTTTAGGGCGGTGCTCATCCAGTTGAAATTGCTGTTTTTTTTGAATTCTTGAAGCATTGTAAAAGCAGCAAGGGCATAAATTCCAAAGCTTTCTATGCTGCCGAGTTCTGATTTCATCGCCTTGTCATAACCTGTTGAAAGGCGTTTGCGAATTTCAAAAAGGGTTTGGATCCTTAATCGTTTGTCTGGAGAAAAAAGCAAAATAGATGCTGTATTGAATCCATTTATATACTTCACTTGCCTTAAATTCTTTGACAAAGTAATAACATTGCTATTCGTATCCGCTTTGCCTGATATCTCTTTCAGCTTTAGGTATGTTTTTCCCCTTTGTTCCCAAAAGATATCAGGAAACAGGAATGGATCAGGAATGCTGAAGGAATAATTTATATGTTTTTTCATAGTCTTCATTTGTATCTATTTCATACCATCCTCGATGACATATTACACTTTTGACATCCATGCCGGCACGTATCATTTCATGAATCCAGTCCGTCATGTATCCTTGTTTGAAAGTATTCCCGGATTGCGTCCAATTCGTTTTTTTGGTTTTCTGAGAGTCATATATTTCAAATGCTTTATCAAGGGCAGATTTGTTTATTTTATTAAGTCCCACATATCGATATTTTATGCCGGATGAACTGTTAAGTTTTACTCCTAAGGAGAGTATGCATCCATTATTATCAATTTCAAAACTTTCTAAGTCTTTTTCTGTTGTATTGTAGCGAAATTTCCAATACTTTTTCCAATTAGCATCTGCGAGGATTGAAATCTCAGCTTTACTTTCAAGTAATTGTCGTAATAGTCGAGGCTCAAAAAAAATATCTGCATAGGATATAATAATGTCATCGTCCATAAATTTACGGGCACACATGAGACTCTCAATCATATTGGTCGATGCGTAATGTTTATTGTGGAATTTATATAAGGGGAGATCGATTTTGTCAGCCATATAGCCGGTGATTATTCCAATATGCTTTATACTGCAATTTTTAAAATATTCCACTTGCCATTCAATTAATGTTTTTTCTCCTAATTTTAACATCCCTTTGGGTCTATCCGTAGTATATTTTGAGAGTCTGCTACCACGACCTGCCGCTAAAATTAATGCCTTCACAACGGAACCCCCAAATATTTATGGCATAAGTTTTTTAATAGCATGGGATCAGATCCCTCTCTTTCTGGGTGCCATTGAATTCCTAGGATTCTTTTGGAGACTGAACCATAAGCTTCAATAACATTGCTCTCTTTACATATGGCGGCTACATCGATCCCTTCTGCTAAATTATCCGTTTTGATACCAAAATGGTGAAATGAATTCACAGTATAAGTGGTCTGATTACTTATTACTTGATGGGGTCCTATATGACCTTCAATTTTACTTAGGGCGCCTCCGTGTTGCAGATTTACGAATTGCATTCCCCGGCATATTGCTAAAACGGGAATCTTTTTTTTTGAAGCAAAGGTATAGAGAATTCTTTCCGTAAGTTCTCGCGAAATACTTATGTCTTGGCCATTACAACAAGAAACATCAATCACATTGCCCCCTCCTGTTAGAATTATCAAATCCGGAAGAATATTTTCCAAAAGAGCCTTGGTATTTTTCGGATGATTGTTAACTGGAATGGCGACAATGTTTTTTGAAACAGGGGAAAAAAAAGTTCTAAAAAAATTGACATAGTCAGTTTCAAGCATGTCGCAACGTGATCCATGTTTATCATATATACTTCTTTGGGTCAGAAAAATAATCATTGTCGATTAATTACTTCTATTTTTTTTTTAGAAGGATCAAGGCGGAGGCATTTAGCCGATTTGAGACTTTCATATTCATGTCCGCATCCGATAGCTGCAGGTATCCCAAATTCTGCACAGCAAATAGCCATATGTGATCCCGCTCCTCCAAATTTGGTAATCAGTCCCCCAATTTGCTTTGAAAAAATCCAGTGATACCCTGGATCTGCACTTTCGATCATAACTATTTTTCCGTAAAGATCCACAGAGAGGTCATCCATAAGTTGAATAGTCTCTGCAACTACAATCTTTTTTCCGATGAAATTGGGAATATTTTTAGGGTAATGTACAATGAACAAATCTTTCGATGAGCAGATGATTCCAGGTAGTATAACTTTAAGCCTCTGTTCGTGTATAGCTTTGTTTCGCTCGATTTTTGATTTAAGATTATTGGATGTTTTACTATTTAATTGTAAAATGTCTGAAATGTCTAAATAAGATAAATTTGATTTGCTGAGTCCATATCTTTGCCCAAGTTCTTTGATGATTTGTAAAATATGATCAATTATTTTTGTATAAATGAATTTGTATTTCTCCCTTGCCTTTATGGAGTGGGAATAAACTGATAAAAATTTTTCTGAAGTGAATTCAAAGGGGAGGGTGGAAAAAATATTGGATAATTTTTTTATAATAGTTTCGTCTAATTTTTGATTCCTGATTACTTGGGGGGCTACGCTGGTAAAATTCTCACACATTTGGGCATAACATGGTTTTGTAATATCATATCCACCCCCTCTAAGATGTCCGAATTTGTGTATGAATGTATTTTTATTCATCCGGCCGGAAGCAAAATGCCAAATCGCTTCAGAGATATCCGAGGCGATTGTCTTAACACTACTCTCTATATTTAGAACATCCTCATGGTTCAGTTTTTTTGTTTTTTCCATGCTTTTGACTAAAGCATTCACAATAAAAGCCATTCGGGCAACCATGGAAAAAGGAATGGTGCCGTATTTGATACAGTTATCTATCGATGAAGTTATGATTTCTTTGAGATTCTCCGATGATAGAGTATTAATAGAAATATTATCAAGTGTGGATGCATAATCATTGAGAAGGTTGATCTCCTTCCTGCTTTTGGGATACTCTTTATCCCAAAGCAGAAATGTATTGTTGGTGAAATTTATTAAACTGTTTTTTATTTCCTTTAGTTCCGATTTAGTAAAGCCTGCTTCTTCCATCTCCTGAAGTCGATAATCCAGGCAACAATCATAGCAGGAAAGAATCACTTCAAATTCCACCTTGTCGTGAAGGTGGGGGAAAGAGGAGAGTTTCTGCGTACCATAGGTTATAATTTTATCAACGAGCTGGGTTTTTATATCAGGTGGTGTCAAGGCTTTGATGGCTGTTTTTACATCCACATAAGGTTTGCCGGTAATATTTGCAAGAAGTTTGGAGCGCTCATTTAACAGTGGATATCCTAGACGCGATATCCCATCATTCCAGGCACTCTCAGCAATCAGTTTTTGGAATAAGGTGTATGCTAAATTCGCAGGTCTGTCTCCTATAAGCTCTGCGGGGTTCCAAAAAGCCATGTCGCTCAATAAGGTTTGACTGTTTTTTATGGCTTCGTAAGCTTTAGATACGTTGTTTTCAGCTTCAGGTGTTACAAATTTTGGAACAGGGCTTGCGGCTAATGGCCTGACCTGAAAAATGACTACTTCAAAGTCTTTTGTAATGGCAAACTCGATATCAAGGGCAAAATCCGCAATAATTATTTCAAGTTCGCTTAATGCTTGTTTTAGATGCCTCCATGGAGTTTCTAATAGATCATCCGGTGTAGTTTTAAATATCTTGAGAAGAGAGGCATCTCCTCCACCGGTCACGATGGTGGTATCCTGTTTTTGAGTATAGTATATGGTATAATATGGTGTGTCTGTATCTATGTCTTTTGTAAAAACGACTCCGTTAAAAAGAGTATTACTTGTTTGTCTTTGTACAAGGATTTGATCAAAAGCCGTTGCATTGGAAAAAAAATTGAATGACTTTACGACACTATTTATAGCATCTACAATAAAAGTTTTATTTTTGAGATTGATATTCAGTACGGATTTGAAAAATCCAGCCATTGAAATATTTACGGTATCTTCATTAAGGCTTGAACTTCTTACTACTACGGTTTCGGATGAGTTAAATACGCTATACAATTGTAAAAGAACATCCTCACGGAAATTGAGCCACTGTTTTACTGTAAAAAAGAACAGCTTTTCAATTTTACAGTATTTTAAACGGGGATAGAGATTTGCAAGTGTATTGGCTTTTGTGCTGATTATTTGTTTTTGAATACCCTGTTCCCTGAATCGGTTGATTACACAATTACCGATGTGATTTTCAAACGGCTCAAGAGTTGAATGTATAAGATAACTTTTGGAGAGTTTTTTAGCGATGGTATTATCCGCGAGTCGCCCGTAGTATTCATGACGCTCTATTTCAATTCCTGCTTTTATAATGAGTTTTTCATCTGAAAGATGAGGGAATTGACTTCCCACAACCAATAAAATTTTTTCTTTGGGGTGCTTTTGTTTTAGTGCTAAAAGATTTGTTAACGGAGAAGGTTCATCTTGTATGATAACATCATCAATTTCCTTTAAAGAACTCAGTACCTCTCTTCGCTCTTCAAAAGTTGATATGGGATATTCCCCTCTTACGGAATAAGCGACATTATCACTTAAAAGCCCACATATCGTTATATCTGAAATATCGTTGGCTTTTTTGATAATTTGCAAAATACCGTAGTGAAGAAAGTCGGCAATGACAAAAAGATAAGAAATACGCATTCAGGATCACTTATTGTTTTTATTCAAAAAATCTTCAATGTTCAGCCATTCCATGGAATTTTTTTCAGCATATATCTTTTGGTCCGGATGCAGAAGGATACTTAAAGAACTATTTAGATGCAGCTTTTTCAAGATATCTTCTCGTATATGGTAATCTTTTTTAATAAAGTTTTCGCATAGTTCTTTTTCTCCATATATCCCTTCGATATAGATCAAGCCATCGTTTGTGATTTTGGAGTGATATTTTCGTACATACATGATTTTTGATGTTTTTTTGTACTTTTTCATAAAATCATTAACATCTAAGTAATGTACTTTTACTCCTGTTCCTATTGTCTTTGAAAAAGATCCTTTCGGAGAAAAAGAATAGTCAAATAGTGAGAGCATGCCTTTGTTGATAGTTTTCATAAAATCATGACAGTTCTTAATTGCGTATAGTAATGTAACTCCTTTTGCAAAAAAAACATTGGAAATAGTAGGGATTTCGGACGGATCACAAGTGGTATGAATATCCATTCCTTTGTGGAGTTTGGTTGCCATAGAATTAAATAGTGGAGAAATATCAAATCCTGCCCATTTAATATTTTGCAAAGTATGTGAGTTGTCTATATCAATTCCTATCTTTTCGATAAGGCGTTGAACAAATTCCATTCCTTCTATACAACCGAATAAAGTCTGGCCAAGTTCATAAAAAGATAGTTGTTTGTCCGGTGGGAACAGTGTAAGAGCAATATATTTTTGCAGGTTTAAAAAAGCATCATTATTATGGTGTATCTCTTTGTCGAATATCTCTTTCAATCGACTCCAATCTTCTTGCTCAAGTGCTGTTGCCATTCTTTCATATGAAAACAGGTCATTGATATACCTTGCAAGCATAAACCATTCATACGCTTTGGGGCCGGTTTTTATTCCCCATACTTGTTTTTGAGGAAAATTCTCACAGATATCCAAATGGCCGAATTCCAGAAAAGAGGTGCTTGTAGTCATCGGAATATAATGCCTCCTCTGTCTTTGAGATAAGCGTAAAGATCATAATCTAGAGGGTCATGATTTTTTATGATGTTTATTTCATTTTCTGTTAATGACTCGATTCGTTTTCTTGTACTATTGACATGCTGTTTTTCAATATCTCCTTGATGGCTCCATCCGGTCATTTTTTCAAGCCCGGCGATAAACGCATTATATTTTTCAAGCGTTGCTATAATGGCGTAACTGTTTTTTATATTCTCGATAGCTTTTTGAAGAGCATTTTTGTCATTATACAGACATTCATACCACATGCCGGAAATCATCAGTGTCATAAAATTATTTGGAACCAAATTTTTATGAAATTCCGTGAATGTGAGTTTTTCAGCAAGTTTCCTTAACGAATGTTCTTCAGGAAATTTTGTTTTAATCCAGTAATAAAAAGATTGTGCTCTGTCCATAGGTTCTCTGATGATCGTTACATACTCACATTTTCGATTATAACCCTTATGAATGCCGTAGGAAGAATAGGTTATGCTGTAGTCGGCCTTTGTGAGTGTCTCGGAATCAATTGTCTTTAGATACGCCATATTGTCAGCGGTTCTGCACAGAAAATACGAAAATAGAAACGAATATTTATCAGGAGAGCTGATATTATCGGATGTATAGGTTTTTTCCTGATGTAAAAAAATTGATTTTGGCTGCTCAGGAATTTTTGAAAAATATCTATACATTGTGTGAGTAGCGCACTTTGGGATCATCTGATATATTAGCAAGTTGTTCATATTTTGCCTTTCAGCTTTCCATATCGGCCTGTCTTATTGTTTTGTGTCCTTTGCCAAGATCACCTGTTAATTCTTTATAATATTTTTCAGCGAACGAAGATGCTAATCCAGCCTTACTTATTCGTATGCAGGAATTTGATGGAAATAGTGATATTATCTCTTTAACTGTGTCACAAGATTCTGAAGTTATTGGATGATCAAGCATTTCAATAACTGCGTCACAAATGTCATCCGGTGAATTTTCCATAACCATTACATCGGAAAAATTTTGCAAATTATCGATATGATCATCTACATTTAAAAGAAATATTTTTCGTTCCAGGTATTTCGAAATTTCAATGTGTTTGTTCCCGGAAATAAAGTGCTTAAAAAGATAAAGGTCACAAGGAAGTAACGGAGGGGTAAACCAGGATGTGAGATTTGTCTGAAGCTGAGGTACACCAAAGACCATTGCAACGGCTGAAGGGCCGGATGCAGATGAGATAAAGAAAGTAGCTTTGGAGATCAAGTAGATATCCATGATTTTGCTTTTAATTTTGCCGGCAGGGTATTCGTTATCAGGAATAGCTTCAGTTTTGTCAGAGAGCCTGATGGTTTTTATTCCATTTCGTATTAAATAATCCTTTGCTTTTTTGTAATTATCATAATTGTTGCTTCTTTGTAGGTTGTAATTCCTGTCTTCCCGTGCGTGGAAGAGTACAAATTGATCATCTTCAGTAATTGCCAAGTGTTTTTTAAGCATTCTTTTGCAAGACTCACCGTATAAATCAGGAAATTTCAAAAAAGGTTCGTATCTATTTTTTTCCAGATAGGAGATGATGTCTCTGTATGCTCTTGGGAAATGTTTTAAATAGGCTTCAGTTACAATTTTTTCAATATTTTTTTGACTATTATCATCCTGTAAGAGTAAATACCTGTCTGTATGCCTTGATCTGTTAAGTGAAAAGTTGACACTCAAAAAATGAAAGGTTTGCAGGGGATAAAGAAGATGGAATTTGAATTTTCCACGTATGATAATAAAATGTTTTTTCCAAAGGGATTGTAGGAAATTATTAGGAGAAATCGTATCATCGATGATTAAAATGATTTTGTAATTTTGCCATTCAGGATTTGCCAGTGCAGCAGCTGGCTCCATTGCGATATGCCCAAACCCTCTGAAAAGAAAATTTTCGGCTACTCTGTAGCCCAGGAGGTACAAAATAACTGCGACAGGAAAAAGTAGCAATTTTATTATTTTGTGGCTTCTTTCTATTATTTTTGTAAGCCGGTTTAAGAAATGTTTGTATTTTATAGCAATCCCAAGATTACTTTTATACCAAAAGAGAATAGGTTTCATCCCCGCGTTCGTAAGCCTTTGGTGAAGATTTTTGTAATTCTCCTCGGCTATTACAGGGACAATATTGTCTGTTTTGCATTTATTGATCGCCTTTTCGATTGATAAAACCGTCTGGCCATCGACTCCTTTTAACTGTTTTGCTTCTGAGTCATCTGCATAACATACAAACTTAAAATTTTTCGAATAGATGCAATGCCGGTATGCAGTTTTCCCCTTTATTCCTGCACCGAAAATGATTATTCCTTTCAAAGATTATTCCTGTTTTCAAGTTGGGTATCGGTTATAAATTGCTCTTTTTGGGAAACCACAAGTGTACTTGTAAAATGCTCAAATATAATACCGCTAAGGCTGAAGCCTCGTTGTACGATTTTTTGTAAAAAATTATTATAACAGTTGCTATACATATCTTTTTTAGAGGTATAGTCAGTATGCAAAAATTCAGTTAATCGTTTCTCCATTTTATCAATAGAGTCATTCCTGTCGGATATATGTAATATGTCTACAAAGCATTTGTGCATTTTAGAACCAAGATCCATCGAGATATCTTTATATATATTTTTCATCTCGTTGAATTCTTTGAAAAGAGTTTCATATACCTTATGGTTCATAGGGTTCTGCATTCTTGATATAAGATTGCCCGTATTAATCTGGAGTTTGTTGATTTTTTGGGTCAATGGGTAATTTGCAAATAGGTTTTGCCATACTCGTGATACCTTTTCTACTTTTGTATCAATAAAAGAATATTTAGGGATGTCCCATGGTTTTTCTCCATCAATTACACGTTTCTCTTCCTTTAATATATTGTAAAGTGCAGAGCCTTTTATCAGCATCAGTACATTTGAAACCTGTATGAGATTATCTGCAAAGCCATTTTTATTGAGAAAGTCAATGTTCTTTTTGAGACTTTCAAGTGTTGAATTTGGGCCGAACATGATAAATCCGGGAAGGACATAAAAACAATCTAATTTTTTCAGTATCCCAAGTATGTTGAAATTATCTTCAACATTGGCTCGTTTATTATAAAATGCAAGCTCTGCATCAGAGCCTGATTCAACTCCGGGAATAATAACGTCTATGCCGGCTTTTTTATATAAATTGAGAAGTTCTATATCTTTTGGTGTTTTTGTTGTTTCGCAGCGAAGATATATTTTTGCCGAAAGTGTTAATCCCTTGTCTATGATTCCCTGGCATATTTGACTGGAACGTTTTTTCCCAAAACTACCAGGATCATCAAAAGAGCTATCTCCAAAATTTATTACTTTGACTCCATATTCACGCTGCAGGTATTCAAGCTCATTAACAACCGACTCTGAGCTTCTTCCCCTCCATTTTTTGCCTCCGGATATTTTATTTATTAAATTGACACAACAAAAAGTACAGTTGCCGGCACATCCCCTGGAAGTAACCAGGCGGACACTTTCAAGCAGCCCATTATCGTGTTCATCCCTTTTTGCATCCTCCAGAAAATCCCTTGCGGGAAAGGGCAAATGGTCTAAATTCTGAATTAATTTTCGATATTTATTTTTTACAACCTGCCCAGAGGGATCTCTCCATATAAGGCCATCTATGCTTGAATAATTTTGCGAGCCTTTTTTGATATTTTCTGCCAGTTCAAGAAGTGTATATTCTCCCTCTCCAAGTACAATAAAATCTATATTCTTTTCTTCTTGAAGTATTTCAGAATATGTTGTGATTAAAAACGGCCCCCCACAAACACTATAAGAGTCAGGGTGTCTGGATTTGATCTCTTTCAATACTTTTTGAATATGTTTGAAGTTCACCATGTTGATTTGAAAAGCATACAGCATTGCTGGGGATTTTGCCGCATTTTTAATTTCATGCTCACCCTTTTCAGGGAAACATCTTTGTATTTCTACATTTATCCTATGTGAACGTAGGAATGCTACATTTGAAGCTATTCCTATGGGGAGCTCCTGCTCATACTGAAAGTCACCGGTGTTAACGACATTTATGAAAATTATTTCAGGCATTGTCACTCCTTTTTAACCAGACTTAAGTACTGTTGACCTCTCCCAAATGCGGCTTTAAATACAGGATAGGCCTCTGCAATACTTTCAGGAGTAAAGTTTTCATTTTGAATTATTGTCAGGCACTCATCCAGGGCCTTTACAGTAGTTGTTTCTTCAGGCAATAAAGATTTGAGTTCTTGTAAATATGCTATTAAGCATGTCAAATCCCTTTTCCCACAATCAAACATTGAATCTACATGTAGAGCAATTTTGTTTGATAATGAATGAATTTTGTCTCTATTCTGGGTTTTTTCCAAGGGAAATATCTCTTGATAATGTAGCAGATGATGTCTATTTTTTTTATAGTTTTCGATATATAAACGATTATAATCCAAGCAGAACAATGGCAGCTCTTTATACCAGGTATAGTTTTTTAAAAATTGGGGGGAACTTCCAAGATAAAAATAACTTGATCCGAAATAATTCAATGCATCTTCAATCGTAAAAAAGTCCTTGGAGTTATATGAAGCAGGATTCAACATCAAATCCACAACCCAATCTTCCAGGTTTCTGGATGCACCTTTTAATGTCGCAAAGTGGGTACCAAATGCCTTACAAAGAACTTTGATTTTTTGATGAAAATTTTCTATGTCAATGGTGAGTACCAAAGCCAATGCTTTTCGGATATTTTCAAATAATAATGAGACTGTATCCGCACATGTTATAATCATCACCCCGCCGTCCACAAGCATCAAATCCAGTGCATCAAGAAGAAATTCCTTGTTGTCCAGGCCCGGTATAAGTCCTTCACATATAACAATATCATAACGATCATTGGATTGTTTTACATATTCTTCAGCTTTCATATGGTAGTATGTTATTGCCTTATTGTCGCTATCTATATTTTCCGTCAGTTGCCTGAATCCTTTATTGGATGGCTCAATCAGTATATACTCTAATGGTCTTGCTTGCAGTGTAACCAACGCATTGTGCCCGCCGCCTGGGCCGATTTCAGCGATTTTTTTCCCTTGTATCATCATCGGTAATACTCCCAACTGGCGGTAAAGTCCCCATCGTCTTGATGCATGACGCTGCCAGTCGTTTAAGTCCTGAGCCACCGGCGATATTTCATACTGGTTATAAAAGGAAATATATTTATTCAATTTAAACTCTCTGAAGAGACCAATTGAGTAATAATTGCGTTATAGATCAATTGAACGTCAAAAAAATCGACGCACAATTTAGGCTGAAAGCACTCCTTCAAATAACATGGGATACAGTCATAAGGTGTTTGAGGTACAATGGAAACACCTCGGTTGTACATATAAACCTCATCCGGTCCGGTAGAGCTGAAAAGTGCAATGACTCGTTTTTTTAGAGCAAGTGCGATATGCATTCCCAAGCTATCATTGGTGACGATCACACGGCATGAATTTATCCAGTTCATATACTCGTGTAGGTCGTTTTCGCCTTGTTGCCAGGAGACTCCCACGCCTTCTTTCTGAAGCAATATTTCAAGCTCTTTCCATTTGTTTATCGGCATCGCTTTATGGGGCCACTTGTAGCCTACAAGATAATTGAACCCAACTGGATATTCTTCATTGGATTCAGGTTGATACCCTAAAGAGTACTCTTGATCATGCCACTCAAGACCGATCATCTCTAAAATTATTTTTTGCCAATATTGACGATTGCTTCCATTATTTTCATTTTTTGATTCAATATATACTTTGGCATTCATCGATTTGCTATAAGTATCAAAATTGCCGGTTTCGGAGTTGAATCTGAAGCCGACTTTCTCCCACGCATTGATCATGTCCGTCAATGCACAGATGCCGTTGATTTTTTCAAGATTTATCACCATGTCGTAACGTTCACGCATCAATACAAGCGGCATGAATTCATCCCAGACTAAAATTCGATCTACATATGGATTGTTTTTAATGAGAAGAAGCGCTTCTTGAGAAACCAACCAAGTTATTTTAGCGTTTGGGTAGTTCTTTTTCAGTGGTTCAAGGACGACACTGCTTCGCAGTACATCTCCTAAACTTGCTATCTTGCCGATTTCCGGATCAAGAGTTTCAGAGTAGCCCATTTTGATTATAAGAATTTTTTTCATGTTAAAATGAACTTCCTAAATAAATAAAGTGGTCTGAAAGATAAGGTAGTGTGTTTGTTTTTTTACGATATTCGGGCATGAAGATGGGGCGGGTGTTTTGTTGAAATTCATGATATTTTATCCTCCAATCTTCTGTTTCATCATCCAAATACTGCATTTGTATAGGGCGTTTTTCATGTGTCGAATTTTTCCCTTTTTGAGCGATTACTATCACATGCATAAGTCCTGCAATGCTCTTGCACGCATCGATAATTTTGTAATCAGGGTTTCTTGTATAATATGGCTGCCACAAATAGAGATCAGTTTTAAAAAAATTGGTTTGAATACCCTCTTCTTTAGCAATTGTGACATATACTTTACAGTCATCAAAAGAGTTTATGGCATAATAACTGAAAAACCATTCTGGAGAATACATAAGATATGCTCCTGGAGTTCCGGCGGCACATTCTATATGTAAAATTCGCCCACCAGGCTTGAGCATTTGGGAAGTGCTATCGATAAATGTCACCGGATCAAAGATGTTATCCATTACACTCCCATTGTAAATGAAGTCAAACTGTTCTTGCAGGTATAGGGGGAGAGGAACGTTCATATCACAAATAATATCAGCGCCTTCGTAGTTAGATCGATCTAGACATTGATAAGTTGCGTTGTCAGTGATGATGGATATAAGATCATGGTCATTGAATAGCCTCATTGGCATGCGACTCGCCTGTCTCGTATAGAGGTCTGGAGGTAAGTTATCGAAGATGTTTTTTACGTTTTTGCTGGGAAGATACTCTTTTAGTAATGGAATTAGATCCTCTTCAGTTATATTCACCGTCTGCTTGCCGATGGATAGATATTTTCCTCTAATGGGTATATGTAGGTGTTCATGCAGCAATATTTTAAGCGTCTGTTGGTTAATTCCCATATTTATATTGACTCCAATTTTCTAATTTGCTTAAGCGATTGAAGTAAGTCGTCGCCCCATTGGATCGTATCAACATGTCTTCTAAAATTTTTTCCTTGTAAGGAATAAAATTTTTCCATATTTCACAGTCGGAACATTTTTGAACATAGCTAAAATTTTGTTTTTTATGACTGTTACGGATTTTTTTAAATTTTTCATTATTCCAAACGTTCAAGAGTCCTGTATCAAAAACATTACCCAAAATATATTCATTCCATTCATCCATGCAGCATAGAACCACATCACCCTTATGATTGATTACCATAATTTCAAAAAGCGAGTTGCAAGCCGATCTTTTTGCATTATTTATTATGTTTTTCCCGAATAACTGTCGATTATTTTTATCGCAAAGGCTGTTTACTCGAACGACGTCAACCCTGTTTTTCCAAAAATTTACGAATTGATCTATCTCATGCTGGTTTGTCGGTGTTTCCACAAAAGAGACTCCAATTCTGGGTTTTAATTTTTCTTTTCTTTCCTGGAGCAGAAGCAGTATATTCTTATGTACTTTAGAAAGTTTGTCTATGCCGCGCATTTTAAAATAAGTATTGCTGCTGTAAGCATCAACGCTGAAAAAAAAACTGTCGACTTCAAGTTCGATAATTTTCTTGGCTATCTTTTGATTCAATAGTAAACCGTTGGAATCCATACTTACAAAGATCCCTCTTCTTTTTAATTCATACAGGTGCCTCTCCAGATCTGGAATCATCAAAGGTTCTGACCAAAAATGTGGCGACAGTGGAATGTTGTGCTCCGCCGCCTCATCATAGATTTTGCAAGCATACTCAAGATTCATTTTTCCTTTTATAGATTTGAGTCGCATTTTGTCAGGCTCACTGTTGACAAGGCACATAGGACATTTAAGATTGCATATTCCATCAATTACACCAAGAACAATTTTTTTTGGTAAACTTTTCATTCATCTAAACCTTTACGAATGAGAAAACCATTTGCCCACATAAAATCAAGAGGCATGTTTGAAAAGGATTTCATAGCATCTTCGAAAGTTTCAACAATAGGCTCGTTTCGTCCATTAAAAGAGGTGTTAATTAAAACTTCGTATCCACTTAGTTTCCCATACTCTTTAAGCATCAAGAAAATTGCCCCAGCTTCTTTTTTTACAACTTGAACCCTTGCTGATCCATCAATATGAGTGACTGCTGGTAGTTTTTTCGTTGTTGCTTTTGATGTTAATAGCATATAATAGCTGTTCATTGTCGGCCCAACAAAGTAGGCTCTTTCAGCCTCATGAGTCATTACTGGTGCCAGAGGGCGCCAAGGTTCTCTGTTTTTGATTGAATTAATTTTAAATAAAAATGCATTATTTTCTGCAGAAGCAATAATTGAACGATGCCCCAATGCTCTTGGGCCAATCTCTGCCTTCCCTTCAAAAATGGCTCCGAATTTGCCTTTAAAAAGCTCTTTAGCCGCTCGTTTGCAATCCTGATCATCCATGTAAGAATATCCGTATTGTTTGACGATCTCTTTATTAAACGAATACTTTCTTCCAAAATAGGATATGCTGGATCCTCCTGCAGATAAAGAGGGGGGTAATCCGGTTACCGCTGATCCAATAGCCAAACCTTCATCATTAATTGCTGGTGGTATAAAAAGAGGATATCTGCAGGCGAGAATGGAGTTTGAAGGACAGTTTAAGGCACACCCCCCGGATAAAACAATTCCATCGAAATAAAATCCTTTCCGGGTCGCATATGAAACTGCCTTGTCAACTGTTTTTATTATATTTCGTTCAAATATGGCCTGAGCACTTGCAGCGATATTTGACTCTTTTAGCGGAGGTGGATATTTCCAGACATCCCAAAAATTATAGTTGAATGAAATTCTATCAAGCCATTCATCCGCTACTTGTCTTCCATATTTGATTTTATTGCTTCCTTGCAGTTCCCAAATAGATCCAACTAAAGAAATATCATCATAGGCGGCTACTCCATAAGAAGAAAGCCCCATCAATTTGCCTGCAGCTCCCGCTGTACCAAAACCAAGCCTCTCTCCAACTCTTTCATAAAAGCCGCCTGACCAGAAACCATGATAATACAACGGCTCAATGGCCCCTGAAGTATCTTGTGCATAGTAGACCCCCCCCCCTAAATAACTCCGGCTGGTTGTGCCGTCAAATGTAATAATTAATGCTGAACTATATGGAGAAAAATATCTGGCATAGGATGCATGGGCATAATGATGAGCTACATACCAAGATTTTTTAAATTGTTGTCCATCGATGGTCAGTTCTATTTTCTGTAAATGTTGCAAAGTCGCATTTTCTTCTTTAAAAATCCATGAGTGCTCAACTTGCTCAATATTTGTACACCATTGTGTCGCTTTTTTGTAATGATGATTAGAATTATGGCCGCATCGATGTGTAAAAAAACTATTATCTGTCGTAGTGCAGGGAATTGATATCTCTCCAATCGGTTTTATATCAATACGACGGCCTTCATAATCAGCGATTGGAATAAATTGCGTTGTGGTAATCATTGCTTCATCAATATCTGTGATTTTACAATCATTACGCTTTAAAAAGCTTATGATTTCAGACGCACTTATACCTATGGCGTGCTTGATTTTTACGTGTCTCTCTTTTTCAAAGTAGTCAATTAAGCGGCTATCTTTTTGATTGACTTTAACGAGAGCTATCGCTGCATCATGACCAAAATGTATCCCTAATTTAAGCATTTGTATTTTTTCTATTCATATGCCCGTCCCTCCGGGAAATCCGGATGGGTACTATAATTTAATTAATTGGGCCATGATCACGCGGCCCACCTGAAATCGCATCTTGACATCTTCTGCATCGTATAGAACACATTGTAATGTAAGGGTTCTCTTTTATAATGTTGCAGCATCTAAGAACAAGATCTTTTAGGTCGGCAATAAGAACGTCGGCATTGCCAATTACCTGCTTAGACAATATTTTATCTATTAAATTAAACAGCCTTGAAAATCCATTCCCACACCCGTTCACTCTTATCCGCCTCACTTTTTTATTTGAATCGACCATCCATCGAATAAATGGTTTTCGGCCTGCGAGTTCTTCGGCCAAATGGAGAGCGGTACATTTTTCTAGTCCAACACCAAGTAAAATTATGACAGCATCTTGTCTCATTAATTTTTCTAATGGTTGATTGGGGCGGTTCCATTTATGATCGGCTAAAATTCTTTCACTCTCTTCTCCCCAACCTAACCATGAGTTCCATCCATGGGAACTTCGGGAAACCCCTTCTTTTTCAAAAAATGTTTTGGCTATTAATCCCATAGCATCGTTTATGGAAGCCTTTATAGGGTCAAAAGGGATTTGGGGATAATTCCAGTTGTTGTAAAAATCATAATTGCAGCCATTTAATGGAGGCCGATCATCTAATGGAGGTGATGTGTTTGACTCATATGAAAATGCCGGCATATAAATAGACCTGCAGGTTTTCATCAATGCATCAATGATTGTGTCGGCTCCACCATCTACATGGCCAATGGAACTGAGTGAAGCATGCACAATAACGTTTTTGTTAGATAAGTTTGAGTCAATCAGAAAATTATTTATATCGTCTTTAGAAATACTCACGGGGTGCTCTCATGGTGTATAGATAAGATTCCTTTCATAATCTTTTTGATATAGATAGAGTCGTGCTTTTCGTGAAACAGTAAATTAAAACTGTTATTAATGCACATTATGGCATTTACAGGTACAAAATTATCACTGTAAAATTTTTTACTCCAATCCCATTCAGTCAGAATATAATCGTAGTGTGGATTAATACCGATTCCAAGTTTTGCAAGCTTTTCTCCAAACAACTTGGCACTACATCCAGCTTTCCGCCGATCAACAAAAACCTGCCAGAAAAAAGGCGAGTCCGAATTTGAAAAAGGCATAAGCGAGCACACCGAATTATTATGCTTTAGCAAGGAATCCAATTCTTCAAGAAATTTCAATCTTTTTTGCCTTGTAGCATCTAATTTAGAGAGGGTATAACTTCCCAGAGCGCATGATAGCTCATCCTGATTGAGATTGAGGGCGGGAAAAAGAAAAGTAGCAGGATTTTTTTCATTGTAGTCATTATCAAAAAAAGGTTTCCCTCTGTCTGCATTTGCTCTTGCCAGACGGTAGAGCTCTTGATTTTTTGTATAGACAACTCCACCACAGCCGCCGGTTGCATGATTTTTACGATACATGGTAGAAAAAGCGGCTATCTCTCCAAAGGTTCCTACTTTCCTTCCTTTATATTCTGCACCATGTGCCTGGGAGCAATCTTCAATAACCTTTATGCCTCGTTTTTGCATCTCTTCGGTAATTTCCGCTATGGGAGCAGCTTTTCCACCGGCATGAACAACTACGATAGCTTTAGTTTTGGGTGTAACTCTTTCGATTACCTGCTCAAGCCCAATATTATAGGAGCCGGACATGGAATCCACTATGACGGGTATTAATCTGTTTAGAATTATAGCATTAATCGTGCCGGGATCAGTAATGGGAGAGACCATTACATGACTTCCCTCTGCAATCTGAAGAGAAGCTATGGCGATATAAAGTGCAGCAGTGCCGCTGCAAACAGCATCGGCATATCCTTCACCACCCTGGTATTGGATGAAATCGTCTGTGTAGCGTTTTTCAAACTCCCCCTGATAACCGAAATCAGCCTCACCATAAAATTCAAAAACCTTTTTAATGGCCTCAAGTGCACCCATATCAAATAGATTTCTATTTTTATTCACGATCTATCTGTTCCCATGCATCTAAAAAAAATTTTAAAAATGGAAAAATCCAAGAATAGCGCAGGTATTTTGCCCGTTTTCCTATTTGGTACAATTTATTTTTTTCGAAAGATTTTAAATTGTCATCAATTTTTTGATTTGGCCCGGCTAACAAGGTTAGCTCATCTTTGTCAGGTAGAGAACGATATTCTTGGAAGGAAACTACAGGGATACCCATAAATTCCTTGTTGTCTTTGGAGTTGGCTATTATACACATTATGTCTAAATGTAGAGTTTTTGCCATTGAAAAAGCGACTTGGGCGTTTTTACCTGAACCCAGAATTGCCACCTTATTGACTTCATCAAATTCTATTTTTATAAAAAGAGATCTTTCTTTAGAGACTTTTTCAGACTCCAAATCAGATATGATTTCCCTTCCTTCACCTTGCTTTGGAATTTTAAAGGAGCAGTTATATATTTTCCGCATGACTACATAGCAGCCTAAAACATATCCGGCCTGTTGCTGCCTGTGACTTTCATCAATATATTGCAGCGTATCTTCATTATAGGGAAGAATTTCTGTATAAACCAGACCAGAACTGCTCCTTCTGTTTATAAAAATAGATATTTCTAGTATTTTGTAATTATTAGCATGAGCAATGTCAAAGTATGTTTGAGGTTGTATATGAAACATTCCATGATTGTGCCCACATGAGATTGGTCCTACATGAGTTATAATGCCATTTACTTTAGCGAGATTATGAACATTCTCAAAAAGAGCTGATTGATTAAAGCAGTGCTCTCCAGTTCCCATATTTTGAACGAGGTCGTATTTCCGATAAAACGAATATTCTGATTGAATATTTGTGTTGAGATCAAATATAAATGCTTCATGACAACCATCTATATCTATGATATCCAAGTGTTTGAAACCAAGATCTTGATAAAAAAAACGTATGGATATGCGTCCGTTTTGTGTATAGTTTTTTATTTGTGAAGCTTTAAATCTCAGTCCATTTTTTAGATAGAAATCAGCTACATCGGCCAATGAACAAGTGACATCACTACTTCCAAGTTCTATGGCTTCCGCTTCCTGTCGTTGAAAATATCTGTTTTTAAGTTCATAAAGCCATTTGAATCCTACTTTTGAGTATCCCACAGCTTATCCCTTTTTTTTCTTGTTTAATTGACGTAGTTTGCTTTATAAAATGCACTCTTTATTTCTGTGAAATCCGCTTAAACAAAACCTACATGCTCAGAATCGCTGTTGAGATATTCCAGTATTAGTTTGTTTTTGGCATTAGCAACACAATGATGGTTGCAGACCTTGGAAGGATCGGTATTAAAAAATATTTTTTTATCGGAAAACCAGAAATCCTTAAAACGCATTGTTTTTATGGAGCCAATAATTCCGTTATCCAGGTTATACGCTTTGTCCTGACAGGAATAGATGTTGAGATCCGCTCCGATCACCGGAAGTATTTGAAGGTAAGGGCACCAGTTATACTCTTTCCCAAAATCGACTTCTGCGTCATGATAACAATCATTGACTTCGAAGGTATTATCCTCAAGTTCCTTTTTTGAATGTAATACTTGTTTTTTTGCCTCATTAAAAAAGGGACTGTGGTAGGTATCATTTTGATCTCCGTCATTACTGACAATACAAGGGGATATTTTAATCGAGTCAACTCCAATATTTTTTAGCAATTTTGTAAATTCATATATGTGGCAATAGTTTTCACTGTCAACTATGAGGCTGACTCCGAGATAACACGTCCCATTCAGTTTTTTGAAATTTTCAAGATTTTTCATGACCCTGGTGAACTCATGATCGCTGGTATTACGATATTTTTTATAACTTACATCATCCCATCCATCAATTGATATACGGAGCCATGTGGCATTGTGGGCAAAAAGCTCTGCAATTTCACCTTGAAGACGGGAACCATTGGTAAGTGAAGCAAAACGGATCTTCGTATCGGCAAGTTTTTTTACTGTATCCAGCATATGTTTATACACAAACGGCTCGCCGCCACCACTGAACGTAATTGCCTGAACCTCCATTTCGACGCAGTCGTCAATGATCTCCATCATTTTTTCTTTGGGAATCGAATCGTGCATCATCATACCCTTTCCCAATTGCAGATTTTTTGATCTATATGCACAGTACCGGCAATTATGGTTACACATATTAGTTGGTTTTATTCGTATATGGATTGGAGCTGTAATGTTATCGGAGTCAGGTGAAAGAGATGCAAGTTTCTCCTGAAAGTGAAAAATTTTATATTTGCTGTATTTAGTTTTAGTATCCATTAAAAATACCTGCGGAAATGCTTTTTACTTGTTCTGAAGAGATCATGATCAAAGAGGGTTGGTTTCCGTGTTTTGATGGTGTTCGGGTATATAACAGTTGATTTTAAATTTTTTTTGTCGAGGTGTTAAAAGTAAATAAACTCGTAATCCCCATTATAACCAAACTCTCGATAAAGCCAGATCCACTCTTCCGGCCTGAAGAAAGATTCGCAAGTCAATGCCCAGCATTCAAGATTAAAAAGCTCATTTTCATCACGATAGCTTTCTACCAGGACATATCTGTTTTTACCGACACGTTCAATTTCCTGAAGAGCATTTTTAAGTTCAAAAATTTTGAGATTGTGCAGTGTAGTAAGAGAAATGACAAGATCGAATTCTTTATCTCCAAAAGGATAGATATCCTGAACTTTATACTGAAATAAACGATCTCGTATCTCTTTTTTAGCACTTCTCAGACCATGTTTAGAAATATCAAATCCGACTATTTCGCAATCAGGAAGTAGTCGTGTAAATTCATATAATAAAAAAGCTTTTCCGCATCCCGCATCCAGTATCTTGCATCCATTTTTAAGGTCATAATAATCAATCATCATTTTTGCGACGGCACTCCATCGGCCATCATAAGTATAGCCTCCATATCCGTATCTACGATCGCCATCCCAGTAGTCATATCCATATTCTTTGGCAGTTTTCATGCAAGCGATTTTATCATCCTGCATACGTTCGATATAGTTACGTTTTGTGCTTTTATGAAGTTGAGTAGCAAAATTTACTATGCGTCCCATATTATCATCCTCTTTTCAAGGCCTTTAAAACAGACTTATTAATGCTTTTACTGTCAATCCCGTAATATTGACGTATATAGCTTCTGTCCCCAATTGCATGGATATACTTATTCTTGATCGCAATTTTATGAACCTGTTTTAGTACCCCTTCAGTATTCAGCCTATCAATAAGAATGCTACCCAGTCCTCCTGAAGCGAAGTGTTCTTCACAGACAAAAATATGGGTATGCTGCCTTACAGCATTTAACAGCGATGAGTCTTTGGAATTGAGCATTGGCATGGTAGCCACTGTAGCATTGATGTTTTCGGATTTCAGGGCAGTTTGCGCTTTCTGTACCTCTTCAATCATTGAACTGTGTGTAAGTAAAAGCACATCTTTGCCCGGTTTAATGATCTGTAATTTAGTGATATCAATTTCTTGTGATATGTGAATTGTCGGCTCTCCGGATTTGGGCAGCCTTATATAACTTGGATTTTTGCTGGAATAAGCATATTCAAATGACGCCCTGGCTTCAATCGGATCTGCCGGCGAAAAAATATTGAGATTGGGCATTGTGCGTGCTATTCCGATATCTTCAACTGCGTAGTGTGTCATCCCGGCCGGTGCGTAAGTCACACCACTTCCCGTACCTACCAGAATGACAGGAAGCTCTTGATAGCAGATATCATTTCTAATTTGTTCATATGGTCTCATGATGACGAATGGTGCGATATTATAATAAATTACCTTGTGCCCCATGAGAGCCATACCGGCCGCCATGCCCACACAAAGTGATTCATTGACTCCGGGATTAATATACTGTCGGCTATGTTCAAGTTTAAATGTGTCCCACACACCTAACCCGGCATCCCCCGTAATCAAAAAAAGATTTTTATCAGTTTTCGCTTTTTCCTTGATCAGATTGGCAACACTATTTCTCATACCGATAGCTCGTTGATTGCTTTTTCAAGATGTTCTTTTGTGACAATGTAATAATGCCATTTCAGTTCATTTTCCATGAAAGAGACACCTTTCCCCTTAGTGGTCTTGCAGATGATAGCTTTGGGCTTATCACTCTTTTTGTTGGTTGCATTTTCAATTGCATTTGAATCATGTCCGTTGATTGTTTGAGTGTCCCAGCCAAAACTTTGCCATTTCTCCTCAACAGGGTAAAATTCAACAAGTTCTGTTGCACGTCCATAGCCCTGGAGATTGTTATGATCAACAAATACAGTTAGATTCGTCAGGTTTAATTTCGGAGCCAACATGGCTGCTTCCCATATAGATCCTTCCTGCATTTCTCCATCTCCCATCAATACAAAGACGTTACTTCCATTACCCTGGAGTTTCATGGCGTGTGCTATACCAAGGCCAATTGGTAATCCATGCCCCAGACTACCGGCTGAAATTTCGACATATTCATGGGTAAATCGATCCGTGTGGGCGGGTAAAGTTCCTCCATTTTGGTAATATCCGTAAAGTCCCTTTTTTTCAAGAAAGCCTTTATGGTACAATGTTGCATAAAGTGCCATGGCAGCATGGGCTTTTGAGAGGATAAAACGGTCACGGTCTATATTTATGGGTTTTTTAATATTAAGTACTTTAAAGTATAATGTTGATAGTATCTCAACGCAAGATAGTGCAGAGCCTACATGGGGGCTTTTCGAAAGATAAGCAATATTCAGAATTTCTTTACGTATATTTTTAACTATAGTGTCCATTTGTTGAAATCACATTGAAAGGTTTAAATAAAATTTACGTGATTAATTGACGGATGTTTAAGTTCCCATAAATAGTTGTTAATCTCATGATGACGGCAGTTAGGTTGGCAGCTGTTTTTATTGATATTGTTGTTAATGTAAGTAATCGCCTTCTTGCATCTGTCGCTTTTTAATATGTCATGAATGTCTTGTTTGAAAATATTACCCAGGATCGTTTTTTTATCGTGCTGATAAGAAAAACAACTAAACACATTGCCGTCTTCACGAATGAAAATAATAAGAGGCAGACCGTAGCATTTATCATAAATCCGTTTTCTGTTTAAATTTTCCATTTTTCTGACGACGAAATCAAAATTTCCGGAGCTGATTTGAGAGGCTTCTTTTGTTAGCCATTCAATATATTGTTTTGTTAAAAATTGCATATCCGGATTATAAATATTTTTGTCATGTTGGTAAAAATGTTTTACGACAAAATAATCTATGCCTATGTCTTTCATGACTTTGGCCTGCGAGATAACCAAGTCTTTATTTTCTGGTAAAAGGATAAATTGACTTCCAATAGTAATAGATGATCCCGTGCTATCTTTGATTTTTTTGAGCTTATGGATGTTTTGGAGAACTTTATTATAGTCGGATGCTTTGGTGTTATGTATGTGAGCATAGTTTTCAGGATTTCCAGCATTTAAAGAAAATCTAACCCAGGATAGTGAGCGGGCAAGTGTCACAAGTTCTTCTTCTTTGAGTTGTGTGCCGTTGGTGCTCATTGCAACATCAATTCCAAGTCTCTTTGCTTTTTTTATCGCTGCAATTGTTGCTTTGTTGAGGGTGGGTTCTCCGACTCCTGCAAATACTAAGGATTTGACATTTAATTGGGCCAAATCATCCAAAAGGCTCATCATACGGTTTGAAGGAAATATTCCCTTGTGTCCCATATAGTTATAATGGCAGAAAAGGCATCGATGGTTGCAACTTGAAGCTGGAGAAATTTCCACATAAATAGGAGGCGAAAATTCATTATTGAGAATTTTATTGGTATGTTCTGGATGGTATTGGAGCTTATGTCCGTCAAGTTTGAACCGTCCCATTAGATTGGGAATCCTTTGTTTTTTTGTATTAAATATATCTGATTTAATCAGTGCGGTGAGCGTTGTCTAAATCTTGAATATTGCGGATATCGACTGATGTGTGGCCATATTCCTGAAATCTGTTTGTTTTTATTTTGATGTCGCAGGGATTGCAGTGGCCAAATGAATGACATGGACGATATCTATCTTGTATCTCAAAGTTCGGATCAAGTATATGTCCGACAGGGTTGCGGTTCCCATAAAGATCCGAATGACAGCGATACACTGAGCCGTTAGGGCCTATTAGAAGTTCAGTTGTTTTGCACTCACAGTATTTTTTTACTTCTTGACGAATCGCTTCAGGATATTTGTAGATACCATGCCATGATTTGCCATCAAACCCCAGATACTCCTTAATCCTAAAGTCAACCCCTTCTTTAGCACATCTTTCGGATACTTCCATTATATGTGCCCTGTTGTCGGGAGTTATTAGTGAATAAATTCCGACATAAAAGCCCGCATCTCGCATTTTTTTCTCTTTTGTGAGGAGATCTACTATATCATTTTGCTTTGGATGGTAACTCGCCCTAATAGATGCATATTTTGCCTTTCGTGAAAATTTTGCAGGTGATATATTGGCTATAAATTCATCTACATTGAACATGAAATTGGTTAATAAATCCAAATTGACTTCATCTTTAATTCCATTGACAATATCAATGAATCCTTTATGTAGCGTTGGTTCCCCGCCTTGAAGTGTGAGAGGTAAATCTTCTCGTCCCGTATTGATTTTATTTAAAGCCGTAATCCAGTCATTTACACTCATCGGTTTACAATTCAGTGATTTTCGTGATGAACCTTTTTCTGCTAAATTAATGCAATATTTACAAGATAAATTGCAGTTAAACGTTAGAAATATGGCAACGTAATTAATGTTTTGGTTTAGTGTGATCATTTTGTTGATATTTATTTTACGTAATTAGGGTTTAGTGATTGGGACCGTTAAATTGTTAAAGAATTGAGTTTGTAAAAAACGTTCCAAAAGAAATTGTTGGGGAATAGCAGGGATTTAATAAAATGAAAATGA
The DNA here is from genome assembly GCA_963674675.2 of Desulfobacteraceae bacterium. Taxonomy (GTDB): domain Bacteria; phylum Desulfobacterota; class Desulfobacteria; order Desulfobacterales; family Desulfobacteraceae. The sequence goes on from CAXXNM010000003.1 coordinate 222,219, forward strand.
ATCCGATATTCCAGAATGTTTTTGTTTTCTGATACAGCATTATAGTGTTTATGCAGTTCTTTATACTTAAGATGAAAACAGCGATTGTCATAAACATGCATGATAGAGCGACTTGCCACTGCATAATTTTTATGTTTTATTGCCAGCAGGGAAATTATTAGGAGGGTCCACTCTCGCATTGGTATAAAAGGAAATGGCCAAAGCATAGTATTAGTGATCATCTTTTGAAATTGGATTGTGTTAATATTTGTATTAAATCCCTGTTTGAAATCTGTTAAAAATTGGCACAAAACTATACATGGGTTGAAATCAGCATTAAAGCGGATTGAATTGATATCGCATCCAATCTGCAATGTGTTAAGCGCATCTTCATTGCGATTCAAGTATATTAATGTGGCTGCTTCTTCAAAATGAGCAATCCATAAGTTGACTTCATAAGAAGTTTCTAATTTTTGAGCTTTTTTATAATAATGCAGAGCATCTTCTAATTTTCCTAAACATCGAAGTGCATCAGCCTTTTCCATATATACTCTGTATTTCAAATCACAAGTTTCCGCCCATTTTCTTGAAATCAAAGTTTTAATGTGTTCTAAAGCCTCAACATGATGTGATTGCAAATTCAATATCATAGTTTTGTACATTATGTTGGCATAATTTTTGTCGTAAGTCTCTTCATGTTGTTCTATTACTGCTTTTGCTTTTTCATAATTGCCTGAACAGACATGATACATGCTAAGATGAATATATAAGCTTGGATGGATTATTTTTTTTTTTGCTTTAGAAACTATGATATCAATTTTTTCAAAGCGTAAAAGATTTACATTTATTGCTAAAAGTGATGCTAATTGAAATGGTTGATTTAATTGATTAGATTTTAAAGTGTCAATCAAAAATATAGCTTCTTGTCGATATCCTTTGAAAAGCATGGCTTTAGCAAGATCTATTTTTTTTTGAACTAAGTTTTCATTATTATATATTTTATTTGATTTTTTATCAATTATAAATTTTATGCATTGCTTTGGAAGATTGGAATACAGGAATGCATTTAATACCTGATCAGCTTTTGGGGGGGTTTGGGCGTAATTAACAAGGGTATGAAAAGGTATTTTTTTTAGTATCTCATGGGATTTATCAATTATTTTGTGTCGTATTAGCAACTGGACTAATTTGAATTCAATTGGAATTGTTGTTTCTGATATATTGTCGTTATTTGGATTTAAAAGTATTAAATCTATTAATTTACCACAATGAATAAAGTCATTATTAATTGTCAATAAATGCTGTAATATATTTATTAAAGAAAGGCGTTTTGGCAATGTTGGTAGTAAGAGCATTTTTTTACATGTATTAAATTTGTAAAGCAAATTTTAATGCGTAATATAATCCAAATAGTTGATATGATTATTAATAAGGTTTATGTTTGATAAAATAATTTTTCTAAATGGTACTTTTTTTTGACACTTTAATAATATTTGATCGAAAATAGTAATAATAGCATTATAACTATAGGTGTCTATAAATTGCTGTCTACCAAAAATAGGCTCAAGTGTATTTGAATCAATTAAAGTATCTTCTTCAAGACTAAGTTCCCAAGGAGCACATTTGGGAGTAAAAATCTCCTTGGTGTCATACTCTCCTGTTTGCGAGGGCATAAAAAGATTAAGTATAATTCCTTCTGTTTTTTGTGGGCAAATGTTTAGAAAAAAACTGGATTGTTGCTTATTGATAAATAGTTCGGATGCTTGATTATATTGAATTCCATTTGAATCAAAGGGAATAACTCTCACATTATAGCCACTTGGAGGAGTAGTGAGTTTGTTCTTTGCAAAAGAAAGATCAAAACCTGAATCAGTTCGGCTCAAACAAACAATCAATTGATCTTTATTGTCTGAAAGGTCCACGTTAATGTTTTTTAAATTTCTACTGGTTTTGCAGTAGATTATTTCAGAACCAATAAATTGATAAAAAGCCACATATTGACAAGGGTAATCTTTGCACAACGAAACAGATATAAGAGGAGATTCTGGGTTCTCATTGAATTTATTAATTGCTTTGGCGATGGTTGCAGTATTCGTGTTAATATTGCGATGATCAACGACAATTATTGAGCATTGTTTATCTGGTGTTGGTTTAATTGTTGCTATATAGTTCTGCCCAATGGATATAATTTGTTTGTATCTGTATTGAGACTTTAGTTTTTCTTCTAAAGGGTTTTGTAAAACTTCTATTCCATATTTTTCAGCAAGTGGAAGTATCATGCTGTCATTTGAACTGATATATGATCTGTCTATCAGGGTAATTTCTTTGATCATTGCCAGAAAACTATCTATTAAATCAATGCCTTGCCCGGAAGACCAGAATGTATTGTCAGATATTTGAATGGGGATGAGTGCAGTTAGCATTGCAAAGATCAGAGTTAAAATTCAAAATCAAAGAGTTTTGCCTCAATGACGGCTTCCGCACACCTGAGATCATGGGGCGTGTCAATGTCGATTAGCATAATGGGATCAGATATGACATGATAGTAATGTCGCTCTTTTTTTTGATGCATATTTGCAAAAAAAACTGAATAGGGTCGATAATATTGCTTCCAGGAAGGTATTCTATTTTTGCCTTCTAATAAATTTATCAATTTTTCATGTGGTGCATGGTCTTTTTTTATAAATAAAAAGTTGGGGTCTATATCAATTTTTTTTACAGTGATGAGACTGCTGTAACCTTCAAATAAAATTTTCAACATATTATCAATAAAACTTGGAGTACGAAAAGGAGATGTAGGATATAGTTGGACGTATGCAGTATTTAAAGGACTCAGATTAAGATTTGAGATTGTATGATGAACTGCTTCTCCCACACTGGAGTTGTCCTTTGCTATTTCTTTAGGTCGTAAAAAAGGCACTTCAGCACCCCATTTCATTGCAACATCTGCAATTTTTTTATTTTCTGTGGATACGATTATCCTGTCAATAAGATTTGATTTTTTAGCTGCCATGATTGAATAGGCTATCAAGGGCTTGCCTGCTAAGTTGGCAATATTTTTATATGGTATACCTTTTGAACCTCCACGTGCTGGAATAATGGCTATAACTTCAGGTCGAGTTGACTTTTGTGACATATATGACTCTATTGATTAAGTGTTCACATATTTTTTTTATACTACATATGGCTTTGGTTAATGTTAAAGCACTACAACATATTGTGGTTGCTTTTGATAGAATGGACTCAATTAATGATCTCAAATATGAATATAATTATTGTTTGATGGGCTTGTAAAAGGTCTGATTTCAACATTTATTGAGCTATAACATACTGAAATTATTAATAGCTAATTTGCCATTTCAGGCTTTTTATAGGCTAATTATATAATTCTGGTTATAACGGATTTGGGGGGGGGCGCATTTTTTTTGGCTTTTTCTTGATATTTGAGTATAATTCTCATCTAAGTATCAACCATTTTACATGAGGTTTGTAATGCAAAAAACTCGAGAAAACAGAAGTATATGCGTCCCTTTTGTTGCTGAAGAATACAAAATAAATGTCAAAAATCCTTCAGATTTCAGAAAGGAACTTGATCATAAAATCAAAGCTTATCCTGAGCTGTTTCCTGCTGGTATTGAGCTTGGTTATGAACTGAAGGATAATCGTTACTCTGAAAAACTGTCAATTCCTATTCGCAGGATAAAAGTTTCCAAAGAGTATCAGAAGTGGTTTGACCATGGTGAAATTGAGTTCAAATTTGCTTCATAAAACTCAAAATCACTGGCACAGCTCGAAATTTTTTGCTTCAAGGATGCCCAAATCTTAAGATTCTTTCATTATTTTAATGATTCTTTCATCTAAACATGATCGCAGAAATGTGTTCATGGGTTCCTGTTTTCCTTTCTTGTAAAAATCAATCATCAATTCGTTAAATTCCAACTGCCGTTTTGCAGGAAGATTAATAGGGGGAAATCCATGTTTAAGGAGCCATCCATTCATGATAAAACGTCCCATACGCTTATTGACATCATAAAAAAACTGGGTTCGTGCCATGGTGAGAAAAAGATGAATAGCCTGATCATAGATATCTGATAAAGAGACGGTTTCATGCAGCATTTTTTCAAATATCTGGGGAAGAAGCTTTGATGGCGGGGGCATATAATCTGTACCTGCTATTGTTACATCCCCGGATCTGAAATTTCCCCATTCCAGAGCTTCCTCTTTGGCAGCAACTTTATGGAGCATACAAATCTGCTCCATCGTCAGCATAAATTTATCGGTTTCAATGAGGTTTAATAGAGTTTTCCATGTATTTGCCTGATTTATTGCAATCTGTTGATCTGATATCTTGTGACCCCCAACCGTAATACCTTCCAGCAGGGTCTGGATTTCAGGCAGTGTGAATGGTATTCCCTCAAGGTTGACAGCGTCGCAAACCAACTCCGACAGTTGACGTTTTGCAATCATCAATGCCTTTGCGCGATTTGAAGGCATATTCCAGAATTTGTCTTTCATTGCAGTGCTCTGTTTGAAGGCTTTGCTATTATGGTGTTAAAAATCAATAATGATACCTGCATGAAATAACAGTAAAAAATTTTACATCCACAGCATAGACCAAACGATTTGTATCATCAATTCTTCTTGACCAGAACCCAGAGAGATTTTCTTTTAGCGGTTCAGGCTTGCCGATTCCTTTGAAAGGGTCATTGCTTTTGATATTCTCAATAAGCCTGTTTATACGTTTTAGCGTTTTTTTATCTTGGGTTTGCCAATATAAATAGTCTTTCCAGGCTTCATCTGTCCAGGCAAGTTTCCTATTCATCTATTGTTTCTCTTTCGTGGATATTGCCGCTTTTATATTGAGCAATTGATTTTGCAAGGTGTTCTGCATTTGCCGGAGATTTTAGCAGATGGAATGTTTCAAGAAAGCTATTGAATGTGTCCAAAGACATTACAACAGCATTTTCTGAGTCCCTGCGGGTTATAATCGTATAGTCTGCGTCATCAATTACTTGATCCAGAACTGTTTTCAAATTATTTCGTGCTTCGCTGAAATTTATAACTCTCATTTGCATTCTCCATATTTGTCCAATTTACTGTACAAGTATAGGAAAGCTTACGCATTTTGTCAAGCCGATTATACCAATCTTCGTAAAGGGCAAAGGCGTTGCGTTCCTGCAGGAATCTTGAAACCGGCCAAAACAAAATTACGCCAAGGGTTGTGAAAGCAATTCAAGCCCTGTAGACTTATCCGGTCATGGAGGTGGGTGAGGTAAATTGGCAAGTTATTTAAGACAGGTTCCTTGCTTTATAAGCACATCCACTTTTTGAGTTTCTTTATCCCAGTTTATTCCAATTTTAACGACCTTGGAAAAACTATTTTGATAGCCTGCTTCATATTTTTTTTCTATTTGAGCAATAGCCTCATCCGCTTTTCCATCTACTTTAAACTCTAAAACGTAAACAGTCTCGTCTTTGGGGATGTGTAAATCGGTTCGACCAATAATATTCTGATTTTGACCAATGTAATAGATACTATTCATGCGGATAGCGACCCCGACCATTGATTTAAGCCATCCCTCGGGATTTTTGTTGTGCCAATCATAGGGTATCTCGGCACAGTTCTGGTAAATCAAGTCTTTAATACCTTGTTGAATCAAATCAGAATCTTGATCAAAAATACCTGATGTTATTTTCAGGGAGACTTCTTTCCAGTCACGCAGATTGTAATTTTCTTTTAAAAGCAGTTTTAAAAAATATTTGAGCATTACTTCTTCTGTTTCCTTATTGGGAAATTTTAAGTAATACTCATGACTATCGGTTTTTTCTCTAATGGTTAAATATCCGGCATTAAAAAATAATACCTCCGATGTTAAGTTATCTAAATCCTGTACTCTTAAATCAAGTTCATCTATCAATAATCCATTATCTCTTTCCTGATCGATAACCTTTTGCACATTGACAGCATTGCTTTTGACATAATTTCTAATCGAACTCGGAATACCTGTATCCGACCAATAATTTCCAAACTCTTCGTTTTTGATAAAACTGTTAATATCCCAGGGATTATAAAGCTTTTCACCACCGAAACTAAAACCGTTATACTCTTCTTTCATTCTTTGCATGACCTGTTCAACGGATATGTTCTGCTTTTTGGCAATGGCAGCGATTTCTTCACTAAAATTATCTTCCACCTCTTTTTGTGTATATCCGATCAAATCGGTATGCTTGCCGACAAAACTAATGTCATTAAGGTTATTAAGTTCGGAAAAAATACTCATTTTCATGAGCTTGGTCAGCCCTGTCAACATGAAAAATTGAATATAAGGATCACTGTCTTTAACCGGAGCATAAAATCCTTGGAAAAAGTCCCTAATCTCTTCTGCTTTTTGAATGTTTTTTAAATTAGTTAAAATTGGCTTGTCATATTCATCCACCAAGACTACCACCGGCTGCCCTGCTTTCTGGCTGGTTTCTTCTAAAATCTCGCCTATATCAAAATAGTCAAAATTTCTCAATTTTATGATCTCATTATCAACAAATATCCTGCCTTTATTTTTGATATATTCTTCCAGATTTTTTCCTTCTGAAAATCCGGCAAAGCTGAGATATAAAACCGGAAATTTTTTAAATTCCAGCTTGTCATAAACATAAAGACCTTCAAACAGTTCTTTTTTGCCTGAAAAAAGATTCTTGAGTACGGATAACATCAGACTTTTCCCGAAACGTCGTGGACGGGACAAAAAATTATACCGACCGCCACTTTCCAGAAAAGCATATAATTGTGGTGTCTTATCCAAATAAAATTCGGAGTTTCTTTTTAGCGTCTCAAAATCCTGTGTTCCGATGGGAAACTTTTTTCTTTCAGTCATGGGCATCCAAATGATTTTTATAATCGGTTTGCCGCTCTGGATCTAAAAATAATATCAGGGAGGGTTCTGTTGAAAAACTGAGAAATAATATCCTGGTTTAAAAGATCTTTCTGACGACCTGGAAATTCAGAGTTTTCAAAAAGATCGGAATAGGCCTTGGTAAAATGTTGAATAAGGCTTGTTTCATTCCAGTAATCAAGTATCCACCTGCGTCCGGCATCACCGATATCTTTGCATGAGTCTGGGTGAGTAATAAGCCATTCCAAAACATCTTTGGCATCTTCAAGTCTGACATTTATAAAGGGACAACGATCCGATCCGGAAATATATCTTAAAAGCTGCAACGACCTTTCATCTAAAAAGCTAAGAACCGGTTTCCCCTGGGAAAGACCCTCAAGTCCTGTAAGATGGTAACTGCCTGTAATAAGGTCATCAACAACAATATGTGATTGCTGTTTAAGTCTAAGAACTTCATCAAGGGGCCTGCCGGTTATGGTGGTGCAGGTGCATCCAGTATTTTCCATGAGTTTTTCAAGCATTGCAATGGTTTCCGGTGCGCCTTTAGTATCCCATCTTCGCTCAAAGGCTCCCACCGTTTTTGTGTAGCTGAAAAAAATATTATAGTTGTCCTTTTTTGTAGCGTTTTCCATTTTGCCTATTTTATCATTTGAAGCACTGTCATGATTTGAAACACTATTATGACTGTATGAACTTATATGGGAAAATGGAAGATATAAGGGTTCAGAGTGGGGAATCAGGTTGGGCACAACCCTTGATTTAGTAAAAAAACGCTCCGGATACTGGGCAATAACAAGGGAGGGCAGGGGACAGGCAAGAAGTTCCTCTTCTGATATTCCCATAACTTCTGCAATCCAGTCCGGTGTTGAATGGAAATGCCGGACAATACGTTTTCCTTGTTTAAGAAGTTTGCCAAAGTCAATGGGATGAAACAGGGATGAGCTGCAGTCCAGATAATTATGCAGATGAATGATGTCGGCCTCTTTCGCAAGCTCCTTTGCCAGATCAGGAGTTTCTGAAAAGATTACATCATGATCAAACAGCCCGTAACGCTCCATGTCCACAAGCCTTGCCTTGATGGGAGCCAAGCGATTCAATGCCTGTACAAGGCGTATGGGGGCACCAGCAAGAGGTGTTATGGAAAAATGGAGGACTTTAGTCACACTATTACGCTTTTATATAACAATCGATATATTGTTCATGGTTTAAGGCGATAAAACTTGATTTTGATGATTTTGATTCAAGAACATGGCACTAAAGTGATTCCGGCTTGGTCAACCATTCCAGATCAAAGCGGGCAAGGGCCATGGAGCAGCACTCATCCGGCGATGTCGCCAAACCCTTCATTGTCGGTGTAGTTTTATACATGAGAAGAATAGAGCCGTCCACAGCAACTGTCATGGAGCAATAATCGAACCAGTCTCCGTAATCGGTCACAGCTCTTGAAAATGTCCATGTATAACCACCGTCTAAGCTGAGGCGCACAACACCGTGTCCCCGGTCTGGCCCGTCTGTGTCCGGGTTGGCGAACAGAACAATATCTTTGTTTGCCGGCAAACAATTTTTCAGGCCCGCATATTTTTCAGGGTAGCGCAGCATTCCAGCATTGCATCCCTGGGGACCTTCCCGTAGCAGAGTATCATGGGCTTCTTCGGTAAATGACGTGCCTCCGTCCCTGCTTAGGGCCACTCTGCGCATATTGTCATTAAAATAGGCCCTGGCATTGAAATAAATATCTCCGTTGATACGTTCCACCAGGCATGCCTCTCCTGTACCCCTGTGAAATACGTTGGAACGCTCTAAGGTTTCACCGTGGTCATCGCTGTAAATCACGGTACTGTAACATTTTTGCCTGCGGTCGGAAATTTTTCGGTCATCATATCCATCCTTTGATATGGTCGTCCTGGCAGGCCATACCAGGCGGTTCGGGTGCCTGCCGTATTGCAGTTGTATACCTGGTGCGCTGCCGTGGGTGGAGCCGATTCCGCCGTTTCCATCTTCCGGAGGCTGAAGTTTCGGGTTCCAGTCAGTCCAGGTTTCCCCGTTGTCCAAGCTTTGGAGCCAGCCGCCCCCGCACATGAGAAAGATTTTTCCGGTGATCATGTCGGTAATTGCAGAACCCATATGCCATTTGGCACCGGCTTGTTTGCGAAGCACCCGCAACTGTCCCCAGGTACGCCCGTGATCATGGCTTTTTTTCATAACGATGTGGCATTCTCCCACATCATCGCACGGGGATTGCCAGCGCTGCTCGCAAAAGGCCAGAATGGAACCGTCAGGAGCAGTTATCATTGAGGGTACATGATAAAAGGCATTTTTTTGCTGCTCAATGATTATAAATCGTTCAAAATTTGCAATACAACATATGTCCATCATGATCTCTTTTATCGCCGTGGTACAGCATGTAAATCCTGTATTCCTTATGGATTGTGTAATTATACAACGGGAGCAGCAATAGATTCAGGCTCTACACATTTAAATAAAAAATAATGGGGCACCTATTGCAGATATTTGGACAGAATTGTTATCGCTTTTAAAAATCCCTGGCCGTTATTCAAATGCCCCCGCCATATTTCAGGAACCCAGGATTCTCTGTATCCATTAAATGCCGGCATTACTCTTTCAAAATCAATATCTCCATCATATATCTGAACCCCTTCTCCATCAAGCCCGTAGGCATCTGCCAGATGGAGATGTCTGGTATAGGGAAGCACCTTTGTGATGAATTCATACAGGTCCTTGTCCTTGGCATTACAATACATTGCGGCATGGGAGAGGTCAAATACAATATTCAGCCCGGTTTCCCGGCATATAGATAGTATTTCATCGGCGTCCATAAAGTAGTTTCCCTTCCACTCTCCGCCGAAAAACCAGGGATAGGGAGGCATATTTTCAAGCAGGAGTTCAACACCCTGGGTGTCAATTTCATACACTGATTTGATCAAAGAGTCTCGCAATAAGTTCTTGTCCAGCTTTTCCTTCATGCTCATGGCACCGGGGTGGGCCACGATTTTGGGGATTCCTTTAAAAAAAGGAGCAAGTTTTCTCGCAAGAACAATGGTCTGATTCACAAGATCAACAGATTTTTGCCTGATTACCTTATCCTGTGAACATAGGTTCATAAGGTCTTCATGAATATACTCGGGCGCGTGGATGATCAACTCCTGCCTGTATGTTTTTGTTGGAATAAAAGATGTATCAAAATCCTTTTCCGCCAGGTGAATCTCAATGACATCCGGATTATAACGAATCATATCGTCAAAATCCGAGAATCTGGCAATAAGTCCCCATTTGCTTTTAAAGGAAAAGTTTTTGGTATCAATCGGCTCCATGCTGTTTTCAATATCTTCAACGAAAAAAAAGTTGTTCTTCAGGACATCCCTTTGGAGTAGACAGCCGATGAGTTCTTCTTTTCGGGATGTCGGCAATCCCTTGCCGGGCCCCATTATTTTGATCATGTCCTCGGAAATAACCGATCCCGCCGGAATATCTATTGATGCGGCAAGGCTCTTGGCGAACAGCTCCCGGTTCATTACCTCTCCCCGGAGCAGAAAACGTTTCTCATGGCCCATGGCCTGATCTGCTATCTCGATGTCCCTTACCAGCCGTTTAAATGAATATGGATCAAGGCTGATCTTGTGATCCGTTCCCTCCATTGTGGGGTCCAGGGTCAGGTGTTTTTCAATAATACAGGCTCCCATGGAGGCTGCTACAAGAGGAACGATGATGCCTATATCATGGCCGGAATAACCCACTGGTTTTTCAAATTTTTTCAGCCAGTTTATCATTTTGAGGTTTACATCCCGCGGCCATACCGGGTAGGCGCTGCGGCAGTGGAGGATGGCAAAGTCAGCCTTTCGTTCGTTCAGAAAATGGACGGTTTTCTGGATTTCACCCTTATATGACATGCCGGTGGATATGATGATGGGCAGATCCTTTGATGCCACAAAATCCAGCAGAGGATAGTTTGTTAGATCAGCAGAAGAAATCTTGAAGGCATGAAGCCCTGCATTGTATATGATTTCCGCGCTGGGGATATCAAAGGGAGTGCAGATAAAATCAATAGGCTTTTCCGCGGCATAGTTTCTCAGGGCAAGATAATCATCACCGGAGAGTTCGAACCTCTGTAGCAGTGGGAGCATGTACTGGAATGTCTGTTCATACTTTTCAGGATGATCGAGCATGTCCTGGGGGTACAGGCTGGGAAGATGCCTTTTTTGAAATTTAACGGCATGGGCGCCGGCATCCATGGCTGCATCCACAAGTTCCTTTGCAAGCTTGAGACTGCCGTTGTGATTGATACCGGCCTCCGCGATCACATAGGTCGGCTGTTCATCTCCAATTGTGCGGTTTCGTATTTTCATGTTTTATGATCCGGCATTAAGAAATTTTTTATATGTAACTCAAGAGTCGTAAGTTCTCACATTTGCTGCCATATATTGTGTTTTCAACTTCTTTGAAAATACCATGTATGGTGTTTATTCAGAGAACTTGTGACTGACGAAATCTGTAAATATTTCATGTGATATATGGTCCGTAGCTGAAAGTTTTGTATATCATGGTCTTACAGTCTTTACAGAACAATGAATAAGAAGGTCTCTTTTGTGGGGCATGCAGATTTTACAGTGTTATGAGTCTAAGTATTTGGATATCATGGGGCAATTTTTTCTTTATACTTCTGTATATTTCATCCTGTCTGCCAAAGGATGTTATAAGTACGGCATCAGGAGCTATGTCCATTATGCTGTCCGGGGGCTGTATTATTTTTCCATTGAACAGCTTTCCCTGTTTTGCCGGATCACTGTCCACAACCCCTATTACCACCAGCCTGGTGTTTTGAACCGCTGCATCAACAATTTCTCCTGTGTCTGACGCACCGTAGAGTACGAGGGTACGAATTCCCTCTTTTTCAAAGTTTTTCAGGAGTTTGATGATTTCCTTTTTGACGGAGGCATAGAGTTGTACCGTTTCTGCGGAAAAGGCCATGAAATCGCTGTTCAGGGTTGCTCTGCCGTTTTGCGTCAGGTGGTACTCAAAGGTTCTGTTGGAGTTGCCGGTAATTTTTATTAGGCCCTTTTCTGAAAGTTCCTTTATGTATATATTGACCATGGAACTGCTGAGATGGCTTTTTTCGGCAAGGCCGTGTTGGCTTATGCTGGCATTCTCCTTGATCAGAAGCAGAATTGAAAGGCGCCGGAATAGCTTGCTGGGGGAGAAGTATTTGGAATTGTAGGGTTCTATCAAAAGGGCATAGCTCCGCTTTCTAAATTACATGATGAGCATTGTTTAATTAAAATCATAATCATTTTTAATTTTTTCATTTTCTTACCACTTCTCTTTTTTATCGTCAAGAACTATCCATACATTAAATGGTTTTTTTGTATTTTTTTAAAAAAATCATTTTTCAAAACAGACATCCTTTTTTATTGATATTATCATTTCAGTATGTTAACCGGCTATCTGCTCAATACGCCTGATAAATTTTTTTATTTTCCGCATCACAAGGTTTTAGTGTTGTTTGACATTTTTAAATCATTTTGGTATTTTTATTAAAAATAAAGATGCTATAGCCTTGATGTTGAGAGATTGGTTAATAGATTTAATATACCGGAAGTACATTAAATTATGGCAAAAGAAACTGATGATTTTACTTCTATAAAATTCTCCAGAGCTTTATCTAAAGAATCAACCCCCTTTAGTTCTTCTCAGTTTGATCTTTTTTCAGAAGATATTTTTGATTGTTCCCATGAGGAAAAAAAAGAGCACTGGTCTATCTCATGGTCTGATCTCATGATGACCATGTTCATTTTTTTTGTTATGATGTATATTTATCAGGCGGGAAATCGTGATCTTAAGTTTGGTGAGGGGCCCGGCATCAAGAATTTGTCGGATTCAGGCTCAGGTTTGGTAAATGAGATGGATTTAGCTGAGAAAAAATCTGACATATTTACCCAGGCTCAAAATAGATTCCGGGCTGATGAGTTCATCGAGAGTGAGGTTTCGGTGGATCTTGTTAAAGACAAGGCCGTTAGAATTACCCTTGCCGGAGACTTTTTTTTTGATGTCGGCAGGGCTGATTTGAAAACAGAATCCAGATGGCGGTTGCACCAGATCGCAGATATTCTTAAAGAGAACAGCTTTATAATCAATGTGGTGGGACATACGGACAGTATGCCCAACCACTCTGCAATGTTTCCTACAAACTGGGAGCTTTCGGCGGCAAGAGCATGCAGGGTGGCAAGGTTTCTGATAGAGCATGAAGGGATTAAAGAAGAGAGGTTCTTTGTCAGTGCCCATTCCTGGCATCAGCCGGTTGTTCCCAATAATAATGCCCAAAATAGATCCTTGAATCGCCGGGTCGAGATAATCCTAATGAAGGAAATGCCCTACACGGCGTCAGAGACCATGCCATCCATAACAGGCCAGTAATCCACTAAATTTTAAGCATTTTTCAAGAAAATGGATCCCCCTTTTTAGGAAAATCCATAGGCGTTCCATGATGATTTTATTTGCTAAGATTACTCTATATTCTTAATATTCTTAGCCTTGACTATGTGATAGCATTAAACTTTGTTAAAAAAAATTTAAAAGTGATAAGTGTGTATAATAAAGATTTAAAATCATTCTGGAAACATGGGCAGAAAAATATTGCAGGCCTTGTTATCTGTATTGTTTTTTTTATGGGTGGCTTTGTCATCCACGGCAACCTTTCTTTGTACATGAATCTGTCGGGTTTTCTCATAGTTGCCGGCGGAACAATGGGGTCTGCTTTTTTGAGCTATCAGACGGAACGCCTTGAAATACTAATCAAGGTGCTTAAATCAGCTTATTTTGATGCTGTAAGATCACCGGATACCATTGTCGAGATATTGGTGGATCTCTCCGTTAAGAGACGACTTAAGGGAATTATGTCTCTCCAGGCCGATGAAGAGGAAACCACCATTGTTTTTTTGCGCCAGGCCATCGGCTTTCTGGTGGATGACTATTCCCAGCAACAGATTTACAGTTCCCTTAATACGGAAATGTATTTTTTTAAGATGCGCAGATATGAAACCATAAGAGTTTTGCAAACTATGGCCGACATCGCTCCGGCGTTCGGTCTCGTTGGAAGTGTTGTGGGGCTTATCGGAATGCTGGCAGGGGTGGGAGATTCCGGGGTGATTATTTCAACGGTGCCAGTGGCTTTGACATCAACTCTTTATGGCATCGTGCTTGCCAATTTCTTTTTTCTGCCCTTTGCCGCAAGAATAAAGGAAAGAACGGATCAGGAACTTCTATTGCAGAAAATTATAACTGAAGGTGTGATTGCCATATCTGAAAATCTCCATCCAAGGATGCTTGAAAGAAAACTGAAATCCTTTTTAACTCCTTCTGCCAGGCAAAGGAGCTTGATCTCCCTTAAAAAAATAAAGGAGCGTTTTGACCTGCAGGCAGATTTAAAAAATAATGAAGATTCTCAAATGCCCCAGGAACCCCAAAAAGAGTCAAAAAAAGAAATACAAATATCCCAGGATATCCAGGCGCCATCTAATCCGCCTGAAAAAAAAGAAACCCAGACTCAACAGGATTTACAAAATATTCAGTCCAATGATGTTAATGAAGAGTTAAGATAATTAGTGCGTTTGATAATTAATCCAAATTTCCCAGGTTCGCTCCAGGGTGCCGAAGATTCCTCCTACAGGGTCATACAGACTGTCTGAACCGATCAGGCGAATTCCTTCTTCAGTTATGAGTACCTCTCCTTCAAAGATATTGGGTTTGCCGGCTGCTTGCAACATGGCCAGTATATCAGGAGGGGTCGTTGGAGATACATATTCATAGTGATGATCTGCAAATCCCAAGTGGAAATTTTCAACCTTAGTAGAAGATACGCCAGGACCAGTGGTATAAATCGTATATTCTACAACCCTGGGTAAACAATCTGTTATCATGCGGTAGTGTCCTGACTCATTTATCTCAATTGTAATGCTGGAAAGCATTTCCGCTTCACCAGAGGATTCTGATCGCACCGATCCTACACCTGGGATTTCGATAACTACCGGATTCGCCTTTAACTGCCATGTGCTCGCGTAAATATAGTCCTCGGAGCTTACGGGTTGATCTGCTGAGATGAAAAGTTCTTCCATCACTTGAAGTGAGATAACGGGATAGCTGGTAGTCGTTATTTCCGAGGCAAGCCGTATGTGCCCATTGAAACACAGAGGGCTTAATACGGTAAAATCATCGGAGGGGTTGAAATTGTCTGATTCGCTACCGTCAGTGTTGTACCAGCCGTCTCGGTTTACATCCTCACAGCCGTCATTTAAACCGTCATTTTCTTCTCGGTCGTTGTCCGGGTCAAGCTCTTTGGGTGCGTCGTCACCATCCATATCCCGTTCACCTGGAGAATGGTTGCCGTACAGATCAAAAAGATATCCATACATATCCTTCATATC
Source organism: Desulfobacteraceae bacterium (assembly GCA_963674675.2). Taxonomy (GTDB): domain Bacteria; phylum Desulfobacterota; class Desulfobacteria; order Desulfobacterales; family Desulfobacteraceae. Next base: position 237,523 of record CAXXNM010000003.1, read on the forward strand.
ATTTAGACCATCATCATCTGTATCCTCCAGGTTTGGATCGGTTTCAAACCGGTTGATTTCGTCAAAGTCAACCAAAAGATCCCCATCCGTATCCATGGAAACTTCTGGTTCGTCACAACGCATGGGAGTACCAGTTGATGGAGGAAATATGTAATAATGGTTTTCAGGGGGAATGAGAATGGAAATCCAATTGACGCCGTTTTCGTGCCATGGGTCCAGTACATGAAGATATCGTTCCTCCATACCGCTGTCATAGCGCACCACCGCATATCCATCACATAGGGTGGCATGGCCCGGGATGATCCGAACAACCGGTCGGCCGTCATTGATAAAGTCAACAATGGAATCCATATCAGAAGTATCATTATCATTAAATGTTTCGGAAGAGTGAACGGCTACCTGTGATGTGCCAGAAGCCTGTCCATACACCCATTCCAGGGTCATCCTTATATCCTCATTCCAGACGCCTGTACCATGTCCCAGATCCTGGTATGGGGTTCCTGCATGTCCCAGTTCAGAGATTCCCCGGGAGGTACCGGTTTCCTCGAAAATATGATAGGAAATTCGGTCTTGACTGAGAGTACAACCCCCAAGATTAGCGATCATGGCTATACATGCCCGTGCACAGTATATTTCGTTGTGACCGCCGGAAAGGTTATCATCTCCCCATGGGTGTGGATCCTGCCAGTTAAAGTCACCACTCTCTGGACATCCATCCAGACAGACCATGTGCGTATCCTTTTGCTGCATGATATGGTTGCAGCCAATCACCTGCTTGGATGTGAGCTGGGGAATGCCCGACGGGAAGTCGTCTCCCATGTCCGTATCTGCTTTTCTGGTGGTAGACTCTATCTGAGGCAGAGTATCAATGTCATAGGGTAGTCGTGTAAACTGCCATATCGGTGACCATTCACCTTCCATTGGAGAAGCAATACGCAGTCTCCAGTAATAGATACCTGGAGAAAGGTGTTCTAAAAGTAATGCTTTGTCCTGTGTTGTTTCATCCACCAGTACCTTGTTGAATTGAGTATCTAATGCGATCTGGTAACGGATACTGTTTGCATAGGTTAACCCGCTAACTGAAAGAGATATTTGGGAGGCCATCTGACTGTTGTTTTCTGGTAAACGTACCAGAGACTTTGGAAGCGGATTCGTAAGGCCTCGGCTGGCCTCCTCGAAAGGACGCAGTCGCCAGTGTTTCGAATTCATCCAGTCACGAGACCCCAATGACCATGTCCCTGGGATGCGCATGCAAACTGTATCCATAGAAAAAATTGACTCATCATCATTGTAAATGGCTTTTTCCTGCATTAGAGGAGCACCGGCAGACAATAATCGTTCAGTGAGGGTAACCGGCAGCCCCCAACTGACGGTATCTATGTCTCCTTCAGGACCCGTCAGCAAACATCCATCGCCATCCGGGTTAGGTTGAATAGTTTTGGGCAGGGTGATGACATGAACCAGGCCAGCTGTCACATTTGCCGAATTTACTGGGAAATTATATGTACCACCCGAACGAAAGGAAATACGCCAGCCATCAAGCGAAACCGGATAGGCAGTAGGATTGATCAGTTCAATCCAAATCTGATCGTCTGACGGCCAGGGGCTTATTTCATTTAGAATTAAAATTCCCTTCTGAAAGGGGTTGTATCCATCATCTATATTTTTCTCGGTGTCAAAGGAAGTGCTCCAGAGGTAGTAGTGATCAAAGCTATTATAAGGGGTTACCAGTAAAAAAAAAGTATAGACCCCTTCCGGCAATGATACTGCCGGAATTTCTTCTAAAATATCATGGTTGAAGGAATCTGATAATTTTTTTTTCCATGCAGGGGGCAAGGCCCCATCCATTAAAACTAGTTCATTTTGCGTGTTCATGAAAAGAAATAGCTCGGGAAATTCTGAGATGGTCATGGCAAAATAAATATCAACACTTTCGGAAAATTTATTCAGTGCGATTTGAATATTCATGGTCTCTCCGCCCTTTGCAATATCGCCTACTCCAATGGGATAAGAGTGCATGGCGCTGTCACCTGTTATGGGAGATACAATTCCGGAATAATGTGGAAGTACCATTCCACTTTGGGGCAGCAAAATTTCTCCTGTATAGGCATGAACTATTAAGCACAGAAAAATTATGGAGGTCAATAAAGTTATTCGAATGGTTTTCATGATATGGTTGTGTCCTTATCCTGGTGTGAAAATTAAACCGATCGAAGATCGAATATTTATTGGTGTTTCTATAAGATTATCAACCTGAATCAAATCAGTCAACTGATATATACTGCCCACTGCTGCAACTTGGGCACTGGGCTCGCACTATTCCAGCATACAACCCATTGTATTTCGAGAGTGTTAAAAATCACAATATATTGTGGTTTTTTGACACGTTGGAACGGTGTGAGCCCAGTACTGCAACTTGAGGTTTCGACATTTTATAATGTTATCATTACCAAAGGGAAAAAAATTCCTGAAAAGTTCAGTTTGCCCGGGTGTTCAGTGTATGTAAGGGGTTAATATTTGTATTCCAAGTTTTCATACGGTTAATCATTTGTTCATTAGTTTTACAAGATAAATTGATTCTGGATAAACGAAAGTAGGTATATAAAAAGCCAGTGTCAGGAAGTAAGTTGACTCATACTTAAACTTTTGATATTTGCTGAAACAGAATAAAGATATTTAATTAACGGGGATAAACAAGATACTTTAAAATATGGATATTTTTTTATCAGAAAAGCATAAAATTGTCAGGGACGCTGCTGCTGATTTTGCCCGCCGGGAAATACTGCCCATAGCCGGGGAGATAGATCAGGAACAAAGGTTTCCATGGGAAGTGGTGGAAAAGATGGGAAAACTTGGATACATGGGGATTCAGGTACCAAAGGAATGCAGCGGCGCTGCCATGGATACTATAAGTTATATCATTGCCGTTGAAGAGATATCAAAGGCTTCAGCAGCTTTAGGTCTTCTTGTTTCCGTACATAACAGCGTGGCATTGTACCCCATTCTTAAGTTCGGTACTAAAGCCCAGCATGAGAGATTTGTTCCGGAACTTGCTTCAGGCACAAAGATCGGTGCTTTTTGCCTGACGGAGCCCAATGCCGGTTCTGATGCCTCAGCCATAGAGGCCAATGCACTCAGGGACGGAGATCATTACATTGTAAATGCCAACAAGGTCTTTGTCACCAATGGAGGTGTAGCAGATATCTGCCTTATATTTTTAAAGACAGACCCTGGCGCAGGTCCAAGGGGTATAAGCGTCATTATTGCTGAAAAGGGGACGCCCGGGTTTGTTGTAGGTGAGAATGAAAACCTTTCAGGGATGAGGGCAAACCCTGTCTGCTCCATCCGCTTAAGCGATTGCAGAATTCCCAAAGAAAATCTCTTGGGAGGTGAAGGCCAGGGTTTAAAAATAGGTCTGGCAGCACTTGACACCGGAAGAATAGGCATAGCTGCCCAGGCTGTAGGAATTGCCCAGGCTGCAATGGAAGAGGGAATTAAATATGCAAAGGAGCGTATTCAGTTCAAAATCCCCATTGCCGGGCATCAGTCCATTCAGAACATGATCGCAGATATGGCAACCCAGGTGGAATCTGCAAGACTGATGGTTTACAGGGCTGCGCTATGCAAAGACAGGGGTATTTCATTTTCAAAAGAGGCTGCCATGGCCAAGCTGATGGCCAGTGAAACCGCGAGCAGGGTATGTGATATGGCGGTACAGATTCATGGAGGATATGGATACTCAAAATCCTATGCCGTGGAAAGATATTACCGGGATGCACGTATCACCCGCATATATGAGGGAACCAGTGAGGTGCATCGCATGGTTATCGCAAGGAGTGTGCTATGAGCTTGAATATTGTTGTGTGCGTAAAATCGGTTATTAATGCCATGTGGAGCGGCAAATGGACGAGAACCAAGGAGAACAGCGCCCTGAATCCCTTTGACAGGCCTCCCATTGAAATAGCACGTTCCCTTGTCAGTGAACATGGAGGAGAAGTGAGCCTCCTCAGCATGGGGCCGGAGTCAGCTTCATACGCACTTTATCAGGCCATGGCCATGGGAGCTGATAAGGCAATCCTTGTCTGTGACAGGGCCCTTAAGGGATCTGATACCTATGTAACGGCAAATGTTCTTGGCTCGGCATTAAAAAGAATGGCAAATGTTGATATTGTGCTCTTTGGAACCCGTTCCTCCGACAGTGACACAGGCCATGTGGGACCCCAGACTGCCGAGATGTTGGGATGGCCCCTAGTAACCAATATCTTTGAACTATCAATGACGGAAAAAAAATTTTTCGTAGAAAATAAGACGGATAGTTACATTGAACAATATGAGGGTACATGCCCTGCTGTGTTTACGGTTAACCCGGCTTTTATGGAATCAGGGTATACAGCGCTCCATGAAATAGAAAATACATTCAAAAAAAAGACTCTGGATGTATGGGATTTAAAGAAAATAGGCCTTAATGCCTCACAGACCGGTACCCAGGCATCTCCTACTAAAATTATTTCTCTGAATAAAGAGAAAAAACATAAAAAGTGCCATTTTATTGAAGGAAGTATGGAAGAAAAAGCAGAAAAACTTATGGAACAACTGAAAAAATCAGGTATGGTGGTATAAATAATGACACATAATCTGCATACAGTTCATATGAAGAAACACAATGCTCTTTCCGCTTCCATGACAGGTGATATATGGATTATTGGAGATTTGAGGACCCCAGCGTTTTTTGAAACCAGCCTGAATGTACTGGCTGGCGCCGAATTTGCAACTATGGCATTGTCAGGCAAAAAAGTGTTTGTGATTGTTTCATCCCAGTCGAATTTAAAGGGAACTGACTTGAACATCCCTGATGCAACCAGTTCAGAGTCAAATGATGGAGAATGCCTTGATTATGATGTGGTTCCCCAGGAAAAGGCTGCTGTTCTTGCAATCAAACACGGTGCTGATAAGGTGCTTGTTCTTTACCCGGAAAAATTAAAGCAGGATTTTGTTACCCCAGGAAAAGGCGATGGTTTAGAGGACAATAATATTAAATTTGCAGGCCCGTCTACGGATGAGGCAGTTTGCCTTCTTTCTGATGCGGTTAACATTAAAAAGCCCGCAATATGCCTGTTTCCCCTTAATGAGAGAATGCGGGAAATCGGGGCAAGATGTGCTTTTTTGTGTCATTCAGGAATGATCGCGGATTGTATCGGTTTCCAACACCATGAGAACAAAGAAATTGCTGCTGTCTGTCCCTCTTATGGCGGCGAAGTAATGGCAACACTGGGTTTTAATGATCCTGGGAAAACAGGATTCATGACGGTTCAGCCCAATGCCTTTCAAAAAAAGATTTTTGATATTCCTGCTGATATTCCTGCCTGGCGAGTTGAAAAGATGGAGATAAACCTTCTGAAATCTTCGATAGGTCCAGGAAGGCGTTCTGATCTGCGCTTGGTTTCACGGAAAAAAGAACCTCCTGGGCGGCAAAGCCTTGAAAAAGCCTATAAAATAGTGGTTGGAGGTGCGGGAGTCGGCAATATCGATGGCTTCAGGAAAATCAGAAAGCTGGCTGCTGCCCTTGGTGCCGAGGTCGGAGCCACCAGGCCTCCGGTTTTATGGCATTGGACAGATGATGAAAGCCTTATAGGCCAGACGGGAAAAACCGTACACCCTGAGCTTTTGATCTCGGTCGGTACTTCAGGGGCTGTCCAATATACTGCCGGTATTACGGGAGCAAAACAGCTTATTGCCGTTAACAAAGATCCAAACGCACCTATTTTCAGAATAGCCCATACTGGCATTGTGGCTGATGCTGCTCAGTTTCTCCCGCTTTTGACGGAAAGAATTCAAAAAAACACCCTTCGTTTTCTGGCAGATGCAATTCATCCCACAGAAGATCGTGCTCCTGGTGCAGATTTCGGCTCCCGCCTCATGGAGATGAGAAGATCCCATAACTTTGAGATTGAAACCCTTGCACAGAAAATCGGCCTGGCTCCTGAACTGGTGGAAGATCTGGAAAACAACCGGACTACCCCTTCCGTAGGATTAATGATTAAATTAGCCGAAATTTTTGATGTTGATGCCGGAGCATTTTTAAATGAAAAAGAGCGCACTTCGCTTTCAGGTAAAAGGGTTGAAGAATATATAAGAAGAACAGACAGCTATTACTACCAGAGCCTGACCCCTGGTGCGGAAAATGAGCACCTCAGAGTGTTTTTGATAACCATAGAATCTAATAAAAAACACAAGCCTGTCTCCTACCGGCATGAGGGAGAAGAGTTCATCTATGTTATGGAAGGCAAATTAGAGCTGACCATAGGCAATAAAATCCATAAACTGATGCAGGGAGAATTCATTAAATTTAACTCGGAAAATCCCCATCAGCTAAAAAGCGTTGCTCGTGAAATGACAAGATGCCTGGTAACCCTTTACACTCCTTAATATACTGCCCACTGTTGCAACTTGAGCTTTTAATAGTTTATACTGTACTCATTATTTTTATTCTGCTTTGGTGTTGCCGATTGCCTTGTTTGGATATTTCCCGGTAATTTTTTGATAAAAGAGGCGTATTCTAAACATATCTTTTTCCATGTTACCCGTTGGATGAACTGTGGGGCCAAGACCTGCAATTTTTAACCTGTAATCTAAAAAACCAAGGACAATTGGAACCTTTGCTCCTGCTGCAATGTAATAAAAACCTGTTCTCCAACATGTAACTTTCGTTCTGGTCCCTGCTGGAGAAATCACAAGCCCAAGTCTTTTACCTGCATTAAATCGCTCTATGGACTGCTTAACCACGCTGTTTGATTTTGATCTATCTATGGGGATGCCTCCGAGCCACATAAAAAATTGTTTAAATGGTGGTCGGAATAGAGTATCTTTTCCCATCCAGCACAAATTAAGTTTAAGCGCAAAGGCTGTTAAAAGAGTTAATGGAAGATCCCAGTTTGATGTGTGGGGAGCAGCTATTATCACATATTTTAAATTATCTGGAGTTTTTCCAATAACAGACCATCCAAAGGCTTTTAAACAGGTAACAGAAACAGGCCTCATTATTTTATTAATCGCTTTAATATTAAATATTGTATAATTCAATAACTTTTCCTTTATTTTTAATAATTCTAATTTGTTAACTTCGTCATGATGCCCTGAAAATGAGAGCGTTAGGCTTTATTTTCCCATGTTTTCACAGTAAAAATCCATGGAAATAGAGGTAAAATACGGAACCTGACAAAGTAGTAATAAATAACCTGTAAAAAATATATCCCGGGGATCATTAACCGGAGCCGGGAACCGAGAATCATGAAAATAAAAACAGATTTTGCAATTTTACATAAATGGATGTTATTATATATCGTTATAATACCCGCTGTTGCAACTTGAGCTTTCGGCAGTTTATAATGTCCTCATTATCAAAGGAAAAAATTTTCCTTAAAAGCTCAGCTTATCCGGGTGTTCAGTATACTATTTATCAGGTATTTGATGGGGCTGCAACATCGTTAATTTAATTTGAGGTGGAAGCATGACGGTTTATCTCTGGAAGGGAAAGAATCCCAAAAACAGAACAGTCAAAGGTGAAATGGAAGCTGAAACCCCTGAACAGGTGAGGTCAAGTTTACAAAGAAGGAAAATAACACCTGGCAGGATAAAACCAAAACCAAAGGATATTTTTGAGAATATCTCCTTTCTCCAGCCAAAAGTAACTGAAAGTGATGTGATAATTTTTTGCAGACAATTTTCTACCATGATCGATGCTGGACTTCCACTGCTTCAATGCCTTGATATTCTTCATACTCAACAGGAAAATCCGACCTTTAAGAAAATACTGAAAAAAATAAAAGAGTCTGTTGAAACAGGAGAAACCTTTGCCGATGCCTTGGGAAAATATCCCAAAATTTTTAACGAGCTTTTTGTTAATATGGTGGCGGCAGGCGAGGCAGGTGGTATTCTTGATACCATTTTGAGAAGGCTATCCACTTATATGGAAAAAATGTCAAAGTTAAAAAAACAGGTTAAGGGAGCAATGACATATCCTGCCATAACCCTTGCTGTGGCTGTCATTGTTGTGGGAATTATTCTGGTATTTGTCATCCCTGTTTTTTCTGAAATGTTTTCATCAATGGGTAAGGCCCTGCCTGCACCCACGCTTTTTGTTGTCAATTTAAGCAATTTTGTCATAAACAAGATCGGCTACATTATAGGCGGCGCTGTTGGAGCTGCCTTTTTGATAAAAAAAATTTACAACACAAAAAAAGGCAGGATCGTTATGGACGATCTTTTTTTAAGACTTCCAGTATTTGGTATATTAATTAAAAAGGTTGCCGTTGCAAAATTTACTCGAACCATGGGCACCATGATGTCAAGCGGAGTTTCAATTCTTGAAGCCCTTGACATTGTAGCCAGAACTGCTGGAAACAAGACGGTTGAATTTGCCGTGGCAGATGTCAGGCTTGGTATCTCAGAAGGCAGGTCCATGGCTGATCCACTTCTTGAAAGCGGCGTTTTTCCATCCATGGTATGCTCCATGATCGCTGTTGGAGAATCCACTGGAGCCTTGGATAACATGCTTGGCAAAATTGCCGATTTCTACGATGATGAGGTGGATCAGGCAGTTAAAAACCTGACTGACATGATTGAACCTTTTATGCTTGTTTTTTTAGGTACTGTTGTCGGTGGCCTGGTCATATCCATGTATCTTCCCATCTTTAAAATGGCGGGCGGACTTTAGTATATTTTAAACCCATAATTCGTGACTCGTACCTTCTCGTTTTTCATACTAAATGTGCTGTATTAAGTCCTAATTCAGCATCATATATCTCTCTTTTCGCTTATTTTTATTAACACATTGATATTATTGAATAAAAAATTTGAAAAATATAAATCTCAAAACATATTAAAACAATAAATTCAAAAGCTTAGTCAAGATAAGCGAAACTAAGGATATATGGTGGCAGTTCATAGGGGTTATGACTGAGGAGCTGTGCAAGTAAAGCAATAATCATGGATGAAAAGAAATCAAGATTAGATGAAATTACCAGGGGATTGAAATGGTCAATTGCTTTTAGGATTATTTTTTCCATAATTCTTATTTTTTCAACCCTTGTTTTAAGTTTTGAAAACGATTCTAAACTGAATTCACAACCATTTTTTTTAATTTATTTGATATCTATCCTTCTTTTATTATTTTCCCTTTTTTATGCTTTGCTGTTGAAAATAAAGGGGGGTAATTATTTTATTGCCTACCTTCAACTGACTTTGGATTCCTTTTTTGTTACAGGAATAATTTTTATTACAGGAAGTTTTGAGAGCATTTTCACCTTTTTGTATCTTGTGGTGATCATTTCATCAAGCCTGCTTGTTTTAAGAAGGGGAAGCATGATAATTGCGACCCTTTGCAGCCTTCAATACGGCATTCTTATAGACCTTGAGTATTATGGGGTCATCTCTCCCTTCGGCAATTATCCACTCCTTTCATCCTCTGTTGATTGGACCTATGTGATATACCGGATACTTGTGATTGTTACGGCCTGTTTTGCCGTAGCCTTCCTTAGCGGTATTCTTGCCATGCAGGCAAAACGGGCCCGGCGTGACCTGAAAGTTATGGAAGATCACTTAAAAAGAGTAGAACGCATGGCAGCAATGGGGGAACTTGCATCAGGCATGGCCCATGAAATAAAAAATCCCCTGGCCTCCCTTTCCGGTTCCATACAGCTTTTAAAGGAGGACACAGAGCCCGGAACCCCTAAACATCGATTAATGCAGATTGTATTAAGGGAAACCGAAAGATTGAGCAGAATCGTTACGGATTTTCTTTTATTTGCGAAGCCTTACACGGGAAATGCAAGGCCGATTCGCCTGGATAAGGCAATTACGGAGACTGTGGAATTATTCAAGCAGGATCCTCTATGCCGGGAAAGAATTGAATTTAGGATAAAGGTTGATTTGAATGTATGGATAAATATGGATCCTGATCATTTGCAGCAGGTTTTATGGAATCTCCTTAAAAATGCAGCAGAAGCCATAGATGGAAAAGGCCGCATTGATGTCAGGCTTAAATCCTTTAAAAATAATCAGGTGCGCCTCAGCATAACAGATGATGGATGCGGAATTCATCCAGATGAAGTAGATACTGTATTTAATCCATTTGTTACCACAAAAGCAGACGGCACGGGTTTAGGGCTTTCCATCATTCACAGAATGGTTGATTCCTATGGCGGATTAATCGACATTGAAAGCCGGCCGGAACATGGATCAATGTTTACCCTTATTCTAAAACGTCTTGACATGAAACAAAATCTTGACACCTGAACGTGAAATAGGTTAATTATCTTCCTTTGTATTTACTTGTTAGTCATAAGTTTTCTGACTTGTAGCTACACATAGTGTTTAATCGGAATTTATGGAGTACATAGAGTATGGAAAATGAGAGGTTATGACTTGCGAGGTATTCAGAGACCGTTTTTTAAACTTTATTATCCAGATTCATAGGGCCTGGTGGAATAAAATCATCATCTTAACTGCTTTTGCCTGCATAATTTCGGGTATCCTTCATCTTGCATTAAAAGCAGTTGTCACTTTTTTAAGGAGATTCCCGGGAAGTAAGGGAGAATTTTGGGAAAGTGTCAACTAAGTGAATGAAGTATGCCAAAATTTTGAAGGAAGATTGCGTTGTTACGGTAAAAAGGTATAAAATAAATTAAAATGGAAGAATCTAATGCTTTACTAAAAGCCAGAAAAGAAAAAATACAGGAATTAAAAGATAACGGCATTCCCCTTTATCCCAATGACTTCAAGGTATCCAATACTGTTGAAGAACTGAAACATATAGTCGAACATCAGCCTGAAACCCTTGGAGAAAACGGTTCTGAATTTTCTGTGGCAGGTCGAATGATGGCTGTAAACAAGTTTGGGAAATCATCCTTTATCCGTTTCAAGGACAGAACCGGTCAGATTCAGGCTTACCTGCAAAAAAATGCCCTGGGCGATGATTCCTATGCAATGTTTAAAAAACTTGATATCGGTGATTTTGTTGGTGTTAAAGGAGTGCTTTTTCAGACCAAAACAGGTGAGTGGACCCTTTTTGCAAAGGAATTCAGGCTTCTCTCCAAGGCGGTTCGGCCTTTACCTGAAAAATTTCACGGCATAAAGGATCCCGAAAAAAGATACCGCCAGCGCTACCTTGATCTTGTAATGAATGATCCGGCCAGGGAAATTTTCATCAAACGCAGCAGGATCGTCAGCACCATGCGTCGTTTTTTTGAAGACCGGAATTTTATGGAGGTTGAAACCCCCATGATGCAGCCGCTTCCCGGAGGGGCGGAGGCGACCCCGTTTAAAACATGGCACAATGCCCTTGGCATGGAGCTTTTTTTGCGCATTGCCCCTGAGCTTTATTTGAAACGCCTTGTTGTCGGCGGATTTGAAAAGGTGTTTGAGATTAACCGAAATTTCAGGAATGAGGGAGTGTCTACCCGCCATAACCCTGAATTTACAATGGTTGAATTTTACCAGGCCTATGCAGACTATGAAGATTTGATGTCTTTAACTGAAGAGATGTTTAGGCACATAGCTTTTGAGGTCAGTGGAACGGAAAGAATCGAGTACCAGGGTAATACAATCGATTTTGGCGGAAGGTGGCAGAGGATTCCCATGATTGAATCTTTGACACTAATCGGAGGGGTTGATCCTGCCATTATCAATGATACCCAGGCCCTTCTCAAGTTTGCTGAAGATAAAAAGATAAAAATAACAAAAAAAGACCGCCACGGAAAAATTCTTACAAAATTATTTGATACCTTAGTTGAGCCCCAGTTAATCCAGCCCACATTTATTACAGGATATCCCGTTGAAGTTTCCCCTCTTTCCAGAAAAAGCGAAACTCAACCTGATCTGACTGACCGGTTTGAGCTATTTATAGCAGGCAGGGAGATTGCCAACGGTTTTTCAGAGATCAACGACCCGGTTGATCAATATGAGCGCTTTCTTGAACAGTCCTCCATGAAAAAAGACGGGGATGTTGAAGCCCATTCCATGGATCTGGATTATGTTGAGGCTCTGGAATACGGGATGCCGCCAACCGCGGGGGAAGGCATTGGCATTGACCGTCTTGTCATGCTTCTTACCGATTCTCCATCCATCAGGGAAGTCATTTTATTTCCCCACATGAAAAAAAGCGGACAATAAATATTTTGAAGAGAACGGATTAGCAGATGCCCCTGGAACTATTCATAGCCGGCAGGTATTTGAAGGCCAAGCGAAAAGAGGGGTTTATCTCCCTTATTACTCTGCTTTCAGTAGCCGGCGTTACAGTGGGAGTGATGGCTCTTGTTATCGTGATTGCCGTAATGAGCGGGGCTGAGACGGAGTTTAGAAAAAGAATCCTTGGTGTGGAACCCCATATTCTTGTAATGGAGTACTCTGGACGGTTTTACGGGTATCTGGATGCTGTGCATAAGATTAAGGCTGTGCCCGGAGTGAAGGCTGCCTCTCCCATGATTTTTGGCCAGACCATGATCCGTACCTCAAACGGGATGTCGGGAGCCGTTGTTCGGGGTATTGATCCTGATTCAGGCATAAGCCTGATTAAGGGATTTACGGCAGCAGAACTTGCCCAGAGACTAATGCCTGATGAAGACAAAAAAAATCTGCCTGGGATTATTCTGGGAATCGAGCTTGCAAAAAATATTGGTGCCTCAGAAGGCGATAATATTGTGCTGATGTCTCCATCCGGCATGATTTCACCCGTGGGTCATATTCCTGCCTTGAAGCGTTTTGTGGTAACTGGAATCTTTGAGTCGGGCATGTACGAATATGACGGCTCCCTGGCTTATATTCATATGATGCCTGCCCAGAAACTCATGGGAATTAATGACAGGGTCTCAGCCCTGGGTGTGTGGGTGGAAGATATCTTTCAGGCAGACACCATAAAAAAAAATATGATTGCCGCCCTGGGACACTCTTTTTATGGAAAGGACTGGATGGAAATCAACAAAAGCCTTTTTTCCGCTCTTAAACTTGAAAAAACGGCAATGTTTGTTATTCTCACCCTTATAATTCTTGTTGCAGCCTTTAATATTGCAAGCGCGCTTATAATGATGGTAATGGAAAAGACAAGGGATATCGCGGTCCTAAAGGCAATGGGAGCAACAAATAAAAAGGTTAGAAACGTGTTTATAATTCAGGGAATGGTTGTTGGATTTACCGGAACCTTTATCGGAACATTTTCAGGTGTCATTATCTGTTTTTTGCTGCAAAAATACCATTTTATTGAGCTTCCCCCGGCCTATCCCTTTTCTACCCTTCCTGTTCAGCTTGAGTTCATGGATGTGTTTTTGATTTCAATTGCTTCAACTGCAATATGCTTTGCCTCGACCATCTATCCTTCCCATAGAGCATCAAAAATGAATCCGGTTGAGGCTCTTAGATATGGCTAATTTCATTAATTATTTATATGAAAGTCTCCATAAGAGTCTGTTTTTCAAAAGACTTTCAATTTTAGCTGTGGCCGGCAGCAATAACTATGCTCCGGCCATGCCGGTTATATTTCTGAATACAAGGAGGTGCAATTACTCCTCTACCTTAAATACCTTAAAAAGATAGAGGCCTTGCCATGAACACTATGAAGAAGCAGGCCAAATCACAGGCATCTTTTAAAATCAATCCCATAAATACTCCCATGGTGCGCCTTGCGGGTATTTCCAGAAAATTTAAGACAAACACCTCTTTTCTGCAAGTCCTGAGAGATGTTGATTTTGATATTTACAGGGGAGAAACCGTTGCTGTTGTCGGTTCATCCGGTATAGGAAAATCTACATTACTTCATATTATCGGCACCCTTGACCGGCCTGATGAGGGGAAAATAGTTTTTGAAGATTCTGATCTTTTTTCCCTTGATGATGAAAATCTGGCGGCTTTCAGAAACAGGAAAATCGGATTCGTGTTTCAGTTTCATCATCTTCTTCAGGGCTTCAGTGCTTTGGAGAATGTCATGCTTCCTTGCCTCTTGGATAACCAGGGTAAGAAAAAAGCAAGAATGCAGGCCCAGGCTGTGCTTGACAGGGTAGGACTTGGCAGCAGGCTGTCCCACAGGGCAGAAGACCTGTCAGGGGGAGAGCAGCAGAGGGTAGCCCTTGCAAGGGCCCTTGTCATGAAACCGGATATGCTCCTTGCCGATGAGCCCACGGGAAATCTTGATAGAAATAACAGCCGACAGGTTCATCAGCTTCTAATGGAGCTTAATCATGAATTTAATATGACATTAATCGTCGTTACCCATAATAATGAGCTTGCTGATCTCATGAATCGTAAGGTTACCCTGAAAGAGGGTAGGGTTCTGCCTGTAAATAATGATTTTCAAATGGCAGAAAAAGAATCTTTTCATGTTAAAGCAGGTTCGGAAGTTCATTCAAAAACTGGAATACAATGATGAAGATAGGCACAACAAAAGCGGTTATTATCGTTAGCCTTATTATTATAGGTTTTTCGTGTGGAGGAAATTCTTTTGCAGCCACAAAAATAAAGGCTGGGATTCTGTCTTTTGATATTAATTCTGATACAGATATGAAGGCCCTTGGAAAAAGTGTTCCAGTAATGATAGCCCAGCATCTTGAAAAAGACGGAGCTGAGACTGATCTGCTTGAGGGCGAACCAGCAGGCTCAGTTCTGACCATTGATGAGCTTAAGGCTGTAGGCTTGAAACACGGGGTTGATTATCTTATCTGGGGCAGTCTTTTCAGTGTCCGGGGAAAGATCAGCATTGATACAAAGATATTAAATGTCTTAAAATCAGGTGCTCCTGTTTCAATCTATACCGAAGCCCCTGGGATTGAAACTCTTTTTTCCGCAGTCACGAAAATCGGCAGGCAGATTTTAAGTGAGATATTTAACAGGCAGATGATTGCAGATGTTATTGTCGAGGGCAATAAAAGAATAGAATCTGATGCCGTGTTACGTGCCATTGATTTTAAGGCAGGGGATATTTTTAATCAGGCGGTTCTATCCAAAACCATTAAGGATATTTTTAAGATGGGCTATTTTAAAGATATCGTTGTGGAAAAACAGGATAGCGAAAGTGGTGTCAAACTTATTTACAGGGTCATTGAAAAACCAAGCGTAAGAAGAATCAAATACCAGGGAAATAATATTTATGAAGATGAGGAAATTGCAGAGGTAGTACGAACAGGAACCGGCTCAATCCTCAATGTCTTTACCCTTAATGAAGATGTTTCCAGAATCAAGGCCCTCTATACGGAAAAAAATTATCATAATTGTGAAATTAATTATAAAACCGATAATCTTGATAATAACCAGGCAGATATCACATTTGTTATTAAAGAGGGGAAAAAGCTTAAGATAGAAAAGATCAGCTTTATCGGAAATAAATACTTTAAAGAAAAAAAAATCAAAAAGGCAATTAAAACCAATGAAAAAGGCTTTTTCTCCTGGTTGACATCTTCTGGTGATCTGGATAAAAACGAGCTTGACCAGGATATTATGAGAATTGAGGCTTTATACAAGAACAATGGTTTTATTGACGCAAGGGTTGCAGAACCTGTTATTGAATATGAGAAAGATCTTATAAAAGTTGCCTTTAAGATACAAGAGGGAGAGCAGTTCAAGGTAGGCGATATTGATTTTAAAGGTGATTTGATTATTCCTGAGGAGGAGATGCGGGAAAAAATAAAATTCCATGAGGAAAATCTCTACAGCAGGGAGACCCTTAGAGCCAATGTCATTTCCCTTACGGATGTATATGCAGACAAGGGTTATGCCAATGCTGATATTTCCCCTTCCATCAGGAAGGATATGGAAAGCCACACCGTTGACATAACCTTTATAATCAATAAGGGCGATCCTGTATATTTTGAGCGAATTATTATCAGCGGAAATACTAAAACACGGGATAAAGTCATACGGCGCCAGATTCATGTCTATGAGCAGGATCTTTATTCCATGTCCGGGATACAGAGGAGCGTTAAAAACCTCAGAAGAATTGATTATTTTGAGAATGTGGATGTGAAAACTTCAAAGGGAAGCCGTGAAGACATGATGAACCTCAACGTCGAGGTAACGGAAAAAGCCACCGGTGCCTTCAGCTTTGGGGGAGGTTACAGCAGTGAAGAGTCTATTTTCGGTATGGTTTCCGTTACCGAGAGGAATCTTTTCGGCAACGGTCAGATTCTATCTGCAAGGTTTGAAATTTCAAGCTCTTCCACCAAATTTACGGTCAGTTTTACCGAACCCTGGCTCTTTGATATTCCGCTGTCTGCAGGATTTGATCTTTATAACTGGGAAAAAGAGTATGATTACTATGATAAAGACAGTAAGGGCGGGGCTTTGAGGGCCGGATACAAAATTTTTGATTACACAACCCTTGGGTTGAAATACGGTTTTGAAGATTTTACCATCAAGAATGTTCAGGAAGAATATACAGATGTGGATGCCGGCACCTATGTGACAAGCAGCATTACCACCAGCCTTAGATATGATTCAAGAAACAGGACATTCAACCCCACCGAAGGTTCGGAGCACAGTATTTCCATGGAATATGCCGGCGGCTGGCTTGGCGGAGAGATTGATTTTACCAAGTACATAGCCGAAACCGGATGGTATTATCCCCTGTTCTGGAAATTTACTGGTTTTCTCCATGCAAGGGGAGGGTTTCTTGATGATCGGTCAGACCATGATATTGAAATCGATTATGAACGCTTTTATCTTGGAGGAATGAACTCTGTAAGGGGCTATGACTGGCAGGATATTAATGCCACACAAGAGGGGGAAACCGAGCAAAGGGGCGGAGAAAAGTTTGTTCAGTTCAACGCGGAGGTGATTTTTCCCCTGCTTGAGGATATCAATCTTGTGGGAGTCATATTTTATGACATGGGAGATACCTATCTCAAGGATGAAGACATTTTATGGGATGATCTTTATTCCAGTTATGGCGGAGGCTTCCGGTGGTATTCACCCATGGGGCCCATTCGCATTGAATACGGTAAAATTCTGAATGGCAATGAATATAGCGGCGGCAGATGGGAATTTTCCATGGGTGCAGCATTTTAGGGAAAGATTGGCGGCTGGGGACAGATTTGAAATCTATCCCCGCCTAAGCGAAGAACCATGAAAGTCATATTGGGTTTGCAAAGACTTTAATATAAAAAAAGGAAAAAATATCATGAAAAAATCACTTATAATATCAATGTCTATATTTGTTTCGCTTTTATTTACATCAGCATCCGGATTCTGTGCGGATAAAATAGGGATTGTTGATTTCCAGAAAATCCTCACCACTTCAAGCCCCGGCAAGATTGCCGCTGAAGAGATGAATAAAAAGGCCCAGGAAATGGAAGAAGATGTAAAAAAAAGGGAGCAGGAACTGATTGAACTTCAAAAAAAGCTTGAGCGTGAAGCCCTTGTCATGGGCAAGGAAAAAAGTGAAGAAAAAAAGAGGGAAATGCGCATAAAAGCAAATGATTATAAAACACTTAAAGCCAATTATATGAAGGAATTCAAACAGATTCAGGCTCGTAATTTCAATAAGATAAAAAATGAAGTCCTGGAGATTACCGATGAGTATGGAAAAAAACACGGCTATCATTTTATCATCGAAAAAAATGAAGGCGGAATAATGTACTACAGCGATGCCATAGATATTACGGATAAAATCATTAAGGAGTATAATAAAACAGCTTCCGCAAAATAGTGATGAAAAAAACTGTAAAAGAAATAGCAGATATTCTTAATTCCAGTGTGCTGGGAAATGATGCTACTGAAATTCATGGGCTTGCCTCTTTTGAAGATGCCGGCCCCCGTGATATTGCCTTTGCATCGGGCGTGAAATATTTGAAAAAATTAAGGGACACAGGTGCAGGGGCTGTCATAGTTCCTTTGGAATGCCACTCTGACGAGGCTATGTCCCTTCCTGATACCGTGATTCTGTCTGAGCACCCTAAGCGTGATTTTTTCAGGCTTCTGCCTCTTTTTTATCCATGCAAGGTGCCTGAAAAAAACATCTCTCCCACAGCAGTAATTGGAAGTAATTTTACCTGCGGCATTAATATCACAGTGGGACATCATGTATGTATAGGGGACGATGTCAGCCTTGGGGATGAAGTGGAAATCATGGCCGGGGCCTTTGTAGGAGACAGCGTAGTCATTGGTGCCGAAACTCTTATTAAACCCAATGTCACCATCATGGAACGCACCATAATCGGCAAAAGGGTTATTATACATTCAGGCACGGTTATAGGCAGTGACGGTTACGGTTTTACCCAGCCCAGCCAGCCTGATTATAATCAGGTTCATAATAATGGGGAGCATGAAAAAATCAGCCACGCTGGATTCGTCCAGATTGACGATGATGTGGAAATTGGAGCATGCAATACCATTGATAGAGGAACCCTGGGGAAAACCTGGCTGAAAAAAGGCGTAAAAACCGACAATCAAATTCACATCGCCCATAATGTCACGATAGGTGAGCATACGCTGCTGATTGCCCAGGTTGGAATTGCAGGCAGCACCATTATAGGTAAAAATGTAATTATAGCGGGAAAAGCCGGCATATCAGGCCACCTGAAAATTGGAGATGGTGCCATAGTCGGGCCCGGTGCGGGAGTGGTGGGCAATGTGGCCCCCGGCATCATTGTATCGGGTATTCCGGAGATGCCCCATAAGCTGTGGCTCAAAGTTGGTAAAATTATCCCCAGACTTCCTGATTTGAGAAAAAAATTGCGCTCTCTGGAGAAAAAAATTATCAGTTTGGAAAAAATATTGAAAAACCGGAGTCAATCCAATGATAGCCCTGACTGATGACCATACCGGCAATGCCCATAAAAATCAGATACATCCCACGGCCATTATAGATCCCTGTGCTGAAATAGATTTCAATGTAAAGATAGGCCCATATGCAATCATAAAAGGTGATGTACACATAGGCTCAGGAACTGAAATAGGCCCGTATACAACAATAGATCAATACGTAAGTGTGGGTAGAGACTGCCGTATATTTCAGTATGCATCCATTGGGGCAGCTCCCCAGGATCTTAAATTCCATGGAGAGAAAACCTATCTGAAAATCGGCAGAGGAACCATAATCCGGGAATTTGTCACCATTAACAGGGGCACTGAATTTGGAGGAGGGTATACCGAGGTGGGTGAAGAAAATTATTTGATGGCCTACACCCATATCGCCCATGACTGCAAGACCGGCAAACAGGTCATACTTGCAAATAATGCAACCCTGGGGGGGCACATTGAGATAGGAGACAATGTTACTGTGGGGGGACTTGTAGCAGTTCATCAGTTTGTCAAGATAGGAGATTTTGCCTATATAGGCGGCAAATCTGCCGTTGTTAAGGATATTCCTCCCTATGTCATTGCGTCCGGTGACAGGGCAACACTTCATGGCCTTAACAATGTCGGCCTGAAACGCCAGAGTTTTTCAAAATCCACCATAACCAGTCTCAAGAAAGCTTACCGGATTTTTTTTCGCATAGGTCTTACAGTAAAACAGGCATCTGAAAGGGTGAGAGCCGAAGTTCCCCAGATTCCTGAGGTTGTAAATTTTATGAAGTTTATCGAAAAATCAAGCAGGGGAATTACCAGGTAAATCATGGACATAGGGCTGATTGCGGGGGGAGGTGCTTTTCCCATATTGTTTGCCGAAAAAGCCTCAAAAAAAGGCATTTGTGTTCATGCTGCGGCCTATGTCAATGAAGCATCAAAGGAGCTGGCAAAACATGTTGACTCAATGCAGTGGCTGCACCTTGGGCAGGTGAAAAAACTCCTTAGATTTTTCAGATCCTGCCATGTCACAGAGGCGGTTATGATGGGAACTGTTAAAAAGACCCGGATATTTGAAGATATCAGGCCTGATTTGAAAGCGCTTGCCTTTATTGCAGGTATGGGGCATACCCATGACGATTCCATATTAACGGCATTTGCAGATCTTCTTGAAAAAGAGGGCATAACCATAAGGCCCTCCACGTTTTTGCTTCCTGAGCTTATCTCACCCCCTGGGTGCTGGACAAGAAAAAAACCTGGAAAGGCTGAGAAAAAAGATATTCGGATCGGATGGAACATGGCCGGAGAGATCGGCAGATTAGATATCGGCCAGTGCGTTGTTGTGGCAAATGGAACAGTTCTGGCCGTGGAAGCCGTGGACGGAACAGATGCCACCATTGCAAGGGGTGCTGCCCTTTCAGATGGTAAAGCTGTGGTGGTCAAACGATCAAAACCCCATCAGGATTCCAGGTTTGATCTGCCGTCCACTGGTGTGGAAACCATAAGAACCATGTCCCAGTACGGGGCCTCGGTTCTGGTGCTGGAAGCTGGAAAAAGCATTTCATTTGACCGCAGGACCATGGTTTCCCTTGCCGACAAATGCCGGATTTCAATTATTGCAATGGAAGAGGGGGATTTTAAATAAAACCATGGCCTCACAGGCTAAACATGTCATGATCATTGCAGGAGAGCCCTCTGGCGATCTCCACGGAGCCAACCTGATAAAAGCCATGAATAAAACAGGTCTCAGGCTAAGGTATTCAGGTATTGGTGGAAATATGATGCAGGCCTTGGATATAAAGCTTTTTTTTCATATAGAAAAACTGTCCGTGATGGGTATTTCAGAGGTGGTTTCCCAGTTCAGAAATATAAAAGCCGCCTTTAATACTTTTCGGCGCTCCGTGCACCGGGATCCTCCTGATCTTTTAATTTTTATTGATTTTCCAGGATTTAACCTGAAGGCAGCATGTTTTGCAAAAAAAAGAACAATTCCGGTATTGTACTATATTACCCCGAAAGTCTGGGCCTGGAACAGATCAAGGCTTAAAAAAATAAGGAAGAGCATTGACCATGCTGCCCTGATTCTTCCCTTTGAGGAAAAAATTTTTAAAAAAGAAAACATCCCTGCCACCTTTGTGGGACATCCTCTTTTGGATGTTTACACCCCTGACATTCTGCCGGCCATAAAGAAAAAGACCTTGGAAAAAAAGCCCGAACATGAAAGCCTGGCTTCCTCAATAATAATAGGACTCCTTCCCGGCTCCAGAAAATCTGAAATCTCAAATCTCCTTGACACTCTTTTACAATCTGCTAAGATAATTCATGAAAAATGCCATGATGTCACCTTTCTTGTTTCCGGGGCTTCGTCTCTTGCCGAGGGAGATATTGCCTCTGTAATCAACAAATACAGCCGGAAATACAATCTTAGCGGTGTTTTTACTCTGCTGCCTGGTTCCCCGGTGAAGATATTTAAACGGGCTGATCTCATTATTGCCGCATCCGGTACGGTTACCCTTGAGGCTGCCCTTTGGGGCGTTCCCATGATCATTGTCTATAAAATGTCTCCCATCAGTTTTCTGCTTGCCAAAACCTTTGTGAAACTCCAGCACGCCGGGCTTCCAAATTTGATTGCAGGTTATGAAATTGTACCCGAGTTATTGCAGGACAAAGCAAATCCTGAAACAATTGCACAAAAGGCACTTGATCTTATCTACTCAAAAGACGTATATATCATGACTAATAAGCTGATAATGATACGAACATTATTAGGCGGGCCCGGAGCATCCCAAAGGACTGCCTCAATAGCAATCTCAATGTTGCAAAGATCTATCTGACTTCCCCTCCATGGACTGCATACAGCCATTTCAGTTTTTTTCTTTGACTTTTCAGGTAACTGTGTTTAATAATTTTAGTCAGTTTAATATGAAGCTCCCTGATACTCCGGCAAATAAGATGTGTTTATAATATTTTTTTGCCTGACTCAGGGAAATTAAACCTATTTATTTAATAGTAATTTTGTTAAGAGGAGGGTATAAATGAAGCATTTTAGGATGTTGGCGCTGATGGTTTCATCGGTTTTAGTTTTATTTTCCACATTAGCTTTTGCAGGTACCTTGGATGATGTAAAAAAAAAGGGATTTATTCAGATAGGGGTCAATGAGGGCCTGTTTGGTTTTTCCATGGCTGATGAGAACGGCAAATGGCAGGGAATTGACGTGGATACAGCCCGTGCCGTTTCCTGTGCTGTTTTCGGCACTCCCGATAAACTCAAATTCACCCCCCTGACGGCTCAAACCCGTTTTACCGCACTTCAGTCCGGTGAAATAGATCTCCTTTGCAGGAATGCCACCCACACCCTGGGAAGGGATTCCAAACTCGGCCTCAATTTTGCCACGGTCAACTTCTATGACGGTCAAGGTTTTATGGTTCCAAAATCCCTGGGGTTGAAGTCTGCCCGGGAACTCGGCGGTGCAACCATATGTGTTCTCCAGGGAACAACTACGGAGCAGAATGCTGCCGATTATTTTAAAAAATACAGCATGGCATGGAAGCCCGTTGTTCTGGAAAGCACTCCTGCCATTCAAAAGGCTTTTTTTGCTGGCCGTTGTGACTGCATGACATCTGATGCTTCCCAGCTTGCAGGTTTGAGAACCGGTGCCCCCAATCCAGCAGATTACATAATCCTTCCTGAAAGAATCTCCAAGGAACCCCTTGCACCTGCGGTAAGGCATGGAGATGACCAGTGGTATGACATTGTTAATTTTTCCGTCTTAGCTCTTATTCAGGCCGAAGAATTCGGCATCACATCCCAGAATGTAAACGAGATGCTTAAAAGCAATGATCCCAAAATAAAACGTTTCTTAGGTGTAACCAGAGGAAATGGCGAAGCTTTGGGACTTGATGAAAAATTTGCATACAATATCATCAAGCATGTTGGAAATTATGGTGAAGTATTTGAAAGAAACGTAGGCCCAAATACTCCCCTTGCGATAGAGCGCGGTCTGAATGCCCAGTGGACAGAAGGCGGGCTTATGTATTCGCCTCCTTTTAAATAAGAGTGTAAAATCCGGCTGTGGGTTACTTGGCTTACAGCCGGTATCCGAGGAAAAATGGAACAAGATCAAATAAAAGATCCTATCTGGACCAATGCCGCATTTAGAGCAATTCTCTATCAGGCTCTAACCATGCTTATGGTGGCCGGAGCGGGCTACTATCTTTTTACAAATACCCTGGCAAACCTTGACAAGCAGTCCATAGCAACGGGATTTGGATTTCTTTCCAGGGAAGCTTCCTTTGAAATAGGAGAGTCTATTATTTCCTTTTCTTCATCGGACACATACTTAAAGGCACTTTTGGTGGGGCTGTTAAACACCATTAAGGTTTCTTTTATAGGCATTGTATTTACCGTTTTACTGGGTGTGATTGTAGGCATTGCAAGGCTTTCCACCAACTGGCTGCTTTCAAAAATCGCTGCCGTATATATTGAGGTACTCCAGGACATACCTATATTGTTGCAGCTTTTTTTCTGGTACACCGTGTTCAACAATGTTCTGCCATCCCCAAGGCAGGCGCTTGAGCCTTTTACAGGGCTCGTTCTCTGTAATAGAGGAGCATACTTTGCTGTTCCTGCTGCCCATCCTGCCTATACCTTTATGGGGTATGCCTTGATTGTTTCCTGCCTGCTGGTTTTTTTTCTTAAAAAATGGGCTAAATTAAAACAGGAGAAAACAGGTTATATTTTTCCGGTCTATTCAGTATCCACAGCTTTAATTCTTGGGCTCCCGGCTCTGACATGGCTTCTAACAGGAGCCCCCACAGGAATGAACATGCCCGTTCTTAAGGGATTTAACTATGAGGGCGGCCTTAATATCAGCCCTGAATTCGGCTCCCTTCTTCTCGGTTTGATTTTATACACATCCGCATTTGTTGCAGAAATCGTAAGGGCTGGAATTCAGTCCATATCCAAGGGGCAAAAAGAGGCTGCCGTCTCCCTTGGTCTTAAGCCTGTCTTTATCATGAATCTTGTTATACTGCCCCAGGCATTGCGGGTAATTCTCCCTCCTCTGACCAGCCAGCTTTTGAATTTGACAAAAAACAGCTCCCTTGCCGTGGCCATAGGCTATCCTGATTTTGTCTCTGTTTCCAACACCACAATATGCCAGACTGGCCAGGCCATTGAGGGGGTAGCTCTTATTATGGTTGTTTATTTGACTATAAGCCTTGTAACATCCATGTTCATGAATTGGTATAACAGTAAAATGGCGCTGGTGGAAAGATAACAAAATGATGATGACGAACAAGGATTTGCATCCAAACGAAGAAATAAAACCTCCTGTGACTGAAACCGGTATAATCGGGTGGTTGAAACTCAATCTTTTTAATTCCTATTTAAACAGCATACTGACGATTTTCATACTCCTTTGTTTTTATAAAATTCTGCCTCCTTTTATTAAATGGGCTTTTATTGACAGTGTGTGGCATGGACCCGCCTCCGGCTGCCAGCTAAGGGGGGGTGCCTGCTGGGCCTATGTGCCTGCGAACATCAAGTTTGTAATTTTCGGACTTTTCCCCGCCGGGGAGCAGTGGAGGGCATCCATTGCCATGATAATTATGGTGGGAACCGTGTTTTACAGCCGCAAGAGAAGCCGATGGAAGACTTCCCTTGCCTATGTATGGATGGGCAGCACCATCATGGTTGGAATTTTATTAAAGGGAGGAATACTGGGACTTGCCCCGGTTGAGAGCACCAAATGGGGCGGGCTTCTTTTGACTCTGCTTTTATCTGTGGTGGGCATGACCGCTGCTTATCCCCTTGGAATAGTTCTATCCCTTGGAAGAAGATCACAAATGCCTGCCATACGAACCATGTCCGTAGTTTATATAGAGATGATACGAGGCGTTCCCTTAATCAGCCTGCTCTTCATGTCTGCGGTCATGTTTCCGCTTTTTCTGCCCGAGGGGATAACTATAAATAAAATTTTCAGGGCCCAGGTTGCCATTATCTTATTTACTGCAGCATACATTGCCGAGGTTGTCAGGGGAGGGTTGCAGGCCATGCCCAAGGGTCAGTATGAAGCCGCAGAATCCATGGGATTGAATTATTATCAGATGATGCGTCTGGTCATTCTTCCCCAGGCTCTTAAAATCGTCATTCCCCCCACTGTAGGGGTGCTTATAACGGCCTTTAAAGATACCTCCCTTGTCGCGATTATAGCGCTCTATGATCTTTTGAGAACCACCCAGTCAACGCTTTCAGATCCCCGCTGGATGGGATTCAGCACCGAGGCCTATATTTTCATAGCCTTGGTATATTTTATATTCTGCTATGCCATGGCAAGTTATTCAAGAAAGCTTGAGGTTGAATTGAGTGCAGGGGAGAGCCACTGATATTTTCTAACTTTCATTGTTGGCATGTTTCATATTGCCTCAAAAGTAGTTGACGGTTTTTTCAGAGAATTTCCTAAAATTCATAGAATGTTTTGAAAAAGTGTCAACTGAAAAATGAAACATGCCTCATTGTTTATCAAAATTTTTGATTTTATGAACACAAAAGCCCATGGCTGGTGTAATAGAATCGCCCGGGGCCTAAAAAGTTTAATATGGAAATTTAGATTTAATGGATAATAATAAAAACTACATAATTAAAATAAAAGATATGCACAAATGGTATGGTGATTTCCATGTGCTGAACAACATCAATCTCAATGTGGCAAAGGGAGAGAGAATTGTCATCTGCGGGCCCTCAGGTTCAGGTAAATCCACATTGATACGCTGTATTAACCGCCTTGAGCAGCATCAGAGGGGTACCATCAATGTTGATGGAATTGATTTAACCGATAATGTTAAAAATATTGAAAAGGTCAGAACAGAGGTAAGCATGGTGTTCCAGCACTTCAACCTTTTTCCCCATCTGACCATCCTTGAAAATTTAACCCTTGGCCCCATATGGGTCAGGAAAATGTCTAAGAAAAAAGCAGAAACAATAGCCATGGAATATCTTGAAAAGGTTCAGATTGCAGAACAGGCAGCCAAATATCCAGGCCAGCTCTCAGGAGGCCAGCAGCAGAGGGTCGCCATTGCAAGGAGCCTTTGCATGCAGCCTAAAATCATGCTCTTTGATGAGCCCACATCCGCGCTTGATCCTGAGATGGTAAAAGAGGTGCTTGATGTGATAATATCCCTTGCCGGGGAGGGCATGACCATGCTGGTGGTAACCCATGAAATGGGTTTTGCCAAGTCTGTTGCCCACCGGGTTATATTCATGGATGAGGGTATGATCATTGAAGAAAATAATCCCGGGGATTTTTTCTCAAACCCTCAAAATGAAAGAACAAAGCTCTTTTTGAGCCAGATTCTTTATTAATTATCCACCTTTAGATAGAGGTAAATCAAAAAATTTATGTCAACAACTGTGGCACTGCTCTTTATATGCCTTATTTTATCGGGTTTTTTTTCGTCTGCTGAAACCGCTCTTTTTTCCATCAGCAAGGTAAAGGCCCTTCATTTTGCAAAGTACGGGGGACGCCTTGACAATCTCATCTTTGAAATGAAAGAGGATTCACATAAACTGCTTTCAACCATATTAATCGGCAACAACATTGTAAATATTGCTGCTTCATCCCTTGCCACGGCTATATCCCTTGATTATTTCACATCCAATGCCGTTGGTATATCTACGGGTATCATGACTCTTCTTATCCTTGTTTTTGGAGAAATTTTTCCAAAATCCTTTGCCACCCGCAATAATATTCTTGTGGCAAGGGCAGCTATTTTGCCCCTTTTCTGGCTCTCCAAGCTTTTTATTCCCTTGATTTTTCTGCTCAATTTTATCCCGAAACTCCTGAAAAGCGTGGACAGCGGTCCTTCTGTTACTGAAGATGAGTTGATGGCCATGGTTGAGGTGGTTGAGGAAGAGGGCGAAATAAAGGAAGAAGAAAAACAGTTCATCACAAATATTTTTGAGTTTGACGATACAAGTGCCTCGGAAATTATGACTCCCAGGGCAGATATGTATGTTATTGACGTGAATGCCCCCCTTGATATTCAATCAATACTAAAGTCCGGCTTTACAAGAATTCCCATCATAGATGACAGTATAGATACCATTATAGGCGTGTTGAATATCAAAGATCTTTTTGCCGGATATCATGAAAAATGCAGCGAAACTGTGGACGGCGATTTTGATGTAAGACAGATCATGCGGGAGCCTTATTTTATTCCTGAGTCAAAAAAACTGGATTCTTTGCTGCATGCATTCAAACAGATGAAAAATCATATTGGTATTGTCATAGATGAACACGGCGGGGTTTCAGGGCTCGTTACCCTGGAGGATGTGCTTGAAGAGATCGTCGGTGAAATCAGTGATGAGACCGACCGCATTGATCCCCATATTGTGAAGCTGAAGGGTGAAAAGTGGATTGTTCTTGGAAAAACAGAAATCGATGAGATAAATAAAAAATTAAAACTAACCATTCCAGATTCAAGCGATTACGATACTTTTTCAGGATTTGTCCTTGATAAAATCGGACGTATTCCCAAGGTCGGGGAGACCATAAAGATTGGGAAATATACGGCCATGGTAAAAGAAAGAGACGGCAATAGAATCAGCACCTTTGTTTTTAAGCAGATTTAAAAGTTAAGTATAAGCACACGAATGAACGAACCCTGCCCTAAAGGGATAGGGGTTTTAAGCTACTTTTATAAAAATATTTAGGCATCCTTCATATTGCCTCAAAAGTAGTTGACACTTTTTTTGAAGTGGTTCTCCAAAAATGGGAAGATTGATTCAGAAAGTGTCAACCGAGGAATGAAATATGCCAATATTTAGATGTTTACCGGAAGCAAAGCTTTGCTATAATTAAGCTTTATCGGAAAAAAATATATTCAGGTATTTAAAGAGAAACAGGAATCCATAACCATGCTGCAGCCGATGTTTCAAAACACATCCCATAAAATTCTAAGACCAAATGTCAACACCGAACTTTATTGTGTTATGGGTAATCCTGTGGCCCATTCCCTGGGGCCTGTCATGCACAATACTCTTTTTGAGGAAATGAATATAAACGCTGTCTATCTGGCCTTTTGCATAGAGAATATTCAAAAGGGTGTTGAGGCAATCAGAGAGCTTGGTATCAGAGGGGCATCCATCACAATTCCCTTTAAAGAAAACATCATGGAATTTTTGGATGAAATTGATGAAGAGGCAGGAAAAATCGGAGCCGTTAATACAGTTATAAACATGAACGGCAGGCTTTACGGCCTCAATACCGATTGTGCCGGCGCAATTAACCCCCTAAAAGAGGTGTGCTCTATTAAAGATAAGAATGTTTTTATCTTTGGAGCCGGAGGGGCGGCAAGGGCAGTTGCTTTTGGGATCAAGAAAGAGCAGGGAAACATTTACATCGTGAACAGAACAAAAAGCAAGGGAAAGGATTTAGCCGGTTGTGTAAATGGTTTATTTGTTCCCATGCCGGATGCAAATTTTGAACAGGCCGATATTATCATTAATACAACATCCCTTGGGATGACCCCTGATGTTTCCGGAACCCCTGTTGATTCATACCATCTGCACAGGGATATGACCGTAATGGATATTGTGTATAATCCCTTGAAAACAAGATTGCTGAAAGATGCTAACAAGGCAGGATGCAAAATCATTGACGGACTTTCCATGTTCGTGAATCAGGGTGCCTGCCAGTTTGAGCTGTTTACGGGACTTAAACCGGATCAACAACTTATGAGAGAGTCTATTATTGAGGCCATGTTCTGAATGTGTGCCAAATGTTATAAAGTGAATGTACAGTATTTATAACAGATTGGAGGTAGTGGCACTGGGCTCGCACTATTCCAGCATACAACCCATTGTATTTCGAGAGTGTTAAAAATCACAATATATTGTGGTTTTTTGACACGTTGGAACGATGTGAGCCTAGTACCCATCAGTCGTAAGTTCTCTGAAATAAGGCCACATATAGTATTGAATTGAAATTTAATGCCTGCATTTGGTATGAGAAGGAGTTATGGTAAATAATGTATCCTATCGTAGAGTTGTTTAGAGGGATTGCTGCTTTCATGATAATGACAGGCCATTATTGGCGATTTTTAACGAACCATCCACATTGTTTTTTTTTTACTATGACTGGCGTGACTTTGTTTTTTGTTATAAGTGGATTTGTGTTTGGAAAATCAATAAATCAAAAGATTACTCTTCTACCATATTTCATAAGACGGTTTTTTAGAATTTACCCATTATATCTCTTGTCATTAATAGCATATTATTTTTACGCTTCTCCCGATCCATTAAAGAATAGTATTCTGCTTAAACATGTTTTGTTTCTTCATACAACAAATACAGTTAAAGAAGCATTTTTTTTTAATGGGCCTTATTGGACTCTTCCAGTTGAAGTAGAATTTTATGCTATAGTGCCATTATTAAGTGTTTTTCAAAAAATAAATAAACAAATTATTTTATACTTACTTCTAATTTTTATTTTTATTAGGTTCTATTTAAATATTAATTCAACATTTCCAGCAAGTCTTAACACTTATGCAATACTGTGTTTTCACCTTCCGGGCTTATTGTTTGAATTTCTCGTTGGAGTATTATGCTACCAACTGTATCAACATCAAAAAGAAAAAAATGAACAAATACCGAATATGCTCATAATGTTATTATTAGGCTTTATAATTTTAGGAATATTGGTTGTGGTTGATATTTTCAATTTACGTGATTCATTATTTATAGTTAAAATATTATATACTCCTATTTGTGCAATTGGCTATGCATTTGTTTTATTTGCTTGTTTAGTTTTAGCAACAGACATAAATGTAGTTATTATGAAAATATGCATTTTCTGTGGGCAAGTTAGTTATGGAACATATCTGTTTCATTTATTGATCCCCAAATTTATTAATTCGCTTGGTTATTCATTATCAGGTGTTAAAGCATATTTTCTATGTACATTCATTGTAGTATCTTTAAGTTATTTTTTATATATTATTTTTGAAAATCCCATGCGAATGCTCGGTAAAATGCTTTCATTAAAAATAGAACATAAAAATCAAATTAACTCGGAGCTATATGAACATTTATGATTTCATTGAATGGCATCTTTCATTTACCGGTTTACACTTTCTAAATCAATCTCTCCATTTTTTTGGGTTCACCTTAAAAAAAGTGTAAACTACTTTTGAGGAATTATGAAGTATGCCTTTTATTGAATTAAATGTTCTTAAATTCAGTTGAATCAGAATTCAGTTTCTGAAAAAAACAAGGCTACACCAGACCTCTAAAACGGGTGTGGTTTTTTAGTGCATATTTGTCAGGCTGTCATTACCTTTGATAAGAAAGCCCTAAAGTTTAAATTTTTAGAATTCATAAAATGAATATATGGAAAGGTAAAAAATAGACCCATGAAAATCATAAAAAGAAAAAAAATATCAGACTGCAGTATATCCATTCCTGGATCAAAAAGTATTTCCCACAGGATGGTTATATGTGCATCCTTGGCAGGGGGGGATTCAACCTTAAAAAATCTTCTCAAAAGCGAAGATCTCATGCATACCCGCAATGCCCTTGTAAATATGGGGGCAGTTATTGAGGAAACAGGAGAGGATATTGTTTCTGTTAAGGGCTTTAATGGTAAACCTGAACCCTTTTCCGGAGAAATTTATCTTGGCAATTCCGGCACATCCATGCGGCTGCTCGCGGGAATTGCTGCATTAGGCCGATCTCCATACACATTAACCGGGGATGAGAGGATGCAGGAGCGGCCCATGGGAGAGCTTTTGCAGGCCCTTAAGATGGCAGGAGCCAGGGCAGATTCAATGACCAATGATGGCACGCCTCCTGTAATAATAGATGGTTCCAACATGCAAGGAGGCATGGTTGAACTGGATTGCTCCCGGAGCAGTCAGTATCTCTCATCCATGCTCATGATGGGAGCCTTGCTAAAAGATGGGCTTGTGATTCGTTTGCCTGGGCCTGCCGTGTCTGTCCCCTATGTATATCTTACAATGGATATAATGGCTAAGTTCAACGTAAAGGCCGAAAAGATATCTGATACTGAATACCGGGTTGCCGGCGGGCAGTCCTATTCTTCTGGAGCTTTTGTCGTTGAGCCGGATATTTCCAATGCCAGTTATTTCTGGGCTGCCGGAGCCGTGACGGGAAATCAGGTTCAGGTTTTGGGAATCAATAAAAATTCCCTGCAGGGAGATCTTCGTTTCCTGAGCATCCTCGAACAAATGGGATGTTCCGTTGAATTTTCAGAAGACGGTATAGGCGTATGCGCAGGTAATCTTAAAGCCGTTGAAGTTGATATGTCCGATATTCCAGATGTGGTTCCGACCCTTGCGGTTATTGCAAGTTTTGCACAGGGCACAACTAAGATCATCAATGTTGCCCATTTGAGGGAAAAGGAGTGCGACCGGATAACGGCGGTTGTGTCACAGCTTCAAAAGATGGGTATTGAGGCTGATGAGGGAAAGGACTGGCTTTCTGTTACCGGCACAGGTTCAGGCACAGGGATACACAGAGGAGCCATGATTGAGACCTTTAATGATCACAGGATAGCCATGGCCTTTTCCATTGCCGGACTTAAAATTGATGGCATCTCCATAGAAAATGAAGGCTGCGTTAAAAAATCTTTTCCAGGTTTTTGGGAAAAATATGATTCTCTGGGGGTATCATAATGGCAGGCAGCACTTTTGGTAAAATATTTCAGGTATCCACCTGGGGTGAATCCCATGGCAAGGGTCTGGGGGTTGTGGTTCAGGGGTGTCCGCCAGGTGTTGATCTTGATGAGGAAATTCTTCAAGCCGCACTGGACAAGCGAAAGCCGGGGCAGGGTGCCACCGGCACCAAGAGAAAGGAGCCCGATGAGCCCCATATCCTGTCAGGAGTTTTTGAGGGAAAGACCACAGGTACGCCCATCAGCATAATGATCTGGAACAAGGATGCCAAATCACGGGATTACAAGAAAAACGCGAGTCTGTTCAGGCCGGGACACGGTGACTTTTCCTATCAGGCAAAATACGGGATACGGGACTGGCGGGGCGGGGGCCGTGCATCGGCAAGGGAAACCGCGGCAAGGGTTGCCGCAGGAGCGGTTGCAGAGGCATTTTTACAAAAGGAAAATATCACCGTGATCAGTCATACCCTGGAGATCGGCGGCATCAGGGCAGAGATCATTGATGAGGCATATGCTAAGTCCAACTGGCTTGAGTTTCCAGACCTATCGCTTCTTGAAAAGGCTGAGGCAAGAATCGATGAGGTAAAAAAACAGGGAGACTCCCTGGGGGGCATTGTTGAAATCTTTGCACAAAATGTTCCTCCTGGACTTGGAGACCCTGTGTTTGACAAGCTTGATGCCGATCTTGCCAAGGCTTTGATGAGCATAGGCGCCGTCAAGGCGGTGGAGATAGGAAGCGGATGTGAGTCCGCACGAAAAACAGGGTTTGAAAATAACGACCAGATTACCTCGGACGGTTTTGAAACCAATAACAGCGGGGGAATACTTGCCGGTATATCAAACGGTGATGACATAAAGGCAAGGGTCTATGTAAAACCGATACCATCCATATTAAAGCCACAGAAAACCGTGGATGCCCAGGGGGAACCTGCCACATTGTCCACCAAGGGAAGGCATGACATTTCGGCCATACCCAGGATAAATCCTGTCTGCAGAGCTATGGTTTATCTTGTTATTGCAGATCATTTTTTAAGACAGAAAGCTGTTAGATACTGAAAATTTTTTCAGCAGGTCAGGCATTCATTTAATCCTGAAATTCCAGCTCAAACTGCTCAATTGACGGGCTTAAAACAGCCTTTTTCAGCAATCGTTTTAAAAAACTGCGGTCTTCAGTCGTTGAAATACGTTTCATAATATGTTCTGGAATGCCTGAAAATTTAGCCGAAAGAACTTCTGCAAGCATTTCACGGGCTTCTAAAAGCATGCCTTTTTCCATGCCTTTTTCCATGCCTTTTTCCATGCCTTTTTCCATGCCTTTTTCCATGCCTTTTTCCATGCCTTCTTTCATGCCTTCTTTCATACCTTTTTCCATGCCTTCTTTCATACCCTTTTCCATGCAATATTCTTCTACACTGCTGACAAATCTCATTTTTTTATTCTCCTCATATGAAAGCAGTCTTTGGGAAAAACTCCTTTTCAACTCGTCCGGGAGTGTCATGACCCAGTCTATAAACAGAAAAAGATGAATTACATCATGCTTGCCGTAACCGCGTTCATATAGTTCAAGTGTTAAATGCCATTTCCATTTATAGCGCTCATTATTGTTGTGACGAGTCTCCCTTGCCTTTAAATGTGCCATTACAACAACGGCAAAGGGATTGGAATTGTTTTCAAGTTCTGCCATATTATTATAGTCTAAGAGCTTTACAAGGGGAAACACCATTTCAAGGCTGAAGCCCCAGCAACCGAAGGTGAAACTGTCCGGGCGCCAGGTTCGGCTGTCATCCGTCAATACCGCAAGACTTACCACGGGACAACGGTATTTGTCGTAAATTCTGTAGTTGTAGACATACATTCGTTCGGCAAAATTGGTTTCGTGTGATCCTTGAACCTCTACATGGATCAGGACCATAAGCGGGCTGCCGTCAAGGGTATGCACCCTGACCAGTTTATCTGCCAGCCTGCGTCCCATTTCCGAATCCCGGACAAGCTGTTGAAATTCCTTGTCTAAAAACGTGTATTCCCGATTCCAGTCAATGCCCTGATGGACAAGGGGAAAGAAAAAGCTGGTAAATTGGGGAAAAAAGCGTTCTAAAATATCTTTCCATGGAGAATCATAATCAGGAGCATCCGGCATGTCAAATTCCTTTTATTGAATGGTTTATTTAAGAGTAAAAATATTTGTTGATTCCGTCAAGCTTAATTTGTTGATAAAAAAACAATGGACAATGTAAAACATAACAAAAGTTTCTCAATATTGTGAGTTATTATTCATATTATATTATGTCGTTTAAGTATCTGGTTGATTTGAGAAAATTTAAGTGCTTGAAATAATGATTGATTTTGTTGTTTGGATATTTGGTATGAAATTTGCATAAATATTTTTATTTTAAACACTGCTGTAAAAAGGTTACAGTAGTTAATTGCAAATCATTAATGTTAACGCCATGGACGAAAAAAAGGAGATGTCATGAAAAGATTTACAATGTTGTTGTGTGCGTTGTTTTTAATGTCAGGGATTACGGGTGTGGCCAATGCTACTCTGGTTACTATCGGTACTGCGGGATACTCGGGTTCGAACTATAATCTGATTTGGGACAATGACGATGATTTGGTGTGGCTGGATTATACACATGCTCTTGATGATTGGAGTGATCAGGTTGCCTGGGCGGATAGCCTGAACATTTCTGGTGTTTTGGAAATTGATCTTTTAGACGGCTATACCGTGGTTTGGGAAACTAATGATGAGAAAATTAGTTCCTGGCGGCTGCCGATGACTGTGGATGGTATCTGGGAATATGGATATGACGGCACTACCACAGGAGGATATAATATTACCAGCTCTGAGATGGGGCATCTTTTTTATGAGGAGCTTGGCAATTTAGGGTATTATGATACATCTGGAAATTCTCAATCAGGATGGGGTTTGCAAAATACCGGAGATTTTGATAATTTAAATGCGTCCTGGTACTGGTCTGGCACGGAGTATGAAAATACCACGGACTGTGCCTGGAACTTCTTCATGTACCACGGCGACCAGAACGTCTACCGCAAGTATGACCGTGGTTACGGTTTAGCCGTTCGCAGCGGACAAGTTTCAGCGTCTTCCGTTCCCGAGCCTGGGACAGTTTTTCTTTTGGGTCTTGGTCTTCTTGGTTTTTCAGGTTTGAGCAGGCGAAAAGGAAGACGCGTTTGATTATTTGGTGATTTGAATTATTTTTTTATTTATTTGCCAGGCACTGCAAATTAGCGGTGAATATCTTATTGGCTGGATTTTTGGCGGGGGGTACAGGGGGCGTGCCCCCTGTCGATTTTTTTTGAGTTTTTGCTGTTAGAGATCATTAAAACAAATGGCACGATACGAACATTTACCCATCTACAAAAAAGCCTTTGATCTGGCCGTGCATTTTGAAAAAGTAGTGACGGGTTTTTCCCGTTATCACAAATATACATTGGGTACGGAACTGCGGAACCGCAGCAGGGGAATTGTTCTTATTATTATCGAGGCAAATTCAAGCTGGGATAAGGCGCCCCACCTCCTGCAGCTTCGCAGTGCTCTGGAAGAATTGTTGCTCATAATTCGGCTGTGCAAGGAGACAAAGGCCTTTAAAAGCTTTGGTGCCTTTCAGTTTGCCGCAGAAGGAGTGACAGATATAAGCAGACAGAACGAAGGCTGGTTAAGGGCATGCAAAAAAAAGAGAGGGCCTGAATTCTCAGGCAAAAGGTGAAAGCCTCTTCCCTGGGGAGTGTGCCGACGATAAACATTGTGCGTCTGTCCCGCCGGCTCTTGTCCGGCTTCATCCATGACTCCTATGCCTGCCGTAAAGGAAAGGGCATCCATCAAGGAGTTGCCCGCCTTGAAAAATTCATTCGGCAGCTTACCGTTAACGGCAGCCAAAGAGCTTTCTATCTTCAGCTTGACATCAGAAATTATTTTATGAGCATCGACAAGAGAATCCTGTTTGATCTTATTCGCAGAAAATGCCCTGATTCCGATGCCCTCTGGCTCAGTGAACTGCTGATTTTCCACGACTGTACCCTTAATCCAGTGATGAGGGGAAACCTGAGACTTGCGCAACGACTTCCCTCCCATAAGACCCTGTTTCATGCGCCCCATGGCAGGGGTCTGCCCATCGGGAACCTCAACAGCCAGTTTTTTGCCAACGTATATCTGAACACCCTGGATCAATTTGTTAAGCATGGTCTCAAGTGCCGGCATTATTTGCGCTATTGTGATGATTTCATCCTTTTGTCAAGCAGCAGAAAACAGCTTGAGAGCTGGGAAAATGTAATACAGGGTTTCCTTGCTTGTGAGCTTGCGCTTGAATTGAACAATACCGCACGCAAACTCCAACCGATAACTAACGGGATTAATTTTCTTGGCTATATAGCCCGGGGGGATTACCGTCTTGTGCGCAGGCGTGTAATTGGAAACCTTCGCCAGAAGCTGTCATTTTATGAAAGGGAGCTTGTATCCGAAGAAAGGATGGGGCGTATATATAATTTTGACAGGGATAAGCTTGATGAACTGTTTGCCTTTATTTCCTCATATTTTGGGCATTTGAAACATGCGAACTCATATAAACTCGTCAAGGCTGTCTGGCTCAGATATTCTTTTCTTTCCCGCTATTTTCAACTTGACGCGGAAAATATGAAAATCAAGAGGAAATATCTTGTGCCTGGTGGTCTGCACAGGGTAAGGCAGCAATACAGCTATTTCCAGAAAACATTTGAGGGTGATATTATTTTTTTTCAGGTAGGGTGTTATTTTGAATTTTATCAAGATAATAGTAAGCAGGTTGGAACAGTGCTCAACCTTTCACCGCTTAAAGAGAACCAGCGTGATGCCCGGTACGGGTTTCCGATCAGGCATATGAGCTTTTACTTAAAAAAAGCATTGAATCACAACAAAAATATTGTCGTGATTCTTGAAAGAGAGTATTTGACAAAAATCAAAAAAAGGGAACTATGGCGGCGTTATGAACCTTGTTGAATAATCGCTGAATGCCGGTCTTTCTTTTTCCAACGCATCATCACAGTTGGGGGGAACCCCATAAAAGATAGGAGAGTTGAGCTATATTTTGTAATGCCGCCAGCCATGGTATCAAAAGACAGTTTTATTTAATCCTGAAATTCCAGTTCAAACTGCTCAATTGACGGGCTTAAAACAGCCTTTTTCAGCAATTGTTTTAAAAGATTGCGGTCTTCAATCGTTGAAATACGTTTCATAATATATTCTGGAATGCCTGAAAATTTAGCCAAAAGGGCTTCTGCAAGCATTTCACGGGCTTCTAAAAGCATGCCTTTTTCCATGCCTTTTTCCATGCCTTTTTCCATGCCTTTTTC
Organism: Desulfobacteraceae bacterium; assembly: GCA_963674675.2. Lineage (GTDB taxonomy): Bacteria > Desulfobacterota > Desulfobacteria > Desulfobacterales > Desulfobacteraceae. The sequence continues at coordinate 274,323 of CAXXNM010000003.1, forward strand.
CATGCCTTCTTTCATGCCCTTTTCCATGCAATATTCTTCTACACTGCTGACAAATCTCATTTTTTTATTCTCCTCATATTCAAGCAGTCTTTGGGAAAAACTTTTTTTCAACTCATCCGGGAGTGTCATGACCCAGTCTATGAACAGAAAAAGATGAATTACCTCCTGCTTATCATAACCTCGTTCATATAGTTCAAGTGTTAAATGCCACTTCCATTCATAGCGCTCATTATTGTTGTGACGAGTCTCCCTTGCCTTTAAGTGTGCCATTACAACAACGGCAAAGGGATTGGAATTATTTTCCAGTTCCGCCATATTATTATAATCTAAGAGCTTTACAATTGGAAACACCATTTCAAGGCTGAAGCCCCAGCAGCCGCAGGTGAAGGTGTCCGGGCGCCAGGTCTGACTGTCATCTGCCAATACTGCAAGACTTACCACGGGGCAGCGGTATTTATCATAAATTCTGTAGTTATAGACATACATCCTCTCGCTGAAATCGGCTTCATGTGATCCCTGAACCTCTACATGGATCAAGACCATAAGCGGGCTGCCGTCAAGGGTATGCACCCTGACCAGTTTATCTGCCAGCCTGCGTCCCATTTCCGAATCCCTGACAAGCTGTTGAAATTCCTTGTCTAAAAACGTGTATTCCCGATTCCAGTCAATGCCCTGATGGACAAGGGGAAAGAAAAAGCTGGTAAATTGGGGAAAAAAGCGTTCTAAAATATCTTTCCATGGAGAATCATAATCAGGAGCATCCGGCATGTCAAATTCCTTTTATTGAATGGTTTATTTAAGACTAAAAATATTTGTTGATTCCGTCAAGCTTAATTTGTTGATAAAAAAACAATGGATAATGTAAAATATAACAAAAATTTCCCAACATTGTGAGTTATTATTCATACTATATTATGTTGTTTAAGTACTTGGTTGACTTAAGAAAATTTAAGTAATTGAAATAATGATTGATTTTATTTAATTAATATTTGGCATGAAATTTGCGAAAAATTATTATTATTTTATTTTAAATATTGCTGTAAAAAGCTTACAGCAGTTAATTGCAAATCATGGATGTTAACGCCATGGACGAAAAAAAGGAGATGTCATGAAAAGATTGACAATGTTGTTGTGTACGTTGTTTTTAATGTCAGGGATCACGGGTGTGGCTAATGCTACTCTGATCACTATCGGTACTGCGGGTTATGATTCAGATGGTACAGATGGTATAGAGGCAGATGAGTATTACAACCTGATCTGGGACGATGATAATAACGGTAACTCCCTGGTTTGGCTGGATTTTACCAATGCACCTATTTTTGATGAAGGATATGGTACCTGGTATGATCAGGTTGACTGGGCGGATAGCTTGAACAATTTTGGTGTTTTGGAAATTGATCTTTTAGACGGCTATACCGTGGTTTGGGAAACTAATGATGAGAAAACTAGTTCCTGGCGGCTGCCGACGACTGTGGATGGTATCTGGGAATATGGATATGACGGCGATCCAGATAATGACGGAGTTTACAGTTATACTTATGGGTATAATTTAGCCAATTCCGAGATGGGGCATCTTTTTTATGAGGAGCTTGGCAATTTAGGATATCTTGATACATCTGGAAATTCTCAATCAGGATGGGGTTTGCAAAATACCGGAGATTTTGATAATTTAACTGCTTCCTGGTACTGGTCTGGCACGGAGTATGCAGATAGCACGGACTTTGCCTGGTACTTCTACATGGACGACGGCTACCAGAGCATCACCCACAAGAATAACCCTGGTTACGGTTTAGCCGTTCGCAGCGGACAAGTTTCAGCGTCTTCCGTTCCCGAGCCTGGGACAGTTTTTCTTTTGGGCCTTGGTCTTCTTGGTTTTTCAGGTTTGAGCAGGCGAAAAGGAAGACGCGTTTGATTATTTGGTGATTTGGATTATTTTTTTATTTATTTGCCGGTTACTGCAAATTAGCGGTAAATATCTTATCTGCTGGATTTTTGGCAGGGGGTGCAGGGGGCGTGCCCCCTGTCGATTTTTTTTGAGTTTTTGCTGTTAGAGATCATTAAAACAAATGGCACGATACGAACATTTACCCATCTACAAAAAAGCCTTTGATCTGGCCGTGCATTTTGAAAAAGTAGTGACGGGTTTTTCCCGTTATCACAAATATACATTGGGTACGGAACTGCGGAACCGCAGCAGGGGAATTGTTCTTATTATTATCGAGGCAAATTCAAGCTGGGATAAGGCGCCCCACCTCCTGCAGCTTCGCAGTGCTCTGGAAGAATTGTTGCTCATAATTCGGCTGTGCAAGGAGACAAAAGCCTTTAAAAGCTTTAGTGCCTTTCAGTTTGCCGCAGAAGGAGTGACAGATATAAGCAGACAGAACGAAGGCTGGTTAAGGGCATGCAAAAAAAAGAGAGGGCCTGAATTCTCATGCAAAAGGTGAAAGCCTTTTCCCTGGGGAGCGTGCCGACGATAAACATTGTGCGTCTGTCCCGCCGGCTCTTGTCCGGCATAAAAGTACAGGCAGGGATACTTCTTTATTAGGATTCCCTGCTGAAGAATCAGTTTTACTTTATAAGCTGTAAAAAGTGGGCAGACAAATGCTTCCTGGTACTGGTCTGGCACGGAGTATGCAGATAACACGGACAATGCCTGGAACTTCAACATGAACAACGGCAACCAGAACATCAACAACAAGAATAACAATGGTTACGGTTTAGCCGTTCGCAGCGGATAATGTTTTCTCTTGATCTTTTCCTTTGAAAATATTTACCGGCACTATCTTCTTTGCCGGAAAAACAAAAGGAATACCATAAATGCCCTTCGGTTTGAGTTTGATCAGGAAAAAGAACTGCTCAAACTTTGCAGGGAACTGACTGACCGCACCTACCAGCCCGGTCGTTCTGTCTGCTTTTTCAGTGAAAAGCCCAAACTTAGGGAAATCTTTGCAGCAGATTTTAAAGACAGGATTGTTCACCATATCCTGGTGAGTTGCCTTGAAACCATCTGGGAACCCATCTTCATCCATGACTCCTATGCCTGCCGTAAAGGAAAGGGCATCCATCAAGGAGTTGCCCGCCTTGAGAAATTCATTCGACAAGTTACCGTTAACGGCAGCCAAAGAGCTTTCTATCTTCAGCTTGACATCAGAAATTATTTTATGAGCATCGACAAGAGGATACTGTTTGATCTTATTCGCGGAAAATGCCCTGATTCCGATGCCCTCTGGCTCAGTGAACTGCTGATTTTCCACGACTGTACACTTAATCCTGTGATGAGGGGAGACCTGAGACTTGCGCAACGGCTTCCCTCCCATAAGACCCTGTTTCATGCCCCCCATGGCAGGGGCCTGCCCATCGGAAATCTCAACAGTCAGTTTTTTGCCAACGTATATCTGAACAGCCTTGATCAATTTGTTAAGCATAGTCTCAAGTGCCGGTATTATGTGCGCTATTGTGATGATTTCATCCTTTTGTCAAGCAGTATAAAACAGCTTGAGAACTGGGAGAATTCAATAAAAGGATTTCTTGAATATGAGCTTGAGCTTGAATTGAACAAGACTGCACGCAAACTCCAGCCAATAACTAACGGGATCAATTTTCTTGGCTATATCATCAGAGGAAATTACCGTCTTGTGCGCAGGCGTGTTGTTGGAAACCTTCGTCAAAAGCTGTCATTTTATGAAAGAGAGCTTGTATATAAAGAAAGAATGGGCTGTATATATAATTTTGACAGGGATAAGCTTGATGAACTTTTTGCCGTTATTTCCTCATATCTTGGCCATTTTAAACATGCAAACTCATATAAACTCGTTAAGGCTGTCTGGCTCAGATATTCTTTTCTTTCCCGCTATTTTGAACTGGATGCGGAAAAAATGAAGATCAAGCGGAAATATCTTGTCCCTGGCGGTCTGCACAGGGTAAGGCAGCAATACGGCTATTTCCAGAAAACATTTGAGGGTGATATTATTTTTTTTCAGGTAGGGTGTTATTTTGAATTTTATCAAGACAATAGTAAGCGGGCTGCCGCGCTGCTCAACCTTTCACCGCTTAAAGAAAACCGGCGTGATGCCCGGTACGGGTTTCCGATCAGGCATATGAGCTTTTACTTAAAAAAAGCATTGAATCACAACAAAAATATTGTCGTGATTCTTGAAAGAGAGTATTTGACAAAAATCAAAAAAAGGGAACTATGGCGGCGTTATGAACCTTATTGAATAATCGCTGAATGACGGTCTTTCTTTTTCCAACGCATCATCACAGTTGGGGGGAACCCCATAAAAGATAGGAGAGTTGAGCTATATTTTGTAATGCCGCCAGCCATGGTATCAAAAGACAGTTTTATTTAATCCTGAAATTCCAGTTCAAACTGCTCAATTGACGGGCTTAAAACAGCCTTTTTCAGCAATTGTTTTAAAAGATTGCGGTCTTCAATCGTTGAAATACGTTTCATGATATATTCTGGAATGCCTGAAAATTTAGCAGAAAGGGCTTCGGCAACCATTTCACGGGCTTCTAAAAGCATGCCTTTTTCCAAGCCCTTTTCCAAGCCTTCTTTCCTGCCCTTTTCCATGCAATATTCTTCTACACTACTGACAAATCTCATTTTTTTATTCTCCTCATATTCAAGCAGTCTTTGGGAAAAACTTTTTTTCAACTCATCCGGGAGTGTCATGACCCAGTCTATAAACAGAAAAAGATGAATCACATCCTGTTTGTCATAACCGCATTCATATAGCTCAAGTGTTAAATGCCATTTCCATTCATAGCGCTCATTATTGTTGTGACGAGTCTGCCTTGCCTTTAAGTGTGCCATTACAACAACGGCAAAGGGATTGGAATTGTTTTCCAGTTCTGCCATATTATTATAGTCTAAGAGCTTTACAATTGGAAACACCATTTCAAGGCTGAAGCCCCAGCAGCCGAAAGTGAAACTGTCCGGGCGCCAGGTTCGGCTGTCATCCGTCAATACCGCAAGACTTACCACGGGACAACGGTATTTGTCGTAAATTCTGTAGTTGTAGACATACATTCGTTCGGCAAAATTGGTTTCGTGTGATCCCTGAACCTCTACATGGATCAGGACCATAAGCGGGTTGCCGTCAAGGGTATGCACCCTGACCAGTTTATCTGCCAGCCTGCGGCCCATTTCCGAATCCCGGACAAGCTGCTGAAATTCCTTATCTAAAAATGTATATTTCCGATTCCAGTCAATGCCATGATGAACAAGGGGGAAGAAAAAGCCTGTAAATTGAGGGAAAAAGCGTTCTAAAATATCTTTCCATGGTGAATCATAATCAGGATCATCAGGCATGTTAAATTCCTTTTACTTTTATTGGGTGGTTTATTTAAGAGTAAAAATATTTCTTGATTCAGTCAAGCTTAATTTGTTGATAAAAATAAAAAAATGGATGGATAATTGAGAATATGTGTGTCTATTGCAATCTGGTGTTTTTAGATATTGATCTTGATGGCGGCTATAATCACTGCTAAAATTTTTCGGGGAACTGACTGACTGCACCTGCCGGCCCGGCCGTTCTGTCTGCTTTTTTTGTTGTTATGAAAGAATTTTTTAAAAAAAATTTATTTGAATCCTTATTAAAATCAACCATATAAGATTTTCTTTGCCTGATTGATTAAAAAAATGTTTGACAGGCTCTTGCAAGGCATGTATAACGCCCAAGTCTTTTTGAGACGGAAACGTTTTTTCAAAAAAACAAGTTGCCGCTCTCGGAAAGATTTTTTGTTTTGAAGTTTTGATTTTGATCTTTGAAAACTGGTCAGTGATTTATAAGAGAAGAAAGACTCTTTTAATTAAGTATTTTTGTGGGTATTTTTGTCTGGTATGACTTTTTGTCTTTTATGACAGGATTGTTAAGAACCGGATGAAGCCTGTAAGGAAATTTGATGTAGAGAGAAGAGTAAAGGAATTATAACTGGAGAGTTTGATTCTGGCTCAGAATGAACGCTGGCGGCGTGCTTAACACATGCAAGTCGAACGAGAAAGGGACTGCTTGCAGTCCTGAGTAGAGTGGCGCACGGGTGAGTAACACGTGGATAATCTACCTTTGAATCGGGAATAACTGTCCGAAAGGTCAGCTAATACCGGATAAAGTTTTTACGGCCATGGCTGTAGGAATGAAAGGGAGCCTCTGATATAAGCTTCTGTTTGAAGATGAGTCCGCGCACCATTAGCTAGTTGGTGGGGTAAAGGCCTACCAAGGCATCGATGGTTAGCTGGTCTGAGAGGATGATCAGCCACACTGGAACTGACACACGGTCCAGACTCCTACGGGAGGCAGCAGTGAGGGATTTTGCGCAATGGGGGGAACCCTGACGCAGCAACGCCGCGTGAGTGAAGAAGGCCCTTGGGTCGTAAAGCTCTGTCAACAGGGAAGAAGTTACGGATTTTTAATAGAGATTTGTATTGACGGTACCTGTGAAGGAAGCACCGGCTAACTCCGTGCCAGCAGCCGCGGTAATACGGGGGGTGCAAGCGTTATTCGGAATTATTGGGCGTAAAGGGCGCGCAGGCGGCCTTGTCAGTCAGATGTGAAAGCCCAGGGCTCAACCCTGGATGTGCATTTGAAACAGCAAGGCTTGAGTACGGTAGAGGAAAGGGGAATTCCTGGTGTAGAGGTGAAATTCGTAGATATCAGGAGGAACACCGGTGGCGAAGGCGCCTTTCTGGACCTGTACTGACGCTGAGGCGCGAAGGCGTGGGTAGCGAACAGGATTAGATACCCTGGTAGTCCACGCAGTAAACGTTGTACACTAGGTGTTGCGGGTATTGACCCCTGCAGTGCCGGAGCAAACGCATTAAGTGTACCGCCTGGGGAGTACGGTCGCAAGACTAAAACTCAAAGAAATTGACGGGGGCCCGCACAAGCGGTGGAGCATGTGGTTTAATTCGACGCAACGCGCAGAACCTTACCCAGACTTGACATCTTGAGAATCCGCAAGAGATTGCGGAGTGCCTTCGGGAGCTCAAAGACAGGTGCTGCATGGCTGTCGTCAGCTCGTGTCGTGAGATGTTTGGTTAAGTCCAGCAACGAGCGCAACCCTTGTCTTCAGTTGCCAGCATTAAGGATGGGAACTCTGAAGAGACTGCCCCGGTTAACGGGGAGGAAGGTGGGGATGACGTCAAGTCCTCATGGCCCTTATGTCTGGGGCTACACACGTGCTACAATGGCAGGTACAGAGGGCAGCGAGCCAGCGATGGTGAGCGAATCCCGAAAGCCTGTCCCAGTCCGGATTGGAGTCTGCAACTCGACTCCATGAAGTTGGAATCGCTAGTAATCGCGGATCAGCATGCCGCGGTGAATACGTTCCCGGGCCTTGTACACACCGCCCGTCACACCATGAGAGTTGATTGTACCCGACGTTACTGGGCCAACCATTAATGGGGGCAGGTACCTAAGGTATGGTTGATAATTAGGGTGAAGTCGTAACAAGGTAGCCGTTGGGGAACCAGCGGCTGGATCACCTCCTTTCTAAGGAAAGAAACAAAAAAATCTCTATTATGTCACTGATCAGCTTTGAGAGATCAAAGTAGAGTCTTTTAATGCAGTAGATTAAAGGTATTTTTTTACGGAATTATTTAATTTTATAGAAGATGTCTTTAAATAACTGCGTCAAGGCAAAGCTGATCTTTATGTTCTTTGAAAATTTGTTGTAGTAGATATCAAATATATTAAATACGGCATTGTTAATACTACTTTGTTAGATTTTGTATTTTATCTGTAATTCCATGAATTTTTACTGTGGAAAAGTAGATCGTAATTCTCTGATTTTCAGGGCATTATGTCGAAGTTAACAGAGTAGAGTTAGACATGCTAAAAAAATATATTCGCATCAAAGCGTTTAAACTTATTTGTGTTTTTTGTAGTGGCTAAGCTATGAAGGGCAAACGGTGGATGCCTTGGTGCCAGGAGGCGAAGAAAGACGTGGAAAGCTGCGATAAGCTTCGGTTAGCCGCTAAACAGGCTTTGATCCGGAGATTTCTGAATGGGGAAACCTGTCATGGTCAATGCCGTGACATCCATGTGTGAATACATAGTGCATGGAGGCGAACGGGGAGAACTGAAACATCTTAGTACCCCCAGGAAGAGAAAGTAAAAACGATTTTCTTAGTAGCGGCGAGCGAACGGGAAAGAGCCCAAACCATGTACTTCCGAGTATATGGGGTTGTAGGACCGCCATAAAGTGATTCATAATTTAATAGGAGAATGATCTGGAAAGATCAGCCAAAGAGGGTGAAAGCCCCGTATCTGAAATTAAATGTGACATGAGGCGGCACCTGAGTAGGGCGGGACACGAGAAACCCTGTCTGAATCCGGGAGGACCATCTCCCAAGGCTAAATACTACCTGGCAACCGATAGCGTACCAGTACCGTGAGGGAAAGGTGAAAAGTACCCCAGTGAGGGGAGTGAAATAGTACCTGAAACCGTTTGCTTACAAGCAGTGGGAGCAATAGCATTAGTTATTGTGACCGCGTGCCTTTTGCATAATGAGTCAGCGAGTTATTTAGCGCAGCAAGGTTAAGCCGTGAGGTGTAGCCGTAGCGAAAGCGAGTCTTAATAGGGCGATGTAGTTGCGTTGAGTAGACCCGAAACCAGGTGATCTATCCATGTCCAGGGTGAAGCGCGAGTAAAATCGCGTGGAGGCCCGAACCGCCACAGGTTAAAAACTGTTCGGATGAGGTGTGGATAGGGGTGAAAGGCCAAACAAACCTGGAGATAGCTGGTTCTCTCCGAAATATATTTAGGTATAGCCTCACATGTTTCTTATCGGGGGTAGAGCACTGGATGGGCTAGGGGTCTCACCAGATTACCAAACCTAACCAAACTCCGAATACCGATTAAGTTAAAGTGTGGGAGTCAGCCCGCGGGAGCTAAGTTTCGCGGACGAGAGGGAAACAACCCGGACCGCCGGCTAAGGTCCCGGAATCTATGCTAAGTGGGGAAGGAAGTGGAAATGCTTAGACAATCAGGAGGTTGGCTTAGAAGCAGCCATCCTTTAAAGAAAGCGTAATAGCTCACTGATCGAGTGGTTCTGCGCCGAAAATGTAACGGGGCTAAAGCATAGTACCGAAGCCGCGGAATAAAATTTATTTTATTGGTAGGAGAGCGTTGTATCTGTATAGAATCGTCATGGTGATGTGATGTGGAGTAGATACAAGAGACCATGCTGACATGAGTAGCGATAAAGGGGGTGAGAAACCCCCTCGCCGATAGCCCAAGGATTCCTGAGTAAAGCTAATCTTCTCAGGGTTAGTCGATCCCTAAGCCGAGGCCGAAAGGCGTAGGTGATGGAAAACAGGTAAATATTCCTGTACCACCGAGTTATCGATTGAGAGAAGGGGGGACGCAGGAGGGCAGGTCATCCGTCTGTTGGAAAAGGCGGTTCAAGCTTGTAGGCTTAAATTCCAGGCAAATCCGGGATTTTATAAGGCTGAGAAGTGATGAGTAGGGTTTTTAACCCATAAAGTGACTGCACCCATGCTGCCAAGAAAAGCCTCTATCGAGATAACCGGTGATCGTACCGCAAACCGACACAGGTAGGCAGGGAGAGTATCCCGAGGCGCTTGAGAGAACCCTGGTTAAGGAACTCGGCAAAATGATACCGTAACTTCGGGATAAGGTATGCCCTTGTTTGTGAGTTTACTAGCTGAACAAAGCGAACGAGGGTCGCAGAGAAATGGCGGTAGCGACTGTTTACTAAAAACATAGGACTCTGCAAAGTCGCAAGACGAAGTATAGGGTCTGACGCCTGCCCGGTGCCGGAAGGTTAAGGGGATTTGTTAGCGCAAGCGAAGCATTGAACCGAAGCCCCGGTAAACGGCGGCCGTAACTATAACGGTCCTAAGGTAGCGAAATTCCTTGTCGGGTAAGTTCCGACCTGCACGAATGGCGTAACGACTTCCGCACTGTCTCAACCAGGGACTCAGCGAAATTGGAATGGCGGTGAAGATACCGTCTACCCGCGAAAAGACGGAAAGACCCCGGCACCTTTACTACAGCTTGACATTGGATTTTGGGATATAATGTGCAGGATAGGTGGGAGACTTTGAAGCAGGCACGCCAGTGTTTGTGGAGTTACCCTTGAAATACCACCCTTTGTATTCTATGGTTCTAACGTGGTCCCCTGATCGGGGATACGGACATTGTCTGGCGGGTAGTTTGACTGGGGCGGTCGCCTCCCAAAGAGTAACGGAGGCGCGCGAAGGTTCCCTCAGGCTGATTGGAAACCAGCCAAAGAGTGTAAAGGCATAAGGGAGCTTGACTGCGAGAGAGACATTTCGAGCAGGTACGAAAGTAGGTCTTAGTGATCCGGCGGTTCTGAATGGAAGGGCCGTCGCTCAACGGATAAAAGGTACGCCGGGGATAACAGGCTTATCGCCCCCAAGAGTTCACATCGACGGGGCGGTTTGGCACCTCGATGTCGGCTCATCACATCCTGGGGCTGAAGCAGGTCCCAAGGGTTTGGCTGTTCGCCAATTAAAGTGGTACGTGAGCTGGGTTTAAAACGTCGTGAGACAGTTTGGTCCCTATCTTTCGTGGGCGCAGGATATTTGAGGAGATCTTTTCCTAGTACGAGAGGACCGGAATGGACCAACCAATGGTGTTCCTGTTGTCGCGCCAGCGGCATTGCAGGGTAGCTAAGTTGGGCAAGGATAACCGCTGAAAGCATCTAAGCGGGAAGCCAACTCCAAGATGAGATATCCCATCATGTAAAGTGACTAAAGACCCCTTGAAGACTACAAGGTTGATAGGCCGGGTGTGTAAGCACAGTAATGTGTTCAGCTAACCGGTACTAACCGGTCGTGAGGCTTAGCCACTTTTAAAAAACCAAAGAAGTTTAAACGCTTTAATGTGGATATATTTTTATGATATGCTATTTCAATCTATGTTTTTTTCTGGAACATAAGGTGGTTTTGATCGAACACAATGTGCTCCTCATTGAAAGAACAAGATGGTGGAATATAATGGTTAAATCATATTTGATGGAGCTTTTTCTATTGTACTGAGACTTGAGAGATATTCCAATTTAATAAGAGGGATATTATACTGAATCGATAAGTGAATAACCATTAAGGTATCTACTGCGGCAATAATAAATATATAAAGTTTAATCCGGTGGCAATGGCAAAGCGGTCACACCCGTTCCCATCCCGAACACGGAAGTTAAGGGCTTTAGCGCCGATGGTACTGCACGGGAGTCTGTGTGGGAGAGTAGGACGCCGCCGGATTATCTCTTACAAAAAGCCCTGGGCATCAATGCGTTATTTTTAGTTTGATGTTTAGGGCTTTTTTTGTTTCAAGAACATTAAATAAATTGAGCATTAAATAAAAGACTGGGCTTGATTTCAATTTTGGCCCTTATTTATTAGGGGGGACAACCCACCGTGGTCGTGCCTGGTGAGGGCTGCCTTTTTGCTGAGCCATTGATTTTGCGCATTATCAATTAACTTGTCAGGAGAATTGCTTCTGCTATTTGGCGAAGGGATTTACATGATCTCCTGCTGCATTGTTGGATCCAGTTACTGGCTGTATATGCATCAATTTCACATTGTCGCATAAGCACTCTGCCTGCACGCCTTAAAAGGTCATGGGTATCCAGCTCATTCCTGGCAAATTTTGCTCTAACCATCCGTTCCGTATTAAAAATCGTAATAGCAGCCTGATTAGCCACACTACGCGCCAGATTAACCTCTACCTTGGAAAATTTATAGGGTTTTGTTGTGAAACCGTTAAGCACGCCTAATAAGTCATTACTTTTATAAATAATCGGCACGCCTAACATGGAAACGAGGCCTAATTTTCTGGCCATATTTTTTTCTTTAAATTGTTCGTTTTTCAATACATCCTCAATTATCAAACTCTGTCTGCAGGCAGCCACCCTGCCCACAATCCCTTGACTCAAAGCCAAAAACGGGTGCTCAAAGAGGTCGGCACTGATACCATGGAATGCTTTTAAACGAATTATCCAAGGTTTCTCTTTTTTGTTAATCAACCATAGGGAGCAATTTTTTATAGGAGTAATAGATGCCGTGACTGTTACGATCAGATTAAGAACATCATCAATGTATTTTTCATAGGTAATCTCTTGGGAAATTTTAATGATATCATGAATATTATTTTCAAAGGGAATTATTAAATTATTTTTCATATATGTTGTATCTCTCTATAATAAGACATGTCATTATCATCAGTTTAGTAATTGTTTAGCTATCAGTATCTGGAAGTAACAACGATTCAGAGATTTGCAAGATAAGTTGTAAGATTAATTTTTTTATTGGTTATCCCAAGTTTTTTTCGAATGTAATTTCTATAGGTTTCAACACTTCTATAAGAAATATTTAATAAATTAGCGATTTCTTTGGAGCTGAGCCCACTTCTTATCATATTACAAATTTCATTTTCCCGGGGGGTTAACCTTGGTATTTTCCTTGAAAGATTATTGCCGAATGAAGATGTCAGTTGTTGTAAATTGTTTTCAAACACCTTTAAGTATCCTGCTTCAATTTGTGAGCCTTTGTTTTGCATTTTTTTTAATAATGGTAATAATAATTCATCTATATTATCCAGAACTCTTTCTTCCAGTTTCTTTTTTTCAGAAATGATTTGATTCATTACTTCCCGCAGGGCGATGTTTTTGTCCTTTAATAACTGATTTTGCTGCTTGAGTTTTTTTTTACTTTCATGAAGTGCTTTTTCTGCTTGTTTTTGTTCTGTGGTGCGTCCTAATCTTTCGGCAATGGCATTGAGTAGTAATCTTTCTTCCTTGAGAAAAGGCCCTTCATAATGCTGAGGCTTTTCCTCTCTATAGCATACGGTCAAGATACCCACATTCTTACCATAAACAGCAATATTTGCTGATTGTTTCCACGGGACTTCTACATAATTTTCAGTGACAAATGATTCTCCATTTATTATCAACCGTGAACATGTAATTTCGGGATATTGCCATGAATAAGGAATAAGCTCAATCACCCCTTGGTATATTTCCTCCAAAGAGATATCCGGTTTTTCAACTATTTTTGATATGCTGTAAAGACAATTTATTTCTTTAATACGTTCTTTAAGATCATGGGTCTGCTTTGTAAGGGCTTTCTCCATACCTCTGCGCTGGATATCCAAGGCTTCAAGTTCTTTATTTCTAATGCGTAATGTGGATATCTGCGCCAATAGTTCTTCATTTGTTTTTTTCATTTTTTCCGTAACAGGATTATGGTGATCTTCTGCCTGACATATAGACAAAAGAGAATTGTTCATTAATCAAATATATTTTGTTTATTAGGCATCCTTCATTTTCCGTTTTATTCTTACCCTATAAATGCCATGGGCAGACCAGGATTATGAGCCGGTTTTTCCCTCAGCGAAGAAGGATGAAACGTAGGGACACCCCGCTGTGGGTGCCCTCTCAAAGGGCAGGCACGGTGGCCTGCCCCTACAGTTTCATATAAACTGCCATGGGCAGCCCAGGGTTTTTACCCGGTTCTGCCCACAACGAACCATGAAAGTCATCCGCCGTTTACGGAGACTTTCATATAAACCGGCATGGCCGGAGCATATTTTTTACCCGGCCACAACGAAGATTGAAAGTCTTTAAAAAACAATTCTTTACGGAGACTTTCATATAAACACCCATTAGCCGCGGTTCACAACGAATTTTGATGGGCTGTGAAAGATGTCAAAAAATTATACGATTCCCTGGTCAAGCATAGCATCCACGACTTTTACAAAACCTGTAATATTTGCTCCGGCTACGTAATTGCCCGGTTTCTCATACTCATCAGCAGCATTTATACATGATTTGTGAATGCTTTTCATTATTTCTTTCAAACGCTTATCCACCTCTTCTCTGGGCCAGTTTATGCGCATGCTGTTTTGGGACATTTCCAAAGCAGATACTGCAACGCCTCCGGCATTGGCAGCCTTTCCGGGGGCAAACAAAATGTTTCCGTCAAGAAAAATATCAACGGCTTCTGATGTGGACGGCATGTTTGCACCTTCCGCAACAAGTCGGATGCCGTTTTTGATGAGGTTTGCGGCATCTTTTCCATTTATTTCATTTTGCGTTGCACTGGGGAACGCGCAATCTGCACGGTTATTCCATAAAGGATTGTAACCCATGGATTCATCTATTGCCGTGTACACTGCTTCAGGGTATTTGTCTGCATATTCCTTTATTCTTCCACGCCTGAAATTTTTTAAATGCATCACAAATGATAGTTTATCCGCATCAATTCCTGTTTCATCATAAATATAACCCGAAGAATCAGAAAGTGTTAGGACTTTGCCTCCTAAATGAATAATTTTTTCCACTGTATACTGGGCTACATTTCCAGATCCGGAAACAAGACACTTTTTTCCTTCCATAGTGTCATTTTGTGTAGCCAGCATTTCATCCGCAAAATAAACACAGCCGTAACCTGTGGCTTCAGGCCTTATAAGACTTCCTCCCCAGGAAAGCCCTTTACCGGTTAATACACCGCAAAATTCATTACTCAACTTCTTGTACATACCAAAAAGATATCCGATTTCCCTTGCGCCCACACCAATATCCCCGGCCGGGACATCGGTATTAGGCCCGATATGACGATAAAGCTCTGACATGAAACTCTGGCAGAATCGCATCACCTCATTATCGGATTTTCCCTTAGGGTCAAAGTCAGAACCACCTTTGGCGCCGCCGATGGGCAGGGTTGTCAGTGCATTTTTAAAAACCTGCTCAAAACCCAGGAACTTTAATATACTTAAATTGACCGAAGGATGAAAGCGAAGACCTCCCTTGTAAGGGCCGAGAGCACTGTTCATTTCTATCCTGAATCCTCTGTTTACATGCACTTGGCCAGTATCATCAATCCAGGGTACTCTGAATATTATGGTACGCTCTGGCTCTGTAATTCTTTCCATAATACGGGCATGGCCATATTCAGGATTTCGATCTAAAACAGGCTTTACAGTATCAAACACTTCTTGTAAAGCCTGATGAAATTCTTTTTGTTCAGGATCTTTTTGCATGATTTTTTGTAATACATCCGACATTAAAACTTTCTCCTTTTGTTAGATGATCTGTTTTTCTTGTTGTGGACAAAAACGGGTCAAAATTCTGGTTTGCCCATGGCAGTTATCTTGTATTTCCTGAAAACCAGCCGGCGAAAACCAGATCATCAAATTTTGAATTTAATAATATTGCTTTTTCGTAAATATTCGGTAAAATCAGTATTAAAACACAGCATATTGTGTTTGTATGAAAAAAAAGATGATCAAATAACAATATATTGTATGGTAGACGTGGTTTACCGAATGCTTAAGCTTTTCCCGTATCTTTTCTTTTAAAAGCAATGAGTTGAGAGTAAAAACACAATTTAAAAATATAGTCCGGTATTATTCGTTTTTATCCTGCCTTAGTCATCACACATTGAGAATTTCTTCCGTTAATTTTCATAATCAGGGGTTTTTTTAGTTGAACATGCCGAAAAAATGTTGTTTCTGAAACTGCGGAAAGGGATTCTATCCATTGCCAGTCAAAATAGTCCTTTGATATAGAAGTTGATTCTTTCATAATCTCATCAACTGTAATATACTTTACCCCCAGAGATGTAATATTATGGAAAAAATGAGATCCTTGGGAAGGATCTGCATTAATGCTTTCATTTCTCAGTTCAATAATAGCACCTACACCGGAAATGTTTTGCCACTTCACTGGTATTCCCAACCATCTGTCCGAGGCTCCCCACCTGCCGGGGCCCACCAGAAGGTATGGACGTTTTTTCTTAACCAATTGAACATTTAATTTATTGATTTCTTCAGCCATTTGCACAGTGGCATCCGGCTTGAAATCTCTGGGTTTGACATAGATGATATCCGCCATATTCTCATTGATGCCATTTCCAAGCGCATGGGATGAAAAACAGAAACTGTTTTTAATATCCTTGTCGGTAATGTCTATTTTAAACTGGTTATTTTCGACAGCCATTGGACGTATTTGCAGAAGAAAAAAATCATTTTTACGATTTTTATCAGGATATAGATTCATTGCGAATTCAATTTCCACAGGATTTCCGAAACATTTACTTCCAAACTCCAGCAAATCGGCCAGAAGCCCTGAAACCGGCGGCATATTGTATTTAAGAATCCGGGCAAAGGTTAATACCTTAGTGCCTGGAATGTGCCGTGTATCTCTAATACGATTTTCCTCATGAATATAGGTGCTGGTGAGTACTTTTATGGGGAATTCGTTTTCTGCATCATTCAAATCCCTTTTTTGTACGTTCAAATGCGGATGGTTCCCAGGATGCTGATTATTCATTTGCAGAGCGTAAAAGGAATTTTGTGAGTTCTGCAAAATAGTTTCCACCGTTGAGAATTCGGGTATTATATTTGGATACCTGGGTGAAAAACGCAAACTCTTTTCTCCCTCCACAACGGTTCTACCAAGCCCTAATGCCAGATGAACCACACCGTCTTCCGGTTTTATGTGGGCAAAGGGATAAAAATTATAAGATTGAGCAACGCCTGAAATAGCTGGATAAAAATAGTCACCATAATGATCTCCCGCGATTTCCTGAATAATAACCGCCATGGAATTATTAAACGGTTTATTGGATCCGTTTAAATAAAAAAGTTTTGCATCTTCATAATATATGGATGCGTAGACCAGCTTTATCGCTTTGATAAGATGGCTGAGGCGGACAGACCGGCTAACATGATTATTGGGAATTTTATAGGTTTTATAAAGCCCGGCAGAGGGAAGAAAAGGAGCATCTTCGAGGTGATTGGAAGACCGGACAGCCAGGGGATAATTTACCTGCATTAGATAGGATTCCAGCTCTTCTATCAGCCATTGCGGCAGTTTTGCATTCAAAAATGCCTGGTTCACCATTTCATCTGTGAAACCCATGCTTGAAAAGGACAGGAGATTATTCAAAATCACAAAATCATCAAAAACATCAGTGCAGATAACCATGGTTCTGGGAATCTTTATATTAATGCTTGAATGATTGTTTTTTAATTTTTCATGCCTACTTAGAAGGCCGGACATGAATGCAAGTCCCCGGGCTTTTCCTCCCATGGAGCCTTGACCGATTTTTACAAATTCTCTGACATTTGAATCAAAATGGAGCCTATTAAATTTTGAGACAATACCTTTTTGACGTTTTTTTCTCAATTGGTTGATGTTGGAGATAATAAATTGCCGAAGTTCATCAATATTTTTAAAATCACTACTTTTAACAGCTCTGAATTTCAAGGCAAGCTCAATTTCAAAACGGGCCATGAGCCAGTTGGAAAAATGATCCCGGTCTGCATGATATGCTATGGATTCTCTTGGAATCGCCGGTAGCATGGCATCAAGCTGCAGGAGATTTGCTGCACGCCCAATCTCTTTTTTGTCAGGCATACAGAAAATAAAATCACCAAAACCAAGATTTACCTGGAAAAAAGTGTGCATATCCCGTGAAAGGGTGGATGAGTTTTTATCAATAAAGATTGAAGGAATTTTTTTGGATTTTTTTGCATTTTCAGATTTGGAACTCATTAGAAGAAGCGGCAGATTTCTGTTTTCATCTCTTATTTTAGACAGCAGTGTAATGCCGGCTTCAGGGTTTGTTTTTCCATTTATCGGAAAACACGTATCAGATATCACACACAAAAGAAATGATCGATATTTTTCGTAAAGCGCTGTGGCCTCTTCATAGTTTCTGGCTAAAAGTACTTTGGGCCTTGCCTTCATTGTAAGGAGTTTCAGGTTATCATTAAGGCTTGTTTTTAATAGGGACTGGGTCTGGGTTACAATTTCTCTGTAGATAATTGGCAAAAAAAAGGAATAATAATCGGGAGAATCCTCCACCAGAATCAATACCCGTACATTGCCGCACCTTGTATCCTGATCCGCGTTTAAGTGATCTTCCGCGTTTTTTATCAAGGCGATAAACAGATCTGAAATTCCTGACCAGATATATATATTATCAATACCGTTCCCAGGAATGTATTCCGGCAAAGCTTTGATTTCCCTGAGGCTGGGAGATATGACAATAACTGGAAGGTCTTTTTTGATTTTTTTTATCTTCTTTCCTAAGGATAATACATCCATCTCCTCCAGATGGGGCACGATTATCACCATATCAAATTCTTTTCTATTCAGGATGGAAAGAGCTTCTTTTACAGAAGAAACGCCACTTATACACGGTGGATGACAAAGACTCATTCCATTGTATTCATTTATAATTTTTGAAGTAAGGCTTCCGTCTTCTTCCATATTATACATATTATAGAGACTGGAAATCAGCATAATTTCCTTTACTTCATAGGCCATCAGTTGGCGAAACACCTCGGATTTGGCATGAAATTCATGAACATATTTATTATTTTTGATATTCATTTTAGGTTTTTGCCCGCTTGTAGAATGTTATCCATGGCCAGCCTTTATTTTTGATTCAGGCAGCATTAATGAGTTTTTTTCTTCAAAGCTGTCATTAGTTTTCAATGCGGCAACACTGCAAAACTACAATAGTAGTACGTTAAAATTTTACGCATTGAGCCTGTATTAATAATGTTAATTTAAATTTTAAGCAATGCGATAAAAACACATTAATAATGCGTAAAAAAATTACGCATTATCGTTTTTTATGCCGTTTGGAAGTGTATGGGGGGGCAGCCATTATCTGTGCCTGTTTTTAAGGCCTGTAGTGAACGCCGCAGAAATACTATATGGGATGGCGGCTGGAGGGTTTATTTTATGATGACATGCCTCACTCCCTTAATTTTTTTGAATGATAATCCTGATAGAATCCCCTTTTTTACAAGCTCTTCATCCTCAACCACGCTGCCTGCAACATAATCAAATCCTGCCTTGAGCAATTCCATGCACATGGGGGTACTAGGGCCGATGATGAGCTTTACAGCATCTTTTCTGCTACTGCTGATTATATCGTCCAGGGTCTTGTTGGCTATGGTTGTTGCCGTTATGGCAATGATGTCTGCCAGGGGCAGCTTGTCCGGTATTAAGCGCGAGCTGATATCCCCCTGAGCCGGGGATTTTTCAAACACCATTAAATCATTAAATTTTCCCTTCATTTTTTCCACAAAGGGAAAATGCCCTATAACAGCAACTGTTTTTCCTTTTCCCAGCTCCATGATAAGATTACCGGCATTTATATCAATGAGATTTTCCGGTGTAATATCCGGCAGCAAGGCGTTCAGGGCAGCAAGACCAAGGGATGCTCTCATGGGGTTTCTATCTTCAACCCATGCGGCAAGTTCCTTTCCACTGCATGGAATCTGCGGGTTCGGCCTTTCATTTTCGACAACAGGATGTTTTCCGCAGGCCCATGTTGCAAGTCCTGTTTTTCTGCTTTTTACAGCAACAACGTGGGGGCCGCAGGTGATATCGGTGACCTCATGGTCTGGAAGTTCATCGATTATTTTCTTGAGTATTTCATCGATATTTATTTGATTCATTTTCAAATTACCTATTTTTTGTATTTTTAAGATTTCCATAGTGTAGGGGCTGCCCTTGTGCGAAGGGCAATCACAAGGAATTGCCCCTACATTCATGGTTCGTTGTGAGTCTCAACTCATGGGTGTTTATATGAAAGTCTCTATAAGTACTTGTTTTTAAAAGACTTTCATTCATCGTTGTGATGACTGTGCCATCATGGGTGTTTATATGAAAGTCTCTATAAGTACTTGTTTTTAAAAGACTTTCATTCATCGTTGTGATGACTGTGCCATCATGGGTGTTTATATGAAAGTCTCCGTAACAGATTGTTTTTTTTAAAGACTTTCAATCTTCGTTGTGGCCGGGTAAAAAATATGGTCCGGCCATGCCGGTTTATATTTAAAAAAGATAAATTGTACACCAAATATATTGTATGATAGACGTGGTTTGCCGAATGCTTACTTTAAATGGGTGGATTCTTTATAGAGAACCGGCAAGAAAACCCCTGAGTCTCGTAGCTCAGGGCTTGTTGACTATAAGGATTCTTCCAGGGCGATTATTTTGCATACCCCATTGTAGAGGACTTCAATGCACTCTCTTTCAGTGATGCCAAGCCTTCGGCTGTTGCTGATATCAAATATGCCTGATTTCACCGCTGTTTTTTCACCCTGGGTGCCTCTGATCTGAAGGTTAAGAACCTCTGCCTCATCATAGAGCTTTTGTTGGTGGTTAAAAAGCTTTGGCAGCAGGATGTGAACCCCGGCCCGCATCCCGGTGCCCAGGTTGGAGGGGCAGGAACTCAGATAGCCATATCTCGGGTGCCGTGCAAAGGGCAGAATATTTTCAAGTAAGGTAAGCCCGCGGGTCAGCCGGTTGAAGGCGGCAGCAAGGTTTCCTCCTTTTTCCATGGATATGATTCTAAGATGATCCTCTTCATTGATCCATAAAATAAACTGACCTTCATGGGAGAAAAACACACCCCTTGAATCAGGCCAGTCCCTGTTGATTCCGGCGGCTTCCTGAAATCGATCCCCTTTTTTAAATATCAGATTTTGAAACCTGCAATTTTTAAACATTGCGGGGTATGGGCCGCCTAAATCACACGATTCTGATTCTCTATCAAATGATGCCGATTCTTTTGAGGCGGTTTCTTTTATAGATATGTATGTGCCGCGATAATCCTCCGGGAGCACCTCAAGAGCGCTGATGACTTTATTTTCCACGGATTTTCTGTCCACACCGGAAATAAAAGGGGGGAAAGCAAAGCCTTTAATATTTCTGGCAGTCCGTATGCGGGTGGAAATTATATACTTTTTTTTGGGATCCGGGTTCGGCAGGTCACATTTTCTCAGGTCTGACCTATGCCGGGCATTTTCTTCAAAGCCGTGGTAAGCTGATATAACCGGATCGAAAATATCGGAAAAAATATCATAGGTTTCAGCATCTCCCGCATAGAGTCCAATGGAGCTGTCCGGGTTAGCAATATCTGATTGTAACGCATGCGCCAGGGTAAATCCTGATGAGGTTTTTTTTCCTTTTAATTTGTTCCACAATTCATCAGAGAGGTATTTTCTACCAAGGGATCTTTCTGCAAGGCTGTTATTAACTTTATTATTATTTAATTTATGGTTCATAGGAAGATTTCTGGGAAGATACTCCCCTGGCAAGCAGGGTTCTTATTTCATTTAAAAGCACACATGTTTCACGGCATTGCGGACTGTTATCCCTGTTTTTACACTCAAGGCAGGGACTTTTTATAAAATATCCTGTCTCAAAATCAAAGATATCACGTTGAATATATTTTTTCATGGTTGATGTTTTCTGGGTTTTCAGCCCTGATGTTTCGAGAGGGACTGGTTTATAGTTTAGGAATCCGTAGAAGCAGAATCTATTTCTGCTCCCGTTTCCATACCTGCCATGATCGGTAAGGGCAGGTATGGGCGGATATGGAATCCGCCCATACATTTCAATTCTTGAGGTATATCAAGTCAATGTTCAAAAATCAACCAAGCTAAACAAAAAAAAGTATTTGCATGGGCGTCTATTAACTGAACCCCAGTTCTTTTTTCTTGAAAGCTACAAAAATGGATGATAGTTGTTTACAAACAATAGCATCATTCTTTAATTTAAATAAGGAGGTCATAGTGTGAATACTGCATCCAAATTTGCAGAGTTAAAGGAAAAGGAGCGCAAAGCCAGAAAGCAGATCATCATCGAGTCGGCATTGTCATTATTTGCAAGAAAACCCTTTTATGAGGTTGGAATGCGTGATGTGGCAGAGGAGGCAGGGGTTTCGCCGGCAACGCTTTACCGTTATTTTCCAAGCCAGGAAGAGCTTTTTATCGAGGCTTTTATTCAAGATATTTCTGCGGTGGGCCGGGAATTTGAAAATATGGTGAAAAAAGATGAACCAGCAACCATTGAGGAGTTTGCCCTTACCTATGTGGATCACCTGGTTCAAAATGAATCCACCTTTCAGATGATGACATATATCATGTTAAAGGATAACTTAGATAAAAAGGCTTTAAGCCGTTTTAGTTCAGTCACCAGGACTTTTTTTGATGCGTTTTCAGAACTTCTCCAGCGCCACGGTGTAAAGGATAATGTACGGCTTCATGCCCATTCGTTCATTGGTGCCATGAGCGGAATTATAATGTCCTTTAGAAATTACCCAGGCAAAGACAAGGATAAGATCAGGGAACATATCCTGAAAATTACACGCCTTACGGCAGAACTTTACAGCCACAGGCTGCTTCATTAAATTCCTCTTTAAAAGCCCTTGACACCTGGCCGAATGCGTATATATTTCTCTTACAAAAAAGCCGTCAGATCATGATAAATATTTAATACGGGAAAAATTATGGATCAGTTAAGGGAAAAGGTGGAAGAAAAGCATCTGCTCATCAGCAGAGTGAGAAAGGAAATCAGCAAGGCCCTTGTTGGCCAGCAAAAATTGGTGGATGGGCTTTTAACGGGTCTTTTATCCGGTGCCCACGTCCTAATCGAAGGGGTGCCAGGGTTGGCTAAAACCAGCGCGGTCAAAGCTCTTTCCGACACGGTTCAGGCAGATTTTAAAAGAATTCAGTTTACGCCTGACCTTCTGCCGGCAGACCTCATAGGAACGGAAATTTACAGGCCCAAGATGGGAGACTTCATTACCAGAAAAGGACCTTTGTTTAATAATATCATCCTGGCCGATGAGATCAACAGGGCTCCTTCCAAGGTACAATCAGCACTTTTAGAGGCCATGCAGGAAAAACAGGTGACCATCGGTGACACTACCTATTTGCTGCCAGAGCCCTTTTTGGTATTAGCCACCCAGAACCCCAT
Organism: Desulfobacteraceae bacterium; assembly: GCA_963674675.2. Lineage (GTDB taxonomy): Bacteria > Desulfobacterota > Desulfobacteria > Desulfobacterales > Desulfobacteraceae. The sequence goes on from CAXXNM010000003.1 coordinate 297,103, forward strand.
TGAGCAGGAGGGAACCTATCATCTGCCCGAAGCCCAGGTTGACCGCTTCATGCTCAAGATTATCATAGATTACCCGGACAGAACTCAGGAGCTGGAGATCCTTAAGAAAACAGGATTTGAAAAACCGGAAATCATAGAGCCGGTAATCAGCCCGGAAGATTTAAGACAGATGAGCGATCTTGTTCGGGAAATATATGTGGATGACAAGTTAAAAGAATATATTGTTGATCTGGTTTTTGCCACAAGGGAGCCCCGTAAATACGGGATGGATATTGAGCGGCTTGTGGAGTTTGGAGCATCTCCCAGGGCAACCATCTTCCTTGCCCAGGCAGCAAGGGTCAATGCCTTTCTCCAGGGACGGGCCTATGTTACGCCCCAGGATATAAAGACATCGGCTCCTGATGTGCTGCGTCACCGGTTGATCCTGTCCTTTGAAGCAGAAGCAGAAGAAGTAAGCTCCGATGATCTAATTCAGACCCTGTTCGATTCCGTAGAGGTTCCATAAAAGTCCCCATGATACCAAGTGAAATCATAAAAAAAATCCGGCGTATCCATATCAAGGGAAGCCGCACGGTAAATACCATGATGGCGGGCCAGTACAAATCCGTGTTCCGGGGCTCAGGCATTGAGTTTGAAGAGGTGAGGGAATACAGCCCCGGAGATGATGTAAAGTCCATTGACTGGAAGGTATCGGCACGCCTTGGAAGGCCCTTTATTAAGCTTTACAGGGAGGAGCGTGAAAGTATTGTAATGCTCCTTATCGACATGAGTGCTTCCCAGAAATTTGGCACATTTTCCGGTTTAAAGCTGGAAAAGGCCGCGGAGGTGGCATCGGTGCTGGCCTTCAGCGCCATCCGTAACAATGACAAGGTCGGGGTAATCTTTTTTACCGACAGGGTTGAGAAATATATCCCGCCCAAAAAGGGTTCAAGCCATATCTGGCACCTTATTCAGGAGATATTTACATTCGAGCCCCAGGGCAGCGGCACAGATATTCGGTCTGCCCTGGAGTTTCTCGCGGGTGTCTCCAGAAAGAAAACCCTTTCCTTTATTATCTCGGATTTCATGGCCCATGATTACACACAGGGCCTTAAGATAGCAGGCCGAAGACACGAACTGATCGGGATTGTGATGTCCGACAAAGGTGAGTTTATTCTCCCGTCCAAGGGTATTGTGTGTATGACCTGTTTTGAGACGGGCCGAAAAATTATCCTGGATGCGGGCAGCAGCTCTGTACGTGCGGCTTTTATTGAAAACAAACAAAAGAATTATCAAAATATTATGGATATGCTCAAAACATCTAAAATCGATTTCATTGAGATGAAAACCCATGAATCCGTGTCAGATACCCTGGCAGCTTATTTTAGATACAGAGAAAAGAGGACGCGTTAAATATGCAGCCTGTTCTCGCTATATAACTGCCATGGGCAAACCAGGGTTTTGAGCTTGTTCTGTAATGAAGTATGAAAGCCCTATTGGGTTTGATATAACAAAAGGATACTGTGAATGCAGGATATTCATGACATAAAACCGCCTGTGGCAGTGGGTATTGATCCCCTGATTTTTCAGATTATTCTGGCAGTTACAGGGGCAGTGCTTTTTTGTTTATTAACCTGGCTTCTTGTCCGCTATATCAGAAAAAGACGGATACGCCGGAAACAAAAAGGCCTGCTTCTGCTTCCTCTGCCTCTGCCCCCCCATGAATCAGCCTTGAGGGAGTTGAACTGTCTTGGGGATATGATGACCCTTGAGCCAAGGCTTTTTTATTTCCGGCTTACGGCAATACTTAAAACTTACATAGGTAAGGTGTTTCATCTAAATGCCCCGGAGATGACCACCCAGGAGATAGTGTCAGCATTGAATACTCTTGATATGGAACGGGAAATCTTAAATAAGGCAAGGGAGTTTTTTTTGTCAGCCTCCATGATTAAATACGCAGGGGTGACACCCCGGATGGAAAAAATTCAGCAGGATGACGGCTTTGTGAGAAATTTCATTGAAACATTTAAGGATGCCTGTTTGAGTGATAAAGGAGAGCCTTTTTAGCCATGTTTAGATTTGCATCTCCCCTGTTTTTAATTCTTTTTTTTACCATCCCGATACTTTTTTATATTCGTTCAAAAAGGAACGGCCATGGGTCTGTACAGGTGTCATCCCTTGGGTTTACAGGCGGGATGCAGACCTCATTTTCTGTGCTTGTCTCAAAGTTTCTGCCCCTGCTCAAATACGCGGCTCTCGCCCTTATGATAGCAGCCCTTGCAAGGCCCCAGTGGGGAACAAAAAAGATGAATGTGACCACCGAGGGGATTAACATTATTCTTGCCCTTGATCTTTCCGAATCAATGGCAGCACTTGACTTTAAGAGGGAGGGCAGCATTGTAACCCGGCTGGATGCGGTCAAGGGAGTTGTAACCGATTTTATCATGGGGCGTCAGGGTGACCGCATAGGCATGGTTGTATTTGGTTCCCAGGCATTTACCCAGCTTCCCTTGACCCGGGACTATAATACCTTATCATTTGTCATGGATCGCCTGGAGATCGGAGCCGCAGGCCCCAGCACTGCAATAGGAGATGCTCTGGGAATATCTTTAAAAAGGCTTGAAGACATTGAGAGCAAGTCCAACATCATCATTTTACTCACCGACGGCAGGAGCAACAGCGGTGAGTTATCTCCTGAGACGGCATCGGAGATAGCAGCCTCAAGAAAGGTAAAAATTTATACCATAGGCGTAGGCAGCAAAGGAGAGGCCCCGTTTCTTGTAAATGACCCCCTTATGGGACAGCGGTACGTGTATCAGAAGGTGGACATGGATCATGAAACCCTTAAAAAAATTGCAGATATTACCGGCGGCATCTTTTTTAAGGCCGAAGATCTGAGCGGCCTTAAAAAGATATATGACATCATCGACAAACTTGAAAAAACAAGTGTGGAGGTGGAAGCATGGGCCCAGTACAATGATCTGTATTTGTGGTTTGTAATTACAGGTGTGCTGCTGCTCTTTTTATACATCATTCTTTTTAATACAAGATTCATGAGGATACCTTGAGAGATGAAATTTTCCCATCCCTTTATGTTTTATCTGGTCTGGGGAGTTATTATTGCTGCGGCTGTTCTAATCTACGGACACCGAAGACGCACTAAGATTCTGTCCGGATTTCTATCCCCGTCTGTTTTTTCCACCATGGTGCCGGGTTACAGCCTGAAGCGAATATATCTTAAGTCTTTGCTTCTCCTCCTTTCACTGGCCTTTGCCGTTCTTTCCCTGACAGGCCCCCTTGTTGGTTTTCATTGGGAAAAGGTAGAGCAGCGGGGAGTGGATATCATGATTGCCCTTGACTGCTCAAGGAGCATGCTGGCATCAGATATTAAACCCACCCGTCTGGAACAGGCAAAACGGGAGATCATCGACCTTTTGAAAATGATGCACTCTGACCGTGCAGGGCTTGTGGCTTTTGCCGGAACCTCCATCCTGCAATGCCCCCTTACCCTTGATCATTCAGCCTTTAATATTTTTTTAAAAGCCCTTGATCCTGATTATCTCCCCATGGGAGGCACGGATATAGGCGGTGCTGTCCTGACTGCATTAAACGGGTTTGAAAAAGATGTTGATTCGGAAAAAGCCATAATCATCATCACAGATGGTGAAAACACTTCAGGAGAACCCCTTGATATTGCAAAAAAGGCGGCCAAAGAGGGGGTAAGGATATTCTGCATTGGTGTGGGAAAGGAGGAAGGCGCGCCCATACCCGCCCCTGACGGTGGTTTTAAAAAGGATGACAAGGGGCGCATCATTATGTCCCGTGTGGATGATGAGGCTCTTCAAAAGATTGCCGCGATCTCCAATGGGATTTATGTTAAGTCCGTTGCGGGAGATATGGACCTTGATCTTATATATACTGGAGAAATTTTAAAAAAAATGGAAAGAAAAACCATTGAAAGCGGCCGGAAAAAGGTATGGGAAAATCGTTTTCAATGGCTTTTGCTTCCCTGTGTACTTTTTTTAATATTAGAATTACTTGTTTCTGAACAAAAAAGAAACATTGCTCTCCTCAAGTTTAACAAACCCGGTAAGGAAACAAAAAAAAGCTTTTCCTCAAAATCAATGGTGTTATCCATATTACTGGTATTATATTTTTCCTTTGCATCTGCATATTGTCCTGATAGCTGCCATGCAGGCGCATCAAAGAGTGTCAGGGAGGGAATAGAGAACTTTGAGGCAAAAAAGTATGATGCGGCGCAAAAGAATTTCATTGATGCCCAGTTGGAAAGGCCTGAGATGCCGGAACTCTATTATAATATCGGAACCGCGGCATATATGAACAAGGATTATGAGGCTGCATTGGGTAATTTCACCAAAGCCCTTGATACCGATAATGCACCGTTAAAGGATAAGGCCAGGTTTAATCTTGGGAATACGGCCTTTCGCATGGGGGATCTCAATGAGGCAGTAAAGGCATTTGAACAGATTCCAGAGCAATCTTCCCTGTATAAAGAGGCAAGAGAAAATCTGGAGTTTGTGAAAAAAAAGATGGAAGAGCAAAAGGAAAATCCTCCCAAGGATCAGGAGGATGGGAAGAATAAAGATAAAAATCAGGAAGACCCGGATAAAAAAGATCAAGATAAAAAAAATCAGAATCAAAAAGATCAAAAAAATAAAGACAAGAATAAAGAAGAGCAAAAGCAGAAAGAACAAAGCCGGGAGAATCAGAATAAAAAAGATAATCAGGATAAAGAGAAGCAGGACAGCGGCAATAAAGATACTTCGTCTGATCAGCCTGAATCAGGGGATGATAAACAGGATTTGAAAGATCAGCCGAAATCGGATACTTCAAAACAAAACTCTTCAAGCCAAGATCAGGAGGAGAACCAGGTACCAGAAGGGGAGAAGAATAAAGAAAAAAAACAGGGCGGGCAAAAAAATGAGGGCTATGAAAGCTCTGAAGAACAGGCTCTCCGGCATCAGGCCCAGCAGCGCCTCTTAAACCGCCTGGAAGATAAACCCGGCAGTGCCATGATGCCGGCTTACGGAGGACGGCCTGTGGAAAAGGACTGGTAAATGTTTAATTATTCGGCGATGATGAAAAAACGGCAAGGCTTTAACGGTTCCAGGTTTGATCAACAAAGCCTCAAGAAAAATGCAAAAAAATATCCTGATATTTTACAAATGAAAATAGCTTATAATATTTTGCTGATAATGTTTTTAATACCATGCACTGCCCTGGGTTTTAGTGTTCGCGCGCAGGTTGATAGAAACATCATTTCCATCAACGAATCAATGAACCTTAAGATTATTTTTGAGGATGGAGAAGGAAAGGTGGATACATCACCCATTCAGGATTTTGACATTGTTTCCACAAGCAGCAGCAGCAATATCAGTATCATCAACGGCAAAGCATCCAGAACCATGAGTACAATTTTTCGTCTTGTACCCTTAAAATCCGGGGTATTAAGCATTCCTTCCTTGGAGGTTGTTCACAAAAAAAAGGTTTATCATACAAAAGAGATAACCATTGAGGTGTCTGAAACAAAGAAGTCCCGGAAACAGGCCAGGGATATTTTTGTGGAGGCAGGACTTTCCAGTGATGTTCTATATACAGGCCAGCAGGGTATATACCAGCTCAGGCTGTACAGCGCGGTGCAGTATTCCAATGCAAGACTTCAGCAGCCCTCGTTCCAGGGATTCAATGCAAAAGAGGCTGGAGAACGTAAAAACTATACAGAAACCATAAACGGCAGAACCTATAATGTAATTGAAATCAATTATGTTATTATCCCTGAAACCACCGGTGACATTGAGATAGCTCCTGCTGTCATAACATGTGAGGTCCGTGTGAGGGGAGGCAGAAGCCCCTTTGATGATTCTTTTTTTTCAAATAATTTTTTCTCCTTTGGCAGGACCGAACCCAGGAGGCTGGCCACGCAATCTTTACAGGTAAAGGTTAAACCGCTTCCTGAATATAATGGAAACACCCCTTTTTCAGGGCTGGTTGGGCGCTTTTCCCTTAAAACAGGGCTGGACAGAACCACTCTAAAGGCCGGAGAATCGGCAACTTTGACCATTATTGTATCAGGGACAGGTAACCTCATGGATGCCCAGGCCCCTCATATATCCATTCCATCTGAGTTTAAAGTATATGACGATACCCCGGAGGAGAATATTTCATTGACCCTCAATGGGTACTCTGGAACCAAAACATTTAAACTTGCCCTTGTCCCGGTCAAGCCCGGCAGTTATCCCCTGAATCCTCTTTCTCTTACCTATTATGATACAGCAGAGAAACAGTATAAAACCCTTGCCACAGGCCCCATTGTCCTGAATGTGGAAAAAGCAGATGATCAGGGTCTTACCACGGTAAGGACAGATAATCAGACATCCGGGTCCGGCAGTTTGCGGAATCTGGAGAAAAAAGACGTGGCCTTCACCGGCAGGGATATCCTTGCCTTGAAAGAGGGGCCGGAGGCCCTTATAAATAAAAGGACAATGCCGATTACGCTCTTTGCTCTTCTGTTTTTTCTGCCCTGTTTTGTGTTTTATCTTTTAAAAGCATTTCTTGTTTTTGGTAACAAAGATATTTCCTCCTCTGCCATACTGGCAAAAAAGGCCAGGCTTAACTTGAAACAGGCGGAAAAACAGGACATAGATCAGAACGAGTTTTTACGTTCCATGCACGGAGCATTAAGCTTTGCTGTTTTATCAAAAAAGGGAACTCCTGGTCAATCTGTTACACCTGATGAGGTTCCCGGAATACTCTCCGGCACCAGGACGGATGAGGGGGTTGCAAAAAAGGCGGCTGACCTTCTTTATGATATAGAATCGGCCCGTTACGGCACCCGGAATATGGATGAGTTTTCCAGAAAAGAGCTGCTCAGAAGGCTTAAAGATATTTTGAAGTTTCTTGCAATTTCTGTTTTTTTATGTGCGGCCTTCTCTATTCTTCCAGGAAATATCCAGGCCGATGATTCGGGCACATTTTTTTTACAGGGGATAAGTGATTATAAATCGGAAAATTTCACGGAGGCTGCAAAAGCCTTTGAGCAGGTTGCAAAAAACGGTGTTTGCAACGGCCATCTGTTTTATAATATAGGCAATGCCTGGCTCAAGGCCGGAGATATAGGCCGGGCGATGCTGTGGTATGAACGCGCAAAAAAGCTGATTCCCCTTGATCCTGATCTTAAGTTCAATCTTGATTACACAAGGGGTCTGGTTCAGGATAAGCTTGAGTCCCCAGGGGTTGATGTCTCAGGAATTGTGTTTTTCTGGAAGGATTATCTGCCGGCCAGGGCAGCAGCCTTTGCCGCCATTTTTGTGTCTGTTGTGTTTTTCAGCTATGCTGGTTTCAGAACCATTCGGAAAAAGAAAGTATTTACCTTGGCAGGGGTTTTCATGCTTTTGATACTTGTGTTTTCAGGTTCCACGGCATTTTATGATTATTATGCTGAACAAAATCATGACAGAGCGGTGATCATCGCGGGGGAAGCATCTGTAAGATCAGGGCTTTCTCTATCGGCAACAGAGCTTTTCGTGCTCCACCCGGGAACCATTGTCCGGGTGGAAAGCATAAAGAACGGTTATCTTAAAATTTTTTTCTCCAAGGGTAAAATGGGCTGGGTAAGTAAAGATGATATAGAATTGATTTAAAGGATGCTTCAGTCGTCTATTTTTTTTCGTAATGCCTTTAGTCTGCCATGCCTTGTCTTGCTGTCCAAACGCTTTGCAACGGCAGATTTCTTAGGCATTCGTTCGAGGTGCCCGGCATTTAAATCACGGGGATGAAACTTGGCACCGTAAAAACGAATATAGCGCAGTATCCACTGGCAGTAGGTCTGTTCTGTACGGTATGCGTAATGATGATATCTAAGAACTTCACGAACCTGATCCATTAATTTCAGATCCGGATTGGGACGAAATTTTGTTTGACTTTCCATAATCTTATTACTATATCAAAATAAGTGGACAAAAAAAATCAAAAAGTTGATAAGTGTAAAAATTTTCCACTTTAATGGCTTAATATCAAAATAGGTGGATAAAAATGAAATATATTGCAGTCAATATGATGGAAAGTTTCCACTTATTAAAACTGTTGAACAAAACCGCTTCGCGGAGAGCGCCCCGAAGGCCTGGCGGAACAATGAATTTTTTAATCAAGCGAAGTTTTTATTCCATCAACAAAGCATAAATTGCATACTTTCCTGAATACTAACCTCAAATATCAGGAGAGAAGCATGACTGAGTTAAGAGAAAAATTCACAAGATATCTTACCCTTAAAAGACTTTCCCCCAAGACCCACACCGCTTACATCAACGCAGTTCAAGCTCTTGCCAGATACTATAATCTGAGCCCTGACAAACTATCCGATGATCAAGTCCAGGATTATTTTTTGTATCTTCTACAAGATCGTCAATATGCCTGGAGTAGCTGCAATGTCGTCTTTTGTGGGATAAAAATGTTTTACGAAAAAATCCTGCAAAGAGATACAAGCTCTGTAATCCCGCCCCGGCAAAGACAGAAACAACTTTCCATAGTTTTAAGCCAGGATGAGGTTTATAAACTGATAGACTCGTGCACAAATCTTAAGCACCGAACACTTCTTCTTGGAACTTATAGTGCCGGTCTGAGAGTAAGTGAAGTTGTTGCCCTAAAGCCAGTCCATATAGAAATAAACCGAATGATTATAAGGGTTTAACAGGGCAAGGGCAGAAAAGACAGATATACAATTCTATCCCCTCGTTTTTTATCAGCACTTGAAACCTACTGGCGTGAATACCGGCCTGAAGAATATTGGTTTTTCGGTGCGGATAAGGCAAAGCCGATGTCTATCGGAACCGCCCAGCAAATCTATTATCATGCCAAAAAAAGAGCCGGAATCACAAGAGGGCGGGGAATCCATACGCTTCGTCATTATGTAGAGTCAGATATAATGGGGAGAAAAGCTGCCTGAATACCACCAATTGGGTGTAAACCCTTGAAACACTCCCCATAATAAAGCATACTCATCCTATCTTAAAACAAGAAAGGAAGATGTTTTTATGAATCAATTACATGAAACCAGAGAGGCAATAAATTCCGTATTGCGCATTATGGCAGAACGTGAATATGCTGCTTCAACTATTAAGGTACATCGAGGAATTCTTAATTCCCTGATAAAGTTCATGGAGAAAAATCATTATACCAAAATGGAGGAACATGTTGGTCTGGCCTACATTAAGGAAAGAACCGGTGTGACTATGGATGGATTTTGGGGGCGAGGCAATCGAAAAATTAATACTGCTCTCAAACCGCTGCAAAACCTGTTTTATTACCTGGATAATGGGGATTTATCTTTTTTCATGCGCTCTAAAATCAAGCCGTTTCAATGTCCTCCTGCGTTTAAGTCTGAATATCAGTTATTTCAAAAAGAATACCGTGAACGAAATTATGCGGATGCAACCATTGTATGCAACAACAATATTGTCAATCGATTGCTTAGCTTTTTACATAAAAAAAAATTAAATCCTCAGATGATATTACAGCATCCCATTTAACAGAATTTCTGGCGACATTCGCCGAATGCAAGCCCAGATATGTTTCTACTGTCCTTTCTGTGTTGAGGAATTATTTCACATTTTTGCAAGATATGAATATCATAAAAACAAATCTTACGGCATCACTGCCGCATGTAAGAATTCTTCGCAATGCGTTTATTCCTCATGCATGGAAAACAGATGACGTAAAAAAATTACTGGCATCAATTGACCGAAATTCTGCTAAGGGTAAGCGGGATTATGCCATTCTTCTTATAGTAGCGCATCTTGGTCTCAGAGTCAGTGATATCCGCAACATGAGGCTGTCAAATCTAAATTGGAACAAAAAAATAATTGCACTGAGTGTACGAAAAACAGGACAAGCACTGGAGTTGCCACTCCTTGATGACATTGGGTGGGCTATTATTGACTATTTGAAAAATGGTCGGCCTCAAACAGCATGCAATAGACTTTTTGTTCGACATCGTGCTCCCTTTGATTCTTTTGGGGAAAATCAGAGTTTCTACAGTGAATTACAAAGATACATGCAAGTTGCAGGCATTATTCCGCCTACCGGTGTACATTGTGGACTGCATTCCTTGAGAAGCACGCTTGCCAGAAACATGTTGGAAGCCAAAACCCCTCTTCCAGTTATTTCGGAAGTTTTAGGGCACACAAACATTAATACCACCAGCATTTATCTTAAGATTGATCTTGACGGATTGAGAAAGTGTGTCTTGGATCCTGAGGAGGTGTTTTAGTTATGACAGAAATTTATCAATGGTACAGTGATTTATCTGGCATGATGACTTCCTTCCTTAATGAAAAAAGGATGACGGGTTATAAGTACGGTAATCAGGAAAAATTACTTCTCCGTTTTGACAACTATTTTGACAGAAATGGATATACAGGAATACGTATAACAAAATCCATGGTGGATGACTTCATATATTCACCGCAGTAACAGCCGTCGACTCACTATTTGAAAGAATGTCTGTTGCGGGATTTTGCATTGTTTTTGATTCGACAGGGGTACCGGGAAGTATACGTTGCAAAAATAAAATCAGCACCTGTTAAAAAATGTTCCCATATTCCCTATATTTTTACAGAAAAAGAAATGAGGCATATTTTTACCGCCGTTGATGCCTGGGAGGATTCATTTTATACAAATAGACACATGGTTGACCCGGTTCTTTTCCGCCTGCTCTATGGAACTGGCATGAGAGTGTCTGAAGCGTTAAATATAATGCTTAAAGATTTTGACGGGATCAATGGTGTTCTGAGCGTATATCATGCCAAAAACAATAAGGATCGACTGATCCCGCTTGCGCCAAGTCTTACCAACAGGATAGACAAATTTATGAAGGTCTTTCATAAATACTCTCAAGATGCAGCTTACTTGTTTCAGTCGCCCAGAAAAGGCAAGATGGACCAAAGCACAGTGTATCGTCGTTTCCGCCAATACTTACAATGTGCCAATATCCCTCATACTGATGCTGGCCCGAGAGTGCATGATTTTAGACACAACTACGCGGTCAAATGCTTGAAAAAATGGGTGCTTGCGGGTGAAGAATTAAGCAATCTATTACCCTATCTGGCAGCATACATCGGCCACTCTGATTTCAGAGGCACGCAGTACTATCTCCGCTTAACTGCTGATTTGTATCCTGATATTATCAACAGATTAGAGGCAGGCTTCGGGCACGTTATACCGGAAGGAGGGTCAGTAAATGAAGGATAATAATTTCCCTAAATACCTCTCTGATTTCCTGTCAAAGTATCTACCCGGGCAAAAAAACGCCAGTACACACACAATTGCGTCTTACCGCGACGTCTTTAAGCTGCTATTGATATTCTGCGACTCAGTTAAATCAATTAAGCCAGAAAAAATCAAGGCAAGTGATCTGTCGAAAGAGCTCATCCTTCACTTTCTTGATTGGCTTGAAACAGAACGAAAATGTTCCATCTCAACTCGTAACCAGCGACTTGCTGTAATTCATTCATTTGTTCACTATGTACAGAAAGAATATCCAGAAAATTTGTTTGAATTTAAAAAAATACTTTCAATACCGAACAAGAAACACCCCCGAACGTTAGTCGCCTATCTAACTGGTCACGAATTGGAAATCCTCCTCACCCAACCTGATACGTCTACAATTGAGGGATTCCGGAATGCCATACTTCTGTCGGTGCTCTACGATACGGGTTCCAGAGTTCAGGAATTGATAAATATTAAAGTAAAGGATGTGCGCTTATCATCCCCAGCCGTCATAAGATTGTACGGTAAGGGTAGCAAAACTCGACAAGTACCGATCATGTGCAAAACATCTGAGATTCTTAGTTCATATCTTGAAATTAAAAAATATAATCCTGGGATCTCCAAGGGTGATAATTACCTGTTTGTAAACCAGAAGAAGCAACCACTGTCACGATGGGGTATTTCTTATATCTTGAATAAATATGTTGAGAAAGCAAACGATGATGTTGGTTTCAATGTTGATTTTCCAGTAACACCCCATGTACTCAGACATTCCAAGGCGATGCTGTTGATTACAATATTATTTCTTCAAATTTTCCCTATGAATTTGCAAATTATTTTGCCCGCTGATATGCGTATATTCAGTTTTTCAATGTATGGAATTCACAATGATATTTTGACTGGAACCGCTGAAAATGAAAAAGTTGGGAAGGATGTGTCTATGCCAATAGCCTCCTTCCCAACTTCCCAAGGATATAAAATATCCAACACCAATTCATTAACACATATACGGACATCTGGGAATACAAAGCTGATTTTTCAAACATAAATTTTCAAGATTATGTCGGACACCAATGCCTTATTTGTGGTGAAAAAGACTGCCACAAGCCCATCAGAGAATATTATCGTTACGCCATAGACCTGTTTCCTTTTAAAAAGGGGAAAGTTCCAGTCCCCAGATTCTTATGCGATAAAACTGGGAGAACATTTTCCTTGCTGCCCAGCCAACTGATTCCCTATTGTCAATATACGGTTGACGCAGTTATCGGCACCCTGATCAAAGTATACGAATTTCAATGCCGTGGGCAAAAGGGTTACCATGGCACCACCCTTGAACTTACCCCGGACTGTTCTGTGACACCGTACTTGATCCAGACCTGGGCAGTATTGATACTGGCCGGTTTCCTTCGAGGACATCACACTCTCCATGAAAAATTCCCCGTTCCCGGGACAAAGCAACCTGATTCAAGGCAAATCATCACAACGATTTATCTGTATCTTAAAATCATCACCGGTGTTGACTGCCCCGCCCCCTGCCAGATGAAGCCAGGCATACGATATCATTTAAATCGAACCGGAAAATGCCTATTTGGTAGAACATCCTGTGACCGTATTCGTCCTCCTTAAAATAAAGTGACGGGTTGAAAATGACCACTATTCTGCTGACCAGGGTAAATCCGGGATATGGAGATGACGTTTTTGGGTATATTCTGACACAGGATTGATAACACCTTTTATTTCAGTCGGTTAAGTTATTGGCCATGACAACGCTTTTTTGGCAGAAATATCATTACAGGAGGTGTTATGGACAATGAGACCCGAGAACAAATTGCTTTGATCCGTTACAAGTTGATCAGCCCTGTGTTGGCAGAGCCGGGAAGAGTACAAAATGAGTACTTCCGCACCCAGGCCTGCAAACACCATGAATTCCCACGCTATGGCAACCGGAAGGTCAAAGTATCCACCCTGAAGTCCTGGCTCAAAGCATACAGGAAGCTTGGTTTTGAAGGCCTTAAGCCCAAAATTAGAAGCGATAAAGGCAGACCCAGAAAAGCCAGTCCGCAGGTCATGGATGCCATCAAGGTTCAATGTAAGGCCTATCCTTATATTCCCGTAAAACGGCTCCATGAGATGCTGACACAAAAGGGCCAAATCGGAGAGCCACCCATCCATTACAATACGCTGCTGCGCATCGTTAAAGAAGAGCAGTTGTTAATTTTTGGAGACAAGCGCCGGGATAAGCGGACCAGCTTTGAAACCGATCATATAAATTGTCTTTGGATGGGGGATTTCATGCATGGCCCCCTGGTAACCGTGAACCGGAAAACGCATAAAGCCATATTGTGCGCCATCATAGATGATCACAGCCGGATGATTGTGGGGCATGTCTTTGCTCCTACTGAAACTGTTCTTTCCCTGACCGTGGTATTAAAGGATGCCTTTCTGGCATTTGGACTTCCTGAACGTCTTTATGTCGATAATGGAGCGTCTTTCAGTTCTGATTTTTTGGCCAAAACCTGCGCATTATCCGGTATTTCACTGATCCATTCAAAACCCTATGATTCGCCTTCCCGTGGAAAAATTGAGCGATTTTTTAGAACGGTCCGGGGCCGGTTTTTATCCGCCCTTACCGAAAAACTGACATTGGAAGAACTCAATGCAGCTTTCGCCGTCTGGCTGCATGAAGATTACCATCATAAACTGCATACCGGCATAGATGAACGCCCCATTGACCGGTATCACAGGTCTGCCGGCCACACCGATATCACCCGGCCGACCAAGGCTGAATTGGATGAAATATTCCTTGTACGGCATGAGCGGGTAGTCAACAACGATGCGACCATCAGCTTTAAGGGGAATATTTTTGAAGTCCCTACCGCTTATATTCGGCAGCGTGTTGATGTTCGTCATCCTGTGGATGCGGATCAGGAACTGTATCTTTATGACAAAGATATCCGGGTCTGCCGCCTCAAATTCGTTGATAAGCGTCAAAACGCCAGGACTTTCAAGCCCAACCACGCCCAGGCAACCATTTCTTATGCCAAGGGAAAGGTGCGCAAATGAAAGATCTCCTGGCCTGGTTCGGCTTTAAACACTACCCGTTTGACAAGGAAATTAAAACCGCTGATGTCGTTGATACGTCGATATTTACGGAAACCCTTGCCCGCTTCGATTATATGAAACGCAGGGGCGGTATCATGTTGTTGACAGGGGACCCCGGCGTGGGTAAGACCACTACCATCAGGAAATTTGCAGACACCCTCAATGACAACCTTTTCAATGTCCTTTATACCCCCTTGAGCACTCTTAATCGGACGGACATCCTCAGGCATATCAACGCTTTACTGGGATTGCAGAATCGGTTTACCAAAAGTGCAAACTATCAACAAATCCAGAAAGAGCTTCTCGAATCCAGAGAGCACCGGGGCCGGACGGTGCTTCTCATCATTGATGAAGCCCATTTATTGAAGCCTGGTCCGCTTGAAGAAATAAGGCTGCTGACCAATTTTAAAATGGATTCCTTTGATCCATTCCTGCTCATTTTATCCGGTCAATCCGACTTAAAACGCATGATGAATTTTGCTGTCATGGAGCCTCTGAATCAGCGAATCAGAATGCGATACCATATGACCGGATTATCGGACCAAGACACCGTCGATTATATTGCATCACGCCTTAAATGGGCCGGATGCACAGCTTTAATATTTAAGGAAGATGCTTTAGCGGCCATACAGGAATACTCATACGGGTTCCCGAGACTGATCGGCAATATCTGTGAAGAGGCCCTGACCTATGCCATGTTCTGCGATGCAAAAACAGTGGATGCGGACATGATACTGAAAATCAAGACCACTGATGACATGCCCGCCAATTAGCTGTTGCGGTAAAAACGGCAACTCAAATTTTTAATATGGGGGAGGAGTATGCACGATAACGAACAGGAGCTTGAAGAAAAAATGCCCAAAATAGTTGATCAGATGGGATATTTGCTGATGGACGTCATTCTGATCAGCTTAAAGTGGGTAAATACTGAAAATCAGATGCTTAAGGAATTGTTTGATATAAGGATGGAAGAATTCAGAGAAGATAGGTATTACAGTTTCGGTGAAACGGACTCAGGATATCCTGGGGAGGAAACCTGAAAAGGGATAGCCGGAAGCAGGTGGCATTGAATAAAATGCCCTAATTAGTGAAGCAGGAGCGGTCCTCATTGCCGCTCCTGCTTGTTTTTTATTCAAGCCTTCCTGCTTATGCCTTAAAAAACCCACCACGGACGAGCGCAGCGAGTCCATAGCAAAACATCGGTCAATATAATCTTGTTAAAAAAGGGAAAATTAGTATACCGTTTTGAGAATACATGAGGTTTGAAAACATGCTCCAGTCAAAATAGCTCAGTCACTTGCTAATGGCAGAAAATTCAAATCAACACCCATTATATCTAACTCTACATAATGACGAAGAGAGTGTATGGAGACTTTTTTTAGATATGCCGCACTCGTTGACGACCTTTTTCATGGCCTGTTGAGCGCCGCCTCTATCCATATGGGTTGTGGCTTTTTGGATTCTCTTAAAAGAGCAGGTAGGGTTTGGAAAAAGAAAGTGCGGGTGACGGTGTTTTTTCCAAAGCTCCCGCAATGCCTCTACGGTGAGGTTGGGCAGTGGAACCATACGATCCTTGTGGCCTTTGCCACGTCGGATATGAACCAAACTTCGCTCTGCATCGATATCACTGACCTGGAGAGCCAGGGCTTCTCCCAGGCGAAGCCCCATGGAATATGTGGTCAGCAAAAACACTCGATAACGTAATTTGCGTGTGGCTCCGATGAGTCTTTCAATTTCTGAGACCGTCAAAATATCGGGAATCGATTTGACTTTGGGAGGTTTTACAATGTTGATCCACTGCCAGTCACGTTTTAAGACAAAACGCCAGAAGAATTGGAGACCAAGACGATCTATCTTGACCGTGCTCCATGAATGTGTTTCAACCCGTTGTGAAAAATAAGATTCAAATTGCTCCGGAGTAGCCTGATCCAGGCAGCAATCAAAATGCTCTTGAGCTTGTCGAACTGCTCGAGAGTAGGCTTTAATTGTTGATTGACTTTTTCCTTGAAGTTTGAGAAGGATGAGATGGCGTTGATAAAGTTCTTGAAATTGTTTTGTTTCTTTCGAATTCATGGGAAATACTCCTTTTAAAAAGTTGTGACCCTTTATTGGCTCATTTAAGGAGTATACACGATTTCAAGATTTTCCGCCGCGGAGCGGCTTCGTTCAACAATATGATGAAAAATATAAACAAAAACATGCTGACGGACAAGCCGCAGATGGTTACGTTACAGTGAGACACGAGGTCGCGGTATTGGCTGTTTGGCACAGTCTTTCGGAGTGTGACTAAACCCGGTATTCTCATACCGGTACCCTAGTATCCCGTCCCAAAAGTTCTGACATGTTTTTTGGCAATTCAAATTTCTATGCTGCTGCCGATGTATTTTGTCCGCAATAATCATCAAGGATTGAAAATCAACCTGACCTATGAGGAAACCTTGAGACATGTGGTAAGGCAGGATCCCGATGTGGTTGTCATAGGAGAGATCCGGAACAATTATTCTGCTGATGTGGCTGTTCAGGCCGCATTGACAGGCCATAAGGTGCTTACCTCCTTTCATACAGAGGACAGTATCAGTGGGCTGGTCCGCCTTATGAATATGGATATAGAGGCTTTTCTTGTATCATCTACTGTGGTATGTGTCCTTGCCCAGCGTCTTTTAAGAAGAGTATGCAAGTTTTGCGGTGCACCCTGGAGAGTAACTCCGGCAGAGCTTCATAAGATAGGATATGGGCCTGCTGAAGTTTCAAAGTATGAGTTTAAAAAGGGCAGGGGATGTTCCGAGTGCCGCCATACAGGGTATAAGGGACGCATTGCAGTTTTTGAAATGCTGGTTTTAAATGAATTTGTCAGGGATGCCATCTTAACCCATAAGAGCAGTTTTGAAATCAGAAAGATCAGTATGGAAACCACCGGACTTGTTACGCTTTTTGAAGATGCCATTTTAAAGGCGGCTATGGGAATCACAACCCTAGATGAGGTATTCCGGTGCGTTCCAAGACTTCTTCCCCCAAGATCATTAAAAGAGGTTAAAAGATTACAGGGAGTATGAATATATCTTTGTCTCAAAAAATTTATCGCAGGCTGGTCGATAATATGGAAAAAATAATTCAGGGGCAAAGTTCAGCCATTCGCAAGCTTTTGGCCGGATTTGTTACGGGAGGGCATGTTTTACTGGAAGACACCCCTGGCACAGGTAAAACCACTCTGGCAAAAACCTTAGCTCTTTCCATTGATGCCCGTTTCAAAAGGGTTCAGTTTACTCCCGATCTTTTGCCTTCGGACATAACAGGACTCTCCATTTATGACCAGCAGGATAGTCGGTTCCATTTTCATCCGGGCCCTGTATTTACTGATATCCTGCTTGCGGATGAAATTAATCGTGCCTCTCCGAGAACCCAATCCGCCCTTTTGGAGGCCATGGCCGAAGGCCAGGTTAGTGCTGAAGGAAAGCTGCATTCCCTGGATGATCTTTTTTTTGTATGTGCCACTCAGAACCCAATTGAGAGTTCCGGTACCTATCCCTTGCCCAGGGCACAGATGGACCGTTTTGCTCTCAGATTCAGCCTTGGTTACGTTTCCATTGAAGCAGAAATGGCCATTCTGGATGCTCAGCGCTGTGGGCACCCCATTGATAATCTTCACCCCTGCGTTAACCGCAAAGATATAGCTCTTATTAAATCAGCGGTTCATGAGGTGTATCTGAGCCCTGTACTGAAACGTTATATCGTTGAACTTGTACAAAAAACGCGCAGCTATCCCGGTGTTTCCATAGGATGCAGTCCCAGGGCATCTTTGTCCATGATGAACATTTCCAAGGCATTGGCGGTTTTTGACGGTTTAGAATATGTGATCCCAGAGCATATTCAAGAAGTTGCCCTGGATGTCCTTGCACACCGTTTAACCATTGATCCCCAGGCTAAATTCTCCGGCAAGACAGGAGCCGGAATTATAGAAGAGCTGCTCAAGACAGTCCCGGTGCCTTCATGACACGCTTTTTTTATCTTTGTTACCGGTTTGTCTTTGTTCTCAAGAGATGGTGTCAACAACACATGACCGCCGCAGGTCAACTGGTGTTAGTAAGCATCTGTGTATCTGCCCTTTTTGGCATTGATACAAAAGTGAACCTTGCCTATCAGATATTTTGTTTCCTGGTGGCACTTTTTTTTATAGCCTTTGCCACATCTACTCTTTTACCGTCTCGTTTTACCGTTACCCGTAGATTATCACACTTTGCTTCTGTCGGCTCTCCTTTTACATATGGAGCAGACATTCTAAACACAGGAAAAAAGACGGAAAAATCATTGTTTGTTGTTGAAGATTTGCCTGATCCACGGCCGTCGCTGGAAACTTTCAGCCATGCCCGTGAGCCTGATGAAATGCTGCGTAATTCCTTTGACCGTTGGGCAGGCTATTATCGTTGGTGTTGGCTCATAATAGAAGGTCAACCTGCTAAAACGGCTCCAAGGGTAATGCCCGATATACCTCCTAATTGCAGTGTTTCTGTACGCATGGAGTTGATGCCCATGCGACGCGGGTATTTAAGATTAGAGAGTTTAACCATTTTTCGAAGGGAGCCTCTGGGGTTGTTTAATTCCCGCCGGCGAATTCCACTTTTAGACCGCATCGTGGTCCTGCCAAAAATTTATCCTGTGTCTCCTGTAACCTTGCCTGGTATGCGTCAGTTTCAGCCCGGCGGTGTTACCCTGGCTTCATCCGTAGGAGATGCAGAGGAGTTCATTTCCTTGCGTGAATACAGACCGGGTGATCCCTTACGGCACATTCACTGGAAAAGCTGGGCAAAAACGGGCAAGCCCATCGTCAAGGAGTATCAGGAAGAGTTTTTTGTACGCCATGCCCTGGTATTGGATACCTTTCATTTAATTTCAGGCGATACCGTTTTTGAAGCAGCCGTATCGGTGGCAGCATCATTGGTTGTCTCCATGCAGGCAGAGGAGTCTTTGCTTGATCTGCTGTTTGTAGGCCCGGAAGCCTATTGTTTTTCGACTGGAAGAGGACTTACCAATATAGATCACATGCTTGAAATCCTTGCAGCGGTTGATGTCTGTACTGATCACACATTTACGTCTCTTTATCCACTGATTATTCAACGTGCCAACTTCCTTAGTGCCTGCATCTGCGTTTTCCTTGATTGGGATACCCCCCGCTGGGAACTGGTCTCCTGTCTCCAGAATATGGGGGTGCCCGTGAAGGTGATCGTGATCAACGATCCAGGTACTGCCCTTCGCCCAAAAGGCCCTATGCAGGATACCCCCGAGCATTTTCATTGTCTTTATTCTGACCAAATTGAAAAAGGCTTGGCAGCCCTATGAAGCTCCCCATCGGCCTAATGGGAACAGCTCTGATTTTCTGGGGCTTGCAAACCGGGTACCTGATATACGGGTGTGCCATGGCAACGGTGTTGGAAGGCTCACGGTTTCTCAGGCAACGTTGGGAGTTTACTCCTGAAGATTTCTATCGCATTGTGGATATCTGTGTGCTGATTATCTTGGGTATGACAATTTACCGTTTTTCCATTGGCACTGACTCCATGGTCAGATGGCTTCCCATTGCCATTTTTCCACTTTTAACGGTTCAAGCCTACAGCGTGGTGCAAGGGGTAGATTTGGGCGCTCTTTTTTATGTTATTCGTTTAAAAGAAAAACGCCGCCCGGCACACAATAGACATATCATAAACATTTCCTACCACACCCTGGTTGTGGTTCTGATTAGTGCTAGCGCGGCAAACCTTCGAACTCCGGCATTTTACATTGGCCTTACACTATGTTCTTGTTGGGCCCTATGGCCATTGCGATCCCGCCGTTATAAGGTAATGGTCTGGGCGCTTATCTTTGTGATGGCCACCATAATTGGCTGGTACGGCCAAATTGGATTACACCGGCTTCAACTATGGCTGGAGGGTGCTGTCGCAGATATATTATTGCAGGGCAACCTCTATAAAGATCCCTATCAGGTTACTACCTCCATCGGTGATGTAGGTAAGTTAAAACTCAGCAACCGTATTATCATGTGGGTTGAACCTGAAACAACGCTGAAGATACCACAGCTTTTCCATCAGAACACCTACAACACCTATCGCAGCTATCAGGCAGGAAGGTGGTTTTCCCCACGGTCACCATTGCTTCCTATACAAAAAAAAGGGGCAACCGGATGTTGGCAATTGGGGCAGGTGGATGATGTTGGACCTTACCAGGCATGGATTTCGGGTACACTGAATAGTGAGGATGGTGTTTTGGCTCTGCCCTCGGGAGTCATCACTATTGAGGGCTTAGAGGCCATGGAGCTGGGTCAAACTAATCTTGGGGCCATTCGAGTAAAAGGTGGCCCAAAATCCTTTTATTTTCGAATAAACTGGAAAAATCAGGGTGCTCGCGGAGCGCCTCCCTACCTTGATGATTTACAAATCCCGGTTGAATATCAAACAATTATCTCGGCTGTTGCTGCAGAACTGAATTTGAACACGCTTTCTCATAGGCAGGCCAAAAAAGCTATTACTGATTACTTTAGTAAATTTAGCTATACCTTAATTCAAAAGGAATCAGATGTTGAAGCAATGCCGCTGGAGACCTTTTTACGAGACACCCACGCCGGCCACTGTGAATATTTTGCCACTGCAACCTCTCTTTTACTACGTGCTGCCGGTATTCCGGCCCGGTACGTCACAGGGTTCCTTGTGAACGAATATAGCACCTTGGGCAACTGTTTTGTCCTACGTTCGAGGCACGCCCATGCCTGGTCATTGGCCTATCTGGACGGAATCTGGCAGACGGTGGATAACACCCCTTCACAATGGAGCGATCTGGAGTCCCAAAAGAGCTCATATTTTCAATTTTTGATGGACGTGGCTGATTATATGAAATACAAATTTGATAGCTGGTGGAGTATAAAAAGGCTGAGTGACAAACAAACTTTGCTATTTTGGCTCGCAATAGCTTTAATACCTCTTATTCTCTGGCGTTTCATGAGATATAGACGTGTAATGGTTCAAAGGGGGCGAAATGAGATTCCCCCCCCAAAAAACAACTTCTGGAGGGAAAGATATTCCTTTGATCGTATAGACGCTTATGTCCATGGTTTAGGGTTTGGGCGCTATAACTGGGAGAGTTACGCTCACTGGATCAATCGATTGGAAAGAGGCGGTTTTTCTGACGAAGCTATTGCATTACTCAAAGTAATTGTGCAAATGCATTATCGGATGTGTTTTCATTTGCCTGGAATTACCTCGGAGGAAGAGAGGTGGTTGGCAGAAAATGTTGAGACCTGGATATCCAGCATTAAAGATAATTTTTTTGAATAATAATTTTTTAAAACAATTGGGAGTATTGATTATTGAGTGACAAAAAATCCATCATTGATCTCTTAAAAGAGCAAATGACGGAGGAAGACTCTCTTCCACCCTTGAATAAAAATTCCGTCAAACTTCAGAATGAGCTTTTAAAGTCTGATCCAAGTTATAGAAAAATTGAGTCCATGATTAAACTTGATCCATCTTTGACGGGGCAGGTGCTAAAGATTGCAAATTCTGCCTACTATAAGGGGCTTGAAAGCGTGGATACGGTAAAAGATGCCATGTCAAGACTCGGCGGGACTGAGCTTGGCAATACTTTGATGTGGATTATCCATCAGGGAAATTTTAAATCCAATGATGCCTTTGTGAGAAAATATCAGAATCGTCTATGGCAACATTCTGTATCCTGTGCCCTGGGATGTTTATGGACATCAAAATATTTGGAGCTGGAAGAGCTGGTCTCAGGATCATTCATCGTAGGACTTCTTCATGACATGGGCAAACTATATCTGTTGACCTGTTTTGAAAAATTAAAAGAGAACAAGAAAATTCAAAATTTTCCTTCAATGGCCTTGATAGAGGCCGTGCTTGACAAACTCCATACATCCCAGGGATACAAACTTTTAAAAAAATGGAATTTGAATGATAACTATTGTGTTATTGCAAGGGATCACCATGCCGTGGAATTTGATGAGAATAATCTTTTACTTGTGCTTGTCCGCCTTGTCAATCAAGTTTGTATAAAGATGGAGAGCGGGAACACAAAAGAGGATATGGCTGCAGTTGTTGGATCAGTTGAAGCCAATATCCTGGGTGTTTCGGAGATTGGTGTTGCTGAAATGGAGATAGCCATTGAGGAATCCCAGAAGAAATTTGTCTGATTCAAGGTGATCTGTATCGATTAATATACCGGATGTCTTGAATTATATATTTATTTGTACGGTAAAATGTTTTCTAAAATCTGCCCAAAGGTTGCCGGAGATATATTTGTGGAGATATAAATGAACTGTCTTGTTATTGCAAACGGCGAAGTTGAATACAATACCCATATGAGAACAATGATTGAGGCAGCCGATGTGGTGGTATGTGCAGACGGCGGGGCAGGGCACTTAAGAAAGATGTCCATGGTTCCCGATGTGGTCATAGGTGATCTGGATTCCCTGGGCGGGCTGGATTTGAAGTACCTTGAGGAGCATAAAGTAGATATTATTCAATATCCTGTAAAAAAAGATGCCGGAGATACTGAACTTGCCGTTCTATGGGCAATTGAAAAGGGGGCCTCAGACATTACGTTGACGGGGGTTACCGGAACCCGCCTTGATCATACACTGGCCAATATTTTTTTGCTTAAAACCATATCTGAACAGGGGATTTCCTGCCGTATTATAGATGCCAAAAACGAGGTATATCTGATTTCAGGAGAGTTTACTATTAAAGGAAAGCCAGGAGAACTTCTCTCCATTGTTCCTGTAACGGAAAAGGTGACGGGACTTACTTTATCCGGTCTCGAGTACCCCCTTAAAGATGCCGTGCTGACCATGGGTTCATCACGGGGAATCAGCAATGTTTTTGTGGAAGAAGTGGTCTGTATCTCGTTGAAGCATGGCATTATAATAGTTACAAAATCAAAGGATTAGATAAGACACCTCCTTTTTTATGATGCCCAATAGATTATAATTTATATCAATTTGTTGAGAATTGAAATGTTTCGATTGGAATTCAAATGTTTGGCAGATCATCTTTGAAACGCTGATATGGGCCATCAAAAAGCACGGGGAGCCTTTCGTGGAATTCCTTTAAAATCGGAAGCATGGTTTGACGCATCTGGGGGTGGGAGGCTTTTGAGCAGCGCAGGTTGAAAATATGAATCCATTCCCTGATATTGGCGGTTACAATGATGTCGGTTTTCAGGCTGTTGGGAAGCACGCTCCTTGCTTCCTGGGCCTTGGCACCCATTTGAAGGAGAGTAAGATAGGCTTTCTCACATGCTTCCATGGCAAGCTCCCACTCCCTGTATTGAGGGGAGTCTTCTTCCCAGAAAAAAGGCCTGATGACCGTGATTTGTTTTCCGAATTTTTCCTTGGCGTAGTTGGCATACCTGGTGCTTTCCTGGCTGAATGAACAGAGTCTGTGCCTTACAATTTCATGGGATATTCCGCGGTCACATATTATCCTGACGCTTATGGAAACATGTTCGATAACGCTATGGTGTCCTGTTTTTAAAAGACGCTTTAACAGCTCCTCGGCAGTCCCCTGGGCAATTTTATCTTCGGATTTATAGCAGGTTCTGGCGGCAAGCTCCAGATGACTGTATATTTCATCGGCATCTTTCATGTAAAGAATTTCAAAAGACGGTTCAATTATCTTCAATTTTTTTCTCCTGGTTTTTAGCTGATTGATGCCCATTCGTCATTTTCCATAAAGATCAATAGACCCTATCGGCAAACTCAACCCAACCTCCTGCCTTTACAAGGGATTGGTCAAACTCATCAATGGTAAAAGGGATTTCCTCCTTTAACCCGCCTGAGCTGAAGGTAAAGAGCATTTTATCAAAATCGGTATCAACAAAGGTTTCCAGGCCGCCGTAGGTATTGAAGATATGGTCTATGGCATCAGGGGAAAGTTTCACCGCCATCATCCCGCAGTTGAACATATTCTGACGGAAAATCCTTGCAAATCCCGAGGCAATCACCATGTTGATGCCGTTCACCTCCAGGGCCCATGGAGCATGTTCCCTTGATGAGCCGCATCCAAAATTGTCCCTTGTAACAATAACACCTTTGTCCTTGACATCACATGAGGGATCAAAACCTTGAAGATCAAGATCCTCAAGGAGATAGGGTTTAAGGGCTTTTTTTGTAATTTCCGTGAGATATTTTGCCGGTATTATTTCATCTGTATTTATATCTGACCGGTCTATAAAAAGTGCTTTTCCTTTAAATATCTTCATTTAATTCTCCTAATTTTTGGCATCCTTCATTTCTCGGTTTACACTTTTTCAAAACATTCTCTAAATTTTAGTAAATTCTTTGAAAAAATTGTCAACTACTTTTGAGGCAATATGAAACATTCCTAATTTTTCAGCCCTTAAAAAGTGGTGAGTTGGTGATTTTGCCGGTTAGTGCCGAAGCAGCGGCCGTGGCCGGGCTCATGAGGTGTACCATGCCCCCTTTGCCCATGCGGCCGTTGAAGTTTCTGTTGGTTGTGGCTGCGCATACTTCTCCTTGTGCCAATACTCCGTTACTCATGCCAAGGCAGGCACCGCAGGTGGGGTTGGTGACACAGAAGCCCGCATCCATGAAAGCCTTGATGATGCCTTTATCTATGGCCTTGCTGAAGATATCAGGGGTAGCCGGGGATACAATTGCCCGGACATCATCTGATATTTTTTTACCGGCTATGATGGATGCGGCAATTTCAAGGTCTTCTAATCTTCCGTTGGTGCAGGAGCCTATGTAAACCTGATCTATTTTTTCCCCGCTCATTTCAGATACGGGTTTGATCTGATCCGGTTTATAGCCGTAAGTAACCTGGGGAGGGAGGCTTGAGACATTCAGTTCAATGTGATCTACATAGCAGGCATCCTCATCCGGTGCAAAGGCTTTAAAGGATTTTAAAGCCTCTTCCTTTGAGGGATATTGATTTTGAATAAAGGGCCAAAGATACTCTAAGGTCACCTTATCCGGGGGGCATATGCCGCTGGTGGCTCCTGCTTCAACAGCCATATTACAAAGGGTCATGCGTTGATCCATGGTCATGGCATCCACCACAGGCCCTGAAAACTCCAGCACCCTGTCGGTTGCACCATTTACTCCGATTCTGCCGATCAGTGCAAGGATAACATCCTTGGCATATACTCCCTCTTGCAGCCTGCCTGATATGGTTACCTGTATGGATTCAGGTTTTTTAAATGCACAGACTCCTTTTAATATCCCGACTTCGAGATCTGTAGTGCCTACACCTGCTGCAAAGGCTCCAAATGCTCCGTGGGTGCAGGTATGGGAATCTCCCATGATAATGGTATATCCAGGTCTTGCAAAACCTTTTTCCGGGAAAATGGCATGGCAGACCCCGTTTCTGCCTATATCGAAAAAGTCTTTAATCCCATGCTTTTTTGCCCATTCCCGCAGTATTTTTCCCTGCATTGCTGTTTTTGAATCCTTTGCCGGGCTTACATGATCGATGACTACCTTGATTTTGTCAGGATCAAAAACCCGGTTCTTTCCCCTTGTCTGTAGGTCTGTGATTGCAATGGGGGTAGTTATCTCATGGCAGAAGACCGCATCTAAGCTTATTACATGTATATCTCCTGAGGGGTTGTCCACATGATGGGTATCAAAAATTTTTTCGGCAATGGTTTTGCCCATGTTATTTTCCTCTTATCTTTTTATTTTCTTCATCTGTTGTTTCCACAATATCCGGTGCAGGGGAGTGCTCAATTATAAAACCAGCCACCTTATCCTTGTTTGATGATGTCATGACCTGATTGATGTCGATTTCTTCCAGAATGCCGTTCAGATAAGGACTGAGGAGGGTTGTAAGTTTGTTTTTTACGATTTTCATCTCATCAAAGGTTTTTACATTTTTGTATACCAGGGAACTTAGAAAAATTATGGATGCTTCCCAGGCATTGGGATGGATTGCAGGGGGGATTTTTTCCGGGTCTGTGTTGTCAATATGTAGGGTGAGTGCCAGGCAAAGATACCTGTCCTTGTCATGGGAGCTGTGTTTATTCAGATTGACCACAAGGGGTTTCATTTCAAAAGATGGTGTAACAGCGCCAGGATCACTGGCAGTTTTTTTAATACGGGATCGTTTCCATGTAATTATCCTTGAGTTGGGATATTTTAATGTCATTAGTCGTTTGTCTATTTTAATAATTTCAAGACGGTAGGTTGTATTGCTCTCCCAGACCTTTTCAATTTTTGAGGTGAAAACCGTTAAAATAAGATTTTTTTCCTCTAAGTTCCATGTGCCCTCTGCATTACCTCTTCTTTCAACTATTTTAGACGAAGAACCTTCAATTCTAAGGTCTGATGACCAGTTTCCGTTGGCCCTTAATATAAGGAGGGTGTAAATTTTGTTGTTGTAGTGATTCCAGCTTCCAATGAGCTGTTCTTTTGAAAGACCTGCTTCTTGTTCAGTTTCCTTTTCCTTATCATCATCTTTACATCCGCCAAGGATCATGGTTGATAATAAAATGACAGCAGCCAAAATTAAATATGAAATATTTTTTTTTAAGAGCGCCATATAATCCTGTTTTTGGATGGTTCTTGTAGTTTCTACAAATTACGGCAAAAGGATTTAGTTAAGATAATACACCAAAAAGCTTGCTTGTCCTAAACGGGGGCGGGGAAAAAGAGCACTCAAAAGAAGCATCCTTCATTCCCCGGTTTACATTTTTTCTATGAACATCCTTTTGTTTGGGGATTATCATTCAGAAAAGTGTAAACTACTTTTGAGGCAATATAAAGGATGCTCAAAAGGAATGCTCTTTTTTGATGGGAGCTGGTAAAAAAATCAACCTAGGAGCAGCATGAACCCTTGGTTCCACAGCTTGAGCAGGCAGACTGTCCCAGATCAATTTTGGAATCAAGGTGAAAACCCATCCCTGAAAAATCTATTTTGATCATTTTTGCCTGTTTCATGAATTCCTTATCAACTACAAGTTGGAATCCTTTTACGTTATAGGTGTCATCGGTTGGTTTTGGCTCATCCAGAGCCATTGCAAGGGATGGACCGCCTCAGCCGCCGGAGTTTAGAAAAATTCGTATGGGAGTTGGTTCTTTCCCATTGAAATATTCTTGAATCTGCGTTTTCGCAGCATCTGTCATATCAATCATTGAAATTCTCCTTATTGTTGGTATAAAGTTGGATTCGGCTTTTTTTGCCTGATTCTTAGATATTTTAACCATAAAGGGGAATATTGTCAAGCATGCCGGTTTGATAAGTTTTTTCATTATTGCCCTCGGTTCATTATGGTTGTCATGAATATATACTGCTCTGATTCTGGTTTTTCCAAAAATTTTAACAAATACTTAAAACATAACTTCAAACATCTTGTTTTTTCAATAAAAACTAATTTTTTTCCCAGAAAAAGCCTAAATTGTAATACTATAAACACGGGTTTGCCCTTAAGCTCTTTGAGTGGTTGACTTAAAGCTGTTTTTCATGATAAACACAGCAAATATTTTAAACTGTTAAACAAATGCCGCCTGGGAGTTTCAGGCGTTAGATGAAAATTTAATTTTATAATAATTTAAGGATATTTTAATATGGAAAGAACCTTGTCATTGATCAAGCCGGATGGTGTTGCCAAAAATATTATCGGAGAAGTTATAAAGCGCTTTGAAACCGCCGGCATAAAGATTGTTGCCATGAAAAAACTGCACTTAAGTAGAAAGCAGGCAGAGGGTTTTTATGCTGTGCATAAAGAGCGCCCTTTTTTTGAGAGTCTTATGGATTTTATGACATCCGGGCCCATCGTTGCAATGGTGCTTGAGGGTGAAGATGTGATCGCGAAAAACCGCAAGCTTATGGGAGCTACAAATTTTAAAGAGGCAGAAGAGGGTACCATCAGAAGAGAATATGCCACGGACATAGAAAAAAATGTGGTTCATGGCTCAGATGCCCCTGAAACCGCAGCATTTGAGATTGCTTATTTTTTCAGCACAATGGAAATAGTGGGATGATTTTAATAACTGTCATGGGCAGACCAGGCTTTTGGCCCTGTTCTGTCTGCAATGAAGCATGAAAGCTATATAGGGTTTGCAAAGACTTTAATGTAAATCCATGCAATAAGGAGCCTGGAAACAATGAATATTCCGGAATGCAGACAGTCACTTAATATAGATGGTCAAGATTATACTGTTTATAATATTTCCGAGCTTGAAGATAAAGGCCATGCAGATATCGCCAGGCTACCCTTTTCCATCAGGATTCTTCTTGAGAATCTTTTACGCCATTGTGACGGGGAAAAAGTAAGGGTTCAGGATGTTGTCAATGCTTCCCGCTGGGGCATTGATGCTGATGAGGATTCCGTCATGATACCCTACCATCCTTCAAGGGTATTGATGCAGGACTTTACAGGAGTGCCTGCCGTGGTGGATCTGGCTGCCATGCGCGATGCTGTAAATGATGCAGGCGGAGATCCCGGGAGAATCAATCCCCTTGTTCCTGTTGATCTGGTGATTGATCATTCCGTACAGGTGGATTTTCAGGGCACAGGTGATGCTGCCATTAAAAATGTTCAAAAAGAATATGAACGTAATATGGAGCGTTACAACCTGCTGAAATGGGCCCAGAAGAGTTTTGATAATTTCCGGGTGGTACCTCCTGGTTCCGGTATCTGTCATCAGGTGAACCTGGAGTATCTGGCCCATGTGGTGACAGGCTCCTCCAGGCAGGAGGATGGCTCGGCCGTCCTGTATCCTGATACCCTGGTGGGCACAGATTCCCATACAACCATGATTAACGCCCTCGGAGTTTTGGGCTGGGGTGTCGGCGGCATAGAGGCCGAGGCGGTCATGCTGGGCCAGCCCTATTTTATGACCCTGCCCGATGTAGTCGGCGTGAAGCTGACCGGCCGGCCGGCTCCCGGAGTTACGGCCACGGACATAGTGCTCCACATGACACATATTTTAAGAAAAGAAAACGTGGTGGAAAAATTTGTAGAGTTTACAGGGCCAGGAATGAAGAATCTTTCCCTTACCGATCGGGCCACCATCTCCAACATGTCCCCTGAGTACGGTGCCACTGTTGGTTTTTTTCCGGTGGATGAAAATACCCTTGAATATCTTTCCATGACGGGCAGGGAAGATATTGTTAAAAGGGTGGAGACCTATTGCAGGAGCTGTTCCCTGTTTTCAAAAGGGGATGAAAATATCAGCTTTACAAAGGAAATAAGGGTTGATCTTTCCTCCATTCTTCCATCTGTGGCCGGCCCCTACAGACCCCAGGACAGGATTTTTTTGAGCGATGTTAAATCATCATTTGAAGAGGAATTCAAGGCTGGAAATAATCCGGAAGTGGTGGTGACCAATTCGGGTGACGGGTCTACAAATTCGGGTGATGGATCTACAAAAGAAACTCTTTCCAACGGCAGCGTGGTCATTGCAGCCATTACCTCGTGTACCAACACATCCAATCCATCTGTCATGATCGGTGCGGGTCTTGCCGCGAAAAAAGCCGTGGAAAAGGGGCTTAAGGTGCCTTTTTTCGTAAAGACTTCACTTTCCCCAGGCTCCAAGGTGGTTGTAGATTATCTGACTGAAGCCGGATTGATGCCGGGCCTTGAATCCCTTGGATTTAATGTCGCAGGATTTGGGTGCATGACATGTATAGGCAACAGCGGCCCCCTTTATCCAGGAGTGGAAAAAGCCATAAAGGAAAACGATCTTAAAGCGGCTGCCGTGCTTTCCGGCAACAGAAATTTTGAAGCCAGAATACACCAGAGCACCAAGGCCAATTATCTCATGTCCCCCATCCTGGTTGTCATGTATGCCCTGGCAGGGCGCATGGATATTGACTTTTATAAAGAGCCCCTTGGCTTTGGAGCCGATGGCAGGCCTGTTTTCATGGAGGACATCTGGCCGGAAGACCAGGAAATAAAGGCGCTTGTCGAGAGGCACGTGAAAAAGCACTTCTTTGAGGAGCAGTACGCATCCATATTTGATGGAGATGAGATGTGGAAGAAATTAGATGTTCCTGAGAGCGGGACATTCAAATGGGATATGGATTCTTTGTACATAAGAAGGCCGCCGTTTTTCGAGAATTTTTCACTCAGGGCAGGGGAACCAAGGGATATTAGAAAGGCAAGGGCACTTCTCCTTCTTGGGGATTCCATAACAACGGATCATATATCTCCAGCAGGGGCAATTCCAGCACAGTACCCTGCAGGTAAGTATCTCATTGAAAACGGTGTTAAGATCGAAGACTTCAACTCCTATGGTTCCAGGCGGGGTAACCACGAGGTGATGATGCGGGGCACCTTTGGAAACATTCGCATAAAAAACAGATTTGTTGAAGATGCCGGCAGTTTTACCCTTAAACTTCCCGAAAAAAAGGTTTTGCCCGTGTATGATGCAGCCATGCAATACCGGGCCTCCTCTGTGCCCCTGATAGTATTAGGCGGAAAAGAATATGGAACCGGCTCCTCCAGGGACTGGGCTGCTAAAGGTACTACCCTTCTTGGAATCAGGGCTGTTATAGCTCAATCCTTTGAACGGATTCACAGGAGCAATCTGGTGGGTATGGGTGTTCTTCCCCTTGTTTTTCAATCAGGAGATACCTGGGAATCCCTGGGACTAAGCGGCCATGAAGTTTATGAAATCACCGGGTTGACTAAAATGACACCGGGCTGTGAACTTAATGTTATCGCGGTGAAACAAGATGGTACAAAAATAGAGTTTAAAGTCATATCCCGCCTGGACAATGAGGTTGATATTCAATATTTTAAAAACGATGGTATTTTATCCTATGTACTGAGGCAGATTATTGCCTGACAGATTAGATCATGACATGCAGTCGTTATTTGAGAATCCATCGGGGCTTTTGTTCAGGTGGATTTTTTTATTTCCCGGCAAAGGATGCCCCATATTTATTTTTATCTGGTGTTTGACATGGGAACTCTAAGCATTACTTTATGGTGTAATTTAAAAAAACTCATGGAGGAAAAATATGCAGTTTGATAAGCTTACCATAAAATCTCAGCAGGTCATTCAGGATGCCCAGTCCCTTGCACTTAGAAAGAACAATCAGGCCATTGAGCCTTTGCACCTTCTAAAGGCAATGCTTGACGACAAAGAGGGCATTACCGTTTCTATTGTAAAAAAAGTGGGCGGGGTGCCGGAGCAGTTAAGTCGGGAGGTGGCATCTGCCATGGAACGCCTTGTTCAGGTGACTGGAGCCGGTGACATCTATTTAAGCAAAGACACTAAAATGGTGGTTGACAGAGCCTTTGTCGAGGCAGACAAGATGAAGGATCAATATGTCAGCATTGAGCACCTTTTGATGGGTCTGACCCATGTGCCGGGTCCCCACCAGGACATTTTGAAAAATAACGGGGTAACCCGTGATGTTATTTTAAAGGTTTTAAGGGATATCCGCGGAAATCAGACCATTACAGATCAAAATCCTGAAGAAAAATACCAGGCTCTTGAAAAGTTCGGCAGAAATCTCACGGAGCTTGCCAGAACAGGAAAGCTTGATCCTGTCATAGGCAGGGATGAGGAGATCCGCAGGATTGTTCAGGTATTGTCCCGCAGGCGGAAAAATAATCCTGTGCTTATAGGTGAGCCAGGAGTTGGAAAGACCGCCATCGTGGAAGGGCTTGCCCAGCGCATTGTTGAGGGGGATGTCTCTGAAAGCCTTAAAAACAGAAAGGTGGTTGCCTTAGACATGGGGGCCCTGGTTGCCGGAGCCAAGTACCGGGGCGAGTTTGAGGAGCGCCTCAAGGCAGTGTTGAAGGAGGTGGAGGCCTCGGACGGCGAGATTGTTCTTTTTATAGATGAGCTTCATACCGTGGTGGGTGCTGGAGCTGCCGAAGGTTCCATGGACGCTTCCAACATGCTGAAACCGGCTCTTGCCCGTGGGAGTCTGCGTTGTGTCGGTGCCACCACCCTTGATGAGTACCGTAAATACATTGAAAAGGATGCTGCTCTGGAGCGCCGTTTTCAGCCGGTTTTTGCGGCGGAACCCACAGTGGAAGATACTGTATCCATTTTAAGGGGCCTCAAGGAAAAATATGAGGTGCACCACGGCGTCAGGATAAAGGATTCAGCCATTGTTGCGGCGGCAACCCTGTCCCACAGGTACATAGCAGACCGTTTCCTGCCGGACAAGGCCATTGATCTTATTGATGAGTCGGCATCAAGGCTTCGCATCGAGATCGACAGCATGCCCCTTGTCATCGATGAGATTCGGCGCAGGATTACCCAGGCCGAGATTGAGCGCCAGGCCCTGAAAAAGGAAAAGGACCCTGTTTCCATGGAGCGGCTTAACAAGATTGAAAAAAAGCTGGCCGAGATGAATGAAGAGATTCAGCCCATGAAGATGCACTGGGATAATGAAAAAAAACTCATTCAGGAGATCAGTACCATCAGGGGAAAGGTGGACCAGGCCCAGACCCAGGCCCAGATTGCAGAACGTGAGGGAAATCTTGCAAAGGTGGCTGAAATAAAATACGGAACCATCGAAGCCCTGCACAAGGAGTTGAAAGCCAAAAAATCCGAGCTGGACGAGCTTCAGAAGGATCGTAGAATGCTTAAAGAAGACGTTGAAGAATCGGACATCGCGGATGTTGTTTCCTCCTGGACAGGTATTCCTGTATCCAGGATGCTAAAGGGTGAACAGGAAAAACTTGTACAGATGGAATCCCAGATACAGAAAAGAGTCATAGGGCAGAAAAAGGCCATTGATGCCGTATCCCATGCCGTGAGAAGGGCAAGATCCGGCTTGCAGTCTGCCGAGCGTCCCATAGGCACCTTTATTTTTATGGGGCCCACCGGGGTGGGAAAGACTGAGCTTGCCAAGGCCCTTGCCGAGTTCATCTTTGACAGTGATCGCGCCATGGTCAGGATTGATATGTCCGAATACATGGAAAAGCATTCCGTTGCCCGGCTTATAGGCGCGCCTCCAGGATATGTCGGGTATGAAGAGGGCGGGGCATTGACCGAAGCTGTGCGGCGCCGTCCCTATTGCGTTCTTCTCTTTGATGAGATTGAAAAGGCACACCCTGATGTGTTCAACATTCTTCTTCAGGTGCTTGATGACGGAAGGATGACCGACGGCCACGGCAGAACCGTTGATTTTTCCAACACCATTATTATCATGACCTCAAATGTTGGAAGCCGCCTCATCCAGGACTCAAATCTCCTTACAAAGCAGGAGGACAGGGATATCTTTGATATGGGAATTTCCCAGGCATTGAAAGAGGCCTTCAAACCGGAGTTTTTAAACCGTATTGATGAGATCATAACCTTCCAGAACCTGTCCGAGGATGACATCAAGGCCATAGCAGGCATTCAGATAGCCGAGCTGAACAAGAGGCTGGCCGGTAGAAAGGTTGTCATTGAAATGGATGATGGAGCAAGGGCCTTTATTGCGGAAAAAGGCTATGATCCCGCATTTGGTGCAAGACCCCTTAAACGTGTTATACAGCGGCACATGGAGAACCCCCTTGCCATGGCAATTCTCAAGGGGGATATAAAAGACGGTGATACCGTTTATTTTACTGTAGATTCCGGCGGCGATGGTCTGAAAATCAATACTTGATTCATAGCATCCTTCATGTCTCCTCAAAATTAATTGACACTTTTTTAAAGAGATTCCAGCAAAATAAGGATTATGGTTTAAGAAAGTGTCAACTGGTGAGTGAAGGATGTCAAGACAGCATAACAAACACAACTGAAAATCAATTCTGCGGCAGAATAATGGAATTAAAATTTTATAATCAATGGCTTCAAATTCTGGATCATTTGAATATCGGTGTGCTTCTGATCGATGCAAATAGGCAGATAAAACACTTTAATGCCAGCGCAGGAATTCTCCTGGGGCTTGATAACCATGAAATATTGGATGGGGACTGCCAGGAGATATTCTGCGGCATACCCTGTTTTTCCAACTGCCCCTTTCAGGAAAAGGGGGATGCTGATATTCGTGACATGGATATTGAGATTCTTGATGAGAGTGATGAAAAACACCGGATCACAAGGGTTGGAGCGCCCCTTTTAAACAGTAACGGTATTGTCAGGGGATGCGTAATGGTTCTCCAGGATCATTCGCCATATTCAGAGCTTGTCAACAGAATTCATTATGAGGAGCAGAGCCTTAAAATAATTTTGGACAGCCTGAACATGGGGATATTTACGGTGAACAGAAATGGCTTGATTACCTTTTTCAACAGGGCTGCGGAAAAAATATCCGGGTTCAATAGAATGAAGCTCCTTGGCAGGGAATGCCGCACCATATTTGGTAAAAAGACTAAAAAGGACGGCACCCTTCTTAAACAGGCCATAAAATCAGGCAACCCCGCAGCGGGAATCAAGGGAACTCTCCTTAATTCAGAAGATGAGCGCATTCCCGTGAGTGTTGATTATATTCCCCTTCAGAATGATCATGGAAAGATAATAGGGGGGCTTGCCGCACTCCATGATATGACCCTTGTCCATCAGCTTGATCAGGTGATAAGCGATAAATATACCTTTCATGACATGATCGGTAAGGATCCCGGTATGCAGAAAATTTTTGATCTGGTGAAGGTGGTCGCCAGAACAGAGTCTACGGTTCTCATTGAAGGCCCTACTGGAACCGGTAAGGATCTTTTGGCAAAGATTATTCACTCTGAAAGCCGGCGTTCAGAAAAATCTTTTATCAAGGTGAACTGCGCGGCTATCCCTGAAAATCTTCTGGAATCTGAAATATTCGGATACGTAAAAGGTGCCTTCACAGGTGCAGATCGGGACAAACCAGGCAGGTTCAGTGAGGCCCACACCGGCACGATTTTTTTGGATGAAATAGGGGATCTGCCCCTGTCCCTTCAGGCAAAGCTCTTGAGGGTTTTAGAGGACAGGGAATTTTATCCCCTTGGCAGCCGAAAGACCAGAAAGGTAGATGTACGAATTATCTCGGCAACTAATCGAAAACTGGAACAGCTTGTGGGGAAAAAAGAGTTTAGAGAAGATCTCTTTTACCGCTTGAATGTTATGAGGATTGATTTGCCCGCCCTTATACGGAGGCAGGGGGATCTGCCCTTGCTGATACGTCACATAATGCGCAAGCAGGCTGCGGCAATGGAGAAACAGACGCCGGATATTTCTGAATCAGCCATGAAAATACTCCTTGATTATCCATATCCAGGTAATATCCGGGAGCTTGAAAACATCATTGAGCATTCACTTATCATATGCCAGGATGATGTCATCAAAACCGAACATCTTCCCTCATATATTGAACATCACATTGAGCATCGGGCTGTAAAATATCAAAAGGATGAACAATATCTTTATGAGCAGGAAAAGAGAAGTAATATCCGGGAAAAAGAGTCTATTCTCAAGGTGCTGGATAAAAACGGCTGGCATAAAGGGAAAACTGCGGCTGCCCTGAGTATTGACAGAACCACCCTGTGGCGTAAAATGAAAAAATATAATCTCCAATAAGGCCCACGATCTTCAAGGTGAACTGCAAAATTTTTGATTCCATAACCCACAAAGTCAACTTGGCAGATGGACTTATTCCACCGTAAGAGTGGTCATATCCAGTACATTTTTCCTCCTGGTTATAACGGATTTGGGGGAGCAACGCTTTAACTGACAAAATAGTTAACTTTTGTTATAGTTGAGTTACGAAGCTTAACTAAACGAAAGGAAACATAAAAATGTCAGAAAGCAAATCGACTCTCCAACAAAATCGTACAATCGTTGCTTCATTTGTTCAAGAAAAATATCCGGAGACTCTTGAAAATTCGAAACTTTTCAGAATAGCTTTGAAAAAGTTAATTGATGCTTTCCCGGAGCTTTTTCCGACCGAAATCAAAAATGGCTATCAGATGAAAGATATTCGATATTCAAAAAAGTCAGGCATTTCTACAAGACGGATCGTAATTGGATCCGTTGCTTATACTGTCCGACCGTCTTTTATCATGCCTTATCATACTGCCTTTACCAATGACGTCGAAAAAGTGCTGTTTCTCAGAAAATTTGAAGTACCATATTGGGGTTTGAGCTGTGTCTTTGGCAAAAACTCGATGTACTGGTACCGGCATGGAGCAAAATCTTGGCAGAAACAGTCAATGCCATTTTGTAGGCACTACGCCATTTTTATGGATCGCTGTATCCCTTTATTGACGCACGTCTTTAGATTTTGTATAGTTACGGCTGTCGAACACGAGTGCATGGCTTTTGATAACCGCTGCTGCCGGCCGATTATTTCAACGGAGCCGGAACAATTCTGACATTGTCCTGGTGGATGCGGGCATATAAATTTTCACCTTCCATGAGGGGAAATATTCCCAGAGCATTATGGGTAAGCAATACCTTAATAATAGTTTCCCAGGATTTTAAATGCAGCATAAGGGTATTCCCATGATTGACAACCTGAATTAAAGTTGTTTTCAGAATATTCTGGGTATGACTGGAAACCTGAGGGGCTTTGAGCACAACAATATTTTCTGGTCTTATGGCCACTTTAACATCACTCCCGACAGGAGCTTCGTCCCGGGAGTTGAGTTCAAAGCCGTTAACACTGACAATACTTTTCCCGTTAGAGCATTGAATAATTTTTCCGTCAAGGAAATTTGTTCCGACAAAATCTGCGATGAATTGGGAAACAGGTTGATAAAAAACCTCTTTCAACCCACCGAATTGAATTAAATTCCCATCCTTTACCACGGCAATCTTATTGGCCAGGGCCCAGGCATCTTCAAGGTCGTGCGTAATATGTATGATCGTGGTTCCCCTGTCTTTAATTGCCTGTTTTAAAAGGTGCCGTGCCTCATGCCGGGTCTGGAGGTCCAGAGCTGAAAAAGGCTCGTCCATGAGAAGAAGTCTGGGCTCGACGGCAAGGGCCCTGGCAAGAGCTACCCTTTGCTGTTCCCCCCCTGAAAGGGTGTCTGGTTTGCGTTGAAGGAGATGGTCAATATGAAGAGAACAGGCCAGGGCATGAACTTTTTCCTCGATTCCATGCTTTTGCTTTTTCTTTAATCCATAGGAAATATTTTTAAATACCGTAAAATGAGGAAGCAGTGCATAGTCCTGGTATACAATCCCGATGCGCCTGTGCTCCGGCAATTCCCGGGTAATATCTTTTCCATCAATGATAATTCTGCCCTTATCAGGTTTCCAGAAACCAATGATGCTTTCCAGCAAAATCGTTTTTCCTGATCCGGTCGGGCCTATAATGCTTAAATAATCGCCTTTTTCCAGTGAAAAAGAAATCCCCTTAAGATAAAATTCCCCCAGATTGATATGCAGTTTTTCGATTTCTAAAAGCATCAGAGATGTGCCTCTGCCCGTTCGAACACATAGATGGCGATAAAGGAAACAACCATTAAAACAATTCCGCTGGTCAATGCCATTCCCATGTTGCCGTAGGATATGTTCAAATAAAGTGTAATTGGAAGCGTCTCTGTCTTCATGTATGACCCCCCGGCCAGAATAAGCACGGTGCCGAAGGTTCCTATGCATCTTGCAAATGAAATTACCATTGATGCCAGTATCCCCTTACTTGCAAGGGGTAAAGAAACATTTAAAAATGTTTCAAACATGGAGTAGCCCAGGGAACGGGATATAAACTCCAGCCTGGGGTCAATATAGTCAAAGGTGGACTTCATGATACGGCTGGCATAGGGCAGGGCGGTAAAAAACTGAGCTGCCACTACCCCTTTTTTAGTGAAAACAAATTTTAGTCCGATCACCTCCATCCAGCTACCGATGAAGCTGTTTCCAAAAAGCAGAAGCAGGCAGAGCCCCAATACTAATTCCGGGAATGCCACAGGCAGATCAATAATGGTTTTAACAAACCCTTTGCCCATAAAATCAAACCTTGACAGCGTATAGCCGATGGGCAGGGCGAAAATCATGACAAGACTGGTGGATATAAGGCCTGTAAGCATGGAAAGTCTCAGGGAAAACCGCATCTCATCACTCCAGAGATTCTCCCAGATGTCTTTAAATTCAGGCACGATAAACAGCGAAACTATTGCCATAACCAGCAAAAGAGTAATGAAGTGGGTAATAAAAATGAATGTAATGCGGAAATAATTTATTCGGCGCAAGGTTGGAAACCCCATTTTTCCCAAATCTGAATACCTTCTCGGGATGCCACATAGGTATTAAACATCATGGCGCTTGCCATGTTTTGCGCATTGGTACAGACCGATGTAGGGATGGTTTTAATCATGTTGTATTTTGTTTCAATGGGCACGACCTCGATTTTTCCTTTGCTTTCAGCCCAGGATGTCAGGTCCTCCCAAATCAATGCCGCATCAACCTGATTCAAAGCCACATAAATCAATAACTGATTGACGGTCGGGGCATATACCTTAATGTTCGGTTTAACCTTTTCCCACAATCCAGACTTTTCCAGCATTTTTTTAGCGACTTTTCCGATGGCGGGAGCCTTGGGATCACCGATGGCAACCTTGACATCCGGCCCTGCCAGATCTTCAAATCCTTTGATATTGGCAGGATTTCCTTTGGGTACGGCAATTACAGGGACATGAAGGATAAGATTATGGATCGTATCTTTAATAACCCAGCCGTTTTTCAACGCATCCTGGGTATACTTTGCAGCCCCGGGTATTAATATATCACATGGCTGACCTGCCGCAAGCATCCCGAATATCTCACCAGAACTGCCGTAATGGATATCTACCTTGATGTTATTCTGGTCTTCAAAATTTTTCCGCATCTCTTCCATGGGCTTGATCAGTCCTGCCCCGCTGAAAATTATTAAATCAGCGGCATAAATGTTCCCTATAAAAACGAACAGAATTGTTATTATAACTATGAATTTATTCATTATAATCTTCATTACACGCTCCAAAATTTAATTTGCTTTTTTCACTTCATAATGTTTTGCAAAACTTTTTTGTTTATATGGGTTTGTCTTAAGTGTGTCAAGGTGGTTTAAAAAAACATTTAATAAAAATTAAAAATTAAAAACAAAACATCACCCTAATAGACTTGGGTTTATGATCAAAAAAGTAATAAAAATGAACCCTTAACCTGCCTGCCCCTTCTATTGGAAACCCTTTTTAAAAGCCTGTAATTTAACCGCATCAAACTCCTATCAATAATTATCATTTAAGTTATTTATTGTAGTAATTAGTAATATAAGCTCTTGATCCAATAAATACAGAAAAGTAATTGACAAACATATGCTAAATATGATTAATCTCATCAGCTAAAATTACTTATAATTTTTTGATATTCATGGGAACAATATATAAAAATCGTAAAAATAACTATAGTACAATTCTTGAAAAGGAGATGGAATGAAATTTCAATCAAAACGTGTGCTGATCTTAATTGCCGTTGTTGTTTTATTATTTACTGGAAATGATAATAATTGCATGGCTGAAACAACGGGAAAAACAGATGAAAATAAACTTGTTTTTGGCGCTGATATCCGGTTTCGATATGAAGTTATGGATGACTTTAATCTGAAATATTATGGAGAGGAACCTAAACAGGGGAAATCCGATGATTCCTTTCTTCTTGGAAGATTTCGATTGGGACTGGATTACCGCCCCACGGAAAAAATTCATATGGCTGTCTGGGGTCAGCATGCCCAAGTATGGGATATAGGTTTTAAGGAAAGCGATTTTTACAACTCAAACTTTGATCAGGAAAATAACCCGTATAAGGATCATTGGGAGCTTTACAACACCTATCTTGAAGTCAGGCAAATACTGGATCAGCCTCTTAGCATAAAAGCGGGAAGGCAGATAATCGCCTATGGAGATAAAAGAGTTTTCGGCCCTGGCCAGTGGGGGAATTCAGGCAAGTGGATCTGGGATGCTGTAAAACTCTCCTATAAACTCGGCGGAGGATTTGTGGATGCCTATTATGGAAGGACAATGCTTCACGATCCAGATCAGTTCAGCATGGATCACGCTCATGGATTTGAAAGTTATGGTCTGTACAGCCGGTTCACACTGCCCCAGAGCCTTATGGGAATAGGTTTTGAGCCCTTTCTTTTCACAAAAGATAACAATCGAAACCTCTATAAAGGTGAACAGGGTGAATGGGGAGATTTTAATTCATACTATCTGGGATGCCGGATTTTTAAAATGAACCTTAACCGGTTTGATTCAGGTTTGACCTTTGTAAAGCAGGAAGGTGATCTGGCAAACGAGGATATTGATGCCTACGCATATCATTTTCTGTTGGGGTACAATTTTGAAGAACCTCATCTCAAACCCAGAATCTCTGTGGAGTACAGTTATGCTTCCGGTGACAATGACCCTGATGACGGCAAAAATGAAACCTTTGACGGAGCCTTCGGGGCCAGGGACAAGATGTATGGCCGAATGAATCTGTTTCACTGGAAAAATCTAAAAGACGCCCAGATAAATTTTGAAATAAAACCGAAAAAAGGACTTCATTTAAAGGCGGAATACCACCAGTTCTGGCTGGCGGAAAAAGAAGATGCCTGGTATTTGAATAAAAAAGAATATCGAGATAAAACAGGTAATTCAGGGGATAAGGTGGGAAAAGAATTTGATATTGTAGGAAGATTCAAGCTTCCCAAAGGAAATGAAATTCAGGCCGGCTACGGCCATTTCTGGCCGGATGAATTTGCCGAAAAACTGGCATCGGATAAACAGGCTGACTGGTTTTTTGTGCAATGGTCCTATAACTTTTCCTATGGGTTGATGTGATTCTTCCATGGGTTGATTCCATTTTGGGTCATTTTTATTTTTTCAAGTGTTGTCTGAACCATGATTTAAAGATGAACATGATGGAAAAGTCCCGTTTAATCCATTAATCATGGGAATCATTGTTCAGACAGGCGGCTGAAGTTAATGTAATAATTAAAGGGAATTTATTAATATGAAAAAGAAAAATATCGTTTTTTTTATATCCTTAATGATGGCGATTCTATGTCTTTCAACCTTTCAGGCCAAAGCATCTGATAATCAACAAGATAAGGCATCTCTTTCTAAGGACACCCAAAAGGGTTCAGGTGATCCAGGTTATACAGAAGAATTGAAGGATAAAATCCTTGCAGATTACTGGAAAGAACGACAGGAACAATATGAAGTTCTGGAAGAAAAGTTCAAGAAACCCTACAAAAGTTTTGATGCACCTCCTAAGTATATTTACCGGGGAACAGATTGGATTGATAAGAAAGCAACATTTTATGCGCCTCTTCAAGAGGAATGCGGGTATCTTCCCGAGTTTCAATCCATTTTTACCGAAGGGACTGCAGGCCAGTATTTCAAGTATACCCTGAAATTCGGGATGAAGGATATAATCCGCTTTCATGGCCACTCCTGTGAGGCTCTCTATTACACAGCAGCTATCTGCCGTCTTATCTGCGATCAGCTTTTTCCCAATGGAGTTGTAGACAGAACTATTTTACGGGGGATAGGCGGCAAATCTCCCTGCATTGCAGATTCACTTATCTATATCACGGGGGGAAGACTCCAGTTCGGCACCCTTAATATTGACGGGAGCCTTGGCCATGCCGTTGTCCTGCAAAGGATAGATACAGGTGAGACCTGGATAGGAGCCTGGAAGGACGGAGTGCAATCCTGGAATGCAACCAAAATATTCGGCTCACCAAATAAAGCCAACCCCCTTCCTTACAAAAGGTGGTCTGCCTGGAAGCATGAACCAGATACACCGGATGGACAATTGAAAGACTGTAAAATTAAGTGGGAATACCAAAAACCTGAATTGCTTCAAAGACTCAGAGACTTAAAGGATAACTTGAAATACCTTCCCAAGGGTCAGAAACCCACAATAGATCCCAATGAAATCAGAGAGGAATTTTCCTGGCTTCAATACAGACACCTGCGGGAGGTATTCAGCCATCCCCTTGAGGAAAGCTTTCAGATCAAGAGGGTTCCAAATTACAAATGGGAGTATCCCCATAATGAACAGATATGGGTTCCAAGATTGGATCAAAAAGCAAAATGGGCTGAATTTATGGATCACCCTGATAAGACCACGTCAAAATAAAAATCTGTAGAGGTTTAAATCCGTTGTTAAAACCCATTCCCGTCAACGATTGTGCTCTTCTTGTTTATCAATCCGGTATCTTATTGAGCGAAGCGACATGCCCAGGAGCTCGGCTGCCTTGCTTTTATTACCACCTGTTATTTCCATGGCTTTTTTCAGGTATGAACCTTCTATGGTAAAAAGAATCTCATCTAAATCCACACCCTGTTCCACAGCATCAAGATCAAAACGGCGTCCCTTTATGCCCTCGATCCATCTTCTTCTCTTGTGCATGGAAATGGTAAGGCTTTCCGGAAGGATGATATTGGTGGATGAGAGAGCAACGCTTCTTTCAATAAGGTTTTCCAGTTCCCTTACATTACCTGGAAAACTGTATTTATTCAGAAAATCAATGGCGTAGGATGAAATCTTTGCAATGTCCTTGCCTATGGCTCTGGAATATTTTTCCGCAAAATGATGGGCAAGAATCTTGATGTCTCCTTTTCTGTCCCTAAGGGGAGGCACCTTTATCGGGATGACATTGAGGCGGAAAAACAGATCCTCCCTGAAGTTTCCTTCAACCACCTCATTTTCTAAGTTCTTGTTGGTGGCGGAAATAATCCTGACATCCACGGCGATCTCCTGGGTGCTTCCAACGGGTTTAACAACCGTCTCCTGGAGCACCCTCAGCAGTTTAACCTGGAGCATTGGAGTCAGTTCCCCTATCTCGTCTAAAAAAATAGTACCAAGGTGGGCAGCCTCAAAAAGTCCCTTCTTGTCTGAGACAGCACCGGTAAATGATCCCTTGATATGCCCGAAGAATTCACTTTCAATAAGGTTTTCCGGTATTCCACCGCAGTTGACGACGACAAAGGGCATATCCCGCCTTTTACTCATATCATGGATGGCCCGTGCAATGAGTTCCTTGCCCGTACCGCTCTCACCCGAGATCAGCACACTTGTCTTTGTGCCTGCCACCTGTCTGATGAGGTCATAGATACGGATCATTCCAGGGCTGCATCCCACAATCTTTCCAAAGTGAGCATTTTCATATCCTTCTTTGTCAGGCATTTGTTTTGTCTGGTCAGGGGATTTTAAGCTCAACGCCTTTTGAATGGAAAGCTTTAGTTCATTGTTGTCAAAGGGCTTGGGAACAAAATCATAGGCTCCTTCGTTCATGGCCTCCACAGCA
This sequence comes from Desulfobacteraceae bacterium, assembly GCA_963674675.2. Classification (GTDB taxonomy): domain Bacteria; phylum Desulfobacterota; class Desulfobacteria; order Desulfobacterales; family Desulfobacteraceae. Next base: position 340,635 of record CAXXNM010000003.1, read on the forward strand.
ACTTCAGTGGTTGCGTAGGCGGAAATCATGATGGCGGCAATATCTGGATTGTTTTTTTTAGCTGCTTTTAATATATCAAGGCCGGTGAAATCTCCAAGGCGTATATCGCATAAAAGAAGGTCAAAGGAACGTTTTTCCAAAATTTTCAGGGCCTGCTTGCCGTTTTTCGCAAGAACCACCCCATAGCCGCACTGGGTAAGCATAACATCAAGAAACTCACGCATGCTAAGCTCATCATCGACAACAAGAATACGTGCAGGCTTTGAATGCATAGGTCTATCTCCGTTTGCTTTTTTATAAAAAGGCCTTAAGAATATTTCAGGAATCGCTTCTCTCGTGGACAATTTTTCCCTGTACCATGGTGAGAAAGGCTTCGCCTTTCAGGTTAAAACCGGTAAAGGGTGTGTTTCTGGACTTTGACATAAAGGCGTCTGGATCAACGGACCAGAAAACATCTGGATCAATCACGGTGATGTCAGCAGGATTTCCCGCTTTCAGGTCATTGTTTATCCCTAAGAGGGAGGCTGGATTCTTGGACATTTTTTCAATTAAGGTTTCAAGGGAAATAATTTTATCCTGAACCAGTTTCATGGACAACCCAAGGGATGTTTCAAGACCTATGATGCCAAAGGCTGCCCTGTCAAACTCCACATCCTTTTCAAGCAATGAGTGGGGGGCATGATCCGTGGCGATAATATCAAGTGTCCCGTCTTTAATGCCCTGGATCACGGCCTGCCTGTCTTCTTCGGATCTAAGGGGAGGGTTCATCTTTGCGTTGGTGTCATAGGCATGGGTCTCGGAAAGGATAACCGCATCCTCCGTCAGCGTAAAATAGTGGGGAGCAGTTTCCGCCGTTACATTAGCCCCTCTCTTCTTTGCCTGGCGGATGGCCTCCACTGATTCTTTGCAGCTCACATGGGCGATGTGAACCGATGCACCGGTAAGTTCTCCAAGGGCAATATCTCGCATGACAATCGTACTTTCAGCGGCATTGGGAATGCCCTTGATGCCGAGTCTTGTGGCAATGGGTCCTTCGTTCATTTCACCCCCCTCTGATAAAGAGAGGTCTTCGGAATGGGAAATTACGGGGAGACCAAGTCCCTTTGCATACTCCATGGCCCGGCGCATAACCCGCGCATTTTCAACAGGGCGTCCATCATCGGTAATGGCGACCATGCCTGCTCTTTTCATATCTCCGTATTCGCACAGGCTCTCTCCTTTGAGTCCCAGGGTAATAGCTCCGACAGGATAAACCCTTGAAAGGGCCAGCTCCCTTGCCCGGCTTACAATAAAGGCTGTAATCTGGGCGTTATCGTTCACAGGTAAGGTGTTGGGCATGCAGCATACGGCGGTAAATCCTCCCCTTGCCGCGGCCATCACTCCGGTTTCAATGGTTTCCTTGTACTCATGCCCCGGCTCCCTCAGATGGACATGAACATCAATGAGACCTGGTACTGCTGTCATGCCGGTCACATCTATAATATCAGTATCTTCTTCAACAGGCTGAATCGGGTCTACCACAGCCTCTATCAGTCCATCCTTGATAACAATATCTTTTTTTTCATTTAGATTTCCAGGATCAACGATGGTTGCCCCTTTAATTCGTATCCGCATGTTTAAGACCTCCTGAAACAAGATAAAACACGGCCATGCGAAGGGCCACTCCATTGGTCACCTGTTCCAAGATAATGGAATGGTCTCCGTCTGCCACATCATTGGCAATCTCAACCCCCCGGTTCATGGGCCCCGGGTGCATCACAAGGACATTGGGTTTAGCAAGCCTGAGCCGCTTTTCATTAAGCCCGAAAAGACTTGCATATTCCCGCTCTGATGGAAACAATATGCGCTCCTGGCGTTCTTTTTGGATACGCAGCATCATAATAACATCGGCATTTTCGATGCAGGTCTCAATATCTGGAGCAACGGAGCAGCCAAGGGTTTCTATACCCTTTGGAATCATGGTGCCGGGGGCTGATATTGTGACCTTTGCCCCCATTTTGGTGAACCCTGTTATGTTGGATCTGGCTACCCTGCTATGGGCAATATCTCCAATGATGGAAATGCTTAAGCCCTCAATATTTCCCTTCTTTTCCCGGACGCTCATCAAATCCAGAAGTGCCTGGGTAGGATGGGCATGAAGCCCGTCACCGGCATTGACAACAGAGGCCCTTACACGCCTTGCAACAAGTTCGGCTGCTCCGGATGAAGAATGGCGCATGACTATAATATTGGGATTCATGGCCTCTAAGTTTCTTGCGGTATCAATAAGGGTTTCTCCCTTTACGATACTGCTTGAACTTTTAGATATGGAAATGGTATCTGCGCTGAGGCGTTTGGCTGCAATATCAAAGGATAATTTTGTCCGGGTGCTCGGCTCCTGAAAAAAAAGAACAATTGTTTTTCCCCTTAGGGTCGGGACTTTTTTCACGGGCCTTTTGGAAATTTCCTTCATTCCCTCTGCCGTGTCCAGAATCATCTGGATTTCCCCCTTTGTAAGGGATTTGAGATTTAAAAGATCTTTATGATCAAAACGCATCGTCAATCTTCCTTGTTTCTGTTTGGTAATCTGTCCCGGGGATTATTATCTCAGGATATCTCCAATTCTGCTCCATCTGACACCAAATTCTTTCTTGTTCCACGACCAGTAGATGATAAAAGCCTTGCCCTTCACGGCCTTTAGATCCACAAAACCCCAGAATCTGCCGTCGTGGCTGTTATCCCGGTTGTCTCCCATTACAAAAAGGGAGTTTTCAGGCACGGTCACAGGCCCGAAATTATCCCTGGGGCTGAACTGAGATGGAATCACCTGGCTGTCCTTATGAACCGCATAGGGTTCAACCTCTTCAAGGATGCCGTTGATATAAACTTTTTTATTTTTAATTTCCACCCGGTCCCCTGCAATTCCGATTACCCTTTTGATGAAATCCTTGTCCGGGTCTTCAGGATATTTAAAAACGACAATATCCTTTCTTTCGGGATTCTTTACAGGAACAAGGGTAAACCCGTCGGTAAATGGAACCTTGATTCCATATATAAATTTACTGACAAGAATATGATCCCCGATCAACAGGGTATCTTCCATGGAGCCGGAAGGAATCTTAAAAGCCTGTACAACAAAGGTTCTGATAAAAAGGGCAAGAATGACGGCAATAACAATGGCTTCAATGTTTTCCCGGACAGCTCCTTTTTGCTTTTTAACAGCCTGGGTTTTGGCAGTAGTGCTGATACTTTTCAATGTAGTTTTAACCTTTCATAATTAAAAACGCTCTATGACCAGAAGTTCTTTATTCTACCAGAAGATATAGCAGTCAATAACAGTTTAAAAACATACCTGGGTCATAAGAAGTGAGAACTTAAGAGTCACGAGTTAAAACAGATGCTGGGGCTCTCCAAGTAGAAAGGTCCCCTTAAGGATGGACTCCTTTAATAGTGATGCAATTTTCCTTGCCTTTATCATGCTGGAAAGGGGTACTGTGGTGATTTCCCTTCCCTGTATGGTTATGGTTCCGCTTTTAAGCTCCGCGTAGCTGACCTGGCCGTAGCTTTTGGATATCCCCTGGGGATAATCATGGCCGTAATCTATAACCTGGGTAAATATCTCTTCATCGGAAACAGCGGTAAATTTAACCATCTCCTCGTTTAAGATGGGAATGGGAATACCAAGCCCCACGGCAAGGGAGCATCCATACCCCCGGAGGCTCTGGCCCACAAGCCATTCAGGGGACATCTCCTTGAGGTTCCCCATGACAAACAAGGTTCCGGCAGGGGTGAGTGGAACCCCGTTCAGTCCCCGCCTGACATCTTTCTTATGCTGGGTGCCGTGCCAGGTGACGTAGCCTTGGGCTCCTCCCAGGAAAATCCTGGTGCCGATGCCTATGGTCTTGAGATAGGGATCATTGAAAAGGGGGCTAAGTTCACCGGAAGTGGAGTAATTGGCATTGCCCATTTCCGGCTTAAGGGTTCCCATATAAGTATATTTTATCTTATTTGACCGGTTTATGGCACAATTGTAATTCTGATATCCATTCCTTGGGTTGCACATGGTGGCCTGGGGAAGATCATTTAAGGTAACGATCTTTTCAATTCTCCGGTTGGGATAACAGTCCGTTCCATAGCTTTCAGCCCTGAGTTCAATCTTTTTGCCTGCCACCAGATCCTGGATCACATGGCCGCCCCCGTAGTTGAATTCGCCTGGATAAATCTTGTTAAGGGGATCATCATCACTTGTCTGGGTTGCCCCTAAAAAACAATCCACGGCAGCAACCCCGCAATAGGCTTTAACATTGTTAAACCATGTTTTTGTAGTTCTAATAACCGGAGTTGACTGTCCGATGTTAATAAAAGCACCTGAAGAACACATGGGAGCAAAGGTGCCTGTTGTAACGACATCTATGTTTTTAGCAGCTTCAACCGCTCCTTGTTCCTTTACAATACCGATAATCTCCTCGGCAGTGACAACAACCGCTTCACCGGATTTGATTTTTTCATTTATCTGCGCATAGGTTTTATTGATTTTAAATTGGCCCATTGACACCACCTGTTAAAACATATTTTAATTGAGTTCCTCAAGAGTCGTAAGTTTTCTCAAATCTGCCGCCATATATTGTGCTTTTAACTTCTTTGAAAATAGCATGCATGCTGGTCATTCAGAGTACTTATGACTGAGGAGTTAGTTCTACTTTGTTATCTGGTATCCTTCACTTTCCGGTTTACATTTTTCGAATCAATATTCCAAGTTTTCTCGGGCTCATTTCAAAAAAAGTGTAAACTGCTTTTGAGGTATTCTGAAAGATATCCAATTTCCCGTGTCTTATTCCTTTACACCAAGAATCTCTTTTACAAACTCAATCTTCGATGTAATATTGTTTTTGATCCAGACTTTATCCCACCATTCAACAGGATTTACAAACATATTATGTATGGATACTGCAAAATGAAGGTGATCTCCGCCGGCAAGCCCTGTGGTTCCTGATCTGCCGATGATATCGCCTTTTTGTACCATATCACCTGTATTCAGTGCAATACTGCTCAAATGTGCATAGCTTGAACACAGACCAAACCCGTGATCAATCAAAACACAGTTGCCGAAAATCCCTATATTTTCAGCGCCTATAACCTTTCCTGAGTTTGCCGCAGGTATGGGTGCATGGGCTATGGACGCAAGATCAACACCCATATGCACCTGGCGGTCAATCTCTTTTCCATTGTATTTATAAATTCGGTGATCAGCAAATCTTGCACGGTTGGCCGAACCTGGAAGCCTGATAAATTTTCCTTTCCACAGAAGCCTGTTTTCTGTCTCAGCCGCAGGTTTTAAAATTTTTTTAATATTATCTTTTCTAATCGTTTGATTGATATAAATAAATTTTTTTAACAAAGGATTTTTTGAGGATTGAAAAGCACTCTCCTTTGCACCAAGATTAAATTCAGGCATTTTGCTTGCCAAAAATCCGTCTGAAATATTCAAGGTATCTGTTCTGAATTTTTTCTCTTTTATGTAATGATAAAACCCGCGCTTAGATGTATTCCCCGCAGGATCTATCGCTTTTACAAATATTTCCGTCCCAGGCCCCTGCTCATAACTCAAGGCAAAAAAGGCTGAGAAAACATGTTTATCATCAAACATTCCAGAATGACCAGGATAAAAATGCTCACCTGCCTGTACTCCGCTCGTTACCCCGTCTTCAAAAAGCCTGTAAATCACCAGACCGGCCCCACCCCTTGAAATATTATGCCTTTTAGTCAGCACCTCAATATCCGGGGGTTTTGTATCAATAGTAACTTTTTTTTCAAGATTCAGGACATTACCCTTATTCCATCCGCGCCATGAATAATCAGAAACATGAATTTTAATATATGCTTCCCCATCATTCATTCCGTATTTCCAGGATTCTATGGGTATCTCAAACCGGTCTTTAAAAATACCGGAACCCATGAAAAACCCCTCATATCCTTGAAGTGAATATTCCTTGTGGAGCAGCACTTTTTCTTTGGATTCCTGTACAAGGGAAACCTTGATCTCCCTTAATCCTGTTCCATGGTCAGAAAGAGAAAGCTCCATTTCATAGGATCGTTTTAAATAATGAGAGGGCAGCTTTACTGTCACTTCCGGATCTTTACCTTCGAATTCACTTACAAAAAACCACGTTAAAGGAAGTATTACAAACAGGAAAAAGATAAGATATAAAAATTTTTTCATCATAACACCTTTGAATATATCGAAGTCCGTGGTTGCACAGATGATTTTATATGTAAAATCAGGCATCATTAATTCATCGGTTGACATTTTTTCAAAAGCTCCTCTTCTTTTTCTGGACTTTTCTCAAAAAAGTGTCAACTACTTTTGAGGTAATATGAAAGATGCCGAAAACTCGAATAAAATAACAGCTATGGCTCAAGTTATCAAGGCATTTTCCTTTCTTGACTTTTTAAGCCCGCAAAGATAGTCTGCTATGAAAGATTATAGATTCCGATTTTCAGCAAATCCAGGGGAATAAAAGCATGAACCATAAGTTTTTTGATACTGACACCGAAAAAAAAAATTCGCTTTTTCTGATAGCTGGTCCCTGTGTAATAGAAGATGTTGAGACGGTTTTTAAAACGGCCAAGCATCTGAAAAAAATAACCGATGATCTTGACATGGCCTTTATATTCAAATCTTCCTTTGATAAGGCAAACCGGTCATCAACAGCATCATACAGGGGGCCTGGAATCACAGAGGGGCTTGAGATACTGGAAAGGATAAAAAAAGAGGCCCGCGTTAAAATAATCTCTGATATTCACCTGCCGGAACAGGCAGGCCAGGCATCAAAGGTTCTTGATTTTATCCAGATACCCGCCTTTTTATGCAGGCAGACGGATCTTATAATAGCCGCAGCAGCCACAGGAAAACCTTTGAACATTAAAAAAGGGCAGTTCCTGGCCCCGTGGGAGTGCGGTAATATAATAGATAAGGCAGTATCTGCAGGATGCGACAGAATCAGCATCACGGAAAGGGGCACTACATTTGGCTATAATAACCTTGTTGTGGATTTTAGATCAATACCAATTATCAGGGAAATGGGAGTTCAGGTCATCTTTGATGCCACCCACAGCGTTCAGCTTCCAGGAGGAGCGGGAACCTCGAGTTCCGGCCAGAGCAGGTATGCTCCTGTGCTTGCCAAGGCTGCCGTGGCTGCCGGTGCCGACGGTGTTTTCATTGAAACCCACCCTGACCCGGCCAGGGCCCTTTGCGACGGCCCAAATTCCATAGCCCTGCATGAAATGAAATCTTTTTTAAAGACACTCATTGACATAAAGAAGGCTTTGGGCCCTTTTCATTAGGGATAACCAGATAAAAAAGCATACAGCATTTTGTAACAATAAACTATTATATGCTTATTAACTGGTTGGCCCATTATCTAATTAATCTAAATGGACTGTTAATGCTACAAAAGAAGCTTTCCCAGATAAAACTCCTTGTTTTGGACGTTGACGGTGTACTGACTGACGGCAGGATTATTTATTTGGAATCGGGAGAAGAGATCAAAGAGTTCAACGTAAAGGACGGGTTCGGCATAAGGCTTCTCATGGATGCCGGGATAACCGTTGGTATCATTTCCGGACGAAATTCCAGTGCCCTTATTAAAAGGTGCAAAGAACTTGGCATTAACCTCGTCTATCATGGTGTTAAAAATAAGATACAAGCGCTTGAAGATATTCTTAATATTACATCTATCCCCTTGAATCATACAGCCTTTATGGGCGATGATATTCCAGATATTCCTGTCATGTCAATTGTCTGTCTCTCCATTGCTGTTGCAGACGCATCTTCTGATGTCCTTGCAAGGGCTGATATGACAACTGCCTTAAAAGGAGGAAAAGGGGCTGTAAGGGAAGTATGTGAAGAAATACTAAAGGCAAAGGGTCTGTGGGAAAAGACGACGGCCCCCTATCTGTCATGAGTTCAAAGTATATATCAAATAAAAAAATACGTCTGACACTCCTTGTTTTAATGGTTTTCATTGTTACAGGGCTGATCGCTCTGTATTATATAAGGAAAATGACAGCAGAAGATATATTAATCAACAATCTGAATATTGATTCCGGAGCTGTCATGACACTAAGGCAGATGCAGCAGACATCATCAAGGAACGGCATAAAGGAGTGGACATTAACCGCTGAATCTGCCAGAGTATTGAAAAATAAAGAACAGGCGGTTTTAGACGGCGTGCATGTCATTTTTTTTATGGATAATAATGGAAAAGTAGATCTTGTTTCAAGGCATGGACGCCTCCATACAAAGAGCCATGATATGACCTTATCTCAAGATGTCATTGTTAGAAATAAGGGCACGACTCTTGAAACTGATGAGTTGCATTATGAAAAAAAAAGACATATAATATATTCAGAATCAGGTGTTGTGCTAAAAGATGGTAATTCTACTATTATGGCTGATACCATTACCATTGACATAAATCATGAACGGGTTACCTTCACAGGCCAAGTCAACGCCTTTTTTGATAGTTCAAAGGACTTGTTTGCTCTAAAGGATAAAAAATGACGGATAAGACACAGAATGAAATCTATCATAATCTGCTTTTAAAGAAAGACTTTATCTGTTGTTTACTGGTGTTTTTCATTTTTTTTTGCCATGTACCATTATGCTTTTCCGGCCCTGATGATGGGCAGAAAAAGGCGCCGGAAACAATCAAGAATGCAGGAGATACATCTCTTCATATAACATCAGATACAATGATTGTTGAAAAAGATACTTCTGTAATCGAGTTTTCCGGCAACGTGGTTGCGACAAGAGATGACTCTGTTATAAATGCAGATAAAATTCATGTGGTTCTTTATTCTGAAAAAGAAAAGAAATCATTTCCTTCAGACAAAAAGCAGCAGGATGTAAAAATGATCACGGCAACGGGAAATGTTAAATTCGTATCGGGAGATAGGACAGCGTTTGCAGATAAAGCAGTATACACTTCATCCGATGAGGTTCTGGTGTTAACGGGAGATGCCCCCCGTGTAATAACGGGAGACAATTTTGTGACCGGAAAAAAGATTACCCTTTTTCAGGAATCAGGGCGGGTAGTGATTGAAAGTGGTGGCCCCAAAAGGGTTGAAGCTCTGTTTAAGACAAATCCGGTCAAAGAAAAGATTAATAGATAATAATAAACCATAATGGCAAAGCTTATTCTTAAAAATCTTGTAAAAACCTATAATAAAAGAACAGTTGTCAACGGCGTTGACATAAATGTTGAACAAAGCCGCGTAACAGGCCTCTTGGGCCCTAATGGTGCCGGTAAAACCACCACTTTTTATATGGCAGTCGGCATGATAAAACCGGATAAAGGTCAGGTTTTCCTTGACCAGATTGAAATAACAGATTATCCAATGTATAGGAGGGCCAGGAAAGGCATTGGCTATCTGCCCCAGGAAGCATCTGTTTTCAGAAAACTTTCCGTGAGGCAGAATATCACCGCCATTCTTGAGGCTTTTCCGGAAACCGGTATGGATATTCACAAAAAGAGTGACGGGCTTATGCAGGAACTGGGCATAAAGCATCTTGCAGGCCAAAGGGCAAGCCTTTTGTCCGGCGGGGAAAGAAGGAGACTTGAAATTGCAAGGGTTCTTGCAACAGAACCGCTTTTCATTTTATTGGATGAACCTTTTGCAGGAATCGACCCTCTGGCTGTTGCCGATATTCAAAATATCATCAGGCAATTGACTGAGAAAAGTATCGGTATTCTGATTTCAGATCATAATGTCAGGGAAACCCTTGGGGTCTGTGACACAGCATATATTATGAGTGAGGGCAATGTGATTGAATCCGGGGCTCCTGAAAAAATCACATCAAGTAAAATAGCAAGACAAATTTACCTGGGAGATAATTTTAAACTCTGATATGGCACTTGGATTACAGCAAAATTTGACTTTGACACAGCAACTGGTCATGACACCCCAGTTGCAGCAGGCAATCAAACTCCTCCAGCTTTCCCGCCTGGAATTGGCCGGGATGATACAGCAGGAGCTTGAGGAGAATCCTGCACTGGAAGAGGTGCTTCCAGAAGCCCAGGGCGAGGGCGAACCCCGGGATGAAAAACAAGAGGATATTAATAAAGAAGAAACCATAAAAGAAGTCACAATAGAAGAAAAAGTCGGTGATGATATTGACTGGGAAAGTTATATCAATGAGTATAGTTCCACCGGCCGTATTCATATGGAAAGGGACCATCAGGAGGCGCCCAATTTCGAGGCATTTACCAGTGCAAAGACAACTCTGGATGATCACCTTCAATGGCAGCTTTTGATGTATGGCCCTACCCGGGAACAAGAGCAGATTGGAAGCCTGATCATAGGCAATCTTGATATTGACGGCTATCTGTGCGCAACTGTTGAGGAGATTGCACAAACAGGCCCCTTTGATCCAGAATCGGTTTGTGAGCTTCTGAAAATCATGCAGACCTTTGATCCGCCGGGCGTATGTGCCAGGGATCTTACGGAATGCCTGCTCATCCAGATCAATATCCTTGGACTTAATAATCCCATACTTGAAAATATTATCACGAGACATATCAAAAATCTGGAAAACAAAAATTACAAAAAAATCGCAAACGATCTGGATATAACCATTGAAAAGGTTGTTTCAGCGGTAAATGTAATCAAGTTTCTGGAGCCAAAACCAGGAAGGCAGTTTAACACCGATGAACCCTATTACATCACTCCTGATATCCATGTATACAAAGATGGTGATGATTTCAAAATCCTCCTTAATGATGACGGCCTTCCCAAATTAAAAATTAACCGCCTTTACAAAGATGCTGTAACAAACGGGACTGAAATTTCTAAGGAAACAAAAAACTATCTTAATGGAAAAATGCAGTCTGCATCATGGCTGATAAAAAGTATCCATCAGCGACAGAAGACCATTTATCTGGTAATGGAGAGCATCATCAAATTTCAAAGGGAATTTTTTGAAAATGGTATTGCCTATCTCAAGCCCATGATACTAAAAGATGTTGCAGAAGACATTGAAATGCATGAATCCACAATCAGCCGGGTGACAACTAACAAGTACGCATACACCCCCCAGGGTCTTTTTGAGCTGAAATATTTTTTCAACAGTTCAATTAGAGGTACAAATGGTGATTCACTGGCGTCTGCCAGTGTGAAAGATAAAATAAAACGCCTTATAGGCCAGGAAGACCCCCGCAACCCCCTAAGTGACAAGAGAATTTCAGAATTGCTTGAAGAGGCGAATATAAACATTGCCCGGAGAACCGTTGCTAAATACCGGGAAATGCTTCATATTCTTTCATCAAGTAAACGCAAACAATTTTAAGACAGGGAGGCATTTATGCAAACATCCGTAACTTTCAAACAGCTCGATCCCTCTGATGCGCTCAAATCCTATGTACAGAAAAAATTAGACCGATTTGACAAGATGTTGGAAACCCCTGCTGAAGCCAATGTTGTGCTTTCCGTGGAAAAGATAAGGCACATAGCAGAAATAACCCTTGTCGGTGATAAATTGAGAATACATGCTAAAGAAGAATCTGAAAGCATGTACTCATCCATTGATACTTTGATGGACAAAGTGCGCTCACAAATTAAAAAGAACAAGGAAAAGCTGAGACGCCATATGTCTGGAAATAAAATCAGTATTAAAAACGATGAGTTTGATATGCCGGAGTTTGATGGGATAAAATTTGAGACATTGGATACTGAAATATTCATGGATGAAAAAAAAAAAAGCAATGAAATCTTAACAAAAACCCTTGATTACAAACCAATGGATGTTGAAGATGCAATGATTGAGCTAAGCAGTGGAAAACATAATTTTTTTGTCTTCAACAATGCAAGAACCGAAACTGTAAATGTGCTTTATAAGCGCAATGACGGCAACCTGGGGTTAATCCAGCCTCGCAATTAATATTTTGTAAATATTTTTAGGTATAGATATTAATGAAAATTACAGATATTCTCCATCGAGATTCAATTATTGCAGATTTAATGTCAAAGGATAAAAAAGGGGTACTTGAAGAGCTTGCCGCTTCCGTTGCCGGCGTTGCCGGCACTGAAGCCAAAGAAATTGTCAAAGTATTACTTGAAAGGGAACAACTGGGTAGCACCGGAATCGGAGGAGGCATCGGCATACCCCACGGAAAACTTGCATCCATAAATTCAATTGTTGTAGGTTTCGGCCTGAGCCGGGAGGGGGTTGATTTTGATTCCCTTGATAACAAACCGGTTCACATTTTTTTTCTTTTAATCACTCCTTCCAATTCAACGGGCAGCCACCTTAAAGTGCTTGCCCAGATTTCAAGGCTGCTGAAACAGCAAAGTTTTAAAGAAAGTCTCATCGACGCAAAATCAGCCGGCGAAATTTTGCAGACTATTCAAAGTGTTGATGATGATTTTTAAATAAGCAAACCCTACATTAAAGAACCAATTGATTTTATTGGAGAATTTTATGAAGATGCACAAGATATTCATTATCACTGGGATATCTGGTTCAGGAAAAAGTACGGCCATGGCAGCTTTTGAAGACGCCGGGTTTTATTGCGTTGATAATATGCCCATGGCCCTTTTACCAAAATTTCTTGATCTGCCCCTGAAAAATGATCCTGGTATTAATGGATTCGCATTTGTAATGGACATGCGTGCAAAGGATTTTCTCTCCCAGTATGGTATTATTATCGATGAAATGAGTTCAAAAGGTATTCGGCCTGTTACAATTTTTCTTGACGCAGGTGAAAATACCATATTAAAGAGATACAGCGAGACAAGAAGGCTTCATCCTGTATCACATGATAATACATTGATGAGCAGCATTACATCTGAAAAGGAAAAAATGCGCCCCATCAAGGCAAAAGCAGATATTATTATCGATACCTCAACATATAACTCCCACAGGCTGAAGGCTCAAATCATATCCATAGCTGAAAAACAGTCACTTACCACCATATCAATGAAGATCAACATCATGTCCTTTGGTTTTAAATATGGGATACCCCATGATGCCGATCTTGTAATTGATATGCGTTTTCTTTCCAACCCTTATTTTATACCTGAGTTGAAAAAATTAGATGGTGAATCAAAAGCTGTTAGTAAGTTTGTCCTGTCCCTTGATGAGACAAAACAATTTTTGGAACATTATTTTAAAATGCTTGAATTTTTAATTCCCCTTTATAAAAAAGAGGGTAAGGCCTACTTAACAATTGCCGTAGGATGTACCGGGGGACGTCACCGCAGTGTTGCCATTGCTAGAATAATTTTTGAGCATTTAAGCAGTCTTGGTATAAAAAACAATATTACCCATAGAGACATTGACAGGGATATCAAAAAAATATGACAGGACTTTTAATCGTAACCCATGCAAACCTTGGGCATGCGCTGATTGAAGCGCTGGAGTTTATTCTTGATGAAAAGCCTGATCAGATCATGTCCATTTCCATCGATATAAGGGAAAAACCAGATAAACTCAGAAATAAAATTAAAAAAGGAATCAAAAAAGTAAAAAAAGATGATGGGGTGATTATCTTTACAGACATGTTTGGAGGCACCCCGTCCAATTTGAGTTACTCTTTTCTTGAGGAAGGTTTTATAGAGGTGATTTCAGGGGTAAACCTCCCCATTCTTTTTAAAGCAGTCAGTATCAGGGGAAAAATGGATATTTCAAAGGCCGCTGCCACGCTGGTTGAACATGGAAAGAAAAGTATATCCCTTGCAAGCGCTATTCTAAAAGGCAGTACAAGGCAGTAAGTTGGAAATATTCGGGTCTTTTTTTTTAAAATCAATTCAGGGATGGTTTTAACGCCGGCCGTTGCAGGGGAACCCTTTACAGGACATCCCCTTGACATAATAGCCGAAATTGAAATAAAGCTTCCATCAATTTAATTAATTCAAGGAAATAAAAATGAGCCGAAAACCCATGATTGCAGGCAATTGGAAAATGTTTAAAACCGGGTCTGAGGCAGCCTTATCAGCCAAAAGACTTGCACAGCTTTCATCAGATGTCAATTATACAGATATAATGATAGCCCCTTCTTTTACTGCTCTGCCCCTTGTGAGCCAGGCACTTTCAAAAAGTGCCGTCAAAACAGGGGCACAGAATCTTTATTTTGAAACACAGGGAGCATTTACAGGTGAAGTTTCTGCTGAAATGATAAAAGATGCCGGGGCAGACTATGTGATCATAGGACATTCCGAGCGAAGGCTGTTCTTCCATGAAACAGATGAAAGCATATGCAAAAAAATCAGAGCAGCCTTAGATGCGGATATCATTCCTTTAATGTGTGTCGGAGAAACTGAAACCCAGAAAAAAGAGAAAAAAACATTTAATGTACTTGACAAACAGATCAAAGATGGGTTAAAAGGCTTTCGTTCCGATGAACTTGAAAGATTAGTTCTTGCCTATGAACCTGTGTGGGCTATCGGAACAGGGCTGACTGCTACTCCGAAACAGGCTAATGAGATCCATCAGTATCTAAGGGATCGAATTGGTAAAATGTTTGGAAAAACACTTGCCAAGTCAATCAGGATACTATATGGTGGCTCAGTCAAACCGGATAATGTTTCAGAGTTGATGGCCCTTGAAGATGTTGATGGCTGTCTTGTCGGAGGAGCAAGTCTTGATCCGGAAATATTTATACAGGTAATTAAATTCAGACAGACATAAATTATGATAACAGCAATTTTATTGATACATATACTGGCTTGTATACTTTTGATCCTCATTGTGCTCCTCCAGACTGGAAAAGGAGCTGATATGGGGGCATCTTTCGGAGGGGGTTCAAGTCAGGCACTTTTCGGGGGTGCAGGTCCGGCCACCATTTTGAGCAAAATAACTACAGGCGTTGCAATACTTTTTATGGTTACATCTCTTTTGCTTGCCTATAATTCAGACCATAAATTTGCAAAATCTATTATGACAGAAGATAGTATACCGGTGGAGCAACCTGCTGAAACAGATGAAAGTGCTGAAAAATAATATACAGTTTATATATGCCGAAGTGGTGGAATAGGTAGACACGCACGCTTGAGGGGCGTGTGGGGCGACCCGTGGGAGTTCAAGTCTCCCCTTCGGCACCATTAAATATCAAAGCTGCAATCATATTGAATGAATATGTTTGCAGCTTTTTTTTGCGGAGTGTAATTGGCTATTGCCTAAAATTAACAGACACTCTTTTGAGAAGATCTTCATAAAATAACGGGAAATCTTTTTGAGAACGCATCTCATGGTGAATGCAGTATCTTTTTTTACCCTCGGTTCGATTGATCTCATAAGATGTTGTAATCTAAGTGAAATATGACTCTGGTTTTTTTAGAAGTCAGTTTTTTCATGTGAATAAACTCAATAAGTTATGCAAAAATGATCGAACCATTGGTTTTTTAGGGACGGGTGTTGCCATTAATAATTAATTATGAATCAATCTAATAGAATCAACTGCCGCAAATGTGAATACTATTATATTACCTGGGATCCCCGCCATCCCTATGGATGCCGGAAAATGGGATTTAAAGGTAGGCAGATGCCATCTGTTACAGTCTTTGTATCTACAGGCTCTCCCTGCATGCTGTTCAAAAAAAAGATCACAAAGCATAGGAAATGACCTTGATTATTGCAATTCATATGCTTATACTCTGAAATTATGAACGAAAAATACGAGAACATACCGGACCCAAGGAAAATAGAGAAGGAGCTTGGAGAATTTTTAAATAAGAAATTCGGCGGGAATGTAAAGATAATTTCTCCGTCCATGCTCCCCAAGGAAGCTCCAGTTTCAGGAGCATCTGCTTTAAAAAACAAAGAAAAACTCCTCAACTTTGACCTAAAACCAAGAGAGCTGATATTATACCTTGACCAGTATATTGTAAGACAGGAAAGGGCAAAATCTGTTCTCTCAACAAAGATATGCACCCATTTTAACCGTATAAAACACCTTCAAACCTGTGAAGAACCTCAATCTTCAATCACCGGCACCATAAAATCCAACATCCTCATGCTGGGCCCGACCGGTGTCGGTAAAACCTATATCATCAAACTGATCGCAAAAAAAATCGGTGTTCCCTTTGTCAAGGCGGATGCCACCAAATTCTCTGAAACTGGATATGTGGGTGGAGACGTGGAGGATCTCATCCGGGATCTTGTGAAAGAGGCTGATGATGACATCGAGCTTGC
Source organism: Desulfobacteraceae bacterium (assembly GCA_963674675.2). Lineage (GTDB taxonomy): Bacteria > Desulfobacterota > Desulfobacteria > Desulfobacterales > Desulfobacteraceae. The sequence goes on from CAXXNM010000003.1 coordinate 356,803, forward strand.
CCAGTATGGAATTGTTTACATCGATGAGATAGACAAAATAGCTTCCAGCCAGAATCTAAGGGGAGCAGATATATCAAGGACAGGCGTTCAGCGCGCCCTTCTTAAACCCATGGAAGAAACCGATGTGGATCTAAAGGTGCCCCATGATCCCATTTCCATGATGCAGGAGCTTGATAACTTTCAGAAAACAGGCAAAAGAATAAAGAGAACCGTGAATACGGCCAACATTCTTTTTATTGTCAGCGGTGCCTTTGGTGAACTTGCTGAAATTGTATCAAAAAGGATTTCCAGGCAGTCCATTGGATTTGGTTCAAAGCTTTCAAATGCTGAAGATGAATCAAGCATCATGAAAGCTCTAAGGGCTGAAGACCTTGTGGAGTTTGGGTTTGAGTCGGAATTCATCGGCAGGCTTCCGGTTCGATGCGTTCTTGAAAAACTTACCCAAAAAGATCTGTATGACATTCTAAGAATGCCCAACAACCCTGTAATCCTTGGTAAACGCCTTGATTTTAAAGCCTATGGCATCGATATTGTCTTTACAGATGAAGCGCTGCATCTTCTTGCTAAAAAAGCTTTTATGGAAAATACCGGGGCAAGGGGACTTGTAAGCGTTATTGAAGAGGCCCTTGTGCCCTTTGAAGAGCAACTGCCCTCAACAGATATGACACAGCTCACCGTGACATCGGACCTTATAAAAAATCCTGTGTCCCATCTTGGAGAGATATTATCGGAAACCTGCCAGGAACGCTTGGATGCCGCCCATCAAGAGGCAGCCAACCGGGAAAAAGTCTATATTACGGACTATATTTCCAAAAACTGGAAAAATCTGTCCATCCGCCATGGATTGACCCTGTCCCAGAATCGCAGCCTGCTTGTGGCTGAATACTTTTGCACCCATGTAACGGAACTGGGCAATGCCATCAAACAGGTTAAATCCTACTATGAAAACATTAAACAGGTAGAAGTTGATTTTTTCAATCAGTACGATCTGAATATTGTCTTTGATGAGGATGCCATTGATTTTTTACTGGAGCAGTTCATACAGAATTCCATCACATATGACGACATAATGGCAAAAATTTATAATGACTTTTTTGATGGTCTGAATCTTATTAGAAAAGAATCTGAAAAAAATCGTTTTTTCATATCAAGAGACGCACTTATTGACCATGAAAAATTCCTGGGTGATCTTATTAAAAAAGCAGTATCAACCTAAAAAGAGGTATCAATGATCGGAATTTCAAAACTTTATTGTTCAACTGTGGAACCATCGGATGCACTACGCTATTCCCGTCATTCCGGCCAGCTTCCCTCCCATCTGCTTCAATTCTCTGTGGATAAAAAACCAGTGGTGGTGTGGAACATGACCCGCCGCTGCAACCTGAGATGTGTTCATTGTTATGCTAAATCCGAAGACATCTCCTATGACAATGAATTAAACCATGAAGAAAGTCTGAAAATGATGGATGATCTGGCTGATTTTGGTGTGCCGGTACTCCTCTTTTCAGGGGGAGAGCCCCTTGTTCATCCCCGTTTATCGGAATATGCTGAATATGCCGTAAAAAAAGGAATGCGGGCCGTCATCTCCACCAACGGCACCTTGATAACTCCTGAAAAGGCAAGGGTGCTCAAAAAAATCGGCCTGTCCTATGTAGGCATAAGCTTAGACGGGCTGGAAGAAACCCATGACAAATTTCGAGGCATCAAGGGTTCATTTAAAAAGGCTATTCAGGGCATCAGAAACTGCCAGGAGGCCGGCATAAAAGTTGGACTGAGATTCACCATAAACAAGAGAAATGTCCATGAAATTCCAGGGATTTTTAATCTTCTTGAAGATATGGATATACCCAGGGCCTGCTTTTACCACTTAGTCTATTCTGGGAGAGCCTCAAGCATTGCCAATGAGGATTTAACCCATGAAGAAACAAGAAAAACCCTTGATCTTATCATGGAAAGGACACGGGATCTCCACGATAGAAACAAGCCCAAGGAAATACTTACCGTGGACAATCATGCCGACGGTCCATATCTCTATCTTAAACTCCTTAAGGAAGATCCGGATCGGGCGGCTGAGGTGCTTGAACTTCTTCAGATGAACGAAGGAAATAATTCAGGCAGGGGTTTTGGCTGCATCAGTTGGGATGGAGAGGTTCATCCTGATCAGTTCTGGAGGGAAAAAAGCCTTGGAAACATAAAGGAAAGGCCCTTTTCACAAATCTGGACAGACACTTCCAATGAGTTTCTCATGAAGATGAAGAACAAAAAAGAACATGTGGGCGGCCGATGCGCCCAATGCCGCTGGCTTGACATCTGCGCCGGTAATTTCAGGGCCAGGGCGGAATCCATAAAGGGAGATCCCTGGGATGAAGACCCTGCCTGTTATTTAACCGAGGATGAAATAAGAAAAAGAGGACTATAATATGTTGTTTCCAGATTACAGAGCAAGACGATTAAGGGAAAAAAACGCTTTCAGAAGAATGATCCGGGAAACAAGCCTTTCTGTGGATGACCTGATTCTGCCCCTGTTTGCAGTGGAGGGAAAGGGCATAAAAAAACCCATAGAGCCTATGCCGGGTCACTTTCATCTATCCTGCGACAATCTTGTAAAAGTGGTTAAAGATGCCCTCTCCCTTGGGATTCCCGCTGTCATGCTCTTTGGTCTTCCCGATAAAAAAGACCCTTTGGGAACCCGTGCCTATGCCGGGGACGGCATAGTTCAAAAGGCTGTAAAGGCAGTAAAGGAAGGGGTGCCGGACATGGCTGTTATAACCGATGTCTGCCTTTGCCAATATACGGATCACGGCCACTGCGGCATGGTGGACAAGGGTCACATCGATAATGATGCCACCCTGGATCTCCTGGCAAGGACAGCTCTTTCCCATGTCCGGGCAGGAGCCGACATGGTTGCACCATCGGATATGATGGACGGCCGCATAGGTGAAATCAGGCAGACCTTGGATGAAGAGGGATTCTCAGGAATTCCCATCATGTCCTATGCCGTAAAGTATGCCTCGGCCTACTATGGCCCCTTTCGCCAGGCAGCAGATTCCAGTCCCCAGTTTGGAGATAGAAAGACCTATCAGATGGATCCTGCCAACTCCCTGGAGGCCGTTAGAGAGGCCACAATGGACATTGAAGAGGGGGCGGATATAATAATGGTAAAACCCGCATTGCCCTACCTTGATATCATATACCGGCTGAAAGAGGAAATCGATCTTCCCATGGCAGCCTATAATGTCAGCGGTGAATATGCCATGATCAAGGCAGCAGAACTCATGGGATGGGTGGACGGCATCAAGGTGGTCATGGAAACTCTTTTATCCATAAAACGTGCCGGTGCCGACATGATCCTGACTTATTCGGCCATGGAAGCGGCAAAGGAGCTTAACCGATAATGCAATCAAACAAGCCTGGAAATCATGCTGATCTTCATTCACCAGCACACCATCATTCCCCGGATAATGCAGGTCATCCCGGGGACAGCAGACATTCTGCCGGACAGGGACACCCCCATGGACATGGACACCACCACGGAGGATCGCCTAAGGGAAAACCAAATACCATCAGGCTGGTTGCATGGGAAACCACCCGGCGGTGTAATCTTTCCTGTGTCCATTGCAGGGCTGCTGCAGAAGATCATGTCTATGAAAACGAGCTGGGAACCAAGGCCGCATTCAAGCTTCTGGATGAAATCCGGGAAACAGGCCAGCCCATTATTATCCTGACCGGCGGGGAGCCCCTTCTAAGAGAAGATATTTTTGACATTGCCTCCTATGGAGACAAAATAGGCCTCAGAATGGTCATGGCCCCCAACGGAACCATGATGACCGCGGAAAACGCCAGGAAGATGAAGGAGTCCGGTATCAAGAGAATCAGCATAAGCCTTGACGGCTCCACTGCTGAACGCCACGACAAGTTCAGGGGCGTTAAAGGCGCCTTTGAAGGTGCCCTCCAGGGAATCGCCCATGCCAAAGAGGCTGGCGTGGATTTTCAGATCAACACCACCATCACCCGGGCAAATCTTGATGAAATCCCGAAAATACTCAGGCTTGCCGAAGACCTGGGAGCCGTTGCCCATCACATCTTTCTCCTTGTTCCCACGGGAAGGGGTAAATACATAGTGGATCAGGAGATCAATGCAAAGGAATATGAAGAAACCCTTAACTGGTTCTATGATCAGAGGGAAAAAACCTCCCTGCAGCTCAAGGCCACCTGCGCCCCCCATTATTACCGAATCCTCAGACAGCGGGCAAAAAAGGAGGGGAAAAAAGTAACCTTTGAGTCCCATGGCCTTGATGCCGTCACAAGGGGCTGCCTTGCCGGAACAGGTTTTTGTTTTATCTCCCATACAGGTATTGTCCAGACCTGTGGATTCTTGGATGTGGAGTGCGGTGACATAACCAAGGCAACCTTCAAGGAGGTCTGGGAAAATTCAGAGGTCTTCAAACGCCTCAGGGACTTTAATAACCTTGAGGGAAAATGCGGTATATGCGAGTTCAGAAAGGTCTGCGGAGGCTGCCGTGCAAGGGCCTTTGAGGCAACCGGCAATTACATGGCTGAAGAACCTTTGTGCACCTACCAGCCTTCTAATGGGGCGCACAAACTCTGAGAAATTTGACCATACTTCATATTTCCTCAAAAGTAGTTGACACTTTTTTGAGGAGATTCCTGGAAAATAATGAAATATTTGGAGAAAGTCTCAACTGGTGAATGCAGGATGCCGAAATTTGGAGGTAAATAATGAGAGTCGGAATATTAAAAGAGATCAAAATCGCGGAAAAAAGAGTCAGCATGACACCAGCCGGTGTCCATACCATGATTGAAAACGGCCATGAGGTTATGGTGGAAAAGAATGCCGGCTCAGGAAGCGGATTTGAAGATTCAGCCTACCTTAATGCCGGCGCATCTCTGATGGACACACCTGCTGAAATTTATAAAAAATGCGATATGGTCATGCATGTAAAAGAACCCCAGCCTTCAGAATATGGCCTTATCAGGAAAGACCAGATTGTTTTTACCTTTCTTCATCTCGCAGCGGATGAGCAGCAGACCCGTGCCCTGATCAAAACTAAATCCATTGATATTGCCTACGAGACCATTGAAAAGGAAAATGGAGACCTCCCGCTTCTGATGCCCATGAGTGAGGTTGCAGGACGCATGGCCGCCCAGGAAGGGGCCAGATATCTGGAAATGCCCCAGGGAGGACGTGGAGTTCTTCTCGGAGGTGTCACAGGAGTTGAACCTGCCACGGTTGTTGTCATAGGGGGTGGTGTTGTGGGTATGAATGCCGCTAAAATGGCCTGCGGCCTTGGTGCAAAGGTATATATCCTTGATACCAATCTCGACAGGCTGAGATATCTTGATGATATTATGCCGGCAAACTGCTTTCCGCTCATGTCCAACCCGGGACTGCTTAAAAAATTAGTCATAAATGCCGATGTCTTAATAGGCGCGGTTCTTGTTGCAGGTGCAAAGGCACCAAAGCTGGTGACACGGGACATGTTAAAGGATATGAAGGACGGGGCAGTGATAATAGATGTTTCCATTGACCAGGGGGGCTGCTTTGAAACCTCTAAGCCCACAACCCATAATGATCCTACCTATGTTGTTGATGGGGTGGTACATTATTGCGTTGCCAACATGCCCGGAGCAGTAGCACGGACATCCACCATGGCACTGACAAATTCAACACTTCCCTATGCCCTTGAAATTGCAGACAAGGGATGGAAAAAAGCCATGCAGGAAAATGCTGAAATCCGGCGCGGTGCCAATGTAATCAAGGGAAAGGTTACATATAAGGCCGTGGCAGATGCCTTTGGTCTTAAGTATACTCCTGTGGATGATTTTTTACAGATACCTTAACTTTTTGGGCTACCGCCATAAGCCTGGACACCCTGTGAAATAAGGCTTTTAAGAGAGGCTTTAGGGATTTTATGTTGGTAGCCTTGATTTATTATGCCGTCATTTTTTCCATTTTCGGTTCATGGATAATTTTAAGTAAACCATCAATTGAAATATCTTCATCGATCAAAGGCCAGTGTATTCCATATCCTGATGGTGAGATTTCAAATGTCATTTTCTCTAAGTCAGATGCTTCCAATAAAATTTTTGAAACATTATTTAAATCAAATATTTTATTTTCACCATCTATTTCTATGATTAACTGATTACCAGAAAATTTTAAGTTTTTAATCTTATGAATCGTTTTCATTGTTTTCTTCTCCTCTGGAAATCATCCCATGCTTCTTCAATATATTCAAAGTGATTGAAAATTATTTTTCTGATTTCTCTTTTGGCTTTACGACTCATATTGAAAAAATAGGCTTCTGAAATTTCAAAATCCTCGCAATGAAGCCAGTATTTACATTCCATTTCACCTTTTCGGCAATGGACATGAATCGGTTCATTTCCCTCATTTGCATAGAAGAACAAACGCCAACCAAGTATTTGCAATATTGTAGGCATATTATAATTTAAAGGGGTTTTCGTGGCTTATCCTCTGATCTAACCTTGTTATTCCCTCTTCGCCGGCAACGCAAACGGCTTCATGATATTCTTTAAGTGATACCGGCCTTGATAACTTTTCTATTTGGTAAGCCTCTCCACAGGGGCGATACTGGGACATGATATTCACATAGGTGTTCTTGGAAATTCTGTTGCTCAAGAAATTCATAACTTTCCTTGTCCCGGCCAGACCTTCAGGTAAGACAAGATGTCTCACGATAAGACCCCTTTTAGCAATGTTGTAATCATCTACTACAAGGTCTCCAACCTGTTTGTGCATTTCAATGATAGATTTTTTTATGACATCAGGGTAATCTCCAGGTACTCCCGCAAGCTTTGCTGATGCAGAATCATAGAACTTGAAATCCGGCATATAAATATCAACAACTCCTTTTAGTAGTTTCAATGTCTCAACGGCATCATATCCCCCTGTATTGTAAACAATGGGTATCGACAATCCCTGTTTAATTGCAATTTCCAATGCTTTAAGTATCTGGGGTACCACATGGGAAGGGGTAACCAGATTAATATTATGGCATCCCTGTTTCTGGATGGCCAGCATTATATAGGCAAGCTGGTCAGGAGTAACCGCTTCTCCCTCTCCTTTGTGACTGATTTCATAGTTTTGACAGAACCTGCACAGCATATTGCAGAAAGAAAAAAAAATGGTACCTGATCCATTCAGACCTACTAAGGGAGCTTCTTCACCAAAATGGGCATTAAAACTGTAAACAATGGGATCTGCCCCTGTCCTGCAAATCCCGGTTTCTCCGGCAGTTCTGTCCACACCGCATTTTCTTGGGCAAAGATTGCAGTCCTTTAACATATTATAGGCCATGTCTATCTTTTTTTTCAAAAGTCCGCTTTTGCAGGTTGCAATATAAACCGGTTCAAAATCCATACATCCTCCAATTTGCTTATTTTTTATAAGCTATTGAATTTACTCGTGAGTCATAACTTTTCATTTTCTATACTACATTAATCGTTAGGCGGGTTGCAGAAAATATTTTACCGCCCAAATGAATATGAAACCACAAAAATTCATATATGATTCAAGATATCCGGTATATTAATTCATGCAGACCGTCTTATCAGTAATTATTGAACACAACATGTAGTGGCCTATCAGAGAACTTATGACTGATGAGGAATTTATTGATACCAAAAAAATTATCAGCGAAAAAGGTGGGTATCCTTCATTTGCCGGTTTACACTTTCTGAATCGATTTTCCCATTTTGGGGGGCTCATCTAAAAAAAGTGTAAGACACTTTTTCAAAACATTCTCTGAATTCTATGAAATTCTCTGAAAAAACTGTCAACTACTTTTGAGGCAATATGAAACATGCCTAAAAACTGATAATTTTTTCACCAGTAGCAATTTTTTTCTCCCTGCACATAGTTATTGCCGTCTCGGTAAATCCACCAAGGGAGAAGAAAGCCGGGATCATAACATTATCCGGCCTTTGTTTTTGATATATCCTTACCTTTTCATGGAAGTCTTCAACCATGGAGATGACTGTTTTTGCTGCCTGTTTTTTTACTTCCACTATAAGAACCCGGCCGCAGGCCGATTCTGCAACGATGTCGAGTTCCATATTTTTACCGTCTTCCCTCTGAAAGATGACACGGGTTTTCACATCCACGATATTCAGCCGCGTATCTTCAATACCTTTATATTGTGGATTAACATTTTTTCTTTTAATCTCTTCTGTTTTCAGGCCCATATCCCCATTGCCGGGGAACAGGGTAAAAAATTGTGAAAGTTTAAACCGCTTTCTGCTTCTGAAGGCATTGGCTAACTGCATCTCGGCAACCTGGCCGGTAAGATGGTTTAAGATTCCTTGAATTTTTTGTTTTTCTTTTTTCAAGGCTGCTATCTGTCCATGGAACTCCTTTTTTAAGTCAGGTTCAAAATTGTGAATTTCTTTTTCAAACCGGTTTCTGAGGATCAAATTAAGGGTGCCGTCCTGCAGGCCCCTGAAATCAATGTCGGCATTGCCCCATTCCAGAACATCAGCCTCAACCAATGCCATGAGTTTTTGTTGAATCTCATGAACATCTATGTCCAGTTCAAGGGTTTGTTTCAGTTCTCCGGGGGTCCAGTAGCGCTCCGAATGTTTGCTGAGAAAAAGCAGCATGTTTTTGGCATGGCGGTCATTGATTTTCTGGAGGGTCATCTGAATATATTCGCCCCAGGTTCTGGACATTTCCGAATAACGGTGGCTGATCTCGTAATTAACGGCGCTGACCACACCATCTTCAATGGTAAGATCCTTGTCTTCATAGTTGCTCTGGATGACGCAGGAGATAAAAAAAGGATCAGACATACACAGGGTGTTGATCTGGACAGCCGTTTCATTGGTGATGGGTTCTCCATAGGCTTCTGCATATCTGTAAACTGCCTGAAGGCCGCTTTCCGGACTCAGGTAAGGGGATATGAACATCTCTGTAAGACGTCCTGCTTCGAGATATTTGCTGCTGATGTTGATCAGCCAGCGGATGTATGAGCCTGTAACAAGCATGGGGGCAATCTTGGATTCCACATGGTAGTGAAAACTGCCGGCAAGGGTTTCGTCTGCCTGTCCTGCGCAGGCTTCATCCCGATAAATGTACTGGGTTATATTCTGAAATTCATCAATAATGACCAGAAATCGTTTGTCATAAAAATCAGCAAAACGGTGGGGGGCTGAATAGGCGGTTTTCCAGACCAGATCGTGCAGGCCCGATGCCTTGTCCTGTAACATGGATTCAATATCTCTGATTAGAGGCTCAATGGCATTTTTTTCCCCGTAGGCTTTGATATCTTCAAGGGATAGCTGGGTACCTGCAAGGGAGGGATCCCTTTCCAGAAACGAGATAAACTGGGTCGCAAAGGTTCTGTAGTAGTCCATGGCAAATGTCGGATACCAGACCTTATTTTCCGATACGTCAAAGTAAAAGGGAATTACAATGCCGTTTTGGCTCCAGAGCTGATTAAAAATGCGCTGGATAAAGGCTGTTTTTCCGCTTTTCCGGCGGGCAAGGATTACCCGTGATTTGGAGAGTTTTTTCGGAATATTGGCAATCCATTTTCCAAAGTTTTGAAATTCCTTTTCACGGCCTACCAGAAGGTTTGGGTCTCCGATTTTTTCCTGGAGCGGGTATTGCATGTCAGTTGAATTAATCTTATTTAACATGACAGCCTCTTTTTTTCGTTAAAAACAAAATCAACCTATAGCCCATTTCATATGGGCTGATATTTTTGTACACTACTTTGGGAATTTTTCATATTAAGTATAGCTTGACCGGATTAAAAAGATACCGCAAAACGCTCTCAAAGTAATATTATATGTCAATACGCTGTTTGATTTTGTTATCTTATCAAATGGGTCAAGCCATAACTGGGAATGCATCCTGTTTTATCAAAAAATCAACGTTAAGCACCATGGGAGAACGATCCGATTCCTCTATGATCATCATACCAGATACAAAGTCAGTATCAATATTTTTAACAATATCCGGTGCTGCAGTGATGTCTTTTACGGGTATCTTGACAATCCCGGAAACAGAATCCACCTCAATACCAAAAACGGCCCTATCTTTTTTAATAATAATCACGCGGGATTTTCCAGAATCCGGCATATTCTGATCAAGGCCCAGGCGGCTTCTTAGGCTCAATACACTCAGGGGCTCACCCCGCAGGGAAATAATACCCATGATATAGGAGGGGGCCCTGGGTATGGGCTTGAAGGCTTTGGCCATGGTCACCTCGGATACATCAGCCGTTGGTATCGCAAACTCCATGTCAGCCACCTCAAAAACAAGCATATCCTTAATTTGTTCCTTTTCTTTACCTGGTGTCTTTATTTCAGAGGTTTTCATTTGAATATCTTCCCTTTTGCACAATGATTCAATTTCGCTTTTACCCGCGATTTTTGTTTCATCAACAAGGGTTATCAGTTTTTCTCCATTATCAAGCATGGCAATACCCCTTATGTGTTGATCTTTCATATCAAAAATCCCGGCCGGTGGTTCCTTTATCTCCTTTTCAGAAATGTTCAGCAGCTCTTTTACGGCATGAACAAGCAGGCCGTAGCAATAGCCTTGTGTATCAATGATCAGCACACGGCTTTCCCTGGAATAGGGCAGGTCAGCCAAGGCCAGTCTTTTTTTTAAATCGATTACCGGAACTACTCCGCCCAGAGTTGAAATGGTACCGGCCATATCTACCGGAGCACCGGGTGAGGGCTCAATTCGCGAGGACAATGCCACGGATTTTAATTTTGAGGACTCAATGCAAAAGGTTTCACCTGATACGTTAAATGTCAGGTATTTTTTATCCGAATCTTTCTTGACGGGCTTTAAGATATCTGCAATCTGGCTGGAAAACCTCTCATAGCTTTCCTTTTCCGTCTGACGCACATCAATACCGGCAAGAACCATGGAATCAACATCAATGAGATAAATCAACTGATCAGACAGTTTTGCCATGCCGGCAATAAAGGGAAATTCTTGCTTTATTATCAATGGATTTACAGGTTCAACGGCTTCCCCGGGGATGTCACTGATGGAGGATACATGATCCACCAAAAAACCGTAAAGCATACTGTCAAGTTCAACCATTAACAATATTTTTTCAGACATGGATCTTTGATCCTGTGCTGGCGCATCTTCAATTTCCAGCCGTATGGCGGGATTTACCAGGGGAACTATCCTGCCGTCTATGTTTGCCACACCCTCGATAAAGGAAGGTGAACCAGGAACCCTGCGGAGCTTTGGTGTTTTCACAACGGCTTTTACACGAGAGGCCTTGACTGCGTATTCCCCGCCTTCAATGACAAGCCTTGTATATTTGCCTGCAAGGGTTTCCGGCGCGTCTAATGTATTTTTCATATTGATCTCCCATAGGCCAAACAGGCGGATTAAAGTTCATCTGCCTGGGAAGCAATTTCTTCTGCTGTTACGGCCAGGTTTCTGGTGGCACGGGTCTGCTGGTCAGCAACCGATGCTGCCTGCTGGCAGGCCGCTGACATCTCTTCTGCGCCTGAAGCAATGCTGTCTATGCCTTTTTTGATAATTTCAATCCCTGTCAGGGTTTCCTCGGACATTTTCCTGATATCCTCGGCATCGGCCATCACCCCGGACATTTCGCTCTCAACTTTGGTAAGCCCTTTATTGGTTTCAGCGGCACTTTCAAGTTCCTGCTTCACCTTTGTGCCTGCGAGTTCAATACTGGCTGCAACAGTTACAACAGTATCCTTGATGGACCGGATTCGTTTGGATATCTCAGGAATCTGGCCGGCGGTCACATCGACTATATTGCGAATATCGCTGGAAACCTCGGCAAAACCGCTGCCATGTTCACCGGCCCTGACAGATTCAACACGGCCCACTACGGCAAGCAATGTGATGAGATCATTTATACCGTACAACCGGTCAATGATATTTTCAAGGCCTGCAATCTCATCATCAAGAATCCTGATTCTTCCGGCGGATTCGATGTTTTTGTCCGACTGAATTGATATTCCCTTAATGATCGCGGCGGTTTCAGCATCAATTTTTTTCAGCAGATCCTGGAGTTCCATTGCTTTTTGTTTATTCGAGCCGGACAGGGCAAGGATATCCCTGCTTGATTCTTCTATATCCTGAATGAGGTTCGAATTATCCTTTGAGGCATTGGACTGCTGGATGGATGCCTGGGCAATCTGGTCGATGGAGGTGGCAATCATCTCGGCTGAGGATGCCACCTGCTGGATCGTGGCGCTCAGTTCCTCGGCACTGGTGGCCAGGTCTTCGCCCACCTGCTGGGTGTATTCCTTATTTATAATGCTGTCGGCCTGTTCTTCAATATCTTCAGCATTTTTAGTGATGCCTTCCATGACTTTCAACTGCTGAACCAGAACCGTGTTGGACTGCTGGGTCGCAGCCATGGCCTGGGCTGATCCTGCCGCAACATCCCTGCTGTTGTCGATGACTTTCTGGATTTTTGCGGACTGGTTTTCACTGTAATTTTTAACTTTGAGCCCGTCTTTTTTAAGCAGATCCACCTCAGAAGATACTGATTTCAGGGTGTTGACAACCTGCTCCGCCTTAAGGGCATCCGCCTCGGACAGGGCAAGGGTTTCTTCAAGATCGTCTTTAACAATGGTGGAACTCTCCCTGATCCTTGTTGTGGAATTCACCACCTGGCGGACACTTTCTTCTGTTTTTTCCGCCATCTTACGAATTTCATCGGCCACAACGGAGAAGGCGTCACCGTGTTCTCCTGCACGGGATGCTTCTATGCCCGCATTTAACGCAAACAGATTAATCTGTTCCGATGAGTTGATGATCTCGGCTGCCGCGCTTTCAACTTCAATTGATTCTTTCTCCAGAGACCTTATCATGGAATCAATACTCCTGTTGTTTTCAACCGAGGCGTTCACACCGTTAATCAGGCCCAGAATCCGTTCCGATGAGGCGGTGATGAATCCTTGAACATCCGTCATCTTTTTCAGAGATTCCTGTGTTTTCAAGGCGGCTTTTTGAGCGGCTTCACTGATACGGGCGGATTCTTCCACGCTTTTGTCTGTGGTATCGGCAGATTCTGTGGCTCTCGCGCTTATATCATTCATGGTCTGTTGAAGCTCCTGCACGGAAGATGCAAGCTCCTGGGACATGGATGTCATCTCCGAGAGTGCCTGGGAGAGATTTTCCATTACAGACTGCTTTTTTTCCGCAACCCTTGCTGCCCTTCTTTTTTCAGCCTTTAATCTTGCCTCTTTTCGCTGGGAGTCAATCATATTTTTAAGGCCTTGTTTTTCCATTCCAGGTTGGGGTGGGAGTTTTCTTTCCATTTTAAAGCTCCTTTTTATGGCTGTTTAATTCTACCTTGTTATCTTTAAAAAAGTTTTGTAAAGCTGTTTTAAGCGCCTTCGTTTTTAAAGGCATTAAATTCGACCCCCTTTTAAAATTCGAGTCGTGTATTTGTTTCCACAAACCATGCCTACTCCAGTTTGTCAGCCTCGATCTTGTTATCATCATAAAGGGAAATATCAGGATATAATTTTTTGGCGCATTCGGGGCAGATGCCGTGGCTGAATTCAATTCCCGCGTGTTCGTCAAAGTACGCCTCAAGCTGTTTCCAATATCCCTGGTCATCCCTGATTTTTTTGCAGTGGCAGCAGATGGGAAGGATGCCTCTTAGTGTTTTAATCTCTTCCAGCGCTCCTGAAAGTTCCATATTCATTTTTTTAAGAGCAGTATTTTTTTCTTCAAGTTCCCGTCTAAGGCGGCTCAATGTCAGATGTGTTTCAACACGGGCCAGAACCTCGGCCATCTGAAAGGGTTTGCTGATATAGTCAACTCCGCCCGCGGAAAAACCTTTAAGCTTGTCGGATACATCATACAGGGCGCTGATGAAGATGACGGGCACATCCTTGAGCCGGGTTTCCGCTTTTAATAACCTGCAAACCTCATAGCCGTCCATTTCAGGCATTAAAATATCAAGCAGAACAAGATCAGGGGGTTCTTTTCTGGCAGCATCAAGGGCTGCCTTTCCGCTCATGACGGGGCGAAGCCTGTATCTTTCGTTCCCCAGGGCATCCACAAGAAGCCTTACATTGTCTCTGGTGTCGTCAACTACCAAAATATTGGGTCTGCTGTTATTCATTTTTTTCCTCGTTTTTCAACGCTGTTCTTTTTATTTGAAATCGGCCCCTATTTTTCAATCTTAGTTTAACCCATCAGGGCATGCTGATATAAATGACAAAATTTCATCGTATTTAAAATCCTTTGACAATTTCTGAAGCTCTTCTGAAAGAGGAAGGGAATGCATCCCTATTTGTCTTATCAGCAAATCTATGGTGTCCATATCAGCCCGCATCAGGGCGTCTTTTAATCCGTCCTTCAGGGCTGGAGGTAAAACCTCAAGGTCTGCCCGCCGGTCATGGGCCTCATTATCAAAAATAACGGGGCTGGGATGCTTTTTTTCTCCAATGTTTTTTCCGGGCATTGATTGAATCTCCATAACCAGGATATCAAATCTGAATCTGGTGCCTGTTCCAGGTGTACTTTCCACCGTAATTTCACCGCCCATAAGTTCAATAAATTTTTTGCTGATGGCCAAACCCAGTCCTGTTCCTTCATGGGCCTGGCGGCCTAATTCGGTTTGTTCAAATGCCTCGAATATTTTCGTTGATTCATCAAGGGCAATACCCATGCCTGTGTCTTCAACTTCAAAGTAAAGTCTCAGGGGAAGGCCATTCCTGTTAAAATGGCCGGTATTATTTTCATAAGGATGTTCACCATTGTATTTTCCCGCTTCCACGCGGACGGTTATGCCGCCTTTTTCCGTAAACTTGAAGGCATTGCTTAGGAGGTTGATAAGTACCTGGCGCAGCTTGACAGGGTCGGCAATAATAAAATGGGGAATGTTTTCTCCATATTCAAACAAAAGCACAATTTTTTTGCTGGCGGCCCTGATTTGAAACATGTATTCAACCTCCTCAAGCAGGAAGTGGAGATCAACTTTGGATTCATTTAAAACAACCCGTCCAGCTTCTATGGTGGAAAGATCAAGTACCTGGTTGATCAGGGAAAGCAGGTGTTCACCGCTTCGGCAGATACTGTCAAGATAGTCCATTTCATGGAGTGACAATATCTTGTTTTTGGTCAGCTTTTTGGTCAAAAGCCTGGAAAACCCAAGAATGGCATTAAGGGGGGTACGAAGTTCATGGGTCATATTGGCAAGGAATATTGTTTTTGCCTTGCTGGCCCTTTCCGCGGCAAGTCTTGCCTCGCGCAGGGTGGTTTCATATTCATTGCGTTTTTCCACAAAATATGAAAGGGATCTGGCCATGCTGGTGATTTCATCCTCTCCTTCAACGGGAACAGGAAGGGGATTGCCCCTGACATGTGCTTTCATGGTCTGTTCAAGGACGAGAATCCTGCCGAAGACAGAACGGCGGATAAACAAAAAAATGAGAACGGAACTTAAGGTGATGGCAAAGGGAACCAGCAGTATGAGCTTTTCGATGATTTTTGTTTCTTCCGCGAATTTATGACTCTGCTGCTGAATAGCAGCTGAAATCATTGAAAATATCTGTTCGGTCTGAATGACCAGTTCATCGGATAAAAATGTTATTTCAGTCAGCTTGTCCTGAATCGAATTCTTTTGCCGCAAATGGATTGCGGCAAGGGCCAGCAGGCCTTTATCTCCTGTACCATAGTGTTCCATTATGGTGAAGTATCCAATTAACGGGGAATCTTCAATATGATAGACCTTCAACGCAGCACCAATCCTTTTTTTCAGTTCAAGGATTTGACTCTGATATTCTTCAAGTCTCTGGTTATTTGAAATATTCGGCACGTCCCTTAAAAGACTGAATGCCTGGATAAACATCTCTTCAATGTAACCTTGGTATGCATCTTTTTGCGCCTTTCTTGAAAGGAATATAGATTCCGATGTCCGTCTTATGTGAATGGATATTTGAAGGATACGCTGTTCAATATCAATATTATTTCTTATTAGCTTTACAAGGGCCTGCAGGTGGTCAAAAATTTGCCGGGATCTTTTTGACAGGTAACGGGCATCATTCATTTTTTGCGATTTGAAGTTAGATAATTCATCAAAATCAGATAATTCAGAGATGATGCTTTGGATTCTTGCAAGATCCATTGATATGCTTTTTGAAAGCTCCTCAAGGAGGAGGGGGTTTTCAGTAAGAACAAGCTCCGCGCCGTCCGAGATCAGACCCTCTACTTCCTTTGCCAGTTTTGAGGCGCTGATCAGCAAGGGGAGCTGTTCCTGTGAAATCCCCTGAAACATGATGGATGATCTATTAAAATAGCGCCCGGTAATTCCGCTTGACACAAATGCTGAAAGTATAATCAGCATAAGCCCCAGGAACACTTTCATGGAAATGCCGTGGATAATATTTTTCCTGAACAAGTTCAATTTTCAATATCTTTCCAATAGACGGTATCAAGAGGCGACATCATACCCCAGATGCTTTGATTTATGCCTCCAAGCTCCTTCTTAAAGGCAATGGCAAAAAAAGGCTGGAGAAGGGAATACACTGGGAGCTCATCCGTGATGATCTTCTGGAATTTTTTGTACAAGGCATATCTTTTTTCAAAATCAAGCTCACAGCCGGCCTGCTTCAGGAGCGCGTCCACCTCCTTGTTATTGTAGCCCTGGGTGTTGGACCAGATGACTCCCCTGCGGATGTTTGAACTTAAATAGGTCCGGTGTACCCCGATCACCGGGTCCCCCCAGTTAAATACATCATCCATGGTTATATCAAAGTCCCAGTTGGAGACTCTATTGATCCAGTCATTGAGATCCTCAGGATGCTCAATGATGGTCTGGAGCCCCAGCTTTCTCAAAAAAAGCCGCCCCAGGTACTCAGTAATACTTCTGTTTATCCCGCTCTTTTCAGGCATGTATGCCATGCGAAAGGAAAACCTTGTTCCCGTTGAGCCGCGGGGATAACCGGCTTCGTCTAATAAGCGGTTGGCAGTTTCAAAATTCTGCTCATAAAGGTTTACATCGGATGAGTAAAATGGGCTGGTGGATGAAATGGGCCCGGTCTCAATGGATGTTTCTCCCTCAAACATTGTGTTGGTGATAAGTTTGCGGTCAATGGCAAAGGCAATTGCTTTTCTTACCCGGATATCACTGAAAGGTTTTTTCCGGAGGTTGAATGCCAGCCAGTAAATAGGGCCTATGCCCTTGAAAGCGCCTTTGAGGACAGTCACATGATCCAGGCTTTTAAGTTGATTCAGCTCCTTCAAATCCTGAAAGCTCGTCATCATGTCAATTTCACGGGTTTCCATGCCCAGGCTCTCTTCCAGGGTGTTGCGGATAATCTTGATGGTCAGACGATCCATATAGGGACGGCCCTTTATAAAAAATTCCTTATTTTTTATCAGGCGGATTTCTTTTCCCGGAATAAATTCCTCCAGTTTGAAGGGGCCTGATCCAATGGGTTTCATGTTTGCCGGGTGGTTTCTTACATTGTCAACGCTCCCATAGATATGTTTGGGGATAATCGGCAGAAGAACAGGGGACATGCTTAGCAGTATTGCAGGATGGGGTTTTTCAAGATAAATTACGGCTGTACGGGGATCAGGAGTGCCCACCCGCTCCACAGGAGCCATCATGGATTTAAAGGGATGCAGGGCCTTTACCGTCATGATGGAGAAGGCCACATCTTTTGATGTGATGGGTTTGCCGTCGTGAAAAACCGCATTTTTTACAAGATGGAGCCTAACAGTGAGACCGTCCTTTGATATTTCCCATTTTTCAGCAAGATAGGGATGGGGGTTCCAGTCATTGTCGAATCGAAGGAGGCCCGCAAATATCTGGGCGCCTGGAAACATGGTTGCCAGACCCGACTGGACGGCTGGATTTAAATGGGTAGGCGTCGCATAAAGGCTGACCACAAGCTCTCCTCCGGGCCTGGGAACAGGATTTGCCTCTTTTTGCGCAAAGGCTTTCCCATGCCCAAAAAGAAAAATCCCTCCGGCCAGGGCAAGACCGATAATAGAAAAAAACTTCAACCGATCAGAAAACATGTTTTCCTCCTTATATTTATTAAAACCACCCTGCAATCAAATCTTGAAAGAACAATAAGTTAATACCAACGGTTCGATCATTTTTGCATAACTTATTGAATTTATTCACATGAAAAAGCTGACTTCTAAAAAATCAGAGTTGTATTTTACTTAAATTACAGCGTCTTATAAGATCAATCGAATCGAGGAATAATAATAAAATATTTAATTATATTTTGACAATCATATCACATAGTATAAAATCATTGAACAAAGATAATTTTTAAAAGGCAAAAAAAGACCATGGATAACTTTGATGATTGTGTGAACAATAGAACCGAACTGCTGCCGGGTCTTTCCATCATCCATTCAAACTACCTTGAGAACCTGAGGGCAGTGGCTGTTGAGTGGATCCGCAAATATCCCCTCAGCCCCCTTGAGAACGAGATATTTCTTGTCCAGAGCAATGGAATGGCCCAGTGGCTCAAGCTTGCCATGGCAGAAGATGAGGGCTGCGGTATAAGCGCGGCCCTTGATATTCAACTTCCCGGCAGGTTCATGTGGCAGGCCTTTCGGGCAGTACTTGGGAACAGTGAAATTCCATTTTCATCACCCTTTGATAAGGAACGGCTTTTGTGGCGTTTGATGAGATTAATGCCTGAGCTTCTGTCTGAACCTTGTTTTTCTCCCCTTGCCCGTTTTCTCCTTGATGAAGGACCATCTTCTTCTGAAAAAATTTATATGAAAGTCTCTGTAAAGGATTGTTTTTCAAAAGACTTTCAATCTTCGTTGTGGCCGGGTAAAAAATATGCTCCGGCCATGCCGGTTATATCAGAGCCGCTTTTACGGGAAAGCACAATGCAAAAGCGCTATCAATTGGCCCGTCAAGTAGCTGATTTGTTTGATCAATACCAGGTTTATCGGGCAGACTGGCTTGAAAAGTGGGCAAAGGGTCAGGACTGCCTGATAAATGCAAAGGGCAGGATAGTGGAGCTTTCCAAGGAGCAGATATGGCAGCCTGAGCTGTGGAGAAGAATTAAAGAAGATGTTCCTCCTGCCCTGGAGAATGCCAGCCGCGGGGAGCTTCATAGGCGGTTTTTGAAGGCGGCAGAAGCCCTGAGTGTCCCTCCCCGGGGGATTCCCCGCCGTGTCATTGTCTTTGGCCTTTCTTCGCTTCCGGCACAGGTTCTGGAGATGCTCCATGCCCTGTCCCGACTCTCCCAGATTCTGCTGTTTGTCCATAATCCCTGCCGTCATTACTGGGCCGACATCATTGAAGACCGGGATCTTTTAAGGATTGAGCAGAAAAGACACCAGAAGAGGCCGGGCATGCCTGAGCCCCTTGATCTGGACAGCATGCACCAGCACGTGAATCCCATTCTGGCCGCCTGGGGCCGCCAGGGGCGTGACTACATAGGATTGCTTTACGGATATGACCGCCCTGATGATTATCAGGGAGATTTCGCATCCATAGATATTTTCGAGGATGTGGTACCAAATGGTGAAAACGGCAGTCTGCTTAATCAGGTTCAACAGGCCGTATTAGACCTTGAGCCCCTTCCCGGCAGCGTTGATAATCAGAGAATTGACAGGGTAAATGGTAATACTCTGGATGATGACATTTTGAATGGTAACGGCCTGAACACCCATAAAAAAATTATCTCCAAGGATGACAGATCCATCACCTTTCAGACGGCCCACAGCCGCCAGAGGGAAGTTGAGGTGCTCCAGGATCATCTGCTTCTCTGTTTTGAAGAAAATCCTGATTTGAGTCCCCGGGATATAATCGTCATGACCCCGGACATAGACGCGTATGCCCCCCACATTAAAGCTGTTTTTGGAAATATCGACAAAGATGACAAAAGATATATTCCCTTTTCCATTGCCGACAATCCCGAATCATCTGCCGTTCCCCTTGTTCTTGCATTGGAGAAACTCCTGGGCCTGCCCGATTGCCGCATGGGCGCGGGAGATTTAATGGAACTTCTTGAGGTATGTGCCTTTCGGAAACGCTTTGGCCTTAAATCTTCGGATTTACCCATGCTCCAGCAGTGGATCCAGGGGGCAGGAGTATGCTGGGGCCTTGATGGAGAACACCGCACCGGTTTTGACCTCCCGCCCGGGCTTGAGCAAAACACATGGATGTTCGGCCTCGGGCGGATGCTTCTTGGATATGCCTCAGGCTCAGGGCAGCCCTGGAACGGCATCGAACCCTATGATGAAATAGGCGGCCTGGATGCCGCTCTGGTGGGCCCCCTCTCATCTATTATAGAAAAACTTCAATTCCTCCTTAGGGAAATAACTCTTCCGGTTTCCCCTCCGGAGTGGGCAAAACGCATCAGAAAAATTGCCGCGGATTTTTTTGAACCTGATACCAGCAGGGACAGGCTGCTCCTTAATCAGCTTGAAGAGGTCTTGGACAGATGGCTTAATGCCTGCCGGGATGCTGACTTTGACGAACCCTTAACCCGTGCCGTTGTCCGGGACTTTATCCTTGCTGAAATGACTGAATCCAGTATATCCCAGCGTTTTTTATCCGGCATGGTTAATTTCTGCACTTTGATGCCCATGCGTGCCATTCCCTTTAAGGTGGTCTGTATCCTTGGAATGAATGATGGTGATTATCCCCGTTCCCGCCCCCCCATGGATTTTGATCTCATGGCAGAACCTGGATGTTTCAGGCCCGGAGACCGCTCCCGCCGTGAGGATGACCGTTATCTTTTTCTTGAGGCCCTCTTGTCTGCCCGGGAAAAATTGCATATCAGCTTTATAGGCCGCAGCATCCGGGACAACAGTGAAAGAACTCCTTCGGTTCTTATAGGCCAGCTCCAGGACTATCTTGATGCAGGATGGAGGCTTGAGTCCGGTGAAGATATATTAACCCGCCTCACATGCCGGCATCCCCTCCAGCCCTTCAGCAGAGAGTATTTTAAACCAGGACGCTCAGATGCTCTTTTTACCTATGCCCGTGAATGGCGTGAAATTTTAGATACTCCTCCGGGGAATGGGGGGCATTACACGGATAATGAAATCCTGGATTCTCCCCAGTTTGAAGGTTCTCTTCAGATAAATCATTTGATAAGGTTTATGAAAAATCCTGTGAAATTTTTTTTCAATCAAAGGCTCAAGGTTTATTTTGACGGTATCAGTGTTACGACGTCGAACCAGGAACCATTTGCCCTGGAAAAACTTGCACCCTTTGATATGGGGGAAAAACTCCTCCACTCAGGACTTGAGGCATATTCTCTGGAGCACACGGATATTAATGGGGCTGTGGAAGCGGTGCACCATGCTGCAAAACGCCTGCTATGTACAGGAGAGCTTCCCATGAAGGCCCCGGGAGAAATGGCGCTGAACCAGTTGACAAAACCGGTACTGGCAATGCTGGAGCACCATCACCGCCTCTGCCGTAAATGGCCCTGTCATGTTGACAGCCTGGAGATGAGCCTGCCTGTAAATCTTCCCGGATGCGGTTGTGAAGCCCTTGAAGACTGGCTGGACAGGCTGTGGTGCAGGGAATTGACAGACCGGGATGAAGCCTCGACAGACCAGGATAAACCTTCATCTTTTATTGGTCAGCCCGGTCATCCTTTAAGAAATCCCTTAATTAATAAGGATATTAAGACCTTTGCCCGCTGGGAGTTCTACCCTGGAGACATCTCCGACGGCAGGGGAAAAATCACCCGTTTATCAGCCTTTGTGAGTCTCTGGGTCAGGCACATTGCAGGTTCGGCATCGGGAATTGAGCTGTGCAGCTTTCTTGTTGCGCCGGATGCGGTCGCAGGATTTCTTCCCATTGACAGGGAATCGGCATCAAAATACCTGTACCAGGTGATTGATCTATGGTGGCAGGGAATGGCTTGTCCCCTGCCTGTAACGGCAAAGACAGGCATGGCCTGGCTGAAAGAAGCCTGTTCAGGCATTGACGGTGATATTTCCGGAGAAAAGGAAGAAAAAGCCAGAACTGCGGCACGTAAGGCATACCAGGGAGATGGCTATAATTCTGTGGGAGAGCTTGGGTATTCACCTTATCTTAAACGGGCTTACCCGGATTTTGATGATATATGGAACGCTGGGAAGAACACTTTGGGGAACGCCGGGGGGGATGCTGGGGCTATTAGCGGCGGAAACTTTGGAAATAACCCCTTTGTGCATCTATCCACGATTTTATATCAACCGCTTATAGAAAACCTTGAAACCGGCATGGAAGGGGAAAAACAATGACACAGAATCTCAATCCCATGGAACTGCCCCTCCACGGCACAAGGCTTATCGAGGCCAGCGCCGGAACCGGCAAGACCTATACCATTGCCGCTGTGTATCTCCGCCTTGTTTTGGGGCATGGCGGAGAAAACGCGTTTTTAAGAGCCCTTACACCGCCGGAGATACTGGTGGTGACCTTCACCAATGCCGCCACAGAAGAACTCAGGGACAGAATACGCTCCAGGTTGATCCAGGCAGCGGCATTTTTTCGAGGGCAGGGGGAGGGAGATGATTTCTTAGACAGCCTTAGAGGAGAATTTTTTGATGATGCCCTGCCCGGCAAAGCAAGGCTTCTTGAAGATGCGGCCAGGTGGATGGATGAGTCAGCCATTCATACAATACATGCCTGGTGCCGCCGTATGCTTCGCCAGCATGCCTTTGACAGCGGAAGCCTGTTTGATCTGGAACTTGAAAACGATGATAAGGCTATTTCAGAAACGGCAGCCTGTGATTATTGGCGCAGCTATATTTACTCCCTTTCCTTGGAAGAGATGTCTGCTTTTTTGCACCATTCAAAGGTTGATAATCCTCTGGATCTTCTGAAAAAGGTGAGGCCCTTTTTTTCCGTTAACCAGTCAGATGATTCCCCTGCAAATCCCTTTGATCTCATAGGGCAGCGCATCAGGGCCGTTGAGAGGGCAAGGGCTTTCTGGGCATCTGATTTTTCAGGTGCGGTTGACGGCGTGCGCCGGGCCAGGGAGGATAAATCACTTAACGGAAACAAATACCGGGAAAAATCTCTTGAAAATTGGATTGAGCAATTAAGGGTCTGGGTTGAAGAAAAGGGGCCTTTGCCTGACAAAAATATCCTGGAAAAATTTTCCTCTTCAGGACTTGAAAAAGGTGTATCCAAAAAAGGCAGCCCCCCTGTTCATCCCGCCTATGATGCTTTTGATATTCTCATGGAGGAGCTTGATGGGGTGGATATTGATGCTGCCCTTTGTCTTCACGGGGCATTGGAGATCCAGGCAAGGGTTGTGAGGGAAAAAAAGCGCCTTGCTCTCATGGGTTTTGATGATCTTTTGACCCGCCTGGGGGATGCCCTTAAAAAGCCCGGTGGGGACAGGCTGGCATCTGTAATACGCGAGCAGTTTCCAGTGGCCATGATAGATGAATTTCAGGATACAGATCCTGTGCAGTATGAATCTTTCAGTCATATCTATAAGGGACATGCAGACACGTTTTTTTTGATGATAGGAGATCCTAAACAGGCCATATACGCGTTTCGAGGGGCAGATATTCACACCTATCTTGCCGCCAGACAGGATGTGGGGGACGCTGTTTATACCCTGGGCAGGAACTATAGATCCACAAAAGGGGTTGTGAACGCGGTTAATCAGATTTTCGGTGCGGCATCGGATTATCCTGAAGGCGCGTTTCTGTTCAAGGATAAAATTCCCTTTGAGCCTGTTTCCGCCCAGGGGACAAAGGATTATTTTGAGGTTCATGGAAAACCTGTTAAGGCTCTTACCTTCTGGCAGATGGAACAGGATGAACCGATCAATAAAACAGGGGAGGATGGTTATATTGCAAGGACGGCTGAGTCCGCGGCCGGTGAGATAGTCCGCCTGCTTAACCTGGCGGGGCTATCGCCTCCCATGGCTGGATTTCAGCCCCATGGGGAATATCTGTCTGATCAAACCGGGGAATCAGACAGCCCTGAATCAGCTCTGGTTCCCCTGGCACCCTCGGACATCGCTGTCCTGGTGCGTAATAAAAGCGAAGCCGATGCCATCAGAACCGCACTGAGCGCCAGGAATATCTCATCTGTTTACCTGTCTGACAAGGATTCTGTTTTTGAAACAGACGAGGCCGCGGATATTCTCTATCTTCTTAGAGCCTGTGCGGAACCAACCCATTCCGGATATTTGCGTACCGCCCTTGGAACGCCTGTTCTTGAAAGATCCTTTGCATGGTTAGATGCCCTGAATCATGATGAAGCTGCCTGGGAGGCAGAGGTTGAGAGGTTTAAATCCTATCAGGATTCCTGGCAGAATCAGGGTGTTCTGCCCATGATCCGCCGCATTATTCTGGATTTTCATGTGCCCTCAAGGCTTCTAACTGAACCCTCCGGTGAAAGGCGTTTGACCAATCTCCTGCATCTGTCTGAGATTTTGCAGTCCCAGGCCGCCCGCTTAGATGGAGACCATGCACTGATCCGCTGGTTTGCCCGGCAGATTGAAGAGCCTGATCCGGGGAGCGCGGAAGATCTGATTTTAAGGCTGGAAAGCGATGATGAACTCATCAGGGTGGTTACCATTCATAAGTCCAAGGGCCTTGAGTATCCCATTGTTTTTCTGCCCTTTATCTGCACCTTTCGCGAGGTCACAGGGAAAAATGATAAAGTGATTCGATACCATGATGAGTGTGGAAAAATCAAGGTGGAGCAGAATCCAGAAGAAGAAGCCGTTAAAAAGGCGGACCAGGAACGCCTTGAAGAGGATATGCGGATGCTGTACGTGGCATTGACCCGTGCTAAATATGCCTGCCTGCTTGGGGTGGGTGTCATGGGCAACATAACCAAAAAACATGGAGAAAAGACCAATATTCATCTTTCCGGCCTGGGTTATATCCTGTCCGGCGGGGAGATGCTTCCCCTTGCCGGGCTTAGTGAAGCCCTTGGGAAGATAAAGGGAGATTGCAAGGACATCCAGGTTGAAAAACTGCCTGAACCCGGGATAGATGTGTATGTGCCTCCTGAGCAGGAAACGGAACTCAGTCCTGCCGCGGTTTTTAAGGCTTCAGTCCCCCGTAACTGGTGGATAACAAGTTATTCCGGGATTCTTAAAAATGCCCTCATGCCGGAAACAGGCCCCATGGATATGGATGATGATAGAGATACCAGGCTGGAATTTCCAGATTCGGCTGCCGAGGATCAACTCCTGGAGTCGGAATTTAATGATTTTGTTCATATTGAAGATCACCTGTTATCTGATTCTTCGGAGACTTTGTCCTTACTGAAAGTTCATGCTAAGAAAGTTCATGATGAAACACATCTCCTGTCAAAGGCACCTGTCCGGAAGCCTGATGTCCTTCAGTATGACGGCATTGAAGATGGTTTTGAAGTTTCCGCCGGGTCTTCCGGTGAAACTCCAGGGCCTTCTATCCACGGATTTCCAAGGGGGCCTGAACCTGGAACCTTTCTCCATGACCTGCTGGAATGGGCAGCCAACGAAGGATTTGACAGGGTATCTGCCGACCATGGATTGATGTCTTCACGGATAAAAGAGATGAGCGGGCGCCGGGGATGGGATGAATGGGCAGATATGCTGGTGGATTGGATGCAGGGATTGCTGAGAGCTCCTTTGGAACTTTCAATGCCTTTTTTTGATGGGGATGGAACCCTGTCTCACCATGGGGATAATATTTCCCCTGATGCAGGTGTTGAATCCGGAAAAACCATCATGGCTGATATGGCCCTCGGAGATTTGAAATCATGGCAGTGCCGGGCGGAAATGGAGTTCATGTTTTCTGCATCCCATGTACATACAGGCGTGATTGATCAGTGGATTCAGGAGGATGTGTTTCCCGGTATAAGAAGACCGGTGCTGCAGGAAAGATTGGTGCACGGCATGTTAAAGGGGTTCATCGATCTTATATTCTTCCATGAGGGGCGTTATTATATCATGGACTACAAGTCCAACTACCTTGGAGAAAACCATCTTGCCTATGGCAGGGATGCCATGCTTTTCTCCATGCTTGAGCATCGCTATGATTTGCAGTATGTTCTCTATACCCTGGCCCTTCACCGCCTTTTAAAGGCAAGGCTCAGGGACTATGATTATGACCGGGACGTGGGCGGCGCTGTTTACCTTTTTCTTCGGGGAGTTAATGGAAAAGGTTACGGGGTTTTTACGGACAGGCCCTCCCGCTCCTTGATAGAGAGGCTGGATGATTGTTTTGCAAATAAATAATGTCAGTCATAATTTTTTCAATGGATTGCTGCATATTGTATACAAATGAGAACCCATGAGTCATTGGAACTGGTAAGGAAAATAATGATGGCGCTTGAACTGTTGACGGAGTGGACAGACCACGGCTGGTTAAGGCCCCTTGACCGGGCCTTTGCCCTTTTTTTAAAAGATCAGCAGCCGGATGCCTCTGAAATGGTCCTGTTAGCCGCGGCTTTGGCCAGCCATCAACTGGGCAGGGGCCATATCTGCCTGGATCTGGAGGCTGCTGCGGCTGACCCCGACGCTACCCTTTCCCTGCCGCCTGAGGGAGAAACAGGTGAGAAGCTTCCTGTCCGGCCTTCGGAAAGGCTCTGCGGGATATCAAAGGCTGCGTGGGAGAGGGCCCTGGAGGAATCTCCCCTGGTGGAACTGCCTGGTTCAAAGGATTGCTTAAGGCGCGCACAAGGCATGCCTTTAGCCAGCCATGTCGAAATAGCGGGCAGGCCCCTGATTTTGAGTGAGGGCCGTCTTTATCTCCGCCGTTACTGGACTTATACTCTTCAGGTGGGAGAGGGGATTTCAAGGAGGTTATCCCGTTCTTTTGAGGTTCCAGATGATCTGTCTCGGCGCCTGGATATTTTATTTGAATCCCTTCGCGGCAGGGAGGAACAGGAAAAGGGTGAGGTCCACTGGCAGAGCGTGGCAGCAGCCATTGCTGCGAGAAGTTCCTTCAGCGTCATATCAGGAGGGCCGGGTACCGGAAAGACCACCACGGTGGTTCAATTGTTAGGGCTTCTCCAGGGTATGGCTCTGGAACAGGGACAGAAGCTGAGAATCCGCCTGGCCGCTCCAACGGGCAAGGCTGCGGCAAGGCTTACGGAATCCATTGCAGGTGCCGTCGGCAGGCTTCCAGAGAACATTCAGCCCTACATGCCCGCCGAAGTTACTACCCTTCACCGACTGCTCGGCAGCAGGCCCGGCACCCGTCATTTTATTCATAATTCCCGGAACAGGCTCCATGTAGATCTCCTGGTGGTGGATGAGGCATCCATGATCGATCTTGAGATGATGGCGGCCCTCTTAACGTCACTGCCTGAAAGGGCCCGCCTGATTTTGCTGGGGGATAAGGATCAACTGGCCTCGGTTGAGGCGGGCTCGGTGCTGGGAGATATCTGCCGTAATGCTGAAAAAGCCTGTTATACAAAGGAAACCATTGCATGGATAAAACATAATACCGGGTATGAACTCCTTGATTGTGAGGGCACTGGAAATGAACTTGCCCAGCACATTGTTGTGCTCCGTAAAAGCCATAGATTTGGAGAAAAAAGCGGCATCGGAGCACTTTCCCGGGCTGTGAACGCAGGTGATCCCATGCAGGTTAACAGAGTGTGGGAAAAGGGTTTTCCCGATATCCAGCGCCTGACCATTGCTTCCACCGATGATAAGCTATTTGCCGGGCTTGTTCTTGACGGTAATAAGAGCGCTTTTTCCGAATTTCAGCAAGCTGATAAAGTGGCCGGGTATCGCGCGTACCTGGAAAAGGTGGCAAAAAGGGCAGGGGGGGAACCTCCGGTCACGGAGTTAAATATTAACTCTTTAAACATTCACCCTGGGGCTTTAGAAAAAGATGCTTCAGATGTTTTTTTAAATGAAGATGACTGGTTAAGAGATGTAATTGAAAGCTTTGGCAGGTTTCAGCTTTTGACCCCGCTGCGCAAGGGAACATGGGGAGTTGAGGGGCTTAATAAAAAAACAGCCCAGGTACTTTACAAAGAGGGGCTTATTCCCGCAACATCGGGATGGTATACTGGAAGGCCGGTCATGGTCACCCGCAACGACTATACCCTGGGATTGATGAACGGAGACATCGGGATTCTCCTTCCTGTAACGGATTTGGTCCCATATGAAACCGATTTCAATAAGCATGAAAATTCAGATAAGCTGAATAAAGGCGGAAAATCGTCAAAGACTCCAAAAACCACCTTGAAAGTGGTGTTTCCCATGCCTGACAATACATTAAAAAAAGTCCTGCCTTCCAGGCTGAGCGATGTTGAAACCGTGTTTGCCATGACGGTGCATAAATCCCAGGGATCTGAGTTTGACCATGCCGCATTGATGATTCCAGACACCCTGTCTCCTGTCATGACAAGGGAGCTTGTTTATACCGGGATCACCAGGGCCAGGAATTGCTTTAGCCTGGCAGGGCCGAATCTGGAACTCATGGAGGCGTGCGTGATGCGGCGTATACATCGGGCATCGGGGTTGTGGGAGCAGTTTAAGTGAAAAATCAGGCATGTTTCATTCCTCAGTTGACACTTTTTTAATCCGAAGTTTTTCAGCCAATGTCATGACTAATCCTCCTTTTTTTTATATGAAAGTCTCCGTAAGGGATTGTTTTTTAAAGACTTTCAATTTTCGTTGTGGCCGGGTAAAAAATATGCTCCGGCCATGCCGGTTTATATGAAAGTCTCCGTAATAGATTGTTTTTTAAAGACTTTCAATCTTCGTTGTGGCCGGGTAAAAAATATGCTCCGGCCATGCCGGTTATATGAAAGTCTCCGTAAACGGCGGATGACTTTCATGGTTCGTTGTGGGCAGAACCGGATCAAAATCCTGGTCTGCCCATGGCAGTTTATATGAATTAGACAGCATGGCATATCAGCAGAAGACATTGCAGCATTGTCAGAGATCAAAAAAAACCGGCCCGGCTTCGCTGAATAAAGTCCTGAAATCAATCCTTGCCGAGACACCTATAGTCCAAAATTTAAAAAGCGACGAATATATGAAAATCATTCTCAACGGATGTTCGAACCTGGCGGAACGATTTTCACAAATTGATGCTGGTCAGGTACAGCATGAAATGGCGAAAGTTGCAGATAACAACGACAAAATATTACCGGGGATTAAAAAAATAATAAGAGATGAAGAGTTGACGATAAAATTTTCAGCGTTGTTCAGCTTAGCGGAAGCAAAACAAATGCCAACGGCCATTTGCGGTCATAGCTTGATAATGAACTAAAAATCATATATGTTTATGGCTGAATTTACAAAATAGTCTCAACAATAATGTTTGTTTTTTACAGGTTTCAGATATATGAATGCTGAAAAAAAAATGTTTCATGTCCGGTCAAAAATCTGGATTGAGGATGATCAGGGCAACGTAGTCTTTGGATTGGGCAGGTTCAAGATATTCAGTGCCATTAAGGAGCATGGTTCCATACATGGAGCCTCAAAGGCCATGAAGATGGGTTACCGGGCAATCTGGGCGAGGATAAAGGCAACGGAAGATCGCCTTGGCCAAAAGCTTTTGATAAAAAAAACAGGGGGAGCCAAGGGCGGCGGTTCCCAGTTGACTCCTTTGACCGAGCGCCTCATGGAAGAGTTTACAAAGCTTCACAAGCATGTTGAACAGGAAAGTGATGATCAGTTTGAAAAACACCTGGGACCCTATATACTTTCTAAATCTTCTCAATCTCAAAAGTAATATCCTGCCTAAAATAGCTGGGCACTGGGCTCGCACTATTCCAACATACAACCCATTGTACTTCGAGAGTGTTAAAAAACATAATATATTATGCTTTTTTGACACTTTAGAACGCTGTGAGCCCAGTACCAATAGCTGTCATGGGCAGGTTTATAAATACCCTGAGTCAATTTCAGTAAACTTGATGGCATTTCTGCCCGATGCTTTTGCCTCATACAATTGCCTGTCAGCCTCTTTGATTAAAAGGTCTATTTCTCCATCAGCATGGGGGATGATGGTTGCAATCCCCATGCTGAGGGTAACCATGGGCTCGACCGGGGAAGAAGTATGTTCAATGGCCAGGGCAGCAATGGATGCCTTTATCTGCCCTGCAACCTCCACAGCCTCCCTGGAAGTGGCCGAAGGCAGAACCACGGCAAACTCTTCTCCGCCGTATCTTGCTACAAAATCCGATGCCCTTCTAAGGGAGCGCTTCATGGTCAAGGCCACCTTTTTAAGGCAGTCATCACCCTTTCCATGGCCATAGGTATCATTGTAAAACTTAAAATGATCGATATCGAGCATGATAAGGGATAGAGGAATGCTTGATCTAAGCGAGCGGTTCCATTCAATTACCATGACTTCATCGAATCTGCGGCGGTTGGCGATTTCGGTAAGGCCGTCAATAAAGGCATATTTTTCAAGAAGCTCATATTTTCTCTTGAGGTTCAGATGTAATTTTACTCTGGCCTTGACCATGGGAGGGTGAAAGGGTTTTGTAATATAATCAACGGCTCCCAGGGCAAAGCCCCGGTTCTCATCCATTATTTCTGATACAGCAGTAATAAATATGACGGGAATGTGCTTTGTACGTGAATCTTCTTTTAGTTTTGCGCATAATTCATATCCATCCATTTCCGGCATGATAATATCAAGCAAAATGATGTCCGGCGGTGCGTCTGACATGGCTATCTTGAAAGCCCTTTGCGCGTTTATTGCCGCAGCGATCCTGTATTCCCCGCGAAAAAGTTCCATGAGTAGTTCAATGTTTTGCTTGTTGTCGTCAACGATTAGAATTTTCGGGGATTGTTCAGCCTTATTCATTATCAATTATTCCTTGTTCTCAGAATATTTTCCATTTTTTTAAGAAGTTCCGAGGCTTCATCAATTTCAAAGTTATCAATGTTTTCTATCAGTTCATCACATGAATCATCGTTAATAATCAACCTGAGTTCCGGCTCAATGGCTTCTAAGGTTTCCCTTGCCATGTTCAGGTCATCATCCAGAAGAGAATTAATTTTTATTATTTTTTCTAAGATAAGATGGATATTTTCTAAAGAAGATGAAACTCCGGGTTCTTCTGATGTGGTTTCAGGTTTATTCAGAATGAAAGTCTCTTTTTCCCTGGATTCTTTTGGTTTTGATTCACCCGCTGGTATGTTTTTGTGAATTGTATCAAGCCCTGTTATTACAGTATCAAGGTTTATAGAAAAATTTTTCCAGGCTGCATCTTCAAGCCTTTGATAAGCGGTTATCTCCGTCTCTGCCCTTGCCGCTGCGGCAGAAAGCTCTACGGCACCGATGTTGGCAGATACTCCTTTTATGGAGTGCGCAAGGCGCCCGGCAGCTTCCATATCATTTTTATCTAAGCTATGCCTGAT
Organism: Desulfobacteraceae bacterium; assembly: GCA_963674675.2. Taxonomy (GTDB): domain Bacteria; phylum Desulfobacterota; class Desulfobacteria; order Desulfobacterales; family Desulfobacteraceae. Next base: position 388,105 of record CAXXNM010000003.1, read on the forward strand.
TTCCTTTAAAGCATGCCCAAAATCCCGCTTAAAGGTTTTTAGCAGTTTTAAATAGAGTTTTTTATTATTATTGGCCCGGAAAAGGCCTGACTTCACATCGATACCCGGCAGGGTAAAATCCGTCAAAGTAAGGTCCGGCATGGTGAAGTTTTGGGTTGTTTTTTTCTCGTTTTCCGGATCAGGTTTTTCTTTTTGAGCCTGCTCCGTCCTGCCCGGATTTTTTCTTATCCAGAAGCTCAGGGTGGAGAAAAGCTTGTCAGGATCGATGGGTTTGGTGATGTGGTCGTTCATGCCGGCTTCAAGGCATTTTTCCCTATCTCCTTTTAAGGCATGGGCAGTCATGGCTATAACAGGGAGGCCTTCAAAGCGTTTATCCGCCCTGATGTGCCTTGCTGCTTCAAATCCATCCATTTCAGGCATCTGGATGTCCATCAAAACCGCATCAGGCATGTATTGTTGAAGTTTTTCAAGGGCTTCTATGCCATTAAAGGCCGTGGATGTGTTTATTCCGGCGCTGCCCAGCCATTCCATGGCTACTTCCTGGTTTATTTCGTTGTCTTCCACCAGAAGAACCTTTGTGCCTTTCAGGAGTTCATCGGGCCGGCTGGATACCTGGCCGGCGGCTGCCTGGGTTGTTATTACGGCATCATGGCGGCCGAACAGCTCCATGATGGTATCGAACAAAAGGGACTGATTCACCGGCTTGTGTAAAAACGCATCCAGGACATGTTTGTCTGCCTGTTGGATCAGGTCTTCCCTGCCATAGGCCGATACCATGCATACAATGGGAATCTTTTCAAGATTAAGGGTCGTTTTGATTTTTTTTGCCGTTTCAATGCCGTTCATCTTCGGCATTTTCCAGTCCATCAAGATAAAATCAAAGGGAGTTTTTGTTTTTTGAATGAGTTCAATTGCCTCGGGCCCGGAAGATGCAGTCACAGCATTCATCTTAAAGGAGGTAATAGCGGATGACAGGATATCTAAGGAAGTTTTGTTATCATCGACAATCAAAACTTTAAGACCCCTTAAGTCCCTGGGGGGTGTCAATGACACTTGAGCCTTTTCAGGCTGTTTTTTTACCAATATTGTAAAGGTAAATATGCTGCCCCGGCCAGGCTCGCTCGTCACCCGGATATCCCCGCCCATGAGCTTTGTGAGTTTTTTGCTTATGGAGAGGCCAAGTCCAGTGCCTCCGTATTTCCTGGTGGTGGAGTTATCGGCCTGGGTAAAGGAGTCAAACAGGGTATCAAGGCGGTCATGGGGAATACCTGTGCCGCTGTCTTGAATCGTAAATTCAAGGCAGATTTTTTGAGCACCATCATCTAATGTTTTCCTTTTAAGTTCCCTGACATGCACGAAGATTTCACCTTGTTCCGTAAATTTAAAGGCATTGCCCACCAGGTTGATAAGTATCTGGCCCAGCCGCACAGGGTCTCCGATAACAGCACTTGGGGTGTTTTCATCTATGGATACAAGGAGTTCAATATCCTTTTCATGGGCTTTAAAACCAAACATTTCAGAGATGTTTGCCATGACGTCAAAAAGTGAAAAATTGATCTCTTCCAATTCCAGATATCCAGCCTCGATCTTGGAGAAATCCAGGATGTCGTTTATCGTGGATAAGAGGGATTGAGATGATGTCTTTATCTTTTTAAGATAGTTCTGCTGCCTGTCCGTCAGCTTAGTCTTCATCAAAAGATCGGTAAGCCCCATGACTGCATTTAACGGGGTGCGGATCTCATGGCTCATGTTGGCAAGAAACTCGCTTTTAGCAAGGGATGCGGCTTCTGCAGCCTCTATTTTTCTTTCAGCCTTTTCTTTTTCAAGGCGAGTGGAAATGTCCTTCAAGTTGCCTTCGATTATTTTACGTCCGTCGAGATAATCATGCAGCTTTGCATTGACCTCTGCCCAGAAACAACTTCCATCCCTGCGTTTCATGTGAACGGGAAATGCTTTTACATGGTCCCTTTCCAGCAGTTCACTGATGAGGCGCTCCCTGTCCCTGGTATCAACATATATATTGCCGATTCTGCCTGATAGAAGCTCCCGCATCTCTTCAAGGGATTCATACCTCATCATGGAAATCATGGCTTTATTTGCTGTAATCAGCTCTCCATCAACTGAAACCTGAAATATTCCGTCCATGGAATTATCAAAAATATTCCTGTATTTCACGGCCATGTTTTTGAGATTTTGCTGCTCCTCTTTGAGCTTCCGGCTCATGCTGTTGAGGCTTTTTGCGAGAACCGCTAATTCACGGCCGGCAGGAATTTCAAGCTGGGTGTCAAGAGCGCCTTCAGCTATGGCTTCAGCCTTTTTTTTCATGTCAATTATAGGCGCTCCGATTTTCATGCCCAGGAACCATCCGGCGATGAGAATAAAAGGGATGCTGAACAAAAAAATTTCCAGGGCCAGGGTCAGAATTTCCTGCCTGTAGTTTTCAACGGTTGCAGCAGATATATCCACCCCCAGGACTCCGGCGCGGGTTCCGTCTTCAGAAAAAAACGGGGCATATCCGGACAGCCAGACCCCCCATTTGTCCTTGTAGAAATTTTTTTCTATGAGAGGTTTTTTTAACGCGGCAAATTCTCTTTTCAGAAGCGGGCTTGCATCATTATAAATATCTCCAAGATTTGCCGTTTCTACAGGGTTTGATTCCGCGTCCACCACAAACATTATTTTATTATCAGGAGTTTGGCGCATGGTATATATGAAATGAATATCTGAGGATGCGGCTTTTATCTCTTGCAGCTTTTTTTTGAGTTTCATGTATTCATGGGAATTCTGCTGGGAGGGATAGAGGAGATCTGAGTGTAGTTCCGTATTGATTACTGTGGATGAAATGGATACAATATCATTCAGCCTTTGAGTAATATCCCCCATTACCTGAATGGATGCGGCATTGTAGAAGAATATGGTGATCAATCCGCTGACTGAAATCCCGATAATTAAAAAAAACAGCATCATGTAGTGGGAGATTGTCCAGTTCCATGATTGAAATTTTGATAGTGGATTCATAGTGGTGTTGTCCAATATTTTACATGAAAGTCTCTATAACATGCCGTTTTTAGTTCTATTTTGTTAGGTTATATTTTTTTGCATTGATTAAAGAGATTCTAAGCCTTAAAATTAGTCCCCTGTTTTTTTAAACAGGTAAACATATTAGTTGAAACTTGTTTTATAGTCAAATTCAAATGAATAATGATAATCATAAAAACGGAGATGTACAGTTAAGATGCCTTCATTTTCAGGGGATGGCTTTAACATCGGCCATTTCGTGGGTATCCCACTGTGGATACCCTTCACCGGCAATCACGGTGGGGTGCCCCTGCAAATAATGTCTGAAATTGAGATCAAGCCGGATTGTAAGGATAAAGTAGAAAATAGATGCTTGTTCGACAAAATAGAGTCAGCCTGTTGATATTCTTGGCGCTGATATTATGTGGTGCTGTATCCCATGGGCAAAATATTAAAATGGCAACCGGAGAATACCAACGGTTCGATCATTTTTGCATAACTTATTGAATTTATTCACATGAAAAAACTGACCTCTAAAAAACCAGGGTCATATTTTACTTAGATTACAACACCTTATGAGATCAATCGAACCGAGGGTAATAAGGTAAAATTGGAAAAAGGGGAAAAACAGAAAAAGCTTGAAAAAAATATGGATTATAGTAAGTTTCTCCACACAGAAACATTGTGAGAGGAGGGATTGCCATGACACTGGACAGTGATTTTTTGAAAACCGTTTTATCCATAAAAGACCTGAATGAGCTTGAGCTGTTTTTTGAGGAGGTCTTTACCCCAAATGAACTTTCGGACGTCTCCCTTAGATGGAAATTATTAAAGGACCTTCATCGGGGGATAACCCAGAGGAAGATTGCAGAAAAATACGGCATAAGCCTGTGCAAAATCACAAGGGGTTCCAAGATTTTAAAAAATAAACATTCTGTTGTTTTGAATATACTGGACCAAGAAAGAGGAAAAAGGAGAAATACGTGACTATAAGGGATAATCAAAGGTTGATGCTGGGAAATCAGGCCATGGCAAGGGGGCTTGTAGAGAACGGCTGCCGCATGGCAGCTTCCTATCCTGGTACGCCTGCATCGGAAATACTCGCATCCGTGGCTGCATGGAAAAAAGAAGAATCCCTCCATAACATGCACGTGCAGTGGGCAATAAATGAAAAAGTCGCATTTGAGATCGCCTATGCCGGCAGCATTGCAGGACTTAGATGCAGTGTGGCCATGAAACAGGTAGGGCTTAATGTGGCCTCAGACCCCTTCATGAGTGCGGCATACCTTGGCGTAAAGGGCGGCTTCCTTATCATAAGTGCGGACGATCCCGGCCCCCATTCATCCCAGACCGAACAGGACAGCCGCCTTTATGCTATGTCTGCAAAGGTGCCGGTTCTGGATCCTGATTCTCCTGAACAGGCCAGGGAGATGATTGCAATGGGATTTGAGCTTTCCGAAGCCTTTGAGATACCGGTCATGATCCGACCTACAACAAGGGTCTGCCATGCAAGGCAGGATATTGAGATAAAAGATTTTAAACCATTGGACAGGATCGCAGATTTTGAGAAAAATCCCGCAAGATGGGCTGCCACTCCCAAGTTTCGTTACAAACTTCATAAAGAACTTGAAGAAAAACTCGGCAAGATAGCGGCCTGGGATAAAACAGCACCGGTCTGCCTGAATCCTCCCCCGGTTAAATCTGATAAATCTGATAAAGCCATAGTTGTATCCGGAGTATCTGCGGCCCATGCAAAGGATATTATAAAGGAGCTTGGCCTCTGGGAAACGGTGAGCATCTACCAGGTTATTCAGCCATATCCCCTGCATACTGCATTTGTGGAAGATATTCTAATTAGTCACAAGGATATACTCGTATTAGAGGAAACCACCGGGGTGATTGAGATGCAGCTTGCAAGAAGGGATATTGTAAAGGGCAAAAAAAGCGGTGATGTCCCTGAAACAGGAGAGCTTCTCCCTGAAATCATGGAGGGGATCATTGCGAGTTTTCTTTCAGTTTCACCAAAATCCAATGTGATGGAACCCCGGCCCGGCAGGCGCCCGACCCTGTGTGCAGGCTGCCCCCACCGGGCAAGCTTTTTTGCCATTAAACGGGCGGCTCCCAAGGGCATTTATACAAGTGATATCGGATGCTATACCCTGGGCATGAACCTTGGCGCCGTGGATACGGTGCTTTGCATGGGTGCGGCCATAAGCCAGGCAGCAGGCTTTGCCCATGCCTATGAAGATGAAAAGCGTCCTCCCATTGTCGCCACCATGGGGGATTCAACTTTTTTCCATTCAGGGGTTCCTGCTCTTATTGATGCCGTGGTTCAAAGCGCTCCTTTTCTTCTGGTGATTCTTGATAACAGAACAACCGCCATGACAGGCAATCAGCCGACGCCTGCCACGGGGCGTGATGTAATGGGTGATCCTGTTGCTGCCGTTGATATTGAAAAATTAGTCCTTGGATGCGGCATTGAATATTGCAGGACAGCCGATCCCATGGAATACAAGGACTTTATCACCCTTTTGAAAGAAGCTGTGGCATATGCCCGGCAAAAGGGGCCTGCCGTGGTGATTTCACGATCCCCCTGTCTTTTGTCCCTTTCAAAAAAACAATTAAAAGACCGGTTCCAGAAAGTTGAGGTAAATGATGGCTGTGATGGCTGTGGATACTGCATCTCCCATTTTGAATGTCCTGCACTGGTGATGGATCAGGAGGAGGAAAAGGTGAGCATTGATACCTCCCTTTGCACGGGCTGCGGTGTCTGCGTTCATGTCTGTCCCAAAAAATCCATTGAGATCAAAAATGTTGATGGGGTCTGAGTCAACGCCCCTGTTATAAAGGAATTATAATTTATGAACTACCAAATAGTTATCAGTGGGGTGGGAGGCCAGGGCGTTCTTTTTGTGACAGGACTTCTTGCCAAGGCATGTATGGACAACGAACAGCATGTCCTCACCTCGGAAACCCATGGCATGGCACAGAGGGGAGGTACGGTGATCTCCCATCTTAAAGTCGGCGATTATGCAAGTCCCTTAATCAGACCGGGTGGTGCAGACCTGCTTATAGTTTTAAAAGCTGAAAATCTTATTCAGCACCGGGGTTTTTTGAAACCCGGAGGAAAGGCAGTTGTAAATTCAAATCTGCCATTAGAGCAGCTTGAAGGCGGCCCTTTAACCACCCATAGCATCATCCCCATTGACGCTGATTCCTGGGCTCAAAAGGAGAACAATCCAGGCTCCGTTAATCTCTACATGCTTGGAGCTGCAATGGCGGTGGAGCCTGTCTGTACTCTGGATAATCTCAGGCATCAGATTGCAACACGTTTTAAGGGAAAAGATCAAAGCATTAAAACTGCTGCAATAACCGCCCTTGAAACGGGATTTGACGTGATATCGTAACCATATTATTTAACAAGGAAAAAGGATTGGAAATGGGATTCATACCCCTTAATATAACAGAGGAAGAAATACAAGAAATACAGCTTGATGGACTTAAATGGACGCTGAATCACGCCCTTGAAAATTCATCCTTTTATCAAAGAAAATATAAAGAAGCAGGGATAACCGCCCATGATGTTACAGGGCTTTCAGACCTTCAGAAACTTCCCTTCATTGACAAGGATGATCTGCAGAATGAATATCCTCTGCCTCTGAAATCGGTGCCTGATGAGGATGTAATAAGGATTCACGGATCATCTGGAACCACAGGCAAACGAAAGGTAATGTGCTATACCAGGAAGGATATTGATGTATGGGCGGATATGTTTGCCAGATGCTACGAAATATCAGGGATGACCCCCAAAGACCGGGTGCATATCGCCGTTGGATACGGGCTGTGGACGGCCGGTGCCGGCTTTCAACTGGGGTGTGAGCGCTTCGGGGCAATGGCGGTTCCCCTTGGCCCCGTGCATACGGATATGCATGTGGAAATGCTTGTGGATATGCAGTGTACGGTATTTTGCTCTACTGCTTCAATGGCCCTTCTCATGGCCGAAGAGGTTAAGAAACGAAATCTTAAATCCCGGATTGCCCTCAAAAAGATCATAATGGGGGCAGAGCGCCACAGTGATTCCATGCGCGCCCATATAGGTGAGCTTCTTGGAGTCGATGATATATATGATATTTACGGATTAACGGAACTCTATGGCCCAGGAACCGGTCTGGACTGCGCCTGTCACCAGGGAATCCATTACTGGAGCGATCTTTTTATCTATGAGATTATCGATCCTCTAACCCTTAAGCCCGTGCCGGAAGGGGAAGAGGGCGAGCTTGTGATTACCTCATTAAAAAAAGAGGCAAGCCCCCTTATTCGTTACAGAACCCATGACATTACAAGGCTCATACCCGGCAAATGCCCCTGTGGATGCCCCTTTCCAAGGCATGGCAGGATACGGGGCAGAAGCGATGACATGTTTATTTACAGGGCGGTCAACATCTATCCCCGCCAGATAGACATTCTCTTAGACACCGTTGAAGAGGCGGGCAGTGAATATCAGATATTTTTAGATCACCAGGAAAACGGGCGGGACATGATGACTGTAAAGGTTGAGAGGGCAGAAGGGGTATCCCCGGATCTGAATCAGGACATTGCCATGCGTATTTCAGATAAGATCAGAAGGCGCCTTCTTGTTCGATCCAATGTTGAGATTTTGGATTATCATTCACTTCCCAGAACCCAGAAAAAAAGCCAGAGGGTTTTTGATAACAGGAATGGGAATTCTTGATCTATCTTTTTGATACTTTGGAGCGGTGTGAGCCCAGTACCGGAATAAATAGGAGGCTAATAAATGCTGCCACAAAAAAAAGAAAAAATAACTCCAGATGAATATCTTAAGTTTGAAAAAAATTCAGAGTTTAAGCATGAGTATTTTGATGGTGAAATATTTGCCATGGTTGGGGCAAGTTTAAATCACAACCGGATCAGCTTTAACCTTTCCCGTGAATTGGGTAATCAGCTTAAAAATAGTTCTTGTGAGGGGTTTTCAGGTGACATGAGGGTAAAGGTAAAGGAGATTGAAAAATATACCTATCCTGATATTGTGGTTGCCTGTGACAAGATTGAGCTGGAAGAAAACGGGGTTGATACTTTGTTAAACCCCATTGTCATAATGGAAATTCTATCTGACTCTACCGAAGCTTATGACAGGGGGCTGAAATTTGAACACTACCAGCTTATAGGCTCTTTACAGGAGTATATTCTTATATCCCAGCACTCTTGCACTGTGGTCAGGTATCTTCGTAATCAGGATGATAGTTGGAATTACAAGAAACATACGGATATGAATAAGATTTTAAAACTTGAATCTATCAAATGTGAACTTTCTCTGTCAGAGATATACCATAGGGTTGAGTTTAAAAAGCTCTGATTATGTCCGTTTCGGTAGTGTTATAAAATTGTTTTTTTAAGTATGCGTTGTACAAAACAAACAGTTACAGGCAACTTGATTTATTCTAAAAGCACTTCAGTTGGCCCGGGGGCTGACGCGATTTTCTTATTATAACGGATTTTGGGGTAAGAATTCATATTGATTTCTTGATTTATGGGGTTTTCAGTCAATATTGTCTGGAAGCGTACCCCCACTCCTGGACACTGTTCAAGAGGTGGGCCATGAATATCAGATATTTTTAGATCACCAGGAAAACGGACGGGACATGATGACGGTAAGGATTGAGAGGGCAGAAGGGGTATCCTCGGATCTGAATCAGGACATCTGTATTTTGTACACATAAGTTTAGTAGACATTATGAAAGAATATAAATATACGGATTATTTTGAGAATGAGGTTTTACGAAAGCGTCCTTATATCAAAAAAGAATGGTGTCTTCGAGTTTTAGAACAACCAATTAAATCTGAACCTCAAGAACATAATCGTTATCGCTTTTGGGCTCCGATAAATGAGCTTGATGGACGCTATCTTAGAGTAATAACCTTAGATGATAAAATTACTATTCACAACGCTTTTCCTGATAGGAGATTCAAACCATGAAAATATCATATTATCCAGAGACCGATTCTATGTATATAGATTTTTCATTGAATGAAAGTGCTGAAAGTACTGAAATATCACCAGGAGTTATTTTAGATTACGACTCTCAAGGAAATCTTACTGGTATTGATATCGATAATGCTACTAAAAAAATTGACTTAAAAGAGTTAATTCTTAATAAAATTCCAATAAACAAACATATAATTGCTGCTTAGTTGTTAACTATTTCAACTGAAGAGATTTGATATTGTTACCCAGTGGGTGTCCACACATGAGAAATCATATGCCTATCAGCAAAGCTGCCTTGGCGTTTGAGAGAATGTTCTATACATTAAGTATTTTTTTTAGGACCGTTATTTGTTCAGGCTGAAGATGCCTTTGTGTACGATGACTTTGAAACAGGTACGCTTGATTCCAGTAAATTGAATGCAGGTCTTGGCGATATAAGCGTTGAGAATAGAAAAATGGTTTTTCGTGGAAGGAGGGGTGAGCTATACTGATATACAGGGTGTAGAAAAGGTCATTAATGGAGAGAATGTATGGTTTTCAATTAATTCAGGAGTAAATAACTCCAGCTCACAAGAAATTGTAACCTTTGAAGTTGATGGAGTAATGGTTAAGCAGAGCGATAATATCCCAAAATACAATATTGACTTCTCGCATGTAATGAAAACAAAATACGAAGAAGGAAATCTGGAAATAAATCGTATTGCTTTTGGCATTACGGATACAGAAGGAAAGTATGTGAGTGAGAACCCCTTTGTTTCAATTAAATACTATGATCCGGATGGGGTCGAGATTACATCCGGCGATTTTGCATTTAGTACAGGTTGCTGCTTATCTGGCTATTATGATTCAGGAACCTGGAGTTATGGGGATGAGTTGGGTTTTGAAAATTACTATATGAAAGCCCCTATCAGGTTTACGATTATCTGGATATTGTGATCGAAAATGCAATAAAAGGGCAGTGGACCTATTCTTGCTGTTCAACAGCGATGACCAGCTTAATTTTTTAACGGATACACTTTTTCCCTGGCGGGAGATGACTTCTGACTGGAATGAGGTTGAACTTTTTTCCATTCCTGTTACGGCATTACCCAAAGCCACTTACACGTTTTATCTGCTTGTCACGGATGATCCTGATACTTTGAGTCGTTATGATTTCAGGTTTTTTACGCTGCAAATTACCCAATAATATGATTAAAGTAAAATATCATGTTTAAGGCCACAATCTGATTTTTTTAAGACCGTCTGAATCAGGCTTGTGGACATGCAGTGCACGCTATTCAAGACATGGATGGGAATTCTTGATCCATAGGCGCAAAAATACTACAGAAAAAACTATGAAAGAATACAACTATACGGATTGTTTTGAGAATATAAAATTCCAATTGAACCATGATTCAAGGATTACAGGATGAACATGATGAAGAAATCGAACGATCTCCTATAAACTTTCAGGCACGTGAAAATTATTGTTTGACAATGATATTATTATTGATACGATAATACCCATGACAACTATTAAAGATATCATTGCAAAGATGAAGCTGAACCAAGGAGATTTTCGATTTTCTGATTTATGCAAGGTATGCGATCATTATTTTGGAACTCCGCGTCAATCAGGCAGTAGCCATAGGATATACAAAATGCCGTGGGCAGGTGATCCGCGAATAAATATTCAAACCTCAAAAGGGAAAGCCAAATCATATCAGGTAAAACAAGTGCTGAAAGCTATCAAAAAGTTGGAGGATGATCGTTATGGCAACAAAAGATGATCGTTACACCTATCGCGTCACATGGTCAGAGGAGGATCAGGAATATCTTGGACTTTGTGCTGAATTTCCGAGTTTGAGCTGGCTTTCATCCTCACCGGAATCCGCTTTAAAAGGAATCATGAAAACTGTAGAATTAGTTGTGGAGGATATGCTCATAAATAAAGAAAAAATTCCTGAACCATTGTCAAGTAAAAAATTCAGTGGAAAATTCATGCTACATATTCCACCTCATATTCACAGACAGCTTGCAATTCAGGCAGCAGAAGAAGGAATAAGCCTGAATCGCCTCGTAAGTTCAAAGCTAAGTCAGTAATGATATCAATTAGTGGATGTACGAAATTATTAGATATGTTAAAGTGTTGTTTCTCTTTGAATTGAACTATATTTTTAATATCAGCAGTGGCCGGTACTTGCCCTCCTGTCACACTGCTCCCCTGTCACATCGGCGGATGATTATCAAATACGGCTGAGAGCCGATGTGTGCTTGTCTTCCGGAAAGACAACCACACTAACCATTGAGCTTACTCCTGACGTTTTTGCAACACTTCCTGTGCCGGAATACCAACTAACGTAACATGAAGATTACCCAAAGCCAATTACACGTTTTATCTGCTTGTCACGGATGATCCTGATACTTTGAGTCGTTATGATTTCAGGTTTTTTACGCTGCAAATTACTCAATGATATGATTAAAGCAAAATATCATGTTTAAGGCCACAGTCTGATTTTTTTAAGGCCGTCTGAATCAGGATGGTCAGGATAAAAGGATGTACAGGATTAGAAAATTTTGTCTTATCCTGTGCGTCCCGGCCATTTTGCTTGAGACAAATGGCCGATGTTAAAACCATTTCTGTGCATTAAGAACTTATGAGAGGAAATATATTTGAAACAAAGGCTTAACATTGAACTTCTGTGCAAAGAAGCAAAAAAAATTGCAGAAACTGAATCCACTCATGAAGAACCATCACTTTTTGGTATAACTGATGGAAAAGCAGTCGGCACATATTTGGAGCATAAATTTCAGGCTTATCTGCATAATCACTATTCATATATTGAGGGCAGTTCTGCAAAAGGAATCGATTTTCCTGAGTTGCTTGTCGATATGAAAGTGACAAGCATTAAACAACCACAATCATCATGCCCTTTTAGATCAGCAAGACAAAAAATATTCGGTCTGGGATATTCCCTGTTGATATTTGTATATGAAAAAACTGATGATGAAAAATCTCATACAGGAAAACTTAATATTATCCATACGATTTTCGTTAGTTCAGAAAGAACAGCAGATTTTCAAACCACATCCGGCATAGTAAAAATCATTGAAAATGAAGGCAATAAAGATGATCTTCTTGCATTTTTTTCAGAAAGGTTACTACCCGTTGACGAGATCGAAGCCAATCGTATAGCTGAGGAATTGCTGAACAAGATTCCTGAAATAGGTTATCTTACTATATCAAACGCATTGCAATGGCGACTTCAATATCGTAGAGTTATTGAAAAAGCTAATGAAATTTCAGGAATAATGAGAGTAAAATAGGTATAGGTTTTGATGATTAAAAACTCGAAAATAACAGAATTTGGGGATTTTCAAACGCCGTTGGAACTGGCTGAAAAGGTTACTCAACTGGTATTTGATAATTATCCATATATAAAATCATTATTAGAACCAACCTGTGGTATCGGTAATTTTATCAGAGCATCAATTAAATTGAATAGTAATTTAAAATCTGTATATGGCTGGGAAATCAACTCTGAATATATAAAATTCGCTAAAAGTATTTTTTGTAATAACAAAAAAATAAATATAAATATTGAGCAGAAAGATTTTTTTTCAGTTGACTGGTCTTTATTATCGAAAGATTTAAAAGAATCTGTTCTTTTTATAGGAAATCCTCCTTGGGTTACCAATTCAGAATTAGGACGAATCGGCAGTAAAAATTTGCCACAGAAATCAAACTTTCAAAACCATGCCGGCTTTGAAGCAATCACTGGAAAAAGTAATTTTGATATATCCGAATGGATGCTGATTAAAATCGCAGAATATATTTCGGGGAGAAAAGCCGCAATGTCTTTTCTTGTCAAAACATCAGTGGCAAGAAAGGTCTTTCTTCATATATGCAAACACAAATTATTAATTAAAAATATAAATATTTACAATATTGATGCAAAAAAACATTTTAATGTTAATGTTGATGCCTGTTTATTATATTCAGAAGGTTGTTCAACACCTCCAAAAGAATATACTTCTTCATTGTATGATTCTTTATCAGATCAATATCCTACAAAAATTATGGGTTATACAAATGGAAAAATAGTTGCAGACATTAATAAATATAATTTGTTTAAAGATATTGATTCACAATCTGAAATACCATGGAGATCCGGTATAAAACACGATTGTTCAAAAGTAATGGAATTTAGCCTTAAAGACGGTAAATTGATTAACGGTTTCCAGGAACAGGCAGATATTCCCATGGATTATCTATATCCAATGTATAAAAGTTCTCACATAGCAAATGATAAAATTAAAAAGCCTGTAAAGTATATGTTAGTTACACAGGGAAAAATAGGTAATGAAACAGATTCAATAAAATTTTTTTCTCCAAAAACATGGATATATTTGCAATCCCATAAGGAAAAACTGGATTCTCGAAAAAGTTCTATATATAAAAATGCTCCAAAATTTTCTATGTTTGGAGTTGGTGATTATAGTTTTAAACCTTGGAAAATTGTTATTTCAGGTTTATATAAAAATTTAAAATTTAAGTTGGTTGGTTCATTTCAGGAAAAACCCATTGTTTTAGATGATACATGCTATATGATGGGTTTTGAATCTAAAAAAAAAGCTGAGTTTGTTTATGGATTGCTAACTTCAAAAATAGCAGGTGATTTTATTGATTCGATTGTATTTAAAGATAATAAAAGACCAATTACAGTTGGTTTATTAAATAGAATAAATCTGAAACACCTATCAATTCACTTAGGCTTGACAGAAAAATATAATTTATTCTTTAAAAATGATAGACAAAAGCAACTTGATTTGTTCTAAAAGCACTTCAGTTGACCAGATTGATGCCAATATTGTTTAGACATAATTGTCCACCATAAGCGTTTTTTTTAGTTGTTACTAAAATTTTTGTATAAAATTAAAAAAAGGAGAAACTATGAAACTGTTATCCGTTAGATCATTGATGGCAATGCTTGTCATGATTGCTTTGTTGCCGGTTATACCCTTAAAAGTACATGCTGGCACTGCAAAGCTTAACTATGCCAATTTTCCTCCGGCGCCGACCTTTCCATGTGTTCAGATGGAGCGCTGGAAAACCGAGGTGGAAAAGCGCACCAGCGGCAAGGTTGAAATAAACACCTTTCCAGGAGGCACCCTTTTGGGAGCCAAGGGTATGATGGATGGTGTCATTGCAGGCCAGGCTGATATAGGATGTCTTTGCATGGCCTACCAGCCGGGACGCTTCATGGTGACCAATGCGGTCAGTCTTCCCCTTGGGATTCCTGACTCTAAAACCGGCAGCATTGTTTTATTTGATCTCTTTAATCAGTATAAACCATCTTCCTTTGACAAGGTAAAGGTGCTCACCATGTTTACAACGGCCCCCACAAATATCATGTGCAAGCAGCCGGTGCGGACCCTGGATGATATTAAGGGGCTGGACTTGAGAGCCTCCGGCGGTGCGGCTGAGATACTCAAAAGCTGGGGAGCCAACCAGATCGGCATGCCCATGTCTGCAACCCCTGAAGCCCTTCAAAAGGGAGTTGTTCAGGGGCTTTTCTCCTCCCTTGAGGTTATGAAGGATCTCAAATTTGCAGAGGACTGCAAGTATGTTACCATGACCAATACCGTTGTATATCCCTTTGCCGTTGTCATGAACAAGTCAAAATGGAACTCCATGCCGGAAGATGTTCAAAAGGTGATGGATGAACTGGCCCGGGAGCAGGCCCTGTGGACAGGAACCTATATGGACGGCCATGTTGACGATGCTGTTGCCTGGTCAAAGGAAAAACACCAGGTTGAGTTCATTACCCTTGATCCTGAAAATGCTGAAAAATGGAACGCGGCTCTTTTACCCATTACAGAGACATGGATCAAAAAGGCTGATGAAAAGGGATTTCCTGGAAAGGAAATTGTTGATTCCATCTCGGCTTTGATTAAAAAGCATTAATGATATTGGCGTTAACGCGTAAGTAAGTACAGGGGACAGATTTTAAATCTGTCCCCGCCCCGCGTGTCCCCACCCGGGATGACAATGCTTTAAGAGGATTTAATAGACAAACAATTATGATACCTGATTTATTAAAAAAACTGAACAGGGTGCAGGTGGGCTTTGGGGGGTGTTTCCTTGTTTTGATGATATGTATCACCTGTGCCAATATCCTGCTTCGCCAGTTCGGCATGCCGGTGCGGGGGACCTTTGAACTCATGGGATTCATGGGCGCCCTGATATTTGCCCTGTCCCTTGGATATTCCCATGAAAAAAAAGAGCATCTTTATGTGAGCATACTGTTTGACAGATTTCCCGCAAAGGTTCAAAATTTTGCCCGTAAGATAAGCTTGATTCTTTCAACCTTATTTTTTTCCCTGCTGTCCTTTCAGCTTGTAAAAAAAGCCCTGAACCTGAAGGATGTCGATGAGGTTTCAGAAACCCTCAGGATTGCGTATTATCCATTAATTTTTGTGCTTGCCTTTGGAGTTATGTTTCTTGTGGTGCTGTTTATATGTGAACTCTTAACTAAATCCGGAGATGTATCTTGAGCCTTGCAATAGTTGGTATTACAGGTGTCCTGGCGCTTCTTTTTATTCTTTTTTTCCTTGGCATGCCCGTGGGATTTTCCATGGCCGTTGTGGGATTTGCAGGCTTTTGCCATGTGATCAGCATCCCCGCGGGCATGAACATGGCCGGCTCTGTTTTATGGTCGGTATGCTCCAAGTACGGCCTGACGGTGATCCCCTTGTTTATCTTCATGGGGCAGATCGCATTTTATTCAGGTGTCAATGAAAGGCTTTATAAATCGGCCCATACCTGGGTGGGACACATCCGGGGAGGTCTTGCCATGGCAACGGTTCTGGCTTGCAGTGCCTTTGCCGCCATATGCGGTTCCAATACCGCAACCGCCGCCACCATGAGCACCGTGGCACTTCCCGAGATGAAAAAGTATGGATATTCTCCGATTCTGAGTACCGGCGTCATTGCCTGCGGTTCCACCCTGGGGGTTGTAATTCCCCCCAGTGTGGTTTTGATCATAATAGGGCTTGCAACGGAGCAGTCCATTGCAAAGCTCTTCTACGGTGGAATCGGGGCGGGAATCCTTCTTACCGCCCTTTTGATCCTTTCCGTTGTGGTGATCTGTAAAATCAGGCCGGAATGGGGCCCCGTGGTAAATAAGCGCTCCTTTAAGGAGAGGATCATATCCTTGAGCGGCGGCGCGGAAATGCTGATTCTTTTCGGGGTCATCATGGCGGGTCTTTATTTTGGATTCTTTACCCCTTCCGAGGCAGGGGCCATTGGGTCATTTTTTGCCCTTGTCATAAGCCTTGTGAGAAGGACCCTCTCCTTTGAAAACTTCAGGAAGGCTGTAAAAGATACCCTTAGAATATCCTGCATGGTCATCATGCTCATTGCAGGAGCCATGATCTTCGGGCGTTTCCTTGCCATCACAAGAATCCCCTTTGATCTGGCAGCTTTTGTGGCAGGGCTTGAGCTGCCTGATTTTATCATAATGATTTTCATCAGCCTTATTTACATTGCCGGCGGTGCCATAATGGACGCTCTGGCACTTCTACTCATTACCATTCCCATATTCTTCCCCCTGGCCGTTCAGATGGGATATGATCCTGTGTGGTTTGCGGTTACGATCACGGTTATAACTACCCTTGGGGCTGTTACGCCGCCGGTGGGAGCCACCACCTTTGTTGTTGCCGGGGTGGCATCCGGTGTTTCCATGAATGATGTCTTCAAGGGGGTTTCCTTTTTTATACCCGCTTATATAGTAACTATTTTGCTCCTTATTCTTTTTCCCGCCATCATTACCTGGCTGCCCGCATTGATGAATTGATTTTTTAAATTCATACCGTTGAGGAGAAATCAATGGCCTGTCTCTTCAAAATGAGTATTGTGTTTCCCGTTCTTGCCCTCGCGCTGTCGGTGTTTGTTTTTTTTAACAATCTTAGGAAAATTCAGAATATCATTTTTCTCCTTATCGGGTTTGCAGGGTCTTTTTTTACATTCTTTATTTTCATGTCCTATCTTTTTCCGGGCCGGCCGGAACTGACTACTGTTTTCAATCGTTTTTCCGTTGCCTTTACCATCAGCCAGGCCGCCTTTAATCTCTACTTTGCAATGGTGTTTCCAACAATAAGGATTGAAAAACTCTTTCAGAAATTTCTGATGGTATGCCTTCCCGCCATGGTAATAGCTGCCGCAGCCGTTTCAACGGATATGTTTGTCCTGTCCATGGAGGTTGTTTCCCGGGGCGGCAGCCTGACCATGGTAAGGGAAGTTGGAATCCTCTATCCCACCCTTTACGGGCCGTCGGTTGCAGCTTATATTCTTGTCTCATGTGTTTGTTTTGTGATCCAGTACAAAAAGAGCACCACCGGCATGGAAAAAAAACATGTTCTTTATACTGCCCTGGCCATCGGAGTAGGGGGCGCGGCATGCACCATAACCTGCATTGTGCTGCCGTCCATGGGAATTACGCGCCTATATCCCTTTGGACCCATGCTTGTAGCACCTTTTTATGTTTCCCTGATGACTTATAATATCCTGTCCCTTAAGGCCATGGATATTGATCAACTGATTTCAAGAACCATTGTGTGGGGCCTGTCTGCTCTTATTATAGTCTGCCTGACCGGTTATGCCGTTTATACCATTTTTTCCAGGCCGGACATATTTAATGCGGCCGGTGCCACCCTGCTTATGCTGCTTTGCGTCATGCTCGTTCTTGCCTATGTAATGATTGTCCAGCCAAGGATTGATCGCGGCATACGCAAGAAATCATATCACTACAGAGACATTGTGGATGGATTCAATCGCAGAATGCTCAAATTAACAACTCTTGATGAATTCGTTGATTCCACCTTGGAAACCATCAGTACCACACTTTATCCCTCCAATATTTCATTTTTCCTCAAGCAGAATGAAGACGGGGTTTTTCTGCTTAAGAAAGCCCTCAACTATTCAGGTACAGCCAAAATAGTATTAACAAAGGATCAGGTCACTGCAATCCCATTTTCTTTTAATGAGGTCATTGAAAAGGAGCAGGTGGAAAGAAACCCTGCCTATGAGGAGTACAGGCAGGAAGGTGCTCTTTATTTCAAGGCTTTTCAATGCGTGCTTGCCGTGCCCATTGTATTTGAAGGCAGCGTCATCGGTGTGATCAATCTCGGCCCCAAATATAAAGGTTTTTATAAGAGAATCGAGATAGAGTTCCTTGAAAAATTGATGATGATTATTAATATTGCACTATACAATTCCATGCTTCTAAAAGAGATTGAGGAGATGAATATTTCAAACTCCAGATTTGTTCCAAAGCAGTTTCTGAGCTACCTTGGCCACCAGAAATTGACCGATGTGAAGTTAGGGGATCATGTTCAAAGGGAGATGACCGTTATATTTTGTGATATTAAGGATTTTACAACCCTGTCAGAAAATTTAACACCGGAGCAGAATTTCATGTTTTTGAACGCCTATCTGAAAAGGGTCAGTCCTGTGATCAGAAACATGAACGGATTCATAGACAAATACGTGGGTGATGCTATCATGGCGCTTTTTCCAGATTCACCGGAAGATGCCCTTGATGCCGCGTTGATGATGCTAAAAGGGCTTGAGAAATATAACAAATCTAATGATAAAACCGGATTTCATGTACCCTTGGATGTGGGAATCGGCCTGCACACGGGCCTTCTTATGCTTGGAACCATTGGAGAGGAAGAAAGGATGGAAGGAACGGTAATCTCCGATGCGGTGAACCTTACAAGCCGCATCGAGGGCATGACAAGGGTTTTTGGTTCAAAGATCATCATCAGTGACTCTGCGTTTTCAAAGCTTGGTGATCCAGATAAATACAGTCACAGATACCTCGGAAGAGTCAGGGTAAAAGGTAAAAACAAGGCGGTCAGGCTTTATGAAATCTTTGAAGGAGATCCTCCTTTAAATGCGCAGATTAAAAATAAGACAAAAAAGAATTTTGAGCGGGCCGTTTATTGCATGGAAAACGAAGAAAATGAAACGGCAAAAGCTCTGTTCAAAAGGGTAATGGAAGCAGGATTCCAGGATCAAGCAGCAATTCACTATCTGGATTTGTTGAATAAAAGGGTATAAGGATGAGTGAAAAAAATGTTTGCGTGATAGGCGGGGGCATAGGCGGAATAACCGCGGCATACACCCTTTTGAAGAAAGGGCATAATGTCACAGTCTTTGAAAGGGGGCGTGCCGTTGATTTTAAAGATGGGGTAGAAATAAAATCCCAGGTATTTGACAGCGGTGTGGGTGGTAAATGTCTCTCTCCCTGCATAAATGGAAAGGCTTATGAAATGGGGGCATGTTCCTGCGCACCCGGATTTGAAACTATCATAAGATTTGCAAGACAGACCGGCTTACACCTGAAAAAAAGAATGCCTTTCAAGGTATTGTTAAAGGATAGGGGCATGGTCAGTTTCAGGGATCAGTACTGGCCCCTTGATAAAACCTTTTTGATCCTTCGGGAAATGCTGGTTTATATTTTCCATGCAGTGTGGTTTTCCATATTCAATAACCGCAGATCAGGCTATCGATCAATTCCAGCGCGTTACTGCGTCTCATTCATGGAATTCTGCAAAAAAAGAAGCCTCAAGACTATTCCGTACTGGTTTGAGCTGCCGGTTGTATCATTCGGCTATGGCCGGCTTAATACCATTGAGATCTGGTATGTGCTCAACTATATTAATGCCTTTAATTTTCTTGGTATTGCTTTCCTGCTGATTCTGCTCGGGATTCCTCCGGTCAGAAAAATTGATAAAGGCTATGAGACACTCTTAAGGCGCATTGCAGAGGATATTGACATAAGAGCCCATCATCAGGTGATCCGGGTTGTAAGGGAAGACAAAGTATATGTTACTGTGGAAAATTTGGATACCCATGAAACTGAGACACATATGTTTGATGCACTTGTTGTATCTGTTCCATTGCCTGAGATAGCCCCGGCAATGGATTTTAATGAAAAGGAAATGCAAATCTCTAACGCAGTTGTTTCATATCCCTATACCATTGCAGCGTGTGAAATTCATCCCATAGATGATGAATGCCTGCTGCTCAGGGAAAATGTCGATCGCCCAGGCCATGTTGCCCTTATCGAGGAAACAATAAAGGGCGTGGATGGATTTTGTGTCTGTTATATACCTGAAATCAGCCGTGACAGGAGTATTGCCGATATCATAGATGGACTAAGAGATGATCTAAAAGCCTTTGGCGCCACACTTGGGAAGGTGCATGATATCAGGAAATGGAACTATTTTCCCCATTTCAAGGATGCGGACAGCTATGGTGATTTCTATGGACTTCAGGGTAAACGCAATACCTGGTATGTCGGCGCCCTTGCAACATTTGAGCTTGCAGAGTGTGTGGCTGGCCATGCCGAGGCTTTAATGGAGGCATCTTTTACGGGAAATAGTCCAAAGGAATTATTTTCAAAAATCAGAAACCTGTTTTATTTTTATTTTGCCTCTAAAAATGTGTGAAAATCATAGAAATGCAGGGGCTGATTTCATATTCGATCTGACCTGCCCCTGCCCCCTACGCATTAAAATAAACTCATGCAGAGAGGATTCTGGGTGGAATATTGTTAAAATTCTGTTTGCCGTTTTTGTCTCTATCTTGAAACTTAATATTTCTTGACACTCTTACGGGCATAATTATATAAATGGGAGTGATTTAGTTCCAGGCATCATCCACAAAGTTTATAATTTCGTCCATAACTAACGTATAACAACCAAATTTTTACAGAATAAAGAATATAAAAGCGTTTCCATAATATTGTTTATTTGTTTGTTTTAATCAAGTTTGTTTGATATCAACCAAATTAAAGGAGGAATTTCAATGAAAAAAATTATCGGAAATAGTTTTATTGTCGGGTTGACAATGATTTTTATGATGGGATGTGCTGCTCAGGGCCCCAAGAAAGCCATGCCGGATTTCTCACCCCAGAATTTTGATGCTGATCTTTACAATGCCAAAGTGGATAGATTTCTTGTGATTCTTGATGCTTCAAGTTCCATGGGTGAATACTGCAACGGGTATGAAAAGTTTGCCGTTGCAAAGGGAATTGCCACACGCATGAATCAGACTCTTCCTGAGATGGATATGGAAGCAGGGCTTAGGACCTTTGGACATAATTCAAAAGTCTGCAAAAAACCCACGAAACTGATGCTTCCTATGGAGGCGTATTCAACAGGTGGATTTGCCAAAGCCCTTGATAAAGTATCTGTCCCCGGCGGCACAAGCCCCCTTTCCCTTGCCATTTGTTCAGCCTCTGGCGATCTTGACGGTAAGATGAATAAAACTGCCCTGATCATTGTATCCGATGCCAAGGACATACCTTCTAAAGGTGCCCAGGACAAGGCCCAGGAACTGAAAGATAAGTTAGGTTCATCACTTTGCATCTACACCGTTATGGTGGGTAAAGATGCCAAGGGTGAGGCCATGATGAAAAAAATTGCCGACATCGGAGGATGCGGATTTTTTACTCCGGCTTCAGATCTTATGACCAGTTCTGGAATGGCAAACTTTGTGGAAAAGGTTTTTCTTGAGAAAAGGGTCGTGGCCAGGCCTTCTACTCCCATGGACAGTGATGGGGATGGCGTGCCTGATGACAGGGATAAATGTCCCGGCACTCCTCAAGGTGTGGCCGTAGACAAAGATGGATGCCCCTTTGATACCGATGGAGACGGAGTATATGATTATCTTGACAAATGTCCTGGAACTCCTGTAGGCGCAAAAGTCAATGCCCAGGGTTGCTGGATTTTAACCGGCCTGCTGTTTGATTTCGATAAAGCAGTAATCAAACCTGCCGGATACGGAGAGCTTGCAAACGTAATAAATATTCTTGAGAAAAACCCGGGCATGGGTGTTGTTCTCCAGGGACATACCGACAGCATCGGCAATAATGCATACAATAAGAAACTTTCCATGAGACGGTCCAAAGCTGTTAAGGCCTATTTTGTCGAGAAGGGAATTTCAGCTACAAGACTTAGCTGTGAGGGTTTTGGAGAGGCCAAGCCCGTTGCTTCCAATAAGACCAAACAAGGCCGTGCTCTTAACAGGCGTGTTGAGCTGATGCCGGTTTTTAAATAGAATTGACATCCTGCATGTGTGTGGATGTCTGTCCATACCATGCAGGTATTGAGATCAGTTGCTGGGGTTTGAACATCTGATTGCCCCGGCTCTTTTTTCGATTACTTATTATAGGGCTTAATTTAAATTTTGGCCATTTTTTATAGGGGCGCAATCCACCGTGGTTGCCCGCTGAAGGGGTACCCCTACAATGGTCGGTGTTAAAATCATTTCCCTTATTATATCATCATTGCCGGCAGGCATAGTGAGGTTATCATTATGTCTGCCGTTTTTTTTGCCTCCGTTTTTTTGTCATAGATAAGAGGATCATACATGTTTTCCATAGATGCGTTTAAAGCAGAATATGAGGTTGAAGAAACCGATTTTTCCCTACAGAATGAAACCTTGAAGCTCTTTGTTCCCGTAAAAATAGACAGGTTCATCAATCCCGATGATGTGTTCAAGGGGTTTCCCCTTTGGTCAAAGATATGGGAGGCCACTGCCGTTCTTGCAAACCGCCTGGCTGCCCTTGAACCTGATCCGGAAAAAAGATTTCTTGAAATCGGTGCAGGCATGGGGGTTGCGGGCATTTATGCCTCAAAGCTTGGCCACTTGGTCACCATCACCGAATACAACAAAGATGCACTTAATTTTGCAAGGGCCAATGCAGCGTTAAATGGAATTGAAAATCCTGATATACAGGAGCTGGACTGGACATCTCCCATGGTTGAGGGAACCTTTGATTATATCATCGGTTCCGAGGTTGTATTCAAGGAAACTGATATTATGAGCCTCTTTTCTCTTTTTCAGAAATACCTGAAACCCGGCGGAAAAATTATTCTTGCAGAGGGAATGAGAAAAACCTCCCTTAAGTTTGTCCAGCAGATGAATAACTATTATAATCTTGCCTTGAAAAAACAGACAATAAGATCCGAAAAAGGTGATGTGCCCGTGGTATTGATTGAGATGTCGGAAAAGTAAAAATGGAAAAAAAAGAAAAGGTCTTGTGCGTCAAAAGAAAGTCCCTTCCCCAGGGCTGGATAAAAAAAAGGTCTGTGTCAAAAATAGACGAAAATATTTTTTATAATGCCTGTGCAGAATCTGATTTTGCCTGGAAGGATCGATCTAGGGTTGAGATGGATCCTTCCTATAAACAGATCATCCCCTATATTGTTATTCAAACAAGGGATATACTTAAAACCGCAATATACAGGCGGAAAGGAAGTGAAAAACGGCTTCATGACCTTTGGTCCATGGGCCTCGGGGGGCATATAAACCCTGTGGACGACATTGATTTCCAGCCCGGTGACACAAGAAATATGCCAGGGGAGGCAAGGAGTATTCCCGGTATCTCCTGTGTGGAGGAGCTGGATAAAGCTTCAAACAATACTTGTGGGAATTCGCCGGATGTTTTAAAAAAAATAATTTATTCCGGTATGATGCGTGAACTATATGAAGAGCTTGCTGGCCGTCCCCCGAATTTAAAACCACTATTTAAGGGGGTCATCAATGAAGAGGAAACAGATGTTGGGCAGGTACACCTTGGGGTTGTTTTCCAGATTTTGACCGATTGTCCTGAGTTGTTTGTCCCGGGAGAAGAGCTTGTGGGGTTTCAATGGCAAAACACGGTAAAACTTGGCCGGTTTCATATGGAAATCTGGTCACAGCTCTGCCTTAAATTATTTGAAAGACAGAAAAAGATGAATCCCAAGTCTAATTTATGCTGAATATGATGCAGTAATTTCGATACCGGGAGGTGAAGTTTTAAATGGTGAAATGCCAAATAATAATAAACTTAAGTTGATAAAAGCATGGGTTGAAATCCATCAAGCAGGTTTGATGGTCAACTGGACATTGGCAGTTGAAGGTCAGCAACCACATAAAATAGAACTGTTGAGGTCAAGAATATTAAAGGTGAAAAAAGTCAATGCAAATAATGATTATACCTTATTTGTTGAATCGTTTGATGGGCGAACTGGGATATTCGACGTTAAACCATATTTAGAGAAAGGTGTATTTAAACAATTACAAGATAAAAACTATTTTAAACAAGTAAAACCTTTCTTTTGCGGAATCATTTGGCCGAATGAGCAGGATCTAAGCGCTGATATAATTGTACCTAAAAAATGCAAGCTCATTGTAACTGTTTGATTTTTAAGAAAATTTATAAAAAAGCGGTGCTTTTTTGAATTTTAACAGATTTTTTTAATATAACTATCTGAAGAAATAAAGAATTAATTCAAAAAGTATCTTTTAACTCACCCTTGTAAAACCAAATAGTTATATCGTACTTTAGCATCTTGATTGCATTATTTAGGTTGTATATGAATTAAAATAAGTTGAAATCGCATAACAAGGTAAAATCTGAAAAGAGTTCAGAGCTTGTTCAAAAGCATTCGCTTATGTGCAAACTTCTTGCTCTAAAGGCTGATGACAGAGGCATTGACAGGGAAATTCAGTAATGGTCATCACCGATGAAAAGTCATAATCTCAATCATAAGACCCAAAAAATGAGTTAATAGACAAACTAAGGAGTAACAACCCTTGAGTTAGAGATTCAGGGGCCTGCAAGGCTGCTTGCAAGCCCGGTTGATTAGCCTGGGCCACAGGAAAATGGGAGGATAGGTTACATTGGAATATATAGACCTGGCAGATGGGCTTATTCCACCGTAAGAGTGGTGATATCCAGCATCCAGTATATTCCTTCCTCATAAGAATTATAATATGGCACCAGTTTAAAGCCATAGCCATTATCTTCCAGCTCGACGTAGGGCACCGTTAATGTTAATCCATCTTCAAAATAGGGCGCCCTGTTTACCCGGCAGGTATCGCAGGTGATGGTATCAGC
The DNA here is from genome assembly GCA_963674675.2 of Desulfobacteraceae bacterium. Lineage (GTDB taxonomy): Bacteria > Desulfobacterota > Desulfobacteria > Desulfobacterales > Desulfobacteraceae. The sequence goes on from CAXXNM010000003.1 coordinate 413,065, forward strand.
AGCATATTGGGCGATAAGTTTATGGGTTTTTGTTGTTGGATGAACCTCGTCCCAGAATATATATATACCTTCACCGATGCTTCCCTGCTCTGTATCAAGCTGGGTATCAACAGCATTTGTAAAACCTGATAGTTCATAATTCTCAACGATTTCATCTATAAAGGTGTATGTATCCAGCCGATTTATTTCAAGATCAGGGTTGGCTGACTCGAATCCCGCAAGTAATTGCTCCAGCCCTTGGTTAAATCCAGCCGCAAGTTGGCTTGCCTGGGTGGAGATTGTAACATTTTTGTTGAATCTTGGTGCTTTCCCCAGATCCGGCAGATTAACCACAAGGAATTTTGCGGCCCCTGCCTGCATGAGTTCCATCATACCGGTTTGAATATTTCCCACGGCCTGGGTTATGGCTGCAACGGGATCGGTAATATCTCCCAGGAAATCGTTGCCTCCTATCCAGATGATAAACAGTGTATCTTCAGGCATGGAAAATGCCGTTGGAAAATTTTGTGAGGCTTCCAACAGATTTACATATTTTTGAACCTGGGTTAAAAAACCTGTTAATTCTTCCTGATTATTTGTTTCATCTGTCCTGGCTCCTCCATGGGCATAGTTAAAAAACAGACCCTTGATCCCCAATGCTTCAACCAGATACTCGACCCATACCGGGCCGTCTGAAAATCGTCCATCATAATATGGTGCAGAAGGATATCCTTCGTGAAGAACAAAAGAATTTCCGTTGTCACTCAGGCTGTCTCCAAAAACAACAACATTCTTAAAATCCCCTGCATGGGCGCTCACGGTAACCAAAACAACTGTAAGCATAATAATAATCTGTAAAACTCTTTTCTTCATCTTTCCTCCAAAATTGTGTGTTAATAGGTTCTATCAGTGTTGCATGTATTGCACTGTTGTTGTGCAACGATTAATTATATGTTTAATACTTTGTTTTTACTTTGTTTTTATTTTAAATCGTTGCGCTATGATGCAAAACAACTGTCATGTTGTAACCCTATCATCAACAGACTTTACGTATGGTTGATGATTATAATTTTTTTTAAAGAATCATTTTTATATCACCGTGTCAAGAGCTTTTCCACTCAGTGTCATGGATGAATGCCCTCTCTTTTTTTTATTTGTAAATTTGGTATGTAACTTGCTTTCTAATATAAACTGTTTGTGGATTTAATTAATGATTTGCCGTTAATAAACTGAATGTATTTTATTGTAATCTCAGAAACAAGCGGGTGTGATTTAATAAATGCCAAAACAAAAGAAAACCTCGATACTTGTTGTGGATGAAGAGCTTGAAATCAGAGCTTTTTTAAATACCTTTCTTAAAAACAAGGGATTTGAGGTTTTTACAGCAGCCAGCTCGGCTGAGGCAATCATGCGATTGAAGAAGAACCAACCGGATATACTCATTCTTGACGCTCTCTTCTCCAATCAGGCCGCATTGCTTAATTTGAAACACACCCAAGACCTGCCAGTTATTTTTATCTCAGCTATTCCGTTAAAAACACTTTTGTTCCGGCAAAAATTGCATTTTTCCCAAAAAATTATCAGCAAATGTGAGCCGGTTCCTTTTCTTGAGAAGCCTTTGCAGGAAGATGAACTGTTTTCTATTATTCATTCTTTTATAAATTTGATTTCAACATAGAGGATTGGTCAAAACAACCTGCAAAAAAATCCGTTTTTTTGAAAAAGTTTTGGCTTGAAGATGTAAACTGAATTTTCATCATTACAGACCATATAGATTTGTTTTTTCATTTGGATATGTAGGGGCAGAATTTATTATAAAAAGGGGTGAACAATATGTCCGTCAGAATTGGATTTTACGTATGCCATTGCGGAATCAATATTGCCGGAATGGTTAGGGTGGAAGAGGTCGCGGCCTATGCAAAGACCATTAAAAATGTTGTTGTATCAAGGGACTACAAGTTCATGTGCTCTGATCCTGGGCAGGAGATCATTGAAAAGGACATAAGGGATTACAAATTAAACCGCGTTGTTGTTGCATCCTGCTCACCCCGGCTCCATGAAAAGACCTTTCAGGCAGCCTGCCTGAGGGCTGGATTGAATCCATACAACTTTCAGATGGCCTCGGTCAGGGAGCAGGTCTCCTGGGTGACCGATGACAGGGACAGCGCAACAGACAAGGCAAAGACCCTTGCGGCCGCGGCCCTGAGCCGGGTCAATTTCCATGAATCCCTGGAACAGCGAAAGGTGTTTATAAATCCGGATATTCTTGTGGTGGGAGGGGGTATCGCCGGGATGCAGGCATCCATTGACATTGGTAATTCGGGACACACGGCCTGGCTTGTGGAAAAGGATCCCACCATCGGCGGCCACATGCTTCAGTTCGACAAGACCTTTCCTACCTTGGATTGCGCCGCGTGCATCGGTACGCCCAAGATGGTGGAAACGGCTCAGAATCCCAATATACGACTTTTAACCAATTCCGTTGTGGAAGAGGTATCAGGCTACATCGGTAACTACACGGTGAGAGTTCGTAAAAAAGCCAGGTATGTCAATGCAAAATGCACGGGATGCGGGGAGTGCTCCATGGTTTGTCCCGTTGCCGTCCCCAGCGAATGGGATGCAGGGCTTCTTCAGAGAAAGGCCATTTACCGATCGTTTCCCCAGGCAGTTCCCGTTACATTTGCCATTGACAAGAAAGACACTGCCCCCTGCCGGATATCATGCCCGGCCGCCACCAATGTCCAGGGGTATGTACAGATGGTAAAGGTTGGAAAATACCAGCAGGCCCTGAATATTATCATGGAACGGCTTCCCCTTCCAGGAGTTCTTGGCAGGGTCTGCCCCCATCCCTGTGAAGGTGACTGCCGGCGGGCACTCATAGATTCATCGGTATCCATACGGGATTTGAAACGCTTTGCAGCAGATAATGCCAGCCTTGATAAGGTTCCTCTGCCTGAGATACAGGAAAAAGAAGAGAAGATTGCCGTAATAGGCTCAGGGCCTGCTGGTTTGACAGTGGCCTATTATCTCAGACTCAAGGGTTTTCAGGTGACAATATTTGAAGCCATGGAAAAACCCGGGGGAATGCTGAGAACAGGTATCCCTGATTACAGGCTGCCGCCTGAAATTCTGGATCAGGAAATCGACCATATTCTCTCCACGGGAATTATCCTTGAAACGGGACAAAAATTGGGAAAGGACTTTACAATTGAATCCCTGAAAAAAGATGGATACAAGGCTGTATTCATAGGCATCGGCGCTCACAGGCCCGTAAGTATGAACATCGAGAATGAAACTGCTGAGGGTGTCATCGATGCCGTGCCTTTTTTAGAGAATATCAATCTTCATGGGAACCAGAGGGCAGCATCCACTGTTGCGGTCATTGGAGGCGGTAATGTGGCCATGGATGCCGCGCGCGTAGCCATCCGTTCCGGTGCGGACAAGGTGATAGTAATTTACAGGCGGACGGAAAAGGAAATGCCGGCCGAACATGAGGAGATTGTCGGTGCAAGGGAAGAGGGGATTGAGTTCATGCACCTTACGGCTCCTGTCAAGGTCATAGTTACAGACGGGAGGGTGAAAGGTATTAAGTGCATAAAAAATGAGCTGGGAACCCAGGATGAGACAGGCAGAAGGCGTCCGGTTCCTGTGGAGGGCTCTGAATTCGAGATTGCCTGCGACATGATCATTCCCGCCATTGGACAAAGGGTTGATGCCCAGGACATTTTTAAGGAAGAGGGCATTGAGATGACGGCCTGGGGAACCTTTAAGGTTGACCAGAATATGATGGAGACAAGCCTTAAAGGTGTTTTTGCCGCGGGTGATGCCGTGACCGGGCCTGCAACGGTCATTGAGGCCGTGGCAGCGGGCCATAAGGTGGTACGGGGAATTGAACTCTACCTTGGAGCATCTTCTGAAGACCAGTGGCAGGAGATAAAAAACAAGGCCCTGAGCGAAGTGCAGGTCGTTAAAAATATAAGCGGTTCAGGCCGCCTTTTCGGAGATCGATCTCCTGATTGGGCTGAAATACCAGAAGATGCCGTCATGGTGGAAAGGCCTGTTCCCATGATGCTTGATCCTGAATCCCGCATCAAGTCCTTTGAAGAGGTGGACAGGGGGCTGGATGAACAATCAGCCATTAGAGATGCTGAAAAGTGCATCAACTGCGGGGGGTGCTGCGAGTGCATGCAGTGCGTTGAGGTCTGCCAGCCCGGCGCGGTTAATCATCAGGACATGGACGAGGTACTGGAGATCAATGTGGGCAGTATCATCACGGCAACAGGTTTTGATGCACTGGACCCCACCCCCATGAAACAGTATGGATACAAAAAATATCCCAATGTGTTTACCAACCTTGAATTTGAAAGACTGAGCAATGCCACGGGCCCCACCGGCGGCCAGATAATGATCCGGGATGAACAGGGAGAACTGACAAAGAAACCTGGGAGCGTTGCCCTGCTTCACTGCATCGGCAGCAGGGATGTAAACTACCATGAATACTGCTCCAGGGTCTGCTGTATGTATGCCTTGAAATACGGGCATTTAATACACGAAAAGGTGGGAGATGATGCCCTTGTATATAATTTTTATATTGACATGCGCTGCTTTGGAAAGGGGTATGAAGAATTTTATGTAAAATGCCAGGAAGAGGGAACCATCTTCATCCGGGGCAAGGTAGCCCAGATAACGGATAATGCCGAGACAGACGCGGAAAAGGGCAAACTTGTAGTAATCTCCGAAGATACCCTTCTTGGAGAAAAAATTCGGATTCCCGTGGACATGGTGGTGCTTTGTACGGCCATGGAGGCGAGAAAGGATTCAAGGGACATAGGCAGAACCCTTGGCATTAATCAGGGATCAGACGGATTTTTCCTTGAAGAACATCCCAAGCTTGGCCCTTTGAATACAGCCACGGACGGTGTGTTCATCGCGGGAGCCTGCCAGGGGCCAAAAGATATTCCAGATACCGTTGCCCAGGCATCGGGGGCAGCCTCAAAGGCTTTGCTCCTTGCCACCCGTGGTGAGGTGGAGATTCCCTCCACAGTTTCCTATATTGATCCAGACATATGCGCGGGGTGCATGACCTGTATCGGCCTTTGTCCCTACACGGCTATTTCATTTGATGAAAACAGGCGGGTATCTGTTGTCAACGAGGCCCTTTGCAAGGGATGTGGTTCCTGTTCAGGATTCTGTCCCAGCGGGGCTGCCCAGGTGAGGCATTTCAGGGAAAGACAGCTTTTCGGAGAACTGGCCGGGGTTATGGATGCCATTGACAGTATCGGGATTTAGAATTTCATATATAACCGCCATGGGCAGGCCATGATTTTGATCCGGTTATGCCCACAACGAACAATGGATGTAGGGGCGGATTCTATATCCGCCCTGATCTATCATGGAAAATATGGAAACGGGGCAGAAATAGATTCTGCCCCTACACATTCATATAAACCGGCATGGCCGGAGCATATTTTTTACCCGGCCACAACGAAGTAAATATTCGGTAAACCCCGTATTAAACCACAATCTATTGTGTTTATATTTAAAAAAGATAAATTGTACACCAATATATTGTATGATAGACGTGGTTTACCGAATGCTTACACAACGAAGATTGAAAGTCTTTAAAAAACAATCCTTTACGGAGACTTTCATATAAAGGAGAGTGAGATGGAAAACTTTGAACCGACGATTATTGCCTTTGTGTGCAACTGGTGCACCTATACAGCGGCTGATCTTGCAGGCACATCCCGGCGTAAATACCCGAAAAACGTAAGGCTTATCAAGGTGATGTGTACCGGAATGGTGGACCCTAAATATGTGTTAAAGGCATTTCTCCAGGGGGCAGACGCCGTGCTTGTCAGCGGGTGCCATCCAGGAGACTGCCATTACATAAACGGCAATTACAAGGCCCGGCGCAGAATCAAGCTTCTGCATGATATACTTACCCAGTTCGGCATTGGAAAGGAGCGCCTTCGGCTCACATGGATAGGCGCCAGTGACGGCATCCAGTTTGCCGAAACCATCGCATCCATCGTAAATGAAATAAAAGCGGCAGGCCCACTTCAAACCGACATGAAAATGGTTATTTAAGGAAAGGTAATTATGGAAGAAATATATAAAATACAAGAAGAAACGCCTCTCCATTCCGTCAGATTGTTTTTGAAATCAATTCTTGCAAGGGATGAAATTTCATCCATGCTGGTTCCGGTGCGCTCCGTCCATAACAACAGCGTCATGCCGGCCCTTGTGTCTGATCCGGAAGAACTGGAACATGCTGACCCCTTCTCTCCATCCTTTCAGTTAAACTGTGCCAAACTGGTTTCAAAACTGACAAAAAAAGGAGCTGGGGAAAGGATTGGTGTTTTTCTCAGGCCCTGTGAATTCAGGGCCTTTGTGGAGCTTATCAAAATCAAGCAGGCCTCATGGGATAATCTTCTTGTTATCTCATCGGACTGTGCCGGTGCCTTTTCCAACTCGGTGTTCAATGCCTCCTTCAGGGAAAAGGGTGATGAATATACAAACAAATTTATTAAAACCCGGTTTGAATCTGGTTTATCCGATGATATGGATGGCTGCATCACCACTGCGTGCACCATATGCACCGCCCCATTTCCGGAAAATGTAGATATATCCATCAGCCTTTTGAATGCAGAGTATGGAGAGATAAAGATTTCTTCCGGGACTGAAAAGGGGGGTATGCTTCTCGGAGACCTTGATCTTGAATCTTCCAAGCTTCCCTCTGAAACCAAGTCCGAGAAAAAAGACATAATAAAAAAACGTCTTGAAAAAGAATCTGCCTTGTTCCAGGATGTGTTTGAACAGACATCCACCATACCGGGTCTTGCCAATTATCTTTCTGCCTGCGTGAACTGCTACAACTGCCGTGTTGCCTGCCCTGTATGCTTCTGCAAGGAGTGCGTTTTCAACACAGATGCCGTGGAATATGAGCCCTTTCAATATCAGGGATGGGCAGCGGCAAGGGGCATGATAAAGATGCCTGCGGATACCTTGTTTTTCCACATGACAAGGATGCTTCACATGGGACTTTCCTGTATCGGCTGCGGCCAGTGCAGTAATGCCTGCCCCAATGATATTCCCCTGGCGGAGCTGTTCAAGATGGTCGGATTAAAGGCCCAGAAGGGGTTTGATTATGTACCGGGCAGGAGTGTGGATGATCCCCCGCCCCTTTCCGTCTTTAATGAGGATGAATTCCAGGACGTCACAGGAATATAGAGGTGATTATGAATGAAACACAAGGAAACGCGCTGGTTGTCGGCGCCGGCATCGGCGGTATTCGTTCGGCTCTGGATCTTGCGGAAACCGGTCACCAGGTGACTCTCATCGATAAGTCGCCCCACATGGGCGGCATTTTATCCATTCTGGATTATCAGTTTCCAACAGACAGATGCGGCATGTGCCGTATGCTGCCTTTAATTGAGCGGGATCAATCATCCCAGTTCTGCATGAGAAAGGGCCTCTTTCATGATAACATTAAAATTTTGCTATCCACCACCCTTGCGGGTCTTGAGGGTGAACCTGGAAAATATAAGGCAACCCTAGAACAAAAAAAACAATATATCGATTCCGCCCTTTGCATAGGTTGCGGTGAGTGCGCTGAGGTCTGCCCGGTTCAGATACCCGATGTCTTTAATCAGAACATGGGCAAGCAAAAGGCCGTGTATCTGCCTGTGCCCCACGCTATTCCCAATATTTATACCATAGATACCGGTGCCTGTATCCTCTGCGGAGAGTGTGTCAAAGCCTGCCCCGTGAATGCCATAACTCTTCCCCATGACGACAGAAAGGATTTCAGAATTCTTGTGGTGGATGATGAACTCATCGTTCGGGACTCCGTAAAGGAGTGGCTTATGTATGAACGCTATCCCGTGGACATGGCGGAATCAGGCCCTGAGGCCCTTGAAATGATAGAAAAGACCGACTACTCCTTGATGCTTCTTGATATCAGGCTGGGTGAGATGGATGGAACCGAGGTGCTGAAACAGGCCAAGGAGATACGCCCAGATCTGGGAGTTATTATGATGACAGCCTATGCCACGGTGGAAACAGCCATTGAGACAATGAAGACAGGGGCGCTGGAATATCTTATCAAGCCCTTTGAGCCTGATGATCTCATCGTTTTCGTGGAAAGGATTTTTCACAGCCGGCAATCCTATGATGATGAAAGCATTGAGATCGAAGTCGGGGCGGTGGTGCTGGCCTGCGGGACTGAATACTTTAATCCCTTAGATGGTAAAAATACCTTTGGGTACAAGTCCCTGCCGGACGTGCTAACAAGCCTTGAGTTTGAAAGGATATTGAGTGGAACCGGCCCCACCGGAGGCTTAATAAACCGGCCCTCTTCAGGAGAGGCGGTAAAGAGAATCGCATGGATTCAATGCGTGGGCTCAAGGAGCATCCAGCCGTCGGATGCGCCCTATTGCTCGTCCATCTGCTGCATGTTTGCATTAAAAGAGGCTGTGCTTACCCGGAAAAAATCCCTGGGAACCATTGAAACCGTCATCTATTACATGGACATGCGCTGTTTTGGAAAGGATTTTGAAGATTATAAAAAAAAGGCCCGGGAAGATTATAACGTCATACTGAAAAGGGCCAGGCCCCATTCCGTTGTACAGGACGCGGATACCGGTAAACTTAAGATATTCGCATCTGAAATGCCGGCGGGAAAGAGCGAAGAGGGCTTTGACATGGTGGTGCTTTCCGTGGGGCAAAGGCCGACTCAGGAAGCAGGGGAGCTTGCCGTTACAACGGACATTAAATTAAATGAGTTTGGATTTCCACCCTCCCAGACCTTTGCAGATAAGTCAAAATCCGGTGTGTTTGTAGCAGGTTCTTTCACAGGGTTCAAGGACATAGCAGAATCGGTCATATGTTCATCCTCTGCATCCTGCCGTGCCTTGAATGCTTTAGATAAGCTTTCAGGATTTACAGATGGGAATATACCAGAGGAAAGCGGGGTTTACCGGGATGTGTCCATGGAGTCCCCGGCCATTGCCCTTGTGGTTTGCAGGTGTGGTGTTCAGGGCAGCGATGGATTGGAAAGAGGGGTTGAATCTGAAAAAATGAACCAGCTCATTGCAAGTGCTGCCCATATGGATCCCAATGTCAGCCAGGTGATTTTCGCGGAAAAGCTGTGTACCCGCAAGGGCTGGGAAATGCTCCTTGAGAAGATAAAGGAGAAACCTGTAAACAGGATACTCCTGGCCTCGTGCCTTCCCCTTTTGTTTAAACGCAGACTTAAAGAATTGTCATTGGATATCGGGCTTAATCCCTGTTACATGGATGCCGTTGATATCTATTATGATACATCGGAATCAGCACTGTCAAAGGTTAAAATGGGCATTGCAAAGGTCAGGTATGCCGATGCCATGAAGCAAAGTAGCCGCAATGTCAATCAACAGGTGCTTGTGGCCGGTGCCGGCATTGCAGGCATGAGTGCCGCCCTTGCCGTCGCAGACAGGGGTTTTAAGGTTATACTTGTTGAAAAAAACGATGAACCCGGTGGAAATCTTAAATGGCTGAAAAACAATATAAAGGGGGATGATTTTACATCCCATGTGAGCGGTATTCTCAAGAGGGTCTCAACCCATACCCATATCACCATGGTAAAAAATACTGAAATCATGGACGCATGGGGAGAAGTAGGGCAGTTCACAACCTCTCTTCGCCATGGGGACGGCAGTGTAGATATAGTTGAGCACGGTGCCGTGATAATTGCAACCGGGGCGTCGGAGGCTGAGACTCAATCCTATTGTTTTGGAAAAAGTGACGCGATCTTTACTCTGAAGGGTCTTGAAAAGGCTTTGGGCAAAAAAAAGGTTGACCCCATGGCCGTGGAATCCGTTGTGATGATTCAGTGCGTCGATTCCAGGGACGATGTCAAGCCCTATTGCAGCCGAATCTGCTGCACTTCTTCCCTGAAACATGCCCTTGCCATGAAGAAAATGAACCCTGATATGAATATTTACATTTTTTACAGGGACATGATGTCCTTCGGGTTCACGGAAATTTATTACAAGGAGGCCAGGGAAACCGGGATTATATTTATTCAATATGATCTTGAAAAAAAACCTGATGTATCCTTGGTTGATGACCGGGTGGTGGTGAAGATACACGAGCCTGTTATTGATCATGATATTGAAATCAGCCCTGATCTGCTGGTGCTTGCCACGGGTCTTTCTCCGATTAATGAGGACAGCCCGGCACCTAAATATGGCGCGGCTCTGGATCAATACTCTTTTTTCAAGGAGGCTGATTCCAAGTGGCGGCCCGTTGATTCCATTAAAGAGGGAGTGTTTGCCTGCGGAACCGCCCTGGGGCCAAGGGATGTTGAAGAAAGCATAGCAAGTGCCGAGGCCGCTGCCATGCGTGCCCTGCGCATTATCACCAGAAAGACCCTTGCTTCTGCATCTGTTACGGCCGGGGTTAAGACCAGCCTGTGCAGTTTATGTGAACGCTGCATTGAAGTTTGTCCCTATGGGGCAAGGAGCTTGAACGAGGAAACAATGAGAATAGATGTGAATCCAGCCATGTGCCAGGGATGCGGTTCATGTGCGGCAATATGTCCCAACAGCGCTTCGTTTATTAATGGATTCAAGGATCAGCAGATGTTTGAAATGATTGATGCCGCCTTTGCTTATTCACAGGAATAAATAAAAGCTATTCAGTAGTATATGATTTAATTTCCCCTTTAGTTGAAAAAAAAAATAAATTATGGATATAGAACTTATAATTAACGCAATTCGTAATCACCGGGTTAAAATCACTGACCATGCCGATGAAGAGGCCATTGATGACGCTCTGTCATACGAAGAAATATATTTTTCTTTAATCCATGGAGAAATTATTGAGGATTATCAAAAGGATAAGCCATATCCAAGTTGTTTGGTTTTTGGTAAAAATTTTTCAGGTGAACCAATCCACAGTGTTTGGGCTTATAATCCGGAAAGCCTGTGGGCAGTATTAATTACAGTCCATCGGCCAGATCCTGGACGCTGGGTTGATTGGAAAATAAGGGGAAAATGATGAAACCATTTAAAAATTGTCCTGTTTGCAGCGGAGAACTCAAAACTAAGCAAGTAGAAAAATTACTTAAAGGTGGAGGCAATACTGTTTCTATGAAAGTTTTGGCTGAGGTGTGCCTTCATTGTGGAGAAAGGCTGTATGCTGAAGATGTAGTCAAATCTTTTGAGGAAATTCGAGAAAAATTACGGAAGCAGGAGTTCAGTCATTTTAGAATGCTTGGCCGATCGTTTACCGTTGACGAAAACTGGCCGAATAAAGCCATTCAGTCTACTGCTTAAGCCGTTTTTGTTTCCGGTTAAACTGTGGGCTGATTTCATTGTCATAATTCGCAGTTGTTTTAAGGAGGTTTAATATGACTGATACGGGTCATATAAAAGAGTTGATCAAAACATGTATGCAGTGCGGCACCTGCACAGGCTCCTGTCCCAATGCCTTTGCCATGGACCTTACACCCCGTAAACTGTGGCGGATGGTTTTGATGGATCGGCATGAGGAAATATTCAAAAGTAGAACCTTTGCCCTTTGCTCCACCTGTTATTATTGTACTCTGAGGTGTCCGCGGGGTCTGCCCCTGACCCGTGCCATGTCCATGTTAAAGGAGCTTGCATACAAGGCAGACGTACCGGCTTTCAGGAGAAGCGGGAAATTTTACGGCAGTTTCATGGAAAGTGTCAGGCGCCATGGCAGGGTTAGAGAGAGCGAGTTTCTGACTCTCTATTTCATGGCCATGAAAAATCCCCTTATTCCCTTTGATTTTGCCTCCATCGGTTTGAAACTGATGCAGAAAAACAAGGTTTCCTTTCAATTGCCCTCGGGCCCGGGTAAGGGGAATCTGGACAAAATCTTCAAAAAAGTTTCGGAAATTGAGGAAAGATAATCTTCCTGCTGCCTTCCGGTCCAGGTAATGGCAATTTGGACAAAATCCTTAAAAGGGGATGCTTTGCGAAATTATCAACCGGTGAATTAAGTATGCCAATAAAGGAGAGAAAAAGTAGATGACAAATTATCTTTATTATCAAGGATGCTCCCTTGAGGCATCTGCAATTGAATATGATGTCTCCACCAGAAAGTTGATGGAAGCCCTTGGGGCCTCCCTGACTGAAATTGAGGACTGGAACTGCTGCGGTGCCACGGCTGCGGAGACCGTCAGCGGGCTGCTTTCCTTTGTGCTGCCCGCAAGAAATCTTGCTTTAGCCCAGAACATGGTAAAAAAAATGAAAAAAAAAGCAGGTGATATCCTTGTACCCTGCAGCGCCTGTTACCTTAATCTTAAAAAGGTTGAGCAGGAACGTAAAAATGATCCGGTACTGACCTCCAATATAAATGAAGCTCTTGCAGAGGATGAGCTAACCCTTGAAGATCATCCTGTGGTAAGGCATCTTCTCGATGTTCTTGCCAATGATATCGGGGCAGATAAAATAAGGGAACTTGTGACAAAGAAGCTTGATGGCCTTAAAATAGCGCCTTATTATGGATGCCAGTGCCTCAGACCCTATGCTATATTTGATGATCCAGAAGAGCCCCGCTCCATGGAGCCCCTGATCGAGGCCTGTGGTGCCGAGGTATTTGCCTGGGATATGGGTGCGGCCTGCTGCGGTGCGTCCAATATGAGTACCAAAAAGGAATCTGCAAGGGTTCTTGTAACAGAAATTTTAAAGAGTGCCCGGGGAGCCGATGCCATTGTGACGGTGTGTCCCATGTGCCAGATGAATCTTGAAGGCTATCAAGATGTTGTTTCAAGAGGAGCTTCCGAGGATCTGTCCATATCCATTATCTATCTGCCCCAGCTCATCGGTATCGCCCTGGGGCTTACCCCGGATGAAATCATGCTTAATAAAAATCTGGCTGTTAAGAAGAGTTTTATGGAGACTCATCTGGCATGAGATTTACTCATCTGAAGGGCTGTTTATAAGATTTTTTCCCGCCAGTTCCGTTTTTCCCGGCACTCCCAGGAAAAAAATTGTTATTGACATGTCCTTGTTTTCTGGCACTATGACAGGCAGGTAATTTTGATGGATAATGAAGTATGCCAAAATTAAACATAAGGAGAAATCAATGATGAAAACTATTAAAACACTTATGCTGACAGGTATTTTTGCCGTATTTGGATGCTGTCTTCTTTTACCGCAGACGGCATATACCCACTGCCAGATTCCATGCGGGATTTACGATGACTATGCCCGGGTTCAATCCATGCTTGAGGATGCTGACACCGTGGAAAAATCAGCCAGACTGATTTGTGAGCTGGCAGGTAAGAATGACGCGGAATCCCAAAACCAGTTAGTTCGCTGGGTGATGAACAAGGAAAACCATGCTCAAAAGGTCATTTCAACAATCAGCGACTATTTTCTGACCCAGCGGGTTAAACCTGATCAAAAAGATTATACTGATCGTTTGGTCAAGCATCATGCGGTCATCCTTGCAGCAATGAAAGCCAAGCAGAATGCTGATGTAAAATATGCAAAAATTCTAAGGGATAGCATTGAAGCACTGGCCTCTTATTATCCAGAGCACAAGCATTAAAAATACGGTAGTGGGTAAAATCTGTTGACAATTTGAGTTTAATTCCTTTTCTGCCAAGGGTGGCATGAGAGCATCAACGCTTTTAACCCACTACCATTCTACTTTGTTATCTTCGCCACGACGCCATTAAAATCGAGGTAACAGGCCCGATTTTCAGACCTTTAACTGTAGAGATTCATGGAATCAGGGCTAAAAAATAAAATCTAACAAAGTAGAATTAAAGGAACCAGTTAATATGAGATCTGCCTCCATCCCAGCGCTTCCAGTTCGGAAGGTACCCTTGGGCATCAAATTATTTCCATTTTTACAATGGATTCATCTCGTAAATTTACGATCATTTAAGGCAGATATTGGTGCAGGCTTGACAGGTGCATTTATTGTTATTCCCCAGGGAGTATCCTTTGCCATGATCGCGGGGCTGCCTTCGGAGTACGGCTTGTACGCGGCCATAATACCTCCGATTACAGCAGCCATTTTCGGTTCCTCCAGGCATTTAATCAGCGGGCCTACAACGGCATTGTCCATCATTGTTTTTTCCACCCTGAGCCCCATTGCGGAACCGGGTTCCGCAAGCTATATAGCTCTTGTTTTATCCTTGACCTTTCTTGCCGGTGTTTTTCAACTCGCATTCGGCCTGGCCAGATTAGGCACTGTTCTTAATTTTGTTTCCCATTCCGTTATTGTGGGGTTCACGGCTGGTGCGGCCATTCTTATTGCAACGGGGCAGTTGAAATATGCAATGGGAATACATATACCCAATGGCTCATCATTTTTGACCAGTTGGTTGATTATAATAAGATCTTCGAGCCATACAAATATTTACGAGCTGGCCATTGCCTTGACCACCCTTGTGTGCGGAGGAGTGCTAAAGACCTATAAACCTCGCTGGCCCGGTTTATTAATTGCAATGATCATCGGCAGCCTGCTTGCAGTTATTATGGAGGGGCAGACCCATGGGGTAAGATTTCTGGGATCCCTGCCCGGGAAGCTCCCCCCGCTGTCACGGCCGGATTTAACCTTAGATACCCTTCGACTGTTAGCCCCGGGAGCGCTGGCAGTAGCCCTTCTTGGACTTATTGAAGCCTCTTCCATAGCCAGATCCATCACAATGCATTCAAAACAGCACATCAACGGTAATCAGGAATTTATCGGCCAGGGGCTTTCCAATATAGTGGGCAGTTTTTTTTCAGGATATGTTAGTTCAGGGTCCTTTACCAGGTCTGGTGTGAATTATGAATCCGGTGCTGTCACACCCCTTTCCAGCATCTTTTCAGCTCTTTTTCTTGCGGCAATTATTGTGCTGATAGCACCTCTTACAGCCTGGCTTCCCCTGTCAGCCATGGGAGGAGTTATTCTTATTGTGGCATTTAAACTGATTGATGTAAATCACATACGGGAGATTTTGAAAACCAGCCGATCTGAATCCACTGTTCTTATCGCCACATTTTTCGGTACGCTTTTATTTCAGATTGAGTTTGCCATTTATACAGGTGTTCTTCTTTCACTTGCTATTTATCTGGCTCGAATGTCACACCCCCATATAAAATCCCTTGCCCCTGACACAAGTGATCCCCGGCGCCCCATGAAGGATATTGTCAATGGAGAGTCTTTAGAATGCCCCCAATTGAAAATTATCCGTATTGATGGCTCCCTGTTTTTTGGTGCTGCTAATTATGTTTCTGAAATGTTTGAAGAAATTGACGGAGAATCACCAAAGCATCTTCTTATTGTAGGTGCAGGGATAAGCTATATTGATGTTTCCGGTGCCATGATGCTGGTTCAGGAAGCTGAAAGAAAAAGGTCTTTAAACAAGGTATTGTATCTGTGCCGGCTCAATCCGGAAATTCAGCTTTTTTTAAAACAGGGCGAGTTTATTGAGGAAATCGGGGAAGGTAATATATTTGAATCAAAACATATTGCCGTTACTGAAATCTTTGAAAGGCTTGATATGAGCATTTGTGAGTCATGTCCCAACAAAATTTTTGTTGAATGTCCAACAGACGGGAAAAAAGCTGGAATATGAAAATCTTTGTTTTTAATGCCTGATATTTGAGGCTCAGCAATCTACCCCGCCATATTTTTTGTTTAAAGTTCAATCAGTCTTTATGTTTAATGGAAGTATGATCTCAAATGTTGTGCCTTTGTCCTGTTGAGATTGAACGCTTATACTTCCGCCATGCTGTTTAATGGATTTTTTTGATATAAAAAGTCCAAGGCCGGTTCCTTTTTTACCCTTTCCTGAATGAAAAAGGGTAAAAGCCTTTTCCATTTCGCATTGTTCCATGCCGATACCATTATCTGAGATGATAAATTTTACCTCATCCCCGTTTTCCGACAGGCTTGTTTTGAAGTATATCTCATGCTTTTCTTTTGCTGTGTCTGCGATGCAGGCATCAACGGCATTTTCAAATATGTTCATCAATGCGGCATGTAGAACTCCTGCATCTGCCTCAAAAACGAAATCCTCCAAGGGTAGATTTTGGCGCAGATTTATTTGATTTTTTTCGGTTCTTGGCTTGATAACCTTTATCAGATCCAGGCCAAACTCCCTTGCGGAGATTTTTTCCTTCTGGAGTTCCCTTTCTTTGGCGTAAAAGAGAATATCCAGGATCATTTTCTTGATTTTACAAGTCATCTCCCGGACCATCTCAAGCCCCTCTTCGGCCTTATCTTGATTCTGTTTTTTCAATGCTGAATCAAGGACATATACACCTCCATCCAGACCTGTAAGAAGCCCCTTGATGCCGTGGGACACGGATCCTATCATAAGACCTAAGGAGGTCAGGTGATCCTCGATATCAATAACCTGGCTGATGTCCGTGGCCATGATGATTACCTCTGCTACTTCCTTGTTTCTGTCATACACAGCAGGTGATGACCAGGATAAAAATGGTATCTTATCCCCATCCTCCGTAGAATAGGTGATTTCCCTCTGATGGGTGGCGCCGTTTTCAAAGGTTTTAACGGCAGGGCAGTCAGGGCAGGGTACATGGGATTTTTTACATAACTCATAACAGACAGCTTCTGTCATATTTTCTATATTACCGAATTTTTTCTTAAAGACATTGTTGGCGGCAGTAATCTTAAATGCTTTATCAATGATAAAAACGACCAGGGGCAGGTTTTCCATGATCGATGTTATATGATCTTTTTTTTCAGATCTTGTTAAAAGAGCTGTTTTTGTTTCATCAAGGGCCCTTGTTTTTTCAAGGATGAGCTGCTCTAAATTTTCCGTATATTCTTTAATACCATTTTTTATCTTGATTTTTTCCCAGGCTCTTTTCAGTGCGGCTTCAAGGGTTTCCACATCCACAGGTTTGGTGATAAACTCCACCGCCTGATTTCTGAAGCTTTCAATGGCCAGATCCATGTCACCGTGCCCCGTGATCATGATTATTTCCGTTAAAGGAGATATTGTTTTTATTTTTTTCAAGAGTTCAATGCCGTCCATGCCCGGCATTTTAATGTCTGTAAGGACAAGGGGAAAGGTATTGCACTCAAAGAGTTTAAGGGCTTTGTGGCCGTTCTCAGCGGTGAAGACCTCATATCCCATGTCTTCAAGCGTGATCCCAAGCACCTCTCTTATGTCTTCCTCATCATCAACGAGTAGAATTTTATTGGTTTTTGAAACCGAGGTCATCATAGATTGCTTTCTTGCTCCCCATTTTTCCGTAACCGTTCACTCCCTCCTTGCGATATGAGAGTTGCAAGCTTATAGTTAGTCACCAAGCACGCCATCTCACACCTTACTCAAATACCCAGCATCATGCATTTTTCTAAAATAGTCAAAAGTCTCGGTGTAGTGTTCCCGGTTTTGTTTTCCATCCTTCTGCTTTTCGAAAATGATGCACTCACCATTAACAATAGACCGAATGTGTATTAAGCAGTTCCCGGGCCTGTTCTCTCCAAAGTCAATCCGAAGTTTACCTCCTGGTTCCAGCATTGCCGTTAGTTCATCCGGAATCCCGGCTGCTTCTTTGTCCGTCATTTTTTCCCATTCTCCGTTGATCATATATCCTGTTTATTTCTAAATTTATTCAACAACCGGGAGGCTTATCTGGAATATAGTTCCATTGCCAGAGGTTGATTTTATGGCAATTTTCCCCTTGCATTCCTTAATTATGCCGTAGCTGATGGAAAGGCCAAGGCCGGTTCCCTTGCCCACCTCCTTGGTGGTAAAAAACGGCTGGAAGATTTTTTCTTTTACATCTACGGGGATGCCTGTGCCGGTATCTTCAATTTCGATGATAATGTCATCATCCTTTCTATAGGCCGTGATGGTAATTCGTTTTTCAGAGCATGTTTCCACCTCTGAAACATTATATTCCTGTTCACATTTTTCTTCAATGGCATCCCTGGCATTAATTAAAAGGTTGATAAACACCTGTTCCAGCCTGCCGGGATCAGCCATAACAAAGGGCAGTTCCCGGGTAATATTCCACTGAACATCAATGCCCCTGACCTTTAACTGCTGGCTGAAAATATCATAGGCCCGGTTGAGCACATCATTTATTTTGACTTTTTCAAGGGTTATATCTGATTTTCTTGCAAAATCCCTCATGTGAACGATGATTTTAGATGCACGGTCCACATTTGAGTCAATTTTCTGGATCAGGCGGTTTAATATATCTTTTTTGATCTCTTCATTTTTTTTGATTTTAGAAAGACAAAAGCTGCTGGAGGTCTTAATAACCGACAGGGGCTGGTTAAGCTCATGGGCTACTCCCGTGGCCATTTCTCCAAGGGTTGCAAGTTTAGCGGCCTGGTTTAACTGGCCCTCGGTTTCCAGGCGTTCTGTAATATCCGAGGTGGTTACAAGCAGCACTTTTTGGCCTGGGTATTCTGAAGGGGCAATCCAGATATCCACAAAAATATTTTTTTTATCTGCCCTGTAATGTCTTACACTGTTCATCATGCTTGACCGGCGGATGGTTTGAGCTAATTCTTCAGTTTGATCCGTGTCCACGAAAAGATCAGTAAAGGCTTTGCCCTTTAAATCCTGTTCAGAATAGCCATAAACTTCCGTCACGCTCTTGTTGCAGTTGATGATGGTCAGGGAATCAAAGTCCAGGACAAATACGGGATTGGAAATATTGTTGAAAATGGCGTGGTATTTTTTTTCAGACTGTTCAAGCCTCTGTTCCAGCATTTTTCTCTGGGTAATATCCAAGTTGATCTCCATGGCGGCCACAATATCCCCCTGGGCATTTCTCACAGGAGAGGTACGTACTATCCAGTGCTCCATGGTGCCGTCTCTTCCCTGTCCCTGTTCCTCTGAGTAATGGGATTTCCCGTCTTTAAAGGTTTTTTCAACGGGACAGTTATCACATTTTTTGTTTCTTCCCTTGTAGGCTTGATAACAATAGTCTCCAGGGCTGGGGTTGTATTTATCATAAAATTCCCTGTTGAAATTGATAAGTTTAAGGTCCCGGTTCTGGACGGTGATAAGGCATGGGACGTTTTCAAACAGGGTCTGATATTTATTTTTCTGTTTTGTCAGTTCACTTTGATGTTCATTTATTTCCTGCCTCATGGTCATGAACGCACCGGCAAGGCGCCCGATTTCAGTGTTGGGGCCGGCCTTGATACGGTTCAGTCCGCTGCTGGCTGTAATATTTTTAGTGGCTTCCGTCAGAAGGCTTATGGGTTTTATGACAAACCGGTATACAAAGAGAAAAATGCAAAGGGATGGAACAATGAATATGGCCACGGCCAGGAGGAAAATGCTTTTTTCATACTTTAATATTTCCGCCTCGGTTTCCTTTAGTGAAATTACCACATCAAGGGAGCCTAATACCTGATGTGATTCATTGTGAAAGTGACATTTTTCAGAGCATCCCGGTTCATTGTATATGGGGGTGATGATGCCGAGAAGTTTTTCTCCCTTGGGGGATGTGAAAACCCTGCGCCTGTCAAGGAGGGGTATTTGTACCAGCGGGGGATTTGTTTTATGGCATACAATACATGAGTCGGAGTCCTTTGTCTGGATCTGGTCAACTTCAGAGGCAATATTAGAAAATTTAATGTAACCGCCCTTGTTGGTGATCCGGACATTTTCTATGCCCCGCTGGTTGGCGGTGTTTTTTATGATCTGATTAATATCATCCCTGGAGTTGAGCATCATGGAATAGTGGGTGCCGAGCCGTATTGTCTTGCTTATGCGGTCGGCAATATCCGTGGTATCATCAATGGATTTTATCTTCTGGTAATTTATGCTGAAATAGGCCCAGGTTGCAATGGCAATAAGGCAGACGCAGCCCATGATGAGGATCAGCTTGAATACCAGACTATGCTTTATTTTATTGAGAAATTGTTTCATTTAAAAATTCTGCCATTTTAATTATAGAAGGAGTATACCATGAAACAATCCGAAGTAAAGCGTTTTAACAATCTCCTGGGAACCTGGCAGGCACCCCTTTCCACCGCCTATGAAACGGAAATTTCAAAATCTTCATACAAGGATCATTTTTACGACGGGGCCCTGTTTGCGGATTTTTCACTCGCAAAATCCCCATGAGGGCAATGTATCCATGCATTACAGACACGATGTCCATAAAGACAGAAGCGGTGAGGATCTGCCCCATAATGAATATGTTTCCTATACTGGATCCATTGGCACTGAGCAGAAATTTTTTACCGATTTCGGGCTGGCCTATGACTGGTTTAAGGTGGATGATGCCGAAGATGAAAGTGATAAAAAGGTGACCGATAATATGATCTGTGCCGCTGAAAACAAATTCGGTGTGGGGTTCAATGCCCTGATTCCTAAAGTCCTGGTAATGGTGGACATGCAGGGGATTTACGCAGATGGAGTTTATGACAGTCTTCCGACAACAAAATACTCCGATGATGAAGCTGTTAAAACCGATGATTACTTTATCGGCGCCGCCTATATAGCCTTCGCGTAAAGCGACTCTCGTTCACGGCGTCGTTCACGGCGTCCCCTTGAGCTATCTGTTCGGTCATCCGATATAATCATGGATTGTCTTCATTTATCATCTCTTTATACCAGTTTTCTTTTCCGTACTCCTTTTCAATACATTCAGGGCACATGCCGTGACTTAGCTGTGCCGTCGAATGCAATGCAAGATAATTCTCGATTTTATTCCAGTACCCACTGTCATCACGGATTTTTTTGCAGACGGCACAGATAGGTAAAAAACCGCGCAGGGTTTTGATTTCGGTAATGTCTTGAGCAACACAAATAAAGCCCATGAGTTCCGGGTCCTTGGTATCTATGATGCTGCTGGAAAACAGAACCGGGATTTCTTTGCCCACTTTTGAACGATATACTGTCTCAACAGATTTCATTGGCTCTACAAGAGGTGTGTCTTCAGCGGTAAAAATTCCGGATTGCCTTGGCTTAACAAAGATTTTTGTGATTAAAGATCCAATAAGTTCTTCTTCGCTATAGCCCAAAAGGCTCAGCGTTTCATGATTGACGGATTTAATCCTAAACTCTCTATCGATTATGATAAGGCTATTCAGCATGTTTTCAATGATATTGTCCATGAAGTCTTTAGAAACCGTTGTTTTCTGTAATTCTTCCATCATCTCATTGAAAGCCCTGGCCAGTTGGCCGAGTTCATCATTGGATTTGATTTCAACCAATTTGTCGGCGGACGACAATCCGTTTCGGACACTATCGATGGTTTTCATTAAGTTTTCCACTGGTTTGCTAACCCACAGTTCAAATGCGATGAAAAGTAAAATTATGCCCATTGCGAATGATATGATTGCAATCGTTATAGAGTAGAAGACAAGAGAAGTCGCTTTTTTTGCAATCTGGAAACGAGGGAAACCTATTCTGATGGTGGCTATGTGTTCTTTCTGACTCCCAAAGACTGGTATCTGGAAGTCATAAAACATCATATCGTTCAAAGAAAAAATCTGGACGGATTCACGACCGCCTTTTATATCTTTCACGACCGAATTATCTGATACGACCTGATTGTGTTTTTCAGGCTCATTATGAAAAAGAATCCTTCCCTCCGGGTCCACTACCATGGCATATGATAAATGCCTATATTTAGTAATAATTTCCAAGCACATTTCCTCGAACCCTTCTAACTGGACTAAGGGGATATGCATTCTCAATAAACGGTCCAACTGAGATTTCAAGGTCTGGGCAATCACGAATGTTTCTGATTTTCGTGCTTGGAAATATTCCCTGGAAAAGTAGATAGCAGTAACCGCAGTGCTGGAGCCAATAGATAGAAGAAAAATCGCCATGCATATGAGGATGGTTTTCGTACGGAGGCTTAATCTCATCTAATTATCCCATTTAAAGTCAGTTATCACTTCTGCGGATAATAGCAGTCTGGATCTTATCCGGATACCTAATTTTTTTGCCCTTGCAAGGCTGATCGCAGGTTCTCCCTTCAAGGAGGGGCGCATGGTCAGGGCGTTAGGCGACTCCCCATTCAGTAGAATGCGCCTGGCTAGTTTTCCGGCCTCAAACCCTTGATTATAACCGGATACTGTTACTGCGCAAAGGGTTCCATATGAGATACGATCTTTCCAAAAAGAGAAATCCGGAAGGTTGCTATTTTCAGCTGTCCAGCGAAGCACTTCTGTATAAGGTATATTTTTACCGAAGGCGTCTTTGAAGGTGAATATGCCTAAGAGGGCAATGGCGTCGGCCTCTGTCTGCAACTCTTTTATTCTCATTTTATAATTGTCAAAGGTCTTGATCAGATCCCAACTGATCACCTGAATTCCGCTTATTTGCGGTAATTTTGTTAACATCCGCTCGCACACACCTTCCCATGTGGAATCATTGTCAAATATGACGGCAACCTTTTTCACATTGGGTACTATTTCTTTTAACAAGTTTACCGTCTCAATGAAATGTTCTTGCTCCATGATGCCCGTTACATTGGAGCTACCCAGAAATCCGTATTTAATTGGGTTTGCGTTGACTCCGCTGAAAACAAAAGGGGTTTCTTTGTTGACATAATGGCTAACGATACGGGCTTGTGCTATATCGTCGTTTGCATATACAAGATCAGGCTGCCATGTATCGATTATTTCGATTGCCTCACGGCTTGCTTTTTGTAAACGATCTTCAAAAGTATTACGTTTGCTATCCATCTGAAACACTTTGTATTGGATACTCATACCCTTCAAGGCATACTTAAAACCATTGAACTGATCGTCGGTCCATTTCCAGGGGGAATGGTAACTCATGATATGCAGGATCTTGAATTCTTTATTCTGATCACCGTAAACTTGACTATTGAAAAAAAAGGAACTGAAAAAGAACAGCAATAGCATAAGAACAAGTTTGCTAAAAGAAATGTGCAGATTCATTACATACCTCCTCTTTTGGGTTATAATACCTCTTTGTTTTCTATAATACATTTACCTCAGTTATACCCGATAAATATATTATTCTGGCCATTTCCGTTTGACACAGATGTTTCGGACCACACGATAGTTTTGAGACGGTACTGGGCTCAAACCGTTCCAACGTGTCAAAAAACCACAATATATTTTGATTTTTAACACTCTCGAAATACAATAGGTTGTATGCTGGAATAGTGCGAGCCCAGTGCCAGTTTTCATGCTCTACATTAAAACATGGCACAGGGGATTTGAAAAGGACTTTTCTATTATTCGAGCCCAGTGCCAAAAACCAAGGTCATATTTGATTTAGATTACAGTACGTTATAAGATCAATCGAACCGAGGGCATCAAGGCATGAGCCTATGGGTTATGAAAGGGAGAGAATAGCTGGAATAAGCGCTCTGGAATCAATATATGGATGGCTTTCCCGTGTTACCAGGGGCAGGTCTATTACCTCAATTCCCATATGATCAAGCTCTTTTTTGTTAATGCTGCCTTTATAATGTCCATTTATGCTGTCAATTATGACGTAGTTGAGCAATTGATGAACATGGGTCAATTCATTTTTATGGTTTGTTTCCAGGTCTGGTGTATTTGAAGCTGCTGAACCGTCCTTTGAAAGATAGTAAATGAGAGTGTAAATCTCATCCATAATTGTCATGCCAAAGGTTTCAGGATCAAGCCCGCCGGTATTTGGAATATATATCTTGGGAACCTGGGTCTCTCGGACAGCCTTCCCAATTCCCACGGGCAGGAGATTGGCAATCAAGCTTGAGTAGAAACTGCCCATGGGATAACATATGATATCTGCTCCATGGATCAGCCCGGCGATTTTATTCCTGATGGATATATTTACAGGTTCATGATTGACAATATCCCGGCACATCCAGATACGGGTTATTTTTTCCCCTATAGGTTTTTTTTCTTTTCCCGTGAGGATATGCTGTCCTATTTTGATGGTCCCGCTTTTAAGTTCTGCCGCAAGGTGGATGTCTTTGTTGATAACGGGGCGCACAACCCCTCTTACCTGAACCAGCTTGGAAAAGATGTATATTATCACATCAAAATTGCGCCGGTTTCCAAGATATCCTGCGGTGAGAATCAGGTTTCCTATGCTTGCCTTGCGAAGATCAAAGTCATGGGGCATGAACTCCCTGAACAGATGGAGGTGATGGCGGATGATTTTTCTCATGGGATCAGGAATTTGAGCTACCTGGGGGTGCTTTCCCTTGATCATGGTGTGAAGCTCTTCTTCTAAGTTCTCTTTTTCGGCATCTTTTGGAAACCTGTGGGCAAAGAGCTGGTAAATCTCATGGTGTCCATGAAGACTTTGATCAGCCAGTGCAAGAAGGCGGTTTCTCACATCACCTATGGCCGGCATGTGGAATGCCTTTCTGAGAATGGCTGAACTGCCGCCGGAATCAAAGGGCGTAATGATATGAATGGAGTTGTGGGTGTATTGGATCAGTTCCTGGCTGGTTTTTTTAAGGGCTGTGCCGCCGCTGAACTCAATTATTGTGCATTGGGAAAGATATTGTGCATAGGCTTCTAGTGAGGGTTCCGGCATTTGGCAATGGCTCTCCGGCGTAAAGAAAAGCCCTGTTGATTTCATGAAGGCAGGTAAAAGATCCATCCGCTCCACAGGGTCAACAACCTGGACATTTAAAGGCTCCCCGCTGTGTTTTATCACAAAAGATTGATATTTCCAGCCTGTTTTACCGTCTCCGACACCAATCCCCCAAATCCGTTATAACCAGATTTCCTATCATAAAAAACTGGACTTGCGTTTGAAAATGCAATAGTCTTTGCTGTATGCATAATTTAATCCCCTATTGTTTTTCACAACTGGCATGCATGATTAAGTTTTGCTTATTTCACTGTATTTTTCAAGTGTCCTTTTTATTTTTATTAAAAATATCAATAGTTTAGGTTTGTTTTGGCAAAAGCCTGTAAGGTTCCCGTGTAAGTATTAGTTTCATGGAAATATTGATTCTATGAATAAATTATTTTCTGTTATTATTGTCGATGACGAATATTGGGCAAGAAAAAATCTTTCTACCCTTTTATCAAATTATGAGCAGATAAAAATTGTCGGCATGGCCGCCACTGTAAAGGAAGCCCGTGACCTCATTAATCAATTGAAACCGGACGGACTTTTCCTTGATATCCAGCTTCGGGAGGGCATTGGATTTGATGTACTTGCAGGAGTTCAAAATCCACCCTTGACAGTTTTTGTAACTGCCTTTGATACTTTTGCCCTGCGTGCCTTTGAAGTGAATGCTCTGGACTATCTTTTAAAACCCATTGATGCCTCCCGCCTTTCAGAAGCCGTCAAAAGACTTCTCTCCCGCTGGAGTTCAACCGAGCCTATCCGGCAGACATCCATAACAACGGAATTTAACCTGAATGACCAGATACTGATATCTGCTGACACCGGGCAATATTTGATCCTTGTGAACAAGATAGCCTCCATAACTTCGGCAGGCAACTACACCTTGGTCATGACCACCCAAAAGGATATGGTTTTAAAATGTAGAGAGACCCTTAAAAACTGGTTGACACGCCTTCCCTCTCCGCCTTTTTTACAGCTTGATCGTTCAAAAATAGTGAATACATCCATTGTTTCAGCCCTGAATACCAATGGTGAACAGTGCGTGCTGCATTTTGAAGGCACCGGTGAAACCCTTAACCTTGGCCGGGTGGCAAAGAAAAATATGACCATTTTTCTTTCCGGAAGATTTACAGATATTTCCCAAAGCTTACCAACCTGATTTTATCCCAATGACACTTCACAAAAAAATCATACTGATTCTGGGTACAGTGATTGCTCTGGGGGTTTTTCTGGCAAGTTTTGCCATCTATCAGGTGGCTGAAAAGCACCTCATGGATAAAGCCTCCTTTGAGTTGACCCATGGATCACTCCTGTTCAATTCCCAGATTGCAGAGCGATTCCATCGTCTTTTAAGTCTGGTGGAGGCCTGGAGCAGATCCCCCTATGTCCATGATGTGGTGGATGAACCAGGCAACACTCGTAATATTAAGAGATTGAATGAAGCATTCCTGAACGTGGTTAAAAGTGACCCTGTTTTACAGTCCTTTAATCTGGTTGATAACAAAGCTGCCTGCATAGCTTCGTCCATACCGTCTCGTATAGGCTTGAAGGAGATGCAGGAGGTGGTCAGCCAGAAGGATGACTTTTTAACTGCTCTTACAGGAAAATCGATAATCAATGGGGCTTATATGGCAGTTTCCAGTGGCAGACCAATTGTCTCCATTGCTGTTCCGGTATGGAGGCATGGGGAAGTAAAGGCCGTATTGCGGCCCATCGTTGATATGGAATGGTTTGGCCGCTATTGTATGAATAATCTCTGGGCCGGAAACCCGGACGACCTTTTTATCTTCTCTCCAGAACTTGATCTGAATAAATATGCAGGCCACGATTTTACCCTGCTCATTGAGACCCCCTATGAAGCCCCGGGTATCCCTCCTGTAATTCCAGGTTTTGAAGCTAAAAGCGGCATTGTCTCCTATGGGCGTAAGGGCATTGATCGTATGGCAGCCTTTTACTGGATGGAGACTCCCCGTTGGCTGATTGTGGTGGAAAGGCAACTTGATCTCATTCTTGAACCCATCAAGGACATAAAAACAGCAGCATGGATCATTGCCCTGGGATTGTTTGTGCTGGTCTGGTTGCTATCTGGTATGGCCATGAAGTCCATTTTGACCGGGTTGAACAGCTGCATGGAAATGGTGCGTCAGGTGGGTGATGGGGATCTTGGTGCACGGGTAAAGAGTGTGGTCGGCGGCGATATCGGAAGGCTGGCCCGGGGATTGAATGACATGGCCAGTCATCTTGAGCAGCAACGGGATATATTGAAAGCCAATGAACTGAAATACCGGAGCATATTTGAAAATTCTGCGGAGGGTATTTTCCAGACCAGGGAAGACGGAAGCTTTATTGCTGTGAATCCGGCCATGTTGAACATTACCGGTGCCGGTGATGTTGAAACATTGATGGAGATCAATGCAAAGGATCTCTATTTTGATTCAAAAACCAGGGAAGATGCCCTTGAAATCCTTCGATCAACTGGAAAACTTCATCAGTTTACCTTTCTTCTCAAACGGCTGGACGGCGAGACAAGGCATTGCCAAATCCATGCCAGGGCTGAAAAGGAGGATAGTGGCCGTATTATCCTTATACAGGGTGTGCTTAATGACATTACAGCAGAATATCAGGCCCGGGAGTCCCGTAAAAAGGCCCGCAAGGCGGAAAAACTGTTTCAGGATGCCCGCCAGAAAACCCTTCGATACCAGTTAAATCCCCATTTTATGTTTAATGTACTTAACACCCTGGGGGCCATGGCTCATCATTCAACCGAGCAAATGTCTGATCTGTTGCAAAAACTATCCTTCTATCTGCGTTCCATTCTCACCCCCAAGGAAGATCTCTTTCTGCACCTGGAGTTAGAACTGGAGGCGGTTAAAGCCTACCTTGATATTGAAGCTGTACGCTTCAATGAAGATCTACAGGTTCAGTTCATTATAGATTCTTTAACCCATAAAGTCACAGTGCCGGATATGATTCTTCAGCCCCTGGTGGAAAATGCTGTCAAATACGGTATGCGTACCAGTTCAATGCCCCTTAAAATTGAAATAGAAACCAGACTTATAAATGATATTACGTCTCTAATGGTCAAGAACAGTGGAAAATGGATTGCCCCTGAAAATAGTTCATCACCCACCCAGCTTGGCTTGACCAATTTAAAAGAACGCCTTGGCCTGGTTTACGGCAAGGATGCACTGTTTTCCTGCCATGAAGATCAGGAATGGGTCACCGTTGAACTTCAGCTTCCTGCCAGGTTCAAAAAATAGTTTTTTTTATTTTATAACCCCACCTTTAATTTCCTCTATCCCATTTTTTTACTGTTTCGTCCCATCTTTTTATCATTTCGTCCCTGATTTTTAACACTTTATAACGGAGGTACCCTTGCGTGTTAACTATTGATTTTATTAATAAATATGTTATTATCAAAATAAAAAAATATAGAGTGTGGGTTAATAGGTTCTCAAATTAAAAACTTAAAACGATATGTTTTAGCTTTTGATATTTGTCAGCAGGACAAGTAAATTTAATAATTTTGAAAGCTCAAAACAAATATAACGTTTGGGGGAAGCATGATGATTACTTACTTTAAAAACGTAAAATTATTTTTACCGATAATTATGATTGCCCTGTTTTTTGTATGGGGAACTGGATTTAAAAAGGTTTCATCCGCTTCAGTGACATCCCAGGATGGAAGGAGCTGTACTTACGCTTCTAATGCAGGGAAGCATCTCCTTTTTGTTTCATATAGTATACAAAACCCGGACACACTTATTCAGGCATCAGACAAAAATGTCCTGACCCTGCCCTACAATCCCCGCTCGACTTCACTAAACACAGATAAAACCGGCAACACCTGCACCCTTGGGCGATACCAGAACGGGCGGCCCGCAGAATCTGGGACATGTGAAGGTGGAAGAACTTCCGTAATTGTCCGAACCATGATTAATAGGATTACAGGATTACCGTGAAAAAATCAGGAAAATCAGGTGAATCATGCAAATCAGGGTTCAGACCAAATTTCAAAAGGACCATGGCCATGAAACATACAATCAAATATTTATTGATTCTGATCCCCATTTTATGTGCAAATTTATCGTGGGCCGCATCATACATTGATTATCAGATCAGAACCGATGATTTTTATGCCAATGTCGCGGGAGGTGAAAGCGGTGACGAAGAGATTGCGTGGAAATTGAAGTATAAATTTTCTTCCGCTACCTATTCAAGTGAACTCTGTTATACTGACTCAGATGATTATGAATCTGGTGCATGGTGGTCCTGTTCGACCAATACAATCTGGACAGGAAGAATACTTGATAATGCCGATGATCTGTATATCTATCTGTACGGATGGGAAAATGATGACGAGCCGAATTGCAGTTACAACGGTGGAGATGATGATTACAGTTTATATACCAATATTGACACCAATATCAGCGGTAACCCCAGAAATGCCTGGACAGGATTTTACGGTTCCTGTGCTAGTGGAACCTGCTCTGGATATGTAAGAACCGGTGCATCAAGTGATATTAATTACCGGGTTGAAATTGATATCTGGTGGAACTACGTACCTCCGGTGAATCCTTCATTTTCAATTACAGGTGTGGACAGCAATTCCTTTTCCATCAACAAAACAAACAACAATAATTACCGCATCACGGATTGGGATTATCAGGTCAGCACAAACACTGCCTTTTCCGCGGTGGTCAAGAGCGGCACTGAAATCACCGCCAGTAGCACCACGGTGACAGGCCTGAGTCCCAACACAACCTATTACATCCGCATTCGCGGCGAAAACGAAGCCGGCACCGGTAGCTACACCTCATATAAAACCCAGACCACGCCCAAGGCAGATCAGACAATTTCCTTTAGTGCACTTCCCGCTAAAGCCTTTGGAGATGCGGACTTTGCTCCGGGCGCGACCGCCAGCTCCGGCCTGCTGGTGAGCTATGCCAGCTCCAACACCAGCGTGGCCACTATTGTCAGCGGACAAATACATATTGTCGAAGCGGGAACCTCTAATATCACCGCATCTCAGGCAGGAAACAGTGCCTACAATGCCGCACCCTCGGTTGTTCGGCAACTGACGGTAAACGCTCGGCCCGGGCTGTGGATCGGAGAGGTAAGCGGTAGCTGGCAGGAAGGGGGCAACTGGCACGACGGCAATGTGCCCGATGACGCAGATGACGTGGTCATCCCGGACGCGATCACGACAAGCAATGATCCGGATGTAAACGCGGCTTATACAGTCAATTCATTTACCGTAGAGGACGGCGGTGTGGTGAATTTCACAGACAGCGGTTCTCAAATAATCGCTGACTCCGGGGAAATAAGTGTTAACGGAACGGGCGAGAGCGGCAACGGCGCCTTTGTCGCGTCAGGGAGCAATAAAATTCAGCTTCGTGCTCAGAGTGACGATATTACCCTTGCCGGCTCAAAATTATCGGCTGAAAACGGAGATATTGTTCTGGAAAGCACCAGCGGAACCATCAACCTGACCGGCAGCGTCGCTATTGATACCATAGCAAGCACTACAACCATTTCAGGCGCGACAGGAGGAGGCGGTACCTTGAACGTTTCTGCCGGAACTCTTGTTTACCAGAGAGATGGAGATCAGGCCATATTTTCCGGTGCCTGTCCTGATTTGAACATCAGCGGCTCAGGCATAAAAACCCTGGGCGGGGCGCTCGCCCTGAGCGGAAATCTGAATATCGGCTCAGGCCTGACAATGAGTATTGCGGCCAGTCAGACCCTGACCGTGCAGGGCGACATGACCAATGCCGGAATCTTGGAATGCGCGGCCGGTTCCGAAGTCATTTTCTCCGGCTCTGATACTTCCACTCTGAGCGGAGCAGGCACCTGGAATTTCAAGACCCTGACCCTGAACAAAGGCGCATCCGACGACAAACTGGACATCAATACCGGCTCGGATGTGACAGTGGACACCGCTCTGACGGTAACCACAGGTACGGTTGACCTCTCCGGTTGGGATCATAACCTGAAAATTGGCGGAGCCATGAGTATCGGCACCAACGGCCGCTGGATTAAACATCCCAGCACGACCAATTTTATCCAGTTTTACGGCAACGCCTGCACCCTGGGCGACACCAGCAGCCCGGGCCCGCAGAATCTGGGACATGTCAAGGTGGAGGATCTTCCGTAGGGGCAGATCTTGTGTCTGCCCAATGTGAGGCAGGATTACCGTAGGGGCAGACCCCGTGCCTGCCCAATGTAAATTTCCGAACCTGTCGTAAAATATATCAAATATGTGACGAGATATTTGATATATTTTCATGAATAAATTTTTATTTAGCATTATTGTTACGACTGTTTTTTGGGCTTGTACCGGTGCGGTTCTGGCAGGAAGACAATGGGGACGAAGACAATGGGGACAGGTAGATAACGAGAGCGTTTATCCCTTGACTACATCCATGAACACGGTTAAAATTACAACATGAATGGGAAAAAACAGAATCAAAATATAATCAACCCCCATGATAAGATCATCAGGGAAACATTGAGCAACCTGGAAAATGTCCGCAGTATTTTGCAGCATTTTTTGCCGGAGAACGTGTTGGGATTGATGGATCTTTCCAGCCTTGAAATCTGCAAGGACAGCTTTGTTGAAGACGATCCTGGCCCGCAAATGCGGCAAAGTTTTCCTCTCTTCTTTTCGGCCCGGTGGAGAAACTCTCGGCCTATATACCTGATTTCAGCTTTGATCTGCATGACTTGAACACTTTGGCAGATGAAGAGATTAAAGGAACGATCATGGCAAGGGTGGTGCTTTTGCTGTTAAAGCATATCTTTGATCCGGATCTATTGAACAAGCTCCCGGGTATTTTGGCATTGATGCAGGAGTTGATGGAAAAGGAAACTGGGCTGCAATATTTTGAAACAGTGTTAAGATACCTCTTCAGTACAATGGATAAGGTATCTGTGGAAACAATCAAGGAGATTGCCGAAAAGGCAATTTCCCAAAAAGCGGGGGAATATATCATGACATTGGCAGAAAAACTTCATGAAGAAGGAAAAATTTAAGGGGAAATTAGAGGAAAAATTGAAGGTCTGTCAGATGCCATCGAACTTGGCATGCTTATAAAGTTTCCAGATAAGGTCAATACAGTCATGGCCGAGGTTCATAAAATTAACGATATTAAAATGTTAGCAAAAATCAAGGAAGCCATAAAAACCGCCACAGATGCTTCAGAAATTTTGCTTCTGATTAAATAGACCATAAAGCCGGGGCACCCTGTAGAATAAGGCTTTTATGGAAAGCCCTATTTCTCTGAACCTTATGTGGTTGAAGACTCTCATCAACCGGTTCAAACTGTCCCGCTTTATGGCGGTAGCGGCACATGACCAGCTTCAGTGACGAAAAGCCATGATTATAAGTTCATGAAAGGGAGAGAATAACCGGAATAAGCGCTCTGGAATCAATATATGGATGGCTTTCCCGTGTTACCAGGGGCAGGTCTATTACCTCAATTCCCATATGATCAAGCTCTTTTTGTTAATGCTGCCTTTATAATGTCCATTTATGCTGTCAATTATGACGTAGTTGAGCAATTGATGAACATGGGTCAATTCATTTTTATGGTTTGTTTCCAGGTCTGGTGTATTTGAAGCTGCTGAACCGTCCTTTGAAAGATAGTAAATGTTTGGAGTCATGTTTTGAGCATTTGTTGTTTTTTTTAGAAAAACCAAAGTTGGATCAGTATAAATCCATCCGTTCCCTTATTCAACTGGAGTGAAGCTATGTTGCTCTGAGCCTCTTAACCTGATGCTTTACATTTGTAAAGTCAGCCTTCCTAACTTGAATGGGTTCCTGTTGCCTTATCGCGGCTTTTTATTTCTTACATTGCTTATTGCGATGTCTTTTGCACCTCCTTTTTTCTGACTACAACCATAAAATGTATTACCCTTCTCCTAATTTAGTGGACCAAGTGACCTCTGAAGCATTTACAACGGTTGCATTAAACACCCTCTTATCCCTCACATAAAAAAATAGAAAGGACAATTCTTTTTTAACCTAAAGCTAATCATATCCTAATTTTTGCCTGATATATGCTCATTTTGTTTTTAATGGTAATATTCTGCCTTGCAATCCATTGAGCGAGATATAATTCTAACATTTAAGGTAAGCATTCGGTAAACCACGTATGCCATACAATATATTGGCATGTACCTCATCTTTTTGTCCATAAACACCGTATATTGTGTCTTAAGACGGGATTTACCGAATATTTACCATTTAAGTACAGGAGACACCCATGAAATTCAGTAAATCCATCAGCCTTATGGCCTTGGCCCTGACTCTGATCTTTCTAACAGGTGATGCCGCAATTGCCGGAAAAACCAGGGTAACAGGTTCCGGGGCAAGTTTTCCCTTCCCCATCTATTCTACCTGGTTTAAAACCTTCAGCCGTGCCAACCGGGGCATCATCGTAGATTACCAGGCCAAGGGCAGCGGCGCAGGTATCAGAGATTTTATCAATCACACCGTAGATTTTGCAGCCAGTGATGCTGCCATGAAAGACAGTGAAATCGCCCAGATTAAAGAGGGTGTACAGCTTCTGCCGATGATTGCAGGCGAAATAGTTCTTGCCTATAACCTGAAGGGGGTTCCCGATTTAAAGCTGTCCCGTGAAGCATATACGAACATTTTTCTTGGTAAAATTAAAAAGTGGAATGATCCGGTTATTGCTGCGGCCAACCCCGGGGTCAACCTGCCTGATATACCAGTTATCGTTGTAAGAAGGGCAGACAGCTCCGGCACCACTTTTGTTTTCACCACCCATTTAAGCGCCCTCAGTGATGAATGGAAAAACGGGCCCGGCATAGGTAAAACCGTCAACTGGCCCTCCAATTCCCAGATGGTGGCGGCGCCTAAAAATGACGGCATCACGGCAACCATAAGGCAGACTCCGGGAGCCATCGGCTATATCGAATACGGGTATGCAAAGATGGCAAAGGTCGCCATGGCCTCCATCGAAAACAAAGAGGGTAACTATATCCTTCCCAGCCTCAAAAGCGGCCAGGCCACCCTGGCCAATGCAACGATCCCCGAAGATATGCGGGGCTGGCTGCCGGATCCCGAAGGAAAAGACTCCTATCCCATGGTAACCTATACCTGGATGTGTTTTTATAAAAAATATGAGAAAGCGGAAACTGCGGAAATCCTGAAAAAAATGATTAACTACTGTCTCACCGACGGCCAGAAAATGGCAGATAAACTGGGGTATATACCCCTGCCGGAAAACGTAATCAAGGTCGTTCAAAAGGCTGCACAGAACATTCATTAAAAACCGCATCTGAAGAAAAAAACAGCAGTATCTGCCTATGATGTCCTTTTATATGAAAGTCTCCGCCGTTTACTGGTGCGCAGGGCTTTCATGCTTCGTTGCGGCAGACGTGTCTGCCATGGCCTTTATACAGATACTGCTGCAATCTTCCCCGCAAGGATATTCCATCCGGGGACCCATCCAACCAGTGGAGTAAAAAAATGAACCCTATTCTATCAGACACGACACCAGGGCAAAACGCTTCGGTTTCCGTACCGCCGACACCGAAGGATATCTTCAGTGACCGCATATTCAGGAGCCTGACAACCGCATTTACCTGGATCGGATAAGTCTATAAGAGTTGACTTTTTGCTTAACATCTTAGAATAAAAGTATTAATTATTATCTCCTAAGGAACTCAATCCCATAAGAATTGAGAAATTTTGATAAGGAGATAATATGAAAATAATAGAGGATAATAATCAAAAAGAAAAGCAAAAAAAACATGATGATAACTCCGAGGTGTTGAATGATTTTTTCCGTTGCCTGACTATGCTGGAAAAGGCATTGGAACGTTTGGCAAGGCAAAATTGGTACGGAGAAAATCAGTATCCTGAGATTTATTTTGAAATTATGGCTGAGATTTGTTCTATGCGTGTCTGGGTTAAAGACCATAAAGTATATTCAGGTTTTGCGATTTTCAAAGAAATTTTGGTCATATTTATAACAGAAATTTCAAATCAAGTATGTATACTTATTGAAACGAGTCGTTCTTCATCGGGAAAAAAAACCAAGAAAACTTTTCTTCAGAAGCAGCAAGCAAAAATATATAGATCTGTTGATTTGATGCTTAAGCACTTATTGGATTATCCGGCCAAATTAGATAAGTTTGATAGTGAGATATCCAATGAGCTAGAAAAAGCTCTGATCAACTCATTTGAAAATGATTGTGTTAAAAAGCGTGAATGCCGCCGTGGTTGCCTGGTTTCTCAGAGAGGTGAGAAAAGCTATATTTTCCCTTGGAGCGACTGGGAACAATATAATGAACTTGTGAGTGATAAAAAGAAATTCAAGAATGAAGTTGTTAAAGAGCTTTCAAACAACAATAAGCATGCTACGGGCCATAAACTTGGATGTAAATGCCGTAAGAACTATATAATGCGTGGATTTCGCAAAGAGCCTCGTAAAATAGTCATGCCTGGAGGTAAAAAGCATGAATTCCCTATTCGAATGGTACAATGTACGGAGTGCGGGCAGAGATTTTCATTACTGCCGAGTTTTATTCCCAGGGAAAAGCACTTCTCAATCGATATTATAGGTCAGGTTCTTAGGGGAATAGTGCTTTTTGGTCAAAGCATCAGCGGTGCTTTTGAAGGTATTGGAATATGCGGGCGTAAACTCAAAAGCCGGCAGACTTTATATAATTGGATCAGATGGGCGGGAACTTTTCATCCTGCCATAGTTCTTGTAAGAGCCGGTGCTCAATGTTCCGGGTATTTTCAGGAGGACGAAGGTTTTGAAAAAGAACCAGGCCTTCTTACCTACACAGTGGTCATGGTTGATCCCCAGACTCAGGTAGTCTGGCATATGGATTATACGGATCATGTTGATGAAAAAACCCTGTGTACATCATTTGAGAATTTTTTAGAAAAGATAAATTTCAGTGTAAAGGGCATTGCAAAAGACAAGTGGCAAGCGTCAACTAAGGCTATCAAGTCGGTTTTTTATAGAGTTTGGATTGGTTTATGTCACCTCCATTGCCTGAAAAATTTTGATAAAGCTCTCGTTATGTATCAGAAAGAGTCAAATTGCAGTGAAAAAGACAGAAAAGAACTTTACCGAAAGTTCAAAAAGGTCCTGGATACTGCCATGTATGCAGGCTCTCTTAGAGCAAAACTGAAATCGCTGGATGATAAGGCTTTTGAGCATCCCCTGTTAAAAAAACATGTTGATGAACTTAGAGACAATGCAGCCCACTATACCTCTCATAAGCGAAGAAGCGGAATCACAAAAACGACCTCAAAAGTAGACAATTTCCTGAAAATTATTAAACGCAAATTACGGCAGGTCACAAGCTTTAGAGATAAGGATTATGCAAAAATTTTATTTAATGCAACTGCCAATATCAGGAATTTTGTACCTTTTTTATCTGGCTCGAAAAATGCCCATCAAAGCCCTTTTATACTGGCTGGAGGTGACACATATGATCTTCCATGGATGCAGGTCATGAATGTACATAATGCGTTCCTATTTACATCTAATGCATTTTAATTATAGATAATCTATACGGGTCAACACTTATAGACTTATCCGCTCCACATACGGCCTAGATAGCTCAGGTGATTATCCCACCATGGTGCAAAACCGGGACGGAGATGATGTCTGCATTGTCCAGGCTTGGTCAGCAACCTGGAGATCAAGGATCGAGAGAGCGGCGAATACAGTTCGCTTCAGGACAATGTTATGTATGTTGTGGTCACCAACAATTATACCGGCTCAGGCAAGGACGGGTACACCACATTTGCCGATGTTCAGGATGCTCGTGGAGAAGGAACGGATACCTATCTTGACTACGCGCTCTCATTTGTTAAGTATGTGGAGGATCTGACCATTAAAGGCGAAGGTCTTAAATCGCTTCCTGATGAAGATCATTGCATTAAAAGCTATATCTCCACTCCGGATGAGACCGATAGCCTTTAATATTAAATGAGTGTACGCTATTTAACTCGTCAGTCATAAGTTCTCTGAATGATCACCATACATAGTATTTTTAAAAAAATTGAAAGCACAATATATACTGCCCGCTGCTGCAATTTGAGTTTTAGGCAGTTTACAATGGTCTCATTTTCAAAGGAAAAAATTTTCCTGAAAAGTTCAGTTTATCCAGATGTTTACTATATTCTCCCATGAGCAGCCTGTTCTTGGGCGTGATATCGTTGGGGATTTTCTGAGTAATAATTCGGTATCCATTTGATCTGAGTTTTAACGCTCTTAGTGTATCCACAGCAAGGGATTTATCCATCCAACCTCCAAGATCCTCTGTGGAGGATTGCTTTAAATTATGACAGCAGGGCATAACTGCTACCCTGGCGTGCTGTTCAATGGCCTTATCAATAATCAGATCCGTTAAAGTTCCACAGGCATGGGCAGATACTACAATATCATCCGGAAGAATGTTGATATCTTGGACAGGTTGTTTTTTGTAAATGATTCTATCTTTCAGCCTCGGCCAGAATTCAATTAATGCGTTGGATAATTTTTTTGCATTCAAAGGAATCTCTTTGTCCACGGCAAGGGCTGTTTTTGAGCTGTCATCAAGGATTAGCATGATATGCGCCAAAAGACCATGACCGCAGGCAAGGTCTAAAATTCTGCCCCCCCTGTATCTTCGCCGTACTCTTCTTGCCATTTCCCAGGCCTCGTGAAGCTCTTTTCTTGGAAGTGTTCCGACACGGCAGACAGCCCTTGCAATCTTATCAAAAAGCTTAGTGCCTGGAAAAAGTACCTGCTGTTGTGGGGTTAATCTGTTTTTTGAAGATTTTTTCATGACTCCAAGTATATATGAGCATTTGTTTTGTCTTAAATCATAAGGTGCCAACATATCTCTTTTTGCAAAACTAAGGATTAATTTTCTACTTTTTTCCGCAATTGTTTGAGCCTGCCGTGTTTCGCCTTGTTGTCCAAACGTTTTGCAACGGCAGCTTTTTTAGGCCTTGTTTTTTTTCGTGTTTTTTTTGCAATCATAACACGTTGCATAATTTTTCGTAGGCGATTCAGGGCATCTTCTTTGTTCTTTCC
The DNA here is from genome assembly GCA_963674675.2 of Desulfobacteraceae bacterium. GTDB lineage: Bacteria > Desulfobacterota > Desulfobacteria > Desulfobacterales > Desulfobacteraceae. The sequence goes on from CAXXNM010000003.1 coordinate 450,646, forward strand.
CTGGCTTCTATAACTTTGTGCTTTGATAACCAGAACGCCGTCTTTTGAAATCCTCTGGTCATTCAGAAGTAAAAGTTTGTTTTTAATCTCCTCAGGCAAGCTGGATTCAGAAATGTCAAATCGCAGATGCACCGCAGTGGAGACCTTGTTGAGATTCTGCCCACCTGCTCCCTGAGCCCGGATAGCTTGAATGTTAATTTCTGTTTCTGGAATGCTTACGGCCCTGTATATTTTTAACATTATTAATTCCGTTCGATCAAAAAAAGATTGGTTTTTAAGCTGTGTTTCTGCATTTATCTTGCCCCATAACTTCACAAATATTTGTCATAAAATCAAGAAAAATAAGATTTTCAAGAGCAATGCTTGCGGAATGGCACATAATGATTTTTTGCTTAAAACTAAAATCAAAAAGTGTTGACAAAAAAAATATATAATGCTCTGGTTGTGCGCATGAGTTTAAAATATTTTTATTAGAAAGTCTCTATAATAGCTTGTTTTTAAAAGACTTTCATGTTTCGTTGTGATGCCTTGGCAATCATGGTGGTTTTTTTATGAGACCAATCACGATAATCCATGGATATCGATTCAAAGTAAATATCCACCTTCTTAGAAGGTGGCTTTGCCCTTTACCCCCTAAAAGGGGGCAGCACTTGCCCCATGTTTTTCAGATCGAGAAATTGCCTGAATACTCTGATTGCGCTTCTGGCTTTCAATGCTCCCATCAAATCCGATATTGATTATTTGGGAGAAATTTTTATCAGCAAGTGAACATGGCATGGTTTTTTCCTTTAATCAGTTATGGGGATAACCGATCACATGGGTACCATGAGTAGTAGCTTCAGGCATAGCCTTTGGACTATGACCACGCCCAAAGGACGTGGTTTTTTAAATTCTAATAAATCAGGGTGATTGGGTAAAATAACCAGGTAAATCATTCTGGGAGATAATTTTATATGTTTTTTTTAGAGTTCTATTTTGTAGAGTTCGCTTATTAAATTTTTATCATCGTTTTCCCTTTTTTCGCCATCCTTCGAAATACTTTAAACGTAGCTTGCAAAACAATCTCAAAAGTAGGCAGTTATTCTGAATATAGATTTATCCGTCGAATTTAATTGTAAATCAAATCACGCTCCGGCTGGAAATCTTCAATTTTAAGAGGAGAATTGTTTGAAATATACTCTTTTAGAACATCTGCATCGACAAACCCGGTATCAATGAATTCAGGATGTCCAGACATTTTCGGATATCCATCTCCGCCGGATGCAATATATTTTGGAATGGCAAGTTTGTATTTTTTTGAGTCAGATACTATTTGCCCCCCTACCAGCAGACGGGTAATTTTTTTCTGGGAAACAAAGATGGCTGCCCCGGAAATCTGGGCAAAGGCTCCGCCGTCTATTTCCATGTTGATTGCTTTTTCAAGATAATCCGTCAACTCTTTTCCGGTAAGTATTAAGGTGCAAATGGTATTGCCAAAGGGGCTGACCTTAAGAACATCTTTATAGGTAATGCTGCCCAAGGGAAGACCTGCCCTGATGCCGCCGGAATTTATCAAGGATAAGTCTGCAGATGTTTTTGAAATGGCTGCCCTGCAAACGAGATTGCCTATGTCGGTTTCAAAATTTCTGATGATTTTCCTGTCACCGGTAAAATTGCCGTTTGAAGAGCCGATAATTTTGTTTAGTTCTTCACTTCCTGTTTCCTGGTATTTTGATAAAAAAGCAAGCACTTCAGGGTTTTCTTCAATTTCCTCCTCAATGAATACGTTAATTGTTTTATCACCTTTTGTGATTTTCTTTTTCAGGTTTACCGGGATCAAGCGGTAGGCTGTTTTTGACAATTTTTTGTCTGAGTATATGAGATCTAATCTTCCCAGATATTTTCCATATTCTCCGGCCTGGACAATTATGGTATTATTTTGCACATCAGGTTGTTCAAGCTTTTCATGGGTGTGGCCGTCCACAATTACGTCAATTCCATCCACCTCCCTTGCAAGGGAAACCGAGCCCTTTGCATTTGAGCCATGTTTTCCATCGGGGTAATATCCCAGGTGGGTAAGTGCTATAAGAATATCTGATTTTTTTTTTAATTGGGGTACCAGCTCTTTGCAGGTATCAATGGCATTGGTAAATTCAAGATTTTTGATATTATCGGGATTTCCCTGCCTGGCAGTATCCTCGGTGATCAGGCCCAATACAATTATTTTCAATCCCTTGAAGTTAAATGTTGTAAAGGAATCGAAAAGTTGTTCTTTGGTAATTTTGTTATAAATATTGGCGGATAACAAAGGAAATTTCATCCAGGATTGCTGGGAACGAAGAACCTGGAATGGGTTATCAAACTCATGGTTTCCCACGGCCATGGCATCATATCCCAAAAGATTCATTCCCAGGATATCTGGTTTTGCATTGAGCATATTGGATTCAGGGCTGCCGGTATTTACATCACCGGCATCAAGGACAAGTAAAAAACCGCCCTGTGATTCAACTTCATGTTTAATCTTGTAAATCAATGTTTTTCTTGCAGCCATGCCATATTCACCCTTTGAGTTTTTCCAGAATCGGCCATGGTGGTCATTGGTGTGCAGGATTGTAATTTTATAAATGCTTTCCTGTTTGCCTGTATTAAGAGCATAGGCGGCATCAATTCTGCCCCCAATAAAGCTGAGGAGTGTAAAGAAGGCCAGCAGGAAATAAAAGAGCCTGGTTTTTTTTTTAATCATCATAACCTCTTAACATTTTTAACCTTTAAAACAGCCATGATAATGCAATGGTCATTAATGAAGCGCTTTCATCATAATCATCGTCATTTTCAAGGGATCTTAATTCCAGTGAACCGTCAAGCCGGAAATAATCCTTGTTTTCATCGGAAACATCACCAAAAGCAATGCCAGCACCAAAGGTGATACCCGTGACATCTGGCCATGACCATATGCTGCTGCTTCCCGATGCTGTTGACTGGTAGTATCCTGCTCTTACAGCGGTTTTTTTAATGAACAACAGGGTTTTAGTTACCTCGTATTCAGCTCCAAGGGAAATTTTTTTATATTTAAAATCTTCATCTCCGCCGCTTGCTCCTCCCCAGTCCGTGGATCCGTATTGAAGGCTGAGACAGATGTTTTCTTTGGTTGCAAAGGATTTTTCAAAGGCAAGGCCAATATCAAAACTCTGGGGTTTGTCAAAGAAAATCGATTCCACCCCCTGGTCATAGTTGTTGTTGAGCGCTTCTTTGCCTATGTCTGTTGAGGTTTTAAAACGATAGACTGCGCCGGCCTTGATATTGTATGATAACTCTTTATTTTCAAAGACAGTGCCCTGGGCACCGATGGAACCGCTGAATCCGTTGGCACTGTCATTGCCTGGTACATAGAGGTCAGGCCATCCCCATTGATCCCGGTAGTTAATATCAGAATCGCCGATGTCCAGCAAAACCCATTCAAGGGTCAAGCCCAGTTTCAACCTGTCGTTAAAAAAAGATTTTGCAACCGGTATCCCCAATATCTGATATGTTTCATGGACATGTCCCCATGCGGTTTGGTCTTCTCCGTCATCACAGGCCCAGTATTTGGCTGTGTAGGGAGAGTAGAAGAGCAGGCCTGTTTTCAGATCAATAAGCTTAAACCAGTCAAGATTAACGACGGCTCCAAAAAACAAGGAGAGCTGATCGTTTTCCAGGGGGCCAGGGATCTGGGTTTCATCACTTGCGGCTGCTTGGACAGCCTCGTTGTTCTGGTCTTCATCAATTGTGGTTGCCTGGGCAGCCTCTAAGGTACAGTCAAGCTTTTTAGTTGCAAAACCCGCAGGGTTATACCATACAGACGACGGATCATCGGCAACAGCAGTAAATGCCCCGCCCATTGCCTTTGCCCTGGCTCCTGGAAAGCTGACAAAGGGACTGCACATGCCTGGGTATGGGCTGCTGAAAAGGTAAAGAGATAAAAATACTATTAATGCCAATATATTTTTTCTGTTATGCATACGCATAAATAACCCCCTGATTTTTTGATTTTTATTTAAATGCGTAGGGGCAGAATCTATTTCTGCCCCATTGATAAATAGGAAATAAATCGATTTGGGGCGGATATGGAATCCGTCCCTACATTCATTATTCGTTGTGAACCTCGGTTCATGTTGGTTTATATGAAAGTCTCTATAAGTACTTGTTTTTAAAAGACTTTCATTCATCGTTGTGATGACTGTGCCATCATGGGTGTTTATATGAAAGTCTCCGTAAACGGCGGATGACTTTCATGGTTCGTTGTGGGCAGAACCGGGTAAAAACCCTGGGCTGCCCATGGCAGTTTATATGAAAGTCTCCGTAAACGGTTGATAACTTTCATGATTCGTTGTGGGCAAAACCAGGTAAAAACCCTGGGGCTGCCCATGGCAGTTTATATGAAAGTCTCCGTAAACGGCGGATGACTTTCATGGTTCGTTGTGGGCAGAACCGGGTAAAAACCCTGGGCTGCCCATGGCAGTTTATATGAAAGTCTCTATAACGTGCTGTTTTTAATAAGGCCTTCATTTTTAAATTGTGGCGGTAATCCGCCATATTTGTTACATAGAATACATCAGCAAAGTTTTAAATGGTGAAAGATGGCTTCGTCTTCATCATCGGGCATTTGACCAAAAAGAATAGCGCCCGGGGTATCTTCAAACCTGACATAATAGGAGTGATTTTCATCAATTTTATTTTTTACGGCCCAGGCAGAAAATTCATTGGCGCCGAACTGGAGTTTAATTCCCTGCATCTGATACTCCAGGACTGTCTTTAGGGGCAGGGAACCAGCCGGCCCTACACCATGGGCATTTATCTCTGATTTCATTCCTCCGGCAAGAACTCCGTTCCATGTTTCACCCATTCCGGGCCCTATCTCAAACCAGATGCCATAGGCGGTGTTTGCATGAATATCAATCCTGTATTCAGTGGGAATCTTTTTTACAGGTGTGTTTGCCCTTGCCGTGAGCTTGGCACCAAGGGATTTATCATTGATGCCTATGATTTCGGCTCCCTTGAACGGAGTCGGCAGAATATCAGATGTCAGACCTTCATCAGTTGCGGCAAAGAAAACAGGAAAGTTGATACCTTTTATATTCTGGAGCCGGAGGCATAAAAGAGACAGCCCGTATCTGACGGATTCCGATTCAAGGTCCTTTGGGCAGCAGGATATGACCCAAAGGGAGGTCTCCTTTGAAATAAGGTTTTCCTGGGGAGCCTGCCAGGCCATTTTCTTTATATCATCTATCCAGAAGTGTCCGTCAGGAGCAAGCCCGTATTTTTTGGCAAGTCCAAGAAGTCCCTGAATTGATCCCTTTTCCCTTGAAAGGGATGTTATCCATATTTTTTTTTGCATTTAAAATTCCTTTTTTATAACAAACATGGCGGCTCACCGCCACAATTGAAGAATGAAAGTCTTTTTCAAAACAAGCCGTTATGGAAACTTTCATATAAACCGGCATGGCCGCACTGGGCTCGCACTATTCCAGCATACAACCCATTGTATTTCGAGGGTGTTAAAAATCACAATATATTGTGATTTTTTGACACGTTGGAACGGTGTGAGCCCAGTACTAGGTTTACCGCCACAGTCGAAAGATAGTTACAAAAGGCCGATCTGCCTCCATAGTTAGAATTAATTCATGAATTCAATGGTAAATTCTTCATTTTCGTCCACATCAAGTAAAATTTCCGAGGGCATATCTCCCGTAGTCATATGGGAGAGTATTTCCCTGGAGATTTTGGGAAAAATATTTGCATTTAAAATGTAATCTATATTCCTGGCTCCTGTTTCAACTTCAGTGCATCTTGCGGTGATCTGCTTTAGAACCTTTTGTGAATGTGTAAACGCTATTTTGTTGTTGTCCATTAATGTTTTTTTCACCTTGGCAAGTTTAAGGCTGACAATAAGTTCCATGGCATCGGATTTAAGACTGATATAGGGGAGCACGTTCATCCTTGCAAGCAGTGCCGGTTTGAAATAATCCGACAATATGGGCCTGATGGCGGAGGTTAAGGCATCAATGGGAAAATCGTCGGTTTCCAGTGTCATCTCCTGAATTATGTCCGTTGCAAGGTTGCTTGTTAAAATGATTACCGTATTTTTAAAATTTATCTCTTTTCCTTCGCCGTCCGTGAGCACGCCCTTGTCAAACACCTGGTAAAAGAGATTGGAAACATCTGGGTGGGCCTTTTCAACCTCGTCAAGAAGAACCACAGAGTAGGGCTTTTGCCTTACCGCTTCCGTAAGCATTCCTCCCTCACCAAAGCCCACATATCCTGGCGGAGAGCCGATGAGGCGGCTCACCGTATGGCTCTCTTGAAATTCACTCATGTTTATGGTTACAATATTCTTTTCACTGCCGAAAAGTACATCTGCAATGGCAAGGCCGGTCTCGGTTTTTCCCACACCGCTTGGGCCTGCAAGGAGAAAAACCCCCATAGGCTGATCCGGGTTTTTGATGCCTGATTTGGAAGCCCTTATCACCTCGGATATGGCACTGAGCGCGTGATCCTGTCCCTTTACCCGCTCATTTAATCTATTTTCAAGATTAATAATATTCTGGGCCTCATCCTGGATCATTTTTCCAAGGGGGATTCCCGTCCAGTCCGACACCACCCTGGCGATGACCTCTGGATTGACTTCAAGATGCATAAGGGGATTGTCTCCCTGGATTTGAGTCAGGGCAGTATCAGCCTCGTTAAGCTGTGCTTTCAGGTCAGCTATTATTTCGCTGTCTTCTTTATCAGCATCCTGGAGCCGGCTTCTTAAATCAATAACGGCCTGTGCCGCTTCTTTTTCCAGTATCCAGTGATGCCTTATTTCATCTGCCTGGGATTCCAGCTCTTTGATTTGGATTAAAATATCGTCATATTTTTCAGGATCGATATCCATGTTGTTGTTTTTATCCCTCTCCATTGCCTTTTTTGTTCTCTCAAGGGCCTGGATTGATCTCTCCCTATCCTCCAGCACGGGAGGTTTTGTGGAGAGGTTTATCTTTACACGGGCGCATCCTGTGTCTAAAAGGTCAATGGCCTTGTCCGGGAGAAAACGGCCGGTGATGTACCTATCGGAGAACTCAGCCGCGGCAGTAACGGCTCCATCCGTGATTATGACTTTATGGGCCTTTTCATATCCGGGTTTAAGCCCCCTCAGGATCAGTTCCGTATCAGCCACATCCGGTTCATCAAGCTTAATGGGCTGAAACCTTCTTGAAAGAGCTGGATCCTTTTCAAAATATTTTTTGTACTCACTCCAGGTTGTTGCTGCAACGGTACGCAGCTCCCCCCGTGCCAGGGCAGGCTTCATAAGGTTGGCAGCATCGCCTCCTCCTGCGCTTCCACCGGCTCCTATGAGTGTGTGGGCTTCATCGATGAACAGGATAACCGGAGATTCATAGGATTTGATTTCATTTATGACTCCTTTCAGCCGGTTTTCAAATTCTCCCTTCATGCCGGCACCTGCTTCAAGAAGCCCCATGTCTAATTCCAGAAGTGTTACATTTTTGAGCACGTCAGGAACGTCATCCTTCACTATCCTGAGGGCAAGTCCTTCAACCACTGCTGTTTTTCCAACTCCAGGTTCCCCCACACAGATGGGGTTATTTTTTCTTCTTCTTGCAAGAACATCAATGATCTGGCGTATTTCTTGATCCCTTCCAAAAACCGGGTCAATGTCTCCTTGACTTGCCTTTTCGGTAAAGTTGTTGCAGAAGCGGTCTATAAAGCCTTCTCCTCCCCTAACGGCAGATGCGGGGCCTTTGGAAGAGATCTTGTCTTTTGTGGAAAGGGTTTCGGCAGAATCTTTAGTAATGGCCCAGAACTGCTCAACAAGGGTTTCCCTGTTTATTTTTTTTAAAATGTCTCCATAGCTTCCTGAGATATAGGAGAGCGGTCTTGATAACAGCGCACAGAGGATACCACCGGATCGAATTTTTCTTTCATCAAGCTCTATGGACGACATCATCCAGCCATCCTGAAAAAGGTCTAAAAGCCTTGGAGAGAAAACCGGTTTGCCGGAATTGCCTGTTTTGAACTCCTCCAGGGCAGCCTCAACCTTTTTTTGAACATTGCCGGGATCAATGTCAAATTTTTGAAAAATTATCGATAGATCAGAACGGGAATCTTGGAGCAGTTTCAGTAAAAAGTGTTCGACTGATACCTCATAGTGAGTTCTTGAAACGCACAGGCCGGCACCGCTTTGAAGCGTGTTTGTGCAAAAATCGTTTAAATGGAGAAGCAAAGACTTTGTATCGACATTTACCATGATCAATCCTCCCTTGGAGACAGCGGTCAAATAAATTGAAATATTATTGTAAAAACAAATTTCTGATTTTTATGATTTCAACGTCCTGAATTCGGTTTGAGGTTCCTGCACTTTACGGAGGCTGCCTCCTATGTTTCACTTTTAATTATGGCAGGCATATCTGACATAACGCTTAATTCAGGACAGTTATCACTTTTTTTGGAAGTTGTTTTTTTGAGCAGAGCCATGTATTCCATCCCAGTTTTGACCATTTCATAGAGCCAGGTTCAGTCGTTTTTACCCGGCGGCCGGGCATCTCAATTAAAAGTTCCCATTTCAGGGGCTGGTTTACATAAAATCTGACCATCTCTTTGATAGCCTTGAAATTGCTCTGATTCGGGAGAAAACCATGAAGGATCTCACTATCGGCATCTTTGATAATAATTTGGAATTTTCCTGATATATCGGTAGTTTCCCTGCCTATAACGCAGTCTTCTCCCAGTGTGCAGCGGATAGTGCCAAGGGAGGAGTGCTGATCCTTTGGAATTATCACCTTTCTCAAGACACACTGGTTTATATCTACCTGGCCCCTGAGATTAAAAAAATCCGATATCATTGCAACCAGTCCCTCTGCGGAACGGGGAAACTGCATGATAAGTCCTGTATATTTGAAATATTTTTCATGATTTAAGGTGTTTTCCCTTAACTCCTGGTTTTCCAGGCCAAGCAGGGCATAAATAAGATCAATGGTCTTAGTGTCATTTTCCTCACATATCTTATAGAAAAGGTTGTGTTTGCTCCATATTTTGAAAAGAATCGGATATAGTCTGTGATGGATTATGTCTAAAAAATCCCGTCTTATGGAACCTTCTTCGTTAAATTCTTCTATCAGGTCTTCAGTATAAAAAGTCGGAAGTGGAGACGATGAACCATATAATCCAAGAAATGTTGCTGTAACAAAGTATTTTAAATCAGCATCATTCTGTTTTTTTTCTACTCCGGTAATGTCTGTTCCAGGAAACCTGAGGGAAAGTTCCGGGCGTATTCGAATATGTTTTTCAAGAATGTCTTGTTCACCGGTTTTAAGGCTGATCTGCCTGATTAACAGACGTATTGCCTGGACAAAAGAAAATGAGGGGCTTTTTTCAATGAGAGTCTCTATTATTTCAGAATTATCTGCTATTCCAGAATTTTTTTCCCGACCCTTGTTTTCCATGTGAAGGACTCTCCTGAAAGGGTTTCTGTTATCATAAACCTGGTGAAGCTGTTTATGGTGTTATAACGGCTGAAAAATTCGTCAATAACAGAGCCGAAAATAAGAACATCGCCCATTGATGCAAAATGGTCTTTGTTTATGCTTAATGATATTTTTTGTCCCCTGGCCACCATGCCTTTTATAAGCCTGTCTTCCTGTTCAATCTTTAAATCCGATATTCCCTGTATCCGTTTGAGATTTGCAGAGACATTAGCCTTATCCCTGCTTTCAGGAAAGACATAGAGCTGGAGGATATTTTTAAAGCTTTTCGTGTCGGTAAGGGAAAGAATGTTCAGCGTGATATGGGAGAGCATCCGCCATAGTGTGACACCTTCCAGAGGAGGGTCAACACTGGATGTGGGTGGGGTGATATTTTTGAAATCAAGCAGTTCCGGGGAGTTGGAGGTATGCAGGCATATATCCCCCGGCATCAGATGATCAGGCTCGGATCCATTTGTGCAGCTAATCTCAATACTCAGGGTCTCCCTTGTGAAATTTTTTCTTTCGCTGGAATACACAAGATATAGAGATACCTCGTGGGAGTTTGTAATGGGTGAGATGGATCTTACCGCGTTGTAAAATGATTTATCTTCCACACCAGATGAAAAATAATCCATGGGGGCATATTCAACCGGTTTTACGCTTCCCTGGGAAAAACCTGAGACTTTGTCAACGCTGTATATCTGATATCCGGTTCCTGTTTTTGAAGCCGGCCTTATTCTAATTTTTTCCTTTGTGTGATCCACCAGTGCAGGTTCTGCTTCATGGGGAAATATATTCACCACAGGAACGCAAAAAAGAGAGAAGGTTCCCGGGCTTACAGAAGGTATTTCAAATGGTGGTTCATTTAATTGAAAGATGATTTCAAAGTTTGCTCCGGGCCCTTTATTATGCCATTTTTCAAGGCCTGAAATTTCAAAAAAAAGAAATCTTTGTGGAAAAATAAAAAATTCCTGCAAAAGAGCAAAACCTGAGAAGGATTGGGTAGGATAGGAAAAAATCGAGTTCTTGTCATGGAGACCCGGGACAATAAAATCCTTTTCAGGAACCAGATAAGAGGATTCTGGATCTTTGGGAACGATTTTAATGCCGGCAATATAGTTTGTAAAACATCCAAAAATATTCGAGGCTTTAGCATAGGAATCAGACAGGAAAAAACATAATTTTTTAGGTTTCCACTGGCTTAGTGATATGCCGGAAAGGGAAAGCTGAATTGAGATGCTGAATTCTTTGCCTCTATCAGTCGTCTTGGCTGAGACAATTTTTAATGGATAAACTTCAAGATCGTAGCATGTTTTGAATTTACATTGAATTTCGTTTTTTTTTTCCGCAGCAAGGAATGTACCGGAAGGAACAAGGACACTCTCCATAAGAGATGGTTTTGGTGAAAAAGAAACAATGGAAATGGCAGGGACGGGCCTCATGTAATGGGGATAAAGGGTATCCATTAAACCGTGGATAATTTTTGGAAAATCATCATCGATTTTTTGCTGGAGATGGCCCGTTAAGAAAGCAGTGCCTTCCAGGAGGCGCTCAACATCAGGATCAACGGATTCACTGGAAAGCATAGGGGCAGCCGCAGGATGGGCACGGGCAAATTCCCTGGCAAGCGCTCTTATTTTTTCAAGTTCATTCTGGTAATATTGGCTATACAAAAAAACTCCTATCCTTCTACTTTAATTCTGCCGCTTGGCTGGAGGTAAGACTCAAGAAACACAGGAACACTGTCCTGGCGTGAAAGAACCCCCTCCAGTCTGAAATGGACACTTAGGACATCATCTTCGTTGGATTCTATTTTTATTTTTACATGGGACAATCTTTTTTCATATTTTGCAACGGTTTCATGGATTGCTTTTTGAATTTTATCCGCTGTTTCCGAGAATCCGCCCCCCATGAAAACCGTGGTGTCCGGCATGCCGTAATCATGGGAGATCAGTACGCTTCCCTTGTTTGTGTTAAGCAGTTTTCTAAGATGATTGATGACGGATATTATCTCTTTTTCTGAGCTTGTTTTTTCCGTATCATCTTCTTTGGATTCAAGGGCTGCAATGCGTTCAAGCAGGGTTTGTTCGTACAAGGCATTTATCCATATTTTTAAGGGGAAAACGCCCATACCAGGATTCAGGTTATGGGCGTATGGCTACAAAAACCTCTTTGGCCCTGGTTTGCCCAGCTTATGCTTTAGGAGCCTTCCAGGAATCTTCTGTTTCAATACCATCAGGCTCATAGGTCCAGATAATTTTTGAATAGGTGAAAAGTATTGATTCCATATCTTTATAGGGTTTGTTCTCTTCAAGAAAGGTCAGGGGGTTATACTCCCGCATCTCCACGATAATGGCCTCTTCTAATTTGATGGTAAAGTAATGTTCCTCTTTTCCAGCATCTGTTATGCGGAAAAATTTCAGCTCGACCTTGCATTGCTCACCGGTGCAGCAGGCCTGGAACAACCCAGGAGATGCCTTGTCTTTGTGTTTGATTACCTGGAGAGGCTTGTGAATACGCTGTCCAGTTGCAAGGCCGGTATGGGTGTCCCTGGGAATTTCCACCGTGTGGTCAACACTGTACACCAAAATCAGATCTTCTCTTCCTTCTTGAGGGCAGTCACCTTTTATTTCGCCCAGGGTATTTCCCTCTACTTTTAAATAAGATGTCATTGCCATGGTGTTGTTCTCCTTTAATAGACGTAAAGATTATGATTTATCAAGCTTGCCAACAAGAGACAGCTCAAAAGATGCACCCATGTATTTGAAATGGGGTTGAAGCTTCAAGGATGCCCTGTACCATCCGGGCTCACCCTCGACATCGGACACCGTTATCTGTGCCTTTCGTAAGGGTCGTCTGCTGCGAACCCCGGGGCCTGGTTTTTCCTGGTCAGATACATATTGCCTGATCCAGTTGTTTAACTCGTCTTCTAACTCTCCTCTTTCCTTCCAGGTTCCGATATTTTCTCTTTGAATGACTTTCATGTAATGGGCAAGGCGTCCCACCACGAAGTTGTAGGGTAGCTGGGTACCAAGTTTATAGTTGAGCTCTGCGGCCTTTCCCTCGGCAGTATTTCCGAATTTTTTGGGTTTTTGAACTGAATTACCGGAAAAAAAGGCTGCATTATCGCTTCCCTTTCTCATGGTGAGACCGATGAATCCCTCTTCTGCAAGCTCAAATTCCCTTCTCTCGGAAACCATAACCTCGGTGGGAATCTTGGTCTGTATACTGCCCATGGACTCGTACTGGTAAAGGGGAAGATCCTCAACGGCTCCGCCGCCCTGGGGGCCTATGATATTGGCGCACCACCGGTATTTGGCAAAACTTTCCGTCATCCTGGAGGCAAAGGTAAAGGCGGCATTGCCCCATAGGAATTTATCGTTACCCTGGGAGACATCTTCGGTGAAATCAAACTTCTTAGCAGGAATTGTATCTTGCCCGTAGGGAAGCCTGAGCAGGAAATGGGGTACGGTAAGTCCGATGTTTCTTGAGTCTTCCGATTCCCTGAAGGATTGCCATTTAGCATATTGGGGGCCCTCAAATATTGAGTTGAGATCTTTGAGGTTGGGCAGACCCTCGAAACTGTCAAGGCCGAAAAACTGTGCTCCTGCCGCAGCAATAAAAGGTGCGTGGGACATGGTTGATACGCTTGCCAGATCCTGAAGCAGAGAGATGTCCTGGGGGCCTGGGCCGAATTCATAGTTTCCAACCATCAATCCATAGGGCTGTCCGCCGAACTGCCCGTATTCTGCCGTATATGCCAGTTGATAGAGGCCTGATTTCGTAATTTCCGGTGCATCCTCAAAGTCATCCAGCAAATCCTGTTTTGAAGCATTCAGAATCTCAATCTTTGTATTTTCTCTGAAATCCGTGTGATCCACAAGATATTTTAATGAACGCCATGATGATTCAAGTTTCTGAAAATTTTCATTGTGAAGGATTTCATTCATCTGAAGGCTGAGCTTTGAATCAATGCTTGAGATCATTTCATCAATGATGTCCTTGCTTACTTTAATGCCTGCCCGTTCAGGTTTTAGCAGCTCATCTATAAATGCCTGCACTCCCTGTTTGGTTGTATCATATCCTTCATCTTCGGGTTTGAGTCTTGTCGCTTGAACAATCTCATCTAAAAGCGACATCTCCTCGGTTGTGGATTCAGCCTGTGCTTCCTGGGCGCTTTTTTCCTGTTCCGCCATTATTACCCCTCCTTATTACTCGATTCCAAGCTCTTTTAAGATTCTCTCTTTGGCCCCTTCATCCTGGACAAGACTATTTAGTTTCTTCTTGAATTCAGGGATATTTCCAAGAGGCCCCTTCACAGCCTTAAGGGCGTTTCTGAGTTCCACAAGTTTTTTCAGTTCAGGAACCTTTTCAACAATGGCATCCGGGTTAAAATCTGAAAGGCTGTTGAAGTCCAGTTGAACGCTCATCTGATCATCTGGTTCCTCAGAGAGTTTGTTGTCCACAACCGCATCTAATTTGATATTATAGGACTTGAGTGCGTCATTGAAGTTGTCCTTGTCAATATTAACCGCTTTTCTATCTTCAATGGGAGTTTCATCTTCAACCATGGTAAAATCTCCCATGACAAGTACCTTTAAAGGAAGCTCTACCTCCTCCTTTGCATCCCCCACGGCAGGTTTGTAAACAATGTTGACTCTTTCTTTTGGCGCAATTGATGCTTCCTTTGCCATAATTACCTCCTAAAATAAGATAAATTAAACTATATTTAAAGCTTTCAGCGGATCAAGTATTGATATTCTTTTTATGGTTGATTCAATCAGGGGTTCATATTCCTCTTTTTGCTGGAGGCGTAATACCTTTAAAACAAGGGATAAAGCGTCTACTGCAATGTCAGGCTCCCATTTTTCCAGATGGTATTTTTCAACACCATTTATAATGTCATCAATATATGAGGATGCGATTAAAATATGTTTTGAATTGATAAGCACACGACACAGTTCTAATTTCCACAGAAATTTTTCCCGCCCGGAAACTGAGCCTGTCTGGCGTTCCATTATCATTGAGAGCGCGGTATCTGTTTTCTGCTCTTTTATTAACTTTTGTGCCTTATGCATCCCAAGGCGAACTTTTTCTTTAAGGGAGCCTGGCCCATCAGAGCCGATGTCAGGCATGCTGGATTCTTTGCCCCTTCCCAATCCTTTTAACCATTCACGGGTTTCCCCGTCGGCAAAAGGAGTTCCATCTGAAAAAGAAAGAATTTCAATGCCTTTGAGTCTTTTTACATAGAAATGGGTCTCGGTATCGATGACATCACTGATTTCCGGGTGACCTAGCTGTTCCATGGCCTGGACGACGTATCTGCTTAAATCAAGCCAGAAAAGATACTGCTTGACCCTGGATTCACAGGCATCCACAAGCTCCTGCCAGTTTGAGGCATTGTAAAGCGAGGTGATGGTCGATATGATCTGGCCATCCGGGGGCGGCAGCATGGTCTTTCCTCCGGTGGCACTCGGTACATCATCAATGGGTGTCCATGCAACAAGCCTGCTCAACCTGTACGGAGTGGGGTCAAAGAAATTCTGCTGTCTCAGGGCTGAAACGGATTTCCCAAGAAGGCTTAAGCCTTGTTTGAGTATTACACCGGTATCTGTATCAGCGCTGGTTTCACTGAAAGGGGTTCCCACCGTTCCAGGGGCAGGAGAGGTCTTTACAACGGGTTTTTCAGGTGCAGGGCTGGAAGTTTCAGGCACGGCCTTTGACGCCGTGGACGGCTCTTTTGGGGTAGTAGACTCAAGTGTTTCCTTTGATAGCGGGGGAGGTTTTATTGTAGTTTCAGGCTCAGGCCCATCCTTTGAAGGAGGGCTTTCTTTAGGGGCTTGGGCCCCCGGGGTTGTTTCCGGTTTTTCCGGTTTCAGACTCTCTTCAGCCGAAGGCTCTTTCGGTGCTTCTGCCTCTATGACGGATTTGATCTGGTTGATAAGGGGACGGAAAAGAGGCGCGTTATCCATGTTTTCCCCAAGAAATTCATCCATAAAGCTCAGGTCATCTATGAGCTGGTCTCTTTTTTCACCCTTCCAGCTTATGGTTTCCGCATCTGAGATAAAGTCCTTTGTTTTTTCCAGCCACCATTCAACAATTCCCCGCCTTCCCTTCATGCGCTTTTTTGGAGGAAACATGGTATCCCAGAAGTTTTCAAGGATGTCCCTTAGAACATGAACCCCTTTGAAAAAGCCGTCCAAGCCTTCTGTCTTCATCTGTGAATAGGTGTAGTAGGTTGCCACCTGGAGATGTTTGGACTGGGTTTCAAGGATGGAGACTGACAGCTTTTTAACCTTATCCCAGTCCGTTGTTGAGCCGGCAGTGGGAGAGCCAAGCTTGGCAATCTCATGGGACAGGGCCTCAAAGTCAGGCTCATATCTTACATCCTTGCCTGAAGGATTTTCTTCAGATATGGGGGTTTTTCCTAAAGCCGGCAATTCCATTTATTGAAGTTCCTCTATATCTTTTCCCGTGGTTTCAGTTTTCATGGATTTGAGCTTTATTTCAGGGGCGGTCTTTATATCATTTTCTTCCATAATAGGAAGTTCCCCTTTAAAATTGTATGTCAGTTTTATGGAAGAAATACTCTTTTTTAAGAGAGCCTCTTTTTCCTTTGGAAAATCATTACAGGAGAAGGTATGTGAAAGGTAATTGAAATCTTCAAGAAACTCAAGAAAATGATGATATTCCTTAACAAGGGTTATTTCCGGGAAGTGGATCAGCAGGAGCACCTTGCCGCAGTTTGCCGGATTCCATTCAAAATCAGCCGTTATCGGATAGTTGTTGTTTTCGATTCTGACTATATTTTTGTTGCAGTTCATCCACACAATACTGGAAACAGGTTTAACCTCGGCAGATTCATTAACCTCCATTGGAAGGGTCTCCATGGTGATATTGAATGTTTTTTTCTGATCGATGAGCTCTTGAAGGCGGCTGGGCGGTTCTGTTTTTTTATCGGTCTTGGTTTTTTTCTCTGAATCAGCCTGTTTTTTTTCAACAAGGGGGTATTTACCGCTCTTTTTTTTAATTGTTTTAAATATGATTTCCGGGATTGCCGGCGGAGACCTGTTCAGAAATTTTAGAATCGGCTCTATTCCGTTAATGTCATAGGATACAAAAATATCTGAAACTCCATTATTTGTTAAATAACCCATCTGCTCAGGGAAATCAGACACGTTGAAAATTTTTTGGCCGTCCTTGAAATCCTGTAAAAAATTGGCAAATCCTATTTTCCCGTTATAGGATTTTTCAACGGCAATGTCCCTGAACTGAATGGACAGGGTAACATCTCCGCAAGTGGCTGGGTTCCATTTAAAGATTTTGCTTTCAGGAAAATTATTGTTCAAGAGTTCTGTTTTTTGATCTGCGCACTCAAGTACCAGCTTGCTTGAGTGGGGCTTTATTCCAGCTTCATTGTTGACATTTATGGGCACGGTCTGGATGGATACATTGTATTCTTGCTGCTTATCAAGGGAAAGTCCCTCTCCTTTGTCCAGAAGTCTGAAAAACTGATTGGTAAAGGGAAGGCTGATACCAAATGCTCTTCTTGCAAAGAAACCTGTCTTATTTCGATCGAGAAAAGGGGCTGTAAAATCGTTTATGTATTTCCAGATCAATCCTGCATCTTTATCAAACATCACGGAATAATACTTTTCAGGGTCAATGGTGCTTGAGGGGCCAAGAACTGTTTCATCCCATTTGTCCTGGAGGAAGTGAACCGTATTGTAAGTTCCATAGGCTTTGAAATAATCAAAGGGGCCTTCTATCAGGTTAAATACTTCAGAGCCGGCATCTTGTTGTTTGATAAGGGTTTCAAGCTCCATAAGGGAATCAAGTACCTGATTATAGGCTTTGTCCTCCTTTGATGGATCAGAAAGCATTGCAAAAAAATCCGAAAACATGAAATAGCATTTTTCTTTATGGGAAGTTACCGAAGAAAGTGTTTTAAGGGCTTCCTCATAGGTAATCCAGCCCTTGGCAAGAACAAGATTATAATCAATGTCCGTGGCCTTTAATCTATTAATTTCGCCGTATATTTTTTTACCTTTGCCCCCAAGTAGTTTGCCGGTAATCTTGTCCTTTTTTAAGGCAAGCTTTGCCATGAGGGAGCCTTCTTCTTTTTTCATCTCTGTTTCGGCCAATTTTTTTACCTTTTTAAGGCGGATGAGCATCTCGGCCCAGGCCGGCGGTGTTTCCCCGGAGTCTTCTATAAAAAGGTTAAATTCATCCGCCATAAAATAAAGGAGCAAAAAATAGGGATTATGCCCCGTTGACATAAGGGGACCTGCCTGGAGCCAGCTTTGTGTTACGGCGTCCCACTGTCCTCCCTTTGGAAAGGTATCTGCAAAATTATGCCAGTTTTTATAAAATTCCTCTTTGTACCAGGCCCAGAATTCGTTTTCCATGTGCATAAATGCTTCGGAACCGGGGAAGGCATTTTTAATAAGCTGGGTGAATTTATGAATCTCATCCCTGCCTGCTTTTGTAAATGCCCCGCCCACCCGGAAGCGAAACCTACTCTGATTGATATCATAACCCTTAAAAAAGTCTTCTATGGTAATATCAGATGCGTTGCACACGGCTCTGCTGACGAGCCAGCGAAATCCCCCGCTTTTATCTGCTATTTTTGAAAGTTGGTTTTGAAACTCATTGAGCTTTTTTGTCTTTAGAGTTTCATTATCATTCCAGTCAAGATAATCATAATAAATATCTGAAAACTTAATGGCTATTGCCCCTGGAATGGCTGAAATCAGGCTTGGAAAAAGGGTTTCAATACTTTTTTCAAACTCTTTATCATCGGAGACTATGGTATCTTCAATGGCATTTTTTAATACCATTATTCTTCTGACGGCATAGATGGCGTAATTGACAATTTCCTGGTAAGGGGTCTTTGCATTGATATGCTCGATGGAGTCAAAAAAAGATCTGTCAAGGGGTTTGATCAGGCTTTCTTCAACATGGCGGATGTAGCTTTGTTTTAAATTTTTTTCCACAATAAGGGAGTGGCGCAGCCCCATCCTTGGAAGAACCCAGTTGCCATTGCTTTGTTCCAGCTTTGCGATTTCAAAGCGCTGCCTGTCAAGAACAAGAAGGCTGTCTGTTATATCCAAAGCCCTTGGGGGTTGGGAAAAAACGGTTTTATTAAAGCTGTTCAATGCTTTTATATTATTGTAGTAGGAAAGCGTGAGCACCTCACAAAGGGCAAGCAGGATGATCATCAAGGAGAAGACACCTAAGCCTATGGTGGTTTTTCTCCACATGATAAATTCTGTTATGGGGGTGAAAACATTTCTGTCTCCAGGTAATACAGTATCAAATAAATTTTTAAGGAAATAAGCCTTTTTATCTTTTTTGCCTGTGTTTGGGGAACACTTGATGTCGTATTTTTCTAAAAAATCCGATTCCGGCAAGCCTTCCCTGCACGCAGAGGAAAAGTATATACCCCGGAAAAAGGGCGTTGCCTGGTAGGTGTCTTCGCCAAACAGAATACGAACATAGGATTCAAGGCCCGGTTTCAGGGCCAGAAATTCCATTGGAAATGAGATGGCAAAATTATTGATACGCTCCTGGATAAAAATGGTTCTCAGATTGGTAAGCTGGTGGAAGATTGTTATCATGCAGTCCTCTAAGACCTCCATGCAATCAGGATTTTTCTCCTCATTGGAGTATCCCATTACCTGGGTTTCTCTCTTATCAGGTAGGTGCTCACAAAAATCTGTAAATCCATTGACAAGATCCATTTTTGTGATCAGAAGATAAACCGGGAATTTTGCACCCAGTATACGCATTAGCTGGTTTATGCGCTGTCTTATGCTTTTGGCTTTTTCACTTAATGAAATCTCGTCTTCATTTAAAAGTACATCGCTTGCAACGGCAATTATAAGACCATTTATGGGTTCTTTTTTTCGGTATTTTGCAAGGAGCGCAAGAAATTCTTCAAATTCTTTGTTGTCAAGGGATTTGTTCAGGGGTACGGAGTACCTCCCGGCGGTATCTAAGATTATTGCTTTATCAAAAAACCACCAGTCACAGTTTTCAGTTCCGGAAATGGTTGCCGTGTCACTGACATCGGTTAATGGTGAGCTTAAGTTTGTATTTTTGATGGCACATGTCTTGCCGGCCCTGGATTCTCCCATGACCATAAACCATGGAAGTACATATAGTGGATTACCCCTTCTTCTTAAATGGGATTTTTTAAGCTTTTCAATGGATTGATACCAATGGGCCTGCATGCCTTTAAGCCTTTTATGCTCATCTACCGGTGTCCTGGTTGTCGTGGCATCCTCTTCCATTATCACACGCTGAACGAATTTTTTTTCATTGCGCCTGAGTAGAAATTTTTTTATGGCCAGTATGCCAAGTACGACGCCTGTCAAGCCCCCCACAGTCACGGCAAAAATCCACCATTGCCATTCCAGGACAACAATCATCCAGTAACCAGCAAAAGTAAGAGCAGTTAAAAACAGTAAAAACAAAATCAGATATAACAAAAATTTAAAAATTTTTTTCAATTTCCAGTTTCCGCGGGTGCTTTTATACTTAATACCCTCATAAATTGAGCTTTTCAGGGTAAATCTTTTCCCTGATAATAAGGCCGTTATAACCCCATAGGCATTATCAAAAGTTCAGGTTGAGGCAGTGGACAGTATACATAAGGTTATTAGAGATTGTTTATCATGTCTATAAGCGCTTTATTGTAAAAATAAAATAGAGTTACAAATAAAAGAATGGGGAGCAGAATAAAAAAGTATGAAAACCCGGCAAGCCCTTTCCATCTCTTTCTCTTAAGATTTTTGGCTATTTCGGTATAACCTGATTTTGGGAAAAGGATTTTCGGTATTGTTAATTCTTCTTCTGTTTTGATCTGTTTCAGCGTGTTTTCTTTAAAGCTGTTTAATTTTTCCTGGAGAAATGCCTCAAACATGTTTCCCTTAAAACCGGATGCAAGGCAATATTGATAAACCTCAAGGATTTCAGGTTCATTTTTATTCAGTTTCTCCAGATTCTTGAAAAAAGTTTCTCCTGCATTGGTTGTATTAAAATGAGTTTTTTGAAGAGAGTTTTTAATCCATTCCTCCCTGTAATTCCAGGAGGTATTGACCAGGGTTTCGTCCACCCAGGCAAACACGGCAAAAAAGGCTTTATCTATTTTTGCCTTGGGGATTCCGGCTTTTTGTGCGCAGGATTTTGCATGGGCAATAAGACTGGCATAATTACCACTTACATGATTAAAATCAATCTGGGAAGCGGCAAGATTATCTCCAAGGTAAAAGGTATATGAAAAGAGTCCAGTTACACAGTCAGTAATCGACATTTTCATGGATTAATTTCTCTTATTGATTGGTTTTATATGTTTTTCAAGTTTGGGAAATAACTATTTCAATGGCAACATCATCAGGAGCATTGCTCCAGTAAAGGCAGATAATCCCTGATTTTTTAATATCTTTCCATATATGGTGTTTTGTATCTATCCTGAAATAGTGGGAATCTGGGCGCCTGGGCATTCCAGGCGGAGGAACAAGTCGGTGTTTGACCGGAACCCCGGGCAGTGCCCTGGAGATCATGCTCTCAATTTCATCCCATGTTCCGATTTTTATGATATTATGAAAGTCATTGATTAGTTGATCCGGGCTGGGTGCATTTCTTACAACAATGAAGAACATGTATGAATCCCTGAACTCTTCAAAGGGAATCTTGGCTGAAAAATAATCATTGTCCCTTGTAAGGCTGATAATGCTCTCGCCACCCAGGGAGATACCACGAAGAAGTTCCCCGATCAATACCTGGGCTTCGTTAAAACAATAAAAAAGGGCTTCATGGTCATATTGGGGAAGTAATGGAGTGCCGTCTTTCAACTGCCCCAGTGAATTGATTCTGTCAGTAAAGGTGCTAAGCTCTCCCACGATACCCCTTAAAGCGCCATATACGGCCTGGGGATGGAAATCGGCAATTTCAATGATATGGTTCAAAACAGGAAGGGATCTGTTCAGGGAGCTTAAGACAAGAAGGTGGGGAATAAAATGAGCATCAAAGTCTGAAGATTGAAATCCCTGGGCAAATTTATAGGACTCAAACACCCTGCACCTGGAGATCATCATTTCCCTTAAATTTTTTAAAATCTGCATTAAAATATCGGAAGCTGACAGTTGGTAACCCGGAGGGACATAATTTTTGGACACAACTATCCGGTCTGCATCTAATTTGAGTTGAGCAACGGGAATAAACAGGAATTCATTGAATTTTTTAATTTCATTATCCCAGAAGATTTTCAGGATATGGTCCATTTTGCGTATATTGGCAGGTTCTCCACCTTCATGAATGTCTTTTACCTCTTCAGGTTCCAAAGGGGACACAAACCTGGTACCAACTGTATTGATAGTTTCTGCCGCCTCTATTGATGTGACATTTTTTTTATATGCTTCCCATTTTTTAATTCCTATATAAACTGTTACAGGTTTATCTCCCTCCACATCAAAGGAGAGTTCCTTAAAAGATCGGGAAAGGACGGAAGCATTCCCAGGAAATTTTACCCAGGTGCCGTCCTGAAAAATGAACTCGCACTTAATTATTTCAAAGATACGTTGGTCAATGGAGGCATCCTGAATTTCCATGTTGTTGCATCCCCAGAAAAAAGGGGTTTGATATAGGTTATGGGGTGCGACAAGGGATTTCATGTAGTTGTCAAACTGTTGAAAATGGTGGGGCTGGAGAAAAAGTCCCTGGTGCCATAATATGGGTTGTTGGCAATTATTCATGGCTGGATATCTTTTTCAAGTCATGGTCTGCCAAGAATATATCAAGCTTAATATCAGAGATGATGATAGTTTGCTCCTTAAATATAAATCCCTGTTTTTCAACCTTGTAAGGAATTTCAGTAAAACAGGTAACCCTTCCAGGAATTAGATCGAAATAGCCTGCCACCATAGCCACCCACCTGCTCTGTTCCGCCCGATCCAGTATCAGTTGACCCGATGCTCCAGGGTCAATAAACATTTTTTTAACAAATTTGACGCTGGGATCGAAGTTCTCTGCTTTCAAAAGTCTTATTAAGCCCTCTTTGTATTGTGACAGTTCTTTAAATTTGTTGATAGTATCAAATTGATATATAACTACCTGAATCGCATGGGAGGTGCCCTTATATTCATTCAGCATATTATCTGCGTGATAGTTAATTTCAATGCTTTGGGGTTTAAATTCCCATTTGGGCTGGGGCGGTGGCTGTTTGCCTGCACAGGAGAACATTAAAAGTCCTGTACAAAGGATAAGGATTGTCTGTTTTATCTTGACAGCATATCGACTGGATCTTTGTTTTTTAACCGTGAGGCATGTAAGCTTCATTTAACACCTATATGTCTGAAAACATTATTAAAAATCTATAAATTTTTATATTGCCTGGTAGAATATTCCTTACTTTTTATCGCAGCCGTGGGGCTTGCCTGTTACGGGGGACATCGGAAATATTTGAGACTTTTTTAAAAATATCATAAACTAAAAGCATGAATATCAAGAGAATTATTAATGTCAAGGAGCCATTAATGTCAAGGAAATTATTGACAAATATTTCAAGGTGGCTTAGATCATCAGTCAGGTTGAGCCTCGCATTTGTATGCTTAATTTAGACATCCTTCATTCACCGATTGGCACTTTTTCAACGAATTTTTTTATTGTCCGGGAATTTCCTCAAAAAAGTGTCAACTACTTTTGAGGCAATATGAAAGATGCCTTAAATTACGACCAACATTATCATAATAGGAACATCAATCTTATGAATATCGATATAACTACCGGAAAAGAAAATACATATACAATCGTTCATGTGGCAGGGCGTATAGATGCAACCACTTCGGACGAACTGGAAGATGCTTTGATGGATATTCTTGGGCAGGGTCAAGACAGGATTATCCTTGATCTTGAAAATATAGATTACATAAGCAGTGCAGGCCTAAGGGTGCTTGTGGTGATCACAAAACAGATCTATGATTCGGGTCAGTTTTTCTGTACCATAAGTGATAATGTCAGGGAAATTATTGAAATGGCTGGCTTTAATACCTTTATGAATCTTTATGACAGCCTTAAGGATGCAGAAGCTGCAATGGCGGATGCGTAAAATCGAGCAAAAGGTAGGCATCTTTCATATTGCCTCAAAAGTAGTTGACACTTTTTTGAGGAAAATTCCGGTAAATAAGAAAATATTTTGAAAAAATGTCAACCGGTAAATGAAGGATGCCAAAAGCTACCTTTAAAAATTTAAAACGGGAGATGAGCTTTGGAATATCTTACAAAGGAAAAATATTTATTCTCATCAAAGGCCCCCGGCATATCTGACGAGACATTCGGTGTGGTGAGTTTTAAAGGTGTTGAGGCTATATCAAAGCCCTACCGGTTTGAAATTATTCTGGTTTCGGATAATCATGAAATAGACCCTTTAATGATTCTTCAGAATCCAGCTTTGTTTACAATCCTGAGACAGGAGGGCGGCAATGTCGAATTCAACGGCATTCTAAAGCACTTTGAAGAGATTCAGGAGTTTAACGGTTATCGTTTTTTCGAGGCGGTGCTTGCTCCTAAACTCTGGTGGCTTTCCCTTACCCATCATAACCAGGTCTTTCTGGATATGACCATTCCGGAAATAATGGAAAGTGCTCTAAAAGACGCAGGTCTTATGCCAAATATTGACTTTCACTTCGATCTGATGAACACCTATGAAAAAATTGAATACGTCTGCCAGTACGATGAATCCCATTTTAATTTTGTTTCCAGATGGGCTCAAAGGGAAGGAATATATTACTTTTTTGAACAGACGGAAAATGGCGAGAAAGTAATATTCACAGACACAAAAATAATCCACACGGATCTTTTTTTTGATAAAAATCTTTTTTACCATCCCCAGTCAGGGCTGGACACACTTTATACAAACGAGGTGATAAAGAGCTTTAAGTGTAGGCATAATCTTCTTCCCTCAAGGGTATATCTCAAGGACTATAATTATCTGAAACCCTCATTGGTGGTTGAAGGGCTTGCCGATGTTGATGAAAACGGCAGAGGGGAAAATTATATCTATGGAGAGCATTTTGACAGTGTGGAAGAGGGCAATCGGCTGGCCTCTATAAGGGCTGAGGAGCTTTCATGCCGGAAATCCCTTTTTTACGGGGAAAGCTCTGTCCCGTTCATGGTGCCTGGCTATACATTCAATCTTAAGGAGCATTACGCAAAGGTTTATAACCGGAAATACCTTATCTGCGAGGTAACCCATGAAGGACACCAGACAGGATATCTCGTCTCCGGCATCAATGCCGGCACAGTCAAGGCGGAAGAGGAGATGTTTTATGCCAACTCCTTTAAGGCAATATATTCAGATGCCCAGTTCAGACCCGTCAGGGAAGCTGTGAAACCAAAGATATCCGGCACCCTTAATGCGAAAATAGATGCGGCAGCCAGCGGTCAGTATGCCGAGGTGGATGACCAGGGCAGGTATAAGGTAATACTCCCCTTTGACAGGAGCGGGCGTTTCGGGGGTAAGGCATCTGCCTGGTTCCGCATGATGCAGCCCTATGCCGGACAGAACCAGGGCATGCATTTTCCCCTGCACAAGGGAACCGAGGTAATGCTTACCTTTGTTGATGGTGATCCAGACAGACCCCTTATTGCCGGAGCCGTGCCAAATCCTGAGACATCAAGCCCCATTTCAAGCCCAAATCAAACCAGATCCGTCATTAAAACAGGTAAGAATCCCGTTGACAATTCTGTCGGTGCTGCAGAATACGCAAGAGGAGGAAGCATAGCAGATAGTGATCCCGAAAATTACATAGAATTCGAAGACCTTACAGACTCTGAGAGAATACGGATTCATTCCGATGGGGATATCTGGTCAGAAGCTCAAAACAGGTATGCGGAATATACCATGGGCGGCCCAGACAATGAAGCTGATGTTCCAGAAGGATTAAAGTATTTATGGAAGAAATTCTATGACTCAAGTCCGGATTTCGATCCAGACGGACTGAGGGCTTACTCTTACCCTTCATCAGCTACAGGCTCTGATCCTGGTGTTGATACGACTTCAATGGCTACTTTGGCAAGAACAGGAAAGGTTCAGCTTGCAAAGGGTGATAGCTTTAACACTCAGGATGGTAATATATACGATTTTGGAGGATATTGGAATTATAACCTTGGCAATTCCTATGTAGAAGATCATTTGCTTCAGAGTCCTCAACAGGCCGATTCAACAGATGATGCAGAATATGCTCATAATCAAAATAGAGGTGTTTTAAATAAAGATAACATTGCAGAAGACCTGCTTGATACCGGCGGGCCTAACTGGACTGAAGTTACATGGAGTAAAGCCTATGACAGCAGTGTGGATTCAGCATTATCAGATGATGATGTAAAGATTGGAAGCTTTGATGATCAATGGGATAACAGCAATGGTATCTGGGTCGGGAAACAATTCGGAGATGCCTATTCATATACAGAAGGCGATGCAATATCGGTCACAAAGGGCAGTTCCTTGGAAATCCAACACGGCGGTAAGCATATTGACATAGTATTTAGGGACAGCGGGGCTATTAAATCCTGGGAATGGCAGGATGGTGCCCATAAAAAAGAAAGAAAATGGACTTCTGGCGGTAAGAAATGGTATGAAATGGAATATGAGGGCGGGATTACCAATGAAACAATATGGAATCCTTTTTCAGAGAATGATGAGCTGCCAAAACTTTCGAAGACAACCGAGGATAAAAATACTGGTACAAAAAGCGTTCATACCCATTGCCGGGATACAGGCAATATAATTGCCTATAGCAGTAAACACCAG
Organism: Desulfobacteraceae bacterium; assembly: GCA_963674675.2. Taxonomy (GTDB): domain Bacteria; phylum Desulfobacterota; class Desulfobacteria; order Desulfobacterales; family Desulfobacteraceae. The sequence continues at coordinate 476,938 of CAXXNM010000003.1, forward strand.
GGTTTCAATTCTGTTCACAGCTTTGATTTCAACTGGGCAAACACGGCCTCTGCATCCTTTACTTTTGCAGCGAGTGTAGCTTTTTCTTTTTCAGCCGCGGCATCAGCATCAATAAATGTTGCCGCTGGCGTGGATTTTGAGCTGAAAACCGGCCTGGGAATGGGGCTGGAGCTTGACCTTAGAGCCGGAGGGACTTTTAAGCTCAAACCCAGCGGTGGATTGAAATTTGACGGGATAGGATTTACAGCAAGAAAGAAGGCTGCTCTTGATGCAGCACAGGAGACACTTAAAGCGAAAAACACAGCAGCAGCCTTTCATACGATTATGACCAAGCTTGCAAACAATACTGCTAAAATTGAAAAGAACAGTATAGATCTTGCGACCAATGAGTTAAGAATGCAAATGGGTTTTGAATTATCAGGGCTTTAAACCATGAAAATAATAAGGCCATTGCAGATAAGCTTTAATCAAAGGGTATTGGAGCAAAACCACAGGTTTTATTTCACTGCATCGGCAACCCTTGGGATAAATCTTAAAACCGGAGAAGAGCTTCTTGATCTCCATTACCTCAAGGATGCCTTTGAAAGCATGGACGATACCCCCCTGCCGGATATGGGCATGCCAAAACCAAATGGTGAATTCCTGGTTTCCGGCAGCTTTTACGCTCCGGGCGGCCAACCTGTCACGGGTGGAGAGGCCAGGGTAAAGCTGGATCAAAAAGAGAAAAGCCTGTATGTCTTGGGCCCAAGAACATGGAAATCAGGTTTTCCTTCAAGGCCTGAAGAGATAACCTCCATGCCCCTTGATTACAAAAGAGCCTTTGGCGGAGATGGTTATGAGAAAAACCCGGACGGTATCGGATTCAACGATGGCCTGCTTCCTTGCATAGAAGACCCGAATGGCCTTGTTGCTTCAAAAAAAGACAAGCCTGAACCTGCCGGTTTTTCACCGCTTTATCCAATGCTTCCCCAGAGGATGAAATATCAGGGAACCTATGACAGGGATTACAAAAACAAATATTTTCCCGGCTATCCTGAAGACCATGACTGGAAGTATTTTCTGTGTGCCTCTTCAGATCAGTGGGTCAAAAATTATTACCAAGGAAATGAGCACTTTTCCCTTCATAATATGCATCCTGAAATTCCTTTAATTGAGGGCCGCCTCCCAGGGCTTTTTGCCAGATGTTTTATTAATCATAAAAAACAGGATAAGGAAATATTTGAAGAGCTTGCGCTGAATCTTGATACGATCTGGTTCTTTCCGGACAAACTCCTTGGGCTTTTGATTTTCCGCGGGGTCATGGAGGTGGAAGATGATGAGGCAGAATCCATCACCCATGTTGTTTGTGCCTGTGAAGACAGCATCTCCCAGCCACGTTCCCTTGAATATTACAAGATGGCTTTTGAGAGACGAAGAAACAACGATGATGCTTTTTTAACCAATCTTAATACCCATGATCTCATACCGGAAGGTCATAAATGCACCATGGAGATATTGATGGGCACGGCCCTAAGTGATACTGATGAGAGCGCATTTGCAAATAACATGGATGCAAAACAAAGGGCTATACAGCAGATGGTGGATGAAAAAACAGAAGAAGCCGTTCACCAGGCTGAGAAGAATATGGGTAATATCGATATCCCGGATGGCGTATTTGAGCATATCCCTGATGGTGACGGGGGATATCTCTCTGGTAAGCAGGAGGGCGGAAGAAAAGGCGGGCTGAATATCAGAGAGGCGATGAGCAGGACATCAGATGCTCCGTCTGACCCTGATGTGGAAAAGTTCAACCTTTGCCTTGAAACAATCATGCCGGGACTTACTTCCGGAGACCCCAAAAAATTTGACATGAAGGACTTTTCTTTTGATAAGATTGACCAGATCATGGATGCGGTTAAAGAGTTTACCGGCAAAAAGGAGACCGATGCAAGAAATATTGCAGATAATGAGCTTAAAAAGATAAAGGAAAAACTAAAAGAGGATCTTGCCGTGATTGACAGGCAGATGGATGATGCAAAAAAAATATCCGGTTCAGGACAAACATATCCGGATAAGGCAGGTCAATCAGGTTCAGGCCAGGCAGATTCAGGTCAGGCGTATGCGCTTCTATCCCTGGAGAATGCCAGGCAAAAAATTCAGGAAAGCTTTAAAACACTTGATGACATTGATCTTGACGGCAGAAAAAAATCACCCCTTCCCCGTGTTGATGCCCAGTCCATTATAGACGAGATCAATCAGGTGGAACCCCTTATTGATTCTCAGATTATGGAGGCCATGCAGCATGTTCAATCCATGAAGGATATGGGCATTGAGGATGAAATAACCCATGGTCTGGAGCAATACATCCAGAGAGTGCTGGAGGATAACAAGAAAAATATTGAAGAAAAATTGAGGGAAGCTCAAAAGAGCTTTAAGGAAAGTTATATCATGGCAGCCCATTTCATGGATGAGGGTATTTCACCCCATGAAGAATCCTTAGAGGATGTCCGCTCGCGTTTTCTTGAAGCTGTTTCAAACAAAGAAGATCTGTCTTGTGGAGACTTTGCCTGTATTGATCTTGCAGGAATGAATTTTGATGGCATTAACTTAAGCGGAGCTTTTTTTGAGCAGGTGAACTTCAAGGGGGCAAGTCTAAAAGGCACAAATTTTGCCGGGGCCATTCTGGCAAGGGCAAATCTTGAGGATGCAGACCTTACAGGTGCAAATCTTGAATCGGCAAATGTGGGAGCTGTCAATGCCCGTGGAGCCAACTTTACCGAGGCAAACTTTAAATCAGCAAAGCTGTCTAAAGGCGATTTCACCAAAGCCGATTTTACCGAGGCTATTCTTGAAAACATTGAAAGTCTTCAGATCATAATTGATGGTGCCGATTTTACCCAGGCCTTTATGCCCAGGGTAATTTTTCTGGAAACAGATATTTCAGATGCAAAATTTATAAAAGCTGATATGAATACTACCGCTTTTATAAAGTGCAGTATTATCAAAACGAATTTTTCCCAGGCATTCATGGGTAGATGCGCTTTTGTTGATATGAACTTAAATTCTGTATGTTTTGATGGTGCTGATCTCTCAAACGCATGTTTTGCATCTGTTGACCCTGAAAAGTCAACCATGGAAAATCTTACTTTCAAGGGAGCCTCCCTTAAACAGGCAAATTTTCAGAACCTGAATTTAGAAAAAGCACAATTTACAGAGGCAAACCTGGAGAACGCCTTTTTTGGAGGTGCTGACCTTTCCCATGCCGATTTTTCAAAGGCCTGGGCAAAGAATGCCCAGTTCAGGAAGGCAAAGCTTACCCATGCTGTTTTAGATGATATCAACCTCATGAAAGGCTCCCTTGGAAAGGCTCATCTCACAGGGGCATCATTTAAAAGAGCCAATCTTTATCAGGTGGATTTTTTAAGGGCCTTTATCACGGATACGGATTTCAGCGGCAGTAACTTAGATGATACCCTTATTGAGAACTGGAGGCCAAGATGACGGGAGATGAATTATCAAAACGGGTTAAGGAAGACGGAGATTTTTTTTATCAGGAGGATTTTTCCGGCCTTGATCTCACATCAAAGGACATCTCCGGCGGTATCTTCAGTGAAGTCTGCTTTGACGGCTGTAATTTTACAGGCGCAAATCTTCAGGAGGCAGCCTTTAACCAGTGCTCCATGAAAAATGCGGTTTTTTTTCAGACACAGATGAAAAATGCCAGTTTTATTCAGTGTTGCCTTGAAAAAGCTGATTTCAGAAAGATAGAAACGGATTTTCTCAAATTCATTAATTGCGAGATGAAACAGGCTGATTTTTCGGCTTCCGCTCTCAAGGGAATGTGCGTTTTTTCTGATTCAGACCTTGCTGATGCCGTGTTCATCGGTGCTGATTTTGACACCATTGTTTTTAATTCCTGCACCATGACTAATTGTAATATATCCAGGGCAGATATTTATAAGACCACATTTTTTAAATGCGCTTTTGAGAACAATATATTCTCTGATGCCTCCATTTGTCTTTCTCTTTTTCATGGAGCCTGTTTGACCGGTACCAATTTCAGCAATATGGACTTAACCCAGGCCCAGTTCCACGAAAGCAGGCTTGATGGGTGTGATTTTTCCAATGCAAAGCTCAAACAGGGCGGATTTATGTGGGCATCCCTTAAAGGCTCAAAATTTGACAATGCCTATCTTGAATTTGCTAATTTTTATGGTGCTAACCTTTATGGATCAAGTTTTAAGAACGTCTTTATGAAGATGGCAAGCATGCAGAATGCAAAGCTTTCAAACTCTGATTTCAGCGATGCCAATCTCTATCAGGCCCAGATGGAAGGGGTTGAGGCCGATAATTGTATTTTTAAAGGAGCAGATTTTACCTATGCTGATCTGTCCCACGCAAAATTGATGAAATCTGATCTGTCCCATGCAAATGTATTCATGGCTGATTTCCACGAAATTGAAGATGAGGAGATAAACTGGACAGGAACGAAAATATCCCTTGCCAGGGGCACCAAAGACAAACGCTTAAAAGCAGAAAAATGGGGAAGAACATGAGTATGAATCCAAATATCGATACCTCTTTATTTATGCTGAAGAAAGAAGAAGAATCAGCCATTCATAACGCCAAGGTAATAGCAGTTTCATCAAGTTCTGCTATTGTTGAGATTAAAGGAGATAAAATAAAGGCAAAAAAAGCATTCTCCTGTTTTGTGGAACCAGAGCCTGGAGATACTGTGATCTGCTGCAAGAGTGAAGATGGGCACTTTTATATTCTTGGAATTCTTGAGCGAAAACAAAACAACAAGAATATGATTATCTCCTTTCCATCGGATGCAGCCCTTGAGGCCCGGGAAGGAAATATCAATGTGGTTTCAAGGGGCGGCATTACAATGGCATCGGAAAGCCTGAATTTTTTTTCTAAAAACACAGTGCATAAAAGCTGCAAGGCAGCCATCTCATTTGATGATGTTACGGCATCGGGTACTTCGATCCAGGCAAGTTATAAAAAGCTGACTTTTATCAGTCACTTGATTAATACCGTTGCAAGGCAGGTGATTAACCGGTTTAAAGGCTATGTTCGCCATACTGAGGACAATGACCAGGTAAAGTCAGGTCATATGACCAGGAGCGTAAAGGGCTTATTTGCTGTGGATACGAAACACACTATCATGGTCAGCAGGGAAAGCACTAAAATTGATGGTGAGAAGATCCTCATGGGATAGATTTCGCATCCTTCATTCACCGGTTGACACTTTTTCAAACCATTCCCTTATTTTCCGGGAATTCCCTCAAAAAAGTGTCAACTACTTTTGATGTGATACGAAATATGCCGTAGATTTCATGATTTGTTGAACTCGCCGGGGGGGCAGGGGCATGGTGGTTCTAAGAAGGAGATATTATTTATGTTTGCAAATTGTTCAATGCCGGGGATGGATTTTGGAATGCCTGACGTCTGTTTAACCCCCATGTTTCCAGCGCCTGTTCCCATACCCTATCCAAACTTTGGAATGAAACTCATGGCTCTGCCGCCGACAGCCTCAATGAAGCATTTGATTTCATTTATGCCTTCCCACAATATGTCCACCACCATTCCCGTAAGCATTGGTGACAATGCCGGGGTTTTGCTGGGTGTGGCATCGGGAATGTTTATGGGACCCGTCAGGAATACCATGTGCAGCACCAAAATTATTACCGGAGGCAGCCCGGCCACACGGATGCTGGACACGACCATGCAAAATTCCACCAATGTTCCAGCAGGCATGACCTTGGTGCCCGGCCAGTTTAAAGTATTATATCTATCATAAAGGAGATTGATCTTTGGGTGAGGATGTTATGACAGAAAACGAAAATACCGGAAAAAGCGATGAAAGAAAAGCTCCTTCAATTCAGTTCCATGTTTCCCCGGAACTTGAATATGTTTACAGGGATATATTTAATGTTTATGTAGGGGCCGGAGATGTAGTCATAGAATTCGGCAATATTCACAGATCAATGCCGGAGCATGCCTCCATATCCAACCGCATTGTCATGTCCGTGGGCAATGCCTATACTTTGATGCAGACCATGCAGCAGGCTCTGCAGCAGGCCCATGACAGGCTTCAGCAGAATTTTCAGAAAAAAACATAAAAGAAAAAGTTGCGAGTGTGTAAAAAAATGACCGGTGAAAAAATATTTGTCTTATTGGTTTCTTCTTTTGTCTTCATCTTTTTATTGATACATTCGATAATTATATTTGATTTTTCCTGTAACAAATTCTGGATTTCAAATTCTTTAAGCCTTGGGCTACATTTTTCTGGTGAACCTGAATTCGATAAAGCAAATAAATCCGATATACCAGGCCAAGATCGAGACCAAGACCAAGACCATGTTTTAAGGTCAAATATAAATGAATTGTTGTTAGATAATTTTTCTGAAAAACAGGTGAGTGATATACTTAGCTTTTATACCGGTTTTGCAAAAGACAGTAATATTGCCGAGACTATCCTGGGAGAATGCCTGAAAAAAGAAGTGCCTGTAAATCTGGCTTTTTCCCTTGCATGGGCGGAAAGCAGTTTTAATTCCAGAGCCTTAAATGTGAATGATAACGGATCAGTGGATAGAGGAATTTTTCAACTGAATAATTCTTATCGACAACAATGGAGTGTTGATAGTTTTTATAATATTCATAAAAACATTAAAGAGGGACTAAGGTATTTGAAAAAATGCCTCAATGACACCAATGGAGATGTGGCAAAGGCATTGGGAGCTTATAATGCAGGTCTGCACGCATCCATGAATAACGCATTGCCTGAGAGGACTAAAAGGTATATAGAAAAAATTCTGACTAAAGAAGCACTGCTTGATGATCAGATAAGGGCGGTTATTTCTGGGAATGATTCCATGTAACTGCCATGGGCAGACCAGGATTATGACCCTGTTCTGCCCACAGCGAAGCATGAAAGCCATATCTGGTTTGCAGAAGACTTTTATAAAAGTGGAGTAAAACCTCTATCCATTTAGGATAGTGGTAGTTCAAATTATCATCTTGTTGATGACAATTTTATGGGATTTTCCAAATACCATGATCTCTTCTGGTTTTAAATCTCCCTTAAGATAAGTGTCCAAAAATTTCTGGGTGGACAGCATATACAGAATGTAGGATAAATGTCCCGAGTATCCGGTACTATCAAGTTTTTGTAATGCCTTAATGGTCTGATCCGCGGCATTCATGATCTGGCGGTTGACCACAGGAGGATTTTCACGGCTACATACATGGGTTGAGTAAATCCTTCGGCAGGAAAAAGGCCGGGCATCATAAATCATGCAGGCATTGTTTTTCATTAAAAAGGGACATGCAGCAATAATTCCTTTTTCTCTTTGTTTGATCTCTTGCCGGAAAAGTTTGGTCAAGCTTTTTTGCCGAGATCTTGATAAACCCTTCATGGCCTCCCGCATGGCTAATCCTTCAAGGGTGGTAATATCTATACTTCCAGCCTCTTTGCAGCAAAATCCGCATCCTTTTTCACAGGCCCGTTCTATTTTGAGTTCATTTGTTTTTTTGTCAAATTCACTGTAAATATCTTTTAATACCGGTAGTTTCTTTTTAATATTTTCCAAGTTTCTTTACTCTATTATTTGGTATCAGGTTAAAACCGTTGGTGCTCCCATACCAACCCTTGCCAGAAGATGGATGAACTCAAATTATCAACAGGCTTGACCCATTACAATATTATTAACTATTTTATACTGGCCCAACTAAGAATGCCGGTAATACCAATGAAAAATCGGCATCCTTCATATTGCTTCAAAAGTAGTTTACACTTTTATGGATGATAATCCAGAAACAAGACGATGTTCATAGATAAAGTGTAAACCGGGAAATGAAGGATGCCGAAAAATCCATGGCTGGATCAGGAAGAGCAGTTACAGCAGTTATCCACTTTTTTAACAAAGGCCTTGAATTTGGAAAATGTCTCCTCATCAATGGCGTGTTCCATGCGGCAGGCCGTTCGATCTGCGATTTCTTCATCCACCTGCACCATCCTTGCAAAGAAATCCCTTAAAAAAATGTGGCGGGCTTCTATGCTGGCGGCAATGCGCCTGCCGGCTGACGTCAACGTGACATAACCATAAGGTTCATAATTGATCAGATTATTGTTCGCCAGTTTTTTCAGCATGCTGGTCACGGAGCCCCGTTTGATATTCAGCTCCTGTGCAATATCCTTGGAACGGGCCACGCTGTTTGCGGTCTGTAGTTTGAGTATGGTTTCAAGATAATCTTCAAGGGTCTCGGATAACTGGTTATGTTTATTCATTTTGCCTCTCTATTTTTTTCTCATGAACTTTTCTTTTTACACATAAAACATTTGTAAAGTCAAATATTATTTGCTCATTTTTATGGTTGACAATCTCAAAAGTCAGGCATATAAAACTTATTAGTTCTATAAAGACTTTGTCTTCACCATAAAATAAAGTCCTTTATAAAGAATAAATCAATGCACACCAATTTTGTTGGGAACTATTCGTAATATGCTGAAATATAACTGTTTTCATGTACCGTTGCCGTGCGTCGGCAATTATGGGGGATATGAAACTGTAGGGACAGAATCTATGATGGCTTTCATGGATTTAAAAAAGAGGAATCTTTTAACAGCAGGAAAGGAGGGAGGAATGGAATGAAGAACTTTCTGTTTTCAACAGGTTGTATGTGTCTTATGTTAATCATTTTGTGTTTCGCCGGGTGTGTCTCAAAACACCTGTCCCGGGAAACCGCGGCTGTGCCTGTCATTGCCGGCGCGGATTGCATTGGTGACCAGGCATGTTTTGACTGCCATTGCGAAATGCAGGAAAACTTTAAAAAAACCATTCATGGAAGAATCGCGGACTTTGAGGTGGTAGGCTCTATAAAGGGGTGCGAATCCTGCCATGGCCGGGGAAGTCTTCATGCAGAGAGTGAAGATACTGCAGATATCATCGCTTTTGGTGAGATATCCAAGGGACAGGCTGCGGCGGTATGCCTCAAATGCCATACATCAGGCTCACTCATGGACTGGCAGGGCGGAACCCATGCACTGAACGATCTGGCCTGTACCGACTGCCACCGGGTACATTCCCGCAAAACCAGCCTTCTGGCCCAGGCACCGCCGGATCTGTGTTATAACTGCCATCAGCGCATCCGGGCCAAAACCTTTTATCCATCGCACCATCCCATCCGGGAGAGCAAAATGGCATGCGATGACTGTCACCAGCCCCATGGGGGAACGGGGGCCCATTTGAAAACGGCAGAAAGAACAAACGACCTTTGCCTGGACTGCCATGCCGGAAAACAGGGCCCGTTTGTTTTTGAACATGCGCCGGTTGTTGAGGACTGCAGCATCTGTCATGATGCCCATGGGACGATTGCAAATAATCTTCTGATACAAAACGAGCCATTTCTCTGCCTGCAATGTCATCAATTTCATTTTCATCCCGGAAAAATAGCCAGCGAAGAAGAGGGAATAGATGTGTACGGCCGGGTAACTGCTTCCTGTACGGAAGGCATGACCATGTCCTACACAACCAAGTGTACCCAGTGTCACTCACGTATCCATGGATCGGATTTGCCTTCCCAGTCCGTTCCAGGCCAGGGAAAAGCGCTGACACGATAGCGTTTTTTCAAGTTATATTCGTGATTGCACAAAAACGCCAATCGCGTCAAACGCAAAAGGGGCTTAACTATGATTTGCAAAAAAATATTTCCAAAAATCGTGCTCCTCATATTTGTGTGGGGACTATCTTTTTATAGCTGGGCACAGGACGGTGAGGAGGCTGTTTATGACCTCAAGGTCGATGTCGGCTATCATTATGCCAATGATGACGAACATATCGGTAAAGTCGGTGAATACAACATACTTGATCACACCTCATCGGGGCCGGACATGGATATTTCCGGTAAGGCCTTGAAAAGTGGTCTGTACTTAGATTTTAACACCCGCTATTATCATGATGATGATTTTGACGGGCGGATCAAGGGAGATTATAAACGGATTATCGAGGAGGACTTTAGTTACTCAAGTTTTGAACATTTCCTGGATCATGATGACATGAGTAATCTCTGCGGCAAAACCGGTGCCGTGGTGGTGAACCATGAAGATTTCAATGCGGGAAAAGACTATATCATAAGGCGGTCCGAAGAAAAAAGCGACACCACCATCAATCTGCCCTTCAGTCCGGGTACCGATGTCCACTTCACCTACCGCAGACAGAAACGGGAGGGACACCGCCAGTCCATGACCATCAGCCACTGCGGCACCTGTCATGTGACCAGCCATTCCAGAGAAGTGAATGAAGAAACCGAGGATTACAAGGCAGGCTTTACCAAAAAATTCAGCATGTTTACCTTTGTATACGATTATTTTCACCGGGAATTCACGGAAAACGGCGCTCCTCCGACCAATACCTATGATGATCCCACACATCCCGGGGGAGCCGGTGATATTTTCGATGACCGCATCCAGTATGGAGACGACACCTTAGTGTATGATCTGGTTCCCAGTATGGAAAAAGACATGCACACGGCCAAACTCAGTGCCTTACTTCCGGCAAATACGAATTTGTTCGCCTCCTATGTATTTTCCAATACTGAAAACAAAGATGCTGACCTGGAAACGGATGCCAGCACGGTAAACATCAAAGTGACAAACCGGTTTTTTCCGGGATGGCGTCTTTCAGCTCATTTTAAATACCAGGATATCGATAACGACGATGTGTTCGTGGATGTCATTGATACTGTTTCCACAGCAGGCTTAAACACAGGCTATACCTGGTATCTCCATGACCCGGCCCTGGATTACAACAGCTTTGATCCCGATTATATCCGGGAGTCTGCATTATCCCGGGAAGTCACCACCCTGGGCTTTGACGCACGGTATCAGCTCCTTAAAAAAACATTCCTGAATTTCGGTTATGAACGGGAAGAGATAGATAGAGACGATTATGAAGTTACGGAAGGCGGAGAGACCGAAAGTACTACAGATACAGTGAAACTGAGCATGACGACCCGGCCTTATAGGGGTGTCAAACTGCGGCTGGGGTATAAATGGGCAGACACCGACAATCCCTTTAACCTTGTAGACGGTGCCTGCGAATCCTATTTCATTGCCGATAGCGGCGGCGCTTTCAATGGAACCCAATACTGGGAAAGGCAGGAAGAAAGGATTGGGGATTTGAGTAATCAGCCCACATTGGTACAGGAAATATCCGGTGATCTAACCTGGTCGGCCCTGCAGAATTTTTCCGTTACTCTAAATTACCGCTTCTTAGATAAAGAAAATGATGAAACCGACGTGTCTGACTGGGAGTCACAATCCCATATCCCGTCCATCAGTCTCACCTACGTCCCGATGCCGGCCTTAGATTTTAATTTATCCTATGTCTTTGATCGAACAGAAACCGAAACCCTGGCCAATATCCCGGTTTTTGACGGTTGAGCGGGCGGCATCACATCGAGCGAGGTTTGCTCGTACTGCGAAGTTTCGGAATATGAATCAAAAACTCACACGGTAATGGGCGTCATTAATTACCGGCCGCTGGAAAAGTTAAATCTGACCCTTAGTGGTTCCTATACGACCTCTGAGGGCGGCATGGACAGTCTTGCTGATTATTCCGCCCTGTGTGAGGATATGGCGAATTACAGTTATGACCTTCATACTGTCCATACCTATTCAGATATGGATATTACCCAGAAAGAGGTATCTTTCCAGGCCGCTTATGAGCTGAATGACAATTTCAGCCTTGGGGGGACAGTCAGTTATATGAAATACGATGATGACGAACCCTACCTTTATGACGGGACCGGAGATGTTTATTTCGTAACTATCGGCATGTCCTATACCCTCTAACTCTCACAAGCCCGGCATCCTAAAGGGTGCCGGGTATCGGTATTTGCAATCTTCTGAAATGTTTCCTGAAATAATTGAAAAAAAATGGTTATGTGCAAGCAGATTGTGATCCGCCATGGAGGTAAAATCTGGTTTGACTCCGAGCCGGATCAGGGCACCATTTTTTTATTTTATCACTCATTAAAGGTGATTGGTACTGGGCTTACACCGTTCTAAAGCGTCAAAAAATAATAATCTGTTGTGTTTTTTAATACTTTCGAACCACAATGGGTTGTATGTTGGAATAGTGTAAGCCCAGTGCCAAGATGATCAAACTCAATAATAATAAGCGAATTACCTGACCGAGGGCAGCCTCATTTTTTGTATTTTTTCATATATATTGACGGTTTCTTCATCAGGCTCAACATCAAGCTCCGCTCTGATGGTTTGACACCACTTCTTGTAAACATTTTCAGCGGCTTTTTTCATGCCCATGTCTGCATATACAATCATTAGATTCTGCCGGGCCTCCTCGTTAAGGGGATCTGCCGTGATAATCTTTTTAAGGTAGGAAACAGACATGTGGGGCTCGTTCATATCTTCGTGAAGCCTTGCCAATGCCATCAGAATATCAATGTACAGGGATTTAAGCTGATCCCTTTTTATGGAAATCCACTCTTCATAGGGGTCTTCTGAAAGAAATTCACCCTTGTACAGAGTTTCTGCCTTTTTATAGTATTTAACGGCATGATCTGTTTCTTCCCTTGCAAGACAGACATTTCCCTTTGATGCAAGATCATTGAACTCATAGGCATCAACGCTGACAAGTTCAGGATCAAGGGTGATCCGCCCGGATTCAAGCAGTATAAAGGAGTAGCCTGTGTTTTTGTTGACGGCGGGTTCCATTACTTTTCTAAGGCGGTGGAGGTTGATTTTGAAATTCTTTTCACCGGCCCTTTCAGAAGCCCCGGGCCAGATATCATCAATGACCATTTCTTTGGAAACATGCGCTCCGCTGCGGCAGATGATTGATTTAAGCATCAGCTTTGGTTTGTTGCCCTCCCAAAGAGAAGCCGGTATTGGTTGATGATCTATAAATACCTTGAATTCGCCCAGGGTCTGGATTCTTACATGGGGAAGCGTCTGTTTGTATATCTGTTTTAACCTGGCCCTCCGTTCATGGCAATGGAAGGAAAAAGGGTGGCAAAGAAGGCTGCTGAGCTGTGATGATATATGGGATGGAAACTGTGCGGCTATTTTCCACAGAGTGTTTTTAAAAGGCTCATTTTCCTTTTTGAAGCAGATGGCAAGGAGCAGCAATCTGGAAAAATCAACGGGACTCATCACTACAAACCTGGAAAAATTTTTTTCCAATGCTTTTTTAAAGGCCGTTAAAATATGTGATTCAGTCTCTTTTTCCTTTTTCTGTTCCCAGAAAAGCAGTCCCAGGGCCCCATGGGTTTCAGTCCAGGCAAGATCCGATGAAGTCCGGCTGAAATAATCAAGGGCTTTTATAAGAATTTTTTGTGCTGGTTCATATTTTTTTTTATTGATCAATATAAGTCCCTGTACCAGCCATATGGTATGCAGATGGGTCTTTTCTCCTTTTTTTTCAAGAAAGATGGACAGGGCATGTTGAGATGCTGTTTCTGCTTTTTCATATTTTTCCATATGATAGAAAATCAAGGACTTGAGGTAATGGGCAAGTCCCGTATAAAAATGGTTTCCAGAAAGTATGGAAATATCGGCAAGGTGATCTGCATGGCGGGCCGCACTCTGATATCTGCCGGTGTAGATTCTGTGCATCACCTTAAGTTCCACAAAAGCCGGATAAAGGAAAACCAGTCCGAATTTTTCAACATCCTGTTCAGACATTTGAATATCTTCTTCTGCCCTGTCAAAGGCTCCCTGCTTCAGAAAAAAATCAATTTTCACAAGGCTTTTAAGTGCTCTGTACTCAGGATGGACAGACTCTTTAGTCAGGGTTTTAAGATTGTCCAGTAAAAATTCCGCCCGGCTGAAATTACCGCAGCGGACATAACCAAAGACCTTGACAATGGATGCGTTCAGTTCTATTTCCCTGTTTTTTATCTGCCTTGCAAGGAGCTGGGCGCTTTTGCAGGCTGAAATTCCCCTTTGAATATCGATTTCACCTGCAATATAACCGAATCCGATCTGCTGCCACAATAAAGCCCTGGCCCAGTTAAAAATGGGCTGGTCCTGAACCTGCATCAGGAGGGCTTCGCCGTCTTTTATCCATTGGGCTGTTTTTGCAGGGGATGTTCTCAAAAAGACCGCCGCCTCTATGAGATGGGCTGTGCTGAGCATGGTTCCTCTGATGTCTTTTTTTTCCCTGAAAAGGTTAAGGGCGGTTAGAAAATCCCTTATATTCCTTTTGCCCCCCTTGATTCTTCTTGTCATGGTCAGATAGTACATGAGCCAGGGATCTGACCCGGTCATATTTTCCGGCAGGGCATTTATCCATTTGTTGAGGGTTTTATACTGGCCCTTTATGACCATATCTGTGGCGGTTTTTTTGACCATGTCCCCGGCCATGGTCCAATCTTGAGCCTCTGTAAAATATGGAATGGATTGTTCATATTCCCCCCGGTCATAAAAGAGTCTGCCGGCATCTTGATTTAATTCTCGGTATTCCGGTAACGGAGTTTTTTCCCTTAATACCTGGTGTAAAAAGCTTTGGAACAATGTATTGAATCTATAGCAATATCCCCTGGATGTATCAGTTAATCTCTGGATAAAGAGATTTCTTTTTGTAAGAAATTTAAGAATTTTAGCTGCTTCATCGGGGCTGGTGATCCGTGCCGCAATTTCAGGATCTATTTCATCAAACAATGAAGATTTCATAAGAAAATTTTTTGCCTGATCAGGAAGAAGGTCAAAAATCTCCCGGGAAAAGAAATCCGATGCCTCAGGACTGAGATGTATTGGAAGCTCAGGCACTTGATTGTTTCGCTCAAGGGAAGCTGATATGAGAACAATTCCCCCGGGCCATCCATCGGTAATGGCATGGATTTTTTCTATCTGCTCCAAGGGAAAACTTTCAATGTGGTGTTTTTGAAAAAAATACTGGGTTTCTTCAAAGGTAAAGGCAAGATCATCGTTTGTGATAAGTAAAAAAGGCGTCTCCATTTTCAATCTTGACATGGGAAAGGGAGGAGTGGTTCGTGATATGAGAAAAACCCGTATGCAGGAGGGCAGGTTTTCAAGAATTTTCCGGATGAACTCGTAGGAAGATGAATCTTCTTGAATAAATTCCAGATTATCAAAAACAATGTTCACAGGAACTGAAATATTGGAAAAAACCGACTGAACTATTGCCACCTGCCTGATCAGGCTATCTCCTGCTCCAAGTGTTGGATGGGAGTGCATAATTTTTTCTGTGGCCTGCCGGGTTTCCCTGTTATTTGAAAGAGCTGTGATCAGAAAATCAAAAAGCGTTGTGTGATCAGATGTCTGCGCTCCAAGGTTCAGCCAGATAGAACAATCAGTGCAATGGCTGAGGTAGGAGGCAGCAAAGCTGGATTTTCCCTGGGCAGCCTGTCCCTGGATAATAATGATCCTTTTATCATGGTTGTCGTCAAGATAAACATGGAGGCGCTTCCTTGGCACCACCCCATGGGGCCTTGGCAGGGCAAAGTTTTTATGCATCTTGGTATGCTCTGTTTTTTTTCATAGAAAATAGATTGTCCGGCAGTTGATTTATCTGTTATAAAAAATCGGCAAAAGAACCCCTGAGTCTTTAGCTCATGGGTTGTTGACCTGTTATATACTGATCATACATTTTAATGGGCTTAGTGCCTTACTCTTCAATTTCTGTTGAATTCTGTTGAAAGAAACAAGAAAATGAAAAAAAGGCAGATGGGTTACGGGTTTTACCTGTTAATTTTTTATCTTTAAAAATGGGATGTTCACGGCATGGAAGCTATGGACTTGCCTGTTTTGATGTTAATTATCTGGATGCCTGTGCGGTCCATAACTGCATAGGTATAAACCATGTCCCTTGGCATGGAAAGGGAGCCGGGGTTAAGAAATACAATGCCCCTGTCCTTTTTTAAAGTACTTTTGTGGGTATGTCCCTGAATGACTATGGAAACATCTGATGGTATTTTGTCAAAAAATCTGTGACCATGGTGCATGAAAATTTTGCTGCCCATGAAATCAAATGAAAGGCAGTGTTTGTATCCAGGGGAAAATTGTTCCCTGTCACAGTTGCCGTAAACATAATAAAATGGATGTTTCAAATCTGCAAGGGATTCTTTGATTGTTTCGGGCTGATAATCCGGGTTTCCATGATCAGGATATCTTGTGCCGAACAGGTCCCCTGCCACGGCAAGGCCGTCTCCGGGTTTTAAAAGCCCTAATATTGTGATCCATGTACTGTAACTGCCATGTACGTCTGAGGTTATAATTATTTTTTCCACGGTCATCTATCCTTTAAAAAGATGCTGTGGTATTCATCTTCGGAAAAGTGTTTTTTTAACAGATTTGAGATGAGATTGTATATTGTTTCAAGTTCATCGTCCTTGAGCCTGGGTATGAAGTGCTCCATGAATTTATCCTCGGAGAATTTTTGAAGATAAAACATGAGGGTTTCTTCGTCGGTCTTCCGGTCCAGTCCAAATGCTCCAAGGCCCTTGTAATTGTGTATAAAGTTATGCGTGTCTTTTATCAATTGCATGGTTTTTTGTAATGATCTTCCTTAAGATATGACATTGATCAATATATGACATTGAGCTGGAGGTTTATGCTCTAAGTAATTAAACTTATGCATAAAATCCTATGTTTGTCCTCATACATATCTGTCTCTAAAGTTCTACATAAAAATGTTTTAAGATGGTGATCCCTATGTTAGGTACTGAGAAATCAGCGGTTTTTATCCGAATAAATCATTACATGTTTAGCACCGCCATATTTTTTATTCAATTATTTTTATGCGTTTTTTTCATGGTCGCAATGGAGGAACAGGCTTTGGGTTTTTCAGATGTACAAGATGATACATTTATCTTTGATTATTTTAGCTGCAATTATAATGAAGGTAAGACCGGTAACAGGAATGATGGAGAATTGATCAGGTGGGGCAGGGCATTTTTCCATGGGGAAAAGCCCAGGGGAGTGATTCTGCTGCTAAACGGAAGATTTGAGTTCATGGAAAAATACCGGTCGCAGGTTCATCAATTGACCCAGAGAGGATTTCATGTGATCAGCATGGACTGGAGGGGACAGGGTCTGTCCCTGCGTGAACTTGATAACCGGCAAAAGGGCTATGTTGAAACTTTTGAAGATTATCTCAAGGATTTGAGATATTTATTTCATAATCATGTTAAGCCCTTGAACCTGCCGGTAACTATCCTTGCCCATTCCATGGGAGGTCATATAACCCTGAGATTTCTTGCTGAATATGCCGGTGAATATGAAGACGGGATGCAAAATTTCATCCAAAATGCCATACTTGTCTCTCCCATGATAGATATTAATACTGCGCCCATCCCTAGATTCATGGCAGGTTTTATTGCAGATGCCGCCATGGTGCTGGGACTGGGTGAGTCCTATGTTCCAGGAGGGGGAGACTATAATTTAGATAGTTTTAAATTTGAGAATAACAAGCTTACCCATGATCCTGAAATGTTTAAGATAGAGCACGATGAAATACAGAAAAATCCCGGCCTTGCCTTGGGAGGGGTCACCTGGGGATGGCTCAAGGCCGCCTTTGATTCCATCGAGCTTTTGCGGAGTGCCGGCCATGTTTCAGCAATCAAAATTCCTGTCATGATTTTGAGCGCCGGGGAGGACAGGGTGGTTTCAAACCAGGCCCAGAAAAAAACAGCAAAAGCCATTCATGGATGTGAATTTGTTTCCGTGCCGGGTGCAAGGCATGAGATTCTTTTTGAAACCAAAGAGATCAGAAAATTTTTCTGGCAGTCTTTTGATGAATTTTTAAATTCGAGCTTAAACTGACCTGTTAGGCAAAACTCTTGAGTCTTAACTTATCATTTTCCATACAGTACGTTCCGCTTTGAATTTTGATTCAGCACCATATGTGGTGGTAACCCAGAGAACTTATGACTCAAGAGGGTAAAAAGAAAATGGCGAAAAGAACGAAGGATTTCCAAGGCATAATTGAAAATCTCCTTTACAATCACAATGAAGGATAATATGATAATCATATTGTATGATTTTTTGTTAAAAAGGGGGGAATTCCAATGGAACGTATAAGTGTAACGCAGGCTGTCCGTCAATTTTCTGATTTGATGAATCGAGTATTTTATCAAGGAGCCGTTGTCGAATTAGAGCGGGGGAACAGGGTTATCGCTCGAATATCTCCGGTTTCTCCAGAATCACCATTGAAAGTTAAACATTTGAATCGTTTTTTCCATGAACTCCCTTCTCTTGGCGAGGATTTAGAGGCCTTTACTGAAGATCTGGCTGATATAAGAAAACAAATTCCCATGGAGCAAAATCAATGGGATTAATGCTTGACACCAATGTGTTTATTCATTTTGAACGTTCCGGCAATTCAATCGATTTTTCAAAATGGGAGAAATATGGAGATGTATATATAAGCGCCATCACCTCTTCAGAGTTGTTGGTTGGCGTTCATTATGCAAAGACAGAAGCACAAAAAACCCGCCGTTCAGCTTTTGTTGAATCCGTATTGGCAAAAATACCTATATTGAGTTTTAAAACTGAAGAAGCCAGAGTCCATGCAGGGTTGTTTGCAACTTTAGCCAAACAGGGAAAAATGATTGGGGCCCATGATTTGATAATAGCAGCAACAGCAATCGTTCATAATTGTGCAGTTTTAACAGGCAACACTAAAGAGTTTGAAAGAGTGCCTGGTCTTGAGACGATTTCATTTGCCGGGTCATCCTGAGAAACTAAAAATAAAAGTCCTTTTTAAAACAGAATTTTAAGGAGATTTGGGCATCCTTCATTTGTCAGTTTACACATTTTTTGAACCATGATTAAAGGATTTAGCTTGATTTTTAATCATGTTCATCATTTAATCCTTTAATCATGGTTCAAAATTTTCAGAAAAGTGTAAACTACTTTTGAGTTGATATGAAAGATGCCGAGATTTGTATATAAAAAATTTAAAATATCAACATTGGAAAAAGATCTAAGGAAAGGATATTTATGAGCGAAAAAAAATATGTCATCACCATGCTTGTGGAAAACGAGCCGGGAGTCACCGCAAGGATTACCGGGCTTTTTGCGGGAAGGGGATACAACATCGAAACAATATGCGGCGCCCCCACGGCAGATAATAAACTCTCCAGGATCACCATTAGCACAAGGGCGGAACCTGCCCAGTTTGATCAGTGCATGAAACAGATAGAGCGCCTTACCAATGTGATCAAGTTAAGGGACATGACCGGAGAAGAGGCTGTAAAACGTGAAATGGCATTGATTTGTGTTAAGGCTCCCCGGGAGCAGCGCTGTTCCATACTCCAGACAGTGGAAAAATACCATGCCAAGATAATCGACATAGGTTCCCAGGCCCTGACCATGGAAGTTAGTGGAAAAGAAAATGAAATAGACGAGCTTTTGGCATTGCTCCGTCCCTTTGGGATTATGAAACTTGCCCGTTCCGGGGTGTTGTCTCTCTATCGGGAATCTTGAGGTATTTTATTTGAAAGCTGTTGAAAGTCACCGACTGATTACAGCTTTCATTGTTCGTTGTGGGTGACAGCCCATGGGGGTTTATATGAAAGTCTCCGTAAGAGATTGTTTTTTAAAGACTTTCAATCTTCGTTGTGGCCGGGTAAAAAATATGCTCCGGCCATGCCGGTTTATATGAAAGTCTCCGTAAGAGGTTGTTTTTCAAAAGACTTTCAATCTTCGTTGTGGCCGGGTAAAAAATATGCTCCGGCCATGCCGGTTTATTTGAATGCGTAGGGCCAGAACCAGGTTAAAACAGAATTGAAAGGAGTAGTTGCTTGATTCTTTGTTTTTTGCTTTTTCTCACCAAGTGATTTATAATTAAAGGGAATTTAGCTTTTGCAACCATGAAAACCTTGGAGGGAGAAGAAATGCCTACAGAACTTGTTATAAGAACTTTGAGAAAACGGGATTTTTCTCAAATTGATTGGCAAAAGGAACTCATCAAATTTTCTCCGGATCAATTATTTAAACTTACGGTGATTGAAGCGGAAGATGAACAAGCGAAAAAATTACAAACCGCATCAGATAACATTGTAGAAATTGACGGCAAAGAATATGAACTTGATATGTCGCCCGATTTGCCGATGGCGGAAATTAATGCAAATTTAGCAGGCTTTGATTTCTTGAAGGACGAACCTGATCTCTATTCAATTGATGATTTAAAGAAACCTTATGTATAAACTCGGTACGATCATTTTGACTCCCTTTCCTTTTACGGATTTTTCTGGTAGTAAGGTGCGCCCTGCTTTGATTATTTCTAAAACGAATTCAAAAGTGCAAGATGTGATTGTGTGCTTTAATGTTTTGTTGTGGGCAAACCCGTTTCAAAATTCAGGTCTGCCCAAGGCGGTTATTCGTTTGCTCCCAGGTTTGAAAGGGAAAAAACAAAGGGATCCATTCCGGTCAGGGAGAGATCAACCCAATAGGAGGCTCCCATATCAAGTTCATTAACATGGAGCACACCTGTTTCCATATCAAAAGTCGCGCATGGAGAACAGGCATCAACCTGACTGATATCGGTCATCTGAAAGCTCATAGTATCAAAGCTTGTTAAGAATAATTTTAAAGAAAAGTTTGTCCCTTGCAGATCAAGACAGGGAATGGTTAAAAGACCGGCAGTATCAAATGTGGCAGGGCTTATCTCATTAGAGAGCTTGACAACTTTGGTCTGGGAAGGCACGGCAATGCCGCCCAGCACATCCTTTGCATAAACAGCCACATTATAGGTGCCGGTAAGGGTGAATTCGTTGTAAATACCCTGATACCTGCTTCCTCCCACATTAATCATCTCCACTACCGGCATGTCCAGCACGGGCTCCTCAGTATCTCCCGGATCATAATCAGGAGGAGTGATCACCGCCCATACCCGCTCTATACCGTCGGAGTCGATTACATTTTCAGCATACAATACAGCGGAAGTCTCCTCTTCCATGAGGGTCTGACTGGGAGAGACGCCGTCTATGACGGGAATGCCTCCGCCGGAAATAAGTCCCGTGCCTATAAACACATCCTTTGCAAGTTCTCCGTCCATGTTTTCATTTCCAATGCCGGTTCCATTGTCGTCTAATTGGGGCATCTGCCTTGCATAGGTGTATTCAATGGAATTTTTTGCTATAATAAAGGCATCAAACACGTTCATGCCGTTTATGATATGCTGCCAGAAAAATGAACTGAAGGAGAGATCCCCAAAGGATGTGAAATATGCCTCTTGCTCCGGTTTGGTGCTGGCAATCAAGATACGTTCCTTGCCTTCGGGCGGTGTCAAGGCAGAAAGAAAGCTGCCTGAATGGCAGGCATCATATACGACTGTGACCCTGCCCGGAATGACCTCCTGGAGTTCATCTAACCACTGGTCAAGATCCACGGCCTGGAGAAGTTTCGTTTCATTGATCAGAAAGTTTCCATCACCCCCGTGGTCGGTGATGAAAATCAGCACATCGTTTGCATCAAGGGCCCAATCGGTAACAGCTTCCTGGAGGTTATCATTGTCTGCGTAGGCGTCGGCATCGTCATAAAGCCCGTTTCCGTCCATGTCAACATCCGTGTCAGGCGAGAGATATTGGATGGTATCCCTGGTGAAGCCCTGATAGAGCAGGGCGATGTAAACGTATCTTGCCAGGGCCTGGGTGGTATCCCACAGGGCATTGCCCTGGTAGGGCCCGCCTCCTGCGACAATTATAGCCTTTGAAACAGTTCCTGCCGGAGGCTCTTCGGCAGCCTCAATAACCGTTACCGTTACCTGCTGAGCCTCTGTATCAGGTGAGCTGTCCGATATGGAAATGCTTGCCGTTCCCTCGCTTAGGCCTTCAACCTTTACAAAGACACCGGCCTGGGTGAAAGACTGGACAGATGCAATGGATTTATCGCTTGAGACAACGGTATATGGTGCTTTGCCTCCCCTGATGGTGATGGTATCTGATGCGCCCTCGTTCAGCTCCAGGGTGGCGGGTTCCACGGTAAATGACGGATATATCTCCAGGCTGTACTGGGTATCATCCCCATAAATTTCAGGATTGGTCTGTGCCATGGCAACGTAATACAGCCCATCTTCGGGACATGTCCAGGAAATGGATTTTTCACATTCTGCCTGAACGTAATAACGCTTTAAAAGATAGTCCGTGTCTCCGTCATAGATGTTGAGCACAAGGTTAGCCCTGGAACCTACATCAGTTACATTAAAGGTATAAACCTGACGCTTATTGCCGTAAAGCTTGATCCAGTCCTGATCTCCTGACTGGTGAAATGAATGGAGTTGTATCGTGCCTTCGTTGAGATCGGTGATGCCTGCCTGGGCTCTTGTGTCGTCTGGTTCATAAGTATCGACTTCTCCGGTTTCGGATTCGGTTTCCTCAAATCGATCCGGGAGTACGAGACGTACATCGTCTATGTACCAGCCGGTGCTTTCAGATCCATAACTCATATATCTATCAGCAGTATGATAAAAAGCGATCCGTATTCTCTGACACGCATAGTCGGTAAGATCCAGATCCGCCATGGACCATATCCCGGAAGTCTGTGACAGGATACCAATATCCTCCCATTCAGACCATAATTGGTTATCCTTATCAAAAGATGAAATTTGGATGTATCCGTAATCATACGATGAATAAGAAAACCATTGAAAAAAACGCAAATGAATTTCTTCTTCAATGTCAATTTCAGGAAGCATCAGTGTCGGGCTGATCAATCTTGAGTCAGCATGGGTAGAATAATTACCCTCTAAATTTGTTCCGACGCATTGTTCACCGCTATACGCTGAATCAGGACCTTCCTCAGGTGATCCTATTTCCCACAGCCCATTATTGATTATCCATCCCGACATACCGGATTCAAAATCACCTATGAGATATGCAGGTGTCTGGGTAACGACCTGAATGTCATCAATATACCAGCCAGTGCTTTCAGAGCTATAGCTCATATACCTATCAGCAGTATGATAAAAACATATTTTTATTTTACGCGCAGCATAGTCTGTAAGGTCAATAGTGGCAGGCCACCAACCAATGGTAGAGCCAGAACCACCATATTCCTTAATGGACTCCCAGTCCGACCACAGGTTATTGTTTTCATCATATAATGAAATCTGAATATACCCGTAATCATATGATGAATAAGAAAACCAGTTCATAAAACATAGCTTGATTTCTTCAGTAGGATCAACGGCAGGAAGGGTTAAAGAGGGACTTACTAATCGGCTGTCAGTATGTGAGGCATAATTTGAATCTAAAATCGTTCCTGCACATTTACTTCCGCTATATGAAAGTTCAGGCCCGGCTGTCGGGATTCCAATTTCCCAAATACCATTACTTGCACTCCAATAATCCCCCCAGCCGGATTCAAAATCCTCCTCAAAGATTACCTCGCTGCTCAAGGCAGCGGAAGGAAGAAAAAAACAAACTAATAACAAAAAAGTTGCACACAAGGCCTTTTGTTTCATGGAAATTATATTACCTCCTTATTTGTTGGTTGTGTTTTTTGAACAAATTGTTGCAATGATTTGATATGTGAATATTTCCTGGAAGATCGTTATATGTTTAAGATGAGCATTTGCTTTTTGTCAAGGAAAATAAAACTAAATCTTATGATCGTTCAATTGAATTCAGATCGGGTGCATGGGCAGGGAGAAACTCAAGTCTTGTTTTCGGATTTTTTCAAGCCGTTCTGGAACTTTCCGGGCATGTTGTTCTCTTGCTTCCTGAGGCTTTCTCTATTTTTTTTTTTCAAAAACTTCAACATACATTTTTTGAAGGGTTTTTAACGGCAAAAAGAGTTCTAAAGTATGATCAGGTAAAGGGATAAATCCAAACTTTAAATAAAATTTTTTAGCATCTTCATTTTTTGCATCCACAAATAAGCCTATTATGCCAACGTGTTTTGAGATTGCTATTGCTTTTCTAATTGCATCGATAATCATATGCTTACCGAAACCCTTGTTTTGTAAGGCTTTGGCAACAGCAAGACGAGCTATCTTTACCGCTGGAAGGTGCCCTTTGTATTTTTTTGAGAATCTTTGTGGTAATTTGTGAGCAGAAATTTCAAAGACAGATAGTGTATAAAAAGATAAAATCTTCTCCGGAATATTTTGACCTGTTAATACAAATGTCCTGGAAAGACCTTTTTTGAAATTTTGATGGGCAAGCTTATGAAGAAAATCATTTAGTTCCTGCACTCCACAATCAAATCCGACTCGATTATGGGAACGGCTCAGTTCTTCAAATCTCTTCATCTATAAATTCTCTTTTGTAATCTCTGGCTGACTTTATTAAAAATTCATTTGGTGATGGTGGATGTTCAATTGCGTCGAATAGTGTTTCAGCATCACGATAAGTTAAATTTAATATTTGTTCTCTTTCCAGTACGGAATTGGCCTTCTCTAAAGCTGATTGTATAATAAAATGGTTTAAAGTTGCACCTAACACCTCTGCGGCATGGGTAAGCCTTTCGTGTACATGATAAGGCATCCGTGTTTGAAATCTTTTTTCTACTTTTGCCATGTTTATCTCCTTTTTCACAAGCCATTTATATGAATGTGTAGGGGCTGCCCTTGTGCGAAGGGCAATCACAAGGAATTGCCCCTTACATTCATGGTTCGTTGTGGGGTGCCACCCATGGGTGTTATATGAAAGTCTCCATAAACGGCGGATGAATTTCATGCTTCGTTGTGGGCAGAACCGGATCAAAACCCTGGGCTGCCCATGGCAGTTATTCAAATCAGAATTTGGTTTAATGATATAGAAGTTGTGCCAGAATGGCAACAATATTTTGACATATAGTATTCTGGAGGTGTTGGTTGTCTGCATAGGCGCCGGCATCTATTTAAATATGTGCAGCTTTTCTTAGAGTATCCGAAGCCCATTGATTTATGCTCTTCCCATGCACTTGGGTGGCTGTCGCCACAGCCGCATGTACTTCGGGAGGAATCCTTAACATTAATTTCCCGGAATAAGGCTTTTGTGGCGGCTTGCCGGTTTCTTCACTTATCGCAATGTAGTTATCGACGGATTCATGAAAGACACTCTCCAATTTTTATAAAATTTAGGTCTTGACAAACTCAATATGCTGATATAAATGTATTTTTCATTATGCCACATGTGACATAATGATTTAGGTGCTCTTGCTGCTGTTCTTAAAATCGTTTTGTTGTTAGGCAGAGTTTGGGCTTGGTTCTAACATCGGCCATGTATCTGATTCAGACAACCTCAAAAAAATCAGAGTTTGATCTGAGTTAGAACCAATGCCCAAAAGTTTTAAAACAGCAGGCAAGGCAATGGATGATAAAATTATAAAAAATAAGGAATTGGCAATGAGTCAACCCACCATCACCATAAATGGGAAACCCTGCATTTTTGAGCCTGGCGAAACTATTCTTGAAGTTGCAACCCGTAACGGCATGGAGATTCCCACTCTTTGTTATCTTAAGGGAACCACTCCCACAGGAGCCTGTCGTATATGTGTTGTGGAATTACAGGGAAAAGATGATCTGCTAGCCTCATGTTCCACTCCGGCGGAACCCCACATGATCGTCATGACCAACTCCAAAAAGGTCATTGCCCATAGAAGGACGATCCTGGAGTTGATGCTGTCATCGGGAAATCATAATTGTACCATTGGCTCATCCGTAAATACATCCTGGACGGAGTTTCAGATGGGGGCGATCTCCAATGACGGCTATGAACATCTCTGTCCTGCCTGGGGAGAATGCAAGCTCCAGGAGCTTGCCTATAAATACCAGGTTAAGGCGAAATGCCTGTCAACTCCGGCGGTTGAAATTACCCTTGAGACGGACAATCCCATGATAATAAGGGATCATTCCCGGTGTATTCTGTGCGGACGGTGTGTGGCTGCCTGCAACGAGGTACAGGTAAACAGGGCCATTGATTTTGGATATCGAGGGGAAAAAAGCAAGATAGTTGCTGGTTTGGACGATTCCCTCATGACATCGGATTGTGTATTCTGCGGCGAGTGCGTCCAGGTTTGCCCGGTGGGGGCCCTGGTGGAGAAGAAAGCATTAAATGCAGGCAGGCCCTGGGAGACGGAAAAGATAAGAACCACATGTCCCTATTGCGGGGTGGGATGCCAGCAGTTGCTCCATGTTAAAGACGGAAGAATCATAAAGGTTACCGGGGTTGAAGATGGTGCTCCCAACCAGGGAAGATTGTGCGTAAAGGGGCGGTTCGGCTATGATTTTATCTATTCCGATGAGAGAATCAAGACCCCGTTGATTAGGGAGGACGGTGAGCTTAGACCGGCAAGCTGGGATGAGGCATTAAACCTTGTTGCGGAAAAGTTCCAGCAGATAATTGATGAGGACGGGCCCGATGCCCTTGCCGGCGTTAGCTGCGCCAGAAGCATCAACGAGGATTCATATCAGATGCAGAAACTCTTTCGCTCGGTCTTTAAGACTAATAATATCGATCATTGCGCTCGAACTTGACATGCTCCGACTGTTGCCGGGCTGGCAACATCATTTGGTTCAGGCGCCATGACAAACTCCTTTGGGGAATTTTCCAGGGCAAAGATGTTTCTTGTGATAGGCTCCAATATGACGGAGGCCCATCCAGTGGCTGCCACATTCTTGAAAAACGCCGTTCAAAACGGTGCCCGCCTTATTGTTATTGATCCGAGGCGCCACCGCCTGGTGGATTTTGCAGAACTTCACCTTCCCCTTAAGGTGGGAAGTGACATTGCTCTTATCAACGGCATCATGCATGTGTTGATTAAGGAGGAGCTATATGACAAGGAGTTTGTCTCATCCTGCTGTGTGGGGTTTGATGAATTAAAAGAAAATGTCATGAAATATCCACCTGAAGTTGCCGCTGAAATATCGGGAATTGATCCTGATACCATAAGGAAAACTGCAAGGATTCTATCATCGGTTAAACCGGTCATGCTCTGCTATACCCTTGGAATCACCGAGCACACCTGCGGTAAAAACAATGTAATGGATACGGCAAATCTCCAGATGCTTCTTGGAAACATGGGAAAGGAATGCGGAGGGGTTAATCCTCTGAGGGGCCAGAACAATGTCCAGGGAGCCTGTGACATGGGAGCTCTGCCCAATGTATTCCCAGGATACCAGGCAGTTACCGATAAGGCTGCCCGGCAGAAATTCGCAACCTTCTGGGAAGTGGATTCCCTTCCATCTGAAAACGGTCTTATGATTCCACGGATGATGGACGGCCTTGTGGACGGCAGTGTAAGGGGATTTTATATATTCGGGGAAAACCTTGCCAATACGGAACCTGACATACGAAAGGTGGAACATGAACTTTCATCTGCTGAATTCTTAGTCTGCCAGGACATTTTTGAAAACGAGACCACCCGTTTTGCCCATGTGGTCTTTCCTGCTGCGGCATGGAGCGAGAACGATGGAACCTTTACCAACAGCGAAAGAAGGGTCAGCCGGGTTCGCACGGCCAGTACGCCGCCGGGGTATGCCCAGCCCAACTGGTGGATTTTTAAACAGATCGCCAAACGCATGGGGCATGACTGGAAATCCAACAGCGCAAAAGAGATATGGGACAATGAGGTCTCTGTGATGGCGCCCAATCTGGGAGGCATCAAATATGACCGCATAGAAGGGGATGGACTCCAATGGCCCTGTCCCGATACGGCCCATCCAGGCACATGTATCCTTCACAAGGATGGAACCTTTTCCTGCGGGCTTGGAATCTTTAACCCGGTGGAATGGGCTCCTCCGGCAGAGGTGCCTGATGAGGAATATCCCTTTGTGCTCAGTACGGGAAGGCGTCTTTATCATTACCATACCAGAACCCAGACCGGCCGATGCGAGGGGTTAAACGATCTTCTTGGGGAAGAAACCGCAGATATTTCACCAGTGGATGCAAGGAAACTGGGGCTTCTCTCCGATGAGCATGTTAAGGTGAGATCCAGAAGAGGGGAGGTATGTGTTAAGGCCAGGGTCACCCCGGAGGTTCCCGAAGGCATGGTATGGATGGCCTTTCATTTCCGGGAGGGCAATGCCAACTGGCTGACCAACCCGGCCTTTGATCCTGATACGCTCACCGCCGAGTATAAGGCCTGTGCCGTGGCTGTTGAAAAGGCTTGATTTGGTGATGCTCACAACAAATAATGAAATGTAGGGCTGGATTCTATATCCGCCCTGACCAGCCCTTACAGGTTTATGTGACTGCTTCCCCAAAAGGGCGGATACGAAAGTTGACCCCTACATTTCAAATAGTGTACGCTTTATCCGACTTTCAGGTAATTATAAAATCGAGAAGAAAATGGCGCTGTTAGCCCGATATAAACATGACCGGCCGGTTACCTGCACAACCACTGTTAGCACTTAGGAGACTACGCATATAAAACTTATATCTCAGGACCGGCCTATCAAAAACAAATGCGGAATTTTTAAAAAGTTTATTAAAGACTACAGGGGAGGTGTTTGCTTTGCTCAAAATACAAAAATTTAGAAAAACAAACACCATCTATAGCACTGTAATAATTACTAATTATTGAGTGTTTCATATAAAAATATTAAATTGGGATTGGTTCTAATTATGGGCAGTTTCATATTTTTGCCTGCTGTCAATGCCCGACATTAGAATCAACCCCTGTTTTTCCTTTATCTACATCGTCTACCGCCGCCTCCCATACCACGGCCACCGCCACCACCCATGCCTCGGCCCTGACCGCTTCCGCCACCCATTCCCTGGCCACCGCCGCCTCCCATACCACGGCCACCCCCGGCAATACCTCTTCCTCTTCTTTCACCCTGTCCCTGGAAAGGAGTGCTTGAGCTGCCGCTCTGAGCCTGGCCATAAAAACCTTGTTGAAATTTGGCCAGGGACTCCTGTACTGTGTCCTGGGGAGATAGACCTTCAAACATGCTGACACCGGCTGTTTTAAATACATTGGCGGCTTTGGGGCCGACAGTGCCGGTGAGAACCCCATCAACACCTTTATCTGATATGAGTTTAGCTGCAGCGATTCCTGCGCCCTGTTCCTGGGCGGCAGCACTATTTTCAACGGCCTCAATGACAGCACTTGCGGCTGTATCGATAATAATAAACCAAGGCGCCCTGCCAAATCTGGTATCGATGTTGGCATCAATGTCTTTCCCTGTTGAGGTTATGCAAAGTTTCATCTCATCCTCCTGTTTTTTTGTATTTTTCAGGTATGATTTCCTGAACATTTTTTCTGCGGTATCTTCTTCTGCCGCCTTTTTGGTATTTTTGTCCTATGATCACAACCTGTCTGTACCATCTTGAATCCATCATTTCAATGATTATTCAAAATGCAGGGATATATCCAAACCTAATTAGGATATAACCGGCATGGCCGGAGCATATTTTTTACCCGGCCACAACGAAGATTGAAAGTCCTTTGAAAAACAATCTCTTACGGAGACTTTCATATAAACCGGCATGGCCGGAGCATATTTTTTACCCGGCCACAACGAAGATTGAAAGTCTTTAAAAAACAATCCTTTACGGAGACTTTCATATAAACCGGCATGGCCGGAGCATATTTTTTACCCGGCCACAACGAAGATTGAAAGTCTTTAAAAAACAATCCTTTACAAAGACTTTCATATAAACCGGCATGGCCGGAGCATATTTTTTACCCGGCCACAACGAAGATTGAAAGTCCTTTGAAAAACAATCTCTTACGGAGACTTTCATATAAACACCCATGATGGCACAGTCATCACAACGATGAATGAAAGTCTTTTAAAAACAAGTACTTATAGAGACTTTCATATAAACACCCATGATGGCACAGTCATCACAACGATGAATGAAAGTCTTTTAAAAACAAGTACTTATAGAGACTTTCATATAAAATAAATGCCAACTCAACCCACAGAGGGTTAATATAACGAGTTCACAGGAAAAAAGAGCTTTTCTTCATACTCATTGAGCCATTGATTGGTTACATTGTCTATATCTTCAAAATTAAGCCCGAAATAACGGGGCAGCACTTTTCTGAGCATCCAGGTGGAACTTACTTTGATGGATTTTATCCTGTTGACCTGTGAGATAGAAGCTCATGGTTCATTCTTTCCTTCTTTTTGTCGGTATACTTCTCGAACGCATCAAGTTCAATTTGAATTTGCTCAAGGTTTCTCTTGCGTACCTGTTTATAATACTTCGCCTGCTCCGGGTTATACGCAATAATGAAACGGCGGCGGCCATACATGCCCACCATAAAAACATTTATTTTATTCAATCTGCCTGAATCAATCTATTTTAAGTGAAAAAAACTTCAAATCATATGTGCTTAAAGCAATGGGGTCATCTGTTATCAGGAAATAAAAGATATAGTTTCCCTTTGGCAGAACAGAGACCGGCAGGGATAAAAGTTCTGTCTGATTCCACTCCGTGGTATTTTCCCTCCAGGGAAAAAGAGTATCCAGATAAACATCGAACTGATCATTAGAATTAAATAGAAAAATATATGAAGATAATTCAGGGAAATCCAAAGAAAGACCAAGATAAATATTTACCGGAGTCTCATAAGGTGCAAACAAAGTTGAAATAATGAACTCGTCATCTATAATTGAGGCCGTAAAGGGTTGAATCACAGGATCAGGTGACTGGGCAGGAGTTAATATCTGTTCCGTTGACTGGGTATCTGGAACAGGAAGTGGCTCAGATACATCAGGAACCAGTTTAACGGCAACGGTGGTGGTTTTCCCCGAGGACAAAGACACATCCGTTCTTATATTGATTTTATAATTTTCCGCAGATGATACCAGAGCACTTGTGCCGGCCACCGCGACAATGGAAAAATACCCGTTTGCAGAGGTCAATTCAGAACCATCTTCTATACCGCCTAATGACCAGCTAACAGATGCGTTCTCAATACCTTCACCTGTAGCAGAATCCCTGACCGTGCCGGTAATTATGCCGGTGTTTGCTCCCCTTGTTTCGATTTCAACATCAACGGATTCGGCACAGTAGTTGATGGTCTCATAGGTCCAGGTGCCTTCTTCGGCATCGGTAATAGTTATCTCCTTGCTATCATAGACTTCATAATCATCATAAAATGTTCCATCAGGCCTGTAAACATTTACCAGGACATAGCAATCCTCAGTTGCGGATAATTTTTCAGCATTGATTTTCTGCCCGGCAGATTTAGCGACCTCTATGTAAATAACAATAGTCTGAGTCCGAATCATATTCACAATGCTTTGGCTTAGGGCCTGAGTGGGCTCAATTGAGTCAATTGTTTTTCGGCTTACTTCTAAATCTATAGTTCCATAATCTTTATACCCTAAAGTGTCTTCAACCGTAACTGGAATAGAATAATGACGGGCTGAGGTATCTCCAGGAATTGTTACAATCGCCTGGTAGCGGCCGCTATCACTATCTACAGGGGACATCTCCAATTTTTTTGAACTAAAATTCAAACCCAACAGATTCAACACAACAGACTTGATTTTTGTTAGAGAATCAGGATGGGCAACTTCCACCGAAAATTCAGCATCTGCGTCATTATTATTGGTAATTTCAACTGACTGGGCTTCAGCTTTAACAATTTCCGGTGCTTTAGGATCAAGTGAAGTTGTTAAATCCAAAGAGTTCCCCAGGGTCAGAATAATGGATTCAAAGGTCTGATTATGATAGTTTAGCTTGGAAATTAAAACCTTATATGTGCCTGCTGGTATATCGGTAATGTCAAAATATCCGCTGTCGTCAGTTAAGTACACTTTTTTGGCATCAGGGGCGTTAAATAGAAGCTGTGCACGACTAATGCCGGCTCCTGTTAAAGCATCAAAGATAAACCCCTTCACATGGCAAAACTCCTGAAACCCCTGGGAGACACTAATGATTAGGTCTTGTTTTTGCGACTGCTGGGCATGATCTGTTACAACAACAGTTGCCTTATAATCCCCGGTATATTTATAGGTATGCGCTGGATTCTGTTCATTGCTTGATGTTCCCTCTCCAAAATCCCAGGTAAACTCATAGGGTGGATTGCCTGACTCCACTTCGCAGGAAAACAAAATATCAAGGGGCGCGGTTCCACTTGACGGAGACGCTTCTGCCTTAATTATCAGATCATTAAGCTCTTCCTCAACCACGGTATCCATTTCTGCTGAACGAGTTAAACCTTCGCTGTCAGTTACAGTAACTTTTGCTGTGTAGGTTCCGGCAGATTCATAGGTATGCTCTGGATCCTCTTCATCGCTCAATGGGGTTCCATCTCCAAAGGTCCAAGAAAACTCATAGGGTGGATTGCCTGACTCCACTTCGCAGGAAAACAAAATATCAAGGGGCGCGGTTCCACTTGACGGAGACGCTTCTGCCTTAATTATCAGATCATTAAGCTTCTCCTCAACCACGGTATCCATTTCTGCTGAACGAGTTAAACCTTCGCTGTCAGTTACAGTAACTTTTGCTGTGTAGGTTCCGGCAGATTCATAGGTATGCTCTGGATCCTCTTCATCGCTCAATGGGGTTCCATCTCCAAAGGTCCAAGAAAACTCATAGGGTGGATTGCCTGATTCCACAACGCAGGAAAATGAAATATCAAGGGGAGCGGTTCCACTTGACGGAGACGCTTCTGCCTTAATTATCAGATCATTAAGCCCCTCCTCAACCGCGATAAACACCTGTGCTGAACGGGTTAAACTTCTGTCATCTGTTACAACAACAGTCGCAATATAAGAATATCCGCCAGATTCATAGGTATGCTCTGGATTCTGTTCATTGCTTGATGTTCCGTCTCCAAAATCCCAGGAAAACTCATAGGGTGGATTGCCTGATTCCACAACGCAGGAAAATGAAATATCAAGGGGAGCGGTTCCACTTGACGGAGACGCTTCTGCCTTAATTATCAGATCATTAAGCCCCTCCTCAACCGCGATAAACACCTGTGCTGAACGGGTTAAACTTCTGTCATCTGTTACAACAACAGTCGCAATATAAGAATATCCGCCAGATTCATAGGTATGCTCTGGATTCTGTTCATTGCTTGATGTTCCGTCTCCAAAATCCCAGGAAAACTCATAGGGTGGATTGCCTGATTCCACAACGCAGGAAAATGAAATATCAAGGGGAGCGGTTCCACTTGACGGAGACGCTTCTGCCTTAATTATCAGATCATTAAGCCCCTCCTCAACCGCGATAAACACCTGTGCTGAACGGGTTAAACTTCTGTCATCTGTTACAACAACAGTCGCAATATAAGAATATCCGCCAGATTCATAGGTAT
Source organism: Desulfobacteraceae bacterium (assembly GCA_963674675.2). Classification (GTDB taxonomy): domain Bacteria; phylum Desulfobacterota; class Desulfobacteria; order Desulfobacterales; family Desulfobacteraceae. The sequence goes on from CAXXNM010000003.1 coordinate 510,125, forward strand.
GCTCTGGATTCTGTTCATTGCTTGATGTTCCGTCTCCAAAATCCCAGGAAAACTCATAGGGTGGATTGCCTGATTCCACAACGCAGGAAAATGAAATATCAAGGGGAGCGGTTCCACTTGACGGAGACGCTTCTGCCTTAATTATCAGATCATTAAGCCCCTCCTCAACCGCGATAAACACCTGTGCTGAACGGGTTAAACTTCTGTCATCTGTTACAACAACAGTCGCAATATAAGAATATCCGCCAGATTCATAGGTATGCTCTGGATTCTGTTCATTGCTTGATGTTCCGTCTCCAAAATCCCAGGAAAACTCATAGGGTGGATTGCCTGATTCCACAACGCAGGAAAATGAAATATCAAGGGGAGCAGTACCGCTTGTCTGGAAGGGTTCTACTGCGATAACAAGTTCTTGTACATACCCCACTACCTCGGTAACAACTTCACCTGAGCTGGCCAAACCAGTGTCATCTATTACAGTAACTTTTGCTGTGTAGGTTCCGGCAGATTGATAGGTATGTTCTGGATTCTGTTCATTGCTTGATGTTCCGTCTCCAAAATCCCAGGAAAACTCATAGGGTGGATTGCCTGATTCTACATCACATTGAAACCTGTTTGTTAAGGGAGCTGATCCTTCGGATAGTTCGGCAGCCACAGAAATAATAAGTTGTTCATGTCCTCTATTCCTAACACAGCGTATGTTTTTACTATCATCCTTGGCGCTTAAGCTAGCATTACCCCCATCTTGAAACTGGACATACCAAACATACGTTTCTCTCAAAGAATATGAACTTCCCGTCCAATAGAAATAATTAGAGCTACTTGTGTCTGGAAAAAATTCAAGATTGATGGCTGGTTTGAATTCTGAATTGATAAGAGTTCGAAGCTGACTTATATCAGGAAGCTCCCAATCATCGTAATCTGCTAATACTAAATCATCACAATACTGACAGGCTTCTTCCCATGTATAGGTTATGGGTATCCCTCCTCGCACTGACACCTCCCCTGAAGACTTCTGCCACATCAACTGTGTTCTCTGATCTGTAATAGTTCCATCACCATTGTCAACATAAGGACCGTCAATCCCATCGTCATATGGAGCATACTGACGTCCAGCTATATCTGAACAATCCGCATACACATTATTGGTAAAAACAACAACTAAAAACAATATGAGAAGAATAAACGCACTATATATATTTATTTTTTCCTGTAGCATTTCCAATAATCTCCATTTTTTTTACATCAAATTTTTATCAGGGTATCACATTGGCCGTTCAGATTTTTTTGCGGTTGAAAGCAAACACAACGCTCCTACCATGGCGGTTATTTAGTAATGACCTTATCATCTTTTCTAATATCCACAACACCACCTTGGGTTTGGCCATTCATCTCAGAGAGTTTTGCAATGGAAAAATTTTCCTTTACATCAACCAAAATAAGGTTGCCTAAAATATTGGTTTCTTCTCCCAATACCATCCCATCAACTACAAATGGTTCTGGTCTGTATGCCAGACACTTGATCCCTGATCTAATATTCATGTGCCTGTTTCTTGAAATATCGAGATAGAATTTATCTCCTTTTACAGTCAAAATTCTACCCTCGACAATGGGAATGGAATAAATAAACTTTGAGGCAAGCCCCTCCATAAGAAATTCAAGTTTAGTCCTTTTTTTGTCCATGTCAAACACATCATGGGAGGCCATTACCGTTGAATTTTCCGTATCAATGAGTTTGGCAAAAACTTCAATGGAATTTTGCTGTTCAATGATGGTGCCGATCATAATAGCTTCACTACCGATGAGCTTTCCAGTTTTAACTGCTTTGTCCTTATCCACAAGATCTGTCTGGCTCAACTTCAGCTCCTTTAAAATTGCCTCAAGGTCAACCCCTCTTCCCACGACATTGAACCTCTCATTGCCGATAATCTCATCTACCAAGAGATTGTAAACAGAATCCGCTAATGCCGGTGAAATACAGTCATTTTTAAAGGGCATGATCGAGAGCGTCATCCTGGATCCCTTTAGGTCGATTTTCTGGATGCGTCTCTCAATAACAAAGCTCTTTACGTCAGAATTACCGATGATATCCTCAGCCTTGATCTCAAAAGGATTTTTTCCTTCGTTCAGCTCTGTCAGGCGGTTGAAAATAACCTCCTTTCCAGGCTGAGAAGCAACAGGCCTGTTGTTGATGGCAACAAAGCCTACACCATTGGAGTCCGCTGCCTGGCCTTCAATGAAGAATCTGTTATTCCAGAGTCTTCCTATTATGGTAAGGCTCTCATCCGCACTTATATTTTTTAAAAGTCCCCTCATCCGTATTTCAGGCGGAAAAGTATCTGAATCTGCCGGAGAAACACGATTTTTTATGATGTCAAGGTTGATGGTATTTAAAGCGCTGGTATTCAAAGCATCAGTTGCAATGGGAAAAAAATCATTCAAGGCAACTATAGAACCTGGTTTATATATTAAAACAATATCACCTTTGGTTTGGTTACCTCCAGTATCTGCTGCCATCATTGAAATGATGTTTTTTCCCTCTCTCAAGGATATAACCCAGTAAGCAATTCCTGATTTTTTACCCCCAGGGGATATCTTTTTATCCTGCAAACTCATATATTTTATACCTGAGTCATCAAAACATGAAAGTTCAATAGTAACTTGTTTATCTTGAACTGTCTGGCCGTTGATGAAGTTGACCACCGAGAGCTGAGGAGCGCTGAAATCTCCGATCACCATTAGTGCTTTTTTTGATCTGTTTCCCAAAAGATCATGGGCTTCTATTGTGATGGAATTCTTTCCCTGAACAAGGGGAAATTTTTTCTTAAAATGAATCTCTCTTTGAGAAAGCTCGATGAATTCAGGGGCCCCGTTGATCAAAATGGATGAAACAAAGTTTTCGTCTTTTGCCACGCCTGATACCGTAACGAAAAATTCGTTTGTTATTAAATTGTCCGTGGGATTTTCCACAATGATCTTAGGGGGAATTTTATCGTGAATTTGAGCGAACAACAGAGATTTTCTGGCCCTGTTCAAATAGAATTTAGCCTTTGCACTCTCTTCGGTGGAAAGAGAGTTTTCAAGTTCTCTAACGGCTCCGGCAAAATCTCCCCTGCCCAAAAGGGCGATGCCCAGTTCCCGGTGGGGAAAATAATCGATAAAGTGCATGCCGTAGGTTCTTGCCCTGCGCTGATCATCTTCCCGCTGTCTGATGGCCTTTAAAAAATCTGACCCAGCCTCATCCCAGTATTCACCTTCAGCATAGGACATACCCCTTTCATAATAGTTCCACCATTTTGCGCGAAAAGGACCTTTTGTGACACCATATATTTTCCCATTTTTAACATAGGTAGTTGCTCTTTCGGTCGGAGCACAACACATTATCACCGGCAAAATAATCATGACAAATATTGATGTGACTCTTTTTTTCATGATGATACCGCCTCCACCCGGCAGTTCAGTGCAATATTTTCTGCTCCCTTGATAATTTCTCCCTGGCTGGTATTTCTGTCAACGGAAATAATTTTAAGAGCACCTGCAAAGTTTTTTTTATCACTTGGATTTGGTGAGGAATCCAATACCGGATCAGGGGATGCCCCAGCGGGCTGTGAAAAAACACGCATCACCATTTCCTTCTTCACTCCTGATAGAGAACCGATATTCAGTAGTGCCGTGTTATCCTCAATATTATTTATTCTGCCCCTGACAGGAAATGCCGATCTTATCTTTTCTGCTATTGAGGTTCCGATTTTTTCCGCTGCGGTTTCAGGGGGTTCGCTGATTCCAAAATTGCCTGACGCATTAACCTTGACTGCCGATGTTTCTGTCTCTATGAGCTTAACATATACCTTAGTATCCTGGCCGAAACCCAAAAGCCTGATGCTGCCGATGAGCCTTGCAGACATGATCCTGCCTAAACGAAGGGCAGTTGCAGGATTCACCAGATCCGTGCTGCTGAGTTTCAACTCTTGAAGAAGCTTGTCCAAGAGCTCCCTTTCAACGATGTCTACCGCGTTTGAAGCCCTCAGGGTTTCCACAAGCTCAAATTCGAAAAATTCATCCTCACCCTCCCTCAGGGAAATCGCTCCGCTTCTATTTTGTCTTGTAAAAAACAGTGTGGCAGGTCTTGTCGTCCATGTGTCTGCCACAGGATCAGAATCTGATTTTTCCATGGCCGCAATCAGGTCCTTTACAAGGGAGTCAATGCGCTCCTGATGCTCCTTATCTTCACCTGCCTGAATTTTCTGCCTGGCACGCCGGTAAAAAGCCTTTATATAGGCATCATCCGGCGCCAATGACTGGGCCTCCCTAAATGCCTCAAGTGCCTTAGTCAGTTCCCCCATTTTTTCCAGAATCGAGCCTTTGGCGGTAATAATATCGACGTTTTGCTCATCAAGGGAGACTGCCTGGTTGTAGTATTCCAAAGCCCTGGAGGGATTATTTTCCGAGGAACTGATGCGCCCAAGGCGGTACAGGGCTTCCCCCTTCTGCCATTTAAGGGGTGTTGACAGCCCCAGAGCTTCTTCATAGTATTCCTTTGCCTTATCAAAACGGGCATTATCAAAATGAATGTTTCCCTTAACTACTCTGGCGTATAAAACACCAGGCTCAAGCTCCATGGAACGATTACAAAATTTATCTGCCTCCTCAAAAGAGTTACTTTTATATGCCAGTGCTGCAAGCCCCTCCTGGCACCGGGCATCATCCATTCCTATCTCAACAAAGGCGCTCCTGGCCTGTTCAAAATCCCCATGCCTCAGATAGTTAAATCCTTCCACATATCTTTTTAAGACAGAACCTGAATCGCCATTCATATTCAAAAATCCAGGATAAACAAAGAGCAAAAGAACAACCAGTAAAACAGGGATGGACACTTTCCACAAGAGATCAAATCTCAGCGGTGACCTTGCTGGAGAAAATACCACATCCTTTGAATCTCCCATGTCTTTATCAGGCGGGGTATCAGTTAAAATCGAAGTATCTTGTGCGAAAGAGACGCCATCCTTATTACCCGGAATTATTCCTGCATGGGCAGATTCATCTTTGATCTGTTCCGCTCCTCCGGACCCTATGGATACTTGTTTTTCCCGGTCTGCCTTTGCTTTTTCTTCAGCTTCCTGTTCAGCCTGCCTTTTTTCCAGGAAGGCCCCCATTTCCTGTTCATTCAAAAAGACCCGGTAAAGGGCAATGGGCAGGGCTTTTCCCTTTGCCTGTTTTTCACCAAAATACTCACAAAATATACCTGAAATATCTTTCACGGCACTAAAAACACTGCTGGAAACAAGAATCTGGCCTGCAGAGCCAGCAGGCTCAATGCGGGCAGCCACATTTACAGCATCACCAAAATAATCCCCGTCATCGCCTTGCATGGCCTTTCCGGCATGGAGCCCGATGCGTATGTTGATCTTTTTAAGTTTGCCGGCTGTCTTATTGTGTTCTTTTAATGTAGTTTGTATGGCAACTGCGGCTTTTACGCCTTTTTCCGGCACATCATAGGCGGCCATAATGGCATCACCTATGGTCTTGATGACCCTGCCGTCGTGCTCTTCAATGATGGGAAAAATTATGTCGTTGTGAATTTGAAGAAGGGATTTAGCAGCCATATCTCCATGGGTTTCAACAAAACTGGTATATCCGGCAATGTCCGTGAACATGATGGTAACATATTTGCTGTAACGTTCATTTATCTCTTTTTCAATCTGTTCCTTTTTCCTGAGCCTGCCTGCAAGTCCCTCTGATTCCTTATTATTGTTTACCATGACAAATCTCCTTCAAAAATTTATGCCTTATCAAGACAATGGGATTCAGCACTTTTATCAAGCATATACCCAAGCTCTCCATCTTCTGCAGGAAAAAAGCCCAGGGTCTTTTCCCAGACCTCCTGGTCCTCCATGCAGAAATAAAGCGTAACCTGGGGTGCAATTTCCCGGATGTATGATACAATTTTCTGATACAACGAAATTCTCAAGGGTTTAAAATAACGCATTTTATTATCCAGACCCATTATAAATTCGCCAAAGGGAATTTTGGAACCGGGAAAACGCTTCTCAATGATCTGCTTTAAACCCGGCATGAATCTGAAGGTGCCCAGGCTGATCCAGACAATACTTTCAGGGGAAACATGGTCAAATATGGATGTGATGACCTTTTTGTAGTCTTCCTCGCATCCATCATACAGTACCAGGGGATCAAAGTGAAAGGCAAGCCTGTATCCCTTTGATTCGCACTTTTCAGCAGCCCTAAGCCTTGCATCTATGCCGGCGGTATGCCTTTCTTCAGATTTTACAATCTTAGGGGTGTTTAAAGACCATGCCATTATGGTTTTATGATTATGGTCTAAGTCCAGCAGGGATTCAATATTCACCGTTTTTGTTTTAAGCTCCAATACGGAATTATTCTGGCGGGCAAATTTTTCCACCAGGAACCTGGGCTGGCAGCTCAGGGGCTCCCAGATGAGGCTGTCGGTGAATTCTCCGGTTCCTATTCTGTATATCTTATCCTGACGGGTTTTATCCGTTGAAAACACCTGATTTAGGGCGTGTGATATCTTATTTAAACCCGCAAAATACTGGAGTACCGGAGGATGGAAATATGCCTGGAGAATGCAGTAGGAGCAGTCCATGGTACAAAAGGTACCGGTGTGCAAAATAGTATAATCACAGCAGGTATAGTAGCTGGTACCGGGACACTTACGGATGACAGCTCCATGATTTTCCGTGATATACAGAGTCTTTTTACCCTTCAGCACAGGATCTGCCCCTGAATTGACATGCTCAAACACGAGCCTGGAATCATTGATTATTTCAGGGGTTAATCCTGTTTTTGATATAAGAATATCCGTCTCTTCACAGGGATGGATATGACTGTCCATAAAGAGGGTTTCAATTTTCATGGAACTGCCTTTTTGACTCTCATGGTATCATCTGCCTTAAAAGCGGATCCCCTGCAGCAGAGGCAAGTTTATCGACATTATCAAGGAGTTCATCATGGTTTTTAAATTTAAAGGAAAAGGTATAATCTTTTGCCTCAAAATGAATCGGAGGTTCAAGCTTAAGACCGGGGCCGAGTCTTAAGCGCTTCATGTTTTCCCGAAACTCATTTTCAGCCCTGGAAATTTCCGGGAAACGCCTCTTTTTAAGTAATGCCCTGACAAGGTTTCCCTTTTTTTTGTCATCTGCCTCTTCATCATCTAAAATCTTTTTGATTTCAGGGGATTCAAGAATGCCGTCCGGGGTAATATCCTCCCTCATGGAAATTTCATAAAGGTTGGTGATGATCTCCTTCTGTATGCTTAAGCTTGTTCTGATGCGCCGAAACAGGGAGAGGATCTCTTCCCGTGTTATTTCATCATATTGCTTAAGCTTCAGGGCAGGCGGCATGGCAAGCCTGTCGGATGCCATAAGTTCAAGGACTTGATCTCCCATGTCGTCAATGTCACTGAGTTTCTGTACAAGACCGGTATTCATCCGGCAATTGAAAATCCCGGGCGAGTGTTCAGAAATGGCGCCAATATCCATGTATTTTTTCAAATTCCTGATACCCCTTACCTGTTCAACAAGGGTCAAGGTCCTTTGAAAGGCATTTGCCGCAATGGCTGTTATCGAGCAGTGCCTGTCCGGCGAAATAAGAGTCCCGGGCGTTTCTAAAATTTTAAGAAGGCGCAGTGCCTTTATTCTTCTAAAGCCCGACACCACGATAAATCCTTTATCCATCTCTTTAAGCAGAGGAGGATTTAAAAGTCCTATCTCATCTATGGAACGGGCAAGCAGGGATATGTCCTGATCCGATGAAATTCTGAAGGTTTCATCCTGATCATCGATATCTGAAAGCTTTACTGAATATAGATGCCTTATAGATGGCATATCTTTTATCATGAAATGTTTCCTCTAACTGTGGCAACCCGAGCTTTTAAGGGAAGCACCGGCATTTTGGGAATAGTTTTTATATTCTAACTGCGGCAACCCAGGCTTTTAACCCTGGGAGGAAAGGCAGCTGACTATTTCAAGCCCGTAATAAGCGTAAGCGCTTCCAGATATTTTCCCGAGGTCTTATCCAAGACATCCTCTGGAAGGGAGGGCCCAGGCGCTTTTTTATCCCAGCCCGATGCCTCCAGCCAGTCCCTTACAAACTGCTTGTCAAAACTCTTCTGGGGGCCGCCGGGCCTATAGGTATCCTTTGGCCAGAACCTTGAAGAATCAGGGGTTAAAACCTCATCGATGAGAATAATCTCATCACCAACCAGGCCGAACTCAAACTTTGTATCGGCAATAATTATACCTTTCTCAAGGGCTGTTTCCGCGCCTCTGGCATATATTGCAAGGCTTAAATCCCTGAGCTTTTCGGCCCGCTCCTGTCCTAAAATCTTAATGGTCTCATTAAAATCAACATTGATGTCATGATCTCCCACCTCAGCCTTTGTTGACGGAGTATAAAGGGGATGATCAAGCCGGTCAGACTCTTTTAACCCCCGGGGAAGATCAATTCCGCATACATGACCGCTCTTCTGGTATGACTTCCATCCTGAGCCTGAAATATAACCTCTTACGATACACTCTACAGGAAGAGGCTCGGCCTTTTTAACAAGCATGCTTCTTCCATCAAGAATGTCAGCATATTTCCGGCAGGCTTCTGGAAACTTTGACAGATCATCAGTTATAAGGTGATTGCCCACAAGGGATGCCATCTGTTTAAACCAGAACACTGAAAATTTCGTGAGCACCCTGCCCTTTTCCTTTATTGCATCTGGAAGCACCACATCAAAGGCGGAAAGCCTGTCTGTGGTTACCATTAACAAGGCATCTTCCATGTCATAAATATCCCTTACCTTGCCTTTTCTCACAAGTTTCAAATCTTTGAAATCCGTCTCAAGAACCGGTTTTATCATTTTTACTCCTTAAAATTTAAAATCTGCCGACACGGGATACAACAGCATCCATGCCATGTTTTTCCATTATGGAACAGCGCATGATCTCAGCCTCGGCCATGGTTTTAAACCTGCCGATCCTGACCATGTGCCAGTGCCTGTCATTCTTGCCTGTTAATTTAAAAATTCTTGGAACAAACCCCTTTTTTTTCAGCTCATCAAACATCTCCTGTGCGTTTTCTTCAATCAAAAAGGCTCCGGTCTGGACGGTATAAGCACCCCCATCGACTCTAACAGAGACGGCCTGTTTCTCAGCCGGCAGCTTAGCCCTGTCAGGCTCTACATGCCCGGCCTGCTTTCCCGCTTTGTTCCCATGAAAATTTTCAGCAGTTTCCTGATTCTTAACTTCTGCTTTATCATATTTTATTGTCTCTTCCTTAGATTCAACCAATTCCTCCCGGCTGCCTTCAAGGAAGTCTTCCTGGCGGTCTTCAAGGGTACCTTCAACCATATTATCTGTCAGGTCTGCCTTCAAACCTTTTTTTTCCATCTGCTGCAGTTCATCTAATTCAGACAATTTGTTTTTAGCATAAATATTATCGGAATCCAGTCTTACTGCTCTTTCGTAGGAATCCCTTGCCATCTGCACCTGTCGGAGTTTCATGTGGATATCGCCTTTTAAGGCAAGTGTCCAATAACTGTCTGGTTTTAAAACAATAGCAACGGCAAGGTCTTCAAGGGCTCCATTATAATTATGAAGTTCGGTTTTAGAAATTGCACGATTAAAATAGGTGCTGTGAATATCGGGCCTCTTTGAAATCTCAATATTATAATTTTTAATGGCCTTTGCATAATCTTTTTTGTAATGCCAGACCGCACCAAGGTTACTGTAAACACCCTCAAGTTCAGGATCAAGTTCAATGGCCCGCTCAAGATCATTGATTGCAGATTCATAATATTTAAGCCCCATATAGGCGACTCCCCGATTTTTATATATTTTTGCATTTGATGGGTCTTGGTCAATCAACACGCTGAACATATCCACCGCAACCTGAAACTTACCCAGCTCAAAGGCTTTGATCCCCTCATCAAAAAAATCCTTATCAGATTCCGCATGACAAATCAGACCAGATATAAAAAAGAAAACTGCAAGAAAAAAATAAATTCTAAATGTTTTTAACATAACTACCCCTAAAAAAAATAGATTTTGCGGCATACCCCATTTACCTGCTTACACTTTCTGAATCAATTTTCGGCATCCTTTATTTACCGGTTTGCATTTTCCATATCAACATCCTTATTCTTTGGAAATTTTATCCCAAAAAGTGTAAACTGCTTTTGAGGTTTTTTGGCGGATGCTGTATAGTTTTTATATTATCAATTGCTCAGGCAATGTGCAAATACAAATGATCTTTGCAAAAAAAAAACAATATGCTATTAGTCATTGAAGACAAATAAAAAAATAAAGTAAAATCATTTGATAAACGAAATATTTTATTTTTATAGCTTAACAATTTTATTTTAATAATTAAAAATAGTTGGAGGATTTTCATGGTCAATTCTACAAATTGGGACTGGGATACCCAGAATAAATGCGTAAGTGAAATTGCCCCATGGCATGAAAAATTTGCGTATATCGAAGAACACCGCATCAGTCCCGATGGTGAGTGTATTGCCGCAATTGTTAAAAATGAAGATATGGAGTTCACGGTCTGTCTCCAGAGGGCCGGCCAGGAACTCACAACGTGGGAAAACAGTTATGATAAAGTATGGAACCTGAAATTCGGCCCTGATAACCGGTTATCCGCACTTGTATCAGACATGGCTGAATGGACGGTATCCACGGACGACCTTCCCTGGGAAAACACCTTTGATTTTGTCTGGAATATGATATTTAACTCCAAGGGTGATCACATTGCAGTTTCCGCACAAAAAGAGCTTTCCTACTTTGTTGTAACCGATGACTGCCCATGGGAAAATCAATTTTCAAGATTAACCTCCATGATTATCAGCCCCGATAAAAAATCAAGTGCCGCAGTAGTGGAAACAGAGACCATCCTTGAGAGCGAAATCTTTAAATTCAGAAAAGGATGTTATTCCATAGCAGTTGACGGTACTCCCTGGAGCCATAGCTTCATGAACGTATGGAATCCGGCATTTTCAAGGGATTCATCCCTTATTGCAGCTTCTGTTAGAAACTCTTATCAGTCTTATTCCATTGCCGTCAATGGAAAACAATGGAAAAATTCATATCCCTCTGTATGGGAGCCGGTTTTCTCACCTGTGGACAACACCTTGACCGCCCCGGTTAAAACCGGCGGCAAATGGTTTCTTGCAAAGGATGGAGAAATAGTTTGGGACCGGGGATATAACCAGCTCTGGCGGCATTTCTATTCCAAGAATGGAAAGCGTATTGCGGCTATTGTTGCGCCTGAATACGGCAGATGGACTTTGGCAGTTGACAATCAGCCCTGGGATATTTCATTTTCAGATTATGTTACTGACCCTGTATTAAGCCTTGACGGGCAGAGAGCTGCATGCGTGTTTAAAAACAATGGAAGCTGGGGCGTTGCCGTGGACGGCAAGGCCTGGAAGCATGAATTTGACATGGCCTGGCAGCCTGTATTCAGCCCCGACGGCCTGAATGCTGCTGCCAAGGTTGAAAAACAGGGCAGATACTACATAACGCTTAACGGTAAAGTCCTGGATGAAAGATATGATCACTTAGAGAGTCCTGTTTTCAGCCCTGACAGCCGGAAAATCCTGATAAAGGGAATCAAAAATAATAACTATCACAGAAAAATCATCTCAATAAAAGGAGACGACAGCCATGCATGATCTTTATTCCTTTGTAACAGGGCCTATGGCCTGGCTCGCCTTTATCATCTTTATCTGCGGCAGTATGGGGCGGTTTTATCTTCTTTTTAAAGAGGCAAAGAAAAAAGATGGAGCTGTATTCGAATACATGGATTTCAAATTTGCCATGAGATCCATATTCCACTGGATAATTCCCTTTGGCAGCACAAATATGCGCCTTAACCCTGCCATGACCATAGTGACATTTGCCTTTCATATTTCCCTTTTTCTGCTTCCTGTTTTTGTTCTTGCCCATGTAATCCTCTGGAAGGAAAATTTCAATATCAGTTGGTTTACCCTGCCCGGAGGCGTGGCAGATATAATGACACTGATAGTTATTGCATCCTGTGTTTTTTTCTTTATCAGAAGGATTATTCTGCCGGAAGTAAAATACCTTACCACTGCCGTTGATTTTATAATTTTGTTCATAGTGGCAGCCCCTTTTATTACCGGATATTGGACCTATCACCAGTGGGCCGGTTTTGAAATCATGACGATTATCCACATAATTTCAGGAGAGGTAATGCTCATGGCAATTCCCTTTACAAAACTGTTTCACATGTTCTTGTTTCCCTTCACAAGGGGATATATCGGCTCTGAATTCGGTGGTGTCCGCATGGCAAAGGACTGGTAAAAATAAGATTATTTAACTAAGTACCTAAGCAGAATTAATCCGTAAGTTCTCCTTAGATGATTTTATGTGATTGTTTATGGCCGGGTACTTGAGAATAGTTGAAATTAAACATTTATGAAGATAAAGAAGGCTGCCCATGACTGAAAATAAAACGGTCAAAGATGTTCAAATTGAAGACCAGGGAATTTTAAACGGGGTTGAGAAGCTCTCCCCTGAAAAAATAGAACGTGTTATCAATCAGATACTGAAAAATGAAACCGGTGCAAGACTTAAGGTATATGTTGATACCTGTGTACACTGCGGTTTATGCAGCGACGGGTGTCATTTTTTCCTTTCAAATGACAGGAATCCAAAATTCTCACCTGCCGGCAAAGTCAAACAAACCCTGTGGGAGATAATCCGGAAAAAAGGAAAAGTTACACCTGAATTCATAAGGGATGCCGCCATTGTGGCCTACACCCAGTGTAACCTGTGTAAGCGCTGTGCAATGTACTGCCCCTTTGGCATTGACATTTCCTATGTCATGTCCGTCATGAGACGCATCTGCCATAGACTTGGAGTGGTTCCCCTTTATATCCAGGATACTGCACACAGCCATTCCGTATCCATGAATCAGATGTGGATAAAAGACGATGAATGGGTAGATACCCTCATGTGGCAGGAAGAAGAGGCCCAGGAAGAGTTTGAAAATCTGCGGATTCCCTTGGATAAAGAAGGGGCTGAGATATTCTACTCCGTCATAGGTCCTGAGCCCAAATTCAGGGCACAACTGATCTATCAGGCAGCCGTCATAATGAACGCTGCCGGAGAAAACTGGACCATGCCTTCCCTGCCGGGCTGGGACAACAGTGATATGTGCATGTTCACCGGTGATTACGAGATGATGGAGAGATTAAAAAGGGTACATTTTGAATCCGCGGCCGACCTCAAAGTCAAAAAAATTGTAATGGGAGAATGCGGCCATGCCTTCAGATCCGTATATGATATGGGAAACCGTGCCCTGGGATGGCGCATGCCGCCGCTGGAAGTGGTCCATGCCATTGAGTATTATAATGAACTTTTTGTGAAGGAAAAAATCAAAATAAAGAAAAAATTCGACAGGCCCGTAACATTCCATGATCCATGCAATATAGTCCGGGGCCGAGGTCTTCATGAGATGGCAAGAAATGTGGTCAACGCAACCTGCTCTGAATTCATTGAAATGACACCCAACAGGGAACACAATTACTGCTGCGGTGCAGGCGGCGGCGTGATAAACTGCGGCCCTCCTTTTAAGAACGCGCGTGTGGATAATTCAAAGGCAAAAGCAGAACAACTTTTTGCTGCAAAGGCAAAGGGTGCCGAGGTCGTCATAGCCCCGTGCCACAACTGCCATGGGGGCTTGGAAGATATCATACACAGCTATGGCGTGGAAATGGAATTGAAATTCTTAGGTGATATTATTTATGAAATTCTGGAACTGCCTCAATAGTAAAAACAGCACAAAAAGGAGACTGGATTTGAAGATTAATACCCCGATAAACAAGAAGATTAATAGCCTGACAAACAAATTTATAATACAAAAAATAATAATTTCAGCCTGTTTTGCCATCATACTGCTGCCCGGCACAGCAGTTTACAGCAATGAGTGCATACCCATAGGCTCTGAAACTATGGAAGAAAACACCAACAAAAGGCTCTTTGTCTGTTTTAATCATGATACCCACAATGAAAATGCAGGTCTTGAAGATGACTGCGCTATTTGCCATCATGTATATGAGGATGGAAAACTGATTGAAGATGAATCATCGGAGGACTCCTCATGTTCCGAGTGCCACTGGAAAGAGGGAGCTTCTATCCAGTTTGATCTGATTTCAAAATTTCACAAACGATGCAGGGGATGCCATCTCAATGAAAAAAAAGGCCCTGTAACCTGCGGAGAGTGCCATGGAAAAACAAAATAAGGAGGTTCCCATGACAAAAAAGATACTGGTTGTGGACGATGATCCAGCCATTGTCAAATATTTGATCAATATTTTCAACGATAACGGATACGAAACCTGCTTTGCCAATGACGGTGCCGAGGCCTTCGATGTCTTAAAAAAGGAAAAACCTGATCTCATAACCCTGGATCTTGAGATGCCCAAGGAGTGGGGGCCTAAATTTTTCCGAAGACTGTCAAAACAAAAGGATTTCAAGGATATTCCCGTGATCGTAATCAGCGGCCTTGCCAGCCGACACCTGTCCATTGACAAGGCAATCACCTGGCTGTCCAAGCCCTTTGACCCTGAAAAACTCATCGGCATTGTAAAAAATACCATTGGGTGATTATAATCGGCACTGGGCTCGCACTATTCCAGCATAAAACTCATTGTATTTCGAGAGTGTTAAAAATCACAATATATTGTGGTTTTTTGACACGTTGGAACGGTGTGAGCCCAGTACCCACATTCATGCCCACCATAAAAACATTTATTTTATTATAGATGAAGCTAAATTAATATATGCGTGTGCCTATATACTTTGGAGCAGAAAATTAGTTTTTCGTTTATTTTATTAGAAAATTAGGCTATTTTTCAAAAAAATGATCCTACAACTGTCGAACACAAGATGCAGGTTTTATTTAAGAACCCTTTCTCTCATCCAGGACTTTTCGAACTGTTTTTGCCATTTCCATTTTTGTGATCGGCTTATATATTAATGCACTGATTGCGTTTTCCAGAACTGAATTCTCAAATATTTTACTGCTGTAGCCGGTACAAAGAATAACCGGTATATCAGGCCTGATCCGCAGCAGTTCCGCTGTCAGAATATCGCCGGTCATGTTCGCCATGGTCATGTCTGTAATAACAAGATCAAATTCATTGGGTTTAAGGCGGAACAACTCCATGGCATCAATGCTGCTGGTACAGACTGACACTTTGTATCCAAGCTGCTCAAGGATTTTTCCTCCCAGTTTTGCTATCGGGGCTTCATCATCCACAAAAAGGACTCGTTCCGTACCCAGAGGAAATTCTTCTGATTTTCTTTTAACCAGCGGTTTTCTTTTTTTAATGATGGGCAGATAGGTTGTAAAAAGAGTTCCCTGTCCCAGCTTGCTTGCAACTGAAATGCGGCCCCCGTAACTTTCAACTATACCATGAACCACAGCCAGTCCCATTCCCGTACCTTTGCCCACATCCTTTGTTGTAAAATAGGGATCAAAAATTGAATTCATTATATCGGGAGCTATGCCGTTACCGGTATCTGACACCCTTATTTCTATATAGTCACCTGGTTCCAGTCCGGTATCCACTATTGCATAGTTTTTTGTATGAAAGTCCATGTCATTGCGGGTTCCATGCTTTTCATCTTTTGTTGTATCAGGCGGGATCAAATGGTCGTCATTGATCTCTACATCCTTGATACTCAATTCAAGGATACCGCCTTTATCCTCCATGGCCTGGGAAGCATTTGTACAAAGGTTCATGAGTATCTGATAGACATGGGTGGGGCTGCCCATTATTTGGGAATCGCTGTCGATTTTTTGTCTGATTTCTATAAAGGAAGGAATAGATGACCTGATAAATTTCAGAACCTCATTTGCTATTATATCAATATTGAGCGGATGCCTCTCCTCGTCGGTTTTTCTTGCAAAGGTAAGTATCTGTTTCACCAGTTCCTTTGCCCGGTTGGCTGCCGTATAAACCTCCGTCATATTGTCATGGATTAAAGAGCCCCTTTCAACTTCATCCAGCGTAAGTTCCGTAAAACCCATTATGGCGGAAAGAATATTGTTAAAATCGTGGGCAATCCCCCCTGCCAGGGTGCCGATGGACTCCATTTTCTGGGCCTGATGAAGTCTTTCCAGGGCCTTGGCAGTATCAGCTTCGGCCTGCTTCCGTTTTTCGATATCATCCATATTCTTAAGAACCAAGGAAATATCATCTGCAAGATCCTGAAAAAGCTCAATGACATCCAAAGGAATGGAGCTTTTCTCATGGGTGAAAATATGGAGAACCCCCAGCACATCTCCGGCAATTTTAAGGGGTATGCCTGCTGCCGACCGGGACTCAAAACATTTAAACAGGGCCCACCAGTTTTTTAATTCCTGGTCTTCAGCCAGGCGGTAAGTAACCTGAATTTTTCCGGTTTCAACAACCTTTTGAGTCAGCTCAAGATTAAGGTTAAAATCATTTTTCTCTTCAAGTATATGCCTGAAACGGTCAGACTCGATTCCATCAAATTCACCGATATCAATGTAATTTGAATCTTTTTTTGTTTTTCCAAACCATACAAAGGGCACATCTATATCCCGGGCAAGAATCCTGGCCGATTCTGAAAAAAGCATTTTTTCGGAAGTCACCCGGGACATCATCCTGTTTATTTTACGAATGGCATTCAGGACCTTGTTTTTATTAATCAGCTCTTTTTCATGCTCAACCTGTTCTGTAAGATCCTTAATCACCATCATTGCTCCCAGTATCTCATCATTTTCATACAGGGGGAAAATTTTGACTTCCTGAATCATCTGAATATAGCGATCATTCCTGGTAAGGGTAAGATCAAGCAGATATTTATGAATCAAGGGTGATAAGATGGCACTTCTCCCGTGCTTGATGCAGTTTACAATATATGCTTCTTTACCTCTTTTTCTTATCTCCGGCAGAAGATCAAAAACATTTCTTCCAATTACCTCATCAGCATTCAGATCGCTGTGTTTTTCCAGCCATGGATTAAACGCGGTAATCTTATAATCCAGATCAATACACATGACTCCAAGAGATATATTCTTAATAAAAATTTTGTTTATAATTTTTTCCATGAACTTTCTCTCCTGATCACCCCTGCAGCACTCTTTGTTCCAGCTTTTCCACTACCCGGTAGAAATCTTCGAAACTGAGCATTACAAAAAGGTAGCCGTTAACGTCTGTTCCCTTTATACGCATCATGTTTTTAACCACAATGGCCTTTTCAAAGCTTTTGAGATCCTTTAAGAGGTTTTCAAAATATTTTTCAGATATTTCCACAGTTACTTCCGGCAGATCAAACATTACCCTATCCTCTATGAAGTTGCTGATGGCGGAAATATAGGACACCATGATAATGTTGCCGATTTCATTTAAAGTGGACATGCCGGTTTCGGTAATGGTTGTGGTCTTGAGTTTGTCACCGTAAATGTTATTTAAAAGGGAAACACTGCACTCATGGGTATAACATAAAATGGTCTTTCCAGAGATCTGCCCCTTAAAATCCTGGGCAATGTAAACTCCGAGGGATAATACCTCTTTTTTAATATAGGGCATAATCTGGGATATATCCATGATATGAACATCAGGAACCTTGATGATAATCTGGGTATCCACAAGGGAGGATAAGGCATCTGCCGCGTCTCCAAGGCCGATATTTATGACCTCTTTCATGATATCAAGCGATCTTGCATCTTCAGACATAAAACCCCCTATTTATTTGATTTGTCCGCTTAAATGGTGATTCAATGTTTCGATCAATTCTTCCCTGTCAAGCGGTTTTGGTAAAAATGCCTTGCATCCTATCTGCCGGGCTTCTTTCCGGCGGAATTTCTGCTTGTCCGTGGAACATACAATAATGACGGCTCCGGGGTCTCTGTCCAGTATTTTCCGGCTCACATCCATGCCGTCCATGTCCTCCATGAGAAGATCCATTATAACCCCGTCGGGCCTTTCCCTGTCAAAAAGTTCCAGGGCTGTTTTGCCGCTGCCGGCTTCAATTACGGCAAACCCGTTGGATACCAGGATTGCCTTGTGAATATCACGGGTAAAACCCGAATCGTCAACAACCAGTATTTTTTTCATTATTTGTGTCTCCATATATGTCCCATTACCATATCCGCCATGATCGGTCATGGTCAGGTCAGGGCGGATATAGAATCCGCCCCTACGGTTCATTATTCGTTGTGAATCAAGGTTCATGGATGTTTATTTGACATCACCAGTCCTGAAGGGCTTATGATCAATGCGATGCTGCCGTCTCCGAGTACCGCGGCACTGGAAAATTCAGGTATGGCAGACAGGTGATGTGCCAGGGGCCTGCTTAAGACCCCTTCTTTTCTCAATATCCTGTCCACTGCAATGCCTTTTATCTGACGGCCGAACATCACGACTATCACGGAAATTTTTTCTAAAGGCCCCTTCAGGCATAATCCCTTTCTACATATTTTAATTCCGCCCCTTACTGTTTTATCATTTTCTATTCTATCCGGGGCTTCAAGAATCTCACTTAAATATACCAGGGGCAGAATTTTACCCTTATACGGGATCACGGGCTGCTTATTGATGATTTGAAGGTCCACTTGTTTCACCCGGATGGTTTCAACTATGGCTGAAAGGGGAAAGGCATAAACATCACCCATTGACTCAGCCAAAAGCACTTCGGTAATGGAAAGGGAAACCGGCACGGTGAGCCGTATCCCGGCACCTTTGTTTTTCTCGCTGGAAAAGGCAATATTTCCGCCGATCTGCCGCATATTGTGATTGACCACATCAAGACCGACCCCCCGCCCCGATACCGGCGTAGGAGTCGCGGTTGTACTGAATCCCGGCATAAATATCAAGTTGAAGACCGCCTCCTTAGACATTTCCTCCACCGCTTCTTTTGTCACAATTTTCTTTCTAAGGGCGGATTCCCTTATCTCTTCAAGGTCAAGCCCCCTGCCGTCGTCCATCACCTCTATGATAACGTGGCTCCCCTCCTGCAAGGCAGATATGGAAATAGTTCCAGCCTCCGGTTTTTTCCTGGAAACCCTTTCATCTACAGGTTCGATCCCGTGATCCACCGCATTACGCAGAAGATGAATCAGGGGATCAATGAGGCATTCAATCACCTTGCGGTCAATTTCAATATCCCCTCCTGAAAGCTTCAGGTTAATCTCCTTATTGCTTTTTTCAGCAAGATTTCTGATCATCCTGGGCAGGCGCTCAAACAGGGTGTTGATCTTAAGCAGCCTAAGTTTCATAACACTTTTTTGCAGTTTATCCGACAGCCTGGTAACTGACTTGAAAGCCTCATTAAGCTCCCCTGCCCATGAAGTGGTTTTAATATCCCGGGGAGCATCGGAAAAAAGTGATGTAACCCTGTTTTTAACAATACCGAGCTCTGCAATTTCATTCATGAAGGAATCAACATAATCAAGATTGATCTTCATCTCACGGGTGAGCAAGTCGGAAAAATGGTCTGATTCTTCAGGCTCTGAGACTCCAGTTTCAGGACTTTGCCGATTATCCTGAATCCTGTCAGCTTCCCTGTTTTTCTTATGATGCGGGGTTTCTTTGTCAAGCCGGCTGGCTCCGGCATCAACTTGACCGGCTCCGGTACCAACCTGACTGTACCCGGCAACAAGGCTTTCCAGTTTCGCGATCTGTTCAAGCAGGGTGGCTGCCATATCCTTGTCAATCGTTTCCGCTCCGCCTGTTTCAGACTCCATATCCTTTAAGACAGAAGTTAAATCATTCAGTTTAAGATAGTTGGCAGAGTTATAAAATGTTTTTAAAATTCTTGACAGCTCTCCCTTTGCGTTCTCCACTGATTCATCAGCCAGTATCCGGTCAGACAGGCCCCGAAGCCGGCTGATATTCTGTAAAGCCGCACGGATAAATACTCCCATTATATCAACCGGCTTACGGACACTTTTTCCCTCAGGCTCATGATCCTGATTGCCGTTTTCAGTTATATCCTTATTTACATCCTTGGCAAGTGATTTTATCTTGCTTATTTCATTGTGAATGGAACTCAGATCTGTTTCTTTATATTCGGCATCACCAATCCGCTGGTTCATATCCCTTAAAAGATCCAGGCCCTTGAACAGAACATTAATAACCGGTTTCACCGCAAAAACAGTCTGGTTTCTCAAATCATCCATGATGTCTTCAAGTTCATGGGCAAGGGCGTTGATGTCTGCAATACCAATATAATCACTGTTTCCCTTGATGCTGTGAACAGCCCGGAACGCGGAATTGACCGCCTCCATATTCCGGGGTTCTTTTTCCAGCAGCAGCAGCATTTTTTCAAAAAGGTTCAAAGATTCAACAGCTTCGCTCTGGAATTTCTGTTTCATTTCCGGGGTGATTTCTATTTCATAGGGCATAGGTCAAAATCCTTGTTGTCAAGAGCTTGATTCTTTTAAAAATGCTCTAAAACCTGCCGGCCGGCTTGTTTTCATTTTGCATAATGCGGGGGCAAACCCGCTGTGGCTGCCCAATGGACAGGATAGCCACAGGGGGAAAACAGTCCGAAAATTATAATTCATGTGTCTCCGATCAATAAGCGGACCTGGGTAACCATCTCCTGGGGATGCACAGGTTTAACCATATAAATATCCGCCCCGGCCTCAAAGCCTTTCTGTTTGTATCTGGCCTCGGCCTGGGTGGTCAGCACAATGATGGGCATGTCTTTAAATTCATCATTTTCCCGAATTTTACGGATCAGGGTGTAGCCGTCCATGTCGGGCATAATGATATCCACCACCATTATATCGACATCATTTTTGTTAAGTGTCTCCAGAGCCTCCAGGCCGCTCTTAGCCGTAATAACCCTGTAACCTGCAGAACTGATGGTAAAGGAAATGATCTCCAGGGTCAACTCGGAATCATCAACAATTAATACTGATTTTGACATCATTTTTCTCCGACCTTATTTTCGGTAAATAAACATGCGATCTAAGCGCTCCATCTCGAAGAGACTGGTAAAACGCGCTACGGATTCCGCCTGACCCAGGAATAGAAACGCTCCCCTTGTCATCCGGCCATGCAATTGTTCAAGAACCTGCCTGCCCGATGAATAATCAAAATAGATCAATACATTCCTTAAAAAAACAATATCATAGCAGGGCAGAGATGAAACGTCCCCCGGGTTAAAAATATTGGCGCATATAAAATTGACCATTTTTCTGACATCCGGTACTACCGAATACAAATCTCCCCTTTTTTCAAAATAACGGTCCCGGTATACATAAGGAGTGTCCCTCAGGGATCTGGACAGATATTCGCCTTTTTCCGCCTTTTCAAGGGCCAGCCGGCTTATATCAACTCCGTCAATACGAACATCCCAGCTTTGAAAGTCCTTGAGCATCTCACGCAGGATAATGGCCAGGGTATAGGGTTCATCACCTGTGGAGCAGCCTGCTGAAAGCACTGACAAAGTTTTTTTCTGTTTTTTTTCCTGCTCAATTACAGGTATTACCTGTTCCACAAAAAACTCAAGCTGAGGGTATTCCCTGAAGAAATAGCTCTCATGATTGACAATGACAAGGATCAGATTTTCCAGCTCCCTGCCTGTGGCATCAAAACTCAAATAGCGCAGGTAATCCTTTATATTGGCGATTTCCAGGCTCTTCATTCTGCCTGCAATGCGCCTGGCCAGAAAATCGATTTTGCTCTCGTTCATGGATATGCCGGTTTCTGAATAGATAATATCCTTGAGCTTGTTAAATTCATTCCATGGCAGATAGATCATGATTTCAAGAACCTTTTTGGGGATGTTTGAAAAAATAAATTACTCGGTAATCGGGTTAAGATTACCCGGCAGCAGGGTTAATGGTAGAGACAAGGCATGCCTTGTCTCTACGCCGGACCCGGGCCTGAGCCGGAACTGCCGGATAAAGCATCCAAAGCCTCAATTGCAGCCTCTTTGACACGGGGATTTTCCGACTCTGTAAAGGGACTGATAATGCTTTCATATTTCAGGCCCCCCAGTTCAGCAAGAAGATCCAGAATACCGGCCTTGACAAGGTCATGGGCCCGGGGCAGCAGTTCCGCCATTTCAGGCACCGCACGGGTCAGTTTAAGCTTCCTTATCATCTGAACCGCTTCATAGCGGTTCCAGTCATCAGGATCATTTTGAACAGCTCCCGTTAGAAGGGGTTCAACCGGCTTTCCGGCATATCCGGCAATGCCCCGGATGGCAGAGCGCCTTACCGTGGATGCCTCATCATTGAGACACTTTGCTATCTTATTGAATGCCTCGTTATCCTGTATCTTGGATGCCTTTCCAACCGCGGCCCTTCTTACATTCTCAGAAGAATGAAGGCAGTTTTCAAGCACTGCTTCCCTGAAGAGGTGAATGAGGCTTCCGGGGATCATCTCCAGTCCAAAGACGACGCTTTTATCATTGGTCGAGGTGAGGAGTGGCAATATCTCATGTTGATAGGCTTCAAGGTCCAAGTCCGCCAGCAGCGCGGCTGCCCCGGACCTGACATTGTCAGAAGATGCCGTTGACAGCCCAAGCAGAAAGGGAATGGATGAGGGATCATGGAAGCCGGCAAGGGCCTCAAGGGCCGTCATCTGTATATCTTCCACCGCCCCTGTTGATTCTTCCGCCCCGGTTTCTTGGGAAATTTCACCCGGCTCCGGCAGCAGTGACGCGTGAAGCAGGGGCAGTGCCCGCTCATCCTTGAGTATCCCCAGGGTTCTTATGACTGCCGGTTTCAGATGATCGTGAAAATCATTAAAATTTTTGATGAGAAACAATGCTGTGTCCGGATTTCCGAGGCGCCCCAGAAGATGAAGTGCCGAGAGTTTCATGCTGTCCGTATTTTCAGGGCTTTGAAAAATTTTAATGAACGGCTCTATCTTCACGGGTCTGATGGCTAAAATGGCATTCTCAATAATATCAAAAAGGGGTTCATTGGCTTCCGTATAAAGTGAGATCAAAGGATTTACAGCCGACTGTTCCCGAAAAAGTCCCAAAAGTTTTATGGCGCTCCTTACCAGGGCCCTGTTATTACCCTTCAAAAGCCCTATAAGCCTGCCGGGTTCAATTTTTCCGCGGGTTTTTTTGATGATTTCCCCATTGTTTTTTTCCAGAATACCCGTCAGGGCAAGAATCACATGGGGCATAAGCTGCTCATTGGGTCCTTCCAGAATCCTGAGCAGAAAATCGACCCCTTTGGCGCTTTTGACAGCCCCCACAGCCTGTACCGCGCAAAATAAAACCAGATTTTCCTCATCTTCTCCAATGGAGCATATAGCGCTGAGTGCTTCTTCACCGCCTATACTTCCAAGGCTTTTCAAGGCCGCACATCTGAGCCAGGGTTCTTTTTCCATGCACTGGACAAGATAGGGAACCGATTTCATGGTGCCGCAGCTGCCAAGAGCTTCAGCCGCAGCCACAGCAACATTTACGTCATCATCAAAAAGAAACCGGATCAGGTACTCTTCAGACTCAGGCGCCGGAATCATCCTGATAATATCCAGCACAATTTTGCGGACATAGCTGTCATTATCCTCATTGTCCATAAGGCCGCATAGATACGGCAGGGCATCCTTGCCGATCCTGACAAGTATATCAACGGCAAAGGTGCGTTTTTCCGGTTCTTCGGAGCTTAAGAGCGGTACTAATAATTTTACGGTTTCAGAGCCGCCGATATTAATCAGGGTTCTTGCCGCATCCTGAAACATTTTCCCGTGATTTCCGTTTTCCGTATTATGCTCCGATATTTTTTCTATCAGTTTACGGATCGCTTCACCGCGTGTGTTCTGCTCATTGTCTCTATCGTTGACGGGCAACATTTTTTAACGCTCCCTGAATTTTGTTTGCCATTTCATGGGCCGGCGCGATGCTTCTAACCCATCCCCGGCTGATCACGGCCTGGGGCATACCAAATATTACCGCGGTCTCCCCGGATTCCGCGATGGTCTCTCCTCCCATTAAATATAATCTTTCCATGGCGGCAGCCCCGTCGTCCCCCATGCCTGTCAGAATGACGCCTATGGCGCGGCGGCCGAAAATATCAATGGCAGAATTAAGACTTTTATTTACTGAAGGCACAAATATATCCCCTTTGGATGGCTCTGAAATTCCGATAACAGGGGCATTGTGATTCAACGACAGCATCATGTTTTTGTTCCCCGGAGCCACATACACGGTTCCATTTATCAGAGGCTCGCCATGGACTGCCTCCTTGACTAAAATCTGACTGTACTGGTCAAGTCTTTTTGCAAAGCTTCCTGTAAATTTCCTGGGCATGTGCTGAATTACCAGCACCGGCGCGTCAAGGTCAGGGGGCAGCTTGGGGATAATACTCATCAAGGTTCTGGGGCCCCCGGTGGAAACGCCGATTACCACGATTTTGTCCGGAGGCCCTGATTCCGTCTTCATCTGCCTGGGCCGGGCTTCCGGCTCAGGTGTTCCGGCATCCACCCGGGTGAGTGTGGAAATATTGGCCAGGGCAGCCTGTCTTATTTTAGTGGTGATCCTGTCTTTCAGGCCAATAATGTCCCTGGATATTTCACCGGAAGGCTTTTCCACAAAATCAACCGCGCCAAGCTCCAGGGCTTCAAAGGTTTCAAGAGAGTCTTTTTGGGTATAGGCACTGATCATCACGCAGGGCCTGGGGTTTTCAATCATTATATGCTGGAGGCAGGCAATGCCGTCCATACCCGGCAGATTCACATCAATGGTAACCACCTCGGGGTCAAGTTTTCGGATCATTTCAAGGCCGTCTTCGGCATCCACGGCCGTTCCCACCACCACAAGATCCTCATCGGAATTTATGATTCTGGTCAGCTCCCGCCTCATAAGGGCCGAGTCTTCAATAATGAGTACACGAATCGGTTCTTTCATTTCTTTTTCCCGGTGTTTTTCCTGTAACCTTAATATTTGGTCATATTCCTGCTTTTGTGTCTGAGAGTTCCATGTCTTTGGCAGGCACATCCGCCGGCAGATATATAAAAAAGGTTGAACCCTCTCCCGGTCTGGACTCCACCGTAATAAGACCCTTATGCCTAATGATAATGGAATGACAGATGGAAAGCCCCAGGCCCTGGCCTTTATTGATCCCCATCTCCCTGGTTGAAAAATAGGGATCAAATACTCTCTTCAGGTTTTCCTTTGATATGCCGCACCCGTTATCCTCAAATGTTATCTTGATATATTCGCCTTGGGTTAAACAGGGAAAGCCTTCATTTATTTCTATATTCTCGAAATTTACCTTGAACTCTCCTTTATTTTCCATTGCCTCTCCGGCATTCAGGGCTATGCTGTGAACAACATGCTGTATCTGATCGCTGTCAATAAATGCCTGCCTCAAATTATCGGGAATAAAAAACTCTGTTTTTACAGCAGTGCCGCTGAATGCGGAAACAACGGTTTCCTTGACCAGGTCATCTATAAAAATTGTTTCCCTGGCAGGGTTTCCTGCCTTTGAAAATATCATGAATTTCTTTATCAGATCCTTTGCCTGAAGGCAGGCATCCGTGGCTTCCTTAAGGTATTCGGAGGTCTCTTTGCCGGCATCTATTAAATCATCCTCTTCAAGGGAGAGATTACCCATTATTATATAGATAAGATTGTTTAAATCATGGGCAATACCGCCGGACATAACCCCTAATGCTTCAAGCTCTTCAATCTTTTTTATTTTTTCTTCGGCTTCTTTTAATTTTCTTTTGAGTTCCAGCTGCTCCAGGCAAAGGGACACCCTGTGGTGAATTTCCGCTGAAGGGGATGGCTTGATCAGGTAGTCGTCAGCCTTAAGCCTTAAAGCATCAATGGCCGAAGCTCTGTCACCATGGCCTGTTAAAATCATCACTTTAGCCTCTGGATGAAGTTTCTTGGCGGTTTTAAGTACCTCTATACCGTCAACCTCTTCCATGATCAAATCCGTAATTACAAGATCAAAACAATTATTTTGAAGCAGTTCAAGGGCCGTTTCGCCGCTGCGGGCCGTTGTAAGTTTATAGCCCTGTTTTTCAAGGGCCCTGCCGGTTCCCTTTAAAACAAGATCATCATCATCCACAAGCAATATGGTATGTTCCATGGCTTTTATACCCCGTTATTTTGGTCATGATCATCGATTGGTAAAATCTGCCCCTGCCCACCTGCCTCTTCCAACATCTGGTTTATCTTGTTTGGATGATCATCTATTGATAAAATCTGCCCCTGCCCACCGTGGTCGAGATGATGATCAAGGCCGTTATTTTTATACCCCGCCCGTTATTTTTTGACCGGCAGTATAATCGTAAAAACAGCGCCTCCGCCAGGTGAATTGGCTGCCTTTAATGAGCCTTTATGTTCCATAATTATATTATAACTTATGGAAAGCCCTGCCCCGATACCCATTTTTTTCTTTTTGGTAAAAAAAGGATCAAATATCCGGTCAATGTCTTCAGCATCAATACCAGGGCCTGTATCAGAGACTGTGGTTATAATATTCTGCTCTTTTAATCCTGTACTTATGGATATTTCCCTGTATGTTTCCAAGGGATCACCGGTATTGTTGTCCTCAACGCTTGTTTTTGTCATTGATTCCACGGCATTGTTTATAAGATTCAAAAATACCTGTGTCAATTGCTGGGGGGATACTAAGACCGACGGTATTTTCCGGCACAGGTCAACATTGATTTTAATCCTGTTTTTCCTGAAAACATTTTGATTCAGTAAAAGCACATCCTGGATCATCTTGTTTAGATTGACAGGTGATTTTGTTTCTTTTTCAGGGCGATTCAGCTCAAGAAGTTTTTTAACGGTGGTTTGAATATGATCAAAGCCTTTTTCGATTAATTTAATGTACTCTGAATGCTCTTCATCAAGGGAGTTTGAATCTTTTATCATATCCACAAGGGATAATATGCCCTGGAGCGGTGAATTTATGTCATGGGCAACAAAGGTGGCAAGCTTGCCTGTGGTGGCCAGACGATAGGATTCCATGAGCTGGGCCTGCAATTTTTTTATTTTTGTGACATCCCTCCAGATTGCCCTGGATTTCTGGACATTGCCGTTTTTATCATAAACCGCTGAAGCATTTAACAGCACATCCATTAAGGTTCCATCTTTTTTTCGCACCTGCACAAATTCTCCCTTGATGGAACCTGTTTCAATAAACCGCGGTAATAATATATTTTTTGCGCGCTCAACATGCTCTGGAGTGTGCATGTCAAAAATTGAACGGCCAAGTATTTCTTTTTTTTCATAACCCAGCTCATTGAGGGTTGCCCGGTTGCAGTCAAGGATGGTGAGGTTTTTTACATCAATTGATAAATACATGTCAGGCGCGTTGTCATAAAGGTCCCGATAGCGTCGCTCGCTGTCCCGCAGGGCCGTCTGCGCCCGTTTACTCTGTTCACGGAGATTCAAATCCTTCAATACCAGTGAAATATCATCTGCAAGCTCTTTAAAAAGATCAATGGTTTCATAAGGAATCAATTGATGATCTTTTTTATGAATATTAATGACACCGAAAACATGATCCTTGTTTTTAAGGGGTATGGCAATTGCCGAATTAAACTTAAAAGGCTCAAAAATCTCGAGGTGTTTTTTTAGACCAGGATCGTTTCTCCATCGATAAGCCGCCTGAATTGTACCTGTCTGGAGGGCTCTTTGGGTTAATTGAATTTTATTGTAAAAATCATCATCATGTTTGATGAGATGATTGAACCTGTCGCTTTCAATTCCGTCAAATCCTGCGACACAAAGTTTTTTGCTGTTTTTTTCCAGTCTTGCGGCCCAGACAAGCACCACATCCCCAATCTCTGAAAGAATCCTGACCGATTGTGAAAAAAGCATCTCCTCTGATGTCACATTAACCATCATCCGGTTGATCTTGCGTACAACATTTAAGATTTCAGTCTTTTGATTAAGCTCTTTTTCATGCAGAAGCTGTTCCGTAAGATCCTTGATAAGGATGAGAGCACCATCCCCATCACCGTTTTCGGAGACTGGAAAGAGTTTCACTTCCTGGAGCATCTGAATGTTTTGTCCATTTTTCATTATGGCAAGGTCAAGGAGGTATCGATGAATCAGCGGGGACATTATAAAGGAGCGTTTTTGTTCAATGCAGTTTACGATAAAACGGTCTTCACCTTTTTTCCTGATTTCAGGGAAAACATCAAAAATACTTTTGCCAAGTACCTCATCCGCATTTAAACCACTGTGTTTTTCAAGCCAGTCATTATAAACTATTATTTTGTATGCCTTGTCAATGGAGAGGATGCCCATGGAAAGGTTTTTAAAAAAAATTTTGTTTACTGTCTGCTTCATGAGCACCCCTTTAATAAGCTTTGGTTTGTAACTGCAGGGGCAGAATCTATTTCTGTCCCGTTTTCATATCTGCCATGGTAGATAAGGGCAGGTCAGGGCTGATTCAGAGGATAATATTTTTTAAAAACAAATAGTCGGGCCTCCATGCTGAACCACGGTTACCATACCGGTACAAAGGTCAAAGTACATGGTTCTTGCATGATAACCCAGTACATCTTTTCCGACAAGCGGAATCCTGTGTTCAAGAAGCTCTCTTATAACTGCTTCTACATTCATTCGTCCCACATCCTGATCCGCTGTAATTATTTTCTGGAACATGTTGGCGCCGCCGGTTATTTTAGCTGAAAATGACATCTTCCCGGGATTATTTATCCCCCCGCCCATGTACCCGGTTCCCGGCGGGATGCTGCGCTCCATGATCCGCACTAAGGCGTCAACGGCATGGCCTGCATATTTATGAAGGTTTTCTTCAGGAGCATCATCTGTTTTTTCCGGCATGGAAATATGGGCCATCCCCCCGGCTTTTGCTCGGTAATCATAGATTGCTATTGCCACGCATGAACCAATGCCCCTGGTATAAAGTTCATTGGGAGATATTGTTACCTTGAGTTCATTGGTGTTTAATTTAATGCGTCTTTTTTCCATGTTTTTTACCATAACACAAAAGCCATGTTTTTTGTTTATTAAAAACCGTAGGGGCAGAATCTATTTCTGTCCCGTTTCCATATCTGCCTTGATCGGTAAGGGCGGGTCAGGGCAGATATAGAATCAAATTCAGAGAATCATATTAGACATTTTCGGAAATAAGTTTTTCCATCTATATTCTGGTGATAACTGCCTGAAATTACCTTGCCGTTTTTGCCGAATTTTTTATTTCCGAAAATGTTTATTTTCCATCGCATGGGCGAGCAAATCATACTTCCCGGAATAAAAGTGATCACACCCCTTGATGCTCTTAAATGATATTACCTTCCAAAGCTTCAAATGATTTTTCAGTTCTAAAAGGTCTGCATATTCATCTTTGTCACCACAAATCACAAAACTGCCACATGAAAACCCGCTTACCCGGGAAAAATCCATGAAGCTGACAGGTGGAGAAACAAGCAGTTGATGGTGAAGCAAGCCTTTCAGCTTAACATCCGCATGCGCATTAACCCATGATCCAAATGAATAGCCTGCAAGGGCAATATCTGAAATTTCCAGATCAGCCAAATAGGTGTGGGCCCTCACCACATCGTCGCACAGATCGTAAAAGGTGCTGTAAGTACCGGTGCTGTTTCCAGTACCTCTGAAATTAAACCGAAGTGTGGTGTACCCGATGTCAAGGTATGCCTTTTCCATGGTCAGCACTACTCCATTGTCCATATTACCGCCATATTCTGGATGGGGATGGGTTATAATAACTCCGCGGTTATTTTTAGAAGCATTGAGAACCCCTTCAATCTGCCCGGATTCAAACTGAATATTAATTTTCATATTTTTGATGTCAGGCCCGGTTTTCAGTTCTGCGGTCAATGTGTCGGTTTTAACTTTGAAATTTTCCATATCTATAGCTCCATTTGCATCAAAATCCTAATTATTTGCTACTTGTGAAAAAACCATAACAGGCACCAACAAAGCCACCGGAAAGATGACTGAATTGGGAGATATTATCTGATTTTAGAGTTGAAATCACTTCACCACCAATGAATAGAATGGCTACCATGATAAATGTTAATGGAATCTCTCTGGAACGGATATTGGAAAAAGAGCTTAGAAGAATCAGCATAAAGGCAATTCCGCTGCCTCCGATAAGAGATGTGGAAAAGAAAAAGGCATTTAAAAAAGCCGTAGTAAAAGCGGTAATGCATATCATTACTAAAAGATGTCCAGAGCCGACTTTTTCTTCAAGCAGTGGTCCCACAAGCAGGATTATGGTGAGGTTATTCATCAGATGGGACCAGTTTGCGTGTCCCAAAATATACGAAATCGATCGTAGGTAAAAATAAGGATTTAAAAATGAGGGATGTGCCGGTGAAGAGAACCAGTTTAGCATTAAGCTGCTGCTGGAAAAAAACAGAAGACACAGGGCTGTTAAAGCGTAGGTAAGAATAATGGGAGCGTTATATTTCATTTTCATAGTCACCTTATTTTAAATTTTGACAGTCCAGCCAAGGAAACACAATGCCGCGGTCATACAGCCGAAAACCTCGATAATCCCCTGCAATACCGACTCTTTTTTTGTAACAGTTCCGCGCCGGCAACACACGCGGGAAATATCGCGAAAGCCACAATGCCCATGTTTATTATCCGCCTGATTGTAATTGTTCATAAAGATGATAAATCCTTTCTTGTTCTGTACTATCATCTGTATCTTTGATATGGTGTTAAAGTTATCTCAGGAACGAGTGCTATGTCAAGCATGCCTCGGTATTGCCCAAAAAATTATCAATCAACTAGTTTCTGTTGACATTTGCTATAAATGCCTGATTATACAGGCTCTCAAAATTTCATAAATCAATGCAACATATTGATGTTTATTGTACATGGCTTTGAAATGTCAACAGAGCCTAATATGGAAAACCGGTTAAATATCATGTGTTTAATTGTTTTTGGATATGGAGTTCATAAAAAATACAAACTCATTTTGTCAGCCAATCGTGATGAATTTTTTGACAGGCCCACAGCTCCTCTTAATACCTGGGAAGATGAACCAGGTATTATTGGCGGACGGGATCTTCAAGAAATGGGAACCTGGATGGCATTTAATAAAACAGGCCGTTTTGCGGCATTGACCAATGTAAGAAATCCTGCCTCCATGAAACTCAACGCGCGTTCCAGGGGAGATTTAATAGCTCCATTTCTCTTGTCTGACGAAGATCCTTTGACTTATCTTAAAGGGGTCAGGAACCGGCTAAAAGATTACAACGGCTTTAATCTTCTGGCAGGGGATTTAAAAGACATATTTTTTATTTCCACTACCGATGAAAAAATTATCAAGGTTCAAAAGGGCATTCATGCCGTAAGCAACCGCACACTGAACACCCCATGGGTGAAGGTTGAAACTGTTAAAGAGGGGCTGAGGAAAATATTAGTTGAAAACCAGATAGATAATTTAAAAATTCCTGATATTGAATCAAACCTTTATAATATGATGCAGAACAATAAGATTGTCCCTGATGAAAAACTTCCCCATACAGGAGTAGGAATCGAGCTGGAAAGGCAGCTTTCACCCGTTTTTGTATCAATGCCGGGATACGGCACCCGTTCAACATCCGTAGTATTATGGGATAATTCGGGTAATCTGACTTTTTCAGAAATAACATGGTCTGAGAACGGCAACAGACAAGGATACAAGAAGATGGTAGTAGGGGAAATCTGCATGGCATGATCAATGGTAATTTTAGAAAAAAGATTATTAAACATATTATGCTCTCCTAAATTAGTACCAACGGTTCGATCATTTTTGCATAACTTATTGAATTTATTCACATGAAAAAACTGACTTCTAAAAAAATAGAGTCATATTTCACTTAGATTACAAGACCTCATGAGATCAATCGAACCGAGGGTTAGTATGCAGTGATTCTATAAAATTCTTCTTCCATCTTAATTCTCATTTGTTTAATCCTGTCTACATTTTTCAAGATATTTCCAGAATAATGAGTATATTCACTGGATATCAAATACTTTTGCCGGGGGCAAAAATACCAGGTACAGACAAAAGGCCTTTTTGTTCGGGGAAGAATACACCCTCCATCATCAAGATTCCGACAGATGGTTTGAGAGTTGTGGTAAAATTTTGAGATCTGTTTTTTAGGGATTTGATTAAAGATAAGATAATGATAGAGAAGGTCTCTAAAGTCATACCAAATTGTTGCCTTTCCGCAGCAAATATCATCACAACCAGCACAAGTTAATGAGCATATCTCATTGATGGGCTCTGAAACTTCTTCATACAGATGATAGATGGAGGCTGCAAATCCATGCAGAACATTTATTCTTGATGAGTTGTGACTGAGGGTTGTTTTAAAAAAAAGTTCAACCTCTTCCCATTCATCAGGCAAAAGCCATGGAGTCTTGTTCATAATATTATTCCATCAAATCCTGTTTCATAATTTACAAAAATACATTTACACTATTTTTACAAAGCCATCCTTGAGAATGAATTCATATGTTGTTATACAAGTTATATCTCAATTCAACAACCCATTTATTAAGGAAAAAAAATGACAACAGCAGATGTGGGCGGCATTCATATTGAGTATGAAACTTTTGGAAACCCTTCATCACCGGCATTGCTCTTAATTACAGGTTTGGGCTGTCAACTGATCTATTGGCAAAAAGAGTTCTGTGAAAAGATTGCGGAAAAAGGATACCATGTTATCCGTTATGACAACCGGGATTCAGGGCTTTCAACAAAGATTGCCGGCCCCGGCATGAGTGAATGCATGACTAAAGCAGGAGCACTCTTGATGGGGGAACAAATCGAGGTTCCCTACGGTATTGAAGATATGGCAGATGATGCAGTGGGCCTGCTTGATTTCTTGAAAATTGAAAAGGCACATGTATGCGGCATGTCCATGGGAGGATTTATTGCTCAAACCTTTGCAATTAATAACCCAGAGCGCATCTTAACTCTGATCTCCATATACAGCAGCCCCGGTAACAGAAGTGAATTCATGCCGACACAGCAAGTAATGGAATTCATGATGAATCCGGTACCGGCAGAACGCGGGACCTTCATTGACTACAGAATAAAATTTCTGAAAATGATTTCAGGCACCGGGGTTCCTCTGGATGAAAATTATTTCCACAGTCTGGCCGGCGAAGCCTATGACCGGTCCTTTTACCAAGAGGGAATTTTAAGGCATTATCTGGCTATATTGAGCCAAAAAGATAGAGGAAATGATCTCCAAAAGGTAAGTGTTCCGGCTCTGGTTATCCATGGAGATGAAGACCCTATGATTCCACTGGAAGCAGGAAAAGCCATAGCAGAAGCCCTTCCAAACTCAAAGTTAAAAATCATAAAAGGGATGGGGCATGCCATGCCTAACTTAAATTCATACTGGTCTGATATTCTGTATGCCATATTAGAACATATGGAAAAACAAAAAAAAGCGGGAATTTCATATGACAACTTATAAGATACACCCCATTGTAATGGGCACAAAAAATTTTGATAAAAGCATGATGACCTATCAATATGGAGCAGGAACACCATACACAATCCCCATTTATTGCTGGTATATTGAAGGCGGGGATAAAAAAATTATTGTGGATACCGGTGAGATGAGCCCTATTCAGTCAAAGGAGAGGGAAGATGCCATTGGCGGGAAAATCCATACCTTTGAAGAGGGGCTTTTAAAATGGAATTTAACACCTGAAGAAATTGATATTGTCATCCATACCCATCTTCACAACGATCATTGTGAAAATGACTACAAATGCGTTAACGCAGATATTTATGTCCATGAAAACGAGATGAAACGAATTCATGATCCCCATCCACTGGATTTTCGGTATCTTGAAGATTACATTGAAGATGTTGAAGACAGAGGACAGATAAAGATTCTTACCGCTGACAGCGAAATTCTTCCTGGAATCACCTGCATACACACACCTGTTCATACCGATGGCGGAATGAGTGTTGTTATAAATACTGCCGAAGGTAAGGCTGTTATAACAGGTTTTTGCGTCATCAGGGAAAACTTCAACCCACCGGTTGAGATCAGGGCCATGGAGATGGAAGTCATTCCACCAGGAACGGTAGTCAACACCTGGGATGCTTACGATATTATGATCAAAATCAGGGACATGGCAGACATTTTATTGCCTTTGCATGAACCCTGCTTTGCATCTGTTGAGACAATTCCATGATACAGGGGGGAAGGAGCTGTACTCATTTCCAAAAAGTGAAGCCTTTCTGAATCAGGGGTGTGGGCAAAGATGAATTTGAAAAAGTGGCATCTTTGAAAATACCTCAAAAGTGGTTTACACTTTTGTTGAGATGAGCACCAAAAAAATGGGAAGATTGATTCTGAAAGTGTAAACCGGAAAATGAAGGATGCCAAAAAAGTTGTATAAAATTTCATCCCCATAAATAAAACTGCAGCCGTTCAAAACATATTTGAGCGGCTGCATCTTATTTTTTATGGATTATTTGAATAGTTCGGGCGGTTTTGTTGTATTACCGGTTGCGTTGGGATAATTTTCCGCCTTGTAGGCTTTTTTACCGGTTTCAATCAAATGATTTGCTTCTTCCAAAAAAGAATTAAACCGTTTTTTGCATTCATAGAATCCATGCCACCATGAGTAATCCGGGGCCATCATGGCAGCACCCATCCTTGCCCTGCGGCCTTCATGATGCCACAATTCGTAGTATTCCACCTCAAGATGTTCATCAAAAAAACGGGTTTTATCCAGCAATCCCTTTTCATAGAGTTCGTCCAGTTTTGCTTTGGCCGGTTTAAAATAAACCTCGTTATATTCCTCAATGGTCTGGTCCATCTGGCTGAAGTGGGATTCAGTCCATTGCTTTCCATGGCACTGCATGCAAATTTCCTGCATTTTGATTCTTTCTTCTTTCCAATTGGTCTGAGCAGGAAGCGGTTTGAAATTTTCCGGTCTGACCGTCAAAGGTGCCTGTAATTCCCATGATAATCTTTCAGTGACATCGTGTGAGGTCATCACACTTCCGGCACCTGACATATGGCATGATGCACAGGTCGGTCCTCTGAAATCAACACCAGGAGTCCATGTTCCTGGAGCGGCTTTCCAGTTGTATTCATCACCAAAGGCATCGTAAATATCACCATGTTTGGATTCGGTATATATTTCGATCTGAGGATGATCCGGGCCAAGATGGCATTGACCGCAAGCCTGGGGTTTTCTTGCCTCCATCACAGAAAAACGGTGCCTGGTATGGCAGCTGGTACAACTGCCTTTGCTGCCGTCCAGATTAAGCCTGCCAACGCCGACATTCGGCCAGGTTGCAGAATCAAACTCTTTGTCCTTCATTTTCAGGAT
This sequence comes from Desulfobacteraceae bacterium, assembly GCA_963674675.2. GTDB lineage: Bacteria > Desulfobacterota > Desulfobacteria > Desulfobacterales > Desulfobacteraceae. The sequence goes on from CAXXNM010000003.1 coordinate 545,452, forward strand.
AGTACCGTGACAGTGAAAACAGCCGTTGACTCGTTCAAAATCACTGTTCATTCCATTATTGAGCCATGGATCTATTTTCCATATAATTTCAAGCGTATTAGCGTGTTTGCTTTTGGCATACTGAATCGCTTCATCCGGATGGCATCGGGAACAGTCCTTAGGGGTGACAACTGCAGAAACGGGAACCATGTATTGTTTCTGTCCGAATTTCGTATCATTGGCTTCATATTCTTTGTAATGGGATTGGCTCACATCCGGATCATGGGATTCGGCAGCATGACAATCATAACAGGTAATATTTGCACTGGCATGACGACTTGAGGCCCAGTCCGAAAAGATACCGGGATGTTGTTTTTTATGACATTCAATACAAGCCATGGCCTGGGGTGACATAGATCTTTCGATTCTGAATTCCTTTGATTTTGGCATGTTCACCTGAACATCCGAACTGACAGCGGCGGATGCTGATATACAAATAAAAAGCACCACCGATAGTAAAACAAGAACATTTTTTTTCATGGTTCCCCCTGTTTTTTTATTTGAAATCATAACATCATTTATCGTTATTTTAAGTTCCTAAACCTTTATATGGTGGTTGATTTTGTTTATATCTATAAATTTCACTATCAACGTGAACTAAGTTTTTATGGCAATCAATACATTTTTTTTCATATCCTTTTCTTGGATGTAAAACCGTTCGATGGGCAAGCATGGCGCCCCGTCTGTTTGGAATATACAGAATGTTTCGATGACACTTCTGACATTGAGCATTTTTAAAGGTTTCATATGTATGTTCCCGGCTTTTTTCCCGGTCATAGGTTCCATAAGCAAAATGAACGAATATATCTTTGACGCCATGGGCTGTTTTTGTATAAAAAAAGTTTAGTGTATCTTGAGGAGCTGGCAGGTGGCAATCCATGCAGTCAGCGGTAAATCCCTGAGCATTGTTGACATGGGTGGAGGTTTTCCAACTGTTATAGGCAGGTTGTATCTCATGACAGGATGCGCAAAATCCGGGAGTTGAGGTTCTAACCATCGTATAATAAGTTAGACTGAAAACAGGAAAAGCGATGAGAATACCGATAATAACAAAAATTGCTGGTTTAATAAGTTTTTTCATAGCCTTCCTTTTTATTCGGTAAACCCATCTTTATAAAATATATCGACATATATGGGCTTGATTTCAATTTTAGCCATTATTGGTAGGGGCAAAACCCACCGTGGTTGCCCTATTAAGGCTACCCACCGTGGGATACCCCTACAATGTCCGATGTTAGAGCCAACCAACCTATATATTTATCGTTTTATATGAAAGTCTTCGTAAAGGATTGTTGTTTAAATACTTTCAATCTTCGTTGTGGGCAAAAGCAGGTCAAAACCCTGTGCTGCCCATGGCAGCTATTAAAAAAGGCTTTAGGTGATTTCCGCAAAATAACATACCGATTTTCTCGAATCATGTATATGATAGAGAGGCTTTAGAAATATAGTCCTGGTAAAATATTTGCCGAAAATCGCCTTAATTATTATTTTGTCACTTAGAACAATAGTATTATGGAAAATGGATTGTCAAGGAAATTTCACAATTTTGGGTAAAATAAGAACAGGGATATCACCGGGATTGTCAAAAACGACCCGGTCGTAAACGAGATCGCCATAATAATTCTTAAAATTCTCCCATCTCCTGTGATATCGTCTTATGATCGCCTTTTCCGGTACATTATGTCCTGGCCTACCTAAATCGTCAAGTTTAGTTTGCTCACGATTTGGAACCCCGACTTAACTGAAATAATGCTTTTCAATCTTTGTTGTAGAGTTCATAAAGTTTGTTAAAACGATTTACTTCTGATTGTTTCATGATATACTTCTTTTTAAATTAATGTCACATTAAAGAGTTATAAAGGAGGAGCGATGGACTTCCAACTTATTAAAAAAGAAACCGTCATGTTAGATCCACAACAGGAAATGGCTGAAAAGCGAATCCCCAGTGAAATAAGAATCGATCCCCTGACGGGACGTACTGCACGGATCTGCCATTTTATGAAACTTCACTGGGAAAAACCGGATTTTAAGAAGCTGGTATCAGGAACCGAGGACTGGTGCCCATTTTGCGGTGAAAAAGTCATGCAAGTAACCCCATGCTTTCCCAAAGATTTGATATCCGAAGGCCGCATGCGTAAAAACGACATGACCATTTTTCCCAATCTTGCGCCCTATGATACCATCGGCGCCGTTGCCACTTTCGGAGATCGGCATTATATTCCCATGACCGAGTTTACAGCAGAACATATGGCCGAGGCGTTCGGGTTTGCATTGGATTTTTTCAGACGTGTTAATGCGTCTAACCATCCGGAATCCGTTTATCACATCATCAACTGGAACTATATGCCTCCGGCCGGAAGTTCCCTGATCCATCCCCATTTACAGATTTTTTCCTCATCTTCGGCACCAAACCTGATGCGTAATGAAATAGAAGCCTCAAAAGCCTACCATCAGGCCCATGGAACCTCGTACTGGGATGACCTGATTGCCATTGAAAAGCAATCCGGACAGAGATATCTCGGCCGGATCGGACGCAGTCACTGGATGACAGCTTTTGCTCCCATGGGAGTGGCTGGCGACGTTCTCGCTGTAGTTGAAGATGTATGCTGGACACTGGGCCTGACTGATACCGATTTGAAGGATCTATCCACGGGCCTGGTCAAAATTATGGCAGAATATGATAAAATGGGAATTTACAGCTTTAATATGAACTTTTTCACTGCAGCCGAAACAGATGATTATTTCCGTCTCCACCTACTCTTTTCTCCCCGAACCTTTTTTAACCAGAAGCTTGGAACACCGGATGTAGGGGCTCTCCAAAGTCTCTTTAACGAAAGCGTATGCATGGCATTTCCAGAAGAAATCAACACTATTCTGAAAAAAGCATTTTAGCAAACAATCTTTCTACCGGATCGCCACGCAAAAAATGTAAAAAAGGAAGAGACCATGAAAAAATTTATAATCATAATTGTTTTCAGTCTGTTTGCCCTTTATCTGATTCCCGCGGGAAATCCATATGCCAATAGCCGGAATCAGCTTCAGAACCATAATAAGGATCAAAACCAAAACAAGGCTCAGGAAACCTTCAAGGCTCAATTTGCCTTCCAGCAGACGGTTCAAGGCGAAAATTCCGTTGCCGTAACATTTTCAGCAGCCATTGACGGGACCCGGAATCTGGACAGCTATTTTTCCATATTTACGGAGGAAAATGCTGCCGTCGAAGGTGGATGGATACTCTCGGATGATCCCCAGGTAGTCTATTTTACAAATATTGAGCCGGACACCCATTATAATATAATGATCCATAAGGGGCTTAAGGCCGAGTCCGGCGCGATTCTAACTGAATCCGCAGAATTTCAGGTGAAAACAAGGCCTGTGGAGGCCATGATTAATTTTGGAAGCAGTGGTTTTATCCTGGCCTCGAACCTCAGCCGGGGGCTGCCGGTGAACAGCGTCAACATAAAACAGGCGGACATAGATTTTTTCAGGGTAAAAGAACAATTTCTAAATGATTTTTGCAGGGAGTTTGGAAAGCGTAAAAATATTGCCCATTATATGAGTGATGAGTTGAATCAGTACAGCAACCTTGTCTATTCCGGGCGCTGGGATCTTGAAATTAAAAAAAATTTAAGGACAAAGATCAATATTCCCATCACCCATATTCCCCAGTTAAAGGAGCCGGGTATCTATCTTGCGGTTTTAAAGGGTGCGGGAAAATACGATTATCGTTACAGCACCACCTGGTTTACCATCAGCGATATAGGCATTCACGCCAGAAAATATCCCGGCTCCATCCAGGTGCAGGTACAGAGCCTTGAAACAGCCAGGCCCCTGGCAGGTGTCAGCATTGAGGCATACAACAAAAAAGGAATCCGCCTTATTGAGGTAAAAACAGATGGAGACGGCATAGCAGTCATGAGGGGCGATTTTGACAATATTCATTATATTACCGCCCGGAATAAACACCATATTACCCTGGTGCCCATGAATGTACCTGCCATGGATCTGACGGAATTCAAAGCGGCCACAGACCCCCTCAGACCCATTGACCTCTTTGCATACGGTCCAAGGGATATCTACCGCCCCGGTGAAACCCTTATCGTGGATGCTCTTTTAAGAAAGCATGACGCCAGGATGACGGCGGGACTGCCGGTAAAAGGTGAGATATTTCAGCCCGACGGCAGGATGATCCATGAATTCACCTGGAAAAGCAGTCATCAGGGCTTTTATCACAAGGAGTATTTACTGCCATCCGATGCCATGACAGGAATCTGGAGAATCGATCTTGGGTATGCCGGTCATGAGCTAAAGCCCTATGAGTTCACCGTGGCTGAATTTCTTCCTGAAAGAATGAAGCTCTTCATGGATAATCCCGAAGGGCAGGGGGATATTCTTGAGAAAACCGATTCCCTGGCCGTTGAAATCAAAGGGGATTACCTCTATGGTGCACCGGCTTCAGGAAGCAGAGTGGATGCCCGGATCATTTTAAAGCCTGCCCGAAAGCTTTTCCAGGATATTTGGCCGGACTATGAATTCGGTGATGTAACGGAAAAATTTTACCGATCCTTTCAAACAGATGAAATATTCCTGGACAAGCAGGGCAGGGGAACCATGAAGGTTAATAATCAATGGGCCTCCATCAAGTCTCCGGCCTGGCTCACGGTCAATGCGAGCCTGTACGAGTCCGGAGGCAGGCCCGTGGTAAGGAGTCGTTCATGGCAGGCCTGGCCCGGGAAATCCCTTGTGGGCATTAGAAGCCTTGCAAAGGATGATCAGGTGGAAAGTAACACCGTGGCGGAGTTTGAGGTCATTGCCGTGGATAGAAAGGGCGGGTCTGTGGGTGCCCAGGGCTTGAAGGCGGTGGTAGTAAGAGAAGTTCGCGATTATTACTGGGAGTATAAGCACGACGGTTGGAAGTGGCGTTTTACCCGCCAGTTTTATCCAGTGGATCGTTTCTCCATTGATATTGCGGAAGATGGAGCTGCCTCGGTTCAGTTCCCCGTTAAGTGGGGAGGCTACCGCCTTGAGATTACCGATCCTGCCACGGGCCTGATCACAAGCCGCAGCATATGGGCAGGCTGGCGTTACTCATCAGGAGGGTGGAGCCCGGGAGAGGAACAGGGAGGCAGCCGTCCCGATCGGGTTGATCTGACTCTGAATAAGCCCGCTTACGGGACTGGTGAGACGGCCGAAATAAAGATTAAGGCCCCGGAGGGCGGCACCGGCTATCTCTTTGTTGAAGCCGATACCAATCTTTTGACAATGCCTATCACTATTCCGCCTGAGGGAAGGAAGTTTAAAATCAAAATTGATCCTTCCTGGCAGCGCCATGACATCTATGTATCCGCCCTTATCGTCCGGCCCGGGGAGGCTAAGACAGAGGCGCTTCCCAAACGGTCAGTGGGCCTGATTCATCTGCCCCTTGATCGAAGCGGCCGCAAACTTTTACTTGACATTAAACTACCCGATAAAATCGAGGCTGACCAGACCATTGAGGTGCCTGTTCTTGTAAAAAACAACGATAACGGGACCAATGATACCATGGCCAATGATACCGGAGGATTGAAAGTAAAGGGACAAGAAAAAATATGGATAACCCTTGCCGCCGTGGATATGGGGATTCTCAACCTTACAGGATTTGAAACTCCGTCTCCCTTTGATTATTTTTTTCAGCCAAGGCGGTACGGAGTGGAGCTGAAAGATCCCTACCAGAAGCTCATCGAAACCGGCGAAGGAGCCTGGGCTTCCCAGCGGTTCGGCGGAGATGCTCCAATGCTCTCAAGGGGCGGGGATCGTCCATCAACGGATGTGCAGATCGTGTCATTATACAAGGAGGCGGTGCAAACGGGTGACGGCGGTATTGCAAGGTTCAGCCTTAATATCCCCGACTTTAATGGTGCGGTAAGGTTCATGGCCGTTGCCCACGGCAGTGAAACATTCGGCTCCACCGATAAGGAGGTTACCATTGCGGCACCCATGGTGGTTCAGATCGCCATGCCGAGATTCCTGTCCATGGGAGACCGAAGTCAGCTAATGCTGGATCTGCACAACATGAGCGGAATGCCCCAGGAATTTGATCTGAACATTGATACGACATCTCCCGTCAAAACCATTGGAGCAAATCATCATCGTCTCAAGCTGGAGCAGAATGAGAGAACCAGCGTGTCTGTTCCTGTGTTTGCGGAACAGAAAACAGGCCGGTCCGACATAGTCTGTACCATGGACGGTTTAATGCTGGATGGGAAAAAGCGAACCATGGTAAAAAAATGGTTCCTTGAAACAAGACCCGCCTATCCCGCGCTTACCACCACCTGGAGAAGGGAATTAAAAAAAGGAGAGAGCTTTTTCATTGAGCCTGGATCATTGAGGGCGCTTATAGATGATACCATAAGCGTTGAGGCGGGCCTGAGTGCCACCCCCCCTGTGAATATCTCGGAACATATAAGATTTTTAAATGCCTATCCCTATGGATGCCTTGAGCAGATTACCAGCGGAATATATCCCCATGTTATCCTTTCTTCATCGGATTTTGCAGCCCTTGGGATTTCCTCTCAAAATGACAGGGACAGGACAAAAAAGATACTCCTTGGAATCCAGCGCCTGATGGAAAAGCAGAAATCAACGGGAGGATTCAGCCTGTGGACTGCCGGAGATGCCGAGGATTTCTGGCTTACCGCCTATGTGACCGACTTTCTTCTCAACGCAAGGGAAGCAGGGTATGAAGTCCCTGGGGAGGCCCTGTCAAAGGCCCTGGACCGCCTGCTCATCTATGTCAGGAGAACGGGCAGCATTACTGCCGCCTACTATGATGACAGGGTCCATTATGCTGCTGCTGTCAGGGCCTATGGGGCCATGGTGCTGGCACGGGTTCAACGCCTTACCCTGGGAGATGCCAGATCCCTTTACAGGGTCGTGAAAAATGATATTAAAGGGCCCCTCGGGCTGGTTCAAATGGGTGTTGCCCTTTATCTTTGCGGGGACAGAACCCTTGCCTTTGAGGCCCTTGACAAAGCCCTTGAAATCAGGAGAGGGGATGGAAACTATTATGGTGATTACGGCAGCAATCTAAGGGATTTTGCCTTTTCCTTTTACCTTGTTTCCACCTATTGCCCTGATTATGGAAGGGAGAAACAAGGCGGAGGTAAACATGGAAATCCCTATGAATTTCTGTTTAAATTAAACAATGAGCTGCAAGAAAGGGAATGGCTCAGTACCCAGGAGAGAAACGCCCTTGTCATGGCAGGAGCATCTGCCATGAAAGACAGTGGAAAGCTCTGGCAGGCGGCAATCAACCTTGGAAAAGAGACCCTGTCCATGAAAGGAGATGGACTTCGCCACATCGTCAGCAGCAATGGGGCATCGGCTTCGGGGTTCAGCATTACCAATACAGGTGAGACAAAGCTTTTCATTGATGTGGCAATGAATGGATATCCGGCTCAGAAACCCGATGTTGAAAGCCGCGGGGTCAGTATTCAACGCAGATATCTCGATATGGAGGGAAATGAGCTGCCTGAAAATATTTTTCATATGGGTGCGGGAAAACCCCGGCCCGGCCATGTTTCAGATGACACCGCAAACGACCAATATGCAAATGCCCGGTCTTTAAATTTTCAGGGGATTCAATCAACTGCTCCGGGGCCGGGGATTGATCTTGGGCCGGGTACAAGGATGATTGTTGAGCTGAAGTTCAGAGCAGACGAGATGATTCCCAACGCCCTTGTGGTGGATCTGCTTCCTGCTTGTCTGGAGCTGGAAGATCCATCCCTTGAAGGTAGCAGCAATATTAATGATGTCATGGTGGATAAAAGGAGTATTGCAAAATGGCACGAGGACTTTGTGATCCGGCATACCGAATACAGGGATGACCGTTTTGTGGCAGCCCTCAATATTGATGGAGATGTGGTTTGCAGGCTTTTTTATCCGGTAAGGATGGTTACTCCAGGGGAGTTCCTTGTGCCCCCCCCTTTGATCGAGGATATGTACAGACCCTATATCCGGGGCATCGGGGATGCTGTACCTTTGATGCCTGTTTCCAATCAATAAAGGGTCTGCTTGAATTATCAAAAATAACATGAGGCAATCATTTTTTCAAACTCTACTGAAGGGAAATCATGCTTGGCCTGTAATTCTCCATTTTGGGGTAAGTTTTTGTGTATCCTGTGTTTTATATTGTTTTTCAGTTTTTTTGGTATTGGATCATTTTTTTCCGCTTTTACTTCAAAACAGGGAGGTATCCACAATCGTCACCGCAGAGGATGGAACCCCCTTACGTGCCTTTTCAGATGATCTGGGCATATGGCGGTATCCGGCTTCTGTGGATCAGGTTTCTCCTCTTTATCTTGAGGCACTTCTGACATATGAAGACCGGTGGTTTTATAAGCACCCTGGAGTAAACCCTATTTCTATTTTAAGGGCTATGGCTCAAAATATCAGGGCAGGGCGTATCGTTTCAGGGGGTTCCACCCTTACCATGCAGGCCGCCCGCGTTCTAACGGGTAATTATCCGCCGGTTAATTGTTTCAGGGAGAGATTCAATTGCCTCATGGGGCGGCTCTATTGTTCCAGGAGAAGGCTTGAAAAGAAAGGCGGCTCGAGCTGCACCGGCGGCATTCTCTTCAAAGCCGGCCACAGGAGTTTTACAGGAAAATTTTTTCAGATATTCAGGGCATTGCAACTGGAATGGCATCTGACAAAGGATGAAATACTTACCCTGTATCTTACCCACGCGCCCTTTGGCTCAAATATCGAGGGTGTCAAGACCGCCTCCTACACATGGCTGGGTAAGGACGCTCGTGAACTTTCCCACGCAGAAGCGGCCCTTCTTGCTGTTCTGCCCCAGGCCCCAAGCTTTTACAGGCCGGACCGGCATCCTGAACGCGCACGCGGGGCAAGGGACAAGGTGCTGGACAGGCTTGAAAGCCGTGGAGTGTGGTCAAAAAAGGATGTCATGGCCGCAAAAGAGGAACCCGTAATTGCCCTTAGATTTCATCCGCCTGTTATTGCGCCCCTTGCCGCACGGCGGCTCCATTTTGAGAATCCTGACGATTCATTGATCCATACAACCCTTGATCTTGACCTCCAGGTGCATGTTGAAGAGATTGTAAGAAATTATGTGTCAGCACTTTTTCCATCCTCTGCCGCCCCATCCATGCAGGCCCTTTCCGGTGCCGCGCTTATCATAAATCATAAAACCCTTGATGTAAAAGCCTATGTGGGATCTGCGGACTTTACCAGCACAAGGGGCAGGGGGCATGTGGATATGATTAAGGCGTTCCGATCTCCGGGTTCCACCCTGAAACCGTTTTTGTACGGTGCTGCCATGGATGATGGTTTAATTCACTCCCACTCTCTTCTTATTGATACTCCAAGATATGGGGCTGCCTATGAGCCGGGTAATTTCACGGGGGGATTCATGGGTCCCGTGAGTGCCGCCTCGGCACTGAGAGACTCCTTAAATGTGCCTGCTGTTCAGGTGCTTGAAGCATACGGCCCCCAGCGTTTCCACGACCGCCTTAAAAATGCCGGTGCAGCACTTGAATTTGAGGGCAGGCCCAACCTGAGCATGATCCTGGGAGGTGTGGGCACCGATCTTGAGTCCCTTTTAACTTTGTACACCGCCCTTGCAAGGGAAGGACTTTCCGGAAAACCAAGGCTTAGAAAGGATGACCCGGTCATTGAACGCTATCTTTTATCTCCCGGGGCTGCCTGGATCATAATGCAGATTTTAACCAGGCCTATGCCGGGTTATGAAGGCATTAACAGACTGGCCGGCCGTGGAGACGCTGCCTGGAAGACAGGAACAAGTTACGGGTTCAGGGATGCCTGGGCAATGGGGATTGCAGGAGAGTATGTTGCAGGGGTATGGGTGGGAAGGCCCGATGGTACTCCAGTGCCAGGTCAGTATGGAGCAGTGACGGCGCTTCCTCTTCTTAAACGAATTTTTCAGGCCCTTCCCATGTCGGATTTCCGGCTTAAAAAACCTGAAAATGTTCAAAAAGAAACGATCTGCTGGCCCCTTGGCAAGGCATTTAATAATGCGCTTGATAAACCTTATTCGTCGGTTGTAGAATCCCGGCCCGGCAGAGATAAAGCTCTTGAGAACAGACGGAATATGGAATCCCGGCCCGGCAGGCTGAAATCCCCTGAAAACTGCCTGAAAAAACATGAGGCATGGATACTTGACGGTCAAATCCCGCCCACCTTGATCCAGGGATATCCGGAACAGTCCTCGATCATGAAAACATTCTGGATAAACAGCCTTGGACAGAGGGCCCAGCCCTCCTGCGGCGGGGTGGAAAAGATTTCCATTGCTCTGTGGCCTGAGAGTGTGGAGCCATGGCTGCCGCCCCAATGGCAAAGGAGAAACAGGGTTCCGCCTGCTTCTCCCCGGTGTCCTGATCTGGCCCCGCTTCCAGGGAATCAACTGCAAATTATATCGGTTGGAGACGGGAGTGTCCTTTCCCGCCCGCCAGGGCAGGCCTCATTACCTTCAATCCCTTTAAAAATAATCGGGAGCAATGATACTGTGCATTGGTTTTTAAACCGTGAACCGGTTGCAGCAATAAAAAACGGACAGACAGGCACCCTTCCCATGCCGCTGCCGGGCAGGTATCAGCTTGCTGCCGCAGACGAGAGCGGAAGAAGTGATATAGTTGAGTTTTCAGTCATTGCGACAACTCAAAAATAACTGGCCGATATCTGTATCAAATATACTGTGAACTCTCATAACTTTAACTTTTTAAAACACTCATTTGTGCCTGATTCTGGAAAAAAATTTTCCTAAAAAGCTCAATCTCTACCGGTGGGGAGTATAGCAATATCATATTTTATTCCCCACAAAAAGAGTCACGATCCCGAAGGTCATCCGCTTCCAGCGAATATCTCTAAATCCGCATTCCTTCATGATTTGGGCAAATGCTGCTGGTTCCGGAAATTTCAGAACCGATTCTGGAAGATAGTGATAGGCACCCTGGTTTCTGGAAAAAAGTGAGCCGATGGCAGGAAGAATCTGTTTGAAATAAAAAAGATAAATCCGCCTGAATATTCCTTCAGAAGGAGTGGTCAGCTCCAGAACCCCGAGCCTGCCTCCCCTTTTCAAAACTTTATAAAAAGAGGATATGGCCCTTTGCCTGTCCATGATGTTACGGATTCCAAAGGCAATGAATACTGCATTGAATCTTTCTTTTTTAAAAGGGAGAAACAATGCGTTTCCAGCGGCAATATTGATGTTTGGAGATGATTTTTTTTTCATGATTTTCCGTTTGCCCAATAAAAGCATTTTAGGCGAAAAATCTGTTGCAAAAATCCTTGCGGATTTACCAACCTGGTTCCAGGTCTCAAGGGATACATCACAGGTTCCACAGGCCACATCAAGGATAATACTGTCCGGAGAAAGGGCTGCTGAACTAACAAGCTCTTTTCTCCAGTATATGTCCTGTCCCATGCTCAGAAAGCGGTTCAAAAAATCATATTTCGGGGCAATGCTCTCAAACATATCTTTGATAAAATTCAGTTCCACATTCATATTGACAATCCTGATTTGTGAGTTATTTTTATTCATTTTGATATACCCGGATAAATCAGACAATTTTTTTGCCGGAAAATTCAAATTAAATATCAGATAAAGGTGGGGCATCCTTCATTTGCCGGTTTACACTTTTCGTATCAACATCCTTGTTTTTTGGGAATTTCATTCCAAAAAGTGTAAACTACTTTTGAGGTGATATGAACAATGCCAAAGGCGGATATTGAAATTCAGATGTTCGCTATCACAATAGAATTAATTTTACAATCATTTTGAGTGTCATTAGACTGATACTCGATTATCAATTTTTTTAGACTGCCTGAGAACCAATTTGATCTAACACCTTGATTTTATTGGATCAGTATTTTTTATATGGCTTTTGTAGGGGGTTAGTAATTTCAATGCCATGGAGAAAAACTTGATAATCGAGTGATAAGTTTATGGCGGAAAATACAGGTATTTTATGTCAGATAAACGTGATTATTATGAAATATTAGGGGTTGCCAGGGATGCTGGAAAAGATGAATTAAAGTCTAAATATCGAAAACTGGCTTTGAAATACCATCCAGATAAAAATCCTGGTGACAAGGCAGCAGAAGAAAAATTCAAGGAAGCCTCGGAAGCATACGGAGTTCTTTCCGATGATCAGAAGCGCCAGATATATGATCAGTTCGGACATGAAGGGCTTGATGGTTCTAATTTTTCAGGTTCCGGGGGCTTTGAGGATGTATTTTCAAGTTTTGGAGAGGTGTTTGAAGATTTTTTTGGTTTTGGAGGTGGTTCCAGGGGAAGGGGTAGAGGTAACAGAGTTCAGAAAGGTGCTGATCTGCGATATGATATGACCCTTGAATTCATGGAAGCAGCCTTTGGAGTGGACAAAAAAATCGAAGTTAAAAAATATGATCTATGTAATAAATGCGAGGGTACTGGATGTAAAGAAGATACCAAACCTGAAACCTGTGCCCAATGCCATGGAACCGGCCAGTTTGTCCAGAGCCAGGGATTTTTCAAGGTCAAGACCACCTGCCCCTATTGCAGGGGAAAGGGAAAATTTATTCCCCATCCATGTCCTAAATGTGTTGGCTCAGGGCGCATGGAGGTTACCAAAAACGTTTCCGTAAAAGTCCCGGCCGGCGTGGATACAGGCTCCAGGTTACGGCTGACCGGCGAAGGAGAGCCCAGTTCTTCTGGAGGGGCTCCAGGAGATCTTTATGTTTTTATTCAGGTTAAAGAGCATAAATTCTTTAAAAGAAATAATACAGATATTTTCTGCGTGGTGGATATATCCTTTATCCAGGCTGCTCTTGGGGATGAAATCTCCATACCTACCCTTGAAAAAGAACAGACTCTTAAAATACCAAAGGGAACCCAATATGGCGACAGTTTCAGGTTCAAAGGCCAGGGTATTCCATCTTTGAGATCAGGCAGACGCGGCGATCAGGTCATTCAGGTCAGCATTAAAACACCTGTAAAGTTGTCAAAAAAACAGGAAAAACTCCTTAGAGAGTTTCATAAGCTTGACTCAGATAAGATTTCAAACAAAATGAAAAACCTTTTCAAAAATATTTAAGGAGAAAAAATGTTTGAGTTAAAGGTAAAAACCGATTTTGCAGCCGCTCATCAGCTTACAATGGTGGGAGAAAAGTGTGAGAATCTCCATGGGCATAACTGGAGGGTAGAAATTTATGTTACAGGGGAAAGTCTTAATCCTGCCGGGGTTCTTGTGGATTTCGGGGATATTAAAAAAGCGGTAAGAGAGATAATGTCAGAGCTTGATCATAAGTATCTCAATGAGATTGATGCCTTTAAATCAGAGCAGCCATCTTCGGAGCGGATCGCAGTGTACATAGCAAAAAGAATGAAACCGTATCTTCAAAGGCTTAATGAGTCCGTGCGGGTTTCCAGGGTATCTGCATGGGAATCGGATGATGCATGCGCCACCTATATTCCAGATGACGCATGAGAAGATAACCGGTCTGTTTCCCTTTTTTAATTATTGCGGTGGCAATTATAGATAAGGCATGAGATGTAGCTGGGCTTAAAAAATCATAGTAATGAACTTTTTCTTTGTTTTCGAGCACTCATGCCGAAGATGATTCCAAGAATCAGCACGCCTGCCCCGCTTAGGAACCATCTTATATCTTCATTGTTAAGCTGGCTTTCCAGAACTGAAATTCGATTTTCCTGTTCAGCCATTTTTTTGACAGCCTCGTTGTATTTTTTTTCCGTAGCCAGAAAATTGGCTGATTTATTTTTTAAGGCATTATATTCTTTTTCAAGAGTTTCAAGTTTTTCCCTTGTACCTGACAGCGCCTCTTTTTCTGTCCGGGTTTTTTCAAGCAGCTCAGATAGTTCCGTGTTTTTTTGTCTTAGTTTTTCCACAGTCAAAATGACAGGCACTTTGTTTGTTATAAACCGGGACAAAACCCACCCCTCTTTACCATCACTTTTTCTGACCCTGGACCAGTCGCTTCCTCTTTCGATTATTTCAAGGCTATCGCCTGATGCAACCATTGCAATGATTTTATGGCTTACACCAGGACCCGTCCTCATGGTAATTTTCATCAGCTCACTGACATAAACTCTTTCACCATACACAGTGCCCGCAAGACCAATTATTATTAAAAACAGTATGCCTGCTGAATATCTCATCGTTGATTTCACTATTGTCACCTTTTTATATTCTATAACATACATGGCGGCTTACCGCCCCAATCAAGAAAATGAAAGCCTTTTTAAAAACAGCCTGTTACGGATACTTTCATATAAAAAAAATATCCATATATCCAAGGGCTACTATTATCATTGCTTAAAAAATTGTTCAATACCTAATTACTCCGGTTCATACGCCTCTCCAGCCCTTCTACCAGTAAGGAGCATGGCAGGGTCAAAGCCAGATACATGAGGGTTACCACCGTCCATATTTCGATTGTATGCAGTGTGCTGGTCATTATTTCAATTCCCTGGAAGCACAATTCCTGAATGGAGATGACAGATACAATTGATGAATCCTTGATAAGCGAGATAAACTGACCTGCCATGGGTGGCATAATGCGCTGAAAGGTCTGGGGTAAAATTATATGACGCATTTGATGGTATCTGCTCAGTCCCAGGGCATGGGAAGCTTCCCACTGACCCTTTTCAATGGATTCAATGCCGGCCCTGACAATTTCTGTTATGTAGGCCCCCTCAAAAATTGCAAGGGTCATTAAAGCTGCGCAAAAGGGTGTAAGATAGCCTGGCTTTGCAAAAAATGTTGATATGATACCCTGTTTTGCAGGCGAAAGGGTATGGACCAAGTCGTCAATGCCAAGGGGGCTTAAAAGCTGGTCTCCCACAAAAAAATAAGCTATAAAAATGATGACCAGGGGAGGGAGGTTGCGCATTGTTTCAACATAGGTTGTTGCAATCCACCTGAAAAAAAGTATATGGCTGGTTTTTGCAATGCCTGCGGTTATACCGAAAATAGTGGCAAGTATGATTCCCCAGAAGCTTAAACGAATGGTGGTGTAAAAGCCCGTCATAAAGAGGCCGGAGACCCATTTGCCGGTTTCATTATCAAACCTGAATATAAATTGAAAAATCGATTCCCAGGCCCAGTTGTAGTTCAAACCGACCTTGATCCGGTAGGCAAAAAACAGGCAAATCAGCAAAAGAATTATGCTTACCACAAAATCAGTGATGGTAAAATATCTTTTTTTTCTCATTTTTGGCATCTTGCATACCACCTCAAAAGCAGTTTACACTCTTTGGAAGGATGCTATATGGAAAGTGTAAAGCGGCTAAATAAAGGATGTCTCATTTTTCCAGGTATCC
Organism: Desulfobacteraceae bacterium; assembly: GCA_963674675.2. Lineage (GTDB taxonomy): Bacteria > Desulfobacterota > Desulfobacteria > Desulfobacterales > Desulfobacteraceae. The sequence goes on from CAXXNM010000003.1 coordinate 560,831, forward strand.
TTAAAATCATAGGCAAAGGATGCAGCATTGGTTTTGGCAATGCTGCATTTTCTGCCTATGGGGCAGGTTGCTATGGATTCACATTCTTTAGGTTTTTATTCAAGCAGCGATGACCATTCCATGCTGCGCCACCAATAATCGGCTTTTTCTTCAAGAAAACCCTCTGCTTTAACCACCTCAATCCAGTTATTGAGGTAGGCAAGCGTGTCGGGATCTCCCTTTCTAACCCCCATGCTGATAGGCTCCCTTGTAAGGGTTCCATGGACAAGGGCCAGGGTTTCAGGGTTTTTTGCCACCAGTTGTGCAGGTTCAGGCAGTGATTGTATAATTGCCGTTGCCTTACCGTTTAACAGTTCCTGAACCATGGACCCATTATCGGAAAAAAGTCTTTTCCGGGCCTTTGGAAGATATTTTTTAGCGGTTTCAGTCGCGGTGACTCCCACACGGGATAGTACGGTGTAAGCAGGATCATTAAGATCCAGAGGCTGTTTTATCTTGTCGACATAGTCCTTGTGAATACATATCTGAGTACCTGTAAAATCATAGGGCCGGGTGAAATTGATTTTCAAAGCCCTTTGAGGGGTGCCCGCCATTCCTGCTATGATGAGGTCGAATTTGCCTGTAAGAAGTGATGGAATCAAGCCTTCCCATTTGGTGGGAATAAATTCAATTTGAACTCCCATATCCTTTGCCAGGCGTCTTGCCACATCAATCTCAAAGCCTATCCATTCTCCTGTCTTACTCTGCATGGCCCAGGGTACAAAGGTGGCCATTCCCACTTTCAGCTTTCCGCTTCTAAGTATTTTTTCAATTGTGCTGCCCCTGGAAAGCTCTTTTTGAATATCCGATGCTGCAAATGAGGGTGATGAAATGCCCATCATCAAGATGAGTGTTAATGCTGTTATAATTCCGGTTAAGAAAGGTTTCATGATAGATCTCCAAAATTTTGGATGTTAATAATATTATTCTTTGTAATTGCCGAAAAAAAATTTACCACCTCCTTTCCGGTAATTTTAAGCTGATAGCCTTATCTGTAAATTTTGAATTTCCTCTCCATCAGGGCCACTATCTGAGACAGGCATACCGTTACAAAAAGGTAAATGCCTGCTATTGTAAAATAAATTTCAAAAGTTAAGAATGTCTCTGCAACAATGGCGTTAGCCTGCATGGTCATTTCATAAACAGCTATGACGCTTACAAGGGATGAATCCTTTATAAGGGAGATTGCTTGGCTTGTCAAAGGAGGCAGTACCCTTTGAATGGCCTGGGGAAGAATGATCTTTCTATAGGTATCAAAAACGGTTAAACCAAGGCTGTAGGCCGCTTCCCACTGGCCCCTGGGAATTGAGATAATACCGGATCGATATATCTCAGAGGCATAGGCTCCCTCAAACAGGCTAAGGGCAAGTATAGCTGAGAAAAAGCGGTTAATTCCCAGGACCGGGGCCACAACAAAGTAGATAAAAAAAAGCTGTACTATAAGAGGAGTATTTCTTGCGGTTTCAAGATAAACACGGGCAAAGGCTTTTCCAATTATTGAATCAGACAGGCGCAAAAGGGCAATTATTAAGCCAATGGTATAGGTCAGTATCATACTGATCCAGGTGATATTAAGGGTGACTTTTAGGCCTTGGAGCAATAGACCCGGGCTGAATTTTCCATCATCAAAGGCAAATAAATATTGTGGAACCCGGTACCATTGCCAGAAATAACCCTGTTCTGATGCGCCTCGAAGGAGAATAAAAACAATCCCTGACATTATCAGGAAGTAGCCGATAATGTCTTTAACTGGAATTTTTGATAGGGCAAAAAAGTTCTTTGCAGGAACCGTGGAGTCTGAATCTGTACTCCGGGGCATTGCATTATTCATTGCCATCTCCTTTTTATTCACAATGACTATAAAAGGGTGTTGAAACCTCTTTTTATTTTAGCAACAAAATCAGTATGTTAAGTTAAAAATTATATATTTGTATTTAATTAGCTTTAACACCCTTAATTTATTATACATTTTTAGTAAAAATCGTGTCCGGTTTCAACACCCTTTATAAGGCTTTGTAGGTTTTCTTTGTGATTGTTTTTCACGATGATCATCATTGCCGCAGTGTCGGCAAATAATTTTGATATATTGTTTCATAAAAAAGATTCATATCAAAGTAAATATTATGAATCAACTGATTTGACCCACTACCAACTATTTGAAATTTTTTTGAGGAGATTAACGGAAAATAAGGGTAAAATTGTGTCTGGTTTCGTAAGCATTCGGTAAACCACGTCTATCATACAATATATTGGTGTACAATTTATTTTTTTTACATATAAACACAATAGATTGTGGTTTAATACGGGATTTACCGAATATTTACCTGGTTTCAACATCCTTAAATATGGGTAGAGTCAGAAAAAAATAAAAAATTTTTTCTTGATCTATATCAAGGAAATTTTCATATATCTGTTATAAATTACGAGATAAATAAGATAGTACAAAGCCCATAAAACAAGAAAAAAACCAGAAAAGAAAATTTAAATGCAGAATAAAAAATTTGCACAATAGTAATAAGACCTGTCCAATTAGTAATATTTATAACAAGGAGACACAATATGTTTTGTTTTCAATGCCAGGAAACTGCAAAGGGAACCGGATGCACCGTAAGGGGCGTCTGTGGAAAAGAAGAGACTACAGCCAATCTTCAGGATCTGTTGATTTTTAATCTTAAAGGTATTTCCGTGCTTGCGAAAAAAGGCAGGGAAGTCGGAGTAGATGTTATAAATGAGGCCGGGCGATTTGTCAGCAAGGCCCTTTTCACAACCATTACCAATGTAAATTTTGACGATAATAATCTGATTCAGTGGATCAAACAGGCCCAGGTTTATAAGAAAGAAATCAAGGATAAGGTGGAGGGCAAAGTTGAGGGAAGCCTTGATGAATCAGCACTATGGTTTTCCGATAATGAGGCAGAATACCAGGAAAAAGCAAAGAAAGTGGGGGTTCTTGCCACGGGAAACGAAGATGTCCGCTCCCTTCGTGAACTGCTGATCATAGGACTAAAGGGTATTTCCGCCTATGCCGACCATGCAGCCATCCTGGGTGTGGAAAAAGACGAAATTTATGAATTCATTTTAAATGCCATGGCATCCACCACTGAGGAACTATCAGTGGACGAGATGGTAGCCGTGGTCTTAAAGGCAGGAGAGTGCTCTGTTACAACAATGGCCGCCCTTGACCAGGCCAACACAGCAGCCTACGGCAATCCTGAAATCACGGAAGTAAATCTTGGGGTGGGCGATAAACCAGGTATCCTCATCAGCGGGCATGATTTAAAGGATATGGATGAATTGTTGAAACAGACAGAGGGGACTGGCGTGGATGTATATACCCATGGAGAGATGCTTCCTGCCAACTACTACCCTGCCTTCAAGAAATATAATCACCTCAAGGGAAATTACGGCAGCTCCTGGTGGCATCAGAACGAGGATTTTGAGACCTTTAACGGGGCCATTCTCATGACCACCAACTGCATTATTCCAATAAAGAAAAAGAACACCTACAAAGACCGCATCTTCACCACCGGAGTTGTAGCCTATCCCGGAGTCAAGCATATCCAGGATCGAAAAGATGGAAATGCCAAGGATTTTTCCATGGTTATTGAAGTCGCGAAAAAATGCAGTCCGCCCCAGGAGATTGAGACGGGAACTATAGTAGGCGGGTTTGCCCATAACCAGGTGCTGGCTCTGGCTGATAAGGTTGTCGATGCTGTTAAATCCGGTGCCATCAAGAGATTTATCGTTATGGCAGGGTGCGATGGCCGGATGAAAAATCGGGGATATTTTACAGAGGTGGCTGAGAAATTGCCCAGGGATACCGTCATACTGACGGCTGGATGCGCCAAGTACCGCTATAACAAGCTCAACCTCGGTGACATCGGAGGTATCCCAAGGGTTCTGGATGCGGGCCAGTGCAACGACTGCTACTCTTTGGCGGTAATCGCTCTGAAATTAAAAGAGGTCTTTGAGCTTGATCACATCAATGATCTTCCCATATCCTTTGACATAGGATGGTACGAGCAAAAGGCCGTGGCCGTGCTCCTGGCACTGCTTCACCTGGGCGTTAAAGGTATCCGCCTTGGGCCCACTTTGCCGGCTTTTGTATCACCGGCTGTTTTAAATGTGCTTGTGGAAAACTTTGATATCAAAGCCACCGGTGATGTGGATGCAGACATCGAAGCCATGATGGCCGGGAAATAATATTTATTTTAAGTGGCTGCAAGTTCAATTTTGAGCATGCAGCCATTTGTTTTTTCATCCTCTTATTATTTTATCATTCCTTTGCAGTAAAATAACTTCAATTTTGTCTACGGCATCTTCCTTGCTTATTTTGTATTTTCCGTTTTTCCAAAAAAAATTATCATGTATATTTTTCGCCTCTATGTTATTGTCTGATTGATTAAAATTTTAATAAAGCCGGCATCTTTCATATCACCTCAAAATTATTTTACGCTTTTTGGGATGAAATTACCCAAAAATAAGAATGTTTGATATGGAAAGTGTAAACCGGAAAATGAAGGCTACCTGAAGTTTTATGAAAATCGGCTTGTTTTTAAAGAAAATTATTTAGAAAAAGTAGAGGTGTTAAAAATGAAAAAAATTATTTTTTTGCTCATTGTTTTTTCCTGTACGTTTATATTTTATCCTAATGTAGATGCCGCCAAACCTGCGGCGCCGCTTGTCAGTGTGTCTACAAATGGATTAGATATTACTATTTCATGGAATAATACTGTGAATGCCGACGGATATTTTCTGCTGTATGCTCCTTATCCCGGTATTGATTATATTGCGGATATTGATGTGGCAGATCAAACAAGTTTATCTCTAACTCTCTGGGATGGGGCTGCTTTTTATATTGCGGTGCAGGCTTACAACAATGAAGGCACCAGTAATTTTTCAAATATTGAATTTTTTTTAATGGAAAGTTTATCTGTTTCTTATGAAGGCACCTGGAGAGGGCTTGCTAAAAGTGACACACCCTACGATAAATATGGAGATTCCTGTGGAAGCGCGGATATGACCTTGATAGTAGCTGATCAGGAAATATCAGGAACAGCCACAGATAGTTGGAATGAGGTTTACTCATTGAAGGGCAGTATTGATTCCAACGGCCGTTTCAGTGGGGGAATGGCCTATGGATCTTACGGGACTGTCGCTACATTTAAAGGGGTAATTTCTGACAATACAGGCACTGGTACCTGGCAGGACAATTATGATTGTTCCGGCACCTTTTCAGTTTACAGGCAATAAGTTTCAATTGAATCCGCCCCTACGTTTTCAATGTTCGTTGTGGCAGGTTGGTCTGCCGTGGCCGTTATATAGAGTTGGTGGTTAGTTAGGAGGAGATTTGTCTATAATACCTGATTTTCCTGAATCTTTACCCATATCCATTGATATTAGGAATATGCTGCATCCCATGTTTCAGAAACTTTCCGAAGGAATTTCTGAGTTTACCTTTGCAAATATATTCCTGTTTCAAAAAATTCATAACTATAGAATAACAAAGATGGGACAAAACTGTCTGGTGATCCTGGGAGATGATAAAGGGGCTCCCTTTTTCATGTGCCCCTTTGGACTGCCTGAAGATGAGCCCCTTGAAGAATTGTTTTTTAATTATCTTACCATGAAATGTGGTACCATTTCCCAGGCCGATATACTGTCTCATAAAGGTTTTAATGTCTCAGAAGATAGAGACAATTTTGATTATCTGTATACACGGGAAAGCCTTGCGGATCTTTCCGGCAGGAAATATCATAAAAAACGAAATTTAATTAAAGCTTTTGTCAATAATTACGCATTTGAGGGCCGCCCCCTTTTGGAAGAATATATTTCCCATGCTCTTTTTGTACTTGATAAGTGGCGGGAAAACCGTAATGATGACGGCGATTACCAGTCAGCTAAAGAAGCTTTGGAAAAATCTGAAATATTACAATTATGCGGGGGCATCTATTATGTTGAAGATGAGCCTGTAGCCTACACCCTTGGAGAGGAATTAGCCCTTGGCACGAGCTTTGTTATTCATTTTGAAAAGGCTCTTATCGGATATAAAGGGCTTTATCAGTTTGTCAACCAGGCCTTTGCATCCATCATCACCGACAATTATAAGGTGATCAACAGAGAACAGGACTTAGGTGACAAAGGATTAAGGCATGCCAAAATGAGCTACAAGCCAGTGGGATTTGTAAAAAAATATAAAATCACAAAGGAGAAATATCGTGACTGACAAAATTTTCTCTTCGTTTGCATTAAAAAATTTTACATTAAAAAACAGATTGGGTGTTGCACCCATGACAAGGATGTCTTCCGTTAAAGGAGGTATCCCAAGAAAGGATGTTTTGGATTTTCTGGTAACCCGTGCTGAAAACGGGGCTGCCCTGGTTTATAGCGAGGCCATTGTCACTGATTATGAAAGTGCCCAGGGTTATCCAGGCCAGGCCAGGATGACAACCCAGCCCCAGATTGATGCGTGGCGCTCAGTTACCGATGACATTAGAAAACACGGGGCCTTATCCATTTGTCAAATTTTCCACTGCGGGCGCATGGCATGGAAGGATGTCAATCCGGCAGGAAGGGTCATAGCCCCCAGCCCTGTGACTCCGGCTCAGAAAAACCCATTGACCGGCAAACCCTATGAAATCCCCGATGAAATGAGCCTGTTTGATATTGAACACGTCATAAATGGTTTCAAAGAGACCGCCCGGGGTGCCATTGCTGCCGGTTTTGACGGGGTGGAGATACATGGGGCCCATGGCTACCTGATAAATCAATTTCTTTCAAGCTACACCAACAAAAGAAATGATAATTACGGAGGCTCCATGGAAAATAGATTTAGATTTGCCGGTGAAGCCATCCAGGCGGTTAAATCGGTAATACCCGATGATCGTCTGCTCATCGCCAGAGTTTCCAACTGGGGCATTGCCGATATGGATGTACCCTTGTTTCAAACCAGGGAGGAATGGAAGGAGATGATCCGGCTTTTTGATGAACAGCCCATAGATGCCATATCGGTATCCACTTATGATTATTCACAAAAAGCCTTTGGGTCGGATCTCACCATGGCAGGGCTTACCCGCCAGGTAACAAAGCTACCCATGATGATCTGCGGAAAAATATTTGACAGGACAAGCGCCGAAGATGCATTAAAAGATGCAGATATTGTGCTCAGCGGGAAATCCATCCTTTTGAATCCCAACTGGGTTGAAGATGTGAGGGCTGGAAACATCTTGCCCCTATATAAATCCGAAGACGCAAATATAGCTTACACTGAAACACCTCTTCCCTGATAAGGGAGTACATACAAATAAAACTACCACCTTTTAAAGCATGACCCATGTGATAAAGGAAACGCGTTCACCAAAATGGGTATATTATTATTTATGTACCGCCTAATAAGAAATAATTGAACTGCTATACTCCCCACCGGCAGAGATTAAGCTTTTTAAAGGAATCTTTTTTCCCAGAATCAGGGCAAAATGAATTTTTTGAAAAGCTCAAGTTATGAGAGTGAATAGTATAAACAACCTCTGGACTCAAGGGACATGAGTTTTGAAACTTGAAAGAAGCTATGTTTACAAGACGTCAACAGGTGCTATGATATGTTTGTTAAAGCGCCTGAAATAAGGAAAAACAGATGAGCCAAGCTGTAAAACTTGACATATTTTCAGATTATGTTTGACCCTGGTGCTATTTCATTACCGGGCGTATTGAAAGACTTGAAAAAAATTTTAATCTCCTTACAAGATGGCGGGCATTTCCCCTGCACCCTGACACCCCTGAAGATGGATTGCTTTTAGAAAAACTTTTATCCGCCTCTGCCGAAGATGTCAGGCGGATAGTAGCAGGTTTAAGGAAAACAGCCCATTCGGTAGGGCTTGAGTTTGGAGACCGTACTAAAACATATAACAGCCGCCTTGCCCAGGAGCTGGGACTTTGGGCCGAGTCAAAAAACTTGGGCCATCCATTTCACATGCAGGTATTTAAAGCATATTTCGTCCATGGAAAAAATATTGCACAAACCGATGTGTTGCTTGAGCTTGTCAGGGCTGCCGGGTTGCCTGAATCTGAAGCTCTTGAGGTAATAAAAAAACGTAAGTTTAAAGATGAGGTGGACAGGGATTGGGCCTTTGCACGGGAAAATAACATAGTGGCTGCGCCCACCTTTATAGCCAATAAAAAAAGGCTGGTGGGCGCCCAGTCCTATGAAAAACTGGTTGAGCTTGTTTCAGCTGAAATTCAAATGAAGCCCTCTTTTTAATTTATTTAACAGGGTGATATTCTAAAACTCAAACAGGCTTTTGTATTCTTGAAGTCCGTATTTTTCTAATTCTTTAACAGGAATAAACTTTAATGCTGCTGAGTTAATACAGTATCTCAGCCCAGTTGGTTCCGGACCGTCGGAGAAAACATGGCCAAGATGGGAGTCAGCCTTTTTGCTCCTGACTTCCTTGCCGCCTGTGAAAAAAAAGCCTGTTCTTTTTTCAACAACCGCATTTTCTTTAATGGGCTTTGTAAAACTTGGCCACCCGGTTCCTGATTGAAATTTATCTGTCGAACTGAAAAGGGGCTCTTTTGATACAATATCTACATAAACTCCTGGTTTCTTATTATCCCAGTACTCATTGTGAAATGCCGGTTCTGTTCCATCTTCCTGGGTAACTTGGTATTGTAACGGGCTGAGCTGTGATTTAATATCTTTATTTAAGGGCTTCTTGTAGTCATTTGTTTCTGGGTCCTGTTTTGCCCATGCTTTGTCTATAAATTGATCCCGGCCTGATCTTGAACGGTAGAATTTATACCTTATTGGGTTTTTTTTATGATAATCCTGGTGATATTCTTCTGCCGGGTAAAAATTTTTAAGGGCAATTACCTTGGTTTTGACTTCATCATCAAACCGTTTGGACTTGTTGATTTTATCAATCAGGGACTCAGCTTCTTTTTTTTGTTCATCATTGTGGTAAAATATGGCAGATCTGTACTGCCGGCCCCTGTCTGCAAAGGAGCCTGAATCATCGGTGGGATCAATCTGGGTAAACAAGGTATTGAGTATTTGAGTGTAACTTACTTCCTTGGGAATGAATGTTATCTGTACAGCTTCATAATGTCCTGTGGTTCCCGATGTTACATTCTGATAGGATGGATTTTCAACATGGCCTCCTGAATATCCTGAAATAACATCCACTACTCCTGGAATTTTCTCAAAAGCAGCTTCAATACACCAGAAGCATCCACCTGCAACGGTTGCTGTTTCGTATTTTATATTTTCGTTCATTTTATTCTCCACGGGTTTATCGCTATACCCTTTTTTTGTATTCATCATAAGAGTCAAAATAACGGCAACTACTGATATTAATAATATATATCCTAATTTTTTCATGGAATACCTCCTTGGGCCTGTCCTGGCATACATTAAGGTTTCAATAGGAGATTAAATGCAGAATATGGGCCACAATTTGTTTTTCTTTTTTTATATGAAACTGTAGGGGGCAGGTCACCTTGCCTGCCCTTTAAGAGGGCACCCACAGTGGGGTGCCCCTACGTTTCATCCTTCGTTGTGCCCATCATGGCTTGGTCGTTATTATGGCATATCTCTTGCTTGGTTTTTTTGTTATATTCAGCAATATTATCGCATAAAGGTAGGTGCACCCCCCTGTGGTTGCCCAATGGATTTAAAATAATCATACAAAATGATGTAATATTTCAATCTATAAACAAAATACAGGAGGGCTAATAACAACAGATGATTCATTTTATTCAACAACACAACCCCGTCACCCAGGCTCTCATGGCAACTCTTTTTACCTGGGCAGTCACTGCGGCGGGAGCTGGAATTGTTTTTTTTACAAAAACGGTAAACCATAAGCTAATGGACTGTATGCTTGGGTTTGCCGCCGGCGTCATGATTGCGGCAAGCTTCTGGTCTCTGCTGGCACCCGGTATAGAGATGGCCGAGCAGATGGGGCATATTCCCTGGCTCACGGCAGTAATTGGATTTATGAGCGGTGGAATTTTCATGAGGCTTACAGACCGCTTTCTCCCCCATCTTCATTTGGGCCTGGATATGGATCAAAGTGAAGGGATAAAGACATCCTGGCAGCGAAGTACGCTGCTGGTACTTGCCATTACGCTGCACAATATTCCAGAAGGTCTTGCCGTTGGAGTCGCATTTGGGGCGGTGTCTGCCGGTCTTTCTTCCGCCACGATTGGGGGTGCCATTGCCCTTGCAATCGGAATCGGCCTCCAAAATTTTCCAGAAGGAGCAGCAGTTTCTCTGCCATTGAGGAGGGAAGGAATAGGCAGGACCAAAAGCTTTCTTATGGGTCAGGCATCTGGTATGGTTGAGCCTGTTGCAGGGGTGATTGGAGCCGCGTTTGTTCTTCATATGCAGAACATCCTGCCCTATGCCCTTTGTTTTGCCGCAGGAGCAATGATCTTTGTAGTGGTGGAGGAGCTGATTCCAGAATCCCAGCGGGAAGAGGCAAATATTGATGCTGTAACCATGGCAACCATGACAGGTTTTACTGTGATGATGGTCCTTGATGTGGCGCTTGGTTAGTGTTAATAACAAATTTTCTTTTTATATGACTGAAGTGGATTTTTTCATTTTTGTTGACTATAAAATTAAGGAAATGCTAAACAAGTAATTGTTTGTTCAGGTGGAAAAATACCACGCTTGGATGTAAAATAAGAGATGCGTAAATAAGCAGGCAGTAAAATTTCATTAAACCATTAAATTAGGAGGAACTATTCAAATGAAAGTAACAATTACCTCACAGTGCATGGGTGATAGAAACTGCAACGAGCTTTGTCCCGAAATTTTTGAATATGATGAAGATCAATTAAAGTCCACCGTTAAAATGGATGAAATCCCAGAGCATCTTAAAGATGTTGTCCGCAGGGCTGCTGATGAATGCGGTGCTGACGCAATTATTATTGAAGAATAAAAAAGAAGGTGTTTATGGTTAAGTTCAGGGAAAGCCAGACGGCAAAAAATCTTCATACCTCTTTTGCTGCGGAAACCCAGGCAAGAACACGGTATGATTTTTTTGCAAACAAAGCCCGGGATGAAGGGTATATTCAGATTGCAAAAATATTTAAAGAAACTGCGGCCCAGGAGTTTGAGCATGCCCTGCGGTTTTTTAAATTTTTTAATGGAGGAGCCCTTGAGATAAAGTGGACCTTTCCCACTGGTGTGATCAAGGATACCCGATCCAATCTTCTTTCTGCGGCAGGTCTTGAAAAATATGTCAGTGAGGACATGTATGCAAAATTTGCCATCATTGCACAAGAAGAAGGGTTTGAACGGGCTGCAGATACATTCAACAACATCATTGTAGCTGAAAAACATCATGAAAAACTCTATCTCCAGCTTGCTGAAAATATCGCAACGGACAGGGTCTTTGAAAAAGATGAAGAAAGAGTCTGGCGCTGCCTGAGCTGTGGATACATTCATACCGGAAAAACAGCACCGACAAAATGCCCGGCCTGTGTAAAAACGACCGGTTATTTTGAATTGCTTTGTGAAAATTGGTAAAAAATCCGATTTAGCACAACAGGCAGGATCACTATTATTTTGTTTGTTGTGCTTTTTTTTTGCACTATAAAAGGGCGTTGAAACCTCTTTTTGTTTTAGCAACAAAATCAGTATGTTAAATTGAAAATTATATATTTGTATTTAATTACTCCCCATTCGCTCATTTAAAAAAAGTATTCTTAATTTTCAAGTTGCAGGTAAATAGACGGATCGAATTTCAAAGCGTGAATGATATCATTTTGTAAATTCGACAACCCCTTCAATAAACGGAGGACAACATTCCCCTCGATATCCAATATGATAGTCAGATTGATTTTAGAAAAAGCTTTCAAGATTTTCTCAGCAGAAGGTTTGGCAGTAGTCTTCTTTCGATTTTCAGGATGCATACCGGACAGTTCTTTTTTTTCTTCCTTCAATGATCGCTGAACAACAAATTCTACCAGAGTCAGTACCCTGACACACAAGGTCAACAGGTATGTCATCCCTTCAATCTGATGATCCTTTCTAACGAACAATGGAGCAATATTCAACCTGCTTTTTAATCTGCTGAAAATACGTTCAACCCGATATTCATTCCGATAGGATAACACAGCATCTTCCAGAGAAAGGCTTTCTTTGCTTACGTCTGTCACAAAAGCTTTCCAGCCAAATCGCATTTTTTGTTCTGCAATTTCTTCTTCGTTCCTTTCAACAGAAATAATCTGGTAACGATTATTTTCGACAACAGTTTTCTCCCGATTAGCAGCGCCTCGGCCCTTACCGACATACTTTATTTTTTGATCAACCTGGTATTCATATTGAGTTATCAGTAGCCCAACTACCTTGTGGGATTGCAAAATTTTAGTAATGGCCGCCGTCAGTTGAGATTCATCACTTATTTGACGCTTGCCTCGCCCTCTTTGGGGTGTTAATGCTTCAATTTTCTCCTGGGCTCTTGTTAATCGATTCTCAAGTCCTGCTGACTGGCTCTTGGCATGGGTTGGGGAATGGACAATCAGTACACGTTCCTCCCATGTCATTTTTTCACCATTTTTTTCGAAAGTCTGGATGCGATCAAGCTCATAGCCCTTGGCTACGAGAAGCAACTCTCCTTTATAATTTTCTCTGAGAATTGTGGTTAATTGATCCTCCTTTTGTCTGGCAAGACCTTCTTTGATCCATATTTTCATTTCATCTGCCGTTTTACCGGTTAACGGCAATGGACATAGATAATGATGCTCTGAAGATACCAGATGAGTCCGAGTCTCCAATGAACTCATCTTACAATCACCCGAGAATAACAAGCCTGTCTTTTGCAGGCTATCCATGACCCGGTTCATCAGTGGGATATATAATACATCATCTGCTGTTTCACCAGAAACCACATCTGAAGCCAAGGGCATCCCCAAGGGGTCCACACAGGCAGTCATCAGTTTTATCTGAGGCAACTTAGCATTATCTTTGCTGTGTCCATATTGAACCAACCCATCTTCTGTGATTTCTCCATCAACAGTTACCGTGGTTGCGTCATTTCTAATAGTTCCCGCTTTCAGATCATATACCTCAAGGCTGCGCTTGTTCAGATCATCTTCAATTTTTGTCCAGTATGCCCGATTGCTTAGATGCTTGAGCAGATGGCCCAAACGATCATCACTGAAATCCAGTTCATTTATTATCTGCCCTGAAAGAACACTCAATGTATGCTTCATCTCCGAGATGTACTCACTCATTGATACTTTACGATGATCACCTTCAGTGATGATATGAGCCATCCATATAACCGTTGTCCATCCCCAACTGAGATCTCTTTGATTGCCGTGTTTGGGAATATGCCTGTCGACAACTTCCTGAATGCCCATTCTCAACATATGGGCTATGAGAAGGGGGATATCATCCACTCGTTCAGTGACAATGCGTATTTTGTCTTTATTTAAAATGCCTTGATCTTCATATGGCATATCGGTTATCATTTCAGCACCTTCAAGCTAAGGTTAAACCTAAAAAGGAGAACTACTCACTGCCGCACAAAGTATAATGCATTTTAAATTTTACAAGCCCACATTGATAATTAATCTTTTCAATTTAAAATGAGCGAATAGGAAGAAGAAAGGCTTGAATGACAGAAAAACAGGGTGATTATGACAATTTAAGGCAATATATCAAGACACAATAGGGCAATGACTCAGACATAAGGAAATTTTTCTCAATGGCGGAAAAACCAAAATATGAAGAATTAGCAAAAAGAGTTAAAAAGCTTGAGAAAACAGAATTGGGAAATAAGGCCGCAGTTAATGGTGAAAACCGCTCAAGAGATAAATCTAAATCAGAAAGGAATCCCAAAATCAATATTCCAGTAATTGATCTTGCTTCCCTCATTAATGTAGAAAATATCCAGTCAATAATGGATGATTTTTATGAGCTCACTCACATGGTAACTGCCGTACTTGACCTGAACGGAAAAGTAATGGAATCTACAGGATGGCAGGATATATGCACTAAATTTCACAGGGTTCATCCTGAAACATCCCGAAACTGTACTGAAAGCGATCTCTTTTTAGCCAAAAATCTTAAACCTGGAGAATACATTGATTATAAATGCATGAATGGACTTTGGGATGTCGTTACACCATTATATGTCGGCGACAAGCACCTGGGAAATATATATACCGGGCAGTTTTTTTATGATGATGAAGAAGTTGATGAAGAATTCTTTATTAAACAGGCTGAAAGATATGGATTTGATAAAGCTTCTTATATGGATGCTTTCCGACTTATTCCAAGGTACAACCGGGAAACTATTGATCATTTAATGAGTTTTTTAGTTAAGTTTACCACATATGTTTCCAGCATCAGTCTCATGAACATACAACTTGAAAAGGAAATTCATGAACGTAAGCAGGTTGAAGATGCCTTAAAGAAAAATGAAGAATATATGCGAACATTAATCCAAACTCTCCCGGATTTAATATGGTTGAAAGATCAGGAAGGGGTTTACCGTTTTTGTAATTCCAGGTTTGAAAATTTCTTTGGTGCAAGGGAAAAGGATATAGTTGGAAAAACTGATTATGATTTTTTAGACAAGGAGCTGGCAGACTTTTTTCGAGGAAAAGATAAAATTGCGATAGCTAATAAAAAGCCCACCACAAACGAAGAGGAAGTTCTTTTTGCAAATGACGGTCATCGTGAAATCCTTGAGACCATAAAAACCCCCATGTACAGCCATGACGGCCGGCTCACCGGAGTATTGGGTATCGGGCGCGATATTACCGGGCGAAAGCAGGCGGAAAATGCTTTGCAGGAAAGTGAAAAACGGTTTCGCGGTATTATTGACAGTACTGAAGCTGGATATTTTTTTATTAATCAGGATGGTTTTTTTCAGTTTGTTAATGAAGCCTGGTTAAAAATGCATCGTTATTCTTCACCTGATCAGGTAATTGGCAGGCATTTTTCTTTGACTCAGATTGATATGGACAAAGATTCAGCAAATATTATCATTAAAAAAATAATCAATGGAGAGGCTGTAACTTCAGGAGAATTCACCAGACGCTGTAAAGATGGATCCATCGGATATCATACATTTACAGTAAAGCCTGTTGTACAAGGTGGAGAAATTATAGGGCTTGAAGGTTTTCTTATAGACATTACAGATAAGAAGAAACTTGAAAATCAACTCCATCAGACACAAAAGATGGAATCCATCGGCAGGCTTGCAGGCGGAGTTGCCCATGATTTTAACAATATGCTTAGTATTATTCTTGGCAATACTGAAATTGCCATGGAAGATATAGACCCGGCAAGCCCCCTTACTGCCAATTTGAAAGAAATCCATAAAGCAGCAGAAAATTCCGCCAACCTCACCCGGCAATTGTTAGCCTTTGCACGTAAGCAGACTATTGCTCCCAGGGTAGTTGACCTTAACAATATTTTAAAAGAGATGCTTAAAATGCTTAATCGGCTCATTGGCGAAGACATTGATTTAGTCTGGCTGCCTTCAGAAAAGCTTTGGCCGGTTAAAATTGATCCTTCCCAGGTGGATCAAATTTTAGTAAATCTGTGTGTCAATGCCAGGGATGCTATTAGAGGCGTAGGAAAAGTCGTTATTGAGACGAAAAATATTTCCATGAATGATGATTATTGTTTATCCCATGCTGGTTTTATTCCCGGTGACTATATAATGTTATCCGTCAACGATAATGGTTGTGGTATGGATAAGAAGGCCCTTGATAATTTGTTTGAACCATTTTTTACCACAAAGGAGGTCGGCCAGGGCAGCGGCCTTGGACTGGCAACGGTTTACGGCATTGTTAAACAGAACGGGGGTTTCATAAATGTTTACAGTGAACCTGGCAAAGGAACTGTTTTTAAAATTTATCTTCCCCGTCATAAAGAAATCCCGCCGTTAAAACAGGAAAAAGATGCTGTAAAAACAGTCCAGAGTGGTAATGAAACGATCCTTTTGGTGGAAGATGAAAAGGCAATCTTGAAAATGACAATCATGATGCTTGAAAGGCTGGGGTATAAAGTACTTGCAGCCTCAACTCCAGGCCATGCCATAAGGATTGTCCAGGAAGCAGATAGAGAGATTGATTTGCTGATGACCGATGTTGTCATGCCTGAGATGAACGGCAAAGAGCTTTCCAATAAAATGATGGAAATATACCCAGATTTGAAATGCCTGTTCATGTCGGGTTATACTGCAGATGTTATTGCCCATAACGGGATGCTGGATGAGGGAGTGCCATTTATAAGTAAACCATTTTCAAAGCAGGAACTAAGTATCAAGCTGCGGGAGATTTTAAATGGCAGAAAAACAAGATGATTATGACAATCCCTGGAAAGACATCCTGACAAAATATTTTAAGGAGCTGATGCACTTCTTTTTCCCTGATGCAGCCCTGGAGATAGACTGGAGCAGACAAATTGTGTTTCTTGATAAAGAGTTTCAGCAGATTTCCAGAAATGCCGAAATTGGTCCCAGAAGAGCGGATAAACTGGCTCAGGTCTATACAAATGAGGGTAAAGAGAACTGGGTGCTGGTTCATGTGGAGGTACAGGCGCAATATGAGAAAGATTTTGCCAGAAGAATTTATACTTACAACTACCGGATATTTGATCTGTATGACCGCAGTGTGGCAAGTTTTATTATCCTGGCCGATGACCGCCCTGCCTGGAAACCGGCATCATTTAGCTATGAACTGTGGAAATGTCGCCTGACCCTTGAATATCCAGTAGTGAAACTTCTGGAATACAGAGATAATCTCTCAGAGCTGGACCACCATCCTAACCCGTTTTCAATCGTTGTGATGGCACATTTACAGACATTGGAAACCCGGAACGACCCGGGCCTCAGGTTTGATTCAAAATTTGGGTTGATTCGGGCTTTGTATCATAAAGGCTATAGCAGAGAAGAAGTTATTGATCTGTTTGCTTTTATAGACTGGGTTATGAGATTGCCCAAAGCCCTGGAAAAATCTCTCTGGCAGAAATTGGAAAAAATAGAGGAGGAATCCAGAATGCCTTATATTACAAGTGTCCAGAGAATTGGAAGAGAAGAAGGAAGGGAAGAAGGAAGAGAAGAAGGAAGAGAAGAAGGCGTAAGAAAACTATTGCTAAAACAGCTTGTTTTAAAATTTAAACAAACTCCGGAATCTCTTTATTCCCTGTTAATGCCGCTTTCTTTGGTGCAGCTTGAAGAGCTTGGCACAAAGATTTTTGAGATAGACACATTTGATCAGATGAAGCAATGGATCAGTAAGATGAAGTAATTTTGGAATACAAAAATAAATAATCCTTCAAATATCATATGGGGAAAAGGAGATGTGAAATATGAAAAAAATATATATATTACAATTTTTTGTACTGATCTTTCTTTGTATGCTCCTTTTCTTTGTTAATACATCTTTTGCGGTAGATGAATTCAAGTATCACTCCATGTTTCCCAAAATCCAGCAACCCTGGTACTTCTGGGGCCCAAACAGCATTGCCGTAACACAAAACGGCGCACTCCTGATAGCAGACACTGAAAACAACAGGATGCTGAAATATAACTCCCAGGGGCAGCTCATTACCACCTGGGGGCGGTATGGCGACAATGATGGTGAATTTTATGATCCATCCGCTCTTGCAGTGGACAGCTCCGGCAATATTTATGTGCTGGATTCGGGGAACTCCAGAGTCCAGAAGTTTGATGAAAACGGAATTTTTATGCTTTCCTGGGGTTCATTTGGCAGTGATGAAGGTGAATTTAAATTTGTAGGCCCTGCCGGTGACATTGCCGTTGATGGATACGACAATATTTATGTTGCTGATTGTGGAAATAACAGGGTTCAGATATTCAGTAATGCAGGAAAATACCTTGGCGTCATCTCAGGAGACTGCGAAGATCCATGTATTCCAGGCTATATTTTTGATGGAACCGAAATCAGTCAGGAGTGCCCCGATCAATGTTATCTTTTTCGACCATCGGGACTTGCTTTTGACAGCCAGGGAAACCTTTATGTGGCAAACCAGGGAACCGAAGACTCTCCTGATGAAGATGCTCCTGATCTTGATGGATATAGAATAGACAATATCGTCAAATTTTCATCAACGGCTGAATTTCTTCTCTCTTTTGCAGGGACAGGAAGCGGACAGGGAGAGTTGACTGATCCATCGGGAATGACCTTTGACAAAGATGATAATCTCTATGTTACGGACAGCGGAAATCACATGATTCAGGTGTTTTCAACTGATGGTACTTTTATTGAATCCTTTGGCTCCGAAGGATCGGGAGATGGTGAATTCAATACACCTACCGATATTTTATTCGGCCCAAATGAAATCATCTTTATTGCCGATAAAGAAAATAATAGGATTCAGAAATTCTACAACAATAAAATCCATATCAACTCCTGGGCAAGCGGTGGAGAACAGCAGGGAAGCTTTTTAAGTCCTGTCGGTATTGCCATTGATTCAGATAATAATATATATGTTGCAGATACGAACAATCATAGAATTCAGAAGCTGGATGCAGATGGCAATGTTTTGATGGTTATTGGTGGCTATGGAGAAGGGAATTCCCAATTCAAACAACCTGTTGATGTTACCGTTGATTTTGATGGAAATATTTTTGTAGTAGATGGAAATAATCACCGTATACAGAAATTTCACTCAAATGGCACCTTTATTTTTGCCTGGGGAATGCTTGGGCTTGAGGAGGGCCATTTTAATAATCCTAGAGGAATTGCTACTGATTCTTACGGAAATATCTATGTTGTTGACGGAGAAAATAGAGTTCAAAAGTTCACCAATGATGGTCAGTTTATTAAATCTTGGGGGGAGGCCGAAAATCTCGATCATTCTCCAACAGCATACGGTGTTACGGTAGATCATCAGAACAATGTGTATGTCAGTGATTATTATGACCATTTCAGTAGCTTTCATAACAGGCAAAGAATCCAAAAGTTTACATCTGAAGGTGAATTTATAATGTCCTGGGGCGCCTTGGGTTCAGATCCGGGAAAATTTGATCATCCAATGGGAGTTGCAACAGATTCAAGTGGTAATGTCTATGTAGCTGACATGTTCAACGACAGAATCCAGAAATTTAATTCACAGGGAGACTACCTTGGTTCTGTTGGAGAATTTGGATCAGGACAGGCTCAGTTGATACAACCCACAGATGTAGCCGTAGCCAGCGACGGCACCATGTTTGTCGTGGATTCCTTTAACAACAGAATCTCGGTTTTCAAGCCCGTTGAAGCCATAGAGCCTGCATTTAACAAAAAAGCCCTCATAGTTGCAGGAGGTGGGCCCTATCCTGGAAACACATTATGGGACACGACCCGCACCTGTGCAAACTTTGCCTACCGGACTCTTCTACATAAAGGCTATCCAAAGGAAAGCATCTATTATCTTTGTGAGGACAATGCTTTAGACATCGACGGCAACGGCCTGTTCGATGATATTTACGGTGCGCCGACTCTGGAGAGCATTGAAAAAATCATCACCGAAACCGCCTCGTCAGCAGAAGAGCTGATTCTATACTTTGTCGATCACGGAGATGAGGAGACCTTTTTGTTGGACAGCTTAACGGAGCTTTCAGCCGAGAGTCTTGATCAATGGCTGGATACCTATGAGGCATCAAGCGGGGGAAAAACTCTTCTGGTGTATGATGCCTGCCGTTCGGGCAGTTTTTTATCCTCCCTGACACCTTACACATCCGGGTCAAGAACCGTTATCACAAGCACGGACAGCGATGAATACGCCTATTTTATCAGCTCCGGCACCATTTCTTTTTCAGAATATTTCTGGACATCTGTTTTTAACGGTCATGATGCCTTAACCTCGTTCATGCAGGCCCAGCAGGGTATGACTATTCTTGAGATTTCCCAAACTCCCCAGACCGATGCCAACGGCAACGGCATCGGCAATGAGGCTGAAGATTACGATGCCCTTTCCCTTTGTACTGCCCTTGATCCGGACTCTCAAACCGGGTCAGATCACCAGCTTGAACCTGGAACAGAGACTAATGATCTGCCTGTTATAGGAGTCTCTCAGCCCATGATCCTTGTTGACGGGACGGGCAGGGCCCTTGTAGCTGCCGAGACTGTGGTTGACAGCGACGGTATTGACAGGGTATGGGCGACTATAATTTCACCTGATTATTCTCCGGTAAGTTCTGATATTCCTGTCACCGAGCTTCCGGAAATTGATCTTAAGCCGGTGGAAACAGGGGAGGGCACCTCATATCAGGCATGGTATGATAATTTTACGGAACCAGGAGCCTACCGGGTAACCTTTTACGCACGGGATAAAAAGGGAAACAACGCCAAGCCCATGACAACCCTGTTTGTGACGGAGCAGACCTTTTTGCCCAAGGCGGTCATCGTAACATCCCAGTCATCTGATCCTGTCCGCACATCAATCTATCAATATCTTGGAGATCATTCCCAAAAGGCCCTTGCTGTGCAGGGTTTTTCCGATGAACGGATAAAAAGGCTTCACGGAGTACATGCCTCTGAAATTGAAACGGCAATAACTGGCTGGGCATCGGATACGGACAACCTGACCCTCTACTTCGTGGGTGACGGTGAATCATCAAATTTTTTATTGACCCCCGAATATAGCCTGTCAGCCGCATCCCTGGCTTCATATATAGACCAGTATCAGTCAATAGCATCTGGGCATGTTAATGTTATTATCGATGCCGATGCTTCAGGTACCTTTATGTCCGCCCTTAAAAATAATACTGAAGCGGGCAGGATTGTTTTTAGCAGCACATACGAGACAGGGAAAGCATTTTTTGAAACAAACGGACTGATATCCTTCAGCAGCTATTTCTGGAATGCGATTTCAAAGGGAAGCACCATCCTGCACGCATTCGTTCAGGCTTACAATGCGGTGAACTACATCAGTCAGTCCTTTGTTTACCTTGACTTGACGGATAATTTTCAGTACCCACAGATAGACGATGACGGCAACGGCATTCCCAACGAAGATTCAGACGGATACTTGGCGAAAGAAACTAGTATAGGTATCGGTATCATTACAGGAGCCGATGGGTTTATCACAGGGGATATTCCAGATACCATCACCCTTGAAGGTGAAATTTCCTCCATGATGACTGTTTCAGACATCCGTTCCGTCAATGAAATTGTCCGGGTGTGGGCGCTGATAACTCCGCCCATTATACAGGACACTCAGACCGGTCTGCAGGACGGGGAGGATTCCGTATCCTTTTCGCTGCCGGTGGTTAATCTTTTTCCCTTTGATGGCGGCTATAAATGGATGTATTCAGGATTTTCTGAAAAAGGAACCTATCTGATTGATTTCTACGCCATGGACGACCAGGATACAGTAGAGCTTCTGGGAAGAACCACAGTTGTTCAGGATCAGCTTCCTCCGGAACCCCTTGTTGTGGGCGGAGAACCCGGCAGCGTGATAAAGACGGTCAGACTTGACTCGGATGTCATTCTGAAACTTGCCATTTCGGTTGATATTGAAACACAAAATAACATTGCGGGAGAGTGGGTCATTTTTGCCTTTAGTACCACCGACGGGGAACTCTCCTTTTGCCTCCTTTCTCCTTCGGGTATTATCGATATATCCACACCAGGCACAAATATTTGGGATTATACTTATCCCTTTGATCACACACGGGATATCATGAGAGTTGCTTCACTCAATTTTGAATCACTGGGGCTTGGAAAAGGGGATATCTTTGCATATGATTATGTTTATACGACAGATTCTTCGATAGACAATATCTTCCATGCCAATGCAGTATTCAGCAATACTGTTATTTTGTATATAGATTGACAAGAAATCATTCGCCTTTGTTATTTATTCATCTTTTCACCTTTATCTGGGGGGATTATGGCAATTAATATATATAAAATAATTAAATTTTTCCTGGGTGTTGTCTTTATCCAAATCCTTGTTTTTTCTTTTTATGGATATGCAGCGACAGATATGCCGGATGCAATAATCAAGTTCACCTCATCCCCCAATCCTGTGGGTTCAGGTGCCAGGGCACTTGGTATGGGAGGAGCGTTTATTGCGGTGTGTGATGACGCAACCGCAGCATCCTGGAATCCCGCCGGGCTGGTGCAGCTTGAAAAACCAGAAATGTCAGTTGTTTATGATTATCACAAAAACAGAACTGATAATGATTACGAAGCTTTTCCTGATGCTTCATGTTCCCAGAGCGCCTCATCCAGCGATCTGAATTATCTTAGTGCCGCATATCCTTTTGTTTTATGGAAAAGAAATATGACAGCCTCAATCAATTACCAGCATTTATATGATTTTGATGATGAGGCGGTATGGACTTATCTGGATACAAACAATCTTTCTTTAGCAGAGACTACAATAGAGACTACAATAGAGACAAAGGGAAACTACAGCCTTGAGGGACAGTTGTGGACAATTTCGCCTGCCCTGGCCGTTCAGGTCACTCCTTCCCTGTCTGTGGGGTTTACATTGAACTTCTGGGAGGATGGCTTTTATGATAACCAATGGGAGGCTAAATATAGTAAAATTTTTAATCAAACGATATTGGCTTCCGGGGAAAAAAATATTAATATTAGAACAATCAGTCATAAAGAAAAATTTTCTTTCAGCGGTTTGAATTTCCATTTAGGGCTTCTATGGAATATAAACCAGTATCTTACCATCGGTGCCGTGTTTAAGGCTCCATTTAAAGCTGATGTAAAATACAATGATAATGCCGTTGATAAATCTTATAATGATCAGGAATCATTTCCTAAAGATAAAGAGGAACAACAAGAGGAAATAATTAAATCTACAAACTATTCTGATGACCAGACCCTGGATATGCCCATGTCATACGGTCTGGGGGCTGCGCTTCGCCTGAGTGACGCACTCAGTTTCAGCCTTGATGTTTACAGAACACACTGGAAGGATTATATATTGCAAGATTCTTCCGGAGAAAAGACATCTCCCATATCAGGAGTATCAGAATCGAAATCAGATGTCGGAAATACGACCCAGGTAAGGCTTGGCTCAGAATATCTGATTATCAGGAAAAAATTCATTGTGCCTTTGAGATGCGGTTTTTTTTACGATCCTGAGCCTTCAATGGACGGAACAGATGATTTCTGGGGAATGAGTCTTGGCACCGGGATAACATGGAAACGATTTGTGTTTGATACTGCCTTTCAATATCGTTTCGGTAATGATATCAAATCCATTATAAACTATGAAGACAGGCTTCAGGACAAGGAATTATATACTGTCTATACCTCTTTGATATATTATTTTTAATATTTTTTTCGGAGGGCTGAATGAAATTTTTAATTTACAGGTTCATGTTATTAATTTTATTTGTTGTTTTGTTTCATATTACAATATACTCCGGTGTTTTTGCGAACCCATATGTGAAAGCATACCATCCTGATGGATATGAACTTGACGATAGTCCGGAAAACGCCGCTCAATTTACACTGGGCACAATTTCTCCGCAGATTCATAACTTTCATAAACAGGGAGATGAAGACTGGATACAATTTTATGCTGTAAAGAGCGATATGGCATATACTGTCAACACCTATGATCTGGGAGAAAATTGCGAAACCAGGATACTCATCTTTGAGCAGGATGGTATGACTCAAATTGATCCTAATATTGATAATGATTATGATCCCTCATACTCAGGGCCGGATGCCGTATCTTACCCCTTTCGCCCCACCAAAGACGGGACATACTATGTGAGAATAACACACAGGGATTTTTCCATATTTGGTGACGGCACCTCCTACAGCCTTATGATCAGCCACGATATAGGTCCTGAAACAGGCTATATTGAAGGCTTGGTTACAAATTTTGAGTCAGGCAATCCAATAGGTGGTGCCGTGGTTCAAACAAATCATACATCCGATGTCAGCAGCTTTATTTCCTTCGGATATTATATGATTCCATGCCTTGTCGGAGATTTCACAGTAACTGCCAGGAAAACAGGCTATGAGACTTTTTCAAAAGTCGTGACAGTAGGAGAAGCCTCAAGGGTAGAACTATACATTGCCCTGACACCTTCATACGCATATAATTCCACATATGAAGTTATCCAGTGGCTCAAGCGGGGTAGCGATACCTATTATTGCATAGACATCTGTGACCTTGCTGGAAACGCCTATCCGGGACTTGATAATTTAGTTTGTGCGGAAGACATGAATGCCTGGTCACCCAAACAATATATCAATATTAATCTTGGCATTCCCGATTCCGCCCTGTCGGGATTTCAGTTCATGTGGAAAATCAGGTCTTTTTCAGGTTACGGCGGGGAAGGTTTTGAAGGCTGTGTTACCGTACCCTGATTTTCATGATAAAATCCTGATTGTGCCCATACCAAAACATCACCATGCCTGCTGAAGTATTAAAACGAAGGATGGATTTTATTTTCAGTATAGAGTCGTAAGTTCTCATCTCTATCACTATATATTGTGCTTTAAACTTCTTTAGTATACCATTTATGGTGATCATTCGCAGAATTTATGACTGACGAGTATGTTATGAAGACTTTCCAATAAAGAGAGATGACATGAAAACAAAATTTTATGGATTTTCGGTTTTGCAGAACATATTTCCGGTTTTGCAGGTGACTATAATGGTCGTTATATTGCTTTCAGCCCATTCAGGCGCCTCTACAACTACAATTATTCAGGCAGATAACATTCCCGACAGGTACGAACTTGACGATACTCCGGCAAACGCCGTTCAGTTCAATCTGAGCGCGATTTGTCCCCAGGTTCATAATTTCCACAAACAGGGCGATGAGGACTGGATAAAATTCCATGCCCTGAAAGATGAGACCATATATATCAAAACCTTTGATCCGGGTGAAAAGTCTCAAACCGTGATCACACTGTTTGCCGGTGACGGGTTGACACAAATCACGGAAAATAGATTAGTAAACACTGAAGGCGAGAATCTGCTGTCGTGGAATTTCTGGGAGGATGGAATATACTATGTAAAAATCACCCATGATGATCCTGAAGGATACGGCACAGGCACCATATACAGCCTATGGATTTACAGACCGATAATAATTGACCCAGAGACAGAAATAACGATTGATAAAGAATGTATTAACACAGGATATATGGAGGGCATGATCATCAATTCGGAATCGGGAAACCCCGTAGACGGGGTGACTGTTAAAACAGGTATAACATCGACTGTGGGCAGCATGACATCCCCGGGTTATTACATTCTTGAATGTCCTGTAGGCGATGTTACCGTAACAGCCTTTAAAACGGGCTATGAAATTTTCTCAACGGAAGTTAAGATCGAAGAGGCTTCAAGGCTTGAACTCAACATTGCCCTTACTCCTTCATACATATATAACTCCACCTATGAACTCATCCAGTGGCCCAGGCGGGATAAGGACACCCATTACTGCATAGATCTCTGTGACCTTGCCGGAAATGCCTATCCGGGACTTGAGAGTATAGTATGCGAAGAAGACATGAATGCCTGGTCACCCAAACAATATATCAATATTAATCTTGGCATTCCAGATTCCGCCTTGTCAGGGTTTCAGTTCATGTGGAAGATACGTTCTTTTTCCGGCTACGGAGGGGAAGAGTTTAAAGGTTCTCTGACAGTACCATGATTTTTATTACCCAATTCACATTAAGGTTGGGGAAAGCCTTTTAAGGGCAAGATACCATTTGCTTGAACAGCTTATTTAAAATTCCTAATCTAACATCGAATTTTTTTATAAATATGTAGGAGGCAGAATCTATTTCTGCTCCGCTTCCATTAAATTTAGCTTAACTATTTGGTTTTATTGCTCAAATGAACTTTATGATATGGATTTGGGAATCAATAGTTGTTGACTATAATGGGTTTGTTATCGTAATATATTCAGATTTATCCAACAATAATAATATCAGGAGAAATAAAGATGAATTTGAAAAAGCGTTTTATGTTTTGTTGCATCCTTTTTTTCGTTTTTTCCTTTTCCATGTTTTTCGGAGGAAGCGTGTTTGCAAAGGAAAAGAAATTAAAGGCTGGATTTGTTTATGTCGGACCTGTAGGAGATTATGGCTTTTCCCATGCCCATGATCAGGGGCGTAAATTTGCCGAGGAAAAACTGCCCTGGCTTGATACCATCTACATCGAGTCTGTGGCTGAATCTGACGCGGCCAGGATCATCGACCGGTTCATACAGGAACAGAAATGTGATGTAGTATTTACCACAAGTTTTGGGTATATGGATGATACTATTGCCGCGGGTCAAAGATATCCTGACAAAATATTAATGCATTGCTCAGGCCTTAAAAATTCAAAAAATGTGGGAACATATTTTGGCGATCTTTACCAGGCCTATTATCTCAACGGCCTCATGGCCGGTGCTCTCAGTAAAACCGGGAAAATAGGGTATGTCGGGGCATTCCCTATTCCCGAGGTTATCCGCCACATCAATGCCTTTGCCCTTGGTATAAAGGCGGTAAATCCCAGGGCCGAGGTCAGTGTAAGGTGGATCTATGCCTGGTACGGCCCTGATAAGGCCAAGGAAGCCTCAGAAGCCCTTATTGCAGAGGGATGCGATACTCTTGCCTTTACAGAAGATACTCCCGCGGTAATCGAGGTGGGGCAGGATCATACGGAAAAAGGCAAACAGATATACACCTTCAGCCATTACAGCCCCATGCAGGCGTATGGTAAGGACTCTGTTGTTTCAGGCCAGCTAATAGACTGGGGCGGCATGTATGTCAAGATACTTGAGGATGTTTATAACGGCACCTGGACAAATGAACATATGTGGTGGCTTGCGGCGGAAGGGGCCGCAATTCTTGGCGGCAGCTTTGATGAAATAATAAACTCCAAATTTGTTGATGAGCTGAAAACCGTGAAGGTTGATACTGATGATTTTGGAAATATCTCAGCCTATGATCTTGTGGTTAAGCGTTATGACCAGATGAAACAGGGGGTGGATGTGTTTGATCCATTTGAAGGCCCTGTTATGGACAACACTGGAAAGATAAGGGTTAAGGCTGGGGAACGGGCATCGAGGCAGGACCTTTTGAGTATCATGTATTACGTGGACAATGTAAAGGGCTCAATACCGAAATAATGTATTATTCAAACAATATGGTGCGTTATAACCTGAATTGTTATTTGAAATTTTCTGGAGGGGGTTGATGAGAAAAATTGACAGCCTTGAGATGAGAGGAATTTCAAAATCATTTCAAGGTTTTTTTGCCAATAAGGATATCAACCTCCATGTAAAATCCGGTGAAATCTTAGGGCTTCTTGGGGAGAACGGGGCAGGCAAGACCACCTTGATGAATATCTTGTACGGTCTTTATAAACCAGATGCAGGAGAGATTCTGATCAATGGAAAGCCCGTTGCCATAAATTCTCCTCTGGAGTCCATTTCCAGGGGCATAGGCATGGTGCATCAGCATTTCATGCTGATACAGAATCATTCCGTAATTGAAAATATAGCTCTTGGATATAAAGAAACTCCCTTTTTTTTCCCAAAGATCAGGATCCGGGATAAGGTAACTCAATTTTCAGAAAAATTTAACTTTTCCATTGATATTTCAAAAAAGGTCTGGCAGCTCTCCGCAGGTGAACAACAGCGCGTTGAGATCATAAAGGCTCTTTTGAACGGTGCTGACCTATTGATCCTTGATGAGCCTACTTCGGTATTGACACCCCAGGAAATAAAAGACCTGTTTGCCATTTTAGAGGATATGAAGTCCCGGGGGCATATGGTTATCCTGATCAGTCACAAGCTTGATGAAATTATGGATATCTGTGACAGGGTTACCGTGCTGCAAAAGGGCAGAATCGTTGGAAACGCCGAAACTTCGGACATGGACAAGAAAGCCCTTGCAAGAATGATGATCGGCAGGGATGTTTTATTCAATGTTCACCGGGAAAAAATACCAAGGGGAGACCGGGTACTTTTGGTAGAGCACCTCAATGTTATGGGGGACAAAGGACTTCCGGCGGTTATAGATATTTCCTTTGAGGTGTTCTGCAATGAAATATTTGGAATCGCGGGAGTTTCCGGAAACGGGCAGAGGGAACTTGCCGAAGCCATCACAGGTATCCGCCGGGTTGAATCCGGCAGGGTCGTTGCCGGCCAAAAAAATATTACCAATCTCTCCCCCAGAAAGATATATGACAACGGAGTATCCCATGTGCCTGAGGAACGAATCAAGTTCGGCATTGCTCCTGGTCTATTTTTATATGACAATGCCATCTTAAAACAACATCACCTAAAGAAGTTTTCAAAAAGACTTTTTCTTGAGTATGGCAGGATTAAAAAGCATACAGCCTCACTTTTGAAGGACTTTCGTGTTTCAGTCCATTCCATTGATGTTGAGATAAAAGACCTGTCCGGCGGTAACATACAAAAATTAATACTTGGCAGGGAGATCAGTGAATCTCCATCCCTGCTTGTGGCCTCCCATCCGACCTATGGAC
Organism: Desulfobacteraceae bacterium; assembly: GCA_963674675.2. Lineage (GTDB taxonomy): Bacteria > Desulfobacterota > Desulfobacteria > Desulfobacterales > Desulfobacteraceae. The sequence goes on from CAXXNM010000003.1 coordinate 589,326, forward strand.
TGGATGTGGGGGCAACAGAGTATTTAAGGGAGCAGCTTCTGAAAAGAAGGAAGGAAGGGGGAGGGGTTCTGCTTTTTTCCGAGGATCTGGAGGAGCTTTTTGAGCTGTGTGATCGTATTGCGGTTATGTTTGAAGGCCGGTTTACCGGTATACTTGAAGGGGCTGATGACAAAAATGTTTCCGATATTGGTCTCATGATGGCTGGTTCCAAGACCCTCCAATGAGATGAGGGGCATTTGCGGGCAGAACCAGGTTAAAATCCTGGTTTGCCCATGGCAGTTATAAAAAAAATCGGAATGATTTAAATGATTAAATTAAGTGTCAACGATCGGGGAAGTGTTACCCCTTTAAGGTCGCTCATGACCAATGTTTTGTCTCTGACAGCAGCCCTTTTTGCCATCGGCATTATCTTTCTTGTCTCCGGAGTAAATCCTTTTTTTGCCATTTCAAAGATATTCGCCGGTTCCTTTGGAACCATGTACGGCTTCAAGGAGACCCTCACAAAGGCCATTCCCCTGATTTTAATCGGCGCTGGACTTACCCTTGCATTCAGGGCCAAGTTCTGGAACATAGGAGCCGAGGGACAGCTTCTTATGGGAGCTGTACTGAGCACCTGGGTGGGACTCACATTTGGCTCTTATCTGCCGGGATGGATACTTGTTCCCCTTATGTTTGGAGCAGGTTTCCTCGGAGGCGCACTATGCGGGCTTATACCCGCGTTTTTGAAAATAAAATTTTCCATCAATGAAGTTATTTCAACCCTTATGCTCAACTATATATGTGAAGAATTTGTGACCCTGCTCATTGTCGGCCCCTGGAAGGGGAAGACAAGGTTTGGTTTTCCAGGAACCGATAATCTGCCGGATTCCGCTGTTTTAAGTGTTGTTTCAGGTTCCAGAATCCATTATGCCACCCTTTTGCTGGCAATTATTTCAGCTGCCATGCTTTGCCTTGTTGTTTACAGAACAAGATTCGGATATGAGGTCAGAGTCATCGGAGAGAATCCTGATGCCGGACGCTATGCTGGAATTGATTTTTTCAGAACCACGCTGATTATCATGGCCATAAGCGGGGGGCTTGCAGGTATTGCCGGGGTAGGGGAGGTGGCAGGTATTCATCACTACCTGGGGTACCCGTCTTCCATATCATCAGGTTATGGATTTACCGCCATTATCGTGGCATGGCTTGCAAAACTGAACCCCCTCTATGCAATAGTGTCTTCGATTTTCTTTGCAGGTATCCTGGTGGGGGGAGATGCCATTCAGATGTCCCTTGGCCTTCCTGCCGCAACGGTTCAGATCGTGAACGGAACCCTGCTTGTTTTTTTGATTATGGGGGATTTCTTTTTAAAGAACAGAGTCGCTGTTGGCCCTATATCCAGAAAAATAAGGGTACGGGAAAAATAATGAATTGGATGGAAAAACTAAGACATCAGCTATAATAGGGATTCGGGGTGGATGAGGAATGAACAAAAATGGATGAAATTTTAACTTCGGTTCTTCAAAGAACCATGGTAGCTGGAACACCACTTCTCCTTGGCACCGTCGGGGAGGTGATCTGCGAGAGATCCGGGATTTTAAATCTGGGAGTAGAAGGAGTCATGTCCCTGGGAGCGGTTGTGGCCTTTATTGTCACCTACACCACGGGAAATCCCTGGCTGGGTCTTTTGGCTGCCATAGGAGCAGGTATGGCTGTCTCCATTATCCATGCCTTTGCATCCATCACCTTGCAGGCCAATCAGGTGGTATCCGGACTGGCCTTGACCATGATAGGTCTGGGGCTGTCCGGCATGCTGGGAAAACCCTACGTGGGAAAACCCCTGCCGATCAAGATGAATGATTTTGCTCTTCCCTGGCTTTCGGATATTCCCGTTATAGGACCGGTTTTTTTTAAACAGAGCCCTTTTTTTTACATGGCAGTTATCCTTGCCCTTGTTGCCTGGTTTTTTCTTGAGCGAACCCGGCTTGGAATTAAGGTACGGTCCACCGGTGAGAATCCAGGGGCAACCGAAACCCAGGGGGTAAATGTGTCAATGATACGGTATTTATGTGTGTTAATAGGCGGAGGCTTTTCCGCCATGGCAGGAGCACATCTATCCACATCCTACAGTAAATCCTGGATAGAGGGCATGACCGCCGGCAGGGGGTGGATTGTCATTGCCCTTACCATATTTGCCCTTTGGAATCCCGGCAGGGCAATTCTTGGCGCCTTTTTGTTCGGCGGTATTTTTGTACTGCAGTATCTTTTACAACCCCTTGGAATATCTCCAAATTTCCTTGCCATGCTCCCCTACGGGGCAACCCTGATGATTCTTTTAGGGATAAGTTTTAAAGACAGCAGAAAACTCAATGCACCGGCACAGTTGGGGGAACCTTATAAAAGAGGGGAACGCTGAATATATATTCAATATATTCAGGTAATACAGAATTTATTTGTCTCCTAACCCTTTATTCGCTTATTTTTCTATAACCCACTGATTTTATTGATAGTGAAAAATTTATTGGCAAAAAACACATAGCAATTTTATCTTTGATTACAGCATGTTATAAAAATAAGCGAAAAGTAGGTCCTAAGGCATAAGTTCTCACCATATATGGTATTGGATTAGAATTTTACACAGCACATTTAGTATAAAAAATGAGAAGTTACGACTCAAGAGTTGCCGGAATAAAATATTATGCCCAGAAATAGGCATAGCCGGTGCTGCCATGCCTGGCTTTTTCTTAACCCTTTGAAACGGAAGGAATTATAATAAAAGAAAAAATCAAACATGAAACCATGCCGGTAAAACCTGCGGCACCAATTGATCTTAAAGCGTTGTGATGGGCAAAAAGGAGTGATGTAAAACCTGCAATAGTTGTAAGCGCGCAAACTATAACCGATGCCCAGGTTACGGCAAGCATCTCTTCTTTCTCGTTTTCATCGATGCAGGTAAGCCTCTGATGTACCATGAACACACTGAAATCCACACCCACCCCGAAAACAAAAACAATGAATAAAACACTGATAAGGTTTATGGAGATACCGGCAAGCCCCAGGACACCGATGGTTACAAAACCGCTCAGTATTACGGGCAGGAGAGAAATAAGCACAACCCTGATTTTTCCCATAAAAAAGAAAAGAGCCGTGAATATGGCAAAAACTGCAATGAGTGCTATTTTAATGAATTCTTTATAAACCCTTTGAGTGATATGAGTGGTAAAATATTTTGCATCAAAAATGATCGTACCTGGAATGGTGGTGCCGGCACTTTTTTTCAGCTCTTCCATATCTGTATTTTCAAGGGATTCAAAGGTGGTCAATACTAAAAATTTATCATTGCCGTACTCGGTAATCCTTGAATTTATAAGCTCTTTAATTGCTGTTTTATTTAAGTCCTTTGGCAGGATCAAACAGGTATTTTCACCTGCTCCTGGTTTGATTGCCTCATAAAACGGGGCAAATATATCCGGGGCAAATTTATGCTTTTTTATTTCAATATCCATAATGCTCTTCAACCCATCAACAGCCCCCTTGTCCCAGAATTTTTTCCAGCATTCATGATTTTGTTTCTGGGTATTAAAAGAAGGCAGCACAGGGGAGATCGATGAGATGTTCTGTATCATGTTCTTTTCCTGCTGCTCTTTCAGGAGCGCATAGAGCTTATCGTTTTTCATGAGGGCATCCTGGATAGATTTTCCCCTTACAACGGCTGTCACAGTGGGCCTGTCTCCCCCCCATGTTTCAAGGAACATATCCATGTCTTTTTTTACCTCGGGGCTCAAATGGTTCAGCTCTTTGATATCTCCTTGAAATTCAAATTTTGATACCCCGTATAAAGATAAAACACATAAAATAACGGCTGCAATTGTAAGTGGCCTGGTGTTTTTTTTTCTCTTTTCAAGCATGCGGCAGCACCAGGGTACGAGGCCAAGGAGTGGCCGTCTGTTTTTTGTTGATGTTCCGGGAATCGATGTCCCGGGAATAAAATACATTAGAAAAAAAGCCGCAAAAAAAGCTGCCGCCAGAACCGCTGTTCCAGAGAATATACCCATCTGGCGCTGGCCTGGAATGGATGAGAAAGCAAGGGAGAAAAGGGCAAGGGAGGTGGTTCCGGCACAGGTTGCAAGGGGTTTGTACAGTTTCTTGAATGTTGATTTGATAAAATTAAAATTATCTTCAGATGGAGCGGTTGAATCATTTTTGTTTTCCATGGCCTGTAATGGAAAAACCTGGTTTCTGCCTGAATGAGAAATACTGCCTGTGGATATGGTGCAGTCAGGGGGGCTTTTGCCGGAAATCATATAAGTTGAAGCATCAAGATGAAACAGAAGATGTATGCCGAAATCAACGGTTATGCCCACCAGCACGGCGCCACATCCAAGGGCAATCCCGGATACATGGGGATCAAAAAGGGAGAGCAGGGCCAAAGAAAATGTAAGCCCAAAAAAAGCTGGAAAAAATATAAGGAGGATAAAGATTTTTCTTGAAAAAAAGAACATGCCCATTGTGATGATTGCAAGGGAGAGAACCATGATGGTTCTTTTAACATCCTTCTGAATGGTCAAGGAATTGTCCAGGCTTGCCACATGGGCACCGGCAAACCCTATGTTTATGCCTGGGCCTGCATTTTCAATTTTATGTTTTGCTGATTTTAAAATATCCAGCATTTTTTTTCCATTTAATGTATCCACAGCAGGAAAATCCGGATAGGCGATCATCAGCACATGCCTTCCATGGGAGCTGGTTATTCTGCCGTTCTCAACGCTTATCTTTGATGACATGGGATTAAGGTTTTCGATTTTTTCCATGACAAGGGCGTTTATGTTAAAGGGATCTTCCTTTATGGTCTTAGCTATGAACATTCCCTTTAAACCTAAAAGTTTTCTTTTAAAATCAGTAAGAATGGAGGAGACACTGTCCGGGTTTATTTTATTTTTAATTTTCAAGAGGTCATGGGGGGTAACAAGATATTGTTTTTTCTCATGTATTAAATCAACAAGATTGAAAAATTCTCCGGCTGAAATCTTATAGACTATGTGTTGGAAAAACGGAGATGCTTTAATTTCATCATAAAAATCATCTGCTGCCTTTTGAAGGGTCGATCCACTGTCATCAGGAGTTGCATGATAGTCCATGGATTTATAGTCCGTGGATTTTGAAAAACCCCCATCTGATTCTCCATGATAGGCGGTTGATTCTGAAAAACCGTGATCTGGCTCTGAATGAATATCTATGTACACCGCATCCATAAGGGGCGCGTTTTCAAGGATGAAATTAAAGTTTTTAACCTCTTCATCAAAAACAGGCAGCATGGATGTGATTTTTTCATCAACATCAAGATTAAGGGAGAGTTTAAAACAGGCACCATAAAAAAGAACTAAAAAAAAGATTATCCAGAAACGGGTTTTTGAGGGCATATGAATTTCACCAGTGTGATCTTGAGTTTGTAGTGCATGGAATGATCGATGATCGTAATTACATGGGGGATGGACTTTTTATTGTGCATGAATTTATCATCATAGGAAAAAAAAGCCTCATACAGGATTTTTTTTTCTCTTATGATGCGATACTCCGCCAGCCTTGCCCTATCGTCCATGAGATAATTTTCCTGAACGCTTTTATATGAAAGTCTCCGTAAGAGATTGTTTTTCAAAGGACTTTCAATGTTCGTTGTGGCCGGGTAAAAAATATGCTCCGGCCATGCCGGTTTATATGAAAGTCTCCGTAAGAGGTTGTTTTTCCAAAGACTTTCAGTTTTCGTTGTGGCCGGGTAAAAAATATGCTCCGGCCATGCCGGTTTATATGAAAGTCTCCGTAAGAGGTTGTTTTTCCAAAGACTTTCATCGTTCGATTGCGGCGGTGGTGAATCGTCATGTATGTTATAATGAAAACCCTGGGAAAACTTGGGGGGTAGAAAGAGTATGGCGGCATCTTTTGCCGCACCCTGGGTTATCCATTTTTTTTTAATAGAGGGAAGTTTATGTAAGACATTAATTTTCTGCCATTCATTTTTCCCATTCTCTTTTTCGCGATCATTTCCAGAGCCGCCTTTGTTTAGAATATATTTAAAAAGCGTGCCTCCCAGACTGTTTTGTGCAACACACCTGATTTCTCCTTTTTTGCCGTCAACAGACAGATACCCGTTAAAGGATATCCGTCTGTTTCCTGCATTAAGGATGCAGCGCTGGATCATTTTAAATTGTTCCGGATATATATTTTCAGGGTTTGCTGAAAAATGACTGGCAGATTGCAGATCATTAAAGGAAAAGGGCCGCATGCCTGATGTTGGGGCACATCCATAGCCCGTGATCATTATCGCTATGATAATGTTTATGACCAGGCTGTTAAGTTTTCTGTTTTTTCTGCTGATCTGGATTCTTAAAGCAATGAGCCGGCAGATATAACGAAAATGTCGGCTTACCACCACAATCGAGATGATGAAAGTCTTCAAACGCCAGGGAATTTTATATAAAATCATTGCCCTGGCAGTCATCATGATATTCCTGAACATATGATCTTCAACTTTCTTGCAGCCATTTTCAATTTGGCCCCCGGCATGATTTTTCCCAGTCTGAAACAGGAAAGGGCATTGAATCATCGGTATTAAATATATTATCCGGCAGCAGGCCGTTAAGTTGATCATTATAAAAATTATATCTGGTAAAATCACTGTCCGGCTGCATGATCAGGATATGGTCCAATCCTGTTAAATCGTTTTTTATGCCAAGCTCAAAGTATTGGATATGTTTCCTGAAATTTTCGTCCCTTGGTGTCAGTCTAAGTATTAGATGCGGCTCCTGGTTTAATTCTGAGTTTTCCATGGGCCTGGAGCCATCTCTGAATCCTGAGCCGTTTCCGAATTTTGAGTCTTCTTTGAATCCTGAAATGGCATAGACGGAATTTTCGCTGAATTTTCCTTGCAGCCAGGAAATGATATTATCCATAACCTTTGCCGACATTCGGTTTTTTTCAGGGGAAAGCCGATGCCATCCATTATCCAGATACTCATATTCCGCTATCACACCGTTATTCATGACAATGGATGTATTCACAGGGTCAAACAAATCCATGCGGACTTTTTCAGGGCTTTGAAAAAAAAGGAGACCCTTTGATAAAACAGTTTCTGCAAAAAGCGACATATGCTTTTCCTGCTCAAAACAGGTTCCAAGGCTTGAGGTCTGATGAAATCTTTTTTCTACCTGCTCAATAAGCGTTTTAGTTTCCGAGGCGGTAAGTTCTGTAATCTCCCTTTCCTGTGCAGATAGAGATGAGCACCATACAATAATGAGGTAAAAAATCAAAATAATAAGATGCCGTATTTTAAAGCAGGGGATAATTTTAGTATTGTGGTTATTCATTTTATTTTTTTCTGATTAGATGCTTTTTAATGGTGCCACATGCAGTTGAATGCCGCCCTCAGCAACAGTTTCCCTGTTTTGAAATATCATGATTTTCATAATATAAAAAGGCCCTACACTGGTAGTTTTTTCCGCATGTACCTCCACCGGCTGATTTGTCTTTACAGGAAGGTTAAACTTGAATTTAGTAATGCTTACCAGCATTCCCATGTCTGGTTTTCGTTTTTCCCTTAAGGCATCCAGGCCGTCTTTTGCTGCGACGGCCTGGGCCGCCATTTCTATTAAGGCGCTTTCAAGAACCTCTCCGTTCCATGCCCCATAATGATTATCAGGAAAAGTTTTTTTTACATGAATATCGGCATTATCATCAAAAAGAATTCCATCAATCATGATAAAGGGATCTCTATGGGGAATTAAGGATTTAACATCTGGATAATCAAGCCTTTTCTCCATTATACCTGGGAGTATTCCGGGGCTGTTGACAATGGAACAAGATATCTTGTCAATAAGATAAATTTTTAGCTTTGCTGCGGTTTTTTCCTTTACAATCAGAGTACAGTCTATAAAAAGAGGTTTATCCTTTCTATCGGATTTGATGTGAACCTTTATTGATTCATCAGGAAATATCGGCTCCAGGAATTTCACTTTCTGGATATAATCGATTCTTAAACCTGCCGCGTATTTTTTTTCCATCATTAAGCGTATCATTTCAAGCTGAAGCACACCGGGAAGCATTGGATTCCCTGGGAAATGCCCGGCAAAAATATCAAGCGCGCCGTTAAACCTGAAAATTGCGCTTAATGTTCCATCATCTTTTGCGGTATATGAAACAAGTGAGTTTAATACATCTCTGTACATGGAGTGAGGGGTGCCGAGCCCTTCATTCTTCTGCATCTTTCTTCTCCTCAATTTTGAGGTTTCTCTGGGATAAAAGCCCAGTTCTTCTAAAATATTATCATTTTCATTTTTTTTTTCGAGATTTTGGCACCCTTCATTTCCCGGTTTACACTTTATCTATGAACATCCTCTTGTTTCGGGATTATCATCCATAAAAGTGTAAACTACTTTTGAAGCAATATGAAGGATGCCGAGGTTTTTTATGAAAAGCATGGAGATATCAATTGGCAAGTTCTCTACAATACAGCTTTAAATCATCAAAAAGTTTTGTTGAAAAAAGTATTTCTCTGAATTTTTTCAAATCATCATGAAATATTCCTGAATTATCATAGGGTTTGAAAGAATGGCTGAGAATACTGTGAATTTTTCCTGTCCCCCTGCCCAAGGCTCCGGCATTCCTGAAAGAGAGGGCCTGGAGATGGGCAAGGGTTTCCACAGTCAGTACATGCTTGGTATTATTGATTTGAGTCAAGGCTTTTCTTGCGGCAATTGTTCCCATGCTGACCACGTCCTGATTGGATTCATTGGAAGAAATCGAATTGGTGGAAACAGGGTTTGCAAGGCTTCTGTTTTCAGCGGTGGTTGAAGTTGCAAGATATTGGGCTCCCATGAAGCCCATGGTGAGTCCAATCGTCCCTGGAATAAGATTTTCAGGCAGCCCTTCATTAAGGTCCTTGTCCAGCAGCTTATTCAATCTCCTTTCAGAAAGATTACAAAGGGTTGAAACAGCAATGCACAGGGAATCCATGGCAAAACCTACACTCTGGCCGTGGAAATTTCCCCCATGAAGGATTTTTCCCTTTTCAGGTATTATTATGGGGTTATCGTTGGAAGAATTTATTTCCACCTCAATTTTTTGAGTTCCATAGGTGATTGCCTCATGAACGGGCGCTAATACCTGGGGAGTACACCGGATGGAATAGACATCTTGTACATTCAAATCTGTTTTAAAAACAGGCGCCAGTAAAATTTCTCCATCTCTGATAAGATCATGGAGATCATCCCTTTTGGTGATGTTGGCGGATCCTTCAAAAAGAGAGCAAATGGTTTCGGCAATTTTTTGTTGGCCGTCGTGGGGTTTCAGTGTATGAAGATCAGTATCAAAGGCATCATCTATTCCCCCGAAAATTTCCATTGCAAAGGCAGCGTTAATGCAGGCAATGTTCAGGGCTTTTCCTGCATCTGACAGGGCAAAAGCTGCGATGGCTGACATGGCAGCCGTGCCGTTGATTAATGCAAGGCCCTCCTTAAAGCTTAGTTTAACAGGTTTTATTCGCGCTTTTTCCAGGGCCCTGGCAGCAGGCATTTGTTGGCCCCCATAGAAAACATCTCCAAGGCCGATGATGGCAAGGGTCATGTGGGATAGATGAACAAGATCGCCTGATGCGCCTACGCTTCCGCATTCAGGAATATAAGGGGATATCCCTTGATTGATCATGTCCCGCATCACCTCGATGAGATGAATCCTGACCCCTGAATATCCCTTTATCAAAGTATTACAGCGGACGGCAAGAACAGCCAGGGCAATTTCGGGCTTCAGCGGTTCTCCCAGGCCTGCGGCATGGCTTTTTATAAGGTTTAGCTGGAGGGTTTCAATGTCATGTTCATTAATAATTTGGCTGCACATGGGGCCAAAGGATGTATTCACGCCGTAGATTACCTTTCTTGAATCAATAGCTTTTTTAAGAAAGGCTCTTGAAGCCCTGCACCTTGAAAGAGCATTTTCATCAAGCTCCACTCGTTTTGCCCCCGTTCCTATGGCAACAACATCGTCTATTGTAAGGTGATTTCCATCAAGTACAACCCCAGGTCGATTATCCATTTTAGCTCCTTAAGTTATACATATATTCATTATTACCCTTTTTCGCATACTTTTATAAGCTTGTCCGAGCTGTTCCATAATAGAGTATTCCGTTACTCCCTTTGCCTTGAGCAGTATCGAACCCTACATATGGCTTTTTTGTCCGAATGTCAATGCAATATCCCTGGCAAAATTTTTAAAAGACTGGTTATAACTGCCATGTGCAGACCAGGGTTTTGACCCGGTTTCACCCACAACGAAGCATGAAACTCATCCGGCATTTAAGGAGACAGTCATATAAAAAAGGGATTGGGGGGAAATAAAGTTTTAGCTTACAAATGAGTTAAGTTTCGTTTATAATATGGGTATCCTTTTTTGGGGCTTGGTTCTAAATTCGGTCACCTGCCTGAACCATAATTCCCATGATTAATGGATTAAACAGGATTTTTCCATCATGTTCATCCAACCTGATTTAAAAATGATAAGGAGTTTATTCCATGAGATTTTTTAATACAGCAGGCCCGGTCAATCCCGAAGATCACTACTGCATCCCCCCTCTTGAAAGGATTGATATTGAAGAAATTGAAATGCTCATCAGGCAGAAAAAATATTTTCTTATTCATGCACCAAGGCAAACAGGTAAAACAACCATATTAAATTCCCTGGTAAATCATCTTAATCAAGGTGGAATATATAATTGCGTCTATATTAATGTGGAACCTGCCCAGGCTGCACGGGAAGATGTGGCAGCAGCCATGCAGGCCATTCTTGCAAGGCTTGGTTCACAAATAAGGCGTACCATTGAAGATACCTTTTTTGATGAAAGATGGGAATCAATATTGAAAAGATCGGGCCCCTTTGCTGCTTTTTCTGAAATGCTTTCTCTGTGGAGTGGGCACTCTGCCAAACCAGTTGTGCTTTTGATAGATGAAATAGATTCACTTGTGGGAGATTCTCTTATTTCTATCTTAAGGCAGTTGAGAGAAGGCTATAATAATCGTCCCGACCATTTTCCTTTATCTGTTTTGCTTTGCGGAGTAAGGGATATTCGGGATTACCGCATCTATTCTGACAGGGAAAAGAGCATAATCACAGGTGGAAGTGCATTTAATATCAAGGCTGAATCCCTTCGTCTCGGAGACTTTAGCAAAGAGGAAATATCTATACTGATTCAGCAACATGAACAAGAAACAGGTCAGGTTTTCAATAACAACACCATAAATGCCATTTGGGAATTAACCCAGGGACAGCCCTGGCTTGTAAACGCCCTTTGCTATGAAGTCTGTTTTAAAATGAAGGAAAACAGGGATAGAAAAAGGGAAATAACCATTGATATGATCCATCAGGCAAGGGAAAATCTTATCCAGCGACGGGAAACCCATCTTGATCAACTGGCGGACAAACTAAAGGAAGACAGGGTCAGAGGAGTTATTGAGCCCATTATTACCGGTACAATCTTAGTTTCAAATATTTCAGACGATGATATTTTATATGTGGAAGATTTAGGGCTTATCTCCCAAAAACAGGGATTGAATATTGCCAATCCCATTTATGCGGAGATAATTCCAAGGCAGCTCACATACTCGCTTCAACGAACCATTCATCAGGAAACGCCATGGTATATTAAAGAAGATGGCAGGCTTGACATGAAAAAGCTTATCACAGCCTTTCAGGAGTTCTTCCGTGAGCATTCAGACCATTGGCTTGAACGTTTTCAGTATAAGGAAGCCGGCCCCCAGCTTCTGCTCCAGGCTTTTTTGCAAAGAATTGTGAACAGCGGCGGAAGGGTGGAGCGTGAATATGGACAGGGAAGAAAACGGATTGACCTGCTTGTTCTATGGCCTGTTTCTGAGCCCCAAAAGGGAAACAAGGAAGAAAATATGATTTTTTATTCCACATCTGCGTTGCTCCAGAAAATTGTACTGGAACTTAAAATTCAATATGCTTCCCTTGAAAAAACCATTACAGAAGGGGTCAACCAGACCTGAGAATATATGGATATCTGCAATGCAAAAGAGGGGCACCTTGTTATTTTTAATCGAAATTCCAATGTCTCGTGGGAAGATAAGATATTTTGCAGGGAAGCGGAGCAAGAAGATACAGGAATTTTGATCTGGGGAATGTGAGGACTCTTCATATGAAGAAAGCAGCCATGGGCCGGGGATCTGTTCATCGGCCCTGCATCTCCCCTTGCGGCGGTTGGGGAACAGATTACCCTCAAAACAAAAAAAGAGGAGTTGGATATGAAGTTTCCATATGGTAACAGTGATTTTAAGAAAATCATTATGAAAAATTATTTTTATTGTGATCGTACCGGCCATATTCCCCATCTTGAGGAAAACGATGTTCAGCTTTTTCTCCGCCCCAGACGTTTTGGTAAATCCCTGCTGCTCTCCATGCTTGAAAATTACTATGATGTTGCAAAAAAGGATCAGTTTGAGGCGCTGTTCGGCCATCTTAAAATTGGCAAAAATCCGACTCCATTGCACAATTCCTACTTTATCCTGAAATGGGATTTTTCCTGCATTGATTCATCAGGATCTGTTGATCAGATTCGTCAATCCATTTTTAATCATATTAATGGATGTATTGAAGAATTTATAATGTGTTATCAGTCATATAATATCCCAGAAATTAAAATCAATTCACTTGATGCATTAAGCTCCCTGAAGTCCTTAAGCACTGCCGTTAAAATGATGGATATATCTGTTTTTTTATTAATAGATGAATATGATAACTTTGCCAATGAAGTTATGATGTCTCCCGACAGTAAGATGATGGAACGTTATGAATCCCTTGTAAAAAAAGAGGGTATTTTGAAAACCGTATTTAAAAATATCAAATCTTTAGCATCCAGTGATATTTTTGATCGGATATTTATTACCGGGGTTTCACCGGTGGTGATGAGTGACATTACAAGCGGATTTAATATCGGGGAAAATATTTACTTTGACGTGAGCTATAATGATCTTTGCGGGTTCACTGAAAAAGAGATTTTTGATGCAATTATAAAGACTTCCGGTAAATATCATGATAATGACCATGATAAAAACGTCTTACATAAAAAAAATTTACACCAACTCCCATCACATAAGGTTACACCGGATAAAGAGATACCAACACAGCAAGACGCCCTTGAAATAATGAAGCTCTACTATAACGGCTACTGCTTTTCAAAGGATTCAAAAGAGCCGGTTTACAATCCTACCCTTGCCCTTTATTTTCTTAAAAAATTTCAAAAAACAGGCTCTTTTCCAGATAACATGTTTGATGAAAACCTTGCCATGGATGAAGGTAAATTGATCTATATTTCCGGTATTAAAGGTGGAAATCAGCTAATCATTGATTTAATGCAGCAGGGGCATAAGGTGGAAATCAATGAAATCAGCGGAAAGTTTGGAATACGCAGGATGCTTTCAGATGCAGCCCATGACAGATCATTTTTAATATCTTTTTTATATTATTTTGGAATTCTTACCTTTTCAGGTATTACAGATGAGGGGAAAAAACGTTTGATTGTACCCAACCTGATCATGAAGCGCCTTTATGTTGAGAGGATCAATGAGATGCTGATCCCTGAACCAGTAAAAAGAGATGAAGGCAAAAGTGCTGCTGAACCACTTTATACTAAAGGAGAAATTGGAGAATTATGCCTTTTTGTAGAGCAAACATTTTTCAAGGTATTCCGTAACCGGGATTACAGATGGGCCAATGAACTGACTGTAAAAACGGCATTTTTGAGCCTGCTTCACAACGACATTCTCTTTATCATGGATTCGGAAAAAGAGCTGGAAAGACGGTTTGCCGACCTGACCATGATCATAAGGCCGGATATGAGGCATTATCGTTTGCTGGATATTCTCATTGAGTTTAAATATGTGAGCCTGTCCGATGCCGGCCTGACAGGTGAAAAAGCAAGAACGTTGTCATCTGCCCAGCTTGCTGCATTGCCTGCCGTTAAGCATGCCATGGATGAGGCAAAGGAGCAGGTCAAATCTTACAGTAAAACCCTCATGAAAAAACATCCCGATCTTAGACTTAAAAGTTTTGTCGTGACTTCATTGGGCTTTGACAGAATATGCTGGAGTGAAGTTAAAAACATTGTTGCCTTTGGAAATATTCCTGCATAAAACAATCTGAAAATTTATTTGATATGGTTCTGCTAATTGTAGAGACAAGGCATGCCTTGTCTCTAAGCTCCTTTTACCAATACTTCGGACAGTTTTTAGCCTCCAAAGCCCCGAAAATCAGGGCAGAGGGCAATTAATTGCAACTCAGGGTCTCCATAAGAGGGGCTGAGTTGAAAATAATTAAATGTGTTTCCGATAACTATCTGTAATCATTACACCATATAACCGGAAAAAGTGTCCGAACTATTGTTTACATGATGACTTTAAAATTAAGTAATGACAATGCTCTACGTTTTAATTCTAATTCATGAATTTTTTCTTAAATCCATAAATTCAAGTCTTTTTCGCTTGCCGGGCTGGTATATCCGTTTATTAAGCTCATCTAAGGAAATAAACTCAATGTCCGGTACCACCCGTGCTCCGGCTTGAAGTATCTCTCTTATTTTGTCTATTGCAATATTATGAATGTTATTTTTAAGAGCGGCAATGAGTTTTATATGGTCCGTTCCATCGGGATTCATCCGGGCTTCAATATATCCGCCGTAAAAAAAATCTTTTCCTTCCAGGGCAGAGAGAATGGTGCCCGGAAAAACGGTCGTGCCCTTGTATTTCAGCATCTGATTCTTTCTGCCCAGTATGGGGCTGATTCTTTTTGTGGTCCGCCCGCATCTGCACTTTTCATCCATCAGAAATGCCACGTCCCCGGTTTTGAATCTAATTAAAGGCATTCCAGTGATGCCAAGGGGAGTAACGACAACCTCTCCTGTTTCTCCATGAGCAAGGGGCTCTCCTTTTTCATCCACTATTTCCACCACTATAAGTTCCGGTCTGACATGGCCTCCACAGCGTTCACTGCATTCACAAAAGGTAGTGGCAAGTTCTGTGGAGGCATATGTTGAATAGATTTCTGCATCCCATAGGGCTTCAAGGGCAGCAGCTCCTGGCAGCAGATTAAGATGGGCATCCCTTGTGGGTTCTCCAATGGCAATCAGCTTTTTTACACCTGTATCAGCCGGTTTTTTTTTGTTTTCAATGGCATAATCTGCTATTTTCCTCATGAATGAAGGTACGCCCACAATGGCCGAGGGATCTGCTGTTTCAAGGATGTGCCAGGTTTGGGCTGTGGTTCCCGCTCCGCTTCTGACCATTCTTGCATTTAGTTTGGTACCGCCTAAAAAATAGGCAAGGCCGGCCATGAAGCACCTGTCCAATGCAGCACAGTTAAGAATTGTGTCTTTTTTCGTCAAACCCGCCATTGAAAAGGCAACTTCTTCATTATAGGCAAGGCGGTGTAAGTCTGAGAGGGTCTGTTCATGGATTGTGGGAATATTACCTGTTGTGGCGGAGGTAAGGCAGATATCGACAATATCTTCTTTGGCAACTGCAAGGAACTCCTTGTTATTTTGATTCAGGTGGGATTTGGCGGTAAAAGGAATTCTGGTTATGTCGCTGACTGTTCTTATATCTGAAATATCTACGGAATTTTCCTTGAAAAGCCGGGAATAAAAGGGGCTGTTTGTGACGGTGTGTTTTATGTGATTCAAAAACAGATTATTTTGCAAATCCAAAATTTCATCCTCGGACATGAACTGCACATCACCTGTATTATGAAAATCCTGATGCAAGCCGGATATATCATTCATATTTATAACATCCATAATTAAAAAGAAATATGTTTTTAATTTAATCCTTCATTCACCGGTTGACACTTTTTCAGAACATTCTCTTATTTTCCGGGAATTTCATCAAAGAAGTATCAAATACTTTTGAGGTAATATGAAAGGGTTGTTGACTTTTTGTTGTAGTTTTGCGATGTTTTCGTTTCATAATGATCATAGTAGCATATATGAGTACTCAGTCAAGAGTTAACAACCCCTGAACTACGAGACTCAGGGTCTTGCAAAAGCCCATGTTGACCAGCTTAAGTATACTTGATGTACTAAGTTAGTTTAGAAATAGGTACCCTGGGGTGCTTGCCAGCTACCCTGTCCTGGACAACCACAAGGGGTTGCCCTTACATTATGCAAGAACATTTCTGAAGATAACAAAGTAGTATTACTTACAACTTAAAAAATGGAGGCGGTAATTCCTCCACTAAGCTAAAGACTTAGTGGTTTCCTTGCCGGTTTTTATGAATAAATTTGATACCATCATTATAGGTTCCGGTGTCAGCGGAATGAGTGCAGGAATAATTCTTGCCAAAAACGGTAGAAAAGTCCTTATTCTGGAACAAGGCAAAAAAGCCGGAGGATTGATGCAGATTTTCAGGCGTGGTTCAAGCCTCTTTCCAACAGGATTGCACCGGCTCGGCTGCCTTGGTAACAGGGAAATCCTCCAGGCCTATTTTCAATACCTTGATGTTTATGACCGGCTGGATCTAATACCCATGGATGATCAAGGCTTTGAGCAGATTTGCTTTCCCGGTATTGATTTCAAGGCTCCCATGGGGTATGATGCCTATTCTCAATCACTTAAGGACCTATTTCCCCATGAGAAAAAGGCTGTTGATGACTATCTTGAAGTAATGCAGAAAACCGTTGCAGGTTTCAGGCTTTACAATTTGAATCATAATACTTTCCCTGCCTTAGATGACGACCTTCCACCGTTGTCAGAGTCCATTGAATCGTTTCTCTTAAAGATAGGATGCTCACAAAAGCTTTTGTCCATACTGACCGGAAATAATCCCCTTTACGGCCTTGAGCCATGGGAATGTCCCTCATTGATCCATTTTTTTGTGACGGACTCGTTTCTAAAAAGTTCCTGGCGGGTGAATGAATACAAGACACCCTTTGCCGGAGCTTTTATTGATGCTTTTGCCCATGCAGGCGGCTCCATACGGTGCAATGCCAGGGTTGAGTCTGTTTCCTGCACAGAAGGAAGAGTAAAAGGCGTTGTGCTTAACACCAGAGAATATATCCCCTGCTCTGAGGTTTTGTTTACAGGGCATCCCGCCGGCCTGGTGGACATCTGCCAGGCCGGCGGGATGCTTCGGCCTGCATACAAAAACAGAATTATGCGTGCTGAAAATACCTGTGGAGTTTTTGGTGTGGCATTGGAATGGCACGATTCTGAATGCCCTTTTGCATTGTGTGATACTTATCTCTATTCATCAGAATATGAACCATTAGAATACGGTGCAGACAAAAAAGAGACATCGCTTCCACCTCTTTTTTCTTCATCTGGAACAGATACAACCTGGTATCCCAGGATGATTTATTGCAGTGCGCTTCCCGCTGCCAATGAAGATATTTTTTCAGTTACCGCATTAATCCATGTATCCACAGATGAGGCAAACCGTTTTATTGATCTTAAAAAAAATGATAATCAAACATATCAGCAAAAAAAAATGGAAACCGCCCGGGGCATTGTAAAGCAGATGAATTTGAAGTGGAAGGGCATGAATGAGAAGGTAAAGATTGCTGCTGTTTATACCCCTGCAAGCTTTGCCGAATATACCCTGTCTCCTTCCGGCAGTTCCTATGGTATCAAGAAGACAGTGAAAAACTTCTGGAAAAATCACTTCAATCCTGTTACAAAAATCAGCGGTCTTTATCTTGCCGGTCAGAGTTTAATGATATCTGGTATTACAGGCTCCGTAATCAGCAGTGTTCAGGCATGTATGGCCATGCCTGGCATGGAGTCCCTTTATGAGAATATCATGGAAGAGGTGCTGTAACGCCCATGCCCTTAGGGGTAAAAAAAGAATAAAACCTGGGGGCAAAATTATGTGTTTGACCTTTAAACGGCCATGGCCATGAAAATCAGAGTTAAAAAATGAGACGAGTCGTAATCACGGGCATGGGAATAATATCTCCCATCGGTAATTCCATCAAGGCGGTCATGGATGCTTTTAACAGGGGCAGATCAGGAATAACCAGGGTTGAAGACTGGGAAAAAATTGACGGCCTTGGAACCAGAGTTGCAGGTGTAGTTCAGGGAATAAATCCAAAATCAATCCCCCGGAAACACAGAAGAACCATGGGCCTCATGGCGGTTATGGCATCCCTTGCCAGCCTTGATGCCGTAAAGGATGCCGGCCTGGAAGACCTGGAACTTGCATCGGAAAGAACAGGCGTATCCCTTGGTTCAACAACCGGTTCACCCAA
This sequence comes from Desulfobacteraceae bacterium, assembly GCA_963674675.2. GTDB lineage: Bacteria > Desulfobacterota > Desulfobacteria > Desulfobacterales > Desulfobacteraceae. The sequence continues at coordinate 607,600 of CAXXNM010000003.1, forward strand.
TATCATTGAAGACATGTTTGTAAAATATGCAGATTCAAGAAGCATAAAACATCTCGAAGGCACAACTTTTTTAAAAATCATGAGTCATACCGTTGCTGCAAATGTGGCCTCGCTTTTAAAAACCCGGGGCAGGCTGATTTCAACTTGTGCTGCCTGTGCATCATCCACCGAAGCCGTTGGAATCGGATTTGAGCTTATCAGGGCAGGGCATCAGGATATAATGATATGCGGAGGTGCCGAGGAACTGCACCCATCAACCGCCGGGGTGTTTGACGTGGTATATGCGGCATCCAAGGCATACAATGACAGGCCCTCAAAAACACCGCGCCCCTTTGATAAAGGACGGGACGGGCTTGTGGTAGGGGAGGGCGCAGGAGTTGTCGTCCTGGAGGACTTTGAGAGGGCAGTGTCAAGAAATGCAGAAATTTACGGAGAGATCGCAGGCTATGGCTCCTGCTGTGATGGAAGCCACATGACGACTCCGGGAGTGAGGGGTATGCTGCAATGCATGGAACAGGCCCTTGCCGTGGCAGGCATTGAAGCTCAGGCCATTGATTACATAAACGCCCATGCCACCGGCACCACTATTGGCGATGCCGCAGAGGCTGAAGCCTTAAGAGAATTTACAAAGGGCAGAATTCCGGTCAGCGCTACCAAGGGATATACCGGACATACCCTGGCAGCCAGTGGTGCCATGGAGGTCATTTTTTCTTTGCTTATGATGAAATACAAAATGATTCTCCCCACTTTGAATCTTGATATAATCGATCCTTTATGTGAGGGCATATTTCATGTCATGGAAAGAATTGACAAAGAGCTTAAATATGTTATGACAAATAACTTTGCGTTTGGCGGTGTTAATGCAAGCCTGATACTGAAATCCGTTAACTGATACTGAACACCCGAATAAACCGAGCTTTTCAGGAAAATTTTTCCCTTTGATAATGAGGTCATTATAAACTGTCGAAAGCTCAGGTTGCAGCAGTGGGCAGTAGAAATTAGGAAAATTAGAAACAATGACAAAATCCGACTCAAATGAGATAGCCCTTGTTACAGGTGGTGGAAAAGGCATTGGCAGCGCCGTGGCAGCGGGCCTGGGTGAAACCGGCCGATATGTTTACATCAATTATAAAAAGAGCCTGGATGGGGCACAAAAAACACTAAGTATGATAGAAGAGCACGGGGGCACAGGCGAGATTATCTGTTTTGATGTGGCGGATCAAGATGCTTCAGAAGAGGCTGTTAAACAAATTATTGAAAAGCATGGAAAGATTGATATTCTTGTGAACAATGCCGGAATAACCGATGACATGCTGATGGTTTGGATGAAAAAAGAAAACTGGCAGTCAGTTATTGATGTGAATCTTACGGGTTTTTTCAATGTCACACGGCTCATTGTTAAAAACATGATCCGAAAACGATACGGCAGAATTGTCAATATTACATCCACCTCGGGCCAGACCGGGGTTCCGGGTCAGGTGAATTATTCTGCATCAAAGGCAGGCCTCATCGGCGCTACAAAGGCCCTTGCAAAAGAAATTGCATCAAGAAATATTACCGTCAATGCCGTTGCTCCCGGATTTATTGAAACACAAATGCTGGAAAAACTTCCCATGGAAGAGATTGTAAAAACCATACCCATGAAAAGAGCAGGTCTTCCTGGGGAAGTGGCAGCAGCGGTGCTGTTTTTATGTTCAAGAAAGGCATCCTATATAACCGGCCAGGTTCTTGGTGTTAATGGTGGAATTATTTAGTTCCACATCCGTCCCAAATGTATTTATTTCATATTTATCAATGGGGCAGAAATAGATTCTGCCCACACACATTCATATAAACTGCCATGGGTAGACCAGGGTTTTGACCCGGTTCCGCCCACAACGAACCGTGAAAGTCATCCGTCGTTTATGAAGACTTTCATATAAACCGGCATGGCCGGAGCATATTTTTTATCCGGCCACAACGAAGATTGAAAGTCTTTAAAAAACAATCCTTTACGGAGACTTTCATATAAATCGGCATGGCCGGAGCATATTTTTTGCCCGGCCACAACGAAGATTGAAAGTCTTTAAAAAACAATCCTTTACGAAGACTTTCATATAAAAACCGACATGCCCTGTCAGGCACAACGAAGAATGAAATGTAGGGACAACTCCCTGTGGTTGCCCCATGGACTTTTTAACTATCTGTTTTTATTATGCCCTGATTTATATTGGGAATAATTCTGCTATGTTAGGTTTAATGTATTAGATGGCTTCTACTCTTTCACCTCTCACCTCAAGTACCAGGGCAGCCATTACCGGCCTTGGCATATTATCATGTATTGGAAACTCCAAGGAACAGGTCAGCCGATCCCTTAAAATGGGACTGTCCGGTATTGTTGAGGATCCTGAAAGAATTAAAAGGGGATTTAGATCCCCTTTGACCGGGAAGATCAACAATTTTTTTCCGGATCAACTTGGTCTAAAACGCAAACAGCTTCGATCCATGTGTGAACCTGCTCTCTTTGCCCATCATGCGGTAAGGGACGCGGTTATTGATGCGGGACTCCCTAAGGAGTTACTTGAAACCGGGCGGTGCGGGGTCGTATTTGGAAACGACAGCACAGTAAAAGCCGGGGTTGAATGTGTGGATATTGCCAGAAAATATCGGGAAACCAGATATATAGGTACCGGTTCAATATTTCGTTTGATGAACTCAACCATTACCATGAATCTTGCCGCGCACTTTGGTATAAAAGGGGCTAACTGGACGATCAGCTCAGCCTGTTCCAGCGGCTCAAATGCGCTTGGTCAGGCATATATGCTCATTAAAAGCGGTCTCCAGGATATTGTCATTGCAGGAGGCGCCCAGGAGACAAACTGGATGAGTACGGCAGGTTTTGATGCTTTAGGAGCCTTTTCCAATCGCTGCAATAACCCTGAACAGGCATCCAGGCCCTTTGATGCCGGTAGAGATGGGCTTGTTCCCAGCGGAGGAGCGGCCTGCCTTATTGTGGAAAATATGGAACACGCCTTAAGCCGGGGCGCAAAAATTTATGGTCTTATCAGAGGGTATGGTTTTTCGTCCAGTATTGGAAATAATCTTTCCGAATCAAACCCCCGGGGAGTGGCAATGGCCATGGAAAATGCTTTAAAGGATGCTGTGATTGATGCTTCAGAAATCGATTACATAAATGCCCATGCAACTTCCACCAGGACGGGGGATAGAATTGAGGCAAAGGCCATATACGATATGTTTGGTGACAGGGTTCCGGTTTCATCAACAAAATCCATCACCGGCCATGAGTGCTGGATGTCAGGAGCCAGTGAAGCTCTTTATACGGTTTTAATGGCCAGGGAAAATTTTCTTGCACCGAATGTTAATTTCCATGGATTTGAACCAGGTTTCCCCCGGATAAGAATTGTCAGGAAATCCATTGACGGCAAGATAAATTTTGCGTTATCCAACTCCTTTGGATTCGGCGGTACAAACGCGGCAATAGTATTTGATTTTTTAAATATATAAGGCAGTCTGCAGAAAATATTTTACCCTGCAACCAGATATTAAGCAATAAAGATTGATATCTGATTCGAGATATCCGCTATTAATTAATGCAGATTACCCAACAGATTTTGGATTGTTATTTTGTCAGATATTTTTAAAATTTTCTTAATGAATATAACCCTTGTCCCTCTTATGATTATCTGGACAATTATTTCGGTTGTTTTTGCTCCATTTGTGTTTATCTTTTTTAAACTCTTTGCCGGGTTGAAAACTGAAATTATCATCCGAAAATTTGTATGGTATTACGGCAGGGGATGGCAATGGATCATATCCCCTTTTGTTAAAATTAAACTTGAGGGTTTTCAAGATGATGATTTTCCCAGGCCATCCATATTAATTGTAAATCATCTGTCGTTTTTCGATACTTTTTTCATGAACCAGCTTCCCTTTTCAGATGTCTGTTTTGCCGTAAGGGCCTGGCCCTTTAGAATTCTTTTTTACAGGCCCTTTATGAGACTTGGAAAATACCTGAATGTTGAGTCCCTGTCCTGGGAACAGATTTCTGAAAAAGCACAAGAGGTTCTGTCTAAAAAAGGAGTTATACTTTTTTTTCCTGAAGGCCATCGGAGCCGGGACGGAAAATTGAAAAAATTTTATTCAGGTGCTTTTAAGCTTTCTGCGCAGTTTAATATTCCAATGGTTCCCATGTGCATAACCGGTACGGATAAATTTTTCCCGCCCGGTAGAAAATGGTTTGAGCCTGCCGAGGTTAAGATGAAAACCCTTGGTATTTTTTATCCTGAAGAATACGGATCCCGTTTTCCCCATCTTAAGATGAAAAAACATATCCACGATCTTATAAGCCGGCATATTCAAAAACCTGAAAGAACATATCAAAAATCAGGAAAAACCCATAAGACACTTGCTGATGAACCGATTTCATGAAAAAGGACTATTTTAAAAAAATTCAAGGCAGCCCTGAACCATTACGCCACAGCGTAACCGCCAGAGTCAGGTTCCAGGAGACCGATCCTTTGGGAATCGTATGGCACGGTCATTTTGCATCCTATTTTGAGGATGCAAGGGTTGGCCTTGGAAGGGCCTACGGGATCGGCTACATGGATTTTTATTCCAACGGCATCTTAGCTCCCATAAAAACCATGCACATAGATTACCTCCATCCCCTTGAGTTTGAAGAGGAAATACGTGTTGATGCCCTGCTTCACTGGACAGAGGCTGCCCGTATAAACAACGAGTTTATAGTTTTTAACGGCAGAGGAGAGACCGCCGCAACCGGATATACGATTCAGATGCTGCTTAATCGGAATTTTCAGCTTTACATGGTTCAACCACCCTTTTATAAAAAATTTTGTGATAGATGGAAGGCTGGAACTATTTTTTAAAAGTGAGAAGTATTTCCTCAGTCACAAGTTCTCTGAATTATACTCCCAACCGGCAGAGATTGAGCTTTTTAAGGGGAATTTTTTTAAAATGAAATCAAATCAGATGCGGACAAAAAAACAGGTGCTCAATTTAATGAACCAGGTGTGGATAACGGATGCTGCTGTTGTAACTTCTGTGGGTTCCAGTATTAATGAAACCTGGAAGAACATTATTTCTGGAAAATCCGGCATAAAAAAATTAAATATTTTCAAATCAGATAATTATGTCAGTGATGTAGCTGCCTGTATTGACTTTCTTGATCATCCTTGTGATGATTCTTTTTTAAAAATAATGACATCCCATCTTCTTTCCCATTTAAATAGGGTGCCAGAAGACACCTTATTAATTACCGCAACCACCAAATCCTGCATTGATGATCTTGAACGATTCCAACGGGGAAAAAGCCATATTCCCCCCATGGACGCGGCAGGTTTTTCCATGCCACTGTTTGTCTCAAATACCCTTGGCCTTAAGGATAAAGGGATAAACATCAGCGCAGCCTGTGCATCATCCACCATTGCCATTGCTAAGGGAGCATCTGCCATTTCTTCCGGAGCTGCTGATGCTGTACTTGTATGCTGCATGGATATGGTGTCGGAATTTGTTTTTGCGGGTTTTTCATCCATAGGCGCCATGTCACCATCCCCGGCCCGGCCCTTTGATAAAAACCGCAGCGGACTTACCCTTGGAGAGGGAGCAGCGGCTCTCTTGATGATGAGCCCGGCCCGGGCCATAAAAGAAAATATGAGGCCGCTGGCAGGAATATGCGGGTGGGGTTTTGCCTGTGATGCCGCCCATATCACCGCACCCGCAAGGGATGGTGCAGGTTTATTTCATGCCGTTAAAGGCGCTTTTGATATTGCCGGAATAAAATCTGATCAAATCGGTGCCATAAGCGCCCATGGTACAGGTACGATTTATAATGATGCCATGGAAATGACGGCCTTTAAACATTTTTTTCCCCGATCCATTCCCCCTGTGAATTCCATTAAAGGCTCCATAGGTCATACCCTTGGCGCGGGCGGAGGGATAGAAGCCGCTCTTGGTATTTATATGCTGAAAAATCAAATGCTGCCACCCACCGCGGGTTTAGAGGATTGCGAGGATGAATTTAAGGGCATAGCAAGCAATACTTTAAAAAAATTCTCAGGAGATTACCTGCTGACTACCAACTCGGGTTTCGGAGGCATAAACGCAGCCTTAATCCTTGCCGGGAAAGAGATTCTTGTGCCATGAAACAGGTATATATTACAGGTATCGGCAGGGCAGGGGGAGATTTGCCAAAAAAAGAGCTTACGGCAAAAAAGGTTCTGGGCTACCCCTATAAACCCTTTGGAAGAATGGATCTTTTTTCAAGGCTGGGTTTTGCAGGTGTTTTTTATGCTCTTAAAGATGCTGGCATGGAAAAATGGAACCGGAAAAGAAATGTGGGAATTATCGCATCAACCGTCTTTGGCTGCATTAAAACCGATATACAGTATTATGAAACCGTTATTCCTGAAAACGGCGCTCAAACCAGCCCGGCCCTGTTTGCCTATACACTGCCTACTTCCTTTATCGGAGAGGCCGGCATTGCCCTGGGACTTACCGGAGAGAGTTTTATTATTAACGAAAACCAACCCCGGGGCATCAGGGGCTTGAACATGGCGATCAACTCCCTTTTTTCCAAATCCTGCCCCGATGCAATGGTGTGTGGTATTTGTGATGCTGTTCCCCCAGCATTCATGGCACAGGATCAAAGCTTTTTTTCAGGAGCCTTTTTTCTGGTGCTTGAAAAGAAATTAAACAAAAATAATCGTTCCCATGGTGCACTTATAATTCAGCCTGATAACTGGATATATTATAAAAATAGAAAACTAACAGATATGGCAGGGCTTGCTTCAAATATCGGCTCATTTTGACCATGATAAACTGCCATGGGCAGAACAAAATATTTCCTGGAGATTTTTATGAAAATTCAACTGGTTTTTCCATCCTGGCCAAAACTTGAAAAACAGACCGAGTTTCATCTGCCGCCCCACGGTCCCGTTGTATTTGCAGCAGAGGTGCCAAAGGATATTGATCTTTATTTTATCGATGAAAATGTCCAGGAGATGAAGTTTGACTCATCCTTTGATTTAATTTGCATTTCCGTACTGCTGACCTGCCAGCTTAACAGAGCATTTTTCATTGCAGATAAATACAGGGCATTGGGCCTGCCTGTAATTTTCGGCGGCATCGCGGTTATGCTCCACCCGGAAGAGACGGCAGAACATGCAGATTCTGTATTCTTAGGGGAAGTTGAAGGCCGGTTTCACCAGGTAATCCAGGATTTTAAGTCAGGCAGGATGCAGAAAATTTACAATTACATGAATAACTTTCCCGATATTTCCCTTGTGGGCACAGCAAGGCGTGATATCCTTGACAAGGAGAGCTACAGCTACCGCGGTATACAGATGCTTGATCTTGTGCATGCTTCAAGGGGCTGTAAATATAACTGCTTTCCATGCTGCAATGGATTCTTAGGGGGGCGGGTATTTCGTCCAAGACCCATTGACAAAACCATAGAAGAGATGGAATCCATTGAAAACAACAGACTCTTTGTAGTTGATAACTCCCTTGCCCATGACAAGAAATGGCTGAAAGAACTATTCACGGCAATGATTCCTCTTAAGAAAAAATGGGTCTCCCATCCCCTGCTTGATGATGACGAGGTGTTGAAATTAGCAGCGGATGCAGGCTGCTGGTATGTGTATCAGGCCGTGTTTGATACATCAGATGTTATCCGCAACCGCATAAAGCGTCTCCATGATTATGGAATCGGGGTTGAGGGGACCGTAATCCTTGGAACCGATGACCATGATGAAGACGAAATAAAAAGACTGGTTGATTTTCTCATGGAATTGAACCTTGATATTGCGGAGTTTACCATTTTAACACCGTTTCCCAAGTCCCCCATTCGGCAGAAATTTAAAAAACATGGAAGAATTCTTCACAACAACTGGACAGACTACACCTGCGATAAAGTCGTGTTTCAACCCAGAAAAATTTCACCTGAAAGACTTGAGGCCATGTATCATTATGCCTGGGACACTTTTTATGCAGATGGGGGGCATCAGCTTAAAATGGGCGCCCTTTTCATGAAGGTCATTAAAAAAGAAATCAAAGACGGAACACTGCGCCGGTATTCCTCCAACCGGCCCAGGCCCTCAAGAAAAAGAAAAAAATCGAAATGTAATATACATGACTGAATGACCGCCATAGTCCAAGAATGAAAGCATTTTAAAAAACATTAAAAATACGGGCATTTTTCATATTACCTCAAAAGTAGGTGACACTTTTTTTAAACGGACCCCCACCAAAATGGGAATATTGATTCAGAAAGTGTAAATCGGAAAATGAAGGATGCCAAAATACGGACAAAATCATTGATGAAAAAAAAATCAGGCGCTGTTATAACAGGCATGGGTTGTATTTCAGCGGCAGGATTAAACCTTAAAAAAAACATGGAAACACTGTTTAAAGGCATACGAAACTGTGCCCCTCCTGTTCTATTTACTACAAACCATTCCCTGAAATATCCCGTGTTCGAGATACTCCATGATGTCCAGCTTGAGCACCAGGAGATTGACGCTATCCCATCCAGCTCCTATTTAAAACAAGAATCTTTACAACAAGAATCCAATCTTACAAGAACCGCCAGCCTTGTGCTTGCCGCAGCAGATCAGGCCCTTGATGATGCAGGGTTTTCAATGAATGATTTTTACGGCAAAAGGGCAGGGGTATGCATAGGCACCACCGTCGGCAGCACCCTCAACAGCATTGATTTTTACAACCGCTTCAGAAAAGGGGAATGTCCCGATATTTTACCTGTTCAAAGATTTCTTGAAAGCAACCCTGCCGCCTCCATTGCCGAAAGATTCAACCTTACAGGCCCCATCCAGACCGTTGCCAATGCATGTTCTTCAGGCACCGATGCTCTGGGAATTGCCCTTTCATGGATTCAGAACGGTTTGTGCGACATGGTTATTGCAGGGGGAGGAGATGAGCTTTGTCGGGTTACCTGCAATGGTTTTACTTCCCTCATGATCACGGACCCTGAGCCATGCAGGCCGTTTGATGCCCGGAGAAACGGGCTGAACCTTGGTGAGGCAGCCGGAATAATGGTATTGGAATCAAGAGAATCTGCTGAACAAAGAAGATCAGATCCAAAGGGATACATATGCGGTTACGGCACATCCTGCGATGCCCATCATCTTGTGGCACCTGACCCGGAAGGTGCGGGTCTTGAAAGGGCCATCATACAGGCTCTGGATTTCAGCGGTCTAAAGCCGGAGGAGATTGCATTCATTAATGCCCATGGAACCGGTACAAGGGACAATGACCGTGTGGAAAGTATAGTACTGAGCAGGTTTTTTCCAGGTGTTCCTTTTTTTTCAACAAAGGGTTGTACCGGGCATACACTGGGGGCTGCCGGTGCCATTGAAGCTATTTTCACGATGGAATGCTTAAATGGGAAAAATATTCCGGCAAGCACTGGTTTTGACAAGGGAGATACTGAACTCCCAGGAATTCCGGTAACCGCTCCATGTTCAATTCATGGTAATTATGCCCTTTCCCAGTCATTGGCCTTTGGAGGAAACAACTCAGCCCTTGTCATGGCAGGAAAAGATAGGTTGTAATAAGTTATCAAAAGGTAAATATAGCTTTCCAGAAAAAGGATTCTGATTTTAATGTTAAAAAATTTATATGAAAGTAGGGGCAAACCCTTGTGGTTGCCCTGTTTTTGGTTGCATCACATTTGGGTACCCACAAGGGGCACCCTTACTTTCATAATTTGTTGTGTCTGGCAGGGCATGGGTGTTATATGAAAGTCTCCTTAAACGACGGATGACTTTCATACTTCGTTGTGGGCAGAACCAGGTCAAAACCCTGGTCGGCCCATGGCCGTTTATATGATAACAGTTGATGACTATTAAAGAGATGCCAAGTTTATTATTTGGAATACTATAGATGAAAATAACCATAAAAGGTATAGGCCCTGTCGGCGCATTTGGCCATGGAATGGATGATTTTAAGAAAATGTTGACCGGTGAAACAACTGTTATTCCTGAAACTGTTCGCATAAAGCTGGAACAAAGGGATTTTGATCTGCCTCTTTATCGGGCCTCGACTTCCGGGCTTGAGGACTTTTTTCCCAAAAGGTCTTTAAGAAGGATAGATCATTTTTCCGGCATGGCGCTTTTTGCCGCGTGCCTTGCCATTGAGGATGCAGGAATAAAAAAAGAGGAGCTAAAAGATGCAGGATTAATTATAGCCACCGCATATGGCCCTTCAAGAACCACTTTTGCCTTTTTGGATTCATTTCTTGAAAATGGGGACAGCGCAAGTCAGCCGACGCACTTCTCCAATTCCGTACACAATGCTGCTGCCGCACATATTTCCATGAAATTAGGAATCAAGGGGCCTGGACTTACCGTCAGTCAGTTTGATCTTTCCTTTACATCAGCCATAATTACGGCCTGCAACTGGCTTTTGGAAAAAAGGGTAAAAATAGTTCTTCTAGGATGTGTTGATGAATATTGCGATGTCCTTGGCTACACCATGGCCTCCTTCATGGAAAGGTGTGAAAATTTGAAGGCTATATCACCGAATTTGAAAGTATGGAAAGCTAAACAAAGTATTCATGAAGAAAAGAGAAAAAAGCGCCGGGATGACAAGTCCCGGTATCATCCAAACTATTCAGCCGGAGAAGGGGCATGCTTTTTCGTGTTAAAGGCAGAAGACGGAAGCAATGAGACCAAAGATTCCTCATCCCGATACGGCTGGATTAAAAATGCGGAAATTTTTCATTTACATGATTTGGATCATAAATCGGATTTCCATGACAAATCTTTAATTTCAGATATAAAACAACCGATTATCATGGGATCAAAAGACTATGATAATCAAAAACAGGGACAAGATTATATCGAAAACAGTAGGCGAGAAAACAGTTTCGCTGAACTCATAAAATCCCTTGAGAAAAACTTTCAAGTTTTTTCCTTTTCACATCTTTATGGTCATTTTCCGACAAATTTAGCATTTGATTTGTCAGTGGCAGCTCTTTTTTTTACAAATTGTGATATTTCCCCAATGTTTCTAATAGAAGAAGGAGAAATAACCCTTCATGTGGACAATGTTTATTGTGTAAAGCCCTGCAAAAATTCTTTATATTCCCTTATTAAAATCGTAAATATATAAAAGTAGTAAAAATCTTGGTTTCTTTCAAAATATTTCAAATAGTTTTCAGTTTTTTTAAAATGGCCTCCGAAAAATCGAAAGATTGATTCGGAAAGTATAAAGCGGGAATGAAGGATACCGAAATTTTATTGGGATTTAATTTGTCTGGATTTTCTTTATTTGCTGAATATTATTTTTTTTATGATATTCCTTGACAAAATATTGACTGCCATTCTATTTTGAGTTGTCATTATCATCGCTTCAAGTCCAAATTTTAGAATCATTTCATTTGTTGACTTTTTTTAATCAGAGAGAGGTAGATATGCGTTTTACCATTGGGAAGAAACTTACCTTTAGTTTTCTGATTCTTGCATTTCTGGTACTCTTATCAGGGGGTATCGGAATATTGGTTCTTAACAAGGTATCAGATTCTGCAGATACGGTTGTAAAAGAAAAAGCTCCTGTTCAGTATTCGGTAATGAAAGCCAACCTGGCTGTTGAAGACATTGAAAAATGCATAGCTAAGTATATTTATTCTTCCTCAGATCTTTTTCAACAGGAGCAGAAAATTAAGGCAAAGCTTGATGAATTTGATATGTGGATTTCAATGCTTGAAAATGGAACTTCATCTGATTTTTTTAAAGAAAGCCCATTATATGATGTTTATAAGTCCCTTAAATTAAGTATAATTGTCCCGAAAAGTTCCCAGGAGCTGATGAAAATAATTATCGATATAAAAAAGGAAAGCGCTGTTTTTAGAAGATGCTGCATGGACTCGATAAAAGCCCATAATGAATACCTGAGTTACTCATTTACAGCACAAGGGAGAAATTATGATCTTCCATTGTATCTGATGATGCTGCAAAGAGATCATAATAACTGGTTTAAAGCACTTGAAGATGCCGTCAATATCGTGATTCCTTTCAGCAAAAACACTGATCCTGAAAAGGGTATGATGGGAATATGGCTGAACACCTATAATGTTAAGGATGATGGATTAAACAAGCTCATTACAAAAATGAGCAAGTACCACAAAAAATTGATGGAATATGCGCTCATCATAAACAAAGAGGATAAATCCGAGGGAAAGATCAGACAGTTCAACAGAAGCGCCGGCGCTGCATCAAGAATCGAACAATACTTTGCAAAAATCCACGAATATGTGGCTCCCATATACCATAGCCTTGATGCAACTAAAACAGAAAAACAAAAAAAATTAATCCAGTCCGGGGTTAAAATTAACAAAGAACTTGAAAACCTTGTTGAGAGTGCTGAAAGAGAAATGTCAACAGCGTTGACAAATTCTGAAACATCTAAAAAAAGAGGTACTGTTTTTTTAATTTCTCTAACTATTGGTGCTGTCTTAATAGCACTGGCACTTGGCATATTGATCAGCCGTTATCTGGCTCGCAGCATTACTTCTCTTGCTGATGTTACAAAATTAATTGCCCAGGGAAATCTTAAGAACAAAGTTAATGTATCTTCCAATGATGAGCTTGGCAGCCTCGCAAGGGATACCAATGCCATGTCTGATAATTTAAGACAAATTATCAGCCAGATTACTGATTATTCATCACAACTGACAAATTCCTCATCAAATTTGACTGCTCTTGCATCCTCCATGTCAAATGGTGCCAGGACAATGACCAGTAAATCAGAGTCAGTGGCAACAGCAGCAGAAGAAATGAGTACCAATATGAATTCCATATCAGCGGCATCGGAAGAAGCCAGCACAAATATCAATACCGTATCCATTGCTGCTGACGAAATTAATTCATCGATTAATGAAATCGCCAGGAATTCCGAGACTGCCAACACCATTACCAAGGAAGCCGTAGAAAAAACAGGAGAGGCAACTCAAAGGGTTAATGAGCTGGGGGCGGCAGCAAAAGAAATCAGTAAAGTAACAGAGGTAATTTCTGAAATATCAGCCCAGACAAACCTTTTGGCTTTAAATGCGACCATTGAAGCCTCAAGAGCGGGTGAAGCTGGAAGGGGGTTTGCTGTTGTTGCTTCTGAAATTAAACAATTAGCCCTTCAAACCTCAGAAGCAACCAATGATATAAAAATGCGTATTGAAGGTATCCAGAACTCTACGACAGATACTGTACGGGAAATTGAAGGGGTTGCAAAAATAATTGAAAGCGTCAGCAGTATTGTAGGAACTATTGCAGCAGCAGTAGAGGAGCAGTCTGCTACTACAAAAGAGATTTCCGAAAATATGGGACAGGCATCAAGGGGATTAGAGGAAGTAAGTGAAAATGTTGCTCAAACTACAGGTGTATCCAATGAGATTGCAAAAGATATAGGTGAGGTAAATACCAGTAGTAATGAAGTATTAAAAGATAGTGAAATTGTTAATACAAACAGTGGGCAACTTAAAAAACTTGCCAGTGACTTGGAGGAGCTTATAAGCCGGTTTAAGCTTTAATGACTTTTGTAGTAATAAATGCCATAACTAATTTACAAAGGAGGAAGTCATGATTAAAAACACCTTAACCATTTTTGTCGGTGCGGTTATCACTCTTTGTTTTGCATTGAACGGGTTTGCCGAGGATCTCACTCCCCAGCTCTGCAAGGAAAAGGTCACAGCAGCCGCAAAACTGCTTGAAGCAGAAGGAGATGCAGCCATTCCCAAAATAAAAGATCCCGAAGGAGAATTCAGGTTTGCAGAAGGTAAAGGCTATATCTGGATTCATAATCTTGACAACATCATGGTTATGCACCCGATCAAACCTTCTCTTGATGGAAAGTCTCTCGGTAAAATGCGTGATGTAAATGGGGTTTATCTGTTTACGGCCATGAATGAGACAGTTGAAGAGCACGGCAATGGCTGGATACCCTATGCCTGGCCAAAACCCGGTGAAAAAGACAGTTCTCCAAAAATATCTTATTGTATTCTTGTAAAACATGGAGGAAAGAATTACGTGGCAGGTGCGGGGATGTACGATGTAACGGCTGAAGATATCAAAAAGCAGTTTCCAGGAGATGCCATTTACGAAGACTAAGGTAAAACCCCCAGTTAACTAACTACCCATACCCTAAAGAAAGTAGCACTTTACGTCGCTTTTATAAATGTAGGGCGGATTGTATATCCGCCCTGACCCGCCCTTACGATCGCAGCAAATATGGAAAGGTGCAGATATGGAATCTGCCCCCTACGGATTCTTAATAAAATTAAACTAAATTCAGTAAACTGTTCGGCTGGTTACTGATCTTTTTTAAAATCATGTTATCCTTTTGTTTGTTCTTGCAAATTTTAGAAAACCCGGCATGTTTTTGATAAACCTTATCCAACTGTCAGGGGAGCGCCACGCCATTGCAGCATAGCCCAAAAGCACTTTTATCCTCATAAAATGGTATTTGTAAAAAAGGATGAATAAGTCTTCCATCCGTTCAAGCGTTATCCCCCTGGGAACAAAAAGAAACTTCATGCAGTCCATTTTTTCCCAGTCTTCATTAAATCTTCCGAGCTTGTCGCCCTTTTCTTTAATTTCTTTATATATGGGCGATCCGGGAAACGGGGTAAATTTGGCCAGATTAAAATCATCCAGGGGAAGGGAATATACATATTTTTGACTTTTCCTGATGCTTTTTTCCGTCTCTCCCGGCAGTCCCATCATCAAAAGTCCCTTTACTCTGATCCCGGCTTTTTTTATCAAAAAAATTTTTTCCCTCATCATATCAAGATCAGGGTTCTGGCGATGCTGGGCCAGGAGTTCTTCATCTCCTGTTTCAATGCCAAGGCTTATCATCCAGCATCCTGCTTTTTTCATGAGTTTTAAGAGTTCAAAATCCAGGTGTTCTGCTCTGACGGCACAATTAAAAGTCATGCCAAGGGGTTTTTGAATCATTAAGCCTGTAAAATCCTTCACTCGTTTTCTGTTGAATGTAAACTGATCATCATAGAAATTAATATGCCTGATTTTAAAGGATTCTTTAAGGTATTTAAGGTGATTGTAAAGGTATTTTGCAGAGTTGTATCTAAAGCTTTTACGAAACACCGATCTATCACAGTAACTGCAGGAATAGGGGCATCCCCTGCTGGAGATGCAGCTTGCATTAGGGGTTTTGGGATAGTTAAAGATTGGAAGCTTATATGCCTCTGGATAGCCGGCAAGTTTTTCATAGGCAGGGTAGGGCAGGTCATCAAGATTTATCTGTTTTGTTCTATAACCTGTAAAGACAGGTCTGCCATCATTTGTTTTATAAACCAGACCTTTAATATCTTGAATCCTATCATGCTTTGCTGTCAGAAGCTCCCTTAAGGTTTCTTCCCCTTCTCCAATGACCGTATAATCAATAATGTCAAATTTATTTAAAGCATCCTCTCTTATTGACGATACATGGACCCCACCAAAAACGACCTTAACATCCGGCACGATTTTTTTTGCCGATTTTGCAATTCTTAGCCCATCGAAAAAGCTTGATGTGGTACATGAAAATCCCATGTAATCAGGCTTTTTTTTAGTAAGATATTCAAAAATTAGAGAATCGGCATCAGGATGTGCATAACAGTCGATTATATCATTTTTTATGCCTTTTTCTTCGAGATATGCAGATATGCTTGCAAGACCAAGGGGCGGCATAATATTTGCCATTCTGGAAACATCATTTTTTGCCTGCCTTGAGCTGTAGCCAAGAGGATGAATTAATAGTATTTTTGGAGAGTTAATATTCTTTTGCATTTACAGGTCTTTGCAAATGAACTAAACTTTTTTCCCGGAATAACACATTTGCTTTTCAATCGGTTATCAAATAGAGCTTGTATTAATTCGCCCGCTGCGAGGGATAATACAATTATTTTATTATGGAAGACACCTTACCGTTAGCATCAAATTCAATGGCAGTTGTTTTGAACCTGTTAAGCCAGTATACCCATGTATTGGAATCAAGACTCGGGGTCCTATGCTGTGCTGGAAATCCAAGGGCAATTCTTACTCCGTCTTTACTCATGCCGATGTGTGCCTTTCCCTCTTTAATTCCTTTTCTATCAATTTGGGACATTCTATTCAAAGGGGTCTTGTCAGGCGAGGTAATGGCTGACATGTAATCATCCATGGACATTTTCATGTTGCGCCTATTGTATTCCATATGTATCTGTTTGCCGTCTTCAAGTATTGTAATTAGAATGCCCACTCCCTTAAATGTTCGTTTCGATGTGATTGAAATTTTTGTATTTATCGGAATAATATTATGCCCGGATCCAGGGTCAGTATAATTTGCGTAGCTTGCCCAGTGGGTACCGTTATTTTTACTCTGGTAATGAATATTATTTTTAAGATAAACAGATTCAAGGCAAAATGCCGATGATGCGGTAATAAGAATACCAGCAATAAACATCAGTGATAATAGGTAAAATGTTTTTTTGTTATTCATAATCAATTCTCCTTTTTGGCTATTTTTTTTTAAAATCTGTCTTATTATTGCAATGCTTTGGGACAAGACAAAACATTTCCCTAAATGATTTAATGAGTTTTAAATGCTTATGTATGTCTTGTCAAGGAAAGGATCAATAAGTTTAAGTGCAACTCTTGTTTCGGGATGCTCATCCAGAAAAATGTAAACTACTTTTAAAGCAATATGAAGGATGGGCACTGGGCTCGCACTATTCCAGCATACAACCCATTGTATTTCGAGAGTGTTAAAAATCACAATATATTGTGGTTTTTTTACATGTTGGAACGGTGTGAGCCCAGTAACAAAGGATGCCGGAGAGGCACATTTTTCAAAAAAACAAAAGCCTGTTTAAAAACCTGCTTTTTTATTTTTAGGTTTTTAAACAGGCTCAATGAATGAAAATCAAGCAGGAGTTTTTTTCTTTAATTTGTATATAACATCGTAAATATCTTGAAGCACACGTATTTTTTTTGCCTCTTCTTCTTCAATCCTCACGCCGAATTCATGATCGATGGCCACAATCATATCCACGGCATCAAGACTGTCAAGATTCAGGTCTTCTTTTAAGAGTGCCTCGGGTTTTAAAAATTCTGCATCGATTTCAAATTCATCTTCAAGCAGTCTATTTACTGTTGCAATAATATCATCCATCTCTCAAAAAATCCTTGTGATAATTTTACGATTCCTGCTCGGCCTTGATTTTTTCAATAACCTTCTGGGAAAGATCACCAGGTACTTCATCATAATGATCAAATTCAAGCGTAAATGTACCCCGTCCCCCGGTCATGGATCTTAAATCAGGTGCGTACCTTAAAATTTCAGCCATGGGCACATGGGCATTGATGATCTGTTTTTCACCCTCGGAATCCATGCCTAGCACCCTGCCTCGCCTGGAGTTCAGGTCTCCCATGATGTCTCCTGTGTATTCGTCCGGGATCAGTATGGAAATTTTCATGATAGGCTCTAAGAGAACGGGTGCCGCCCCTTCTGCAGCTTTTTTAAAGGCAATGGAGCCTGCCATTTTAAAGGCCATTTCAGATGAATCAACAGAGTGGTAACTGCCGTCATCCACCGTTACCCTGAAATCCACACATGGGAACCCGGCAAGAATGCCTTTTTGCGATGCCTCAACAACACCCTTTTCCACCGCGGGAATATAGGTTTTCGGGATGGAACCGCCTACAATTTTATCAACAAATTCAAAGCCTTTGCCCTTTGGCATTGGTTCAAGTATGATCCAGCAGTCACCGAACTGACCATGACCTCCGGACTGTTTTTTGTGCCTGCCCTGAACCCTGATTTTTTTCTTAAAGGTTTCTCTGTAGGGAATCTTGGGGGTGTTTATCTCCATTTCAACATTAAATTTTCGTTTAATTTTTTCTATGGTGGTTTCAATATGAACAAGACCTCGGCCCGACAGAATAGTTTCCTGGGTTTCTGCTTCGCGTTTAAGCTGTAATCCTGTATCTTCTTCCAGAATTTTTCTTAAGGCTCCGTGAATTTTATCCTCATCACCTTTATTCTTGGATGAAACTGCAAAGGAGATAACCGGGGACATGGGGGCAGGGGCATCGAATTTAAAGGGCTTATCCCCGCTCATGGTGTCACCGGTAAATGTCTCTTTTAATTTTGCAACGGCAACGATGGCACCGGGCAAAGCCTCGGATATTGGATTTTGCTCTTTACCGGCTATTTCCAGGAGCTGGGTATACCGCTCCTTGGCATCCTTGTTGACGTTGACAAAGTTGCCGTCTTTACCAAGTTTTCCTGATATGACCCTGAATACGGAGAGCCTTCCCGCATAGGGATCCACTATGGTATTAAATACAAAACCATAAAAGGGTGCGTCCGGATCAGGAGCTATTTCAAAGGATTCACCGGCATCATCTTTTGCAGTCCATGGCCCTCTGTCAACAGGGGAGGGAAGATATGTATTGATAAAGTCAAAAAGTAAATCTATGCCGATGGATTTTGTTGCACTGCCGCATAGAACCGGTGAAAACTCGCAGTCAAGAATTCCCTTGCGGAATGTTTTTATAAGATCAGCTTCTGACAGCTCCTCTCCTTCAAGATAACTTTCCAGAAGGTCATCATCTAATTCTGCAACATTTTCAACAAAGGACTCCCGGGCAGATTCAAAGGCATCTGTCATGTCTCCTGGAATTTCAGTTTCCTGAACCTTGCCGTCACTGTCATACACATAGGCCTTCTGGGAAATTATATTCACAATCCCCTTAAAATCATCTTCTTTTCCAATGGGAAGTTGAACAATAATGGTTTTCTTTTTAAGAGAGGATTCACAGGCCTCTGCGATGGACTGAACATTTGCCCTTTCCTTATCCATTTTGTTTATGAAAAAAACAGAAGGCAGATTGTATTCATTCACACATGCAACAGCTTCCTCGGTCATGGCACTTGGGCCGTCAACTCCATCGATGACCAGGATAACGCTGTCGGCAGCAGGAATACATGTTTTGGCTGCTGAAAAAAAATTCTGGTCCCCAGGAGTATCCATAAGAGTAACAGAATGTTTTTTCCAGTTGTATTTATGAAACGCGCTACTGACACTCTGCTGTTTTTTCACTTCTTCAGGCTGAAAATCCATGGCAGTGTTGCCTTCTTCAATCTTTCCAAAGCGTTTTATAACCCCCGCTTTAAAGAGCATGGCTTCAGCCAGAGAAGTTTTACCCGCACCCCCATGGCCTGCCAGAGCGATATTCCTCATTTTTTTAATTTGTTCAGTCATTACAGCTCCTTTCCCATTGTTTAAAAAATTAGATTTGAGTTTCCATTTATATATATTATTGATATTTCATGGACATAATAAACTCGATATTTCCTTTTGGTCCTTTAACAGGGGATTCTATGACTTGACCTGTTTCATAGCCCCTGTGGTTAAAAAAATCTACAATTTCATTGATGATCTCCTCTCTTACAAGGGGATCTCTGACAACACCGCCCTTACCGATACGCTGCCTTCCCGCTTCAAACTGGGGTTTGATAAGCGCTAATATCCTGGTTTTTTTTTTCATGAATTTTTCAGCAGATGGTACCACTATTTTCAGTGATATGAAGGAGGTATCAACCGTTATCAGGTCAACTGTTTCACCAATGGCCTGAAAATCAATATATCGGATATTGGTTCTCTCAATTACTTTCACCCTTGGATCCTGTCTAAGGGACCAGGCCATCTGGCCGTATCCCACATCCACAGCATATACCTTGCCTGCACCGAACTTAAGCAGGCAGTCGGTGAAGCCTCCTGTGGATGCGCCGATATCGAGACATGTCAGCCCCTTTATATCAAGGGATAAAACCTTTATGGCCCTTTCAAGCTTTAATCCTCCCCGGCTTACATAGGGGTTATCCGGGCCCTTGACAACTATTTCGGCATCGGCCTGTACCCGTGTGCCAGGCTTGTCCATGGGGGTATCATTTACCAGCACCTTGCCGGTCATGATAAGTGCCCTTGCCCGGTCCCGGGATGCCGCAAGGCCCTTTTTCACCACAAGGGAGTCCAGCCTTGTCTTTAGTCTTACCTTGGGATTTTTGCCTTTTATTTTAATCTTGTTGTCAGGTTTGCTCAATGTTTACCAATACTCCCCGATCTGATCACAGATAGTTTTTCGCGCTGTCAGATTGTTGTCAGTTCTGCTCAATGTCGGCCGTCACTTCTGATCTCTTCCATGATATCCTCTGCAGCCAGTATGATTGCGGCGGCATCAACCCCGTATTCATGCCTTAATACATCCTGGGGGCCGTGTTCCACAAATCTGTCTTTAATGCCGATTCTTTTTATCCTGCAGTTGATCTGCCCATGGTCGGCAAGCATCTCCAGCACGGCGCTCCCAAAGCCGCAGTCCAGCACATGCTCTTCAACTGTTATGATGGCCGGGGTTTTTTCAACCATATTGGTAATGAGTTCAACATCTAAGGGTTTTACAAATCTGGCATTGATAACAGCCGTTGAAATACCCATTTCATTGAGCTTATCCGCGGCCTTGAGTGCCTCCTGAACCGCCCGGCCCACGGCAAGGATAATAATATCGTCTCCGTCCATGAGCTTTTGGGCCTTACCTATTTCAATTTTTTCAGGGGGATATTCAATCTCAACACCTTCACCCCGTCCCCTGGGATACCGGACAGCTATGGGCCCATTATGATCAATGGCAGCCACAAGCATGGCTGAAAGCTCGTTTTCATCCTTTGGTGCCATGACGGTTATGCCGGGTATGTTCCTGAAAAAGGCAAAATCAAAAAGGCCGTGATGGGTGGGGCCGTCTTCGCCTACAATGCCTCCCCTGTCAAGGGCAAACACAACTGGATGACCATCAATACAGACATCATGGAGTATCTGGTCATAGGCTCTCTGCATGAAGGTGGAGTAGATGGCAACTACGGGTTTGAGCCCTCGGGATGCCATGCCTGCCGCAAAGGTCACCGCATGTTGTTCTGCAATACCTACATCAAAGAATCTGTCTGGAAATTTTTCTGCAAATTCAGTTAGCCCAGTGCCTTCGGGCATTGCAGCGGTCACGGCAACAATATGCTTATCTTTTTTTGCAAGCTCGATCATCTTGTCCCCAAAAACCTGAGTATATGTAGGTATGATATTTTTTGATTTGCAGCTATTTCCCGTACACACATCAAAGGCGCCCACGCCATGAAAATATACCGGGTTTTTTTCAGCCGGTTCATATCCTTTGCCCTTAACGGTGGTAACATGGAGCAGAACCGGCTCGTCATGGCCTTTGATGTTCTCCATGATGTCAATGAGATGATTGATCCTGTGGCCGTTGATGGGTCCGAAATAGTCGAAGTTAAAGGCCTCAAAAAGCATACCCGGGGTTACAAAAGTCTTAAAGGAATCTTCGGATCGTTTGGCTATTTTATATATTTCATCACCGATTTTGGGAACGGATTTTAAAAAGGTACCAAAATCCTTTTTCATGTTCTGCAGGTACTGGGCAGACAGGGTCCTGCTTAAAAAAGAGGAGAGTGCCCCTACATTGGGTGATATGGACATGTCATTATCGTTCAGGACAACAATCAGGTCCCTTCCGGAGTCTCCGGCCTGATTCAGAGCCTCATAGGCAAGGCCGGCGGTCATGGAGCCGTCACCGATTACAGCAATCACCTTTGAGTGATTATCTTTAAGGTATTTAGCCCATGAAATGCCAAGACCTGCGGAAATGGATGTGCTGCTGTGCCCCACGGTAAAAGCGTCACAGGGGCTTTCGCTCATTTTGGTAAACCCTGAAATACCTTTAAAGGTTCTCAAAGAATCAAACAAATCGTTTCTGCCGGTGATCAGCTTATGGGTATAGGCCTGGTGCCCTACATCCCACACAAGGCTGTCCACCGGGATATCAAAGACATAGTGAAGGGCCAGGGTCAGTTCAACCGCCCCCAGGCTGGATGCAAGGTGGCCGCCGCGCTTTGATACCACGGAGATGATTCTCTCCCTGATCTCACGGGCAAGCTCTAAAAGCTCCTTTCTGGAAAGTTGTTTTAAATCGTTCCCATTGTTGATGTTTTGAAGCAGGGACAAATTATTGATTCTCCTTGACGCCGGCCTGAATATTCAAAGACGGCAGGCTTATCGTTTTCGTTTCAGTATATAATAGGCAATTGCCCTGAGAGGCAGGGCATTGTCATCAAAAGTTTCAAGTGCGCTGACTGCCTCGTGAACCAGCCCGGCAGCATATTTTTTAGATTCTTCAAGCCCGAGAAGGGAAGGGAAGGTCAGTTTTTCGTTCAAAGCATCTGAACCGGCAGCTTTTCCCATTATCAAAGGATCGCCTTCCATATTTAAAATATCATCGGTTACCTGGAATGCCAGGCCGATTTTTTCAGCATAGGCTGACAAGGGTGCAATCAATTCAGGCCCGGCATTAACGGAAACAGCACCGCATTCCACACTTACCAGGATCATTCTTCCGGTTTTGAGGCGGTGCAGGGTTTTAAGGTGATCCAATAAATCACATGGGGGCAGCAGGGGGGAAGCATCTGAACAGGGCAGGGCGGAGGCATCTTGAGATGCAGTGCTGCTGGATAATCTATTCGATGATGTTGATATAGTAGATGTAGATAATGAACCGGAAGCTGCCTGCATATCCATCATCTGTCCTTCCACCATGCCGTTAATGCCGGCCGCATCAGAGATCATTCCAATTATGTCCATAAGGGTGGATTTGTCAGGATATTCACTGAAAATTTCTCCAGGACACGCTAAAATTTTAAAGGCATGGGTGAGAAGGCCGTCACCGGCAAGTATTGCGGTTGCCTCGGAAAAGGCCCTGTGGCATGTGGGGATTCCCCTTCTTAGATCATCATTATCCATGGCCGGCAGATCATCGTGGATCAATGAATATGTATGTATCATCTCCAAAGCACAGGCAGCAGGCAGGGCAGGGGAGTGAGAGCCGCCGGCTGCCTTTGCCGAGGCAAGGCAGAGTATCGGTCTCAGGCGTTTGCCTCCAGCCATGAGTGAGTGAGACATGGCCATGGTAAGTTCACGGCCGGGGGGGCATTGAAGCAGAATTTTTTCAAGACAGCCGTTGATGATATTTCTTTGTTGATTAAGATAATCAGATAGATTAAAATTTATTTTATTCATCATTAAAAGGTTTTTCTATTATATTGCCTTGGGAGTCTTTCATCAGAAGGGTTATTTTTTTTTCGGTTTCATCTAATTTTTCAAGGCAGAATCTGGAACAGTTCATGCCGGCTTCAAATTTTTTGATAGCGTCTTCAAGGGGAAGTTCCCCGGATTCCAACTCTTTTACTATCGTTTCAAGCTGTTCAAGCGTGGATTCAAAGGTCTTTTTTTTTGCCATATATTTACCTTGGCTTTTTTTGTCAAGTTAAGGTGATTTCCAGATAATGTTTTACCAATTTACCAAATATTTTGGGTCAATGTTTGGGCATGTTTCATTCATCGGTTGACACTTTTTGAATCAATCTTCCCATTTTTGGGGAATCACTTTAAAAAAAGTGTCAACTACTTTTGAGGCAATATAAAGGGTGCCTGTTTTTTTTGCTGCGTTAAGTTTTTTCCACCTGACATACAAGCCTTCCCTTTGCAAGTATAATCTCAATCACATCTCCCCTGTCAACCTGTTTTGGATCCCTTAGAATTTTTTTTTCAGGATAGGTCCTGGAAATGCTGTAACCCCTTTCAAGTACAGCCAAGGGGCTCAGGGCCTGAAGGGTTTTTGATGCCTCGTTAAGTCTTATCTCAGCCAGTGAAAGCTCCGTATTTACTGCCTTGTTCATTCTTTTTGTAAGACGTGCAACATCCTCTTTAAGGCGTGAAATTCTTTTTTGGGGATTATTTGCATGGAGCCCATTGGTGAACCAGTTGAGTTTTTCCATACCCATTTTTGATTTCAATTTCACCTGTGCATTCATTCTTTTTTCCAGATCCTCTAATTTGAATCTCATGTCATGAACAATGGAAAGGGGGCTTTTGAGCCTGCTTTTAAAATCTACAAGCTTTTGTTCCAAACGGGTCAATTGCTTTTTTATAGCCGTTGCCATGGACATCTCAAGGGAGGTGACTGTTTTTAAAAGCATTATTTTTTCAGGCAATGCAAGCTCCGCAGCAGCAGACGGGGTAGGGGCCCTAAGATCGGCTGCAAAATCTGAAATGGTAAAGTCGGTTTCATGGCCCACGGCAGATATTACAGGAATGGATGAGTGAAATATGGCCCTGGCAACATTTTCTGAATTAAACGCGGCCAGATCTTCCAGTGAGCCGCCGCCCCTGGCAAGTATAATCACATCGGTGCCATGATCGTTTGCCATTTGAAGGGCATCTGCAATATCTTGTGCAGAGTCAGCTCCCTGAACCATTACCGGAATTATTTCAAGATGAATATCAGGAAATCTTCTACGGGAGACACTTATAATGTCCCTGACGGCAGCACCCTTGGGTGAAGTGATAATGCTTATCTTTGAGGGCAGAAATGGTATGTTTTTTTTTGCGCTTTTATCAAACAAACCCTCACGGGAGAGTTTCTTTTTGAGCTGTTCAAACTGGATTTGAAGGCTGCCGGCACCCTCTGGTTCAAGATGCTCAAAAATCAGTTGATAACTGCCACGGGGTTCATACAGGGAAATCCTGCCCATTCCGGTGATCTTTATTCCATTTTCAGGATTAAATAACAGGCGTTTTTTCTGATTTTTAAACATGACGCAATTTATGAGTGCCGACTCATCTTTTAAAGAAAAATAGGCATGGCCCGAGGGTGCAACTATAAAATTGGAAATTTCGCCCGTAAGCCATACAAACGGGTATTCATCCTCCAGAAGGCTTTTAATCTCCCCTGTAAGCTCTGAAACCGTAAAAATGTGCCCAAAGCCATTTTGCCTGTCCATATTTTTGCCTGTTCATTCACCTGTTCATTTTGGCGCTGTGCCGTTGTAAAGTCAGAGGGACTGTTTTAATACCGGCCATATTACAGATAATAGCGCAATTGAAATCAAGCCCCTGATTTTTTTAACCCGGGGATTGTTTACTTTTTAATTTTCTGGAATCCGCTGTTTAACACAAAATTAATATTTATAAAACATACTGGAAATAATAACAATGATAAAATGCCATCCTTTAAAATAGCCCACGGGAAATAAAGGATGCCCATAAATTAAACTAAAATTCCAACAGGCTTAATAAAGGCATTTTTAAAAACAAATTGTTTTATGCTCAATACCAATTATGCCTAAATGCTCATAAGTAGAAATAAATCTAAAAGGCCGATAATATACATTATGTAAACTTTTTATTAATTCTCAATTATAGAGATTGCCATGATTAGAGAATCCTGTTTAATCCTTTAATCATGTAAATCATGGTTCAGACAAATATGGACAAACTTCATTGCCCTTCCCTTTTTTGTCCAGGATTGTTTTTTTTATCTTTCAGTGCAAATTAAAGTCAACCCGGTAATAAATTTCCGAAAGCAGCAATTCACAATCAATGGATTCGATTTTGATAGTCTGATCCATGCCTTCGTATGAAGAGTAAAGCCAAATACCGCCGTCACTCCGCATATATTTTTCTATACAGCAGGAATGTTGAGATACAAGGACATATTCTTGAAAAGAAGAGATAAGCCGATAATGCTGAAATTTTTTTCCCCTGTCATAGGCCTCGGTGGAGTCTGAAAGTATCTCGATGATGACAAGTGGATTCAACTATTTTGCTGAATACGGTTATGGTTAAAGCCGGCTCCCACCATGGCAAAAATTTCACCATCAAAATATTCATGCTTGACTTCTGAATTTTTTTCCAGTTCAATATACTCTTCCGGGGTTATTTTAATCTTTTCTTTTGCCTGTGCTGTCATTGTACATCCCCTCCCCCATTAGGCTAAAATCTTCTTTTTGCCCGATGGTTACCCAATGAAGCCTTCAAAATTTAATCAATATTAATCAACTCAAGAGTCGTAAGTTTTAATTTCTACTGTGCCATTTATTTATGGTGGTCATTCAGAGAATTTATGAGTGACAAGATAAAATATACGCAAAGAATCTGTAAATCGCAAATGTTTTTGAAAAATCTTGAAAACTCGTTCCATTGTGTTATATTCCTTGGAAACAGAAGAATAAAACAGTTTTAAAAAACATAACATATAAACAGGGAGGATATATAAAATGAACTTAAATTCTGCGATTGGAAATGCAACTGCCCTTGTCAGGGTGAATTCTTTTATCAGGAGTGTTTACAACTGGATGGCAATCGGGCTTATACTGACCGCGGCTACGGCCTTTTATGTGGCATCCACACCTGCAATGCTGCAACTAATATTCGGCAACCGGGGTATTCTTTTTGGAATGATCATTGCCGAACTTGGCATGGTATTTTATCTCAGTGCCCGTGTGCAAAAGATGAGCGCTTCAACGGCAACAGCTCTTTTTGTATTATACTCCATCCTGAATGGCGCTACGCTGGCATCCATTTTTATTATTTACACAAGAGCATCCATTGTATCCACGTTCCTTGCCTGTGCTCTTACCTTTGCCGCATGCAGCATTTATGGTTCCGTGACCAAACGGGACCTGACATCCATGGGCGGGTTCATGATTATGGGGCTGTTCGGTATTATCATAGCATCGGTAATCAACATGTTTTTCAGGAGCCCCGGTGTCAGCATGATCATCTCCTATGTTGGTGTTTTTGTATTTGTAGGTCTCACCGCCTATGACACCCAGAAACTCAAACAAATGGCATTGACCCAGCCGGCAGATGCCAGTGGAGCCATGGTAAGAAAGGGTGCCATCATGGGAGCTTTGACCCTTTATCTTGATTTTATCAATCTTTTTATCATGCTGCTTCATATCTTTGGCGTATCACGTGATTAAACACAAAATATTTTATTACGGATATCAAATTAACCGATTTGAACTAAAATAAGATAAAACAGCAGGCCTGAAGAATTCACTAACAGCCTGCTGTTTTTTTATTTTCAGGAGTGTTTACTATATCCATGGAATTGTTTGATCAGGAAAACCAAAACGATCGTTTCAACACGACCAGCAGCTACAACGCTGAATCCATTGAGGTATTAAAGGGGCTTGACCCTGTCAGACGAAGGCCTGGTATGTACACTGACACGACAAGCCCTGATCACCTTGCCCATGAAGTCATTGATAACAGCGTGGATGAAGCCATAGCAGGATACGCGGATCAAATAGATGTGGTTCTCCACGAGGACACCTCCCTGGAAGTCCGTGATAACGGCCGGGGAATGCCCGTTGACATTCATCCTGAAGAAAACATTTCAGGAGTGGAGCTGATCATGACCAAGCTCCATGCGGGAGCAAAGTTTTCAAACAAGGATTACACCTTTTCCGGGGGCCTCCACGGCGTGGGGGTTTCCGTTGTGAACGCCCTGTCCTCTTTTCTGGAAGTCTTAATATTTAGAAACGGGTTCTTATACCGCATCACATTCAAAAACGGTGTAAAAGAAGATGATCTTGAAGTGGTTGAGAAGGCGGGTCCTAAAAAAACAGGAACCGTGATTCGTTTCTACCCTGAGACCCGCTATTTTGAACGTAAAAAATTTTCCGGCGCAGCCCTTGCCCATACCTTGAAAGCCAAAGCAGTCCTGTGCCCTGACCTTTTGATTACCTTCTGGAATAAAATCACCGGAGAAAAAAAGCACTGGCAGTTCAAAAACGGAATTCAAGAGTATCTTACAGATTCGTTCAAGGGTATTGAGACTGTATTCCCCTCCCCTTTTACCGGTGAAACCAAAGGTGAAGATGCAAGTGTTTCCTGGGCTGTAAACTGGGCAGAGGAAAAAAAAGACAACCTGTGTGAGAGCTATGTAAATCTTGTTCCAACTCCCCAGGGCGGCACCCATGTTAATGGATTTCGATCCGGGCTTCTGGAGTGCCTGAGGGAGTTCTGCGGATTCCACGATCTTCTGCCCAAGGGTGTCACCATTGCCGCAGAAGATATATGGCAGAGCATCGGCTTTATTTTATCCGTAAAACTCACGGAAGCCCAGTTTTCAGGCCAGACAAAGGAGAGGCTTTCATCCCGGCACTGCACGGCCATTGTCAGCTCGGCGGTAAGGGACTCTTTCAGCCTGTGGCTCAACCAGAATACGGATCTGGGTGAGAAGCTCACACAAATGGCTGTTGAAAATGCCAGAACACGGCTGAAAAAGGCTAAGACGGTAACAAGGAAAAGGATTACCAACGGCCCTGCCCTGCCCGGAAAACTCTCCGACTGCACCTCAAGGGAGCCTGAAAAATGTGAGCTGTTTCTTGTGGAGGGCGATTCTGCAGGCGGCTCTGCAAAACAGGCAAGAGATAGACGGTTCCAGGCGATTATGCCCCTTAGAGGTAAAATCTTGAACACATGGGAGACAGATCCTGCTCTGATTTTGGCCTCAAAGGAGATCCATGATATTTCCGTGGCCATGGGGGTTGATCCTGACAGTTCTGATATTTCAGATCTAAGATACCACAAGATATGTATTCTTGCCGATGCAGACTCGGACGGCCTTCACATTGCAACCCTTCTTTGCGCGTTATTTTACAGGCATTTTTTTGAGGTGGTTAAAAACGGCCATATTTTTGTGGCCATGCCTCCTCTGTTCCGCATTGATGCGGGTAAAGAGGTGTTTTATGCCTTAGATGAATCAGAACACGACAGCATTATAAAACGCATCAAGCGAAGAAAAAAGCCGGGAAAGATAAACATCCAGCGTTTCAAAGGTCTTGGAGAGATGAATCCTTTACAGCTAAGGGAAACAACGATTTCACCAGATACCCGCCGCCTGGTTCAACTTGTAGTGGATTCCGGGGATAATCAAAAAAATGTTTTTGAGGTTTTAGATATGATGCTCGGAAAAAAAAGAGCCCCGGACCGGCGCAGATGGATTGAAGATAAAGGCAGTATCAGGGAGATCGAATAATGGAGAGGGTAGCTTTTTCCATTTGGATTGAAAATAAAGGCGGTATCAGGGAGGTTGCATAATGGAGACACCGGCTTCCATGGAACTGGAAGATTTTGAAAAAATGCCCTTTGAGGCATTTGCTGAAAAAGCATACCTTAACTATTCCATGTATGTGATCTTAGACAGGGCCCTGCCCCACATCGGAGACGGCCTTAAACCGGTACAGAGGCGCATCGTGTATGCCATGAGCCAGCTTGGACTGTCTGCTGCGGCCAAGTATAAAAAATCCGCCAGAACCGTGGGTGATGTCCTTGGTAAATTCCATCCCCACGGGGATTCGGCATGTTACGAAGCCATGGTGCTTCTGGCCCAGCCTTTTTCCACCAGATATCCCCTTTTGGACGGCCAGGGAAACTGGGGTGCTCCCGATGATCCCAAATCCTTTGCAGCCATGCGCTACACAGAATCACGCCTGTCCATGTACGCGGAAGTCCTTCTCTCGGAAATCGACCTTGGCGCAACCCGGTGGCTTCCCAATTTTGATGGCACTTTAAAAGAGCCGGCTCTTTTGCCAGCCCGCCTTCCCAACCTTCTTTTGAACGGCACAACAGGCATTGCCGTGGGCATGGCAACGGATATTCCTCCCCATAATCTTGTTGAGGTTGCAAAGGCATGTATCCATTTACTGGACAATCCCGATGCAGATGTAAACAAACTCATGACCTTTATTAAAGGGCCTGATTATCCCACGGAAGCTGAGATCATCACCCCTGAAAACGAAATCAGACAGATGTATATCACCGGCAGCGGCAGGATCAGGATGCGGGCATCCTATCATATGGAATCAGGCAGCATTGTTGTAACCGCCCTGCCCCACCAGGCATCGGGAGAAAAAATTTTAGAGCAGATTGCCGGGCAGATGGAATCCAAAAAACTGCCCATGGTCAATGACATCCGGGATGAATCAGATCATGAGGCACCAACCAGGCTGGTTATCATTCCCAAAAGATCTGCCCTGAAGGAGCACAGAGCACTCATGGATCACCTTTTTGCCACAACTGATCTTGAGCGCTCCTACCGGGTAAACATGAACATGATCGGCGTCAACGGAAGCCCTGAAGTTAAAAATCTCAAAACCATCCTGTCCGAATGGCTGGATTTTAGAACCGAAACGGTAACAAAACGCCTTGAATACCGGCTGGGCAGGCTCATGGAGCGCCTCCACATTCTAAAGGGTCTCATGATAGCTTTTCTTAACATAGACGAGGTCATTGAGATAATCAGAAAAAGTGACAGCCCAAGGCAAAACCTGATGGATGCCTTTGGGCTCAGCCGGCTCCAGGCCGAAGCCATCCTTGAAATGAAGCTGCGGCAACTGGCGAAACTGGAAGAGATCCGTATAACCGGGGAAAAAAACGAGCTGGAAAAAGAGCGGAGTCAAATTGAAAAAATACTTGCTTCTCCAAAGCTTTTAAGGGATCTCATCAAAAAAGAGATCCAGCAGGATATTAAAAAACATGGAGATGAGCGCCGATCCCCCATTAAAACAAGGAAAGATGCCGAGGCCTTTTCCGAGATCGATGTAATCCCGACGGAGCCTGTGACCATTATTCTTTCCAGAAACGGCTGGATCCGTTCTGCCAAGGGCCATGACATAGACCCGGAAAAGCTTAAATTCAAAGCCGGAGATGCCCTGCTTGCCCATGTAAGGACAATGAGTAATCAGCAGGTTATCTTTCTTGATTCAACAGGGCGCAGTTATTCGGTCTACGCCCACACCCTGCCCTCTGCAAGGGGCATGGGAGAGCCCTTGACAGGAAGGCTTGCCATCGGCAGTGATGCGGTTATTCAGACAATGATTTCAGGAGAAGATAATGATCTTCTGCTTTTATTTTCCGATACCGGTTTTGGATTCATCACTGAAATTTTAAGTCTTTTTGCAAAGAGTAAAAATGGAAAGATCATGATCAATCTCGCCAAACATGCCGCATTGATGGAGCCTGTATATATAACTAATCCAGAAACAGATCAGATAGCAGCGCTCACCAACGCGGGCCGCCTTCTGATATTTCCTGTTAATCAGATGCCCAAGCTGGAAAAGGGAAAGGGCAATAAAATTATTGGAATTCCAAAAGATCAATTAAATGTGCCAGGGGCTGAACGCATAAAAACCCTGAAAATTCTTCCCAGCGGCAGCACCATTAAAATTTATTCTGGAAAACACTTTTTACGCTTGAAGCCGGAAAACCAGGAAAGATATATGGGAAAAAGAGGTTATCGCGGAAAAAAACTTCCCAGGGGCTATCAAAATGTCAGCAGGATAGAAATTTTATATGATCAAATATAACTTTTTAATAACCGGCATGGCCGGAGCATAGTTGTTGCCGCCAGCCGCAACAAAATTGAAAGCCTTTTAAAAACAAGACCTTATGGAGACTTTCATATAACCGGTATGGCCGGAGCATATTTTTTACCCGGCCACAACGAAAATTGAAAGTCTTTTGAAAAAAACCTCTTACGGAGACTTTCATATAAGATCATGAGAAACAATCTTAACCAGTTTTTTTTGCCGTCCTTGTTCACCGTGATGATCCTTTTTTTACTCACGGTGTGTGTTAATATTGAAAAAATAAAACCCAAGAAAAAATTAGACTCACTGTCCAGGATTTATCAAAGGGGAAAAATCCGGATGATAACCCATAACAATTCAAATTCCTATTACTTTTACAGGGATGAACCCATGGGATTTGAGTATGATCTGGCAAAAGAGTTTGCAGCTTTTCTCCAGGTCGAACTGGAGGTAATTACCCCGGGATGGAATGAAATGTTTTCAACCCTTGAAGCAGACAGGGGAGACTTTATAGCCTCGGGTCTCACCATGACAGAAAGTCGTTCAAAAAAATTTCTTTTTACCCAGCCCTACATGGAAGTGCAGCAAAAATATATTTATCATAAAAGCAAACATCCAATAAAAAAAATCACCGACCTTAAAGGCAAAACCATCCATGTGAGACGAAACACATCATACCATGACCGCTTGAAACAGATAAAAGAGGACGGTATTGATATTAAAATTGTTCTGCATGACAATATCCCCTCGGATGAACTCATCCGCATGGTAGCGGACAAAACCATTCCATGCACCATAGCCGATTCCAACATTGCCATGCTTAATCAAAGATACTACCCGGACATCAGGATCGGGATAAGCCTCAATGAAAGGGATTTACTTGGATGGGCTGTTCAAAAGGATCATTTCAGACTCGCCGATATAATGGTTGAATTTTTCGAGATCATTGAAACCACGGGTTTTCTGGAAAAAACCTATGAAAAATATTACGGCAATGTTGAGATGTTTGACTATTTTGATTTGAAAAAATTCCATGAAAGAATTCAATCCCGCCTGCCTAAATATAAACCTGTTATTATCAGGGAATCCCGGAAAAACGGATTTGACTGGAGGATGATAGCTGCCGTGGCTTATCAGGAATCGCACTTGAATCCCAGGGCTACAAGCTTTACAGGGGTAAAGGGGCTTATGCAGGTAACCCGGAGAGCCGCAAGGGAAATGGGCATAAAAAACAGGTTTGATCCGGAGCAAAGCCTTATAGCCGGCATTGGATATTTAAAAAACATGTATGAAAAATTCCACATAATCCAGGACCACCATGAACGGCTGAAGTTTGCCCTTGCAAGCTATAATATAGGCTATGGCCACGTCTTAGACGCCCAGAGGCTTGCCGAAGAACAGGGCCTGAACAAAAACAGGTGGACATCCCTTTCAAAAACCCTCCCCCTTCTCAGCAAACGTAAATACTACAAAAAAACCAAGTACGGTTACGCCAGGGGAAAGGAGCCTGTAAAATATATTAAGAGGGTGTTTACCTATTTTGATATCTTAAAACAAAAAGTATAATTAGGGATTCAATCATCTCAAAAAAATGCCCTTGACACAACCAAATTTAAGACCTAAAATATAACCATAATTTAGATCTGATATTTAACTAAAATATGGAGAATATCATGAAAACCCTTTTAGCAAACTGTTCAGCAAGCATATCTGAATTAAAAAAAAATCCAAGTGCGCTTATTGCCCAGGCAGATGGCGAACCTATTGCCATTCTTAATCATAACCTACCTACAGCTTATCTTATTCCTGCAGAGACTTACGAACAAATTGTGGAAAAACTCGAAGATTATCAATTAGGCATAATTGTCAAAGAACGGCAAAATGAAAAAATTTCTGCCATTGAAGTCGATATTGATGAATTATAAGCTAAAATTTCTTCCCACAGCCCTTAAAGAATGGCAAAAACTTGATGCTTCTATTCAGTTACAATTAAAGAAAAAATTAAAACAGCGCCTAAAAGCGTCTCATAATAAGGCCAGTAAACTCTCAGATTTTGAAAATCACTATAAAATCAAATTAAGGACAAGCGGTTATCGTCTCGTTTATGAAGTAATCGATAACGCAATATGTGTACTGGTTATTGCTGTTGGGAAAAGAGATAAGAATATTGTATACAAACGGGCCAAGCATAGAACTGAACAATAAGAAATCAAAGGCTTTCCATAAATTTTCTGCTTGATGCAGATACCCTCTGTTCGATTGATCTCATAAAGTGCTGTAATTTAATTGAAATATGACTTTGGTTTTTTAGAGGTCAATTTTTTCATTTGAATAAATTCAATCGGTTATGCAAAAAGGATCGAACCGTTGGAGATAGTTAACTCTGACTAACAATAGCAGCACAAATCGGTATCCTTTATCAGTTATGGACTATCCTTCCTTTAATGCTTTGAAAACCGATTCCGCGGCAGAAACACTCATTCCAGGCAGTGATGCCATCTCTTCTATGCTTGCCTTTTTCATGCCGGTGATTCCCTTGAAATGGGTCATCAAAATCTGTTTTCTTTTTTTTCCTATGCCCGGAATACCGTCCAGCACAGATGTTTTTACACGCTTGATGCGTCTTTGGCGCTGAAATGTAATGGCAACCCTGTGGGCTTCATCACGGAGCTGCTGCAAAAGAAAAAGAGCCTTCAGGGACTGACTGGTATTAAGGGGATTGGCCCTGCCGGGAATATATATTTTATCATGGGATTCTCCCCTTGCAGCATCTTTTTTGGCAAGTCCCGCCACATGGAGTTTTCCCTCAAGACCAAGGGACTGCAATACGGACACGGCCATGGAAAGCTGGCCCTTACCACCGTCCACCAGCAGAAGATCAGGCAGGGCCATGTCCCCTTCCCCGGTTTTGACATCTTTATTGGAAAAACGCCTTGTAAGCACCTCCGTCATATAGGCATAATCATCTTGCTCAGGCAGATTCTTAAGTATGAATTTTTTATATGATGACTTGTCAGCCACCCCGTTTTTAAAAACAACCATGGAAGATACAGGATCGGTTCCAGCCATATTTGAGTTATCAAAGCATTCGATTCTACGGGGATAATTGGACATACCCATGAGTTTTTGAAGCATCTCAAGGGTTTGTCTTGATTCGGATTCCTTTGAAAATATGGAAGAAAGCTCGTTCTCAGCATTACGCAGGGCCATTTCAACTATACGTTTTTTTTCACCCCTCTCCGGTACAAGAATAGTGACTTTTCGCCCCTTTATCTGGGCAAGGGCAGATTCAAGAAGTTCCATATCATCTATTTTTTCCGACAGCAGAATCTGGGGCGGCATAAAAATATTTTTTTCATAGTATTGTTTCACAAAGGCCGCTAGGATTTCAGCAATATCATTGTAGGTCATGTCAAATGGATAGTGGCTGGTTCCCACCACATAACCTGAACGGACAGATAAAAGCGTAACCACTGCCCTGCCCTTCCTGCCGGTACATGCAATGACATCCCTGTCCATAAGATCGGCTGATACGGCAACCTGTCGCTCAAGTGTTTTTTCGATGGCAAAAACAGTGTCCCTGATCTGGGCTGCCGTCTCAAATTCCTGGGTATCCGCAGCCTCCATCATCTCCTGTTTCAAGCCTTTCATAAGCTCAGGCGCCCTGCCCTTTAGAAAAAGCTTTACATTATCGACGATCTTTTTATAGGTCTCCTTTGGCACATTATTGCAGCATGGTCCAAGGCATGCTTTAATCTGATACTGAAGACAGGGTCTTGTCCTGTTCTTCATTTGATTGTCCCTGCATTTACGCAGCTTAAAGATACGATTAACCTCTTTTAAGGTCTTTCTGACACTAAAGGCCGATGAATAGGGTCCAAAATACAGGGCACCGTCATTTTTAATGCTGCGGACGACCTGGAGAGTGGGATAATCATGGCCGATATTGAGCCTGATACAGGGGTAATTTTTGCCATCCTTTAAAATTACATTATACTTAGGCTTGAATTTCTTAATTAGATTTGATTCAAGTATAAGGGCTTCATGTTCCGTTGATGTAATTATAACATCAAAATCACATAATTTTTTTAACAAAAAACTTGTCTTAAGGTCATGGCCGGTTTTACGGACAATATAGGAGGCAAGCCTTTTTTTTAAATTTGATGCTTTTCCCACATAGATGACCTTCCCCTTTATATCTTTCATGAGATATACCCCGGGAGCACAGGGAGAAGATTCATATTTTTCAATAACCAGATTGTTCATAGTTTATTTGATTTGGCGACAGATTTAAAATCTGTCCCCACTTTCGCTGATTTTTGACAGCTCCCTGATTTGATCCCGGAGTTGTGCTGCCTTTTCAAATTCCAGCCTTCCGGAAGCTTCCATCATCTCATCTTCAAGTTTTTTTATGAGGGAATCCAGGTCATCTGAATTGGCAGTGGAATCAAAGGCGGCAACACTCTCCTTAACGGCAGCCTCCATTGGAAGGGTCTCTTTTTCCATGGTGTAGTCAAACATCTTCAACTCTTTTTTTATGGTAGTGGGTATTACATCGTTTTCCCTGTTGTATTGCTGCTGGATGATTCTGCGCCGGTTTGTTTCATCCATGGCCTTTTCCATGGACGGGGTGATCCTGTCGGCATACATAATGACCTTACCCGAGGCATTCCTTGCTGCCCTGCCAAAGGTCTGCACTAAGGAGCGGTAGGACCTTAAAAAACCTTCCTTGTCGGCATCTAAAATTGCCACCAGCGAGACTTCCGGAATATCAAGGCCTTCCCTCAAGAGATTTATGCCGATGAGGACATCAAAGACTCCCTTTCTAAGATCCTGAATAATATCAATGCGCTCAACGGTTCCGATGTCTGAATGGAGATATTTGACTTTCAGGTTCAGGCCTGAAAAATAATCGGTGAGATCCTCGGACATTCGTTTGGTCAGGGTTGTGACAAGCACGCGTTCTTCAGCCTCAACCCTTTTTATTATCTCCTCATACAGATCATCCACCTGGGTTTGTGCTTTCCTGACCTCTATGACCGGGTCAAGGAGACCTGTGGGGCGGACTATCTGTTCGGCAACTCTGCCCTTAGCAAGGTTCATTTCATAGTCTGCAGGGGTTGCTGAAACATAAATCACCCTGGAAATTTTCTGTTTGAATTCTTCAAATTTAAGGGGGCGATTGTCCAGTGCAGACGGAAGTCTGAACCCGTGGCTTACAAGGGTTTCTTTCCTTGATCTGTCTCCCTTGTACATGGCTCCTACCTGGGGGACGGATATATGGCTCTCGTCAAAAAACAAAAGAAAATCCTCGGGAAAATAATCAAACAAAGTAGGGGGCGGCTCTCCGGGACTTCTCCCCGTCAGGTGTCTTGAATAATTTTCAATTCCATTGCAGTACCCGATTTCATTCATCATTTCAATATCATACTGGGTTCTTTCTTCTAAGCGCTGGGCCTCCACAAGCTTATTTTCTTTTCTGAAATATTCAAGACGGTCTTTCAGTTCTTCCTTAATGGCCTTTACAGCCCTTTTCCTTGTCTGGTTCATGGTGACATAATGGGAAGCCGGATATAAAGCTGTTTTTTTCAGGGAATTTAAAATATCACCTTTTAAGGGATCAATCTCACTGATGCTTTCAATGGTATCGCCGAAGAAATCAATGCGCAGGGCCTTATTTTCTTCATAGGCTGGAAAGACTTCTACCCTGTCACCCCTGACCCTGAAGGTGCCCCGGTGAAAATCCACGTCGTTTCTGGCATACTGGATGTTTACAAATTCACCAAGCAGGGTTTCCCTGGATTTTTCCATATCAACTTCAATTTCAACCCTCAGGGCAAGATAGTCTTCTGGCGCGCCTAATCCGTAAATACAGGACACGCTTGCCACAACAATTACATCCGGCCTTACCAGTACGGAACGGGTTGCTGAATGGCGCATCTTGTCGATCATCTCATTGATGGAGGAGTCCTTCTGGATGTAGGTATCACTGGATGGGATATATGCTTCAGGCTGATAATAATCATAATAGCTTACAAAATATTCCACAGCATTGCCCGGAAAAAGAAAGCGCAATTCATTGTAAAGCTGGGCAGCCAGTGTCTTGTTAGGTGCAACCACAAGGGAAGGTTTTTTTGTTTTTGCAATAATGTTGGCCATGGTAAAGGTTTTGCCGGAACCGGTTACACCTAAGAGTACCTGATGTTTTGAATCCTTAACTACACCCTCTGAGAGATAATGGATGGCCTTGGGCTGATCTCCGGTGGGGTTGAACGGTGATGTGAGATGAAACAGAGTATTATTCCTTTTTGAAATTTTAGTACTACTTTGTTAGGTTTCGTATTTTACCTGTAATTTCATGAATTTTTACTGTGAAAATATGGAGAAATGAATCGTAATTCTCTGATTTTCAGGGCATCATGGATAAGTTAACAAAGTAGAATTAGTTGCGGGTTCTTGTAAAATGTTTTCTGTATATTTATCATGAAAATATTGAGTGGTCAATCTTATCATAATATGGTAGTTAGGGATGGATGAAAGATGGAGAAAATTTTCAAAAAGATAAAGACACAAAGTGTTCTGATACCAATAATTATTATGGGTGAAAGAGGCCTAAATGGAAGAAAAAAACACAAAGCATAATTTTATAAAAACCATAATTACCGAAGACCTTTCAAAAGGAAAAAATGAAGGCCGGGTAATAACCCGTTTTCCGCCGGAACCCAACGGGTATCTACACATCGGCCATGCCAAATCCATCTGTCTGAATTTTGGTGTGGCAAATGAATTTAAAGGTATCTGTAATTTAAGATTTGACGATACTAACCCTGCCAAAGAATATCAAAAATACATTGATTCCATTATATCGGATGTGCAGTGGCTGGGATTTCACTGGGGAGAAAAAATTCTCTATGCCTCGGACTATTTTGACCAATTATATGAATTTGCCGTGGAACTCATCGAAAAAGACAAGGCATTTGTATGCAGCATGTCAAGTGAAGAGATGAGAGAATACCGGGGCACCCTCACTGAACCTGGAAAGGAAAGCCCTGACAGGAACCGTCCTGTAAAAGAGAGCCTCGACCTCTTCAGGCGTATGAAAGAAGGGGAGTTTGAAGATGGTAAATATGTATTGAGGGCAAAAATAGACATGAGATCACCCAACCTCAACATGCGCGATCCTGTTCTATACAGAATCAAAAAAATGGCACATCCCAGAACAGGCGACACCTGGTGCATCTATCCCATGTATGATTTTACCCACGGTCTCTCAGATTCTCTGGAAGGTGTAACCCACTCCCTTTGTACACTTGAATTTCAGGATCATCGTCCCCTTTACGACTGGATCTTGGAAGAGGTAAGCGCTCCCTGCCACCCCCAGCAGATAGAGTTTGCAAGGATGAATCTCAATTATACCATAATGAGCAAGCGCAAATTGCAAAAACTTGTGCAAAATAATCATGTGGAGGGCTGGGATGATCCGCGGCTCCCCACAATTGCAGGTATCAGAAGGCGGGGTTACACCCCTGCATCTATCAGGAATTTTTGCAATATTATCGGTGTCAGCAAAAAAGAGAGCCGTATTGATGTGGGAATGCTTGAAAACTGTATCAGGGAAGATCTCAACCAATGCGCCCCCAGGGTTATGGGCGTTATAAATCCCCTGAAAGTGACCATTGAAAACTGGCCGGAAAATAAAACAGAAAGCCTTGATGCCATGAATCATCCCCAGAAGCCTGAGATGGGAAAACGCCAAATCCTCTTTTCCAGGGAAATTTACATCGAGCAGGAGGATTTCATGGAAGATGCACCCAAAAAGTTCTTCAGGCTTGCCCCGGGAAGGGAAGTGCGCCTGAGATATGCCTA
Organism: Desulfobacteraceae bacterium; assembly: GCA_963674675.2. Classification (GTDB taxonomy): domain Bacteria; phylum Desulfobacterota; class Desulfobacteria; order Desulfobacterales; family Desulfobacteraceae. The sequence continues at coordinate 646,756 of CAXXNM010000003.1, forward strand.
TTTCATAACCTGTAAAGAGGTGGTAAAAGATGAAAAAGGCCGTGTGACTGAACTCATATGCACCTATGACCCTGCCACCCGTGGAGGAGATTCTCCTGACGGCCGCAAGGTCAAGGGCACACTGCACTGGGTATCAAAGGAGGGGTGCTTGCCTGCCCATGTCAACCTGTATGACCGCCTGTTTCTGAAAGAGGATCCAGAGGCTGATACCGATGATTTTACAGAGAATATCAATCCTGAATCCCTTGTGAAACTGAGGAACTGCCTGGTGGAAAAAAGCCTTGTGCAGGCTCTTCCTGAAACTGTGTATCAGTTTGAGAGGCTTGGATATTTTTGCGTGGATTCAAAGGATTCAAAGCCTGATTCCCTTGTTTTTAACAGAACCGTCACCCTTAGAGATACCTGGGCAAAGGTAAATAAAAAGAAAAGAAGAAATTGATCAGAATTATGATGGAGGGATATCTACATGGGTTTTTTTAAACAATTCTTAAAAAAGGCTAAAGAGGAATCCTCAAAACAATATTCTGTGGGTATATCTTCAGGCAATTCCCAGCAGGGCTGGATAGGCATGGATCTTGACGGAACACTTGCACGATCAGATATGATACTTTCCCTGTCAACCATCGGTAAACCGGTTCCTGAAATGGTCAAACTGCTGAGACAACTGATTGAAAAGGGAAACAGGGTAAAAATTTTTACCGCAAGAGCATCAGACCCGGAACAGCTCCCACTTATCAGAGAATGGTTGAGAGAAAATGGTTTACCTGAACTTGAAATCACCAATGCCAAGGATTACAATATGATAAGATGCTATGATGACAGGGCAATACAGGTGATTGAAAACACAGGTAGGATTGTCGAAAACAAATAGATCAAGAGGTAATGGATGAGATATATCTACTATATCGCGGGAATTATTATTTTACTGACAATCATTACAGTCGTTAGACTAACTGATTTTAAGGTTGAAATCTCAGAGCCTGCAATTATTATAAATGATCGGCACATAAGCAAACAGGAGCTTGAACGCCTTGTGGAAGCCGGTTCAAAAGACAGCTATCACACGGCAGATGTAGTAGAATCCATCATCACCAATCAACTCCTGATACAGGAGGCTGCCCGCCAGGGAATTAATGAGGAAGAATCATTTCGGCAATCCATTCAGAATTATTATGAACAGTCTCTTGTAAAGGTTCTGATTGACAGAAAGTACAAATCTTTTAATCCTGAAATATCCCATGCCATGATCACTAAATATCAGCACTATACTTTAAAAATATTGTATTTTACAAAATCAATTTATAAGAGCTTGGATGATATTGCCAAAGGAAAAATAGAATCATCACAAGCTGTTAAAGAAGAATTTATAAACCTGTCAGGCCCTCTGCAATTTACATTGCTTTTGCTCGATACCGGACAGACTTCCCCTGCTGTTGAGACGGAAAAAGGATATGTAACTTACAGGCTTGACAAATTAGATACCTCGCCGGCCCAGGATAAAGCAGAACAGGATACCCAGAGTATAAAACGTTTCCTGATAGACCAGAAAAAAAGGATTCTTTTTGATAACTGGATGGACGATCTGCGAAAAAACGCAGACATTGAAATATTGACGGACATTACTCGTCAGTCATAAGTTCCATGGCTTGTCACAATATATGGTTTTCAATGGGAATCTATGGGCCACATAGACTATTGAAAAGGATAAGTTACAATTCATGAGGATATCAAATAAGGAGGACTAAATGGGTGCAGGTTATAAAAGGAGAAATTACTTTATCAATAAAGAAGTCCAGGGAAAATATATATTTAATTATTTTCTGCTGGTTGCCGTCGGCAGCGTTATTTTTTCCCTTGTTTTCAGTTTTTTTTCTTCCAATTCCCTTACCATTGTCTATGATGATTATCATCTTCAACTGGGCTCGACCCCCGGCATTCTTTTAAATAAAATACTAAACACCCAATGGGTATTAATCGTCGTTGGAGGACTTGTAACCGTAATTATTACCCTGTTTTTAACCCATCGGGTGGCAGGACCCTTTTTCAGATTTCAAAAATGCCTGGATTTTATGTTAAACAAGGATCTTTGCGATAAAATATTTCTCAGAAAAAAGGATGAGGGGAAAAAATTAGCACAGCAGATAAACAATTTCAATGCAATGCTTTCATCGAGTTTAAATGAAATAAAACAGCATACCGAGGATATAAATCATTATTGTCATAATATTGGTTATATTGTGAATGATTCAGAACATAATCAGATAACCATTTTGCCGGAATTAAGTAAAATCATTCAAATTAATCAGCAGACAAGAAAAATCATTGATGAATTCCATTTGATAAAAGAATAGTAACCCCCCTACCCTAAAGGGATAGTGGTTTTCTTGCCACAAAATTTATGAAAATTTCTCCAAATAAAATACCCGTCAAGAATAGGCTATGGCCAATTATAAAGTGTATTGCTGTGCTGTTTATTTTTCTGGCTGCAGACCATCATGCATATGGATTTGAAATCAAAACCAGATATGCTACCATTACATACGAGAGTAAAGATACACTGCGCCTATTTAACAAAAAACTATACATGGGAAGACTAAAATATCTTATGAATTCAAAAAACAATGAAACATTGGAAGACGAGGTAACAAACAAAATCAACCTGATTGTTGAAAAGGCAGAGACCATTCTTGCAATGTATCCGCGCAATTTTTATTTTAATATTATCATTCATCCCTCCACCGTCGGGGTTCAAAATGATTTTTTACGGCTTTATAAAAAACAGGTAAACTACATTGCCTTTTATTCTCCAGGTCAGAATACTGTTTTTTATTCAGCTAATAATGGAAGATTAAGGGTGGTATCCCATGAAATAGGGCATGTGATTGCCGAAAATTATTTTGCAATTTCTCCACCGCCAAAAATCCATGAAGTGCTGGCACAATATGTTGAAACAAATATGACGCAGTGAATCCACTCCCTACCCTTTTATTCTGCTTCCCATTCTTTTATAGTTGTTGTGTTTATGGAAATAACCCATGGATCATAACTTTCATTTTTGATACAACATGCACTGTCTTAATTTTTTACTTAACACAATATATAGTCATTTAGAGGGCTTATGACTGGTGAGGAAATAAGGAATAGTATCTTAATATTATTATTGCATCGTTTTCAACCGAACCAGTGCCAGCCTGTTATCAGGATCAATAAAAAGAGCATTTTCATACTCCTGCACGGCCCGGTAATCAATCCCCATATCCCGGTAAACATCCCCGATGGTGACCCTGATACCTGCATCGGCTGGAAGCACCTCCGCCGCTTTCTGCATCACCTTAAGAGCTTCATTGTTTTTCCCATTTGCCTTGAAAAATTTATAAACTTGATAATAGTGCCACCTGTTTACTTTTTTTTGTTTTTCAACATATTCCAGAGCCTGAAAATACTTTTTTTCCCCAAGTTCCCTTTGCCCCATGCTGTAGAGGAATCCGGCCCAGGCAATATAAGGCCCAGGGGATTGGGGAACGGCTCTCTCCATATCCTGGTCAGTCAGCCTGAAAAGCGCCATGGTAGTCAATGCCCGGTCAATTATTGCGGGTTCAAGCTCAACCGCTCTTTTGATGTGCTTTAATCCCTGGTTTAAATTTTTTTGAGATACAAGCCAGGCACCATATTCCAGAGCAAGCTCAAAATTGCTGATATCGCAGCGGACAGCGGCACTCAATAATTTTTCAGCCTGAATGGCATCTCCTTTTGTAACCATATATTGGCCAAGTCTTCGCAGATAATGGCTGTTTGAAGGGTTAAGGGCAACAGCTTTTTTAAAATTTTTCAAAGCTGCAGATTCATCTTTCAGATAAAGGGAGGCATTGGCCCTTGCAAAAAAATACTCTGCTCTTAACGGATCAAATTTTACGGCGTAATCAGATATTTTTTCAATGATTTTCAAATCATCCATACTGGTTTCAGGCCCTGTTATAAAATGTCTGATATAAGAAAAGTAGTATTTTCCTGCCAGATTGGAAAAATGATAGGTAGCTGTGGCTGCCAGTATAAAAATACTAATAAACAGACACCCCCGTCTTATACCTGGTGATTGCACCAATGCAAGCCTGGTAGACATGCTGTTGCTTCTTATGCCCGTATTTGCCGCTGAAACAGCAAGCCCTGCCATAAAAAAAAACCACAGGCCGTTGGCACCGATATGCAGGTTAAAATCAACAAAACTGTGAATCAAGATGGACAGAATCGCCGTGATACTGCCCATATAGATATATACGGAATAGGCATCTCTTCTTGTTAAAAACACTTTGTAGGTTTTAAAATACAGCGCTATTATGAAAGACATGGCTAAAATAAAGCCAATCACCCCACCCTCTGCTGCCAGCTCAATAAAATCATTGTGGGCGTGGGCAAGATCTATGCCGGGATTAATAGTCTGATATGTTGGATAAATATCAAAAAAGGTGCCCATGCCGGATCCGGTTAAAGGAAAACCGGTTATTATATGGCGGCTGTCCTTCCAGAAATCTAAGCGTGATTCATGAATAACACCCTGGGCATCTTTTAGTTTTGCAAAGCGTTCAAATATTTGATCCCATCCAAACCAGGCAACAGACATAGTTGTGAGAAGGATGATGGCGAAAATTAAAAAGGTGTTGCCCCGGCTTATCTTGCGCCTGAAAATCAGCCAGATAAAAAAAACCAGGGAAAGGGACAGGCTGATCATCCCGCCCCTTGAAAGACTTACAAAAACAGAAGTCACTATGAGAAGTGCGGCACCGCCGATCAGTATATGGATGTTTGCCTTTTCCTGGCTTAGAATTTCAATGATGCTTTTGATAACAGAAGGATTATGCAGCCTGGGTCTGTGGAAAAAAAAGAAGGCAAGGACAACGGGAAATATCATCTCCATGAGCCCTGCATAATGATTATGACAGATATAGGGCCCTACGATCATTGAATTTTTGGGCACATGGCGAAACCAGAGCGCCATATCATTTGTAAGATAAAACTGGAGAATTGATGAAAATGATAAAAGCGCACCAAAAATAGTTATCACTAAAATTGTTGTTTTAAGATAAACTCTGTTTTTAAGAAGCTGTACCGTCAAAACATAGAAAGCAGCATAGGAAGCAAAACGAAAAAATTCAGACAGGGTTGCCTTGGGATGAATGGAAAGGGGAATCCACGAGTTTTCCGATACACCAGGTGCATGCTGATTAATTGCAGCAGCACCAGGAGAGAGGAATTTTACAATAAAAAAGGGAAGAGGAATAATCTGGAAAAGTATATAACCCAAAAAAAGAACAAGCGGCATAAGGGCAGGTACGGATAAAAGAGCCTCATTGTTTTTCAGATTTTTTATAATTAAAAGGACAAGGGTTAGACAGGATGTGATTTCCATAAACGCCAGGGACCAGGCCTCCACAGTGCCAAATGCCAGGGGCGTAAACACTATCAATAATGCAAATAGCTTATAAATGAAATTTGACATCATATTCAGACAACGATTTTTTCAGTATCTGCTCTGGATTTATCTTCCTCATCCGGTGAAGGTGTTGAGGAATAATAATAATCTCCATACCCATAATAATACCCGCTTTTTTTGGCATCAAAACGGTTAAGTACAATACCGGTAATAGAAGCAGAGGTTTCGTTGAAGAGCTTCAAGCCTCTTTTCAACATTTCGTAAGTGGTAGAACCTGCCCAGGTAACAATAATTACTCCCTGGACATATTTGCTGATAATCAAGGGATCGCTGACGCTGATGGCAGGAGGGGAATCAATTATGACCATATCATAATTATCAGTCAATTTTGCCGTCATTTTTTTCATTTTAGCTGAACTTAATAGTTCAGAAGGATTTGGTGGAACCGGACCCGATGTGATTACATCCAGACCATCAACAACATTTTTTTGGATAATATTACGGGTGGTCATGCCTGCGAGAAAGGAACTTAATCCTGAACTATTTTCCAAATTAAAATTTTTGTACTGAACCGGTCGTCTCATGTCAGCGTCAATGAGCAGTGTTTTTTGCCCTGTTTTTGCAACAGTGACGGCAAGACATACACTGACCGAAGATTTTCCTTCTCCAGGGGCCATGCTTGTTACCAAAAGCGCCTTGGGGTAATTGTTGGCTGAAGATAAAAAAATAGAGGTTCTAAGGGATTTAAAATTTTCAGCCAAAAGAGCATTGGAATCGTCAACAACACTATCAATCAATTTATAGTTGTTTTCCTTTGTTTTACCCTTCCCTTTTACTCTATCTTTTTGCAGGGAGATGGTGCCTATCACGGGAATGTCGAACCGGTCTTCTATATCTTCCGGGGTTTTTACAGTATTATCCAGATATTCAAAAAAGAAGGCTAAGCCTAATCCGCCGAAAAGCCCCAGAATAATGGCAAGCAGGATATTTCTCTTCTTGTTGGGACTTGCGGGAATTTTCGGGAGAGCGGCGTCTTCTATAACCCAGACATTTATGGCCTGGCTCTCCTCGGTTATTCTTTTTTCCTTCATCTGTTTGACAAGGGCATCATATAGAAAACGGTTGGTCTCAACTTCCCTTTTTAGTATTTTAAGCTGAATATATTTTTCATTGAGACCGGCTGCCTCGGATTTTGTTTCTTCAAGCAGTTTATTCAAGTCTTTTTCATTGGATCTTGCCAATTGGTATTGGTTTTTGATGGTCTGGACAGCCTTTTGGATTTCATTTGCCTTTTTTGCCCTGAGCCCATTCAACTCACCATAGGCAGAGATCATGGCCGGATGCTTTTTCCCATATTTTTTGGAAAGTTCTGAAATCTTCTGTTCTGAAGTGATAATCTGTTTTTTGATGGAATCAATTGAGAGGTTGGCGGCAATGGCTGGAATGGTTTCAAGGGCTGATCTTTTGGTATTCTGGATCTGGCTATAAATAGACTCTAATTCTTTTTTCTCAGTTTCTGCTTTGGTAAGCCTCCGGCTTAACTCTGAAAGCCTCTCGGGAATCACGGTTATGCGGTCCTCAATGGTGATAATATCATTTTCCCTCTGATATTTTTGCAAAATATTTTCAGAATCTTCAAGCTTTTTCTTCTCTGCCTCCGCCTTTTTTGCCATCCATTTGATGCTATAACCTGAGACTTCCATGCGCATATCCAAAAGATTTTCGATATAAGCCCGGGCAATGGAGTTGGTGATTTTCATGGCAATCACTGGATTGTCAGACATATAGCTGATTTTCATAACCCTGGATTCGCTGATGGGTTCCACAATGATGCCGGCCTGAATGAACCGTTCCAACTCTTCTTCCTTGGTAATGGGTTCCAAATCGGCCTTCATGGAAAAATCAGATTCAGAATCAGGTGCGGTTGAGTCCGATAAAACAACTTCAATACCTATCATTTCTTTAAAGGAATCATATTGGGTTTTTAACCATTTTTTTATAGCACTGGAAATCTGAAATATATAATTTTGTTTTTGGGTGAAGATTGAATTGTACAGTTTATCTGTATCAAAATTTTTAATAACCTTATTGGCCACAGATGCACTTTTTATGATCTGATACTGGGTTTCAAGAAATTCCGGGTCATAGGGGGTGTAGGAATACCTTTCTGAAAGGGCGGCAGAGGTATTTCTTTCAACCATTACCTTGGTAGATGCTTTATAATAGGGGGTAGCGGTAAAAGTTGCTATAACAACCACGGTGATAGTAATTATAAAAAAAGTAATTACAGTATTTCTCCGTTTATTGACAATTCTAAGATAATCCCGCAGGTGTATTTCTTTTTCTTCCATAATTTAAAAAAAGCTCTCCGGTACCACTATGACATCATTTGGAAGGATATGTTCATCCATATTAACATTTTCGAGAACCCGCTGCTGATCGTTAATTTTTCGGATAATCTTAACCTTGTTCTTTGCCGCAATTTTGGAAAAACCACCTGCCTTGGTGATGGCTTTTATTACTGTTATATCTGAATCAAGCTTATAGGAATCTGGTTTGTTCACCTCTCCTGAAACATAAAATATCTCTGTTTTAGATATATAAACACTATCCCCGTCTATGATGGAGATATTTAGAGATGTCTCCCCTTTTTTGATAAGCCTGTCAAGGTCGATGATAATTTTGTCTTCCCCGCTTTTAGCGTTTAGTTTTCGTTTGATGGTGGCCGTATTGCCGGCATCCGGCATCATTCCGCCTGCTTTGGAGATGAACTCAAGAAAAGTGGTTTTTCCGCGAAGCTCATATACCCCCGGGCTTCTGATCTGGCCCAGGATAATAGCTCTTTTGCTTCTATACTCCTTAATAAACACATCTACCTGGGGATTAATAAGGTATCCATCGGCAAAAAGATTTTCCAGTTTCTTTGCCACCTGGGATACGGTAAGGCTGTCTACATCAATCTCACCCAAAAGGGGAACCCGAATTTTATTATCGGCAGCCACTCTGACGGTGGTTGAAAGATCCTCATTTTCATATACATTGATCTCGAGAACATCGCCGTCGCCAACAACATATTCGCCGGCATGGAGCATAATTGAAGAAAACATCATGAAAATAAAAAAAATTCCAAGGTATTTTCCAAATATAATTTTTTTTGTCATCATCATGCTTAATGCCTCCATATTCAAAAGGTATTATTTTTCCAATGATTATTTTATCTAAAGTCTATAGGTTATATTCTGGTCATGGCGCGTTACCTGATAATCCTAAAATTACGTGCTGACAATGCACTATGTTTCATGCTTGGTTCTGATAAAACCCATGGGGCTTTAACTCAGTGATATTAACATGAAGAGTGATAAGCCGGAAGAAAAAGGGTAATCAGGAATTCCTTATCGTTACATGGAAAAATCTGCCCTGAAAAAAATCGTGTTATTCTCAAAATCAAAATCGTTGAAATTGGAATTTCTCTCCGTGTATATGTACCCCAGATCAAAAATCAACCATTTCCTGAACTCGTAGCGCAATGCAGGAGCTATACTGAATGTGTCGTCCTCTCTTTCATCTATTTCATAGGCTAAAATCCCATCATCAGTCTCTTTATTATTATATTTATCTCTGGTAAAGGAAAAATTAACAGTTCCTGACCATTTTTCATAGAAACGCTGCAGCCAGGCTGCCGTCAAAGCGTTTGTCAAAAAAGTATTTGAATTGTATGCGTTTGATTCATTGAATCTGCGTGAGGCATTAAGCTGCAAAGCCCTCTTGGGCGTAAAGTTGTGCTGGGCTTGTATCTCATAGGAAAGTCCGCTTTGATCTTCTGCATTGGAGTAGTCAAAATCTTTTTGGATATACCCTAACTTAAGCTGGCCCTTGGTTTTTGCCGTGACATCCCATTGAAGACCAGTATAATACCTATCTTCTATACTGTCCGACAACATATTGGGATCATCAAAGGAAATGTCTGAAAACTCATATTCCACAAAAATGGATGTTTTAGGCCTGATTCTATAAAATCCATAGACAGAAAAAGAATTGTCGATTCTGTTCATATAATAGTTTGTTTTGTCTTCATAATTCAGGAAATAATTAGAATAATCCACCCTGAACTTGAATTTTTGCGATGGCTCATATATTAACAGGATATTGAATAAATTGTCCTTATAAAGATCCAAGGTCTCAGATATCCCATTATAATTTGCCTGGCTTCTTTTGTTGAACTGATCCAGAACATCCACAGAAAGTCCCATATTGAAATTATATTGAAACAGCCCCTCAGCTTTATGATTTGTATCATTATGTTCCGATTGCCTGGAGTAAAATAAAAATTCCGGAGAATATAGCAAATAGGTCTGGGAACGCCGGGTAGTTTCGGGTTTTATTCTACTTAGTTTTAGTCCGCCAGGGGCTGTTGTCGTGGTGCCAAGCTCAATAAGTTTTTCCCGGTTAGCTGGAAGTGCAATCCACAGGGCCGGAGCCATGCTTAGGATGTAATCATCTTTTTTATCGTCGTTTGTGTTGTAAAGGTTATCAGTATACCTTGTTTCAATAAGAAGAACTGGATGAAAGAACCCTCTTTTTTTCCCAAAAATATCCGCCGTTATACCACTCTTCCCTGTGGAGACTTGTTCCTCTGTCTGTCCAATGGGGATATTCTCCTCTGTTGTCTGTCCAATGGGAATATACTCTTTTGTCTGGTCCCCGGAAATTCTTTCCTCCTCTTCTTGCCCCTCGGAAATTCTTTCTTCTTTTGCCTGTTCCATTGACAAACTAACTTCTGGTTCGAGCATCTGTTCAGCCTGCGCGAGCATAATGTATTCCGCAGCCGAATCCTGGTATATTATGCCTGTCATTACCAGGAAAAATATTCCAGTGAAAATTTTTTTTCCCATAACAAAAACCCGCCGTAATAGATAAGGGTTTAAATGTAAGCTTCAAAAAAACATCGTTAATAATATGCTTAAAATTGATAAAATCAGGCAGGTTGCATGAATTAATATACCAGATAGTATCCATTACATATGAATCTTTATGGTTTAATATTGAGTTTTAGGGTAAAACCTTTTTCTGCAATCTGCCTTATTGGATATCTTGATCGAAAAGCAGTTTTTTATCATGCGTTATTAGATAATCGTAATCTTTTGGATTAATTTTATTGCATTAAAGATTAAGAGTATATCAATGTATCTGTAATTAATTAATTTTGTCAATAAAAAAACCCCTTCAAAAGTAAAAGCTGAAGAGGTTTTGCTGAAACAATACCTTATTATTAAAAGGCTATGTTGTGTTTTTAATCAATCTGGTGTGGAAGCGCTTGGATCATTATGGTGTGGAAGCGCTTGCATTATTGGTACTTAGAATAAGATTCATCGATATGCTTCTCAATGATGTCTCACCAGCAGGGGTGTATGCAAATCCCTCTTCTCCGCCTAAGCACTGGCATTGGCTAATCTCATCCATCTGAAAAATCGGTTCATTTGAGGATGAAAGAGCATCTGTTGCAGCCCTGGCAATGACGGCCTTCATTATACCCAGCTCACTGGCACACATGCACAGTTGATCCAGGAGAATTTCCCTATTTCCTGCTCCATAAATATTTTTTAAGACGGAATAAGGATTATATTGTAAATTAATAGCGATCTTCATGCATTCGCAGGGAGGGGCATTGCGAGTCAGGGCTTGTGTAATGGCTTTTTCCAAAATAACATCCTCAGAGGGAGGTGTATAGGCAAGACCTGATACAGCGGACTTTTCAGCAGTTTTATCCCGGAGTTTTTCATCTATATCAGAAGGTATTATAATTTTTCCCCTCTCAAGCGCATTGATATAAGGCTTACGCCAGTTTTCAGCTTCAACACTTGAAATGTCTGATAAAACCACGCCGACTATTGTGAAAATCATTATATATATCATTGATTTTTTCATTGATTAGTCTCCTTACCTATATCGTATTTAAAAACAATGGAAATAATTTCTAATTTAAAGCACCGATGTTGATTCCGGCTTTAGCAGTTGATCTTGCAGTAGATAAGAATGCAAATAAAATGCCAAAATATTATATCATCATAAACAAAAATTTCATAATTTCATAATATATCGGATATTATCATTAAATACTAAACTTTATTTTTTCATAAATATCACTGATCCAGGGAAAAAATTATATTATTAAAGCTGGCAAGACAACAAAAACATATTCATTAAAAATTTTCAGAGAAAAAGAGGGCATGCTTCATTCCTCGGTTGACACTTTTTAAAAACATTTTCTTAATTCTATGAAATCTCCTTAAAAAACTGTCAACTACTTTTGAGGCAATATGAAAGATGCCAAAAAGAGTTGTATTTTTTAAAAACAGCCTTTACAGATAGGAGTTTATATAGGTATTATACAATAAAGCATAATTTCCATCTTTTCCCATCAATTCTTCATGGGAGCCCTGTTCAACTATGCTGCCTTTATCCATCACAAGAATTTTATCAGCCATTTTAACCGTGGAATATCTGTGGCTGATAATCAAAGCAGAACGGTCTTTTATCAGTTCTTTAAGTTTTGAAAAAATTTTCATTTCTGTTTCAGGGTCAAGTGCACTTGATGGTTCATCAAAAAGAACAAGCTCTGAATTTCTGAAAAATGCCCTGGCAATAGCTATCATCTGCCATTGTCCAATACTGAGTTCCTCCCCTTTTTTGAACCACCTCCCAAGTATTGTATCATATCCTCTGGAAAGAGATAAAATTTTCTTGTCTGCGCCTGCCTGCCTGGTAGCTGCCATGATTTTTTCAAAATCTTCTTTTTGTTCAATATCACCTAAGTATATGTTTTCCCCGGCAGAAAGATGGTATTTAATATAGTCTTGAAAAACCGCGCTTATTTTTTTGCGGTAATCATCTATCCTGAAATTTTTTATATCCTGCCCATCAAGTAATATTGCGCCGTCATCCGGGTCATAAAGTCTTGCCAGAAGTTTTACAATTGTTGACTTTCCAGATCCGTTTTCTCCCACAAGTGCGACTATTTCTCCAGGTTTTATGAAAAAACTAACACATTTTATAACTCTTTTTTTACAATTATGGTAGGAAAACTTCACATTTTTAAATTCAATGCCTGTTATTATTTTTTCAGGAATCTTTACCGGGTATTCAGGATCAATAATTTGAGGCTCAAGCTTGAGAAAATCATACAGGTTGGAGAGAAAGAGATTATCCTCATACATCTGGGCACCGCTTTCCAAAAGGCTTTTCAGGTAAATAAGCCCCCTTTGAAATGCCTGAAAATACATGACCATGTCGCCGATGGTAATTGTTCCTTGAATGGTTCTTGCGGCAATATAAATAAAAGAGCCGAAAACAGCGATTGTCGCACTTGACTGTGCCACAAAATCACAAAAAGCCCTTCTCTTTTCAAACCATAATTGCTCATTCTTAAGGAAATTTCTTATTTCCCTGAAACGATTAACAAAATATTTTCCACAGTTAAAGAGCCTCAACTCCTTTACATGGAGATCGCTTGTAAGTATCCAGTTAAAGTAGAAGGCCCGCCGCTCATCCTCAGTCCTCTTCTGCTGCCATGCATATATTTTCTTGGAGTAATTCAGGCGCATCAAGATGCCTGGAATTGAAGCTGCAATCATTACAAGGGGAAATAAAGGATTAAATACAAAAAGCATGCAGGACACGGCTGCAAAGGAGGTTCCACTCTGCCCGGCTGCTGATAAACCATTGACGATACTTGTGGGCCTGTAGGGGCCTTCCCTTTGTGCCTGGTGCAGCGTATCTTTGTACCGGGGAGACTCAAAATAGGCAAGATCCACCTCAAGGGATTTTTTCTGGAGGATGGAAAACATGTAGTCTGTAACCGTAAGGGACTGAGCTTTTTTCAGATAAAATGAAATAAAATTAAAAAAAGCCGTTAAAAATGCAACACCCCCTGCAAGACAGATATATAAAACAGACATATTAAAATCATCGGGGATATTTCCAGCAGTTGTATTAAAAATAATATCTGAAACTGAATCTATAATAAGTTTTACAAGGTAAAGGCTGACAAGGGGTAATGTTCCAAGAATGCCGATAACAATGCCCGAAAAAAGAGTATATCCAGGGGCAGCCTGCCATACAAATCTTAAGGCTCTGTCAATACGCAAGGCATGCTTTAGTTTCACATTTAAAGGGTTGATCTTCATAGAATATATGCATGCCCATAAAAAAAAGACAGGGATAATAAGGTACCTGTCTTTTATATGACACTGTAGGTGCAGAATCTATTTCTGCACCATTAATATTAATAGATACGCAAGCCCATTTGGGACGGATTCCATATCTGCCCTCATCGGTAAGGACAGCTCAGGGCGGAAATAGAATCCGCCCCTACATTTCATTATTGCCCGTTGCGTTGTGAATCTAAACTAATAGGGAAGTTTTTTTCCTGCCCACACCAAAAATGGTGAGCAGTCCCAGCCCGAAAAGCATAAAGGTGCCTGGTTCAGGTATGATGGTTATGAATTCTTGATAATCATTGTCAGCTTGTCCACTTCTATTAAAATTAATAATGCGGTAGGAAGATATGTTGCCCGTATCATCTAAACCGTCAACATACTCTACATATTTATCATAAGTATCAGAATTATCGTCGTATGGACGAAATTTATCGTCATCAGGATCACTTCCACTATAAATAATATCCCAAATAGCAAGCTGCATTCCAGCATTTTCATATTTTGACATGGTCCCCGGAGACCAGTGAGTATCAAGCAGCCAGGCCAATTGCCCCTTGATGGTATCGCTCCATGACCAGCCATTCAAACCTTCAAGGTCTGCAAAGCCATCATTTGCACCACCGTAAAGATCGACGCAAAAGCCGTATGAAGAAAAAAGCAGGTTATCCATAACAGTATCATCATCAGCATAAAAATCAAAGGTAAATTCACCAGCCCAGGCTGCCTCCCCTTCCCATTTGCCATCTGGCGTATAATCCCAGTTCCAATAGGCAGCGGCATAAGCCTCTTCCGATATTTCATGATCTACAAAATAAGCAGATGCATTATCAGCAATTAAAAAAAATATAAAAAGAATTGCCGCAATAAACCCCATATTCTTAAATTTTATTTTCATGGTTTCCTCTCTAATTCTTAAGTTTGGTCTACATCTTGTTTTTATAGGATATTTCAGTTTTATCATGGATGCGGAGGCGGAGGTGGAGGCGGTGGTGGTGCAATACCTGAAATTACCAATACATCCTCACTTGAAGCGGCAGTTGAAATAGTAACAAGGATAGGCTTTATCCAAGGGACTTTTTTTTCATCATCTTTTTCTTTCATGGTTTAATCCTCACTATAAATTTATTATTTATATAACAGAAAGCAAAATACGTGCCAGTATTATTGCTTGGTTTCTTTATCTTAAAAAAATGCGTTTTTTTGGCATCTTTCATTTGTATGAAAAGTGCCGATTTTTTTTAAAATTCTCATGGCAATGGGTAAAAATCCAACCCTTGAGAGAAATACGATAATAATTGATAATTTTAATTTTTTTTCTCTTCCTGATAAATAACCTATAATATTATTTTTAGGCTGGGGGCCGTCATTTTTAAAACAGAAATCCCCCTTGCATATGAAAAAAAATTTTGAAAGCTTTACTATTCTATGAATAACAAGCCTTTTATCCGTTTTATTAAAATATGCGACAACATCCCCAACTTTTGGGGCCCTACCCCTGTAAGCGGCAATTGTGATGGTATCACCGTTTCTGATGCTGGGAAACATGCTGTCGCCTTTTGCTTTAAATGTGGCATGACCTCCCTTTTCAATCACGGCCTGAACAAGTTTTCCCATGGACCGCCCTGAAAATTCAAGGGATTTCAGCGGCCTGATTATGGGCATTTTTTTTGCAAGGTTATGATTCAACAACAATTCCTTTTTTTACCAGTTCATTTAAAAGCTCTACAACATCGGTTTTTATTTCATCATATGAAGCATCAAATTGACGTGAAAGATTATGGATAATCGTATCAACCGTTGTTTTGCCGTCAAGCCTTTCAAAAAGGATTGTACCTGTCTGGTTAAGTGAATACATATCAGAATCAAGATTGCCTATGCCTGATATTAAAGGAACAATAATAAACTCATCTTCAATCTTTCTTGAAACTATATCTTTTGAAATGCAGTAGATTTTTTCTATATCAATCATGTCATTAATGCCATAATTTTGGTAAAAGTTTTCATAATTTTTATTTACTCTTCTTCACAATTGCCTTGATTTCTTCACAAATTTTGCCTGACATATCAAAGAACACTTCATAACAATTTATACGAAAGGCCATATCCTGAAGAATATCAATGGTTGAAATCCATCCTTCCGGATTGAGAAAAGGCTTTACCATGGAGTTTATAAGTTTCTGGGCAGCCTCTTTTTTATTTTTAATAAGCACTGCCTTATTCAATTTTGAATGCCGGAGAAAAAGTATAAGGTTTAAAGGCAGGCTGCCGGGTGATACATCAGGTGACGATCCATGGCACCAACTGCCGTATATTCTAAAACCGGTTCCGTCTCTTCTGATAAACATGCGGTCATCACAAAATATTTGAAAACCATGCTCCTTTAACATTCCAGACATGGTACTCTTTCCTGAACCGGAGGCACCGGCAAGTAACACTCCCCTGCCCTTGATATTAAACCCGTTTGAGTGAAGAATCAAGCCATCTCTGTGGGAAAGCAGTTTGGCAAAGAGAATCTGGTCTGTATTAAACAGGGTTAAGGCTGGAAAGTTCCCATGTTTATATTCATCTTCATCAATATGAGTGGAATAAATATGGGCTGATGTATGATTATCATTAAAAATTCCGGTTACAGGCTTGCCCGGATCTTCGGGAAATTTCGGTGTGTAATGATATATCCATGTGGTATCTGTCTTTAAAATGCGCCACTGGTCTTTATCATAAAGGGTGACGGCCTTTGAATTAACTCCTTCATCGTTTTTTGGCATGGAAAAATGGTGATGAATCATCACATTGTCATCCCCGGGATCGTCAACCTCAAAAAGTTTGAATTTTGGATGAAAGGTGTTTTCATGGATTGGTAAATCAGAATCAACCCGGACTGTTATTCCAGCCGCCTTATAATATTTTGCATTGTTTTTCATGACATTTTTTTTAAAGTTGGAGCAGGTGCCGCCACCTGGGCTGCCAGGGCGGTAAAAAAAAGGGCATTTGACGGAAACTGAAGGTTAAAGTCTGATATGCTGTGAACCATTATGGCAACTACCCCGGCCATGGAGGCCAGTGTAATCCACCTGGTCTGGCGGCTGGGGTGTTGAAGTTTTTTAAATCCATGGGAAAAAAGGCTCACAATCATCCACAACATAATGGGAATAATCAATATTCCTGCTTCGGAAGCAAACTGCAGGTAGTCATTATGGGCATCACTATACAAAATATTCATCCCAGGCGGATTAAACAAGGCTGCGGCGGTGGAATAATTACCAGGGCCTACACCAGTCAAAGGAAAACTTCCTATCATGTCCATTGCTCCCTTCCACATGATTTTTCTTCCAGGTATAAGATCGCCCTGGTGGGCTGCCATTGTCATGCCTCTTTCAATTACAGATGTGCTGCCAAGGGCAGCCAGCATTAGAAAGACACCCACACTGGTTATGAAAAACAGCATTCTCTTTGACAGGCTAAACCTTTTGTTGAAACCTGCAACAGTTAGAATAAACATACCTCCTGAACATAATGCGATCCATCCTCCCCTGGAGAGGGTCAATACCATGGTAACCACCATTATAACCATTAAAAAAAGCATGAAGACAATGACAGGCTTTGATCTTGTCTTTATGAAAAAAAGGCTGATGTAAAAAAGAATGCTCATTTCCAGCCATCCTGCAAAGTGGTTATGATTGGCAAATGTAGAAGAAAGGATTCCTCTCTGAAACATGTTGATGTACTTCCATGTCGGGAAAAGATAAATTTTAAAATGAATCAAAAGCCCGTATATGCAAAGCCAAAGTGTGACGGCCACAGTCAGCACGACCAGCCATCTTTGTTCCTCTCTCCTGTTTGCCACGGAGATAAAGACATAAAACCCGCAGACAAGGGAAAGGATATGAATGACTGCATTTGCCGCAAGGGAAGTGTCCCAGGCGAAATATATTAAAACCGTAACAAGGCAGAGCAGGATCAAGATCGGCAGGTTAAGGTTGCTTTTTTGAATGGGGTTTTTCCCTGAAAGCTTTCTCTCCAGGATATGAAAGAAAAAAGAGTAGAGTAAAAGAGTTTGAATAACGCTTCTTCTCCAGAAGGAATAACCTCCATCTTGCAGGGAAGAAAAAACAAGGGTCAGGCAGATGATTCCCAGGCTCAGGTATCTTAAAATCTGAATCAGGTTATTTTTTCTTTCTTTTAGCACAGTCCCTTGCCTTTTTTTTCTCCAGGCCGGCCAGCGCCTGTTTCCCCTGCCGGGACAATGCCCTTGCAAGAATATTGTAATACCGGCAATTCTCAGGAGCCAGCACGATAGCCTTATGTATGTTGATTTCCATGGCATCCCAGTCCTTTTCCTTTTCGGCAATAATTGCCATGAGGTAACAGGCATCGGGGTCCTTAATTTTATCGATCAAAGCCTCCAGGCCGGTCCTGGCCAGTGCATGGAATCCAAGTTCCATTCTTGCCCTGGCAATGGACATTTCAAGCTCCTTAGTCTTTGCCATGTCCCTCTTTATCTTGCTCCTGATGCTTCCGGCAAATTCAAGAAAATCCTTAAGCCCTTCATTTTTTTTAAATGCATTGTAAATGTTTTTAAAGCATTGGTCAGGTCGGCTGGTCATTGCCAGAGCAATTTTAAATTCATGGTCAGCCTCCTGGTTTTTTTTATTTTCAAGAAGCAGGTTTCCGAAAAACAGATGGTTGCTTTCGGTATTTTCATGGGCTTTAATCTTCATTCCCCTGCCCCAGTATTCTAATGCCTTTTCGTAATCGCCATCCTCTCTCATGAGCCTTGCCACAGCAAAACAGGCATTTTTAGGTTCAACTCCCTGTTTGATGGCTTTGTCAAGTCCATTCATTAAAGCCGGTTTCAGCCATGGCTGATAAAAGCTCTCCCTTCTTAAAGACATTGCTGCCGGTGGAAAAATGGCTGATAGCTGCTCCACTGTACTAAAAAGCTCATCCTTCATCCCCTTGAAATCAAAATACCGGGCAATCAGAAGCTGACTGTCCACCACATTGGGGCCCATATCCCCCAGGGTTTCAATATGAGGCAGGGCATTGTAGGGGTTCTCCTTTTCCGGGAAAGCTTTGGCAAAAGCCTGTTCCAGTTGAAATACCGTCTCTGCAAGGCCCCTGGCAGGTCTAAGTCTTCTGGGGCTTGCAGAAATGGCAAGTCTGTAATGATTCTCAGCACGTTCAAGAAGATCAAAATGTTCTTTAGAACCTTGTTCTTCAAGGTTTTCAACCATTTCAAGGCATATTTTCCCGGCATAGGCGTGGATGATATGCATGTCTTCCCGGCACAACAGCGGGGCAGTTCTGAGAGGGAGAAAAGCGAGGGAGGCAAGGGATTTTTTAAGGGCAGTTTCACTGTCGGTTGAGAAGTTTTCGGCTTTAAAGCTTTCTCTTACGCCACGAACAAAGCTGTACCGGGAAAGGCTTAAAGAGGTCATTACATACAATAGCAATACAAATACCAAAAGTAACGAAAAAAACAGAATGTTTTTTAGCATCAACATTGGGTGACAATTTATCTCTCTTCACAGTTATCTTTGCACCAGTTGCATAGCCACTCATTATAATTGTTACTGTCTTCATTGCACATAGCGTTTCCATTACAATCTTGTTTACAAGAATAAGTATTACGCGCCATCAAGACCTCCTCTTCCCCATCCTGGGCATCCCCAGGCACAGCAGTCATAACAGCCCCAGAATTGTCGGGAAGTTCCACTGCCGGCATTTCAGGCTGGACAGGCGCATTGTCGTTTGTTCTTGCAGAAACCATATAGGTTCCCAGGACGGCAAACACTAATAAGGTTATGGTTATAATAATTTCAGATTTCAGGTTTTTCATTTTTTCCTCCTTTGTTTGGGCAGTTCATAATTGGCAGTTGCGGAGCATGTATCGAGCATTTAAAGAATAGCTCTTCTTATACTGACAACCAACTACATATTAGCACTACCGATTGTTTAAGATATAAATATATAAAAAAAGACACAAAATGTGTCAAGCACTTTAATTGCAATAACTCTTTTAACTCATTCTCATTCCAGGTGCATTTTTAGATGTATATGCTAAACCTCAGGCAATTGGAAGTTTTTCATGGGGCAGAGGTTCAAGTTTTTTCATGTTAAGAAAAAGTCCCATTAGGATAATGCTTGAAAGCCCGCCGGCTGAATCAATGATAAAATCCAGGAACATCGGTGACCTGCCGTCGATATAAAACTGAACGATCTCTGTGCCGCCTGCAAGCAAGACGATATGGAGCATGGGCAGAATTGTGGGTTTATGTCTAAGAAGTATGGAGAGAACCAGTCCGAATATTGCGAAAAACAAGAAATGCCCAACTTTTGAGATATCCCATGAAAGGGCCTTTTTAGATTTATTGCCGCTGGTCTTATGGATATTATTATGAAGATCATGAACCTTATGAACCTGGTCTTCCACCTCTTTTGTAACATGGGCTTTCATGTCAGCAGGCATGGTGGTACCTATTATTATTGCAGCAAAGGCAAGAAGCAGCATTATCTGCAGGACGATTTTTTTAGTATCCTGGAAAAAAAGGGAGCCCAGCAAAAAGATGGCAAAAAAACTCCATAAAATCAAAATGATCTTTTTAATCCAATTGTAAAGTTCTGTCTGCTTCACAGTATAAAGGTGGATATTTTTTAGTTGAAAAGAGCCTGTGCAGCGGCTTAATTGTGCGGTCATCTGTATTGTTTCCGTTTTAGGCCCAATGAAAAAAGACTGGCTGTATCTCTTCCATTCCCTTGTTCCAGTAAGGGATGCCACCTGGTGGGGCATATCCCACCTTGACCTTTTTCCGTCATGCTGAATCAGCAGAAATCTTGCGCGGTTCCATGATTTTTTTCCAGGCTCTATGTTTTCGCATTTCATATCAGCCGATAATTTTAAAATGGAGCCATGAGTAAAAAATGGAATGCCCTGCTTGATATTGACACCCTTGTTATGATCTAAGGAAAAAAGATACAGGGTGTTTTCCTTAACCTCAGCGGTGGTGTTTTCCGGTGCATGAAAAATCCATTTGTCCGTCAGCATGTCAGGGCCGTTTTTTTTGTAGCGTTTAATAAAACCATGACAAGAGATCGTTATAACAGACAAAATTACAAAAAAAATGATTGCTGTTTTCATCTTCCAGCGCCGGTCAGCATGGCCTTTGCCGTGAGCAACAGCAGCTTGAAGTCCAGAAATAATGACCAATGATCGATGTATTCGAGATCCATCTTCATCCACTTTTCAAAGCTGAGTTCGTTTCTTGCAGGCGCGATCTGCCAGGAGCAGGTAAGCCCCGGCTTCATGGAAAGCCTGCGGCGCTGCCACATGGAGTATTCATCAACCTCTTCAGGTATTGGTGGTCTTGGGCCCACAAGGCTCATCTCTCCTCTGAGCACATTAAACAACTGGGGAAGCTCATCAAGGCTTGTTTTTCTAAGAAAGGTGCCCACCCATGGGATTACCCTGGGGTCTTTTTTGATTTTAAAGGCCGGCCCATCGCATTCATTGCAGTCTTCAAGTTCTTTGCGAAGCTCATGGGCATTCTTTACCATGGTTCTGAACTTATAAACCTTAAATCTTCTTCCGTTCAGCCCCAGCCTCTCCTGGGTGTAAAATACCGGCCCCTTGGAAATCAGCTTGATGGCAGAAGCGATTATGGCAAACAGGGGAAGAGACATAATCAGAAAAAACAATCCTCCGGCATAATCCAGCACGGTTTTTATAAAGAGTTGTCCTTCATTCTGGGGGGTGGACTGAAGGGACATGGAATACACCCCGAGGAAATCCTCAAAGGCGATCCTGGCAACCCCGGGTTGGTACATCAAATAGTTGAGCTGCCAGTCAGGAACAATGCGCACCGTGATCCCCAGGTTTTCTGCAATGGCAAGATATTTATCGGCATACATGATTTTTTTAAGGGGCATGGCAAAGACAACTTCATCTACTATATTATTTACCAGATAATCTTCCAGGCCGCCTATGCTTCCGATTACCTTATGTTTGTCCACCACTGTATTGCCCACCATATCTCCATCCACATCAAAGCAGCCCAGAATCCTGTACCCGCTATCTCTGTTGCTCTCCACAGCCTGAATGGTCTCAACCGCCCTGCCCCTGCTTCCCACAATAATAAGATTCTTGATATTGTAACCCCTTGATCGTATCCGCCGAAGAGCTTTGTAAACAATATATTTATAGACAGTAAGAGTGGAAATACAAAGAACCATGAAAATACCAAGGAGCAGCCTGCTTACTCCCTGGATATGCATGAAATACATGCACGTGGTAAGGAG
Organism: Desulfobacteraceae bacterium; assembly: GCA_963674675.2. Classification (GTDB taxonomy): domain Bacteria; phylum Desulfobacterota; class Desulfobacteria; order Desulfobacterales; family Desulfobacteraceae. The sequence goes on from CAXXNM010000003.1 coordinate 668,695, forward strand.
AATCATGCCAAGAAAACAGGATTTCAGGATGGCTATGATAAAGGCCCAGAAAGTCCGCTGGCGATAGGACAGATACATGCCCATCCATTTGAATGAAATAAACCATGATATGGTTATGAGCAGCAAAATCATGTAATAGTTGGGGTCTGTGGAGAGATTTTTATAGGGCAGCGGCAAAAAATACCGTTTGATGAAATAAGCCAGTATGAAAGAAGATGCAACAATAAGGATATCAAGGACTTTTTGCAGTTCTGTTATTAATGAGCTTTGTTCTCTAAGCATCTGTTTTTGGCTATTCTTTTTTTTATAATTTATCAAGCAGCTCTGGATGCAATCAAACAGGATAGGCCACCTTCTTTCTGCAGCTCGGCTTAAGTTAAACCTTTCGTAATTACAGCTTGCTGAAAAAATTACCTTTTAGCTACAACTCCAGGCTGATGGCTTTCAACCGTTCAGAAACGACGGGGGTGATCCAAATTTATTTTAACGGCAACAATAAAGTACCGGGTGCCAGCAGGCTTATTACAAAACCATGTCTGAGATAAAACGCCTCTGCCTGTTTGTTAAGAGCATGGACGATGAGAACACGCGCCCCAATCTGTTCAGAAACATTAATTGCCCGTGCAAGCGCAATATTTTTCCATTTTTGCCATGCTGGTGATTTCTTTGTCTGAAAATTCCCGCCATTTGGCAGTCCTATTCGCAGATATACCGGCAATCGCTTTTAATTTGCTATTTGTTTTCAGATTAAGATTCGGGTATTTTTTATTCATATTCTCTGCCGTTCTCTCTAAAACATGATCAATGCTTTCCACCGATTGTTCTGGAAAAGATACCGCCCTGACAATCTTTTGTTTTATCAAATTTATTTCCTTTTTCCGGGGGCCAAGCCTGATGCCGTCATTTCCATTACCATAGCTTAAAACCCCTTTTTTAGCATCAAAAAGTGCAATTTAAGACCTTTTTAACCCATGTTTTATTCAGTATTAGCTTTAAAAACAAAAGCTTATCTGGGTCAGACCCCGCATTCGCCTTTAATATCAAGGCAAAATCCATGCGCCCTGGGGATAAGGCAGATGTGATATCCGGGCATTGGCAACCGTTGCATTAAAAGCCCTCAGGTTTTCCAGAAATCAGTCAAGCCTGACTCCCCTTATTCTGATTTCGTCAACAACAGGATTTCTGAAGCATCTTTGGATGTTTTTATGGCTTCTTTAATTTTTATAAGTAGTTCAATGTCTTTAATTTTATTTACCTCTGCCATGATTTGGCTGACCTTATCTGGAAACTTAAGGATCATACCCAGTTCTATGGCATCTGACAGGCCTTCTATTTTACCTTCTATTTTACCTTCTATCTTACCTTCTATCTTACCTTCTATCTTACCTTCTATCTTACCTCTGATTTCCCCTTCTTTACGAAGCTTTTCTGCCAGAGTCATGATATATTCCCCCGCTTTCTCAGAAATTGCCTTTTCAGCAATTTCCTTGATTGTTTCCGCAGATACCTGATCCATTGTGCTGAACAGATATCGAAGAACTGTTTCAAAATATTGCAATCCGGTTTCCTTTTCCATTAAATCCTGCATCAATGCAAGGATACCAGGAAGCCTGTCCAGCAAATCAGGATCAGCAATATGCTTTAACAGCAGCAACACCACCCTTGCCATGACCGTTCCTCTGATCTGTTGGTCTGTTAAACGGGTCAAATCATTCAGGTCAAAGCTGAAATCAGGTATATAGCCTGATAGTTCCTCCACAGGGCCTGAAAAAAGAGAGGAAAATCGAACCGCTTTTTCGGGCCAGGATTCTTTCCCATGACAGATCAAAAGGGGAATCACAATGGGTAGTCCACTTTTTTGGTGGTGATGTTTGTGTTTCTGCTGTTTTTTAAAAAGACGCCATATTTTAACCATATATTCCAATAACTGGAGATGAACATTCCTATCATAATAGCTCTTATGTTCAAACAGAATGTAAACATAACCGGTATTGCCCGACAGATTTACCTTGTAAAGCATGTCTGAATAATAATCTGACAGATCCTTTTCCACAAAGCTGTCCTTGCAAATTTCAAGGCTTGAAAGCTCCATTAACCCTAACACGTTCGCCGGCAGGAAATTCTGCAATATACCGCGGGCATTTTCCAGGTTGCTTAATGTTTCCCTTATTATCTTGTCGTGGGGGTTTATTATTTTTTGCTTTTTCGCATTCATGGTTAAACTTTAACACCGTTAATTTAAACAGCATTCAGGGATGCAGTCAAAGATAAAAAAATAACGCCAAATAAGCCAAGCCTTGACCCCGCTACCCTCGGTTCGATTGATTTCATAAGATGTTATAATTTAAGTAAAATATGAGTCTAATTTTTTAGAGGTCAGTTCTTTCATGTGAATAAATTCAATAAGTTATGAAAAAATGATCGAACCCTTGGCCGCTATTTTGTCAACAACAGGATTTCTGAAGCATCTTTGGATGTTTTTATGGCTTCTTTAATTTTTATAAGTAGTTCAATGTCTTTAATTTTATTTACCTCTGCCATGATTTGGCTGACCTTATCTGGAAATTTAAGGATCATACCCAGTTCTATGGCATCTGACAGGCCTTCTATTTTACCTTCTATTTTACCTTCTATCTTACCTTCTATCTTACCTCTGATTTCCCCTTCTTTACGAAGCTTTTCTGCCAGAGTCATGATATATTCCCCCGCTTTCTCAGAAATTGCCTTTTCAGCAATTTCCTTGATTGTTTCTGCAGATACCTGATCCATTGTGCTGAACAGATATCGAAGAACTGTTTCAAAATATTGCAGTCCGGTTTCCTTTTCCATTAAATCCTGCATCAATGCAAGGATACCAGGAAGCCTGTCCAGCAAATCAGGATCAGCAATATGCTTTAACAGCAGCAACACCACCCTTGCCATGACCGTTCCTCTGATCTGTTGGTCTGTTAAACGGGTCAAATCATTCAGGTCAAAGCTGAAATCCGGTATATAGCCTGATAGTTCCTCCACAGGGCCTGAAAAAAGAGAGGAAAATCGAACCGCTTTTTCGGGCCAGGATTCTTTCCCATGACAGATCAAAAGGGGAATCACAATGGGTAGTCCACTTTTTTGGTGGTGATGTTTGTGTTTCTGCTGTTTTTTAAAAAGACGCCATATTTTAACCATATATTCCAATAACTGGAGATGAACATTCCTATCATAATAGCTCTTATGTTCAAACAGAATGTAAACATAACCGGTATTGCCCGACAGATTTACCTTGTAAAGCATGTCTGAATAATAATCTGACAGATCCTTTTCCACAAAGCTGTCCTTGCAAATTTCAAGGCTTGAAAGCTCCATTAACCCCAACACGTTAGCCGGCAGGAAATTCTGCAATATACCGCGGGCATTTTCCAGGTTGCTTAATGTTTCCCTTATTATCTTGTCGTGGGGGTTTATTATTTTTTGCTTTTTCGCATTCATGGTTAAACTTTAACACCGTTAATTTAAACAGCATTCAGGGATGCAGTCAAAGATAAAAAAATAACGCCAAATAAGCCAAGCCTTGACCCCGCTACCCTCGGTTCGATTGATTTCATAAGATGTTATAATTTAAGTAAAATATGAGTCTAATTTTTTAGAGGTCAGTTCTTTCATGTGAATAAATTCAATAAGTTATGAAAAAATGATCGAACCCTTGGCCGCTATTTTGTCAACAACAGGATTTCTGAAGCATCTTTGGATGTTTTTATGGCTTCTTTAATTTTTATAAGTAGTTCAATGTCTTTAATTTTATTTACCTCTGCCATGATTTGGCTGACCTTATCTGGAAATTTAAGGATCATACCCAGTTCTATGGCATCTGACAGGCCTTCTATTTTACCTTCTATTTTACCTTCTATTTTACCTTCTATTTTACCTTCTATCTTACCTTCTATCTTACCTTCTATCTTACCTTCTATCTTACCTCTGATTTCCCCTTCTTTACGAAGCTTTTCTGCCAGAGTCATGATATATTCCCCCGCTTTCTCAGAAATTGCCTTTTCAGCAATTTCCTTGATTGTTTCTGCAGATACCTGATCCATTGTGCTGAACAGATATCGAAGAACTGTTTCAAAATATTGCAATCCGGTTTCCTTTTCCATTAAATCCTGCATCAATGCAAGGATACCAGGAAGCCTGTCCAGCAAATCAGTATCAGCAATATGCTTTAACAGCAGCAACACCACCCTTGCCATGACCGTTCCTCTGATCTGTTGGTCTGTTAAACGGGTCAAATCATTCAGGTCAAAGCTGAAATCCGGTATATAGCCTGATAATTCCTCCACAGGGCCTGAAAAAAGAGAGGAAAATCGAACCGCTTTTTCGGGCCAGGATTCTTTCCCATGACAGATCAAAAGGGGAATCACAATGGGTAGTCCACTTTTTTGGTGGTGATGTTTGTGTTTCTGCTGTTTTTTAAAAAGACGCCATATTTTAACCATATATTCCAATAACTGGAGATGAACATTCCTATCATAATAGCTCTTATGTTCAAACAGAATGTAAACATAACCGGTATTGCCCGACAGATTTACCTTGTAAAGCATGTCTGAATAATAATCTGACAGATCCTTTTCCACAAAGCTGTCCTTGCAAATTTCAAGGCTTGAAAGCTCCATTAACCCTAACACGTTCGCCGGCAGGAAATTCTGCAATATACCGCGGGCATTTTCCAGGTTGCTTAATGTTTCCCTTATTATCTTGTCGTGGGGGTTTATTATTTTTTGCTTTTTCGCATTCATGGTTAAACTTTAACACCGTTAATTTAAACAGCATTCAGGGATGCAGTCAAAGATAAAAAAATAACGCCAAATAAGCCAAGCCTTGACCCCGCTACCCTCGGTTCGATTGATTTCATAAGTGTTGTAATTTAAGTAAAATATGAGTCTAATTTTTTAGAGGTCAGTTCTTTCATGTGAATAAATTCAATAAGTTATGAAAAAATGATCGAACCCTTGGCCGCTATTTTGTCAACAACAGGATTTCTGAAGCATCTTTGGATGTTTTTATGGCTTCTTTAATTTTTATAAGTAGTTCAATGTCTTTAATTTTATTTACCTCTGCCATGATTTGGCTGACCTTATCTGGAAACTTAAGGATCATACCCAGTTCTATGGCATCTGACAGGCCTTCGATTTTACCTTCGATTTTACCTTCTATTTTACCTCTGATTTCCCCTTCTTTACGAAGCTTTTCTGCCAGAGTCATGATATATTCCCCCGCTTTCTCAGAAATTGCCTTTTCAGCAATTTCCTTGATTGTTTCTGCAGATACCTGATCCATTGTGCTGAACAGATATCGAAGAACTGTTTCAAAATATTGCAGTCCGGTTTCCTTTTCCATTAAATCCTGCATCAATGCAAGGATACCAGGAAGCCTGTCCAGCAAATCAGTATCAGCAATATGCTTTAACAGCAGCAACACCACCCTTGCCATGACCGTTCCTCTGATCTGTTGGTCTGTTAAACGGGTCAAATCATTCAGGTCAAAGCTGAAATCCGGTATATAGCCTGATAGTTCCTCCACAGGGCCTGAAAAAAGAGAGGAAAATCGAACCGCTTTTTCGGGCCAGGATTCTTTCCCATGACAGATCAAAAGGGGAATCACAATGGGTAGTCCACTTTTTTGGTGGTGATGTTTGTGTTTCTGCTGTTTTTTAAAAAGACGCCATATTTTAACCATATATTCCAATAACTGGAGATGAACATTCCTATCATAATAGCTCTTATGTTCAAACAGAATGTAAACATAACCGGTATTGCCCGACAGATTTACCTTGTAAAGCATGTCTGAATAATAATCTGACAGATCCTTTTCCACAAAGCTGTCCTTGCAAATTTCAAGGCTTGAAAGCTCCATTAACCCTAACACGTTCGCCGGCAGGAAATTCTGCAATATACCGCGGGCATTTTCCAGGTTGCTTAATGTTTCCCTTATTATCTTGTCGTGGGGGTTTATTATTTTTTGCTTTTTCGCATTCATGGTTAAACTTTAACACCGTTAATTTAAACAGCATTCAGGGATGCAGTCAAAGATAAAAAAATAACGCCAAATAAGCCAAGCCTTGACCCCGCTACCCTCGGTTCGATTGATTTCATAAGTGTTGTAATTTAAGTAAAATATGAGTCTAATTTTTTAGAGGTCAGTTCTTTCATGTGAATAAATTCAATAAGTTATGAAAAAATGATCGAACCCTTGGCCGCTATTTTGTCAACAACAGGATTTCTGAAGCATCTTTGGATGTTTTTATGGCTTCTTTAATTTTTATAAGTAGTTCAATGTCTTTAATTTTATTTACCTCTGCCATGATTTGGCTGACCTTATCTGGAAACTTAAGGATCATACCCAGTTCTATGGCATCTGACAGGCCTTCTATCTTACCTTCTATCTTGCCTTGGAGTTTACCTCTAATTTCCCCTCTAATTTCCCCTCTAATTTCCCCTTCTTTACGAAGCTTTTCTGCCAGAGTCATGATATATTCCCCCGCTTTCTCAGAAATTGCCTTTTCAGCAATTTCCTTGATTGTTTCCGCAGATACCTGATCCATTGTGCTGAACAGATATCGAAGAACTGTTTCAAAATATTGCAGTCCGGTTTCCTTTTCCATTAAATCCTGCATCAATGCAAGGATACCAGGAAGCCTGTCCAGCAAATCAGGATCAGCAATATGCTTTAACAGCAGCAACACCACCCTTGCCATGACCGTTCCTCTGATCTGTTGGTCTGTTAAACGGGTCAAATCATTCAGGTCAAAGCTGAAATCCGGTATATAGCCTGATAGTTCCTCCACAGGGCCTGAAAAAAGAGAGGAAAATCGAACCGCTTTTTCGGGCCAGGATTCTTTCCCATGACAGATCAAAAGGGGAATCACAATGGGTAGTCCACTTTTTTGGTGGTGATGTTTGTGTTTCTGCTGTTTTTTAAAAAGACGCCATATTTTAACCATATATTCCAATAACTGGAGATGAACATTCCTATCATAATAGCTCTTATGTTCAAACAGAATGTAAACATAACCGGTATTGCCCGACAGATTTACCTTGTAAAGCATGTCTGAATAATAATCTGACAGATCCTTTTCCACAAAGCTGTCCTTGCAAATTTCAAGGCTTGAAAGCTCCATTAACCCCAACACGTTAGCCGGCAGGAAATTCTGCAATATACCGCGGGCATTTTCCAGGTTGCTTAATGTTTCCCTTATTATCTTGTCGTGGGGGTTTATTATTTTTTGCTTTTTCGCATTCATGGTTAAACTTTAACACCGTTAATTTAAACAGCATTCAGGGATGCAGTCAAAGATAAAAAAATAACGCCAAATAAGCCAAGCCTTGACCCCGCTACCCTCGGTTCGATTGATTTCATAAGATGTTATAATTTAAGTAAAATATGAGTCTAATTTTTTAGAGGTCAGTTCTTTCATGTGAATAAATTCAATAAGTTATGAAAAAATGATCGAACCCTTGGCCGCTATTTTGTCAACAACAGGATTTCTGAAGCATCTTTGGATGTTTTTATGGCTTCTTTAATTTTTATAAGTAGTTCAATGTCTTTAATTTTATTTACCTCTGCCATGATTTGGCTGACCTTATCTGGAAACTTAAGGATCATACCCAGTTCTATGGCATCTGACAGGCCTTCTATTTTACCTTCTATTTTACCTTCTATTTTACCTTCTATCTTACCTTCTATCTTACCTCTGATTTCCCCTTCTTTACGAAGCTTTTCTGCCAGAGTCATGATATATTCCCCCGCTTTCTCAGAAATTGCCTTTTCAGCAATTTCCTTGATTGTTTCTGCAGATACCTGATCCATTGTGCTGAACAGATATCGAAGAACTGTTTCAAAATATTGCAGTCCGGTTTCCTTTTCCATTAAATCCTGCATCAATGCAAGGATACCAGGAAGCCTGTCCAGCAAATCAGTATCAGCAATATGCTTTAACAGCAGCAACACCACCCTTGCCATGACCGTTCCTCTGATCTGTTGGTCTGTTAAACGGGTCAAATCATTCAGGTCAAAGCTGAAATCCGGTATATAGCCTGATAGTTCCTCCACAGGGCCTGAAAAAAGAGAGGAAAATCGAACCGCTTTTTCGGGCCAGGATTCTTTCCCATGACAGATCAAAAGGGGAATCACAATGGGTAGTCCACTTTTTTGGTGGTGATGTTTGTGTTTCTGCTGTTTTTTAAAAAGACGCCATATTTTAACCATATATTCCAATAACTGGAGATGAACATTCCTATCATAATAGCTCTTATGTTCAAACAGAATGTAAACATAACCGGTATTGCCCGACAGATTTACCTTGTAAAGCATGTCTGAATAATAATCTGACAGATCCTTTTCCACAAAGCTGTCCTTGCAAATTTCAAGGCTTGAAAGCTCCATTAACCCCAACACGTTCGCCGGCAGGAAATTCTGCAATATACCGCGGGCATTTTCCAGGTTGCTTAATGTTTCCCTTATTATCTTGTCGTGGGGGTTTATTATTTTTTGCTTTTTCGCATTCATGGTTAAACTTTAACACCGTTAATTTAAACAGCATTCAGGGATGCAGTCAAAGATAAAAAAATAACGCCAAATAAGCCAAGCCTTGACCCCGCTACCCTCGGTTCGATTGATTTCATAAGTGTTGTAATTTAAGTAAAATATGAGTCTAATTTTTTAGAGGTCAGTTCTTTCATGTGAATAAATTCAATAAGTTATGAAAAAATGATCGAACCCTTGGCCGCTATTTTGTCAACAACAGGATTTCTGAAGCATCTTTGGATGTTTTTATGGCTTCTTTAATTTTTATAAGTAGTTCAATGTCTTTAATTTTATTTGCCTCTGCCATGATTTGGCTGACCTTATCTGGAAACTTAAGGATCATACCCAGTTCTATGGCATCTGACAGGCCTTCGATTTTACCTTCTATTTTACCTTCTATTTTACCTTCTATTTTACCTTCTATCTTACCTTCTATCTTGCCTTGGAGTTTACCTCTAATTTCCCCTCTAATTTCCCCTTCTTTACGAAGCTTTTCTGCCAGAGTCATGATATATTCCCCCGCTTTCTCAGAAATTGCCTTTTCAGCAATTTCCTTGATTGTTTCTGCAGATACCTGATCCATTGTGCTGAACAGATATCGAAGAACTGTTTCAAAATATTGCAGTCCGGTTTCCTTTTCCATTAAATCCTGCATCAATGCAAGGATACCAGGAAGCCTGTCCAGCAAATCAGTATCAGCAATATGCTTTAACAGCAGCAACACCACCCTTGCCATGACCGTTCCTCTGATCTGTTGGTCTGTTAAACGGGTCAAATCATTCAGGTCAAAGCTGAAATCCGGTATATAGCCTGATAGTTCCTCCACAGGGCCTGAAAAAAGAGAGGAAAATCGAACCGCTTTTTCGGGCCAGGATTCTTTCCCATGACAGATCAAAAGGGGAATCACAATGGGTAGTCCACTTTTTTGGTGGTGATGTTTGTGTTTCTGCTGTTTTTTAAAAAGACGCCATATTTTAACCATATATTCCAATAACTGGAGATGAACATTCCTATCATAATAGCTCTTATGTTCAAACAGAATGTAAACATAACCGGTATTGCCCGACAGATTTACCTTGTAAAGCATGTCTGAATAATAATCTGACAGATCCTTTTCCACAAAGCTGTCCTTGCAAATTTCAAGGCTTGAAAGCTCCATTAACCCTAACACGTTCGCCGGCAGGAAATTCTGCAATATACCGCGGGCATTTTCCAGGTTGCTTAATGTTTCCCTTATTATCTTGTCGTGGGGGTTTATTATTTTTTGCTTTTTCGCATTCATGGTTAAACTTTAACACCGTTAATTTAAACAGCATTCAGGGATGCAGTCAAAGATAAAAAAATAACGCCAAATAAGCCAAGCCTTGACCCCGCTACCCTCGGTTAGATTGATTTCATAAGTGTTGTAATTTAAGTAAAATATGAGTCTAATTTTTTAGAGGTCAGTTCTTTCATGTGAATAAATTCAATAAGTTATGAAAAAATGATCGAACCCTTGGCCGCTATTTTGTCAACAACAGGATTTCTGAAGCATCTTTGGATGTTTTTATGGCTTCTTTAATTTTTATAAGTAGTTCAATGTCTTTAATTTTATTTACCTCTGCCATGATTTGGCTGACCTTATCTGGAAACTTAAGGATCATACCCAGTTCTATGGCATCTGACAGGCCTTCTATCTTACCTTCTATCTTGCCTTGGAGTTTACCTCTAATTTCCCCTCTAATTTCCCCTTCTTTACGAAGCTTTTCTGCCAGAGTCATGATATATTCCCCCGCTTTCTCAGAAATTGCCTTTTCAGCAATTTCCTTGATTGTTTCTGCAGATACCTGATCCATTGTGCTGAACAGATATCGAAGAACTGTTTCAAAATATTGCAGTCCGGTTTCCTTTTCCATTAAATCCTGCATCAATGCAAGGATACCAGGAAGCCTGTCCAGCAAATCAGGATCAGCAATATGCTTTAACAGCAGCAACACCACCCTTGCCATGACCGTTCCTCTGATCTGTTGGTCTGTTAAACGGGTCAAATCATTCAGGTCAAAGCTGAAATCCGGTATATAGCCTGATAGTTCCTCCACAGGGCCTGAAAAAAGAGAGGAAAATCGAACCGCTTTTTCGGGCCAGGATTCTTTCCCATGACAGATCAAAAGGGGAATCACAATGGGTAGTCCACTTTTTTGGTGGTGATGTTTGTGTTTCTGCTGTTTTTTAAAAAGACGCCATATTTTAACCATATATTCCAATAACTGGAGATGAACATTCCTATCATAATAGCTCTTATGTTCAAACAGAATGTAAACATAACCGGTATTGCCCGACAGATTTACCTTGTAAAGCATGTCTGAATAATAATCTGACAGATCCTTTTCCACAAAGCTGTCCTTGCAAATTTCAAGGCTTGAAAGCTCCATTAACCCCAACACGTTCGCCGGCAGGAAATTCTGCAATATACCGCGGGCATTTTCCAGGTTGCTTAATGTTTCCCTTATTATCTTGTCGTGGGGGTTTATTATTTTTTGCTTTTTCGCATTCATGGTTAAACTTTAACACCGTTAATTTAAACAGCATTCAGGGATGCAGTCAAAGATAAAAAAATAACGCCAAATAAGCCAAGCCTTGACCCCGCTACCCTCGGTTCGATTGATTTCATAAGTGTTGTAATTTAAGTAAAATATGAGTCTAATTTTTTAGAGGTCAGTTCTTTCATGTGAATAAATTCAATAAGTTATGAAAAAATGATCGAACCCTTGGCCGCTATTTTGTCAACAACAGGATTTCTGAAGCATCTTTGGATGTTTTTATGGCTTCTTTAATTTTTATAAGTAGTTCAATGTCTTTAATTTTATTTACCTCTGCCATGATTTGGCTGACCTTATCTGGAAACTTAAGGATCATACCCAGTTCTATGGCATCTGACAGGCCTTCGATTTTACCTTCTATTTTACCTTCTATTTTACCTTCTATTTTACCTTCTATCTTACCTTCTATCTTACCTTCTATCTTACCTCTGATTTCCCCTTCTTTACGAAGCTTTTCTGCCAGAGTCATGATATATTCCCCCGCTTTCTCAGAAATTGCCTTTTCAGCAATTTCCTTGATTGTTTCTGCAGATACCTGATCCATTGTGCTGAACAGATATCGAAGAACTGTTTCAAAATATTGCAGTCCGGTTTCCTTTTCCATTAAATCCTGCATCAATGCAAGGATACCAGGAAGCCTGTCCAGCAAATCAGGATCAGCAATATGCTTTAACAGCAGCAACACCACCCTTGCCATGACCGTTCCTCTGATCTGTTGGTCTGTTAAACGGGTCAAATCATTCAGGTCAAAGCTGAAATCAGGTATATAGCCTGATAGTTCCTCCACAGGGCCTGAAAAAAGAGAGGAAAATCGAACCGCTTTTTCGGGCCAGGATTCTTTCCCATGACAGATCAAAAGGGGAATCACAATGGGTAGTCCACTTTTTTGGTGGTGATGTTTGTGTTTCTGCTGTTTTTTAAAAAGACGCCATATTTTAACCATATATTCCAATAACTGGAGATGAACATTCCTATCATAATAGCTCTTATGTTCAAACAGAATGTAAACATAACCGGTATTGCCCGACAGATTTACCTTGTAAAGCATGTCTGAATAATAATCTGACAGATCCTTTTCCACAAAGCTGTCCTTGCAAATTTCAAGGCTTGAAAGCTCCATTAACCCTAACACGTTCGCCGGCAGGAAATTCTGCAATATACCGCGGGCATTTTCCAGGTTGCTTAATGTTTCCCTTATTATCTTGTCCTGGGGGTTTATTATTTTTTGCTTTTTCGCATTCATGGTTAAACTTTAACACCGTTAATTTAAACAGCATTCAGGGATGCAGTCAAAGATAAAAAAAATGACGCCAAATAAGTCAAGCCTTGACCCCGCTACCCTCGGTTCGATTGATTTCATAAGATGTTGTAATTTAAGTAAAATATGAGTCTAATTTTTTAGAGGTCAGGTAAATATTCGGTAAACCCCGTATTAAACCACAATCTATTGTGTTTATATGTAAAAAAGATAAATTGGACACCAATATATGTATGATAGACGTGGTTTACCGAATGCTTACGAGGTCAGTTCTTTCATGTGAATAAATTCAATAAGTTATGAAAAAATGATCGAACCCTTGGCCGCTATTTTGTCAACAACAGGATTTCTGAAGCATCTTTGGATGTTTTTATGGCTTCTTTAATTTTTATAAGTAGTTCAATGTCTTTAATTTTATTTACCTCTGCCATGATTTGGCTGACCTTATCTGGAAATTTAAGGATCATACCCAGTTCTATGGCATCTGACAGGCCTTCTATTTTACCTTCTATTTTACCTCTGATTTCCCCTTCTTTACGAAGCTTTTCTGCCAGAGTCATGATATATTCCCCCGCTTTCTCAGAAATTGCCTTTTCAGCAATTTCCTTTATTGTTTCTGCAGATACCTGATCCATTGTGCTGAACAGATATCGAAGAACTGTTTCAAAATATTGCAGTCCGGTTTCCTTTTCCATTAAATCCTGCATCAATGCAAGGATACCAGGAAGCCTGTCTAACAAATCCGGATCAGCAATATGCTTTAACAGCAGCAATACCACCCTTGCCATGACCGTTCCTCTGATCTGTTGGTCTGTTAAACGGGTCAAATCATTCAGGTCAAAGCTGAAATCCGGTATATAGCCTGATAGTTCCTCCACAGGGCCTGAAAAAAGGGAGGAAAATCGAACGGCTTTTTCGGGCCAGGATTCTTTCCCATGACAGATCAAAAGGGGAATCACAATGGGTAGTCCACTTTTTTGGTGGTGATGTTTGTGTTTCTGCTGTTTTTTAAAAAGACGCCATATTTTAACCATATTATTTTTTGCTTTTTCGCATTCATGGTTAAATTTTAACAATGTTCAGGGATGCAGTCAAATGTAAATAAATTATTGGGAAAATGTGCTGAAAAGTTCCGGCCCCTTTGAGACCTTTTTGTCCCACATTTCATTCAATATTAGATGTAAAAACAAAAACTTACCGGAGCCAGGCCCCGCCATCTCCTGGTATATCAAGCGACAGGTTCGCTTAATCTGAGATAAGATAGTTAAGCTGCCAGTCAGGAACAATCCGCACCGTGATCCCCAGGTTCTCGGCATTTTTTGCAGTGGAAAGAAGTCCCTAACCGTTGACAGCGCTTTATTGCTGGCTAAAGTATTTGATAATACACCCGATTTCTGGCTAAACCTGCAAAGACGAATTGATCTTTGGACAGCGTTGAACACTCCGGAAAGAAAAGCAAAAATTGACAATGCAAAGCCTATTCGGCAGGCCCTTGCTGTCTCTGAATCCTACCATCAGGTTTCTCTTTAGATTAAAACCAAGGTTCAAAAAAATTTGTTGATACAGGCTGCATGATTAATAAGGGTTTCAGGCCGGTAACCTGCATCAAACATCCAGCGTTTCCAGACCGAAGGATCAACGCTCACGCCCACGGCGGGACGATTTTCACTATCCCTGTCAAAGCGGCGGAAATGCCGGCCTCCCCCCGGATAAAACAATCTGCGGTACAATCGATATGTTCCCTTGAAAAATTCTGCAAAGGAATCCCTGGGCCTGGTTTCATGGGCATTTAAAGGGGGTGTGCATGGAACCAGTTTCAAACCTGCTGCCATAGCTTTCTCCTGCATCCATGCCAGGGAAATATCAGAGAGGGGATCCTTCCCGTAACCACCTCCCACATTGGCATGGGCTCCGATAAACCATCTTTGTTCCACATCCTTTTGTCCGGGCTTTTTCATTCCCCTGTCACCTGTCCACAGCACCACATCATAGGCCTCGCGATGTTCATCCACAGCAACGGCGTGGTAAGCCCGCTCAATAATTTTTGACAGCCGGGTGTCATGCCAGGAATAAAGCCCCCGTTCGGAAAGCATGGTTCCAGGAACACCAAGTGCCCCCACCGTATCCCAGACCCCCAGAAGATGAATTTTTACATTCCGGCTGTGCCGGGCCCGAAATTGCCGACATTGTTCATCTCCAGGCGCCAGTAGCTTATTACGATAAAGTTTTTCAGCCGCATCAAGCAGTTTCGAGCTTGTAATGTGCATAAGACCGCACTTTCTTATCATGCCTGCAAGACTTCGGGCGGTGTAGGCTCCCCTGCTGAACCCGAATATATAAATTTCATCACCGTCTGTATAGTGCCCGGCAAGCCATTCATATCCCTGCTGCAAATTCCTGCTCAAACCATAAGCAAACATGCCGCCCCTCAGCCGGGTAAACTGTGAGGTACCAACGCCAGGGTCATAGAAAAGCCTCTGGCATATATCTCCGTCATGGTCTTTAATGCTGCGATACAGCCGATAGACATTGGTTCCATCCTGGGGATCGTTCCAGGTACCATCATATAGTATGATCAGTCGCTTGTTTTGGAAGGACATCTGATAACCTCTTATAGTTGAAACCGCTAATCTGAATTTTTCTTCCCTAATCATCAACCCAGTTTTCAAGCATAAGTCCTGGCACTCCTTCGAATTCTTTGATATTATTAGTTATCAGTGTCAGACCCGATGCCCTGGTTTGACCGGCGATCATCATATCGTAAGGCCCAATGGGCTTCCCGATATTATACAGCGCAGCCCGTATCTGTCCGAAATGATATGCTGCTTTGTTGTCAAAGGGCAGTACTTCAAGTCGGGCAACTATTGCCTCAATATCTGCCAAGTTCCGCTCCACCTGTTGTGAATGTTCCGCACCAAAAACCAACTCTCCCAAGGTTACACTGGAAATACACATCTGGTCCTTGTGCAGCTTGAAACACCTTTTCACCTGCTGCGGCCGATTTTTCATGGTGTAAATGACAATATTGGTATCCAGCAGATACTTCAACATTACAAGGTCTCCCGGATATGATCCTCCGGCTGACAACGATTTGTCATAAAGTCACTGGAAACCCCTGGTGCATCAAACCATTCATCCCAGGATTGATCTACCGGTGCAATAATGCGTTTATTGCCAATTGCTGTGATTTCAACCTCCTTTACTGATTCCGGGAAAGCAACATTCTTAGGTAGCCGGACAGCCTGACTTCGGTTGCTTTTAAAAATTTTTGTTTGCACAATATTCATTATGATACCTCCGGGAAAAAAGAATTTATCAATATTTTTAATATTATAAAGTTAACTATGGATATGTCAATGGTATATCCCTATTTTTAGCACAGAATATTTCTACTTTGTTAGATTTCAAATTATACACCAATTTATCAAGACAAATGTCTTAAAAATGAGCCAAACAAGATCAAAAATAGCAACTTATTGAAACCTGATAGCAATTTAATAGACATTTTCGGAAATAAGGTTTTTCATCTACATTCTGGTGATAACTTAACTGAAATTATCTTAGCGTTTTTGCCAAATTTTTTATTTCCGAAAATGTCTAATGGCTATTATAGATGTTCAGAAAAATAATTGCAGTATAGAAGAGTCTAATTTGCCATATTTTCAAATGGTTGAAAATAAAATTTTATGCAGTTACTTATCTGAAAAACTATAGAACAAGTTAAAATTTTTTTTAATGTTTCACACAGTTTGACTTGGGACAGAGCAAATTTGTTCAAGGATTTCCCACCCGTGTTTTGCCCCGTGGACACATAAATAAACAAGCATATCCTCCATTGACAGGGAAAAAACCTCATGATTGTTGACATCTGTTTTTATCAACCTGTCTTTGATTTTTTCCATGGTTAAAGGTTTTGACAGATATAATCCTGATAATTCCCAGTGAAGTTCAACACAGAGGTTTTTCTTAAAAAAGGAAATATTATCCTCTGTCTTTATATATTTCAGCCTCTGTTCTGGAGAGAGTTCAAACTCAGGCTGAAAACCGCCGGCAATAAGAATCTCCCAGGCCTTTGCAGAATCTAATGTATAAACCAGAATATCAAGATCGGAAAATTGACGAAGATCTACACTTCCATAAACATCCTGGGCCACAACAGGACCTTTGAAAGGAACTGCCAGGATGCCATTTTTTTCAAAAAGGTTTAATGTCCGGATTAGAACAGAGAAGGTGTTTCATCCGGCTTTTGATCTTGGCCAATTCCCGTTTATTAAACGCTCCGAAGTATAATTCCATCAATGTTACAGCGCTCAGTGAAATATTTTCAAACCCGATACGTCTGAGCGTTTCGATTGCGGATGGATTGTTTTTGAACGATTCGATAAAAATATTGGTATCACAGAGTATCATTTTTTCTGGCCCATGCTTTTTTTCGAATCTTCAAAAGGGAAATGTCTCTATTTTTCCACAATCCAAACAGATCTTCCAAAGATTGGGCTTTTTTCTTGACAGGGTCATCTTTTTTATCAATCGTGTTGCCTTCAATTTCCACAAAAGGCAACTCTTTCAATAAATTGATAACAATCACGGCTTTTTCTGAATCTTTGATGTTGATGTGCAGACGTGTCATTTATTTTTCCCTTCAAAAGGTGCAGGGGGATATCAATGCAAACACCCCCTGCTAAGCAATAATATCATTCTATTACAGATATCCGACCATATTACAAAGAATACCTGATGTTACGCTGCAAATTCAAGTAACTCCAGGGTGATACCACGCTTGAGCTCTTCTTTTGCATAAGTTAAAAGTGTTCTATTGGTTTTAGAAGAGATATATTCCTCTCCGCAATTATTGCAAATATCGGCTGGGACTCGTTTAAAAACCAGTGTTGTTTAAAAACCAGTGTTGTGTTGATTTGCGCCCTTCTTTGCGCCCCATATCCTTTAAATATTCAGCTAACATGGCTGTCTCCTCATGCTGAAATAGTTCCTGACACAACTGCCCCTGCTCTTCTGGTTTCACCTCGGCGTACAGATCAATGAATGCCACATACTTTTCAAACAGCGACAGTGCCATTGGCATCTGAGAGCTGGTGTTTTTTGGGTTCCTGGCGGACAAAGGTTATCTTTTGGACGTCTCCCCATTTCTCCAATGCATTTGGAAAGAAAAATTGAAGGGATTCGATGGGGAAGTCCAGAAGGATGTTCTTGAAATTGTGGTCGTGGGGGATATTTGTCATGATATTGTTTTTTCAATTATTTCTATCACATACTGTAGTGAAATTCCGGTACTTTCCGAGATATCTATAAGCCTGACCCCGAAAACCCCCAAAAACCATTCACACCCATTCCCTTCTTGCATTATGATATAAATATGATTGAAGTAAAAATATGAAAACACAAAATAACAATTCAGATGATTATGACAGTCCGTGGAAAGATGGGATAGAACTGTATTTCAAGGAGCTTATGGAATTTTTCTTTCCCGAAACAGCCTCTGAAATAGCTTGGGACAAAGGGTATGAATTCCTTGATAAGGAGCTGCAAAGCGTTGTCCGTGATGCTGAGATCGGCAGATCCGCAGGCAAGATATTCCTGGAAATGGACTATCACCAAAGCCCTCTATGAAAAAGGCTTTTCAGCAAAAGAGATTTTGAGCATATACAGGCTTATAGACTGGCTGATGCTGCTGCCTGAAGATTTAACAAAACGATTTACCCAGGATCTTATCAAGTATGAGGAGGACAAGAAAATGCCATATGTAATGAGTGCTGAAAGAATTGGGATGGAGAAAGGAATGCTCCTTGAAGCAAGAGAAATGCTTTTAGAGGCCCTTGATATAAATTTCAACAAAAACGTCCCAACAGACATCCAACAAAAAATACAAGCCTTGAACAATAGAGTCTTGCTGAAAAAACTGCACAGATCCGCCATTCAAAGCAAGGACATTGATGGCTTCAGGAAATCAATTGAAGAGCTGACCAAGGAAGACTCCTGAACAACCAAGGGTGATACCAGTTGGAATAAGAAGCAGGGAGGACGGTTAAACCCTGTTCTACTTTAGCTTAAATAATGCCAATAAGCCAAGCCTGACCCCAGTATCTACTGATATAATAAAGTTTAACGGTTTTCATTTGATCCGTGCTCTTTGGCCAAAAGCGGAATTAAACAACGCAAAGCCCTGTTTACAGACTCCGAATCTGGGAAATATGGTTGAATATCTGGTTCCAGAACAATTGTGCCCTTTTTTGGCATCACATTTTTAACAACAGTCGTACCATCCGTCTTGTGAACAGTAGTTGAGTACCCCGCTTGCATGTCCCTGTAGTGTTTGCCACGCACTCCTGTCTTAAAATCATATTCATCACGCATGTCTTTGTCTTCTATTTGCGTCATTTTAGTCACCACCTTTTTCATAAAGTTTCCGTTCAGAGGAAGCTGCCTTACGGCAACTGATAATACGAATATTCGACCTACGTTCAGTATAGATAACTACCAGCACTCTCTCCTTATCAGATATTCCCAGATCAACGTACCGTTCCTCATCCTCTGAATGATCCGGGTCAAGCATGGTTATTGAGAAAGGATCAAGAAAAACTGTTATTGCTTCTTCAAAACTCACCCCATGTTTTTTAAAATTTATTTTGGCTTTTTCTTCGTCCCACTCAAAGTCTAACTTCATTATAGCACCTTTGAATCAAAGTGTCGCGTAAACGGCTGTTGAACTCAGGGCAAACGCATTAAAATCTGGCATGAATTTTGATTCCAATAAATCCAGCATCTTAGTTCTACTTTGTTATCTTCAGAATGGGCGTAAGCCGGAAAATAATCGATGAAATTTGTAATGGTAAGCAGGGCATAACTGTTGACAGTGCTTTATTGCTTACTAAAGTATTTGAGAACACACTATATTTCTGTCAAGAAATGCAATCAAACAGGATAGGTAACCTTCTTTCTGCCGCTCGGCTTAAGTTAAACCTTTCGCAATCCTGGTGTGTTTTCTTATTTTAACGGCAGCAATAAAGTACCTGGTGCCAGCAGGCTTATTACAAAACCATGTCTGAGATAAAACGCCTCTGCCTTTTTGTTAAGAGCATGGACGATGAGAACACGTGCCCCAATCTGTTCAGAAACATTAATTGCCCGTGCAAGCGCATCCCTCAGCAGCCCTTGGCCAATACCGACTCCTTGATACCGGTGATCAACTGCCAAACGACCGAGAATCACAGCTGGGATTGGATCGGGCATATTTTTTTTAATCCGCCCTGGAGCCTCCCTGTGGGCAATGCTTCCCGCTGCAATTGCATAATATCCCACAACTTTATTGCCATCACAGACCACATACGTACGGGAACCTCCACTGCAGTCATTTTTAAGTGCACGACGAATAAGCCACTCATTGAGCGATTCAACCAGACAATCGAAACCGGTTGTCCGGTGATCCCTGGACAGGCTTATCGGCGGGTTTAATCTTCCCATGGTGCTTTGCGGCCCAGAAGTCTTTGAACGGCCTTGTTTTTATTTAATGGTACATCCAGGGCAGCTTCAAAGGCATTAAAAGCGTCTTCATCCAACACAAAGTAACGACGATCGCAAAGAACATGTTCAGCTTCACGGCAGGCAGCATCAAGTATAAAATCGGTCAATTTTTTGTTTGTTTCCTGGCAGGCACGGTCGATCAATTCTCGCTGTGCGGGAAAGGCACGAAGATTTATAGCAGATGTACGCCGGGTTGTAACAGTATGTTCATGAATCATTGTCTATCTCCAAATTCAAATCGTCTTTACATTAACTATACAAATTTGTATAGCTATTGTCAACACAAAGGTTTTTTGCTAAGAGATGAATCTTTACGTTCCGGCTGTGCCGGGCCCGAAATTGCCGGCATAGCTCATCTCCAGGCGCCAGGTCGGTATTACGGTAAAGTTTTTCAGCCGTATCAAGCATATCCTGCGTTGTAATGCGCATAAGACCGCATTTTCTTATCATGCCTGCCAGGCTGCGGGCGGTGTAGGCCCCCCTGCTGAATCCGAATATATAGATTTCATCTCCGTCTTTATATTGCCCGGCAAGCCATTCATATCCCTCTTGGAGGTTCCTGCTCAGACCATAACCAAACAGACCGCCCCTCAGCCGGGTCAACTGTGAGGTGCCCACACCAGGGTCATAGAAAAGCCTCTGGAGCACATCTCCGTCACGGTCTTTAATACTGCGGTACAGCCGATAGACATTGGTTCCGTCCTGGGGATCATTCCAGGTACCATCATACAGTATGATCAGGCGCTGGTTTTGAAAAGGCATTTGGTAACCTTTTATTTTACTGGTTCTTTCCTAAGCCATCTGTGTCATTTTTGGGGTCAGATTCATTTTTTCCGCCACGATCCTGGTCAGGGTGTTCAGGCCCATGTCAGTCCCCCTGGGAGTATCTGATTTATCCAACACTTTTCGAACAAACTCAGCATCCCCCAGAATACGACCCTGCTGGTTGCCCTTTCGTAATGCATCCAGGCGTTCCTCATCCACGGGTTGCCCCATGAAATGAAGATAGCGGGTCTGGGCAGCCGATTCAGTTGAATCAAATAATTTAAGGGCCAGATCAACGCAAAGCCAGGCCACAGAAGGATTCCTCATCCAACACAAAGTCGTGTTGCTATTGTCAGCGTGTTACTCGAAATCCAAATTCAAATGGATTCTAATTGCTTTATCCAGTTTTCCCATCAGACCCTGGGTCAGCTTTCCGATTGGTTTTATTAATCTTGCTTTGTCAATCGTTCGAATCTGGTCAGCCTTTCCTTTTGAATTTTTTTCCAACCGGCTATCTTTTTGGGGAAG
This sequence comes from Desulfobacteraceae bacterium, assembly GCA_963674675.2. Taxonomy (GTDB): domain Bacteria; phylum Desulfobacterota; class Desulfobacteria; order Desulfobacterales; family Desulfobacteraceae. The sequence continues at coordinate 689,920 of CAXXNM010000003.1, forward strand.
ATAAATTTCAAAAGGATATATTTTGATCAGGTTTTTAGATGTAACCTGTATCACGGCTACAGTCCCGGAATATTGATTGCCGATATCATTGGATACAACAATGACAGGGATACCAGGAAGCCTGTCCAGCAAATCCGGATTTCTAATAATTATGTTGCGTATTGAGCACCATGCTATATAATTCATTTATGATTAAATCATTTAAACACAAAGGTCTTCAAAAATTTTTTGAAACAGGCAGTTTATCAGGAATTCAGCCAGGGCATAGTAAAAAGCTAAGACTTCGACTTATTGCACTTGATACTGCCATGTGTATAGAGGATATGAATACTCCGGGCTGGCGGCTCCACAGTTTAAAAGGAAATCGCCAAAGCCTGTGGGCCATTGATGTAAACAAAAACTGGCGTATCATTTTTAAGTTTAAAGATGGTAATGCCTATATTGTAGATTATGAGGATTATCACTAATGGCTATGTATAACCCTCCCCATCCTGGGGAATTTATAAAAGAAGTTTATCTTGAGCCCCTGGGCGTATCTCCCAGAAGTGTTGCCTTACGTCTTAAGGTTTCGCCTTCAACTTTTACAAGGATCATCAAAGGGCAAAGTGCAATCAGTCCGGAAATGGCTCTGCGTTTATCTAAGTGTTTAGGCCGAAGTCCAGAAAGCTGGCTTCTCATGCAGGACAGCTATGATTTGTGGCATGCCAAACAAACTTTAGATATTGCAGATATTGAGCCTCTGACGATACCAGCATAGCTTACAAAGATTAAAAGTTGCCCTATCCCTTCTTTTATAAGCCGGCAGGGTCTTAAAACATAGTATAAAGGTAACAGGCGATCCGGCAGGGGATATTTCTCCCATTCCCTGATGGTGGGCTGGAAAAAAAGGCGCATCAGATATTTAATCCCATCCCGGCGGCTGTCCCGGACATGGAAATGAAACGGGGAAAATCTCCAGCTCAAACCCTCGGTAAATGCCCTATCATTATATATTATTTTTCGGCTACCGCCGTAAGCCGGGACAGTTTGAAACGGTTGATGAGAGTCTTCTGGCCTGTCAGCCTCACAAATAGCACCTTTCCGAAAAGCCTTATTCTACGGGCTGTCCCGGCTTATGACGGTAGCCGTAAATGTAATCCGGAATCTGTAATAATATCCGTCTAACCACCGCTTATAATCCTGTACTTCATACCTTTCAATCCGGTCTGACTGGTCAAGCGATTTCAAAATTTCCATGCTTGACCTCACCTATTTTCGTCGAAAGCTCTTCATCCATTTTTATATAGGCTTTCCATTCAATATAGTCATCCCATCGGTTAAAGTCCTCTTCCATAGATGACAGAGCCTCTACATCGAATTCTTCCCATGATTGTTTATACTTAATTTCAAAAAAACGCAGCTTTTCATGGATTGTGTGTAACGTTGACATATATTCCAATAACAGCCAATTGCCTACATCCTGCTTTTTTACAGTTATCATATATTACATCCTCGTATCAAAACAGTTATTTATTGAATTTGCCGGATCACTTCTGCGCGTTCAGACGGTTCATAGCTCATCTTGGGCAGCAGGATCTTTACCACTGGATTTTGTACAGTATAAAAATCACGGGCGTTAAAGTCAAATAGCTTGCAATAGATGTACTTGAAATATACGAATAGCTGATCATCCATCCGGCTTTCAAGTTGACGCAGCACGCTTTTTTTCCACCGCTTCCGATCTGTGAACAGCACTGTGGGCACGACAGTCGCATCAGGATGTGCTTCCATGAGATCCACTGTATAACGCATCAGTTTGTGGATGGAAAAGTGGCTTTTGTCTTCCTGAAACTCCACCAGCCATAACAGAAGCCATCAGGTACTGTCCTTCGGGTCCCAATAACCCCAATAAGCCAAGCCTGACCCCAATTTACTGACCCCAATTTATTTTAACGGCAGCAATAAAGTACCGGGTGCCAGCAGGCTTATTACAAAACCTTTGGAACAAGAAGCAGGGAGAAGACTTTCAAGAATTTCTTTCTTTTCCATATATTTTTCAATTTTTGCCATGCTGGTGATTTCTTTGTCTGAAAATTCCCGCCATTTGGCAGTCATATTCGCAGATATACCGGCAATCGCTTTTAATTTGCGGTTTGTTTTCAGATTAAGATTCGGATATTTTTTATTTATATCCTCTGCCGTTCTCTCTAAAACCTGATCAATGCTTTCCACCGATTGCTCTGGAAAAGAGACCGCCCTGACAAGCTTTTGTTTTATCAAGCTTATTTCCTTTTTCCGGGGGCCAAGCCTGATCCCGTCATTTCCGTTACCCATCGCTTAAAACCCCTTTTTTAGCATCAAAAAGTGCACTCTAAGACCTTTTCACCCCACATTTAATTAAGGATTACCTGTAAAAACAAAATCTTACCTGGGTCAGACCCCGCATTCGCCGCCGCTCTTCAAACTCAAACAGGATCGGCATGTCGAGGGCAAGATTGGCATCTGAGAGCTGGTGTTTTTTGGGTTCCTGGCGGACAAAGGTTATCTTTTGGACGTCTCCCCATTTCTCCAATGCATTTGGAAAGAAGAATTGAAGGGATTCGATGGGGAAGTCCAGAAGGATATTCTTGAAATTGTGGTCGTGGGGGATATTTGTCATGATATTGTTTTTTCAATTATTTCTATCACATCCTGTAGTGAAATTCCGGTACTTTCCGAGATATCTATAAGCCTGACCCCGAAAACCCCCAAAAACCATTCACACCCATTCCCTTCTTGCATTATGATATAAATATGATTAAAGTAAAAATATGAAAACACAAAATAACAATTCAGATGATTATGACAGTCCGTGGAAAGATGGGATAGAACTGTATTTCAAGGAACTTATGGAATTTTTCTTTCCCGAAACAGCCTCTGAAATAGCTTGGGACAAAGGGTATGAATTCCTTGATAAGGAGCTGCAAAGCGTTGTCCGTGATGCTGAGATCGGCAGGCGTCATGCTGATAAACTTGTCAAAGTATGGTCCCTTCAGGAAGAAGAATTTCATGTGATGATTCATATTGAAGTCCAGAGCGATAAGGACAAAAACTTTCCAAGGCGGATGTATATTTACAACTACCGAATTTTTGACAAACGTTACCTTCCGGTTACAAGCCTTGCAATTCTGGCTGATGAAAACTCTTCATGGAGACCAGATGGCTTTAAAATAGAACAGTGGGGTTGCAAAATTAATTTTGAGTTTCCGACAGTTAAGCTCATTGACTATAACGATAAAATAGACGGCCTGCTCAATAAAACAAACCCCTTTGCCATCATAACCGCTGCCCATTTAAAAACAAAGGCCACAAAAAACGATCCGCAGGCAAGATATTCCTGGAAATGGACTATCACCAAAGCCCTCTATGAAAAAGGCTTTTCAGCAAAAGAGATTTTGAGCATATACAGGCTTATAGACTGGCTGATGCTGCTGCCTGAAGATTTAACAAAACGATTTACCCAGGATCTTATCAAGTATGAGGAGGACAAGAAAATGCCATATGTAATGAGTGCTGAAAGAATTGGGATGGAGAAAGGAATGCTCCTTGAAGCAAGAGAAATGCTTTTAGAGGCCCTTGATATAAATTTCAACAAAAACGTCCCAACAGACATCCAACAAAAAATACAAGCCTTGAACAATAGAGTCTTGCTGAAAAAACTGCACAGATCCGCCATTCAAAGCAAGGACATTGATGGCTTCAGGAAATCAATTGAAGAGCTGACCAAGGAAGACTCCTGAACAACCAAGGGTGATACCAGTTGGAATAAGAAGCAGGGAGGACGGTTAAACCCTGTTCTCCTTTAACTTAAATAATGCCAATAAGCCAAGCCTGACCCCAGTTTTATTTACCCTAAGACCTTTTTACCCCACATTTTATTCAGTATTACCTGTAAAAACAAAAACTTACCGGGGTCAGACCCCGCATTTCACAAATAGATTTGAATTCCGTTATCTTCCGGCTCCGCTGAGCACAGCCTTTGCCGTGAGCACCAGCAGCTTGAAGTCCAGAAACAACGACCAGTGATCTATATACTCCAGATCCATCTTCATCCACTGATCAAAATTAAGTTCGTTTCTACGGGGGGCTATCTGCCATGAGCAGGTCATGCCCGGCTTCATGGAGAGCCTGCGGCGCTGCCACATGGAATACTCCTCAACCTCCTCTGGTATGGGAGGTCTTGGGCCTACTATGCTCATCTCCCCACGAAGTACATTAAAAAGCTGGGGCAGTTCATCAAGGCTGGTTTTCCTAAGGAAGGTACCCACCCAGGGAATCACCCTGGGATCATTTTTGATTTTAAAGGCAGGACCATCTGATTCGTTGTAGTCTTCAAGTTCCTTGCGAAGTTCATTGGCGTTGTCAACCATGGTTCTGAATTTATAGAGCTTAAATTTTCTGCCATTTAGCCCAAGCCTCTCCTGTGTGTAAAATACCGGGCCTTTTGAAATCAGCTTGATGGCGGGGGCGATTACGGCAAACAGAGGAAGAGAGATGATCAAAAAAACTAACCCTCCAAGGTAATCCAGCAAGGTTTTGATAAATATCTTTCCTTCATTCTGGGGAGTGGTCTGAAGGGTCATGGAATAAACCCCTAAAAAATCCTCAAACGCTATCCTTGCAACCCCGGGCCGGTACATCAGATAGTTAAGCTGCCAGTCAGGAACAATCCGCACCGTGATCCCCAGGTTCTCGGCAATGGCAAGATATTTATCGGCATACATGATTTTTTTAAGGGGCATGGCAAAAACGACTTCATCCACGATATTGTTTATCAGAAAATCTTCCAGGCCGCCTATGGTTCCGATCACCTTATGACCGTTGACCACTGTATTTCCCACCATATCGCCTTCCACATCAAAGCAGCCCAGAATCCTGTATCCTGTATCTCTGCGGCTTTCCACCGCCTGGATGGTCTCAACCGCCCTGCCCCTGCTTCCCACAACAAGAACATTCCTGGTGTTATAGCCCTGGGATCTGATCCTCCTGAGGGCTTTGTAAACAATATATTTATAAATAGTAAGCCCTGAAATACACAGAACCAGGAAAATAACCAGAAGCAGCCTGCTTACTCCCTGGATATGCATGAGGTACATGCACGTAGTCAGGAGGATCATGCCAAGAAAACAGGATTTGAGGATGGTGAAAAAAAAGGCCCAGAAGGACTCTCTGCGATAGGACATGTACATGCCCATCCACTTGAACGAGATGAACCATGAGATGATGATCAGGAGGAGAATTATGTAATAATTGGGATCTGTGGAAAGGCTTTTCAAGCCTTCCGGCAGCAGGTTTCTCTTTATGAAATATGCAGTAATGAAAGAAAATCCGGTAATAGCAACATCAAGAATTTTTTGCATTTCCAGGGTTAATGAGGCTTGTTCTCTAAGCATACTTTCCTCTTAATCTGGTAATTAACAACCTGCATGGCCTGAGAATATAATGTATAAATGAAAGAGAAGCTGGCACAGGAAAATATAGCCATTCTTTATCTGTTGCACGAAAGATAAGTCGCAGAATATAGCGAATTTTATCAATGAAAGAATCTCTAATTCTGATGTGAAAAGATGAAAATCTATCAGACATAGACTTTCCTTTTGAACTAGCTGATTCGCTAAACAAACAGATTGTAACTTCATTCGCAAATTTTGAAATAGAATCGCTGCACTTAATTTTATTCATTAAAGGATTCGGGATTGTTACTTTATAAAAATACCATGATAGATAAAGTCCCAGCCATAATATTTTTTTACATTGTCTTTCTATTGCTAAACGTTCAACCATCTGCCAATCAATGGTTTTGTTGGATTTGATAACCTCAGCGACACAGCATATCTGCTCTAAATGACTCCATCCATGCTTTGTGCCGTGAACACAAAGATAAATAAGCAGATCCTCTGAAGAAAGATTTGGAATTATCCTATTATCAATTGTGATTTTTCTTATTCGGATTGCCATGTGTTCATATAATAAAGGATAGGAAAGATAGATTCCTGACATTTCCCAATGCAGCTCAATACAGACAGTATTTTTAGAAAAAGCCATGTGGTCTTCAGCTTTGATATACTGCTGCTTTTGGTCATTTTTTAATTTTAATTGAGGCTGGTAGTTATTTTTTAGTAAAAGTCCCCAAGCTTTTAATGCATCGCTTTCTTTCACCAGGATATCAAGGTCTGAAAATAATCTTAGCCCAATGTCTCTATATGCATCTTGGGCTAAAATAGGCCCTTTAAAAGGTATTACAGAAATATTATTTTTATCAAACAGATGCAAAATTCTTAATAAAAATGAAAAGAGGTAAAGGTTCCTTGTGGAGTTATCAAAATTCAAATCCATCATTCTTTTGAAAGGTTTTCCCGGGATTGTATCGGACAGAAACAGCTTGATATTTTTGTATATTAGAGGCAGAACTCTTTGCTTTAAAGAAATTTCAATTATATAATCCCAATTAAGGGTAATCATTGAGGCCATTTCAATAATTTTATTGATTCTTGCTTTATTCGGTTCATTACAGGCACACAATACAACAAAAAGAATTTCATTACTTTGTGGTTTAAAATTTTTTTTAATTATTTGATACAATTTTGAAGGTTCTTATAAAAATTAGTCAATATATCATTTTTTCTTAAGTGTTTATTTGTATATTCTCTGGCTTGGGAACGAAGTTTTGTTTGTGTTTCCGAATTTTCCGAAAGCGTATTTATGATGGTGATAATTTTTTTATAATCACCTGGCGGGCTTATAAATCCACCGGCTTTTAAAACGGTATCTGCAAGTTCTGTATTTTTTTTTGTTGTCGCAATCACTATTCCACCACATGAAAGTATTCCCGTAAGTTTCGACGGCATCACCAAATCTTCAGCGTCAGCACTTTGCGGTAGAAGATGAATATCCGCTGTATTCAATAGCTGATTAAACCGCTCAACTGGTTGTAACTGAAGAAAACGTATATTATTTAGCCCTTTTGCCAAAGCTTCAAGTTTGTCTTTATAAACGCCCTCTCCACAAAGAACGAATTGTATATTCACCTTATCTTTCATTCTGGAGGCAACTTCAATGATTGTATCGAGACCTTGCTTTTTACCCATGTTACCAGAATAAAGAACTACGGTTGTATTTTTATCAATATGCCACTTTTTCCTAAAAAAATCACATTCATATAGAGGGTATATTTTATTCGTATCAACCCAGTTTGGAAAAAGGACACTTTTCTCAGTACAAACCCTTTTTTGAAGTTTTTCCATCATTTTTCCTGATATGGTTGAAACTCGGTCAAATTGCCGTAAAATTTTTCCTTCAATAGCCTTTACAAGGCTAAAAATTTTTCCCGATGATAAAAAACCCATTCCCAAAGCCGCATCAATCTCAAAATCTTGGATATGCAGCCAGGTCTTTGCACCAGCGAATTTTGCAAATAATAGAGTGGCAGGGGTACAAAAGAAAGAAGGCTCAACAGTAATAATGACTTCTGGTTTCCAGGATATGAACTTGAACAGAATAAAGAAACTGCTGATCGCAAAACTCAGAAGATGCAGTATTCGGTTAGGTCCGTTTTTTTTTGTTGGAATCCATAACGGGCAACGCCATACTTGCATGCCATTTATTTTTTCAAATCGATATCTTAGAGAAGAATAGCCTTTCTTAATTTCCCATTCTGGATAATAGGGGGGGGCTGTAATAACGCATACATCATTCCCCTTAGAAGACAACCATTCAGCCATTTCACCAGTGTATTTTCCAATACCCGTTAATTCTGGCGAGAAGTTGATCCCATAAATCAAAATCCGCATTATAGTAGTAGTCCCTTTTCTCTGAATTTTAATTCTTTTACTTTGCAATCGATCATATATTCATAAAAAGAAGTTAATAGACAATAGGTTAAGCCTGCTCGTCCTTCTAAAAAACCGCCTCGAAAAAAATATAGAACCGTGAAAATTACAAGAGGTCTGAACGGCAAAATATGTAATAACAATTTTATTGTTTTTCTTCTTAATACAGGATCTTTATTGATTAAATTATGGAAAGGGATTTGTACGGTTTCCTGTTGATGTTTAAGTGAAGCTTCCATTGTAGAGTAACGATTATGTTTTTCAATCCACGCATGAAACCCCTTATTAAAGGGATAATGCACCAAATGCCCTTCTAATGAAGATATTTTTCCAGCTGTGTGGTATTCTTCATTGATTTCCCGTTCAACATGCACATGGCCGATTTTCATTAACCTACCGAACCAAATCGGATATTTACTGCTGTATTTTATCCATTTACCAAACAGATAATCTTTCCTGCGCATCCTAAATAAACTAATATCGTTATTATCTGCAATCAAAATTGCTTTAGACATTTCCGTATAAAGATTTTCCGGAACGATTTCATCAGCATCCAGCATTAACAGCCATTTATACTTATACTTAATATCCTGAATCCCATAGTTTCTTTGACGGGCATAGTTATCAAATTTTCGTTGAAAGGTTCGAGCACCAAAAGTTTTTGCAATTTCCACTGTATTGTCAATACTATTGGAATCAAGCACAACAATATCATCACACCACTTAATAGACTCAAGACAGGAAGATATATTTTGTTCTTCATTTAAAGTAAGTATAAGAATAGATATATTAGCATTCATTTTCATATTTATTGGCTAAATTTAATTTTTTTAACTATCTGATTAACAGTATCTTCCAATGTACCATTATTATCAAGACAGGTAATTAAAGGATCTGTTGAATGAATTGAATATAGCTTACATCTGATAGGAAAATTATCATCATTCATGCTTTCATCTCGCGTGTAACGTACTTTGTCTATATCTCGAAAGACTAAAAAATATTGACAACTGTTTGGAATAAGCAGTTTAAATATTTTTGTAATGAGTTTGTTCTTGGAAAAATCTATACGGGTGTCAACCTCAAGGTCAACCATGATATCAAAGATCCATCGATCACAAATGATTATTTTATTTGAAAATAATCGGGGAACATAAACAAGAAAGAAAGATGCAACTAAGGTATCAATAAAAGTCAATAAAACAAAAAGCCATGAAACTATGCTTGATTTATAAAAATTATGATAAACTACTCTTGAATTTTCAAAGTATTCGTATTTCGTAAAACCTGTGTACCTGCAAAAGGCCAATAGGATTTTTGTAAAATAATGATTATATCTTAACCACACATATCTTGATTTAATATCCCTTTTTTCAAGATGTTGCTGCAACAATTCGATTACACTTGACTTACCACTGCCATCAACACCACTTATTGTAATTATTTGACCAGGCATATATTTATTCCAAACCACTCAAAACATTTTCAGCAACTTCAAGCCATTTATTGGACATCATTTCCCAATCAGGATGATTTTTATAAGCAATTATCGTTTCAGAACATTTTTGTTGATATAATATTTCGTTTTCAGCAAAGTCAAGCATCGAGATGGATAGTTCTTCAACATCTCCTGTTTTCGGAGCAGCACCAAAAGGAATAACAAAGTCCCCTGTCCCACCTGGGCTAGTTGTAATAATTGGTTTTCCCCAAGCCATTGTTTCTATTATTGCAAGCGGTATTTCAGAAGGTACTAATAAAAAGGGCATTACAGTTGCAAGACATTCTTTCTTATATGCATCTAATTCATCTGGTGGCAAAGAATTCCAAATACAAAATATCCGATCCGAATGTTTCATATTCGATATATTGGCTTTGATATTTTCTTGGTCTAAAACACCGTCTGATCTAAATAAACAGACAAGGCATATTTGCCTGTTTTGATCAGCTGCAATTTCAAAAGCACTGATAAGCTCATATATACCCCTTATTTTACTTGGCGGGCCCATAAATAAAAAATAAGGACGCTCATCCAACCAACTTTGAAAAGTATTGTTTAGTTTGCAGGATTTGATTGCAGGTGACGTGCTATCCTTTCCGGGAGGGATAATATATGTCTTGAGATCACACCAACCAGTTTTATTTGCAGTGTCGGCAGTGGTTTTTGTCATTGTAATCAGAGCATCTAACTGGGGCTGTTTGAGCAAACCAATTTTTGATAATATCATGCACAGCGTTTCTGTAAAGTAGGGAAGAGTTTCTCGTAATTTCATTTTCTTCCAAACAAAAAAAACAGAATCAAACGAATAAACACCGCCTGGAAACCAACCAACAACTGGTATTTTCAGAGATTTTACAATATTAGTTCGCTTTTTTGATTCGCGCCAGGTAACTGGCCAAAAAATTAAGTCAGGGCTAAAGTTTTTTAAAATACTTTTAATATCATTCTTGAAATATTTTAACGACTTGCGAATTTCATTCGTATTAGTCGGGAATACTTTTGTATCTAATTTGTTAAGACTATTCCCTAATGAGATCAACCTTACTTGATGACCTGATTGGTTCAAGTGCATGGCAACTTCAATTACAGTTCGCCATGGCATCAAATGAGCCTTTTTTTCATTTAAATTATGTACAGCAATTAATAATTTCAATTTAATCTCGGTAGGGTAACTACAATTTAGATTGAACGAGAGCAGTTAATAAACCATTTTGCAGTTTTTTTAATAGTTTGATCAATTGTAAAATACTTAAGAAATCGTTGCCTTGCATTTTGGCCCAGACGAACTCGAAGAGAAGCATCCTTTAAAAGCCTTTCGATTGCCTCAGTTATTGCATCAGAATTTGCCGGGGGTACAATCAATGCTTCTTTTTCATTTCTTGTGGATTCTGTATTTCCACCTACGTTAGTCGCAACAATTGCCTTACCGGCCCGCATGGCTTCTAAAAGAGCTATTGAATGAGATTCCGCAAGAGATGGTAGAACAAAAATATCAAAAGCGCTGAGACATTTTTTTATGTCTGTTCTGAAACCCGTAAAAATTATTCTGTTATCAAGTCCAGCTGTTGAAACTTTAGACTTTAACTCTGAATCTAAGGTGCCTGCTCCTACGAGAATCAGTTTTATATTTTTATACTTTGGCGCTAATTTTATAAAAGAATCTACAAGGTATGAAATCCCTTTTACCGGATCCAAACGTGATGCTATACCAATAAGAGTCTCACTATCGTCAACACCCCATCCTTGCCTCAGTTTGAGTCTTGTTTTTTTGGGGATTTGACAATCCTCTATTCCGTTATGAATCACTTTGATTTTTTCAGAATCAACCCCCTTTGATATTAAATACTGCTTAGAGAACTCGGCGACCGCAATCGTACCGATTGCTCGATTTCGAATCACCCATTCAGTGAACAGATTGTAGGATTTTTCGAGGAGTTTTCGGAACGGCGTTGCGGCGTGATACAGGCCATGATAGGAGCAGACTATCGGTACCTTGATATTGAATACGACTTTTAGAAACAACGCAATAAAATGGCCATTGAAACCATGGGTTAAAATCAAAGTAGGTTTCCATTTTTGAAATTCTTTATTAGTTTCCATCAACCATGAAATATCAATTCCTTTTTTTCGCGAAATTATGGTTTTGTTTGCAAGGCCTTCAATAACTTTATTATCTATCTGTCTATTGTTGCTTACAATACAAATATTTTTAATTTTAACATTGCTATTATCATTGATCCGATCAATGATTGCTGTATATTGTCCAATTCCACCGATTGACAGCCCCCAATGAAGACTCAAAACCTTAAGTTTCATGATATTTTTATAATTAAACATTATTTTTTAAAACCATTGAAGGGTTTTCTTTTAGACTTTCAAATCGCAAACCAGGATTTTTAATAGAGAATCCTGGTCTTAAAAATAGTATTATAGGGTGTTCATCATCTCGCATTTGTCTGTTTACAAAATCGAGACTATCCACGACCTGAAAATCTACTGGATGGAGAGTGAAAAATGAATAGATGCGTAATACGTAGCCTACTGGCAATGCAAGCAAACCTTTCCATGAATCACGTCTACGAATTATACGTAAATCGATATCACTCCGAATATGAAATTTAAAACGGCACATACTACCATAAATAAGTACTGCATCGCATGAATTTGTATATATAAAAAATTTTTTTGTTATTTCGAGATATTCTATTGTTGAATTGAGGCCTCTATTCTTAACCCAATTAAAACTATCCAACATATAAACCCAAAAATTTCCTGTAAAAAACCATGAAAGCGTATGCACAATAATAAAGGCTAAAAGGAAAGAAACATAAACAGAATTTTGATAATTTAAAATAAATAGAAAAGATATGAATACGAAAAATAGTTCAGAACAAATTCTAAACCACCTCTCTGTAGTGTCTGTGGAATGAATAATCTGCAAAAGCCAACCAACAGGCAAGTTTCTAAAGGCTCGAAACGGCCCTTCTTTCATCATTCTAAAATAATTATCGCGTTTCATTTTAATTGTCCTATATTAAGGAATAATTATAAATTTATTGTTTTGAGTTAGGTGGGCCAAGTTTAAAGAGATATGGAAAATTAATTCGCATGGCTAAAGCATAGATTCCAATAGGGATGTATAAGCCTGAAATCAATCCCAATCCGATATGAATATAGGGTTGGGATATCCCCATTATTTTGTATAGTATAATTCTTGTTCCACTAGTGAATAAGATATGTGCAAGATAAATTTCCAAAGAATACAATCCGAGTGTTTTTATGAATGCGAGATAATTATTATTCGCAAGATAGAGGGATAGAAGAATTGTAAATAGAATACCTGTGCTTGCGAGTATTATTTGGAGAAATTTGTTCGCATATGCAGAATCCGAATATACCAATAATTCAATTGTAATGAATAAGCAAAAAATCATTAGGATCATTAATCCACTGAAATTGGTCCTAAGAAGTTTTTTTTTAAAAATGTATCGGCTAAAATAAAGACCAAAAACAAAAAAAATGATTCTATGTGAGTATTTATTGAGGCCCAAAATCAAAGTGTCTATTGGGAAAAAAAACAGGACAATTGATATAATAAAGATTACATACAAATACTTGAGTTTTCGAAAAAAAGTTTTTAACTGAGGTATTATTTTTGCTTTACAAATTTTTTACACTTTTTATAAAATAGTTCTTTGACATTTTAACATAAGGCACAATATTTGCTATCCAGCAGCTTTGAATTGTTCCTCAGCTTCATGAAAAGAGAGGTCTGTTAGAAGCTTGTTTTGCTTCCTCTTTTTATTTACATTCTCACTCATTGTGGTGATCCATTTTTCAACAAAAACAGCATCTTCTTTGACTTTACTAATAAACTTTACCTGATTTTCGTATTGCAAGCGACGGACTATTGAAGGAATCGTTTTTGCTTCCTTTTGAGAATTTTCAGCAGTACTTCCGCAATTTTCAAGATGGAGGAGGAAGTCAATGTAGAACACCAGGCATAACGCTGTTGTTATTCCTTGTTCACTTCTGACAGTGGCTCCCTCCATATCAAGTAATTGTTTGGCATTCCTGAAAAATTCTTCAATAACCCAGCGATAACTGTAAACACTGATAATTTTGGAGGATTCCCAGGTAAGTTCGTTGGTGAGAAGATATTTGATGGTATTTTTGGATGGATCAATGCTTTTTACAATGCGATGTTTGCCAGGAATAGCATTGAGGCGTACATTACTAACTTTAGTATGATAGAGAACCTTTGCTTCCCTGCCAAGTTTCTCATCGGCAGCAAAGCCTACAGTTCTTATCTCGGTGACCTGATTAAAAAAATCGGATAGGCTCTTCAGGTGATATTGATTCTTTGCCCGTCTTCCGGTTGGAGTCAACCTGGGCTCCGAACAGGCCGCTTTTATTTTTAAACTACTTTTAATTTCAATCACATAAGACAATTTCAGACGTTTAAGACCCTTAACGAAAGGTTCAACTCCAAACCATGAATCAGCAAGAACTGTACAAGATGGATACCCTTTTGCCAATGCCCATTCCAGCATTTCAATTGCCAGTGCATTTTTTGTTTTATGAATGAACTTTTTTTTTCGAACCCATGGCATTTTGGAAGATTCCTGGTAATAAAGACGAAAGGTTAAAGGGAATTTTACGGACTCACCATCACTGTAATATAACACAACTATGCATCTTGCTTTGAGGTTGGTTCCGATCGCATGATCAAAAAGAACAAAGACACCATGAAGCCATTTGCAAAATTTGGAATGATGTGTCATCGTATCATCAATAATAAAATACCCCTTGCGCTTATTAATCTCATGACGGCTATATGCATGAATGGCGTATAGTTCCTGCATTTCAATTGTTGAAAATTTTGCATCGGAAAGAAAATGTGACAGAGTACTGACGCTCTTTTCTTTCAAGATTATTCGATTAATTTCTGATAAATTGAAGCTTGCGCCAAGAACAAGAGTACTTGCGATCAATGTCAAATTATTGTATTGGCTGTTGGTCAAAGCAGGTAATAGAAATGATAAGCCAGCAACCAATAATGGAATGCGTTCAACACAAGGGATTTTCATTATCAAATTCCTAATAAAGTAAAATCTTTATATAATCTTTATTAGATAAATTATTTTTTTTGTCCATGTTTTTTTGTTTAAGCAATAAGCGAGCCCTGTTGTTAAAATATTTTTCGAAAACTCAAGCAAATAGTCTTGTAAAATTAAAACGGTTATGTACATCAAAAAGAGTGAATATAAAAACCAAAAATGTTGATCTGGAAGAGGTAAATAAACAATTTTGACTAAATCAATTAATTTGATATTGCTATTCACATATTTTGAAAATATGACCTGCAATCCGCCATGCAAGACGGACCATATAAAAAGAGGATAAATAAGTACTTTAATTTTATTTAGTATAAAATTAAAACTATTTCTGGTTTTTAGACTTTTAAAAACAAAAATTCCGGATAAGAAAAAAAAGAGAGGCATATGGAAACTGTAGATTATATTTTTTTGAAGTTCCAATATGGTTGTTTCTGAAATGTTTAGCTTTACACTATTGAGACCAACTATGACATGACCATACACCACCAATAGAATGCCAATTCCTTTTGCATAATCAATATATTCGTTTCGTTTATTGTTGTAGCGCATATAAGGAGTTTCTTCTTAAATATTAGACTAAATTAATTTTGATACATATTCTATAAAAGAATTTGTAATATACTTCCATGTGTAATTTTGGGAGCCGTCTATAATCGTTTTTGAATTATATTGGTTAAGATTATTATATACTTTTATTAAACCTTCATAAAAACTATCTGGAGTATCTTTTATTAGTATTCCATTAATGTTATTAATTACTTTTAAATTTTCACTGGTTTGTGTAGCTATTACAGGCATTCCAGATAATAAATATTCAAAGGTTTTACTTGGTGGTTGATCATCAAAATATTTGGTCATTGGAATATAAGATACACCAATATTACACGAGTCAAAGAAGGGCTTAACCTCAGTATGAGTTACGGGCCCTACAAAATGAATAATGTTATCCATTTTATTGTTTTTAATAATCGTTTTTAATAATTTTTCATCTGTGAGACGCCCACTACCAACAATTGTATAAGTCATCTTGATATTTTTATGATATTTATCATAGAATTTTGCAAACCCAGAAACAGTCTGATCAATATTTCGATTCGTCAGAGTCCCTATATAAAATAAATTCATTTGATCAAATTTTTTTGGAAATTCAGAGATGGTCTCAGCACCAAGAGGAAGAATATATGCGATATTTTTACATTTTAATTGACGTGCCAAACCATCAGAAATAACGGTTTTGTAAGTAAAATGTTTTAAAATTGCTGTTATTAAAAAATTATTAAATATTCTATAGAGTTTATTCTTTTCAACACTTCCAGATCTGATATCTATAATATATATATAATTGGGATGAAGAATTTTAATGATAGAGGATAATATTTTAAAATATTTAATGAAGATTAGGTGGTATGTATTATTTTTTAAAAGGTTACTAAGAATTTTTAAGAATCTTAAATTTCTTAAGAATAGATTACCGTTTCGTGAAACATAATAAACATCAATGCCCTCGATTTCAATTTTGGTTTTTTTGAAATCCCAGCATAAATATGTGATATTAAAATGGTACGATAAATATTTACATAGATAAAAAATACTAGTTTGATAACCGAACTGACTTGGATTTATTATCATTATCCTTTTCAATATTAATGTTTCCTTTTAAATGAACTGTTGTGGCGACGAGATAATATATTCCAATAATCCCCCATATAAACTGTTGATATGGTGCGTTTCTATTGAATTCATATTTAACTTCGTTAATTAAAAATATTAATAAAGATAATAGACAAATGAAATTTAAAAGGTAAAAATCACTATTACTATTTGATTTATACATATTTCCGATAAACTTTTTGAGCAGATAATAAAATAAATATAGGTATAAAATTGTTCCAACTATTCCAAACTGAAAAAGCAGCGTAAGATAAAGGCAATGGAAGTGAGGCACATTATATCCAATTTGTGACGCAGCTCCTGGACCATGTCCAAAGAGTGAAATTGTGTTTATCGTAGTATGCCATGCCTTTATCCAAACAGTTTGTCTATTTAAAACATAAATAATATCTTTATTTGAAGATACTTGATTCAAGCTTGTTTGAAATCTTTCAGTAAAAACATGAAAGATATCAGCGGAAAATAAAACAGCAATCAGTGAAAGGGTAAAAAGAAGGATGAAAAGAAATTTTTTCTTAATTGAATATTTTTTTACTCGACTTGCAGAGAAGACTATTATTGTAGACAATAAAACAAGAATAGCCGCAGATCTTGTTGCTGAAAGTCCTAATGCAAAAAAATAGAGAAGCAATAGCAAAATATATGAAATTTTCTTATTAGATTTAAAATACTTATATAATAGAAAGGGATATAAAACAGCTAACAATTCACCGTATTGCTCACCTGCAACAAAAATGCTTGAAGCGCGAACAATATGACCATATTGGTCAATTTGTCCTGTAAGCTGGCTTTGAGTTCTATGAAAAAATATTTGAAAATAGGATTGTGTAGATGGTAAATAATAAAAAGCAATACTTAAAGCTATATGTACCGTAAAAATCAATAAAAACGTTGTAATTATGAGATCGATATATTTAGATTTGTCGATAAAAATTGAACTAATTCCGTAGTTAAAAACAATAATATAAAATAACATAATGGAAGTTAAGAAAGCAATAAATTGCCGCATCACATGCCCATAATAGTTTACGGGTACTTCAATGAACCAGCCCACTAGTAAAATCATTAAAAGTATCATTAACACTTTTATGAAGAAATTATTTAAAAGATAACGGTGGGCATTGTATCTGCTACAATACCAGAGAAATGTAAAAAGAATTACTAAAGTTCCAGTTGTTAAAGCATCTTTACCAAGAAATTGTAATAAAATCGGAAAAGTTACAGATAGTATAGTTAATACAATTTTTTGTTCTGGTGAACAGTTTTTCCAATAAATGAAAGCCGGAATAACGATTATTAAAGCAAAGATGGTCTTAAATTGCATATTTAGTATGGCCATCCCGGTTAATATACTTACAGTAATCGTTATTAAACCAATACCAATTGAATTTTTTGTTAATTCCATTTTATAATCTTTTGGATAGATGGTTTATCATTAATTAATAAAAGATATTGTTTTAAAAACTTTTATTGCTCTTTTGCTGTCAAGAATACAATCAATACTAATAAATTCCCCGGAAGGAGCAACTCTGGGATGTAAATCACATCGGGTTTCATTTCGAAACTTGGTTGGCAAGAATTCTTTGGCCAAAACAGATATAGATTCGTTGCTTAATTGGTAAAGCAATAATGATGACTCACCGTATTTATCTGGATAAGTATCAGTTATGATTTCTTCTTTTCCAGGGATAAAGGAAGGATGCCCATCTTCAGTTAACTCATGGGCGCCCACTATTTGAACACTCCCAAGGCCATCTTCATAAAGGTAGTAACCGGTGCCTTTACCATCAATTGTTGAATAACATAGTAGAATATCATTATTTTTCCAGCAATAATGTGATGAATGCCCACTTCCATTAATTAGTCGGATATTTTCCCCATTAATATCACTTGTTAGCATTCGGATGTTTCGTTTTCCGGTTGGCATCTGCATAATGTGAAAGAACATGAAGCGGTCACCATTGAAATTAAACAACAGATGGTTAAAATAATGCTCATTTTCCTTAATTGGCTCATTTTGTTCGAAACTTGAGATGTCATTTACGGAAAAAAGCAATCGTTCTTCACCTGTTTCCATGTTAATACGCCAAATCCCATCTTCTGTAGGTTCCTTTTTGCCCACTGAAAAATCAGGCAGCGTGTTGTACCCGTATCCAGGGCGGAGTCTTTGCAACCGTGAGAAGTCCAAAGACAGGCCCCATTTTCCATCACGACTGAGTGCGTAAATTGGGCGAGAAAATGATCTTAGGGTTTTGCCTTTTAGTATATCTTGAATAACGCATCCGTATTGATCATTAACCAATTTGTTATAAATTACGGTATCCTTTCCATCGTACGGGTACCATTGCAGACGGCACCCCTGCTGCCAGCACCAGGTATTTGTTGATCCAAATTCCTTGAATTCAGGTTTTTTTTCAAATAAATCAAAAAACCCTAATCGAAGGCGATCATCCGGTGCAGGAGTGGTATTCATAAGCGGAGCAGCTGACGCCAGAAGAAGATTTTCGTCATAACTGAATTGCGGAACATCATAATACCCAAAAAAAAGATGCGCGTCCGGAAGGGAGAAGATCCTCGTCTCAAGAGCGGGAAGGCTTTTTTTCCCGTTAAATATAGATCGGATAAATCTGTTTGTTGATATTTGTATAAATTGTCGCGACTTTCCGATCTTTCGAGCGTTTTTTTCTCCAAGAATATTTTTGATGGTTTGTTTTATCATGATTTCACCGGACGTTTAACTTTAAAAAACTGCCGTTTTAAAAATTTGTTGACCAGTTCCTTTTCACGATCATCAAAGAAAGGGTTCACCAAGGACAAGGCAACATATGTAATGCCGCCGGCGGCCAAAGATGTAAACATCCACACAGGCGAATCGCCTAAAATAGAAACCCCGAATACTACCATTGCTGTGATCATGGTATTGATCATAATTTTCAGTAAAGCGCCCCAGCAAATGGTGACACCGGTGTATTGACGGGCCATAATATACCAGAACAAGCATTTACCCATTAAAGCGCTGCCAGTGGCAAACGCTACGCCAAGGAGACCGAATCTAGGCATTAGAAGCACAGCAGCCAGGATGTTATATACAGCAAAGATCTGTGCATATAGGCGTGCCTGAACCTTCTCTATCGCCTGGAGCACCAGATCACTGGGAAGTTCGATAGCCGTAAAGATATTGAAAGTCAAAAGCATAAGAAAGACAGGGGTTGCTTCGGCAAATTTGGATTTGAAAATGAATGTGAGAATGGATTCGGCCTGGATTCCGACGAGCACCAGGATGGGAAACAAAACCGCCGAAATCAGCACGACCAGCGAACGAAACATTCGGTTTAACTCTCTATTTTTTTTCTCTACAGAATAATAGCGATGGTAAAAAGCCGGCCGCACAACGGTTTGCAAGATATTCTGAGGCATAATTGACAATAACATCTTACTGGCCCGTGAGCCCAGGGCATAGATGCCCAATTGGTTAGTGGTCGCCATGGCCGCCACAACAAAAAAATCTGAGGCCTGGCTGAAGAGTATGCCTCCGGGGATCGTTGCGGCATTATATGCGGAAAAGCGCAGGAACCGTTTCCATTCGATTCCGTCATTGTTTTCAAGGAGTCGTTTCTTTTTTGGCGCATACGCTTTGCGCTGGAAGAGTATCCATAATAGAACGGCTCCGAATCCGTAGGCGAGCAGTTCAGCCGTGTAAACAGAACCCAATCCGCCTTCAAAGAACAGCAACAAAACCACGATCACTCCCACACGCAGCGACTGGTAAGCCACCTGGGATAGATTGGAGGTGCTGTGCAGAAACAAAGAATTCAGAGCTATCTGCAAAAAATCGATTTGAAACAGGGCATACGTTCCTAAACAGAACAGAATAAACTCGTATTTATATGTTGAGACACCGAAGTAACCTGACAGGCTGTTAAACATGAGTATTATTGCGGCAAAAACAATTACACCCGATATTGTACGGAATCTCATGGCAAAGAAGAACGTGCGGAAGAAAAGACCATCTTTCCTAAGCTTGGCGTATTCAGCCAGAAACCTTTGCAAAGCGCCGGCCAGACCAAAATTGGTAAAAAAACTGTATATCAGAATCGAGCCGAAGAACAGGTTGTATATGCCGTAATCGGCAACTGATAAATTACGCGCCAGAACAACAGTAGCGACCATGCCTAAGATACGACAGATGATCTGGGCGGAAGCAACATGAACGGAACTCTTTCGACTACTTTCAAGTAGGGATACCATTTTTTTCCTATTGTGCAGGAGCGGTGTTTTTTCTCATATCAATTTATAAACATTTTTTTAATGGGACCGGATAACTTCCCGTATCACTTTTAAGTACTTCTCACCCACAGCCTGGGCTGTAAAATTAGATATGTAGCGGTCATTCCCTCCGCGCTGCATATGCTCAAAAAGAGTAGCTGAGTTGAGAAGGGAATTTATCGCTTTCGGCAGATCATAAACTTTATCGACTATGAGCGTATCGACATCTTTTCTGAGAAATCCTTCCAATGCATGGGTTGCTATTAAAGGCGTGCCTGTTCCCCAGCAGTCTCCGATAAAACCGAGCCCGCAATCAGCCACAGGCGTGTATCCATATCCTGCGGATCGCAGCCAACGCATGGCTTCGGAGCGTGAAACTGATTCGATATAAATCAAGCGAGAACCATAACGCTCGACCAGTTTTTGAACATGAGAAGCATATTCCCCGGGGCCGATGACGATGAATCGTTTAGTTTGTGTTTGGTCCAAAATAAGCGGTATGGCTTCTATAAGTTCGGCCGCATTCTTGAAACCTTCCAAACTTCCAATATAGATACCTGTGGTTCGGTCTCGCTTAACCTCGACCTGTTGGTCATCGGTTTCTGTGCACCAAGGAACATAATGAACTATTGGGCAATGGCGTTTGATATCCGGTATCAGATGGCGGTCTCCGTAATAAGAGAACATAACAGCGGAGCATTGATTAACCAGGTATTGACGGAAGAGGCGAGAACAAGCGCAATAAAAATACGGGAACCATTTCCGGAGTTTCCCACCACCGCGGAAAGGGATTGAAAACTTGTCCAAGCGCAAGTATTCAAAAAACATGACAAGCGGAACTTTGAGGTGACGGCTCACTTTAAGGGGCAGTCGATAAAATGAATCGCCAAACCCAACAATGATATCGGGCTGAAATGTGTCTATTTTTTCTCTTACTTCGGGCCAATATGCCTGTGGGTGCCAAGTCAGATCGTTTGAATTGGGATATGGGCGGAAGAATTCCGTGCCTCCAATAATTTCGGAAGCTGGGGCACTTACCTTCCCCTTCAGCGAATCAGATTTCTGTGCTGTAATGACGAGGATATTGTGTCCCTGGTTGCCCATATATATTGGACCTCTCGCAATCGAATTTATTTCATGAGACCAGAACGGAGCGGTGAATAGAATTTTCACGGAGTATTCCTTAAATGTTTGTTAATGAAAATATCCATTCGCTTTATCCATGGCGGAGCAGTGTCTTGTTGATTACGCTGAACATCCGATATGCAGAAACACATCTCAATCATATATAGTGGCGTTAGGTCCCAGAACGTTTGCCGGTCAATTAAGCCGTATGATTCATAGTCTGTTGTTGCTTTGGTGTATAGATTTCGATACCAGCCGTCACCCATCATAAACTTGGCGTACGATTCATCAGCTGGCATATTAGCGCTGAGCAAATGGGAGTTAGAAGTAAAGAAATGGTTAAGGTCGTGGATCGGTAATCGGCGTTTTTGGTAATCTTCCCAGTCGATCAACGTGAAATTACAAAGACGCCCCCGGCTGTATTCCACTAAAGTATTATGAGCATTGAAGTCTCCGTGCTGGCGGCAAAGACGAACCCTTCGTCCTTGAATCTTTCTCGCCAGTTCTTCGAGATATTGTCGGGCTTCGCTGGAAAGGAACTCAGCGGTTATATCCTTGAACTGCTTCATAAATCGAGCAATTGGTGCTTCGACCAATTCGTGCAGGGTCTCGCCCTCAAGAATGCAGTCTTCAGCGCCATCAGCATGAAAGTCAAACATCCAGGGGAGTATTTTTTTATAAAGCGTTTCAACAGATTCGCGCGTGGTCATTTCACGCACCATTGGGTGCCCCTTGCCTGCGGCCTGAAGGAGAATCGGAACGCCATCGCATTCGACAAGATTCCCACGGCACGAAGTCTGCTCTAAAAGACGCAGGTCATCGACTGATTCTCTGAAGTGGACCATTGCGTCATACTCGCGCTTTAGTCCTGGTGTCATTATGGGATTGCGAGGGATTTTGGCAACTGCAACGGGCCGCTGGTCATGAGCATCCAGTATCATGGTGACAATTGCCGCATTGGGTGAGGTTTTACCGGCAACTTTTAAGAATACTAAAGAACCAGGGCATTGACTATTGGGATGCAAAATATTCCAATGGTGCTTTACTAGATTACAAATTTTATATTCCATACTCATTTCGAACACCTTATGCTAAAACTATAGGCTAACCAATGAAAAGGAAGCTTTGACAGACCGAGTCGTTGGAAAATTCTGTATTTTCTGGTTCGGCTGACTGATAGTTTATCAAGCCAGTATCGTTTAACCCAGGCAGGTTTAAGCGGAATCAAATAATTAGGATGATGATAGCTTGGATAGGGCAGATAGAAATCAATCTGCTTAAATCCTGCTTGCTGTAACAGCCGGCGGTACCCCCAATAAGAGTAAATGTAGGTACGGTGCTGCTCACCCTTTAGTTGTTTTGTTATCAGATTTGATATCCACCTTGGCAGAAGTCCCACAAAGGGTAACTCTCCATGGATCCTCTGACCGCGCAAGGTTCCAGTAGAGTAACGATTTTCAATGCCTATGTAGAGTGCTCCTTCTGGGCTTAGTACGCGTCTGATTTCTTTAAGTGCTTCAATTTGTACCCTTTTAGGCGAAGCATCAATTTCGGCTGCGCCCATCCATTCCAGAACGCCATTGAGAATCACTACATCAATTGAAGAATCAGGAAAGGGAAGCTTCATAAAGTCATTTGGTTCATATTGAAAGGCAGTTACATTATGAACACCTCGATCGCTCATCCGTGACCGCAACAAACGTAAATTCGTCATGTTTACATCACAACAATAAATTTGTTTACACCACTTGGAAAGACTAAGTGCTATATTTCCCCAGCCACTCCCTATATCAAGAACAGTTGCATCAGAAGATAGAGGAAGAATTACATGCCAATCGGCACGGGATTCATCATTAATATATTGGAGTGTATATGCTCCGAGAGTGTGCGAATAAGAATTAATAGCTTCTTGCCACCCCTTTTGTTCAGCAAGGTTTGTTACCTCTTCAGATATTTCAGAATTAAAAACAGACCATTCGATCTCAGTTTTTGCAAAACGTGGGATGCCATAAGCTATCTCCCATGATGATTTGCATGCTATGCAGGTGAAAAGATTATCATTATTAGAAAGGGCAGATCGGCAATTTGGGCAAACGAATTCGTATGATGCTTTTTTTGACTCTATGATATTCATCATATATAGGACTCTCTGTAAATTATAAGGTTGCAGTAAAGTTTTATAAATTGGATAGGTTGTATGAAAGAGTGTTGAAACCGGCACTCTATTTCCGAGGTCTGCACTAATTAATACCCCTTGTATATCTGACAATTAACTTCAAATAGCACTTTCGAGCAACATCAAAAACAAACTTTTCTTTATTTGAGAAATTGGAAAAATGGTTATAAGTTATAACCTCCTCAAACTCTTTGTGTGATACTCCTATTCGTTCAAGAAAAAATTTTACAATTTCAGGCTCTTCTTTAACCTCTTCCTCTTCTGATTTTTCCATAGCTTTTTCGCGACTCATTCCGCCGTTTCTAACAAGAGAGGCATAGGCTCCAGTCACCTCACTGCATCCCCACCTTCGCCATACAATATAATCCTTGAGTGCATTTAATAGGCAATCGCCATGTTCATATTCCTCCGAAGGCTCCTCCCAACCAGCTTCTTCTTTGATAATTTCTCGGATATTCACCTTGTCTATATTTATATAATCGAAAACATTTACAGACCTGATCATATTGCCTCTGAGTTTCATAACAATTCGATTTTCAAGTGAAGGTGGAAGATAGTTGAGAATTTTATTTTTATCCATGTTTCTTTCAAGGACGTTAAAAAAGTATGGATGGTTGGCGTATTTTGATACAGATAATCCATTTATGGCCGAAGACCATCTTTCCCCCCCCCCTGTCAAAATCAGTCTAATTTTATTTTGCTTAGCGAATTTAAAAATTGTTCCGCCAATGAGCATATTACAAGGTGTACATATATCTCCTGCCCGGATTAAAAAGATACGGTGCAATTGACTTATCCAATTTTCTTCTGGTTTATAGGTTAAAATATCAACATTTAATTTACTGACCATTCTTTGAATATTCGCATAAGCATTAGGCGATTGCCAACAATTATTATAATTAAAACCTAAAGCCCTCATACCATATTTTTTTGCGACTAACATACAATACGTACTGTCTTTGCCACCGCTTACAGGAACAAGGCAATCATATTCGCCTTTAGCTCTGTATTGATTGAGTATTTTTTCAAATTTTCTACCAAGTTCTTTATGGGATGGTGCTTCCGAACTAATTTTATCAAACATCAGGCAATAATTACATTTACCCTTTGAATCCACCCAGACACCAGGAAGGTTGACAGGTAAAATGCAGTTTGAACATCGTAAAATCATTTTTTTGTATCCTATTCAAATTCCGGGGGGTTAGATAGCGGGGCATAGCCCCTATAAGTATTTGTTATTAAAGCAGAATCGATCAAGAAAACTGTATTTTCACCCCTTAAAATCCACTTTTCAGGGGTCAAAACAGAGCTTTCTCATTGGGGGTCGGCTTTCTCATTGGGGGTCGGGCCACACCAACATCTTGATATAATGACAGATCACTTATTTTTTTAGCCATTTTTATTGCTTAAACGGCCATTTTTAGGTATAAAATTATATGTTTAAGCATCTCAAATCAAAATCTGAACAAAAGGGAGGTTTTCTGATGGCTCGAGCAAAACGGCATTATCTTCCCGGTCATGCCTGGCATATCACCCATCGATGTCACAAAAAAGAATTCCTTCCAACGCCGCCTGCTTAAATTTGCACGGGACAGGCGGCGTTGGATTGAATGGTTGTTTGAGGCCAAAAAACGTTACGGATTGAAAGTTCTCAACTACATTGTAATATCCAACCATGTCCATTTACTTGTTGACGGTGGGGGATCAGTATCCGATAACATTGGAACATCCCGGAGAGGGCACCCGCAAGGGGTGCCTCTACATTTATTTTTCGTGACATCAAAGCCCATTCCAAAGTTCAATTAAATCTCTGGGTATTTCTTTTTCAATCCGGTTATTTTTAATTTCAATTCATCCAGCTCCAATTTTGTAATATCCCAGACTATCTGCAAATCAACACCAAAATATTCATGAACAGCAAAATTTCTGAAACCTTTGATCATCCGCCAGTCATAATCAGGATATCCATGGTTTTTTTCGACAATCACCCATGGAAATACACTCGAAATGTTTTTCATCTGTACTCAAAATCACAGAAATTTAAAATATATCAACAACCAGAAAGGCTGATTATTCCTGAGTTTTGGAAAAGTGGTGTAAACCCAAACGACCTATCATATAGAAAACCGCCGGACTCCCTGTCAAATTGATTTCATTGACAGAATTCTTTTAAATCCTCGTGAGTCGTAAGTTTATATAAAAAAAATGATGACACTTTGGAAAGAATGGTGCATTTTGAATCTTTCAATATTATGAACTCCAATTCAACAAGGAAAGATTCAAAATGCTTAAATACATTTACCAGACTCTGATCTTTTTTAACAAGGCCTTTTCAAGAAAAACTACTTGGCTGATGTTTTGTATGATGTTGTTAGGATTTATCGGCACCCATGAAATGGTGGGAGTTACCTCTTTTTGTAGATTTTGGGGTCTGAGTACACCCGGCTATAATGCGTTTCTTCATTTTTTTCGGGTATCGGCATGGTCTCTTGACAAGGTCATGGAGTGTTGGTGGACTTTTGTTCTTTCACAAAATGAAACAGTAATATCCAATGGGAGAGTAGTTTTGTTGGGCGATCATACCAATGTTCCCAAGGACGGACGGCAAATGCCTTGCGTTGTCACCATGCACCAGCATTCTGAAACCCAGAGCAAACCATCATATTTCCGAGGACATTGTTGGGGAGCCGTCGGTATGTTGATTGGTTCCATGGCATCTCCTTTTTGCATACCGTTGTCCCTTGGGATTCACCAGGGTCTTGTGCATGTAAATGAAAAAAGTCAAAAGGAAGAAAGCAATGAGACCCTGGGAACACGCATTATTCAAATGGGTCTTGATTTTGTTACAAAGCACGATATCCCAAGCATCCTTGTTCTGGATGCTTTTTTTCCCTGGAGGAGCAGTATTCAAACTGGCTGAATCTATGTGGTCCATCAGACATCGATGCCCATTGCTTACCTTGATTATCATGTAAAAGGGGACAGATTTATTTTTCCAAATTCTCAGGAGTATCTGAGCCTTTGGGGTCATGGGGTCTGATCCCGATAAAATTTTGTTATTAAAGGAAATTTGCTTTGAAAAACCTCGGTTTTATCTCTTAAATGCCACTTTTGGGGGTCAAAAACATCATTTTAAGGTTCACCTAAGTCAGGAAGTTCTGGGCAGGCTTGGAGTACACCGGTGAACCTATCTACTGTAAAAATCAGAGGGAATCTGCAGAATCCAGAAGGTGCAGAGGAATATCAATATCTTCATTGTTCAATATACTTTCGACTATAGAAACGTCCAACTGAACAATTTGGGCAATGACTGACACGGCAAGTCCCTGTTGATGGGCACGGCGAACACAGGAAAGCAGCTCTTCCTTCCTTCCTGTTTTCCTTTTTTTCTGCCTATTCTTTCAGCACTTGTAATATAAGGCATGTTTTTCTCCTTTTCATACGCTTTTAACTCTTCAAGAAAAATTTCCTCAAGGGCGTCGGGCAAAGTCAAAACCCAGTCTATAAAACGATACAGGTTTATGACCGCTGTTCTTGAATAACCCTTTTCGTATAGAAGCCTTGTCAGTTCTGTTTTCCACTGTTTTCTCAACAGATGGTCTTTTCTTGTCTCAAGCGCTCTTAAATGTGCCATCACCACAATGGCAAAGGGATTATCCTGTCTTTCAAGATACCCCCATTTCCCCTTATAATCAAGGAGTTTGCTTGTCAGGTAGTCCAGCCCCATGGCGGAACCCCACATTCCATATTGAAATGGGCCAGGACGCCAGGCAGGGGAGTCATCCGCCAGAATTGCCAGGCTGGTTACACTTGTTTTAATTCCGTCAAGGACTCAACAATTTCCCTGTCTGAAATTCTGGGAGCAGTATTATAGGCATATGTGTTTGTAACAAGGCACAATATAAATACCGGCATTACTACTGAAATTATCATATATTTATTTTTTATTTCCACTATTTATTCAATCTCCGTTTAAGACACTCTTAAAAATAAAATAAACATAATGAAAAGAAAAATTTAATTGTGTGGGCCCAGTGCCAAAAAATCTTTATAGGCCAGGGCAATTCCCTTTTCAAGATCAATTTCAGGCTTCCAGCCAAATTTTCTCAGACGGGTAGAATCCATTAATTTTCTTGGCGTTCCATCCGGCTTTGCGGCATCAAAGACAAGCTTATTTTTAAAACCAACAACTTTTTTGACCATTTCAGCCAACCGCCTGATACTAATTTCTTTGCCTGATCCAATATTGATATGAGCATGAACCATGCCGCCTGTATCCTCAAAGGCAATGTCCTTATAATCGACATTTTCAAGCAAAAACACACAGGCTTTGGCAAGATCACCTGAATACAAAAACTCTCGAAGGGGTTTTCCGCTTCCCCAGATAGTTACGGAATCTGCATTGGTGATTTTGGCCTCGTGCATGCGACGTATAAGGGCAGGCAGAACATGGGAATTTTCCGGATGATAATTATCCCCGGCTCCGTACAGGTTGGTCGGCATGGCAGAAATAAAATTGGTCCCATACTGGCGGTTATAGGCATCACACATTCGGATACCTGCAATCTTTGCAATGGCATAGGGTTCGTTTGTTGGTTCAAGGGGCATTGTCAGCAAAGCCTCTTCAGCCATGGGCTGGGGGGCAAGCTTGGGATAAATGCAGCTTGAGCCAAGAAACAATAGCTTTTTAACGCCATGGAGGTATGCGGCATGTATTATATTGGTTTGAATCATCAGGTTATCATAAATAAACTGGGCCCTGAATTTATTGTTGACACCAATACCGCCGACCTTGGCTGAAGCCAGTACCACATACTCGGGTTTTTCTCTGGCAAACAAATCCTCAACATCCTTTTGCCGGATCAAATCCAGCTCGGCACGGGTTCTTCCCATTAAATTTGTGTAACCCTTGGATACAAGGCAGCTCCAGATAGCCGAGCCTACCATGCCCCCATGGCCTGCAATATAAATCTTTGAATCAAAATTCATGATGTTAAATCCGTTATTCGTTATGCTCAAAGGTGCTAATCCATATTAAAAAAGATAGCTCGCCTTCAGGGCGTTCAACTCTTGAATAATGAAAGTCCTTAATGAAAACACCTTTCTATTCATTACGGTCAAAGGTGGAAAAACCATGGTTTTTGCAAAGGTCATCCTTTTTAGCATCCTCAAGGTCGTGTTTGACCATTTCCGACACCAATTCATTAAAGGTTATTTTCGGGGTCCAGCCAAGTTTCTTCATGGCCTTGGCAGGATTACCCAACAGGCTATCCACCTCTGTTGGACGGAAGTACTTGGGGTCCACAATCACAATGGTTTTACCAGTTTTTGTGTCAATCCCCTTTTCATCCACCCCCCTGCCCTGCCAGGTGATATCAATACCCAATGTTTTGGCAGAAATATTCACAAACTCCCGCACCGAGTGCTGTTTCCCTGTAGCAATTACAAAATCTTCCGGGTGATCCTGCTGGAGCATGAGCCACTGCATTTTTACATAATCCTTTGCATGGCCCCAGTCCCGTTTGGCGTCGAGATTGCCAAGATAAAGGCAATCCTGAAGATTCAGGCTTATCCGGGCCAGGGCACGGGTTATTTTACGGGTGACAAAGGTCTCACCCCGCAATGGCGATTCATGGTTGAACAAAATGCCGTTGCAGGCATAGATGCCATAGGCTTCCCGGTAGTTCACGCAGATCCAAAAGGCATACATCTTTGCCACGGCATAGGGGCTTCTGGGATAAAACGGGGTTATCTCGGTCTGGGGTATTTCCTGGACCTTACCATAAAGTTCTGAAGTTGAGGCCTGGTAAAACCGGGTCTTGTTCTCAAGGCCAAGAAGCCGGATGCCTTCCAAAATACGCAAGGTGCCAAGGCCGTCCGTGTCAGCCGTATATTCAGGGGATTCAAACGAGACTGCCACATGGCTCTGGGCGGCAAGATTATACACCTCGTCGGGCTGTACCTGCTGGAGAATGCGGATCAGGTTGGTGGCGTCGGTCAGGTCTCCATAGTGGAGAATGAAGTTCCTGTTTGATACATGGGGATCCTGGTAAAGATGATCCACACGGTCTGTATTGATAAGTGATGCCCTGCGCTTGATGCCGTGGACTTCATATCCCTTTTCCAATAAAAATTCGGCCAGGTATGCACCGTCCTGGCCGGTAATCCCGGTTATCAATGCTCGTTTTTTCATCTCTCACCTTTAGATCGCGGATCGCGGGGTCTGACCCCGATAAGTATTTATTATTAAAACAAAATCGCTCCAGAAAACTGTATTTTAACCCCTTAAAACCCACTTTTCAGGGGTCAAAACAGCATTCTAAGCATTTTGTGATTCATGGATTGCATAATCCTTAAGGAGATCTTCGCATTCATGGGGTCGCATTCATGGGGTCTGGTCGCATTCATCATTCATGGGGTCTGCATCATTCATGGGGTCTGACCCCGCTAAAGTTTTGTTATTAAAGGAAATTTGCTTTGAAAAACCTCGGTTTTATCTCTTAAATGCCACTTTTGGGGGTCAAAAACAGCATTTTAAGGTTCACCTAAGTCAAGAAGTTGTGGGCAGGCTTGGAGTGGATCTATCTACTGTAAAGATCAGAGGGGATCTGCAGAATCCAGAAGGTGCAAGGGAATATCA
This sequence comes from Desulfobacteraceae bacterium, assembly GCA_963674675.2. Taxonomy (GTDB): domain Bacteria; phylum Desulfobacterota; class Desulfobacteria; order Desulfobacterales; family Desulfobacteraceae. Next base: position 720,263 of record CAXXNM010000003.1, read on the forward strand.
ATATCTTCATTGTTCAATATACTTTCAACCATAGAAGGGTCCAACTGAACAATTTGGGCAATCACTGGCACGGCAAGTCCCTGTTGATGGGCACGGCGAACACAGGAAAGCAACTCTTCCTGTCTACCTTCCTGCCTACCTTCCTGCCTACCTTCCTGCCTACCTTCCTGCCTACCTTCCTGTTTTCCTTTTTTTCTGCCTATTCTTTCAGCACTTGTAATATAAGGCATGTTTTTCTCCTTTTCATACGCTTTTAACTCTTCAAGAAAAATTTCCTCAAGGGCTTCGGGCAAAGTCAAAACCCAGTCTATAAAACGATACAGGTTTATGACCGCTGTTCTTGAATAACCCTTTTCGTATAGAAGCCTTGTCAGTTCTGTTTTCCACTGTTTTCTCAACAGATGGTCTTTTCTTGTCTCAAGCGCTCTTAAATGTGCCATCACCACAATGGCAAAGGGATTATCCTGTCTTTCAAGATACTCCCATTTCCCCTTATAATCAAGGAGTTTGCTTGTCAGGTAGTCCAGCCCCATGGTGGAACCCCACATTCCATATTGAAATGGGCCAGGACGCCAGGCGGGGGAGTCATCCGCCAGAATTGCCACACTGGTTACCGGTATTTTGAATCTGTCATAAATCCTATAATTGTACACGAACATCCGTTCTGGAAAATCAGAATTACTCTGGGCCTGAACTTCTATATGAATCAGTATCCATTTTTTGTTATTATTCTTGAGTGTTACTTCTACGAGTTTGTCCGTATGTTTTTGGCCGAGAACAGATTCTTTTGTTAATTTTTGAAATTCTTTATCAAGAAATTTGATTTCCGATTCCCAATCAATGTCTTTCTCTGAACCGGGAACAAAAAAGGTCATGAACTGTGGGAAAAAGAATTCAATGATCTCTTTCCAGGGGGTGTCGTATGTTTGATTTTTGTGGGTCATGGTATTATCGGGTCGGACAGAGATAACTCATTGGGTGTACATTGGGGTCGGGCCACGCCAACATTTACTTGTTGTTGATGGTGGGGGGCGTCATGTTATCCCCGATTCAATCAAGCTCATCGCGGGAAGAACGGCGCAGGAATTCAACCAGCGGAAAAAAAGAAAAGGAGCCTTTTGGGAAGATCGGTATCACGCTACAGCGATTCAATGCAATGACCATCTGGTTAAGTGCCTTATCTACATTGATTTGAACATGGTCAGAACCGGTGTGGTCAGGCATCCATCAGATTGGGAATTCAGCGGATACAATGAAATTCAGAAGCCACGTCAAAGGTACCGCATTATTGATAACGATGCCTTAATGAATATGTTTCAATTTTCAGACATGGACTCGTGTTCGACAGTTGTAGGATCATTTTTTTGAAAAATAGCCTAAAATCCTAATAAAATCAACGAAAAACTAATTTTTTGCTTCAAAATATGTAGGCACACGAACGTATTAATTTGCCTTGACTTACAATAAAATACATGTTTTTATAGTGGGCATGTATGTACGCACAATAAAACGAAAAAATAAAGATGGGTCGGAAGTTGAATATATTCAGCTTGCCCACAACTCCAGACATCCTGAAAAAGGGTATTCCCGGGCTGAGGTGATCTACTCCTTCGGGCGTCGGGATCAGTTAGACATGTCTGCTATCAAGCGTCTTGTGGGCAGCCTTTGCCGATTTGTCAGCCCTGAAGATGCTCTTGAGCTTGAAGCCGAAGCTCATGATCTCAAATTCATATCCAGCCGCCCCGCGGGTGGAGCGTTCCTGCTCAGAGGGCTGTGGGAGCAATTGAGCATTGATAACTGCATCACAAAACTTTTGAAAAACCGGTCACTCAGCATTCCAGTGTCATCTGCTATCTTCGCAATGGTGGCAAACAGAGCGCTGGCGCCTTGTTCCAAGTTAGGTGTCGAAGAGTGGGCGGAGAAAGATGTTTTCCTGGATAATGAAAACAACATTCAGGTACAGCACCTGTACCGCAGCATGGATTTCCTTCTTGAGCATGAAAATGCTTTTCAAGAAACCGTATTTTGGTCCACAGCCAATCTTATGAATCTTACTGTCGATCTGATATTTTTTGATACGACAAACACATATTTTGAAATTGAAGAACCAGGAGATTCAGAGTTAAAAGCCTATGGTAAGTCAAAGCATAAAAGAGATGACTTGCCCCAGGTTACCATTGGACTTGCGGTGACGCGGGAGGGTATCCCTGTCAGGTGCTGGGTCTTGCCAGGTAATCAGAACGATGCTAAATGTGTCGATCAAGTTCAACGGGATATGAACGACTGGAAACTCGGTAATGTCATCTGGGCCATGGATCGCGGCATGACCAGCGAGGAGAACCGCCGCATTCTCCAAAAGGCCGGTGGCAACTATATTCTTGGTGAAAAACTCCGGGGTACCAATATCAATATGGAAGCCTTGAACAGAGGGGGTAGATTCAAGGTCATCAAGGAAAATCTTCATATCAAGGAAGTCTTTGCGGGTGAAGGCTCAGGCCGCCGCCGTTTCATTATTGCGTATAACCCGGAGCAGGCTAAGTATGATAAACAGGTACGCGAGAGAAACCTTGAGCGCATTCAAATTGAACTTGATGCGTTTGAGAAGTATACCGGCAAAAAGAAGGAAAGAATGAAGCATGAACTTCTATCTCACAGGTCGATGGAGCGGTACATCAAGGAGCTCAAGTCAGGTAAACTGAAAACAAACCGTGCCAAGGTCAAGGAAGAAGAAAAGCTGGACGGGAAATACTTATTGAGCACCAGCGATAAGAGCCTCTCAGCAGAAGATGTCGCCTTGGGCTATAAGCAGCTCATGGAAGTCGAGAGGGCTTTTCGCACCATCAAAAGCACCCTCGGATTGAGACCGATATACCATACAAAGGATGACCGCATCCGCTCACACGTCCTGCTTTGCTGGCTGGCATTGTTGCTGGTTCGCATAGCAGAGGTCAAAACCGGCATGACCTGGGATAGAATCCGTACTGAGCTTGAACGACTTCATCTGGGAAAATTTTTGCATAAAAAAAAGTGTGTACTACAGCACACAGAATTGACAAAAACTCAACGTAATATACTGAAAAAGCTCAATATAGCCCCTCCTAATAGAATAAAATCCATCAAAAAAACACCTTAATTTTGTAGGCACTACACCATTTTTGCGGACGGCTGTATCCCTTTGTTGACGCACGTCTTCAGATTTTGTATACCTACGACTGTCGAACACGAGATGGAGCATATGAAAGAATCACACAAAAAACTGGTGGATGAAGCTTTGAGACACGATCATTTAAAGCGCCAAAGCCAGTGGACGCAGAGCATCGCTGTAGGGGATAAAGGGTTTCTGGAATCTATAAAGGGCAGATTGAATAACCAGGCAAGGTGCAAGCAACCTATGAAAATTATGAACGCTTGAAAACAAAAGATATCCCGCCTACCAACAGCTTGTCATGGAACTGATGGATATTTTGCATATAAAACCTTAAAGGGCTGGTTTTAAGGATAAAATTAGCGGTTTAAGCCTAAAAGGAGGGGAGTATTTAAGGTGATTGCTTTATATTTCAGTATATTAAAATGGCCCGACCCATGATCTAAAATTGCGTGTTGAAGCATCTCAAACCAAAATCATATCCTGAATTGAAGCTGATCCAGGTTTTTGGCCTGAACACCCTGCTCAAGAAAGTTTTGCAGTATTTCAATATTATTAGTATTATTGATTTTTGCTGCTATTTCAGGAGGTATTTTTCCAAAACGCAATTCAAGTATCTTTATGATATTGTCTTTGGTGTTTTTGATGATTCCACGCTGCATTCCTTGCTTTTCCCCCTGCTGAATCCCCTGCTGAATCCCCTGCTGAATCCCCTGGTCTCTAATATATTTTGATAACATAACTGTCTCCTTATGCTGAACTAACTCATCGTGCAACTTTTGCTGCTCATGTTCGCCTATCTGAGCATATGTATCAATAAAATCAACATATTTATCAAAAAGGCCACTGGAGGCAAGCTGAAATAATCCAGAATATGCCTGCCGAATCATTTCCATCCGATCTTCTTTTTTGTAATTCATTTTCGGCAGTAGTATCTTTACCACTGGATTATTCACATTGTAATAATCCCGGGCATTCAAGTCAAATAACTTATGGAATATATACTCAAAATGAAGAAAAAGGCGATCATTAAGTTGTGTATGCAGCTTAATATCTACCGTCTTGCGCCATTTTTTCCTGTCGGAAAACAAAACAGTCGGTATGACCAGTGCATCCGGGTGGGTTTCCATAAGGTCTGTTGTATAGCGCAGCAACTTATAAATCGAAAATTTGGCTTTGTCTTCCTGAAATTCCACCAGCCATAAAAGCAGTTGTTGATTCTCAAAATGAAACAAAATCGGCATGTCCAGCTCAAGGCTCGCATCTGAGAGATGGTGCTTTTTGGGTTCCTGGCGTAGAAACTCCACATGATGCACCTTTCCCCAGCTCTTTTCTGCCTCGGGGAAAAAAAAGTCCAGGGTTTCTTTGGGAAAATCTAAAAACAGGTTTTTGAAATTGTGATCGTGATTGATTGATTCCATAATTAATCCAAGGGAAAGCCCCGGCTTTGCCGGGGAACCCACAAAAGTTTGAGTAGTGCGGGTCGGGTCGGTCCGAGATAACTAATTGAATTATTGAAAAAAACATCCATTTAAAGCTCGATTTTACCCCTTAAAAGTCTCTTTTTTATCCCCAAAACAGCAGTTTAAGAGTTTATCTTCCAAGGGATTGCATTTGTCGATATAGCCTCATTAGTACCCTCGCCATATGATCGTTGTTTTTCTTTTAGTTGTAACAAATCATCTTGAGCTTGCTCTTTAATACCTGTTCCAATGGGATATTTAGTATTTGGGATATCTCTTCTGGTGATGTGCCATGTTTTTTCATGAAAACAACTGATTTTTTTGTTAGATCGGCCTTAGCTTGTAGAGCGGCTTCTTTTGCCTGTTTTTCTATTGGGTGGTATTGGGGGTCTGACCCCGCTAAACTTTTGTTATTATAATTTATTTGCTTTGAAAAAGTCCGAATTTATCTCTTAAACCCCACTTTTTGGAGTCAAAAACAGCATTTTAAGGATGAAGGATTCATTAAAGATCGGTTTTTAGAGATTCTATTTTTATTTTCAATTCGTGTAGTTCAAATTGCGTTATATCCCAAACTATTTGTATATCTACACCAAAATATTCATGAACAATAAAATTTCTAAAATCTTTAATCATCTGCCAGTCATCATCTGGAAATTTAATTTTTAATAGATCAATAAGGGGAAGAATCGCCTCGCCAATTATAATGTATTCTCTAATAGTCGCACTATAAGTCTTTCTATCCCCTGAAAAATCATCAAATCCTTTAAGGTCGACCACATAGCTTTCAATAGCATTTATTGATTCTAAAATGTCTTCGATATAAAGTCTTAAATCCCGTTTAGACATAAATCATTTCTTTTAAAATATATTCTCTGACAATTGGTTTTAATGTGCTCTCAATTCCCAAATCCACTTTGTTTTTGAAGTTTTCTTCCAGATGTCTTTTAAGTCCGAAAAAACTTCTATATTTATTTTTAGATTGTATCTCCACTGCTATGTCAATATCGCTGCCTTCTTTTGCTTCGTCCCGTGCATAGCTGCCAAAAAGACCAATTTGGATAACACCATATTTTTCACATAATTCTTGTTTGTGTTCAATTAAAAAATCGATTATTTCCTGTTTTGTCATTTTTTTATTCATGAGAAACTCCACTTGCATTGTCGTTAATGGCATCCACAACCATGGCATAGATTGCGATCTGTTCACTGACCGACAGGGTTCGCTTTTATGTCACCAAAAAAATAATAAAGTCAGGACGGATTAGTGCTAAACAATTGAGCAAAATTGCGGTAATATATGATTTATGTTGAATCAGTGAGTAAGGCGGGGTCTGACCCCGTTAAAGTTTTGTTATTAAAGGAAATTTGCTTTTAAAAACCTCAGTTTTATCTCTTAAATGCCACTTTTGGAGGTCAAAAACAGCATTTTAAGGTTCACCTAAGTCAAGAAGTTGTGGGCAGGCTTGGAGTGGATCTATCTACTGTAAAGATCAGAGGGGATCTGCAGAATCCAGAAGGTGCAGGGGAATATCAATATCTTCATTGTTCAATATACTTTCAACTATAGAAGGGTCCAACTGAACAATTTGGGCAATGACTGGCACGGCAAGTCCCTGTTGATGGGCACGGCGAACACAGGAAAGCAGCTCTTCCTGTCTACCTTCCTGCCTACCTTCCTGCTTTCCTTTTTTTCTGCCTATTCTTTCAGCACTTGTAATATAAGGCATGTTTTTCTCCTTTTCATACGCTTTTAACTCTTCAAGAAAAATTTCCTCAAGGGCTTCGGGCAAAGTCAAAACCCAGTCTATAAAACGATACAGGTTTATGACCGCTGTTCTTGAATAACCCTTTTCGTATAGAAGCCTTGTCAGTTCTGTTTTCCAATGTTTTCTCAACAGATGGTCTTTTCTTGTCTCAAGCGCTCTTAAATGTGCCATCACCACAATGGCAAAGGGATTATCCTGTCTTTCAAGATACTCCCATTTCCCCTTATAATCAAGGAGTTTGGTTGTCAGGTAGTCCAGCCCCATAGTGGCAGGATTCGGAGTCGGGCAGAGATAACTCATTGAATTATTAATAAAAATATCCATTTAAAACTCTATTTTACCCCTTAAAAGCCTCTTTTCAGGGATCAAAACAGCATTGTAAGCATTTTGTGGTTCATAGCTCGCATAATCCTCACTTGCTGAATTTTAAAGAAACTCAGAATTCTATTTGATCCAAATTCTTTGCCTGTACGCCCTGTTTAAGAAAGATGCTGAGTATCTCCAGATCATTTGTCCGGTTAATTTTATCTATTATTTCAGATGGTATTTTTCCAAAACGCAACTGAAGAATCTCTATGATATCTTCCTTTGCTTTTTTTATAATGCCTTTTTGGACGCCTTGCTGGATACCTTGCTGAACACCTTGTTGGATACCTTGCTGGATACCTTGCTGCACTCCTTTTTCTCTAATATATTTCGCTAACATTGCAGTCTCCTTATGATGAACTATTTCGTCATGCAATCTTTGTTGTTCCCACTCTCCTATCTCCGCATATGTATCAATAAAATCAACATATTTATCAAAAAGGCCAATGGAAACAAGTTGAAATAATCCTGAATATGCATGCCGAATCATTTCCATCCGATCTTCTTTTTTGTAATTCATTTTCGGCAGTAGTATCTTTACCACTGGATTATTCACATTGTAATAATCCAGGGCATTCAAGTCAAATAACTTATGGAATATATACTCAAAATGAAGAAAAAGGCGATCATTAAGTTGTGCATGCAGCTTAATATCTAACGTTTTGCGCCATTTTTTCCTGTCGGAAAACAAAACAGTCGGTATGACCAGTGCGTCCGGGTGGCTTTCCATAAGGTCTGTTGTATAGCGCAGCAATTTATAAATTGAGAATTTGGCTTTGTCTTCCTGAAACTCCACCAGCCATAAAAGCAATTGCTGATTTTCAAAATGAAACAAAATCGGCATGTCCAGCTCAAGGCTCGCATCTGAGAGATGGTGCTTTTTGGGCTCCTGGCGCAAAAACTCAACATGATGCACCTTTCCCCAGCACTTTTCTGCCTCGGGGAAAAAAAATTCCAGGCTTTCTTTTGGAAAATCCAGAAACAGGTTTTTGAAATTGTGATCGTGACTGATTGATTCCATGATTTGTCTTTATTACTGTTATGGGGTCGGGGTCCTATGGGGTCGATAGGGTCGGGGTCGGACCGAAATAAACCGTTGAATTATTGATAATAAATATCCATTTAAATTTTGATTTTACCCTTTAAAAGCCTCTTTTTCGTCCCAAAAACAGCAGTTTAAGAGCCTCCCAAAGATCGACTTCAATATTCAGAATTTTTAACACATTTTTAAGCTCAAGAATGTCATGGTTTTTTTTAAAATGCCTTCCTTTTTCAATTAACAAGGCTTTTAATGCCTTTTCAACAGCTTGCTGTACATTTTGAAGACAAGGGTTGTAAAGCTTGCTTTTCAAAAGAATATTAGCTGAGTCAAAATTCTCTGTAGAATCTGGCGCATTCATGGGGTCTGACCCCGCTAAAGTTTTGTTATTAAAGGAAATTTGCTTTGAAAAACCTCGGTTTTATCTCTTAAATGCCACTTTTGGGGGTCAAATAATGACAGCGGACAGCGGACAGCGGACACGTAAAGTATTGGGTTTTATGCAAATGGGTTCATTATTTTAAGACGGTTTTCAAGAAGAAAACCATCCTGCATATCTTCAGATATTAAATATTCCGCATCACCATCCAAAGCGCTGGCTACCACGATGCTGTCCCAGAAAGAAAAACTGTGATTAATGCGTATCTTTGAAGCCTGTAAGAGTATGTCTTGTGACAGCTCAAATATTGTATATTTTCGGTAGAGAGACTCTATTAAATTTTGGATTTCAGCTTCTGAAAAACCCACTTTTTTTATCAGATTCACACACATTTCGTTAACGATCTGAGTGCTGATAACAATTTCACATTCTTTAATAATGGCCCTGGAAATTTTATTTTTTTCTACATCTTGAACCTGGATAAATGAATAAAGCCATATATTTGTATCTATGAAATATGTTGCTTCAGGCTTTACATTAAAACCGTTCATAAATTTCTTCTCTGCTAACATTCAAATAGTGTAACGCCTTACCCCAGAATCACTGACAAAATAGTGTAACGCCTCCCAGGTAGTACCCCGCCGCATACCCTGCCAATCAAATTAATAGATCATACCCAGCTTACCCCGCCGTTACCCCGCCGCATACCCTGCCAATCAAATTAATAAATCATACCCAGCTTACCCCGCCGTTATCCCGCTACAGATTCACAAGAGAATGAAAATTTGCTTTTATACTTTCTATGACTTGAATCTTGGAGAAAATATAATGGCAAAAAGTTTCCGTGGAAAACGTCCTTGTGCAATTTGTCGAAAATGGTTTCAACCGGATGTGAGGCAAAAGGGACGTCAAAGGACCTGCAACCCGGCCTGCCGAAAAGAACTCCATCGAAGGCAATGTGCAAAATTAAACAAGAAGAACCAATCGGATAGCAAAAACAACTACCTGGCAAAAAAACTTGAAGATGCCGTAAATCAGGAAAAACCCAATGCCGCAGTTGCTACAAAATTATTACAAAGACAGACAAAGCCTGCACTGCCATTTGAGGTCATTGTGGCAGAATATGGAATAAAAGCTGCTATCGTTATCCAATATCTGGTGATCCAAATTACCGCCCATTGCAGACCCTATAAAACTCCATGAAATCGGCAGACTAATCAAAAATGACTTTAAGAGGCATGAGCAAGCTAAACCCTTGTAATATAGGCGAATATGAACAGAGTAATCCATTGTTGATTTCAAGAGACATTATAGGCACAAACCACTGTAAATAAAAGGGATACCACCAAAGTAATCCCAATTCCAGTTTAAGAGGCAACAGACAGAATTAAGGACTGGTGATATAAGATAGGTAACTGAAAATTCAAAAAGAAGAGGTGACCCATGAACAAGAGATTCTCGTCCCAAGAATTGTTTGAGTTACGAAATAACATCCCTGTGGATATTCTGATTCGGGATCATTTGCAGATTCCATCAAAAATCAGAGACGGCTTTTTTCGTTTTCTATGCCCCGTTTGTAACGAATTCCAAACCGCTGTAAATCCGGCAACTAATTTGGCCAGGTGCTTCCGCTGTGAAAAAAATTTCAATACTATAGATCTGGTCATGGTTGTCAGGAGATATGGGTTCCGAGACAGTGTCTTGTATTTAAAAGAACTGGATAGGCCTTCCCAGGTTCCGGCAGGGGATCTTACGGCTCTTGCCGCCAATGTCGGCCAATCCATGCCGGGAAGACTGTAGCAATGGAACGGTTAAATGAGTTGGAAATACTTATTGCCCATAATCAAGAATGTTTTTGCCAAATTGGCCAGGCATTGAAGGAGATAAAAGATGGGCGGTTGTATAAACAGGCCCTGTTTGAAACGTTTGGGGCATACACCAGGGCAAGATGGGATATAGGCAGATCCCAGGCATACCGCCTGATTAAATCCTATGAAGTTATCCGGAATTTGTCGCCAATTGGGGACAAATTGCCAGTCAATGAATCCCAAGTCCGTCCCCTGGCTCAATTGGAGCCTTGTGAACAGCGAAAGGCCTGGAAGGATTTCATGAACAGCAATATTGAGTTAACGGCACACAACATCAGAAAATTCATTGATGCCAGGAAACCCAAACCACAAAACAGACCAGACTTGAGTAACCAGATCACAGACGAGTATATGGCCGCAATAAAAACCATGCTTGAGCAAGTTCGAGTGGCTCAGCATGTTCATTGGCAGGAGACCTCTCAACAGGCCGCATTGTTATGGAACAGGGTTATACGTGAGAAGATCCTGTCAAAGGGGGCATGTAATGAATAATCTGAGTATTGATGAGCACTTTAATTTGCTACTTTACAAAAAAATTATGAATAAAACCGGATCTGCCAAGAGACGGGCCAAAAAATATTACAAGGACCAATACAAGAAAACCGGCATCATCCCCGCTCCCCTTATGCTGGCTGAAAAAGGGATTATGGAAGGCAGAAAGTGCAGCGGGCGACCCCGCTCCATAGATGAACAAACCAAAAGACGATTTATAGAAATGGTCAAGGCCTCTTGTGACCTATCGTCCCAGGGATTTGTTTTTATCACCAGGAAAGCCAGGACCATTAAAAACTATCATTGTTGGCTCGAAGAAGAGATGGGCAAGCCCATCAGTCTTCCGGGGCTAAGGCGATGTGCAAAGAGGGAGAATCTTAACTTTTATCTGGAAAAGGAGGATTATGAAGAAGAGCCTGCACCTCCCCATGCCTTTAAGTCGGAACCGGTATTTAATTTGATCCAAATGGACGGATGTAAGTTTAGATATTTGAAAATTAAAGATGACAATGGTAACTGGCAAAAACCTCAGGTAATAGAGGCCTTTGACACCGGGTCCCGGTATATGTTTTTTTTGAGGGCTTATTTTACCGAAAGCAGCCTCAATTCTGTGGATCTGTTTACTCGATTTTTACTCAGCACACCGTTTCCCCAACAAAAAATCAAGTTCAGGCCGGACCAGGCAAAGGGTTTTCTAAATCTCAAACGCCCCATCAATGCCCTGAATCTGGCACATTCCACGCCCGGCGGATTTTACATGGCACCGGATTTTGCAAGGCCTAATTCTCCCAAAGACAAGGCTCACCTTGAGTCTTCACACCGGAGCCTGCATAACTTTGAGATAAGAATTATCAAAGATTTTCAAGACAGGATCGTGAAAACCGTCCCCGGCTATATCTTTAAGCAAACAAAAAGGGAGAAGATCACAGTGACCCTCCTTGATATCTCTCTCCAGGAACTGAGGGGCAGTCCTTTGATTGAGCAATATCGTACTGAACATAACAGTACCAAACATGACTTCAGCGAAAATGCTCAAGTTCAGAAATGGATTCCAGCACAAAAGCTGGATGCTTTTTTATCTAACCAAGCAACTCTCCTGACCTTTACCCCGGATCAAGTACATGAATATATGAAGTACGGTTTTAAAAAAATTAAAGCTACGGTATCAAAGAAAAGGACTATCCGGCATGACAACCAGGATTACTACATGACCTGCGGTGCAGAGCAGTTCAGCAGGCACAAAAGCACCCCTGTACAAATATCCAGGTATAAGGACAAGCTTTTTGTTTTTGAGAACAAAGAAGACGGCATACTGTTGGGAGAAGCTCTTGCCAGGCAACCTTTTGAGAAACCGCACGAACCTGAAGCAAAGATGCTACCCGATGAGCTTGATATGATAATCGCTCTCTTGGAAGAACACAACATGGTCGTCTACCGGCCCACCTTGATTGAGGTTTATCACAGGGGGCTAACCCTGGCCCGGGCCAAACAGGTTTTTCATCACAATCTGCCAAGATATTCAGTTTACAATAAAAAGGTAAGGTTACCGGAAGCAGAAAAAGGGGCCGTATTGTTCCGTGCATTTATTCTTGATTGCAAAAGATCTATAGATTCGAATTATGTGGCTACTTATGCAACCAACGGAGATTTAACATGAAAGAAGATTTTATAAGTGATAAACGTCGAGTATCCTATCTGAGCGCCACATATAACAGGATCTACCGAGGTCAAAGTGTTCTTATTGAGGGTGATTTTGGAGCAGGTAAAACCCGGTTTTTACAATTATTGCGGCCAAAAAAGCTCCATACTGTATGGGTAGAATCCCTGTTCAACATACACGAGACCCTGGCTGCAATACTCAGAGAGTTGAATTATGACACCAAAGCCACCTATCGCAGGACACCCCAGTACCTGAAAATAATTTGCAAGCTGTCCAACTGTTTTATTATTATCGATGAAGCCAACGATCTGGATACCCGGGTTTGGCCATATCTCAAACGAATTATTGATGCTGGTGTTCCCATTGTATTTGCCGGGCTACCAAAGGTAAGAACCTATTTGAGCCACAACCATCCAGATATACTCAGCCGATTAAAAACCCTTATTCTGTACCCCATAGTAGTCGAGGATTTTATTGCAAAATGCAATGATATTCAGCAGGAAGCCGTAGAGCAAATCTATATGGCCGTCAAAGGCGATATGCGAAAATTTGAAGAAATATGCACAGATTGCCGAGACAGGGCAAAGGAATTGAATCATAAATTTGTTGACATCAATCTCGCCCTGGAATTTATATCTGACCTCCCCCCTCAATAGCTTTTTGTAGCAACAACCTGCCTGCCTGATTAAAAACAGGTCATCTCCGATCCGTGGGAGATGACCTGTTTGTGTTTTCTCTTTGCTCTGATCTATCCGTTGATCCCAATTTTAAGCTGATTTTACCTGCAAATCGCTGAATTACTAGTAATTTTTGAGATTCTTTTGTGGCGTTACACTATTTTGTAAATTTGTTTATTTTTAAAACTAACTCTAAGTTGCTTTATTTAAAGGGAATTTAAGCAAATAGAGGAAGTTTGAAGGGTCAAAAAAGCGTTACACTATTTGTATCTCATCAACCATTCGGCTTAATTGCAACTGGGATTATGATAAACTCCAGGAAATTGCCAACAATCATAAAACCATTAGACAAATGTTAGGTCATGGAATGATGGATGATGATAAAACATATCCTCTCCAAACTCTAAAGGATAATGTTTCTCTTTTAACGCCTGACATTCTTGATCAAATTAATGCGGTGGTTGTTGAAGAAGGCCACAAGCTTCTGGTCAACAAAAAAGACCAGATATTGAGAGGATGCTGTGATTCATTTGTGCTGGAGACCGATGTGCATTTTCCAACGGACATTAATTTATTGTTTGATGCCATCCGGAAATTAATTCAAATTTGTGCACTAATGGCCAACGCCCTCGACATGAGTCTGTGGCGTCAGTACGTCTATAATATCAGATCCTTTAAAAAACTCTATCGCCGTGCCCAACAATTGAAACGTTCCACATCAAAAGATGAAACGAAAAAAGCAGTGAGAGAGCAACTGATTATTGAAGCTCATACGGAATACATTGAAATAGCAGAGGAATATGTCCAAAAGGCAGAAACAACCATAGAATCTGTCGATTCCACTATTCCGGGCTTTTCTGAAAAAATTGAAGACTTAGAATCATATAGCACTCATGCCAAACGCCAGATTGATCAGATTCGACGTCGTGTTATCCAGGACGAAAAAATTCCGCATGATGAGAAAGTTTTTTCCATTTTTGAAACCCATACGGAATGGATCTCCAAAGGAAAGGCCGGTGTTCCCCAGGAGTTGGGATTGCGGGTTTGCATCCTGGAAGATCAATATGGTCTGATCCTGCACCATCAGGTGATGGAGAGAGAAACGGACGACAAAGTCGCAGTTCCCATGGTCGATGCGGCTCAAAACAAGTTCCCGAATCTCAGGGCGTGTAGCTTTGACAAGGATTTCTACACTCCGGCTAACAAAAAAAAACTGAAAAGCAAGCTGGATCTTCTGGTGCTTCCGAAAAAAGGAAAACGGAATAAAACGGAGGAAGAAGAAGAAACATCCGAGACATTTATTCGGCATAAAAGGCAACATTCAGCTATGGAATCAGCAATTAATGCATTGGAGAACCATGGTTTAGATCGGTGCCAGGATCATGGGATTGATGGGTTTAAACGGTATGTCAGCTTATCTGTGCTGGCGAGAAATTTACAAATAATCGGGCACCATCTTCAGCAAAAAGGCTTAAGAGAGCTTCAAAGAGCTCAAAAGAATAAAAAAGTAGCTTAAGACAGGCTTTTTAAAAAATTCAGCTATTGGCAACAGGAGAGTTGCGTCTATAATTAAGCAAAATTGTCAAAGAACACTGGAAAAAATTTTTTCACCACATTATTACCTTAAGTTGGCACGAACTGACATATTTTTTGCTGTCTGACGTAATCCTCAATTATGCCTTCCATGGTTTCAACAGGGGTTTCCGGTCAGGCACTAAGTAAACACTATCACATTTCATGAATTTATTCAATATCTTCAATAAGATAAAGGCTTTTACTATCATTTTTTTTGTATGCAAAGTTCAAATTTGTGTTTTCTTTAAATTTTCCTGCCGACTTATGCAAAGCTCTCGATCTATAGCTTTCAGTCGTCCGAATTGTAGGTGGCCTTTCATTTCAGCGAGGTTTTTGCTTGTGTGTTAAGTATGTTAGTTGGTGTCCGATTTTTTTTGAAAAATACCATAATTGCCCCAAACCTGGATTCTGTACCAATTTTGAATAGTTATTCATTTTTCACAATTTAAGAGATTTGTTTTCAATGTTTAAGGTCACATCTGGCGAAATTTTGTAAATGCTAACAACCGTCAGGACTAAGAGCCCTACGTATATTTGATAGGATATTTTTAAAAAATATGTGTATTCGGACATAAACCGGAAAGTCATAAAATATGGTACAATCAAGAGGCAAAGCATTATCCCCTTGTATACAGAATCTATTGTTGTACAATTTTTGGATATAATTAATGGTATCACTGGTATAATCAGAAAAAGATCGTATGGTCGATGATATATAACTAATAGAGATGAAACGGTTAATAAAGCAAGACATTTTTCAGGCTCATTTCGCTTTAAAAAAGCTAAAACAGTGCTTAATGTTAAAATGGACAAACAAACTATAAAATTTGTTTGATTTGATGTATCGAAAAAGATTTTTAAAAATTGACCAATATCTGGACTATGGTACAAACCAGGTTCGGCCAACATGGCTATTTTTTGCCAATTAAAATAACACTTCAGTGAATCTAATATGTTTATATTCGTATATAAACATGCCGACGTATAAATCGTTGTATGAATGGCTATCGAAATTAAAACAGGTTTGAAATGTCGTTGAAATAAAAAGAATACAACATAAAACAAACCTATTTGAGGTTTCACGATTGCAATACTAAGAAGAATTCCACTTAGCGTCCATTTTTTATTTGTGGCAAAATTCCATGATACTAAAAAATATCCAAATAAAATTATACCTATTTGGCCTACATTCATTGACGCTCGAACACTGCTACAGGCCAAAAACAGACACAAAACTAAAAATATTTTATTTTTTTGTTTTACGAATAATTTTGAAAATAAAACAGGGATAAGCACTAAAAAACTTAATAATTGAACTATGTAAATAGCTTTAGTTAATATTTTTGAAGTATAGAACCCAAATAACGGTGAAATAACAATTAACGAGTTTATCGGGTAACGACTTACGATTTCATTAAAAATTGTAAAATCAGTCGGGCTATTAAAAAAACGATAACCATAATGGAATATATTAAATAGATCTCCTGATGAATGGATGAAATATTGAAAGACACCCACAGTTATATTTAAAAAAGCCAGAATACAAAGCAATATCGTTAAAAGTTTTTTTAAATTTTTATTAGTTGTATTAGGTGGGAAGTCGAGCGTTTGAATATAGATCATTTTTCACCGAACAAATATCGAATTGTTTGTACCCATGCTTTAATGGCTGCTCTTAATAATTTTATTTTTTTAATAGACACTTCACCCGTAGTGCGGAATTTTATCGGTACTTTGGTTTCATATATTTTGAATTTTTTCTTAGCTGCCATACCTGAAACAATTATGTTCGGTGCAAAAGTTTTTGCAGGGATAGAACTAAAAATTTCCTGAAAAGCTTTGTGCCGCATCAATCTATATGGTGAGTTGACATCTATTACGCCTCTTCCGAAAAATATTTTTACAGTCAGACGTGAGAAAAGCGAGATAACTTTTCTGGAAAAAGGCTGTTTCCGATTCTCTCTTATGCCTATAAGGAAATCATAGTATTCCCTTTTAAACCATAACTGTTGAAAATGATCAGGCTTCATTTCATTGTCTGAATCGGTTTGAAAAATCCATTCTGTGCTAGCATTTTGATAGCCTTGTAAAATAGTCGGGCCGTGTCCAGAATTTGGTTTATCAATGATTTTTAACTCTGGCACAGATGATTGGATTTCTTGGATTTTTTTAAGACTGTTGTCTTTTGAACCGTCATTGTAGGCAGAAATTTGAAAATTAATACCCAGTTTTCTTAGGCACAGACACCAATCTTTAATGACTTGTTGAATGATTTCTTGTTCATTGTAGACAGGCATTACTATAGTCAGGTCGTCCATTTGTATTCGTCCTTATTTTAAAAATACGAAGTATTTTTTGGCTATAAAATTAAAAATAGTCACTGTAAACAATGAAAGAAATTTCACTATTTTATAACTAATTCCACCC
Organism: Desulfobacteraceae bacterium; assembly: GCA_963674675.2. Classification (GTDB taxonomy): domain Bacteria; phylum Desulfobacterota; class Desulfobacteria; order Desulfobacterales; family Desulfobacteraceae. Next base: position 737,123 of record CAXXNM010000003.1, read on the forward strand.
CATTCACATCCTAAATACATAATTAAATGATTAAGGAGTAAACCCAATACTGTAAAAATCATAAAAACAATCAGTTCAGTTTGGGTTTTATTAAACTTCCCTCGGATGAATACATATTTTATACTCAACCAGTAATTTAGGAGACTTCCCAATAAAAAACCGAGTGCGGTTGCAAACAAATAGTTGATGCCCAAAATTTCAATGAACATCAGCATACTCAAATAATCAACTGCAAATGTCAGGCTACCGATTACGAGAAATTTCATAATTTGAGAAGGGAGGTTGATCTGATAGCTCGTTTCAGTTATCATGTTTAAAAATCCTTTGTACCATATTCATTGCATCTTTAATTACTTGGTCCATATTTAAGTATTGGAATCGTCCCAATCTACCGAGAAAGAATACATCAGTCGATCCTTACCGGACTTACCGGGGTCTGACCCCGCTAAGTATTTGTTATTAAATCATAATCGCTCCAAAAAACTGAATTTTCACCCCTTAAAACCCACTTTTCAGGGGTCAAAACAGCATTGTAAGCATTTTGTGATTCATGGATTGCATAATCCTCAAGTAGATCTTCGTCCTGGGTAATATTGTCCATAAAATTGGGGGAAGGACAATTAGAGGGTCTGACCCAGTCAAGTCCATGTTATTAAAGGAAAATAACTTTTAAAAACCTCGAATTCATCTCTTAAATGCCACTTTTTGGGGTCAAAAACAGCATTCTAAGGGGTCCGTGAAGTCAGGCGTTGGTCATCATGTTTACGAGAGTCTTTGCCCGAAGCCCCACCTGTTGATACCACCGGGAATCCTTCATCTCTGCAGCAGCCTTGCCAAAATCCTGATCTTTAACAGCCGCAATCATTTTCTTAAAATGCCGGAACCTGCCAGGTCCCAGGTTAAACCGCATATCCACAAGCGCCAGTTGGACAACTTCCGGCAGCAGATCAAATCCCTGGAACACTATTTCTAAATCCTCAATGCACTCCTCAATATCATTTTCCAGCAGCATCACCGCTTCTTTTTCGCTGATCCCTTTCTCCTCAAGGTTTCTGCCGATGCCGATGGTGAGCTTACCTGCCGGGCAATGGTAGGGTTTCAGGCGCAGGCGTTCGTGCTTTGTCAGTTGATCCGTCAGTTTTTTATGAAAGTCCTTGTCACGGTTCATAATGTCTCCTCCAAATCAAATCAGGTTCAGGGCAGCAGTTCCGGGTCATTTCGTTTGCGGTTGCCCCGCCAGGCCCACCACCCGGCCACGGTCAGGGTGGCCCAGCCCAAGGTATCAATGACGGGCATGCCGTTGACCTCTTTGCCCACATCCCTGAAGATGGCGTCCCAGAAATGCTGGCCATTGCCCTTGCCAAATTTGTACAGGGTGCCATCGGTTTCCCTTGCCCAGAGATAGTCGTAACGATATCCGAAATCGTGGATCAGTCCGGGGATGAGCAGCAGTCCCACGGGGGACAGCACGCCCCACAGGAGCCGGGGGATGGAGGCACCGTCAAACAGAAAGCCTTTGGGGATGATGATGCGCGGACCGCAGTTGGGCAGGGAATATTCCCAGTTTTCCATGACTTCCCACTGTCGCACCCTGGTGACCCACCGCCACAGGCGCTTTGGTGCTCCACAGCCCTTGGTTTCTATGGGCCATGGCCTTAAAATTGGCATGTGGGTAATTTTCATGGGCTCAGACCTGGCCTTAAAAATCCTTGTGGGCCATTGGCTATGCCTTTTTTAAAATCTGTTCTGGATTGTAACGTTTCAGGACGTACACCCGTCTCAACGTGCCGTTTCCTGTGAGGATTGATTTTCATTTAAGAAAAGACTCAACCTGTTCCAATGGGATATTTAGTATTTGGGATATCTCTTCTGGTGATGTGCCATGTTTTTTCATGAAAACAACTGATTTTTTTGTTAGATCGGCCTTAGCTTGTAGAGCGGCTTCTTTTTCCTGTTTTTCTATTGCCTGGGCTTGCAGAGCGGCTTCTTTTGCCTGTTGTAAGCATTTTGTGAAATATTATTATGGGGTCTAACCCCGATAAGACCTCGATAATTCCTTCATCTCATCCTCCTGCTGGGTTATTACTGGTATTATGGGGTCTGAGCCAGGTGACCATAGGGGTCGGGCCATGCCAACATCTTGATATAATGACAGCGGACAGCGGACACGTAAAGTATTGGGTTTTATGCAAATGGGTTCATTATTTTAAGACGGTTTTCAAGAAGAAAACCATCCTGCATATCTTCAGATATTAAATATTCCGCATCACCATCCAAAGCGCTGGCTACCACGATGCTGTCCCAGAAAGAAAAACTGTGATTAATGCGTATCTTTGAAGCCTGTAAGAGTATGTCTTGTGACAGCTCAAATATTGTATATTTTCGGTAGAGAGACTCTATTAAATTTTGGATTTCAGCTTCTGAAAAACCCACTTTTTTTATCAGATTCACACACATTTCGTTAACGATCTGAGTGCTGATAACAATTTCACATTCTTTAATAATGGCCCTGGAAATTTCATTTTTTTCTACATCTTGACCCTGGATAAATGAATAAAGCCATATATTTGTATCTATGAAATATGTTGCTTCAGGCTTTACATTAAAACCGTTCATAAATTTCTTCTCTCGAAAAAGGTGAAAAACCCTTTGATTTTATAGGATCTAACAGCAGTTTATCGATTATATCGGATTGCCTGACTTTTTGTTCACTTATTATAATGACCTTTACATTGCTGCCGGTTCTTTGTTTAAACTTTTCAGGAATTCGAATAAATCCGTTTTTTATTTTCGCTTTAAACTCAATTGCTTCCATGATGCGCCTCCTCAAGAGCTTAATACTTAATACTTAAATTGGAGTAAGGCGGGGTCTGACCCCGTTAAAGTTTTGTTATTAAAGGAAATTTGCTTTTAAAAACCTCAGTTTTATCTCTTAAATGCCACTTTTGGAGGTCAAAAACAACATTTTAAGGTTCACCTAAGTCAAGAAGTTGTGGGCAGGCTTGGAGTGGACCTATCTACTGTAAAGATCAGAGGGGATCTGCAGAATCCAGAAGGTGCAGGGGAATATCAATATCTTCATTGTTCAATATACTTTCAACTATAGAAGGGTCCAACTGAACAATTTGGGCAATGACTGGCACGGCAAGTCCCTGTTGATGGGCACGGCGAACACAGGAAAGCAGCTCTTCCTGCCTACCTTCCTGCCTACCTTCCTGCCTACCTTCCTGCTTTCCTTTTTTTCTGCCTATTCTTTCAGCACTTGTAATATAAGGCATGTTTTTCTCCTTTTCATACGCTTTTAACTCTTCAAGAAAAATTTCCTCAAGGGCTTCGGGCAAAGTCAAAACCCAGTCTATAAAACGATACAGGTTTATGACCGCTGTTCTTGAATAACCCTTTTCGTATAGAAGCCTTGTCAGTTCTGTTTTCCACTGTTTTCTCAACAGATGGTCTTTTCTTGTCTCAAGCGCTCTTAAATGTGCCATCACCACAATGGCAAAGGGATTATCCTGTCTTTCAAGATACTCCCATTTCCCCTTATAATCAAGGAGTTTGCTTGTCAGGTAGTCCAGCCCCATGGTGGAACCCCACATTCCATATTGAAATGGGCCAGGACGCCAGGCGGGGGAGTCATCCGCCAGAATTGCCACACTGGTTACCGGTATTTTGAATCTGTCATAAATCCTATAATTGTACACGAACATCCGTTCTGGAAAATCCGAATTACTCTGAGCCTGAACTTCTATATGAATCAGTATCCATTTTTTGTTATTATTCTTGAGTGTTACTTCTACGAGTTTGTCCGTATGTTTTTGGCCGAGAACAGATTCTTTTGTTAATTTTTGGTATAGCGGGGTCTGACCCCGCTAAGTATTTGTTGTTAAAGAAGAATCGCTCCAAAAAACTGAATTTTCACCCCTTAAAACCCACTTTTCAGGGGTCAAAACAGCATTGTAAGCATTTTGTGAAATATTATTATGGGGTCTAACCCCGATAAGACCTCAATAATTCCTTCATTGTTGTTTGCAGAATTGTTATTCACATATCCATTAAAATCTTTTTGATTTCTTTTTTAAGTTTTGGGATGTGTGCTGTAATAATTTGCCAAACTTCTTCAGCATCAATTCCAAAGTAATTATGAGCAACTATATTTCTAAAACCCCTAATTTTGAACCAATCCACATGTGTATTCTGTTCAACAAACTCTTCAGTGAGTCTTGCAACCATCTCTCCGATTACTATAAAATTCATCATTGCTGCATCAAAGTCTCTCTGATTTTTATAAAAGTCATCTGCATTAAAATAAGATCTTGAATAATTCAAAATTTTTTCAATTGCATAATTTATTGACAGGATATTCAGTTTGTCTTTATCAGGCATAAATAACCTCATCCAAGATATAATTTTTAATATAAGGTTTGAGATATTTTTCTCTGCATATATCAATTTCCCTATTTAAATTTGTCTTTAAATACTTCTTTAAATCGAGTTTTAAGTTAAAAATATCTTGAGTACCTGATTTAAATTCAATTAAAAAATCAATATCACTATTCTCATTTTGTTCATTGCGGGCAAATGAACCAATCAGACCTATTTTTGAAATGTTATAATTTGAATAAAGGTAGTTGCTATTGGTTTTAATAAAATTTAAGATGATTTCTTTATTCATAATATCACCATTAATATATGTCAGATGAGATGTCAGGAAAGTGGGGTCTGCCCCCGCTAAGTATTTGTTGCTAAAGAAGAATCGCTCCAAAAAACTGAATTTTCACCCCTTAAAACCCAGTTTTCAGGGGTCAAAACAGCATTGTAAGCATTTTGTGATTCATAGATCGCATAATCCTCAAAATGATCTTCGTCCTGGATAATATTGTCCATGAAATCGGGGTCAGAATTAGTTTTGAATCTGACTTGACCATATCGTTTAACCTTAAAAGGAGGGGCAGGCAACATTTTTATCTTATATCGCTTTCCAAACTTATCCAGGTTCTGTTCGATATACTCGCGACTTCCTACAGCCAGATTATTTGTCCATATGCTTTCCCGCTTTAAATTGCCATGATGTAACGTGTGCGCCACCAAATCCTCATAATACACCCTAAACTCATGTGGATCCAAAATCCCAGAACAATGAAGCAGTGCTTCCCGATCAATCAATTGATATCGCCTGGGTGGGTTTAAAATTTCATTATATCCACAAAATTCCCACTCCTTTGGGTGCTTCACCGCGCCGGCCCGCACCATGTTCAACTCAATATACGCCATGCATCTCAACAGGTGAACCCCGCTTTCAATGGCCGTGGTATAAAAACGATCTTCCCAGAAAGCACCCTTGCGGTTTTTCCGGGTGTTGTACGCCTGCCCAGTCCTGCCGGATAATAGCTGCATGCTTTGGGAAATAATGTCTTTGCCACTGTCAATGGCCAGCAGGTGGATATGGTTGCATGTGACAGCATAGGTAAGCACCTTTAAGCCAAACCGTTTTTTGGCTTCAAAAAGCCAACCCCTCCAAGCTTTTCTGTCCTTGCTAAATTTTAAAAGGTGTTCTTTTTTATGACATCGATGGGTGATATGCCATAAAAACCCTGGTAAGTGTATTCTTTTTCTGCGTGGCACAATATTAACTTGCTGTATAAAGCTTAATCTTAGCAAAAAGCTTAAGCAGTCCCTTTGGCATAAGATCCGTAAAGATAAGCCTTTATAACCTGTTTTTCCTTCCGAACTCTGGCTATATACTTATGTATAATTATTTTGATTTCAGGTAAGATCGTAGCCATTCAAAAGCCCTCTTTATCGTATCCATTTGGTTTGCTGTAAATTCTTGAGCACAATTTTTTCGAAAAAAACTTTTAAAATCAGTCCGCCAGATATCGGCCAAGATCTTCTCTGTACTGGAATTAGAGGGTCTGACCCAGTCAAGTCCATGTTATTAAAGGAAAATAACTTTTAAAAACCTCGAATTCATCTCTTAAATGCCACTTTTTGGGGTCAAAAACAGCATTCTAAGGGGTCCGTGGAGTCAGGCGTTGGTCATCATGTTTACGAGAGTCTTTGCCCGAAGCCCCACCTGTTGGTACCACTGGGAATCCTTCATCTCTGCAGCAGCCTTGCCAAAATCCTGATCTTTAACAGCCGCAATCATTTTCTTAAAATGCCGGAACCTGCCAGGTCCCAGGTTAAACCGCATATCCACAAGCGCCAGTTGGACAACTTCCGGCAGCAGATCAAATCCCTGGAACACTATTTCTAAATCCTCAATGCACTCCTCAATATCATTTTCCAGCAGCATCACCGCTTCTTTTTCGCTGATCCCTTTCTCCTCAAGGTTTCTGCCGATGCCGATGGTGAGCTTACCTGCCGGGCAATGGTAGGGTTTCAGGCGCAGGCCTTCGTGCTTTGTCAGTTGATCCGTCAGTTTTTTATGAAAGTCCTTGTCACGGTTCATAATGTCTCCTCCAAATCAAATCAGGTTCAGGGCAGCAGTTCCGGGTCATTTCGTTTGCTGGACCATAGGGGTCGGGCCACCTCCATTAACGGGGTCTGACCCCGCTAAGTCTTTGTTATTAAATCAGAATGACTCCAAAAAACTGTGTTTTCACCCCTTAAAACCCAATTTTCAGGGGTCAAAACAGCATTGTAAGCATTTTGTGATTCATAGATCGCATAATCCTCAAAATGATCTTCGTTCTGGACCATAGGGGTCGGGCCACACCAACATCTTGATATAATGACAGATCACTTATTTTTTTAGCCATTTTTATTGCTTAAACGGCCATTTTTAGGTATAAAATTATATGTTTAAGCATCTCAAATCAAAATCTGAACAAAAGGGAGGTTTTCTGATGGCTCGAGCAAAACGGCACTATCTTCCCGGTCATGCCTGGCATATCACTCATAGGAATTAGAGGGTCTGACCCAGTCAAGTCCATGTTATTAAAGGAAAATAACTTTTAAAAACCTCGAATTCATCTCTTAAATGCCACTTTTTGGGGTCAAAAACAGCATTCTAAGGGGTCCGTGGAGTCAGGCGTTGGTCATCATGTTTACGAGAGTCTTTGCCCGAAGCCCCACCTGTTGGTACCACCGGGAATCCTTCATCTCTGCAGCAGCCTTGCCAAAATCCTGATCTTTAACAGCCGCAATCATTTTCTTAAAATGCCGGAACCTGCCAGGTCCCAGGTTAAACCGCATATCCACAAGCGCCAGTTGGACAACTTCCGGCAGCAGATCAAATCCCTGGAACACTATTTCTAAATCCTCAATGCACTCCTCAATATCATTTTCCAGCAGCATCACCGCTTCTTTTTCGCTGATCCCTTTCTCCTCAAGGTTTCTGCCGATGCCGATGGTGAGCTTACCTGCCGGGCAATGGTAGGGTTTCAGGCGCAGGCCTTCGTGCTTTGTCAGTTGATCCGTCAGTTTTTTATGAAAGTCCTTGTCACGGTTCATAATGTCTCCTCCAAATCAAATCAGGTTCAGGGCAGCAGTTCCGGGTCATTTCGTTTGCGGTTGCCCCGCCAGGCCCACCACCCGGCCACGGTCAGGGTGGCCCAGCCCAAGGTATCAATGACGGGCATGCCGTTGACCTCTTTGCCCACATCCCTGAAGATGGCGTCCCAGAAATGCTGGCCATTGCCCTTGCCAAATTTGTACAGGGTGCCATCGGTTTCCCTTGCCCAGAGATAGTCGTAACGATATCCGAAATCGTGGATCAGTCCGGGGATGAGCAGCAGTCCCACGGGGGACAGCACGCCCCACAGGAGCCGGGGGATGGAGGCACCGTCAAACAGAAAGCCTTTGGGGATGATGATGCGCGGACCGCAGTTGGGCAGGGAATATTCCCAGTTTTCCATGACTTCCCACTGTCGCACCCTGGTGACCCACCGCCACAGGCGCTTTGGTGCTCCACAGCCCTTGGTTTCTATGGGCCATGGCCTTAAAATTGGCATGTGGGTAATTTTCATGGGGTCAGACCTGGCCTTAAAAATCCTTGTGGGCCATTGGCTATGCCTTTTTTAAAATCTGTTCTGGATTGTAACGTTTCAGGACGTACACCCGTCTCAACGTGCCGTTTCCTGTGAGGATTGATTTTCATTTAAGGAAAGACTCAACCTGTTCCAATGGGATATTTAGTATTTGGGATATCTCTTCTGGTGATGTGCCATGTTTTTTCATGAAAACAACTGATTTTTTTGTTAGATCGGCCTTAGCTTGTAGAGCGGCTTCTTTTGCCTGTTTTTCTTTTTTATGGGCTTTCAAGATAGACATGTAGTCTTGCTTCAGTTTTTTGGCCAGGGCTTTTTCTGTTCTCTGGACTCTTAAAAACTCTTCATGAAGGCGATACTGCTCACGGAGCTTGTCATTTTTTGTAAATGTCTGAAGCATCTTATGTACCTCCTGTATGGCGGTATTATGACACTCCATTAACGGGGTCTGACCCCGCTAAGTCTTTGTTATTAAATCAGAATGACTCCAAAAAACTGTGTTTTCACCCCTTAAAACCCAATTTTCAGGGGTCAAAACAGCATTGTAAGCATTTTGTGATTCATAGATCGCATAATCCTCAAAATGATCTTCGTTCTGGACCATAGGGGTCGGGCCACACCAACATCTTGATATAATGACAGATCACTTATTTTTTTAGCCATTTTTATTGCTTAAACGGCCATTTTTAGGTATAAAATTATATGTTTAAGCATCTCAAATCAAAATCTGAACAAAAGGGAGGTTTTCTGATGGCTCGAGCAAAACGGCACTATCTTCCCGGTCATGCCTGGCATATCACTCATCGATGTCACAAAAAAGAATTCCTTCCAACGCCGCCTGCTTAAATTTGCACGGGACAGGCGGCGTTGGATTGAATGGTTGTTTGAGGCCAAAAAACGTTACGGATTGAAAGTTCTCAACTACATTGTAATATCCAACCATGTCCATTTACTTGTTGACGGTGGGGGATCAGTATCCGATAACATTGGAACATCCCGGAGAGGGCACCCGCAAGGGGTGCCTCTACATTTATTTTTCGTGACATCAAAGCCCATTCCAAAGTTCAATTAAATCTCTGGGTATTTCTTTTTCAATTCGGTTATTTTTAATTTCAATTCATCCAGCTCCAATTTTGTAATATCCCAGACTATCTGCAAATCAACACCAAAATATTCATGAACAGCAAAATTTCTGAAACCTTTGATCATCCGCCAGTCATAATCAGGATATCCATGCTCCAGCAATTCCATGAGTCGTCCAACAGCTTCACCGATAACAATATACTCTCTGATGGTGGCACTATACGTTTTTCTATCTTTGATGAAATCTTCAAACGTGTTAATTGAGGAGAAATAGTCCTCAATAGCGTCAATGGATTCCAGAATATCATTAAAATAAAGCCTGAGATCACGTTTCGACATAAATAATGTTTTTTAATATATGTTGTTTGACTATGGGTTTTAAGGTACTTTCAATTCCCAGATCAACTTTGTGGTTAAAACTTTCTTCCAAATGCCTTTTGAGTCCAAAAAAACTTCTGTACTTATTTGCGGATTGAATCTCCACAGCCAAATCAATATCACTCTCTTTTTTTGCCTCATTTCGTGCATAACTGCCAAATAAACCAATTCGTGTTACGCCATACGTTTCACGTAATTGGTTTGTCTGGGATCTTAAAAAATGGAGTATTTCCTCCCTGGTTATTATTTTTTCCGGCTTGTCCATTGGTGCACTCCTTTCCCACAAGAAAAGGGGAGATATTTATTTTTTAGTGTAGAAAATTTGCTTAAACCATTATTAACTTCAGTAACGTTTTTTTCGACAATCACCCATGGAAATACACTCGAAATGTTTTTCATCTGTACTCAAAATCACAGAAATTTAAAATATATCAACAACCAGAAAGGCTGATTATTCCTGAGTTTTGGAAAAGTGGTGTAAACCCAAACGACCTATCATATAGAAACCCGCCGGACTCCCTGTCAAATTGATTTCATTGACAGAATTCTTTTAAATCATCAAGATTAAAGGTTGATTTACTACCTCGGCGTTCTTTTATAATTCCGGCAAGGTAAACATGCTCAAGGATATCTTTTGCCTTCTCTGTTCGCTCCCACTCTTCAAAAGGGATAATTGCTGCTGTTTTATTGCCATGTGCATCTGTCACAAATTGTGTTGCCACAGTAAACCTCCATTAAACTTTAAAAAGAACGGGGTCTGACCCCGTTAAGTTTTTGTTTTTATAGGGAAATCGTTTCAATTTGGGGTGTTTTTTCATCTTAGAGCCTGCTTTTTGGGGGCAAAAACTGCATTGTAAGGCTTGGCTTATTGGGTGTTATTGATCAGATCTTAAATTGAAGCTGATCCAAGTTTTTGGCCTGAACACCCTGCTCAAGAAAGCTTTGCAGTATCTCAATATTATTAGTATTATTGATTTTTGCTGCTATTTCAGGAGATATTTTTCCAAAACGCAATTCAAGGATTTTTATGATATTTTCTTTGGTGCTTTTAATAATTCCACGCTGCATCCCCTGCTGAATCCCTTGCTGCATCCCCTGCTGAATCCCCTGGTCTCTAATATATTTTGATAACATCGCTGTCTCCTTATGCTGAACTAAATCATCGTGCAATTGTTGCTGCTCCTGTTCACAGATCTGAGCATATGTATCAATAAAATTGATATATTTATCAAAAAGGCCGCTGGAAGCAAGCTGAAATAATCCAGAGTATGCCTGCCGGATCATTTCCATCCGATCTTCCTTTTTGTAATTCATTTTCGGCAGCAGTATCTTCACCACTGGATTATTCACATTGTAATAATCCCGGGCGTTCAAGTCAAATAACTTATGGAATATATATTCAAAATGGAGAAACAGGCGATCATTCAGTTCTGCATGCAAGTTGATGTCTACCGTTTTGCGCCATCTCTTCCTGTCGGAAAACAAAACAGTCGGTATGACCAGTGCATCCGGGTGGGTCTCCATAAGGTCTGTCGTATAGCGCAGTAACTTATAAATTGAAAATTTAGCTTTGTCTTCCTGAAATTCCACCAGCCATAAAAGCAGTTGCTGATTTTCAAAATGAAACAAAATCGGCATGTCCAGCTCAAGGCTCGGATCTGAAAGATGGTGCTTTTTGGGTTCCTGGCGCAAAAACTCCACATGATGCACCTTTCCCCAGCTTTTTTCTGCCTGGGGGAAAAAAAAATCCAGGGTTTCTTTTGGAAAATCTAAAAACAGGTTTTTGAAATTGTGATCGTGGTGGATTGATTCCATAATTTTTGCTTTTGGTCTCCCTCTTGGGCTTTAGATCGCGGTAGATCGCGGGGTCTGCCCCCGCTAAGTATTTGTTGCTAAAGAAGAATCGCTCCAAAAAACTGAATTTTCACCTCTTAAAACCCACTTTTCAGGGGTCAAAACAGCATTGTAAGCATTTTGTGATTCATGGATTGCATAATCCTCAAGTAGATCTTCGTCCTGGGTAATATTGTCCATAAAATTGGGGGCAGAATTAGTTTTGAATCTAACTTGACCATATCGTTTAACCTTAAAAGGCGGGGCAGGCAGCATTTTTATCTTATATCGTTTTCCAAATTTATCCAGGTTCTGTTCGACATATTCGCGACTTCCTACAGCCAGATTCTTTGTCCATATGCTTTCCCGCTTTAAACTGCCATGCTGTAACGTGTACTCCACCAAATTCTCATAATACGCCCTAAATTCATCCGGATCTGAAATCCCAGAACAATGAAACAGTGCTTCCCGATCAATCAATTGGTATCGTCTGGGTGGGTTTAAAATTTCACTATATCCACAAAATTCCCACTCCTTTGGGTGCTTCACCGCGCCGGCCCGCACCATGTTCAATTCAATATACGCCATGCATCTCAACAGGTGAACCCCGTTTTCAATAGCCGTGGTATAAAAACGATCTTCCCAGAAAGCACCCTTGCGGTTTTTTCGGGTGTTGTACGCCTGCCCAGTCCTGCCGGATAATAGCTGCATGCTTTGGGAAATAATGTCTTTGCCACTGTCAATGGCCAGCAGGTGGATATGGTTGCATGTGACAGCATAGGTAAGCACCTTTAAGCCAAACCGTTTTTTGGCTTCAAAAAGCCAACCCCTCCAAGCTTTTCTGTCCTTGCTAAATTTTAAAAGGTGTTCTTTTTTATGACATCGATGGGTGATATGCCATAAAAACCCTGGTAAGTGTATTCTTTTTCTGCGTGGCACAATATTAACTTTCTGTATAAAGCTTAATCTTAGCAAAAAGCTTAAGCAGTCCCTTTGGCATAAGATCCGTAAAGATAAGCCTTTATAACCTGTTTTTCCTTCCGAACTCTGGCTATATACTTATGTGTAATTATTTTGATTTCAGGTAAGATCGTAGCCATTCAAAAGCCCTCTTTATCGTATCCATTTGGTTTGCTGTAAATTCTTGAGCACAATTTTTTCGAAAAAAACTTTTAAAATCAGTCCGCCAGATATCGGCCAAGATCTTCTCTGTACTGGAATTAGAGGGTCTGACCCAGTCAAGTCCATGTTATTAAAGGAAAATAACTTTTAAAAACCTCGAATTCATCTCTTAAATGCCACTTTTTGGGGTCAAAAACAGCATTCTAAGGGGTCCGTGGAGTCAGGCGTTGGTCATCATGTTTACGAGAGTCTTTGCCCGAAGCCCCACCTGTTGGTACCACCGGGAATCCTTCATCTCTGCAGCAGCCTTGCCAAAATCCTGATCTTTAACAGCCGCAATCATTTTCTTAAAATGCCGGAACCTGCCAGGTCCCAGGTTAAACCGCATATCCACAAGCGCCAGTTGGACAACTTCCGGCAGCAGATCAAATCCCTGGAACACTACCACCCGGCCACGGTCAGGGTGGCCCAGCCCAAGGTATCAATGACGGGCATGCCGTTGACCTCTTTGCCCACATCCCTGAAGATGGCGTCCCAGAAATGCTGGCCATTGCCCTTGCCAAATTTGTACAGGGTGCCATCGGTTTCCCTTGCCCAGAGATAGTCGTAACGATATCCGAAATCGTGGATCAGTCCGGGGATGAGCAGCAGTCCCACGGGGGACAGCACGCCCCACAGGAGCCGGGGGATGGAGGCACCGTCAAACAGAAAGCCTTTGGGGATGATGATGCGCGGACCGCAGTTGGGCAGGGAATATTCCCAGTTTTCCATGACTTCCCACTGTCGCACCCTGGTGACCCACCGCCACAGGCGCTTTGGTGCTCCACAGCCCTTGGTTTCTATGGGCCATGGCCTTAAAATTGGCATGTGGGTAATTTTCATGGGGTCAGACCTGGCCTTAAAAATCCTTGTGGGCCATTGGCTATGCCTTTTTTAAAATTTGTTCTGGATTGTAACGTTTCAGGACGTACACCAGTCTCAACGTGCCGTTTCCTGTGAGGATTGATTTTCATTTAAGGAAATACTCAACCTGTTCCAATGGGATATTTAGTATTTGGGATATCTCTTCTGGTGATGTGCCATGTTTTTTCATGAAAACAACTGATTTTTTTGTTAGATCGGCCTTAGCTTGCATAGCGGCTTCTTTTGCCTGTTTTTCTTTTTTATGGGCTTTCAAGATAGACATGTAGTCTTGCTGCAGTTTTTTGGCCAGGGCTTTTTCTGTTCTCTGGACTCTTAAAAACTCTTCATGAAGGCGATACTGCTCACGGAGCTTGTCATTTTTTGTAAATGTCTGAAGCATCTTATGTACCTCCTGTATGGCGGTATTATGACGGAGTCGCACTCCATTAACGGGGTCTGTGGACCATAGGGGTCGGGCCACACCAACATCTTGATATAATGACAGATCACTTATTTTTTTAGCCATTTTTATTGCTTAAACGGCCATTTTTAGGTATAAAATTATATGTTTAAGCATCTCAAATCAAAATCTGAACAAAAGGGAGGTTTTCTGATGGCTCGAGCAAAACGGCATTATCTTCCCGGTCATGCCTGGCATATCACCCATACTGGGGTCGGAGGGGTCGGACAGAGATAAGTTATTGAATTATTGATAAAAATATCCATTCAAAGCTCAATTTTACCCCTTAAACGCCTCTTTTTTGACCCAAAAACAGCCATTTAAAAGTTCATCTCTCATGGGATAGACTAACAAAGTACACCACATTGTATACATTTCCAAATGTTTCTTCGCCTTTCAATGGTGAGTGCTCAGTCCTCATCACTCTTTTTTTTCTGCCCACATATTTTACTGATTGCATAAAAAATATTCAGAGCAAGCTCGTAAAACCCTTGCGCATCTTCTAATGAAGGTTTCCCATCCGGCAAAAGTCCCAAATCACCAGGATAACGAGCATCAATATAGAGCGCATCGAAATCGGTCAGTACATCCGTATCAACATCCAGCGTGACATTATTTTTGATCATTCCATACAAGGTCAATGTCGAGTGCAGTCTTGGTACTTTGCCGGCTTCCTTTTCCAAGAACGCCTTGAAACATTTTTCAACACATTGCTGCGCATGAAATGCCACAACATGAGTCAAAAACTCGTCTTCAATGATATGCTCAATACTTTTTAAATCTGCTAAAGCAGATGAAATCCATGCATGGACCAACGCGTCCCTATTCTTCATATTAACCGGATTCCCTTCTCTTTGATCTCTTGGGCAAAACCGCTTTGTAACTTGTAAAATTTTTCGTTCATGGAATTGGTATGCACCAGAAGATCGACCCCGACCTTCATTCTTAACTCCAAAAGAGCCTGTGAGACCTTTCTTATTAGTTGTCGTTTTTCGGAGTAACTTTTTGGTATAAAATTATCTTTGGTTACTACATACAAGTCAATATCACTATCATCGTTGGGAGTACCATAAGCATAGCTACCAAATAAAATGACATGCTTTGGCTCTATGGGGCTCAAACATGATATGATTTCTTCTTTTATTGCTTCAATATTTTTCATGTTTCATGTATTCACCTTTTTGTGAAAGGGGACAGATTTATTTTTCCAAATTCTCAGGAGTATCTGAGCCTTTGGGGTCATGGGGTCTGATCCCGATAAAATTTTGTTATTAAAGGAAATTTGCTTTGAAAAACCTCGGTTTTATCTCTTAAATGCCACTTTTGGGGGTCACAAAAACAGCATTTTAAGGTTCACCTAAGTCAGGAAGTTCTGGGCAGGCTTGGACTTACTCAGGGTTGATGGGCACGGCGAACACAGGAAAGCAGCTCTTCCTGCCTACCTTCCTGTTTTCCTTTTTTTCTGCCTATTCTTTCAGCACTTGTAATATAAGGCATGTTTTTCTCCTTTTCATACGCTTTTAACTCTTCAAGAAAAATTTCCTCAAGGGCGTCGGGCAAAGTCAAAACCCAGTCTATAAAACGATACAGGTTTATGACCGCTGTTCTTGAATAACCCTTTTCGTATAGAAGCCTTGTCAGTTCTGTTTTCCACTGTTTTCTCAACAGATGGTCTTTTCTTGTCTCAAGCGCTCTTAAATGTGCCATCACCACAATGGCAAAGGGATTATCCTGTCTTTCAAGATACTCCCATTTCCCCTTATAATCAAGGAGTTTGCTTGTCAGGTAGTCCAGCCCCATGGTGGCAGGATTCGGAGTCGGGCCGAGATAACTCATTGAATTATTAATAAAAATATCCATTTAAAACTCTATTTTACCCCTTAAAAGCCTCTTTTCAGGGATCAAAACAGCATTGTAAGCATTTTGTGGTTCATAGCTCGCATAATCCTCACTTGCTGAATTTTAAAGAAACTCAGAATTCTATTTGATCCAAATTCTTTGCCTGTACGCCCTGTTTAAGAAAGATGCTGAGTATCTCCAGATCATTTGTCCGGTTAATTTTATCTATTATTTCAGATGGTATTTTTCCAAAACGCAACTGAAGAATCTCTATGATATCTTCCTTTGCTTTTTTTATAATGCCTTTTTGGACGCCTTGCTGCACTCCTTTTTCTCTAATATATTTCGCTAACATTGCAGTCTCCTTATGATGAACTATTTCGTCATGCAATTTTTGTTGTTCCCACTCTCCTATCTCCGCATATGTATCAATAAAATCAACATATTTATCAAAAAGGCCAATGGAAACAAGTTGAAATAATCCTGAATATGCATGCCGAATCATTTCCATCCGATCTTCTTTTTTGTAATTCATTTTCGGCAGTAGTATCTTTACCACTGGATTATTCACATTGTAATAATCCAGGGCATTCAAGGCAAATAACTTATGGAATATATACTCAAAATGAAGAAAAAGGCGATCATTAAGTTGTGCATGCAGCTTAATATCTACCGTTTTGCGCCATTTTTTCCTGTCGGAAAATAAAACAGTCGGTATGACCAGTGCGTCCGGGTGGCTTTCCATAAGGTCTGTTGTATAGCGCAGCAATTTATAAATTGAAAATTTGGCTTTGTCTTCCTGAAACTCCACCAGCCATAAAAGCAATTGCTGATTTTCAAAATGAAACAAAATCGGCATGTCCAGCTCAAGGCTCGCATCTGAGAGATGGTGCTTTTTGGGCTCCTGGCGCAAAAACTCAACATGATGCACCTTTCCCCAGCACTTTTCTGCCTCGGGGAAAAAAAATTCCAGGCTTTCTTTTGGAAAATCCAGAAACAGGTTTTTGAAATTGTGATCGTGACTGATTGATTCCATGATTTGTCTTTATTACTGTTATGGGGTCGGGGTCCTATGGGGTCGATAGGGTCGGGGTCGGACCGAAATAAACCGTTGAATTATTGATAATAAATATCCATTTAAATTTTGATTTTACCCTTTAAAAGCCTCTTTTTCGTCCCAAAAACAGCAGTTTAAGAGCCTCCCAAAGATCGACTTCAATATTCAGAATTTTTAACACATTTTTAAGCTCAAGAATGTCATGGTTTTTTTTAAAATGCCTTCCTTTTTCAATTAACAAGGCTTTTAATGCCTTTTCAACAGCTTGCTGTACATTTTGAAGACAAGGGTTGTAAAGCTTGCTTTTCAAAAGAATATTAGCTGAGTCAAAATTCTCTGTAGAATCTGACGCATTCATGGGGTCTGACCCCGCTAAAGTTTTGTTATTAAAGGAAATTTGCTTTGAAAAACCTCGGTTTTATCTCTTAAATGCCACTTTTGGGGGTCAAATAATGACAGCGGACAGCGGACACGTAAAGTATTGGGTTTTATGCAAATGGGTTCATTATTTTAAGACGGTTTTCAAGAAGAAAACCATCCTGCATATCTTCAGATATTAAATATTCCGCATCACCATCCAAAGCGCTGGCTACCACGATGCTGTCCCAGAAAGAAAAACTGTGATTAATGCGTATCTTTGAAGCCTGTAAGAGTATGTCTTGTGACAGCTCAAATATTGTATATTTTCGGTAGAGAGACTCTATTAAATTTTGGATTTCAGCTTCTGAAAAACCCACTTTTTTTATCAGATTCACACACATTTCGTTAACGATCTGAGTGCTGATAACAATTTCACATTCTTTAATAATGGCCCTGGAAATTTCATTTTTTTCTACATCTTGACCCTGGATAAATGAATAAAGCCATATATTTGTATCTATGAAATATGTTGCTTCAGGCTTTACATTAAAACCGTTCATAAATTTCTTCTCTCGAAAAAGGTGAAAAACCCTTTGATTTTATAGGATCTAACAGCAGTTTATCGATTATATCGGATTGCCTGACTTTTTGTTCACTTATTATAATGACCTTTACATTGCTGCCGGTTCTTTGTTTAAACTTTTCAGGAATTCGAATAAATCCGTTTTTTATTTTCGCTTTAAACTCAATTGCTTCCATGATGCGCCTCCTCAAGAGCTTAATACTTAATACTTAAATTGATCTTAATTATAAGCTGTAAAGTTAATAAGGACAACTTTTTTTTGGGATACAATACAACAAGGATAATGATAACGGGCGGAAAGTAAGGCGGGGTCTGACCCCGATAAGCTTCTATTATTATGGGAGAATCATTGTGATTAGAGGTGCTTTTTTTCTTAGAGCCTGCTTTTTGGGTGTCCATGGGGTCTGACCCCGCTAAAGTTTTGTTATTAAAGGAAATTTGCTTTGAAAAACCTCAGTTTTATCTCTTAAATGCCACTTTTGGAGGTCAAAGTCAGCTCTGTTTTCCAATGTTTTCTCAACGAATGGTCTTTTCTTGTCTCAAGCGCTCTTAAATGTGCCATCACCACAATGGCAAAGGGATTATCCTGTCTTTCAAGATACTCCCATTTCCCCTTATAATCAAGGAGTTTGCTTGTCAGGTAGTCCAGCCCCATAGTGGCAGGATTCGGAGTCGGGCCGAGATAACTCATTGAATTATTAATAAAAATATCCATTTAAAATTCTATTTTACCCCTTAAAAGCCTCTTTTCAGGGATCAAAACAGCATTGTAAGCATTTTGTATTCATAGATCGCATAATCCTCACTTGCTGAATTTTAAAGAAACTCAGAATTCTATTTGATCCAAATTCTTTGCCTGTACGCCCTGTTTAAGAAAGATGCTGAGTATCTCCAGATCATTTGTCCGGTTAATTTTATCTGTTATTTCAAATGGTATCTTTCCAAAACGCAACTGAAGAATCTCTATGATATCTTCCTTTGCTTTTTTTATAATGCCTTTTTGGACGCCTTGTTGGATACCTTGCCGCGCTCCTTTTCCTCTAATATATTTCGCTAACATGGCAGTCTCCTTATGCTGAATTCTGGGTGGTTGATTCTGCTGGGTCGGACCTAAGTTTGGATTCGGGGTCGGAGCCAAATAAGCCATTGAATTATTGATATAAATATCCATTTAAAGCTCAATTTTACCCCTTAAACGACTCTTTTTTGATCCAAAAACAGCCATTTAAAAGTTCATCTCTCATGGGATAGCCTAACAAAGTAAACCACATTGTATACATTTCCAAATGTTTCTTCGCCTTTCAATGGTGAGTGCTCAGTCCTCATCACTCTTTTTTTTCTGCCCACATATTTTACTGATTGCATAAAAAATATTCAGAGCAAGCTCGTAAAACCCTTGCGCATCTTCTAATGAAGGTTTCCCATCCGGCAAAAGTCCCAAATCACCAGGATAACGAGCATCAATATAGAGCGCATCGAAATCGGTCAGTACATCAGACTAAAAGGGGACAGATTTATTTTTCCAAATTCTCAGGAGTATCTGAGCCTTTGGGGTCATGGGGTCTGATCCCGATAAAATTTTGTTATTAAAGGAAATTTGCTTTGAAAAACCTCGGTTTTATCTCTTAAATGCCACTTTTGGGGGTCACAAAAACAGCATTTTAAGGTTCACCTAAGTCAGGAAGTTCTGGGCAGGCTTGGAGTACACCGGTGGACCTATCTACTGTAAAGATCAGAGGGAATCTGCAGAATCCAGAAGGTGCAGAGGAATATCAATATCTTCATTGTTCAATATACTTTCGACTATAGAAACGTCCAACTGAACAATTTGGGCAATGACTGGCACGGCAAGTCCCTGTTGATGGGCACGGCGAACACAGGAAAGCAGCTCTTCCTTCCTTTCTGCCTATTCTTTCAGCACTTGTAATATAAGGCATGTTTTTCTCCTTTTCATACGCTTTTAACTCTTCAAGAAAAATTTCCTCAAGGGCGTCGGGCAAAGTCAAAACTCAGTCTACCGGTCATGCCTGGCATATCACTCATCGATGTCACAAAAAAGAATTCCTTCCAACGCCGCCTGCTTAAATTTGCACGGGACAGGCGGCGTTGGATTGAATGGTTGTTTGAGGCCAAAAAACGTTACGGATTGAAAGTTCTCAACTACATTGTAATATCCAACCATGTCCATTTACTTGTTGACGGTGGGGGATCAGTATCCGATAACATTGGAACATCCCGGAGAGGGCACCCGCAAGGGGTGCCTCTACATTTATTTTTCGTGACATCAAAGCCCATTCCAAAGTTCAATTAAATCTCTGGGTATTTCTTTTTCAATTCGGTTATTTTTAATTTCAATTCATCCAGCTCCAATTTTGTAATATCCCAGACTATCTGCAAATCAACACCAAAATATTCATGAACAGCAAAATTTCTGAAACCTTTGATCATCCGCCAGTCATAATCAGGATATATCCATGCTCCAGCAATTCCATGAGTCGTCCAACAGCTTCACCGATAACAATATACTCTCTGATGGTGGCACTATACGTTTTTCTATCTTTGATGAAATCTTCAAACGTGTTAATTGAGGAGAAATAGTCCTCAATAGCGTCAATGGATTCCAGAATATCATTAAAATAAAGCCTGAGATCACGTTTCGACATAAATAATGTTTTTTAATATATGTTGTTTGACTATGGGTTTTAAGGTACTTTCAATTCCCAGATCAACTTTGTGGTTAAAACTTTCTTCCAAATGCCTTTTGAGTCCAAAAAAACTTCTGTACTTATTTGCGGATTGAATCTCCACAGCCAAATCAATATCACTCTCTTTTTTTGCCTCATTTCGTGCATAACTGCCAAATAAACCAATTCGTGTTACGCCATACGTTTCACGTAATTGGTTTGTCTGGGATCTTAAAAAATGGAGTATTTCCTCCCTGGTTATTATTTTTTCCGGCTTGTCCATTGGTGCACTACTTTCCCACAAGAAAAGGGGAGATATTTATTTTTCCATTCATCTGTCATCTGTTTTCTGTTAAGAAGAAAGGGAGAGAGATACTCCCATTTCCCCTTATAATCAAGGAGTTTGCTTGTCAGGTAGTCCAGCCCCATGGTGGCAGGATTCGGAGTCGGGCCGAGATAACTCATTGAATTATTAATAAAAATATCCATTTAAAACTCTATTTTACCCCTTAAAAGCCTCTTTTCAGGGATCAAAACAGCATTGTAAGCATTTTGTGGTTCATAGCTCGCATAATCCTCACTTGCTGAATTTTAAAGAAACTCAGAATTCTATTTGATCCAAATTCTTTGCCTGTACGCCCTGTTTAAGAAAGATGCTGAGTATCTCCAGATCATTTGTCCGGTTAATTTTATCTATTATTTCAAATGGTATTTTTCCAAAACGCAACTGAAGAATCTCTATGATATCTTCCTTTGCTTTTTTTATAATGCCTTTTTGGACGCCTTGCTGGATACCTTGCTGAACACCTTGTTGGATACCTTGCTGGATACCTTGCTGCACTCCTTTTTCTCTAATATATTTCGCTAACATTGCAGTCTCCTTATGATGAACTATTTCGTCATGCAATTTTTGTTGTTCCCACTCTCCTATCTCCGCATATGTATCAATAAAATCAACATATTTATCAAAAAGGCCAATGGAAACAAGTTGAAATAATCCTGAATATGCATGCCGAATCATTTCCATCCGATCTTCTTTTTTGTAATTCATTTTCGGCAGTAGTATCTTTACCACTGGATTATTCACATTGTAATAATCCAGGGCATTCAAGTCAAATAACTTATGGAATATATACTCAAAATGAAGAAAAAGGCGATCATTAAGTTGTGCATGCAGCTTAATATCTACCGTTTTGCGCCATTTTTTCCTGTCGGAAAATAAAACAGTCGGTATGAACAGTGCGTCCGGGTGGCTTTCCATAAGGTCTGTTGTATAGCGCAGCAACTTATAAATCGAAAATTTGGCTTTGTCTTCCTGAAACTCCACCAGCCATAAAAGCAATTGCTGATTTTCAAAATGAAACAAAATCGGCATGTCCAGCTCAATTGTGGTCGTGGGATTTCATTCAAAAAATCCTATAAAAGAGAAAAACTCCTCAATACACTGGCAACTTTCTCATCGGTCTGGGCAAGTTCCCTTAGTGCCTTTATGAGCCTTGGCACCACGGGTCCCGATGGATTCCGGATATCTAAGTGCTGATCCAGCTCCATTTCCACTACCGACATATCGTTTTCAAGTTTTTCAACTTTTTGTTTCATGGGTTTCTGGGCTGTATTTCGATCCCATATAAGATACCCTATCAATGCTGCCACCAGGGCCATGGTTGAAGTATATAGGATCAACATGGTGTCGTGCATGTCCTCAAAGCGTTTATCCATGGCTTCAAAACGCTTGTTGAAGTTATTATTCATATCCTCAAAGCGTTTATCCATGGCTTCAAAACGCTTGTTGAAGTTATTGTTCATATCCTCAAAGCGTTTATTAAAATTCACAATCAGATCATCAATTCTTTGGTTAATAGCTTTTTGCCCTTGTTTTAATTCTGTCAGGGACTCGACAATTTCTCTGTCTGAAATCCTGGGGGCGGTATCATAGGCATATAGATTTATGGTAAGGGATAATAATATAAAAAATATAAATGCTGGAACCGTTGCATATTTTTTTTGTTTTTTTGTTTTCATTATTTATTCATTCAACCTCCTTTGTTTAGAGATCTATTTTGGCTGCCGCCATAAAGCGGGACAGTTTGAACTGGTTGATGAGAGTCTTCCATCACAGGATTGGCTGCGTAATCTTTTCTCAGATATTTGATTCACGGCTGCGTAGTCTACTGTTACTGGGGTCTGACCCCGCTAAACGTTTGTTATTAAAAAGGTTATCTCCGGGAGGTTGTTTCCGTCTGGGGCATCTCCTGAACCTTGCCGTAAAGTTCTGAGGTGATATACCTTTTTCAATAAAAATTCAGCAAGTTATGCACCGTCCTGGCCGGTAATTCCGGTGATAAGCGCTCGTTTTTTAATTTGGTCATCCTGATAAAAAAATTATAAAAGAGAAAAGCTCCTTAAAACATTGGCAACTTTCTCATCGGTCTGGGCAAGTTCCCTTAATGCCTTTAAAAGCCTGGGCACCACGGGTCCCGATGGATAATGGTCAATAGGTGCAATTACAATTAGCGTTACAATTATCGGGTCGGACCGAGATAACTAATTGAATTGAATTATTGATAAAAATATCCATTTAAAACTCGATTTTACCCCTTAATCTACCCTATTTAGCAGTTCTGTAATTCGATCAATTACAGCTTGTCTGATTTCGGGCTTTACCTGTGCAGCTATTTTTTCAACAATGCTGATATTGGCAGTGAATATTTTGCCTGGACGAACATAACTGACTTTAATCAAGTTTCCTGAAATAAAACTGTCTTGTCTTAATACAATAACTTGTTTGTCCGTATATGGCTGACTGGTAATTTGACATAAAAGAAGGTCGCATCTTCCTACATCAGCAAGCACCAGAGCAGGTCGTTTTTTATATTGGCTTAAATCACAAAACGGGAAGCGGACAAAAACAACAGAACCTATTGGAATGCTTGCCATGCTTCATCCTCGGCTTTCTTATTCCAATCTTCACTCAGGCTTTGTTCGCTCAATAAAGCCGTTTCTCCAGCTTTGGATGGTGTTATTTGATTTTGGTGACGTTGCTTCAAAAAAAGATAAAAGTCATAAAGCTCCTTTTGAGCATATTTTGGTAATACAGACAAATCAAATTGTTCTGCTTGCTCTATTATAGCATTCATTTTTTCTTCTTTTCCCTTGGACAGGCTTTGTCTATTACCTAAATAATGCAATCAAGGCACTAAATTACGATATAACTATTTGATTTTACAAGGATGAGTTAAAAGATGCTTTTTGAATTAATTCTTTATTTTTTCAGATAGTTATATTAATAAAATCTGTTAAAAATCAAAAAAGCACCACTCTTTTTATAAATTCTCTTAAAAATCATGTGGTTATAACGAGCTTGCATTTTTTAGGTATTAAGGTTATTGCAATACCGGCGTCTGCCCCCGATAAGTGTTTGTTGTTAAAGCAGAATCGCTCCAGAAAACTGTACTTTTACCCCTTAAAACCCACTTTTCAGGGGTCAAAACAGCATTCTAAGGGGTCCGTGAAGTCAGGCGTTTTCTGGTGCTGTGGTTGTTTTATAGTTTGTCGCTGCCACTGGAGTGCCAACATTGAATTTGTAAATCTGAAAACGAATAAAAATCAGCTATATTCCTTGTTACCAAAATTAAATTATTAACATGAGCGATTGATGCAATTTGCCCATCAACAAAAGGCGGTGTCTGACCTATAGATTGTAATCGAGCACGTTCGCGAGCATGCCATTCTGCGGCATCTTCATTGTAAGAGTACATAGGAATATTTGCAACCACAACTTCATCAATATATTTTTTGATACTCTTTTCTTTACGTGATGGAGGTAGTTGGTAACAGCCAAAATAGAGCTCGTGAAGAACTAATGTTGCGGTGACTATATGATTTTGGTATTGTTGCAACCGTTCCATCACAATAGCATCCGGCTCGATTTTCAATGGTTCTGATAATACGTTGGTGTCAAGTAGATATTTCATTTTTCAAAGTTAACAGATCTACCTGGGGATTGTGCTCTATGATCAAAAAAATCATCGCCGGAAGAGAGTAATGCACTTGCATCGACTGATTCCCTGAAGGCACTGAGGGATGCCCAAAAGTTTTTCGGACGAGAAATAAGTTTTTTGTATTGCGAGATTGATAGTAGCACAGCTACTGGCTTGCCATGCCGGGTAAGTTGAACAGCAGGCCCATGTTCTATATCATGCACAAGAGCCGGCAGTCTGTTTTTTGCGTCACTAATCGAAAATTGTTTGTTCATGATTTGCCCTTTTTAAAAAACAATTAAACCAATTATGGAAATAATATAGCTATTATTTTGTCTATAGTCAAGTAGGAGTAAAAGGGGACAGATTTATTTTTCCATTCATACGTCATCTATTTTCTGTTCAGAGAAAGGGAGAGAATATCAATTCCTTTTTCTTTCAGTATCCTTAAAGACAGATCTTTTTCTTTTAGAGCTTTTTCCTTTTTCTGACGTTCAACTTCCAGGCTCATCATAGTATTTTGAAGATTCCGGTCATACTCATGTGCCATTTTCTTCCATGTTTTGCGTTCAAACTCTGGTCAAATAACGGGCTCTGACCCCAACAAGTGCTCAATAAGTGCTTGTTTTTATAGAAACATCGCTCCGATCTGGGGTGTGTTTTCCTCTTAGAGCCTGTTTTTTGGGGACAGAAACTGCATTTTAAGAATTTTGCCGACCAGGCTTGCGTCTGGTATTATGGGGTCTGACCCCGCTAAAGTTTTGTTATTAAAGGAAATTTGCTTTGAAAAACCTCGGTTTTATCTCTTAAATGCCACTTTTGGGGGTCAAAAACAGCATTTTAAGGTTCACCTAAGTCAGGAAGTTCTGGGCAGGCTTGGAGTACACCGGTGGACCTATCTACTGTAAAGATCAGAGGGAATCTGCAGAATCCAGAAGGTGCAGGGGAATATCAATATCTTTCTACAAAAGAGAAAAACTCCTTAACACATTGGCAAGTTTTTCATCGGTCTGGGCAAGCTCTCTTAATGCCTTTATGAGCCTGGGCATCACGGGCCCCGATGGATTCCGGATATCTAAGTGCTGATCCAGCTCAATTTCCACAGCCGATATATCTCCTTCAAGGCGTTCAATTTTTCTTTTCATGGGTTTCTGGGCTGTATTTCGATCCCATATAAGATAACCTATCAATGCCGCTAAAAGGGCCATGGTTGAAGTATAGAGAATCAGCATGGTATCGTGCATATCTTCAAAACGTTTATCCATGGCTTCAAAGCGCTTGTTGAAGCTTGTGTTCATTTCTTCAAAACGCTTGTTGAAGTTATTGTTCATATCCTCAAAGCGTTTATCCATGGCTTCAAAACGCTTGTTGAAGTTATTGTTCATATCCTCAAAGCGTTTATCCATGGCTTCAAAACGCTTGTTGAAGTTATTGTTCATATCCTCAAAGCGTTTATTGAAATTCACAATCAGGTCGTCAATTCTCTTATTAATAGCTTTTTGCCCTTGTTTTAATTCCGTCAAGGACTCAACAATTTCCCTGTCGGAAATTCTGGGAGCGGTATCATAGGCATATATGTTTGTAGCAAGGCACAATATAAATACCTGCATTACTACTGAAATTATCATATATCTGTGTTTTATTTCCATTATTTATTCAATCTCCGGTTAAAATTGAACTTATGGCCACGGGGAGGTGGCTCTAATATTGACCATTCGTCAAACTCAATCCATCGGTGGCCGAGGGTTTTCTTCCAGAAAAATCCTTATAGGCCAGGGCAATTCCCTTTTTAAGATCAATTTCAGGCTCCCAACCAAGTTTTCGCAGACGGGTAGAATCCATTAACTTTCTTGGGGTTCCATCCGGCTTTGTGGCATCAAAGACAAGCTTATTTTTAAAGCCGACAACCTCCCTGACCATTTCAGCCAATTGCCTGATACTGATCTCTTTGCCTGATCCGATATTTATATGAGCATGAACCGTGCCACCTGCATCCTCAAAGGCAATATCCTTGTAATCGATATTTTCAAGCAAAAACACACAGGCTTGTGCAAGGTCATCTGAATACAAAAACTCCCGAAGGGGGTTTCCGCTTCCCCAGATAATTACTGAATCTGCATTGGTGATTTTAGCCTCATGCATCCGCCGGATAAGGGCCGGCAGAACATGGGAATTTTCAGGATGGTAATTATCCCCCGGGCCATACAGGTTGGTGGGCATGGCGGAAATAAAATTGGTCCCATACTGGCGATTATAGGCATCACACATGCGGATGCCTGCGATCTTTGCAATGGCATAGGGCTCGTTGGTGGGTTCAAGGGGCATTGTCAGCAGAGCATCTTCGGCCATGGGCTGGGGAGCAAGCTTGGGATAAATGCAGCTTGAACCTAAAAACAAAAGTTTCTTAACACCATTAAGGTATGCTGCATGAATGACATTGGTTTGAACCATGAGATTTTCATAGATAAACTGAGCCCTGAATTTGCTGTTGGCTCCAATGCCGCCAACCTTGGCTGAAGCTAAGACCACATACTCGGGTTTTTCTTTGGAAAACAAATCCTCCACATCTTTTTGCCGGATCAAATCCAGTTCGGCATGGGTTTTTCCCTGGAGGTTTGTGTACCCTTTGGAAGCAAGGCAACGCCAGATAGACGAGCCGACCATGCCCCGATGGCCTGCAATATAAATCTTTGAATCTAAATTCATGAGCCCCCCAATCCTCTACTTGTTGAATCCGCTATTCGTTGCGCTCAAAGGTATTGAACCCAAGATTTTTGCACAGGTCATCCTTTTTAGCGTCCTCAAGGTCATGTTTGACCATTTCAGAAACCAGCTCCTCAAAGGTTGTTTTCGGAGTCCAGCCAAGCTTCTCCCTGGCCTTGGCTGGATCTCCCAAAAGAGTTTCAACCTCTGTAGGTCTAAAATACCTTAAGTCAACAGCTACAATGGTTTTACCCGTATTGGTGTCAATTCCCTTTTCATCTACTCCCCTGCCCTGCCATGCAATGTCAATACCCAATTTCTTGGCTGCGATATCAACAAACTCCCGCACTGAGTGCTGCCGACCCGTGGCAATTACAAAATCCTCGGGACGCTCCTGCTGGAGCATGAGCCACTGCATTTTTACATAGTCCTTTGCATGGCCCCAGTCCCGTTTGGCATCCAGGTTGCCAAGATACAGGCACTCCTGGAGGTTCAGACTGATTCGGGCCATGGCACGGGTTATCTTGCGGGTGACAAAGGTCTCTCCCCGCAACGGGGATTCATGGTTGAACAAAATGCCGTTGCAGGCATAGATTCCATAGGCTTCCCTGTAGTTGACGCAGATCCAGAAGGCATAGAGTTTAGCCACGGCATAGGGGCTTCTGGGATAAAAGGGGGTAGTCTCAGTCTGGGGTATTTCCTGGACTTTACCGTACAGTTCAGATGTGGATGCCTGGTAGAACCGTGTTTTATTTTCAAGACCAAGAAGCCGGATGCCT
This sequence comes from Desulfobacteraceae bacterium, assembly GCA_963674675.2. Lineage (GTDB taxonomy): Bacteria > Desulfobacterota > Desulfobacteria > Desulfobacterales > Desulfobacteraceae. The sequence continues at coordinate 764,878 of CAXXNM010000003.1, forward strand.
TCCAGAATACGCAGGGTGCCAAGGGCGTCAGTGTCTGCGGTATATTCAGGGGATTCAAACGAAACTGCCACATGGCTCTGGGCCGCAAGATTATATACCTCGTGGGGCTGTACATGCTGGAGAATGCGGATCAGGTTGGTGGCGTCGGTCAGGTCTCCATAATGGAGAATGAAGTTCCTGTCTGACACATGGGGATCCTGGTAAAGATGATCAACACGATCTGTATTGATAAGAGATGCCCTTCGCTTGATGCCATGGACTTCATATCCTTTTTTCAATAAAAACTCGGCCAGGTATGCACCGTCCTGGCCGGTAATTCCGGTTATCAATGCTCGTTTTTTCATATCTAATCTTTCAGAACTTTCATCATTCACTCAATGTTCAAAATCATTCCCCGCCGTAGTAGGAACTATAGTATTTTCGATAGTACCGGTAATATTTTTCTTTTTTAAAGTCCACCCGGTTTAACAAGCTTCCAAGAATAACGGCTTTGCTGTTTTCAAGCTGGGAGACAGCCTGCTTCACCACCTTCTGGTTTACACGGCCTGCCCGGATGACCATGATAACTCCGTTGGTCCTGGGGGCCATGACAAGGGCATCGCTCACCGGCATCACAGGGGGGGTGTCTATGACGGTGAAATCAAACATGTCAATAAGATGGCTCAGGGCAAAGGCCATGCGCTTGGACCCGATCATTTCCGACGGATTCGGGGGAACCTTGCCCGAGGGCAGAAGAAACAGGTTTTCCTGATCCATGGGCTGAACCGCAGATTCCAGGGCAGTGATTATATAGGGAATCTGATCATCGCTTGAAAGAAACTCCTTAAAGAGTTTGTCAAAGTTGACATCAGAAGGCAGGGAACCCTTGACCTTGTAAATGGGTTTTTTTGTAAAGGTAAAAGCACCATCATACATGGTGGCAGCCTTTTTAAAAGCCTCAAATACATGTACGGCCAGATGTCGTTTTAAATCCTTGGGAGAGACAAGCCCCATGGTGGTCAGTATTGTGCCGAGACGGTGCTCGGATTTTTTCTGGTGGCCCAGGGCCATCACTGCCTGATCATTGGTCAAAAGACCGCTTGTTACAAGGGTGGAGGCAAGTTTTTTATCTTCCGGCCTGTTTTTCCAGAAAATGTCGGTGATGTCTCCGTTAAAGAAGCTGATATCAACCTCGTTGTCTGAATCGGTGATGTTCAAGATGCCGGTACGGTTCTGAAGATTATAGAGAGTTATAAGATCGCTTAATCCATACTCCTTGATTAAGCCCCTGGGAATCAATGTGCCCAGGGTATTACTGACCAGCTCGGTGAGGCCGTGGGCTTTTTCCATGTTGTAACGTTTTGTCAGGCCCGGCTTTCTCAGATCACTGTCGATCATGAGTACCCGGTTCCCCGTTCTGGCCATGGTTATGGACAGGTTGGCTACGGAGTTGGTCTTACCCTCCTTTTCCACCGTGCTGGTAATGCAAACGGATCTTAAATCTTGATCCATGGCCGCGAAGTGGAGATTGGTACGCAGGGTACGAAAGGATTCCGCATATCCGGACTTATCTGAAAAATCCGTGAGGAGATGGGTTTTTTCTTTGTTTTTTTTTCTGGATTTAAACAACATCAATAATATCCCCCTCCCTTTCGAGACAAATCTGCATCTGGAACAACTGCAAGAACCGGATATCCAGTTAATTTTTTCGCATCCTCTTCATTTCGTATTGACCGGTCCAGGTATTCAAAGAAAAAGGCAAGGCCCGTGCCTCCGAAGAGACCAAGGATCATGCCAAGCAGCATGTTTCTTTTCTTGTTGGGCTTAACCGGTTCCAGAGGAACATCCGCCTCCTCCACTATACGGATATTGGAGCTTTCTTCTGTTTTCAGGATATTGGATTCCTTGATCTTGGATAATAGGGTGTCATAAAGGTACTGGCTGGTATTTACGTTGCGTTTGAGTATGTTGTAGTTGAGGCTCTTTTCATCGGTTTTTAGGGCATCCCTTTCAAACCCATCGATGTTGCGTTTTACCTCCTCTTCTCTGGCGACGAGCATCTTTCGCCTGGTCTTGAGATTGTCCAACTCCTTGGAAAGCTCCACCTTGAGCTTGTTCCTGGTGGACTCGATCCTGGAGCGTACCTGGATAATCTTGGGATGTTTTGATTTAAAGACTTTGCATAGCTGCTGATATTCCAGCTCCAGCTCCATGAATATGGAATAAAGCTCCTTGATGATGGGATTGTCTATCAAGGATTTTACCTGAAGGATGTCTTCACCGGATTTAAGGGCTGATGAGAGTTCGCCAAGGCGGGCGTCCAGCTCCATGCGCTGGTTTTTGGTCTCCAGATATTTCATGTTAAAATCCGCGATCTTCTGGTTTATAATGCTCTGTTTTCCCTCCAGGGAGAACATGCTGTGTTTTTGCCGAAAATCCATGAAATCCATCTCAGCATCTTCCAGGCGCTTTTTCACGCTGTAAAGTTCATTGGACATCCAGGAGAGTTTGTCTGTGGAAGATTTCAGGCGGGTTGCCAAATCAAATTCAATGTATTTGGCGATAAGGGTATTGGCAATTAGGCTGGCCTGCTCCGGGATTGAATCCATGACCGAAACTTCCATTATTCTGGTTTCCTCCACCGGGTTTATGGTTATTCTGGAGAGAATTTTCTGATAAGTATCATCTGGCTTGTCCTTTGGTATGTCATATAACTCTTCATCGGAACTTTGAATGAACTCGGATAAATATTCCTTAATCGTTGATTTAATCAGTTTGATGTTTGCCTTAAAGCCTGCAAGATAAGTTTTGATGAAACCCACAGGCTGGAGCGTATCTTGTTCTCCGGTCTCAATATCAATGGCCTGGGCCACAAGTTTCAGCACCGGTTTTGAGGTGATAAGTTTAAAATGGGTGTTAAAGTTCATCTCCTCAGAATAATAGCTTTCATAGTTAAAGGTGTAGCCGGATATGTTTGAAGACTGCTTTTCGTTTCCTATTACAAGCTTGGATGTGGCCTGGAAAATGGGAGTAGCCGTATAGGTTAATGCTGCTGTCACCGAAATGGTAATAAAAAAAAACACCATAATGATGCCTTTGCGGGCAAGAAGCACATTGAGGTAATCGGAAAGGTGTATTTCATCGCGGGTCTCAGATTCCATTGGTTCTCCTTAAAGCCAGGTCTCGGGGATATGGAGGCGGTCCCCTGGTTTCATGGGAACATCCTTAACCTTACCCTTGGATATCTCTTTCAGGTCAATTTTGATAATTTTTTGCTTGTTGTTTACCATGCGCACGATTCTGGCACGGGATATGGCTGCGTACTTGTCAAATCCACCGGCCATGATACAGGCAGACAAAGCTGTCAGGCCGGGCTGATATTCATATACACCGGGCCTGACCACCTGGCCTTCTACATATATCTTTATGGAAGCCTGATCCAGCTTGCTTGCATGGGGGATATAGATGATATCACCCGGTATAAGGGGGATATTGACACTCATATCACCCTTATCCAGAAGAGCGGTCAAGTCCACCTGAATTGTATTGCGGTCGTCCTTTGCCTTTTCCAGATTCTCCCTGGAAAGATCAATGTTATGGTGCTCCCGGAGTACATAGGCGATATTTCCCCGTTCCGGAAGTACCCCGCCTGCTTTGGCAAGCAGTTCCAGAAAAGCGGTAGTTGAGGTCATCTCATATTTTCCAGGGCTTTTTACAGCTCCAGATATAAAAAAGCTTATGCTGTGGTACTCCTTAATCTGGATGTTCACCTGGGGAGAGACAAAATAGTCCCTTTCCAGGGGAATGAAAATATTTTTCTCCAGGGCTTCCACGGTTAATCCCCGGGCCTGTATAAACCCTATGAAAGGTACATTGATTCTGCCCTGTTCAGATACGGTCAATTCCACCTTTGTCTGTTCCATGCCTCCGGCCGTAATACTAAGGGATATGACATCCCTTGGCCCGATATGGTAAACTTGCTCTTGGGCGGATACAAAAACAACAGCAGATAGAAGCCATACCATAAAAAAAAAGATGCTGGTTTTAATCATCTTATTTTCCAAAATTATAATTAAAATTAAGCTTTAAAAGAATATATCTGTTATCGTAATCATGGTCTTCAAGGGAGGATTGCCTGGTTTCATAACCTGTCTCCAGGCTCAGGATCAACCACTCGTTTGTAAAATAATCAAGGGCGACAGAGAAAAACCAGGTATCATCACTTCGATTTTGGAGATCGTTTTCATAGTCACTTTTTTGATAATAAGCACTTAAGACCGTATCTATCTTTTCCATAAAGATGTGTCCTGCGGTTAAGGTAACCCGGTTTGCGGTGTAGTAGGAATCATCTAAGCCGGTGTTATTGAAGTTTTCAGTATAGACAAGCTGAAAGCGGCTTCTGGGCCTGGGGTAATTGATATCCTGGGGTGTCTGCCCCTTTATGGCCAGATGCCATACTGCGGTTTCCATATCTTCAAGTGCTGGATCGTCAAAATCCCGGTAATGAAACCCGATGCCTGCGGCAAAGCCAAAATATTTAAACTGGCTTTCCACATTAAATCGATATTGATCTGAGCTATAATCAGAAGAATCCATATTGTAGTTCATGTCCCAGGTCTGGTATTCCAGATCCAGGGTGGTGAACCTGCTGAGGCTGTAATAAAGCTTTGCTACACCGCGATTTTCAGAGGAATCCTCCACGTTGCCGCCGGCATAGTCAATGTCGATATTACCATATTCCAGGGATGCTGCAAGGCGGTCGGATATGGTGTATTTCAGCCAGGGATTCACGCGGTTTATGGTGAACTCATTTATGGAAACCGAATTGGCCAGCTCATCGATTTCCGAAGGACTGCGGGTATTTTTCCAGGTGTCTCTAATGCCGGTTTTGATGCGGGTAAACAAAGAGGTACTTGCGCTGAGGTTCAGGTCATGGCCGGTAAAATTATTTTCATCCGAGGATTTTGATCCATCCGGGATGGAATTTTGATCATCATAGTGGGTATCTGTTAAAAATGCGTCAAGCTCTATACTGCTTTTATCGGTCTGAAAGCCGAATTTCAGGCCAGGCTTAAATACCAGGGAAGTGACTTCCCTCTCTTCAGTATCGGATTTGTAAAAATTAGTGTCAAGGCGGTATTCTGTTTCAAAGAAAGGCTTAAGGAGGAATCTGTCTCCTCCCTGGGCAGGGGAGACATGGAGAAAAAAAAGGATTAAAAGATTACAAAACAGCAGGTTTTTAAACTTAGGAGGCATGCTTAAATATCCTTATCTAAAGCTCTATACCAACGATTCTATTATTTTTGCCTAACTTATTGAATTAGCACTGGCTCGCACTATTCCAGCATACAACCTATTGTATTTCGAAATTGTCTTTCATAAAGATTTTTTTTGAAGAGCCGGAGCTCGGGATAAAATCTGCCTGGGATTTTCAACCATAATCTCAAATGCTCTGGCAGCACCCACGATCTTTTTTATTTTGTTGAAAATCGTCATCAGCAAGGGTTTTCTATCCTTTGAGTCGTGACCATCCGAGGCAATATAGTGGACATTTCTTTCTTTGAGAAGTGATAGAGCAGATTTGGCAGAATTTACCCCGAACCGGCCGGTAAGGCTTGCTGCCGTGATCTGGAACCTTACCCCGATGAATTCAAGTTCAGAAATGATTTCAGATTTTTTAACCAGGGTTGAATTACGCTCTGGATGAGCTAAAATCGGAATGACGCCAAGGTCTTTGATATGCTGGAATATCTTTAAAACAGCGTCCGGGATAAACAAATTGGGAAGTTCAAACAGATAATATTGATCCGTGCCGGCCAGGGAAGGCAAAATACCTTTTTCAAGTCTTGTTCCGGTATCGTAGCCCAGCATTATTTCTGCACCGGGAAGCAGGTTAAGATGAATTTTTTTCTTTTCAAGTTCTGCTGTCAGCCTGGCGCACCCCTGATTGATCATAGATGTGTCCACCTCGTATAGCTGGTTTGCAAAATGGGGAGTTGCAATGATGGTATCAGTTCCTGCCGATGCTGCCAGACATGCCATGGCAAGAGCTTCATCCAATGATGAAGGACCATCATCGATACCAGGCAGTATATGGCAATGAATATCTGGAACATGTTCAACTTTCAAATATTTAATTGGCATAGCTCCGCTTGGTCAGTTACGTGTTATGATTACAGCTTACTGACATTCCAGGCACTGTGATATATTAAAAGCTTATAAAGTTAAAATTTTGGCTCCAAAATCCGGCATCTTTCATATTAAATCAAAATTAGTTTACACTTTTGGAGATCAAATTTTCAAAAAACAAGGATGTCGATATAAAAAGTGTAAACCGGCAAATGAAAGATGCCCAAAATTTAAATAAAAATGATATGCACATACCCTCTTTTTTTACAACCAAAATTTAAAAAATAGTTATAATCGGTTATATTAAGAAGGTAATTAATATAAAATTAAATTCAAAAAATAACAAGTATTTAAAATGCCATAAAAATACCCTGAAATGCCACAAAAACACCCTGAAATCCCATTAAAAAACTGGTATTCTTCAGATTTTAGGTGACCTAAGACTTAAGTAAATTTTTCTTCAAGGGATTTTAACAACGAGAGAACTTTAAGAGAATTTTCATTTTTTGATTTACCATAGGAATTGAATGAAACACCAATCTGGTAACGATAGCTTGACTCAGGGTTTTTTGCTATCCATCTAATACAGGCTTTCACCTGGATTGTCGCTGGAATTTCAGGAATATTCAGCTTAAGAACCACTGCGGTTCCAGCATTAATTTTATTGTTGTTTAAAAATTTAAGCCCTCCCTTGCTGATATCAAGCACTGGAAAATAATCCCGGGAAAATTCACGCTTTAACCATAAAAAAGATTTTTTTTTATAGTGTAGTGTGGTTCCAAGTATATTAAATCTTTTGCAATGTCTTTTTTTCAGCATTTTCTTCCCGCAACGAACAATGAATGTAGGGGAGGATTCTATATCCGCCCAAAATGAATTGAGGGGGCTTGGTTCTAACATCGGCCATTGTAGGGGTACTCCCACAACACTGTGGGTACCCTTCACCGGACAACCACGGTGGGTTGCCCCTGCCAATAATGGCCCAAATTGAAAGGAAGCCCGCTTTTTTTTATATAATTAAAATTAATCATCAGATATTGATGATAACTCTGATTCAATTAGAATTGATTTATATGTTGTGTCATCATCAAATTTTACGGCCATTCCATCACTGGCTATTCTAACGATTTCACCATCAATTTTAATTGGTTTTTCAGAACCGGGCAGCATGAATACAAGAGATATTTTATGTCCTAAATCAAATTGCCGCTGCCTTCTTGTCTTTATGAACAGGCCTCCACCACTTACATCCTTTGTTTGTTCTTTGAATAATCTTCCATTTCTATCAAATGCAACCTCTATTACAATATTTCTTCGAGTGTAGGTTCTAACATCGTTAGAATATGCTCCGATGCCGGAATGATCATTTTCTTCACTTTCATAATTGTCTTCAGATTTTTCATATCCTTCATCAACTAACAACCACTCATCTATTAAATTCAGCAATTCTGACTTTCTATAAGAAGATAATTTTTTAATTTTTGTAATAATTTCCTTCACAATATTGAATATCCTTACATTAGCCACCTAACATTTTTCAAGATTCAAGTATATTTTGAAAAAAGATAGATTCAATTATTTAAATTTAATACGATCTGCAACAGCATATTTAAAATAACCATTTGGAGCAAGCAAAAGCCGGAAATACTGAATACAAACAAAAACTCATCCCATATGAAAAACAATTTAACATAATTTATTTTGACTGAAAAGTAATTTATATTTAACACAAAATTAAGGATATTGTGGCATATGATTGAATAATTTTTCTTTTAATTAAAGAAATTTTATGTTTTACTCGTGAGCCTTAAGTTCTCATTTAACACTATATATAATTTGGTACGCCCGGATGGGCATAACGAAGATAGAAACATAGGGGCGAAATTCCATATCAGCCCCAAATGGATTGCGGAGCTTGATTTAAATAAAAAAAAGGCATCCTTCATTTGTCAGTTTACACATTTTTTGAACCGTGATTTTCCTGATTAAAGGATTTACCTTGATTTTTAATCATGTTCATCATTTAATCCTTTAATCATGGTTCAAAATTTTCCATAGTGTCCAGCTACAATCGAAAGCCCTTGTCTGGCAGGCATTTTAACAAATTCAAGGAAAAATGATTGATTGATATTAAGTTATTGATATGAATTAACAGCCTTGTTTCAATGATCGAAGGACACCAGGAAATTTTCAGAAAAGTGTAAACTACTTTTGAGTTGATATGAAAGGTGCCAAAAAAAAGATGAACCCTGTTAAGAATTTAAACTGTAAAAACAAATTATTATATAACCTTATACGTTTCATGTTTACGGCCATTGGGAAAATACCCCAAACATCCGCACAACAAATTTCCATAATTATCGGTCACTTATGCTATCTTTTAGATAAAAGGCATAGAAAAACAACCCTTACAAATCTGAGCCATGCCTATTCAGATAAAATGAATGAAAAGCAAATTCGCATCCTTGCCAAGAAGGTTTTTGCCAATTTTATCATGATTGTATTCAAAATTGGATGGAGCATGAACATCGAGCTTTCAGATTTCAATAAATACTTTACAATAAGAGGAGAAAAACATTTTAAATCTGCCAGGGAAAAAAGGCGCGGTATTTTATTTTTAACCGGCCACCTGGGGTCATGGGAGCTGTTACCCTTTTTCTTTGGTTACACCGGACTTGCTGCAAAGGGAACCAGTGTTTACAAGCCCCTTAAAAATCCTGCTTTTAACAAGATTATCACCGATGTCCGGCAGCGTTTCGGCGGCAATATGTATCCCATGAAAAGAGCATTGAAACATATTAAAGAAGCTCTGAAAAAAGATGGATGCGCCGTGCTTTTAATGGATCAGAGCACAAGGGTTCGCAGGGGAACCGTCATCAATTTTTTCGGACGCAGAACCTACGGCAACAACGGAATGGCAAGATTGGCCCTCCAGACCCGTTCCCCGGTTCTTCCCATCTTTCTTGTAAGGGAAAAAGATAAATATATTATAATTATATGCCCTGAAGTTCCCCTGACATCCACCGGTAATGAGGACAATGACATTCAGGTTAATACCCAGAAATATAACAAGGTTATAGAAAATATCATCAATCAATACCCAGATCAATATTTCTGGCTCCACAACCGGTGGAAGCATATACCTCCTTCTTCATTAAAAACAATTGCAGGGGCAGATTCCGTATCTGACATTTAATGAATTTTTATATCGGCCAATGGGGCAGAAATAGATTCTGCCCCTACCGGGTCTCCGGAAATTCGAAAATAGAAATTCAGTGAATATTTATTACTGAGGGGCAATATATAAGGCAATGAAAATATTAATCATTAAACTGGGGGCACTGGGTGACGTTATCAACACCATTCCTGCCGTTATTCGCTTAAAGCACCACTTTAAATGCAAAATCAACTGGTTATGCGCCCCTCTAAGCTATCCCATCATTGAAGAACACCCAAGTGTTGACAAAATCATTTTATTTGACAAAAACAAAAAAACAGGAATTTTTAAAGCTGTTATGGAAATACGCCGGGAAAGATATGACCTGGCCATTGATTTCCAGAGGACCATCAAATCCGGGTTTTTTTGTCTCATGTCAGACAGCAGGGTCAAGCTGGGTTTTGACAAAAGGCGGTGCAAGGAGTTCACATGGATGTACCCCTTTACAAGGATTCCTCCTTCTGATCCGGAAAAACATATGCTGGATCAGTATCTTGATTTCGCAGATTACCTTGGTGCAGCAAAAACACGGGTTCAATGGCAAATTACCAGACATGAGTTCTCAAGAATAGAGCTTCCTGAAAACTATATTGTGCTTAATATTGGTGCCACCAAAAAAGCAAACCTGTGGCAGCCTGAAAAATTTGCTGAATTAGCCATTTTACTTCACAAAAAAAAAGGGCTTGTATCGGTTCTGACGGGAGGAAGTGCAGATATACCCATGGGAGGGAAGATCAAGGCAATTGCCGGAGGAGCGGTTCTTGACCTGACGGGCAAAACCAGCCTGCATGAATTAACGGAGGTAATCGGCAGGGCCGGGGCCGTTGTCAGTTGCGATACAGGCCCCATGCACCTTGCCGTTGCCCTCGGCATAAAAACCATAGCGCTCTTTGGGCCGTCAAATCCCCGCCGTACAGGCCCCTATAAAGGAAAAATCATTCAGAAAAGTTATTATTGCTCCCCCTGCAACAAAAAGAGATGCCCCGATCCAATGTGCATGAAACTCATCCAGGCTGAAGATGTTTTCAGCCATATTATTTTTTAGAAACCGCGGCATTCTTTATTTGCCGGTTTACACTTTTCATATTAACATCCTTGTCTTTTAAGAATTTTATCCTAAAAAATATAAACTAATTTTCAGGTAATATGAACGATGCCGAAACCGCAGGAGGCAGATGCTATATCTGCCCCTTTTCCATATTTGCCATGATCTGTAACAACGGGTCAGGGAGAATATGAAATCCATTCATGGATTTCAGTTTTCCTTATACCCATAAGGGCATGGCCGATATAAAGATAAAGCCGATTTCAACCGGGACTTAAAGCCTGCCTCATCATCAACAAACTCTATTCTGATGCCGATAACGGCAAAATCAACGGGCCAGAGGATGCCGGGGTCAAGCCTTGCAAAATCCTTTTGAGTCGTCACGATGAAATCCGCCTGAAGCTCCTCTGCCCTCTCTGAAATCATTTTGATTTCATCTAAATCATACCTGTGATGATCCGTGAACTCAAGATGATCCTTTATAATAAGACCCATTTTTTCTGCTGAATCATAAAAGGATAAATTATGGGCTATGCCAGAGAAAAGTACGGCGGTTTTTTCGGTGAGCATGGAGCTATCACAGCTATTTTCATCAAGTATTTTTTCACTTTCAACTCCGTATTTATCCTGGTCTTCATACCCATGGGGGCTTTTACCCCTGTTGCCGGATTTGATAATGCAATGCAAAAAAGGCACATGGGAGGTTACAAAAAACGGTTTGCCCCGGGCATGGAGAATCTGGCATTTTTCACGACTTCCGCACCTGGTAAACACTACAATATCTGCTCTTTTTTTCACTTCCAGGAAAGATTCCCTTAATATGCCGGCAGGCATTAGATGTCCGTTTCCCAGGGGTTTTTCACAGTCAAGCAACAGGATATTCAAATCTCTGTAAAGGCGCATATGCTGAAACCCATCGTCAAGTATGAGTACATCAGGGGAAAACAGCCGTATAGCCAGAAGCGCTGAAACAACCCTGTCTGCTCCTACCATTACAGGGTATTCAAGTTCACAGGCCATCATGAAAGGCTCATCCCCGGATTCTGCAGGATTCATAAAAACCTGATGGCCGTCACCGACCACTCCACCCCTTTTCTGACGCGTTCCTCCGTATCCCCGGCTTATAACCACGGATGAAAGCCCCAGAGTTTTCAAAAAATCTGCAATATACATTGTCATGGGAGTTTTCCCGGTCCCACCAACCGCGATATTGCCAAGGGAAATTACAAAACAAGGCACATGTATTGTTTTTAAAATACCATGCCTGTAAAGCCCTGCGATTATCCGTGTGACTGCTCCGTATATCCTGGATAAGATAATAAGGAAAAACATAACCAAAGCAGGCAGGGATTTTTCATCATTTAAGATAGCTGATTTAAAATCCGTCTCCAGTTTTTTTTTAACCTTTTTCAACATAAAATAATATTTTCTTTTTTATGGATTACTGATTCTACTTTGTTAACTTCGCCATGAGGTCCCTAAAATCAGGAAAAAAGGCCCAAATTTTTCTAATTCTCATTATGAAATTAGGCATCCTTCATTTTTCGCTTTACACTTTCTCAATCAATTTTTCCAGTTTTTGGGGCTTATTTCAAAAAAAGTGTAAACTATTTTTAAGATGTTTTGAAAGATGCCTGAAATTACACGAAGTTTTATATAAACTGCCATGGGCAGACCAGGGTTTTGACCTGGGATAGTTATTCAGTCTGAAAAAGAAAGATCAGTGCCCCGCACATGAAAAAAAAATTAGCGGCCCATGCACTGATAAAGGGGGGCAGCATACGTCCATAACCCAGGGATGTGCAGAATCCATACATGATCCAGTAAAAAAACGATGCGCAGATACCAAGGGTGATTCCGAGGGGGAGATTTTCTTTTACAAAGGAGCGCATACCTGCGGCAGACCCGATGACGGCCATGATCAAAGAGATAAAGGGAAAAGCTGTTTTTCCAAACAGATCCACCCGGTAGGTGGTGGCATCATAACCTTCTTGTTCTACTTTTCTCACATGGGCGGCAAGTTCTTTAAAACCCATTTCATTGGATTTTTTTACAATTTTTTTTAAATCATCTGGTTCAATATCCAATACCACTTTTTTTTCCATCCATGTATCTACACTGCTCTTTTTTAAATTTCTGGAAAATGTCTGTTCAAGTCCTTTAAAAAGAATCCATGTGCCGTTTTCATAACGTCCATTTTCTGCATCAATCCTTGAAAGAAGTTGAAAATTTTTATTGAAAAAGGTCAATGTAATACCTGAAATGGTACGATCAACCGGATTGAAATACTTGAAATGGGCAATGTTTTTATCTCCTTTTATCCAGATATTTTCCCTTGTGGCATAAACGTTTCTACGCTTTTTAATCACAGAGTATTTTATATGATTGGCCTGGCTCATGGTAATGGGTACAATGGTCTCTCCAAGGAAAAACATCATTATGCCAAGAAAAATTCCTGCCATAACAGCAGGCCTGACAAGATAAAAGACAGTAACTCCGCCGGACTTGAGCGCCAAAAGTTCATTGTTTTTGTTCATCATGCCGAAAACCACAATCACTGACAGCACAAGCCCTGCAGGGGTTAACTGGACAAACATGAAAGGGGTCTTCAAAAGAACATAGCCAAATGCACTTAAAAGGGAAATTTCAGAATCAAGAAAGCTCTCAATATTTGTCAGATAATCCACTGAAACAAAAATACACATGACGATTATCTGAACAATCAGAAAAAACCTGAAAAATTCTTTGAGCCAGTATCTGCTTAAAATAGACATAGCATCACTCGTGAGCCTTTTTTGCTATTTTTTTTAATTTTTTTTTAATGAACATGTATAGTCTATAGAAATTAGGTATGGCGACGGGATCCTCTTTTGCTGCCCTCACCAGAAAATAAAGACCTGCCCCTCCAATAATGAAATTAGGCAGCCACATGCCTACCAGAGGTGTATAAAAACCACTTTCCCCTGCTGACCAGCCTGCCGCAAGCATAAGATAGTAAAGAAGAAAAAAAAATAAAGACATACCAAACCCGGAGGCCCGCCTCGAAGACACCGACTGAAGACTCAGGGCAAAAGACAGGATACCAAGCACAATACAGGCTGCGGGAATGGAGAATTTCTCGTGAAGTTCCATGCGGGCGGAACTAAGCTGGGAAGGAGTTCCTTTTTTGTTTTTAATGAATGTTATCAACTCGGATAATGCCATTTCATCATAATGTTTTTTTCTTTTTTTTTGAGCATTTCTCTCATCCATCATGTCAAAACTGATGTCATAGGTGTTGAAATGAACAAGATTTACCGATTCATTTTCCAGGTTCACCTGGTTTACAAGACCGTCATGGAGCCGAAGGGTGTAAATGGATTTCCCCTCCTGGGACAAAAGCATACCCTCAGATGCAATGGTAATATTTCCGCCTTCACCGGATCGGTTATCCTCAATGAAAATATCCGATAGAACCCCTGTCTTAACATCAATGGATGTAACATAGATCATAATATCGTCAAAAACATTGTTAAACTGCCTCTCTTTAAGGGCCACATTTACGCTTGAGGCAATGAGTTTTGATCCCGTATAGCTGAAGGAAAGCTTGCCCCAGGGAACGCCCCACACCGTTACCCAGGTGGTAAGACATGCTCCTAAGAAACAAAATAAAACTACAGGCGGCAGCAGCCGGTATATATTGATACCGCTCCCTTTTACGGCAATTATCTCATTGTCTCCTGCCATGCGCATGAATGTAAGCAGTACCGAAATCATAACCGACATGGGAAGGGTAAATTCCAGGAAACGGGGAAGGGAATAGAGGATCAGCAGCAAAACAGCAAAAAGTCCGGTGTTATAATTAACAACCATGTTGGTGATATTGGGAATTCTGGTCATCAGGAAAATAAAGGTAAGAAACAGCAGGCTGATAAAAAAAGGAGGCAGGAGTTCTTTAAAGATATATCGGTTGAGTATGGTATTAAATTTCATGGGCATCCCTCATTTTCCGGTTTAAACTTTCTGAATCAATCTTCCCTTTTTTGGGGGGGCATCTCAAAAAAAGTGCAAACTGCTTTTAAGGTGATATGAAGAATGTCTTTTCATGGTCAAGAAATAAATATTTTTAAGCCCTTTCAAGCACCCTGCCCTTGTCTTTTACAAACATTGAAAGTTTAGAAATATCAAGAGAGCCCAATGAAATTTTTAAGCCTTCCCCCTTTGAGCCGGCACGCTTGATCCAGTTTTTAACTTCATTTTCAAGGGTTTCTTCGCCAACTGCCCTGGTACCGTTTCTTCCGGTAATATTGTTGTCCATGGTACCTGAATTAATATATGTCCATGTACCATCTTTTCTTGATATAACACCGGTATGACCGCTTGTACGGGTGGAAAAGGATAGTATCTGGCCTTCCTGCAATACTTTTTCCATTTCATTCATGGTCTTTACAGTCTGGTTATCAATGCTTTTAATATTGGTTATGGTTTTATTAAACACGTCGTGTCCCGCAGCATTAACAAGTCCCTCTCCGTTCAGGTAATGATTATAGGGCAGTCCGCCTTTTGCCGCCTGATCGATGAGGTGGTGCCCCAGGCCATCCTGCCCCCGGTATTTGAAACCCATGTTTCTCAAGCCTCCCACCACAAGCTCATAACAGTCCATCTTATCGTAATCTCTGCCGATGAACTGGCTGACGGCACTGTCCAGCCCTTTTATCTGAAAATCTCCATAAGGGCTTGTCTTTAAAATATCTTTATCTTTAGATTGTGGCGGTGAGACGTCATGTATGTTATATGGCATAGAGGATGGCTGATTTGTTATCCTGGCTGGAGCCTCCAGGGCCGATGAATTTTCATTTGTGGAATGTCCATTAAGGGCAGCAAAAGCCTTATCTGTTCCATTAATTTTTTCAGCAGCATCTCCCCATATGATTTCCGATGTTTTTGAATCCATATAAATATCAGTACCAGGGCGAATAGTCCTGAAGGGCTTATCTGCATTAACCGAATTTCCCAATATATTCCAGCAGTTTTTCTTATGGGAAGTCTGAAATATAAGCTCTGAAACTGTGGGGGTATCTTTCGTGACTTGGCCTATATATAAAAGAGAGTGGTTTTGGGCTATATTATTTTCCTGGGCAGTTGTTGAAGAAGCTGAAAACCGCAGGGATTCATCAGGGATTTCAGATAGTGCCGGCATACTATTTTGCTTTGATCCAGTTTCTTCCAGCCGAAGCTGCTCTAATCTGGTTTGTGATAACAATGATTTAAAGGATTTGTCCTCAATTTGGGTTTTGTTCCGGACAAGGTCTTCAGAGGTGGTAGAGGGATATTGAAGCCTTTTTATCTGCATATTTTTCTCCTTTAACTAAATCCGGCATCTTTCATTTACTGCCCACTGCTTCAACTCGAGGTTGCGACAGTTTATAATCTCCTCATTATCAAAGGAAAAAATTTTTCTGACAAGCTCGGTTTGTCTGAGTGTTCAGTATATTCCCCTTAAAACGGTTTACACTTTTTTTAAGACAGCTCCCTTAAAAACAGGGATGTCGATTTTGAAAGCATAAAAGGTTAAACAAAGGATGCCTTAAATCGTTTTAAAGATTTGAAAAAAATATGCACAATACATACCTGAAGTTTTATCTGGCTCCGGCTTTTTCCGCAAAACGGGTATCCACAAACTTTTCAAGATCAATTAAGCTTGTCAGAATTTTCATCTTGTCCATCATATATTCCTGAATGATTTCAAGGTCCTCTAATACCGGCATAAGTGAGCCCGTCGTGATGCGGTCAGGCGGGTCTTTCAATACCCTTTTTATAACATCCACATCCTGGGAAAGAAAGTTCGCACCAATGATGGATGCCGGATCCGGTTGGGCATCAATGGCAATGCCGGACCTGACAAAACTTGTAGTCAGCTCCTGAACCGCCTCAGGATGCTGTTCAATGATTTCATCGCGCATGACAAATACGCAGCATGGATGGCCGGGCCACAATTCCTTTGAAAGACAAAACTCCTCACCAAGCCCCGATGCAATCACCTGTGAGCCAAAGGGTTCTGCAACGATGAAGCCTCCTATTTCTCCATCCTCATCTAATTCAAGTGCTTCGGGCATCTGGAACGGGGCCACAACCTCAAGGGGGACATCTATATCCGGTTCAACGGTCCTCCCTGGTTTCATGCCCTTTTCGGTAAGAAGCCTGTGAAAAAGCATATTATGAATTGAAAGCTGATAGGGAATAAGCACGATTTTACCGGCAAAATCTTCGATCTTTTCAATATTTGCCCTCTTGTTTTTCACAAGAATGCTGCCGGATCTATGGGCAAGCAGCAAAAGTTTTAACCCTACTCCTGATTTAAAAAGATCCATGGCAGTTGGAGCAAGAATTAATGCACCATCAAGGGATTTTACCGCCAGCGCATCTGCAACCTCATTCCATCCATTTTTCTTCACCGGCTGCAAACGACAGTGCTTAAAGGTTTCCATTCCTTTTTTCAGTTTAAGATCGGTAACACCCAGGATCAAATGATCGGTTATGGTTAAATGGCCTATTTTTAAAACCGGCTTATCCGCCATATTATATACCTCCAGAATCAGAGCTTGTACAACAATAATATCCCTGTAATTTAGTATTGACCACTATAGGATATGCCTCTTTATTATGTCAATAATTATCTCCTTGATAATCTTACAGATCAGGGCAGATATGAAAATAAACGGGATAAAAGAAACTCAGCAAATATAAGGTCATCTTGAGTGGTAATTTTTATATTATGCTCACTGCCCTGCACTATAAAAACTTTTTTTCCCAACCGCTCCAGCAGGGAAGCATCATCAGTTCCTGAAAAACCATTAGAAGCAGCTATTTCATGGGCATTCAGGATCAGATCCAGATGAAATGCCTGGGGGGTCTGGGCCCGAAAAAGGTTTTTCCGGTTCACAGTTTCAACGGTAAAACCTTTTCCATCTGTTTTTTTCAATGTATCTGTGAGGGGAATGGCAGGGATACATGCCCCATTGTTTACAGCGCCATTAAGACATTTTTTGATCAAGGATGGGTCTGTAAAGGGGCGAACTCCGTCATGGATGAGCACAATGGGATTGCCAAAAACAGATTGCTTTTTGACGGCTCTTAAACCATTCATGACGGATTCTTGACGGCTTTTTCCGCCCGGAGCCAGATGAATCAAATCTCTGGGTTCTGAGAAAGACAGTATTTTATCTGAACAATGGGATATGTCCCCCGGAGGGAGCACAAGTATGGTGCCGGTAATAAAATCAAGGGAGGTAAAGGATTTGAGGGTACGGGCAAGAACAGGGATTCCATCTAAAATCATATATTGCTTTGGAATTTGAGAGTTCATCCTCCGGCCCCTGCCTCCGGCCACAATCACTGCAAACACCTCACGATCCCGCATAAAAAAATCCCTATGATTTATTTGAACCTGTAGGGGCATAATCTATTGCTGCCCATTTATTTTCCCATTGATAGATATACATTCCATTTGGGGCGGATATGGAATCCGTCCTTACATTCATTTTTTGTTGTGGTCATCTCAGATAGGAGAGTTCCTTTGGAAGGGGGATCCCCTTGCCCATTGCGTCCTCGGCATAATTAACACCTGCCAGCACTTTTAAATCGGCAAGGGCTCTGCTGTCGCCCTTAAATATCACCTCTTCAATCTCTTCTTTCTTTATTTTTCCGCCTGCCCACTGAATATCAAGCACGCTGGCTGCGTCAAATCGATCTTCCCCTACGAACATCTCAACTTCTCCGCCGTAATGCTGAACGATTTTAGCAACAAGAAGGCTTGGTCTGCAATGAAATCCCCTCTCCTTTGGAATACCCACGGTAATGGATGATCTATCTATATTTTCATTTAAAATCTCCGAGGCCAGGCGTTTGCCCGAAGATAGAAACTGCCAGGCATAAAACAGCCCGTAATTAACAGCCCGATCCAGTAAAACATCAGGATCGATGAGTTCGGTCAAGGCTTCGCTGACATTCTTATAGACATCCTTATACTCCACATCATGGAGATGGCGCTCATAAAAATGAAGCAGGCGACCCACAACCTGAAGTATGTGAAATACAATGGAGAAATGGCTTCTGAGTTGTTTTAGCTTTCTATTGCCGCGGAAAAAACCACCATGGATAACATAGGAATCAAAGCAGGATTGCAGGTTGTGAAGCAGCATTTCAAAACGCCTGATCTCAACCTCATTTACCTTTAAGGGGACAATTTGTCTAATCTGTTCACTGGTGTAACGCTGATAAAACGCAAAGGTTTCAAAGGCATTAATCAGCTCTAAAAAATCGCTGGCAATAACGGTAAGGTTTTTTTGCTGCTGCTGCCGGTTGTTAAAATCATCGATATTATATTCAAGCTGCTCTCCTGTTGCAATGCCAGGGAAAAAAACCGGTTCATATCCTTTTTCCGGAACATCGATCTTCAGGCGTCTTGCCTCCTTGATGATTACTGGAGCCGCAATCTGGAGTGAGCCTTGAATCATCAGCAGGGTGTCCCTTGCCTCCTGGGCAAACCCTTCATATTCTGCTTCAAATTCATAGAATTTAATGCGGTTGAAGATATGCTTCTGGGAATAGCCTGCCAGGGAAAGATGTCTTACAGCCGCGCTCAGTTCCCTGTAGAATATCCACTCACGGTTGTTCTTGGCACCATGAAAATCCAGGAAATCCTCAAGAAGATGGGAGGCTGTAATGAGTTTGGAATAGAGTTTTTTGGTTAATAAATACTCTTCAGAACGCACATCTAATATATATAAAATACATTTCAGGTATTCAAAGGAAAACAGATTTGCTTTTTCCTTGAATGAAATATCACAAGAAAGAGCCATTACATCATATCCTGCTCAGTTTCTTTAACCGCCTCATCAATTTTTGCCGCAAGCTCCCCGGGAAGCCCCTCTATATCGACATTCAAAAAGCCCCTTACTATGGTGGATATGGCTTCCTCTTCATCCAGTCCCCTGGCCATAAGATATTCGATTTCACGGTTATCAATTTTACCCACGGCAGCCTCATGGGACATCTCCACCCCGGGGGTATGCCCGGATAACTCCGGGATGGCATGAAGCAGGCCCTCCTTTAGAATCAGCCCTTTACACTCCAGATGACCCTTGACTCCCTGAACCTTGCCCATGAGATGTCCCCTGGAGATAATTGTACCTCCTGCTACGATGGCCCTGGAGATGATCTCCGCACGGGCTCCACTGCCATTTAATTCAACAATTGAACCCATATCCATGAAAGAGCCCTTACCCGCAACAAGTATGCTGTTCATCCTTGCAGTGGCATTTTTTTCAAGATAGGTGACAGGGTTGGCAACAATGGAACCCACGGGTTTCAAGGAAATATAGTTTGATATGAAAACCCCGCCCTCTTCCACATGCACTGCCGTCTTGGGGCGCACCCGGACATTTTCCCCCCAGTCATGAATCATGGTATATTTCAGAATTGCACCTTTTTTTACATAGAATTCAGATAACCCAATGTGAAGTCCTGATTTCAGGTGTTCTGAGGTGGAGCAGCCTGCAATTATGTGAATCTCGGAATCCTCTTGTGCCACTATAATATTATGGACATTCTGGGAAAAATTTTCCTTGGCAATATGAAGACAGGTCTGCAATGGTTTTTCAGTTTTAAAGCCCTTTTCAATATTTATGAAGAAACCCTGATCCGGTGTTTCAGGAGAAGCCTTTGTAATTTCATCTTTTTCCCGGGGAAGCAGTTTCCACAGAAAATCCTTAACCCATGGTTTGGTTTCAAGGGCCCGTGATATTCCCAGGATGTCAACCCCTTCAATGGAGCGGCTGCAGTGAACCAGGGAGCTGTCCTTTTGTATAAAGGTTCCTGCCCTGAGGGATTCATTGGTATCAATGCCCACCTTAACGAATTCACGGGCATCATTTTCATTTATTTCTTCAAGCCTGTCCACATAGGCGTGGGCATCTGCAACTGTATTGTATTCAGATAGATCAAGCTGTTCTTCATATTTCATGCTGCACATCCAACACACTCCTCATATCCATATTCCCTGATCCATTTTAAAATTTCCCTTGCATTACGGGAGCACCGCAGGCGGCCGTTGTATAAAACCTGGCCCCTGTCAGCCGTTATATAATCGAGAATGTGCCCGGTGTGGGTAATCACAAGTGCTGATTTAGGTTTTTCCCCCAGGCCGGCATGGCAGGACGGTTGTTTTTTTATGCCGCGGTTCAAAAGAGAGTTAATACTGTCACCAAGAAGTGCTATGGATTCAAGATCAACTCCTGATTCGGGCTCATCAAGCAGTAAAAGATCCGGCTGTTGAGCTGAAAGCTGCAAAAGCTCCGAGCGTTTGATTTCTCCGCCGGACAGGTTATGATTAACATCCCGTTCGATGAATCCATCAAATTTCATCTTTTTTGAAAGCGCATCCACATCAATTTCCCTGCCCCGGGCGCATATTTCCACCATACGGCGTGTGGACAGGCCGTTAATTGTGGGGGGGCGCTGAAAAAGCACACCAATGCCAAGCCTTGCCCTTTCATGGACAGGCATGTATGTAATATCCTCTCCCTTAAAGATTATTTTACCACGGGTTACCCTGTATCCGGCAAAACCCATAACCGTCATCATAAGCGAGGTTTTTCCAGAACCATTGGGGCCGAAAAGTATATGTGTTTCACCCGGAGGAACATGGAGATTCACATTCTGAAGAATTTCCTTATCTCCAACTTCCACCTTTAGTTCTTCAATGATCAACATGATTATTATCCTTAAATATTTTTTTATATAAAAATACGGTGAAAGCAGCCTGTAAGCCGAATTCTGTTCCCTGGAACGGTTACCCGTATCCAGGGCAACGATCATTCATCTAAGGATCTACGTTACCGCAAACCTCTTGCGACCTACCCGGAAGTTCGGGCGGGCAGCCCTCAAACACTTCTCTATTTGGTCTTGCACCGGACGGGGTTTACCAAGCTTTCCCGGTCACCCGGGAAACTGGTGCGCTCTTACCGCACCGTTTCACCCTTACCTGCCATTGAAATGGCAGGCGGTCTACTCTCTGTTGCACTTTCCTTCACGTCACCGTGACTCCACGTTATGGAGCGTCCTGCCCTTTGGTGTTCGGACTTTCCTCCAGATGTTACCATCCAGCGATCGTTCAGTCTACTTCCACCGTATTTTATAAATTCACTCATCTTCCGTATAATAGAGAATTCTATTGCATTGGGGACATAAAATCAAGGATTTGCATCTTTGAACCTCAATATAAAGCTGGGGAGGTATGTTCATGAAGCATCCCCGGCATACCTCTTTAATTACTCTCACCACTGCAAGGCCGCCGCTGGTACGTGATATTTCCCTGAACTGGTTAAACAGCTCAAGGGAAAGGCTTGTTCCAATATCTTCCCTCTGTTTAACATATGTTTCAAAGAGCTGTCTGTCATCCTCACATTTTTCATTCAATGTATCTTGTTCAGAACGAATGTGTTCCTTTAGTTGAATAAAATCAGCCTCTTTTTCTTCAAGTTTTTTTTCCTGAAGCTCTTTTTCATCTAATTTTTCCAGATAAAAGCTTTCAAGGTCTCCCTTACGTTTCTTATTATTGTCAATCTCACGCAGCAGGGTTTGATAGGCTTTGTTGGTTGTTACGGTTTTAAGGGTTTCATTGCTTTTAGCAATCCTTTCATCATTTTCTTTTATTTCATCTTCAGCTTTCTTGCAGGTTTCTTCAGCCTTTTCAACAGCTTTACGCAGGTCGTCCAAAGATTGTTTAAAAAGAACAAGTCTTGATTCTAACTCTGCCTTTTCTTTATCAACGTCCTTAAGGAATGCTTTGATACGAACGATCTCAGATTCAGCCCTCTGAAGTCTGACGAGAACGTCAATATCTTCCTTTGTTATTTCCAGCATATTTATTCCCCTGTTGCAGCAGCTTAATCTTAGATAACAGAACTGCTGTTTTTTTATTAGAAAGTAGGAACAGATTCAATATCTGCCCCATTTCCATATCTGCTCCTCATTGTTCGTTGTGGGCAAAAACCGGATCAAAATTTTGGTCAGCCCATGGCAGTTATATGATTGAAAATGGATCAGACTCTTTTTGGTAACCTTTTATTTTAAAATCAAATCCATGTTTTTCCAAAGCGGCGTCAAGCTTTTTCATCATCATTTCAATAACAATATGCTCAGATGCAAAATGCCCCACATCTATCAAGCCCAGACCGGCAGCCTCAATATCCCTTGCCTCATGATATTTCATATCTCCTGTGACATATACATCTGCGCCTGACCGGTAAACATCTTTTAGTAAAGAACCCCCGCTTCCTGTACAGACAGCAACTTTACTTACTTTCATGGCATTATTTCCCACTAACCTTACAGAGCTTAGATGCAAATATTCTTTTACCTGTTCTGCAAATACGTCAAGGGAAACAATATAATCGATGATGCCTGTTCTTCCAAGTCCATGGGTGTTCTTTTCTTTTTCGGAAGTCAGTTCAAGCTGATACTTCTCCAACGGAGGTGATTGAAGTGGGGATATCTGTTTAAGTTTTAATTTTTGTGCAAAATAATCGTTAAGGCACCCTTCGGCCTTATCAAGATTCGTATGGGCTGAGATGATGGAAATTTTGTGTTTTGCCGCCATCTCAATGACGGCACCAGGCATAGCTGCAAAATCAATACAGGCAAGGGGATGGATCATCAGAGGATGATGGGTCAAAAGGGTATCTGCTCCCCATTTTGCAGCATCTATCATTGCACCCATGGAAACATCAAGGGCGATTAAAATTTTTTTTGCCGGCCAACTCATATTGCCGGCCTGGAGTCCTGAATTGTCCCATGATTCTGCAAGGGAAAATGGAGCAATCCCATCGATTAATTCCATTAAATCTTTTGTAGTTGCTTGTTTTTTCATGGCATTCCTGCTGAAACAAAAAAAGCGTGGTATGTATTACCACGCTTTTAATGACAACATAACTGAAATAGTACGTATTAGTCATATAATATAATTTGGTGGGCCCACCTGGGTTCGAACCAGGGACCGACCGGTTATGAGCCGGTGGCTCTGCCAAACTGAGCTATGGGCCCTTCTCATTGTTTAACAACTCAGGCATTATATATTTTTTATGATAAATGTCAAGAGTTAATACTCTATAAAACTCTTTAATTTTTTACTCCTTGTGGGATGCCGTAATTTTCTCAACGCTTTGGCCTCTATCTGCCTGATGCGCTCCCTTGTAACGGTAAAGTCTTTTCCCACCTCTTCAAGGGTATGATCTGCTTTTTCCCCGATACCGAACCTCATGCGCAAAACCTTTTCCTCCCTGGGAGTCAAGGTGGCAAGCACCTTTCTGGTCTGCTCTGCAAGATTGAGATTAATGGCAGCTTCCGAGGGAAGAGAGAACTTTTTGTCCTCGATAAAATCACCAAGATGACTGTCTTCTTCTTCTCCAATAGGTGTTTCAAGGGAAATAGGTTCCCTTGCAATTTTAAGAACCCGGCGCACCTTATCAAGGGATATCTCCATTTTTTCGGCAATTTCCTCTGGAGACGGCTCTTTGCCCATTTCCTGAACAAGGTATCTTGAGGTCCGGATAAGCTTGTTAATTGTCTCGATCATGTGAACCGGAATACGAATTGTTCTGGCCTGATCTGCAATGGCGCGGGTAATGGCCTGGCGTATCCACCAGGTGGCATAGGTGCTGAATTTATATCCCCGCCGGTATTCAAACTTGTCCACAGCCTTCATAAGACCGATATTCCCCTCTTGAATCAGATCCAGAAACTGAAGGCCCCGGTTGGTATATTTTTTGGCTATACTCACAACTAAGCGAAGATTTGCTCTTACCAGTTCGCTCTTGGCAGCCTTTGCCTTCATCCTGCCCTTGTCGATTCCTTTAACCACCTTTCTAAGAATGGCTGCATCTCCCTTGACATTGTCTTTGCGTGTATTTATCTGGGCGCAGATGGCGGAAAGATCCGTATGCAAAAGAATCGCCCGCTCCCTGTCAATGGATGAGCGTTCCATGGCCCAGCCCACAAAACCATCTTGATCGGAAAGAGCATCGATCATTTCATCCTTTTTAGACTTAAAGGTTGCAGCACACCGCTTCATGAGATTATCCATGGTATCAAACCAGTGGATATTTCCCCTTATACTCTTCTCGATATTATCAATAATACCGCCCTCAAACCTCCATTGCTTAAGCTCTTCAAATATTTTTTCATTATTAGCCCTGATATCCGCCCGTATTTTTCTAAGAACCGAAGGCTCCAGCTCGCCTTCAAGTATCTCATTTCTTTTTTCCTGGTTTGACAGGTGAAGAGATTTAATGTTTTCCAATGTTTTTAAAAAGGTTTCCAGCTTTGCAGCCTCATCTACAAGGCCGTCCCCCTCGTCAACATCCCTGAGAATATGCTTGGGCCGAAGAAGATGCCCCTTCATTCTTTGGCCAAGGGTAATCAGAGAACTTACGGTTAATGGGCTCGTGAGCATGGCCTTTAACACATCGCGTTCTCCAACTTCTATCTTTTTGGCAATTTTGATCTCCCCTTCCCGGCTGAGAAGGGTAACCATACCCATTTCTCTCAGGTACATCTTAACTGGATCTGTTACAGCGCCAAACTCCATATCCGCCTCTGAACTTACTGATGAATAAAGGCCTTTTTTGAGCTTTTTAACTTTCTGGGTACCTTCAGATGTCTTTGTCTTCCTTACCGGTTCATCTAATTGAGACTCACCCTTTACCTGTTTTCCAGAAGATTTATTTACGGCAGTGTCATTTTTTTGTTCTGAGTTATTTAACATTTTTCCGGGATTTTGCTTTTCTTTATCAACTAAAGCAATTCCCAGGGCCTTAAACTGATCTAAAATATCCTCTATTTGTTCGGATGATTTGATATCATCTAAAATGGCTTCATTAATTTCGGCATAGGAGAGAGAACCCTCTTTTTTTCCCTTTTCAATCAACCCCAGCATTACTTTTCTTGAAACAGCCTCACTCCCCATGTATTTAACCGATTCTGCTGCCATAAAAAATGCCTCCCAAAGGCTATTCCCCGATATTTAACTTTTTTTATATCCCGAGCCATTAAAAAACATTTTTTAAATATATCCTCGTGGATCTTAAGGTCTCATCTCCCATACCAAATTTTCTGTATTAAATTTTAATCCAATACTATATGTGGTATTAATTTAGAGAGCTTATGACTGATTAGATATATCAATGCTTCTTAAAAAAGTTTGTAATGAATTCAACCAGGCTGGCTGCTAAAAAGCGAAATATAGGGTTTATTTATTTATAACCATGTAACTTCCTGATCTCACTCTGTCTTTTTTGAAGTAAATCCAGAGGAAGATCCGAATTACCGTCCTGTTCCGCTCTTCTTATTTCATTGATCAGAAAACCTTCATTTTTTTTTCTGATTTTAATTATTCTGTTAATTAAAAACAGCGATTTTGTAAAAACATCCTCTGTTTCTGTAACATCTTTCATTGATAGTTCCGCAATCAATTCACGGTGGTTTTTATCGGCCGCAGCAACCATCAATTCCCCGATTTGCCCTCCGCTGGAACCCAATTTTGAAATAATAAGTTCCCCCAGGGATTTCAAGTTGTTTGAATAAAAACAATCAAGCACTCCTTTTTTTTGAACTTCAGGAATTATTTCAGGATACTGAATCATCATGGACAGCATCTGGCACTCTCTTCTATCCGATTTCAAACAGGCCTCCGGCAAAGCATCCTGTGGCGGCGCAGTACAGGAAATATCCCGAGCGTTAACTTCACGGCGCCCAGTATTTTTTGCAGCTAAAATACAGGCGCTGCGTACCTTTTCAAGCACTGCTTTTTCATCAATTCCCAGCCATTGGGACAATTCTCTTATATATAAGGAACGCAGGGCACTATCCTCAATTACGGACAGATATTCCTTCATCTCATTTAAAATAGCTATTTTGCCTTCCAAGGAAAAGCCATGCTTTTGTTCTGCGGTTTTCCTCAAGAAATCCATGACGGACATGGCTTTTTCTGCTGCCCCGATAAAGGCATCTTTTCCATTTTCAACAACAAAGGAATCAGGATCATAACCCTCGGGAAGCACAAGTATCCGAACATCAACACCGTCCTTCATGAATGTGTCAATACTTCTTTTTGCAGCATTTATACCGGCATTATCAGAATCAAATACAAGGACCATCTTTGAAGCATAACCTTTTAGAAGACGAACATGATCAGATGTCAGTGCCGTACCAAGACTTGCAACACAGTTTTTGATTCCCCGCTGATAAAGGGAGAGAAAGTCAAAGTATCCCTCTACAATATATACACCGCCTTTTCTTCGGCAATGCTGCCTTGATCGATGAAGGCCGTAAAGAATCTTACCCTTGCTGTAAATCGATGTTTCAGGAGAATTAAGGTATTTTGGCATGGCATCATCCATGACCCTCCCGCCAAATCCTGTAATCTGCATATTTATATCATATATGGGAAATATTATCCTGTTTCTGAATCTGTCATAATATCCATCCTTATTTTTCCTGGTTAGAACAAGTCCACATTCCAGGGCAGAGGTTCTGGATACCCGCATTTTTCTAAGAAAGTTTACAACAGTGTTCCAGGCATCCGGTGCATAGCCAATGCTGAACTTATCAATAGTATCCTGTGAAATACTTCTTTTTTGAAGGTATTTTCGTGCATCTTCAGCTCCTGAACCTTTTTTAAGTTCCCGGCGGTAAAGCTCCGTCACCCTGGTGTTAATTCTGAAAAGCCCTTCTCTAAGGGCCATTCTTTGCTGCTTTTCCGGATTAACAGGCCCTGTATCAATCTCAATCCCGCATTTTTCAGCCAGAAATTTGACTGCCTCTACAAAAGATATCCCCTGGTATTTCATTATAAAGGAAACAGCATTTCCTCCTGCCCCGCATCCAAAACAATGAAACATCTGCTTATGGGGGCTTACGGAAAAAGACGGGGTTTTCTCAGAATGAAAGGGACACAATCCAAAATAGTTCATCCCGGACTTTTTCAGCATCACAAAATCTGAAATGATCTCCACTATATCTGATGCGGCTATTATATCGGAAACTTTTTCTTCAGGAATATACATACGGATGAGGTTGACTCCAGACCTAACAAAAATTAATTATTACTCTTGAAATGTCAACATGGGCGGACTGCATAAAAGATCGGTCATAAAGACCCTTTGCTTGAGAGGGTACCCAGGATATTTTCATCCAGGCGCGTCGCCTTTTTCAAGGCTCTGCCAAGGGCTTTAAATATTGATTCCAGGATATGGTGTTCGTTTTCCCCATAATCGGCATTAATATGAAGATTCATACCGGCATTTACACATAATGCCCGGAAAAATTCCTTGGCAAGCCAGGCATCAAAAGCACCGGACGAACGAATGGTTTCAGGCAGATTATACACAAGAAACGGGCGGTTTGAAAAGTCGATATTAACTCTGGAAAAAGCTTCGTCCATGGGCACGGCCCCATCTCCATACCGGCAGATCCCCTTTCTATCATCAAGAGCATCTGAGACAGCCTTGCCAAGTACAATGCCTATATCCTCCACCGTATGGTGATAATCCACCTCAATATCCCCTTTTGCTTTAATCGTTAGATCAAAAAAACCATGTACCGCAAAAAGGGTCAGCATATGATTAAAAAAGGGAATACCCGTTGAAATATCATGAATACCGGAACCATCCAGATTGATTTCTATCTCAATGCTGGTTTCTTTTGTTTCACGCCTGATCAAAGCTTTTCTTTTCATAGAATTTTAGAACCTTGCAATATAAGGAAAATTATTATATATTTTAATTTTTTACAAACACCTGTCCATTTTAAATTAAAAATAATTGTCTATTATATAATTAAGAATTAAGGTATGTCAATCATTTTTATATCAAGAAGGACAGTAACAAAAACAGGTTTAATGGAAGATGACCATAAAATTAACAGATGTATTTAAACAACAGAATTCTGATCACGATAAGATCATACCCCCTGAACAGACCATTGAAACTTTTAAAACCAGAACAGCCCAGGCAGACCTCAATATCTTAAAAAAGACCTGGCGTATAGACAACGGAAGAATCGATATACCTGTTTATTTCAGTGAATGCGGCCATGATGCAAGACAGCTCACAGGAACTAAAAAACAGATGGGAAAAGGTTCAACTCCGGCCCTTGCCGAAGCCAGTGCCGTCATGGAGCTTGCAGAAAGATTCAGCCTGTACAGCTTCATGGATAAAGAAACAAATTTCCAGCACTCCAGGCTGGAGAATACCATACATGCCCTGCCCTTTAAACATATTGCTGCATCTGTCCATGATATAGAATCCCACAAAGATATAGCATCTCATAAAATGGAGAAAAACAGGCAGATATTCTCCATGTTGAAATTTAAATGGGCAAAGGCATATAACCTCACCAGAGATGAAGAAATCAAGATTCCCCTGGACTGGTTTTTCATGATCAACGAGTTCAACGGCTCTTCTGCGGGTAACTGCTATGAAGAAGCTGTATGCCAGGGAATATGTGAAGTAGTGGAGCGCCATGTCTCAGCTATCATATCCAGGGAAAAGCCAAACGTTCCACACATAGACCCTGATTCTGTTGAGAACAGAACAACAAAGAATTTAATCAAAAAATTTACAGACGCGGGCATCAAGCTTTACATAAATGATTTTTCCCTGGACACAGGCATACCCACGGTGGGTATTCTTGCCTATGATCCATCCACATTTCCGGATTCAAGTGAAATTGTATGGACCGCGGGCACAGCACCAAGCCCTGATAAAGCCTTGAGCCGGGCGCTTACGGAGGTAGCCCAGCTTGCCGGCGATTTTAATACATCTTCCAGCTACGTTGCCAGCGGTCTTCCAAAATTTACAAGCCTTGAACAGGCTGACTTTATAATCGGCCCCCAGGAAAGGGGCACCTGTAAGACGGTATCCATAAACGCGCTGCCTGATATTTCAGATATTAATATCAAGGAAGAAATACTGGCTGTGACCCGTGCCATGGAAAGGCTGGGATTTGAAATAATCCTTTTAAACATAACTGATCCAAGACTATCAATACCGGCCTGCTACACCATTTTACCTGGAACCTGTTTCAGGGAGCGTGCCGAAAACGCCAGCATTGCCATGTTTGCGGCAAAACATGTGTACAGCACTTCATCACCGGAAAAGGCCATGGAAAAACTAACAGTCATGGCAGAGATACTTTCTGATCAATATGTTTTTGAGTTCTATCTTGGACTTTGCCACCTAACCATGGAAGCCCCGGGAAAAGCCCTTATTCACCTTGAAAGAGCCATGCTTCTTGATCCTCCAAAGCAGGATATCCCAAGCATATATTCATATACAGGGGTTTGTCTCAAAGAATTAGGCAGATTTGACCAGGCCCTTAAAGTACTTGAAAAAGGGGCTGATCTGGATAAGGAGCGTGAAGATATATACAATCTCATGGGTTTTTGTAATTTCATGCTCAAAAGGCATGAATTATCCATTGCATGTTTTAAAGCGGTGCTTAAACTGAATCCCGGATCCGGCATTGACCATGCCAGCATCGCCTCCAATTACAGGGAGCTTGGTGACACTCAAAAGGCTGTTGAATACTATGAAATGGCCCTTGCCCTTGATCCTAACCTTGATTTTGCGAGGGAAAATCTCCAAAGGCTTTTATAAATTCCCCTAATTCGGGGATCCTTCATATCAACTCAAAAATAGTTGACGCTTTTCTAAAAATTTTGAACCATGATTAAAGGATTTAAGGATGAACATGATTAAAAATCGAGGTAATACAATAATTAAGAAAATCATGGTTCAAAAAAAGTATAAACTACTTTTGGGGTATTTTGAAGGATGCCATTGTAATTTTTTTCTTGAAATTATTTCCTTTCAGCATCATAATATATATCAACCTTGTTTGAAGGGAAGGGGTTTTATGTTTGAAGGGAAGGGGGTTTTAATTCATGAACATCAGCATGACACCATATGCGTCCAATTATTCGTGGTATTCGCCTGCCTCTGCAACCCAGCCCTCCCCGCTTAAAGAGATTGCTCCCCCCAATGGGGATATAAGCTTAAATCCTCAAACCGATAAAAAAAATTTAGATCAAACTTCCCAGTCAGATTTAGATAAAAGTTCCCAAGCAGACAATAAACCTGAATCCGGGGAATCATCTGCCCAAACTTCACCGGATGGCAGCCAGGACAGAGTTTCAACGGACCAGGCTTCAACGGACCAGGTATTGACTGAACAGGAAATAAGGTTAGTTGAAGAACTTAAATCAAGGGATGCGGAGGTAAAAGCCCATGAGATGGCACACATTGCAGCAGGAGGTCAGTATATCACCTCGGGTGCCAGGCTCAGTTATCAAAAGGGACCCGACGGCATAAATTATGCGGTGGGCGGGGAAGTATCAATAGATACCTCCCCCATACCCGGAGACCCTGAGGCAACAGCAAGGAAAATGCGTCAGGTGCAACAGGCCGCCCTTGCCCCGGCCTCCCCTTCTTCCCAGGATAGAAAGGTTGCATCCCGTGCAGCCTCGCAGGCGGCAAAGGCCCTTTCCGAACTGATGCTCCTTCAGGTCAAGGAACGGGTCTCCGCGAATGAAGACCAGGCATTCGGGTCTCAAAAAAAGGCTGCCGAATCCTATGCCGGAATAGCAAGCATTCCCGTGCAGCCCCTATCGAGAAACATTGATACCACAGCCTGAAGATTATTTGATAAATTTTACAACCTTCCTGAAAGCTTCCCCTTCTGCCGCCTTCATCAGCTCAAACAAAATCATTTCACAGGTTGTTACAGCACCGCCGGCCTGCTTAATCCTGTCTATTCCTGCTTTGCGGTTAAGCTTTGTTCTTGATGAAACACAGTCCGCAAGTACCTGCACCTCGCATCCCGACTGAATCAGGGCCATGGCGGTCTGGTAAACGCAGATATGGCTCTCTATTCCTGAAAGCAGAACCTGTTTCCGGTTCAGACCATTAAAAGTATCCATGAAGGTTTCGTTGGCACAGCAACTGAATGTGTGTTTTGGAATAGGATTTACACCGGGCATTAACTCATGCATGAGTTCTAAGATTTCCTGGGATGTGGGGCCTAATTTATCCGGTATCTGTTCCATCCATATAACAGGCACCTTAAGTATGCTCATGCCCGTCAATATTGTTTTAAGAGAATCAAAGAGCTTATCGCGTTTATACATCATTTCGGCAAGTTTTCCCTGTACATCGATAAGAATCAGCACTGTATTGTCAACTGTAAACATTAGCTTTTTTCCTCCTTAATTTTAAAAAATATTCAGATGCCGATCAAGCCGGATCAAGGCATCCTCTGATTTCACTAAAACCGGATAACTTCTTTTTTATTAAATAAGCTTTCATACCCTTTATAATTTTTTCCAGGCAGCCGGGATCGACAAGAACTCCCGTGCCCACCTGAACGGCTGTTGCCCCTGCAATGATAAATTCAACGGCATCAATGGCGGTCATTATTCCCCCTACACCGATAACGGGAATCTTCAACTTGGATGCCGCCTGCCACACCATGCGGAGGGCAACCGGCTTTATAGCAGGTCCTGAAAGACCTCCTGTCACATTGGCAAGCATGGGCCTGCATGTCTCGGCATCAATGGCAAGACCTGTCAGGGTATTGATTAAGGAAACAGAATCAGCCCCCGCGCTTTCCACTGCCAGGGCTATTTCCACCACATCCGTGACGTTTGGAGTAAGCTTTACCATGACATGTTTTGATGTGGATCTGCGAACCATCTGAACCACCTCAAATGCTGCATCAGGATCGACTCCAAATGCTGCCCCGCCCGCGGAAACATTGGGGCAGGAGATGTTCACCTCTACTCCGGCAATGCCTTGAAGCCCATCAATCAACGAGGCCAGTTCCCCATATTCATCCGCATGTTTTCCATAGATGTTCACAAACACGGGAACAGATAAAGTCTGAAGAAAGGGCAGCTTTTCAGAGACAAAACGCCTTGCACCTATATTTTCAAGCCCAACGGCATTCAAAAGACCGCACGGGGTCTCAACAACACGCTGGGATGGATTTCCTGTTGAAGGTTTTACAGATAATCCCTTAACAATAATTCCGCCAAGGCTGTTTAAATCAACAAGGTCTTTATATTCCCCGGCATAACCAAATGTACCGGATGCCGTCATGACGGGGTTTGAAAGGGTTATACCGCCTATATTAACGCTTAAATTAATTTTCATCATGTATTCCAGGCATCTTTTGCCGATATGTATTCTCTTACCGGGATCCTGGGGCGCTGCATCAGGTAAAGCAGGCCAAAAAGCCCAAGGCCCATGGGATATACCCAGTAACGCTGATCAAAGGGGATGCCCATCCATGATGATACAGCATCGGGGCGCATCATCAAAAATGTGACACACAAAAACATGGGTATTTCATAGAAACGGTTAGCTGCGACAAACCAGCCCTGGGTGGCGGATGCAAAGGCAAAATTGCCCACACAGGTCATGATAAATATTAAAATACCCTGGGGCCAGCTATAAACATTGTACAAGATCAGGTCAGAGTTAAAAATAAACATGAAGGGCAGGATGGCGGTCCGGATATCATACATGAAACCCTGAATCCCTGTGGGTATGGGGGGAGAATTTGCGATGGCTGCCGCCGCATAGGCGGCAAGGCCCACCGGAGGGGTGTCATCGGCAAGAATACCAAAGTAAAAACAAAAAAGATGGGCAGCCATTAGGGGCACCACAAAGTCATGGGCACCTCCGATCATGACTATGGCAGGCGCCGTCAAAGAGGCCATTACTATATAGGTTGCCGTTGTGGGAAGACCCATGCCGATGATCAGGCTTGTTACTGCCGTAATGAGCAGCATCAGGAAAATATTGCCGCCGGAAAGAACATCGATTATCTGGGTGATAAGGCCTCCAAGCCCCAGAGCGACTATACCGACAATAATTCCTGCTGCGGCCGTTGCCAGGGCAACGGAAACCATGTTTCTTGCGCCGGATGCAAGGGCTGAAAAAATATTCACAACGCTCAGTTTGAATGCTTCAGATATGGATGTTTTATTTTTCCAAGCCTTTATAGGTTCCTGAAACAGCATGATAATGGCCATGACCCATATGGCATTAAAAGCTGAAAGCTCTGGTGAATGGCGCTTGATAATCAACTCATAGAGCAGCATGAAAAGGGGAATTAAAAAATGAACTCCCGTCATCAGGGTCGCAAAAAAAGACGGTAGCTCCTTTCTGGGAAGCCCCTGAATACCAAGCTTGGATGCCTCTATGTGGGAGATGTAGAACAGGGCTGCATAGGATGCAAAGGCAGGGATGGCAGCAGCCTTGATTACCTCCACATAGGGAACATTCACGTACTCTGCAATGATGAATGCCGCAGCTCCCATGATGGGAGGTGCAAGCTGGCCGTCGGTGCTGGCAGCCACCTCAATGGCCGCGGCCTTTGTGGGGGGATAACCCACCTTTTTCATCATGGGAATGGTGAACGTACCTGTTGTAACTATATTGGCTATACTTGAACCTGAAACCATGCCGGTTAAACCACTGCCCATAATTGCGGCCTTGGCCGGGCCTCCCTTGAATCCTCCAAGAAGGC
Organism: Desulfobacteraceae bacterium; assembly: GCA_963674675.2. GTDB lineage: Bacteria > Desulfobacterota > Desulfobacteria > Desulfobacterales > Desulfobacteraceae. The sequence continues at coordinate 798,876 of CAXXNM010000003.1, forward strand.
TCAAGGCAAGTTTGATGAAATACTGCCCTGCCCCTGCCTTGTCCAGCATGGCTCCAAAAAGAACAAATAAAAAAACAATTGTTGCGGAAACATCTAAGGGAATGCCGTAGATACCCTCGGAAGACATGGTCATCTGTCCTACGAACCGGCTGAGGGATGTGCCTTTAAAGGCAATAAGATCAGGCATGTAGGGGCCAAGAAAGGAATACCCTATAAAAACTATGGCAATAAAAGACAGGGCAGGCCCGATGACCCGCCTTGCGCCCTCAAGAAGAAGTATGGTCAACATCAAACCAAAAACAATATCACGGGTTATGGGCAGTCCGTAGCGCACGGTAAGTCCGGAATAGTCAATCATGATATAAAGGGCGGAGATGCAGGCAATGAGCGCAACAATCATATCAAAAACAGGAATTGTGTCCGTCCTTGAGAGGAACTTCAGCCCAAACCAGCTCTTAGAGCAGAAAGGATAGTTTAAAAAAACAATCAAAAGAGCAAAACCAAGGTGAATGGCGCGGATGAAAATGGTATCAATAATCAGCCAGCTTGCTATGGAGAGCTGAAAAAGACTCCACAGAACCGCAATAAAGGGGATAAGATATTTTAAAGCCCCCTTTCCCTGGCGGCCGATCCCGGCCTCTTCATCGGCCAATTTCTTGGCAATATCAAGGTTTTCATCTTTCAGGTTATATTCGTCAGCATCATTCATGGTCATCTAACCTCTTTTTTTTGATCATGCTTTTATAAAAATGCGACATTCATGGCCCCAAGGGGGGGCAAAATAGAGGCGGCATCAGTATATGGAATACCGCCCCGCCCTTATTTGGTCTAACTCGTCAGTCATAAGTTCTCTGAATGAGAACCATAAATGGTATTTTCAAAGAAGTTTAAAACACAATATATGGTAGCAGATGTTAGAACTTACGACCTTTGAGGGTCTAATAAAAACTATTTTATTAAATGGATAGGGTAGCCACAGGGAGCTACCCCTACAAAAACAATCCAAAAATTATAATTTAACAAAGTAGTAATAATAACGAGTTATTTAAGTCCGGCTTCCTTATAGTATTTCATGGCACCAGGATGGATGGGTGCGGACATACCTTCAAGCATATTCTTTTTGGTCAGCACCTTGTATGCCGGGTGAAGTTTTTTAAAGTCTTCAAAATTTTCAAATACCTCTTTTGTGATGGCATAAACAATATCATCAGATACCTTGGCCGATGTCACAAAGGTAGCCTTTACACCAAACGACATAATATCAACAGGATTCTCGGCAGCCGGATAATTGTCTTTTACCGGCACGATCGCTTTTGCATAATAGGGTAACCTCCCAACAAGCGCGTCAATACCAGGACCTTCTATGGGAACAAACCTGATCTTTCTGGCTCCTGCCGTGGCTTCCTTGAAAGAACCATTGGGATGGCCAACAGTATAGAAAAAAGCATCTATTCTATTGTCCTGGAGCAGGCCGGCAGACTCAGATGCCTTAATCCCTTCGGCAATAATATCTTTTTCAAAATCAAGCCCAACAGCCGTCAGTGCGTCTATGGAGTTCTGACGCTGTCCGGAACCTGGATTCCCGATATTGACCCTCTTTCCCTTTAAATCAGCAACGGTTTTAATGCCGGAATCTACGGCTGCGATCAAAGTTACGGTTTCCGGATGGATAGTAAAAACAGCTCTCAGATCAGGCTGGGGATTGCCTTCCCATTCCGAACCTTTGCTTCCATGAACAGCCTGATACTGCCTGTCGGACTGGACAACACCAAATTCGAGATCACCTGCCATAACGGCATTGACGTTGAACACTGAGCCGCCTGTGGATTCAACGGTACAGCGGATACCGTATTCTTTTCTCTTTTTATTTACAATTTTTGCTATGGCACCACCTGTGGGGTAATACACCCCTGTAATGCCGCCGGTTCCTATGGTTACAAAAGTCATTTTAGCCTCCACCTGAGAGGGCGCGGCTGCCATGTACATAACAACTGAAAAGATAAGAGCCAAAGTGATCGTCAAACTTTTTTTCATTACTGAATCCTCCTTTTAAATTGATTAACTCTGTCTATGGTTTTCCAGAAAACTAATTCAGGCTTTCATGCCGAAAACCATATGGTAAGAGTTTATCAGCATTAATTAATGCCGGATTTATTACCTTACTTTCGCTTATTCTTGACTAAGCTCTTGAATTTGTTTTTTTAATATTTTTTGAGATTTATATCTTTCAAATTTTTTATTCAATAATATCAATGCGTTAATAAAGATAAGCGAAAAGAGGGTTATTATCTGGCATACCATAATTTATGAAACAGGCATATTGGGGCTTGATTTCAATCCGGGCCATTATTTGCAGGGGCAAACCACCGTGGTTGGCCGATGAAGGGTACCCGCGGCACCCCCTACAATGGCAGATGTTAAAACCATTCCCGCATATTTACTTGCCGGATTTCAATACTGAGAGAAAAGCAGACTGGGGGATTTCAACATTCCCAACCATTTTCATTCTTTTTTTACCCTTTTTCTGCTTTTCAAGAAGTTTTCTTTTTCTTGAAATATCACCGCCATAGCATTTGGCAGTAACGTCCTTTCGATAGGCAGATACGGTTTCCCTGGATATGATTTTTCCTCCAATGGCACCCTGAATGGCTATCTTAAACATCTGTCTTGGTATCTCATTTTTAAGCTGTTTGCAGGCATTACGGGCCCTTTCAACGGCCTTGTCCCGGTGAACCAGCTGTGAAAGTGCATCTACTCGCTCTCCATTGACAAGAAAATCCAGCTTGACAAGGTCTGTTTCCTGGAAACCTGCTATTTCATAATCAAAAGAACCATAACCCTGGGTTACGCTTTTCAGGCGGTCATAAAACTCATATACCACCTCTGCCAGGGGAAGATCAAATTTCATTTCGATTCTGTTGCTGGTCAGGTATTGATAATTTGTGCTGACGCCTCTATGTTCAAGGCATATCTGCATTACCGCCCCCATGTATTTATCCGGTATGATGATGCTGGCCTTGATATAGGGCTCCCGTGTTTTTTCAATTTCCGCGGGATCAGGGTAAAGGGCAGGGTTATCTATTATTTCCACGGTGCCGTCGGTTCTGGTAATCTCGTACTGAACAGAGGGAGAGGTTAGGATAAGTGAAATATTATATTCCCTTTCAAGGCGCTCCTGAACAACCTCAAGGTGCAAAAGACCTAAAAATCCACACCTGTAGCCAAAACCCAGGGCTGCGGAAGCATCTTTTTCAAACACAAGGGAGGCATCGTTAAGCTTTAACTTTTCAAGAGCCTCTGTAAGCTCCTCGTAATCATCAGAGGCAACAGGATACATGGATGAAAACACAACCGGATTGGGCTCCCTGAATCCAGGCATGGGCGAATCACAGGGAGCCGTCGCAAGGGTTACGGTATCTCCGCAGCTTACGTCACTGATCATTTTAATACCTGCAATGATATAACCCACCTGGCCTGCCTGGAGTTTGTCTTTGGGATTTCTTAGAATCTGAAACAAACCTACTTCTTCAACCTTATACTCGGAACCATTGGACATGAACATGATTCTGTCGCCGCGTTTGACGGTCCCCTGAAAAACCCTTACATGCACTATTGTCCCTCTGTAGGGATCATAATGGGAATCAAAAATAAGCGCTTTAAGTGGCGCGTCCATGTCTCCTTCAGGCGGGGGAATCAGGCGGACAGCAGTCTCAAAAACAGCTTCAACGCCCTGGCCTGTCTTGGCCGATACAAGGAGTGCGGTATCACTGTCAAGGCCTAAATCCTCATCAATCTGATCCTTTGCCCATTCAATTTCAGCAGAGGGAAGATCAATTTTGTTTATTACGGGTACTATCTCAAGGTCATGTTCCATGGCAAGGTAGATATTTGCCAGGGTCTGGGCCTCAACCCCCTGACTGGCATCAACGAGCAAAAAAGCCCCTTCACAGGATGCAAGAGCCCGGGAGACCTCATAGGAAAAATCCACATGGCCCGGGGTATCGATGAGATTGAGAAGATACTCCCGGCCGTCCGGAGCCGTGTATGGCAGGGAAACCGTCTGGCTTTTTATGGTAATCCCCCTTTCCCTTTCAATATCCATGGAATCCAGAATCTGATCCTTGAAATCGCGTTCATCTATGATGCCTGTAAGCTGAATCAGGCGGTCAGACAAAGTTGATTTGCCGTGATCTATATGGGCAATAATACTGAAATTCCGAATATTCTCTTTTTTTACATTCAAATTCACCTCAAACAAAAAGTTGACAGTTCTTAAAATAATCTATACAATTTTTTTATTAAAAACTCCCCGCCATTTCAAGGCTTTCATCATTTCAATGGTGGCGGAGAGCCGCTATGTATGTTTCTTTGAACGTGTAGGGGCAGAATCTATTTCTGCCCCCCATTTCTATATCTGCCATTATAGGCAGGGACAGGACGGATATGGAATCCGTCCTACATTTCATTATTTGTTATTATTGATTATAATCTGATGATGTCAGTTCTAAGGATATCAAGCAATGGCAATTAGGGCTTTCATAAAATTGTGATTCTATCAGCCGGCATCCAAAGTGTCAAGACTGCAAAAACCGCCATGCCATACAAATCTTAAGGATTAAAAATGACCATTTCGATTTTAATTGTCGATGATGACGATGCCATAAAAACTATTACGGCTGAATTCCTCACCGAGTCAGGATATTCAACAGAGCCTTGCTCAAGCGCTGAAGAAGCCCTTGAAATCCTGGAAACTTTCAAGGCAGAGATTGTCATTACCGATATTAACATGCCCGGCATGGATGGGCTGGAACTGACAAAAATCATAAAAGACAAATACAGGATAGAAGTCATTGTCATGACAGGATATGTTGCCGAGCACTCCTATGAAGAGGCCATAAATTCAGGCGCCAGTGATTTTATCTTCAAACCCTTTAGATTTGAGGAATTAGATCTTCGCTTAAAAAGGGTTATAAAAGAGATGCTTCTCAAGCGAGAACATGCTGAAATGATTAAAAAACTTGAAGAACTTGCCATCACGGACGGGCTGACGGGCCTCTATAACCTCAGGCATTTTTATCATCAGTTAAAAAATGAAATTGAACGCCAATCCAGATATAAATCCCATTTGTCACTTCTTATTTTAGACATCGACCATTTTAAAAAATTCAATGATACATGGGGACATATTGAAGGAGACCAGGTACTCATAAAAACCGCAGGTGTGATAAACTCATGTTTAAGATCCATGGACTCGGCTTACAGATACGGCGGTGAAGAGTTTACCATCATCCTTCCTGAAACAGAACTGAAAAAGGCGTGTGTTGTGGGAGAAAGAATTAGAAAAGCCTTTTCTAACCAGGTTTTTAACCCGGCACCCGGAGAAAAGGTTTCCGTAACAATAAGCATAGGCACCACTGAGTATTTAGAAAGTGATGATATAATCTCATTTATCAAACGGGCGGATAAAGCCTTATTTTACTCCAAGAACTCCGGCAGGAACAAGCTTACCCACATAACCTGAAAAATTCCATGGACAGGTCTATATGCCTGGATAGGGTATTTGGCATCCTTCATATTGCCTCAAAAGTAGTTGACACTTTTTTGAAGTGATTCCCCCAAAATGGGAAGATTGATTCAAAAAGTGTCAACCTATGAATGAAACATGCCGGGTATTTTACAAATTAATCTTTTTTATCTTATCTAAATTTACCTTGAGTTTCTCAGCCTTATCCTCAAGAGCATCCTTTTGAAGCCTGACCTTATCCACCACATCCTCAGGGGCCTTGTCCAGAAAACTCTCATTGCTTAATCTTTTTGATACGGATAAAAGCTCTTTTGTTACCTTTTCAAGCTCCTTTTCCAGTCTTTGTTCTTCCTTATCAAAATCAATAACACCCTTAAGTGATACATAAATAATTGTACCGCTCACAACTGCCGCGGCACAGGATGCAGGCGGCTCACCCATGCCTGAGACAACAAGACTTTCCAGCCTGGAAAGATTTTTAATGATTGAGGAATTCTCCTCAATGAAATGTTTTTCATTGTCATCTGGAGTCTGCATGGAAACATTGAGTTCCGCAGACGGCGCGATGTTCATCTCGCCCCTGATGTTTCTTATGGCGGTTACAAGGGCAAAAGCATAGCTTATTTTCTCTTCCACCCCGATATTTCTGACAGAATCAATAAGGGTTTCATCAAAGGGAAAACCTGCCTCCATTATAGAGCCCTTAACCGTGGGCATAATGCTCCATATCTCCTCTGTGACAAAGGGCATAAATGGATGCAGCATAATAAGAATATCCTTTAACACCTTTGCCAGTACACGCCTTGAAACATCCCTTCTTGCCCTGCCCTCTTTATCATAAAGAGCAGGCTTGGAAGCTTCCAGATACCAGTCGCAGAACTCGTGCCATACAAATTGATAAACAGCGCTTGCCGCCTCATTGAACTTATAGGAGTCAATACCTGTTTTAACGGCCTCGGCCGTTGCCAGGGCACGGGATAGTATCCACCGATCCACTATTGAAAGATCATCATCAAGCGAAACAGAACCTGTGTCTCCGTCAAGGTGCATTAAAGTAAAACGTGCCGCATTCCAGAGTTTATTGACAAAATTGCGGTATCCGATGACACGGTCTTCAGACATCTTTACATCCCTTCCCTGGGCTGCAAAGGCCGCAAGGGTAAAACGAAAGGCATCTGCTCCATGGGTGTCGATAACCTTAATCGGATCAATGACGTTTCCCTTGGATTTACTCATCTTCTTGCCGTTCTCATCCCTTACCAGGGCATGGATGTATACATCTTCAAAGGGGACTTCCCCCATGAAACGGGTTCCCATCATCATCATCCTGGCAACCCAGAAAAATAATATATCAAAACCGGTCACAAGGGCCTGGGTGGGGTAAAAAGTTTTTAAAAGATCCGTCTCTTCGGGCCAGCCCATTGTGGAAAAGGGCCACAGAGCACTGCTGAACCATGTGTCTAAAACATCGGTTTCCTGGAGGATACTTGAGGAGCCGCAGGCTGAACATCTGTCAGGATCCACCTCCTCCACCATAACTTCACCACACTCAGAGCATTTCCACACCGGAATCCTGTGCCCCCACCATATCTGCCGGGAAATGCACCAGTCCTGAATATTATCTAACCAGTCAAAATAGGTCTTTGACCAATTGGCTGGAATGATGCGGGTTTTGCCGTTCCGGACAGCATCGGCTGCTTCCTTTGCAAGGGGCGCAACCCTTACAAACCATTGCCTGGAAAGAGAGGGCTCAACAACGGTTTTACACCGATAACAATGTCCCACACTGTTTTTAAGGGGTTCTGTCTTAACAAGAAGCCCCAGATTTTCAAGGGCGACCAGGGCCTTTTTTCTGCACTCAAATCTGTCCATTCCCTTAAATTCACCGGCATCTTCCGTCATTTTACCATCATCATCTATGACTTTTACCCTGTCAAGGTTATGCTTCTCACCAAGGGTAAAATCATTGGGATCATGGGCAGGTGTCACCTTAAGAGCGCCGGTTCCAAATTCCGTGTCCACATAGGAATCTCGGATAATGGGTATTGTTTTATTTGTCAGGGGAAGCATGACACTGTCAAAGTCAAGACCGCGATACCTGTCATCCATGGGATTAATGGCCACTGCCGTATCTCCAAACATGGTCTCAGGCCTTGTTGTGGCCACAACAAGACCGTCTTTACTTCCGACAAAGGGATATTTAATATAATAAAGAAAGCTGTCCTGTTCCTCATGATCAACTTCAAGTTCAGCAAGCGCGGTTCTGCACCTTGGACACCAGTTTATTATGTACTGACCTTTGTATATGAGATCATCCTTGTAAAGCTGGACAAAAACCTTTCTCACAGCCTGGGAAAGCCCGCTGTCCATGGTAAAGCGTTCCCTCTTCCAGTCGCAGGATGCTCCGAGGCGTTTGAGCTGATTGATTATCGCTCCACCGGATTTTTCCCGCCATTTCCAGACTTCATCAATAAACTTCTCTCTTCCAAGCTGATCCCTTGTCACGCCCTTTTCCGCAAGATTTCTCTCAACAACATTCTGGGTTGCTATGCCTGCGTGATCAGTACCCGGCATCCAAAGGACATTATCTCCGCAAAGCCTGTGATAGCGGCACAGAATATCCTGAATGGTTATATTCAGGGCATGACCCATATGCAGAACGCCCGTAACATTGGGTGGTGGGATTACAATGGCATAGGATTTCTGCCCGCTTTTATCCTTAGCATCAAAAAAACCTTTTTCCTCCCAGTAGCGGTACCACCTTTCTTCAATCCCTGAAGGTTCATAACCCTTTACAAGAGAATCAGAACTCATAAACTAACTCCTTGGAAACTTGTTACCCTTAAACTGTCTTTAATTTAATAAAGTTTTTAAATGGCCGCCAGCGATATGGCTGCCAAAAGGTCTAAGGTTATTAATGAAAAAGGGGATCGTTTCAAAATCCCCCAATTCAGCAATCATTTTTTATTATAGAGTTTCAGCAACATGCTGTTTTTAAAGCAACATTACTTAAGCTCACTCATCCAGGGATCGGCTATCGACATCACCAAGCTCTTTCATTAAGGTCTTTTTTAAGGAATAAATTTCTTTTTGTATGACCTTTTCCATCACACTCAAAAGAAGATCATCAATTTTATCCCCATATTGATCCAAGATCATTTTTTCAAGAACGGCCTCAATATGCTCGTCTTGGAGAGGACTCAACTCAGCAGAATCAACCTCTTCCACCACGTCAACAAGCTCTATAATATCCTGATCGCCGTTTGAATTTTCTTCCTGTGATGGCTTATCATCATATACCTGGTCTGTAAGCTCTATAATGTCTTCATCCATATCCTCAAATTCATCATTGTTCAAGTCTGCCCAATCCCCCATAGCGACTCCTGTCGAACCGACCATCGGCCCGTTTTCTAAAATTATCCTTTTCACAAGTAAAAAAAGAAAATATCAAAGGTCGAATAAGGTGTCAAGCTCTTTGGTTTCCATGAATTTTTACAGCCCAACCCGCAAAAAGGTATTGCGGTTAGAATAAAAATCCTGTACGAGGTTTTTTATTAGATAGAGACACAATCCATTTGGAGCAGATTCCATATATGCCCCCATGTCCGCCCCATTGATAAAAAGGCATCAAAATGCACAGGTTTTATATCAACTCAGATGATATTGAAGATGATAATGCCGTTATATCCGGTCAGGATGCAAAACACCTTTCCAGGGTACTCCGCCTTAATACGGGAGATAGAGTTGAACTCTTAGACGGCAGAGGCAAAAAAATGCTTTCTAAAATTTTAAAAATATCTTCTAAAACAATACACCTGAAAATAATTCATAAAACCATATCCATAACAGAATCTCCTGCACATATTACCGTTGCCCAGGGTTTTTTAAAGGATAAAAAAATGGATATGCTGGTAAGGCATCTGACCGAACTCGGCATGAATTCCTGGCGCCCGTTTTTTTCTGAGCGATCCGTGCCCACCCCTTCCCAGGATAAAATCCAGACACGGCTTAAAAGATGGCAAAGAATATCAAAAGAAGCCATCAAGCAATGCGGCAGAACCATTTTGCCGGAAATGTATGCTCCTGTTTCCTTAAGCGCTCTGCTGCAATCAAATTCTGATTATGATCAAAAAATCGCATTCTGGGAAAACGCTTCATGCCCACTTGATACTCTGAGATATGAGGAAAATAACAAAGGCAAAAACATGCCCCGCGTGATAGTTTTAACGGGGCCTGAAGGGGGATTTTCAGACAGGGATGTCCAGGAAATGGAAACATACGGATTTAAATCTTTTTCACTTGGACCCCGCATATTAAGGGCGGAAACGGCGGCCATAGCTGCCTGCGCCCTTGTACAGCATATTTTTGGAGACCTTGGAAAAAACTCCTTGACACATAGATAATTTTAACATATAAAGGCTTTGTTTTTGACAAGCCCAGGTAGCTCAGTCGGTAGAGCAGGGGACTGAAAATCCCCGTGTCAGCAGTTCAATTCTGTTCCTGGGCACCAGTGAAATCAAGGGGTTTAGCCAATTTGGTTAGACCCTTTTTTTATTGGTTGTACCCAAAATTGCGCCCACCTGAGAATTCAACTGGAAAAATACCTCTCTCTATCCGCTTTATCAAATTTGAACTCTGAATTACCTCATCAGATTGTTTGCTTATGAAACCTTTTCTTCTGAAAAACAGGATTGACTGGTGGTCATCAATTGTTTTATGTTTGGTATGGTCATCATCATCGTCAGAAATGGGAGCTGTGTGCCCTTGATAAAGGGTAACATAGCAAACCAAATCTGTTTCTGAGAACCAAATTAAAGGAAATCTATATGGAAATTAAAGATATGAATCAGGAAGAAAAAGAACAAAGAATTCAAGAGATACTGGAAGCTTTCAAGAATTTCGACGGCAAGTATAAACGGAAAGAAATTGATGATGCCATTCAACTGAAGGAAGAAATTACTCCGTATTTGATAGAGATATTGGAAGGCGTCCTCGCTGACCCGGAAGAATATACTGAAAAAGAAGATTTTCCTTATGACCATATCTATTGATGTTGCTTGGGCATTTCAAAGAAACGAGAGCCCATAAACTCATCGTTGATATTTTTAGTCTTCCTCCAGACCTCCCTTCTCAATTATTTGGAGATATAACAACCGAAGACCTCCCGATGATTTTGCTGAATACTTGTTATGGATCTGTTGAATTAATTAAATCTTTGATAGTAAATAAAGAAGCTTACGACTTTTGTAGAGCTTCTTCGGCAGAAGCATTGGCTTATGCTGTTTTAGAAGGCTATGTATCCAGAGTAGAAACTCTTACTTTCTTGGCATCATTATTTACAGGCGCTGAAGCAAAAAAAGGTTCAGCCTTTTGGGGGTTGTTGGCGAGTACGGCCTGTGATTTATATCCGGCCGAAATTATGGATACAATTAGAAAAGGATATAATGATAACATCATTGATGCTACCTTAATTAATTTAGATGATTTTGAACGTCATATGAAGCAGGGGAAAGAGAAATGTCTTGATAGCTTAAAAAAGAACTTAGAGGCAAAAAACTTAAAAGACATCCATCAAACTATTTCCTGGTGGGCCAACTTTAAAAATAAATCTGAAGAAACATCAAAACCTAAGTTTCCCTCTTTCCTCCCTGACATCCCAACTTCAACTAAAACAGACCACAAGGCCCAAAAGAAAAAATCCCAAGCCAAAAAGAACAAGAAAAAACAGTTCAAAGCATCAAAGAAAAAGAACCGAGGAAAAAAGAAAAAAAAATAATGACCAACAACAAAGAGACCTAATGATGGCAACAGAACTATATGATTCCATCTACTAAAGTAAACTCTGCAAAAAACATTCGGCATCCTTCAAAATACCTCAAAAGTAGTTTACACTTTTTTTGAGTTGAAACCCATAAAATGGTAAGATTGATTCAAAAAATGTAAACCGGGAAATGAAGGATGCCAAACATTCTTGGATTAAAATAGGGTATTCTTCCTTTAGTACTTTGAGCGTAATTGGGATTTGAAGTTTAATGACACGAAAACATACGCTAAGGAAACAGTAAATGATTATTAGAAAGGAAACAGAACATTTTGAACAGATGGTAACCGATTATATTTCCCACACGTTCGGGGTTTATCCTCACAAAGATATTAAACATATTAGATCGGGCATTTCAGGCAATTTTGAGGTCAAACCGGATTTCAACATTATTGATGATAATCCTGATAAAAACTATTCATTTGAAAATTTGCTTTATGAAGGTGAACTTGCAGCCACAAACGATCCAAGAGAGCTTATCGCGCACAAGCATTTTCTGGAAAAAGCAAACGGTAGAATCCTTGTCAGTGGACTTGGCCTTGGGAACTCACTTCATGAACTTCTTAAAAATGAAGCAGTTTCTTTTATTAGAGTCATTGAAAAAGAGCAGGATGTTATTGATCTGGTGGCACCGTTTTTTGATGACCCAAGGGTTAAAATTATCTGTGATGATGTGTTTGAATATGGCATCAACGAGCATTTCGATATTATTTATCATGCCATCTGGAAAACCGAAAACGAAGTGAAACAGGATATTGCAACCAGAAAAGCACTGAGCGAAAAATATGGTTCTTTCTGTAGCTGGCAAGGCTTTATGTATATACAACCCAAGGGATGACGTTAATTGTGGAGTCTATGAAACATTGATAAGTGCTTATGGCGGAATATCAGCCACATCTTGAATATGAAAATCTAATATATTTTCACAGTAACCGAGCATGATTGCACATCAATATCCCCACAACATAAAGATTCTATGCCTTTTCACGGTAAGAGGGTACTAAGAAATGATAAATAAAACCCCGGAGCAAAAAGCACGAGATACAATAGACAACATGCTGAATTGTGCAGGATGGGTGGTACAGTCAAAAAAAAGAGTGGATTTGTCTGCCGGAAAAGGTGTGGCTGTCAGAGAGCAGATTATTGATACGGTAAACCAGGACAAAATATTAAAAGCAGAGTGGGATACCTATTCCAGAGAAAAGGCACAGGAAGTCATCAGGGATTTTACCGATTATATTGAAGCCAACAAAGATGAAATCACCGCTTTGAGCATCTTTTACGATCAGCCCTACCGGAGAAGGGAGATCACCTTTAAGATGATAAAGGAGCTGTTTGAAACCCTGAAACTCAATAAACCCCTTTTAGCCCCGCTTTATGTTTGGGAAGCCTGGGCACAACTGGATTGTCTTTCAGCAATATTGGGCAGCAACACAATTCGACAGATTATATTGACTGGTCTGATGCTGAAGAAGTTATGCTTGCTTTGCTATCTGTGGAATTTTATCTTTGATTTAAGTTGGAAAAAATTGTAAGTATTAAATTATTGTAGAGATTGAGCTTTTTAAGGGAATCTTTTTCCCAGAATCAGGGCAAAATAAGTCTTTTGGAAAGCTCAATTTATAGTATATACTGCCCACCGCTATAAACTACGTATACAACTGACATCCGGAGAAATGCGTTTGAACAGTGCAAAAAATAAAATCAAGCCGGAAACCATTATCACCAGCCATATCAATGCGGATTTTGATGCTGTTGCATCCATGCTTGCGGCCCATAAGCTCTATCCGGATTCTGTTGTAATATTTCCAGGCTCCCAGGAAAAAAATCTAAGAGACTTCTTCATCAGTTCCATGAGCTATCTTTTTAACATGGAAAGCCCGGATGCAATTGATTTCAGCCGCATTAAAAAACTGGTCGTAGTGGACACAAGACAGGCAAAACGCTTGAGTGCGGTGTCGGAACTACTTCAGCGAGATGATATGGAAATTCACATCTATGACCATCATCCCAACCAATCAGATGATATAAAAGGAACATATGAGCACTGCACGCCCACCGGGGCCACCATTACCATACTGAGCAGGCTTCTCAGGGAAAAAAAAATTAACATTACCCCGGAAGAGGCCACTGTCATGGCCCTTGGGATTTATGAAGATACAGGCTCATTTACCTTTGCGTCCACTACGGAAGCTGATTTTACGGAGGCAGCATTTCTCCTATCCTGCGGGGCAAATCTAAATACCATTGCAAGTCTTGTTATAAAAGAAATCAGCACAGACCAGGTTACATGGCTTAATGATCTCTTAAATGAGATGACCTACCACAGAATAAACGGGTTTGATATAAACATATCGACTATATCCTCTCCCACCTACATCACTGATCTTGCCTCCATTGTGCAAAAGGTCATGAAAATTGAAAACCTTGATATTTTTTTTGCCATTGTTCTCATGGAATATAAGATAACCATTGTGGCAAGAAGTAAGATTGAAGAGGCAGATGTCGGCCGCATCCTGTCTTTCATGGGGGGAGGAGGTCATCCCTATGCTGCATCCGCGGTAATTACGAATAAAACATTGGCCCAGGTCGAACAGCAACTGCTCACCATTATCAGCAAAGAGGTTCACGCCCCTGAGATTGTCCGGGAACTGATGTCAAGCCCCCCCATTATTATCGACTACAAGGTAAAATGCCGGGATGCCAGTAAAATAATGACAAGATACAATGTGAATGCCCTGCTTATTTCAAGAAATGGAAACAACAATCTTATCGGGTACATCACAAGGCAGGTGATTGAGAAAATCCTTTATCATAATCTTGACCATCTTCCGGTGGAAGAATATATGTCTTCTGAAATTTCTTTCATTACCATGAACGCGGACATTGGTGAAATAGAAAATAAAATCATTGACGGCAAGCAGCGCATTCTGCCCATAATGGAAAAGGGTTCGGTAACCGGTGTTATTACCCGCACTGATCTTCTTAATTTTTTAGTGACAAGGAACCAGTCATCAAAAACAACGGATCAAGGTGAAGTCAATGCTAGACGGCACGCAAGAAAACGAAACATTAAATCATTCATGCAGGAAAGACTGAGTGACCGGATTATAACGCTTTTACAAGATATCGGCAGGGCCGGGGATATTGCCGGGGTCGTACTCTTTGTTGTGGGCGGATTTGTCCGTGATCTCATGCTTTACAGAGAAAGCTATGATATTGACATAGTTGTTGAAGGAGACGGTATTGCCTTTGCAAAGCTCTTTGCCTCCATGTCAGGAGGCAGATGCAATATACATAAGACCTTTGGCACAGCGGTAATTGTTCTGCCGGATGGTTTTAAAATCGACGTGGCATCTGCAAGGCTTGAATATTACAAATTCCCCGCAGCTCTACCCACCGTTGAGATGAGTTCCATTAAATTAGATCTGTTCCGGCGGGATTTTACTATTAATACCCTTGCCATCCGCCTCAATGAAAATGAATTTGGAACTCTAACGGATTTTTTCGGTGCCCAGAGGGACTTAAAGGACAAAACCATAAGAATAATCCATAATTTAAGCTTTGTGGAAGATCCCACAAGGGTTTTCAGAGCCATCAAATTTGCCAACAGGTTTGACTTTACCATTGGAAAACTCACATCCAATTTAATCAAAAATGCCGTAAAAATCGATTTCTTCAAACACCTGAGCGGATTGAGGGTTTTTTCAGAACTGAAACAGATACTTGAAGAAGAAAACCCCATTTCAGCCATTGTCCAGCTTAAAACCTATTCCCTTGAAAAGGTGATTCATCCGGAATTCATTTTAGATAACGATACCATTCAGATGCTTGAATCCGTAAAAAAGACCCTGGCCTGGCATGATCTTCTATATTTTGATATGCCCTATCTCAGATGGGCGGTTTATTTCATGGTAATGATAAAAAAATGCTCCTTTAGAGTAAGCCAGGAGATATGCTCAAAATTTAACCTGCCGCCCAAACATCAGAAAATTATATTAAAGGGAAGATTTAAAGCAGAGGATCGCCTTTACCTTTTGGAAAAGAGCCTGCCTTTAAAACAAAGTGCTCTTTATAATATTTTGTCTGTCTTTAAAACAGAGCATATCCTATACATGATGGCAATTGAAAAAGAAGAACCTGTAAAAAAGGCAATTTCACTTTTTTATACCCAGCTAAAAGATGTCGCCCTTTCCATCAGGGGCAGGGATATCATGAACCTGGGGATTCAGCCGGGGCCAAGATATAAAGACTTGATGCAGGCTGTTTTAGATGCAAAGTTAGACGGGGTTGTTGAGACAAAAGAAGATGAAATCAAATTTGTAAGCAATCTGGCTATGAAAAACAAGCATTCCAA
The DNA here is from genome assembly GCA_963674675.2 of Desulfobacteraceae bacterium. Classification (GTDB taxonomy): domain Bacteria; phylum Desulfobacterota; class Desulfobacteria; order Desulfobacterales; family Desulfobacteraceae. The sequence continues at coordinate 814,578 of CAXXNM010000003.1, forward strand.
AGAGAACAAACCTGTTGATTAATGGCGTTTTTTCTGTTAATTCCACTTCACCAGGGAAAATGTCAACGACTTTTTATCCCTGCAAAGCGACTTAATACCTGATTGCTTGAAATGACAGGACTTTGGCAAAACACCCATGCCTTTAAATATTTTAATTTATTGAGCTTTGTTTGCGGGACGCATTGCAGGGTTATGAGGATATGAAGTATGTCAAAAACAGAAGGAAAACCATATATATGAGAAATGCAGATATTTTAACCGGCATTACCACCACCGGAACCCCCCATCTTGGGAACTATGTGGGGGCCATCAGGCCGGCCATTGAATCCAGCAGGGAACCGGATAAGGTGTCCTATTATTTTCTTGCCGATTACCATTCCATTATAAAATGCCAGGATCCCGCAAGGATAAGGCGCTCAGCCCTTGAAGTAGCAGCCACCTGGATTGCCATGGGATTAGATACGGATAAATCCATTTTTTACCGCCAAACAGATATTCCTGAAATACCGGAGCTTACCTGGATACTCAACTGCATGACCGCAAAGGGACTCATGAACAGGGCCCATGCCTACAAGGCTGCTGTGGCGGACAATGAAACCGCAGGCAGAAAAGACCCTGACAAGGACATCACCATGGGACTTTTCAGTTATCCTGTTCTTATGGCCGCTGACATTCTCATGTTCAATGCCTTAAAGGTGCCTGTAGGCAGGGATCAGATTCAGCACCTTGAAATGACAAGGGATATTGCCGGTCGTTTCAACCATCAGTATGAAAAACTCTTCATGCTTCCGGAAGCGGTTGTGGATGAAAACAGCGCCGTATTAACAGGGCTTGACGGTAGAAAAATGAGCAAGAGTTACAATAATACCATTCCACTGTTCGAGCCTGAGAAACGCCTTAGAAAGCTCATTATGAAAATTAAGACCAACTCCCTGCCCCCTGAAGCACCTAAGGATCCTGAAACCTGTACCCTTTTTGCTATATACAGGGCCTTTGCAGGCCAGGATGAAACAAAGGCTATGGAAAAAAGATACCGGGAGGGAATAGCCTGGGGAACCATGAAGCAGGAGCTGTTTGAATGCCTTAATGAGGTCCTTGCAAGCCCAAGAAAGATATATAATGAGCTTATCGAGGCCCCCGGTGATCTGGATGCCATATTAAAAAAAGGCGCGCAAAGGGCAAGGGAATATGCCTCTCCTTTTCTGGACAGAATACGAAGAGCCGTCGGCATCCAGCCCCTGGATTCATAAAATTCCTACCCCATCATAGTGACAGCGCTCTTAGATTATCTTATCTTCAAGCCATATTCGGGCATCTTTTTTGTAAAAAAGCAGATGCCCGATTTTTTGTAAGCATTGGGTAAACCACGTCTATCATACAATATATTGGCATGTAACCCATTTTTCTGCATATAAACACAATATCTTGTGGTTTTGTACGGGGCTTACCGAATATTTACTTAAAACAATAAAAATAATTAACCAAAACAGATAGTTAATGTCTATAGTTCAGGAAAAAAGTCAAACCCGGAAAAATTAATATGCCAGTATTGACATAACGCATTCTTCGTGATAGCGTTTCTGTTAATTGCTATGTCTACAGGTACATCCAGGTCGATTTCGTCTCCTGAAATATCTCCTCATAACTAAATATACTTGAAAGCAACAATTATGATCAAAGAAAAAAACGATTATGAATTCGCCTCAACAAGTTTTAACTGGTGCCGGAACTCTTCCGGGCAGGAATACTCTTGGGAAGAATTCAAGAAATTGGCAGAAGGCTTTCACGGTTATGCTGCTCCAGGACTCATAATCGGTGGAAAAATTGTAGGTATAGCATTATCGAAAATACCTGAAAACATACTTTTTGACGCAATATGTGAAACAAATTTCTGTCTTCCCGATGCCGTACAGATATTAACCCCCTGTACTACGGGTAACGGGTGGATGAAGGTGCTAAACCTTGGAAAGTTTGCCGTTATCCTCTACGACAAAACAAACGGACACGGAGTCAGGGTGTTTCTGGACCCTGGAAAATTAGAGGACTGGCCCGAGATAAAAACATGGTTTTATAAATTAAAACCCAAAAAAGAACAGGATTCAAAAAGGCTTTACTGGGAAATCGGCCAGGCAGGATCATCAATATATTCTTTTAAGAAAATAATAGTAAAGGAAAAATTTTTAAAAAAACGAAGCCTCGGAAAAACCGTAAACTGTAAAATCTGCGGAGAAGCCTATCCTGAAAAGCATGGAAAAATTTGCAGGGGGTGCCAGGGAGAAGATAGATTTTTCATCCCGGGAGAAGAGGATGAAATGAAATTGCAGGCCATAAGTACCGCCGATGCCGTTGGAAAGAAAATCCTCCATGATATGACAATGGTTATTCCCGATGAAAAAAAGGGGCCGGCTTTTAGAAAGGGGCAGACAATTACTCCCCAGGACATGTGCCGCCTGCATAAAATCGGGCGAAACAATCTTTATGTTGATGATGATATTAATATAAATGATGATGATTTTATCCATGAAAATGATGCAGCCCTTGCATTTGCGAAAAAAATGGCTGGCACAAATATTTCCTACACCCAAAATCCGAGTGAGGGAAAAGTAACCTTTACGGCTTTAATGGACGGCCTTCTTGTTTTTGATGAGGAAAAGCTTGAAACCTTCAATCTTGTACCTGATGTCATGTGCGCCTCAAGGAAAAACAGGTCCCTTGTTCTAAAGGACCGCCCCGTTGCAGGAACCCGGGCAATTCCCCTTTATCTGTCTAAAAAATATCTATCAAGTGCCCTTAAGGTTCTTGAAGATACGCCCTTATTTGAAATAAGGGAGTTAAAAAAAGCAAAAATAGGGATACTTGTTACAGGCACGGAAGTTTTTAAGGGGCTGATCAAGGACAGGTTTAAAAAAATCATCACATCAAAAATCGATGCTTTTGGATGTGAACTCGTAAGATCCGCCATTGTCCCGGATGATAAGGAAGCCATAACAAATGAGATAACAAGTCTGATTCAAGAAGGAATTGATATCCTCATCACCACGGCGGGTCTATCCGTTGACCCCGATGATGTTACAAGAAAAGGACTTGTGGAAGCAGGAGCGGAAAATATCTTATACGGTGCACCTTTTCTGCCGGGCGCCATGAGTCTTATTGCAGATATAAATGACGTGAAAGTTATAGGCGTGCCTGCATGTGCGCTTTACTTTAAAACCACGGGATTTGATGTTGTACTCCCCCAGATTCTGGCGGGCATAGAAATCACACGAAAGGATTTGGCAAAACTTGGCAATGGTGGATTCTGCCTCAACTGCAAGGTATGCAGTTTTCCTAAATGTTCCTTTGGTAAATAACTTTGCTAAGTAAAAAAATAAGCCTGCACTAATCTGAATAACATTGCATCATAACTCCTTGGATTCTATGTACAACTCATACAAAAATTTATCCTAATAATAGGGAAAAAATATGACCCTATCCCAAAAATACAGAAGCACATTACCAGTTGTGTATTTCTGTCTTCATTTTCCCATATTTTGTATTCAATAACATTTTTGGGATAGGTTCATGATTTGAAGAATACATTACCCCAGGCCGGCTCAAATATGTGAACTACCCCTACCCTGAAGGGATAGGGGGGCACGCCACTTTTATAAAGACTAAAATTAATCACGGGCCGGTCAACTTAAAACCAAGGAGGCTTAAATGAATTACTCAAGACGAGGGTTTCTTAAGCTGGCAGGCGCAGGGCTTGCAACTCTATCTTTGTTTCAGCTTGGAGTTGATGTAAAACCTGTAAAAGCCTATGCTGCAAAGTTGAAGATAGAAGGAGCCAGGGAAGTCATCTCCATCTGCCCCTTCTGCGCGGTTTCCTGCCATTTCATTGCCCATGTGAAAAATGGCAGAATCGTCAGCACCGAAGGTGATCCGGATTATCCTGTGAGTGAGGGTGCCTTGTGCGCAAAGGGGGCAGCCATGCTGTCCATGCACAACAATGAGCACAGACTTACCAAACCCCTGTACCGCGCGCCCTTCAGCGATAAATGGGAGGAAAAATCCTGGGACTGGACCCTTGAGCGCATGGCCAGAACAATTAAAGATACCAGGGACAGGGAGTTCAAACTTAAAAATGACCTGGGCCAGGAGGTAAACCGTGTGGAATCCATCTTTCACCTTGGCACCTCCCAGATGGACAATGAAGAATGCGCCATGGTGCACCAGGGTGTCCGGGGCCTTGGAATTGTCCATTTTGATCACCAGGCCCGTATCTGACACAGCGCAACCGTAGCGGCTCTGGCAGAGTCGTTTGGGCGTGGCGCCATGACAAATCACTGGTGCGATATTGCAAATGCAAACGCTGTAATGATAATCGGAAGCAATGCTGCAGAACATCATCCCATATCATTCAAATGGGTTCTAAGGGCCAAGGATAAGGGAGCTGTGGTCATGCACATTGATCCCAAGTTCTCCCGGACTTCGGCACGATCTGATTTCCATGTTCCACTGAGATCAGGAACCGATATACCCTTTATGGGTGGCATGATTAACTACATCATTGAAAACGATAAATATTTCAAGGACTATGTTGTTAATTATACCAATTCAGCCTTTATTGTCGGCAGGGATTTTCAGTTTAATGACGGTCTGTTTGCAGGCTATGATGCTGAAAAAAGAGCTTATGATAAAACAGCATGGGCCTTTGAAAAAGATGAAAACGGAGTGCCGCTGAGGGATGAAACCCTGAAAGATGAGAGATGCGTGTTTCAGCTCATGAAAAAGCATTACTCAAGGTACAACCTCTCCGATGTTTCAGATATAACAGGTGTATCAAAGGAAGATCTTCTTAAGGTTTATGAAAACTACACAGCCACGGGAAAGCCTGATCAATCAGGAACGATCATGTATGCCCTGGGCTGGACCCAGCATACTGTAGGTGTACAGAACATAAGATCATCGGCCATAGTTCAGCTTCTCCTCGGCAACATAGGCGTAGCAGGCGGAGGAATCAACGCCCTTCGCGGGGAACCCAATGTTCAGGGTTCAACAGATCATTGTATTTTATATCATATCCTTCCCGGATATCTGCCCATGCCCCGGGCCGACTTTGCATCCCTTGATGATTATACCAAGGCAACAACCCCGGTAAGCTTTGATCCCATGAGTGCCAACTGGTGGCAGCATAAACCAAAGTATGTGGTCAGCCTGTTAAAGGGATGGTTTGGAGACAAGGGAACAAAAGAGAATGGTTTTGGGTATAAATGGCTTCCCAAAGCCGATGCCGGCGGTGATTATTCCTATATCTTCCTCTTTGACAGGATGTTTAAAAATGAGATTAAAGGCGGATTTGTCTTTGGAACAAACCCAGCCCAGAGTGTTCCCAACTCCAATAAGGTCCGAAGAGCCATGGACAATCTGGACTGGCTGATTGTGGGAGAGATACACCACACCGAAACCTCGGACAACTGGCACAGGCCCGGGGTTAATCCACAAGAGATTAAAACCGAAGTCTTCTTGCTCCCCTCCTGCCAGAGGGCTGAAAAAGAAGGAAGTATTACCAACAGTGGAAGATGGCAGCTCTGGCATTACAAAGCTGTGGAGCCCATGGGGGATTCTAAATCCATGGGAGACATGTATGTTTCTCTTTTCAACAAAGTACGGGATTTATACAAGAAAGAAGGCGGAACCTTTCCAGAACCCATACTTAACATGGATTATCCTGAAAAATACAATGCCCTTGAGATTGCACGAAAAATAAACGGCGTCTTTGACAAGGACACGACCATTAAGGATAAATCATACAAAAAAGGACAGCTGGTTCCAAGCTTTGCCGCCCTGAAAGACGATGGCTCAACCATAAGTCTGAACTGGCTCTACTGCGGAGGATACACGGAAGAGGACGGTTTAAAGGCAAAACGGCGTGATCTTTCCCAGACACCCATGCAGAAGCAAATCGGGCTGTTCCCGAATTTTTCATGGTGCTGGCCAGTCAACAGGCGCATCCTATACAACAGAGCATCCGTTGATACCAATGGAATCCCCTGGGCTCCTGATAAGGCGGTTATCAAATGGAACGGAAAATCATGGGAAGGTGATGTGCCTGATGGAGGATGGCCCCCCGAGACCTCCGGCAAGGGAAGACATGCCTTTATAATGCAACAAGAAGGCCATGGTCAGTTGTTTGGCCCGGGCAGACAGGAAGGCCCATTTCCAGAACATTATGAACCGGCTGAAACCCCGCTTAAATCCCATCCGTTTTCAAAACAGATGCACAATCCCTGCATGAAGATAGCAAGAAGCGAAGCTGATAAGCTTGCCAAGAACGCAGATCCCCGCTTTCCCATTGTTCTTACCACCTATTGTCTTACTGAGCATTGGTGTGGAGGGGGAGACACCAGAAACACACCTGTCCTCCTTGAAGCAGAACCCCAGATATACGTTGAGATGAGTCCCCAGCTTGCTGAAGAAAAAGGCATAAAAAACGGAGATAAGGTCGTTGTTGAAAGCATAAGGGGCAGGGTTGAAGCTGTGGCAATGGTGACCATACGCATCAAGCCGTTTATCATTCAGGGTAAAACAGTTCACCTTGTGGGCATGCCCTTTTGTTTTGGCTGGACAACACCGGGATGCGGTGATTCCACCAACCGCCTTACTCCGGCAGTCGGTGATCCCAACACCACCATACCGGAATTCAAGGCATCTTTGGTTAATGTAAAAAGAATAGAAACCAGCAAAGAACTGGCATAAACCAGCCTTTTTTTTGGCATCCTTCATTTCTCAGCTTAGACTTTTTGAATCAATCTTCCCATTTTCGGGGGGCTCACTTAAAAAAGTGTAAGCTGCTTTAAGAAAAATATGAAAGATGCCTGGTTTTTCATTTATTAATTTGTGAACATTTGAGGAGAACTGCTATGTCAAAAGCATTCTTTATAGATACCACAAGATGCACAGCATGCCGCGGATGCCAGATTGCCTGCAAGGAATGGAAAGGTCTGCCCGTTGAAAAAACCTTACAGCGGGGAACCCATCAGAATCCGCCGGATCTTTCTGCTTCAACATTCAAGCTGGTAAGGTTTAACGAACATCTTGTGAACAATAAAGTTGAATGGTATTTTTTTCCGGATCAATGCCGTCACTGCATTGATGCGCCATGTAAAAGTGTTGCCGATGAAATGGGGGTCGACGGCGCTATAATAAGGGACAAGGAAACAGGAGCCGTTATTTACACGGAGCTTACAAAAAAAATCTCCAAGGAGCAGTTTGATGAAATCCGGGAAGCATGCCCCTATGACATTCCAAGAAGAAACGATGAAACAGGAATGATCGTAAAATGCGACATGTGCATTGACCGGGTTCAAAACAATCTGGTTCCCATGTGTGTAAAGACCTGCCCCACGGGAACGATGAATTTCGGAGAGGAAAAGGATATGAGAAAGCTTGCCCATGAGCGCTTAACCCTCTTGCAAAAGGAATATCCCAAAGCCAGACTCATTGATCCCTATGATGTTAATGTTATTTATCTCATCGTTGATGAAGAGAAAAAGTATTTCGTAAGTTAAGGCATCAGAAAACACTTTCAGCCATTTTATGACTGGAGGGGTGCAAAATAATAATTAAGCCTTTCTGCAAACCTGTGGAAAGGCTTAAAAATAAAGAAGTAATATTCTCGTGAGTCGTAACTTCTCATTTTCCAGACTACATCTGTTATCTTAAATTTGAATTCAACACCATATGTGGTGGTAATTTAGAAAACTTATGACCGATGAGTAATATTTTAAAATCAGGAGAAATCAAGGGTATGAGTACCAGAGAATTATCAGATAACCAAGGGTACATTAAAAGATCCTTTAAAAGAACTGCTAAAAAACATCCGGCACTTATGGATATGCTGAATAAATTTGAGATTCTAACCTTAAAACGAGCCCAAATCAGAAAAAAACTTCAAGATATATCCTACATTCCTGAATTTTCCATGGATGCCAATACTTTTGCCCAGGGAATTCCTGTTTTTAACAACTTTGAGATTAACAATATCGACAAAGAATTTTCAATGGTAACCGAGGCTCTTGAACCTGCTTTGGTCAAAGCCTTTAAGCCCCTTTCCCGGCATATTAAAATTATAAATCAAAAAATTAAAAAAAAAGAGCTCAATATTCAAGAGTGCATTGATTCGCTGCTTGATGATGATCCAAAAAGGCTTGAAAATTTAGGGACATCCATTCATATTCCCCCTGAAATACTGAACTTTATACTTTCCCAGTCCCTTAAAATTATTTTTGAAACTACCAGCGCCGAACTTGAAAAATCATTGGATAAGACAGGCTGGGTAAAGGGCTACTGCCCTTTTTGCGGATCTTTTCCAGACATATCTTTTTTAAGAACAGGAAAAACAGACCAGGAAAAATCAGAATTTCTCAAGGCCCATGGCGGTCAATTTTGGCTCCACTGTTCCCAATGCAGCCATGAGTGGCGTATCAAGAGAAGCCTTTGCGCCTACTGCGACAATGAAGATAAAAAATTCTTAGGATACTTTTCCGTTAAAAACAACAATAAAGAGCGTGTTTATACCTGTGATACCTGCAAAAAATATATCCCATGCATTGATGAGAGGGAAGATATTGAGCCAGACCATCCAGAAGCGCTCCTCGTTGGAGCAGTACCCCTCTATGTTGTTGCCCAGGAAAAAGGTTTTACTCCCATGGTCAATACCCCTCTTAATAATTTAAACTCCCCATAAAAAAATACTTTTGCCGCACAATTAAATATTTTGACAAATTCTGAAATTCACAAATTTATTTAAACGCTCATAATAGCTGTACATTGAAACAAATTTCATATAGAATTTTAAAATTCTATCGGGCATCCTTGATTTGCCGGTTTACGCTTTTCATATCAACATCCTTGTTTTCTGGAAATTTAATCCCGGAAAGTGTAAACTATTTTTGCATTGAGTTGAAATGAAAGATGCCCTTGATTGCATTCTAAATTGTCAACTACCCAGTGACATCTTTAAGTAATCGGTTGGTTTTCTTACCTAATTTTTATAAAACAGGATTTAAGGGGAAAAACGTGAATAATGATTTTGTAAACATTTCAGAACGAGTTCAGTTGATAGGTAATTATTATTTCAATACATATCTAATTAAGGGGAATAAATCCTGTGCAATCGTAGAAACCGGGGTTTCTGCGACTGCTGATATGTTAATCTCTCAACTGGAAATCCTTGATTGCTCTCCTGAATATATAATCGTTACCCACCCCCATACAGATCACATCACAGGGCTTCCCGCCCTAATGTCCAGGTTTCCCAATGCCCAGGTGATAATAGGAAACGGCGCAAGGGAATTTATTGACCACCCAAAAGCATTAAAGAATATGTTTTTTGAAGATGATTATATTTCAAGAATGCTTGATAAAAAAGGACTAACCCCTAAAAGACCGCCTTTAAATAAAGCTTTGGATTTATCTGATTGTATTGTTGTAGATGATACCCTTAAAATAGATTTGGGGGAAGTTATGATGGAGTGCATGATTATTAAAGGCCATTCTCCTGGAAATATTGCAGTCCATATCTCTTGCGATAAAACCCTTCTTGTTTCTGATTCCCTGGGTTTTTATTATCCTGGACGAGGTTTTTGCCCGCTTTTTTTCACGGGCGTTTCAGATTATCTTGACAGTATTCATTTTTTTAAATCACTTGCTCCCAAGGTTATCGGGCCGGGACATCAGGGATACATAAATGAAAAAGATGTTGAAAAAGCTATTGAAGAGTCATTATCTGCTACAGAAGAAGTTTTAAAAATGTCAGTAAATACTGATCAAAGCATTGATGAGGTTGCAGAAAATCTTTTTATAAAATTTTATGTGGACGAATTTACGATGTACAGCAAAAAAAATATAATGAACTGTATGAAACTGCTTGTCAGGAGAACTCGTGAATCAATCTGTTGATCTCAATTGTAATAGTCCAATCCTCGATTATTTTTTGATCAAATTATCCCATAAAAGGCCCTTAAACCCCATTGAATTCAAGGCTTTGATTTTACGATCATCAATTGAAGGGGGAAATATACGGTCTCTTTTCCCGGAAAAAGATTCCTTAATGAAGTTATTCATATCATCGGGATCAATTTCCCGGGAAAAATAGTAAACAGGTTTCAGCAAAGAATCATCCCTTGAGCATATTTTGGATTGAACGGCCTTTGAATAAAGAACGGTTCCAGGAAGAATACGGATTCCAGAATATGCAAAAACAACACTGCCCTCAAGTTTATTAAGGTTGTCCAACCCCTGATGAACAGTTTTTTGTGTTTCTCCAGGCCCTCCAAACATGACAAAATGGGCAACAGGAAGCCCTGCTTCCCGGCAAAGCTTATTTACGGCAATGACATCTGAAAAACAAAATCTTTTGTTGATTCCGCTTAGGGTGTGATCACTTGCGGCATCAGTACCCATTTCCAGAGCATACAGGCCCGAGCGCTTCATCAGTTTTAATGCTTTTGCATCCATTCCCATGGGTGTAAAAAAGGCAGACCATTTTATATCAAGCCTGTTTTTTAAAATCTCTTCGGCAATCATCATGTATCGGCCTTCAGGATCGTTGAAAACAGAATCCGTGAAAAAAAAAGAATTCACACCAAAGTCTTTTTTCAAAATGATCATGTCATCAACCACAGCATCTGGCTCCCTATACCTGAAATAATTTCCTTCAAGTGCCGGGTAACTGCAATAAAAACAATTATGGGTACATCCCCTCTTTGTCTGAATACCGACCATGCCACTTTTATTGAAATAATATGATACAAGCTTTTTATTATATAAAGGAGAGATAATCTGCTTACCATTAATCATTTGGCCGGATGGATAGGTGATCTCCGGCAGATCCATACCGTTTTCCATTTTTCTTATAAAATCGGGAAAAAGTATTTCACCTTCGCCCACGATACCGTAATCCGCCCCTGTATAATCTAAAATTTCCCGGGGAAGTAAGGAAAAAGCAGGGCCGCCGGCTACTATGGGTGATAAAGAAACATCCTTTATTGCGGATACCAGGTCTTTTACCTTTTTAAGAAACCAGCCCTCATCTGAACTTATTGAATCCACGTTATCTATATTTCTGATGGAAATTCCTGTAATATTAGGTAAAAAAGTCTTAATTATATCTATCAAATCATGAACATTTTTCCCTGAGGCAAGATAGTCAAATTGTTCCACCACATGGCCATGCTTGATCATGGATGCGGCAACATGTGCCATTCCAAGGGGGTAGACCGGGTTTGGATTTGAGCAGGTATTGGTTGAAACAAGCAGAATTCGGCTCATGGTTTTCCATTTTTTTTTATATGAAAGTCTCTATAAGTACTTGTTTTTAAAAGACTTTCATTCATCGTTGTGATGACTGTGCCATCATGGGTGTTTATATGAAAGTCTCTGTAAAGGATTGTTTTTTAAAGACTTTCAATCTTCGTTGTGGTCGGGTAAAAAATATGCTCCGGCCATGCCGGTTTATATGAAAGTCTCCGTAAGGGATTGTTTTTTAAAGACTTTCAATTTTCGTTGTGGCCGGGTAAAAAATATGCTCCGGCCATGCCGGTTTATATGAAAGTCTCCGTAAACGGCGGATGACTTTCATGGTTCGTTGTGGGCAGAACCGGGTCAAACCCCTGGTCTGCCCATGGCAGTTATTCAAAAAAGCTTCCCACAACAAACAACACAGCATTGGAACCTCTATTCTCAGAATTAAGGCTTCCATTGGACATGTGCCAGAAGCGCAATCCAAAAAATAATTGAGAATGATAATTCTGTTTTAATTCAACTCCCATACCGGCTCTGGGATTGAAGTTAAGATGCATACCCTGTCCCACTACTTTGTAATCCGTATATATAAGTCCGATACCGGCCTCAAAATAAGGTTTAAACCTCTGTGTTTCAAACTTTTCAAGATAGTATAAGGCTTGAAAGCCGGAAGAAATCAGTAGATCATTTTCTTCTTCAATGGTGGAACCGATACTGAAATCAACTTTAAATTTAAGATTATCCGGTGAAACATGCCTCCAGATGAATTCATAATCAAATAATAAAAATCCGTTTACAAGGACAAAATCATGGGCATCTTCTGGATCATATGCCATACCGTACATGCAGCTCATCCCGATTTTTTCAGCAGATGCCAGGATACCTTTTTCCTGGGCATTAACAGGGCCCGCAAAGAAACAGGTAATGGACAAGCAGCAAAGGATAACCGGAAAAAAGAAAATAAACATCAGGGTATGTATGTTTTTAAAATCAAGCATTTTCTTTGTCATCCTTCATCTCCCGCTATACACCTTCTTGCTTTATACTTTTTTTATGAATATAGTCTTTTTTGGGAATTATCATCCCAAAAAGTGTAAACTACTTTTGAAGCAATATGAAGGATGCCTTTTCTTTCTGTATAAAGGCAGCAAGGGTTTCAATGGACTGGAAAACCGGGCGGGCCTGCTCCATACCCGTTATTTCAACTCCAAAATGATTCTGAAGCTGCACTACAAGTTCCACTGCATCCAGAGAATCAAGCTCAAGCCCTTCGCCGAACAAAGGCATATTATCATCAATATCCCCAGGGTCAATGTCCTCAAGATTCAGCTCTTCAACAATCATTTTTTTCAGTCTTGTCTTTAATTCAATCATTTCCATCATAAATTGCACAGTCCTCTCAAAGTATTATTTCAGATCTATGATACATTCCACATATTATAAAAATTAAAAAATTGATAGGGATATTTTTCAGTATATACTTCTAAAGCTTTAACATATCTTTCAAGGTATTTCCTGTATGCCTCTTTTTTATTACCCAGCCCGCAGGGAACATCGATCACATCTGCAATTTCGACATTATAGCTGCCCTCCCCCTGCCTGCTGGTAAAAATAACCAAAACAGGTACGTTTGAGGCTGAGGCTATTTTAAAGGCCCCATATGGAAAAAACGCCCCATCCCCCAAAAAAGAAACCAGCAGAGCATTTTTTGAAGATGGAAGAACCCGGTCTCCCATTATGGCCCCCCCCTCCCCTTTTTTTAATGCCTTCATCATCTCCATGGTTCCGCCTAAAAAGCCATCTGCATCAATTACGTTGATCAAGGCCCCTCCATCCTTTTGTTTCATCAGATGATACTGGTCATGGTCCTCATGAATATGCATTAAAAGGTTTAAAGGAACGGGAATAAAACGAAGTGCTGAAAAAGCTGCCTGCCAGCATCCGGTATGGGATGTAAGAAGTATCAACCCCCGGCCCCTTTTGATAATATCAAAAATAATCTGTCTGTCAGAAGTTGATATATACCCTTTTAAAATATCTGGTTTTAAAATGCTTGCCGCAGCACTGTCAATGAGCACCTTTCCAAGTGAAACAATCAGCTTGTAAATATGAAAAAAGGCGGCATTGCGGGATTTGTTGGGGAATTTTTTCAGGATGTACCAGGAGGCATTGCGCCTTGCCGACACATTAAAAAGCGTGTAATAAAATGCGACAAAATAAAGAATCAGGTATGCAGATTTAAGCCCTCCTGTCTGGATCATGCAGTAAAATATTCCAAATCCAAGTTTGTTCCCGAATTTTCGTTTTTTTCTTTTAGGCAAGGTATTATTTCCTCTCATTTGTTAAAATCAGTAAAATAACATATGAAGTAAAGCCCATAAGAAGGCCGGCAAGGGGTCCGATTACAAGGGAGCCGAGGAACCACTCAAAGAGACGTTCCACAGCTTCATAACCAAGGGTCTGCATTGAAATATCAGTGAGCAGCTTACCGTGCCTCATGTAATAACCTGTTTCGATGCACAGGGCAGGCATAAAAGGAGGGGTGCAGAGCTGACTGGCTGCAACAGCCATAATTTTACTGAGGCGGAAATAACCTGCCGTAAACAAAATTATAAGGGTATGACAGGCAATCAGGGGAAGCGCTCCAAGCACGACACCCACTGCCCCTGAAATAGATATTCTTGAAGGGCTCATGCCTGAATTCATCATTATTTTTAATGACTTTAAAGGTTTAAACAAAGAGGGTTTGATCTGCTCGGAACATGGTATAATTGGTTTATGGGGCCAAGGCAAAAAGGATCTGATGGTGAGCCTGGTATTTAGAAGTGTTAAATAATAATTATCCTTAAACATATTAAAATGGGAAACTCGTTCTTCACCAGGTTGATACCGAACAAAAATATCAACCTCCTTTAACCTGATTCCCGCCCAGACAGATTTTACAAGAACCTCAACCTCAAAGGAGTACCTGGTCTCCTTAAATTTCAATGACTCAAAGATAAACAGGGGATAAGCCCTGAACCCGCTCTGGACATCGCCTGTTTTGCGGCCGGTCTGAACCCTGAGCCAGAAATTTGAAAACCCCCTGCCAAACACGGAAGAAAACGGCACATTTTCCGTATTAAAATCACGTTTACCAATGATGATATCATCAGGATGGGATTTGATGCAGTTAACAAAACAGGGAATATCATAAGGATCGTGCTGCCCATCTGCATCTAAGGTAATCAGGTGGGTAAATCCCAGGGAAAGAGCATGGGCAGCACCGGTTTGGATGGCGGATCCCTTTCCTCTGTTAGTGGCATGAGATAGAGTGTAAACATTTAAATCCGCAATGGTGTCAAGGCAGGGCTCAGAGCTGCCGTCATCAATTACAATAATATCAGAGCAATGAATCAATGCGCCATAAACAACATCCCGCAGTGTGGAAGAGTGATTGTAAACAGGTATTAAAACCGCAATTGCAATTCGGCGGGGGTCAGTCATTTTTTTCTTTCATAATTTCAGAATGAATCAGAATCTGTTTTTAATTTTTCAGTTAAAAAAACGTGCAGGCAGATTTTGCTGCCCACACGTTATGCCATATCTTATGGTTTAACTCAAATAAAAGTTTACGGTATCAGCGACCAGGTAAATGTTTGTGTAAAAATATTTCCGGTGAAATTAAGTTCAACGGGAAAACTATATCCATTATAATCCACACAAGGAATAATGATGTCCAGAGTCTCATTCACTGCGGCACAGTTTTCTGAATTGTCATTGTTGTTGGCAGCCGCTGCCAATCCTGCCATGTATCCTTCATCATAACCTTCCTGCCTTGCTGCTTGAATGATTTCAGGAGGACAATCATGTGGTTCAGGATCCGGCACTGTGTGTTCATCACATGCGAGGCAGACTTCAAGAATACAGATTTCAGCACCATCCATCTCAATCTTTTGAATACCTGCGGCACTGTTCAATGTCAGTATCTGGGGTGAGGATTGATTGGCCTGATCTGCCGTTGCAGTATCAACAAGAACACCATTTACATCATAGGCGCTCAAAGTACAGGCAAAGCTATGAACTAATGTCACTTCAACCTCTCTGGGAAACCCGCTGTCACAGGAACCATTGAAAAAATTTATGGAGGCAACATCCATTGCATTTACTGCCTCACTCCATGGTACCCATACCCCCAATTGGCCATTGTAGCACCGGCTCACACTTAAATGTACGGGGTCTCCTGAGCTGAGCGTGGCCTCCATGATTTCAAAACTTCCAAAATATACCGAAGAAATATCTGATACAGTTGAAGTGTATCCTGCATCTTCAGGGACGTAACACTCTTTTTCCGAAGTAACATAAAGATTCATGGCTGATGCAGAGCCGGTAATAATAAGAATGGAAAACATAAAAAGTATTAATGCGGTTTGGATAATTCTTGTTTTCATAATAATCTCCTTAATTTTTTATATTGGCATTAAAAAATACGAGTCTGAGTTCTTTTTTGAACTCAATTATTTGAACTCCATTATTTTTATAACACAAAACATGCCATCAGCATTAACAGATTGAAATACAATGATTTTATATATTTTAATAATAATTTTTTTATTTTTTTGTTACTTGATGTTTACAATATCCTTGAAATAATGTTACTTTTTCTTTACATTCCAATAAAAACGCCTCTTGTAATATGCCAATCATTTATGGAGCATGACAAATGGATAAATCCATAGCTTTAAATCAACGCCTTTCAGAGCTGAAAAACCGCCTGGACCAAATCCAAACGGCTTGGACTGTTAATGATCATGAAGAAATTCTTGAATTCTTTGTAAAATATATCCCTGAATTGATATGTGCCCAAAGATGCAGCATATTTGTTGCTGATTCAAGCTCGGATAAGATATGGCTCAAACATGGAACAGGTCTTGGAAGCAGACAAAAAATTGAAGCACCTAAGAAGAAAAGCATTGTGGGAGAATCCATATCAAGCGGCATGGTTATGATTGAAAATAACCTCATGGAAAAAGAGGGGTATCATCACATTACAGATAAAAAAACAAAATTTTTAACCCGGAATATTATCTGCGTTCCCATTAACAGCCTTGTAGAAGGCAAACGCATCGGGGCCATTCAGGTATTGAATAAAAAAAACAACGATGTTTTTGATGAAGAAGATGCCCTTCTTTTAAAAACAATAGAAAAATATCTGGCGCTGGCTCTTGAAAGCACGATTTTAAACACCGAATTGAAAAACATTTCCAACCAGATATCAAATAATATTGATTTTTTAAAAAAAGAGCGTGTCGGAGACATCACTTTCATAGCCAACAGCCCTGAGATGAGAAAACTCCTGGATACCGTACTTAGGGTCAGCCGAGTCCCCGTGAATATTCTGATTACAGGTGAAAGCGGTACTGGAAAGGAAATAATTGCCCGCCTGATACACAATAACAGTGAACGTGCCAATGGGCGCTTTGTTCCGGTGAACTGTTCCTCTATCCCTGAAAACCTCATGGAAAGTGAATTTTTCGGTCACACAAAGGGGGCTTTTACAGGAGCCATTGCAGGCAGGACAGGAAGGTTTGAAGAAGCCGCCGGAGGCTCACTTTTTTTGGATGAGATCGGGGATATGCCCCAGAGTATCCAGCCCAAATTTCTCAGGGCACTTCAAGAGAATGAAGGTTCAAGGGTCGGCAGCAATGAAATACAAAAATATGATTTCAGGCTCATCAATGCCACCTGCAAAAACCTTAAACATGAAATAGAAAAGGGCGGATTCAGAGAGGATCTTTATTTTCGCCTTTTTGCCGTCGAAATAAACATACCTCCCCTAAGGGAACGAAAAGAAGATATAATTCCTCTGGCACTGATGTTCTCAAGCCAGATTTCCCAGCGCTTCAACCGTAAATTTCCTGGATTTGATAAGAATACTCTGAAAATTTTTGAAACATTTCCATGGCCTGGAAATGTCCGTCAGCTTATTCACGAAGTTGAGCGAATGATCGCACTTACTCCGGAAGGAGAGCTTTTGTCTATTGAAGCATGCTCAAATGAGCTTCAATCAAGTGCCGGACTAAATCCATCCCATGCCTGTGAGGAAATTAATATTGATGATGGCAAACCTGTGAGTTTGAAAAAATTTCTCATAAAATCCGAGACAAGATATATAAAAAAAATCCTTGAAATGACGAACAACAATAAAACAGAGTCATCAAAGATGCTTGGGATTTCAAGGCAGGCCCTCTATAAAAAAATTAAAAAATGGGAGAAATAAGCATCCTTCATTTCTCGGTTTACACTTTTTATATGAAAGTCTCCGTAAAGGATTGTTTTTTAAAGACTTTCAATCTTCGTTGTGGCCGGGTAAAAAATATGCTCCGGCCATGCCGGTTTATATGAAAGTCTCTGTAAACCCAATATGACTTTCATGGTTAGTTGTGGGCAAAACCAGGTCAAAACCCTGGTCTGCCCATGGCAGTTCTTAATTAAAATTAGGCTTTGACACTTCTGTCTGGATATCCGCCTTTTGCTGAAACCTGCACGGGAAGCCTCAAAGTAAAACTGCTTCCCTTTCCAGGTGATGATTCAACATCCACATATCCACCATGGCTTTCCATGATCCCGAATATTATTGAAAGGCCAAGCCCCACGCCATACTCTTCTGCTTTAGTGGTAAAAAAAGGCTCAAATATTTTTTTCATATTTTCACTTTCAATACCGTGTCCGGTGTCTTTAACCTGGATATAAATATATCGTTTTTCTTTATCATAAAATACATTTATTTCAAGGTGCCCCCCTTGGGGCATGGCATCTATGGCGTTGAAAATCAAATTTATAAGGCATTGCTGGAGTTGATTAAAATCTCCATTAAACTCGGGAAGTTCAGCCTCAATATTGCATTTCAATTCTATTTTACCAAGCTTCATACGATGCCGGCTTAAAAGTATACATTTATCTATGAGCTTACTTACTGAAATGGCGCTGACTACCGGTGCATTTTTTCTGGAAAAAGTCAAAAGCCCTGAAACAATTTCCGATATTCTCGCAGATTCCGATTCTATCAGGTCCAGATATGCGGAAAATTTCGTGATCTTCCCATCGGTCAGGCGCTCCTTTTTTAATATCCGGTTCATGAGTTTTGCATAATTTAAAATGCCTGCAAGGGGATTGTTGATCTCATGAACTACGCTTGCAGACAGCCTGCCAAGGGAAATCATTTTATCCCTGTGGAGCAGTTTTGCCTGGGTGATGTTTTCCTGTTCAAGAAACTTTGTGTACTCTTGCAGCTTCTTTTTCGAGGTGTATCTATCCATGGCCCTTTTTAAAGCAAGATGCAGAGCATCTTCATGAAGGGGCTTGGTAATGAAATCAGATGCATCAAGCTGAAGTGCACGAATGACATGCTCTAATTCTCCAAAAGCAGTCATGACTATAACTTCAATATCCTGGAACATCAGTTTCAAATGTTCTAAAACCTTAAGGCCATCCATGCCCGGCATTTTTATATCAGTGAGAACGATCTGGGGATTGAGTTTTCGGCAAAGCTCGATGCCATGTTGCCCGTTTTCAGCAGTCTGAACACAAAAGCCGGAATCTGAAAGAACTATGGATACGACTTCCCTTATGTCTGGCTCATCGTCAATAATAACAACAGTCCATTGGTCAAGATTTTTCATCAAAGCCTCCAATAAAGCTTTTTATCATAGCTGAATCAGCTTACATTTTTCAACAAAACAGGTCAATGCTTCACGATTTTCTTGTAAAAATATCAAGAACCTTAAAATATGGGTAGTGCTAAACATGTAGTGGCTTGGCAGTATATCACTCTTTATTTATAGATACTCGATACATACTCCATCACTATCAGTTATGGACTACCAAAATATGGTCTAAAAAATACAATTATGTAAAGTTTTGCCAAATTCATTTTATATAGATATAATAACCTGTAATAAAAAAGAAAACCATAATTATCCCACCTAATAAAAAAAATGTTGCTACAAATTTGTAGAATAAATCAAAAAACTTACAAAAATAAGAAAGCCCACTTTTACAGAAAAATCATCTTTGTTAAATTATAATTTTCAGACTATTGTTTGAGAAAAAAGCCCACTTATACCCTGTTTATCGGCCAAACACAGGGAAGTGCCCCTACATTATACAAGAAAATTTATAGAGATAACAAAATAGAAGCATTATTTTGTTAATACCTGGTATGATTAATGCTTAGATAGTCATGATTTTTTATTTAAGTCAACGAAGTCCCGGGCACTGGGCTCGCACTATTCCAGCATACAACCCATTGTATTTCGAGAGTGTTAAAAATCACAATATATTGTAGTTTTTTGACACGTTGGAACGGTGTGAGCCCAGTACCAAGTCCCGGCATCAAATGAAAATTTATTCTTGAATGAATGACAAATTAAACATTAAGAACTTTACTGTTGAAAAACAAACAACTTACAGGAGGATTTAATGGGCAAAGTAATAAGGGTATTAGGCTTACTGGTATTTATTTTACTTGTTGGAGCAAACCATGGATTTGGAGGAGAAAGCCGGTTTATTGATACGGGAAGCACTTCCTGGATGTTAGTTTCAACGGCCCTGGTTCTATTAATGATACCTGGACTTGCAATGTTTTATGGAGGTCTTGTCAGAACAAAAAATGTTATCGGGACAATGATGCATACATATGTTGCTCTGGCAATCATAGGTGTGTTATGGGTTATATGCGGATACTCATTGACATTTGGTGAAAATATCATGGGCGGTATTGTGGGCTGGAACAGCGATTATTTTTTTCTAAGGGGTATTGATGACATGATTACCGATGGGATACCTGAATATGTCATCGCAATGTTCCAGGGAAAGTTTGCCATTATCACTCCAGCACTTATAAGTGGAGCACTTGCTGAAAGGGTCTATTTCAAAGGCTATACTTTGTTTATTACACTTTGGTTTCTTTTTATCTACTGCCCTTTATGCCATTGGGTATGGGCATCGGATGGCTGGCTTTTTAATGCCGGTGCAGCCGGTGCAATAGACCTGGCAGGAGGGATGGTTATCCATGTCTCTGCAGGGATCAGCGCACTTGTCGCAGCTCTTTATCTTGGAGTTCGCAAGGGCTATCCAAGAACTGTCATTAATCCCAATAACCTGGTTATGACGATAATGGGTGCAGGGCTTCTCTGGGTCGGATGGTTTGGATTCAATGCAGGATCTACCCTTCAAAGCGGACTGGATACTGCCCGTGCGCTTACAATGACCCAGGTATCTGCAGCAAGCGGTGCCCTGGTCTGGCTTACCATTGAAGCTATTATGTTCCGCAAGGCAACATCCCTTGGATTTGTGTCGGGTATCCTTGCCGGACTGGTTGTTATAACCCCGGCCGCAGGCGTTGTGCAGCCTGTTGGAGCAATGGTACTTGGTTCATTATCATCCATTGTATGCTATTTTGCTTTACAGGTAAAAATGAAGCTTAAATATGATGACAGCCTGGATTGTTTTGGAATCCACGGCGTCGGCAGCGGGCTCGGGGTCATCCTGCTTTCTTTTTTCATCAGGGACAGTTGGATGCAAGATGCAGCAGCAGCTTCCTCAACAGGGACATGGACAGCCTGGGATCAGCTACTCATTCAGCTTCTTGGAATGGGATCAACCATTCTTTTAGCTGGAATCGGAACCTTTATTATCTGTGTTGTGGTTGAAAAAACCCTTGGATTCAGAATTGATGAGGAAAAAGAAATAGAAGGACTTGACAAATCCCTTCATGGAGAACACGGTTACGGCCTGATAAGGGCAGATTAATTTTAAGGCCAACCGCCAAAAGATTGAGAAAACAGTGATTACAAAATACTGTGGGAAATTCCCGATAATAAGCTTTGCAGCAGGGCTTTTTGCATCGCAAATAATTTCATTTTTCCACATATATCATTCAAATATTAATTTATCAGAGACAATCCATAATTTAAAAAAGACAGGGTACCTGGTTGTCCCCGACGGCCAGGTTCTGTTATCCTTGAACAATTTTTTTCCGGCCTTTAAAGCTGCCCTTTTTTTTACTGCTACTGCCGGCATATTAATTACTTTTATCTCTATTGCATCTTTTATAATATTGTCAAAGACCAGGTTATTTTCAAAAATTTATTTGAGAGTCTATATATCTTTGTGGGGTGGCGCAACCCTTTATTTAATATTGCAAAACCAGTCTATAATCACATGTACATTCACATCTATCATCCCCTTTGTCGCTTATCTTACCTTGGAAAACAGCAATCCTAATCACCTGATGGCCCGCTGTGATTCCAAGGAAAAAAAGGGCTTGATTTCAATTTTTGCCATTATTGGCAAGGGTAAACCACCGTGGCTGCCCGCTGAAGGGTACCCACTACCCCCTACAATGGTCGATGTTAGAACAAATTCTGACAAAGACAACGCATTTAAAAAAAAAGATTCAAAAGAAAAAATAACCCGGGAATTTATTATACTGATCCTTGCTATATCTATTAGTGCCTCTCTTTTTTATATAAAGGCAGATAAAACTCTTTTCCTAAGGGTCAGGGATTATCTGCTCCTTGACAGCACTGCCGGAAAAACGATCAACAATTTTTATTATAAATATACGCTTTTTGCAGCAGAAGCAGTTAAAGCACCTCTGCAAAAACAGATCAAATCATGCTGGCTTCATCCTGATATTGGAAAAATCAATGAGTTAACAAAAGCACTTTCCCAATACGGATGGTTGAAAATAGATGATAAATCTTTAGCCGGTTTTGTCGTTGATCCTGTAAATGATGAAACTGCAAGTGGTCAGAAAAAAAACACCAATACATATTGCAGCCCGTCTCCATGGGATAAGAATTGTATTGTTTTTAAAAAAAATACAGGAATCCTCCATATAACTCCAAAAACACTTTACAATTTTTTGAAAAATCTTACCGGAAATCGGGCAGATTGGCCTGGAAAGGGTAAAGCTACAAATGAAGGATGCCAAAATATAAATACAATTATTTCCAATAAAAGCATTTCAATGGAAGCTGTTAATATTGATGTATTTTTAGAAAATCCCCTGTATTATCTCAAATTATATTCCCAATTTGCCGATAACCATAAATTTTTAAGACGTTTTTGCGCCCTGGGGTTGGTTATGGGTTTACCTGTTTTATTCTTTTGCATGATTTTTTTTGTATTTGTATTGTTTTTTAATTTTATTTCTTGTGTATTCAAATTTTGTATGAACAAGAGATACTCCGCATTTCTTTCCGGGGCCGCCACTGTTTTTTTATCCGCGCTTCTTATTTTCTATGTTTACCCAGCCGGTTTTAATCCCGGCCGGAAAGGACAGGCCCTTGATTCTGAAAACCAGAAAATTAAAACCATGCTTAATTCCCATTCAAACAGAATCAGAGTTGAGGGATTGAGGCAGATATGCCGAATAAAAACAGACAGTATCGGGCAATACACTGAAATATTTGATATGTTAAAGAATGGCTCTGATGCTGAAAAATACTGGCTTGCCAATGTGTTGGGCCTGAGCAAGAATGTAAAAAACATGCCGATTCTCAAGGCTTTGGCTCAAGATTCATCCATAAATGTACAATGCGCTGCCATAAAAGCCATGATGGAACTAAAGGGAAGCATTCCTCGAAGATTCCATAATGATTTATCTATTTTTTTTAAAAAAATATTAATTCAAAGTAAATCCTGGTATGTCCAAAGGAGTGCGTATAAGGGAATAAAACGATTCTCAGATAAATTTAATACCTTATAAAAAAGTGCAACCTAAGTGTTATTTCAAGGTTTAATTATCGGCTAATAGTGGTTTGAGATGTCTGATTTTAGAGAGAAAAATTTAAACTCAACCAGGCATATAAAGCTTGGCCAAGCACTACTTTTGAGGTAATATGAAAGATACCCCTGAAAAATATCTTTTTTTATTTCAATTCATTATAGTCCCGATTCTAATTTTACTACTATGTGAAAGCATAGCCCCTTTATGGAGAAAGATACTATCACCTCTGGAAACAGTTCTTGTTATTCGCATTATTGAAATTATTTTTTTCATTCAATGGATTGATTTTCTGCCAAATGGTTTTCAGAACCTGGGATTTGCAAAAAAGCATTTACCCGATGGGATCCACAAGGGCTTATTGTGGTCCGCAGGCTTAGGAGGAATTGTTTTTATCATGGGTATTTTCCTTGCCTTTATGGGATATGATCCTGTTCAGTTAATCACATGCCCTATACCCCCAGGGTCACAGAAATTTTTTTTTCTTGTGACAGCCGGCATTGTCAGCCCCGTTGCCGAAGAAATCTTTTTCAGGGGTTTTTTATATTCCTTTTTCAGAAGGCAGGGTTTTTTTACCGCACTTTTTTTATCATCCATAATCTTTGGAGCTGTTCATTTCCGGCAAAACAGCATTCCCATTATTCAATTGACAGGAGGAATTATCTTTGGCCTTTCTTTTGAATATTCCAAAAGTATTGCATCCCCCATCATTATTCATATATCAGGAAACCTTGCTATCTTTGCCTTGTCTTTGCTCAACAATTGGCTCTATCCTTACTGAAAAAAAGTGAAATTACAATAAAGACATATCCGGCAATTGCCATTAGCGCAACAGATGCAAACCTCGTTCCCATGGGAGCTAATACCAAAGCGGTCAGCCAGTGCACTGATATGACAATACCTGAATGGAGCCTGATGGGAAAGTCCTTGAACCTGCATATGACGGCAAGTCCGCAAAGGTTCCAGCCGTACAAAGAAGCAAAGTTATGAAGTCTGAGCAGCCATTTAGTGCTCTCATGCGTGTATCCGGATGACATCTGGTATAAGATATAGAGTATGCCTGAAACTGCTGTAATAATTAGAAATCCGATGCCAGATGATAGAAATTCCTTTTGTTGCATTTTATAGCCGAACTTCAGATAAAGTATAAATATGGTAAGGACAGCAATAAAAAGGGTAAGAGTGACAAATATCTGGGGATAAAAGCGCTCAAAAAGAATAAATATAAAAAAAATGATCACACCAAGATTAATGGTCCAAAAACAAATCACAGAAACAATTGCCTTTGTTGTCTGTCCATTTTGTTGAATCATGGAAAAAATTACAGACAGTGTTATCAAGGAAAGAGGGAATGAAAATCCAAGAAAAAAGGTATTCAGGACAAGTTTTTCCATTATTATCAAGTGCATGTATTCGTTGTTGAGAATCACACAGGTGGATATAATAAGCCCCAAGGAAAGGCAGAGCAAGGATGCCTGATGAAATTTTGCAGATACAGACTCTTTAAGCGTAAAAAATTGCCATGGAATAATGGAAAATTTTTCAATCCTAAAGCTTTCCACAATGGATGCAAGTCCAAGGGAAATAAATATAGCCATGGGATATATTTTCAAGAAGGCAAATAGTGCATAAAACAAAGAGAGCACAAAAAAAGTACCGGTACGAGGAGACAGACGTCCTGTGCCTTCTGTGAAATATAGTATGATTGTGCCGCCGGTGCAAAGGTTAAACAAAAAAATGTGAAGCCTTTCAAAATCATAGTGCTCAAGGGGAAAATAAATGGCCGCAAATCCAAAGCAAAGGGCAACAATCATCAAAATACTGAAAACAAATTTTAAATATCGATTCATTTTGAAACTCCCTTGATATGCAAATCTCCGTAAGAGGCAGTTTAAAAAAAACTTTCATATAACTGCCATGGGCAGCCCAGATTTTTTACCCGGTTTTGCCTACAACGAACCATGAAAGTCATCCCCCGTTTACGGAGACTTTCATATAAACCGGCATGGCCGGAGCATATTTTTTACCCGGCCACAACGAAGATTGAAAGTCTTTAAAAAACAATTCTTTACGGAGACTTTCATATAAAACCGGCATGGCCGGAGAAAGGATGAATATCATATCTCAAGGACAATACCTACAGGGCAATGGTCTGAGCCTAATACCTCATTGTCAATAAACGCCGTCTTAAGCCAGCCGTTATCTATAACGTCTTGAGTTACAAAAAAATAATCTATGCGCCATCCTGCATTATTTTTTCTGGCATTAAACCGGTATGACCACCATGAATATTTTACCCTGTCAGGATATAAAAATCTGAAGGTATCAACATATCCCCGTGAAAGGATATCGTCCAACACCTTCCTCTCAATGGGAAGGAATCCAGAACGTTTGCTGTTAGGGCCTGGATTTTTTAAATCAATATCGTTGTGAGCTGTATTAAAATCACCTGAGATAACAATGCTTTTTTTATTTTTTTTCAATTTATCCGTGTAGTCGAAAAATGCGGCGTAAAAATCAAGTTTATATTGGAGGCGTTCATCACTCATCTGGCCATTGGGAAAATATATATTAAAAAAGATAAAATCATTAAAATCAAGCTGAAGAATACGCCCTTCTTCGTCAAATTTATCGATACCGATTCCCTGGGAAACGCTGACCGGATCAATTCGGGTATAGACCCCAACTCCGCTGTATCCCTTTTTTGTGGAGGCAAAGGACCAATGGGGCTTATAATCATTAATTTCCGTCATTTCTGCCGTCAATTGATGTTCCTGAAGTTTTATCTCCTGAATTGCCAGAACATCGGGTTTAATCAGTTGAAAAAATTCTAAAAAGTTTTTCTTAAGAACCGCCCTCAACCCATTTACATTCCATGAAACCAGCTTATATGTTTTTTTCCCCATTTTTTTTCCTTTGAATTTTTACAACTCCTTTTATAACCCGCCAAAAAGAATCACACTGTTCTCCTAAATTACGCTGTTCTCCTAAAATAGTATCGACAATACAGCACTGGGCTATTATTGATTTATATTACAAAAAATAAATTGAAAAATTAGGGCTTGATTTTAATTTTAGCCATTATTGGTAGGGGTAACCCATCATGATTATCCCGTAAAGAGTAACCCACAGTGGGTTACCCGTGCAATGGCCGATGTCAGAACCAATCCCCATTTATCATTTATAGCGTTTAGACACAATACATTGTTCAAGTAGATGGTCTTTACATGTTCCCAGGACTGAATTTATCTTCGATGCATAAAAGGATGAACATAGCCTTTTTGCAGGACAACATCAGCGTTGCGGATTTCGTGTACGGCCTCTATGCTGGAACGGGCATCATCTAATCCAAAGCCTTTTTTGCTGATAACATCCCGGTAACTCAAAGTATGCAGATCAGTAAATCCTTTGCTGAACTCTATCTCTTTTCCATTCACGCTGATGTAGCGATAGGTTCTAAGGCCTGATGCCCGCACCTCCGATGGAAGAGCTTTCTCATCCACACTCAGAAACCACCTAACCCTTGCATTTTCGAGTTCCATAAATCCAGCCGCAGTGGCAGGTTCCCTTAAATGCACTATGCTAATCTGCTTTTTTCCAAATATCCACATTAATATATCAAAAAAATGTATCCCGATATTGGTTGCAATGCCGCCGGATTTTGATTCATCACCTTTCCATGATCTAAAATACCAGTTTCCCCGAGAGGTGATATAACTTAAATCAACCTCATATTTTTTGTTAACCATAGTGCTTTCAACTTCTTTTTTAAGCGCAATCATTGAGGGGTGAAGACGGAGCTGGAGAATAGTGAATACCTTTTTTTTAAAATCCAACTCGATTTCCTGAAGTCCGTCTAAGTTCCATGGATTCAATACCAGAGGTTTTTCACATATGGCATCTGCGTCATTCCTCAAGGCAAATCTGATATGGGCATCATGAAGGTAATTGGGGGAGCATATGCTCACGTAATCAATGGAACTCCCTCTTCGTCTTTCCTTATCCAGGTGTCGGTCAAACCGTTCAAACTCGGTAAAAAAGTCGGCTTCAGGAAAATAACTATCAATTATTCCCACATTGTCACTGGGATCAAGAAAGGCAGCAAGAATATTACCTGTATCCTTTATCGCCCTCATATGCCTGGGAGCCACATACCCTGCACCGCCTATTAGGGCAAATCGTTTTTTCTTATTTTTTTCCAACCTTCAAATCCTTATAATTTTTTATGAATAATTTTTATGAATAGTTTAACAATTCCTATATTAACACTATCCTCAAAAAGATACAGCAGCCAGTTTATAAAATGTTTTTTTTATATTTTTTTCCTTGACTTTACATTATACCTCTTATAATCATATAAAAATTAAAGATTAGTTTACTTATATATTGACTTCTTCAATAATTTTTTAAAATAAAATATACAAATGAACGCAGTTATCCTTCTTATTATTGTCCTTCTATCTCTTATCCTTGTGGAGGTGATTATTATCACCCAAAGGAGACAGGGCTGACTGTGGCATAAGCATAAGAAGAAGATTTTAAAAAAAGCCGTTATCAGCCTCCGCTGATAACGGCTTTTTTACTTTTTAAGGAGCACTTACATGAGAAGTGACATCGCAAAAAAAGGAATTGCAAGAGCCCCCCACCGAAGCCTGATGAAGGCCGTGGGCTTCACCGATGAGGAGATCCACCGCCCTTTGGTGGGGATTGCCAACTCCGCCAATGAGCTTATTCCCGGCCATATGCACCTTGACCGTATCGTGGAAGCAGTAAAAGCAGGGGTAAGGCTTGCCGGCGGTACACCCATGGAATTTTCAACCATCGGGATCTGTGACGGTATAGCCATGAATCATGCAGGCATGCATTACTCCCTTGCCAGCCGTGAACTGATCGCGGATTCCATCGAAGTTTCCGCCACCGCCCATCCATTTGATGCCATCGTCATGGTGCCCAACTGTGACAAGATCGTACCTGGAATGCTCATGGCCGCGGCCCGTCTCAATATTCCAGCCCTATGTATCAGCGGCGGCCCCATGCTTCCGGGAAGACACCCCTTGGACAGCACAAAAAAAATTGATCTGATCTCCGTGTTTGAAGCAGTAGGCTCTGTAAGCATGGGCACAATGACAGAGGATGAGATGCTTGCCGTGGAAGATGCGGCCTGTCCCACATGCGGATCCTGTGCCGGCATGTTCACAGCCAACTCCATGAACTGCCTGACCGAAGCCATCGGCATGGGACTCCCGGGCAACGGAACCATCCCGGGACCCATGTCCGAGAGAATCAGGCTGGCGAAACAGGCGGGCATGGCCGTCATGGATCTGTACAAAAACAACATCACACCTGATAAGATTTTAACGGAAAAAGCCTTTAGAAATGCACTTGCCGTGGACATGGCTCTCGGGTGCTCCACCAACACCGTCCTTCACCTTAAGGCCATTGCGTTTGAAGCGGGCCAGGACATACCCCTTGAACTCATAAATGAGGTCAGCAGCAAAACTCCCCACCTCTGTTCCTTAAGCCCCGGAGGCAGCGACCACCTTGTTGACCTGTATTATGCCGGAGGAATCGGGGCTGTCATGAAAACCCTTATGGATGCCGGCCTGTTAGATGGAAGCTGCATGACCGCCACCGGCCTGACCGTTGCCGGCAACATAAAAGAGGTAAGAGTAAAGAATCATGATGTCATAAGGCCCTTGGATGATCCCTGGCACAGGCAGGGGGGACTTGCGGTTCTCTTCGGCAACATTGCCCCGGAGGGCTGTGTGGTAAAGCAGTCTGCCGTTAAAGAAGAAATGCTCACCCACAAGGGCCCGGCCCGTGTGTTCGACTCGGAAGAAGCTGCCACGGAAGCCATAATGACAAACACCATAAAAAAGGGAGACGTTATTGTTATCCGCTATGAAGGCCCTGCCGGCGGCCCCGGCATGAGGGAGATGCTAACACCCACCTCGGCCATAGCAGGCATGGGCCTTGACGGAGATGTGGCCCTGATAACGGATGGAAGATTCTCAGGGGGAACCAAGGGCGCGTCCATTGGTCATATTTCTCCCGAGGCA
Organism: Desulfobacteraceae bacterium; assembly: GCA_963674675.2. GTDB lineage: Bacteria > Desulfobacterota > Desulfobacteria > Desulfobacterales > Desulfobacteraceae. Next base: position 843,696 of record CAXXNM010000003.1, read on the forward strand.
ATGCAGGGCAGTGTCCTTGCGGCAGTAAGGGAAAAGGATGAAATAAGCATTGATATTCCCAATAAAAAAATTGAACTGATGGTATCAAAGCAGGAGATAGCCGCCCGACTGGCAGACTGGAAACCACCGGAACCAAAAATAAAAACAGGATACATGGCACGATATGCAAGGCAGGTAACCTCGGCAGGTAACGGAGCCATTGTTGTCTGAATTATACTGTCCATCACTATAAACTGCCTGTTTCAGAAATAAGGATTTCTTACTGATCCCTTTAGACTACAGAGAATCATCTATGGAACAAGTATAATTTGCGGCAGTGCAAAGTATAAATTAAGGAGAATAAAATGAAACTCACAGGAGCGCAGATCCTCATAAAGATGATCAAATCCCAGGGTGTTGATACCATATTCGGATATCCCGGCGGAGCTGTAATTGATATCTATGATGAACTTATGAATAATCCGGACCTGCGTCACATTCTGGTGCGCCATGAACAGGGCGCCGTCCATGCGGCAGATGGCTATGCAAGGGCAAAGGGAAGCGTCGGGGTGGCCCTGGTCACATCGGGGCCCGGTGCGACCAATACAGTTACGGGAATTGCTTCAGCCTACATGGATTCCATACCCATTGTTATTTTTACAGGCCAGGTTCCCACGGCCCTCATCGGCAATGACGCCTTTCAAGAGGTGGATATAGTCGGCATTACAAGGCCATGCACCAAACACAACTACCTTGTGAAAGACTTATCAAGGCTGGCAGAAATTATCAAGGAAGCATTCTATCTTGCAAGGTCGGGAAGGCCGGGTCCCGTGCTTGTGGATCTGCCCAAGGACATAATGAACACCAAAATCAATTTTGAAGAGCCCGGCGATGTATTTTTAAAGACCTACAGACCCACCTATAACCCGAACATGAAACAATTATCAAAGGTGGCTAATCTCATCAAAAACGCAAAAAAACCCATTATCTTTGCCGGCGGCGGCGTGGTTCTTTCCAAGGCATCCGGGGAACTCACAAAACTTGCAAGAACCACCAACACTCCGGTGACCGCATCTCTCATGGGCCTTGGCGCATTCCCCGGTTCCGATCCCCTATGGCTTGGAATGCTTGGAATGCACGGCACCTACCGGGCAAATATGGCCGTCAGCAACTGTGATCTAATGATTGCGGCAGGGGTACGGTTTGATGACAGGGTTACCGGCAGAACAGACAAGTTTGCGTCCAATGCCAGGATTGTTCAAATAGATATTGATCCCACATCAATTCATAAAAACATTGAGGCCACCTGCCCCATTGTCGGAGATTGTAAAAACACACTGGGACTCCTCAACGAAATGCTGGAAAAGGAAGATCCCGATGCCATAAAGGGGGATATAGAGCAGAGAAGCGCGTGGATTGAACAGATCGCTCTATGGAAGGCTACATCCCCCCAGCGCTACGAGCAGAGCGCTGAAGCCATCAAACCCCAGTTCGTAATAGACAAGCTCCATGAAATAACCAGGGGCAATGCCATCATAACAACTGAAGTCGGGCAGAATCAAATGTGGACGGCCCAGTACTACCATTTTGATCATCCAAACCATTTCATCACCTCCGGGGGTCTGGGGGTCATGGGTTTCGGCCTGCCTGCGGCCATCGGTGCCCAGGCTGCCTGTCCGGACAAACTGGTGGTCTGTGTAGCCGGAGACGGAAGCATACAGATGAACTCCCAGGAACTTATGACGGCCGTTGAGGCTAAGCTTCCGGTAAAAATAGTTATTCTCAACAACCGCTACCTGGGCATGGTGCGCCAATGGCAGGAACTCTTTTATGACAGGCGTTACGCATCCACCAACATGGAGCAGGCTCCTGATTTTGTTAAACTTGCTCAGGCTTACGGAGCCACCGGCATGAAAACCGACAGGCCCGACGAGGTAACCCAGGTACTTGAGCAGGGCCTTGCCACCGAGGGTACGGTGATAATGGAGTTTCTTGTGGAACGAGAAGAAAGCGTTTATCCCATGGTTCCGGCCGGCGGCGCCATAAGCGAAATGCTGCTTGTATGATGTAAAAAGTAAAAAAAGTTTTAAATATGAGGTCTCATAATGAACAGCGAAAAACATTTACTCTCGATTCTTGTGGATAATGAGCCTGGGGTTCTCTCAAGGATTGCAGGACTTTTCAGCGGAAGGGGCTATAACATAGAGAGTTTAAGCGTGGCCCAAACGGCTGAAAACAGGAGAATATCCCGAATCACCATGGTGACCTGGGGAGATGAGCAGGTCATGGAGCAGATCAAAAAACAGCTCCACAAACTGATCAATGTTGTCACCGTAAATGATCTGACCGAAAAAAAATATGTCCAGCGGGAGCTTATCCTCATCAAGGTGCATGCACGGCCTGAACAACGGGCCGAAATTTTGAGAATCGTGGATATATTCAGGTGCAGGGTGGTGGATGTCGGCCCTGATCATTACATAATTGAAATGTCCGGAGATGAGGAAAAAATGGAGGCTTTCATAGATCTGTTAAGGCCCATGGGGATCATTGAAACCTCAAGAACCGGCTCCATTGCCCTTGCAAGGGAAAGAAAAAAATTAAAGTAACATTAAAAAAACCATCTGCCTTTTGCAGATAAAACAATTTTAAGGAGAAACAAAAATGGCTGAAATAGATTTTGGCGGTATAAAGGAAAATGTTGTCACCCGTGAAGAATTCAGTGTTGAAAAGGCCAGGGAAGTGCTGAAGAACGAAACCATAGCAATATTAGGTTATGGAGTACAGGGGCCGGGACAGGCACTGAACATGAAGGATAACGGTGTTGCCGTCATTATAGGCCAGCGTGAGAACAGCCCATCATGGGATAAGGCTGTAAAGGACGGGTGGTTGCCGGGTGAGACCCTTTTTCCCATTGAAGAGGCTGCCAGGCGGGGAACCATAGTTCAATATCTCCTGTCCGATGCGGGCCAGTCCCTCATGTGGGACAAGGTTAAACCATGTTTGAATGAAGGCGATGCCCTGTATTTCTCCCATGGATTCTCCGTTGTTTTCAAGGATCAGACAGGCGTAATACCTCCGGAAAATGTTGACGTGATACTTGCCGCCCCCAAGGGCTCCGGCACCAGCGTGAGGAGAAATTTCCTGGCAGGCTCCGGCATTAATTCAAGTTACGCTGTTTTTCAGGATTACACCGGCAAAGCCACCGAAAGAGCCCTGGCCCTGGGAATTGTAATCGGGTCCGGCTACCTCTTTCCCACTACATTTGAAAAAGAGGTACACAGCGATCTGACAGGAGAGCGCGGTGTGCTCATGGGAGCCCTTGCAGGAATCATGGAGGCCCAGTACGATGTGTTAAGAGAAAACGGCCACTCCCCCAGCGAAGCATTTAATGAAACCGTGGAAGAGCTGACCCAGAGCCTTATCCGCCTTGTGGATGAAAACGGTATGGACTGGATGTACTCCAACTGCAGCACCACAGCCCAGAGAGGTGCCCTGGACTGGAAACCAAAATTCAAGGAAGCAACCCTGCCGGTATTTAAGGATCTATATGAATCTGTCGTCTCCGGTAAAGAAACCGCCATCAGCCTCAAGGCAAACGGTGCTCCTGATTACCAGGAAAAACTTGATGCTGAACTGAAAGAAATACATGAATCTGAAATGTGGAAAGCGGGCCGGGCGGTTCGATCCCTGAGACCGGGAAATAACTAAGGAATTGCCCTAAAATACCCACCTTTCAGGAAAATCGTAGATACAGGGCCGGAAAATTCGTGGAAAAAGTCCGGAAAAATTGTAGAGACAAGGCATGCCTTGTCTCTACAGATCAAACAAAATAAAAGGTTAGACAAATGGAAAGAACAATTTTGTACGATACTACCCTGAGGGACGGTATGCAGGGAGAAAACATCTGTTTTTCTCCTGAAGATAAGATAAAAATTGCCGAGAGGTTAGATGATATAGGTATTCATTACATTGAGGGTGGATGGCCCGGCTCCAACCCCAATGCCATGCGTTTTTTTGAGCTTCTTGCAAACACGAAGTTCAAAAACAGCAGGATTGCAGCCTTTGGCTCTACCCGGCGCCCGGACATCAGTCCGGATCAGGATGAAAACCTTAAAGCATTAGTAAGCTGCGGCAGCCCCGTGGTGACCATATTCGGTAAGTCCTGGGATCTCCATGTAAACATCATGAACACCTCCCTTAATGAAAACCTTGCCATGATCCAGGACAGCGTTGAATTCCTCTTGTACAGCGGCCCCGAGGTTTTCTACGATGCAGAACACTTTTATGACGGCTATCTGAACAATCCGGAATATGCCCTGAAAACCCTTGAAGCCGCTGTTCAAGGTGGATGTAAAACAATTATTTTATGCGATACCAACGGAGGCACCCTGCCCCATGATATTGAAGTTATTACAACACAGGCAAGACAGTATCTTGAAAAAAAATTCAACCGTGATTTTGATTTTGGGATTCATGCCCATAATGACTGCGGCATGGCTGCAGCCAACACCATCACAGCGGTCAGATCAGGCGCCGTAATGGTACAGGGCACGATAAACGGTTATGGTGAACGATGCGGCAATGCCGATTTAACATCCATAATTCCCATACTGAAGCTGAAACTCCAGTCTGACTGCATATCCCTGGAAAATCTGAAAAAGTTAAGGAAGCTGTCAAGGTTTGTCAGTGAAACCGCCAATATGACTCCCCTCAGCAGCCGTCCCTTTGTGGGGCAGAGCGCCTTTGCCCACAAAGGAGGCATCCATGTCAGCGCCGTTATGAAGGAGTCCAGGGCCTATGAGCACATGGATCCTGCAATGGTGGGTAATAACAGGCGGGTTCTCGTATCGGAGCAGTCCGGTAAAAGCAATATTACTTACAAGGCAAAGGAAATGGGCCTTGATCTCGGCCTTGATAATGAAAATGGCCGGCACATCGTCTCCAGTATCAAGGAGCTTGAAGATGATGGTTTTCAGTATGATGTGGCAGAAGCCTCCCTTAAAATAATCATGGAAAAGCTGACGGACCAGTTTCATCCCCATTTTGATCTGGAATCCTTCAGGGTTACAATCGAAAAGGATCTGGACAGGCCCTGCCATGCCCATGCAATGATAAAGATCCGGGTGGGGGATACCATAGAAATCACGGCAGCAGAAGGAGACGGCCCTGTAAGCGCCCTTGATAACGCCCTTAGAAAGGCTCTGACCAATTTATTTCCGCACCTTGATGAGATGCACCTTATTGATTTCAAGGTCAGGGTCATCGAAGGCAGTGCAGGTACAGATGCCAAGGTAAGAGTTATAATATCCTCAAGAGATGAAAATAATATCTTTAATACAGTAGGGGTATCAGAAGATATTATTGAGGCAAGCTGGCAGGCCCTGGCCGACAGTTTTCAATATAAACTCTCCCTGGAAAACACCGTCCATAATCCTTAGGAACACAAAAAAAATAATCTGCCCCCCTGAATTTTCGGCATCCTTTATATTGCCTAAAAAGTAGTCTGAGAAATGAAACATGCTGAAGTTTCATAAAAAATAATGAGGTAAAAAAAATGACTAAAGATAATAAAATTATTATATTCGATACAACCCTGAGGGATGGTGAACAATCCCCCGGGGCGAGCATGAACCATGCAGAAAAACTCCGCATCGCCACCCAGCTTGAAAAGCTTGGGGTGGATGTTATTGAAGCTGGTTTTCCCGCAGCTTCAGAAGGAGACTTCAAAGCCGTGGAGACCATAGCAAAAAATCTCAAAAAAACCCAGGTGGCCGCCCTGTGCCGGGCATCTGAAAATGACATCACAAAGGCCTGGAATGCGGTTAAATCAGCGGCATTTCCCCGCATCCATACCTTTATTGCCACATCGGACATTCACATGGAGTACAAGCTGAAAATGTCCAGGGAAGCCGTGGTTGAAGCTGCTGTAAATGCGGTAAAATACGCTGCCGGTTTTACGGATAATGTGGAGTTTTCTGCTGAGGACGGCTCAAGAAGCGATCCTGATTTTCTGTGTAAAATTTTTGGCGCCGCCATTGAGGCCGGCGCCACCACAGTGAATCTTCCCGACACCGTCGGTTATGCCGTACCTGGAGAATTTTCAGATTTAGTGACATATGTAATGAAGCATACACCTGGAATGGACAAAGCCGTGCTCAGCGTACACTGCCACAATGATCTGGGTCTGGCAACAGCCAACACCCTGGCGGCCATCCGGGCCGGAGCGCGCCAGGCAGAGGTGACCGTCAACGGCATAGGTGAGCGGGCCGGCAACACCTCCATGGAAGAAATAGTAATGTCCCTGCACACCCGCCCTAATTTTTTTCCTGAAACCACATCCATCGACACTACCAGGATATATCCCACCAGCCGCCTTGTCAGCATGATCACGGGTATAGTGGTACAGCCCAACCGGGCAATTGTAGGGGCCAATGCCTTTGCCCATGAAGCCGGCATTCATCAGGACGGGGTGCTGAAAAACCCCATGACCTATGAGATCATGAAGCCTGAAACCATAGGACTCAGCAAAAACAGCCTGGTGCTCGGCAAACATTCAGGCAGGCACGCCCTTTACAGCCACATATCCAACATGGGTTATAACCTGTCCGACGATGAATTAGACACCGTATTCACAAAATTCAAATATCTCGCAGACCGGAAAAAGAGCATTCTGGACGAAGATATCGAAGCCTTAATTAATGAAGGCGTACTCCGAAGCTCCGATGTATTCCGCCTGGAATATCTCAATGTAAACTGCGGCACATCCGTATTTCCCACGGCCAGCGTTCACATGAAGATCAACAACAGGCTGGTTAAAGGAGCCACCGAGGCCAACGGCCCCATTGATGCCGTATTCAACATCATTTCCAGGCTGACCGATACCAAGTCCCATCTTATGCGCTTTTCCATCAACGCTTTGACGGAAGGAACAGATGCCCAGGGTGAGGTTACTGTTCGGCTAAGTGAGGACGGAATTGTCGCCCTTGGAAAAGGGGCTGATCCTGATATCATTACCGCCAGCGCCCTTGCCTATATTAACGGCTTGAACCGGCTGGAATATTTAAAGGAAAATCCAGTTGTGAGGCCGGAGACCCTATAATTAAAAAGCTATTTCTATAACTTCCATGGGCAGACCAAAATCTATTTCTGCTGGGCGGATATTGAATCCGCCCCTACGTTTCCATGTTCGTTGCAGCTTGCCGATTTTTTATAAAATTCAAATTTTTGTCAGCTCCTTTGACAGGTCATTGACGCCTTAAAATCTTAAAACAGACCACGGAAAAACAGCTTAACCTTGTTTTTTAAGCGCATGGTTTCCCATTTGTCTGGAAAGGCAATGGGAGCAAACATCACCTCCATTTTAACTGAATACACTTTATATGAGCCATCATACCCGTTTGAAAGAATCCTCACAGGCAACTCAACCGCACCCTCATAACTCATGACCGTATCTGTGCTGGCCTCTGCATTCACGGTTGTTGATTTGCTTTTAACAGACTTAAGACCTTTCTTTTCAAGAAGATTTTTAAGGGCATCGTGTTCTGCCCTTTTCTCAATGGATATCTTTTTGTTTACATTGGCGTAGCGCTGGGCTTTGCCTGTTATTATATGTGTGGAAAAATTTTCCGCGCGAAACTCATTTTCTGCCGGAACAAGCAAAAGGTTTGATTTCTCTATCTGGTATCCCCTTGTCTGCACATCAAACCTTGCGTAAAAAACCCTTTTAACAGGTTCAGCACCAGTGATAACACAACAAAAGAGACCATAAAAAAACGCCACCATGAAGGTCAGTCCGGTTATCCTGATGTTTAAACTGAGATATTGCATCATTTCTTGACTATTGTTTCCTGGCATCTTTATTGCTTGATTCTCATTTAACGGAAGATTTAATTTGAGTTATAATAAAAATCCTTTTTCTTGGTATCCTTTCAACTCAAAAACAGTTGACACTTTTCTAAAAATTTTGAACCATGATTTAAGGATCAAATGATTAAAAATCAAGATGGTCTAATAATCAAGAAAATCATGCTTCAAAAAAAGTGTAAACCAATAAGTGAAACATGCCAAATCTTTTTATCATTTTAAAAAATAAATGAACAGAAATGATTCTAACAAATCATGAAAGGAAAAAACAATGAAACACAGCCAATTTGTCTGGGCAACCCTTTTGATGAGCCTATTAATTTTTATTTCCGGCTGCATTTATATGCCCCCTCCTGGCCCGGCAGCCAATCTGAGCGCTACAGGAAGCGCCCTGTCCCCCCAGGAAAGCGAAGAATCATATGAAAGAATAGTCACATTTACCGCTGTGGGAAAAGGGCTTATCCCTGAAACGGCAATTAATACGGGACAGGGAAAACTCCTTGCAGAAAGAGCTGCAATCAGTGACGGTTACAGGCAGTTAGTGGAAAAAATTAAAGGGGTTTACATAGATGCCCAGTCAAAAACCACTAACGGGTTCATTGATTATGATGAAATTCGCACCAAAACCCAGTCATGGCTGAGAGGCGTTGAAATCACTAATATTGAGGAAGGCCCCCATGGTATCTTCAGCGCGAACATGCAGCTTCGGATCTATTTTACCCAAAATGATATGATCTGGTGGCCGGAAGGCATTGGCAGTAATGTAATTCCTGTAGTTTCCAGAACAAAAAAACATTTTTTTGCAAGAGCAGCATCATCAGACATTGTTTATTGTGAAACCTATCCCTGGTGTGGAAACTACTATTATTACCGACCCTTTGATGGCAGATGAGTATATCTGATCCCCCTGAAAAACAGATGGTTTCTATTCTGAAAGGAGAAAAAATGTTTTTTTTATTAAAAAAACATCACATGCAAGGCATGAGGATATCAATATCGGTATTGCTTGTTTTATTTTGTTTACCCGCCTTTTTGTATTGTGATGAAGCCCTTTTCCAGAAAGGTGAAGAATACTCAAAAGAAAAAGTGGAACTAATATATCTTGCTGAAAAATTAAAGGAAAGAATACAGGCTAACAAAGATGAAATTGATAATTTAAGCCTTGAAAAAAGATGGCTTGAAAACAGAGTCAAGCGCTTGGAGGAACTTCAAGTCCACGTACCCTTACGGGTATATAATTCACTTGAGCTGAAGCAGAAAAAAATCAACGTAAATATCAGTGAGAATAAAAGGCTTGGTGTTTTACTTGAAAAACAGCTCCAGAAAATCAAGAACTCCAGAAAACTCCCAATAAATTATCCAGGCTCAACCGGAGAAATCATTTCTGAGGATATTAATGAAAGAGGCATGCCGGAAGGCTTTGAAAAAGAACTCTACCAGAACATCAAAAAAGCAGGACTCTCGGACTGGGTGGAGCTTGCAAAGGGAAGTGAATGCTGCTCCCTTCAGAACAGCCTTCCTATTCTTTTTCCATCGGGCAGCGCATCCCTTGCAAAGGAATACAAGGTATTTTTAAAACAACTGGCACACATGCTGAAAAAATATAAGATTCACATCCGCGTAAACGGCTATGCCGATGTGGACAGCATCCACACAAAAAAATACCCTTCAAACTTTGAACTTGGAGCTGCAAGAGCAGCCAATATTGTCCATGAACTTGTAAAAAACGGCATAAAACCCTCTGTATTTGAAATAGGCAGCACCGGCAGGTACAGACCCGATGCCAAGGGAATGTCACGGAAAAAAGCCTTTGAAAGAAGAGCGGAAATCACAGTTATTTTCATTTCATAGAAATGTTGTGTACTTATGGCATTCAGCAAAGCCCTGAAACAATAAATTCCCCTTGCCCTCACATGGGAGTTTTGTTAGTGTAGTAAAAATGATTGAAACTGTTTCCCGAAGAATACTTATAATATCAGCATGGTTAAGAGTGAACTCCCCCTACCTTAAAGGAATAGGGGTTTTAGGCCGCTTGTTATATGAAAGTCTCCGTAAGAGGTTGTTTTTAAAAAGACTTTCAATCTTCGTTGTGACCGGGTAAAAAATATGCTCCGGCCATGCCGGTTTATATGGAAGTCTCCGTAAACGGCGGATGACTTTCATGGTTCGTTGTGGGCAGAACCGGATCAAAATCCTGGTCTGCCCATGGCAGTTATAAAGATTAAAAACACCTAACAGGTCCATGGATTATGAAACAAAAATCAAATACCACTGTCGTCAATTATTTGACTGCTGTTTTTGTGCTTTTAACTTCTTTTTTAATTGTCCCCGCCTTTTTATTGTCCGGGTGCGGCGGCAGCTCCATCCCAATCCCCATTGAAGATTTAAAAAAGAAATTGCAAAACCAACCCACCTTTTCAGTTGTTTTAGATGACATGCAGGAACAGGGCACTTTTTCTAAAACGTTTTTCCATAAATATCTTGTGGTCCAGCCCGAGGGATCCTGGAAAACAGACTTTTTACAGGTGCCTGAAAATTATTATCAGAAAAATCTTTCCTACCTGGGCATGACCCTTCTTACAAAAAAAGACGGGGCCTTTGATGAAACTCCTTCTCCCCCGGGCTACGGGTTTGTGGGTGATCCCGCATACGGCCGGTGGAAAGAGGATAAAGACGGTGGATCATTCTGGGAGTTCTATGGAAAGTACGCCTTTTTCACAAGCCTGTTCGGAGGATGGTATCACCCTGTTTACAGAATGGATTTTGATGGATATAAAAAATACAAGTCAAAAAAGAAACCATATTTTGGAAGCAAGATGCAGTTTGGCTCAACTGGGAAAATCGTAAAACAAAAAAATCCTGGATTTTATGCCAGCCGTACAGCAGCAGCATCGATAAAAAAGGCCTCCTTCAAGGATAAGGTCATCAGCAGCAAAATCGGCAGAACAAAGACAGGCTTCAGGAGCAGAGCAGGAGGCAAGGGAAAATGACACTGGACAATGCGATTTTTGGCGTGATCTATATTATTATTTTTTTTCTTTTGTTTTTTCTTGGAAAAATCATATACAATCTTTTTCACAGGGATTATCAGCTTAACGTGGAACTGGTTGAAAATGATAACCCAGCAGTGTCTCTCGCCGTAACCGGATACTATGCAGGACTCACAATCTGCCTGGGCGGCTGCATGGTAGGCCCCTCATCAGGGCTTATGATTGATATACAAAATCTTTTCATTTATGGCTTTTTAAGCATCATTTTGTTAAATATCTCCTCATTTATATGCGATAAGGTGATACTTTACAGCTTCAAGGTTAAAGATGAGCTGATAAGGGACAGAAACCAGGGCACAGGAGCCGTTGTTTTCGGCACATCCATTGCCTCTGGTTTTGTCATTTACGGTTCAGTATCCGGCGAAGGAGGCAGTATCTGGACTGCCCTTGCCTTCTATCTGATGGGGCAGATACTTTTAATTGCCGCTACCTTTGTTTATAACTTAATCACCTCATTCAACATCCATGAAGAAATAGAAAAAGACAACGTGGCTGCCGGAATTGCCTTTAGCGGCGCCCTTATTTCCATGGGAGTCATTGTCGGGCTTGCTGCAGAAGGGGATTTTTTATCCTGGCAGCAAAATATTTCAAACTTTGTTCTCTACGCACTTGCAGGACTCTTTGCCCTTCCGTTTATACGGTTCCTGACCGACTGGCTGCTTCTGCCGGGCGTAAAACTCTCAGATGAAATCATCGGTCTCAGGCCGGATAAATCCATTGAAGAGCGCGGGCCTAACACCGGTGCCGCATACATTGAGGCCTTTTCCTACATTGCCGGCGCGTTTATCATATTCTGGTGTGTTTAATACGTGTGACACGAGGTTAGATAAGTATTTGTAAGCCTCCAGCCACCTATAAGTACATGGACTAAAGTTTCTTCCAGTTAACAAATTAAAAAAAGTGCCTGATCATAAGAACCAACTTATTGTTAAAAAGGAGAAAAAATATATGTCCTATTACTTAAGAAAGAATTAACAATGGCCAGAAAAAAAGCAGCGCCGAAAAACAATAAAACCTTTGAAGAATCCCTGTGGGATTCCGCAAACCGGCTACGGGGAAGCATTGAATCTTCCGAATACAAGCTGGCCAAGATAAATCTCGCGGTACGGGGGATCTCGGCAAATCTCGGAGAAGTTCCTGCCGACACCTTTTTCAAGGATCAAGACCCCGATCTCAAGGCAGACTACATCATGGCCAATCCGCCCTTTAACATGAAGAAGTGGCGGGCAGCCACTGAGCTGACCGATGACTCAAGGTGGGATGGGTATGAAACCCCGCCCGTGGGTAATGCCAACTACGCCTGGATTCTCCACATGGTTTCCAAGCTGTCTGAACATGGCGCGGCAGGCTTTGTCCTGGCCAACGGATCCATGTCCACCAACACCAAAGGCGAAGGACTGATCCGTCAAAAGCTGTTGGAAAATGATCTGGTGGACTGCATGGTGGCCCTTCCGGGTCAGCTCTTCTACACAACCCAAATTCCCGTCTGTCTCTGGTTTCTCACCGAATCCAAAAAAGCCGACAATAAACGGGGATTCCGCATCCGTGAGGGCGAGACGCTCTTTATTGATGCCAGAAAGATGGGCAGGATGATCAGCCGGAAGCAAAAAGAACTCACCGATGAAGATATTGAAGCCATCGCCGGGACCTATCATGATTGGCGAAGTGAAACGCAAAACAGCAATTATGAAGACCAAGCCGGATATTTCAAATCCGCCACCCTCCAGGAAATTCAAAAAAATGACTATGTGCTTACCCCCGGGCGCTATGTGGGAGCGCCGCCCATAGAAGATGACGGCATCCCCTTTGAAACCAAGATGACCGAGATGAGTCAGACCCTTTACGCACAGATGGAAGAGTCGGCAAAGTTGGATGCGGTGATTCGAAAGAATCTGGAGGTGCTGGGTTATAGGGAGATTTCTTCGTAAGTCAGGGCTCCGGTCATGAAATCTGGGAAAGCAAAAACGGTTACAGATTCACAGTTCCCAGGCACTCCAAGATCGGTGAAGGATTGGCAAATACAATCCTGAAACAGGCAGACAAATAAGGGAGGGGGCTGAAAGGCCCTTAAATTTAGATGGCTCGATAGGCATCTTTCATTTGTCAGTTTACACATTTTTTGAACCATGATTTTCCGGATTAAAGGATTTACCTTGATTTTTAATCATGCTCATCCTTTAATCATGGTTTAAAATTTTCAGAAGAGTGTAAACTACTTTCGAGTTGATATGAAGGATACCCATGGTCGCATTGATTCTGAAATGACATAATGAAACGACTGATGACAAAAAATTTTTCAAAATGGATATCAAAACAGAAGATATCCGATGAATATCTTCAAATAGCTCTCTCAGAATTGGAATCAGGACAATTTGAGGCTAATTTAGGAGGATATTTGTATAAAAAAAGAATTCGATTTAAAGGAAAAGGTAAAAGTGGTAGCGGGAGAACAATTATATGCTACAAAAAGTATGATAGAGCGATCTTTATTCACGGGTTTGCCAAAAATGAAAAATCAAATTTATCACCAAAAGAACTTCATGCCATGAAAGAGTTCTCCCGAATCATAATCAAACTTTCGAAAAGCGAAATTGAAATTGCAATTCAAAACGGAGATTTTATTGAGGTGAGAGAATGAGAAAATCCATTGCAGAATCAATCACAAGCACAGTCAAGGATTTAAACAGAAGTGGGGTGGTAGATGATATTACCTTGAAAAATATTGAAAAACTATGCCTCCCTGAAATCAAGGATTATCCCCCTGCAAAAATTATTTCTATGAGAAAACGATTCAGGTTGAGTCAAGCTGCTTTGGCAAGTGTTTTCAATATAAGCCCATCAACTGTTCAGAAGTGGGAACAGGGCAACAAAAAGCCTGCTGGGGCATCAAGAAAACTATTGGATATTATGGAACGAAAAGGTTTGGAAGCTCTTCTTTGAAAAACTCACGGTTTTAGATTAAAAACAAACAATAATAGATGATAACTGAAATTCTCTTTGAAACCAAGATGACCGAGATGAGTCAGACCCTTTACGCACAGATGGAAGAATCGGCAAAGTTGGATGCGGTGATCCGAGAGAATTTGGATGGCTTAGGTTATGGAGAGATTCATATCTGAATCCAAACCCATTAAAACAATTGTAATGCTGAGAATAAAGGAATAAAATAATGGAATTCAAAAGATTAATAACAAAAGTTCATACCCCTCAGCTTCATATCGATCTCCCCCCATCGTTCATCAAACGAAATGTTGAGATATTAATCATACCACTTGATAAGACATCTTTGCCTGAAAAAAAGCGCAAACGGAACCCCCCTGTTGAGTTGGCAGGAAAAGTAAAAGAGTGTGGAGATGTTATGGGGTCAGTTCCGTTATCTGATTGGAGATTTGGATTATGAACAAACGATATTTGATGATATCAAGGTACATCCCCTTTGAAACCAAGACGACCGAGATGAGTCAGACGTTTTATGCACAGATGGCAGAATCTGCAAAGTTAGATGCGGTGATTCTGGAAAATTTGGAGTTGCTCGGTTATGGAAAATAATAGTGGAACAGCCTGTTCCACTATTGAGAAGATGAGAGAATCCAATCGTATCAAAGGTTCCAATAATGAACCCACGACCCTTATGATATCACCTGAAGCTCTGGTATTAAACCGGCAAATGTCTGAAACGGGTACAGGAAAGAGGTTCAGGAAAAGAGAGAACTCAGGTGGTACAAGTGGACTTCGACCCGGTGATCGACAATGCCCTCGCCGCCGAAAACCCAATCCCCGAAGTGTTGGCCGCCCGTGCGGAAACCCGCCGCAAAGCCCTTGCCGATGGGACTGCCAATCGTGAGGTTGCCAAGCAGTTTCCCGCAGCCTTTCAATTCACGGAAGAAATGGGGTGGATTCCGGAGGGGTGGGAGTTTTCAAAGTTAGGGAATTACCTTGAAATTAAACGTGGAGGTTCTCCAAGGCCTATTCGCGATTTTCTTCGACCCGAAGGCCTACCATGGGTTAAAATTGCAGATGCAACGGCTTCAACGTCACGATTTCTATTTGCAACGAAAGAGTTTATTAAACCAGAGGGACTGAAAAAAACAGTATTAATGAAAAAAGGTTCACTTATACTTTCCAATAGTGCTACGCCTGGGTTGCCAATCTTTTTAGAAATAGATGCATGTATTCATGATGGTTGGTTGTATTTCCCTAAAAAGAAACATTTTAGTTATTTGTATTTATATCAGCTTTTTTTAGTTATCCGAAAAGTTTTAGTAGCCCAAGGAAACGGAAGTGTTTTCACAAATCTTAAAACAGATATATTACGAGCTCATAGGGTTACTGTTCCACCAGTATTACCTCTTGAAGCTTTTGAAAAATGGATGAAATCAAATTTTGAAAAAATTTTATCTATCAATACTGAAGTAAGATTGCTATCCAATCTCCGCTACACCCTACTCCCCAAGCTCATCTCCGGAGAGATCCGCATTCCCGAAGCCGAAAAAATTATCGAGGAAGCGCTGGCATGAAATCCTCTGAAAACCGACCCAGCGCAACGCCAGAATACACCCACTGGCTCCAAGAAATTAAAGCCAAAATCAAACGGGCACAGATTCGAGCCGCACTTGCAGCCAGTCGGGAATTGATTTTGTTCTATTGGGATTTGGGAGAATCCATTTCAAAGACGCTTCAGGAAAACACCTGGGGAAACAAGGTGATTGATCAGTTGTCAAAGGATTTGGCTTCAGAATTCTCTGGTATAAAAGGGTTTTCCAGGCGGAATCTTTACTATGTGAAGAAATTTTATGAGTTTTTTTCAAGTTTTTCAAATGCAGAGGTAATTGTGCCCCGAGGCGGGGCACAATTTGAAAATGACATAATACCTCATACCGAGGAACAGGCAGTTCCCCAGACAATTCACCTGATCGGAGGGCATTTACCATGGAGCCACATCAAAATTATCCTGGATAAAGTCAAAGATCATCAGGAAGCCCTCTTTTATATCCATGAAACCATTGAAAACGGCTGGAGCCGTGATATCCTGGCATTGCAGATCAAGTCAAATCTCTATTCCCGGCAGGGGACGGCGATCACTAATTTCAAAACAACACTCCCGGAGCCTCAGTCCGATCTGGCGCAACAAGCCATCAAAGATCCCTACAGCTTTGACTTTCTGACCCTCACAAAGCCCTACAACGAACGGGATATCGAAAATCAGCTAATCAGCCACATCACAAAGTTTTTACTGGAGCTGGGAAAAGGATTTGCCTTTGTGGGACGGCAGTATCACCTGGAAGTCGGGGAGAGTGACTACTATCTGGATTTGCTGTTCTACCACATAAAATTGAAGTGTTACGTCGTTGTCGAGTTGAAGAACACAAAGTTCATCCCGGAGTATGCCGGCAAACTCAACTTTTATCTCTCCGCAGTGGACAGCCTACTCAAATCGGAATCAGACAACCCAACCATCGGGATACTGCTCTGCCGGGACAAGAACAAGATTGAAACGGAATTTGCCCTACGGGATATCAACAAACCCATGGGAGTAAGTGAGTTCATCCTGACAGAAACGCTACCAGAGAACCTGAAAGGCAGCCTGCCCACCATAGAAGAAATTGAATCTGATTTGCAAAAAGTTGACCCAGAGGGTGAGTGATATGAAATTCACCGAAGCGAAATTGGAATCAGCGATTATCGAACTTCTCGGAGAAATGGGCTATCCCCATGTCCTCGGGGAAACCATCGGCCGTCAGCCGGAAGAGGTGTTGATCAAGGATGATCTGCGGACGTTTCTATCCTGCCAGTATTCAGCGGACGGCATCACCCCCGGTGAAATCGAGTCGGTGATTCGGCATCTGGAGGCCTACTCATCGGCAGATATCTACGAGAGCAACAAGGCACTCATGAAGCTCATCTCCGACGGATTTTTGCTCAAACGGGAAGACCGGGACCAGAAAGATCTCTATGTGCAGCTCATCGATTACTCCGCATTGACCCCATTTCGAAAGCCAAAGGCAGGTGATGTGCCCGAAATTGTGGGGGAAGAGCAGGCGGGATATACCACGGATACCGGAGCCAACATCTTCAAGATGGTAAATCAACTGGAGATCATTGGACATGAAAAGCGGATCCCGGACGGGATTCTCTATATCAACGGGCTGCCCCTCGTGGTGTTTGAGTTCAAGAGCGCCATCCGGGAAGAGGCCACCATTCACGATGCCTTCATTCAATTGACGGTGCGCTATAAGCGGGACATCCCGGAACTCTTCAAATACAATGCCTTCTGTGTCATCAGCGACGGTGTGAACAACGAGGCCGGATCATTCTTTGCAGCCTATGAATTCTTCTATGCCTGGCGTAAGATCGACGGCAGCGACCTCATCGAAAAGGACGGTATCGACTCCCTCTACTCAATGATCCATGGTCTGTTCCACCCCGTCCGCCTCTGTGATGTGATCCGCAACTTTATCTTTCTGCCGGACACCTCCCGGAGAGAGGAAAAGATACTATGCCGCTATCCCCAATACTACGCCGCCATTAAGCTCTATCAAAACATCCTGAGGCACATCAGGCCCGGAGGCGACGGCAAGGGCGGTACCTACTTCGGGGCCACAGGATGCGGTAAAAGCTTTACCATGCTCTTTTTAACGCGCCTTTTGATGAAGAGTGTGGCCCTGTCCAGCCCCACCATTGTGCTTATTACCGATCGCACAGATCTCGATGATCAGCTCTCAGGACTCTTTACCGGCGCCAAGGGCTATATCGGAGATGAGACCGTGATCTGCGTGGAGAGCCGGGATCATCTGCGGGATTTGCTTAAAGGGCGCAACAGCGGCGGAGTGTTTCTCACCACCATTCATAAATTTACCGAAAGCATTGCGCTCTTGAGCCAGCGCAGCAACGTAATCTGCATTTCAGATGAGGCCCACCGCAGCCAGGTCAATCTCGATCAAAAGGTAAGGGTCACAGAAAACGGGGTGAAGCGCACCTTCGGGTTTGCCAGGTACCTTCATGACGCCCTTCCCAATGCCACCTATGTGGGCTTCACCGGAACGCCCGTGGATGCCACATTGGATGTTTTCGGCGGGGTGGTGGACGCCTACACCATGACCGAATCGGTGGAGGACGAGATCACGGTGCGCATCGTTTACGAGGGGCGGGCAGCCAAGGTTCTGCTGGATAACAGCAAATTAGAAGAGATTGAAGCCTATTATGCCCAGTGTGAGGAAGAAGGGGCCGGCGATTACGCGATTGATGCCAGCAAGCGGGCCGACCTCCATATGGACGCCATCCTGGGAGATCCCGACCGCCTGAAGGCACTGGCAGACGATTTTGTAGCACATTGAAGAGGGATCAACCGTTGCCGGAAAGGCCATGTTTGTCTCTAAGAACCGCCCCATTGCCTATGCCTTTTACAAGGAAGTGATCGCCCTTCGTCCGGAATGGGCAGAGGTGAAGGTCATTGTTGATGACAAGGCCAAATATACCGACTGGAGCCACAGAGAGGACATCAAGGCGGAATTGAAGGTGAATCTCATTATCCTGCTGGCGGAACACGGATACCCGCCGGTGGATCGAGATGAGGTGTATAAAGAAATCTTTGAGCAGGCGGAAAATTTTAAAAAGAATCAAGGAGCGATAAAGGCGTAGGTCCTATGGAACAAGAAAAAGCCGGGCTTTTATAATGCATATCTCAAAAAGCAGAACCCTTCAAATTTCACTCTTTGCAACGGGGTGTTCAGGCATTGTAGCTGAATTTGTTCTTTCCACCCTGGCAACCTATCTCATGGGAAATGCGACATTTCAATGGACAATGATAATGTCCATCATGTTGTTTGCCATGGGCCTGGGAAGCCGTTACAGCCGGTTTTTTAAAAAAAATCTCCTTGACACCTTTATCCTTGTGGAATTTTTTTTATCTGGCCTGTGCGCGGCATCGGCGGTAATTGCCTTTGGCCTTTCCTCCCAAATAGAATCGAGAGAAATAATCATTTATCCCCTTGCCTTTTCCATCGGCGGGCTGATCGGCCTTGAAATACCCCTTGTCACAAGGCTGAACAGTATCTACCAGGAGCTGAGGACTAATATCTCATCGGTGCTTGAGATGGACTATTTCGGCTCCCTTCTTGGAGGGCTTTTATTTGCCTTTGTCTTTCTCCCCCTACTTGGATTTGTTTATACCCCTGTGTTGCTCGGCACCGTCAACTTTATGGTGGCATCCTGGCTCATGTGGCGCTTTTTCAACATCACCACCCAGAAAAGAAAATTGATCGCCGGTTTTTTCATCTGCCTCATCACCATAGTATGTGCCGCAGTGTTTGCAAAACCCATGATTCTATTCAGTGAACAGAAAAAATACAAGGACACCATCATATATTCACAGCAGACCAGGTACCAGAAAATTGTGATGACAAAATGGAAAAGCCATTACTGGCTGTACATAAACGGCCAGGAGCAGTTTTCAAGCTTTGATGAGGAAAGATACCATGAACCCCTTGTCCACCCTGCCATGCAGCTTGCCCCCAGCCACGAAAACATCCTGATTCTGGGCGGGGGTGACGGCCTTGCCGCAAGGGAGGTCCTGAAATACCAGGATGTTAAATCCTTGACCCTGGTGGATCTTGACCCTGTCATGACGGGTCTTGGGAAAGATCACCCCGTGTTGAAAAAACTGAACAAAAACAGCCTCACCCATGAAAAAATAAAAATACTGAACATGGATGCCTCCATGTTCTTAGAGAAAAACAAGATTTTTTTCAATGTCATCATCATTGATCTGCCTGACCCTGATTCCATGGATATAATGCATCTCTACTCGGATTCTTTCTATCGGGAGGTAAAAAATAATCTAACGGTACAGGGCATAATGGTCACCCAGGCAAGCAGCCCGTATTTTGCCCAAAAGGCATTTTTGTGCATAAATAAAACCATTTCATCAGCAGGTTTTACCACCCTGCCCTACCATAATCAGGTGCCGACCCTTGGTGACTGGGGATGGATACTGGCCTGCAAAAAAGATAAAACCCATGGATTATCCCTTAAAACAAGGGCCCTAGGCCTTAAATTTGAAAATATTGATACATCCTTTTTAAATAACGGTATCATGGCGTCCATGATGCACTTTGGAAAAGGAGTATTTGAGCATGATGATACCCATAAAGAGGATCTATCTATCAACACAAAGACCCATCCGGTGCTTTACAGGTATTACAGCCAGGGGGAATGGGGGATTTACTGAGTCCCTTAGCCATCTTATTGAGCGGCTATTTTTTTCGTAAGTCAGCTATTTCTTCTTCGGTTAAGCCGGTTTTCATGGATATTGTTTTGGCATCAAGAATATCAATAAGGTTTTTCGCGATTTCTATAGCTTTGTTCTTTTTGCCCTGCTCAATACCCTGTTCACGGCCCTGCTCAATACCCTGCTCAATACCCTGTTTGATACCCTTTTTGATGCCTTTTTTTACACCTATAGTATATGATGATTCGACCATACTGGCCTGATAGTGGAGATCATCCTGGTATCTTGAGTAAGCGAGGCGTTCTTCTTCCAGCAGTTTTAAAATATCGAGTTCCAGTTTTGCTTTTTTCAGGCCTTTTGCATTGAAATCTTCTCTGATCTCTTCATTTTTCAAAAAATATATCCATTCATCCAGTGTGTCCCGGGCAGTATCATCAAAATTATTCACTTTTATCAAATAATACTCAGGGAATATTGCAGAAACTTCATCCTTTTTATACAATTCCTGCTGTTCTTCCGATAAATATAATAAATCCTGCTTATGCAGCCCCTTAAATTGAGTTGAGCCATGATATACATAATCATCACCCTGTCCCAGATCGAAATACAGAATATTTACCGATATTACTTTAACCACTTTTGAGTAAGGCTCACTATCATTAAGGTGCTCGATTATGGTTTTTGAAGTCCCATATAAAATCCTTTGCAAATAATCAAATTCCCGCTCATACTGGACTTCAATGATAATAATTTCATTGTTTTGATTTTTTACTTTCAGATCTACGCGGTTAAATTTATCCCGCTTATCTTCCTTGTTACTTTCACTTTCAAGAATCTCAAGTATATGAATATTGTCTTTGAGCAGTTCACTTAGAAAACCTTCCAGAATTTCAAAGTTTGCCTTGCTTCTTAACGATTTTTTCAATGCCCAGTCAAAGCTGATTAATCGTCTTTTCGGCATTTTTGTCTCCATATTTCGGTTAAATATTCGGTAAACCCCATATTAAACCACAAAATATTGTGTTTGTATGCAAAAAAAGATGAGTTGCACACCAATATATTGTATGACAGACGTGGTTTAGCGAATGCTTACTATTTCGGTAGTGATTGTTCAATCTTTTCTTATGATTATAATGCCATTCAGATACCAAAAAATCAAGCTTCAATATACCATCAAAAAATTCGGGCATCGGAAAGTGCTTGTTAATATCAAACAACTGTCCGAACCATTGGTTGAAGGCTTATTATAAAGCTGGGATTGATTTTTTCGATAGCTAACCCTTTTTATCATCCAGACAAACAATTTGAACTTCATTTTTAAATATGAGAAGTATTAAAATTTTATAAGAAGTATCGGCAAGCTTCATAAAGCCTCCAAAGTAGTTTACACTTTTTTGATGGAAATGTCCCAAAAATGGGCATATTGCTTCGGAAAGTGTACACCGGTGAATGAAGGATGCCGAAGTATCTGGTAAATTTTAAGCAAAATTAACAGATAACTTAACTGATTCTGACTCTGTCCATAATGGAGGAAAAATGATGAATTTTAAATCTCGTGTTGTTTTAATGCTGTGTTTTTGTTTGCTGCCTTTTTTTGCCTGTAATGCCTTTGGTGGAGACCTTGAGACTTTTAAATCCAGCTCAGGGGTGCTTAAAATTGCAGGTGGTACGGCCCATATCCCGGTAATAAAAGAGGCTGCCAAACGTATCATGATCTTTAACCCTGATGTTCAGATAACTGTGGGAGCCGGAGGGTCAGGTGCAGGTATAAAACAGGTTGGGGAAGGACTTATCGATATCGGTAACTCCGGCAGGAAACCAACTGACGCGGAAATAGAAAAATATAATCTTAAACTGTATAAATGGGCCATTGACGGGGTCGCCGTTATAGTTAATCCCGCAAATAATGTCAGGAACTTGTCATCAGAGACCCTTGAATCAATTTTTTCAGGGGCTATCAATAACTGGAAAGAACTGGGCGGAGAAGACAGGGGTATTAACATTTATACACGGGATGAAGCCAGCGGTACCCGCAAGGTTTTCTGGAAAAAAGCTTTGAATAAGGGTAAGATTGCCTCCCATGCTCAGTTTGTTGTGTCCAACGGTGCCATGAAGTCGGCTGTGGCCCAGGACCCCTATGCCATTGGATACATGTCTGCCGGTTACATTGACCAGAGCGTTGCCGGGGTTGCCCTTAATGGAACCTTTCCGGATACCGCAAATATCAACAGCGGAAAATACCCTGTCGCCAGGGGGCTTTACAGTAACACAAAAGGAGAGGCAAAAGAGCTTTCAAAGCTCTTTATTGATTTTCTTTTTTCTCCGTCAGGCCAGGCAATTGTAGCTGAAAAAGGCTTTATTCCGGTTAAATAAAAAATGCCTTTTTCAGATATTAGAGAATCATATAGGAACAAAAGCGCGGCAGAATTTTTATTTGAGACTCTCTTTTTCTGCTCCGCTGCTGCGGGGGCGGCCGCTATCATAGCTGTTTTCTTTTTTATGATTTATACCGGCCTGCCCCTTCTCCGGGAGACCCGCCTGCTGGATATCCTGACATCCCCCTGGTCTCCCATTGACAAACAATATGGTATTTTTCCCATGATCGCGGGTACGATTTTTGTTTCATCATTGAGCGTGCTTATAGCTTTTCCCTTCAGTTTTGGCTGTGCCGCCTATATCTCAGTAACCGGCAGCCCCTCTCTTATGCCTCTTTTAAAGCGGATCGTTCATATGATGACAGGGGTTCCCACAGTAATTTACGGTTTTGTGGGAATTTTTTTTCTTGTGCCCTTCATAAGGGAATTTTTTAATCAGGGATCCGGCATGTGTTTGTTGTCGGCTTCCCTGATGCTTTCTTTGTTGATTTCTCCCACCATGATAATTTTTTTTAACGAGAGTTTTGACAGGATTCCATCTACCTGGCTACATGCCGTTGATGCGCTGGGCGGAACAAAAGTAGACAAGCTCATTCACATCATAATTCCATTTTCTCTAAGGGGTATTTTTACCGGAGTTGTTCTATCCTTTGGAAGGGCCCTGGGAGATACCCTGATCGCCTTGATGATTGCAGGGAATGCGGTTCAGACACCTTCCAGCCTTCTTGATTCCGTAAGGACGTTGACATCCCATATAGCCCTTGTCATTGCTGCTGATTTTGAAAGCATGGAATTTAAATCAATTTTTATATGCGGCAGTATACTATATGTTCTTACGGCCTTTATTATACTATTGATCCGACTCATGGAATCAAAAAAGGATATATAGTTTGCCGGAAAAAACCAATGAAATAAACAGGCCGCACCATTTTTTGAGTAAGCCTAGTTTGACTGAGCGCATCATATATTTTTATACCCTTTTGTGCACCTTAGTGATCCTTGGAAGTATTGCTTTTTTACTCTTTTTTCTGCTGATCCGGGGAATTCCGTCTTTGTCCCTTGATCTTATTTTTGGGAATACCTCTCCCATAGATGCCCTGTTATTGAAAAGACAGGTATTTGATGGTATTTTCCCTGCTGTTGCAGGCACCTTCATTCTTGTAGTGCTCTCGGTTATTATGGCTGTTCCTGTTGGAATATTTATCGGGATTTACATGGCGGAATACAGCACTCCCAAGATCAAACAGCTTCTGGAGCTGCTGTTTGATATGCTTTCTGGAATACCGTCCATAGTGGTGGGCCTTGCCGGGTTTTCAGTATCCCTTTTGCTGCATAGGCTTTTTAACGGCAGAATCGGCCCATGCCTTATGGTATCTGCCATATCTCTTGCTTTTTTAGTATTGCCCTACATCGTCAAGACCACCCAGATTTCCCTTGAAAGCATTCCTTTTTTGACAAAACACACTGGAATCGCCCTTGGAGCCACCAGGTTTCAAAATGTTGTTCATGTACTTTTACCCGAAGCTTTTTCAGGTATTGTGAGCGGCATTATTCTTGCCCTTGGAAGGTGTGCCGAAGATACAGCAGTAATAATGCTGACAGGCGTTGTCGCGTCTGCCGGAATTCCTGACTCCCTGTTTAAGGGTTTTGAAGCCCTTCCCTTTTATATATATTATATTTCATCACAGTATGCTGATGCCCAGGAGTTGAGCCGGGGATTTGGTGCCTGCCTGGTACTTCTTGCCATCTGCGGCATTTTATTTTTTCTTGCCATTGTGATCCAGAAAAAAGTAAAAAAGATCATCCTCTATGGGATTTGAAATGCCTGAATCACTACAAATTTTGAATCAGCCCCTCGTTAAAACGAATATTAAAATAACTGTCAAGAATCTTGATTTCTTTTATGGACAACACCATATCCTGAAACAAATTAAAGCTGAGTTTCCGGCAAACAAAATTTCCGCCGTAACAGGCCCTTCAGGAGCCGGTAAATCCACATTTCTTTCTGTTTTTAACCGAATGTGGGAAAGTATTCCAGGGGCTGTTGTGCGGGGATCCATAAAGATTCTACGCCATGGTGAATTTATTGAAATCAACCACAGCTCAATTTCCGTGACGGCTTTAAGAAGGGCTGTAGGCATGGTTTTTCAGGCTCCCAATCCACTTCCCATGAGTATTTATAAAAATGTCGCCTTTCCTTTGAAACTGGCTGGAATAAAGGATAAAAACATAGTTGATGAGCGTGTGATTTCAGCCATTCAATCAGCAGGTCTATGGTCCGAAGTCAGGGATCGTCTAAAGGAAAAGGCTGCCGCTCTTTCAGGGGGGCAGCAGCAGCGCCTGTGCATGGCCAGGGCCCTTGTGCTTGAGCCGGAGGTACTTTTGTTAGATGAACCGACCTCATCTCTGGATGAGCGTTCTGCAGCAAAAATAGAAGAACTTATGCTTCAATTAAAAAATCGGTGTACCATGATCATGGTATCCCACAATACGGAGCAGGTTAAACGTGTTGCGGACCAGGAAATAATGTTTGGCAAATAAATTATCATTCTCCGGCCAGCAATGCCGCGCCCAAAGCCCCTACCATTTGCGGATCATCCGGTACTTTGATTTCCTGTTCCAGGGACTCAGAAAGCAAACGGCGGATGCATATGTTTCTTGCCACGCCACCTGCAAATACAACGCCGCCGTTTACGGATATCCGCTTCAGCATGCTGACCGCGCGCCTTACCACAGATGCGTGCAGACCTCTGGCTATTTCCATTCTATTTTCACCTTTGGCAATGAGGGAGGTTACTTCAGATTCGGCAAAAACCGTACACATGCTGTTAATTTTCAGATCCTTTGAGGCCTTCAGTGCTTCTTCACCAAATTTTTCAATGCCGAAACCCAAGGCTTTGGCCATCACCTCCAAAAATTTGCCCGTACCAGCCGCACAGCGATCGTTCATCTCAAACTTTTTAATTCTTCCGTTTTCAAAAAGAGAAATGGCCTTGCTGTCCTGACCGCCAATATCCAGAATAGTCTGCGCATCAGGCAACAATTCTTTTACTCCCCGTGCATAGGCTTTGATTTCCGTCACGGTTTGGCTATTCTCGAAAAAAACTTCAAAAAGCCCGCGGCCGTAACCGGTTGCCATGATACGGTCATAGGGCAATCCATTTAATAAATTTCGAGCTTCATTAATGGGATCATAACCAGTATCTGCCTGGCGTTTTTCAATTATCCGGCCTGATTCAAGGATAACCAGTTCTATGCTTCGTGAGCCAATATCAATTCCTGCACATCTCATTAAAACAGGACTCCTTTATATGTTCTGCTATATAGTGCCGATCACATGACCTGATACTGTTTTGGGGCCTAATACCCCCATTTTTAGAATATTTGGAGTTTAAATCTGGTATCGACTCATTTGACCTGCACTATAATTTAGGTATCATTTCCTATTATTGAATATCGCATATATTATTTAAAAAAATATGGTATCTTGTCTATTCTATTTTAGTTGCTCCACAAAGGCTTCCACCCGGGTTTTAAGCTGCCCCACATCCTCCATACTGTAATCGGTTTCGATGCGCAGTGTGGGAATGTTTTTTTCCTCCAGGGCCTTTTCTACCGGCATGGATTCCATCAGATAGGGTTGACAGAACTGGAGACTATAATGAATAACGCCGTCGGCATTATATGTTTCAAGCATTTCGGTGATGTGATTGAGTCTGTCCGGATTGGGTGTAAAAATTGCGCAATCCACCTTGAAATAGCGTTCCACAATGGCATCCATCATCTCTTCCAAGGTTTCGCCCGATTCATCGGTTAAATTGCGGGTTCCCCGCTCACCAACGCAGGATTCTTCACCCACGATGACTCCGCCTGATGTTTCAACTATCCAGGGCAGTTTCCAATTGGGAACCGCCATGGGACAGCCCGATAATAAAATTCTGGGCGTGTTTTCCGGGACGACACCTTGTTTTAATTCAACGCGTTTTTCAAGTTCATCACAGATTTTATTAACCGAATCGGTAAATCTTGCGGGATTATCATAAAAAAATACCTGGCTGGCCAACAAGGCATCAAGGCCGGAGATGGGCACAGGAGTTGCTTTTCGCAGAGAGAAGAGGCGTTGAATAGCCGAACGTTTCGCGTTGACCGTCTGGATGGCCTTTTTCAATGAGTCCGCGGAAATAGAGACGCCGGTCAGTTTTTCCATGGCATCTTTAAAACGATCATATTCCGCTTTTAACATGGCTTTTCCCTGATGGGATTTAACCTGGGGCAGGTCCATGACATAGAGGTTTTCAACCAGAGTATTCAAGGTTTCATAAGCTTTTTTTTTGCCGTCACAGGTGTTCTCACCGACAATCATGTCCGCGCTTTCCAGATATGGACAGACCTTACCCAATTTGAATCCAAACGATGATTTAATCAGGGCGCATGTGTTGCGCGGCAGGAGCTTTTCAACTTCTTCCATGGCAAAATCAGCACCTGAACATAAACCAACTAAGGTAGCATTTGCCGCCAGAACAATTTCTTCCGGAACAAATACACAATATGAACCGACAATTTTTCGACCCTGTTCTTTTTCATCCAGCAATTCCCTGATGCGAAGCCCATGGACTTCACCCATGACAAAATCAAAATACCCCATACCTTCCGGACGCTTTTTCTGTGCAAGGTAGATGTCCTGATACCCTTTTCCCAATACCTCTAACAGGGCATCATGGGCCTTAATGTCCAACCCAAGATTTTGCCACATGCTTTGATAGCTTTCACTCATTTGATCTCTCCAGTTAATTCATTGATTTCCCTGATTTATTATTTTTTAAAATTCATTTAATCTATAGCGGATTGAAGGTTTTCTAAAAAATTATTCAAATCAAAATCATACTTTAGCGCGACCCTGCCAAGGGTTTCAAAAAGTGATTTGCAGCAAATGCACTCTCCTGCAACGGCATCATATTCCTTAAAAACAGGAAGGGTTTTTTGATGGGCTGAAACAACATCCAGGACGGTCATTTCCGATGTTATCTGAGGCGGCAGTTTCTTTTTTTTATTGTTCATTGAATCCTTAGTCTCTTTTCCAGGGCTGCGGGAATATGATAGATAATCCGGTCCAATTGAAACCTAATGAATCAGAATTACACATAATTTTTTAAAAATCCAATTGATAATTGAAATAAAAAACAACAAAACCATAGGATGTATCAATATAAAAAACATGGCGGCTCACCGCCACAATCTAAAAATGAAAGTCTTTTTAAAAACAGTCTGTTATGGAAATTTTCATATAAAATTATATAGTTATTTTTTTTATATAAACTATTCATAATTGTTAAAAAATTTGGCATCCTTCATATCAATTCAAAAGTAGTTGACACTTTTCTAAAAATTTTGAACCATGATTAAAGGATTTAAGGATGAGCATGATTAAAAATCAAGGTAATCCAATAATCAAGAAAATCATGGTTCAAAAAGATGCCCTAAAAGTGATTGGTTTCTTGTCATTGGCGTATAGACATTTCATTCATTTTAATCTGTTTTGCCCTTATCTGTTCTACCTTTTCAACAGATACCCCCTGCTGTTTCGCAATGATCTCGTAAACAGTTCTTCTGTCCCTGTTTTCATTGTCAACAATATCCTGATTCATCTTATTACCTGAAACAAACTCAAGGTATCCCCTGGCATTTTCAGCGATAATCCCCTGATTTTTCATCTTTACGATTACCGGCAGGCGCTGTTTCATTCTTTCTTTTATATCATCTCCCCATGATAACGAGGCTGCAAAAACAAAAGAAATCAAAATAATCAATCCCAGAGTGGTGTGTTTTGCCGTTTTCATGTGAACCTCCTTTATTTGCTTAACTTTTTTTCCGCATTATCAATGTCATCAAAAAAATTATCCAGAGCCCTATCAACTTTTACGTTGACATCTATGGTGATGTGTATGGGCTTTACCTCCACCGGCGCCACCTGTACTTCATGGCTGGTACTGCACCCGGACATGAAAACAAGAACACCAAACAAACATATTATTGCTGTTTTATGATTCATATGCACTCCTTAAATAGGATTAAAATCATCGCCTGAATCCGAAAATCAGGGATTAAAACAATTTACCAGAATTTATTTTTACGGGAAAGAAATTTATAAATCTAATTGCCATTGAGTAGAATTTTTTATATTTAAAATTCAAAAATCAGACATTTTTCAAAAGTGAGGACAAACCCTATGCTTTATCTCACATGAAAATTCATAATCAAATAAGGAAAATACCCATGGGAAAGTTATTTGAAACCACCTCCATTAATGGAATGTCATTAAAAAATAGATTTGTACGGTCAGCAACCTGGGAAGGGCTGGCAACCACAGAGGGTGAAGTGACATCTGAATTGACTGAAATGATGATATCCCTTGCCAAAGGCGGCGTCGGCCTTATCATAAGCGGCCACGCCTATGTATCAAAGGAGGGCCAGGCATCACCCCGGCAGCTTGGAGCCCATAAGGATGAACTTATTTCCGGCTTAAAGGAAATGACTTCAGCGGTTCATGAAAACGGCGGAAAAATCATTATGCAACTGGCCCATGCAGGGCAGTTTGCTGAAACAAAATTGACAGGACTTCCGGCATTGGCAGTGTCTGAATCAGATAATATGCCCCCTGAAAAAATAAAGACAATAACCAGGAAGGATGTGGATCATATTGTTCAATCTTACACATCAGGAGCAAAAAGAGCCAGAAAAGCAGGGTTTGATGGAATTCAGATACATTCAGCCCACGGCTATCTTTTAAGCCAGTTCCTGTCTCCGGCATTTAACAGGCGCCATGACGAATATGGAGGTTCAGTTGATAACCGCCATAAAATACATATCATGATATACAGGTCCATAAGAAAGGCCCTTGGAGAAGATTATCCGGTGCTTATAAAAATGAACTGTGAAGACTTTATAGAAAATGGAATAACACCTGATGATTCTCTTTACACCGCAAAATGCCTTGCCGATGCAGGTTTTGACGCGATTGAACTGAGCGGCGGCACGGTTAAGAGCAAAAAGCTTTCCCCAACCAGAACCGGTATAAACACCGGAGATAAAGAAGCTTATTTTAAAAACTATGCCGCTGAATTTAAAAAAGAAATAAGCGCTCCGTTAATCCTTGTGGGAGGAATTAAATCTTTTGAAGTTGCAGATAAAATTATCACCGGCAAAATTGCAGACTATATATCGATGAGCCGGGCCTTCATAAGGGAGCCGGATTTGATTAGTCGATGGGAAAAAGGAGATCTGCGTAAGGCGCATTGCAAATCCGATAACCTGTGCTTTGCCCCGGGGTTTGAAGGAAAAGGAATATATTGTGTCACAAAAGAAATTGAAACAAAAAAACAAAAAGGATCGATCTAAACATTAGTTCATAATTTGTAGAGGTTTTTTTGTTCTTTCAGGTTATTATTGGTTATTGTAATCACTAAGTCCCATTGAATGCCTTGTTTTTCTTGACACGTATTATGATTATTTATATTTTTAAAAAATCATCAGAGGATTCAATTTACAATAAACCAATCAAAAAATCTAAAGGATATTAAACATGAAGAACACTAAACCTGTTTTTTCAATAATAACAATAATGATAACCATTTTTTTTCTATCATTAAATGCTTTTGCATCGGAAAAAAGCCTGATGATGGCAACAACCACAAGTACCGATAATACAGGGCTTCTTGATTATCTTATGCCCCATTTTACCCAAGAAACCGGCATTGAAATTAAATGGACGGCCACTGGAACCGGAAAGGCTCTGAAACTTGGCTCACAATGTGATGTGGATGTTCTGCTTGTCCATGCACCAGGCGCGGAAAAAAAATACATTGCAGATGGATTTGGAAAAGACAGAAGAGAGATCATGTACAATGATTTTGTAATTATCGGCCCTGAAAACGATCCTGCAGGTATAAAGGGAAAAAGCGTTGTTGACGCACTGGATGCCATCAGAAACACCAATGCAGGTTTTGCCAGCAGAGGAGATGATTCCGGTACAAACAAAAAAGAGATACTGCTGTGGAAGAGTACCAATAAACCCCTTCCTGAAAAAGAAAAATGGTATATTCAGACGGGCCAGGGAATGCTTTCAACCATCAATATCTCAGAGGAGAGAAAAGCCTATACCATGACCGACAGGGGCACATATATAAAATATGAATCCCAGAAAAACGGCAATGCTCCCCTGAAAATACTGGTTGAAGGTGATTCCATTCTGCTCAATCAATACAGCGTTGTTGCGGTAAATCCAGATAAATGTCCAAAAGTCAAATACGAGCTTGCAACTGAATTTTCCAATTGGATGGCCGGGGCAAATGCCCAAAAACTAATAGGTGATTTCAGGCTTCTGGGCAAAGAGTTGTTCATTCCCAATGCAAAAAACTAAGCATTAACTGGAATGGATTTTATTTTAACGGGCTTTATCAATGCCCTGCATCTTCTTACAAGCGGGGACAGCAGCACATGGTCTGCTGTTTCCGCAACCATTCAGGTTTCCACCTGCTCCATGATTCTCAGTATAATCACGGGGGTTCCATGTGGTTTTCTATTGGGGTATTTTAACTTCAGAGGTAAAAGGGCCGTCAGGACCATCGTGGATACGATGCTTGCCCTGCCCACGGTATTTATAGGGCTTGTCATTTACGCCCTTATTTCCAGCCAGGGCCCCCTTGGAAATTTCAATCTTCTTTTTACCCTTTGGGGAATCGCCTTTGGCCAAACCATACTGGCATTTCCCATTGTAACCGCGCTTACTGCCTCCACCATGGAAGGGATAGACACGGCACTCAGGCTTACCCTCATATCCCTTGGAGCAGGCAAAAAAGATATAATTTTAACCTCCCTGTGGGAGGTTCGCTTCGGAATACTTGCGGCCTGCGTCACCGCCTATGGCCGGGTTATGACGGAGGTAGGAATATCAATGATGGTGGGGGGCAATATAAAATGGCACACAAGAACCATTACAACGGCCATTGCCCTTGAAACCGGTAAGGGAATGTTTGCCAACGGCATCGCCCTGGGGCTGGTACTGGTAACCATTGCATTTACCGTGAACATATCTCTTTCTTTTTTGCGCAAACACGAATGAACATCAACACATTAAATAACCCAGTTACTGATTCAGTGTATGAACTTAAGAATGTGCAGCATTTTTATGGAAAACAAAAGGTACTGGACATCCCGGGACTTGCTGTTTTGCCGGGAACAATCACCGGGCTTGCAGGCCCCAACGGCAGCGGAAAGAGTACGCTGCTTAAACTGCTGGCCTTTGCCATGCGCCCAAGCCATGGAGAAATATTGTTCAACAACAGCAAGGCTTTCCCGTTTTCAGACAAGGCAAAATTCAATGTCACCCTTCTTACCCAGGAGCCTTATCTTCTCAAACGAACCGTGTTTGAAAACATCATCTACGGGCTTAAGATAAGGGGAGAAAGCCGGGGCAAAAAAGACAAAGCATCCATTGAAAAGGTAAGCCGGGCAATGAAATACGTGGGTCTTGACTATGAAAAGTTTGCCCATAGAAAATGGAACCAGCTATCAGGTGGAGAAGCCCAGCGTGTTGCCATGGCTGCACGCATTGTTATAAGACCCCAGGTGCTTCTCTTGGATGAGCCAACGGCAAGTGTGGATATTGAAAGCGCAGATCTGATCAGAAAGGCATCCATAATTGCAAGAAACAAATGGCATAGTACCATACTCGTTGCCAGCCACGATCAAAACTGGCTTAAAGGAGTCTGTGACAATTATATCCATATGTCCAAGGGGAAAATCAGCCATGGGAATAAAGAAAAGTTATGACTGGGAATCTTTTCATGATTCAGGCTGTTTATGATTCCTAAGTTGCTCCTTTTGCAGCTCATAGACAAAACAGTGTAAAATATCTTCCTCGTCATCGGAAAGAGCATCAAATTCAGTATGACAGATATCATTTTCATCTATACTCAAAATCCTGGTTCTCAATGAAATTACAGGATTATGTTTCCTGGCACAATCTCCCATATCTATTTCAATGACATCTGCATCGTTTTCTTTAAAACCTTTATTTTTAAAAGAAATTCCTCCTGCGCTGATATTAAGAATCCTCACTTTTTTCCCCATGAAAAAAATATCCAAGAACTTACCTGCTCCAGGAGTAAACCGGAAGGCTCTTCGCTTGGTGTCTGAACCGGGAACTATAATATCAAAACTGGTGCGTTGTTTTTTCCAGAACAAATTCGACCCTCCTGTTCTTTGCCCTGTTTTCATCGGAATTATTGGGAACAATGGGCAGGATTGAACCATAGCCTGTTGCAGTCAATCTAAGGGGATCGATGCCGTTTTTGATAAAATGCCTGAGCACCGCGGTTGCCCGCCCGGCAGACAATTCCCAGTTAGATGGATACCTGTCAGATACAATGGGGACATCATCAGTGTGCCCCTTGATGTTCATATTATATTCAGGATACTTGTCAAGTATTCTTGTAATATTATTCAGTACAATAATAAAGCCCTTGTTCAGTTCAGCCGAGCCGGAATTAAATACATAACTTCCATCCACTCTAATGATGATCTTGCCCATGCTGACAAGAAGATCAAATTCATTGGAATCGTTATCCTGGCTGGTAAACCTGTTGATGTCCTTTACAATGGAATCCTCCCTGGAACGAAGTCCTGTGAGTTCCTCAAGGGCTATCTGCTCGTTTCCATAATCTGGGAAATCAAATGTTTCAAGATAATCTGAAACACATGAATTACCTTCAGCATTCTGTTTCAGAGCCTTGAAGGTGGTCTTAAATTTTTCATGTTCAATGGATGAAATAGAGTAGAGAAGAACAAAAAAGACAAGGAGCAATGTCGTAAGATCAGCATAGGTTATAAGCCATCCTGCATCTTCATCATTTTCAATCAGAGAATCAGCTATTTTATTTTCCATCATGATGTTTTTTATGTATTTATCTAAATTTCATTTGACCCATGGGCTTTCTCAGCTTTGCTGAAATAAATGAGGAAAGCTTTTCATAGACTATGACTGGATTATTGCTGTCAAGTATGGATATGGCACCCTCAAGCATAATCTCAAGATTGATGACCTCCATAACTGTTCTGGCTTTAAGCTTGCCGGCTATGGGAAGGAAAAACAAAGTTGACATGAGAGATCCGTAAAAGGTTGTTAAAAGGGCGGTGGCCATGGATGGGCCTATGTTTGAAGGATCCTGGAGTTTGCTTAGCATCTGAACAAGGCCAATGAGAGTTCCAAGCATTCCAAATGCAGGAGAGTAAGTGCCCATTTTTCTGAACACATCCTGAACGATGTAATGCCTCATTTTAAGGGAGTTAATTTCCGTAATCAGGGCTGCCCGGATAACCCGCTCCGGTGAGCCGTCTGCGATGAGCCCGCAGGCTTTTTTCAAAAAGCCTGATTTGGTCTTTACCTTACCCAGTTCAAAAAGGCCCTGTTTTCTGCTTATATGACAGAGCTTGATCATGGTCGCTACCGCATCATTGGGATCGTCCTTGTCTTTTGTAAAAACAAAATATGCAGCTCTGAATGCATCATATACATCTTTCAACTGAAATGTCAGCAGGGTTGTAGCCACTGTACCCCCTACGACAATCATCAAGCCTGGAATATTTATAAAGTTATGAATATCCCCGCCAATAAAAATGGCACTGATGATAAGGGAGATACCTGAGATGATCCCTATCAGGGATGCAATATCCATATTTATTACTTTCCAGCGAAAACTTAAAATTCGCTCTTATTAAAAAGTTAGATTACTATTAAATTACTAATCCTGTTTTGTTAACTTAGCCATGATGCCCTGAAAATCAAAAAATTACGCTTCGTTTCTCCATATTTTCACAGTAAAAATTCATGGAATTAGAGTTAAAATACGAAACCTAATACTACTTTATTAAATTATAATTTTGGGTCTGTTTTTGTAGGGGTAGCCCCCTGTGGCTACCCTGTCCACTGTGCAACCACAGGGGGTTGCCCTTACATTATGCAAGAACATTTCTGAAGATAACAAAGTAGTACTAACAAAGTAGAATTAATCATTGAGGATCAATGACACATAATCCTTTAAAAAAGGATATAAAATCTGGAATCTAAAAAAGTAGAACTAATGTAGTATTATTTTAAAGATAACATAGTGTCAATAAAAAGAACAGAATTTGTAGTCTTTTAAACCTGACTAAAACTTAAATTATAAAAATGCTAAATACAACTCACAAAAAATTACTTGAACACGAATTCAAGGCAAACATTCCTAAAAAAAACACTCCCTAATAAAACAATAAACAAATCCTAATAATACTCTAACAAAACTCATGTAATATCGCCTCTGTTATGATTTTGAATTATAACAATTTGGCATCACAATTATGTATCAATTATGTATCTGTAAAAAGGAGGTGGGGAAAACATGAACCCGACCATATTGCTTATTACCATTTTATCCCTTTCAGCCATGGGATTTTACTTTGGCAGAAAAAAATCCTATATAGTGGGAAAACAGAACGGGGGCGTAAGCCATCTCCATTCCAGACCCGCCTATTATGGATCATTGACAGCTCTCTGGTGTGCCATTCCAGCCTTGATTGTTTTTTCCTTCTGGCTTTTATTTGAGTCGAGTATCATCACAGATCTTGTTATTTCAAGCCTTCCGGCTGAACTCAAAAGCATGCCGGCTGACCGCCTGGATCTTGTGGTCAATGATATTAAAAATCTTGTAAGCGGAAACATTGTATCAGGCAGCATCAACCCATCCATGCAGGCTGCGGCAGACCATTACCGCTCCCTGGTATCCACGAGCCACGCATCCCTTGCCGTGATTGCAATTGTTATCTCCATAGCAGGTATACTGTTTATCCGGAAGAGCATAACCCCCGGTCTCAGAGCCAGAAACCATGTTGAACGTCTGATCCAGCTTATTCTCATTGTCTGCTCGACCATTGCCATCTTTACCACCATTGGCATTGTCCTTTCGGTACTGTACGAGGCCATACGTTTTTTCAAGGTGATCCCTGTAACAGAATTTATCACAGGGATTGAATGGAGCCCCCAGATGGCCATCCGTGCCGACCAGGTCGGCTCTTCTGGAAGCTTTGGCTCTATCCCGGTTTTTATGGGAACCATGCTCATATCTGCCATTGCCATGTGTGTGGCGGTTCCCATAGGTTTAATGTCCGCCATTTACCTGTCGGAATACGCGAACAGGCAGTTCAGAAATGTTGTAAAGCCCCTGCTGGAGATCCTGGCCGGAATTCCAACGGTGGTTTATGGATTCTTTGCCGCCCTGATTGTGGCTCCCATGATCAGGAATACAGGGGGGCTTCTGGGGTTGGATGTATCCTCTGAAAGCGCTCTTGCAGCAGGGCTTGTCATGGGAATCATGATCATTCCCTTTGTCTCATCCCTGTCCGATGATGTCATTAATGCCGTGCCCATGTCATTGAGGGAAGGTGCCTATGGACTTGGCTCAACCAAGTCGGAAACCATCAAGCAGGTTGTGATTCCCGCAGCTCTTCCCGGTATTGTCGGGGGTGTACTTCTCGCGGTATCAAGGGCCATAGGTGAGACCATGATCGTTGTAATGGCAGCCGGCATGGCAGCCAATCTTACCATTAACCCCTTGAAGACCGTGACCACCGTTACCGTTCAGATCGTCACCCTTCTTGTGGGAGACCAGGAGTTTGACAGCCCGAAAACTCTGGCCGCCTTTGCCCTTGGCCTTATGCTCTTTATCGTGACCCTGGTTCTCAACATCATCGCCCTTGTGGTGGTGAGAAAATACCGTGAACAATATGAATAAAAATAATAAACCACAGGGACAAATTATTATGCCTGAACCCTTAATTCAGTCATCCGGGAATTCACAAAAAACCATTGATATTGTCCAAAAAGGACTTTCAAAAAGATACAGGGCTGAAAAACGTTTCAAGTTATATGGCATTTCGGCCATTTGCGCCAGCTTGATTTTCCTGGGATTTCTCTTTATCAGCATCGGTTCCAACGGTTACACAGCCCTCTTGCAGACTCAAATACGTATGGATATCACCTTTGATCAGGATATACTTGGGGATGAAAATCTAAAATCAGGCAACTACCAGGGCCTGATAAAAAGATCCCTGTTAAATATGTTTCCTGATGTCAAATCCCGCGGGGACAAGAAAAAGCTCTATGCCCTGGTAAGTTCAGGAGCATCCTTTAAAATAAGAAACATTCTACTGAAGGATCCCAGTCTTGTGGGGCAAACCAAATCCATCTGGGTACCGGCTGATGACGATACAGACATGCTGATAAAGGGCCATATAAAAAGAGATGTTCCTGAATCGGAAAGGCGCGTAAACGACAAACAGCTTGCATGGATTGAAACCCTTGAAAGAGAAAAAAATATCCGCAAGACATTTAATACAGCCTTCTTTACCGGAGGCGACTCAAGGGAACCTGAACTTGCAGGTATCTGGGGAGCCACATGCGGATCTGTCTTTACCATGCTTATCACTCTTTTTCTCTCCTTTCCCATTGGAGTTGCCGCCGCGCTTTACTTAGAAGAGTTTGCCCCGAAAAATCGATGGACCGATATTATAGAGGTAAACATCAACAACCTTGCCGCGGTTCCCTCCATTGTATTCGGACTGCTGGGGCTTGCCGTATTTCTCAATTTTTTTGCCATGCCCCGTTCCGCTCCCCTTGTGGGTGGGCTGGTACTTACATTGATGACCCTTCCAACCATTATTATCGCAAGCCGGGCAGCGCTGAAATCCGTACCGCCCTCCATACGTGAGGCAGCCTTAGGGGTCGGAGCCTCCCAGATGCAGATGGTAATCCACCATGTGCTTCCCCTTGCCATGCCTGGCATGTTGACCGGAACCATCATCGGCATGGCCCAGGCCCTTGGCGAGACAGCACCGCTTCTGATGATCGGCATGGTGGCCTTTATTGTTGATATCCCAGGAGGATTTACAGATCCTTCAACGGTACTGCCGGTACAGATATTTCTCTGGGCTGACAGTCCTGAGCGGGCCTTTCTTGAAAAAACCTCGGCTGCCATCATGGTTTTACTTACCTTTCTGGTGGGCATGAATGCCCTGGCAGTGATGCTTAGGAAGAAATTTGAAAAAAGATGGTAGTGATCATCATGGGTTATCTGTTCACAAATGAACATGAAACATGGAGAGAGAAGGCACGCCTTGTCTCTAAATGCAAATATAAAAAAATGGCGGTTCACCGCCGCGATCGAAAAATGAAATTCAGGGGGCTGGGTTACACACCCGGCCCCATCGAAAAACAACCCAAACAACAACAGGAGAAAATTTCCATG
Organism: Desulfobacteraceae bacterium; assembly: GCA_963674675.2. Lineage (GTDB taxonomy): Bacteria > Desulfobacterota > Desulfobacteria > Desulfobacterales > Desulfobacteraceae. The sequence continues at coordinate 881,527 of CAXXNM010000003.1, forward strand.
AAAAACAAATTAATCTGCGCGGCAATGATTCTAACCGGTCTGGCCTTTGGCGGCAATGTCATGGCGGAATCCGCAAGGGACTACATCAGTATTGTGGGTTCATCCACGGTTTATCCCTTTGCCACCGTTGTCGCGGAACAATTCGGTAAAACCACTGATTACAAAACCCCGAAAATTGAATCCACAGGCTCCGGTGGAGGATTCAAGCTCTTTTGTGCCGGTGTCGGAGTTCAGCATCCTGATATCACAAACGCATCCAGAAGAATAAAAAAATCCGAATGTGAAATGTGCGCAAAAAATGGCGTAACAGATATAGTTGAAGTAAAAATCGGTTATGACGGCATTGTTATCGGCAGCTCCGTTAAAGTAGCTCCCATGAAACTTACAAGAAAGGATCTTTATCTTGCCCTTGCCAAACAGGTACCAAACCCCAATGGATCAGAATCCCTGGTGGATAATCCCTATAAAACCTGGAAAGATGTCAATTCCTCTTTACCGGATGTCAAGATTGAAGTTCTTGGCCCCCCGCCCACATCAGGCACAAGAGATGCCTTTGTAGAGCTTGCCATGGAAGCCGGCGCCAAATCCTTTGGTTTTATCAAGGCCATGAAAAAAAAGGATAAAAAACACTATAAGGCGGTCTGTCATACCATAAGAGAGGATGGAGCTTACATCGAAGCCGGTGAAAATGATAACCTCATTGTCCAGAAGCTTGACGCAAATCCCCAGGCCCTTGGTATTTTCGGATTCAGCTTTCTTGACCAGAATACCGATAAAATCCAGGGTTCTTTTGTGGATGGTGTTCAGCCTACTTTTGAAGGCATTGCCGATGGATCATACCCGGTATCCCGTCCCCTGTTCTTTTATGTTAAAAAGGCCCACGCAGATGTTATCCCCGGCATGAAGGGCTATTTAAAAGAGTTTTCAAGCGAAAAAGCATGGGGTGAAGAAGGTTATCTGAGTGAAAAAGGCATGATCCCCATGCCCGATGATGAAAGAAAAAAATTCAGCAGCGATATAAATAATATGAGCAATCTTTCCTGCGGCGATCTTTAGACCTTAAATTTAAAGCGTTAAAAACAATAAAGGGCTGTCTCTCCCGGGGACATCCCTTTTCAATTTTAATTTGAATTTTAACTTGACATCCAAATTATTGAGGCTTCCCATTATGAATATAGAAAACAACACTTCAAAAGACAAAAAATCCGGAGGACAGCAGCCAGATTCTAAAAAAAACCGGCTGGTTGACCGAGAAAACCGGAATACCGTGGGCCAGCCAACCCTTAAAGACCCCCGCATGTCCTGTATTAATGTCAATGTAAGTTACGGGGATAAGCATGCCATCCATGATGTAACTATGGATATAGGTAAAAACGAGGTTATTGCCATGATAGGCCCTTCAGGGTGCGGTAAATCCACCTTTTTGCGCTGTCTTAACCGCATGAATGACATCATAGACGGCTGCCGGGTTGATGGCCAGATACTTCTCGATGGAAAAAACATATATGATAAAGATATAGATGTAGTCCCCTTAAGGGCCAGGGTGGGCATGGTTTTCCAGAAACCAAACCCTTTTCCTAAATCGATTTACGATAATGTGGCCTACGGCCCTAAAATCCACGGCCTGGTGGAAAGAAAAGACGAAACCGATGAAATCGTTAGAACATCCCTAATGAAAGCCGGATTGTGGGATGAGGTGAAGGACCGCCTGGATCAACCGGGTACTGGTCTTTCAGGAGGGCAGCAGCAGCGCCTGTGCATAGCGAGAACCATTGCCGTGGGCCCGGAAATCATCCTCATGGATGAACCCTGCTCCGCCCTTGACCCCATTGCCACGGCAAGGATTGAAGAACTCATTGATGAGCTGAAACAAAATTTTACCATAGCTATCGTCACCCACTCCATGCAGCAGGCCTCCAGGGTATCCCAGAGAACCGCTTATTTTCATCTTGGTGATCTCATTGAGGTGGGTAATACGGATCAGGTATTTTTAAACCCTCTGCATCAGTTGACGGAAGACTACATTACAGGCCGTTTTGGATAAAAAACAAAAAAAAATTTTACATTTTCAAACAAAGGAATTTTCATGAAAAATCCCCATATCTTTAAAGAATTTGATACGGAGCTGCGCACTCTTAACAAAAAAATATCATTCATGGGAAAGGAATGTGAACTTCAACTGACCAAAGCGGTTGATGCACTGACAAGCCTTGATAACGATCTTGCCCAATATATTGTCAAAAGAGATGAGCTTATCAATAATATGCAGCAGGAGATTGAGCAGTTTGTGGTGCTTCTTTTATCCAAAAGAGAGCCTAAGGCATCGGATCTCAGGCATGTACTTTCAGGATTCAAGAATGCTTCAGAACTTGAAAGGGTCGGAGATTATGCGGCAAACATTGCAAAAAATATTATTAAATTAAAACTGATTGACCAGGAAGAACTCCAGGAAACCATTGACTGTATCATCGAAATGGTACGAACCGCCGTAAAAATGATTGAAGGCGCAATGGATGCGATGTTAAAGACGAACCTGGAAAAGGCCCGTCAGGTATGGTTGATGGATGACAAGATTGATCACAACTATTCAAGGCTTTTAACTGCCGCCCGTAAAATCATGCATAATAAACCAGACATCGTTAATGAGTGCACCACTCTGATGTTTATGGGAAAATGCTGTGAACGTATTGGAGATCATATCACCAATATTACGGAAAATATTTACTACACAAAAACCGGAGAAGATTGTATCCAATGCTTTGAAAAGAACACTTAAGGGAATTTTCAAAAAAAAACACCCGTGTAACAACGGGATAATTTCTTTAAAAACTCCTTATATGTCAGGGCTTTGCTTCAGGCAGCCTTGGCCACCATAATCATTAAATCCTTTTTTCAAAAGCATTCAGAATTATTGTGACAACCAATTTGAAATTTTAACCGGACTTTCCCTTCAAAACCTTCATCGTGTAATTTTATCATGCGGCCCTGGCCATATCATATTCACCCGGCAGTTGGGCTGCCTTATCTGACTTGCCTCCCGGTTCTTTTTTTTCTTCTGGACTGACGGACGCAAATGTTTCCACCTCTATTCCAATGGCAGCAAGTTTTTCCACAGCTTCATCAAGAAGTGTATCCAGCGCCTTGGATATACTTTGAGTATGTTCCTGAACCTGGCTGGAAAATTCCCTTGTATGTCCAGCCGCCTCCTGAACCTCCTGGATGCTGAGGGAAACTTCCAGGGTTTCCCTGGAGGTTAGATCAACATTTCGGGCGATATCTCCTGTTGCCTGCTTCTGTTCATCCACCGAGGCATTAATATGATGACTGGCCTGGCTCAAATGCTCAATACGATCTTCAATATTGATGATGCTTTCAATAACATTCTGGCTTGCCTGCTGGATGGACATGATTTTATTGGATATTTCAGCGGTTGCAGCCTGGGTTTGATCGGAAAGATCTTTGATCTCCCGGGCAACCACGGCAAATCCATTGCCCGCGCTTCCTGAACGTGCAGCTTCAATATTGGCATTCAATGCCAGCAGTTTTGTCTTTCCAGAGATATCCTTGACGATTTTAGTGATGGAAACAATATCCCTGGAAGCTTCACCAAGGGCCTCCATATCCATCTGGGAATGATCCGTGACTTTAATCATTTTCTCCATTAAATGGTTCTGTGTCTCAATCTGGGTGCCGATATTTTCTACAGCGGTTTTAAGACGGCCTGCCGCTTCAGAAACTTCATCGGTGTTGGAAGCTGTCTGGGTGGCGGACTCATTTACCTTTGAAGAGCGGGTCTCGGTGCGAAGAGCAAGATTGTGGAGGCTTGAAGCCGCACCGGCCATTTCCCTGGCCCTTGACTGAAGGCCATGAATCATTTCCGTCATAAGGCTAATCAAGCCCTGGATAATCTTTCGCTCCTCCTGTTTTCTACAATCCTCTTTTTTTAACTCATCTAAGGCAGATTTAAAATTTTGAACGGTACGGGCCAATACTCCTATTTTATCCCGGCGCAGTTGAAAGGGAACCAGGGCGGCTTTTCCCTCCTGAATCCGATTAATCACCATATAAAGCTTGCGAAGCGGCTTTTCAACAATAAACCAGGTAAGCAGATAGAGAACCGTCAGGTTTAAAATAATAGTTGCCCCGGCAATATAAACGCCGAGGCTCTCCTTTTGTTCTCTAAAGACCTTGAGTTCCTGATCTTCATGGGCAATTTCTTCTACAAACTGGACAATTTGATTGCGGATTTTTTCAGAACTGATAGCCTCATCAGCCAGCATTCCTGTTAAAGACGCGATATTTTGCTTAAGCTTGTCTGCACTGTCTGATTTGGAAAAATTTTCAATCATCGATATCACCTTTTCCATATCTTTCTTGTAATCATCACTTGGCAGGCGCATCATATGCACGGCCCCTGTAAAACTTCCATTTTCATCCATCATGCCCCGGGAAAGCATTAAAGTTCCCTCCACAATATGGGGTACAAAACAACCCAGGGCAATATCTCTTCTCTGGGTCCTTGAAAAAAATGATTTATAATTGCTTCTGCCTTCAATCACCTGGTCCTCTTTACCTGGATAGTTTTTTTCAATCCATTTAAAGATATCTTTTGTGGGATCAACCTCAAGATAACGGGGAATTTCAAGATATTTATCCTGGAGACCCACAATTTCCTGCCTCAAATTCCGGGCAAGGTTATCCCTGAGAACAGTTACTTCTTCAATTTTATGGGTTATTTCTTTATTGGCCTGCCAGTTAACAAAGACCAGTATCCCAATGCAGAGATTAGAAATCAATCCAACACCAATAAGAAGTTTCATGCCCAGACTCAGCACAAAGGCAGGATTTTTTAAAAAAATTTTTCCGGTATTTTTTTTATTATCAGGGATTGAAGAATTGGAACGGGAGGTTTTTTGATTTAACATGGTAAAATCCTTTGATTCATAAAATCAATAAAGGCAAGGAGAAGCAGCCCTCTTGAGTCATAAATTCTCTGAATTAACCCATATATAGTATTATATTAGAATTTAAAACAATACATATTGTATGAGAAATGAGAATTTACGAGTAACGAGGCAATCCATAGACACTGATTTGACAGGGAATCAGACGCGCTCACGATTTTTATTAGTATTCAAAGAATTTTTATAAATTATTAATATTAGAAAAAAATAAATATACTGTTAAATCTTTGTTAAATAGGTTCCAATAGCGATTTTCAAAAAAGTTTGTCGATTTTTAGACATCCTTCATATTGCCTAAAAAATGGTTGACACTTTTTTTGAACTGATTCCCCAAAAATGGGAAGATTAATTCAGAAAGTGTAAACCGGCAAATGAAGGATGTATAATATTGGCGAATATAAAAAACTCGTCAGTCATAAGTTCTCTGGATAACCACCATAAATAGTAATTCAAAGAAGTTAAAAACACAATATGTGGTAGCAGATGTGAGAACTTACGACTCTTGAGTAAAAAAAATAGAATTAATATTTTAATTTGATTTCAGGCTTAGTTTCGGTTTTAAGGTTGATTTCGGTTTTAGTTTTAGTCTCAGTTTCAGTCTTATTTCCGTTTTTTGTTTTTTCTGAAAGCTTAACGTCCTCTTTTTTCTCTACTTTTTTTTCATCTCCCTGGGAAAGGACACTGCTTTTTTCATCTTCTCCTGAATCTTCATCGACTTCTTCCACAACCGGTTCTAATTCCTGGCTGGAAATTTTCAGTTCAGGCTGGGAAGAACATACAGGATCCTCATCCTGCCATGCAAGCGTGATATTTAATTTTTGCTTTCCCTTCTTTTGAGAGGCTTCAATTGTGGATTCTATGCGGCAGCCCGGTTTCAGGGTGATCTGTTTTTCTCCATACTCAATGGAAAGTGTTCCTTCTGAGAGGCTTTTTCTGATTTCATCTAAAAGCTTTACAGTTTCTTCAGTAGTCATTTCCTGTTTGATTTTTAAATCTTTTTTTTTCATTTTCCAACTCCTTTTTTAAAAAAATCATTATTCTTTACAACTATCATTATCCAATGAATCGGATTTAACATCATTATTTTTATCAATATAATCCTTGTTATTATCAGAAATATTTTCTAATTTTTCTTTCAAAGATTTCTGATTCAAACGTTTTTGTTTTCCTCTTTTACCATCTTGCATTTCAGCTATTTTTTTTTCAGCTTTTTTTAAAAATTTTTCAACAGCTTTATTTACAGGCCCGTCTACATCCAGCTTTTTACCTAATTTTCTGGCGTCTTGTTTGGCTTTTTCCAGGCGTTCAGCAATATCCATATTAATATTAAAAATCACTCTTTTTGTATCCAGTTCGTCCTTGAAAATTCCCACAATCCTAACCCCTTTAAAATAATATATTGTACATTTTTTGTACAAAAAAATTAAATTATTTTGTTCATAATGTCAAGGATTATTTTTACGGAAAAATATATTTATTGACATAACAATAACAAATAAACTATATAAAAAAAACGGCATCCTTCATTTGTCAGTTTACACATTTTTTGAACCATGATTAAAGGATTTACCTTGATTTTTAATCATGTTCATCATTTAATCCTTTAATCATGGTTCAAAATTTTCAGAAAAGTGTAAACTACTTTTGAGGTGATATGAAAGATGCCAAAAAAACTATCATAAAATTTTTAAAAAGATAGGAATCCTTCATTCTTCGATTTACACTTTTCCTTATGAACATCCTCTTATTTCGAGACTACTCCAAAAAAGTGGAAGCTGCTTTTCAATCAATATGAAGGATGCCAAAAGATATTTTTAAGGTATCAAAACATGCGGCATCTTTATTTGTTGATTTATACTTTCTGAATCAATCTTTCCCTTTTCTAAAACTCACTTTAAAATAACTATAAATTAATTTTTAATGATTTTGAAGAATGTCAAACATGCTAACATTTTTTTAACCAAGCCCTAATAAATAGCTAACATAAATGAGAGATTATAAGAAAAGTTGGCAGACTTAATTTGCCAGTGTTGATAACTTTAGAATTAATCTCCCCCATTTTTAGAGAATCATTCTTAAAAAATATCAACTCTTTTAAGTCTTTTAAGGTAACAGTTCACCCTCCCCTTGCAAGATGAAACTTGAAAGGGGAGCGTGAATATTTACGTTCATATCCATTATAGAGGTGTCTTTTGACCAATGGGAAAAAAAATATCAAGGCTGTCTCAAAAATAGAGGTAGCTGCATTCTTAAGAGAAGTGGCCGACACTTTGGAAAAAGGCGAAAAACCCTCCACCCTTCTTGATCCGCTGGAATGTAGAGACTTCAAAAGCCTGGAAATTGAAATAAAACAAAAAAAAGCAGGCTCCTACAACTTTAAAATCAAATCAAAACCAGCTTTATCCGGGATTATCCTCTCACAGAAACAGGCAATGGATAACTCTGATAAAAAACCCAAATACAAAAAGTTAAAAAAAATCATGGAAAAAGAATTCCGGCAGATCCATGATTCCCTTACAATGAACCGTCTGCCCAATGAGGAGCTTACCCGGTCATTTATGGAAAACTCAAGCCTGATGCTTTCTTATGAAAAGCACAGCGGGATATATGATTCTCCCTATGGATCTGCTTGTGAACGGTTCAGGAAAGCGGTTAATGAAAAAGATATGCTGTCTGTAAAGGCAATTTACAAGGAACTGAACCAAATAAAGATAGATTGTCATGAAAAATATAAATAGTTTCAGACATTTTTATATACCCCCATACCCTTTCAGGCACAACGAAGGATGAAATTCAGGGAGTCCCCTATGTGGGCTGCTCCCTTAAAGGCCAGGCACATCACTATGAATTTAACTAAAGAAGACCTTAAGGCAAACACAGACGTAATATCCATGGTTCCGCAAAACATTCCTGAAGATATAACCGAGGAAGACCATGATATTTTTTTCCAGGTCATATCATTTGATCTCAGTGAGGAACAAAAACAGCGAATTATAAATCCTGAGCTGATCTGCCCCCGCCAGACAACGGTATTAGCGGTTCACTGGCATCCTGAGTTTATTCCCATCGATCTTATTGACCAGCGTTTAAATAACATGTTCCCCAATCGGACCCATGAGCTTATAATTCCCACCCAGCATAACGAAATACTCAGCTACAAAGGATTTTCAGGAGTTGAAGTAGATTGCTTGTCAAGGGGTTTTAATCAAAAGGTTCAGTTGCTGCTCCACTTTAAAAATGAAAATGTGAAAGATGCCCATATGTTAAAAAGCATGCTGGCACACACTTTCAAATACCGGTCTTCCCAGCTTTTTGAATTCATGGAAACCATTACCCGGCCCATTGAAAACCGCATTGAGGCCGCGGCAAAACTGACAGGTGCCAATCCCCCACTTATCCGCTTTGTCCAGATATATGTCAAAAAGATAGAACTCATGATCAATGAAAACATTTCTCAAATCCCGCCCCAGGCCATAAAAAACAAGGTACTCAGAAATTTTTTCGACTTTCTCCGGCCGACGTACGGTGACACCCTTATTGACAGGGCCCAAACCTTTCTGACTGCTGTCAAGCAGCAGGTCAAGGCCGAGTTTTCCCTGGAATACTTTTTCAGAACCTCGGAGGTGATTGAGGAAGCACGCTCCTTGAATGCAGGAATCGTCATTCCCCATCCAGAACAGTTCTGGCCCGTACTTCTTGCTGATTATGATGTGGACGGGGTGGAGGTCTGGAACCCCCAGTCCCAGAGATATACTGATTTTCTAATTTCCGTCATAAGAGACATCAATAGAAAACCCCACAGGGCCGGCAATCCTCTGCTGATATTCATGGGAGATGATACCCATTTTGGAGAAAAGGTTCGGGATCCTGACAAGCAGAACAAACAAAAAGCAGCAAGGGAACTTGGCATTCAGCCCCCATGGGATGATCTTAATGTTGCAAAGGCACTTGTAAGATCAGGCATAAACCGCAGAAAGCTCATTGAAGAATATACAAACCGCATTGCATGACCACCCATAAAAAGGAGACTATGATGGTTGCAAAAGACGAATTTCTACATGAATCCATACAGGATAACCAAACCATAAGCGAATATCTAAAGGCCCTGATGGAAGGTTTTGAGAAAAAGCATATATTGTTTGACACATCGGAAAAACAGATTGTCCTCCAGCCCAACAACCTCATAGAACTTGAAATAAAGGCAAAGAAAAAAAATGGAAAAAACAAGATCAATCTGAAATTTTCATGGAAAGACACCCCCTTTAATCAATCTGATAAAAGCTCTCTTGAAATCCATTCATGATATATTGAACACTGCCTTAAACGGAGTTTTTAATAATCTATGTGGAGTTATAATGCCCTTATGATCAGAAAAAAAATCCCCATGAAAAACTCAATTTATGGGGAGGCAGTATAGATAAATTTCTATTGCAGCTCATCTTTAACATTCCCTTCAAACTTGTTTATACCTTTTTCACATAGTTTTTTTATCAAAAAGCCATCAAATAGGGGCACCCTTTATATTAACCCAAAAGCAGTTGACACTTTTTTGAAGAGATCCCCGGAAAACAAGGGAATGTTTTGAGAGAGTGTCAACCGGTGAATGAAGCATGCCCAAATAGGAAAATAAAGTTACATTCATGAAAAGTATTCTTGGAAATTTTAAATTTCTCGCCATTGAGACTGAAAACCAAATCAAGCTGACTCACGGTTTACTATCGGATTTCAACCTGGAAGTTCTGGAAAAAATTGTTTCCAAGGACGACTATATTGACAACCTGAAGACCAATATTGAAAATGCCTGCTTTGCCAGGATTGCCACACTCAAACCATCCCATCATCAAGAGACCATTAACAAAATACGGGCCATACATATCATCTGTATCAACCTTGAACGAATTGCGGATTTCTGTGTGAACATAACCCGGCAGACTCAATACCTCTCAAGCAAATCATTCCTTCAGCAATATGATTACAAAACCATGTTCAAAATAATTCAGCAGAGTATAACTTCCATCACACGGGTTTACACTGACAATGATCTGACTGGTGCCCTGCAAATCTGCAAGGCCGAATTTGAACTTGACCGGATGTGGGAAGAGAACTTTAATATTCTCCTTGAAGACCTTAAAAAAGGTGAGAGTGTTACGGATATAATCACCGTCATATTTATGTTCAGATATCTGGAACGAATTGGAGATTCCATCCTCAATATCGGTGAGGCCCTGATTTTCGGCATTATTGGAGACCGTATCAAGATAAGACAGTTTGAAGCCCTTGAGAAAACCCTGTCAAAATCAGGATTTAACGGCACCCTCAACGACATTGATTTTACCTCTATCTGGGGTTCCAGATCAGGATGCCGGATCAGCAAGGTGAGCCGGAAGAAACCATCGGGATTCAAAGCCCAGGGGATATTTAAAGAAGGGAAAATCAAAAAGATAAAAAAAGAGTATGAAAACATCTGCTTCTGGGAGGATATTTTTCCAGGTCTTGCGCCCAGGGTATTTGGCTATTATGAAAAATATGATACAGCTTCCATGCTGGTGGAGTTTCTTTCGGGCTGCACCCTGGATCAAATTATTTTAACGGAAGATATTGATGTAATAGATAATGTAATCTTTCTTCTTGAACATGCCATTTTGGAGGTATGGACAAAGACTAAAAATATAGCCCCCCTGCACACGGATTACATGAAACAGTTAAAGGCACGCATTGAGGCCGTCAGAATGGTTCATCCTGAATTTTTAAGGTCTGAATTAAAAATAAACTCATTTTCTTCTCTTTCTACGGAAAACCTTATCAATGAATGCCGTAAAATTGAAGAAAACCTGCCCGCGCCTTTTTCAGTCTTTATCCAGGGAGATTTCAACACCAACAATATAGTTTACAATCATGAAGAGCAAAAAATCAACTATATCGACCTTTACCGCTCAAGGGATGCCGACTATGTTCAGGATGCTTCTGTTTTTCTGGTCTCCAACTTCAGGATGCCGGTGTTTGACTCTGAGTTAAGGGAGCGCCTGAACTTTACCAGCCTGTATTTTTTCAGGACATTCCAGCGATTTGCCAGGGAAAATAACGATACCACCTTTGAGGTTAGAATGGCGCTTGCCCTTGCCAGGTCATTTCTTACATCCACACGTTTTGAACTCCAATATGAGTTTGCAAAGGAGATGTCCAACCGCTCCCATTTCTTAATGGAACGGATTCTGGCATACCAGACAAAACCCTGGGAGAATTTTTCTCTTTCTGATTCAATCCTTATCTATTAATATATCCCCCATGAGTAGAGACCCACTAACAAAACAACTCAAAAATAATTGATACTTTTCTAAAAATTTTGAAACATGATTAAAAATTAAGTTAATCCAATAATCAAGAAAATCATGGTTCAAAAAAGTATAAACCAATAAATGAAACATGCCAAAAAAACGGAGTTTTTTAAATGATAAAAATCGGCGTAATCGGCACCCCCGGCGGATGGTCATCTGAAATGCTTGCAGATACGGTTGAAAGGGCGACAGGCTACAGACAGCTCATACCACTTGACGCCATCTGTCTTGATATGGAAACAGGCAAAGCCTGGTTTAAAGATACAGATATTTCAAAACTGGATGCCTTAATCGTTAAAAAGGCGGGCACATACTACTCTCCTGCCCTTTTAGACCGGCTTGAAATGCTGCGCTCTCTTAATGAAAAGGGCCTTAAAATTTATTCCAATCCTTTTAATATAATGCGGGTTCTAAACCGCCTTAGCTGCACCATAACCCTTAAAAACGGAGGCATTCCCATGCCCCCCACCATGATTACAGAAAATGTTGATGCTGCCATGAAAGCGGTTGAAACCTATGGTGAAGCAGTCTTTAAGCCCTTGTTTTCCACCAAGGCACGGGGCATGGTGGTAATGCGTCCCTGTGCTGCTTTGCGGGACCAGGTGGAACTCTTTACAAGGGAGCATGGAATCATGTATATCCAGAAAAAACTTGATCTTGGAGGACAGGATCTTGGTATAGCCTTTCTTGGGGGAGAGTATATAACCACCTACGCCCGGTGTAATGACGGTTCATCCTGGAACACCACCACCAGATCCGGCGGAAAATACAGGGCGTTTACTCCTTCTGATTCAACCATCGAGCTTGCAAGGAAGGCCCAGGCCCTGTTCGGCCTTGATTTTACCTGTGTGGATGTGGCTGATACGAAAGACGGCCCTGTAGTATTTGAAGTATCCGCCTTTGGCGGTTTCAGGGGGATTAAGACGGCCAGCGGGCTGGATGCCGCGCAATTATATTTAGACTATGTCTTAAAAAAGGTGAAAAAATCATGAAACAACAAGGCACCATTACCGACAGTATTTCCAAATACAGGGAGTCTTATCCGGCACACTATGCAACCGCGCTTAAATTTGCCCGTTGTAAAATAAAGGTAAAGGTCAATGAAGAATCCCTTGTTAATGAACTAAACAGCTATTTTGATAACTTTGTTATTCCTTTTCCAGATGATGATTCCCACGGCAAACCAAAAGATAAGTTTGATATTACCATATCTGCTCACCAGGCCCCGGTACCGGATATTCCCATGGAATTTACCGTTAAAAAACCGGATCCCGGCAAGACCAAAATAAAGGAAGAATACATTGATCTATCTGATGGGCGCGTTGTCCGTAAACGCTTAACAGGCATGCACTTTTTTTTCGGCCGGGGAGAGCATCTTGCCATTGGACCCTGCCTTGAAAACACCAACCAGGTGATTAATTTCATCAACAACCGCTACATTGAATGGGAACTTTGCAAAGGCGCTCTCTTAGGCCATGCCGCCGCTGTGGCCTATAAGGAGAAAGGCGCTGCCCTGGCCGGGTTTTCAGGTGCCGGCAAATCAACCCTGGCCCTCCATATGATGAACCATGGTACCACATTTATCAGCAATGACCGCCTGATGATCCGAACCCATGAAGGGCATCTGACCCTGTCCGGCGTGGCAAAGCTGCCGAGAATCAATCCTGGTACCATATTAAACAACCCAAACCTGCTTAAGATAATGAGCGATGAGGAGATCAAATTATTTTCCTCCCTTCCCAGGGAAGAGCTTTGGGAACTCGAGCATAAATTTGATGCCTCCATTGATGAATGCTTCGGCCCCGGCAGGTTTGTCCTTGAAGCGCCCATGCACGCGCTTGCCATCTTAAACTGGAAACACAGCGGGGAGCCTTTAAATGTCCAGGTTGTTGACCCTGCAAAACGGATGGATCTTTTGCCTGCCTTTATGAAATCAACAGGACTCTTCTTTACGCCGGACAGCCATTGCCAAATGCCGGAACCATCACCTGAAATCTATGCAGAATATCTTTCCCGATGCACGGTAATTGAATTCAGCGGCGGGATTGATTTTGAAAGGGCAGCGAAAGTCTATATCCATTTTCTTGAAACCGGATACCTTCCCGTATAAGATACATTTTACAACTGACCTGACCTAAGAATTTACCCGGTTTATTAAAATATGAAACTGCAAATCACAAGAACCATCACGCTGCCGGATACCGTCAAGCTTGCCCGCCTGAAACGGGTTCCTGAGCTGGGGCCGAAGGTTCTCTTTTTCAGCGGTGGAACAGCTCTCAGAAATACCAGCAGGGAACTGATCCAATATACCCACAACTCCATTCATATCATTACGCCCTTTGATTCCGGCGGCAGTTCAGCCATTCTCAGAAAGGCATTCCACATGCCGGCCATAGGTGATGTGAGAAACCGCCTTCTTGCACTGGCTGATCAAAGTCTTCATGGACACCATGAGATTTACCAGCTCTTTGCCCACAGGTTTCCAAAAGATGCCGAAAAAGAGAACTTAGAAGAAGAGCTTCACACCATGATCAAGGGAAAGCACCCCCAGGTAGCTCAAATTCCTGATCCCATGAGAAAAATCATCCGCCATCACCTCCATCTGTTCAGGGAGTTCATGCCCCATGACTTTGATCTTCGCAAGGCAAGCATAGGAAACCTGATTCTCACCGCAGGATATCTTGGAAACCGGCGCAATTTTGATGTGATCATATACATCTTTTCCAAGCTGGTTCAGGTAAGAGGGGTTGTGCGCCCCGTTATCAACAAGGACATCCACCTTGCGGCAGAACTTAAAAGCGGGACCATCAAAGTAGGACAGCATATCCTCACGGGAAAAGAAAAAAAACCTATAGGGGAAAAAATAACCCGTATCTGGATGTGCCGGGATATTGTCAATCATGAACCTGTAAATATATCCATCAGGAATAAAATCGCCGGGCTGATCCATGGAGCAGATATCATATGTTATCCCATGGGCAGTTTCTACTCAAGCTTGATTGCCAATCTCCTGCCCGTGGGAGTTGGGAAGGCTGTCCGGGAGACCCAGGTTCCCAAGATATATATTCCAAATACCGGCGGGCTTGATCCTGAAACCTTTGGCATGACAATTATGGATGAGATTTACACTCTCATTTACTATCTTTCAAAGGACGGTTCAGCAGCTTCAAATACACCAGACCTGGAAACAAACCATAAAAATGAATGGACCCATGTTCATCAATTGCTCAACTACGTCATAATTGACAGCATAAATGGACATTATAAAGGCAGCATTAACAAAAAAGAGCTTGATCATATGGGAATTGAGGTAATAGACCTGCCCCTGGTAACACGGGAAAGCCATCCATATATTGATTCCAGAGCGCTTATTCCGGTTATTCTCTCCCTTTCATAACCCATAGGCTCATGCCTGCCTCTGGGATTGATTGTATACTGATCCAACTTTGGTTTTTTTAAAAAAAATAACAAATGTTCAAAACATGACTCCAAACATATTGTTTTTTCGACACAAAGCAAATTATGTTCCAGGAAAAATCTAAATTGGAATACTATAGTTAGGGATGGTGACGGGTGGGTAATGCTGCACTGATGAACATAAAAATTTTTGATTTTTTTAATGCAGAAGCACTCAGTAATGGAGAGCTTCACTCCCAATTTTTAAAAAAGGGAATGATCATTTTCAGTGCGGTACTGATTATGCTGGCATGGAGTCTGTTTCTGTTTCAGCTTGAGAAAAACAAGAAAGACCTTTTAAGCGGTCTTAAAAGGGAGCAGTACAATCTGGCCGGGGTGCTGGGTGAAAACCTATTCCAGATTCTTGAACAGAGGCAGGCCATTGAGCTGTTTGCCTCAAAATGGTTTGCCAGAACCGATGAATCCCTTGAAGACATAAATGGTTTTCTATACGGTGAAAGGACCTTTACACGCATCGTCCTTTATGAAATGTCCGGCAAATCCTTTTATGAATCCTCCCCCGATAGGGGGAACAGGCCGGCCAGAATCAAAAAGCAGATCGAGAAAATGCTGGACACAGGCCGGCCGATTCTCATGGACCGTGGAAAAGACCGCTCTGTTGCCTCCTGGCAGGTGCCGTTTCTATTTCCCATACGAAAAGGTGCCGCCATTAGAGGGGCCATGCTCCTTGAAATGGATTTTGGATATTTTCTCAACCTGCTTCAGGATATCAATATCGGAAGAACCGGAACCATTACCGTGCAGTATGGTCCGGAAAAAGAGCTGGCCCGCTTTGAAAGCGGCGGGCTGGTTGTCGGAGAATCTCCGGTGATGAAAATGCTGACAGGATCAATTACCGGAGATTCGGGTTCCGGGATTTTCAGGCATCCGATCCTTGGGGATTACCATCTGACCTACTTACTCATCCGAGGCTATCCCTTTGTTATTACCATCGGTATTGGGCTGGACGAATTTTTTTCAGATTTCAACCGGTACAAAAACCGGCTGTTTTGGATTCTGGCGATTCTGACCAGCCTCGGTCTATCCGGCATTGTGCTTCTGTTCAAGATTATAGACCGCAAACAGGAATACATGGATGCCCTTTCCCTCTCCAACCAGAGGAACAATGAACTGCTTCAGAAGCTTGAAAAGGAACATAAGGCCTCAAGCAAGGCCGCCTCCCTTGACCCGCTGACCGAACTTTACAACAGGAATCTGTTTGTCTCCCTGGCGGAAAAGAACCTGTTCCAGGCCAAACGAAACAAATTCTCCTATGCTGTTTTGTTCATCGACCTTGACCGGTTTAAGAAGATCAACGATACCCTTGGTCACAGGATCGGGGATCTGCTGCTTAAAGAGGTGAGCCGGCGCCTGAAAACTTGTACCCGGAAGTCTGATATAGTTTCCAGGTTCGGGGGAGATGAATTTGTTGTTATGCTCACTGAAATGATCAATGAGAAGGATATCTCTCTCGTGGTAAAAAAAATCAGCGCTTCCATCTCCGCCCCCTGTGAAGATCTGGAGGGCCATCGGATCATCACCAGCCCTAGTATCGGTATCTCCGTTTATCCCAGGGACGGCGAAAGTGTTGAGACTCTCTTGCTTAACGCGGATGCCGCAATGTACAAGGCAAAAAAAACCGGCCGCGGTCAATACCGATTTTTTGATCCCAGTCTGAATACTGTATCCATTGAGAATTTTGAGCTTGAACAGCGTATGCCATCGGCCATTGCCGACGGGGAGTTTGTCCTTCACTACCAGCCGAAAATCCGGCTGCATGACTACCGGGTGGTCGGGCTTGAATCCCTGATCCGCTGGCAGCATCCAGACCACAACCTGATTTTCCCCCTTGATTTCATAGATATCGCCGAAGAGACAGGACTGATTGTCGATCTGGGCATCTGGGTAATAAAGGAAGCGTGCCGGCAGCAGGCCGCTTGGCGAGATTCAGGGATGAAACTCATACCCATTGCCGTTAATGTCTCTCCTCTTGAACTTAGGTACAAGAACTATGCTACCCGGTTTCAGGATATTCTTAAATACCATGATATCCCGCTTAAATTTATAGAAATTGAAATTACCGAGAACGCCTTTATCGAAGACCGGGAGATCGTGTCCCATAACCTGCAGGCCTTATTTGACAAGGGGGTAAAAATTTATCTCGATGATTTTGGCAAAGGGTTTTCAAGCTTGGACCATATCCGCTCTCTTCCAGTCAGTTCCCTTAAAATAGACAAAAGCTTTGTTCAGGATATCCGGAACAGCTACAATGACAGCCCCATTGTTTTTTCAACCATTATCCTGGCCAAAAAACTGAATCTTACAGTTGTGGCTGAGGGTGTTGAAACCTATGATCAACTGATCAACCTTAAGGTAGCCGGATGCGAACAGGTTCAGGGCTATTTTTTCAGCCGTCCTGTTCCTGAAAGGAAGATTCGTGAATTTATTATATCCCCCATAAGGAAGATATAAAATGTGCTGTAAAAAATATTTGAAACTCCTGGCCTGTATTGTGTTTTTGTTTTCTTCTGTTTTTACAAAAGGTTCTGCGGCTGAGCATGTCTCTGATGTGCTTTATTTTTCTATGGTTCCAAAAAAAAATATTGACCAGCAGATTCAGGAATTGTCACCTCTGCTTGACCTGCTGGAGAAAAGACTGAAAAAATCCATTCAAATCATCCGCCCCAGTTCCTATCATTCGGTGATTGAAGGGATATTGTCTAACACCATAGATTTCGCAATTCTGGGACCTGCCTCCTATGCCAAGGCAAGGGCAAGGGATACGCGGGTGGAAGCCTTTGCTTCATTTGCCAGGAAAAAAGGATTCATTACGCCCAGGGGAAGCTATTATTTTTCGGTTCTTCTTGCTTTAAAAAAAAACGGGTTTGACTCTGTTAAGGAACTGAGACAGAAAAAGGTGGCTTTGACAGACCCGGAAAGCACTTCAGGCGCAGTCATACCCAATATGGCCTTTTCAAACGACATCGGCCAGCCACTGAAAGATTACTTTGGAACCATTGTCTTTACCGGATCCCATGATCGCTCCATAAATTCGATCCTTCGCGGGCATGTGGATGCCGCCTTTGTCTCATCTGTCAGGCTCGACGAGGCTGTTAAAAAAAAGAGGCTTGCTCCGGATCAGGTGGTTGTGCTGTGGCAATCCGACCCCATCCATCACGATCCCTTTGTATTCAGCGGCGAAATGAAAGAACCCTTGCGAAACCAAATCAGAAAGATCATGTTTTCATCGGCACCGAGCCTGAATTCCATGCTGAAAAGTATGAACATGGCGGGTATTGTGGCAGTCTACGACAAAGATTACCAGGCCATCCACAAAATTGTTTCCATGCAGTCAAAAGAAAGATAAGCTCACTCAAGGCTTTTCGGCGAGGTTCAGCCCTGCCTGTCCCGGGGTGAACATCCCATGGCCATTAATAAATGGGGATGTCCATCCGGAGCAGATCAGGGAATTATTGACGGCGGTGGAAAAATCAATTTTCTGGTAAGAAAAAAGGGCTACCAACGTAAGGCGGAAGAATTTGAATCAGTTGATGAAAAATATTCTCCCCCTCTCCATTTATGAAGAGGGGGGCCTGGGGGCTGAGCTTTTGTTTTAAGGATTTCCCGCCGATGATCTTAAATACTCAAGAATTGTGCTTTCAATTTTTTTAATACTACTCCAACTTTGGTTTTTCTAAAAATTCCAACACATACTCAAAACATAACTCCAAACCTCTTGTTTTTTCAACATAAAGCAAATTCTATTCCGGGAAAAACCTAAATTGGAATACTAAAAAATACTATGTATGGTGATCATTCAGAGAACTTATGACTGACGAGTTAAATAGCGTACACTCATTTAATATTAAAGGCTATCGGTCTCATCCGGAGTGGAGATATAGCTTTTAATGCAATGATCTTCATCAGGAAGCGATTTAAGGCCTTCGCCTTTAATGGTCAGATCCTCCACATACTTAACAAATGAGAGCGCGTAGTCAAGATAGGTATCCGTTCCTTCTCCACGAGCATCCTGAACATCGGCAAATGTGGTGTACCCGTCCTTGCCTGAGCCGGTATAATTGTTGGTGACCACAACATACATAACACTGTCCTGAAGCAAACTGTATTCGCCGCTCTCTCGATCCTTGATCTCCAGGTTGCTGACACGGGTTCCGTAGGCTTGCGTGGCATCCACGTCATATCTCAAAGCGTAGCAGTAGGGGAAGGAACCGGTTGATCCACCCTGGGCTATGTTTTCAATGGCATCTTCCAGCACCAGTTTGATCTCAGAGCCGTACATTTCGATTTCAAACAGTGTATTGGAAAAGGGCAGAAGCGTATAGGCCGTGTCGTAGGTGATGTCTCCCTCATCGACACTGATGCGTACGCCGCCGGCATTTTGAATACAAATATCGGCGTTGCCATCCTGCTCGTAAAAGGCTTTGGCCACGATGGGAGCGATATCGCTACCCAAGGGAAGGGTCACCCCATTGTATTCGTGATCCGGCACACGGTTATGAAGCAGCTCTTCTTCAGCGGTTCCGATGACGGTTTCACCCAGGGCATCCACCTGGTCGGAATAGGTGGAAATGATGGCGGCAACATCTTCGTCGTCGGCAACGATATCCAACTGCGCATCTTTGTTAACAATCGCCTGAACCGATGCAAGCTCTTCCCCTTCTAAGGTATATTTGTTTCCGTCGGCATCTTCACGGATAAAGGTTTCTCCCAGGATCATGTGAGGTGTTCCGGAACAGCTCTCAAGGACATCATTTAGAAAAGTGACATCCAACTCTCCCAGAACTTTACTGTATTCCCAAGCCTGGACAATGCAGACATCATCTCCGTCCCGGTTTTGCACCATGGTGGGATAATCACCTGAGCTATCTAAGCCGTATGTGGAGAAGTCACCCAGCAGCGTGTGGGAGTCGCCATCCACGATGATATCGATATCCGATACTTGACCTGCCAATTCCCGGACATTTTCATAGCCGTAATGACTCAGCACAACGATTCTTCCAATCCCTTGAGAAGTGAGGGTTTCAACCGCTTCCTGAACCGCAGTCACCTCGTCGTTAAAGGTCACTTCATCACTGGGTTGGGATGAATTTTTGGTTTTTCCGGCGATGGTCAGCCCAATGATACCGATCTGTTCCCCTCCCACTTCCGCAATGACGTAGGGCGAGTAAAGCCCTGCCAGCACGTTATCGGAGGGCACTTCGATATTGGCGCTGATCACTGGTGCATCTAAGCTGTTTATGAATCCTGCGAGCCACTCATCTCCATCATCGAACTCATGGTTTCCGATGGCCATGGCATCGAAATCGATCGCATTCATCACCTCCTCATCGGCTTCACCTTCAAACAGAGTATAGTAGAGGGTTCCCTGTACCGCGTCGCCGGCATGGAGTACCAGATTATTTTCATTTTTTTCTTGGAGTTCCTTAATTTTTGCAGCCACTCGGGCCATTCCACCCACTTCACACTCTGTTTCGACAGCATCAAAGGTGAGGTCGATGTCTGATGCATCCAAATTGGAGTGGACATCATTGATGTGAAGAATTTTCAGTGTTAATCTGGCACTGCTCTCGACATATTGAAAATGTTCGATATTCGAAAATTGACTGACCCCTTCATCGCTCACGGCTTGTACAGCGATATAAAATCCGGCACCAGACCATAGGTTGAAAGAGAGTTCGGTTTGGCTTCCCATGCTTAACCAGCTAAGGTAATCAACATCGGGATAGGGCGCATAGGTGAGAATATATTCGCTGCTTCCCTCTACTTCGCTCCACTTGATGGAAACGTGATTTCCAGTTTGATCAAGGGTCAACTCGGGCGAGGCCGGAAGTGCCCACAAGGTTGTAGACATTGTCAGAAGTAGAATTGCGGCAATCACTGCAATTCCGGTTATAGAATTGATTGTTTCCTTTTTTTCCATTTTTCCCCTTTCACTCCTTTTTTTTGTTGTAGGTAAAATCAAGATCAAGCTCTTCTGCCACCATCTCCCATAGATCGATGGTAAAGCCAGTGGGGGCTTGATTATCCATAAAAATAAATGGTTTAAACGGGCTGATCCCCACAAGAACAGAGCCGGACGATGCTGCAACCGAAAAAGGCTGATAAAGAAGGAAAAGTAACAACAGCCCTGAAAAGTATGTTTTACATTTTAATCCCATTATCATATTCCATCTGAAAAAATTTTCCTCCCGGCTTATTTTTGTGCCTGGATGCCGTTTTTATTTACCGGATCATCTCCACGGCCTTTCTGGCGGATTCGGAAACCGTTTCAGGCAGAGGCGCATAACCGAATTCAGGACCGAACCGCTGCCCTTCTGTGAGGCCCCATAAAACAAAATCCTTGAGTTTTTCCAGCTTTCTACTATCATCATAGTGCTTATAGAGCAGAAGCCAGGAATAGGTTACAATGGGATAGGAAGTATCGCCTTCAGGGTCCGGTAGAAAGAGGCGCAGGTTTTCCGGCATCCTTTTGTGGGTGTTGGCAAGGGTATCTGTCGGACTTTTATCGCTTGGCTCTATAAATTTCCCGCTCCTGTTTTCAATCAGGGCCATGGGCAGACCAGCTCGTTTGGCATACCCGTATTCCACATATCCGATACTTCCCCAGGAGTATTTGATTTTTGTTGCCACACCGCCGTTACCCCTGCCGAACATGGCGTTACCCGGGAAATCGATCTCCTTACCCGTGCCGGGTCCTGACTCGCGCCATTGAGCGCTTATGGTGCTCAAGTGGTTGGTAAAGGCCCAGGTTGTACCCGAAGAGTCACTGCGGACAACCGTGACAATGTTAAGCTCCGGAAGGTTAAGCCCGGGGTTGTCGGCCTTGATGAGCGGGTCATTCCAGAAACGTATCTTTCCAAGGAATATATCCGTATAAACCTTGCGGTTTAAGCGAAGTTTTCCTTTTAGGTCCGGAATATTATAGGCAAGTACAATGGAACCGGCGGTGGCGGGAACAAGCTGTACGCCCTGCTGAACCTTGGCAATTTTTTCATCGCTCATGGCTGAATCGCTGGCGCCGAAGTCTATGGATCCGGCCATGAAACGCTTTGTGCCCTCACCGCTTCCCACGGCATCATAGTCAATGATGGTGCCTTTGCGGGTTTTCCGGTACTCCGCAATCCATTTATTATAAAGAGGTGCCGGAAAGGTTGCTCCGGCACCGAAAATTTTCACTGCATCGGCAGTTGCAGAAGATGTTTCGTCTTCACGATTCTCCCGGCTGCATCCGGATAAAAAACAGGCCAGCATCAGGCCCAGGAGGGTAAGCAGAAAAAAACGACGGATGGTCATGGGGTTCCCCCTTTTTTATGGTTTAAATCAATTGGCTCAAGGGCAGCATCAATAAGGGGCCGGAGCTTCATTGTAATGCCGGGCGCGTGCCTGTTAACTGAATTCACCACTGAGATACTCCTTGGTCAACTGTTCCTTTGGATTGTCGAAAAGTTCTCCTGTAAGCCCCATTTCCACCAGATAACCGGTGCGGCCGCCCTTGGAGATGTCCACCGAAAAAAAGGCTGTCTTATCAGCCACCCGCTGGGCCTGCTGCATATTATGAGTTACGATGGCAACTGTATAGTCCTTCTTCAGTTCAACCATCAACTCTTCCACCTGGCGTGTGGCAATGGGATCCAGAGCTGAACACGGCTCATCCATGAGCAGCACGGGCGGCTTGGTGGCAATGGCCCTGGCGATGCAAAGCCGCTGCTGCTGCCCGCCTGACAGGGACATGCCGTTATTTTTGAGTTTATCCTTCACCTCAGTCCACAGGGCAGCTCCTTCAAGGGCATCTTTAACACGGGCATCATAATCCCCCTTGAAGCGGTTCAGCCTCAGCCCAAAGGCAACATTATCATAAATTGACATGGCAAAGGGATTGGGCTGTTGAAAGACCATGCCTATGTTGCGGCGCACCGTAACAGGGTCAACCTTGGCTCCATAGAGGTCCTGACCTTCAAAGTGGATATGCCCTTCAAAACGGAATATGCGCACAAGGTCGTTCATGCGGTTAATGCTTTTAAGCACCGTGCTTTTGCCGCAGCCTGACGGTCCTATAAAGCCTGTTATCTGATTTTTATGAATCGGGACCTCACTGTCCCGGACGGCAAGGAAATCACCGTAGTAAATTTTATTTACCTTACAATCTATTACCACATCATCCGGTGTGGCTGGTTCCTGTAAAGAGGCCATTTAATTCTCCTTGTTTCATTGTTATTTCTTTTTACGGCCGATCAAACGACTGGCGATATTTATGATGAAAACAATCAGTACCAGGACCAGGGATGCTGCCCAGGCCAGCTCTATCTGATTATCAAAGGGCATACCTGAAAAATTGTAAATCAGCACGGCAAGGGAGGCGGTGGGTTCCATGATATCTCCAAGACCTCCTTCAAACATCCAGTAATCACTGAAGAGTGCCGTGAAAAGGAGCGGGGCCGTCTCTCCGGAGGCCCTGGCAACAGCGAGCATCACCCCTGTGATCATTCCTGGCATGGCCACCGGCAGCACAACTTTCCACATGGCCTGGGTCTGGGTACAGCCGATGCCGACGGCAGCCTCCTTCATGATGTGGGGAACCATTTTTATGGATTCCTCGGCCGTCAGCATGACCGTCGGAAGCATGAGAATGGACAGAGCAATTCCGCCGGCTATGGCGGAATAGGTACCTGTCAGCATTACAACGGCGGTATAGGCAAAAACACCGGCAAGGATGGATGGAATGCCGGTTAGGGTTTTTGCACAGAAGCGTGCGATCTGAGCTATCCTGGTATTTTTGCCGAACTCGGCAAGGAAAATGGCGGCCAGTATACCAAAGGGTACGGCTATGGCTGCGGCAATGCCCACCATGACCAGGGTGCCGACGATGGCGTTACCAAACCCTCCTCCGGTATCAAAGGCCGTGGGAGGCAGGGAATAGAACAGCTCAAACGAGAGACGTCTGCCGCCGCGAACGATAAGCATATAGAGAACCGAGAAAAGCGGAATACATGCGAGGATGGCGCAGGTAACGGTAATGGTACTCAGAGCGAAGCTTTTTAAAGCCCGGGATTCGGTAAGATTTTTATCAAAGCTGGGCGTTTCTCTCATTAGTTACCTCCTGAACGTTCAGTAAAGCTGATAATGGCTTCACCGATGATGTTGACGACCAGCGTGATGAGCAGAAGGATGACTGCTGCATACATGAGAACTCGCACCTCGTAATCGCTTGCTTCAGGGAAGTTGAGGGCCAGGAGGGCGGCCAGGGTATCGGCCGGGGAAAACAGCGACATGGTGAGCTGGTTGGAATTACCCACCAGCATGGCCAGTGCCATGGTTTCTCCAAGGGCCCTGCCGAATCCAAGTACCAGCCCTCCGAAAATACCCCGGGAAGCCGTGGGAAGCAGAACTTTTAGAATCGCCTCCCAGCGGGTCGTGCCCATGCCGTAGGCAGCTTCCTTTATTTTTCTTGGAATGGCGCTGAGGGCGTCCTGGCTGATGGCTGCAACCGTGGGCAGGATCATGATGGAAAGGACCAGTGCGGCAGGGAACATGCCTGGGCCGCTCAGGCTGGTACTGAAAAACGGTATCCACCCAAAGGTTTCATGGAGCCAGTTTGCCATGGGGCGAATCATGGGAATGAGCACAAAGATACCCCAGAGACCGTAGACAACGCTTGGTATGGCTGCAAGCAGCTCAATGATCGACTTCAGGATAATCTGGATTGTATGGGGCAAAAAATCCTGGGTCAGGAATACGGCAATGGCGATGCCGAAAAAGCCGCCCAGAAATAGCGCCAGAAGCGAGCTGTAGAGAGTTCCCCAGATTTGCGGGAGAATGCCGAACCGGCTCTGGTTGGGATCCCAGGTGGTACCGGTTAGAAAATTTAAGCCCAAGGATTTTATTACCGGTATTGCAGAGCCGCCGATTTGTATCACGATATAAACAATCAGCAGCAGGGTCATCCAGGTAAATGCGGTTGTCAGGCTCCTGAATATGCGGTCACTGAAGATATCCTTCGGTGTCGGCGGTACGGAAACCGAAGCGTTTTGCCCTGGTGTCGTGTCTGATAGGATAGGGTTCATTTTTTTACTCCACTGGTTGAATGGGTCCCCGGATGGAATATCCTTGCGGGGAAGATTGCAGCAGTATCTGTATAACGGCCATGGCAGACACTGCTGTTTTTTTCTTCAGATGCGGTTTTTAATGAATGTTCTGTGCAGCCTTTTGAACGACCTTGATTACGTTTTCCGGCAGGGGTATATACCCCAGTTTATCTGCCATTTTCTGGCCGTCGGTGAGACAGTAGTTAATCATTTTTTTCAGGATTTCCGCAGTTTCCGCTTTTTCATATTTTTTATAAAAACACATCCAGGTATAGGTTACCATGGGATAGGAGTCTTTTCCTTCGGGATCCGGCAGCCAGACCCGCATATCTTCGGGGATCGTTGCATTGGCCAGGGCGGCCTGGCCGCTTTTGAGGCTGGGAAGGATATAGTTACCCTCTTTGTTTTCGATGGAGGCCATGGCGACCTTTGCCATCTTTGCATACCCGTATTCGATATAGCCGATGGCTCCCGGGGTCTGCCTTATGGTTGCCGTGATGCCGTCATTTTTAGGCGCCGCCACCATCTGGGAATTGGAGGGCCAGTTGACGGTTTTACCTATGCCGGGCCCGTTTTTCCATTCATCACTGAGGGCGCTTAAATGGGTGGTGAAAACAAAGGTGGTGCCGGAGCTGTCTGCCCTTCTTACAACGATAACTGGTATATCAGGCAGGTTGACCCCGGGGTTGGCCGCAGCAATAACCGGATCATTCCACTTTTTAATTTTACCAAGAAAAATGTTCGTATATGATTCACGGGACAGCTTTAAATCGGGAACCCCCTTCAGGTTATAGGCAAGAACTATTTCGCCTGCAATCATCGGCAGAAGCTGTACACCCTCTTTAATCTGGGCGATTTCACTGTCTTTCATGGCAGCATCACTGGCTGCAAAATCTACGGTGTGATTGATAAAATCTCTGATACCTGCGCCGCTGCCCTTGGCCTGGTAATCTACGATGATGCCCCGGTTGGCACGGCTGAAGGTTTTAAACCAGGTAGAATAGATGGGGAAGGGAAAACTTGCCCCGGAACCTGTTACCCTGGTTTTTCCGGCAATTGCGGCATCACCTGTTAGAAAGATCAGAGTCAGGGCCAAGGCCATAAGGCTGATGGATTTACTGAATTTCATGGGTGTCTCCTGTACTTAAATGTTAGAATTATATCTCGCTCAATGGATTGCAAGGCAGAATATGACCATTACAAACAAAATAAGCATATATCAGGCAAAAATTAGGATATGATTAGCTTTAGGTTAAAAAAGAATTGTCCTTTCTATTTTTTTATATGAGAGGGATAAGAGGGTGTTTAAATAGATTCTGCCCCTACGCATTTAACCAAACAAAAATATAACAATAAGTTCAGTATCGGTATAGAATCAAATCAAATTTTAACAATGGGCTAATATCAGGCTCATAAAAAATGTTTACAACATGCCAGTGTTTATTGTTTAATTCTCTTTTAATATGACAGAACCCGGAGGTAAAAAAAAATGAAAAAAAACAGATTCAATCCATGGACAAAATGGATTTCGCTTACGACTGTGATGTTCTTCTGTATGCTGCTGGCTCCCGTATTATCAGGTGCCCAGACACCCAAGTATATTTTCCTATTTATCGGAGACGGCATGGGGTTTCCCCAGAAAACAGCCGCAGCCCAATATATTGAGGGGCCATTAACCGTTGACGGTTTTCCATTCCAGGGTGTTACCATGACACCGGCCGCAAACCGCTTTATCACGGGTTCTGCCGCGGCAGCCACTGCCATGGCATGCGGCAAGAAGACCGATATCGGCCGTATTGCCATGGACGTTGAAATGAAACCCCTCAAGACCATTGCGGAAATGGCAAAAGAAAATGGTATGAAGGTCGGCATTGTGTCAAGTGTTTCCATAGATCATGCAACTCCCGCGGCATTTTATGCCCATGTGCCGAGCCGTTCTCAATATTATGATATAGACATTGCCCTTGCAAAGAGCGGGTTTGATTACTTTGCGGGCGGAGGCCTGAAAGATCCTGTCAATAAAAAAGGCAACTCCAAGAATTTTCAAGGAAATGCCATGGATTTAATCAAAAAAAACGGGTATAAAGTCGTTCAATCCAAAGAAGAATTTCAAAACCTTTCAAGCAAAGACGGCAAGGTTTTTGCCGTAAATGCCTGGCTGCAGGACAGCGGAGCACTGCCCTATGACATGGATCGCACACAAGAAGATATCTCCCTTGCCGAGTTCACGCAAAAAGGAATAGAGCTTCTAAATAATGACAAAGGTTTTTTCATGATGGTTGAAGGCGGCAAGATCGACTGGGCCTGTCATGCCAATGACGCGGCCGCTGCCATTAAAGATACCCTTGCCTTTGATAAGGCTGTTGATACTGCATATGGATTTTATAAAGAACATCCGGAAGAGACCCTCATAGTTGTCACAGGAGACCATGAATGCGGCGGTATGACCCTGGGATTTGCAGGCACAAAGTATGAAACCTACTTCAATATATTAAAAAATCAGAAAATTTCCTTCACAAAATTTGATCAGACGGTTATAAAAGCTTTTAAGGAAAAAACAAAGCAGTTAGATTTTAATGACATGAAACCCTATATAACCGACAACTTTGGCCTGGCATTCACCGGTGATACTGAAAATACTCTTCTTTTAACCCCCCAGGAAATTGCACAGCTTGAAGCGGCATTCATTAAAACAATGAAAGGAGAAACTGAGCATTCAAAAGATCCAGGAAGCTATCTTCTCTATGGGGGATACGAACCCCTTAGTGTGAGTATTACCCATATTTTGAATCAAAAGGCAGGTATTGCATGGACATCCTATTCCCACACCGGCGTGCCCATCGCGACATCAGCCATCGGGCCGGGAGCAAAAACCTATCAGGGTGCCTTTGATAATACTGATATAGCCTTAAAACTTATGGAAATAATGGGGATAAAACCGGCATCGGTTTATGCAATGAACTGATGCGGGCGAACTATCCCTAACCTAAGGGATAGGAGGTTTACGCCACTTTTATAAAAAAATACTCCTGAAACCTGTCCAGGTTATTTTATCCATACTATTGAAATATTTTTGATCAGACAAAGGGCGGTACGGCAAATATAACGTTGTACCGTCTTTATTTTTGATAGTCCATAACATGTAGTGCTACAAGTTGGTAAACAAAAAGCAACACCATGAGGTTCAAGCGGGTCGATCACTACTTGTTAGGCACTACCTTATTTTTTATTCATGAAGACACATTAAGGCAGCCCATAAATGACAAAATTTAACAATTTATTAAACCATTGTAGATTTGCAAGGACTGACATGGTTCTTATCTGCTTTTTTGTTGTCCTTTCCCTTTTAATATCTCTTTTACCCACAGGTTTTGAGAAACCGGAAACACAAAAAGCCATACGATGCAGGGGCAAAATTACAACCGTTGACAATGCTGAGGTACAGCGTTTCGGTATTGTAAAAAGCGGTGATCAATACCTTGAAATTGAAATCATGACCGGCCCGTTCAAGGGAAAGCGGTATCCTGCCAATAATCCCCTTTTGGGGCAGATGGATAAGGACAAAATGTTTTCAAGGGGAGACAATGCCTTTGTTGTGCTCACACTGGACAAAAATGGAAAGGTGATCTTTGTAAATCCGGTTGATCATTACCGAATCGGCCTTGAACTTTTTTTGCTTGCCCTCTTTGGTCTCCTGCTGGTGCTATTTGGTGGATGGACCGGTCTGAAGGCCCTGATTTCGTTTGTATTTACCGCGCTTGTCCTCTGGAAGATTCTGGTTCCCTGCCTGCTCAGGGGGGGTGATCCGGTTGTGTTGACCCTGGCCGTGGTCACCGGCCTTTGCGCTTCCATCATTCTTCTTGTTGCAGGGCTAACCAGAAAAGGAATGACGGCGCTTGCGGGTGCTTTCCTCGGAGTGCTGACAAGCGGAATTCTGGCCATCTATTTTACGGCGGAGTTAAATATTCATGGAGCGGTAATGCCCTTTGCGGAAACGCTTCTCTATTCTGGGTTTGAAGATTTGAATCTGACAAAGCTGTTTGTGGCCGCTGTTTTTCTGGCCTGCTCCGGCGCGGTCATGGATATAGCCATGGATGTTGCCGCAAGTATCCACGAGGTGTATGAACGAGACCCTGATATTACGACTCTGGAGCTTATAAAGTCCGGGCTCAACGTGGGAAGAGCAGTAACAGGCACCATGACCACCACTTTGCTCCTTGCCTACTCCGGAGGCTACATTACCCTGCTGATGGCATTTATGGCCCAGAATATTCCCCTCAGCAATACCTTTAACCTGATCTATGTATCCTCGGAAATTGTGAAAACCCTGATAGGCAGCTTTGGACTGGTAACGGCCGCCCCGTTTACTGCTGTTGCAGGAGGGATAATCTTTACAAGAAAAAGAAATATTACAAAATCACTCTTGGTCTCGCCCCGGGAAGATAAAGCACAAAGTATCAATCCCGAAAAGAGTTGTTATATTCCAGGACATGCTCAATATGGGGCTGAATCAAAAGGGATTATTTGTCAGAAACTCGAGCGCTGACCGTATAATCGAGTTAAAGTTGAAATTTATACTTGCCTTCCAGAGTGTTTTTTGAGTCACATCTGGAGAATTTTCAAGTCTTTTTTTATCCAATTCTGGTGTGGTCAACTTGTTTTCCGGGGTATATTTGATTGATAAGAATATCAGAATGAAAGCTCTTATCCGTCACCCGGCTGTCCCGTTTGTCCAGGATTTGCCGGTGGTGTGCCACTTTTTTACGGCCATGGTAAATGACGACATATTCCTGATGTTTCTGCACCTCCACCTGGTCACCAATCAACGTGTAGTGTAAGGAATATCGGTTGGTATCCAGATGGACATAGCCACGTCCACAATTCGGTAGCAGGTCGCATATACCGGTGGAATATACGGCGGCAGCGAATAGCCGTCAATCAAGACGAATTGTCCGGATTCTTTTTATACGCCACCGTTCCCGGGCATCTTTCTGATTTTGTCGGTATGCCGGATCTGTGTGCATTTTTTTCTTCTGCCAGGAACTCTTTCTGGCGCGTTGGCATTTTTTACAACTGCAATATTTTTGATCCGGTTTTTTTAAAAAACATATGATATATATACTTGCTATATACAAATATATGCCATATACTCTATGTATATAGCGGATTGAATATAAGGAGATTGAGTTATGGATGTAGGAACCGTCTTTGTAAACAATAGAACCCAAGCGGTGAGATTACCTGTTAACAGCAGGTTTCCTGAAAACGTGAAAAAAGTGGTTGTACGTATCATCGGTAAGGATCGGGTGCTTTCACCAGTGGATAATACATGGGACAGCTTTTTTCTTTCGGATGATGGCGTTACCAATGATTTCATGCAGGAACGTGCTTCACAAGAACAACCTGAAAGGGAATCCTTTTAATGCTGAAATACATGTT
The DNA here is from genome assembly GCA_963674675.2 of Desulfobacteraceae bacterium. Taxonomy (GTDB): domain Bacteria; phylum Desulfobacterota; class Desulfobacteria; order Desulfobacterales; family Desulfobacteraceae. The sequence continues at coordinate 911,824 of CAXXNM010000003.1, forward strand.
GGATACCAACATCGTTATTTATGTGATTAAACGCCGTCCAATCGAAATATTGGACATTTTCAATGCCCATGCAGGGCAAATGTGTATAAGCTCAATCACATTGGCCGAACTCTTACATGGTGTCGAAAAAAGCTCTATGGTTTCCCATAACCTACGCAAAGTCGAAGACTTTGTCTCCCGTTTGGAAGTCTTGCCCTATGACAATAATGCCGCTGCCCACTATGGGAATATCAGAGCTGATTTAGAAAAGAAAGGCACTTCTATAGGGGTCAATGATTTGCACATTTCCGGTCATGCCCGAAGTGAATCTTTGATCCTGGTCACAAATAACATGCGGGAGTTTGTGAGAGTCCAAGGCTTGCGATTAGAAAACTGGATTGAATCAAAATAAGGGATTTTAAATATACCGAGCCATATCATCATGGGGCGTGTTGGCCCCCAGAAAATATCCATCCCAGCCATTGAGTTCAAGTATGTCGGCAACCATTTTCCCTCCAACCTGGTGAAACTCATTGGCGCTGCATGAAATCACGGCTTTCTTGTCGATACGTTCAGTTGCAAAAAGAGACGGAGTTAGTTTTTATAGCATTTTAAAAAGACTGAAACATTATTCAGCCTAATTATAACCCTCGGTTCGATTGATCTCATAGGATGTTGTAATTTAAGTAAAACATGACTCTGATTTTTTAGAGATCGGTTCTTTCATGTTAATAAATTCAATAATTTATGCAAAAATGATCGAACCGTTGGTATCTGAACATATATTTTTTTTGAACAAAACCTGAGCCTATAAATGAAATGCCCTTGAAGTTACCGTGTCTTCCATTTTCTGTATGCGGCGCTCTATATTATCAAATTTTTCTTTGATCCGCTTTATTGCCGAGGCCCTGGAGGCTGCATGGGACTGATAAAATTCATGGTCGTTTTCATCCCGCAGGGGAGAGGCCGGTGCAATCTTCATGAGCATGCCGGCAGCTATGTACAAAAGCCCCACAGCCCAGAACCCGGTGAAAAAAAAGGCTGCCAGTACAATGAGCCTTACAGCGAGAACACTGAAAGCAAAATGCTCGGCAATCCCCCGGCATACCCCCATTAAAAGGCCCTGCCTGGAGCGGTAGACACTTTCCCGCAGGTCCTGCTCAGCTTTTTTTCGTTCAGTCACTTCTAACACCTGCACAAGGTACCCGTCTATCTCACCTTCTTTGATGATTGGGATAGCGAATAAATCCCAATAAATTTTTCCTGACCTGGTTGTGGGATAAAGGTTCTTTTTTTTGACGAGATCAAAATCAAACTCCGACGAAACAAAGATTGGCTGCCCGTTCTGAAGATGTTGAATATCTTTAGCTGGAATATTTGGATCTGTCCAAAGGTCAAATCCAAGAACATAATTTCTTGTCTTCAACCCCAAACAGGTCAAGGGTCTTTTGATTGACATCAGCCAATTTGCCATTCTTATTAAAAATTTCAATAGCGATGGGGGATTGTTCATAAATGCCCCTGAATTTTACTTCGCTCAGATTCCTTTCTTTTGCTTCATTTTCAAGGTCGGATAATGATCCAACCAATTGCTTGGTCATGTTATCAAAGACCGTCGCAAGTTCACCGATTTCATCATGCTCCCGGATTATAGAGCCTTCCTGACCCGGTTTCAAATTTTGATTCAGATCACCATCCATGATGCGCCTTGTTTTATTGATAAGTTCGCCCAAAGGCGGGAGAACATTTCGTATCAAAAAGAAGGCATTTACAATGAAAACAAGAATCAGGATGGCCAGGCTCGCAAGGGTAAATGAAAAAGCCCTGTTTGTCAGTTTAAAGTTTGTTGAACTCATCACTTGAGAATCCGCAAGTATCTGCCTCAATATGGAGCGGGCAGCCAACCGAATATTGGTTGACAGACGTGATTCAAGGGTCGATAGAGTTGAAATCTGCTCCGGAAAAGATGTTTTGTCGGTTTCTATCAGCTTAATCCGCTCGAACCAGGACAAAAGTTCTTTTAGCTTTGGACCAAGCACCTGAACATATCTCGGATCGGTTTTAACAATATCTGATATCTTACCATAACTTATAATCCATTGCTGTTCACAACGCGGATATCGAAATGCAAGAAATTCTTCGGTAGCAATAATTAAATTGCGTCAACGGCCTCCGGGCCATTGAGATTGACGAGTTGGATTTTTGAAGGCTTTAAATTATGAAAGATTAACCATGAGTCCAAAAAGAAATGTCCTGATGTGCCGAACATAACAGCCACTTTTTTGCCTATAATGTCATTGCTTACGGTTATACCACTGTCTTTTCGGGCGATAGCGGAATGGGCATCCTTCATATTGCTCAAAAAGCAGTTTACAGTTTTCTGAATAATAATCCCCAAACAAAAGGATGTTCATAGAGAAGGTGTAAACCGGGAAATGAAGGATGGCGCGGAATGAATCTTGGCTTGCTCCATCTTGGCAATAACATAGAAATCATTGCGTTGAAAGCTGGCATATACCACAGGTGTTCCCATTACAGCGGCAATATCAACCTTGTCTTCAAACAGATGCGTCAGGGATGTTTTACCATCAGGATTGATTTCAATGGACAGGTTTAAGCCTTCTTCCTGAAAGTACTTCTTTTGATAGGCAATATGGGATGGCGCTTCGACAATCGCAGGCACGCTTGCTAATCTTACAGTTGTCAATGATTTTGATTCTCCAGCTAATTCGCCAATAAAAAAAAGATTGTTTAAAACGAAAATAATACAAATCAACAGTACTAAGATTGTTTTTTCCCTTTTTGAACAATTTCCCATTTTTGCATCCCTCAATACTTGAAAACACACGGTAGTGTTATAAATTTGTTGTTAAACACATTATATTGGGCCATTGCCATAAGCCGGGACACCCCCAAGAATAAGGATCTTCGGATACTCTTGCTGTTTATAGGTTAAAGTTGAAAGGTATAGTTCAAGGGGGAATGATCTGCAAGAAATTTAGGGGCTTCAAACCAGGATCGTCTATAATCAGATGCTTTTGAATTAGTCAGGTAATGCGATTTTCCAACATGCATAACACCGGGAAACGGAGGTACGCTGGATACAATGTCCTTAGGGGTAACCACCCGGTAAATATTTATATGTTTTGTTGAGTTCACGAAACCGAAATCTGCCATCCTGGGCGAACCAAAAGTATAAACAGCTTCTGGTTTTTTCAAGGAGGCGGCAAGCACTGCCAGGGCACCGCCCAGACTGTGCCCCGTATAATAAATTGGTTCAGATATGAAATTGAGCTGTTGTTGAATTTCTTCCCAGGCTTCCATCAGAATCAGCTTGAAGCCCCTGTGGACATTTCCACCCGAGGGCCAGGGAGCAAGTGCTGTGCTCAGATTAAAAAACCAATTGCTTAGTGTCCCCTGGGTACCCCTGAAAACCAGAGCTGAAAATTTTTTTTCCTGCTCTTGCAATGCTCCTATAATGGCGCACTGGACATGCCTGCCATTATAAAACCAGCGCTCTTCAAGTCCTATTTTATTCAAAAAACGGTTCCGGGCCTGTGTCTGATATTCCATCCCGAGTTCATTATCACCCTTCAGGTAAATCAGGCGGGACAGCTCAGACAGCCACCACGCGTTAGCCCTGCTGAATTCCGGGTTTTCCGGTTCAAATGGCCGGGGGCTTATGCCGGCCCGGAAAAAACTCACGGCTTTCCCTGGATTGAAAATTGGTCCCCATGCGTAAGTGTAACTCATCTCCAACACTCTGCTCAAATTTTTAAGGCTAAATTGCCGGCAAGGAAAAATTTACCTTTTAAATGAGCTGAATGTATTGCAAATGGGTTTGGGGTGTCAAGGAAATATTAGAATTTTGTTAAATATTTATTTTGTTTTTGTTAGAAACCCGTAGGGGGCAGATTCCATATCTGCCCCATTTCCGTATTTGTCATAAAATTCAGGCACTGGAAACCACGGTGGCCTGCCCCGTGATAGGTTGCGAGTAATAAAAGCCCTGGCCTAATCAAAGATATTCTTTTTAATTTTTGAAAGTCTTGTAAAAATGTCTCTTTTTTCATTGAAATTCTTCGCTGCTGCGGCAAGACCTTCAAGTCTCTGGCTCACCTCTTCATAACCATTGGTGGCTGTATTAATATCATTTTGAAATTCCTGCAATATAGGAGATTTTAACAGCATTTTTTCACGTTCCTTTAACGCAGTTGCCAGCATGGCATCCATATTGATTTCATTGAAAAAATTTTGTGAATTACTCTCTGATGATATTGTTTGCATCATAGCCTCCATAAATTCTTTTTTGTTTAGTTATGATTATTTCCAATTCTGGTTTTTCCAAAAATTTTAACAAACAGCCAAAAACATAAGTTCAAACATCTTATTTTTTCAAAAAAGCAAATTGTGTTCCACAGAAAAAAACCTAAATTGTAATACTATATTTTATCTTTAACTACATGAAAGGATATATCCGAGCCAGTGACAAAGCTTCTCCCGGTATAAAGAAATGTTATGAGCCAGAAAAATTCCAGAGAAAGGATAACAAGGGGCTGCCAGAGCAATCTGAGCCCATGGACAATATCTGGAGCCAAAACCCGGCCATTGAGCATTACAGCCGGCAGATACAAGGCTCCACCTGTTGAGGTGGTAACAGAAGACATGTCCGAGGGTACTATCATTGCGATTATCCCCATATAAACCACAGCCGTCAGAGCCATTAGCTGATAGGCTGAAAATCTGGAATCTCCCCGGTAGTCTGCCCTGAAAAATTCGGAAAAAACCCGCCAAACCTGGGTAATGATGAGGCTGACAAGCATGGCGGCCTTAAAATAGCCGTATAAAAACAGAACTGTTCCCGCAATGGCTGTTATTGTATAAATAATTGAGGTAACCGCCTGAATGGGGATAACAGCCTCTCCCTCAAGATTGGAAGCATAGGCAATCTTTTTTGTTTTACCATAAAAGATAAAATGCATCCGGCCAAAGAGTCTGTTCATTATTTTGTCTGACTCGGAAAGGGGTTTACCGTAACAGCAGCCAAAGCTTACACAGGCAAGCCTGCCAAGGCCTTCTCCAAAGGCGTATGCAATGGCCGAGGCCGCAAAAAAACAAAATACAGGCATCTGAAAATCCGACAGGACATTGATGCCCATCACCACCCAGGGCAGGATAATTATGGCGGTAAAAACAGCCCCGCCCACTGTAAAGGTACTGGTTTTCCTCTCCACTATCCATGCCAGGATCCGGGCAGCCGGAATAGCCGCAATTAGAATTGGAACAATGTATTTTATCTGAATTGATACTGGAATATGGCAGGCCCCCAGAAGAATCATCATAATGGATAGGGAAAACACATAGGCATTGGCGGAAAGAATACCGTAATATGTCAGGTTTAACCCCTTCCAGGTAGTGCCTTTATTTTTCGTTAAAGGAAGGGCTGCAAATATCTGCCATCTCTCCTGGGGAAGATTTTTAAATCCCCAGGCCATGAAAATTGCCATTACGGCGGTTATGAACAGTATGAACAATATGCTGGATACCGGCATTTTCAACTCCATTTCATCAATCAGAACATTTTAAATGTTTTATTTGAAAGCTTAGGGGCAAAAAGACTTTCATTTTTCGATTGTGGCGGTGAACCGCCATGTTTGTTATACAGGACACCCGATTTCTTCCCTAACCCGGACAGAGGTTTCAACAAGGGGGGAACCAAACCAGACTGTAAACCGGCTCTTGGCATCAGGCCTGTACATGTTGCGGACTATGTCTGAAGAAAAAGCAATTCTTCCCGACTCAAACAATAAAATCACTGTGGAACTGCCGGGCCTGAAGATACTTTTAGGCTGCCCCTTTTTGATATACATACCTGTTTTCATATCACAGGGATCGTCATAATATTGATGACTGTAACACTGATCAACCCTGCCGATCATCATGGCAGTCACCTCAATCATGGCGACCATACCGATATTAGTACCTCCCTTGACATCGGTGTTTATAACGGTTACGACACGCTCATTTTTAGAATAGGGAGTTACCTCGCGCACCACGGCACCTGGATTGCAGGAATGATATTTCCCGCTGATTTCATAAAAATCAGCAATTTTTCCGGACACAGGGGCATGGTTGTAATGATACTCGTTGGGAGTCAGCCTGAAAATGGCAAAATCAGCGTTTTTAAAACATTGAAGCCATTTTTCCTTTTCGATAAGTTCCTGGTATTGGAAAAATTTTTCCTTGATAAAAAGAGCCTTTCCAGGCTTCAGCGAACCCACAAGAACCTTTGAATCCGACGGAGATACCACAATTTCGTCATCTTCGGGACAAGAGTGTTCCCCGTAAGCTTGACAGGCAGGCCGCCCGTTATTTTTTATATGAAAGTCTGCATAAGCACTTGTTTTTAAAAGATTTTCATTTTCTATTGTGCCTGATAAGGCATGTTGGTTTATATGAAAGTCTCCATAAGGGCTTGTTTTTAAAAGATTTTCATTTTTAGATTGTGGCGGTAAGCTGCCATGTTTGTTATATTGTAAGAGATTTAGCCCATGAGCCTGGCAGTTTCCATAGGCTTGAGCCTGACGGCATTCCCGGCCTGGTATAGACGAGAAAACTCCCTGTTCAGCTTCATGGATTTCGGGGAACCGGGACATTGGAAGCATGGGCCGGTATTTCCAGTATTTGATCTGGCGCTCAAACACCTGGCGGGCAGAAAAAAAGCGCTCCGGCGGTAAAATCGTCTCGGACATATCAATATTAAGTTCCTGAATAAAGCGTTTTGCCTTTTCCCTGTTTCTATTAAAGCTGAAATCAAAAGTCAGGTAACTCAGAAGTGCCGTGCTTCTGCCGCAGATCATCAGGTTAAAGCAAAAGCCTGCGTTTTCCCTGACTCTGGAATAAAAAAAATTGACCATATGATCCTTAAAAAGAGGCTCTGTCCGAACATTTCCCGTCCTTCTATCAATATACTGGTGCTGCATTCTATTATTCGTCATTTTACATACACTCTCATTTAAAATCTGCCCATCTTTCATTTTCCGGTTTACAGTTTCTGAATCGATCTTCCCATTTTGGCATTTTTCATATTACCTCAAAAGTAGTTGACACTTTTTTCAGGAGATTTCCTAAAATCAAGAGATGTTTTGAAAAACTGTCAACCGAGGAATTAACCATGCACCCATTTTTTAGAGATCATCTAAAACAGTGCAAAGGAGAACTCTGTAAAGCAAAATCTAAAAAAATAACAAAACAGTATTTTGCTCTTCATTAAAAACGGATATTTTGTTTTTTGTAAATTTCCTTGTCTGTATTCCATGCCACTGTAAGCACGATGAGCTGAATCATTTTTTCCAGGATGTCTTCGTCTGCCGTCTCATGAAAAAGCTCATCTCTGTGGGAAGCGAGAAAGTCCGATGCAGGCACATCTCCAAGTATGGATGAACGAACCTCATTGCATACAGGATCCCTGAAAGATGCCCATAGATCAAGCTGTTGGAAATCTTCCGCAAGAGCCTTAATTCCTTCGGACATGTGCTGTTTTCTCAAATCTTCCCGAAGATAGTCTTCACACGCCCTGTTAAATTCCCTGGCTCTCATAGCCATTGGGCTTTTCTTTTTTGCCTTTTCAATGATTTTGGAACCCATGCGATGGGCAGCCCTGTTATCCAGGGGAAATTCAATGCGCTTTCTCAAATTTTTTAAAATGCTTAAAAGTTCTGGCCCACGGATTATATCAGCACACCGCTCTTCAAGGATGTCCACCAGGCCGATGAGGTAGTCTTGAAGCCCGATCTTGAAATATCCGGGATACTTTATGCTTTTAAAAACCTTTTTCCTTTTTTCAATGACTTTGAGAATGCTTCCCAGAAAACGGTTGGGAGTTTTTTCCAGTATAAATACCGTTTTAATTCCGATGGCTGCTCCAAAGAACATCTGACGCCGCTCGCTCTCAACTTCAGGCATGTCTGGAATATCTTCGTGGACAACCTCCTTTTTCAGGATCATCTTCCAGACAAGAGTTAAAATAATTCGTTGAAGCTGAAGAGCCTCTCCAAAATCCTTAAACAAACTCTCAAAGGTGCTGTAATAGCGGGCCTCAAACCCGGAAAAACCATGGACAGACTCTTTTCTAAGCCGCATCAGCATATATAGAGACATTCGGCTGTCAAACACGCCCATCTCCTGAAGATCAGCGGCGAGCCGGTCTTCATTGCCTTCTTTTCCATCAAGGGCACTGTTTTCATCCGTTGCCATGACCCCGGCAAAGTAGTCCACCAGCCTGAAATCAGGAACCATATCCCCCTTGAGGGAAAAAGCCCTGCGAATGAATCTGTCCACGGCTTCGGGGCCGAATGGAGTCAGGGGCTGGGACATGATTTTCAGGCCTGCTTTCTTTTTCCACTGGTTCCAGATCATCCTCAAATGGGTAAAATCCAGTTCATGGGGAAGAAACCCCAGAATTTTTTCCGGATGAAAGTCCTGGAAATCCAGCCTGTAAGGGGCAGCACTGTAAGTTCCCACAAAAAGGGGTAAAAAGTGTTCACAGACTTTAATGCACAGATCCCCAAGATATTTCTCATCTGCCCGGGTAAAATCCGGGGAGTCTTCCTTGAGCAAGCCGGTGATTTTCATGCTCCCGATGCTTACGTGGGTGCCGTTATTGGCAAGGCTTACATCGGAGACATCGGGCAATACCACAAGGTTGGAGGTGATGATGCCGGCATCTTTCAGCTTGGTGACCGCGTTCAGGCGGCTGCGGGATAAAACCCTGTGGCACATGTGCATATAGGCGCTCTTATCTTCTCCCCTGTCCCATCCTGACAGGCATGGACTCATGAAAATATCCCTGTAAAAGGCATCAGGAATGACTTGATTAAAATGTTTCTGGCGCTGGGGCGTATGGGAGGCAAAATAAACCAGTACCCTTTGACCGTTTTCTGTAAGTTGAAACCGTTTGTTGGCATAGGCCGTCAGAAGCTGTATCAATAAAAAACGAATTGCGGTTTCCCTGACCGGCTTCAATCCTGTTAACCTACCTGTTTTTATGGAACAGGGGAAAAAGGAAAGTATTTCCGGTGATGAGTTGTCACTTAAAAAGCAGGCCATCATCTTTCCGGCAGCATTTCGCAGGCGCGAATGGATACAAGGATTTCCCAGGGCATCGGCCAGGGCGATCTTGAGAAGATAACTGACTGGAATACGAAGATACTTAATCCCGTCTTTTTCCACGAAAAATCTCTGCATATCCCGCCTGTACCCGGCAGAAGGATTTTTTTTATCACAATGAAGATCGCTGTCCAGAATCTGATTGGCATACAGATTCAAGAGATGCCTGGGAAAGCGAACCCAACTGTTTTCCCAGACATCAGTGTCCATGGCTGAAATGTCCTTATCTTTGCTGGTGCAAGCCCCTTCACTATTGAGATAGGCTTCAAATCCAGCGATTTTTCTGTGATTTTCGCCGTCCCGTTCATTGCGCTTTAAAAGGTTTTTATAGCAGGCAGAGTCCCTTATGGTTATCGGCAGGTCCACATCGTTGCTCTTTCCCATAACCACGGCCTGGAATTCATTTTCACAGCCAAATGTGGCATCATCTGTGGAAAACGGAAGAGATTGAATAAAATTTTCAACACTGCTGTCGTCAATTTGCAGGGCATCATATACCCTGTCAATGATGTCGGCATGGGATTCCTGCCCGGAATATTCCAGCGGCAGAGGCTGTTTTTTATTTAATGGGCCCATGAAAAATTATCCTTTACCTATATTTATGAGCAACGGTTCGATCATTTTTTGCATAATTTATTAAATTTATTCACATGAAAAAATTGACCTCTAAAAAAACCAGAGTCGTATTTCACTTAGATTACAGCATTTTATGAGATCAATCTAACCAAAGGTTATGATGCAAGGCTGTATGCCATATCTCCGGAGTGGTGCTCCATTGTATTATTTTTTTCAAACAGCATCATGGCATCCATGGACATGGCTGTTGAAGGAATGAGATTAAGGCGTTTTATACCAATGGCCTCTCCTGTGATTATACAATAACCAAAATAACCGTTTTCAATGCGGCTCAATGCTTTTTCGTTTAATTGCAAACGAAGGTTATTGCGCTCCACAATCCTCAATTCATGGAAAATTGCATCTTCAAAGTGACTTTTATCCAGGATATCCGAACTTTCAGATCTTAATGTTTTGAGTTTTTTCATGGATGCCTGGATTCTATCCTTTAATTCTTTTTGCTGGGTCAGGAGTTTATTTTCAAAATACCGAAGCTGTCTTTTGTTCATATACTCTTCATTATCACATGGTACATAGTTGGATGGAAGACAATCTGTTTGAATATTGCTTTTCATTACAATCACCTTAAGCTGCTTTTGTTAAGAAACAATAAACCCGTATTAAAGGCCGGGGCAATGGGATTTCCAATCTGTGGACAAGGTATAGCAAAGGTAAGTTAGGGTTTAATTAAGGTTCCGTTAAATATCTGTATAGATTTATCATATTTTTGCGGCAGAGCCTGGTGTGCCCTGACTGTTATTCAAATACGGGGTGGTTTTCTGCCGTTAAAATAACCGCATCTTTGATAATATTGCAGGTCTGAATAAAGATATTTCACCATATAAGGGTCTTGATGGAATTCTTTAAAAAGCTTTACAGGGTGGCTAAAGATATCCATAAAAGGCCCCATTAGCTGGGAAGGGTCCCGGAAGCACTCCCAATCGCACTGGCTGCAAAACGGTTTTTTTTCCACACTGTCCATATTCAGGTTCCGGTACGGCCCCAGGCTTTCCTTTCCCCGGTAGCCGCAGGGATAGGTATTACCGTCTTTTGAGTCTATGAAAAAAAAGCTTGTGCCTCCAAGACATGGATAAAAGTCTTTTCTGCCCTTATATTGCTTGACCAGGGCATAAAGGGAGCTTAGGGGGGAAAAGATTCTGATCTTTTTCCGGTATATTGGAATGGTATCCATGAGGGCTTCAAAGAGGAGTATCTTTTCATCACTGGTAAAGCTTATGATGTCTTCCTTGGAGGATGCTGAATACACGGCCCGGGTTTCATCTTCAATACTCATGGGATAACAGGCATTTACGATGGTGAATCCAAGGTCAATTACAAACCTGTAAAACTGTGAGAAAGCCTCACAGGCAGATCTGTAAAAAAGTGTTTTTTCCTGGGGACCGGACAATGCAAGCCTGGTGTTTCCAGCTCCCATATACCTGTTTATGCCAAGATTCGCAGATGGATAAATTCCTGCTGATTCAAATATGGGAAGGGCCTTTTCAATCCCCTTTATCACCCCGCTTAATCCCCTCATCTTTTCATGGCGGCTGCCGCATGCAGAATCAATACTTATCCAGAAATTCCTGATACCGCTTTTAGCCAGCTTTTCCACAAGGGTCTCAACCCGTCTTTTAAAGTCATCTTCATCTTTGTTGAAACAGAGCAAAAATCCGTTGGTACCTGTACGGATGTAGGGTATACCGGCCCTGTGGGCATGGGTTATCATCTCAATGAGATCATCAGCAAAAAGAAGAGGTTCTCCACCGGTAAAAGATATGGCTTTAACATCGTTTTCTGCCGCCTTGTCAATGATGGCCTTAACATCATCTAACTTCATTCTGGTGCGGGGGAATCTGTTTGTCACCCTCATTCCACACTGTGCGCAAAAAGCATTGCAGACATCTGTAATTTGAATAACCAGTTGACCCGGAGGATTCAACATTAACAGGTTCGGCATAAAATCATGTACAGATTTCAGAAGGCTGGACATATCCTTGAACCTCCTTTTGTTTTTTACCATCTTCAAAGACCAGATTCCCGTGATTGCAGGCAAAAGGCAGCTCAAAATTTGCAAGGTAGTCATTCAAAAATAAATTGTTTCCGTTTAAATCTTTATGGCTTTTTTCATTGTTTTCATATCCTCTGATACCCTGCATGTAATGTGGGGCCCAATGGGCTTCGTCATCATGTAAATCAGAATCATCCACCGTATCATTGACAATATCTTCCAAGGCAGCATCCCATGAAAACTGCTCTTGAACATATTGTCTTGCACACTGTGACATTGCCTGAAGGACTTCCGGCGTATTTTCCTTTAAATCCATGAAGTTTTCAATGCGCTGAACCCATTGATCCATTTGATCCCAGGGAATTATAAATCCTGTTTCACCATTTTGCATGATCTCCTGGGGACCGCCTACATCGGTTACAAGCACGGGCAGGCCGCAGGCCTGGGCTTCCACAATAACCATGCCAAAGGTATCAGTGGTACTGGGAAAAACAAACAGATCAGAGCAGGCATAATACTCCAAAAGATCTTTTGTGGGTAAACGACCAGTAAAAAAAACCCTTTTCCGACCTGTATCTTCCCTAAGATAGGATTTAAGCTCATCAATATCCGGGCCCTCACCACAGATCACAAGATTAACTTCCGGGTGGGAGTCCTTCACCTTTTTATATATATCTGCAAGAAAGTGAATTCTTTTATCCTTGCTTATTCTTCCTGCCCACATCAGTGTAAAGCCCTTGGGGATATGCTTTTGTTCTAAGAAATCTTCTTTTTCTTCCATGGAAAACAAAGGAGGATTGATTTCAAACCCGCGTTTCAACACCTTCATCTTTTCCCTGTCATAACCCTGATTTTCAAGAATATTCATATACTCTTTTGTGGGAACCCGAATCCCGTCGGCACAGGAATAAAACCAGCGGATATATCTATGGATCAACGAGGTAATTGTTTCATCGTTAAAAATATATTGGGCCTGAAAGGCAAAATCAGTATGATAGATACAAGAGCATGAAATTCCCATAAGCCTTGACATCAGAAGCCCGATAAGCCCCACCGGCCCCGGAGTGGAGATGATTATTTTTTCAGGATTGCACTTATAAATCATGTCAACGGCATTAAGTATGGATGGAATTCTCAGGGTATATGAATCATAAAACTCCGGCGTGTGGGAAAAAACCTCTGGCAGGTTTATGGTATTTGGCAGCAGTATATGATCATGGCTTTCAGGTACACACACGGCAAACTTGATCCTTGGATTTCGCTCATGAAAGCTTTTCATATAACTTCTGAGGTTTATGGCGACCCCATTTAGATCATCAATGGTATCCGTGAACCATAGAATCCGTTTTTGATCATCTCCCCTGCCGGGAATATAACGCTTTTTGAGTTCTCCAATAAGGTCCCTATCCATAAAAAGGTGTTTCAGAGACGAAAAAAAAGGAATAGATATGAACATCAGCGGCAGGGAGGATGAAATATTTTTAAATAGCCTGGCTGCATCTCCGTTGCCGAAATCCTTGATCAGAGACTGGAACAGCATGGCCATGTACCCGTCAAGCAGGGTTGCCATATTTTTATATATGCTGTCCATCCGGGCCTCCACATCCATTTCTTCATTCTTGGCCCATGCCTGTACGTCATCAAAAAATCTGAGAAGTATTTTATCCTTTGCGGTTCCGCCCTGTTTAATTTTTCGGCGGGTTATCCAGCTTTTCCATTTGTGTTCCCTGTTACCGGTAAAAAGAAATTCGCTTACAAGCTCCCGGATAGTGGATGGATCATGCTTGTTTTTCCGGCTGGAAAAGTCGCAGAATATTTTATATATGGAAAAGGCAAAGGATTTGTAATCATTGCATCGGCCGGAACAAAGGGTATTCTTATCCAAAATCGCCCTGATAAACTCCTTTTTACCGCTCCCGCATTGGGCAGAGGTAAAGGTTTGGCCTATAAAAAGGCCGGCATGATCATCGGATCCCCCGGTAATGCCCTTACGCCATGGGTCAAGGCTCAATGGAGTAATGCCATGTTTAAACTTGAGCCGTTCAATGGTTTCCGGAGTCAAATTCTCAAGCACCTTATGCCAGGTTTCATTGTAAAGACTGTTTCTGGCGCCATTTAAGCCTTCAAACACATCAAACATGAGAATGAGCTTTTCCAGGGTGTTAATATCAAGTCTTTTGTTGACCGCGTATGTTGCATGGGCTATGGAATGGGCTATATTCTTGGAAAAAAGGTAAGAGCGAAGGCTATAGATATTCTTCCGGATATTATCAATGTTTTCAAATTGCTCCGGGGTAATATCATAGACAAGGATATGAATCTTGCATTTGGTTTCAGGAAAATATGTCGTCACCTCAACACTTAAGAAGGTATCTTCGGGATATCTGGCCATAAGGTCCAGCCCCCCTTCAATGGTGTTGTGATCCGTTACTGTGACATAGGTCATACCTTGTTCCTTTGCTTTTGTATACAAGGTATCAATGTCGGTATATGATTCCTTTGCTCCTACTTTCTGGAGAAACCATTCCGACGGCCGTTTGGAGGCCAGGGAGTGAACATGGAGATCAGAACAAATCATTTTCTTTTCCTTAAAATGCTATCTGGTTAATATTGTGGGTTGATATAACCTGTCTTTGTAAGGATAGTATTAAGAAAATGTTTGAAAATAATTTTTTAAAAAAAATAAATATCTACAAGATCGGGGGCCTTCATTTTCAACACCCTTTATCTTGACCCAATATATACCGCGCACCGCTACAATTTGAATTTTAGGTAGTTTGCAATATCCTTATTATCAAAGGAGAAAAAATTTCTGAAAAGTTCAGTGTATCCGGGTGTTCAGTATAAACTACTTTTGTTGGGATATGGAGGATGCTTCTTGTTAAATCGAAAGTTTTTTATCTGTGAGCGTTATCTTGAAAAAATGAAGATTACCTAAATTGTCAAGCGCGACAATTTGTTCTGCTTTTAAGGAAATAAAACAGGCCCTCAACAATGTATCAAAACAAAAAAAATCATATTCATAGAGAGTTTCCAAATTCCATATTTTAAGAATTCCGTCATGGGATACTGAAACGACAACGGTATTATCCGCATCAATTGCAAGGCAGGAAATTGGAGCATCATGCCCCTTGAAACAACGTATTTTTTCTCCGGTTTCCATATCCCAAATTTCGATATGGCGAGATGCCAGTAATAGAAATTTTCCATTTTGGGAAATCACAATTGATAACATGGATTTTCGTTTATGAACCAGAATATGATTTTGCTGCTTTGCAATGAGATCCCACACAATAATATCATCACTGTTTTTAAATGAAAAAACCGCATATTTCCCTTGCCCATCCATTACTATTTTGATGTCTCCGGGTGGGAATTTGAATCTAATCAACTCATTTCCATAGCCGTCTCGATGTCTCAGAGATGAAAAAGAATTCTCCAAGGATTTATCCAACCTGCTACTATAGGGGAAATCGATGTACTTTTTTCGGATTTTTCCGGTTCTATTCGTTTTTGATGTCTCTTTTCCATGGAAAATCAAGGTTGGAGAATTTTTTGTGACGGCACGGGGGGGGAAAAGCTCATGAAGAGAGGTCAAATCCCAAACTGAGACGATACCATTTGAATAGGCAGAAATGGCGGTTTTTCCATCATCCGATATTGAGACATCCGTAAAATCATCCATCGATTCTTTAAAAAACGGATGATCCGGGCACGAATAATGTCGTAAAAGAAATCCTTTACTCGCCCGCCAGGCCATCAATCTATTGTCTTCTGATGCAGAAACGGCAAAGCGTCCATTTGCATCGATATCGAGACACATGATACCACCGTTTTGCCCTCCAATGTAACAGCTTTTTTTATTTGGGTATCTCCACTTGTGCAATGTTCCATCTTTTCTCCCGGCTATAACGCATTTGCAGTCTTTACTCGTCGCCATATGACTGATTCTTCCTTCATCACATTTCGAGAGCGTTTTGTAAGCTTCTTTGCTGATATCCCATATCCAAATCCTCTGGCTCATGGAATGAGAAATGATAATGCCGTTGTCGCTTATCGACATATCTCTAAAGACTAAATTATCTTCCCGAATTGTACGAATGCGTTCAGCTTTAATGATATCCCATAATTCCATTTGCCTATCTGAAAATGAGCTGAGGGCAGCGATTTGTCCATTAGGGCTTAATGCGATCGAAGGCAAAAAGTTCAAGTTCATTTCTGAGGGAAGCTTATGACGCACACGACCTTCTACTAAATCCCATACCATCAACCCAAACGAGGGCTCTGCCGATACTGCCACAGTAGCCTTCTCGTTAGTAGAAAGAGTGGAAAAACCTGTTCTTGTGAAGTGCTCTTTAATAGTCCATATTTCACAATTGGTATGAATATCCAGCATAGTGATTTCTGAATAGGGATGTCTCAATAAAGCAAAATCACCACATGAAGACAGTGTAATTGAATTGATTTTTTTGTTGGAATCGCAATGAATTTGTTTGCTTTTTTTAGTCACTATATTGAACACATAAATTTCATATTCATCGAAAACAGCCGTAATGGTTCCTCTATCACTATTGATTGAAAGTGCATGCAATAGCCTGTGCGAATGTGGGAAATGTGCGATCTGCTTACCGACATCCGTGCGCCACACACGTAAGCCATCTATTGCAACGGAAGCGATAATAAGAGAGTTCTTGCTCAAAGAAAGTTTTTTGATCGGACCTTGATGACCTTCAAGATGATGACGTACTTTTGCATTTAAAATATCCCATACAATCACTTGATGATCCGCACTCCCTGAAACAGCAATAATGCCATTTCGACTCAATGAAAGAGAGGTAACGTTGCCATGATGCCCCCACAGGATCCGAGCTAAGTGAGAGTTAATTTCTGTATCGGCAAGATCGATCGACATCGAGGATGAAAATGGCTTTGGAGATTGTTTTGGCGAAAAATAAGTATATCTTCCGAGCATTTTTTCTATATTGAGTCTTTGTATCTGTTTTATTGAGGATTTTTTTTCTTTACAAGTTTCCGCGCTTTTATGTTTCGGTGTACCGCTTTGATCGGCATACTCGTTATTCGGTTTTATTCGCCTGAGTCTATTTCCAAATAGCCGATCAAAAAGCTCCGGATACCGTCTTAAATGATGGCTTTCTCTCATCAGTGAGAACCGAAACTTTTTGACCTTCTGCTTTAAAACGCTTGCCGGCATTGTGTTCACAGCGATAGAATAAACATTTTCCAAATCCTCAATCAATCCGGCTTCGACAATAAGTTTTATCAATGAAATATCGCACAGTCTCTTTGTAAGAAAAGCCCAATTTTCGAGATGAATTTGATAGATGAGTTGTTGAACATAATCGTGAGCAGAAGATTTATATTGTTCACCGGTTGTTTGGGGAGGGCTATTTCCAGGGATCGTCATGTTTCTTTCTGTGCTTTCCATTTTTGAAATGAACATGGCAATATCGTAAAGATCCTCTCCCACAAACGAAGCGAGGTGAATATCATCATCTTTCAACCACCCCGTTTTGACCCCCAAGCCAGGGATACCGAGAGCTCGAGCGGCTTTGATATCTTGACTGGTATCTCCCACAACATATGATCCCTTCAAATCGATTTGAAGGCGTTCGGCAAGCTCTCTATACAGTTTTGTGTTGGGTTTGCTACATTCACAATTCTCTGAAGACAGATGGGGGCATACCATTGGCGGCGACAGTAAATTTGTTGTGATCAATATATCTCCAAAAAACCTATCATACCAACTGATGAATTCTTCGTATGAAAAAAGTCCTTTGGCAATTCTGGATTGTACCGTCACTACCGGCAAAAGGTAGTCCATTGAAGATAATAGCTTCAACGCTTCTATCGAGCGAGGGATTAACTTCAATTCCGAAAGATGATTCACACGAACAGGATTTACAATTGTGCCATTAAGATCCAAAAAAACAACTCTATTTTTTTTCATTCTTTTTTTATCCATTATCTCTCTCATCCTAACACTTTAGAAAATTATGGAAGTATTCTTTTTTCCCACCTTTGCCAGGCATTGAATGAAGAAATAATCGGCCTAATTTTCCTTCTTCAAGTGTATTTTCTATTCGATTTCTCTGAACATTTGCATTTGCTCCATCATGGTTTTAATTTTGTAATAATATTAATGTTATATCGTCTGTAGAACCATTTTCAATTGCTTTTCTAAACAAGTTCTCGCAACATTCTCTACAAGTAGAACTGGAATGTGTCATTAAAATGGATTGGATTTCTGTTGTTGAAACAAAGTCAGAGAATCCATCAGTACACAATAATAGCATTTCATTTTTTTTAAATTGGTGTCTTGTGTAATATGGATTTATTTCCTTTTGAATTCCAAGTACTTGAGTGAGTTTGTTGTCGGATTTTCTTCTATGATCATGGCTTAATAGTCTTACGCTTTCTGATGATAAAGCATATGCTCTGCTGTCACCTAAATTAATGATATGTAAATTTTTGTTAACTATGACTGCCAATACAATTGTTGATGCCATTCGATGAAAGATGGGATCATCTTGTGATAATGAAATAATATGCTGATTGCTCTCTTCGAGTATTTTGTGTAGTTGTTTTTTTATTTTGTTTTCATCACGTTGAAATGATTTTAGTAAATCCTCGGTAAGACTGTTTTCTATAAGCATGCTTGCTTGTTCCGACGCATAGTCCCCGGCGCCTCCTTCGCCACCCAAACCATCACAAATTATGTAAATATGCTTACTCTGATTTATGAGGAAAAAATCTTGATTCGATATTCTTTTTTTACCAATAATGCTAATCGCAAAGGTATTTTCAGGAAATTGATTTGTCTTCCAACTAGCCAATATCATATTTATTTTTCCTTGGTAAAAATTTGTGTTACAATTATAAGTATATTTATTTCAAATTATTTCAATTAGTTATGCAGTGTTTACCCACAACAGTCGAACAGGGGATAAAAGCTGTTGGAATGATGGGAGTCCAGCGCCAAAGTTTTCTATTGCAAGTTATTCTTCTGAGGTGATTGTCAAAGATTCTGAAACCAGCTTCCAATATAATCCATCAGGATCGTTAGCGTTAAAATAATACTCCAACTTGAATTTATAATGCGTATCATTATATTGTAAGTCAGGGATATATATACCGAATTCATCGTCTAAAGTTAAATTTTCACAATATGGAACATTAGAATCAGTATATAATAAGTTAAAGTTATCAATTTGAGCACTTGCTTCCGCATTTTTAACCTCTATAACAAATTCCAATTGATTTATTTTCAGGCTATCTTTGATATTTGCTAAACTCCAGTGACTTAAGGCAAGGTCAATATAATAATTTAGGTCGATATCAAATGTTTTCCATGTATTAGCTTTAGCCTCACCAATTAAGACTTGATAATGATAAGCAAATTCATCTTTAAAATTATTTAGCTCTCCATAGTTTGATTCATGGTGCAAAACAAGGTCTAAGACTAATTTATCTGGGTCAGAAAGGAGTTCAGAAGTTAACCATACATTTATTCCAAACATTATCCATGAGTTATTAGGTTGTACAGAAGTCAATAAATTATTTATGTTTTGTAAAAAATCAATTTTAATTGAAAGATTATTTTTGTCTATTGATAAGGGTTCAGGAATATTACCTGGAATAGGAGTGGAATCACAGTGATGACCATTAAATACATCTCCCTGAAAAACTCGTATTAGCCCAAAATCATCGCCTGTATTTTTGGCATAAAGGTAAAGTCGGTCATTTTCAAGAAGAAAGTGATAATATTCTACAGTCCATGGCTCATTAACAAAATTTTCAGCATTAATAGTCCAGGAATTATTTCCCCATGGGGCCTCTGTGATGCAAGTATTTGGTCCTTCTATATCATATTCTTCTATATTAAAGTCTCCATTTGTATTCCAATACTGCGTTGATGCTCGAGATGCATTATTAAATCCTTGACTAAAAAATACGACAGCTAAACCCAAAATAATTACGATGTTTTTTCTTGTCATCTTAATTCTCCTTATTATCAATGATGCTTGTTTAACTTCTTGCGGGTGCTAAAATAGACATTTTAGGAAATAAAAACTGCTTATAACGGATTTGAGGGAGTAAGCGCTTTAGTGACATATTAGTTAACTTTTGTTATAGTTGAGTTGAAAAGCTTAACTAAACGAAAGGAAACATAAAAATGTCAGAAAGCAAATCGACTCCCCAAGAAAACCGTACAATCATTGTTCCCTTTATTCAAGAAAAATATTTGAAGACTCTTGAAAACCCGCAACTTTTTAGAAAAGCTTTACCAGAGTCTCAAATGAGATGGACAGAAAGATAGGCGAATTTGGAGACATGGAGACGGAAGCCATGACACGTCATATGCCTTTGAAAAGTTACCGGTGAGGATAGAGATATGGGGCTTTTCTTAATTTCACAGGAATAAATGGTCGATTTCCAGAGGCCAATTTTTTTTAAAAATGCAAAACGATCCCTATGAAACAGGAAATGATCAATGAAAAAAAGAATATTATACGGGAATGCAAATTATGAGGAGATTGTCAGGGATAACGGCTATTTTGTGGATAAAACCCACTATATTGAAAAGCTTGAAACCCTCAGCAATCCTGTTTTTCTCCGTCCAAGGCGTTTTGGGAAATCTCTGTGGTGCCGTATTCTGGAGTGTTATTACAACATCCGGCAAAAGGATGATTTTGACCGGCTATTCGGGAATACCTATATTGGAAAAAATCCCACACCAATTCGAAATTCATTTTTTGTTCTGCATCTCGATTTTTCAGTTGTCGATCCAAACGGAGATATTGCCTATATTGAAAAAAGTTTTAACGATATATGCAACATAGAACTTCAAAGCCTTCTCCGCCGCTATGCTCAATGGTTTCAGGACAAGGCCGGCTTTACTCCTTATAATAAGGCTTCCCATAACCTTAAGGATATTCTGACTGTGATATCGGACTATGATCTGCCAAGCCTGTATATCATCATTGATGAGTACGACAATTTTGTCAATCAACTCATAATTGTTAGAAACGATACCCTTTACCGTGAGCTTACCGCAGACGACGGATTCCTTAAAACCTTTTTCAAAATCCTGAAAGAAGGGCGCAAAACCGGAGCAATCAGCAACGTCTTCATCACGGGAGTCCTGCCCATTACCATGGATGAATTGGCCTCGAGCTTTAATATTGCCAGATTTATTACGCTTCATCCCCAGTTTGAAAACATGCTTGGATTTACCCAGGCGGAAGTGGACACCCTTCTCGATGAGATTTATTCAGACTATGAATTTGATCCTTCTAACCGCCCTGAAGTGGATGCAATCATCAAAAACCATTATAACGGCTACCATTTTGTAAAGCCTGAAGGTGAAGCTGTGTATAACTCCACAATTCTAAGCAATTTCCTTGTGGAATTCTGTGAAA
This sequence comes from Desulfobacteraceae bacterium, assembly GCA_963674675.2. Lineage (GTDB taxonomy): Bacteria > Desulfobacterota > Desulfobacteria > Desulfobacterales > Desulfobacteraceae. The sequence goes on from CAXXNM010000003.1 coordinate 933,037, forward strand.
ACAGGACGATCCCCAAATACCTGACAGACCTGAATCTGAGAACCGACCTCTCATGGATACACAGACTGACCGGCTCAAACCCTCAGTGCACAGAAGAGTTTGTCAATCAGCTTACCATGACCAATACCATTCGTTATGATGATAGATTCCTCGTAACAAAGTTTGATATGCATCAGTTCTTTGACAAGGATTTCTTTCCGGTATCATTTTTTTATCTCGGAATGCTCACCCGTCAGGATGATTTTTTCCTCAAGCTCCCCAACCTGAACATGCGCCAGATTTTCGTGGAATATTTTAACGAGATTCACAGGATTGATGTATCTACAAAATATGCCGGGATGATGCAGGGATTCATTAACACGCTGGATATGCACAGGTTATTTGAAGATTACTGGAATCTATACGTCTCTCAACTGCCCGAAGCGATCTTTTCCCAGGTGAATGAAAATTTTTACCGGACAACGTTTTTTGAGCTTTGCAGCCGTTATCTATCCTCATGGTTTACATTCAATGTCGAGCGCTCCTATCCCAAAGGCAGAAGTGACCTGGAGTTTGTGGGAAAATACCACGAACGATTTGCAGGCATTAGAATTGTGATTGAGTTTAAATATTTTTCCAATTCTGAATTGAAAAAAATGAAAACCACGGTAAAAAAGTTCACTTTAAGGGAAGAGGATACACTTCAGATAGAAGGCTATGTTAAGGGCTTGAAACAGGAATATCCTCAGAAAAAATATCCTGATGTCACCATATCCCGGTATGTGATTTATTGTTTTGGTAATACGGGTTTCAGGATATTTCAGGTGTAACATAAAAATATAAATATAATCCAGATGGTTTCACTCATTTAGAAGAAACAAAATTCATGATCCACATTCCAGAGAGGTGCCTATGGACTTGGCTCAACCAAGTCGGAAACTATGGCTACCGCCATAAGCCGGGACACCCAGCAGAATAAGGCTTTATCGCAAGGTCTGTTTCTGGAGCCTTATGTGGTGGAAGACTCTCATCAACCGGTTTAAAGTGTCCCGCTTTATGGTAGTATCCATCTGTTGCAGGATAAAAACAAAATCAGGCCCAGGGATGCCATCCCCCTTATTACACCAACAAAGAGCCCGGAGAAGGGACGGCTTCCATATCCGCCCTACCCTTACAGATCATGGCAAATATGGAAATTAGGCAGAATGGAAACCAGACAGGTCTATCCGGAAACACCGGCATTATTCAGCAAATTCGAGCCCTGGATCACCCCTCTCATTTCCCTTCGGAAAGCACTGTGTCGATTGTATTTGTCCTTGCAATAACCATCAACAACTCTTACAGCCTTTTTCACATCTCCCTTTGCCGCATATATTTCGGCAATAACCCCAAGTACCTGGGCTGCTCTCCCATATGCACGCCTGTGCTGATTAGACACAATATGATCTATACGCCCGCTTCCTGTTTTCAATAGCCGGTCAAAGTACTGTTCCCGTTTACCGGTTGAAATTTCAGCATTTCTTATTCCCTTTATGATTTCATCGTAAAAAGTGATGTCATCCTGTTCTTTAACAATAATTTCGTATGAATAAACACTGCTTTTTTCCGCGTAGTGAGATAATAAGTTCCTAATCGCAGGACAATCTTTAACTTCTGTAGAATCCACAATCGCAAAAGCTGCCGCCCCGAAAAATAGACCGGCATTAAAACCATAGGACCACCCTATGCTTTTTGCGTTTTTTACCATGGCAAAAGCTTTATCCATTTCTCCTGCCATCAGAAGGGTTTTCAGATATAATGATTTTTCATCATTTTCCATTTTTTTCTGTTTTGCAAAAAAATCCAGAACAGCCTTTAATGTTTCATCTCTTTTGCCTTGATTTACGCCTTCCTTGTGCAAGTCAATCAAGTTGTCATCACAGGCATTGGAAAAAAAATTTTCCAGTTTTCCCTCCAGAACGACGCCTTCATTGCCCATAAGCTGACCTGCTTCAATCAGGAACAGGCTGACTTTCTGTCTATCTTTTCCCTTTTGCAGGCTTTGCAGGGCTTCTCTCGCGGCATCAACAATATCATCCAGCCGATTCTCGTTTTTCAGACAGCCAAGCCAGAACAGATATCCATAAGGCTGGCTCTCCTTCCAGCTTCTGGCCTGTTTTGCAACCCCTTCTATACCATCAAGCGCGTACAAAGCTTCGATTAAAAGACTCGCGGGCCTGCCAATTCCTTGCAGATATCTTCAATTTTTTCCAGATATGGCTTTAATGCAATTGATGTCTGTGTTTTCTCCATATGTCCGCTCCATTTAAAATTCAATTAAAGATTTATCCCTTTTAATCTAACTGTAAATATGCTTTACAATCTGTAATAGAACCAGCAAACAGGGGTTTTATTTTCAGAAAGCTTCCCTATTCGGTTGTCAGCATCAACCTGTTGAACTTGGTTCTAATTCAGGACGCACTATGATTTTTTTGAATTGTCTGACTATTTATAACTCAGGATGATCAGGATGAAAAGATCTACAGGATTAAAAAATTTTGCCTTATCCTGTGCATCCTGACTATCCTGATTCAGACAAATGGCCGATGTTAGAACCAATCCCAAATATGGACTTGGCTCAACCAAGTCGGAAACCATCAAGCGGGTTGCGATTCCGGCAGCTCTCCCGGTATTGTCGGGGGTGTACTTCTCGCAGTACCAAGGGCAATAGGAGAAACCATGATCGTTGTCATGGCAGCCGGCATGGCAGCCAATCTAATAACAATATTGACCATTTGTTTGATATCCTTTAATGTACCTATTTAGTACTACTTTGTTATCTTCGGAAATGTTCTTGCATAATGTAAGGGTCTCAGACTTTTCGGGAAACTGAAAGAGTCAAACTACTACAGGGCATTTCAACTGGTTCCACAATAAACATTATATCGATTTTCCATAACATTCTGATTTTATTCAAACTGTTTTTCTGAATAATCTAATAAAATAAAACATTTAATCCAAATCGGTATAATGACTAATGATTGATCACTTGATGATTTATTAACGACAAATTCATATGGATTAAATTTTGGTATCATTATCTCCAAGGAAACGTGACTATGCAGATTCAGAGTATTTTCAAGAAGAACATCTCTCGCCCCATCAACGGGGTTGTTAAAGCTGATCAGTTAGATGAATCCGTTGTATGGCAGGAACTGGACGAGTATGTCATCACACGGGAGCTGGACATACACCTCAGAGCATTCATGAAATCTTATCTTGCCGCAATGGATAATCCGAAAGATCCCGTCATAGCCAGTCGAATGGCCGTCTGGATTTCCGGTTTCTTTGGGTCAGGCAAGTCTCATTTCCTGAAGATTCTCTCCTACCTGCTAAGTAACAGAGCAGCCCGTTGCCCTGATACTGGAGATGAAAATACGAGGGGAGATGAAAATACTGGGAATGAAAAAAGAGCAATCGAGTTCTTTACGGACAAGATCAAAGATTCCATGCTGCTTGCCGACATCAAACGACTGGGCAATTTTTCCGCAGATGTGATTTTATTTAATATCGACAGCAGAGCAGATGCCTCCAATGACAGGGCAGCGATCCTCTCTGTTTTCTGGAGACTGTTCAATGAATCCCTTGGGTTCTGTTCAGATTCTCTTCCCCTTGCAGAGATTGAAAGGTATCTCACTAAAAAAGGACGGTATGAAGCGTTTAAAGGGAAGTTCAATGAGATTTACGGGTCGGCATGGGAAGAAGAGAGGGATGCCTACACCCTGCTCCAGGATGAAATTGTAGAGGCACTCTCCATTGTACTTGATAAAAAAACAGATGCAGCAAGGGAGTGGTTTGAAAAAAATGAAGATCACTTCAACCAGACCGTTGAAAATTTTGCAAAGCAGGTAAAAGAGTACTTAGATACAAAGCCGCAAAATCACCGGTTGATCTTTCTGGTGGACGAGATAGGCCAGTTCATCGGAAGCGATACCCACCTGATGCTGAACCTCCAGACCATTGTGGAAGATTTGGGAAGAATCTGCGGTGGTCGGGCCTGGGTCGTGGTGACCTCCCAGGAAGATATTGATGCCATCATTGGAGATATCAAATCCTCCAAGGCCAATGACTTTTCCAAGATACAGGGACGATTTAACACAAGGCTCTCCCTCTCCAGTGATAATACCGATGAAGTTATCCAGGCCCGTCTATTGGAGAAACAGGATAGTGCCGCATCCAAACTTTCCGAGCTTTTTTCAGAGAAAGGGGATATTCTCAAAAGTCAACTCAGCTTCACCCATGACACCACCACCCTCAAGAACTTTTCCACAAAAGAAGACTTTATAAACACCTATCCCTTCACACCTTACCACTTCCAACTGGTTCAGAAGATATTTGAGTCCATACGAAAAGCCGGTGCCACAGGACTCCATTTAAGCCGGGGTGAGCGTTCCATGCTGGATGCGTTTCAGTCCGCGGCAATGAGCATTTCCCACAAAGAAACCACAACATTGGTTCCCCTGTACGCGTTCTTTCCCTGTATCAAAAGTTTCCTTGATACATCGGTGAAAAGAAGCATCGAGCAAGCAAGAGACAATAAAGGTTTGCAACCGCCATTCGATATCCAGATTCTTCAAACCCTCTTTCTCATCCGGTATGTTGATATAATAAAACCCAATGTGGAGAATCTTGTCACCCTCTCCATCGATCAGGTGGATGCAGACAGAATTGTCATAAGGCAAAATATTGATGAGGCATTGCTGCGTCTTGAAAAAGAGAATCTCATCAGCAGAAACGGAGATCTCTATTTCTTCCTGACCAATGAAGAGCGGGAAGTCTCACGGGAAATCAAGAACATCCCCATCGATTCCCATGCGGAGACCGACCTTCTTTCAAACATCATCTTCGAGGAAATTTTAAAGGGTAAAACCAAACACAAATACCTTCCTTTTAAACGAGACTATCCATTCAACCGCATCTGCGATAACATACCCCGGGGGAAAAAGCTGGATTACGACCTCACCCTTGAAATCATAAGCCCCATGCATGATGAGTATCCGCTTTTCAATTCCGGGAAATGCTCCATGCACAGTGCAGACACCAATGGAACGGTTCTGATAAAACTCCCCAACGACCCGGTGCTTTTCTCCGATATCCGTACGTACATCCAGACCGACAAATACATCAAAGAGAAAAACGATGCTGCGGCATCCACCAGCTTGAAGCAGATACTCCGGGATCGGGCAGATGAAAACAGGGACAGAAGATACAGACTCATCTCCAAAGTGGATGACTTGATTCTGGCTGCCGAGTTTTACACCCTTGGGCAATCATATTACGGCTCGGGAAAACCCCATGCCGCCAGGGCATCCGGCAGTTCAAGTAAAGTCATCGACGGGGTTTTTGATCATATCATTCAAAATATTTTTAACAAGTACAACTATCTTTCCATGGTTCATGATGATCCCATCAAAGAGATCAAGGAAACGCTGCTTTCCGATCACATTGCACAGGAAGAGTTAATTGGATTTACCCGGAAGGATTATCAGGATGTTAAAGAGATCACTACCTATATCAAGCTGAAAACCACAACCAATAAAGCAATTGTGCTGGATGAACTGGTCAAACACTTCTCCAGACGTCCCTATGGGTGGCCGGAGTTTCAGGTGGTTGTTATCATAGCAAAAATCTTCATGGCCGGCACCATCAATCTATTGCAGGATAAAAACAAAATCAGGCCCAGGGATGCCATCCCGCTTCTGACCAAAACATCCCAGTGGAAGCATGTTCAGATTTTAGAGAAGCCCATTGTCTCATCCGCAGATATAAAAAAGGCTCAAAACCTTGGAAAAGAGCTGTTCGGAAATCTTGCTCCGGAGGGGCAGGATAAAATAAGTGATTATATCAAGACCGGACTCTCCGCGTGGACGCTCCCGCTGACGACCTGGAAAACCCTTGCAGATACGGGAAACTATCCAGGAAAAAAAGAGATCTATGACTGTTTGAAGTCAATCAACACCATTCATGAAATCCATGATTCATTTGAGGTGGTCAAATCCTTTATCCAGAAGAAAGATGACCTGCTGGATGCTCAAGAAGATTTTCAGAATTTACAGGATTTCTATACCCATCAAAGAGAGACCTGGGAAACACTTCTAAATGCCCTCACCCGTTTCAAACTCAACCGATCCGCCATAAAAAAAGATGTTGATGCAAATAAAGCATTTAAAGAACTGTGCAGCATTGCCGAATCACCCAGACCATATAAAATGCTCAAGAATGTCAGTTCACTGATCTCGGTTGTGGAAAAGGTCAACACCAGGAAGGTTGACGATCATCAAAAAGAGGTCATCGATGAGATTGATTATAAAATCAAGCACGTCATGGATCTATTGAACGAAAATAGTGCCAATGATGACTTCAGAAACAGGATACTCTTCCCGCTTCAGAATACCAAAAAGAAGATTGCCGATGAGTTCAGCATCCCGCAGATTGCTTACAGTGTCAGGGACGTTAGGGAACTGTATGAAGATGCTTTGGTCACCATTGAAGATGAGTTCAGAATCGATCCGCCACCTCCCCCAAAAGAGACAAAATCTATCAAGCTTTCCAATTTAAATAAAAAAGCACATCTTAACAGCGAAAAGGATGTCAATGTGTTTATCGAAGCAGTTAGATCTGAGTTGCTCAAAGCAATCCAAGAGAATTATAAGGTAAAGGTACAATAAGTGCGAGCAAAGTGAATGGGGGTCAACGTAAGGAAAAAGATCCATGAAAATCAAACATATAAAAGTAGATAACTTCAAATCTCTGGTCGATTTTGAGCTGCCTCTTGCAAAGTTCAACTGCATTGTCGGGTTGAATGGATCTGGCAAGTCTACGGTTCTGCAATTCTTTGATTTCCTGTCCCAACTGGTACGAGGGGATATAAACGGATGGCTGAAAAAAAGGCATTGGGAAGCATCGGATATCAATTCCAAGCTGACAAAGAAGCTGAATATAACCTTTGAAATCCTGCTTGAGGACTCAGAGGGGGTTGAGATTCAATGGACTGCAAGTTTTAACCGTAAGTCATTGAGTTGTACCTTAGAAAAGGTCTTCTGGAATCATCATTTGATCTTAAAAGTCGAAGATGGGAACTATTCAATTAAAGACGACAAGTCAACAGAAGATAAGGGTCAAAGTAAACCTCGAAAAGGAAATCACCTTGAGATTACACTCCCCCTTCTTGACGTTCAAATGTCAGCAGGCCCTATCAATTTCGATTATCAAGGTTCCCTGATGTCTCAATTAAAAGAGTCACAGCTTCCACCCAAAATATTGCAACTAAAGAAGTTCATCAAAGAGATCCAGGCATTCGATCTGTTAGCACCCGAGTTATTGCGACAAAGAACAAGAGACTCAGGGAACAGTCTTGGATTAGGCGGTGAACGACTCTCCGCTTTTTTATATGAGATGAGTGCGGATAAAAGATCAAATATCCTGAATACAATGACCCACTGTTATCCCAATCTGAAAGGAATAGACATCTCTGCCATGCGATCCGGTTGGAAAAAGTTGATCTTTCAAGAATCGTTTCAAAAGCACTCATTAAAAACAGAAGCAAGGCATGTTGCAGATGGATTTCTCCGGTTATTGGCCATATTTGCTCAACTATCCAAAGAGCAGAGTTTCCTTTTACTGGATGAGATTGAGAATGGAATCAACCCGGAGCTCATTGAGTTTATGATGGACTCCCTGGTTGAAGCACCTCCCCAAGTCACGGTCACCACCCACAGCCCCATGGTGTTAAATTATATTGAAGACCATGTTGCCATTGAAGGCGTTATCTATCTCTACAAGGACAAAACCGGAAAGACCAAGGCTATCCGACTGTTTGATATTCCATCCATGCGTAAGAAACTGACCGTCATGGGGCCGGGGGAAGTATATGAAGATACACTACTGGGTCAGCTTGAAGATGAAATCATGAGTCTTAACGATGCAAGTCAAACCAGTAAAGATGGGAGTCGATAAATGTTTCTTCTGTTGAGTGGAGAAGGGCCAACAGATATTGGAACATCGGATGAAACTATTGGCCCCATGTCTAAATTCGTTGATCAATGGATATCACGGAGAAGTGACTATTCTCTTCTTGATAGTGGTACCTACAAAATCATATCGGAGCATAAACTGGCTTCGAAATCGAAAGCGTTAAAACCACGCTCTCGAAGAGGAAAAAGAAATCCCGTTGAAACCGCATATTACTATCGAAATGCCAGAGCATTAGCACAAATACTCCACGAAGAGAGTCAAGCACAAGATTGGAACTTCAAAGAGATGATTCCAGTCCTGTTCAGGGACACCGATAACACCGCAAGTTCAGGTCGAGGGGAATGGCAAGACAAATGGGATTCCATCATGAATGGGTTTATTACTGAAGCGGTGGAAACAGGTGTCCCGATGGTTCCCAAACCCAAGTCAGAAGCTTGGCTATTATGTGCATTGCGGGAGAAGTATCAGCATTGTGCAGATCTCGAAAATCAATCCGGCAATGACAAATCCCCAAACAATTTGAAAAAGCAGATGAAAGCTCATCTTGGAGAGCCTGCAACAAGGGAGCTACTCAATGATAAGATTGATCAGGGAAAAATCGATATAAACCGAATTGAGGACATGCCGAGTCTCAACAAATTCAAAGAGAGGTTGGATGAAGTTCTGGATGCACTATTACCTCCATTAACACAAGACTGATCACCGATGCCCGACAATTGACTGACATTTCTGCATTAATTCAGGTTCTAAAAAAGGAAAAAGAATGAACACATCCCAAATCAAAGCATACGCACCCAAAGCAAGAACCGACTTCATCGAAGCGGTCACGGAAAAAGCCGCCCGATACGGCATCCACAAAGACCACATCGAACCCGTCACATTCGAGGGGGATGTCGCCATCATCGGAGATAAGGCCGTCACAAGGGAAGAAGGTGAAAAGCAGGAAAAACTTGCCCGCAGGGTCAACCATTCAGGATTTGAGATGTTCATCCGATCCAGTGCCTATACCTGGTTCAACCGGTTTGTCGCAATCCGTTACATGGAGCTTCATGATTTCTTAGATCATGGATACCGTGTTCTCAGCAGCCCGGACGGTTCCGTCTCCCATTCTGAAAATTCCGCCCATACCGACGATACCCTTCATCCTGAAATCATCGACCATGCCGCAGATGTGGATCTTCCCGGCCTTGACAAAGAAAAAGTCATTGAACTAAAACTTGCCGGAGACCAGGACAACGCCCTCTTCCGCATGCTCTTCATTGCCCAGTGCAACGCCCTCCACCATGCCATGCCTTTCCTGTTCGAGAAGGTGGACAACGAAGAAGAGCTGCTTCTGCCGGACAATCTGCTCCACACCGACTCCCCCCTCCACAACCTCATCACCGAGGTGGAAGAAGCCCTGTGGGAAGATGTGGAGATCATCGGCTGGATCTATCAGTTCTACATCTCGGAAAAAAAGGATGAGGTGATCGGAAAGCAGGTCAAAAGCCAGGATATCCCCGCAGCCACCCAGCTTTTCACCCCCAACTGGATCGTGAAATACATGGTTCAGAACACCCTGGGACGCATGTGGCTTGCCACCTATCCCGATTCATCCCTGCGGGAGAAGATGGAATATTACATCGAACCTGCCCGGCAGGAACCGGACGTTCAAAAAGAGCTGGATGCCAACGCACCCAAAGAGATAGATCCCGAAACCCTCACCTTTTTAGACCCTGCCTGTGGTTCGGGTCATATCCTTGTGGAAGCCTACGACATTTTAAAAGAGATTTATCTGGAGCGGGGCTACCGAACCCGTGAGATTCCACGACTCATCCTTGAAAAAAATCTCTTTGGCCTTGATATCGACAAAAGAGCTGCCCAGCTTGCCAACTTTGCCGTCCTGATGAGAGCAAGAAACGATGACAGAAGACTCTTCAGCCGGGATGATCTCACCTCCAATATCCTCTCCATCACCGATACCAAAGGGATTGACCAGGAAAGGCTCAACACCGCCCTCAAGAACAGGGACAGCGGCAGCAGCGGGGATACCGGTTTCTGGAAATGGGAACGGGTTCAGGAACTGCTTGAACTGTTTGAAGATGCAAAGACCTTTGGCTCCCTGATCTCCATACCGGATGACATCGCTGAAAACCTCCCCGCCCTTCAAATCCTTCTAAATTCATCACCCCAAACCACGGATGATCTTTTTCTTGGGGATGCGGAAAAAGAGCTGGATCACCTGAAACCGATTTTAGATCAAGCAACCCTGCTGTCGAAAAGATATGACTGCGTTGTGGCAAATCCTCCGTACATGGGAAGCAAGGGGATGAATCCACAGTTGAAAACTTTTCTAAAGGATAACTATCCTGATGTAAAATCTGATCTGTTTTCTGCTTTCATTGTAAGGGATAGTGAACTTGCCCTTCCCAAAGGTCAGCTTGGTTTCATGACTCCGTTTGTCTGGATGTTTATTTCTTCCTATGAAAAACTAAGAGATTATTTAATCAGCCAAAAAACCATTACAACCTTGATTCAGCTTGAATACTCCGGCTTTGACGGTGCAACCGTTCCAATTTGCACATTCACCTTTGAAAATGCTTCTTTACCAGAATTTAAAGGTGGTTATATTCGCTTATCTGATTTCAAAGGTGCAACAAATCAAGCTCCCAGGACATTGGAAGCCATTCAAAATCCAGGTTGTGGGTGGTTTTTTAATGCTTCTGCTGCTGATTTTAAGAAGATTCCTGGAATTCCTATATCTTTTTGGGTTAGTGATTTATTAAGAAATATCTTTTTTGAAGAAGACTTGATTGGTAATAAAGTTATTGTTAGGCAAGGACTAAGGACTGGAAATAATGAAAGATTTATTAGGTTTTTGTGGGAAATAAGCTTAAGTGATATAGGATTTTCTTTTGAAAGCGCACAAGATGGTTGGGATGCAAATAAGAAATGGTTTCCTATTAACAAAGGAGGAGCTTTTAGACGTTGGTTTGGAAACTTATATAGTGTAATATTATTTGATAAAGAAAATAGAAATATTCTTAAAGAACTTGGTAACCACCTTCCTTCTGAAAATTTATATTTTAAAGAAAGTATTTCTTGGTCTGATATAACATCTGCAACTAACTCATTTCGTTTATTCCCAAAAGGCTTTCTTTTTGATGGTAATGGACACTCTATATTTCCAGAAAACGATCAAGAAAAAATAATTTTGCTATGTTATTGTAATACCAAATTTATTAACTATATCATAAAAATATTAAGCCCAACATTCCATTTTGATGTTGGATATTTTAGAAAACTTCCTTATCCATCAAAATTATTTCAAAATCATATATTTGAAAGATGTCAAAATGTTTTTGATAAGAATACTGAATTTACCAAATATGATTGGAATAGTTTCGAAACATCATCGGATTTTACCTATCTCCCTCTTTTCCAGTCAGAACAACAGAATACCGATTTAAGCTCAACATACACCACCCTACGCAATCACTGGCAGCAAACCACCCTTGAAATGCAACGTCTTGAAGAGGAAAACAACCGCATCTTCATTGAAGCCTATGGTCTTGAGGATGAACTCACCGCGGAGGTTCCTCTTCACGAGATCACCCTTACCTGCAATCCCCATTACCGCTATGGTCAGGGCAAGACAGACGAAGCCTATGAAACCCTGCTTCTCACCGACACCATGAAAGAGCTGATATCCTACAGTATCGGCTGCATGATGGGACGTTACAGTCTGGATGAACCCGGTCTCATCTATGCCCACAGTGCAAATGAGGGCTTTGATCCCTCACGGTACATAAGCTTTCCGGCGGATGATGACGGCATTATCCCGATCATGGACATGGCGTGGTTTGAGGATGATGCGGTGCGTCAGTTCATCCACTTCATGACAGTGGCGTGGCCTGCCGGTTCAGAGGATGAAAATGAGAAAAAAGATACCCTCCATGCCAACCTCAAATTCATAGCAGACACCCTCAAACCCAAATCCGGTGAATCACCGGAAGAGACCATCCGCCGATACCTGAGCACCGCCTTTTTCAAGGATCACATGAAGATGTACAAGAAACGCCCCATCTACTGGCTCTTTTCCAGTGGAAAGCTGCGGGCCTTTGAGTGTCTGGTCTATCTCCACCGCTATAATGAAGCCACCCTTGCCCGTATGCGTGCCAAATATGTGACCCCGCTCCAGGGGAATCTCGTTGCCCGGATAGAAAGCCTTGAGTATGAAAAGGATAAGTCCCCAAAGGCGTCGGATCAGAAAAGGCTGCAGAAGGAAATGGATCTTCTCAGGAAAAAACAGGCCGAACTGCAAGCCTTTGATAATGAGCTGCGTCACTATGCCGATATGAAGATAAGCCTGGATCTGGATGACGGGGTGAAGGTGAACTATGGGAAGTTTGGGAGCTTGCTGGCGGAGAAGAAGGCGATTACGGGGGAGAAGTGATTTTTAACATTTTGAGGAGATGAATAATGAGAACCTATCAATTAGAATCAGAAATAAATGAACAGGGTATAATTGTGTTACCATATGAGATGAAAAATCTCCGTAACCATCGAATAAAACTGACTATTGTCGATTTAGAACCAGAGTATTCCGTGACTGATGATTTTTTAGATTATGTCACAAAAAAATTTTCAAATATAGAAGAGAACGACTTGAATTTAAACGAAATCTACAAAAAAAGAGAACATATTGATGAACGACAATTTATATTTGATTGATACAGACATTCTCAGTTATATCCTGAAAAGAAAGCCGAATGTTTATGAACATGCATTCAACTATTTTCAAAAACATAAAAAATTTACCATAAGCTGTATAACGTATTATGAATCCTTTAGAGGATATAAAGCCGTCAATGCGTTAAAAAGACTTGAGGTGTTTCATGAACTTATGAATTTTACTTCTATACTTTATCTGGATCAGATTATTTTGGAAAAAGCAAGTGATATATATTCATATTTGAAGCAAAAAGGTAAAATCCCTGGAGAATTTGATATTATAATTGGTGCAACAGCAATTTCAAACAACCTTACTCTTGTGACAAACAATCAAAAACATTACCGGCCGATGAAAGAGCATTTTGGGTTGAAGTTAGACAATTGGAACAAAGATTAAGTAGCATATAAAGGCTCGCAAGTTCAGAATGAAAGATGATTTTGATGATGAACAGCGTCACTTCCATGTCCTGGCATAATAAGACAGAAGATGTTAAATCAATAAAGATCCGTGAAGTCAGCAATGCGTAGTGCTCTTCTTGATACCAACTTGTTTCTTTTGCTGATTGTTGGACTATATGACAAAAAGCTCATCGAAAAACATAAAAGAACAAAAGCCTTTACGCCGGAAGATTTTGATTTGTTGGTAGAACTGATCACGGTGGATCTGGATTTGTATCTTGAAATTTCCAATCAAGGGAATAAAGTCATTAATTTTAATCACTTAAGAACAACCGGACTGCTGCAACCATGAAAATATCAAAAATAAGACTTGAGGACTTCAAACGATTCAAAGACCTTGAAGTCGATTTTATCAATGACCTTACTCAAGATCGATCTGATCAGTTTCTCATTTTAGGGGAGAATGGAAGCGGTAAGACGACCCTGATAATATGTTGACCCAAAGTGTTCTCTTTAGCAGGAAAGGGGTGTGCCCATGCACAAGATTTTGAAAGACAATCTGAAAAAGATAAAAAAACTATGTCATACCCACAACGTCAAATCATTGTTTATCTTTGGGTCATCTGCCACCGGTCAAATGCATGATCAAAGTGATATCGACCTTCTGATCTCGTTTAACTCAATGGATCATGCGGATTATGCAGACAACTATTTCATGGTCGCAGAAGAGCTGGAAAAGATATTGAACAAACCGGTCGACCTGGTGACCGAAGGATCTCTTGGGAACCCCTATTTTATTGACAGCGTAAATAAAACCAAGGTTCAAATTTATGGATAAAGGATCTACGGACAATACATATGGACATCGAGCAAACCAACCAAGCCCTGACCCGGATTTTTCAGGAAGAGAAAAAACGACTTGTCTTCTGGTATGACGCAGAAAAGGAATTTGAGGAACTGCTTCCATCAATTGAAGTGGAGGGGACAACCCTCATCAGAATCGATGAGATGGCAGCCTTGAATCTGAAAATCCGACTTGAGACCCAAGAACCGGAAGAAAAATTCATCCTGTATGCACCAACCCCGGAACCTCCCCCGGAAACGGATTGGCTCTGTGATATCAAACTCTACTCATCCCTTTTCCATGCAGACAAAGCATCCATCCTGATGAAAGAGCTTAGACTCTCCAACATGAGCATGAGACCCTACATCAAGAGCCGCAGCAGCTTTTTCAGAAGTCAGGACAGGCTGGATAGACTGAAAAAATGGGTGGAACCCGATGACAGGGAAGAGAATATCGATCTGAAGATGCTCACGGTTCTTTCAAGGGCAGTAAATCCGGAACCCTTTGCGATTCTCATGAAACTGATGGATTCCTTTTGTAAGGATAGCAGGTTCAATCCCGACTTGGAGTCAAACCCCTGGAAAGAGATCGAGTCCCTTGAACTCTCCAAATCCTTCTGGAGCGTGATGATCCAAACATTCGGATACGGAAGTGAATCCGGTAGTGCTCAGATGGAGCCCGGTTTAACCGATCCCAATTTAATGGATTTGCTGATCAAAATATTTGTCACAGATTTTGCGAACAATTTCAGGAATGACCTTCCCATCTCCCTTGAGCATTTCAAGTTCCCCGGAACCACCACAGGAACCAACGCATCTGTCTTTATCAATCAGTGGCAGACCCATACCATCCATTGTCAGAACTTCAATCGCATCTCACGATATATTGACAATAAATTAAACATTGCTGATATCCTTTCAGGGCTGGAGATAGAAGATCTCATAGATGTCATGACCTTTGAGAAGGTGGAGCAGCGAATTATCAGCTCCCTCAGAGATCAGATCATCAATCTCACCCACAAGGATTTTTCAGAAACCCTTTCCATCATCAAAAAGCGGATGGATGGCTACTGGTGCATCCATCAATCTGATGGGGCATTCAGCCACGATGCAGGAGGGAAAAACCTCTATAAATCCGCTTATCAGGCCCTGGAGATTGCGATTCATCTGTTTGGACTGAGAAAGAGATATGATTCCGGTTTCCACTATAAATCCGCTGTGGAATTGTTTACCGCCTATACAGAAAAACTCTATCGGTTTGATCAGGATTACAGACAGTTCATTGAGATCGCCAACCAGACGGAACAGGCGGGTTGGGATGTGCTGAAGCCCCTTCGGCAATCGGTAGATGACTGCTACAATGGCTGGTTTATGGAGAGGCTTTCCATGAGTTGGGGAGATTTTCTGGAATCGGATTTGTCATCTGACAGTCAAATGTCTCAATCTGCAAATAAGACAGCGACCACTGCACTGCTTGACACCTGGAGACTCCCAAGGATTCTCAATCAATACAATTTCTTCAAACAGCGGGTCAAACCCATTCTGACCGGATCGGATCGTTCCAGAATTTTTGTGATCATCAGTGATGCATTCCGATATGAAGCAGCCCAAGAGTTGACCACAAGCATTAACGGCAAATATCGACTCAAAGCTGAGATGGAACCGATGCTGGGAATCTTACCGAGCACCACCGCTATTGGGATGGCATCCCTTCTTCCCCATAACTCATTATCGTTCCCTGAAGATTCCCCATCACCCCGTGTTGACGGAAAACCAACTGCATCCCTTGAACAACGTGCTGAAATTCTCAAAGCGGTCGATGGAACCGCCATTAAAGCATCGGATCTCTCATCCATGAGTAAGGACAAGGGACGGGAGTTCGTCAAGCAGCATAGGGTGATCTACATCTACCACGATCAAATCGATGCCGTGGGAGACAAAGCCGCATCTGAAGAGAAAACCTTTGAAGCGGTTCGAACCACCATCGATGAGCTGACCGCCCTGGTGGGATTTATCATCAACAGCCTAAATGGAACCCGAATCATGATCACATCGGATCATGGGTTTATCTACCAGGAAAAAGATTTAGATCAACTGGATAAAAGTGTGCTTACTGATGCCGGTGTCAATATGAGCTCCCCCAATGTGCTTAAAAAACACAAACGCTTTATTCTTGGAAAAGACCTGGGAGTGTCCGATACCCTGTTTTCAGGAAGTACCAGGCAGACCGCCGATACCGACACAGATATGACGTTCCGGCTTCCCAAAGGAACCAACCGGTTTTACTTCACTGGAGGAGCAAAGTTTTTCCACGGGGGGGCGATGCTCCAGGAAATTGTGATTCCCATGGTGACGGTATCGGAGATGAAGGGGATCCACAGGGAAGAATCAGAGATCAAGAGCGTCGGGGTATCCATATTGGGCCTGGCCAAAAAGATCGTCACCAATATCCCGAGATTTGATTTGATCCAGACCGATGCGGTATCTGGGAGGATGAAGGCCAGAACCCTGAAAATATCCTTGAGGGATGGAAACGATCTTATCAGCTCTGAGGAGACCATTACATTTGACAGCAGTTCATCCTCAATGGAGGATCGGAAAAAGGCGGCGAAACTTCCGTTGAAATCAGGCCCGTTTGATAATAAGAAAGCGTATGCACTGGTGCTTCGAAATGCAGAAGATGACACCGAGTACGACCGGGTTCCCATAAAAATCGACATTGCCTTTGCAAATGATTTTTAGTGATTGATCAAAATTTACCTGTCGGAGAAACATTTTACCTGTCGGACAGATATTCTACCCCTCTCCATTCATTTCGATTCAGCCGGGGGGTGAGGTTATATGATAAAGGGGATGGCGTGGAAAAAGAAGAGGGAAAGATTCGAGTGGAAGAGATGGAAAAGGAAGAGGCCGGCATCGATCTGTTGCTGAACTGTCACTTTGCAGGAAGGGTCGTTCGGAAGGACTTGACCAAACGCCTGAAGGAAGGGGCAAATGTTCCGGTCTATGTGCTGGAGTACCTTCTGGGAATGTATTGCGCGGTGGATGATGACGCGGTTATTCAAGAAGGGCTTGAAAACGTCAAACGGATTCTATCTGACAACTATGTCCGGCCCGATGAAGCGGAAAAGGTCAAATCCAGAATCAAGGAGCTGGGGAACTTCAAGGTCATCGACAAGGTGACGGTGAAGCTCAATGAAAAACGGGATATTTACGAAGCCACCCTGTCCAACCTTGGGGTAAAGGGACTTGAAGTCTCAAGTTCCCTTGTAAAGCAGTTTGAGAAACTTCTGGTGGGGGGAATCTGGTGCATCCTGAATCTTCAGTACTACTATGAAGAAGGGGGCAAAGGATCTCCATTTATCATCTCGGAACTCAAACCCATACAGATGCCGAGTCTTGACATGGAATCCATCTTTGAAGGACGAAAAGCATTTACCGAATCCCAATGGATTGACATGATGCTCCGCTCCACCGGTCTGGAACCCACACAGTTTGAAGAGAGGGTCAAGTGGCATTTTCTGACAAGATTGATCCCCCTGGTGGAGAATAACTACAATCTTTGCGAACTTGGCCCAAGAGGAACGGGAAAGAGCCATATCTATAAAGAGATCAGTCCCAATTCCATTCTGGTATCCGGCGGACAGACCACTGTTGCCAATCTTTTCTACAACATGAGCAGAAGAAAAGTTGGGCTGGTGGGCGTCTGGGATACCGTCGCTTTTGATGAAGTGGCCGGTATCAAGTTCAAGGACAATGACGGTGTCCAGATCATGAAGGACTACATGGCTTCGGGATCGTTTTCCAGGGGACGGGATCAGATCAATGCAAATGCGGCCATGGTATTTGTGGGGAATATCAACCAGAGTGTGGATACCCTGGTGAAGACGAGTCATCTCTTTGCACCCTTTCCCGATGAGATGGTGGATGCTGCATTTTTCGACCGGATGCACGCATACCTTCCAGGATGGGAGATTCCCAAAATGAAACCGGAGTTTCTCACCAACCAGTACGGATTGATTGTCGATTTCCTTGCCGAGTTCCTGCGGGAGATGCGGAAGAGAAGCTTCTCCGATGCCATTGATAAGTACTTCAAGATCGGCAACAACCTCAATCAAAGGGATATCATTGCTGTCAGAAAGACCGTTTCGGGACTTTTGAAAATCCTCTATCCCCATGGGGAGTTTGGTAAAGATGCGGTGGAGCGGTGTCTGAAATATGCTCTGGAGTCGAGACGGCGGGTCAAAGAGCAGCTCAAAAAAATCGGGGGAATGGAGTTCTTTGATGTCCATTTCAGCTATATTGATAACGATACCCTGGAAGAGAAGTTCATCAGTCTCCCGGAGCAGGGCGGAGGCTCACTCATCCCGGAAGGCCCCATGAATCCGGGAACCATGCACACTGTCATGCCGGGCACAAACGGACACCTGGGGCTCTACCGTCTGGAACTTCAGGTATCAGCGGGAAATGGAAAGCTCTCCATGTCCGGTTCCGGTGCAGACACCAAAACCAAAGAGGCCATCAAGATCGCCTTTGACTATTTCAAGGCCAATATCTCCAGGATCAGTTCCATGAGCAAAGTAAATGACAGCAACTATCACTTTCACACCGTGGAGATGCAAAATAGTGGCCCGGCTGCGTCGATAACCCTGTGCAGCTTCATCACCCTGTGCTCAGGACTCATGGGGAAACCGGTTCAGAGTCAAATGATTGTCCTGGGAAATATGAGTCTGGGGGGAACCATAGAGAAAGCATCCAACCTTGCTGAGACGCTCCAGGTGGCATTTGATGCCGGAGCAAAAAGGATTCTTCTTCCCATGAGCAGTGTCGGGGATATCCCCACCATACCTGGGGAGCTGTTTGCAAAATTTCAGACCAGCTTCTATTCCGATCCTGTGGATGCGGTGTATAAAGCGTTGGGAGTGGACTAATATCTTACAGAAGTAAGAAACAGTTATTTATGTGTATTTGTCCTCATCTTATATGCAGGATAGCCGGAGATCAAACCCTATAAGCACTATCTCCATGGGTAATTAATCACAAACCTTATCGGCATCCTTCATATCACCATCAAAAAACTTTACACATTTTTGGGAAAAACACCTTTAAACAGGGAATGGACTCAAAATAGTGTAAATTAATTATGAAGGATGCCGGATTGGATAGATCAAATTTACCGGACAGGGCTTAAGTCTATTTGGAAAATTGAAAGAATCAAATTATTACAGGGCCTTTCAACTGGTTCCACAATGATTGATCACTTTATGATTTGAGTGTACACTTTTTGCAGTATTCTCCCCCTCTCCAAAATTGGAGAGGGGGCTGGGGGGTGAGGTTTCAGGGCAATTATTTTATGCCGGTTAATCAAAAAAAAGAACACTCTTATGATTTATTAACGACAAATTCATATGGATTAAATTTTGGTATCATTATCTCCAAGGAAACTATAGTGTCAGGGAAGTTCGGGAACTGTATGAAGATGCGTTGATTGAAATTGAAGAGAAATTCAGAAAGGATGATGATCCAACTCCAATCCCGAAAAAGATCACGACGATCAAGCTGTCTAAATTCAACAAAAAAGCCCATCTTGACTCCAAAGAGGATGTCAATTTGTTTATTGAAGCAGTTAAAACTGAATTGCTGAATGCGATTCATGGGAATTATAGAGTAAGGGTTCAATAAGATGAACAATGACAACTCAATGATAAAGTTAAAAATTAAAAATATCGGACCAATTAAAGATGGTTTTGTTTCAGATAATGGCTTTATGGATATCAATGATGTAACCATTTTTATTGGAAACCAGGGAACTGGAAAAAGCACCGTCGCAAAGGTCTTTTCAACTTTGAGCTGGATTGAGAAAGCTTTGGTGAGGGGAGATTTTACTGCTCGTTACCTGTCGCAATACAACCGTTTTAAAAAACATTTCTCATATCAAGGGATTGGAAACTATTTCAATGAAAAATCGGAAATAGAATATATTGGTCATGCTTTCAAAATAGAATATTCCAACTCAATGCTCAATATAACGGAAAATATGGAACAAGGAAATTATCAATTCCCTAAAATCATGTATGTCCCTGCAGAGCGAAATTTTATCAGTTCAATGGATAGACCGGATATGGTCAAACGATTGCCTTTACCTCTATATACATTCTTAGATGAGTATGAAGAAGCAAAACGGTCTATTGGAGATGAGATAGACCTGCCTGTAGGCAATGTGAAATTCACTTATCGAAAACAGAATAAAAAATCCATGCTGGAAGGTAAAGATTTTAAAATTGAATTACTGGAAGCCTCAAGTGGTTTTCAATCTCTTGTTCCACTCTTTATCGTTACCAAGCACTTAAGCAAGTTAATAAAAGAAAGTGGCAGCACGACACACAAGGAAATCAGTTTCGATGAAGAGCAAAAAATACGAAAAGAAATAGATAAAATCATTGAGAATAAAAAGATTTCGGATGATGTCAAAAGAGTGCTGCTTGAAAAATTATCTGCCCGTTTTAAATACGCTTCTTTTTTAAATATTGTTGAAGAACCGGAACAAAATCTTTATTCATTTTCTCAAAAAGAGATCCTCTTTGAACTGCTTAAGTCAAAAAATGATTACCCCGGCAACAAGCTGATTATCACAACACACAGTCCTTACATTATCAATTACTTAACATTGGCTGTTAAAGCAGATGCCGTAATAAACAAATTGTTTGGAACAGGAAATAATCAAGAGCTGCTTGAAGAGATGTCAAAAGTTGTTCCGACCAATTCAACAATCCCGTCTTCATCCCTTTCCATTTACCAATTGGATGATGTTGGATCTATCAAAAAGCTTTCAGATTACAATGGACTTCCTTATGATCAATGTTTTCATGCTCGGGGGGCGGCCGAAACTCGGCCATGCCCGTTTAATCTGATATGAAGGATGCCCAATTTTCTTCAAATTATCAAAAAAGGGTACACTCAAAAAAATAAGGATTATGAACAATGTCATCAAAAATAGCAATTTTCAGCCACAAAGGTGGCGTCAGCAAAACAACAACCGCTTATCATCTTGCCTGGATGCTCACCGAATTTGACAAAAAAGTGTTGTTGGTGGATTCCGATTCACAATGCAATCTCAGCAAAATTGCTTTGGGTGAAGAAGGATTTGATCAATTCTATTTGGAAAAACCTGAATGTAATCTAAAGTCGTATCTCTCCCCAGCGTTTAAAGCGGAACCTGTTTCAATAGAAGCAGCTAAATTGATTCCTGTAAAAAATAACAGTAAATTATTCATCATTCCAGGTTCGTTTGAAATTACGGAGTATGACGTCTCTTTAGGGATATCTTTTACTCTGTCGGAAGCACTGACATCGCTGAAAAATCTCCCTGGTTCTTTCAATGCTCTCATAGAAAAAACCGTTGCAGCACATGGTATTGACTATGTCATTATTGACATGAATCCAAGCTTGAGTGCGATAAATCAAGCCTTACTTGTCAGCAGCGATTATTTCATCGTCCCGGCGGCACCGGATAACTTTTCAGCCATGGCAGTCAAATCGCTATCCAAAACCCTCCCAAAATGGGAACAGTGGGCCAAAAAGGCCAGAGTTGCATTTTCTGATGCGTTTTATCCTTTACCTGAAAATACTCCCAGGTTTATCGGAACAGTGGTTCAAAGGTATAATATCAGAGATGGAAAACCAACCCGGGCAAGCCAGAAATTAATTGATGAATTAAATCAACTGATCACTAACCTTTTTGTTCCGGAAATCAAAAAAGCCGGTATGACACTTAATGATGAGCAGTATGATTTTGACAATTACTGTTTGAGCCTGTTACCCGATTTTCAAGGGTTAAATCCTGTTTATCAAAGGCTTGGCATACCGGTTTATGCACTGACTGATGAGCAAATAGGACAAACTGGTAAAGTATTGACACAATATCAATTAATGAGAACGAATTTTTATGATAAATTTTCAAATTTTGCAAAAAAAGTGATTGAGCTGACATCATGAGAAGAGCGATTAAGCAATTCAATATCAATATTGAAACGGTAAGGCATCTTGGAGAGATACACTCGATATTCACAACACAATTGACACAGGCAGTTGATTTGTCGGATATTCTCAGGTCTCAAATTGTATTTGCAGTGTCTGCCCTTGACTGTTTTATCCATGATCTGGTCAGAATGGGTATGTCTGAAATATTTCAAAAAGGTGAAAATTATCCCAATTCCTTTCAGAATTACGGCATCTCCATTCAGGTAGTAAAAAGAATCCTGGATGCGTCAACACCAAATGAGCGAAAATTTTATTTTGAAAAAGAGATTCGACGACTCCATGGATACAGAACATTTCAAAGCTCTGAAAATATCTCACAGGCAATGGGATTCATGGGTATAAAACAATTATGGAAAAAAATTGGTAACCGACTTTCCATCGCAAGTGACGACGTTAAAAGACATCTGGACTTGATTGTGGACAGAAGAAATAAAATCGCCCATGAAAGTGATATTGATCCTGCTCTTGGTATTGGTGAAAAATATCCTATTGATCCAGACATGGTAGGTATATCCATTGATTTTCTTGAACAGTTGGCAGACACTATTTTTGTAATAACAATGGAAGAATTGAACCTCTAATATCCTTTAATTGGCAAGGAAAAAGAATGCCTTGATCTGGATGACGGGGTTAAGGTGAATTATGGGAAGTTTGGGGGATTGCTGGCGGAAAAGAAGGCGATTACGGGGGAAAAATAATCATTTGGAGGGGAAAAAAACAAGAATATTCAAAAAGAAGATGCAAAGATCAAAATTTTAAAAAAAGGGGAGATACCATGCAAACATATTCAAATGAACATATCATGAATAAAAACGGCACAATAACAATCAATAATTTGCCGTTCAATGCCGGAGAAAAAATTAGTGTCATCATCGTGTCCAAGGCAAAAGTCGAAACAACACAAAAGCGATATCCATTTTGGGGTAAACCAATAAAATATATTGACCCAACTGAACCCGTTGCCCAGGATGATTGGGATATCTACGAATGATAATTTTGGATACTCATATTTGGATTTGGTGGATTTATAATGATGCACGTTTAAATGAACAGCTTTGCAAGGTAGCGACAGCTCGCATTCACGACTGTCCACTATTGACGGTTGATAACAAAATACTTGATTATCCCCCCTCAAGGGTATGATCCATATGACTGATGACTTTGATGAACCTCTTGAAGGGGAAAAAAACAGATTCATCGACTCAACCGCCTATACAGAAAAACTCTATCGGGTTGATCAGGATTACAGACAGTTCATTGAGCTCGCCAACCAAACGGAACAGGCGGGTTGGGATATGCTGAAACCCCTCAGGCGTAGCGTGGATGACTGCTACAGTGGATGGTTTATGGAGAGGCTTTCCATGGGTTGGGGAGATTTTCTGGAACCGGATTCGTCGTCTGACAGTCAAATGTCTCAATCTGCAAATAAGACAGCGACCACTGCACTGCTTGACACCTGGAGACTCCCAAGGATTCTCAATCAATACAATTTGTCATGCTGGGCACAAACGGACACCTGGGGCTCTACCGTCTGGAACTTCAGGTATCAGCGTGAAATGGAAAGCTCTCCATGTCCGGTTCCGGTGCAGACACCAAAACCAAAGAGGCCATCAAGATCGCCTTTGACTATTTAGTATTACTGTTTCATGGAAATTTATAACGGATTGGATAGATGAAAAACAGCAACTGAATTTAAAAAGTTATTAATAGAGAATTAATGGCAAATCTTCAGCCCCAAATATACTCCGGTGAAATAGTAGCAGGTGCTTTACTTGTTGAAGAGAGTAGAAAAGCAGCACAACTGCTTATCGATGATGTGGAAACCCAAGAGTGGCGTCAGGCTATTGTCATCGACAATATTCTACAGAAAAAAAGTCCCGAAACTGCAAAAAGACAAGGCCGTTTGATAAAGGCAAGGCTATCTCTAATGAATAGAGACCTGTGGAAAATGATTGTGGAAGGATCATCGGAAACAGCATCCCAGGCATTGCTTGCCGCATCCATAAAACACAGCCGACTTGTGGGAGACTTCATGGATACCGTCCTTCGTCAGCATTGGCTTACCTTTACCAAACAGGTCACAACTGCTGACTGGAAGGATTACCTTGATGAGTGTTCTCAAATCGAACCCCATGTGGAATCATGGAAACCATCGACCCGTTCCAAACTCAAACAGGTTGTTTTCAGAATGCTTTCGGAAGCAAACTATATTGATAATACCAGGAACTGCAAGCTGATGCCTGTATTTCTAACACCGCAAGTCAGAGGTTATCTAATTAAAAACGATGAATCATACGTGTTGAGATGTATGGAAATCTCACGCTAACCAGGGCTGACCATTTTATTATAACTATGCCCAAACACAGATCACTCAATAGGAATAAGTTACTTCAAATAAAAAAATGGCAAGGGAGTGAAATGGCCTCATTTAAAGACCGTTTGAATAAAATTTTAGATCGTTTGACTTCCGATGAGTTGCTGTCCAACTCGGGCCTTGGCAATGAAATCGGATTTTATATTTTTGACTATCCCGCAGAATATGAACTGGAAATGAGGGAGCACATCCAGTTTATCCTCACTCAACTCCCCAAAAGAAAACCCGCTATCCGTCTCCAGCACATCAACCTGTTCGACTTGATTGTGGGGTACCTGAAAAACAGGAAACTGCTGGATCGAGTACTGGATATCCAGCATAAAAAAGGGAATGAAGCGGTATTAAAAGCAATCAAAGGCCCCTTAGATGCAAAAAAGATAGCAAAAGAGTTTGTGGAACTGGCTAAACCGGAAGTGCAGGATATTGTCCTTGTGTCCGGCGTTGGAAGTGCTTATCCCATGCTGAGAAGTCATAACTTGCTCAACAATCTCCACCATTTAATGGGGGACACCCCGCTTATCATGTTTTATCCCGGAACATATACCGGACAGGGTCTCAGACTTTTCGGGAAACTGAAAGAGTCAAACTACTACAGGGCATTTCAACTGCTTCCACAATAAACATTATATCTATTTTCCATAACATGCTGATTTTATTCAAACTTTTTTTCTGAATAATCTAATAAAATAAAACACTTAATCCAAATCGGTATAATGACTAATGATTGATCACTTGATGATTTATTAATGACAAATTCATATGGATTAGATTTTGGTATCATTATCTCCAAGGAAACATGACTATGCAGATTCAGAGTATTTTCAAGAAGAAAATCTCTCGTCCCATAAACGGGGTTGTTAAAAAAGAAATCGATGACTGTTTGAAGTCAATCAACACCATTCATGAAATCCATGATTCATTTGAGGTGATCAAATCCTTTATCCAAAGCAAAGATGACCTGCTGAATGCTCAAGAAGATTTTCAGAATTTACAGGATTTCTATATCCATCAAAGAGAAAGCTGGGAAACACTTCTAAATGCTGTTGATTGCCAACTTAACACCAGGGGCAGAACTTTTGGCCGTATCCAAAACTTTTCGGACTTTTTTTGCAAATTCAGCCTTGTCTAGAGGTTTCATGACAAATGAACCCACACCAATTTCAACAGCCTCTTTTTCGGAAAATTTTGCACTGTAACCTGTGCATATAATAGTCGGCATATCAGGGCGAAGTTTCAAAATTTCAACAATCAATTGATCACCTGTCATATTCGGCATAGCCATGTCGGAAATTATCAAGTCAAATCTACCGGGATTTTTTTTCACCATTTCTAATGCTTCTAATGGATCGGTTGTTGATTCGGCTTTGTAACCAAGTTTTTCTAAATGAAATTTGCCAAGTTTTGCTATCGATGGCTCATCATCAACATACAGAATAGATTCTTCTCCTGTTGGTAGGATCTCTTGTTCGTCAATTTCCTGTTCGGCTTGACCTTCATATGCTGGAAAGAATATTGAAAAAACAGTTCCCTGGCCGGGATTGCTGTCGGTGATAATTGAACCGCCATGCCTTTCAACGATGCCGTGGACGACAGCAAGGCCAATACCAGACCCTTTGCCGATGTCTTTGGTTGTATAGTAGGGTTCAAATATCCTATCAATTGTTTCTTTATCCATCCCCATACCATTATCGCTGACCACCAGCTTGGCATATCGACCAGGTACTAAATTTGAGTGATGCTTTGCCATTTTTTTGTCAACGATTTCATTTGAAAGTTCAATTGTAAGTATACCTCCGGTTGCTGGCATGGCATCAACAGCGTTGTTACATAGATTTATAAGCAATTGATTAATCTGGGTTTCATTGCCTATGACCGGGTAGATATCATCGGGTAATGTTTGCTTAATCCCAATGTTTGCAGGGGTTGATGATCGAATCAGTTTCATTGATTCCTGCACAACAGATCTGAATTCCATAACCTTTTTAACGGCATTGTCCTTCCTGCTGAAGGTTAAGAGCTGTTTCACCACATCCCTGGCACGCATTCCTGCGATTCGAATCTCTTCAGTACTTTCCCTGGCAAGACTCCATTCGGGTAATTCTTCCATAACAAGTTCATTGTTACCAATAATGATGCTGAGGATATTGTTGAATTCATGGGCAATCCCCCCTGCGAGTTTCCCGATGGCCTCCATTTTGTGGGCATGGCGTAATGCGTTTTCCAGGTCAAGTTTTTCTGTCATATCCCTGAACACCAGCACTACGCCAATGGTATTTCTACATGTATCAACAATAGGTGCTGCACTGTCGGCGATTGCCCGTCGGGTGCCGTCCCGGGAAATCAAGATGGTATGGTTGGCAAGTTCCACCACTTCATTTGTCTTCAGCACTTTTTTCACCGGATTTTCGCATGCTGTTTGTGTCTGCTCATTGATAATTTGAAATACATCGGTCAAGCTTCTGCCACAAGCATCTTCCCGATTCCAACCGGTCAAGGCTTGAGCCACATCGTTGATCAGGATAATTTTACCGTGAATATCCGTTGTGATAACCGCATCACCTATGGATTGAAGTGTTACAGACAGTTGTTCCTGCTCCTGTTGTAATTTTTTCTGGGTAAGTTTGCTTTCCAGCAGCGCCCCGATCAGTTTGGCGGAATTTTCTAATCTTTTTTTTGTCATTTCTATGATAAATTTAGGTCGACTTTCATAGGCTCGTGCTTCCTTTAAAAGAATAGTTGGGTCAACCCTGTACTTTTGTGCAATTTCTTCTATCTGCTGTAATTGTCTGGGAGGATCTCCATAACCGAAATTGATGGAACCGACCGTCTCCTCGTTAACTTTTATGGGAACCGCATAGAGGTTGAGTCCGCCATGACACTCAATATCCACAGGTTTTCCTGTTTGAACAGAAACCTTGGATGCGTTTTCCCAGCAGGATTCATGGCACAACCATTTACCGCTGCAAAGTGCTTCTGCATTGTCGTCCGTATCGCACAGCTTTCTTGAGGCGGCATCCAGCATCCGACACCATCCGGAAGTAAAGATACCGTGCGCATAGTCTCCGTTGCTTTCGTATACTGCTGAAGATGTGTCAAGAAGCGCCATATATTCTTGCACAATGTCTGCCAGGACATCAGAACCGATATTGTCCAAAATAATTCTTCGGGTATTTAATGCAGTTAAATCACCATAGTATTGAGAGAGTTGATGAACCTCCCCCGGAGACTTTTCAATTAACCACTTAATTGCTTTTAGTGAGGCATCTACTTTTCTTTTATCCGTTATATCTTCTGCAATCCCAGCTATCCGGTATACCTTTCCTTGAGTATTTTTAATTGGGTACGCCCTTGCAAACACCCAGCGTATTGAGCCGTCAGGACGAACGACCCGGTATTCCGGAAATTCGATCATGGATGATGGGCTGCCCCCTTCAGAAATTGTAGAAATGACCTTTGCCTTATCCTCTTCATCAATTGATTCAAGCCAGGACTGGGGTTTTGCATAGAGGCTGTCGCAGGATCGACCCCAAATATTTTCGTAAGCAGGGCTAATGTAATACACCTCTTTCCAGTCTGGTGAGCCGACCCAAAACACCTCCTTTATATTTTCAGCAATTTGCCGCAAGCGCTCTTCACTTTCCCGCAGGTCCTGCTCAGCTTTTTTTCGTTCAGTCACTTCTAACACCTGCACAAGGTACCCGTCGATCTCACCTTCTTTGATGATTGGGATGACGAATAAATCCCAATAAATTTTTCCTGACCTGCTTGTGGGATAAAGGTTCTTTTTTTTGACGAGATCAAAATCAAACTCCGACGAAACAAAGATTGGCTGCCCGTTCTGAAGATGTTGAATATCTTTAGCTGGAATATTTGGATCTGTCCAAAGATCAAATCCAAGAACATAATTTTTGTCTTCAACCCCAAACAGGTCAAGGGTCTTTTGATTGACATCAGCCAATTTGCCATTCTTATTAAAAATTTCAATAGCGATGGGGGATTGTTCATAAATGCCCCTGAATTTTGCTTCACTCAGCTTCCGTTCTTTTGCTTCATTTTCAAGGTCGGATAATGATCCAACCAATTGCTTGGTCATGTTATCAAAGACCGTCGCAAGTTCACCGATTTCATCATGCTCCCGGATTATAGACCCCTCCTGACCCGGTTTAAAATTTTGATTCAGATCACCATCCATGATGCGCCTTGTTTTATTGATAAGTTCGCCCAAAGGCGGGAGAACATTTCGTATCAAAAAGAAGGCATTTACAATGAAAACAAGAATCAGGATGGCCAGGCTCGCAAGGGTCAATAAAAAAGCCCTGTTTGTCAGTTTAAAGTTTGTTGAACTCATCACTTGAGAATCCGCAAGTATCTGCCTCAATATGGAGCGGGCAGCCAACCGAATATTGGTTGACAGACGTGATTCAAGGGTCGATAGAGTTGAAATCTGCTCCGGAAAAGATGTTTTGTCGGTTTCTATCAGCTTAATCCGCTCGAACCAGGACAAAAGTTCTTTTAGTTTTGAATCAAGCACCTGAACATATCTCGGATCGGTTTTAACAATATCTGATATCTTACCATAACTTATAATCCATTGCTGTTCACAACGCGGATATCGAAATGTAAGAAATTCTTCGGTAGCAATAATTAAATCAGTTACGGCTTGAACCAGGAGGGTGTTGTTTTTATATTTCAAGGCGGCTTGTTTTGTGTCTTGGATCGGAGCATACAGCATGAAAGCCACAACAAGTGCCACTCCAAGGCAGATTCCTGTGCTGATGACAATTCGTGTTTTAATCTTCATTTTTTAGATCCATGAATGAGAGTGACGGCCTCAGGCTGTACCGATATTAATGCATCTGGATAAATATAATCCAGGTAGTTGGGAACCTGTTGACGGGTTGTGTAGCCGTAACTTATTATCCAACGTGCCTGGTCTTCGAAATCAAGTAGAAGTTCTTGATCCAGACAAAGCCTGAATCCCATTTTCTTAAATTTGTTGGATAAAATGGAAACAGCCACACCACTGACATCGGAATGAATGCGCATGGCGGCTTCCGGTTCCTTCCGGATAAACGCATCAGCCTTTATAATGGCCGTTAAATATTGTTTTAGGATTTCAGGATTTTTGTGCGCATACTCTTTTTTTACCACAATTACCCATGAACCAGGTACATGATGGTTGCTGGACAACTCAAAAACCTTGCTGCCAAAATCCCTCATAGCTCTTTCAGGAAAGGGAAACCAATAAAACATAGCATCAACATCACCTCTGCCGATTGCGTCAACGGCCTCCGGGCCATTGAGATTAACGAGTTGGATTTTTGAAGGCTTTAAATTATGAAAGATTAACCATGAGTCCAGAAAGAAATGTCCTGATGTGCCGAACATAACAGCCACTTTTTTGCCTATAATGTCATTGCTTACGGTTATACCACTGTCTTTTCGGGCGATAGCGGAATGAATCTTGGCATGCTCCATCTTGGCAATAACATAGAAATCATTGCGTTGAAAGCTGGCATATACCACAGGTGTTCCCATTACAGCGGCAATATCAACCTTGTCTTCAAACAGATGCGTCAGGGATGTTTTACCATCAGGATTGATTTCAATGGACAGGTTTAAGCCTTCTTCCTGAAAGTACTTCTTTTGATAGGCAATATGGGATGGCGCTTCGACAATCGCAGGCACGCTTGCTAATCTTACAGTTGTCAATGATTTTGATTCTCCAGCTAATTCGCCAATAAAAAAAAGATTGTTTAAAACGAAAATAATACAAATCAACAGTACTAAGATTGTTTTTTCCCTTTTTGAACAATTTCCCATTTTTGCATCCCTCAATACTTGAAAACACACGGTAGTGTTATAAATTTGTTGTTAAACACATTATATTGGGCCATTGCCATAAGCCGGGACACTCCCAATAATAAGGATATTCGAACACTCTTGGTGTTTATAGGTTAAAGTTGAAAGGTATAGTTCAAGGGGGAATGATCTGCAAGAAATTTAGGGGTAACCACCCGGTAAATATTTATATAAAAGTCTCCGTAAGAGGTTGTTTTTTAAAGACTTTCAATCTTCGTTGTGGCCGGGTAAAAAATATGCTCCGGCCATGCCGGTTTATATGCATCCTTCAGGTAAATCAGGCTGGACAGCTCAGACAGCCACCATGCGTTAGATCTGCTGAATTCCGGATTTTCAGGTTCAAATGGTCGGGGCTTATTATGCCAGCCCGAAAAAAACTCACGGCTTTTCCTGG
This sequence comes from Desulfobacteraceae bacterium, assembly GCA_963674675.2. Lineage (GTDB taxonomy): Bacteria > Desulfobacterota > Desulfobacteria > Desulfobacterales > Desulfobacteraceae. The sequence goes on from CAXXNM010000003.1 coordinate 963,654, forward strand.
ACTGAAAATTGATCCCCATGCGTAAGTCATCTTCAAACACTCTGCTCAAATTTTTAAGGCTAAATTGCCGGCAAGGAAGAATTTACCTCTTATGAGCTGAATGTATTACAAATGGGTTTTGGGTGTCAAGGAAATATCAGAATTTTGTTAAGTATTTATTTTGTTTTTATTAGAAACTATAGGATCAAGCCGTTGAGCCTGAGCTTTGCGGGGCAAAATCCCACATTGGGGTGATGCCCCTGGAAAAACAATCCAAAAATTAGAATTCAACTTCCGGTTTTTCCAAATCCCCAAGCAAACAGTCAAAAACATAACTTCAAGCATCTTGTGTTTTTCAATACATGACATAACAGTCACCGTCTATCCTCACCATGAAGATAAAACCGTCCAAACGTTTCCCGGGATTCAACACCCGTCGGAAGTCTGCTCACTTTCGTGACAAGGGATTACCCTCTATCCGCTACATTACACAGCGGCATTTGCTTTCTCCGACCTGCTTTACCCACTCATCTATCGGCTCACCTTACGGCTTGCTTTCCATACTGAAATGGAGACAATTGAGCTTACCCTGTTCCACTGATATTACACAATGGGTTAGCGTCTGTCTATTCACCGGGGAAATTTCAGATCACGTATGATGAAAGCGGAGCATCATAAGTACCCAGCCATAAATAATCATATAAAATCGTCTAAGGAAAACTTACGGATTAATTTTGCTTAGGTACTTAACCATACCCCTTACCATTTTGGTTAAGGCTTAACAGCATCTTTAGCCTCTCATCGCTAACGACGTTTATCAACGATTCACTTATGTTACGCATAACATCATTCTTAGCTTCCATCCAGCTTGATGCTGCCAGAGTTGAGGCTGCCTCACGGTTTCCTCTCCAGACCTTTCGGTCAAGGATTCCATTGTCCCCTGGGCTTCACACAAAACCGTTACCAGTAGTGCATGCCAAGGTAAGAAACTGCCGGTGATACGGCAGGTTAATTTGCATTAATTAACAATAATATCAGTGACTTCAGGTCGCACCCGGTTGACCGATTGGTTAGCGCACCCGCCTTTTTAACCACTTTCATAAATTTTCTAATCATTATTTGAAACGACTGTCAGAACGTTTTTCTGATACTTCCTGTGTATTCGCTGTCATCCATCCCGAAGTGCTGTTTGTTACTGCGTCGAAATTTTCAATATAGGGTTTAATATCTAACAGCGGAGTTTCATCAAGAACATCTATTCCTTTGACAGTAAGAATCTTTCCCTCTATTTTAATTAGTTGGACTATGGAAAGTCCGATATGATTGGGTCTCAGAGGAGAACGTGTTGCAAATACACCCCGTTCCGTTGTATCCAGAAAAGGGATTACTGTCAGGCATGTTCTGTCTACTTTATGGAAATGATAGATCAGATAGATATGGCTGAACCCATCCAAGTTCTTAAGTCCTTCGACATAAATATCATCTACATGAACAGTTCCTTCAATGTCTGATGCGCCTTTAGGCTGTATCGGCATCTTCTCTATATCTTTAAAAGGCGAATGAATAATTCCTATCGGTTCCATTGACTATTCTCCGTTTTTTCTCATTAAAAAAGTATTTTCTTTCATCAAATTTTTATTTTTGCTTTTCTGATAAAGAAATCGGTCAGAATCCCTATTCCGAATGCCCACGCCATATTCGGAACTGTCAGTGCAATGCCGCTGATAAGAAGTGCAGTGAAATATTCTTCATTTGTTTCCAGACTGCGGATCAGGGGACAAAGTTCAAGCCCTGCGAAAATCAGCAAAACCCCCAAAACACCGTTCGGAATCATTGCAAGGATTGAAAAACCGAGTTCACCGAAAAGCAATGCCATTAACACAAACAGAATTCCAATTATGAGTGGTGCGCCCCCGGTTCTCGCTCCAAAGCGGTAATGCGCCGCCAGTCCGCCTGTTCCGTGACACATTGGCACAGCGCCGATAAATCCTGCCGGTAAATTGGCAATTCCCATTGTCAGAGCAAATTTTCCTGCGGTTGTTTTCTGGAGCAGCATACTTTTCGGAAAAAGGGTGCTGCATGTATCTGCCGTCCCTACGCAGGCATTTCCTATTGTCAGGGGAATTTGTGGCAGAATCAGCATGATAAATGCAATCCAGAAATCGTTGAGTGAAGGAAAAACCAGATGAACATCTGTGGGACCGAATGAAATGTTTTCTCCTTTAAACCCGCCGAAAATAAAACCCATTATGATACAGACCCCTACCGCAGCAATTGCCGCCGGCAGTTTTTTATTGTCCAGCAAAAACAGCACCATAATAAAAACAGCTATACCGATAATCAAATTAATATTAGGTCCGTCAATATTTGCAGAAGCATTTGAGATGAATATATTTCTGCTTACAATCAGTTCAATGCCTTTTCGTAAAAACACCAGCCCCAATGCCAACTGTATACCTCTGAGGATATAAAATATTCCAAAAGAAAGAAATACCGAAGAAGGACTTAATTTGTTAATAAGAATCATACCCCATTTTTGGGTATTATTTTATTTTGATCCATGCATCAGGTATTGTTGATAAAATTTACCCCGGCAAAACTGATGAATAGGATAATTATCCTTTCACCGGATCAATCATCGTAAAGGTTCATATCCGGGTAATATTTTTTTGCACATTCTGGGCAAATACTGTGGCTGAATTCAGCATCGGAATGCTTATGAATATAAGATTCGATCTGATTCCAATACCCCTTGTCATCACGAATCTTTTTGCAATGTGAGCAAATAGGTAAAAACCCCTGCAATGTTTTAACCTCTGACAGAGCCTTTTGAAGGTCCAAAATTAATATGTCCCGTTGTTCCTCTGCCTGTTTGCGCTCCTTGATTTCTTTCCTTAATCCTATGTTGGCCGCCTCAGCGCGTTCAGTAGCACTGCGTAATTCCTTTTCTATCTTTTTGCGTTCATCTACTTCTTTGACCAATAAATCACGGGAAACTGTTGTTTTACGCAAGTCTGCGGTCATACAATTAAAACTCGCAGCTAAATCTCCTATTTCGTCATTTGAGCCTGTTTGTAATACATAATCAAGATCTCCTTTTGTCAGCGCTTCACTGCCTTTCATCAATTCTGTAAGCCCTTTTAAAATGCCTTTGTTTACCAAAAATCTAATCATCAAGAATGACACGATTAAACCGGATGCATTCAGAAACAGTATCAAATAAACATATTTAATAATTCTTGTTTTAATATTTGTATTCAGAAAATTAACATGAAAAATGCCTATAATATTATTTTTAAAAACAATAGGATAGAGATAATCATACGAATTGTGTTTCCTAATGAAAATGATCACGTTTTTTTCAAATGCGCTGTCCACTATTTGCGTATCCAGCGAAGTTAAAGAAGCTAAGGGTTTTGTAGAATAGGGGGTGGAATAATCCTTTTTAATAAGTTCAGAAACCAGAATATTTTCTTCCAGGCTGTATTCCAGTTTGTCTTTTTGGGCAATACTTTCGAAACTCAGGGTACCAGACTCTAAGAGAAATGCGTAGTGATTCAGCCTTGTCATCACCAGTTTTCTTTCTGTGTTGATTTTAGTTTGAACAGTAACGATGCTCATGATCAACATTACGACCAAGAAAGGCCCCAGTGTGAAGAGAAGAAATATTTTTTTGCTTAAATTAAGCCGCATTCTTTTTCCAATCGTATTTAAAAAATCGTTTTCTATTTAGATAAAGAAATTTATTTTACCTTTGCCATTATTCTATCATATGCTTCTTGTGATGTTGTTTGTCCATCCAATAGCTTTAGGATCTCTTCTTTTACATCATTTAGAAGAAGCGCATTATTTCCTTCTGCTCCGAAGATATATGCTGTACTTGGTATATAATATATTTTCCCGTCATATTTTTCGGTTATTTTTCTCTGCCAGACGGCAAAGGGATGGGCGCTTTCCGTTCCTGTGGTGGCATGACCCCTCAGTCCTGTTGAAGCCATTGTATATCGTGCCCATTTCTCTGCAACCTGAGGTCTTGACCAGAACTGCATGAGATTAATGGCTTCTTCCTTGTGAGGAGCATTCTTCCACACCGCCCACGTTGGAATATAACCTCCCTGATAAAAGGGCACTTCCTTCAATACGGGCAGTTCTGCAGGAAACATTTTTTTTGTTTTCTCTTCATCAATACTCATCCAGTGGTTATACATCCATATCCCGTTAACATAGAATAATACCTTATCGTTTAATGGGGTCTGCCTGGTCTGGAACCAGATGTTTTCCTTGTGATTTTTGATAAGTGGCTTATACTTCCCCAGCTCTTCAAGAGCTTCAAGAGTTTTCTTAAATGCCGCATTCTTCTCTGCCGACCCTTTATTCTCCAAGCTCTTTCTGAAGTCTCCAATCTCAGACTTTAACAGCCTCTGGAATAATATCTCCTGACAAGTCCAGTCGTTCGATTCATAGAACGCCGCAATATCAGTACCCATCTTCTTGTTATAACCATCAACTGCTTTTACATATCCCAAAAGATCATCATAGGTCATTCCCATATCTTTAATATTTATACCAATTTTATCGGCAACATCCTTGTTATAAAATATTACATGGTAATACCCTTCCAACATTGGACCAACAATCATGTCTCCTGTCTGAGCAGCCCATATAGGGTCTTCAAATATAAAGTCTTTCTGTGTATCTTTAAATTCGGATAGTTTCCCAAAATCAACTAAATATTTTTGACCCCATTTTGGATCTTGTAGTTCATCTGCTACATACTGGTAACTTTGATCATCTAACCATATCACATCCCAATCATACTTGCTGGTTCGTATCATCTCTGCATACATCTTTGATACATCTCTTTTACTTCGGTACCCTCTGATGTTTTGTGGGAATTTCAAATTTAACTCAATATCAGGATTTTTTATGGCAAATTCTTTGCCAACCTCTTTTACCATTTTTTCCCTGTCATGTTCACTTAACCAATGTCCAATCCAGTTGAGTTTTGTCTTCGGTTTGTCAATCGCATCATATGCTTGCTTTTTCTCAAAGGTTTCGGTTTCTTGGTCACTACACCCTGCCAGAAACATAGCCGCTATAACACCTATTGCCACACATCCCGTCAATCTGATTTTCATTATACTATTCTCCTCATTTAATTTGCTTCCCTGCTCGACATTTGATCGGCCGTTAGACCAAGGAGATTCGATGCTTCCAAGTTGCTAATCAAAATACGGGTGTCAGTGTCATGCGTGACCACACCCACAACAAGGCCATCAACTGTTGACCGGTATTCTCTCACTTTTTTGCAGCATTTCATATAATAAATAATTATAACCAGCTCGCCAATCCCACGCTTTGCTGAACTCTACAAACCAGAGAGTCACACAGATAGGCGCCAGCGAAGTGGCGACAAGGGTGAGTTTGGCTTCGATAGCTTCCTGTAGAATCTGCTGGCGGAGTTTTTTCAGCAGGATTTTCTGCTGGGTGAGTTCGGAGCCGAGCAATTCTTTTCTGACTTGCTTGTTTTGGAGTTTTTCAATCCATAAGTCCTGCTGCTTTATACCAAAATAGGGGAGTTCATATTTTTTGAGATTGGTTTGATTTATGGACTCTTTGGATGTTCCTGATTTAGTTGCCGCCACAAGAACAGGGCGCAGTGAATTAAAGACAAAGTGATAAAAGGCAAGATTTAAGGAATATTTTTCTTCATTTTTCGGAGTTAAAATAAAACACAAATCACTGGAAATGAACTTTCCGTCAATATAGTGTGTTCTGCCCAATGAACCGGAAGCGGCAGCGGCAAAAATCAATGCTTCACATTCATGTTCAAATTCATTGTGTGTTTTCCAGTCCTCGGCAGCGGTTATAAAGTCATATTCGCCGGGGGTACATTTCGTACTTTGGAGCTGGCCTTTTTCAAGATTAAACAGCTTCCCAATAGGTACAAATTGATTTGCCACTACTCCCCCTCCCCATGCTCAAGCACTGCGTAAATTTCATTCAACTTATCCCGAAGAAGCTGTTTTGGAATAAGTCTGGTCTCATAATCAGCGATAACGGCAGGGCTGACTGAACGGCTGAGGGCGTATTTCACCACCTCGTCATTTTTTTCCCGGCAAAGAAGTATGCCGATACTGGGATTTTCAAAATCAAGTTTGACATCCCTGTCCAGGGCTTCAAGATAAAACTCCAACTGCCCCAGGTGCTCCGGCCTGAACTTGTCGTTTTTCAGCTCAAATGCGACCAGGCATTGCAGATGGCGGTGGAAAAAAAGAAGATCAACAAAAAAATCATCCGTGCCCACCTGCAGGCGGTACTCATGGCCGATAAAGGTAAAACCGATGCCCAGCTCCAGAATAAAATCTTTGAGAGAAGCTATCAGTGCCTGTTGTAGTTCTTTTTCCCGGTAGAGGGTTGGCAAATTCAAGAACTCAAACACATAGCTGTCTTTGAAAACATTTTCCGTGGATTGGGGGAGTTCTGTAACAGTCTGAGACAGTTTTTCATTGGCAAGCATGGTACGTTCAAAAGTACTGGTTTGGATGAGCCTGTCCAGTTCTCTGACAGAATAGTTTTTACGATTGCAGAGTAAAACGCCAACTCCTTCCTAAGCTGCGCCAGGAGTTGATCTCCCTTGGCAAAGGATTGATGCAGCATGTCAAGCAGTTCGGCACTGCTATGTTGCTTTTCTTCTTCAGGCTGATGAGGAGTCTTGATGTCAAGGTTAAACGCAGGGAAATAAATATTGTCGCCTGATTGTTGATGCTCTCGTATCAATTTTTCAGAGTTGGCAATTTTTCGTTGTAACTCTTTTCTTTCTTTTATTATTTTATCTGTCTTCTGAACCTTAATTTTATCTTTTAACAGGACTTTTAAATTATTGAGGTTTGATTTTTCAGCGTTTGCTTTTTCCCAATATGGTGAAGCTGCTTTTTTTGCCTGCTTAATCTTTTTTTCAATGTCAACAACCCATGCCTGTTCGCTCTCCTCCTGCTTATCCCACCACTTTTTAAGTTGATCAAACTCGGCAGCTTGGATGGGCTTGGTTTTGGAATAGGCCTTGTATCCCTCCGGCAGTTGATGCTCCCAATACCAGATTTTTCTGGTTGGTTCGCCTTTGGTAAAAAACAGTAAGTTCGTTGCCACCGAGGCATAGGGCTGAAACACCGAGTTTGGCAGACGGATAATGGTGTGGAGGTTGCAGTCTTCCAGCAGTTTCTGGCGGATATAGTCGTCCTGCAACACCTCCAATTCTTTGTCTTTATCGCTGAATATTTTCAGAAAAAGCATCCAGCCCAGTTGCAGGATACGCAGTTCATCACTACCGGTTCCCGTGTCCTGGCGCATGATGTTTCTTGCTGATTTTACGATACCGCTGATATTTGCCATATTGTTTATGCCGCCTTATATATTTCCTGTTCCAGTTCTGTGATTGCCTGCAAATACTGCTTTTTTCCACCGAAAAGGCTGATGATCTCAAGGGGGGAGCCAAACTGATCCAATGGGTTTACTTGCAGAATTTTCATGTCCTCAATGTTTTCAATGCCTTCATCCGCGTATTTATCAAGCAGCGCTTCCAGTACCTTGCGGGCCTGTTCGCCATATCTGGTGAAGCAGTCCCGTTTTTTGACATTGTTCGCCCGTTCCGCTCTGATCAATGGCGGTTGGTCAAATGCTGTGTGGCAGATGAGGTCAAAAATATCCATTTCCTTATTACTTTATAAGGGGCAAGAAATCCATCCTGTATTCCCTGTTTCAGAGAATAGGTGTAGATGGGACCACCAAAATATTCAGTACTGGATACGGTTTTAGTTTCTTTGGGGGTTGCAGTTAAGCCGATGTGGGTTGCGCCTGAAAAATAGTTGAGAATTTCTCGCCAGGCACTGTCGTCTGCTGCACTGCCACGGTGGCACTCATCAATGACGATCAGATCAAAGAATTCAGGACTGAATTCGCGATAAGCGTCTCTGTCTTCATCGTAGTTGGTTAAACCCTGGTAAAGGGCAAGATAAATTTCATAGGATTTATCTATTTGCTTTTTCCTGATCACCGTCATTTTGTCTTTAAAATGACGAAAATCTCCCCGTTTGGTTTGGTCAATCAGGGCGTTTCTATCTGCGAGAAACAGTATTCGTTTTTTGGTTTTGCTTTTCCAGAGGCGGTGGATAATTTGAAACGCTGTGTAAGTCTTGCCGGTGCCTGTTGCCATGGTGAGCAGTATACGGTTTTGTCCTTTTGATATGGCCTCTACAGTGCGATTGATGGCTATTTGCTGGTAGTAGCGAGGGGTCCTGCCTGTACCATCAAAGAAATAGTCCTGTGCTGCAATACGTTCCTGTTCTTCTGTATCAATGCCTTTGTATTTTTTGTAGCGTTTCCAGAGTGTTTCCGGTGAAGGAAACTGCTCAAGGGTAAGGTCTGTTTCTATTTGTCCATCTGAACGGGTAAGGTCGTGTTCATAAAAACCGTCACCGTTGCTACTGTAAACAGAGGGGATATCTAATATCTCGGCGTAATTGAGTCCCTGCTGAATACCTGCTTTTACTGAGTGTTTATTGTCTTTTGCCTCGATTATGGCAATAGGGATATTGGGTTTGTAATAAAGAATATAGTCTGCTCTTTTTCTTTTCCCTCTGCTTGTCAGGTTGCCTTTGACATAGATACGACCATCAGTGAAAGAGACTTCTTCCCGAATTTGGGTAAGCGGATTCCAACCTGCTTTTTCAAGAGCTGGCTGGATATATTTTGTGCAGATGTCTCTTTCTGATAGGTCTTTTTTAGATGTCATTTTTTGCTACTCATTTTTCATCCTAAGTGTTGCCCCGGTGTTTGTTTATGAGAAGATAACGTTAAAGTCACCAGCAGGCGGCCAAGAACCTCCGTGCCAAAGTGCCTATGTGTCCACCTGTGTCGGGTAGCCGGGGGCTGTTACCAGCCCCAAGCCCCCTAAGAACCGTACGTGAGACTTTCACCTCATACGGCTCAAGCATTGATAAAGTTCTTTTCAAAACCCGGCAGTATCGGTTATACCTCCACTGCTTTCTCGATACGTGCTTGTAAACGATTTACTTTGTTCGGCAAAGCCTCCCAAAGCTCTCCAGGCCGTCAATGACATCATACCATCATTCTTAGCTCCCAACCGGCTTGATGCTGCCAGAGTTGAGTTTGCCTCACGGCTCGCTCTTCAGGTCAAAGACCAAGGGCTTCATTGTCCCCCGGGCTTCACACAAAACCGTTACCGGTAATGCATGCCGGGGTAAGAAACTGCCGGTGATACGGCAGGTTAAATTGCATTAATTAACAATAATATCAGCGACTTCAGATCGCACCTATTATTTACAGGATATCTACGCCCACCGGATGAAATTCTAAATTGTTCACGATTGTAGAAAAGATTCCAGATAGCACGAATAATATCAATTGAATCGATAGCTATGCTGGATGCTTGAGAATAGGATTTTGCTTTTACGGAAGTTTTAAGAAAAATGTAGTCTTTTGGATATTCACCTGTAATTGTGTGAGAAGCAGGGATCTTAATTTTATTTTCAATTTCTTCGGTAAATTGTTTTGCTATATGTGCGTGAAAGGTAATAGTTGAGCCGTTAATATGAACTCGTTTTAACTTGAAATTACGATTTATCGATAGAGTAGAAACGAGGACGAATTTTTGGGGTTTCTGTTTTAAATATTCTGATTCAAATTTGCTGATTTCTTTCAACAGGCCTGCAGAAGATATTTGTTCTCTTTTCGATAGGCTGAAAGCAGCCTGTCTTACAATATTGTTTTTTTCAAATTCAGTGATTGTGTCGTTTAATGACACCATGCTATTCAGAACAACAATATATTCCGTAAATCCAAATCCATTGAACGAGACTCGTCCATCTTGCCCAAGAGATTTGCTTTCGTCTAAACGAACGGCAAGATGCTCAGGATCATATCCTTTTAGCCATTTAGCACACATATTTTTCCATAATTATAGGTAGGCCCAACAAAGTAGTATTAACAAAATCTGGCATCCTTCATTTGCCGGTTTACACTTTATCTATGAACATCCTCTTGTTTCGGGATTATCATCCATAAAAGTGTAAACTACTTTTGAAGCAATATGAAGGATGCCCAAAATCTCTTTTTAAATTGTTCATGTTTGATCAAAAACGATTAGTTCGTTTATACTGTTTTTTTAAAAGTGTTAACCGATGAATGAAACATGCCGAAAAAAATTTAAAAAAAATAAATATCTACAACATCACCGGCTAATCGTCATAGATATCAATATCAGGGAAATATTTTGCGGCACATTCACGGCAGATGCCGTGGCTGAATTCCGCATCTGAATGCTCCTGGATATATTTCTCAATCTTATTCCAGTAGCCCTTATCATCCCTTATGTTTTTGCAATATGAACATATGGGAAGAAGCCCTTTCAAGGTTTTTACCTTTGCAAGGGCTTCTTGAAGCTCTGTGACAAGATGATCAACTTTTCTTTCCGCGGTCAGAATGCGAACCATTGCTCTGACTCTTGCCAGTAATTCACGGTTAGATATGGGTCTTGCGATATATCCATCAGCACCAAGGTCAAGCCCCTCTGCCTGATCATCTGATGCAGTTTTTTGCCCTGAAAGCAACAGGATAAATACGTCTTTAAAAAATGAATCAGCCTTTATCCGCCTGCATATTTCAGTTCCCATAATGTCCGGCAATATAACGTCTAACAATATCAGATCAGGTTTGTATTCCCTGGCCTTATTGAGGCATTCATTTCCCGTGGATGCCTCAATCACTTCATAGCCTGCTTTTCGGATTACTCTTGCGGTGGCAAATAAAACATCAATATCATCATCCACCACTAATATCTTTATGTTCGGGTCCATTCTTTCCTTATTGTATTGGTATATTAAAAAAAAACGTAGTTCCTTCACCCACATTGCTTTTTATCCATATTTGCCCGTGGTGGGCCTCTATGATCTTGCGGGTGATCACCATGCCAAGTCCTGTACTTTTTTCTCCGGCGGTTTTTTTGGAACTTGTCTTTTCAAAGGGGTTAAAGAGACTCTCCATCTCGTCCCGGGCAATTCCAGGTCCTGAATCCTGAACTGAAAAAACGATTGATTGGCTGTTGCCGGAAATGTTTATTCGTACAATGGTTTCAGGTTCTGTATGTTCAATGGCATTGGAAACCAGATTGGTTATGGCCTGTTCAATTTTGGGAGCATCCATGGCGGCACGGGGCAGATTATGCGAGCATTTCACCTGTAAATCAACACCTTTTTTGACTGCCTGGAGATTGTTGAGTTCAAGGCAGCGCGAAAGAACATCTTCAATGGATGCCGGTTGGATATCCAGCTCGAATTTCCCTGCCTCAATGGCGCTGACATCCAGAAAATCATCCACAAGGTGCTTCATAAAGAAGCAAAAATCATTGATGGTATTTAAAAACCCCATGTGCTCTTTAAAGTGGACCCCAGAAAATATCCATCCCAGCCATTGAGTTCAAGTATGTCAGCAACCATTTTCCCTCCAACCTGGTGAAACTCATTGGCGCTGCATGAAATCACGGCTTTCTTGTCGATACGTTCAGTTGCAAAAAGAGACGGAGTTAGTTTTTATAGCATTTTAAAAAGACTGAAACATTATTCAACCTAATTATAACCCTCGGTTCGATTGGTCTCATAAGATGTTGTAATTTAAGTAAAACATGACTCTGGTTTTTTTAGAGATCGGTTCTTTCATGTTAATAAATTAAATAATTTATGCAAAAATGATCGAACCGTTGGTATCTGGACATATATTTTCTTGAACAAAACCTGAGCCTATAAATGAAACGCCCTTGAAGTTACCGTGTCTTCCATTTTCTGTATGCGGCGCTCTATATTATCAAATTTTTCTTTGATCCGCTTTATTGCCGAGGCCCTGGAGGCTGCATTGGACTGATAAAATTCATGGTCGTTTTCATCCCGCAGGGGAGAGGGCGGTGCAATCTTCATGAGCATGCCGGCAGCTATGTACAAAAGCCCCACAGCCCAGAACCCTGTGAAAAAAAAGGCTACCAGTACAATGAGCCTTACAGCGAGAACACTGAAAGCAAAATGCTCGGCAATCCCCCGGCATACCCCCATTAAAAGGCCCTGCCTGGAGCGGTAGATATTTATACCGGCAGGCCGCCCTGTTCCCGATGGCCTCGAAAAACCCCTGAACCCACCTCTACGGGAATGTCGCCTTTGTTTATAGTATTTCATCATTTAAGGTGTCCTTTTTCCGGCGTTCACTCAGTATGGTTTCAAGTGCTTCCACCCGTTCCTCCATTCTTGAAAGCCCGTTGAAAATCTCCTGGATCATACGGGCTTCCTCTGCATCAGCCTGTTTATCACGTCTGAAAATTCCTCCGGCTCCAAGGGCCCTTATGATAAACATGAGGAGAAGCCCCAGGGTAATGACTATGAGCAGGACTCCTCCCATCCGGATTCCTGTAAAAAATATGCCTTGCATTCCGTGCATGCTGACTCCCTTTGCTTATTTTTTCAAACTGGGTTGTTCTCTTGTATCATTATTCTCCCCGGATTGAAAAGACTTAATACTCTGAAGCTCCTTTTCAATTTCATCATCAGCCTCAAGATCATCAAATGCCTGCTCCAAAGAGGGCTTACGCCCGTAATTGACGAGATCCGCCTCTGCTTCCATACGTTCGATATGGTTTTCTATCTCATCAAACTTCTGCATTATTTCCGCGCTGTCGGCCCTTCTTATCTCCTCATGGGCCTTTTTCTTTTTTGCGGCACGGACATGCCTCTGCACGAGAATACGCTGCTTTTCCCTGGCAGACTTGAGCTTGTTTTCCAGTTGCTCAATATCATCCCTGTATTGATCGGCAATAGCCTTCAGCTCAGACTGTTCCTGCTCAAATGTCTCCACCTGCCGGGCAAACCGCCTTTTTTCCATCAGGGCCTGTCTTGCCAGGTCATCCCGTCCCCTGGCCACCGCCAGACCAGCCCTGTTTTCCCAGTAGGATTGTTTTTCCAAGATGTCTTCCAGCATGCGCTGGGTCTTTTTCTGGCTGGCAATGGTGCCGGCACAGGCACTCTTGATCTCAATGAGGGTGTCCTCCATTTCCCGAATCATCATCTTGATGAGTTTTTCAGGATCTTCCGCTTTGTCCAGCATTGCATTCATGTTGGATGCCACAATATCTTTAAATCTTGTAAAAATGCCCATTTTTGTTCTCCTTGGTCTGTTCGTTATTTAATTGTTTTTTGTCTGATCCAATGATTATCAAAAAAAAATGATCATTGGATTCAGCCTCAAAACAGTTTATGGTGTTCATTTTCAGGTTAACCCGGAATCCCATCATGGGAGTTAGGTGTTAATATAAATCAGCATGAAACGTGCCATCCTAAATAAATATCTATTTTAAATAATAATTATAATTAGTTACACATATCAGACCATATTGACAGCGATATGAAAATCTGGTATAAAAAACTTATTTACGGGCTTATATACTGTTAAATGGTATTTTTTACCAACAATGAGATGTCGAATAAAATATGAGGTTTGCCATGGGATATATTGATAAGAATTCCACCCCAGGCAGCCCCTTGTCCATGGATCGGGCGCTGGGACAGTCGGAGTCCTTTCTCAGATTTCAGGAGCAGTTGTCAAGGGTGGCTCCCATTGACCGCCCTGTTCTCATTCTGGGGGAGAGGGGCAGCGGCAAGGAACTGGCTGCCGCAAGAATTCATTTTCTGTCGAAACGCTGGCAAAAACCCCTTATAACCCTTAACTGTTCCGCCCTGACAAAGTCTTTAATCGGCTCGGAACTTTTCGGTTATGAAAAGGGGGCCTTTACAGGCGCTGGAGCCCGAAGACCCGGCCGGTTTGAGCAGGCATCCGAAGGCACGCTTTTTCTTGATGAAATCGGCACCATTCCCATGGAGGTCCAGGAAAAAATTCTCAGGGCTGTGGAGTACGGTGTTTTCGAGCGGGTCGGTTCTTCCACCCCGGTTCATGTGGATGTAAGGATAGTGGCCGCCACCAATGCCGATCTTGAGGAAATGGCCGGGGCAGGAACCTTCAAGCAAGACCTCCTTGACCGGCTGTCCTTTGAGGTGATTTACGTACCCCCGCTCCGGCATCGTAAGGAGGACATACTGTTGCTGGCCCATCATTTTGCCGGGCGTATGGCATTTGAGCTGGGCTGGAACCAGGTGCCCGGCATTTCTTCCCGATCCGCAAAAATCCTTCAATCATATCCCTGGCCCGGCAATATCAGGGAACTTAAAAATGTAATTGAACGGGCAGTGTACAGGACAGATGAGCCGGATGAAATCCGCATTGAGCCGGAAAGCTTCCAGCCCTTCAGGGCCCCCTATGGCCCTCCCCCGAAACAGGACAGGTTTTCCGAAAAGGAAACCCGGAAGCAGACAGATGTGACGATGATAGGAGGCACCAAGACAGGAAATCAGACCGATGCGACAATAATAAAAGGCATCAAAACCGAAGAACACAACACTCCTTTGGAAGAAAAACCAAGGCAACCACCATACGGAAACAAAGGATACTATGATAGTTATGAAGATCAGGATATCCGGCTTGAGCATCTGCTTGAACTCCCCTTGAAATCGGCTGTCCTTACCCTGGAAACCCATATGGTTTCAAAGGCCCTTGAAACCTGCCGTTTTAACCAGAAAAAGGCGGCAGACCTGCTCGGATTGACCTATGACCAGTTTCGGGGGATAAAAAAACGTCTAAAGAAAAGTTCAGATTGATCAGAACAGGTCTTTCAAAAAAGAAATATGGAAGAACTCTGCAAGTGGATTTTCCAAAATAGACAGCTCTACTTGAAAACAGGGTATCTATCTGAAATAACAACCATTTAAGATCAAACAAAATGACAGACATGGACATAAATATTAAATTCGACTGCTCCAACGTCAACTGGAATAATATAGCTGATATGTTAAAGCGTGTCGGCATGGGGCACCACAGTCCCCACATACATAAAAAAGCATTCGAAAACAGTGCTGTTACCGTATTTGTTTATAACGGCAACAGTTTAATCGGTTTTGGAAGAGCCATTTCCGACGGTGCCTACCAGGGTGCCTTGTACGATGTGGCTGTCGATCCCCTTTATCAGCAAAAAGGGATTGGAAGTATGATAGTTGAAAATATCATGAACAGACTTGCCGGCTGTAACGTCATTCTCTACGCATCCCCTGGAAAAGAGTCTTTCTACAAAAAGCATAATTTCAGACAAATGAAAACCGGGATGGCATGTTTCATTGATCCGGACAAAAAGAGAGACACCGGATTTACGGATTAAAAACCTTTGATAAAAAAGGGACACTGAACAAAAAACGGATAATACATGTCAAATCTTAAATCCGCCCTGCCCTTACCGGTCATGGCAAATACGGAAATTAGGCAGAATGGAAAAGAGCCGGGTTAGAACCAATCCCTATGAAAAAGGAAATGATCAATGAAAAAAAGAATATTATACGGGAATGCAAATTATGAGGAGATAGTCAGGGATAACGGCTATTTTGTGGATAAAACCCACTATATTGAAAAGCTTGAAACCCTCAGCAATCCTGTTTTTCTCCGTCCAAGGCGTTTTGGGAAATCTCTGTGGTGCCGTATTCTCGAGTGTTATTACAACATCCGGCAAAAGGATGATTTTGAGCGGCTATTCGGTAATACCTATATTGGGAAAAATCCCACACCGGTTAGGAACTCCTTTTTTGTTCTGCATTTGGATTTTTCAGTTGTGGATCCCACAGGAACAATTGCTGAAATTGAGGCGAGTTTCAACCTCGCCTGTAACCTGAAAATGGATACCATGCTGGGATTGTGCAAAAAATGGTTTCAGGACAATATCACCATTGATATTGAACAAAACCATAACCAGAATAATATT
Organism: Desulfobacteraceae bacterium; assembly: GCA_963674675.2. GTDB lineage: Bacteria > Desulfobacterota > Desulfobacteria > Desulfobacterales > Desulfobacteraceae. The sequence goes on from CAXXNM010000003.1 coordinate 979,546, forward strand.
AAAAACAGTGCATCTGCAAATCTCGGCAGAATTCTGCATTATATCGATAAAAAAAACCTCCCCCCTCTGTATATCATAATTGATGAATACGACAATTTTGCCAATCAACTCATCATCGCCAGAAACAATGCTCTTTACCATGAGCTTACCGCAGACGATGGATTCCTTAAAACCTTTTTCAAAATTATGAAAGAGGGGCGTAAAACCGGAGCAATCAGCAACGTCTTCATCACGGGAGTTCTGCCCATTACCATGGATGAACTGGCCTCGGGCTTTAATATTGCCAGATTTATTACGCTTCATCCCCGGTTTGAAAACATGCTTGGGTTTACCCAGGCGGAAGTGGACACCCTTCTCGATGAGATATATTCAGACTATGAATTTGACCCTTCCACCCGCACTGAAGTGGATGCGATCATCAAAAACCATTACAACGGCTACCATTTTGTAAAAACTGAAGGTGAGGCGGTGTATAACTCCACGATTTTAAGCCATTTTCTTGTGGAATTCTGTGAAAACAGAACCATCCCCAAATACCTGACAGACCTGAATCTGAGAACCGACCTCTCATGGATACACAGATTGACCGGCTCAAACCCTCATTGTACGGAAGAGTTTGTCAATCAGCTTACCATGACCAATACCATTCGTTATGATGACAGGTTTCTCGTAACAAAATTTGATATGCGCCAGTTCTTTGACAAGGATTTCTTTCCCGTTTCATTTTTTTATCTCGGAATGCTGACCCGTCAGGATGATTTTTTCCTCAAACTTCCCAACTTGAACATGCGTCAGATTTTTGTGGAGTATTTTAACGAGATTCACAGAATTGATGTATCGACAAAGTATGCCGGTATGATGCAGGGATTCATTAGCACGCTGGATATGAACAGGTTATTTCAAGATTACTGGAATCTCTATGTCTCTCAACTGCCCGAAGCGATCTTTTCCCAGGTAAATGAAAACTTCTACCGGACAACGTTTTTCGAGCTTTGCAGCCGCTATCTATCCTCATGGTTTACATTCAATGTCGAGCGCTCCTATCCCAAAGGCAGAAGTGACCTGGAGTTTGTGGGAAAATACCACGAACGATTTGCAGGCATTAGAATTGTGATTGAGTTTAAATATTTTTCCAATTCTGAATTGAAAAAAATGAAAACCACGGTAAAAAAATTTACTTTAAAAAAAGAGGATACCCTTCAAATATCAGGCTATGTGGAGGGAATAAACCAGGAATATCCCAGGGAGCAATACCCTGATATAGCCATATCCCAATATGTGATTTACTGTTTCGGCAATACGGGTTTCAGGGTGTTTCAGGTATAAGGGAATTCACTGAAAATAATCTGGTTGAAAACAGGAAAGGTGATGCGCCCTTTGCGTTTATGGCAACCTATTCAAAGGGAATGGGCGCCAACGGAAAAGCCCGTCATCTGCCCCTTAAAAACGGGCTGCATGAGCATGGCAGGACAAGGCCGGACTTATGCGCCTCCTTGCAACCGTGTACAGGGCATCCGGGGAAAGCGAGCTGATACAAAAGCTGATCGACACGGGCGACCTGTTCCATCCTGTGGCCTGGAAAAGCGATGAAACCTATCAGTTCCTGAAGGAGATTCCCCTGTATGAGTCCTCCGGTATCCTGTGCCGGATACCGGACTGGTGGAAATCCCGTTCCTCCGGCACCAGGATCAATCTCAAGGTCGGGGATTCCAAGCCCTCCTTTACCGGATTAAAGGCCATCCTGGATTTCAATCCTGAGATAATACTGGGAGATGTGCCTGTTACAGAGCAGGAAGCAAGACAGATCCTCGAAGAATCCAGGGGACTTGCGTTTATCAAAAACCGCTGGATTCCAGTGGATCATGAAAAACTTGCGCTTGCCCTTGCCGCCTACGAAAATGCACGGGAAATGGCTGATGACGGCATCACCTTTCTGGATGCCATGCGCATGCAGCTCAATCCGGAAAAAATGCTGGGAGAAGAGGGTAACAAAGAAGCTGCCGATGTGTCTGTGTCCTCCGGAGAATGGCTGCAATGGGTGATGCAGAACATGAAAACACCGGACAAGGTTCCGCCAGTCGTTCCGGCGGATGGATTCAAGGCCGAACTTCGGCCCTATCAGCAGACAGGACTCAACTGGCTCGGGTTCATGGACACCCTGAAACTGGGCGGATGCCTGGCCGATGATATGGGGCTTGGAAAAACCGTTCAGGTGCTGGCCTTCTTAACTACCATGACAAAACCGGATTACAAAAGAACAGGAGTCAGCCTGCTGATAATACCGGCCTCCCTGATCGCGAACTGGGTAAATGAAATCCATCGTTTCTTTCCGGCCCTGAGTTATATGATAGCCTTCTGGGAAACAGAACCGAATTCAGCAGATTTGCAAAAGAACTGAAAACCAAGCCGGAAAATTACGCAAAACTCAGAAAACTCCTCTCTCCCTATATACTGCGCCGCCTGAAAACAGACAAACGAATTATTTCCGACCTTCCGGAAAAAGTAGAGATGAAAACCTATTCAGGATTGACACAAAAGCAGATTCTGCTGTATAAAAACAGTGTTGCGGAACTTGAATCCCTGATCAAAGACAGCGAGGGAATCCAGAAAAAAGGGATCGTGCTTTCATCATTGATGAAGTTCAAGCAGCTCTGTAACCATCCTGACCAGTTCAGCGGAACCGGCTCCTTTAAAGAGGAGGAAAGCGGAAAATTTCAGCGTCTGAGGGAAATCTGTGAAACCATTCATGAAAAGCGTGAACAGGTACTCGTCTTTACCCAGTTCAAGGAGATGACGGCTCCCCTTGAAGGTTTTATAGAATCCATATTCCATCGAAAGGGACTTGTACTCCACGGCAGCGTGCCGGTGGCAAAAAGAAAACAGCTCATAGAAAGCTTCCAGGGGGATGACTACGTTCCCTTTATGGTGCTTTTCCTTAAAGCCAGCGGTGTGGGACTGAACCTGACACGGGCAAATCATGTGATCCATTTTGACAGATGGTGGAATCCAGCCGTTGAAAACCAGGCCACTGAACGCGCCTTCAGGATCGGCCAGAAAAAAAATGTCATTGTTCACAAATTTATTACCAGGGGAACCATCGAGGAAAAAATTGACCTGATGCTTGAAGAAAAACAACATTCCCGGGCAGAACAGAAAAGCTCCAGAATCATCTCCGATGATGACGATACCTCCCTTTCAGAACTGTTCGGCGTCGACCTTGAAGATGGTTCAGAGACCAAAGTCGATTCGGTGGAGCAGGTTGATGCTGCCGCCGGGGACAAAGACCTGAAAACCCTGAAACCGCCTAAAGCAAAGGCTAAATCCGTACCAAAGAAACAAAGCAAACCGGCGAAAAAGAAGCTGTTCAATTCTCGAAGGGAACCGGTTAGCCCGCTGGACGAGATCGAAAAGATCATTAAATCCTACAAATCCGGCATTGCCGTGGCCGATATCATTGCCAGAGTTTCCATGGAACCCCAGAAAGTCAGAAACATTCTGTATCGCCTTAAAGCGCAGGGGAAAATAGAAAATATCTCAAGGGGAATTTACAAGATAAAGTAAAGGCCCCTGCCCGGCTCATATATGATTCAAAACTTTAATCTTTATAGATCAACCCATAACATCAGGTAAAAATAAGGCTATCTGGGGAAAAACCGTAACCAGAACCACTACTACAAAAATTGCCAGAAGAAAGATGATGGTACCTTTGAATACCGTCTCCATGGGCACCTCTGCCACCCCTGCAATAACAAAAATGTTCAAGCCAAGGGGGGGCGTAATCAACCCTGCCTCCATCATCAGGACAGATATCACTCCAAACCATATGGGGTTGAATCCCAGCTCAATAATGGTGGGAAAAATGACCGGCAGGGTGAGCACCATCATGGAGGTTGCATCTAAAAAACAACCCAGAACCAGGTAGGCCGTCAAAATAATGGTTAATATCAAATACCGGGACATGGACAGGCCTCCAAGCCAAATGGAAAGTTTCATGGGGATCATGGTAAGGGCCATGAAATAGGTAAATACATAGGCACCGGCAAGGATCATAAAAATCATCACCGACACCTTGGTGGTTGATTTCATTGCCTCCACAAGGGTTTTCCATGTAAGCTTTTTTATGAAAACTGCCACAACAAAAAGGAAAAAAGCCCCCAGAGCTCCTGCCTCGGTGGGCGTAAAAAAACCAAAATATATACCCCCCATTACAAGAAAAAATACAACAATGAGTTCCCATACGGTTAAAAGGGAAACAAGTTTTTCCCTCCAGGGGATTCTTTCAGGATTAAATGGCGCAATATCAGGTTTAATCATCACCCAGATTACTATAATGATAACATAGGTCAGAGCCAGGAGAAAACCCGGTATAAATCCTGAAATCAGGAGTTTTCCAATGGACTGTTCCGTTAAGATACCGTATACGACAAAACCTATGCTGGGGGGGATCAAAAAACCGAGGGTTCCTCCGGCTGCAACACTTCCCGTTGCAAGATGCACATCATAATCATACTTTTCCATCTCAGGAAGAGCCACCCTGCCCAGTGTTGCGGCGGTTGCAACGGATGAACCGCATATGGCTGCAAAACCGGAGCATGCCCCAATGGTTGCAATGGCCAATCCCCCGGGCAAACGCCGGAGCCACTTATCGGCAACTGCATATATTCCCTGGCTGAGACCGGATGCCGTGGCAAGCTCACCCATGATTACAAAAAGAGGAATGACCGTAAAAGAATAAGTTGTGAACGTGTCCAGAAAGGACCTCAGCATCGTCGGCAGGGCAACTGAGATATCCGTCATAAGGCTGATACCCCAGAACCCCACAAATGCAAGGGCAACTCCTATGGGCATCCCTATTATTAAAAGAAAAAATAATACTGCAATTCCTATTATTCCAATTGTCTGAGGATCCATTTTCAGTTTATTCCCAACAGCTTCAGCACGCCCATCACAACTAAACATGAAACGTAGAGAGACAAGGCATGCCTTGTCTCTACATTCAAATAAAAATTAACGGCATAAATTTTAACTGCCATCTATTGCAAGATTGCTTCTTATAACCCCTGCAATGGATTCTATAATATTAACCAGAATCTCCAATGCCAGGAGAAAGGCTCCCACAGACAAAAGTATATGAAGCGGGTATAGAGGTATGGCAAGGGTATCGGTGGTAGTGCCGTTGCCAAACTCCTCAATGGCCATGATAACGCCATACCATACAAGCATTACAACAATCTGGAGACTGAGCAGACCGGTGATCACATTTAAAAATGCTGCAATGCGCAGGGGCAGTTTCCGGGTCAGCATGGTCACCTTGACATTGCCCCCGGTCCCATGGGTATAAGCCATGCCAAGAACACCGAACAATGCCAACATAAACTCGCTCATTTCAACGGCCCCGGGAATCGGTCTTGAAAAGAAATACCTGCCGGCCACATCAAGTGTCGTCAAAAACATCATAACAAGAACCCATCCCATGCCCATGGTCAATGCAAATTGAGTCAATTTTCTTATTATGGATTTAAATCCAATAAAAAATGGTGATAATTCTCCCATACAAAAATTCCAAATTTTATCCATACAGCCATCATGGCGGGTTTCCGCCATAATCAAAATATTGAAGGGCCTGAAAGGCGGTAAGATTAACGGAGCATATTTTTTACCCGGCCACAACGAAGATTGAAAGTCTTTAAAAAACAATCTGTTACGGAGACTTTTATATAAACACCCATGGGTGGCACCCCACAACGAACCATGAATGTAGGGGCAATTCCTTGTGATTGCTCTTCGCACAAGGGCAGCCACAAGGGCAGCCCCTACACATTCAAATAAACTTAATAGGGACAGGCATCAAAACTTACATCCAACTTTTTAAGCTCCTCCTTAAACATCACAAGGGCTTTTTGGGCTGGCAAGCCCTTTTCTTCAAGCTCTGCTGCCCACTGGGAAAGCATTGTGCTAAGTCTCTCATCCCATACCTTCTGCTCTGCATCGGATAGCTTGACGATCTCGATGGTTTTTCCAAAGCCTGCCATTGTTTCATCATACCAGTTTTCATCAAAAATTCCGGCAATCTTGTAAGCGTTTCTGCCTACATCTTCTATAATGGGTTTCAGGTCATCCGGCACCCTGTCCCAGAATTTTCTGTTGGCAAAAAGCCCTTCCGACACGCACCCAAAGGATGTGGGCACCCCATAGTCTGCCACCTCATAGAGTTTAAATGCCTTTACAAGTGCGGGGCAGGTAACAATACCATCTATAACACCGGTCTCCATGGACAGGTATACATCCCCAAGGGGCATGAATATGGGAGTTCCGCCCAATGCTTCAATGGCCTTTGTCTGAAGCCCGCCGGGGCTTCTGATCTTCATGCCCTTTACATCATTCAGGCTTGTAACTTTTTTAGTAGTCCAAAGGTGGGCCATAACACAGTTATTGATATGAAGCACCTTGATATCTTCGAACTCGGTGTGTAAGAGCTTTTCGTACATGGCCATTCCAGCCTCGGCTCCCTTCCATTTTGCCGGACAGACAATGGGAGATGACAGTACATCTGTTAATGGAAATCTTCCAGGAGTCCAGCTCAAGGTGGCATATCCCATATCCGACAGTCCTGTCTTGACAATATCATAGTGGGCAGGGCCCTTACCCAGGGCGCCGCCTGCATACATGGTATAGGTAATGCGTCCGTTACTCCTTGTTTTCATCTCTTCAAGCATGGGAATCCAAAGCTTCTGGACATCAGCACCTGCCGGCACATGCCAGGTACTGAAACGGATGTTTATCTTTTTATCCCCTGCCCCGGCATCTGAAACATAGCTCAGAGTTCCCAGCATTGCAATTGCCATAACCACAAAAAACATTTTCTTGAATAAAAGGTTCTCTTTCATTATATGCTCCTTATTATTGCCTTTAATTTAACATTTATCTTACACATTGTTTATTGTATGCAATTTACTTTAAATACTGTCAAGCATTTACCGGCATCACATGAATAAAAAAAATTATCATTGACAGTTTAAAACTCTTAAAATAGACTGGTCTTAGAATGGTCTAAATATCAGGAGAATTATTATGGAAACAATCGGTGCCTATGAAGCTAAAACACACCTTCCAAAAATACTTGAACGCGTAAATAAAGGTGAACGGATAACCATTACAAAACATGGCGTTCCAGTCGCGGTATTGCAGCCGCCAGATCATTTAAAAGCGGAAGACCCTAAAAAAGTAATTGCCAGATTACGTGAATTCCGGTCAAAGCATACACTTGATGGATTATCCATACAAGATATGATTAAACAGGGCAGAGATTGAGATGAATAACAGTTTTGTTGTTGATAATTCCATTGTTATGTCTTGGTGTTTCAAAGACGAAACAAGTCAATATACTGAATCTGTTTTAGACAGGCTGGAGAATGGCACGGCTCTGGTCCCGTCAATATGGCCTTTGGAGGTTGGAAACGTATTGCTGGTCGCCGAACGTAAAAAACGCATCAGTCATGCTGATAGTATATTATTCATTACTTTATTGTCGGAACTTCCAATAATAGTTCAACAGGAAACACCTGAAAGGATGATCAAGGAAATTTTTTACCTTGCAAGATACCATCAACTTTCAAGCTATGACGCCTCATATCTGGATCTTGCGATGCGGAAGGGATTGCCTATTGCTACGCTTGATAAAAATTTAATATCAGCTGCCAAAAGAAGCCAGGTCAGGATAATTTAAATAATTACGGCAGCTTTGATTTAAACAAAATTACACCAAACCAATGTATAATCAGACACCAAAACGATTATTCGATGGGTGCCGGTGAAAAATTCCCCCATCTTGATACATGTCAGACAAGACCCTGATCGATCATGGCATCGGCCACCTTTACAAAACCCGCGATATTTGCTCCTTTGACATAATTTCCCCCGGCCCCATATTCTTCGGCGGCATCAACACACGCGGTATGAATGCTCTTCATGATGTGTTTGAGTTTTGCGTCCACCTCTTCACTCGTCCATTTGATTCTCATGCTGTTCTGGGACATTTCAAGCCCTGAAACCGCTACTCCACCGGCATTGGCCGCCTTTCCAGGGCCGAAGAGTATATTTTTATCAAGGAACATATCCACCCCTTCAGGCGTGGTCGGCATATTTGCCCCCTCACATACAAGGAAAACACCATTCTTCAAGAGATTCCCGGCATCTTTCGCATTGATTTCATTCTGGGTTGCAGATGGAAATGCACAGTCTGCTTTGTGATCCCACAGGGGATTATAATCCTTTGACCCATCCACAGGCGTGTAAACAGCCTCGGCGTATTTATCAGCATATTCACCGATCCGCCCGCGTTTTATATTCTTTAATTTCATGACATATTGAAGTTTTTCCCTGGAAATACCTTTTTCATCATAAACATATCCGGAAGAATCAGAAAAAGTGACTACCTTTCCGCCCATATCCAGTATTTTTTCAGCGGTGTACTGGGCAACATTCCCGGAGCCGGATACGAGGCATGTTTTTCCTTTAAGGCTTTCACCACGGGTTTTAAGCATCTCCGAGGCAAAGTAGACAGATCCGTACCCTGTGGCCTGGGGCCTGATGAGGCTGCCCCCCCAGTTAAGGCTTTTCCCGGTCAGGACTCCTACGAATTCATTTTTAAGGCGCTTGTATGCTCCAAAGAGATAGCCAATCTCCCGGCCCCCTACTCCAATGTCTCCTGCCGGCACGTCGGTGTCATGACCTATATGTCTTGACAGTTCAAGCATGAAGCTCTGGCAGAACCTCATTACCTCGGCATCGGATTTTCCCTTGGGATCAAAGTCTGATCCGCCTTTTCCGCCTCCCATGGGCAGGGTGGTCAATGCGTTTTTAAACACCTGTTCAAATGCCAGAAATTTTAAAATTGACAGGTTTACGGAAGGATGAAACCGAAGCCCTCCCTTGTAGGGACCTATGGCGCTGTTCATCTGTATTCTAAAGCCCCGGTTTACTTGGAATTCTCCCCTGTCATCTTCCCAAGGCACCCGGAACATGATTATTCTTTCCGGCTCTACAATACGCTCAAGAATCTTTACCTTGCGATATTCCGGGTTCTCATCCATCACATCCTTTACCGATTCAAACACCTCATGAACCGCCTGGAGAAACTCTTTTTCTCCCGGATCCCTGCTAACTACTCTTTTATATGCGTCATCCATGTAACTTCCTCCTAAATTTTTATATAACTGCCATGGGCAGGCCAGAATTTTGATCCGGCTTTCCCCACAAAGAAGCATGAAAGCCATATTGGGTTTGCGGAAGACTTTCATATAACCGGCATGGCCGGAGCATATTTTTTACCCGGCCACAACGAAGATTGAAAGTCTTTAAAAAACAATCTCTTACGGAGACTTTCATATAAACCGGCATGGCCGGAGCATATTTTTTACCCGACCACAACGAAGATTGAAAGTCTTTAAAAAACAATCCTTTACAGAGACTTTCATATAAATAAACCAACATGCCATGCCAAGCGCAATAAAGCATGAAACAGCCCACAAAAAATATTATTTCATCAGGTGGAAGAATTGTCAAATAATTGAATTCTCTCGGACCTGTTCCCAGGGCTATGCTTGGCCCTGTTTTTTCAATATAGAGGTGCACGAAGTTTTACCCTTGATTCTAAGAATCTTTGTTTCGGGCTTGATATCTGAGATTGTTTGGCATAATATTTTTCCATGGCCAGATCTGATCAAAAAAATTGTAACAATATTTTTCCCCTTTTTCTTTATCAGATATAGTTCTGTTTGTCATTATTCCTGTTTCAACTTTCTCCTTTGTAAAGGTAAGAGGCCCAAGATAAAACCAACCCCTAAAAATCAAACTTTTATTTGAGGGAGGATTCAATGATTTATTTATCGCCCATAAAAAAACAATTTTTAATTATGATCAGTTTTATTTTTTTAATGTTGTCAACCGGGGCGGCATTATCAGAAACTCCTTCCGTCGGTAATAACTTAACGATTCATGTGCCGTGCGTGCAATACCTTGACAACGGCTATGATCTTTTATTTGAACCAGTTTCCCTTGAGCCTTCGGATTCCTACGCTTCTGATGCCCTTTTCTGGAAATTGTTTTCCATAACAGAGGCTGCTCCTGATGCACATTGTATTAAAATCCAGGAAAACTCTCTGAATTTAATAATTCCTGAAATTCAATATAATGAAACCACTTATGCCCTCTCCCTTTATTCCCTTTCATCTCCTGAAACTGAGGGTTCTATCCTATGGCAGCCAGGTACGCTTTTTGAGCTTGCACCTGCTGAAAAAAACAGGAATACCGAGGACTCTGTTCAGAACATGGCCGATATGATAGACGGTCTTAAGGCATTCAACATTGATTTTTACAAAAACATGATCCAGGAAGGGCAGAACCTGTTTTATTCTCCGTTGAGCATATCCACTGCCCTTGCCATGACCTACGCCGGGACAAGAAACGAAACAGCAGAACAAATGGAAGATGCCCTTCACTTTAGTGTTGATCCCGAAACCCTGCACGCCGGATTCAATTATCTTGACCTTGAACTGGAGAAAAGGGGAGAAGGTGCCGGCGGGCAGGATGGAGATGGGTTCAGGCTGAACATTTCCAATAATGTCTGGGGGCAAAAAGGGCATCCGTTTCGTTTGGAATATCTCAATATTCTGTCCGAATATTATGGGACAAAACTTGCTCTGCTTGATTTTATGAACGAGCCTGAAAATTCCAGGCAGACCATCAACGCATGGATCAGTGATCAGACTGAAAATAAAATAAACGACTTAGTACCCTACGGCGCCATAGACGATTCGACCCTCATGGTTCTCACCAATGCCATCTACTTCAATGCTGCATGGCTGTTTCCTTTTGAGGCCGATAATACCGTGAATGCTCCATTTTGGATATCTGAAACAGAGAGTGTCTCCGTTCCCATGATGTCGAAGACCAGGCAATTTAATTATACTGAATCAGAAGACTTCCAGGCAGTAGAGCTTCTATATGATGGAAGGGATATATCCATGCTGATTATATTGCCCCGGGAAAATCATTTTGCAGACTTTGAAAATAATATTACCTCTGATCAGCTCGATTCAATTACCGAGTCACTGACCATGACAAATGTTCAGCTTGAAATGCCCAGGTTCGATCTTGAACCTGATGGTATCAGCCTTAAAAAAGTTCTCCAGCAGATGGGAATGACACTTGGTTTTACACCGTCAGCAGATTTTTCCGGTATAACCGATGCCGCAGATATATACATCTCCGATGTAATTCACAAGGCATTTATACGTGTGGATGAAGAAGGAACGGAAGCTGCCGCGGCAACGGTCGTTATTGTTATGCCGACATCTATTCCTATAGAACCTGTTCAAATGTGTATCAATAGACCCTTTATATTTATGATTAAGGATATCGAAACAGACGTTGTACTGTTCATGGGAAGAATGGTAAGTCCATAAATTTCCCGTTATCGATAACCCGGAAACTCCAAAGCCTGATGAGGGCAAATCCTGCCGGCCGAAATTCTTTCTTGGGGTGTATTTCCGGGTAAAATTTAATTATGCACCATGACGCAGGGCGATCTTCTCGAACATCAAAGCAATACCTTCATTCATCGTATAGTTGGACTCAATGTCAAGATTATCATCGGATGCAGAATCAAAATAGATGTGAAGGCTGGATTCAAGGCCGTCTTCAGGCTGCCAGTAGCAGACCATTATGGGAAAAAGCGGCAGGGGATGCAGGACAATTGAAATATCCGAATCAATGCTGCTGTCAATCCTTTTTCCATCGAAAATTTCCAGCATATCTTTGAACAGATTAGTATAGGTATCAGCCAGCTTTTTCAGCGGCTTTTCACACCTTTGCTGAAAATGAGCATACCGGGAAGGCCCGCCGTTCAGCTCCCGGAATGTGATCCAGTCTCCCCGGGGTATTTTCCCGGAACCGTTTAAAATATAGTTCAATGCCGGCACCACCATATAGGCATTGATATGCACTTCAGATGATAGATTACCCCCGGCATCCACACTGAATTCTTTGCCGAAAATTTTTATGCTCAATTTATCCCTGGAAAATTCCGCGCCCAGCCGCTTTGCCGCCTGGGAAAGATCAATCAAAGATATTTTCTTTTTTAGCTCCTCAATGGCCTCTGCCTTATATTCGTCAACGGTGTTGGGTTTTTCAACGGCTCCACCATACCGGTCAATCACTTCTTTTTCCAAATGGGGACAGGCATGTATCGGTTTTTTTTCTTTGAATACAGCCACTGCAAATGCCAGACAGGTTTGTTCATTACAGTCTTTGCAGTTAGAACCGTTCAACAACTTGAAGATTTCCATGGGATTATTGATTTGTGACATTTAAGCATATTCCTTTTCTATATTTCCGATTCAATCACTTGGCTTCACTTCTGTATCGTCTGCCTTTCGGGATAAATATTTTCTCAGGAAAATAATTTCACAATATCATTTTGAATTCAAGCTGAAATTTTTGAATGAAAAACCACAATGTCGATCTGTAATAAATTGTTTGACAAGGTTAACCTGTGTGTTAAAGGGTGACCGAAAAGGGACTTATAGCATACGAATTAATGATCAATATAGAATCTGTTTTCAATGGTCAGAATCTGCCCCGGATTTTGTAGAAATAGTAGATTACCATTAATTATGAGGTGATTATGGTTAGAATACCAACACATAGAGAACCTACTCATCCAGGCGAAATGCTAATTGAGGAATTTTTAACCCCGATGGGAATAACTCAAAAGGAACTGGCAAATTCAATACATGTTCCATACCAGAGGATTAATGAGATTGTAAAAGGCAAAAGAGGTATTACTCCGAGTACAGCACTTCGATTAGCAAAATTTTTCGGTATATCTGAAGATTTCTGGATGAATGTACAATTAAGATGGGATTTGTACCAAGCAAGGTTAACTGAAAAAAATGAACTAAAAAATATTAAGACCTACTGTATACCTGAGCTACAGTCATAAATATGTTTAACCTTTGACTCGGTATCACATAATCATAATTTTTGATCAAAAAGGATAGACTTAAACCGCTGCTTGTCCCTGGTTCTTTAATATAGCGGCACATGAGGTTCTGCCGTTGATTTTAACGATTACCGGTACTTCCACAGAAACATGTCTTAAATACACGGTTTCCTGCTCCCCATGAAGGCTTTCCAGCCATTTCCAGTCGATAAAACACTTATCTTTCATAGGAACTCCAAGATAGTTGATTCCAAGGGAGGTTATATTATGGAAAAAATGACTGCCCTGGGATGGATCAGCATTTAGCTTTTCAGAGGAAGTTTCAACAATGGTGTTTACCTGGGTGATACCAGCCCATTTTACAGGGATCCCAAGCCAGGGATCAAGGGTTCCCCACCTTCCAGGCCCGATGAGAATATAGTTTTTATCCTTTTTTTTGAAAACAGCATTAAGCCGAAAAATCTCTTCTGCGATTTCAACGGTTTTTGTTATATCAAAATCATGGGGTTTAACATAAATAATATCATGTACAAAGGTTTCCTGACTGGCTCCCATTGCCTTGTCTGAATAGCAAAAGGACTTTTGGATATCATCGGAAGTTATGGTTACATTCAGCTTGTTTTGTGCCACCATCATGGGGCGTATCTGCAGCAGGGCAAATTCCGGTTTTCTTTGTTTAAAAAAGTTGACGGCAAACTCGATCTCCACGGGGCACCCCATGCCATGGCGCCCCACCTCTAACAGCTCTGATATAATCGCTCCAAGGGGCAGCTCACCAAACTTTAAAACAGATGCAAAGGTGATAACAGGATATCCTTTTTTGCTGAACATATCCCTGATTTTATTGTCCTCTGGAAAATAGGTGCTGGAAAGTTTTTTTACTGGAAAATGATCAACCGCATCATCCACCTCTAACCGGTCAAGATCCATATCATGGGATGAAATATAGTTCTTTTCATCGGTTTTGATTTTTAACGCATAAAAATAGGTCTGGGCATTCTTCAATATGGAGTCAACCGTTGAAAATTGAGTTAAAAACTCTGGATATTTTGGAGCAAATCGCAGGGCAACACCAGAGTCAACCACAATTTTTCCAAGCCCCAGGGCAATATTTGCCACGCCCTCTTCCGGTTTCATATAGGAAACCGGATAAAAATTATAGGACTGTGCCACACCGGATATGGCAGGATAGTAATAGTTTCCATGAATATCACCCATAAGTTGCTGAATAATAACGGCCATCTTGTCTTCTTCGGGCCTGTAAACCGAATGCCTGGCAAGTATCCTTGGGGCCTCTTTATATACGGAAGAGTAAACAAGCTTGACTGCCATAATAAGCTGTTCCAGCCGAACCAGAATGTCCGGATGATTGTTAGGAAGCATATAGGTATGATAGGCCCCGGCACTGGCCCGGTAATGGGCATCCTCTAAAATGGCCGAGGATCTCACGGCAAGGGGAGTCTTCGCATGTTTAAGAAAAATCTTCAAGTCCCGCCGGAGTTCTCCTGGAAAAGGGGAGAGTTTAAAATGATCTTCAATATCCTGATCCGATTGTATGTTTCTTAAAAATTCCCTTGTATTGTTCATGTTCTCAAAATCATCAAAACCCTCGGTAGTAATAACCACAGTCCTTGGTAAAACAATGTCAACCTCTGGGAATTTTTTCCGAAGAGTTGTATCCTCCCTGAAAAGGTTTGACATGAATGCAAGCCCCCTGGCCTTTCCACCAAGGGAACCACTCCCGATCTTGACAAAATCCGTGTCAGGATCATAGCTGTCCCTCGCAAAATCTGAAATCATCCCCCTTTGTCTTATCTTTAAACGATTTCTGATGGCATCAGCCAAAAATTTTTTGGTGTCGCCCGGGCTGGAAAAATCACTTATTTTGACGGGCCTGAGCTTAGATGCCAACTGCATTTCAAAACGCGCCATGAGCCAGCGGGAAAAATCATTTCTATTGGCATGGTATTCAATGGATTCATCGGGAATGGAATGGAGAATCAGACTAAGCGCTCTTAAATTTCCAGCCCTTGCAACTACATGTCCGTTCTTTAATCTGAAGATAAAGTCTCCAAAGCCCAGAAAGTGTACAAAAAAATAACGGATATCAGCATGAAGGCTCGGTGAGTTCTTATTTAAAAAAAATGCCGAAATTTCAGATGCTTTTTCTCTATTTGACTCTTCTGAGGAGAGCATGAGAAGGGGAATATCGGGAATCTCTTCTTTAATATTTGAGAGCAGTTTAAATCCGGCAAGGGGATCGTCTTTTCCCTGTTTTGGATAGCGCACATCTGAAATCACGCACAAAACATACTCAGAATATCTGCTGTAAATGGACCATGCTTCCTCATAATTTTCAGCAACCAGGATTTTAGGCCTTGTCCGCATCCTGAGCATCCTGTCCTTTGTATTGAGGGAATCATCCATGATCGCCTGGGTCTGCATGACTATTTCCTTGTATATGTATGGCAAAAGAGAGGACAGGTAAAGTGGAGAATCCTCAACAAAAATAATGACCCTGATATTTGCAAGCCTGGTATCGGATTCCACATTCATGGCGTCTTCACGATTTTTTACAATAGCTAATAAAAGGTCGGTATTCCCGCCCCATATAAAGGTTCTATCAATAACACCCCGGTCAAAGCAGGTTTCCTCCTCCATTACTTTGGCGGTATCATAGGCGAAAAAATAAACTGGAAGAAGAGGAAAGCGAGACTTGATGGCAGCACACAGCTCATAGGAGTCCATATCGCTGATGTGGGGCATGACGATCACAATATCATAGACGCATTTTTCCAGCTCGGCAAAAGCTTCACAGGCATCTGATACCCAGTAAAGCCTGGGAGGGCTGCTCAGATTCAAACCCCGGTACTCGTGGATGATCCGTTCTGAAAGCTGGCCGTCTTCCTGCATAATAAAAGCATCATAAGGACTTGATATTAAAAGAATTTCAGCCACCCTAAGGTTCATCAATTCATGAAATGAGTTAAAATAAAGAGAGTCCTCCTCATTTATTGTATCTGTATTCAGAATATCCTTATCTGCAATTTCCTTTTTAAGATTTTTCATGTCACCAGCATTACACTTTTGCAATTTTCACCGCCTTTTTGCCCCATACCTTAATTATTGTATAAAATTTACAAAATCAAAATTTTTTGAGCTTTTTTCCATGATACCTCTGTGTTATAACGGCAATGCTCCTGTGGGCACAACAAAAAATCTGAAAACAAAGGAGAAAATTTTATAATGGATGATAAAGAAGCAGCAAAAAAAACTGCCCAAACCGCAAAACTATACTTTGACGGCGTTAAGAATGAAGAAAAACCCTATGGGTTGTGGCAGTATTTTGATAAAGAACTGGCAAAGGACATGTCCCTTTATATAACGGGCAGGATGTATTCAAGAAAAAAGATCCCCCATACTACAAGACAGCTCATCACTGTGGCGGCTCTCACTTCTCTTTCAAAGCCGGAAGAACTAAAACTTCACATCCAGGCCGCCCTGAATGTCGGATGCACAAAAGATGAAATAGCAGAGGTAATATTCCAGACCAGCATCTATGCCGGAGTTCCATCATCCAACACTGCTCTGAAAGTTTTAAAAGAGGTTATTGAGGAACGAGCAGAAAAAAATACTTAAAAATTTATAAGCCAGCGCTCCAATGTTTCAGCAAGAGCCTTAGGATTGACCGGTTTGGCAATGTAGTCGTTCATGCCTGCCTCTAAGCATTTTTCCCGGTCGCCCTGCATGGCATTGGCAGTCATGGCAATAACCGGCAAATGGGGATTGGGCAACCCTTGATCTCCCTTACGGATTCTCCGGGTGGCTTCATACCCATCCATTTCCGGCATCTGGCAATCCATAAGAATAAGGTCATAGGAGGCAGCCCCCAGGGCATCAAGGGCCTCTTTTCCATTTGCTACGGCATCTACCTGGTATCCGATCTTTTTAAGGATAGTACGGGCAAGGAGCTGGTTGGTAGGATTATCCTCAGCCAATAAAATGCGAACCTGTTTTTTTTCTGCATCGGAAAGGATACGGGATTTGCCCTTCACATTACCAAACCCGTCACAAGATTTCAAAAACATATTTTTATTATCATGGGCAGAAACGGCCTGTATCTTAAACCTGGCAGTAAACCAGAAAGATGAGCCTTCATTAACACGGCTGTTAACTCCTATCTCACCGCCCATCAGCTCGGATAACTGTCTGGATATGGACAGCCCCAGACCCGTGCCTCCATATTTACGTGTGGTTGACCCGTCCACCTGGCTGAAAGGTAAGAAAAGGGAATCCAGCCGGCCGGCAGGAATACCAATTCCAGTATCTGTCACGGTAAAACAAAGCATCACCTCATTTTCGCTCTTATCTTTAAGATATACTTTGATCTTCACCTCACCTTTGCTGGTGAATTTGATCGCGTTGCCAACCAAGTTGACAATGATTTGCCGGAGGCGCCCAGGATCTCCCCTGATATCCAAGGGTACATCAGGATGAATAAAAACAGCCAAATTAAGTCCTTTTTCATTGGCCTTTAATGCCAGTACCTGGGATATATCTTCAAGGACTGCCTGCAGGTCAAAATCCAGGGCTTCCAGATCAAGCTTGCCAGCCTCGATCTTGGAAAAATCAAGAATATCGTTGATCAATGACAGCAGAGATTCAGCACTGGTAATAACAATTCGGGCATATTGTCTCTGTGTATCCGTAAGATCCGTATCTAACAGGAGTTCGGTCATACCTATAACACCGTTCATGGGAGTGCGGATCTCATGGCTCATTCTCGCCAGAAACTCGCTTTTGGCCATATTGGCAAATTCCGCCTCTGCCGCCATAATGTTGGCACGTTCTATGGCTGATTCCAACTGGTTGGCCGTATCTTCAGCCACCTCACGGGCCTTGACAAGTTCTGTCACATCAATAAAAGATTCAATCCCGCCGGTGATGGTGCCGTTTTCATCGCGTATTTTTTGCGAGTTTTTGAGAATTCTCAGGGTCCGGCCATCTTTAGTTTTAAGGGAGCACTGCTTGCGCAATATGGGCTCATCACGATCAGTATCATATAGGCCGCACATGTTCACGCAGGGATCTCCTTGCAGAATGCTGCAATGCCGACCAATGGCTTCAGCCTCGCTAAACCCGGTTAAATGACAAAACTCACGGTTGACGCTGCGGATAATTTTTTCAGAATCCACAGTGAAAACTGCTGTGGCAGCAGTTTCAAGAATCTGTAGATAAAACTCCTGGGTTTCAATAAGCTCCATCTCCATGTGCTTGCGTTCCGTGATATCCCTCATCACCCCTTCAACAGCCACGGGCTTGCTGCTGCCGCCGTAGATCATCTGGGCATTAAGGCTGCAGGTTACGACTTCTCCATCTTTCTTTTTGAGCTTTAATTCGTAATTGCTGACTTTACCGGTCTTTAAGAGGATTTTCATCAACCTGTCCCGGTCACCAGGATCAGCGTAAACATCAAGCACGGAAGAACCAATGAGTTCATCCATATCATATCCTGTCAGGGATTCTACAGAAGGACTGATAAGCTCAATAGTACCGTTAATATGTGCTCTGAAATATAAGTCTTGAAAAGATTCAAATATGTTCCTGAATTTTTTCTCGCTTTCCAAAAGGGCCTGCTGCTGATTCAGAAAATATAATAATATGCCCCCAACAGGGATTACATAGCTTAAAAAATTAGCAATATAGGATAAGTCAAAAAAAACATTAAAAATTTGAGGTACAATTGCTGATATAAGAATTATAAGAATCCAATACCAGCTAAAATTTTTGAAAAGGTTACAAATGTTTTTTTGATACTTTTCCATACATTCCTGTACTGATTTTTTTATTTATAAAAAATCGGCAAAAAAACCCCGGAGTCATAAGGTTACTGAGCTGGTCAAAATAAGCTAAGGGTTAGTTGACGCCGATTTCATACTTTGATCTGCTTTACCTAAAATTGTATGCCAGACACCGTCGGGGCAAACTGCTTCAACCACCTTTACAGGCATGGTGGATAATTTTTCCAAAATCTTGCCTGACTCGGTTCTTAAAAGCCCTGATAAAATAAACCACTTGTTTTCAATAAATTCAGGAGCATCAAGCAAATTTTTCATAACATCATAGTGAATGTTTGCAATAACAAGATCAGCCTGTATATCCGTGAAATCTTCGGCTCTGCCCTGGACTGCAAGAATCCGGTTTTGAAAATCATTAAGCTTTATATTATTGAGGGCAGTCTTGACGGCAAGGAGATTAAAATCCAGTGCCAGAACGGTTTTACACCCGAGAGATGCGGCACCAAGGGCAAGCAGGCCTGTACCTGTACCAATGTCAAGTACCGTTGATATATCCTCTTTTTCACAAAGATATTCAAGATAGCCAAGACAGCTCTCCGTTGTCTGATGGCGCCCGGTTCCAAAGACCACTCCAGGATCAAGTAAAATTTTTCTGACACCCGGCCGGTTTAAAAAGGGAATTTTCCAGGGGGGAGATACGCAGAAATTGCCCGTTGTGTAAGACTCAATTTTCTCTCCATGCCACTGTTCACAACTCATTTCATATCTGTCGATAAGACAGATATTTTTTTGATTCTCCAGCATGTTCTCCATATAATCATCTGCCGGGGCTGAAAAGAAAAAAAATGAGAATCCATCCTCTTCCCAGTTTCCGATAAAACTGCTATGCTTATAAAATTTGACGGGCAGATCAGGTATTCCGTCTAAGTAGTAAATCCAAAGATTCTCATAGGGATTGGTCAAGTTGAATCATCCTCCTGCATATCAAAGTGAAAAAAATTTGGGTTTAAGGCATCCTTCATTTTCCAATTTACACTTTCTGAATCAATTTCTCCATTTTTAGGGTCTCAACTCAAAAGAAGTGTCAACTAATTCTGATGCAATATGAAAGACACCCTACTTTTCAGGTATTTTGAAAGATACCCGGTTAAATTAATGTTTATTAACTCCAGAAACAAGAAAAGAAAATCACATGAATAAAAACACAAAATGGATACATATAAAAGCTGTATTTGAATCAGACAATGCCCTTCTTGCAGAAGAGCTGATATCTGATATTTTTTTCAGCCTGGGCATAAAAGGCGTGGTGTGTGAAGTACCCCTTCCTGAACCGGCTGAAGGATATGCCAGCGATGCCCTTCCCCTGCCCCGGGAAAATTCAGTATCAGGCTATCTTTTAGATACAAGCTCATCAAGGGAGTGCCTTGAGATCATTAGACAAAAAAGCGCTGATCTCAATGATATGGACATCCATGTCACCATTAAAACAAATATTGTTGACCAGGAGGACTGGGCAGAATCCTGGAAAGAATTTTTCTTTGTCACAAAAATAACTGACCACATCGTTATCAAACCTGAGTGGAGAAACTATTCCCCCGGTCCCGATGACATCGTGATAGAAATAGATCCGGGCATGGCCTTTGGTACAGGCACTCATCCCACAACCTCCATGTGCATCACCATGATAGAGACCTTTTTAAAACCCGGCATGGCCTTTTTAGATGTGGGTACAGGCTCAGGCATTCTCATGATCGCGGCATCAAAACTTGGGGCCCGGCATCTGACAGGAATCGACACGGACGAGGTTGCCGTCAATGTGGCCAGGGAAAATCTTGAAAAAAACGGCATTTCATCCGCAAAATATCACATTGAACAGGGCACTCTAAAAGAGCTTATGGAAAAGGCCCCCCTAAGCTATAGTTGCTCCCATAGATATGATCGTGACTCCTCCAATAGATATGATATGGTTGCCGCCAACATCATTGCCGAGGTGATTTTGGAAATTATCCCCCATATCCATCAAAGCCTGAAAAGCGGTGGAAAGGCGATTCTTTCGGGCATCATTACGGATAAAAAAAGCGCTGTCATCTCCTGTTTAAAAGAAAACGGATTTTCCATCTCCCAAATAATCACCCAGGGGGAATGGGTGGGCATTACGGCAGAATCCATCACGGCACAGCAACCAGAGCTGATGCCGGAACAATCCTGACTTGCTTTCTTATCCCCGGCATCTCCTGCTTTAAAGTATAAAGGGTTGCTTTGTAAGGGTGCCCTATTCCCAGTGCGCTTCCATGCTTTTTTGCCACACTTACAAGCTGCCTCAGTTGTTTTTTTATGTAGTCTCCATCTTGAATGTTGTCTAAAAACACATCCCTCTGGGCAAAGGGAAGATGAAACAGCCGGGCAGACTGTCTGCACAATGAATGCCTTGAGGTAAGACTATCGATAAAAAACATATCCCGCTGTTTCAAAATTGTAAATATCTGACGCATCTGGGGAGATAGAGATGTGATCCTTGATCCCATGTGATTGTTCACCCCCCTGGCATGGGGAATGGCATCTATATCCTTTCTCAGGCTCTCAATCAAAACATCAGGAGACATGGATGCCAGGATCGCGCCGGGGCCTGGATCTACCTCTGGGTACTGAACCGGCTCCATGGGCAGATGCAGCATAATCTCAGCTCCCATGGTATGGAGATTTTCCGCAATGGTTCGGCCAAAGGGTGAGCCGGGAAGTATTGAAAAGGTGAAATTCCCTTCAATGGCCACCAGATCATAGGCAAGTTTTTTATCAAAACCAATATCATCAATGATGATTGCCACCCTTGGATAGCCTTTATTGATAATTCTTACAGGCTCCCTCAGGTGTTTTTCCAGGCTGTGGCCATCATTGAAAAGCTCGTACAGCGGTATATCCATATTTCGCTTTTCAGGCCGTAAATTTTCCGCTGTTTTTTTGCTTGTTTGATTTTCATTAATGCCTTTACCACTAATATCTGCAATGGGTAAAACCTTATTTCCGGGTTTGGGCTTCATGCTTTCAAGAGATTTTTTGGATTTTAAATCCACAATACCATGGTCTTTTATGCCATGATCCTTTACCTGCTCGTCCTGCGGCGTTTTTTGAGCTAATAAAGTTTTTTTTTGATCATTGAGGGCTGCCTTTTCCCTAATTATTTCAGCACGCCTGCCAAGATAAAAATCCGCTACCATTGCTCCTGTAAAGGCTAAAAAAACAAGTACAATTATGCCGGCAGCAATCTTTTTAATCTCTTTGGACAAAAAAGACTCCTGTCCAGATGGCTTTTTCCTTGCAATTTTAGCGGGCCCAGCCTTTTTTGCAGTTTTTTTCCGGGTTGTCTTTTGAGCCTTTGGTTTTAAAGCTGAATTTGAATCTGTTTTTTTTCCCCCCCCCGAATCTGAATTCTTCTTGATTTTAGTTGATTTTTTCTTTTCCTGGGCCATTGATCTATTGCTCATTTCCCATAAAAATAGAATATCCAATCAAAATATCCAAAGCTCTTTGCACCTGGGAATCTCTTTTCAGCTTATCAATGCTGACCAGTTCCCTGGTCTGCTTTTGATCTTCTTGTTCTATTTCTTCGCGATCATTTTTCTTTATATTTGTTTTTTCAGGCTTTAGGTAATTTTTCAGATCCCTTTCCCTAAGCATCCTTGTCATGGGAGAATCTGATTTTTTCTCCTCCGCTTCCGGTTCAATATTGAACTTTACCTCAATATCCGGCTTAATTCCCTGGGCCTGGATGGAGCGCCCATTAGGCGTATAGTAACGGGCAATGGTATATTTCAAGCCAAAACCATCCTTCAAAGGCTTAACGCTCTGCACGGAACCCTTTCCAAAAGATGTCGTGCCGATAATCAATGCCCTCTTATGATCCTGCAATGCCCCTGCCACAATCTCAGATGCACTTGCGCTGCCTCCGTTAATCAGTACAATTAGGGGATATCCCCTTGTTTCACCATCATCATGGGCTTCAAATATCTCTGTTTGTTCCTCAAACCTTCCTTTAATGGATACAATGGTACCCACATCCAGGAAAATATCAGAGACCTCAGCAGCCTGGCTGAGCAGGCCCCCGGGATTATTTCTTAAATCCATAATTAATCCCTTAATTGGTACATCTCCTGATTCCATTTTTATGAGAGCTTCTTTTATTTCAGTTGATGTATTGTTTCTGAAATTGGTAACCCAGATATATCCATAACCAGGCTCAACAATTATACTCCTGACGCTTTCCATGGGAATTGTATCTCGTTTCAAATTATAATCAACGGGGTCCTTTTCCCCTTCCCTTAGAATAGTGATCACCACCTCTTCTCCCCTTGGGCCCCTCATCTTTTTAACACATTCCCAAAGTTCCATATCACTGGTTGATTCCCCGTCAATCCGGATAATCATATCCCCTGCCATGATTCCAGCCTCATAGGCAGGGGTGCCTTCAATGGGAGAAATCACCGTCAAAATTCCCTTTTTCATTGTAATGACTATACCGATACCGCCGAATTCTCCCTTTGTATCATCCTGGAGTTCATCAAAGGCCTCGGGGGGCATAAATGTGGAATGGGGATCAAGGCTGCTGACCATGCCCTTGATGGCGCTATGGATCAACTCCTCTGTGTCCACCTCATCCACATAGTTTTCCTCAAGCTCTTGAAGCACGTCGGAAAATAATTTAAGGGACTGATAGGTTTTTTCATTTTCCGCCCTTAAAGAGTGGTAGGTTCCTCCACCAGCGGTCAGGATAACTGCCGCAAAGATGACAGGAACCCAGTATTTAATAATAACCGCCCCTGTTTTTTTTCTCATTTTAAACTCCTTTTTTAAGCCATTTCAATGGATCAACAGGCTTATCATGGTGTCTTATTTCAAAATGAAGACACAGCCCGTTAATGGAACCGGTATCCCCTGCCGTGGCAATCACTTCACCGATTTCCACCAGATCTCCCCTTTTTTTGAACATTTCTTCCACATGGGCATAGAGCGTATAATAACTGTCCCCATGATTAATAATCATCAAATTGCCATAGCCATTGAGCCAGTTGGCATAGGCAACATTCCCCCTGAATACGGATTTAACAGGTTCGCCCCTTTCTACCTTTATATCAATTCCGCTCTGAAATGTGAAGGAGGTGTAGTCCCCATTTTTTTCAGAACCGAATTTAGATATTATAGTGCCCTGAACCGGCATTTCAAGGCTGCCGTACAAAGTTTCAAATGCCCCCCCAGACTCATTAACTTCCGGCACGGCTTCCATGGCTTTCATATGTTGCCTTAACTGCTGCGCCGCATTTTTCAAGGATGCCATGGCAGCAGCACGCAAAGATTTTTTTTTCCTTATGTCCTTTAAAATTAAATTACGTTCTTCCCTGTTTTGCTCAATTATCCTTATCTGTTCCATAAGCCCTGCGTTAAGCTTCAAACTGGAATTTTTATTATCTTCAAGCTCATGAGCCAGATCATTCAGTTCTTTTTGTCTATTAAACTGATCATATAATAAGGAGAAATCATGATCCAGGATTTTCTCAAGGGATCTCTGGCTGATAATAAAATCAAACACAGAATCAGGCATTCTGCGGAATTTATTATTATTGGCCATTTTCATCCTGTACAATGCCTGTAATCTGGATTTCACACAGGCTTTATTTTCATCCATTTCTTTTATTAAAATTTCACGGCGTTCTTCAATTTCTTTGACTCGAACTTCAATGGCCTGAATATCACTTGATATGGCAGCGGCATGCAGGCGGGTATCGTTTAGCAAGGCATCAATTGCATTGAGGTTATCAAGTACCTCTTTTTCTTTGAGGGTGATGGATTCAAACTCTTTCCGGTGTTCATCAAGCCTGTGGGAAATCTTTTTTAAGGCATTTGATTCTTGATATAATTCAATATATATTGGACGGTTACGGACATAGCCTGCCACCCGGCCAGCTGAAATTCTAATCCACCCCCCAATACTTCCTATCCTTTCATGAACCACAAACAAAGTTCCCCGGTCAATACGCCCCGTAACACTGGAATCAAGAGAAGGAGAGCTGCGCACATTCAATCGATAGGCCCTGACCTTTCCATGAACAGCAAAATCATCATGATCAACTTCTCCGGCAGAAGCTGCAGAAAAGGATACAGCCGGGATATAAATAAGAATCAGCAGTGTAAGCGGTGTTAATACTTTAAAAATCGCCTTAGAGAAACATAGCATCCAAACCAGCCTAAACATGAGCTGCAACAAAAAATCAGCAGTAAATATTTCAATGAAATAAACCTTATATTAAACATCATAAAGGAGTTTTCGCCAACAATGCAGGGAGATGCAGATATATATAAAATAAAAAGCAGGCCAAGACCCGCAACAGAACCGCAAATACCCTGAATCAATCCTTGAATATAAAAAGGAACGGCAATAAAGCTGTCCGTTGCCCCCACAAGCCTCATTATCTCAACTTCTTCCAGCCTTGAATAAAGAGAGAGCCTGACAGTATTTGAGGTGATAAAAAAAGTAATGGCAAAAAACATAAAAATCATCAGATAGCCCGTTGTCCTGAAAACTTTTAATATTTCTTTAAAACGATCAAGCCATGCTTCGCCATACTCAACCTCTTCAACAAAGGGCATGGAAGATACCATAAGGGCGAACTCCTCTATTCCCGGTTTTCCATCATCAGATTTCAAGGTTATCAAAAATGCGTCGGGCAGGGGATTTTCCTTAAGTCCTTCAAATAAGGCAGTGTGGGAATTCATATCTTTTTTCAGTTTTTCCAGTGCCCTGGTTTTAGGTAAAAAATCAACATGCCGGGTTTGTTTAAGCTTGATCAAGCTGTTTTTTAGATCAATCATGTCCTTTTCAGGATCAAAATTTTCATCAAGATAGACCATTATCCTTCCATCCTGATTCCAAGAATCAATAAGACTCTCAGCATTTTCAAAAAAAAGAATAAAAGAACCGAGAATAAGAACGGAAAATGCAATGGTTAATATTGTAATCAAATTTAAGAAAGCATTTGACAAAATATCTGAAGATGCTCTTTTTAAATATCGAATCATATAGTCCCATCTGCCAGTTTTATCACTCTTGACCTCGGGTTCATCTTTAAAGTTGTCTGGATCAGGTCCATGTTATGGCTTGCAATAATAACAGTGGCTCCCTTTTCATTGTACCGGTTAAGCAGGGTGAAAACCGTTCTTGCCGCAAGGGAATCAAGGTTTCCCGTAGGCTCATCGGCAATGATAATGGATGGATTTCCCACCACTGCCCTTGCAAAGGCAACCCTTTGCTGCTCTCCACCGGAAAGAGACTTAGGCATGGCATGCTGCTTCTCTGCCATACCTGTCAGCCAAAGAACATGGCGTACCTTGTTTTTTATTAAACCTTTTTTTTCTCCGGCCGCCTCTAAAACCAGGGCCACATTATCATAAACATTACGGCTCTGTATCAGCTTGAAATCCTGAAATACAATCCCCAGCCTGCGGCGCAGATAGGGCAGCCTTGAGGGCTTAATCCTGGCCAGGTTCATGCCGTCAATGATAATCTGCCCATTTGTAACTGTTTCAGCGTTATAGATCATTTTAAGCAAAGTTGATTTTCCAGCACCAGAGGGGCCTGTGATAAAAACCATTTCACCGGCCCCTATATTAAAGGTGATATCCTTTAATACCTCGGTGGTTCCGTATTGTTTGCACACATTAAACATTCTGATAATTGGATTTCTTTGCTTCATTTTACTAAAAGCATCCCCTCATTTCTGAAGATAACAAAATAGAATTAACAACAGCGTAATTTGCTTGACAGCATAATTGACTCGGTCTCAATTTACTGATATATTCAGCCCGTTGTCAAGGAGTGCTGCAAAACAGTTTTCCTTACACGAAAGCCTTCACTGAATCCCGCAAGACGGCTTCTTCCTTCAGTGAAGGCTATATACCCAAATCAAAGGAAAAAATATATGAAAAAACAACTTGTTGAGCTTGTGTGTGCTAAGGCATTTAAATATAGTAAAAATCCCGAATTCAAACTTGTTTCAGGTGTTATGAGCCATTTTTACGTTAATTGCAAGCCTGTTACTCTGAATCCACAAGGAATGTACATGATCGGTCATCTTATGTTTGATGCTATTCGCCACTCTAATTGTACCGGTGTAGGCGGACTGACATTTGGCGCCGATCCCATTGCCGTTGCAACCGCCTTCGCATCTCACCTTAAAAGCCAGCCCATAAAGGCATTTTCGATCAGAAAAGAGCAAAAAGATCATGGGGTCATAAACTGGATTGAGGGCGATATGCATCCCGGAGAAAAAGTTGTGATTATAGATGATGTCGTCACAACGGGCGGCTCCACCATAAAAGCTGTGGAACGGGCAAGAGCACAGGACCTTAACGTCATTAAAGTTGTTACTCTGATCGATCGGCAGGAAGGTGGACTTGACAACATTCGAAAACATGTTGCCGATGCATCTGCAATCATTACACGGGATGATATAATGACCGTCTATAAAAGGAGGAATTCAACATGACTGTAAAAAAAAGGTATCTGAAAACCAGACCGGTATGTAAAACCAAGTTTACCCTGACCAGGAAGGCTGCAGGGGATGCCGAAAAGGCTTATCTGGTGGGTGATTTTAACAGTTGGGATATTGCAAAACATCCAATGCAGCATTTAAAAAACGGTGATTTTACCATTACTCTGGATCTTCCCTGTTGTCAGGCCTATCAGTTCCGATACATGCTCTACCTGCCAACCGGAATCACATGGGAGAATGAAGCAGATGCCGACGAACACCTTCCATCTCCATACTTGGATGCCGACAACTCCGTTGTGATTATAAAATGAAAGGTTGATCAAAAGGAAAGCCTGGATATGAAGAGGAAAACCATCCTGGTCATAGAGGATAATATCTGTAACATGAAACTGGTACGCAGTCTCATGGAGATAGAAGGTTACAATATTATTGAAGCACAGACTGCCGAGGAGGGGCTTGAATTGACCAGAAAACATTTTCCAGACCTAATCCTCATGGATATTCAACTTCCCGGTATGGATGGACTTTCGGCAACCAGGCAAATAAGAACCGATCCAGAAATCAAGGAGATCCCGGTGCTTGCCTTAACTGCCTACGCCATGAAAGGCGATAAACAAAAGGCAATGGATGCCGGTTGTTCTGGATATATCACCAAACCCCTTGACAAAAAACATTTTCTAAAAACCCTGAAAACACATCTCTCAATACCCCAGTCTGGTAGGACCAAAGAAATCCAGGCTAAAAAAACAGATTCAGACTTGACGATGATTGACGATGATCTTTTCTTAAAAAGCAGAATACTAATTGTTGACGATGATCCTGCGAATGTCAAACTACTCAAAGCCAAACTTTCTTTGAATGCTTTTATGACCATTGAAGCTTTCAGTGGCAAAGAATGTTTAAATAAAGCACAAAAAGAACATCCAGACCTGATTCTCCTGGATATTATGATGCCTGGAATAGACGGCTTTGAAATCACCAGAATATTAAAAAGGGATAAAACAACCAGAGATATTCCAATCATCCATGTCACGGCACTGGACAGAAGCATAAACAGGATAAGGAGCCTGGAGGCTGGTGCCGACGAATTCCTGAATAAACCCATCAATACTGAGGAGCTTTTAACCAGGATCCGTTCCCTGCTGAGACTCAAAAAATACTGTGAACAGCTCAAAACGCGCAAGGAGTCAAAACGCCGCTTCCTTTCTCCTGAAAAACAAAATTTTGCATTTCAAAATATGGACCTTAAAGCAGCCATACTTGTTGTAGATACCAATGAAAAAGACGTAGCTTTTTACGAAAAAAATGTGTGTGCCTATTGCAGCAGTCTCTTTATCACCGGAAGCGGTAAGGAAGCTTTAAACATTGTTGAAAGCAAACCAATTGATATTGTTATATTAGACATTTCTCTGTTGGATATGGATGGATATGAAGTCTGTCGCCGATTGAAAAAAACTGACCGTACCAGAAATATTCAGGTGATGACCATCACTTCTAAAACAGATATTAAAAGCAAAATCAGAGCTATTGAACTTGGTACCGATGACTACCTGATCAAACCGGTGGGTAGCCTGGAACTTAAAGCTCGAATCAAATCTTTTATCAGAAAAAAGGTTTACCTGGATATTCTGGTTGCCAAATATGAAAGCGCTTTTCACTCTGCGATTACAGATCAACTAACCAATCTATACAACCATGCTTTTTTCAAACATTATCTTGAACTTGAACTGACAAGGGCTCTACGACAAAAACATCCCCTTACCCTGTTGATTATAGACATAGATGATTTCAAACAAATTAACGATTATTACGGTCATCAAGAAGGTGACCGAATTTTACGGAAAATGGGTCATATCTTCCGTTCCAGTGTCAGGGAAATCGATGTTTGCGCCAGATACGGAGGCGATGAATTTGCCGTTGTTCTGCCATATGCCGACAGGGTTATAGGGGGCATGATTGCAGAAAGGCTCTGGAAAAAAATCGCGCTCATTAAAAACAAACAAGAAAAGAGGGCCGAAAATGAATATATAAAGGTCAGCATCGGGATATCAGTATGTCCCCAGGATGCCCTTGATGTTCAAGGTCTTATTCAAAAGGCGGACATGGCCATGTACCAGTCCAAAAAAAATGGAAAAAACAGGATCATTTACAGTAGCTGATATTATAAATATATCATTAATTGGCATCCTTCAAAATACCTTAAAAGTACTTTACACTTTTTTCGATGAGCATCCAGAAATGGGAAAATTGATTCAGAAAGTGGAAAGCAAAAAATGAAGGATACCCATTAATTTCAATGATCTTCTGTCACCCAACAATGAACCTAAAATCAAAAACATGCGGCAATCTTCATACCGCCTTAAAAGTAGTTTGTCCTTTTTGGGATGGTGTCTCAAAAAAACGGGTATTATTTTTTTAGGAAAGTGTAAACCGGCAAATGAAGTGTCGACAACACTTAATGATAATTAACCATGAAAGAGCAGCTTATCAAAAATTATCAAAAAATAACTAATGCTTCTTTTTTAGATGGCTTGACAGGATTATATAATCATGGAATTTTCCAAGTATTATTGGACGAAGAAATTAATAGAGCTAAAAGATACGATACCCCATTTACATTGGCCTTGATCGATATAGATTCCTTTTCTTTTTATAATAAACAGCATAATCCGGCACTCGCAGATTTAGCTCTTAAAAAAGTAGCAGAACTCATTAAGAAAAACCTTCGGACCCCTGATCTGGCCTCCAGATATTCAGGCAATGTTTTTGCTGTTATTATGCCGAATTCAACGGTATCTTCAGCCTTTTCAGCCTTGGAACGCATTAGAAATTCCGTAGAAAAATCCACTCTTGACAACTTGACCATAAGTGCCGGCCTTTCATCTTACCCTAAAGATGCTTCCAACAAGGAAAAACTTATTTTTAACACCCAAAAATTATTGTTAAAGGCTAAAGCCAATGGCAAAAATAAGGTCTGTTTCATAAATGAAGAGATAAAACCCGTTGTTGAACAAAGATTTAAAATAATGATCGTAGATGACGAGCCCTTGAACCTGAAATTGATGGAAGCCGTTCTTGCGCCGTTTAATTATGATATATTTAAAGCATACAATGGGCAAGATGCCCTTGCAGTGATGAAAAAAGCTGATATTGATCTGGTGTTGTTAGATGTCATGATGCCTTATATGGACGGTTATGAAGTCTGCCGCCGTTTAAAGGATAATGAAGAGACACGGCTGGTTCCAATTATTATGGTAACGGCTCTGAATGACACTGAGGCCAAGATTAAGGGAATTAAGGCCGGCGCAGACGATTTCATAACAAAACCGCCCAATAAAATCGAACTTACAGCCAGAATAAAGTCTCTGCTTAAAGTCAATACCCTTAACAAAAAATTAACCAGTATTGAAAATGTTCTGATTTCCATGGCCAACGCAGTGGAAGCCAAAGATCCTTACACAAAAGGACACATACAGAGGGTTTCGGATATGGCCGTAAAACTGGGCAAAAAAATGGAGCTTTCGGCGATAAAAATCGACGCTCTCAGGCTCGGCGGTATACTACACGACATTGGAAAAATCGGAGTGCCCCGGGAAATTCTAAACAAACAGGCTCCTCTTGACCCGGATGAATGGGAGATCATCAAATCCCATCCAGCCACCGGTTATGGAATATGTTTACCCTTGAAAAAAAGCATCGGCCCGGCCCTGGATGTAATTCGGCATCATCATGAAAAACTTGACGGCAGTGGTTATCCTGATGCTATAAAAGGAGAGGAAATATCTGTGTTAGCAAGGATTATGGCGGTTGTAGATATTTTTGACGCACTTAATACAGATCGACCATACCGAAGGGGATTGCCCATGGAAAAAGCATTTAAAATTCTTTGCAAGGAGACAAATGAAGGAAAACTGGACAAAGCCATTCTTAGACACCTGTTGGAAATGAAGGGCGCGTGCCCACAAGACTACAAAATAACAAAAGAATAAAATAAGAACAATCCAGCAGTTTCAGAAAGGGAAACAAAAATGACAAGAAAAGCGCCGCATCAAAGCATAGGCTTAGGGATATTACCAAAACTTCTCATCTCTTTCCTGTGTGTCTCCATTATCCCTCTTGTTGTCATTGGATACATGGCAAGTAAAAACATGAAGGAAACAGGATTGGCAGCAGTTAAAGGGGCTGAAAAGACAGCAGATAAAACTCTTGAGCTGGCAAAAAAAACAGGAAAACGCGCC
This sequence comes from Desulfobacteraceae bacterium, assembly GCA_963674675.2. Classification (GTDB taxonomy): domain Bacteria; phylum Desulfobacterota; class Desulfobacteria; order Desulfobacterales; family Desulfobacteraceae. Next base: position 1,011,125 of record CAXXNM010000003.1, read on the forward strand.
ATAGAAGATGCCATCCGTTCACTTGACGACAAATCCACGGAAGCCATTGAGCTTAGAACAGTCGAGCTTGCCCAGAGAATTGCAGATTTTCTTTATGAAAGGGATCAGGACATTCTTACCCTGACTTCCATAAAGCCTGACCCTGAAAAATATCTTCAAGTTTATATTGCCGCAAAAAAAAATGTCATTATTCACGACAAATGGCCTCTGGAGCAAAAAACAGCAGAGCCTGTAGCACTGTCCTGGCAAAATCCGGATAACAAAGAATCATGGCGTCACCGGCCGCCACTTGATTTTAAGAAAATACCAATGCCCCTTTACAGGGAAATCACATTTGTTAACCTTAAGGGAAGGGAAAAAATAAAAATTGTTGACGGTAAAATTTCTGATAATTTAAATGATGTGAGCAGGAAAGAAAATACCTATTGCAAAGCCGAAGATTATTATTCCCATTTAAAAGGACTGAATAAGGGAGAAATTTATATTTCCAGAGTCGTTGGACCCTATGTAAAGGGCTGGATATATAAAACATCTGAGGGTATAAAGGTGAAACCCGAAAGTTCCTATGCGGGCAAGGAAAACCCCTACGGTCAAAAATTTGAGGGAATTATCAGATGGGCATCTCCGATTTATAATAAAAAGGGCAAGATAGGTTATGTTACCATGGCCCTTGACCACACTCATATAATGGAATTTACAGACCATGTGGTTACAACAGAGGAAAGGTTTTCAGATATTTCCGATGCAGGCTCCGGTAATTATGCCTGGTTTTGGGATGATCAGGATCAATGCATCTCCCATCCTCGTGACTTCTTTATCTGCGGCTTTGATCCCAAAACCGGAAAAGAAGTACCGGGCTGGCTGGGACAGCAAACCTATAATGAATATAAAAAAAGCGGCATGACTCTGGAGGAGTTTGAAAAACAACTTCCTCCGTTTAGAGAATTTTCCCTGAAGAAATCCGGATCCAAAGAGCAGATCAATTCTGGCTGCATTTCACTGGATTGCCGGGTGCTGGATACCGCTCCTCAATGCCAGGGCTGGCATACCGGCACCCAGGACGGTGGTTCGGGATCTTTTTTAATCTTCTGGAGCGGACTCTGGAAGCTGACCACCTATGCAACAGTTCCTTATTATACGGGTATTTACGGCAATACAAAAAGAGGATTCGGATATGTGACCCTGGGTGCCAATGTGGATGATTTTCACAAGGCTGCCAATATTACCAAAGCAGATATTGAAGGGACCATAGCCAGACAGGCAAAAAATATTGAGGAAACTACCACCACAACCAGAGAGCTTATTGAGGAGAATTCGACAAAAAACCGAATGGTGACGACCATAGTAGCAATAATATCGGCCCTGTTTGTCATTGGAGCGTCAATCGTGATGAGTCTTAATATCACACGCCCCCTTAAGCGCTTAACCCAAGGTGCCCAGGCCATATGCCGCGGCGAGTTGGATCAAAAAATTGAAACCAGCTCCAGGGATGAAATTGGAACCCTTACAAGGTCGTTTAACGAGATGGCTGCAAAAATTGCCGAAGTGGACCGGATGAAATCAGAATTCGTTACTATCGCCTCCCATGAACTTAGAACCCCCATCCATGCCATGCTGCTTGGCATATCAGGATTACTTGAAGGCTACTCAGGCGATATCGATGAAGAGGCCAGGGAGGATCTTCAAATTGTAAACGAAGGTCTTTCAAGACTGAGACGCCTGGTAGAAGATCTTCTTGATGTTTCAAGAATTGAAGCTGGAAAAACCGAACTGAATATAACAGAAACCAGCATTTTAGATATCATCAACAAAGCCATAGAAGAAGTAGATGACCTGATCATTAGTCACCACCATAGGATATTCAAGGATGTTCCCCAGGACAGCCCTCCCATCCATGTGGACAAAGACCGTATCACGCAAGTTGTGATTAATCTGTTGAGCAATTCAATAAAATATTCCCCTAATGGTGGAACTATAATCATCTGGACAGAGACCCTGGGAGAAGAACTTCTGATTTCCATTGCAGACAATGGATATGGCATACCTTCTTGGGCAAGAGAAAAAATATTTGAAAAATTTTTCCAGGCAGACAGCATCATGTCACAGAAAGTCGGGGGCAGCGGCCTTGGATTGTGCATTACAAAAAAAATAGTGGAGGAGCATAGGGGCAGCATTCATGTTGAAAGCCCGCTTAGAGAAGGACTCTTTGAGGAGCTTCCCCTTGACGGAGAACGTCGTGGAACTTATTTCACCGTCAGGCTGCCGTTACAAACTCCAAAACATCAATTAACAAAAAATGTGGAAGAGGAAGAGGATAGTAATTTATGAAAATTAAAAAAATTCTTGTGGCAGATGATGAAAGAACCATCCGCTCTTATATAGAAAAAAAACTTACCAAGCTGGGTTATACGGTGTTTGCTGCTAAAGACGGCGAACAAGCTCTGGAACAGATTTTTTCCAACCAGCCTGATATTATTCTGTTAGATGTCAAAATGCCCATATTAAACGGAATTGAAGTCTGCAAGAGAGTAAAAGCAGATGAAAAGACCAGACATATCCCAATTCTCATGCTCTCAGCCAAGGCCCAATCAATGGAGATTGAACAGGGCCTTGAGGCCGGTGCGGACAGATACCTGTGCAAACCCATTGGTTTTCCGGATATTCTTCAGGAAATAAGGGCCTACGAAAACGAATCCACTACCTGACAGACAATCTTTCAGATATAAGGGCACCAGAGAGATGAAACACTGGATAACAGATAAAAAACCGACTTCAACAAGTCGCGTTATAACAATGCAAAGAAAACACAATGAATAAAAGTAATACGATGGGAGACGAACAGGAAAGACGTGCGCTCCAGGAATACATTTTCAATTTAGAGGAAATCAAGGAAACAGCTGATACCCTTTCCATAGAAAATAAAAAATTAAAACATTCCCAAAGCCTTCTCATGGCCATTTTGGGCAGTGCAAAAAATGGAATAACCCTGATAAAGGACCGCAGATTATCATGGTGTAATCCAGGATTCACGGAAATCTTAGGATGGACCAGGGAAGAGAGTGCAGGTATGAGTGTCTCAGCTCTATATCCAAATGAAACAGAATATTACAGAATGGGACACAGAATTTATGGAAAATCACCCCAAAGCAGGTTAAAAACATTTGAATATGATTTTGTCCATAAAAACGGCTCCCGTATTCCATGCCTTGTAACAGGCCAGGCTCTTGATGATAACGATCTTTCCAAGGGTTATATTTTTTCCTTTACCGACATCACCAAGCGCAAGCAAGGAGAGCTGGAATTAAAGTATGCCAAAGAAGCTGCCGAAGTTGCGAACCGTGCAAAAAGCGATTTTCTGGCAAACATGAGCCATGAGCTGAGAACGCCGTTAAACCATATTATCGGCTTTTCCGAGCTGCTGGCGGACCAGCACTTTGGTAAATTAAATGAAAAACAGGCTGAGTACTTGAATGACATCCTGTCCAGTGGAAAACATCTGCTCTCCCTTATAAATGATATTCTGGATATATCCAAGGTAGAAGCAGGCAAGACGGAACTTGATCCATCCACTATTAATCTAAAGGAATTACTGGCAACAGCTATAACAATGGTCAAGGAAATGGCCATTAAACACCAAATACAGTTAAATATAGAAATTAACGATATACAGGAAAGCATTCAGGCTGATGAGCGCAAGTTGAAACAGATTCTATACAATCTCCTGTCAAATGCTGCCAAGTTTACTCCTGACGGCGGGGAGATCCGGTTGAGTGCAGAAAAGATTGAAAGCTTAAAGCTAAAAGATCAAAACATAACCGGCAGCTTTAAATTGTCAAATTCAGAGATCAAGCAGAACACAAATTTTATCAAAATTTGTGTGAATGACACCGGGATAGGTATCAAGCCGGAAAATCTAAAAAGAATTTTCGACTCTTTTGAACAGGTTGAATCCAGCGCCAGCCGGAAATATCATGGTACGGGCCTGGGCCTGAGCCTGACCCAAAAGCTTGTTGAACTGCACAGGGGTCATATCTGGGCAGAGAGTAAAGGAGAGGGCAGGGGAAGTAAATTTTGTTTTATTATCCCTCTGGATATCCAGAAAACCAAAAGCAGTTAAGTTAAGGAGTTTCTAAAGGATAACAATCACAGGAGGCAGTCCCATGGGCATTATCTTTTCTCTTTGCAAAAGACTTTTCAGCCATCCGCTATTTTGCATCCAACTGATATTGATCTCTTTTATCATCGCAGTTTCCCCGACCTTTTCCTACGCAACCCATCACAACTCATCTTATTCTAACTCATCCGGCCCAGCCATTCCTGAAGTTCTAAAGCCCTGGGTAAACTGGGTTCTCCATGATAAAAACAAAGAACTTCAGTGCATACCCCATTTCAATAATGCTGACCGGCTTGTATGCGCCTGGCCCACCAGGCTGAACCTTCGATTAGGCCCTTCAGGAGGTGAATTCAGCCAGTCCTGGGAGATCAGCCATACTACCTGGATCGCCCTTCCCGGCAACGGGCGGAACTGGCCTGGGGATCCCCTGGTAGACGGTATACCTGCCATCGTCGTTGAAAAAGACAACTCACCCATGGTAAAGCTGCTTCCCGGCCACCACATCGTCACCGGCTCATTCTCATGGCAAAAACAGCCTGAATATCTCCAGATTCCGCCTGATACCGCACTTTTATCCCTTAATTTAGACGGCAGAGATATACCCTACCCCAACCTTGATCAACCAGGGAGATTATGGCTGAAAAAAATCAGCCAGGATAAAAAAATAGAAAACCGCCTTCAAATAGAGGCATTCCGGCTCATTGATGACACAATTCCCCCGAAGATAACGATATTTACAACCCTTGATATATCAGGTTCCCCAAGGGAGATAACCCTTGGGCCCATATATTCCAAAGCCGGCTTTGCCCCCCTTTCTCTAAAGTGTGATCTGCCGGCAAAACTTGAACAGAATGGAACCCTGCGCCTCCAGGTAAAACCAGGTCGGTACAGCTTTACCTTAGAGCTTCGCAAGCTTACTCCCCTGTTCAGCCTGAGCTTTGAGCTTCCGGATGACGGTTTCTGGCCCGGCCGGGAGATATGGTCATTTGTCCGGCAATCCAATTTAAGAATCGTTGAAATTGAAGGGGTTCCTGCCATTGACCCAGCCCAGACTTCCCTGCCCCATACCTGGAAAAAATATCCTGCCTTTCTTCTCCAGCCCCGTGACACCATTACCTTTAAAGAGATCAAACGAGGAGATCCGGTTCCAGCACCAGATCAGTTGAAGATCAATCGAACCCTGTGGCTTGCCTTTGACGGATCAGGCTATACCATACAAGACAGCATAACAGGAAAAAAAAATACCGGATGGCGGCTTGAAATGGCAAAGGGAATTACGCCCGGCAGAATAAGTGTTGATGGAAAGGAGCAGCTAATAACCATGAAAGAAGGCTCTGGGCGCCCCGGTGTGGAATTAAGAAAAGGTGCATTAAATCTGATGGCAGACAGCACCTTCAAGATTGGTGCATCTGCCCTTTCCGCCACGGGCTGGGATCATGATTTTCGAGAAGCCCGGGGGAGTCTGCATCTGCCTCCCGGCTGGAAACTCATCCATGCATCAGGAATCGACAGGATTCCCGGCACATGGATAAAGAAATGGACCTTGCTGGATTTTTTCATGGTGCTTATTTTTACCATTGCAGCAGCCAGAATTTTTTCCATTCCCCTTGCCATAACAGGCTTTTTGACTCTGGTACTGACCTATCATGAACCCCTTGCCCCAAGGTATGTATGGCCCGCCCTTCTGGTGGGATTTGCATTTTTAAAACACCTTCCTCCGGGAAAATTAAAAAAATTCATAGGGGCATATCAATTCATAACGCTGATTATACTTATTTTTATTGCCGTCCCCTATGCCATACACGCTCTTAGGGTGGGTATCTATCCCCAGCTTGAAAGCCCCTGGACATCCATGAATACCTTCTCTTCAAAGAGGGCATCATACAAAACACCTGTTCCTGCAAACATGCAGGAAGCACCGGAGATGATGACTGACAGTGTTAAAGGATATGCTGGAAATGCAAAAAAACTGGCCCGAAAAGCTGCATCCCCATTGGAATCCGCCATAAAATCCCGGTCTTCATATCAGAACCGTGTCATGCAGTACGATCCCAAGTCCCTGACCCAGACCGGTCCTGGACTTCCCCTGTGGCAGCCCTTTGAGACTGTTTACTTTAACTGGTCAGGCCCGGTGGCCCCCGGTCAAACCATGCACTTCATGCTCATCGGCCCCCGTACCTGCCTGATCCTGGCCTTTGTCCGGGTCGGCCTGATCATTCTGCTGACCATGGGTATGGCCGGGGCAGGCTGGCAAAAGGGAAAGGGAATTATTAAGCCGAACTTTAAATCCATGGTGACGGCACTGTTATTAATCTGTGCCTGCACCATTATTTTTAACAATAAAGGTATCTGTCATGCTGGTGAACCATCAGCCTCAATACCTTTTAACAATAAAAATATCTCCCATGCCGGTGAACCATCAACCTCAATACCATCACAACAGATGCTGGATGAACTCCAGAGGCGTCTCCTTGAAAGAGAGGACTGCTTTCCAGCATGTGCCGACATAAGGGACATTCATGTGTACATTGAACCAGAACATTTGAGCCTTACCCTATGGGTGGAGGCACAAATCGACACGGCCATTCCCCTGCCCGGCCATTACCGCCACTGGATACCCAGGCAGGTTAGACTGGACGGCCTTCCGGCAAAGGCCCTGTTCAGCCTGGAAGAAACTTTGTGGGCAATGCTGCCGGCGGGAAAGCACATTATCACATGTGAGGGAGGGATCAGACAGCAAAACACACTGCAGCTCCCACTTCCCTTAAAGCCCCATAGCGGCAAAGTGGATGCTCCGGGATGGGAGGTTCAAGGATTAAATGCCGATGGAAGCATGGATGACCAGCTTCAATTCAAACGTATTGCAGAAAAAACCGGTCAGGAACAGGAAATTCTTGCAACAGGCGTTCTCCCCTCTTTTGCCAGGGTTGAAAGGACGATTTTACTGGGTCTTGTATGGAAAGTTGAGACAACCGTTTTTCGTACCAGCCCTCCAGGCTCGGCCATAACCATGAATATTCCTCTTATTCCGGGCGAATCGGTGACAACTCAGGGAGTACGGGTTAAAAACGGCATGGTTCAAGTCACCATGAACTCCAGCCAGACCTCCTTTCATTGGGAGGCTTTTCTGGAACCCGCAGATACCCTGAAATTGAAACACGCAAAAACAGATGACTGGACAGAGGTATGGACCTTGGATGTCAGCCCGATTTTCCATGTTGAAACCCGCGGGATACCCGTTATACTTCACCAGGCCCAAAACAGATGGCATCCCACCTGGCACCCCTGGCCCGGAGAAAATGTCACCCTCAGCATCTCGCGTCCCGCCGGAATTAAGGGTCAGACGATGACCATTGAGAAAAGCCTTCTGGTGGTGCGCCCCGGCAGAACCAGCACCAACGCAGAGCTTGGGCTTTCCATCAGGAGCAGTAAAGGGGGGCAGCATACCATAACCCTGCCTGACAAGGCAGAACTCCAAGAGGTCATAATAAATGGAAAACTGCAGCTTATACGTCAAGAAGGCAGGAAACTACCCCTGCCCATCACCCCGGGCACTCAGGAGATTCGCCTGAAATGGCGCCGGCCCCAGGGTATGAAGCAACTTTATAAAACACCTGCCATCGATCTTGGAGCTCCAAGCGTAAACGCCGGGATAGATATCCATTTGCCCACCGGCCGCTGGCCCCTTCTCATGGGAGGAGAGCACCTCGCAGGCCCTGCGGTGCTGTTCTGGTCCGTTGTCATTGTGATTTTCATCATATCCTTCGGGCTTGCCATGACCGGCCTTACCCCCTTGAAATTTCATCACTGGTTTTTATTGGGACTTGGCATGTCCATGAGTAATGCCGCTGCCTGTCTCATAGTTGTCGCATGGCTCATGGTGCTGGATATGAGAGAAAAAACAGTTGGTTTAAGTAAAGGTAAATTCAATCTTTTACAGATAGGCATAGCAGGACTTACGTTTCTTGCCGCGGCATCCCTTGTATTTGCCATATCCCAGGGACTCATAGGCCATCCTGATATGAATATCACAGGCAACGGCTCCACAGGGAAACTTTTAAGATGGTATCATGATGTTGGGGATCCATTACTTCCAAGAGCATGGGTATTTTCAATTCCCATGCTTGCATACCGTCTTACCATGCTTGCCTGGGCCCTCTGGATATCACTGGGAGTCGTTAAAATGGTAAAATGGGGGTGGGAGAAATATACCACTCCCGTGATATGGTACAATATTCCAAGAAAAAAGAATAAAAAAACAGATATTTAAACCAGGGCATTTCGGCATCCTTCATTTGTCAGTTTACACTTTCCATATCAACATCCTTGTTTTTTTGGAATTTCATCCCAAAAAGTGTAAACTACTTTTGAGGTGATATGAACAATCCCGGCATTTCGGCTAAATTTTCAGGCATATGACTAAAAAGTGCTGGAAATCCTGTCCTTTTTATTTACTTCTCCTTTTATTGTATCCACGTCTAAGGATACCACCGCATCATTTTCCCATCGGGCATGAACCATGGCAATCTGGTGCTGAAAAAGGGGCATGAATGCCCTGGGTACGGGTTTACCGTCGGGAAGTTTAAGTTTACGATAATCAACATATCTGCCGTTCTTCATAAACCTTAAATCAAGATGAGGGCCAGTGGCAAGTCCTGTTTTGCCGACATAGCCTATAATATCTCCCTTATGAACCTTTTTGCTCTTTTTTATACCAGCATGAAATCTTGAAAAATGAAGGTATTCACTGATACCCACGCCTCGGTGATCGATTTTCAAATGATTACCACATGTCCTGTTATATCCCTTGGCAATTACAACCCCGTCCCCAACGGCTCTAACCGGAGTGCCCATGGGGGCTGCATAGTCAATGCCCGGATGGGATCTATATCTCTGAGTGACCGGATGAAGCCGTCTCATGGAAAATCCCGATGTTATTTTTCTGTATTTAAGAGGGCATTTTAAAAATGATTTTTCCAGACTGGTGCCGTTCTCATCATAATAGCCTGTAACCCCATTATTGATGAAACGAAATGCCTTGTATTCCTTGCCGCCATAGATAACCTTGGCGGCAATGATTTGGCCTGTTCCAACACATTTGCCCTGAATATACTTTTCTTCATAAATTATCTTATAAGCATCGCCCATTTGTAACTGGCGAAAGTCCAGGGTGCTGTTGAAGATATCTGCCATATCCCGGACAAGTTCTTCGGTTAAACGGCCAGATTTCACCTCATGCCAAAAATTTACGGTAATTGTTCCTGAGGTCATCCGTTTTTTGATTTCAAGATTTTTACACCCACGATAAACCCTGACAGGTTCTTTAAAATCAAAAACAACATAATTTTCATTGTTTAGGTCATAGATAAGATATCGCAAACTGCCACCTTGTTCATTATTCTTCAATAATCTGTAGCTCTGTCCAGCCTTGATTCTGCGAACATCAAAGATATTTTTTGAAGTATCGGCAATTTTTAATATAAGAGACATGGGAACCTTGTGGGGTTTGAGAATATGGGTCAGAGTCTGGCCTTTTTTTACTATAAAAGTCTTTACTAAATATTTATCAAAGTTAATGTGATAACCGGATAACTTTTTTGATGGAGCTTTTAGCTGGGATTTAGCCGGCTTTACCGTTTCAGCTTTTATTGTTTCAACATTATCATGCTTGTGACTGCTTGCATCCGTTACTGTGACTGTAACAATCTGAGTAACTACAAATAAAAATATAAACAAGTATAAAAACAGGGAGCTTGAATAAAGAGAATTCCGGAGAGTTAAGTTCACCATTTATCCTTAAATTTAACTATTAATATTTCTCCGCCATACAACCTTTAAAGCTCATTGCCGGAGGTTCCGCCTCATTTATAATAAGTCATTCATATAATCTGAATTTTAATATTGCAAGTAAAATCTCATCCATGTTATGGGTAAACATAGATATTTTCAATTTACAATAAGGTTCAATAATATTTTCGATAGCATCACCTTGTTAGGTTTCATATTTTACATCGCACTTCATGAATTTTTTAGGCATCCTTCATTCACTGGTTGACACTTTCTCAAAACATTCCCTTAGTTTCCGGGAATTTCCTCAAAAAAGTGTAAACCGGAAAATGAAGGATGGCGAAATGGAGCATATTTTTCTTATTTCCAAAGAACTGCCATGGGCAGACCAGAATTTTGATCCGGTTCTGCCCACAACTAACCATGAAAGTCATCCGCCGTTTACGGAGACTTTAATATAAATCAATTACAAAGTCAACAAAAGTAGAAATAGATAAAAAGGCTATATCATGGTTATCGGAACCGCTAAAATCCTATTAAGACTCCATGCCGTGAAATCGCTGAAAGGCAAACGAAAAATTGTCAAATCAATTATTAACAGAATTAAAAACAAATTCAATGCATCTGTTGCAGAGGTGGGATCCAATGATGTTCACGACAGGGCAGAGATAGGATTATCCCTGACCGGTACAGATCACAGCCTGATCAATTCAATAATTGACAAAATTTTTAACCAGGTAGAAGAAATGGGAATTGCCGAGATCATTGACACAGAGTTTGAAATCATGACACTATAAAACAAGATAATCATTTTATTCGCCATTACTGCGCACATCTGAGATAAAAACATGAAGGATAAAGATAATATTGATCGACCTGAGAAGCGATACCGTAACCCAGCCTGATACCGCCATGAGAGCAGCTATGGCCGCGGCCCCTGTGGGTGATGCTGTTTATGGAGAAGATCCTACCGTAAATCTACTTGAAGAACTTGCAGCTAAAATGCTGGGCAAGGAAGCCGCGCTCTTCTGCACATCCGGAACCCAGACAAACCTTCTTGCCCTGATGTCCCATTGCAGGCGTGGAGATGAGTACATTGTAGGCCAAAGCGCCCATACCTATAAATATGAAGGAGGAGGCGCCGCCGTTCTTGGCAGTATACAGCCCCAGCCCCTGGATTTTGAGCCCGACGGCTCCATTGACCTCATCAAGGCAGCACAATATATAAAGCCCGATGATTTTCATTTTGCCCGCACTACTCTTTTCTGCCTTGAAAACACCCAGGGAGGCAAAATTCTGCCCATATCATACATTGAATCAGCAAAAAAATTTGCAAGGGCAAACAATCTCAAATTTCACCTTGACGGGGCCAGAATATTCAATGCCGCGGTTAAGTTAAACCTCCCGGCCGAAAAAATTGCATCTTACTTTGACACAGTATCTGTATGTCTTTCCAAGGGCCTTGGTGCACCGGTGGGTTCCGTCCTCTGCGGGCCCCCAGAGCTGATCATGGAAGCACGGAAATGGCGTAAAATGTTGGGAGGGGGTATGCGCCAGGCTGGAATAATTGCTGCAGCAGGTATTTATGCCCTTGAAAACAATATTGAGCGCTTATCTGAAGATCATGAAAATGCGCTTTTCCTTATGCAGAAACTCTCAGGTATCGACGCCATAGAAATTACCCCTGATTCCGGTCAAACCAACATGGTTTTCGTAAAAACAAAAGCCAAAGGCTCAGGACTTTCCGACTTTTTGAAAAAAAAGAATATTCTGATCTCAGCGGATGACAATATTAGACTTGTCACTCATCTTAATATTAAAAAAGAACATATACATAGGGTTGTTGAAGGATTTGAGGCTTTTTTTGCCGGATAATGGAGAAGCTATGAATTTTTACAATATGACGATCGGAAAAAGAATCATGACGGGTTTTATGATTCTAATTTTCTTTTTTATGATGGCAGTTTTTTTGGGAATTTCAGGTATCGGAAAAATTGTAAAAAATGCCTCTGAGGTAATCAGCGGCAATAAACTAGATGGGCAACTGGCTCAAATGGAAGTAGATCATTTGAACTGGACCAATAAGTTGAACAGACTGCTCACGGATAAAAACATCACAACACTTGATATTGAGACCGATGCTGAAAAGTGCAAGTTCGGCAAATGGCTTAACAGCAAAGAGCGGAAACAGGCTGAAAAATTGCTGCCAAGCTTGATTCCCATGTTTAAAAAAATAGAAGCCCCCCATAAGAAACTCCATGAATCTGCTGTCTTAATTCAAAGACTGTATAAAAAAATAGATGATAAACTGCCTGGTTTCTTAGCGTCAAAGGAGCTGGAACACATAAAATGGGCAGGGGCAATCGACAAACTTTTTTTAGAAAATTTAAAGGAATTGAGCATTGAAATGGACCCTGCAAAATGCGGGTTTGGAAAATGGCTTTACAGCAAAGAAGCATTGGCTCTGTCAAATATAGATGATGAACTGAAACACTTGATTGAAAAAATAAAAGCTCCCCATAAAAGACTACATGAAAGCGCTGTTGTTATTAAAGAGTTATACCGGCAAAAACATCCTGAATTAATTGAAACACTTTTGCACCGTATTGATGATTACAGGCGTTGGGGACTTATCCTGGCCGAGGGAATTCTGGTGGGCCGTGATGATCTGGGGATAGAATTAGATAAAAGCCAGTGTGCATTTGGAAAATGGTTATTATCAGAACAGGTAAAACAATATAAAATGGAAATTCCGGCTTTTAAGGCTGCTATGGATCAAATTTTAGAGCCCCACAGGCTTCTTCATGAGACGGCCATGGAGGTGCAGGAGTTTCTTGAAGCCGGTGCAAAACCCTTTGCAGAAGAAATATATAGTGACCAGGCAATGCCGGCAATGGAGGCCATTGCCAATGGTTTTGAAAAAATCATTTTAGCTGAAAAAAAACTAATTAAAGGTAATATTGAAGCCAAGGAATATTATGAATCCATTACTATCCCTGCAATGACTGAAACACGTATTTTGATGGACAAGCTTAAAAACAGGGTTAATATTCTCTTAGACGATACAAAAAAAGCAAATGAAGTGTTTGCCCATGATACACTTCCGGCCCTGATTCACGTTCAGGCCTTGCTGAAACAGATACGCACAGATGTCAGGAATAATATCATGACTGATGCTGACATGTTGAAAAATGCCCGGCAGACAAAAACAAATGTCATTCTGGTAGGCGTAATCAGTATGGTTTTGGGACTCCTTATGGGAGCTGTACTTACAAAAAAAATTATAAAAAGACTCTTTGATCTGTCCGGCAAAATCCAGCAAAGTGCGTCAGAGGTTAGAAGTGCTGCAATGCAAGTTGCAGATGCCAGCCATTCCCTGGCAGAGGTGGCATCGGAGCAGGCTGCCTCCATTGAACAGACCTCTGCTTCTCTTGAACAGATAGCAGCCATGAATCATAACAACGCAGACAGGGCGGACCAGTCTGAAATACTCATGACAGGTAACCATGAAATTATGAATGATGCAAATAATATCATGGGAGAATTAAACATCTCCATGGAAGAAATATCCGGGGTAAGCAACGAAATTTCAAAGATTATTCAGTCCATTGACGAAATTGCTTTTCAGACCAATCTGCTTGCATTGAATGCTGCTGTTGAAGCTGCGCGTGCTGGTGAAGCAGGGGCAGGATTTGCCGTGGTATCAGATGAGGTTCGTAACTTATCCATGCGGGCGGCAGGCGCTGCAAATGAAACATCGATATTGATAGACCAGGCTCTAAATAAGATAAAAAAAAGCTGCCAACTGGTAAATGAAACTAACTCCGTTTTTGAGAAGGTATCCAGCAGTTCAGAGAAAATAACGGTTTTCACAACCGGAATTTCATCCGCAATTAAAGAGCAGTCTGCAGGAGTTAATGATATTACAGCCTCAATTGGTGAAATAAATAAATCAATACAACATAATGCTGGATCGGCAGAAGCATCTGCCTCAGCTTCGGAAGAGCTGACCTGTCAGGCCGAAGAAATGAATCAAATTGCCGCGGAACTGGCTCAATTGATTGGAACAAAAGACATTAATATCTTAAAGGAGAACAAATGAACATCATTAAACAAAAAACATTTATCCTTACAACACTCTTGATGATTATCCTGGGATTTTCCATTTGCAGTATCGGGTTTGCAGCAGGCTTTAAAACATTAACGGCTAAAGATTTAAAGGATAAGCTGGACAGCGGAGAAACCGTCTTCCTGCTCAATCCCTTAAGTGATCTGGAGTTTAACGAAAAACACATTCCAGGATCTGTCAACATTCCCCTTCATACCATTGCAGAGACAACACTTTTGCCTGATGATAAAAATACATTGATTGTAACCTATTGCCTCGGCCCCAAGTGAGTTATGTATAAAAAGGCTGCCGGTCTGGCAGCAAAAAGAGGATACACCAATATTATGACCTTCCGTGGAGGAATTCCAGAATGGTTGAGCGCAGGATATTCCCTGGAAGAATCAAAAAATTCGTCAAACATTCCCCTTGAAACTATTTTGCCTGATGAATTAAATGCCGGCATAAACGATGTTACCGTTCTTGATATAAGGACAGCTTCCCTTTATTCCATGGGATGGATAAAAGGATCTATCAAGCTGCCTTTGGCATTGTTATCACAAAAATATACGGAAATTCCAAAAGATAAAACTGTAGTGATAGTTGATCATGCAGGAAAACAAATTGGTATCAGTGCAAAATTTCTCCATGAAAAAGGCTTTAATGTAAAAGGCGTGAAGGGAGGTTTGAAATCATGGGTAAAGGCCGGACTGCCTCTTGAAAAATAACCAAAGTGTTGGCATCTTTCATATCACTTTAAAAGTGTTTACGATTTTGGGGATTAAACTCCAAAAAAATAAGAACGTTGATATGAAAAGTGTAAACCAGCCAATGAAGGATGCCAAATTATTCAGACAGTATTATCGTAACATATTTAAATCCTTTGGAATAATACAAACTGGTATGGAAATCATCTTATGGCGGTTAGTCAGGTTAAATTTTCGATAAATGGAGAGCACCTCCCTTTGCCTCTCATTCAACCAGGCCTCATCTCCCTGATCCTCCTCAAAGGACATTGCCCACTCAAGTTCGGCATAGGACGCACCAATCTGGGACTCGTCGCTTCTGTCATCCTCCCAGAGCCCATCTGTCGGCGGAGCGTTCAAAATACCCTCACTGACCCCAAGGAACCTGCCCATTGCAAACACCTCGCTCTTCAAAAGATCTGCAATGGGTGAGATATCCACCCCGCCATCACCATATTTGGTAAAAAAACCTACCCCAAAATCCTCAACCTTGTTTCCGGTGCCGGTCACAAGCATTCTGTGGTGGCTTGCAAAGGCGTAAAGGGTTATCATTCTAAGCCTGGATCTTGTGTTTGCCATGGTCAGACCGTCTTGAATATCATCAGGAAAGGTAGCTTTTATCTGCTGAAATGAGGGGGTGATATCCACGGTATATCCATGAACATTTTCAAATTCCTTTTCAAGATGTTTAATGTGATTTTCCGCCAATGATACCTGATCAGGAGCCTGACAAATGGGCATATTTAAAAGTATAACCGGCTTTTTGGTTCTTGCGCAAAGAGTCGATGTAACTGCTGAATCGATCCCACCCGACACTCCTACCACAAATCCGTTTAAACCAGATGTGCTGCAATAATCAACAAGCCATGTTTCAATATGTTTTACTATTTTTTTCATAATATTATTTCCGCAATATCTATGTGAATCCGGGGATTGATTCTATTTCCCGCCATTTTCATTTTCTCAAATATCGTCTGAACAATGATTTAAGGATGACCATTATGAAAAAGTCCCTTTTGAGCCATTAATAATGGGAATCATGGTTCAGACAGGCAGGCTGAATTTAAAACCAAGCCCTGAATATGTGTATCAAAAATCCATGTAAAAACACAATTTTCCGGAATCTTGATACTGTTCAAGAAATATGTTAAATGCTGGGTGATCCTGATCTTCAATTTCAAAATAATGAGTGACAATATCAGAATATTGAGTTTCTACAATTTTACCGTGAAACCTTTGGAGATGATAAACTATAGTATCATTCATCCCATAGGAAAGCTCAATTTTATAGGGAATGGTTTTCACAATTTTTTTCAGGCCTGACAATTGGACTGCTGCAGTAACACTCTCAGCATAAGCATCTATCAAACCCCGGATACCAAGTTTTACCCCGCCAAAGAACCTTGTTACCACTGCCGAAATATTTGTCATGTTATGGCTTTGCAGAACATTGAGCATTGGTTTACCGGCTGTGCCGGCAGGCTCACCATTATCCGATGCATGGCACACATCCCCTTTGTCTCCCACAATATAGGCCCAGCAGTTATGTGTTGCGGTTTTATGCTCAGAAGAAACACTGGAGATAAAATCCTTGGCCTGGGCAAGGGTTTCCACATATCTGAGAGAGCAGATAAACCTGGATCGCTTGATTTTAATTTCGACTCGCCTGTCCTCTTCTATGGAGTAAAAATACGACATTAAATTATAAACCTTAAATATTTGGGAACAGCGCTTTCATAAATTTTGTGGCAAGGCCACCGTTATCCCATTAGGGTAGAGGTAGTTTTACTACTCACAATAAAAAATCTAAAATTGAATGGTACATTAAGAACAAGCAGGCTGTCAAATAGATATTAAAAATTTACCTTAAGATGTATCGCAGTTAGCATCCGGAAATATTGCTAAGTTAGCCGGCGATATTGTATCCAGAACAGTTTAGACTGATTGAATTAGAATGAAGGTATCCTGCCCATCCTTATTATTGTTTTGCCCTTGACGGATTTAATGGCATTGTTTATTCTGTTGTTTATATAAACCGGCATGGCCGAAGCATATTTATTACCCGGCCACAACGAAGATTGAAAGTCTTTTGAAAAACAACCTCTTACGGAGACTTTCATATAAACTGCCATGGGCAGCCCAGGGTTTTTACCCGGTTCTGCCCACAACGAACCATGAAAGTCATCCGCCGTTTACGGAGACTTTCATATAAACCGGCATGGCCGGAGCATATTTTTACCCGGCCACAACGAAGATTGAAAGTCTTTAAAAAACAATCCTTTACGGAGACTTTCATATAAACCGGCATGGCCGGAGCATATTTTTTACCCGGCCACAACGAAGATTGAAAGTCTTTAAAAAACAATTCTTTACGGAGACTTTCATATAAAAATCCATGGAGGCTCACCGCCAAAATCGAAAAAGGAAAGTCTTTTTAAAAACAAGCTGTTATGGAGACTTTCATCTAAAACTCTTAACAACCCACTATTCCTTAAAAAACTTTGATTCTTAGCTGTGTCCGGCATGGTATGGATAAAAACATGTAATATTGGTAAAATTTTAATTCATATTATTTGCTAAAGGAGGATACCATGAGAATACAGCCCAAAAAAATCATGTGTGCTGTTGATTTTTCCAATTTCACAGATAACATCCTTTCCTACAGCGTAGAGATGTGCAAAGAATTCCATGCAAAGCTTTTTGTGGTACATGTTGTTCTGGATGTTAAAGCTCTTCTCAAAAACACAGAAACCTCCCTGGATCTGGAATTACTCCAAAAAGGACATATGCAAGAGGCAAAAGAGCATCTTGAGGAACTGGTAAAAGACCTGAACATAGAAAATAAGTTCATTGTTGTTCAAGGAAATGCAGCCAATGAGATAAAACAGCTTGCCCTGGAACAAAAAATAGATATGGTAATCACAGCCACCCATGGAAAATCAGGAGCCCAAAGGTTCTTAATCGGTTCTGTTACAGAAAAACTGATAAAAACCCTCCATTGCCCACTGCTGGTATTGCACACACGAAAACATGATTTAATCCCTCCTGCCAGCTTTAAAATGAAAATGAAAAAAATTTTGGTAGGATGCGATTTTTCACCTGATTCTAAACTTGCCTTTGATTATGGCCTCAGCCTTGCCCAGGAGTTTCAGGCCGAGCTTTGCCTGGCCCATGTCATAAAACCAACTGAATATATTGAATTAAACCCCTCGGACTACATCGATATCAAACCAGGAGACTACGTCAATTGGCGATCCCCCGATTATTTTGAAATGCAAAGAAAAGCTACAAAGGAAAGATATGAAAGAATTTATGAGCTGCGTAACAAGCTGGAGAAACAACTCTATTATATGGTGCCTGAAGAGTCCCTGAACTGGTGTAACCCTAAAACAACCCTGCTTAATGGAGAACCCTATAAAGAATTGATTAAATATGCCAAGGGAGAGAACATGGACATAATTGTATTAGGCATACGGGGGCACACCCTCTGGGAAAAAATGCTGGTGGGCTCCACCACGGACAGGGTCATCCGCCACGCATCCTGCCCGGTGTTGGCAGTTAGACAGATGAATTAGGCTATGCTGCAATTATGATGAAAATTTAAGCTCTCTGAATGCCTTATTATGGCATTGTTTTTGCTTTTATTGTCAATGTTGATAAAACAATGACTTATTCACTATGTAGAAAACCACGATATTCAAACGCAACAAAAAAATTAAGGAGGAAACCCATGTCAGAGGAACTTAGCGCAGGATGTGAACGCCCGGCCGGCGGCCCTGTTGAACCGGAAGAAACCCCAGAGACAGCAACTGAAACCCCGACCCCATTAAAAAAGGAGATAAGCATGATACAGGTAGGAAAGAAAGCACCTGATTTTACAGCAGCAGGATATCAAAAAAATTCTTTTGTAAATATTAAGTTATCGGATAATATTGGCAAATGGGTTGTACTCTGTTTTTATCCAGGTGATTTCACCTTTGTATGAGCCACTGAAATTTCAGCAGTTGCTGAAAAATATTCCGAGTTCCAGGCCCTTGGCGCAGAAGTCCTTTCCATGAGCATTGACAGCATGTTTACACATAAAATGTGGGATGACCATGAACTGTCTAAAATGGTTAAAGGTGGAGTCCCCTTTCCCATGCTTTCAGACGCGGGTGGAAAAATAGGTACCCTTTACGGTGTTTACGATAAAGATGCAGGGGTTGAAAACAGGGGGCGCTTCCTGATAGATCCAGACGGAGTTGTCCAGGGATTTGAAGTATTGACCCCGCCTGTGGGCAGAAATGTAAATGAAACACTGCGTCAGATCAAGGCATTCCAGCTTGTCCGGGAATCAAAGGGAACAAAGGCCACCCCTTCAGGATGGAAACCAGGGAAAAAAGTTTTAAACCCCGGTATTAATCTGGTAGGTAAGGTATGGGAAGAATGGACCACGGATATGGCCTTTGACTAACACCCTTTAAAACATGAAGAGCCTCTTATTAATTGAGGCTTGGGCATTATTTCCAAATAGATAGGGGTTTTTCTAAAAAACCACCATGAGCCGAAACTCATAACTAAAAATGAATTCATGGGCGGATTTCATATCCGTCCCCAAATGAATGGGGGCAGAAATAGATTCTGCCCCTACACATTCAAATAAACCAGCATCCCATTCAAATAAGGCAACATCCGGGATTTTCTAATAAAAAATTTAAAGGTCAGTTTGTTTTATCAGAATGTAATAATCTGAAAACCCCTGAGCTGGTATCCTGCCATACCAGCATGCCCTGACATGTCATTCAAAAGCTCAAGCCCCTGTTTTTGTGCATCCTCAAGGGTTCCAAGTTTCTGGGCACACGCCATGCAGACACCATCTACAAGGCCGGCTTCCCTTGATTTTAACCATAACTTATTTAATGGGTTCCCCTGGTCTGCCAGGTCAGGGATAAGCTTTACCGATGCGCCCTCAAGGATTATTTTCACATCAATTCCCTTTTCCTTCATATCCAGTGCATTCAAAAGCACATGAATAAAACACATGGGATCCCCATTGAATACAAAAAGTGCATTTCCTGCCATATGATCTCCTTTTTATGGCTGATTGAACGAAGTTTCGTGTAAAAAATTCATTAAATAGAAAAGGGCAAACTTAATAACTTCTCAAATCATGCAAATTGATTGAGTTTGCCTGAAAGAAGCTGGATATGGCTCATCTCTTCCTTAATAATATCATCCACACGTTTTTTCCCCTTATCACCTGAGACAAGCTCTTTCATGCCAAGATAAAATATAATTGAATCCTGCTCTGCTTTTATGGCAGACATAAGAATATCCTTCATGTTCTTTCCCGGCTCTTCCTTTTTAAAAAATATCTTGGTATCTGCAAGGGCTTTCAGGTAAAGGACAGCCTCTCCTTCCGGGTCATACATCTGGCTGTCCTTTTCCTGTTCATTGAATTCTTTCTGCATTTGCTCAAATATTTTTTCATGTTGATCTTCCATGTGCGCAAGACCATTCAGGAATTTTTTTTCCTTTTCACCCTCTACTTTTTCAGCGGCCTTTCTGTAAAAAGAGGCACCGTTTATTTCAATCTGTTTTGCCATTTCAAAAATTTCATCGGCACTGAAATTATACGCCATTTTTTCCTCCATATTTTCATATGAACGTGTAGGGGCAGAATCTATTTCTGCCCCGTTTCCATATTTGCCATGATAGGTCACAGGGCGGAGATAGAATCCGCCCCTATATTCATCCTTCGTTGCGAACAGAGCCGGGTCAAAATCCTGGTCCGCCCATGGCAGTTTTAATTTTCAACCCATATTAAAATTGAATCAATCCCGGCTTTTATTCACAACTATCTATTATCTTCTGACCTATACTTGCACCCAGCTCAAAGCACTTTACAAGATCATTTTTATCCGGTACGTACTGAACCTTGAATCCCTCTTCAATAATATCAAGCTTCATGGATTCAAACTCCTTTTCCAGAATTTTTACGGCTTCGCCGCTCCATCCATAGGATCCAAAGGCAGCAGCAAGCCTGTTCTTAGGTCGAAGTCCCTTGATGTATGTTACAACATCTGCGATAACCGGAAAAATGCCGTTATTTATGGTAGGTGATCCCACCACAACAGCCTTGGCATCCAAAACCTCCGTCATTATATCGCTTCTGTGACACTTTCTTGTATTCATCAGCCGGACATGAACGCCCTGATACTCTATGCCCTTGGCAATCTCCCGTGCCATCTTTGCCGTACTGTTCCACATGGTATCAAAAAGGATAACCGCTTTTTTTTCACACTTCTGCCGGCTCCATTGATCGTATTTTTCAATAATGGCTCCTGGATTATCCCGCCAGATGATTCCGTGATCAGGGCAGATCATTTTTATTTCAAGACCTGATTCCTGAACACTCTTAATCAGGGACTGAACCTTTGAGGAATAATTTAAAAGAATGTTGGCATAGTATTTTGCCGCATGATCCATGACAACTTCACCTATCTCATCATCAAAGGCGCAGTCACCCGCATAATGCTGGCCAAAGGCATCGCTTGAAAACAAAATCTTGTCTTCCTTAGCATAGGTAAACATGCTGTCCGGCCAATGGAGCATCCTTGTTTCCATAAATGAAAGGGTTCTTTTGCCTATATCAAGGCTCTCACCGTTTTCCACACTCTGAAAATTAAAGTCTCCGGTAAAATGGCTTTTCAAGTTTTTAAAGCCCATTTTGGAGCACAAAACAGGCTTGTCCTGCCCAATCCTGTGCATGACAGCGGGAATACTGCCGGAGTGATCCATTTCAGTATGGTTGCTGATCACCAGATCAATTTCAGACGGGTCGATGATCCTGCTTATATTATCAAGAAGCTCTTCTGCAAATTCCTTTTTCACGGTGTCAATGAGAACATTCTTGTCATCTAATATCAAAAATGAATTATAGGATGTTCCCTCATAGGTTGAATATCCATGAAAATCCCTGATATCCCAATCCCTGCACCCAACAGAATATATTCCTTTTGCAATCTCAACAGGCTTGAACATCTTTAAAACTCCTTAATCCATTTTTTCAAAAAACTCTTTTTCAGCTTCACAAAGGGGGCAAACCCATGTATCAGGCAGATCTTCAAATGCGGTACCAGGCTCTATTCCATTTTCAAAATCACCTTCTTTAGGGTCATAAACATAACCGCAGGGGCATTCATACTTATCCATAATATTTCTCCTGTTATTTTACTCATATTTTACTCATCAGTCATAAGTTTTCTATTCTATCAGCACATATGATGTACGATGAAAAGTTAAGGCAGCACATGCCCTATGAAAAATGAGAAGTTACGACTTACGGGTTATTTTATAAAAGCGTCGCAAAACCTCTATCCCTTTAGGTAGGGGCTGTTCACTAATTTTTTAAACTAAAATCCGTTTTCGGGCGGCAAAGCATATCTTTTATCCTCTCACTCAAAAACATGATGGACTCTATATCAAGATGTTCGGTAATTGTCATGTCAAATAGGAGCTTTGCCTCGGCCTCATATCCATCGACCGGGTCCGCATCCCAAAAAAGCAATGTAACCGGAACCTTTGGCAGGGGTAAAAGATCAACAGCAATATCCGAAGATGGGTAAGATTCACCGGCATCATTTCCACCAATGGTCAGACATGCCCTGTAGAGGGCATCCGTATTTCCACTGAACTTTTCCTGAAGTGGCTTTTCAACACGCTCCGTCATTGTCTTTATCTTTGAAACCGTGTTGGGAAATTCTTTAAGACTCTTCATTTTACCGCTGGGAAAGGAGGTTCCTCCCTGGGCCATATGGTTATATATAAAAACCTGCTCCCACCTTGTCAACTCATCTCCTGAAGGTTTGCAAGGCCCCTGTCCGGTAATGTATATTTTTTCGTTAAAATAGGGCAGTTCAAGGGCATCCATTCCCTTGAAAACGACCAGATTTCCTCCGATTCTTGAGGGCAGATCATAGAGTTCCATGGATGCAGCCCTTTGTTTTGCCCATGCCAGAGCATCTTCTGACATATCCCGTTTAAGCCATTTACCCTGGGCATACTGCTCTTTTAGTTCAGCTATCGATTTTTCAAGCAGATCAGGCTTAATATGGGGGCAGTTTCTCAGGGGATATTTTTCAGAAACCACCATGCCTGCAAATGCAAGGCATGTGGCATATCCACAGTCCCCGCAGTTGGTACGGGGAAGAATATCCCTATAAAGATCAACAACGGAAAGTGCCATTTTTCACCTTGATTATCCAATCATTTTAGCCAAGGCTTTTCCATAATCCTGGGCCATGGTTACCCCGCCCTCCAGCCAGCCAGCCTTGAGCATCAGGGGAGAGCCTGTCATCTTCATCTTGAAAATATTTTCCATGGTATCATAGATTCTCTGGGGGGCTTCACCGCTCCAGCCAAAGGCACCAAAGGAGCCGCCGGGAAGGTTCTCAAGTTCAGCCTTTTCCGCCATAAAAAGAAGTTGTTTCATGGAGGAGATCATCTCACCATGATAGGTTGCAGAACCCAGAATATATCCGTCATATCCGTTAATATCCTTTTCGTTCTTAATCTCATTAACTTTTTTAAGGGTCGCGCCGTGTCCGGAAATACGGATACCCTCTGCAATGAGTTCACCTATTTTTTTTGTCTCACCTGTCCTTGATGCATAAACTATTAAAACTTCTCCCATTTTAATCTCCTTTTATTAATATATTATTTAGTTAACTGGTTTTAATCCAAGTTAAGAACATTTGACAGGCCGGAGCCGTTATATAAAATTCTATGGTCAATATCCTGAACCCTTGCCTGGCCGGTCATGAACATGGCCTTTTTAAATATCTTGCCGATATGCTCCATGTGGAGCTTAACCCCCAGAGAGCCTGCCCCCACCGATGCCCGTATGACATCCCTGCCAAGCAGTACGGCATCGGCACCAAGGGCGATCATCTTCAAAACATCATAGCCGGTTCTCACTCCGCCGTCAGCAGTGATAAGCACCCGCCCTTTAAGCTTTTCAGCAATTGCCGGAAGCACCTCTGCCGTTCCAGGGGTTGAATCTAACACCCTGCCTCCATGATTGGAAACCGATACCACGCTGGCACCGGCTTCGGCACAGGCCTCGGCATCCTCAACAGTCATTATTCCCTTGGTTATAAAGGGCAGAAAGGAAAATTCAACAAGCTCCCGGATGTCTTTAATGCTCTTTCTAAATACGGGCTGGCCATGCCTTGCCATGATGGTTGAACCGCAGCCGTCCAGGTCAAGACCCACGGCCGGGCATCCAGCATCCTCAGCCATATTTATCAGCTTTTTAAGTACATCCTGGGATCTGGGCTTGAATATAGCTATGCCCGCACCTTTCTCTTCTTTTAACACCTGAATGGCAGGATTGTTTTCTGGTGTATAAAACCAGGTATCTCCCCGCCATCCAATGGTTCCGGCCTCTTTGCATCCCCTGACAATGGCCCGGCAAAAATCCTTTTCAGGCATGACATTATTATACTTC
This sequence comes from Desulfobacteraceae bacterium, assembly GCA_963674675.2. Taxonomy (GTDB): domain Bacteria; phylum Desulfobacterota; class Desulfobacteria; order Desulfobacterales; family Desulfobacteraceae. The sequence goes on from CAXXNM010000003.1 coordinate 1,035,367, forward strand.
TCAATGCCTGCCGTGGAGGCCCCCATGACAGGAAAGTCAAGGTCTATCCCAAGAAAGGTTGTTGAGGTGTCAGGCTCAATATGATCTCCCACCACCCGCATCTTGAGTTTCAGGTTCATCAGGGCCTGCACATTATTCCTGAAAGAAAGCCCCTGACCTGCCCCGCCGAAACCAATGGGCTTTCCATAGGCCTCCTTCTGGCAGACCTTGTCAAAATTGCCGTCACACAGGGGATAGGCAGCGCAAAGTCCCTTAAGGCGTTTTCTGGCTGAATCCCTTACATCTTCAGGGGTTTCAGGTATTCCTGATTCTGTATCCAGAATCATTTTGGCGTCAGCCCCGCAATTGGGACAATTAGTCGGCTGTTCATCCTGCTTTGTTTCTATATGGCAGATGGTGCAATACCATATCGTCATAATCAGTCTCCTTTTTAAAAAAAAGCCGCTTCGATCTTTTCAGCGTCAAATTCATGTGAAATCAAGGAGTTAATCTCCAGTGCTTTTATTCTTTTATGAAAGGGTATGGTTTCTTTTTCAAAAATCACACCGGTGGGAATCCTCTCTCCCCATTCCATGGCCGCCTTTAGAGCAAGCATAATATCCGAGGTATCGTGACCTGCCTCTTCAATGTCATAGACCCTTTGTGCGTACCACTGATGGGTATTTATCTTGTTAAAGGAAACGCAGGGCTGCAGAATATCGATCATGGCAAGTCCCTTGTACTCCATACCCCGCTTTATAAGACGGACAAGCTGGTCCCCCTCACCTGAAAATCCCCTTGCAACAAATCCGGCACCCGTGGAAATGGCTGCCGCAATGGGGTTGAACGGCATGGATGTGGTGCCGTGTTTCTGAAGCTTTGTGACCATGCCAAGGGCCGATGTGGGCGATGCCTGTCCCTTTGTCAGGCCGTAAACCTGATTGTTGTGAACCAGGAGAGTAATATCAATATTTCTTCGAATGGCCGCAAAAAAATGATTGCCGCCTTCACCGTAGCAGTCCCCGTCACCTGAGTTTACGACAACATTCAGATCCTGGTTGGCGGTTTTAGCACCGGTTGCCAGGGGCAGGGCCCTTCCGTGGAGTGAATGAAACATGTTGGCCTTCATGAAATGAGGGGTTTTTCCAGCCTGGCCGATACCTGAAATCAGCATAATTTTTTCAGGAGGCAGATCCAGTTGGGCAAAGGCCTCTTTCATGGCACTTAGAATCAGAAAATTACCGCATCCTGGACACCACTTGTTTTCAAAATCATTATCATAGTCTTTGGATTCAAGCATATTCTACTCCATTAAACGATGGATTCTTTCCATGATATACTCAGGATAAAAGGGTCTTCCATCATCTTTTAATATTGCATCGTAGTACATGATGCCCGTTTCCTGGGCAATGAGTTTACCAAGCTGGCAGTTTGCGTTCTGTTCCACCATGATAATTTTTTTCCCTGAGAACATATTCATGAGCATGGTTTTATCCATGGGCCAGATATCTTTAAAAACAGCGCATCCGATATTGGTACCGGCGCTGTTAAGCCGGGTGCATGCTTCCATTATATTTCCCCTTGTGGAGCCCCATCCCATTAGAAGAAAAGGGGCATCCCCGTTCATGATCTCAGGAGGATCAACCTCCTTTTTCATGGCATCCATTTTTTTATTTCTCTTGTCACTCATCCTGATTTTATTGGACGCATCTTCACTGATGCCGCCGTTTTCATCATGCTCATTTCCCGTAACCCTTAAAATGGCCTTTCCCATGCAGGGAAGTGCCCTGGGAGATATGCCATCTTCTGTCAGGGCATAACGCCTGTAATTCTCAGGAAAGTCCATGTCATCATCGTTTACTATAAAAGAAGTCAGGTTTTTGTCCACATGAAAGCACTTCTCCTGTGTCACCTGGGAGCCTGCAAGGAACTGATCCATCAGAACAATGGCAGGCACCTGGTACTTTTCTGAAAGCGTGAAAGCTTTTTTCAAAATTTCAAAGGTCTCAAGGGGAGTCCCCGGGGCAAACACGAATCTGGGGAAATAATCCTGGGATGCGTTTATGACAAAAAGAAGATCCGGCTGGGCCGTTCTCGTGGGAAGCCCGGTGGCCGGTCCAGGTCTCTGGGCATCGATAATAACTAAGGGTGTCTCGGTTATGGCAGCAAGGCCAAGCCCTTCGGTCATGAGACAGAATCCGCCTCCCGAGGTGGAAGTAAGAGATCTTACTCCGGCAAAGGATGCACCAACAGCCATGTTTACCGCGGCTATCTCATCTTCTGCCTGCTCCACAACCACAGACAATTTATCAGCATAGGGGACAACACTGGACATCACCCCTGTTGCAGGACTCATGGGATAAAAGGAAAAAAACCTGCAATCCGAAGCAAGGGCCCCCAAAGCAGCGGCCTTGGCCCCGTTTATTACCACACGATCAGTCTGGGTTGCAGCCCAGTTAAAACCATTCTGAAACCGAATATCGCCTGCAGCATCATATCCCATGCGTGCCGCCACAGTGTTCAGATTGACGATCTTCTCCCCCTTGGCTGAAAACTTTGCTTTTAAAAGTCCTTCCAGCATCTCAAAGGGAGTTCCAAGTATGGATAATGCCGCTCCCGCGGCCACGGTATTGGCGGTAATGACTCCGCCTGCATCCTTGGCTAATTTTTTAAGCGGAATACTCAGCACATTATCCTTTAAGCCGCTTTCCCCATCGGAGTTCAGTATAACCATGCTTTTATTTGCAAGCGAGTCTTTATTCATATCCAGGGTTCTCTGGTCAATGGCCACAAGAATATCTATTTTATGTCCCGGCGCCATCACAGGGGCGTTGCCAAGCCTTAATAAATTAAAACTGTGGCCCCCGCGAATTCTTGATTCAAAATCGTCAATGGAGAATATGAAAAGTCCTGCACTATGGCAGACTTCCGCAAGCAAGGTGCCTATGGTCTGGATCCCCTGGCCTGCCTCTCCTCCGATTTTTATTGTAATATCTGTTTTCATGTCCTCCCCTTATGCAAGATTACCAATAAAAAATTGCAGGTATGCAATTTATTTGTTATTGTTGGAGCAAATTTCAGGCCAACAAAAATCATGCTAAAAATCATACTGGTATTGGCATGATTATTGTAGCATGAATATTGTAAGATGACCTATAGTCATAGTCTAATCATAATAAAAAATCAAAGCATAGGCAGTTTTCATATTAACTCAAATCAAAAGCAGTTGGATCTTTTTTGAGGAGATTCCCGAAAAAAAGGAATAGTTTGAAAAAGTGCAAACCGGTGAATGAAATATATCCAAGTATACCGCACTTTATCAGATAATAACTTAAAAACACATGAGTTTTTAAATAATCTTTAAAACACCAAGGAGGCTGACATGAGTAAAAAGTATGAATTAAAAACATCTTGTCCCCAGTGTGGCTGCAGCGCTGTATCCCATCTGAGTAAAGAAGAATTGATTAAAAAATTTGGAGATGTACCCAATGTGGAAATGGAGTGCAGTGAATGTATTTTAAAGTACACTACACCAATGAAGGATGCCTGCCCTGAATGGGATAAAGAATGCCAAATGAAGGATGAATAGATTATGGATGACAACTGCGTAAAGCTTTTTTCCCTAAGCACTTGCAGCCACTGCAAGTCAACCAAAAAATTTTTAAACGAATGCAGTGTTAAATATGAATTTGTGGACGTGGACTGCCTTAAGGGTGAAGAGAGAAAAGCAATTATTGAAGACATAAAAAAACTGAACCCCAAATGCTCTTTTCCCACCATTATCATTAACGAAAGGGTGATTGTGGGATTCCAGGAAGACGAAATACGGGAGGCATTAAAGCTCTGAAATGGATATTAAAACTTTGTATGAAAATTTAAAAAAGGTACAGGAACCAAAGGGATATTTTTTCAACAAAGATAAAAGCCTTGTGTATGAACTTCTTGAATCTTTGATGAAAAACAAGGAACTTTACGGTTATATGGCCTGCCCCTGCCGCCTGGCCTGCGGAGACAAGGATGCAGATAAGGATATAATATGTCCTTGCCAATACCGGGAAAAGGATACCAAGGAGTATGGGGCCTGTTTTTGCGGTCTATATGTCTCAAAGGCACTCCATGAAGGCAAGAGGCCATCCAGGTATGTCCCGGAAAGAAGACCGCCTGAAAAAATATGTTAGGAGGTTTTTGATGAACGAGTGCATGCCTGTGATAAACACAGGGCTCAGAGACACCAATGTAGCCAGCACAAAAATAAGCAATGTGGACGGTAAGATTGGCAAACTCCTTTACAGGGGATATCTTGTCTCGGATCTGGCAAAGAACGCCTCTTTTGAAGAGGTGGTTTTTCTTTTGATGTATGAGAAACTTCCCAGACCCGATGAGCTTAAAGCCTTTAAGGCGGATCTGAAACAAAAGAGCCAGATACCCGGGAGTATCTTTGATTTTCTCAAGGCTATTCCCGGAAACACTCAGCCCATGGATGTCCTCCAGGCAGCCATGCCCATCCTTGCCCAGGCAGATTCCAGGGTGGAAGAAAAAACCATTGAATCTGTAACACAAAGTGCTCTGCGTCTTGTGGCGGGTATATCTGTTATCACTGCGGCATGGGAAAGAATCAGAAACGGGAAAAAGCCCATGCAGGCAAATCCTGATCTGGATCATGCACAAAATTTCCTCTACATGCTGAAAGGAGACATCCCTGACAGGGAAACCAGCCATTTTTTTGATACCTGTCTTGTGCTCCATGCAGAGCATTCATTCAATGCATCAACATTTACAGCAAGACAGGTTGCATCAACAAGGGCTCATATTTACGCATGTATTTCCGCTGCCATTGGTTCCCTTTCAGGGGAACTCCATGGGGGTGCCAATGTAAGAGTTATGGAGATGCTTAAAAAAATCGGCACCTTAGATAATATTGACCACTATATTGAGGATGCGTTAAAATCAGGGGATAAAATCATGGGGCTTGGCCATGCAGTATATAAGGTGGATGATCCAAGAGCATTGATTTTATCACCCATGTCCCGGCGAATGGGAGAAATCAAGGGAGACACCTCCTGGTATGATCTATCAAGGGAAGTTGAAATCAAGGCGAAAAAAGCATTTAAGACCCATAAACAAATGGATATTTTTGTAAATGTTGATTTTTACAGTGCCTCCCTGTTTTACAGCATGGGAATTCCCATGGACTTTTTTACCCCGGTATTTGCCGTATCAAGGATCATTGGATGGGCAGCCCACGTGATCGAAGAACAATTTGCCTCGGCAGCACCGAAACCTGCCCTTTACCGGCCCGGCGCAACCTATATCGGAGACTATTGCGGTCCCAGCGAATGCAGCTTTGTTGACATTGAAAACAGATAGCCAAGAACCCCTGAGTTAGAGATTCAGGGGTTTTCCTGCCGATTTTTTATAAAAACGGCATCCTTTATTATCCTCATTTTTCAGGGATTTCATTCCAAAAAGTGTAAACTGCTTTTGCAGGTGATATGAAAGATGCCATAAAAACAAGGAGATGTTATTGGAATGAAAAAATGGAGATGCACCATATGCAACTATATTCACGAAGGAGATGCACCACCTGAAACCTGCCCGATATGCAAAGCCCCGGCTTCAAAATTTGTTCTGGTTGAATCAGATGAAGAAAAAATATCACCTTCTGAGAAGGCAGCTAAAATCAAAGCACTGAAACAAGAGCTGAAACAGAAAAAAAAGGCCGCATATGCTGATAAGGGACGATTCTTCAGGCTGTATGAAACAATAAAAGATATCATGGTAAAGCATCATGCCCACCCTGTTTCCGTCCATTTTCCCAATGGAGTGCTTCCGGTGGCAGTACTTTTGTTTGTATTGGCCTTTGTGTTTTGCTCAAACAACCTTTCCCTTGCTGGCTTTTATAATCTTGTTTTTGTCCTCTTAGCCCTTCCCTTTGTGATATTTGCCGGGTATGTGGAATGGGTAAAAAAATATAAAAAAGCCGGAACAACCTTGTTTCTGACCAAGATAACAGCAGCCGCTATAACCTCCGTAACATGCCTTTTCAATGTTATATGGTATATCATCGATCCCCAGGTGATTTCATCGTCTCTTGGCTGGCTGTTTATTATTATTTGCGTCATTATGCTTGGATCTGCCGGAGTGGCTGGATATCTGGGCGGGAAACTCGTTTTTAAAGATTAGGGCTTTTATCGAATCTAAAAAATGGGGCAGATAATGGGGGACAGATATAGAATCTGTCCCTACTTTACAACAATGCACACTGTCTGATTTAGATTATACATGTTACAAGGCTAAACCGCAGGAGAACTTAGGTGACTATGTCTTCACACTCCTGCGGTTATGTAAAGTTTAAAAATTAGAACGAGCCTATGTTTTCCTTTAACTTTACCACTTTACTCTTTCTGTCTTAGCCTCGTCAATTAATTTTCCCTTGTCAATTAATTTTCATTGTCTGCAAGAAAATCATCATACATGGTTTCAAGGCCAAGTTTATGCTTGGACTCTTCCTGGGCAAGCAGCTTGAATACCTTGGAGAACTTCTCGTTGTCTGCCTTTGCCTCAAGATCCCTGTACATTTTAACGGCATTTTCTTCTCTTTTCATGGCAAGCCTTAAAATGTCCTGCATAAACATGCCTTCTTTGTACTCAGTATCTACGAGGTAGTCACTGATTTTAAGATCAGGTACAGTCTTAAGTTCATATTCATTAAGCTTATCTTTATCTGAAGTAAGGCTTTGAATCAGCTCAATGTGCTTTTGTTCTTCCTTGGCAAAATTTACAAATGTATCCTTTAGAGACTTGAACGTGTCTTTTGTGCTCAGGTCTGTATAAAAATCAACTGCTTCTTGTTCCTTTTCAATGGCATAAGCCAAAATTTCATCAACGGATTTAAAACTCATTTAAAACTCCTTATCCATAAATGTTTGAAAACGGCACCCATTGAATTATTGTGCAAGTTTACACTTAGAAAACTCAATTTGTTTTCCACAACTGGTACATTTATGGGTCTTGTCGTACTCATCTGAAAAGATTTCATTGTCTTTCCCGCATGCTGGACACTGGCAGACAAATGATTTCAATTCCCTAAACTGTTCAAATCCTGGGCAATGCTTTGGTGTGGTCATATTATACCCCCTTTGAAAAACGGTTAAATATTGAGTCAAACCTCTTAACTCTTCAAGAGTATTATTATCTGAAAAAAATTACATTTGCAAGTTTCATACATTTTTTTGTGATTCTTCTAAAAATTATAGGTATCCCTCATTTCCCGCTTTAGTTTTTTCCTATAAACTGCAATGAGCAGACCAGGATTTTGATCCGGTTCTGCCCACAACGAATCATGAAAATTATCCGCCGTTTACGGAGACTTTCATATAAACCGGCATGGCCGGAGCATATTTTTTACCCGGCCACAACGAAAATTGAAAGTCTTTAAAAAACAATCCCTTACGGAGACTTTCATATAAACTGCCATGGGCAGCCCCAGGGTTTTTACCTGGTTTTGCCCACAACGAATCATGAAAGTTATCAACCGTTTACGGAGACTTTCATATAAAACATCCCCTTTTTTCAAGCTTCTCATCCCTAAAAGTGCAAACTACTTTTGAAGCAATATGAAAGATGCCAAATCATCAATAAAATATATTGCTATTTACCGGGGGACTTGCCAGTTCCTGTTTCTGCATTATTATTATTAATACCACCATGTGGCATCTATGTTGCTTTTTTTTAATAATTAATAGTCTAAAATTTTTATTCTAACTGAAAAAGCCGGGCACTCATGACAAATAATGTATCAAGTTAAATGATACATCAAACAATTATGTCCCACGATACACTTTTGAATCAAATCAGAAGTTTTTAAATATAACTTTTCCCTTTGCCGGTTAAATTCTTAAATACGATCAAAAAAGCATAGGGAATTTATTCATCGTGTTTGTTTTTAAGTGGAAACACGATCCATAAAAACCAGGAGGTTACAAATGGCAATAAAAGATAAAGCTCCGAAAAAAGCGATAGATCCTGTAGATTGTACGGCATGTGAAGCTACCCAGCAAATGCTTACCAAGGCCAGAAAAGACGGTGTTCCATTACATTTTGACCGGGCTGCAGACATGAAGCCCTGCCCCATAGGCAATGAGTCTGCGTGCTGTAAACATTGTTTTATGGGCCCCTGCCGTCTCAATTCAAAAGACCCATATAAAAAAGTAGGTGTCTGCGGTGCTACCATTGACACCATTATGGCCAGAAACTTTGCAAGAGCCGTTGCTTCTGGGGCAGCAGCCCATACAGATCATGGAATGGCAATGCTGGAATTGTTCAGGGATGTGGTAAATGGGAAAATACTGGATTACCGCATCAAAGACACTGAAAAATTGATAAAGGTTGCCGAGTCCATGGAGATTGAAACAAAAGACAGATCTCACAAGGACATCGCAATTGACCTTTATAAAGAACTGGAAAGTACCTACACCCAGGTTGAAGGAGAAATCCCCTTCGTGAAGCGGGTTCCCAAAGCCACTCTTGAAACCTGGCGAAAACTTGGTATCGTGCCGAGAGGTGCCATGCGTGAAATCATGGAGATGATGCACCGCACCCACATCGGAGTTGATCAGCATTATGAAAACATCACTAAACAGGCCAGCCGGACAGCCCTCTCAGATGGCTGGGGCGGTTCATTAGTTGCCACGGAGATATCTGATATTTTATTCGGCACACCTTCCCCCATCGATGTGGGGGTGAACATGGGAGTGCTGAAAAAGGATATGGTCAACATTATCATCCATGGCCATGAACCAAACCTTTTTGAATCCATGCTGGTTTCCGTAAACGAGCCGACTCTTGTTCAGGCAGCCAGAGATGCCGGTGCAAATGGTATCAACCTGGTCGGCATGTGCTGCTCCGGCGCTGAAATGATGTCCCGCCACGGTGTACCCCATGCGGGCAACTTCTCTTCAACAGAGGCCATTATGGTAACAGGAGCCGTGGATGCCATGGCCGTGGATATTCAGTGCATCAAACAGGGTCTTGCAGCGGTTGCAGATTGTTATAATACTCCGCTTATAACCACCAACACAAGGGCCCACATAGAAGGTGCTACCCATGTGGAATTTGATGAGCATAACCCGTCAGGCTGTACTGATGAGATTGTGATCAAGGCAATTTCGCGCTTTAAGAACAGATCTCTTCCCATAGAAATTCCCAAGCAGGTCAATCAGGGAATTCACGGGTTCTCCCATGAGTATATCCAGTACATGTTAGGAGGTGCCTTCCGGGGTGGATATGCACCCTTGAATGAAAATATCATTAACGGAAGAATAAGAGGGGTTGCAGGCGTTGTGGGATGTACCAACCCCAGGGTTAAGCAGGATGATTCCCATATCAAGCTGGTCATGGAGTTAATCAAAAATGATGTTCTGGTGCTTCTCACCGGATGCTCCCAGATCGCCATAGCCAAGGCCGGTCTCTGCACCCCGGAGGCAGCCCATTTTGCGGGCCCGGGTCTCCAGGAGGTGTGCGAAACCGTTGGTATGCCGCCGGTGCTGGGTTTGGGCTCCTGTGTTGATAACAGCAGAATCCTGATCGCAGCCTCGGCCATGGTGGCCCAGGGAGGCCTTGGAGACAGTATTGCCAGTCTGCCCGTTGCCGGAGCCGCTCCGGAATACATGAGCGAAAAGGCAATATCCATAGGCCATTATTTTGTGGCATCAGGGGTTTACACTGTGTTCGGGGTTACCTTTCCCATTGTGGAAAACACGAAATTCCACGATCTTCTGTTCGACGGGCTTGAAAAACAGGGATTAGGAAAATGGGGTTTTGATAAGGATCCCATCAAGATTGCCCACAAGATGATAGCCCACATTGACAAAAAACGAAAGGAATTGGGCATTGACAAGGCCAGGGAACGTGTTCTGGTAGACATGTCTGACAGGAGAGAGCTGGCCTAACAAATAGATTTAACTATCCGGCTATAAATAATAGTATAAAATCGCCTAAGGAAAATTTACGGATTAATTTTTCTTAGGCACTTATAAATCATCAAGCCTGCTGCTGGATTTGCTGATATGACGGATGAAGGTTACCTCCTTTTCCTTGTCTGCTCATGAATGCTTTGTGGAAAGTCAGCAGCAGGCCCTTTCTTGCAATACAATCATATCCTCTCTTTTATTTTTAGACATATGGTAGAAACTGAAAATACATGGTATATTTTTTGTATTTTTATATGAAACTGTAGGTGGCACAGGCCACAGTGCCTGCCCTTTAAGAGGGCACACACATAGGGGGCCCCGAAGTTTCAACATTCGTTGTACCTGACAGGGCATGAAGGGTTATTTAAATGAACCCGAAAAAAGAGACACCTTCAGCAAAATTAACACAAACTTTTTTAATTAGGAGTATGAGCATGGATGAAGACAGTATTATCATTGCTTGTATGAACTGTACCACCAGAAACAGAATCCCCATGGCAAGGATAAATGACAACCCGGTTTGCGCAAAATGCAAATCTTCCCTTGCCGGTATCCCCTATTTTCCCGTAAATATCACCGACAATCAATTTAACAAAGAAGTACTTCAGCACAAAGGTGCCGTAATGGTTGACTGCTGGGCACCCTGGTGCGGCCCCTGCAGATCTGTTGCCCCGATTTTAGATACCCTGGCCAGGAATTATGCCGGTCAGGTTAAAATCACAAAACTAAACGTGGATGAAAATCAAATGACAGCCTCTCAGTACGCTGTACGCAGTATTCCCACAATGCTTTTTTTCAAAAACGGCAAATTAAAGGATACCCTTGTTGGCGCACTGCCAAGACCAGAGATGGAAAAAAAACTTCAAGAACTGATATAGTCAATTTACATACCTCCTCCAATCATATATTAGAATTAAAGCATTCAAGGTTTTGCCTTAATAAAGTTTTTATTAAAATATAGGCTATCTTTTTCATTTATCAGTTTACACTTTTTTTGAACCATGATTGTCTTGATTATTGGATTACCTTGATTTTTAATCATGTTCATCCTTAAATCCTTTAATCATGGTTCAAATTTTTTAGAAAAGTCTCAACTACTTTTGAGTTGATATGAAAGATGCCAAATACAGCATCCATTAAACGCTCAATTATCATAACAAGGATTGAAACCCTTATGTCACCATCAACTCTTAAGGGTATCATGAAAAAAGGAGAAACAAGATGAAATGGAAACAATTTTTAACACCTGTCAAATCAATGGATTCCATTAAAGCAAAATCCTTTATGGATCAGCAAAGTATTGACGATTTTACCCTGCTTGATGTGAGACAGCCCTCGGAGTATGAGCAGGAGCATATTCCCGGTGCCAAGCTCATTCCCATTCCCGATCTTGGAGACAGATTAGATGAACTGGATCCAGACAAAACCATTGTTGTGTACTGCGCCGTTGGGGGCCGCAGCCGTGTTGCTGCGCAGATGCTTGCTGGAAAAGGATTCAATTCTGTGGTAAACCTTGCAGGAGGAATAAAGTCCTGGAGCGCCGGAACCGCCCTTGGAAAAGAAGACCTGGGAGTTTCCCTTTTCAGTGGAAAAGAATCTCCCCTGGAAACCCTGGTGGTGGCCTATTCCCTGGAACAGGGTTTAAGGGAATTTTACCTGTCCATGACGGACAAGGTTGAAAATGAAAAGGTTAAAAAACTGTTTTCAAAACTTGCAGAAATTGAAGTAAAACATCAGGAAAGCATTTATCAACAATACTTAGACATGGCTGACCATGCCCCCACCTTAGAGGAATTTGAAGGTAAAATTGTTGTTTCTGCGGTTGAGGGAGGCCTCACAACCGAAGAATACGGCAATCTTTTTAATCCTGACTGGGAATCACCGGTGGATGTAATCTCCCTTGCCATGTCCATAGAGGCCCAGGCCCTGGACATGTACCAGCGGGTGGCGGGAAAAACAGGTGATGAAAAAAGTAAAAAAGTCCTTCTGCACATTGCCGAAGAAGAGCGGATGCATTTGAGCCAGCTTGGTAAGCTTATGGATTCATTATAATCACCTTAAATTTCAGGTAAGCATTCGGTAAACCACGTCTATAATACAATATATTGACATGCAATTCATTTTTTTGCATATAAATACAATAATTATGGTTTGATATGGGATTTACCGAATATTTACAATTTACAATTTCAGGAGGAAAGATGAAAAAACACCTTGTACTTGTCGGGGGCGGTCATGCCCACATGGTGACCCTTGCCAATATCCATAAATTTACGGAAAAAGGCCACAGGGTCACGGTGGTGGGCCCATCTGATTTCCACTACTATTCAGGCATGGGGCCCGGCATGTTAGGCAGAACTTACACACCCGAAGACATTCGCTTTGCCACAAAGCATGTGGTTGAAAAAAAAGGCGGAAAGTTTATTAAAGACAAGGCCCTGCGTATTAATCCGGATAAAAAACTTCTTTTCCTTGAATCCGGAAATACCGTTCCTTATGATGTTATTTCTTTTAATGCAGGCAGCTATGTCCCCAGGGACAGCATATCAGGAAAAGATGATGATATTTATTCGGTAAAGCCCATTGAAAGGCTCATGGAAGCCCAGAAAAGGCTTTTAGAGCTTATGGCAGGAAGAAAAATAACCGTATCCATTGTGGGCGGCGGGCCATCATCCGCCGAGATTGCAGGAAATGTATGGCAGCTTGCATCACAATCTAAAAGCCATATGCCGGATATTCATATTTTTGCAGGCAGGCATTTCATGTCCCGTTTCCCGGAAAAAGTTCAGAAAATGGTTAGAAATACCATCGAAAAAAGAGGAATAGTCATCCATGAAGACGGGTATGTCAAATCAGTGGAGACGGGAAAAATTACAACAGGCTCCGAAAAAACCCATACTACGGATTTTATATTCATGGCCTTAGGTGTCAAACCATCAACCATTTTTGAACGGTCAGGGCTGCCAACGGGCCCGGACAAAGGGCTTCTGGTAAACCGGTTCCTCCAGAGCACCGCATATCCCGATATCTTCGGCGGCGGTGACTGCATATACTTTAATGAAGAACCCCTGGACAAGGTTGGAGTCTATGCCGTACGGGAAAATCCCATACTCCTACACAACTTGATGGCAGCCCTTGAAGGCACCCCCATGGAACCCTTTAATCCGGGCGGCGACTATCTCCTTATTTTCAACCTTGGAGGAAACAAAGGGGTTTTAAAGAAAAGATGGTTAACCTTAAATGGAAAACCAGCCTTTATTATAAAAGACTTTATTGACCGAAAATTCATGAAGGTTTTTCAAGCCATTGAATCTTAGACCTGAATCTGTTGTATATTTTTAAAAAAAGACGGATTTATGTCTTTATTATTGTCTTGTTCAATTCGGCGGCATACGAATAAAACAAAATCAAAGGCAAGATATTCCTGGAAATGGACGAGATGAGGAGCCTGCAATGAAAAACCTGCCGATTGGAATTCAAACCCTGGCCCGGCTCAGAGAAGATAATTGCGTCTATGTGGATAAAACAAAAATTGCCTTTAGCCTGATCTCTCGATCCGGCGCTTATTTTCTCTCCCGCCCCCGCCGTTTCGGCAAAAGCCTGTTTTTAGATACCCTTAAAGAAATATTCCAGGGCAATCAAAAACTCTTTCAAGGGCTTTATATAGAAAACAGGTGGAACTGGTCAAAAACATATCCGGTGATCAAAATCGACTTTGCCGGTGGTCATCTCACACAGATCAGAGAGCTGGATGAAAAAATTTTTGAAATTCTTGAAATTAATCAGAAACGACTGGGAGTTACCTGCCGATTTTCATCTGGTTCAGGATGTTTTGGCGAACTTATCCGCAATCTGCACCACAAGACCGGCCGCCGGGTGGTCATTCTCATTGATGAATATGACAAGCCGATCCTTGACAACATCGAAGATACGAATACGGCAAAAAAGATGAGGGAAGGACTGAGGAACCTTTACTCGGTAATGAAGAGCGAGGATGAACACATCCAGTTTATCTTCATGACGGGTGTGAGCAAGTTCTCCAAGGTGAGTCTTTTCAGCGGCCTTAACAATCTCAAAGATATTACCATTGATGCCAAATATGCCACCATCTGCGGTTACACTCACCCGGATGTTGAGAGCTGTTTTGCAGACCATCTTAAAGGAGTTGACTGGCAGAAATTTAAACGATGGTACAACGGATATCAGTGGCTGGGGCAAGCGGTCTATAACCCCTATGATGTACTGCTGTTCATCGACTCCATGCAGATGTACCGCGCCTACTGGTTTGAGACCGGCAGCCCCTCGTTTCTCATCAGCCTGTTTCAGGAAAAACAGTATTTCCTGCCGGATATGGAGACCATTGAAGTGGGAGAGGAGATTCTGGACTCTTTTGATGTGGAGAGCATCCGGCCGGAAACCCTGCTGTTCCAGAGCGGGTACCTCACCATAGACGATATTTTTACCAGACATCAGCGCCTGATGTTTAGGCTTAAAATCCCCAATATGGAAGTCCAACTGGCACTAAACGATCATCTGATCAACGGATATACCGATCTGGTAACGGAAAAATTCAAGTACCAGGATCATCTTTTCGATGCCCTTTCAAGCGGTGATCCGCCAGCCCTTGAGCAGGTGATAAAACGGCTGTTTGCAGGGATCCCCTGGCGAAACTTCACAAACAACGATCTAATGGAATCAGAAGGATATTATGCCTCGGTACTCTATGCCTTTTTTGCTTCCCTCAACGCCAGGATCATCCCCGAAGACATCACATGCAGAGGACAGGCTGATCTTACCGTTATCATTGAAAAAAAGATATACGTGATGGAGATCAAGCTGATAAAAAACGAGGATTCAGGCCATGAAGAAATGATGAAACCCAAGAACCCGGCCCTGGCCCAGATCATGAAAAGAGGCTACAGCGAAAAATACAGGAACACTCCGGGCCGCACCGTGTATGAGCTGGGCATGGTATTCAGCAGAGTAAAACGAAACCTGATACGGTTTGACTGGCGGGAGGTAGAGGCAACAACATAAAAAAAAATCGGCATTCAGCGATTATTCAACAAGGTTCATAACGCCGCCATAGTTCCCTTTTTTTGATTTTTGTCAAATACTCTCTTTCAAGAATCACGACAATATTTTTGTTGTGATTCAATGCTTTTTTTAAGTAAAAGCTCATATGCCTGATCGGAAACCCGTACCGGGCATCACGCCGGTTTTCTTTAAGCGGTGAAAGGTTGAGCAGCGCGGCAGCCCGCTTACTATTGTCTTGATAAAATTCAAAATAACACCCTACCTGAAAAAAAATAATATCACCCTCAAATGTTTTCTGGAAATAGCCGTATTGCTGCCTTACCCTGTGCAGACCGCCAGGGACAAGATATTTCCGCTTGATCTTCATTTTTTCCGCATCCAGTTCAAAATAGCGGGAAAGAAAAGAATATCTGAGCCAGACAGCCTTGACGAGTTTATATGAGTTTGCATGTTTAAAATGCCCAAGATATGAGGAAATAACGGCAAACAGTTCATCAAGCTTATCCCTGTCAAAATTATATATACAGCCCATTCTTCCTTTATATACAAGCTCTCTTTCATAAAATGACAGCTTTTGACGAAGGTTTCCAATAACACGCCTGCGCACAAGACGGTAATTCCCCCTGATGATATAGCCAAGAAAATTGATCCCGTTAGTTATTGGCTGGAGTTTGCGTGCAGTCTTGTTCAATTCAAGCTCAAGCTCATATTCAAGAAATCCTTTTATTGAATTCTCCCAGTTCTCAAGCTGTTTTATACTGCTTGACAAAAGGATGAAATCATCACAATAGCGCACATAATACCGGCACTTGAGACTATGCTTAACAAATTGATCAAGGCTGTTCAGATATACGTTGGCAAAAAACTGACTGTTGAGATTTCCGATGGGCAGGCCCCTGCCATGGGGGGCATGAAACAGGGTCTTATGGGAGGGAAGCCGTTGCGCAAGTCTCAGGTCTCCCCTCATCACAGGATTAAGTGTACAGTCGTGGAAAATCAGCAGTTCACTGAGCCAGAGGGCATCGGAATCAGGGCATTTTCCGCGAATAAGATCAAACAGTATCCTCTTGTCGATGCTCATAAAATAATTTCTGATGTCAAGCTGAAGATAGAAAGCTCTTTGGCTGCCGTTAACGGTAATTTGTCGAATGAATTTCTCAAGGCGGGCAACTCCCCGATGGATGCCCTTTCCTTTACGGCAGGCATAGGAGTCATGGATGAAGCCGGACAAGCAGCCGGCGGGACAGACGCACAATGTTTATCGTCGGCACGCTCCCCAGGGAAAAGGCTTTCACCTTTTGCCTGAGAATTCAGGCCCTCTCTTTTTTTTGCATGCCCTTAACCAGCCTTCGTTCTGTCTGCTTATATCTGTCACTCCTTCTGCGGCAAACTGAAAGGCACTAAAGCTTTTAAAGGCTTTAGTCTCCTTGCACAGCCGAATTATGAGCAACAATTCTTCCAGAGCACTGCGAAGCTGCAGTAGGTGGGGCACCTTATCCCAGCTTGAATTTGCCTCGATAATAATAAGAACAATTCCCCTGCTGCGGTTCCGCAGTTCCGTACCCAATGTATATTTGTGATAACGGGAAAAACCCGTCACTACTTTTTCAAAATGCACGGCCAGATCAAAGGCTTTTTTGTAGATAGGTAAATGTTCGTATCGTGCCATTTGTTTTAATGATCTCTAACAGCAAAAACTCAAAAAAAATCGACAGGGGGCACGCCCCCTGTACCCCCCGCCAAAAATCCAGCCAATAAGATATTTACCGTTGATTTGCAGTACTCGGCAAATAAATAAAAAAATAATTCAAATCACCAAATAATCAAACGCGTCTTCCTTTTCGCCTGCTCAAACCTGAAAAACCAAGAAGACCAAGACCCAAAAGAAAAACTGTCCCAGGCTCGGGAACGGAAGACGCTGAAACTTGTCCGCTGCGAACGGCTAAACCGTAACCACCGTTAACCTCGTCGCCGATGCCCTGGCCGCCGCCGAAGTACATGGGGAAGCGCCAGGCATCGTCCGTGTAATCTGCATACTCCGTGCCAGACCAGTACCAGGAAGCAACTAAATTATTAAAATCTCCGGTATTTTGTAAAAAATAATCTGGTGCATCTGGTATAGTATTATAACTTCCGTCAGTATTTCGATGTCCTGTATTACCCAATTCGTCATAAAAAAGATGCCCCATCTCGGAACTGGTAATATTATATCCTGCTGTGGTAGTGCCGTCATATCCATATTCCCAGATACCATCCACAGTCGTCGGCAGCCGCCAGGAACTAGTTTTCTCATCATTAGTTTCCCAAACCACGGTATAGCCGTCTAAAAGATCAATTTCCAAAACAACAAAATTGTTCAAGCTATCCGCCCAGTCAACCTGATCATACCAGGTACCATATCCTTCATCAATAATAGGTGCATTGGCAAAATCCAGCCAAACCAGGGAGTTACCGTTATTATCATCGTCCCAGATCAGGTTGTAATACTCATCTGCCTCTATACCATCTGTACCATCTGAATCATAACCCGCAGTACCGATAGTGATCAGAGTAGCATTAGCCACACCCGTGATCCCTGACATTAAAAACAACGCACACAACAACATTGTAAATCTTTTCATGACATCTCCTTTTTTTATCCATGGCGTTAACATCCATGATTTGCAATTAACTGCTGTAAGCTTTTTACAGCAATATTTAAAATAAAAGTAACTACTCAGGCTTGAGCTTAGGTGATAGCCTTTACAGGGATAAAAGGAAAACCTGCAAAGGCGTTTTTAATTGCATTGATTACATTACAGCCATTTTTCCGTACGGTAGATATATATCCACGAATACGGCAAAAGGTGTCTGCACCATAATCGGTACGGAAAGTCCCGGATACCTTTTGCTTGACTTTGATCATTCGAACATCCCTCTCTCCTTGATTATTATCAAAAGGCACACTGAAATTGTGCATGAAGCGAAGGACATCGTTTTTATGGGATTTTAAACGGTCAAGCAAATTTTTTGGAGGCGTCTGTTTGACTTTGCCTTTTTTTCCGGGTTTTTTTTCAGGTGGGGGATTGGCTTCGAGTCCCTTTTTGACAATTTGATCATACGTTGACTCAAAGAAGTGTATTCTCGATGCTTCAAGACATTCACTACCGGCGGCTTTGGCTGAGTTGACTTCCTTGTTGGCTTTTACCAGCAAATCACTCATCTCTTTGGCCCACTCTTGTTTATGTTGTTCATGGATAAATTTGAGTTCTCTCAAATGGTGTGCATTGCAAAGCCCGTGATCACAATCACCATAAGCAAAATAAGATTTCCAGTGATCATGGATCGCAGTGCCTTGAAACTCAGGCAAAATGCCGATGTCATCCATGGCAGCTTGCCCGCGTTTTTTATGAACTTCATAATACGTAAGTGTATCATTACTTGCAACATGAAGCCAATGAAGTTTACCTTTGACTCGTAATCCACTTTCATCGAAATGGGCGACATCCGCTTGCTTCAGCTGTTCTTTAGTGGCTTCAGTAGAGGGGGCAACAGCAGTTGCACCCTCGTTGGATGAGTTAATGATAACAGCTTCCGAGATTCGGTGGCCGAATACGTCTTCAAAAATTTCGCCAGTCCTTGCTACCGGGATATGATGATAGTTATTGAAGTAAACGACATGGGATTTAACATTATCACCATATTGAACGGGTTGAGTTACTTGATCAGGGAAAACGCCTTTATTGGCTTTCCCACACCGAGGGCAAAATTTGATCTCCGCTTTGTGTTCAGTTACTTCAATGTGGATAGCCGGAATATCAAAAACTTGACGTTTCTCATATTCCATGACAGGAACATTATCAAGAGATGCTTGGCAATGTGTACACTGGCAGGCCTTATGAACGACCGTATGATTTGGATCTTCAACTTGTTTGAGCGTTTTGCCCTTGTGCCCTTTTTGTCCGCCGGACGGCCTGGCTCCCTTTTTGCGCAAACTCGTTGTGCGTTTCTTTCCGAGGCCGTCAGTGGATGGAGGCTTACCGCTGTTAGAGCTGTTTTTTGCTATCTGACCTTGCAATTTCTCAATCAGCTCCTGTTGTTGCCGCATGACGTCGCACAAAGTTTTAATGTCGGCAGATAAACTTTGGATTAGTTGCACGACTGCATCTTCACCCTCACGGTAAACTTTTCGAATTTCTTGCTCTGATGGAAAGTGCAGTTGCATTGTGATTTCTCCAAATTATTGTTTCACTTTATTATCGGATAAATTTCAAAAAACTGTAGCTTGACCAGATGCCTGAGTAGTTACAAATAAAATAATAATAATTTTTCGCAAATTTCATGCCAAATATTAATTAAATAAAATCAATCATTATTTCAATTACTTAAATTTTCTTAAGTCAACCAAGTACTTAAACAACATAATATAGTATGAATAATAACTCACAATGTTGGGAAATTTTTGTTATATTTTACATTATCCATTGTTTTTTTATCAACAAATTAAGCTTGACGGAATCAACAAATATTTTTACTCTTAAATAAACCATTCAATAAAAGGAATTTGACATGCCGGATGCTCCTGATTATGATTCTCCATGGAAAGATATTTTAGAACGCTTTTTTCCCCAATTTACCAGCTTTTTCTTTCCCCTTGTCCATCAGGGCATTGACTGGAATCGGGAATACACGTTTTTAGACAAGGAATTTCAACAGCTTGTCAGGGATTCGGAAATGGGACGCAGGCTGGCAGATAAACTGGTCAGGGTGCATACCCTTGACGGCACCCCGCTTATGGTATTGATCCATGTAGAGGTTCAGGGATCACATGAAACCGATTTCAGCGAACGGATGTATGTCTATAACTACAGAATTTATGATAAATACCGCTGTCCCGTGGTAAGTCTTGCGGTATTGACGGATGACAGCCGAACCTGGCGCCCGGACAGTTTCACCTTCGGTTGCTGGGGCTTCAGCCTTGAAATGGTGTTTCCAATTGTAAAGCTCTTAGATTATAATAATATGGCGGAACTGGAAAATAATTCCAATCCCTTTGCCGTTGTTGTAATGGCACATTTAAAGGCAAGGGAGACTCGTCACAACAATAATGAGCGCTATAAATGGAAATGGCATTTAACACTTGAACTATATGAACGCGGTTACGGCAAGCATGATGTAATTCATCTTTTTCTGTTTATAGACTGGGTCATGACACTCCCGGATGAGTTGAAAAGGAGTTTTTCCCAAAGACTGCTTTCATATGAGGAGAATAAAAAAATGAGATTTGTCAGCAGTGTAGAAGAATATTGCATGGAAAAGGGCATGAAAGAAGGCATGGAAAAAGGTATGCTTGAAGATGCCCGCGAAATGCTTGCAGAAGCCCTTTTGGCTAAATTTTCAGGCATTCCAGAATATATCATGAAACGTATTTCAACGATTGAAGACCGCAATCTTTTAAAACAATTGCTAAAGAAGGCTGTTTTAAGCCCGTCAATTGAGCAATTTGAGCTGGAATTTCAGGATTAAACAAAATTGTCTCTAAATAGCATAACTGGCGGCGGGACAAAATATATACTCAACTTATACGCGTACAATAAAACTGTACAGGAGGCACCAAAATGGAAGCAATAACCTATACAGCCGCAAGACAAAACCTTGCAAAAACAATGGAAAAAGTTTGTAAAGTACGGCATATCCCGACATTTTAAAAAAAAGACGGATTTATTTTTTTATGATTGCCATTGTTCAATGCGACGGCATATGAATAAAACAAAATCAAAGGCAAGATGTTCCTGGAAATGGACGAGATGAGGAACCTGCAATGAAAAATCTGCCGATTGCAATTCAAACCCTGGCCCGGCTCAGAGAAGATAACTGCGTCTATGTGGATAAAACAGAAATTGCCCTTAGCCTGATCTCTAGATCCGGCGCCTATTTCCTCTCCCGTCCCCGCCGTTTCGGCAAAAGTCTGTTTTTAGATACCCTTAAAGAAATATTCCAGGGTAATCAAAACCTCTTTAAAGGACTTTATATCGAAAACAGATGGGACTGGTCAAAAAAATATCCGGTGATCAAAATCGACTTTGCCGGCGGTCATCTCACACAGCGAAAAGAGCTGGATCATAGGATTCAGAATATTTTATTGGATAACCAACAGCATCACGGATTTACCTGGGAGCCGGACCGGGATATTCCAGGATGCTTTGGCGGACTTATTCGCAACCTGCATCAAAAGACCGGCCGCCGGGTGGTCATTCTAATCGATGAATATGACAAGCCGATCCTTGACAACATCGAAGATACGAATACGGCAAAAAAGATGAGGGAAGGACTGAGGAACCTTTACTCGGTCATGAAGAGCGAGGATGAACACATCCAGTTTATCTTCATGACGGGTGTGAGCAAGTTCTCCAAGGTGAGTCTTTTCAGCGGCCTTAACAATCTCAAAGATATTACCATTGATGCCAAATATGCCACCATCTGCGGTTACACTCACCCGGATGTTGAGAGCTGTTTTGCAGACCATCTTAAAGGAGTTGACTGGCAGAAATTTAAACGATGGTACAACGGATATCAGTGGCTGGGGCAAGCGGTCTATAACCCCTATGATGTACTGCTGTTCATCGACTCCATGCAGATGTACCGCGCCTACTGGTTTGAGACCGGCAACCCCTCCTTTATCATTACCCTTTTTCAGGAAAAACAGTATTTTCTTCCGGATATGGAGACCATTGAAGTGGGAGAGGAGATTCTGGACTCTTTTGATGTGGAGAGCATCCGGCCGGAAACCCTGCTGTTCCAGAGCGGGTACCTCACCATAGAAAATGTTTTTACCAGACATCAGCGCCTGATATTCCGGCTTAAAATCCCCAATATGGAAGTCCAACTGGCACTAAACGATCATCTGATCAACGGCTATACCGATCTGGTAACGGAAAAATTCAAGTACCAGGATCACCTTTTCAATGCCCTTGCAGGCGGTGATCTGCCAGCCCTTAAGCAGGTGATAAAACGGCTGTTTGCAGGGATCTGGAGAAATTTCACAAAAAACGATCTAATGGAATCAGAAGGATATTATGCCTCTGTGCTCTATGCCTTTTTCGCATCCCTCAACGCCAGGGTCATCCCCGAAGACATCACATGCAGAGGACAGGCCGATCTCACCGTTATCATTGAAAAACAGATATATGTGATGGAGATCAAGCTGATAAAAAACGAGGATTCCGGCCATGAAGAAATGATGAAACCCAAGAACCCGGCCCTGGCCCAGATCATGAAAAAAGGCTACAGCGAAAAATACAGGAACACTCCGGGCTGCACCGTGTATGAGATGGGCATGGTATTCAGTAGACGAAAACGAAACCTGATACGGTTTGACTGGCGGGAGGTAAAGGCGATAACATAGAAAAAGATCGGCATTCAGTGATTATTCAATAAGGTTCATAACGCCGCCACAGTTCCTTTTATCAACAAATTAAACTTGACGAAATCAAGAAATATTCTTAGTCTTAAAGAAACCATTCAATAAAAGGAATTTGACATGCCAGATACCCCTGATTATGATTCTCCATGGAAAGATATTTTAGAACGCTTTTTTCCCAGTTTACCAGCTTTTTCTTCCCCCTTGTTCATCAGGGCATTGACTGGAATCGGGAATACACGTTTTTAGACAAGGAATTTCAGCAGCTTGTCAGGGATTCGGAAATGGGACGCAGGCTGGCAGATAAACTGGTCAGGGTGCATACCCTTGACGGCAGCCCCCTTATGGTCTTGATCCATGTAGAGGTTCAGGGATCACATGAAACCGATTTCAGCGAGCGGATGTATGTCTACAACTACAGAATTTATGATAAATACCGCTGTCCGGTGGTAAGTCATGACACTCCCGGATGAGTTGAAAAAAAGTTTTTCCCAGAGGCTGCTTTCATATGAGGAGGATAAAAAAATGAGATTCGTCAGCAGTGTAGAAGAATATTGCATGGAAAAAGGCATGAAAGAAGGCATGGAAAAAGGCATGGAAAAAGGCATGGAAAAGGGCATGGAAAAGGGCATGGAAAAGGGCATGGAAAAAGGCATGCTTGAAGATGCCCGTGAAATGCTTGCAGAAGCCCTTTTGGCTAAATTTTCAGGCATTCCAGAATATATCATGAAACGTATTTCAACGATTGAAGACCGCAGTCTTTTAAAACAATTGCTGAAGAAGGCTGTTTTAACCCCGTCAATTGAGCAGTTTGAGCTGGAATTTCAGGATTGAAAAAACTTTTTTTGGCATCTTTCAAAATACCTCAAAAGTACTTTACACTTTTTTTGAGATGAACCCCCAAAAATTAAAAATTGATTCAGAAAGTGTAAACCGGCAAATGAAGGATGCTCTTTTTTTAACATGAAAATACTAAATCAAAATACAGATGATTATGACAGCCCCTGGAAAGAGGGGATTGAAATATATTTCAAAGAATTTATGGATTTCTTCTTTCCCTCAATTGCCTCTGAAATTGCCTGGAAAAAAGGATATGAATTTCTTGATAAAGAACTCCAAAGTGTTGTACGTGATGCTGAAATTGGAAGGCGCCATGCTGACAAACTTGTCAAAGTATGGTCACTTCAGGAAAAAGAATTTCATGTGATGATTCATATTGAAGTCCAGAGTGATAAGGACAGAGATTTCCCAAGGCGCATGTATATTTACAACTATCGAATTTTTGATAAAAGTTATCTTCCAGTTACAAGTCTTGCGATCCTGGCTGATGAAAATCCTTTATGGAAACCGGAATGCTTTAAAATAGAACAGTGGGGCTGTAAAATTAATTTTGAATTTCCAATGGTCAAACTCATTGACTATAACAATAAAATAGACAGCTTGATTAACGGGACAAACCCCTTTGCCATCATAACCGCTGCCCATTTAAAAACCCAAGGACACAAAAAACAATCCACAGGCAAGATATTCCTGGAAATGGACGATTACAACAGCTCTCTATCAAAAAGGCTTTTCAGCAAAAGATATTCTAAGCATATACAGGCTTATTGACTGGCTCATGATGCTGCCTGAAGATTTAACAAGACGATTTACTGAAAACCTTATTAATTATGAGGGGGAAAATAAGATGCCGTATATAACAAGTGCTGAAAGAATTGGGATTGAAAAAGGACGGGTTATAGGAAGAAATGAAGGAAGAAATGAAGGAAGAAATGAAGGAAGGCTCTTTGAAGCAAGGGAAATGATTATAGAAGCCCTTAATATAAATTTCAACAAAAATATCCCGCTGGACATCCAGCAAAAAATACAGGCATTGAACAATAGAATGCTGCTTAAAAAACTTCTCGGCCCCGCATTCCAGTGCAAAGACATAGATGGATTCAGGAAATCAATTGAAGAACTGACAAAAGAGCCTTGAGCATGCCTGAGAGTTTTTCTGATCAAACTCAAAGTGCAGGGCATTTATGGTATTTGTGATAACGGGAAAAACCCCTCACCACTTTTTCAAAATGAACGGCCAGATCAAAGGCTTTTTTGTAGATGGGTAAATTTATGATAAATACCGCTGTCCCGTGGTAAGTGTCGCGGTATTGGCAGATGACAGCCGAACCTGGCGTCCGGACAGCTTCACCTGCGCCTGCTGGGGTTTCAGCCTTGAAATGGTATTTCCGCTTGTGAAGCTCTTAGATTATAATAATATGGCAGAACTGGAAAACAACTCCAACCCCTTTGCCGTTGTTGTAATGGCACATTTAAAGGCAAGGGAGACTCGTCACAACAATAATGAGCGCTATGAATGGAAATGGCATTTAACTCTTGAACTATATGAGCGCGGTTATGACAAGCAGGATGTGATCCATCTTTTTCTGTTTATAGACTGGGTCATGACACTCCCGGACGAGTTGAAAAGGAGTTTTTCCCAAAGACTGCTTTCATATGAGGAGGATAAAAAAATGAGATTTGTCAGCAGTGTAGAAGAATATTGTATGGAAAAGGGCATGCTTTTAGAGGCACGTGAAATGGTTGCAGAAGCCCTTTTGGCTAAATTTTCGGGCATTCCAGAACATATTATGAAAGGTATTTCAACGATTGAAGACCGCAATCTTTTAAAACAATTGCTGAAAAAGCTGTTTTAAGCCCGTCAATTGAGCAGTTTGAACTGGAATTTCAGGATTAAAAAAGAAAACAGGAGTTTATACAAGACATTGAAAAAAAAGCCAAATACTTCTAAGAACTTAAAGCTGGTACTTTTTATTGCTATTACTATAAGCATCGGACTTTTTTTCATGCTTGATCTCCATCATTCACTGTCATTGACCAATTTAAAGCTGCACCAGGAAAGATTCCAGCTTTTCTATCTGAAGCATTCCCTTTTAACCATGGCCATTTATATGGTTATTTACATACTCATGGCGACCCTGTCCCTTCCAGGTGCCGCCGTCATGACCCTTGCCGGCGGGGCTATCTTCGGTCTTTGGAAGGGAACCATAATTGTATCCTTTGCCAGCACCCTAGGAGCCACCCTTGCATTTCTGGTTTCACGCTTTCTTTTCAGAAATGCAATTCAAATCAGATTTAAAGACAAATTAGACGCCATCAACCAGGCAATGGACAAAGAGGGCCTCTTTTACCTCTTTACTCTGAGGCTGATCCCCTTGTTTCCCTTTTTTGTGATTAACCTGGTCCTGGGGCTTACAAAGATTTCAACAAAAATGTTCGCCCTTGTCAGTCAGGCAGGTATGCTTCCTGCCACCATTGTATTTGTCAATGCCGGCAGTCAGCTTGCAAAAATTGATGCCGTATCCAATATACTCTCCCCTGGAATTATCTTATCATTTGCCCTCCTGGGGGTTTTCCCCATTATTACAAAATACATGGTCGGCTCCATCCGCAGGCGCAGGATTATGACAGGATTTTCCAGGCCAAAAAAGTTTGATTATAACCTTGTGGTGATCGGCGCGGGTTCAGCAGGTCTTGTTGCCTCCTATATCGCGGCCGCGGTCAAGGCAAAGGTGGCTCTCATCGAAAAAGACAGGATGGGCGGTGACTGCCTTAACACAGGATGCGTCCCCAGTAAGGCGCTGATCCGCAGCGCAAGACTTCTTTCCAAAGCAAAACGGGCAAAGGAGTTCGGTTTTAACAATGCAAGCATTGATTTTGATTTTGCCCGGGTAATGGAACGGGTTCACTCCATTATTAAAAAGGTGGCACCCCATGATTCTGTTGAACGCTACAGCAGGATGGGTGTCCATTGCATAAAAGGCAAAGCCTTCATTAAATCGCCCTATAAGGTTGAAGTTAATGGTGAGATATTCACCACGCGGGCCATTATAATTGCCACGGGGGCCAGTCCCATGATTCCAGATATCCCTGGACTTGATGGAGTTTCCTACTACACGTCGGACAATATCTGGGAAATAAAAAAGCTGCCCCAACGCCTTCTAATATTGGGAGGCGGCCCCATTGGATGCGAACTTGCCCAGGCCTTTTCAAGCTTTGGCACCAAAGTAACCATGGTGCAAAGGGGTGATTACATAATGAAACGGGAAGATCCTGATGTGTCCCAACTCATTAAAAAGAAATTCGAATCTTTGGGTATAAATGTTCTGACAGGCCATGCTGCCAAAAAAATTATAACTTCTGAAAACTCAAACCAGCTTATCTGTAGCCACGGGGAACAGGAGATAAGTATAGAATTTGATGAAATACTGGTGGCTCTTGGAAGAACTCCCAACGTCAAAGGGTTGGGCTTAGAAGAGCTTGACATAAATATCCATGAAAAAGGCACCATAAAAACCAATGAGTTTCTTGAAACGACCATGCCCAATATCTTCTGTGCCGGGGATGTGGCAGGCCCCTTTCAGTTCACCCATACAGCGGCACACCAGTCCTGGTATGCTTCGGTTAATGCTCTTTTCGGAAGCATTAAAAGATTCAGGGTAAATTACAAGGCAGTTCCCTGGGCTACGTTCACGGATCCTGAAGTGGCAAGGGTAGGATTAAACGAAACTGAGGCAAACGCAAAAAACATTAACTATGAAGTTACACGCTATGGTATAGATGATCTTGACCGGGCCATTGCCGATTCAGAAGCCCATGGATTTATCAAGGTTTTGACTCTGCCGAAAAAGGATAAAATCCTGGGGGTGACGATTGTGGGAAACCACGCGGGAGATATTATAGCAGAATATGTTTTAGCCATGAAACAAGGACTGGGATTAAATAAAATCTTAGGTACCATTCACATCTATCCCACCATGTCAGAAGCCAACAAATACGCGGCAGGTCGGTGGAAAAAAGCCCACGCGTCTGAAAAACTGCTCAACTGGGTGGAAAGATTTCATACATGGATGCGCCGGTAATAGTATATATTCCCCATCGGTAGAGATTGAGGTTTTTAGGGGAATCTTTTTCCGGGAATCAGGGTTAAATGAGTCTTTTGAAAAGCTCAATTTATGAGAGTGAACAGTATAAACGGATTTTTATATGCCCCACGCACCTGGGGCGCAAACAATGAAGGAGAAAAATTCTATGTTTAAAACAAAGGTATCAATTTTTATTGTGAGCTTGTTTTTTTTCAGCACCATGGCAGTAATTGCCTCTGCCCCCAAAGGAGCTGAAAGCATCGATGTCAACGGGGGGTCCAAGGGAAATGTGTCCTTCCCCCACAAGATGCATCAGGATATTCTTGGAGACTGTCAAGTCTGTCATAACACGTTTCCACAAGAGATGGGGGTGATAAAAAAATTAAAAGAAAGCGGTGATCTCAAGAAAAAACAGATTATGAATTCCGTATGCATTAATTGTCATAAGGAAAATAAAAAAGCCGGCAAAGACTATGGTCCGATCTCATGCTCCGGCTGTCACAAACGCTGATTTTATTATTTTCAAACACCTGGGGATCTGATTTTTCCTTTTTTTTTGATCCTCAGGAATTTTTGTCTTCAGGAGAATAATCCCTGGAGAATAATTCCTGGAACAGGTTTCAATACTTTTTAAGGTAAAATGTCTCACAAAAACCGCGTAAAAACCAGATGCCTGTTTTTATGAAAAACAACTGCATAATTTTATTTATAAAAGCGCCAAAGCCAGGTTTTGTAAAAACAAGGCTTGCAAAGGATATCGGCACCAAAAAAGCATGCAGTATTTACATAAAACTTGCTGAAAAAATATTAAAAGAGGCAAAAAAAACCAAGGCTGATATTGAAATTCATTATTTCCCTGAAAAAGACATGGAAGTCGTTAAGTCGTGGATTGGAACAGATTTTAAATTTTATCCCCAACAGGGAGACGGCCTTGGTAATAAGATGAAAAACTCCATATTTTGCGTCTTAAAGAAAGGCTATAAGAAAGTAATCTTAGCAGGCTCTGATATACCGGAATTAAACAGGGAAATATTTGAATCAGGATTTGAAAACATAGATAAAAATCCGGTCATAGGGCCCTGTGAGGACGGCGGCTATTACCTTATTGGAGTAGATGCTGAATCCTTTAAAGAATCATATTTTCAAAATATCAAGTGGAGCACAGATACCGTATTAAAAGATACGGTAAAAAAAATGAAAAAGGCTGGATTCAGGCCATATTTACTGCCTCTGTTAAACGATATTGACACGATAGATGATCTTTGCTGCAAACAATTGCCAAAACCAGAATTCATAAAACCATGAATTCCATCTCAATTATAATTCCTGTTTATAATGAAGAAAAACTCATCAATAATTTAATAGATAATATAAAAGAAAAAGATATTAATAAAGATGTTGAAATCATTGTTGTGGATGCAGATAAAAAAGGTTCTACAATGAATAAAATCAATGATAAATCCGTCGTTAAGCTGATAGGAAAAAAAGGAAGAGCCAGTCAGATGAATCTTGGCTCTCAATATGCAAAAAACAATATTCTTTTTTTTCTCCATGCAGACTCTATGCTTCCTGAAAAACCATTTTCCTGGATAATCAGTGTGTTAAGTAGTTCCAATATCAAGGCAGGGGCATTTGATCTTTGTATAGATTCAAGAAATATATTATTAAAAATAATTGAACAAACTGCATCCACAAGATCAAGAATAACACGCATTCCCTACGGAGATCAGGGTATCTTCATTAAAAAACATATATTTCAAGAGATCAAGGGCTATTCAAATATTCCTCTCATGGAAGATATTGATCTCATGCAGAAACTTAAAAGAAAAAAATATAAAATCAAAATCCTGGATAAAAAGATCAAAACATCACCAAGGCGATGGGAGGAGAAGGGAATAATCCTTTGTTCCTTAAGAAATATTATTATCTCCTCCATGTTTTACCTTGGGATAAATGCCGCAACCCTTAGAAAATATTACTGATTATAAAGGATTTTTGTAAATATTCAGTCAGCACTCCATCTTCACCCGTTTTGGTCTGCTCACATAGCATCAGTATGCTACGCAGCCCCAAACAGGCGAATATGGGGCACCGACCAAACATTTACATGGCCAAACCGAATACTTACGGATTATTTTTCTCTATACATCCTTCCAACCTAACAACAATCATACAATCAATCATCTTAAAAACAGGCCTTTTGTGAAAAATAAAAATTTCTTTAACAGCTATGAAGCGCCCTTTATCTGGGCATTGAGATTCTTAGATGGATTTTCAGGACTTGTCATATTCTGGTTAATAATAAACATCTGCATGAAAAATCAATATCCCTTGAATATTTATAGAACCGGGTCGGTCATTTTTGTGTTTATATTGATTTTCTTTCATTTCCACAATATCTATCGATCATTCAGGTTTTCCAACTTTAGATATGAGATACACATGATTCTAAACGCATGTTGTTCCCTTTTTATGTTGCTTTTTCTCATGGGATATATTACCGGCATTCTTTCCCATATGCCCAGAAGATGCATCATTGCTTGGACGGTATTGTGGCCCGGGTCTATAGTTATAATGCGTATTATGATCCGAAAACTGCTCAGAACCGCCAGAATTAAAGGCTACAATATTAAAAAAGCGGTAATCGCTGGAAAAAGCAGGGCAGGAATGAAACTTGCCGAGCATATCCACAACAATCCCTGGAGCGGAACTCAGGTTGTTGGTTTTTTCAAAAATCAAGACATTATTAATAACGATGATGAGCTTGAAAAAAATGAATTTTCCCATGCCATCCCCTGTTTAGGTGATATTGAAGAATTGAAAAGATACACGGAAAATAATAAAATAGATATAATATATGTAGCGCTTAACGGCAATGATGAAAAAGCACTGCACAAACTGGTAAAAGCCATTGAGAACCTGCCAACTCAGATTCATTATGTACCAAACCTGTTTTTTCTTGATATGGTTATCGGCGGAGAGATTGTCTTTTTCGACCAAAGACCCATCATCCTTCTGAGAAATTCACCAATACAGGGCATATCCGGCTCAATCAAACGCTTTTTGGATATTACCCTGTCTTTATCGGGCCTGATATTGATGCTGCCTGTCTTTATTGTCATAGCTGCCGCCATTAAAATCAACTCCCCGGGTTCTGCCTTTTTTATCCAGACACGATATGGAATCAATGGAGAAAAAATAAAAATTTACAAATTCAGAACCATGTATGATAAGAGCGAGCATGATAACAGCGGTTCAGTAGAATCATCCTATGTTCAGGCCACAAAAAATGACAAGAGAATTACACCGGTGGGAGGATTTTTGAGGAGAACTAGCCTTGACGAGCTGCCTCAGCTTATCAATGTCTTGCAGGGCAAAATGTCCCTTGTGGGGCCAAGACCCCATCCTGTTGCCATGAATGAAGAGTATAGAAAAATCATTGCCGGTTACATGATACGGCATAAGGTAAAACCTGGCATCACCGGTTTTGCCCAGGTAAAAGGCTTCAGAGGGGAAACAGATACTCTTGAGAAAATGGAAAAAAGAATAGAGTATGACTTAAAGTATATAAGGCAGTGGTCAGTATTATTTGATATTGAAATATTAATAAGAACCTTGATTATTTTTCTTTTCCAGAAAAATGCGTACTAACTCATAAACACCCATACCCTGATGGACACAAAATTGAAAGTGTAAACCGGCAAATGAAGGGTGCCCAAATAAGGACAAAAAAATCTATGACACTTATTGAAATGCTTGAAAGAAACATCCGCCTGTGCCCCTTAAAATCTGCTATTATCTGTGGAGAAGAGGCGTTTTCATACTCGGAGCTTCATAAAAGCGTTATTGCTCTTGGCCAATATTTTTGTCTTTCAGGTATTAAAAAGGGAGATAAGATTGCCATCATGATGGATAAAAAAACACCGGAACTGGTCATAGCTTTTTTGAGCATTGCCGCCTGCGGAGGCATTGCAGTTCCTGTGGACTGCAATCAGATAGGAGAGTATATTCAAAGGCTTTTTAATATCACATCCCCCGGCGCCGTTATTGTTTCACAAAACATGTACCACAGACTTGAAAAATACAGACTCAATCTGCCGAAATCCAGGATAGTTTTCTGTAACAAAAAAGAACAACAAAAAAGATACACATTGCTTGATGATATATTGAATCAAACAACTCCCATATCAATGCCTTCCGTCTCCCTGAATAAAAAAGATCCTGTTTATTTTAATCTTACATCAGGAACAACCGGGCTTCCCAAATGCGCCATAACAACCCATGACAATATTTACTGGAACACACTTTCTGCGGTTGAAACCTTATCCTTAACCCCTGATGATATTCATCTTTGCATGTTTCCTCCGGCAACCCACCCCCATGAAATCTTTGCACGGGCACTTTTCCTTGGAGGCACAATGGTCTTGACGGATCATATTGCACCAAAATCATTGACAAAGGTAATTGAAAAAGACAAGGTCACCGCAATGATGGCCATTGCTCCCATTTATGCTAATTTTATTAAATGCCATAAAAAAAACGACTTCAATTTCACAACACTTAAAATTGCCGAAAGCGGAGGCATGCACCTTGATCCTGTCACAGCAAAAAATTTCAGTAATAGATTCGGTATTCCCATCGTGCCTGTATGGGGAAGTACTGAAACTGCCGGCATCGCCCTTGCAATGCCCTTAAATACCCTTTCAAAAACAGGTTCCTGTGGTATTCCATGCAGATACTATGAGACGGATATAATAGACGGCGGAGGAAACAGCCTTGCCCCAGGAGAGGTGGGGGAAATGATCGTAAGGGGCAAAGGGGTGTGCTCATCTTATTATCATAATAAAACCGAAACTGAAAATAACTTCAGGAACGGCTGGTATCATACAAATGATATGTTTAAAAAAGATGATGATGGTTTTTTCTATTTTGTGGGAAGAAGAAATGGTATGATGAAGGTTGCTGGAATGAAGGTCTTCCCCGTTGAAATTGAAGACATGCTCATCCAGCACCCTCTTATAGAAGAGGTGGGTGTGACAAAATCCAGGGATCCACTACATGGTGAAATTCCCAAAGCCGTTATTGTTCTTAAACAAGGAGCATCTTTAAGCAAGGAAGCGATCAGGGCATATTGTTCATCAAATATGGCCTCATATAAAGTTCCAAAAATAATTGAATTCAGGGCTTCCCTTCCAAGAAATCCTGTGGGGAAAATACTGATCAACCAGCTTTGAATCCATGGAATTAATCTTTAAAATCATATTATCTGTAAAGGAATCTCAAAATGGAATCGACCCAGATAAGAATATACGCCGATGAAATACCAATGCCGGGCATTACCAACCCTGGCCCCCATCAAATTTTCTGCAACCCCTTTATATCCGTTGAAAAGCAGGCTCTAAAAGATTTAAAGGAAGATGAAATCAGAGTCGAGATGATCTATGCAGGTCTTTGCGGAACCGATATTCATCTCGTGGAAAAGGATCAGAATACAGGATACATCAAAAGCTCCGCACCTTTTTCAATTAATGGCAGTCATGGAAGAAGAATCGGCCATGAAGGTGTAGGCAGGGTAATTGAAAAGGGCAGTCATGTAAGGCATCTGAATGTAGGCGCCTATGTCACCTTTGAATCAATAGTCGTCTGTCATTACTGCGATGTATGCAGAAAAGGCCATTTTAACCAGTGCAGAAATGCCATGCTTCTGGGACTTGAAAAAGACGGCCTTTTTGGAAATATTGTTAATGTGCCTGCCATGCCTGCCCATGATATAACAGATCTCATCAAAACAGATGCAGACCTTCGTGCCATGGCATGTGTAGAGCCTGCAGGTGTTGCCTATGTGGCCTGCCAGAACACAAAAATCAAGGGCGGTGATAATGTCATAATATTTGGTGCGGGCCCCATTGGAATTTTTACGGCAATACTGAGCAAAATCGTTTTTGGCGCTTCAACGGTACACATTGTAGAGCCTGTTAAATTCAGAAGGGAATTCGCGAAAAAATGGGCGGATAATGTATATGATGTTAATGAAGTTAAAGAAAATCCCCCGGAAAATATCGATGTGGTCATCGAAGCCTCGGGAGGGATGGAAAACATCAACACCATATTCAGGAGTATCAACCCCAACGGGCGGGTAGCGCTTCTTGCCAGAAGCGGGGCTCCCCTTAAAATTGATGCCATGGATCACATGATAACCAATGCCATTTCCCTGATAGGATCAAGGGGACATCTCTGCGGCGCATTCTCAGATATAATGATTCTTTACAAACAGGGAAGAATCCCCCTTGAGCCCATCGTAACCCATGTGGCAGAAGGTATTGATGCCTTATATACACTTTTGAAAAATCCAGACAGGGTCATTCATGAGAACTGCAAGATACTTGCACGTTTCAATCAAAATTAAATTGCTTCCTGATTCCAGGCCACCCTAAACCATTAAAAAAAAATTGCCCAAAAAACTACACTCGTTTTTCAGAAAAACCATGAGAACCACATAATGATTATATTAGTGACCAAGGCAGTGAACATATATGACTAAAACCAGAATATATAAAAGCGTTTGCAGATCCTGCCACGGAGGGTGCGGAGCACTTTTATCGGTAAAGGACAACAGGCTTGTAAAGGTGATGCCGGACAGTGAATCTCCCTTCAGCAAAGGCTACATGTGCATCAAGGGCCTCAGCATCAGGGAAATGATGTACCATCCTGAAAGGCTCATGTTTCCATTGAAACGCAGGGGCAAAAGAAAGGATAAAAAATGGGAGAGAATATCCTGGGAAAGGGCATTGAGGGAAATTTCTGAAAGAATTGATGCCATCAGGCAGGAATCAGGCCCTGAGTCCATAGCCATCGGACAGGGGACAGGCCGCCATCACTATATGGATGTAGTCCGCTTTGCCAATGCCCTTGGAACACCCAACTGGTATGAACCAGGGCTTGCCAACTGCTTCATTCCCAGGATCACCGTGAGCAACCTTACCTACGGCAGGTTTGTCACAGCAGACTACTACGGCAAAATACCACCCCGCACCATCATGTTCTGGGGCCATAACCCACTTTTGTCATCTCCAGACACGGAGATGTCTGCCCTGGTAAGAAAAGCCCTGAGAAGGGGAGCCTATGGAATCGCCATTGATCCAAGAAAATCGGAAACAGCCCAGAAATGCAGACTGTGGCTTCCCATAAGACCGGGTACTGACTGCGCCCTTGCCCTTGGCATGATTCATTTTATCATAAATGAAGACCTTTATGACCATGATTTTGTTGAAAATCACACCACAGGCTTCAAGGAATTAAAGGCCCATGTTAAGAACTTTCCACCTGCATGGGCCCAGGAGATTACCGGCATTCCAGTTAATCTCATCATAGATGCGGCCAGGCGGTATGCTGTGGAAAAACCCTCGGTTCTTGAATGGGGAGTTGCCATCGAGCAGAGCCCCAACTGTCTTCAGACCGTGAGGGCGATCTCTCTTTTAAGGGGAATCACGGGCAACTTAGATGCCCCGGGCAGTGATATTTTTGGTGCATCCCTTTTAAAGCCCTACCCTGTTCTGAAGTCATCGCTGCCCAACGGAATGATTAAAAAACGCCTGGGAGCCTCGGAGTTCAAGCTCCTTGGCGGGCCAAGGGCCTTTATGCCATCAGCCCATATCCCTGCCGTAATGGAGGCCATGCAAAATGGAAATCCCTATAAAATCCGGGCTCTGCTGAATTTTGGCTCCAATCCTCTCTTAACTCTTGCCAACTCGGGAAAAGTTTATAAGGCCCTGTCTTCGCTGGAGCTGATGGTGGTGTCGGACATGTTCATGACACCCACCGCTGCCATGGCAGACTATATCCTGCCTGCCGCTTTCTGGCCCGAGGTGAATCAGATTATTGAAATACCCTATGTTGCCGTTAATGCCGTCATGGCCCAGCAAAAGGTGGTGAGCGTTGGAGAGTGCAGGCAGGATGAAGATATTCTCATGGATCTGGCAAAAAGGCTTAACCTTCCCGGATCAGATCAATCCCTTGAAGATATAATCAACTTAAGGCTCTCGGACATCGGCATCACCTTTGAGGCCTTAAAAAAACAAAGTTTTGTTTTCCCGGAAACCCGGTACTACAGGTATCTGGAACGAAAAAACGGATTCAAAACACCTTCGGGCAAGGTAGAGCTATACTCCAGATCCCTGAAAAGAATGGGCTATGATCCCCTCCCTGTTTATAAAGAACCTCCTGAAAGCCCCGTATCAACAAGGGATATCCATGGAAAATTTCCCTATGTTCTGACCACCGGCAGCAGGAGAAAAGAGTTTTTCCACAGCGACAACAGGCAGATAGAAAAACTAAGGAAAAAACGTCCCTGCCCTATTGCAGAGATAAACAAAGAAGATGCAGAAAAAAACAGCATCAAAAATAACGACGAAGTATTCATATCCTCTCCAAGGGGAAGAATTAAAATGCGGGCGTATGTAACCAAAAATATTGCCAAAGGCGTTGTTAATATAGATCATGGATGGTGGTTTCCTGAAAAGGCAGACTCAGATTTCGGTATCTGGGAATCCAATGCCAATCTTTTAACATCTGATGAACCACCCTATGACCCGGCATTTGGTACCTATCAACTAAGAGCATTGCTGTGCTCAATAAAGAAAGCAGCTTAAAACATGAAAATCTGGGTTTTAAATCCTCCTTATTTCAAACATTTTTCAAGGCCCCAGCGCAGTCCTGCCGTGACCAAAAGCGGTACTGTCTATTATCCCATATGGCTTGCAGGCTGTACAGGTGTGCTGGAAGATGCAGGCCATGAAGTAAGACTCACGGATGCGCCGGCAAGGGGCCATGACTTGGACTTCATACTTAAAATGTCGGGACAGTTCAACCCCGATATGATAGTTGTGGATACCAGCACGCCCAGCATAAACAACGACCTTGAGGTCTGCCGCAGGATAAGAGCCCTCCTGCCCCATGCCTTCATTGTTCTTGTGGGAACCCACGTCAGTGCCCTTCCTGAAGAAACCCTTTTAAGATGTGATGCCGTAAACGCGGTGGCAAGAAGGGAATATGAGATCACCATTTTGGAGCTTGCCGGGATTTTGTCAGGCTTTCCTGAACATGAAACAGGTGCCCAGGGCCAGTCCAATGCTAATGATCTCTCAAAAACCAGGGACCTGTCAAAAGTCAATTCACTCTCAAAGATAAAGGGCCTGTCTTTCACTGTTAGTGAACCAATGTCCTCCCATGGAGCCCCGGACAAGAAACCGGACAATGGAGATAAAACAATTTCAGGTGATACAGGAAACTGCACATCATTTAAACGAAAAATTATCCATAACCCGGACAGGCCCTTTATTAAGAACCTTGACAGCCTGCCCTGGGTCAGCAGAGTGTACAAAAAACATTTGTCTATAAATGATTATTTTAATCCCAATGCCATGTTTCCCATGGTAACCCTGATAACAAGCCGGGGATGCCCTTTCAGGTGCAGCTTTTGTGTCTATCCCCAGACCTTGACGGGACGCAGATTCAGGTTCAGGAGCACCACGGACGTGGTGAATGAACTGAAATTCATAAAAGACAACTTTCCTGAAATAAAATCCGTATTCTTTGAAGATGATACCCTGTCCGCCAATAAAAAAAGATGTATAGAGCTTTCCCGTGCCATCATGGACGCAGGAATCAACATCCCATGGACGACCAATTCAAGAATAGACCCTGACCTTGAAACCTTGAAGCTGATGAAAAAAGCAGGGTGTAAATCCCTTTGCGTGGGATTTGAGAGCGGAGAGCAGCGCACCCTGAATATCATGCACAAGGGCATAAAAAAAAATAAGATGTTTCAATTTATGGAATACGCAAAAAAAGCAGGAATATTGATTCATGGCTGTTTCATGGTGGGATTTCCCGGGGAAACCAGGTCTGACATGGAAAAAACCGTTAAACTTGCAATGGATTTAAAGCCGGATACGGTCCAGTTTTATCCGGTAATGGTATATCCCGGCACCGAAGCATACAAAGAGTACCGGGAAAAGGGATGGCTTACGGCAAAGAGTTATGAAAACTGGCTGACCCCGGAGGGACTTCACAACTGCGTTATCAAAAATGAAACATTTACATCTGATGAGCTGGTTAGAATCTGTGATAATGCAAGAAGACAGTTTTACCTGCGGCCCCAATATATTTTTTATAAGCTTTACCAGATAATTCTCCATCCTTCAGAGGCGGTACGTACCTTAAAGGCCTTCAGAACTTTTTTCAAGCACCTGATAATAGGCTCAAAAACATAAGATCAAAACGGCATCTTTATATCCAACGGTTCGATCATTTTTGCATAACTTATTTAATTTATTCACATAAAAAATTAACATCTGAAAAATTAGAGTCAAATTCAACTTATATTACAGTATGTTATGAGATCAATCGAACCGAGGGTTATATTGTGGTTTTTAACGAGATTGAAACACAATGACTTGTATACTGGAATAGTGCGAGCCCAGTACCCAGAAAGCCTTTACTAAGGCAGTATGGAAACTGGATGAAATGTGCTATGTTCAAAATAGCAGAAAAATCTGATTTTTCAATAAACCTGTGAGATGAGGACCCTGCAATGAAAAATCTGCCCATTGCAATTCAAACCCTGGCCCGGCTCAGAGAAGATAACTGCGTCTATGTGGATAAAACAAAGATTGCCCTCAGCCTGATCTCTCGATCCGGCGCTTATTTTCTCTCCCACCCGCGCCGTTTCGGCAAAAGCCTGTTTTTAGATACCCTTAAAGAAATATTTCAGGGCAATCAAAAGCTCTTTCAAGGGCTTTATATTGAGAACAGATGGGACTGGTCAAAAACATATCCGGTGATCAAAATTGACTTTGCCGGCGGTCATCTCACACAGCGCAAAGAGCTGGATCACAGGATTCAGAATATTTTATTAGATAATCAACAGTATCAAGGATTTACCTGGGAACCAAACCGGGATATTCCAGGATGCTTTGGCTGGCTTATCCGCAACCTGCATCAAAAGACCGGCCGCCGTGTGGTCATTCTCATCGATGAATATGACAAGCCGATCCTGGACAACATCGAAGACGCAGATACGGCAAAAAAGATGCGGGAAGGACTGCGGAACCTCTACTCAGTCATGAAGAGCGAGGACGAACACATTCAGTTTGTCTTCATGACCGGTGTGAGCAAGTTTTCAAAGGTGAGCCTTTTCAGCGGCCTCAACAATCTCAAAGACATTACCATTGATACAAAATATGCCACCATCTGCGGTTACACGCACCCGGATGTTGAGAGATGTTTTGTAAAGCACCTTAAAGGGGTTGACTGCCAAAAATTCCAACGATGGTACAACGGCTATCAGTGGCTGGGAGAAGCGGTCTACAATCCCTATGATGTGCTGCTTTTCATCGACTCCATGCAGATGTACCGTGCCTACTGGTTTGAGACCGGCAGCCCATCGTTTCTCATCAGCCTCTTTCAGAAGAAACAGTATTTTCTGCCGGATATGGAGGCCATTGAAGTGGGAGAGGAGATTCTGGACTCTTTTGATGTGGAGAGCATCCGGCCGGAAACCCTGCTGTTCCAGAGCGGACACCTCACCATAGACGATATTTTCACCAGGCATCAGCGCCTGATGTTCCGGCTTAAAATCCCCAATATGGAGGTCCAACTGGCACTAAACGATCAGCTCATCAACGGATATACCGATCTGATAACGGAAAAATTTAAATACCAGGACCACATCTTCGATGCCCTTGCAGGTGGTGACCTACCCGCCCTTGAGCAGGCGATCAAACGCCTGTTTGCAGGAATTCCCTGGCTAAATTCTTTAACTCTAAAATTTTTTGACCAGCAAACTCTAAAATAAATTGACCATCAGAAAGCGCAGTTGTTTGTGTGCAACCGTATAAAAAATACAGATCATCATCCGAATTTCAATGCAAATATAAAAATCACCAGCTATTATTTCATTCAGGATATTTCAGGAAGGATATGAGGCTTGCAACTGGTCGTTCCAGTCATGCATGGCAGGGCGGAGCCTTTTAATGGCAGGGAAAAGTCTGATCATTTTATCAGCCATACTGTCGCCGGTTCTATCCGCATCAAAGCCACAATAGATTTGGCATCCATGGTCGAGGAATTTTTTCAACCATGCCGGGTTATGAGTTGCCCCGGCTGTCGAGATGGCCGTATATTCGGGCCAAAGAACCAGGCATGAGAGTGCATCGATTGCAGACTCGCAGAGCACCATTTTTCTGTTGGACTCTCCCAGGGCATAGAAGCATCCCAGGCCTTTTTTCGATCCGGGAGCCATCCCGCGCCATTGGAGATGCCCAGTGCCTCGAAGTTCAGCTCCGACCACCTTTTTTTCTTTTCCAAGTAGTAAAAAAACGGCATTTGCCTTTGAGTCGGCATAGAGGTTTCCGTATTGTATAGTGGCCATGACTATATGCCGAGAAATGCGGCGACAATGGGTGAGATAATATATGATGCGTTAGGTTTTGTTTCGGTCTTCAGGTGGTAATCGAAGGGGTTGTTGTTCATGGAAAGAATGGGAATTATGTTTAGGGCAGGGCAATGGAGACGGTTCGAAATTGGAGGCCAGCCATGCGAGAGCCTGTTTAAAATCATCACCTCTTAAATGGCAGACAAGATCAATGGCCCCCACCGCCCCCTTTATTTTTGGTCCAATTCATGAATTCTTGTCCATTGACGGAAATGCTTCCGCAGGGTGTGTGTCATTTACATTTATCCAGTCGATGGGGGGAGCATCCGCAACGCAGCAAATCCAGCCACACCCCTGCCGCGTAGTCTTTTTTTGAGTTGTGCAAGATAAATGTCTAAAAGCGGAATATACGGCGGCAGCTTTTTGAGAAATGGTCTTTCCATGATGTATGCCTGTGCCGGGCTCATTTTCAACGAGCGTTTCTCTTTTTTGTCCGAGACACCGATGCACCATTCAATGCCCTGACGGTTGAGATCTTCCCAGTCTCTGAAGGTGCGTCCCGCAAGAAAATTTCTTTCCACATAAAAAAACGGTCTTTCCACACGGGCTTTTCTATCCGAATGTCCGACGCTGTGGGGGATGAACGTCGTTCCGAACAGCCTGCCGATTTGACAAATTTCAGGGGCAATCACGGCATCGGCACCCGCCCCCCGGGCCACCAGTACACTGGTATTATCAATAATACATCGATGACAGCTACCGCCCATATGCTCAAATGCATCAATCAAAAAACACCTGGCTTCGAATCGAGTAAAGCACTGACAGAAACGGATATAGAGTTTTCGACTGTGGCCAAGCACCATTGAGGCACACTGAACCTTTTGCATTCTGTTCCCCAGTTGAAGTCTGTAGGGTGAAGTGTCATGCTGCATATCTTCTCCCGGTGCAAAATCATAGCTTCCGGCAGGCTGTTTCTTCGCTTTACCCAGACCCTCTTGATTGATCAGCCATCTGAGCGTTGAATAGGGGATATCGAGTCCATACTCTTCCTTCAAAAGCTCTCTGATCCGCACCGCATTACCATTGCAACGGGGGTACAACTCTCTGATGATCGGAAGGTGTTTGTGATATTTTGACTGTTTTCTCACAGCTTTTAAAAACAGTGACGGAGCCTCAATCATCCTTGAACGGACCCTCTGGTTTGATGTGTTGTATATCTCAAAAAAGTGTTGCAGCTCTCTTGTGGAGATTGGGTTTTTTTTTCAAATAATCGGTCAGTTTCAAGGCATGGTTTCTGTTGGCACGCGCCAACGGTACCAATATTCTTGTCGCAGACCACATGGAAACAGCGCCACTGCCCACGGCATCCTGAATGTCCCCTGGGAGTTCACGCACCAGATCCAGTCGTCTCTTGACAAAGCTTTTA
Organism: Desulfobacteraceae bacterium; assembly: GCA_963674675.2. GTDB lineage: Bacteria > Desulfobacterota > Desulfobacteria > Desulfobacterales > Desulfobacteraceae. Next base: position 1,076,537 of record CAXXNM010000003.1, read on the forward strand.
GCCCGCCCGATCAGCTGGGCTGCCTCTGATATGCCAAGCTCAAATCGGAGAACAAATTCGTTCAGAAGCGAAGCCTCTTCAAACGCTTCCCAAACCCTGCCGTCATTGTTTTGCAGCAATGACAACACCGCACTCTTTTCATCGGATTCGGCAACAACTCCCAGAGCCCTGTCTTTGCCGCACATTCGGGCCGCCTTTACACGGAAATACCCGTCAATCAAGACAAATTGATCACCCTCTCCCGGTGTGACAACCACCGGAGTGAGCTATCCGAACTGCTCCAGGGACCGATACAGTCTATCGACCACTCTCTTTTTATAAAGCCGCGTGTGCTCATAACGAAGATCGAGTTTATGAATCTCTATATGTCGTTCCTGTGTATGCATACTCACTTATTTACTGGATTTTTCATCCCATGGCCATAACGTCCTATGTTTGCAATCATCATATCTTTGCAGAATTATCGCTGTAACTGATTGGTTTTAAAGGGTTAACAATTATTATTACATCCATTTCTGCAATATCAGGCCCTTCTGCAGAAATAAGCTTGTAATTGCCCGGTTTTATAACATATTCATCATTGGACATGTCCATTTTTGCAATCACATCAAAAATGGACTCGCCACTCGTCCTATGCCGGTTTTTGCGATTCCGACCGCCCTGAGCTTCCCTGTTTTTTCGAGTATATTCCGAATGCTTCGGCTTTTAATTGCAATTTTTAAAAACTTGTTAGCATTTTTTATTTATAAATTTAAAAGCTTTGCACTATGAAATATCCTTAAAACAAAAACAGATTTTTCTACAATTCGGTAAACTACACGGTATTTTTTATAAATCAAATGTCTATAGTCCGTACCAAAAAATTCATTTTCTGGTATAAATGGATTACGTTCAGGAAAATCTTCAAGTGAGTATACTTTATCCTCCAACTGAAAAATAAAATTCGTAGCATTTTTAATACTGTCGTCCGCAATATAGTAAAAGATTTGTTCTAAATCCTTTTGTGCTTGTTGAGTTAGATTAACCTGATATTTTTTTATCACGTTTAAACTCCTTGAAAAACGTTCTTGCTTCTTTATAGCGTGTATTGATTATATCTTCCTCTGCTGGGATAAGGAGCTTAAGTAAATTAAATGCGTTTGCAATTTTTTCGTATTCCTTTGCAGATAGGAGAACAGCTTCAGCTTTACCATTCACTGTGAGAACAATCGGGCGTTTTGTTTTATGGATTTGTTCAAGGACTGAATTAGTATTTCTCTTTAAATCTGTAATTGAACGTATATCCTCTGTTATGCTTAATGTCATTTTGCACCTCATAAATGTATTAAAAAAATCTTATTTAATGCTTTATGTATGCATCATTTGATGATAAAAGTCAATAGAGTCTTGTGGAACTGGCTGGGGAGAAGACTGGAGAGACAAGGCACATCCGGGATCATTAAGCACTTATTCCTTCTCTTCAGGCGCCGGCCGTGACATATCCTTACTTTCAAGCATCCGCTGAAAAGGCAAAAGGCGGCATGCCGATTTCATAATGCTTTTTTTTATTATATTCCATCTCAACCCAAGCCTGAGTGACATTATTGAAATAATCCAGACTCAAGGGCTCAACCTTTTTAAGCATGGCAAGCAGTCTGCCCTCAAGATTACCCCAGAACGATTTTTGTTTCCCGTTTTGGTAAGGGCTGTAGGGTAATGTTGTTTCATGGCTTATACTCAATTTTGCAAGACCGTTGCAGGTTTCATGGGCGATCATTGCACCACCGTTATCCGTCATCAAGACTCTGGGCAGCCCTCTTTTGTAGAATGCCTGGGACAACCCGTGGATTAAGACCTCAGAAGTTTCATTGAGATACCATTGAATGTGACAACACAGCCGTGAATGATCATCAAGAATACATAATACTTTGGGTGTATGCCATTCTCCATTGGCGCCACTCACACGTCTGCTGCATTCATGAAAATCCAGATGCCATAATGCGTGGGCATGCTTCTGCCTCATAACTGCGAACCTCATAATCCTCAAGCCGCTGAGCCGCTGCTTCCTGCCCTGAAGTCAGGTTCTTCTTTTTAGACGCTTTTTTTGTCCATCCTCTTTCTATCATTCGTCTTCTGACACTTGCATATGACGGAAATTCATTTGCACAATCATTATGTTCTTTTATTTCTGCCGCAAGATTGTCGGTATGAAGCTGATAGCTCCACTCTGGGTAGGTTTTGTATTGTTTTCCAAGAAGGGTAATGAGTTGAGGTGTGAATACAATTGACCTGCCAATATCAGAACGAACTTTGCGGCTCAATGCAAGAATAGGATACTGAGGATTTTTTGCCCTGTAATACCAGCTTTCAATGGTCGAAAAATGAAAAACCGTCAGCCTGTTATGTACTGGATGCACATACCTTTGTCTGGCAAGCTGTCTCAGCTCTTTTTGCAGTTCTCCCTTTGCCGGTGGTTTTGCCAGTAAACCACCAACTACTGAGAATCGAAACAAAGCCCATTTGTCTACCGGGCTTTGAGTTTTATTGCTCATAATTCTGTTTCCTTTCAATTTCAGGGTTACATTCTTCAATAACCGGGTAAAAAATCCAGGAACAGGTAATAATCCATCTAAATTTTTAAAACTATGCCCATCTTCTGCGCGGGCTTATCCATCCCTTGTTTTTCCATAAATAACCGAACCCAGAGATAAGAATTTAAGGCATGAAATAAGAGCATCTTGTGTACAGGATATAAAACTTAAAAAATGTTTGACGAGGCTACCTGGAACTTCATCACTTTTTACAGAACTACTCACCTGTCCTCGAATACTTTGCCATTGAGGGCTTGATGGAAAAATTCCCCTAAAAAAGGATAACCACCTGGTAATGGTGTTCCGGGAAATACCACTTTGTTTCGACATGTCAAAAACACTCCTTTCCTCAGTTTGGTTCTGCAGGTTGGAAATGATAATTATAATAACAGAATACCAATAATTTTTTTTACCCAGAAAAACGACATGATGGAGGGATAACCCTGCGACGGCATCCTTCAATGCCGCAGCATAGGCTGAACCGAATAAAACACTCTTCCGGGACTCCATCCGGCTCTCCACGGGGCTTGCGAGGATAGTTTGCAAAATACAAAGGCCCTCCACAAAATGGACAGGGAATCTTTTTGTATTCTTCGGCTATTTTTTTTATCAATTTCGTAAAGATGGGAAAAAAGGCTTTTCTTTTTTAGAAGTTCTGATAGCATATTTCCTGCCCTTATCAGGGTTTTAGACTTGGCAGGAGTTCCATCGATTATTTGCGAGATAAAGGGGGGAACTTCTGCCTCTAACCTGACATATCTTGCAAATTTTTCTTTATTTATCCACTATTTTTTGTGATTATTCTCATCCTGTGTTGTTTCTTTTATAGGAGGGATAAAAATATCCCCATTTTTTCCAACCAATTCCCCGATAATCCTGATGTTTTTTTTTGTATCTTGGTGACAGGAATCCAAAATACCTGATTTTCCTGAATCCCTTTGGAAGAACGTGCAGCAGAAACCTGCGTATAAATTCATCTGCCTCAAGTGTCATGAGTTTTGTTTTATCGTCATCTGAACGATCTTTCCAGGTGAAAGTGACTTTCCCGTCTTCCATGGATTTAATGCGGTAATTTGAGATTGCCACTCTATGGGTGTAACGCCCAAGGTACTCTAAAACTTTTTCAGGGCAGGAAAATGGCGCTTTTGCATAACCGCACCATTTTTTCTTTGCAATGATTCTGATAAGCCGGTTAAATTCAGCGTCATCTTCGTACTTGGCTGTATTGCCCGGAAATTTAAGTTCGCCTGCATTTTTCAGTTTTTGCAGCCCCTTGATGTAGATATTTCTTAAGGCCGACATAAGGGAGCTTGTTTTGAATAGAAAATTATTTTTTGAAGGTGTCCAAGTTGTCTTTTTCCTTTGTCATGGTCTGGCATTTCGGGCAATGACGGTTTCTGCACGAATTGTAAGACTGCTGGACATGGCCACAATTATCACAGGCTTCGATGTGGCCTCCCAGAGCAGCACTACGGCAGTTAATAATATCATTAATCACACCAATTTGTTCATGGGAAACAAAGTGATTATTCAGGTAATCCTGCCCATGTTCTCTGAAAATGTCAGCTATTTCAATATCGGACTTTTCATCCGGGCTGCTGTTACAGCAGCCTTGCTCACTCATTGAATCCTCACCATGGCTCTTGCATGTTTCATTTCTTCTTCCAGAGTATAAAGGGGGCTTTTGATGGTAGAAATAAACTCGTTTGATACATGCATATACCTCGCTGTTGTGGAAAGGGATACATGTCCCATCATTCGCTTGATAACATAAATTTCAGCTCCCTGTTCCATGAGGTGGGTGGCAAAACAGTGCCTCTTATGGGGAGCTCCCCATAACAGGCATAGCTACGCCACTCATCTACTCGAACGTGGGTTGAGCCTTCGGCATATTCAAGCCATCCTCGGTCATGCCAGTCCAACGACCACCGCACGATACGCCCACTTGACCGATGTCACGGAAAAGGACTCCATCACCACCATCAACGGCTTGATGGATACCCTCCATGTTGACATGAAAAAGGTGTGATCATGGATTTGGCCGAAATTATAAATCAATACTACGATCCGTTTATGGCAAAATATGGAGAGAACATATTACCCGGACAATTCAACGTACTCAACGCCATTCTTCGCTGCCGTACCCCGGTGAAGTTTTCGTCTCATGCCCAAAGTGCGATCATATGGAGTGGGGACCGTTGTCATGTGGGAACCGGAATTGCCCGAAGTTTCAAAGTCACAATACCACTCAATGGATAGATCGCCAGCAACAAAAATTGCTGCCGGTTGAATATTTTATGGTCACATTCACCTTGCCCTTTGAATTGAGAAGACTGGCATTTTTGAATCAAAGAGAAATCTACACGCTTTTTTTCAACTGCGTCGCGACCACTCTCAAGGACTTTGGCTTGAATCCAAAGCATCTTGGGGCTGAAATCGGGATGACCATGGTGCTTCATACCAACAACCGAAAACTGGACTATCATCCCCACATTCACGTCGTTATCCCCGGCGGCGGTATCGATAAAGCCAGACGCCAGTGGAAAAAGAAAAAGGGCAAATATCTCTTCAACCACAAGGCTTTGGCAACCGTTTTCCGTGCACGCTTCATCGATGCCTTGAATAGTGGCGGCTTCTCAATTCCCCCATACGCTCCCCAAAGGATTCCGGAAACTCAGAGATTATGGCTTTCTCCACTGCAAATCAAAACAACTGCTGGCTTTGGTGCAACTAGCGCTATTTGTCCATATTCCGGAAATAGACCCGCGTCCCAGACCGGTTTTTAAATGCCCCAAATGTAAGACTCCCATGGTCATTCTCGGATTCCGGTTTGGCTCTCTTGAACCCGGTTGATAACACTTTCAGGCAATCACCAGCAGTTCACATGAAATAATGGAGGCGTAAACTTTTATGAAATAGTATCGATTTTTTAATGCCTGCCACAAGGCGACAGGATTCGTGCGCTCAAAAAATCCGCCAATACTTCAAAAAGCTTTGCTTTCCTGCCACTCCCGAAAAGATATTTCCTTATATATGACACTCCTCAGTTAAGCCCGCTCCGGGCTTGTTCAACCAATCGGATGAGATCGTGGTTCGCTACGCTCACACGATCTATCCTTATTCGTTGCATAAATTCAACATATGCCGTATCATCTACTTATAGGTCTTGATTTCAATTCGGATGTCCACGAATCATTTATCATTTTTGGTTTGGCCATGGCCCAGCCGACATTAAATAATTATGATATCTATCAGCCGCGCAATCCTAAGGCAAGTGCATATTACAAGTGTGTCGAAAATCACTTTGAAGAATTGGAACGTGCCTGGGATGACATGTATGCATCCCGTTATGGATTCTGGCGGACATATGTTATGACGGTAATCTATAAATATCTGGATTGCGGTGATCTTCATATGGGATTTGCCAGGGTCCGTTGTGAAAATTGCGGGCATGAGTATTTGTTGGCATTTTCCTGCAAGCGGAGGCAGTTCTGTCCATCTTGCCATCAGAAACGGGTAATTGAATATGGTGAGTGGTTGTTGACGGAGGTGCTGAAAGATGTCCCTCATCGGCAGTGGGTTTTCAGTATTCCTAAACGGCTGCGGATTTATTTTCTTTATGACCGGAAACTGCTGGCAAAATTGTCGATCTGTGCCTGGAAGGTAATGAATGCATATCTGAGATCCGTTGTCTCCGATGCTGATGCCGTTCCTGGTTCCAGTATCGCAGTCCAGACCTACGGAGATTTTTTAAATTTCAATCCTCACCTGCATGCCATCACGACTGACGGCTGCTTTCTTGATGATGGCAGTTTCAAAGTTGCTCCCGGTTTTATCTTGGAAGATCTGGAAGAGATTTTTCAGTATGAAGTTTTGAAAATGCTCAAGAAAGAGGGAAAAATTAATGATGCGGTCATTGAGAATATGCTTTCATGGCGCCATAGTATACTGTCCACTGCTTCAACTTGAGCTTTCGACTGTTTATAATCTCCTCATTATCAAAGGGAAAAAATTTCCTGAGAAGTTCAGTTTATCCCGGTGTTCAGTATAGTTTTAATGTATACATCGGTGACAGGATTTATCCTTCCGACAAGACTGGTCTTGGCAACCTGGCCCGTTACATTATCCGGGCCTGCTTTTCCCAGGAGAGAATGGTCTATGTTCCGGCAGAGCAATCAACAGATGGTATTGCCAAGGTCGTTTATACATCCAAAGACCGGAAGTCCCGGAAAGTGTTCACTGCTTTAGACTGGCTGGCCAGGCTTACGACGCATATCCCCGGCAGGTATGAACAGACTGTCAGGTACTACGGCTGGTATTCCAACAAATCCCGGGGGATGAGGAAAAAGGCCGGTTTGGATGATACCATTCCTCCTGTTATGCCGAATGATATGTCCGCCAAAGAATCCCGGCAGAACTGGGCACGCCTCATCCAGAAAATTTATGAAGTTGATCCGCTTGTGTGCCCCAAATGCCAGGGTTCCATGAAAATTGTTGCTTTTATTGAAGAGCTTGACGTCATTGAAAAGATACTGCGCCACCTTGATCTCTGGGATATCCGCAATCATGACCCGCCGCAAAAGGTTTCCGAATATATTCTTGAACTGGTCTGTGATGAGGCAGACTCCCGGATTCCGGAAATAGAGCACAGGGATTGATTCTTTTTAAATTGAATTGAGGGATTACGGTGAGCTATACTCAAAATTCGCTCTATTCTGGAATTTTTCCAGATATCTAACAATATTTCCTGCCTGTTTTTTTTGATCTTGATTTTTGTCTTGACTTGAGCTGACCTCCCCTGATACAAGCACAACATGTTGTGCTTGTATCAGGGGAGGAGTATGTTTTTTAACTTTTGGGATATTCAATACTTTCTTTAACAAAAAGCAAGTTCCTATCCCTTATCCCTTATCCCTTTAACAAAAAGCAAGTTCCTATCCCTAAAAAGCAAGTTCCTATCCCTTATCCCTAGCAAGGAAGAGTATGGGCCCGCATAATTGAAAAGGCATTGCCGGATAAGAAAGAGATACATGCACTTGATGTGGGAACGGGCGCCGGTTTTTTCGCCTTTCTCTTAAAGGATATGGGGGCGACCGACGTTACCGGGATCGATTATTCACGTTCCATGGTTGAGAACGCCAAAACCAATTCAAAAAAACTCGGGTACACGGATATCCGTTTTTTTGAGATGGATGCCCAGAATCTGGATTTTGAAGAAAATTTTTTTGATTTCATTATTTCCCGCAATGTCACCTGGACATTGTCTGATCCTGAAAAGGGCTATGAGGAATGGTGCCGGGTACTTGCCCCCGGAGGGCTTCTTTTAAATTTTGATGCCAACTACGGACAGTCCTTCAAAGGAATGGATGTGACGGAACAGGCAAATCATCAGAGCCGGTATTATTCCAAAGTGTCATACAGGTATCCGGCCCAGAGCCCGGAAATGATCAAGGAGCGAAATGAAATTGCCGAGGCGATTTATATCTGCGACTTTATGCGCCCCCAATGGGATGTGGATGTTCTTTTAAGAAACGGCATCACAAATATCAGTATCAACACCGATATAAGCAGACAGATTTATGCACATGACACTGATTTAAAGACCGGAGCCTGGGAAAAGGATAATGACAGGAAAATGCCAGGGATGTTTATGGTTCGAGCCTTAAAAAATGGAAAAGATAACCGATGATGATAGATTATTATAGGCCAAACTGAAACAGGACCATTCTATCAAACGTATCAAAAATCAAGGCATTATATGCGATCCTTTTGGTTAACGATTTCCACCAGAGGGTCGCATATTATTCTAACTTTTAAATTAGGATTGAAAATAGGTATAAAATAGGGGTAAAATATAAATAAAAATTCCAATAAAAGTAAAGGCTGTCAAGGAGATGATGATGAAACGATTTACTCTTATGTTGATTACCGCCCTGGCTGCCGCGGCTTTCATCGCCCCGGCTGTCAAATCAGGGGGACCCGGCAACTCCGTTGAACCAAAGACAAGTCAAGACCGGAGCAGAAGCTCGATGCCCTGGTCTCTTTGTGCACCCCTTCCAACCCGGCCGACCATTATTACACTATCCTCCGCCTCGGAAATAGAAGAGGCCCCTGTAAAACTATCGTTCAACGAAGAATCGGAGCTTATCTTCTCCTGCAGCTTTCCGGAATACTGCGATCCCTTTGACCTGTATATCGCACTTGTGTCACCTGATGAAACCCTCTATTTTTCAAATTCAGAGAGAAAACTGGTCGAGTATATGGAACCCTACAAAACCGATACCACAGGGAGTTTCTCAGAGACTTTCGACACCACCGGAAACACCCTTGTCAAAGGATCATGGCAGATATACTGGCTTATTCAGCCCCATGGAGGAGACTGGTCCGCCTATACGTTAGGAGGATACAGCACCGTGGCAGGAAGTGAATTTGCAAAAGGAGACCAGGCATGCGTCCTATGGAGCGACGGCCAGTGGTATCATGCACAGGTTGAGGATATCTCCGACGCGTCCCAACGACTGAAGGTTCACTATACCGGTTGGGAGGATACCTGGGATGAATGGATTAAGGAGGGCTCTGCACTGCCGGCATTGACACCCCTGGTCAATGACACCGTATTTGCCGCCTATAAAAATTCCTATCGAGAGGGGCGTATCATGGAAATTGACACATGCCTGTATGATGATGGGTGGTGGTATCCTGTCCAGGTGATTGATCGTTCTGAAGAAACGGCCAAAATCCATTACAAGGACTATGACAGTTCCTATGATGAATGGGTTCAAATTGAGCAGGTTGTAACCGGATACAAAATCCGGTATCCAGGGATAGTACAGAACACGGATGATGACGCTTCCCAGTGGGATGAATGGAAAGGTCCCTGTGATATATTTACACTTCCTTCAGAAAACGACTACCTCTGGGGCTATCTGTCTCTCTCTAATCCTGTTTATACCATAATCCTTGAGCACACAGACATAGACACCTGGCAGATCCGTTACGGCGGGTACAGCGAATGGGGTTCCTCCTGGCATGAATACGACGATAGCTTCACCTGGGGTGATCTTGTTCCGGCTTCACCAGAAGAACAGAAAACCATTCAGGAAGAATTTACCGATCACTCACCCCTGGACCTGCCAAAAGGCCACCATATTTACTCTTTTTATCCTGTGGAATCCCCGGACTACCTTGACCTGTACCATGTGAATACCCCATCCAAAATCAGACCCATCGGCCTTGGCAGCATCGTCAGAGGAGGTGAAGTCATGGAGATCAGCTTTGATATACCCCAATTCAAAACCGCGGTAACGGTTTATTTTGCAATGACCATGGATGGGTCCGACGATATTTATCTTTTTGGCCGGGACAATGAGTGGCACCTTTATCAAACAGAAGGGCTGATCCCGGCCATTGAAGGAAAAACCTGGAGCAGTCAGATCAAGGCTGCCGACGATTGGCATACAGCCTCCCTTGCCCAGACTACTTACGATTTTTATCTCATCGCATGCCAGGACAATGATTTTTCCAATGCCTACCTTTGGACAACTAGCATCACCATAAACCAGGAAGGATACTTCACAGGGAAACAACACACCTGCACTACATCCTATTTAACCGAACTGATACAACAGTATATTCAGGATATGGAAGCTGCGGGTGATCCGGACTGGTATGAAAAAATCAAGACCTATGTGGCAGGCTACAAGGACGATGGCGGAGTGACAAACCCTGTTGAAGCTCTCAATAAGCTGATCCTTGCGTTTTATCAGCAAAACAACCTTTATCCATTTTGCTGGGCAGCACTGAAACAGCTAGAACAGTCTCCTTCAGATCCATGGGTTATTAATAGTGCAGCTGTGTGTCTGCTTGAAACCGGGGAAACTGAAAGTGCCGGAGTCCTTCTGGACTGTGCCCATCGATTCGATCCAGAGCTTTCCATAACTCATTCCAACGGCGGAGGCTATTTTGCAGAGAAGAAGGAAACGGTAAAGGCATTGGAATCCTTCAAAACCGCTGTTAATTCCTTGCCTGAGAGCCCCCATCGGGCCTGGGATGCCTACCACTTTGCAGTCAACAATCAAGAGAGCGGTTATCAGGAGCTGTTTTTAAACAAAATTCCAGAGAACTACTCTCTTAAGAACAACGACGGCACAACCGGTCTGGGGGATAAGAAACTGATCGTATGTTGTAACTGCAACGACGGCGTTTACCACGATTTGGGCACCTGTCTTGATGAATGCACGGTGACACTGGCCTGTTTTACACACATCTGCAGTCCCAGGATGGAATGCTGCGGTGGCAACGGTCCTTTTGGCTTTAGTGCCGGATTCTGCTACCCTCCCAAAGGAGTCCAGGTCTGCATCAGTGTTGACGACCAGGGGAATACAACCCTGAAGGTGGGATCAAAACTCGGTGACATCATTTCCGGATATGTCGGCATTTCCAGTGATTTTAAAAACAACCATACACTCTTTCTGGAAGGCTCCCTGACAGGAAGTGCCCAACACACGGTTACCATGCTTACAACCGACCCCAAGACCAAAAACTGGTCCAGCAAGCATCAACTAGGCTACAGTAAAAGCCCGACAGGTAGAAACAGCGATGACAACAGCAAATCACAAGGATTGAGCCTGGGGATCAACACGACGCCTTCGGAATGGTCGAAAAGCATGCTTTGTGAGTTGTATGCCCAATGAATCAGGAAAGGCAAGATATTGGGTAATCCGCTTGCGAACCTCTTAAATGTCAGGCAAAATTGCTAACACACTTCAGTTTACCGTTGGTGGCTGACATACTTATGAGTTCGGTGGGTATTCGGAAAATATTAGATAGTTGGGTTTGATTGTGATGTTTTTGTGTAGAATGCTTTATTTTATTCATTAGGAGCTCTGCCTTTTTTTAAATTGGATTGAGGGATTACGGTGAGCTATACTCAAAATTCGCTCTATTCTGGAATTTTTCCAGATATCTAACAATATTTCCTGCCTGTTTTTTTTGATCTTGATTTTTGTCTTGACTTGAGCTGACCTCCCCTGATACAAGCACAACATGTTGTGCTTGTATCAGGGGAGGAGTATGTTTTTTAACTTTTGGGATATTCAATACTTTCTTTAACAAAAAGCAAGTTCCTATCCCTCAAATCCGGCCAAAAGCTTGCGAATGGCTGAACTTTGCCCCTGAATTATTTTTTCCATATTATCGACTAGGCTGCGATAAATTTTTTGACAAAAAGACATATTCATTATCATTGATTTTTTTAAAATTAAGAATTAGCATCCAATAAAATCTTGAATATTTCAGGGGAATCCTTGATATTTTTGAGTTCCTTTTTTCCAATATTTACAACCTTGAAATCTATTGATTTTTTTACCAAATTATATACATCAGCAGATATGCATATCCCACCAGGCTCTGCAAGCGGTTCAATTCGTGCGGCGACATTTACGCCATTACCCATTATGTCGTTTTTCATTAGCAGAACATCCCCTATATGTATACCAATTCTGATTAAAACATGCTCTGTTCTCTCTTTAGTCTTATTATGTTTTGAAAATTGATGTTGAATTTGAATTGCAGATTTTACAGCATTAACCCCACTATTAAAACGGACAAGAAATGCGTCTCCAATAGTTTTAATTTCTATACCACCATTCTTAGCGATAACTCTCCTAATTATTTCATTGTGAAGCAAAAGATTAGAAAACATTTTAGTTTCATTTTGTTCCATTTGCTTACTAAATCCAACTATGTCAGTTATCATAATAGCCGCAAGAACTCTTCCAGGGGTTACAAAATTATTAGGTTCTATTGTTGAAGATAGATCATCTATCATTGGGTTGCTTTTTTCAGATAACCATCGGTTATTTTTTTGTAAATAGTTTTGATTAATGGTCCGATATGATTTTATGATAATTCCATGCATTGTACATCCAAAAAGTTATGAGGCCGAATATAAGAAAACCTGCAGTAGGCAACTCATGCCCACTACCGTATTCATCTTCAGTTAACTCTTTTGAATCTAAAATATTTTCATCATTCATTCAAGCCTCATTTCCCGGTATCCTTCATATTGGGGCAACGATTCATTCAAAAAACAGAGTTTTTCTTTGATCAAACGGATTATACTCCCTGTAATCTTTTAACCTCTTTTAATGATCTTGGGGGAAGAAGTCTTGGAACGCACCGGAATACCTCATCTAGGGTTGTGATTCCCATAGCCGCCTTTAAAATGGCATCTTCAAAAAGCGTAACAAGTCCGGTGGTTTCCATACTGATCTTTCTGATTTCAAAACTGCTCTTATGGGTTAAGATGGCATCCCTGACAAATTCATTTAAAACCAGCATTTCAAAAACTGCAATGCGTCCCTTATACCCTGTATGGCGGCACTCGGAACATCCCCTGCCCTTTTTAAACTCATACTTTGAAACTTCAGCAGGCCCATATCCTATCTTATGAAGCTCTGCCGGAGTTACTCTCCAGGGTGCACCGCAAAACTTGCATACTCTTCTTAAAAGACGCTGGGCAAGGACACATACCACAGTAGATGATACAAGAAAAGCCTCTATATCCATATTCATAAGGCGGACCAGGCCGCTGATACTGTCCTCTGTATGAAAGGAGGTAAGCACCTTATGGCCTGTCAATGCGGCCTGAACAGCCACATCAGCAGAATAATTGTCCCGGATCTCTCCTATGACAACCACATCGGGATCCTGCCTTACCACATGTCTCAAGGTTTCCTCATAGGTCAGGTTGATTTTTGGGTCTATGGAACACTGGCCGATATTGTCGATAACGTACTCCACGGGTTCTTCCGCGGTAATTATGCTTGTTTCAGGGTTGTTCAAATAATTCACACTGCTGTAAACAGTAGTGGTTTTACCGGAGCCTGTGGGACCGGTTACAAGAAGAACACCGCTTGGGACATCCAAAGCATCCTCCAGGAATCTTTTCAACAGCCTTGGCGGCATTCCGATATGCTCAATATCGATGAGCTGGCCCATTTTATTAAGCACCCTTAAAACAATCTTCTCTCCATAAATTGTGACATAAAAGGAAGCTCTTAGATCAAAGTCCACTCCATTGTATTCATAGGATATGCGTCCCCCCTGGTGCCGTCTTTTTTCTGTAATATCGGCATCACTCATGATTTTAAGGCGGCTTGTGAGCATGGGAATTATATCAACGGGAAAATCCTTGTAATGGATAAGAATACCATCACGGCGGAACCTGACCTGGAGCTTATTTCTGAAGGGTTCTATGTGAATATCGCTTACATCATCCAAAATGGCGGTTTTTATGATCTTGTCAACAATTCCCTGAACGGAATTCTCATCAATAACCTGTTTATTTCCATTGCCCGTCTCAATCTTGTTCAGCGCGGATTCAATGGAATTACGGGAGGCAACTCCAATGGTTATATCCTCTCCAAACATTTTTTTTGCAGCCTTGATATCCAATTCGGACAAAGGATCTGCAAACACGATAACAGGCACACCGTTTTCCATTTTTACAGGGCAAAACCCATGCTTCCTGCACCACTTTAACGGAACCTTGGAAGCAAGCCGTTTGTCAATCTCCATAAATGCAGGATCAATATGGGGAAAACCAATCTGAATGGAAAAAAGATCAAGAAATTCACTCTCATGAATCATTTTTCTTTCTACAAGGATCTCACCTAATTTTTTTCCCTTTTCTTTTTGCTGAATCTTTAGTGCCGCCTCTAATTGTTCAGGGGCAATGAATCCAAGCTCAACAAGCAAATCACCGATTTTTAATGACAGCTTATTATTGCGCAGGGTTTCCCTGAGCTGGTCATCAGAGAGATATTTCAGTTCCTTTAATATATCCAGCAGGCTCTTTGAGGAGACCATTTTCGACTGTATCCTCAAGGCGTATTTAACCTGGGACTCCTTTATTACCTTATCCTTCAAAAGACAGGAGATGATTTCACCTGCTGTGAAAGTTTCACCAGGTTTTTGCTTTAAATCAGCCTCAGACATAGATGCTATTCCCCTTTGGGGCCCAAATATATTATAGTTCTAACCAAGTACCGGAAACAATGCAAACCCGGTATCTTTTAAAATAAAAAAAATAATTCAACTTTAAAGTTTTTTTTTGGAGTTTAAAGAGTACACAAAGGCAAGAAGTTCTGCAACTGCCACATATAAAGACGAAGGAATTTCTTCATTAATATCAAGTTTTGAGAGAATCTTGACCAGATCAGGATCATCATGGACAGGCACGCCGTGCTCTTCGGCGAGTGCAATGATTCTTTCAGCGGTACTGCCGCTACCCTTGGCTACAACCTTTGGAACGGTTTCCCGTTTTGTATCATAACGAAGTGCAACTGCTTTTTTACGTTTTTTATTCATCTTTATTCCAAAAGTGTGGAAATAAAGCAGCCTCCGCCACTGGAACCGCTTGAGTTATCATCTCCAGAGTCATTATCCCAGTCATTAGAATCATCTCCTGGAAGCCTCCCAAAGGCAAAAGGATCTTTTATAATGCCGTCCGCGAGTCCATCATCATCACCTTGTCCGCCGTCAACAAGGCTAAAAAATATTTTTTCTCTATCTGAATCATAAGTGGCATTAGTATCAAAGCGGTACCAACCAAGGGTTGAGCTATACTTGTAGGGATAATATTCAGAGCTTAGGGATTCCGGCAAATATAAAATAATTGTCGCTGCCGCTGCCGGGTCAACCTTGATAGAAAAATCAATTATTCCATAGGGCATATCCCCAGGCCGATTCCTTGTGTCGGTTATTACTTCTGGATAGAACGTCTTAAGACTGACCAAATCCCCGTCTCCTACAACCTTGATGCCCAGGGGAGTTACCATATCCCCGGTCATGAACGTGAAGGCATCTGAAGGATATAATTTAATGCCGTTATCATAAACATTCACTCTCACATCATCTAAGCCCTGAGTGCCGTTATTGTCTATCACGGTTAAGCTGAAAGACAGAGGAACCACCGTTGTAATGCCATCCACAATGGGAGCGACAAAGGTTGCTTTTTCAGCAGCAGCATCTGACAGAACAATAATTTCGTCCCCACTGGTCTGTATCCATTTAAAGGAGGCAATGCCGTAACTGCCCGGAAAAGAGGCCGAAGCATTAAGCACAACAGTGCTTCCCTCCTCCACGTTCTGATCCGGCCCGGCATCGGCAAGGGGCACATCATCGGTGCTTTCTGTAACCGTAAGCTTTAAAATCACGATACTGTTTTCATGATCATACACCTGGGCGGTGGTTATACCGGTTGTCTGGGGAAAGATGCTTATGACATTCCCTGTGAGTTCAAAAACAGCAATTTCAGGATAATCCTCATACAGGCGATAGGGAGGATGACCGTTGCTGATGTTTACTTTGACAACTTGATTCAGGGCAGTCTTCACATCGGGATTGTCAAGGCTTAAGGGTAAGCTCTCACTGGTTCCATTGATTGAAAGGGAAATGGAAGTTGTGGAAACTCCTCCATCACTGTCAGTTGCACTCATGGAGATAATATGTTCTCCCTGGGAAAGGGATGTGGAAAAGCCGGCACCGCTGCCTATATAACCATCAATGTCGGATTTCCATAAAAGAGCGCTGCCCCTAAGAGCCCCGTCCTCGGCATCAAAGGCACTGCCTGCAAAATTAATGATTTCACCCTCATCAAAGGATGCCCCGTCCACAGGATATGATATCAAGAGTTGTTCCGGCAAAAGACTTTCAACAGTAATAGTTATAAAATCCTTTTCAAATACTCCGTTACTGTCCGTGGCCGTCAGAGTAATGAGGTGTTCACCAAGGGAAAGGGAGTTGATGGAAATTTTTTTGCCGGTACCCAATGTTGAACTCTCAAGATTTGAAGTCCATACAAGACCGGTTCCTGTAATCTCTCCATCTTCATTGTCTTGGGCATTTCCCTCGAAATTAATATATTCCTCAAAGGAAAACGTATCACCATCCTGGGGTGATGTAATATTGACCGTCGCCGGCCCTTCATCGATGATGGTTATGGTTATGGTATCTGTATCAGTAAGTCCGGAACTGTCTGTTACCGTCAGAGTAATCTCGTGTTCACCTACGGACAGATCCATTACAGTAATGGAGGAGCCGGTTCCCAGCAGTCCGTTAACATCGGAGTACCAGGATAATGTGGTACTTCCTCCATCCGGATCAGTTCCGGTACCAGTAAAGATGATACTTTCTCCATATCCGTGGATGCTGTCATTAAAAGGTTTGGTGATCGTTGCAACCGGATTCTCATCCGCAACAAAAATTGTTATAGTGTCAGTATCAGTAAGTCCGGAACTGTCTGTTACCGTCAGAGTAATCTCGTGTTCACCTACGGACAGATCCGTTACAGTAATGGAGGAGCCGGTTCCCAGCAGTCCGTTAACATCGGAGGACCAGGATAATGTGGTACTTCCTCCATCCGGATCAGTTCCGGTACCAGTAAAGATGATACTTTCTCCATATCCGTGGATGCTGTTATTAAAAGGTTTGGTGATCGTTGCAACCGGATTAGCATTTCCCACAATTACTACGATTTCATCTGATGCTGTTGCGCCTTCTGAATCCGTGGCGGTCAGACGGATTATGTTGTTGCCCCTTGGCAAATCATCCACGGATAGGATATTACCCGTTCCGATTTTTTCAGGAGTATCAGATGAGCTGTCCAGTCTGTACCATACCAGTTGCGATGATGGAATATTGCCGTCTTCATTATCCGTACCGGCTCCTTCAAAGGTAATTGCTTCACCAAAGTTCTTGGCCGCACCATCTTCAGGCGCGGTAATTTCTGCAACTGGATCGGCATTCTCAACGATTATGGTGATGGACTGGCTTGAAGATTTCCCGTTGCTGTCGGTAGCAGTAAGGGTAATTATGTGAGTACCGGTTGAAAGTGTACTCGTGGTGAAAATCTCACCTGTTCCCATGGTATCACCCCTGCTGGATGTCCACACAAGGGATGTACCTGTAAGAGGGCCTTCTTCCGGGTCTTCGGCTGAACCATGGAAGGTGATCAGCTCACCAGATTTAAATGAATCTTGATCCAATGGCGACATGATTAGGATGGTTTTCTCATCAGGAGCACGGTTGAGAATATTAATAATAATGAAATCCGTCTGAAAATTTTCATCATTATCCGTTGCCGTCAGAGTAATTAGGTGCTCTCCTTCCGAGAGTGAGTTTATAATTATTTTTTCCCCTGTGCCTATTGGATCTGTTTCAAGGTTTGATGCCCACACAAGGTTGCTGCCGGTCAAAGGGCCGTCTTCTTTATCAGAGGCTTCTACCTCGAACTGAATATAATCATTGACATAGTAAGGGCCGGATGCGGGACTAACAGTTATTTTTTTTTCTATGAAAGGGATACCGGTGCCGACATGGATTGTAACCGTATCAGAGCAGTGCAATCCGTCGGCATCAGTCGCAGTCATGGTGATCAAATAGGTGCCTGTATCAATGAATTTTTGACTAAAAGATAGGCCGGAACCTATATTTCCTTCTTTGTTAGAAGTCCATACGACGCTGCCGTCCATCATATTTCCACCCCCCGAATCAGTCACCACAGCAGTGAAGAGAATCGTAGTACCCGATTCATAGGAGGTGTCATTGACAGGAGAGGTAATAGTACAATTGGGGGCATTACTGACATAAATAACAATATTGTCTGATACGGAAACACCCTTAGAATCCTTAATTGTCAATGTAATAGTATGGGCACCTTCCCTTAAATTCGTTGCTGTTATAACAGAGCCTTCACCAATGAGATTCGGCTCTTCCAAAGAACTTGTCCACTCAAAGGTAAGACCGGATACAGACATTTCTTCTTCGTCAGCATCTTCTGCATATCCTTGAAAAACAATAGCCTGACCCGGAGTAAAAGACGTTGAATCTATAGGAGAGGCTATGACGGCCTTTGTAACTGGAAGGGTATTGCCAAGAGTTATAGTTATTGGGTTGGGATAGGTAGCACTGCTTATGGTACTCGATCGACCATCGCTGTCCGTGGCCGTCAAAGTTATGATATGCTCTCCCAGGCTCAAATCATCTTTCCTGATAATTTCTCCCCTCCCTAATTCGCCGTCCTGATTGGAAGTCCAAACAAGAGAGTCTCCTGTTAAACTAAGGCCGCTGGCATCCTCACCACTACCCTGAAAGGTAATCATCTCACCTGGTTGAAAAACATCTGTATCCGAGGGTTGTATAATATCAACATTGATTGGAGCAAAGGCATCGTTATCTATAACAATAATAGTGATTTCATCCGTATCTGTGTTTCCATCGCTGTCAGTTGCAGTTAAGAAAATTGTGTAGGTATCGGCAGGAAGATTGCTAAGAGGAGGCAGAAGCTCTCCCCTATATTTGGGGGTGAATTCCGAAAGGCCGTCACTGCCCACAAAGTCCCATTCCAATGTAATATCACCATCATCCATTCCATTTTTATCATCTTGCAAATCCGTTGCATTACCTTGAAAAACAACGGGATTACCATCTGGATCCGTTAAGGAAAACGGATTATTATTTATGAGAGTATCAAGATGTAAGGGGCTCAGGATTTCAGCAGTTGGGTCTGTGGGCAAAACCGTCAAATTTACAATATCCGTTCCCACTTCACCGCTGGAATCTATCACAGACAATGTGATGACATGATTTCCAATACCAAGAGTTGAATCCCAAAACGGCGGCGAAGTTGTAGAGAACTCCCCATCAAGACTTGATTCCCATCTGTAGGCATTTATAACATCTCCATCAGGATCCGTAATGACGGCATCAAAATAAATATTTGTATTAAATTCAACCTCCTGTACTGGAAAGGAATTAACGGAAAGTTCAATCTCCACCTCGGGAAGGGCTGAAAAAGAAGTATTAGGCAATATGGCCGACATAACCAAGAATAGTACATGGAAAAAGAAAATCTGCCCATATCTTGAGTTTAATTCATGCTTATTCATAAACTACATCCTTTAAACATCATTGCGCTTCCGCAACCTCAAAAGACCTTGTCTCAACATCGGCGGTGCCCATGCTGTCCGTTGCCACGAGGGAAATGGTATGGGTTCCGGCTGCAAAGGTGGATAGATCCACACGAACAGAAGATGTCAGCTTGTCGGCTCCAGATGGTTCTGTGGGTGTCAGCTTTCCCTGCTGATCACTCCTGTACCACTCAAGATTATTGCTGGTGATGGGGCCGTCTTCAGCATCCAGGGCTTCCCCGTAAAAGGTAACATACAAAGATGTTCCCCCGGCCGTTAAAGTCTCAGTCAAATCATCGAGTTCGTCCTGGCTCGGATAGGTAATAGAGGCCACAGGCTCAGTGTTGGTACCGATATTGATCACAATGGAGGCAATCCCGGAGGCACCCCATTCATCCTTGGCCTCCAGGGTAATGATATGCTCACCATCGCTCATGGGAGCGTTGCCAAGGGCATATACGTTATCTGTTTTGATGTTCAGACTTTCCCCAGTCCCAAGAAAACCGTCTATATGGGATGTCCATTCCATGGCGGAACCGGAAAGGTTACCGTCTTCAGCATCAGTGGCGGTTCCCTGCAAGTTTATCCATTCCCCCGGGGCAAAGGTTGCACAGGGGGAAACCAGATCATCTGCGGTTGTATCACATGGGTTAGAGATAAAAGCTTCTGGATTTGTATTGACAAGGTCTATGGTTATGGATGCCTGGCCGGTTCCTGAACTGCCGGTGGCTCGAAGATAAATAGTGTGCTCTCCCTCCTTTAAAGGATCAAAATCCAGCATGGCAACGCTTCTTGTATTAAGCTCAAAGGTATTTCCTGTAAAGAGCTTGCCGTCCTTGGACGAAATCCACTCAAGGTTTTCTCCGGTAATGGGAGTGCCGTCAAAATCCATGGCACTACCGGTAAAGTTTATGGTATCTCCTGCATTTATGCTGAATGCGGTACCATCGTCCGTGGTACTGTCCACAGGGCTGGAAATCACCACACTGGGGGATGAGCTTGCCGAACCAACTGTGACTATTATAAAAGCGCTGGTGGAGCTGCTCTTGCTGTCCGTAACGGTAAGGGTTATGATATGTTCACCCTGGGAAAGGGTATCAACGGTAATGGTGCCGCCGGTGCCGAGACCGCCGTCTTGATCTGAACTCCACACTAAGGAAGAATCTGTGAGTTCACCGTCTTCGGTATCGGTACCTGTCCCGGTAAAGGTAACCACCTCTCCCACATTAAATGACATATCCCCTTTGGGAGCGGTTATGGCAGCCACAGGAAAGGTGTTTTCATCGGCAGTATCAGACTCGCCCATCGTGATAGTTACGGAATCGTTGGCAACCGTATTTCCATCTGCATCAGTTAGGGTCAGGACAACAACATGCTCGCCGGCCGTCAGAGTATTGAGATTTAAGTTTGCCGTTGTACCAAGGGGACCGTCCTTGCTCGATTCCCATGAATAAGTATAGGTTTCCGTATCGCTTGGTTCCGATATTCTACTGACAAAGGATATGTAGTCGCCTTCCACAAAAACCGAACCATCGGAAGGTACCACGATGGTTATTCCCGTGTTGGGTTCAGGTTCAACAACCTCAACAGTGCTGTCCCCGCTGTCTCCGCTTGTCGCTATAATTGTAAAAAGCCCTGATACAATCACTAAAAATAACAAAAATCCCCTGAAAGCTTTCTTTAAAATGCTGATCTCCACGTTTTCCTCCCTGTTGTCCTGTCCAGTGTCCATATCGAAATAAAATATCCGGTAGCTGCGCCAACAACGGTGGCGGTTATATCAAAAGGATCAAAACTTCCCGATAAAAAAAAATCATCAACAGTTTCCAAAATTAAAAACCTTTCAAACCAGGCTGGAATGTATTTGATAACAAAATCGTCAAAATATTGACCGGTTTCAAACAAGATATTCAAAACACCCCAGAAAAAAGAAGCAGTTAGGCAGCCTTTAAGGGTTTGTGCGGCAACTCCGGCTGTAATAAGGATAAATCCAAACACGTGCAAAAAAGAAGCCAGACTCCTGTCCAGGCACCCAAACAGATCAGGATATTGAGCGTTAATGCTGAGGGACTCAAAAAATTCATTCACAAAATAAGTAGATCCGGGACACCGGTCACTCAGGTACATCAGAAAGCCCAGACCAAGAGCCGCGGATCCTGCCAGAAGTTGTTTTAAGTTCACAGCTTTCCTTTAAGGCTATTTCCAGAAAAACATATACCAGGATTCATATCTGGGTCATTCAGTCAACAAATATTAGGCCAAGACATTTGGTAAAATATTATCCGGTAAACACCTAAACAACGAGACTCAGACCCTTTGGTTCATCCTTAATTATATCTTCAATCAGAGATGTTTCAGAGAGTGTCTCTGAGGGAACTACCCGGCAATCTATGCTGCTGACAAGATAATCATGTTTTTTAAGGCGCTGGGACAGTTCCGGTATCATGTTTTTTATAAATATGGAGGTGGCATCATCTGAAACATAAAAAACCCCTGTGATATTTTGTTTTAAAAATGAAAAATCAGCCCTCAGAGCGCCTAATCTTGTCATGTTGAGCAAAAATGAGACTTTTAATATTCCCTCTTCCCCAGTATTTTTTCCCCTTTTTTCATCTCCAGTATCTATGAAAATCTGGCCGAACTGCATCATATCATGACTGAATATCGGGAAAGGAATCAAATACTTCCCTGAATCCGACAAGCTGTTATTAAGCATCTGAAATTTTTCAATATTCTCTGCAAACCCCTTAAAAGATTCAAGAACGTCTCCTCCATCACCATCCGATGCCTTTAAAAAATTTAATGCTCCCCCCTTCAAATCATCCTGAATCATTTTCCTGGCATCATCCAATTTTCCCATACCGGCGGCTTTTGTGAAAAACGAATCATTCTTAATTAGATTATTCAATTTAGATTCCCACATGAGACCGCTTTTCTCAATCAATTTTGGTAAAAACTGATGATCTGGATTTTCTGATTTTAAGGCAACCGATAAAAACAATTTTTTGATTGTAGCAAACTGTGTTTTATTAAAAACTGTTTCAGATTTCCGGTGGTCAGTCATCAAGTCTCCAGGCTTTAATCTTCGAGTCCGGGTAAAAATTTCCTGATTTTTAAGGACACCCTTTCTTTGAATGGAGGAGGAAACATAACTTTGAGGGACATTTTTTTCCTTTGCCTGAAAAAAAATATCTGCAAATTTTTGAAGGCCTTTAAGGAGCCCGCCTTGTTTTGAAAAAGAGGAAATCAAGGGGAAAAGGGGCTGGATGGTTTTTTCCACGTTTTGAAAGGGCTTTACGACCTGTAGTTTGTTCTGATCCGTCAGTCTCAGTTGAAGCAGGTCTCCCTTCTTTAGCGGAAGCGTTGTATCGGCTATTACTTTTTTTCCGGCAATGAGCATTTCTGCCCTGGAAGGGGAAATAACTTTCAATACCTTTGCATCAAACACTTCATTTTTACTGAAAAGAGAAAATTTATCTTTTTTCTCTCCCAAAGGCTGTTTAATGAATAATTCCGGTATTGGAAACGAAAACCCCTTAATCACCTCTGTTTCTCCATCTTAATGAACTTTTTCTTTAGATTTATAACAAGATCAACCTCTCCTCTGGGCATGGACAGCCTCGATGCAATGGTTTCAGCGTCAATACCCTTACTATACCATTCAATGATATTTTTCTGCTGATCAAACACATCAGGTCTTTTATTATATCCCTGGGTTTCATAATTTTCCCGGGGTCTTTGATCACCAAGTATATTCTCAAAGGAAAATATGCCGTTAAAAGATTGGGGACTCTGTGATTTCAGGAAAACCTCAGCCCTGGAAAGAAGCAGGTTAATGCTTATAATCCTTGAATCAAGGGTATCATTTAAACCTTTTATTAATCTTTTTTTCTCTTTAATCTGAGTGTCAAAACTTGTGGCAGCTTCCTGTGCTCCCCGTACAAGGGGTTCTAACTCATCCATAATATTTTGGGAAGCCAGGGCAGACTTTTCTAATTCGACATTAGCCGCATCCCGCAATTTTTCAGCTTCATAATTCTGCTGAAGCATTTCAGAATCAGAACCCCCTTCTCTGTTAAAACGCCTTACAAAGACAAACAAAAGAATAACAAACAAAAGATCAATAATAAGTTGAACACCCATCCAGAGTTCAAGAGAAAGAGGTTTCATCACGCCACAGTATCAAGGAGATATCCAGGAGTATCAGGCATAGGATATCTCCTTAATTTTTTTTTCTTTTTTTTATCTTTTGCCATATCTCGTTTCCGTGCTTGTTTCTCGTTTTTAGCATCAGGATTAACCTGCTCTGAATTTTCGGCAAGCTGAACCGTGGTCTGCTGCATAGTCTCAATTTTTACCTGTTCTGCTGCCAGATGATCGGGAACAGGCTGGTGGGCTTTTATGTGTTGAATGGTATCCTGAGCTTGTCCAGACTGTTGTATCACATGATTATGGGTTGGAATTGTAGTCATATTTCCTCCCTTAACCGGTTTTAAAATCGGTAAACACCACTTTATCAACTGTGTATTTGGACAATACTCGATTTAATTCGGTTTTTATAATGCCAAGAAGCTCTTTTTCCGTCACTTCATCCCCTCTTTCAGAAAAAAGGGTTGACTGAATAGATTTATAGATCACGTCCCTGTAAAAAGGAAGTTTGCTGGTTATCTCTCTAAAAACAGCACCATCTGTAAACTCAATGGAAATGTCAACGGCAAGATAGGCCATGCCATCTTCTTTTTCAGGTGCTAAAACAAGAAAACCTTCAAGGGTTATATTCCTTGTTTCCACTATAGGCTCCAGAAGATTGATGTTGACAGTCTCCACATCCATTTCCTGTTCCATACCGGCAGTGGCAGGCAATTCAGGCAGTTCATCACCTTTTTGATGAAAAAAAAGATAATACCCGGCAGAAATAGATCCGGCAAGAAAAATAAATATGGACGCAAAAATCATTATTTTTTTTAATGATCTTTTTTTTCCTGGAACTACCTCTGTGCCGTCTAACTCATTATCAGAATCTTGAATACCCTTTGATGGGCCGGAACTTTCATCTTCATAGTCTTCCAGAATAACAGGCTGGTCGGCATTATCATTTAAACTGCCTTCCAGTCCGGAAAGCAGGTCCTCATCAAGTTCCATATCTCCAAGAAAATCTTCATTTTCTTCATCGGAATTTTCCAATAAACCGTCTATGTCATCCTGGGATATAGTATTCCCATCATCCTGGGACACTCCATCCTCTTCATCTGCAAGAGCATCTAGATCCTTCAGGGCATCCTGATCATCTAAATCATCAGAACCCAGAATATCGACATCTTCGGCTTCATCCCCGGGCAAATTCAAAAGATCATCAACATCATCCTGGGATATGAGGTCTGAACCATCATCTGGCTCGTCTTCGGTTTCTTTAAGAAAATCATCGATTTCACTCTGGGTAATCTCCTCTTCTTGACCTGGTCCCAAATCCAGATCAGCCAAATCAGGCTCAGACAACTCAATGGCATCTTCATCGGTTTCCGATTCCATTATACTGTCTGATTCAGGAGCAAGGTCATCATCCTTATCCATTTCATCTGAAGAGGTTTGAGGCAGTTCTTTTTCTTTTAAAAGCTTATCAATGGTATCCTGAGTAATTAAACAGGCCTCAATATCCAATGCCTCTGAGGGGAGAATTCCCTCTTCCTCTTCTGAAACATCAATATCGTCCTCAATGTCGTCCTCAACATCATATTCGTTATCTTTGTCATCTTCTAAAAAATCGAGTTCTCCATCATTATTTTGCGGCAAATCAACATCGCCTAAAGAGGAATAATCGTCTCCATTTGAAGGGTTATCATCAGTCAAACTAACTTGAGGGGTTTCTATAATATCATCCAAGTCATATTCATCGGGCTCATCGCCATCCAATGCTTCACCCATCAATTTGTCAATATCATCCTGGGAGATAAGCTCAAAATCTTCAGACTCATTATCCTCTTCCTCTTCATCAGGAGAAATGGTGTTTCCTTTAAGGAGGCTGTCGATATCATCCTGGGACAACTCCCCAAGCTCATCCTCTGATTCATTGAGAAATTCTTCTTCAGCCTTATCATCAATGGATCCAGAACCTAAAAGCTTATCAATATCATCCTGGGAGATAAGCTCATCGTCTTTGGCTGTTGCATCAGACATAATATGACCTTTTTTATAACATACATGGCGGCTCAACGCCGCAATCGAAAAATAAAAATCTTTTTAAGAATAGGACTCCGCTCGTCGGCTCCAGTAAATACAGTATAGCCGCAATCAAAAAATAAATTTTTTTTAAGAATAGACTGTTACGGAGCGTTTCCAATAAATACAATTATAAGGCTAAGAACTCCAATAGGATTCAAGCCTGGTCTTAAGTTTAATTAAAACCCCTGCATTAATCTGGCAGATTCTTGATTCTGTGAGACTCAAGACCTCACCAATTTCCTTTAATGTCAATTCATCATAATAATATAGGGAAACAACCAATTGTTCTTTTTCAGAGAGCTTTTTAACGGCATCTGCCAGCACGGATTGAATCTCTCTTTCATCAAGATGGTCTTCGGGAGTGCTTTTTGACTTCAAGACAGTTCCAAATCTCGTTCTGGATCGACTCTCATTGTTCTTAGTTTTTATAAAGGAATCCAGACTCAGGACAGCGGCACCGTGAATATCTGTGAGGGTATCATAATAAGCTTCCAGATCAAGACCCATGGCCTCTGAAATTTCTTCATCCAATGCAGGTCTTTTCTTCTTATCCTCAATCTGTTTGGAAGCCTTTTCAATATCCTGAATCTTTTTTCTCATGGAACGGGTATATGTATCCATGCTTCGCAGCTCATCTAAGATAGCGCCCCTGATTCTATGTCTGGCATAGGTCTTAAGACTGACATGCCTGTCTGGATCAAATTTATCCACAGCATCTATAAGGCCAAGGGAACCTGCACTTACAAGTTCATCAAAAAAAACAGAAGACGGAAGTCTTACGGCAAATCCAGATGCAATTTGCTTTACAAGGTAGGCATATTCTATAATGCTGGCTTCCCGCCATTCACTGTCTTTTTTTTTCATATTATCAACCATATGATTAAAGTCACCTATAGTCCCGGTCAAATGACTTGATGCTAAAATGAAACTTTAAATATAAATAAATCAATCGGTTATATCTAAAATCAAGTATCAAGTCATGTGACTTACACTATAATCTCCGTTCAGTCCCGGCTTGAACCAAATTGTTAGTTTTGGTATCAGTCCAAGGTAACTTTCATCTCATCCTGAAAGTACGTAAAGCTTTTAATTCATGGAATTCAACACCCTGTTCATGAAAAACTTTATATTTCCATCAGATACCGATCTTGCAGGAGATTTGATTAATCTCTCGGCAATTTCCCCAAAGGCTTTGCAAGAAGGCGATTCAGGAGCATAATCAAAGACGGTACTTCTGTTTAAAACCGCCTTTTGTAATACAGGATCCGAAGGAATATAACCACAGTACTCAAGAACAACATCTTTTAAGAATTTATCCATTGCTCCGCTCAAGGAGGCATATACTGATTTTGCATCCTTATCTGAGCTTACCATATTCACAAGAAGTTTAAAATACTTTGTACCGTATTCCCGGGACATTACTTTCATAAGAGCGTAGGCATCAGTTATGGATGTTGGCTCCCTCGTCGCCAACACAATACATTCATCTGCGGCGGAATTAAAGTAAAGCACATTGGATGAAATACCCGCACCTGTATCTAAAAGCACGATATCCGCCATCTGCTCTAAGGACTCAAACTCAGTTAAAAGATTAAGCTTTTCCCCGTCGGACAAACTGGTCAGATTTGCAAACCCTGAACCGCCGGGAATAATTTTTACCCCGTGCTTTGTTGTCACCAGAACATCGTCCAGAGTTTTCTCCCCATTGATTATATGGCTGATATTATATTTTGCCCTTAAATTAAAAATAATGTCAATATTTGCAAGGCCTACATCCGCATCGACTATGACAACCTGTTTTCCTCTGCCTGCAAGGGCAATGGAGAGGTTCCCAACAAGATTAGTCTTACCCACCCCGCCCTTACCGCTTGTCACGGCAATCACCCTTGGGGTGTGTTTTTCACCGGAATTAGGCAAGGATTTTTTCTTTCGGGTCAATCCACCTGATTTCATAATATTTCTCAATCCACTTGCCTGATCCAATTTTTATTTTTCTCCTCCATGTTCTGCACCTAATATGATACCTAAAAGCTCCCGTGTGTCAGGAAGAATCAAATCTTCAGGAACCCTTTGACCATTGGTCACCATAGAAACAGGTAACCTTAGATCAATTAATTGATCAAAAATCTTTCCACACCTTTTTGTTTCATCTACCTTCGTAAAAATATAGGTTTCAGGGTTAAGGCGGGAAAAGGCAGAAGCTGCCTCCCGCATATCCAGGAAGCCTGTTGTCACACTCAATACAAGATGGACGGAGATATTACAATCCCCATTTATGACATCGGCCACTTCCTTCATCCTGGCGGTATCTGAATGGCTATGACCCGCGGTATCGATAAGAACAATATCCATTTCCTGCATCCTGCTGAGAGCCAAAATAAAATCATCTCTATTAAATGCGGCTATGCACAAAAGCCCCATGATGGAAGCATAGGCTTTAAGTTGTTCAAATGCTCCGATGCGGTAGTTATCGATGGATATAAGCCCTATCCTCTTTTGTCTTTTAATGCTTAATTCAGCCGCAAGTTTGGCTATTGTGGTTGTTTTTCCAACCCCTGTGGGTCCGACAAAGACAGCTATATGAGGCGTATTACTTCCTCCTCCGGCGGTGAATGGGTCTCCGGTACGTATCTCTTTTACAAGTTCCCTTACTACATATTTCTTTAGTGAAAGGTTTGAACCAGGAGATTTAAACTGTTCTCTGTCCATGGAAAAGAAAGCTCGCTGCAACATCAAACGAACCCGTTTTTCTGAAATGCCTGTCCTTAAAAGAGAGGCAAATAAGCTAATGGATTCAGCATGATCTCCTACCATGTTCTGCATGTCACTGCCAAACCCCACAAGGGAAATCATATCCTTAATGCTGATTAATTCCTCTAAGATACTTTCATTCCCTGATCTTAACCCATGAGAGGCAAATTCACTTATCTTCTCTTTTTCCGGTTCATGATTTAAGCTGCCTGATTCCATCATCTGCCGGGGCCCATCTTTTTTTTTAAAATCCTTGGAAGCTGCTTCAACCTCGAACATTTCCTTTGAATAAGGGTCCCTTGGGCTTTTGGCAACCCTCCTGGTGGAGAGTATCATGGCATCAGATCCTAATTCTTCCTTTATATTTGCAAGGGCCTTTTGTATACTTCTGGCTTTAAAAATCCGGGGCTTCATCTTTTAAATGTCACCTTTCCAGCCGCTTGCAGGCTGATGTCATCTGAAATTTCAGCATGGGATACCACAAAAACAGATGGAAGCGCATGCTCTATCAGTTTTCTGAAATGCCGCCTTAGAACCGGAGAGCACATCACTACAGGCTGAACATCCCTTGCAATCTGCTTTTCAACCTCCTGGCTGACAGAGTTGACAATCTGTTCCACCAACTGGGGTTCCACGGCAAGATAAGAGCCGTGTTCCGTATGCTTGATATTCTTGGTAAGAATTTCTTCCAGGCCCCGGTCAAGGGTAATAACCTGGAGTACCCTGCCCTGCAGAATATAGGGAGCCAGCATGCCTTTGGACAATCTCTGGCGAACATATTCCGTCAAAAGATCAGGATCTTTGCCCATGGGGGCATAATCTGCAAGGGTTTCAACTATGGTAAGGAGATCCCGTACGGAAATGCGCTCCCTCAAAAGATTTTGAAGAACTTTTTGAACCATACCCAGGCTCAGGAGATTAGGTATCAGCTCTTCCACTGCTTTGGGATTTGATTTGGCAAGATTGTCTAAAAGATGCTGCACCTCCTGTCTGCCCAGGAGATCATAGGCATTTTTTCTTATTATTTCAGTAATATGAGTGGCTACAACTGTGGAGTTATCCACAACAGTATAGCCGGCAAACTTTGCCTCATCTTCCCTGTCAGCAGGAATCCACAGGGCAGGTAGATTAAAGGCAGGCTCCGTGGTGGGAATGCCTTCTATTTCCTGGGCGATACCACCGGGGTCCATGGCAAGGAGATGATTGACCATGAGTTCACTGCCGGCGGCTTCAACCCCTTTAATCAGTAGTCTATACTGGGCTGGATTGAGCTGCAGGTTGTCACGAATATGCACAGGAGGAATTATGATTCCCATCTCCGTTGCAAACTGCCTTCTTATTGCTCGAATCCTGCCCAAAAGAA
Source organism: Desulfobacteraceae bacterium (assembly GCA_963674675.2). GTDB lineage: Bacteria > Desulfobacterota > Desulfobacteria > Desulfobacterales > Desulfobacteraceae. Next base: position 1,106,413 of record CAXXNM010000003.1, read on the forward strand.
TACCATCCTGCTGTTTGTCCACAAGGGGAATCAGGCCATATCCCACCTCCAGTTCGATGGTATCCACATTGAGCAGATGCTCAACTTCTTCGGGGCCTGACGGGGCATCAGCTTCTTCAGCTCCGGCTCCAGGTTCAACATCCTCAGATTCTAAATCAGGCTCCTTCAAAAAATACCAGCAGCCAGCGGCCATGAGAAGACCAAGGCCCATGAAAGGAATTGCCGGAAGCCCAGGTACCATGCCCAAAGTAAATACAATAGAAGCACCTATATAAACAGGAATTTTACTTGAAAATAAATGAGCGGCAAAATCCTGTCCCATACGGTTTTCAGAACCTGCACGGGAAACCAGAAGACCAGATGCCGTGGAAATAAGCAACGCAGGAATTTGAGAAACAAGGCCATCCCCAACAGTCAGCAGGGTATAATTCCCCAGAGCATCAACCATGGGCATTCCCTGCTGCACCACGCCTATTATAAATCCACCCCCGATATTAATAAAGGTTATAATTATACCTGCAACCGCATCTCCCCGGACAAATTTACTGGCACCATCCATAGCTCCATGGAATTCAGATTCCCTTGCTATTTCAGCCCTTCTCTCCTTTGCCTCCTGCTCATCAATCATGCCTGCATTAAGATCAGCATCAATGGCCATCTGTTTTCCAGGCATGGCATCTAAGGTAAACCTTGCGGCAACCTCGGCAATACGGCCTGCACCCTTGGTAATGACCATAAAATTAATAAGGACCAATATGATAAATATGATAAGGCCCACAACATAATTACCGCCAACAACAAAGCTGCCGAACGACATGATAATGGCACCTGCGGCAAGGGGACCTTCACTGCCGTGGAGAAGGATGAGACGGGTTGATCCCACGTTAAGAGCCAGCCTAAAAAGGGTCAGCACAAGCAGCATGGATGGAAATATCGAAAAATCCAGAGGAGTTTTGGTGTACATTGTGGTAATCAGAACAATAACCGCCAGTGTCACATTCAAGGCTAAAAAAAAATCAAGAATCATGGGATTCAAGGGAAGAATCATGGCCGTAAGAATGCCTATCATGGCAAGGACCATTCCGATATCGGAAGCTTCTCTTTTTAGACCTGCTATTATTCCAGCGCCTTCAACAGCCATTCAAACTCCTGCAAAAAAACATTAACAAAAAAATCCGTTATTTGACATACCGCCAAGTTCTTGACACTCCAACGATTTACAGAATGATTTTATAAATACAGCCATCCTTCATTTCCCGGTTTGTACTTTTTCTGTGTCAGTATCGGCATCCTTTATTTGCCGGTTTACACCTTTCATATCAGCATCCTTCTTTTTTTGGGAAATTCACCCCCAAAAGTATAAGCTACTTTTAAGATGATATGAAAAATGCCAAAGTACATTATTAAATTATTTTGTATTGATAATCAAGCACTCAGGCGTTGGCTAAAGGGTTTTTCCCTCGAGCTTATAAACATAGGCAAGAAGCTCTGCTACGGCCTGAAACAATTCTGCGGGGACATTCTGACCTATATCTACCGTTGAATACAAATTCCGGGCCAATGTTTTATCTTCTACAATGGGCACATAATTATCTTCTGCAATGCGCCTGATATTCAAGGCCACCGCACCGGCACCTTTAGCCGTAACCATGGGAGCATCCATAATTTCTGCATCATATTTTACAGCAACGGCAAGACGGGTTGGATTAGTCACAACCACATCTGCCTCCGGCACCTCGGCCATCATCCGCTGCCTTGCTGCTTCTGCCTGAAGCTGCCTTATCTTGGATTTAACCTTGGGATCTCCTTCTGCCTGCTTGGCCTCATCTTTTCTTTCCTGTTTTGTCATTTTCTGATCTTGCAGGAATTTCCATTTCTGGTATGCATAATCCAAAATGGCAATGAGGATCATTATCAAGAGAACCTTTATAAAAATAGAAAAAGCTATTTTCAAGATATAGAGAAGAATAAAGGAAATACTGTTGTCATAAAGCCTTAAAATGTTTTGTACTTCTCCTCTTACCACTTGATATGCAACAGAGAACACAATGACAAGTTTTAGAGTATCCTTTGCAAAATCCACAAAGACTTTGGATGAAAACGAAAATTTACTTATAAATCCAGTTATCGGATTCAACTTTGAAAATTTTGGCGCCAGCATTTGCCATGAAATATTAAATCCCACCTGGAATACATTGGAGAGAAAAGCAGCTAAAAATACAGCCCCAAGAACGGGCATAACCATTATAAACATTCTTTCCACATATTGGAGAAACAGGTGAAACACCTCCACATCCGTCAACAATGGAACAGAATCAAATCTGAGACTATCGTCCAGCACAGCAAGGCAATTTTTGTAAATAACCGCTGCAAAAAAATAAAGGGCAAGCGCTCCGGCTAACAACACCGATACGGAAGGAATTTCCATGCTTTTAGCCACCTGGCCCTTTTGACGTGCATCCGAGAGTTTTTTCCCCGATGCATCTTCGGTTTTCTCGCCTCCGCTGGGATCTTCAGCCAATTATCTCTCCATCATATCCATTATACTGTGCACTCTCATAACTTGAGTTTTTCAAAAGACTCCTTTTGACCTGATTCTGGGAAAAAGATTCCCATAAAAAGCTCAATCTCTACCGGTGGGGGGTATAACATCATATTAAACATCGCCGAAAAAAAATACTCAATCAGCCTCCCCCAGCCCAGAAAAGAATAGATAAAAGCTCCTCTTTTAAATTCTGAACGAAATTCCTTGTAACGATGGTCATTGTTTCAAGAGATAAACCAAACAGCAAAAGGCCCACGAATATTTTAAGTGGAAATGCCACAATCATTATATTCATCTGGGGTGAAAACTTAGCGGTCAGCCCAAAGGCTACGCTGGTGAACAAAAGTGCTGCTATCACAGGAGCCCCGATTTTAATGCCAAGGACAAAGAGCCGGCTGCCAAGTCCCAATATCTTTACAAGAAGAACCTCTTTTAAAAAAAACACACCAGGAGGAACAAGTTCAAAACTCTCAATAATGGACAAAAGAATAATATGATGACCATTAAAAAGAAAAAAAATAAGAAGTGTAGTCCAATAGGCAATTTGTTCCATAATTGAAACATTGGCCCCGGTTTGGGGATCGACTACATTGATCATGGAAAAGCCCATCTGAAACCCAATCACCTGACCTGCCATTTGCACTGAGCCAAAAAAAAGCCTGACGCACAGCCCTAAAATCAACCCGATGATCAACTCAGCCATAATAAGAAGAACATTTCCTATAATGGTATCTGGAAACGATGCCGCATCTACATTTACGACAGAATAAAGTAGAAGGGCAAGCACCATTGATAAGCCGGCCTTGACAATATTGGGCAGCATGGGAGTCCCGAAAACAGGAATCATAAAAAGAACTACGCTGATCCTTGCCAGCACAAGAAGATAAATCTTAAATTTATCAGGATCGTATAAATTAAGAATTTCCATATCAAATACCGATGACAAAGGAGGACAGATTTAAATCTGTCCCCCGTGATGAATACTATCTGATATACATGGGAATATTTTCAATAACCCGCCTTGTAAAAGAGGTTATCTCATTTAGCATCCAAGGTGCAAAAAAAAGAAGCCCCAAAAATACAGCAATTATCTTGGGAACCATTGCCAGGGTCATCTCCTGTATGGAGGTGACAGCCTGAAACACACTGATAATTATCCCGGCAGCAAGCCCTAATCCCAACATGGGCATGGCAAGGGATATGGTCAGCACAATTGCCTGTTTTGCAAATTCAACAACAAATTCAGGTGTCATTTGTAAAAAAAACAGGCTAAACCCCTTATGAAACTCGCCAGCAAAATAGGTAGTGGGTTAAATCCATTGATGCAGTCATTTCCCATTGTCAGAAAAGGGCTTAAACTCAAATTATCAACAGCTTTAACGTGCTAACGCAACATAGAGGAAATTAGCCTTCTCCTTTTTTAAAATTCCTGTTTTATACCGGTGCAGTATTTTCCAGTTTAAGAGCTGTTGATAAGGCAGCTCACACTCCAAAACTCTTTATCAATGAGCCTATCAAAATATTCCAGCCATCCACAAGAACAAAGAGCATGAGCTTAAAGGGAAGAGAAATCATGACCGGTGGCAGCATCATCATTCCCATGGCAAGTAGAACCGAGGCCACCACCATGTCAATTACGATAAAGGGAATATAAATAACAAAGCCTATAATAAAAGCCGTTTTCAGCTCGCTGATGACATAGGCTGGAATTAGAATCAACAGGGAAACATCATCCCGGTTTTTAGGTTTATCTACGCCTGACCCTTTAACAAAAAGAGCTATATCCGTCTCCCTTGTGTTAATCAAAAGAAAATCACGGATGGGTTTTTGAGCAATATCAAATGCCTCAGCATACCCTATGCGATTTTCAAGATAGGGATTTAGAGCATTTTCATATATATCAAGGGCAACGGGTTTTATTATAAAAAATGTCATAAAAAGGGCAAGTCCCACAATCACCTGATTAGGGGGGCTTGACTGTATACCGATAGCCTGCCTCAAAAAATGAAAGACAACAACCAGACGGGTGAAGGGTGTCATTAATACCAGGATGGCAGGGGCTAATGCCAATATGGTGAGAAGGGCTATAATCTCTAAAACAACCGCAACATCCTGGGGGCTTTGCGCCTGTTCTATACCTATTTTCAATGAGGGAATAGGGAAGGTAACTCCATGGGAAATTTCTGGGAACATCAACACAAAAAAAGGTGTCATAAAAAATAAAACAAGAAGAATAAAAAAAAACCGGTTCTTATTTTTCATGTTTTTTTGCCTTATCCCATGGATAATTAACCTGTTTTTCATTAAAAACAAGCGATTTCTTCCCTGCCAGTATCTTTGAAAAAGCTCCGACATAAGAGGGGCTTTTAGAGTAAGGTTTTACATCTGAAGTTCTTTTTGCCGATGATTGATCAGATAATGGCTCCGATGAGCTTCCCGATAACTGCCCAGGTAATTGATCGTTGGAAATGTTATCAAAGCTTGCAAGGGTGGTTATGCGGCCGGGAGTCACGCCGATAAGGATTCTTTTGTCAAGAACTTCTAACAGAATAACTTTCTCCCTTGGGGAGAAATGATGCATGGAAATTACTTGAATCAGATCCCTTCCCCTCTTAAAATTTCCACCAGCTCCTAAAAAACGCTTAACAAGGTAAAGAATAAGAACAAGCAGGCTGATGACGATAAAAAACATTCCTGCCGTACGAATAAAAGTCACCCATATATCTGGATATCCTTCCATTAACCGGTCAGACTTTTCACCCTGTCCATGGGGGTGATAATATCTGTTAAACGGACACCGAATTTTTCATTAACCACAACAACCTCTCCCCTTGCAATGAGTTTTCTATTGATATACACCTCAAGGGGTTCTCCTGCAAGTTTATTCAGCTCTACAATGGATCCCTGCCCTAATTGCAAAAGATCGTTGATAAGCATTTTGGTTTTTCCTAATTCCACAGAAAGCTCCAAAGGAATATCAAGGATAAAATCAAGTTCCCGCTCTCCTGCATCTTCTAAACGAGCTGGAGCCTCTTTTTTATCCAAGCTCTGTTCTTCACCATTTTCAACCATTGCCATCTCACTTATCTATTTAATATCTATTTTAAGGGAATCCTTCATTTCTCGGTTTACATTTTCTGAATCAATCTTCCCATTTTTGGAGGCTCTCTTAAAAAAACTGCAAACTACTTTTGAGGCAATATTAAAGATGCCTATTTAAGCATCATTTTCTCTTCCACCCTGAAGGCTTGAAATCCTCGTTTAACACCGGCATGGCCTTTGAGCTTGGGAAAGTCTCCAATATATCCCGTCAGCATATCACCCGCATCGTGATCCAGTTGAATCACATCTCCTTTTTGCATATAGATTAGCTGCTCTCCCGTAATTTCAGCGACTCCAAGCTGAATCCTGACATCCACACTTGACTCCAGTATGACCTCTTCAAACCTCCTGCGCCACGCAATATCTATCTCTTCAATTTCAGCCTGAAACCCGGAGGCGAGCTTTCCTCTGAGCGGTTCTATCATTGAATAGGGAAGACACACAACCAGGTTACCGGCATCCTGTTCGAGTTCAATCTCAAAACGGGTAACAATAACAAGATCAGTAGGCAGAACAATTGCGGCAAACTGGGGATTCATCTCGGATCTCACAAGTGAAGTTTTTACATTTTCGATGGGCCCCCAGGCAGTCTCAATATTCTTAAGACAGGCAATCACCACTTTTTTAGTAATTGCCTCTTCGATGGGGGTAAACTCACGCCCCTCAACCCTTGCCTTTCCAGAGCCTTCACCGCCAAAAAACGTATCAATCAGGTTATAGACTAATTGGCTTTCAAGAATCACCAGGGCATGTCCCCTCAAAGGTTCCATGCGAAACACATGAAGACTTGTGGGAACTGGAAGGCTTCTTACAAACTCAGAAAATTTAAGGGTGTCAAGAGGATTTACACTAACATCAACAGTGGTTTGAAGCAAGGATGAAAGGGTTGCACGAAATTCCCTTGAAAGACGCTCATTGATAACATCAAAGGTTGGCATCCTGGCCCGGACGACTTTGTCCTGGCTTGAAAAATCATAAATAGTTATACCTTCCGGCTCCGGCTCTTCAAGCTGCTGCTCGGTTTCCACTTCACCTGAATCAAGCCCTGCAAGCAGACTATCAACTTCATCCTGGGATAATATTTCACTCATTGCATCACAACATTATAAATCGTGTAAAGTACAAATTTCTGACCCGCACAGCAGTCAACTCCTTGTTCATTAATTTCAAAAGCCTATATTTAAATTGAAGCTTTCCTTCAGGATTTCTCAAAACAAACCATGTCAATTTTCCTGCTTCAGCGTCAATGATTTGCCTAATTTTATCTGCCTGCTCTATAAGAGTAGCCCGCATGGCAGGGTCAGACAGTTCAAGAGAAACACTAATAGAAAGGTAATTCAAGTTTTCAGTTTTTTTCAGAGGAATCTTTTCAAGGGGCTTAAGATCAACAATCTCTGGAAAAGGTGGAGGAATAACGACTTCCATCTCCTCATCTTTTTTTCCCGTTTGTTCCTGCAGTTCATTTTCTCCGGAAGCATTATTTTCATCTGATTTTAAAAAAAAATACCATCCGGCAAAACAGCCTCCGGATATCACAAGGAGAACAATAAGGAACAAAATGAACATTTTAGGCCTAAGAAGCCTTTTTAACAAGGATAATTTTTGTTGGCTGTCATTTTCTGCTGCCTTTTCTTTACCCTTGCCGGCTTTTTTTTTCTTTTTTTCTTTTGCCAAAAAAACTCCTTATCTTAACTTTTTAAATCAGGCATTAAAAAAACTATTATAATTTAGGCATCTTTCATATTGTATTAAAAGTAGTTTTCACTTTTTTTAAAGTAAGTTCCCAAAAATGGGCAAATTGATTTAAAAAGTGTAAACTGGGAAATGAAGGATGCCATAATTTAATTCACAATGTTTCAGGCAAAAAAACTTTCCTACTATACCAGAAAAGCAATCCTTGTGCCAAGTACAAATGCAAATACCCGAAACCGGTGGATAAGCAGCTCGGGTATTTTTCCTGAAAAATACTAAAACAAAATTGGGGACAGGAGATACTTTTTATCGCTTCATCTGAATAACAGTATTCATCATATCATCCACCGTGGTAACGGTTTTTGAATTTGCTTGAAATCCCCTCTGGGTTGTTATCATCTTTACAAACTCTTCTGAGATATCTACGTTGGACATTTCAAGGGAATTTGAGGCTATGGTGCCAAGCCCGTTTTCCCCGGGACTATTGGTGATGGCTCCGCCACTGTCACGGGTCTCTCTAAACAAATTCCCCCCGGCATTGAACAAACCATTGTTATTCAAAAATTTAGCCAAGCCAACTCTGAAAAGAGGGATCAGCTCTCCATTTGAGTAAATGCCAGTAATACTGCCGTCAGACGAAACATCAACACCCTCCAGGTCACCAGCAGAATAGCCGTCCGCATCCTGATATACGGTGGAAGATGCTTTGGCATATTGGGTGGTAGTTAAAGAATTATTCAAAAAATTTTCACCATCATATTTAGAACCAATGTTAAATTCAATTTTAGTTTCTGTGGAACCGGCGTCCCCTCCAAGAAAATCAGCGGTAAATCCAAAATAGCCTGTGGACTTAATATCGTCTTTGGCAATATCTTTCCATGCAGTAGAGCCGCTGATCTCAAATGAAATTTCACTCCGATCTTCATAAGCAGTTAGATATTGTCCCGTACTAAGAGGCTCTTTAAAGCTAAAAACAATATCATCATCGTCATCCTCATTGCCTGAACCATCCAGGTCGATGACGGCCTGTTCATCGTCGCCAGTTAGTTTAGCGTTAGCATATTTTTCAGGTGCAACATCAGGATCGACGGAAAAAGTAAAAAATTCAGTTGTTGCAGGAGCAAGTGCTCCTGTCGCTATTTCAAGATCCGGATCCGTATAATTATATTCTGTGGTATTAAACTTTATGGCGATATCTCCCACAACGGTTCCAGCAACAACTTCTGCATTCGGATACTCTTCAGGCGGAGTAGGATCAATAGTAAAGGTCAAAGTTCCCGTATCATCATTAGATGTAAGAGAAGTTGGAAAAGAATACCTTATCTTGCTTCCATCATTTAAAATGATGTTTACCTGGGTATTATCATTTGTTGCTGTAGCATCAATTGCCGCACTACCTGTTGCTGCTGCTTCTGTTACAGTATTGGTATATGAATCCAGAGTCCAGGTATAAGTTTCCGGAGGGCCCGCAGCATAAGCCAAGCTCAACTGATATGTACCTGCTGCATCGTAGGCGGCTAAGTTTGTGGGCAAATCAGCATTTGGAGAAGAATCTACAATTGTCAAAGTCGGCGTCTCTTCAAAAGTCATGGCACCGCCGGCCTTGGGATCTTTTGCACCGAAATCTTCTTCTTTGAGCGGCATATTCCACTGCCATTCAGGAGTTCCAGCATCATATTTCAATTGGATATTCTCACAGTACATGGTCATGGGAACAGCATCGTTATTAAAAGTAATTTCACCAGGCTCATTCCAATTATTTCCATCATTGGAATAATCAAAAGCCCCAAGATCATCTGCGCCGATATCAAATGATTTATTAGGATCCTGGGAAACTTTGACCAGGGTTTGTTCATAATCATCCGTAGTATCAGTATCTGTCAGCTTTGCGGCCACAGTTGGATTGCTCCAGCGCCATTTCCCTTTTCCACCGTCTTCTGCCGGATACCATATCATTCTAATATCTTCGTTATCAAGGTTCATTACGCCGGGATCATTGATCTGTATGGTAGTATTACCGTCATCCGTATCTCCAACAAATTGAGAACCTTCCACTGCCTGAACATGAATCCCGTCAGCAGCATTGATATCAAAGCTAACCGTATCACCTACAGTAGGTTCTTTGTCCAAAATAATTTGCAAATCCGTTAATTTATCATCGGTGTTCAAAATCAATTCTATGCTCTGGCTATTTGAAAAAGCGATGGATGCATCCTTGTAGTTTATCGCAGTCTCTGCATTAGTAAAACTACTCAAAGCCCATTCATTTCCATCAAACTTAACTTCAAATCCATATCCGTCAAGAGCCATGGCATCCTGGTTTTCCACAGCAAAATGAACATCCTCCTCATCGTTAATGCCATTTACGGCCAAGCTACCAATACGCCCTGTGAATTCTGACATGGTCATATCAATTATGGAGCCACTGCTCTCATTAAAAGTGATGGTACCTCTGGCAAGAAGGCCCTTAGCCGTTGTCCCTTGAACGAGTTCTCGCATGTCATCATCAGGATTGCAGGTGATCAGATATTCCCACTCCTTAGCGGATTTCTTATCATAGTAGACAGTCATATCATGGGGGCTTCCAAGGGAATCATATACCTGTATAACAGTTTGATACTCATATATATTACTACCCAAAGGCGTTTCTTCATCACTGTCCCAGAAGTTTGAAAGCACATCGGATTTACTTTCAGCATCTGCATCAAGATTGGTGATGGCCGTCATCTCGGAACTGGCTTTGGGCGGCGAAGTAAATGTATCCATGATGATATCTCCTATTGCACCCATATTATCACCAGTTTCGCTGTCAAGTTCCCATCCCTGGAGTATATAGCCTTCTGGGTTAACCAGTTTTCCTGCCTCATCAAAATGAAAATTACCGGCACGTGTGTAAAATTCCATTTCAGAATCATCAGAGGATACTATGAAAAATCCGTCACCGCCAATGGACATATCCGTTGCATTTCCAGTGGTTTCAAAGGAACCCTGGGTGAAATTTTGGGCAACCTCTCCAATGGCCATCCCCCTGCCGATCTGACCAATTCCCCCCTGGGTTGCAACGCTTTGGCTGAGTACATCACCAAATGACGAGACTCCTTTTTTAAACCCAACTGTATTGGAGTTTGAGATGTTATTACTGATAACCTGCATGACATTGCCCATGTTGATCAACCCGCTTGTACCTGTAAATAAAGAACTTGATAATGCCATGATAAACCCCCTATATTTTTCTACTGAGCCTGCACTCTAAAAGTTACAAAATTAAAATATTATATTGGCAGCCTTCATTTGTCAATTGACGCTTTCTGAATCAATTCCCCATTTTTAGGGATTCGTCCTCAAAAAAGTGTCGACTATTTTTAAAAGGTTATGAAGGATGCCTTTTTCATTCAATTAAATAAATTTAATTTTAGAATTAATACCTTAAAGTCAATTGACACCTGTTATGGAAGATATACGGACAAGGTCTCCGCTGTCTGCCAGGCTAAGATATTGAGTTCCATTGAGATACCTAATTCCACTAACCTCTCCCGTACCTGAAATTTCCACACTGCCGGATGAGCTTGTTACCTTATAGGAATATATGCCGTTGGAAACCTGAGTTCCTTCGCTGTCCATCCCACTCCATGGAACCCTGTTTTCACCTGAAAGAGTATTGTCAGCCGATATTTCAATTCTGTTTACCTCTTCTCCTGAAGCATCAAACAACTGAAGTACCACATCTTCCGGTACAGACAGATTAAAGGTGAGTCCCCCACCTGAAACAACTCCACCTTCCACGGCAACAACCGATTCAGAGTAGGAAATCTCCTTGCCAAGATAATCAAGAGCCGACATGGCCGGCTCATCATCTGTATCAGATGCTTTTACCTGAAGCAATGAATCTGGATCCACAAGCATCCCGTCGACCAGGAGATAAGGCTTGCCGTTCTGATAACTAACAGCTTCCACTGTACCGGTCACCGTCGTCGGGGTACTAACATATCCATAGCCATTATTTGCAAGGACATCATAACTATATGAACCGTCTGCCACTTGATTGCCGCTGTTATCTGTGCCATCCCAGCTTATACTGTGAGAGCCTGGTCCCTGCTGCCCTGGATAGAGAGTTCTTACGGTATTCCCTTCTTCATTGTATATAGTGAGCATTACATCCGATGTTTGCGCCAGATTATAATATCCACCGGAAAATGTACCGCCACTCACTTCAATGGAATCCACTGTACCGGTCACCTCTTTACCGATGAAAGCCGACACATCAGTATCTGACCTTTCATTAAATGCCGTGACCATAGATTCAATGGATTCGTTCATGTTAATGAGCTGCTCCAGGGATGAGAACTGGGCTAATTGAGCGGAAAAATCACTGCCCTCCATGGGATTTAAGGGATCTTGATTCTGGAGCTGGGCTACTAACATGGTCAGAAAATCCTCTCGGCCTAAGTAATCTTCCTTTTCTGCCTTTTGAGAATCATCTGTCTTATAGGCAGATGCTAATTTTTGAAGACTGCTGCTTCCTGTTACATCTATTCCCATATCAAATCTCCCTGTGCTTTTTTCTTTTATGCCACGAGGTGGAGGGCACCGCTGGTGTTGAATATCATTTCCCTATCCATGGCTATTTCTTCCGAAGCCATGAAAGAATTGTTTTTTGAGACATTTCTTTTTTCAAATCTGAATCCGTCAGAGGATTGCCCTGAATTGGCCAGGGACTCTTCAAAGTTTCCTCTGGTCTCTACATCAAAGCTTTCGATAGTAATACCGTTAGCAGCCAGTGTAGATTTCAATTCATTTGCATGGGATAATAGAATATCCTTTACAGCTTGATTCTCCGTCATTACACTTACCTTTAGGCTGTCCCCATGGGTATCGATGGTCATGGTCAATCGACCCAGTTCCACGGGTTTCAATTGAAGTTTTAATTCACCATCTCCTCTTTTGATAGCTCTTAAAATGCTTTTTCCGACCTGAAGCGTCACATAAGATGGAAGAGTTGATGCTTTTGAGTTTCCTGATACCATTGTATTCTCTTTCATACCGCTTCCAAAATTAGAAGCATTATTAAAAGTTGAAGTATCCAAAAGAGAGCCCATCTCTTTTTTATTGGAGCGTGCAAATGCTGAGATCACACCACTTTCCAAGTTATTCAGACTCTTAAATGTATTATCCTTAAAGCTGATCAAAAGCTCCATTCTCTTCGCCATCTGGGTAAATTCCTGGTTCAAACTCAATTCCGATGTAGAAATATATTCATCTTTTGCCGCTACAAATCCCTGGAACTGTAAAATATCCATAAGAGTTTTATCCCGTTCCTGGTGCAAAGCGGAAGAGGATTGAACAAATTTATTGTTTATAGATGTTTTCTCGCCTAGCCCGGTATCATTTTCCCCATATTTTAAATTATCTAAAAATCTATTCAGTAAATTCTCGGCATCATCTTCATTTTCTTCTACAACCTCTGTATTTTGAGACTTGTCAACTTCAGTCACCAACGTATCTCTCGATCCCTCCTTAATTCGGGCTATCAGATTTCTGAGAAGATCATTCATCTCAGAATCATCTTGTTTTAATTCTGTTGTCGTTTCAATGGTTGAAGCTTCATTCACATCTATTTTCGCTATTAACTTCTCAAGGGCATTTAGAATATCATTTGATGCAATATTTTGTTCATTAACAGCGCGTTCATTTTCACCATTGGAAGAAAATAAAGCCTCACTATGATTTATAAAATTTTGAACCATCTGTAAAAAATCACTATCATAAGAGCTTTTCTTTTTTACCTCATCAACACTTTCATCGGGAAGAAATGTTGAAATGCTTGTATTGATCTCCTCTATAAGCGCCTGAAAATCAGTGAACGACTCATCAGTATCCGTAGCATTATATATATTAGAAATAGCATCTTTATCCGTGGCATCTTCCATTAAGACAAAAATATTTTCATTTTCTGAAACATCATTCATTAAACTTTGATTTTTTATCTTTTGAAGTGCAGAAACAAAATCTCCAAGATTGAATGTTTCCTCTAAATCCCCTGTATTTTTAAAACCCAAATGTTCAAGCACCGTAATCAAATTCTCATTGGCGGCATCCATCTCAAATGAATTCCCACTAAAAAATGCCTTTTCCTGTAACTCCTGAAGGCTCTCAATTAAATCATCCAGATAAAGTCCTTTACCGTTACGCTCGGCATTTGAAATAATTGTTACATAAATATCTTTAGGGACACCAAGAAGATCAAAAAGAGATGAGACAAAGGGGATTGCAGATGTATCAAGAAAATTTTCACCGTAGCTGTCCTCTATTTCCAAATTAGAACCATCATCTAAAGTGGTTGGTTCAAGAGCAAAAAGCCCCTCCATTAAATCCGAGACCACTACATTGTCTTCTCCAGACTCAGCCATTAAATCTTCAACAAGCCCCTGTATATCGTCTCTTGAAAAACCTGCTTTGACAAGCATGTCTTCCAATGCCTTAAGACCCCCGCCCTCAACAGTGGAGTGTTGAAGATCATATCCAGCCACATTGAGGTATTGCTGAAGCTTATCAAGAAAGCCGGCTCCCTTTGCATCCATCATGTCCTTTAAAAGAGATTTCTTCATATGCGCTTTCAGCACATCTATACTATCCAAATCATCCATAGGCTTCTCACCGGATTCCAAAAAGCCGCTATTATTCAATTGTTTTGAACCTAAAAGCCGATGCATTGTTTCAAGAAAGGATACTGAAACCTCACCATCACCTGACTGATTCTGCCCTGCAAGTGAAACCTGACTTGTCTCCAGAGAAAAAATTTGGGTCATAGTTAAATTCATTAAATTGAAACCCATTGCATCACCCTGTCCATTGAATATTAATCAAATATGCCTGTTGAAGCTTAATATATGCAATTCATATGCCACAAATAGAAATAAACAATTTTACAAGTTAAATCAATATGTTAATAAACAGGTTTGGTTTTATCTTTTCTGAAGAGAACACATATGGTGAATTTCTTGCCCTGTCGTAATATTTTTAAGGGCAATTCTTGCCGCTAAGTTTGGCATCTTTCATATTGCCTCAAAAGTAGTTGACACTTTTTTGAAGAAATTTCATAAAGATAAGAGAATATTTTGAAAAAGTACCAACCGGTAAATGAAGGATGCCGTAAGTTTTATTTTTTCTTATGGGCCAGGCGTTCACTTATCTTTGCAGCTTTTTCACTATCGACAAAGGCAAGAATATCAGCAGCAGAGGTTTCCCTCATTCTTGAAAAAATTTCCCTTGCAACCTCGTAGTCCATCTGATTGAATATTTCCGCTGCTTTCTTTGGTTTCATTCCGGCATATACCTTGACAAGACGATTCATTTTAGCCTCGAAAGCAGCCTCCTTCCTGACTTCTTCATCTGTTTTTTTTTTTTGCAGACTGTCCAGGTCCTCCTGTATCTGTTTCTTTAAAGCGGTGAGTCTCTCAAGGCTCTCATCAATTTCTTCCTTGAACTTTTCAAGTTCTTTTCTTTCCTGTTTGAGCTGCGCTTCTTCCCTGGCAATCTGCTGTTTTTTCTCCTCCAGGCCCTTTAAAACCACCTTGGCCGGGTCCGGGCATTCAGGACATGGAGGCGGCTCTTCTCCCTGGACATTTTCACCACCTGCCTGCTTTTCGTCAGTATTTTTTCCTTTTTCAGCACCTGAAGACTTTTCATCGCCATCCTCGGCAAAGGCCGCGGAGATACCATTAAAAAAAAGTCCTCCCTGAATCACATTCATAGTGCCGGGGGAGATAAAAAAACACACCATTAATATTAAAACAAATTTAATGAAACCAATAATGGATTGCCTGTTCAATTCAAAAATTCTCATCTATTTCTTCCCTTGCCTTTTTCAAAGATGATACCTCATCTGCCATGATCTGTTCTTCATGAAGCACATCTCCGCGATAATCATTTCTTTTTCTCTCCTTAAGGCGCTCGATAATCTTTCGATCCACGCTCTTCTGGGTCAAAACCCTCTGTTTTTCATCTGCCTTTTGTTTGAGCGTGGCCAAAATTTTTTCTTCCCCATTAATATCGTTTTCCAGGGAGTCAAGAAAATCGTTGAACTGTCTAAAGTATACCGCAGAAATACCTTTAACGGTCTCTTTTTCCAAGGCATCTGCTCCTTTAAAAAAATCCAGTCGAAGTTGTTTTAATTTCTTTTCCGATTCTGCCACCTCAGTAAATGCCTTGACCATTTCCTGCTGGGCAAGCTGTTCAAGATAAGTTCGGTACTTCAAAATCGACTGTAGCCTGAAACTGAAACGCTTCATCTTTTAGCCCTTCCTTTAGGTGGCTGATTGATACCGAGGGCGTTTTTGAGTTCGGCTATACCTGTCTTAAAATCAACCCTTTGGTTCATATCTTGACGCAGGAACCCATCAATTGAGGGCATGAGTTTTTTAGCCTGATCAATCCTTGGGTTGGAACCATCCACATAGGCCCCTATGGATATCATGTCTTCCGCCCCCTTGTATGCGGCAATAATATCAATGGCCTTTTCCCTTAGCTTTACATGGTCCGGCTGAGCCACATCCTTCATTACACGGGACACGCTTGCAAGCACATCAATGGCAGGATAATGGCCCCGGTTGGCAAGATCTCTGGATAACACAATGTGGCCGTCCACGATGGATCTAACTGTATCGCCCACCGGATCATTGAGATCATCACCTTCCACAAGAACCGTGTAGATACCTGTAATTGAACCGCTGCCCTCCACATAGCCTACTCGTTCCAAGAGCACCGGTATCTGAACAAAAAACGACGGGGTATATCCCCTGGAAGTCGGCGGCTCCCCTGCCGCAAGCCCAACATCCCTTGAAGACATGGCAAAACGGGTTATGGAATCAATAATCAAAAGCACATGCTTTCCCTGGTCCCTGAAGTATTCTGCAATGGTGGTTGCAAGATAGGCTCCCCGCATCCTGACCAGGGGCGGAGTATCCGAGGTGGCAGCCACAACAACGGATTTTTTCATACCCTCCTCTCCAAGTGTATCAAAGACAAAATCCTTTACCTCCCGCCCTCTTTCTCCGATTAAGCCTATGACTGTGACATCAGCAGTTGTGTGCTTTGTCATCATACCCATGAGTACGCTTTTACCGACGCCGGATCCAGCCATTATGGCCACCCGCTGCCCCCGGCCAAGAGTGGTCATTATATTAATGGCGGAAACCCCAACGTCGATAGGTTCGCGAATGGATTTACGCTCCATTGGATTCATGGGTTTTCCATACAAAGAATAAGAAGATGTGGGGCGAAATGACCCCATGCCGTCAATGGGCATACCCATGCCGTCAACAACCCGGCCAAGCAGCTCATCTCCTACATCAGCCATGGGGCTTTCAGCTAAGGGAATGATCCGGCTGCCGGGACTTAATCCTCTGATGTCTCCATAGGGCATAAGCAAAACCTTCTCATCCCTGAACCCTATGACCTCTGCTTTGATCTCCTGGCCATGATCGTTTTTTATAATGGCAAGATTTCCAACACCAAGCCCAAGACCGTCGCCTTCGGCAATAAGCCCGACCACCTTGTGAATTCTTCCCTCAGGAAGGATGGTTTTACATGTATTCAGGGCATTGAAATATTTATCCCATCTGATATCAAAAGCTGTTTCATCCATACTAATCATTGCATCCCCGCATCTACAATGCTTGAAAATACTGCATCCAGCCTGGATTGAATATCGGTTTCCACCCTGCCCTTTGAAGACTCTATCCTGCACCCGCCTCTCTTAACCGAGGAAGAGGATAAAACAGATACACGCTCAAGATTCTGCATTTTATCAAAAAAAGTATCTTTGATCATCTCAATATATTCATAATCCTCCGGAGCAATGGTCAGGGTAACATCCCGGGATTCAGGCATGGCCTCCATCGCATGGAGCACAGAGTCCTTTACCACAGACTCTTCAATCTCCACCCTGGCAAAAACCACTTTTTCGGCAATCTTGCAGATCAATGAAAGTATCTGGGCTTCATTATTTTTGACGCTGTCCTGCCATGCAGTTTCAAGGTTTAAGCATATTTGCTCAAGGGAAGCTATAATTTCAGCGGCCTTGGCATCAGCTACAAGCCGGCCGTCAGTTTCGCCCTTTTCAAACCCGGCATAGTACCCTGCCTGTTCGCCCTTTTCAAAACCGGCATCATAGCCTGTTTTTTCACCCTTCTCGTGTCCCTTTGCCAGCCCCTGTTCCAGACCTTCGGCAAAACCCTCACCATATCCTTTTTTTCGTATCTCTTGAAGATTATGCTCTCTTTCTTGGATATCATCATTTTCCATGACCTCATCAGGTCTATCCGGCAATTCTGTCTGGGAAAGCTCTGGATGGGAGACACGATCATCTTTATTACCTTCATGGAAAGCATTACCGCCGTCTTCTTCACCCGGATTTTCCAAGCCTGAACCAGGATCATGGGAAACATTTTGATCTTGGACAGAAATGATTTTTTTTTGATCTTGTTGGTGAATACCCCCTACTTTATTGAATTGTAGGGGCTTAAATATTTTAAAATCCAATGATCCTTGATCCTGCGCATCAAGAGAGTCATCATTGTATATTCTCTCAAACACCATATCATCAGATGATCTACTTTCCTCGTACAGCCTCTTGAAAACATTGTCATCAGTGGCTAAATGCTTTTTTTTCAGTTCAGCCTTATCACTGCACTGTTCAAGGCTTGTGATGTCAAGGGGCTGCCATTCATCTGACTCAGTATTTTTTTGATCAAAATTATCCCCATCAATACTGTTTTTATCCGGACCGTCTTTTTCCGGATTCTTCCTATCAGACAAGGACATCATCCTTTCCCTTACCTCCAAGAGTGATAGTTCCCTCGCTTTCCAAGTCCTTGGCAGCACGCACGATGGCCTGCTGGGCCTCCTCCACCTCGGCAAGCCTTACGGGACCCATTGTATCCAGATCATCTTTTAACATTTCACCTGCCCTCTGGGAAAGATTGGCAAATATCTTGTCCTTCATCTCTTCTGTGGCGGTTTTAAGGGCATAGGTCAATTGCTGGCCTTCAACCTTCTTTAATATTTCACGCATGGCCTTGTCATCCACTGAAACCATATCTTCAAACACAAACATCATGTTCCTGATTCGATCTGCCATTTCAGCGCTCTCTTCTTCCACCTGCTCCATTACAATCTCTTCCGTTGATTTATCAACACCATTGATTATATTGACAAGCACCTGAAGTCCTCCGGCCTGGCCTCCTGGTCCCACAGCTCCTCTAAGTTCCTTCTTAAGAGCCTCATCAACATCCCGGACAACCTCGTCGGATATCTGCCCAAGCCTTGCGATTCTGAGTGCTATATCTCCCTTTTTTTCATCGGGTACACTCATTAGCACCTCTGAAGCTATTTCCGACGGCATATATGCAAGGATCATGGCCACGGTCTGGGGATGTTCACCGGCTATATAGGCACCAAGGGTGCCTACATTAACATCCTTACTCCATACAAAGGGGCTGTCCCTTCTTCTTACTTCAAGGGTGTCAAGCACCGCCTTTGCCTTTTCGCTGGACAAACTGCTTGAAACCACCTGCTTGAGAAATGATTCCCCCTCGACAATCATCTTGGGTTCTCCCTCGTATTTGCCCACAAAATCCGTGGAAACCGCATCAAGCATCTGGGGGGTGATATACTCGATACGTGACATCTCAAGGGCTACATCACTTATTTCATCATCGTTCATTTTCCTAAAAACCCCGGAAGCATAGTCCTCTCCCATGGCAAGAAGAAAAATAGCTGCCTTCTGGGGGCCAGTCATATTTAATGGATTGATGGGTATTGCCGTGGCCATTATCCTTTATCCTCCTGCTCCTCAGTCTCACTCAGCCATCCTTTTATGATATTTGCCGCACGGCTAACATCTTCCTTTGCCAGGATGGAGGCTTTTTCTGATATTTTTATGTTTGCAAAATAGACTTCCCTTTCCGAACTAGACAGTCCAGAAATGAATGCCTCTCTTTCCTCCATAGGCATGGTCTTTAAGAAATCCTGCTGCTCCTGGGGATCCATTTCAATGAATTCCGGTTCTTTCTCAGCTTCCACTCCAGGGCGTTCTCCTGTATCCTCGGGCTGGGGAAGCGCTTCCCTATCCACCTCTGCCTTGATACCTTTTGCCGTCTTCACGATGGGGCGGATCACAAATAGAAAGAGCAAAATAATTAACAATACATTGGCGATTGTTCTGCCATACTCTTTTTGAACCATGCGCCATCCCTTAAGGGGTGGTTCTTCCTGGCCTATCTCGTCAATGGATGCAAATGGAAAACTCTGCATGGACACCTGATCCTGGCGGGCTTCGTTGTATCCCATGGCTTTAACTACAATGTCGTTGAACTGCTGCATCTCAGTATCGGAACGGGGCACATAGTTTCTCACACGGTTACCTGTTTCATCGGTCTTGTATTCATATTTTCCATCTATCACGGCCGCAACGGAAAGCCTTTTCAGCTCCGCCATGGGCTTTACCGTCTGAAGGGTTCTTCGGCTTAATTCATAATTTACAGTATCACTTTTTTTAGAGACATCTTCCGTCCCCTGATCCGCATTATCCTGTATTCCTGGTGCAATGGGATTTACACTGGAGGGTTCTCCTTTATTGTCAAAACGCTTCTGGGCAGATTCAGCAAGGGCTTTCTTGCTCCTTACAAATGTCGTCTCCCGTTCAAATGGATCATATATCTCCTCACTCATATTGCTTGTGCTGAAATCCATATCAGATGTAACTCTGACAATAGCCTTATCCTTACCCACAATCCTCTCAAGCATGGTTTGAATACGATCAGCCACATTTTTCTCATAACCCACCTTGTACTTATACTGAGCAAGAGCAAAGTTTTGTTCATCAAGCCTTTCCTTTTCCTTGATTTTTGCCTGATCATCCTGGGATTTACCATCAAAAAGAATTCTACCGGCAGTATCCACAATGGTAACAAGCTTAGGGGTCAGATCCTCGATGGCGCTTGCAACAAGATGGGCAACAGCGGCAACCTTCTCTTCTTCCAAATCGTTTCGAAGTTCAAGTAAAATAGATGCAGAAGGCTTTTTTGTTTCTTCAACAAAAACAGAGTCCTTAGGCAGCACGATCATTACCTTTGCCTCTTTTACCTCATCAAAGGCCCTAATGGTCCGCGCCAGCTCTCCTTCAATGGCCCGCTTTCGATTGATTTTCTGAACAAACTCCGTAGTGCCGAAATCAGTCTGATCAAAAATCTCATACCCCACCCCGGCTCCCTTGGGAATGCCCTCTGTTGCCATGGAAAGACGAACATCATATACCTGGTCAACAGGAACAAGTATTACAGTGCCGCCGCTCTCAAGTTTGTAAGGAACTTTCATCTCTTTTAGTTTTGCCACAATGGCGGAGGCATCGGCTTCGGATAGTTCAGTATATGCGGGCTTGAATACGACCTTGTTTGCCCATACAAACATTGTGATAAATCCCGCAATCATTATAATAATCAGCAATCCGATGGCAATTTTTCTTGAGATGGGCATCTCCCTGTAAATTTTTACCACTTGCTCAAAAAAAGCTTTCATGATCCTTAAATCTCTCCATTTTATATAACTGCCATGAGCAGCCCAGGGTTTTCAACCGGCACAAGAATGCTGTCTAAAATGACATGTTAATTATTTCCTTGTATGCTGCCATGGCTTTACCCCTAACCGCTGTCAACAGTTTTAAAGAGGTATCTGCCTTGCCGATAGCCATCATACCCTCATGTATGCCCATCTCATCTTTTATAACGCTTTCGATGGCGTTATCTGCAATATGCTGCTTATTATTAACATCTAAAACTGCGGAGCTGAGCCTTTCTGCAAAGGATGGATCCCTCCTCTCCAGCCTTTGGGACAGGGGTTCTGTAATCTTTGAAATCTTACCGGTTGGAACTGTTATGGGCTGTACCTCGGTCACGTTCACTTTAATCACCTTTTACTATTTTCGGGCTTGATTTCAATTTCTGCCATTATTTATAGAGGCACCCTACAATGGTTGCCCGGTAAAGGGTACCCACACTGGGGTACCCCTACACAATGGATGGTGTTAAAACCATCCCCCCTATTTTCCGATTTCAAGAGCCTTCAATATCATGCTTTTTGTATTGGAAACGGCTGTCACGCTTGCCTCATAGGAACGTCTCGCCACAACCATATCTGCCACTTCCGTCAGATGATCCACATTGGGCATGGCCACATAACCGGTAACAGGATCAGCATCTGGATGGGCAGGGTTATATACCAGCCTGAAATCCTCCTGGGATCTAACAATTTCATCAACTTCCACGCCAATACCGTTAATTTTTTCTACCTTACCAAATTCAATGGGTTCAAACTCGATGTCGGCTATGTTATACTCCTCTTGTTTTTTATCTAACACGCTCTTAAAATCATTAATGTCCTGGCCCTTAAATACTACCATTTTTCTTCTATAGGGACCACCATCTTTGGTCCTTGTTGTATCAACATTGGCAAGATTTTCTGCGATTACATTCATCTTTGTTCTATGGGCGGCAAGACCGGTGGCACTTACTCTCATGGCGTTTAATAAATCCATTATTGTCCTCCTTCCTGAATTACCCGATTAAGAATCGTCATTTTCCTTAAAAGCATCTCTGCTGTAGCACGATATTTAATATTGTTTTCTACAATATTTGTCATTTCAGTATCTATATTTACAGAATCAAGATGATAGATATCCACATCCTCACTGTTAGATCCATTCATATGAGACTTATTAAAAAATTCCGGATCTATGCCCGTGAAATGCTTCTCATGGGTCATTTCAATTTCCTGGGGATGGGGGGGAGGATTCATGGCTCTATCAAGGGTCTTTTTAAAATCAATATCCTTTGGTTTGTAACCGATGGTATCCATATTGGCAACGTTGCCGGTTATTAGATTATGACGGCGGGCAGATACATCAAGGGCGTTGGAAATCACATCATAGGTCCGATTAAAAAGTCTTGAATCACTCATGGTGCTCCTTCATTATTCCGGCGGTCTTAAGTATTCATGTTCCAGGATTTAATAAAAACAGTTAAATCTGGCAAAAACTTAAAATTATTGAATTTTTATGAATACCTTTATGAAATTAGCCTCATAAATAAAAAAGCAAATTCCATGCCGATATAAGAAGTCTATTAAAGAAGCCTGTCCAACAAACCTATGTCCGGCAAGCCGATACTTGATCACTCACCGGTTTTTTCTTTATATTCATTGAGCTTATTTCTAAGGGTTCGGACACTTATCCCTAATATTTTAGCTGCATGGGTTCTGTTTCCTTCGGTGCGCTCAAGGGTATGATATATCATTTTTTCTTCCATTTCCCGCAAGGGTGCCGGCTCCATATTAATGGGAAAGTCATCTCCTTCACCGCCTGCCTCCTCAGTTTGAAAAACATCTTCCATCATCAGGTCATGGGGCTCTATCATATCTCCTTCAGATAGGAGCACGGCTCTATGTATGATGTTTTCAAGCTCCCTTACATTGCCTTTAAATTTTTGGGTGCTAAGAAGGGAAAATGCTTTTTTTGTCATAGCTTTGACATCCCTGGCGTCAAGAACAGCATACTTTTTGATGAAATGATCACATAAAAGCCTTAAATCATCAGAACGCTTCCTAAGTGGCGGAATGGTTATGGGAATCGTGTTCAAACGATAATAGAGATCCTCCCTGAAAACACCATCTTTAATTGCCGACCTTGCATCCCTGTTAGTGCTGGCCACAATCCTCACATCCACCTCAACTGGTTCAATGCCGCCGAGCCTGTCCAGTTTTTTTTCCTGGATCACCCTTAACAACTTTGCCTGAAGATGAAACTGCATCTCTGTAATTTCATCTAAAAAAAGGGTGCCTTTGTGGGCAAGCTCAAACTTGCCGGGCTTTCTTGATATAGCTCCGGTAAATGCACCTTTTTCATGGCCGAACAATTCACTTTCAAGCAGGGCTTCGGGCAGTGCAGCACAGTTTAGAGCAATAAAGGGCATATCCTTTCTTTTGCTGTGTTCATGAATAAAACGCGCAAAAAGCTCCTTTCCAGTACCGCTTTCACCCAGGATAAGCACTGAGGCACTGCTGTCAGCAACCTTTTGGGAGAGATTGAGAAGCCGAAGCATATTTTTATCATTTGTAATAATTTCAACTGAGGATTTGGGAGAAGAAAAGTTTTCCGCCCCTTGAACGGTTTTTTTTTGATTCAATACTTTTTTAACACAAAGCTCAATCTGCTCAACTGCAACTGGTTTAACGAGAAAATCCATGGCACCATGTTTCATCAACTCTACGGCATCCTCTAAAACAGGATTTTTAGATAGAAACAGTATCTGGGTTTCAGGATAGGTTTCCTTTACCTGGTCAAGATACATTCCGGCAAAAAAACCAGGGGTATCAATATCTGCTATGACAAGCCCGTATTCCCTGTCCAGCATATCAGAATCGGCAAGGGCGAAATCCTGGCATCCGTCAATTTTAAAGCCCGCATTTTCAAGCACCTCGGTAAGGATCATCCTCTCTCTGAAATCAGGTTCTATGATCAGGATTCTACGTTCAGGCATATATTTCAAAGCATCTGTCATCCATTTGTTCCCATTGGTCATGAGCTTGACACTTTTTCAGCAAGATCAATGGTTGAAAGTCGCTCTTTTGCAAGCCTTCCCCATATGGAATCATCTGCTCCAACAACCTTTTCAAAGGTCTCTTTGGCTTTATCCAGATTATTGGCCTTTTGATAGGCATCACCGAGCATAAACTCTATATCAGAGGTATTGCTGCCTCCATCACTGGAAAACTTCACGGCCAGAGCAAAGGCATCCACCGCACTCCCATATGCTTTTTGATTGACATAGGACTCCCCTAATTCCCTGTGAGCTTTGGCCAGCAATGCATAATTTTCACCTGGAGCAGATGCAAATTCATTAATTGTCCGGGTAATCAGTTCAGATACTTTTGGCCAGTTTTCCTTTTTCTTATAAACTTCGGCATGCTGCATAAGAATAGTGCCTTTCTCAACATGATCCTTTGACAATTTCTCAGCATTAGTAAAATTTTTGGATGACGATTCTATTTTATTTTTTTCCAGAAGTATGCTGCCCATGCGCAGATAAGCCTGGACCTTGTCAGGATGAGAATCCTTGCGGCCGGCAAAGGCCTTGAAATTTTTTAAGGCATCATCCTTTCGATTGGTTTCGTCCATGGCAACGGCTATACCAAAGAGAAGCTCAGGGGGTCTATGAGATTTTTTGTACAATTTATAGGCCTTAATCAACTGATTAAAGGCCTGTTCATAGAGGTGGGCCTTTAAATAGGCAAGCCCGGTATTAAGATATATAATCCTGCTCTCCAGGCGGTCGAATAGAACCTGACTGTCTTCATAGCGTTTGAGCACATCTGGATACTCCCCTGCAGCCAACTGTTCTGTAAAAAAAGATTCATAGGCCTGCTGCATCAGCTTGACCGCATCGTATCTGATACCTGTGGGATTGTTTTCAAGAAGGCTTTCAACCTCTTCAATACATTTTAGATATTCGCCTTCTTTATTGTAAAGCTGGGCAAGTCTCATCATGGCGACCCTGGAGAGCCTGTGATCAAAAAAATCCTTTTTCACCATGGTGTATATTTCTTCAATTTCCTCTTTCTTATCAAGAATTAATGCAAGACCCATGGCACTGTTTAAAAAGCCCTCGCTGCCTGGATATTTCTCTATTACAAATTTATAAATACGTTTGGCCCTGTTTAACTTTTTTTCAATGGCATAGGTATCTCCGATTCTTGTCAGAATCATATCTTTTTCTTCCACATCAGGAAAAATATTGCATACCTTGGTCAGCACCTCCCGGGCCAAGGTACTGTTTCCCAGAGCAAACTCAGCATTTCCGATGCTGAGGAGAAGTTCTGGAAAATCATATATTTTTTCCGGATTGGAATCGACAATGGATGACAGAATATCGCGGGACTCGATGTAATGAAGTTTCTTGAAAAGCGCTTTTCCCACACCAATTCCAGCATCCACGGCATAGGTACTGGAAGGGTATTTTTCAAAAATAATGTTGTAATTTGCCAAAGCCTTTTCATTATAGCCTTTAGCATCATAAATTCTGCTCATAAAATACAGGACTTCCGGGGTTCCCACATAGTCCTTGTACTCATCAAGGACTATGGTAAAAAAACCTTCGGCAGCTGCCGGATTATTCAAATTATTCTGAATTATACCAAGACAGGCATATGCAAAGGGAATCAACCGGGATTCAGACCATGAGACAAGAATATCCTGAAAAAGGCTATTGGCCTTTAAAAGTTCCTGGGGCTGGGCCTTATCTGATTGTTTTAACACAGCATAGGCATATAAAAAATCAGCCTGCTCACGACAGTCGGCAGCATCATCAGCAAGATATTTTGTCAAAAGATTAAGGGAATTTTTCCACAAGCCTTTTGTTATAAACATATGAGCCTTATCAAGTTCGCCGGATACGCAATTAGTTATATCAACCACCTTAACTATGTCACTGATATCCCCTGCAAAGCCGGAATATCCCTTTTGGGGGCCTAAAATTCTTTTTTTTGACTGTTTTTTGATTGCCTTATCATCAATTTTTCCAGTCGTTGTTTGACCAGATGACAAAGAAGCATTGTTAGAGATTTTTTTTCGAGAATTAAATCCCTCTTGAAAAGAATCTGAGAAAATTGTAGAAGAATCAATTGCCGGCTTTTCCGGTTCAGATATTTTATTATCTTTAGATTCTATGCGGCCTTTAAAATTGACAACAAAGTTTAAACCAGAAGTATCCCAGGCTGACTTAACTTCCTTAAAAGGTTGAGAACCGGTCACAACAATAGCTAAAACACCACCAGGTAATTTTTCAACGGCAATGTTTTTAACAATAGAAGCGCTCTTAAATGTGGAGCCTTTGATGCCCTTTTCCGGGTATATGTTTTTTAAGGCAATGAGAACCTCTTTATTATCAACCCGAATAATTTTACTTGGAATTTTCTCACTTACCCCCAGGGTAAGATCCCCGGTACCGGCATTGAGTTCAAGTTTTTTGAGCACAGCTTCTTTTCCATATAAATTCGTCTGATTTAAACATAAAAAAAACAGAACGGAAAAAAATAAAATGCTCAAGAATCCTGAAAAGGTATGACTGTATTTTTTCATGCCGACTCCTTTTGGAAGCATTATAAAATTTCTATAATGGAATGGATATACCAACGGTTCGATCATTTTTGCATAACTTATTGAATTTATTCACATGAAAAAACCGATCTCTAAAAAATCAGAGTAATATTTCACTTAGATTACAGTATGTTATGAGATCAATCGAACCGAGGGATATAGAATCCTCCCCCCAATTTTCAATTTTCGCTGTGCCTGACAGGACATGGAAGATATGTTAAATTAAAAATGATCATCATGAATATATGCAAATTTCAAACCGCTATCAACAACAAATAATGTCATTTATAAACTTAACAGACAAAATGTATTATAGGAATTCAAAAGAAAAACAGACACTATAGGGGAAAAAATAGTAAACTCTAAAGAAAAAGGGGGTCAGGCTCAGGCTCTATGTTCATTTTTTTTATTTTTTCAACAAGGGTTGTTCTATTCATCTTTAAAAGTTCTGCTGCTCTTGCCTTTACCCAGCCTGTATGGTTAAGCGCATGAAGGATTAAACTCTTTTGATAGGCTTCCACAGCATCGTTAAAAGCAATTCCCTTTTCAAACACCTGCTTGACAGACACGGTATCTGAAGCAGCATCCTCTCCCCGGATATGATCAGGGATATCTTCGAAGACAACCTCGGAAGATTCCACCATAACCGAGAGACGCTCTATTAAATTTTCAAGTTCTCTTATGTTACCAGGCCATTCATAATTCATCATGGCCGACAT
The DNA here is from genome assembly GCA_963674675.2 of Desulfobacteraceae bacterium. Classification (GTDB taxonomy): domain Bacteria; phylum Desulfobacterota; class Desulfobacteria; order Desulfobacterales; family Desulfobacteraceae. The sequence continues at coordinate 1,133,675 of CAXXNM010000003.1, forward strand.
AGCCTCACGGGAAAATTTTTTAATCTCATAAAAAGGCGTTCTTAATCGAATTCTTTTCTGGAAATGACCTGTCAGAACTGGTATATCATCTAATCTCTCCCTCAGAGGAGGAACATGAACAGGAATCACATTCAGCCTATAGAATAGGTCTTCACGAAAAGTATTATCGCTCATGGCCTCCATAAGGTTCTTGTTAGTAGCTGAAATCACCCTTATGTCAATCTTAGTGGTGGCAACGCCTCCGACCCTCTCTATCTTACGTTCTTGCAGAGCCCTTAAAAGCTTAACCTGAAGATCCGGGCTCATATCCCCTATTTCATCGAGAAAAACTGTTCCATGATCAGCTAATTCAAATTTACCGGCACGGCTTTTATGGGCACCTGTAAAGGCTCCTTTTTCATGGCCAAACAGCTCACTTTCAAGCAGTTCCCTTGGAATTGCCCCGCAGTTCATAACCACCATGGGGAAATCACGCCTGTGACTGTTCTGATGGATTGCCCTTGCTACAAGCTCCTTTCCTGTACCGCTTTCGCCGGTAATCAATACCGAAGCATCAGAGGAGGCAACTTTTCTTATTGTATCGATAACCTGCATGATTCCCATGCTTGAACCGGCGATCTCATCACAGGAAAATGCTTTTTTCTCAAATCCTCTGTAAGCATTTTTATCAGGACTAATTTCTTTTATGGCCTGGTCCTCAGATGTCATCTTAATATCTTTTTAAGTTTATCTGAAATGGCTTCTGCAGTAAATGGCTTGACAACATAGTTTGACACACCTGCCTGAACTGCCTCAATAACATTTTGTTTCTGAGCTTCCGCCGTTACCATGAGAAAAGGTATCTTGGCATACTTTTCATGGGCACGGACTTTTTTTAAAAGTTCAAGGCCCGTCATTTTTGGCATGTTCCAGTCAGAAATAATTAAGTCCACATCACTTTTTTCCAATACATCCAGCGCGGTCGTACCGTCGTCTGCTTCCAACAGATTTTTGAATCCAAGCTGCTTTAAAATATTTTTTAGAATCCTTCGCATGGTTGCAAAATCGTCCACAATTAAAACCTTAATGGATGTATCCATTATTTTAAACCTCCTCCTTACAATTCAAAGGTCTTTTATGCTATTGTAACGAACAATATTTTTCAGGTGAGTATAACTGTCCAGATCCATGGTATCAAAAATAATTCCCATGCCATGGGCTTCAACCCGTGCCACCCTGGCATTGATATGAAGCTTGACATCCTCGATACCACCTGAAAGAACTATGACAATCACACATGGTGTATCTGGTTCGAGTGTTTGATCCGTATCGACAAAGATGCCGTTAAGACTTAAATCCTTTGAATTTCCAGTGACATCAATATTTTCAGAATTTTTGAAAGATAATAAAATACGGGTTGAAAAGAGAACCCGGTCATGTTTACGCCTTCCTTTTTCTTCACTAAGTGTCATATCGAACCTCAAGATTTAAAATACCGGGGTTTTTTCCATATTGTTCCCGAAAATATCTCAAGCCTTTATTGACGACATCCTTCATTTTCAGTTTTACACTTTTTCCATTAACATTTCCTTGTTTCGGGATTATCATCCCAAAAAGTGTAAAATAGTTTTGAAATTATATAAAAGATGCCCATTTACCTAAATCCACCGTCTAAATTGTTATATATATTTTAATTCAAGAGTTTAACACAATTCACCTTTCACCTATTTGGTGAAAGAAAATAATAACTAATGATTTGATTTTACATCGAAAACCGAACTTAGATGTTGGATCTGGGTTTATTATTAAATTAATATGGCCATACATTATCCACAATTTTCAAAAACGCCTCAACCACAACAGGATCAAACTGGGTACCGGAGCATTGCTTAATAATATTTATGACTTTCCTTTTTTCCATTTTCTTTCTATAGGCCCGGTCTGAGGACATTGCATCAAAGGCATCAGCCACAGAAAGAATTCTTGCCAGACTTGGTATTTCATCACCTTTTAATCCGTCAGGGTAGCCTGTGCCGTCAAAAAATTCATGGTGATGCCGGATAATTTCTTTTTCACGATCCCAAAGCCCGAGCTTGCCTATAATTTCAGCACCTATGGCAGGATGTTCTTTTATTTTTTCAAACTCTTCTTTTGTCAAGCTGCCGCGCTTTAAAAGTATATCATCCCTGATACCGATTTTTCCAATATCATGGAGTTCACCTGCAAACTTTAATACTTCAAGCTCTTCATGGGTGCGCCCCATTTCTTTGCCAAGTTCAACTGAAACCTCTGCTACCCGGCTTGAATGTTTCATTGTGTAGGGATCTCTTGCCTCCAGGGTAGCGACAAAAGCATAGAGTGTTGCAAACAGATTATCATAGATATTTGCGTAAAGAGCTACGTTTTCAATGGCAGAGACTGCCTTTTGAGTAATAAAATTCAAATAATATATATCTTTATCACTGAAACGATGGGTACCCCTGTAAACAGAGGCAGTCACCACCCCGAAGGGCCTTTCCCGCATTTTCACGGGTACAATCATGAATGAAAGGGTTTCCGTATCAAGGCCCCGCTTTCCGTTGCAGTTGGAGATCAGGCACGGTCTGTCATCTTCAATGACTTCAATAAAAAACTCCGTAAGCTCAGTGGATAACTCAGGTATGTTGCTCTCATGGTAACCTATATCTGCTTTGAGATTAAACGAGGTATCATTATCATTATAATAACAAGTATAAAAACATACATTATCAGCAGGAACAACATTGAGGCCAAGTTCAACAACTTTTTTATAAATATCTAAATCTGAATCAGCATCGGAAAACTCTTCCATCACCCTGTTGAGCACATTGAGTTCGCTGACCCGTGACAATAACTCATCATTGAGTTGTTTTAATCGTTCCTGCCTCTCCACCTCTTCACGTAGAAGAAGGTTTTCGACAAAAAGGCTGCGCTCCCTCATTATGCGCTTAAAACAGAGTTCCATCTGCTCAAGATTGACAGGTTTAACAAGATAATCAACAACACCGTTCTTAAGTGTTCGAATAGTATTTTCAAGGGAGGGAAAACCAGTCATTATAACGACAGGCAGGGTATTATCCATTTTACGGATATATTCGGCTAATTCCAACCCATCCATTTCCGGCATGTTAATGTCTGTAAAACAGCAGCCAATTTTTACAGATTCAATAACTTTAATGGCCTCAATGCCATTACAGGCCGTGTATACCTGATAACCCTTACGTTCAAAATACTCTTCTGTAATCTCTAAAATACCTTCTTCATCATCCACTACAAGAATGGTGCTTTTGGTGTTATCCGTCATTCCTAATCATCCAAGAGTTAAAAATCCTGTTTAATATAACCCCTCACCCTCGGTTCGATTGATCTCATAACATTCTGTAATCTAAATAAAATTTGACTCAGATTTTTCAGAAATTATTTTTTTCATATGAATAAATTCAATAAGTTATGCAAAATGATCGAACCGTTGGCCATCAGTCATAACTTCTCTGAATTAATACCATATATGGTGTTAATCGGAATTTAAGACAAATGCCATAAGGGAAATGAGAAGTTACGGCTTACGAGAATATAAAAATTACATTTCTTTTCAATCCTTTAAATATATTAAATTAATTTTTTTTTCAATGCAAATTAATGGATAGAAAAACTCTTGGATAAGCAATCGTTAAAAATCCTCATCCCAAACCCGATATTTATTTTAAATAATAATCATAAAAAAAAGATGATTAAAATTTAATATTCTTGACACAAGACATAATAAAGAATATTATTCTGTAAAATTATTAATTTTCATTAAATTATTCTGATTTGATCTTGCAAGACATTAAACTCTAAAGAAAGCTTAAAATCAGAGACTTCAATAAAAAAGGCTTAAAATGGATGCAACTGATTATAAAATTTTAAAAATCCTTCAAAAGAAAGCAAGAATTCCCAATGTTGAGGTGGCAAGGCAAATCAAAATGGCACCCTCAGCCATACTTGAAAGGATCAAAAAATTAGAGGCCGCAAACATCATATCCGGTTATGAAGTAAGACTTAACCCGAATCGATTTAACAGATCAATGATTGCCTTTATTCATATCTACCTAAAAGATGTTTCTGAAACAGATCATACTGCAAATTTAATATGTGAACTTGAAGCGGTACAAGAACTTCATCATATTTCAGGTCAGGATTGCCTTCTGGCTAAGGTCAGGATTTCAGATACTTCAGAGCTTAAGGATATAATCAGCCGCCAGATGAATTTAATAAAAAATATCAAAAAAACAAGAAGTGACATTGTGCTTTCAACATACAAGGAAAGCGCAAGAATTCCTCTTAGTGGAGAAATATAACCCTCGGTTCTATTGATCTCATAAGGAATAGATTCTGCCATTACGCATTCAAATAAAAAGGAGAAAAAAATATGCCCATGTCAAAAGACTTCAACAACAGGCTTTCACCCATTATTGAGAAGGCTGCCGCACATTTTGGCACCCCTTTTCACATATATGATGAAGCAGGCATCATGGAGACAGGAGAGGAACTTAAAAATGCTTTTTCAGGAAGAGATGGATTTAAAGAATATTTTGCCGTAAAGGCCCTGCCCAATCCAACCATAATGAAAATCATGCAGAGGCTTGGATTCGGATTTGACTGCAGTTCCATCCCTGAAATACTCTTGGCCCGGGGCATTGGCAGCACCGGCCCGGAAATAATGTTTACCTCCAACAATACCGGTGAAGAACACTTCAAGACAGCAGAAAAGGATGGAGGGTGTATACTGAATTTAGATGACATAAGCCTTATTGCAAAGGTGCCTGACATGCCTGAACTCATCTGTTTTCGTTACAATCCAGGCCCCCAAAGACAGGGAAACAAAATAATCGGTAACCCGGTAGAGGCAAAATACGGCGTTGCCCACGATCAGATTATAGACGCTTACAAAAATGCCATGGAACGGGGTGCCGTGCGTTTCGGACTGCACACCATGGTCGCATCCAATGAACTTAATCATGAATACATGGTTGAAACCTGTAAAATGCTTATAGACATAGCTGATATGGTTTCAGACGCACTGGGCATAACATTTGAGTTTATAAATATTGGCGGCGGACTTGGTATTCCCTACCGCCCCGAACAGAAAAGGCTTGACATAGTTTCCCTTGGAAAAGAAACAACCAGGCTTCTTGATCAGTTCGAATCCCGGCACAAATGGGCACCAAAACTCTTCATGGAAAGCGGCAGATATGTGGCCGGCCCCCATGGTGTTCTTGTGACAAAGGTCATAAACCACAAAAATATCTACCGAAAATATGTGGGAGTTGACGCATCCATGTCATCCCTGATGCGCCCCGGCATTTACGATGCCTACCACCACATCCATATCCATGGTAAAAATGATTCCCTGGAAAATAAAACCGTTGATATAACCGGCGGGCTTTGCGAAAACAATGACAAATTCGCCATCCAGCGCTCCCTCCCCCTGACCGAAGAGGGTGATATTATCATTATCCATGATACCGGTGCCCACGGACACGCCATGGGATTTAACTATAATGGACAATTAAGGCCAAAAGAGTTATTATTAAGAGAAGACGGGAACATAGAGCTGATAAGAAGGGAAGAGACTCTGGAAGATTATTTTGCGACCTTGAAATTTCAAAAAAAAATATTGAAAATTTAAGGCATCCTTCATTTCCCGGGCTACATATCCACCCCAAATGGATTTATTTCGTATTTATCAATGGGGCAGAAATAGATTCTGCCCCTACGCATTCATATAAACTGCCATGGGCAGCCCAGGGTTTTTACCCGGTTCTGCCCACAACGAACCATGAAAGTCATCCGCCGTTTACGGAGACTTTCATATAAAACCCCATGAGCTATTGACATCATTTTGTTTTTCTGTTTATCTTCACAATCAAATAATAACACATATTCATTTCTTTTAATTCTTATTTTCAGGAAAAGGCCATGATAATTGGACTTGATGTCGGCGGAACCAATACAGATGCTGTTCTAATAAGCAAGCATGGGCTTGAGAGAAAGACAAAGGTCCCCACAAAGGCCGATGATCTTTTTAACACTGTGCTTTCAAGCCTTACACTGCTCTTAGAAGACAAATCTCCGGATAAAATAAAACGAATTGTGTTAAGCACTACCCTTACAACAAATGCCGTGGTTCAGGGCAACATGCCTCCAGTGGGTATAATTGTGTCAGCAGGACCCGGCATTGATCCGGAATTTTTCCGAACCGATGAGCACTATTATCCTGTTGCAGGCTCCATTGACCACCGGGGGCGGGAGATACAGCCCGTCAACAGGCAAGAGATAGCAGAAATTGCGAAAAAACTTAAAACAATTGGCATAACCTCCATTGGAATCATCGGCAAATTTTCCATAAGAAACCCCTCCCACGAGCTTAATATCAAGGATATTTTAAAAGATGATTTTAATACTGTTTTCCTGGGACACCATGTTTCAGGAAATTTAAACTTTCCAAGACGGATTTCAACGGTACACCTTAACGCATCGGTTTACACCATACACCGGGACTTTTTCAGTGCCGTGGAAAAATCCCTGAAAAAGATGGGGCTAAAAGCTCCAATTCAGATATTAAAGGCCGACGGGGGCACAATGAGCCTTGAATCATCCATAAAATTTCCGGGCCAGACCATTCTTTCAGGTCCTGCCGCCAGTGTAATGGGCGCCGTTGCCCATGCTCCAGATGATATGGATACCCTTGTTCTTGATATAGGAGGCACCACCACCGATATTGCAATTATTGTGGACAAGGCTCCCCTGCTTGAGCCCCTGGGTATCCGCAGGGGAAAGTATAAAAGCCTTATCAGATCCCTTCAAACATACTCCAAGGGCATCGGAGGAGACAGTGAGGTAAAAGTTGAAGACGGGGTACTGAAAATAGGCCCAAAAAGACGGGGCCCTGCCATGGCTTTTGGGGGTAATACTCCTACTCCCACCGATGCAATGGTTTACCTTGGCATAATGGAAAATGGAGATAAAGAAGCTGCTAAGGCAGGCATGGAAGCCATTGGAACCAGCCTTGAAACAACACCGGAAAATGCAGCACAAAAGATCTTCGAGCAAACCTGTACACGGATACTTAACCATGCCCGCAATATGGTAAAAAGCATCAATAGCAAGCCTGTTTACACAGTTTATGAATTTCTGGAAGGTTATACCATTAAACCTGAAAAAATTTTACTCTTAGGGGGTCCTGCCAAGTATTTTGCAGAAACTCTCCAGAAGATGACGGGTATTGATACGGAACCGGTGCCTGCCAGTGATGTTGCCAATGCCATCGGCGCCGCCCTTGCAAGAACAACCTGCGAGGTTTCCTTTACGGCAGATACGGAACAGGGAATTGCATCTGCCCCTGAGGAGAACTTTTCAGAACATATCACCAAAGCTTACACGGAAGATGATGTCTTGGAAACCGCTCACAGGCTGCTCCATGAAAAAGCCGTTGCATCGGGATCCGATCCTGATACTATGGAAATTGAGGTAATAGAGTTTCAAAAATTTAATATTGTCAGACAGTTCTCGCCCCAGGGGAAGATATACAGAATAAAGATACAGGTAAAACCAGGCCTCATCCATGGATATGATGGACGAGACTTGACCGCTGATTCATAACCGATTGTTATGATTAAAAACTAAGCACTCCCAACAAAGAACATACGTAAATATTCACTAAAACTCCTATCAAGACACAATATATTATATTTATATGCAAAAAAACAAATAGATAGAAATATATTGGATGACAGGCGGGTTTTGCTGAATGTTTACGAACATAAAAAAATGAGGTGATTGTGCTCAAAGCAGCAAAAAAAACAGGGCTTGTTTTTTTCCCGGCATTTGACTGGGCCATCAGCCCCACCCATCCGGAAAGGGAAGAAAGACTTTTATATACCCAGGATCAGGTCATGGAAGAAGGTGTCTTTGACATAGAGGGGATTACGGAATTCAAACCTGATCTTGTAATACCAGAAGATATCAGACGTGTTCATTTCTGCATTCCCGATGAAAAGAGCATTACAACACAGTCCCATCTCATCAGTGCAGGAGGTGCGACGGCCATTGCAAGGGCGGTTATGGAAAAGAAAATTGAAACCGGCTTTGCCCTTGTCCGGCCTCCAGGTCACCATGCCATGCGTGTGAGCCATGGGGGGCGGGGATTCTGCCACATCAACATAGAAGCCATCATGGTGGAACAGATCAGGCAGCGCTACGGAGTAAAAAAGGTGGCGATTGTAGACACGGACTGCCACCATGGAGACGGCACCAATGATATTTACTGGCATGACCCTGACACCCTTTTCATCTCCATTCACCAGGACGGAAGAACCCTTTACCCAGGCTCAGGGTTTACAGGAGAGCTTGGCGGACCCAATGCAAAGGGCTCAAACCTTAACATCCCCCTTCCCCCTGGTACGGCAACTGAAGGATATCTATATATCATCAACAACACAGTCCTGCCCATTCTTGATGAGTTCAAGCCGGAATTGATAATAAATTCAGCGGGCCAGGATAATCATTACACAGACCCCCTTACAAATATGAAATTTTCAGCCCAGGGCTATGCCGAGCTTACCACCCTTCTTAAGCCCGACATAGCCGTACTGGAAGGGGGTTATTCCATTGAGGGTGCCCTGCCCTATGTGAACCTTGGTATTATTCTATCTCTTGCAGGCATTGATTACAGCCGTGTGGTGGAACCTGATTACGACCCGGAAAAACTCCGCCAGTCCCCGCACATCACGGAGAAAATTAAAAAAATATCAAATACCATCAACAATAGTTGGAAAAAAAGATTTGAAATGAGGGAAAAGGCCGGTAAACAGGGAGATACCGAGCAAAGGCAAAGGGAAATTTTCTACGATACAGACCATATCTTTGAAAGACAAAAGGAAACTATAAGAATATGCAGGGACTGCGGAGGCTCTTTTGAAATAAATTCCAGGGCCAGCACAAAATCAAATGTTCTTGCCGTACATATCCCTTTTAATGCCTGTAAAGCATGTATTGAAACAGGATACGACATGTTTGACAGGGCAGATAAAAATCAGTTCGACAAGGTCATCTTACAGAATCGCCCCAAAGACAATTACACCATAAAATAGACAAGAAAAATAAACTTGAACAGCCTTCTTGAGAAAAGAGCCCGAATTATCCGGTCTGTAAGGGATTTTTTTACAGAAAATGGATTTCTTGAAGTTGAGACGCCATTGAGAATACCCGCGCCCATACCGGAAGCACACATTGATCTGTTCCACTCAGAGGGATGGTATCTTCAGTCCTCACCTGAAATCTGCATGAAGAGACTGAGCGCGTCCGGGTATGATAATATTTTTCAAATATGCAAATGCTTCAGAAAGGAGGAACGGGGGGACAGGCACCTGACGGAATTGACCATGCTTGAGTGGTATGCCAGGGATTTTTCATATATGGATATAGCAAATCAATGCAGATTGATGATTCAATACATTGCAAAAAGCCTGAATATCAAAGATGGCTGTATTTTATATGGAAACAGCAGAATCGATATTTTCAGGCCATGGTCTTATCTGACGATTAAAGAAGCTTTTGAGAGGTACAGCCCCACAGGGCTGGAAAAAGCCCTGATGGAAAACAGCTTTGACGAAATAATGACATTTGAAATTGAACCCCGCCTCGGCAGCACATCCCCCACAATAATTTATGATTATCCTGCATCCATGGCAGCCCTGGCAAAACTTAAATCAGACAATAAAGATATTGCCCAGCGTTTTGAAATATATATAGCAGGAATTGAACTTGCCAATGGCTTTACAGAGCTTACAGATCCGGTGGAGCAGAGGCTGCGATTCAAAAAAGAAATAAACCTGAGGCAACTCCGCAAAAAACCATCAACCCCCATGCCGGAAAAATTCTTAGATGCTTTGCCTCACATGCCGGACACAGCCGGCATTGCACTTGGCATAGATAGATTGATCATGCTTTTTACAAACAGCCCTTCCATAGATGATGTAGTTGCGTTTACCCCGGAAGCACTCTAATACCCCTATGATGGCTCACCTATCACAAAGATGAATGAAAATTCTTTAAAAACAGTCCATTATGGAGACTCGCTATAGCTCGTAGCAAGTGAATTGATACTTGTTATATTAAATAACCTATTGAAAGTAAAACTATTATTCCTAAAAATAGGGCTCAATTCATTTGCAAATGCCTATAATAAAAGCCATAAATGAAAAGGGTTATTTTCTCACTATGTCGGTTGACTGGCATGACGGACAGCAGGCAGGCCTTCCTGTCCCAGGTGATTCTTCCCACTCATGATTGCAGGCATTACAGGTAAATATTCTCTCCATGATGACAATTTCGTAATTACCACCCTGTATGTTAATGGCTTTGCCGTTGATAATGGCATCTGCGATAATTCTTCTGGCATTTCTCAGAATTCTGCCAAAGGTCGCCCTTGACACCTCCATCAACTCTCCGCCTTCTTCATGGGAAAGCCCTTGAAGGTCAGCCAGACGCAAGGCTTCTCTCTCATCTACAGTGAGACATACCTCCGTTAAATCCAGCATGGGGATTCCCCTGGGTTTAAAATAGCTAACTTCCGGCTTATATCCAACTTTTCTACTGATTACAGGTCTGACCATTTTAATTTCCCGGATAAATCAGATAAATCAATTTATTCTCAAAAAAAGGCATCTTATTAAAAATAAAAAAATGCACTTTCGATGAATACAATTTTATACTCCTCAACGTTACAAATTAAACTTTTTAGGGGATTCTTTTTCCCAGAATAAGGGCAAAAAGAGTCTTTTAAAAAGCTCAAGTTATGAGAATGCGCAGTATAATTAATATTACAAAGAGGGGACTCTTCATGAAAGCCCCCCCTTTTTTTTCTTATCAGAAATCAAAAACTAAAGCTTTCAAGCCTACATCTTTGATCCTTCAGCATGGCTCTGAAGTTTAACTTCAACTTTTTCAGTCAGGCTGGCATAGTATTCACGAAGGATAACAAGAACCTCTTCACGGCCAAAATGATCAACAACAGGTTCGTTGTTTGAAAGGGCATGACGGAGTTTTGTACCAGAGAGAATAACCCTGTCTTCTTTACCATGGGGGCAGGTTCTCATGGAAGCCATTCCATCACATTTGTGGCAATAGAAAGTCCAGTCAATTTTCAGGGGCTCACAGAGCAGTGCTTTTCCGGGCTCTTCAGGCTGGGGAATAGTATCAAAAATTTCCTGTGCTTCAAACAATGTATAGAAATCACCGACACCTGCATGGTCGCGACCGATGATCATCCTGTTTACACCGTAGTTCTGGCGGAAGGTTGCATGGAGAAGGCCTTCTCTTGGACCCGCATACCTCATGTCAAGGGGATATCCTCCGTTAACAACATGCTGGGGAACAAAATAATCTTGAATAAGTCTATCAATGCATTTAATACGAACTTCTGCAGGGATATCACCTGGTTTCAAGTTACCGATAAGGGAATGGATCAGTACGCCGTCACAAACGTCGAGTGCTATCTTGCAGAGATGCTCATGGGATCTGTGCATGGGATTTCTGAGCTGCATGGAAGCAACATTGGCCCATCCTCTCTCATCAAAGATGGCTCTGGTCTCTTTGGGAGTAAGATATACACCCTTGAATTTCTCGGGGAATTCACCTTCTGAAAGAACTTTTACAGGGCCTGCAAGGCAGAACTCTTTCCTGGCCATAACCATCTGAACACCAGGATGATCTTCCATGGCTATTTTCCAGAATACATCATCTTCAGATTCTTCGCCATGACCTTTGTAAACTTTCTCGCATTCCCATTTTTTATCATCTTCGGTCAGCTCAAATTTTTCTGTAACCTTCATGGTAGCAAAGATCTCACCATTTCTCTCAAGGGTGATCTCGTCGCCGATATTGATGGCTCCAGCATCATCTTTTGATGCATCAAGCATTACAGGAACAGGCCAGAAAGTACCGTCAGCAAGAAGGAAATCCTCACAAACACTTTTCCAGTCCGCTCTTGTCATGAAACCGTCAAGGGGGCTGAATCCACCTATACCCAGCATTATCAAGTCACCCTTTACCTGGGAGCTGATCTCAATTTTTTTAAGGCCTTCTGCTTTTTTCAGTTCTGCGTCAAGCTCCGCACCTTCGAGTTTACAGCATACCAGTCCTTTACCACCATGGGGTGCAACTAATTTAGACATATAACTAACTCTCCTTACAAATTAATATTAACTACAATAAATGCCTGTATCAAAGCATTTATACAAATTCAATAACAAATCATATCTCAACTAATAATGATTGAGGTTTTTGTCAAGAACAATTATTTTTTTTAGTTTGAAAGTAGGGGCACCCCACTGTGGGGTGCCCTCTTAAAGTGCAGGCACGATGGCCTGCCCCTATAGTTTCATATAACGGACATGGCAGACCAAACTGCCACAACGAACACTGAAACGTAGAGGGGGGATTCCATATCCGCTCCAAATGGATTTATTTCGTATGTATCAATGGGGCGGAAATAGATTCCGCCCTGTCAAGTTCGAGAATGTCCTTGATATCTTCCATAGTCTCTACATGAAAATCCGCGGTCAGCAAGGAATTTTTAAACGCAATAAAAGGAGTGCCTGCAGAGGATGCCGCCATTTCATCATACTCTGTGTCCCCTATGAAAAGCATCTGGTCAGGGGCCAGGTCAAAGGCTGACAAAAGTTTGAAAAGCTGATCAGGGGCCGGTTTAGGCTTTTCCACGTCTGCTGCTGTTACAACCATGTCAAAGGAATCTTTAAGGGAAAATTCATTTAATACAGCTTCCATGGTATTGGTTCTGTTGGTAGCTACTCCTAATTTGTAGCCTTTTTGCCTCAACCGGTCCAACAAACGCCTCAGCCCCGGTTCTCTTTGCATATAAGATATGAACCTATGGTATCCCACTCCTTTAAGATAGTCATACAAATCATCAAGATTGGTCTTTTCCGGGAAAAGATAGGACAGGGCCTCAATGACGGTACTCATATGTACCTTTTCAAACTGCTTCTGGGTTAGCACAGGCTTGCCGAAATGCTCAAGTACCTGATTATAATACATTCTATTGACCTGGCTCGTGTCAAACATAACACCATCGCAGTCAAAGGCTACTGCTTTTATTTTATTTATATCCATAAGATTCCATTGTTGTGGTTTTGTTATATGAAAGTCTTCCGCAAACCCAATATGACTTTCATGCTTTGTTGTGGAGAATGCCGAACCAAAATCCTGGTCTGCCCATGGCAGTTATTAGAAACTGTAGAGGCAGATTTTATATCTGCCCTATTCCCAAATTATCGTTCAACATACATGAAATGTCTTCAGTGTGTACCACAGCCTGGTTATCAATTGAAAGCACTGGAACCGCCCCCATTAAAGCATTGGTAACAACAATATTTTCCAGCCTGTAAAACTCGTCATGATATATCTTTTTAAACTGAATATTATATCCTAAAGGGATAAGCTTTTCAATGATGGTATTTATCATCACACCCGGAAGTACATGATCAGAATCAGGAATAATCACATTTTTGCCAATAACCGCCATAATACTGCATGTATTGGTTTCAGATACCGTACCATCAGGGTTTAATATCAGAGCCTCATCTCCACCATGATCTGCCGCAAAACCCGCGGCTGATTGATAGTGCAGATAATTCATTGTCTTATGATCTGCAAGGAAACCATATCTTGGAAAGGGAAAGGTTATCAGATCAAGACCTTTTTTACCGATAAGACTTAGGCGGTGAACATATTTTCTTGAAAAAACACAAATAACATCTGAATTCAGTGCATGTAAATTTCTGGTGATTTCCCTTCCTTTCCCAGGCATACCGATTATTTTAACGGCAGCAGTGCAGTTTTCCAGGCCGTTTTTTCGGATAATTTCCCTGATAACCACATCCCAGGTAATATCAGGAGGGGTACTTTGAAATAACATTTTCCATGAGGCGTTAAACCTGTTCAGGTGATTTGAAAGCCGCATGGGTATTCCTCTTTCAACCCGGATAGTTTCAAATATCCCGGCCCCGTACTGAAAACCCGGCAGGTCGGCTGGAACAAAGGCCCTGGTCTTGTCAACAAACCCGCCATTTATCCATACCTGCTCCTGCCCCTCCACGTTGGAGGTCTTTCCCGACTCTGCCAGGATATCCATGATGGTACGACCCTTATCCAGGGTCTCTTCATACTCCTTTTCCGGCACGGAATCAAAGACTATTCCACCTCCTACGGAATACCATATGGTATCGTCTGCAATGGTTGCGGTTCTGATGGCAATGGAAAGATCCATGGTATCATGAAAGCTTATATAACCTATGGAACCTGTATAAACATGCCTTTTATCGGTCTCCAGCTCATCTATAATTTCCATGGCACGTATTTTGGGACATCCGGTAATTGATCCTCCGGGAAATGATGCCTTGATTACATCCACAGATGTTTTATTATCGGCAAGTTCAGCTTCCACAACAGAGACAAGGTGGAATACGTTATCATAGGGCTCAAGCCTTTTATGCTCCTTGACCCGGACACTGCCCCCCCGGGCAATCCGCCCTAGATCGTTTCTCATGAGATCAACGATCATGGAAAGCTCTGCATCATCTTTTTTGCTGTTAATAAGCCTGTCGGCATTTTCCCTGTCCTTTTCAGAATCGGCAGCCCTTGGCAGGGTACCCTTAATGGGCCGCGTTTCAAGCCGGCTCTTTTCCTGCTTCATGAAGCGCTCAGGTGAAGTGGAAATAATATGATGATCCCCGGCATTTATAAAGGCAAAAAAAGGAGCGGGATTTTTATGGAATAAGGCAAGAAAAAGATCAAATGGATTACCTTTAAAATCGGCTGAAAACTTCTGGGAAAGATTCACCTGATATATATCACCGGCTTTAATATACTCGATAACCCTTTCCACTGCCGCCAGATAGTCTGATTTGGAAAAATTTGACTTAAGGGTGGCAGCATTTACTGAAAACCCGGTTTTTCTCGATTTACAGTATCCATCATCGGTTTCAATAGAATCACCTGAAAAAAATTTTGCAGAACCATCATCCCCTGACGGGCCCAAACCAGCATGAAACTTAGGAGCAGCAAAGCTATGAGCTTTCTCCATAAAGGGACGGGCAGGCGGACCGGCCCCGGCATTTTCTAATGAGCCTATGAAATTCAGACAGTCTGCCCGTGCGGATCGAATCCATCCAACCACATCATCAAACCCGGCTGCCTTATCAAAGGGGGCATGGGAAGAATCATTTTCCTCCAGCACCGGCACCATGAGTTCGGTGATATTCTCCTGTCTGTCCTGGACAAGCACAAAGGATGGAACAACAAGAAATATCTCTGGCAGGCCATTATCCATGCAGGTTATGGGAAGCGCCTCAATCCTGTCTTTTAGATCATAGGATAGATAACCGAAAAACCCGGATAAAACAGGAGTGGCTGCCGCTTCAATCTCGATATTGAAATGCTCTATGAGATCATGGAGAGCATCAAAGGGTTCCTTGATCAGAGAAAATGTTTCCTGGCCCGCGTATTTTATCTCTATTTTCATCCCCTTTGTCTTAAGGGTCAGCCAGGGACGGACGGCAAGAATATTATACCTGGCACAATCCAGGTCAGAACCGCTGAGGAGCACAACAGTGCCGATTTCCCCGGCAAACATGGAAGACAGAGCTTCAAAGGAAGAGGCGGGATAAACCTGTTTCCTGATAACTTCCCGAATGCGGGGCAAGTGACAGAGTATGGATTTCATATAATCCCTATTCTATGATGGGCACAAGCAAAAATGAAAGCCTTATTATTATAAATAGTTAAAGAAACTTTCATATAAAAAAACCCGCTATTTCTCTCTTTATCTGAGAAAGGGATTGGTTTTCTTTTCACGGCCTATAGTCGTCTCAGGGCCGTGGCCTGTGTAAACAATCGTAGTATCAGGAAGAGCAAAAAGCTTTTTCTTGATGTTTGATATAAGGGTATTGTAGTCACCGCCGGGCAGATCAGTCCTGCCGATGGAACCTGAAAAAAGAGTGTCTCCGACAAAAACATGTCCATCCGTATAAAAGCATATGCCTCCCCTGGAGTGGCCGGGCGTATGAAACACCTTTAAAACAATATTGCCAAAGGATATTTCATCTCCATCGGAGAGATTCTTATCCGACTTTGGAGAATTTTCAGCGGAAAGCCCAAAGCTTGACGCGGCAGCGCTCAGATCAGACAGCATTGGTTCATCTTCGGCATGGATCATCAAAGGCGCACCTGTGGCTTCTTTTAAGCGCTTATTTCCACCCACATGATCAAAGTGGCCGTGGGTGTTCAAAATATATTTCACCTTCAAACCAAGTTCTGCAAGGGCCATCAGAATTTTGTCTGTTTCATCGCCCGGATCTATCACCACCGCCTCTTTTGTCTTTTTGCATCCTAAAATATAGCAGTTTGCCATTATGGGCCCGACTTCAAGTTTCTTTATAATCATTAACATCTCCTAAATTCCGTGATTGCAGTATCATTTCCAACTGCTCGTCATTAATAGTTTGCAAATAGATACGAATCTTATCCAAAACAGCGTTTATAAAGGCGCCCGAGTCCCTGGAACCATATTTTTTTCCAATATCAACGGCCTCATTAATGGAAACCCTTTCCGGTATATCATCACATTTGAGCAGCTCAAAAACAGCTACCCGCATGATATTTCTGTCCACCACCGGCATCCTTGCAACCCGCCAGTTTTTAGATGCCTGATTCAAAAGATCGTCAATTTGTTCATAAAGGGCCATTACACCCTGGACAAGATGGATAAAAAATGGTTTGCTGTCTTTTTTAACCATTTCTTCAAAACTCTCACAAAACAAAGTCAGAAGTTCATGGGGGACATCTTCCATGTTCATATCAAAATAAAAAAGAGCCTGAAGGGCAAGTTCCCTTGCCTGCCTGCGAACTCCCATGATTATTTTGCCTTATCCATATCCATCATCAGATTTGCCATTTCAATGGCGGCAAGGGCGGAATCAAAGCCCTTGTTACCGGCTTTTGTGCCGGCTCTTTCAATGGCCTGTTCAATGGTATCTGTTGTAAGAACTCCGAATATGACGGGGATACCGGCATCTAAGCTTACCGATGCAATGCCCTTGGAAACTTCGGCGCATACATAATCATAATGGGATGTGGAACCCCGGATAACGGCTCCAAGACATATTATAGCATCATACTTGCCGGCATCTGCCATTTTTCTGGCAGCAAGGGGAATCTCAAAGGCACCGGGAACCTTAAGCAGGGTAATATCGTTATCATCTGCCCCGCTTCTTTTCAAGGCATCCAAGGCACCGCCTACCAGCCTTTCCGTTATAAAATCATTGAATCTCGATGCAATGATTCCAAACACCTTGCCCTCGGCCATAAGCCCGGCTTCAATAATATGCGGCATAATTTGTTTTTCCTTTTTTTTAAAGATCGTCTTTAAAGCACTCCAGAGTATGACCCATTTTCAATTGCTTACAGCGAAGATAGCCCTTGTTGAACTCATTGGGGGGTACTTCAATGGGAACCTGTTCCACCACGCTTAAGCCATAACCCTCAAGGCCTACCATCTTGGTTGGATTATTGGTCATGAGCCTCATCTTCCTGACCCCAAGATTGGCAAGAATCTGAGCTCCTATTCCGTAGTCCCTCATGTCGGCCTTGAAACCCAGTTTGAGGTTGGCCTCCACCGTGTCACACCCTTGCTGCTGGAGTTCATATGCTTTTAGTTTATTTACAAGACCTATACCCCGGCCCTCCTGTCTTAGATAGAGGATTACCCCGTTTCCCTCTTTATCCATCATCTCCATGGCCTTGTGGAGTTGATCCCCGCAGTCACACCTTAGGGAACCAAAAATATCACCTGTCATGCACTCGGAATGAACCCTTACCAGAATGGGTTCCTCCGGTTTTATCTCTCCCTTAACCATTGCTATATGGGTCAGGTTGTCCAGATCATTCTCATAGGCAATGATCTTGAATTCTCCGCCAAATTCCGTTGGTATGACAGTCTGGGCAGCAGGGCGGACAAAGGATTCGGTTTTCATCCTGTACTCAACAAGATCCGCAATGGTACAGATTCCAATATTGTGTTTTTCACTGAAAACTTCAAGGGAAGGCCTTCTTGCCATGGTGCCGTCGTCATCCATGATTTCACAGATTACACCTGCAGGCTTGCATCCTGCAAGCTTTGCAAGATCAACGGAACCTTCGGTCTGGCCTATCCTCACCATAACCCCGCCTTCACGGGCCCTGAGGGGAAAAATATGTCCCGGCCTTGCCAGATCCGATGCCTTTGCGTCATCTGCAACAGCAACTTTAATTGTAGTGGCCCTATCAGCCGCCGATATTCCTGTTGTGACTCCCTTTTTAGCCTCAATGGATATCGTAAAACCGGTTCCAAACTGGGAGGTATTGTCATCCACCATCATGGGAAGTTTAAGACGATCCGCCATTTTTCCGCTCATTGACAAACAGATGAGCCCCCTGCCATACTTTGCCATGAAATTAATCGCTTCCGGTGTCACGGCTTCGGCGGCCATGGTCAGATCTCCTTCATTTTCACGATCCTCATCATCCACAAGAATGACCATTTTACCGGCCCGGATATCTTCAATGGCTTGTTCAATTGTAATCTGCGGCATTTAACTGTTTTTTCACTCCTTAAAATATAAAACGGCCATGGCAAATCAATTTGTCACAGCATAAAAAGGCATTCTTCATTTACCGGTTTACACTTTTCATATTAAAATTTTTGAAAATTTCATCCAAAAGCGTAAACTATTTTTGAGGTGATATGAAAGATGCCCATAAAAAATCAAAATAGAATCAGGCAAAATTTAAAATGCTCATAAAAAACCCTTTCTGGCCAGCAGGTCCATGCTGACACCATTCTTGGCAGTACCGGGGGAACCATCTACTGATGAATCTTGTTCAAAAAAACGTCTCACATATTTTCCCAACATATCTGTTTCGATGTTCACCTCATCCCCGGGGCCCTTTATACCGATGGTGGTTATCCCGGCCGTATGGGGAATGACGCTGACCTGAAAATCCCTTTCAGTACAACGGTTGATGGTAAGGCTTATACCGTCCACGGCAACAGAGCCCTTTTCTATCATCTGGCATGCAAGTTCTGATGGAACCTCAATGGTTATAATGACCGCGTTGCTTTTAACGGTTTTGGAGAGTATGCGGCCGGTACCGTCGATGTGTCCTGAAACAAGATGGCCGTCCAGCCGGTCAGAAAGGCGCATGGCCCTTTCAATATTAAGTCTTCCCCCGGTTGCAATGGACTTAAAGGTGGTTCTATTCACGGTCTCAGGAGCCATATCCACCTCAAAGAGGTGTCTTTGGAGCTTAACGGCTGTCAGGCAGGCACCGTTCACGGCAATGGAATCACCGATTTTACTTTCATGAAGATCAATATCGGTTTCAATGGTCAATACCCTTCCCTGCCCCTGAGTGATGATGCGCCTTAATACTCCGGTTCCTTCAATTATTCCTGTAAACATACCTACTCCAAACAATGTATATTCATAGTAACAACCATGAAATATGCGTTCACAACAAACGATGAAAATGCAATGGAGTTGTAGCTATATAAAAAAATTCAATACCCAAAAAAATCAGATTTTCAAGTATCCCTGGAAAAGAATATCATCTTCAAAACGGGTGATACTGAGTCTTTTTAACGATAGAGCATCTTTCATCTTTTCAGGCCCCTTTCCCCTGCAAACGGGCACTCCGTCATCACCGCCCAGTATTTTAGGCGCAATGAAAAAACAGACCTTGTTGACAATCCCGGAGGACAGGGCTGAACCTATCACCGATGCCCCACCTTCAATGAGCACACTCATGATATCCATGGACCCAAGCTGTTCCACCAGGTTGTCGAGATCCAGCATTTTTCCCTTGCCAGGATACTCCCTTTCAGGAACAGCCAGCACTGTTGCGCCCATCTTTTCCAGCAGATTTTTCTTATGGGAGGATGCCCCGGCAGAAGCTGCAATGATCGTATCTGAATTTGAGTCTACTGTAAAAACCCCGGCATCAGGATTAATGGACAAACTTGAATCAAGGATGATTCTCCTGGGATCTTTTTTTTCACCAGTATCCAGGCGTACGGTCAAGGAGGGGTTATCCGCCATGAGTGTGCCGGATCCCACCATGATTCCGTCACAGGCCTGCCTCAACTCATGGACATACCTGCGGGATGCCGGGCCGGTTATCCATCTTGAGTCCCCGATTGCGGTGGCAAGCCTGCCATCCAGCGTTGAAGCGCATTTAAGCACTACAAAGGGATGCCTGTTATTTTTGACATACCATATGAAATCCTCTATCAGCGTTTCAGCCTCATCTTTACAGACACCAACATCCACTTGAACTCCGTGGTCTCTTAAAAAGGCAATGCCTCCTCCGCTGACGTAGGGGTTAGGGTCTTCTGTTGCAACAACGACCCGGTTAATGCCCGCCTCAATAATCTTCTTTGTACAAGGCGGGGTTCTTCCATGATGATTGCAGGGCTCCAGGGTGACATAGATATCAGCACCCTTTGCCTCATCTCCGGCATCATCAATGGCTTCCACTTCGGCATGGGCAAGTCCAGGCCCCCTGTGCCATCCCCTGCCCACGATGGAACCTTTTTTAACAACTAGCGCACCAACTAAGGGATTGGGCGAGGTAAAGCCCCTTGCCCTTTCAGCAAGATCAATGGCGGTTTTCATGTATTCGTGATCCGGCATCATAGAGATTCCCTGCCGGTTTTTTCGGTTTCATCGGAGGGTTCAGTAGGAGCTTCTCCTGCTTCATCAAGGGATTCCGTCCTGCTGAGGGCCTTAAGTTCCTCAATAAAATCCTCAACATCATCGAATTCCCGGTAAACCGATGCGAATCTAACATAGGCCACACCATCTAATTTGTGAAGATGCTGCATGATTTTCTCCCCCACAAATCCCGAAGATATCTCCTTGTCGTTCAAATCACGCAGTTCACGCTCGATACAGTCCACAAGGTTGTCAATCTGATTCATGCTGATGGCACGTTTTTCACATGCCTTTTTTATTCCTGACAAAACCTTGGCACGAATAAATTCCTCCCTGCGGCCATCTTTTTTAACGATCATAACAGGCACATCTTCAACCTTTTCAAAGGTTGTAAACCGACGGCTGCATTCCTGGCATTCCCTCCGCCTTCGAATCTCAAGCTCAGTCCGGCTCAAGCGGGAATCAATCACGCGGTTGTTCAGCTTTCCACAAAAAGGACATTTCATAACAACACACCTTATTTTTTCAGAGCGATAAGTTTAACCCCTGCCTGGCTAAACATTTCCCTGGACATGGGGTCATCATAGGATTCCCTGTAAAATACTGTTGATATACCGGCGTTTATTATCATTTTGGCACAGATGGAACAGGGTTGATTGGTACAGTAAAGCTTTGCCCCCTTCACGGAAATACCATGACAGGCCGCCTGAATAATGGCGTTTTGTTCGGCATGAACTCCCCTGCACAGCTCATGTTTTTCCCCGGATGGCACCTTTAACTGCTCCCTCAGACACCCGGTTTCAGCGCAATGGGCAATTCCGGACGGGGCACCATTATAACCACTGCACAAAATCCGTTTATCCTTAACAAGAATGGCCCCTACCTTACGCCGGATACATGTAGAACGACCGGCCACCAGAACAGCAATCCCCATGAAATATTCATCCCATGAGGGACGTTCGTGCTCCTTCTGTGGGGTTTCCACGATCATCTAAACCTTAATTTTCTCAATAGTAAGAATCCGTTCCAGATGCCTTCCCCCCTCAAAGGGAGTTTCGAGCCATGTTTTCACAAGCTCAAAGGCAAGTACATCTCCAATGATACGGCCTCCAAGAACAAGAATGTTTGAATCATTGTGCTGGCGGCTCATCCTTGCTGAAAAAATATCACTGCAAAGAGCCGCCCTTACCTTGGGAAAACGATTAGCCACAATGGACATTCCAAGCCCGGTTCCACACAAGAGAATGCCTCGCTCAAAGGTTTTATCAGATACTGCGCCGGCCACCCTGCTTCCGAATTCAACATAGTTGACGGAATTTCCATCGCTGGCACCAACGTCCTCCACCTCCATGCCAAGCTCAAAAAGAAACGCCTTTATCTTCTCCTTGAGCTCAAAT
Organism: Desulfobacteraceae bacterium; assembly: GCA_963674675.2. Taxonomy (GTDB): domain Bacteria; phylum Desulfobacterota; class Desulfobacteria; order Desulfobacterales; family Desulfobacteraceae. Next base: position 1,155,882 of record CAXXNM010000003.1, read on the forward strand.
GCGGCATGATCACTTCCAATAATGATTGCTTTTTTTTTATCCATAATTCCGTCATTCCAGACATTAAAATTATCTGTCTGATCACCCTGTTTTCGCTTATTTTTTCATGACATAATGATTTTACAAAAAGAACAAATATGGTTTTAATCAAAACCACTTTTAATTATGCTTTAATATCAGTATGTTAAATCAGAACGAACGAAATATGGTAATCATTCACGACCTTGATCTAATATAATCAATCGCATCCTGAACGGTGATCAGTTTCTCAGAGTCCTCGTCATCGATGTCTATATCAAAAATTTCTTCCATGGTCATGACAAGTTCCACAAGCATCAATGAATCCGCACCCAGATCATCCACAAGGGAGGATTCAGGTAAAACATCTTCCATATCAATGTCAGGCAGCTTTTCAGCAATTATTCTTCTTACTTTTGTCTCAACTGTCATTATTTAGGATTTCTCCTTGATCAAAAAGTGATAAACTGATCACAAAAACAGATCATCTTGCCTAAGCATCTGATTTTTTTACATTGAATTCCTTGTATGCCCCGCATTCAGGGCATGCAGCATGGGGAAGCTTTGCTTCCTGGCATTCTGGGCAAATCGCAATAGTGGGAACAGCTACTTTCTGATGGGTACGTCTTTTTCTGCCTCGGCTTTTGGATGATTTTTGCTTTGGTACAGCCATTTATTTTCTCCTAAGTATCTAAGTTCGTTTTAGAATATACGATAATCAACTTCAATGAAATACGTAAATAAGTTTCAACCAGTAAACATAAATTTTTAATTTAATTATGAACTTTTGTCAAGGAAATAATGACCGGAATTTCATTCAAGCTTGCCCAAAGGATTCAACTGTGATAAATACGCTCTGAACATCCTCTTGTTTCAGGATTACATTCAGAAAAGTGTAAACTGCTTTTAAAGCAATACGTAAAGATACAGGAAATATACCCTAAAAAAGACCATTAAAAATATATAAATGGAGACCGAATGGACAATATAATAACGAGATTTCCTCCCAGTCCCACAGGATACCTTCACATTGGAGGGGCAAGAACCGCACTTTTCAACTGGCTGTATGCCAGAAAAAAAGGGGGAAAATTTGTTTTAAGAATTGAAGATACTGACCAGGCCCGTTCCACAAAAGCCTCGGTGGATGCTATATTTGAATCCCTTGAGTGGCTGGGTATAGACTGGGATGAGGGGCCTTATTTTCAAACGGATAGATATGAGATTTACTCATCCTATGTACAGAAACTGCTGGATACAGGCCATGCCTATTATTGCAACTGCACCCCTGAAGAGGTCAATGCAATGCGGGATGAGGCAAGAGCCAAGGGACAAAATCCCATGTACAACGGGAAATGCCGGGAGATGAATCTTGAAGGCGGCCCTGGCATGGTTGTACGCATCAAGGCCCCCAGGATGGGCAGCACTGTTGTGGAGGATGTAATAAAAGGGAATACATCATTTCCCAACAGCGAGTTAGACGACTTTATTATCCAGAGAAGTGACGGCAGTCCCATGTACAACATGGCCGTTGTAGTAGATGACATAACCATGGGGATCAACACTATCATCAGGGGCGATGATCACCTGGTCAATACACCCAAACAGATACTTATCTACAATGCCTTAAGTGCTGATCTCCCGGTTTTCGGCCATGTTCCCATGGTATTGGGCTCTGACAGGGCAAGACTCAGCAAACGCCACGGAGCCATGTCCGTCAGCGAGTACAGGGACATGGGCTATCTTCCCGATGCCATGATCAATTATCTTGTCCGCCTGGGCTGGTCCTTTGGAGATCAGGAATTTTTCACAAGAAAGGAACTCATTGAAAAATTTTCCTTAGATCACATCGGCAAGTCCCCTTCCATGTTTGACATGAACAAGCTCACCGCCCTGAACGCAAAGCACATACAGGCCAAAACTCCTGCAGAGCTTTCAAATGAGCTTATGCCTCTGCTCCTGCAAAAAGAGGTTAAAATAAAATTAGAAGATGATCTTGAAAAGGCAATTGAAACCCTTCAGCCAAGGAGCAAAACCCTTGTTGAGATGGCAGAATCAGCCCTGTTTTACTTTAAGGAAGATATTGAGTTTGAAGAAAAAGCCGCCAAGAAATTTTTCAAACCAGAGTCCCTGGCTCCCCTCAAAAAATCCCTGGAATATATGGAAGCTCTTAAAGAGTTCACGGAAAAAAACTTAGAGGATGCTCTTAAAAAAGTAATGGATGAAACCTCTTTAAAGTTTGGTAAAATAGCACAGCCCCTTCGGGTTGCACTTACCGGCACAACGGTCAGCCCCGGCATATTTGAGATGATATTGGCCCTTGGCAGGGAGAAAACTCTCCAGCGCATTCAAAAGGCTGTTCAGTTTATCGAATCAAAAGCATAGAACAAATCAAATGCCATGGGAGTCCGCACCGGAGTTTCATAAAACATAATCCTCACTACCAATTATGGACTACTTTGTAATTGCCGTTTACGCCAAAACAACAAAAATTTATGGGAGGCTGCAATGGAAATCAAAAGTGCTGCCTTTGCAGGATCTTGGTATCCTGAAAGTGCAAAGGATTGTGAAAGGGAAATTAAAAATTTTCTAAAGGACAAAAACGGAGCATTGGATGGAGATTATTGCTGTGGCATCGTACCCCATGCCGGGTGGTTTTTTTCAGGTTCCATTGCATGCCGTGTTATTGCCTCACTTGGCTCAACATCATTTGATACATCCTCTGTGAAAACCCCTGAGGTGGTAATCATTTTTGGAATGCACATGCATCCTGAGACAGCCCCCTGCATGATGGGTAATGGTGCATGGGAGACTCCCTTTGGAAGACTTCTTGTCCATGAAGAAACAGCATCTTCCATGGTGAACGGGACAGGGATCAAAATGGTATCTCCCCGCTCATTTCCAGAGGAGAATACCATTGAATTACAACTGCCGTTCATTAAATACTTCTTTCCGAAAGCGGCCATTGTGCCCATGGGAGTTCCGCCGTCTCCTATTGCCAGAAAAATTGGTATCAAAGCTGTTGAGGCAGCCCGGCTTCAAGGTATTGACATCGTTGTTATAGGTTCCACAGATCTTACCCATTATGGCGATAACTTTGGTTTTACCCCGGCAGGCCATGGAAAAAAAGCTCTGGAATGGGTAAGGGATGTCAATGATAAAAACGCAGTTGATGCCATGCTGCACATGGATTGCAGCACTATAATCAAGCAGGGAATTCAAAAACATAACATGTGCTGTGCCGGAGCTGCAGCCGCAACGGTTGCGGCCGCGAATCAAATGGGGGCTGTTCAGAGCGTCGAGGTTGACTATGCTACAAGCTTTGACAAAAGCCCGGGGGAGAGTTTTGTGGGATATGCCGGGATATTGTTTGGCAGATAAATCAATCTGTTATTTCACATCTTCATGAATTATAGTGGAAGTCACATGACTTGATACTTGATTTTAGATATAACAGATTGATTTATTTATATTTAAAGTTTCATTGTAGCATCAAGTCATTTGACCGGGACTATAGTCTAAAGCTCAAATCCCACGCTTCCTGGATACTTTACACGGCAGTCAAGACTTTCCGGACTTTACTTTCAGAATGTCTTCAAAGTTGATGTCTATGGCAAGCACACCCAGAAATAGTGATTTTTTGTCAAACATGGGAACCGAGACCGTAAAACAGAAACGATTGGTAGCTGAAGACCGATAGATTTTTGAAACAAAGGTGCTCCCTTTACGTTTAGGTTCTTTAAACCATTCTTTCTCAGACCAGTTCCGGCCATATCCGTTTTCAAGCTCTTCTTCGTTTTTTACATTTTCAGAATAGACATTACGGGTAACCTGGGTACCTTCACCATCGGTGATATATGCCAGCTCAATAAACCTGTACTCCTTGAGAAATCTTGTCATGGCATTTTCCCGGGTCATCCTTGTCATGCTTTGTATTTCATGATGCATGGCCATTTTTTCAGCAGCATCTCTGGATATTTTATGGGTTGAAAGATGAAAAATTCCGGTTTGAACAATCATGTCATCGCAAAGATGGTTTATTTTACCGGTAGTTTTGACAATGGTTTCGACTGCCGTGGACTGGCTCTTAATGGAATTTTCAATATCCAAAATATCTTTGGAAATTGTTTTAACATCCTTGCTCTGGTTGGATGTTGATGCCTTGATAATGGCAATATTGCCTGACAGAGACTCAAAACCGGCATAAACATTTTTTAATGCAGTACTGGAATCGTTTATGAGAGCCTCCCCATTTTTTACATTTTTTTCGACATTCTTCACGGCATCGACTGTTCCTGTAACCGTTGACCTGAGGATATCCAATCTTTCCTGGATATCTCTTGTTGCATCTTTTGTCTGTTTTGCAAGTGCTGCTATCTCTTCAGCTATAACCTTAAACCCCTTACCGTCACTGTCCCTCCTTGAAGCCTCTATTCTTGCATTCAATGACAAAATGGTTGTTTCATCGGAAATGGTACTGATCACTTCGATGATAGATCCAATTGAGATGGAATTCTCATTAAGGTCATTAATTGTATTGACAAGGTCATTAACAAAGGTGCTTATCTCTTTAAACTGCTCCATTGATTTTTTACCCAGAAGCATGGTATCTTGCACCTGTTTTTCGAGACTTTCAGAATCAGAGGCCAGGGTATCTGTATTTTCGGCAATTTTTCCAATGGAATCTGCCATGCTCACTCCGGCTTTTGAGATGGCAATGATCTTGTTTTTTTGTTTCAGACATTGATCCTTGAACTCTGTTGAGAACTTAAAAAGGCTTGGTGCAATGGAGGATAAGGATACAACGCTTTTTAATATACTGCCTACAATACCGTTAAGTTTTTTCAGAAAAAGGTTAAACACGCCGATGGCATCGGCTGTAATCGGATCCGGCGGAACTGAAAATTCTTTTGATAAATCCCAGGTTTGTTCCAGCATCAGTTTGATGGGTTGAATATGATCTTTTTGTCTAAAGCCGTCTCTATTTTTTAAGAATCCCAATAACATGTTTTTATCCTTTTTTTATGTTTGAAGACTTATGGATATCATTAGCAATCTATGTGCCATGCTCATGCATTATCCTTAGACTATTAAAAAAGCCTGCTATTAAAGGCTGAAAGACAGAATTAAGAAAGCCCATCGTTGCAATAATGTTATTATATATAGACAAAGCCACAAATATGTTTTTTATGCCATATTTTGGCATCCTTCATTTGTCAGTTTACACATTTTTTGAACCATAATTTTCCTGATTAAAGGATTTACCTTGATTTTTAATCATGTTCATCATTTAATCATGGTTCAAAATTTTCAGAAAAGTGTAAACTACTTTTGATTTGATATGAAAGATGCCCATATCTTTTTTGCTTTTATTTTAACGCGCAGGAGCAGGCCTTGTGCCTGCCCTTTATAAATAGGTTTCAATTTTCATAAAAAAATTTTTTTGGTGTAATAATTGCATTTTATTCTTTAGTTTGCCGATACCCGGCAAATACTCATCCCCCGGTTGGAAAAAATGAAGAACGCCGGTTTTTAAAGGCTCTGTATATGAAATCCTGTGTTAATCTGAATCTTCCTGTCATTAAAGAATCCATTCTTGAAAAAGGCAGTTTCCTGACAGGAGCCATGAATAATGTACAGCTATATACTGCTTTGCAGCCCATCTTCAGCCTTGCCCATAAGCGAATTGTAGGATACGAAGCCCTGCTGAGGCCCAGGGACAGGGACTTGAACTGGATAAGCCCGGCCGAGTTATTTTCTCAAAATGAGAGTCCATCAGAAATTGTTCGTCTCGACAGGCTGTGCAGGTACATTCATCTACACAATTTTTTAAATATTAACGATGACATGAACTGGCTTTTTTTAAACGTATCTCCTCAAACCATCATAAGCGGCAAGCTTTATGGTTCATTTTTCGGGGATCTGCTTGAAAGGTACAATTTCCCTCCCCATCGTGTTGTCATCGAGGTAGTGGAGTATCCCATAGATGGAAACGACCTGCTCTCTGAGGTCATCAATTACTATAAAAGCCTTGGCTGCCTTATTGCGATTGATGATTTCGGAGCAGGCCATTCCAACTTTGACCGCATCTGGACCCTTCAACCTGATATTGTAAAATTAGACAGATCCTTTCTTGTGAAGGCTTCAACAAGGAAATCCGTCCGCTCCATGCTTTCCGGGATCGTTTCCCTTCTTCACCAGTCCGGAGCACTGGTACTTGTTGAAGGCGTGGAGACGCAGGATCAGGCCATGATAGCCATGGAAAGTGATGCTGACTTTGTTCAGGGATTTTTTTTTGGACGACCCTTTGTAGAACTTAAATCCCATGTAAAAGAAGAAACTGATTTTGGCAAGCTTTTTGATGTTTACAAACATTTTGCCTTTTTGGAAGACCAGAAAATAGAAAAGGTATTTACAAAATATAAAGCTCTATTTGCAGGCTCCGTGGAAGGGCTGAAAGCTGGAGATTCCCTGATATCTGCCACAAAAGAGCTTTTAAATGCTCCAAAAGTGGTTAGATGTTATCAAATTGGAACTGATGGTATTCAGATTGGGCATACCCTGGTAAAGGGTGTTGAAATTGACCTTAAAAAAGATACAATAAAATTAATGTATTCAAGCATTTATAGCTTGAAAAGACCTCTATTTTGGTTTATATTTATACTTTCAAAACATTTTTATATAAAAAACCAAAAAGAGAGGCCTCATGCAGAGAAAAAATATCAGACGCTCAATTAGAAAGCAATTGAAAACCAACTTTCCTGGTTGGAAAAAAATTAACAAGAAGCAGAAGAAGGCACTGGTTAGAGAAATAATGAAAACTGAAATTGACAACTATGATTTCTCCCAACCGGTGGAATCCCCTATTGAAGAACTTCTTGGAATTGAAGATCAGATGCCTTCTAAGGGTATCCTAACTTTAAAGGGTATGGCTGATTACATTAATAATTTTTACAGCGGTAACCTTTTTCCTCTGGAATCGAAGATGCAAACTCCTAAAGAGATAACGGATAAGGAGTTGATATTCATTGATGAACTCCTGGATAACGAAATCATTGACAGTCTTCTTGCCACTGAGGGCTACAGCCCTGACCAAAGGGATACCCGACTTTATCAATTGTTCAGGATGGAACTTCTCAAGGTGATAAAATACCCTGAAATCAGCTACCGAAAATATTGCACTGAAGAGTATTTTGGCAGAGAAAGAAAACAGAACAGACGATTTGCTGGATTGCCGTTAAATACTAAAAAAATACCGGATCACACAGAACTTTGTCATTTCAGACAAGGTTTGCCATTTCCGAAACTCGTTAATATTCTTCTATATATTCTCCATCATCTTTATGAATCCAATTGTCTGGATGATTGGATAGTGCATGGGATAGATTCGACAGAACTTCCGATGGAGTTCAACTATCCCTTGTGTACAATTGAAGTCAAAGGCAAGAAAATACGTATATATTCCGATATTGACTGTGACTGTGGAAAACGCCGAAATAAAAGGGATAAATCTCCATATGTGATTGGCTATCGTATGCATACTTTAACAGCAATCAATCCATCAACAGGACATAGTTTTCCCCTTGTATCTCTCATTGGGGCTGCAAATCATCATGATAGTCTATTTTTAAAGCCTCTGATTCAACTGGCTCAGGCCATGGGTATTGATGTCAAGCTCATTACAGCAGATCAGGCATATCACGACACAGACGGGTCACTATTTAATGAGACAGGTACATATGTCATTGCCCCGCCATTGGAAAATACTGCTCTCCCGGACAATGTCGTTAATTTTCCAGTCAGGGTCACCTGTAATGATTACTGTGAACATCCAATGAATTATATTTGTTGTACACCAGAAGGGCATGAGTATGGTTGTAGTACACAGCCCGGCGAATGCCCCCATGATTCAGCTTGTTTAAAACGCAGAATAATACCTTTTGACAGAGGTTATTTCCAACCGATGCCTGTCTTAACTAAGCAGGCTGAAAAGATAATAGCAATACGCAAGAATTGTGAACGTCCTTTTAATTTAATGAAAAAAAGAGAAGGTCTGGAACAAACAAGGGTAAGAAGCCAACATGGCGTCGTTGCACGTTCCATTTTTACTACGATTGCTACCTTGTTAATCGAAATGGCCGGCACAAGACGCAAAAATAAAAAAAAGGATGATAAACAACTAAATATATTTGATAAAGCGTCTTAAGATACATTTAGAAAACTTAATGGTATTTTTGTTGAATTGACGATATAGCTGCCTCTTTGTTTTGCCAGTACAAACAACAAACCACTCAAAAATGAGTTTAAAACGGTTATAACTTAAAACTTGGCAACAACAAGGAATTTTTGCCTTATCAATTTACGAAAAAAGGGTTTTAAACAACAAAGGATACATGCGCTTATTACAATTCACCATGGGTTTCAACACCCTTTGGTATCGGATTTTTTTAAAATCCGGGAGGATCGTCGCTATAAACCCCTTGAGGATGCAAAAAATGCCGACTGGTTCAGGCGTCATTACCTGAGACGGGCAGCCCTGCATCCTGAACAGATCCAGATCACAAGGCCCTATCTCTCCATTGCCGGGGCACATATGTGCGTTACCCTGTCCATGACGTTTTCCGCCAAATCAAATGACAGTGTGTTATGCTGTGATCTATTGGTATGATTTATAAAACAAAATGATGGCTATTAAAACAAATATGTCAAATTCAACGAGAAAAGAGCATAAAAACACAAGATGACCGTTTGTAAAAACAAAAAATTCTGCTTATCAGGACTGGCGGCGGTTTTGTTCTTTGCTCTAATGATGTTTTTCCGCCTGGAATTTCATCAAAACTGGTTTGCCGGCAATACTCAAAGTGCTTCATCATGGTCAGAAAAAAGGCTGGAATCCGGTGTTTCATGGATGAATATCTTTCAAAACGGGAAAAAAATCGGTTATACCCATCGTGCCATGGATGCCCGGGGCAGCGGCTATAAAATTGATGAAAAAACGGTGATGAAAATAAATACAATGGGGCTGACCCAGGATATCATTGTTAGTTCATCAAGCACCACTGACATGGATTTTGCCCTCCTGGACTTTAATTTCTCTATTTTCTCAGGCAGTTTTGATTTTGTCGTTAAAGGGCATATTAAAGATAATGTGCTTTACATCAATTCCAGTAACGACAATGCCGTGATGGACAAAACAGATCATGAAAACACAGGAAAAGATTCCAAACCCTCCTTAATTTCCTCAAAGCCCCTGGAGATAAAACTTGAAGACCGCCCCTATCTTACCAGCGCCATAATTCAGGCGGTAATTGCATCGGGCCTTGAGCCTGGTGACGAGATGGTGCTTTTCGTGTTTGACCCATCCACCCTGGGTCAGGCCCCTGCCAGGGTAAAAATTTTTGAAAAAGAGCTTGTCTTGATTGATGGAAAAAAAATTTCAGCCCGGAAGATCAGCCTCTCCTTTAAAGGCATAAGACAGTCCGCATGGGTGGATGATGATGACCAGGTGCTAAAGGAGCAGGGCCTGTTAGGGATCACTTTAGTTAAAACTACTAAGGAAGAGGCTCTCCAGGGAATTAGCCTGGGCGGCACAGATGATCTTACAGAGCTTGTTTCGGTTCCATCCAATGTAAAACTCCAGAACCCGGACCAGCTCCAGGAAATTAAGTTCAGGATTTCCGGCCTTGAAGAAGAAAAAGACCGGAAATATGCACTAAAATTGGAACAGGGACTGTCACAGAACCGCCAGAGCTTTAAAGACGGTATTTTGACCATTCAAAGGGAATCCCTTGACGGCCTGCCCCATGTACTTGGCCCCCAAGAGCTTTCCGCTGTTGATGAAAAATTCAAATCTCCTGGGCCTTTTATCCAGTCCAATGATCATCGAATAAAAAACATTGCCCAAAGGGTTACCCAATCAGCGGATACACCCATTGAAAAGGTAAGGAACCTGGTTTTGTGGATACAAAAAAACATCCGGCGCCAGCCGGTGGTATCCCTGCCCAATGCCCTGTCAACCCTGAAGAACAGAATGGGGGACTGCAATGAACATGCAGCGCTCATGGCTGCCCTTTGCAGGGCCATTGGAATCCCGGCCGGGGTCGAAGCAGGCCTTGTTTATCTTAAGGGACGATTTTACTATCATGCGTGGAATATTGTATATATAGGAAGATGGATCAGCGTTGATGCACTGTTTAATCAGATTCCAGCAGATGTCACCCACATCGGCTTTACTTCGGGTTCCCAGGAAATGCAGCTTAACCTGATGGGAGTGATGGGTAAAATAAAGCTGAAAGTAATCTCCTATAAACCGGCATGGCCGGAGCATATTTTTTACCCGGCCACAACGAAGATTGAAAGTCTTTAAAAAACAATCCTTTACGGAGACTTTCATATAAACCGGCATGGCCGGAGCATATTTTTTACCCGGCCACAACGAAGATTGAAAGTCTTTAAAAAACAATCCTTTACGGAGACTTTCATATAAACCGGCATGGCCGGAGCATATTTTTTACCCGGCCACAACGAAGATTGAAAGTCTTTAAAAAACAATCCTTTACGGAGACTTTCATATAAACCATGATCCACTGAGAGGGGCAGGATATACTATGCACTCTCATAACTTGAGCTTTTAAAAAGACTCCTTTTGCCCTGATTCCGGGAAAAAGATTCCCCCTATAAAGCTCAATCTCTACCGATGGGGAGTATCTATGATCGAACTGAAAAATCTAACCAAAAATTACGGTAAAATCAGAGCAGTAGATGGATTGAGCATCTCCATTCCCAGGGGAGAGATATTTGGTTTTATAGGCCCCAACGGTGCGGGTAAGACTACCACAATCAGCATGGTGGCCGGGCTTCTTGCACCCACATCGGGAATTGTGAAGATATGCGGCATGGACATGATCAAGTTTCCCAGGGTGGCCAAAAAGAAAATAGGCTTTATTCCAGACCGGCCCTATATCTACGAGAAACTCACAGCCATGGAATTTCTAAAGTTTATCGCTGATATGTACGAGATGGAAGAGCCTGAATTTGAACCCCTCGCTGAATCATGGCTGAAGAAATTTTCCCTTATGGACTGGGCGGACGAGCTTATCGAATCCTTTTCCCACGGCATGAAACAGCGTCTCATAATGGCGGCGGCCCTGTTGCACAACCCCAAGGTGGTGGTGGTGGATGAGCCCATGGTCGGACTGGATCCCTTTGCCATCAAGATGGTGAAACAGCTATTTGGAGAGCTGGCGGCACAGGGCACGACAATTTTCATGTCCACCCACACTCTTCAGGTTGCCCAGGATGTCTGCGACAGGATTGGAGTTATTCACAAAGGACAGCTCATTGCCCAGGGAACAGTCAAGGAGCTGCAGCATCTTGCAAGGGCCGACCGGGTGGATCTGGAACAGGTTTTTATGATTCTCACCGAAGATGGAGAAGGAATCTGAAAATTGAAGAGTGACATATTGACACTGCTGAAACCCCGCTGGTGGAGTTTTCTAAATCATGGAAAGGCCACAAATCAGGGTTTGATGAAATACATTATCATCGGAATTCTTGGAATTGGATTCTGGGTAAGCGGCCTTGTTATATCTTTAAAGGTTTTAAAATATTTCACCCGCATAGAACAATTAGGGGATATACTTGCATGGAAACTCCTTTCCATGGTTATAATAACAATCTTTTCTCTCCTTATATTCAGCAGTATTTTAAATGCGCTGTCCAAATTATATCTGTCAAGGGATCTAAGACTTGTCCATGCCATGCCCGTTGAAGCTTTCAGAATTTTCACAGCACGATGGATAGAAACAACCCTGGACAGCTCCTGGATGGTTATTCTCTATACTCTTCCGGTATTTGTGGCCTATGGATTAATTTACAGCCCAGGTATTTTTTTCTACATCACCATGATGACATCTCTTTTGCTGCTGTCTTTTATCGCATCTTCCTTTGGGGCCTTTGTAACCATGATAGCTGTAGTGATAGTGCCGGCAAGCCGCATTCGTACAATATTTGTTTTCCTGGGGCTTTTCCTGTTTATTCTTCTCTACATTGCCTTTCGGATATTAAGGCCGGAAAGGCTTGTTGACCCTGAAATATTTTCAGCAACTCTTTTCTACTTCAAGTCCATGAACACGCCTTCTTCTCCTTTTTTACCAAGCACATGGTGTTATGATGCGCTTATGGCATCATTGCAGGGAAAAAATCTTAGTGCCTGTTTTCATATGGGGCTGGCCCTCAGTTTTATTCTCTTTATGATCTTTGTCCTTATTCTCACGGCAGACCTGATTTATTTCAGCGGCGTATCCCGTGCCCAGACCTCGGCGGCAAGACTGCTTGTGGGCAGACGCCTGGAACTGCCGGTCATACGCAGGTTAAAGGGGCAGTTAAAGCCTCTTATTACAAAGGAGATCAAGACATTTTTCAGGGATCAGACCCAATGGTCCCAATTGTTTCTAATCGGCGCTCTGATCTGTATCTATATTTACAATTTCAAGGTGTTGCCCCTTGATAAAGCACCCATAAAGACAATTTATCTGCAAAATATTCTGTCTTTTCTTAACATGGGGCTTGCCTTTTTTGTTTTGACTGCCATAACCGGCAGGTTTGCCTTCCCTGCCGTCAGTGTGGAGGGAGAATCCATCTGGTTAATACGCTCATGCCCCATTGATCTCAAATATTTTCTGCAGATTAAATTTTTTATTTATCTTGTCCCTTTGCTTATTCTCACAATGCTTCTGATCATAAGCACCAATGTTCTGCTAAAAGTTGTACCCTTTATGATGGTGCTCTCCTGCGTTAATACCGTTTTCATGGTTCCCGGCGTGGTTGCGCTGGGGATTGGACTTGGTGCGGCCTTTCCCAACTTCAAGTCGGAAAATCCAACCCAGACCATCACAAGTTACGGAGGGCTTATGTTCATGATTTACAGTGCGCTTTTTATAGGTGGAAACCTCGTGCTCCAGGCAGGACCCGTATATACCATTCTCTCTAAGCATTTCAGGGGAGAAACCTTAACAGGGTTAAACCTGGCCTGGATAGCTTTTTCCTTTGCAGTCTCAATTATAATCTGCATTCTCATGGTGGTATTGCCCATGAAATTTGGTGAAAAAAGGCTTTCGGCAAAACTTTTTTCTTAAATAAAGATGACAATTCATCCCCTGAACTAAAGATTAAGGGGTTTCCTTGCCATATTTTTATAAACACAGCATGGTCTCTCCTTATACCATTCCCTTTTTCTCCAGATGCCGGATAACAGCCTCAAGGTATCTGGATTTAATCTGCTTCATGGCGAGGAATTTTTTCACGGGGGAAAGTTTCAATATTACACCAAACACGCCGGCAAGGGCCCTGTGGCTAAAGAGCACCTGATTATCAAAGATCAAATCCTGAAGTTTATCCCGTTCAATTGCCATGACAACGGCCTTATGAAGGGTATCAAGGGGAGTTATTACCCGTATTTCCCTGGGTTTAAGGGATATGGATTCAAAGGGGCAGACCCGGACGCATAACCCGCATCCCAGACACAGCGATGTGTCAAGCCTGGCCTTTTTAAGCCTGGGTTTTTTAGGATCATTGGCTGTTACAAGTCCCATGGCCTTTACCGGACAGATTTCTACGCATTTCCCGCATCCATTGCAGGTGATTTCATTAACCTCAGGTATAAAATTAGTGGTGTGTACAGGGTTCAGAATGCCGAATCTCTGGGCAGCCAGCATGGCCTCACAACAGCAGCCGCAGCAGTTGCATATGAAGTTCACCCTCTCCCGGACATTTTCTCCAAACTGAACAAGGTTGTTGTCATAGGCAGTCTGTAAAAGATCCAGCCCTTCTTTGACATCCACCTCCCTTGCAAATCCATGATTTATAAGCGATGATGCTGCGGTGTTAAATGTCATGCATATGTCTAAGGGCGCATCACATGCCCTTCCTATGTGATGCATTTTATGGCGACAATAACAGATACTGATACCCATGGGATTGGCTGTTTTGATTATATTGCTTGCCCGCTCATAGTCCAGAACCTGGAGTGCATTTTCATTTGAAAGAGCTGGTTCATGGACAAAGGTGCGGCCGAGTTGAGTCTCGCCAAGGGTAAACAGGTCCTTAACAAAATCCTCTTCCACATTAAGATATTGATAAAACAGCTCACTCAGAACTTTTTGATCCACATCCCTTCTGACCCGCATCATGGAAAATTCAAAAAAACCAGCCATGGGTGGTGGCAGTACATAAAGGATTTCGCCCTGCTGTTCAATGTCCACCAGGATGGCCCGGCCTGCCAGGTCATCCAATATTTTTTTTGCCTTTGAAGAATTCATTTTCCAGCACTTTGCTGCCTTTTCCTTTGCAAAGGGACGTATGGGAAGAAGGGAGACAAGCCCTGCTTCTTCTTCACTGAAAAGTTGATTTAAAATTTTAAACAGCAGGTCTGAAGGCGGAGCACCCTGGGGGAAACGGTTTAAACGGTCAACAAGACGTGAATAATTGGATTGGTTAATTCTGTGTGCCATCTTTTACATACTCCTTCTTCTATATAAGCCTTTATTCATCATTTTCCCATTCTTTAAGATATGATTCAACAAAAGCGCAATTTTTTTTCCCAAGGCCCGCTTCAGGCTGAAGAAGATCATACCCGATCCTGTGAATTTCCTTTTTTAGAAGGCTGAAAAATAAAACTTCTATTTCCTGTTCTGTTTTTCCGTTTATGTTTAATCCTGCCTCTTCATCCCAGGGCTCTGAAATTACATGTTCTGTCAAATGTCCCATCGGTGTAAAGGACTTGCAGACAGCACATTCCCATTCTTCTGGAAAATTAAGAATTTTCCATGGAATCAAATCATCAGGCTTGAATACGTTTGTTTTATTTTTGTTAAAAGGTGCCTTGACAATTTTCATCTTTCTCTTTTCCCACTGCATCAACTCTTTTAAAAGTTCTTTACTTGAATTTGAAAAAATCCACTCCTCGGGTTCCAGGAGAATAGGGGGAAACTCACAACTTGTCAGAGCATATTTAAATGGCCCATGTTTTTTCCAGAAGCTTTTAAAATCTGAAACCATGGGCAGAATTTTTCTTGTTGTATTGTAATTCATGTTGTGACTCCTTCACTTCTTTTATTAACACAGGTGAAACAACCTTCTAAAATAGGCAGCTTACAGCGGTGGGCAGTATATCCATTCCCCCCCAATTTCTCAAATATTAATGTAAAATGAAATATCTGAAATTCAAGGCATCTTTCAAAGTAGTTTACGGTTTTTTTTAAGGTGAGCCCCCAAAAACGGGGAAATTGATTAAGAAAGTGTAAATCGAAAAATAAAGGATGGCAAATTCAACATCTTGACTTTTTCCTGTTTTCTTGTTAACCAAATATAATTCTAAAAATTAACAAGGTGGTCATGAAAGAAAAAATCATAAGTATCTTAATACAGGCTGACGGAAAAGTAGTTTCAGGAGTTGAGCTGAGTAAAAACCTGAATGTTTCCAGGGTAGCTGTGTGGAAACATCTTCAACAATTAAAGGAAAGCGGTTGTGATATCGAATCCACCCCAAAGGGATATATACTTAAAAATCAAGGAGATATTCTTTTTCCGAATCTATTTCCCAAAAGAGAGGATTTGATTTTCTTTTTTCCCAGTATTTCGAGCACCATGGACAAGGCAAGAGATATTGCAAGAAAAGATGGACTCCATTTAAGTGTCGTCATTGCAGGAAAACAGACCAGGGGCAGAGGACGGCTTAACAGAGCCTGGCTTTCCAGCCGGGGCGGCCTTTGGTTTACCATCATATTAAAACCTGATCTTCCTCCACCCCTTGCCTATAGACTTAATTTTGCAGCATCAATTTGCCTTGCCGCTACACTGAAGGAGCATCTTGGCATCGATGCAACAGTAAAATGGCCCAACGATATTCTGGTTAACGGCAAAAAACTGGCAGGCCTTTTATCGGAAATGGAGACCAGGGGAGACATGATATCCTTTGTAAACATAGGCATTGGACTAAATGTAAACAATGATCCTGAAAAAAACGAGCCCAACGCAGTCTCCATCCGGAAGGTGCTTGGAAAGAGCGTTCCCCGGCGCCCCATCCTTTCAGCCTTTCTTGACAGTTTCGAGGCTATGATCCTTAATATAGATCAAGAAAACGTCATCCATAAATGGAAGGCTTCCACCTCCACCATTGGAAAACAAGTCACTTTGAAAACCCATAAAGAGAGTTTTCATGGGCTTGCCAAGGATGTGGATGATACCGGAGCTTTAATAATAGTTCAGCCGGACGGCATTGAAAAAAGAATTATCTATGGAGACTGTTTCCATAATATGTAAAATAAGAACCCTCGGTTCGATTGATTTCATAACATGCTGTCATCTAAGCTAAATATGACTCGAATTTTTTAGAGGCCATTTTTTATCTCAATAAATTCAATGAGTTATGCAAAAATAATCGAACCATTGGTAAGAAGTCAGGGATCACGATCTAAAACTTAAAACCTTTAAAAACACTCATCATTCACAAGGTTTCTATATTAAAACCACGTATAGTATTGGATTCAATTTAATACAAAAACATTTGGGTGGTGCTAAATATGTAGTGGCTTGGCAGTCTAACACTCTTTATTTATAGATACTCGATACATACTCCACCACTATCAGTTATGGACTACCAACATTTGATGTGGAAAAATGAGAGATTACGGATCTCGAGTAAAAATCAAAAATCGGAAAAAAATAATTGGACAATTCAATTCGCTTAACAATGACAATTTATACCTCACTTTTTGCAGCCCTCATAGCAGCAGGTGCCTATATTGCAATACCAATCGGGCCTGTACCCATTGTGCTTCAAAATATGTTCGTACTCATGGCAGCTATTATTCTAGGGCCACTATGGGGACTTGCATCTATTTTACTATATCTTTTCATGGGTGCCTGCGGTTTTCCAGTGTTTGCTGGAGGAACAGGAGGACTTGGCCGGCTTTTCGGACCCACCGGCGGCTATCTTTTAGGATATATCCCCGCCGTTATAGCAGCAGGGCTGATTGCTGAAAAATCAGGAAAAAAAACTGCGGCAAATGTTTTAGCAATGATAATAGGCTCTCTTTTTGTCTATTCGGCAGGTGTACCCTGGCTGAAGTTTGCAACTAAAATGTCCTGGTCAAAATCCCTTGCCCTTGGAATGTATCCATTTCTTATAGGAGATGCGTTAAAAATTGCAGCAGGTGTGTTTGCCGTAAAAAAAATAATTCCTATCATGAATCGCAGCCCAAAGATGTAAATGAAAAAATCATGACTATTCCAATCATTGAAGTAAACCATCTGAGCCATGTGTATAACAATGACTCTTCCCCTGGCATTAAGAATATAAATCTTTCTATATTCAAGGGTGAATTTATCATTGTTGCCGGTAAAAACGGCTCTGGAAAAACAACGCTTTTCAGGCACCTCAACGGTTTGATTGCACCCACATCAGGTGAGGTTAGAGTAAATGGAAAAACCGTTTTAAAAAATCTCTCCTACGCCAGAAAAACCGTCGGAATGATCTTTCAGGATACAGATACCCAGATAGTCGGTGAAACCGTTTTCGAAGATGTAGCTTTCGGCCCAAGAAATCTCAAGTTTTCTCAACAAAAAATACAGAGCCGGACATCAGATATTTTAAAAAAAATGTCCATATTTCATCTCAAAGACAGAAACCCTTCAACACTTTCCGGAGGAGAGAAAAGAAGGGTAGCCATTGCAGGGGTTCTTGCCATGTCACCGGAGGTAATTGTTTTAGATGAACCCTTTTCCAACTTAGATTACCCCGGCACCCTGGATATTTTGTCCTGCATGAAGTCTTTGCATTCATCGGGTCATACAATTGTTGTTTCAACCCATGAGCTTGAAAAGGTTATTAAATACGCCACCAGAATGATAATCCTTGAAGATGGACGGATTAAAGCCGACGGTCCCCCTTCCGACCTTTTAAAAGGTATTGAAAAATTTGGAATACGAGAGCCGTGCACCACAAAATCAAGCATGGAGTTAATGTCATGGGAAAGGTGAGCGCGTTTGGTTTTTATGGGGGGAATTCCATTCTGCACAGGCTTGATGTCCGGTGTAAGCTCATATGTCTCAGCATTATGAGCATTGGTTTGTTAAATGCAGGGTTTGCCGGGTTAAGCCTTGTAAGCCTCATATTTTCAGCTATTGCAGCAAGCGCTGGGCTGTCTTTTAAAGATACGCTAATGGAGCTGAAATATTTTTTTATACTTCTGCTGTTTGTATTTATTGCCAGGGTTCTTAACACAACCATTACCACACCTGAAACTCCTGTTATGAGCTTCATGGCAATTATTGTAAGCAAACAAGGAATCCTGGACGGCATTCAAGTCACATGGCGTTTTTTACTTGTCATGATAATGGGGCTGATGTTTACATTTTCCACCCAGCCATCCTCAATAAAAAGGGGTGTTGAATGGCTGCTCAAACCTGTACCCTTCATCCCTGAAAAAAGGGCTGGAATGATGGTCAGCCTATTTATCCGGTTTCTGCCAATGATCATAGGACAGGCAAAGGACATTACTCTTGCACAAAATGCAAGATGCGCAGATTTTCATAAAAATCCATTCAAAAGAATCACCATGATAAGTGTGCCTTTGATCAGAAAAATTTTTCAATCTGCAGACCACCTTGCCATGGCCATGGAATCCCGCTGCTATTCAGAGGAAAGAACTGACCTTCCATTGACTTTATCCGGGTATGAGATGAGATTCTATATTTGTACATCTTTGTTATTTGTATTTATAATAAATACCTAAAGCAGTGATGAATATTTAAATATTTTTCCAGGTTTGCCTGGTCAGTAATTGAGACAAACAATAAGTAAATGCCCCTGAGTTTGATACTGCGGCAGCCAGCTTATAGCCTGAACACCAAACCATTGGCACTGGGCTCGCACTATTCCAACATACAACCCATTGTACTTCTAAAGTGTTAAAAAGCACAATATATTGTGCTTTTTAACACTTTAGAACGCTGTGAGCCCAGCACCTTGTCATCCCAACATATTAAACGTTATCCACATAAAACATAAAATGCAAAAAATATTTTTTAAATTGATTTTTTAACTTTGCAGGCTCATAACGATTTTGAAAAGGACCTGACGGTTTGATAAAAATTTGAAAAAACCAGGACTCAAACAAGATATGCATACGGAAAAAATTGATACCATCATCATTGGGGGTGGCCTCAGCGGAATTTATAGCGCCTTTCTGCTAGCGGAAAAGAAAAAATCCTTTGTTTTACTTGAAGCTCGATCCCGTGTGGGAGGCAGAATTTTAAGCCTGGAGCACCAAGGCT
This sequence comes from Desulfobacteraceae bacterium, assembly GCA_963674675.2. Classification (GTDB taxonomy): domain Bacteria; phylum Desulfobacterota; class Desulfobacteria; order Desulfobacterales; family Desulfobacteraceae. The sequence continues at coordinate 1,175,232 of CAXXNM010000003.1, forward strand.
TTTTTGCTGATCTGGGACCATCCTGGTATTGGCCCATGATCAACCCGAAAATAGAAGCACTGATCCAGACACTTGGCCTTAAAGGGTATCCCCAGTTTGAAACAGGCTTGGGTCGATTCCAGGCCAGGGATGGCCATGCTGAAACAATTGAAGGTTATCCAATGGACCCGTCCGGATGGCGACTTACCGGTGGTATGATCTCTCTTGTCAATGGGCTTTGCGCCCGGATTCCCGAAAATGCCATCCGGTTGAATCATCCGGTCTGCGAAATCGAGCGGCTGAGCGATGGCGTTCGGGTCACTGTGGGACGTCATGACCAGGAACCTCAATGCCGGCTGGAGGCATACCGAATCATACTTGCTTTGCCGCCCCGGCTTGCTGCAGGTTCCATTATGTTTACTCCGGATTTGTCTCACAATCTTACCCAGGCCATGTTAAAAGTAAGCACCTGGATGGCGGGACAGGCAAAATTTTTTGCCCTGTATGATAAGGCGGATTGGCGGAAAATCGGCCTTTCCGGTCAGGGATTCAGCCAGTGTGGCCCCCTGGGTGAGATCCACGACGGATCTGGTGAGGCAGACAGACCTTATGGGCTGACCGGATTTGTCGGTATCCCGGCATTGCGACGCAAAGACAAAAAAAGCATGATCCAGGCCATCCTCACCCAACTTCCCCTTATTTACGGCCGGGCGGCCGGACAGCCAATCAGCATCTATTATCAGGATTGGGCAAGGGAAGCATTTACAGCTACTGAATATGACCAGAGGGCTGCCCACAATCATCCCGAGTTCCTGCCGCCTTCCGGAAAAAAAAGCATCTGGGATAATACCTTTCACTTTGCCGGAACAGAAACCGCAGACCATTTTGGCGGTTATCTTGAAGGTGCATTGTCCAGTGCTGAACGGGCTGTTTTAACGGCAATCTAACCGACCTTGGACACAAACATTCGGCGGCTGGTAATCAGGTTTGAATATTGAATTCTCCTTAAAATTCATCTGTTTAAAATTATAGCTCGTAGCAGGTGAATTGATACTTATCACATTTGATAACCTATTAAAAATTAAAGGTATCATTCCGAAAATGAAGACTTAATTCATTTGCGAAGACCTATAATTGGCTTGAGGTATATATCCGATTTTTCCAACCCAGGGGCGACATCTCCGACGGCAGGTGATTGAAGGCCAAGACTATTATTAATCAAGTATGGCTTGACCTAATTAAAGAGATACCTCAAAACTCTCTCAAAGTCATATTATATGGCAATACTCTGTTTGATTTTGATATCTTATCAAACGGGTCAAGCCATAGTATGGGTAAAAAGTTGATGGCTATCACCACGGCTCACTCAAGGCATTCACAATATCTCTTCTGGATAAAACTTCCGCACATTTCTCCCATAGATGAGCTTCCGGATCCAGGGTGCTCCGATATTTTACAGAAAAAGCATCCTGGGCCTTTTCCCTTTCATGGATGTAAAAGTCCATTTGGTCCTTCAATATTTCCTCATCCTGTATCCACTCATCATTGATGGTATCGGGGAGGCTTCCAAAGATGTCATAGGTGTCCTTGAGCCGTTCCGAAAGTACATTGTATATCTTTTCATCTTGAGTGTCTTTGTAAACAAGATTAACCATATCCACAAACTTACGGAATTGTCCAAAGCGTTTAATACGCCCGAGACGCTGTTCCAGGCGAGAAGGATTCCATGGTAAATCTACATTAATAAGGGTTCCCGGTGTTTGAAGGTTTAAACCTTCACAGGCAGCATCTGTGGCAACCACCAGGCGGATATCACGGGTTTTTACAGCTCCCTTGATGACTTCCCTTTCAACTGAATTGAACTGTTCTTCCCGAAACGGTCCACTTTTACCCATTCCTGCGTAAACGGCAACCACTTCCCCTTTTAAGGATTTTGCCAGCTCTTTTGCGATCCATTCTGTGGTATCATAGTATTGACTGAAAATTATACACCCATGCTCAAGCCAGGTTTTACCATCGGTTCGGAACTCTGTTAAAAACCATTTGACCGTATCCAATTTGGAATCAACGGCCTCCGGTCTGGAGAGTTGTGTTTCAATTTCCTTTAAACAGGAAATTTCGGCATGCGACATCTCCGACAGAATATGCTCCACCGTTTCCACATTATCCTCATCTTCATTGGAAATTGTGTGTTTCAACATTTTTTTAGCGGTTTTTAACCCGGAGGCAAAGCTTGAACAAATCCGCTGGGGCATCAAGGATTTCATAAAGCCACCAGCACGGGTTCTGGCTTGCAACAGCCTGCTGAACTCTTCTTCTTTTTCATAGGCAACTTTAAAGGGAATATTTGTCTGAATACCCAATCCGATAAAAGGGGATTTATAGAAATAAATCCTGGACTTAATTGGATGCGTATTTACCCCGACTTTTTCCAACAATCCATCCTCTTCAAGTTGTTTCCGCTTGCGTAACACCACATGCCGAAGCACCGGGTTGTTTTGTTGAAAGAAATCAGGTGTCAGACATTGGGAAAGCCACATCTCCTGCACCAGATAATCCAGGTCTTCAAATGCATGGGAACAGATAAAATCCGTGGAAAGAATATTGAGATGGTTCCGGATATCAGATACAGTATGGTGTTCATTTTCAGGCGGCAGAGGGTTTCTGATCCATTCCCATACTTCTGAAGTTGATGAGACAACTTCTTTCCCCGTCACCAATGGGATTGACCGTTCGTGGTCTCTCCATGGAGAGAGCTCATCACCCAATACAAACTCGGCACCAGTTCCAAGGATATTCAACAGATCTCACAGCTCACGGACATTTGTTTGAATCGGAGTAGCTGTTCCCAAAATAAGATGCCTGACCCTTTTTCCCATTTTTTTCATAAACTTCAAGATGTTATTAGGTTCCGCAGCCTTTTTTCCCAACCCTCCTTTTGCACGAGCCTTATGGGCTTCATCTAAAATAACGGTTCCAAATCTATTCTTCAGCAGCATTCCAGCCTCTTTGATGAAGTTCCCCTCTTCTATCTGGTGCATGATCAGGCCGGTTGAAATTATGGCAATTCGATATGGACATTTTTTGATAAAAGAAGCATCTCCTCGGGGGGAGAGAATCTGTCCTTCAACACCTGCCCACACTTTTTTCTGAGACGACCAGACTGCACTGGGGATGCCCAGCCTGTCTTTCATCTCAATCTGCCATTGAAGTGTCAGCGTCGATGGTGCCAGAATCAATACTGCTCCATCATTTAGAAGAACACTAACCAGGGCACTGGCTGCCATTGAAAGTGTTTTGCCGACCCCTACCTCATCTGCAAGAAGCAGACGGACTTTCCCATATACCTCTCGGTGCTCCAAAAACATTTTAACAAAGGAAAGCTGCCAAGGCTGAAGCTGCTCTCCCCCTCTATAGATTGGGGCTTCTGCCATTGCCGCAGCAGGAATATCCATAGGCCTGAGCAGCTCAACGGTTACTTCCCGTCGATTGGCAACCCAGTTTATTTCAGCAAGAATTGCTTCAGGAAGCGGAAGACCATCTTTCCAGAGAGCCCAGAATTCTTCTTCAACCCAGTCGGCACTTTCCTCATCATCTTGCCAAACCAGTTCATAGTTATTGGCAAAGGCACTTTTTGTTTCATTTACCGAACCGATAAAAGAACTTCGGGTTCCATCACCATAGGTAATAGAGCCAGCCTTTCCATGCAGAAAAAGCTGTTCCCTGGGAACCAGTCTGATTTCGACATTGCCTGATTTAAGAAGTTTATCAAGTATTTGATATCGATCTTTTTTCAGAAGATCTTCTGCTTCAACATCCACTTCATTCCAGCGCTCTTTTAGAGCTGTCCTCCGACCGGTTGCCAACTGAAAATCGGCCATGGAAAGTTCAGAGTTGCAGACAATCTTCACCTCGGGTATTTTGGCAATTTCTTCTCCAATCAGTTCAAAAATTGAACTTCTGAAATAACCTGCGATACGAAGATATCTTGTGGTACCTTCAAGGGATCTTGAAAGAAATGCCTTGTCAAGAGGCTGGGTGCGGGATGAGAAACGATGAATAGTCATGGGAGGAACCTTGATTTAATTGATTTCCGGCCATGATCATCCATTGGTCCAATCTGCACCTGCCCACCGTGGTCGAAATGATTATCAATACCTAATTTTCTTACCAGATTTATTTTTCGAATTCCACCCGATGGTAAATTTCTGAAAGGGGCAATTCACATTTGATGGATTCGATCTTCACAGAGTTCTCCATCTCATCAACAGATGAAAAAAGCCAGATGCCGCCCTCGTCACGTTTAAACTTTTCCGCCTGACAATGATACTGGGAAATAAGAATATATTCCTGAAGTGATTCAATAAGCCGGTAATGAGCGAACTTCAATCCTCTATCATAACTTTCTGTGGATTCAGACAAAATTTCAATAATGACGACCGGATTCAGCAGGGAATCCAGTTCATCCTCCAGAAATTCGATCTTGTCACAGGCAACTACAATATCCGGGTAGGTGTATTTTTCTATTGCTTCAACCTTTACCCGCATATCGCTTGAGAAAACATCACATGGTCTCTTCAATAGCTGATTCCCTAAAACCCTGCTGAGATTGGTACTGATCCGGTTATGATTCTTCCTGGCACCAACCATTGCAAATATCTCTCCGTCGAAATATTCATGCTTTAACTCTGAATTTTTTTCAAATTCAAGATATTCTTCAGGGGTTATTTTATTTGTTCCCTGTGATATCATTTTTACCTCCATTTTTTCGCTGACATATTCCTGCAACAATTGACAGGAAACTGGAAATCTCACCGGGATTGCCACACTTAACCATAATGGTTGACTTTAGAATCAAGCATGAGGTCACCTGTTACTTGATTTTATACATAAAAACGTACGCGATTACTGCCATGAAAAAAATAACTCGAAAATAAATTGCAGCAGTTAGGCTGGTGGCTGCTCAGGCATGGCAGTAATCATGATATATGGAGTAATGGTGAACGTCAAGAACCTACCCCCATGTATAGTATGATTAATGAGAAGTTTATTATCTTGAAAAGCGTTACACTTAGTGTTAGATTGAAATCATAAACAGAGTATTTAAAACTCGCTACTTCAGCCGCTGGATGCGTAAGACAGAGTTGACTGACAAGGGATTATGCGATGCTGTGCTGGAAATGATGCGCGGCCTGATAGATGCGGATATTGGTGGCGGTATCATAAAGAAAAGAGTTGGTATCGCACTCTGTGATATCACGGCCGCCGTCATCTCCGTCAAAACCAAAGTCTTCATGGATAGAAACAGCTTCCCGGGGAGCCTGTGGTATTTCAACATAAAAATGGTGCATCCCAAAATCAGAGGGAGCACCAAAATCAACGGTTTTAATTTTTTCCGGAATATTCATCGTTTATCCTGATACGATTTTACATATATCATACTTGTATTATCTTTTACAGCTATTATTCCTGAATCACCTCGCCGGCATTAATTTCAATATTGAGAGCTTTGGCAAACTGTTCCAGATCAAATCCGGTTGACATATAGGCTTTTTTAAACATCATAATCACAGATGCTTCCGGCGGCACCAGTGTCTGAAGATGAGAAAGCTCTTTCTCAAGTAAATCACCATCAATTTTCACTTCACCAATCGAGAGGTGGATAACCTTTGGTGCAGACCCAATCATGAGCGTGACCTGCTCAAAGGTAATGTTTTTCTCTTTGGCGATTTTAATTCCCTCATATGTTTTGGCTGAATTGTTCAGTCGTTTGGGGGAAGTGCTGTAGAATTGAACCGGTTTCTCCCGGATAATTGTGATATCCTTTGAACCGCATTCGGCAAACTGAAAAGTCCTCTTTACCTCCAGACCATCACAGCCTGCAAAGACATAAATCGTAGCTGCCTCATCTCCAATTTCAATCGGGGCCCTATATTCAGTGCCGTTGCGGGCTTCTGAGCCATCAAGGGTATATCGAATACTTCCTCTCGGAGCCACAAAGAGTTCCACAGTCCGGGAGCTTTCATTCAGATTACTTCTAAGGGTCAGTGAATTTTCCCAGATTTTTGGATTTCCTGTCTGATTTTTTCCGGTCGGATCAACCGCAAAAAACTGAACCCGTAGTGCTTTGGTAGTAATTGAATCGTCAGAAAACAGCGGGCTGTTTTCCGTCACGATGCCATCTTCCTCGTAATAGATTCGCGGAGCGTTTCCGGCATTAACGACATCAATTTTAAGGCGGACTTTTCCGGTGTCATCAGGCGTAGTATCGGCAAAAACAAGAACCTCGGTTGTTTTTGGTTTTGGCTTTCTGGTAATATAACCATTGCCCATATCTTCCCAAAGCCTCGCTGAAAAGCATCCTGCAAAATTCAGAAATATCCGCCAGTTTTTCCCGTACTTCAGGAATGGAGAGATCAAAGTGCTGGGCTCCAATGAGATAGACATCCTAGGAACTTTCCCATACTGATTTAAGGAGACGGGATACCAGCTCCATTAACCCACGGGTCTGCCTGAATTTTTCGTTTTCTTTAAAAAGAGCCACCAGACTTTTGAAGCTGGGATGGAACGGATAGGTGGATTCAATCTCGTTGGCAAGGGCTTCTGCACTGCGTTCAACGGATTTGGCTTTTGCAGCTTCAGCAAGCCTGGCTGCATATATGGCTGCAATATCGGCAACTTCACTTTTATCCGGAAGAGAAAGAAAAAGTCTCTTTCGCAGGATCTCATATATCTCATTGGACTCAAGGTTCACCGGGGTAATTCCCACCTCTGCACGCCCCAGTTCCTGGGTGGCATCATCAAGGGCTTTCTGGATGAGCTTTCCGCCGGTATCATAAGCTGCTTCAAGGTCTGACACCACAATACAGACATTGTTTTTCTTTTGAGCCGCTGTCAGCATATTGGAAAATGAACGGGTGATGACATCCGCCACCGTACCATGCCCCAAGACCTGTGTGCTGTAATAATGAAAATAGGGCGGCATCTCATCAAGCAAAATAAGAATGGGTTCATCACCGGCAAACAGTTCAACCCATGCCTTTTCATCTGGAGCTTTTACTCCTGCTTCCCAGTATTCTCTGAAAAGAGACTCTTTTTCCAACTGTTTTGCAAGCTCTCCCCAGAGATAGGTGTGAGGGTTATTTCTCCCATTGAATGCCGCAATTTTTGCAGCACTGAATCGAGACTGGTAAGGTATCTCTCCAATTTGAGATTTACGAAGCTCTGCATCTTTTGCGAGAAGCCCGAATCCCACCATCAGGTGAGTTTTACCGCCCCCCATGGCCTGTTTGAGATGGAAAACCGTATCACTGGATTTCCCGGCAAGGCGTGCTACTCATCTGGAAAGAAGAGTTCTCATGCCTTCTGTAATAAAGGTTTTATTGAAATACTCTTCACCATTGGTCTCATTTATAATTTGATCCAGCTATTCAATCTGATCTCCCACATTGATGTCGAGAGCTTTTGGTTGTAATTTAAAGGCATTACGAACAGTTTTCATAAAAAATCGGCAAGGAAACCCCTGAGTCTTCAGCTCAGGGGAGGAATTGCCGGCTCCTTTTGGTAATTATAGTTGTAGCCATCAGTACGATGTACCGGCGCCCTTGCTTTGTTTAATAATCTACTCCTGGATTAAAGCCAGAAGTTCTTTGGCAGACATTTTCCCGCTTAAGCCGCTCCCCGTAAGCAGGCTTTCCGCAAGGTTTCGTTTACGGCGGTGCATGTGTACAATTTTCTCTTCCACTGTACCCCGGGTAATCAGGCGATAAATGGTGACAGGCCTTTGCTGGCCAATGCGATGGGCACGATCAGATGCCTGATCCTCCACAGCCGGGTTCCAACATGGGTCCAGGTGAATGACATAATCCGCTGCTGTAAGATTCAACCCCAGCCCTCCAACTTTAAGGCTGATCAAAAAGACATCCCCCTCCCAATAAGTCACATATTTTTTCAAAACTGTCTTCTCGATTCATTCCCATTTCCAGACACGCTATTGCCTGGGAAAAGGTCTCATCACTGGCCTCCTTAATCAGGGCCAGGATGTAAAAGAACCCCATGAAGCAGCTAAAAAAGACTTTCTTTTTTCCCTTTGTCCTTTTATTCAGAATATCCAGTGCTTTTTCATACGATGAGATGGATTCGGCATTCTTTCCCTTATAAAAAGCCATCCATCCCTGGAGACACAAACTGTTCTCAAGGTGCTTGCTTTTATTTCCATATTTTTCAAGCCAGGTGTTTAGGCGATCCTGTTGACCGGTAAGCATTCATTTTTCCAATACCGCTGCCTCAAGATCTGATTCACACTTTTCAGACCCCTCCATTACAAGGGATTCCAGGTAATCGCCATGGGAATCGTCATTACTCCAACATGCCATGTCCCGGAGATAAGGCCCTTGCAGAAATCTTGTATGGATATCCGGCGGTAAGAGTCCAAACCAGTCTGGATCAAAGGGATAACAGCAGATCCGTTCCCACACCATGGGAAGCGTTTCCCAGTTGCTAACTTGTTTTACAAAATTTTCATAAAACTCAACGGCCTGGTCTACTTTTTTCTGATAAAAGAGAATCCGCATTCCAGCAATCAATTGATCCATGGACAGAGAAGGTTCCGGGGCAAATACCTCTTCTGTAAGATTCAGTGTTTTTTGGAGGGTGCCGGCCATTGCCGTGAATTTTTTTTCTGCAACGAGGTGTCGTGTTAATATTTCAATGTAACCTCGGTTGATCACAAGGACACTTCGGCTTTTTCCCTTTAATAAATCTCCTCCAAGAAGGTTATCAAGTGCATTGCGAAGCAGCTTTAACATGGCGCTTTTTGTTCCTGAATCAAAGCGTTTACCGTCTTCCGTCCTTATGTCAAGGGCCTCAAAACACTCAAGTAGCTCGGTCTGAGTCAACTTGGCGTAAGCGATGGAAAGAATCTGCAGAATTTTTTTTCAAGAAAAGGCAAGGCATTATATTTTTCTATAAAAGTTGGGTTTTTTGACGACATGGGCTCTCTGTTTCCTCTTTTTTTTCAATGGTTGTATGAGCACGCCCCTCTCTGGAAGCACTCTGATGACAAAAATGGGTAATGTACCAGGCATAACCTGGAATGTAATGACAATTCGACTCTGTTTATGGGTTGAAAAATACAACATTTTCCTTTACCACATAAAGCCCCCAGAATCCAATATGAACCAAAATTTAAAGAGAGTACTGGTAATCCTGGTTGCAAAAATAATAAAAATTCTCTATGGTCAAATTCCATTGATCAGGATTTTATCAAAGTGATACTCATTGACAAACAGGGAATAAATTTAAAATGCCGTCCATTGCCACCCACCTGAATAATTTTACTGAATCCGTAATTCGTGAGATGACACGTGTTGCCAACAAATACAATGCCATTAATCTTTCCCAGGGATTCCCGGATTTTGATCCACCTGCCGAACTGATATCTGCTGCCAAAAAGGCCATGAATGACGGCCCCCACCAGTATGCCATCACATGGGGGGCACCAAATTTCAGAGAGGCCCTTGCCAGAAAGCAGAGCCATTGGATGGGACTTCCCATCAACCCCGATGAAAACATCGTGGTCACCTGTGGCAGTACCGAAGCCATGATGGTGGCAATGATGACGGTGTGCAATCCCGGGGATAAGGTCATTATATTCTCCCCATTTTATGAAAACTATGGGGCCGATACAATCCTTACAGGAGCAAAGCCCATCTATGTGCCGCTGAATCCAGCGGACTTCAGCTTTGACCCTCTGGTATTGCGACAGGCCTTTGAAAAGGGTGTAAAAGCACTGGTGCTGTGCAATCCTTCCAATCCCACGGGAAAAGTTTTCACATGTGAAGAGTTACAGTATATTGCGGATCTTGCCCAGGAGTTTGACGCCTACTTGATCACAGACGAGGTATATGAACACATGGTGTATGCGCCCCATACCCACACCTACATTGCCGGCCTTGACGGCATGTTCCAACGGACTATCTCATGCAGCTCCCTTTCCAAAACCTATGCCATTACCGGCTGGCGTCTGGGATACGTCATTGGCCCACCGGAGGTGATCTCCGGGGCAAAAAAAGTACACGATTTTCTAACGGTGGGCGCTGCCGCTCCCCTGCAGGAAGCGGCGGTGACCGCATTGAATTTCCCCCAAAGTTACTATGACAATCTACAGATGAAATACACACGTCTAAGGGACGTTTTCCTCTCATATCTTGACCAGGCCGGGCTCACCTACATCACCCCCCAAGGCGCCTATTACGTACTCACGGATATTTCTGAATTTGGTGCAGACGATGACACGGCATTCTGTCACTGGCTTGCAAAGGAAATAGGCGTGGCAGCGGTTCCAGGATCAAGTTTTTTTCACGAACCCGTCACCCATCTCATCCGTTTTCATTTTGCCAAACGTGAAGAGACGCTGAGGGCCGCCGGAGAATGCTTACTGAAACTTAAGTCTTGACAGATCTATGATTTCACAAGCCTGCCACCATTTTCAACGCAAAAAACTAACCAGACATATATGATATTTACATTTCCAACGACTATGATTCAAACTAAACACCACCGACCGAAAGTCGGTGTTTGGCTGGCCAGGGCCTCTTCGTAGCTGGCCCTGGCCCCTGCTTACTACTCAACATTCACCGTATATCCACCCAGCTCATATACAGCTAAATCCGCACCTGCAGGCTGCACCAGCCAGTAAACCTGCCATATCCCCTTTGAAAAGACAAAATCGCTGCTGACAGTGAATTCAGCTTGAATTCCTCCTTTACCGGCAGATCTGTAAGGGACAAATTCCAAGCCCAACTCCCCGCTTGAATTGGGAAAATGAAATACACCTTGGGGATTCACATAGGCAAAGAAAATATCAACATTTTCCCCATACAGAGGAACGTTACAAGAAAACGTTATAGAATCGGATTTTGTATACATATGGACGGGAGCTGCGTCAATTTCCGCCTGGGTAGTCGGTAGAACAACAGAAACTTCCGTAGGAACCAAAAGCACTGTGCCGGATCGGTTTACATGCATCCCGGCCCCGTAGCTTACCGTCCAGATTTCACTGGAATCATAAGGGTTGAAGAAAATTCGTACCGGCTCTTTGAACAGATACCCTTCCACAAGGGTAAACGTTGGGGTGGGATCGGTCAGATTGGTCGTTTTCCAAAGCCCCTGGGCTTCCGTACTCAGATAGAGGATATCCGGATTTTCCGGATGAAGGGTGCATGAATCAACTCGAAAAAGATCGGTGGTGAGACGATTCCAAGTTTGCCCCCGATCCGTTGTATGATATAAGCCACCCACGTCAATGGGAGAGGTTCCCCAATGGCTGAAAACAGACGCATACCAACTGTTTTGATCTGGATCATGGGGATCGATGACGATATCTTTCGTCCACCTGACCATGTTTGGATCACTCCGATCCTCCCAGGTGATGCCTCTATCTTGACTGACAAACACCCCCGAGCTCTCCGTAAAGACCCCATCGGAGTCGCGACGTCCCGAATAGGTGACCACCATGGTACCATCATTCAATAGATGAATGTTAAATGGATGCCCTTCTGTTCTTGGTGGCGGCGTCAGTCGCTCCCATGTTGCAGAACAGCCTGCCGATAAGTTGTGCGTCACATAAATACCGCCCTCTTGACTGTGGATGACGGAGGCGTACAAAGTGTCAGGATCATCGGGATCAATGGCCAGCCAGATAACGGGATGCCCAAAATCCTTGAGCAGATGCCATCTCTCCCCTTTGTCATGGGACATGATCACATGGCCTTCTCCACCATCGATTTTTTCATCTGCAAGATAAGGGACCTCGTACATGTCGTGAACCGAAGATGTAGCGGCATAGATCACCTTGGTGTCGGGATGCTCTACAAAATGGTAGGTGGTATTGTGAGGCAGTCCGCTACTGATGCCCGATGTCCAACGGGTACCGCCATCGGTACTTCTGATGCCTCGAATGTCCGTAAAAGCGGCAAGCAGGGTGTCTTTGTCTGCCCAGTGGAGCCACCAAACACTGGTCTGTTCCAGACCGACCCCTTTGTAAACGCCACCTTTAGGGGTGATGCTGCCGGGAGGATTTTCAGTCAACGGATCAACATAAGCCTGACCCCAGTTTTCCCCGCCATCGTCCGTCACATGAACAAAACCAAGATCGGTAACGATGACTCTGTTGGAATCATTTGGAGAGACGGCAAGTCCCAGCGCAAATTCAGGATACCACCACTCCAGATCGCCCTTGTTTCCACACCATCCAGTTGAAATATTTTGATTGTTTTCAGCCAAGAAGATGTCCTGCCAGGTATTTCCACCATCGACCGTTTTATAGACCATGGGAAACGAGCTTTCCAGATCCCCACCAGCCAGATAGGCGGTATCGATATCGTCCAAGGCCGTTGCCACGAAAAAGGGATGGGCACTTTCAGGAAGGCCCGATGTGATGGAAGTCCAGGAATTTTCGCCCCAATCCAGTCTATAGACACCACGATACTCTATACACTCGGCACCGGTAAGTCCGGGCCACACATCAGGGCTCCCTAAGGTAACAGTAAAAAATCTAATGATACCATTCACTTTGGCTCCGCTAAATGAAACCATGGCTTCATCCCCGGAAATGCCGGCCAATTGAGCAAAAGAAAAGGTGGCGCCTCGGTCTGTTGATACAAGCAGCCCCTTATCTGTCCCAACAAAAATTTCATTTCCATTCCAAAAAACGCCTGCGATGTGAAGCCCGTCGGGATGAGTGTGGACAGAAGCAAAATGCTCCCCCCCGTCCGAGGAATAATAGAGCGTGTCGTAACTTGCGATTAGGACTCCATTTGTCGATTCAGGATCGGCATGGAGACCATATGCTTCTCTATATGTTGGATCTCCGGTGATTTGGCTCCAAGTTTGTCCGCCATCAATGGTTTTCATTGGTGTTCTGAAATCATCTGCCAAACTGACTGTATAGAGGATCGTGGGATCCGAGGTAAACCGGACATGGGAGTTAATACCGCCCCATAGCTGATTGAAATGGATGGTCTCCCAGGTTTGTCCGAAATTCTCCGTTTTAAATACACTGCTCATATCGGTTGCCATATAAATGGTATTGGGATCATGTGGGCTGATGGTGGGTGAAAAAAGTGCACCTCCGGCTCCAATTCCCCGGGACTCCCATATAAAGGGGTCACTGGTAGGCCCGCCAGGTTCGATTGGATCGTCTGGATCTTCTTGATTCCCCGGGCCGTCCGGAATATCCGGATTATCAGGCCCGCCATTGGATGAAAGGCTTGCTTCCAAACTGTTTCCGTACGCACCGATATTGATTCTTCCGCCGTTGGGAGCGTGTTCACTGTCATGGTCTGCTTGAGGCGTTCCAGTATCGATACAGGGGCTGTGAACGGAATCTGTGACCCATCCGCCACTACCATCGTTTTCAGATACACGCCATCGACCGGCGGTAGATTTCAAATGATAGTCGTGGGTATCCGGGTCAGCAAACATAGGATCCAACGAGAAATTGCCCGCCCCTTCTATCGGCTCTTCACTATCAGAATAAGTAACCGTCAGGCTCGCCGGAAACGGCGCCACTTCTACATCAAAATCATCTCCTCCATTTTCCCAGAAAATGGAATTGGTTACAGTCACCTGAGACGCTTCATTGATCTGAAGTCCGCAACCGGTCAGAGTGGTATCGGAACAGCTGTTTCCTACTATGGTGCAATTTTCAACTTGAACCACAGAACCCACTTGACGGCCCGATTCATCCGCACCTCCGTCCACAAAGATCCCTGCCCCTCCGCCGATGCCATCAAGACCGTCAACACGGTTGTTGTAAATCAACTCATGACGAATTACGGCCTCTGCACCGTCATCGATAAACTCTCCACCGCCGAATATCGGGGCATAATTATCATGGATCACATTATTGGAAAACTGGGCATAACATCCGGTTCCATAGACAAGAATCCCGCCACCGTATCCATACCCCAATTCTCTACCAGTGACATTTCCAAAAACATGGTTGTTGGAGATAATTGCGGGGTTTGCATAAATATGCATCCCACCGCCATGGTCGTTGCCACCGATGTTCTCCTGAATCACATTGTTTTGAATCACCACCCGACCGTCATGAATTATTTTTATCCCGGCTCCGAATCCTGCTAAATTGTATCGAATGGTATTGCCAATAATCGAAATATCTGCCCAAGTGGCATAAATCCCCCCACCTTCGCTTTCAAGGCCCTTATCCCCGCCTCGCTGACTGAGGTCATTATTCTCAATGATATTATTGGACAGGGTGGGAGCACCTCCATTACAATAAAATCCCCCGCCGGAAAACCATTCGGCATCGGGATCTTCGCCGCCTCCTGATCCTCCGGTAATTCGAAAGCCATCCACCACACTTTCTCCGGAATAAATCATCGTCACAACAGAATCCGTGCCGTCGCCCTGTATATGGGTTGTATTCTTAGACGGATCACGTAAGTCAAAATCTCCAGATCCACTTTCATACCCTCCCAGAAGCCTTAAAGTGATTTCCTCTATTAAAATGTTTTCCGGATATACCCCGGAAGCGACATGGATAGAGTCCCCACTTTGAGCGGAGTCGATGGCTGCCTGAATTTTCATAAACGGGTACGCCATGGTTCCGTCATTGATTCCAGAAACAGCCCCTTTGTCCACATAGAGATCAGCCGCCAATGCGCAGCTGGCCCAGATAGTTAAAGCAATGATCAAAATACTTGCTGCCGATTTTGTCCCTATTTTGTCCATTTCTCTCCTCCCTTTTTAAAAAAAATTTCGGATAGGTCTACAAGTATTGCTTTCCATGCCCTCCGACGGGTTTTTCAACGGGCACTGGGCTCGCACTATTCCAGCATACAACCCATTGTATTTAGAGCGTGTTAAAAATCACAATATATTGTGGCTTTTTGACACGTTGGAACGGTGTGAGCCCAGTACCAGTTTTCAAGCTCTCCATTAAAACATGGCACAGGGGATTTGAAAAGGACTTTTCTATTATTCGAGCCCAGTGCCAAATCTTTCTTAAGGAGGGTATTGTGACGTTTAAAGAGAAAAAAATCTTTTAAAGTAGAACAAAACCTCAGTCCCGCTCCTTTGCCCTGCATCTGAGCTCTATCTGCTCAAGCAGATCCTTGAATATAAAGTTGTGGAATGGAAGAAAAAAGTACCAATATATTTCACCCAAAAGGCCTGAAGGTCTGAAGTAAGCTCTCACCGTAAGGAGATTACCCATGCCCTCGGGTACGATGTTAAACCTAAGCCAGGCAAGCCCTGGAAGCTTCATCTCCGCCCTGAGCAGGAGCTGCTCGTTCTGGTTTAAATTTTCAATCCTCCAGAAATCTATAACATCGTTGATTCTAAGAGGTATGGAACTCTTTCTTCCCCTGGATATCCCCACCCCCATGATGATTTTATCCACCATTCCCCGGAGTCTCCACATCCAGTTACCGTTGAACCATCCCTCATCTCCGCCTATCCTGCAGATTGAATAAAAAAGCGAAGCCGCCTTTTTTTCACTGTATATAGAGTATGAACTTATATACTTGGGAGGATGGGGAAGGCTGTGAAGTTTAACGGCAAAGGCATGATCCCTGGGATAGGCATCGGACCACCTGCTATCCACCGTTTCTGTTTCTTCCCTGGAGATAGCCTTTAAAAAAGCCTCTTTATAACCAAGGTTTTCAAAGGGTATCATCTCCCTGATGGTGTTGTTCTGACAAACAACTTCATTGGCGATACCCTCTATCAGGCACCTTGTGATGGATATGGGTACAGGAGTTATAAGGCTGGCAATGTAGGAGTTGAACTTTACACTGGAAATCATCGACGGAAAAATTACCCTTTTTATGCCCATACTCTGGGCCATGATATTTATCATGTCTTTGTAGGTAAGGATGTCAGGGCCTCCGATATCAAATATCCTGCCTGTGGTTTCAGGGGTTTCCAACACACCCACCAGATACTTTATAATATCCCTGAGAGCAATTGGCTGGCACCTGGTATTTATCCACCTGGGAAGGAGAAGTATGGGAGCATCTTTTATCAGGCTCTTAATTATCTCATAGGCGGCACTGCCGGATCCGATGATGATGGCGGCTCTTAAGGTGGTTACAGGGACATCCCCCTTTTGAAGCTCCTTTGCCACCTGCATCCTGCTTCTCAGGTGAGGTGACAGAGTATCGTCCCTGTTCCCCAGCCCACCCAGGTATATTACCCTCTTAAGACCGCATTCTTTTGCAGCATTCCTGAAATTTATGGCCGCCAGGGTATCTGCCGATTCAAACTCCTTTGGGCCCAGGAGCAGCGAGTGTATGAGGTAATATGCAGTATGGACACCCTGCATGGCATCCTTAAGGCATGGAGGGCTAAGGGCGTCTCCCAGGACGATCTGTGCTCCAGGCCATCTTTGCTCATGCTCCGGGGAAAAGACCCTGACCATTATTCTGACACGATATCCCCTGGCCAGAAGCTCTGGAACAAGGCGGCCGCCTATATATCCGGTAGCCCCTGTAACCAGGATCGTTCCAAGCTCTGGATCCGGTATGGTGGGCAGGCCCTGGCACAATAATGTGGAAGAATCCCTTTTCATCTTATATATCCTTTGATGAACATCTTTCATACCAGATTAAAAACCAGTTTACACTTTTTGGGATAAAATTTCAAAAAAACAAGGATGTTGATATGAAATGTGTAAACCGGGAAATGAATGATTTCCTTTGATGGTAATAGATTTTAACCGCCATCAGGATGTTTTAACTAATTCCGTACTCAGGTATCTCTCCCCGGTATCGCAGATGATAAAAACAATATTTTTCCCTCTGTTTTCCGGCCTTGACCCAAGTATTTTTGCCCCGTGAAAGGCGGCACCCGATGAAATGCCGCAAAGGATGCCCTCATCCCGCGCAAGGGCCCTTGATGCCTCAAATGCCTCTTCGTTCTCAATCTTAACAACTTCATCGATGATATCCACGTTCAGGTTAGCGGGGATAAACCCGGCACCGATACCCTGAATCTTATGGGGCCCCGGGACTCCTCCGGAAAGCACAGGGGAACCGGCAGGTTCTATGGCCACAGTTATCAAACCTGGTTTTTTCTCCTTCAACACCTCTGAAACGCCTGTGATGGTACCGCCTGTTCCCACGCCTGCAACAAAGACATCAACCTTTCCATCGGTGTCGTTCCAAATCTCCAATGCGGTGGTTTTACGATGAATCTCAGGGTTTGCAGGATTGGAGAACTGATCCGGCATAAAGGCATTGGGAGTTTCCTTAACGATTTTTTTTGCCTCTTCAATGGCACCTTTCATTCCCTTTGAGCCTTCAGTTAAAACGAGATACGCACCCAGATGGTTTAACAGCCTGCGCCTCTCAATACTCATGGTCTCCGGCATGGTTAAAATCAGCTTAAGCCCCTTTACACGGCTCACAAAGGCAAGGGCAATACCTGTATTGCCGCTGGTAGGCTCAACAATGGTGGATTCGGAATTAATGAGTCCTTTTTCAAAGGCATCCTCTATCATGGCAAGTCCGATTCGGTCCTTAATACTTGAGGCTGGATTAAAAAATTCAAGTTTAGCGTATATGTTTGCCCCGGTTTTCCTGCTTGCAGATTGAAGGTGTACCAAAGGAGTTTTGCCACAGGTTTTTGTGATATCGGTTTTAGTATTCATTATGTATCCTCTTGATTATATCGTTTCCAGTAACTTTTTTATTTCTATTTTGTTATTTTCAGAAATATCCTTGCATAATGTCAGGAAGCAGCCCTGGCCGAAGGGGTTACTGCCTGGCAGAATGCGGGCTATGGCCTTGCAGCCTGAAAATGCCCTGGTTTTAACTTCAGCCATTTTCTGATTTTTGATGGTGTCTGAATTTGAAATATAAACTTTTATAAAAACCCAAAAAAAATGGGATATCCGCCGGGATATCCCATTTTTATAAATAATGAATTCCATGCCGCTGAATGCGGCAGTGAATCTTTCAAAGGAGATGCCTCTTTCAAGAAAACATCATCCCACAGATTGTGTAGGTTTTATCCCCTCACCTCTTCTTTAACCCTGGTGGCCAGTTTAAAGAGAATGGTCAATATAAAAAATCCTGTGGCAAAGACCCCAAGGCTGATAATAACCTCTGGAAATGTTGGAGCATACTCTGTCACATGGTGCAGGGGTGAAGGTACAAACCCGCCGGAGATCATGCCAAGGCTCTTGTCTATCCAGGTACCGATGAATACCATGATACAGGTAAAAGGCAGCAGGGTCTCGTTGTTTCTAAAAGCCGGTATCAGCAAAAGACAGATACCGATAATCATGAGGGTCAGGGATGTCCACATCCAGGGCACCAGTGCGTTGTGACCGTGAAGACCGAAGAACAGATACTTAATATGGGTCATATGTCCTGGAATCTTGCTGTAGAAGACTACAAAAACCTCACAGAAAAAGAAGAACACATTGGCAATCAAGGCATAACAGACGATCTTGGACAGGGTCTGAATGGCCTCCCAGCCTGGATCAAACTTGGTAACCTTACGCACAATGTAGCAAAGCAGGATCAAAAATGCAGGGCCTGCGGCAAACGCCGATGCAAGGAACCTGGGCGCCAGGATGGCTGTCAGCCAGAAACCCCTTCCGGGAAGTCCGCAGTAAAGATATGCCGTTACCGTATGGATGCCGATGGCAAAGGGAATGGATATGTAAATCAGAGGCGTTACCCATAAGGGGGGTTTTATCTGATTCCGTTCCGCCTCAAGCACCTTCCATCCAATGACAATGTTAAGGAACAGGTAGCCGTTGAGCACACACATATCCCAGAACAGCATGGAATGGGGTGTGGGGTACAACAGAACGTTGAGCATTCTGACGGGCTGGCCAAGGTCTGCCACGATGAACATAAGGCACATGATCAAAGATGCCACGGCCAGAAATTCACCAAGAATGGTAATCCTGTGAAATTTTTCATAATCATGGAGATAATAGGGAATAACAACCATTACGCCTCCTGCGGCAACACCCACAAGAAAGGTAAAGTTGGCAATGTAAAACCCCCATGATACATCCCGGCTCATGCCGGTAATCATCAAACCGTTATTGAACTGGTCAATATAGACGGCAAAGCCCACTGTCATGACAGCGAGGAGACCTGCCAGCCATATCCAGTACTTTTTGCTTCCTTTAATAGCTATTTCAAGCATACTCGCCTCTCTTACATGATATAGTAAACAGAGGGCTCGGTTCCAAGCTCCTGCTTACGTCGAATTGTATAATTTTCACTGAGAAGTTCCCTGACCTTTGAGCCGGGATCATCCAGATCTCCTACCGTTATCGCACCTTCTGACACCTCGACGCAGGCCGGCTGGAGTCCCTTGGCAAGACGTTCCGCGCACAGGTTGCATTTTTCAACAACACCTTTTGTACGGGTCGGGAAATCCGGATTGGTCTCTTCGATAAAGGGCCTGGGATCCCTGAAGTTAAAACTCCTGGAACCAAAGGGACAGGCCGCCATGCAGAACCGGCATCCTATGCAGCGATGAAAGTCCATGAGAACTATGCCGTCTTCCCTTTTAAATGTTGCCTGGGTAGGACATGCCTGAACACAGGGTGCATTCTTACAGTGGTTACATGTGACGAGAAAGGGCAGTTCCCTGAATTTTTCTGCAAGGAACTCATCTTCCTTGTCAGGAAAGGCATGCTCGAAATGCTCCTCCCATATCCATTTAATCTCCTGGGTTTTATTCACAGGCCGGACCTTGGGATATTTTTCCTCATCGGGCGTGTAATCAAAATCCGGAACATTGTGAGCCTTTTTACAGGCCTCAACAATCTTCTCGGCAACTTCAGCTGTTATTTTATTGGTATCGATAACCATTCCCCAGCGGCGGGCTGTCAGAGCTTCGGCATTTTTAGTTTTAACGGGAAGGGCTTTGGCACCTGATGAAGCAACAGCCTTTATTACCGGAGCTGCACCAATGCCCAGTGCAGAGATACCGGCTGCTTTGAGAAAGCTTCTTCTGCTTTTTTTCATTGGTTAATCTCCTTGGGATTTGTGTGGCATTCCCAGCAATAGGGATCCACTGAAGCATAGTTGTGACATTTATCACAAAATTTATCTTTGTCCGTATGGCAGCCCAGGCAGGACTCTTCGCCGGTGGACAAACTCATTTGAAACATTTTGCCGTTGGTGCTCTCATAAAGCCTGTCCGCATCCCGAACAACGGAATCGCGCCACTCATCAAGAAGAGACATGTGGTTGGCTCTCATGTCATATTTATCAAGTACACATTTTTTTGCAGCCTTGGCATTGACCGACAGCTCCGGCTCAGGTGCGGCACTGGTTCCTCCGATATTGAACCAGAACGGGAACAGTGCGGCAACAACAAAGATTACCAGGCCTGCGATAATTGCATTTTTACTCATCTGCATCCTCCTCCTTGCCGGGTAACGGTTCCATCCTGAGATCCGTTTCTCTTTCCTGCTCACCCGGCAGAATCAAGGCGTTTCCAACCAGTTCATGAATACCGATCACATCCACCTCTGGCACCCAGTACTCCATCAATGTGGGCAGAGCCGCCCTGTCAATGGCACATATGGTACCCAGACTGTTTACACCGAATTTTTCATGGACATATTTTACGGCATTGGCCCTTGGCAGCCCACCGGCCATTCTAAGTTCAATATTTTCACCGGCATTGAGTCCCGCACCGCTGCCGCAGCAGAAGGTCTGCTCACGTATCGTATTTTCCGGCATCTCAAAGAACTGATCACAGGTATGTCTGATGATATACCTGGGTTCCTCTAAAAGCCCCATTCCCCTTGCCGGGTTGCAAGAATCATGGAAGGTCAGGATACGGTTGGCGTTGCGGCTCTTGTCCAGCTCAAGCTTTCCGTGTTTTATCAGATCTGCCGTAAACTCGGTGATATGAACCATTTTGGTGGATTTAGCATTCTCAAACTTGGTTCCTGTTATGGGATTTACAGGCTCCTCAAGGAAATCGGCAGGGCCGTTCATGGTGTCCATGTACTGGTTGATGACCCTCCACATGTGGCCGCATTCACCACCAAGAATCCATTTAACTCCAAGGCGCCTTGCTTCGGCATACATCTTTGCGTTTAGGCGCTTCATGGTCTCATGGGAGGTGAAAAAACCAAAGTTTCCACCCTCGGAGGCATAGGTGCTCCAGGTAACATCAAGATCATACTTGTCTTTGAGATACTTGAAAAGTATCATATACCCTTGGCAGGTATAGGTTCCAGGATCGGCAAAAACATCACCGGAAGGTGTGATAAAGAGGATGTCAGCACCCTTCTTGTTGAACTGGGGCTCCACATTGATACCCGTGATTTCCTCAATGTCTTCCGTGAAAAAATCCAGCATATCCTTGAAGGCATGGGGCTGAATCCCCAGATGGTTACCGGTCTGGTAGCAGTTGGAAACAGGTGTGGCAATCCAGTCTATGTTAAGTCCAAGCAGGTTTAAAAGCTCCCTGCCCATGATGGTGATCTCAGCCGTGTCAATGCCGTAGGGGCAGAACACCGAGCATCTCCTGCACTCGCTGCACTGAAAGAAGTAGTACCACCACTCTTTTAATACATCCAAGGTAAGGGTCCTGCCGCCGCCCAGCTTTTGTCCGCCCGGGACTTTACTCAGGATTTTTCCGACCCTGGTAAAATCATTTCTATAGACTGATCTCAAAAGCTCGGCCCTGAGAACCGGCATATTCCTTGGATCTCCGGTGCCCAGGAAAAAATGACACTTATCTGCACATGCACCGCAGCGTACACAGACATCCATGAATATTTTAAAGGTTCTGAATTTTTCCAGCCTGTCCTTGATTCCGTTATGGATGATCTCCTGCCAATTATCTGGAAGTTTCCAGTCCTCGTCTAAGGGATTCCATTGTCTCGGATAGGGTGCGCTCAAGGTTTGAACACTTTCAGGCTTGGCAGCATAGCAGTACATGCCGGGCCGAATCTGGACTGCGGTATCCATCCAGCTACCCCGGCCCGGGGTATAATCTATCTTGTCCAATAGCTCATCGGGTTTAATTTCGTCAGACATCGATTACTCCTTCTTGTCCACTGGAAGTCCAGCTTCTATCATTTTTTCTCTGAAATGATCCTCGTAATGTTCATAGGTATGAACATCAACAGCATAGTTCCAGGGGTTCACATGTCTTATTGCACGGTTGTTGTTGGCCATATTTCTTGTGGGGGTTAAAAAGACCCCGCCCATGTGCATGAGCTTGCTGACGGGAAAATAGGCAAAAAGAACTGAAACCATGAAAACATGGGCATAAAAGAGTCCACCCACACCCTCAGGAATTACAGGATGAAAGGTTACAAGCCCCATGGTGAAGGTCTTGACACCTACGATATCAACCTTTGTAAAATATCTCATGGCAATGCCTGTACCGGCGATGCCAAGGATAAGAAACAATGGAAAATAATCGGCGGCAAGGGAAATATAACTGACCTTGGATTCAAAAATGCGCCTGGCCAAAAGGAACAATACAGCAGCAAAGAGCACGATACCGGAAATAAAAATACCGGGCAGTCCAAGTTGAACAATGCCGTCTATGTACTCAAGGAATTTTAAACACCAGGGTACCGGCTCCATGAAAAATCTCAGATGCCTTAAAATCACGACAAGAAACGAATAATGAAAGGCCAGAGCAGCCACCCAGAGAAATATCTCCCAGGAGTATGTCAATTCATTCTTTTCATTCCTGTTAAATGCCGCCCTTGTGTTTCTGAACAGGGATCTGAAAAGAAAAATTTCAAGGAGCATGCGCACAAACACACCAGATGCCTTGTCTGGATTGTCAATGCAGTTTTGTTTGATCCACGGAAGCGATTTCTGCTGTCCGCAGGTTGTGGGAATACGAAAGGGAACAGCAGAGGATGCCCATCCCATGACGCGGTAAACAAACCCTCCTATAAAGGCTATGACCGCGAGATATGGAATGACAATCCCGAAGAACCACTGAAGCCCGGCTCCCTCAACCCCTGCGTATGCCAGCAGAAAAAGCAGAAAAACACCTGCCAGGGGTAACATGTACTTTTGATTCATCTTCCAACCACCTCACTGTTTCGGCCTCTTGCGGATGAATGCCATCCGCCCGAAACCAGATTAAGATTTGTTTGAGCCAAGGAGTTCTTCCTCCGATAGCTCTGTTACTAAACCTGCCCTTTCAAAGGCTCTGTGAATCCGTTTCTTGGCTTCAGTTGCCTTTAAAAGGAAAATACTCTCTCGACACTTCATAAACCTATTGAATGCTGCAAGGGAGATTTTATCAACCTTTTCATCAAAGGATGGGTCAAAATTCTCCCCCAGCACATTTTTCACTATCTGCTTTAACTCAAACACAAATCCCACGGCCTGGGACGCACTAAAACTCTGCACCGCCCGGATGCGTATCACCGAGTCCAGGGCATTTTCCATGGCATTCTCATCAAAGGCATCTGTCATGAGAAGATCAAACGCGTCTTCTAAGCTCTTTTTAGTAGCGCTGCCCACGGGATTATCAAATCTATTTTTTAATTTACCAAGGACACGGGATGTGTCTTCAGGATAGGTGTTGATTGTTGCATCAAACCAAGCAAGAACAATCTTTTTTCGATTCTTTTGAAGGGATGTATTAAAATCCATTTTAAATATTTGACTCCATATTTTGGCATGTTTCATTCCTCGGTTGACTCTTTTTCAAAACATTCTCTGAATTCTATGAAATTCTCTGAAAAAACTGTCAACTATTTTTGAGGCAATATAAAACATGCCCATATTTTCAGCGTATCCGCAAGTGTTCATTCGTAAGTATTCAATCTTCCTTCAAACTTTACCGGGGATAGCAAGATCAATAAGTTATCCCTTTCAAGGCTGATATTGCAAGGGCTAATTAAGGATAAGGTTTATTCAACCCGCCATTTTTCAACCCAGCCCTTAAAAGAACGCTGCTCAACCCTGGTTAATTTAAGCGGTATAACCATACTGTGCATTTATGTCAAGGATAAAAGAGGTTGAAATGTCAGATGGAAAAATTGTTCAAGCACCTGAAACACCATGAAAGGATCACAGTTTCCAGTGATTTCACGAATGGAGTGCATGGCCAGAGTCGGGGCTCCGGCATCCACTGTTTTTATGCCTGTCTTTGATGAAATTGCAGGACCTATGGTACTGCCGCAGGGCATATCACTGCGCATTACAAAGCTCTGGAGAGGCACTCCTGCCCTGTCACACAGATACCGAAAAAAAGCCGATGATTCAGAATCAGACGCATAGCGCCGGGCCGCATTAATCTTTAATACCGGCCCATGATTCAGCCTTGGCAGATGATTCATCTCATGGCGGTCAAGGTGGGCTGGATGGGCTGCATGGGCATTGTCCCAGGAGATCATTATTGATTTTGCCATAGCTCTCATGCGGCGCTCCGGCTCCGGGATTATCCGCTCCAGAACCCCGTTGAGAAAAGAACCCCTGGCACCTGATGCCGTATCACTGCCCACCTCTTCATGGTCCGTCATCACCACAAGACATGGCACCCTGGTCGTAATATTAGTTGAAGTCTTGCAGCCATTTTTTCCCAAAGGCTGAGAAAAGCCGCCCCTGGTCTTAATATTAGCTGCCCCCCCTCTGGTACCACTTAGATTTTTCCTGCCGAATTGACTTATCATGCTTTCAATAACAGCATGGCAGGAGAGCAGGTTATCCAGCCTGGGAGCAGAGATCATCTCTTTATTGATCCCTGTAAAAAAAGGAGGGTCAGCATCTGAAAGGCTTAAATCAAAATCCATGACCTTTAAAATATTCAGCCCGGGATAATCCGAGCGTATCTTTTGAAAAAGCATCTCATGGAAAGTTGCCCCATTACCGTCTTTTTCAAGATATGCCAAGGGCAGCATATCGGTCTGGGGATTCACGCTTCTGTTTTTATTGGCATCCCTGTCTAAGTGTATCGCAAGGCTTGGAATCACTGAAACGGGCCGGGCGTAATTGATTAAAACAGAGGGCAGAACTTCTCTGCCGTTTTCATCGGCCGAAAGACAGGCCACCCTCCCGGCAAGATTAAGCCCCCTGTCAAACCATGTGTTCAAAAGTGCGCCTCCGTAAACCTCTATGCCAAGCCCTGTCATATTGCCTGATCTGACTTCAGGATGGGGTTTTATCTTAAGGCAGGGGCTGTCCGTATGGGCACAGGCAAGACGCATGCCGGTTTCCCAGGGTCTGTTATCTCCTGTAAAAAACGAAATAATGGAAGATTGATTTCTCTCGACAAAATAGCCTTTATTATCTTCAAGGCTCCACTCATCAGCCTCTCTAAGGGAAATGAAACCTTCTGCCTCCAGGGATTTTGCCATATGGGAAACAGCATGAAACTGGGTCGGGGAGTTCCTGATAAACCGGAACAGATTCTGGTTATACTCATCAATATTCATAGTTTGACAGCCTTGTCATTTTAGGCTTGATTTTAATTTTGACCATCATTTGTAGGGGCAACCCACCGTGGTTGCCCTGTAAGGGTACCCACAGTGGGGTAACCCCTATAGCCGATATTAAATTTTTCATAAAAACCGCAAGGAACAGGCCCCATAAAAATATCACCGCAATGATTCTTGAAAATGCTTCAATTCATATAATATATGCTGGATGGCCTTTTTGAGCTGGTTAAAAATTTCTTCAACATCACCATCCTCACTTTTAAAAGAGCCTCTCCTCCCAATGGTCTCAAGTTTAAAAGCGATATCCGCCCCTTTTGGGGTGAAATGAGCAAGCATTCCCTTAAGTGCGTGGGCAGCACTTTTAAGTCCTTCGGAATCTTCAGCCTTCAGAACCTGCTCAAGTGCATTCATTTTTAATTTATAATCATCTAAAAAAATATCTATAAGATGACCTGCAAACTCACGGCTTCCTTCAATGCTATCCATCAGGAAATCTGTCTCAATCCATGCATACATGGCGGTTAAATCATTCTTGTCTCCCGCACAGGTTAAAGACTCATCACCCGGTTCAGCAAAATTATCCCCCAGCACCATTGAATCGTCTGGACCCTCAAAATTAACGTCAGAGTCGAATTCACCTTCATACTGCCAGAATTGTTCCGAAATTTTTCCAGCATCAGGCAATTTATCAATCATGGCAAAGAGCTTATCTGGCTCAAAGAATTTTGAAAAATAATCGTTCATTCGCACCTCAATACACTTTTGGCGATCTTTTTCCGATGGGTGGGCAGTCATTGAGACCATAAAAACATCATGATCAAGCACATCTGAATCTGGATCACGGATAACGGCAGTGGTCTCCAGAACATCCATTACAGGCATCTGCCCATCCATTAAAATAAGGTCATTTTTTTTATCATGATGACATAAAAAACCTGTACCTTGAGATAGTAGTCATTGGGAGTCTCAATTTTTCACACTCTACTTTATAGTCAGAGTCCTATTATTTTTCAAGAGTTGTTTTTTTATAACTGCCATGGGCAGCCCAGATTTTTTACCCGGTTTTGCCCACAAAGAACCATGAAAGTCATCCGCCGTTTACGGAGACTTTCATATAAAAATGAATTTAGAAATAAAATCACCGCCCACTCAGTTTCTGAAATATTTTTTCAGACACTTCCGGATAAAATCACCGAAAAAAAGCCGTTGATATGAAAAGTGTAATCCGGCAAATGAAGGATGTCTTAAGGATCAGCAAAAATTATTAAAAAAGAAAATTTTTAAAGGCGTGTATACTCAACAGGGGAGAGGTTCCCCCGGAAATCAAAAACCGGGGGAGTTACCCATACATTATGCAAGAACATTTCTGAAGATAACAAAATGAAACTAAATTACATTTAAAGCCTCTGATGTTTCATAGGCTATGGAGAGCTTATGACTATTTTCTCCTGTGAAAGAAAGTTCATTATCTTCCGCATTATATTTAACACTGCAATCATATTTCACAGCATAGCTGTTCATTATCTTTGCCAAGACTTCCAATGTCGTGTTGCTGTAGTTTACCCTTAATGTATCCATAAGTTTACCCCCTTAACAGCTACTGATATATTGTATTTATAAAAAAATCGATAAAACAACACCTGATACTTTAACTCAGGGGATGCTGATAATCTCATGTATCTATACAATATCTACAAGCAATATTAATGCCACGATATTTTATTAGACTGGGGGGGGTGGTAAACATTCACGTCTCTCTCCTTCTTCAATTTTTCAGTGTGAATAAAATCAGATAGTTATACGGGTACCCTTCATTTGCCGGTTTACACTTTCTGAATCAATCTTTCCATTTTTGGTGATTCAGTTTTAAAAAAGTGTAAACTACTTTTGAGATGATATGAAAGATGCCGTTATCCGCAAAGAGTAACCCTTGCAAGGGGGGCTGTGAACAGTTACGGGGGGCTAAAGCACCATGTTGATTTGATACCCCTGGCTTCCAAGATATGGGTGTTAAACATCCTTAAAAATATCCGGCATTATTTCGTAATGATCAAAGGGAGGCATGATACAGGCGCCTCTGAATAATTCCCTTGCAATGGCCAGCATTTTCCGGGCATTTGCCACCCCTTCCGCCACCGGGTCTGCTGCCTTATCCATCCTGTCACGCAATTTTTCCGGCACAGCAATACCAGCCACCCTGTCATGGAGAAAATGGGCATGTTTCGGTGTTCTAAGGGGCAGGATGCCCATTATGACTGGAACATCGATGTGACCCGTTGCTATGGAAATGCTTCTGGCGGTATCCCGGTCATAAATAGGCTGGGTTACTACAAATTCAGCACCTGCTGCCACCTTTTTTTCAAGGCGCTCAACCTCTTTTTCAAGGCCATTATATTCCGGCCTGAAATCAAGTACGGCACCGGTCTGCATACCAGATTCCCTGGCCATGGTGATCAGCTCAAAAACGTCTAAATCTTTAACATCAGATACCATTTTTCGCTGGGACATGGACACAAAATCCCCGGTTGCAGCCATCACCGTGTGTATACCCATGGCTTTTGCGCCCCAGAACATAGCCTGAAGGCTTATTCGGTTATGATCCCTTGTGGTACAGTGAAGTATAGCGGGCTTGCCGGTTTTCTGCTGAATAAGTACACACAGGGACATGGCGCACATACGGGCTTTGGCCACGGGATTGGTTGCGACACTGAAGGCATCTGCCGGAAGATCTTTTAAAGCATCCAATGCCGATAAAAGAGCCGATGGGTCGGCCCCCACCGGCGGTACTACTTCAATAGTTATAAGAAAACTATCAAGGTCAAGGGGCGAAATCCTGCCATGGATTCCGCGACTATCATCACTGCAGCAACACTGTTTGCCCATAATACCCCTCCATGAATTTTTTTTAACATTTTTGTATTATTCTTCCGATTAAAATCCTAATTTGCTATAATAATAAACCTGAACCTTTTTGAAAACAGAAAAAAGTCTATATCCAAATACTTATAGAACGATGATGAAATAACTTACTCATTTGAGTTAAGCATTCGGTAAACCACGTATACCATACAATATATTGGTATATACCTCATATTTTTTACCCATAAAAACAATATGTTGTGGTTTAAGACGGGGTTTCCCGAATATTTACCATTTGAGAATCGGATAACACTGTTGTCCCAAAACAGGTCAAAATAAAATATCCAAGTTATTTCGGCTCGGTTCCTTAATATTTTCTTATTATCCATTAAATAATAAAATCCACAGTCCGGGAAGCCACAGGATCAGTATAGGTAATCTTACTATTAAAGTCTTTAAGGTCTATATAAGCTGTCGCCGAATACTGCCTTTTGACCCATTCAAGGATAAGTTCATCCTCTTTTGATTCCTTGATGGTGAAAGAACCTCTAAAGGCTGGGTAACTGTTTCTAAATTCCATGAGTTTTAAAAGCCGTTGAACAACGGGCTTTTTTACTTCCTCTCTTACCTCTTCCAGGGTATAGTTATGCCGGTTGATATTTCTCCCAAGCATTGTTCTTTCAACAAGTTCTATGTCATTTTTTCCAGCAAGCAGGCCCACATAATATACCTGGGGAATCCCAGGGGTAAAAAATTGAATTGCCCTGGCCGTAATATAGGCATCATCGTTGCACCCCACGGCTGAATAATAGGTACAGTTTACCTGATAGGTATCTAAATTCTGATACTGAGGCCCCGAGTATATTTTCTTGGTGTTTCCCCCCTTGGCATAGAGCTTTTCAAGGGTTTGGTCTATTTCTTCCCGGGTTAGGAGGCCTTCAACATCCACCACACCGATACCGTCGTGGGTGTCCAGGGTGGTAATCTGTTTCTTAGGGCACAATGAGAGCCAATTTATGAGATTCTTTTTTGTATGGTAATGAATTGCGTGGAGTACAAGCATGGGAAGGGCAAAATCATAGCACCAATAACCATGATCCGAGAGTTTCAACTGATAGGAGTAATGCTCGTGCACCTCCGGTAAAATTTCAGTGTCAAATGCCGAAGCATAATCGTTAAACCAATCAAGTAATTCCCAAATCTGGGGTTCAAGGAAAAAACATCTTGTCCCAAGTTCAAAGGTGGTGTAGGCAACGGCATCTAAGCGGATCATTTTAGGGGTTGTCCTTGCAAGACGAATGAGAAATTTACGCATTACCTCCCTTGTTTTAGGAGAATTGTAATCAAGATCTATCTGTTCATAATCAAAGGTGCACCAGATTTTTTCAATAGAACCGTCGGAGCGCTCAAGCACCTGGTAAGGCGGCCGGGGTTTTCTTGTGTAAACCATTTCAAGATCTTCATCACTGATCCAGCCGGTGGGACTCAGCTTCTGGAATCCCATGAACATATCAGCGTATTCGCTTTTATTTCCCTTTTCAAGATAATCTTGAAAAAAAATTGACTGCCGGGAAATGTGGTTTACCATAAAATCAATCACAAGATCAAAATCCTGGCCTATCCTTTCAACATCATCCCATGTACCAAATAAAGGATCCACTTCATCGTAGGTCAAAGGAGCAAAGCCCCTGTCCGAGGATGATGGATAAAAAGGCAGCAGGTGAAGTCCGTTAATGGCGTTTTTAAAAAATTTACGAAGTACATAATGGAGTTCAGGTAAATTTGCTCCAAGACTGTCCGGATAGGTGATTAGTTGTATTTTATTTTTCATAATTTTTACTTTGACGTGCTTTTTCAATAAAATGATAGTGTTTTATCCCTTCTATCATCCCCCCTGCAAAGTGCTGCTTTGCAAAGTAGACATTTTTCCGGGATTTGATATTTTCAAGCTCTTTACTATAATTTCCTACTACGACGGCGGCTGGTTCTCCTGTGAGCATCTCTTCATCATTACCTGAATCTCCGCACACTAAAAAATTTTTAAGGGGGATTTCCCATTTATAACTTAAATACCTGATGGCTTTTCCCTTTGATGCCCGGTAAGGAAGCACATCGAGATATTTTTCATGGGAATATATAAGGTTATAATGACATCGATTCCGGGTAAGCAGGTTGTGTATTTTTGCCAGCCGGTCTTTACCAGGCTCCATGTTATAACTTATTTTATGGGCACGCTGAACAGCATTCTCCTGGGGTTCAATAAAATCAATTTTTTTCAAAAGTGAAGCTATTTTATCATGATTCCAGTTCTTTGAAATATGAGTTTTCCAGCCTTTTTCATTATGCAGGCCCTGGCCGTAATATATCTCGCTGCCGACGGACGAAATGATGATGTCAGGGTCAACAACATCATGATCCTTCAAAATTTTGACGGCAGATTCAAGCACCCGGCCTGTAGCAACGGCAAATCCTATACAGTCCCTGTTATTTTTCAAAAGAGTAAGGAGTTCCTGAAGAAACTCATTTTCACCGCCTATCAAAGTATTGTCGATATCTGTTATTATCATGTGTTTGAGGTTTGCAAGCCTTTTTCCAATGCTGGTTCCAGGCTCGGCCACTTTCATGTATGAAAAATCATATTTTTTATGAACTATTTCTATTTTTTTCATATATGTCCTGGAATGGCTCTCCCAGGTATAGTGCTTACGGGTATTCATAATGCCGTTTTTAGAATACTCTTCCCACTTTTCCTCATGCACCAGGATATCTCTTATGGCTCTTGAAATAGCCCTGGTATCTAAAGGATCTACAAGAACGCCGCTTTTGCAATTTTTCAGTATATCTTTTGGCCCTCCATCTTTGGTGGCGACAATGGGCAGGCCGGTAGCAGATGCCTCAAGCAAAGTAATGCCAAACGGCTCTGTAAGTGCGGGATTCACAAAAACGCCCCGCCTCTCTGCCGCAATGCGATAAAGTTCAGGAACCTCGATCTCAAAATCATGCTTTTTAGGAATGGCCATCTTGCCGTACAGGTTATACTTGTCCATCAAAAGCAGCATCTGGGTCAAGACATCTCTTGCACCATCCTCTTTTTCTGAAATATCCTTTCGGATGCCTGCAAATAAAACCAGGTTCGCAATGGCCTGAAGATCATAATCTTCACCATAGGCTTTAATAAGACCTTCAATGTTTTTGCGCTTATCAGGCCGGCACAGCATCAAAATCATCGGCTTGTCAGGGCTCTTCAAAAACCGGCTCAACTCATTTAGTACAGATGCCTTGGCAAAAAGAGCCTCCTCAGTACGATGTTCTTCCGGGAGGTTATCATAATAAAAGGGTTGAAATTTATTAACACCTATACCCGGAGGAATTACCTGATACTGAGTGAGCTGAGAGTTGCGATAGGCTGCGTATTGTTCTTGCACCTCCTGGAGAGTGCTTGCCACAACCATATCAGCATATTTTAAAATTTGTTCTTCTGTCTCTATGCGATGGTCCATCTTGATCTGTTTGTTCAGCTCTTCTTCGTTATATCCCTGACCGAGAAGCCTCGCTTTTTTGGACCTTCCAAGGGAGTGGCCTGTAAAAATAAAGGGAATACCAAATATTCTGGACAGCTCCTTTGCTATGTAACCTCCATCTGCATAATGACCGTGAACAATATCCGGCATGGAGGCCTCACGCTTGATGAATTTGATGGTTTTATCCACAAACTCATCAAGGTAAGGCCACAAAAGTTCCTTTCTTATATACTTTAAACCGCCGCACTGGATTCTCACAATTCGAAAATTTTCATCAACCTGTTCAACGGATATGCTGTAATCTTCTGAAAAAGACTTGTCTGAAATCAGACGGGTAAACAAATCAATCCGCCGTATATTTTCATGTTTTGCCAAAGCTTTTCCAAGTTCAATCACATACTTGACCTGGCCGCCGGTGTCTGCATCATATCCTAATTCCATGTTTTCCGACCTTACCAGCCCATGAATACTGAACATTTGAATATAGAGACCATTATCCGGCATGGTTACCCTCCTATTTTTTCTTTGAATTCGCTGTAAATTTCATCGCTATCCGGTAAAGCACCCTTTATCATACATATCCTGGAGGCAAAGGCGCTTGCAAGACTCATGGTTTCCTCAATGTTAAGGCCTTTAAGATAGCAAGCCGCTGCCATGGCTGCATAGGCATCACCCGCGCCGACAGTATCTTTCATTAAAGAAATATTGACGGGCCCGACTTTATGATGATGCTCCCTGGTAAACCAATGGCTTCCATCTTTTCCAAGGGTTAGAATGACGGCTTCGAGTTCATATTCATGCATGAGGTAATCAATGATATCAGAATATGAATTATTTTTCATACAAAAGTCTCCATAACAGCCTGTTCTTAAAAGACTTTCGTTTTTTAATTGTGAGTTTGAACCCCCATGTATGTTATATTGTGACCTTGAAGTGCCATGTATTTTATATTGAGGAGGAATAATATCAAAAAGCTCTTCATGGCTTAATTTCAAAATATCCGATTGTTGCAGGCAGGATTGAACCAGGCTCGTTGTCCAGCAACCGGGTCTCAGGTTTATATCACAAAATTTTTTTATGCTTCCATGTTTCCGGGATAATATTCTTTGAAGGGTGTTAAAACCATTAGGTGTTCTCTGGATTAAGCTCCCAAAATAAATAAACTTTGCATGATCTTTTAAAAGAAAATCAAGATGATTATTATATTCAATATAATCATAAGCAACATTTTTTATAATATTAAAATTATGATAGCCATTTTCGTCAATATTTATGATTACCCGCCCGGTTTTATGAAGAGGATCGATCTGAATATTCTCTAAATCAAACCCGCATGAATCAAGAAAATCAAGAATTTTATTTCCATCATTATCATTTCCTACCCTGGATATAAAAGCCACCGGCATACCAATTTTTTTCAAATGAAACGCAAAGTTGAATGGGGCACCTCCGAGCCGCTTATAGCCTGGAAAGATGTCAAACAATATTTCTCCAATAACAAGAATCATTTTGCTTACCCCCTTTTCCATATTTGCCATGACAGGTAAGAGAGGATATAGAATCCGCCCCTACATTAATTGTTCGTTGTGACACCTTGGCAATCATGAAGGATTATTAGAAACTGTAATGGCAGGCCGCAGTGCCTGCCCCTTAGGAGGATAACCACAGTGGGGTACCCCTACAATGGCCGATGTTAGAACCAATCCCGATTTAGTCATAATGCTCACCTTGACAATCTTTTTTTGCCTGTCTTACATTTATGTAATTAAATATAATAAAAAATTTGAAATTTGATCTTTTATGAAAATTAATTTACAAAAGAATTACCATAAGGTTATTTTTTATTTAAACTTGAAGAGCAGATATAAATCAAATACCCTATACTCTTGGATAAGACCAAAGGAGAACCCGTGTGACAGACAAGTTTATGGACAAAAGAAGCGAGCCGAGAATTGAACTTAAAGACTATCATTGTGTTGAGATTCACACCTTAAAAACCACCTTTGTCTATCAATTCAAGATATGGAATATATCTTCCCGTGGAATGTGCCTGCTTGTGAGAAATGACTCTAATTTTTTGAATAAGGTAGATGTAGGGGAAATATTGGACGCAAAATACTATCCCGCAGACCTTTCATGGCCGCCCCATGTCCACCGTACAAAAATCATGCACATCTCCAAAGCTGATCATAAACAATTTAAAGATCACTTTTTTGTGGGATTGATGATTGTAGAAGATTGAAAATTCTACCTGTCGTTCAAGCTGCGTCACTCAATGACGGCCATTTAATTCAGTTGGTTGAATTATAATATGCACTCTCATAACCAAGGGTTAGATCATTTCTGCATAACTTATTGAATTTATTCACATGAAAAAATTAATCTCTAAAAAATTATGGCTTAATTTTGATTATATTACAGCATGTTATGTGATCAATCGAACCGAGGGTCATAACTTGAGCTTTTCAAAAAACTCCTTTTGCTCCGCAAAGCTCAGTTTGTCCGGGTGTGCGGTATAAACATATTTTTGATATCATATCTTATCCAGGACATCACGAATTTTCTTTGCAATATCATTCATTACAATAGGTTTCATTAAAAAGCCCTTAATACCTAAAGATATTGCCTTTTCTTCAGACATTATTTCACTGAATCCCGTACAAAGTAATATTGGAATATCAGGACGTAGTTTTATCAACTCATAGGACAGCTTATCGCCTGACATTTTGGGCATAGCCATATCAGTGATAACCAGGTCATATTTATCAGGATGGGCCCAGAAAGCTTCAAGCGCTTCAATACTGCTGGTTCGTGAGGAGACCCGGTAACCCAATCGCTCCAGCATCTGCTTTTCCATAATAATAACATCCTGCTCATCATCTACAAGAAGAATCCGCTCTGTTCCTCCTTGAATTTCAGATTGTGCTGGAATATCCTTATCTGTAACATTGCTCATAACAATTGGTATATAAACACGAAATTCTGTTCCTTTACCAGGTTCACTATATACTTGGATAGCTCCATTCATTTTATTAACAATACCATGCACAACGGAAAGGCCCATTCCTGTTCCTTTGCCTTGTTCCTTGGTTGTAAAATACGGGTCAAAAATTTTATCCTTGATTTCTTTTTGTATTCCGTCCCCAGTATCTGTGACGGTTAAACAAGCGTATTTTCCAGGGGTGATGCCGGAAATGATTATATCATGCCGGCCTAACTGTATTTCTTTCAAGCTGACTTTTAATTCACCTCCTGTCTGTTCCATGGCATGATAGGCATTTGTTGCAAGATTCATCATTATCTGGTGAACCTGGGTTGGATCTGCTTTGATCAGACAGCAATCAGCATTGATATCTTGTTTCATTTCAATTGTTTTAGGAATTGTAGCCCTGATGAGCTTCAGTGCTTCCTTGATAATCAAGTGCACGTTAACAAGCTTTAATTCATCAGTATCCTGCCTGGAAAAGGTAAGTATCTGTTTTACCAGATCTCTTGCTCTTAAAGCACTCGTATAAATTTCCTTCAAATTATCTCTAAACGGGCTATCCCCAGGATTATCATCCAGCATCATTTCCGTGTAACCCAGGATGGGGGATAAAATATTGTTAAAATCATGGGCAATACCTCCCGCAAGGGTGCCGATGGATTCCATTTTCCGTGCCTGCTGCAATTGGGTTTCAAGTCTGTTTTTTTCTTCTTCAGCCTGTTTTCTTGCCGTAATGTCGGCTATATTCCCCTCGTAGCGGATAATATTTCCATCTTTGTCATAAATAGCACGGGTGCTGTTGGATACCCAGATATGGGAACCGCCTTTACACCGGGCTTTGAACTCGAAACACTCAACATATCCATATTTTTCAAGGAGTTGTTTATACCTGTTCCGATCTTCATTATTCACATAATACTGTGTAGCGATATCAGAAATACTTGAAATAATCTCTTCAGGAGATTCATAGCCAAGCATTTTTGCAAAGGAAGGATTTACGCTGATAAAGCGGCCCTGGGGTGTACTCTGAAAAAAACCTTCTATTGCGTTTTCAAAAATGCTCCGGTATTTTTCTTCGCTCTCCCGCAGGGCATCCTCTGCCTGCCTGCGCTCTGTAATATCCACCCATTGGCAGACAACATTTAAAAGTATTCCGTCATTGTTTATTATGGGGAACATGGATACATCAATTGTAAGATTGTCACGTCCCCCCTTGAAGTCAACCGGGCCCGCCAGGCGGCCCGCCCAATTCATGATGAACCTGGCACTTTTATGTTTCTCAAATACGGCTATAACCTGGTCTCCAAAACCCTGAGCAGATATGTTTTCGTCATTTAGTACATTGTATTTACCAAGTATCTGTTCAGCCCTAAGATTCAGGCTTTCCAGCAAAGACTTATTTACTTTAATTACAATTCCATTATCGTCGGAAATCCACATGGCAAAAGGGCTGTGGTCTATAACACTTTCAAGAAATTTTTCAGATGCTCTCAGCTCATTTTCTATCAGCTTACGATCTTTAACTTCCTGCACAAGGCTGGCAGTTTTATTAGCGACTTCTCTTTTCAAATACAAAAGCCCCAAACCAGATAGAAATAACAGCAAAGGAACCATAATAAAAAGCATTTTCTTAATTATTGTTACAGGATCAGATAGAGGCTGGGGAAGAATGGGGCCAAGCCATTTATCATAAATATCTTCATAGGTGCCATTCGCAAAAACAATAGCCAGGCCCTCGTTCATGAGGGATAGCAAGTCTTTGTCTCCTTCCTGCACTGCTATACAGAACTTTTGCTCAAAACCTGATAAAACTATGGAAACCGGTTTGAAATTTGATTCATGAAAGCTGTCAATACTGACAAGGTTAGAAATATTTAATTTTTTAATAAGCTGTAAACCCACCAGCTTCTGAATGACAACAGCATCATGGCTGCCTGATGAAAGAAGGCGCATGGCCTCTTCAAAGGTGTCGGTCAATATCAGTTTATTAGACAAATTATGCGTGACAGCATACTCATGGGCAGTATCACCCCTCATTACAACAACTTCTTTATCCTTTAGATCAGATTCGCTGTGAATTGAGGTTTCCCCTTGACGAACAAAAATCGTACCATGCATCCGCAGATATGGGGCTGTAAAATCAAACACTTTATCCCGATCTTTTGAATATGATACCAGGGGAAGAACATCAATTTCTTTATCAATGAGTTTTTGTTTGATTTTAGTCCAGGGGCCGACAGCAAAATTGACATCAAGTCCCACTTCATGGACAACCGCCTTTAAAATATCTATGGAAAATCCGTCCGGGGTTCCATCAGGCCGGATTATGGAAAATGGTGGATAGTCTAATTCACTTGCAGAGTTGAGAATATGGTAAGGAGTTTTAGAATGGTGATTGTTTTCTTCTTCTGCTGAAGGGATAGCTGTAACAGCAAACAACAATAAAGCAGTTAGAAAAATCAAAAATAACCGTTTTATCAGCATTAAAAAAGCCCTCCGTTTTCAGTGCTTAAAAATTATTATATATCATGTTTATCACCTCAAATCACTAAATTATTTAACTCTGCCAGGGCATCCTTCATTTGGCGGTTTACACTTTACATATCAACATCCTTGTTTGTTGGAAATTTTATCCCAAAAAGTGAAAACTATTTTTGAGGTATAGTATTCCAATTTAGATTTTTCCTGGAACATAATTTGCTTTGTGTAGAAAAAACAATATGTTTGGAGTTATGTTTTGAGCATTTGTTATTTCTTTAGAAAAACCAAAGTTGGATCAGTATAATATGAAAGATGACTCTGCCAGATAGTTTTTTATGGTAAATCAAAAATAAATGGTGTAATATAAAAATATCCATTGGAATGCTTCCTGATGGAACCAACAACAACTTGTAAGCTCAGATATTTTCTACAAGACACCGCAGAACACTCTCCGCCTTACATACCCTCTAAGGAGATACTGTGGAAACCGATGCTGTTAAACACTTAGAAAATACCCTGCAACATCTATTTATTCAGATTACCGATACCCATTTAAAAACAGGCTTTTCCCGAAAAGGGATCATGGCGGCAATGACGGAAATCATTGATCTGGCGGAACACATAATAAAAAGGGTACATAGCGAAGACACAAAAAACAAGGTGGCATGCGGACCGGGTTGCGGCTTCTGCTGTCATTCCGAGATAAAGCTTACTCCTGCCGAGGCTTTGCTTATATTTTCCTGGCTTGACATCAACTTTACTGACCATGACCGTAACCTGCTCCAAGAGCGTATTAAAAACAATCAGGCACTGACCCATGGAAAAAATCTCAAGGAAAGGGTTCTGATAAAAGACAGCACTCCATGTATTTTCCTTAAAGACGATGTCTGTATCATTTATCCGGTTCGCCCTTTGATCTGCAGGGCATGGACTTCCTACAGTAGCCAGTCATGCAGGGAGGCCTTTTTATCTGGAAACCACAACGCCGAGATTGAGACTTCAGATTCAAGCAATTATGTGTTCTCCCTTGCCAGGGATGCGGTAAAAGGGGTATGTCACTGCCATGGGCTGGAGTCAGAACCTATAGAACTGCCCAAAGCTATGAATACCTGCCTTGACTTTAATGATCCATTTGACCACTGGCTGCATAAAATTCCTATTTTCAGTTGCAATGATGCCTATAAAAAGTTACAGAGCTATCCCCTGTTGTTTATGGAAACCCATATTCCGCTTTTTTTTAAACGCTTTTCTCTTTCATATAAGAGGGATTATTCCTGCATCGAGTATTTTCTGTACAGCCTGAAAGAAAAAAAAGAGATTTCCACAGAATTAATTATATCCCATAATCCCTGTACAAATCACCTTTATGTTTCAAAATTTTATCCTGAGATTTACAAGGAACCCCTCACAAAATACATGTCCGCAGTCTGCTTTTTTCTAATACTTCATCATGCCGCATCTACATCAGGCATTGATAAGGACAGTTTCATATACCTTGAAACCCGCTGCCAGGTATTTGAAAATTTTTACTCCCGTTTAAAGGATTTTGATTTTGCAATAAAATACAAACGGCCTTCGGATAATTACAATATCCAAGGAATTTATCATCATGCTTTTGTTGATACATCCATGATAAAGGATAGACAGGTAACAGCAGAAAGGTAACTATGCACTCCCCATGATTCCTGACCCCATCACAACGATACATGAAAGCCTTTTATATGAAAGTCTCCGTAAAGAATTGTTTTTTAAAGACTTTCAATCTTCGTTGTGGCCGGGTAAAAAATATGCTCCGGCCATGCCGGTTTATATGAAAGTCTCCGTAAAAGATTGTTTTTTAAAGACTTTCAATCTTCGTTGTGGCCGGGTAAAAAATATGCTCCGGCCATGCCGGTTTATATGAAAGTCTCCATAACATCTTGTTTTTAAAAGACTTTCATTTGTTGTTGTAATTAGTGTGCCACCATGGGTGTTTTATATGAAAGTCTCCGTAAACGGCGGATGACTTTCATGGTTCGTTGTGGGCAGAACCGGGTAAAAACCCTGGGCTGCCCATGGCAGTTTATATGAAACTTTAGGGGCACAGGTCACCGTGCCTGCCCTTTAAGAGGGCACCCACACAGTGGGTACTGGGCTCACACCGTTCCAAGGTGCCAAAAAACCACAATATATTGTTATTTTTAACACTCTCGAAATACAATAGGTTGTATGCTGGAATAGTGCGAGCCAGTGCCCAGAACCAAAACCCTCATTGACAGATTGAGGACAATGATTTTCAGCAGCAATGAGATTTAATGTATTCTCAAGTCGATTTTCTTCTTTATTAACGAGATTAAAAAACTCAGGATCCTCATTTGGTAAATATAACATATGGAATCGCTCCTGTTGATAAAACAGATATGGCAAACACTTGTTTCTTAATTGACTCGCATATCAAGTAATATTCTAAAGTACAACATCAACCTCACAAAATAATTTTAAGTATTCATTGACAATTTGAAAAAAATTAATTATAAAGCATATGTTTTTTAGGCCCCATCGTCTAGCGGTTAGGACGCTGGCCTCTCACGCCGGAAGCCGGGGTTCGATTCCCCGTGGGGTCACCAAGT
Organism: Desulfobacteraceae bacterium; assembly: GCA_963674675.2. GTDB lineage: Bacteria > Desulfobacterota > Desulfobacteria > Desulfobacterales > Desulfobacteraceae. The sequence continues at coordinate 1,215,102 of CAXXNM010000003.1, forward strand.
AATTTCAGTAAGTTACAGTGAGAATAAAAATCAAAGCATCAAAGTGTGTGTAAATTATGTGTAAAACACTTTGATGCTTTTTTTTTGTCCTACACTTCAAATCTTAAATACCTTCACATTTTTCCTACCGAAAACACAACATGTTGTGGGTTAGTGTATCATCGATACAATATCTTCAACTCTGTTGGAATATCAATTTTCTAAACCTCGATTGTTGAAGACTTTATCCAATGAACCTTTTTTGATTCCAAGTGTGTGTAAATATCTACTTGTGGTGTAAATATTTTTATGCCTTAGAATCGATTGGATGGTAGGAATATCCACACCATGATGCGCAAGTATTGACGCAGATAGGTGACGAATAGAATGAAAACCAAATTTCTTCACACCAGCTTTCCGGCAGAGCCTTCTCTGTTGATTACAATATTATTTCTTCAAATTTTCCCTATGAATTTGCAAATTATTTTGCCCGCTGATATGCGTATATTCAGTTTTTCAATGTATGGAATTCACAATGATATTTTGACTGGAACCGCTGAAAATGAAAAAGTTGGGAAGGATGTGTCTATGCCAATAGCCTCCTTCCCAACTTCCCAAGGATATAAAATATCCAACACCAATTCATTAACACATATACGGACATCTGGGAATACAAAGCTGATTTTTCAAACATAAATTTTCAAGATTATGTCGGACACCAATGCCTTATTTGTGGTGAAAAAGACTGCCACAAGTCCATCAGAGAATATTATCGTTACGCCATAGACCTGTTTCCTTTTAAAAAGGGGAAAGTTCCAGTCCCCAGATTCTTATGCGATAAAACTGGGAGAACATTTTCCTTGCTGCCCAGCCAACTGATTCCCTATTGTCAATATACGGTTGACGCAGTTATCGGCACCCTGATCAAAGTATACGAATTTCAATGCCGTGGGCAAAAGGGTTACCATGGCACCACCCTTGAACTTACCCCGGACTGTTCTGTGACACCGTACTTGATCCAGACCTGGGCAGTATTGATACTGGCCGGTTTCCTTCGAGGACATCACACTCTCCATGAAAAATTCCCCGTTCCCGGGACAAAGCAACCTGATTCAAGGCAAATCATCACAACGATTTATCTGTATCTTAAAAGCATCACCGGTGTTGACTGCCCCGCCCCCTGCCAGATGAAGCCAGCCATACGATATCATTTAAATCGAACCGGAAAATGCCTATTTGGTAGAACATCCTGTGACCGTATTCGTCCTCCTTAAAATAAAGTGACGGGTTGAAAATGACCACTATTCTGCTGACCAGGGTAAATCCGGGATATGGAGATGACGTTTTTGGGTATATTCTGACACAGGATTGATAACACCTTTTATTTCAGTCGGTTAAGTTATTGGCCATGACAACGCTTTTTTGGCAGAAATATCATTACAGGAGGTGTTATGGACAATGAGACCCGAGAACAAATTGCTTTGATCCGTTACAAGTTGATCAGCCCTGTGTTGGCAGAGCCGGGAAGAGTACAAAATGAGTACTTCCGCACCCAGGCCTGCAAACACCATGAATTCCCACGCTATGGCAACCGGAAGGTCAAAGTATCCACCCTGAAGTCCTGGCTCAAAGCATACAGGAAGCTTGGTTTTGAAGGCCTTAAGCCCAAAATTAGAAGCGATAAAGGCAGACCCAGAAAAGCCAGTCCGCAGGTCATGGATGCCATCAAGGTTCAATGTAAGGCCTATCCTTATATTCCCGTAAAACGGCTCCATGAGATGCTGACACAAAAGGGCCAAATCGGAGAGCCACCCATCCATTACAATACGCTGCTGCGCATCGTTAAAGAAGAGCAGTTGTTAATTTTTGGAGACAAGCGCCGGGATAAGCGGACCAGCTTTGAAACCGATCATATAAATTGTCTTTGGATGGGGGATTTCATGCATGGCCCCCTGGTAACCGTGAACCGGAAAACGCATAAAGCCATATTGTGCGCCATCATAGATGATCACAGCCGGATGGTTGTGGGGCATGTCTTTGCTCCTACTGAAACTGTTCTTTCCCTGACCGTGGTATTAAAGGATGCCTTTCTGGCATTTGGACTTCCTGAACGTCTTTATGTCGATAATGGAGCGTCTTTCAGTTCTGATTTTTTGGCCAAAACCTGCGCATTATCCGGTATTTCACTGATCCATTCAAAACCCTATGATTCGCCTTCCCGTGGAAAAATTGAGCGATTTTTTAGAACGGTCCGGGCCGGTTTTTATCCGCCCTTACCGAAAAACTGACATTGGAAGAACTCAATGCAGCTTTCGCCGTCTGGCTGCATGAAGATTACCATCATAAACTGCATACCGGCATAGATGAACGCCCCATTGACCGGTATCACAGGTCTGCCGGCCACACCGATATCACCCGGCCGACCAAGGCTGAATTGGATGAAATATTCCTTGTACGGCATGAGCGGGTAGTCAACAACGATGCGACCATCAGCTTTAAGGGGAATATTTTTGAAGTCCCTACCGCTTATATTCGGCAGCGTGTTGATGTTCGTCATCCTGTGGATGCGGATCAGGAACTGTATCTTTATGACAAAGATATCCGGGTCTGCCGCCTCAAATTCGTTGATAAGCGTCAAAACGCCAGGACTTTCAAGCCCAACCACGCCCAGGCAACCATTTCTTATGCCAAGGGAAAGGTGCGCAAATGAAAGATCTCCTGGCCTGGTTCGGCTTTAAACACTACCCGTTTGACAAGGAAATTAAAACCGCTGATGTCGTTGATACGTCGATATTTACGGAAACCCTTGCCCGCTTCGATTATATGAAACGCAGGGGCGGTATAATGTTGTTGACAGGGGACCCCGGCGTGGGTAAGACCACTACCATCAGGAAATTTGCAGACACCCTCAATGACAACCTTTTCAATGTCCTTTATACCCCCTTGAGCACTCTTAATCGGACGGACATCCTCAGGCATATCAACGCTTTACTGGGATTGCAGAATCGGTTTACCAAAAGTGCAAACTATCAACAAATCCAGAAAGAGCTTCTCGAATCCAGAGAGCACCGGGGCCGGACGGTGGTTCTCATCATTGATGAAGCCCATTTATTGAAGCCTGGTCCGCTTGAAGAAATAAGGCTGCTGACCAATTTTAAAATGGATTCCTTTGATCCATTCCTGCTCATTTTATCCGGTCAATCCGACTTAAAACGCATGATGAATTTTGCTGTCATGGAGCCTCTGAATCAGCGAATCAGAATGCGATACCATATGACCGGATTATCGGAGCAAGACACCGTCGATTATATTGCATCACGCCTTAAATGGGCCGGATGCACAGCTCCAATATTTAAGGAAGATGCTTTAGCGGCCATACAGGAATACTCATACGGGTTCCCGAGACTGATCGGCAATATCTGTGAAGAGGCCAATCGGATGCGACAAACGCCACAGCATTGACCGGGGTTCCCGAGACTGATCGGCAATATCTGTGAAGAGGCCCTGACCTATGCCATGTTCTGCGATGCAAAAACAGTGGATGCGGACATGATACTGAAAATCAAGACCACTGATGACATGCCCGCCAATTAGCTGTTGCGGTAAAAACGGCAACTCAAATTTTTAATATGGGGGAGGAGTATGCACGATAACGAACAGGAGCTTGAAGAAAAAATGCCCAAAATAGTTGATCAGATGGGATATTTGCTGATGGACGTCATTCTGATCAGCTTAAAGTGGGTAAATACTGAAAATCAGATGCTTAAGGAATTGTTTGATATAAGGATGGAAGAATTCAGAGAAGATAGGTATTACAGTTTCGGTGAAACGGACTCAGGATATCCTGGGGAGGAAACCTGACAAGGGATAGCCGGAAGCAGGTGGCATTGAATAAAATGCCCTAATTAGTGAAGCAGGAGCGCTCCTCATTGCCGCTCCTGCTTGTTTTTTATTCAAGCCTTCCTGCTTATGCCTTAAAAAACCCACCACGGACGAGCGCAGCGAGTCCATAGCAAAACATCGGTCAATATAATCTTGTTAAAAAAGGGAAAATTCGTATACCGTTTTGAGAATACATGAGGTTTGAAAACATGCTCCAGTCAAAATAGCTCAGTCACTTGCTAATGGCAGAAAATTCAAATCAACACTATCCTTGGGTGGCCTCTTATAAAACTTGATATAGGCTCACTCAAAGGATCTCTTGTAGGTGAAAGCGAACGTAAGATGAGGATCGCTTGCAGCACGATAGAGGCATTTGGTGAAGTAATTGTATGGGTTGATGAAGTTGAAAAGGCATTTTCTGGAACAAAAAGTTCAGGTGAAACTGACGGTGGTTCAACTGCAAATATGTTTGGATACTTCTTGACATGGCTACAGGAAAGTAAAGGAAATACAATAGTTATGGCTACAGCCAATGATATAACCAAGCTCCCGCCAGAGTTCGTAAGGGCCGCTAGATTCGATGCTACCTTTTTTGTAGATTTACCTTCCACTTTAGAACGAGTGGAAATCATCAAGATTATGAACCAGAAATATGGTTCAAAGATTCCAACAACCTATGCACCTAAGCTAAATGGCTTTTCAGGAGCAGAAATAGAGCAGCTAAGTAAGGACAGTCTCTATGATGGTGTAGATGCAGCCCTTGAAGCGATAGTCCCACTTTCAAGAACCATGAAAGATGAGATTTCGAATCTTCAAAAATGGGCAAAGAATCGTGCAAGGCTTGCTAATACACCAGATATTGAACCACAGGAACAGAGGAAAATCCATGTTGTTCCTGCTGCATAATACAGAGGAAAAATAAGATGTCGCATATTTCAAAAATAGAGCTTGAAATAAAAGACCTGGAAGCACTTAAGCAGGCATGTGAAAGGCTTGGATTCCATTTCATGGAGAACCAGAAGCGTTATATCTGGTATGGCAAATGGATTTCACAGGAACCACTTCCCGAAGGAATTACAGAAGAGCAATTGGGACACTGTACCCATGCTATCCATGTACCTGTGCTAACATTCAAATAGTGTAACGCCTTACCCCAGAATCACTGACAAAATAGTGTAACGCCTCCCAGGTAGTACCCCGCCACCATACCCCGCCAATCAAATTAATAGATCATACCCAGCTTACCCCGCCGTTACCTCGCCGCATACCCTGCCAATCAAATCAATAAACATACCCAGCTTACCCCGCCGTTATCCCGCTACAGATTCACAAGAGAATGAAAATTCGCTTTTATACTTTCTATGACTTGAATCTTGGAGAAAATATAATGGCAAAAAGTTCCCGTGGAAAACGTCCTTGTGCAATTTGTCGAAAATGGTTTCAACCGGATGTGAGGCAAAAGGGACGGCAAAGGACCTGCAACCCGGCCTGCCGAAAAGAACTCCATCGAAGACAATGTGCAAAATTGAACAAGAAGAACCAATCGGATAGCAAAAACAACTACCTGGCAAAAAAACTTGAAGATGCCGTAAATCAGGAAAAACCCAATCCCGCAGTTGCTACAAAATTGTTACAAAGACAGACAAAGCCTGCACTGCCATTTGAGGTCATTGTGGCAGAATATGGAATAAAAGCTGCTATCGTTATCCAATATCTGGTGATCCAAATTACCGCCCATTGCAGACCCCATAAAGCCCCATGAAATCGGCAGACTAATCGAAAACGACTTTAAGAGACATGACCAAGCTAAACCCTTGTAATATAGGCGAATATGAACAGAGTAATCCATTGTTGATTTCAAGAGGCATTATAGGCACAAACCACTGCAAATAAAGGGGATACCACCAAAGTAATCCCAATTCCAGTTTAAGAGGCAACAGACAGAATTCAGGGCTGGTGATATAAGATAGGTAACTGAAAATTCAAAGAGGAGAGGTGACCCATGAACAAGAGATTCTCATCCCAAGAATTGTTTGAGTTACGAAATAACATCCCTGTGGATATTCTGATTCGAGATCATTTGCAGATTCCATCAAAAATCAGAGACGGCTTTTTTCGTTTTCTATGCCCCTTTTGTAACGAATTCCAAACCGCTGTAAATCCGGCAACTAACTTGGCCAGGTGCTTCCGCTGTGAAAAAAATTTCAATACTATAGATCTGGTCATGGTTGTCAGGAGATATGGGTTCCGAGACAGTGTCTTGTATTTAAAAGAACTGGGTAGGCCTTCCCAGATTCCGACAGGGGATCTTACGGCTCTTGCCGCCAATGTCGGCCAATCCATGCCGGGAAAACCGTAGCAATGGAAAGGTTAAATGAGTTGGAAACAGTTATTGCCCATAATCAAGAATGTTTTTGCCAAATTGGCCAGGCATTGAAAGAGATAAGAGATGGGCGGCTGTATAAACAGGCCCTGTTTGAAACGTTTGAGGCATATACCAGGGCAAGATGGGATATAGGCAGATCCCAAGCATATCGCCTGATTAAATCCTATGAAGTTATCCGGAATTTGTCGCCAATTGGGGACAAATTGCCAGTCAATGAATCCCAAGTCCGTCCCCTGGCTCAATTGGAGCCTTGTGAACAGCGAAAGGCCTGGAAGGATTTCATGAACAGCAATATTGAGTTAACGGCACACAACATCAGAAAATTCATTGATGCCAGGAAACCCAAACCACAAAACAGACCAGACTTGAGTAACCAGATCACAGACGAGTATATGGAGGCAATAAAAATCATGCTTGAGCAAGTTCGAGTGGCTCAGCATGTTCATTGGCAGGATACCTCTCAACAGGCCGCATTGTTATGGAACAGGGTTATACGTGAGAAAATCCTGTCAAAAGGGGCATGTAATGAATAATCTGAGTATTGATGAGCACTTTAATTTGCTACTTTACAAAAAAATTATGAATAAAACCGGATCTGCCAAGAGACGGGCCAAAAAATATTACAAGGACCAGTACAAGAAAACCGGCATCATCCCCGCTCTCCTTATGCTGGCTGAAAAAGGGATTATGGAAGGCAGAAAGTGCAGCGGGCGACCCCGCTCCATAGATGAACAAACCAAAAGACGATTTATAGAAATGGTCAAGGCCTCCTGTGACCTATCGTCCCAGGGATTTGTTTTTATCACCAGGAAAGCCAGGACCATTAAAAACTATCATTGTTGGCTTGAAGAAGAGATGGGTAAACCCATCAGTCTTCCGGGGCTAAGGCTATGTGCAAAGAGGGAGAATCTTAAATTTTATCTGGAAAAGGAGAATTATGAAGAGGAGCCTGCACCTCCCCATGCCTTTAAGTCGGAACCAGTATTTAATTTGATCCAAATGGACGGATGTAAGTTTAGATATTTGAAAATTAAAGATAACAATGGTAAGTGGCAAAAACCTCAGGTAATAGAGGCCTTTGACACCGGGTCCCGGTATATGTTTTTTTTGAGGGCTTATTTTACCGAAAGCAGCCTCAATTCTGTGGATCTGTTTACTCGATTTTTACTCAGAACACCGTTTCCTCAACAAAAAATCAAGTTCAGGCCGGACCAGGCAGGTGGTTTTTTAAATCTCAATGTTTTTGAGATCAAAGAAGACGGCATACTGTTGGGAGAAGCTCTTGCCAGGAAACCTTTTGAGAAACCGCACGAACCTGAAACAAAGATGCTACCCGATGAGCTTGATATGATCATCGCTCTCTTGGAAGAACACAACATGGTCGTCTACCGGCCCACCTTGATTGAGGTTTATCACAGGGGGCTCACCCTGGCCCGGGCCAAACAGGTTTTTCATCACAATCTGCCAAGATATTCAGTTTACAATAAAAAGGTAAGGTTACCGGAAGCAGAAAAAGGGGCCGCATTGTTCCGTGCATTTATTCTTGATTGCAAAAGATCTATAGATTCGAATTATGTGGCTACTTATGCAACCAACGGAGATTTAACATGAAAGAAGATTTTATAAGTGATAAACGTCGAGTATCCTATCTGAGCGCCACATATAACAGGATCTACCGAGGTCAAAGTGTTCTTATTGAGGGTGATTTTGGAGCAGGTAAAACCCGGTTTTTACAATTATTGCGGCCAAAAAAGCTCCATACTGTATGGGTAGAATCCCTGTTCAACATACACGAGACCCTGGCTGCAATACTCAGAGAGTTGAATTATGACACCAAAGCCACCTATCGCAGGACACCCCAGTACCTGAAAATAATTTGCAACCTCTCCAACTGTTTTATTATTATCGATGAAGCCAACGATCTGGATACCCGGGTTTGGCCATATCTCAAACGAATTATTGATGCTGGTGTTCCCATTGTATTGGCCGGACTACCAAAGGTAAGAACCTATTTGAGCCACAACCATCCAGACATACTCAGCCGGTTAAAAACCCTTATTCTATACCCCATAGTAGTTGAGGATTTTATTGCAAAATGCAATGATATCCAGCAGGAAGCCGTAGAGCAAATCTATATGGCCGTCAAAGGCGATATGCGAAAATTTGAAGAAATATGCACAGACTGCCGGGACAGGGCAAAGGAATTGAATCATAAATTTGTTGACATCAATCTCGCCCTGGAATTTATATCTGACCTCCCCCCTCAATAGCTTTTTCTAACAACAACCTGCCTGCTTGATTAAAAACAGGTCATCTCCGATCCATGGGAGATGACCTGTTTGTGTTTTCTCTTTGCTCAGATACATCCGTTGATCCCAATTTTAACCTGAGATTACCTGCAAATCGCTGAATTACTGGTAATTTTTGAGATTCTTTTGTGGCGTTACACTATTTTGTAAATTTGTTTATTTTTAAAACCAACCCTAACTTGCTTTGTTTAAAGGGAATTTAAGCAAACACAGGAAATTTGAAGGGTCAAAAAAGCGTTACACTATTTGCATCTCATCAGGCGTTAACATTAATGATTTGCAATTAACTACTGTAACCTTTTTACAGCAGTGTTTAAAATAAAAATATTTATGCAAATTTCATACCAAATATCCAAACAACAAAATCAATCATTATTTCAAGCACTTAAATTTTCTCAAATCAACCAGATACTTAAACGACATAATATAGTATGAATAATAACTCACAATGTTGGAAAATTTTTGTTATATTTTACATTGTCCATTATTTTTTTTATCAACAAATTAAACTTGACGAAATCAAAAAATATTTTTAGTCTTAAATAAACCATTCAATAAAAGGAATTTTACATGCCGGATGCCCCTGATTATGATTCTCCATGGAAAGATATTTTAGAACGCTTTTTTCCCCAGTTTACCAGCTTTTTCTTTCCCCTTGTTCATCAGGGCATTGACTGGAATCGGGAATACACGTTTTTAGACAAGGAATTTCAGCAGCTTGTCCGGGATTCGAAAATGGGACGCGGGCTGGCAGATAAACTGATCAGGGTGCATACCCTTAACGGCAGCCCTCTTATGGTCTTGATACATGTAGAGGTTCAGGGATCACATGAAACCGATTTCAGCGAGCGGATGTATGTCTATAACTACAGAATTTATGATAAATACCGCTGCCCCCTGGTAAGTCTTACGGGCTACCGCCATAAGCCGGGACAGGTTGTAATATCAGGGGGTTGTTATGCACACTCTATTCCTTGACAAAAGTAACTCTCCCATCCGCTCTATCACCCATTCCAAAGGATCAGGAAACTTTTGATGGAATAATCGTTCTGCTGCAGTGATTCCATCTTTACGTTTCAAGTAATAATTATGAAGAACAGTTTGGGCTTTTAAACGTCTAAGGGAAACTCCTCTTCCATTATGATTCATTTGAGAAAACTATCCGTTTCTGCCCTCGACAGCAGAAGAGGTGCTCTCCCTCTACTACTTTGATTATACCAGTCGTTCAGCTCCACATCTGATTCGATAAGTTATGCTGGCGAGCTTTCCATTGTTGATCTCGTGTATGCCTTTTTATAGGCTTGATCCAACCAGAACAAAACAGTATCTTCTTTAACGTCAAGCACAAAAGATATACCACTTATTCCGACATTTACCAGGAGCCATGATTACCTTTTCTTCCTTGGTTTTAAGATCAAAAAACAGTATCACGCGTTTCGGAGAAGCTTTCATTACAAATTGAGCATTTAAAAACACGCCTTTTCCCACTTTTTGTATCATAGGTGGCAATAGAGCTGATATTTTTCTGATTTAGCTGTCCATAGCACATGCAATTTTTATTCGGGCGAGGGTGATTCCATTCCGATGCTTTTCTCATGATCTTTTCCTCCTAAATTGGATAGTAAAAAGCAACGAGGAACTTTGATTGATTTCATCAAATAATAATCATAAAATCAGGAATGAAAACCCAAAAATCATAACAATATATAATCTATAAGTTCCAATTTAAACGATTGAAAATATCAATTTATTTTCAAAGTAGTAGCGGGAGAACACCTTTTTCTCTATCGAGTTATCAAAACAGATACAATTCCCCCTGCGCTTCCTGCAGCAAACACCCCCGCCCTTAAAAAACAATAAAAAGGAGACAGTATACCAATGGCTTTATCTTTTTTAAACACATTTATGGAAAATGGGATTGAAATTAAGACAAGTCCTCCAATCAGACCCGAAATAAAATAAAAAAGTGTTGAAGTAAGAAACAACAAAGTCAGGGGAATCATTATCAATATTAAAAGCATTATCAAAGTTTGAGCTTTGATAACGGCAGGAGTATAGGAATCCTTAAGGGCTTTTTCAGGATAACGGGCATAGACAACCAGCCGCCAGTAACCACGCCAAAACTTGACTTTGAGGTATTTTTTAAGGGTATCAGGATGAGTGTGATACACGAATGCTTTGGGATTGAATACAAGAAGATGTCCCATGGAAACCAGGCGGTAAGAAAATTCAGTATCTTCATTATTGGCAACGGGAAAGGATGGATCAAATCCACCGGCTTTAATAAAGACATCCTTTTTAAACGCGGCGGAATAAGTGTCCACCATATCAATGAAGGGTACTTTCTTTAGCATGGCAAAACGGTCTTCAAATTCAGCTTGGGCAAACCTTGCCGTCAAGGCCCTCTGCCTTGTTTTATAAGCTCCTTTAACCCCGGACAACCCGGGATCATTTATTAAAGGAGAGACCATTTCATGAATCCAGCAGTAATCTGGTACGCAGTCGGAATCCGTAAACAGGATAATACTTCCTCTTGCCAGTTCAGCCCCCCTGTTCCTTGCGGCAGCAGGCCCCCTGTTTTCCTGGTAATGATACATAACAGGATAGGCTTGAGATATACTTGCCGTGGCATCGGTGGAGCCGTCATCTACCAGAATAATCTCATAGTCTTCCCTGGGAACAGACTGATCAAGAAGGGCCCCAAGGCATGAATCAATGGTTTCTTCGGCATTAAATGCGGGTATGATTACTGAAATTTTCATTTGCTTACAATAATTTTTTAGCTCCCAGATACAGCATCTTTACGGATAAGTCTATAAGAGTTGACTTTTTGCTTAACATCTTAGAATAAAAGTATTAATTATTATCTCCTAAGGAACTCAATCCCATAAGAATTGAGAAATTTTGATAAGGAGATAATATGAAAATAATAGAGGATAATAATCAAAAAGAAAAGCAAAAAAACATGATGATAACTCCGAGGTGTTGAATGATTTTTTCCGTTGCCTGACTATGCTGGAAAAGGCATTGGAACGTTTGGCAAGGCAAAATTGGTACGGAGAAAATCCGTATCCTGAGATTTATTTTGAAATTATGGCTGAGATTTGTTCTATGCGTGTCTGGGTTAAAGACCATAAAGTATATTCAGGTTTTGCGATTTTCAAAGAAATTTTGGTCATATTTATAACATAAATTTCAAATCAAGTATGTATACTTATTGAAACGAGTCGTTCTTCATCTCGTGTTCGACAGTCGTAGGTATACAAAATCTGAAGACGTGCGTCAACAAAGGGATACAGCCGTCCGCAAAAATGGTGTAGTGCCTACAAAATTAAGGTGTTTTTTTGATGGATTTTATTCTATTAGGAGGGGCTATATTGAGCGTTTTCAGTATATTACGTTGAATTTTTGTCAATTCTGTGTGCTGTAGTACACACTTTTTTTTATGCAAAAATTTTCCCAGATGAAGTCGTTCAAGCTCAGTACGGATTCTATCCCAGGTCATGCCGGTTTTGACCTCTGCTATGCGAACCAGCAACAATGCCAGCCAGCAAAGCAGGACGTGTGAGCGGATGCGGTCATCCTTTGTATGGTATATCGGCCTCAATCCGAGGGTGCTTTTGATGGTGCGAAAAGCCCTCTCGACTTCCATGAGCTGCTTATAGCCCAAGGCGACATCTTCTGCTGAGAGGCTCTTATCGCTGGTGCTCAATAAGTATTTCCCGTCCAGCTTTTCTTCTTCCTTGACCTTGGCACGTTTTGTTTTCAGTTTACCTGACTTGAATTCCTTGAGATACCGCCCCATCGACCTGTGAGATAGAAGCTCATGCTTCATTCTTTCCTTTTTTTTTCCGGTATACTTCTCAAACGCATCAAGTTCAATTTGAATACGCTCAAGGTTTCTCTCACGTACCTGTTTATCATACTTAGCCTGCTCCGGGTTATACGCAATAATGAAACGGCGGCGGCCTGAGCCTTCACCCGCAAAGACTTCCTTGATATGAAGATTTTCCTTGATGACCTTGAATCTACCCCCTCTGTTCAAGGCTTCCATATTGATATTGGTACCCCGGAGTTTTTCACCAAGAATATAGTTGCCACCGGCCTTTTGGAGAATGCGGCGGTTCTCCTCGCTGGTCATGCCGCGATCCATGGCCCAGATGACATTACCGAGTTTCCAGTCGTTCATATCCCGTTGAACTTGATCGACACATTTAGCATCGTTCTGATTACCTGGCAAGACCCAGCACCTGACAGGGATACCCTCCCGCGTCACCGCAAGTCCAATGGTAACCTGGGGCAAGTCATCTCTTTTATGCTTTGACTTACCATAGGCTTTTAACTCTGAATCTCCTGGTTCTTCAATTTCAAAATATGTGTTTGTCGTATCAAAAAATATCAGATCGACAGTAAGATTCATAAGATTGGCTGTGGACCAAAATACGGTTTCTTGAAAAGCATTTTCATGCTCAAGAAGGAAATCCATGCTGCGGTACAGGTGCTGTACCTGAATGTTGTTTTCATTATCCAGGAAAACATCTTTCTCCGCCCACTCTTCGACACCTAACTTGGAACAAGGCGCCAGCGCTCTGTTTGCCACCATTGCGAAGATAGCAGATGACACTGGAATGCTGAGTGACCGGTTTTTCAAAAGTTTTGTGATGCAGTTATCAATGCTCAATTGCTCCCACAGCCCTCTGAGCAGGAACGCTCCACCCGCGGGGCGGCTGGATATGAATTTGAGATCATGAGCTTCGGCTTCAAGCTCAAGAGCATCTTCAGGGCTGACAAATCGGCAAAGGCTGCCCACAAGACGCTTGATAGCAGACATGTCTAACTGATCCCGACGCCCGAAGGAGTAGATCACCTCAGCCCGGGAATACCCTTTTTCAGGATGTCTGGAGTTGTGGGCAAGCTGAATATATTCAACTTCCGACCCATCTTTATTTTTTCGTTTTATTGTGCGTACATACATGCCCACTATAAAAACATGTATTTTATTGTAAGTCAAGGCAAATTAATAGGTCCGTGTGCCTACATATTTTGAAGCAAAAAATTAGTTTTTCGTTGATTTTATTAGGATTTTAGGCTATTTTTCAAAAAAATGATCCTACAACTGTCGAACACGAGTTCATCGGGAAAAAAAACCAAGAAAACTTTTCTTCAGAAGCAGCAAGCAAAAATATATAGATCTGTTGATTTGATGCTTAAGCACTTATTGGATTATCCGGCCAAATTAGATAAGTTTGATAGTGAGATATCCAATGAGCTAGAAAAAGCTCTGATCAACTCATTTGAAAATGATTGTGTTAAAAAGCGTGAATGCCGCCGTGGTTGCCTGGTTTCTCAGAGAGGTGAGAAAAGCTATATTTTCCCTTGGAGCGACTGGGAACAATATAATGAACTTGTGAGTGATAAAAAGAAATTCAATAATGAAGTTGTCAAAGAGCTTTCAAACAAAAATAAGCACGCTACGGGCCATAAACTTGGATGTAAATGCCGTAAGAACTATATAATGCGTGGATTTCGCAAAGAGCCTCGTAAAATAGTCATGCCTGGAGGTAAAAAGCATGAATTCCCTATTCGAATGGTACAATGTACGGAGTGCGGGCAGAGATTTTCATTACTGCCGAGTTTTATTCCCAGGGAAAAGCACTTCTCAATCGATATTATAGGTCAGGTTCTTAGGGGAATAGTGCTTTTTGGTCAAAGCATCAGCGGTGCTTTTGAAGGTATTGGAATATGCGGGCGTAAACTCAAAAGCCGGCAGACTTTATATAATTGGATCAGATGGGCGGGAACTTTTCATCCTGCCATAGTTCTTGTAAGAGCCGGTGCTAAATGTTCCGGGTATTTTCAGGAGGACGAAGGTTTTGAAAAAGAACCAGGCCTTCGTACCTACACAGTGGTCATGGTTGATCCCCAGACTCAGGTAGTCTGGCATATGGATTATACGGATCATGTTGATGAAAAAACCCTGTGTACATCATTTGAGAATTTTTTAGGAAAGATAAATTTCAGTGTAAAGGACATTGCAAAAGACAAGTGGCAAGCGTCAACTAAGGCTATCAAGTCGGTTTTTTATAGAGTATGGATTGGTTTATGTCACCTCCATTGCCTGAAAAATTTTGATAAAGCTCTCGTTATGTATCAGAAAGAGTCAAATTGCAGTGAAAAAGACAGAAAAGAACTTTACCGAAAGTTCAAAAAGGTCCTGGATACTGCCATGTATGCAGGCTCTCTTAGAGCAAAACTGAAATCGCTGGATGATAAGGCTTTTGAGCATCCCCTGTTAAAAAAACATGTTGATGAACTTAGAGACAATGCAGCCCACTATACCTCTCATAAGCGAAGAAGCGGAATCACAAAAACGACCTCAAAAGTAGACAATTTCCTGAAAATTATTAAACGCAAATTACGGCAGGTCACAAGCTTTAGAGATAAGGATTATGCAAAAATTTTATTTAATGCAACTGCCAATATCAGGAATTTTGTACCTTTTTTATCTGGCTCGAAAAATGCCCATCAAAGCCCTTTTATACTGGCTGGAGGTGACACATATGATCTTCCATGGATGCAGGTCATGAATGTACATAATGCGTTCCTATTTACATCTAATGCATTTTAATTATAGATAATCTATACGGGTCAACACTTATAGATTTATCCGCATCTTTAGATAGTGTTCTAAAAGTGTTGATATGCCCTTGTAGTTTATTGTTATTAAAAAACTTCGGGTCTTCGCGGATTAGTGTGATCTGGATAGATTTTCATGCACAATCCTCAGTGTTTACGTATGGAAATTATAAATTTTCACACAAATCCGTGATGAGCCAAAACGTCTAAACTACTCATCTTTAATATCGATTACCTTGCCTGCGCCTCCTTCAATATAACTTGCTGGATATAGTAACTTTATTTCTTTTTTATATTGAGTGCAATGGGTCGAACAAATTAAATCAAAATTCTTTAAGGATTCAGGCCTATTCCCATGTAGGCCTCCTATAATCCCATAGACTTTGCCAAATTCAGAAGCAGCATCTACAATATGTTCCATGGGTGGATGTGAACATCCTGCTATAATTAAAATACCTTTTTGTGTTTCAATGCAAAGGGATTGCTCTATTTTATCTAACTCCCCCGTGGAATAAATTCCCTGGCATAGCTGCATGGAATTCTCTATTTCAATAACTTTTTTTACGTTTCTAACCTCTGGAAAAGAGCGAGGAACCCATAGCTTAACTTCATTGTTCTGATCAAGGAAAGCGAATAAACCTCCGATGTGATCAAAATGAGCATGTGAAATAAAGACTTCGTCAATCTCCTTAGGGAAAATTTCTAATTTAGTCATATTCGAAAGCAAAATAGAACCACTTCTGCCTGTATCAAAAAGAATCCTTTTTCCTTTTGCCTCTATAAGGGCCGAAAAGCCCCAGTCAGCCTGAAGATCATTTCTGAAAGAAGTGTTATCATAAACAATAGTAACTTTCATAACATTACTCCTTTTATCTCTATTTTATAATGCCAACCAAAAAAATTTCAACTTGAAGCTGCTTTTATCACCTTTCCCACCATGCCTTTTCAATTTTGTTCATAAAAACCGCAAACGGTCTTTTAATTTATCAACAAACAAAGTTTCAAGCCTGAAATTTACCCTCAGGGTGTAAGTTTTACTCCTGCTGTAATTTATATTAAACCTCTCCAGCCTGACAAGATGTTTCATCTGACTTAGAAACCTCAAAAGATTGGAGAGTTCAAGGTGGTTGGCCTGGATGGAAAACTCAAGCCGACCTAATTCATAGTCCATCCATTTACCTGATTTCAACACCTGGTATTTTTGAAGCTGAATATCATTTTCTTGCAGAAATTTCTGAACTTCCCCCTGAACCTCAGCATTAACTTCTTCAAGGTTTTCTCCCTTTATAACAAGGGTCTCAAGGATAGCTGCATCATCATTGCTGTCCTTTTTTTCAGAACCGTCACCCTCAAGATCGGCTAACTTCCTGGAAAGCCTGTCATGCCTGTCCTGCAAGAGTTGATACTGTTCCAAAGCCGATGTCATGTTCTCCATGGCAGGTTCATGGAAATACACCCACCATACGGCAATTACAAGGATCGAGATCAGCACTCCCATGGCCCACTGGCGGTTTCTTTTACTCATGTTGCTCCTCTTGGGAATCCTTGGGGTTCTTTTCTTTTTCCATTAAAGGGTTTTTTAAAAGATCCAGGCTTACGGAAAATCTCTCTTCACCTTTTACGGAACGGTTCACGGAACCCCGAAGCATTACATTGGAGAAAAACGCAGAGGTCCTCAAGGCTTCCACGGCTTTAAGTGCGTCATCCCCCTGACCCCTAAGGACTATCCTGTCGTTATTGAATGTCAGACTCGAAAACCAGGTTCCCTCTGGAACAAGTTCTGCAATTGCGTTAAGTGCCCCATAAAGATCAGGGCGGTTTTCCATAAATTTCAGGACATCCTGCCTGAACCGGCTCTCCTTTTCAGCCTGATCAATCCTTTGCTGCAAGGGTTCCAGCCGTGTTTCCAGACGATGCAAATTCTCCTGAAGAATGCTTAGGCGATCTTCAGCCTCAACGACCTTTTTATTAATCTGGTCTGATGCAGTAAAAAGACCCATAATCAACAGGCATAAGAATGGAACAATGTATCTTACAGGATTAACAAAATGAATGCTTACAGGAGTTCCATCCACTGACACCTGCTGGAGGCCTGCCAATACAGGTGCAAGGGCGGCCGAGCCGAAATTCTCCATTATCGGCGGCAAAAAACGGCACCTGCTTCGATATTCAGATAAAAACCCATGACTATAATTATGTTCAGGGCCATGGGGACTATCAAACTTGTGATTAAAGGGTGTGGATTTAAACTCATTCAAGGTTAGATCAACGATTTTTCCCTTTATATCTGGGAAGTCTTTTTCCGCTGCCTTCATCAGCAAAGAAGCTTCATCCCCGCCTGCGGGGCAGGTCATAGAAAAGCATACATGACTGCGTTGATACACAACCATTTCCTGAATCATCTCCTGATGAATCATAAAACCTGCATGGCCATCCTGTTTCTTAAAATCAAACAGACCGCAAACTCCATAACTCAAGGGAAAAACTGCCTTTAGTCCATCAAGATGGCCTGTTTCAGAAAATATCTGACGATATTTTTCTATCTCTCCGGTTGCTGCGTAAAAAAGGATTGCCTTTATGCCGCCTTTAAAGGCAGATGCAATGTGAACATCATAAAATATCTCAGATAATTCCAGGTGGGCGTACATGGACAAACCATTTTTGATGGCTGTCAGGGCATCCTCCAAGGGCATGGCAGGCAGATCGATGGACCTTGCATAGATAACCGATCTTGGAAGGCACAGATATATGGCGGTTTTTCGATCAGGATACAGCTCCTTTAAAAATGATTTCAACAGTTGGGGACCGCTGCCGGATTTTACCCCTGCTGAAGAAGCATTTCCCATGGGTCTTTCAAGGCACCAGCCGGTAAGACTCCTTTTTGCAAAAACATAATGAAACCGGTTCCTGTCAACATATATTCCCAGGATTTGTTTTGTTATCAATGAATATCCTAAAATGTTTAGTTATTTTTAATTTTTTGTTATTTTTTTACAATACCGTACTTATATGCTCACTTATCTTTAATAAATTATTTTCTTTGGCCAAAAAATATACTTCATAACGAAAAAGGCCGTCAATACCTGGAAAAAGCATGGAAACCCTTGTCGTATCTTTGGGATAGACGGTAAAAGTCTCCAAAAAAGAAGATACGGACGAATCTGAAGATTCATCACCAGAGTCACCATCGGAAGTCTTATCCTTTGTCCCGTCTTTACCATTTTTAAATAAACCAAGGGTTCCTGAACGAGATACAGATGCTGATTCTGTTTCATCCAGCGTGTTTTGGGGCTCACCCCAGAAGAAGAAGAAATTCATCCCTTTAACGAGAAATAGCTCAGACATGCTCTTAAAAGGAGCGTTTCCAGGTTCATATGGAGAGGAAAGCTCATGATAATACTTTTTTTCAGCTCCATTTAACCGGACAAGATCATCCTGATCTATCCAGTCGAAAATGGCATCGGCAAGCCCGGCGGCAAGGTCTTCATAACCATCTCCATAAAGAGCAGTCAAGCCATCCAGGGTTTTCTTCTCATTACCTGATGTTAACCCGATCTTCGAAGATTCTTTTTCCACCTTGACAAAAACAGGCAGACCTCCGGGAGAAAGGCGGGTCCAGACCATCTTAGCTCCGCCGGTTTCATCATCTGCTCCCCTTTCCTGGTTTGCCTCATGGGCCCTGTTCCTGACATTCTGAAACTGACCCGATGATACAAGGGTAAGTATTGACCAGGCCGCGGCTTTTCGTTGAATCCTTTCCACAGAATTGACGGCAATGGCGGCCTTGCTTCTGTTCCCGGCAGCATATTCACCGGCAAGAAAACTTATTACCATGAGAATCCACAGAACCATGATGAGGACGCTGGCTTGTCGCGAACCCTTCAGCCATGGCACATCAAAAAGAACGCCATGGATCATTAAAAGCTTACGCACACTACCAGAAACAGATTTTATTTTCAACCAAAGCTCCCTAAAACCAAAGCCTTCTTAAAAAGCCTGTCCAATTTTAAACAACCATGTCCGGATATCAACAGTTGAATCTTCTGAATAAATGCCGGCTGATTCTGATTCTTCATTATCCTGCCTTTGCCCTGCAATTGCAAAGACAAGCTGCGCCATTCCCGGCCAGGTTCTTGAAGAATCCGAAGACCACGAGGTTTCAAGCAGGTCTTTATTCAAATGCCCGGCAGTATCTGATTGTTTCAATCCCCGCCTGATTTTATTCATTTCATTTTCCGGCAGGAAACCAAATAAGAATGTCTCTACCCCCTCAATCCTGGCTCCCTGCATCATCCCGTCCTCTTCATCTCCATCATCAAGCCCGGCCGTAAGTTCTTCAACGGGTTCTATGGCGTCCTTTGTATCAATCAGCTTTTCATACACGGTCACAAGCTTTTTTTTGGGATCATAATAATAAACCACCTGGATCAGTCCCTGACGGGGGGTTCCCTGGGGAGAATATCTGGTGAAAAAAGTAAAAAGATTCCTGCCGCAGTAAAACTCAAGGGGAGTGGTGGTCTTGGTTCCCGTAAAAGAAACACTTCTCACAACGGTCTCCAACTGCCGCTCTAAAAGGTTGGACAATGATGTTTCAACCTGAACCTTATCCCCTTCCCTGTTTCCCCGCTCCCAGGCCTGGAGAGAAACCCTTAGAGCCAGCGCCATGATAAGAGTCACCATGGATGCAAGCACCATGGCAACAATTACCTCGATAAGGGTAAATCCTTTATTATCCATAAATCAAATAATTATCGTTTGTCTATATGAATGTGTAGGGGCAGAATCTATTTCTGCCCTGATTCCGTATCTGCCCCATTTCCATATTTTCCATGATCGGTAAGGGTCGGGGGCGGATATGTAATCCGCCCCTACTCGCGAATCCAGCTAAAGACACAATACTCTTTTTCAATAATATTGTTCTCATCGGAAATACATATTTCAATGGCCCGCATCCCAGGAATCTCGATCTCTTCTCCCGGCGATGCCTTGTTTTTTATTTTCCGGCCTCTGTCCTCTTCTCCTGATTCTCCATCCTCAGAAGTATATGGCAGCATCTGTGCGCTGTCCACCACAAGGGGTTCCGAGGTTGCCCGGCACCGCCATCCTGGTTCATCATCCAGCATTTTTTCCATGGTCTCTGACTCGTTCAAGGCTTTCAAAAAAAAGGGATTGCAAAGCAGGTTATTCAAAATCCGGTTGGCATTTAATGTATGATCTGCCTTTGCAGACAAGCGTTTGGAACCTGAAAGACCCCCCACAACCGCGGTCACAGCTATGCCGATAATAATAAGAGCGACCAAAACCTCAAACAGAGTATAGGCACGCCTGTTATATACAGCATGGCGGTATCCCGCCAAAATGAAAAAATGAAAATCTTTTAAAAACAGCCTGTTGAGAATAGTTTTATATAAAATGGTTAAAATAAGGTTAATCATCATCCTCACCAATGGAGCGGATCACACCCGTCAGCATGTCGACCTGAAATGAGAAATAAAATTCATCTTCAACGGAAACCGTTAAAATCCCGCCGTTAGAGCTGCCGTCCGGATAAAAGCAGATAAAAGATATACCTGATTCATTGATCATAATCCCCTCCCCTTCCAACAGAATGTCTTCAGGAATATTGAGAAGATTATCCTTAACAGGGAGCTCCTCCCGGCTTGCTGAGTTGTCCCTACTTGAAGGATCAAGCTGGGTGACATCATCTTTGTCTCCGCCTGTCCAGCACACCCTCTCTTCAGGAGCTATCATAACGCAAACCGGCAAAGCACCGGTCATGGACAAGACCCTTGCCCTGCGGCAAAGTCCCATGAGGTTTTCCGCAAAAACCCGGCTCTCCTTCATGCGGCCTGATTTTCCCACATTCATAAGCACAAGGGAGCCTGCAATGGCAACCAGAATAATCACCACCATGATCTCAATCAAGGTGAATCCATTGGAATTGACAGGCAAATTTATATTTTCCGTATATTTCAAGGGCTTTTGTGCATAAGGAGCATGCCCTTTACCTGCCTTAATTTTTTCTGGAATGGTCATTGCCGTATCAGAATTGTATCTCATTGACACCAAATATGGTTGTGAGCATGGAGACCACGACGCCTCCGATGACAAGGCCCAGGAGCAGTATGGAAAAAGGCTCAAGCAGCGCAAGGTAGGTTTTTATTTTGGACTGAATTTTTCGATCCAGATCATCTGCCACAGATAAAAGCATATCCCCTATTTTGCCTGTTTCCTCACCAAGGGAAACCATCTGCACCACCAAGGGTGGGAAAATATCCCTATCCCCCATGAGGGAGCTGATGCTTCGGCCCTCCTTTACCTGGGTGTAGATATAGCCCACCGCATCTTTTACCTGGAAGTTGGATACCACGGCTTTTACTATGTGCAAAGCCTTCAAAAGGGGCACACCGCTTTTAACTAAGGTTCCAAGGGTTCGTGAAAACCTACTCATCTCGATGTCCAGGATGACCTCTCCCACATAGGGAGTCCTCAATGTCCAGATATCGGACAGTTTTCGCCCCCCGGCTGTTTTAAGAAAACGCCAGAAAAATAAACCTGCAAAGATAGTCCCGGACAGAAGCAGCCACCACCATGACTGGAAAAAAAGACTCACATTGAGGAGAATTCTGGTAGAAAAGGGAATCTCCTGGCCAAGGTCTGCAAAAATACCGGCAAACTTGGGCACCACAAAGCCGAGAATTACAAGCAGGGAAAGAAAACCTACACAGAGGAGAATGATGGGATATATGGAGGAGGATATAACGTATTTCTTGATTTCCTCGGTTCTTGCGATGAACTCCGACAGGCGCACCATAACATCCGGCAGAATGCCGCCCATCTCCCCTACCCTGACCATGTTTACATAAAGATCATTAAAATCTTCGGGCCTCTGGGCCATTGCATCGGAAAGGTTTGTGCCCTTTTTCAGGGCATCCTTAAGATACAGGGTCATTTCCTTAATTTTTTCATCTTGGGTGGCGCTGCCGGCTATGGAAAGAGCCCTGTCAACGGGAAGGCCGGATTTGAAAAGATGGGCAAGATCTGAGGTGAGCTGAAGCAGCCGGGAGTTGTTGAGACGTCTTCTGCCTGAAAAAAGGCGTACAGAGTATGATCCGCCGTTGTCCATCCATCTGAGGAGAACAGAGCCCCCGGCCTGGAGAGCAAGCAGTATTTCGTCCTTATCCTTTGCCTCCATGGATTCGACAATCTTTCTGCCGTCCCGGGTCATGGCCTCATATCTGAACTGGGGCATCAGCGGGACACCCTTAAAACTTCTTCATAGGTAGTAAAGCCCTTTCGCACCTTTTCAAGGCCGTCCATCTTCAGGGAGAGCATTCCCTTTTCCAGGGCTTTCTTGAAAATTCTATTCCTGTCCGCACCGGCAACTATCTCGCCTTGAAGCTCGTCATCAACAACCAAAAGCTCAAAAATCCCCAGCCTGCCCTTGTAACCTGTTTCTCCGCAGAATTTACATCCTTCCCCTCTGAAGAACTCAAGGCTGAGGGCCTCGGGTGAAACACCAAAATCTTCAGCCATCCTTTCAGCCTGCTCCATGGAGAGCACAACTCTGGTTCTGCACTTGGGGCAAACCCTGCGTACCAGGCGCTGGGCCAGCACACCCACAAGGGAAGAAGAGATCATGAAGCGCTCGATCTTCATATCTTCAAGTCTTGTTACGGCACCGGCAGCATCATTGGTATGAAGGGTTGAAAATACCATGTGGCCTGTAAGAGCTGCCTGAACCGCGATCTCCGCTGTTTCCCCGTCCCGGATCTCCCCTATCAGCATCACATCAGGATCATGGCGAAGAAAGGATCTGAGGGTGCCGGCAAAGGTCAGGCCGATGCTTGACTGCACCTGCACCTGGTTGACACCGTCCATCTGATACTCAACAGGGTCTTCAACGGTAACGATCTTTTTATCAGGGGTATTGATCTCGTTTAATGCCGCATAAAGCGTAGTTGTCTTTCCAGAACCGGTAGGCCCCGTGACCAGCATAATACCAAAGGGCATGGAGATGATGGACATGAATTTTTTACGAAGGGAATCATCAAATCCAAGTTTTTGCAAGTCAAGGGAGACATTTTCCTTACTTAAGAGTCTCAATACTATGCTCTCCCCGAAATGAGTAGGGATGGTAGATACCCTTATATCCACCTCATCCCGGCCGGATTTAATTTTGATCCTGCCGTCCTGGGGCAGCCGGCGTTCTGCAATGTCGAGCTTGGCCATGAGTTTGACCCTGGAGATAATGGCCGCTTTGAGCTTGGCTGAAATGGTTTCCTGATCGTGGAGCACCCCGTCAATACGGTATCTCACCACCACCGAGGCCCGCCGGGGTTCGATGTGAATATCAGACACCCCAAGTTCCAGGGCCCGGTTGATGACATGGTTGACAAGACGGATTACCGGGGCCTCGGTTGCCATGCCCTTAAGCTGTTCCGGATCATCCCACAGAGCATCTTCCAAGGATAGATTAAGTCCATCCTTGTCATCTTCCCCTGTCATATCCGCGCCGGCCTCGTACCATCTATAAATGTACTGGCTGATCATCTCGCTCTCGGCCCGGTAAACATCAAGCCTCTTGGAATAGGCATTGCGGATGATCTCCCTGGTATTAAAATCAAAGGGATCCTTCATGATCACCTTTAACGTATCACCGGAATCATCCACAGGAAGAAAACGGAACCGCTTCATGAAATTAACCGATAAAAGAGTTATACCAGGAGGAGTTTCAGGGATATCCTTTTCATCCATCACTGGAATCTCAAGCATGGCAGAGAGCATATCAGAGTCTGATTCTCCATTTAAGAATTTATACTGCATCCCGGAGGACACCTCCAAATCCCCTGGCAATGCCCTGGATTTTCCAGGCTTTCGGGAATCACCCGGCAAGGGGGGTGATTTTTTCCTGGTCTTCCAGAATAATCCCTTCATAGCCCGGCCTTCATACCTGAATCTTTAAAGTTAAATACTCCCAATTTATCATTCCCAACTGACAATATCCTTGTCCATTTTTTCCTCTCCGCCTTCAACCCCATCACCGCCATAGCTGAAAAGGTCATATTTTCCATGTTCTCCAGGAGAGGTATAATTGAACTCATTGTCCCAAGCATCTTTTGGTACAGGTTTGGGCAGATAGGGGCCGTCCCAGTTTTTCAGATCGTCAATCTTTTCCCGCAGGGCATTAAGCCCCTCGTCAGTTGTAGGATACCTGCCGTTATCAAGGCGGAAACTATCAAGGGCAGATCCTAAAAGCTCGATCTGGGTCTTTGTAGTTTTAACCTTGGCCTGGTCGATTTTTCCAAAGAACTTTGGGGCAACAAGGGCGGACAAGAGCCCGACAATGATAATGACCACCATAATTTCGATCAGGGTAAAACCACTGTGCCCGCTTAATCCAATCATTTTTTTATGTTTACTATTCATGCTTCTTTTTTTCCTGCTCCTCTTTTGCTTTTTGTATCAATGCCTCAAATTTTTTCTTTAATTCCTCGGCATGGGCTGGATCTTTTTGTTCCTGGGCCGCAATAGTCTTACCACCTGTTGTTTTCTGTTTCTGCATTTTTTGGATTAATTCCACAAAACTATTGTAACTTTCAGTATTCACGGGAGCTGATCCAGTGTTTTTCACGGAAGAAGACGGCTTCTTTTTTTGAACAACCTGAGGATCATTAAATCTGGCCATTACATTAATCTTAAATTCAGGCTGAATTGGGCTGTCAGTCTTTAAGACCAGCACATCATAATAGGCACCGGCATCATTTTTCTGATTCTCTATGTTGAGGATATAAGCTTTTTCCTCACCTGTCCTTTTATCTTCGAGATTATACTTTATGTTCTGTCCTCTGGTTGCACTGACATCTACGATGGAAAAGGGAAACTTCTCTTCTGGAACGATCTTTACAGAGGCCTT
Organism: Desulfobacteraceae bacterium; assembly: GCA_963674675.2. Classification (GTDB taxonomy): domain Bacteria; phylum Desulfobacterota; class Desulfobacteria; order Desulfobacterales; family Desulfobacteraceae. The sequence continues at coordinate 1,240,210 of CAXXNM010000003.1, forward strand.
ATATTCCTTCCCTATATTTCCATTAAACCTGACAACCCGAGGGGTAATCGTCACAAATTTTGTTACATCCCCTAAAATATTTAATCCATAATTAGGGGTTACCTTATCATCGGTCATGACAGTGATTGCTTTATTTAGTTGTCTGCCGCCATATCCCCTTGTATTTACCTTTATCTTGATTGTTCCCTCTTCACCTGGAGGTATTTCTCTTGAATAAGAGACCGTTGTGCACCCTCAGCCGGTTCTGACTTTACTCACGTGAATCGTTTCAGCACCCTTATTTACCACCTTGAAATCATGGGAAACTTCCGTGCCTTCAACAACTTCGTCAAACTCATGTTTTGGCTCCGAAAAATACAACGAAGAAATTTTCCTTATCTCTATTTTCTCAGGCCCAGCCTCGTTTTCCTTAATATTCTTCAGGACTTTAATACCCTCATTGCCTGAAGGCGCTTCAACCTTGCCAATAGATGAAGCCGGTTCATCCGTCTTTAATTGTTCCGTAGATACAGGCGTTATTGGCTTGTGATCGTCAGCACAGTATGCCTGACATGTACACAAAAGAAAAAAACTAAAACAAAAAATAATTTTAGACATCATACAAAAAAATCCTTATTAATAGTTTACTTAATAAAGGCCATGCCCTTAAAGGCATATAAAAAAAGAGGGCAAGTCCCAAGGTTTTCCAGGATATTAATTATAAAAGATAAATATACTACATGTATTAGGACAATCAACAAAAAAATCATTATTTTTTTGTCATATATATAACCAACATGGCAGCTTACCACCACAATCTAACAACGAAAACCTTTTTAGAAACTGCCTATTAGGGAAAATTTAATATAAAAAATAATACCAGGAGAGGCATAAAGAATCAGACAAAGAGAATACAATTCATGTGCATTGACAAAAACATGACAATGGCATATTTATATCTATTATAATTCGGTATCCTTATAACTGCTTAGTGCCTTGTGAATAACTTTTTTTTTAGGAGATGTTCCCAAAAAGTTTCGATTACTTAAATACTTGAAGGAACTGTCAACCAAAGCTATCCTTCCTACCTAAAAAGGTATGAAGCTTACTTGGGAAATTTCATGAAGGGTGCCTATAATTTTATGTTTAATTTTCAGTGATACTATATTACAAAAGGAGCTAATAATGACAGAATCCATATCCTCTCTGTTCACATCCGAATCTGTTACTGAAGGCCATCCAGATAAAGTTGCCGACGCAATTTCAGACAGCATTCTTGATGCTATCATGGCAGAAGATAAAAATTGCAGGGTCGCCTGCGAAACCCTTGTTACAACAGGGCTTGCCATGATTGCAGGAGAGATAACCACCGACTGTTATGTGGATATACCGGAAATTGTAAGAAACACTATTAGGGACATTGGATACCATTCATCGGACATGGGATTTGACTGGAGGACATGTTCCGTAGTCACCAGCATTGACCATCAATCCGAAGATATTGCCCAGGGCGTAAATGAAGGTGCAGGGCTTTTTAAGGAACAGGGCGCGGGTGATCAAGGTCTTATGTTCGGCTTTGCCACAGATGAAACCCCGGAACTCATGCCCATGCCCATCAGCTATGCCCACAAGCTGACAAAACGCCTTACCCAGGTTCGCAAAAACGGTGCTCTGGATTTTTTAAGACCCGACGGCAAATCCCAGGTAACCATAGAATACTTAAACGGCAAACCCCATCGTGTTGACACCATCGTTGTATCCTGCCAGCACAAGCCCGACATAGCCCATGAAGATCTAAAGGAAGCAATTGTCAAGGAAGTCATCAAAAAGGTAATTCCCCTTGAAATGATGGATGGTGACACAAAATTCTTCATAAATCCAACGGGAAAATTCGTTATTGGCGGCCCCATGGGTGACTGCGGACTCACAGGCAGAAAAATCATTGTTGACACCTACGGCGGCCAGGGAAGCCACGGAGGCGGCTGCTTTTCAGGAAAAGATCCCTCCAAGGTGGATAGAAGCGCCTCATACATGGGCAGATACATTGCAAAGAACCTTGTGGCCTCGGGGATAGCGAGCAGATGCGAGGTTCAGGTGGCCTATGCCATCGGTGTGGCAGAACCGGTATCCTTACTGGTTAATTTCAAGGGAACCGGGAAAATTCCTGAGCAAAAAGCCACTGAAATAGTAAAAGAGGTATTTAATCTAAAACCCGCAGGAATCATCAAAACCCTTGACCTTCTCAGACCCATTTACAGAAAAACTTCAGCCTATGGCCATTTTGGCAGAAATGATCCTGATTTCACCTGGGAACATACCGACAAAGCTGATGAGATTCGGATCAAGGCAGGCTTATAAAATACGCACCGGTCATAAGCTCTCTGATTCGCTACTGCATGTCGTATTCAATGAATAGTAATTATAAATCATGCAGTATGAAAAATAAGAAATTATGACTTACAGGTAAAATAAGGAGTTAAAAAAAATGTATCAAAGCAGTACGGATTCTAAATTCATGGAATTAGATTTGAGCCTTAAATACAAGGTCAGAGACATTTCCCTTGCATCCGACGGCCACAAGGACATGCAGCTCTCGGAAAAGGAGATGCCGGGTCTCATGGCTGTCAGAAAAAAATATGGTAAAGACAAGCCTCTCAAGGGCTTAAAGATTACGGGCAGCCTGCACATGACCATCCAGACCGCCATGCTCATCGATACTTTGCATGAGCTGGGCGCAGATATAAGATGGGCCACCTGCAACATATTTTCCACCCAGGATCACGCAGCTGCCGCCATTGCTGAAAAGGGAACTGCCGCCTTGTTTGCCTGGAAGGGAGAAACCTTAGAAGAGTTCTGGTGGTGCACGGAACAGGCCCTTACATGGCCCGACGGATCCGGTCCTGATCTTATTGTTGATGATGGAGGAGATGCAACCCTTTATGTCCATCAAGGCGTGAGGGTGGAAAACGACCCTTCTCTTTTAGATAATATCAGTGGCAGCGCCGATGAAATATGCCTTATGGAACGGCTTAAAAAAGGCTATCAAAAGGATCCAAAAAAATGGACAAGGATTGCAGAAAATATCCGGGGAGTATCTGAAGAGACCACCACAGGAGTTCACAGGCTCTATCACTTGGCTTCCAAAGGTGAGCTTTTGTTTCCAGCCATTAACGTCAATGATTCCGTGACCAAGTCCAAGTTCGATAATCTATATGGATGCCGGGAATCACTGGCAGACGGTATCAAGCGTGCCACTGACATCATGCTTGCCGGCAAGGTTGTTGTCGTTGCCGGCTACGGAGATGTGGGCAAGGGATGTGCCGCCTCCATGAAGGGCTATGGATCACGGATCATCGTCACGGAAATCGACCCCATATGCGCCCTCCAGGCTGCCATGGAAGGATTCCAGGTCATGACCATGGAAGAGGCCGCTCCCTTAGGTGATGTTTTTGTCACAGCCACGGGCAACTACCAAGTCATCAAGGGTGAACATATAAAAGAGATGCGGGACGAGGCCATTATCTGCAACATCGGCCATTTTGATAATGAGATCGAAATGAATTTTCTTGAAGCCAACCCGGCCCATGTTAAAACCCAAATTAAGCCCCAGGTTGACAAGTGGACTCTGGAATCAGGGAGATCCGTCATAGTTTTAGCTGAGGGCAGGCTCGTAAACCTTGGATGTGCCACAGGCCATCCCAGTTTTGTCATGAGCAGCAGCTTTACTAACCAGACCCTGGCCCAGATAAAACTGGCATCGGAAGACCTTGAAAAAAAGGTATATACCCTTCCCAAGGAACTTGATGAGGAGGTGGCAAGGCTGCACCTTGAAACACTCGGAGTTAAACTGACAAAGCTTAACCAGCAGCAGGCGGACTACATCGGTGTACCCCTGGACGGGCCCTTTAAGCCTGATCATTATAGATATTAAAAATAATGAATCAAAAAGCACTTGACCTGTTACTGAGACAGGTGGCAGAGGGAACAATAAAGGTTGAAGATGCAACTGACCGGTTAAAGCAGTTTTCCTTTGAAGACATTGACATTGCCCACATAGACCATCACCGATCCATACGCAAGGGATTTCCAGAGGTGATTTTCGGCCAGGGCAAAACAGCCGGCCAGATAATAGATATAATGGAGGCCATGTCATCTGTCGAGGAAATCATACTGGTTACCCGCATTGAAAAAGAAAAGGCCGGTGAAGTATTAAATCAGATCAAAACAGCCTGTTACCACGAGGATGCCCGTATGCTTGTGCTTCAGAAAAAAGAGCCTGAGATACGCTCCCATGGTAAAATACTTATCATCACGGCAGGCACATCAGATATTCCCGTGGCAAAGGAGGCATTTATTACCGCCAGTGCCATGGGTAATCTTGTAACCAGCATTTTTGACGTGGGGGTAGCCGGCATCCACCGGCTCTTTGCCCATGAAAAAGAGATTCAAGAAGCGTCGGTCATCGTTGTTGCGGCAGGCATGGAAGGAGCCCTTCCCAGTGTGGTGGCAGGCATGGTCAGTGCGCCTGTCATCGCAGTCCCCACAAGCGTAGGCTATGGAACAAGCTTCGGCGGAATGACTGCCCTCTTAGGCATGCTCAACTCCTGCAGCTCCAATGTTGCCGTCGTAAACATAGACAATGGTTTCGGCGCAGGATATATGGCATCTACTATCAACCAGGTCAATGTGGAATAAATAACTGTCGGGCTTGATTTCAATTTTGGCTTGACCATTATCTGCAGGAGCAACCAACTGTGGTTGTTCGGTCAAGGGTACCCACAGTGGGATACCCCCTACAATGGCCGGTTTTAAAACCATCCCTGAACTGTCAAAGGAGATTGATATGCTTAAAGCCGTCAATCCGGTAAAAACTGAAAGCTGGGAAAAACTTAAAATCCACGCCGGTATCATGAAATCCATTCACATGAAAGATCTCTTTGCCGGGGACAAGAACAGGTTTGATAATTTTTCCATCCGAATTAACGATATTTTTGTGGATTTTTCAAAAAATATCATCACAGAAGAAACACTGGAGCTTTTAACTGCCCTGGCCTGTGAAACATCTGTGCCTGATGCTATTAATAAAATGTTTTCAGGTGACAGAATAAACAAAACAGAGAACAGGGCGGTACTGCATACGGCTCTTAGAAACATGGAAAATACCCCTGTGATGGTTGACGGCATTGATGTCATGCCTGGGATCAACAGTGTTTTAAAAAAGATGGAAAAATTTTCCCAGTCCATTATCTCAGGAAATTTAAAAGGATATTCCGGCAAACCCATAAAAGACATCGTTAATATAGGTATAGGAGGCTCGGACCTCGGCCCCCTAATGGTGACGGAATGCCTGAAACCCTATTGGGTAAAAGGCATATACCCCCATTTTGTCTCAAACATCGATGGAACCCACATCCTGGAGACCCTTAAATATCTAAATCCTGAAACAACCCTTTTTCTCATAGCATCAAAAACATTTACCACCCAGGAAACCATGACCAACGCCTTTACCGCAAGGGACTGGTTTTTAAATACAGGAGGAAAACAAAATCATATTAAGAATCACTTTGCAGCCATATCCACCAACACAGAAGCCGTAGAAGAGTTCGGCATTGACAGAGACAACATGTTTGAGTTCTGGGACTGGGTCGGGGGGCGCTATTCTCTGTGGTCAGCCATAGGACTGTCCATTGCCTGCACCGTTGGATTTAATAATTTCAGGGATATGCTCAAAGGCGCTCATGCCATGGACATTCATTTTAAAGAAGCTCCTTTCAGGCAAAATATTCCTGTAATCCTTGCATTACTCGGCATCTGGTACAATAACTTTTTTGATGCCCCAACCGAAGTGATCCTGCCCTATGATCAATATATGCACAGATTCCCGGCATATTTCCAGCAGGGTAACATGGAGAGTAACGGAAAATCAATTGACAGAAACGGCTCACCCGTTTCATGGCAAACCGGGCCAGTCATCTGGGGAGAACCGGGAACCAACGGCCAGCATGCCTTTTACCAGCTCATTCACCAGGGTACCAGGATGATACCGGCTGACTTTTTAGCCCCGGCCGTCAGTCACAATCCCGCCGGCGACCATCATAACATCCTTATGTCCAACTTTTTTGCCCAGACAGAGGCCCTGATGAACGGCAAAACAGAGCATCAGGTAATCGAAGCTTTGAAAAAAGAGGGAAAAACACAAGAAGAAATTAAGCTCCTGACTCCCCATAAAGTATTCCAGGGAAACCATCCCACAAACTCAATTCTTTTCAAGCAGCTAACCCCTGAAACCCTGGGAAGCCTGATCGCCATGTATGAGCATAAAATATTTGTGCAGGGTATTATCTGGAATATCTTCAGCTTTGATCAATGGGGTGTGGAGCTGGGAAAACAACTTGCGTCCAAGATTCTTCCAGAATTAAAAGGCGGTGAACAGGTAACCTCCCATGACTCATCTACCAATGGTCTGATAAATGCATTTAAATCCATGGGATATATGAAAATCTCTGCAAACACTATATGACTTCCATGCTTCTTTGTGGGCAGACCTGGCTCAAAACCCTGGCCGGCCCATGGGGGTTTTATATGAAAATCTCTGTAAGGGCTTGTTTTTTAAAGACTTTCAATCTTCGTTGTGGCCGGGTAAAAAATATGCCCCGGCCATGCCGGTTATAGAACAAAAAAAACAATGGTTATTCACTATAAAGCTGGTTTATGTTACTACTTTATACGATACAACATGATCCAGGTGAAAGCCAAAGGTTCTATTTTTTTCAAAAACCATAAACAGCCCTTGATCGGCTTTCCAGTCAAAATTGATAACATCGGAAATTGATATAATTTCCAAAGTGTTATCACAAATGGGAATCAGCCTGACTTCACATAATTGAAACCGAACCCCTGGCTCCTGTTGAGGCCTCAACCCCACCTCAAAATATCTTAGTCCATCTAACAAAAACACAAAATTTCCATCATTAAGCTGAACATCAAGCAACCTGTTTTCCACATTTATATTTAAATTTTTAATATCTTCAAACTGATGTATCTTTCCAGAATCACTAACAATTTTTACATCTATAAATTTATTATCATCCATAACATGTCCTTATTAATTATATATTCGATACCACTTAAAATAATCCAGATTTATAAACGCACTCTGGGTGGCTCCCTTTATAAGAATCAAATTGTTAGCTGGTTTAAGCTCAATGGACTGAAAATCAGATATTGTCATTTCTTTTTCCTGACTGTTTTCAAGTCCCAGCATGACTTCACACTTAGGGCTCCTTTTTTTTTGTACAATACCATTAAAATTAGAAAACTGGATTAAAGCAGCGCAACGATCCCAATGCCATCCGGATATTCCCTTTGGCGTATGGATTCTGATAAGTAATTGATCCCGATCAAAATTAATATTTCCTCCAGCATCAAAAAACGTTTCAATTCCATCAAAGGCTATAATCATATGTCCATTTTTCATTATATTCTCCAAGCATACTTCATTCTTAGATTTTGAATAGTCAGCTTTAAATTTAATTTTACAGAATGGTCTTGTTGTTCTTCCAGTTCCTATCCACATACCATGTTCTGTCTGGAATTTTTCTTACAGCACGCTTTGCCAACCTTTTTTGTTTATAGCTGAAACTTTTAATATGCCGCATCTTATCAAAGCATAGGGAACACCCCCTTTCCTTGCAATCCATGCGACAGTTTTCTACAATATTAAAAAAAGTATCATCAAAAAGATGGGATGGAATTCTCCCCACATCCCTGGCCAGATACATCTGGTATCCCGCACCAATAAAATCCACAATATTATAGGATGTACCGTTTAAAAAAGCATCTATGAATGTAGATAGAGCAACCGAGATAGAGCTTCTACACCGGGGCAGCTTAACCACCTTTATGAAGGGCATCAGCTTTTTGAATCGCTCCACTGTCACCCAATTGGCCTTAAAAAAATAGCGTGGATCTGATGCGATCCTGGTTTTGGTGCAAAACGAACTCTCCTGGGTAAGGCTGCGGGCCAGGTACCAGCGGTGACCGTACTTGCTGCTCTCATCCGGGCACTGGTTCAAGCATCCTTCAAAGGCGATCACCTTTGAAACATAACCTGCCTCTGCATTGAGACGGAGCTGATCCGAATGCCTGATTATGTTGACGGAAGGGTTATGCAGACTCACCCCTTCTTTTCTCTCTTCCTCAAGTTCATCTTCAGTCATCCGATGGGACAGGCAAGAACCCTGAATTTCCAGATCCGGCATCCGATCCTTCAAGCGTTTTATCAACTCAAGATCCGCCACAACAACGCTTTTAACACCCCTGGGATAAAACTCGTTTGCAATATTATCTACAACCACTTTATAATTGTCATGCAAAAGATAATTGAGCAGCAGGGTCAACTTGAACTTTGTATGTTTCTGATTCCAGGCAATCATGTGAAAAGTCAGATCCCGAGCATCATTTAGGGACATTGCACCATTTAAGGGGCGCCCACTTGCGCATATATTGGGATTATAATGGGGGAAATGAAGATCATATATGTAGGATTCATAATTGGCCAATTCCCTCAAATTTTTCTGAATAACCTCTGCCTGATTGGTTGCTGAAATATTTTGGGGTGAAAACCCGATGGTCACTTGTAAATTATTCATTGGTTTCCTTTCAGCTTAGCTGTCGGGGTACAGGGTAGCACTTTTGATCAATAATTTGGCATCCTTAATTTGCCTGCTTACATTTTCCATATCAACATCCTTGTTTTTTGAAAATTTTATCCCCAAAAGTATAAAGTGTTTTTGAGGTGTTTTGAAAAATGCCAACATTTTTTTGTAAAATTTCTTCCGGACCTATCTCTTACTCGTCAGTCATAAATTTTCTAATTTACCAACACATATGGCATGGGAAATGAGAAGTTCCGGCTCACGAGTCTCTTAAATCTTGTTCTTTTTATGAATAACGATTAACATATCAGCAGCATTATATCAATATCCAGATGCCGACCAAAAAGGGCATCCTTCATTTCCCGGTTTACACTTTCTGAATCAATCTTTCCATTTTTGGGAGTCATATCAAAAAAGTGTAAACCGCTTTTAAGCTATGTTGAAATATGCCCATGAAAGATATAGAAAAACCATTGGGATAAGGAGAAATTCTCCATGAAAACAAAATTATACGCAATACTTATTATGTTCATAATGCTCTTATTTGAAATGAACTGGACCACCTCCTGTACATGGGCATCATATGATAAAATCTATACATATAAACTAATCCAAACCACTGAAATTGGTTCAATCTGGACGACACCGCCCTCGGAAAAAGTGTTTAAAGATACTCCATTGCCTGAGGAGACCGGTTCCCTTGTCCAGGTCTATGCCGCAAAAAACGAGTTTGAACCATTCCAGATCGTGGTAAGGCCGGATATGTCCGAAAGCGTGACCGTGGAAATTACGGACTTTAAAGCGGGTATTGAAACGGAAATTCATCAGGTAAAATACGTTAATATAACCCAGGCAACGGATTCCCTGGGTAAAACAGGCTCATATCCGGATCCCCTGTGGCCCCTGGAAAAAGGGGAAAGCATCGACCTGATTGCCAATGAAAACACCTCCTTTTGGATAACGCTTCATGTGCCGGAGCCTGCCCCTTCCGGTGACTATATAGCTGATTTTATAATAAATTCAAATGTTTGTACGATTTCCATTCCCGTCGCCCTTCATGTATTCAACTTTACGATTCCCAGGGATATTCATACCAAATCCCAAATGAACTTTTCCCACAACACGATGCTGAACAAATACGGTGTTTCCGGCTATGCCAGTGAATACTGGATGTATGTGGACATGATCAAGCAGTTTTTCATAGACCATCGGCTTACCCCTAAAAGTGTTCTTTGGTCCGGCGGTGTAACCGGCACCGGAGCCGGGCCCTACATTGATTACGACTGCGCAAGCACCTTCACGGACAACGACGGTATCTGGGGATTTGAAGAGCCTGCCGCCAGATACCTTGACGGCACCGGACTCATGAACGCTACCTTTGATGGCAATTTCAACAATGGAACCGGATTCCCCTCATTCATGGCCGCCACATTCCAGAACAACGATGCCTCAGATGACCAACGTCCTGATGAGTTCTGTGGAGAAACCAGGACTGCTTCGGACTGGTACACGGCAGAAAACCCAGACACAAACTATAACATAAAATGGTTCTCCTATATAGCCGCTCTTGAAAATTATCTTACAGCAGCGGGTTATCTGGACAAGGCCTATTATTACATTGCCAACGAACCCCAGAATCAGGAAGACTATGATGCCGTCGCATGGTATTCCCAGGAGTTGAAACAGGCGGCCCCAAAACTCAAATTGATGGTGTCCGAAGAGGCCAGGCCGGAGATATTTGATCATCCCCTTTATCCCGGAGCAAAAATCGACATCTGGCTGCCGGTTATGCATAACTATGATCCGAAAACCGCCCATGGCCGGACTGCCTTTGACGAGGAGACCTGGATATACTGGCTCCACGGAACCCGTCCACCCTACTTCAACCCCATAACCCTGGATCACCCTGGAATTGAAAGCAAGCTTACTGGCTGGTTTCTATGGAAATACCGTATCCGGGGAATTGCCTATTATTCTCTCAACAACTGGAGCAAAAACCCATGGACTGATCCCCTTAACGAAGGACATAACGGAGATCTTTTCATGCTTTATCCTCCGTCGGAAACCAACCATACCATAGCTTACGGATCAAACAACCACCGTTTTGTACCCTCCATCAGATTTGAGCTGATGAGGGACAGCCTGGAAGACTATGAATATCTCTATGTGTTGAACAATGGAAAGAATCCAGAGGTAAATAGGAAAAACCAGGCAGATATTCTGGCTGATAAAATCATCACCGGCACGGCAGCCTATACCCGTAATTCAGAGTTCATGTACAACCTCCGCAGACTCATCGGACTAAAGAACGGCGGAGAAATATCAGAGATTCCAGACATCCAGCCGCCATCCATTCATCCCAGAACAGAAGGTTCTCCGGGGAACTATTATATAAATTTTCAAGATCCCTATGAATCCTTTGATACCAACCCCTGGGGCAGCCCTGTAATGGAAGATAAAACAATGGGCGGAGTATCCTACCGCATTTTAAATTATGATGGGAAATCCTATTTTGCCGCTGGAGCAGATGCCTATGATGAAGACAGGGGCTTTGGCTGGTCTGGCAATATCATTAACCAGCCCGGGCAGAGACGGGATCCCTGGGGAAGTGAAACCGACGAGCGTAAAAGAACCTATGTATATGACGACTATGGTCGGGTCAATACCTTTGAGTTTGCACTTCCCAGCGGCGAGTATTCCGTGCTCCTGTGCGTCGGGACCCCCAGGAACCAATACGGACACAACAATGTCACCATAGAGGGTATTCCCTTTGTTGTGGATGAACAAAACGATTATTTCATCGAGCTTACAAAGACTGTGAACATATCTGACAGCTCTCTGACTATGGAAATCGGCCTGACCGGCGTTGATGAATATACGATGCTCAATTATATTCATATCGAGACAGCAGAGACCGAGCCCTCGGAGCTTAATATTGACAATCCGGATTTCCATGTGGTTCTAAGCAGAATTTCCCCGGATTGTATCCTTGCATCGGGTAAAGTCTCCCATGTTTACGGAACCTCCCTGCCAAACCAGGTTATTGTAAAAAACGGTGCCGGTGCAAAGCTGATAAACTTTCCCGGCACCAACACCATCATATTACAATCACCATCCAATCTGTTTCGAGTGTCCAGCTCCGGTGCTGCCGTGACCTTTGAAGGTAGCGATGGAACCCTGCTTAAAATGCCTGCAACAGGAACCCCCCAGACCATTTCTTTTCAGGACAGAAAACTTGTTATGGTAATCGACAGCGGGAGTATAACGCTTGGAAATCAGATAATTACCTCGGTTGAAGCAGATATTTCCATGTAACTGCCATGGGCAGCCCAGGATTTGTACCCGGTTCTGCTCCTACACATTCAAATAAAACATTTGAGATTAAATTTCATTTGAAATGACTTGACAGGAAATCATATCAAGGATATTTGAAACACCATGAAAATAAACAAAACCATAAACATTTGCGTTGTAGATGGTCAAGGTGGAGGCATCGGCTCCACCATCATCAGGAAATTAAAGGAGAGGTTTGCCGAAGAGATCCAGGTGCTGGCCCTTGGTACCAATGCAATTGCCACGGCCCAGATGCTGAAGGCCCGTGCCAACCGGGGAGCCTCGGGTATAAATGCCATTGTTCAGACAGTAAGAAATGCCGATTATATCATCGGCACATTGGGGATCATTATGCCCCATGCCATGATGGGGGAGTTGACACCGGAAATGGCTGAGGCCATAGCGCTTTCTCCTGCAAAAAAAATCCTTTTACCCCTGACCCAGGAAAACCTGGAAATTGTGGGACTGTCATCAAGCCCCCTGCCCCAGCTTGTGGATGAACTGATTGACCGGCATGAAAAAGAATTTTTGCAATTAACATGAGAAGCAGAAATCATATAAACCGGCATGAGTTGCCACTCACAACGAACCATGAATGTAGGGGCGGATTCCATATCCGCCCCAAATGGATTTATTTCGTATTTATCAATGGGGGCAGAAATAGATTCTGCCCCTACACATTCATATAAAATATCACGAACCCGGAAGTAATCATTTGATTAAAAATAGACTAAAAGCCTCAAAGGAGTAAAATCAACATGTGTGAAGCAAACGCTTATATGATTGGAGACAATGATGAAAGCCTCATCATGGAGGCTGTGGACAGGGTTTTGCCGGAAGATGACGGTATCCGCCTTGTGAGTATTTTTGGAGATCAGAAATTTATCAAGGGATATATCCATTCCCTGTCTCTGGTGGATCATAAGGTATTTATTAAAACAAATCCCTAAAGCTTAAGGTGATTTGGAAGGTGATTTGGGCATCCTTCATTCAGCAGTCTACTTTTGAGATGATATGAAAGATGCAGTGATTTCGGTACTGGGCTCACACCGTTCCAACGTGTCAAAAAACGACAATATATTGTGATTTTTAACACTCTCGAAATACAATGGGTTGTATGCTGGAATAGTGCGACCCCAGTGCCCATTTGAAGGAGATGAGCTTTACACCATAGACAGGGAAGCCCAGACATCCACCCAAAGTTCTTCCCAAGGGTGTCAGAAACATAAAAAAGGCCTAAAACGTCCAAAATACAAAGCTACCCAGCAATAACATCCTGATACAACTCAAAACCTGCCCTCTTTTAATCGTATCTTATATTTTTCACTTATCAGCCCAACCGCAGTACCCTTGCCGTCCCTGCCAAAACACAACATATTGTGTTTTGGCAGGGACGGCAAGGGCATTTTACCTATTGACATTTTAAATAATTGTCTAGTATAGCTTGGTCTACAAAAAGCAAGTTCCTATCTCTAATGTTTATCCAACCGAGGCTGGTGGCCAGGCTGAGAAAACCAATCGAAGAGGCATGGGAGGGACTTGAATCCCTTAAACCAAAAAGGGCGTCTTCGATTCCATTGCCCCGGAGAAAAGTATAAAAACAGATTTTTGTTTTACGGCCAAAAAATCTTTTCCAATTTCTTGACTTTAGGAGGATAACATGTTTATTTCAAAGGATATTCAAAGGACACTCATGGGTGAAAACGGCATTAGTTTCCCCTGTCGTCATTGCCGTGCTTTTTTGCCTCATGCCGGCGGCGTATGCCCAAACCTGGACCTACGGTCCATCCATGCCCACGGCGCGTGCTTTCCTGGGGTTGTGCAGCCATGACGGAAGGCTCTGGGGGGCCGGCGGCTATGACGGCACTAACGCTTTGGATGTTTTTGAAATGTATGACCCGGACACCGGGGCCTGGAGCACAAAGGCAAGCCTGCCGGCTCCCCGTTATTATAACGCCATGGTGTCCCTTGACAGCCTCATTTATGTGATCGGCGGTATAAACGATTCCGGCACCATGAACAGCGTCATTGCTTACGATCCGGCAACGGACACCTGGCGTTCAAAAGCAAACCTGTTAACGCAGCGGCACGGACCGGCAGCCGCAGTATATAACGGAAAAATCTACGTATTCGGCGGAGATTCCTATGGAAACGTACTTAGCTCCGTGGAGGTTTACGATCCCGCTTCAGACATTTGGACCGCCAAAACCTCAATGAGCATCCCCCGGCTTATGGCCGCCGTCGCGGTTGTCGGCGACAAGATTTATGTGGTCGGCGGGTTTCAAAGCGCGGCCGGATCTTCTTTGAACACCCTGGAAATTTACGATCCCCTCACCGACACCTGGGACAATGGACAGGATATGTCCATCAAGCGTCTGGGGCCGTCTGCCGTGGGCATATGCGACAAAGTCTATGTTTTGGGCGGAGATACCTATTACGAGACCCTGGGCACGGTGGAGATTTTTGATCCCTCGGTTGGCGACTGGTCCCAGGGGCCGGCCATGGACACCAAACGCCGGAATTTCGGCGCTGCCGTTATTAACGGAACCATTTACGCCGTTGGCGGGTTCAACATCAATCACTCACCGGCCTACTACTGGGACACCATGGAAACCCTGGCCACAGGATGTGTTGATACCTCGAATCCCGGGGAAGATTCCGCCGTTCAAGAGCTTGAGGCCCTGGTGGAAACCAATACCATCCTCATTACCTACGATGAAAATGAATACAGCCTGTTGCCCGATCCGGACGTGATTGACGGATGGGACAGCTTCGCCCGGATCGAAAATGTGCTGGGGGGTGAAGAGGATATGTTCGGTTACAGCCGCTTGTATGTGGACGGAAATAAAATCCGTATCAACGATATTCGAATAGGGGGCGTCTCCTACTGGTGTGATCTGGAGCTTGTATCGGAAAACGGAGGGATGGCTTACATTATGCGGAGATTTGAACCGGGATGGCCGGACGCTGATTTGAACAGTCAATCTTTAGCCGGAATTGATATGTCCCTGGCCAGGGCGGATTTCACCGGACCGCCCCTGGCACTGGAGCTTTCCAACGTGATATCGAACGGCACCGCATTTTGGCTCAAGTTTACCTATGCCGATGGAAAATTCAGCTTCAAGGATCTGAACGGATCAAAAAACGTCCATAACCTGGATGGCTTGATTTTCATCACCGCAGCTCAAAATCCTCAGCTTTCTTCCGGCGTTTTGCAGGTTTCCGGCGCCCAATACGGCGATTTTTTCGCCTTTGCCCACACCGATGGGGATAATGAAGAAAGATATTTTGAAATTACCTATGAATTCGGAACCATTGATCAGCCGTTAATCGTGAAAGATGGATATGCTTCTGGAGCGTATCGGGACTATGATGCTTCCACCGGATTTTCAAGTGTTTCATCGGGAAGGTCTTCCGGCTCCGGCTTTTTCAACAGAAAAAGCACATTGGAAGAGCTAAACGATTATATTGAAAGAGAGGCCCGCCTCAATTGTACCCTGGGACATGACAATAAGCTTGACGAAGCGCTCCTGGAATTGGCTACGGCAATGGTCTCCGAGCTGAAACTGACAACCACCGCTGCCAAGTTCAGGGATGCGCTGCTTGATAACATGGAGTTGATTCGTGAACTTCAGAAATCCGGAAGTGCCAACCCGGAAACCGTGATCAAATGCCTTGGAACCACCTTTTTGAAAACAGCAACTCCTGAAGAACAAGCACAATTTGTGAAGGATTTTTTCGATGACAAGATTCCGGAAAATATTGACACCACCACCTCCACGATCGCCAATGGTAAAGAGAAAACCTATAAAGAGGCCGGTGCCGCTTTTACCACCGGCCTTCTAAAAACCTATTTTGCCCGAACGTATGCAACCTCTATCGCCATGCGGGAACTGTGCAAATATTCCATTGATTTGTTGCGAGATGATATCACCGCCAATTTATACCGCAAATACAAGAAATACGGAGACCTGGCTTTCACCAGTCGGAATTTTACGGCGAACTTAAAAAAGGTCAATGATCTGCTGCGATCCCGAGGGCTCAGTACCGGAAATGGGACCGATAAAGCAGAGGCGTATTTGAAAAATTTGTTTGAAAGCTGGAAACAACAAGAACAGACGGAAATACCGGCATTAAAGACGGAACTGGAAGAGTTGCGGGATGATTACATGAGCCTGGTGGATTATGAAAAAAAGCTTTTGCTTCCCGATGGAGTCGTGAATCCTTCTGAAACAGAACGGTTTAAAAAATTTATCGGACTGTATTACACCATTTTGGCGGATTTGACAACCAGCATGGCCGATTGCGAAACATCGCTGAATCAGAACATTATGAAGGACATAGCCTTTGAATTGGTCAAGACCAGGCATATGAATATCGGAACAAGTGAAGCCCAGAAAATTGACGAATACAACCATCTGAAAATGGCTTATATTGAACATTTTGGATGTGAGTCGAAAATCACGGAGCGAATGGTGGATGAAGATAAGGTGAGCGAAAGACTGGCGGCAATGGATGCCTCCTCCATCGTTTCGATTATGGTCGCCTATGATGGAACATCGATTCTGGATTGCATGTGCAACAGAACCGCGTACATGGTTTTCGGCGGCAGGTACAACGGAACCGGAGACACGGATTGCGGCGGCACTGGTGTATGTACAACCGCCGGCCCCCTCAACTGCAACGATTATGATCTTACGGTCGGCCAGACCGCTCTGGATGAATGTGGCGCCGTGGAGTTCGTTACCGAAAAACTGATAGAGATCAAGCAATAACCGGTAAGCATTGTTTTTGTATTGACAGTGACTCTGAGCATCAGAAAATATCCTGGTTATAACGGATTTGGGGGAGCGTCTCTACATCCACATAAAGAGGCAGAAGTTAATAAATATTTGAATTTATTTAATCTTTCGGCCGCACTCTTCAAACCATTATTTTTTTTTAATGGAAGAGAGACCATCCCCTGATACTCAGTTCCGCAGAGGTTAGGCTTCCATGAAAGTAAAAAGTTGAAAAAGATGACGATTCATTCTCTGCATCAATAGGTCTATAATATTGCTGGTTCTGTGACACCCGGGAAAATCATATGCCTGGGAATAATCAGAAAGGGAAAAAGAGCCGGACAGCACCCCCTGGATCAAAAATGGATCAAAAAAATTGCGGCTCTTGATTCCCTTTCAAAAATAATTAGAGCTTACCACCCAAGGGTCAGGTATTCATGCATGGAGTCAGCAGCCTGTCTTCCCGCACCCATGGCAAGAATAACCGTGGCCATGCCCGTTACAATATCTCCGCCTGCCCAGACCGCTTTTCTGCTGGTTTTACCGTTGGCTGGATCAGCAACAATGTTACCCCATTGATTAAGTGCGATATCAGGAGTCGAATTGGTCAAAAGAGGGTTGGCCTTGGCCCCGACAGATACCACAACAAGATCGCAGTCGATTTTATATTCAGAGCCCGGGATTGGAACAGGCCGTCTCCTGCCCGAAGCATCAGGCTCTCCCAGCTCCATCTTAAGGCATTCCATGCCCGTGAGTCTTCCATTTTCATTACCGAAAAACTGGGTGGGATTTGTCAAAAGAACAAATTCAATACCCTCTTCCTCGGCATGGTGGAGTTCTTCAGCTCTTGCCGGCATCTCTTCTCTGGAGCGCCTGTATACTACCCTGACCGTATCAGCCCCAAGCCGCATGGCCGTTCTTGCCGAATCCATGGCAACATTACCGGCGCCAAGGACAACCACATTTTTTCCTATGGCAACGGGAGTATCATACTCAGGGAACAGATAAGCTTTCATGAGGTTGGTTCTTGTCAGATACTCATTGGCGGAAAACACTCCGATGAGATTCTCACCGGGAAGATTCATGAAACGGGGAAGACCCGCACCGACACCGACATAAACAGCATCATAGCCGTCTTCAAACAGCTCATCTATTGTTATAGTTGTGCCCACAACGCTGTTGGTCTCGATTTTAACACCAAGTTTCTCCAGTGTTGACACCTCATACCCCACAATATCCTTGGGGAGTCTGAACTCCGGGATTCCATACACGAGCACCCCGCCAGTCTTATGAAATGCCTCAAATATTGTGACATCATGACCCTTTACGATGAGATCACCTGCAACGGTCAGCCCTGAAGGGCCTGAGCCTATGACGGCAACCTTTTTTCCGGTCTTATCAGCTACCCTGGGAAGCTCTGCACTGCCGCTTTCCCTGGCACAATCAGCAGCAAATCTTTCAAGATAGCCTATGGCCACGGAACTTCCCTTTTTGCCGAGAATACAGTTTCCTTCGCACTGGATTTCCTGGGGGCATACACGGCCGCACACGGCAGGCAGGGCATTCTTCTCCCAGAGCCTGGCAGCGGCACCGGCAAAATCACCTTTTGCAATTTTATTTATAAACCCTGGAATATCAACGGAAACAGGGCATCCTTCCACACATGAAGGTTTTTTACACTGAAGACATCTTGATGCTTCAGTCATTGCCATCTCGGCAGTCAGTCCCAGGGGAACTTCCTTAAAATTTCGATTTCTCACATCAGGTGCCTGTTCAGGCATCTTAGCCCTTGGAATCTTTACTTTCTTTGCTTTTTTCTCCGCCATTACTTCCTCCATATTTCAAATGCCAAACAGCACATAATTTACGCGTTTTCCTTAAATGCTTCAAAACTCATCTTTTCATTTTCCTGGTAGGCCTGGAGCCGTTTTGTCAGCTCATCATAATCAACCTCATGGCCGTTAAATTCAGGACCGTCCACACAGGCAAATTTAGTCTGCCCCCCCACTGAAACACGGCATCCGCCGCACATGCCCGTTCCATCCACCATAATGGGATTAAGGCTTACCATAGTTTCCACATTTTTTTCCTTTGTGATCATGGAAACAAATTTCATCATGGGAACAGGCCCGATTGCCACAACAAGGTTTATATCCTCTTTTTCCAGAACATCTTTTAAGACATCCGTCACAAATCCATGGTGCCCCTTTGAACCGTCATCGGTGCAGATGTGAAGGGTATCAGATACCTTTGCCATCTTATCTTCAAGTATAAGAAGATCCTTGCTCCTTGATCCCAATATGGTTATAACTTCATTTCCTGCCTCCTTGAGACCCCGTGTAATGGGATGGAGCACGGCGATTCCGGTACCGCCTCCCACACAGACCACCTTGCCTATTTTTTCGATGTGAGTAGCCTTTCCAAGGGGGCCTATCACCGCGTAATAGGACTCTCCTGTCTTCATAGTGGCAAACAAGGCCGTGGATTTCCCCACGATCATATATATAATTGTAATGGTTCCCTTTTCAGGATCAACATCCGCCATGGTGAGCGGAATTCTCTCTCCCTTTTCATTGGCCTGCAAAATCACAAACTGCCCGGGCTTTGCCTTTCTTGCAATGCGAGGAGCTTCAATTTCGTTCAGAACAATGGTCCCCTGAGCCATCTCTTCCCGATTGACAATCTTAAACATAAAAAAACCTCCTAAAATAATTGTCCATTAGATTTTCCCTGTATACGGCGCATCTAAACACCTCCTACTTTTTAGCAAAGAACAATAACCTGAAACTGCAAATAAAATCAAGGAGAATATATGGGATTATTTATTAAATCCAATATATTTTTTTCAGCAGATGTATAAGTTTCCATGAATCATCTTTTTTCTTGACACAAAACCCAAGTATAGGTAAATAATATTTACTTATTAAAAGCATCAAGCTTGCTTTTACAATTAAGATTAACATATAAATATTTATAATAACAATAAAAAATAAATATAATTTTTATATAAATAAAAAAAACTTAAAAATGATATGAAAACAACAGATGCCATACCGCCCGGTAAAGGCAAAATAATAAATGCCATGCGGGAACTCCTGG
The DNA here is from genome assembly GCA_963674675.2 of Desulfobacteraceae bacterium. GTDB lineage: Bacteria > Desulfobacterota > Desulfobacteria > Desulfobacterales > Desulfobacteraceae. Next base: position 1,260,059 of record CAXXNM010000003.1, read on the forward strand.
AAAACAGGAATTTTTCATCCATCACCATATCGGAAATTGCCTCAACAGCCGGGGTAACAGAAGGACTGATATATAAATATTTTAAGGATAAACGGGAACTGCTTCACTATGTACTAAAGGAACATTATGAATTTTTCCTGCTTCAGATAGAAAGGGATTTAAAAGGGGTTCAAGGAGCACTTAATAAACTTAGAAAGATCATCTGGTCAAGCATTGACAGATATGCCAATCACAGAGTTTTTGGCAGAATCATCCTGCTTGAGGTCAGGAATTCAGACCAATATTTTAAAAGCGAAGCATATCAACTGGTGAAGAAATTCAATCGAATCATACTCGATATAATCGAGGAGGGCATGGAAAACGGCGAAATAAATAAAGATGTTCCGCCTTCCTATATAAGGCATGCCATGTTCGGCGCCATTGAACATGCCTGCCTCAACCGGATTATCTTCAACGAGACGGTTTCAACTGATGAAGCAGCAGAACAGATTACAGAGCTTGTGTTCAATGGAATAAAAGCTCAATAATCATTTATTAATTAATCAGGGAGAAAAAAATAATGGCGGAAATAATCGCAGATAAAAGAGATATAGATTTTGTCCTCTATGAACAGTTTGATACGGAGAGTATCCTTAAATCAGGTGGATTCAGTGATATTAACCGGAAAATGGCGGACATGGTTATAAAGGAAGCCAGAAGCCTTGCCATCAAGGAGATTTTACCGACCTATACGGAATGCGATAAAGAGGGGGTGAATTTTGATAAGGGAATCGTGCGTGTTCCTGAATGTTTTAAACCCTTACACGCCCTTCTTGTGGACGGGGAATGGGGAGCGCTTACAGCAACGCCTGATTACGGCGGCCAGGGCCTTCCCCACACCATAGCCCAGGCTGCCCTGGAGTATATGATCGGGGCAAACTATACCTTTATGACCTACTCCATCCTGGGGCATGGTGCAGGAAAAATGATTGATATTTTCGGCACACAGAAGCAAAAAGATCTGTTTCTTAAAAAAATGTACACCTGTGAATGGGGAGCCACCATGCTCCTCACTGAACCCCAGGCAGGTTCAGACTTAGGAGCCCTTACCACCACTGCAGTGAAAAATGATGACGGCACCTATTCAATAACTGGAAACAAGATATTCATTACCAACGGCGAACAGGATATAACGCCCAATATCATCCATCCGGTACTGGCAAGGCTTGAGGGAGCGCCTCCTGGAACCAAGGGTATTTCAATATTCATTGTTCCCAAAATATGGGTCAACGAAGACGGCAGCTTTGGAGAGCCAAATGATGTTGTGTGTACAGGTATTGAAAAAAAAATGGGAATCCACGGCAGCCCTACCTGCAGCCTGTCCCTGGGAAGCAAAGGCAAATGCCGGGGCCTGCTTCTCGGTAAGGAAAACCAGGGAATGGAGATCATGTTTCACATGATGAATGAAGTGCGCCTTGAGGTGGGCACCCAGGCATTTACCCATGCCTCCTGTGCCTATCTTCATGCCCTGAAGTATGCCTCGGAAAGACTCCAGGGACGGGCCCTTGAGAACAGCCGGGATCAAGGAGCACCCCAGGTGCCCATCATCCAGCATCCCGATGTCAGGAGAATGCTGCTGAAAATGAAGTCCTATGTGGAGGGGATGAGAAGCCTGACCATTTTTATTGCATTTTGCTTTGATAAAATGGTATGTGCCGCAACCGACGAAGAAAAAAACCATTATACCGGCCTGACAGAACTGCTCACACCTGTTGTAAAGGCATACTGCAGTGAAAAGGGCTTTGATGTATGCGTGGATGCCATGCAGGTATTCGGGGGTTATGGATATACCAGTGAATATCCAATGGAGCAGATCACACGGGACTGCAAAATCTGCTCCATATATGAGGGATCCAACGGCATCCAGGCCATGGACTTTCTTGGAAGAAAACTCATGATGAACAAGGGTGCTTTTCTTGATTCTCTTATTAAAGAGATTAAAAATATCTGTGAAAAAGCAGAATCCTATTCAAATCTCCATGAACTTTCCCGAAAAGTGACTGAAGCTGCAGACCTTTTTTATGAAAAAGCCGGAGACACTGCCAGAGCAGCCAAATCCAGTGAGTTCAAATCAGCCTTTGCCCTTGCCCACCCGCTTTTAATGGCTTCAGGAGACCTTATCATGGCTTGGATGCTTCTGTGGCGGGCATCATGTGCCGCACCAGCCCTTAAAAAACTTGCAGGAGACAAAGAACTTAACGATGTTCTGGCAAAAAATAAAAATGCAGCCTTTTACCATGGAAAGATCATGGCTGCACAATTTTTCATCAATACCATTCTGCCTGGGACCATGGGGCAGTTAAACGCAATTGAGCCAAAAGAACACCCGGCTGTTAAAATACATGAAAATTCATTCTAATTTTACATAAACCCCAACGGTTCGATCATTTTTGCATAACTTATTGAATTTATTCACATGAAAAAACTGACCTCTAAAAAATCGAAGTCATATTTTACTTAGATTACAAAACCTTATGAGATCAATCGAACCGAGGGTAAACCGGCGTGGCCGAAGCATAATATAAAAAATATTAAGGAGAAAAAATGAAAGATGTCGTAATTGTTTCAGCATGCAGAACAGCCATAGGCACTTTTGGAGGCAGCCTTAGGGATATGAGCGGAGCTTCCCTTGCAGCCGTCACCATGAAGGAAGCCGTGAAAAGAGCCGGAATAGAGCCGGCCATGATAGACGATATCCGCTACGGATGCTGTATAGAATCTCCTGACACACTTAATACCACGAGGGTTGCAGCCCTGCTTGCAGGCATACCGGATACCGTTACCGCCGTCACCATTAACCGGGTGTGCATATCCGGCATGGAGGCCGTTATTTCAGGAATGGCAATGATCCAGGCCGGAATGGCCGAGATTATCCTGGCCGGAGGAACCGAACATATGTCAGGTATTCCCTACAGCGTTCCAAGTGCCCGATGGGGTTGCAGGCTCCAGGATCACACCTTTGTGGACAACATGATCCATGCCCTTCACTGCGGCTCCCATGTAATTCCCCATCCCGAAGACGGCCCCGTGGACGAAACAAAAGCTCCCCTGAGCATGTTTGTGGGAAAACCCTACATCATGGGACATACTGCGGAATTCATCGCCCAGCACCTTGGCATCACAAGGGAAGAGATGGACGAGGTGGCGCTCAGGAGCCACAACTTTGCCGAAAGAGCAACCATCGAAGGGGCATTCAAGGAAGAAATCGTTCCGGTGGAAGTTCCCAGAAAACGAAAGGAACCCCTTATTTTTGATAAAGATGAACACTTCAGGCCGGGAATGACCATGGAAAAGCTTGCAGCCCTGCCCCCGGCCTTTATTCCCAAAATCGGAAAGGTTACTGCGGGGAACTCCAGCGGAATCAACGATGGTTCCACAGGCATGGTCATCATGTCCGCGGACAGGGCAAAAGAACTGGGCATAAAACCCCTGGCCGTCATCAGAGCCGTTGGTAAAGGCGCATGCCATCCATCTGTAATGGGGCTTTCCCCGGTTCCAGCCGTAAAAAACCTTTTAAATAACAGCAAGTTCAAATTAGAAGATTTTCAGCTCTTAGAGCTCAACGAAGCCTTTGCCGGGCAATACCTTGGATGTGAAAAAGAATTAGGGATAAACCGCGAGATAACCAACATCAACGGCTCCGGCATCGGCCTTGGTCATCCCGTTGGTTCAACCGGAGCAAGAATAATGACCACCCTTATCTATGCCATGAAACAAAATGGAAAGTCCCTTGGCCTTGCAACTCTGTGCGGAGGCGGCGGGGTATCTATGGCCTGTGTGCTGGAAATGATATAAAAGTTAATTTAACTCGTAGGTCATAACTTCTCATTCAAACAAATTGCAGAAAACATTTTACCGTACAAGTCAATATGAAGCCATGAATATTCATATGTTATTGAGGCAATCCGGTATGTTTACTCATGCAGATGACCTTAACAGCATATCTGTTGATTGCTTTAGAGAATTTATGACTGAAGAAAATCTAAAGGGAGGGCAGTTAATGACGAATTTATCACAAAAACTTGGAGAGCAGGATCAAGCAAGGTATCACACCATTAACAAGGAAAACATCGAGTTCATCATGGAACGAAACAACCATGTGAACAGATGGGTCATAGCAGACATGCTGAGAAGAACAGCCTACCATTACCCGGACAAAAATGCGCTGATATTCAACGACATTACAAGAACCTATACCGAGCTTGAAAAAGAGTGCAACCAGGCGGCCAATGCCCTTGCCGATCTTGGCGTTACAAAATATGACCGGGTGGCCATCCTTGCCCACAACACCCACCACCACGTACTCACCTGGATGGGCTGTGCCAAAATCGGGGCTATTTATCTCGCAGTAAACTATCTCTTAAAAGGCGATGATATTGCCTATTGCATAAACCACTCGGAAAGCAAGGTATTTATTGTCGAAGATACTCTCTACCCCCAGGTAAAAGACGTGCTTGATAAAATGCCCTCCGTAAAAACCCTCATATGGTCCAGCCAGGGCGCAGGCCAGGCACCGGAACAGGACTTTATCAACTTCGATGACTGGTACAAAGGCTCTCCAGACACGGAACCGGATGTAATACTTAGAATCGAAGATCCGGTTCAAATGACCTATACCAGCGGAACAGAATCCCTGCCCAAGGGAGTAATCATAAGCAACCAGTCCCTCATAGCCGAATATATGGGATGTATCATCGATGGTAAATATGACAGCAGCGACATCAACATCAACGCCCTTCCCATTTATCACTGTGCCCAGCGGGACGTGTTTCTCAACCCGGTCTTCTGGGTGGGGGGCACCAATATTCTCATGGCCCCGGATATCGCCATGATACTTGAAAACATTGCCAGATTCAGGGCTACCATGTTCTTTGCTCCTCCCACGGTATGGATAGGGATGCTCAGACACCCTGACTTTGAAAAACATGATCTTTCAAGCCTTGTAAAATGCTACTACGGCGCCTCCATAATGCCCAGGGAAATCCTGAGGGAGATGCTCCAGAAATTCCCGAAAGCCGGTGTGTATAACTACTATGGCCAGACCGAGCTTGCCCCCTATCACACCATTCTCAAGGCAGAAGACGCCATGGAGAAAATCGGCTCCGCAGGCATGGGCGGGCTGCACATGGAGTCCAGAATCGAAGGTGTGGACGGCAAAGAAATAACGGGCACGGACGTACCGGGCGAAATCTGCGGCCGGGGGCCCCATGCCATGACAATGTACTTCAAGGAGCCTGAAAAAACCGAAGAAGCCATGAGGGGAGGATGGTTCCACTCAGGAGATCTTGGAATACTGGACCAGGATCGCTACATCACTGTGGTTGACCGTAAAAAAGACATGATCAAAACAGGCGGAGAAAATGTTGCATCCCGTGAGGTGGAAGAGGCTGTCTATCTCCACCCGGATGTTGAAGAGGTTGCGGTTATCGGGATCAAGCATCCCAAATGGGTGGAGGCAGTAGCTGCAGTAATTAAATTAAAGGCCGGAAAAACAGTTTCTGAAGATGAGATGATGGCACACTGCAAAGACAAGCTTTCATCATTCAAAATTCCAAAAAAAATTATTTTTGTGGATGAGCTTCCAAAGACACCCACGGGCAAGATATTAAAACGGGATATGAGAGAACAGTATAAAAATATTTTTTGATTTTTTTTTAGGCATCTTTCATATTACCTCAAAAGTAGTTTACACTTTTTGGGATAAAATTTCCAAAAAAACAGGGATTTTGATATGGAAAGTGTGAACCGGCAAATGAAGGATGCCTTTTTTTTGCCATTCTTTATTGCTGGGAATAAGTACCTCACAACCGGATCAGGAAAGGGAAAAAACCCATGCCAATTATAGTCACCTTACTCATTCTTTTTACCATGACGATTCAGCCTGATGCAAGCCAAGCAAACCAGTTCACCACGAAGCTGGCTGGATAGATTCGTTACCCTGCGCAATATCGAACATCTCAGGATTCATCATAGGGGGGGCAAGAATGGTTACTTCACCAATTATGTGCATTGCGTTCTGGAAAGAGATTCCGGAGAACAGGGACACTGGTTTGCCATGTTGGCATCGCCGGAGTACCTTCCGAAAGGATTAACATACTCCCCTGTTATAGATGGCTTTCAGGCGGCCTTCGCACCAGAACTCCTCCAGGGAAATGATGGAGAAATTCCGGGAAGCTTTCATACCATCGATGTCAGAGAAACATCAGGAGCTCCGCTGCTGAAAACGGTGCAAGGAGAAGAACGGGCTGCCCCGGAACGATTGCTTACTCTTCTTTCTGCTTACCTCACTTCAAAAACCGGTTGTAGAACCTTTTCCGAGTCCCGGAGGGTCAATTGTGGATATAATACATTTTCGTCAACAGCGATGGGAAACAAGCATAGGCGTGCTCGCCGCCATGGTTGAAATAATCACACACCAGGGGGCAGCTCCCGAATTTGATGAAGAAGAAAGCATTCTAAAAAAGATACAAACACAGGCACCAAGCCCAGATGACCTGCTGGCCATGGCTTCCTTGTGCTATAAAAAAAGCTGCCAACCGATGCTTAAGGCTGAAGAAACAGCCTGGCTGCGCACCTCGGTGAATGCAATGGGCAACTTGATTAAAAACTACCAGAATGAAGCAAATGTTCCAGCGCTCAGACGTGTTCTGTTTTATATCAGGCATGTGCGGGGCATCAGACACAATGGCAAATAGTTATTATCCAATAAAACTGCTCTCTGACAAAACAGATATCCCCGTAGCAATGGAAAGCATCTTCAAAGCCCCTATTCAAGGATATTTGGAATCCAGCTTACAACCATGTGATCTTTTCTTAAAAAAACATCGAATATAATGTGCTCCTTTTTTATTGCCTGTTGCCCTGATCAGTAGTATTGTTAAATGTAATTAAATCGTTTTATAAAATTCAATTATCAAGTTTTTTAAACTGCCTGAGAAGCAATTTGATCTAACCTCTTGATTTTATGGGGTCGACATTTTTTATATAGCTTTTGTAAGGGCTGGTCATTTCAATGCCATGGAGAAAAACTTAATAATCGAGTAAAAAGGAGGTTCAAAAAAATGGGAGAACCTGCATTAAAGGAACGGGTCACTGACCTTGAAAGAGTTATGATGGAACTTGCCTATCAATCCATGAAAACCGATATGGCTGTCAAAGAGCTGACAAGGGAGACAAAGACCTTTCAATGGGAGATGAAGGCTTTCAAGGATGAGATGAAGGAATTCAAGGATGAGATGAGGGTCTATAAAATTGATAGTGAAGCTGATCGAAAAAGTATGAATAAAAAATGGGGCGAACTTGCCAATAAAATGGGAACCGTTGTTGAAGATATTGTAGCTCCTGGTCTAAAAGGTGTTGCGCGGAAATACTTTCAGGTAGAAGATTTCGATTTTTTTGCTGTACGTCTAAGAAAACTTAATACAGAGGGAACTTCCCGGCGTGAGTTTGATGTTGTGGCGGAAACAAAGGATCTCATATTTATTATTGAAACAAAAGCTACTCCAAGAACTGAGTATATCTCTGATTTTATCAAACTTGTCCCTGAACTCAAATCCTGGTTTCCTGTAATTGGAGAAAAAACCCTTATTCCAATATTTGCATCCCTTTATCTCTCTGAAAAAATGATTTCCTACCTGAGCAATAATAACATTATGGCTATGGCAACGAGGGATGATTCAATGGACCTGTATAATCCACAAGTAGTTGAATATTTGTTAAAAAAATCGGCGCATTGAGCCGGTGATGTGAAGTTTAAAACAAGTGCCTCAGTTCATACATGATTGCAGTGACCTCCACATTTTTGGAGCCATGGGTCAAAAATCCTATGAAGAAAAGGCAAACCCATTAAATCCTCCCGGATATTCAAAAAAGGAGAAAACATGACGGCTAAAAAAAATGAAAAAAAATCAGGGCAAGCTTTGCTTGAAAAAGAAGGAAAATATCTGACATTCTCCCTTGGAGGTGAAGAATACGGCATCGGTATTCTTCAGGTCAAAGAGATAATCGGGATGATGTCCATCACCTCTGTACCGAGAACCCCTGATTTTGTCAAAGGAGTTATAAACCTCAGGGGCAAGGTGATCCCTGTTGTGGATTTAAGATTACGCTTTTCCATGCCAGAGGCTGATTACACTGACCGTACCTGCATTATTGTGGTTGAAATGATTGGAAACTCTGGTGAATTTATAACAGGTATCGTCGTAGACTCAGTATCTGAAGTATTAAATATCAGGGGAGAGGAAATTGAACCCCCACCTTCCTTTGGAACCAGCCTCAACACCGAATATATTCTCGGCATGGCCAAGCTTGAAGGCGGAGTTAAAATCCTGCTGGAAATCGACAAAGTGCTCAGCGCCGGTGACATTGCAGTGCTTGAAAAAACTGCTTGAAAAAAATTTTATTATTAGATAAAAAACTTGGTAGCGATACTATTATTGCTAAACTTAATATTTTATACTTATAAAACATTAATTTCTTTTGGCACAAATAAGGAAAGTAAAGATGTTTAAAAATATGAAGCTTGGCACAAAAATTTTTTCCGGTTTTGCTCTTGTACTTGTATTTCTCTGTATTGTAGCTTTTATTGGATTCAACAGCCTCTCAGGTGTGGTAAACCGGGTGGAAAAGGCCGATGATGTCAATCAAATAGTTAAAATGATTATGGAAATCCGGCAGCATGAGAAAAATTATATAATCCGCGGGGATAAGGAGTATACCGCTAAGGTTGAAACCGGCATAAAAGCGCTCATGGCTCAGGTATCAGACACAAAGGATAAGTTTAATGATAAGGCAAACAAGGATCAGATGGACGAGGTGGCAGCCAAGGTAAATTTGTATGCTGTATCCTTTTTAGATTATGTAAATCTAAATACCAAAAAAAATGAAACTATGCAAGAAATGCGTGCCATGGCAAAGAATGCACTTTCCAATACAGAAGCCATTAGAAATGACCAAAAACAGCAACTTAGCGAGGCCCGCAAACAAGGAGCAGAAGAAAGCTTTATCGACGACAAGCTTGCCAAGGCAGACGATGCCAACCGCATGATCAAGTGGTTCCTTGATGGGCGAAAAAATGAAAAAGAGTTCATCATCTCCCGTGGTGAACAAAAATGGAAAGATAACGTAGATGCCAACCTTATAAAAATCATGGAATTGTCAAAAGATTTAAAGGCCAGGTTCAAATTCAAAAAAAATATCGAACAGATAGATGCTGTTATGGCTTCCATTCAAGAATATGATAAAGCATTTAATAATTTTGCCCAGATTATGCAAAAACAAAAAACTGAAGAACTTTCCATGGTAACAGCAGCCAGGACTGCAAGGGATGTCTGTAACAAGGCCAGAACGGATCAAGAACAGAAGATGTCCTCACAAATATCACTTGCAAATACAATTACCCTGGTTGCTTCAATTATAGCGGTTGTTTTAGGGCTGCTTTCCGCATTTTTTATTACCCGTGGCATAACCGTTCCTCTGAACCGTGTAATCCAGGGCTTGAATGAAGGTGCCGACCAGGTGGCATCGGCATCGACCCAGGTTTCAACGGCCAGCCAGTCCCTTGCTGAAGGCTCATCTGAGCAGGCGGCTTCCATAGAGGAAACCTCCTCATCTCTCGAAGAAATGTCATCCATGACAAAGAAGAATGCTGAAAACTCACTACAGGCAGATCATTTAATGAAAGATGCCAATCAGATTGTAACCCAGGCAAATACCTCCATGATGGAGCTGACCCGCTCAATAGAAGAGATATCAGAAGCCAGTAAAGAAACCCAGAAAATCATTAAAACCATTGACGAAATTGCCTTTCAAACCAACCTGCTTGCCTTGAATGCAGCTGTTGAGGCAGCCCGTGCAGGCGAGGCTGGTGCAGGATTTGCCGTTGTGGCTGAAGAGGTTAGAAATCTTGCCATGCGTTCTGCCGATGCCGCCAGAAACACAGCAGAACTCATTGAAGGGACGGTCAAAAAGGTAAGCGACGGCTCTGAACTTGTCCACAAAACAAATGAGGCTTTTGCAGAGGTGGGAAAAAGCGTGAACAAGGGCGGAGCGCTGGTGGGAGAAATTTCAGCGGCATCCGATGAACAGGCAAGCGGTATCGAACAGGTCAACATTGCAGTTAATGAAATGGACAAGGTTATTCAGCAAAATGCTGCAAATGCAGAAGAATCTGCAAGCGCATCCGAGGAACTCAATGCCCAGGCAGAACAGATGAAAGAATATGTTGATGAACTCATTGCCATGGTGGGGGGCTCATCAGCTTCTCGTAATGAAAGACCTGCAAGATCCGTTAGAAAAACCATGAGCAAAAAGCCAAAATCACTTCAAATTTCAGGCCCTTCAAGAAGCATTGCTCTTCAAAAGAAAAAAGAAATAAATCCCAATGATATCATCCCCATGGATGACGATGATTTTCAAGATTTTTAAATGTTCTTCCATAATAAACTTTTATATGAAAGTCTCCGTAAAGAATTGTTTTTTAAAGACTTTCAATCTTCGTTGTGGCCAGGTAAAATCTTCGTTGTGGCCGGGTAAAAAATATGCTCCGGCCATGCCGGTTATATGAAAGTCTCCGTAAACGACGGATGACTTTCATGGTTCGTTGTGGGCAGAACCGGATCAAAATCCTGGTCTGCCCATGGCAGTTTTATATGAAACTGTAGGGGCAGGCCATCGTGCCTGCCCCAATCTATTTCTGCCCCATTGACCCCATTGATAAATACGAAACGAATTCATTTGGGGCTGATGATAATTTAACAAATTAGCATTGTAGCATTAAGGAATTTCAGTCACATCAACAGCCACACTCAATTGATGCTGCCCCCCTCCCAGCACGGTGCCTTTTACCGGGGTTACGTCACTGTAATCCCTTCCCCATGCCAGGGTAAGGTGCTGATCTTTGGGAATGACATTGTTGGTAGGATCCAGATCCACCCAGCCCATACCGGGAATATAGATGGAAAGCCAGGCATGGGAAGCATCTGCACCAACAAGCTTTTCTTTTCCCGGCAGGGGCATGGTATGAAGATAGCCGCTTACATACCTGGCTGAAAGACCCATGGAACGCAGGCAGGCAATCTCAATATGGGCAAAATCCTGGCACACACCACGTTTTATATCAAAAGCCGCCTCCACCGGAGTGGTGGTTGTCGTAGCCTGGGGATCATATTTAAACCCGGTAAAAATTTTCTGTGTCAGGCCCAGAGCTGCCTTGAGAATGGGAGTTCCAGGTAAAAACAGATCCCTGGACCATGAGGCAAAGCGTTCATTCACAGGAACCATGGGAGATGGGAAAACAAATTGAAAAGCATCAAGATCATCAGGAGCAGGATGCTGCCACAGGGCATCTTTAACCTGTTCCCATGGCGGGGTCTGATCCGGCGAAATAATTGCAATGGAAGAGAGGCTCACCTCGCTGACAGCAGATATTTCCAGCATATTATGGGGGGCTTCTATGGTTGCGGCAATGACCGTATTGCCGAAATAATCCTTTCTTCTGGAAGTGGCAGCAGGGGTGGGAACAAGAGTCACCCTGTTATCAATACAATTTTGAGCCTTTGTATTCCTGGGCGTCACAAGGAGTTCGTTATGGGATAAAGAGGCGGCATCGCCATACTGATATCTGGTGGTGTGGGAAATTTTATACTTCATAAAGTCTTTTCTCCTCAGGAAAATTAAATTCACCACCTTGTTCTTCAAAAAAATTCCTGAGCTGTTTTTCCGTCTCAATACGGCTGAGATAGTGCTGGGTTATCTGGTCGGCAAGGTTTTTAATACCGCTGTCCAGCAGCTCAAGCAAATGCTTTAATTTCGGGACATCCCCTTTCTGTGTCATCTCCATGAGTTCCCGGATATCTGTCAGGCGAAGCTGTGTGGTAAGGTCAAGAGTGATCTTTTCTTCTCTGGTTCTGAAGGGTCTGGGAGTGCTTCTTGGAAGAGTCTCCACATGATCAAACAAAGCTGCCATCTGGAAACCCACAGACCTGGGATTCAGTTCATCCAAGAGCAGCAGATCCACGACAGGTTCCATATGAAAGGTAGTCCGGTATCTTGTATGGTAGGTTATGGTGCTGTCTGCAACTTCAAGAAGAGCCTCAAGCTCATGGCTTTCAGGCCTGGTGCTGGAATCGACAAGGCTCTTAAGCAGTGTAATCATATAACCGGCACGTTCGATCCTGCGTCCCATATCCATAAAACGCCACCCCATACTTCTGGTCATGCTTTCCAGGGCAAGGCCGGCAAAGGCAGATATGGTAAGGATCATCTCGTTCAAAAGCTCCTGGGCTTCGCTGATCTGATTCTGGCGGTGGGGACTGAACTGTATCAGCTCTTTTTCCATGCGCCCCAGAATATGCCAGGAATCATTGGAAAGCCTGTCCCGGACACTGACTGCGGCCTGTTTAACATTCTGAATGGAGCTTGTGATGCTGCCGGGTCGCCCCGTACTGAACATGGAATCTAAAATTTCCGTTTCAAGGATCCTCATGTTATAGGCCGCGCCCGGCTCTGCAAGGGTGGTTGAAATAATTTCAAGGTTAGCCATGGTACGCAGCAGAAAGGGAATTTCTCCAATCTGATCCAGCCGGGTTTCACTGTTGAGGCGGCTCAAAACGCTTCGTATCACCCTCAGCATGCCTTCCGTGCGTTCCACATAGCGCCCAAGCCAGAGCATATTGTCCGCCACCCTGCTGGGCAGATCGCCGCCCCGGTGTATCTCAAGGGGCTCTGTAAAGTGAAACATCATGCTTTTATGCTCAACCATTTCATGGGAAAAACACCATGTGTCTTTGCTTCCATGCTCCTTACCGGTACCAAGCACAAAAGCCATGGGATCATCAGCAATGCGGGTCAAGGCACCGGGCATGACGAAAACCCTATCCTGGGGAGCAGCAGGTATGCCCGTGCCTGCCTTGCCTGTCAAGCCGACCATGGCGGTGGAAAACATTCTTATGGCAGCCCAGGAATTTTTCAGGCTTCCATTGTCCCATACAGGAAGGATACAGGGCGTCATGGGATACCTGACCAGATAGGCATAGGGAGCTGCCTTGATTTTTTCAACAAGAACAGAAATTTTTTCATGGCTGAGTACGCGGGTATCCACAGGAGGAATATCTGACCCGGCAAAGGCCGATAATATTATCATTGGAATATTGCCGTCAAATATCCCGGCAAGAACATTGTTAAGGGGATCTGGCTGGCCGCACCATGAGGCAGGTAAGTCCTGAATAATTAAGTCTTCGCTTAAAAGCATGCGGCAGAGTCCCGGTAAAAAAGGAATCAAGCCCGGGGTTTCCAGAACACCGCTGCCCAGGGGATTGCAGACGGCAACATTACCGGATCGTACAGCCTGCATAAGTCCTGGAACACCCATAAGAGAAGTGGTGCCATAAACTAAGGGATCGCAAAAGGAATCCTCTATCTGCCTTAAAATCACATCCACCGGGTGAAGTCCGCCAAGGGTCTTTAAAAAAACGGTATCATTTCGAACGGTCAGGTCACTGCTCTCCACCAGGGTAAAACCAAGGTAACGGGATAAAAAAACATGTTCAAAATAGGTGGAGCTTGAAGGGCCCGGGGAGAGCATGACGATAAAGGGTTCGCGTTTTTCCAGCCCGGATATTTTCATAAGGGAATGATTTAAGCCCTTGAAAAAAGGTGCCAGGCGCAGCACCTTGCCGGAATGGAACATCCGGGGAAGAATCCGGGATAAAATGATACGATTCTCCAGTGCATAGCCAGCCCCGGAATGGGTCTGGGTCCGGTCGGAAACCACCCTCCACTGCCCATCGGAAAACCGGCACAGATTTGTTGCGTGGAAATGCAGTTTAAGGCGGTCTTCTCTATAAAGGCCGTGGCACTGACGCAGAAAACGAGGATTGGCAAAAAATAGTTCCGGCGGCAGATGATTGTTCCGGATCAGGGTCTGGCTGCCGTAGATGTCGGCATATACAGCACTCAAAAGCCGGGTTCTCTGGCGCACACCCTTTTCAAGAAAATTCCAGGTTTCCGTTGAAACGGGAAAGGGAACAGGATCCAGTTCCCATGGGCGTTCCATGCCTTTTTGTTCACTGAAGATGTTATAGGCCACCCCGTGTTCGTGCATGATCTGCCGGGCCTTTTTCCAGCGGCGATCCAGTTCCCCGGCCCCCAGGCTGTTGAGATAGGTGATAAGGCCCTGCCAGTGGGCAGGAGGATTTCCGTCAGGGGCAAATACCTCACTGCAAAGACCCTCAGAGAGAATCTCTCTGGTAAATACGGGAGCAGTTGCTCCGCCAAGCTCTTCCATGGATGAAAATTACCTTTTTCTGCGAAGATCCAGGGTATGGGGAAATTCATTGCTTAATGTTTTTTCCGGGACATGATCAAAGACCCCGGGGGTATGCCCCATACTGAAAAACCGGGAAACCCTTCTCCCTTCAGCCTCATAGGAATTAACAGGAAAAATTTCATAGCCCCGCCCCCCGGGATGGGCAACATGATAGGTGCATCCCCCTATGGAACGCCTGTTCCAGGTATCCAGGATATCAAAAATAAGGGGGGCATGAACGCCGATGGTGGGATGAAGGCAGGAAGGGGGCTGCCATGCCCGGTAACGGACACCGGCCGCAAACTCTCCCATGGTACCGGTTGGCTGTAACGGCAGGGGGCGGCCGTTACAGAGAACCATATGCCGGGAATCTGTCATGTTTTTTACAAGCACCTGCATCTTTTCCAGGGATGAATCCACATACCGGGCTGTCCCGCCTCCCCCAGGTTCTTCACCCAGTACATGCCAGGGTTCAATGGCTGTCCTGAGTTCCATCTCGATGCCCGCGTGAACAACCTTGCCTACAAAGGGAAAGCGGAATTCAAAATGGGGATGGAAATATTCCGGTTTCATGGGATAGCCATCAAGGGTGAACTCTTTTAACACATCACAGAAATCCTGCCAAACATAAAAAGGCAGCATAAAACGATCATGCAGGCTGGTTCCCCACCGGATCAGTTTTTCTTCATAGGGTTTTTTCCAGAATTTAACCATGCAGATACGCAAAAGTAGCTGCTGGGCAAGGCTCATAAAGGCATGGGGAGGCATTTCAAAGGATCTGAACTCCACCAGCCCCAGCCTTCCTGCGGCACTGTCAGGAGAGTAGAGCTTGTCTATGCAGAACTCGGCCCTGTGGGTATTGCCGGTAAGGTCTGTGAGCAGATGCCTGAACAGGCGGTCAACCAGCCATGGAGGGCAGTTAATATCCACATCTGTTTTAGAAAATGATTTCCTGTCCGTGTCTGCCTGTTTCTGATAATAACGAGTCTGGGCCTGGAGTTCATCAAAGGCGATCTCAAGTTCGTTAAGGGTATCATGACGGGCCTCATCAATCCTGGGCGCCTGGCTGGTGGGGCCTACAAACAGCCCTGAAAAGAGAAATGATAAAGAGGGATGATTGTTCCAGTATGTCAGAAAACTGCGTAAAAGATCCGGCCGTTTAAGCCAGGGACTTTCCCCGGGAGTTGCTCCCCCCATGATGATATGGTTGCCGCCGCCGGTACCGCTGTGCCGCCCATCCAGCATGAACTTTTCCGTACCAAGCCCTGCCTGCCTTGCCTCTTCATAGAGGCTGGTGGTGGTTTCCACCATCTCTTTCCAGGTGTGGGCAGGATGGATATTCACCTCCATTACACCGGGATCAGGGGTAATGCTAAAACGGTTTATGCGATGATCAAAGGGCGGGGTGTATCCTTCAATGATAACCGGCAGGCCGGTAATGGAGGCTGCATCTTCCACTGCCGTGACAAGCTCAAAATAGTCCACGGCCCTCTCCATGGGCGGCATGAAAACATAGAGCCTGCCACCCCGGGGCTGAATACACAAAGCTGTCCGGATTACCCATGCCGCAGACTCTCCCGTTGCCGGCCTTGGTTCCGCAAAGGGCCGGGGCTGGGGTATTACATCATCCCTTGCCTCTTCCTCGGGCAGTCCCTCAAGGTGGCGCTGTTTTTTCTGCTCCTTCAGCAATTTCTTGATTTTTGCCTTATCCTCTTCCGAGGTCAGGGGATCGTGGAGAGGCTCTTTTTTTCCCATGGGGTCTTCTTCAATAACATGGGGGTATTCCTTTTCCATTACCCATGGCAGGGAATCCAGGGGCAGGCGAAGCCCCATGGGGGAATCTCCCGGTATTAGAAAAAGATTATCGTTTCTGAGATGCCAGGGGCCACTTTTCCAGGAGCCTTTCTGCAGGGGAAGAACATAACCTGTCACCTCTCCTATGCCCTTTTGAAAAACCTGGGCCATGCGCGCACGATCTTCTTCATTTTTCAGCCTGGAATCCGTTGGTTTAACATTTAAGGGCAGGCGCTGCTCCTTCCAGAGCCAATGAAAAATATCCTCGTAGGCCGGCATTATATATTTTGAATTCACCCTTAGAATCTGAGTGATGGCTTTCATTAATTCCAGGGCCTGGTCAGATCCAAAACCATAATCCTTGTCCTCATCAGCCAAAAGAGAATCCTCTTTCCAGACCGGCCGGCCGTCCTTTCGCCAGAAACAGCTCAATGCCCATCTGGGGAGAGATTCTCCCGGATACCATTTACCCTGACCAAAGTGGAGAAGGCTTCCAGGAGCCCATTTTGCCCTCAGCCTTTTCAGCAGGTCCACGGACATTATCTTTTTAGTGGGTCCCACTGCGGCCGTATCCCATTCCTCCCCTTCCATATCCTTTGCCGATACAAAGGTGGGCTCCCCTCCCATGGTCAGGGTGATTTTTTCCCGACGGATATCCTCGTCCACCCTGTATCCAAGGGTTTCAATTTCCTTCCATATCTCTTCGGGATAGGGTTTGGTGGAGCGGGGATCCTCATGAATCCTTGTGATGCTCATGGTATGGCTGAAATCAACCTCGCACTCTTCCAGCAGACCTGTAACCGGTGCCGCGCTTCTTGGATCAGGGGTGCAGGCAAGGGGGATATGACCTTCTCCGGTCAAAAGGCCAGAGGTGGCATCCAGGCCTATCCAGCCGGCTCCCGGCAGATAGACCTCTGTCCAGGCGTGGAGATCGGTGAAGTCATTTTCCGGGCCTGACGGGCCTTCAAGGGATTTTACATCCGGTGCAAGCTGAATCAAATAGCCTGACACAAATCTCGCGGCAAGCCCCAGGTGACGAAGTATCTGCACCAGAAGCCAGGCTGAATCACGGCAGGAACCACTGAGTTTTGTAAGGGTTTCTTCACTGCTCTGGACATTGGGTTCCATGCGGATGTTGTATTTGATGATTTTTTCCAGCCCCTGATTAATCATGACAAGGAAATCATTGGTATCCATTTTACTGCGGTCAATTGCGGCAAGGTATTCCCTGAGTTTTTTTCCAGGCGGATCAACTTGAAGAAAGGGTTTAAGATCCTTTGCCAGCTCAGGCTTATAGATAAATGGGCATTTTTCAGCATATGGTTCAAGAAAAAAATCAAAGGGATTTATTATGACCATATCCGCCACAAGATCCACCACAATGGAAAAGTGATCGGTCTTTTCATTAAAATTAAGGCGGGCAAGGTAATTACTGAAAGGGTCCTGCTGCCAGTTTATAAAATGAGTTTCCGGCTTAATGGTCTGGGAATAGCCAAGAATCGGTGTACGGCAGTGGGGTGCGGGCCGCAGGCGTACCACCTGGGAGCCAAGCCGAATTTTCCGGTCATATTTATAATCGGTTTTATGATAGAGTGCCACTTGAACGGCCATATGATTTTCTCCATATTTTTATATGAAAGTCTCTGTAAGGGATTGTTTTTTAAAGACTTTCAATCTTCGTTGTGGCCGGTTAAAAAATATGCTCCGGCCATGCCGGTTTATTAGAAACTGTAGGGGGGCAGGCCGCCGCCCCTGCATTCATTTTTCGTTGTAACTCTCCATCTTAATTATTGGGGTGAATCACTAAATATTTCTGAAGGAACGGTTTTAAAAAAAGAATCATGGATATCACCGCCCACGTTGTTTATTTTAACCTGAAGGCCATCAAGATACTCGTGCATGCCTATTGTAATGATTTCTTCAATATCTGAGTAATCCAGATCAGCGCACAGCCGTCCCAGGCTCTTTTCCGCCTTGTTGGAGACGGTACCCACAGGGGTGCCGGAAATATTATGCAGGGATTGTTCCGCCTTTTTCAGGCAGTAGCGTATGGAACGGGGAAAATCACTGTCAAAAATCAGAAAATCACATACCTGCCGGGGGATTATCCTGTGAAAACGCTTGCGGTACATCTCAAGGGCACTGGCTGATTTAAGCACTGCGGCCCATTGAATGGAATCATAAGGTGTATTTACATCACCGGCCCGGGGAAGGAGCATAAAATATTTAACATCAAGAATTCTGGAAGTTTTATCTGCCCGCTCAAGCAAAAGGCCCATCAGGGCAAACTGGAAGGCCTCTCCATGGGACATGGTGGAGTACAGAAGACCGCTGAACATGTGCCCCCGCATGGTTATAATCTTGAAAAATTTATGGGGATTACGGCCTGCAAGGTCGGTTCTGGCGGCATCTTTAAGTTCAAGGTAGTAACGGTTCACCTGTTCCCACATTTCAGAAGATATTATCTCCCTTACTGATCTTGCGTTTTCCCTGGCAGATCTAAGGGATGAAATAATGGAATTGGAATAATCCTGGTCCAGGGCAAGAAAGTGAATCACGTTTTTAGAAGAATAATCTTCTCCATATTTTTTTTCAAACAGGTCGTGGTCCCCCGTGGCCATTATAATGGGCTGCCACTGCCGGCTGGTTTCAGCAGCAAAATCCAGAGTGAGGTTCAGGTTTACACTGATAAAACGTGCGATATTCTCAGCCCGCTCAATGTATCTTGTCATCCAGTAAACAGAGTTTGCAACCCGGCTAAGCATGGTCACCTCCCGTATCTTCATTGCTGGTTGTGGATTGAGACTGAAAAACGGAAGACTGGGACTGAAAAACAGAAGACCGGGATTGAAATTGAGTTTCCCTGCTTCCATCTTCATTGTCAACAACCCATGTATCCTTGGTGCCGCCTCCCTGGGAAGAGTTGACCACAAGAGAGTCTTTTTTCAATGCCACTCGAGTCAGGCCGCCGGGAAGCACATAAATTTCCTCTCCATACAGGATATAGGGTCTTAAATCGACATGGCGTCCTTCAAAATGATTGTCCACAATGGTGGGAACCCTGGAAAGGGAGATAGTGGGCTGGGCAATATAATTTCTCGGGTTTTTCTGAATTAAAAGGGCAAATTCCTCACGTTCCTTTTCACTTGCATGGGGTCCGACCATCATGCCGTAACCGCCTGATTCATTGGCAGCCTTAACCACCAGTTTATCCAGATTGTCAAGGACATGGGCCCGGTCCTTATCATCCCGGCAGATAAAAGTCGGGACATTGGGCAAAATAGCATCTTCATTTAGATAATACTTGATGATCTTGGGAACATAGGCATACACTGCCTTGTCATCGGCAATACCGGTTCCAGGTGCGTTGGCCATGGCCACCTTGCCGGAACGGTAAACCTCCATGATGCCTGGGATTCCAAGCATTGAATCAGGCCGGAATGCCTTTGGATCCATAAAATCATCGTCCAGCCGCCGGTAGATCACGTCAATCCGCTGAAGCCCCTTGGTTGTCCTCATATAAACAAAACCACCGGAAACCACCAGATCCTGGCCTTCCACCAGCTCAACCCCCATTTGCTGGGCAAGAAAGGAGTGCTCAAAATAGGCGGAATTGTACATACCCGGAGTCAGAACCCCGATTTTGGGGGTGGCAATCGTAGCAGGCGCAAGGTTTTCAAGGGTGGATAAAAGCTTGTTGGGATAGTCATCCACGGGCCTGACCCTGGAATCGGCAAACACCTGGGGAAAGGTACGTTTCAGAACCTGCCGATTCTCAAGCACATAGGAGACCCCTGAAGGACAGCGCATGTTGTCTTCAAGCACATAGAATCTGCCGTCCCTGTCGCGAACCAGATCCGTGCCGGTGACATGACACCAGATATCTTTGGGAGGCCTTAAACCCTCACATTGTTTCCGGTAGGTGGCACAGGACATGATCAGGTCTTCTGGTACAACTTTATCCTTTAGAATTTTCCTGTCATGATAAACATCGTGGATAAACTTATTTAAGGCATATATCCTCTGCTGCAATCCAAGCTCGATTTTTTTCCAGTCATTATTACCTATGATGCGTGGAATAATATCAAAGGGAAGAATTTTCTCGGTGCCCTCTTCACTGCCATAGACGGCAAAAGTATTGCCCATCTGGAGCAGTGAAGTTTCTGCGGCTCTTTGTTTGTGCAGAAGATCATTTTCCGGCAGGGATTCTATTTTTTTAATTAACAGCTCTGCACCGGGACGGGGATTGCCGTCTTCATTAAACAATTCATCATAAAAACCCTGGGTAAGATAGTTTGAAAATTTCATGACCTTTCCTCATTAATAATCAGGCCAGACATCTCTCATGAAAAGGGATATTTGAGCTGAGTATATGCCTATTGCATTGTCAGCACTTAATTTTAGAGTTATCAGATAACGCCATTAGAAGAAAACATAAGGTAGAGGCAAGGCATGCCTTTTCTCTACAATTAACAGAGCCCTGATTTTTAGCTTTGACAAAGCACTATTCTTCAAAAGGTAAAAACGAATCTAAATCAATTTGCCAGTTCATCAAAGTGCTGTCGGGGATAAGGGTAAACTGATACATACTTCCTAAAATATCAATACATGGAATGGATAATGAATAGTCTGCATTGAATCCTATGGTGACAAAATCTTCATCCGGGTCTGTCATGGAGCTTAAATCAAGAGTTAAATCAAGCCCTCCGCCATAAAGAAATTTTATACCAAATGAGGTATCTCCCAGGATGAGATTAGGCACCATAAAGCTAAAATCCTCATTAAGCATAAGGCAGTTATCAAGGCTTGATTTCCCAAGGTTAAATATCACCCCAAACCATCCGGAACCCGTATATCCATTATTCCCTTCACCCCAGGATGCCCCAAGAACCAGATCACAATTTCCATCATGGTTAAAATCAGCCATAGCCAGGGTTGTCCCCATCCTTCCTCCTGCCAGAGGATCTGCAGAAGTAATTTCAGGGGCTATCACCGCAAAGTCAGAATCAAGATCAAGCTTATACTCATCTTTAAGAACGCTTGCTCCATAAATCCCATGCACCCATCCATTTGCTCCATCGGTCACAAAAGCATTGGGAGATGAGATGGCAAGGTCATCGATACCATCGCCGTTTATGTCTTTTACGGCAAGAGCCTTGCCGGTCTTAAAACCGATTCTTGCGGCATCATCGCTAAGTTGAAGATTAACATCACTGTCCGAATAAAGGTCCAAAGAAGACTTCAAAGAAGTTGAACCAAAGACCACATCGACCTTTCCCTTGCCAGTGGTGCCGGGCTCTCCCCAGCCAGACAGGGGCGCTCCAATGACAAGATCATCAATACCATCAGCATTTATGTCACCTGATGCCAGGGTGCCTCCTGCCTTGTCTTTTTCATACCCTCCTGATATGATCACATCCTTGATCCTGTCGATATAAACCGTACCAGATAAGGGTTCACCGCCAAGTAAGATATAAACATTCCCGGCACTTGATAGACTTTCCACTCTATTTCCCTCGCCTTGGGCACCAAGGGCAATGTCATTTTTTCCATCACCGTTAAAATCACCTGTGGATATTCCATAAATCTGAAAAATGCCATCTTCAACAATATCTTCTATGACTACACTATCATCATTCAGGTCTTCTTCAGGTATGTCATCTTCGTTTAAGCGCTCAATGACTGCATCGGAATCCACGGACGGATCAATGGTGGATGGGAGTGATCCTCCGTAAATAATATAAAGAGCACCCTTTTCGCCGGTGCCTGACCTGGATGCAAACGGAGGATAAGAGACATCGTTGGTGAGAATATCTGAAATCAAAATATCACCGACCCCATCATTATTAACATCACCAACGGCAATGTATTCAGCGTGCATGGCATCGGTTCTGCTGATCACCACATCAGAACCTGTAGAAAGAGAAATACTCCCCACAAAGGACGGCCCGCCGTATACAACGTATATTTTGGCTTTATCAGGGGCATAAGGAGCTCCCGTATCATTCACCTTCTGGGCGGCAATGACAAGATCATCCACACCATCTCCGTTAATATCTCCGGCTGCAAGAAATTCTCCGGCATATTCATACTCAGCACTTCCGTAAAGGGTGGCAGATTCCTGACCGCCCTCAACCGCCTCAAATTTTTGAGGCAGAGAGTTGAAATCCTCCCCTCCAAAGAAAACAGAAACCATTCCTGCCTCAACTTTGCCCCTTGGAGATGATGTTCGAGGAGCACCAACGGCCAGATCCATTTTGCCGTCTCCATTAAAATCACCGGTTATCATGGATGTTCCCAGCTCAACTTCACGCTGCGAACCTTTGCATAAAAGATCAAACCCCTGCAATCCATCTTCAGGCTCAAGGGGGTAAATTGAACCGGCAAAACCTGTTGCACTTACGATGAGTAACAAAATAGAAACCATCAACATGCAATACAAAGAATTTTTCATTTTTTCCTCCATGTTTGGTTATAATAATACATAGTGCCCCCCACAGGGGCAAATGATAGAAAAAGAATGTTGAACCATGGAATTAAAAACCACAGTCCAAACCCCACATGAAACAAGATATTTTTTTTAAAATATCTGAAACGATCCTTAAAGGAGTGCATCTGCCTTGCCGGAACCAGATCTGTGTTGTCCCATGCAAGAAAAGAAGCAGCAGCCAAAGAAGATATAAGGGCCACTGCAGGCCCCAAAGGGGTTAAAAAACCTATAATCATAATAATAAACATCAAAAAAAGCGGTATGATGGCCCTGGGAATCTCCTGCCTCACAAGATGAAAAAAAAGGCTCATTAAAGAAATCTGGGGGGATATATCTTCACCACCTCTAAGGATTCTCTCTGTGATACGGGACATATAATCCATAATAAAAACACCAAAAAAAATCTGGGCCAGAAGATAGGAGAAAAGAGCTGAAAAAGCTGCAAGAAAAATGGATAACAGCCATGAGGCCATCTTCCATAAAAACACCAGCCATCCTGGTTCAGGCATTTTCCAGATCATGTTCAAAATCTCCTGATGCCATACCAGAATCAAACCGGAAAAAAATATTGTCAGAAGAACTACAATGACAAAGCGTAAGATACCCAAAAACAAAAGGCTGGGGGTTCTCACTCCAAGTAACAGTCCTTTTAAATTATACAGCAATCCCTGAAATAAAGACATAAGTTTACCTTTTAGAATTCACAAATATAAGAATTTTCAACAGACAACTTTATTTTATACCTCATTAATAACTATAAAATCAAGAATGAATGAACGGCGTCTCCAAAACCATTATCAAATAAACAAAGAACATATAAAATAGTTTTTACACAAATATAGCTCATGCTACATATTGTTTGATCCAAAGAACCGATTGTGCTAATTTAATGGTTAAATACTAAAAAGAGGCATCCTTCATTTGCCGGTTTACACTTTTCATATCAAAATCCATTTTTTTTAGGGATTTCATCTCAAAAAGTGTAGACTACTTTTGAGGTGATATCAAAGATGCCTAAAAAGGAATAAAAATCATGCACTTAAAAACACAAAAAACAATATCGTGCGATGTTTTGGTCGTCGGCAGCGGCGGAGCCGGCCTAAGAGCGGCGGTTGCTGCAAAGTCAAAAGGAGCCAGGGTACTTATAGCCTCTAAGTTCAGCATCGGGCAAACCTCTAACACCTATATTTCCAAAGGGGTCATGGCGGCATCAGGAATTGGAAGCCCTGAAGACAGCATAGATACACATGTCAATGATACACTAAATAGCGGCCGGTTTTTGAACGATAAGGCCATGGTAGAAGCCATCGCCAGCCGGGCAAAAGAGGAAACCTCTTTTTTGCAGAAATGCGGTGCCGGTTTCAGCATGGATGGAGACAAGCCCATGGTGCTCCATATTCCAGGACATCAGCACCCCAGGCATCTATTTGGCTCAGACTGGAAGGGGAGTAACATAGTTTTACCCTTGAAACACCATGCAGCAAAAATGGGAGTTGAATTCTTAGAACACCTTTTTGTATCCCGTATATTGACATCGGACAAAGGCATTACAGGGGCCTGTGGTATTACAAAAGATGGAACATTTATAACAATAAAGACTCCCTCCGTAGTGCTGGCAACAGGCGGATATTCCCAGATATTTCTTAACACCAACAACGTCCCTGGAATTACCGGAGACGGCCAGGCTCTCTGCTATGAACTCAAGGTGCCGTTGAAAGACATGGAGTTTATCCAGTTTTACCCCACTGCCAGGGGTAGAAGAGGCAGCCGTATTCTGCTTAATGAAAAACTCCTGGCTCAAAAAGGAATTTTTCTTAAAAATCAAGCAGGTGAAAACATTCTTGAAAAACAAGGCTTTCCCGATTTCTTTTCCATTAACCGGGATCAACTTGCCCAGGTAATGATGAAAGAAACCCGTAAAGGAAGGGTAGTGATTGATCTTGGCCCCCTTCCTTCTGATATGGCAAAACTGCTTTCTCCCCTTATTCCATCATCCTACTGGAAAGGAGAGAGAGCTTTTGAGGTCGTGCCTACGACACATTTTTGCATGGGCGGCGTAAAAACAGATGATCAAGGCAAAACTGAAATATCAGGACTTTTTGCCGCCGGTGAAGTTACAGGAGGCGCACATGGTGCAAACAGACTTGGAGGAAACTCTTTATCTGAAATATTTTCCATGGGCTCCATAGCAGGTATAAACGCGGCCTATCTGGCAAAAAATTCGCCAAAACCATCTTTGATTCAATCCCAGGCTGACGACGAAAAACAAAGGCTGGAGATGATGTTTTCCAAAGAAGGAGTTGAACCTGGAGATCTAACCTTAAAACTGAAAAAATTAATGTGGGACAAGGCTGGCATAATCAGAAATAAAGATGAGCTTGAACAGGCTCTCTCCATTATTGAAGAGAATCTGCCAAAAACAAGAATTGAAACCCCGGGTGAATTGATCAAAATGCTTGAACTAAACAACATGCAGCTTATCTCCAAAGCCGTATGCAAGGCCGCACTAATGCGGACGGAAACCAGGGGAGCGCACCTTCGCACTGATTTTCCGGAAGAGGATAATAAAAACTGGCTCAAAAATATTATCATACAAAAAACAGATTCCGGCATGGAATGCAGGGCTGAACCTGTATCCCGTACTCCATTAAAATAGCTTCCATGCAAAAGCCAAAAAAAATCGTGATCTGTAAATGTTTGGCTTTAGGATTATCACGGAACCGTAGAAATATAAATTAGAGACAAGGCATGCCTTGTCTCTAACACTGAAACAGACAAGTTGACACTAATGGTGACTTGATAAACAAGTCAGTTATTCACAACAACTTTCAACTGATCGAAAATCAGGCTCTCCATATTAGGTATACCATCTGAAATCTCATATAGACCAAAAACAAACTGGTGAGTGCCGGAGGATAAATCTGTTAATTCAGCAATTGCAATATTATCGAGAGCCATGAGATTCCCCTGGAAAAGAGCTTCAAGCCCCTGTACGAAAGTCATAGTTTGTAAATCAAGATGGTGCCATACACCATCGGGGCCGTAGCTGACTAACCACCAGTCCGCCTTGTTGCCGTTATCGGTGATCACATCAAGGCTTACGGAGATTGTTACCTTGCCGCCGTTTTCAATGGTGATCTCTCCGCTCATGCCGTTGCCCGCTATTTTGGGAACGCATTCCCAGGTCTCCTCATTATTATCCCCGTCAATATCAATCCACCATTGATCCGGCAGGGTCAGCCTGTAGGTGTCCACCGTACCGTCACCTCCTGGCCAGTCCGATGCCCACCATATGGTTGTGCCGTTACCGGAGATGGGTGAGTAGGCCTCTCTTTCATAACCGCTGACTCCCGGATAGGTATTATGTGTGTCGGTAATACGCCAGATTCTCGGGTTTTCCGTCCAGGGAGCGATTTCCAGCATTATTGCCTGGTTGCGGGCCCAGCTCTGGCTTTCCTCTCTGGAATAGGTTGTCATGTAAACCCAGCCCCTGATTTCGGTATTATAAAACCTTCCGAAATGAAACCCTCCAACATCCCAGCCAAGGTCTTCATGGTAAATTATGGAATGGGTTTCTCCGGTCAAAATGTTCGTATAGGCAATGGTATCAGCATCAACCCCTTCCCAGTTCCAGTTGTTGATCTGGCAGACGTAAACCTCGTTGCCGGCCTTGTCAAACGCCCAGCCGCTGTGGGTTTCATCGTTGCAGACCCTGACCGGATCGGTAAAATCAAAATCATAGGCATGGGGGCCGTCGAAAATATTGTTTTCATTGGTACGGCCCCAGAGACACACGACTTTTGTACCAAGTGGAGAGATATCCACCATGTTGGGCCTGGGAAGGTTTGTTTCAGTTCCGCCCATGTCCTTGTATCCGGCATGATCAAGTGTGCCCAGAATTTTATCTGTGGCCTTGTCGTAGGTCATTATTGCGGTGGTGGGATAGTTCTGTCCGTCATAGGCCCCCTGAACGATCCATGCCCAGTAGCGTGAATCAGCGGATGAGTCGCCTTCTACGTCATTAATGATACGGCCGCATTCTGGAAATTCCGCGGAAAAGTCATGTATCAAGGAGGTTTGGCCTGTAACTATGTCATAGCTGCGAAATTCACATCCGTCACGATAATACATGGTGGTCGGATGTTCTCCGGAATAATCCCATCGGAACTCGCGTCCCTCATGGCCGTTGACTTCGGTGGCAATCTTGTAGATACTGTCGTCCCCGGCGTTGAAGATGATCATCTGACCCTTGCCGCTCCATTTAGGTGTTTCTCCGTCCTTGGTCAGAAAATAGTATTCTCCGCTGCTGTTATCTATGCGCCACCGGCTGTAAACCGGCCTGACAGCATCTCCTATTTCATCCTCCGAAAAATCCAGGGCATCTGCTGTTTTGCACACCTGGGTATCATATTGGGCGTCATGCACACATATGCCGACATCAGGCTCCAGGGCCGCTGATTCAGGATAAAGTACAAAATTGGAGGTGTCTCCTTTTGTGTAGCGCTCAATGTTGTAGTTAAACTGATCACATAGGGGTGCGGTTTGAAAAAAAGGCAACAGAATTAAAATTGCCCCTGAAAATATCAATGCTTTTCTGATACTCATTGTTTAAACCTCCTCTTTTTTTGAATGTGCAGAGGCAGAACCTATTTCCCCTTGGTTCGATTGATCTCATAACGTACTGTAATCCAAATGAAATATGACTCTTATTTTTTAGAGGTCAATTTTTCATGTGAATAAATTCAATAAGTTATGCAAAAATGATCGAACCGTTAGTATTTCTGCCCCCGTTTACTTAATACAAAGTCACCTCTACAACATCCCACCAGGTTATATCAGGACTGCCGTCTGCATTGTCATCGATCACAAAAAACATGGAATTTACTCCCATGGAAAAAGGTGGGGATGGAACAGTAAGGGATGAAATACCTTCAATGGGCAGTTCGATACATCTTTTTATACCTGGCTGCCAGGTCAGGCCGTCAAGTCCTGCGACCAGTGAGTGCCAGCCTGAGGAGGAATATGAAGCTATCCACCAGTCGGCATTCAGGCCTTCCTGGTTTCCTGCATCAAGACTTATTGTAATTACCGGAGCATCCGAATATGACACAGTAACCGGTCCGTCGGATCCGTTTGCTTTGATGTCCGGGATCGGCGGGCCGCTCACATCAGTCTCTGTAAATTCATGGCATCCCATGTCGGGCCCGCTGCCGACGGGTCGAGAAGTGCCGTTTATATCATGATCCGGCAGGAGACCGTTGAGGCTTCCCCGGGACAGCCCCGCATCAATGGCAGGGCTGTCCTTCTGCAAGCGATAATCAAAGGTTTCCAGACCGGCATCCATCAATAGAGGGTCTTCATTGATATCGTGGTCAGACAAAGGGATATTCCCTGTTTTCAGTTCATCTTCTGAATGGTACACCAGATTGTAACCAATTTGTCTGCTGCCGAATACTTCCGGTTCATACCACAGATAACTCGACAAATCCGAGGGATCAAGAAACTCCGTGTATTCCATGAAAATATTATTCATGATAATTACGTTACCATCATCACAGGAGGCACCTTCACATTCCACCAGCACCAGCACGCCCCCCTCTCCTGCAACCGTGGAATGCACAAGAGACACCTGGTTTCCCTGCCGCATAGTCAGCACAACTGCAGTGCCGCCGGATCGGCAATTGCCGACATTATAGGTAAAAGATTTGCCTTCAAAAAAACCGCATTCACTTACGGCCAGGCAGTTTTCAAAAGCCGCGGGGCCGTTGGTTTTGAACTGATCTCCGGCATTACCGTAGGCCTGGCTTCTCTTTATATCAATCTGGGTTCCAGCCTCACGGACATAGAGTAGATCAAGGCCGTCGGATGTGTTATAGCGAAAAATGGAGTCATTTATCATCCAGTGGCCCCCTGTGCGAGCTGTGCCGAATCCGTCGCCGTAACCTCCGGCACTTTGAGCCCAGCAGCCGTGGATACTTTCATCGGGGTATGTTTCCCCGCAGCCGTTCCATTCCACCGTAAAACGATTGAAAGTCATTTTGCCGCTGTTGGAATCCTCGTCTCCCGGTATATCTCCCTCCCAGCCTGCCCATCCGTTTCCGGCAATCCGCACATCCTCCACGGTCCAGTCGGTAAGACCGCCTGCCTGAATCCCGTGGGAGGCAAACCCGTGAAGATTCAGATCCTTTAACAGAACCGAAGAAGAGTCAGATGCAAGAATACCTGAAAAAGCCCATTCTCCATAGGGATAATCATCCCTTTTACACCGAACCTGCTCGTCTTCATGAAACTCTATACACCCTGAATGATCGGTGATCTCAAGGCACCGGACTTCCGCATGGGAAGTTCCTTCAAGATTTATAATGTGGTAGGCCCGTTCCGTTCCCCACAGCTCAGGAGCTTCGGGGCATCCCTGATCCCAGCCTGCTCCCAGAATCCTGGTGGGATGATCGGCATCGGGCCCTGAGGGCAGCGGAGGAAGATGGCAGTCCCAGGGATAGTCCTCGGTACACCAGTCAGTGTTTGGTGCGCCGTATCCCATCTGATAACTGCCTGGATAAATTAACAGCGTATCGCCCCCCTGAATTTTCCATGACGGCGGTTCACCCCCTTCCAGCGCATTGAAGGGATGGGACCAGGCGCAATCAGCGCTTCCGGAACCCGGGTCATAGGGCGCATCCCAAAGTCCGTTGCACTGAGCGCATGTACCGCCATCCGTTCTTACATAATACACGGCGGCACCGGCGTTCCGGGCTGTCCAGGGAAAGGAGGCCGCTAACAAAACTGTAATCAAAAAAAGAATACATTGCCTGTTCATGATCGTAATTTTCATGACACCTCCTCTTTCTTTCTGGTTCATCTGTTGAAATGATTATAGTCCCGGTCAAATGACTTGATGCTAAAATAAAACTTTAAATATAAATCAATCAATCGGTGACTCAAAGGCAATGTCCCCTATAGTGCCCCACTGGGCGTAAAAAGCGCCGTTGGGGGCATATTTTCTGACATTAGAACCTTCTTCCACCGTGTAGACATTATTGTTGTTATCCACGGCCATGCTTATAACATTTCCCTCCGTGGCTATTTCATAATAAAAACCTCCGTCAGGCTCAAATATCTGAACCCGTTTGTTCATGGAATCTGCTACATAAATACGGTTCTGAGGCCCCACAGCTATTTTTTCAGGAGTCATGAACCGGCCTTGGTCAGTGCCGCCGCTGCCCAGCATCATCAGGGGTTCACCTTCAGTGTTGATTTTCTGCACCCGATGGTTCCCGCTCTCAGTTACATAGAGATTATCATTTTCATCAATGCCAATGCCTTCAACGGTATCGAACTTGCCGGCTTCCAGTCCATAGCCTCCTATGATGCTGATTTCATTTCCTTCTTTTGAAAATATTTTTATCTTATCATCCCACATTTCATTTATATAAATATTGTTAAGGCTATCCACGCAAATGGAGGTTTTGGTTCCAAGGTGCCGTTTTTCAGCCGTCCATTTGTCCATCAGAACCCCTTCCGGCCTGAAGCGTTCCACAAAATAAAATTGATCCGTGTCTTCTCCCGGAACGGAATCCCCATGATTGATCAGCACCAGAATATTGCCGTCCGGTTCCACGGCGACATCATGGAGGTTGGTATAGATTCCTGTGCCGGATTATGGAACTGAAAAGGACGCGAGCCATTGATCATCGGCATTAAACTTGTGCAGCCAGACACAGGTAAAACAACCGGCATAATAGATAAAAAAACAAACAGGAAAAACTTGCGGGGAAATTTTTTTTTAAATAAAGTATTCATGATCGTCTCCTTGTTTACCCGTCTATTATTTCGTGCCATAAACCAAGATAGAGCGTTATTATTAAGGGGATTGCCGTGGGTATCCAGTCCGTTGTATAGATGGCCGGATTTTATCCTTGTAAGAGAAAAGAAATCATAATATATTAAAATCATATAGCCATAAAATGTAAACTCATGCAATTATTTTTTTTAAATAATATGGAAATCAGAGGGCAAAACTCAGAGATAATTTTGATACCGCCTGGAAAACCATCATCATAAAATAATTTCATGAATTCATGTGCTTTTTCTTTCATGAAACAGTATTGAGATTGACTGGAATGAAGAGATAATTTTTCTGGATAAAGAGTTTCAGCAGATTGCATTTGATGCAGAAACCGGAACAACAGCAGCAGACAAACTGCTTCGGGTATATACCCTTGACGGTAGGGAAAATTGGGTTCTTATTCATATGGAAGTTCAGGCTTTAAGAGAGTAGTGCTTCGTTTTCCACCCTGATTTTACTTCTGTTTCTGTATGCCGCCTTAGGGGAACTATTGGCATAACAATAGACACATCCATGCAGGCATGTGTTATAACTGCCAATATCCTTGCTGTAAATACAACCGCACTCTTTACGCTGTCCCTTGTCTTTCAGTTTGAGCATTCGGGCAGGATTATCCCTCATGCCGAAATCACCAGTGAAAAGATCTCCCTCAGGGTCATGACCGAGGAATTTTTCAAACTCAATACTTCTATTATCTCTGCCCGTGATTCTTAAAATCAGCTCGTCATCAATGCACTTATTATGAATGATTCCAAATTCCTTAAATTTATCTTCTTCACCACAGGTGGCAAGCTCTAAACCCCATGATCTGGAACGGTTAAGATTGCTTATTCCATCTGCCAGATACTGCATATCAGCGTCGTAAAACTCCCTGTAGTTTATCCCCTGATTTCTGAGATTTTTCTGAACTTTGCTGTAGCTACCAATATCTGCAAAGCTGAAAACCAGCTTCTCAGTAAACGAATGAAGAATGTCACCAACCTTCCGAATTTTATCAATAAGAATGTCCGGTTCTGTCCGGTCGCTTAACAAAAGAGGATCAAATCTCCATATCACGCGCTCTTTCCCAAGCATTTCAGACAGATATTGAAAAGTCTCAATGCGCTGTTCAAGAGATGGCAGATTCGGTTCAAACCCTTCATCTTCATAGTCATTTACTGTAAATTGAAAATAGCAGAGAATCTTATACTCTTCACGTTCTGCCAGAAACGGAATAATAGGAGCTGGGTTTTTGCTCCAGAATACAATGACCTTGGTATTGACAAAAGATACATACTGGGGCCTTAGCCTGTTAAATGGATTTATCCACTTAACATAACCTTTTTCAAGTTTATCAAAAAACCATTCACTGTAATATGCCGGAATATCGGTTGCTCTGCTGGCAGATATAATCCATGGAGAAATGGCCTTCTTGTTGCCCGTTATTGTATTAATTCGAGTTTCCTTCCATTTTATGCTCATTTTAAAATTTCTCCTGTTTACCTCGTTTTCGACAGCCGTAGGTATATAAAACCTGAGGCAGACCAGGGTTTTGACCTGGTTTTGCAATTTTATATACCCTAATTCGCTTATTTTTTCATAATCTATTGAATTTATTGATAGCAAAAAAAATATCAGTGAAAAAGCCGTATTTAATTTGTGTTAAATTACAGTATCTTATAAAAGTAAGCGAAAAAAGGTTTGTATAGGGCTTGATTTCAATTTTAGGCATGCTTCATATTTTCATAAAAGTAGTTTACACTTTTTTGAGGGGAGTACCCCAAAAATGGGCATGTCGTTTCGGAAAGTGTAAAACGGTAAATGAAGCATGCTCAATTTTAGCCATTATTTATAGGGACAACCCACCGTGGTTTTAAGGTAAAGGCTACCCACAGTGGGGGTACCCCCTACAATGGCTGATGTTAAAACCATCCCCCTTTTATTAAATTTCTCTTTTCATTGAGTTTGCTTTATGTTTTAAAGGTGGTGGAGTCTAACGGATCATATCGGCCGTAATAGCGTAAATATTGGAGGAGTTAAAAATGATACCACAAGACCAAAATGACTCCACAGGAATATTTTGAGTTTGAGAAAAATTCAGAATTAAAACATGAATACCTTGACGGTGAAATATTTGGAAATACAGGTCTAAAATAGATGAAACGATTGGGAAATACAAGATGCAGAATCTGCCAGGTTTATATTCTGTTATTTATGACCATGCTTTTAAGTATTATCAATACGGAAAAAGCCAGATCAGAAAAAACACTCCTTAAAATCGGTGTACTTGCCGTCAGAGGCCGGGAGCAATGTTTAAAAAGCTGGGCACCCACGGCTGAGTATCTCTCAGGGCAGGTGGGCCGCACCTTTATTATCATACCTTTGAGCCATGATCAGATATACCCTGTTGTGCAAAGGGGAGAGGTCGATTTTATCCTGGCAAATTCAGCATTTTATGTGGGGCTGGAATACTGGTATCATACCAGCCGCATCGCCACATTAAAGGAACGGCGTGGAAATGAAGTTTATACCAGATACGGCGGCGTAATTTTTTTCCGCAGGGATCGAAAAGACATCCATACCCTGAGAGATCTTAAAGGCAAATCCTTCATGGGAGTTGATTCCTCCTCACTGGGCGGATGGCTTATGGCCTGGCGGGAATTAAAAGAAATCGGGATTGAGCCCTACCGGGATTTTAAGGAACTCAGCTTTAAGGACACCCATGATAAGGTGGTGTATGCTGTCCGGGACCGGCTTATAGATGCTGGTACCGTAAGAACAAACACCCTGGAAACCCTGAGCGCCGAAGGAAAAATAAATCTGGCCGATTATCATGTATTTCCCAGGCTTCACGATAGAGAAATAAAAACACATTATTTATGCACAACCCGGGAATATCCAGGCTGGCCCATGGCCAGGGTCAGGCACACCCACGAGGGCCTGGCTGAAAATGTTGCCCTTGCCCTCTTGCAGATGCCGTTGGATTCAGCGCCAGCCATAGCCGCGGACTGCGGGGGCTGGACCATCCCCTTGAATTACCAGCCGGTACATGATTGTTTAAAGGTTTTGAAAACAGGGCCCTATAAGGATCTGGGCAAAATCACCTTTAAGGACGTGATGTTAAACTATGGATACTGGATCATTTTTGCCTGTGCCCTCTTTTGCATCCTGGCTACCTTTACGGGCATGATCCTGAACCTGAACCGCAGAATTAAAACCTCCAATGTGCGCTTAAAAGTAGAAATAGATCTCAGAAAACAAAGGGATCTGGAATTAGAACAGGCAAAAGACCTGGCAGAAGCTGCGGCTCGAGCCAAAAGTGATTTTCTTGCCAACATGAGCCATGAAATCCGTACACCCATGAACGGTGTCATTGCAGCAACAGATCTTGCCCTTGGCGAGGATGTCCCCCCAAAGATACAGCAATATCTTAACATAATACAAAACTCTGCCTACTCACTTCTTGGTATCATAAATGATATTCTGGATTTTTCCAAAATCGAGGCTGGAAAATTCCAGCTCATAGAACGCATGTTCCGGTTAAACGAGGTCTTTGACCAGGTCATGGAGTTGTTCGTGAACAAGGCTGCCGAAAAAGGCATCGAGATGCTGCTGGACATTGAACCGGGGACACCCCATGGCCTGCGGGGTGATCCTTTGCGCCTGCAGCAGATTTTGACAAATCTCATCAGCAACGCCATTAAATTCACGGATTCAGGCGGTGTAATTCTGGTGCATGTCAAGGTAGACAGGAAAACCGTGATTGATCCGGCCGGCCAGGATGTTGTGCTGGCCTTTGCCGTAAAAGATACAGGCACCGGCATTGCTCCAGAATATATCAACCTGCTTTTCGAACCATTCACCCAGGCCGATACCTCATCCACGAGAAAACATGAAGGAACCGGCCTGGGACTGAGCATCTGCAAACAACTGGTAACAATGATGGGCGGCGACATAGGCGTGGAAAGCGAGTTGGGAGCCGGCAGCACCTTTTTCTTCACGGTACGGCTCAGCCGGTCATCAAATAAACCAGTATCAAGACTGGTGCTTCCCCCTGATATTCAGGGTTTGAACGTCCTTGTGGTAGACGACCTGGCCGACAGCAGATTGATTATGGATAAAATGCTTGGATCTCTGGGGTTCAGGGTTGAAACCCTGGATTCCGGGGACAAGGCCCTGACCCGTTTAAAGGAGAGCATGGGCGAGCCTGATCCCATTGATCTTGTGATTATGGACTGGAAAATGCCCTCAATGGACGGTATCGAGGCGTCAAGGAAGATCAGACAGGAATTAAAACTTGAACTGCCCATTATCATGATGACGGCCTTTGGCAGGGAAGAACAGCGCATGGAAGCTGAAAAAACCGGAATCAACGGATTTCTGCACAAGCCCATTTATCCTTCAAC
Organism: Desulfobacteraceae bacterium; assembly: GCA_963674675.2. Classification (GTDB taxonomy): domain Bacteria; phylum Desulfobacterota; class Desulfobacteria; order Desulfobacterales; family Desulfobacteraceae. The sequence goes on from CAXXNM010000003.1 coordinate 1,294,918, forward strand.
GCTGTTTGATGCCATCATGGATGGTTTCGGCAAAGAAGGTGTAAGGGAAGGCGGGCGCAAGCAGCAATTTACTACCAGGGCCTCCATTTACCGGAAACCCTTAAAAGGTGTAAGCATTCTTGTGGCCGAAGACAATCCAACCAACCAGCAGGTGGCCCGGGCCATACTGGAGGGAGCAGGAATCAAGGTCACTCTTGCCAATAACGGCCAGGAAGCTGTGGATGCCTTGAAAAATGATGTGTTTGATGCCGTGTTAATGGATATACAAATGCCCAGGATGAATGGTTATGATGCCACCCGGCTCATTCGGGAACTGCCCGGGGGAGGATCAATTCCCATTGTCGCAATGACTGCCCATGCCATGAAAGGTGACGAGGAAAAATGCCTGGAAGCAGGAATGGATGGGTATATATCCAAACCGGTTAATCAGGACAGACTGTTTCAGACCCTGTGGCGCCTGCTGCGCACCCGCAAATCTTCCATAAAAAATTCCCGGCCTGAAGAACAGGAAGAAGATGATGAACATGTTAAACCGGAAATCAAACCTGGGGAAACCAGGGAAAACCATGCACCAATTACATCCGAAAGATCCCTTGAAAACACCGGAATCCTGCCTGCCCTGCTCCCGGGAATCAATATCCAGAAAATCAGGGAGACGATGAATATAGACGATCCTACCTTGACACTTATTCTGGCAGGATTTCTTGCCGACAACCAGAACACAATCCAAAAATTGAGAAAGGCCGCCACGGGTCAGGCCCCTGACTCTCTGCGATATCTGGCCCACAGCCTCAAGGGAAGCTCTGCCAACATCGGTGCCGGTGAATTAAGCATTGCAGCCCGGGACCTTGAAGAAGCCTGTTCCAGAGATATTCCCTTAGACACAAACTCCGATGTACTAAAAGCATTGATCTTCGGAATAGAGACAGAGCTGAATCAAGTGCTCGCATCCATTCAATCCTTAGAGAAAGTCCTGCCAGGAGATAAGGCTTCGGGTGATAAAACTCCTGATTATGAGGCTGATCCCCCGGCATCTGCCGGAACGGCCATGGAATTTGATAGGCTTGTGGACCAACTGCTCCAGGCCATTGAGAGATCTGATCCCGAACAGATTATGAAAACCATGCCTCCGGTCACTCAGCAGGCTGCCCTGAGAAAAAACATCGATCCTGGAGGCATTAAGATTCTTGAAGAGCACATTAAACGCTATGACTATGACCAGGCTTTGGAAACAATCCAAAAATTTTTCAAAACATGACAGGAAAACCCATGAGTGCATCGCGACCTTTGATTTTGATTGTGGATGACAATGCAACAAACATAGACCTGCTGGTAAGGACATTAAAAACAGATTATAGTCTTGGTATTGCCAAAAACGGTACTAAAGCTCTGGAATATGCAGGCAAATATCACCCTGACCTTGTGCTGCTGGATATTATGATGCCGGAAATGGATGGGTACGAGGTATGCACCCGGCTAAAAGCCGATCCAGATACACAATCCATTCCCGTCATTTTTATAACGGCCATGGGCGAAACCCTGAACAAAACCAAGGGGTTTGAACTCGGTGCAGTAGATTATATAACCAAGCCCTTTCACAGGGCTGAAATAAAAGCAAGGATCAGGGCACATTTATCTATAGAAGACATGAGGCTTCAGTTAAAATCCCAAAACCATATTCTGGAGGAAAAAGTCAAGGAAAAAACAACCCAGATCACAAAAATGCTTAACGCCAGCATCCAGAGCATGGCACTCATGGTTGAAATCAGGGACCCGTATACTGCGGGTCACCAGCAGCGCGTTTCCCAGCTATCCTGCGCCATTGCAGAAAAAATGAAGCTTGATCCCGGAAGGATCGAAGGTATCCGCATTGCAGGCATTCTCCACGATGTGGGAAAAATCCGCATACCCATTTCCATCCTTAGCAGGGCAGGCAGATTATTGGATGCTGAGTTAAAAATGATCAAAATTCATCCCCAAATCGGTTTTGAAATATTAAAAGACATTCCCTTTCCATGGCCCGTTGCCCAGATGGTTCTCCAGCATCATGAACGCCTTGACGGCTCAGGATATCCTCAGGGACTTTCAGGAGACGAAATCCTGCTGGAGTCGAAAATATTGGCGGTTGCCGACGTTATTGAGGCCAACAGCTCTTTTCGGCCCTACCGCCCCGCCCACGGGATAGAGACAGCTCTAAAGCAGATTATACAAAAAAAAGGAAATCAATATGATGCTGATGCAGTTTCAGCCTGCCAGGAAATTTTGACTAATGGCAGCTTCAAATTCAACAGATAAGAAATTTAACCATGTTACAAATTTACTTATAGAATGCTTTTAAAATTTGATATACTGAACACCCGGATAAATTGAGCTTTTCAGGAAAATTTTTTTCTTTGATAATGAAGACATTATAAACCGTCAAAAGCTCAAGTTGCGGCAGGTGGGCGGTATATACCTAAATGTTCGTGAAAAACTCATCAATAGAGTATTATTTACCTGTCCCCATTTTCTCTATCCCTAGGGGCAAAATCTATTTCTGCCTCATTGACTGATATAGATACCTTTTTTTACCCTATTCGCTCTGTCCCCCTATTATCTTCATATTCTGCCGGTTCCAAAATCCACTGATATCTGCATTGAGGAGATCAAAACAGAATGAAGCAAAAATAATCTGCCTGGGATACAACCATATCGGCAAACTCGATATGATATTTTTCCCACACAAATATGAAAAACATTACATAGTTTGTATGAATTCAATGTTCCTTTTTACAATCTCAGAGTTTAATGACAATGCTTTTTCAATAAATGAGATGAAAAAAGTTGCATCTCTCCTTCCTGCTGGTGCATTCCCTGCCCATCAAACAGACTCAGCCAGCCTTTTCAAAGAATATATTCCATCAAGCCCCTGAATCACTTTGGGTATCTTTTCATTTTTGGACTGAAATAGATGCTTGACCCGCTCATAATGGCTCCGGACAAAGGATTTGCTGCCAATAATCCCGGAATCAGAAAAATGCCGGGTCCTTGACTTGAAGCGATTAACCCTGCTGATTTCAAAGTCTTTTTGCCGCTCTGTTTCCAACACTTCCTGCCTGATCCGCTCGCCTTTGTTCTTGTTCATGGCACCGGTTTCATAGAGAAAACGTCTGTATTCCCGCAACCGTTCCCCGGCATCGGTCATGCCAAACACTTCAAGTCCAAAATCAAGGGATAAAAAGTTATCTTTGTTATCCGTCTGAATATGATAGCCTATGGCATTCCAGCGGTAATCTTCCGGTTTATCCACAATGCCGGCACGGACCGGATTCAAATCAATATAAGCCAGGCAGTTGATAAGGGTCTCGCCGTTTTCAACTATCACGCTTTTAAACCGACCGCCCCAGAAAAAACCTTTGCGGTGGTATCGTTTGTTATAAAAAAGGGTAAATCCAAGTTTGATATCACGCACAAATTCGGAAAGACTGGACAGTTTTGCACGTAAAGCAGGAAGCTGATCGGGTGTAAATTCCTTCTCGTTTCCAGCTTCTTTGTAGAAAGCTTCAAACCGTTCCTTGATAGCTTCATCTGTGTAATCCGATTCCGAATGCATCCGCACCAGCAGATGAAAATGGTTGTCCATACAGCAGAAACCCAGAACATCCACAAAGTAAAGGGCACTGTGGCGCTTGAAAAGACCCACAAGATAGTCCTTTTCCTCATCTTTCATAGGAAAACCGTCAAGCGCTGTTCTGGACATGATGTGATAGACCGTTGATTCCCCTCTGTATTTATTGTTTATCAAAATTCTTGGAATACGCGCCATCTATACCTCCCCTCTCTGATTCGGTGTTATGTCTATTTTTTTTATTTTCATCCAATATATCATAACTATCTCAGCAGTCAAGTATTATCTACCTGTCCCCTTTGTTCCTTTATCTACCTGTCCCCTTTGTTCCTTTTGTTCTCCGATTGATTTGGACAAACCTATTACCTTGGCCAAGCCCAGATAGACCGGCAAACCAGCCAATGCTGTCATGCCTGCTAACATTCAAATAGTGTAACGCCTTACCCCAGAATCACTGACAAAATAGTGTAACGCCTCCCAGGTAGTACCCCGCCGCATACCCTGCCAATCAAATTAATAGATCATACCCAGCTTACCCCGCCGTTACCCCGCCGCATACCCTGCCAATCAAATTAATAAATCATACCCAGCTTACCCCGCCGTTATCCCGCTACAGATTCACAAGAGAATGAAAATTTGCTTTTATACTTTCTATGACTTGAATCTTGGAGAAAATATAATGGCAAAAAGTTTCCGTGGAAAACGTCCTTGTGCAATTTGTCGAAAATGGTTTCAACCGGATGTGAGGCAAAAGGGACGTCAAAGGACCTGCAACCCGGCCTGCCGAAAAGAACTCCATCGAAGGCAATGTGCAAAATTAAACAAGAAGAACCAATCGGATAGCAAAAACAACTACCTGGCAAAAAAACTTGAAGATGCCGTAAATCAGGAAAAACCCAATGCCGCAGTTGCTACAAAATTATTACAAAGACAGACAAAGCCTGCACTGCCATTTGAGGTCATTGTGGCAGAATATGGAATAAAAGCTGCTATCGTTATCCAATATCTGGTGATCCAAATTACCGCCCATTGCAGACCCTATAAAACTCCATGAAATCGGCAGACTAATCAAAAATGACTTTAAGAGGCATGAGCAAGCTAAACCCTTGTAATATAGGCGAATATGAACAGAGTAATCCATTGTTGATTTCAAGAGACATTATAGGCACAAACCACTGTAAATAAAAGGGATACCACCAAAGTAATCCCAATTCCAGTTTAAGAGGCAACAGACAGAATTAAGGACTGGTGATATAAGATAGGTAACTGAAAATTCAAAAAGAAGAGGTGACCCATGAACAAGAGATTCTCGTCCCAAGAATTGTTTGAGTTACGAAATAACATCCCTGTGGATATTCTGATTCGGGATCATTTGCAGATTCCATCAAAAATCAGAGACGGCTTTTTTCGTTTTCTATGCCCCGTTTGTAACGAATTCCAAACCGCTGTAAATCCGGCAACTAATTTGGCCAGGTGCTTCCGCTGTGAAAAAAATTTCAATACTATAGATCTGGTCATGGTTGTCAGGAGATATGGGTTCCGAGACAGTGTCTTGTATTTAAAAGAACTGGATAGGCCTTCCCAGGTTCCGGCAGGGGATCTTACGGCTCTTGCCGCCAATGTCGGCCAATCCATGCCGGGAAGACTGTAGCAATGGAACGGTTAAATGAGTTGGAAATACTTATTGCCCATAATCAAGAATGTTTTTGCCAAATTGGCCAGGCATTGAAGGAGATAAAAGATGGGCGGTTGTATAAACAGGCCCTGTTTGAAACGTTTGGGGCATACACCAGGGCAAGATGGGATATAGGCAGATCCCAGGCATACCGCCTGATTAAATCCTATGAAGTTATCCGGAATTTGTCGCCAATTGGGGACAAATTGCCAGTCAATGAATCCCAAGTCCGTCCCCTGGCTCAATTGGAGCCTTGTGAACAGCGAAAGGCCTGGAAGGATTTCATGAACAGCAATATTGAGTTAACGGCACACAACATCAGAAAATTCATTGATGCCAGGAAACCCAAACCACAAAACAGACCAGACTTGAGTAACCAGATCACAGACGAGTATATGGCCGCAATAAAAACCATGCTTGAGCAAGTTCGAGTGGCTCAGCATGTTCATTGGCAGGAGACCTCTCAACAGGCCGCATTGTTATGGAACAGGGTTATACGTGAGAAGATCCTGTCAAAGGGGGCATGTAATGAATAATCTGAGTATTGATGAGCACTTTAATTTGCTACTTTACAAAAAAATTATGAATAAAACCGGATCTGCCAAGAGACGGGCCAAAAAATATTACAAGGACCAATACAAGAAAACCGGCATCATCCCCGCTCCCCTTATGCTGGCTGAAAAAGGGATTATGGAAGGCAGAAAGTGCAGCGGGCGACCCCGCTCCATAGATGAACAAACCAAAAGACGATTTATAGAAATGGTCAAGGCCTCTTGTGACCTATCGTCCCAGGGATTTGTTTTTATCACCAGGAAAGCCAGGACCATTAAAAACTATCATTGTTGGCTCGAAGAAGAGATGGGCAAGCCCATCAGTCTTCCGGGGCTAAGGCGATGTGCAAAGAGGGAGAATCTTAACTTTTATCTGGAAAAGGAGGATTATGAAGAAGAGCCTGCACCTCCCCATGCCTTTAAGTCGGAACCGGTATTTAATTTGATCCAAATGGACGGATGTAAGTTTAGATATTTGAAAATTAAAGATGACAATGGTAACTGGCAAAAACCTCAGGTAATAGAGGCCTTTGACACCGGGTCCCGGTATATGTTTTTTTTGAGGGCTTATTTTACCGAAAGCAGCCTCAATTCTGTGGATCTGTTTACTCGATTTTTACTCAGCACACCGTTTCCCCAACAAAAAATCAAGTTCAGGCCGGACCAGGCAAAGGGTTTTCTAAATCTCAAACGCCCCATCAATGCCCTGAATCTGGCACATTCCACGCCCGGCGGATTTTACATGGCACCGGATTTTGCAAGGCCTAATTCTCCCAAAGACAAGGCTCACCTTGAGTCTTCACACCGGAGCCTGCATAACTTTGAGATAAGAATTATCAAAGATTTTCAAGACAGGATCGTGAAAACCGTCCCCGGCTATATCTTTAAGCAAACAAAAAGGGAGAAGATCACAGTGACCCTCCTTGATATCTCTCTCCAGGAACTGAGGGGCAGTCCTTTGATTGAGCAATATCGTACTGAACATAACAGTACCAAACATGACTTCAGCGAAAATGCTCAAGTTCAGAAATGGATTCCAGCACAAAAGCTGGATGCTTTTTTATCTAACCAAGCAACTCTCCTGACCTTTACCCCGGATCAAGTACATGAATATATGAAGTACGGTTTTAAAAAAATTAAAGCTACGGTATCAAAGAAAAGGACTATCCGGCATGACAACCAGGATTACTACATGACCTGCGGTGCAGAGCAGTTCAGCAGGCACAAAAGCACCCCTGTACAAATATCCAGGTATAAGGACAAGCTTTTTGTTTTTGAGAACAAAGAAGACGGCATACTGTTGGGAGAAGCTCTTGCCAGGCAACCTTTTGAGAAACCGCACGAACCTGAAGCAAAGATGCTACCCGATGAGCTTGATATGATAATCGCTCTCTTGGAAGAACACAACATGGTCGTCTACCGGCCCACCTTGATTGAGGTTTATCACAGGGGGCTAACCCTGGCCCGGGCCAAACAGGTTTTTCATCACAATCTGCCAAGATATTCAGTTTACAATAAAAAGGTAAGGTTACCGGAAGCAGAAAAAGGGGCCGTATTGTTCCGTGCATTTATTCTTGATTGCAAAAGATCTATAGATTCGAATTATGTGGCTACTTATGCAACCAACGGAGATTTAACATGAAAGAAGATTTTATAAGTGATAAACGTCGAGTATCCTATCTGAGCGCCACATATAACAGGATCTACCGAGGTCAAAGTGTTCTTATTGAGGGTGATTTTGGAGCAGGTAAAACCCGGTTTTTACAATTATTGCGGCCAAAAAAGCTCCATACTGTATGGGTAGAATCCCTGTTCAACATACACGAGACCCTGGCTGCAATACTCAGAGAGTTGAATTATGACACCAAAGCCACCTATCGCAGGACACCCCAGTACCTGAAAATAATTTGCAAGCTGTCCAACTGTTTTATTATTATCGATGAAGCCAACGATCTGGATACCCGGGTTTGGCCATATCTCAAACGAATTATTGATGCTGGTGTTCCCATTGTATTTGCCGGGCTACCAAAGGTAAGAACCTATTTGAGCCACAACCATCCAGATATACTCAGCCGATTAAAAACCCTTATTCTGTACCCCATAGTAGTCGAGGATTTTATTGCAAAATGCAATGATATTCAGCAGGAAGCCGTAGAGCAAATCTATATGGCCGTCAAAGGCGATATGCGAAAATTTGAAGAAATATGCACAGATTGCCGAGACAGGGCAAAGGAATTGAATCATAAATTTGTTGACATCAATCTCGCCCTGGAATTTATATCTGACCTCCCCCCTCAATAGCTTTTTGTAGCAACAACCTGCCTGCCTGATTAAAAACAGGTCATCTCCGATCCGTGGGAGATGACCTGTTTGTGTTTTCTCTTTGCTCTGATCTATCCGTTGATCCCAATTTTAAGCTGATTTTACCTGCAAATCGCTGAATTACTAGTAATTTTTGAGATTCTTTTGTGGCGTTACACTATTTTGTAAATTTGTTTATTTTTAAAACTAACTCTAAGTTGCTTTATTTAAAGGGAATTTAAGCAAATAGAGGAAGTTTGAAGGGTCAAAAAAGCGTTACACTATTTGTATCTCATCACATGCCGGTTTGAGTTTTTTCTTCTTCATACTTGAATGGAAGCACACCTTGTGTCATAACTTGTTTCACCCCGTTGATGATATTTTTTTGGTTAAACAAACACTTTATCTGCTTGACTCATCAAGCGCAACGGGATTTTTCTTTTTTTAGATGGTGGATTAGGGGATTCCCTGGAAAAAAACTGGACGGCTGTTAAAAGCTGATATTGTAGCTTTGTAAAAAACCAATTTACGGCCTTCATGTGATAATAAAAATTCTGAGCCAACATAGGCTATCGCCTAAAAGAGGGACAGTTTGAACAAAAAACAAATCTGTCCCCTTTTTCTTTATGATATTTTTCCCACAAAAATATGAAAAATATTACACAGTTTGTATGAATAAAATATTCTTTTTTAAAGCTTAGAGTTTAATAACGATACTCTTTTAATTAATGAAATGAAAAAAACCACACTTGCCACTGTTGTAATTAAATTAATTTGACCAAACATTACTTATAATGGTTTTTGGGGTAATGAAATGAAGTTTATATGCCGTAAAAAAGGGAGCTTTTTAAAGCTGTTTACATGTAATATCAAGAAGTTGAGTCAAGAACACCCTGTGTCTATTATTCTGACATAAAAAATAAAGTAGTTTTATCTGTTTGCAATACGCTAATATTTATTATTTGATTTAGCCATCTGGAGCCACATTACACCGCTCCAAAATTTTATAATCGAGTTAAGGCAAGGGAGATAGAATAGCCAAACCTTATATACGGATTAAAAAATAAATCTGTAGTCGTTTTTAGTGGCACACAAAGTGCATCTCAACAACTCTAAGAAGCAGATATATATCTGCTAACACTAACATCTTTAAACAAAAATTTATGAAGGAGATTATTATGAGAAAAAAATTAACGAACTTATTTTTAGTGGTCGCATTTTTATTGTTCAGCTTTGGCAGTGCTTCTGCTTTCCCGTTGTTTACTGGCACAGCGGAAAACCCCGGGACATCCTTTGAGGATGATAACTTGGATTACTGGATAGATTCAGATGATGATAATCTAATCAGTGTTGGTGACGTATTATGGTCAGCTATAGAATTCGTTAGCGTACAAGATAACGTGGGTTCTTATGGAGATTATACTTTAGATAAGGCTGCTGACGAGCTTGTTGCTCTCTCGGTGATTGAAGTATCTGATATTACTGATGGAGTATGGTCTTTTACAGAACATGCTGGCATGGACATGGTCCAGGTTTATACAGGCGGAGATATAAATTTATCTTGGGATGTTGCGGGTACCGACCCAAGTCTGGCTGATGCAACGAATGCGATTATAGATGGAACACACCTGTGGTCCTTCTCAATAGATGAAGATGACCCCGACACTTTCTGGAAATTCTTTACAAATTCAGCCCTACCTTCGGGTGTCGCAGAGAATCCATATATAGTTAAAACGTTAACAAAAACCACTAAGATCGGTACTGCCAACTACGCACTTAATCAGACCGCTGGGGATGATATATTTTCTCCCATTCAGTTAGACTCATTCCTTCAATTATTTGCAGGTACTGGTGGTGATCTACATGTTGATATGACAGGAAGTGGCGATATTCTGGGAGGGCAAGGTTTAGTTGGTGGAGCCTTTGCCCGTAGTGATATTGACGTATCTGTTAACCCCGTTCCTGAACCAACTACAATGACTTTGTTTGGGATTGGTTTACTTTCTCTTGCGGCAGTTACCAGAAGGCGTAAAAAATAGACCCAACACTTTGAGCTGAAGTATAGATAAAATATAAAATGGGATCTTCTTGAAAAAGGAGATCCCATTTTATTTCCGGCCATTCAGTTTTTTGATTATTTGTGTAATAGTTCTGGTATTTTCCTTTTGCTTCTTTTAGTGCTTTTATCACAAATTCCAATCCTGAAAAACATGATATAATTTAAATTATCGTTAAGACTTCCAATCTGATTTAAACTTTTTTTAAAATCTTGAATCAATTGTTGGTGATCAGCTCTGAAATTACGTCCCCCATCTGCAGCCAAATGATTTAAAAGAAAAACAAAACCAGCCATGGGTTGCAATGAAAGCCCAAGCGAGTTTGCCTTGATCCAGAACCTTTCCATTATTCTGCCGCCGGCAACATAGCTTTCAGGCTTCCTGTTTTTTATCGCTATCAACCCATATGCGGGAGAAGACTTTAAAAGTCTTACAGAATTAAATGCTGCTATTCGGCTTACACCAAATTTATTCATAAACTGCATTTTCTTCCAGTCAGACATCAAAGGGAATATTAACTGTTGCATATAATTCAGACCGAGAACATCTAAATCCATTCCATCTTTTTTTACACCGTTTTTCAAATTAATCCATCTAAACAATCCCTGGTGAAGCCGTTTTTCCTCAAATAATATTCTATCTGCATCAAAAACAACTCTCTGCAATATCTTTTTATCTTTTTCATTATCAATCCATATTAATTCAGCATCAGAGAATTGACTAACCATATCTTTTAAATTAGAAGCCACGTTCCGGTCAATCTGTTTTTTACTATAAAACTCGCGGTTGACACACCTTGATAAAACATGGGAAAAGAGAGGATCTTCGTTGATTATACATGCTACAAATTTCAGATTGGCGATGCAATCAGCATAATCACTGTCTGGAAACAACTCAACTTCGGTTTTTAATCCAAAATGTGATGCAGCGATAGATATGTTTTCTATTAATGCGCCAAAAGTCAAATGAGTTGATTCCTGGTTAACATCATAAAAAAAACCTGTTTTCTCAGGATCTTTCAACAATGATAATACTCTGCCATCCCATGCGAATTTCCAAAGTTGAATATTGTCTGCCGAAGGTGCCCATGTGCCCATTGTCACAATATAATTTAAAATATCTTCCGGGATTCCATTGTCAAAATTTTCAGGAACCGAAGGGATAACTATTTTTGGGGATATTTTATTTTTTTTAATTATATTTTTTACTATAAACATTTTTAATTTCTGCAAAGGATTTTTATTCCCCATAAAAAGATAACCTTTGTGTAATTTTTGAAGATAAGGATCATACTGAACGTAATAAGGCACTGACTTTACTTTGCCTTTGTGCAAAATAATCCTTACAGTCTCTGTGGCTGCCATACCAGAACATATCTGACAGGCAATATTCAATGAAGGCCCTGCCTTGGAATCAAGATCCACTTTTTTAAGATCAATGTATTTTATATGGGTTGGTCTTGGGGCAAGGCCCATTGCAAATGACAGGTACTTATCCTTATCCTCCATACCAGCGGTTATATTAAAATATTCATCAAATCCCATTCCATCAGGCGAGAAGATGAGCATGGCAGAACTGAACCCCATGGGGCCGGCTGTAATTACATAAATCCCTTTTTCAGCAGCCCTTTTGAAAAGCACCCTTCTGATATCAAATTGAAAAAAGTCGAGGCTGTCGATGACAACATCTACCCCTTCAAGAAAGCTGTCCATATTTAATTCATTAATCCCTTCCTTGAAAAGAGAGAGTTCAAGATAAGGATTAACGGAAAGTGCCTGCTCTGTCATCACCTCAAGCTTAGGCTTTCCAAAATCCGGGACTTTGGCGCCAAACTGCCGATTTATATTCACAGGCTCATAAATATCAAAATCTGCAATGTGAAATTTACCGATACCGGTCCTGGCCAGCGTAATCAGATGAACGCCCCCTACCCCGCCCATACCTGGAATTGCAACCTTGGCATCTGAGAGTTTTTTCTGTTCTTCTAAGGTTAAAAGACCTATATTTCTGGAAAATGCCTGTAAACGATAGTCTTCATGATTTCTAATCCCATACCTGTTCAGTATTTCAAACATGGCATCAGAGCCCATTTTTTTCTCCTTATTTGTTATAAACTTTTATAAAACTTAACTCCGACAGCAGACAAAAAAAGTGCTGCTGAAGGAAGCACCAGGAGATCCCCAATGACTGCTGTGATCATAATAATTGAGCTGAGCGCTCCAAAATTGATTGTGGGTACAAACTGGCTGAAAATCATAACCCCAAACCCAATGGACAAAATCAAGGAAGAGAGTATAATCGCTTTACCCTTAAATAGAATGGTGTTGATGACCGACTCTTTAATATTTTTTCCTTTTGAAAGATTGAGTTTGAACTCAGAAAGAAAATGAATGGTATCATCCACAGCAATGCCAATGGCCACTGCTGCGATCAAGGCTGTGGCCGTATTTAAAGGTATGTTAAACAAACCCATAATTCCAAAATTAAGCAATATTGGAAAAATATTGGGAATAATGCTCAAGCATCCCATGAAAAATGATCCTAACACAATGAACATGATGGCAATAATAATCCCGGCAGCGGCTGAAAGACTGTAAATTTGGCCTTTTACAAGGGAATCTATTGTATTGACATCCTGGATTGCCCTTCCTGTAATGCGAGCTTTCATACCATGAAGTTGCACACTATCCAAAAATTGAGCAATTGTGTTAATAATCCTCTCCTGAACTCTGGTTGAATGTTCTGACAATCTTACTGAAATCTTTGTATGATCAAAAGATTCATTTACAAAATCATCAATATCATCGGAGTCATACATTAAAAGGTATTGGGAAATAAGCGGTTTGGATTCAGGAATAGTTAAATATTCAGGCCTTTCATTATGAAAGGATTGATTCATATCCTTTATAAAATCCACAAAAGAGATTGTCTTATCAACCCCATCAATATTAATTATGTAGGTCTGAACGTTTTCAAGAATTTTAAGTCTGTCAGGATTTTTAAAAACGTCATGTTGATCCGAACTAAATGAGATATCCAATGTCCCGATTCCTGCCAGTTTTTGTTCCACAAAATCAATGGATTGTCTGACCACGCTTTTTGTTTTAAAAAATTCAAAAAGGGTGGTTTCAACCTGAATCCTGGATGAAAAATAAGCAGCGATGATGAGGATACAAAATCCAAAGCAACAAATCAGTTTAAACTTATTAACAACAAAGGATGCTGTTTTTTCAAGAATCAAGCTTATTCTGGTCTCTTGTTGCTTACTCTGGAATATTTTGTTTTCATTAAATAGAAGAAGTATGGGAGGCAAAAACAAAAATGAAAAGAAGAACTCAAAAACCATTCCGCAGGATGCAATAACAGCGAAATCCTTTATTGGCGGAATGTCACTTAAATACAATGACAGGAAGCCGACAGACGTTGTAAAGGTTGTTAAAAAACATGGCATAAAGACTTTTTTCAAAATATGAGCAATGGCTTTTTCTTTTGTGACAAACTTTAATAAATCATTTTTATTTAAATGCGAAAAGATATGGACTGTATCGCACAAAGCCAAAGCCATGACAACCGGCGGAACGATTGTGGTAACATTATTTAATGTGATATCAAAAATTGAAAACAGGCCCATGGTGGAACCCATGCATATAGATATATTAAGTACAGCAATGATGGTCAGCCATATATTACGGAAAAAGAGAAACACCGCCAGAGTAATAAAAATATAGGTAATGGGGATAAAAGTAGCGATATCCTTTTTCATGTACTGGCTTAAATATAAATTGGTTGTTGTCCAGCCAGCCATATAAACTTTACCTGTGCGCTCCCGGTAGCTATCAAGCACTTTTTCACATTTACCAACAAGTCTTTTTCGATAGCCTGGATCATCTGGTTTTTCATAAACATAGACAACAATGGCAGCAGTAGTCCCATCTAAGGAGATAAGATTTTTCAAATAGAGAGGGTTAGACAGAGCAGTCTTTTTCAATGCCGCAAGCCCATCTTTTCCATCGGGAATAGTTTCAAGAAAGGGCCTGACAATAAAATAATCATCCTCTCCAATGGTGTCATTGACGTTTGCAAGGCTTTTGATCTCCCGTATATCTTCAATGGCTTCAAGCTCCTCTGTCATCTCCTTGAGCAGGCTCAAATTCTCAAAGGTAAAAATATCCTCTTTTTGAAATGCGATAATGAAAAACTCGTCATTACCGAAAACAGCTTTAAAGGCATCGTAAAACTGAACATCCGGATCATTTTCCAGGGTAAAATAATCCACATTATCCACTGTTTTTAACTTTGGAGCATGGATAATAAACGGCAGAGCAACGAGCAGGGAGAGGACAAGAAAAAAAACCTTATGATGTGTGATTCGATCAATCATAAATCAAGTTTTTAACTCCCATGACAAAAGTATATTAATTAATAACGTCCCAATAACTGCCATGGGCAGACCAGGATTTTAACCAGTTTTTTGCCCATAACGAAGCATGAAAGTCATATTGGGTTTGCGAAGACTTTCATATAAACTGCCATGGGCAGACCAGGATTTTGATCCGGTTCTGCCCACAACGAACCATGAAAGTCATCCGCCGTTTACGGAGACTTTCATATAAATATTACTTGACAAAAAACCGATAAAGTAACTAAAAAGAGAATTATATTTTTCATCATTAACCAATTTACCCCATTCCGTCAATTTAAAAATAGGATTTTTTTATTATGATTAAAAACCCCTTAACATACGGTAAATTCCGGTTTGGAATCGTTAACGATGAAGAGGTGCTAAAAGACACATTCAGGATGCGTTTTCAGGTATATGCGGAAGAGTTCGGATTTGAGAAGAAAGAAGACCATCCCGGGGGCCTTGAAACCGATGAGTATGAAAATAATTCTGTCCACTGCGCATGTCTCAATGAACAGGATGCCGTAGTGGGAACCATCCGGCTGGTCTTTGACTCGGAAAAGGGCTTTCCCATGGAGCATGCGGTACCTGATATTGCTTTTGTGGGAGAAAAACCTGCGAGAAACAAAATAGCTGAAATTTCCCGCCTGACCGTGAGTAAAGACTTGAGACGAAGGAAAGAGGACGGCATATATGGTGTGGAATCCTACCTGACCGTAAGTGAAGGCGGTATTCTGCCCGATGACGGCAACATACCCGAAGAGTTCCAGGCAAGAAAAAACCCCATTATTGTCCTGGGGCTATACCAAATCATGTACCATGAAAGCCGAAGACGGGGCATCACTCACTGGTACATGATTACGGAAAAAAAACTTTTTCATGCACTAACAAAGTATGGGTTTCTTTTTCACCAAGTTGGCAATCCTGTTTGGTACCATGGAGAACGGATCCCCTATCTTGGTATTATTAAAGAGGTTGAGAAACATCTCATTGAAACCAATCCTGATATGCTTAAAATTATGCTGACAGGTCTTGAAAAAAAATATCACCCTCAATTTTTTAATGTGGAAAAATAATAAATAGACAGAAATTTATATAAATCCCTTGAGTCAGATGCCTCCTGCAACGGTAAAAATGTTGATTCAGACTTGCCTTTGAAAAAGAAGTAATACAGGTTTTTCTCCACGGGCTTTGCTCCATATGCCCTCCAAAACCTCTCTTCTGCCGTCCGCAGGTTAAGCCGTAGTGCCACAGCAGGATTGTTTTTAACATAGGCATACTCTTTTACTTCCCCTATCTTCTCAAACAAGAGAATATCCTCATAAATCCACTGAAATCTGGGATGTACCGTAATAACAAGATCATCAGCATCAAGGTGTTCACTGGCATATAGTTGTAGAATCCGGTTCCCCAGCATGGGAATGTTCATATCATTTTTTCTAAAGAGAGGTTCAGATACGAGGCAGCCAGCTTCTGCAAGAAACCGCCCCTGCTCTCTCAATTGATCAAGCTCATCTTTAAATGCCAGGTCCATGGGCAACCCTTCTTCCTTTGAATCGGGAAAGATGCTGATGCTGTATATGGGTATTTTCTGGTCCCCTTCCGAGTAGATTCCAAGAAAAACCCTGGAGTCCGGATGGGAATGATGGGGAATAATCCTAAGAGCCGTAGGAGAGGGGTCAATATATCCGGCATCCACATAAACATCATGAACCAGCCGAAATGATTTAATATAATGATCAAAAGTTTCAGCGGGTCTGAAGGTAATATTTTCAATATTCAGAGCCACCGGAGGAAATAAGTTCCTCAGTATTCTTGATCTGATAAATTTTGGTAATTTTCGAATTAGGTACTTTTTAAACTGTTTCAAATTCATCTACATCCTTTGGTTGATCACCTGCTGTTGAGAAGCCAATTTTTTTATCTCTTCCAACCGCTCCCTTGCGGCATCAATACCCCTCTGCATCAAAAATTTACCCCTGTGAAAATCATCCCAGGCAAATTCCTGAACATCGGGGTAGAGCACAATATCAGCCTGATCTGCAAACTTACCCGTTGCCCTTCCATGGACAATGCTCATGGTTCTTGATATGACACTCATTATACCGGGGGGTTTATCCTCTTTTGTATTTGTTGCCTGTACCTGTTTTTCAACACACACGGCAATAACCTTATCCGCCCCCTTCTGCAAGAGGCAATCCACCGGCACGGGATTGAGAAGCCCCCCGTCCACCATCCAGCGGCCGTTATAACGGTAGGGCTTAAAAATCCCTGGAATGGACAGGCTGGAGCGTATGGCCTGGGTGACGTTCCCGGTTTCCATCAAAACCTCTTCTCCCTTCAAGATATCCACAGCCACAAAACAGGCCGGAATCTGAAGATCCAAAAAATCAGCATCATCTATGGCTGTGGAAACAAGATCCATGGCCTTTCTTCCCCGGAGCACACCCTGAAATGGCAGAGTGTAATCAAATATTTTCTTTCTGGCAATCTTTTTGGAAAAAAATAAATCAATAGTATATTGTTGTAAATGAGAAACAGATGGATTTGCCGCATAAATTCCGCCCACAAGGGCTCCCATGCTGGTACCTGCAATCATGTCAATGGGAATATTTTCATCTTCCAGCACCTTCAGCACGCCGATGTGGGCCCATCCCCTGGCTGCTCCCGCCCCCAGGGCCAGGCCGATTCTCACACCGGCAATCTCCCTTGCCACAGCCCTGGCACCTTTAACGGGAAACCTCTTTTCCGTATCAATGCGGCCCTGGGACGCGGCATCAGAACGATCCACCCATATCATGGGAGTTTCAGAAAGATCAAGCAAATGCCTGAGATTTTGCCTGGCCAGGCCACGTTTTCCCAGAAGATGGCTTACGCCCACCCTTACCTTGTCGAGTCCCGGACCAGCAATGGCCTCAATCTCATTAAGGCGTTTTTTAACATTGTAAAGGGCATCTTCGGTGTTGTTAATCAACACCAGGTTTTTATCACAAAGCCTTACCAGCAATTTTTCAAGCTCATTGAAGTGATGGGACAGACCGAAAAAAATCAGATCAAAACGATCCCTGAAACTCTCCATTAAATAGGGCAGAGTATCACTCAGATGTTCTGAAAAACCTTTATTGACCTGAAGCACAGTAAAGCCTGATGGATGCTGAAACCACTTGAAATCCCGGCCTTTGTAAATACCTGCCGGAAGCAGGTCAAAGAGTCCTGTATCGGGGCAGGGTGCACAAAAAAGCCCGAATTTGTGCATTATCTCCTTTAGTTCGAGCTGGGGTTCAACAATCAAAACCTTTTTCAAGGATTCCGTTGAGATGTGAAAGGATACAGAATAAAGAAAATGATAAAGCCCCAGTCCAGGATCCGTTGCCGAGACTGCGTAAAACACGGGAAAAGACACCTTTTTCCCATCTTTTCCATTCATTCCGTCACAAATGCTGCCACTTGCCATGCGCCTGGCATAATGACGGCTGAGATAAAGCCCCATGCTCTTGTTTTTCATCAAAAGATCATCAAAATCCTGCCTGCGCAGGTAATAGAGCGTGGCATCCAAGGTAACGCGCACCGTGCCGTTCCTGGGCGTATCTGAAAGCAGGGCCATCTCTCCGAAAAAATCTCCCCGCCTTAATTCTGCAATAAACAGCTCCTCTAAATCTTTTTCAGCATGGATGGAAACAACACCGGAACGAATAATATACATGGCATCACCAGGGTCTCCCTGGCGGCATATGATTTCGCCTTTTTTAAAGGATGTGTAATGAAACTTTTGTGCAATCTCGCGTATCTGAGATGCAGGAATGGAAGAAAAAAGTGGAATCTGTGAAAGAAAATGCTCAAGATCCTGTTGCTGGTTATTCATGATATATTTTCCGTCTTCTTTTGGTGTTCGATCAAGTTATGGGTAAAGAAATATCAACCTATAACCCATTATCAGGGGCCCTGTTAAAATATGATAACATTAATAGTATATTTAATATATACGTCTTAACGTGGGGTTAAAAATTTACAAATACCGAAACGGTATACGAGTAAAGAATTAATTAAATTAACAAAACAATTTGGCTGGAAGCTGGTCAGCATAAAAGGAGATCATCATAATTATAACCACAGAGAAAGCCGCTGCCTGAATTTTTCCAAAACATAATAAACAGCGCGCAAGGGACTTTTTTGCCCCGGCCTCCCCATGCACCAGACGAATCTCACCTGGAGGTCTTTCCATGGCATCAACCCACCCCACAATATCCTGCTGGTCTGCGTGGGCGGAATACCCGGTAAGATGATGAATCCGGGCACGGATTCTCACCTTTTTATTATTTAGAAAAACATATCCTCCGGTATGGCCTGCATGGGTCAGGATATCTCTGCCCGGAGTTCCTGCTGCCTGATACCCCACAAAGAGAACATCGTTTTTTTTGTCTTCAAGGCCCCTTAAAAGACAATCCACAATCCTTCCTCCGGTGCACATGCCGCTTCCTGCAACGATGATGGCAGGGCCTTCCATTTCCATAAGCCTCTTATGATGCCCAAATGTTTCAACCGCATAAAGATGGTTAAAATCAATGGGATGATTGCCCTGTCTTAAGAGTTCACGGGCTTCATCATCCCAGAATTTTAAAAGGCCTGAATAGATTTCAGTGATCTTCAAACCAAGGGGAGAATCTATAAAAACCGAAATTTTCTCCTTAAAAGGGGTTTCAGGGTCAGAAAATATCCTGTCCATTTCATAGATCAGTTCCTGGCACCGGCCAAGGGCAAAGGCTGGAATATAGACCTTGCCGCCGTCGGCCAGGGCTTTTAATAAAACCTTTTCAAGACGCCCTGCCCTGTCCTTTCTATCTCCGTGAATTTTATCTCCATAGGTGGATTCCAGAATCATAAGATCACATGGATCAGGTATATCGGGATCCGGGAGTATGGGGGTATCGTTAGGCCCGAGGTCTCCTGAAAACACTATGGAAAACTCAGGTTTTTTAGATTCAAACCTGATAAAGCAGGAGCCCAGGATATGCCCTGCATTGCCGAGTTTAAAACTCAGGCCCCGTTTAAGGGAAAAACTATCTCCATACTCAAATCCCCAGCAAAGATCATCCAGCCTGGTTTTGATCTCCTCTATCTGTTCCTGGTTCCTGTTAGAAAAGCCCATGGCATCCTCAAGCATGGGAAAAATAATCTCCCGTGTGGGATGGGTGCAGATGATCTCCCCATCAAATCCTTTATCGATAAGTTCAGGAACCCTTCCCATGTGATCGATGTGGGCATGGGTAATAAAAAGGTAGTCAATATCCCTGGGGTTGACCGGCCATTGGTCCATGGGGATAATCCTGTCACCGCCTTGGGCTGAACCGCAGTCTACCAGAATATTAAGGCCGAGTGTCTGAAGAAGATGGCATGAGCCTGTTACGCAGTCTGCCCCGCCAAGATGTGTGACATTGAATTTTTCAGGCATTTTGATCCCTCTTTTCGCTTACTTTTATAAGATACTGTAATTTAACATAAATTAAACACATATTTTTTGGTTGCATTTTTTATTGTTAATAAATTCAATAAATTATGAAAAATAAGCGAATCAGGGATTGATCCCCCGGATAAGTCTATAAGTGTTGACCCGTATAGATTATCTATAATTAAAATGCATTAGATGTAAATAGGAACGCATTATGTACATTCATGACCTGCATCCATGGAAGATCATATGTGTCACCTCCAGCCAGTATAAAAGGGCTTTGATGGGCATTTTTCGAGCCAGATAAAAAAGGTACAAAATTCCTGATATTGGCAGTTGCATTAAATAAAATTTTTGCATAATCCTTATCTCTAAAGCTTGTGACCTGCCGTAATTTGCGTTTAATAATTTTCAGGAAATTGTCTACTTTTGAGGTCGTTTTTGTGATTCCGCTTCTTCGCTTATGAGAGGTATAGTGGGCTGCATTGTCTCTAAGTTCATCAACATGTTTTTTTAACAGGGGATGCTCAAAAGCCTTATCATCCAGCGATTTCAGTTTTGCTCTAAGAGAGCCTGCATACATGGCAGTATCCAGGACCTTTTTGAACTTTCGGTAAAGTTCTTTTCTGTCTTTTTCACTGCAATTTGACTCTTTCTGATACATAACGAGAGCTTTATCAAAATTTTTCAGGCAATGGAGGTGACATAAACCAATCCATACTCTATAAAAAACCGACTTGATAGCCTTAGTTGACGCTTGCCACTTGTCTTTTGCAATGTCCTTTACACTGAAATTTATCTTTCCTAAAAAATTCTCAAATGATGTACACAGGGTTTTTTCATCAACATGATCCGTATAATCCATATGCCAGACTACCTGAGTCTGGGGATCAACCATGACCACTGTGTAGGTACGAAGGCCTGGTTCTTTTTCAAAACCTTCGTCCTCCTGAAAATACCCGGAACATTGAGCACCGGCTCTTACAAGAACTATGGCAGGATGAAAAGTTCCCGCCCATCTGATCCAATTATATAAAGTCTGCCGGCTTTTGAGTTTACGCCCGCATATTCCAATACCTTCAAAAGCACCGCTGATGCTTTGACCAAAAAGCACTATTCCCCTAAGAACCTGACCTATAATATCGATTGAGAAGTGCTTTTCCCTGGGAATAAAACTCGGCAGTAATGAAAATCTCTGCCCGCACTCCGTACATTGTACCATTCGAATAGGGAATTCATGCTTTTTACCTCCAGGCATGACTATTTTACGAGGCTCTTTGCGAAATCCACGCATTATATAGTTCTTACGGCATTTACATCCAAGTTTATGGCCCGTAGCATGCTCATTGTTGTTTGAAAGCTCTTTGACAACTTCATTCTTGAATTTCTTTTTATCACTCACAATTTCATTATATTGTTCCCAGTCGCTCCAAGGGAAAATATAGCTTTTCTCACCTCTCTGAGAAACCAGGCAACCACGGCGGCATTCACGCTTTTTAACACAATCATTTTCAAATGAGTTGATCAGAGCTTTTTCTAGCTCATTGGATATCTCACTATCAAACTTATCTAATTTGGCCGGATAATCCAATAAGTGCTTAAGCATCAAATCAACAGATCTATATATTTTTGCTTGCTGCTTCTGAAGAAAAGTTTTCTTGGTTTTTTTTCCCGATGAAGAACGACTCGTTTCAATAAGTATACATACTTGATTTGAAATTTCTGTTATAAATATGACCAAAATTTCTTTGAAAATCGCAAAACCTGAATATACTTTATGGTCTTTAACCCAGACACGCATAGAACAAATCGCAGCCATAATTTCAAAATAAATCTCAGGATACTGATTTTCTCCGTACCAATTTTGCCTTGCCAAACGTTCCAATGCCTTTTCCAGCATAGTCAGGCAACGGAAAAAATCATTCAACACCTCGGAGTTATCATCATGTTTTTTTTGCTTTTCTTTTTGATTATTATCCTCTATTATTTTCATATTATCTCCTTATCAAAATTTCTCAATTCTTATGGGATTGAGTTCCTTAGGAGATAATAATTAATACTTTTATTCTAAGATGTTAAGCAAAAAGTCAACTCTTATAGACTTATCTGGATCCCCCATAAACATTAACAATGGCCAGTTGTTAAAGCCATCCATCTTCAGTCAACCTCCCGCCAATCAGCCCGAACAAAATTGATCATACCTGAAATTTAACCCCATCATAAATTTCCGAAAGCATCAACTTACAATTAATGCACTCTATTTGAACAGCCTGGTCCATGCCCTCATATGAGGAATATATCCATTTTCCGCCATCACCCCGAACATATTTTTCTACAAGGCAGGAATGTTGAGACACAAGGATATATTCTTGAAATGAGGGGATAAGGCGATAATGCCGAAACTTTGTGCCCCTGTCATATGCCTCGGTGGAGTCTGAAAGGATCTCAAAAATGGCAATGGGGTTGAGCAGAGTGTCAAACTTGTCATCCTCCAGATCGATACCCCCGCAGACAGCTACAATGTCAGGATAGGTATACTTGCCATTTTCCTGAACCTTAACCCGCATGTCGTTTGCAAAGGCCCTGCATGTTGACTCTTTAAGCTGGTTTCGCAACTCCCCGGAGATATTAAAATTTATCTGATTATGGTTTAAGCTGGCTCCGGTCATGGCAAAAATTTCACCGTCAAAATACTCGTGTTTCATCTCTGAGTTTCTTTCAAACTCAAGGTACTCTTCCGGGGGCATTTTGATTTTTTTTTGTGGTTGAGCATTCATTCTAACACCTCTATTTATTCAGATAAACCACCATGTCCTATCTGGCACAACGAATAATGAATGTAGGGGCGGATTCTATATCCGCCCTGTGACCTATCATGGCAAATACGGAAACGAGGCAGAAATAAATTCTGCCCCTACACATTCATATAACTGCCATGGGCAGACCAGGGTTTTGACCCGGTTCTGCCCACAACGAACCATGAAAGTCATCCGCCGTTTACGGAGACTTTCATATAAACCAACATGCCTTATCAGGCACAACGAAGGATGAAACATTGAATATGTAGAGAAATGTCATAACTTCTTTATATTTTTTAACCATAAAAATTTAGGAGAGAAGTTATGACTAAAGAAGAACATAGCACAAATATTTCTGTAATGCATCCAGTTTGTTGCGGTTTAGATATTCACAAAAGTATTATTTCGGCCTGCCTGATCAAAGTAAATCCAATTGGGAATCCGGAATATGAGATAAGAGAATTTTCAACTTTTACTGACGCTCTGTTTCTTTTAAAAGACTGGCTGATTGAGAATGATTGCCCGATAGTGGCTATGGAAAGTACAAGTGTTTACTGGCGTCCGGTTCACAACATAATTGAGGGGCACCTTGATGTGGTGCTTGTGAATGCGCGTCATATGAAAAATGTACCAGGACGAAAGACCGACACGGAAGACAGTAAATGGTTGGCAGAGCTTCTCCGCCACGGTCTCATAAAGAGCAGTTTTATTCCTGACAAGGAAGTAAGACAATGGCGAGATCTAACAACACTTCGGAAAAATATTACTCAATCTCTTGGAGATCACAAAAGGCGTGTTCATAAATTGTTTGAGACCGCGAATATCAAAATAAGTTCCGTGGTAACAGATCTTTTCGGAGCCACAGGACGCAATCTGATGGCCCTCCTTTGTGATGCAGACAGGGAGTTAACTCTGAAAGATATTGAAAAATGTGCAAAAGGCAGTCTTAATTCAAAAACAGAAGAACTTTATCGAAGTATCCAGGGATTTTTCGAAGATCACCATCGTTTTCAGTTAGAATTGCTTTTGCATACAATTTCAACTCTTGAAGAACAGATAGAATCTATAACAGCCCGTCTCACCGCTTTGATGGAACCTCACGAAGAATTGCTTACTCGTCTGGATGAAGTTTACGGAATTAATACTGTAGCTGCTCAGTCTGTTATCAGCCATATCGGAATCACTTTGGATGAATTTCCAAGCGAACATGCTCTCGCGTCATGGTGCGGGCTCTGTCCCGGCAACAATGAAAGTGCGGGAAAAAGAAAAAGTGGTAAATCTCCAGTCCGCAATCATCCATTTAAAACAGTAATGGTTGAGATTGCATGGTCTGCCGTAAAAAAAAAGGGATCTTACTATAAAGATAAGTACTACCGTATCAAATCCCGGCGCGGGGCAAAAAGAGCAATTGTTGCAGTTGCTCACAGCATGGTTAAAGGACTTTATCATATTATAAAATTCGGAGAATCTTTTAAAGATTTGGGGGAAGAATATCTGGCGAAAAAGAATCAGGACAAAAAGCTTTGCCGACTTAAAAAACAAGCCAGACAGTTGGGGTTTGAACTGGTAGCATCTTCTTAATGTATAACTGACCTTTAACAAAAAAACATAAAATGATCGTCAATTAATGTTTTAAAAGCAAAGGAGAACAAGAATCTAATTTAACAAAAACTACCGCATTTCATAAATATAAGATCGAGAGAGAAATGGCGCTGTGAGCCCGATATAAACATGACCGGCCGGTTACCTGCACAACCAACTGTTAGCTCTTAGGAGACTACGCATATAAAACTTATATCTCAGGACCGGCCTATCAAAAACAAATGCGGAATTTTAAAAAGTTTATTAAAGACTACAGGAGAGGTGTTTGCTTTGCTCAAAATACAAAAAATTATACAAATTTACACCGCCTATCACCTTGTAATAATTACTAATTATTGAGTGTTTCATATAAACACCCATGATGGCACAGTCATCACAACGATGAATGAAAGTCTTTTAAAAACAAGTACTTATAGAGACTTTCATATAAACACCCATGATGGCACAGTCATCACAACGATGAATGAAAGTCTTTTAAAAACAAGTACTTATAGAGACTTTCATATAAACACCCATGATGGCACAGTCATCACAACGATGAATGAAAGTCTTTTAAAAACAAGTACTTATAGAGACTTTCATATAAACCGGCATGGCCGGAGCATATTTTTACCCGGCCACAACGAAGATTGAAAGTCTTTAAAAAACAATTCTTTACGGAGACTTTCATATAAACACCCATGATGGCACAGTCATCACAACGATGAATGAAAGTCTTTTAAAAACAAGTACTTATAGAGACTTTCATATAAACACCCATGATGGCACAGTCATCACAACGATGAATGAAAGTCTTTTAAAAACAAGTGCTTATAGAGACTTTCATATAAAAACATAGATCGGGTATTAACCATCTGTTGTGAATTCAATCTCAAAGTATACATCAGAAAGAGGCAATTCACAATTAATGGAATTTATCCTGATCACATGATCCATCTTTGTATATGATGATAGAATCCAGGTGTTGTCTTCTCTATTTCGTTCATATTTCTCCACCCGTGGACGATGCTGAGACACCAGAATGTATTCTTGAAGAGAATCAATGAGTTGATAATGCTCAAACTTCAATACACGATCGTATAATTCCGTGGAATCCGACAGGATTTCAAAAATAGCAACAGGATTCACCAATGAGTCAAGCTCATGCTCCAGAAACTCGATATCTCCACAGGCAAAAGTTAAATCCGGATAAACATATTTATTAATTTCCTGAATCTTAACTCTTTGATCACTTAAAAATCCCCTGCAAGGAGTCCCCTTGATCTGTCCTCTCAACTCTCCGGCGATATTAAAGCCTATCAAATTATGGTTTCTCCTTGCACCAGTCATGACGAATATTTCACCGTCAAAATACTCATGCTTTAACTCAGAAGTTTTCTCAAACTCCAGATATTCCTCTGGTGTTATCTGGCTCTTTTTTTGTGCTCTCATCTTGAATTTCCCGCTACAACAGAACACCCTTTCATAGTGCTTTTTCTTATTTCATCGAGTTTTTTTTCAAGCAGCCTTAATTTTTTTTCAACAACACCATTAATGTTAATCATCCATACCCCCTTAAGGCCATCTGCTTCTTCATCCATATTAATTTATCTTCGTATTCCCTGCAGGTAAGGGAGTAAATCTGTCCCCTTTTTCACTCGTATAAATTCAAATGAATTTTGATAGCGTTATCCATATGATTCACCAATTCACTGTTCAGCCACCCAATCGATTTTATCAATCTTGCCTTATCCAATGTCCGAATCTGATCAGCCTTTCCTTTTGAATCTTTTTTTAACTTACTGGCCTCTCTGGGAAGATAAATTTCAAAAGGATATATCTTTGTAAGATTCTTTGAAGTAACCGGAATAATAGTGACAGTTCCTGAATGTTTATTGCTTACATCATTGGAGACAACAATAACAGGTCTGGTTTTTGCGATTTCATGGCCGATCACAGGATCAAGTGCTGCCAAGAATATTTCTCCCCGTTTAATATTCATCCCAGTTCTCGATATCAACTGCTTCAAAGGCCTGCGTTATTTCCAATCCTTCACTTTTTGTTGCCTGATACCCTTCTGCAAGAAGCTCTTCCATTTTTTTTTCTTTCAACTGTCCAATTCTAAGCCTTATGGCTTCTGCAATAAACCGGCTTCTTTGTCGAGGTGCTGAGAATTTATTGAGTTCTTCGGTTATGGATAAAGGGAGCGTAATATTTAATCTGACCATTTCTGTACTCATTATACCCTCCTTAAGTTTTTACAAGTTCATTATGCGCATAACAAAGCGCATTGTCAAGCACATTGTCAAGCACATAAGGTTGGATGATAAAATCACATACCCCAGACAATAATTACCTTTTAATTTTTTCTTGTGGTTGAGCATTCATTTTGACACCTCCATCTGGTCTTCATCAGCTCGCTTTTGTTGACGCATGGATATTAGAATTTCAACTGGATATTTGTCTATCCCAATGTTTGGAAGACTATTCAACTCTTTCAGCAGTGCTTTTTGCTGTAAAGAAATTGATTTTTTCTCTTCTCGATGAATAGATTTATCGAGAGGAACAATCCCGGCCAAAGCCTTACCTTTTCTTTCGATAGTAAAAATAAATGATTTTTGACAATATGTATATTTATATGATATACAAGATTCATGGTCAAGTTAAACAAAATACTATCTAACTGCAATGGTTTCGAGTGGGATGATGGCAATATTACCAAAAATTGGGACAAGCATCATGTTTCATGTGGTGAGTGTGAGCAAATATTTTTTAACAAACCATTGATCATGCGGAAGGATAAACGGCATTCTATCCTTGAAAATCGATATTATGGGCTGGGTAGAACCAGTGCCGAAAGACTTCTTTTTGTCGTATTCACTGTCAAGGCAGATAAAATACGAATAATATCCGCAAGAGATATGACGGATAGAGAGATCGAAAGGTATAGGGCATGAAAAAAATTCCTGAATTTAAAACTGAAGCTGAAGAGAGACAATTTTGGCAGAATAATGACTCTTCAGAATTCTTTGACTGGTCCGATGCTGAGGAGGTCACGTTGCCTCGACTTAAACCGTCAACAAAGACAATATCACTGCGTCTTCCGGAGTCGATGCTTGAAGAACTGAAATTATTGGCAAACAAGCGAGACGTACCCTATCAATCCCTATTGAAGATGTTCCTTTCTGAGCGGATTGATAATGAATTACGTCGTTGCACTCACTGATATCGAGGGCCTTCCGAAATATGCCGCGAATCTTCTCATCCAGCTCTTTGCGGCTCTGCAATATCCCGCCGGCAAAATCAATTTTGATCACCGGGTGCCTTTGTTGCCAGTCCCACTTATACTACCCTGCTCTATCATGTTATTCATTCCTGTGACACGGCCGATGCCGGACCAGATGTGTTTGCCGCCCAGGAAAAAATTATTCATCAATAAAGCTTTACAATCTGATCGGTTGACCCAGATAAACCCCCTGTATCCAGTTGTACCGTATCACAGTAAACCGACTTCTATCCTTTATGTTTGCCCCGTTTGAATAAAGTTCACCAAATCGATTGAACTGGATAATGGACTTTCCAGCTCCAAGATATACATTATGCCCTCCATGGGTTCTGGTAAAATCACCGTTGTTATAAATAATGTTTTTTGTCAGCAGGAAATTATCGACATCGGGATAGTAAGCAGTCTTTACTCCAGTGCAGCATGAATGTATAATACACTCCTTAATCACGACATTTCTGCCCTTATGAACGTAAATCCCGGCACTATTGATAGAAAATCTTACCCGACTGTTATTCAAATAAAAATAACCGGTATTATTTGCGTTTATGATCTCAAGATTTTTGTCCCCTTTTCTCTTTTCTCTTTTCAGGAAAATTATAATTCAGGCATATTCATAAGAGAAGCCTACGAGATTCCGCTCTTTTTTTGAAAAGTCTATCCCCACGAGGGTCACCTTGCAGCCCCCTTGAACATACTGATCATGGTAGCCTTTTTCACGGATCTGTGTAATGGCATTTTTTCCGTCTCCAACAATTTCCACCACCTTGAATTCAAAAATATATACCCACTGCTCCGTTTTCAAGACAAGATCGGCCCGGCCATGGCTGGAACTGGGTTCAGGATGCAGATCAAAACCAAGGGATGCCAGAAACGAATAGACCACTGATGAATAATATCCTTCATACTGATCAAGATTGCCTGCATTGTACCATTCAAAGGAAATGGACGAGAAAAGAGACTTGAACAATTTTTCTGCTGTATCCATATCCCGTGATTTAAGTGCTTTTGACATTTTGAGACGGATACGGCTGTTTCCGGAAGCCTCAGCCGTAAAATAGTTGAGCAGGTGCATGTTCAAACTGACCCGAACTTCCTGATTAGGATAATCCAGAGTAAAAATACGTTGACCCGGCGCAAACGTCTCCACCGCTTTGATGGTGAGATACCCGGACTGAAACAGAATAGCTTCCGGTGGAAGGGAAGCGAAATCAAAACCGGAAAGCAACCCCTGATCAATCTCAATATGTGACAGATCCGGAATGTATACTTTTCTCTCGAAAAGCAGTTTGACCAGGAAACTTGGCGTTGCACTTTCAAACCAGTAGTTTCCGAACTCTCCTTTTTTCAGAAACAACAGGACATCGAAAGGGTTGTAGACTTTTTCCCTGCCCAGAAAATTATAGCCATTATACCATTCCCGCAGGGTGTTTATATCAACCCCATCAAGTCTCTCTCTAAAGGCTTCTGTCAGTTCCGATTCCGTATATCCGCATAAATCCCCCATCGCAGGCAGCAGACTGATATCCTCAAGGTTGTTCAGATCACTGAAAATACTGACTCTGCTGAATTTGCTGACACCGGTAATAAAACAAAATCTGATATATCGATCACTGTCCTTTATCACGGAATAGAAATTCTTGAGACAATCCCGCATCGCTTCTGCTTTTGAAATATCCTCAATGTGATCCAGTATGGGCTTGTCATACTCATCCACCAGAATCACCACGTTTTTTCCATTTTGTTCCGCAAGAGAGACGAGCAGGTTTTTGAATCGTCCATTGATGGTCAGGCCGCTCAATTCCACATCGGCCTTTCTTGCATTGAAAGAGAGAATTTCTTCCATCGAATCCTTAAGGTGCTGAATATCGGAAAATCTTCCTCCCCCGAAGCTGATGGAAATCACCGGGTATGAGTCTTGCCAATTCCAGTTTTTTTCCAGAAAAAGCCCTTTAAAAAGTTCCCCGCGCCCTTCAAATGCACACCTGAGGGTATCAACAAACAGGCTTTTCCCGAATCGTCGAGGTCGAGAGAGAAAGTAGTATTTACCGGCAGCAATTCCCGGACAGCCTTTAAAGCCCCACAGGGGGGCATTATTTTAATCAGCGTTCGTAAAGATTCTGTACTTTCAACTTCTCTAATGTTATGTCTGACAGCATGAATACTAAAAAAATAATACCACCCAAAATCAGAAAACATTTGAGTGTAGACGCTCTTTTATCTACTGTGTATGTAAATTTTACCAATATTAATGATCACCGTAAAAATCCCGATATTCCTCTTGAAGATGCTTTAATGTCGGGCTTTGCGGTTTTCTCTCTCAAAGATCCATCTTTACTTGCTTTTGATGGAAGAAGACGATCTTGTGACCCCAATTTGCACAACATTTATAAAATCGGGACAGTTCCTTCAGATACTCGCATGAGGGAAATCCTGGATGAAGTGGATCCTAATACAATTGGGAGTACTTTTAAAGATATTTTTGCCAAACTCCAAAGAGGAAAGGCTTTGGAACCATTTGTGTATATGGATGACTGTTACCTTTTGAGCATAGATGGAACAGGATACTTTTCTTCCGGGACAGTAAATTCTGGTGCCTGTATGATCAAAAAAAACAAAAAAACCGGTAAGATTACCTATTACCAACAGATGCTTGGCGGAGCAATTGTCCACCCTGATTTCAAAGAGGTGATTCCTCTAAACCCGGAAATGATTATCAAGCAAGATGGAGAAACCAAAAATGATTGTGAAAGGAATGCTGCCAGACGTTTTTTTGAAAAACTACGCAAAGATCATCCCCGTCTACCTCTCATAGTAATAGAAGACGGTCTGAGTTCAAATGCCCCTCATATCAAGGATTTGAAAGCTCATAATCTAAATTTTATCCTCGGGGCCAAACCTGGAGACCACAAATTTCTTTTTTCCCATGTGGCCTCTGCCCATAAAGATGGAAAGGTGACAGAGATAAAATTAATAGATTCAAAGGATCCTAAAATAACGCATTTTTTTAGATTCATCAACTCGGTTCCGTTAAACTCGTCAAATCAAAACACATTGATAAATTTTCTTGAATATCATGACATTACAGCAAAAAAAACATCCGTTTTTACTTGGGTTACAAACATCACTATAACTTCAAATAATATGTTCAAAATTATGCGTGGAGGTCGAGCTCGTTGGAAAATAGAAAATGAAACTTTTAATACTTTAAAAAATCAAGGATATCATCTTGAGCATAATTTTGGTCTTGGAAAAAAGCACTTGAGTGAAAATTTTGGTCGGCTTACGATGCTCGCCTTTTTGGTTGATCAGGTACAACAATTATGTTGTAAACTATTTTTTTCCGTCTGGGAAAAATACAGATCAAAAAGATCACTCTGGGAAAAAATACGAATTTTCTTTCATTCATTCACCTTTAATTCAATGGAAGATTTATATATCGCTTTGCTTGTTGGTATAAAAAGAAAACCACCTGACTTGCTATATTAAGCTTAAATTGTAAATTTTATTTATAGATAAAAATAACAGGGGATAGTTGCGCTCTATGTACCCTTGAAGACCTGAAAAATACTTTATTTAACTCAAAAAATCACCCCTGATTATGTTTTTATGATACCATTTTGTTCTAAAATGGATTGAAGCTGGTTTAATAAAGCAAATGATGAGATGAAAACGGTTTGATCGGGAATTGCTGATTTACCGGCATTATTAAGGTGATGAACATAGCGGCTCTTATCCACATAATAAAATTTTTTTTTAATCATCTCCGAAAAAGTGGAGATGCCGATGGGTAACATTTTCATTCTGATTACATTCCCCAGACAATAATAATCTGTTTGTTTTGATGCTTTTTCACTTTCTATAACAAAAGTTCTGGATAATACTCCAATACACCATAGCGCCATTTTTAAGGCTCAAATTGAAAAATGGGAAGAAAGAGGAGTCTATCATCATAATAATTTATTCCGCATCTATGTATATGTACCTGTCCCCTTTTCTCCTGATTAGATAAATAGTGCATCCGAAACGCCGAATTTTCAAACGGTTTGATATTCTGATTTTAATCTTACTTGAAATATGCAGCTCCAATTTTTGCCTGTCAAAAAAAATGTATCTGTTTTTTCTTCGTATGCGATACCGTTAAGGACATTGTCATTTTTATTGATGCACGAATTTGCTTTAAGGTCTGAACAATCAAAAAGGCCAATCACACGGCCAGTTTTTTCACAGATTTCAAAAATATAATTTTCATACAAAACGTTTGCATAGATTTTTCCTTGAAAATATACAAGATCATTTATTCTTTTTAACGGCAAACAATTCATTGTAACAGATTTGGTGCTAATGTGCTTGAATCCCATATTACGGTAGTAAAGGCGATGACTTCCATCGGTCATGATAAATGAGTTCCCCTTTGAAGTGATTCCCCACCCGTCTCCATTATATTCGAACTGACCTGTTTTTACCATTTCAGGTATTTTATAAATAAATGCAGTGCCTGATTTCCATGTAAGCTGTACCAACCTTTTATTAATACAGGCAATCCCTTCACCGAATGAATTCCCAAGTGAAATGGATTTTACAATTTTCCCATTATCAGGATCTATCATCCTCAACAGAGATTGACCATATAACCCTGTACTTTCATATAAAAACTGTCCATCATGATACAACCCCTGGGTATGTGCCGGCAAATTATGTGGAAGAATTCTCAGTATTTCAGGTTTTTTTACAGGAATCCTATTAAACCTAATCTTTTTGAAAATTGTTTTTAAAAATTCTTTAATATTCAGATATTCAAGGATATTAACAATATTATGGAATTGTTTTTCAGAAATCATAAGAAATATGTTGCTTCAAACTAAACCATAGTCATATATGGTTATTTTATCAAATTTTGTACGATTGGTTTAACCTTATCCGCAGAAAAATCGCGAAACAGAGAAACACAGCATCGCAGATATCCATATATTCCCCAGAACGTATTCAGGTTATAGGCGATAAGTCCTTTCCTGAATCTTTGCCGGGTCACCCACATTTTTTTATATGACTCATCATCCCTTCCGAAGTCTATCTCCGAAACGTGCTCCACATTTAAAAGATATTCAATCATTTTTAAAATAATGATCGAACCCAGAGAGTATTTTGCATATTTTTGAATGTATGCAGTACGATACAATATCCCACTGTTCCCATGCAGGAAAGCAAGTTCTACTGCTGCAGGATTCTGATCAAAATAAAGGATCATCAGCCTAATTTTCTGAGTAATAAAAGCTGATCGAATTAGCTTTGGAATAAATAATGAATTAGTGTCTTCATCTTTCCAGCTATTTTTATATACGGTTTCATAATCATTGATGGCTCTTTCTATATCTTCTGGATCATCATACAAAACTATCGAAATTCTGTTTGTTAAATTTAGATTTTTATATTTTCTGATATAATTTTTAATCGCTTTGCGATTGCGTGATGGAAGTAACTTGAGGTACTCTTGAAAATTACTTTCCACAGGTTCATACCAATTTGAATATGATCGATATCCTAAAGAAAAATATCCTGCAGAACTAAATGCCTTTTTAACAATATTTAGTACCTTTTCCTCAATATCCAGGGCTGAAAAATCTATTAATTCCCATCTGGGTTTTTCTAAATATA
Source organism: Desulfobacteraceae bacterium (assembly GCA_963674675.2). Taxonomy (GTDB): domain Bacteria; phylum Desulfobacterota; class Desulfobacteria; order Desulfobacterales; family Desulfobacteraceae. The sequence continues at coordinate 1,328,274 of CAXXNM010000003.1, forward strand.
AATACTTTGCAAGGGTTTGAAATATATTGAAAAGATTAGGGTCATTCTGAGAAAAAATCGGAGAAAATAAAATGGTTTTATTTGAGGTGATTCCTGACAAGGAGTTCTGACCGATCCTATGGAAACGCAGGATAGAACCTCTATGATTTGCCGGGGCTCGTGCCGGAAAAACACAACGAGGGCTCTCCTCTGAATTTTTATCCTCCACAACATAAAATCGAAGACTTACTTCTTTTCCAATCGTTGTATCAATTAAATTCTTAAACCATGTTGTGTTAAAGAAAAACTTGTCTTCAGTATTTTTCTGAATAAATCTGGAGATATTATCGGAGAGCAATTCGATTCTGGAGTATACGCGAACAATCATATATTAAAGGGTGTTGAAATTGACCTTAAAAAAGATACAATAAAATTAATGTATTCAAGCATTTATAGCTTGAAAAGACCTCTGTTTTGGTTTATATTTATACTTTCAAAACATTTTTATATAAAAAACCAAAAAGAGAGGCCTCATGCAGAGAAAAAATATCAGACGCTCAATTAGAAAGCAATTGAAAACTAACTTTCCTGGTTGGAAAAAAATGAACAAGAAGCAGAAGAAGGCACTGGTTAGAGAAATAATGAAAACTGAAATTGACAACTATGATTTCTCCCAACCGGTGGAATCCCCTATTGAAGAACTTCTTGGAATTGAAGATCAGATGCCTTCTAAGGGTATCCTAACTTTAAAGGGTATGGCTGATTACATTAATAATTTTTACAGCGGTAACCTTTTCCCTCTGGAATCGAAGATGCAAACTCCTAAAGAGATAACGGATAAGGAGTTGATATTCATTGATGAACTCCTGGATAACGAAATCATTGACAGTCTTCTTGCCACTGAGGGCTACAGCCCTGACCAAAGGGATACCCGCCTTTATCAATTGTTCAGGATGGAACTTCTCAAGGTGATAAAATACCCTGAAATCAGCTACCGAAAATATTGCACTGAAGAGTATTTTGGCAGAGAAAGAAAACAGAACAGACGATTTGCTGGATTGCCGTTAAATACTAAAAAAATACCGGATCACAGAGAACTTTGTCATTTCAGACAAGGTTTGCCATTTCCGAAACTCGTTAATATTCTTCTATATATTCTCCATCATCTTTATGAATCCAATTGTCTGGATGATTGGATAGTGCATGGGATAGATTCGACAGAACTTCCGATGGAGTTCAACTATCCCTTGTGTACAATTGAAATCAAAGGCAAGAAAATACGTATATATTCCGATATTGACTGTGACTGTGGAAAACGCCGAAATAAAAGGTATAAATCTCCATATGTGATTGGCTATCGCATGCATACTTTAACAGCAATCAATCCATCAACAGGACATAGTTTTCCCCTTGTATCTCTCATTGGGGCTGCAAATCATCATGATAGTCTATTTTTAAAGCCTCTGATTCAACTGGCTCAGGCCATGGGTATTGATGTCAAGCTCATTACAGCAGATCAGGCATATCACGACACAGACGGGTCACTATTTAATGAGACAGGTACATATGTCATTACCCCGCCATTGGAAAATACTGCTCTCCCGGACAATGTCGTTAATTTTCCAGTCAGGGTCACCTGTAATGATTACTGTGAACATCCAATGAATTATATTTGTTGTACACCAGAAGGGCATGAGTATGGTTGTAGTACACAGCCCGGCGAATGCTCCCATGATTCAGCTTGTTTAAAACGCAGAATAATACCTTTTGACAGAGGTTATTTCCAACCGATGCCTGTCTTAACTAAGCAGGCTGAAAAGATAATAGCAATACGCAAGAATTGTGAACGTCCTTTTAATTTAATGAAAAAAAGAGAAGGTCTGGAACAAACAAGCGGAAGAAGCCAACATGGCGTCGTTGCACGTTCCATTTTTACTACGATTGCTACCTTGTTAATCGAAATAGCCGGCACAAGACGCAAAAATAAAAAAAAGGATGATAAGCAACTAAATATATTTGATAAAGCGTCTTAAGATACATTTAGAAAACTTAATGGTATTTTTGTTGAATTGACGATATAGCTGTCTCTTTGTTTTGCCAGTACAAACAACAAACCACTCAAAAATGAGTTTAAAACGGTTATAACTTAAAACTTGGCAACAACAAGGAATTTTTGCCTTATCAATTTACGAAAAAAGGGTTTTAAACAACAAAGGATACATGCGCTTATTACAATTCACCATGGGTTTCAACACCCTTTGATAATAACATTACCATACACATAAGCATTGGCATTTGAATAGTTTCTATTTTCAACAAGATCAATCTGATGGGCCATGCCTCCCTGGATCCAGTTGTACCGTATCACAGTAAACCGACTTCTATCCTTTATGTTTGCTCCGTTTGAATAAAGTTCACCAAATCGATTGAACTGGATAATGGACTTTCCAGCTCCAAGATATACATTATGCCCTCCATGGGTTCTGGTAAAATCACCGTTGTTATAAATAATGTTTTTTGTCAGCAGGAAATTATCGACATCGGGATAGTAAGCAGTCTTTACTCCCATGCAGCATGAATGTATAATACACTCCTTAATCACGACATTTCTGCCCTTATGAACGTAAATCCCGGCACTATTGATAGAAAATCTTACCCGACTGTTATTCAAATAAAAATAACCGGTATTATTTGCGTTTATGATCTCAAAATTTTTGTCCCCTTTTCTCTTTTCAGAAAAATTATAATTCAGGCATCTTCATAAGAGAAGCCTACGAGATTCCGTTCTTTTTTTGAAAATAGTTGAGCAGGTGCATGTTCAAACTGACCCGAACTTCCTGATTAGGATAATCCAGAGTAAAAATGCGTTGACCCGGTGCAAACGTCTCCACCGCTTTGATGGTGAGATACCCGGACTGAAACAGAATAGCTTCCGGTGGAAGGGAAGCGAAATCAAAACCGGAAAGCAACCCCTGATCAATCTCAATATGTGACAGATCCGGAATATATACTTTTCTCTCGAAAAGCAGTTTGACCAGGAAACTTGGCGTTGCACTTTCAAACCAGTAGTTTCCGAACTCTCTTTTTTTCAGAAACAACAGGACATCGAAAGGGTTGTAGACTTTTTCCCTGCCCAGAAAATTATAGCCATTATACCATTCCCGCAGGGTGTTTATATCAACCCCATCAAGTCTCTCTCTAAAGGTTTCTGTCAGTTCCGATTCCGTATATCCGCATAAATCCCCCATCGCAGGCAGCAGACTGATATCCTCAAGGTTGTTCAGATCACTGAAAATACTGACTCTGCTGAATTTGCTGACACCGGTAATAAAACAAAACCTGATATATCGATCACTGTCCTTGATCACGGAATAGAAATTCTTTAATCTGTTTGTTTTGATGCTTTTTCACTTTCTATAACAAAAGTTCTGGATAATACTCCAATACACCATAGCGCCATTTTTAAGGCTCAAATTGAAAAATGGGAAGAAAGAGGAGTCTATCATCATAATAATTTATTCCGCATCTATGTATATGTACCTGTCCCCTTTTCTTTTGACGATATGTATATTTATTAGCTGAACCAGTGCCTTTTGATGCAGAAAGTCTAAAAATCTAAAAAAGGAAAATCAGGAAGTTGGAAGTCGAAGATGGAATCTTCTAAAAAGGAAAAACACAAAAATGCCGCAAAATGCACCAATAGCGTCAAGGTAGATATCCAGCAGACCGCCATATCTACCCGGTATGAAACTCTGGTGCAGCTCATCAAGGCATCCGTATGAAATAGTGAGAAAAAAGGCCATCAGAGCCATTTTGCTGCTATTGTAATGGTTCTTTTGCAATGACCGATTCCATAAAAAGGCAAGCATCCCGTAAAGGGGGATGTGGAGAAGGTTCTGGAGGGTTGGATCAAGTGATGTCAGGAAGGCGATATCATGGGGGCCGCCATCCATGGGTATGGAGGATTCTATAAATATGAGGAGCATCAGGGATATTGGAAGGAAATAGGTTTTGAATTTTTTCATTGGGAGATTCATTTTCTAAACATTCATTATAAGAATTTGCCTGATAACCTTATTTTTTTAAGGCACTTTCCATCATCATGGCAATTCTGTAATCCTTATAATCAAAGTTCAGACATGCCCCCCAACCTTTGAGACAACATACCGGTACTTCCCAGAAGCATCCCTTGGAATATTCTCCACCATGGTTACAGTAACATTGACATCATTGCCCATGCGTTTGTGAAATCCCTTGACAATCCGCTCTTTTCCCGCTTCAGCAGGATACATATCCCCATGCACCTTGAGCAGCACCTCCACATCATCCACCTTGTGCTGGATGATTTTAAACTCATCCACCCCTTCAATATCCCGTACCACATAAATCAGGGAAAGGGCATGCTGCCATCTACCGTCCGGGGTGACAATAAAATCGGTAGTTCTGCCCTGGATATCCTCAATAGTACTCCAGGTTCTGCCGCATGCACAGCCTCCTTTAGCAGGCCGGGCCACATCACCGGTGCGGTATCGGATAAACGGCATGCCCCAGGCATCGAGATGGGTCAATACTATTTCTCCGCTCTGACCCATATTCACAGCTTTTCCGTCCTGAAGATACTCAATGACATAATTGGAATCGATCACATGGTAGCGGCCTTCTTTGCACTCATGGCAGACAAAGCCGCCTTCCCTGCTTCCGTAGCAATCCACCACCGGTATGCCTCCGAAAAAAGAGCCAATGGATTCACGCTGATGATCATAGAGCACTTCAGCCGTGGAAAAAACCACCTTGATGCCTTCATTATCAAGTTTATATCCAAGTTTTGAAGCCATTTCACAGAACAACGCCACGGTACTGGGATACCCAAAAACACATTTGGGCTTAAATTTTTTGAGTCTTTCCACAATGGAAGGAATCTGCTCCAGGGATATTTCAAAGGCACTGATCAATAGATCATTGGTGATCATATCCCTGAAATCCTTTATCCTGTCCTGCTTTGTGATCTCAAGGGGTGAACCCCATAGATAGAGTTCTTTATCCCCAATATCAATGTCCCACCACTGGTGGGTTAATGCACGTGCCGCAGCATCATAGGCCTGCCGTCTTCTGTCAAAGTAAAATACCAGGGGTTTTCCCGAGGAACCACCGGTGTTGTATCGTTGCAGTCCACCGGGTGAATCGTTCCATTTCATGCTCTCCAGATTCTTACGGATCTCCTCTTTTGAAAGCAGGGGCAGCACCTTGAAATCATCAATGCACTGCATTTTTCGGGGCTCAAAATCGGCATCTGCAAATCGTTTTCTGTAAAAAGGGCTATTTTGATCCGCATGTATAAGCAGATTTTTGAGCTTCAAGAATTGAAGTTCCCGGAGTTTCTCTCTGGAAAGATATTGCTCTTTTTGAAGTTGTTCAAGAAATTTGAATGTATCTCGTTTCAAAATTTTTTCATGGAGCGGAAATATTATATTTTTTACGATTTTCTGATGCATTTTACACTCCTCTTATTTTTTATCCTCAGGAAATGATACTCCAGGCCGATATTTATATGAAATTCTTCCGCAAACCCAATATGACCTTCATGGTTCGTTGCGGGCAGAACATGATCAAAATTCTGGTCAACCCATAGCCGTTATAAAAACTGTCTCCTCCACAACTCAAACATCATCAAATTCCAGATCTGGGAGGCATTGTCATTAATCCCCCGCAAATGACTTTTCCAGAGCGATTCCACATATGATTTATCAAGAAATTCTCCAATGCCTGATTTTTCTCCAAAAAGGGTCTCATCTACCATGGGTTTCAGTTTCCCTTTGAGCCAATCCGAGAGAGGTACGGAAAACCCCTGCTTTTTACGATACAGAATATCCCGGGGCAGCCGTTTTTCATTCATCTTCTTGAAAATATATTTGGACTCATTGCCATTCAACTTTAAACGTGAAGGAAGCTTTGCCGCAAACTCCATCAATTTATGATCCAGAATGGGTGCCCTCACCTCAAGGGAGTGAGCCATGCTCATTCTGTCAACCTTTACCAGGATATCCTCGGTCATGTAGGTTTTAATGTCTACATATTGCGCCCTTGACACTGGGTCGGCAGTAGTGATTTTTTCAAAAAAACGACCCAGCACATCAAAGGAAGAGTGATCTTTAAGCACTTTTTTCATGTCAGGGCAATACAGCATTTTTTTGTCATCCTCCGTAAAATAGAATGACATATCCCGGAAATAGGCCTGCTCCATGGGAAGGGATAGATTGGTCAGAAAATGCTTCAACCGTAAAGGCCGTGGCAGGGAATCAATTCTTGGATAGAGTGCTGCAATGGGGCCAAGCAAAGATGTTCTGATGGCGGAAGGTATTTTTTTTCTGATTCCGTGCTCAAACCGGTTCATGCTGTAGCGTTGGGTATAACCGGCAAAATTTTCATCCCCGCCATCCCCGGAAAGGGCCACCGTGACATTCTCCCTTGTAATTTTGGAGACATACCAGGTGGGAATGGCCGATGAGTCTGCAAAGGGCTCATCAAAATGCCACACAATTTTTTCAATGATATCAAGAGCATCGGGATTCACCACAGCTTCCCGATGATCGGTCTGATATCGTTGGGAGACCATCTGTGCAAAGGCAAGTTCATTAAATTTTTCTTCTGAGAACCCAATGGAAGAGGTTTTTACCGCAATATCTCCCATGATGCCGGCCATGGAAGCCACAACAGCACTGGAATCAACCCCGCCGCTTAAAAATGCCCCAAGGGGAACATCACTTATGAGCCTGAGTTTTACGGATTCATCAAAGATAGCGGTCAACTCCTGTACAGCATCTTCCTCTGATATGGTTTTATCGCAGTCATCCATATTCAGATCCCAGTATTCCGTGATCTTCAATCCATTACTGCTGCATACTGCGTAATGGGCAGGTTCAAGTTTTCGGATATGCTTGAAGATGCTCAGAGGGGAAGGCACATACCCGAAACTGAAATAGGCATCCAAAGCTCCGTAATCAAGCTCTCTTGAAATCCCGGGTACAGTAAGGATCGCTTTGAGCTCGGAAGCAAAGGCCACTGTTTTGCCATCATAGAAATAGTATAGGGGTTTCTTGCCCACCCTGTCCCTGACAAGCAGCAACTTTTTCAAACGATTATCCCACAGGGCAATGGCAAACATGCCCCGAAGTTTTTTTACAAACTCCTCTCCCCACTCCATGTATGCATAGATAATGGTTTCTGTGTCGCTTTTTGTGGAGAAGCTGTAGCCTCTGGATTGCAGATCCTCTTTAAGCTCCAGAAAATTATAGATCTCACCATTAAAGGCAATGGTGACCTGGCCGTCTGAACTGGACATGGGCTGGTCACCGGTGCTCAGATCAATAATGCTCAATCGTCTGTGGCCAAGCCCGATATGATGATTGACAAAGATACCATCTCCATCCGGTCCCCGGTGAACCATGGTGCTGTTCATGGCATTCACCAGCTCTGCTGTGACGGGTCGATTATCGATGTGATATATTCCGCAAAGTCCACACATGGGTCATCATTCCTGAAGGTTATTTATCGAATCCATTGTTATTGAAATTCAAATGCCCCGATATCCAGTGCACCAAGAACGGGACGACGTCTCTTTTCAGGCATGGGCATGGGTATATACTGAACCTTGGCAGGAAGCGTTGAAATACCTCTGTTCAGTAGAAGGGAGTTCGGTCTTGGGAAATAGGGAATATTGCCCTTTGACCAGATTTGATCATAACTGCCAAAAAAACTGCTGGTTAATCCTGTTGATACACTTCCATGCTCTATCATGTTGTTCATACCGGTGACACGGCCGGTGCCGGACCAGATGTTTTTGCCACCAAGGAAGAGATTATTCATTAAAATTGCCTTACAATCAGGTCGATTGACCCAAATGAACGCATGAAGCCCCATTTTTTTGAAATGGACGGTATTATTAAAAAAATAGAGAGTTCCTTTTCGACTGGAATGTTCTCCAGTATCACCGCCGAACAGTACCATTTTAGGATTTTTAGTCTTTTCTCCGCTGATAATGACATTTCCATACACATAAGCATTGGCAGTTGGATATTTCCTGGTTTCTACAAGATCAATCTGACGGCTCATGCCTCCCTCTATCCAGTTGTACCGTATCACAATGACCTCACTTCGATCCTTGATATTATTACCGTCTGAATAGAGTTCACCAAATCGATTGAATTCAACAATGGACTTTCTTGATCCAAGATATACATTGTGGCCCCAATGGGTTCTTGTAAAATCCCCATTGTTATAAATAATGTTTTTCGACAACAAAAAATTATCGACATTAGGATAGTATGCGGTTTGTACTCCCATACAGCAGGAATGGATAATACATTCCATAATCACAACATTTCTGCCTTTTTGAACGTAAACGCCTGCACCATTGGCAGCATATTGAATGCGGGTGCCATTGAGATAGAAAAAGTTAGTATTATTGGCATTTCTTAACTCAAGAGCTTTAATCACAATATAATCACCGGCATCTTTTGAAGAGTAAAGAGCTCCATTCTTTGATTCACTCCCCCCAACGATAATTATAGCCCGCCTGGCAAGCTCAGGCTGAATTTTTGTTTGAACATTGACGGCCATGCTGCCGTCAATAACCGGCAGTTTTCCTTCTGCATCGGGAATCCCTTTGATGATAATGGGCCGCTTCTTTGTACCGGAGCTTTTAACGACAAATTTTTCTCTGTAGGGCTCAGGACGAGAATGTATTTCTACGATGTCTCCGGGGTTTAATGAATCCCATTGAATCTGGCGTAAATATTGATATTGTTGAGCAGGGCCGATACGATAGACCGCAGCATTTACATGTACAGGAATCAATATAATCAATACTATACAATAAGATATCAATAGATTCAAAGAACCGGTATCCCCAATAAAATCCTCATGATATCCCATAAATATCACCTCAATGCCCCGGTTTGTAATTTTCACTGGAGGCGACATCTATCCTGACACAGAGGGTTTTAGAAAGTATTCAATTTCTGCCGTAAGCTTGCCGTATAAAAGTATACAGCGCCTTTCACATCCTTCAGACTAAAAATATCATCTTTATTCAGAAATAATGCCGTCAGGGTTGCAATAATTCTTTTTAGCTTGATTTCATAGGCCGGGTAATCAAGGGGGGTAATCCTGCCGGCGAGGGTATTATACAAATATTTAAACAGCGCCATTTTACTTGAAGCCGTCTGATTGGTAAGCTTCTTCGATATATGGACATCATAGCCAAAAGACTGAAGCATATAGCCCGGTTCATCATAGCCTAAGGCAAATACCTTGGCTGTCGTTCCTCCCAATCGATTGTTAAGTTCAAGAAACCACTCTTTATGATTCTTTTCATCAAATAAAAATTCAAAGTGATAGGGTCCGAATATTTCCATAAATTCTGTAAATTTTATACATTTTTCTCTTAAATCTTCTGTCAAATTGAATGGTTTAATTGTCAACGTCAAACCTTCAAATTTCCTGTCCACAATAAAGCCCTGCATGCCGATTGTCGTACCATTATTCTTTCTGGAACCATGGATTACAAGATTTGGTAAATTCAAGAAAGGCTGGGCCAAAATAAATCCATTTATTTTTTTAAATTTTAGTATGAAAGATTTTAATTCATCTAATGAATTAACCATATGAACTTTAAAAACTGGGACAACATTGCCAGGTGCTGCGGGTCGCAAACAAAGAGGGAAGTTTTGCTGTGGAATATCATTCAATGATTCAGAACTTTGAGTTATTAAATATGACGGCAACACCGACAACCCCGCCTTTTTCGCATATTCAACTTGATTTTTTTTGGATAAAACTTTTTGTATATTATTTCTATTGGGCAGAAATAGGTGACAATTTTCGCCTATTTTCGCTGAATTTTTAATTAGCCAGCTGGAAATGTTCTCGTTAATGCTAATAAGACAAGATTTTATATTATCCTTGGTAATTGACTGGATTGCAATGATTCCCTTATCAGAAAACAAATCCTCTTCACTAAACCGATAGATTTTCTTTATATACTTTGACTTTGGTTCTGGTTCATTTTTAGACGCAATCCAGATAAAACAAGAAGACAAGTTTTTATCATTACAACTTTTTAAAAAACTCAAAACAGGTGGAGAAAATCTGGAAAAAACAATTAGGGTCATTTTAGTGGTCCAATTTTACAGATCGGATTTTAGAAAAAATCTCTTGAATTTGTAGTGTTTTTTTCAATCGCCTCACATAAATTAACAATTCGAATTTTTCAAAAATTACCGGACAATCCGGCCCTTAATACTCTTTATTAAATTTATTCTACTCATTCTTAATATGTTCGCAATTGTAATAATAATAATAATAATTGAAATTAGATAATTTATTACCAAATTTCTCGTAGGATTGAAAAATAGAGGCCTATGTATCAAATATATTTCCAACAAACAACTTCCGATAAGAGTATTAATTATGATATTTAACCTTTTGGGCAGTTGAACTACCGCCAGCATATTAAATAATAATATAGAAAATGACAAAATCATAACTGGTGTAAAGTATTTGGTATTAAAATAAAATTTGCTCAAAAGGCTACAAATCAAAATCAAAATAAGCATTGTGGTGGTTGTTGATAGTTTAGCTTCAGTTTTTTCTAACAAAATCCCTGCAAAAAACCCCATGGCTGTTAACCATAGCACATGTTCTTTTATCGGATGAAACAATTCAAGGTATATTAAAAATCCAAAGGCAACAGAAGAAAATATTAAAAGTCTTTTTTCTCCCCTTGTCATAATTTCAATCAATGGATAAAAAAAATAAAAAAGAATAAGCAGAGTAAGGAACCACCTTTCATTTTGAAATAGGCCGAACCTTTCGAAACCAAACCAAATTTTCAAACCATCAAAACAAAAAAAACTTATAAGGCTATCAAAAGTTAATAATCCTATCTCCCCTTTTAAAATTATTAGGCCCAATAAAAATAAATTTATAAATAAAAGGTTAAAAAACAATCTATTGAATTTTTGTTTAAAATACATTTTAATATCGTAATTGTTCTTATATTTATTTGATGTAAAAAAGGCTGAAGTATAACCAAAACTTATCATTGCAACCGCGATAAATTGCCAGGGCAACCCCTGAAGAAAATGGTTTGCTGTTATATATAAAAGGCTTATGCTTTTTAGTGTTTGGAAATTATTACTAATATTTTCATTCAATTTCATTGTTCAAAATTTTGACAAACCCTCTTTTAAAATAGTTGTGGCTATTCTATAAAAATTATAACCTGTCATTCTTGTTTCATTGAAATCTAAAAAATCAACAATTACAGGTTTGTTTCCCCAAAATGCTTTGAAATATGAATTAAGAAAACTACCAAACGTATATTGCTTACGAAATATGGTTGAGATAGTTGCACTGATATCTCCTGGATATCGAAATGGTTCAAAATAAAAAGAAGGGGCCAGTTTCGGGACAATAAATGGCTCATTGATCAGATCGGCGTAATAAAAATATGCCATTTCAAATCCCGCATTAGATGGATAAAAACTGAACCCCGGCAGTCTAGGATTAATTTCAGTCAAATAATACTTTTTTTTCTTTTTCGAATAAATCCAGTCGAAATGCGCAAAACCCCTCCAACTGAGACTGTCTAATAATTTTTTTGACAGCATGCTTAATTCGGAATTTTTTACTGCTTTGCCTGCATACAAGCGGCTGCCAAATGTACCATTTGCCTTAACCTCTGTCCGGATCTTTTGTATCGGCATAAAACCTTTGGCGCTGCCTGTTTTGTCATAATATGCTTCCAGACACCAGATATCTTCCATGTCATATTCCAACCATTCCTGGGCAATGATTTCCGGATTTAGAATACAATCTTTCTGTTTTTCAATGACCGCTTGAATACTCTCATATGCCGTATTAACATCATTTTTCCGGTACACTTTAACATAATTCCCTCCGGCCAGAGTTGTCGCCTTAAATATAAATGGATAAGGCATATTTTCTTTTACAAAAGCCAAATCATCAAATCCGTTTACTTTATGGGTTAGTGCACAGGGGATACCAATACTTGATGCTTTTTTATAACAAAGCCACTTATCAAAGCCAGTACATAGTTGATCAAATAAGGGGATATTGATTAAAAACCCATTTTTTTCAAGCAACTCTGCATTTTTTGAAAACAATAATGTTGTCTGATCATCAGAAGCGAACAGCACGCCCTTTGGAACTTCAGAAATCAAAAAAGATAAGAATTCATCCTCTTGTGTTGTGGGAGGAGATATTAATTTAGTACCGACATATTTTGAATAAAACGCACTGCATTTGGTGGTCGTACTTAATCCAGTCAACGGAATACCTCTTTTCCCCAATGAAGAAATGATCCCTTCCATTGCCCTGACATTGCAATTTGGTAAAATCGCTATAGTTGAAAACATTGTTCTTAAAATTCCTTTCCATATTTCATTTGTTTCTTTTATCCTAACAGATTTTTATAAATCTTTTCGTATTTTTGAACCATTTTTTCTATTGAATATTTTTGACAGGATAATTCAGCTTTATCTGCTAACATCGAACGGTAGTTTGCATCATGATAAAGATTTTGAATGTGTTCACAAAACAGATTTAAATCATGCACTTTAAATAGAAGTCCATTTTCTTTATCCTTTACAATATCACTATTACCCCCAACATCACTAACAACAACTGGCAGGCCTGAAGACATTGCTTCCAATAAGGCAATTGATGTCCCTTCTGAAAAAGAACTCATTACAAACACATCGAAAGTTGAAAGAATCCTGGGAATATCACGGCGAAGTCCTGTAAAAACAACATGGTTCTCTATATTTAATCTCTGAATAATCGCTTCAAGTTTTTTTATATAATCATATTTTTTTGAAACAATCACCAATTTAATATTTGGAATTTTTTCAACCAATCGACCTATCATTTCAAGTTGAAGTTCAATATTTTTTTCTCTAAAAAGCCTTCCAACAGTTCCGATAACAAAATCATTATTACTTAATCCAATTTCTTTTCGTATCTTTTCACGATTAATTCCATGATTGTTAATCAGTTTTATACCATTAATAATATTTTCCGTTTCTTTCAATTTTATGAATGGAAAAGTTGCAATATTTTTCTTTATGGATTCAGATACAACAATAATTTTATGTGTAAAATAGGACAGAAAAACATATAATATCTTTTTTTTAAAACTGCCTTTTCCTCTTACAAATCCATGAATAGTCACGCTAAGTTTCTTTTTACATCCCCTTAAGGCTCTGAAAGAAAAATACCAGGGCGTAATATTATGGGCATGGACAATATCAATACCTCTCTCTTTGATTAAGGTTTTTAATCTTTTTATGATTGTAGTATCAGTAAGATTTTCACGTTCCCAGTTCAGGTAATGGATGGGATAACCTTTATCAAATAGCTCATTTCCAATGACCCCGATATCATGTAACACACACACTTCCATATCCCATTTATCGGGGTCGGATGTTATAAGCAGATCTCTTACAACTATTTCAGCACCGGCAACATTGAAACGTTCTATGACATGGAGTATTTTTTTTTTCATAGCAACCAACTATCCGCTAAATGCCCAATCAAAGACTTTTTTTATGAATTCATCCTGATTATTACAGGGTTCCCATGCCAGCACTTCTTTTTCAAAATTTGTGTCAAATTTGGCATTTATAGACCGGTTTTCAAGATCCCGATAGCTTAAAAAAGTATTTTTATCCTGACCGATTTTCTTGATCAATATTTTAAATGAATCTGAAAGATACATCAGTTTGGAAGGATAGGGAAATGCTATAATATCCCGTCTTGAATACTTCCTGAGTGCATCGATATATTCTCTGGCTGTCAGTCTGATATCTCCTGCCAGATTAAAACATTGGCCTTCAATTCCTTCCTTTTCCATCATGTTGACCAAAGCTGAGGCAGTGTCTTCAACAAGAATGAATGGGAGTTCGTTTTTACCGTATCCCCAATACGCACATACATTATCCCTTGTCCAGAGACCGACACCACTGTGCTCAAGAAGCCCGTTCCGGCCGACTACGATACCCGGCCGTGCTATGACAAGCCGTAATCCCTTTTCTTTATGCATTTTTATCAACAGGTTCTCTTCAATTATTTTGGATCGGGCATACAAATTTCGAAGTTCCGGTTTTGAATCAATTGCGGTGTCATGTCGCACAACTCCATTGGAAATGTCACCGTAATAATAGACAGCAATCGTACTTGCAAAAACAAGTCTAATATTTTCAGAAAGGCACGCCTGTGCAAAATATTGGGCCGGTTTAATGTTGAAATTTTCAAATTCTTCCCAGGTTTTACCAAGGCTGTGAGCAAGATGATAAACAATTTTAACGCCTTTGACCGCCTCTTTAATTGAATCCTGATTTGTTATATCACCTTTAAAAATCCTGATATTATCAGAATAGAGACTGTGGGGAAGGCCATTTATGTTTCTGACAAGAATTCTGACCTTGCAGCCTTTTTTCAAAAGCTGTTCTACAAGGCATCTGCCGATAAAGCCTGTAGCTCCGGTGACAAGTATTTCATCATCCTGTTGGGATACTGGTATGACAAAATGAGTTGTCGGGTTATCTTCAATATGTGCTGATTTTATCCATTTTTCACAAGCCTGTATGACTTTATAGCCATCAATTGCAGCACACGGGATTGGTTCTTTTTCTAAAATTGCCTGATAAAACGCTGAAATGGAATTTTTCATCGTCAGAAAGAAAGAATCGGTCCTGTCTTTGATCTTTATTTTGGATAATGCATAATCTGAAAAATCTTTGATCCCTCCGAACGCCGGGGAAAGATAACGAAACGCATTAGCCGTCGGATCAAAGTAGTCCGGGAAAATTGATTTTTTCTGCACTAAATATCGATTATTGAGAAAATCAATAAAAATAGACCCATCCCGCCCGAACACATGGATATTTCTCTGGTTTGAATAATTTTTCCCAAAAGAAAGATGAAGAAATGCATTTCCTTTTTCACACTCGGCTATTGCCTGCCATCGGTCATAAAAATACTGATTTTTACCCAGTTCCCTTTTGCCTGAAGCAGTTCCGGTTATATTTTTGATATCACCCAAAATATTAGATACTTGTGAAATCGGATGAGGCCCCTGCTCAAGTATTATATTCCCAGGTGTTCGAAACATCCAGTTTCCGAACTGATTAAAATCAAGTTGACCCAACGGCCCGCCATAATAGGCGGATATGTATTCAGGCTTACCGATCACATTATTTAAAAGATCCTGTTTGAGCCTTAAGAAAAGCGGATAAAATACAAAATTGTGATTAATTCCAATCACCACGTTATATTTATTGCTGAGCTTGACAAGTTTTTCACATTCATCAGTTGTCAAGCCCATGGGTTTTTCAAGAAACAAATTCATACCTTTTTCTATCAATGAAATAGAAACCTGATAATGAAAATTGGGCGGCACAAGAACATGTGCCACATCAATTTTTTCAGATGCAATCATCTGATCGAGATCACTGTAATAGGATTTTATATTCCAGCGATTAGCAAAGCTTTCTGCTCGACCGATATTGACATCACAGCAACATACAATGCATACCTTTTTTAATCTGTTCAAAACTTCTATATGAAGGTCGGCAATAAAGCCTGCACCAATAATGGCAACATTACATTTCTTGTTATCCATTTATCCTCTCATTTTTAATTATCCTGATCAATTTATAAACAACTTCAATCTATTCGATGTAGCACTTGCTGACTTAAACGTTTTAATGAACTAATTTTGGGCATTTTTAAAAAAAGGGGGGAACGCTCTTTCAAAACAAGCGATTTACTATTCAATTCATTAAAACCAATGACATTGAAT
The DNA here is from genome assembly GCA_963674675.2 of Desulfobacteraceae bacterium. Lineage (GTDB taxonomy): Bacteria > Desulfobacterota > Desulfobacteria > Desulfobacterales > Desulfobacteraceae. The sequence goes on from CAXXNM010000003.1 coordinate 1,344,136, forward strand.
TTTTCTCTGTTTTGAAATAAGAATTGACATAAGTCATCAAATCTACGAATGACATAATCTCTTATTTTCACTTTGGAATACTGAGCATCCAACGGTTCTAAAAAACTGAAAGAATGGAGTATAATGGTCACATAACGAATCAGCCTAGTTTTGTTTGCCCAGTCGAGGGTTAGGATCATCTCTTCTGAACTTACACCATTTATATCAAGAGGTTTTGGCTGTTTTAATTTAAAAGGTAATGTTTGAATAAAATTTGTAATCGGAAATTCATAAATACCATCAATCAGTTGTGCATCATTAATAACCATATTTTCAAAACCCTGTGTTGATTTTAAAAAAGTGTAATTATATGAACTGTCAAACAAAAAACTGTTTTGTTTTAAAGCGATAAGGGTTGATCTATTAAAACCATAGTTTCCCGCCCTGAATGCCCGAGGATTTTTTACACCGTATTGTTGCAGTAAATTTCGCCCTTCTTGAAGAAGCCTGCTCTGCTCATCAAGGTTGTATTGAAAAAAATTATCTTTGTATTTTAATTTTTCAGGTTTTTGTTCAGCAAAATTCAAATAGTGGGGATGGAGATGGAGTTGTACTTCATGACCTCTTTTAAGAATATATTCACAGACTTCCCGGGTTTCCTGTTCTCCAAAATAATATTTATTAAGGACCTCAACAAAAAAAACGACCTTCAGATTATACTGGTCAGCAATATCCATTATGAGCGGGATGCCATATTCCCTGCCAGCTACATTCCCGTAAATACGTTTTTCGTTCCCAACTGGCTTTAATTTAGGATCATGAAAGGCACCACCAATGCTGTGCTCAGTATCAACCGTTATTAATACATGGGTAGTATTATCATTCATTGGACAACAGAGGAATTAATTCTGATTTAATATTAGGCCATGTGTATTTTTGCAACTCAACATATCCATTAATTGCCAGAGCTTTTCCAAGATCAGGGTTTTTTATAATCTTGATTGCATTTATAGCAAGGGATTCATGGTCTCCTACATCGGATAGTAACCCGTTTTCCCGATGAACCACCATATACGGAATGCCTCCGGCATTGGTTGAAATTACCGGTAGTCCTGTCGCAAAAGCTTCTAAAATTGTGCCTGGGAGATTATCAACCTTTGATCCATTAATAAAAATATCAAATTTATTGTACATGTCGTAAATGTCTTTGTGGGAGACCTCGCCATAGAAAGAAACTTTTTCCTGAAGATCCATTTTTTGTACCAGTAGTATTAGATCTCTTTTCAGAGAGCCGTCTCCCACAATTCCCAACTCAGCATTCGGATACTCCTTTTCCACGATAGAAAAAGCTTTAATAACGGTTTCCAAGTCATAAATTTTTTCCAGCGAACGGGTAACGATCAATTTCGGACGAAATTCGTTCCTCTTAACAAATGAAAACTGCTTTAAATCAGCAATATTAGAAATAATAATAGTATCAATATTCAATTCATCCTTAAAAGCAGCTTTTAGAAATCCAGAGGGAACTGTGACTGCATAGAGGCGTTTGAGAACGGGTTTTATAAACAAACGATATTTTTTGAAAAATTTTCTTGCCCCACCACCTCTTGCACTCAGAATAATTTGTTTATTCCTGACAAACAATAGAATTAGAGCAGGATATGTCACCCAGAAAAAAAAATTTAAAAAACCAGTTAAGAAATAAACTACGTCAACCTTTGACAAAACAGTATTCAAGTTTAAAAGAAACAAAAATTGTCGAATGATTGTTCTTATAAAAGGTATAGCAGAAAAACATTTTAATACTCCTGAAAGCTCGGGATTTGTTGCAACTTTAAACACTCCATACCCTTCCTTCTGTAAAAGCATTGCAAGTTTTTCCGCCTGAATTGCCATCCCCCCGAATGGTGGTGGAAAAGGGGAAACCATACAGATCTTTTTTTTACGATTCGTTTTCATAGCACCGTTTTAAAAATAATGGAAACATTAATAGCCAGTAAAATTCTTCAATGTATGTATGGCTCAAAAAACATGTTGTAACAAGGTACATTATCAAACTTGTTCGTAAAGCCAATATATTGCCACTGTAGTCCTGTCCCATCAAACTGTTAATATCCAGATTGTTCTTGATTGTTGTTAAAATTCTGAAAGCATTATAAATCAACAGCAACATGGTAATAATTCCGAATATACCCAGTTCTGCAAGGCATCTAAAGAAAGTATTGTGTGTATCGCGACCAGCAGCGTCTGGATTATACTTTCCAATAAGTGTTTTAAAATTTCCTTCACCGACCCCAAATGGATGATCCTCAAACATCTCAATTGCAGCACGCCATGCCTCAACTCGACCGGATGCGGAAGAGTCCATAGTATCCCCTTTTGTTTCTATAGTATCCATTCGAGTCCAAAATGATCTGTCTGACAAATAAATAAAACCCAGCATACCCACTAATAAAAGGATAATTATTTTTTTTCTGTATTGCCTGCCTCCGGCAATCAGTCCTACCATTATTCCAACTGCTATACCAAGAAAGGCACCTCGTGATTGAATAAGGATTAACGTATTTACTATAAATGCAGCTGAAATAGCACAGAAAACCCTAATTTTCCAATCTCCCTTTATGAAATTGATCCCAATCCACGGTAATACCATGAGATAATGTGCAGCTAAAAAATTGCCTTCGCTAAAATCAGAACCTCCCACACCGCTTTGCAAGCGCCCGTCGATGAAAGCTAAATTAGAGGATGAAAATATTTCAAAACCGCTATAAAATGAAGCTGCAATATAAATCCAAACCATAATCTTGTAATAACCAAGGTTTGTTATGATATGTGATGCCAAAAACAATATAATAAATATCTTCGTCATTTTCATTGTATTGGATCCAAGTTCTGAAGTAGGTATTCCAATAAATGTTGACAACCAGATGATACAAATAAAAAAAAATAACAAAGCTTCCTGCACGTCAATTAATGCTCTGTATCGCAGCTTTGACCAGTGAAACAGCATGCCCAGAACACAGGCGACAGAAAAGATAAAAGAATATCTTTGAAAAATATCCGGAATTTGCTGTCCCCACCAGAACCCCGTAGGATTTAAATTGTAGGATAAAAGATAACCACAAAGCCCTATAAACGGATTCACTAAAATAGATGCAAAAAATACAACAACGACAAAAGCAACAAATATTAAAGGTTTGATGGCCAACTTATAGGATACGCCTTTTTAAAAGGAGATGATCAGAGATACCAGACATTTCAATGAGATAAAAAAAAGTAGCAAAGCAATTTCTAATATCAGGATAATCTGACATGTTCCAACGATGAAGTTTATATGGATTTAGATCGCTGACATTTCGACCGAATTGTGTACTCACAGCATATAAATAATTACTGTCTTTTACCATTTCTACATGTTTATCCGAAAATGAACCTCTTGGATAACAGAATCCCATAACATCGGAGTCAATTTTTTCTGATAATAATTTTTTTGATTGTTTTATCTCAAAATATGCCTGGGAATCAGAAAGATCTGTCAAAGGTATATGTGATACAGTATGTGAACCAATTTCAAATCCCTTGTGTTTTAAAATTCTAATCTCATGCCAATTCATCAAAAGTCTTGGGCCATTATATTGTCCGAATTCTTTTTTTATTTTATCTAACAATTGAATCCTTGTATTATTATCCAAGCTGTTGAAAAATTGCACAATGATTCTTGAAAAAGAAGAAATGTTATCCATTTCTTCAAAGTCAATATTTTTTTTACTAATATATTTTTCAATCTTTTCTTCAATAATCCAATCAACAAACCGGGGTTTATTTTTCTTTACAACTGAAAAAATATAGTCCCACCAAAAAACACTGCTTTCATCAATTTGGCGAAATGGTATAAAAAATGTTGCGGGTATTCCATTTCCAGATAGAATATCACATGCAACTGTATAATTATCCACGTAACCGTCATCAAAGGTTATTGCGAAATTATTCCCTTTTAATGAACCGATCTTCAAGCTTTCAATAGCTTCAGGTAAGCTGACAATACTTCCAAGCCAGAATAATTTTTTAATCAGGCGTGAGAAGGTTTCTTCACATATTGCCATTGGATCTATGAAGTAAGATTGATGTCTTTTAATTATTCTGTGGAAAGTTAATATTGTAAGCTTGAAACTCATCTTTATTTTCCTTTTAATGGAAATCGTTTCCTGATGTTCAAAATCACTATATCAAACAATTCTTCAAGTTTATCTTGTTCCAATTTGGAAAAAAAACCGGTTAAGTATAAAATGAAGGGGAAACCTGAAAAAAGAAAAATTTTCAATATCAGTGAAGAAAAGATAGGCAACGTAATAAACGTGGAAATAAAATACAGGATAAAATAAAGGCCCCAGAGAGAAAGTACTCTTCTATATTCAATTTTGATTGCATATAGATACTGTGATACTATGGTTGAAATTACTGACAGCAGAAAAAAACTAAGCAAAGTTGAACCAACCGCACCCCAGACACCCCATTTCTGAATGAAAAAGTAATTGATAATTATATTGAATATTGCCACACATATCTGAATATATGCCAAACTCTTTGTTTTATAAGTTACCATCATGCCTAAGTTGAAAAAATTGGAAATCCCGTAAAGCACATATGCGATGGCAATAGCAGCGACAATTGCTGAAGAACCAGAATATTCAGATGGTGTCATGATAATAATCACCTCTCTGATAAATATGCTGATACCTAAAGCGGCAGTAATTACGACCAGAGAATAATAGGTAAAAAACAATCCTATCTTCTGGTGGCCATCTTCTTGCCTGGCCAGCTCAAAGCGCTTAGTATTCCAAATCCGGAAAAATGGCTGTGAAATAATAACAGAAATTATCATACCGAACTTGTACCCAAGTGAATATATCCCCAATTCATTTAAATCACAGAATTTCTGGATAAAAAATCGATCCGAGTAGTGCATTGCAAACATAAATAAAGAAGCTGGTATCAATGGCAGAGTGAACCTTATCATTTTAGCAATTTTTTCAACTGAAAAACAAAATGATATTTTTTTCCTGATCACAAATATTAGAGAAGTAACATTTAAGAATTTTGTAATCAACATACTCAATAAGATACCAATGAGACCAATTTTTATTACAACCAGAAAAAGAATATTAAAAGCAAGATAGGAAAATAGTGTAAAAATCGTTATGCCAGAATAAGCAATAGATCTTTTTTCAGCAAGTAAAATACTTTCCGGGACTGTAGCAATAATTTGAAGTCCCATTGCAGTAAAAACGATCTGGAAATATCTAAAATATGCTTTATCACCAAGAACCAAGCCTGCAAAGTGTTCTGTAAGCAATTGAAGTACAATAAATATGGATGCAGTTATGATAACCACAAAAATTAGTGCAGTAGAAAAAAGCTCTTTTCGGTCTTTTTCAGTTTCACAATCATGATAAAACCTTATTATACCTGAGCCTAGCCGCATTCCGACCAGCATGGAAATGATGTTGATTGTTAACTCCATTAGTTCCAGGATGCCGTAATCAGAAGGGGTTAAAAAAGCCGTATAGACAGGGATCATGAAAAATCCTATCCCTTTCTGAAGAATTGTCGAAAACCCGTAGATAGAGGTGTGCTTGAAAATGCTTTTAATATCGGTAAACATAAAGAATCAAATTAGTTCCATCTTTTTTTATGGTTTGAAATATGAGTGTCTTTTCCATTTTTTTTGGGGAGTAGACTATTTTTCTTTAATTCTTTGGTATTAACTTTAGTCTTAAAAGCTCTTGTCCATTTAAAGTGTAACAAATTGGCCAACCGGCCTTAACCATAGCTTCAAAGCCATGCCTAATAGCAAAAGCTCTTCGCTTGTACATAATCGCCCTAGCTACCACACGGGAGCTGTTTTCTTCACTGGGTCATTTTCAATAAGAAAAAATAATATATTGTTTAGGAATTCTTTTGATTATTTTATCTAAAATTATTGGATTGGTTTTAGCTTTTATTGCACCGCAAACATGACCTTTTTCAAATCCTTCATTAGTCCATGGTATATCAATTAATACAACTTTCTGCCCTGTGTTAAAAAAATTCAAGGCCTGATCAGCGCTAATTCTTGGTGCATTCGGAAAATGTCTTGTTTCCCAAGGTTTTTCCAATTCGCCTGAATAACTTGAAAAATTTAAAATAATACTAATTGCACAAATAGTAATAAGAGTTTTAAAAACTGTCATGATGGATCAATCCTCCACTTCTTTTACCAATCGAATTGATTAATGATTTTTTCAATATAATAAATATGCTTCATAGTCATAGTAGAGTTTATGGGTAGACAAATTACGCCATACCATAGATCTTCTATCTGGGGTAAAGAGGTTGAAACATAATTGGAATATTTACTTTGTAAATGCAAAGGGATATATCCACCTTGTGCTTCAATTCCATTTACCTTTAAATATGATAAAATTTTCTGTTTTTTATTTTTATAAGGTTTTTTTAAAGTTAATACAAATTTAGTATAAACATTTGATTCTTTTGAAGGTGGTAAAATAAAAATGTCTTCTTTATTTCTAAGTAACTCTATAAGGTTATCTGCTAATATTTGCCTCTTATTTATAATTGACTCAATTCTCTTGAGTTGATTTAGGGTTATTATTGAATCAACAAAAGAAATATCTAAAGGGAATATTTCAGAAAAATCTAAAGTTTCTTGTGATAGTAAACTTCTTAGCTCTGTTCTTCTATATGATTTAATATCTGAAAATTTATTTTTAGTGTATTTTCTCATCTTAAAATTTATTAAAAATTTAGCAAGTTTGATTAATAACTGTATATAATTTTGATTGTTTTTCAAATTACCTTGAGACTGAAAGTTCTTGTCATTAATCAGCAACGCACCGCCTCGAATAGAAAAGATACTTTTAAAAGGACCGAAGCTCAAAATTCCTACATTCCCGAAACTGCCCACATACCTATTTGAAATTTTTCCTCCAACAGCTTGTGCTGCATCATCAACAAGAAAAATATTTTTTTCTGAAGCAAACCTCTCTATTTCTATAATGTTTTTATTGATATGTCCGTACATATGTGGGGCAACAATAACTTTAGTATTGTTTGTAACTTTTTCCTTTATATTACAAAGAGAAATATTAAAGCTTTCATCACAATCAACAAAAACAGGTCTACATTTCAGTTTAAGAATTGGCAGTATAACGCTTTGACATACATAAGAAGGAATAATTATTTCATCAGAGTTTTTTAAATCAATCGATTTAAGGACACAGAAAAGAGATTGCCTTCCTAAATCAGTTAACATTACCTTTTGCACCATCCACAAATTTTTAATTTTTATTCTTAGATCTTCAGTGCACTTATCTCTGTCAGATAAAAAAATTATCGGTAAGATTTTGCAAATCTCTGTAAACATGATATCAGGAATACCCATTGGAATTATCATATAAAACTCTTTGATTTATTCAATATTAATTTAGTTTTATTTAAAATTTTGAATCCAATTAGCTTTTTTATACTTTTGGGTTATATAAATTATCAAGCCATGGATAGTTTAAAATTCAAATCGGCTTTCTTTTATGTTTCGTTTTAATTGTGAAAGTTTTTCTATGCAATCGCTTAGCTTATTTTTAAAAATATTTTCTTTACTTAATATCGGCTCTAATCCTTTTGATAAATCAAATAGCTGTTTGGCAACTTTATCATGTAGCTCTGAATTGCTCCTTGGTTTATCAGGCAATCCCCAGTTTTTTCTGTAAATGCCTACTCTTCGAAAGACCCTTTTAATTTTGTTCTTAAATCTTCGTTCAATACTTTGGTGTCGGTCTCCCCTCCAGATAGCATCTATATAAGAGGGTTTGTATGGTATAAACATAGATTTCGTCCAGTCTTGCCATTTAAAGCTGTTAATATGACCATATGAAGAATGTACAGGTATCCATGGTATTCGAAATGTATCGGATAATATCGCACCGTGCATAGCATCAGCTATAATTAAGTCACTTGAGAGAATATCTACCATAATATCTTCAACATTACTAAAAGGGCTTATACAGTGTATCCCGCATCTTTTACAAACAATATCCCAATCTCCAAACATATAAGTTTCATAATGAGGAACAAACGAAATTGGATACTTTTTTAAAATTTTTCGTTTAAGAGAATTTTCGTACAAACTTATCAGTATCGCGGGATCAGTAATATATTTATTATTGTCGAGTTTTAAAATATCAGCACTTAAAGGCCCTCGCACAAAATAAATGCTATATGAATCATTCAATTTGGGTTTATCACCATAACCCACTCCCGAACCAAAAACAATTTTTTTTTTTCTTAGTGGCAGTTTGTGATTTAATAATGTTCCTATTCCAAGGAACAAAACTTCATCATTAAATGCGTTTAATTCTTCAGGAATTAATTGGTTCCATAGCCACGGATTCAATTCATCACCAAAATTCGATGGTGTTACTTTCCAATAGTAAAGTTCCACTATTCAATCTCCAATATAAAACTTATGACAAATGAACTATTTTGGGAATATTAAAACCAATAACTATTCTAATTTTATCCACATTCTTTTTAAAAATAAATACATAAACTCGTGTTCGACAGTCGTAGGTATACAAAATCTGAAGACGTGCGTCAACAAAGGGATACAGCCGTCCGCAAAAATGGTGTAGTGCCTACAAAATTAAGGTGTGTTTTTGATGGATTTTATTCTATTAGGAGGGGCTATATTGAGCTTTTTCAGTATATTACGTTGAATTTTTGTCAATTCTGTGTGCTGTAGTACACACTTTTTTTTATGCAAAAATTTTCCCAGATGAAGTCGTTCAAGCTCGGTACGGATTCTATCCCAGGTCATGCCGGTTTTGACCTCTGCTATGCGAACCAGCAACAATGATAGCCAGCAAAGCAGAACGTGTGAGCGGATGCGGTCACCCTTTGTATGGTATATCGGTCTCAATCCGAGGGTGCTTTTGATGGTGCGAAAAGCCCTCTCGACTTCCATGAGCTGCTTATAGCCCAAGGCGACATCTTCTGCTGAGAGGCTCTTATCGCTGGTGCTCAATAAGTATTTCCCGTCCAGCTTTTCTTTTTCCTTGACCTTGGCACGGTTTGTTTTCAGTTTACCTGACTTGAGCTCCTTGATGTACCGCCCCATCGACCTGTGAAATAGAAGTTCATGCTTCATTCTTTCCTTCTTTTTGCCGGTACACTTCTCAAACGCATCAAGTTCAATTTGAATGCGCTCAAGGTTTCTCTCGCGTACCTGTTTATCATACTTAGCCTGCTCCGGGTTATACGCAATAATGAAACGGCGGCGGCCTGAGCCTTCACCCGCAAAGACTTCCTTGATATGAAGATTTTCCTTGATGACCTTAAATCTACCCCCTCTGTTCAAGGCTTCCATATTGATATTGGTACCCCGGAGTTTTTCACCAAGAATATAGTTGCCACCAGCCTTTTGGAGAATGCGGCGGTTCTACTCGCTGGTCATGCCGCGATCCATGGCCCAGATGACATTACCTAGTTTCCAGTCGTTCATATCCCGTTGAACCTGATCGACACATTTAGGGAGATGGTAACAAATAATTGATCAATTGCCAAAGCTTAACAAACGTTTGTTAGCAATTTTTCAGACTATTCTGGATAATTATATTTTCCTACTCCCTTAGCATCGTTCTGATTACCTGGCAAGACCCAGCACCTGACAGGGATACCCTCCCGCGTCACCGCAAGTCCAATGGTAACCTGGGGCAGGTCATCTCTTTTGTGCTTTGACTTGCCATAGGCTTTTAACTCTGAATCTCCTGGTTCTTCAATTTCAAAATATGTGTTTGTCGTATCAAAAAATATCAGATCGACAGTAAGATTCATAAGATTGGCTGTGGACCAAAATACGGTTTCTTGAAAAACATTTTCATGCTCAAGAAGGAAATCCATGCTGCGGTACAGGTGCTGTACCTGAATGTTGTTTTCATTATCCAGGAAAACATCTTTCTCCGCCCACTCTTCGACAGCTAACTTGGAACAAGGCGCCAGTGCTCTGTTTGCCACCATTGCGAAGATAGCAGATGACACTGGAATGCTGAGTGACCGGTTTTTCAAAAGTTTTGTGATACAGTTATCAATGCTCAATTGCTCCCACAGCCCTCTGAGCAGGAACGCTCTACCCGCGGGGCGGCTGGATATGAATTTGAGATCATGAGCTTCGGCTTCAAGCTCAAGAGCATCTTCAGGGTTGACAAATCAGCAAAGGCTGCCCACAAGACGCTTGATAGCAGACATGTCTAACTGATCCCGACGCCCGAAGGAGAAAATCACCTCAGCCCGGGAATACCCTTTTTCAGGATGTCTGGAGTTGTGGGCAAGCTGAATATATTCAACTTACGACCCATCTTTATTTTTTCGTTTTATTGTGCGTACATACATGCCCACTATAAAAACATGTATTTTATTGTAAGTCAAGGCAAATTAATACGTCCGTGTGCCTACATATTTTGAAGCAAAAAATTAGTTTTTCGTTGATTTTATTAGGAATTTAGGCTATTTTTCAAAAAAACAATCCTACAACTGTCGAACACGAGATAAATGATAATCCGAATAAAAAAAATTATTTTTTTAATAATATGTTCCAATAACAAATCAGAAAATAGACATATAATTTAATATAGTATGGCCTATAATATATGGCCATTTCAAAATATTTTTTTGCTAAAAAAAAATTATCAGAGTTAAAACAAGACCAAGCACTATCAAAATAAATTTGAAAAAATCTTTTTCGCAATTTCAGAGAGGATATTTTAAATTTTGATCTATAATTATTTAGATACTTTTTTATAATCGAAATCAATACAGGTTCTGTGTAATCAAAATTTCTTATATTTTTATTTGTTGTCAAACTTTCATGACCCCTCCTGTATGAAGCAAGAGCAGCTGGAATGTAACCAATTTTATACTCAAGGCTAATTCTGAGCCACATATCATAATCTTCTCCAGTAATTAGACTTTCGTCAAAAAGTCCTACTGTATAAAATATATCTCTGCTTACCATCACGGTTATAGTGTGTATAAGGTTGTTCAAAATTAAATCATTAAATATGAAACCTTCTACTCCTTTCATACTGTTTTTTTTATGATAGCTCTCAAAAAGAATAACGTCATTCTTAAAAATTGATAGGTCACTATATATCATTTTATAATCAATATGTTCTATCAAATATTTCAACTGTGTGCTTATTTTAGTTCTCTCGTAATGATCATCACTGTCAAGAAAACAAATGTATTCCCCAGTAGAAATTGATATTCCATAATTCCTAGCAGCTGAAACGCCTCTATTTTTTTGATAAAAATATTTAATTCTTCCTTGGTATTTTTTTAATACTTCCTTTGTGTCATCAATAGATCCGTCATCAATTACAATTATCTCTATATTTTTATAATCCTGGTTGAAGATGCTTTCAATTGCTTCGCAAATATAAACTGCAGAGTTATAAGTTGGTATTATTACGCTAACCGTTGGTGAACCTTTTGGATAATACATATTTGGAAGCCTTTGAATATTTCATTTTTATCAATTTGTTAAATGCTTAATCCGAAATTGGAGCATTCTTTGTAAAATTTAGCTTGTTTCCTTTAAAAACAAACCTTACGAGATCAGAGTACTCAGGAATGCCAAGCAAGATGTCTCCTTTTAACCAATCTTTGAGCAAGTTCATAAAGCCAATAGAGATGCCGACAGAAATCCAAAAGAGGTTAGAATATCAATCGATGCTAAGGCAAGAATGAACATAGGGAATTTTTCTCGGGGAGGACGAAATCGAGTTTTAACAAAAGCCGAAGACCATGATTTGGGAGTAAAAACAAAACTCACTCCTTTCGGCTTTTATTTGCCTCAACATGACGATCTTTTTCTTTTTTTTACAAAAAGCTATGCCAGCAGTGACTTTATCGTTGATCGAATCGAAGAAATTTGGCCTGAAATTAAAGAGAAATATGATGTTGATATTCTAACGATTAACGCTGATAACGGCATGGAAAACAGTAGTTCACGCACTCAGTTTATAAAGAGACTTGTTGAGTTTGCAGGTAAAACTAACACAACGGTAAAATTGGCCTATTATCCACCCTATCATAGTAAATATAATCCGGTTGAACGGGTTTGGGGAATATATGAGAACCATATTAAAGGTGACATAATGGATACAGTTGAAACAACGATAACGTTCGCTGAGAGTATGACCTATAATGGAAAAAATCCTTTTGTGAAATTGGTTCATCAAGTGTACGAGACAGGGGTTAAAGTAACTAAAAAAGCGATGAAAAAATATAATGAGTTTGTTGATCGAATGCCAAATTTGGATAAATGGTCATTAACAATTTCTCCAAGTTATTCTGGATGATTATTTTTTTCTATCTCCCTTACCTTGTGTAAAATGATTTTGGTGAAAATCAGTTCCAATCCTTTACAGATGATTAATACAAATATGATGGATATAATCACATTCCAAAAATTCGAAGCAACTATTTTTAAAAAAAGATAAGGGTGAAGTATATATATATATAAAATTGTCCCACTAAAAAATGAGAAACACTGAATCATGAATTCCGGAATTTTAATATCCTCTAATAGAAACATGAGAAAAAGACTACAGGCAAGTATCAGTATAACATTAAAAATTTTGATTGAAAAAAGGACATTAAATAGAACCATTAATATAAAAGATAGGCATAAAAAAATGAAGGAGATTTTCCATTTCATATGAAAATCAATTCTACGTACAACGACACCCCATACAAATCCGGCAGATGTCAACCATACCATGTGTCCGTAAGGTATGGCATAATTTAATATCCACATGAGAATTGAATAACAAAAACAAAATATCAATGCCTGTTTTTTTTGAGTGGTAACTTTAATCAGCAGTGGATATGCAATATAAAATATATAAAGCAATGTTAAAAACCAGAGTCCAGCCCCAAATGGTGTCGTATTGGATATGTGAAACCAATTTAATAGTCCTGTTAAACCTAAAGCACTGACAATAGTTTGCCAGGTAAGAATATCGGGTTTTTTCTGAACAATAAACAAGATAATCAAGAAAAAATCTGCAAACAGCAATTTTAAACCAATTCGTGTAAATTTCTTTTTCCAGAAATTAATTTTATCATACCCTTCTTTGTATTTTTCTGCTGTAAAATATCCTGAAGAATAGCTGAAAACGAGTAATCCAACAGTAACAGTGACCCAGAACAATTCAAGACCCTCATGGAAATGCCCGAAAACAACCAAAAAAATTGAAGCTACCTTGGCAGTTTGATAGTTGATACTGGTTTGCTTTGATATCATAATTTTATCTGTTTTTTAATACGGAAAATAATCTTTTAAGATTATCTGGATTGATAAAGGAATTGGAATTCCTGATACCTGAATTATTCTTAAACGTGTCAAAAAAATAATATTTAGGATAGAGAGCAGGTATTCCCCTGCCGGTTATCAATTTAATCGCTTCGGCGACAATCTGGCATCCGACCATATTGGTTACAAAATTTAAAGAAGGTGCTGTGGGATGGACATTTTGACTGTCAAATTCATGGATTTCATTTTTTGACATGTTCTCAAGCGGTTTGGTGTCTTTATATTTGAATTTGTTCCAGAGACGATCGAATATGCTGCTGCAATCAGAATTTGCATAATCAAAGGTCTGAACTCTTCCGCCAGTTATGGTTGCATATCCGTTCACCAATGGGACTTTGTTCTGTCTGGCAGCAAGGTAAAACAACTTGCATGACGGATGATCTGCATTCTGGATAACAAAGCCGGCACCTTTTACAAACCTATGAACATTTTCATTGTCAACCCGGTCGGCAATTTTAATTTCTATCTGTGCAAACGGATTGATCTGTTTAATTCTGTTTTCAGCAACATCCACCTTGTTTTGACCGATGGTATCAGAAGTGGAAAATAATTGGCGGTTAAGATTAGATGCATCATAAGCATCCATATCCAGGAGTCGAAATCGCTTCACCCCCCACCTGGCAAGAAGTTCTGCTGTAATAGCGCCCACTCCTCCTAACCCTGATATGGCAAAAACAGTATCTCTTACCTTTTCAACCTCTGTTTTGCTGAAAAACCGCAGTGTCCTGTCCAGCATTCCTGAAATATATTGATCTTCAATCATAGAAGTCTCCTAATGATTAAAAAGGTTGGCATAGATATTTTTATAAACAGATGTTGTGGCTTCCCATGTATGAAATTGTCTGACCCATCTGCTTCCTTTCTGCTGAAGAGATATTTCAAGATCCCTGTCCTGAAGTATCAGTTCTATCTTTTCAAAAAGATGCTCTGCATTGCCGGCTGAAAACAAAAGACCGGTTTTAAGGTCTTTTATTAATTCCTTGTGCCCCCCCACTTCACTTGCCACCAACGCTTTTCCCATGGCCATGGCTTCAAGGGGTTTCAGGGGCGTGACCAGTTCCGTCAGACGCATGGAATACCTGGGATAGGCAAGGATATCAATCAAAGCATACACCCCGGCAATCCGCTCATGTGCTATCCTGCCGGGCATGATCACCTGTGTCTCAATCCCATACTGTTTTGCCAACTCAAGCAGTTCCTCCTTCACCTCTCCTCCGCCAACCAGAAGCAGCACAGCATCGGTATGATGCTGAACAATGTCGGCAAAGGCATGAACCAGAAGATCAAGCCCTTCGTATCGGTAAAAAGAGCCCACAAACCCAATGACACGCTTTCCTTCAAGCCCCCAGCTTTCATAATATTCAGGATCTTTTTGCACAGGTTTGAGTTCATTGGGATTAATTCCGTTAAACACCGGTGTAATCTTCTTTCCAGGGATTCCTCTGCTGATCAGATCCTGTTTCAGGCCATTGCAGAGGATGCACACATGATCCACTTTTCTGCACACCCATGTTTCCAATGCTTTTGTCAAATTGTACTTCCAGGAGTTCTCTTCATATGTGCCATGATCCACGGCAGCATCTTCCCAAAAGGCCCTGATTTCGTACACGACAGGTATACCAAGCTTCCGTGCGGCCCGTATGGCGGGAATGGCATTGAGGATAGGGGAATGTGCATGGATCACATCCGGTTTTTCCTCCAAAGCCACTGCCATGATTCGCCTGTACAAACAGTGCATCAGTTGAAATTCCGATACAAACGGCAAAGTAGTTTTTACGACACCTGTCCGGTAATAGGTAAATCCGTCAATATCCTCTTTTAAAGGCGCTTTTTTCTTGAGGCTCTCCTCATGCTTGGGAGAGGTCAAGATGACAGGATCAAAGCCCATTTTTTTCTGGGCTTTGAACAGATTCTGACTTCTGAAGGTATATCCGCTGTGAAGAGGCAGGCTGTGGTCAAGGATGTGCAAAATTTTCTTTTTCATAGTTTAATCTCAATGGTAACATTCCCGGTAGGACTGGAAGATGTTTGAAATGAAATGGTTGCTGTATCACTGATGGTCCTGGTTATTGTTTTCTTATCCACTGTAATGGTTGCCGATGTGGGAAAAGGCAGTCCCATAATGATATGGTGAAGATCAAGATCGGATGGGACACTATAATCCGCCTTGTCTATGGTACCAGCCTTTAAAAAAATCAGCACGTTGTCTTTATAAATGATCCCGGAAACCGATGAAGTGTCAATCACTTGATATTGGGGGGCTATATTTGAGCCTTTCCTGTCTGGTTTCAATAGAACAAGAAACTCATTTTCAGTACTTTTTTCAGAGGACTGGAACTCAATACGCCACAATCCCGAATCAAACCAGGGCTGTTCCCTTGAGCCTGTCACCATGTTTTCGCCGTCCAGGTCAGAATCATCGCCATCGGTCTCCACATAGTAGCGGTAATCCATACCACCGACTTTCCTCAATGCCAATTTTTTTGGCAGAGCTGCTGATATGAACAGTTTTCCCTCTTCATAGGTCATTTCAGCATTCCGGTCATGGGTTTCAAGGATACCATTTTCAGGTTTTCCCTTCAGGACTGTTTCACTTGCTGTCAGGGGCTTGCTCCAGGAATGAAGGAGCCATTTGGTTGTATAGTTTTCCTTTGTTGTTTCAACCAGATCATGAACAACCAAAAGGTCTTCCTGAGTCAGATAGCACAGCTCCCTTTGAACGGAAACGGCTTTTTTACTGCTGTATGCCTGGGTCAGATCACTTTTCACATATACAAATTCAGGATTGGAATTATCAAAGACTGTAACACTTGCCCCTGCAAAATGAGCTTTTTTGTCAAAATTGTCCTGATAATTTTTAATGCTGGTAATGCTACTGCCTGTTGGAATGATAATTCTTTGACCACCTGCGGCCACATTATCCTTAAAAAATCGGTTGGGTCGAACCTGTTCCTCTGGTTTCAGGATAAGAATGGAATTGGAGGCAACTGTTCTGATGTAGTAGTTGAGCCTGTGGGGCAAGGTATATTCACCGTAATTTCCGCTTTTAATGGCAAGGGGTGAATATTTGGTGATGTTGAAATGACCCGCCTGATAATGGCCATGGTGGGTAAAGGTATCCCCTGCCCGATAGGAGATAAAAGTATCCTCACTGCCCCACCCGGAGCGCATGAATATCTGGTCAAAGCTTCCCCGGCCAAAGCATCGGCTTGTCTTTAAAATGCCATCAAAAACAGAGAGATCGGAACTGGATGATTGCACGGAAAAATCGGACTCCAACAGACCACGAAAAACAGGTTTTCCCCACTGGTAGCCGGAGTAGTACCCTGCAGCGCCATGGAGACGTTCAATATATTCGGAAAACTGCTTGAAAACCGGATTTCCTGTACCAAGGGATATCAGATCAATAACCCGCTGGGTCTCATCCTTTAAATCATTCCTTGGCCCCGTATCCCCAAACTGAACAAACCTCCCCCGGGGTTCAGTTCCATAGATAGTCCACATGCCTGTGGTCTCCAGAGACGATTTGATCATCCGGTTCAACTCCGGTGCATCAACGGAATTCATATGGCTCAAGCAGGCAAGGGCATAGGGATAGGCCCGGTTGTTGATCCAGTAGTTGTAGCCTTCCGGCCACCCTTCCGTCATCTGGATGGCCCGCATTGCTTCTAAGAAATGAGCCTGGGCTTGCCTGACAAGCTCCCAATCATCTTTATTCGCAATATCAAGGACAGATGCCACAACCCATGTCGAGCAGGCCAGCTGAAAACGCCCGTGCCATAGTGATGCAGAGTCTCCATTCAGTATCAGGAGTGAATCTTTCAGGTTACGGCGTAGAAGAATTTGAATTTTTGACCGGTTATCCTCACTCCAGCCTGGATAGTCATATAAAAGATCATACTGAAGCGCCAGATCAAGCCCGTTGCCATAATTGCCCTCGACATTGGGGGTTTGAAGATAAGCACTGAGAAGCCTGGTCATGCCCTTTTCACCCTGCACTCTATTTTTTGCACAGAGCCAGGAAGAAGCCCCCCGGGTAAGGCTGTCCACCATCTTTTTATACTTTAAATCCTGGAGATATCTCAGCCTTATAGACTCTATTTCAAACTGGTTCTTAAAAAGGATTCTTGGATGATCTGTCTTAAATTGACCCTGGAAATGATAATCGGCAAATATATCCGATGGGGAAAGCATTTTTTCAATGGCCGGAGACTCAATCCCTGTTTTTTTTAGCACTTTCATAGCAAATTGATGGGGAGTAAGACTGTATTCTTTCATCAATTGAACACCAGCGAAAGCACCAGCACAAATGGTAACAATGCCGATAACGGCAAGTAGGTTCCATATGGTTTTCAGTACAAATATGAGGATTGTTTTAATCACATTTCTCTTTTGGGGCATTCAATTCATTACTGTGTAATTTTTTTAACCATGTAAGCAAACCGGCAAGATTTTTCTTCCAGTCATGATGTGCCATGACATACTCCCTGGCATTGCCGCCAAGGGTTTTCATTTTTTCCCTGTTATTTAAAAGCTCAATCACAGTCTGTGCAAACGATTTGGAATCATCCGCAGAGATCAGATCCCTTCCAGGTAGAGCACAAATCCCCTGTATGGCAATCCCAGTTGTCACCACAGGTTTACCGGTTGACATCGCCTCCAGCACCTTATTTTGTACACCCCTTGCCATACGAAGGGGAATAACACAGATATCCGATGCCCGGTAATACTCCCGGATATCCTCGACAAACCCTGTTACAACCACCCCTTTATCCTGTGCAAGCCTTTGAACATCCCCGGTTGGATTACTGCCAACTATATAGAAGATAATATCAGGAAACGCTTCTCGAATAACAGGCAAAATGTCTTTGCAGAACCACAATACCCCATCCACATTGGCATGGTAATCCATCGCCCCTGAAAACATGAGCATAGGAGCAGGATTGCTTTGCCGGTTTATATGTTTATCTTCCAACTCCGTATTTTCGGGTGTAAAATATTGATAATCCACACCATTGGGGATCACCTGAAGCTCTTGTGCCTCTTTAAAATATGAGCAAAACAGTTCCTTTTCCCCCTCTGAAACAAAAATAGATCGATTAAAGAAGAGGTTTATTCTTTTTTCATACTCTAAAAGCCGTTTCCCTTCCAATGCATACACGATATTCATGGGAAAGAAAGCCTTCCGGCTGTACTGTATCCACTTGTCTGAATCCAGATCACAAAAATCCATGATCAATTCAGGGATATTATTCAAACGTTTCAAGGCGGCACTGTTGAAAATATATTCTGCCATGGGAGAAGAAAAACAAATAATCGTATCATACCGGTTTTGACTTACCCTTCGATCAAACAAAATTTGAAACTCTCGTTTATAAAACCAGGCTTCAGAAATGGTTTTGCCTGTTCCAAGGGCAATCATTCCCCTTATTTTCGCTGCTGTAACATTCAAAGGGAAAATTTTTATCCGGCGGCAAAACTGTTGAAGAGCGCTTTTATAAATATCCTTGAGATCATCTGGATTGTCCGCAAGGCAGATAAGATCAACTATATTTGATTCAGCAAGGTATTTTACCTCATTAAACGCCCTTATTTTATCCCCTTTATTGGGAGGATAGGGAATTCTGTGGGCAAGGTATAAAATATTTTTTTTGTTTTTTTGAATACTCATGCAAGATTTCTGGCAATCATGGGGCCTATTATTTTTGTGAGCCAAAGGGGAAGTTTTTGCCACATCTCTATCTTTTTTTTATATTTTGGGTTTGCAGGGCTTAAATTGGGAAGTTCATCTATTTTAACAAGATGATATTGATAGGCAAGGGAAGTTGGTTTAAATCCCCAGTGCTTTTTAAAACTGAAGGAACCTGTTCCTTCCTTGCTTCTACCATAATCAAAAATCCTGTAACCCTTGTCTGCTCCGTATCTCATAAGCTCCCAATACATGAAATCATTGGGGCCCAAATGTCTCATGGTAAAGTCGGAACCGGCATAATAGGGAACCACCTGATCCTTGAAAAAAAAGGTCATGACACCGGCACAAACTTCTTTTTCTCTTGTTCTTATGATCAGTATGTTGGTTTTGAGCTCCTCTTTTTTTAACAATTCTTCAAGATAGGATCGGGCAAAAACAGGAGTTCCCAGCCGATGGAAATTCAATGAAAGCATCTCATAAAATTCGGAAAGAAGATGATGCCCCATTTCAGATACAAGACCGCTTTTGATTCCCTTTCTGACCATGGCTCTTGATTTTCTTGGAATGGCTTTCAGGTTCTTGTCATGATCCTGTGAGATTTCACGCTGAAAATTATAGTACAAGGACTTGGTCAGGAGCCCGGGAAGCTCTTTTCTGTTTCTCAACTCAAGATAATCACAGTTGCGTTTTTCTGAAATCTCCACAGCCCTTTTCAGCAGCAGGGCTTGAATACTTTCGTCATCGGCAAGGATACCTCCCAGCTCTGCAAAGGGGTTGGAGACCATATAATGGCCGAACAGAAAACTTTTGATCTCAAAAACAGGGAAGATACCGGTAATCCTGCCGGTTCTCTCATCTTCCGACAAAAGATAGAAGCTCTTGTGGGAAAAGGCATCTTCAACAACTTCTTTCCATGCAATCAGGTGAAAGATTGTTGCAGATGGGTGTGTCAAAACATATCTGTCCCAGGCAGATTTATCCTTTGTGGTGTACTCTCTAATGATCATCATAAGTCTCTAAGCTCTTCAATTACCTCTTCAAGAGGTTTGGCTTTTAATTCACCCCTGTGAAACGCCTTTATAGAGGCCTTGGCATCTTGAGCAATTTCATATCGTAACGCCTCTATTTCCCAACCATGCATTAAATTTACAATAATTTTTGAAATATAATCATTCATATTCAAAAACAATTTGTTCAAGAGAAGCCAGTTTTCTCTGCAAACGGTTCATGGTTTCAACTTCTCCTTCCCATTCGATAAGTTCCATGTCATCAACCTGACCGTAAAGAGCATCCCTGTCATCTGTTCCATATCTATCTTTAAAAACCGATAGTTTATTTTTCATATTCATTAGCTGCTTTTTTAAAAATGTCGTTTCCAGATTTACCAGGGGCTGTATTTTTCTTAAAGTCCAAGTTTCGCTATTTTGTACAATTACCTTTGTCATTGTTCAATCGTCTTTTCCGGGTTTAATTCTATGATCTGCCAATTTCATATCTTAAAATTCACTTTTCAGAGGCAAAAACAACATTTTAAGATTTATAAGAGGGAAAAAGACCTTAAGACTTCTGCTACTTTGCCGTCGGTCTCCGCAAGTTTGCGAAGGCTGGCCAGCAGTCTTGCAATGACAGGGCCGGAAGGATTTTTCATATCAAGCTGGGATTCCAAAGTTGAAAACTGGTTTTCTAAGTGATCAAGTTGATGTTTAAAAGGCTGCTGAGCTGTTTTTCTATCATAGGCAGCAGCCGGAATTGTTCCCATGAGCCACAACAAACCCGCACACAAAAGCATCATTTTTTTATATGTAACATTAATAAACATATCGCTTCCCCTCTGTATTAATTCGGGGTTGTACTTTTTACCACACTCCAGGTTTGAAGCGGTCATCATTGAGAATCTTCATTATATCACCGCTTTGAGACAGCACAAACAGGCCCTTTTTGTAAGCGTAGCGTGACACATTGTCATGCATCACCATTGCGGCAACACCCCCCATTACTTTCATATCTCGATATTTAGGGAACAGCTTCTTTACTTTGGCAAGACGATTCAAATGTTCATTAACATCATCTATGGACAGAGAGCTTTTGCATTCAATGACGATCATCTCCCCATCATTGACAACCAGCAGATCAATTTCAATGCCGTCTCCATCCCGGTACGCTGTGACATTCCTTGAGACCTCATGAACCTCGATTCCCCGTTCCTGAAACAGGCGCACAGCCCCGGGTCTGACCATCTCTTCTATAAAGTCTCCAAGACGATTGCCCAGTTTACCAATTTTTTTGTTAGTATCTTGAGACTGCTGTTTCATCAAGCGTTCCGTTTCCTGAAACTTCCGATCTGTCTCTTGAGACTGCTGTTTTATCAAGCGTTCCGTTTCTTGAAATTTTCGATCTGTCTCTTGAGACTGCTGTTTTATCAAGCGTTCCGTTTCTTGAAATTTTCGATCCGTCTCTTTATAGAGATCTTTAATCTCCTGAAAAAAATATAATATATCTGTTCCGGTTAATGATTCAGGCATCGTACCCCTCCTTTCAAAAAATTTAATCAAGTCACTCCGTTTGACTGACATCATCAACCTCAACCGGCATTTGCTCAATCAAAAAGTCGTTGGGATAAGGAATTTCACAATTTTCTTTTGGATCAATCCCCAATTTTTATGAACACATGCAAAAAACAGTAAACGCAGGAGTGTTTTTCATCTGCTGCTACATGTTCAGGCTAAAGCGCTGGATCCTTGATAGTTGTTCCGACAATGCTGTTTTCACCCAAATGTTGTTTCATGCGATACCAAAACAAGGGTTGAGATTTATAAGAGGGAGATTCCACCTCAAAACTCACCAGATTACGTTTTTCGCTGGAAAATTCCACCCCGATCAGGTGGATTGTTCCCCCCTGGGTGAGGTACTATATCGATTTTTCGGACCAGGTCATCGGCATTGCCTGCGGCAACTAATTTTGGGGACAGTATACTTAATTGCATGGTGGATCTGGGGATAGTTTTTTTTAACTTAATTACGGAAATCGTCTATATATGTCTTTGCGATGAAGAAACCGCAGCATTTCTATACCATCATTTGTGATTTTTATACCAAGCCGAAAATCTCCTACACGTATCCTGTAATACTTGTCATATCCCTGGATTTTTCGAACACTTTCCAAGTCAGTAAAAGCATCGACTTGCTTGATTCTGGTAATAATCTCCAGAAGATTCTTTTTAAGCTTTTTATCATTGGTGATCTGGTCAATATCTTTGTTGAATTTTTTTGTGTAAAAAACTTTCATTGGTTATTTGCTGAGTTTGGACAAAATAATTTCTTCAGAAACATATTCCCCTGTATCTGCTTTCTCCATGGCCAAACCCAGTTTCATATCCAGGATAGCTTCGGAAAATGCATCCTCAAGCAGATCTTTTCTTTCCGTCAAGACGGCAATAACCGCTTCTTTAACGATTTCCGTTAATTCTGTTTTTGATATATCACTTGTCTGCATGGCCATTTCCTCTACAAAGAAATTTTAATGTATGATCATCATGATAGATAGAAACTGCGACTCTGTCAATACGTAGCTCACGTCAGTCTGTTGGCCATATTTGGGGTCTGACCCCGATAACTCTCTGTTATTAAAGTTAAATTGCTTCAAAAAAATTAGATTTCATCTCTTAAAACCCACTTTTCAGGGGCAAAAACAACATTTTAAGATTTATAAAAGGGAAAAGGATCTTAAAACTTCTGCTACTCTGCCGTCGGTCTCTGCAAGTTTGCGAAGGCTGGCCAGCAATCTTGCAATCACAGGGCCGGAAGAACAGCCGGGACTGTTCCCATGAACCACAATAACCCCGCACACAAAAGTATCATTTTTTCATATTTTACATTAATAAACATATCGCTTCCCCCTGTATTAATCTGGGGTTTTACCCTACTTTACAAGTATTATTCAATCCTCCAACAGATGCAGGGGCACATTAATAATGTCATTGTCAATATTCTCATTGTTAATGATTTTCCGGACAAGGGCAGTATCAATCTTGACAATCTGGGCAATGGTATCCACAGGAATTCCTTTTTCTGCAGCATTTTTCACAAAGGACGTCATCATGCTGTAACCACCTTCTTTCCAACCTTCTTTCCTTCCTTCTTTTCTGCCTTCTTTTCTGCCTATATCCTTAATATAATCTGCTAACATGGCTGTCTCCTTTGATGTCATAAGTTCCTGACACAACATTATTTGTTCCCGGGGAGTCACTGCTGCATAAGTATCTACAAAATAAATATATTTTTCAAACAATACAATAGAGACCAGTTGATAAAGACCAATATATGCCTGGCGAATCATTTCACTACGCTCTAAAGGATCATAATTCATCTTGGGCAACAGTATTTTTACCACTGGATTATCCACATTATAATAATCTGCTGCATTAAAATCAAACAGCTTGCAGAATATATATTCAAAATGAACAAAAGTCCGTTTTTTCATCTTGCTTTCAAGTTTTTTGATCACATCTGTACGCCAGTGTTTCCTGTCTGTAAACAATACTGCAGGGATCAAAACAGCTTCCGGGTGGAGTTCCATGAGGTCAGTTGTGTATCGCATCAACTTGTAAATGGAAAACTTGTCTTTATCTTCCTGAAATTCAACCAGCCAAAGCAGCAGGGATTTATTGTGAAACTGGAACAGAATGGGCATATCCAGGGCAAGGCTTGCATCGGCAAGGTGGTGTTTTTTAGGCTCCTGGCGTACAAATGTTGTTTTTTCTATTTTACCCCATTCACTTAATGCTTCCGGGAATATAAATCTGAGAGATTCTTCAGGGAAATCTATCAGTACATTCTTGAAGTTATGATCATGGGAAATATTTGTTTTTTCTCTTTGCATATTTGGGTTTACATATTTGGGGTCTGGCCCCCGGATAACTCTTCAGAACCTGGCCCCCTCAAGGAGTATTTCAAAACTCTGAATACCAATAGGAAATTTTTTGATCATTTTTTAAACACTGCCGGAATAGTTAAAAGGCAGGCAAAATTAAGGCTTTTTGAAACCAGTCCATTAATATTAATTTACCGCAATGGAAGAATGACCTGAAACTCTTCACCGGTTTCCTGGAAAAACGGTTCAAACCCAAGCCGCCGAGCTTCATGACAGACCATGGGTATCCCCCTGCCGAGTTTATCGATATACCTTAAATTTTCCATAAATTTTAAAATCACCGGGTTAACCGCATAGCTTACCCCACTTTTCAATTTTTCAATCGTAACAGTGTTGGGCAGGCGGCCGGGGCTGATAAACTCGATCCGATCATCAAATTGTAAAATTCGAATTCTGGAACCATGTATTGCGTAATTGCGGTGGATACAGGCATTTACCAGAAGTTCTCTGAATACTTTGTCCGGGTATCTACTTGATGTAACCATCCGTTTTGCTTTTTCGATTTTCGAAGCTTCCATGATATTGTGTTTAATAACGGACAGCGCTGTATCGATCTGAAAATCCAGGGTTCCTTCAATGACCTGACGGTCAATCAATTCGTCATTCAACCCTGTTCCGGCAAAATGAGCATAACTGATACTTGAATTTTTTAAAAACTTCTGGGGATAGGTTCCAAACAGCAGAAGCCCCGCGATGGTCACATTTTTCTTGTCCGTTAACACATCGGTATTGACTAATAATAAGGTTAAATCCTTTTCATCTTCAATATCAATCTCATATCTTTGAAAATACGATGACACCGCGGTCATGTTTAAATGCTTCAAGGCGGTATGCTCAACTCCTGTCATGTCATAATGAAACATCCCCGCGTGTTGAAACATGCGCATCAGTTCTGCCTGGGAAGCCACCCGGCTGGTAGACCCGATGCGGATATGATATAAATTTTTATTTGTCTGGTACGGTTTATCGCCCCCTTTGGGAATATCGATCACAACTATCTTTTTACCCTTAATCTCAACACAGAAACAATCTACCTGAATTGCAGGAATAATGTTATTCCTGGATATATTGGATACCCATTCTTCCCAGTTTTTTGAATCATCCACACCACAGATTACGGACTGATCGTTGACCCCGATTAAAATTGTTCCGCCCTGTGTGTTGGCAAATGCCGCCATTTCTTTGGCAATGGAATCCGGACGAACTTCCTGTAATTTAAACTCAATAAACTGATTCTCTCCCTGCTCAATCAGGGCTTTGACTTTATTGGCCGCAGCATGAATCATCTATTTAACTCTCTCCATATCTTAACTCTCTCCATATCGGGTGACAGCTGTTAACCCGAAGCTAATCTGAGCGGCATCAAAGGCCTTGATGGCGGATAGCCACATCTTCCGGTATGAGTGAGTTCGTGATAAAGGGGTGCTATTATCCACACAAACCTGTACCGCTCGCTGAAGATTAAGAGAGATAATATCTTGCAGATCAAAATCAAGCATCAGTATCCGGCTGTTTTCCGGAACCTTGGATTCAATACGTTCCACGCATCGTTTAAGTGATGTCAGCTTATCAAGAATAATTTGCCGGTCCATCAATAAACCTCTGTATCTGTTTCTCCATTATCATTGTTATATGGGGCATCATGTCTGCCTGGTGATACCACATTTTCTTTAAGAGACGTGCAAGCAGAGGAACCGATCTCTTGATTACAATGTTACCGCTGCATAGAGCACTTTTTAAAATAACGCCATCGACCTCATTGAGATCAATCAGATCAATCTCCCGGTCAAATGCCGATAACAATGCCAGATAAATCTCTTCTTTTCTCTCAAAAGATAATTGTTTTTCTGCCGCAACGGCAATATCTATATCGCTGTCATATCTAAGCAGAGCGGTTGCGGCAGAGCCAAAAACCGTTACAATCAATATATCAGGAAATTCTTTAAAAACAGTTTTAAGTGTCTGTATCACGATGAGCCTGTGATTCTTAAAATATAAAAATTTTATAAAAAATCGGCAGGGAAACACCTGAGTCTTCAGCTCAGGGGTTGTTGATGAATCCTTTGATCAATACTCAACTGGATAATAAATCTAAGGCATACTCGACAGTCAAATCAACACTTTTAAGTAATAAAGGGGTGAGATACAACACTTTTTCAAAAATCGCATGGATTGTCTCTGACTTGTATTCATGGGCAATTTCGTTTCTTAACAATCTAATATTAATCAAAGTGTCGGCACTGTCAGTCAATTTTTTCTTTTCTGCCCGGTTAATTCTGTCCCTGACAGTTCCAGGCCCCTCAAGTTCAATCATGTCAACGGTTCTAAATACCTTTTGTATCAGCATATCACTCAGCCTTGCAAATCTGCTTGTCAAGGCTTCAAAACTTTCAAGGGTATCTTGATCCAGTCCCTCCATCAAATCAACCAAAACACATTTTTCATAAGAATAGCGAAGAATATCAGCCGCTCTCTCAAGTTCTGAAAGGTCATTTTCAAGAATGGCAAAAAGCTTATTCACCCAAGTCTTATTCCTTTTTCAAGAGCCGCCCGGGCAAAAGGATCTACAGGGTCGTCAACAATAACCAAATCAATTTTCTGGTCTTCAAGGGACTCAAATATCTGTTTTTTAATTCGTAATTTTCCATTAAAATCTATTGTAGAAGAGCAGACAAGAATATCGATATCTCCTCCTGACTGCTCATCATCAACCCTTGATCCGAAAAGATAAATTTCTGAGTCTGGATCCTCATGCTTTACAGCGTTAACAATAGAGTCTTGTTCAAATTTTTTAAGTCTCATATGCTTTCATATGAATGTGTAGTAAACTGACAAATGAAAGATGCCCATTTTAAAATTTATAAGAGGGAAAAAGACCTTAAGACTTCTGCTACTTTGCCGTCGGTCTCTGCAAGTTTTCGAAGGCTGGCCAGCAGTCTTGCAATGACAGGGCCGGAAGGATTTTTCATATCAAGCTGGGTTTCCACTGTTGAAAACTGGTTTTCTAAGTGGTCAAGCTTATGTTTAAAAGGCTGCTGAGCTGTTATTAAAGTTAATTAGCTGCTTTTTTAGGCATCTTCAGTCAAACGCCCGCCAATCCGCCCGAATTACATTACGCTCCGCCCGGCTGAACACCAGGCCCAGTTCATGTACCATCACCCCTGGCTCCCCCCGATATTTCCGGGCGTAGTCCATCTTTTGAACCTGGTCCAAGGCAGGGTTATGATCGATATCAGATTCTTTAATAACCTTAATCTCCATCACATAGACATTTTTCCCCAGGCGCACCGTCATATCCACCTGGCCGTGGTTTGTCACATCTTCCGGTATGACCCGGGCATCAAGAGATGCAAAAAAGGCGTAGAGAACCGACGCATAGTAACCTTCAACATCAGGAAGACTGTTTCCGGTGAAATTGCGATAGGGAATGCCGGCAAACAGCCGCTTGATCACGCCGGTCATCCCTTCCAGGTCACCCTGTTCCAGGCAGTTGTACAAATGATCCTGAAACGGAAGCTTGGAACTGGGATTATGGCCGGTATATCCATCAATAAAGACATCCCCCAAAGCAATCTTGACTTCCAGATTGGGTATCCTAAGCCTGAACATCATCCGCTGCCGATGGGTAAAGGTCTCTTTTATGGTCAGATAACCGGTCTGAAACAAAAGGGTGAGCGGATCAATCTGCTCCACATCAAAGGAGTCCAAAATCTGTTCCGTCACCACAGGATCTTCCATATCCGGTAAAAAATAGCGATTCTTCTCGAACAATTTCACAAGAAAACTGGGATTGCCGGTTTCAAACCAGTAATTGCGGTAGCTGTGCTCACCAGTGATGAACAGCAAAATATCATAGGGATTGTACACAGCCTCACCCAGCCATTGATATCCATTATACCAGCGTCTCAGCTTTTCCCAGTCCACGCCTTTCATATATTCTGCAAAATGGTGCTCCAGGTCGGAATGGGTGTAGCCGCAGATGGTAGCAAACTGGGGGCTGATAGTAATATCTCTTAGCTGATTAAGGCCGCTGAAAAGGCTCACCTTTGAAAACTTACTCACCCCGGTCATGAACACAAACTGAAGAGAGGCATCCTGCCTTTTAAATACGGAATAGAGGTTTTTCAAGCCCTCCCGCATCTGGGCTGCAATGTCAGGATTATTAATGTTATCAAGGATGGGCTTGTCATACTCATCCACCAGTACCACTGCACGCTGGGAATATTTTTCCATGGCTTTCCTGATAAGCTCACCCAAGGTGCCGGGGATATCTTTGTTTTTAGTCAGTGTAAGTTCCAGATACCGGGCTTCGTCATCCAGCATATTGTATATCCGCCTGTCCAGCTCCTCCCTGGTCTGCACTGTTCCATCTGCAAAATCGATCTTGATCACCGGAAACTTCCGGCTCCAGTCCCATTTATCATGTATATAGAGGCCTTTAAACAGAGAGCGGTTACCCTCAAAAATTTCTTTCAGGGTATCCAGAAACAGGCTCTTGCCGAACCTGCGGGGGCGGGAAAGGAAAAAAGCACCGGGGTGCTGAATCAGATTCCAGGCCATATCTGTCTTGTCAACATAGAGACAGTTATTGCCCATCAACTTATCCATAGAATGTATGCCCAGAGGCAAATTTTTCATAAATTTTCCATAATCACAACCGTCGTTGAATACTGTCTGCCACCCGCTTTGCGGTTTTGCCGTCCCATAGATCAGGAATTGTAGCGGAAGGAAAGCCTCCGGATGCAATGGTTTCAATCATGGCGGGAATATCTTTCAGTGTGCATAGCCGGTTGGTTCCCTGGGTTATGGTGACGGGTCTTTCTGTATTAGGACGCAATGTCAGGCAGGGAATCCCAAGATACGTGGTCTCCTCCTGAATACCGCCGGAATCGGTAATCAAAAGCTTTGAGTTCATCACAAGATTCATAAAATCCTTATATCCAAGGGGGTCCTTCAAAATCAGTTTTTCCCCGCGCTCAAGTATGGGTGATAGATCATATTCCCTTATTTTTGCAGCGGTTCTTGGATGAACCGGAAATATTACAGGCAGGGTTTCAGAAACTTTCGCAAGAAGAATACAAAGCGCCTTAAGGCTGTCAAGATGATCCACATTGGCAGGGCGATGCAGGGTTACCAGGGCATAGGAGGCGGCATCAAGGTCCATTTGAGAAAATGTATTAAGGGATTCAATTTCAGATCTGAGCATTTCAAGAGAATCAATCATGATATTACCCACCCGCTCGATCCTATCCGGCGCAACCCCCTCCTTTTTAAGATTTTCATCTCCATCCGGTGAGGGGGTCCATAGAATATCCGCGATGGAATCCGTCACCATTCTGTTGATCTCTTCGGGCATGGTCCGGTCATAGGATCTGAGGCCCGCTTCAAGGTGGGCGGTTTTAATACCGAGCTTTACCGCGGCAAGGGTCGCGGCCACAGTAGAGTTCACATCCCCAACCACCACCACAAGATCCGGCTTTTTATCCATAAGCACCTTTTCGTAGGCAATCATGACATTGCCCGTCTGCTGTGCATGGGTGCCGCTGCCTACCCCGAGATGGATGTGGGGTTCAGGCAGGCCGAAATCCTTAAAAAAGATGTCCGACATATTAAGATCATAGTGCTGCCCTGTATGAACAATAACAGGATCAAGGCCATCCCTTTTTGTCAGTTCGTGATAAAGGGGAGCTATTTTCATGAAATTGGGTCTTGCAGCAGCAATGAGATGTATCTGCATGGGTTAATGTTTCCTTATTTTTTCAAGGGGTAGGTGTCTCAATTACATTGGCACAGAGGGCATTCGCTCTAATAGCCATACCCTTATCTGGCATCCGCTCATAATATCAGTATCCGATCACATACATTTTTTATTTCTGATAAATAAATGGGACACTTTTTATAAATATCTGCTGCCTGTTTTTCATTATAAGTATGGGATAATAAATTTCTGGATTTAATCATTTCCAGGAATATATCCTCCTGTTCGATAATCGAAAGGGCATATGCTTCCTTGAACACCAGTCTCGGAGAGGCTGCACGAATTCCATGGATGTCTTCCAGAAATATTTTGAGCGTTTTCCACATCAGTTCGTATGTGAATTCAAACCGTTGGATCGTTGCATCCATAACTATGGAAGATTCCGGTTCCTGCAGTGCTTCTGCAAAACGATTTACTGCCTTTTTCAAATTCGTCAGACTTTTGTCCAATTTATCTGAATTCATATTTTGATGTCCTTTGTGTGCTTTAAAGCAACCTTTTTGAATTCTTCATCCAGTGAATTGAAATCGACAACATCTATTTTTAATAATGTAGGAATCTGTTCCAGTTTTTCCTGTATGGTCAGCCATTGCTTTCCTGAAATCCGTGAATCAGGCATTATACCAATATCGATATCAGATTTTTCATTGCACATGCCTTTAGCTCTGGACCCAAATAGAAACAATCGATAGTTGCCCTCTAATTCGTTGCCGATTATTAGTGCTGTCTTCCTGAGGATTTCTTCGATTTTCATAATAAGAGAATGAATGGGGTCCATAGGAATCATAAGGTTGCTTACCCTAACCCAAGGAAACCATCTTTGATGAATGGGCGCTGCCACATTTTATTTTTTTCTGGCAAAGACGTTCAGGCGGGACTGGGCTCACACCGTTCCACATTCTCAAAAAACCACAATATATTGTAGTTTTGAAACGCATCAAACCACAATGGCTTGTATGCATGAATAGTATGAGCCCAGTGCCGCTTGTAGCTACCCGAGTTTACCAGAATCCCCAGTTTCCTGTTGAATAAACAAAAACAGCCAGGGTAAAGTTTGTGGTGGCGTGGGCTGCAATGCAGGAAAGCAAATCGCCCCTCATGATCCACAGCCAGGTCATCAAAAGACTGTATGCAAAAGCCGCCACCCATTCCGCCGGGTTATGTCCCAAGGTAAATGCAAGACAGGAGATGACAACGGCAAGAAGGGTCCAGTCTCCGTTTTTCACATCAAAAAGGCTTGATTCATCAAGGGCCTCAAGAAGCGGTTCAGCCATTTTTCTTTTGCGGGCATGATCCCACTGCAGGGCAAGACGAAAGACATATCCCCTGATGGCCATTTCCTCAAACACAGGTACAAGAAAGCTTGCGGCAAAGATGCGCAGCAAAAAGCTTTCACGGCTCCAGGCTTCTCCTCCTGACGGATCAACAAAGGGTGCAAGAAGCAGACACCACAGTACACAGCCCGCCAAACCGGCTATGATACCCCAGACAACCGACATCTTACGCCGGCCTGCAATTGAAAGGGGTACATACCATTTCCAGGCCCAGACGATCAAGGAGGTTACAACAATGATTCTGAGAAGATAATTCATCTCTGTTGAGATTACATCGCCAAAAAGGGATGCAATCCCGACATAGGCAAAATACGGGGCAAACCAGGGCAGTAGCAGATCCCTGTTGGAGAGTTTCAAGCTAATTGGTCATCCTGTTCAGGTTCTGGTTCTGATTTAGGTTCAGGTTCAGGTTCGGCTTGGGAATCTTTCCTGCTTGATTTTCTGAGCTTGTAAAAATCATATACGCTCCAGGGCAGCAGGACCACGCTTAAAACACGGTTAAAAAGCGCGTGTTCCAGCATATCAGGGTCCGTTGTCAGCCAGCCGTCGTAAAAGCACCACAAACCAAAAAAAGCCAGAAGAAGCGTGAATATATAGGGGTTCATGGCCGGCGGCCTGGGAAATTTTTTTTTAGGTGAAGTCATTGAATCTCCTCTGATTGCAGGGTTGAGGCAATATAATCGGAACAGGTTGAAAATTTGACGGGACTGAAACTATCAATAAGGGACATCATCTTTTTCCTTGTCCGGCTAAGATTGGTGTAATGCCTGAACCTGAATCCTGCTGAAGCCTGCCTGACCCTGGGCTGGAAAGGGTCAAACTCCCAGGGGTGGGAATAAAAGATAAAGGCATCTTGATCCTTAAAAACCATCTTCATAGCCCTACGGAAAAAAGGAAAAGGAATAAGCCTGAAATACCCTCCCCCTCCAAGGGGCAACACCCTGTTTCCAATGTTCAAGTTTGAAATGGGAATCTCATGCAAACCATTGGGTTTATGGGAATCATGATCATTAGAATCACTGAAATCAGGTAAAATTCTGTAAAGCTCACTCTTTCCAACCCTTTCAGGCAGATCAATCCGCCCGTATCTGCCGTGCATGGCAAAAGAATTATAGCTTGAATCATAAGTGTATCCGGCATCTTTTATGATCTTTAAAATTTCATTGTTTACGGCAAAACTGGGGGCGCGGTAGCCAATCACCGGTTTACCGGTCATATCCTCAAGCAGTTTCCGGCTCCGTTTTAGATCATAAAAAAGTTCTGAAGCTGACAGAAGCGTGCAAAGGTGATGATTAAACCCGTGGGAGGCTACCTCATGCCCTCTTTTTTGAATCTCCTTAACCAGTTCAGGCAGTCTGACGGCAATCCAGCCCATGACAAAAAAGGTTGCCCTGGGAAAAAATGCAAAGGAATCCAGGAGATCAAGCACGGCATGGGTGTTTTTTTCAACTCTAAGGTCAAATGAAGGCCAGGATGAAAAGGGAATACAGCCCTTGAAATTCTCCACCTGAAACCAGTCTTCCACATCAAAGGTCAGGAGAATATGTTTGCGGGAAGACTTATCATAAACCATGCCGGGGATATCAGGATGCTTTGTTTTCAATTTTCAGCTCAACTATAAAGACAAGGTAAACCAGGGCCAGCGCCACGGTAAAGACAAGGAGGCCCGACATGTCATGGAGAAAACCATGGGCTGCATCGGCACCTATATAGGTCGCCATCATGGCCGTGATGGTAAGGCGTACCACGTTGACGACAACGGCAATGGGGATTGCGGAAAAAAAGAGAATCCATTTTTTCACGATGCCTATGGGGGCAATGTAGGCAAAGGCTCCTGAAAGGGCAAGAAGAGAAGTAAGAGAGCGCAGGCCGGAGCAGGCATCCACAACCTCAAGGGAGGTATTGGCAAGGTGCAGAATGTTGCCCTCCCTTAAAACAGGGATACCCAAGATTCTGACCGTACCGGCAGACAGGTTCGCGGCAAACAACTGAAGGGGAAATGCGATCTTGTTCCAGATAATGGCGGGTATGGGAATCATGATAATGAGATAGATCAGCGGCACGGCAACAGCATTTGTGATCTTTATGCCGAATAGATACATGGTTATGCCGAAAAGGGTAACGACCATGGAAAAACGCATGACAAAGAGTTCCGCTCCGATGTTGCCCACAATATGGATCAACATCCCAAGAGAGATTACAACAAGCCCAAGGTTGGAGGTTTCCTTTGGGATGTCTGCCAGCTCATTTTTCCTGTACCAGATCATATAACCAGTGACAAAGGGAATGAGGAAACCATGGGAAAAATTGGGATCACTTGACCAGTCCGATATTAGTTTTACCAGGGTATGCTGGTATAACAGGACAAACCCAGTCAATATCATCAAAATATTTACGGCAAGGGCTTTATTAATCTGTTTTATCACAATCCACCATTTTTTTTAAATAAAATCAGACATCTTTCATATTGCCTCAAAAGCAATTTATACTTTTCTAAAAATTTTGAACCATGATAAAAGGATTTAAGGATGAACATGATTAAAAATCAAGGTAATCCAATAATCAAGAAAATCATGGTTCAAAAAAATGTAACCCTGGAAATTAAGGATGCCGAAAATAATATCGATTAATTCACGAAGGAAGATACTCAATTAAATATGGAAACAGCTCTGCGGCAAATCCCTTCATCCTCTCAAGGGTCTTTTCTTCATTATCCATCACCGGAGATATTAGCCTTACAAAGGAGCCGTCGGTTCTATTCTTTGTTATGGAATCTATCACAAGCCAGATTTTCTGCATGTACTCGGAAGATATGATCCTGCCCCTGGACTGAAACCAGTACAAAACAACCTGCTTTTGTGAACCCTTCTCAAGGCGCAGGCGAATGACATTGATTTTCTGAGCATATTTTTTATGATTTTTTTCTTTATCATTGATCTTTCTATCTGGAAGATTGTCAGCGGAAACCTTTTCTCCTGAGGGATTTTCATCCGGAGCCTTTTGAGTTGGTACCTCAAGGATTTCAATGGAAGTGTCAGTAATCTTCCATCCTGAACCAGGCAGGCAGTTTTTCGGCGAATGGATAAGGTCTCCCTCTTTCTGGCTTTGATAAAAACCCACATAGAGATGAACAGAGCCTTTTGTTTCAGATGTGTAGGTGGCCAGAACAGAGTCATCAACCCCCAGGACATCATAGATACGCTCTTCAAATTTCCCTGAAAAGCCCTGCCAGTCTCCAATCTTCATGGGAAACGAGTCAAAGGGTTTGGCAGGTTGAATATTCTCAGACTTATTAACAAAGGAGAGAAGCATCATCGTCATGAGCATGATGATAAGGATCAGGCCGGATTTTTTATAATGTTTCATGAAATTTTATCTGCCATGTATGTATTCATCCGATGTGTTGTATATTTTGTTCTCAATATCCACCCGTTCCCCGGAAGAGCCGGATATCATGCGGGGAGGCCTTGCAGGATAGAGGGTTACCTTGATGGTTGCCGTATTTTCCCGGTATTCCTCCATGGTTTCATCATCACTTGTAAAATCCTCAAAGGTATAGTTTAAATCAACTATCATCCATTTCCAGGGTGCCCATGACAATCCAGCCCCGCATTCAAGGGTATTATCAACCCTGTTCACCTCAGGATCATCAAACTCATCCCTTGTAAAGGAGCCTGTCAACCGGCTTGAAAGGTTACGTAGTAATTGATAGGAGAGAAGAAAGCCCGCCTGATAATAAATCTGGAAACCCAGGCTTGCGGCATCCTCACTTGTGGCATCATACCCGCTGGATGCCGACATGGTAAAGGAGCCCCGCCTGCTGAAATCAATGGTTTTGAAAACATCGGCATCCAGAAAAAACCCTTCTGTTCTCTCACCATTTTCCCACTCCTGGATCATATAACCAAGGCCGAGGGAAACCCTTGAATCCTCTGTTGCAGACCAATCAAAGCCTGCAGAAGGATTATAAACAGTATGATCTCCTGCATCCTCTTTTGTAAAGGAGTGCTCATATTTTCCATAGACATCAAGAAATTTTGTGATTTTCCTTATCAGCCGAATATCACCGGCCCAGGTTTCAGAATCATCACCGGAAAGGTCATAAACCGTTTGTTCATAGGAGAGATTGGAATCAAATCCCAATTGAGGAGCAAACCAGTATGCCAGGAAAATAGAAGGGTTATGTTCTTCATAATCATCGGAATCAGGCTCCTTATAATCAGTCATGGAGTATGTATAATCAAAAGCCACAGAGTCGTTTTTGCCGAATCGATGATTTATGCCGCCGGAAAAGGAGTAATCTTCAGACTCGTTCCAGTCCCCGGTTCTCTGCTGGCGATCATAGGTATTTGAATAATCAGCAGAAAGTAAAACTCCGGTGTATTTTGAAATTTCATAGGAGCCCCCTATAAAGGCACCATGTTCCCAGGATTCACTTTCATTGTTGCCTCCATGGCCGTCATAGTTGAGACTGAAATTGATGGAAGATCGTCTTGAGGGCTGGAAATCACCTGTGAGAGAGGAGTTATGTTCCCAGGCATCCTCTTCATCATGCTTATCATAGTCCTTGAACTCAGGGTTATAGTTCAATAGTACCTTACCGTTTTTTTGCAGAAAGCCAAGGGACAGGCCGATACCATAGGTTGTGTAAAATTCCTCAACCTTGTCAAATTCTGTCTGATCATAATTATCCGTATAATCTTCAGACACATAAACACTGGGAACAAATTCCGTTACCACGGCCAGGGCATTGGCAGAATAAAATATTAAAACATATAAAAAAACAGTAACCCATAAAAAAGATTGTCTTAATTCTCCTGTTTCGGACAAGTTTTTCACCACTTCCCCTCCCCCAAGGTCTTTTCTGTTTTTCTATTATAAACTGCAGATGCAAATTCCATATCTGTCCTGTCCCAGGTTATGGAACAATAATAACATCATCTGCTTTTATGTTAATATTATTCTTAAAATTTTTGCCCTTTATAATATCCTTGTAGTTAATCCTGAAAATCTTTTCCTGACCGTCAACAATTCTAAAGAGGATAATCTCCTTTTTAGCGGCCCACTCCGTGAATCCGCCGGCTACGGCAAAGGCCTGCATAACAGTCATATTTTTAATGATGGGATATTCTCCGGTGGCTGCAATTTCTCCAAGGATATAATATTTCTGGCTCGCGGATTCCAATAGAATCACCGTGATCAGAGGAGATTCTACAAACTGACTCAATTTTTCCTCAATGGATATTTTCAACTCCATTGTTGAAAGGCCTTCAGCCTGAACATCATTAATCAAGGGAAGTGTAATACTGCCATCCAACCTTACAATGGCTGATTCCATGGAAAGGTCAGGCTCCTTCCAGACCACCACCCTTAAAAGATCTCCTTTACCGATCCTGTAGGTGTCGAACTGACTATTTTCAACGGGGAAATCCTTATCATAATCCGCTGAAAACGCATTCCCGGCACAGAAGAAAGAACAGATCAAAAAAATAATGATAATTATAGATAATATATTCTTCATCACGCCCTCCAAAGCTTTTTTAAGATGATCTTAATAATATAGCTCCGCCTCTTCAATTACAGTCATAATAATTGAACAGCAGGTAAAACAAAATTGATACATATAAGGATTCACAAAAATTACGGATCACACTGCTTAAATTTTGAAATAGGCGCTCGTTATTTAGCCCCCCGCCCGAAAAAAACAGTCTTGATGGTGCGCAAAATAATAATGACATCTATCATGATTGACATATTTTTAATATAAAAAAGCTCATAATTTAATTTTTCCGTGGCTTCTTCAACAGAAGCACCATAGCCGTAACAGACCTGGGCCCATCCTGTAAGCCCTGGTTTTACGGTAAAGCGCTCTGAATAGTATGGAATCGCTTTTTCCAGGCTGTCTATAAAATGCTTACGCTCGGGCCTTGGTCCCACCATACTCATATGACCCATTAGAACATTCCACAGTTGGGGCAATTCATCAATTCTAAACTTTCTTATAACCCTTCCCACCCGTGTAATGCGCTCATCATTATCCTCTGCCCATACAGGCCCGCTCTTTTCTTCCGCGTTTTCCACCATGGAGCGAAACTTGTACATCATATATTCTTTTTTATTCCGCCCAACCCTGTCCTGGGAAAAAAGTACCGGACCCCTGGAATCAAGCTTAATCAGGGCTGCCGCAAGCAAAAACAAAGGAGAAAGAAAAATTATGAGAACAAGGGAAACAATAATATCAATCAATCTTTTAATTATTGACTTCACACCCGACTTTCTGAAACCGTCTGAAAAAATCAGCCAGGAGGGATTAATGGAATCCACCGACAGCTTACCGGTCAAAGTCTCGTAAAATGTATTTCCTTCAATAACTTCAATTCCTGCCACTCTGCACCGCAATAACTCCTTTGTGGGAAAAAAAGAGCGGCTGTCCTGCAAAGCCACTACCACTTTTTTTACACCCATATTAATGACAGCATCACAAAATTCTGTTTTATCGACATTAACAATGACTTTATCAGCAATTTTTTTATAAGTCTCTTCATGGGAAGAATCAGGAATCAAAGCAGATACAGTATATCCACAATCAATCTTGGTGTCAATTTCATTGAAAATATCAAAGGCAAGACGGCTTGATCCAAGAATTACGATGTTTTCATTAAACATACCCTTACTTAGAATAAAGACATAAATCAAACGCCATGCAACAACAAATATGAGGAGAAACAAGATACTTAAAACAAATATCCATTCATCAATAATCACCGTGGGGAAACAAAAATATATAAAGGCAAGGACAATGGCTGTAACGCCAAGAGAGAGCAATAGGCGAATAATGATTTCAAAAAGCGTAGATGCCATCTTAAAATCATAAAGATCATTATAATACAAGGATATTTGACAGACAACTGTTACAAGCAAAATTCTCATAACAAGAAAAAAATCAAATAAAAAAGAATCTGAATAGGTGAGAATTATCAGTGCAAGAAATACGGAAATAAATATCACAAAGCCTTCAATCATGAAAAAAATGATATTCCGTATGGGATAATACTGTTTCAGGATATTTAGCATCTTGCTCTTTTCAAATTTAACAAATTGAAGTGTATGCCAGGAAATAATTTAAAGTCAAATAATTTCAGCTTTTGAAGTATCGGTGCAGCACAGATCATGCGCGGTTGTAGACATAATTATACTTTGTCTTTTTTGAAAAAGGAAGGGGTTCATCATAATTTTTTACAACCCCAAGTATTTTGTTTTTACCATATGTATCGACAAGTTCCTGTAAAGAAGATTTTTTAGTTCTTCCAGTTTTTACGACTATTATTATGGCATCAACCAGTCTTGCAAGAGCATTTGCCTCGGCAGTTATGTAGGGAGGGGGTGAATCAATAATAATATATCTGTCACTATATCTTGATTTTGTCTCTTGAATCAACCGCCTCATTTGATCGGAAGACACAAGTTCATATGGATTTGAAGGAGGAGCACCACAAGGAAGTATGGTAAGCTTGTCGATTTGAGTTTTTTGCAAAATACCCGCAAGTGGAGTCTGTGTTGATAGATATTCACTTAAACCAGGTGTATTGTCCGGGAAACCAAATAATTTATGAATAGATGGCTTTCTTAAATCACAGTCCATTAAAAGGACATACTCATCAATACTAAGGGCCATGCTTACGGCAAGATTTGCAGCAACAAAAGATTTACCCTCACCCGGAGCCGAGCTTGTTACCATAATTGTCCTGGGAGGCTCTCCTTTTTCAGGAAACAGGATGCTTGTTTTAAGTAATCTGAACTGCTCAGCCTCCTGGGAATGGGGTTTAAAATACGCGATAATGGATTTGTTCAATTCCATTGCATGAAGCGATTGTCTATTTTCTTTTTCTACCTCCTGTAAAGGCTGTTTTTCTTTTACAGCCAGTTTCTCAACATCAGGGCTTTGATTAATATCTTCACCCTGATTATCGGATATTTCGGCCTTCTTATTAAAACTAAATATGGGGGCTCTTTTTTGGGTCTTGATCTTTTGCTCCCGGGAGGACTTCTCCATTGCTTCGAATATTTTTCCCAAAACACCTGCCTTTATTTTTTTTACAAATCTAATTCTACTTTGTTATCTTCAGAAATCTTCTTGCATAATGTAGGGGCACCCCCTGTGGTTGCCCAATGGACAGGGTAGCCACAGGCTACTACCCCTACAAAAACAGTCTGAAAATTATAATTTAACAAAGTAGTCCTAAATAAATGATTTTATAAAATCAACCACCTTGGTAATACCTTTTTGATTTATAACAACAAAAAAACCTAATACACAAGAGGCATACATTGAGGCCGCCCCAAAACAGAGCCAGTTAAGCCTTTTTTTTAAGGCATAACCAGGTTCTTTTAACCGGGAAATATGTGCCAGGATCGGAAGCCCCAGTTTTTCTTCAATATCTCCATCTCTTCTCACAGAGAGATTCAAAAGCTCAAAAAGGAAAATAATCCCGCCGGAAAGCCCAAGACCTGCGGCAAGGGAAAAGATAAGAAGCTTCTTTACATCCGGTGATATGGGTTTTTCCGGCAGGCGGGCATGGTCAAGTATCCTGAACTGCTCTCCTTTTTGCTTTTTTTCCATGTTCACTGAAAGTTCTGCTTCAAGTTTGCGAGAAAGCAGGGAGCTGAAAACATCCTGAATATTTCCATAATCCCGTTTCAGGGAGAGCAGCTCCTGCTCACGCTTGGGAGTAGCTTCAACGCGCTGCTGATAAACCAACATTTTTTCTTGAATGCCGGCAATATCAGACTCTATTTTTAAAATTTCATCATTAATCTGGGATAACTGCATCTCTTGCTGCATTACAGCCCAGTTCCCTTCAGGAAGAGGCATTTCAATGTCAAGCTCCATATTATCATCATCGGCAATCTCTTCAGATTCTTTTTCTGCCTGGGCTTCTCTTTCAGCATTTTCCTTTTCAAGATTTTTTTTAAGTTTATCGATTGTCCTTGCAACTTTAACAGCATCAGGATGCCTTTCCGTGTATCTTAGAAGGAGAGAATCATATATTTTTTCCAGCTGTGCTATCTTGCTCGCTGTTTCAGACTCATAAAGCCCATCTTCTTCTTCAAAATCAGAAAATGCAAACGGATCTCCCATTGACTGGGCAGACATCTCCTTTGACTGGGCAATCTGAGCGGTAAGAGTATTAAGGCTGTTTTTGGCATCTCGAAGCATTGCCTGTTTTTCTGTAAGCTGCAACTGAAGACGATCCATTGTCCTTAAATTAGATTCAAGCTCATCGGGCAGCCCCCCCAGATATCTTGACCTGTAGTCCGAAAGGGCCTTTTCCCGCTCTTCAAGACGCTGCCTTGTCTTTTCAAGCTCAGAATCCAAAAACTCACTGGTACCGACTGCCTGGGCTTCCCTGAGCTTAAGGTTTTCATCCATGAAAAAGCTGGCAAGGGTGTTGGCTATGCGCATTACCCGGTCAGGCTCTTTCCCGGTAAAGGAGATGGTAAAGGCATCTGTGCCGCTTCTGGCACGGCTTAATGTTACATTAATCCTTTTTCTCATGCTCTTTATTTTATCTTCAAGATACATGTTTTGAGCACCTTCATCCTCATACAGTCCAAACTGATCAATAATTTTTTCCAGATTAGTCTGGCTCATGATCTGCTGGGATATGGTGCTGATTCTCTCGCTTAACTCCGTTGAAACAATGGATCGTACATAGGAGCCGGGCACCTTCTGAGCCTGAACAAGAATTGTCGTTGATGATGAATAGGTTCTTGGAAGGGTAAGGGTAAAATAAAGCCCGACGGTGAGGGTGACACAAAGAGAAATAATGATAATCCACCTCTGCCTTAAGGCGATTTCAATAATCTGGTCAGGTTTTATTGCTGTCGGTGTCTGCTGTATTTCCGGCATTAGCGGTTCCATCCGTTTGCTAATAAGTTTTTATATAAAACTACCAAATTATCATCTAAACCATTATCTATTGTCAACATCTAAATAACACAATTTAATAATTATTTTCAATACCGGAAATATTAAAATATTTGAAAAAAATTGATCTTGATTTTTATTGTTAAAAATCATATTATTCTTGTTTATTTTAAATAAAGCAGTGGCAGGCGCTCTTAAGCAAAATAACTTTTTTTAAGGAAAACAAACAAAAAAATGACACAGAAAGCTGAAAACAGCAATATACGAAATATTGCCATTATTGCCCATGTTGATCATGGGAAAACAACCCTGGTAGATGCCATGTTCAAGCAGAGCGGGGTATTCAGACAGGGCAAAGAGGTGGATGAGCGCATCATGGACTCCATGGAGCTTGAAAAGGAGAGGGGCATTACCATATCTGCCAAGAACTGCTCAGTTGTCCTTGACGGCATAAAGATAAATATCTTAGATACACCGGGCCATGCAGACTTCAGTGCCGAGGTGGAACGGGCACTGTCCATGGTAAACGGCGCCATCCTTCTGGTGGATGCCTCGGAGGGGCCCCTGCCCCAGACACGTTTTGTGCTGAAAAAAGCCCTTAATGCCGGACTCAGGATCATCGTGGTCATCAACAAGATAGATCGCAGTGATGCCAGGATCATGGAGGTCTTGGACGAAATTTACGATCTGTTCATTGATCTGGATGCCACAGACGATCAAATTGACTTTCCAGTGCTTTATGCCGTCGGAAGAGACGGCATAGCAAAAAATGAACTAAAAGATGAATCCCAGGATTTAAAACCGCTCTTTAAGACAATCTTAAGCGAAATACCACCGCCCTCTTTTGATCCTGGCGAGCCATTCCAGATGCTCATCTCGGATCTTGGCCATTCTGATTATACGGGAAGGCTCGCCATCGGCAAAATTGCCAACGGCAGGGTCAGTTCAAAAGATGAGCTGGTTCTGATTGGAAAAGACGGCAATCCTGTGAAGCTCAAGGTCTCAAGCCTACAAACCTATGAGGGTGCATCTCTCCTTCCCGCAGAGCTGGTGGCATCAGGAGACATTGCCGTTGTATCAGGAACCAATGCCTTTGAAATCGGAGATACCATATGCACAAGGGAGTATCCCAAGGCCCTGCCCCGCATCAGCGTGGATGAACCCACGGTGTCCATGATGTTCACCACATCAGACTCACCGTTTGCCGGAATGGAGGGAAAATATGTGCAGTCCGGCAGAATCCGGGAGCGCCTTGAAAAAGAGGCCCTTGCCAACGTGGCCATCTCCCTCAAAGATACCCAGGAGAGGGGCACCTTCATAGTTCAGGGGCGGGGAGAGTTCCAGATGGCCATACTTGTGGAAACCATGCGAAGGGAAGGCTTTGAGTTATGCGTGGGAAGGCCCGAAGTGATTTACAAAACCCAAAAAAACGGGGAAAAAACCGAACCAATTGAGTGCCTTTATGTGGACTGCGACGAAGAGTTTACAGGCGTGGTAACGGAGAAACTCTCCATGCGAAAGGGCAGGCTCCTCAATCTTTCCAACAAGAGGGGACGGGTGAACATGGAATTCTCGGTGCCTTCAAGATCCCTCATCGGATACAGGGATGAGTTTCTTACAGATACCAAGGGAACAGGCATAATGAACTCCATATTTGACGGATATGAACCCTACAGAGGAGAGTTTCCCACAAGAAGAACAGGCTCCCTTATAAGCGACAGAAAGGGAAAGGCCGTGCCCTATGCTCTTTACAACTTGGAGCCCAGGGGCAGGCTTATGATAACACCCGGCACCCCGGTATATGAGGGCATGGTCGTGGGAGAACACAGCAAACACAATGATCTTGATGTAAATCCCTGCAAGGAAAAAAAGCTGACCAACATGAGGGCATCGGGAAAGGATGACAGCACCACCTGCTCTCCCATAAAGCCCCTGACACTGGAGCAGGCCCTGAACTTTGTCAACTCCGATGAGCTGGTGGAGGTTACGCCCCTTAGCATCCGGGTAAGAAAAAAAATTCTATCAAAACAAAAAAGATATATGAACAGGTAAGCAGTGCTCTGTCAATGATTGAT
The DNA here is from genome assembly GCA_963674675.2 of Desulfobacteraceae bacterium. Taxonomy (GTDB): domain Bacteria; phylum Desulfobacterota; class Desulfobacteria; order Desulfobacterales; family Desulfobacteraceae. Next base: position 1,387,261 of record CAXXNM010000003.1, read on the forward strand.
TTCAGGGCTGTCACGTAAGGCGGGTTGCAGAAAATATTTTACCGCGCAAATAAATATGAAACCACAAAAATTCATATATAATTCAAGATATCCGGTATATTAATTCATGCTGACCGCCTGACCGTAGAGACAAGGCATGCCTTGTCTCTATATTCAAATGAAATCAGGCAGAGCCTGATCTTTATATTTGACAAAGCAGTAATTTAAGCAAGATCATTTTTTTCAATGCATATTCAACTGCATCGTGAACTTAAAAAATTCGTAAACAATCTAATATAGGCTGGTTTATTCTTCAAAAAAGAACTTTTTCTCCCCAAACGCCGGCTTTAGATCATCTAACCATGCTGCATTTTCATCAAACTCGGCATAAAAAAGCTGATTCACCCATTCAGGATTTCGTGCCTGAAGGAATTTAAGCCCGAACATTTTTTTGCCCTGTACCTCCGTTATTCCCTCGACTACAACCTTGCCGGGATCCGCCGACATGGACGGCCCCCTCACCGTTCTGCACAGCCCGGAAACATTTGCATAAGCTTTTGTAAATACCTCATGGGCCCTTGCAAGAGAAACCTCAAAATAGGACTTTGCACCGGTATCCCTTGCCATGAACATATAGTAGGGAACCATCCCCAGGTTCACCTGGGTTTTCCACAGTTCAGACCATATTTCCGGGGCATCGTTGACATGGCGGATAAGCGGGGCCTGGCACCGTATCTCAGCACCGGTTGCCCTGATTCTCTTGATGGCGGCACGCACCGCATTGGTTTCAAGCTCCCTTGGATGGGAAAAATGCGCCATGATGGAAAGATGCAGGCCAGACTCGACGATTTTTTCAAAAAATCTCAAAAGCTCATCTGAATCGCTGTCCGTTAAAAAACGATAGGGCCAGTAGGCAAGTGATTTTGTACCTATGCGGATATTGGAGATGCTGCTTTTCCGCATCTGCAAAACAGGTTCAATATATTTTTTCAACGCGCGGGTTCTCATAACCATGGGGTCACCGCCGGTAAAGAGTATATCGCTCACCTCCGGATGCCTGCGAACATACTCGGTCAGGTTTCCGGGCCGGGACGATGCGAATTTAAGATCCTCCATCCCGACGAACTGTACCCAGCGGAAACAATAGGTACAATAGGCATGGCAGGTCTGTCCCTGGGTAGGGAAAAAAAGCACGGTTTCGTTGTATTTATGTTGCAGACCCGTAAAGGTCATGCCTTCCTCGGACGGGACGTTTTTTTCAACCTGACCTGCCGGATGGGGGTTCAGGCCGGCATGTATGTCCCTTACCACACCTTGCAGCAGGCTCTCACTATCTTTTTTATGCTGAAGAGATTTAATCAGATCAAGGGATTCCGGAGCAAGCATCCCGGGCTGGGGAAATGTCAACTGAAAAATAGGATCATCAGGTACATCGTCCCAGTCTATAAGTTCGTCCAGGACATAATTATTTACCCGAAATGGAAAAACCCGTGATATGGCCTTGATATCATCGTAATAATGCCTGGGCAGTCTCTTTATCTGGGGAATATCCAGGTAATTTTTATGGGAATAAACTTTATATCCTTTTTTAATGTTCTCAGCTCTCATGTGATTATTCCTCCTTAAATTGTTTTTGACAAAAAAATCCTTAATAACGTATTGTAAATACAAGGACTTAGCTTTATATTCTGTTGTTTCTCAACATGGTAGATCCTGTGAGTAAACCGCACAGTCAAATTTCAGAAAGTGAAATTTGACAAGCAGACTAAAAAAACAGGATCAAAATAAAATCAGATTAAATTTAAATTTTTAATTGATATATTCAGTAAGTTAACTCAATACCACCAGCAACCCCGCCCCATTAGCATCCGGTTGTCGGATTTCGCAAAAGCGTATAATAATATCTCGCGGTTAGACTTCCAAGTAAAAGGCGGCAAAAGCACGATACATGGCGTCATAAAAACATGACTTGTAGCCAATCAACCAAGAATGATACCTTAAAAAAAAATAAATTGCAAGCCTTCTAATTTTATTCTAAGATACAGCCGTTTAATGGGCATCTTTCAGAATACCCCAAAGATAGCTTACACTATTTTTGAGATGAGCCCCCCAAAATGAGAACCATACGCCTGCCTGCTTAAAAACAATCAAGGCCTGGGCGTTCAAAAAAGGAAAATAAAAATGACGGATTTTAAACCCCGAGGACTGCCCCTTCTAATAGGCAGCCTGCCCATGGAAAGCCACAGCAAAGCTACATCCCTTATCATCCGGCATACCCCGGAAATCCCCCTCTGGCCCCAGCTTCCCATGTATAAGGAGGAGGGAATGATCGAGCAGTTTCTGCCGGGCATGCCGGGTGTCTGTGAGGCCCCCAATGGAAAGCTTTTTATAGACACGGCAGGACAGGGATTTGATCAGGAGTACCTTGAATTTTATGAAGAATATCTTGGAGTCACGGAAGGCGGCAAGGATATTGATTCCTCCATATTTACGCTGACGCCTGAGACGGGAAAGGGTTTTTGGGAATTTTTAAGGCAGGTTGATGAACAAAAGGAAAATTTTACAGCGCTCAAGGGCCAGGTCACGGGGCCCATTACCTTTGCCACCAGTCTTACAGATGAGAGGGAAAGAGCTGTCTTCTACAATGATCAGCTCAGGGACGCGGCCATAAAGCACCTTGCCATGAACGGCAGATGGCAGGCCCGGCTTTTTGCAAAAAGAGGCCTGAAACCCATTATTTTCTTTGATGAACCTGCCATGGCAGGCTTTGGAACCTCCGCATTCATTACCATAACCAGGAAGGATGTAAGCGATGCCATTGCTGAGGTTATTCAGGGGGTCCACGCAGAAGGCGGGCTTGCGGGGATCCATGTTTGTGCCAACACTGAATGGGATCTGCTTTTAAATTCCCCCATCGACATTATAAGCTTTGATGCCTATTCATTTTTTGATAAATTCATACTCTATCCCGACATGATCGCGGAGTATCTAAAGCGGGGAGGTATTTTAGCCTGGGGCATAGTTCCCACATCAAATGTGGAAGATATCCGCAGGGAAACAGTCAAAAGCCTTGTGCAAAAGCTTGACGATCAGATCAAACAGGTGGAAGCTCTGGGGATTTCAAGGGAAAAGATTATAGAGCAGTCCCTTATCACACCGAGCTGCGGGACCGGCTCCATTGATCTGGACTCTGCCATGAGAGTGCTTGAACTCACTTCAGAGGTCTCAAAAACAATCAGGTAAAAAGAAAAAGGGGACAAAAGAAAAAGGGGACAGATTTATTTTTTTTTATTGTTGTGTTTAATGCGGTTGTGCGTCGCCTTTTTCCGGTTATGTAAAAAATAAATCTGTCCCCTTTTTAAAATACAATCAACCGGCCATTTCAACCACTTTGTTTACAAGCTTCTCAATTCCCACGGCAGCCTCTTTAATCCCGGGAGCAAGCATATAGGCAGGAGTGGTGACAACCATGTTTTTCGTATCAACGTAAATGTCCTCAACAGGGCATTCTCTATGGCACCCTCCCATCTTTTCTATGGCTGCTGCCGTACCAATATCGTTTCCAATGGTAACTTCCGGTTTTCTCTCTGCCATAGCCTTTGTAAGGGTTGCCGGAGCAATGCAGATGGCACCGATGGGCTTACCGGCATCTGCCATTTCATTAAGAATACGCTTTACCTCGGGATGAACTGCGGCATCAGCACCCTTCAGGGCAAAATCACTCAGGTTCTTTGCTGCGCCAAATCCGCCGGGCAAAATCAAACCGTCAAGTTCAGAAGCGCTCAAAGATTTGAGGTCTTTTATATTGCCCCTTGCTATGCGGGCGGATTCCACCAGCACATTGCGTTTTTCATCCATTGTTTCACCTGTAATGTGATCAATCACATGAAGCTGTTCCATATCGGGGGCTGCACAAACAGCTTCCGCCCCTGCACGGTCCAGTGCAAGAAGTGTCAATACAGCCTCATGGATTTCACTGCCGTCATAAACCCCGCATCCTGAAAGAACTACGCCTATTTTTGCCATAAAATACCTCCTTGATTGATCATGTCATGATAAAAAAAACACCTATGAAATTATTCTTTGTCCAGGATAAATATCCCCGATCTTAAAGGGGAAGTCCCTGTTCTGCCTGTCCTTAAAATAGTGAACCAGGGTTTTTCTGATAACCGGAAAGGAAATTTCATCCCAGGGAATTTCATCTTCATGGAAAAGCCGGACATCCATACTCTCGGAAGTGGGGCCGAAATCCTCCGTGACCAGGCCGGCCCTGAACATAAGATATATCTGGGAGACATGAACTATATTAAAAAGTCGATAGGGGCTGATAATATCAACCCTGGCCCTTGTCTCCTCAAGGGTTTCCCTTACGGCCCCCTGTTCAACAGTCTCATTGTTTTCAAGATAACCCGCGGGAAGGGTCCATTTTCCCTTTGCAGGCTCTATGTTTCTAAGGCACAGCAAAATACGGCTCCCGGCTTCTGGAATACAGCCTACAACCATCTTTGGATTTTGATAATGAACATTTCCGCATTTTGTACATACATCCCTTACATGGTCATCATCTTCAGGCACAAGCCGTGTCACCGTGCCGCCGCAAAGCGTGCAAAATTTAATCTCCGTCCCTTTCCACTCAGCCATTATTTTCCATCCGTAATCATTTCCAACTGGATTAAATATTAATGAGCCTCCATAATAGAGTTCATATGTTTAACTCAAAATTAGAACGATACCACCCTCACAGATAATATTCAATGCCTGGCTTACCTTTCTCCAAATTTTTTTGTTGCATAAAATTACTCTTAAGGCTAACATCTAAAGGTAAATTTAAAGGTAATTTTTCAACAATTGAACTTTCATGATCTCCCATGCCTGGGGCACAAAAAAAACAAAAAAAAGGAAAAAATATGAATAACCCGAATATTATCAACTTTTCTGAAGATGGCAGATTAATCGTTTCAGATGCCCCGATAATCCCTTTTATAGAAGGAGACGGAACAGGGCCTGACATATGGAACGCAACAAAAAAGGTATTGGATGCCTCGGTGGCAAGTGCCTATGGAAACAGCCGCAAAATTGAGTGGCTGGAAGTCCTTGCGGGAGAAAAGGCATTCAAGGAAACCGGTTCCTGGCTGCCGGATAAAACCCTTGAAGCAATAAAAACCCACAGGGTTGCAATAAAAGGCCCTCTAACCACCCCGGTGGGTGAGGGACAGCGAAGTATCAATGTAGCCCTGCGCCAGGAACTCGATCTTTACGCATGTATCCGTCCGACAACTTATATAAACGGCATTCCAAGCCCTGTAAAGGCTCCTGAAAAAGTCGACATGGTTGTATTCCGGGAAAACACGGAAGATGTTTACATGGGCGTTGAATGGGAAGCCGGCTCTGAAATGGCAAAAAAAATCATCGACCTTGTAAAAACATCTGAAAACCGTATCATAAGGGAAGATTCAGGCATAGGCATCAAACCCATCAGCCGCTCCGGCACCCGCAGGCTGGTAAGAATGGCCATTAAATACGCTCTGGATCACGGCAGAAAAAGTGTCACCTTAGTACACAAGGGCAATATCATGAAATTCACCGAAGGCGCCTTCATGAAATGGGGCTATGAGCTGGCCTTAGATGAATTCAAAGACCATATTGTTACTGAAGAAGCACTATGGAGTGATCATGACGGCATTCCGCCAAAGGGAAAGATCGTCATCAAAGACCGCATTGCCGATGCCATGTTTCAACAGATTCTCCTGCGCCCCGATGAATATGATGTGCTTGCCATGCCGAACCTCAACGGAGATTACATGTCCGATGCCCTTGCAGCCATGATCGGCGGCCTTGGCATGGCACCGGGGGCTAATATCGGAGACGGCTTTGCCCTGTTCGAGGCCACCCATGGAACCGCTCCCAAATATGCTGGACTGGACAAAATTAATCCAGGCTCGCTGATACTCTCCGGCGTCATGATGCTGGAATACATGGGCTGGCAGGAGGCAGCAGATAAAATCAGAAAGGGAGTAATCAAAACCATTGAGCAAAAAACAGTCACCTATGACCTTGCACGCCAGATGAAAGGTTCCACCAAAATCAAGTGCTCTGAGTTTGGAAAAGCTATAATTGCCAACCTATAAAGCCCTCGGTTCGATTGATATCATAAGGTGCTGTAATTTAAGTTAAATACAACTCTGGTTTTTTAGATGTCAGTTTTTTTCATATAAATAAATTCAATAAGTTATGCGAAAATAATCGAACCGTTGGTATAAAATGATGCATGATGTATATTAATTTTTTGTCCGGCAGGGAGAAATAGAACATTCATGAAAGGATACATTCAAGTTTATACGGGAAAGGGAAAAGGGAAAACAACGGCAGCTTTAGGTCTTACCATGAGAACCGTAGGTGCCGGAGGCAAAGTCTTTATCGGCCAGTTCTTAAAATCAGGAGACTATTCTGAAATGAACATCTTAAAACAAATGGCTGAACTGGTAACGGTAGAGCACTATGGATTGGGAAAATTTGTAAAGGGCAATCCATCCCAGGAAGATATTGAAGCAGGATTAAAGGGCTATGAAAGGATCAAGGGCATTTTAAAAAAAGGCGGCCACGATCTGGTTATCCTTGATGAGGGTAATGTTGCAGTGATGTACAACATCCTGAGCGAAAAGAACCTGCTGGATCTTTTTGCCATGAAACCTGAGCATGTTGAGCTTCTTGTAACTGGGCGGGGTGCAACCCCGGCTATAATAGACAAGGCAGACCTGGTCATAGAGATGAAACCCATAAAACACTATTATCAACAAGGTGTTCAGGCAAGGGTCGGCATAGAAAAATAATGATGAGAAGTGATTTTATGTTTTATAAAAATAAACCTTCACAATCAAAGTTAAAATGCCTTGAAGAAAACCTGAAACATACTGAATATAAATACCGCAGGCTTTTTGAAAGTACAAAAGATATGATATTTATCATATCAACGGACGGTCATTTCTTAGATATAAATCAAGCTTTGGTTGACCTCCTGGAATATCAGAGCAAACAAGAGCTGTTTTCACTATCCTTTATTGACAAAATATTTATTGCCCCCATCCACTGGAAAGTTTTTAAAGAACAGATGGATATGAACGGTTTTGTAAAAGATTTTGAGGCAGGTTTTAAAAAAAAGGACGGCACCCGCCTTCATTGCAGCCTCAGTGCCAATGCTTTTAAAGACGACAACAATATTGTTATCGGTTATGAGGGCATTGCCAAAGATATTACAGCCCGTATGGATGCGTTTTGCAACTTATATAAAAACCACCAGGAAATCCTTCTTCTAAACACCATAGCCGTAACCATGAACAGTTCCCAGGACCTGGATACGGTACTCACCACGGCACTGCGTGATGTAATGAAACTTTTAAGGTTTAATATCGGGGCAATTTTTTTAATCAACCATGAAAAAGGTTCCTTTGAACTAAAGACCCACCAGGGATTTAGCGAGGTAATTCCAGGTATTATAAATGAAAAAAATATCCCCCTGATATTTCACGATACTGAACTGATGGAGTTTCTTCAAGGAGAGCACAACAACCTCACTCCCAAGTCCGTATATCCATCTTTCAAGGTATCTTTGAATAAAATTCAAAAGGAAAAAACGATTGAAATGTCATGCTTTCTCATAACCGAAAAGGGAAAACCTTCTGGATTCATGGCATTTGAAATAGAAAAAAATAAAGAGCTTGTCCTTGAAGACCTGCATCTCCTTGGCTCCCTTGGCAACTTTATAGGCGGTGCCATTGCCAACATGAACCTGATCAAAATAGTTCAAAAACACCGTGAAGAGTTGAAAAACCTTACGGCAAAGCTGTTTCAATCCCAGGAGATTGTCCTCAAACGAATCTCCCGTGAGCTTCATGATGAAACAGGCTCATCCCTCATCGGCATCAATTTTAATCTTGAAACCCTTGAAAAAATAATTCCGTCCAATAATGCTTCCATAAAAAATCTGATAAGGGACATAAAAAATCAGATCAACCGAACTTACCAGAAGATGCGCCGCATATCCCACCTGCTTCATCCTGCATTATTGACTGATCTGGGACTGGAACCGGCGCTCGATGCCTACATGACCCAAATATCAAAACAGAGCCCGATGAATATCAATTTTAAAATGATTGGGTTTACCGGACGTATTCATCCTGATATGGAAACCCTTTTGTATCGTTTTTCCCAGGAAGCGCTATCCAACGCCGTTAAATACGCCAATGCAAAATCATTTAATTTATCCATAATAAAAAGCTTTCCTTCAATTATTTTTGTTGCAGAAGATGACGGCATAGGTTTTGATTCAGATGAACACAACCCTGACAGGCCGGCCCTTGGACTTCTGTCCATGAGAGAAAGAACGGCCATGATGGATGGGGAATTCTCCCTTCGCACGGAACCTGGAAAAGGAACCCGCATCAGAATTACAATACCCATTAACAAGTACGGGCTTTCCACAGTATTGAACCAGTTTGATTATTCCAAGGAAAACTATGGTGAACAAGCCGGCAACAATAGTAATAGCAGATGATCATGAAATCGTCCGCCAAGGCCTAAGCAAGCTCCTCAAGGAAGAAAAAAAAATGCGGGTCGTTGGCGAGGCTGTAGATGGAAGAGATGCCATCAACAAAGTAGAGCAATTAAACCCGGATATCGTTATTATGGATATCACCATGCCCATACTCAATGGAATCGAGGCAACCCGGCAGATCAGACAGATGAACAGCAAAACAAAAATAATTATTCTATCCATGCATGAGCATATCCGTTATATCCGTGAACTCCTTAGCATAGGTATCTCAGGATATGTGCTTAAAAACGCATTGAGCAGTGATATTATTGAAGCAATCCATTCGGCGATGAAAGGAGTTACATATTTAAGTCCCTCCATATCCAGCCGGGTCATTGAGGATTATGTCGGCATGAATAAAAAATCCTCCCAGGAAGAACTCTATGATAATCTGACAAACAGGGAACGGGAAGTTTTTCAAATGATCGTTGAGGGCAACTCCACAAAAAGAATCGCTGAAATCCTGTGTTTGAGCCCAAGCACGGTTAAATCCCATCGAGCCAATATCATGGAAAAACTCAATATGAATAATATCTCCAAACTTATCCAGTACGCCATTCAGCTTGGCATCATAGACATTCAATTATGAGAATAAAACCTCCTGAATCATAGATTCAAAAGGGCCTTATGACAGCTCAAAGGTTCAATCCCCAAACATAAAAGTCATTTTGGGTTTACAGAGGCTTTCATACAAACCTACTATGACTCTAAACCTTTGTTGTAAAAAATTCGTCTTTTATTTTTACAAAATAGTCTTTTAGACGATTTACTTGAACATCCTCCCTCTGGTATTGTGAATTTTATTCAGGCGATATCATCTATTTACTAACGCTCAATTACTCAATATTATAAATTATTCAGGAGGATAACATGTTTCAATTCAACACAGAGCAAAAGGTTTGCGAAGTTGGTGGAGTGAAGTTTGGCGGGCAGCCAGGAGACTACCCCACGGTGGTGTGCAATTCCATTTTTCAGAAAGGTGACAAGGTTTTTCCTGGAAAACGAAAAGACGGGTTTGATGAAAAAATGGCCGCAAATCTCTTGAAAACCCAGGACAAGCTGACTGAAGACACGGGAATTCCTGGAATGGCGGACATAGTTGCCAATACCGGCGCTGAATTTAAAACATTTATTGATTTTGTAGTCGCAAATTCAGACATGCCCTTCTGTATAGACGCATGGACAATGAAACCCAAACTTGAAGCTGCTGCCTATTGTGCGGAAAAGGGTCTTCTTGACCGCATGTTCTATAACAGCATTACCGTCTGGGAGCAGGATCTCAATACCGAAATCACGGAAATGGCAAAAATAGGTGTAAAACATGTGCTCTTAGTATCCTATGATATGGAAGATCAGATGCCCGCCGGAAGGATTACCGGAACCCAGAAGCTTTTAGATGCAATTGAAACAGCAGGAGCCAAGTTTGAGTCTATTTTTGTAGATACATCTGTCATGAACGGCCCAGCTACCTCCCTTTGCGGTCTGGCAAACAAGATGATCAAGGAAAAATGGGGATTCCCCACAGGAAGCGCCCCTTCCAACGGCTCCTACATGTGGAAACAGGGACGGGAAAAATTTGGTTTTAAAGGATGGTCTGCCGCAGATGCGGCCCTGGAATCCTTGGCTGCCTTTATGTGCCATGACATGATCTTTTCAGGCCCCATGGTTGGAGCCTCCCGTATAATGCCTGCCATTGCAATGTCCAATGCTTTTCAGGCAACGGCTGTTTTCAGCGAAACAGGGAGACTTCCCAAGGATCCCAATCACCCACTCTTTAAATTGTTTCCCGATTTTGTAGAAGACCTGAAAAAATTTAAAAAATAAGAAAAAGGCCATATTAATCCGTTGCCTTATTACCAACTATTCGATTATTTTTGTATAACTTATTGAATTTATTCATATAAAAAACCGACCTCTAAAAAATCGGAGTCGTATTTCATTTAGATTGCAGCACCTTATGAGATCAATCGAACCGAGGGTTATTAATTTTCTAAAAGAGGATAATATCCCCAAATATTCGGATATTTTAAAATAAAATTCAAAACAAGCATCCTTCACCATCAACGAAACATATCTTACACTTTTTGAAAAAAATCCTTCAAAAAGGGGATGCTTAGAAAACAAATTCAGGAGGATCATAATGACAGCGTTAACAGGTAAGGAAAGAGTTCAAAAACTATTTAAACGGGAACCAGTTGATACCATGCCATGCTTCAGCGGACAAGGCGCAGTTGTAGTACAGGCAATCGAAAAAATGGGCACCCAGTTCGCGAAAATTCATAATGATTCCAAGGCAATGGCAGAATCGGCCATAACCTCTGCCAGAATGTTCAACATGGACGGCCTGGTTATTCCCTATGACATGGCAACGGTTGCAGAGGCCATGGGCCGCGGAGTATCCCTCTATGACGGTCTTGAAGGGATCATCTTCCCGACGGTTCCCAATAAGTGGAAAAATCTTGACGAAATCGATATTCCTGAGGATTACATGACTAAGGGCCGTCTCCCCATGATAGATGAAGCTTTTAAAATCCTTAAAGAGGAGGCTCCAGACCTTGCAATTGGTGCATGGGTACTGGGCCCCTTTACCCTGGCAGGACAGATAATGGAAATAGATATCCTTCTTAAGGGATTAAAGAAGAACAAGGATCAAACCGCTGCCTTCCTGTCAGAAGTCACCCAGGTAACCATTGACCTTTGCAAACACTACGAATCTCTGGGTGTGGATTTCATCAACGTAAGAGAGATGGGTTCTGGAACGGATCTTCTTTCTCCCCGCATGTGGAAAACTCTTATAGGCCCGAATCTTAAAAAGGTGTTTGATGCCATTTCTGTTCCTTCTGTGAACCATATCTGCGGCTCCACGGACATGATCATAGAAATGATGCATGAATGCGGTGCAACGGCCTTGAGTGTTGATCAGAAAAACGATGTTGTGGAGACAAGAAAAAAACTTGGCAACGATGTTCTGATATTTGGAAATTTTGATCCCTATGGCACTCTGGTTCAGCTTGAAGATACTGCAGAAGTTGAAACAAGAATAAAAAAATGTATTGACGATGGTGTGGATTCCGTATGGCCGGGATGTGATATATGGCCGGATGTGAAACTTGAAAACATGGAAGCTTATGTAAAAACAGTCAGAGAATATGGTAAAAAAGCCTCTCCTGCTGTTGGACGCATCTAAAATAACTAAACAAGGAGAAAAAACATGTCACAGGAAGAAATTTTAGCAGCACTGAAGGAAGCCGTAGTTGAGTACGAAGAGGATGATTGTGCAGAAGCAGCTCAAAGAGCCCTTGACGAAGGGGTAGATCCCATGGTCGCCGTCATGGACGGACTTGCGGCTGGAATGGAAGAGGTTGGCGTTCTTTTTGACACCAATGAATATTTTGTGCCTGAAGTCTTGATGTGTGCGGATGCCCTGTACGCCGGGCTTGATATTCTCCGCCCCCATATTAAACTGGACGTTGACGCGCCTAAGGCTTCCGTTGTCATCGGATCCATCCAGGGAGATGTCCATGACATCGGTAAAAATCTGGTAAAAATGATGTTTGATGTAGCTGGTTGGGATGTTTACGATCTTGGACGCGACGTACCCCTTGAAGACTTTGTAACAAAACAGCTTGATGTAAAGTCCGATGTCCTTGCCATGTCCGCCATGATGACCACCACCATGATGGGTATGAAAAAAGTTATTGAAATGGTAAAAGAAAAAAACCCCGATTGTCTTATCATGCTTGGCGGAGCCCCTGTCACCCGTGATGTTGCCAATCTGTTCGGCGCCGATGGCTATGCCGAATCCGCAGGAAATGCAGTGTCTGAAGGCATCAAAATGATTGCACGCCTGAGAGAATATCAGAAGGGTGAAGTCTAAAAAAAGGAGTAATATAGATGTCAGAAGAAACTGTAAAGGTTATATTCCAGCCATCTGGCCGGCGTGGAGAAGTGCCCAAGGGGTGTAATATTATTGAAGCATCACGGCTCTTAGGTGTGGATATCGAAGCCCTGTGCGGTGAAAAAAAAGTGTGCGGTAAATGTATTGTCCGCATTGAAGAAGGCCATTTTGAAAAATACAATATCCATTCTTCCCCAACCCATGTAAGCCCCTGGCTTGAGGAAGAGGAAAAATTCATCAACCCGGAAAACAGAGAAAAGGGATTCCGCCTGGGTTGCGTGGCAAAGATTGAAAAAGATATTCTTGTATTTGTTCCAGAAGAATCCCGCGCCGGCAAACAGGTTGTCAGCAAGGCTGCCCGTGATATTAATATTAGTTTAAATCCGGCTGTAAAGCTCTATACCATTCAATTGGCCAAGCCCGACTTTCACGATAAGGTAGGGGACTGGGAACGCCTTTGTAACGGCCTTGCCAGGGAATATGGCCTCACCAATTTGAATGTGGATATCGTTACCCTGAGGACCCTTCCCGGTACCCTGCGTGCCGAGAACTGGCTGGTAACGGTAAGCGTATGGAACGATAAGGAAATTATCAGGATCAGGCCTGGAAAGATCGAAAAATCCTATGGTATAGCAATTGATGTAGGTACCACAACCTGTGCAGCTTACCTGTGCGATATTACCAATATGGAGGTTCTTGCCACATCCTCCATTATGAATCCCCAGTGTAAATACGGTGAAGATGTCATGGCCCGTATTACCTTTCACATGACCACCCCAGGCGGGTTGAAGCGAATGAGCGACGATATCATAGAGGGAATAAACTCCCTGATCGAAAAATCCGTAGCTGAAACTCACCCGAAAAAGAAAAAAATTAAAAAGAAAAAAGGGGAGGAGGGCCCTGCTGAGTTTGAAGAAATACTGGAGCCCGGCAAAACCTATCACCGCATCAGCATAGAAGATATAGAAGATGTAACCATCGGGTTCAACACGGCCATGCACCATATCCTGCTGGGGCTGGATCCGGAACCTGTAGGACTTGCACCCTTCCCGCCGGTGATTCATCAGAGCCTTGACATCAAAGCAAGGGATCTCAATATCAAGGTCAATCCATCTTCATATGTTTTTGCCATGCCCAATGAGGCAGGCTTTGTTGGGGGCGACAATGTTGGAGTTCTGCTTGCAGAGGAACCCTATAAGAATGATGAGATTCAACTGATCATCGACATAGGTACCAATGGAGAACTTATCCTGGGCAACAGGCATAAACTCTATTCATCCTCCTGTGCCACGGGCCCTGCCATGGAAGGTGCACAGCTTGCCTTTGGTATGAGGGCAGCACCAGGTGCCATTGAGCGCATCGAGATCGACCCTGAGACCTACGAGGTTGACTACATGGTTATCGGCCATGAGGCATCAAGAAAATTCTCCAAGCCAGAAGAGATGAAGGTTAAGGGAATCTGTGGTTCCGGGATACTGGATGTTCTGGCTGAACTGTACAGATCAGGCGTTATTACTAAAACCGGGGTTTTTAATAAAAAAGCTCTCAAGGAATGTCCCCGCTTCCGTAAGAATAGTGATACCAAACAACCTGAATTTGTACTTGCATGGAAAGAGGAATCATCCATTGGTAAAGACATTGTGATCACCCAGAAGGATGTCAGACAGATACAGCTTGCCAAAGGTGCGCTATATGCAGGCTGCAAGCTGATGATGAAGCGCATGGGAATTGAAAAAGTTGATACTGTAAAAATTGCCGGAGCCTTTGGAACCCATGTTGATAGGGAAAAAGCCCTGGTCATGGGACTGTTCCCTGACTGCCCCATCGAAAACATTCACGGGGTGGGCAATGCGGCAGGTGACGGCTGCCGGGCAGCACTTTTGAACAAAACAAAACGAAATGAAGCCAACTGGTGCTCCAGAAACGTTCAATACCTTGAGCTTACCGTTGAACCAACCTTTGAGAAGGACTTCATGGAGGCCATGCAGCTGCCCCACATGACAGACAAGTTTGAACATCTCATCGGTGTAGTGCCTGATCATATTCTTAACCAAGGCCCTAAAGGCCCTGTAAAACCAGAATAAGGCCTTTTTTAAAAATAATTTCCTGCATTTAGCATAACTTGCATGATGATTTTATTGATAGTAGAGACAAGGCATTCCTTGTCTCTTACTATCAACCCAATTGCCGGATAATTTGTTTTTTGAAGCATCTTAAATTTTTAGTCTGGGTCAGAAACCATAACCATTTGACTTTAAAAAGAGAGGAAATTTTCATGTTAGACGGAGTTAAATGTTCAAATAAAATAGTCTATCTGCCCGATTCCGACAATAAAGCCCTCTCCTTTAGATCCCATGATGGATTATCTGAGCGGGTATTGAGAAAATTAAAGACAAAAGGTCAAAGATACGGAATTGAGTCCATCCTGCCCTTTGATGTAAAAGAAATCGCTGTGGCACAATGGGTCAACCTCAAGTGCAGGTATGGATGCACCCAATTCAATTCCAACTGGTCCTGCCCGCCTGCCACCCCGACTATTTCCGAAACCCGTGAACTTCTCAAGGAATACTCAACAGCTCTCCTGCTCATCGGAAGCCAGCAGTGTAAAGATTTCTACAAGAGAAGCAGTAAAAATCGTACAGACCAGGTGCGTTATTGGAAAGGCTCTGTTATTCTTGAAAGAGAGCTGTTCTTGGATGGGTATGACAAGGCATTCAGCCTCGTAAGCGGGGCATGTTCTCTATGTAAAAAATGTGCCTATCCTGAAAACTGCCGGTTTCCCATGGAAAAAAGACCGACAGTGGAATCCTTTTCCATTGATGTAATAGGCACCTTGAAAAATCTTGGGATCAATACCCATATCGCCATGAACATCAATGAAACCTTTAATTATTATTCCATCATTTTACTTGACTAAGGACGAAGGGCGGGACAGATTTTGAAGGACGGGGACAGATTTAAAATCTGTCCCCAAAAAGCAAAAAGAAATGTCCCCGTTACGAAATGTATCTATGCTCAACGCCACCCATAACTGCTCCATAGAACAGCATCATCACACCCCAATATGGCAGCAGCCGTCATATCATGGGCTGAGCTGTGGTAAAAACCAAGCTTATAGTGGCATATTCCTCTGGCGAAATATGCGTCCCCAAATTCAGCATTCTCATGGATCGCCCGGTCAAAGGCTTTAATAGATTGTGAATAGGTGCCCTCTTCCATAAGTTTCCATCCGGAACGATACCATTTATCGCATTCTTGTTCTATATTACTCATAAATCTGTGGCAAATAATCCCCTATCCCTTTAGGGTAGAGAAGAAATTGCCGCCTCCTCCTGTATAATTTTAATCACTTCATTTTTTAAAAAATTAATGCTAAGAGATAAGTGGCTTTACGTCAAGCAAAAAAATCATAAATCCGGAAAACAATAATGGATGTAAATGAGTGGAAAAGTATTAGAAACCGCCTTCAGACACTGGCCAGGCAGGAGGGCGACATGGAAAGCTTTACCGCCAAGGCTCTTAAAGTGGCAGGGGAATTTGTCAATGCCCGACTGCTGACTTTATATCTTCAGGATTTAAAGAAGGGCCGCCGGGTGATTCATGCCGCGCTGTCCCGCGGGCCCGATGGATGGAAATTTAAAACAGACGATACAGACTCATACCATACTCCAAATCATATAAAACCTCCTCATCCCGCATATCTACTCCAATCATCTTTTTGTTTTCCCCTTGATCTGCCCTCAAGATGGCAGGGAACATTCATGGTTGAATTTCCCGGTATCAAAATAATTTCTTCTGAACAATACCAGACACTCGGGGACATTCTTACTGAGTTCAGTCACAGCTTATATCTTGTGTTAATAAACCAGGAAATAAGGGCATCAGAAGCGCAAGTGCAGGAAAAAGAAGCTATAAATCATGAACTGCGCCAGACCATGACTGATCTAAGTAAAGAGATATACTGTGTAAGCAGTCTGTTCACAGTATTGAGTCAATCCCACAATGTAGTCGAAATCTTCATCAGAATACTCAGAACCACACTGCCCCTTCTAAGAGCCCGGTTAGGGGGCATCTATTTTCCTGAAACTGATCAGTGTATCTCCTTTCACTGTGACGGTTCAAAATATAATCGCTCCGGGCATTACCACCGCCTGGCCCGCCGAACTTCCCAGCAACCCTGCTTCAAAGAATACTTTGAAAATCAGTTTTCAAGATTAAAAACCTATCCCGAAGGTATATCATTCCGAGCCCTGCCAATATATGATCCTTCCTTTTCAAGTTCTCTGAGAGAACACTTAAAATTTTTGGGAATCAGGTCTGTATTTGAGTTTTCCCTTTGCTCGGGAAATGAGTTCTTTGGATTGGGCCTGATCGGATTTTCAGAAAACCGTGTTCCTGCCGACAGATCCAGGCTTTTCATGATTACACTAAATATGACAAGCCTCTTTCTGAAGAATATCTCCCTGATGAGAGACCTTGAACGTCAGGTGAAACTCAAATCCCAGGATATTCTGGAAATGGAAAAACAGCAGCGTTTTTTGTTCGACCATGTTAGCCGGCCGTTTTCCTTGTCAAAAAAAGGTCTGCCGGTTCCAGCAGAACGGATTCTTGAAGAGATAGATCGTTCCAGGCGAACCACCCTTCTCGGGGAACTTGCCTCTGGGGTTGCCCATCAGATCCGTAACCCATTGAACAACCTGGTTGCCGTGCTTCACCTGATTAAAAACAAGGATACCACCGGAGAAGAGGAAAATGATCAACTGCTGGGTCAGTTGACAGAGCGTGTGGAAACCATGCACAAAATGATCAATAAATTCATCGAATACACAAGGATTCCTGAATTAAACCTCACCTCGGAATCTATCAACGATGTACTAAATAATACTATTCAGACCTTTAAGGGCTGGACAGATCTGGCTGAAGTCGAAGTCATAAAGTCCTTTGATCCCAAATTATCTTTGACAAAACTTGATCTATATCTTATGAATCAGGCATATCATAATATCATTAAAAATGCTTTAGAAGCCATGTATAGTCACGGAACACTCCGCATTTCCACAAGGAAGCTTGAGATAAGACACGGCCCCAAACCCAGACTTGAATTTGTCGAGATATTGTTTCAGGACTCAGGCCCTGGTATCCCGGAACAAGATATTGATAAGGTATTTAACCCTTTTTTCTCACGAAAAGAAGACGGTATTGGGCTTGGACTTGCCATCGTAGATCATGTGGTCAGGCTCCACGGCGGTGGAGTCCGCATAGAAAACCGCCAGGACAAGGGCACAAATATAACAATTTATCTCCCCATCCGGTAACCTTTATTAATTTCTTTACCCTGAATGCGTGGTATTTTTTTGTATGGCAAACTCAGATTTTAATATTAAGGAATTGGAAGATTATGAAAACCCAACAGATTCTAATAATAGAAGATGATATAAACTCTGCCAAGGTAGTTGCCAGAATCCTTGCAAAGGAAGGCTACACAGTTGACCATGCGGCAAATGGTAAAGATGCCTATGCCCTTATTAATACCACATACTATGATCTGTTGATTATTGACATGATGCTGCCGGACACAGATGGTCTTTCATTGCTTAAGAATGCCAAAAAAATAACTCCTGAGGTACTTACCCTTATCGTTACAGCTTACGGATCCATCGCCTCTGCTGTGGAATCCCTGAAAGCCGGGGCCAATGATTTCCTGGAAAAACCCCTGGTACCAGAAAAACTCCTCCATGTTCTAAATAAGGTATTTGAGGAGCAGCGGCTTAAAAATGAAATTGTGGCACTTAAGTCTAACCTGATGGAACGGTACCAGTTTGCCAACATCATCGGCCGTCATCCCAAAATGCAGATTATCTTCCAATTGATTGAATCCTTGAAGGATACCGAGGTTGCGGTTCTGATCACGGGCGAAACCGGCACTGGCAAGGAGCTTGTGGCCCGGGCAATTCATTTTCAGAGCCGCAGACAGAATCAGCCCTTTGTTGCGATTAACTGCGCCTCTGTACCTGAAACTCTGTTTGAGAGTGAACTGTTCGGGTATGAAAGAGGTGCTTTTACAGGGGCAGTCAAGCAAAAAATGGGAAAGCTTGAGCAGGCCCAGGGAGGCACTGTATTATTGGATGAAATAGGAGACATGCCCATGTCTGTTCAGGGAAAACTCCTAAGATCCATTCAGGAAAAAAAAGTCGAACGCCTGGGAAGCGAAAAATGCACCTCAACCAACCTTGATATACGAATCATATCTGCAACCAACAAAGATTTATATGCTGAAATCTCCCGGCAAAACTTTCGCATTGACCTTTTTTACCGCCTCAACGTAGTTCCCATCCACCTGCCGCCCCTGAGAGAACGCTTAGATGATATTCCCCTATTAGTTGAGCACTTTGTGAATAAGATGACTAAGGGCAGGGGCAAGTCTGCCCCCCGCATCTCCGAAAAAGCGCTATCCCTTTTGATGTCTCATCCCTGGCCGGGCAATGTTCGTGAGCTGGAAAATGTTCTGGAACGTAGCCTAATCATGAATCACGGCCGAATCATTAAGGACATTCCCTTTTTGTCCAAGGCGGCCCAGCCCCCCCATCCCATTAAAGAACAATCTCTCACCATAAACGAAGAATATTCTCTAACCATAGATCCAGAACTGCCCCTGAAAACGATTCGAAACCGTGCAATGGCTAACTTGGAGAAGAATTATTTGAACATCCTCCTTAAAAAACACGAGGGCTCCATAAAATCTACCGCAGATCATGCTGGAATTAATGTGCGCACCCTGCGACGAAAAATGAAAGAATATGGCCTGGACAAGTGGGTATTTAAATAGTAAAAAAACAAGATTATGCTTGTTATAGAAAAACGGACATCCAAGTCCTTTTTTTAAAAACATGTCCGGTAATGAAAGTCCGATTTGCCAATATGCTCAAACCGATTTCCCTTCAAAGTCTCCAAACTTATTAAATACACCGATCATATTAATAATAAATTCAAGGCATTAAGTCTAAGCACAACATATATCATGTGCTGTCCATAACAATCTGATTTACATGGTATGGATTCTGCATTCATTTAGTGCATTGCATTCATTTAGTGCATTTGGTCGCTATGATTGTATGAGATCCAATAAAAATAAAACCAGTCAACCCTGAAAATACAGTTTTAACACATGGGCATCGTTAAAACAAAGTCTATGAGCTAAAGCCAGAATTCTACACCAAAGCTATATATTAGCCAAGCTAATTTCAAATTTATAAGTCAATAAAAAAAATTATGTATCAATTTAATTTAGCACCATTATGATAGAGTTATTAGGTGCTATGGAAAAACGTCTTCTGAAGAGATGAGAGGAAAGAGATATGACTCCAAAAGAACGTGTAATGAGTGTAATTAATCACCAAAAACCAGATCGGATGCCCTGTTTCGGTGCAAATTCTACGGTAAGCTATGATCAAATGGAAAAGGTGCAGGCATTCTGGCCCCAAGGCCATGAAGATGGGGAGGTTATGGCCAAACAAGCCATAGCCGCCTATACGGTATTAGGTTTTGATGCGGTCAGAGTGCCCTTTTGCCAGACCTTTGAGGCGGCAGCCCTTGGATGTAAGATAAAACCGGGACGTACCCCCAGCGGCGAAGGAATCCCTGGGATACTGCATCCACCGCTTTACAAACTTGATGATACCCCTGTTTTTCCCGATGATTTTCTCTCCAGGGGACGGATACCAGAGCTTTTAAAGGCAGTTGAAATCATAAAAAAAGAACTGGGCGATGAGGTAGCTATTATCGGAGGCATAATCGGGCCCTTCACCATTGCAGGTTCCCTTATAGATACGGTTCCTATGCTCAAGGCATCTATCAAAAAACCCGAAAAGATGAGGCCCTTTCTCGAAGTGGGGGTAAAGGCAGGAGCGGCCCTGGCTAAAGCACTCATTGATGCCGGTGTTGATATTATCTCCTGTGAAGATATGACAGCCTCCCCTGAACTGATTTCACCCATAACTTATAGAGATTATGAGCTTGAATACCAGGCCAAACAGTTTGAAGACATCTCTGTGCCCAAGATTCTCCATATCTGCGGCAATGTTGATCCCATTGTAGAATATATGGGTAAAACCGGGGCAGAGATACTAAGCTTAGAGCCTAAAGCCAGCGCCAGACTTGCCCGGGAAAAATGCGGGCCGGATATAATCTTGCTGGGCGGTGTAGATACGGCCACCACCCTCTTTATGAAAGATGCTGCAACGGTCAAAGAAGGGTGTGAGGAGTCCATAGAAGACGGCATACAGATACTTGCCCCAGGCTGTGCTGTGGCACCGGGCACGCCTTTGGAAAACCTCCTGGCCATGGTAGAGGTGGCTAAGGCTCATTAGTTCTTTATAAAATTTGAATAATTGGTGGCAGACAGTTTAAAAATCATTACAGTTGTAATCGCTCCATTGGGGGCGTGGGCTAATAAACACTTAAATAAAAAAGGAGAGCATGAATGAAGGTATTAGACGATTTCTCAAACATTTTTAAGCGTTATGATCTTGATCTTGAAGTACAAGGCAAGGCTAAGGAAATTTCCAAAGACCCCCTGATGCAGGCAATTGCCCAGTTAATAATCGAAGGAGACGAGGATGAAATTGTTTCTGCCGTCAAAAAGGCTCTGGAAACAAAATCCCCGCTTGAGGTCATCAACAATGCCCTGATCGCAGGCATGAACGAGGTAAGCCGTATGTGGGAGGAGGGGATTTATTTCCTTCCCCAGGTCATCTTGTCTTCCGATGCCATGAATTTAGGAATTGCCGAGTGTGAAAAGGTAATGGGAAAATCCATGGAACGTAAGGCCAAAGTCGTAACCCATACAGCAGAAGGCGATATCCACGATATTGGACAGGTCATCGTTAACGCTCTTCTCAATGCCAACGGATTTGAGGTAATCAACTTAGGCGCAGATGTTCCCATCGATAAGGTAGTGGCAGCGTGTAAAGAGCACAGACCAGTCATGGTTACAGGGACAGCACTAATGACAACCACCATGACAGCGTTTCCAAAGATCGCCCATCAACTAAAAGCCGCCAACCTGCCCATTCCGTTTATCTGCGGCGGTGGAGCAGTTTGTGAGGAGTATGTAACGGAATTTGATCTGGGAATCTGGGGGAAAGAGGCAAGCCAGGCTCCTGGAATGGCCGAGGATGCCATTGCAGGTGAAAGCTGGGAGGCAATGCGGGGCAAATGGAATGGTTAATGTAAGATAATAAGGAGTAAAAGGGAATGATTGTTGATATTGTTTTCGGATTCTTAGGTGCCGGGAAAACCACTTTTATTATAAAAGCTCTTGAAGAACTGGGAAGCGATGAAAGGACTGTGGTGTTAGTCAATGAATTCGGAGAAGTCGGCATTGACGGTGAGCTTCTGGCAAACCAGGGTGGAAATGTTGTGGAAATGCCAAGCGGTTGTATCTGCTGTACCCTTCAGAGTGATTTCAGATCTCAAATGCTGGACATAAGCCGCAGTATCAAGCCTGATAGGGTCATTATCGAGCCCACAGGCGTTGCCACAATTAAACAGATCCGCTCCATCGTTGAGGCACAACTCTTTGAGGGCATCATCGAAAAGATACATAATATAATGATTGCCGATGCAGCCGGTTTTATGAAAATGTATAAGGCCAATCGTCATTTTATGGAATCACAGGTGGAAAACGCCCAGCTTGCTCTTCTAAATAAATGTGACATAGTTGATAAAATGAATGCTCAGTTGACCCGAAGTGCTATATCGGCGATCAATCCCGAAATAACCATTCTTATGACCGAGTTCGGAAAAGTGGATTGGGCAGAGTATCGTTTGGCCCTTTCCACTGTCATATCCAAAGATATACACCACCACCATGAGGATAAAAAACATCCTCATCATCACCACAAACAGGATGAGGACGAACTGGGATACAAATCCTTTGGCCTTATTTACGATAACAAATGCTTTGATTATAATGCCCTTGAAAAATTCTTCCAGGAATTGAATGCATCTAACTCTAAAATGGGGGAAATTGTCAGAGCCAAAGGAGTATTTCTGATTGGCGACAAATGGTCTCTTATGGAGCTTGCCTCAGGAGAGTTCTCATCTCAACCCCTAAAACAGGCGAACCAGAGCAAGGTTTCAATTATCGGCAATGACATAAACCAGGAGGTAATCACAAAGGCCCTTAACTCATGTGTGAGCGACAGGGTCTAAAATCAAGTATTAATACTTAATTCAGGATCCTTGATTTGAGAATGGCAAAACATGCAGACAATAACAAGCTCATCGTACTGATTGTTGACGATCAGTTCATGGCACTCCAGCCTCTTACCCGCTTGATAACCTCAGAGGAGTTTTTGCCCCTTTGGGTTTCTGACGATTATCATGGACTTAAAGTGCTGAGGGAAAAGCCAGACAAGGTGAGGATCATTATCATAGATCTGAAATCTTCGGGTATGGGCGGGGGAGGCTTTCTGCACCAGGCAAGGCAGATCGCGCCTAAGGCAGCGATATTAATCACAGGCCCCTTGAATCATTTTTTGTACCAAGGAGGCAACTTTTACGAATTTTCAGGAAAGAGCCTGAAGCACGATATCAACTCCATCCTGTTTAGCATTGCTCAAAGGATGGGGATAACCAATGAAGATAAAGTCAATAATAGACACCAGATTGAGCAGAAGGAAAAATTTGGCGTCATTATCGGCAGAAGTAAAAGCATTAACTCTGTATATCAGATGATCGAAAAACTTAAAAAATCCTCTGCCACTGTCCTGATCCAGGGAGAAAGCGGAACCGGTAAGGAACTTATCGCCCAGACTATTCATAAAACAAGTCTGCGAAACAACCGCCCATTGATAGCCGTCAACTGCGGTGCCATCCCTGAACATTTAATGGAAAGCGAGTTGTTCGGGCATGAACGGGGGGCCTTTACTACAGCAGTTAAACAGAGGAAGGGAAAATTTGAGATTGCTGAAAAGGGCACCTTGTTTCTTGATGAGATCGGTGAGCTTAGCAAAAATCTTCAGGTTAAGCTCTTGAGAGTCCTTCAGGAAAAGGAATTTCAGCGAGTTGGAGGAAACAGGACTTACAAAACCGATGTCCGCATTATTGCAGCTACCAGCAAGGATTTAAAGATCGCCGTGCAGGAAGGGCATTTCCGAGATGATCTTTTTTACCGTCTCAATGTGGTGCCCATCCACATCCCCCCATTAAGAAACAGAAGAAAGGATATCTTGCCGCTGCTTGAACATTTTTTCAAGAAGATAACCAGGGAAATGATCACCTCCATGCCATCGCTTAGCAAAGAGGCAAGGAAGGCACTTATTTCTTACAATTATCCAGGTAATGTACGGGAACTGGCCAATATTGTGGAAAGGCTTTTGATCATCTGCCCCGATGGAGAAATCACCTTGCAGGATCTACCGGAGGAGGTATGTAAGGAAGCAAAGCTGACAGATGGATCATCTGGCGGTTCACTTGAAATCTTAAAAGAATTGCCCGACGGTGGAATTCGCCTCGATGAAGTGGAAAAAGAACTAATTTTTAAAACCCTTGAAAAGACATCTGGAAATAAACAGGAGGCCTCAAGGGTGCTCGGAATTACCCGGCGTCTGCTTTATCTTAGGCTTTCCCAGTATGCAGAAGTGTAACCTCATGTTGCAGTCACAGGAGTTGGTGTCACATACAGTGACAGTGAATCTAACCATTCCATGAACTTTGTGGGAATCATCAAAAAATATTTTTTTATTTCAAAGCCATAACTAAGCACTCTAAGAAAGAACTTGATTAGCCGCCAACACAAAATAGTTTAATGGCACAACAATTGCGTTACTTAATACAGACAATCAATCCAACAAAGAGCTATAAAACATTTGGGATTTTAGGGAAAAATAAATATTTTTCTTCCCTGATACAACAATGTAACAAAAACATTGAGGAGAAGCAAACATGGCACGAGAAAAAATCACGAAAATGGCTTACGCAAGTGGTGCTGAGATGATGTTTGGTACCGCCAAGAAACCGGTCACCACCAAAAGGGGAATTAAAATCGGCGGAGGATATGTCCATCCAGAGGTAGTACCCCATCCAAGACCGGGAAGTGAAAAAACCTTGAGAGCTTTGTTGAGAGAGTATGAAAGAGCCAATGGAGATGCCCTGGAAAGAATGGTGATAGTCGGCCATCCTACCCTACTTGTGGAAAACGAGCATGTCTTTCAGATGACTCACAATCCCAAATGGGGCGGCGAGATTGCTGCCCAGACAGCCAAACAGATGGATGATTACCTTGCAAAATATGGGCTGAAAGCGGCTTACCGCTCTACTCCAGCCGATCTGCGTAAACCCGACATGGTTAATATGCGGGAGAGTGACTACACAATGGAGGTACTGGAATCCTTTAAGGAGTGCGCCAAATACGCTGATATCGTCTCCATTGAATCCATGGGCGGCAAGGAAATCTTTGACCATGCCATCATCAGAAATGATATTACCGGCCTTCTCTTCGGCATCGGCGTTCTTGGTGCCATCGACATGGAATGGATGTGGGATCAGATCGTTGAAATAGCCAAGAAAAACAACTGCATCCCCGGGGGAGATACAAACTGCTCCGAGGCAAACACTGCCATGTTCATGGCCGGCGGTATGATTTCCAAGGATGTGCCCCATGTGTTTGCAGCACTTGCAAGGGCAATTGCCGCATCAAGGACCCTGGTGGCCTATGAATGCGGTGCCACCGGCCCCACCAAGGACTGTGCCTATGAGGATCCCATCATAAAGGCCATGGCCGGAGTTCCCATATCCACCGAGGGTAAGACCAGCGCCTGCGCCCACTCTGATTTGGCCGGCAACCTTATTATGGCCGTATGTGACGTATGGAGTAATGAAGCAGTTGAATACCATGACATGTTCGGCGCAACCACCACCTCTGTTTTTGCCGAAATCCTGGGCTATGACACTGCCATGCTAAATTCCTCAATCGATCTTGGCTACCAGGAACAAATGAAGGAAATCCTTGTCAACTCAGATATGTACCGTGATTCCCACAGCTTGATCCTTGCACCCGACAATGCCTGGGAAGTAGGCAATGCCATCATCAGCAACCGCGCAACAAGCAATTATGCAAGCGCCAAAGCAGGAGCTATGAAGGCCGGCCTGATTATTTTAAATGATCCCAAGATGAAGCTTACGCACCTTGAAAAAGAAGCTCTTGAAGGGGCCATGAAGGTTATGGAAGGTTTGCCTGATGCCGAAGGTGACTTTATAGATATGTGTCTTAAAAAGTACAAAAACGTCCCTGGATTTAATCCGGCTGCCTATGGTCTATAAGGCTCTGGTTGATTCAGGCTTCTGAGGAGTCGTTTGTTTGAGAGGCATGGCATGATACTCGTTTGAGTTATCGGCGGTGCCTCTTTTTCATATAAACACCCATGAGCCGCGGTTCACAACGAATAATGAATGTAGGGGCGGATTCCATATCCGCCCTATCAATGGGGCAAAAATAGATTTTGCCCCTACACATTCATATAAACGGCCATGCCCTGTTGGGCACAAAATTAAAAATTTTTACAAAAATTGAAACGTTGGGGCGGATTCCATAACGCCCAAAATGAATTGTGTATCTATCAATGGGGCGGAAATAGATTCTGCCCCCTACACATTCAAATAAAAAACCACAAGGTTTTTGAAATGATCGCCTGCACTCGATGCGGCCGTTGGCACACTGATGCTGAAAAGGCCCTTAACAGAAGACTATCCTGTACAGAAGTCAAGCAGTACTGGGCCGGAATTAAACAGGAGCATATAAGGTTATACGGTCATTCCCCCCAGATTAACACAGATGATTCAGGTAACTGGATATGTTTGAGATGTAACCGTAAACTTGAAATAGAATCATCTTAATAGCTTTTTAAAAAAAGAGAGGTCTATAGAAATCAAATGGCAAGATTAGGCATTGCACTTGACCTGGGCACAAGCGGATTTCGTGGACAGGCCATTGATCTTGATCAAAATGGAATAATCCTATCCACCGCTGTCACCACCCGTCACCCTCTTCCAGGGGCCAATGTCATAGATCATCTCCATTTTGCACTGGAGGTCGGGCTGAACTGGGCCCATAAGGTGGTGATTTATGCGGTTAATCGAGTAATCGACGATCTTAGGATTGACAGGAACAGCGTGGTTCGCCTGGCTGTTTGCGGCAACCCCATCCAATTGTCTCTTTTTGAGGAGATCGAAATTCGGGATCTGGCCTATGCAGGAAAACGGAAACTCGATTCCCTGGGGGTGGTTCCTCCTGCAAGGGATGCCAAAATCCTAAAGGCCAGAGAAATTGACGAGCTTGACCTGCCCCCGGAAATAGACATTTTGATCCCGCCGGCAGTTCAGCATGAGATCGGGGCAGATGCCCTGGCCATGATGCTCCAAACAGGTATGCTGGAAAAAAATGAAATATCTATTACCACCGACTACGGAACCAATGCCGAAATGGCACTTTTTATAAATGGGACTGTTTTCACAGGTTCTACCGCAGCAGGGCCGGCACTTGAAGGCCAGCAGATTGAAGACGGCCTTCTCGCGCTTCCAGGAGCCATATCCGATGTTGAGTTTGAAGCAGATGAAACCATCGTCAGCGTGGGATTCAAACGCATTGCAAGTGACAGCCAGGCCAAGAAAGGAAAGTTAAAAACCTTTGTCCTTAATCAGGAAATGGTACCAAGTAAGGGAGATACGGTTGACCCTGATACGGGCGATATCATAGTCAAGGGCGAAGCAAAGGCTGTGGGTATAACCGGCACGGGCGTGGTTGCCTTATTAAGCGAGGGGATAAATGCCAGGCTCATTAACATCCCGAAAATCAACACATCTGATACAAATATCCATCTGCCAAACGGCCTCAAGTTTACAGAAAAAGATCTGCTGGAGGCCGGGAAGGCCATCGGTTCAGTAAGGGCAGGCCACATTACCCTGTGCCAGGAGGCTGGGATAAAACTTGAGGATATTGAGACCGCCTATATGTCAGGTGCTTCAGGAACCTATGTGGATGCCCTCAAAGCCCAGGAAATCGGTATGATTCCTCCAGGGGTTAAAAAGATATATCAGGTAGGAAATACTTCCCTGGCCATGGCCAGAGATATGGTCAAAAATGTGAATGAACTCTGGCGTATGAAGCAGATAGCCGATGATCTGCGTCAGCATCACTGCATGTTTGCATCTTCCAAGATATTTGAGAAGGTATATATCCTGGAGTTGTCCTATTGGACAGAGGGTATGCAGTTAAAGCATTATCAGAAGTTTTTAAAAAAATACGGCCTTCCTCCCTTAAAGGAGGTAGCAAAGACACCCGAAGTCATCAAGACCGTGGAAAAAGACATTCCTGATCTCGGTGTGATGGGCCTTAAAATTATTTCCGACATCGGCCACCAAAAAACCATTATTTTCGATGGATGCCTTGGTGATTCCGCGTGTACTTATGAATGCCCCGAAGACGCCCTTACAATGGATGAACAAGGGGATGATTTTGAAATTACAATAGATCTTGCCCTTTGTGACGGCGTAGCCTGCCGAAGATGCGAAAGAACTTGCAGCGAGAAGGTATTTGATCTGGTTAAACTCATTACCTCTTAGGAGGAATTAAGTTAAAAATAGAAGGCTTTCTGATCATTATTCAAATGAGGATATGATGGATAAAAACGATATAAACGAGTTGATGATCTCAACCTTTAAAAAGGTAAATGGCATTGTGGACAGTTTGCCTTTATTTGATGAAGACCGACGGCAGATAATTGATATTGAGAAGGATGCTGAAAAAAGATCTCTGATGGGACTTGGCAAGGTGATCAATACTGGTGTAAGGGAAGTTCTTGGCTGTGATTTAATTTATGTTGCCCTCACCAATATGGATTTTGACTGGGGTAACAACCCCACTTTGACCCTGAAAAAGGGTCAGGAGATTGTAGGAGAAGAGGTTCGGGATAAAGATCTAATTGCCAGATTATCCAAAGAAAAAAATGTGTGGTTCATGCATAAAAGTTTTGTTGTTTACAAGGATAAAATCTCTTTTCCCCATGATATTATGAAAAAAATCTGTCATTTTGAAATCCCCTGCCTTCCTGGACACTGGTGTGTGCCAGAAGAAGAGGATTTCCAATGCCATCCCATAATATTTGCAAATCCTGCCACCCCTTGTGATGTTTATTTAAAAGAGCGGTACTTCGAGGGGATAGACGAAAGGGGATTTGGAACGATTCTTATTGGTATCAAACAAAAAAATGTAAAGTGAATAATAACTAAGGTATATTGATAAATTCTGACAAAAAATTTAAGAGGTTTATATGAACAAGACCACGGAAAATCTTGAGACGGCATTTGCAGGAGAAGCCCAGGCATATTTTCGTTATCTGGCTTCTGCACAAAGGGCAGATGAGGAAGGATATCCAGGAGCAGCAAGGCTTTTCAGAGCCGTTGCCAGAGCTGAAATGGTTCATGCCATGTCTCACCTGAAAGTTTTAGGTACCGTAAAGGGGACAGTTGAAAATATTGAATCTGCCATCAAAGGTGAAACCTATGAATTCAAGACAATGTATCCCCCAATGATCAAAGATGCCATGGAAGAAGAGGAAACAGAAGCCAGATACAGCTTTGAATATGCCATGTCCATTGAGATGATTCACGCCAAGCTCTTTAAAAAGGCCTTGAAAGATCCTAATGCAAATCCTGACTCCGTTTATCATATTTGCCCTGTTTGTGGGCATACCGTCATAGATAATCCTCCTAAAAAATGCCCATATTGTGGTGTGGATGCAACGAAATTTATAGAAAGCAGTTAGTGAGATGTTAAAAAAGGCTCAGATCATCAATCACAGCTAAACGGCTGTTGCCCCTGTAATCACCCCATGACAGCGGCAGGCCGTGCACAAAAGCATAGGGCCATTTACTTTCCTCACCCTGTCCAGCAATTCAAATAGCTGGGCAGGTCTATATCCGCCTATACCCGGCCCCAACTGATGACTTTGAATAACCAGGGGTTGGAAGTTACGGAATTTCAGGGTCTCGAGGCGCTTATACATGTCCTTCTTTCGAGGCTTCTTTGTTACAGTACAAAAGTCGTCAGGCTCGCTGCAATTGGAAGGACACATGAAATCGGCATTACTGACATATACATCACCATTTGCTCCGCGCATGGGATTGGGCAATAGACCATCGATTTCAGAGGGCAGGTCTATCCTGGAAAGAACAGGTCTGGACATGGAAAGAACACTGGGAGATTCAAAGGAGCGCACAAAACACCACTGTGCTGCAAGATGAATTGGAAGAGCAGGGACAACCCAGTCGGGCAGAGACTCACTCCCCCCATTCAGGTGTTGATTGAGAAAATCAACCCCATCCGTATTTGAAATTATGCAGTCAGGCTTCCAGGTTTTAGCCTCCATCAAATGCTCTTTAACCGGATCGACAAGGAGGAAATGACGATCCCTCCTGGAGTTTGATAACCCCTTTAATGCCCGTAATCCAAACTTTCCAGCACCTATGATCCATATGGTTTCCATAAGCCCCCTTTATTTTCTAAACCTTACCTTAACCTTTCGTTTTCGCCCTGCAAAAGCCTGAGCACTCTGTCCCTAATCCTGTTTGCTTCAGGGCTTGTCCTGATTCTGGGATGGGGCAGATTCACATCTATTACCTCCTGTATCCTTCCGGGCCTGGCCGTCATAACAATAATCCTGTCTGCAAGAAAAACAGCCTCATCCACGCTGTGGGTGACAAAAAAGATGGTGACATTTTTTTGATGCCATATCTTTAAAAGTTCAGTCTGAAGTACATTTCTTGTCTGGGCGTCCAAAGCTCCAAAAGGTTCATCCATAAGAAGCACCTCTGGTTCATTGGCAAGGGCCCTGGCAATGGCGGCACGCTGCTGCATACCCCCTGAAAGCTCATGGGGATAACTGTTTTTGAACTGGTCAAGCCCCACCAGATCAAGATATTTATGCACCTTTTCCCTAAGCTTTTCCCTGGTGTTATTACCCTGCATTTCAAGGCCAAAGGTGATATTATCAATAATGGTTCGCCAGGGAAACAAAGAGTATTGCTGAAACACCATGCCCCGCTTGGGGTCAGGACCAACAATGGGAACACCGTTCAGCGAAATTTCACCTGAATGAAGAGGTTCAAGGCCGGCTGCTATCCTGAGAAGGGTGGTTTTCCCACAGCCTGACGGGCCTAAAAGACAGACAAACTCCCTGTCTTTAATTTCAAAACTTACATTATTGAGCACCTTTGTCCCGGATTGATCATCCATGGTTAAAAAGATGTGTGAAACCCCGTCAATCGTAAGTCTTCCCATAATTAGTTCCCGGCCTGTGTGTGGGTACTTTTCATTTGTTTTCCCTGTCAGAGGTTATACTACCATTCCCTTTTTCCATGTAAGAAGCTTTTTATTAACATAGTGCCTAAAAAAACTGTCAATTAAAAATCCAAGGGAGCCGAGGAGAAGCATGTACATGAACACAAAATCCATTCTGTGCAAATGAAAGCTCTGCCACAGCTCATAGCCTAATCCATCGCTGCTTACCCCGAACATTTCTGCGGCAACAAGACACATCCATCCTGTACCCATGGCAATCCTGATTCCTGAAATGATGGACGGCATTGCCGATGGAAGAGCCACATAGTAAATCAAATACCTGTCTGTGGTGCACCCAAGCACTTTTGCAGCCTCTACATAAACCTTTGGTATATTATTAAACCCGGTATAGGTGTTAATTATTATAGGAAAAATCATTCCCACAAAAACAACAAATCCTGCTGCCTGGTGGGTAAGCCCAAACCAGGACATGGCAAAGGGAATCCAGGCAAGGGGAGGAATGGGGCGGAGTATTTCAATAAGGGGATTTACGGCATGGTTCATCTTCTTAAACCATCCCATGGCAATACCAAGGGGTATTCCAATGAAAAACGCCGATATAATGCCTATACCAAAATGAAGCAGGCTGACCAAAATATCGGTAAACAATGTGCCGCTCATGATTACCTTCATAAATGAGAGGACAACATCAAAAAAACTGGGCAGCTTAAATTTATTCTTTACAATCAGTTCCGCCACAAGCTGCCAGCTCAAAAGAACAAGAAAAACAGAAAAAACTTCTAAAATTTTCTGCCAAGCTGTATTTTTTATCTTATGCTTCATTAAAGGATTCAGATTAAATTACTTTCAATCTTC
Source organism: Desulfobacteraceae bacterium (assembly GCA_963674675.2). Taxonomy (GTDB): domain Bacteria; phylum Desulfobacterota; class Desulfobacteria; order Desulfobacterales; family Desulfobacteraceae. The sequence continues at coordinate 1,418,941 of CAXXNM010000003.1, forward strand.
TTTGTTTATAACAGAACGATAAAAGTCTGTATTAAAAATATCTTGTTTTGATAAGCTTTTGTCAATATAGCCAAGTTTTTTCTGAACCCCGGCATATTCCACGGTGGAATCAGCAACCGCATCCGGATCTGCAAGCCAGAGCCCGTCCCAATCCCTTAGGGATTTTTTAACCTTTTCCAGCTCAAGAGAAGTGCGATCTGAAAATATCCGGGCAGCTTCATCCTGATTTTCCTGGTTATAACGGGTAGCCCGAATATGGGTTTTAACAATCTTTTTAATCAATGCAGGGTGATCCCGAATTAATCGCCCTTCTGCAACAAGCACACAGCATGCATGATTTGGTTTCATGTGACCGGAGGTAACTATGGATCGACCATTTCCCTCAATCTCTATAATTGCAGGCGCTGGATGGGGTAGGAAAACCGCATGAACATTTTTTGAGGCAATGGCACTGATGGCATCTCCAGGCCCCATTCCCCTGATATCCACATCTTTGTCAGGATCAAGACCGTTTTGCAGGAGCCATTCCCGGAGTAAAGTGTCCTGGATGGTGCCGGGCGGAAATGTTGCAATGGTAAAGCCTTTAATATCCATGGGCTTAGAGTATTCATATTCGGAACTCAGCACCAGGTCAGATCCCTGGATCTGAACGGCTGCAATTATTTTTGCATCAAGACCCTGGCTCAGGGCAGTTATAAAAGGTGCAGCTCCCACATAGGCCACATCGATCTGTCCTGTAAGCATTGCCTGCATTTCAGGAGCACCTGTTGGAAAAACCTTTTCCCTTATCTCCTTTACTCCCAGAAGAGCCAGTTCATCCTGCCACCAGCCCTTATCCTTTGCTGTCATATATGCTATCTGATGGGTACTTGGCTGATACCCGAAAGTCAACTTGGAAATAGAATAGGCTTCAGCTTTTTCGTTTTTATCATGTACAGCATTATCCTGGTCCTGTGACCCGCAGGCGGACAAAAAAAAAATTATACACAATAATACACAGGCCCTACTTTTTTTCTTAATCAGAGCACCATATTTTTTCATACCTTGAATTTCCCCACCATTTCAGCAAGTTTTTCCGACAGCCGGGACAGATCTTCGGCATTTGAATTGACCTGTGCACTGTTTTTAGCCATTTCATTGGAAGCATCTGCCACCTCTTCCATTTCCCTTGCTATATCGCCAGACACAACATTACTCTGTGCCACCCTTTCGGCAGCCCCGGTGATTCCCATGGACATCATCGATACATTGGAAGATATTTCACTGGTTGTAACGGACTGTTCCTCCACCGCTGCCGCAATGCTGGAAACAATCTCATTGATATCTGTAACAATAGATGAAATTTCACTGATCCCCGTCATGGTCTCATTAGTAGAATTCTGAATACCTGCCACCCGATCTTTGATAGCACCTGTAGCTTTTGATGTCTGATTGGCAAGTTCCTTTATTTCATTGGCCACTACAGCAAAACCCTTGCCGGCCTCACCTGCCCTTGCCGCCTCTATGGTGGCATTTAATGCAAGCAGATTCACCTGCTCAGATATTTCCATAATGGATTCAACCACCTTACCAATCTCAACGGCGGCATCGCTTAAATGATTCATCTGTTCTGAAACCGAAGAGGATTTTAAAACCGCTGTATCTGTTATATTTTTTGCCTGTTCAGTATTTTGTGCTATGCCGCTGATAGTTGATGCCATTTCTTCTGAAGCTGAGGCAAGCATGCCGATGTTATTGGAGGCGTCTTCCATGGCCTTTGTGACGGAATCCATATTAACACTCATGTCCTTACCGGCTGCGGTAACCATATTGGATTTTTCCGTTGTCTGTTCCGTGCCCCGTGCCATCTGTTCTGAAATCATTGTCAACTGGGCAGAAGATTCATTGAGAAGTATTGAATTTTTTGAAACGTCAGCAACAATAGTTTGAATTTTTTCAATAAAAAGATTAAACCATTTGGCTAAATTCCCAATTTCATCCCTGGAAACAATATCAAGGCGTCTGGTTAAATCCCCCTCGCCTTCTGCAATATCTTGCAGCATGACAATGGTATTGTTCAGAGGGCCTATAACCGTTTTAATAACAATAAAACTTAAAAATGATAATATCAAAATCCCTGCAATGGAAACAGCAAAGGTTATTATATTGCCTGTCCGGCGCTCTTTTGCCATTTCTTTTGCGACAAGTGCTGAAATTTCTTTGGCGGTTTTTTGTACATCATCCGATGCCTGATGCAGCATGGTATTCAATTTCCGATTATCCTGCCAGAAGACAAAAACATCTGTTTCAAGGCTGTCTATTTTCGGCAGCAATCTCTCCACTTTCAGAAAAGACGCCGTAAGGCTTTCTGAATTAACACCTTTGATGATTTCAGTTAAATTTTTAGTCTTCAGCGAAATTTTATCATTCAATGCCTTTCGATCAGACATATATTTTTCAGCATCGGCCACAAGAAACAAGTTCTGAATATTAATAAGTCTCTCATTCCAAAAATTCATATAATCCTTATACTCAGAACGGACATGGTTCTTAACCGGATCAATTGAGTCTCCTTCGATACTCAGCATAATCCCTTCTTGTTCAATCTCTGCAACGGTCTTCAAAATTGTCCCGTACATTACGCCGATTTTCTGCAGAATCATCTCTTTAGCTTTATCTGTGGCAAACTGATTTTGAACCACTTTCTTGAAATGGGAAGCCTGCTCGTCCTCAAGTTTGATTATTCGATCTATCATTGTACCAACAGCGGAATTAGTAGAAAGAATTTTAATGTCTTTCAGAAGCGATTGAATGTCTGCCCCTACGGTATCATGCTGTTGTAACAGACTATTTTTCGAAGTGTTCAAAAACCGAGTTTCAATAAGCATGTTTAAAAGAGAGTTTCTTTCAATTTGATTACTTTTGCACACAATTTCATTCTGTACAACTCTGCTGGCATCAATATACTTATTGACACCGGTGATCAGACACATTCCCAAAATTCCCAAAAGAGAAATGAGAATAATTCTGAACCGAATACTCGTATTGGAAAACATTCTAACCGCTCCTTTATATTTTAATTAGCAGGATTGCTTAGATTACTTATAAATGCCCGCACCCATTAAAACATTCTGTCCTGGAACCTTATAAACATAAGTGGTTTTTAGAGAAGATTCTTTTTCACCTGGTTTGGGCCACATATAATCAACCCAGCCCTCTCCTTTGTCCTTGGCCATGTTAATATACTCAATAACAAACATCTTTCCATTGATATCTTTCAGGCCCTTTAACATCTTACCAACGAGCTTAGGTTTTATGGGGTGCGCCACTATAACACCGGTTTCAATATTCTGACAGAACACATAAGTATCCTTCCACACAAACCCGGAATTTTTGTCCTGAATTTTTTTCACAGCAGCATCAAGCCCCTCTTTTTCAGCAAGGGCCGCAGCTTCTTTAACCTTTGCGACACACTCTTCTTTGGTTGCAGATTCTCCTGCTCCAGCAACTCCTGCAAAACACAATGTGATAATTGCGGTTAAAGCAATAAAAGCCAACTTCTTCATTGTCTGTCTCCTTTTCAAATAATGAAATCAATACAAAAAATAGGCATCCTTCATTTGGCTCTTTACTCTTTCTATATCAAATCCCGTTTTTTTAGGGATTTCATTCCAAAAAGTGTAAACTACTTTTGAGGTGATATGAAAGATACCAAAAAATACTATACAATCTATCTGGATTTATTAAAAACTATAGGAGCAGGCCACCGTGCCTACCCTTTGCGGGGGCACCCACAGTGGGGTGCCCCTACGTTTCAGTAGTTTTCGTCAAAATTTTTAATTTTGTGCCCATCATGGCATGACCGTTATATCAACAAACACAATAAATGGGAACCGTTAAGCCAAAGACTACCTTATATATTGACCTGTATGCCCCATAAGACAGGTTTTAGTTTAATGGTCTCCAAATGTTTAAGTCATAATTATTGTGATCAAAGCTGTAAATTAATCACTCCCACATGTCAAGGGAAACAAGATAAAAACAAAGCCTTTTTCAATCAAAAGCTCATAAATAACGCAAAATTAACAATCAACAGCTTTTCTTATTGGTGACTTAATATGCAATATGTACGTTTTTTGCTAAAATATCATATTCACCTTTTACGGATAAAATCATCTTCATCCAGACTCATACAATGCCATTTACCGTCTCTAAAGCTAAGGCGGTTAAGAGCCATGCGTATTCCCTGATATCTTATAGGACTTTTCTCCGAGGCTATTACATGATTAATGAAAAGCTCAACAACGCCGCCATGGGAAATGATAAGCACATTTTTTCCTTGGTTTTCATGGGCAATTTCAGAGAGTGCAAAAAATATTCTTTCAAAGGCACCCACTTCATTCTCAACCTCTGTATGAAAAGGCAAAGTCGGATAAGAATCTGATCTCTCCTGATTAATGCTTCTACCTTCCCGAAGCCGTATATCCTTAATTATTTTAAGAGAACGCATGCGTGCAAACGGAAGTGCCGTTTCAATAGTTCGCTGAAGATCACTTGTATAAATAGAATCTATATGTTCTTTTAGCAGGCGTTTTGCAAGCTGACCAGCCATTTTTCTACCATCTTTGTTTAATGGCAGATCAGTATGCCCCTGTATTCTACCCTCAACATTCCACTGGGTCAGAGCATGGGTCACAACAAGAAAATTAGTCTCCATAATCCTCCAAACACAATATTATGTTATATTTTTATATAAAAGTCTCTGCAAACTCAATATGACTTTCATGCTTAGTTATGGGTAGAACCTGGTAAAAATTCTGGTCTGCCCATGGCAGTTATTTAGGAGTAATCCAGGAATTCTCTCCTTTTACAACAGCCTCCTTAAAAAGTATTGCCCCTATGTCTAAAACTGCAACTATCTCAGGTTTACAGCCATATTTCTCGGGGACCTTGTTTTTCCAGCGGTCAGAATCGACATAGTCATCAAGTTCTTTTCGGGAGTTAAAAACATACATTGCTCCCCACTCATTTTTTTCTTCATCTACCCACCATGTTTTGCTGTAAAGTGAAGCCATATCCCTGAAATGGGGGTAAGAGCCTAAAAATTTTTTCCGCATCTCACCCACATCAATGTTTTCATCTGGCCTAAATACCACCCACAACGCCTTTTTTTCCTTATTCATCGTGCATCTCTCCTTTTTCAACAATAATCATTTTACACATAGTAAAGTTTATTGACACTTATATATCCCCATATAAAAATCCTAAAGCTATAAAATAAGAATATCTTTAAGCACCGATTAAATAAAAAGCCTTTAAGCATATCAAAGATTGACGGGTGAATCCAATATAACTATTTGTTTATTCATTATTTTTATCTATTAACCCCTCCCTATGCCCATACTATCTCATCCATGGGAACCAGGCTGAAATAAAGCTTTAAAAAAGAGCTGAAAAACGGCATATCCTTTGCATTATTTATGTATCAAGACAATGTTTTTAGCTCTGTAAAAAACAAGAAATCATTTGACTTGAATCATATACTGAACACCCGGATAAACCGAGCTTTTCAGGAAAATGTTTTCCTTTGATAATGAGGAAATTATAAACTATCGAAAGCTCAAGTTGCAGCGGTGTGCAGTATAAACAAACTTTAAAAAAAAGGTGATAAAATGACATTTAAAAAAATAGTATTTTGCACGGACTTTTCCGATAGTGCCAACAATGCATTTAAAACTGCCCTTGAAATTGCAAAGGCTAACCAGGGAAGCCTGGAGGTTATACATATCAAAGAGCCCATTGTAAATCCTCTTATTACAACCGGAGGGGGCTTGTCAGCAGAAGCCATTAAAGCCACGCTTAAGAATATTGAAGAAAAATTAAAAGAAGAATATGGATCAAAAATCGATTCATCCGTTGATTATAAAATAATTGTCAGGGAAGGGCACCCATCATCTGAAATCATCGAGTATTTAAAAGAGGTAAAACCCGATCTTGTCGTGACTGGCTCATCAGGCCTCTCCGGGATGGGCCTTGTCATTTTTGGCAGCGTTTCAAGACGTATTGCCCATAAAGCTCCATGCAATGTATTAATTACCAGGCGAAAAAAAGGTTGATTTTATCGGTATCTTAAAATATGGATCAAAGCATTTAAACAAGAGTCTTGCAACGGCCACAAGGATTTAAATCCCTGTGGTCATGTAAGGCAGACTGCATAAAAATGTTTTACACTTTTTGAGATAATATCCTGGAAAACGGCCATATTTCCCATGAAAGTGTAAAGCGGAAAATGAAGTATGCCATTATTAGCATTATTTTTATAACTATCCATAATAAGGAGTATCCATGTCTATTAAAATCATCGGAGTATCAGGTAGCCCCCGCTCTGACAAATCAACCTTTTTTGCATTAAAAACATGCTTTGAAGCCATTACCAGCCAACAACATGATCATGTAGAAACAGAAATTATTGATCTTTCAAAATTAACCATCAACGGCTGCACCGCCTGTGGAAAATGCACAAAAGAACCCGTATGCAGCCAGGATGATGATTTTAATACAATCATTCCCATTTTATCGGATCCAGAAGTAGCCGGCGTCATTATAGCAACTCCTGTATATTTTGGTACCATGACCGCTCAGACCAAAGCGTTTCTGGACAGATGCGTACTTTTAAGACGGAACGGAGCCATGCTCAGAAACAAGGTAGGAGGTGTTATAGCCGTTGGGGGGTTCAGGCATGGCGGCCAGGAAACCACCATTCATGCCATCCACGCCGCCATGCTGATTCAAGACATGGTAATAGTAGGCGACGGCAACACAACCTTTCACTTTGGCGGTACGGTATGGAGCGGTCATCCAGATGGATATGAGAAAGATCAATTTGGGCTTGATACGGTAAAAAATCTAGGGCAACGGGTCGCAGAAGTTGCATTAAAACTCCATGCTTAAATCATTATAAATGCGCGAGGCACGGTTTCGATTTAGTTTGCAATTAGGACCCGTGCTTCAACTCTGATGCCTTATCGTCCGATGAATCATCAGATCCCTTGCTGTAACGTATCCCTGTAATTTCATCTGTCTTAAAATCAAATAAAACCTTTTTTTCACTCCCTTTATTAAGATATACAAGGGAAGAAGATGTCACCTTGCCCACAATTTCGGAATCAATGTTTCTACTTGCAAACAACTCCTTAACCTTTTTAGAATTCTCAGGCTTTACAGCCAAAATAAAACCAAAACTCTGAAAGCAGTGAATCCAGTCTATAAGAGCAATATTTGAAGGCCTTGGGATGGCATTAAGATCGATATCTCCACCCTTGCCTGAATTTTCAAGCATTATTGAAATAGTACCAAGTATCCCGGCATTGCTGATATCTTTGGCCGCACAGGAGAGTTCCCTTTCTGCAATTTGGGGTAATGCCTCCAGGCGGTAAAGAAGCTCTTCTGAAGTTTTTCCAGAATTGGCATCCCAGCTTATCACAGATTTACATCCCCGGCGCCCATTGAGATCAACTCCCAGGATCAGGTCATCACCTTCCTCTGCCTGATGGCACCGGAGCAATTTTCGGGCAGAACCTAAGATAGCGACACTTAAGGATGGCTCTAAAAGTGCTGGATCTGGATGGAGATGCCCACCCAGCATAGGTACCTGAAGCTTTCGGCATCCCTTTTCCATACCTTCAACTATAAGGGCCCTCTGGAGATCATTGCCGCTTGCAAGGACATTAACCAGCCCAATGGGCCTTCCTCCCATGGCATAAATGTCATTTACCGTTACCATAACGGCTGCCTTTCCCGCAGCATAGGGCTCATTGACAAGGAGTCCCGTCATCATACCGTCGGTGGCAAACAAGAGGTATTCACCTTTCCATGGTATTACAGCAGCATCGTCTCCATAATTAGGCAACTGCCGGCCATACTGATGGGTGAGCTTCAACTTCTCAAACACATCCTTTATAGGCTGCTTGCGGATAAGCCCCACATAACCTCTAACGGCCTTTACTATAACATTTAATTCCGTATCCATTTAACAATTTCTTCCCGATTATTAAAACTTTTCATTTTACTCATCAGTCATAAGCTCTCTGAATTAACACCATGTGGCCGGGTAAAAAATATGCTCCGGCCATGCCGGTTATATGAAATCCCCTTTAACCCGACTCAAATCCGCCTGCATTTTAAGGTGTGGATAACCAAAATGGTCTTTAATCTCACCTATGGGCTTCCAGCCAAGGCTTTTAAAAAAAGAAATATTTTTTTCCTGGATATCTGCCGTAAAAATTCTACATCCTCTTTTTTTTACCCTTTTCATGGCCTCTTTTACAAGTAAAGAGCCTGCATGGGTATTCCTATGTGTTATTGCCACGGCAAGCCGCCCTCCTATCCAATGCCCATTTCCCGGATCATGCTCAAAAATTCTTACTGTGCCAATAACTTTTCCATGTTTTTTGGCAACAAGATAAATACTACCAGCATCGTTATCATCCAAATCAGAATCATCAAATATCCCCTGTTCTTTGACAAACACCTCCCTGCGAATTTCGTAGGATCTTTGAATCTCTTCATTGGTTCTTGCACTATGGCAGAGGATTTGGGATGAATCGCAGATGGCATTGGGAAACAAAGGCTCATACACTGAAAGAGCCGAACATGCACCGCATTTAACACACCCTGCTTTTGTCTGACTTGTTGATAGGCCTTTTTTCTGAAGTATTCTTGTAACAGAGTTATAAATCCGTTTCATGTGATCCGGGTTGGGTGGAATCAGGTTCTGAAGCCTTGAGCCTGGAATTGGACGAAGAGGAACAACAAAGGGGAATACGCCCAAATCAGCAAGGAGCTCACTTCCCCAGGCAACAGATTCATCAGATTCACCCAGGCCCGTTATAAGAAAACTGCTCACCTGATTGGGCCCGAACAGCTCAACAGCCCTTTTCCAAGCCCTCTCATAGGAATCCATTCCAATTTCAGCCTTGGCAGGAGCAATATTTTCAAGCACGGCCAGATCAAAGCTCTCCACATGGATACCCACGGAATCTGCACCAGCATCATACAATTCATCCATTAGTGCAATATCTTCAGGAGGAGCAAACTGAACCTGAACCGGAATATTCACTTTTTCCTTAATGGCCCTGGTACACCCTGCAAGATAGGGTATTTCGCTTCCCGGGGGGTCCCCTGTACCTGAAGTTAATACGATGTGTTTGATACCATCCATTTCATGGGCTGCGACTGCTGCCTGTGCCAGTTGAGCAGGAGTCTTTATTTCAAGGGTACCATTATTAACAAGAGAGGTTTCCGTGGCACAGAAGCCACATTTTTTTGAATTTTTCCAATGCACACATCTTTGCAGCACTGTTGTGGCCATGCAGTCTTTGCCATGAAGCAGGGCAATTTTTTTAAAATTAACCCCGTCATCGGATTTGTGTTTGTAAAATTCAGGTTCTGGTACCACCCCAATGGAGGCAACCGGCCTGCCGTCCTTCATAAGAAGATAATCCATATTATCTTCTTTCAATGTATATGGAGAACGTGGAACGTAATGGCCTGAAATAGGTGCAGTAACAGCCGCCCCTTCAATTATGAACGCCCTGCCCTCTGCCGGTCCTGCACCTCCTTTTCTTCCATTTATTTTCGGGCTGACGCGAATCCCCATACTCTGTATTTCGGTTATTAAATTATGCATCTCACACATCTCTCAGCACTTGTATCAAAGCAGATTCAAACCACTCTGAACTATTTCAACACCTCTGATTCAGTACTCAGAGATATTAAGAGAACTGAATCAAAAAATAAGTTAATGGGCATCCTTTATGCCGAAAGTAGATCTAAAGGGCATCAAGTTTTTTCAGCAGGTTTTTCTGTTTTTTGGAAAGCTGTTTCAGGGCCGTTGCAACTTCAGGCAAAGCTTTAATCTTTTCCGCAGCTTCTAAATAATACTGAAAATTTCTTTTTTCAATTTTACGTGCTGCATTGATGATGTCTTCAGTTGTTGTACAAGTCACACTATCCAGATCAAAAAGATAGGCTTCCCGCTTAAAGTCCTTTATCGGTTCCAGTATCATCTCTGATACATTTTCCCTGCGTACCCTCTGAATCAACTTAATTTGTTTTTCTTTTTCTTTAATAAGCTGTTCAAAAAATACTTTTTGAGCACCAGCTGCCATCTCCGGCACAGATTTATTATAAAAATTTTTATTCTCTTCTTCAATTTTTTCAGCAAAAGTTAAAATTGCTCCAAAACTAATCAATGGCATATTGCCACCTCCGTAGTGATAATTTAAAATTCAAAGCAGGCTACCTTAGTTTCGCTTATTCTTGACTAAGCTTTTGAATTTATTGTTTTAATATGTTTTGAGATTTATATCTTTCAAATTTTTTATTCAATAATATAAATGAGTTAATAAAAATAAGCAAAAAAAGGGAGGCTACGCTCCAAATAAAATATAATAGGGCATCTTTCCATATATTCGCAAACGAATTAATAAAAATTTAATTCCAGTAAATGAAAGATGCCCATAATTAAATAACCCTATTACTACTTTGTTAGGTTCCGTATTTTACCTCTAATTCTATGAATTTTTACTGTGAAAATATGGAAAAATGGAGCGCAATTCTCTAATTTTCATTGCATCATGGCGAAGTTAACAAAGTAGAACTATAAAAAAGGTTTAAAACCAACGTTCAATCATAACCTTGGTGCTTGTAAAAAATTGAAATATTTCCTGCCCATGCCCCTTGATATCCCCAAACATTGAATCACCTGCACCGCCAAACGGGAAAAAGCTCATTGGTGCAGCAATACCGATATTAATGCCGACCATGCTGGGTTTTACCTTGTATTTAAAGTGTCGAACCGCAGCTCCGTTTTGGGTGTAAATACAGGCCGCATTTGCAAATCCACGAGTATTGGAAATTTCAATGGCATCATCAAGGGTTTCAGCGCGGATGATGCTGACCACAGGGCCAAAAATTTCCTCTTTAGCTATGGTCATATCCGGTGTAACATTATCAAAAATAGTCGGGCCTACAAAGAAACCATTGGAATGACCCTCAACTTCACAGTTTCTGCCATCCAGAATAAGTTTTGCACCTTCTTCTATTCCCTTTTCAATATATCCAAGGACCCTTTCCTTATGGGCAGCGCTGATAACGGGTCCCATGGCAACGTCTTCGTTCAGGCCATTTCCAACTTTAATATTTTTTGCTGCTTCAACAAATTTTTCGATAAAATTATCTGCATTCTCACCAACAGGCACCAGCAAAGAGCCTGACAAGCATCTCTGGCCGGCACATCCAAAAAAGGATGTTATCAATGAAGGCATACCAGCCTCTAAGTTTGCATCGGGCATGACTGCAACAATATTTTTGGCTCCACCAAGTGCCTGGACTCTTTTTCCGGTTTCACCACATCTTTTATAAATATATTTTGCGGTGGGTGTCGAGCCGACAAAAGAGATCCCCTCAATATCTGGGTTATCAAGCATGCCGTTCACAACATCCTTTGAACCATGAACCATATTGATTACACCATCAGGAAAACCGACCTCATCTATTATCTCAAAAATCTTTGTCTGGGTCATGGGAACCTGTTCCGATGGTTTGACAACATAGGTATTTCCAGCAACAACAGCATAGGGCAAAAACCACCATGGAACCATTGCAGGGAAATTATAGGGTGCGATGCATGCAAATACGCCGAGGGGCTGACGGTGTCCGCCACAGTCAATTCCCTTTGCAATATCTTCAATTGTGTAACCGCACATTAGCGTTGTAACACCAGTACAATGTTCAACATTTTCTATCATCCTGCGAACTTCACCACGGGCTTCATCAATAGCCTTGCCACCTTCTGTGGTAAGAATCTGGGAAATTTCCTCAAAATGCTCTTCAAAAGCATCTTTTAATCTGAAAAAATATCTCGCCCGCGCCAGTGGAGGGGTTGTTCTCCATGCTTCAAAGGCATCTTTAGCTGCATTTACAGCCTGATCAACCTCTTTTGCTGTTGAATAAGGAACTTGAGCAATTATTTCTCCGGTTGCAGCGCAAGTAATATCTCCAATTTCAGTTGATTCAGATTCAACCCATTCGCCGTTAATATAATTTTGCATTTTCTGTACTGACATTTCTTTCTCCTTTGTCTTTATGATTTACTAAAATAGTTTAGTAAAAATTACTTTATATTTTCAACACCCTTGTCTAACACCAGCCCTGTTTATCAAGCTATTTCAAAACCATAACAACAAATGTACAATACTTTTATTGCTAAAACTTTGATTAAAACAAACAGGGCCTAAATCCAGCCATATTAAAAAAATGCCCTAATAAAAAGCCTTGAAAGACTATTGTTCAAAGGCAATTTTTGTTATTATATTTGCTGCAATTTCATAGGTTTGATCCCGGCCCGAGTCATATTGTTCCCCTGCACGTCTTGGATCGATTTCAGTAATATCCATACCAGCCAGTTTCACGTTCCGTGAAAAAATAGCACATACAGCATCCACAAGTTTATATATCTTTTTCTCATTCAATCCTTTCCAGTTTCGGAATCGAACTCCTTCAACAGCATTCACAGCACCGATATCCATATCAACAGAAATATAAACATAGGGTGTAGATATTTTCTGCATGTGTGCTTTCACTTTCTTAGGGCTGAGCAGACACTCTTTTTTAGTAACAATAGTACAACCCATACCTCTTAAATGCGCATATGCATTGGTATATCTTTTGATCCTGGCATCTTTTATACGAAAAATTTTCTTATCCGGATAATCCGATACTCCAAGAAGATATAAATTTTGAGGCATAACATCTTCTTCATTGAGCATATGATATAAAAAGGAACTGGCATTATAGGAATCCGGTCGATTATAAAGATATGGATCATTCCCATCATGTACGGTTGCGGGGTTTGTATCGATATCATATTGAATGGCATCTGCATGAACAGACATGGGGATAGCATCCGTATGACTGTCAATAACGATGAGCGTGACATTTTCTTTTCCATAAAAATCAGATACAGCTTTAAATGCGCCCCCGGTTAAAGAATGATCAATTCCAACCATACAGGGGATATCCGGAAGTATTTTTTGGGAAACAAATTGTTTAACCTCATCGGCCATCTTTCTACAACCGTCCTGGTCAATAAAAGAGATAAACTCACCTGTATTTACCTTTGAACGATCCTGTGATGATGGATTAGGCAAAAGCCAGGAAGGTACTTCTATGGAACCCATTTCTCTGAAATCATCTACATGCTCCTTCTTCCGTAAAATTTCCATCACCGAATCCAATGGATCAAAATTTTTCCCCGACGGCCACAATCCGTTCAGCTTGTCTTGAATCGAATCATATTTTTCGTCACAGTCCATGGAGCATCCAAAAAAAGCGACGCCTTGCCTTATAATATCTACCATTTTAAATTAATATTACCCTATAATACTACTTTGTTGGATTGGATTTTAAGTCAATGTCATCATATCTTTTCAACGATAAAAATATAAATACACATGGAATTCATGATATGTCAAGATATTTAAAACTTTAAAACATCTGATGTTTAAATATTTATAAAAATCGGCAAGAAAACCCGGCATTCTTCATTCCCTCTTTACACTTTCCATATCCATATTCCCATTGCCTGGGGATCTTTCCCAAAAAAGTGTAAAGTGCTTTTGGGGCCATATGAAGGATTCCTAAAACCCCTGAGTTTTCAGCTCAGGGGTTGTTGACAACCCATGGCAATTATTTAAAAAAATCATCCCGTGCTTTTTTGAGTTGAAGAAGATTTTCAAGTGGAGAACCTGGTGCGATACCGCATCCAGGGCATAGAAAATCTGTTCCGTTTTCAAGGGCCTGGATGGACTCCTTATAGCATTCTTCCGGAGTACCCATAAAAAGGGTTGTTGCCGTTGCCACGTTGCCGAAAACCCGCACATCATTGGCATGGGCAATTTCAACGGCTTTTTTCATATCTGCAGCCTCCTCAATACTGATACCCTTAATGCCGGTTTCACACATTAAAGGTATAATCAGATCGGTGTTACCACATATATGAAGACACAGTGGACCATTGGATTTTTCCACGATTTCCTTTAAAACAGGCACGAGGAATTTATTGAACATCTTGGGGCTCATCAATGCCGGCCCGGCTGTGGGCTCGGCCATGACATAATAATCAGCACCATTTTCAAAGGCAAAATTAATTACATCTATCATGGCCTGTTTGGTTATCTCAAGCACCTGCTCCACCTGTGCCTTTTTCTTAAATGTCCACTTCATGAAGTTTTCCGTGCCCACAAGATTGGCAGCGCAGGTAAAGGCACCCTCTGATTCACCGAAAATCACCTTTTCATTCCCAACTTTTTCCTTGAGGATCTTGAACTGCTCTTTATAAACTGGAAAGCGCCCGCGCTGGAGAAAATCAGAAGGATACTCCAGCCCATCAAGGCTTTCTGCAAAGGGATGGCCTTTAATGCAATACTGAAGGTCAATCTTGGGCACCCCTAATATACAGCCGAATACCTCACTCATGGGGGTAATATCCCATCCCATTGCCTTGACCCACTCAAACCCCGCATCTTCTCCTGCCAGTGCCAGTGTAGCCATTGCCTGGGCATCCGTATCTGCAAGGGGCCTTTCAGCTCCGCATTTTTTCATAAGATCCACCATTCCATAGGTCGTGGTGCATCCCACAGGCGTCATATCCACAGACTTACCTTCAAATTGGTTCATAAATCTTTCTTTTAAATTCATTGCAGCCTCCGATTTTCTTAGCTAAGGTGAAGGTAAGTACAAAAGCCAAAATTTGACTTTTGTACTTAGCTTATTTTTGGGCATGCTTCATATTGTCATAAAGGTAGTTTACACTTTTTTGAGGGGAATACCCCAAAAATGGGCATGTCGTTTCGGAAAGTGTAAAACGGTAAATAAAGCATGCCTATTTTTGAATATTTTTTTTAACTTTTGTTATCTGCTTTCTGAATAATGGTTGATAAACCGCCCAAAAAATTGCAAGCCATGCAAAGAGGAAGAGAACGATATACTCGTTATCTTTAAATATGTGTTTTATCAGATACAGGCCGGAGAAAACGATAATCATACCCAATAAGGTAAAAGGTATACCGGCTTTGATAAGCAACTGCAGGTTATTCTTAGCTTCATTTTTCCACATATCTGTCCCTTTGTCTATGTTCCAGGTGTACAAAAACCATTGAAATATATTTCCATGCCGAGCTGTTTTAAATCAAGCAGCCTCTTCTTTTTGAGAATCATGCTCTAAAAGAAAGTAGAGCACTCCACCAACGATCAAGGCTATTGTCGGACCTGACCAGAATGCATTGTCCCATAGCTTTACATAGTTGGCAGAAACCAGTGCTGCGCCCATTACACCTGCAATACCCCTCTGGACATTAGTGGTACACATGGCAAAGGCAAGGTAAATACACAGATATCCCTGAATCAAAAGGGTCAATCCAAACCCAATGAGTTTGGCAGGAAGGATAATCTGAACCAGGGGATGAAAGATCATGGCAATACTCATGCCCCAGAAAAAGGAAGTAGCTCCACCCCAGTATGACGGTTCCTGTTCCGGAGTTGAATGTTTGAACCTGTTGACGACAAGAGCCTGACCACCCGTCCATTGAGGCCCGCAAAGGGGAAGAAACGGCACCAGAAAACCCTGGACGATATTACGGGTTGCCGTCACAACATGGTTTCTTGGAACCTCAAATACAACATTTTCGTCAGTCCTGGTCTTGTTGCAGTCATCAAGTAAAGCTTCCAGGACGAGAATATCACCAAATGCCAGGACATATGCTACAATGGCAAGGGAAATGGCAGCAAGCCAGGTACCCACGGAGGGCATACCAACTCCTACAACGGTAAAGGTGGAAAGCATTTCTCCAAAGGGCATTTCAATAATGAAGCGGTCAAATACACCGGCGGGAGGTGCAATTTCACCGGTGATCAAGCCGGCGATGTAACCCAGAATAAATCCAGGGGCGATTCCAAAGCCTGCGATCCAGGCAAACCAGCCATATTTTAATCTGAATCTTAAAGCCTTGGTTGAAAATAAAACAAAAAAGCTAAATAATGAGGCAAGAATAAAAGAGACGGGCATTTTACCAATAAAAGGCTGGTCTGGGTTAAATACCCTGGAAAGGGATGCGAAACCAGCACCAAGCAGAATTCCCGACCGCATGGAAACGGGAAAATGTTTAATAACATAGCGGGTTATACCGGTAAGCCCCAGCACAAGGAATATTAAGCCCACCAGCACCTGGAGGGCAATTAACGCCTTTACTCGTTCAGGCCCTGCTTCAAATCCCGTCAAATATGAGATATAAAGGGGTATGCCGGCAGTAATCCAGCCTGATACGGATGGATCTCCAAAGGTCGTGTGGAGCAGATAAAGAAAATTATTCAAAACAACCATCAACACGGCAACTTCAATGGGGATTCCCAGCACCTTTACCATTGCAGCGGTAATACCAAGGGGCACGCAACTCAAAATAATCCCCTGAATAAAATCCTGGTACTCGATTCGGTAATGAACAAAGGGAATACGAAGCTTCAATATGCCTCCGGCATACGGTTGTTCCTTGCCAAACTCTCTTACGATGGCCATGCTTTTCTCCTAAATCAGGTTAGTTTATGTTGTGGATACTCTCCTCCCATTCCAGCTAAAAAAATTTTAATTCGTAAAATAGTGCTGATGGGGAAAGTATGAGCGTAAAAACTCAGTAAACGATATTAACTTATAATCTTTCAAAGGGATACCGAAAAACATTGGGCACATGCTGGCCGGCATCATTTAAATAACTTACAGGCATGAAAAAAAGTTCCCGGTATTCCCTTGAAAAAAATCATTAGTGCTTGGTCATCACTTAATTTTAGGGTAAGTCCCTTCAATAGCTTAATATTTCTCAATGACTTGTGGAACACTCAACCCTAATTTTTAGTCTTAACTATGCACTAGAACAAAATTTAATTTAATTTAAAGGGCCATGTCCAGAATCTCTACCAGGTCATAGAGTTTCATGGAACTTTTAACCCGTTTTGCGCCTTCATTCAAATTATAATGACAAAATGGACAAATTGAGACCATGTGCTCGGCCCCTGTACTCATTCCCTCTTCTATTCTAAGACCCGCATTTTTAGCAGCCCAGTCACCATAACCTGTCATGACACCGCCGCCTCCACCACAGCAATAGGAATTACTTCGTACGCGCTCCATTTCCCTGAAATCAATTCCAGGAATGGATTTGAGCATTTCCCTTGGAATATCGTAGAGGCAGTTATCCTCTTTTTTACCAAGAAACGATCCTACCCACTGCTGGGAGCCATCTTTATCAATTTCAAATTCAAGAAGATGCCTTCCAGTATGGCAGGGATCATGGTATGTAACCTTCCAGGGAACTTCCTTGGTGAATTTCATCTTCCCTTCCTTGAAATAATTGAAGAGGAAATCCGTGGTATGGATGACTTCAATACCGTCCATGATCTCATCGTACTCATCGGAGAGGCTGTAATCCTTTTTAATAGCCCGATAACATCCGGCGCATGAGGTGATAATGGTATTTACGCCATGATTGTCATGGAGATCCTTAAATGTCATGAGATTGGTTTCAGCCACTCTTTTAAACTCATCGGAGTCCCCAAGTCTCATTGCTGTAGAACCGCAGCAGATCTCATTCTCGCCCAGGATTCCAAAATCCAGCCCCAATTTCTGAAAAATTGATGCGGTTGCCACGGGCAGATTTCTGACAGGAAGGTTAAACGCACCGGTGCACCCCACATAGTAGAGAATGGGTGCATCTTCCTTCATTATATTTTTGATGGGTTTTTTAGCTTTTTTAAAGGGTCTTGTCCAGTCGGTTCTAACCCGGCGGGGTCCCTGATAGGGATTATTGAAACTGCGCATGGACTGGGCAATCACCTTCTGGGTGGGCATGGGGCCGACTCCATCGGCAACTGCTTTGCGCCTCATGGATTCAATTATTTCAGGGATAAAGGGTTTATGATCAAGCTCACATTGGTTCTGACACCCTCCGCAGACGGTACACTTATATATGGCATCCAAAAAATCTTCGTTCCATTCAAGCTCACCGTCCAGGATTCCCCTTGCAAAGGCGATCTTTCCCTTGGATGCCATATTACCGTCAAAACCGAATTCCACACCGGCGGGACATATTTCACCAAATGTGGGCGGCGGGCCGAATTCATAAGCTGTTTTGCAATTTCCACAGGCTGTGCATTTCCACACAACGTCTTCCAACTCTTCAAGCGTAGGAATATCCCACTTCATAACAACCTCCCAAAATTATACATAATCAACTAAATTTATAATATCTTTAATCTATAATGCCAGTTTCCCGCGATTCATGATATCGTTGGGATCCAGCATATTTTTCACCTGTTTTAAGAGTGATACATAACCTGGATGGGCACGCTTGTTGATTTCTAAACCAAAATCGACAGGTGGTTTATATGGAATTCCGCCATGATCAAGGTCGACCTTAAGGCAGTCAACAATGGCCAGTCTTGCGTTCTCAACGGCTTCTGGATCTTTTTTGGGAAATGGAATCATGGCACGCAGCATGCCGTAGTGAACACCGCGGTAGTTGGTTACACGAGTCGCAGGAGAAAGATTCCGGCCGATCAGAATCTTTTTCCATTCATTGTAAATAGGTTCCCACTTGTTCAGGGGGGTAAAGGTTCCAGGCCAGGAAATCCCGCCACCGGCCTGTTTGGTATAGTTCTTTGTGGATCCGACAATCTGGCTCGGCAGCTCTGTTCTTGCCCTGAGGGCCTCCTCGGGATATACTGTTTCCTTCA
Organism: Desulfobacteraceae bacterium; assembly: GCA_963674675.2. Taxonomy (GTDB): domain Bacteria; phylum Desulfobacterota; class Desulfobacteria; order Desulfobacterales; family Desulfobacteraceae. The sequence goes on from CAXXNM010000003.1 coordinate 1,437,763, forward strand.
AAGAGGTGCCTTTCTTGGCCTCCTCTTCCATAACCATGTGCCACATCTCTTCTCTTGCCTCTTTTTCTTTTTCCGTCCAGGAGAAGGTGGTGGCAAAGGAAACCCATTCAGGTGCATCGTCGGGTTTTGCCTTGTATGGATACGGGATGGGTACCTGGGCCAGCCACCAGGAAACCGCTGTTATATCATCACAAATCTCATAGTTTCCAAGATTGCGCATATAAGAGGCCATATCTCCAATTTTTTCCGCAGATGTTGTAAACACTTTAAGAATAGGCGGAATAGGATGTATACGCACACCTATTTTTGTAACTATTCCGGTGGTACCGAGCCAACCCGCAAACAGGCCGTCAACCCTGGGAAGAGGCATACAGCTATGCCATGCATCTTCTTGAATGGCGCAGGAGCCGACCCTGACGAGTTCACCAGTGGGCAGAACAACTTCCATGCTGGTGATTTCTTCGCTGTTCAGACCATATCGCCCGCTCAAACCACCAATGCCGTGACACAGGGCATTGGAGGATGTGGATGCAGATGGTGGTCCAACTGGCCAGCTCCACCTGAGCCCGTATTTGTACAGCTCGCTTGCAAACTTGGCATGGGATACACCCGGTTCTATGATTGCATAATGGGACTCCTCATCGATACGGATGATCTTATTCATGCGCTTAAGATCCATTACTATGCCACCATCTTCCGGGATACAGAGTCCACCGATATTTGTACCTGCGGTAAAGGGAGTGACGTTGATCTTTTCCTGATTGGCAAATTTCATGATCTCCTGAACCTGCTCAACCGTGGTGGGCATAACAATATAATCGGGATTTTTGCGCTTCACAAATGACAAATCATAGGAATAGGCATAACGAATGTGTTTCATATCCGTAGCATTTGCTTCGCCAACAATCTCACTCAGCCTCTTGGTGATCCTTGGATCCACGTTCTCTTTTGGCATTTCTGTCATTGAATTCCTCCTGCTTAACGATTGTAGTAATCAAATATTCCAACCCTGCATCTTTATTATATGCAGGTATAGATATAGGCTTCAGCAGACCTTCCCCTCTTGCATCTCCAGGAAGTCTGATTACAGCCAAGTGCTCTTATTCTTGTTTCTCCATAATGTTTTGATAAAGTTACAAATTTCTCATTCTACATGCCTGCATGCCTTCTTCCACATCTTTTATGTGTTTTAACATAAAACCACTGGCTTTCTCCGGATCCCGTTCAATAAGTGCGGAGACGATTTCTCTATGGCCTTCACAGACCTTATCGAGGAATTCCTTGTCAGTGTGCATGATTCTTTTTAATCTTATCAACGCGGTCTGAACGCTTTCAACAAACACACTCAAAATCGAGTTGCCTGCGATATCCACCAATTTTTTATGAAAGGCTATATCAAGATCGCTGATAAAAATTTCTCCATCAGGTTCCCGCTCCATCTCTTCAATATTTTGATTCAGTATTTCAATTTCTTCATCTGTAATTTTGGTTGCACAGATTTTTACAATTTCCGGTTCTATAAACATACGTGCCTGACTATATTCCTCAAGACCTGGATTTTTGAAAAACAAATAATTGGCCAGGCCTTCTTTTACAACCTCAATATCTACTTTCTGCACAAAAGCACCGCCGGACATACCCTGTCTTATCTCAAGAAGTCCATAGGCTTCGAGCACCCGGTATGCTTCTCTAAGTGAAGATTTACTCACACCAAAATGCTTTGAAAAATCAGTTTCTGAAGGAAGGCGATCTCCTACATTTATCTCACCATTCATAATTGCGTTTCGTATCTGATCGACAATGTTATGTGATATTCTGCTCACTTTTACATTTTCAAAATGAAAACTCATGTTTGTTGTTCCCTCTTTACTTTAGAGGTCTATTAAACATCAACCTCATATGAGTTAATCTGTTTATGTGAATTGAGTTCAATGTATACAGATCAATTCAGTCTTGTCAACAAATATTTTAAATATTAAAAGATCGGATGTTTTAATATTTTTTTATTGACTTTTATTTTTTGCTTGAATAAAAGAAAGACAGAATTTTCAAATCTGATATAAAAAGTTCATGGACAACGAATCAATAAACCAATAAATCAAATTGAATCGAGTTCATGCAAAAAAAACCAACAAGCTAAAGCGAGGGAATAATATGGGAATTAAAATTGACGCTTTAAAATGTATCAACTGCATGGCCTGTGAAATGGCTTGCAGCTACCACAGAGATGACGGCTTTGCCTTTCTATCATCATGTATTGTTGCCTACCGTGCCCGTGAAAAACAAGATTACTTTGGTGTTCTTTTAAAAGAAGAAGAGGATCTCATCGTGGCGCGCCCGGAGGGTCTTGAGATCAATAGAATTGGTGAGGAAGCCGATCCTGACAAGGAAGCAGATGCATCAGCCAAACCCATGCTCCTAAGAGAAGGGTGTGATCTTTGTGAAGATATGGAAGATTATGGCCCTATGTGCGTTTTATTCTGTCCCGTGGACGCAATTACTTTTGAAGAATAAGGAGAGCTGTTATGGAATATCTGTCAACTGATAAAATTCTCGTTATAGATCTGGCAGCTTCAGATGTTGAAGAACAAGAACTGGATGAAAGCCTTGTCAGCGAAAAAATCGGTGGTGCCGGCATCACAAAATACCTTTACGAAAAATATGAAAATGATGACCCAATCGTTATTGGTACGGGTCTTTTGACCGGGACAACATTCCCTGCATCAGCCACGGGGATAATAACCGGCAAAAGCCCGATAACCGGCAAACTGTGTCATTGCCCTATAACATATAAGGTTGGAATCGAAATCAAATTTTCCGGATTTGATTATATTGTGGTCAAAGGGGTATCTGCCTCACCCGTTTATCTTTGGATCCATGATGGTGTTGCCGACATAACCGATGCTGGTGACATCTGGGGTAAAGATGTCTGGGAAACAACAGACTTTCTAAGGGAACTTGTAGGCGATGATCTGCTCCAGACCATGATGATAGGAAAAGCAGGAGAAAACAAATCTGACTATGCCCAGGTTTGCTTTAATCACTGGAACAGCCCGGATCGTTTCGGCCTTGGCAAAATATTCGGCGAAAAAAATTTAAAAGGATTAGCCTTCAGGGGAATGGGACTCATCGAAGTGGCGGAGGCCGAAGATTTTGTTCAAAAGTCCCTTGAAATATTGAAAGATATTAAAAAGAACGATTTTCTTGGGAAAAAAGGCATTGCAGAACTCTCATCCGCCATGGGTGAAGAAGACTTGACAGACTGGCTGGCCCCCATCGTGCACAGGCACAGTGCGGATTATTTCACACCCTATGCAACTAACACTGCATTATTCCTGGATGAAGATCCTAAAATCATTGAAGAAACCAAAGTAAAAGAGCCAGGTGTACTGGTTTCAGATATAAATGCTTTGATCAGTTGCAAAAAACTGGGACTTTCTGCCGAAGATGCAGGGCGTTTTCTCAAGGCATGTGCTAAATACGGTATTGATCCTCTTGCAGTGATCACGCTTTCCGGAAAAACAACCTTAAATGATCTTCAAGGAGCATTTGACGGTTTATCAGGAAGTATCGAACTTCAGGGCAAGGGAACGTTCAGCCCATGGGCTCCCATAGGACCGATTTTTAACGATTTCGGCCTCTCCGATGATGGCGATGAAAGAGCTGCATGGTGGGAAAGAAGGCAGGCAGTTGCCCATATTTTTGGCATCCAGCCCCTGTTCGCCATTATGTGTCCGGAAATAACGGAAGAGAATCTTCTGGAGCTTGCAAGTCTTGGAACAGAACTTGATATTGACGCAGATATACTGGATACCGTCATTGCCTATATTTGTGATTAAGAGTAAATGTCATCTGAAATTTTATCCAAGGCCGGGGAAATAAGATCGTGTATCATTTTTTTATTGCTTAGTTTTTTTCTAAAAAAGCCCTTACCCTGCAAGGTTTTAAGCCAAGCTATCAACATTTTTGAGGCACTATCCATATCCCCGGCCATTATTTAAACCATAAATAGAATTCACTTTTTCAATCCATGACTTCAGATATCAGCCATGCAGAAATAAACGCCGCCACTAAAAGGGGAACCCCCTGGTTCATGGGCATGGAGAAAACGGGCTTTAGATTCTCGGCCACAATGAATCCCGGGTATCGATGCCTGGCTTACCCAAAAATAGGAATCTACGCAGGAAAAGGGGCTTCCCACTCCTGGCTGTGGTTTGTGGATATCTTTGAAAGAATGGATTTTTCAGACCTTGTTTTCTTAGATGATAAAGCACTCAGGGAAAAGGATCTATCAAAATTAGATGTAATGATCATTTCAGGCGGAGATACCTTTGCAGTGGCAGCAGCCCTTGGCAGTAGGGGAGCTGCCCAGATCCTTTCCTTTGTTGAAAAAGGAGGGATCTACATGGGTTCTTGTGCCGGTGCCTATCTTCCCATGAAATCTTCCAAAAAACCTCTGGATCTGTTTAATTTTGTCGATGTTAAGATTACAAATCTCACCAAAATTCTTCCAGAGGCTCCCAAGAACAACTACAGATTCTGCACCTCCTATGGCTGTGATTTCATATTCCATCCAGTCAGAGAGGCAGTAAGGTTGAAAACGGAAAACGGTTTTCACGTAGGTAAAGCATTGGGATTCACAGCACCGCTGTACGGCGGACCTGGGATGACCCATGACACCTCCCAGAACATATTGGCCTATTATTCCGATTTTACCGACAAAACCTCATTTCTTGTCAACAGAGAAACCGCCGCAAACACCTTGATAGGAAAAGCGGCTGTGATAAGGGTGCCTGTTAAAAAAGGTTTTTTCTACCTTTTCGGCCCCCACCTTGAACATCCCCATTATCTACAGGCCAATGAATTTGTCGCCAATGCCATCATGTGGGACACTGCCGTGGCCCACAACCTCACCATCTCCCAAACACGCCCCATAAAAAAAATTTCAGGAAAGCTGGAAATCATTTCAGGCAAAGCTGCAAAGAACCTTATTAAAGACATTAAAAGGGAACTGAGTAACTCAAGAATTGCCGCATCCGGCCTTGAATTCCTTCCCATCAAGTGGATGATCGGCAAAAAGGTATATGATCCTGAAAAGATAAGGGTATTTTTAGAATCCATGTGGAAACGAATAAAATCCCTTGAAAAAAGAGAACAGCTACTCACATATCCCGGCATGGCACCCCAGATCGTTCTTTATGCCAAAGAGGTCACACAAAAGCTTCGTAAAATTAAAAACGATGCAGACCACAACCTGGAAACCCTTGATCAGGCGACACACCTGTTTGAGAACCTTCAAAAATTATCCATCGCATTTTTTGACCTGTTTTTCCTATCAATGAAATGTGATGTGAAGATATGACATAAAATTACCGGTTGATACCTCATCCGGCCCTATAACACTCATTTACAGGAGAATAAATTGGGAACATTGCAAACTAAATCATTTATAAAACAGAAAATTTCAAAAATCAGGTTGATCTGTCTGTTTGTGCCGGCGTGCTGTTTAAGCCTGCTATGCTTTTCCAGTGCCTGGGGAAAACCCCAGCCCCCTTCAGAATCCAACTGGTTTGTGGACATGAACCGATTTTCAAACTCAGCGCACACATCCATTAAATGCGAAGAGTGCCATGGTACAATGCTGGAAAAAGGAAAAGCACATCCAGATCCCAAAGACCCGGACTACCTTAAAAAAGACCCAAAACGGACCTTTGATTACAGGCAGTGCGAAAAATGCCACAAAAAATCCTACGAACGATTTACAAAAGGAGCCCATGCAGAGGCACTTGAAAAAGAGAAGAAAACCGGTGAGGTCTCCAAAACAGGCTATGCTCCAACCTGTGGAGACTGCCATTCTGCCCATTATGCTCCTGCCCATCTGTCCCGTGTAGAAACAGGTAAAAATATGACTGAAACCTGCGGAAGCTGTCATCCTGATCAAAAAACAAGTTTTCTTGCAAACTTCCACGGTAAGGCAGCAGTGAATTTAGGCTATGACAAATCAGCCTTCTGTACGGACTGCCATGGAGCCCATGAATCTCTCTCCTTAAAAGATAAAAAAGAAGCCCTTAATGCATGCCGCAGATGCCACCTTGATGCAAAGGAAGGATTTGCAGACATAATCATCCATGACAGTAACAAAGATATTGAAAAAAAGAGTGATGCCAAAAAACAGGGCCTTCGCATAGTTCATCTCTTAGGCTGGATTTCATTTGTTTTCGTCGTCATGGTGCTGGCATTCTTTTACTCTCACTCCTCCCTTTTACTTTTGAGGAAAATCCACGAAAAACTCAGGAGCCATAAATAATGGAAAAGAGACAGGAAGATTCAAAAAACTATCAACGTTTCCATGTGCTGCACAGGCTGCTGCATATTATAATAATTGTAAATTTCACTGCCCTTACCATCACAGGATTTCTGCTGCGCCTGAGCCATTTTGAATGGGTACAGGGTTTAACCGCCTTACTTGGCGGGGTTGCCGTTACAGGAGGCATACACCGTTTTTGTGCAAGTTTTTTTTACATTGGAGTTATCATCCATCTTATATGGCTTTGCTATTATAAGTTTATATTAAAGGGAAGCCTTACAGGCCAGGACTCTCTTCTGCCTGCCAGGAAAGATTTAACAGACATATATAAAAACCTGCGATATATTTTCGGCAGAGGTACTCCTCCTCTGTTTGACAGGTTCAGCTACCTTCAAAAAGTGGATTACTGGGCTGTAATGCTTGGCATGCAGAGCATGGGAATTACCGGCTTGATAATGTGGCACCCTGAATTTTTCACAGGCATTCTTCCAGGTTATGTGATCAATATTGCCGCTCATTTCCACTTCCATGAAGCTGTGCTTGCGGTAATGTATATTGGTGTTGTGCACATGTCAGATACCCACCTGATTCCAGAAGTCTTTCCCATGGAAAAATCTATTTTTAATGGAAAAATATCTAAGGAAAGATTCATCAATGATCATACAAATGAATGGAACCGCAAAAACCCTGTAGAAGATTAAGCTGCAATCAAATTTACTGAACGGAAAAACCGTAAGAGGGAGAAATATCCAATGAATTCAAAAACCATCGTTTCCATTGTTACTGGTCTCTTGCTGATCATAACGCTGGCTGCTTTCACTATCAGCGAAAACAGGGAAACACCTTCAAATAATCTCCAGGCTGCTGAAACTCCGGAAAAAAAGCTGCCTGTTCAACCCCAGGCCGCTCCGGCTGAGACTGCCCAGGAGCCTGCTCCAGACCCCCTGGTGTGTCTTGATTGCCACCGCTCAGCAAATATCAACACCAATGAAGGAGTCATTTCATCCCAAACAATGTGTTATGACTGCCACAGAGAAAAGAACTGCACGGCAGCAAAGGGAATAAGAAATATAACAATGCAGGTTACCATGGGGACATTTAATAAAAACCAGCCGACCCATCAGTTTGTTGCATGCATTAAATGCCATACCGATGTTGCCCGCTCCCCCCACAAAACCATGGAAGGGGCCCAGTGCCTTGAATGCCACTCAGTACACGGAGAGGCAACTGCCAATGATCCCCATCTTAGGGTTACCTGCCAGGCATGCCATTTTAAATCTGAATTTGTGGAAAAAGACCCCTCTGATCACAGAATAAAACTGGCACATAAAGACAATGATGAAAAACCCATCAGCCTTGCTGAACATGAACTTGCCGACACTTCAGATGAAAAAACCTGTGAAAAATGCCACAAAAAAAATAACGGCGTGGGAGCCCCTGCATCCGTACTTCCCTCCAAAAGCGTGCTGTGCATGCTCTGCCACAATTCACCGCTTAAAATTGGGAATTTCATGTTCGGTCTTGCCATAGTGATTTTTCTGGCAGGATGCCTGATAAGCCTTAGATTCTGGTACATAGGAAGCGTACAGGGAGAAGAAGAATCCCTTACAAGAAAAATCAGCCTCAGTTCTGAATCCATCTGGTCTACCATTTTTTCAAGACAGATATTTACACTGGTAAAAATATTTATTCTGGATATAGTTCTCCAGAGACGAATCCTCAAGGAAAGTGTGGGTAGATGGTCCATGCACTCTTTGATATTTACCGCCATACTGATGCGCTTTGCTCTGGCTGTTTTTACCTCTGCCGGCTTCTTTATCAATCCGGACAGTGAAATGGCTATTGCACTGATAGATAAAAATTCTCCCTTTACCGCATTTACAAACGATCTTTTAGGGTTATTCATTCTATTTGGCATCATCTGGGCAGTCGTGCGGCGCTTTGTCACAAAACCTGATCATGTGACCACGGAATACCAGGACAATATAGCCCTTGGAATTATCGGAGCCCTCATAGTCTTTGGATTCATCCTTGAAGGCGTACGAATCCTTGTCACAGGAGTGCCTGCATCCATTGCAGGATACGCATTCATAGGTTATCCTCTGTCAAAAATATTTTCCATATTCGGCCACAACTGGTGGGCTTCTTTCTACCCGTTCCTGTGGTATGTACACGGCCTTTTGGCAGCCCTGTTCATTGCCTATCTGCCCTTTGGAAAAATGAGTCATATGTTTAACACCCCTCTAACCTATTTCATTGAAGCAATATCAGGGGTCAAACGAGGAGAAAGGGTTTAAGTTAAAATTATAGTTAATCACATATCACTTAATACCATGCTTTATATTACTACTTTGTTAAATTATAATTTTCGGACTGTTTTTGTAGGGGTAGCCCCCCTGTGGCTACCCTTCCATTGGTCAACCACAGGGGTTTGCCCCTACATTATGCAAGAACATTTCTTAAGCCAACAAAGTAAAAATATTTAGAAGAAAGTATTAGGTGATATGCACAGGCTATATTTAAAAAATATTGAAAAAAAAGGTATTTAAAAATGAGCAAAAATAATGAAAAAACACCTGAATCCTCTCCGGAAAATGCACCATCCAAGGAAGAGGTCAGACAGATACCTATCCATCAACTTGATATTACAAGGTTGATTGAACTGGATGCCTGCACAAAATGTGGAGAGTGCCTGACCTGGTGTCCCGTATATGATCAGGACTCAAAAGAAGATATAGTACCACGCAGAAAAGTAATCGATTTTCTCAAGATTGCCAGAAACCAGAACGGTTTCCTGGCAAAATTAATGAAAAGCGACAAAATAGGACAGCCTCTGAAAAACCTTCTTAAATCAATCTTTAAATACAAGGAGGTAACCAATGACGAGATTAAAGAATTTGTCGGGAACCTTTATGAGTGCTCCACCTGCGGTCAATGCGAAGTTGTCTGCCCCGCCAATATCGATACCGTTAATTTATGGGAGGAATTGCGGGAACTGATAGTAAAAGTCGGCTATGGCCCCCTGGAACCCCAGAAAGCCCTTGAAAAAAGCGTTAAAACCTTTGACAATCCATGGCAGCAGCCCCGCGCAGGAAGAACAAAATGGTCAAGACGTGCTAAAAAAGACAATCTGATTCCAAATGAACCAAGGCTCATCAAGAAAACCGGCGGAAAGGTACTTCTGTTCTTGGGCTGCACCGCATCCTACGATGCCAACGTGAAACAGGTGGCCATCAATACAATAAATATCCTTGAGGCACTTAACATTGATTATGGTGTTCTTGGAAAGGATGAAAAATGCTGCGGCAGCGTCCTCTTAAGGATGGGTGACCCTGAGCATAAACGCCTTTTCATGGAAAACATAGATCAGTTCAACAGCCTCGGTATAGAAACACTTATCAGTTCCTGCGCAGGATGCTTCAAAACCATCATGCAGGATTACCCCAAGGTCGGCAAACTTAACTTTGAGGTGCTGCATACGGTAGAGTATCTCACCCGCCTCGTAAAGCAGGGGAAACTCACCTTTCCCCATCCCGTCAACAGGACGGTCACCTACCACGACCCCTGCCATCTTGGGAGGGCAACAGGAGGATTCGATGCTCCCCGTACCATCATGGATGCCATACCAGGACTTAAGCTCATTGAAATGCCTCGAAACAGAGAATATTCAAGGTGCTGTGGTGCCGGCGGCGGGCTCAAGGCAGGCTTTCCAGATGTCCAGAATAAGATGGCTCAAAGGCGTGTCAGAGAGGCTGAAGAAACCGGTGCAGATGAGCTGGTCTCCTGCTGTCCTTTCTGTTTCCAGGGACTCCAGGTGGGTATAAACTCTCTGAATTCAGATATTGTCATGAAGGACATGTCAGCCTTTATTGCCGAATCCCTTCTTGGCTATGATGTATTTGAGAAAGCAGCCAAAGAGGCTGAAGAGAAAAAGAAGAAAAAAGAGGCTGAAAAACTTGCAAAAGCAGAGGCCAAGAAGAAAAAAGAAGAGGAAAAGGCAGCCAAACTGAAGAAAAAAGCAGCTAAAGAAGATGAAGAATCCGTCAAACAATCAAAAAAGCAACCACAAGAACCTGAAAAAGAAACAGCCAAGGCATAGAAAATGACAGCCAAATATACATATTGGATGGATAAAACAACCTTCACCAAGGTTAAAATAGAGCTGGAATCAATGGGTGTATCCATGAGAGAGGCTAAAAAAACCGTATGCCTGCCCCTCTCACCTAAAATTCCCTATGGGTTTGTCCCGCCAGAGGCATGGTCAAAATTCGACCTGTGCCGTCGACAGCTTTCCTGGTATGGGGCATCAAAATTTGCTGGGCAATTTCTTTTGATCACAGAGAAACCTTTAATGGAATTTGGACTTGAATTTTCACCTGAAACCATTATAAAAAAGGCAAAATTCAAGCCCGGAAATCTTCCTGGAAAAGATCGGCAAGCCATTATAAAGCTTTCTGAAAATAAAAAATTTCATAGAGAATGTCCCCAGGAATTTCTTGACATAGGCTCCATGGATGAAGGAATGCAGAAACGCTGGCTAAAGGTAATGGGAATCCGGGGAATTACATATGAGGAGTTGTTTGTGGAGCAATGTGCCAACCATGCTAATTTCATGGAACCTGAATACTACCTGAAGGAAGATGATGAAATTGTGCCCTACTCCATAGGCAAAACCAACAGGGCATGTTCGGCCTGTCTTCAGTTTTTTAACCTCATAGGCGGCAATTACAAAAAAAAATATGTAGTACCCTGCCCTGGTGCAGCACTATTTGCAGGCATGTCTGTCAATAAGTATTACCAGGTAGAAACAGCAAGGCTTTTTGCTTAATTGCCACACTCCATATGATGATGACATTGCCCTTTACTGAAAAAAAGTTCAAATCTCTTTCCGTTAAAGGGCAGCATAAATGGAGCATAAAATGGCTTTCAGGTATTTACCATGGGCTTGTTACCAACAGAATACCCCCAAAAAATTTTGATTTTATTCTCACGTCCTATCAAACCCTTTTAAAATGGCAGAATATAGCCCCATTGGATCCATACAAACCAAAGTACATGGATCCAATGGAATTTATAGAACTTATTTCAGATGCCATTCATTTCCATAGAAGGGCGCAGGGACTGGTCCCAAGGGATACAGATCTCCTTCCACGGGTAAACAGAATGGATACAAACCCTGCAACAGCTATGGATGGTAAAAAAAAACCGGAAAGTCTCAATTATCATATGGCCCTGGACGGCATCAGAAGCCTTTTCAATACCGGCTCCATGTTCCGCATCTGCGACGCAGGCGGGTTCTCATCTTTGATAATCGGCAGTGCTTACGAAATAGATAATCCTGCCACTCTAAAGACATCCATGGGAGCCCATAAATGGGTTCCCCATGAAATCACCCATGACCTTGCCGGCCGCCTGGAGGAGATGAAAACACGAGGATACAGTATCATCGGCATTGAAACCATTGAGGGCTCAAAAAATTATGCCTCCTATGACTGGCCGGGCAAAGCCATCATTGTACTTGGCAATGAAGAATATGGAATCTCATCCCATGTGTTAAGAGTCTGTGATGACTATGTTCATATCCCCATGTCAGGGATTAAAAACTCAATCAATGTGGCCTGTGCCGCATCGGTGATAGTATTTCACATAGCATCACAAAAAAAATATCATAACATTTATTAAAAATCCCATAGGGGCAGATTCCATGATCGGGAATAGAATCCACCCCTATATTTTATTATTTATTTCTACTTTGTTAGTTTCAATATAATATATTGAATTTATTACAAATAACTAATTGTATTTATATGTATAATTTTCAATAATATCAAAAAGTAGTATTATAAAGCAGCCTTTTGACGCTCCTTAAGAGCTTCCCATATGGATGCCACCTGATCCCGTGTATTATCCAGATTACCTGTATTATCAACGACAAACTCGGCAAACTGTAATTTGTCATCAATGGGAATCTGTGACTTTAAGATATTTGCGGCCTCATCCTCGGAAATATTATCCCTCTTTGCCAGACGCTCCACCTGTGTAGCAGTCGGCACATGAATCACAAGCAGACTGTCAAAGAGATACTGAAGATTCAGCTCCACAAGAAGCGGAATCACCACCTGAATTATGGCATTGGGGTCTTCTTTTGCAATGGCATTTACCTGCTTGAAAAACTCCTCATATATTGCAGGATGGGTAAAGCTTTCAAGTTTTTTCCTTTTTTCCATATCTCCAAATACGATTTTGGAGAGTTTTTTGCGATCAAGCGTGCCATCATCTCCAAGAACTTGGGCACCGAAATATTCGACAATGTTTTCAAGTCCTTTTGTGCCCGGTTCAACCACTTGGCGGGCAATGAGGTCAAAATCTATGATCGGTGCTCCCATCTCTCCCAACAGATTGGCAACGGTGGTCTTGCCGCTTCCAATGCCTCCGGTAACCCCAAGTACAAAGCGCTTATCATTACCCCTCACCTTCTGCATCATATCATCCAGGCTTTTATATGGTACCGGGAACTGATCCAGAAGATCACCCTCGGCACCGGCAAAGCTTACAGGATAACGAACTCCCCTGCGATAAAGGGCTTCAAGTCCTGAGAGGAGCTTTGTCATCATGGAAACCGGAACGGCTATCACAAGCTCATCATCCTGGGCATGGCCGTACCTGCGCTCCCCGTAGCAGGGAATGCCCACCGAAGGTTTGTTGTTCAAATAGCACCGGGCAATGGCATCACTGCAAGATGATTCTCCCACACAACTAAAATGCATGGGCTCGTAATCCTTGAATTGAAGGGCATTAATCATCAGCATGATCTGGGCAGGATTGGCATAAATAAGTACAATATCTGGCTCAAAAGGATTATAGACCAGGGGGGCCATGACAACGGCCTCATATTTTCCCAGAGGCAGCCTTGGGATTGACTGCTCAAACTTTTTGCCGTCCTCCCTTGTGGCAACCCAGACGATATTACGAAAGGTACCGTCCTTGTGGGTGTCAGGCAGATCCCCCAGACCGATGATGGACGAGCAGGTGGGCATCAGAAAATCATCTAATTCAGCCCCAACTGTCCAGTCAAAATTACGGACAAGATTAATCATCTGGCACAGGGTTGCCCTGTTGGGAGTTCTGCGTACAAAAGGTGTTGTTTCAAGTTCTTCTTTTTTTTCAAGCATTTTAAAGGCAACTGGAAAGGATTTTAAGCGCACCAGCAGTTCAATGCGCCTGATTATTTTTTCCCAGTCATGTTTTGTTTCCATGGATTACACCTCCTATATTTTTGGTAGTGCTAAATATGTAGTGGCTTGTCAGTCTAACACTCTTTATTTATAGATACTCGATACATACTCCACCACTATCAGTTATGGACTACCATATTTTTTTGTTTATTTCCTGAATGCGATGGATTCGTATTCACCTGATTTGAGCCGTTCCACAAGTTCTGCATCATTTTTCACAGGAGTATAAAAACGGGTTGCATACACACCTACCGTTGAAACATCATGGGCATCACTGCCGCCGGTGCCTGGAAGATTCAAAGCCTTTGCCACATCCCTGGCAAGGCGGTTCTCCGATTCTGTTACCTTGCCGTTCAGGGTTTCCACGGCATGGACATGGGAAAACATATCCCTCTCCATGGCCTTTTCAGGAGTAAGACCGATCTCGCTGGTACCAAAGGTCAAAAACCCCCTGAACGGATGGGCTGCCGATATAAATCCCCCAACCTCATCCACCATTTTTTTCAATTCAGAAAGTTTTATGACCCCTTGTATATCTTCCCTGAATCCAAAAACCAGTACATCTCCCTGATCCGTCACTATCTCGTTGCCGGAAAAAATCAAGAGTCCATGCTTTTCCATGAGATTGTCAACTTCATCCGGGGTCCATAAATAGTTATGATCTGTTAAACACACAGCATCAAGACCGATGCGTATGGCCTCCTGAATCATGTCGTCCACAGATGAGCTGGCGCACTTGGATGCAGGAAAGGTGTGCATGTGCAGATCCACCACAAACCCACCTTCAGTATCTTTTTTGCTCCCCTGGGAAACAGGTTTTATAAGGGGTTTAGTATTCTTAATTTCAACTTCGGGCTTTTTTCCCAGATCCTTTTTTTCCTTAGAGCCCTTTGGTTCCTTTTGAACCGATGCAGATGTTTTATCCCCTGCATCTTTGCCTTTTATTATATAATTTGCCTCTTGAAGCGCATACACGCATTCGACCATAAGATTGGCATAATGACGGCAGGACGTTCTGCCGATCGTCTTGTGGATTGTATCTTCCACGCCGGATTTCAAACTTAATCCTTTTGCCTGCTGTAAAAAATCCAGGGCCCTCGGACAATCGGGTGTTGTCCAGCGTTTCCACCTGCCTTCAATTGATCTACATATTAAATCCTCCAGCCCAACCTCAAGATCAATCTCAAGTCCGTATATTGAATCATCCAGCACAGCATGCACGATAAGCGTATCCTCATCTTTTTGCGCTACACTGACCAGTTTATTACGCATAAATTCAAGCATAAGATATCCATCCTTTCTATAAAACCACAATGCCCATATGGGCGCAATCAAGCATGAAATATAGGGCAAAGCGTTAATTGTATGATTATCCATAAAAAAATTAAAAACACAGAATCGCCTCTACAATTTCATATAGACTTATCCAACACTTTAAGGTGAATTGAATTACTGTCATTAGCCGCCGTGCTGGCTTTCATAGCCCTTAACAAGCCTTGTTCCGGCTGCAAAGGCTGCACACCGATCATACAGGCGGATGTTTTTTTCAACCATCCTGGAATAGAAATCCACCTTACCCGGCTCATCATCGGGGGATTTAAGCAAAACCTTCCGGGTCAGAGAAAGAATAACTCCATGGCAGCACTCTTCTGCCATATAGGTAAGCTGCTTGAGGTTTTCAGCATCGCCGAAAAGTCCTTCTATGATTTTCAGCATACCGGCACCCACCCTGACATTTATCAGTTTTTCAAGGACATGATCAATATCATCTATTTCATCAAGGCGATCATGATGAAAATGGCCCTTTGCGGACTTTATGGCAAGATCGGGCATCTGCACCTCAATCCGCACCTCGGCATCGGTTACATAATCCCTGAGCCTGCATATGGACAAAAGTCTGTCGTCAGCGATTTTTTCAACGCTGGTGAAACGATTCATTGAGAACTTTAAAATATTATTAGACATGGTTCGACCTCCTCTAACCTGGTTAGCAATTAATTTTTTTTGCAACACAGGCAGCAGTAATTTTGATAAGAGATGATGAAAAAATTTCATCAAACCGAACATGGTTGGAAGAAAGATATAAGAGGAAAAAAGGAAGGAAATGCCCGGATATGTCTCACTAACAGCCATACTCTGCCGGGCACAACTATTAATTAAAATGTCTGGGGATTCAGATCAGGGTGATTCCAGGGTAAATTTCCATGCACAATACCAGTCATCAGGATGATTATCCGGAGGACATCCCACGCACTCGGTCTTGATTCTGGCATCAACGGCGCTTGCAAAATAGGGGTATTCCACAAGACCCACGGATTTACATGGATAATCTGCCAGCCCTTTTCTTTTTCTGGCTGCCTGTACCCGGCAGTCATTCATGCGAAATATGATGCAGTTGTCGTCAACATCCTCAATGGACTGCTTGTTGATGGTGGCGTACATGCGAAATGACAATGCTTTTTTAAGTGCTGGAATGCCCCCGTTTTCCGGCAGATCCAAAAGCCTCTTGATTTTTGAGGCTTCAAAGGGAGAATACCTGGTCCAGCAGGTGTCATTACAGCGTTTGGCATCGTTCATGCCGAATTTACCTTCCACAGCCTGAAACCATATGCCGTCATTGGCAAGCCAGTTTACTCCAAGCTTTTCCACAAGATCAATCAACTGATCCCTTGACAGATTTTTAAGTGCCGACGGAATCCCGTCTTCAATTTCAAAACCCAGGGTCTTGCCCAGTCTCCGGAGCTGGTTGCCAAAGCTGGCATCCCATACCTTATCCTCTATGGCCATGGCCTTTTCCATGCCAAGCTGGTGTTCAACCTGGGCAAACCACTGGCCGTAATGAACAATGGTACGGCGGAAAGAATCCATCACCATTTTAAGCAACAAATCCTTATCGGCATTCTCAATTTCACTGGTAACTTCACTCATAATAACCTCCAAGGAGAAACCCTTAGTCCCTCAGGGCAGGGTAAAAATTGGGGTTCTGCCTGACTTCAGGGATGTAAAAAATCAGGCAAAACAAATAAAAAATCAGGACATCCTTCATCTGCTGGTTTACACTTTCTGAATCAAGCTCCCTGTTTTTGGGAACTCACTTTAAAAAAATGAAACCTATGGCTTGACCTAATTAAAGAGATACCTCAAAACTCTCTCAAAGTCATATTATATAGCAATACTCTGTTTGATTTTGCTATCTTATCAAACGGGTCAAGACATACTTCTAAGGTATTTTGAAAAATACCATATGAAAGATGTCAAAATTCGTTACATTAATTATTCTATTACAGCCAGAACCGCATCTTTGGACACGGAATCTCCAGAGCTGAAATTGATGGCGGAGATAACTCCGTCTCCAGGTGCGGGAAGGGCGTTTTCCATCTTCATGGCCTCAAGAACAACAACGGTATCGCCTTTCTTTACACTGTCCCCTACATTTTTCTCATACTTTATGATCATGCCGGGCATGGGAGCTTTTATATCAAGTCCTGATCCTGATGATGTTGCAGGAGCAGCCTTAGGAGCCGGTTTGGGGGCTGCTGCAGGAGCCGCTGGTTTTGGAGCTACCTTAGGAGCTGGTTTTGGTGCTGCTGCCGAAGCTGGAGGCGGCGGAACCAGGGTTTTTCCTGTGGATGCAAGTACCGGCTGTCCAGATGGTGCGGGAGCCGCCTCCGGTGCCTGGGCAGGTGCGGGCTGGGCATAGGCAATAACAGGAGCACCACCCACCTCATCCACGCCGACCTCAAAGTATTCCCCTTCAATAAACACGTTGAAAGTACGTAAGGCATCTGTTTTTTCAGGAATATCCGCCGAAGGTTTCTCAACCAGCTCACCGGCTTTGGCTTTCTTCATTATCAGATCCCGTTTTGCAACATCTTCCATGGTAATGGGCTTCATGGATTCCGGGACTTCTTCCTTGCCGTATTTTATCTGGAGAAATTTCTTTCCAGTAACAGGAAAAAGGGTGTACAAGATGAGATCATCATCATCCACGGCAAGATCTCCGATTTCTTTTTTCGCCTTTTCAAGTTCAGGCTCTAAAACCTCGGCAGGCCTGCATGTGATCGGGGTCTCCCCTCTATCATATCCCTTTAAGGCCTTTTTCTGAAGTTCAGGATCAATGGGAACCGCTGTTTTTCCATAAAGTCCGTAACAAAGATCCTTTACCTGGGCAGTGATCATCTTATAGCGCTCATCTTCAGTATCAAAGAGAACATTATTTACAGTCTGGGTACCGACAATCTGGCTTGTGGGAGTAACCAGCGGGATCTGGCCTAAATCTTTTCTAACCCTCGGAAGTTCTTTATATACTTCACCTATGCGGTCAAGGGCATCCATTTCCCTGAGCTGATTTACAAGGTTTGAAAGCATACCACCCGGAGTCTGGTGCAGCAGTACATTGATATCAATTACAGAAACCTTGCTATCATCAAGGAGATGTTTGTACTTGGGCAGAATATCCTTTTCCAGGGTCTCGTTGATGGATGCCAGGGTCTCGATGTCAAAGCCGGTATCCCTGTCCGTGCCGATCAATGACATGACAAGGGGTTCCAGGGCAGGGTGTGCTGTTCTGTAAGCATAGGGAGTAAGACAGGTATCAAGAATATCCACTCCGGCCTCAACGGCCTTCAGATGGGTCATGGACGCCATGCCGGAAGTAAAATGGCTGTGGAGATGAATGAGGGGAGATACATTTTCCTTTAAAGCTTTTATAAGCTCATAGGCATCATAGGGAGCCATGAGTCCTGCCATATCCTTGATGCAGATACTGTCCGCACCCATTTTTTCAAGCTCTTTTGCCTTTTTGATGTAGTAATCAAGGGTATAGACAGTCCCTCCCATCCTGGGCTCGGTCAAAGAATAACAGATACAGCCCTGAAAGTGCTTTCCGCACTCCTTGATCACAGGCACCACAGCCTCAAAATTTCTGTAATCATTTAACGCATCAAAGGTTCTGAAAACATCCATGCCGTTTTCCGCTGCCCTCTCAACAAAGAGCTTTGCAACATCATCGGCATAATTGCGGTACCCCACAAGATTCTGTCCCCTGAGCAGCATGGAAAAGGGAGTTTTTTTCAGGTAACGCTTCAGGGTTCTGATTCTCTCCCAGGGATCTTCATTTAAATAGCGGTGCATCGTATCAAAGGTAGCTCCGCCCCACATTTCAACTGCCCAGAATCCCACTTCATCCATTTTTTCGGCAATGGGAATCATATCCTCTGTCCTGCCCCTTGTTGCAAAAAGGGACTGGTGACCGTCACGCAGGGAAAGATCCTCTATTTTAAGGGGATTTACAGCAGCCGGTCTTTCTTTTTCACAATTGATTTCACACATGTTTATTCTGCCGTGCTCACTCATCTACCATCTCCTGTCTTAAGCTATGTGCCATCTGGAAACGCCGTTTCTATCACCTGACTGTCTTGAACTAAATTGACCTGATTTAATTTAAGCATGTTGGGTGAATTAGTTTTTCGCCTCAGCGTTGCCCTGGTCTTATTATTTTATATATTTTTTTTAGTTTTTGCCGTTTTATCTTATTAGAAAATCATTACAAAACTAATATGACTTTCATGTTTCGTTGTGGGCAAAACCTGATAAAAACCCTGGTCTGCCCATGGCGGTTATTTAAAAGCCCGCATATTCATCAGGGAACGCATGCTCATATGGGCATCTCTGCCTGCCATCCCCCAGATATTGGGACGATACCCGGAATCCTGCTGCAATGTTGGCTCAGACGCCGTTTCCGGGACTGAACCGGCAGCAACGGCCATAAACGCGGCCTCTTCCTGGGTTTTAATATATGTAAAAACCGCAGCAGATACAGCAGCCAGTTTTTTTCCATCCATTGTCATGGGTTACCTCGCATTTTCTTAATTAAGGCCTGAGGGTAAACAGATTCAATCAATTTGGATAAAACCCTGCACAGGCTGAATAAAATCTCGTCAGCTGATCTGTTTAACCGGCCTGTTCAATTATTTTAAACAGGAATATTCCCATGCTTCTTTGCGGGACGCATCTCCCGCTTGGTGCAGATGGCATCTAAGGCATCGCAAAGATGCGCCCTTGTTTCCGCCGGCCGTATAACAGCATCTACAAACCCGCGGCTTGCAGCGCAGTAAGGATTGGAGAAGAGGGCTTCATATTCCTCGATTTTTTCCTTGCGTTTTGCAACAGGATCATCAGCGCCCTTAATCTCTTTGGCATGTATAATATTGGCGGCTCCTTCTGCTCCCATGACTGCAATCTGAGCGCTGGGCCATGCAAAGGCCATATCCGCCCCAAGGTGTTTGGAACACATGGCAAGATATGATCCACCGTAATCCTTACGGGTAATTAAAAGAAGTTTGGGCACATTAGCCTCAGAGTAACACCACAGGAGTTTTGCTCCGTGGCGGATAATGCCTCCCCACTCCTGATCGCTTCCAGGCAGATACCCGGGAACATCGGCAATGGTCAGCATGGGAATATTAAAAGCATCACAGAACCTTATAAAACGAGTAGCCTTGTCAGAAGCATTTATATCAAGACATCCGGCAAGAAAGGCCGGCTGGTTGGCAATGATGCCGATGGTTCTGCCGCCCATCCTTGCAAAGCATATCACCATATTTTTTGCATAATACTCATGGGGTTCAAAATATTCACCATTATCAACGATGGAGGAAATAACCTCTTTGATATCATAGGACTGATTGGGATTATCTGGGATCAACAAATCCAAGGCCTCGTCCATGCGGCGGGGATCATCTCCGGTATCCACGAATGGAGGATCTTCCATATTATTGGAGGGCAGATATGAGAGAAGTTTGCGAATCTGCTCCAGAGCATCTTCATCGGATTCACAGGCAAACTGGGCAACACCGCTCTTTTCATTGTGAGCCATGGCACCGCCGAGATCCTCAAAGGAAATCTCCTCACCCGTTACCGACTTTATGACCTGGGGGCCGGTAATGAACATGTAACTGGAATCCTTGACCATGAAAATCCAGTCCGTCATGGCCGGAGAATATACGGCTCCACCGGCTGTTGGGCCCATGATGGCGGAAATCTGGGGAATAACACCAGAGGCGGATGCGTTTCTGAAAAAGATCTCACCATAGCCGGAAAGAGAGTCTACCCCCTCCTGAATCCTTGCCCCGCCAGAGTCATTTATCCCCACGATGGGAGTACCGGCCTTCATGGCCAGATCCATTATCTTGCATATCTTTTTGGCCTGCATCTCTCCCATGCTGCCGGCCCTTGAGGTAAAGTCCTGGGAATAGGCAAACACCGTTCGTCCTTCAATTTTGCCATGTCCCGTCACCACGCCGTCTGCTGGAATTTCAAGTTTTTCCATGCCGAAATTAGTACACCTGTGCGTGACAAACATATCAATTTCTCTGAAAGTTCCCTGATCAAACAAAAGATCAAGTCTCTCCCTGGCATTGAGCTTTCCCTTTTCTCGTCTTTTTGCAAGGGCTTTTTCGCCCCCCATTCCAAGAATCTTTTCTTCACGTTCTTTCAGATCCTTGATTTTGTCTGCTATGACTCCCATACTGAAAACCCTTCCTTAATCTATTAGCAGTTTATCATTTTTATATTCTAATGTCTTATCCAAGCTTTTGAGCTGACAACATTGATCGAGCGCTCAGTCATGTGACTTTAAATAAAAAAACACCCAAAGTCAAGGTTGACAAAAAAGATATTTACTGCTCAAATGCAATCAGTTAGATGAATATCCAGGAGCAGGGGCTCATTGCCCGGGCAAAACATAAGCTATAGGGCAGCGTTCACCCCAAAAAAAGCCATCATAACATAGGCATCCTTCAAAATACCTCAAAAATAATTTACACTTTTTTTTAAGCAAACCTTAAAAAAATGGTAAGGTTGATTCAAAAAGTGTAAACCTGGAAATGAAGGATGGCAAAACATACCGGATATCCTTTATGGCCAAAGGAATTAAAAAAAACCTAATAAATGATGCCACCATTGATCTGCTTTCAAAGTTTGACATCATGAAAAACCTGTCAAAGTATGACTTGAGAAAACTTCTGAGCACCAATGACTCAATATATCCTCAACCAATTGCCAAGCTGATTCGCTATGAACCCGATGAAGTGGTCATCCGGGAAGGAGATTTTGATTCCTGGGCCTACTGGATTGTAAAGGGTTCGTTTAAAGTCGTAATTAACGGTGCCATAATTGCAACAATGTCAACACCGGGTGAAATTTTTGGTGAAATGAGCGTCCTGGAAGGTATCCCCAGGACAGCGTCTGTTCTTGCAATTGTGGAGAGCGTTTGTCTTGCCATCGACATGTCGGTTCTCAGCAGTTTAGACGAGGATGATCACATACAGCATGTAATTTCATCGGGATTCAAACAAAAGAGGCTGGAAAGACTCAATACCACAAGAAACCGGCTCATAAAGGAAAAACAGTTCATTGATATTAAACATGCTGAACTGATGCAGCTCGAACAGGCCCTTAAAAAAAAAGAACAGGAACTCATTGAACGGGAAAAGAAGCTTCTTAAAAGGGAAAGGAATTTATAATTTTACTTTGTTATCTTCACAAATATTTTTGCATAATGTAGGGATAGCCCCCTTTGGTTGGCCTGTGGAAAGGGTAACCACAAGGAGCTACTCTTACAAAAACATTCCGAAAATTATAATTTAACAAAATAATAAGCAATCATTCCTTAAGTACAAGGAAAAAAAGACTGCCCCTATGCTTCATGTGCCCTGCTGCAAATTCCGCATAAAGGCCGTTTCCAAAGAATATGTCGGCCCTGCCGGCTCCCTTGATGGCCCCTCCAGTGTCCTGGTTTAAAACAAACAGGGATTGATTTTTCCATTTATCAGGTAGCTCCATGGCTGTTTCAGAGGGAACAGCGGTTTCCATGAAGCAAAGTGCCCCCCTGGGAAAAAGAGACATATCCGTTGCAATGGATCGAAGAGGAGTCACCTCAACACCAAGGCATCCATAGGGGCCGCCCTCTTCTTCCTTAAAAAAGACAAAACTGGGGTTGTAATGCAAAACCTCATCCATGCGCTGGGGATTTTTTTCCAGCCACCCGCGGATAGCCTGCATGGACATATCCTTCTTCGCAATTTCCCCTTTATCTATAAGATACTTACCGATTGAGCGATAGGGATGACCGTTCTTTGTATGATAATGAAGCCGCATCACCCCGCCACCTTCCAGCAGGACCCTTCCTGATCCCTGAATCTCCAGGAAAAATCTGTCGATGCGGCTTTCCAGCCACACCAGGACAGAAGCTGTCTTATCATAATCTTGCAAAGCATTAATCTCAGGCCTGGTATAGTAAGGGACAACCTCCCTGCCCTTGAGCCTGGCCGTCAGACGTGGTTCATCTCGATATTTATTTGAAAATAGAGAAAGATTTACTTGAACCATATCATCTGGCCGGGTATAAACCGGAAAGCAGTATTTTGGAGTTTTTTTAAGGCTGCCTTTGATGGAGGGTTCGTAATATCCCGTAAACAGAACCCTGGATGTATCATCTTGCCCTGCTGCCCTGTAAACATGAAAATTTTCCTTCACAAATTGAGCAAGTTCATCATTGGAAGGAGACACTGAAGCATTAAGAAAATCAAGAAAGACTTCCAGAGTTTTCAGCATGTGCCGGGCATCATAAACATCTTGGGCAAATTTAAAAGTTCTTTTTGAAGGAACTCGATTGAAATACAAGATACTCTGCCCCAGAGATTGAGTAAGGGCACTTTTATTAAAATCATCACCAAAAACAGGGTATTGTGCCTCTGAAAGTTTCACTATGGGTTCTTTTAAAGATACTGGGATATCAGGTTTACCGCATCCATACAGGCTAACGATTATCATCAAAATAAAAATGTACCATAACCTGATGTTATAAATTTGATCTTCCACTTCATCCTGCGCACCCCTAAATCGCTTATCTTTCATAACTTATTGAACCCCTCGTTAGTCGTAACTTCTCATTTTCCATACCAAATGTGATGTGTTAAACTTTGAAACGACCCAGCAGTTCGATCAGTCTGGATGCAAGACCTGTAAGCTGCTCAGATTGCTCATTTAGTTGCTCGCTGGCTCCATTAATTCCATGAACAGCCTGATAAACTTGAGCAATATCAGTGCTGATCCCTGAAGAGAATGCCGAACTCTGGTTTAAATTCTGCTTAACTTCTTCAATTCCTGCTGAAGTCTGGGAAATCTTATCAGCAATCTCCCGGCTGGCAACAGTCTGTTCCTCAATGCCCGAAGCTATACTATTGATAATCTTATTAACCTAATTTTGGCATCATTCATATCACCTCAAAAGTAGTTTACACTTTTTGGGATGAAATCCCTAAAAAATAAGGATTTTGATATGAAAAGTGTAAACCGGCAAATGAAGGATGCCCTAATTTTATTAATATTTATAAATCTTATCCGCCAAAAGAGGTTGACAAACAAGGCTTTTCAGGTATAATCACTTTCCATTGTCTCGATGCGGAAGTGCGCGGCTCACTGGTGGGGCCCTCGGACTTCAAATCCGATGTGGGGCGCTAAAACCGTCCCGGGTGGGTTCGATTCCCATGCACTTCCGCCAATTCTTATTTTTATGTCAATAACCCCTGAGCTAAAGACTCAGGGGTTTCCTTGCCGATTTTTTATGAAACTTTAGGACCAGGTCACACCGTGGCTGCCCTTTAAGAGGGCACCCACAGTTGGGGTGCCCCTACGTTTCATCCTTCGTTGTGCCCATCATGGCATTGCCGTTATATTAAGGTAAGCATTCGGTAAACCACGTCTATCATACAATATATTGATGTATAATTCGTTTTTTACTTATAAACACAATATCTTGTGGTTTTATACGGGGGGGGGGTACCGAATATTTACCTGCTGTTAAGTACTCGTCAGTCATAAGTTCTCTGAATAACCACCATACATGGTATTTTTAAAAAAATTGAAAGCACAATATATGGTGGCAGATGTGAAAAGTTACGACTCTTGAGTTAAGTAGTTACCTATGAATTTTCCACATATTTATTTTCTGATAAAAACTATTTCTATACCTGCCATCCTCAATTTATTTCTGCTTATAAGAGATTTTGGAGAGCAGGGAGAATAGAATATCTCATCCAGCCTGAAAAATATGGGTTATATCGCCTTACGTCTTCAGCGGTCATAAGTTTTGTGATTTATCATCATATATGAAGTCACATGAGAATACAAGATACTATATGCTGTATAACTGCCATGACCAGACCAGGATTTTAAACTGCTTCCGCCCACAACGAGCCATGAAAGTTATATTGATTTTGAAGATACTTTCTGATAAACACCCATGATGGCACACTGGCACTGGGCGCACACTATTTCAGCATACAACCCATTGTAGTTCAAGAGCATTGAAAAACACAATATATTGTGCTTTTTTAACACTTTATAACTGTAAAAGCCCAGTACCCAAAACACTTATCATCATTTTTTTTATAACAAACAGGGCAATTTACCACCACAATTTAAAAGATAAAAGCTCTTTTAAAAACAGGGTATTACAGAGGTCTTAGTATGAATTTACAAGGTTTACCCCGGATACTGACGATGCCGATGTTCAAAACCTGCATGATTCAAATCTTGTGTTTGACTGAGCCGAGGCAAACTTTCCGGAATTTTTTTATCCTCCAAATGCAGAAACATTCCAAGTCGAAGATTATAATGTACGATATTATTCCCAAACCAATACATATATTGGAACACTTGGCAGGAATTTTTATATATATGGGGCTGTATTCAATGGGCTGATATACATAGGCAGTATAGACGAGTATCTATGAAAACAATTTTTAAAATTCTATTTTTTGCAGCATACCTTCATTTTTGTTTAGCTATCTGCAATGCAGATAAAAATCTATGGCTTTGTCGAAGATAGAAATCAGGATCAGGTGATTTGATTTATATGTAGAGTATCAGGATCATCGGAGACTTTATGATGGGGGGTATTTGGGCATTGATCGGCATGTTCATCCAGGCAAGTTATCAGGTGCTGCCGACTTAACTATGCAATGGTTAGCGATGGAGGTATTTACTGAGTTGTCTGTAAAAATTTTGGTATGACCCGAAATAATAAAAATAAAGAGTCGATCCTTCAATCTCGTATGCCAGTAGAATGAGGTTGTTTTCAATTTTGTATTTATAGACTCTTATTCCTTGGAGGTCTCCTTTTTTTAAATCACCAATATCAGGATTTGTTATGATTTTTTTAACAGCTTCATCCAGTTTTTTAATTTGGTTCCTATTGAGTTTCTTTTTTTGTTTGGCAAAAGCCGGAGATTGTATAATATTGGAAATATTGACCATGTTTTATTCCCCAAAAACATATGGCGTTCCCAATCCAGATTTTATTTCTTCTTTTCCGGTTAAAATGCCCTGTATAAAGGGAAGCGGTAACTCTGGATTTTCTTCAATTATTTGACCTATTTTTGCCCAGTACTCAATCTGACCCGCAATGGATCGTTTGAACACCTTAGATTGTACTCTTGCTTTTGCAACGAGCTCATCAGATATTTTAACAGCGGTTGGCATATATTGTCTCCTTTATCTTGTATTTTATTTCATATTGACATATAAAAAAACTTATTGCAACCCAATATATCCATATCACCAAAAGATAACTTAAGTATGTATGACGACAAAGAATTAAAAGAATATCGGGATCTGATCACGCCGCCGACCCATTTTGAGGAGGGCTTTAGTTGGAAAACCGTTATCGGCGCTATCTTCATCGGCTTTCTAATGATGCCCGGCAGCATGTACCTGCAGCTTGTAATCGGTGCCGGCATCGGCCCTGCTGCCCGCTGGGTGACAATCATCCTCTTTGCCGAGATTGCCAAGAGAAGCCAGCAGGAACTAAAGCAGCAGGAAATTTTTCTCCTCTATTACATGGCAGGTGCTGCACTGGCATCCCCGTTTCAGGGGCTTTTGTGGAACCAGTACCTGGTGCAGTCCGATGCCGCGGTAATGCTGGGCCTCACAGAGTTTATCCCGGCCTGGGTTGCCCCTGATGCCTCATCCTTGTCCATGGTGGAACGCACATTTTTTCACCGGGACTGGATGATCCCCATCCTTTTGCTGGTGGGCTCCCAGATTATCCAGCGCATCGATCACTTCGGGCTCGGCTATTCCCTTTACCGCATCACCTCGGATGTGGAAAAGCTTCCCTTTCCCATGGCACCTGTCGGCGCACTGGGTACAATGGCCCTGGCCGAGTCCGGGGATGACAAGAGAACCGGCTGGAAATGGAAGGTTTTTTCCATCGGAGGTGTCATCGGGCTTGCCTTTGGATGTATCTACGTGATTCTTCCCATTGTGTCGGGCCTGATCTTTACCGAGCCCATCCGTCTTATCCCCATTCCCTGGATAGAACTCACCCGCTACACAGAAGACATACTTCCTGCGGTTGCCACGGGAGTCCAACTGGATATGGGGCTGATCTTCCTGGGCATGGTCCTGCCCTTCTGGGCCGTCATCGGCGGTTTAATCGGGCTTCTTATCACCATCGTCCTCAATCCCCTGCTCCACAGCCAGGGCATACTCCATCGCTGGCATCAGGGCATGGGCACCGTTGATACCGTATTTGCCAACAATTTTGACTTTTACATGAGCTTCGGCATCGGTCTGGGACTTGCCATCGGCTGCATCGGCATCTGGTCTGTTCTTAAATCATTTAAAGACAGTGGCTCCAGCGGCCGGGGAGCCATCAGAAACCTGTTTCATCCCCCGCCTGGAAGGGGAGACTTTAACTTCTGGATATCCATTGCCATCTATGTGTTTTCAACCCTTGCCTATGTGGGGCTGTGCCTTTGGCTTGTTCCCAATTTCCCCTGGATATTCTTCCTTGGATACGGCTTTATCTACACCCCGGTCATCTCCTATATCACGGCCAGAATGGAGGGAATTGCAGGGCAGTTCGTCAGCCTGCCCCTGGTCCGGGAGGCAAGCTTTATTGCCGGTGCCAGATTCTTCGGGTATCACGGCATTGAGATATGGTACGCGCCCATCCCCATCCATAATTACGGGGAGGCCACGGTTCATTTCAGGCAGATAGAACTGACCGGCACCTCAATCCGGGGTATTATCAAGGCCGAGCTGTTCGTGTTCCCGGTGGTAATGATTGCAAGCCTGTTTTTTTCCCAGTTCATCTGGCAACTGGCTCCTGTTCCATCCTCAAGCTATCCCTATGCCCAGGAACTGTGGCATCTCCAGGCCCTGAACACCCTCTTGATGCAGACCTCCACCTTAGAAGGAAATTCCCTTTTCTACCAGGCCCTGAACGCAAACTACGTTTTTTCAGGCCTGGGTTTCGGAATTGTCACCTACATAATCCTGACCTTGTTCGGTCTTCCTGTTCTCCTGATCTACGGAGTGGTCAGGGGGCTTGGCCAGAGTACCCCCCACGGAATTATCCTTGAAATAACAGGGGCCTTGATGGGCAGGTACTATTTCCTGAAAAAATACGGCAAAATGTGGCGTCAGTACGCGCCGGTACTCCTGGCCGGGTTCTCCTGCGGCATGGGACTTACCGGCATGTTTGCCATGGGCTTTGCCCTTATACTGAAATCCCTGAGCAGGCTGGCGTTTTAGGCAGACTGCATAAGATATTTTACCCTGCGACTAAAATATGAAGCCATAAAAAATTAACATATGACTCAGGATATCCGGTATATTAATTCATGCAGACCGCCTTAAAATGATTTTAACAGTCTTACTCTACCCGGATGACTTCAATCTTGTTTTTCGGCCAGAGATCATATAGATCCAGGCGCATGTCATGCAGCGGCCGAACCGTTGCTACATGCCTCTGCTGGGATAAGGAGGAAAGGGCAAGTTCAGATACGACAACGGCTTCCACATTTGGATCAGCCTCTCCTTCTATTCCCTTTTCCGGAAAAGAAAAATCACTGGGAGTGAGGATGGCCGCCTGGCTGTAATTTAAAAAAGAACCGGACTGGGTTCTCATGTTGCCGACGCTTCCTGTCATCACCACATAAATAAAATTTTCAACGGCCCTGGCCTGGGCGCAATGCCTCACACGGTAATAGGCCTTTTTTTCTTCGGTGTAAAACGGCACGAAAATGATTTCCGCCCCGGCAAGGGTCAGGAGGCGAGACACCTCGGGAAATTCTATATCATAACATACCTGAATCGCTATCCTGGCAAGGGGTGTGTTGAAAATTCTGACATCTGTTCCAGGTTCGATTCCGCCTTCATTACGCTCCGCCGGTGTAATGTGAAGCTTATCCTGGGTATAGACATTACCGGCGGGAGTGAACAAATGGGCTGTGTTGTAACATTTCCCGTCCCTTAATACAGGATGGGAACCACCAATAATATAGATGTTATATTTTTGGGCAAAACCCTTGAACATATTGATGTACCTGTCCGTATAACCTGCAAGCTCAAGGGCGGCCTCCTTCATGGAGAGCCTTTGTTTGAAACTTAAAAGCTGGTATGTGAAATACTCTGGAAACAAGAGAAAATGGCAGTGGTAGGAATCAGCAGAATCCACAAAAAATTCAACGGAACGCTCAAGGTCTTCAAAAGACTCAATGGCCCTCATCTGATATTGCGCCGCGCATACCCTCACCCTGCGGGCCTGAATTTTGGGAAACACGGCAGAGGATATCTTTTTCTTGGTGACGTTAAAATCAGGGTTGGGCATGACAAGAAAGGTGGAGTAATTCAAGCTGGAACGATCAATGGTAATATCTAATTGAATCTTTTTGACATGGTAGCCGGCTTTCAGGTGGGCATTCAAGGCAGGATCCTTTAATTCTCCTTCAGTTACCTTTTCCACATATTGTTCAGCAGTCATTTTTCCTGCGTAATTTTTATATCCCGGTATCCTCCCATAGGCAATCATCTGTTTCAGATTATATCTTTTCAAAAGGCTTCGCCGCCTTTTGTACAGCAACATGGCTACCCCCCGGCGCTGATAATCGGGATGGACCGCAATATCGGCACCATAAAGAGTGTCGCCGTCCTGGTTGTGGGTGCTGAAGGTGCCGGCCCCGGTCAGTTCATCCACGTCATACCAGAAATCATCATCGATACTTACAATCATACAAGTGGCATAGCCGATTATTTTTTCACCGCAGACAGCCACAAACTGTCCCTGGGGAAACGCTGTAAACTGCATTTCGTACAGGCGTTCAGTATATATGTATTCTTCCGGATAATCGTGATATGTTGCCCTGCTGCACTCAATTATCTGTGGAATGTCTTCAAGGCGCCAGCGCCGAGTCGTTATTTTTGTTTTTGTCCTGCTCAAGTTATTGCTCCTTAATATCATGATTGATAATTATTTACTCTCCCAGATTCTCCCCTGGGTTTAATAAAATCAATGCTTCTTGGCATCCTTCATTATAGATTTCTGGCCGTTAAAGCGGCCTCAGACGATAATCCTGCAATTGTTGTGTCCATTAATTCCTCTATAACTGCCATGGGCATCCCAGGGTTTTGACCCGGTTCTGCCCACAACGAACCATGAAAGTCATCCACCGTTTAAGGAGACCTTCATATAAACCAACATGGCCGGAGCATATTTTTACCCGGCCACAACGAAGATTGAAAGTCTTTAAAAAACAATCTTTTACGGAGACTTTCATATAAACCGGCATGGCCGGAGCATATTTTTACCCGGCCACAACGAAGATTGAAAGTCTTTAAAAAACAATCTGTTACGGAGACTTTCATATAAACACCCATGATGGCACAGTCATCACAACGATGAATGAAAGTCTTTTAAAAACAAGTACTTATAGAGACTTTCATATAAACCAACATGGCCGGAGCATATTTTTTACCCGGCCACAACGAAGATTGAAAGTCTTTAAAAAACAATCTTTTACGGAGACTTTCATATAAATAATGACAATAAGGGGGAGGTGAATAAAAATAAAATTTTAATGAAAACCATGCTGGTTTCTGCTATTAATATATAACTGCCATGGGCAGACCAGGATTTTGATCAAGATTATCAAGGATTATAAATGTTTTTGCAAGCATGTTTGAAAATATTGTTCCAAAGGAATACATCAGCCTGGGAAAGAGGCTTTTTTTAAATTATGATAACCAGTACATTTTGTAAGGAAAAGAGCATGGGAAACTCGTTTCAGGATCAACTTCTCAAAGCCGGGCTTGTCAATAAAAAACAGGTAAACAAGGCCAGACATGAAAAAAAGATTACCCGGCAGCAAAACAAGGGGAAAAAAACTTCTGAGAATCAAAGTGAAGCCCGGCAAAAAAAACTGGTACTTGAACAGCGTACCAGGGAACTGAACCGCCGGCAGAATGAAGAAAAAATGAAGCAGGAAAAACTGGCCCAGGCAAGACACCTCATCGAGACAAATCGATTGCCCTTAGATGATCATGGCGAACCCTACTATTTTCCAGTGGGAAAAAAAATAAAAAGACTTTTTGTATCTCAGGAAATGACAGAGCAGCTCAGTAGGGGGCAGTTAGCCATTGTCAAAATAAACGATAACTACGAGGTGGTCACGGCCAAGGCGGCTAAACAGATAGCCGGCCGTGACCGGGAAGCCCTGGTTGTATTTTATGAAACATCAAAGAACGGGCACGCCACTTGATCAAATCCAATGGGGCCTTTGCTAATCCAGTATAACCAGAATTTTGACCCGGTTAAATTTAAAACCAACGGTTCGATCATTTTTGCATAACTTATTGAATTTATTCATATGAAAAAGCTGACTTCTAAAAAATCAGAGTTGTCTTTTACTTAAATTACAGCGCCTTATGAGATCAATCGAACCGAGGGTTTAAAAGCCTTCAACTGCAAAAATATGAAAATAAAAAAAAACAACATTAACAATCAAAATCTCATTACTCAAAAACCTCTGTTTTACTGGGTGCTCCACCGGAATCGAATGCTGCAGTTAATTGTTTTTGTTGTGATTCTTGTCTCTCTTTTCTTCAAGGTATATCCCCTGGAGATGCAGAGGCAAATCGTAAACACGGCCATCCGCCTCGGCAGACAGGATCTGCTGTTTCTCTACTGCGGACTCTACTTTGGTTCCGTTGTCATGGCGGGAATACTTAAATATTTTTTAAATTTCATGCAACGTTACATTGGAGAAAAGGTTGTAAAGGAAATAAGAAGGGAGCTGTACAATCATATTCTGAGGCTGCCCATGACATTTTTCAGGAAAATCAACCCGGCACCATGATAAATGCCATGACTTCGGAGCTGAACAGCGTTGCCCTGTTCCTTGGTTCCGCCATTACAACCCCTGTATTGAACTTCATGACCTTTGGAGCCTTTGCAGGATACATGATATATCTCAACCCTAAACTTGGGTTAATCAGCATGACCATTTATCCGGTTGAGCTGTTTCTCATCCCCATGCTCCAGAAAAAATACAATTTTCTAAATAAAAAACGGGTTACCATAACCCGTGCCATGAGCAGCGCAATCAATGAGGCGGTCACCGGCATCCATGAGGTTCAGGCAAATGCAGCCTATGAACTGGAAAAAAACAGGCTTGATTCGTTTATCCGCAGTTTTTTCAATGTAATGCGCCGCCTGTTTGTTTACAAGTACGGTATAAAATTCATCAACAGCCTGGTGCAGAGCGTGGGGCCTTTTATACTCTTCCTCTACGGCGGGTATCTTGCCATTCAGGGATATTTCACCCTGGGGGCGCTGGTTGCTTTTTTATCAGCCTATGAAAAACTATATGATCCCTGGAAAGAGATGATAGAATATTACCAGGAATACCACGAGGCTGCCATCCGATACCGGCAGATTATGGAAACCTTTAACATCCTGCCTGAATATGCCATGCTGCCCTGTAACAGGGAGGTTCTATCCCTGTCCGGCGCCATTGAGGTCAGCAGTCTTGATTACACTATTTCAGGGGGTGTAAAACTATTGGATAATATATCCTTTGAGATAAGGCCGGGGCAGAGCGTGGCCCTTGTGGGATTTTCCGGCAGCGGCAAAAGCACCCTGGCCATGGTGCTTGGTCAGATGTACGCCTATGCAGGGGGCAGTATCAAGTTAGAGGGCCATGAACTTTCATCCCTTTCAAAGGCCGACATCAGCAAAAGCATCGGCTTCGTAGCCCAGAACCCCTTTATTTTTACCGGAACCATCAGGGAGAACCTGCTTTACAGTTGCACCGCCCTTCAATCCATATCCGATAATAAAAAAAACGAATTTACCATGCCGGATACCCATACCCTCGTTGACATGACTGAACGTATAGGCTTTAGTGAAGATGTCATCCGCCTTGGCCTTAATACAGTTGTTGACCCGGAAAAATGGGAACCGCTT
Organism: Desulfobacteraceae bacterium; assembly: GCA_963674675.2. Taxonomy (GTDB): domain Bacteria; phylum Desulfobacterota; class Desulfobacteria; order Desulfobacterales; family Desulfobacteraceae. The sequence continues at coordinate 1,470,620 of CAXXNM010000003.1, forward strand.
ATCCCCTCCTTCATAAAAATCAGACATGCCATTGCAGCCTCCAAACAAGCTGATCTTGCCGGCTATGTCGAACCTTATAATGTCGATATTTTCATGCAACACACAAGCATATATGAAAATCTTGTCTTTGGAGAATTTGATTCTGAGATGTTTAAACCCGGGCCGATCATGGCCCAGAAACCTGTCAGAGAATTTTTAGAAAAAGAAGGGCTCTTAAAACCCCTGCTGATACTTGGGCGCAGTCTATCCATCCAGACGGTGAATCTTCTCAAACAATTTTCTGAAGATGATTTTTTCCTGAAATCCAGCCCAATTAAATCTGGAGAATTTGATGAATACACGGCTCTGGTATCGCGTCTTGATGGCCAGTCTTCCAGTCTTTTTAATGAAACAGATATGCTTCTTCTTCTAAATCTTGCCATGAAGTATGTTCCAGCCCTGCATCACATGGTTTCCATTCCAAGGGATATGGAAGAAAAGATTGTAGATGTACGAAAAAAATTCATGACCCGGTTTGGAAAGGCGGATCTCAACCAGTGTATATCCATGACGGATCATCTTGAAACGGGCGGAAAAACACCTCGTCCAGATGAAAATAGAGAAAAAATATTTAGACCCTACTGCCCCACCCAGTATCAGTACACCCACTCTTTACTTGATAATATTATATTTGGTAATGTAAAAAATACCGAGGATGTTGATATTTCCCGCATTATTCCCCTGGTAATCAGGTTTTTGAAAAAAGAGAATCTATTTAATGAGGTTATGGGAATAGGCCTGGATTTTCAGGTAGGCAGCAAGGGAGACCGCTTGTCAGGGGGCCAGAAACAGAAAATCGCCCTGGCCAGGGTGCTGCTCAAGAAATGTCCCGTGCTGATAATGGATGAAGCCACAGCAAGCCTTGACAACAAATCTCAAAAAAAGGTACAAAACCTTATCCACTATGAATTAAAGGAAAAAACAACCATACTTTCGGTCATCCACCGCCTTGACATGGCAAAGGATTATGATGAAATAATGGTAATGAGGGCTGGACAGATCGTGGAACATGGATCATTTGATGAACTGATGAACAAAAAAGGAGTGTTTTATGAACTCGCTGAGCTATGATGATATATTTCAGCACCGTTCCGACTGTGGTGAACCTGAGTGTTCATTCATGAAAAACCTTGAAAAACTTAGACAGTCCCCAGTTTTTTCAAGCACTTCCTTAGACTCCCTTAAAATTTTTGCCTATTTTTTTAAAACACGTTATTATAAAAAAAATGAATTTATTTTAAAACAGGGAGAGCAGGCAGATTGTGCATTTTTCCTGCTTGAAGGTCAGGTTAAAGCCTATCATAATATTGAGGGAAAGGAAGATGATATCTTTGTTCTCCAAACAATGGACCCCCTGGATTTTTTCGGGGAAATGGCACTCCTGGCAAGATTTGATTGTTTTTTTAATGTGATTGCCTTAAGCGAGGTAAAATTACTCTCCCTTGACAGAAAAAGCTTTCAAAAGGTGCTTTCCAAATTTCCTGACAGGCAAAATGACATTGTGGAACGTATTGTTCAATTAAGGCTAAAACGCTTTGAAAACCAAATGAGCAGTTTTATAAACCGCTTGAGACATGCCCAGCCTCAACTCAATACCCCCTGAATTAAGAAAACAGGGGTGTCATTGCCGTAAATCCATAAACTCATTGGAGGATAACAAATGAATTTTAAAGGTTCAATTCAAAAATATTCATTATTTTTCTGTTTAACAACAGCATTATGTGCCTTTTTTTCCATGGAAACATTTGCGGGGGAATACACCCAAACCAGGGCCCCGGTCCAGGTGGGAGACTTTGTTCTTGGAAAATCCATAGATGAATTCAAGCACCGCATAAAAAAAGACACCCGCATGTGCATCCGTTTTCAAGATTATCTTGACGAGGTAGAGGTAACCAAGTGCGCTGGATTTAAATCCGGGCTGATCTCCGTTGGCAACTGCAGCAACAAAGATGAAATTGTTAGAATAAAACTGAAATACATGAACTCATCAAAAAAATTTTTTAACAAGCTTCTTAAGCTTTTCAAAGAAAAATTCGGTGAGCCTGATAAATGGAAAGGGGATCCCTTCGGCGTTGTACTGGTATGGAAATGGTCTTTTAAAAATGACAAAGGAGAAAATATCAGCCTGATCCTCCAGCACAACACCAAGGATAAAGAGCTTAAGATGGGCAATGTGGTAAAACTTGCCAATACCACACGCATCGAACAGGAACGAGACTGTTTTTTAAAAAAAGAAGCCGCAAAGGATAAAGCCGGTCCTCCCCCTCCCCTTGATATGTCAAAACCAGGTGTCTGGGATTACCTTATTCCAAGATAAGTACCGGGACATATATTTTTTCTGACAAGCATCATTCTACCAGAGGTTTGTTCCCGGTAAATTTTTTTGTCCTTGTACTTAAGTCTCATCAGTCATAAGGAAGTCTGTCAAAAACCCCTGAGCTAAAGACTAAGGGGCTTGCAAGAAAACTTGTAAGCCCGGTTGATTAGCCTAAGTCTTAAGTGACTACGTTACATTGGAATATATAATAAAAAATATATAAGGCATGGAAATCCTTTTAAAAAATGGAAACCATTAATAACCTGCGGGAAATTGCCTGGTATGGTATCAAATTTACAATTCCTGTGGAATTTCAGCCTGTATCCATTGCAAAAAATCACCTCCTGTTTGAACAGGAAGGCAAACCGGTATTTGAAGTAAAATGGCAGAAAAACTGCTCAAAACCTGATCCAGAGCGCATAATTAACAAATTAGCCGAAAAAAACAGGCATTTTATCCGTGCTCCCCAACTTATTGAAGTATCTTTGCCAACACAGGGAAAAAAACCAAAGAAAGATAAATCCTGCAATGATTTTGGTTATGATGGTTTTTCCATGCTAAAGGACATTTCACCAGATTTTACCCCCTACCCCTTCACATGGATGACCAGGGATACATATGCCAAGGGCATTATTTTGTTATGCTCAAAATGCCGGGGCATATCCATACTCCAGTTTTTCCAATCCCAAAATGATAAAAATGAAACCCTCTCTGATCCAGGCCGGGCGAATATAGGATATCCGAATGCCCATAATACCATTATCAAATCATTTGCCGACCACAATGTGTACCCATATGATCTTTCAACCTGGGCTATGTTTGATATGCACTTTGTTATGCCCGTAAGATACAAACTTGAAAAATATAGCTTCAAACCGGGTCATTTTTCCATGATTTTCAAAGATAAAAATGTCATGGTGGAACTTCACAGATTTTCTCCTGCATCTTTCCTGCTTAATGAAAAAACCCTTGGACAGTTCATGGAATCAAGCTTTAATCTTTCGGCAGCAGATTTTTCCTTAGATAAAAATAATTTTCATCCAGAAGATACTGCCGAGACTGTTGAATATAAAAGAAAGGAATCCTTTAATGGAAATAACAGATTAGCCTGTTTTTTTAAAAAAATGCTCAAAAAAAAAGACCTGCCCTTTATTTGCCGGGCATCGCATCTGCCTGAAAAGAATAAAATCCTTGTTGTGATACTACATAGTCATGGTATGGATGATTTAACTGAATTTAATAAAATACATGAAGAATATAATATTGTCTAAGAGTACTCAAGAGTCGTAAGTTCTAACATCTGCTACCATATATTGTGTTTTAGATTTCTTTGAAAATACCATTTATGGTGCTCATTCAGAGAACTTATGACTGACGAGAAGAGTATAATACATGTTAAAAAAACAAAAAATTTCAAAAAAGGATGCCCTGAACGGGGTGCCGATTAAAAACCCGGCAGTCATGGAAAACCGCATTGATACAAAAACCCTTCAGCTTACCTATCCTGTACTCCCAGGCAAAAAAATCAGTGCTGTTTTGGCCTGGTGTGGAAAAAACAGCCGGGATCTGGTAAGGCATAAAACCATTGAGCTTGATCTCTTAGGATCACGGGTCTGGAATCTCATTGACGACAGAGCTACGGTTAAAGAGATAAGCGCTGTTTTTTGTGATGAATTTCAACTGGAAACATCAGAGGCGCAGATGTCGGTATCTCTATTTTTGCGTGAGCTTGGCAGGCGGAATATTATTGCCATAGGATGATCCATCCAGAACTTCGCGGATAACCGATTGCATTTTTTTCCCATCAAAAGGCTTTTGAATAAAGGCCTGAATACCTGCCCTGGCCATATCAGACTCTTTTATCAACAAATCACCTGTTATTAAAACGATGGGTATATCAGAGCTGATTTTTAGAATTTCCTTACTTAGCTCAGGCCCGCTCATTTCCGGCATGGTATTATCCGTAATGACAAGATCAAAGTTTTCCGGCTGAGTTTTAAAAATTTTAAGAGCTTTTCTACTTCCATCACAGGAGGTTACCATGTATCCCATTCTTATTAGAGTTTCAGCGCATACATCCAAAATCATGGGATCATCATCAACAAGCAGTATCCTTTCATCTCCCTTTCCAACTCTTGTGGATTTAATACCGGTTTTAACATGTTCAACATCATCTCCGGTGACGGGGAAACAGCAATGAAAAGCAGCCCCTTTTCCAGGCTCACTGTCCACGCTTAAAAAACCGCTGTGCCCCCGGATGATCCCATGAACCACCGCAAGCCCCATTCCGCTTCCCTGTCCAACCGGTTTTGTGGTAAAAAACGGGTCAAAGATATTATGGATTATTTCTTTACCGATTCCAGGACCGTCATCCTTTACCGTAATTTCGGCATATATTCCGGGTTCAGGCTTGGGAATTATGATCTCGCCCCGTTGTTCTCCCATAATTTTTATCTTTTCCAGAACGACTTGAATGTGTCCTCCCCTGCCAGATAAGGCCTGTACCGAATTTGTGATCAGGTTTATCAGCACCTGGTGAATCTGGGTGGAATCACCTGTAATGATCATGTTTTGATTCCTGATCTCAGATATGATAACAATGTCGGAAGGGGTTAGATCGCTCATCATTTTAACAGCTTCTGCCACAACGGATGTGATATCAAAAGGTCTTTTTTCTTTTTCAGGCTGCCTGCAAAAAGCCATCATCTGCATAACCATTGATTTTCCCCGGTTCGCTGCCTTCTGCACTTTATCGAGATAATCTTTTTGTTTACTATCCCTATCCAGCAAACTTACTGCCAGCTCTGTATAACCGAAAATCGCGGCAAGTATATTATTGAAATCATGGGCAATACCGCTTGCCAATGTTCCTATGGCTTCCATTTTCTGAGTTTGCCGGAGCTGTCTTTCCAAAGCCATGACCTCACTCAGATCATGTACTATGGTGAGAATACAGTTCTGACCGTCAATATTTATCCTGTGGGAAAACATTACCGCAGGAAAAAGCGAACCCTCAGACTTAATAAGTTCAGTACGAAAACCATTTACTTCTCCCTTGGCCAGCAAAGTTTCCTCGTATAATTGTCTGTCTTCAGGATGATCGTACAAAGAAAATGAGTCAATCTTGGTAAATTCTTCAAAAGAATAGCCAAATATGTTCTGAGCATTCAAATTGGCAAAAAATATTTCCCCGTTTTCGTTGGAAATAATCATGGGAACCGGAATCGTTTCCGAGACTACTTCAAAAGCCTTTCGCATACGCATTTCCGTCTTTTCAGAATAAGCCGTAACTATCTTGAGAGCGGCTTCCAGCTTCCTGACTTTTTTTTGCAGCTTTGCTATCTCTTTGTCCTGGTCATCTGTCATTCTATTTTCCCAAACCCGGAGCCATAATTTTATATGAAAGTCTCCGTAAACGGCGGATGACTTTCATGGTTCGTTGTGGGCAGAACCGGGTAAAAACCCTGGGCTGCCCATGGCAGTTTATATGAAAGTCTTCTTAAACGACGTATGACTTTCATGCTTGGTTGTGGGCAAAGCCGGGTCAAACCCTGGGCTGCCCATGGCAGTTATAGGGATTATTCAAAAACTATTTCAAGGTTGTCCATCAAATCTTTAAAGGTCGGAATGGTTTCTACCTGCCAGGTCACCGAATTACTGCATAAAATTTTTAAATGAAGCCCTTCCACATCGTCAGCTTCCATAACAAGGGAAACGCAGATAGTTTTTATGCCGGAGCTGTTAAGAAAAATCAGATCTCTTAAATCAAGAATCAATTGTGTTGTATCAGCTTTGGTTATCGCATCAAATACTTTTTCAAAATAATCCTCGATTTCTTCGTATTCTTCCGGCATTGCAGCAAGTTTTCCAGATATGGTAAGGAGGTTACTGCCGTCAAAATTTATCTTATAATTTTCTCCCTGGATATTCATATCATCCATCCTTTTTAGTTTCTCATCTCCGATTTTCGTGCTTTTTTGGCAAGAGAATCGGAAAGCCTCTTTGGTTTTGACTTGTCCAGGTTAGTTAAAGAAATCCTGGCCAGGGTTGTGATAAGGTTAAATTCTGAGCCGGTTTCAATCTTCCAGGCCAGCCGGACATCCTGCATAACAATACGGATAAAACCAAGCTGAGATCTGCTCTTTCCCTTTTTTTTAGCCGCCTTTGCCTCCATCATTTTCCGCATGAACAGTTTCTTCATGTCGTCGGTATTCAAAACCAGATTAGCAGAGGCCTCAAGATAGTGTATCTGGGAAGGGAGAGTTCTATTTACCACGTAAACCAGAAGCTCATCGCTTTTCAGGCATAATTCTATAGTAATAATATAATCATGATCCTGGCAGCCGTATTTAACGGAATTTTCTATCAACTCCACACAAACAGAGTACAGAACGGTTTTTATCCGTTCCTCTTTTTCCCCATCAACAAACAAAGCCCATATGTCTCCCATGAATTCTGCTGAACGGTCCTTGGAATCCCATAACTTTTTCCGATCAATGGATTTTGCCCGAAGCCTGAGGGTACTTGAAAGATCAAGCTTACAGTTTTCTACAGGATCAATAAAATCCCCGATAACAATAATTTTTTCCTCAACCATCCACCCCCCCTTTTCTTTTCACCACTACCAAAGTCATATCATCATCCCTCCTGTTATCGCACCATTTAAGAACATCCACCATAATGTTTTCCTTCATGACTTCCGGGTCAGGATTAAACCTGGCATATCTAACTATGATATTTACAAATCTTTCAATATCAAGCAGCTCTCCTTCAGAGTTCCGAGCCTCGGTAAGGCCGTCGGTGTACAAAACCATAATATCACCTTCTCCCAGATCAAAATAGCCGTTTTTTGTGGCTTTGGAGACATCTTTTTTAAAATTCAGATAAACGCCTTTTGTCATGATCAGTTCGCATTTATCAGATTCCCGGCGGTAAACGATGATTCTCAAGTGGGCACCGGCATGTTCAAACTTCCCAGATCCCAGATATTTCAGGACGTTCAATGTCATAAAATGGTTTTCTCTGAGCCTTTCATGAACATTGGCATAAAGGATGTTATTAATTTTAATAACCGCGCTTCGCGCATCGTTATCAAGATTTGCGATCACTGTGGAGTGAATCGTCTGGGCCATCATCATAATAAGACCGGGTGTAATACCATGGCCTGAAACATCGCCGATGGCAAGCCGCAGCCTGCCCTCTCTGTCCAGAGTGATTTCATAAAAATCACCACCGACCTCATCTGCGGGAAGCATGAAGGCAGAAATGTTAAAATCAGGATGAATATCTTCCACTGATGCCGGCAAAAGACAGGTTTGGATATTTCTGGCAAGTTCCATCTCCTGGCCCAGGGCGGCTGATCTGGCCACTGAACTGCTCAGTCCGTCAATCAGATCGTTCACTCCGCTGAGCAATTCCCGCCAACCGCCTTCAAAAGCTTCTACATTACCACGAATATCCATGCGCCCTTCTCCAACGGTCTGAATCATACTCCTTGTCTCACTGATGATCAGCTCAAGTCTCTGGATCATCCGGTTCAGGGCCTGCATAAGACGGTCATTTCCCGAGCGCTCCTTAACAAGGGTTTCCATATTTCCGGCAGCAATGTTTTCGGCAATCTGTGTAACAGTGTTTGTCGCCTTGATCAATAAATTCAGATAATCTATTATCTCGGCAAATTCTCCCTGGTACTCCTCTTTAATAGGATCCGGAATATCCCCTTTGGACAGGCATCTGATATATTCTATTATTTTTCCGATGGGCTTTTTAATGGAAAAGGCCGTCAGTCCTCCAAGAATGACAATGGGCAGTATTCCCAGGAAAATGATAAAATTTATCATTATTGATCTGTCTATGCGGGCGTTCAGGGCATTTGTGGCTTCGTCGGTTTTTTCCGCCACCTGTTTATCTGCTCTTTCCATCACTGACAGGAGTTTTTCTTTTTCGCGGTCATTTTCTTCCAGCATTCTGCCAAGCACCCCTACACTGCGGTGAACCTTTAAAATACAGGCTTCATAATGACTGAGAAGATGGATAAGATTTCTGCCGTGTCCGGCTATGTCGGAAGATGCCGCAGTAAGTGTTCTGAGTCTCAGTTTAAGATTATCGGCCTGGGTCAGTAGAGGATGCTTATGTCCTTCCATAGGATGCTTGAAATGTTCCAGCCCAAGCTGCACAAATTGCAGTTTCATCCGAATGAAAGACTCTCTCCATCCCCCTATCATGATGCTTAGCTGCTCGAGATATGAAATGTTCCCTCCCTCAACTATCATTTCCACAAGTTTCTGGGCAATGATATTATCCAGAGATATTAAATCATCATCAAAATTTTTTTCAATTTTTCTCAGCTCCTCCCGTACGAAATTAACCTTTTCACATTGGGTAACAATATTGGTAAAATGTTCTTTAAAACGATTCAGACATGCCCTCATCTCCTCATCTCCGGATTTTGCCAGCAAAGCCTGTGTAGCCTTTAAGAGACTTGCCCCCCTGATTTTTAAAATCTCGCTGTTTTCATGAAATGTTCTTAAGATAAGGTTCATATCCGAGAGAATCCTGCTAAGTTCTCTTGTCATATTTGAATTTTCTATGATCCTGTGGGTTTCAGCGGCAAAACTCGTTGTCAACACTTTTTCTACATAGCGGAAGGAAAAAAATACCACCATAATCATCACAATAAATGCAACACAGATCAAGGTGTTGATAAGTAACAGTTTTCTGGTAACGGTCATGCTCTCCTCTCAATCTTGCGGTAGTCCACCAGGCCGTAAATATAATGCTTCCACCAGGCCAGGATTTTTATTACTAATTCCCTGTCCTTACCAATTTAACTCCTTTTAGTGCATTGGATACAGGCTTAATACCCAGGGCGTTCATGACATGCAGGTTTATGAACCTTTTTCCGTGCTGATTCTGGGTGATGGGCAGCTGTGAAACCGGCGTCCCATGCATGGCCATCAGCAACATTTCCGCGGCTGTTGAACCCTGTTCCTGACCGGTTTTAACCACCGCGCACAGGCATCCTGATTTAACATGATCTAAGGTGTTGGATATAAGAGGTTTGCCAAAGGCCTTTGCCACAATCGGGATAACTTCCTTATCCGATAACATTCTGCCGCTCTCATCTTGTATGCTGTCCATTGTTTCAAAAAAAAGGGCATCGCTCTTTTCCCTGAATTTATTGATAGCTGACAGGGCTTCATTGAGGGTTTCAGGTAGAATGAACGCAACAGATTTCACAGGATAAGTAGTATGCTCTTTTTCATATTGTTTCAAGGCAGCCTGTCCTGATGGGCCTTCCCTTGTTAAATAGATTACTCTACTGATCGAAGGTACCAGAAGCTGCGCAAACGCGATAGAATCCAGGATATGCAGCCTTTCCAGAATACCGCTTACATTTGATCCGGGATACCCGTAGTCTTCAGGCTCCCCATTGACACCGCAAAACATCACCGGGGTCTTCACTTTGTCCTTTAAATAAGGTACAACAAACATGGACTGGGCATTATCATCTGCGGCAATCACACCGTCGGGTTGAAATTTCTGATACAATTCAAATGCCTGTCCTGCCTTTTCTCCACCGCCTTTCAGATCTCTTTTGGTATCCATCCAGAAATATTTGACAATGCACTTTTCTGCCAGGACTTTGTCTATACCATCCTTAATCTCCATGGGCCAGGCATATTGATCATTGTAACTCATTACCACCAATACTTTGAAAGGTGCCCCATGAAGCTTTCCCGGCGTCAGCAGGCAAACGGAGAGACAAAACAGCATAATGACGCGGCATATTTGTTTTATACCCATTGTTTCCTCCTTTAAGGCATCTCTTTAGAAAGACGGTTTAAAACTGCCTCTTATAAATTATTTAGTGTTTACTCATCTGTTCTTACAAGGGATGCTCCCCTCAAAATTTCCGGCCTGGGCTTAATCCCCAGAGCCTTCATAGCGGTGGCATTGATGATCCGCTGGCCCTTGTGATTATGGGTTATCGGAATTTTGGAAACAGGGGTTCCTTCCATTGCTTTCACAAGCATCTTAGCTGAAGTCTCTCCCTGTTCCTGGCCGGTTCTTACAACTGTACATAAGGCTCCATAGTCTACAGTATAACTTTCAGCACCAATAACAGGTTTTTTACCAAATGTGTTTAAAGCAATCTTTATACCTTGTTTTTCCGTAATAGGTTTACCTGAGTCATCCAGCACACCTGCCAGGGCTGCTATAAGCAAGGCATCGCTTTTTTCTCTGAGTTCCAGTGTCATGGACACAAGCTCTTTAACTGTTCTGGGCATCTTAAACGCGGATAACTTAACCGAGTATGTGGCTAACTCCCTTTGAATCTGATTTAAATGTGCCTGTCCTGTGGGACTATCCTTGATAATGAATCCCACGCTTTTAATTGAAGGTACAAGCTGCTGTGCAAAGGCAAACGATTCACTGAAGTGCGGGCGCTCCAGGATTCCGGATATATTCATTGCAGGATATCCGTATTTTTCAGGTTCAGCATTAACCCCGCAGAACATCACCGGTGTTGGGACTTTTTCTTTCAGATAGGGAACCACAAACATGGACTGGGCATTATCATCTACGGTAATAACACCGTCAGGCTTAAATTCCTGATAGAGCTGGTAGGCTTCTTCTGCTTTTTCAGGGCCTCCTGCAAGGTCGTTTTTGGTATTCATGTAGAAATATTTGATGTCGCATGATTCTGTCATAACAGATTCGATACCTTCTTTTACATCAGCACACCAGGGAAAATCCTCTTCATAACTCATGATTACAAGCACTTTGAATTGGCCGGCATAAGCTGAACAGGAACACATCACACAAAAGAAAAGAACTCCCCACAGGATAATATGATAAATTTTATTCTTGAACATAATTTCAATTCCTTTTTAATGAAAACCAAGGCTATGTCAAAATAAATACAACTGCCATGGGCAGCCCAGGGTTTTGATCCGGCTTTACCCACAACTAAGATGTAAAAGTTTTATAAATACAGAATGTTGAAAATACTTTCATAAAAAAATTCAACAGTTACAGCTCGATAACTTAAAACAAGATTGAATCCGTTATTGTTTTTAAATTGATAAACTGAACATGTGATGTGTTTATCAATATTTTGATGAGTATTTCAAGGAATGAAAAGGCATTCTGGTTCATGCGCTGGTGATGGATCATAATACCGCAAAGCCCCTCTGATATTCCTTTTTCAAGTTCTCCAAAAAGCTTTTCCCATCCCTTATAAGGATCGGGGGCCTTCAGGGTATAGGGATCGACATTTACCTGAATATCTATCAACCCCCCGGATGCAGCAGGATGCGCCCCCCTGCTTCTGGATATGAAATGGTATCCTTCTGCCTTGAGTAAATCCAGGCAGGCCTGGCCGCATCGATTCCATGGAGGAGTGAATGCCTTGAAATAATCATCTCCCAGAATGGACTCCAGCCGGTTATTACCCCTCATAAGATCATATTTCAGGGCATCTATTGACCGGTGGGGGCCGAACTCCTGTTTTTTTCCTTTAATCTCATGATTGGCATGCCTCCACCCATGCTGATGCCAGCACCACAAAGCAGCATGGGAAGAGGTCGTCTCTCTTATAATTTCCCACCTCTTTTGAGTTATCCACACCGGAACAACGGCAAGGGCAAGGGGGACTTCAAACTTAGAGAACAGCTCCATAAGCCAGGAAAACTGCCTGCCCGGGACTCCGATGTCGTCGGCTCTGAAAAAAACCTTTACCGGGCACATGTCTTTTCTCAGGACAAGACCCCTTTCAATGCAGGCAGAAAGCAGCTCCTCAAAATTATCAAGAGCCTGGTTATCTGGTGCATCATGCCATATGGAAGATATTGGATATTTCAATTTAACCTTTTTTTTAACGTTATCGAACAGATGTCCAGGTAACACATTGAAATAATTTATAAAAAATCGGCAAGCCCCCTCCCCTGAATCTTTAGCTCAGGGGTTGCTGACTTGTTCAATGCTATCAATAGGCTGTGATATTACTGTTCACTATGGTTTTTCAGTGTGTTAAAGCATTTATAAGCCGGGCAGTATTGGCAGCCCCATTCAGGTTAATGCCATTTTCCGGGATGCTTCTTGGAGAAAAAAGTATGTTCTCCATCAGTCCTGCAAGCCTGTCGGCGTTAAGATCCTTGTCCGTCAAAATTTTCATGGGATATTTTCGGCAAATTCGTTCCGCCCTGAATCTCTGCTCCCGATTCTGTGAAAAGGGGTATACAAGTGCAGGTACTCCTGCGGCCAAAATATTCATACATGTGTTGTATCCGGCCATGCTGATGGAAAGATCCGCAGCACAAAGCAGGTTCAAAAAGCTGGAAGAAAATCGCTCCACCTCGATCCTTTCCCCGCCGGAGGCAGTCAACAATTCAAAATCAGCCTCATCCATAAAGGGGCCTGAAAATACTTTCAGCCGTGCATTGTCCCTGTTCATTGTCTTAAAAGCTTGAAGCGCTGCCATGAGCAGTTCTCCGCCCACACTCCCGCCGCCGGCACTTGCTATGATAAGTTTTTCATCATCTTTAAGTCCAAGTTCATGCCTGGTTTTTGCCCCTGCCCCGGGTTCCGGCCTGGATGCTACAAATCCTGTATATCCCACGGGTATTATAATTTTATCCAGGCTTTTAAATGTTTCATCAAGTTTAAGCATCTCCGGGTCTGAGTGTACGAAAACTCCGTCAAAAAAGCTGTTCAACGTCTTTACAACACGGGTTTCATATTTCTTGGTATCCTCTTTTTCCACTAAGATATCCCTGAGGCTGCAAAAAACCCGGCAATGGGGAAGGCTTCCATCCCTTATTTTCTCAAGAACCGGATCCAGTTCAAAGCGAAAGGCCTTCCTGCCAAAGGGATATAGCTCCACCAGAAAAACATCCGGTGCTTCATCCTTTACCCATTCTAAGAGCAACTGACTTCGCCTGACTTTAATCTCATCAAGCCTGCTGTCTGAATCAGTTGTATGCAGGCTATTAAAATCTTTATCCATCATAAGGGGCGGCAGCCTGAGTTCCCTTACATTGCCCGGCAGAGCAGCATCCACAGGCGTTCCTCCGGTTACCAGCACCACATCATGATCTTTAAGCGCTCCGCATATTTCAAGGGCCCTGAAAAAATGCCCCACACCAAGCACATGCTGACAATAAAAAAAAATTTTCATGTTAAATTACATATCCTGTTATTTTACAAATTTCTCCGCATAAGAACTTTAAATCCTGCTTGGATAAAATGACGATCAAAAGTAAGAGCTTGGTCTGCTTCCACAACATATACCAGAAAGCAAATCAGCGCCTACACAGTTAAGCAGACTGAAACAGGTTAAGAGCATTTATAGAGCACGGCAAAAGATTATTACCATCATGTTTTAGTTCATGGAGATGGTAGGATTTCAGTATGGGTTTCTCACCATATAAAAAGGACCTGCCAAGGAGATAGTTGATCAAACAATGTATAAGCCCTTCGTGGGTAACAATTAGAATGCGCTGGCCCGGCCATTTTTCCGCTGTTTTTTCAAGACCTAACACGCTTCTGATGGCAACAGCCCTGCGGCTTTCACCTCCTGGCGGATGAAATCCCCAGCCGCTGTGCACCTGTTTTTTCATTATCTCAGGAGCGCCTTTACGGACCTCTTTGTACACTCTCCCTGTCCATTCTCCCCAGTCCATCTCCCGCAAACATTTTGCCTTTGAAGCAGGAATCTGTAAAACCCTGTTGATTATTTCCCCTGTTTTAACGGCGCGCCCAAGATCGCTTGTAATAATACGATTATAACCCCTATCCTTTAAAATTTCCGCCCAACTGTCTGCCATTGATGAACCATTGGAAGAAAGGGGAGAATCCTGGTGACCCTGAATTTTCTTTTCAAGGTTCCACACAGTTTCAGCATGGCGTATCAAACCAAAAGTCGTAGTATTGCTCAAAATCGTCCATCCATTTTCAGGCAGAGGCAAATATTTGTATGTGTAGGGGCTGAATCTATTTCTGCCCCTCTATTTCTGATCCATTGACAGATACACAAGCCATCTGGGGCGGATATGGAATCCGCCCCTACCTTTATCGTTTTTTGTTAATGCCTATTGTTCATCTCTGATTGTCAAGCCCTAAGGGCATAGGTTAAAATTTTAAAATCGGCTGTTCCTTCAGATAAATGTCAGCCAGAGTCTTAATCAGCTTTTTGTTGTCAAATACCTCTTTAACCTTAATTTTTGCAGCAGGAATCATCTTTTTTCTTAAATCTTTGTCCTGTAAAATTCTCTCCACGGCACCGGCTAACATTTCAGGTGATTTTGGAGGAACCAGGAGACCTGTCTCTTCATGGGTTATAAGTTCAGGGATGGCTGAAATATGGGTTGAAACAACGGGAACTCCCATGGCCATACTCTCCACAAACACATTGGGAATTCCATCCCTGTCACCGGTCGGAGCCACCTCGCAACCAAGCACAAAAACATCGGAACCGCGGTAATGATCCAGTACCTCCTCGTGGGTCAGGGTGCCAAGCCACCGGCAGCGGTCATCAAGATCAAGTTCCTTTATAAGAGCGAGAGTCTTTTCCCGGTCATCTCCATCGCCCACAAGGGTGTGGCGAAAATTCATTCCCTGCTCCTTTAATATTTTGAGGGCATGGTAAACAGTGGGCAAACCCTTCTTGGGTACCATCCGGGCTATGGTAATAATCTGATAGGGCACCTTTGGTTCAGCAGTCTCATCCCTGCCCTTGAACAATTTAAGATCAATGCCGTGGTAAACCCGGTGTACATGGGTTGTGCCGCCGCCGATTTTTTCCAGATACACCTTATTGTACTCGGTACAGGTGCATACAAACCTGGCAAGAAGTATCTTTTCCTTAAGCTGACGCGGATCTGATGTGTAGATATCCTTGGCATGTCCCGTAAAACTGAAATCCAGCCCGCTTAATTGACTTGCAAACATTGCAACCGAAGTGGGAGAATGGGCAAAATGGGCATGGAGATGGACAATGTTTTTAACCCTCATGAACCTGTGAACCACAAGCCCTGCCTGGAGAAGATGCTTGAATGTGGCTGATTTACGGGTACGCATAAATCGTCTAAAGGCCACCCGGATGGCTCCGGCATAACGGGAAGGCTGTTTCATGGCAAGAAGAATGTTATGGTACATAAAAAGCGGCAGACCACTCAGTATGGTGTGGGGAAGATAATCCACCCGGGCCTTGATTGATTTAACGCTTTTATGGGAAAACGGCTCCCTTGGGTGCCGCATGGAAAAAATATGAATGGAAAACCCAAGCTGTTCGAGCAAAAGGATTTCATTGGAAATAAAAGTTTCAGAAATTCTGGGATAGCCTTTTAATACCATCCCAAGAACAGGCTTCTCATTGTCTTGCATATACCCCCCATGCCCTTAACCGGGCAAAAAATTAAACATATTTATTGTCCTGCAATTATAATTCAACAAAGGGGATTGGTTCTAATCATGGCAATCCTTTAATCATGTAAATCATGGTTCAGACAAATGACCGACATTAGCCCCCCCTGTTATTAATATTTTCTATGCTAATTAATTCTACTTTGTTATCTTCGCCACGACACCATTAAAATCGAGGTAACAAGTCCGATTTTCAGCCCTTTAACTGTAGAGATTCATGAAATCAGGGCTAAAAAATGAAACCTAACAAAGTAGAATTAAGGAATCAGATAAAAAGAATTCTTATCTGAAATTTTTCCTGAACCCATGAATACGGCTGCGCATGACATCGATGCCGGTAAGCTTAAATTCAGACATAATCTGTTTATGAACTTCAGGATGTTCCAGCAGGTGATGAATTTTACAGGACAGGGTTTCCGGACAAAGCCCATCCCAGCGGATATAATCGGTCAGGTTGTTTCTGCTGAATCTTTCAGCCCGGATCAACTGTTCCTTCCTTGGAGTCTCTCTTGGAATGATCAAAGTTGGAATTTTAATAGTCAGAAGTTCACAAAGGGTGTTATAACCTCCCATGGTAATAACCAATTGAGCACCTGCCATCAGTTTTTCCATCTGGCGATAAAAATTAAAGACCTTGACCCCGAGCTTCCTTCCCCGTTTAAATATTTCCCTGCGATTGGCAGCCGGCATGAAAGGGCCTGTGATCATAATAGTTTTAAAGGCTGGGGGATCCTGTTTTTTTTCCTGAAAATTTTCCAGCATATCAAGGAAGGTCTTTAAAACAAGATACCCGTCTCCACCGCCCCCGGTGGTTATAACGACAAGCTTTTCTCCTTTTTTTATGCCGTTGCTCTTTCTTTCTTTAATAATTTCCCTTGATTCAGGAATACGCCTTGGAATATATCCGGTGAAATGAATTTTATCCCTTATCCCAGGTGGAATTTCATACTCTTTAACAGGATCATAAATATTTTGATGGCCATATACCCAGATTTCACTGTAAAGGTTCTCGAACACCTCATAGATGCCCCTTCTTTTCCAGTTCTCCCTGATGGTTTCGGAATCATCCATGATATCCCGCAGCCCGATGATAGTCTTTGTCTGGGGAAGATGTTTTTTAATCCATTTCAAAGTAGGGAGAATTTCTTTTTTCAGCCCAAGGGGTTCCTTGTCTGCAATGAACAGATCCGGCTTAAAAGTTTTGGCAGTAGACGCAATAATGCTCTGCCTTATATCCATTGCCTGGCCGGGATTGATCCTGATGGACAGGGGCAGATATTCCTCGTTGGTCTTCTTTATCATACCGGGAATTCTGATGAAATCAACCTGGGGCGGGAAATCGAATCGACCGGCTATGGGAGAACCGGTAAGAATAATGATGTTTACCCCCGGCGACCTTAAACTTGATGCAATGGCCATGGTACGCCGTATATGACCCAGTCCGTAGGTATCATGGGAATACATTAAGATGTTGTATATTTTTTTGCCGTTTTTGATTAACATAATTGATAAAAGCCTTTAATCGGGGTGCAGGTAAATATAGAGCAAATTGTATCCCATAAAACGATCAAAATCAGAGTATCACAATTACTTGTTTTAAACAATTGACATAATACCTCAAAGTTTTTATATAATTCAAACGTGTTATGTCAAGAAATTTAAATATTTGGAGGTAAACCTGCTTCAACTGCACAAAATATCATTACTCAAGGGGGAAATAGAAAATGATACCGCAGGAAAAAAAGAAAATGACTCCAAAAGAGTATCTTGAATTTGAAAAAAATTCAGAATTCAAGCATGAATATTTTGATGGTGAAATATTTGCAATGGTAGGAGCCAAATTTAATCATAATAGAATTAGCTCCAATATTGTTCGGGAAGTTGGAAATCAGCTTAAACAAACACCTTGCAGCGTTTTCTCAAGCGATATGCGGGTGAAGATCCAAGAGATCGAAAAGTACACTTACCCTGATATTGTGGTAGCTTGTGATAAGATTGAATTATTAGAGGATGAATTGGATTCTTTACTGAATCCCGTTGTCATCATCGAAATTCTGTCCCACTCTACCGAGGCTTATGACAGAGGATTAAAGTTCACCCACTATCAGTTTATTGACTCCCTTCAGGAATATATCCTGATTGCACAGCATGCCTGTGATGTGGTGAAATTCAAAAGAAATGAGGGTAATAGCTGGCTTTATACATCACACATGAACATGGAGCAGGCTATTAAAATAGAATCCATAGAATGTGAATTACCCCTTTCAGAAATATACCATAAGGTTGAATTTAAGAAATAAGAGGCTAAGCTCTTTTTTCCAGTCCCCTCACCGAAATCCTCTATTTTTCCAAACAATTTCGGCATCTTTCATATTGCCTCAAAAGTAGTTGACACTTTTTTGAGAAGATTTCCTAAAATTAAGAGAATATTCTGAAAAAGTGTCAACCGAGGAATGAATCATGCCGGGAATTGCTGATATTTTAAACAACAAGCTTATACCCCACACCATAGGCTGCCTGTATAATTTTCTGATTTGGGAGATGATGTGCTATTTTTTTGCGTAAATTTTTAATGTGGAAATCAATGGTTCGCTCATACCCTTCAAAATCATATCCCTGGACATTTTCGATGAGCTGTCCACGGGTAAAGACTCGTCCAGGGCGTTTCAGCATCATGGCCAGTATCTCAAATTCAGTGGGCGTCAGGGAAAGTGTCGTCTCTTTGTTGATCAGAAGCTCTCGGCTATCGAGGTTGAGCTCAAAGGGGCCTGCATATATGGTATTTGAAGCATCGGCCGAGGCTCCAGAAAGTACCTTTTCTGACAAAGCTTTCACAGCTACCCCTTGGGACTGGGTTTCAGAAGTTTCTGAAGGCACTGGTGGAGTAAGGCAGTTGATGAGACCAAGGGTTCTTCGCAGTACGGATTTTACCCGGGCTACCACTTCCCTGGGGCTGAAGGGTTTACACACATAATCATCGGCACCGAGCTCCAGCCCAATAATTCTGTCGATCTCCTGCACCTTTGCGGTGATCATAATGATGGGGAGGTTTGAGATTTTTCTGACCTCCCGGCAGATGGTTTCTCCATCCATTCCAGGCAGCATCAGATCCAGCAGAATCAATGATGGCGGTGTTTTCATAACAAAGGGGATCACATCCCGGCCATTCGTTATAATAGATGCCTCAAATCCTTCATTGTGCATATAGTCCTGCAAGATTTCTGCAATTTGTCTTTCATCTTCAACAATCAGAATATGTATATTTTCCATGGCAGAATGGATGATAAACTATTCATCCTACAAATTCCAGAAAAAAAATAGGCATCCTTCATGTGCTGGTTTACACTTCCTGAATCAATATCCCCATCTTCAGGGATATGTCCTTAAAAAAGTGTCAACTACTTTTAAGGGGTTATGAAGGATGCCAAATAGAGTCCAAACATGGCAATGGCAAGGGTTCAAAAACGCTTTATAGCATTTTCAAGTGTTGATCAGGGGCAGTTTAACGGTGATTTTCAGCCCGCCGGAGTCTGAGTGACCAGCTAAAATGCTTCCCTGGTGGTTCTCAACAATCTGCCTGCAGATGCTCAGGCCCAGACCACTTCCTCCAAATTCCCTGCTTCTTGATTTATCTACCCGGTAGAGCCGGTTGAATATCTGCGTTAGGGCATTGTCTGGCACTCCGGGCGGTGAGTCCTCAAAACAGATTTTCAGATACTGCCCCTCCGTGAATACTAAAATATCTAAAAACCCGGGTGGATCTGTGTAACGGAGGCTGTTTTCAATGAGATTGGAAAAGAGCCGGGTTAAGGCATCCCTGTTTCCCGAAATATAATGAAGGCCATTATTCTCAACAGCCGAATCCAACGATGCCCGATTGATCTGTGGTTGTGAATCCAATGGATGTGCTTTATTAAACTTAAGGGATGGCTCTAAGTCAGATGATACATGGAACTTCACCCTGATCTGTTGATGTTCGAGTTTTACCTGAAATCCCTTTAGGGTATCTTTCAGGATTTTCAGCGGTGCTATAATGGATTTCACCATGGTCAGGGCCTCGGAATCTGCCAGGGAGAGAGAATGGAGATTTTCCACAAGTTTTCCCAACCGGGTCACATCTTCATGCAGGCTGTCCACCATTCCGGGTGTCATGGCACGAATGCCATCTTGAACCGCCTCAATCTTGGCCCTTAAAACAGAAAGGGGCGTCCTTAATTCATGGGAAATGTCAGAAATCCACTGTTTCCTCATATGCTCATACTGTTTCAATGTTCGAGCCATAGTATTGAAATCCTCTGCCAGCATGCCAAGCTCATCCCTGGAGGTTACATCTATCTCAATATCAAAATTGGCATATTGCATGGCCTTGGTTCCTTTCATGAGTTGTTCAATGGGGTAAAGCAGTTGACGGGCCAGGGCATAGGAAAGAAATACACTTAAAAGCAAAATCCCAGTGCCCATCAATAGAAACGCCTTTTTCTGGGCCTTTAAAAAATCCATCTCCAGGGGGTGTCGTTGGTTCTTGAAGATATGAAGCCCCAGCAAGCCTGCAGCCTCACCATTGATCAAAATTTCCCGAAAGACATATCTCTCATCGCGGTTGAAGCGCCCTGCCACAGGTCTTTTATCCCTGTCAAACAGGCAGAGCCTCATGGGAAGGTTCAGACCACCTTCTGGTCCATCGGGACGAGGCTTCATATGGGGACGGTCACCTGGTCCTGGTGGATGTTGTCCGATTTGAGAAATGGACACTGGAGGATGACGGGGTTCAGGAGGCGGAGGTCTCACCATTTTATTCCGATCCTCTATGAAGACTGCCTTTTGAAGCATCTGGTGCCATCGGTTCTCATTTCCTTTCAAGGTCTCCCATCCGCTGCTCTCAGCATAAATTTCTTTAAGCACATTAACCACACTATCCAGTTGTGCCAGCTCTCTTTTCGCCACAAAATCAGTAAAGTTGCGGTAAATAAAAAACTCCATGATACCTGCCATCATACAGACAATCAGAGCCGACATGATCAGAAGTACAGCGCAAAATTTGAAATGAAGCTTCATATATAGTTCCGTTTTTTTTATTGATTTGAAGATATTTTTTAAATTGTCACTTTTGATGGAGGTAAGAGGCTGCCCAATGATTCAGGCTCGAATCAGGCTCGAATATTGATAATATTCAAAAGAGTATGTTGTAGACAAAAAAAATTCAAGCCCTTGGTGAAATCCTCTATTTTTCCACACAATTTCCTCCATTTTTCCACACAATAAGGTGGTATTATGAATTTCAGGTTTCATAAAAAAGGGAAGAGCACCGTTAAGCCTTCCCAGACTTATGTGATGACATAAAAAAATAACAGGATGCGTGATTACACTGTAAAAAATTGTGGACAGGTTTTTTTCAGCTTAATACCCCGATAAAAGCGAGATGCAAGGAGGTAGTAATGATTAACGATATCAGCAGTATGAGCAGTGCGATGACGATGATGTCCAGTCGCACAATGGGAAGCTCCAAACCCCCGCCGCCACCGCCGGAAGAGGATATCTTTAAGATATCAGATACAGACAGCGATGGGACAGTTTCTGAAACGGAACTTTCGACGCTGGTGAATAGTCTCGAAGAGATCACGGGATACAGTATCGATCTGGAAGATGCCCTTTCCATCTATGACACAGATGAGGACGGCTCTTTAAATGGAGAAGAGCTGAGAGGTTTGATGGAAAGCAGCGGCATTGCTCCACCTGAAATGAACTCTACTGAACAGAGCGGGGCTGGCGATATTAATTCAAATCCAGCCCAGGCCTCTTTCAGCCAGGTTGTGTCGAGTTATTCCCAAAACACAGGAGAGGATCAGATGGCACAGTTAATCGAGTTGATGAAGGAACAAACTGGTGCCGGACAATGGCCGTCAATCAGTATAAGTGCTTGAAAAAATACTTAAAAGAAAGAATATTCACCTTTTCAATAACCTAATCGTTTAATCTGGTTTTAAATGGTTTTTGCCGGAATTGACCTGTCCCAATCAGGCATATCTATGGAATTTATTTTCATGAATTTGTAATCTTTTTAAGGTACTTATAGATATAACAGAACATCATCAAAGGAGTTTTATCAATGAAATTTATCAAAAAAATAACAATCGTTTGTTTCCTGGTCATCCTCTGTGTTTCCAATGCGTCCGGGAGTGATACTAATTCAATGAAGAAACCCGGCAGGCACCACGGCCCTCCGCCGGAAGCCTATACCGCGTGTGAGGGTAAAAGTGCTGGAGATTCTGCAGAATTTGTAAGCCCCCGCGGGGAAACCGTGAAAGGCACCTGCGAATTGGAAGGGGATCGCCTGGTTCTGCGGCCGACAAATCAAGAAGACAGGCCGGATCATCCTCAACGGAAAAATTCCGATGCTAAGGAATAGATCGAATAAACTATTAGACATTATCGGAAATAAAAAAACAACATCAGTCTTACTGGATTTACGCTTATGTTGGAGTGACGTTTATTAAAAAAATGCTTATTTCCGATAATGCCTATTGGCAAACGGTTCAATCATTTTTTCATAACTTATTGAATTTATTCATATGAAAAAACTGACTTCTAAAAAATCAGCGTTGTATTTTACTTAAATTACACCGCCTTATGAGATCAATCGAACCGAGGGTATTGGTATGTCATTGGCTAATTTTAAGATTGTAAGGCCAGTATATCGACACAAATATAGAGACAAGGCATGCCTTGAATGCTATCCTTGAGTTATTTTACTTACTTTTTCAGTAATATTGGTTTGGCCATTGACATTCTGAAAATTGAAAATGATAATATCACTCAATTGTGTGGAAAAATGGAGGAAATCAGATATATCACATTTAAATTTGTTTTTTGAACTTAACTTATAGTCTAACAGGTTAATAAAGACCAACGGTTCGATCATTTTTGCATAACCTATTGAATTTATTCATATGCAAAAATCGGCCTCTGAAAAATCAGAGTTATATTTTATTTAGATTACAGCATGTTATGAGATCAATCGAACAGAGGGTAAAGATGCTTTCATCATTAAATATACTGGATAATTTTTTCTTTCTTTCCGATTCAGGTAAATTGTTTGAACCTGGAGATGATAAATACTATACAGATATTCGCGCGGAACTTAGAGACGCACTTGTGGATATTCTTTTCTGGCACCGTCCAGAACTTGAGGTTTTAAGAGGGATTTCATGGGTGTATGAGGGTTTTAAACACCGGGTCAAAGAATTTGAGGAAAAAGCGGGTACTCAAACCCGCAGAGCAAACAGGGCAGACATCTCTTTCCCTGGCCGCCACCATGATTACGCTGATGACGCACATTCCCATGACAAGGAAAGCTCTATTTCCAGGCAGGCTGTTCTTTTTCTGGCCCTTTTACCCTTTCCGGGGCAATGGAAATGGATAGATACCATGACGATCTCTTTTCCAAATGATCCTGAAGTTCAAAAGTTTTTAAAAAAAGAACAGGACACCATTCAGCGGAAACTTGCAAAAAAGAGCATTAAAAAACTCAAGCTCAAAAATTTCTGCCAGATTTTAAAAGCCCCGAACCTGCCCGGAGAAAAGGGTGTACTCAGAATCTTTTCCATCCCCTATCTTTTTTCTCGTTTCCTGAAATTTTAAAAAAAATAAGCAGCAGATATATTCTTTATGTTGAGCCTGCGGCAGGTATTAATTTCAGGCATTCATGGATGCGGATATATTCACAATTATATGATCCCGTGCTTTTTGGAGCCGCATCCCGTGAAGATGCAGATTTTCTTGCATCTCAACCCGGCATCATCACCACACACCTTGCCCATGGAGATTACTTAGAGATACTGCCCTCTCCCCCCCCTCTGACTGAAGACAGCAGGATTCAAAAACCTTCTGAAGGGGAAAAAGAATATGATATTGTTTTCAACAACACCTTTGATGAGATGGACAGAAAACGCCATTATCTCATGCTCGATCTAATGGATCACCCGCTTCTTAAAAGCATAAAGGTATTGTTCCTTGGAAGGGGTTCTGAACCGGGTTTGAAAAAAATCAGGCAGGAGATAAAAAGACGGGGCCTTGAAAAAAGAACAGCGCTGGTTGCCAATATTATGCGCCGGGAGGTTCCTGCATATCTTGAAAAATGCAGGGCAGGAGTACACCTGGCCCTCCAGGAAAACGGATGCAGAGCCGTATATGAATACTTCAGAGCAGACCTTCCCTGTGTCATATCATCTGCCACCGCAGGAATGAACATGGATATAATAAATTCCAGAACCGGGATTGTGGCAAGGGATGAACAACTGGCAAATGCCATTGCAAAAGTTCTTGAAAAAACCCATGAGTTTGCGCCAAGGGCATGGTTTACGGAAAACTCGGGAAGCAGCAATTCTACGGAAAAACTGAACAGCAGGCTAAAATCCCTTTTCAGCAGGCTTGGATATACCTGGAGTGCGGATATCGTTCAGTTGACCAGCAGCGGTCCCGGACGCTATGCTTCCAAAAAGGATAAGGAAAAATTCAAACCGCTGTTTGATCAACTGTACGGGCTGTTTGATTTAAGCTTGTCAGCATAAATTCCCGTTAAGGATACACCCCAAACATGGGGGCGTACCTCCAAAATCTAACATTTATTGTTTCGATCTTGTTCCCTCTCCCCGGTAACTCGGGCAGGAGTCCGCATCCACGATATGGGGTTTAATATCAATCACAGGAGTTCCATCAAGCATGTCAATCCCCTTGACATGGATGATATTTTCATTGATATCAAGAACCTCCACAACGGAAAGCCCTATGGGATTTGGCCTTACCGGCGAGCAGGTGCTGAACATCCCAAGGCTCTCTCCCCTATGGGGAGGAGACTGCCTGAGATGGCGCTGTTCAAATGCAGGGCTTCTGTCAAAATGAAACAGGACTACAATCTTTTCACCAGCCTTGATATTGCCAAGGGCCTCAAGATATTTTTTATCTATATGAAGAAAGCCTTCCACATCGGAAAGGCTCCAGTGTCTGGGAAGGGTTTTAGCATCGGTTGTAACATATCCTATGGGGTTTAATTCGATTTTTCCAAGTTCAGGTATTTTATTATCCACTGAAATTCTCCTGTTATTATCTGAATTTGCAGGGTGGCAGAATCCATTTCTGCCCCATTCCCATATTTGCCCTGATCGTTAAGGTCGGGTCAGGGCGGATATGGAATCCGCCCCTGCATTTTTTCGATTGTTGCGGTGAGCCGTCATACTGGTTATAATGTATTCTTAAATTTCCAGAACTCATTTTTTTTGTTATGCTTTTGGCATGGGTAATCAGCTTTAACCCAGGCATCCACTGTTTTTTTAAATAAAAGCTTGTGAGGTCATCACCAAAATATCTCCAAGATCTTCCAATAACGGTTCGCAACAAATTAATTGACCTCATTCCAAAGATTCGGATTTAGCTTGGCACGAGGAGCGCCTGGTTGGGCAATATGCCATGATAATACCTTACGATTTTCCTGTCTTTGTTCCTGTTTTCAATATTTCAATTTCTTCTATAGTCAGGCCGGTTACTTCTGCTATATCAGCAACATCAAGCAGTCCGGCAGATATCAACTTTTGTGCGACTCTGTTTACGCCCTTTTTCTCACCCTTTTTTTCACCTTTTTTCATACCGATTATGTATGTAGATTCTACCATACTGGCTTGATAATGAAGATCATCCCTGTATCTTTCATAAGCGATTCGTTCGTCATCGGGTAATTTTAGAATATCAAGTTCCTGTTTTGCCTTTTTCAATCCTTTTGCCTTGAAATTTTCCTTGATTTCCTCATTTTTTAAAAAATTACGGTATTTCATGTATTTCTTACAATGGCACCTCCTAAAAAAAACACCGTATGACGTGCTGAAAAACTACCCCGAAGATATAAAACAGCTTGTTAGAGAAGCAATGAAAGACGCTGAAAAAAGCGACTATACGAGAGAAGAAGCCATAAAAGATTTTTTTGAGACACAAGAAGCTATCTCCGAACATTTACGGACGTTCTCATTCATGTCAAAAGAGGGGTCTTTTTTATTGTTCTATCACTAATTCAAGTATCCCAAGTTCCTGCATTTTTTTTCCGTAATCAATCCAGTTTTGCTATCCCATCCTCGCAATTGGTAAAACTCATCCCTCATTGATTTAAAAACATCACGATCCAGCGTTTTACCTTTACGATTTAGCACAGTATCACCCTCACCCGGTATAAGCACCTCTGGATTCATGAAAACCGTTTGAACCGGATCAGTAAAGTTGAACTCTTTAACCATATCATCTTTTTCAGGGTTCCACCCTTCCCGCAGCAAAATCGCCCGCTGTTGGTTAAATATGCGTTCACCGAACTTCAGCAGTTCTTTTTCATCCAAATTGTTTCCAGTTATAGTATTAAAAGTACGGGCTTCTAAGGTTGTATCACCTACGTTATCTTCTGTATGGTGTGAAAACATCAAAGGCCAGCAGGAATCACACAGACCCAAACTATCTTTCACATATGTTCGATCAATAATGCGTGTGGCTGCCATAGCCTTCCCTTCATGAGTATTCAAATCCCAGGCCTTGTCATGACCCCAGAATTGAGCTGCTGCTTTGCGATATGCGTCTGAAGACACAGGCGTTGATCCAGGATACTTTAAGTTCATCACCCACATACCCATCGTTCTACTGATCTCATGCAACATAGCAATGGGTTGACGAGGTTCAAATGCATACAATAAGCCATTCATCAAGTATTCCCTTGCAGAGTATGTGGCACCTAAGCCAACACCAGAAACTTCATTTTCAAAAAACTTTTTTGCATCACCCCCCAGTTTCTCACCAGCTCTAAGAAGACCTTCTGCCAAAATATCACCGAATCCTTTTCGATAGGCGATCATGTTACAAAGGCTTTCAAAAAACTCCCATGTTCCAAGCTTGTTAATTTCAAGACCCGTCTTAGCATCACTCAAAAAACCGTCCTTATAACCCGCACTTATCCACTGAACGATATTTGCCACTTCCATGGTGCATAGAGACAACTCATTGCAAAGTCCAGTTGCGTTTAAAGCAGTCTCCGCAGGCTCACCAGGGCGTCCCATCACCCATGAAAAATAGACAAACATCGCCTGACACTTTCTCACTGCCTCTTTGTTCGATTTTGTTTGAAAAGTGGAGCGATACCCACAGTCCAGACCGCATTGAAAACAGGATGCTTTACCCTTACGAATGATCTCATCTGGTGGGTACGGGTTAAATGAAGTGTCCTTTTTGTTCAACTGAATTGTGATCCGGTTAAGCTCTTTTAGTCCTTCTGGATCACTCACTGTCGGGGATTGATTGCCTACAACAGCAATGGCTTTTAAATTTTTAGAGCCCATCACCGCTCCGAAACCACCCGTTGCACTGCCTTCATTATCTGTCATCAAACTGGCAGTACGACACAAATTCATCCCGGCAGGGCCAGTTGCAATGAAGTGGGCTTTGCTCCCATGTTTTTCTTTTAAATAACTCTCAACCTGTGTAACGCCTTTAAGGTGAATATCAGCAGCATCTTCAAGTTTCGCCTGACTGTCGGTAATAAACAGGTAAACCGGTTCTTTTGCCTTCCCAAACACAATGAGTCCATCAAATCCTGCTCTTTTCAATGCAGGCCCCCAATATCCGCCCATATTGCCGTAACAAAAGCCCTCGGGCATTAACATAGGTGATTTACCTACCACTTCAAAACGGGATGCCCCTTGTGCCCCAGTTGCCGTTAATGGACCCGTCATAAAAATCAAATAATTTTCAGGATCAAACGCCCCCGTATCGGCAGACACATTTTCCCAGTAAAGGCGTGTAGCGATTCCCCTCCCACCTAAAAACCTCTCAGCATAAGGCTTTGTATCAATTTCTTTCATGGTTCCAGATGAGAGATCAACACTTAGAATTTTTCCACACCAACCATATTTTGATACATGTAAAATACCGTCTTTATTGCTAACCATATTCCCCCCTGTTCAATGACGTGTCATCCTATACAGCATTAAGAATATACAAGGCTATATGGCATGTTTCATTCCTCGGTTGACACTTTTTCAAAACATTCTCTGAATTTTAAGAAATTCTCTGAAAAAACTGTCAACTACTTTTGAAGCAATATGAAACATGCCGGCTATATGACCTTGCTATTTTTATGCATCCATTCTGCAAACTGCTCAACGGTATATTCCCCCTTACCAAGTGCTTCAAACACCAACACCCTCTTTTCCGGTGCTGCGGTGAAATCCCAACCATGGAGTCTCAAAAAAAGACGTGTCACGACGTAAGCGGTTCTTTTGTTTCCATCCGCAAATCCATGATTTTTGGCTATCCCAAAGGCATACTCCGCAGCCAGATCTGTGACGCTAGGGTCACTATATAAAGATAGATTCTGAGGTCTTGCAAGAGCACTCTCAATTAACCCCAAATCTCTGATACCGGGAGCACCGCCATGATCCTGAATCTGTATATCATGAATGGCAAGAACTGTTTTCAATTCAATCCAGTTATAAATCATCGTTTGGACAACTCTCTCAAAATATCCTTATCCTCAAGCATTATTTTTTCTGCTTCCTGCACCTGCCTGGCAAAGTTCTCATTATAACCGGTCAAACGATATCCACCATCTTCAGATTCCGTAAAGTAAAGGCTCTCCCCCTCTTTTACCTTCAGTTTTTCCAATGTGACCTTCGGGAGAAGCACGCCAAAGGAATTCCCGATTTTTCTTACTTTGAGTTCAAACATTTTCTATCCCTTTTAAATAAATGTTATAATATAAATTATAACAGGCATCATAGTATAGCTCAAGTCTTTCTGGAGTTTATTTTCATTTTTCAGACCTATCCAATGAGTTAATATGAGTTATATCCGGCCAACAATGTGGCCGGTTTTTAAACGGTGATTTTGGCTGGATTTTAACCCGCTGTTTCCATTCATGTTTACCTATGGGAGATTGCCCGGAATCTCAGGGACAAGGTTGGGGAAGTATTCGCAATATTTGATCTATTTTGATTCTTGATTTGATTTCTTTTCCTTTGAATGGCATGATAGACAGTAGCATGATTTGAACTATTATCGGAAGTATGGAGATAAAATAATGTCAAAAAGGAAACTGATCAGCTTTGACTGGGCAATGAAAAAGCTCTTGAGAAGCAAGGCAAATTTTGAAATTCTGGAAGGATTCCTTAGTGAACTTCTTGATGATGATATCAAAATTCTTGAAGTCCTTGAAAGTGAAAGTAACAAGGAAAGCCATCGTGACAAGTTCAATCGAGTCGATCTCAAAGTGAAAAACCTCAAAGATGAAATCATTATCATTGAAGTTCAATATGATCGGGAGTTTAATTATCTTCAAAGAATTCTGTTTGGTGCATCGAGAGTCATAACCGAACATCTAAAGGAAGGCGAGCCTTACTCAAAAATAGCGAAAGTGATTTCTGTAAATATCCTGTATTTCGATTTTGGGCAGGGCAGCGACTATGTTTATTACGGTTTTACTTCATTTAAAGGGCGTCACAAAAAAGATGTGCTTCAGTTATCCGAAGAGCAGCAGGAACTCTATCACAAGAGTCAAAGCTATGAAATATTTCCTGAGTATTACCTTATAAAAGTCAACAACTTTGATGATATTGCCAGAAATACACTGGATGAGTGGATATATTTTTTAAAAAATGAGGAAATCAAGGAAAATTTCAAGGCAAAAGGATTGAAAAAGGCAAAACAGGAACTTGATATTCTAAAATTACCCGATGACGAACGAATCGCTTATGAAAGATACAGGGATGATCTTCATTATCAAGCCAGTATGGTAGAATCTACATACATAATCGGTATGAAAAAAGGTGAAAAGAAGGGTGAAAAGAAGGGTGAAAAAAAGGGCGTAAACAGAGTCGTACAAAAGTTGATATCTGCCAGACTGCTTGATGTTGCTGATATAGCAGAAGTAACCGGCCTGACTATAGAAGAAATTGAAATATTGAAAACAGGAACAAAGAAAGAAAAATCGTAAGATATTATCATGGCATATTGCCCAACCAGGCGCTCCTCTTGCCAAGCTAAATCCGAATCTTTGGAATGAAGTCAATTATGATCTTTTAAATTTGATATTGTTACCCAGTGGGTGACCGTACGTGAGAAATCATCTGCCCATCTGCAAGGCTTGCCTTAGCGTATGGGAGAATGGTCTGTATAGTAAGTCTCCTTGTAGAGCTTGCTCTGACGTTTAGCCATACAGACTGCGGAAGTCCCACACCTGACCAAAGTGTAGCCGACAGGTCAGTATTGAAATCCACAGCTAAACCTGGAAACTGCCTCAAAAGTAGTTGAAACTTTTTTTGAACTGATTCCCCAAAAATGGGAAGATTAATTCAGAAAGTGTCAACCGAGGAATGAAACATGCCTGAAAACGAACGAAAAGAACTGGTCTGCGTCTCACGCATTACCATGGCGGTTTTAAAAAATTGATCTTCTTGACATATTCCTGGTTAAGCTCGTAGAATGACCTGAAAAAATCAAATGAGGCGGCAATTCCTCCCCTGGGCTGAAGACCCAGTAATTTCCTTGCCGATATTTCTATGAATAAAATTTAACAATTTACACAAAAGGAGGTAAGTATTGTCAGGTATTCTTTCCATGGTTTTAGCCGGCGGTGAAGGCACCCGTCTTTTTCCCTTCACAAGCCTTAGAGCCAAACCCGCCGTACCCTTTGGGGGCAGTTACCGGATTATAGACTTTGTTCTCAACAACTTTGTCAATTCCGACCTGCTCCAGATTTTTGTACTGACCCAGTTTAAATCCCACTCTCTGATGAAACATCTCAGCCAGGCCTGGAGAATCAGCGGCCTGACCGGACATTTTATTGACCCCATACCCGCTCAGATGCGCACAGGAAAGCACTGGTACAAGGGAACCGCCGATGCCATCTACCAGAATATCAATCTCATTGAGAGTCAAGATCCTGAAATTGTCTGTGTCTTTGGGGGGGATCATGTGTATAAGATGGAAGTCCGCCAGATGATTGATTATCATGTGGACAAAGGGGCTGAACTCACCGTGGCCGCCATCCCGGTACCCGTTGAACAGGCGTATAAATTCGGGGTTATCGAGGTTGATGAGACGGGTAAAATGATCGGCTTTGAGGAAAAACCAAAGAAAAATCCCAAAACCATACCCCACCGCCCCGCCCATGTTCTGGCATCCATGGGAAACTATGTCTTTGATGCAGATACCCTTGTGAATTATCTGCAGATAGATGCTGAAGATGATAATTCCATGCATGATTTCGGTCATAATATTATTCCCATGCTGGTTCCGGGGGGCAATGTCTATGTGTATGATTTTTCAACAAATGAGATAAGAGGAGAGCCTGAAACATCCAAGGGATACTGGCGGGACGTAGGTACCATTGACTCCTATTATGAGGCCAACATGGATCTGATTTCCGTAACCCCGCCCTTTGATCTCTACAACCGCTACTGGCCCCTCAGGAGCTATCATCCACCTGTACCGCCGGTAAAATTTGTCCATGATTATGAAAACAGAACCGGCCATGCCATCAATTCTGCTGTGTCAGCAGGCTGTATTTTAAGTGGATCCGTTGTCAACCAGAGTATTCTGGGCTACCGGGTTCATGTACACAGTCACTCCCGTATAGATCAATGCGTACTGATGGGAAACACAGACATCGGCAAGGGCTGCCGCATCAAAAGAGCCATCTTTGACCAGGAGGTTACGGTTGCCGACGGTACCGTGATCGGCGAAGATCCTGTTCATGACAAAAAGCGTTTCCATATATCAGAAGGAGGAATTGTTGTTATTCCTAAAGGGGCACGGGTGGGGTTTAATTGATGAAAATATTAATGATCACCTCTGAAATGGACGGCATTGTCAAAACAGGAGGGCTGGCCGATTTTACCGCTGCCCTGCCCAAAGCACTGATGGCCCTGGGGCATGAGGTAAGGGTTATCCTGCCTAAGTACAAAAATGCCGTGCTTCCTCCCCCTGTTCCTGATAATGCTCTCCGCCCCGGTGCCGTAACTTCCAGACCTGGAAACAAAATAGGCTCGGGCAGTTCAAAAAAAATAACAGCAAATTCTCTTTATTTTAACCTGAATCATACCAACCGTTACGGCTGCCTTGTTTTTCATGCCGAGATGGACGGCATTCCTGTCAGGCTTGTGGAGCATCACGATTTTTTCAGCCGTGACCGGATATATGATGACGGCACCAGCGCCTATCCTGATAACCCACTTCGTTACGCATTTTTATGCAAGGCCGCACTGGAGCAGTGCATCCATGAAAAATGGATGCCGGATATCGTCCACTGCAATGACTGGCATACCGCGCTTACCCCTTACTATCTAAAGGAGCACTATTCCCATCATCCAGGCTTTAAGCACACCCGATCCCTTCTGACCATTCACAACGGAGAGCACCAGGGCAAAACCAGCCCGAACTGGGTTGACAGCCTCGGCATCCTGCCCCAACGCTTTACCAGCGAGCTGATGGAAGAATACGGGTTTTTGAACCTCCTGAAATGCGGCATCATGTACTCCGATGCCGTCAATGCAGTAAGTCCAGGATACCGCGGGGAACTCCTTTTGCCGGGAACATCCCACAACCTATGGCACTATCTTCAGCAAAGAAAAAAACAATTCACCGGAATCCTCAACGGATGTGATTATACCCAGTGGAATCCAGAGACAGACCCATTTCTTCCCCACCATTTTTCTCAAGGAAGCATGGCCGGGAAAGCCCTGTGCAAAAGCGCTCTCCAGGCAAGAATGGGGCTTCCTGAAAACAAAGATGTTCCTTTGCTGGGTCTTATTGCAAGGCTCACTGCCCAGAAGGGATTTGATTATCTGATCCCTGCCCTTGAAAGGCTTTTGTATGAAGATCCCCCGGTTCAGCTTGCCCTGCTTGGCTCTGGAGAGACACATTATGGTTCCAGGCTACACCATCTTCAGCAGCGCTATCCCCATAAAATGAGTTTTGTGAACGGCTATGACAATGGTTTGTCCCACCTGATCGAAGCAGGCTCTGATTTTTTCATGATGCCCTCCCTGTTTGAACCCTGTGGATTAAATCAGCTCTACAGCCTGGCCTATGGCACCCTTCCCATCATACGGGAAACCGGCGGCTTGAAAGACACCGTTACAGGGCTTGACCATGACCATGGAAATATTGACGAGGCTACAGGCATCAGTTTCATCCACCCGGACAATGATAGCTGTTATGACGGGCTGAAACGGGCAATTTCCCTTTATGTGGATCACCTGCCCCTGTATCTTCAAATTCAGCAGCAGGCAATGATGCAGTTGTTTACATGGGAAGAGAGCGCCGGAGAGTATGAAAGATTTTATCTTTTTGTTTTTTTTTAACTGTTCAAAAAAGTATATGTTATTGACACCAAATCCTCAGCGATGCATTAAAAAAATGTTGAACAAAACCGCTTTGCAGAGAGGCCCCCGAAGGCCGGCACTGGGCTCGCACTATTCCAATAGCCAGATGGATCTTGCCCACGCCGGGAGTGCCTATGGAAATGATATTTTCCCTGTTGTCAATGAAGGTAAAATCCAGCAGCCGGGATATCTGCTTTTTGGTGACGGTGGTCTGGAAGCGGTAATCAAACTCTTCCAGTTGTTTCAGGATAGGAAAAGTGGCCCGTTTCATGTTTTGCAGTATACGCTTTTGATCCCTTGATGAGAGCTCATGGATGACAAGCATATCGGCAAACTGAAAAGAAGAGATCTCGTTTTACTCTGCCATCCGGACGATATCGGTCAGGGATTCGGCTGTGGAATTGAGACGCAGGGCTTTGTATTTGGCAGCAAGCGTATCAAATGATGGCATGACAGGCATCCTCCATCCTTTCTTTGTTGGTTGGTTGATCGCATATCACCATATCCTGCCAGATCCATATTGACATTGTGGGGTATCTCTCCCTTTACTTGAGTTTTTTCATGCTCCGGGGCAAAGAGATGTCCATTCAGGTAATCCCTGATGAATGAGACCTTTAATCGGGGCCTCTCCGTGAAACCTGATATCGCCTGTATAACCGCCACCGGGTCCTGCTGCCGTTTCAAGATGGCCTTCGGGCCGACAAGCTGGCCTTTATAGATTTTGGGCACCGCCTGCTTGATAATGCTGCAAATAGGCCCTCCTATCTCCTCTCCCAGAATAGCATTTTTCATCTCTTCACCCCCCCCTT
Source organism: Desulfobacteraceae bacterium (assembly GCA_963674675.2). Lineage (GTDB taxonomy): Bacteria > Desulfobacterota > Desulfobacteria > Desulfobacterales > Desulfobacteraceae. The sequence goes on from CAXXNM010000003.1 coordinate 1,504,615, forward strand.
GTTTTAGAATGCTCAAAGGGGAGGGTCTAAATCCAAACTAAACGCTTGTCTGAATTTAGTTTTTTCTTCAGAAATTTATGATTTTATTTGAACCTGGCTTTAGCACTTCTTATGTCTCTTAGCAACTGGTTCAGATTATGGGGTCCATTATAGTTTGGTAATCTTTCAAGTACACCTCTTCATATTTAACAGATCGCCACAACCTTTCCACAAAAATGTTATCCAGAGCCCGTCCTTTTGAATCCATACTGATTTTGATATCCTTTGCAATCAATGGTGCCAGGAAGTTTGTTGCAGTATACTGACTGCCCTGGTCTGTGTTGAAAATTTCGGGGATAGCAATATCCAAAGCCTCCTCCAGTGCCTCAATGCAAAACGTATTTTCAAGCGTGTTGCTAAGTCTCCATGACAATACGTATCTGCTATACCAGTCTATGACCGCGGTTAAGTACCCAAAACCATTACCTATTTTAATATATGTAATATCTGTACTCCATACTTGATTGGGTCTCTTGATCTTCAGCCCCTTCAATAAATAGGGGTATATTTTATGATTTTCATTCCTCCTGCTGAGTTTGGGTTTGGGGTAAATGGCTTCGATTCTCATTTCTCTCATTAACCGTTGTACCCGTTTACGATTTACCCTATGGCCGACTGATTTCAAGTAGACTGCCAGGCGACGGCTCCCATAAAAAGGAGTCTTTGTGTGCTGTTTATCCATTAAATCCATGAGTAAAAGTGTATATGGATCAATGGGGCGTGGTTCATAGTAAAGTGCTCCCTTTGATACTTCCAGCAGATCACACTGCCTGTTAATACTGAGCCTTTCATTATTTTTATCAATCAAAGGCCTTCTGTCAGAGACCGACTGTATCAACCTTTTTTTAGCCAGTCATTCTCAACTTTGAGCTGACCGATCTGCTTGTACAGTTCATTGATCAAATTTTCATCATCGTTTTTTTTGTTTTTTCTCTTGGTTGACAAAATTTCCGGTAAACCCTCTAATGCCTCCTTTTTCCATCTGGTAAGAAGTGAACGATGAAGTTCATATTTTTTGGCTAACTCAGCCACCGTTTCCTGTTCTCGGATCATGGCCACCGCAATTTTGGTTTTAAAATTTCCGCTGTAATTTTTTCTCATGGACCTCCTCTTTCAGGTTAAATTTGAACCCTGGATTTAACATCCCTTATGTCGCTTAGCAACTGGTTCAGATTATGGGGTCCATTATACCAAAATGAAAAAGGTCTCGGCGAAAATGACCGCGTGTATCTTGTGGCTGCATCGATTATTGCAACCATCGGTATTCCGGGAAAGGTCAGTCCGCTCGAAAAATCTGATCTGAAATCTTCCACAGAAACAGGCAATGCTGATGGTGACATAATCATACGAAAGATCAAAGCCTTTTTAAAAGAGAAACAGCTTCCGCAGGAAAAGAAAGAACTCATTGTACGAACCTTACAAAACACTCTCACCACCGAAAACATAAACAAGGTAAAAGATGGAGAAAGTCAGTTAAAGCGAGTGTTCACAAAGATTGTCGATGATTTAGGTATCTACTACAAGATCGGACTTACCACCGATTTCACAGGAAAACTATTCAATGAGATGTACGGGTGGCTGGGTTTTTCACAGGACAAGCTAAATGATGTTGTTTTAACACCTTCCTATATAGCAACTCTTCTGGTCAAATTGGCACGGGTAAATAAAGATTCCTTTGTATGGGACTTTGCCACCGGTTCGGCGGGATTGTTGGTTGCAGCCATGAACGAGATGCTGGCAGATGCAAAGAAAAGTATCACTTCTCCCGAAGAGTTGGCGAACAAAGAGGTTCAGATAAAAGCGAAACAATTGCTCGGACTGGAACTTCTTTCCAGTGTCTATATGTTGGCAATCCTGAATATGATTCTCATGGGTGATGGTAGTTCAAACATTCTGAACAAAGACTCTTTGGTAGACTTCGACGGGCATTACAGCTTTGGTACTACGAAAGATAAATTCCCGGCAGATGCCTTTATCCTTAATCCGCCCTATTCAGCAAGCGGCAACGGAATGAACTTTGTGGAAAAAGCACTGGGCATTATGAACAAAGGCTATGGGGCTATCATCATCCAAAATTCTGCTGGTTCAGGTAAAGCGAAAGAGTACAACAGGAAAATTCTCCAAAAACATACCCTTGTAGCCTGTATTAAAATGCCGATTGATCTGTTCTTAGGCAAATCCAGTGTTCAGACCAATATTTATGTCTTTAAGGTCAATGAAAAGCACCACAAAGATGATGTGGTGAAGTTTATTGATTTTTCAAATGATGGCTACACTCGAACAAACCGAAAAAAAGCAAGTAACAATCTCAAAGATACCGACCATGCAAAAGAACGGTACGAAGAGGTGGAGAACCTTGTTCGTTTTGGAAAGAGCAAGCTCAGCTACTTTACTGAAAAAGAGTATTACGAAGGTACCATTGACCCCAATAACGGGGCGGACTGGAATCAGTCTGCACCGGTTGATACAAAACCGACACTGCAGGATTTCAAAAAAACGATCAGCGATTATCTTGCCTGGGAAGTGAGTAACATCCTAAGGCAGCAGGCAGCGGAGGACAACGGCCTGGGAAAATAGATGCCCCACTGAATAAAAAAATGGCAGATGTTCAGTGGGGCGAGTTTACTTTCAATCAGATTTTCAACAAAATTATACAAGGTAGAAGGCTAAAAAAAGACGACCAAATCCCGGGTAAGATTCCTTTTGTAATGGCAGGGGTTACAAATACGGGCATCGCAAATTATGTCTCAAATCCTGTGGCTAGTTTTCCGAAAAACTCAATTACCGTAGATATTTTCGGCAATGTTTTTTATCGCGATTATGCGTTTGGTGCAGGTGATGATACTGGTGTTTATTGGAATGATGAGATTGAGTATTCAAGAGCGGTGATGTTGTTTTTCTCAATCGCAATGCAAACATCGCTTCGTGGTAAATTTTCCTATGGTGAAAAACTGAGAAGTTCGTAAAGCTTTAATTTTGTCATGAAGCTCCCTGCTAAAAAAGGTTATGGAAAGCTTAGGATAATGGAAAGTTGATATCAGAATACATCTCTAACGTGCTTAGATATTAATTATTTGCCAACTGAACTCAGAAGCAACTTTCCATTATATTTCCCCTTATTTGCCAAGATTTTTTAACCAGTTCATTAGCTGTTTATCATTCTGCCACGCCGGCATCTTATCCGATATAATGCCATGACTGTTTTTTTCCAGGGCTTTTCTTTTCATTTCTCCATCGACTCTTGCATAAACTTCAGTCGTTTGGATATCGACGTGCCCAAGGAAATCACGTATATAAATCAGGTTAACCCCGGACTGCAAGAGATGCATCGCTTTTGAATGTCTAAAATGGGGAGCTCCCCATTTTAGACATTATGGTGAGTGATATAAAATGGTGAGTGACGACAGCAAACCAGCCAAACAAGCACATTGCTCATCGATTCACTCACCATTTTATCATTGACGGCCAAGCGAAATAAGGAAGTCCATCAGGTTTTTATCATCAGACCAATCCGGGAGTTCAGTTGTCGGCAGGATATCAACATATGCCGCCTCCAGCGCTTTTCTTCTAGTCTCTGTGTCAGCCTTGGCATAAATTTGGGTGCTACTGCAATCGCTATGTCCAAGAAAATCTCTGATGTAGATCAAATTGACTCCGGACTGAAGTAAATGAACGCTTTTGCTGTGCCGGAATACATGTGGCGTGATGGAAAAACGCACGTTGAAATTATCGCACGATTTTGCCAAACCGACATACTTGTTAATGATGTAAGAGATGCCCCAACGTGTAAGCTGCTGTTTCCTTTGGTTCACAAACACATACCGTTCGCCGCTGCTGACTCCGTTGTTGCTCGAACTATACTGTAAATGTGATTCCAAGAGTTTTTTTGTTTTCTCTGTGATTGGAACATGGCGAGTCTTTTGACCTTTACCATGCAAAGTGATTACAGCAAGCTTATCCAATCGTAAATCCTTAACTTTCAGATCAATGATTTCCTGTACCCTTGCAGCGCTGTCGTACAATACGGCCATGAGTGCCATATCCCGAAACCCTTTTTTAGTTGAAGCGTCAGGCATTGACAGCAGCATTTTCATTTCTTCACCAGTCAGAAACGGCACAACTGTTTTTACACACTTTTTATCAGGAATGTTCAGTATCTTCTGAAATTCGAGTAAATTTTTGGGAGACTGTTTTTGTACAAACCTGACAAATGAATGAATTGCCACAAGTCGCTGGTTTCTTGTCGACACAGTGCAGTTCCGTGTAAATTCTATCCAGTTTAAAAAATCAACGATCGTGCTATAGGTCAAATCTTCCATGGACAGGCGCTCAGGAGTGATCGCTTTGGTCTGTTCGAAAAAAGAAAGCAGCAGTTTAAAAGTCACAGAATAAGACTGGATAGTGTGTCGACTGAAATTCTTTTCACCATGCAGATATTTGCCAAGGAAATTTGTGAGGTAATATGGTAAATCAGCTTTCTTCATAAATGATCTCTCCTTCCGGTATAACATATCCAAATTCTGCTTCAACGCGCCGAACGATCTCGGGATACAGATCAGATGTCAATCGTAGATAGTATTGAGTGGCGCGGAAGTCTGAATGTCCCATGTACGCCGACAAGTATGGCAACAAGACAGTTAGGTCGTTTCCATCTAAAACCCATTTTTTAAGGCATTTGACGGCAAATCCATGGCGGAAACTGTGAATTCTAGGGCCTACAGCTGTGTGAGGAATGTCAGCCATAAGCAAATAATCTCTGAAATGATTGTATGCTGTGCTCTTGTCCATTTGGCCCATTGTCCCATTGTGACAACTTGGGAAAAGCCACATTTGACTATCGCTGTACCGATGGAAACTATTCATAAAATTGATAATACGTTTTGTCAGGCTACCAGCCATGGGAATCAATCGATCTTTCATGTTTTTTGCAGCGCGGACTGTGGCGATTCCGGATTCTGCATTTACATCATTGAGAACAAGGTTCAACGCCTCGGAAATGCGTACGCCTGTACCATACAAAAATCTGAACAGCACTGGATCGACCGTATTCCTGTAGGACCTCTGTGCCTGCGGATAATTGTCTATGGCTTTGAACATCCGGCGGGTTTCATTATCCGTAAAGATGTGGGGAACAAATTTGCAGCGTGGAAGTTTCGTTTTGACTTTCGTCACATATGCATGGTGGCCTCTGTCAGCTAGATATACTGCGAAGTTCCGCATCAGCACTTCTTTGTTGTAATGTGACACTGGGCGTTCATTTGGGTCATAGATAAAATCGTTTACAATTTCTTTTGTCAGCATGGTTCCTTCAAAGCCGTTTCTGTAATAAAATGTGTCAAAGTGACGTAAGTAACGTTCCTGGATTTCAAATTTCAATCCGGTTTGCTGCTTGAGTGAAATGTAGTTCTGGGCTGCTTCTGCAAATCCGCTTTTCCATTCATAGACTGTTTTCATCTGCAAACACCTCCTCCGGGTCAAGGGCACATTTGCGCAGCCCTTCAATGTCTATCTTCAGGTATATGCTTGTAGTGTTGACAGACTGATGCCCCAGTGTTTCCGAAATGATGGGCAGAGGTGATTTGATTTCAAGCATGTTCCCCGCCAATGTGCTTCTCAATGAATGCATCCCATGCCGTTGACCTTTAGGTATGTTCAGGCCGGCTTTCAGAATATATCGATGTAATTCTTTGTTAAAGCCGTTATGGCCTCCAAATGCATTAAAAGGTGCTCTGTGCCTCACAAATAGGCATTCGCTGATTGTGATAGGACGACCATTTTGAAGATAGTCGATGATGGCCCAGCCGATGTCTTTTAATAGCGGTAATTCAATGGGTTGACCGGTTTTAGTCATTTTTAAATTTATTGTTTTCCGGTTCCAGTCTATCGACGATTTTTTCAGGCTCCTGATGTCTCCAATCCTGAGACCCAGCCGGATAGCAATCAAAAGTATTGCATAATCCCGCTTGCCTTTAGGATCTTCCCGGTCTATTGCACAGAGTAGTTTTTTAATGTCGTCTTTTGACCAAACATATGGGATCGAAGCATTGCGGGAAGTGCGTACTTTTGGGAGCATTGGGGCTAAATCATTTACGATATATCCTCGTTCATATAGAAATGAAAAAAAATTTCTAAAGACATATAAGAAAACGCCAACATACTTGACAGTTTTGTTTTCTATGGTTTTTAAATAATTTTCAATGTGCCGGATGGTAATATCTGATGTCGATGTAATGCCTTGCGTTGCCATGAACATTATCAACCATTGCACTTTTTTGGTGTTTGATTCTATTGTTGCTTGGCTGTATCCACGATAAACCAGTTCTTCACAGAAAGCTTCATATTCAGACTTGAAACATACCGGACAAACAAAGGACGGTTTCGTCCTCCGAACATCAGGGTGAAATTTTCCATCTTGCAGATAACGCAGCAATAGGAGCAATGGCCGCATACGGTAGTCGACCCTGGCATTTGATATGACACACTCGAAGCGATCAAAACGCTTGCCAGTTTTGGTGTGCACGTATTCCAAACAGATTTTTTCATCAATCCTGGCAATACAGTTTTTTGACAAATAACGTTCGAATACATTGTATGCGTTTTCATAATTTTTAAGCCTGCCCGGTGAAGTCCCCTGCAGTCTCATAGATTCCATGATAGCTGAAATTGCACCATTTATGTCTTGATTTTCTACCATAATCATCCTCCTCGTATTGAAGTTAATATTCTAACTTGCTTTACAAGAATGATTAAATCCGAGACTTAGCAATTAAAAAAGGAAAATGGGGAGAGTTTTGTTTCTGACACCGACTAAATGGCTGAATTCACAACATCGTTCTCAATCACTCACCATTTTATATCACTCACCATAATGTCTAAAGCAATGGGGGGATACTTTTTTCGGAAACAATTCGGGTGATTCTTTTATTGCGATGGTAACATATTTTTTTACAACATACGCAACTCCAGCTCTGGTGAGCTTGTTTTTTGACCGGTTGCTGAACAAAGGGTAATCGAACGTATGGGGAGCCAATAAGCGATTCTCTTTCAGATACGACTTTAAAAGCTCCGTCATCGGTTTCATTAAAGGAACGATCCTTGTTTTGTTTCCTTTTCCCGTTAGTTTTACAGTAGGCGGATATGTGGTTCTGATATCTCGGACTTTTATATCAACCAATTCTTGAACTCTGGCACCGGAATCATAGAGTAAACTTAGCAGAACCATATCTCTGCGTCCTTTTTCAGTGCAGCAATCCGGTTTTGCCAACAAAAACTTTATTGCTTCCAGTGTGATGTACTCAACAGATACTTTTTTCTTTTTTTTCATTGGAATTGATAGTATCTGTTGTGCTGGATGAATAAAGTCAGGGCATTCTATCTGCAGATACCGGCAGAAAGAATGTAATGCTGCCAAACGCACGTTTCTCGTTGACGCTATGCACTTTCTGGTTTTCTCAAGCCACTCCAAGTACTCTTCAATCAGTTTTCTGTCTAAGTGCTCAAGGGAAAACTTTTCCGGTTTGATGTTTTTATTTTTGGAACAATAATCAAGAAACAGGCTAAATGTGTCTCGATAAGACATGATGGTGTTCTGGCTGAGCCCAAGAATTCCCGGGAGATATCTGGAAAAGAAATTGGTCAGATAATAAGCGAAATTAGTTGGTTTCATCTCATCTCACCTCCGGGATCACAAACGCACATGTTTTAGATACCTTATCAATCAGTTCAGGATAGACCTCCACGGTTAACCTGACATAGCGTTGTGTCGCTCCGACTGAACTATGCCCCAGATAGGTAGATAAAATCGGCAAAGCGGTATACAGATCAATTTTTTCTTTTACCTGCTTTGCCAACGTATGGACACAAAACGTATGGCGAAAATCATGAAGTCTTGGCCCTTTTCCTTTGCCGCCATGGGAAATACCAGCTTTCCATAACAATTTGCGATAATTTTTGTATACGTGATCACGTTTCAGCGGACTACCTGCTTTGTTTCTGAAATAATAATCATCCGTTCGATTATTTTGATTGAATAGATCGTGGTACGTGATAAACATGCTTGCCAGAGATCCGGACATCGGTACCAGTCTATCCTTGTTGAATTTTGATCCACTGATAAACAGTATGCCGTTATTAAAGTCAACATCGGATATTTTAAGCCGACATGCTTCTGATATTCTCAGTCCGCAGCAATATAACAGACGAAAAAGCAGGGGAAAACTGTGATGTTTATTTGATCTGGAATGTGGAAGAATAGAATCTACAGTCTGGAAAAAACGGTCAATTTCCTCATGGGTGAAAATGTAAGGGATATATTCAGTTCTTCTGACTTTACGGTTTTTGATGGGCAGATATGCTTCGTACCCTATGCTTTGCAGATATAATGCAAACTGCCGAATATTACTGACACGATGATCCCATGTTTTTACCGATTCGTTTCTTCTTTTTGCTGTCCAAGCCAAAACAAGTTTTTTATTCAAGCACTTGTTTTTAACTTTGTGATTTAGGGTATATTGTGAAAATCTAAAAAAATTATCTCGCTCAGTATCATATTTATAACCAAGAGCCCTTTTGTGTTGAATAAAATCCTCAAGCAGTTGTTTGAACTCCCCTACGAAGGGTTTTTCTTTTTTTGTCATTAGAACACCTCTTCACCTTTATTCCAGGAAAAAGAAGTAGGTACCAAGGAGCACGTTTTTAATTGCTTTACATCAATTTTTAAATAAGCCGATGTAGATTGTGTGTTACTGTGTCCCAAGACTTCAGAAATAATTGGTAAAGGAGTGTTCTCCTCCAACAGCGCACTTGCCAAACTGTGCCGAAGTGCGTGGGGGCCATGTTTTTTTCCATTCTGCATGCTGATACCGGCATTGCGCATATGTTGTTTAACGACGCTATGAAGAGTGGGGGCTTGAAGTTTTCCAACAGGAGGAGTTAAACGAAGAAAAACTTCATTATCGGATTCACATTCTGGTCGTGCATATTTCAAATAGTCAATGATTGCCAGGCCTACATCATGGAGCAATGGGAGGACAATCGGCTTTTTTGTCTTTTTCTGGAGTAATTCGATGGTATTCTTTTCCCACTTCAAATTATCAAAAGACAAGTCGCAGATATCTTGTGCTCGAAGCCCCAGCCTTGCAGCGATCAGGATAATGGCATAGTCACTTTTTCCTTTGGGGTTACCCCGGTCAATCGACTTCAGAACTTTCTCCACATCCTCTTTCGGATATGCTGAAGGAACTTTTGTCTGCTGTCTGTACCCATCACGGGGAACACTATAGGCGAGATTCTTAGAAACGAACCCATTTTCAAATAAATAATGAAAGAAAGTACGCAAAGAGCACAGAGTACAGTGAATTACCGAGGGCGAATAGCGGATAAATGTCTCTGAAAAACCTAAAACAACAGCCTCGTCCATATCACTTATATCGACAATACCATGGCTGTCCAGGTAATCTGAAAACCTGCTGAGATATATTTCATAGGATTGCAGTGTGTCATTCGATAACCCGTCTTTTCTCTTTTTATCAATATATCCCTGAAATATTTTTTGGAATTGTGGACTATATGTTCGTGGTTCTTGCCTTTTTCTGGGAAAGATCATCCCATGGAGGAAATAATCTGAAAGAATGTTGATAGCCCTGGTGCAAAGCTTGCTTTTTTTCGAAAGCTCTTTGTAAACTGTAATACCGTATTCGGCTTCCAAAAAATCCAGTCCGATTTTGGCTGAATAGGTCGATGTGTTTTTCTTTTTAAAGGGTGTTGAAATTGACCTTAAAAAAGATACAATAAAATTAATGTATTCAAGCATTTATAGCTTGAAAAGACCTCTATTTTGGTTTATATTTATACTTTCAAAACATTTTTATATAAAAAACCAAAAAGAGAGGCCTCATGCAGAGAAAAAATATCAGACGCTCAATTAGAAAGCAATTGAAAACCAACTTTCCTGGTTGGAAAAAAATGAACAAGAAGCAGAAGAAGGCACTGGTTAGAGAAATAATGAAAACTGAAATTGACAACTATGATTTCTCCCAACCGGTGGAATCCCCTATTGAAGAACTTCTTGGAATTGAAGATCAGATGCCTTCTAAGGGTATCCTAACTTTAAAGGGTATGGCTGATTACATTAATAATTTTTACAGCGGTAACCTTTTTCCTCTGGAATCGAAGATGCAAACTCCTAAAGAGATAACGGATAAGGAGTTGATATTCATTGATGAACTCCTGGATAACGAAATCATTGACAGTCTTCTTGCCACTGAGGGCTACAGCCCTGACCAAAGGGATACCCGACTTTATCAATTGTTCAGGATGGAACTTCTCAAGGTGATAAAATACCCTGAAATCAGCTACCGAAAATATTGCACTGAAGAGTATTTTGGCAGAGAAAGAAAACAGAACAGACGATTTGCTGGATTGCCGTTAAATACTAAAAAAATACCGGATCACACAGAACTTTGTCATTTCAGACAAGGTTTGCCATTTCCGAAACTCGTTAATATTCTTCTATATATTCTCCATCATCTTTATGAATCCAATTGTCTGGATGATTGGATAGTGCATGGGATAGATTCGACAGAACTTCCGATGGAGTTCAACTATCCCTTGTGTACAATTGAAGTCAAAGGCAAGAAAATACGTATATATTCCGATATTGACTGTGACTGTGGAAAACGCCGAAATAAAAGGGATAAATCTCCATATGTGATTGGCTATCGTATGCATACTTTAACAGCAATCAATCCATCAACAGGACATAGTTTTCCCCTTGTATCTCTCATTGGGGCTGCAAATCATCATGATAGTCTATTTTTAAAGCCTCTGATTCAACTGGCTCAGGCCATGGGTATTGATGTCAAGCTCATTACAGCAGATCAGGCATATCACGACACAGACGGGTCACTATTTAATGAGACAGGTACATATGTCATTGCCCCGCCATTGGAAAATACTGCTCTCCCGGACAATGTCGTTAATTTTCCAGTCAGGGTCACCTGTAATGATTACTGTGAACATCCAATGAATTATATTTGTTGTACACCAGAAGGGCATGAGTATGGTTGTAGTACACAGCCCGGTGAATGCCCTCATGATTCAGCTTGTTTAAAACGCAGAATAATACCTTTTGACAGAGGTTATTTCCAACCGATGCCTGTCTTAACTAAGCAGGCTGAAAAGATAATAGCAATACGCAAGAATTGTGAACGTCCTTTTAATTTAATGAAAAAAAGAGAAGGTCTGGAACAAACAAGGGTAAGAAGCCAACATGGCGTCGTTGCACGTTCCATTTTTACTACGATTGCTACCTTGTTAATCGAAATGGCCGGCACAAGACGCAAAAATAAAAAAAAGGATGATAAACAGCTAAATATATTTGATAAAGCGTCTTAAGATACATTTAGAAAACTTAATGGTATTTTTGTTGAATTGACGATATAGCTGCCTCTTTGTTTTGCCAGTACAAACAACAAACCACTCAAAAATGAGTTTAAAACGGTTATAACTTAAAACTTGGCAACAACAAGGAATTTTTGCCTTATCAATTTACGAAAAAAGGGTTTTAAACAACAAAGGATACATGCGCTTATTACAATTCACCATGGGTTTCAACACCCTTTATATACAGTATTATATATAATACTGTATAGGACATTTATCAAGTCAAAATCTAAAACTTGGGCTTGGTTCTAACTTCGCCCACCAACCTCTAAGCAACTGATTTTCTACAATTTCTTGGTCGTGCTGGACAATCCATTTTATCCAGTAAAAATTCAAATAAGTCATTGGGTTCAGCCTCAAAAAATCTTCCGGCAGCCATTGTTCCATCCCGTCTTTTAACGTAATAATTGTGTATGACTGTGAGCGCTTGCAAATGTCGGTTGCTCAGTTGATGAATCCCTTGGTGCCACAGAGCAAGTTGTGCGTTCCTCCCTTCAACGCAGGAACTTGATCTTTGAAAAAACTGAGCGCAATCCTTAGCGGCTTTGTCCAGTTTTTCAATTTGACAATCGCAGATTATTTTACCCAGGTTTTCATGATCTTCAATAATCGAAAGCAACTCCCTGGCTTTTTTAAGGATATTCGCTTTGCGATCGAGATCCCTTTCCTTACCTGCAGCCAGTTTCAAGTAATGACCCGGAATCAGGTAGTTGTACATTAAGGACTTGTCACGAGCAGACAATTGTATATTACCAAGGTAAATATCGACCATTTTACAATAGAAAGCAATCGTTGCCACCATGTCGATTACAACGCGTTGCGCTTTATTGACACGATACTTACACCGATCAGAAAGCCCATCGTTGCATTGTGGATTTTTTCAAAATTGTCTGCCAATAGTTTAAAAACCGTTTCAGCATCCTGCTTTTGGCCAGTTTCCAAGTCGTATGGATTATAGACTTTTCCTGTCTTGGCCTTTTCGTTTACAACTGTTTCGTGGTTTAAGCGGGCCTGCTCTAAATCTTCTTTGGCCTGTTGCTCCATTTGTCTTGCTTTTTCAATTTTTTTTCAAAGTGGGGTCTGCGACCCCAGGGAAGTTTTTCAGCGCAATCGAATTTTTCCTTTTCTGTCTCTATTTTGAGGGTTTGTTCCATCGAATTTTTGTGTTCTTTTTCTGCCTTCCTCACTTTTGACATAAAGGCCCCGCAAGTGCCTCTACCGATTTCATAAATGACGTGGAAGCAGTCCGGAGAATGGTGAACTTTTAGTCCTTTCAGGGCTTGGCTAATAAGGCTGCGCCCCTCATCACTTGCAACTTGAATAACCTCAACCGGCAAACCATCGAGGGTATCACTAACAGCTTGATCCCATGTTTTGGTCTTGCGATCCATGGCGTATCTTTCAACAAGGATAAAATTTGACACCGGTTCAATGGCAACCAGGCAAATTTCAGGATGAAACGTTTCATCCTCGCAAAGTGTGATTATTTTTTTCGCCATTTGCCGGGCAAGCCTTTTTGCCTCAATTTCTCCGAACTGAATGATGTTATCATCCAGTTGCTGAGAAACTCTTAGCTGAGATGAGTAGGATGATGCCACAAATGGGGCCAAACCTGATTTCTCCAAGAAATCACTAATATTGTGGATACTGGCCGTTCCATTCTTTGTGAACGATACGTGGGCAGCCGTTATCAGTCTATGCAAAAAAGCAATTCCAACTGGATTTTCAAAAAAATCAATTAAGGCGGGATGGGCATCAATGCTATTCTTTCTGGCAAGCCAATACCGCAAGGTTGATCTTGGGACATCGGCCATTTTTGCAAAGTCACGCCGGCTAATAGTTTGATCTCTCGTTTCAAAAGCAGAAACAAGTTCTCCCGCATCAACGCGTTCCCATTTGTCTTTTTCGTTTGCTAACTCATTAGATTCGTTATATATAGTTTTCAAGGCTCGATTTGATTTCTATGTTAAAATAAATAAGTTGGCGCTAATTTATTTTTTAGTATCAAATCGAGCTTAAAATATCCCGTATTTTTTAAGCAAAAAAGTTTTTTTGCGGTAACCCTCTGTCTAAGTGGGCGAAGTTAGGACCAAGCCCCATTCCGGGATATCCGCAATCATGACCCGCCGCAAAAGGTTTCCGAATATATTCTTGAACTGGTCTGTGATGAGGCAGACTCCCGGATTCCGGAAATAGAGCACTGGGATTGATTTTTTTGAAATTGGATTGAGGGATTACGGTGGGCTATACTCAAAATTCGCTCTATTCTGGAATTTTTCCAGATATCTAAAAATATTTCCTGCCTGTTTTTTTTGATTTTGATTTTTGTCTTGACTTGAGCTGACCTCCACTGATACAAGCACAACATGTTGTACTTGTATCAGGGGAGGAGTATATTTTTTAACTTTTGAGATATTCAATACTTTCTTCAACAAAAAGCAAGTTTTTATCCCTTATCCCTTGCATTGTAGAATCAGCCATGGGAAACAACTGGGAAGGGCGATGAGGGTTAGTATTGTACTGCAGATACTTTTTACTTTACATACTAATGTCTTGTCAAGCATGACATGGCGTTAAAATTAATGTATAATTCTTCATAAAAACCAGGGAGGCCTGCTATGAAGAAATATACAGTAACATTGAAGAAAGATGAGCGTGATTTGCTGGAAGAGATTGCATCAAAAGGGTCGCATAAATCAAGTAAAGTAATAAATGCTCTAATTCTATTAGGATGTGATGAAGGAGAGTGGCAGAACAAACTATCTACAAATAAAGAAATTGCCGGTGTATTGAAAATTGGTATGAGAAAGATTGATCGCTTAAAAAAAAGATTTGTGGAACAGGGACTGGATACAGCCCTGAATGGAATTAAAGGAAACCGTATTTATGCAAAAAAGGCGGATGGGGATTTTGAGGCTCACCTCATAGCATTAAGCTGCAGCGAACCTCCTGATGGTTTCAGCAAGTGGTCGTTGAGGCTGTTAGCTGATAAATTTGTAGAGCTTGAATACATCGATACGGTCTCCCATGAAACAATTCGTCAGATATTAAAAAAAACGAACTTAAGCCGTGGCAACGAAAGTGTTGGGTAATTCCACCTGAACAAAACGGTAACTTTGTTGCAAACATGGAAAAAGTCCTGGAAGTCTACAAAAGGCCTTACGATCAACGTTTTCCGGTGTTATGTATGGATGAGTCTCCAAAACAGCTAACAGGAGAAGTAAAAACCCCTATAGGCGGAAAGCCGGGTAGTTCAGCTAAATATGATTATAAGTACAAGCGCAATGGGGTATGTAATATTTTTATGGCATGTGAGCCATTAGCAGGAAATCGCTTTGTGAAGGTGACAGAAAGGAAAACAAAAATAGACTGGGCTCACTTTTTGGAAGATACAGCATCTCAATATAGCGATGCCGAAAAGATAACCTTGGTAATGGATAATCTCAATACTCACACACCCGGCTCACTTTACGAGGCATTCCATCCGGCCAGGGCAAAGGATCTGTGGGATCGTTTTGACTTTGTGTTTACACCGAAACATGGAAGTTGGCTGAATATGGCGGAAATAAAACTGAATGTAACTTACAGGTCAATGTTTAAACAGGCGAATTGACAATATAAAAGAAGTTGAACAAGAGCTTGCTGCCTGGCAGTCACACCGTAACAATCATAAGTCAAGAATCAATTGGCAATTTACAACAACTGATGCCAGAATTAAATTGGCACGCCTTTATCCGTCAATTGATGCTTGACGCGACACTAATTTGATCGTGCAAAAAAAAAATATCCGCTCCGGGAATTAACATTACAATGCTTTTGGAGGAGTTATTGATAGCTGATGTCAACTCCGTAAAAGAGAAACCTGAACCTGTGCCGGAAGACGGCATCATAAATGCGGGTGACCTTTCCGGAGCAGTGTCCGTGGCAATGCTTCATATTCCGGCTGCCATCAGTTACGGAATGATCGTATTCATGCCCCTTGGGCCCGAATTTGCAGCCCAGGGTGCTGTTTTTGGGCTGTACAGCGCGATTATTGTGGGATTTTTTGCTGCCCTATTTGGCGGAACACCCATCCAGGTCACAGGCCCCATAGCATCCATATCCCTGATTCTGGCTTCCATTACTGCCTATTTCTCAACAGAAATTCCCCAGGACCTGACCTCAAGAGAATTTTTAATCATAGCTCTGCTCTCCCTTTGCATTTTTCTGGGAGGATTATTTCAAATCCTTTTTGGCGTGCTCCGGCTGGGACGACTAATGAAATACATTCCCCATCAGGTGCTTGCAGGATTTGCAAATGGAATTGCACTGATTCTGCTTGCAAAACAGATAAAACCATTTCTTGGAATAGACAACAACATCCATCTTCTCCAGGTTCTTGAACAGCCCGGACTTATAAACTGGACAAGCTTCCTTGTGGGTGGAGTGACACTTGCAGCCATTTATATCGCAAGAATACGGTTTAAATCCAACACAGCATTTTTATATGGTATGATTGCAGGCTCCTTTGCCCATTATCTCCTTGCAATGACCATGGCTCCGGAAAACATGGGCAGGGTTATAGGCAACTTTTGTTTTATCCTTCCCCAGCCGGTTTTTCTTTCCCAATGGCTTCACCTCTCCGAAAAGTTGAATATATGGTCTTTTCTTCCGCACCTTCTGGTATCCGGATTTGTCCTTGCGGTGATCGGCTCAATACATGCTCTTTTATGCTCCATGGTTTCAGATGACCTTACCAGGACCGCTCATAATCCCAACCGGGAAGTCTTTGGCCAGGGCATCGGAAACATGGCAGGATCATTTTTCGGGGCGCTGTTTGGAACCGGGGCTGTCACACGGATGATGGTCAACCATAGTGCAGGGGCAAAAACACGGGCTTCAGGAATGCTGTCCTCAATCATCATCCTCATTGCAATGTTTGGTCTCGACCCCCTGATTGCAAAAATTCCCATGGCAGCACTGTCAGCCATCATAATCTCAATTGCCTTGGCAGTTTTTGACACCTTGACGATTACTTTGCTGAAACAGGTAAAAAATCCTTTTTCACTACACCGTGACACACGCTCTTTTCTTGCCGTATCATTGGTTGTTACCATGGCAACCATCAGCATCAACCTGATTGTTGCTATTTTAATTGGTATCATAATAGCCTCTGTAATTTTTATTTCAAAAATGGGCTCCAGCATGATTCGCGAGAATTATTATGCAGATGACGTCCCTTCAAAAAAAATGCGGCCATGGAAAGAGACAGATATCCTGAAACAATCAGGGAAAAAAATCGCTGTTTTTGAACTCCAGGGACCTATTTTCTTTGGTTCTGCTGCAAATCTTGCCGTGGAAATACGAAAAAAAATGCAGTCATCACTCTACTGCATCTTGGATTTAAAAAATGTCAATTACATTGACATAAACGGAATAAACAGCTTCGGCAGAATCCGCTCTTTCCTGGAAGAAAATGGAAAACATCTCTTGATCTCAAACATTCAACCCAGCACAGGCTCATGGCAGTATTTCAAACAGATGGATACCCACCAGGCATTTGAAGAGCATATCCTGTTTCCTGATATTGACAGGGCCCTTGAATGGGCTGAAAATCATCTACTGGAGGGTCATGATTCAGGCATTACATTAGAGGACTACTGTTCCCTGGGACAGCAGCCGATTGTAAAAGGATTCCTTCCCGGTGAGTTGAAAATGCTTGAAAAAAGTCTGGTAAAAAAAACCTGCAGCAAGGGGGAGGAGCTGTACAAGATAGGGCAGGAGAGCCACACTCTCTATATCATCCTCAAAGGAGGGGTTACCCTGAGTGTGAAAAAAAATGGCATAAACACCCGCATTGTTACATTTTCCCGGGGGCTTTTTTTTGGTGAAACCGCCTTGTTTGACAACACCTTTCGGCTGTCCAGCGCAATAGCTGACGAGCCCACCGAGGTGGCTCTTCTGTCTGAAAAGGAATATCACAGGCTGGCTGCGGACTATCCTGCCACTGCAAACAAACTCATCGTCAATATCGCTTCGGAAATAAGTAAACGGCACCGCCAGGGCCTGTTTAAAAAACAAATTGACTGATCAGAATTTTTTGTTTGCCTGATTTTTTACGAATAAGTCATGAACAAAGTGGAGCTGAATAATTACGTTTTTGCTTGATTTTTTGATAAACAACATATTAAGTAAACTAAAATCAATTGATCTTTTACTATAGGTGTTCGCAAATAGATTGATACGAGTTCCACCTTATAAGTATAAAAACCGGTATCAAATCATTTGCTAAAGGCTATGGTCCATTAATAATTACTGGATAAACCAAAATGATAGAAAGACTTTTCAGGATTTGGGTTGTATTGATGCTGTTGCTGGTTACCGGATGCAGGACAACATCTCCTGTTCCAAAGCTGGCTGAAAACGCTGATTTCCATGTGGCCCAGGCCCGGGAACTCATGGCACAGGAAAACCTGACCCATGCTTTGGCCCATTTGAAAAAAGCCCAAGGTCTTAAACCGGACATGCCGGGTATCAAAGAAGAAATCAGCAATGTGGAAACCAGGCTCAAGAACGATGCAAACCAACATTATCTCAAAGGTGTTGAGTCTGAAAAGCACGGTCACTATAAAAAAGCCGAAACATTGTTCAAAAAAGCCACAGCCCTGTGGTCCGGCCATGTGCAGGCAAAAAAAGCTGCAGCAACCTATCGCGATTGCCGGAATCTCCCAGGAATTGACCACCCTGTCCAACCAGGCGATACCATCTCAAAGCTGGCTGTATATTACTATGACGACTACGGGAAATTAAACCTGATAGGGCGTACCAACAGGCTTTTGGATTCATCTAACCTGAAACTAGGTCAATTAATTAAAATCCCGGCTGCCAAGGATGTTTCACTGGATCAGCTTAAAGCAAAACGCAGGCAATACCTGACAGCTGGTAAACCTGCAGACCTGAAGACAGGCACGCAATCATCCAAATCAACGCACAACAGCACTGGTGAGGCTGATTCAACCAAATCAACAGACAACACCACTCCTGATTCCGGATCATGCAGCAGTACAACAGAGCAGGCAGATAAACCAAAAGAAAAAGAAATACCCCTGCAGGAAGAGGAGCCTGTAACAGCCCCCATTGTAACGGCAGATTCAAAACCAATACATCAGATACCTGAAAACAGTCCTGAGAATCCGGACCTGGTACAATCTGATCCTCCAACACCTGATAAAGAAATGGAAACAACCCCTGACATCAAGGCCCTTGACGATTATCAATGGGACAAAAAAATAACATGGGGAATGACCCTGCGACAGCTTAACCGCATTTTTCAAGGAAACATCAAGGAGAAATCAAGGCAGAAGGGATCGTTTCTGGCCTACTTTGATTTGTTGAGCACAGCCCATGCAAAGGAAAATGCTCTGGCCCATTATTATCTGGATGATCCGATAATGCTTGATAGCTGCCATTACAGCCCGCTGTTCACCATGAACGCCGATAAAAGCCTGATCCAGGTTACCCTGACATCCACCAACAGGCAATGCGCCTGCCATGAATCCGTGAAAGAGAAACTGGGTCTCATCTACGGAGAGCCCCTGGAAAATGCTGACAGGTCCTATGGAAGAGTAAAGGACTACTCAACCACCTGGCAGACCAAAGACACCATTATTATTAAAAATTTCTCATCCACTGCACTTGGCAGCAGCTGCAATATTGTTTTCAAAAAACGAACATCAGAAAAGTAAATAATACCGTTCTTTACAGGGCAGATCAGGAGATCAGGGAAATCCCGGTTGAAGTGATTTTGATTTTTCTCTGCTTGTACAATCCGCCAATAGAGCGCTTGAAACTCTTCTGGTTATAACGGATTTGGGGGAGCCTCTCTATATCCACCTAAAGAAGCGGAAATTAATAAATTTTGTAACCAATTATCATGATATCGAAATTCGTTCAGTCTTTCGGCCGCACTCTTCCAACCATTATGTTTTTTGATTGTGTGGGGGTTACAAGGTGCAAAATTATGGATGAGCGCCCATCCTCTGATACTCAGTTCTGCCGAGGTCAAGTTTCCATGAAAGTAAAAAGTTGAAAAAAGATGGCGATCCATTCTCTGCATCAATCGGTCTATCATATTGCCGGTTCTATGACAGCCTGGGAAATCATATGCCTGGGAATAATCAGAAAGATTTTCTTTTAACTTCTTTATCGGTTTCAATATGACATCAGGACATTCCGGATCTTTTTTTGTCCATTCATAAAGCCTGCGAACCCGTTGGGAAAATGATGCTTTGGATACAGCTTTATAGCAGTCCCATAATTTGTCTGAAACAACTTTAAAATATTCACTATATTTCCTTTTTAATCGATCACGAATCTTGATAAATATATGAAGAAAACAGCAAATAACGGCAATAAAAGGGAATAACTTCTTCCAGGCATTCATAGTGGCTTTCCATCCATCGGTATTGACCGATTGTGGATTATACTCCGGATTGATGTTCAAAGCTTCCTTTTTGAATATCCCATAGGCTTTTGTGAGGCCTTTCTCTCCAGCGTCTTCACTTACAGAGGCACCCAGTATACATTCATCTCCAACTGTCGTGACAATATATACTTTATTTCCTTTTAATCGGGAATGTTCTTCATCTGCACCAGGATGCTCAGGTAATAGACTGGGAGCTTTGACCGTTGTACCAACAAGGCTGTTTCTGCCGAGGTTTTGCTCCATGCGATACCAATACATCTAATCCTTGCCAAAGACATAGCTCAAAGCCCAATATGGAACTTCAAATTTTCTTAGAAATAAATGTTTTTTTCAACATCATTTGTAAAAGCTGTATAATAGGGCATGACAAAAACCGGTCTGACAGTGTAAGTAACAGATCCAATTAAAATCCGTCTTGTATATATGCCTGATTTTTTTGAATATCTAATATCTTTCATCCGATAGCCATTCTTGATCTCGGCTGGAAAAAGTTCAGGGTAAGTATCAATTAGTATTTCCAAAGATTTTCTGAAAAGTTTAGGATTTTTAATAATCTCCGAATATTTTTCTTGAATAAATGGGACAACGATTGTACGGTTTTGTTGGGGAGTCGATTTGCTTTCTGACATTTTTATGTTTCCTTTCGTTTAGTTAAGCTTGCGAACTCAACTATAACAAAAGTTGACTAATATGTCAGCTAAAATGTCACTCCCCCAAATACGTTAAACGGTTCTCGCCTTTTAGCATACCATCGGCTGATGGTGTCAAAGGCCTTTCCAAGGATATTCAAATTCTTTATCAGGAACAATCAGGGGATTTCTGGATAGGCACATCTTCCTCACTTTACCGATATAATGGAAAAAACCTTAGACCTTATAACTTTGCACCTGAAGATCTTGAAGCGTCTGAAGCTAATGCCATAGTTGCAATTTACGAAGATTCCTTAGGCCATCTCTGGTTTGGCGCACAGGAAAATGGCGTGTTTCAATTTGATCGCAATAAAGAAAAATTGATTCACCATCGGTATATTCAAAATGATCCTACCAACCCCCTTAGTTTAAGTTATAACGAAATTGGTGCCATTTATGAAGATCGGGACGGTGTGCTCTGGATTGGGACGGACGGTGGATCGGTACGGAAGCGGGCGGTCTGAATCGTCTGCACAGAATTACAGAGCAGTTTAAACATTACCGGCATCATTCGGATGATGCCGGCAGTCTGAGTAGTGACGAGGTAACGGTCATCTATGAAGATCGAAAAGGAAATTTCTGGGTGGGAACCGATGAAGGCGGTGGTTTAAACCAATTTGATCGCGAGTCTGGAAAGTTTAGACATTTTGAATCGGACGAAGAAGATCCCAAGAGTTTAAGTGGTGATGAGATTTGGTCTATTTTTGAAGACCGGCAACATGTTTTGTGGATAGGCACGGAACAGGGGCTTCATCGATTTGACCGAAATTTGGAGCAATTCATTCGTTATGAACCGGATTATGAGGATACAGATAGTTTGAGCCATCCGTTGGTTCAGACTATTTTTGAAGATCGATCCGGTGTGCTTTGGATTGGTACCGGTGGCGGATTGAATCGATTTGACCGCCAAAATGAAAAATTCAAAGTATACACAATGTCCCAAGGCCTCCCACATGATGCGGTTTTTGGGATATTGGAAGATAAAACGGGAAATCTTTGGTTAAGCACCGGTAATGGGCTCTCCCAATTTGATCCGAAAACAGAGTCTTTTACCAACTATGACGCCAATGAACTGCAGAATACCACCTTCTTCCGTGGCGCTTATCACCAAAGTAGATCAGGCGAGATGTTTTTTGGCGGAATGCACGGATTTAACGCCTTCTTCCCCCAAAAAATTATAGAGAATCGACATGTCCCTGAGATTGTGATTACGGATTTCCGTATTTTTAATAATTCGGTTTCGATTGGAGCTGAAATTAAAGGGCGACTCATTTTGGATAAATCGGTCACTTACACTAAGGCAATAGAGATTACATATAAAGATGAGGTTTTTTCCTTTGAATTTGCTGCCTTGGATTTCACCATCCCTGAAAACAACCTTTACGCCTATATGCTGGATGGTTTTGACAAGGAATGGAACTATATTGGCAACAGACGGACGGCTACCTATACCAATTTGCCGAGCGGGGAATATGTATTCAGGGTGAAGGGGTCAAACAATGACAGTCTTTGGAATGAAAAAGGCGCTGCAATCAAAATTTCTATGATTCCACCCCCTTGGATGACCTGGTGGGCCTATTTGCTGTACCTTGTTGGATCGTACTGTCTGGTGGTCGGCTATGTTCATTATCGAACTAAAAGTCATAAAACTGAACTTTTGCGCAAAGAAAAGGAGTTGACCCAGGAACGTAAACTGATCGAGCAGGAAAGGCTGGTAGCGGAGAGGCTGCGGCAGGTGGGCCAACTGGAGGAAGATAAGAAAATAGCAGAAGCCGCAACTAAGGCCAAGAGCGAATTTTTGGCTAACATGAGACATGAAATTAGGACCCCCATGAATCCGATCCTGGGTTTTTTAGAATTAGCGCTTGAGGACCCTGATTTGCCCCAAAAACTTCGCAAACAATTAACTACAGTCAACAATTCCGCGCGTTTTCTGTTGGGCCTGATCAATGATATCCTTGATGTTAGCAAAATTGAAAGCGGCAAACTTGTTCTGGAAACACGCCCTTTTAATTTAAAAAAATTACTGCTTGAGATCATAGAAATAATGACCATCAAAGCAAGAGAGAAGAACTTAAAACTTACGAGTGTTATGGAAACCGATCAAAAAAACTGTTTGGCAGCTGGAATGAATAGCGTCATCAGCAAGCCAGTGGATTTTGAAGAACTCTTTGACACGATGGAGAGGGTTGCGCCGCAAGGTGCCGGGCAGCTAAAAACGGCAGGCGCTGAGATTTCTGTTGATGATGATATTGAAACCGTTTTAAGCACTCACCTTACAAGGGTAAATGTGGAGACGGCACTGAAAATTTGGCAAGATCCGCAGGCATTGGTTAAGGCCCTAATTTCATATGCTGAAAAATATTCTAATGTGACGGCTGATATATCCCGAGCCATTGAAGCCGGATCGGTTGATCAGGTTGAATCTATCATCCACGCACTAAAGGGAGTGTCGGGAAACCTATCCGTTCACGAAGTATTTCGCATTACAGAAAAGATGAATGATGCGTTAAAATCTGGCGATCTGGATTCGGTCCAAAAGGTATTGCCTTTGTTAGAAACAGAATTAAATAAAGTGATGGTATCTATCGATGATATTAAATCCCGATTATCATCTCTTGAAAAACAGCCTTTAAAAAAGCAAAATTTGGATGTCGAAAACGATAAAACACAAATTTCGGAGCTTTTTAAAAACCTGATGGATGCATTTTCGATTTATGATCCGGATGCTTCTGAAACCTGCCTGAACTCCCTTGCTGAATATATTGATGAAGAGCAATTGCAATTTGTCATAGAGAGGCTGGATTAATTTGATTTTGATCGTGCCCGGGAAGAAACAATAAGGTTGATGGATTTTCTAAATCTCAAGCCTATGGAGTTAGATGAGTGATATGAAAAAATGGCGTGTGTTGATAGTTGATGACGAGCCCAACAATCTTAAGCTCATGCGGCAGATTCTTTCAGGCAAATATCAATTATCAATAGCTTCAAGCGGTATAAAAGCAATCGATATAGCCAAAAAAGTGAAACCGGAACTTATTTTGTTGGATATCATGATGCCTAATATGGATGGTTATGAGACCTGCCGAAGACTTAAATCTGATCCGGAGACAACTAAAATTCCGGTTGTCTTTATCACTGCTAAAAGCGAGGTTGAAGATGAAAAGCGTGGATTTGACGTAGGCGCAGTGGATTATATTACCAAACCCATTTCTAAACCCATTGTACTCACCAGAGTAGCCACCCATTTAGCGCTTTATGATCAGCAACGGAGCTGTGAAGAACTGATAGCCCTCAGGACTGGGGAACTTCAAGATAGTCAGAAGGCCGCTGTTTTTATGTTAGGTGAGGCGGGCCATTTTAATGATACGGATACAGGAGTTCATATTTGGCGCATGGCAGCCTATTCGGGATTGATCGCTAGATCCTTTGGTTGGCATTTTGAAAATGCCGCTGTTCTGGAACTTGCTGCGCCAATGCATGATAACGGAAAAATCGGAATTCCAGACTCCATCCTTAAAAAGCCAGGGAAACTGACCTCAGATGAGTGGTTCAAAATGAAAACTCACACTACTATTGGGTACCGCATCTTGAAAAAAAGCGATTCGCCTCTTTTTAAAATGGCGGCTGATATAGCACTGTATCATCACGAGAAATGGGATGGAATGGGATATCCATATGGACTTAAAGGCTTGGAAATACCCGAAAGCGCCCGCATTGTCGCCATTGCCGATGTTTTTGATGCCTTAACAATGAAGCGACCATACAAAGATGCTTGGTCGATTGATGATGCTCTAAAAGAGATCAAAGCCAACAGTGGCAAACATTTTGATCCAACGTTAATTGACAGTTTTTTTTCAATAAAAGAAAAAATCCTTGAAATGAAGCATAAATGGGATACCCGAGAATGAGGGGCCCAGCAAGTTGGAAGGTTTATATGAAACACTCAATAATTAGTAATTATTACAGTGCGATAGATGGTGTTTGTTTTTCTAAATTTTTGTATTTTGAGCAAAGCAAACACCTCTCCTGTAGTCTTTAATAAACTTTTTAAAAATTCCGCATTTGTTTTTGATAGGCCGGTCCTGAGATATAAGTTTTATATGCGTAGTCTCCTAAGAGCTAACAGTTGGTTGTGCAGGTAACCGGCCGGTCATGTTTATATCGGGCTCACAGCGCCATTTTCTTCTCGATCTTATAATTATGAAATGCGGTAGTTTTTGTTAAATTAGATTCTTGTTCTCCTTCGCTCTTAAAACATTAATTGACGATCATCTGATATTTTTTTGTTAACGGTCAGTTATCCATTAAGAAGATACTACCAGTTCAAACCCCAACTGTCTGGCTTGTTTTTTAAGCCGGCAAAGCTTTTTGTTCTGATTCTTTTTCGCCAGATATTCTTCCCCTAAATCTTTAAAAGATTCTCCGAATTTTATAATATGATAAAGTCCTTTAACAATGCTGTGGGCAACTGCAACAATTGCTCTTTTTGCCCCGCGCCGGGATTTGATACGGTAGTACTTATCTTTATAGTAAGATCCTTTTTTTTTAACGGCAGACCATGCAATCTCAACCATTACCGTTTTAAATGGATGATTGCGGACTGGAGATTTACCACTTTTTCTTTTCCCCGCACTTTCATTGTTGCCGGGAGAGAGCCCGCACCATGACGCGAGAGCATGTTCGTTTGGAAATTCATCCAAAGTGACTCCAATATGGCTGATAACAGACTGAGCAGCTACAGTATTAATTCCGTACACTTCATCCAGACGAGTAAGCAATTCTTCGTGAGGTTCCATCAAAGCGGTGAGACGGGCTGTTATAGATTCTATCTGTTCTTCAAGAGTTGAAATTGTATGCAAAAGCAATTCTAACTGAAAACGGTGGTGATCTTCGAAAAAACCCTGGATACTTTGATAAAGTTCTTCAGTTTTTGAATTAAGACTTCCTTTTGCACATTTTTCAATATCTTTCAGAGTTAACTCCCTGTCTGCATCACAAAGGAGGGCCATCAAATTGCCTCCTGTGACTCCGAAAATATCTGTTACCACGGAACTTATTTTGATATTCGCGGTCTCAAACAATTTATGAACCCGCCTTTTATGATCTCCAAGAGATTGAGTAATATTTTTTCGAAGTGTTGTTAGATCTCGCCATTGTCTTACTTCCTTGTCCGGAATAAAACTGCTCTTTATGAGACCGTGGCGGAGAAGCTCTGCCAACCATTTACTGTCTTCCGTGTCGGTCTTTCGTCCTGGTACATTTTTCATATGACGGGCATTCACAAGCACCACATCAAGGTGCCCCTCAATTATGTTGTGAACCGGACGCCAATAAACACTTGTACTTTCCATAGCCACTATCGGACAATCGTTCTCAATCAGCCAGTCTTTTAAAAGAAACAGAGCCTCCGTAAAAGTTGAAAATTCTCTTATCTCATATTCCGGCTTACCAAATGGATTTACTGTGATCAGACAGGCCGAAATAATACTTTTGTGAATATCCAAACCACAACAAATTGGATGCATTACAGAAATATTTGTGCTATGTGCTTCTTTAGTCATAACTTCTCTCCTAAATTTTTATGGTTAAAAAATATAGAGAAGTTATGACATTTTTAGACACATTCAATGTTTCATCCTTCGTTGTGCCTGACAGGGCATGTTGGTTTATATGAAAGTCTCTATAAGCACTTGTTTTTAAAAGACTTTCATTGATCGTTGTGATGACTGTGCCATCATGAGTGTTTATATGACTAAAAAAAATTGGAACATACTTGTTGTTGATGACGAACCCAATAAACTCCAATTGATCCGGCAAATCTTAAAAGATATGTATCAGTTGGCGGTGACCACCGAAGGTGATAAAGTATTTGAAATAGTAAATAAGATAAATCCAGATCTGATTCTATTGGACATCATGATGCCTGGGATAGATGGCTATGAGGTATGTCAGCAATTAAAAAACGAAGAACGGTTTAAAGACATACCCGTGATTTTTATTACTGCTATGTCAAATTAACCGTGGGCAGTCTAAATCTAAAATATGGTTTCAATCCACGCTCCCGCGGGGGGAGCGACCTGTTGGGATGGAGTTTTAACCTGCCTTGAGCATGTTTCAATCCACGCTCCCGCGGGGGGAGCGACCTCCCGGGTCTCCTGGATTCCCTCCGGGAGGTCGTTTCAATCCACGCTCCCGCGGGGGGAGCGACATAAGAGTCAGGATAGACAGGGACTCCATAAGTTGTTTCAATCCACGCTCCCGCGGGGGGAGCGACTTGAAATGCTCTAAACCCTGAATGACCAAGGTTGTTTTAATCCACGCTCCCGCGGGGGGAGCGACTTGTTGTGATTATGATACATCAGGTACTATTTTTGTTTCAATCCACGCTCCCGCGGGGGGAGCGACAGACTGAGTTACATTAAGCTTTTTAGCCGTCTGAGTTTCAATCCACGCTCCCGCGGGGGGAGCGACAATTTTTACAGTTGCGATTGAATGCTCAATAACCGTTTCAATCCACGCTCCCGCGGGGGGAGCGACAAAAGAGCTGATGGAGGAGGCGGCGGTCATGGATGTTTCAATCCACGCTCCCGTGGGGGGAGCGACCTGCCTTGATCGTCAACGGTTTGAAGCAGGCGAGGTTTCAATCCACGCTCCCGCGGGGGGAGCGACACTTGACGTTGTAAACTGAAACTTTCCGGTATTTGTTTCAATCCACGCTCCCGCGGGGGGAGCGACAAAAACCTGAGCCTTGCAGATAGAGCATTTCTTGTTTCAATCCACGCTCCCGCGGGGGGAGCGACGTCAATCGTTGTACAAGCTCCAGCGCTTGAACCAGTTTCAATCCACGCTCCCGCGGGGGGAGCGACTCAAATGTTGAGGCTCTCAGGAGCACACAGCTTGTTTCAATCCACGCTCCCGCGGGGGGAGCGACCCTATTGAGTTGTGGCGACTCAGTAGGCTTATTGGTTTCAATCCACGCTCCCGCGGGGGGAGCGACAACGGTTTGATACGCTGGCAATCTCCTCTCCTGAGTTTCAATCCACGCTCCCGCGGGGGGAGCGACGGTTCAAGACCTCAGCCCTGGTCTTGCTGTCCGTGTTTCAATCCACGCTCCCGCGGGGGGAGCGACATTCCCCCAGCCAATCTTTTTATCCTCATTCCAAGTTTCAATCCACGCTCCCGCGGGGGGAGCGACATTTGACAGCTCATAGTCAAAAGCCTGGTAGCAGTTTCAATCCACGCTCCCGCGGGGGGAGCGACATACGGTAAAGAGTCAACATTGTCAGGGCTCTCGTTTCAATCCACGCTCCCGCGGGGGGAGCGACGTGATGGTTTCCGGTATTGTTCCGGTATCTGGTTGTTTCAATCCACGCTCCCGCGGGGGGAGCGACGACACCGGATACTTAATAATGATACCATAATCACGTTTCAATCCACGCTCCCGCGGGGGGAGCGACAATCAATTGTTTAAATAATACCACATCTAAACTGGAGTTTCAATCCACGCTCCCGCGGGGGGAGCGACTAAATTCATCTATAGTATGCTTACAACGTGGATGTTTCAATCCACGCTCCCGCGGGGGGAGCGACTTTCGTAATCCGCCTCTCGTGCTCGTCTGATTTATCGTTTCAATCCACGCTCCCGCGGGGGGAGCGACTTCGTACTCCCCCCGCGCCGCGTGGATGAAATATGTTTCAATCCACGCTCCCGCGGGGGGAGCGACTAGTAATCCGCCTCTCGTGCTCGTCTGATTTATCGTTTCAATCCACGCTCCCGCGGGGGGAGCGACGTTTTTCTCCATGCTCCTGCCCACGCTCCACACTGTTTCAATCCACGCTCCCGCGGGGGGAGCGACATCAATTGATATTAAAGATTTCCCGGCTTTCATAGTTTCAATCCACGCTCCCGCGGGGGGAGCGACCCGATGGCTCAGGCGATCTTGTAAGGAAGGGATTGTTTCAATCCACGCTCCCGCGGGGGGAGCGACTCAGATTACTGTGGAATCATAACGAACTTGCGGGGTTTCAATCCACGCTCCCGCGGGGGGAGCGACGTCGGCCTCGTCCTGATTCGCAAAAGATCGCTCGTTTCAATCCACGCTCCCGCGGGGGGAGCGACCCCTGGTTTTATGTCATATGCAATTTTAGTTGACTGTTTCAATCCACGCTCCCGCGGGGGGAGCGACGGCTCAATTATTTTCATTCGTCCTCCAGTTCAAGTTTCAATCCACGCTCCCGCGGGGGGAGCGACCTCATCAATCACTCTGTCCAGTGCTATACCCTCGTTTCAATCCACGCTCCCGCGGGGGGAGCGACATATTGCAGGCATTGGATCAGTCGCAGATGCGGCGTTTCAATCCACGCTCCCGCGGGGGGAGCGACCAAAGTCCCGGTTAAATATCCTACCGTCCCAGCGTTTCAATCCACGCTCCCGCGGGGGGAGCGACAATAAAAAGGAGCAAAAAAATGGCAATAACAATGAGTTTCAATCCACGCTCCCGCGGGGGGAGCGACCCCGTGGGCGCATTCGATTTTACAGAGC
Organism: Desulfobacteraceae bacterium; assembly: GCA_963674675.2. GTDB lineage: Bacteria > Desulfobacterota > Desulfobacteria > Desulfobacterales > Desulfobacteraceae. Next base: position 1,533,794 of record CAXXNM010000003.1, read on the forward strand.
GTTGGGTTTCAATCCACGCTCCCGCGGGGGGAGCGACGGCAGACCTGCCCCTGTCCTTCATTAACCTATCTGTTTCAATCCACGCTCCCGCGGGGGGAGCGACCATAGGGGGGCATGCTGCATGACAAGACAACAAAGTTTCAATCCACGCTCCCGCGGGGGGAGCGACATTACATCTATTGTTAATGTATCTGTAATATTAAGTTTCAATCCACGCTCCCGCGGGGGGAGCGACGCATGTTTTTTTCCGCTGTTTGCTATGCGGGGCTGTTTCAATCCACGCTCCCGCGGGGGGAGCGACACTTTCAACGGCACATTACCGGCTAATGGCGGTGTTTCAATCCACGCTCCCGCGGGGGGAGCGACGTGAGGTTTGCGGGCAAATAAAAAGAGGATGGAGTTTCAATCCACGCTCCCGCGGGGGGAGCGACATCGGTACTGCCAGTATCAGGACGACACAGCATTTGTTTCAATCCACGCTCCCGCGGGGGGAGCGACGCGAGAGGACTTTGCTGCGTGGTACGGTCTCATTGTTTCACCACGCTCCCGCGGGGGGAGCGACCCCGACTAATGATGATGATGGCCTTGATGATTTTGTTTCAATCCACGCTCCCGCGGGGGGAGCGACTATTTTGTACTCCCGATCGAGCGCCACAGTTGAAGTTTCAATCCACGCTCCCGCGGGGGGAGCGACCCAAAAGGCGTGAGGTTACCTTGTCCGGTATAGGTTTCAATCCACGCTCCCGCGGGGGGAGCGACATTTAACAAATTGATCAAACGGATTAATTTAATGTTTCAATCCACGCTCCCGCGGGGGGAGCGACTGCCAAACAAGGTCTAAATTATCTTTCATAGCATTGTTTCAATCCACGCTCCCGCGGGGGGAGCGACGTTGACAATGCTCCTGACAAGTTATCTGTTGCCTGTTTCAATCCACGCTCCCGCGGGGGGAGCGACATGTCGGGACAGGAATCGTTTTCGTCCTGTCCTCGTTTCAATCCACGCTCCCGCGGGGGGAGCGACACGCCTAATGACACAGTGCTTTTCATTGTCTCTTGTTTCAATCCACGCTCCCGCGGGGGGAGCGACATGGCAAAAAGTCGCAGATTCTCCTATTCCACCAGTTTCAATCCACGCTCCCGCGGGGGGAGCGACAATTACAGGGACATTGACAATATGAGCGATATAGTTTCAATCCACGCTCCCGCGGGGGGAGCGACCGGGGTAAACAGGTACTCCATAGGTTGAATCTGGTTTCAATCCACGCTCCCGCGGGGGGAGCGACCCCATAATTGCCCATCGTCCTCATTTTTGCACACGTTTCAATCCACGCTCCCGCGGGGGGAGCGACCCTCAAATTTTATCAAAACAATATCATCAACTGAGTTTCAATCCACGCTCCCGCGGGGGGAGCGACCTCAGTAAGTTTTTTCATCGCGCCCCCCTTATCTGTTTCAATCCACGCTCCCGCGGGGGGAGCGACTATTGAGTCGCCACAACTCGATAGGCTTATTGGGTTTCAATCCACGCTCCCGCGGGGGGAGCGACATAATAATACTGACCGGCTCCCATGTTTAACCTGGTTTCAATCCACGCTCCCGCGGGGGGAGCGACTTTGTATGGCCGTGGTTTGTTGATATGCCCTACAAGTTTCAATCCACGCTCCCGCGGGGGGAGCGACATCAGACAATATCAATGCCGCTATAGAATCCGGTGTTTCAATCCACGCTCCCGCGGGGGGAGCGACATTTTTTACATGATCTCTCGCTGTGGCGACCTCGGTTTCAATCCACGCTCCCGCGGGGGGAGCGACCGTTGCTATTCTAAAGTCCTATAATTCAAATAAAATCAATTGTCAAATAGCGAGCCTTTCTGAATTTTACACTCCTCAGAAAGAAAGAAAAAAATAAAAACGCTAAAACATAATGATTACAGTATATTTCAGATTTGCGAACCCATAAACGCTCAAATATGAAAACAACCGGGCTATGAAACGATATCTTGTAATGTTTAAAATTCAAGCTTGGGGTTCGCAAGATTATTAAAGAATTAACGGCTCATCAAAATCGATTGATTTCTTTGCTCCAATATGTTCGACACGTCTTTTCCAGTTGGAACCCAGAAAATAGAACCGCAGACTGTCAAGTTCCGGATCAATTTCGTCTATCAGTTTTTGCTTTAAAAGGGTCCACTGGGCAGGGTCAACAACGCATTCGAAAACCGAATATTGAACCCTTTGGCCATAATTCTGACAGGCCTTTGCCACCCGTCTTAATCGTTTTTGCCCTTTATTTTTTATTGATACGTCATAACTTATCAGAACCAGCAAAATATATCTCCTGTGTTATTTCCATATAAATGGAGGATACCCGTCGAGATCTCCCCTGATAAATCTTGCCAATAACAGGGCCTGGATAAAAAAGAGATTCCCGATTTGGACTTTCTCGTTTAAAAACGGATGGACCAGGTTTTCCTGTTTTCTTTTCTGGTATGTTGTCAGAACCGTTTTCCGGGTATCATCATCCATATGAACGGCCCCCGATTCTTTGATAATAAAACCGCTGGCTTTAACCTGACCCCTGTTGATCATGGACAATACCAGCCTGTCGGCAAGAAAAGATCTGAATTCCTCCATTATATCAAGGGCCAGTCCGGGTCTTCCGGGCCGATCCCGGTGAAGGAAGCCCACAGACGAATCAAGCCCTACTGATTCCAGAGCCGAACGGACATCGTGAACAAGAAGCATATATACAAATGAAAGAAGGCAGTTTACCCGGTCAGTGGGAGGGCGCCGGTTCCGCCCTGAAAAAATAAAGGATTCCTTTTGCTGGGAAATCAACTCATCAAAAACACTGAAATACTGATGAGCAGCATCTCCCTCAATCCCCCTCAACCTGTCCAGCTCATCTTTTTGTAATTCTTTTTGAATGTATACGGAAAGCCGGGTTGATACCTTTTTCACTGCCTCCTGATTCATTTTTTCCCGATGATCCCTGAGTGATCTTTCAAGGACAGTCCTGCAGTTGGCAAGTTTTCCGGTCAGGATATATCCTGCAACCTGTGCGGAAATTTCCGAACTGTCCGCCATTCTGAACTGTTTTCTTCTCAACAGGACATTCCCGGACACCGGCCCGCTTACCATGGCAAGAAACCGTCCGTATTCGGTCAGAAAGCTGATGGCAACATCTTTTTCAGCGCAAAATCCCATCAGGTATGGGCTGCATCCGATCGAACCAAAACAGACAATCCCATCCAGGGTATGGATGGGTATCCGCAATACGGTTTTCTGTTCGATCCTCACCGCAACGGTCTCCCCGTCTTTTGCAAGGTATGCGCCCTGGGTGGTTACAAAAAGGGTGTTCAGATATTTTCTCATTCAGCTCAACTCCTTCCGGATCATCCGTTTCACCCAGGATGAAACCGTTCTTTTTTTTTCAATGGCCTTTGGCAGGCACAATGAGATGAAAGAGCAGGTGTCACATTTTTTGGAATATTCCGGAGGCGGGGTGATGCCGGCAGAAATCATTTCGTGAAGTCTGTCGGCAGTCTCTATGGTTTTCATTCGCAAGTCATCATCAAATACCACATCCAGCCTGCGTCTTGTCTTTCCATAAAAAAGGGCGCCGGCCTCAATGGTAAGCTTCAGCATTTCCTCCAGGCATATGGCCTGGGCGCAGAGCTGAACCTTATCGGACAGGTCTTTTTTGGGTTTTCCTCTTTTATATTCCACTGGAAAAGGAATCCATTTTTCCTTTAAAGAATCTTTGCGATGGAATTCGACCACATCGGCCTTTCCTGAAAGCCCCAGAGAACTTGATTTCAGGGGCATGCCGTATTCAATCCGGACGCTGCCCCGCCCTGCCTGATCTCCCCTGTCCACCCTTTCGTGCATGATCCTGCCCTCGGCCGTGAACCTGTTCTCTATCCACAACTGCTCAACATGAATCAGAGCGCACTGCCGTTCGCAGAACAGGATGTGCTGGAGTGCGGAAAGCTGCAAATAGTCATTTTCCGAATATATTTTCATTCTTTGCTCCGGTTCCTTACATGCTGCTTCTTATGAATTTCATCAACAAGGTAAAAGGAATCTTCCCAGGCCTGTTCACAAAATGAGGTAAAAGCGTTCAGAGCCTTCCGGTCAGGCAGGAGTTCATCCCCTTTTTTGATCTGGCCTGCAGAATAATGATATTGTGAAAAAGCATCAATGTAGGCCTTTCGTTTTTCCCGGGGTATGATGACAGGGGGCAGACCGGCCTTTAAAACCGGGATGTTGGCAATGAGCCTTGCCAGCCTGCCGTTCCCGTCAAAAAAAGGATGGATTCGGACAAAGGAAACATGGAGATCAACATAGGCTTTCAACGCCCGGGTTTTGTTTCCAGGAATGACTTCCTGATCCGCCTGACGGTAAAGATCAAACCAGGCTTCCATCAAAAAGGGAACATCACCCGGTGGGGCATACTCAAAGACCACCTGTTTTTCATCCACCACCGCCACGGTTGAATTGGGCTCCTTTTTCCAGTCTCCTAAAGGTTTGTACACGTCGAGAACCACCTGGGTCTGTACGGCTTTGTGAAGGTTGAACAACTCATGTTCCCCGAAAGAAGCCCCCTTTTCCAGCAGATCATAAATCAGGTCAATAGCTCGTGCATGGCCCACCACTTCTTCATGGTCTTTCAACGGCTTGCCGGAAACGGTCAAGCCCTCTTCAAGCACAAAGGCGATTTCTCCAAGGGTCAGGGTGTTGCCCTCGATGGCCGTGGAGGTGTGTGTCCAGAGGTTGCGCAACTGGATCATGAGGGCATGCTGGAGGTCTTTGTCCAGATTTTTTAAAAAATTCACCATTAAATTTATCTCCGGATTAAAATCCATCAATAATTTCAGGCATCAGTCCGGCCAATGCATTTTTAAGCCCATCTTCATCAAAACTCCCGTCCACATTTACCGCCAATGTTCTATGAACCTTGGCAGAAGAATATTGACCTGATTTGTTGTTGTGCTCCCACCAGATTACTTTTTCAACCGTCATGCTGCCTTCCGGCCTTGCAGAGGATGCATCGCCTTCAAACAGTCTGGGCAAGACATTTTTAATGTTTTCTGCATCTTTATTGCTAAATCCGGTTCGTTCTGCAAGCTGAGGGGTCATGGCACCATAAGTAACATAAATAGCTTTATCCACCCTATGTTTCATTCCCATGGTATCAGAACTCTTTTTTGTCCCATCCCCCTCTCCGCTTACACTTTTGGTAATCTGGGTGCTTGTCACACTGACAGGTTCCACACTGAAAGCTGAATGAATGCTCACAGGACCCCGAATAGGAATGGAAACCCCATCCTTACCCGTTCCGCTAAATGCGAAAAGCTGCCCAAAACTTCTCACATCCAACCATTTTTTGCAGGCAAGCTTTGCCGTGGCTTCCGGTTTATTTTTTTTACTGTTAAATGCATCTTTTCCAAGTCCGTGTTTTTCTGAAATAGCTCGATTTCTCAGGCTGGTCATGTCATCTTTTTTATTATCATCAGATTGAACAAATATGGGATAACCGTCCGCCAGAAGCCGGTTGCGGATTTTTCTTTTCAGACAGACATCGGAAATCTCGCCAAAACCTTCATAATCAACTCTCGGCCTGTTTCCATTTAAGGGGTCTCCATTAGGATTGGCATTCTTAACACTTAAAATAACAGCAAAATCAATTTTGTTCTCAAGGCTCATGATTGTTCTCCTCTATTTGTCATCACTATTTTTATTTGATTTCTTCTGCCATGCCTGCTTTTGGCAATGATATCCGAGTAAAAATTCCCCGGATAATGGCCTTTCGCTTATAAAATCATCAGGTGAAAATGCCGCAAGAATTGTATCAATCTCTTTTTTTCGATTTGTCAAAAATCCTGCCCTGTTGCTCTGGAGTCGCTGTATATATGGTTGTAGGGCAATTTCTATATTGCGCCAGGTTGAAAAAGGCCGGTCGGCAAATCTCTGCATAAGTCTTGCAGCCGTTGTGGGCCTGTTTTCCTCCCCAATCCATAAGGCTGTTTCCTCAATCTTCTCGGCAATGGCCAATAGACGGCCATAAAGATAATCTCTTGTTTTTCTATCCTCTTCCAAAGCCATGCTGTATTTTCTCCTCTCTTTTTCCTGTGGATGCCGCAGATAAAAACCTTTATACAGGGCACAGGCAACACCTAAATTCCTTTGCCATTCCCAATTCTCACAATTATTCCGGTTGCAGGCCCTGCGAACGGCAGATGTCATCAAATCACGGGGAAAATGCCTGCCGTCAATGATACAGGGCAAAATTCGTTCAATAACGTTTTTCTTCAATGTTTCGTTGCTTTTTAAGACGTTGCCGTATGCAGCTTCCGCAATCGCCTTTGGAACCGGGCTGGAAATTGGCCAGATCGTTTTTTTAAAAGGTTTCTTTTTACCGTTGGGATCAGGAACCTCGATTTTAAATCTTTGAGGCCAGGCAAACTGCTTATGCCATGTCTCAATACGTTTAAGAAACTCGCTGGCCAGTAATTCCCGATAATATATAATTCCCATCCGACCCGGGGTAGCTGAATCCAGACCCATAACGATGATCTGTTCATTGGGTTCAAGAGCTGCATGATAGCCTGCCAAATAATTTTTTAGTTTCAGGTCGAATGACTCTCCCATATCAATGGAATAATCTATAGATTGTTCAAATTCCGAGTCAGATTCTTCCTTAAAGAGGATGTCCGCACTAAACAGTTCCCATGCACATTCTAACGGCTCTGGTGTTTTTTTCCCAGAGATTGCCCAAGAGACATAGACTTGGTCTCCATTACGAAACCCCTGCCTGGAAATAAGCCACCTAAGGGCATTATGGGCCTTCTGTGTTACCTCATAACTCACGCTGGCAGCCTGCCTCCCATTTGGATCAGTGAAACGTCCCCGAAAAGTAAAGCCCGACGAATCATTTGCCGAAACCAATTTGGCTTTATCTCCTGTATGACGCAATTTTGCAGGATGATTGACAGCAATAGGTTTGCTATCTCCCATAACAAAGCAAAACTCTGAAGCTTTACCGGATTGGGCATCATACTCGATCCAGCTTTTCTGCAAATTTTCATTACGCCAAGTGGCACTATCAGGATCCCCTTCCTTTTCAACAGACCAGCAGACCAAGGCATCTCCCGGCTCAATCTCCGGTCTATCTTTATTGACCCTTTTATTTTTTGGAAGCGCCGGCAGAACTTTGAATATCAACGGAGGAGATTTGTCTTTATCATCAGGCCAATAGGCCAATAGTTTTTTGTTTTCATCAGCATATAGCACATGAGCAGAAATCAGATCATCAACAACACGTCCCTTGCTGATATATTTGTAAACAGCAACAGCCTTATCATGATTATATTTTGAGTTACACCAGCCTTCTAACTGTTTTTCATAACCTGTAAAATATGGCTTTTTCTTGCCACCATAGTCCGGATAATCTTTGGCAATATATTGAATTTTATCTGCGAGGGGATGAGGTGCTTCACCGCTTGAGCGACCTGCGGATTTCTCCGTTGCCGGTAACACTACCTGGGTCTTTTCAAGAACTGATGCTCGTTTAAAGTTACCATTGTTGTCAATAACAATATTTATATGGGCATTCTGCAGAGTATGGCTGATGGGCATAAGCATGGCATCTTCGCTTAGTTCCAAACCAATTCCCTGCTCATATGTCTCATACAACCTGGCAAACCAACTCATAACAAGTCCTCCTCTTTGGCAACAGGCAAGAGATTATCCTTCAGACCGAAAGGTTTAGGAGCCATTTTTCGGATAAACCGCCTTTTTTCACAATCGTCGGGACGTGAAAAATAAAGAACACCTTTTTTCATGACCGCCTGCCAGAACCTGGCAGCCAGTTCATCCTGACCGGTCTCATCCGGATAATCAAAACTGTGGAACATGAGACCAAAACTCAGTTCGTCAATTTCATCATAGGCTCCCTTGCCTTCACCAAACCGGCAGGGCTCCACATAGCCCTGACAGTCCCTGGTCCCCAGGAAAATATCCTGACGTCCTCCCTTTTCCAGCATTCTTCTGGCAATGTTGAAATGCTTTCCTTCGATACGGTCCTGGGTAAGTTCCGGTCTCAATTCATTCCATTCAAAATGGGCCTGAACCTGGTACTCCACCTCATGAAGAAAAGTATAGATGGCCAAGGAGTTGCCCCCGCCCCAGACCAATGGCTTGGTTCCCTTGGTCTGAGTCCGGATGGATTTCATTACCCTGACCCTGTCCACATACCAGACAATGGTGGGTTTCCAGTATATGGATTTCAGAACGCCTTTGACAGCTTCATAGGTGGGGACATGGTAGGAACACTTTTCACCGCCGATTTTGGTAACTGGGTCGGTGAACAAGGCATACCGTCCCCAGAGTCTGAAACTGATATCATTTCTCATTTAACCACCTCCTTATATAATTGCAGTCTTCATATCACTGACTGCTTCAACAGATACGCCAAACTCAGGGCTGTAATGCCGCTCATCCAGATAATAAATTTCTTCGCCTTCCTGTACCGGATGGACGGCATCTGTCTCTATTAGCTTTTTCAATACATTTGGAAAAATATTGACCGAATATTTCTGAGCTTTTTTCAATAAATTGTATGCCTTGGCAGGTTCGGGCTCGGCACAGAGTTCTGCCACAATTTTCTCACCCTTTCCATACTGAACGATAACTGCCTGCGTTGGAGCATCAATGGCTTTGAAAGCTTGGCCTGCAGTTTTAAACGACTGTTGAAGCCGGAATGTTGCCTTTTGAATATCTTTTTCCCTGCCCACATTAAAATAATTATTACTGAGCAGGCTTAATAGAGTATCCCTCCTGCCTGCCTTCTTGGCAGAAACGGGATAGGCCATGACATGGGCTCTTTCATAAAAATAATAAAAAAAATAACGATCCATGACTGAAGGGCTTAAAAAGTCATCATGGCCGCTTTCCCCAAGAACCCTTTCTGCCTTATCCCTTCCGATCTTGATGTCCTCCAGCAGGTCAATGGCCTCCTTATCTGGATTCACCACATACACTTTGGATATTTCCCTGTTACCATTGCGGTTGCAGCGTCCGGCAGCCTGGGCAATGGAGTCAAGACCAGCCAGAAAACGAATTACACAATTAAAATCCACATCCACTCCTGCCTCAATAAGCTGGGTTGAAATACAAAGAACCGGCCTTTTTTTGCTCAGACGTTCTTGAACTTTTTCAAAAATCTCTTTGCGATGAGCAGGACAAAGATTTGTACTCAAGTGATAGATAGAATGCTCCTTGATTTGAGGTTGGCATGTTTCATATAATTTTTTTGCCCAATCCTTGGTATTTACAATTAGCAGACAACTGCCTTTTTCCTTTGTCTGTTCTAAAGCAAAATCAGAAATTTCATTTTCATTCCAGCCATTAGTACGGGTCATGTCCGTAATTTCTACCCGCTTTAATTTTTTGAAAAGAGCCACAGCATCTCCGGCAAGTTCATGGCACTTAGGAATTTTTAATGCACCATAATCTTGATTCACATCTGCCAACAAAGGCTGGGTTGCCGTACAAAGAACTGTTGTCGTATTGGCGTGGTCCACCAAAAACTGAACGCCATTACAGAACAAATGAACGCAATTGACCGGCAGACTCTGTATTTCATCAAATATGATTACTGAATTTGCCAGATTGTGCATCCGCCTGGCTCCTCTGGTTCCTCCGCCGAACAGCACTTCAAGAAATTGAACCATGGTGGTAAAAATAACAGGCGCATCCCAATTTTCAGAGGAAAGTTTGGATTGCCAGGTCTGCTGTTCCGGCTCAAGATTGGAATGATGTTCCAGCACCCAGGGGTATGGCTCTCCTTTTTTTTCTAAAACTTCTCTGATTACCCGGGCATTTTGATCAATGATCGAAGTATAAGGAATTATATAAATGATGCGGTCCAGTTTATATTTTTTAGCATGGTGAAGAGCATAACGAATTGAAGCAAAGGTTTTGCCGCCTCCTGTAGGCACGGTTAAGGTGTATATTCCCTGAAGATCGGATGCCCTGCCCAGGCATTCCCGAGAAATCCTGTTACGAATTTCATCCACATAGTTTCGAACCTCAAATCCGGCCAGTTTTTCCTCCAGCCTGTTTATGGCAGTCTGCCACTTCACAGGTTCTTTTTGTATCAGTTTTCTGTTCCCCGGGGTTTCAAAATTAGCACTGTCTATTCGATCTGCATCTATCAGGCAACTAAACAAAAACCGGGTGAGAAATCCAAGCCTGAAATGCTTTAAACGCTCATGCTCTTTTTTTTGTGGAGAAACAATTTTCACAACCTTGCTTAAAAAATGTTTTAAAAAATCCTCCGTGGCAATGGCATCCAGTTTATCCAAAACAACAGTATCTCCAATTTCAAGGCATTCCTTTAAATGGGTGCGTTCATCGTACTTTTTAATCCTTTTCAAGAAAGTGTTGATACCGTTGGTATCCAGGCAGTCCATCATGCCGCTGTGATGGGATGCCAGACAGACCGCCAGAATTTGTCCGACCAATTGTCCTTGGAGACCGTACGGTTCAAACCTCTGCCACACCCATTGAGCACCTGCCGTGGAATGATCTATTTTACCCTTAAAAGCTTTGGCATCCACATATGAATCGTCAATATCAAAATTCAGGAGTCCGGTTCCGGACTTGATATAAGATTGAAATGCGTGGCTGTACTTACCTAAGTCGTGAAGTAGGCCAAGGAGTTCCCCTGCTTCATGCAGGCCAATTTTTTCTGCAAATGTTTTGCTTATTGCAGAAACACCTTTCAGGTGTTCATACACCGTTTGAATTACATCATCATGGCATCGGTAGTGTGCAAGAAATTTATTATCCATTAAGGCCCCCCTGTTAAATCTTAATAATTTTATATTCCATAACCATCCTTTCGATCTCATCCACCTCTTCCCGGGCTGAATCAATGCTTCCAGCCGTTAAAAGCAGATCAAAAAACCGGCCGTTGGCGTTGAGTATCCGGCGGGAGTTGTCAGGTTCTCCAAAACCGGTCTGGTCATAATGCTGTTTTATTTTTATTTTCAGGGTGTCGCTTAAGGATGGGGATATCAGATCCAGCTCCAGGAGCCGGTAAAGAAAGGCTTCGGCAGAGATTCCGAATCTATGTTTAATGCGAAGCAGAATCTCCCATGTCCAGCTCTCCGGGGAAATTCCAAGCTGGCCCACCGTTGTTCTTACCGCGGTTTCAGGCATGAGAAAAACGGCGGCAAATTTTCCTGCGGCCCTTGCCGGGTTGATGGGCCGGGAAGGCGATTCTGTCTCAGGCATGGAGAAAATAGAATCATTGCGTGTTCTCATTTTGTTGAAAATAAGAATTTTGCCCAGTTCACGGGCCAGGGAAAAAAGCTGTTTTTCAGGATTGTTTTTTGAGTTGATGAAAAAGAAGGCGTTCTGGTGAGAGGGTTCGTAAAAGGAGAGTGCGTCAAAAGCCGCGGCATCCCGTTGAAACGGGAAGAAGATAATACGCAGGCCGTGGTTTTCAAAAAGCTCAATATAATCAAATACCACGGCATCCGCTGTTCCCATATAGTTCCTGACCCGGGCGGCCAGATTTTCCATGCCCGGGTAATCAGGTTCAAAGGGAATGGACAAGGGGAAAAATGCATGTTTCTGGACCTTGAGAATATCCTCCAGGGCATGAAAAGCGGTCATGATTTCGCGGCAGGCTATCAGGAGTTTTTTAGGGGGGAGCAGGGGCGCCGGGTCGATTGTGACAAGCAGGGCGTCCTTATCGTCGACAGCGGCCCTGGCTCGGGGGATATCCGGGGCAAAAAGCGCATTGGCCGGGATGTCCAGAGCCTGGGTAAGACTGTAGATAACGGTTGCGGACGGCAGGTTTACTCCCCGTTCAATGCGCCCAAGGGGGCCCTCCTGGATACCGATTTTGGAGGCCAGGCAGGCCAGGGTCCAGTTCCTGGCTCTGCGGAAAAAACGGATATTTTTTCCGATAAAGTTCAAGTTTTGAGCCATAGAACTTTAAAATCATATTATTCTGTTTATGTCAATAATTATTATTGACATAACAAAAAAAGGATTCTTACATTCTTTGTTCTTTTCATTAAGGAGTTTGCATAACCAACTACTTTGAGCCATGAGCCATTTTAATACCTACCCGAACTTATTGAGAACTTACCATCTCAATAATGTGAGCTTGGTGCCGGTTTAATCCGGTGTCTATATAATGCATCATAAAAAGGATACTGAGAATCGCAGAGGCGTTCCAAATAATCGTTATTATCCGTATCAACCTCAAATATTTCCATATCCTTTTTAATTCCAGTGCTTTGGGCAGCGTCTTTATGCCACTCCTTCCAGATTTCCCACTCCTCCTGCTGGCTTTCTTCCCAGGTCATGGCTTCGTCCTTAAAAAAGACAGGCCGTTGTATTCGGTATCGATAATGTAATTTCTGATATCTTTATAATCAGCAAAACAGCGGCCTCAGGCAAACCTGTACAAAACCCCGCCCCAGGTAAAACCTGCTCCAAATCCTGTAAATAATACGGTGCATCCGCTTTGCCCCACAAGGTTCTTTTCCAGGGCTTCATCAAGGGCTATGGGGATACTTGCAGCAGTGGTGTTGCCATAGGTTTGTATATTGTTATACATTTTACTCTCATCTATCTTTATAAACTGCTGATAGGCCTGGTTGATCCGCAGATTGGCCTGGTGGGGAAATATCATGTCCACATCATCCAAAGACATATCCGCCATTTCCAGGACCTCACGGGTCACCTGGGGCAGTTTCCTGACGGCCTGTTTAAAAACCCCGGGGCCGTTCATAACGGGATAATACCTGGCAATCTCATCACCTTCAAGGTCAAGGGGCATGCGGTCTGGAAGCCTTGATGCCGGCAGCTCCACCATAAGGCCCTCAGCTCCCCGGCCGTCGGCATGAAGGGCGCATGCAAGCACCCCGGCATCTTTTTCCGTATCCACACCCTCCAGGCATACAGCGCCGGCTCCGTCTCCAAAGAGAACGGCAACATCCCTGCCCCTTGTGGTCTTGTCAAGTCCTGTACTGTGTATTTCCGCCCCCACGATGAGAATTTTCGATGCAAGCCCGCTTTTTATGTATGAGTCTGCGGTGGCAAGAGCGTAGAGAAATCCCGTGCACTGCTGGCGGATGTCCAGGGCGGGAGTTGATTTAAGACCGAGCTTCTCCTGGAGCAGACAGCCTGAACCAGGGAAAAAAATATCCGGACTCAAGGTGGCAAAAATAATAAAATCCAGATCTTGGGCCTGCCATCCAGCCTTGTCCAGCGCCTTTAAGGAAGCATCAAGGCCAAGGTCAGATGCCCCCACGGTTTCACCCTCCGGTATCCAGTAACGCTGTTTAATACCGGTTCTTTGCTGAATCCACTCATCCGAGGTATCCATAATTGTTGAAAGTTCTTCATTGGTTACAAGCCTGGAAGGGATGGCTCTGCCGGTTCCCCTTATTATCGTTTTTTTCATTTCCTTAATCTCCTTAGTCTCAGCCGATATGGCAGACACCCAGCATTGAGGCGCTTATATAAATTGAGGCGCTTATATAAATGGTGTAAAAGCGCTATCCCTTCAGGATAAGGGTAGTTCACTTAAGAGGTAAAATTGACAATTTACGGGCAATCCAACGAAACCAGCAGAAAAAAGGTTTAATGGAAGTGAACCCGCAAAGATTAAAGATGCTTTATAGCATTATTTAAAAAAAACAAGAAGCTTAATATTCCATCATAAACGGAGGCAAAAAATCCCTTGACAAATCAAGGCTGGAAGATGTAATCATTAACAGATTTTTGTTCCAATTATTATATATTATAAGAAACAAATTCAACGAATTAAACACACCCTCACATCAACTAAAACAATCACCCAGCAAGAAGGAGATTGACTATGGCAATATCTTTAATAAAGGGTGGAAATATTTCCCTTGAAAAAGTATCTCCCGGCCTTAAAAGCGTTGTACTTGGCCTGGGATGGGAGCAAAAAGAAAAAAAAGGCTTTTTTGGAGGAAAGAAAAAGATTAATATTGATCTTGATGCCTCCTGTCTCTTGTTTGATGAAAACAAAAATCTTATAGATTCTGTATGGTTCAGGCAGCTCAAAAGCCGTGACGGGTCTGTAGTTCACACGGGAGATGACCTTACAGGAGGCGGAATAGAAGGAAAACCAAATGAAGAAATCAATGTGCATTTGACCAATGTTTCCGAAAACATCAAAACATTGATCTTCACCGTTAACAGTTTCTCATCCGATACATTTGATGGGATTCCCAATGCTTTTTGTGTCTTGAACAACCTCAGCAACCGCCAGGAGATAGCAAGGTTTAATCTTTCCGTGGAAGGCGGCGGTTACACAGGCCTTGTCATCGCAAAATTATACAAACACAATGGAGAATGGAAATTTAAAGCAATTGGAGAATGGGGAAAGGGAAGAACTTTTGATAAACTTATGCCTGTAATCATCCCATCTCTTTAATTTAACCCCTGCTGAAATATCCCATGAAAGTCTTTTAAATCCCTGTATTATAATGTTTTTTCATATAACAATCACAACATTTTACCATCAGCATCGCACGAAATTTGGCACAGATTCCAAAACAATAATAACTAAAAGGAGTTAATTATGGCTGTATCTTTGAGCAAGGGAGGACGTGTTTCATTATCAAAGGAGGCTCCTGGACTATCCAACATACATATCGGACTTGGCTGGGACAATCGCACAACCGACGGTGCTGCCTTTGACCTTGATGCCTCGGTATTCTTACTGGATAAATCAGGTAAGGTCAGAAATGACCAGGACTTTGTATTTTATGGCAACCTGACCTCAATCAACGGGGCCATTATACATCAAGGTGACAATCTCACCGGAGAAGGGGAAGGTGATGATGAAGTCATAAATGTTAAATTAAAACAGCTTGAAACAGATGCCCCTGATATTGAAAAAATGGCCGTACTTGTTACTATATATGAAGCTGAAACCCGCGCCCAGAATTTCGGCCAAGTCCAAAATGCTTTTATCAGAGTCGTAAACAGCGATGATAATAAAGAAATTGTTCGATATGACCTGACAGAAGACTTTTCCATGGAAACAGCCGTGGTCTTTGGCGAGATATACAAAAAAGGTGATGAATGGCGCTTTAGTGCAGTAGGCCAGGGTTATTCCGGTGGCCTTAGCGCGGCATGCCGTGATTATGGTGTAAGCATTTAATTTATATTTTATTAGAACATCTCCATAATATTATAAAATACAACGATTCTCATCTATCGTTATGATGGGTCAGCAATTATGGGGGTTGATTAGAAATCCGTAGGGGCAGATTCCATATCTGCCCCATTTCCATATATGCTATCTGCCCTGACCGGTGATGGCAGGTATGGAACCTGCCCTTATTGTTAATCTTTTTATAACCTAACCTTATTTAAATTTAGAGAGGAGATAAAAATGGGAGTATCATTAAGTAAAGGAGGACGATTATCATTATCAAAGGAAGCTCCGGGATTATCCAAAATTATGATTGGACTTGGATGGGATGAAAGAGCAACTGACGGGGCGGAATTTGACTTAGACGCATCCGTGTTTTTACTCACCCCCCAGGGAAAGGTACGTCAAGACACCGACTTTATATTCTATAATAATTTAAAGGGTGTTAACGGTGCCGTGGAGCATATGGGGGATAATCTCACCGGCGGCGGAGACGGTGATGATGAAGTCATAAAAATCAATCTAAAACAAATGGAAAAAGAAGCAGCAGATATTGAAAAAATTTCCGTTGTAGTTACCATCCATGAAGCAGATGCCCGAAAACAAAACTTTGGACAGGTGAATAACGCCTTTATCCGGATTGTAAACCAGGACAATAATCAGGAGATTGTAAGATTTGATCTGACAGAAGATTATTCCATGGAAACCGCCATGATTTTTGGTGAAGTTTACTTTAAAAACGGTGAATGGCGTTTTACGGCAGTAGGTCAGGGCTATGCCGGAGGATTAGCCGCAGTGTGTACAAATTACGGCATTAATGTATAGATCTCATCAGTCATAAGTTCTCAGAATTAACACCACATATAGTATTGAATTAAAATTTAATACATAACATTCAGTATGGAAAATGAGAAGTTACGACTCACGAGTATAGATAATTACTTGTTTTAAAAAAAACGATGGAAATTGAAACGTAGGGGCAGATTCCATATCCGCCCCCCAATGGGATTTTGTATCTATCAATGGGGCAGAAATAGATTCTGCCCCCTACAGTGTCATATATACTCAAAAACCGCCTTCCTGCCTGTCCACCATAAAACATCGTAAAGGAATTACAATAGATGGCTGAAGAAGCAACCATGTCAATTAAAGAAAGAATAAAAGTCATTTCCGGCTCTGCCTGTTACTTAGGATATCTACCTTTAATGCCGGGAACATTTGGAGCCCTTCCCGGGATTGTTATTTATTATTTACTATGGAAAATTCTCCAGCCTGAATTTCTCTGGATGGGTTTGTTTGTATCCGTGTTTCTGATTGGAGTGCTCAACTATTATTTGACACCCTGGGCAGAACAATATTGGGAGTCTGAAGACCCTTCTCAGTTTATATTGGATGAAATCATTGGTTTTTTGTGTGTTCCCCTTTTTTATGGCACCCATGATTTTACTACAATCGCGCTTTGGGGATTTATTTTATTCAGAGTGCTGGACATTATCAAAATATTCCCGGCAAGCTATGTTGACAAACATGTGAAAGGCTCCTTTGGGATTGTTTTTGATGACGTTATCTCGGCAGGGTATGCAGCATTGTGTTTATTTGTTTTAGATTCTTTTAAATTAATTTAATAATCTTGAGTCGCAGCTTCTCATTTTGCACACCAAATATTCTATATTAAATTTTAATCCAATACTAATGGCTCTCCGTTCGCTTATTTTTTTAGTGTTTTGTTAATTATTCAAATACAATAGAACATGGCAGAAGTTAAAATCAAGCCCGTTTTTTTATCAGCTATTAAATTAAAATGTTATGAAAAACAAATCCCCCCAAAGATAGTGAACCCCAAAAAGAAAATAGATAATATGCCTGCCAAAACACACACCCATGATTGCTCAGGCATTACAAGGACAGATAAAAGCCTTTGTATTCAAGCATGTTATCAAATCTCTTTAACAATCTTAAACAATACAAGGATTAGTTGAATGAAAAGTATTATTACAGGTCAAAGAATAAAACTCAATGAATTAACCCTTAATAATCTTTTTAAAGTTGAAATAACACTGTCATTTTCAAAATCAACCATCGTTGATATTAGCTGTTTTGGAATCGATGCTCAAAACAAGCTGTCCGATGATCGATATATGATTTTTTACAATCAAAAGCAATCACCATGCGGCGGACTCGGTATTGTCAAGGACAGCATTCCAAACTCCCAGACCTTTCAAGTAGATATTGATATACTGCCTCCAAAAATACAAAAACTTGTATTTACAGCAACCATTGATGGATCAGAAACCATGAAGGACCTGAGGGCCGGGGAAATCAATATCATCGATAATACAGGAACTGCGGCCCAGTTTAAATTTGACAACAGCAGTTTGAATCAAGAAAAAGCCCTTATTATTGCTGAAATTTACTTAAAGGGTCAATGGCGTTTTGCTGCCGTGGCACAAGGTTTTAATGAAGGTTTAAGTGCCTTGCTCAAACATTTTGGAGGGGAGGAAATTGACCAGAAACCATCACCTCCACCGATTGATACAAAAGTAAATTTAAGTAAAATAACGCTCGAAAAAAAGGGAGATAAAAAAACAATCAGCCTTGATAAGGCCGATAAAAATCTTATACATGTCAATCTGAACTGGGATGCTCCTGAAACAAAAAAATTCTCGTTTTTTTCTTCTAATACGGCACCCGATTTGGATTTAGGCTGTATGTTCCGCCTTAAAAACGAAAAAATGGGCGTAATCCAGCCCCTGGGCAACTATTTTGGCAGCAGTCATGAGTCGCCCTATATTCTTCTGGACAAAGACGATCGCACCGGCACCAGCGCTACAGGTGAAAATTTAACAATTTACAAACCTGAACTTGTTGATTTTGTCATGATTTTTGCTATGATTTATGAAGGTGCAAAGGATTTTACACAAGTAAATGGAAGGGTAACGATCACGGATCAAATGGGAAATGAAGTATATATCAAGCTGGATTCACCGGATCCAAGATATGGGTTTTGTTCTGTCTGCAGTTTCAAGAACACCGTACAGGGCCTTGTTCTGACTAAAGAAGAACTCTATTTTTCAGGTCATAGGGAGGCAGACAGGCATTTTGGTTTTGGATTTCGCTGGACAAAAGGTTCTAAATAGTTTAAATAATTTAAAATATTATTCAATTTTAGGCATCCTTCATTTTTTGAAGTAATATGAAGGATGCCTGAATTTTTTTAAAAATGGAGATCAAAAAGTATGGTATTAATCATTTTTATTGGTTTAGTAGTATTCTCAAGCTGGTTTATAGCAAAAGCCTGTGACGGATTTGAATATGCAGCAGATTATCTTGGCCGAAATATGACGGAAGGCACAAAGGGTGCAACCATAAATGCCGTGGGCAGTTCAATGCCTGAATTGTGGGTAACATTTATTTACCTGTTTCTCTTTCGTGATACAACGGGGTTTTCCGGAGGTATCGGAACAACAGCCGGAAGTGCGGTTTTCAATGCAATGGTAATTCCCGCATTTGTCATACTGGTTGTCTTGATTAAATCAAAAGATACTGTCATACAGGTATCAAAAAGAGTTATTTTAAGGGACGGCCTGACCCTTATTTTTGCAGAATATGTTTTGATTGCCGCATTGGGAGACACCCTTCACTGGTATCATGGTTTTCTTTTCATGATGATTTATGTTTCCTATGCAGTCTACATGATCATCCGCCATAAAACAAACGGGAATAATTCCCAGGAAGAAAATGAAGACGAAGACAGTGACGAGGATAGAGAAGAATTTTCAGGCTCAAGATTGACGGCCCTTTTTAAAGTAGACTTGATCAACGCCGTAATTGGTAATGATGAGACCGATTCATCAAATGCTTTAATTTTACTTGCAACAGCGACATTTTACATTGCAATTGCCTGCTGGATATTAGTATATGCCTGCGAACATATCGGAACCTCCCTGGGTATTCACGGCTACTTTGTAGCTGTTATAATTGCTGCGGCGGCAAGCAGTGTTCCTGACACCATTATTTCCATCAAGGACGCCAACAAAGGAAACTATGATGATGCCGTGTCCAATGCCCTGGGGAGCAATATTTTTGATATCTGCTTTGCCCTTGGTGCCCCGCTTTTTCTATATACATTAATATTCGGGCCCATTGCCATGCCGCCGGAAATGATTGATCATGTTGCGGAATTAAGGGTTTTGCTTCTTATTTTAACAATCATTACCTTTTTTATCTTCCTTGGCTTTAAAAAAATGACAAAAAACATGGCATTAGTTCTCATTTTCATGTACCTGCTTTTTGTTATCTATGTTGCAGGAAGAGCAGGCCAGATTGGGATTGCAGATATGATAGCTCAAAAGCTTCACTTCATACAGGGACTGATTCAATAACAAAACCTGATTGCAAATTTTTAGATGCCCTTCCAGAGGCATAGAAAATACAGGGGCAAGACCAGCGCCTGCCCCATTATTCATATATTCATAAGTCTTTGAGTCAACCACCAAGCGACCACATTCGGTGATCGGTTGGTTTTCTTACAAAAATTTTCATCAAAGCTGACCCGTACAGGAAACCATCAAAATTGCAAGATTTTTATTACCTGAAAAGAGATAATAACCCCTTGAGGGAGGAAGCATTTACCCTGTCATGCCTTGGAAAGATTCACCCTGCATCATCTTCAGATTTGATAAGGTGCGGGGCCATGTTATCTGAGTTATTAGAAGAAATCATTTCAAAAGATACTCTGAAAAACGAAATACTGATAACAGGTTTAACAGAATCCGGTATCATCCCTGCCCTTCTTATGTATCTGGAATCAATCAGGAAAAATCTTAATGCACATCTGATTTATTCAACCCGCAGACCCCTGCCGGGGATAGCTTTTAATGAAAATCATTCCCATGGCCCAGACCATATACTTCCCCTTAAAGACTGTACTTTAAGGGAAATATGGATCGTCGAGGATGAGATTACAAGCGGAAACACTGTTTTTAATTTAATTATGCAGATGAATAACCATTTAAAAATAGACTGTGTAAGGGTATTTGCATTTGCAGACTTTAGAAACATGGAACAAAAATCAGACTTTATAACCAGAACCGCTGAAAATAACATCTGCTGCACGGTTCATGCCCTGCCCCTTTCCCGGGAAAAGGGTAAAACCATTAATAACCCTCAGCCCCTGATCCATAATGATGCCGTAAAAAATACCGCTCCGGCCGCTCGGACCATTCCTGAAAATGATTTTAAAGGCTGGCTTGTGCCGGATAAACGCCCTGCCCTTGGCGTTAAATCAAACATTTTTCCTAATCCTTTATTCTGGTCCCTTCCCCCGGATTTATCCTCTGGAACCATACTGAGTGTGGGTGAATCCGTTGACATAACAGCCTGTTTTGCCCTAACTAATAAAAATATTTCCTTTCAGCAGATTTCATTGAGCCCATGGAAGGTGGATAATCAGTCAATATTGAGCAGAATGAGTTTTAAAGGAAAATATTATCTTTATAATTATGAAAAACTCAAATCTCCAGTTTATATTATCTGTGACCCCATTGACTGGGAGATCGAAACCGAGGTCATTGAAAAGCTTAAAACCCGTAATATTAACGTCAAGCCCTTTACAGCGCTTAAGGACATCTCTATTAAACTGAATATGAAAAACAATAAAAACAGGTGTTTCAAAAAAGCCAACGGACTGCCATGGAATCAGCACTTTTACCTAAATCTTGAAGAAGAGGTGCACCCCTTCAGGGACACTGATAAGTTTCGCCCCTTAGACAGAGCCTATAACGGCAATAATACATTCTGGTCAACGCCCTCTCCTGAGCCCGATCTCAGCGATGCCTTCTGGGATGAGGTTGCTCTGTCTTTTACCAATGACAGCCTCCTGAAAGAGGCAGCAAAGAGCCTGGCAGCCTCAATTCTTGAAAAATACCCGGATCCTGGCAAAATTCTGTTTGTTTCAATTTTAAGGGCAGGGGTTCCCATAACAGACTGGCTGTGCCGGCTGCTGCCCGGATCCATGGGGGCTGCCATATCATTGTTTGTGGGCCTTGGTATAGACCAGGCAGCATTAAAGAAGCTATCCCGTGATTTTCCCGGGCGCTCCATTATTTTTGTTGACGGCTGGACGGGCCGAGGCGGGGTTGCGAGGGCCATTACAGAACTTGATGCAGGTCCCCTTGCCGTATTGATTGACCCCTGGGGATGGGCTGATTTTTCGGGCATTCAAGAAGATATTTTCTGCCCTTCGGCATGTTTTACAGGGCTTGCGACCCTTGGATTTTCCCGAACCTTTTTTGTGGATAAAAATAATTTTTTTTCTGCATACAAGTTTTCTGAAATATTTTCACAAAAAGAACTGGTAAAGAGCTGGCAAACCATCTGTCCAAAAAACCCCGGCTTACCAAAAAAGCCGATAATAAAAAGGTTTCATGCACAGACACAGCTAAGGATTCACAGCAATGAAGTCTGCCGTGCCCTGATTAATGCTGCCCCTGAAACCCTTTATTTTAAAGAAGACAAGCCCTTTGCAGAGAAAAATTTTGATCTCTTGCTTAAACTTGCCGAACAAAGATCAATCCCGGTGCAGTTCAATGCTACCCATTTAAAGACACTGAAAACAAATGTGGCATGCAGCATTAAAACCAGCAGATAACCGCCATGATTTTAACCCGGTTCTGCCCCCAACGAAGGATGAAACGTAGGGGCACTCCTCTGTGGGTGGCCTCTTAAAGGGCAAAGGGCAGGCACGGTACCTGCCCCTACGCATTCAAAAATAAGAACCCATGGAACAATTATTGAAAAATACAGGATACAAGTATAATCAGATCATTGAAGACGGCCTGTGTGTCGGGACTATAAACACATCAACGGATAAACCATTTGATGCAGTGGTGTGTGATCTTGACGGCACGCTGATCCATCCCCGAAAAGAAGCAATACCCATAAAGGGACGCTCAGGCATGAGTTACCTGGGAAGGGATACGGCAGATATTCTTACCAAGATAAGCAAAATTATTCCCATTATAATTGCAACGGGACGTAATGCCGCCAGCACGGCCAGGCTGGTCAGACAGTTGCCGGATGCACGATTCAGCGGCTTTGTCCTTGAAAATGGATTTGTGGTAAAACAAGATATTGATGATCCCCTCCCCTTAAATGGCAAATGGGACAGCATTGCAGCGCTTTTTCCCCATTGGGAAAGGCTGTCCTTTTATGAAAACTGCGTTGGATTTGTCCCGCCTCCCAGCCGGGATGATTTAACCCTTATTGTTAAAAACACATTAAAGGAAAATGGTTATACTGATCTTGTTTATAAAGAGAATAAAAAAATATATGTATATCCTGGTAAGGTGGATAAAATGAGGGGTTTGTCCCTGCTCGGCGCCCACCCCTACATTGCCATGGGGGATGAAATCAACGATATTCAGATGATGAAAAAAAGCAGCATCTGTGTCACCTTAAGCTCTGCAATTTTTGAATTAAAAGAAATTGTAAAAGAAAAAAAAGGTTTCTGCTCTCCCATGACATCCCATGAGGGTGCCCGTGACATGCTTGATTTTACATATAAAAAAGTCAACAGCTCTATGGATTTCTAATAAATAAACAGCCATACTCCTCAAGAGTCGTAAGTTCTAACATCTTCTGCCATATATTGTGCTTTAAACTTCTTTGAAAATAATATGCATGGTGGTCATTCAGAATTACGTATCTATTAATGGGGCAAAAACAAATTCTGCTCCTGCACATAAAAAATGAATCAAATATTATCTTTTTTCAAGAACCTGCAAATTAGATATAAGCTCCTGGGCGGTTATACCCTCACCTTTATCCTAGCTGCCCTTCTTGGTGGTGCCTTAATTTATCACCAGGTCCGCATCATAATTGAAGCCAATATTGAAACTGAATTGACCAATGCCACGGCCGCTATTCAGAACATGGTCCATACTGCGGCAACAACTTCCATAAAGAATCATCTCAGGGCCATTGCAGAAAGCAACAGGGTCATTGTCCAGAAAATTCACGGGGATTTTTTGCTGGGCCTTACAACGGAACAAGAGGCAAAGGCGCTGTGCCGAAAAATTATGTTCAGCCAGCCCATTGGTAAAACAGGATATATTTACTGCATTAACTCATGGGGAGTGGCCATTGAACACCCCATCACCAGGGTGGCAGGAAAAAATTTTTCAAACTGGGATTTTGTAAAAAAAATGATACGGATGAAAACCGGATATCTTGAATATGACTGGAAAAACCCGGAAGATGATGCATTTAAGCCAAAAGCCATGTACGTCTCCTATTTTGAACCCTGGGACTGGGTCATTGCCGCTTCCTCCTACAGGGAAGAATTTTCAGAACTTATCAATATTTCAGATTTCAGGAAAAGCATATTGAGCCTGAGCTTTGGAAAAAGCGGTTATGCTTATATTCATGACAGCCGGGGTAATATCATTGTTCATCCTTTTATGACCGGAAATTGCTTTAATGCACAGGACAGCAACGGAGGATATTTTGTTCAAGATATCTGTCGCCTGAAAAACGGAAAAGCAATACACAACTGGAAAAATTCAGGAGAAAATATTGACAGGGAAAGGATGATCATTTTCAAATATATTCCAGAATATGACTGGATTGTTGTATCCACCACCTACTTAGATGAAATTTTTGCCCCCTTAAAGACAGTCCGGGATATCGTCTTTACCATTATTATTTTGATCTGTCTTCTTGTTTTCTGCAGTTCCCTTTGGATTAATGCCTCGGTAATAAAGCCCCTGCAGATTATCATGAAACAATTTTCATTAGGCGTTTCAGGGGATTTCAACATCCGCATGCCGGTCAAATCCAAGGATGAAATAGGGCAACTGGCAAAGTATTTCAACAAATTCATGGCAACCCTGAACACTTACAGCAACAACCTGCACTCGGAAATAGACCGGCACAAGATGACAGCCCAGGCCCTGCGCTCCAGCGAAGAAAAATACCGCACCATCCTCCAACGCATGGAAGAAGGTTATTTTGAGGTGGAGATATCCGGCACCTTTACTTTTTGTAATAATGCCATGGCCAGAATCCTGGGGAAAAAAAAGAATCTTGTTGTCGGCAGCAATATCTTTGAATGCCTGAAGCCTGAAAACCGGGAAAGCCTGAAAAAAATTTTCACCATGGTCAGGCACTCCGGCCGGGCCAAGCAACTATCAGATTTTGAACTTATCAAACCTGACGGTACCTTGTGCGCCGTGGAAACATCAATTTCCATGAGGGAAAGCAGGGATAACAAGCCCAGGGGCTTCAGTGGAGTCCTAAGGGATGTCAGTGATCGTAAAAAAAGTGAAAATGCCCTTCGTCTATCAGAGGAAATGTTTTCAAAAGCCTTCAAGAGCAGCCCTTTGGCTATGTTCATTGCCTCTTTAAAAAATCTTTGCATTATCAATGTTAACGACAGTTTTCTTGCAGTCACAGGCTATAGCCTGCCGGACATCATAGACAGGAAACTACGGGAAATTAATTTTTTTTATCATCCCGAAGATAAAAAAAAAATGATGGACTTCCTTACAAAAAAAACTTCAGTTAAAAATTGGGAAATTACATTTTTCACGGCAGCAAGGGAAAAACGTACAGGGATTATTTCCTTGGAACAGGTTAATTTATGGAGAGAGTCATGCCTGCTTGGCGCCATTGAAGATGTGACCGAATCGAGACGAATGGAACGGGAAATTCTTACCATCACTGAAAGGGAACGCCAGAAAATCGCCATGGAGCTTCATGACGATCTTTGTCCCCATCTTATAGGTATTGAAGTTATGACCAAAATGCTGCAACAGAGGTTAAACGAAACCCCAGGCGGTGATCGTGCCGGCGGAGAAGCAGAGCGTGCCGGCATAATCCGGCTCCTGATTCTGAATGCCATTGAAAAAACCCGCCGTCTCTCCAGGGGACTTTCTCCCATGAACCTTACGGAGATGGGATTTGATGCATCACTCGAAGAACTAAGTGCATATGTAAGGGATGTGTTCAAGGTTTCTTGCATGCTGTCCTGTGATACAGCCCAGCCCTTTGAAGATAAGACAATTGCCACCCATGCCTATTACATTGTACATGAAGCGGTACATAACGCGGTAAAGCATGCCAGGGCAAAAAACATATATATCCTATTGACGAATCAGCATAAAACCGTCACATTAGAGATCAAAGATGATGGTATCGGATTTCAGGCATCTGCTCCCCTTGACAGCATGGGCATGCAGATAATGAGATATCGGGCAGGCAGAATCGGCGCCGTACTTGAGGTTAAACCAGCTCCCAATGGAGGTACTATTATCAAACTTGAACTTGTAAAAGAAACCGTCAAATCCCCCTCCTGAATAATAGATTTAGAAGGTAATTTTCAGGCACAGGAGTTCAATCTCCAAGGGAAGCAAGACTGGATCAGCCATGATTAGTATACTCATTGTTGAAGACCACCCAATTTTTAGAATGGGAATGGAAGAAATGATAAACCAGGAACCTGATATGCAGGTATGCGGGCATGCTGAAGATGTGCCAACGGCCAGGAAAATCATTGAACGCGAAACACCTGATCTTGTAGTTGTGGACCTGTCCTTGAAAGAGAGTAATGGTTTGGATCTGGTCAAGGAAATTCATGCCCATCACAAAAACACGGCTTCCTTAGTTCTCTCCATGCACGACGAAGCCCTGCATGCTGAAAGGTGTATAATGGCAGGAGCCAAAGGCTATATCATGAAACAGGAAGCCTCGGAATCCGTTGTAACCGCGCTTCGCAGGATCATGGCCGGGCATATCCATGTAAGCCCCAGTATTATGAGTCATATTCTCAACACCTTACAGAAACAGCCTGCACTTGCCTACGAGTCCCCACTGAAACGAATCACTGACCGGGAACTTGAAATATTTCAGCTCATCGGAAGGGGCCTCTCCTCCAAGGAAATGGCTAAACAACTAAATATCAGCATCAAGACCATCGGTACATACCGGGAACGGATCAAAGAAAAGCTGAATTTAAAAAATTCCAGTGAACTGGTCAGGTATGCTGTGATCTGGGTGGAAACTGGAGTTTTTAAAAGAAACTCCTGATCACCTGTTTGAAACTTCAGGTTCTAAAATACTTTTTAACACTACCTTCCACAACAAGCCAGCCTCCCGTAAGCATTTTACCTACAAAACTTTGAGTCTTTTACACACACCCTTATGGGTGCTGTACCGATTTTTTTCTCTTCTTACATCACTTATGATTGCAGACAGTTTTTAACTTAAAATTTCATTCCAGAGCGGAGGTACTGGGCTCACACCGTTCCAACGTGTCAAAAAACCACAATATATTGTGATTTTTAACACTCTCGAAATACAATGGGTTGTATGCTGGAATAGTGCGAGCCCAGTGCCAGAGCGGATTAATCAACCAATTTATTAAAAACAATTGGGAAGATAAAAGGTGATAAAACTGCCTTTATCTTTACTCATATTACACCCATCTCCAAAACCGGTTGAATTCCGCAACTCTGAAACGATTTACTGGAGGCTTAAAGTCTCCCCCAAGCACAATTAAGGGAGGTCATTGATGGCATTAACAGGAGTTATTGAATCTAAAATTGCTACAAATCAACACATCAGAAAAATAAAACCAGCAGCACCTGGAGAGCTAACTGCCAGATGGGGGCAACCGATAACCGGTATAATCTCTCTGGTATCCTTTACAGGGATTGCCTGGGTGCTTTGGTATGTTTTCAGCGATCCAAGGGGGCCTGTCGGTTTATTCCCTTATCCATTTGTAATGTATCTGGCAATGATGATCCTTGTTGGTCTTTACCAGCATATGTTTCTGGGAGACTGGCCCTTTGAAGAATTACCCCAGCCGCTCCGCGGGGTAATTGAAACAGGCGTAAATCTTGCGCTTGTCTGGTTTATCATTCATATTGTTTTTTATAAGATATTTGCATTGGGATTCAATTTTTTAAGTCAGGATAATCTAAATGCCCTTGCTGCTGCAGGTCAAGCCGGAAAATTGGATCTCTCCACAATGCAGGCCAAGCACTTTGCAGAAAGTGCTGTTGTCTGCTTTGTTTTGATTGGATTTTACAGCTATCCTTTTGTCACCATTCTTTTCGGCAAATGGCCGGTACGGCCCAGCGACCTTTCCCAGCCCCAGGCAGGCTTACTTGAAATCACATGGTGCTCCCTGTGGACCCTATTTTTCTATTCAGCCTTGATCATCCCTTTCTGGGGCCTGGTATATGGAAATGTCCTGGGAAGCTCTTTTGCGCTAAACACCCCCTGGTGGGGCGATATTGCAGGTTTTAACCACCTTCACTGGGTCTTTGGCTGGTGGGAGTGGATGATCGTTATATTGTTTATGACCGCCAATGTATGGCGAATGAAACCCTGGAGTCTGATTTCTCTGCCCCAACCATGGAAAGGCATGCTTTCCTTTTTGATCAATGCTGTTGCAGCATATATCATGGCACTCATCTGTGTTAAAATTGCTCCTTTATGGCTCCCCCAAGACGTTATCCATCATCTTCAGCAGGCCAAACCAAACGACGCGGAACTGCTCCGTTTCTTATGGTACCATGCTGCTGAAATAGCAGGATTTACATTAATCCCATTTCTAATTTGGCACCATTATTTTGATGATATGGTTCCCATTGCTGATAAAGATTCCTGGGCTGCCTTTGGCTTTAGAACGGTCGGTGTGGCTGTACTATGCGCCATCAATTACTTTATTTTCTATTACGTAGGCTGGGGAGAATGGGGCCTGGGGAATCCTCACTGGGATCATAAATTTGTTCATGGCGAATCTTTGGTCTGGAATTTCTGGTGGATTATTCCACTACTCTGGAACGAATGGTTTTTCCATAAATGGCCCTTTTATACTAATGGAGACCACTGATTCATAAAAATATTTTCCATCTTCCCCTGTTAAAATGAACGGGCTGGGAAATACAAATTAATAAAAAACCACCTTCTCCCGCGAAGGTGGTTTCCTCCCCTTATCCCATAAAAGACGACTGCCATTTTTCTCCCCAGCTACACTTTTATCCCTAAACTTATCCCTCCAGAAATTTCACCTTTTCTTAAGGCAGTGTGAACTAAATACTGTTTGCTGGCACATTCATATAACCGGCATGCCCGGAGCATAGTTATTGCTGCCGGCCACAACGAAGGTTGAAAGTCTTTAAAAAAACAATCCTTTACAGAGACTTTCATATAAAACCACTATGCCCTGTCAGACACAACAAAGGATGAAACCTAATGTTCCCCACTGTGGATACCCTCTTAAAGGGCAGGCGCGGTGACCTGCCCCTACAGTTTCATATAACTGCCATGGGCAGCCCATAATTTTGACCCGGTTCTGCCCACAACGAACCATGAAAGTCATCTGCCGTTTACGGAGACTTTCATATAAAAAAATACTTGAAGGTTTTCTTGTGAAAGCGCATAATAAACTTTATCAATTTGCGTTCCCCCCAAATTTTAATAAAAATTAATAATTATTTGTTCTTAAAGGAGAATAAAAATGGGATTTTTAAGCAAGCTTAAAGACAGTGCAATGGAAATGCAAAACCAATTGGTTTCCCAGGTAAACCAGTTTAAAAACAAAAATTTTGCAGAGGCGACAATGGCTGTCTGTGCCCTGGTGGCTGCATCAGATGGAAATATAGATGCAAACGAGCGCAGGAAAACAGCAAGTTTTATCAGCTCCAACGATACTCTTAAAGTATTTGATGTAAGCCAATTACAAAAATCATTTAACACCTATTGTGATAAGTTGAATACAGATTTTGATTTTGGAAAAATCGATATTCTTCAGGTAATTTCAAAACTCAAAAAATCTCCTGCCCAGGCCCGTGCCGCAGTTCAGGTTGCAATTATAATTGGAAATGCTGACGGCGTTTTTGATGATGATGAAAAAAAAATCGTCACTGAAATTTGCCATTCCCTTGGCATTGATCCATCAGAATTTGATCTTTAGGGCTTAATTTCAATCTCAGCCTTTATTTATAGAGGCCACCGTGGTTGCCCGATGAAGGGTAGCCACAGTGGGGTACCCCTAAAATGGCCGGTGTTAAAATAATCCCCGATCTTTAAAAAATTTTGGCAATAAAGCAGCTATATGTTCACCACAGAAGCCTGAAAAAAGCTTCATATAGATAATTTTTTATTAAAAACCCGTAGGGGCAGATTTCATATCTGTCCCCATTTCCACATCTACCCTGATTGATCAGGGCAGGGTCAGGGCGGATATAGAATCCGCCCCTACATTTCACTATTCGTCGGCCGTTATACAAACACAAATTGTCTGAATTAGTGAGGTTATTATGTCAAATTGGTATCTCTCCACAGATGGCCAGGTAAAAGGGCCTTATACAACAGACCAAGCAAAAACATTTGTGCGTGAAAATCATGGTGCCTATTGCTGGCAGGAAGGTTTTTCTGATTGGAAGCCTGTCCATGAAGTAATGGAAATCTGGACATTCAAAAAAGACGGAAAGACCCCTTTTCCAAAGCCACCTGAACAAATGATGTCTCCAAAACCATCCAGCCTGCCTGTTTCAGATACCGGGCAGGAACTCTCAAGCGATCCTTCCGGCTCAACAGGCTCAACCCTCCATACACAAAAAACAATTCCCAGGCAAAATACCCTGCCTGGGGTTGCACCCCCTGCTCCATCATCCGTCTCAACAACTCCCTCCTATGCCGGCTCGCAGGATCATCCTAAAAAAGTCGTGGATCAAAATCGTTCCAGCGGATTCGGTACTGATCAATTCACAGAAGGAATCGATTATAAAATTTATGGCCATGAAATGCAGTATGTTGAAGTAGAGCTTGATCCAGGAGAAAGTGCCGTTGCTGAGGCAGGTGCATTGATGTATAAAGATGAGGGCATTGAGATGGAAACAATCTTTGGAGACGGGAGTTCCGCCAAACAACAGGGCCTTATGGGACGGCTATTAGGCGCGGGCCAGCGCCTGTTGACAGGTGAGAGCCTGTTTATGACCGTTTTCACGCAGAATAGACAGGGTAAAGGCCGCGTCGCCTTTGCTGCCCCCTTTCCTGGGACCATTATTCCCCTTAATTTGAGCAACTATCAAAATAAAATCATCTGCCAGAAGGACAGCTTTTTAGCAGGAACAAAAGGAATACAAATCGGAATTCATTTTCAAAAGCGCATCCTGACCGGCCTTTTTGGCGGCGAAGGCTTTATCATGCAGAAAATCGAAGGAGACGGCTGGGTGTTTATGCACGTTGGCGGTGCTGTTCAGGAAATTGACCTGGCCCCGGGAGAAATTCTGCATGTTGATACAGGGTGTCTGGCTGCAATAACCTCGGATGTTGATTTTGACATAATGCAGGCAGGCGGAATTAAAACAATGCTTTTTGGAGGCGAAGGCTTGTTTTTTGCTAAAATAACAGGCCCTGGAAAAATTTGGCTGCAAAGCCTGCCATTTTCACGACTGGCAGGACGCATGCTTGCATGTGCTCCGGGTAAAGGCACCAAAAGACAGGGTGAAGGATCTATCCTTGGAAGCCTTGGAGATTTAACCGGCGGAAGATAGCAGTTTTGTTTAAAATTTCAGGCATCTTTCAAAATACCTCAAAAGTAGTTTGCACTTTTTCAGGTGAGCCTTAAAAAAAAAGATTTATTCAAAAAGTTTAAACCGGGAAATGAAGGATACCAAATTACACTGAAAGATTAATCTTTGGAGAGGTGAACTACTATGGATAAAGAAATCCTTTTAAATCTCCGAAAATTTTTAATCCCTGAAATCGTCTACGGTCCAAGCTCCTTAGAATTGGCAGGCCTCCATGCAAGTAACTTTGGTGCGGCTCATGTTCTTATTGTTACTGATCCAGGCATTCAAAATGCAGGCTGGGTCTCACAGGTTGAATCAAGTTTAAGAGATTCAAAAATCACCTATGCCGTCTTCAATGATATTACACCAAACCCTAAGGATTATGAAGTTATGGCCGGTGCGGACTTTTACAACAAATCAGGGTGTGATCTCATTCTTGCTGTTGGAGGGGGCAGCCCCATGGACTGCGCCAAAGGAATAGGAGTTGTTGTTGGTAATAACAAAAATATATTGGATTTCGAAGGAGTAGATGAAGTTCTAAACCCGGGACCTCCCCTGATTTTTATCCCCACAACAGCAGGGACCTCAGCAGATGTATCTCAATTTGCTATTATTACTGATACCCTCCGTAGAATTAAAATTGCTATTATAAGTAAAATGGTCATTCCGGACATAGCTTTGGTTGATCCCAAAACAACGGTTACAATGCCGCCGGATTTAACCGCATCAACAGGCATGGATGCGCTTTGCCATGCATTCGAAGCCTTTGTATCAAACGCATCTTCCCCCCTCACCGATATGGCGGCATCAGCCTCGGTTGAACTGATCCTGAACAACCTTGTAGGTGCATACAAAAATCCCAAAAATATGATATATAGAGATAACATGATGATGGCTAGCCTTATGGCTGGTCTGGCTTTCTCAAACGCAAGTCTTGGATTGGTTCATGCTATGGCCCACAGCCTGGGTGGAGCTTTAGATTTGCCCCATGGTGAATGTAATGCTATACTATTGGAAAAAGTAGTCAAATTCAATTATAAAAAAGCATCTAAAAAATATGATCAATTGGCACAGATTATGGGAGTGGTTGTAAATAATCATTTATCTCCTGTATCTAATAAAATAGATTTTGCTATCGTGGAAGCCATTGCCTGGCTTAGAAAAAAATTGGGAATAAACTATCGCTTGTCTGAGATGGGGGTCTCCCCGGCAGATATCCCTAAGCTTGCCGCCTATGCCTCAAAAGACCCCTGTTTAGCAACAAATCCAAGAAGGGCAAGCCAGGAAGAAATTGAACATATTTATAGAAAAATATATTAGTTCTACTTCGGATAAGTCCATAAGTGTTGACTTTTCAATAAATCATCAGATTATTTATTGTAATATCAAAGACATATAGTTCAAAATTGACATGAAAAAAATTGTTTAAATTTCAAGCCATTATCTTCAGAAGTCAACACTTGTTGACCTATCTGATTATAGTATTCCAATTTAGCTTTTTCCTGGAACACAATTTGCTCTGCGTCAAAAAAACAAGATGTTTTGAGTATTTGTTGAAATTTTTGGAAAAACCAAAGTTGGATCAGTATATCTTCAGAAATGTTCTTGCCTGTGTTATTTTTCCAAACCTTTTAAAAGACATCAACAGAAACCCTAAAGAAACTGCTTATGACCAAATCATCTAAGACAAAACAATATAAATCTGCAAGGGAAAAATTTTTAGCACTCAGCTTAGAGTCCACCCGTAAGAGTTACTATCCCCGCCTTAAAGAACACCTTGATATATTAGAAAAAAATGAACGCAGATTGTGGCTGCTTACCGATAACCTGCCAGCCCGTATATCTTATATTGATTCTGAAGAACGCTTTGTATTTGTTAATCGTGAATATGAAAAAGCATTTGGATTAAAGCGTAGTGAAATTATAGGAAAACATCTTCAAAATATATTAAAAGAAAAAAACTATTCAAGAGCAAAAAAACATATCCAAAAAGCGCTTTCAGGAAACAATGTACGATTCGAAGCGCTGTTTACAGGAAAAGAAGGAAAAGAAAAATGGTTTGAAGTAAATTTTGTACCGGATATAGACCCTGTTCAAGGAGTGATAGGCTTCTATGATTTAACGCTTGATCTAACAGAAAAAAAACATGCGGAACAAGAAAGGGCAAATCTACAAAAAAAATTGCAGCATGCTCAGAAAATGGAGGCAATCGGCACCCTTGCCGGTGGTCTTGCCCATGATTTCAATAATCTTTTGATGGGAATTCAGGGCCATACTTCTTTGATATCAATGGATGTGGATCCTTTGCATCCCGGTTCAGCCAATATAAATAAACATATTAATGCAATTGAAGAATACATCTTAAGCGCCTCCAACTTAACAAAACAGCTCTTGGGCTTTGCAAGGGGCGGTAAATATGAAGTTAAACCTACGGATATTAATAAACTGATTTTAAATAGTTCAAATATGTTCGGCCGTACAAAAAAAGAAATTCAGATACACACCAAACTTCACCCGTCGCCCATGGTGGTGGAAGCGGATAGAGGCCAGATTGAACAGGTGCTTATAAATATCTATGTCAACACATGGCAGGCAATGCCTGATGGCGGCCGATTATACCTTAAAACAAAGAGCATCATGCTGGATGAGGCTTATTGTAAACCCCATCAAGTTAAGCCGGGCTGCTATGTCAAAGTATCCATAACAGATACAGGCACCGGTATGGACGATATCACATGCCAGCGGGTATTTGACCCCTTTTTCACCACCAAGGAAAAGGAACGGGGAACGGGACTGGGACTGGCCTCAGCCTATGGGATTATAAAAAACCACGGCGGCATCATCAGCGTTTACAGCGAAATCGGTCATGGAGCCACTTTTAACATTTACCTGCCTCTGTCCCACCGGGAAGAGTATCAGAAAATTACCATGGAAAAAGATATTATCAAAGGAACGGAAACCATTCTTATTGTGGACGATGAAGAGATGATCTTAGACGTATGCCAGGAAATGCTGAAAAATATGGGGTATCGTGTCATTGTATCCAGGGGCGGCCAGGAAGCTCTTAAATTGATAACAAACAAGGAAAACAAAATTGACCTGGTTATCCTTGACCTTATTATGCCCGGCATGGACGGCGGCAAGACATTTGATAATATTAGGAAGATTGACCCCAAAATACCTGTTATGCTTTCAAGCGGTTATGCCATCAACGGCCAGGCGGAACAAATCATGGCCAGGGGATGCAACGGGTTCATTCAAAAGCCTTTTACCATCCCTGAGCTTTCTCAAAAAATAAGACAAATTCTTAATGAGACAAAAATCACTAAATGATTGTCTGGAATCTGCTCAAACCTTGAAAATAGGAGCTGACAATGTTTTTATTTGAATGTGTAGGGCAGAATTTATTTCTGCCCTGTTTCCATATTTGCCATGATCGATTAGGGCGGATATGGCATCTGCCCCTACATTCATTATTCGTTGTGAGCCCCGGCTCATGGGTGTTTTATATGAAAGTCTCTGTAAAGGATTGTTTTTTAAAGACTTTCAATCTTCGTTGTGGTCGGGTAAAAAATATGCTCCGGCCATGCCGGTTTATATGAAAGTCTCTGTAAACCCAATATGACTTTCATGGTTCGTTGTGGGCAGAACCAGGTCAAAACCCTGGTCTGCCCATGGCAGTTCTTTGGGAAAGTAAGACTATACCGGCCATCATGCCCATGGTGCCTTCACCTGAATCGGAACTGTTTAAATATCTATTATATTTCCATCCTGCAATTTCCGAAAGACGCTGAAAATCTACTCCCATCCCTGACATGGAAGGTCTTGCCACATGGGGATTTCTGCATTTCCCATCCCCGAAAAGCACCCTGCATTGGTTATAGCCGGCGCAAAAAAGCTGTTTACATGAGCCGCCGGCAAATCCGCTTGCCCTAAAACCAATATTTATTGCAAAATCCTCTATGGAGGATGTGGTCTCATGAAGGAGCCGGGTTACATCATGCCTGTCATCGGTAAGAAGAACTGCCGATGGTACATCAAACTTGAACACCAGAACTTCGTCAAATTCCTTGAGATAACCTCTGAACCATTCAGGGCCACTGACATGGGGCGGGCAGCTCATGGACATGCCATAACCAGGACACCCAGGCTCTTTGCAATATTTGGGGAATTGATCATCCACTGGAATCATATCCGGTGCAACAAGTTTAACGTCACTGACGCCCAGTTTAAAAGCATATTCTATAATTTTTTCCAGTTTTTTCATCAGCTCAAGTTCCTAGCCTGTCAAATTTTTTTTCATATTTTTTTGTCCATTGAAAATCCCCAGGGGCAGATTCCATATCTGTCCTGTTTCCATATCTAACCTGCTCTGTAAGGGCCGGACGTGAAAGATATGGAATCCGCCCCCTGCATTTCATTATTATCATGGTGGTTTATTTAAAAACCCTTGACAACTTTAAGGAATTCTCCCTGAAATTCAATAATGTCCCCTGAAAGAATTTTTTTACGTTTCTGAGTTTCCACCTTGCCATTGAGCTTTACCAGACCGTCTGCTATCATATGCTTTGCCTCTCCTCCGCTCATGACAAGGTTTTCAAATTTCAGAATTTTATAAAGTTCAACAGGCTCCTTTTTAATCTCAACATATCTCATGAACCCTCTCTTAGAAATGTGCCGACTGCATCCACATACATATTCATTCCTCTAAAAAAAATATCATTATGATTGGCTCCCGGGATTTTAAGAAGCTCTTTATTTTCTGAACCACAGGCATCATAAAGGGCCTGGCCGTCAGTAAAGGGGATAATGTGATCAAACTCAGCGTGAATGACAAGAGCAGGCCCTCTCCACTGCCTGATCTTCTCAATATTTTCAAAGCCCATTTCCTCATGAAAACCAATGGATGCCGGGTTAATGCCGAGCACCTTCAAAAGCGGACCTGCATAGGCAAATCCACTTTCAATAATGAGATTCTTAAACCCTGGTTTTCCCTGTGCAGCAAGGGCCAACGCTGATGCACTTCCAAGGGATCTTCCCATAACCGTCAAGGGCCCTGTGCAGCCTCTCTCCTTGAGATAATTCAGGGTATATTCAAGGACGACATGGCAGTCCTCCATCATGGCGCTCACCAAAGGGGTTCCGTTTGAACGGCCATAGCCCCTGTAATCCACCACCATGAAATTGATGCCCATACTATTGTATATATCCCCCAGATCATCATAGTCCGAAACGATCTCACCATTGCCGTGGAAAAAAAGAATTGTGGGTGCTTTTTTGCCGGCCATATGAAAACAGGCACCGATTTGGATATCAGCTTCCACTGGAATAAGGATATCTTTTTGTGTTATATCTCGATGGGCATTTTCCGGTCTGGGATGAAAAATACCGGCCAGCACCCGTGGCTGGTCAAGAATGGCATAATCTGCTTTTTTTTTCCGGCTCATGGCTTTTGCAATCTCCCTGTGATATTTAAATTAATCGTTCAAATAAAGCTGATTTTAAATCATAACACTTTATAGTCCATAAGGTCAACTTCATGAATGTACACGAAAAAATAACAGGCGAAAATTTCCATATGATTTACATTGCCTCATGCGGAGAGGGGATCAATGCCTATCATCTGATTCAGAGTGCCCTGGTACAGTTCCCCCAGAACGATATTACAGTGGTAAAAATACCCAAAATTCGTTCAGAGGCACAGGTTGACGATATAATTGACAAGGCAAGGGATACTGAAAGCATGATCGTCCATACTCTGGTAAAAAGCAAACTAAGAAGATACATGACAAGAAAAGGGGTGGAAAACGGCATTGTTACAATAGATTTGATGGGACCGGTTCTATCAAAGGCCCAGACTTTTATCGGCAGTGACCCCATAGAACAGCCGGGTCTTTACCGGCAGATACACAATGTTGATCTGGACCAGGTATCTGCCATAGAGTTTGCCCTTGCCCATGATGACGGGGTAAATCCTGACAATCTTCCCAATGCGGAAATAATCCTTGTGGGACTCTCCCGGGCAGGCAAAACTCCCCTTGCCATGTACCTTGCCGTTCTGGGATGGAAAACTGCCAATGTACCCCTAATTATAGGATTTCCCATGCCGGATATTTTGAAAAAAATCGACCGAAGACGCATCATTGCACTTAATATCAATGCAGAGCAGCTCATCGCCCACAGAAGGATGCGCCGGGACACCCTTGGGACCTCGGATATTTACGCCTATGCCTCCAAAGAAGAGATAAAAAAAGAAATTGATGCAGCCAGAATTCATTTTATTACCCATGGTTACTCCATGATAGATGTAAGCAACAAACCCATAGAAACCAGCGCAGAAGAAATTATCGAGATGATTACCAGGCGTTTTAAATCCCAGGCCCATAAACGATAAAAATTTATACTTTTCCCCTTCTAACTCCTCAGTCATAAGTTTTCTAAATTATCACCACATATGGTGTTGAATTAAAATTTAAGGCAACAGATGTCGTATGGGAAATGAGAAGTTACGGATCACGAGCTTCTAAGAAAGGGTGTTGAAATTATACGCAATTTTGCCTGAGAATATATAATAAATTCAAAAGGTTAAGATCGATTACATGCAGATGTATAATTTTCAACTTAACACCTTGATTTTGTTGATAAAACAGAAAGAAGTTTCAAAACCATTTAAGAGAAGGCTTCCGAATACATAGAGGTATTATTATCAAACAAACTGTTTTTG
Organism: Desulfobacteraceae bacterium; assembly: GCA_963674675.2. Classification (GTDB taxonomy): domain Bacteria; phylum Desulfobacterota; class Desulfobacteria; order Desulfobacterales; family Desulfobacteraceae. The sequence goes on from CAXXNM010000003.1 coordinate 1,571,323, forward strand.
ATTATTTAACAAAGGTGCTTGGCATGTTTTTCACAGGTTTTAAGCAGTGCTTTAGATTCATGAGACTTTCGGCCTGCCCGATGATAAAATAGCCCCCATGTTTGATGGCCTGTGAAAGTCTGTTTACTACGTTTTGAGTGGTGGGAAGATCAAAATATATCATTACATTTCTGCAAAGGACAGCATCAAATTTTTCATTGGGCAAAGGATCTGTGATAAGATTAAATTTCTCAAAGGTGATGAAGGTTTGAAGATTTTTTTTTACACGTATGTATCCCGTATATTTTCCACAACCCTTTTGAAAATATTTATGAAGAAGATGTTCAGGTATGTTTTTGGCCCGTTCGAGAGAGTATATGCCTTGACCGGCCTTGGATAGTACAGAATGGGAAATATCTGTTGCAAGAAGAGAAAACCTGATTTGTTTTTCAATCATTTGAAGAGCAACAGAATATGGTTCATCCCCTGTTGAACAGGCAGCACACCATATCCTTAATGGCCTTCTTGTTTTAAGGCTGGTTTCATGAAGTTTGTTTACAACACACTCAATGCTCCTGTTTTCTCTAAAGAAAAAAGAATGATTGGTTGTAACAGTATCGATGAACTCTATGACCTCATTTTTATTTGTTTCCAGAAAACGAAAATATTCCGAGGCGGATGAAATCCTGGTTTCCCGCATCCTTTTGGCAATTTTGGATTTCAAAAGCTCGAGTTTTCCTGTATGAATATTGATACCGGATTCATCGTAAATTAACTTTGACAGTTTATTAAAATTTTTATTTGTAAGCTCGATAACTTTCATGGTGAAAAATATATTATAATTATATGACAAAATCAAACAAAAAAAAAGGGGTAACATTATATGACAGGCGTAAAAAAAAAGATAGATGGACAAAAATATTGACATTATTCAACTGCCTTTCATGGATTATGATTTTGCTTGTCCTGATAACAACCGAATGCGCAAAACCTCAGTTTGAAACCTTTTTCGACAGATTCTACGGCCTTCATCTGAGAACATGGTGGGATATTGATTTTTTACAATATCTTATATGGGTATCAATCTTCGGCATATTGATGAGTTTCTTAGGAATCATGCTCAACTTGACCAGGGCAAGGCGCAAAAGCGATTCCAGCATTATCCACATTTTTGTTATGGGGATAGTTTCCCTTGCAGCACTTGTGGGGGCCATGTATTTTATGACACATCAGTCCTGATAATTCAGCAGCAGATTAAATCTAATGATTCACAGATATCAAGAAAAATATTTTAAATTATAACTCAACTTTCTGAGGAGTAAAAAGCTTGCCCATTTTGCTTTTACTCAAATTTTCAAGACCCTTTCTACCATCGGCTCCAAAAGCTCTGTTTTTTTTGTAATATACCGCCTTACCGGCACTGGGCTCGCACTATTCCAGCATACAACCCATTGTATTTCGAGAGTGTTAAAAATCACAATATATTGTGATTTTTTTGACACGTTGGAACGGTGTGAGCCCAGTACCTGATGAGTCCTTAAGGATAAAGTTTTTATCTGAAATAGACGATTAGGTAAGTAACTTTATTTTTTCATAAATGCAAAATGGAGCTTGAAATGAAAAAAATATTCACACTGATTTTTTATATACTGTTGATCATTTTACCTCTCAAGGCAGCCGCCTATGATTACATGGTGGAATTTGTGGCTGAAAAATACAAGGAGATGGCCATTGGAGAGGGAGCAACCTACAAAATATATCATACATTGCAGATAAATTCAGAACTGGGGTCACGGCTGATACTTTTAACTGGTGATGATTTTGAATACCGCATCTGGTTAAGAGAATATCTTGCCGGGAATAACCGGCTTATACTGAGAATTCCAGACGATGCCGACGGTCTTTTCAGAACCTCAAAGCTGTTTGAATTAGATATCAATGCTGTCCACCCGGTGACAGATAAAAAATGGGCTGAAGAAAAATTTGACTCACCAGGAGCGCCCATGCTTGAACCTTTATTTTCCGGTAAAAAACACATCCTTATAATAGACGACGATCCTGAAAAACGAGACCTTATTGAAATGATCGTAAAAGACCTTGGATTTCCAGTTACTCCTTCTGGAAATCAGTTTGATGCATTAAGGGCATTTAAACATCAGCCAGATAAGTTCAAGATGGTTATTGTGGATAGTATTATGGCAGGTTCAAGCAGCACCGGCCTTGTGAAAAGCCTTGTGGATACAGCTCCTGATATTCCTGTAATTCTTGGAACCGAATATAAGGATAAAAAGACAACCTCCCTGATGAAGGATTTTTTTTCAGGTTACGGCAGGGTCATAGTAAAGCCGGTTGTGCTGCGTGAACTTTCCAAAACCATTTTAGATATATTAAATCAAAAGGTATAACTAAATGATTTTTAGCCGAAGAATAACCTCTTTTGCAGTTTTATATATTTTTATGATGAGTGCTGTCTCGGGAGTTAATGGGGCAGACGGCCGTTTTTCACAACATTTCAACTGCTTTAAAAATTTTATCAACTGTGAATTTACCAGAAGCGATGCCGTGGATTATTTTAAGGGCGAGCCCCACAAGATTGTTATGATAAATTTCTTTGATGCTGTAAATGAGGGTGATATTCTAATTGTAACCGGCGCCGTTAAATTCTGGGTAAAAGACAGGCATGAAACCCTGTTTGTGGCCCTGGGAATCAAAACTTTGTTCGGCCATGATAAAGTATCGTATTTTGTTGCCAGGAAAACGGATTTTTCAATAATGGCCACTGAGCTTATCAATTATCCTTATAAGGAAAGATGTGCCTGGTCTCAATACTGGATAGATCTGGATTCCTGATTTCCCTTGAGAATACGGCATCTTTCGGGCTTGATTTGAATTCCAGCCATTATTTGCAGGGGCAAACCCACCATGGTTGCCCGGTCAAGCATTGTAATTTTCATTATATACCATCCTGCCTTCATAGAATTATATTTCCTAAAGTTTGATCTTTTCCCAAAATATGCTATGGATATTTAACACATAAATTTTATAATAAAGGGGAACTTCTAATGATGGAAGATGCTAAAATCGCCGTAATCGGGCTTGGATATGTGGGATTACCCCTGGCCGTCCATTTTGCTCAAAAATATGATACTGTTGGATTTGATGTAAAAGAAAGCATTATTAAAAACTGCATAAAAAAAGAAGATCCCACCGGCGAAGTCGATAAATTCCTTTTTGAACAGGCCTCCCGTTTTACCCCGACAACTGATCCAGGGCTTTTGTCCGACGCTGATTTTATTGTGGTTGCTGTCCCAACCCCCATTGACCGGGCAAGAAGGCCGGATCTACGCCCTGTTGAAAGCTCTGCCAAAACTGCGGGAAAGTACATGAAAAAAGGCGCGGTTGTTATTTTTGAATCCACGGTTTATCCAGGGGTGACCGAAGATATCTGCGTCCCTATCCTTGAATCGGAATCCGGCTTTAAATGGAAAAAAGACTTCCATGTCGGATATTCCCCTGAGCGTATCAATCCAGGAGACAAAGAACACACATTAACTAAAATTGTAAAGGTTGTTTCAGGTGACGATGATGAAACCCTAAAAAAAGTCGCAGCCCTTTATGGATCCATAGTCACTGCCGGCGTCCATAAAACCCGGACAATCAAGGAAGCCGAAGCCGCAAAAGTCATAGAAAATACCCAGCGGGATCTAAACATTGCACTGATGAACGAGCTTGCACTGATATTTGACAAGCTGGGCATCGACACAAAAAACGTACTTGAGGCAGCCGGAAGCAAATGGAATTTTCTCAAATTTTTCCCGGGACTTGTGGGTGGACACTGCATAGGGGTGGATCCCTATTATCTTACATTCAAGGCCGAATCAGAGGGCTATCACCCTGAGATCATACTGGCCGGCAGGCGGATCAACGACAATATGGGACATTTTATCGTCAAAAAAACCATACAGATGATGATTCGCGGCGGCCAGAACATAAAAGATGCCAGGGTGGCAGTGTTAGGACTCACCTTTAAGGAGGACTGTCCCGATTTAAGAAATACCAGGGTCATCGATATTGTCCTGGAATTAAAGGATTACGGGGTAAATGTTCTTGTCCATGATCCCATGGCAGACAGGGAGGAAGCTCTTGAATACTACGACATACAACTTTGTTCCTGGGATGATTTAAAGGATCTGGGTGCTTTGATAATAGCTGTTCCCCACGCACGGTATAAAGAAATAAAAATCGATGAATTCATGGAAAAACTCGGCGAAAACGGCTGCCTGATTGATGTCAAATCCATGCTTGATCCGGCCGAAGTATCCCGTAAAGACATTCAGTTCTGGCGTCTTTAATATCAAAATTTAGCACTACCTAACAAAAAAATGGGTGAAAATGAAATATCAAATCATATCTGAGCAGATAAAAGAAAATCCCGTTAGCTGGCTGGTAACAGGAGCCGCGGGCTTCATCGGCTCCAATCTTGTTGAAGCCCTGCTTTCCCTTAACCAGAAGGTTACAGGCCTGGACAATTTCTCAACAGGTTATCAACACAATCTTGATCAAATAAAGGCCGCAGTCACAAAGGAGCAATGGGATAATTTTACATTTATTAAGGGGGACGTAAGGCAGATGGAAACCTGCGCGGCCGCCTGTAAAGATAAGGACTATGTGCTCCATCAGGCAGCTCTTGGTTCAGTGCCCCGGTCCGTGGCTGACCCGGTTTTAACCAATGCCAACAATGTTACGGGCCATCTTAACATGCTTGTAGCGGCAAGGGATGCCCATGTCAGGCGTTTTGTCTATGCGGCCTCCAGCTCCACCTACGGAGACCATCCTGATCTTCCCAAAAAAGAAGATCATATTGGAAAACCCCTTTCTCCCTATGCCGTGACCAAATATGTAAATGAGCTTTATGCAGATGTTTTTGCCAGAACCTATGGCTTTAATACCATCGGCCTTCGCTATTTTAATGTTTTCGGGCGCCGTCAGGATCCCCACGGTGCCTATGCTGCGGTCATTCCCCTTTGGTTTGCCGCATTGATCAACGGCGGCAGTGTCTATATAAACGGAGACGGGATGACCAGCCGGGATTTCTGTTACATCGACAACTGCATACAGGCCAATATACTTGCTGCAACCACAATGGATGAAAATGCCGCAAACCGGGTATATAATGTGGCGTTCGGCCGGCGCACCACCTTGAATGAGCTGTTTTCTCTCATCCGGGAAAGGGTTGCATCTGTGTATCCGAAAGCCGTTAAAATACAACCCCTATACAGGGATTTCAGGCCGGGAGACGTCCGCCATTCCCTGGCAGATATCACACTTGCAGGCAGCCTTCTGGGATATGAGCCGGAATTTTCGGTGACACAGGGGCTTGACAGGGCAGCAAAATGGTATATTGAGAATCTATAGAAAAGTATAAAACCCTGGGCATCCTTCAAAATACCTCAAAAATAGTTTACACTTTTTTTGAGCTGATCCCCCAAAAACCGGAAGATTGATCGAAACAATGTAAACCGGGAAATGAAGGCTGCCAAGCCTTGATCCAAAAATTATCATTCAAAGTCAACAACCCCTGAGCCAAAGACTCAGGGGTTTCCTTGCCATAAAACTTATGAAAAGAAGCTTGCGTTTGCTTGAATAAAAGGAGTCTCCATTTGAATCTAACCATCATAGGAACCGGATATGTGGGCCTGGTAACAGGTGCCTGTTTTTCTGAAATGGGCAGTCATGTTACCTGTGTGGACATTGATGAGAAAAAAATCAGAAATCTTGAAAAGGGCATTCTCCCCATATATGAGCCGGGTCTTGAAAGTATTGTCCTTGAAAACTACAGGGAAGGGCTTCTCAAATTTACGACAAGTGTTGAATCTGCATCAAGGGATTCCAGCATATTTTTCATTGCCGTGGGTACTCCGCCCGGTGAGGACGGATCAGCGGATCTAAAGTATGTCCTTGAGGTAGCCGGGGAAATCGGCAGGCATATCAATGATTATTCGGTTATTGTCGATAAATCAACGGTACCGGTGGGCACGGCTGACAAGGTCAGAAAAGCGGTGCAGGCAGAGCTTGACAAAAGAGGCGCTGATATTGAATTTGATGTGGTAAGCAATCCTGAATTTCTAAAGGAAGGGGCTGCCGTAAATGACTTTCTTAAGCCTGACCGTATTATTATAGGTTCTGACAGCCGGAAAGCCGCCAAAATAATGCAGCGGCTTTATGCACCCTTTTCAAGAAACAGGGACAAGCTGATCCTTATGAATATCAGGGATGCAGAAATGACAAAATACACTGCCAATGCAATGCTTGCCACTAAGATTTCCTTTATGAATGAAATTGCAAATATGTGTGAGCGTCTTGGAGTGGATGTGGAAAATGTAAGAAAGGGGATCGGATCGGATCAGCGCATCGGATACTCTTTTATATATCCCGGCTGCGGGTATGGCGGCTCATGCTTTCCCAAGGACGTAAAGGCCCTGATCCGGACCAGCCAGGATGCAGGATTTGATCCAAAACTCCTTGTTTCCGTTGAAGAGCGCAACAAAATGCAGAAACAGGTTCTGACAAAAAAGATAAAAAAACGCTTTGGTTCAGATCTTAGGAATCTAACATTCTGCATCTGGGGGCTTTCATTTAAGCCTGGTACCGATGATATGCGCGAAGCCCCGGCCATTGTTCTGATAAACGATCTTATTGCATCCGGGGCCAGGCTCAAGTGCTATGATCCCGTGGCAATGGACCAGGCCAGACAAGAATTTCCACAATATTATTTTCCCGAAAAAAAACTTGAATTGTTCGACAACCCATACGATGCCCTGAACGGGTGTGATGCCATGGTGCTTGTTACAGAATGGAAAACCTTCCGCCAGCCCGCCTTCAAAGACATGGCGGCAAGGATGAAGCAGGCCGTTATATTTGACGGCAGAAACCTCTATGATCCGGAAATTATCAAAGAAGAGGGATTTGAGTACCACGGCATCGGCAGGGAACCCATTTCTTAAAACCGCCTACTTTTGTTTTATTGCTGCCTGGGCCGCTGCCAGGCGTGCCACAGGAACCCGGTAGGGTGAACAGCTCACATAGGTAAGTCCTGCCCGGTGGCAAAAGCCAACGGATTCGGGATCACCGCCATGCTCTCCGCAGATGCCGAGCTTTATGTCTGGCCTGGTTTTTCTTCCCCTTTCAACAGATATTTCGATTAAAGCCCCAACCGCCTCCTGATCCAGGGTTGCAAAGGGATCTGCGCTCAGGATGGCATTATCTATATAGTCATTCATGAAGGATCCTATGTCATCCCGGCTGAACCCAAACGTCATCTGGGTCAAATCATTGGTTCCAAAGGAAAAAAACTCGGCATGTTCCGCCATTTTATGGGACATGAGCGCGGCCCTGGGAATTTCAATCATGGTTCCGAACTGATGGGCTATGGAGTCCAGGCCATAGTCTTTAACCACCCTCTGATAAACTTGTTGTGCAATCTTTTTTGTAAAGATAAGCTCCTTTTCATTGCATGTAACAGGAACCATGATTTCGGGAATGGGTTGTTTGCCCTCCTTGAGGAGCCTTGCGGATGCTTCAAATATTGCCCTGATCTGCATGGCTGTAATCTCCGGGAAGCTTATTCCCAGCCTTACACCCCTGTGCCCCATCATGGGATTTGACTCTTCAAGTTCAGAGCTTCTTTTTTCGATCTCCTCGATGTCGATGCCAAGGGCCTTTGCCACCTCTGTTTTTTGCTCCTCTGATCTGGGTATAAATTCGTGCAAAGGCGGATCAAGCAGCCTGAAGGTAACAGGTTTTCCATCCATAACGGCCATGGTCTCCTGAATCTCCTTTCTGACAAAGGGGAACAGCTCATCAAGGGCTCTTTGTCTCTCATCCTCTGACTTACTCATGATCATTTTTCTCAGAAGAAAAAGCGGATGATCTGAATCTGCGCCATAGAACATGTGCTCTGTTCTGAAAAGCCCTATGCCCTCTGCTCCGAACCTGAGGGCCAAAGCTGCATCACCAGGGGTTTCAGCATTGGTTCTGACCTTCATGGTACGATATTTGTCAGCAGTCTGCATAAATTTAGTGAACAGAGGATTTTCCGTAGCATCCTTCATTTTCAGCCTGCCCTCATAGGCGATGCCTGTGGTTCCGTTAAGGGTAAGGAAATCTCCCTCCCTTAAAACCCGCTGGCCGATCCTCATCTCCTTTGCATCATAATTGATCTTCAGGGCGCCGGCTCCAACTATGCAGCACTTACCCCAGCCCCTGGCAACCAAGGCGGCATGGCTGGTCATGCCTCCCCGGGCCGTAAGAATGCCCCTGGCCGCACGCATGCCTTCTATATCTTCAGGGTTTGTTTCATCCCGCACAAGCAGAACTTTTTTGCCGGTCTTGGCCCACTGCACGGCATCAAGGGAGCTGAAAACGATCTGGCCGAAAGCTCCTCCAGGCCCTGCTGGAAGTCCCTGTACAACAACCGCAGCCTCTTTTTCCGCTTCCGGATCCACAATGGGATGGAGCATCTCGTCAAGCTGCCTTGGGTCCAGGCGGCCCACCATGGTGGTTTCATTGATGAGTCCCTCTTCAAACATGTCCATGGCCATCTGAAGCGCTGCGGTGCCTGTTCTTTTGCCCACCCGGCACTGAAGCATGTAAAGCTCTCCCTGCTCAATGGTAAACTCAATATCCTGCATATCCTGGTAATGGCTTTCCAGGATCGACCTGATGCCTGCAAGCTCATCATAAATTTGCGGCATGACCTCCTCAAGGGAGGGCAGATGGGCATTATGGGATGATTTTGTATTGTTGTTAAGGGGATTAGGAGTCCTGATGCCGGCGACCACATCTTCTCCCTGGGCATTGGGCAGCCATTCTCCATAGAAACGGTCGGCTCCGGTTGCAGGATCCCTTGTAAAGGCAACTCCGGTGGCGGAAAGATCTCCCATGTTTCCAAAAACCATGCTCTGGACATTAACGGCCGTGCCCCAGGAGTCTGGAATATGCTCTATCCTTCGATAGGATACGGCGCGTTTTCCGTTCCAGCTTTTAAAAACAGCGCCAATGGAGCCAAGAAGCTGATCCCTTGGATTATCTGGAAATTCAAGGCCAAGGGTGTTTTTAATTTTTATTTTAAATTTCTCACAAAGACTCTGCATCTCCCCGGTAGTTATATCCGTGTCGGTGTTATATCCCCTGTCATTTTTTAAATCGTTCAAAAGCATCTCAAGGTGAAGGCGGATACCCATTCCGTCGGCAGGTTCCATGCCTTCGGCTTTTTCCATCACAACATCCGAATACATCATTATAAGACGCCTGTAGGCATCATAAACAAACCATTCATTGCCGGTCTGTTTAATCAACCCCGGTATGGTATCAGGGCATAATCCCACATTTAAAACGGTTTCCATCATGCCGGGCATGGACATCCTGGCACCGGACCTGCTTGAGACAAGAAGAGGATTGTCTGGATCACCGAATTTTTTTTCCATGATTTCTTCAATTCCGGCAATGGCATCATCTAACTCTGAAAGAAGAGAATCAGGCAGCTTTCCGCCTGAATTAAAATAATCATTGCAGCATTCCGTTGATATGGTAAAACCTGCTGGTACCGGCAAGCCAAGGATTGCCATTTCAGCCAGATTGGCCCCTTTACCCCCAAGGAGTTTTTTTTGCGTGGCATCCCCTTCAGCTTTTCCATTTCCAAAGCTGTAAATATATTTTTTCATAATGTTTTCCTCGATAGTTTTTGTAAATACGTTTGTTGTGATGTTTTATTTTAACAGGGCATTAAAAGATTTAAACTTGATTATATTTTTGTTCACTGGTATGTATCTGAAATAGTTTTAGATGAAATATATATTATATTATCAATTAGTTATTATAACCAAGTCATCATGAACCATGTGCCTGAAGAAAAATAATCACCCTCGGTTCGATTGATTTCATAAGGTAGTATAATCTAAATGAAATACGACGTTGCTTTTTTAGAAATCAGTTTTTTCATGTGTATAAATTCAATAAATTATGCAAAAAGGATCGAACCGTTGGTAATCATGATCGGTTAGGGCGGATATGGAATCCGCCCCTGCATTCCCATTGCGTGATATTGGTTATATATCATATTAAAAACACCGCTCAAGTCAAGTAGATTGTTTACAGATTTTATGGTATAAAAAAAATCATGATAAATATAGAATCCATCTCAAAAAGTTTTGGCGGTCAAATACTGTTTCATGACACAGGCATTCAGATAAATATAGGTGAAAAAATCGGACTTGTGGGAAGAAACGGCCATGGTAAAACAACACTTCTGAAAATGCTGACAGGCAAAGAAGACCCTGATTCCGGAAATATCCAGATACCTGGAGATTATAGAGTGGGGTATCTCAGCCAGCATATTGAATTTTCCAGGCCATCGGTTCTTGAAGAGTGTATGCTCGGACTTATGGAGCAGGAAAAAGATCATTCATGGAAGGCGGAAAAGATACTAAGCGGACTTGGCTTTTCAATGTCTGATATACAAAAACCGCCTCAGGCATTTTCAGGCGGTTATCAGGTGCGCCTTAACCTTGCAAAAGTGCTTGTTTCCGAACCGGATATTCTGATATTGGACGAGCCCACCAACTATCTTGACATAACTTCCATACGCTGGATTTCAGGCTTCCTGAGATCATGGCCAAGGGAGATTCTTCTTGTGACCCATGACAGAAGTTTCATGGATGCGGTAGTGACCCATATTGCAGGCATCCACCGCGGAAAAATAAGAAAAATACCTGGTAATACGGAAAAATACTATGAACAGATTGCCCTTGATGAAGAAATTTATGAAAAGACCAGGGCAAATGAAGAAAAGCGCCGCAAGGAAATGGAAGTATTCATTACGAGGTTCAGGGCCAAGGCAAGGCTTGCAGGTCTTGTTCAATCAAGGATCAAGGCCCTGGCAAAAATGGAAAAAAAAGACAGCCTGCAAAAAATTGAATCCCTTGAATTTTCTTTCAGATATCTTGCCTTTTCCGGAAAACAGATACTTACATGTGAGAATCTTTCATTTTCCTATGATGATACAGACCCGGGGACAGATTCGGGCTTGAATGTGGACCTGGGGACAGATTTAAAATCTGTCCCCTCTGTCCCGAAACCAGAGTTAATAAAAGAATTCAACCTGACCCTGTCCCCGGATGACCGAATTGCCATTGTAGGAAAAAACGGAAAGGGCAAGACCACCCTTTTAAAGCTTCTTGCGCAAAAACTTGAACCTGATTCCGGCATGATCCGTTACAATCCAGGTGTTGTTCCAGGATATTTTGAACAGACCAATGTTTTGTCCCTTAATCCAGATGCCACGGTTGAAGAGGAAATCCTTTATTCCCATGGAGACATTGACCGCCAGCAGGCAAGAAACATCTGCGGAGCCATGATGTTTGAAGGAGACAATGCCCTGAAAAAAATATCTGTCCTGTCCGGTGGAGAAAAAAGCCGGGTCATGCTGGGAAAACTCCTTGCCCGGCCCTTGAACCTGCTGCTCCTTGACGAGCCTACCAATCACCTTGATATGACATCCTGTGATTCCCTTGTGGCTGCTCTGTATAACTTTAAAGGAGCTGTTATTTTAGTAACCCATAATGAAATGTTTCTCCACTCCCTTGCCAACCGGCTCATTGTGTTTAAAAATGATGATATATTTGTTTTTGAGGGCACATATGCCGAATTTCTTGAAAAAGAGGGATGGGATGAATACAGCGGCACGGATACAAACACCTCACCCGGCAGTAGAGATGCAAAAAATCATCTCTCTTCTGTATCATGTTCAAATGCTGATGACCAGACCAGAAAAATTTCCAAAAAAGAGATGCGGAAACTTCGATCCGCCATAGTAAAGGAACGATCACAGCTTCTTGGTCCCCTTGAAAAAAAAATTAATAAATGTGAAACTCAAATCGATGGATATGAACAAAATCTTAAAATACTTCACAATGAAATGCAGATCGCTGCTGAAAAACAGGATGGAAATGAAATATCCAGACTTGCAAGGGAAATATCCATGTGTCAGTCTAATATTGATAATTTGTTTGAAAAGTTAGAGGTTGATACGGAAATACTTGAGGACCACCAGGCAGTTTTTGATGCAAAACTTGAAAAACTTTTAAAAATGGATCATGATAAGGAAACATTGATATATGAATAAGAAAAAAATACAGTTGATATGGGGCGCGGTGCTTGTAATGGCAGGGCTTGGTGTATTTTACAGGATTCCCCAGGTAATGCCTAAAATCCAAAACATTGAAGCTTTTGTCAACGCAATGGGGCTCATTAAATTCTGTTTCTATTTCCTGGGGATTCTCCTTATTTTTGGAGGCGGGAAAAAGATATATGAAAATTATGAAAAATAACTGTGATAAAGAGAACAACCTTAGAATGGATTTTCTGGAGGTTAATGAATGAACACCCCACCAAGAAAAAAAGGGGCAAGAGCGTCAAGTTTAAAGTCAACGATAAAAGACCAGTCCGGTGCCGGCAAAATCCGTATAGGAGAAATTCTTTCCAAAGAGGGACAGATCACAAATGTCCAGTTCCAGAATGCCCAGGCCCAGCAGAAAAAATCAGGCCAGAGACTGAGCAGCATTCTCTTGACCATGGGGTTCATAGATCCTGATACTATAGTTAATGTTCTTAGCAGGCTATACAGCTACGAGGTTATCAGGGTTTCTGAAATGGAGCCTGATCCGAAAATTATAAAGCTGATTCCCTTTGAGACCGCCAAGAAATACATGGTGTTTCCTCTAAAAATGCAAGGTGATGACCTTGTTGTAACAATGACTGAACCCACCGATACATCAGCAGTTGAAGAGCTTCAACAGATCATCGGTAAAAATCTTAAGGTCTGTGTTTCAACGGAAAACGATGTCATAGAGGCCTTCAGGGATTTCTACAAGCTTGATGACGGTCAGTACAGAGAACTCATTCATTTTGAGGAGGAAGTAGAGGATGAAGAGCCTGTAACATCGGTGGATGACTTCGGCTCCCTTGTATCTGAAGCGGCAGATGAACTGGAGGTCCAATCCCTTGATGACGATGACAAGTATGATGAGTTCCTTGCAGGAGACGCACCCATCATCAAGCTGGTCAACGGGATTTTAATAAAGGCCATCAATGACGGGGTCAGCGATATTCACATCGAGCCCTTTGAAAAGGCGCTTCAAGTAAGATACCGCCTGGACGGCTCCCTTTACAAGGCAATGAATCTGCCCCTTTCCATCAAAAATGCCATGATTTCAAGGATAAAAATTCTCGCAGAACTTGATATAGCTGAAAGACGGGTTCCCCAGGATGGGCGTATTAAGATGAAGCTGGGCAAAAAAAAGGCAGTGGATTTTCGTGTTTCCTCTCTGCCTACTTTGTTCGGAGAAAGCATTGTAATGCGTATCCTCGATCAGAGCGCATTGAATGTTGACCTCTCCAAGCTTGGATTTGAGCGTGATACATTTTCTGCCATAAAACGCTGTATCAACCGGCCCTATGGACTGCTTCTTGTAACAGGCCCCACTGGAAGCGGAAAGACCACTACACTTTATTCCCTCTTGAACCGCTTGAACCAGGAGGATACAAAAATCCTGACGGCTGAGGATCCAGTGGAGTTCAACTTCAGGGGAATCAATCAGGTACCCGTAAGGGAAAGCGTCGGGATGACCTTTGCAGCAGCATTAAAATCATTTTTACGCCAGGACCCTGATATTATCATGGTAGGTGAAATCAGAGATATCGACACTGCAGAAATCGCCATAAAAGCAGCCATGACAGGCCACCTTGTTTTCAGCACCCTTCATACCAATGACTGCCCTTCAACTATTGGAAGGCTGGTGGACATCGGCATTCCGCCCTACATGCTTGCATCTTCAGTAACAATGGTGCTTTCCCAGCGCCTGGCAAGGAGGCTGTGCCCTGAATGCAAGCAGGAGGTTACAGGTTATGATCCTGCTGAGCTTGAGCTGTACGGCTTTGACAAAAAAGAGATTCCAGATTTAAAAATCATGGGCCCCAAAGGATGTTCCCGGTGTAACGGCACCGGATACAAGGGAAGGGTTGGCCTATATGAACTCATGGAGGTAACCGACGAGGTTGCCAAAGCTATCAATGCCAATGTGCCGGAAGATCATTTGAGAAAACTGGCCGTTCAGGAGGGTATGAGAACCTTGAGGGATGCAGGGCTTGAAAAGGTCCGCCAGGGAACCACCTCCCTTGAAGAGGTACTTAAAAAGACCACAATTACCAAAGAGGCTCTGCCTGCCTATCTTGTAAGCCCCGACATCGAAAAATATGAGGACAAGGATGTCATTATCAGGGAAAACAATAAGGACATTGATTTCTTCAAGCTGGTTCGAGGCGAACTCTATGTGGTAAAGGGAGGGAAAAAGATCGCTGAAATTACAGAACCTGACGAATACTTCGGAGAGATGGCAGCTCTGACGGGTGAACCCAGGACAGCCACCATCATGTCCAAGGGACGATCGGAAGTCAAAAGATTTCCTGGAGATAAAATACATGAGGTGGTGGAAAAATACCCGGATGTGGCAAAACATCTGTTTGGAGTAATGGCGGGCCGCCTTAATCAGGCCAATAAACAACTTTTAAATGTAATAAAGACCAAACAAAGAAATTCAAAATAAAAAAACAGCAAGGAAAAAACAATGAGCCACGAAGATGCAGGACACTATGCAAAAAAACATCAAAATAAAAACCTGGATAAAAAAATTGCATCGGTTCTTAAAAAAAAATCCAACAATAAAACCATATCATGTGCTGCCATTCATGCAGCAGCAGAGGTTCTTGGCATTTCACCCATTGAAGCTGGTATTCAGGCTGATCTGATGGAGCTGAGGCTTGTAAAATGCAGTCTTGGCCTTTTCGGTTATGATCCGGGTAAGAAAAAAATAAACAAAAATATGGAAATATCAGAATTACTTAACAATGAGCTTGAAAAAAATTCTGGAAACGGCACAATAACATGTATCAAATGCTGGAAAATCGGCAGAAAATTAAAAATCAAACGACTGGATATTGCCTCGGCATGTGAAAACAAAGGAATCAAAATAAAACAATGCCAGCTTGGAGCATTTTAGCTGAGTTTTGCTACAGCTCTTTTTTTCCGCCTTTTTTTCTGTTTTCTTATTTTGTCAACTTTCAGCATCTTTGAAGTTTTAACTCCAAGCACCTTTGTTTCAATATTTTCTACAAGCCTGCGTAGGGCCAGAAATCTATTGAGATGACGGGATCGTTCAGCTCCGCATTTTACTGAAAAACCAGTAGGCACATGCTTTATAAATACAGCAGAGGAGGCTTTGTTTACCTTTTGCCCTCCCCTGCCCGAAGCTCTGATAAACTTCTCCTTAATATCTTCTTTTTTTATTCCCGCAAGATTCATTCTCTTTTCAAGGGCATCTATTTTTTTTTTTGACGGTCCCACAAGGTTTTCTTCCTTTACATCAGATTGTTTTGAACATAATTATCATGGTAAGTATTCATTCACCCCTCTCAAATTTTACTGGAGATTTTAAAATCAATACGTTAGGCATATTGCAAAAAATGTTTTACCGTAAAACTTAATATAAACTCATAATGATTCAGGCATTTTTCATTCACTTGTTGGCACTTTCTCAAAGTATTTCCTTATTTTTTGAGAATCTTCTCAAAAAAGTGTCAACTACTTTTGAGGCAATATGAAGGATGCCAAAATTCATATATAATTAAGGATATCAGGTATATTAATTCATGCAGACCGCCTTATCCCTTTTAAGACTCATATTACAAAGGAGGATAAACTGTTACATGATCTACAATATTGTATCTTAAAATTACAATTAATTTGACAACATCTTATGCTGTGGTAGAATAAGGGCAAAATCAAAAAAGCCCAAACTTCCCCCTTTTTCTTTTGTTAACCCATTGAGAGGGATGATTCAACCATATAATAGACTCTACAGTCATAAATTCTCGTAAACTATTGAAATTATTAGTGGTGATAAAATCAAAACAAAAAGACCAAATCTAATAATTTCAATGGGTTATAGAATAAGAACTCCAAAACAACAGAGAACTTACGACTCACGAGTTAATAGAAAAAGCTATGAATAAAAAATATACATGCAGTGAATACAGAGAAGAAATGATCTTAGCCGGATTAAGGCAAAAACTTGCCACAGCCAAGATTAATGATAAAGAACGCAAACAACTGATTAAAGAAATCAAAAAACTGGAAAAGGCCATGGGAATGTAACCCCGGCTATAATGAGGTCAAATCTGTCATCATTTAATTATAATAAATATGAAGAAAATAAAATAAAAATCTTTTAAAGGGTATTGAAATATCTTTTTGTTTTAGCAACAAAATCAGTATGTTAAGTTAAAAATTATACATTTGTATTTAATTAGCTTTAACATCCTTAATTTATTATATGTTTTTAGTAAAAATCGTGTCCGATTTCAACACCCTTTTTTAGATGGTTTTTCATGTATGAAAAAAATAAAATTTCAAAACAAGATCTTTAGGATATGAAGGATAGAGTTAAAGAAAATATGCCTGAATGGATTGCTACCATGAAACGATATGAAGACCCCTCCATAGAAGATATGGGCGGAGTCTGGGGATTGTAATTTTTGCAATGGACATAAGCTGGCAGGTAAACAGGATTGAATTCGGTTTAAGGAATAGTCCATGACAGCTCAAAAACCTAAAAAATCAGCTACAATATGTCCATGGTGCCAAAAAAAATACATGATTTCCGAACACTTAGCAGGCAGGCAGATAACCTGCAGACAATGTGAGAAATCCTTTAACGCCGAACTGTCTAAAAAAGAAAAGGAAACCCCTGAAATCTGTAAAATTGCCATACATACCAAAGTATGCAGCAAAAAACAGATAGCCGCTTTATTAAAGGCATATGATTTGTTGACAAATGTTGGCAGCAATCTTGATTTTGATGATTTTTTTTACCTAGCCGGCCTGATTACACCTGAGCAGAGAGAACTTATTGAAAAAGATCAGGCAGATATAAACATGCGGCGTCTGGATAACCAATTTTGCACCATTGCAATTAAAAATGGGTTTCTATCTTCGGAAGATGCTGAAAAAGCCCTGAACATCCAGGCAAAACAGTTCAAGGAAAATGAAGCAATGGAGTTGATCGGGGATATTCTTGTCAATGCCTTGATGATTACAAAAAAACAGCGGGATATAATTCTAATAAAACAAAAACGTCTTTCCCTTGAGGCTATCTACAATTTCAAAAATAATGAAAATGATTCAAAGAATCAATCTCTTCCAGAAGATACTGATACCCCCCCCCCAGAAGAACTGCCTGATAAAAAAACACCGCCAGAAGAAACTTCTGATGAAAAACAGCATCCCACTATTTTTGATGAAAAAAACAATAAAATCCTTGAAATTATCATTTCAGAAGACAACATGACGGCCGAGCTATTCATTTACCGTGAATTACCTCCGTCGATCAAGTTTGATGATGTAGTAAAACTAATTCATAGATCAAAAATCACCCATGGAAATATTGAAGATATCCTGATTTCGGAATATTTTTACTGTGAAAAGCCCTGGGAAAACAGCATTATCATTGCCAGGGGAAAAGAGGCGGTGACCGGTAGAAATGCCTCTGTTGAATATCATTTTAAAATCAATTACTTAAAAGCAGGCAATGAAAAAGATGACGGCACAATCGATTACAAGGACAGAGGAGATATTCCCCATGTCTCGCCTGGTGATCTTCTTGTTGAAAAGACGCCGCTGACACCCAAAAAAAATGGGTATGATATTTTTGGCAATGAAATTTTAGCGCCAGACGTTAAGGACATTCCCATTAGAACTGGTAATGGCGCTTGTTTTTCAGACGATGGCCTTAAAATTCTTGCCAAGGCCGAAGGACAGCCACAATTAACCTTTGATGGGAAAATTTCCGTTATTCAGGAAAAAATTATTAAAGGGAATGTGGGGCTTGAAACCGGGCATGTGAATTTTGACGGAAATCTCATCGTAAGAGGGGTTGTGAAGCCAGATTTTAAAATTAAATGTGCGGGCCTGACCACAAAGGAAATCGGTGCCGCAACAATCATTGCCACAGGAGATATAATTGTCCAGGGCGGCATAAATGGAGCGACCATAAAAACCGAAGGCAGTGTTTACGCAAAGTATATCAGCAACTCAAAAATATCAGCCTATGGAGATGTAATAGTAACCAAAGAAATTATTGAATCCCAGGTGCAGACCAGCGGAAGGTGCTCCACTGGCAAAGGTAAATTTATCTCATCGAATATTTCATCCAAACTTGGCATTGAAACAGGAGATATCGGGACTGAAAAATCCATTCCCTGCATTTTAAAAATAGGGGCGGACGACCACCTGAACATTGAAATTAAAGAGATTGAGCTTGAAACAAAAAAACTCAACGAGCTGAATGAGACATACCAATCAAAACAAAAAAAGTATTATCTTGCCTATGAAAACCTGGAGACATCCATTGTTCAATTGGCCCATATTCAGGATCGAGGGCAACTGGAAATATCATCCTTGGATAGGCAGTTAAAGGATATGGAAAAAAATAGTAGCTCTGAAATCATTGGAAAAACTAAGGTAGAATTAGAAACACTCCAATCTCAAAGAGAAGAAACACTCGAAAAGGTTGATAACGCCGACAAAACAATTAATGAAGACTTCAAGAAACAGGAAAAAATTCAACTCCGATTATCCAAGATAGCAGAGCTGATTAACGAGGCAAACCTGAATATTGATATTTTGAACTACAAAAAAGAAACTCTTATCAAAGGCTTGAAAAAACAGCAGAACATCTCATCACTCAAGGCCGGTGGAAAAGTTTTTCCAGGCACTGTAATTTCAGGTAATTATTGCAAAAAAACTATAGAAAAAATTATGACCAACATATATGCAAAGGAGATCAATAACAATACCAGCCCTGATGAATCTGCCGCTAAATGGTCAATTTCCATTCAATCTGGTAAGTGATTTGATCAGTATGATTTAAAAAATTTAATAAAAAAAACAGCGTACCATGAAACTTCTAATAACCGATTGGGACGGCACTCTGTTCCAGAATAAAATCTCCCCCAAAGACCTTGATCTCTTAAGGCAATTAGGTGAAAAAAAAATCACAAGAGCTGTGGCAACGGGGCGGAACCTTTATTCTGCACAAAAGGTGATTTCCCCTGACTTTCCAATAGATTATCTGATTTTTTCCAGCGGTGCCGCCATAATGCACTGGGCGGGCCGGGAGATATTGAACAGCTATGCCATTGATCCTGAGAGTACAAAGCAGGTTATAAAATACCTGAAAGATATTCAAATCGACTTTATGGTACACCACAGGGTTCCGGAAAATCACTGGTTTGATTACCATCGATCAGGCTCAACAAATCCTGATTTTGAAAGGCGTCTTAACTTATATGGAAAGTTCAAGGCCCCCTTAAACGGGTGGGATAAATCATCTTCCCAGTTACTTGCCATCATAAATGGGAATCCACTTATTTATGAACAAATTTACGAACAGATAAAAACACAACTTCAGGGATTCAACGTCATCCGTACCACATCCCCCCTTGATGGAAACTCCATGTGGATTGAGATATTCCC
This sequence comes from Desulfobacteraceae bacterium, assembly GCA_963674675.2. Classification (GTDB taxonomy): domain Bacteria; phylum Desulfobacterota; class Desulfobacteria; order Desulfobacterales; family Desulfobacteraceae. The sequence continues at coordinate 1,590,947 of CAXXNM010000003.1, forward strand.
AGGGCATGTTTCCAAAGCAAAAGCATCTGCCTGGCTTTGCCGCCAACTGGAAATCAATGAGGAGAATACGGTAGCTATAGGAAATGATTACAACGACACGGAACTGCTGAAGTGGAGCGGAAAAAGCTATATCATGGAAACAGCCCCTGCCTCCATGCAGACTGAATTTACAATTTGTTCAAGTGTGGCAGAAGCCATTAACATGGGCTTTAAAGAAATAAGGAAATGCTGACCCTCGGTTCGATTGATCTCATAATATCTTGTAATCTAAGTGAAATATGACTCTGTTTTTTTAGAGGTCAGTTTTTTCATGTGAATAAATTCAATAAGTTAGGCAAAAATAATAGAACCGGCGGTGCTGAGGCTGGACATACTTTATTATCCTCCCAAAAGCAGTTGAGGCTTTTTGCAGTATGATTCTCTAAATGGGGGCGGCTTCAGTTATTGACATGAACCAGAAAATTTTTAAGCCGCTGGGAATGGGGATTTTTAATCATCTCCACTGGATCGCCCTCATCGTCTATTCTGCCGTCTTCCATGAAGAGAAGCCGGTTCCCCACATCGGCTGCAAAACCCATCTCATGGGTAACAACCACCATTGTCATACCCTCTTTTGCAACCTCTTTCATGACGGTTAAAACCTCTTCCTTTAATTCAGGATCAAGGGCAGAGGTGGGCTCATCAAAAAGCATTACCTTGGGACTAACGGCCAGTGCCCTGGCAATGGCCACCCTCTGCTGCTGGCCTCCTGAAAGCTGTCCCGGCATCTGATTTTCAAAATTTGAAAGACCTACCTTGTTCAAAAGATCCCTTGCTATTTCATTGGCCTGGGACTTTGACATGCCCCTTGCCTTTTTAGGGCCAAAAGATATATTTTCAAGGGCCGTCATATGGGGAAAAAGATTGAACTGCTGAAATACCATACCCACTTCAAGGCGTATCTGCTGCATTTTATTATGATCTTGAGGCAGCCGGATGGAATCTATTATCAGTTCTCCCGATGAAATCATCTCAAGTCCGTTGATGCAGCGGATCATCGTGGATTTCCCTGATCCTGAAGGGCCGATTACCACCACCACCTCTCCGGTATCTATGGTGAGATTTATATCATGGAGCACTTCGATTTTGCCGAAACGCTTACACACATTTTTAAATTCTATTATCTGTTTCAAAGTATTTTCATTCTTCTTTCAAAGTATTGTAAGATCAATGCAAGTACCGAAGTCATCATCAGATATATGACTGCAACCGCCGACCATATCTCAAGGGCCCTGAAATTACTGGCCATAATTTCCTGGCCCTGGCGGGTAAGCTCTCCTACCCCTATGACGATGAACAAAGAAGTATCCTTGAGGCTTATGATGAACTGGTTGCCCATGGGCGGGATCATCCGCCTCAGAGCAATGGGGCCGATCACACTTGAGATGAGTTGAAACCGGCTGATACCAAGGGACATGCCAGCCTCAACCAGACCCTTATCAACGGAGAGTACAGCTCCCCTTACGATCTCAGCCATATAGGCACCGGCATTTATCATGATGGTAATCACCGCGGCTGTCAAGGCCTCAATGCGGAACCTCTCGATGTCGGTAAATGCCTTTACCAGCATGGGAAAGGCAAAGTAGATAAACATGGCCTGGACGATGATTGGGGTTCCCCGGATAACTTCTACATAGCCCGCGGATACAAGACGGATGCCCCTTGTTATAATAAAAAAGAAGCCCTGGGGCACTTCACCAAGGGATTTTGTCCCAGCGATTCTTCCAAGACCTGCTAAAACACCAAAACACATGCCGCCGATCAAACCTACTATGGTAATAAAGCATGTTAATTTAGCTCCCTGTATCAGGGCAGGAAATGATTCAACAATAATTGTATATTCAAAATCCATAATTCCACATCAAGGCTGTTTTTATCATCCCCGGAAAATATCTACCAAAAAGTCAGGATCCAGTAAAAACAGCCTTTTTTAAAGGTAATGGGTTAACTATTGCTCTGTCAATGTTTGCTTTTAGGAGGGTTATCATGTAACCCGATGCCGAAGACCGGCAAAAATGGTTTTTCCACTGTCAATGTTTGCATTTAGGAGGGGTATCATGTAACCGGAAAAACGTAGAGACAAGGCATGCCTTGTCTCTACATTCCAATGAAATCAGGCAGAGCCTGATTTTTAAATTTGATAAAGCACTATTCTGGATCAGAAGCAAACCATTTGCGGTAAAGCTGCGCATATTCGCCGTCTTCCATCATTTGTAAAAGAGCGATATTGACTTTCTCACGCAGTTCGCTGCCCTGGGGAAAAGCAATACCGTACTGAGCGGCCTTTACATCGGGTCCAACGGCCTTTACTTTTCCCTGGCCTGCGGTCTTAATGAAATAGAGGACATTTGGTGTATCATGCATGGCTGCATCAGCTCCGCCGGTTACCACCTCAAGGTATGCCTGGTCAATATTGGGAAATTTAACGATTTTTTTTGGGCCAAGGCTTTCAACATACTCCACAGTAGCTGTACCGGTTTTAACGGCAACGATTTTTCCTTTGAGGTCTTCTGGAGCCTTTATATCATTATTTCCCGCTTGAACCATGACCTTTAATCCAGCCCTGAAATAGGGATGGGAAAAATCAATTTTTTCCTCCCTGGAAGATTTTATAAAAATGGCGGCAAGGGCCACATCTATGTTTCCCGTGGTCAGGGCAGGAATCAGGCCGTTAAAATCCATGGGTTTTAAATCGTATTCTACATTTATACGCTTTGCAATGGCTGCCCAGAGGTCGATATCAAAACCGGTATAATTACCATCTTTTCCTTTGTACTCAAAGGGAACAAAGGCCGTATCTGTACCCACATAGAGCTTGTCTGCATGGGCTGTTGAGAACAGCAATAGCACTGAAAAAAATAGTATAAAAAATTTTGTAATTACACCTGTTTTTTTTATTTTACCAATTGTCATTTTTAGCCTCCTGATAAATAGTTTATATGAAAGTCTCTGTAAACAGCGGATGACTTTCATGGTTCGTTGTGGGCAAAAAAGCAGGTCAAAACCCTGGTTAGCCCATGGCATTTTATATGAATGTGTAAAAATATTTTGAATTCCATTTATCGTTATACATAAAGAAACGAATGTCAAATGTTTTTTGTATTTGGTTTCATCAGGAAATGAATTGAGCTAATATCAAGATTCAACAAAAAAATTAATAGCAAAGCAAAAGGGGTTGACAAAGCCTGAACAAAATGATCTTTTTTTATAGCTCGTAAGTCGAAAACTCTTATTTGCCGTATGGCATGTGTGTCTTAAATTCCGATTAACACCATATATGGTATTAATTCAGAGAACTTATGACTGAAAAATTATATAAACATCAACAAATAATAAAAGATAGGGCATGTTTCATATTGCCTCAAAAGTAGTTGACAGTTTTTTCAGAGAATTTCCTAAAATTCAGAGAATGTTTTGAAAAAGTGTCAACTGAAGAATGAAACATGCCAAAGATAGAACCAATAATGGAGGATCATGGGTATAGAAATCGAAAGAAAATTTATAGTAAAGGATTCTTCATGGAAAACTCCAGATATAAATGGGGTAACCATGAAGCAGGGATACTTGAAAAACAGCCCGGAAGCGGTGGTAAGGCTAAGAATTGCGGAAAATAACGCATATATTACGGTAAAGGGGAAAACACAAAATGCCTGCCGCCTGGAATTTGAGTATAAAATTCCCGTATCCGATGCCGCACAAATGCTTTGTCTATGTGAAAAGCCCTTTATTGAAAAAACAAGGTACCCGGTTGAATTCCAGGGAATGGTATGGGTAATAGACGTATTTTCAGATGCAAACCAGGGACTCGTCATTGCAGAAATCGAACTTGAAACCAGGGATCAGGTCTTTTTATTGCCCCCCTGGCTGGGAAGGGAGGTCACTGATGATCCAAAATTTTTCAACTCCAATCTGATAAAAGCCCCTTATTCGACCTGGAAGTAAGACGGTATAATAAAGAGGCGAAAAAAACAGGCATCCTTAATTTGCCGGTTTACACTTTCTGAATCAATATTCCCATTTTTGAGGGCTCACTTAAAAAAAGTGTAAACTAATTTTGAGGTAATATAAAAGATGCCAAACAGTATTTAAAGACTTTTAATCAGCTCCTCTACCCTTTTTCTGATCTCATCTCTAATTTTTGTTACTTCCTCAATGGGCTTTCCGGCAGGATCAGGCAGCTCCCAGTCAATTACCCTGCAACCCGGTACCACCGGGCAGGTTTCACCGCAACCCATAGTAACGATAACGTCTGCACCCTGGGTTCCCAGTGCATCTTCAATGGAAGCTGGGGTTTGAAATGCAATATCAATACCCTTTTGCGCCATGGCTTCAACTGCAAGGGAATTAATTTTATCACCGGGCTGGCTGCCGCCGCTGAGAACATCAAACCTGCTGCCTGCCATATGCCTGAAAAACCCTGCGGCCATCTGGCTTCTACCCGCGTTTTCCCGGCAGGCAAAAAGTATACGTTTCCGATCTTTAAGCTGGGTCAAGAGCCCGTCAGACAATCTTTTTACATCGTCCAGGACACCCGGCAGGGACTCTAATTCTCCCCTTTGATCTACCCTGGGATAACACAGGCTATCAGTGAAATCCGCACTCACGGCATCAAAAAAATATCTTGCTGTAAGCTTGATTCCATCAAAGAGATTTTTCCCCTTGGTTGCTCCCACGGAGAGTAAAAGCCCCTTTCTGTGATCTGCTCCGGGATCCTTTAAATCAAATCTATATTTTCTTGCCCATAGAGTCTGGGTCCTGTCAATGATGGCCTTTATTTTCGCAGGTACTGAATAAAAATAAACAGGGGAGGCAAGAACAATCACATCTGCTTTCCTAATCAAGGGAAAAATATCTGCCTCCAGGGAATCCTTGATTGAACAAAATCCCTTTTTCTCACAATGACCGCAGCCTATACATGGCTCATATGATTCTGAAGCGGCATTGATAACTTTTGTTTCAAAGCCTTTTTGCTTTGCCTCATCCATAAAAAGGGACAATAGATATTCTGTATTTCCTTTTCGTCTGGGACTTCCATTAAAGCCTAAAACAAACATGTCAGCTCCTTTTTTCGAGTCTTCGCGGATTAGTGTGATTGGGATAGGTTGTGGTGCGCAATTATCAAAATTTACCCATTGGAAATTATGAATTTTCACACAAATCCGTGATGAGCCCTTTTTTCTTATTGATTCCTGACTCATTGGCAGATCAATGATGGGAAGCTATTTTTTTAATCTGGATTTTTACAACCTCCTTCTGAATCCATGATTCAGGAGGGGCGGTTTTGCTTTACTCGATGCCAAGAAGTTTCACTTCAAAGATCAGTGTTGATCCAGGTTCAATGGATCTGCCGGCACCGCGATCGCCGTAAGCAAGATCCGATGGGATGTAAAGCTCCCACTTTGCCCCCACCTTCATTAGCTGAAGAGCTTCAGTCCAGCCCTTTATAACGCCGCTGACCTGGAAGGATGCAGGTTTTCCCCTCTTGTATGAAGAGTCGAACTCCGTCCCATCAATGGTCATGCCTTTATAGTCACATTTTACAGTATCAGAGGCCTTGGGTGAGTCACCATCACCTTCTGTTATAATCTTATATTGCAGTCCGCTCTCCAGGGCCACAACACCTTCTTTTTCCTTGTTTTCTTTAAGGAAAGCCGCACCCTTTTCCTTGTTTTCAGCAGCCGATTCCTGCATCTGGGCCATCTTCTTTTCCCTCATTTTGGCTTGAAAGGCCATCATGGTATTTTTTATCTCTTCTTCAGATAGAGCACTCTTTCCCCCATGACTGTCTTTCACCCCCTTGAAAAAAGTATCTAAATCCACCTCAAAATCTTTTTTCAAATTCTGACCTATGTTATAGCCCAGTGCATAACTGATCTTCTGCTGCTCTGTTGTCAATTCCCCTGCTGGTTGATCCGGTTTCGCAGTTTCTTTAATTGTACTTTTTCCGGTCTCTTGGGCTGTAGCCATGCCTGTCCAGCTAATCATAACAAGCGATACAAACACTGCAATAATAGTCCTAACTCGAAACATGTAAAAACCCCCTAATTGGCTTATTTTTTTATAAAAGTGGCGTAAAACCCCTATCCCTTTAGATTAGGGGGTAGTTCACTTTTGATGGTGAGTATTATTTTCAGTTCACTTCGTACCAGAATTATATGATAATAGCAATCATGGGGAATAAAAAAAGGAATAGAGTTTTAAAAAACCGCAAATGGGATAGCGCATTTCGGATGTTTTGATACTCTAAATGTTTTATATGAAAGTCTCTATAAGCACTTGTTTTTAAAAGACTTTCATTGATCGTTGTGATGACTGTGCCATCATGAGTGTTTATATGAAAGTCTCCGTAAGAGATTGTTTTTTAAAGACTTTCAATCTTCGTTGTGGCCGGGTAAAAAATATGCTCCGGCCATGCCGGTTTATATGAAAGTCTCCGTAAGGGATTGTTTTTTAAAGACTTTCAATCTTCGTTGTGGCCGGGTAAAAAATATGCTCCGGCCATGCCGGTTTATATGAAAGCCTCCGTAAACGGCGGATGGCTTTCATGGTTCGTTGTGGGCAGAACCAGGTAAAAACCCTGGTCTGCCCATGGCAGTGCTTGAAAAAATTATCAATAGAAACACTTGAGGAACAGTATCAACTATTCCGGTATAGGCTATAGAATTTTGTTAATCGAATTTAGAGAGATTGAGATAGTGCACAATATATTGAACTGAATTATGAGGGGGTATATGTAAAAACCATGAAAATAGTCTTAGCCACATATGGATCAAGGGGAGATGTTCAGCCCATGCTGGCCCTCTCCCTGGCATTACAACGCAGGGGACACGATGTCCTCCTTGCCGGCCCTCCGGAAAATGCAGGCTGGGCAAGGCAGTTGGGCTGTCCGTTTCAATCCATAGGGCAGGATGTACGGGCCTTTATTGACACCATGAAGGATGCCCATTCCCTTGGTTCTGCCTTAAAATTTGTTGATTTTCTGCACAGATCGATTAATGATCTTTTTCATGGGCTTTATGATGTCACAGCAGATGCTGATTTTATAATCGCTTCATCCTTGGTTTTTGTACTTGCAAGCTTGGCAGAATTCAGAAATATCCCCTATGCTTATATTGCCTTTACCCCCCAGCTTTTCCCATCCAGGCATCATCCAGTGCCGATTTTCAAGTATCAAAAATACCCAGGATGCATAAATTCATCAACTTGGAATCTTGTGCGCACCATTGACAGATTTAACATGACAAGGCGTATGAACCGATTGCGCAGAAAAATGGGATTACATCCAATCCCGGATTTTTGGCCCCATATTCTTGGTAAAAACGTGATTGTCGCCTCAGACCCTGGTATTGCGCCTGTGCCACCGGATGTGTCTCAATCATATACCCAGACCGGATACATGCACTTAAATCAGCCAGATACTTCAAATCCTGATCTGAAAAATTTTCTTGAAGCAGGTACCCCCCCCGTTTATGCAGGATTTGGAAGCATGCCCCGGCAGGATCAGAACAAAAATGTAAAAATTATAGTTGAGTCCGCACGCAGGACAGGGCAGCGTATTATAATATCGGGGTTTCCTGGAAAAATCTCTGGCAGATCTGATTCGATTAAAACAAGAAGCAGTTCAGATGATATATTCTTCATCCAGAACTATCCACATTTAAAACTGTTTCCCAAAATGGCGGCCGTAATCCATCACGGCGGGGCTGGTACCACCGCATCTGCTGCTGCCTCTGGAGTTCCACAGATCATCATCCCCCATATTCTGGATCAATATTACTGGGGACATCATATCCATATGTCAGGGCTCGGCCCAGAACCCATCTGGCGAAGAGCCTTGACGGTAAAAAGACTTTCACAATCCATAGAACTCTGCCTATCAGATCCTGGTGTTATGAACAAAGCTGTGAAAACCGCAGAAAAAATCAGAGCTATGGAGTCCCTTGAAATGGCTGCCGATCTGATCCTTGATCGTTAAATTTTAAACTTTTTATCGTGGCTCATAAATTTAAGGAAGAGGCATCTCAGTCTGGAAATGTCCTTTACCAGGGTATTTCGAGTTGCGGGTATGAATATGGTCAATTTTCCCCCCATCTTTATTTCTGAGTTTTAAGGTAAGTATATACATGTCCACTATGAAAACCATGAGTTTTATGATAAAAAAAATAATAAAGGGATGATGTTTTCCCTGTTGCTTATGCGGAACCTTATATTTCAATCTCGATTACTAAAGGGACAGCTTATAAAAATGATGGACTTCAGACAACGGGCCGCTAATGGCCTTCAGGTAGGGGACTCATTCAGAATTTCACGAACTTTTACAGATGATGAGGTTATTCGTTTCGCCAGGATATCAAGAGACTATAACCCGGTTCATTTCGATGATCGCTTTGCTAAAGCGCATAATCTTTCAGCACCTATTTGCCATGGACTGTTAACGGCGAGCCTGGTTACCGAAATTGGCGGGCAGATTGGATGGCTGGCATCTGCTATGGAATTAAGATTCAAAGGGCCTGTGTACGTCGGTGAAACAATCATATGCAATTGGGTAATCACGGAGATAGATCAGAATGGCCGGGCCAAAGCATCCATAACGATTACGAAAGAAAATCGTGCCACGGTGATTGAAGCCCAGATCAGCGGCATTGTTCCGGGACTTGAGGAGCGTAATATCCTGAGTCAGATGCTGTCGGAGGGAGATCCAACAAACGGGTTAACCAATATTTCAATTCACCAAGGGCTGTGGAGTGCATAAGATATGAAACATTTTGCTCAAAAGCCTGTTTTTGTACTTCTATGAAAATTTCTTCCCAATCGGACTCGTCATGTTTTATAATAGCGTAGTCTGAAATATATCCCCACATGTGATCAACGGCATTTAAAATTTTTTTTAGTTCCGGAGGATTTCTGAGCGTTAAAACCAGAATGCGGCACAGCATGTCAAAAGGTATCTTGTTGTCAGAAACATCCTTTCCTATTTTTTTATATTGTTGAATATCCCTTGCCATCACTGAATACTTGTGACATGCCCACAGGTTCTGGCTGTTTTTCGGCAGAGGGATTCTGCCCTTTTTTTTGCCGGAGTATTTTTCCCTGAGAAGTTCATATTGCTCATGGGGCGGATTGATAAATATCTCCGGCCACACTATATCTCCCGGGCCTGAACAGACAGGGCTTTTATGATTGAATCCCCTCAGCCGCATTTCATGAACCAGAATATCATGGCGTATACCAAGGCTTTTTAAATGATTTTTCCATCTCATGGTTTCAGGATGACTTGAATATCCCTTTTTGTTATTTTGAATAATTGAAAAAATTCCATGCAGCTCTCTATGTTCCCCAAGCAGGCTTTGATCGTTTAAAAATCCACTGTCAATATCCCAAATTCTCATGAAGTCCATACCTTTTTTCTTGAATTTCCTTGTATATATCAATGGGTGTTAACACAATGGTGCAGAAATAGATTCTGGCCATACACTTAACCCCGTCTGCTGAATAATAAATCCAAACTATATTTAAAATAAGCAGGGATGTTTTAAAATAAAGGGTTGATAAATTTATCTTCAGTATTAATTTCATTGGGAATAAAACAGTGCTTTTTTACGTTGATGAAAAGACAAGAAAAGCAGAAAAGCTGTTTTATGAAAACAAACTTTAACAATTGTCCTGGGCCGAAAAAGGAGTTTATCATGAAAAAATTATCTCGATGTGCCTTGGCCGATCTTTCCATAGATATCACCTGGAACAAAAACGGTATTAAACACAGAGAGCATTATTTTGCAGACCAGTTCAACTGCTGGCGGGATACTATACCTGGCAGCGTATTTGATAATATTATGGACTGCTCCCTTAAAGATGCCATAAGCTTTAAGCTCAATCCGGGGGAACTGGTTCCTGAATACCGTAAAGACAAGGTGATTGTTCAATCCCTTAAGGGGCTTAATTCAAACCTCTCCTTTGATGGTTTCAAGCCAGGAAGATTCTATCCCAAGGGTATTTTATCAGGGGTACGCGGGGTATTCAGAAGCAACATGAATCCTTTTCGCTGCCTGAATGTTGATTCCAAAAGCATAACGGCAGATATAAATCATCCCATGGCAGGCCTGCCCCTGAGTGTTGAAATGAGTGTTGATTGTGCATATGACAAATCTGAGGAAAGGGGCGGAAGCTGCACTGACTGGATAGAGCTTGCGCTTTCAGGCCCGGGTATGCAGGCCAGGTATAATGGTCTTCCCACGGATTTTTTATCTGGAAATCCTTTCAGGCGAAGGGATTCCCTGCCTGATCCTGTTTTTTATGAAAAAGACAGATTTGTCAGCCATGTAGACGATATGGCAAAGCAGAATATATCCAGGCTTTATAAAACACTTCTTAAGCCTGGAGACTCGGTTTTGGATCTCATGGCCGGCTGGGAGTCTCATATCCCGGACGATTTTGAGCTTTCATGCCTTCACGGTCTTGGATTAAATAGAAATGAACTTTCCAAAAACAAGAGGCTTACCGATTATACGGTTCAGGATCTGAATACTGATACCAGGCTTTACTTCAAAGATCATACCTTTGATGCGGTAATATGTTCCCTTTCCATTGAATACCTCATTGACCCTGTTCCTGTTTTCAAAGAAGTTGCAAGGGTTTTAAATCCGGGTGGAATTTTTGGAGTGAGTTTTTCAAACCGATGGTTTCCGGAAAAAACAATAGGGTTATGGGAAGACCTCCATGATTTTGAACGTATGGGGCTGGTTACGGAATATTTCCTTGAATCAGGCCTTTATGAATCTATTTCAACGGTTTCCATGAGGGGATATCCAAGGCCCTTTGAGGATAAGCATTTTCCCGAGATAAGATTGTCGGATCCGGTATATGCGGTGGTAGGGAAAATACCTGCACCGTAATTCCAGCCGATATTAGACATTATATCTATTTTTTATAAATTATTTATTTAACTCAAAAAATGTGATTTGACTACTAAGCATTCGGTAAACCGCCTATACCATACAATATATTGGCATACACCTCATATTTTTTACCCGTAAACACCATATATTGTGGCTTAGACGGGGTTTACCGAATACTTACTTTGACTAACTCCAACAAAATCAATTATAGTATTCCAATTTAGATTTTTCCTGGAACATAATTTGCTTTGTGTCGAAAAAACAATATGTTTGGAGTCATGTTTTGAGCATTTGTTGTTTTTTTTTAAAAAACAAAAGTTGGATCAGTATACCTTACCTAAAATAGATATAATGGCTATTGTAGATTCAATTTTTGGTAGTTAAAACTGTTGACGGGATTTTCAAAAATCATTACCTGCCAACACTTTCCGAATAACAAACATAGTGCCAGGCACAACGAACAATGAATGTAGGGGCGGATTCTATATCCACCCTGATGCCGTTACCGATCATGGTAAATATGGAAACTGCTCATCATGCACCCTTGTGGCTGCTTACATTCAGCAACAAATAACCCAGCCATGTTTCACCGGTTTTGATTGCCGATGTATTCTTTGAAAAATCTATCACTTCAAAACCCAGATCATTAAAAATATTTCTCAATGCTTTATCCTGCCATAGGTAAAAAACCCTCCCCTCAGAATCTTGAACTGTGCCGTTCCCCTGTTTTAATGAAATATAGAGTAATCCACTGTCCTTAAGGGCTCTGGTTATCCTTTTCAAAACAGCGGAAAATCTATCCCAGGTAACATGAACCAGCACTCCAATGAGTAGAATTCCATCTGCCTTAATCAGTGAAAAATCAAAGTTTTCAAAATCCTCTAACAAAACAGGGCATTTAGAATGCTCCTCAGCCAAGCGTGCAAGACCAGGAGATATTTCAAGGCCCTGGGCATGAATTCCCTTTTTTTTCAGCCATAGCAGATCCCTGCCGGAACCGCATCCAATGTCCCAGACACAGGCATTTTCAGGCAGTCTTTCAGTAAACGGGGCAAGAAAATAAGATGGATCTATATTAACAGTTCTATTAAAATAGGTTTCATATTCTTTTTCATAATAAAAAGTATTTGACATGGACATTTCAGTTTTGTACCAAAGTATTGGCATCTTTCATATTGCCTCAAAAGTAGTTGACACTTTTTTGAGGTGATTTCCTAAAATTAAGAGAATGTTCTGAAAAAGTGTCAACCGGTGAATGAAGCATGCCAAAGTATTTAATAATTACTGTCTGAAGACAGTTTAATAACATAACCTAAATCAATATAATTGATATATACTAAAGTCAAGAAGGCTGCAAACACTGAAAAAAATTTTCATGTTTTTGCGGCTTTTTTTGTTTTTAAGGGGCCTAAATTTATGAATTCAATGTTAAAACCATCCATGGTGGAATCTGTTTACGGCATAGCCGTTGAAATTCTGCACCACAATGGTTATCCTATAATCATTCCCGACGACCAGATTCAGGCTGCATGAGGAAAATATGTATACAAGGATCAGTCCCTGTAATTTTTATTTAAAATCCCTAATTTAGTTGTGAGTCTCGGCTCATAGGTGTTTCTATAAAAATCGGGCTTGGCTTTAGCCTCGGCCATTGACCATGCTTTGAGTGATTAAAATCAGCCGATATTAAAACCAGGGCCGAAAAATTCTAAGGAGTAAAAAATGAGTTGCACCATAGATAAACAATTGATTGAAGATACCGTTAAATTCCATGGACACACATGCCCGGGCCTTGCCATAGGCATAAGGCTGTCTGAACTTGCCATGAAACAACTGGATATTCAAAACGCCCAGGCTCCGGTCTGTGTGGCTGAAACTGATATGTGCGCCCTTGATGCCGTGCAGTATCTCACGGGGTGTACTTTTGGCAAGGGCAACCTTATTCACAAGGATTTTGGAAAATCAGGTTTTACCTTTTTTGACAGGAAAAAAAAGAATGGATTCCGGGCGGTTTTCAGAAATGATTTCAGAGCAAGAGAAGAATTTCATGAGGAAATGGTTTCCCTTATGAATAAAAAAGCTGCGGGCAAGGCAACAGATGATGATACTGTTAGAATCGATGCCTTGAGATCCGCTTCCATAAAAAAAATAATGGAAGCTGATCTTGATGAACTCTTCAGTGTGGAAGAAGTATCTGCCCCCCCGGCAAGACCTGCCATGATTCTTGACAGCATTGAGTGCGAACAATGCCATGAAATGACAATGGAGTCCAGAATCAGGCGGTTTGGAGGAAAAAATCTCTGCATTCCATGCTTCATGGAGCATGAGCAAAAAATCTGATGATTTTTATTATCCGTAGGGGCAGAACCTATAAAAGATTCTTTAAATCTGTCAGAGATATTTTTTCCACAACACTGTTTCCAATGCCCTTTAAAAACACAAAGCTGATTTGATCTGCGTCTTTTTTCTTGTCCCGGGCCATGGCATCGAGTATTTTATCCTTATCAACATTAAAGGCAACGGGCAGTTTCAGTCCCGTTAAAATTCTGGTAATACGTTCACAATCCCGGGCGGTTAGATAACCTTTTTTCCGGGAAAATTCTGCGGCTGCAACCATGCCGATGCTCACGGCCCGGCCATGGCCTATGCCTGTAATCTTTTCAAGGGCATGTCCCAGGGTATGGCCGAAGTTAAGTTTTTTCCTCTCCCCTGCCTCCCTCTCGTCCCTGGAGACCACGCCGGCCTTAAGTTTAACGGATTCCTCCACCAGCTTTGAAATCACTTTAGGATCAAGGCTGAGGGCCTTTTCCGTGTTTTCTTCGATAAAATCCAGCATTTTCTTGTCTGCAATAAGGGCATGCTTGACAATCTCCCCGAATCCATTGGATATCTCATCACCTGGCAGAGTTTTCAAAAGAGAAGTATCACAGATTACAAACCCGGGCTGACAGAAAACACCCACCATGTTCTTATAGGCATCCAGATTAACGCCGTTTTTTCCCCCGACACTGGCATCTACCTGGGAGAGAAGGGTTGTGGAAACAAACCCGAATCTCAGCCCCCTCATATAGGTTGAAGCGGCAAACCCTGTAACGTCACAAACAATCCCGCCGCCGATGCCGAGAATAAAGGTGGATCTGTCTGCCCCAAGGTTAATGAGTTTTCTGTAGATCATCTCCACCGAAGCAAGGGTTTTATTGGCCTCTCCAGTGGCAAGGGTTATGATGGGAAAGTCTGGAAATTTATCAAGGTAATGGGCTTTTATATTCTCGTCGGTAACAATGACGGCCCTTGCCTCCGGCATATATTTCCGGACATTTTCAAGCACCTCACCCACATGAATGGATGAGGTGCCCCAGTTGCCTTTAACATTTATGGTTTTCAAAGAAAGTCTCCTGTGATGCGGTGGATGGCCTTAATTTTTTCCATTAACCGGCTGAACTGTTCAGGATAAAGGGACTGGGCCCCGTCGCTTAAGGCCTCATGAGGCATATGATGAACCTCAATCATTAGGCCGTCGGAGCCCAGGGCGGCAGAAGCACATGCCAGGGGCATTACCTGATCCCGGACACCGGAGGCATGACTGGGATCCACAATTATGGGCAGATGGCTCTCCTTTTTCGCCGCAGGCACCACAGAGAGATCCAATGTGTTTCTACTGTGCTGAACAAAGGTTCTAATGCCCCTTTCACAGAGAATAACATTGCTGTTGCCTTCCTCCATGATGTATTCCGCTGCCATCAGCCACTCTTGAAGGGTAGCTGACATGCCTCTTTTTAAAATAATGGGGCGGTTTGATTTACCTGCCCTCTTCAGCAGGCTGAAGTTCTGCATATTTCGAGTACCGATCTGGGCTGCATCCGCATATTCTTCCACAAGGGAAAAATTATCAACATCCATGACCTCCGTGACAACGGCAAGCCCTGTCTCTTTCCGAACCTTTGCCAATATTTCAAGTCCTGCCTTACCCAAGCCCTGGAATGAATAGGGAGAAGTTCTTGGTTTAAAAGCACCTCCCCGGAAAAGCAGGGCACCGGCTTTTTTTACGGCCGTTGCAATGGTCAGAGCCTGATCTTCGCTCTCTATGGCACAGGGACCGGCTATTACAGGCATGGAACCATCGCCGAACAAAGCATCACCAACCCGTACCACGGTATTCTCGTTCTTTAGTTCACGGCTTACCAGTTTATAGGGTTTTGTCACTGGAATAACCTCCTTTACACCCCCAAGTCCCAGAAAATGAGCGGCATCAACAGAGCCTTTGTTGTATAGTATTCCTATGGAAACCCTGTCGCCTCCTGGAATTGGACGGGCCGTATAACCACGTTTTTCAGCAGCAGTTACAATCCCTTGAACATCCTTGTCTGTTGCGCCTTTTTTCATTACAATAAGCATACTTATATCCTCCCTGATACTTTTTATTTACTATCATCAAAAATTATCTGCGGCAACAAAAAAAGCCGCAGTTTTTAAACCGGCAGCCTTTTTTTTGAAAAAAAAAGGCTGCGGGGTTACTCCCGCAGCCTTTAATATTTGTCTTATCTTTTTTTACTTTAATTTCAGACAGAAATAAACCTGGGGGCACCCCTTGAAAGCCAGATATGCCACCACCAGAAACCTTTAGTTTCGATAACAGAACTTAATGCAGCAGATACTGATGCAACGGTAGCCAATACTAATGCAACAGATCCAGGCCTGTTAAATTTTGTTATGTCTGAATTATTTTTCATAGACGTTATACATATCTTTTTTAAGATTAATTTGTCAAGCGCAAATTAAAAGCTTGCCGGGAATGTTTGAAAAAATTCTTGAATTTATAGGTAATGCCGGTTATTTTAAAATTAAACCAAGGCAATTCGGAAATCCTTCATTTCCCGGTTTACACTTTTTTTAATCAAACATTCCCGTTTTCATGGAGTTTTTCCTCAAAAAAGTGTCAACTACTTTTAAGAGATTATGAAGGATGCTGCAATTTGGGAGAAAGCCATGACATTATGGGAAAAAGCAAAAGCTGAATTCATTGATATCATTGAGTGGACCGACGACTCATCAGATACGATGGTGCACAGGTTTCCAAGGTACGATAATGAAATCAAGTATGGAGCCCAGCTCATCGTCCGACAATCCCAGGCCGCGGTATTTGTGGACAGAGGCAAAATTGCCGATGTGTTTCAACCTGGCCAATATCGTCTTAATACAAGAAACCTGCCGATTTTATCTACTTTAAACGGCTGGAAATACGGGTTTCACAGTCCCTTTAAAGCAGAAGTTTATTTTGCCGGTCTGAAAAATTTTACCAACCTGAAATGGGGGACTAAGAACCCTGTAATTGTAAGGGATTCCGAATTCGGACCTGTCAGGCTCCGGGCCTTTGGTACCTATGTTGTCAAGATTCTGCAGCCGGATAAATTCATCCAGGAAATCGTGGGAACAAAGGGCCATTTTACCCTGGACGGGGTTGTGGAACAACTCAGGAATCTAATCGTATCACGTTTTTTCGATGTTCTGGGTGGAAAAAATATACCTGTGCTGGATTTAACGGCAAACTATAGTAAACTATCTGAAATCCTGACAAAGATCATCTCCCCGGAGTTCCTGGAATACGGCATTGATATAACAAAGCTCCTTGTTGAAAACATATCCCTGCCCGTGGAAGTTGAAGAGGCCTTAGACAAACGTACCAGCATGGGCATAGTGGGCAATCTTGATGATTATTTCAAATACCAGAGTGCCAATGCCATGGAAGCCGCTGCAAGAAACCCGGGAGGAGAGGCATCGGCCGGAGTCGGTATGGGCATGGGTTTTGCCATTGCAAGCGAGATGGGTAAAACAATAGTGGAGTCTAAGGTGGGTGGACCGGGAACCCCCAAGACCGAAAACCTTGCTCAAAAAATAGAACCCGGCATACCTGGCAAAACGCCTACAACCCCTCCACCTATACCTGAAACATTACCTGAATTGGAGTATTATATTGCAGTAAAATCCAGACAGATCGGTCCTGTTGACCATAAAAAAATCCTATACAACATTAAAAAAGGTAAAATTAAAGCTCAGACCCTGATGTGGCGCCAGGGACTCCAGAAATGGCAGAAGGCAGGAAGCATACATGAACTTGCTCCTTTCTTTAAAACCAACCCGCCTCCGCTTACCAAGGCTTAGGGGAAAATATCATGGCAAAATGTATCAATTGTTCTGCGCCCCTCCCGCCAAATTCAATCGTTTGCGAATACTGCGGCAGCAGAAACGACACAGACCTTAAAGGAATTCACACGTACACCACCCATGAGCCTGAATCCCAGAGGATATGCCCAAGGTGTAACATTCCCTTAAAAACCATTGACCTAAAAATCAATGGAAAATTTCTCATCGAAAGATGTAATGAGTGCCTGGGGCTTTTTTTTGATTCAGGTGAGCTTGAAACCCTCTTGAAAGTTTCCGTTAAAAATGTATATGACATAAATCATGCCCGGCTGAACAATATCAACGACACATTCAGGCGGGAGGATTACAAGGTTTCCTACATCAAATGTCCGGTGTGCTCCGACATCATGAACAGGGTAAGGTTTGGATATAAAAGCGGCGTAATTGTAGATAAGTGCAATGAACACGGCATATGGTTAGATGCCGGAGAACTCCGCCATCTTTTTGAATGGATGAAAGCAGGAGGCAGCCTTCTCCATGATCAAAGAGAAGTTGAAAAAAAACAAGAAGAGGTGCAAGAAAAGCTTAAAAATGAACAGTTAAAAAATATGGACTGGAACAACTTCAGCTTCAGCGATATCAACAAAGAACCAGATATCATCGATATTTTCAAGAGAGTGGTGAGTTGGTTCACCGATAAAAATTAATCTCTCAAAATGCCCGGCATCAACTATACATGCTTTTCTTCATAAATGCTGCGGTGGTATCCAGCATTCTATTGGCATAGGCCCATTCATTGTCAAACCAGGCAAGGATTTTAACCAGTTTTTTCCTGCTGACCCTTGTCTGGCTTCCATCCACCACCGATGATCTTGAGTCGTGGTTGAAGTCGCAGGAGGCCAGAGGTTCTTCCGTATATCCAAGTATCCCTGAAAGCCTTCCCATGGAAGCCTCTTTAAGTATCTGATTTACCATATCAACCCCGACAGTTGCAGACACCGCAACAGTAATATCAAGGGCAGAGACGTTGATTGTGGGAACCCGCATGGATACGGCTTGAAACCTCCCGGTAAGCTCCGGCAGTATCCTCTCAATTCCCTTTGCGAGTTCCGTATCAACTGGAATGATGGACTGCCCCGCACATCTTGTGCGGCGCAGATCGTGGTGGTGATATGCATCTATTACCGGCTGATCGTTCATGGTGGAATGAATGGTGGTAATAATGCCGGACTCAATGCCGATTTTATCGTTTAATATCTTTAGAATCGGAATGCTGCAGTTGGTGGTGCACGAGGCATTTGATATTATGGTGTGCTCTTTTTTCAGGGTATCTTCATTTATTCCATAAACAATGGTGGCGTCTACATCTTCTTCTGCCGGCTGGGAAAAAATGACCTTTCTGGCACCACTTTCAATATGCTGCTGGGCCATTGCCCTCTCGGTGAAGGAGCCGGTGCATTCAAGCACAACATCCACTCCTAATTCACCCCAGGGCAGCCTGGTCAGGTCCCTTTCATGGGAGAGTTTTATATAGTTGTTGTTCACGTAGAAATCATCACCGCAGATTTCAACCTCTCCGGAAAAACGGCCGTGGGTGGTATCATATTTTGTAAGATGGGCAATGGTTTTAATATCTGACAGCTCGTTAATGCCCACAATCTGGATTTCCCTGTAGTGGTGGGACTCATAAAGGGCCCGCAGCACTGATCTTCCTATTCTTCCGTATCCGTTTATAGCAATTAGGTAAGTCATTTGAATTTTGAAATTTTCTCTTGTTCTCTAAAAAGTTGTCCAAGTTTCATCTACCGCCGAAAAATCCAAATATTCTTGCAAAAAATCCTTTTTTCTCCTGGCGGGGGCGATGATTTACAAAAGTGCTATTTCCCCTGGCAGCCTTACCAGCATGGTTTTTTTCTGCATGCTCCCACAGGCAATCTCTCTTTGGCGCAACACCTGTGGTACTCTCGGATTTTTCCTCAAGGGTCAGCATTATTTCCTGAACCAAAAACTGCTGGGTCTCTGCCTCATTAAATTTTAACCCCGGTTGTTTGCAAATCCATACAGAACGAATATCCATGAGTATCCCGTCTCCACTGTTTCCTATTTCCGAAATGCCTGCAATAAAATAGGCAAACTGGGTTAATCCTGCAATTTCTCTGTAGGCCTCTGGTGCTGATTCAGGGTTATTGTAAAACGCAACTGCTGCACAGATGGCCTCGGGAAAATTCCACATTTCCATTATTTTTGCAGTTAAAAGCGCATCCGTGGTGCCGAAGATATCCATTTCCACCTCATGCAGAGGCAGTTTTAAGTTCTTTGCTTTTGCAATACATTTGGAAAATTCCCAGGGATTATGAATCGCTAAAATGAGTTTACCGATTCCATGGAGAAGCCCTGCAATATAAAGCTCACCAGGTATTGCATCCATCAATAAATTTGGATGTCCAAGACGCCGATTTGCCATGGCACAGGCCCAGGAATGTGCCCAGTATTCCTTTACGGAAAAACCATCGATGGCTGGAATTTTTGGAATCATTTTCTGAAAAAAATAAAGACACACTGAGTTAATTGCCTCATCCAGGCCGATGCGGATAATGGCCTTGCGCAAACCGACAATTTTGTTCACACTGCCGTAATAAGGTGAATTGGCCAACTGAAGCACCTTGGAAAGCAGCCCGGGATCGGTCTCAACAAGAGCTGCAAATGAGGAGATATCTATTTTGTCCAAGGATTTTTGGGTCATTTCCAGAAGCCTGGTTCCCGCTGCAGGCAAAGGAGGCAGCTTGATCCCGGAAGTTAAAATCTCCAAGGCAATCGCATTTGCAACAAGATTTTCACCATTCATTTTGTTCTCCTTTGTTTCTTATTTCTGCTTTGTTATCTTCAGAAATATTCTTGCACAAGGTAAGGGGTAGACCCCCTGTGGTTGCCCAGCGGACAGGAGGGGGGAGCCACGGGTGGATTTTGTGCCCCCTACAGACAAATAGCCAAAATTGAAATCAAGCCCCAAAAATGCTCTCTTATAACAATCTTTTAATGATATTCCCAGAAAATAATGTAAGACTTTAAGAAAGTGCCAAGCGGTGAATGCAGGGTGCCCAAAAATGAAAATAATTATTTTTACTTGACACCCGCCCGTCATAGAGAGTAAGTATTACTCACCTAAGCTTATTTTTACATATTTGGACTTATCTTATCTTCAAATTTACAAAAACTACAGGTCTGAAAAGGAAACAAAATGATCTTAGAAAAAAAAGCATCACCCCCGGGACGAACAAAAATCATGGAATCCCTGTCCGACCTGATGAAAACAAAAGATTTTCACTCCATTACAACGGCTGAAATCGCCAAAAATGCAGGAGTAACAGAGGGGCTTATCTATAAATATTTTAAGGACAAAAAAGATCTCCTCTATCAGGTACTGAACGGTCATTTTCAAATCTTTCATAATCATATAATTAAAAAAATTAAAACCAGGCACTCCAGCATTGAGAAACTCTCGGTCATAATTCAAACCACCATTAAAAGTTATGCCCAAAACAGGGTATTTGCAAGGATACTGCTTTTGGAGGTACGTAATTCCCCCAACTATTTTTCAAGTGAAGCCTATAAAATGGTACAAATATACTCGAGCACGATCTTGGACATTATCATGCAGGGTATTAAAGCCTTAGAGATAAAACAAAACGTAGATCCCTATGCCCTGAGACAGGTCATTCTTGGTGCCATTGAACATGCATGCTTAGGTGAAATTATTTTTGGTAAAAAAATAGATACAAAAACTACATCTGAAAATATCTGCAACATTATATTTCAAGGAGCCCAGGCATGAAAGAAAACAAAGATATGAACATTTTTGATCAGATTCCCATGAACCAGTCACTCAGCGAAGATGAATCCAAGAAAATCCTCGATGCATTTAATATTCCAGTGGTGCCTGAAAAAAGGGCTTCAAATGTTGAAGAGGCTGTCCGAATTTCCCTGAAATACGGATTTCCGGTGGCCTTGAAGGGTGTTGGAAGACTTTTGAGTCATAAAACTGAAAAGGGACTTGTAAAGACAAACCTGAATTCTGAAACATCCGTGAAAGAAGCGGCATATGAAATCTATAATAATGCAGGTAAAGACATAGAAGCCCTTCTGGTGCAGCCCATGATCCAAGGACGACGTGAATTTGTGACCGGCATGTTCCGTGATCCCCAGTTCGGGCCTGTGATCATGTTCGGGCTGGGGGGAATCTTTACAGAAGCCTTAAATGATGTGAGTTTTAAGCTTGCCCCCCTGACGGAGCAAGATATCAAAGAGATGCTCTCAGAACTTGCCTGCAGAAAACTACTTGATGATTTCAGGGGAGAAAAGCGTGTAGACATCAAGATGATAAAAGCTGTCCTGTCCGGTCTTTCAAGGCTGGCAATGGAGCTGCCCCAGATAAGTGAAGTAGATATAAATCCCCTTATTGTAAGGCCCGATGGCAGCATCATTGCCGTGGATGCCCTTATAGTCACAGGAGAGCCTAAAGGCAAAACCGATACAAGGCCCTCCGTTGACAAATTACAACTGGGACAGATATTTTATCCAAAATCCGTTGCCTTTGTAGGAGCCTCCAGCACCATAGGGAAATGGGGGCATATGCTTCCTGTAAACACCCTGAGTGGAAATTACAAGGGAGAGGTCTTTTTAGTGAATCCCCGGGGCGGTACAATTATGGGCAGAGAAGTTTATAAGTCTGTAACAGACATTGATGAGGCCATTGACCTTGCCGTAGTCACAATCCCGGCAGACAAGATTCCAGGTATTATTTCTCAGCTCCGGCAAAAAAAGGTCAAAGGTATGCTCCTCATCACATCGGGATTCAGTGAAACAGGAGATAAGGGTGCCTTACTGGAAAAGGAAATCGTTAAAAAGGCCCATGAAGCCGGCATTATAATTTTAGGCCCAAATACCATGGGCATATGCAATCCCCATATGGGGTTTGCATGCAGCGGCGCCCATGTGCATCCCATGCCGGGCTCCACTGCCCTTGTCTGCCAGTCGGGCAACATGGGGACCCAGCTTCTTGCCTTTGCCCAACAGCAAGGTATTGGTATCCGGGCATTTTCAGGTTCCGGTAACGAAGCCATGGTCACCATAGAAGATTACATGGAAGTGTTTGAAATAGATGAAAAAACACAATCTGTTGTTCTTTACATTGAAAGCGTCAAGAACGGAAGGCGTTTCTTTGAGAGTGCAAAAAAGCTGTCAAAAAAAAAACCTGTGGTGGTTCTCACCGGAGGTCGTACTCCGGAAGGGGGTAAAGCCGCGGCCAGTCACACAGGCGCTCTTGCATCCAATACAAGGGTAATGAGCGCCACACTCAGGCAGGCAGGCATTATAGAGGTCAATCAGCCGATGGATATGCTGGATCTTTCGGCAATATTTTCCTCCCTGCCTCTTCCCAAGGGGAACCGGGTTGCCATCATGACCCTTGGCGGCGGCTGGGGCGTGATAACGACTGATCTGTGTGCCGAACACAAACTCATAATTCCACAGCTTTCCCATGATATTATTTGCAGCCTGAACAAAATGCTTCCCTCCTACTGGAGCCATGCCAACCCGGTTGATATTGTGGGTGAAAAAGATCCCAGGATTCCCATGACAGCGGTGGAGGAACTTTTGAAATGGGATGAGTGTGATGCTGTTATTCATCTCGGCATCCACGGAAGAAGGCTGTTTTCAGACAAGATGATTGATTCCATGGGAAAGGTGGATAAGGGTCAGTCCGGAGAAAGCCTCCAAGTCATAAAAGATGCAACAATCAAGATTGAAACCGATTATGTGAACCATATCATTAAACTCACGGAAGTCTATGAAAAACCTGTTCTTGGAGTCAGCCTGCTCACCAATGACAAAATAAAAAGTATATACCGGCTGAAAGGAAGTAAATATAATGGAGTATTTTTTCCTTCACCGGAAAGAGCTGTCAAGGCTCTGTCCTGCATGTGCAGATACGCTGACTGGCTGAAGCATCACTAAAATATTCTGCCTTATCTCACCATCCCTGAAATATTAAACAAAAGATAGCCTTTTTTGAATCCAGGGCCGCCTATGGTGATGCTGCTTCCGTTTCTTAAAAGCACTTCCGTGGTGAACACAGATTTTCCTTTTTTAAAGATCCTTATATTGAATTTAATTCTTCCCTTAATAAAATTAACGGGTACAATCTCAAGCCTTCTGGCTCCAGGGAGTCCTATAACTCCATTTTGATTGTAGGAAAGAATCATATTCTTCCTGTTTAACAGGCGGTACTCGCTGTACTTAAAAACAGACCTAAGCTCCCTTCCAAGATCCTTGAGAGCGGGATCCATATGCCTGGGCCCGGTTAAGGCATGGATGATTCTAATGTCTGTGTCCACACGCTGTGCTGAAAAAGCCTCGCCGGATATGCCCGGTATTATGGACAAAAAAAGCAATATAATGCATATTTTTTCCATTTTGCCTATTGTTTTATTACCCATAACTTTCATTTCCCGCACCCAAAAAAATTATATTTTGATCATAAAATTTAACAGCCTTCATTTGCCGGTTGACACTTTTTGAATCAATTTCCCCATCTTCATGGGTTGGTCCTCAAAAAAGTGTCAACTACTTTTAAGACGTTATTTCTACTTTGTTATCTTCAGAAATGTTCTTGCAAAATCCAAATAAACTGCCATGGGCAGACCAGGATTTTGATCCGGTTCTGCCCACAACGAACCATGAAAGTCATCCGCCGTTTATGGAGACTTTCATATAAACCGGCATGGCCGGAGCATATTTTTTACCCGGCCACAACGAAAATTGAAAGTCTTTAAAAAACAATCCTTTACGAAGACTTTCATATAAACCGGCATGGCCGGAGCATATTTTTTACCCGGCCACAACGAAGATTGAAAGTCTTTTAAAAACAAGTGCTTATAGAGACTTTCATATAAACTGCCATGGGCAGCCCCAGGGTTTTTACCTGGTTTTGCCCACAACGAATCATGAAAGTTATCAACCGTTTACGGAGACTTTCATATAAACCGGCATGGCCGGAGCATATTTTTTACCCGGCCACAACGAAGATTGAAAGTCTTTAAAAAACAATCCTTTACGGAGACTTTCATATAAACTGCCATGGCCGGAGCATATTTTTTACCCGGCCACAACGAAGATTGAAAGTCTTTAAAAAACAATCTCTTACGGAGACTTTCATATAAATAATCAAGAAGCTAACTCTCTTTATACCAGATGATCGTATGCTTATGACCTTCTGTTTCGAGAATCATCACCGATGCCAAGTCCCCGCTTACTGAATTGATAATTGCACTGGGGCCATTGCTCTCAGCCACAGGCCCCTTTTCATCTGCAAAAAAATACTTGTGAAACTGAAATAAACCCAGGCTGAAAATAACTATGGCAGCAAACGATGCCACCTGCAAGGGAATTTTTCCAGGGGTGAAAAATTCCAATAATCTAATGAAGGGTAAAAAATGGGGTTTTCCGTTGAAAATCGGCATAGTCTGTTTTTGTTTTTTTTCTCTGATTCTTGTCATGATTTTATTATAAAATGCAGAATCATCGAAAATGGATTTTTGTATCTTTAGCCCCTGTTTAAAACCATGATCAATCCTTTTGTACATTTCAGCAGTTTCAAAACAATCATGGCATGTCAAAAGATGAGTGCTAACCTCTTTTTGCTTTTTTGCGTCAAGTTCTTCATCCACAAAGCAACTGATGGTTTCTATATCGAATCTATTACATTTAGCCATATTTATTCACCATTTTTTAGATGCCCATGCAGAGTCCCACAGCATCAATTAACAGCGCCAGAGAGATACTTTCTTGCATAATGAAGCCTTGAGCTTACTGTTCCCTTTTTGATACCCAATGTCTGTGCGATCTCTTCATAGGACATTTTTTCAAATGTTTTAAGAACAAATACCGTCCTGACTTTTTCAGGCAGAGCCTTGACATGAACCATGAGCATCCTTTGAAATTCCTTCTGGAGATACTCAGATTCAGGATTATCCTGATTTTCTCCAACCTCCGGCAATACTCCCCCTTGTTCTGATTCTATGGGCTGATGGTGCCAGAGGAACCTCCGTTTCCATTTTCTTTTCCAGTTAAGGCACATGTTAACCGTAATTTTCCTCATCCAGGTGAAAATCCCTGATTCCCCCCTGAACTCTTGAATATGCTTATGCACATTTAAAAAAACATCCTGCACAATTTCAAGGCTTTCTTCTCTGTCCTGGGTAATTCCCCAGGCAATGGACAAAAGTTTTCCATGGTGAGTATGAACAAGCACTTCAAAAGCAACCTCATCACGATTTTTAAGCGCTCTAATGAGAGTCTGTTCATCCATATCCTCATATTTTTTTTTAACGCCTTTGCCCATTTTCTGCCTAACTGCCTAAGCATATTTTATCTACAATCATCAAAACGGTTAGTCTTTTTTAAGGGGGACAGCCGTTTTTCAGGCAGCTTAATCAGAAACCCATACACGTTTTTTTTTCCAGAACTCATCCCTTATAACCACCCTTTGATAACTGCCGTTTACCCAATGCCCACGAGGGTTATAATGGCCAGGATTCCAGCGTTTCTCATAAATGGGCGGCATCCATACCTTTTCATAACGCCAGTAACCACGATGAGGATGCCCCCGGTGGGGATGCCGATTGTATTCATGATGTCTGCCGCCTAAGACAACAGTGTTATGATGATTAATTTCACTTATAATCGCAGCCCCTATAATGGCAGCGGTTGTTCCCACTATAACCCCCCTGGCAAAGTTTCTTCCCCTGGAACCTGCAAAGGCAGGAGATAAACAGATGCTAAATATAAAAAGCGTTATTATCGCGGTGGTTATAATTTTTTTCATGGTTATGCCCTCCATTAATTTTGCTTGTAAATATCCTTTGAGCAAATATATACTACCCACTGTTTCAACTTGAGCTTTCGACAGTTTATAATGTCCTCATTATCAAAGGAAAAAATTTTCCTGAAAAGCTCAGTTTATCCGGAAGTTCAGTATATCAAGCACTGCCTTTAGTTTATGCAGCGCCTTTAATTATAATGACACCAAAAAATTAACATTGTTCAAAAAAAATATAAATTAATTTCAAAAGGCGACCAAGAATATCAAATATTCATTACTCTAAAAAGCAAACTTGCAATTTATTCCTATATATCATAAAAAACAAAGTATAATTACATTAACGGCATGATTCACCTTTTTTCTCATTATTTCAATACAAGCCCGTCTTTTAGGTATTAATTATGTTTCTTTCATATTACAAGCTTGACATAAATCCATTTAAAATCAGTGCTGACCCTGACTTTTTGTGGCTGGGAGAAAAACATAAAGAAGCCCTTGCTACCTTAAGATATGGAATTTATGACAACAAAGGATTCCTGTTGCTGACAGGAGATGTGGGTGCTGGAAAAACAACTTTAATCAACGCACTTATAAACAGCCTTGATGATAATGTTTTAGTTGCTGTCATTTCTGATCCAGCCCTTTCAAAAATGGATTTTTTTAACTTCATCGCCCACCTGTTTGGAATGAACAAAACCTTTAAATCCAAGGGCGATTTTATCATTAACTTTTCCATCTTTCTCAACCAGGTTTACCATGATAATAAAAAAGTGCTGCTGATAATAGATGAAGCCCAGAGATTGAGTTCAGAGCTACTTGAAGAAATAAGACTTCTTTCAAACATTGAAAAACAGCATACCAAACTGATAAATATCTTTTTTGCAGGTCAGCATGAATTTAATGAACTGCTCCATGAGGATAAAAACAGGGCATTGCGTCAAAGGCTGACGCTAAACTATCATATTGAACCCCTTGATTTAGATGAGACAGATAAGTATATAAAACATCGCCTGGAAGTAGCAGGAACCAGGTCCAGGCTTTTTGACAGAAATGCTGTTGCACAAATCTACAAATACTCGGGCGGATCACCTCGCCAAATAAATATCATCTGCGATCTTGCCCTATTGACTGGATTTGTAAATGAAAAAAAAATAATTAATAAAGAAATTATCCAGGAGTGCGTCAGGGAACTCAAAATTCCAAAAAAAATAACAAAAAAAAATCTTGATGAAATGCCATCATCCGAGCATAAGGCAGGTACAAAAAATATAGATGCTAAACCGGATGCTCCTGAAATAGAGTTAAGAAGTAACACCCATGATCGTTCTAAAACAAATATAAGACTTCCATTATATTTTAAATATTGTGTGCTTTTATGTTTAACCGGTTTGATAGCTTGCACCATATATCTTTATCCAGGTGAAATCAAACAAAAGGCCGGTCAAATTGCGCAAACAATTGGATTATATTATAATTCTATCAAAGAGAGGATTCATAAAAAAATATCCCATAAACCATTGGATAACCAGCCCATGTTTAATGTTCCAAAAGAGTCAGCACAAAAAGAGATATATCAAGGGAATTTGAATAAACCTGCACCTACTGATCTGCCAATTATTTCAAAAGATAAGATTTCTGAGACGAAAAAGCAGGATACCGATGATTCAATAAGTAACATTGATATTTTCAAAATATTTCCTGAAAACCCCAATGAATCACTCGTAAAACAGCCCATTATATCTAATAAAGACCAAGAAATTACATTATCGGCCCTGCCCGCGCAAGGAATCCTGGACAATGAGAAAAAGAATGCAATTATCTCTGAGGATACAATAGACAAGGAAAATCAAAAACCCAATATAAAAATTATGAGCACAAATCTGCCGATGGACCCAATGGATAAAAATCAAGGCCCCCAAAACAAAGCAGGCATTGATTTTTCCTATTTGGAAAAAAAATTTTTTATTCGTTTTACCAATAATTCAAATGATATTTCCGAGACAAACAGGCAGGAAATAAACAAAATATGTGATATTTTGACAAATGAGCCTTCAAAAAAAATTAGAATTACCGGGCATACAGATTCAAAAGGCCATCCATCCTATAACATTCAGTTATCAAAATTTAGAGCAAATATTATAAAAAGTTACATGATGGGAAGGGGTGTTGATTCCCGCCAGATAGAAATACAAGCAAAAGGAGGAGAAGAACCTATAGCCAGTAATGAAACCCCTGATGGAAGACTGCAGAACAGACGGGTAGAAATAAAATTCATAACATATAGAGAATAGATGGATAAATTGACCCTGCTAAAGCAGATTGCAGAAAATATTTTACCGTACAACTCGATATAAAGCCATAGAAATTCTGAGGCTATCCGGTATATTAATTCATGCAGACCGCCTAACCAGAGCATCCATCCATTGCTTTATCCAAAATAAAATATATTTCTCTGGAGTGAAAATGAAATATTTTCCAGTAAAAATTGCTTTTTTATGTATTCTCATGACCCCTTTATTATATACTACAACATTGACTTTCCTTGAAAAATATATTGAACCAGTATATCAAAAAAAAATTGAAAATCGCATCATTGGAAATCCAAAAACAATCCTGGAGGGAACAATAACAGTTTATGATGAAGTCAGTCAAAATATTCATTCTTTTTTAGAGAAAGACACTCTTATCAACAAATTCGGCTTAAGCCTGGATATCTTGATTACCGGAAAGGGCGGTATCATAATCTATCCCTTCTTTGGCACATTGAATTCCGAAAACATCAAGGAGAATGAAAATTGGGACACCTCAAAAACAGCAAGGGATAATTATGAAATTTTGAGCAATGAGTTAATTGTTAAACTAACAGTTAGACTCAATCATGGTACCGTGGGAGCCAATCTGATCCTGATTTTATATATTATGCTGTCCCTGTCTATTTTTTCAATTTATTATCAACATGGAGTTTTCAAAGCAAAAAAACAGGAATCTCTAAAAAACAAACGAATTGATAAACTCATAAATGATGAGAATGCTCAAAGACAAATGCTCAACAAGCTTGAATCAGAACGCTTTGATCTCCTTACAAAACTTAAATCCGTGAAAACTGATTTCAAGGAAAAAACTGAAAAGGCAAGTATAACAGAAGAGGAAATGTTTGAAGAAATTGTTTCTCTTGAAAAAAAATTAAATAACAATCTTGAGAAACAAAAAAAGAAAGAGCAGGAGATAGAGAAGCTTAAAAACAAATTAAAGGAAAGTGAAAGAGGAAAAGGCGGGCACAAAAGAAGAAAGCAGTTTGATATTTTTGTTAAACGATTTGCAGCTCTTTATAAAAATATAGATATGAACAGAAAAGCCATGTCAGGTTTTTGTGATTTAAATGAAGATTTGCAGATAAAGGCAGAAGAAGTCATCCATCAACTCAACGAAAATCCGGCAAAAGTTACTATAAAACGAAAGGTATTCTCAGGAAAGAAACACAAAGCTGCCTCTTTTGAAGTTCTTTTTGCCTATAATGGCAGGCTTTATTTTAGAAATATCGAAAGCAATAGAATAGAGGTGCTTATTATAGGAACTAAAAACACCCAGGATAAGGATATGGAATTTTTACATTCGATATAATCACCGATACCATACCCCTTTTATTTATGCTGATCTTTCATTTTAACCTTTTTAATTCATTAATCATGGGAATCATGGTTCAGACAGGTGGTCGAATTTAGAACCAAGCCCAAAAATTTATTTATAACAAATCGGCTCAAAACAAGAGTCCTCAAACCAAAAAAAGAAAATTATGAATCCACCTATAATAGGCGTCAGTAAACAGATACTCCAAATCAAGGAACTAATCTCCCACGTTGCAGACACCTGCCTCAATATTCTAATAACAGGTGAGACCGGTGTTGGGAAAGAAGTGATTGCCCACAGCTTATATAGAGAATCTCCAAGAAGCTCTAATTCTTTTATAAAAATTAACTGTGCTGCCCTGCCGGAAACTCTTCTCGAAAGTGAATTGTTTGGATACGAAAGCGGTGCATTTACCGGTGCAAGAAAAAAAAGAAGGGGAAAATTTCAAATGGCAGACAAAGGAGTTCTCTTTCTTGATGAAATTGGAGACATGCCCATAGCACTTCAGTCAAAGATACTCCATGTCCTTCAAAGTGGAGAATTTTCTCCCCTGGGATCTGATCAGGAAATCCAGTCAGATGTATGGCTTATTGCGGCAACCAATCACAACCTGGAAAAAAAAATAAAAAAGAAAGAATTCAGAGAAGATCTTTTTTACAGATTGAATATCATTAAAATTTATATCCCGCCTTTGAGGGAAAGGCCGGATGATGTCCAGGCTCTGATTGAGTATTATCTGGAAATATACACAGAAGAATTTCCTGACAGGGATGTTACAAAGCCTGATGAAACTATAATGAAAAAACTAAAAGAATTTCCATGGCCTGGAAATGTAAGACAACTCCAAAACAGTATTAAAAAACAGGTGGTTTTGAATGACTGGGGATTGGTTCTTGAAGAATTACACTCCAGCTATATGGATTCTAACAAAAAGGAATCCATTACTGTCAGTGAAAATGAAAGCTCAACCTTCATGCCAAACATACCTCAGCAGTTTTCCAAATCTGCTATTATAGAGGATCTGTTTGACAAATCACAGTATGAATCTACCAACTTTGAAGATATTTCTTTAAAAAAAATCAAAAAAAGGGCCGTGAACAAGGTTGAAAAAGAGGTCATTGGTTATGTATTAGGTAAAACAGGATGGAATCGCTCCAAAGCATCAAAAATCCTTAAAATAAGTTATAAAACATTACTCTCCAAAATCAGCGAACTTGGTATTACACCGCCATCCATAAATTAGAGAGTAAAAAAAAAAGAATCCTTAAACAAGAACACATTGCAATATCTAAACAGGTGGAAAAGATGATATATTGTTGGCAATATAATTATCAAGGCCAATCAACTGATGCAAATTCATCTCTCCAAACTGGATGCCCCTTTGCCTAACCTTCATCTTGCTGAAAGAGTTCTCAACATGGACAGGATAATCAGCAACGGTTTTAATGGGGACTTTACTCACATGATTATGCTTGCTGCTCAAAAAAATGTGAGTTTCATGATTTTTGTTTTTATTATCATCGTTATCAATATACCTGAAAGCAAGCCCCCCCCTGCTGATATTGACGATTTGCCCTATCTTGGAAGACTTAGGGCTGAGTGCTGCATAAGCACCTTCTGCTGCAAAATATCTTTCATGCTTTCTTCGCTCTTTAAGACTTAATTCGGTTTTTTTTTGAGATGTCATACCCATCCCCTCCAAAAAATTCAATCTAAACAATTGGTAACAGTAAAATTATTATAGTGTTTGCCGGGTAGTTTCTTTTTCAAAATATTCCTAATTCTATTTTGTTATTTTCAAAAATGTTCTTGCATAATGTAGGGGCAATCGCCTGTGGTTTGCCCAATGAACAGGGTAGCCACAGGGGGAGTACCCCTCTACAAAACAGTCCGAAAATTATAATTTAACAAAGTAGTACTAATTGCCTGCCTTAATTCAACTCATGATCAATGCTTAAAGTTTTATAAATTTTTCAATAAGAACAAGTATACAAAAAAGCAAAAAACATGCCTCAAACACATTAAATATAAAAATTTCCCAGCCCCCGCGAGCAAGTAAAAACAGCCTTTATAAAAAACCAAGCCAATGTAATCTGCCGTTAATGTCCTTTACCAAAGAGAACCTCTCTTATGGTCAGGAAAAAAATTTGCAGATCAAAATACCATGAAAAATGTTTTACATAATAGAGATCATATTTTAATTTTTCCTTACTGTCTTCAAAATTTTCTCCATAGGGATAGTTGACCTGGGCCCAGCCTGTCAGTCCGGGTCTTACTGCGTGACGAAGGCTGTAGTAAGGAACAATTTCCTCAAGCTCTTTTACAAAGATCTCTCTTTCAGGTCTTGGTCCCACAAGATCCATATCCCCTTTGAATATATTGATAAATTGAGGAATTTCATCAAGGCGGATCTTCCTGATAACCCTGCCGACACGGGTGACCCGTAGATCTCCTTTTTTTGCAAACTGAGGGCCAGTTTCTTTTTCAGCAGATTCCCCCATTGATCTAAATTTCAGCAGTTTAAATATTTTTCCATGATACCCGACACGCTCCTGAATATAAAAAACCGGGCCAGGAGTCTCAAGTTTAATTAAAACAGCCGTTAAAATCAGTATTGGTGATAGGACGACCAATAAGATAAAAGATACTATAAGTCCCTGGGTTCGCTTAAAAGAACCATGGATAGAGGTATAATAAAAACCTTCCTTAAAAATAAACCAGCTTGGCTTAAAAAAATCATCAATCAAAATTTTTCTTTTAACGGTTTCATAAAAAGAAGCCCCTTCCAGGATACGGATATTTTTAATTTTACATTGAAGAAGTTCGTTCACAGGGAGTTTTCCCCGCATATTTCTCAAAGTAACGACAACAGTATCTATCTTATGGGATTTGATAACCTGCTCCAACTGATTCATGGCGCCCAGAACCGGCAATTCCTGAATTTCACTGCCCAGTTGACTGTCAAGGGAAGTCACAAAACCTATAATATCATAACCTTTTATTTTTTTATTCTGGGCTTCTTTTATAATCTCTATAGCCTGTTCCGTGATGCCTAAAATCAGAATTCTTTCACGATTTTCTTTAAAAACACAGAAAATAACACACCGAAAAAGAAAAACAGATAAAAAAATAAATAATAAAGGGAAAAAAATGTGCCAATTATGGGCAATGAATGTATCTATAAAAAAAAATAATGCAGCCATAAAAAAAAAGGCCATAAAAAACCCGGTTATGGTCTTTTTTCCAAGATCATATAAATAAACACATTCAACAGATAGGTAGAGGCGGGCTCCAAAAATAGCAATCAAAGTAATTGCGCTTAACACCATTATTATTAGATTACCGTTCACATCGAAAATATTTAACCAAGAAGGAGTACCGGAAAGCCGGGGCAGAATAGTACCAAAGGACAGGTAGCAAATTAAAATATCACAAAGCATTACCACTATGGAACCAAGAGTTGTACGAATCGAAAACAGAATGGCTTATTCCTCCATGTGATCAAAGGATTTGATACGGTTGCCCCCCATTATCTTTGCAGAGACCATTGCCGTCTGGGCTTTTTCAACCAGGCTCAGCGGTGTATCCGCATCATCTGGCAGGCAGGAAATTCCTCCGCTCAAAGTAATGGGTACTGCCAGCTCAATCTGCATCTCCCTTGAGAGATTTGAAACAGCACTTAAAATACGCAGGGCAATCATTAAAGCAGCATCTTTTGAAGATTGAATAAGAATGACGCCAAACTCTTCTCCGCCGATTCGACCCACTATATCGTTGGATCTCACACAGCTTTTGATTTTGTCCGCAATGAACCTGAGCAGTTGATCACCAACAAGGTAACCATGGGAAATATTAAAATTGTTAAAATGATCAACATCTAACAGCAAAAGGGACAGAACAACTTCCTTTTCACGCTGGGCACGGCTGAATTCCTCGTGAAGCCTTTTCCACCAAAGGCCATAATTATAAGTACCTGTTAAGCTGTCCGTATATGTCAGATCATGGAATTTTCTATTGGAGTTGGATTTTTTAATGGTGGCGGCAGCACTAGTACAAATGGTCTGAATAACATCTTTGTGCTTATCAATCATCGGTTTTTCATCATTGAATATAACAAGCTGGCCCTGAAGGTCTGTTTTACTATTATCAGTTGCCAGGGGAAAAAGGATGAGATACTCTTCATTGAACATGGCCCTGCCGGTTACAGTTAGTTCTTTTTTGTTAAAAATGCGGATGCTGTGTTGGGTTTCGATTTGAGGTGATTTCAGGCAGGGAACCAGTTCTTCATAAATATTTCTGTAATTCTTAGGTTCAAATCCATATCCAACCACAAGATCGAAAAAACCTGATTCATTATTTTTCAGGCAAAAGACTCCTTTTTTCTGCAAAGAACTGAAATCAGTAATCAACTGAAAAACATAGTCAAAAACAATCCTAAGCTCCCTCAGAACATTGTACTCCCTGAAAATATTCATCATATAAAGCTGGGATGGGGGATCATGATGGCATACAGGAGGATCAGTCTGAACCAGGTATTCATAAAATCTTGTAAGGATATTTTGAATAAGCCGGCTCTTCTCTTCTAAGGTATCAGGGTTTACGTGAACAGAGTTGAGATTAATCGTTCCGACGGAACCGTCATGGAGCTTAATGGGGATGACATAGGAGGTTTTTATCTCGGGCTTGACAAGATCACCAGGCTCAATGCTGATCCTTCGCTCCCCATTTATGCCTTTAATGTAAATGGGTTGATCGGAAACAGCCACCTTGCCTGATATCCCGGTGCCAAGGCGGACACGGGCGTTTTTTATAATTTCCTCTTTAAGCCCCCGCGCGCTCTGAATTGTCAGCTCATTGGAGTTGTTTCCAGCCAGCATGATTGAACCGCTTTTCCCCTTCATGACATCCAGTATCACGTCCAGAAGCAGATCCAGAACATGGGATGGGATGTTATCCAGGGAATTTTTCTTACTTTCTTGATCTGTCATATCCATATATCCCACTAAGTTATTTGGATTTTGCAAAAAACATTCTTTATCAATGACAGTTGACAGTTATAACATTACAAAATAAATTGCAAGATAAGATTTATCAGAATAACTGAAGTTATCTGCGGGGTGTCATATTTCAAGTTAGCCTCATCAGTAAGCAAAAAGTTCTTGTAAACAATCACAAACTTTAATTTGGGTTGTTTTTGAAATAACTCCCAACTTTTTGACTAATCTTGATTTATCAACAGCTCTTATTTGATCCAATAATATCAATCCTTTTTTCCCTTGGATTGTACATTGAATTCTTGTGGGAAAATTGAAGCCTTTAGAAGTCATTGGGGCAACAATAGCTGTTTTTAATGAAGACATTTCATCTGGTGAAATTACAATACAGGGACTTTTTTTCTTTATTTCATGACCTTTTGTCGAGTCCAATTGAACCAACCAAATGTCGAATCTGCTGATTGACTGATTCACCATTCCCAATCCTCATCATCAATTAGAGAAGCATGCAGCCATTCTTGATCCGGTTCATCTTCTTTTTCGGCTTTAATATATTTTTCAAATTGTTTTTGCCATCCCTGCCTTGGTTTTCTGGATGGCTTTATTAACAGCCCTTCATCAAGCACCTTAAATTCCAGTTCTTTTTCATTAAGTTGCGCTTGTTCAATAATCGCTTTCGGAATTCTCACTCCTTGGGAATTTCCAATTCTTATTAATTTTGCCATAACCACCCCTAATCTTGATTTTTTGTAATTACAATATAATCACGCAATCCTTTTTTTGTCAAATCAAAATTATGGGTTTTTCCAAGGCTAATAGCTAATTTTACATGGACATGTGGTGGAGGATGATCATTTTGGTACATCAACCCGGCAGGCATAGAATCGTTTCAGGGTCGGCATAAATTTAATATAGACCAATTACTTCTATATTTCAAGGTAACAAACATGCAAAACAAAAAGCGGAACAAAAAACAGGCTGTATAAAAAATCTCATACAGCCTATTTATATAATAAAATTATAAAAATTATTTATGCTTATTCTTTTTTTTGCTTTTTT
Organism: Desulfobacteraceae bacterium; assembly: GCA_963674675.2. GTDB lineage: Bacteria > Desulfobacterota > Desulfobacteria > Desulfobacterales > Desulfobacteraceae. The sequence continues at coordinate 1,626,580 of CAXXNM010000003.1, forward strand.
CTTCCCAATGCACCAAGTCCAATGAGTCCTATGCCGAACATGAGGAATGTTTGGGGTTCCGGCACTGGCGAACCAGGAGGGTCATTATTGGGTGGGCTATTATAAATATAGCTTTGAGTAAGGTAATCATTACCACACTCCATCGTCCAATGTAAACTGACATTGAATTGATCGCCTGTAGTAGACTGGCCAAGGTCAGCCAATCGTTCAGTAAGAGTTGTAAAATCGATAGCAGCTTCTAAAGTATTGCGGTAAGGATCATATGAAGAGCCGCCTTCTCTATAATATGCAGCTACATCAGACTGTCCAATCTCAGTACCGCCATAAAGTTTAAATGGTGATGCTGAAGAAAATCCAGTATAACCCGTGTCCCACTCCGAATTATTATCAATGGAAAAAATATCCAAAGATGCATTATATACCGTGTTTGTAGTTACTGATGATTGATTCAGAAATGATGAATTTGAACCGTCGTCAGAGAATCTCAAGGCGAATTCATAGGTGCCGTCGCTTCCCACGTCGATGGCAATATCACCTGGATCCAGACCATCTTCTTTATAGTTGATTTCAAAACCAGTCTGAAGACCTAAATATAGGACATCATCTTGAATAAAAAGCCCTAACTTTTCAACATCATATTCTTGTCCTCCATAGCCTGGCCCTACATACCAGTTATCACCAGTGTCTTCGTTTGCAGAGTAACCATTCCACTCTTCATATCCCATATCGCCGTCAATTGTATCAATTGTAGGTGCGGCAAAAGCAGGGAGAGAAGCCAATAAAAAAGAAAAGAAAACCAATGGCAATATTAAATATTTTGCTTTCATAATTTAATCCTTAACAATTTTAAAATAGTTTTTTAAAAATATACAAATTAAATTTCGAAATTTAGAATATTGTACAAGCAAATAAAATGCCAACATCTGATTTTTTAGAAGCATTTAAGAACACTACAATATTTATCCACAGCCTTCTGTCAAAATGAGATGACAAGCCCTTTGAAATATCTGAGCAAAATTAATCCGGTCGTTTTTCTTAGGCTATTCTTTATGATTGTTTCTGGTCGGGTACTTAAAAACAACATGTGAAAAAAATTACACTATACAGGAGAAAAAAGTCATAATGTAACAAACAAAAAAGACAAAGTGTAATAAGAAAGTAATACATGGCAAAAAAGAAACTACGCCGGATACTGCTTTAAGACTTGGGCGTTATTTCAGTGTGGCAGAATTTCCAGACAAAGTGCCAATAGAAGTAACATGTTTTGTAGAGAATTGTACACTTAGAGAAAATTCATAGGATTAAACTTTATCTAGATAAGTTCCTATAGTTTTTCTGCAAAACCGGTATTTTTTCTTTGGAGCTTCCCTAAAGGCTCAATTAGTTCAACATATTTCTTGCCATTTCCGCATCTCTAAATTGTGGATCAATTTCCAGAGCCTTGCGAAAATATTTCCTTGCCCTTTCATACTCTTTTGTCCTGTAAAGAGCCATTCCATAATGGTAGCAGGCCAGGGCACTCTCAGATTTCAGCTTTAAGCTGTCTTCAAGCTCTGAGAGAGCATTAAGGTAGTTTCCCCTCTGATAATAAATCCATCCCATGGTATCAAGCACATTGGCGTTCTTAGGTGCTTTTTCACGGGCTATTTTGGCAAGGCGGAAAGCTTCCTCAATATCTTCAAGACTTTCAGAGAGGATAAAGGCGAGATTGTTTGCCGCATCAATGTGCTCCGGCTTTATTTCAAGCACCTTTCTATAGTATTCCTCAGCTTTAATATAATTACCCTGCATATCAAAGATGAAACCCATTGAAATAAGCGCGGGAACATAGGATGGATTTATCTCTTCAACCGTTTTATACTCTTCCAACGCCTTGGAGAGCTGTTTTCTTCTCTTCAGTATAGCTGCAATGTTCATGTGAGGCTTTATATAACCTGGTTTTAACTGTTTTGCCTTTGAGAAATGTATAAATGCGGCATCCGGCTCATTAATTTGCAGATATATTTCCCCTTTTATGTTTTCAAAAAAAGCCTGGGAATCAGGATTAGACCCGGTGATAAGATTATTAACCAAATCAAAGGCCTCATTGTATTTCTTCTCAGACATATGGATATCCACTATGTTTTTCACGATGCCTACCTGGGCCGGATCATGGTCATAGGCATTTTGCAGCAATTCTACAGCTTCTTTATTTCTGCCCATGGATCTATATAAAAGGCCAAGGCGGATATAGGCCGGAGTATAGTCTGGTTCTTTCTTGATAATTACCTTAAGAATCTTTTCAGCCTCTTTAATATCACCTTCAAGGAGCTTTAGGCCCGATAACAGGGTCATGGTTTTTAAGTTGGGGGGAGTAAGTTTGAAGACCTCTTCAATCTGATCTTGTGCCTTTTTAAGATTTTTTTCAATAATATAAATTTCAGTGAGCTTGAGCCTGGCTTCAACAAGGCTTGGATCAACTGTTATTGCTGCCAGAAGATTCCCCTTTATCTGATCCTTTTCAAATTCTTCAGGATTATCCGACATGCCTGCTGCTGAACGGAAAATCTTTTGTTCCGGACGGTCTGTGGCACCCCGCTTTTTAATGCAAATTGCACGGTAATAATAGGCTTTTGCATTTATCTTGTTAATTGCTATTACCTGATCAAACTTAACAAGGGCCTGCTTAAAATCATTTCTAGCCATTAAGACCCTGCCTTTCTGGAAAATGGCATCTTCAAAGTTATAGTTGATTTCCAAGGCTCTATCTACAGATGCTTCTGCCTTGTCTATCATGTTAAACTGGAGGTAAATCTGGGATAATCCCGTATGAATTAATGGGTTTCTTTTATGTCTCATCAAGGCGGTTTTCATTGCGGCAACGGCTTCTTCCCACATATTTCTTTTTGTATAAAATTCTGCAATATTAATCAGAGGAGCAGCTTTTTCAGGAGATTCTGTAGCTGCCTTTTGATAATTTTTCTCAGCTAGATCATATCGTTTTTGGCCTTCATAGAACCTGGCAAGATCGGTGTATTTTTCCGTTTTAATTCCTTCAGTTTCAAGCATACTCTTTAAAAGTATTTCGATTTTATCCCATTTTTTTTGAAATGCATATAATTTTGCAAGTCCCATGTAAGCTTCCCGGGACGCAGAATTATGAGATATTGCTCTTATATATGTGCTCTCAGCCTTATCAATTGCTCTGGTTTTCATATAAAGCTGGGCCAGGGAGATATAGGTTTTTATGTTTTTGTTATCAAGGGAAGCTGCCTTATTAAGAGTTTCAATGGCTGAATAGATATCTCTTTCCTTGATTTGAACTCCGGAAAGAAGGTGATAAGCTTCAACCGATAGAGGAGAAATTTCAAGTATTCTTGTAATATAATTTCTGGCATCCAACAGCCGGTCCGTCTGCAAAGATATCTGGGCAAGTCTCAACAGTGGAAGTATTTTCTGGGGATTTACATCGGCTGCAAGGTTATAATATTTTATCGCTTGATTAAGCTTTCTTAATAGAATATATGTTTCAGCAAGCTCAAAATATGCAGTATCATTTGCAGGATCAAGGTTAATGGCGTTTCTATATTCTATGGCAGCCGTTTCAGGCTTGTTTCTGGCAATATAATTTCTTGCATTTTCAATGTAATCAAGAGCTTCTTTATCCTTGCTTTTTGAGCAACCTGTTAAAACGAATAAAACCATAAAAACGCAAATTAATAATTTTATATGAAAGTTTTTATAACAGTTTGTTTTTTTTAGACTTTCATTTTTCGATTGTTGCGGTGAGCCGCCATTTATTTTATAGTTTAATTTATCCATAAAACCTGAATTCCTTTGCATCCATATTTATTGTCTTTATGTTATTTAAAACTGATCTTCCTCAAACCCGCGTCATTATTTTTATGTTTTTCATGTTTTTTATTCTACTTATAAAACCTGAATTCAGCATTGCCCTTGAACCCCGCGAAATCCTTGTTGTGGCAAACAAAAATGCCTCAAGAAGCGAAGGGCTTGCCCGGTTTTACTTAGAAAAACGCGGCATCCCTGAAAAAAATCTGGTGCTGCTGTGGGTCACGGATAAAGAGGTCTGCACAAGAGAAGATTATATAAAAAAAATAGTCCCTCCTGTTCGACGTTTCATTTACAGCAGTGCCGGCAAAAGCATCCGGTGTATTGTAACTCTGTTCGGGGTGCCCCTTAAAATATCTCCGCCCGAACTTGATGAAAAAGAGCAGACGGAGCTGAACTATCTCACCGAAAAAAAGGATAAACTTGCCAGGGAGATAGATGCCAGTGCTGGAACGGATAAAGATATTGTGGCAAGGCATGACAAGGTAATAAGGCAGATAAAAGACTATAAAACCCGTCATGATAAATGGGCATCCCTTGATTCTGAACTCTGCCTTGTGAAAAAAAACAAATATGATCTCTCATTATGGCTTCCCAATCCCTTTTATCTGCCCTATAAAAACATGAAACAGATGGAAATATCAAGGGAAGAAATGATAATGGTCAGCCGCTTAGACGGCCCGGACGCAAAAACGGTTAAAAGGATTATCAATGACAGCATTGAAGCCGAGGAAAAAGGCCTTTTGGGAAATGCTTATTTTGATGCCCGGTGGAGGGAGCCGGATAATAAAAAAAAGCTGTCTGGATATGCGCTGAATGACAAATTGATCCACCTGGCAGCAGGGGCTGTCGAAAAAAGCGGCCTGATGGCTGAAGTTGTCAAGAATGATGATGGAACGCTTTTTCAGGCTGGACAATGCCCTGATGCAGCATTGTACTGCGGGTGGTACAGCCTTGCAAGATATGTGGATGCCTTTACATGGGTGAAGGGCTCCATTGGATACCATGTGGCAAGCTCGGAATGTGCCACCTTGAAAGCCGGAAATAGCGAGGTTTGGTGCAAACGGATGCTGGAAGAGGGAATTGCCGCCACAATAGGGCCTGTGGGCGAACCCTATGTAGAATCTTTTCCCAACCCGAAAATTTTCTTTAAATTTCTGGTGGACGGATATCTTGGCCTTGCGGAGTGCTACTATCTGAGCCTTCCTTTTGTATCATGGAAAATGGTGCTTGTGGGAGATCCCCTTTATCAGCCTTTCAGAGCCTTCAGAATTAAAAACCAAATCCATTTACCATGACCCCCAGTTACCAGACAAAACATATCTGAGAGTGAAAAAATTATGATAAATTCTTTACTAAATATTGTTATATTGATTTCTTTAAGCCTATCCATTTTTTCATGTTCCGGGAATGGTGTTGAAAGTCCGGAAAATCATCTCAAAAGAGCCAGGCAGTATGTTACTCATGAAGATTTTAAGAGTGCTGTTATTGAGTACAGAAATGTCATTCAGATGGAACCTGACAACGACATAGCCCATTATGAACTGGGTGAAACCTATATGAAGCTTCACCAGGGACCCAAGGCACTTAAAGCCTTTAAGCGTGCCGCCACTTTAAATACAGATAATCTCAAAGCCCAGATTACCATGGGAAATATCCATCTTCAGATGAGAGAGTTTCTTCAAGCCAGAACCATTGTGGCTAATATTCGTGAAAAACATCCTGAAAATGTGGATGCCCTTCATCTTCTCTCTGCTATACAGCTTAAAGAGCACAATCCAGAAGCAGCCCTTGAAACCCTTGAAAAAGCCATCAAAATTGCTCCAGAAAATGCCATGGCTCATTTTTTTCTTGCCTATTTTCTTACCAGGCAGGAGATTGACCTAGAGCGGGCAGAAGAAGCATTTAAAAAAGCCGTTAGTCTCGATTCTTCCAACCGAAATGCCTATATGGGACTTTGCCAGCTCTATGCTGGAAACGCAGAATGGAATAAAGTGGAAAATGTTTTACTGCAGGTAACAAAGACTCCGGGAATAGAAAATCGAAAATTTACAGACCTTGCCCATTTCTATGAAAGCCGCAAAAAATTTGACCTTGCTGAGAAAAATTATCTAAAAGCCATAGAATCCACTCCAAAGGCCATTATGCCCCACATGAACCTGGCTGAGTACTATGTCCGGAGAAATCAACGGGATAAAGCTATTAAATATATGCTCAACGCAATTACTCTTAAAAAAGATCATCCATTGCTTTTAACAGGCCTTGCCCAGATATACCTACAATTTGATATGATTGATGAAGCAGAAGATACTCTTGACAGGGTTTTAAAGCAGCACAGCAAGTATGTAGATGCCATCTATCAAAAAGGCAGGCTCATGATGCGTAAATCCGATTATTCCGGGGCGCTGAATCAATTTGATGCAGTTATTCAATTGTATCCATATAATGCAAGGGCCTACTATTATAGGGGAATATGTCTAAAAAAGCAGGGTGGACGCAAGCTTCCAGCTCAGGAACTTTACAGAGCTGCAGCCGGTCTGATGGATGATCCGGTTGCCTTTGAAAGTACCATGGTAAAAGAAAACCTTCTGGCATCCATTCAATTGGATCCGGGCCTGTTAGATGCTCATTTTATGCTTACAAATATTTATCTGGATGAAAAAAACCTGTTGAAAGCCAGAGAGCACCTTGAGAAAATTATTAATATCTCTCCTGACAGTGTGTCTGCCCTAACACTTCTTGGAAAGGTTGAAATTCTTGAAGGGAATATTGATATTGCAGAAGGTGTTTTTCAAAAAATCGTTGACATGAATCCTAACTATGCCCGGGGACAAGCTCAACTTGGAATTATCTATCAGGTAATGGGCAAAAATGATTCAGCAATGGAATTCATTAATAAAGCTATTAAACTTCGCCCTGAAAACCTATCCTTCCTGCAATATGCCGTTAATTTGCTGGCCGCTCAGAAAAGGTATGATGAAGCATTTGAATATATTGCCCGTTTTCCCCTGAAAGAAGAAAATAATATTGATCATGCTCATATTCTTAATTTAAAGGGAAATATCTTTCTTAAAATGGGGAAAATTCAAAGCGCCGCAGCTCATTTTAAAAACGCGATTGGAACAAATCCGGACTTTTTGGATCCATACCTTGCCCTTGCTGAAATACTAAGAAAAAATAATCATATTACAGATGCCATGACGGTGTATGAAAAAATTCTTCAAATTGCCCCTTCCCATATTCCCACCCTCAATATCGTTGGATATTTATACGATATAAGAGGAGATTGGGATAAGGCAGAGACATACTATAAAAAGATCCTTGAAATTGATCCGCAACAGGCTGCAGCAGCAAACAACCTTGCCTTTATTATCACTGAAACAAATGGTGATCTTAATGAGGCTTTTCGACTGGTTCGAATGGCAAGAGAGAAGACTCCCCGGGATCCCAATGTCATGGATACCATGGGTTGGATATTCTATAAACGTGGAAGTTATTTAAACGCTGTTTCAGAGCTTGAAGAAAGCCTCTCCTTAAATCCTGATAACGCATTGGCACACTATCATCTCGGAATGGCGTATTATAAATTGAGTAAGTTTGACAAAGCAAGAGAACATATCCGTCAGGCATTAAAAATCGATCCTAATTTCAAAGGAATGGAGATCGCCAGAAGTTTGTTAGATTAAGGCATGGTATTTGCTTTAATTTTGTTTTGTTAAATATCACCTTTTTAAATTTTGATGACATCTTCTCTTAACTTTCATATCTATACAACAAATATTAACTTTAAATTTTTAAACGGAGAAAAAAAATGAGCCCTTTTTCTTGTAAAAATAAATACTTATTATTGATTTTGGGATATCTTGTATTCTCATCATCTTTTGTAATTGCATCAACTACAACCATTAATTCGGTTTTTGTTGGTTATGGTTCAACCAAGAACGATAACTATCCCAAAGACCCTGTGTTAGAAGATTTCAATAATATATTTAACGATATATTTGGTACTTTATCGGATGATAATTTTTCGCTTTTGTGGAAATTTGAAAACAATGCCTCTCAGGATCTTGACATAAATGGAAACGATTTTTCATTTACGGTGACCGGAGTCAACGACATCCAAGGCAATGTTACAATAGATGCTCTTTCAGACTCACCATCATTTAACAATCCATTAATTTTTACTTTAAAGGGAGGCGTTACCGACTACGCTTTCTTTAAAGCTGAAATGCCAAATAACATAAATAAAGGTGATTCTGTTATAATTAACTGGACAACTGAGGGGACTTTATTGAGTAATCAAGACAATGCTCAGGCTCTTTCACATGTTTCGTTTTGGAACACACCAATTTATACGCCCCAAACAAATCCAACTCCGGAACCGTCTACCTTTGTGCTGCTTGGATTAGGTCTGTTAGGATGCGGAGCCCTTGGAATAAAAAGAAATAAAAATAGATAGTTAAGTTAATCCTCCATCAGATTTAAGTATCTGGCGGATTTTAAAATTATCTTATTGATTTTAAATTTTAATAATACCGCACACCGGCTTTTCAATAGCCGGTGTGCGGTATTTTTGGGGCTCAATAGGCAAATCAGCTTAATCTTATAATTTATCACCAGTTTTTGAGAATTTTTTTTCACAATTATCTGGGGTAAAATACACATTTTTTTTACAAGCTGATAAATTCTTTATCAAAAACATTTCATTGTGAGCCCAATGCATCAATCATATCCTGCTCACATTGAAAAATCATTTTTTTCAGCTCAGGTGAAATTTTTGTAATTTTTTTTTGACCATCAATGGTCTTTATTACCAGCACACCATTTTCTTCCTGCATCAATATTCCCTGTTTCAAAAGATTATGGTTTTTTTTTTCATCCATCATAAAATTCCTGTAAAAGTTTTATTTTTTTTCATAAAAACGCATTGCTCAAGGGGTTCTTTTTCTAGGCTCCTTTGCAGCAAATTATGCACATTAAGAAATTCTTTCAACATTAATTTTAAGAGTCTCTGCAATCCACTTTGCCATGTAAGAAGTAAGTTTGCGTTTCTCCCCTCTCATAGTCGCTTATCATATTCTGAAAAATCCCGAGGGTTTCTTGCAAGTTAGGTTTGAGACAGGTTCTTAAGCCGGGTTCAATACGGGGTTTTTTCACTATTTGCTCAGATTTTTCTTAATTCCACTGCTCATTGTTCTTTTTTGTTGCCATTGGGGTTCAAGAATATCGCTATCCTCTTCCTGGTTTCCCGGAGATGATAATATAGAGTTTATGTCAAAAAGATTGTTTTCTTCAACATAATTGTTTTTGTTTTCAGATATATCATTTTGATCCAATCTGACCAAAAGCTGAGTTATTTGTTCAATTTCTGTCTGGGGAAGATTTGTCTTTGCCGCCCTGAATAGTTTATCCCGTGCACCTGAAAGTTTTCCTTCCTTATATAAGGTCATGCCAAGATGATATAAAACCCAGCCGTTTTCCGGGTCATCTTGTTCAATCTCAGATAAAATCCAGGAAGCCTGGGTTAATGCGCCTTTCTTAAAATATGCCCATCCAAGTGTATCTGCAAATGCTTTATTTCCAGGCATTTTTTCATAGGCAGCCCTGGCATATTCCAGGGCCATATCAATATTGGTGTCGGTCTCAAGATAGAGCCATGCAAGGTTTGAAAGGATATCCGGATCAGCCTGCAATTTTTTTTCCGCTTTTTCAAGCACCTTTATGGCATCTTCTTTTTTTCCATAATTTAGATGGAAGTGTGCAAGTTTAACCCATGCCTCGCTGGTGTACGGGAGAATTTCCACGCATTTTGTCAAGGTCTCAAGGGCCTTTGCATCAGCCTTTTGATCCTCATAAATCTGGGCAAGCTGCAGGAAAAAATAGGCAGGGCAGCCTGGTTTGGATGTTCCTGCAATAAGAAATTCAACTGCCTCCTGAACTTTGCTGTTTTTTAAAGCAACTTGAGCTGCAATATATTGCAGGTAAAGATTATCAGGTTGTTTCTTAATCGTCTCCAGTATATATTCTTCTGCCTGCCTGGCTTTTCCTGTTTTAATCAGCAGCATGGTATAGCGGTATGAAACATCTGCCAGTCCTGGAATGCGTTTTAATACCTGTTCAAAATATTCAAGAGCTTCACCAGGCCTTCCAAGATACTGGGAACATAACCCAAGATAGTATAGCGGGGGGGCTGTTTCAGGTGCGATTGCATAGGCTTGAAGAAATTCAATTACAGCCTGATCAAATTTTTCAAGGGAAATATAATTCAATCCCTTTAACATGTATACCCTGAAATTTTCCGGCTCATTTTTAACCACTCTGTTCAGATATTCCAAAGAAAGATCATACATGTTTTTTTTGTAAAGCATAACAGCCATCAACAGGCTCGCATCCGTATGATTTTGATCATACAAAAGGGTTTTGGTTAAACTGTTTTCTGCAAGCTGTTTCTGGCCGGCGGCAAGGTATGCAACACTAAGGTAGTACCTGCCGGAAACAAAGCCTGGTATTACGTCAAGCGCGGATTTTATGTGGCTTACAGCATAGACTGGATTGCCACTGAAAAGCCAGAACTTTCCCTGTAATAAATTATATTCAGGATCATCAGCCCTTGCTGATTTTTTAATATCCATGAGGAGTTTCCTGGCATTTTCAAGATGATTAAGGGATATGTAAACATCTGCCAAAATTTTTTGCAGATAGATGCTGTCTGAATCTTTAGTAATAAGTGGAGATAAAATTTGTTCTGCTCTTTCCAGGTTATTTGTAAAAAAATAAAATTGTACTAATTTTATTTTTAACCCAATGTTTCCAGGTTCTGATTCAACAGCCTGAATTAAATATTCTTCAGCAAGATCATAATCTGTGCTCAAAGTAAAAAATTCCGCTATCTGAACAAGGACGCGAGAAGAGCTGATTTTCATTTGTTCAACCATATTAAAAAAGGAGAGGGCTTCGTTTTTTTTACCCCTGGCAAGCAAGCATGTTGCAATTTTCAAGATATGGTGGGGGGAACCGGGATTCACCAAGTGAGCTTTGCGATAACAATCTTCTGCTTTGTCAAATTCATTGAACAAAAGCATGACATCCCCATAGGTAGAGTTTATATCTTCATCATTGGGAATTTTTTCTTTAAGGATACGGCATTTATTTTCTGCTCCAACCAGATCACCGGTAAGTATATCAATCCTGATAAGTTCAAGATGGATATTTATGGAATTAGGTACAATTATAAGAGCTTTTTCAAAATATTTCCGGGCTTTTGTAAAATCTGCAAGTTTTAGAAAAGCCTGCCCTATTTTTTCAAGAAGCTCTAAATTCTGAGGATCTTTCAAAAGCATTCTTTCCCAAATTTTAACAGCCTGCCTGTACTCAATATTGGACAATTCTGAATTATTAATTAAATCAAACTCGTGATAATCGCTTTTATTCATATGTTTAACAAGAGAAAATAAAACTGCAGATACGATTAATAAGATCACTACATTTTTTTTTTGCTGATAATTCATGCCCTTGCCTTCAGCGAAATAAAAAATATAATAAAAAACAAAACTGCTCCATAAAACATGGCCTCTATTTTATTGTAGATAACAAAGTTGATTGTGTTAAGAATTACCCGGAATATCCATGGCAACTGCCCTGATTCCTTCTCATTATTAGAAGGAACAGAATTTCCTATAGAATCATATTCGCTGTAAGATTCTGGATGCTCTGAAGTATTCTCAAGATTTAAGCCATTTTGAACGTCTGGGCCTTTAGAGGTCAAGGCTGTTTTATAGCTGGTGGCAGTAAGGGTAAAGACATTTTCCCCTCTGGGGGTCAAGCCTTTGGATTGTTGGTCGAGTCCGGTAAAAGATGGTATATTTTTTTCAGGCAAAAAGAAATGCCCTGTAGAATTGTTTCTTGCCACCTCAGTCATTTTATAGGCTAAAATATCACGTTGTCTCCTTATGGTTCCCTGATCTATGCTGTTGTCCTCAGAAGCTCCAACACTTTTTATAGTCTCCTGATGACTCAAATTTTGAGGATCCTCCTGTATTTTTATAAGCTGTTCATTTACAATATTAGTATTCCCATCAAAAACTATATTCAAATTTTGGATTTTTTTTTTCTTTAACTGCTCAATATATGGGATATTCAAACTTTTAAAGAGTTTATCAGTTCTTTTGCGAAGTAAATTATAATCCTGAAAAAGAAGCTCAAGCTTAAGGTTAGCATATAAAAGTGCATCGATTGATTCAAGGCTTGAACCTGATCTTTGAGAAAGGGTGATCAAGGGCATATCAATATTGACACTATATGCGGGAATAAAAAATTTATTGGGGGGCGTCAAATATGGATTTGATAATTGGTCCTTGTTTAAAAGATTGTCGTAAATAAAAAGCGTTTTTGTTTCAGGTTGTTTTGGTGTAGAAGTATTCTTATTCCAAAATGGCTGTTCTGCCGAAACAGGAACTTCAAACCAAGCTTGTGAAATCCCTGGAAAGCCCAAAAATTGATATGTGAACAAAAAAAATAAAATAAATTTTAAACATTTAGCTTTCAAAAGAGATTCCATTTTTTTAGCAATCAAAATTTTTATTCATAGTATCGATTTTTTATTTGACAGTAACCACTTATTTTCAATATGATGTTTCTATTTAATGCTGTATTGTCCAAAACTACTTCAAATTGATAATAAAGTCCACATTAAAAAATTCTTTATCAGACTCAACACAATATCAGGCATATGCAATCATTATAATATTAATATCATATATATAATTTTTTATCTAAAAAATGCAAGTTCATTGTAACTATTTGATTTTTTAATAAAATTAATAAAAAAATGCGGTGCTTTTTTAAATTTTTAACAGATTTTTTTTAATATAACTATCTGAAAAAAATAAAGAATCAATTCAAAAAGTATCTTTTATCTCACCCTTGTAAAATCAAATAGTTATATTGTACTTTAACATCTTGATTGCATTCTTTAGGTTTTATTAGAAACTTTAGGAGCATGCCACCGTGCCTGCCCTTTGCGGAGACACCCACAGTGGGGTGTCCCTACCTACTTTTTAATTTTCGTTGTGCCCATCAGGGCATGGCCATTATAAGAAAATTTGAAATACAATTACCAGAACTTTCCTTAAAACCGGAGGCTGTATGTTTCTAAAATTAACCCCAAGCGTATTATTAATGTCCTTGCTTATTCTTTTACCCGCGTGCACAACAGATCAGGAAAAAGTTGAGGCTCATTTAAAAAAAGGAACTGAATATTTTTCCATTAATGATTATAAAAAGGCTGAAATTGAGTTTAAAAATGCCATACAGCTTGATTCGGAAAACCCTGAAGCTCTGCACCTTTTAGGGGAAACGATGCTAAAACTTGGACAGGCCAAGGAAGCCTTTCAGGTGTATTCGCGTATTGAACAGATTGAACCGGACAACGTTGATGTGCTACTTAAGCTTGCTCGTTTCTTTTTGCTTGGAAAAAAGCCTGAAAAGGCATTGTTGAAAATTGACAAAATTCTTGAAAAAGAGCCTGAAAATATAGACACCCTTCTTTTAAAAGCCCAACTTCTTACCCATAAAAGAGAATTGAAGCCATCGGCACAGCACTTTGAAAAAATATTGTCCATTGAAAATGATCATATTCAAGCGCTTCAAGGACTTGCCAGAATAAAAAGTTTTGATAAAAAATTTGATGAGGCTGAGGCGCTTCTTTTACGATCTGCTGAAAAAAATCCTGCTGAAATTCAACCTCGACTTGCGCTTGTAAGTTTTTATGTGAGCAGAAAAAATTTTTCCAAGGCTGAAGAACAGCTTTTAAAAACTGCTGAACTGAATCCTAACAATTCAGATATCCAAACCATTCTTGGTAATTTCTATGTACAAATGAGAAAAAAAGATGCTGCTGAAAAAGCATACCTAAATGGGATTTCAGTTGCTCCTGATGCATTAAAACCATATATGGCAGCTGCAGGGTTTTATGATATAACTGGCGAATACGACAAGGCAACAGATATATATAAAAAGGCAATGGCTCTGCAGCCAGACAATCTTGCTGTAAAAAATATCATGGCAAGATTCCAATACAAGAATAAAAAAATCGAGCCTGCTGAAACACTGGTGAAAGAAATGCTGGCTACAAGGCCAGGTTTTGTTCCGGCGTTGATGTTGAACAGTGAGCTTCTGATTTATAACAAAAAATTCGATGAGGCTTTGAAACTCCTTGAAAAACTTGAAAAAGAAGAGCCAAGGAATCCAAAAATCCATTACTTCAGGGGGCTTTCCCACATTGGAAAGGGACAAAATGACCAGGCAAAGGCTTCTGTTGCAAAGGCGGTGGAGCTTAACCCCAGCTATATAAAAGCCCGGCTTCTGTTAGCTGACCTTCATTACCATGAAAGATCCTTTGACATCGCCCAAGCCGAAGCCAATGAAGTTTTAAAACTTGTTCCATCAGAATACAGAGCACAGATGATCGCTGCCAATTGCTATCTAAATATTGGGAAGATAAAGGAGGCTGAAGAGGGTTTTCAGACTCTTATCCAATTGGAACCTAAAAATCCAACAGGATATTATCGTATGGGGCTGTTAAAATCGGCCATGAGACAATACGATGAAGCAGAAGAATATCTGAACCAGGCTTTTTCCAAGAACAACATGCTCATGGATGTTTTTTCATTGCTTGTAAGAAACCATGTTATTCAGGGAGAATTTGAAAAAGCCCACGCAATTTGCAGAAATCAGCTTGAGCTTGCAAAGGAAAAGCCTGCCGTAAAAGCTCTTGTACACAATATTGAGGGGCGCATTTATATGGCAGAAAAAAAGATGGACAATGCTTGTACATCTTTTGAAAAAGCAATTGAGGCCAATCCTGATTATCCACAGCCATATTTTTCAATCGCTCAGGTTTATCTTATACAAAAAAAACTGGATAAAGCCATTGATCAATACAATATGATGATTGAAAAACAACCGGGTTTCCCTGTCCCCTACATGATGCTGGGTACAATATATGATCTAAAAAAATCCTATGAAAAAGCAGCAGCTCATTACAGAAAGGCACTTGACATCAATCCTGATTTTGCATCTGCTGCCAATAATCTGGCCTACCATCTTGCGGAACGTACGGATCAGTATGATGAAGCCTTGAAATTTGCAAGAAAAGCCAAGGAAAAGCTTCCTAATGAACCTGGTGTCATGGATACCCTTGGTCTTGCCTATTACAAAAAAGGTCTTTATGGAAACGCCGTAAGTGAATTTCTTGATGCCCTTGAAAAACTTCCTGAAAACCCGATTGTGCATTATCATCTGGGACTTGCCTATTACAAGAAAGAAAACCGTGAGCTTGCAGCCAATGAGTTTACAAAGGCTCTGAAATTAAGCAAAGACTTTGAAGGGGCCTATCAAGCCAAGGCTCTTCTTGATGAGCTTAAACAATAAAAACCAGGATGATCATATCTGGATATTTTTCAAGGAGGGATGAATGAAATCATGTCAAGGACAAGATATTTTTCCTTTATTTTTTAAATTTACTTTGATTTTGTTTCATGTTTTTTCCATATCATTTTTTTCTTACTCATCAAGTGTTTTTGCTGGCGAAGAAATTTCTGCAAAGGAAATTGCCCAAAAGGTTTTTGACAGGGACAAAGGGAACAATTCCAGGGCAAAGGCATTGATGGTATTGATCAACAAAAAAGGAGACAAACGTACAAGGGAGTTTGCAACGCTCAAAATCAAGGAAGGAGAGCTTGAACGTCAACTGATCCGCTTTCTGGCACCGGCAGACATCAGGGGAACAGGTTTTCTGACGATTGAAAAAAAAGGATGGGAAACAGATCAGTTTTTATATCTTCCTGCATTGAGAAGAACAAGAAGGATTGTTTCATCCCAAAAATCCCATAGCTTTGTGAACAGTGATTTTTCCTATGAAGATATGGAACGCCATCCCGTAGATAATTATGAATATATCATGCAACCAGAAACAATTGTAAACAATCTGTCCTGTTATGTAATCGAAGCAAAACCTAAAAAGGATGTAGACTCCCAGTATTCAATGATTAAGAATTATATAGCAAAGGATTCGTTTGTTACTTTGGTTTCAATGTTTTTTGATGATAAAAAAAAACTGATTAAACAATACAAGGTTATGAAGCTGGAAAAAATCCAGAATATCTGGACGGAATCCACTGTGATTATGGAAGATCTTCGTAAAAATCACAAAACTTACATTAAACTTCAGGAAATTAAATATAATACCGATATCACTGTAGATGCCTTATCACAACAAGCTCTTGAAAATTTCTGAACACAGACCTGCAAAGGGATGTTATGGAACGTTTGCTTAATAGAGGATTGAAAAAATCCATAAAGGATGTTTTGTATGCAGGTATTTACATAGTTGCACTGACATTCTTTATAATCTGTTTTATATCCACTGATAATCCTTCTGCCGGTTATCTGCCGTCTAACAGGATAACTTCTGTTGCCTATAAAGCTGAAACAAAGTTCGAAATATTAACCATTTCAGTAAACAAACTCCCTGAAATCAAATCCATGACATTGCAGAATCCCGATAGAATCATTGTCGATTTTAAGGACACCTTTCTTCCAGAAATTCACCTGATTAAAAATATTCATGGGCGGGCGGTCCATGCCATGCGTATTTCCCAAAATACCCAAGATCACTCAAGATTAGTTGTAGACCTTAAATATCCATGTAGTTTCGATCTATATTCATCTACATCACCGGATAATAAAGGTTCTATTATCAGGATCAAAATTTTGTCAGGAGATTTAGATAAAGATGGTGCTCATGAAATATCGGAAAATGCAAATGCTGTCTCAAGCACAATTACGGGAATTCCTGAAATAAAGGAAAATGATTCAAAAGCACCTATTATAAAACAAAAACCTGAATATACTGCTAAACAAAAACCTGAAACCCATCCTGGTAATGAAGACGTCATTGTGTTTCAATCTGATATCTTAGATGACATTTTTAATGACAAAGCTCTGGATATTGATGTAGCATCCCCGGCACTGAATGAATCAAATTTTTCCCTGTATGGAACCATACTGACAAGATTTTATACCGATACAATTCACAGTAATAATGGCCTAAACACTAATGAACACACAGAGGGAATTCTTAACAGGTCTGTTGTCAATGCCAGATACAAAGAAATGATTACCCTTTCTGCGCTGTCAGATTACCATTATTCCGGCTCCCATAACCCTGAGGAATCATATGATCTTGATCTTTATGAAGCCTCCGTCAGATACTCAAATCAGCATTTCCTGTTAAAGGCTGGAAAACAGATCGTAAGATGGGGCAAAACAGACCAGTTCAGCCCTGTAGATACATTGAATCCCGAAGATATCCGCTATTTTATTAGCCTTGATTACGAAGATCGAAAAAAACCTGTATGGATGACCGATGCAACACTCAGGTTCAAAGATTTTGCTGTGGAAGCCGTTTATATCCCTGTTTTTGAATCTTCTGACTGGGACTGTTTTGGTACGGATTGGGCAACTTACACCCATTTAAAGGATGATATAAATGGGGCTGATCTTCCCGATTCATTCAAGGATTATGTTGAAAACATCAGAGTTCATACAAAAAAACCAAATGATTCCGGGCTCAACGGTGAGTATGCATTCCGCCTTTTAAAGACTTTCAAAGGATGGGATATTGGGGCCACCTACCATTATACGTGGGAAGATATGCCGTTTTATAAGAGCTTTCCTGTAAAAAATCTTCATGTTACAGGGTCGGTAACTGATAAATCCCTTGTTGCTGCTCTTGATAATGCTGTTTTGACTCCTGAAAATATTGAGGTGGAATATCTTAGAAGCCACATTGCAGGCTTTGAATTTGAAACCACCCTTGCAGATTTTGGATTCAGGGGAGAGGCAGCCTGGCATGACAGAGAATCATTTTTGACATCGAGCCTTGTATCGGTTAGGAAACCTTCCCTTTACACCATCATTGGAGTGGATTATACCAGTGAAGATCAATGGTATTTGAATGTTCAATTAAACTTTAATCATATTGAAGACTATGATGATTCCATCCTCTACTTTAAAAGGAATGCAGTTTCAATGTTAGGGGAAATCAACAAGACTATTTTCTCTTCCTGGGTAAAAGCCATACTGCACTACAGCATCTCCTTGAGTGAAGATGAATTCTATTTTTCCCCCAGGCTGGAATATACATATATTCCCAATCTGGATATTCTCCTTGGTGTTCATATCTTTGAAGGAAGCAGCAATTCACTTATGGGCAGATTTGATGGAAACGACCAGGTATTTTGTGATGTCAAGTATCATTTTTAGACATATATTTACCATAATGACCATGCCATGACGGGCATAATTAAAATTAAAACCTAGGGGTAGGTTCCATACCTGCCCTTACTGATGAGGGCAGAAATAAATTCATTTGGAGCGGATATGGAATCCGTCCCTACACTCATTATTCGTTGTGAACCGCGGCTCATGGGTGTTTATATGAAAGTCTCTATAAGTACTTGTTTTTAAAAGACTTTCATTCATCGTTGTGATGACTGTGCCATCATGGGTGTTTATATGAAAGTCTCCGTAAGAGGTTGTTTTTCAAAAGACTTTCAATCTTCGTTGTGGCCGGGTAAAAAATATGCTCCGGCCATGCCGGTTATATGAAATACCAAAAATAGCCAAAAAATCGGCTTTGCTGAAATATTCCTTAAAAATACTGTAAAACAATGGGCAATATGACCTATAACTACTCATCGCAACAAACAATATCTATAGGTGCTCAATTTAAAGAAACCTATTTTAATTTTTTCCCGGAAAGGGCAACCTTTCTTGGAGATCATCGGTTTGACAAGTATCTTGGCTGTTGGAACAAAGAAGGGGTAAGGGAAAAACTTAACTTTCTCAACCATTACCGGGATCTTGTCAAAAACAGTTTAAAACCCGAAGATCTCATTCTAAAAAACATCTGTGAAAGCCTAATTTTTCATATAGGCAAAATAAAACCCTATCTAAGACCTGATTTTTTCGTAAACCACGCATTAAGTTCAATTGATAGAAATATTTATTTGATCCAAGCCGCCAATACAAAAGAAACGCAAGAGGCCTTGGCTGACAGTCTTGTATCAAGGGTCAGCCTTTTTCCTATACTCTTTGAGCACAGCAGGCAGTGGCTTAAGGTATCTGATCCGGCAAGTGTGTCCCTTGCGCTATATCAAGTTAAATACTTCAAAAACTTTCTTGAAAACGAATACCGAAATTTCATATATAAACTGGATGTAAGGATGACACTCAAGGAAAAACTCATCGGAGTCATTCCATTCACAACTGAAAACCTAAACAGGTTTGAATCATTTATCCACACCCTGGAACAAATTCCATTGGAATCAGGCCATTTTAAACATTCAAATCTATTTTTTAAAAATTTATTTAAAAAAAAATATATGATTGAAAGTTCTACCTCATCTCTGCTCACACAAACCTGGAAAGTCATTAATAACCTTACTGCGGATTTGAGACACATATCCGGTGGTAATATAAACTATTATCATGAAACCCTGGTAAGGGAGAATAGTTTTCCATTTTCAGGAACAGACACCAACCATGCAATTATGGCCTATTTTCAAAATAAAACAAAAGAGTATATACAATTTTGTATTGATTGGGAACTCTTTCCTGTGAGCCGGCTCCCTGTCATTGAATGGACTCCCACGTACAAACGAAAATCATCCCCCCTTGCAGCTTACATAGACAAAGGCCCCTATGAAAATATTATTAAACAGGGAATATTTTGGATATCACCGGTTGATGACGATATTTCAGAGGCCAAATACAATACTATGACAAACGTGTACCATAAACAATTCATGAACAGCATTACCATACATGAAGTGATTGGCCATCACACTGCGGCTGAAAATCTTGAAAATTTAGAAGACTCTTTTGAGTTCTCCTCCAATATAACATTTGATGAGGGTTTTGCACTGTATGTTGAGGACGTATTCACTTCATATTATGTGGCCCATGCCGCTATCGACAATAGGGAAAAGGAACAGATGTTGTTTTTTCAGAAAAAAGCAGAATTATTAAGGGCTTACCGGGTCATTGTCGACATCGGAATTGGAACCGGGGAAATGAATATTGAAGAGGGGGCCAGAATGTATTCCGATAAAAACAACCTACCCATTGAAACTGCCCTCAATGAATGTGAAAAATTTTATCTAAATCCTGGGACAGCATCATCCTATTTTATCGGCAAGCTTGAAATATTAAAGCTGAAATCATTGATAGAAAAAAAATTGCAAAATAAATTTTCCATTAAAACATTTAATAGGGAGCTGCTTAACTATGGATCAGCACCCTTGTCCCTCATCGGCCGAAAAATAACCGAAAGGCTGCTAAATAGATGAAAAAAAGTGAGATTAAGGCCAATCTAATATCTTGATGATTTTAAAGAAATGATAAAAAAACTGTACCCCCACCCAGAAGAAATAATAATCGCCCAAAATACACTAATATCATGCAAAAAAAAACTGCCTCCCAGGATCATAAAAAAACTGCTAAAGCGAAATAATGTTGAAAAACACCCTATAAACTGTATCCAGTGTTACCTCTATCCCGTTGGCATCAGCCCCGACTCCTTGCAGCAGATGAAATCATGGGGTATCTGCTATGCAGAACTACTTGAAAAAATCGCCCAATCCTTTTTTAGTAAGCCCGATGGATATATCAAAAAATTTTTTAACACCACACTTCTACCATACCTGCCTCCATGGCAAAAAAATCTAATCTATGATTACAAAACCTGTAATCACCTTGCCGGAGCACACTTAGGCGATGACCATTTCAACGGCAGAAGTATTGAATGGAATATAGGTGCTGTGGGAGGACTTGAAGAAGGCTCAGGTAGCGAAGAGGAGATCAGTCATAATCTTAAAAAAAAAATTAATAATGTAAGATATATATCACAATCAAGACCCCACTCTCCCTGTATTTTTTTTAAACATCATAGTCATCCTGTTAAAACCATTTTTATTGATACAAACAGTATTAAAACCGTTATGGATGCCCTGCTTTACTCCTATAAAAGCTTTTGTATCTCAAACCTCATCACCCCAAAAGCAAAGCCCCTAACAGCATATATTGAACACGATGATATCTACTATTCAAGTGTAAGAAGCGTAAGAAGACTTATGGACTCAGGTGTCAAAATTAGATACACCTTCCACCACACCCTCAACTTCACGGATGAACACCTAAGAACTGCAAACGGAGAAATAATTGACCTGGTGTACCTGGATTGCCACCTTGAAGATCTCCACCAGGAACACCCCATTATTGAAGCCGTCAGAAAAAACAGGGTCGCACTGGATACCTCTCCGTTTGCACGGCTAATACTAAGATCCAAGACTCTCATGGCATTATTATCTACTCCAGAGTGTCATAAAGCTCTTAAGCTAAATGAAAAAGAAATTGAGATGATTCGCCGGCATCTTGCCCATTCAGTTCTGCTGAACCGATATTCGCCTGCGCTACCCTCCCATCACTTTGATGCTGTTAAACATCTTGACCATAATATTTCCCATGATTATCCTAAGCTGAACAATAATAATTCTCCTATGCATGAAAACCGGATAAAGCCATACGGCTGTTTGAATCCATTTAAAAAAAAGGTAATCAAAATTGCCATGGGCAGTGTTTTTGGCGGTAACGGAGTCATGGTCTTTCCACCTGAAACACCCATAACAGAAATTATCAATACCTTTAAACCCCTGAAAAACCTTATTTCCAGACTTGCTCTGGAATGCTGCCCTATGAGCGATTCTGATATTATAAGCTTTACAATAAAGGTTGAAGTAAAAGCCTTGTTTACAGAAATTTTTAAAACCTCTGTACCAATAAACCCCCTTACAGCAATCAATAAAATGAAAAAAGAATTTTACAAAAATATAAACACGGAACTCCAAAAACATGGTACTCTGTGTTACAATCACCTTGAGTTTATCATTAAAAAGCACCTTTTTTCTTTTATAGATGAAAACTTTATTAATGGGAAACTGCTTGAGAGATTACTGATTAAATACCTTCAATTGTTCATTGAAAAGACAAAAACACAGAACCTTCCAGTGGTTGTTCAAGATTTTATTGAACCAGATATATTAAATGGGGAAAAAAAATTAGGTGAAAACATTTTTATATCCCACAGAATCCATGTACTATTTACTTCAAGTGGTAAAAAAGTATTTATATCCGGTAGCCAACTTTTTTCCATGAACTGCGGCAAACAGGATAACAAACATAAAATGACCTGTGCCCTGGTCAATTGTATAAATCAAACCCTACTAAGGAATTAAATGATCTATGTTTGATAATACAAGCTTTTACTGTGAGCACGGCAATCTTTCCTTTGAGTTTGATGATGAGCACCAGGATTATGAACTGGCTGAAATTGAATTTGAACTGCTCACACCATATCTAAAAAACATAAAAAACTCGCTACATCTTTTCTGTGGAGCGGGAAGGCATACAGCAGTCTTTGCCAAAAACAAAATCCAATCCACCGGCATTGATATCAGCTCGTTTCTCATTCAACAGGCATGCTGCCTGCTCAATCAGGAAAAGCATAGGCTTAAGTCTCCGGCCAACAGTGTTATCGGAAATGTACTAAACCTTCCATTTGCAGGGGATACATTCGAATGTGTAACAGCTCTTGGTAATTGTTTCTCTCTTCTTTCCGACGACCATATCAATCAAGTATTTAAGCAAGTATTGCAAGTTATAAAACTCGGGGCAATTTTTATATTAGATATTCCTGATTTCGAGCATATAATAAAAAACTACAAATCCTTTACCAAAACCATGAAAACATGCAAAGATGTAAATTCAAAGTATATGGGGGCAGGGGTAATGACCTGGCATCGGTTATATGACCCAAAAAATAATAGAATCGTTTCAAAAGAAAAGCTTGTTTTTGATATGGGCAGACCCAATATAAAAACTATCGAAAGCCATTTTTTATTTCATATCATTTTGCCAAAAACAATGACCCGGAAAGCTGAAAAATTCAATATGGAGGTTATAGGTATAAAGAATTATCAGGATAAAAGAGGAAAATATCGAGGAATGCTTGCAAAAAGAATTTTTATGATTTTTAGAAAAAATTAGCCTCTTTGGGCATTTTATTATGTCCTTATTATCAAAGGAAAAAATTTTCCTGAAAAACTCAGTTTATCCGGGTGTTCAGTATATATAGGTCAACACTTATAGCATTATCCAAAAAAAACAATCATAATCTATTAACAGCGCGGCAAACCCTCATTATAAATAACTCAAGCAGAATCCCGGAATCCTGGGATGAGGTTTTCATCTTATAGTCAATATCTGAGATTTCAATCATGAACCCGCAAATTTCGTCAAGGGAAAAAAGATCAGATTTCAGGAAAGTCTGATATACAGGATAGGTATTTCTGGGATTGGGGGCAATATAAAGATCACTTGGGGGTTTCTTTTTTTTGACAGCTTTATTTTCCCGGGCAGATTTGTCCTGTAATTTCTTTTTATTTTTTTTAAAACCAGGCGCTTCTCCCGGTCGATCCGGGTCTCTATCCCCAAATTCAGGCTCAAGGTTCTCTCCCCATTTTTCAAGTACAGCAGCAATGGCGGAATCAACCTCCAGCACACGGGGCATAGTTGTCTGGATAAACATGTTAAAATTCATTTTAGGACGCCAAGAATGACTTCCCCTTTGCTTTTCTCCTTCCACAAACTGCTTGACCACAAGAAGTTTGCGCATCTGCTTGGCAATTGCCGAAAGCATGGGAATGGGAGGAAACCCATCGTCTATAAGTTTTTTAAAATAATAAATGGCCTGATCAGCGTTCCTGGCTATAACGGCATTAGTCAACTGGAAAATCGGCTCTTTACGGGTATTTTTCACAAGGGATGTCACATCTTTAAGGGTAATGGAGGGCCGCTCTCCGATAAAGGAGACAAGTTTTTCAAGGCTGTCGGCCAGGGTAGCAGGATCAAAGCCTGTCTGCCTTGTCAGCATGGCATAGGCATCTGTATCAATTCCCTTTTGGGCCCTTTGAAGAACATCCTCCATGGTAAAGCGCAAAAATGCGTCCTGCTTTGTTTTATCTGCCTTAGTGCTCCCCGATGGCATGGAGCAGTCAATGGCAAACCCTTTATCTTTTATGGTTTGAAAGATTGCCCTCCGCCTGTCAACGGATGGGGCTGTCATAACTAAAAAATGCCCCTGGGGAAATGTTTTTTCAATGGATTTTTTAAGGCTTTCAATATCATTTTTCTGAAAGCCCGGAGCAGATGCTGTGCCGGGGGGCGGCAAAAGAGGAATATCTTTTAGTGCGATGACAAGGCGGTCCTGGAAAAAAGAATAGGTTGACAGGCGCTCAATAATGGACGGGATAACGGCATCTTCCCCTTCAAGCAGCTCATAGCCCATATCCCTATGACCCCTGGGAAGAATAAAATTAACTATTTTATCAAAAATACTTCGACAAAGATAGGGCTCACCCCAGATGTAAAAAACCTGGGGCAGATCCCTGCCTGAATATGACTGAAACAAACGGCTGACATCGGTATGTAAAATTTCCGGCATTATCCTTTTTCCCGGTTTGATCCCAATTTGAGATAAACGAGCATAAAAAGGGCAAAAAAAGACATGAAAATCCCTATCCCCTGGGAAACAGAAAGAAAGTCCACTAAAAAATGCCCCCTATCATCCCCGCGAAACATCTCCAGAAAAGAACGAAATATTCCATAAAGAAAAATATAAACCCAGAAAATCATCCCGGGAAAATGCCCTGGTACCTTCTGTTCCCCGGGCCCTTTTTTCAGCATGATCCCCTTATCAAGCAATAAAAGAATTAAAAATATAAGAAGATTGGATAAAACCGAATAAAGCTGGGTAGGATGAAGCTGAACATTCAAAGGGGCAAGGGAATCGGGATTATGAAAGGTGACAGCCCAGGGCAGATCACACTGCCTGCCGTAACAGCACCCGGCAAAGAAACATCCCATACGGCCCACAGCATGGCCAAGGGCGATGGCAGGAGCGATTATGTCGGCGGTCTTCCAGAGAGGCAGATTTTTTATACGGGCAAAAATGACAGCGGCCCCAAGGGCGCAGACAAAACCACCGTAAAACACAAGCCCGCCCTTCCATATCTTGAAGATGGAAAGAAGATCAGGCTTGAACATCGAAAAATTGAGAAGAACATAAAAAAGACGGGCCCCTGCCAGGGAGGACAAAAGAATAACAAAAAAAAGATCGGTAATGATTTCAGGTGGAATTTTGTTTTTCCGGGCTTGCCTTCCAGCATACCAGACAGCCGTAAGAAAACCAAGCCCTACAAAAAGGCCATAGGTATAAAGCGTAATGTTGCCGATTTTAAACAATATGGGATACAATCAGCCTAATCTCCTGATTTGGATTATATGAAACAATAGAGGCAGGCCACAGTGCCTGCCCTTTTCGAGCAGCCACACCGGGATTTTTGTCAAAATTTTTAACTTGGTGCCCATCAGGGCATGGCTGTTATGTAAAGTTTCCCTATAACTGGGGCACCTTGTTGAATGCCACATGATAGCAGAAAACAGCCATTCCGACACATATGGCGCTGTCTGCAACATTAAAGGCGGGCCAGTGATAATACCCAATGTAAAAATCCAGAAAATCCACCACCTTTCCGAATCTGAATCGGTCTATGAGATTACCGATTGCACCGCCGAATATGGAGGCAAGGCCCCAGGATAAAAAGGGGAACTCATCTGCAGTTTTCTTATAAAACCAAAGGAGAACACACACGACAACAGATGATACAAAGAGAAAGAAAAACTTCCTTACCTGGGGAGAGTTATCGGCAAACAGGCCAAAGGCACCCCCCGGGTTCAATATATAAGTAATATTAAAGAAGCCGGTCACCGGGACTGTTTCATGCAGCAAAAGGGTAGATGCAATCAAAAACTTGGTTGCCTGATCCAGCACGATTACGGTACCGCTTATCAGCACAAGCCTTATAAAAGCCATTTTTTGAAACACTAACATCTGTCTCCCTGGTCTACTAACATCTGTCTTTCTATGCTCACACCCGTGCCCGGTACTGGGCTTGCACTATTCCAGCATACAAGCCATTGTGTTTCGAGCTCGTTAAAAAACACAATATATTGTGCTTTCTTAACGATTTGGAACGGTGTGAGCCCAGTACCCCGTGCCCTGACAGGCACAAAATTAAAAATCAGACGGATAATAAAAAT
This sequence comes from Desulfobacteraceae bacterium, assembly GCA_963674675.2. Lineage (GTDB taxonomy): Bacteria > Desulfobacterota > Desulfobacteria > Desulfobacterales > Desulfobacteraceae. The sequence goes on from CAXXNM010000003.1 coordinate 1,652,692, forward strand.
CAGGGAACAAATTTCAAATCTGCCCCCCTTTTTTGGGTTCTACCTTGTTATCTTCAAAAATGTTCTTGCAGAATGTAAAGGCAAGCCACTGTGGTTACCCAATGGACTACAATCATCGCCTGTCTATGCAATACTGCCGATCACATCAAGGGCATTGGAGCATCTCGAACAGGTGCCTGGATGATCCTCCCTTGCACCGGTGGTGGTGTCATATTTCCAGCACCGCTCGCACTTGTCTCCGGCAGCTTTGGTAACAACGACGCCAAGCCCCTCCATTTCCTTACTAATAAAGCCTTTTTCATCAAGGCAGTGAGAAAGAGTTGCCTCAGAAACAATGAAGATATCCCGCAGGTCAGGCCCAAACCCGGAGAGAATTTCCCGGACATCCTCATCTGACACATAAATGTCTATGCAGGCATCAAGGGGATGGCCTATGAGTTTCTCCTTTCTGGCTTCCTCAAGGGCCTTTGTAACCTCTGCACGAACATCTAAAACCTTGTCCCATTTCATGCCCAGTTCATGATCTATCCAGGACGTCTCCAGTGAAGGTCTCTCGGTAAGATGAACACTCTCTTCTTTTCCATCAAATTCCGGCATGTGCTTCCAAACCTCTTCTGCGGTAAAGGGAAGTATCGGAGCAAGGATGCGGATAACCGCATCAAGCATCAGGTACATTACGCTCTGGGCATCCCGCCTTGCATCATCTCCGGATGGTGAGGTATAAAGCCTGTCCTTTATGATGTCGAGATAAAAGGAAGACAGATCCACCACGCAGAAATTGTACATGGCATGGTAGATGGTGTGGAACTCATAGTCATCATAGGCAGTAAGGGATTTCTCAATCAATTTTGCCAGACGGTGGAGTATGAATCTGTCCATGTCAGACATGGATTCAACGGCACGCATGTCCTGTGATGGATTAAAGTCATAAAGGTTACCCAGCATGAACCGGCAGGTATTACGAATACGGCGGTAGGCATCGGAAAGCTGTTTAACGATGTTATCAGATATTCTTACATCATCCCTGTAATCCGCCGATGCCACCCACAGCCTTAGAATATCGGCCCCATGCTGTTTGATTATCTTTTCAGGCGCTACAACATTACCCACGGACTTGGACATCTTTTTCCCCTGGGAATCAACGGTAAAGCCATGGGTTAATACAGCTTTATATGGAGCTTTTCCCGTGCGTCCCACTGAAGTCAGAAGGGAGCTGTGGAACCATCCCCGGTGCTGGTCACTGCCCTCAAGATAGAGATCCGCAGGTCTCTGGAGGCCTTCACGCTCCTCTAATACCGCTGCATGGCTGACGCCGGAGTCAAACCATACATCCAGAATATTCTGATCTTTTTTAAAACGATTGCCTCCGCATTTATCACACACCGCACCCTTGGGCATAAGGAATTCAGCATCCTTTTCAAACCAGATGTCGGAGCTGTACCGGGTAAAAAGTTCATGTATCCTGTCCACGGACTCCCGTGTGACATACACCTTTTCACAGTTCTCACAGTGAAAAACAGGAATGGGCACTCCCCAGGCCCGCTGGCGGGACAGGCACCAGTCAGGCCGATGCTCGATCATGGAGTAGATACGGGCCTTGCCCCAGGCCGGGATCCACTGAACAGAATCTATGGCTTTCAAGGTGTTCTGCCTGAGTTCCCTTTTATCCATGGAGATGAACCACTGGGGGGTAGCCCGAAAAATAACGGGTCGTTTGCACCGCCAGCAGTGGGGATATGAGTGGGTCATATCCTCGTGCTTAATCAAGGCGCCCAGGCCATCCAGGGTCTTGATAATCCCTTTGTTAGCCTTTAATATAAACTGTCCGCTGAAATCTTTCACCTCATCGGTAAAGCATCCACTGTCCTGGACCGGCGAATAGGCTTCCAATCCGTATCTGAGTCCCGCAACATGGTCATCAGCACCATGGCCCGGGGCTGTATGTACGCATCCTGTCCCAGCCTCCAGAGTCACATGCTCTCCCAGGATAATAAGGGAGTCTCTATCATACATGGGATGGGTGCAGCATCTTTTTTCAAGTGCTTTTTGTGAAAGATCGCCCAGTATATTGAAATTTTCAATACCAAACTCTGCCATGACCTTTTCCACCAGGTCCCTTGCAATTACAAGAACCCCATGCTCCTTTGTCTCCACGGCAGAGTAATCAAAATCAGGATGCAGGCACACGGCAAGATTGGCCGGTATGGTCCATGGAGTGGTTGTCCATATCACAAAAAAAACGGATTTCCCCTTTAATGCCGGCAAAATATCCGACAGATCATCCTTAGCTGGAAATTTAACATATATGGAGGGAGACCCATGATCTTTATACTCTATTTCCGCCTCAGCAAGGGCGGTCTGACAGCTGCAGCACCAGTATATGGGCTTTTTGCCAAGAAACATGTCTCCTTGCAGGGCAAACTCACCGCATTCCTTGGCAATCCTGGCTTCATAAGCGTTATTCATGGTAAGATAGGGTTCTTCCCACTCTCCTGCCACACCAAAACGCTTGAATTCATCCCGTTGAATGTCCACAAAGCCTGCGGCATATTTTCTACAGGCCCGGCGGACCTCCACCGGTGTCATATCCTTTTTCTTGGAGCCTAATTTTTTATCCACATTGTGCTCAATGGGCAAACCGTGGCAGTCCCAGCCCGGCACATAGGGAGCATCAAATCCAGCCATCTGCCTGGATCTTACAATGATATCCTTTAGAATTTTATTGATGGCGTGACCGATGTGCAGGTGACCGTTGGCATAGGGAGGGCCGTCATGAAGTATAAAAAGAGGTCTGCCTTTGGATGCGGCCCTGATTTTCTGATACAGCCCTGATTTTTCCCATTCTTTTAACAGCCCCGGTTCTTTATTTGCCAGGTTTGCCTTCATGGCAAACTTGGTCACCGGCAAATTCAACGTCTTCTTATAATCCATCTCTCCTCCAGATATTCGGATATGACATTATTTTATATGAATGTGTAGGGGCTGCCCTTGTGGCTGCCCTTGTGCAAAGGGTAATCACAAGGAATTGCCCCTACATTCATGGTTCGTTGTAAGTGGCAACTCATGTTGGTTTATATGAAAGTCCCCATAAGATGCTGTTTTTAAAAAGACTTTCATTTTTTTGATTATGGCGGCAGGCCGCCATGTTTGTTATTTAAAAAGAATAAATCTATGCCATAAATCGTTTAAAAGTCAAGAGTTATAACACAGACACGGCAAATACCCCGCAATGGGAAACAAATTTTATACTTTTAACCCATGTAAACTTTGCAGCGTGACAATAGTACGTTCGTGATTTTCAAAGGGCAGCAGATAATAGACAGTATCAACCTGCCATTTTTCTTTTGACCCGCCTGCTTTTGATAACCCGTGTATCTCTTCATCGGTGATTTTCCCCTTCATGGCAAGGGCTTTTCCGTTATTTTTCAAAAAAGGCGCCGCCATTAAAGCAAACTTCTCAAGGGAGGTAAAGGCCCTGGACACAACAAAATCAAAATTTTCAAAAAATCCAGATTCATATCCAAGCTCTTCAGCCCTTGCATGAACAGCAATCACATCCATCATGCCCGATGTCCTGATAAGATGCTTCAAAAAACTGACCCGTTTCCTGGAAGCATCAGCCATTACAAGGTTAATACCCGGCCTTACAACCTTCAAAGGAAAGCCGGGAAAACCGCCGCCGGATCCAAGATCCATAACCCTGGATCCATCCGGCACATGGAAGGCCAATGCAATGGAGTCCACAAAGTGCTTTAAGGCAACCTCAAAAGGGTCGGTTATTGCCGTAAGGTTTGTCTTTCTATTCCATCGGATCAGCTCAACGGCATGGAGAGAGAAAAGATCAAGGCCGGCCTGATCCAGGGAAATGCCTAATTCCTCTGCTCCCTGCCTGACCGTGTTTTGCCATTTTTTATCAAATGGATTATTCATTTTTACCTGCAATCAAAAATTTGATATTTTACCTATTACCCTCGGTTCGATCATTTTTGCATAACTTATTGAATTTATTCACATGAAAAAACTGACATCTAAAAAACCAGAGTCATATTTCACTTAGATTACAAGACCTTATGAGATCAATCGAACCGAGGGTATTATTAAAAAATTAAAAATATTATAATATTTTCTTGACTCAAATAAACATACGACCTATAATTATAAGATTTTTAAAAGAGCTGTCATTGCCGCATGCTTTGGCATGATGCTAACAGAGCATATTTCATTTTTCAATATAAATCATTCATAAAAAATCGATTAAAGACCGCTTATAATCAGCATCGCCGATATATCAGGATGCAGGGTTGGGGTGTGTATTAATTTAAGTCAAAGGACAGTGTTATCATGTTAAAGGATTTAGAAAGAGTAAGGAATATTGGAATCAGTGCCCACATTGATTCTGGTAAAACGACACTCACGGAAAGGATACTGTTTTACACGGACAGAATCCATCAGATCCATGAGGTCAGGGGCAAGGACGGTGCCGGGGCTGTCATGGATTCAATGGAGCTTGAAAAGGAGCGGGGCATCACCATAGCATCTGCTGCAACCCATTGTGAATGGAAACAAAATGATGTCAATATCATAGACACTCCAGGCCATGTGGATTTCACCGTTGAAGTGGAGCGTTCCTTGAGGGTGCTGGACGGAGTAGTCCTGATTCTGTGCTCTGTTTCAGGGGTGCAGTCCCAGTCCATTACCGTGGATCAGCAGATGAGGCGCTACAATGTACCCTGCATAGCTTTTGTAAACAAATGTGATAGAAGCGGTGCAAACCCTTACCGGGTGGCCAAACAGCTCAGGGAAAAATTGGGACATAACTCGGTTCTCATGCAGATTCCCATTGGACTTGAAGATAAATTTGAAGGCGTTGTGGACCTCATCACCATGAAGGCCTTTTATTTTGAAGGTGATAACGGAGAGATCGTTGTTGAAAAAGATATTCCTGCAGAACTCCTTGATGAAGCCGCAGAAAAAAGAGAAGAAATGATCGATGCGGCATCCATGTACTCTGAGGAGCTTACCGATGCCATTCTGGAGGAAAAAGAGATCACGGAAAAGATGATTGCAGATGCCGTCAGAACCGGGGTTATATCCAGGGAAATGACCCCGGTTTTCATGGGTTCAGCATATAAAAACAAGGCGGTACAGCCTCTTTTGGATGCAGTCTTAAGATTCCTGCCCTCCCCCCTTGACATCAACAATGAAGCCATTGATCTGGACAATAACGAAGAGACAGTATCCCTTGTAAGCGAATTTGACAAACCCACAGTATCCCTGGCCTTCAAGCTTGAAGACGGTCAATACGGCCAACTTACCTATATCCGGGTTTATCAGGGTTCCCTGAAAAAAGGCGATACCATCATCAACACCAGGGACGGCAAAAAACTCAAGGTGGGCAGGTTGATCAGAATGCACTCATCTGAAATGGAAGACGTGGACGAGATCCCTGCCGGCCACATCGGGGCCATGTTCGGTATTGACTGCGCATCGGGAGATACCTTTGTCAGCCCCAGCATCAACTACTCCATGATAGCCATGCACATCATGGATCCGGTAATTTCCCTTGCCCTCAAACCTGTGGACAACAAATCACAGATCAATATGTCCAAGGCCCTTAATCGTTTCACCAAAGAAGACCCCACCTTTAAAACCTACGTGGACAGTGAGACTGGAGAAACCATAATCCAGGGCATGGGCGAGCTTCACCTTGAAGTATATGTGGAGCGCATGAAACGTGAATACAAGTCTGAAGTGCAGACAGGAAAACCAAGGGTTGCCTACAGGGAAACCATCACCAGAAAGGCTGAGTTTAACTACACCCACAAGAAACAGACCGGAGGATCCGGCCAGTTCGGCCGTGTGGCAGGCTTTATTGAACCCTGTGAAGAGGAATTTGAATTCAACAACAAAATCACCGGCGGCAGGATTCCCACCCAGTTCATACCGGCATGCGAGAAGGGCTTCCGCTCCTGCATGGAAAAGGGACCCAGGATGGAATTTCCTGTAACAGGCATCAAGATAACCCTTATGGACGGTGCCTTCCATGCCGTTGATTCCTCGGAAATGGCCTTTCAGGCAGCAGCCCGGGGTGGCTTCTTAGAAGGATATAACAAGGCCAAACCTGTAATTCATGAGCCCATAATGAAGGTGGTTATAGAAACCCCCAGCGAATTCCAGGGGGCCTGCATGGGACTGATCAACCAGCGGCGGGGTATTATCCAGGGTTCCCAGGAAGAAGGTGTCATGTCCGTCATCGAATCCCAGGTGCCCCTGTCTGAAATGTTTGGTTTTTCCACAATCCTTCGCTCGGCAACCCAGGGAAAGGCTCAGTTCACCATGGAATTCTCCTCTTACAAACAGGTTCCCCAATCCGTGGCAGACGATATTATCAAGGCAAAAGAAGAAGACAAAAAAAAGCATAAGTAATCAAACAACTCATCAGCCATAAGTTCTCTGAATCAACACCACATATAGTATTAGACTAAAATTCAATGCAGAATATTTGGTATGGGAAAGGAGAAGTTACGGCTCAAGAGTCAAATAAGATAGAGAGGGAAAAATGCTGAGAAAAGATCTCATTCAAAAAAGCCCGGTCATTCAGATCATGGGAAAGGAGAACCTGAATCAAACCAGGTTTGGTGCCGTGGTATCCAGGGCAGGTGTCGGCAAAACACAGTTTCTTGTACAGATTGCATTAACCTGGCTCCTTGACGGGAAAAAAATTATCCATATAAGTTTTGATGATCAAATAGATAAGATAAACATCAGATATAAAGAAGGATTTACAAATCTCATTGACAGTGTAGGTTACATAGACCCTGTTAAGGCCAACCGTTTATGGGAGGATATTGATACCTGCAAATTAGGTATAAGCTACAGTGAGGCAAATTTTTCTTCACAAAATATAAAAGATTACCTTAAAAGTCTGAAAAAAGAAAACATCCCCACCCCGGCTATGGTCGTATTTGACGGACTTAATTTTGACAATGACTGCTCAGACATTCTTGACAGTCTATCACGGCTTGCCAATGAATATAATATGTCTGTGTGGTTTTCCATTAAAAGCCACAGGGAAGAGCCATTGTCTGCCGAGGGTTTTCCAAAACAGCTTGACAATGTAAAAGAAAGATTTGACAAGGCCATTTTTCTACAGCCCGAAGAGAACAGGATCGAAATAAATGTCCTTAAAGACGGTGACAGTGTAAACCAGAAATTTATCCTTAATCCAGCCACCATGATGAAGGGATAGAATTTTTGGCATCCTTCATTTGTCAGTTTACACATTTTTTGAACCTTGATTTTCCTGATTAAAGGATTTACCTTGATTTTTAATCATGTTCATCATTTAATCCTTTAATCATGGTTCAAAATTTTCAGAAAAGTGTAAACTACTTTTGAGTTGATATGAAAGATGCCGAATTTTTTTATTAAAAATCCGTAGGGGCAGATTCTATATCTGCCCCCTATTTCCGTATCTGCCTCTATTTCCATCTCATCTGCCCTGATGGTTAAGGCCGGATCGGGTCATCAGGGCGGATGGAATCCACCCCTACAGTTCATTATTTGCTGTGCCCATCAGGGCATGCCCGTTTGTTAAAAAATCATATGGTTTGAAAAAAATCTGCAATCACACTGAAAACCCGTTTTGATCCATCGCCGTTCAAAATGCCGTGGCGTTTAATGTCAAACAAAAAATACTCTTTTATCCGAGAGCCTATACGTTTGTATATTTTTTCTGCACCATCGGGATTTATCACAGGGTTTTCACGGGATTGAATTATGAGCACCGGCACATCGATCTTTTTCAGTTCAGGCTCCACCTTTTCCAGAAAAAGTTCAACCTGCTTCATCCCGCTCATGGGGTTAAGGCCATAACTGGTGTCAGGCTCTTCAGGTGCGTATTCTGAAAAATACTGATCATTTGCATGAAGTCCAGCCCGTTTCATCATCTGGTTCCACAGCCCTGGTACTGATATAAACTCCGACGGAAAATCCTTCAGCCGCAGGGGAGGCGCTGCTGCAAAAAGGGACTCTATGCCGCTGACCTTTGTAGTTAAATAAAGGGCAAGCATGGCACCGGTGCCGAATCCACCTGCAAAAACCCTGGCGCAAAGATGCTTCAAAAGTACAAACCCCTCTGCCGCGCAGTCCATCCATTGCTCAAAGGTTGCCCGGGCCAGATCTTCCGGTGAGGTTCCGTGCCCCTTAAGCCTTGGCACATATACTGAAAAACCCCTGTCATGGAGAAAATATGCAAGGGCCTTCATTTCTCCAGGCACAGCGAGATAATCATGCACAAGCAAGACACCTGTGTGACAATGTTCAGAATGCAAAAGCATAGGCTTTGACAAACGGCTGTAGGAAGGAATCTTCTCCGGGAGTGCGTAACGGGAAAAATCGGTGTCAAAATCCATCAAATGTTTTTCAATGATTTTTTCTGCAACCTGTTTGCGTATTTCCCTGTTTGTCATTCCTGCAATTTCACTGATCAGGGACTGAACATCCACAAGGGGTTCCACCTCATTAGCTATTACGGAAACAGGATTCTCAATACGAATGGCATGGAACATGGGGGCAAAACTAAATATTAACTGATTCCTGAAAAGCCCCCCGTTTTTTTCTTCAAGAACGCCGGTTTCCAGGGCAAGTTTCAAAAACTCCTCATATCGGTTAAACCTGTCATCTGTAAGGATATGAATCTGATTCTTATAAAGGCTTACATGGAAATGGCAGTGCAGAGCCATGGAACAGGCATATGTTGCAAGATAGGCCCGGCACCTGAAATCATAAGGATCAATGCCGTCCTTATTTTCAGGCAGGTATTTTAAAATAGAGGCAAAAATATGGTCATAATTAAGGGTGGTCATCTCATAAACCTGGTTCATGTACCGCCCCATTATATCCATGGAACTTGCCTTCATGGCATGATGGGAACTCATGCGGTTTGAGAACTTGATCTTTCTTCTGGAGGTTACATCGCTTTCGACAAAGGAGTTGAACAGATATGGCTTGATGGAAATCGGTGAGCCAAAACGGATATCCACATCCACCCCGGAAAGAACCATGGTACCTTCGGTCATCAGCTCATCCATCACCCTGGGAGAAGGATTTTCCATCATCTTAGCGGCAATTTTACTGAGCATGTTCTCCTTTGCCCGAACCGGATAATAGGTTATGTTTACAGGAACAATAAATGTTTCATGCTCAAGAGCCTTTTCCGGTGATTTTATTTCGTAAACCGATAAAAGCCGCCCAAACTCCTCCTTGTTGATCTTTTCCATACGCCTAAGGCGTTCCCGGTAAAATTCCGTTTTCAAGGCAAGGATGGCGGCACCGGTGTGGGGGCGCTTGACCTGGCCGTCCTCAACTATCCTGAAGCCGTCATCGGACATGATTTTCTTGTTTTTTACCATCATTCCTTCGGGAAAGATCACACATTCAGCATCACGGTTAATCAGGCTCTTAACTATGAGAAAATCCCGCTGGGGATCCCGGGTGGACACAGCTCCCATGGCCTCAAGGATACCCTTCAGTGCCCCTTGGAAAAGCTCGGCTGCAGCAAGGGACCACACTGGCATTTTTGTTATATTATTAATATGATAGGGCAAAAAAACAGTTTCTATACGGGTAAAATGGTTGGCGGTAAAGATCAAAGATCCATCTGGAATATTTTCCTGATCATGGATGCTGATCCTGGCCTTTGAAAATCCTGAAAAAGCTTTAAAGGCATAGCCGGACATGTAATAGGCAAAACGGTTCACAGGCGGTATTCCTTTTTTCCTGGATGTTTTTTATTTATGTTTTTTATTTGAATGTAGAGACAAGGCATGCCTTGTCTCTACAGGTAGCAACGAACTTTAATCATTCGTTATGGACAAAACCGGATCAAAACCCTGATCTGTCCATGGCCGTTATCACAAAATTTCATATATTTAGCTTGACCATAACCATAATATTTCTTAAATTAACTTTTTGTCAAAAAAAATATCAAAATCGGAGAATAAGCATTGTACTCTAAAATATTAATTTTACATTTTCCACCAGAGGTGGCCCAGAAGGCAGTGGTGTGTTACCTGCCAAAAAGATTTGATCTTATCTTCAATATCCTTAATGCCAGGGTATCCAACAGCAAAGATGGGTACATGGTGCTGGAAATTTCAGGCACCAGGGACAATTACAACAAAGGGGTCAGGTTCTTAAAAAGCCAGGGGGTCAAGGTCAGTTCCGCAGAGCAGGAGATATGGAGAGACACGGGCAAATGCACCCATTGCGGTGCATGCACGGCAGTGTGCCCCACAGGAGCACTTTCCATCAAGCGGCCTGAAATGGAGGTTGTCTATGACAAGGACAAATGCACGGTATGCGAGCTGTGCATTGTCACATGCCCTTCCCGTGCCATGGGCCTTTACTCGTCAAAGAATACCGATGACATGCTGAAGTGAAAAAAAAGATTGCCATAGCCCTGAGCGGCGGAGTGGACTCCCTTGTGGCGGCGCATCTCCTGAAAAACCAGGGCCATGATCTGTTCGGCATCCATTTTAAAAACGGATATGAAAAAGAAGATGCAAAGCTTGAAAAAATAGAATGCCAGCTCAACATCCCGGTAAGAACTGTTCAATTAAAGGATGTTTTTGAAAAAAAAGTTGTTCAGTATTTCATTGCCACCTATTTAAAAGGCATGACCCCCAATCCCTGCCTGATGTGCAACCGGGTAATAAAATTCGGAGCACTTTATGAAGCAGCTTCAGGCCTGGGCGCATCTTTAATGGCAACGGGGCATTATGTAAGGAATAATCTTTTCAAAGGTATAGACGGGGCAAAGGAGCAATCCTATTTTTTGTCCATGGTTAAACCAGAAAAACTGACAAATATAATTTTTCCCCTTGGAAACATGACAAAAAAAGAGGTTCTTCTCCTGGCGGAAAAAAATTCCCTGACCCCTTTGGAAAAAAAAGAAAGCCAGGATATCTGCTTTATAAAATCCAGATCCGTTTCCGACTTTATCATATCTAAAACCGGCATATCCTTTAAACCAGGTGATATTATTACACCGGATGGTGAAAAAATCGGTGTCCACCATGGCCTGCATCGATTTACCATCGGCCAGCGCCGGGGCATCAACTGCCCGGGGCATGAGCCCTATTATGTCAAGGCCATTGATATGAAAAACAACCGGCTTGTGGTTGGTTTAAGACAGGAGCTGATGCAGAAAAATCTCATTGCCAAAGACATCAACTGGCTGATGCCGCCCCCTGAAGCCCCGGTTAAGGTTCAGACAAAAATCAGGTACAGCCACCCTCCTTCAGATTCCATTCTAATACCGGAATCAAATCAGGTTCAAATAATATTTGATGAACCCCAGTATGCTGTAACTCCGGGTCAGGCAGCCGTTTTCTATAAAAAAGATCAGGTTATGGGTGCAGGTATTATTCAGCAGGATGCCTGATAAAATATGCCGGATCATCCTGGGAACGGAGACGGGGACAGACGGGGACAGATTTTATGGGACGGGGACAGATTTTAAATCTGTCCCCAAACGATTCAAACGATAATTTGGGACCAGAAAACCTTAACAAAATTTCATATATGTCTAAAAAAAAACGATTTTACATAACCACACTGGGATGCAAGGTGAACCAGTATGAATCCGATGGAATAGCCTGCGAGCTTAAAGATGCCGGTTGGACAAGGGAAACCGCCTGTAACAATGCCCATGTCTGCATAATCAACACCTGTACCGTAACCTCCAGGGCGGCCATGCAGTCAAGGCAGGAAACAAGGAGCATCATCAGAGCCAACCCCGATGCCTTAATCATTGTTACAGGATGTCATGCCCAGACAGACTCTGAAACCATCGGCAAGATTGAAAATATAGACTGGATCACCGGCCACAGGGAAAAGTTCGACATTGCTCGGGCCATAATAGAATCCAGGATACCCTCCCCTTGTTTTCCAGAATCCTCCGTCTGCACCGAAGAGAGTTTTAAATCCTTTAAACCTGCTGTTTTCGGCAGCAACACCCGGGCCTATCTGAAAATCCAGGATGGCTGCAACGCCTTTTGCACCTACTGCATAGTCCCCTATGCCAGGGGCAGGAGCCGGAGCATGCCCGAGAATGAGGTAATGGCACACCTTGAAACCCTCTCCCATCAAGGCTTTCACGAGGCTATACTGACCGGAATTCATCTTGGAGCCTATGGGCTTGATTTTGAAAACAGCGGCTCTCTTCTCCATCTTATCCAGGAGATAGTCCGATTAAGACCCATACACAGAATTCGATTAAGCTCCATGGAACCAAAAGAGCTTTGCAATGATATTATATCTCTTGCGGCAAAGAGTCCTTCAATATGCGATCATTTCCATATTCCACTGCAAAGCGGAGATGATGGAATTCTGAAAAAAATGACAAGGCCCTATGACACAGCCTATTTCAGGGAACTTGTCATGAAAATTCATAATGCCTGTCCTTCAGCCGCCATTGGAGTAGATATCCTTGAGGGCTTCCCCGGCGAAACCGAAGATGCCTTTGAAAATACATACAACCTCATCGAGAGCCTGCCGGTTTCCTATCTTCATGTATTTCCCTTTTCACCAAGAAAAGGCACCCCTGCCTATGATTATCCAAATAAGGTGGATACTAGGGTAATCAAAGACAGATGCGCTAAAATGAGAAAACTTGGAATCCGGAAAAAAAGGGCTTTTGAGCAAAAAGAGATGGGGCAGATCCGTGAAGCCGTTATCCAGGAAACGAAAGATCAAAGGACTGGCCTTTTAAAAGCGGTTACATCAAACTACCTTACCATTCTTGTTGAAAGCCACGGAATGGAAGAGAATAAACAATTGAGAAAAAAAATAGTTAATGTTCAATTGACCCATACCGATAGCCGGCACAGGCTGTTCGGAAAAATTCTTTAACATCCAGGCAATATTCTAAAGTGGAACCCATGAGCACTGGGCTTGCACTATTCCAGCATACAACTTATTGCGTTTAGAATCTATTAAAAACCGCAATATATTGTGATTTTTTGACAGTTTGGAACGGTATGGCCCAGTACCGGAAATCCAACATGAACCTTAATTTTTAATCAACAACAATTGAGCAGGCTGATATCGTTTCTCGAAATTCTTGATTGAGCTCACAGTTCTTCAAAAAATCATTGCAAGTCCCATCCACACAATCATTGTTGAACACCGCTTCACTTGGGCCATATAAAATCTCTCCATTTTCATCGGCAAGATATGCTTTGAATTTATAAAATCCTTTGGCCAGCTCAATCTCTCCAATTGCCAGGGGAAAAACAAAAAAGGTGTCAAAGTTATAAATGCTTACAGGGTATGAGTTGGTAAGAATCGGCGTTTTTGTAAGACTGAAACTACTGCTGTCCATGGAGTAATAAAAGCTTGGAAATTGATCGTTCCATCCATACTCATAGGGAAGTTGAGTCAATTCCAAATATAAATAGGCTTCCTCTGCATTTTGAGGCGCACGAATACCCAATGAGATATTTCCAGGGGTGTTGCTGACAAATATTCCAAATGTACTACTCAAAGCATCAGTCAACTGATTGCATGCTTCTTGCGAAATAGAGGCCTGCTCCCTTGCCAGAGCAGCTACCTCCAGACTTTCTTCGGCTTTTGCTTTTGCCTCAATTGCAATGGCGGTGGCAGAGCTTGCAGCTTCGACAGCAGTTGCAGCTACGCTTTGTGCTTCAGCAGTTAGGGTTACCGCACCAGCCGCCTTTTCCTGTGCCAAAAGGATGGCATCCTCACTGGTATTAACAAGTGAATTTGAATTCCATTCTCCTTGTTCGATGGTACCGTCGGAATGATAGAAGACACCATATCCATGGTTTTCACCATTTCCCCATTCACCTTCATATCTAAACCCAAGAGTTACGTAATATATGCCTAGCCCATTGAAAGAGCCATCTGAAAATTTCCCTTCATACCTGCTACCACTCCAATCACCACTGGTATTATAGAATATTCCTAAACCATGCCAATTACCATTAATCCATTCTCCTTCATACCTGTCTCCAGAGGAATCCCCCTCCCAATAAGAAACTCCAAAGCCATTCGTAACGCCATTTTCCCATTGTCCTTCATAGCGGGATTCATTATCGGGATATGAGACACCCAAGCCATCGAAATTGCCTTCTTTGAATTGACCTTCATATCGAAAATCATGAAAATCGCCATTAATAATTTGTCGGACACCTAACCCACTCTCAGATCCGTTTTCCCATTCTCCCTGATAAGACCACTCAGTTTCATCTTCCATATACAATACGACTCCCAAGCCGTTTCGACTGCCATCCCTATATTCGACTTCCATTTTTGAGGTTCTACCATACACAACAGTGTACCCATTCATTTTTCCGTTGAGCATAAATGTTTCATATAAATTATCAAAAGTATCACCATCAGAAGTTGTGTTGGCAGTTAGAACTCCTGCGCCTTGTGCTAACCCGTAAAAACAGTCGCCGCACCATGTGATGGTGTTCACCGTGAAGTTAATGTCCGGATCATCTTCAGCCGGTACTTTATACCAGACCAGACACCCGTTGTTTGAAGCAGAGTACCAGTTCGCATAGCTTTCTGATGAGATTCCGATCAGCAGCAGAGTCAAAATGCAAAGGCCGTTTAAAATAATCGAAGTCGATCTTTTCAAAATAATTCTCCATGTTTTTTACTTGAAAAGCAGATTCAGTCATTCAAAATAAAATGATCATTAATATGCGTTTATTTCTAAAAACTTATCGGCATCCGGACACCCATTCCCCGGTTTCGGGTTCTGTATGGTCCCACCATGAGCAAGCACTTACAGAAGGTGGGGTTGTTTTGATATATTGACCATTCAACCCGCGGATTTCAATCCAGTGCTCCACACTTTCAAAATAACCAAACTCAGACTTATAATTAGCGCCGATTTCAGGGGCATCCATTAAAGAAGCGATGGGTAAAGTAATAGTATTAACCAAAGTCTCTTCATAAGAAGATGGACTGCTAAGTAAACCATCTCTGTAGCTAATTTGCGAGATGAAGATGTAATATTCACTATCAGATATTTTCCACTGAAATGCTTTTCTCCCGGA
Source organism: Desulfobacteraceae bacterium (assembly GCA_963674675.2). GTDB lineage: Bacteria > Desulfobacterota > Desulfobacteria > Desulfobacterales > Desulfobacteraceae. Next base: position 1,667,787 of record CAXXNM010000003.1, read on the forward strand.
GAGCCATGGGGTCGGTACACCAATCAGACCCCATTGTACCGTGACTGTTATATATCTATTTACGTCGGGATCGTAATAATATTGTGTTCTCGTTATAGGTTCAGCCCTTTTGTCTACACCGCTGTAGTAGGCACTGATTTCTTCATAGTATAAATTATCCATAAAGGGTTCCAAGCTACCATCCCAAAGAGCGCCAAAAATTGGGAGAGGAACTGGAAAATACGAATTCATAAGGTAACCAGAGCGAGTATATGACAATTTATAAGAAGTGTCACTTGCCCATTGTTCCCATTGTTCACAATACTCCCCGTTATCCATATAGTGAAGAGGGCATGCGCCCCGAACAACTTTAGTATTTGCATATTGTCGTGCGACTTCCCCAATAATGCCGTTTCCTGATACAACAACATGATAAGTATCCATCTCATCAAGCAATAAACGGGCTCTACACTCCGCTCCGGTTTCAGTTTGACTGCACTGCATTTCAGTGATCACTGGATTACCTGTAGAATTTTCAGGAATAACCATCCATTCCACAGACGCGGGGTCAAATGTATTGTTAACTCCGTTTGCTGCATTCAATATCAACTCTACTTCCAGCTCATCTTCTTCAGTGATACGACTCTCTCCGCGACTGACACTCAATTTTGGAAGGCTGAACAGTTTTTTTTCAGCAGTATGCAATACTTGAAAATCGGCAAGTACTTCGAATTCGTCAAATATGACATCCATGGATGCGCTGATAAAGCTATCCAAGCCCATTTTGACATCAAATTTTGTCGGATGAAGAACTCTTGGCGGTGTCAATGCAGCCAATGCAGAAAGAATAGCACTTTCAGTTGTGATATCTTCCGCTTCCAATTCCGCTTTCAGAAAAGGTTCTATTGTAATGGAACCAGCAACGGAGGAATAAAATTCAACTTCGATTTCCGGAATCAATTTAACCGTTGCATCGACACTGCCGTTAATACTGATATCTGTATCCAATGTTTGTGACTCCCTATTCCCGGTGATGGGAAGCCACTCTCCTGTCAGGCTATTATAATTGACACCTATTTCAATTTGTTTAGAAACATGGGCATCGGCGGATGCTGAAATTTCCATTGATGCGTGAGCTGATATTTGCGCTTTTACGGTTAACGTAATTGTCTGCCAAACAGGTACCCCACCGATAATATATCGGACAGGAAAGGTTCTTGAGAACAATTCCCTATCCTCCGGCTCATAACTTGCTGCCGCACTGAAATTATATGCGGCATTGGCATCGAAACTCAAGGTTCCACGGGCGATTAATTTTGCCCGCTCAAGATTGGTGCCGAATACCCCCGACCATGCCAGTTCGGTGATGATTTCCGGAACAAAATTGACGGACGCAGATAATGACAAACTGTTTGTAACGGATTTGGGGGATCGTAGTTTGATATCGTATCTGCCGGACTCTTCAGCAGGTTTAATCGAGATCTCATCATCATCGTGAATGTAATCTATTTGTTCGGCAGCAAGCAAATTGCAATCCCAGCGCAGGGTACTGACTCGTTCATTATTATCGTTCAACGTCTGTTTGGCCCGTAATTTTGATTGTGCGGTTTTTGATCGACTAACTGCATCGACATCGAACAGTGTCAGCTTGGACGATACGGTGCCTTGCTCGAACACATCTGAAAGGGATGCCGGACTTGTCTGAAGAACGATTTCCGAAGGTGCTGTAGTAACGCCATCTACTCGGCGCAATACCCCTTCACCCTCTTTGTTTTGACTGACAATAATACTATCAATTTCGGGGAGCGTGGCATCTTGAGAATTGCTGTAAATCAGCTGATCATAACTTTCTGAGTGTTCACCCAGATTCAGTTCATCTGACGTGTTCACCGTATTATTCGAGTTAGGAACATATGGAGAAGAAAAAGTAGTTGCAGATACATGATTGTTGCCGGGAATTATCTCACCTGAATGAGCATATGCCAATACAATGAGATAGTATGTTGTTTCTTTCTCAAGATCGGTGATATCCATTTGAATTTCATCTGTCACTGTTTTGTAAAGTGTACTGCTATACGGTGTAAATTCATCTGAAGTTGAAATATGAACTTCATATTTTTCAACATCATCTATTGGAAGCCAGGCAATGGTAATGTTATCAATATCGGTTGGGATGGCAAGGACAATATCAGGGCTTTTGACTTGCTGTTCTCTAATGAGCCCACTGATTCCAAGCTCATAAATACCTGTGTTTATGCTCTGAATAATGTCTCCCCCACTGGTTGGCGCAATAAACCAGTATAGGGCACATTCTCCGCTAATCTCCGATGCAAGGGAGGTGTCAATAATTGGAAAGGAGGTATTGATGGCCGATGTGGTTCCAATTGTATAAGGAATAAAATCGAGTGTCAGACCTCCAAATGAATCGACAAAGATAAGTTTGCCGGTGGGGCTTGCGATAGCAAAATAAATGTCAACAGGGGTACAGTATAAAGGAAAATTAAGGCTGAAGGTCTCGTCATCGAAAACGACCGAAGATTCGGAAGGATTGGCTGTTTGATCGATGACATTCAACTCCTCCGGAACATTTGTGCAGTCCGCTGATGCGATGCCTAAAATATTCAATACTACCAAAAAAGATAATAATAACAATCTTATGCAATAATACCACAATCTTCGTCTATTATTTGTCATGCTTTCCCCTTTTTAAAGTCAAACGATTCGTTTATAACCTCCAGTCCTATTTCTCATATATATATAGTCCCTTTAAAAGCCTGCTGTTTCCTTCAAATATTTCTTTCAGCGTATCCACAGACAAATTTTTCCCAAATCTTCTGGGGCTGGACAGAAAAAAAAACGGCCTGCATGCTTGAGCAAGTCCCAGGCCATGTGGGGCTTGTCCACATAAATCATGTTCTGGTTTTGCATGGTTGCAAGAGTATTTCCCCCCAATGGCAGATTTTTCATGGAAATTGTGAATGTCCTTTATTGTCTGGATTTTTACTGTCAGGAAATTTTTTAGAATTTGATTTATCTGATTTCAAACTTTGATTCTCCTGATCATTCCGATAATGATCGGCATATCCTTGCTGTATTTATTAGCAAGTCTTCCGCAAGCTCAATGTGACTTTCATATTTCGTTGCGGGCAAAACCGAATCAAAATCCCGGCCTGCCCATGGCAGTTATAAAAAAAATCTTATCAAAATAAATCTTATGAATCAAATGATTTCATCCTCTACCATCCCTTTTATGTGAAGTGTTTTTTCCAAAAACCTTACCTCCGATTTATTTTGCTTTTTTAATTAAAAGGCATTATAGTTTAACAGTAAATAGTCAAGCCTTGGTAGTGATCTACATTTGTTATCACCAGTATAAAGTGACGAACTATGGAGTTTTATTAATGAACGAAATTTATAAAAAATTAGCGGCCCACCTGAACAATACACCAGGAGGCTTTCCTGCAACGGAAACCGGTGTGGAACTACGCATCCTTAAGCGCCTTTTCACGGAAGAAGAGGCTGAAACAGCCACACATCTTATCATGATCCCGGAAACAGTGGAGACCATTGCCAAGCGTGCAGGCAGGCCTCCTGAAAATCTTGGGCCCATCTTAAAGGACATGGCCCAAAAGGGCCTGATATTTCATTCGGGAAAGGGCGGCATTGACTATTACATGACTGCCCAGTTTGTGGTGGGCATATGGGAGTACCAGGTCAACCGCCTCACAAAGGAGCTGATAAAAGATTTCAACGAGTATGTGCCCTATCTGATGAAGGCCCAGACAAGCCTGAAAATCCAGCAGCTCAGGGTAGTACCCATCTCAAAGTCCATCACGGCCGATATGAAGGTCATGGATTATGAGGAGGCGGAAAAAATCATTCGATCCCAGTCAAAAATAGTCTTATCCCCCTGCATATGCAGAACCGAACATGAGATGATAGGTAAAGGATGCGGCAAATTAAAAGAGGCCTGTTTTACATTTGGAGGAGGGGCCTACTACTACGAGGAGAGGGGCATCGGCCGCAGCATATCCCAGGAAGAGGCCCTAAAAGTTCTTCACAGGGGAATAGACCAGGGGCTTGTGCTTCAGCCGGGAAACTCCATGAAACCCATGAATATATGCATGTGCTGTGACTGCTGCTGCCAGATACTCAAAAATATCAAAAAATCAGACAAGCCGGCAACTCTTGTTAATTCCAGCTATTTTGCCCAGGTGAATGAAGAAGAGTGTACCGCCTGTACCGAATGTGAAGATGCCTGCCCCATGGATGCCGTCACGGTGGATGAAACAGCATCAGTGAATATGGACAGATGCATCGGCTGCGGGCTCTGCACTGCTGTATGTGAATTTAACGCCATTCATCTTGTCCCCAAAGAAGAAAAGGATCGATGGGTGCCTCCGGGAAATACAATGGAAACCTATATTAACATGGCAAAGGAAAAAGGACTGTTGTAATAAATTCATATACCCCGCTCCCCCTTGATATGATCATAGGCTTCCTGGATTTCCATGAATTTATCCGAGGCAAACTTAATGAACTCCTGGGGAAGTCCCTTGGCCTCAATCTTATCGGGATGAAACTCGGATACAAGCTTTCTGTACTGTTTTTTTATCTGTTATATCACAATTGAGCACAGCGTAGTATTTATCAACTTCCTTGACATACCTTGATTTAAGCCTGGCATAATCCCCCTCTGGAATGTTGAAAATACGGGATGCCGACAGGAGCAGAGATTCTTCCGCAGGGCTGATGCCTCCATCTGCATAGGATACCCTAAAGAGAACATCCATCATCAGCTCTATAACCCTGGGCTGGCTGCGAAACACCCGGTAAAACTGAACGGCAAAGGCATCAAAACTTTCAGGGGAGTTCATGGCCTGCCTGAAAATATTAACGGCGGTATTCCTACCGTGGACATCAAGATTCAAATCCCTTACCATAAACTCCTCAATGGAGGCAATCTCCTTTTCAGACACCCTTCCATCGGCCTTTGCCATCTTTGCAAGCATGGAAAAGGCTGCAACAAAAAAGGTCATCTGGGCCTCTTCACCGTTGGAGAGGTGATTTTCTATCATTGTTTCAGAAAGATATGCCTCTTCTTTCTTATCAAATCCATGGCCGAATACTGCCCCTGCCACGGCACCAATGGGGCCTCCCAGCGCAAACCCAATGGTTCCTCCAATAACTTTTCCAAGCCATCCCATAACATATAATCCTTTTAATGATTGAGCATACCCTTTAGGGGCAAAAAATCAAAAAACTTGTGTCAGTAACGATTTTTCTCTATAATTTGTCTGCATAAAACTGTGGTAAATCAGCTTGGCCGGCCATCTATATAACCAACATGGCGGTTAACCGCCACAATCGAAAAATGAAATGTAGAGGCAGGTTTCATACCAGCCCTTACTAATCAGAGCAGATATGGAATCTGCCACTACGGGTTTCTAATAAAAAAATAAACCCTCCAAGGAGGCTTATAATAAGAAGGACTAAATGACAGCAATTAAAATTACAGGATTCATAATCTTCATACTTAATCTCAGCGGCCTTTGCTTTGTCTTTTTTTTAATGTTTTCCAACTATGAAAAGAAAAAGATAAACAAGGCATTACCTAAGAAGAAATCAGATATTTTCAGCAAAGAATCAAAATTAAAAACCAGTGAAAAAATAAAACAAAAAAATAAGGAGCTGGACAAAATGCTTGAAGAACTTGATCTTAGTGATTTTGACGAGCTTGACCTTGATGATTTTGATTGAACTGTCCCCATTTCTTTTTTCTTTCCTGCTGCCTTATCGGGGAGCACCGGGTCTCAATGGCTTTTGGGCCTAAAAGAGCACAAACATCCCTGAAAAGCTCTGGAACCGGGTCAAGTCCTGAAGATTCCGGCAGTTGAACCACAACTGTTGAGCTGTCTGGAATCGTGATGGTCATGTAGGCGGTGCAGGTCCCGGGATATCTGTCTAAAATAACCTTTAACCTGTCAAGGCTTTCATTTTCCACCAAAGAAGCATTTACCTGAATAATAATACTGGCTGTCCACTCCTGCTCTGCCGTTTCCATGGGAACGATCATGTCAGCGAGAAGTTTAACTGCATTTTCCTTTTTCTGAACCTGGGCCTGGACAATGACCGGGGTTTCTTCTTCAAGCATATGATGGCTTCGGGCATAAAGCTCCGGGAACACAACCACCTCAACACTTCCATGAATATCCTCTAAGGCTGCAAAGGCCATCATGTCTCCCTTTTTTGTCTTTATTATCTTGACCGGCCTGATGGTGCCGCCCATGCGGATCGTCTGCCTGTCCGGAAAATTCTCCAGATTCAGGGATGAGGCATTGGCATATCTTGACATGATGCTTTCATACCTCTCAAGGGGATGACCCGTTATATAAAATCCCAAAGTCTCCTTTTCAAGAGACAGAAGTTCACCTGGGTCCCATTCCTCAATATCAGGCATTTTGGGAATGCTTGCGGGAAGCGGTGTTCCACCCTCCATATCTGAGAAAAGATCCATCTGGGCATCTGCCTTTTCCTTTTGAATCCTGGTGCCGTGATCCAGAGCATCTTCCAGGATATGCATAAGCTGGCTGCGCCTTGCGCCGGTGGAATCAAAGGCACCGCACTTAATAAGGGCTTCCATAACCCTCTTATTGACCTTTCCAAGGCTGACCCGTTCACAAAAATCAAAGATGGATTTAAAAGACCCCTCAGTTTTTCTTGCCTCAATTATGGATTCTATGGCTGCGGTGCCCACATTTTTAACGGCAGCCAGACCAAAACGTATGGCAGTATCGGTTACGGTAAAGACAGCATCACTCTCATTAACATCCGGGGGAAGCACATCAATGGCATGGGCTCTGCACTCAGCCATGTATTTTACAACACTGTCCGAGTTGCTCATGTCACTGGTCATCAGGGCTGCCATGTATTCCCGGGGATAATGGGCCTTTAGATATGCGGTCTGGAAGCAGATCAAAGCATAGGCCGCGCTGTGGGACTTGTTGAATCCATAGCCTCCGAACTTCTCCATGAGATCAAAAAGCTCTGCCGCCTTTTTTATGTCAAGGTTGTTCTCTTCGGCTCCCTTGAGGAACAAGGATCTGTGCTCCTCCATCATGGCCGCGATCTTTTTTCCCATGGCCTTTCTGAGGCCGTCTGCGTCGGCCATCGAATAATTTGCAAGAACCCCGGCAATTTTCATCACCTGCTCCTGGTACAAGATAACCCCGTAAGTTTCCTTGAGAATGGGTTCAAGCTGGGGAAAAAGATATTCCACCTTTTCCCGGCCGTGTTTTCGTTCCACATAGGAGTCTGCCATGCCGCTGTCCAAAGGGCCCGGCCTGTAAAGGGCAACAAGAGCCACAATATCGCTGAAACATGCAGGCTGCAGCCGGGCTATGAGTTCCTTCATGCCGGAACTTTCAAGCTGAAAAACCCCGGTGGTATCTGCCCTTCCAAGCAGTTCATAGGTGGCTTTATCATCAAAATCCAGCTCAAGAAGATCCGGGGCATCCAAAGACTGTTTTTTAAGTAATTCCAATGTATTCTTGATAACGGTCAGGTTTCTCAGACCAAGAAAATCAAATTTTACAAGACCCAGTTTTTCAACATAATTCATGTCAAACTGGGTCACCACTTCCCCTTCCTTTCCCCGGTACAAAGGCAGATATTCCACCAGGGGCTTATCAGAAATCACTACGCCTGCTGCATGGGTTGAGGCATGGCGGGGCAGGCCCTCTAACAGCTTTGAAATATCAAGAAGCTCTTTTATGGCAGTGTCATCCTGAGCTTTTTGAAGGATTGCCGGCACCTCTTCCAATGCCTGGTTGAGATTTTTTGCGCCATCAGGCACCATCTTGGCAATGGCATCCACTTCAGGAAGGGGAACCCCAAGGGCCCTTCCCACATCCCGAATGACAGCCTTGGCCTTAAGCTTTCCAAAGGTGATGATCTGGGAGACATAGTCTCCTCCGCCGTAACGGTCGATAACATATTTATAAACCTGATCCCGGCCCTCTATGCAGAAATCAACATCAATATCAGGCATGCTGATACGGGCGGGGTTTAAAAAACGCTCAAATATCAGGCCGTGCTCGATGGGATCAAGGGCCGTTATTTCCATGGCATAGGCAACCATGCTGCCTGCTGCGGAACCCCTTCCCGGGCCCACGGGCACGCCTATCTCCCTGGAGTAGCGGATAAAATCCGCGACAATAAGAAAATAGCCTGGAAAACCCATGTCAAGGATAATCCCGATCTCATAATCAAGCCTCTCCCGGTATAGTTTTTCATCTATATCTGGATTTTTTTTCTTCAATACCTGAAATCTTTTCTCAAATCCCTCCCTTACCTGGCGCTCGAATATCTGAGGCACTGTTTCTTCCGTATCTGTTGTATAACGGGGAAAATGATAAGTCTTATCATCAAAGGTCACATTACATTTTGCTGCAATCCTCGCCGTATTTTCAATGGCACCTGGATAATCCCTGAAATCATCCATCATCTCCCGGGGACTTTTAAAATAGAGCTGGTCTGAATCAAACCTGAAGCGATCCTGGTTATTGAGTGTATCACCCGTCTGGATGCACAGCAAAGCCTCATGGGCTCTGACATCATTTTTAGACAGATAATGGCAGTCATTGGTTGCCACTAAGGGAATGGAAAGGCGCTTACTCATCTCCACAAGACCATGGTTTACCTTTTCCTGAATGTCCATTCCGTTTTTCTGAATTTCAAGGTAGAAATTATCCTCACCAAAGGTTTTCAGAAAAAAACGTGCGGCCTCATCAGCCTCAAGGGTCTTTCCATGGATGATGCACTGGGGAAGTTCCCCCTTAAGACAGGCTGACATGGCAATGAGTCCCCGGCTGTACCGGGTGAGCAGTTCCTTGTCCACCCTTGGCTTATAATAAAAGCCCCTTAGCTGGGCAATGGATGCAAGCCTGCAAAGGTTGGCATATCCTTCCCTATCCTTTGCCAGCAGCACGAGGTGATTCAATCCTTTTTTATCCTCGACAGTCTTGTGATCTATGGTGCGGGGTGCCACATACACTTCACACCCTATCACGGGCTTTATGGAGGCTTTCAAAGCTTTTTCATTAAAGGGGGCTGCTCCGAACATGGTTCCATGATCGGTCATGGCCACAGCATCCATGCCGTATTCCTTACATTTTTTAAAAAGCGAATCAAGACGGATGGCTCCATCAAGAAGGGAGTACTCCGTATGGACATGAAGGTGATAAAATTTAGAGTTCATAATTTATTGGCTTATTTTTTTTATTCGAATGCGTTTAGGGGCAGAATCTATTTCTGCCCCATTGTCATATTTACCATGATCGGTCAAGGCGGATATGGAATCCGCCCTGACTACGTTCCATTATTTATTATGAATTTCGGCTCATGAGTATTTATTTGAATGTATATGGGCAGAATCTATTGCTGCCCGACATGAAGGAAATATTGGTTATTGGCCGTTAATTCATATTATCAACACTATAGTTAGGTGCTTCCTTGGTGATGATTACATCATGCACATGGCTTTCCCTGAGACCCGCGGCACTGATTTTAATAAACTTTGCCTTGTGCCTCAGCTCTTCTATTGTCCCGGCTCCAAGGTATCCCATGCCTGCCTTGAGTCCTCCAAGCATCTGAAAGATATTCTCTTTGATGGTTCCCCGATAGGGAATTCTGCCCACAATACCTTCGGGGACAAGGGTTTCATCTTCAGCACTGTCTTTTTGATAGTATCTGTCACTGCTGCCCTTTTTCATGGCTTCAACAGAACCCATACCCCGGTAGGCTTTATATTTCCTGCCCTGGAAGATAACGATTTCACCGGGACTTTCCTGGGTTCCGGCCAGAAGGCTTCCCAGCATCACAGACTGGGCTCCTGCACCAATGGCCTTGGCAATATCTCCTGAAAACTTGATGCCTCCGTCGGCAATAATGGGCACGCCGGTACGGTTGGAAATATCCCTGCAATTTAAAATAGCGGTCAACTGGGGCACTCCCACCCCTGCCACAATCCTGGTGGTACAGATTGAGCCTGGGCCGATACCGATTTTCACGCCGTCGGCCCCAGCGTCTATCAAAGCCTTTGCCCCCTCTTCCGTAGCGACATTGCCCGCAACGAGCTGACTGTCTGGAAATGCACTTTTAATCTTCTGCACTGCGGTGATGACATTTTTAGAATGGCCGTGGGATGTATCGATTACAAGGGCATCGACTCCCGCTTTGATAAGGGCCTCTGCCCTCTCCATCATATCAGATCCCACGCCGATGGCGGCTCCTGCTCTGAGCCTGCCCATGGAATCCTTGCAGGCATTGGGATATTTCTTGATCTTTTCAATATCCTTGATGGTGATAAGGCCCTTGAGCCGCCCTTCCCTGTCCACCACAAGGAGTTTTTCTATGCGATGCTTATGAAGCATCTTTTTTGAGTCTTCCAAGGAGCATCCCTCAGGCACCGTTATAAGGTTCTCCTTTGTCATCACCTCGCTTGCAGACCTGTGAAGCTCTGTTTCAAACCTGAGATCCCTGTTGGTGACAATACCTGCCAGCTTATCCCCCTGGGTTACCGGAATACCTGAAATTCTATATTTTGCCATTATCTCAAGCACCTTGGCTATGGATGTATCAGGTGTGATGGTAATTGGATCTACAATCATGCCGCTTTCAGACTTTTTAACTCTGTCCACTTCAACGACCTGTTCCTCAATGGAGAGGTTTCTATGAATAAAACCAAGTCCGCCTGCCCGTGCCATGCTGATGGCGGTCAATGCCTCGGTTACCGTATCCATTGCTGCACTGACCACGGGAATATTCAGGTTAAGCTCTCTGGTCAGTCTTGTTGCCGTATTTACCTCGTCGGGCAAAATCCCGGAATAATCAGGTAATAGAAGCACATCATCAAAAGACAGCCCATCATCGGCAATTATATTTGTCATTTTTCTCCTCCAGGCAGGAAAATTGTGTTAATTTAATATTAACCCGGCAGGCAATACAGCCCCTTTGTGACGGGTTTGTAAATCTTGATAAATTACCAGATTCAAGAATACAAATCAATTGATATGTTTAAACTGAAAAAAGACGCCTTACTTTTTTTAGGGTTTAGTTGACAAGCAAAGGTTTTCTGAATAGAGTAGTGTGCCCTAAAAAAATCTGGCCTGTAGGGGCGGATTCCATATCCGCCCTGACCTGCCCCTATGCCCCTACACGTTCAAATAAAAAGGAGAAAAAATGCTGCTCACATGTAACCCGGATAATCCCCAGGAAAGACTGATTGAACAGGTGGTTGACCTGCTCAAAAAGGGAGGGGTCATTGCCTATCCAACGGATACGTTTTACGGCATCGGATGTGATATAATGAACAAGAAAGCCATTGAAAAAGTGTATCTGCTGAAACAGAGAAGCAAAAAACAACCCTTCAGTTTCATATGTGCTGATTTAAAACACATCAGCGAGTATGCCAAGGTAAGCAATTTTGCCTACAGAACCATGAAAAGAATGCTGCCGGGGCCCTATACCTTTATTCTGCCGGGTTCTAAAATGGTTCCCAAAATCATGCTGACAAAAAGAAAAACCGCGGGTATACGCGTTCCTGATAATAGCATTGCCCTCTCCATTGCAAGGACCCTGGGACACCCCGTTCTATCTACCAGCGCAACAGATGCAGATGGAAAAATATTTAATGTTCCATCATTTATCCACGACCATTTTGGAATCAACTTAGATGCTGTAATAGATGGCGGTCCCGTTCCAGGCTCCCCGTCAACCGTTGTCTCTCTAATTGACGACATACCTGAAATAATCAGAGAAGGTGCCGGTGATATTAATTCCCTTTAATACAGATTCCATAAGTTTTTTAAAAAAAACCGCCTTATCCCTGGGAGGATAAACCGCCTTTATTTTACCCTCTATTCCAGCAAGCTTTCCTGCCAGCTCCACGGCATCTTCAAGGTTCCCAAGCCTGTCAACGAGTCTCAAGGTCAGGGCATTTTGACCGGTATAGATTCGGCCGTCGGCAAGTGCTGCCATGTCCTCTTCTTCCATCCCCCTGCCCTTTGCCGCATCCCTGACAAACTGCCCGTGAATTTCATCCACAACATTTTGAAGCAAAGAGCGTTCCTTATCTTTAATCTGTCTCATGGGCGAACCTATGTCTTTAAACTCACCACTTTTAATCACCACCGGAGCCAGACCAATCTTCCGGGCAATCTCCTCAAAGTTTGCATATTCCATGATCACGCCGATGCTGCCGGTAATGGTGCCGGGATTGGCCATAATCGCGTCACAGGAAGACGCCGCGTAATATCCTCCTGATGCTGCTACCCCGCCAAGGGATGCTACCACCTTTTTATCCTGCCTGGTCCTTACTATTTCCCTGTAAATTTCCTGGGAGGGCCCCACCCCGCCGCCGGGAGAATCAATACGCATGACAATAGCCTTGATGGATGGATTTTCCCTGAATTGCTTGATATATTCTATTGTCTTTTTTGAGGATAAAATGGGTCCTGTAATTTCAACAATACCCACATTACCGGAACCGGTTTCATTTATCTTCACAAGGGCTGAACTGGTTATGGATGCCCCGAGCGCGAAAAGTGCCGTCAGAGTTAAAATAAAGACAGCACCAATGGTTGAAAGGACAAGGATAAAAAACATGAAAGGATGCTTTCTTGCAAACATAATCTGGCCTATCCCCAAATAAACCGCCATGATTGCTGACTCATCACAACGACAGGTGAAAATTATTGTATTTCAGCATATTATGGAGGTTTTCTAATGAAAAGTTAAAAAAAAGGCCGGGTATGAAGTTTATAACTCCCGTACCCGGCCATTACAATTATTGTAAGCCATCATTTAAGGAATTTATCCCTTTTAATCTTACCTGAAAACATGCATCTTTCATATTTCCTCAAAAGTAGTTGAGACTTTTGGCATACTTCAATCACCTCAAAAGTAGTTTACACTTTTTGGAATGAAATTCCTAAAAAACGAGGATGCTGATATTGAAAGTGTAAAACGATAAATGAAGGATGCCTGAAAATACATTTTATAATTCGGCAATATCAGATATTAGCGGATAATTTATTTTCAGGAAATTCCTTAGTCAGGCTAAAAAGCTTATTATTCAGCTTTGTCATCCCCTAACTTTGCGGCTTCCTCTAAATTGTTCCTCAAGAGTTCACCAAAGGATGAGGTGGCAGGTTTCATATTCTTGGCAAAATCCTGGATGACATCTTCTTCTTCCTCTTCTTCCAGGCGTTTGATGGAAAGTCCTATACGGCGCTCATCACTGTTAATATTCATCACTCTTGCCGTAATGGATTCACCTACCTTGAACTTATCCATGGGTGTCTTGATCTTTTCCTTGCTGATCTCAGAAACATGCACCAGACCTTCGATACCCTCTTCCAGCTCAACAAAAACTCCAAAATCAGTTATATTGGTAATCAGGCCTGAGATTTCCGTACCAACCTCGTAACGCTGCTCCACCGTTTCCCAGGGATCCGGCTGGGTCTGTTTGATACCAAGGGAGAATCTTTCGCTTGCCTTGTCAATATCAAGGACAACCGCCTGAATCACGTCGTTCTTTTTATAAACTTCCGATGGATGCTTGATGCGCTTTGTCCATGAAATATCAGAGATATGAACAAGGCCGTCAATGTCGTCATCAATACCGATGAACAGGCCAAAGTCTGTAATATTTTTGATCTTGCCTTCTATCACGGTTCCAACAGGATATTTTTCACTGATGACTTCCCAGGGGTTTTCAACGGTCTGCTTGATGCCAAGGGAGATTCTTCTGTTGTCCGGTTTAAGATCAAGCACCATGGCCTCGACTTCTTCACCCACGGAAACCATCTTGGATGGGTGGCGGACCTTTCTTGTCCAGGACATCTCAGACACATGGATAAGACCCTCAACTCCTTCTTCAAGCTCTACAAAGGCACCATAATCGGTGAGGCTGACCACTTTGCCAATTACCTTTGAGCCCACAGGATATTTTTCCTGGGCAGTCGTCCATGGATCAGGTGTAAGCTGTTTCATGCCAAGAGAAACCCTTTCTTTTTCAAAATCAAAGGAAAGAATTTTGACTTTGATCTTGTCACCCACGGAAAAAAGCTCTGATGGGTGCTTGACTCTGCCCCAGGAGATATCCGTGATATGCAAAAGTCCATCAACACCGCCCAAATCAACAAATATACCATACTCGGTAATATTTTTGACAACTCCATCCATAACCTTGTCGTTTTCAATGGCATCAAGGGTCTGGGCTCTGGCGTTTTCTCTCTCCTGCTCAAGGATTACCCTTCTTGAAAGAACGATGTTGCTTCTTTTTCTATTGTATTTCAGCACCTTAAAAGTGTAAGTCTGACCTACCATCTCATCCATGTTGCGGATGGGCCTTAAATCAGCCTGGGAACCCGGCAAAAAGGCAGGCAGTCCAATATCCACGGAAAAACCACCCTTAACTCTGCTGGTGATAACACCATCGATTGTGCCGTCTGATTCATAGATATCCTTGATTGCATCCCAGACTTTTACCTTGACGGCTTTTTCCTTGGAAAGAATAACGGTTTCTTCGTCTTCATCCCAAACTTCAACCATCACTTCAACCTTATCATTCAGGTTGACATCTACATTGCCTTCCTCGTCTCTGAATTCATGAATCGCGATCTGCCCTTCAGATTTGTATCCCACATCAACAAGTACATGATCCTTGTCAACGGCAATGATGGTACCGGTTACGACCTGGCCTTCTTCAAAGCGCTTAATGCTCTCTTCATAAATACCCATCAACTCTTCCATGGTTTCTTCACCCGTAAATCCGGCTTCAGAATCCAGGTTTTTTTTCACTTCCTCAGTCGTTTCTTCCATCTCTTCTTCCGGTGTTTGAATTTCCTGGGCAGTTTCTAATTCTTCACTATTCATTTCGTTGTTCTCGTTTGTTTCAGCAATGTTATTCATTAATATAAATCCCCCTTAGACAATTTTTCATACTCTTAAAATTAAAGAGTATAATCTAACATAAATACCAGAACCATGAAAGGAAAACAACAAAAAAATATTAATTAGTCAGCCTGGAAAAGTATGCTTTTTTCCATATGTTTCAAAATAAGGTCAACCACCTCATCCAATGTCAGGTTTGTAGAATCGATCATTACAGCATCATCGGCAGGTTTAAGCGGCGCGTGTTTACGGCCGCGATCATTTTTATCCCTTGTTTTTATATCCTTTTTTACATCCTCTATATTTTGAGTATTTGAAATGCCTTCCTGATGCCGTCTCTGGGCCCTTGTCTCAATATCTGCGTGGAGAAAAAACTTAAAATCCGCCCTGGGAAAAACCACGGTTCCCATATCCCGGCCTTCAAAAACAGCATCATTATTTTCAGCCAGATTCCTCTGAATATTCAAAAGAGATTTACGAACCAGCGGGTTTGCAGATATGGCCGATGCCAGAAGAGAGATTTCAGGTGTCCGGATAAAGTCTGATATGTCTTTTCCCGAGCTGATCAAGGTAAGAGAGTCCCCTTTCATGATTAGATCAAGCCTGACTCTGCCCAGAAACTCCTCTAACAAAGTATCATTCTGCCAGTCTATCCCGCATTTATGGATCTCATAGGCAAGACCCCTGTAAAGTGCTCCCGTGTCCACGTACATGCAGCCCAGTCTCTTTGCCAAAGCCTTGCTTACACTGGTTTTACCCGCACCGGCAGGACCGTCTATGGTAATGATTTTCTTTAAATTTGCGGTATGTATTAAATTCATGATTTAATTCCCTGCCCGGATAGATTCAGCACCTTTTTCAAGGCATTTAAAAACAGTCTGTTTTCCTCTTCAAGCCCGGCACTGATACGCAAAAAGGTATCATAGCCATAGGATTTCATGGAGCGGGTAATCACACCATGTTTAAGCATATCGTTAAAGACCTCTGTAGCATCCTGCCCCACATCAATAAGAAAAAAATTTGCCTCGGTGGGAAATGAAGTGACTCCCATTTTCAAAAGCTCTTCTCTTAAAAAATCTATACCCTGATGCATGGTGGACAGGCTCTTTTCAAGGAATTCCTCATCATCCAGCGCTGCCGCTGCCGCAACCTGGGCAAGGGAATTGACATTAAAGGGCTGCCTGACCCTGTGAAGTATCTGGGCAATTTCTTCATCCATAATGCCGTATCCCACCCTGAATCCGGCAAGTCCATAGGCTTTGGAAAAGGTTCTAAGGCAGACCAGCCTGCTATCTGAAAGGGGGGTAGAAAGGCAGTTAAAGGCAGCAGTATCCCTGACAAACTCTATGTAGGCCTCATCCACCACAACAAGAATATCTTCGGGCAGTTTTGCCATTAACCCTTGAAATTCATCGGTTGTAAAAGTGGTTCCCGTGGGATTATTGGGATTTGTTACAAATACCATGGCTGTGTTTTCCGTGACGGCTTCAGAAAGTGCATCAAGATCGATGGAGAGGCCTTTCAAGGGAACCATAACCGGTCTTCCCCCCGATGACTTCACCGATATTTCATACATCAGAAATGATGGAACAGGCATAACCGCCTCTTTGCCCGTGCTTAAAAATGCCTGGGCAAGCAGGGAAATAATATCATCTGATCCATTGCCGATAATGACATTTTCCGGCCTTACTCCATATTTTTCAGCAAGCTTGGCAGTCAATTTAAACCCGCTGCCGTCGGGATAGCGGTTCATTGATGATATATGCTCTTTAACTGCATTCACCGCCATGGGAGAAGGGCCAAGGGGATTTTCATTGGAGGCGAGTTTCACGGTATTTTTTATGCCCATCTCCCTTTCAAGGGCATCAATGGGTTTACCTGGAGTGTAAGGGGCGATTGACAAAATGTAGTCTGGAACACTTAATTTCATTACTATTTCTCCGCAAAAAATCAAATTCACATATCGGGCTGACAGATCAAAACATACCATCAGAATAAACGAATATTTTTAATTTGAATTTGATCTTTTGTCAATATTTATGGTAAGCCAACAGCAATTTTAAATTTGTAAGTAAATTTGAATTGGCTCGTTTTTTGAAATATAAAAATTGTCTGAATCAGGATTTGCAGAATTAACAAATTAACAGAATAATGCAGCCTGCGACATATTAATTCTAAAAATTCTAAAATTCTGCAAATCCTGATTCAGACAATTAAAAAAGGTACTCATAAATTTAAAATTGCTGGTAAAGCCAAAGAAAAAAAGGAAAAATCATATATGCAGACATCCGTATTATCAGGTCTTGAAAATCTCAAAAAAATTCCACGGGAATTTATAAGGGGAAAACGCCTGGGACTCCTTGCCAACCCGGCATCCATAGACACAGAATTTACCCATGCCTCACGCATCATCGACACAATTTATCCAGGCCAGCTTAAGGCATTATTCTCTCCCCAGCACGGCTTTCACGCAGAAAAACAGGATAATATGATAGAATCCGGCCACATTATCGAGCCGGAGTTAAACATCCCTGTTTTCAGTCTATACAGCACCACAAGATGCCCTACAGATAAGATGCTGGAGGCCGTTGATATGCTTATCATCGATCTACAGGATGCGGGCACAAGGGTATATACATTTATCTACACAATATCCTTCTGCCTTGAAGTGGCTGCCCGCCTGAAAAAAGAGGTGGTGATCCTGGACAGGCCCAACCCGGTCGGCGGCTTAGAGGTGGAGGGCAATATCCTGTCACCGGGCTATGCCTCATTTGTGGGAAGGTTTCCAATTCCCATGCGCCACGGCCTGACTGTCGGAGAAATTGCAACTTTGTTCAATGAAAGATTCAGCATAGGATGCCGTCTCAGAGTAATTCCCATGGAAGGCTGGCGAAGAAGCATGTTTTTCAGAAAAACAAATCTCCCATGGGTGGCGCCCTCCCCTAATCTTCCAGTTCCTGAATCTGCCGTTGTTTATCCAGGCCAGGTTATATTTGAAGGCACAAATATTTCCGAAGGCCGTGGAACCACACAGCCCTTTGAAGTTGTTGGGGCGCCTTTTATAGACACAAAAAAAATTATTTCCCGTATAAAAGACCGTATCTCAGGGGCAGTTCTGAGATCTGTATGTTTTGAGCCTACATCTGGAAAATGGAAGGGCAATACCTGCCGCGGATTCCAGATACATGTGACAAACCCTGAAATTTTCATGCCCTACCGCACTTCATTGATAGTTTTGCAGGAAATCATCAGGGAACACAGGGAAGATTTTTGCTGGAAACAGCCGCCCTATGAGTATGAATACGAGAAACTGCCCATTGACCTCATACTGGGGGATCAAGATATCCGGGTTCGCGTTGAATCCCTGGAACCCATCGAATCCATTGAAGCATCCTGGATGCCGGAACTGTCTGAATATAAAGAAATGAGCAGGGAGTATTATCTTTATGAATGAAACCGCAATAAAAGAAACCGATGAAGGCGGATGGAAGCGGATGAGTATCAAGGGAAACAAGGTCTGGGCATCTGTTGACAAAGATGGAAAACTCCTGGAAAAAAACGGCAGGGTAAAGATCAAGTACAACCTGAAACAAAACTATGAATACCAGGCAAAAAAAGAGAACCTAAAACCAGAGTCAGAGGCGGTTTTAAAACAAAAAAAAGCCAAACGAAAGCCAAAGGGAAATAACAAACACCAGGCACTACCCCTTAAGCCCCAAAGCCGTTCTGGCCGGTCCGCATCCAAACTCCCATCATCCTATGGTTCTGAAATAACGGACATGCCGGAAAACGCCATTATTATATATACAGATGGCGCGTCTTCGGGCAATCCCGGGCCTGGGGGCATCGGCATTTTATTAATGTTTGGCGAGCACAAAAAAGAGATATCCCGATTCATCGGTAATACCACCAACAACATAGCAGAACTTCAAGCCATTGAAACAGCCCTGTCTGAAATAAAACGCCATGACCTGCCGGTACGCCTGTTCACGGACAGTAGTTATTCTTTGGGAGTCCTGACAAAAGGATGGAAACCCCGGAAAAATATCGAACTGGTGGAGAACATTAAAAAAAGCATGAGTAAGTTCAAGGATTTAAAATTGATAAAAGTCAAGGGACACGACGGCATTGAGGGCAATGAAACAGCAGACAGGCTCGCAACCTCTGCTTTAAAAAACAAAAAAACAGGATAAACCATTTAAACTAAGTTAAAGATTTCAATCCTGTTCTTTTTTTGTAATGCAAAAAATAATTAGAGATTATTTTTTCAGCTCTTCAATCTCTTTTTCCAGTTCAGCTATTCTGGATTTATCATCTTCTTCTGCCGCATCCGTACCTTCGTCTTTTTTCCAGGAATCTTTTAATTCGTCAAATCCCAGATAAAGCGCAAGTCCGCCGCCAAGCAAAAGCATGGGAGGTACCGCACCCGCAAGTATCTGCAAAAAAGCACCAAACCATATGGCAATACCGATAATTCCCAGAAGTGCTGCAACAGCGCCGCCAATCAAAGTCTTCATAAAAAATCCTCCTTACAATGTTAATTATTGCAAATAGTGAAGTTACTATATAAAAATCATATTGAAAATCAAATAGATAAACTTATTTAAGCCTAATTAAGGTACTTCAATTAACATATGAAAACAACTAAATCAAGCCTATTTTTGACCGGCAATTATTTTATTGCCATTAAAATAAAGCTTTGATAAAAAATCAAAGAGTATTTTTAAAGCATAAGACAAATACAGCCCATTTAATGGGTTCATATATAAACAAGTTTATTTTGCACCGAACATGGAATATCACATCGCCAAGGAAAACTTCAATGACTTTTAAATTTGATATAAAATCCAGAATTATTAAAATACGTGGAACCTTCCGCGGGTATTTAAACGCTGCATTGGGATATCACAATGACCATTTTGCCTGTTTCTATCCAGGCAATACCGGCCTTATCCCTCCCGCCCTCATGAGCAAGATGTTCGGAAAAATCAAACTTGAAAACAGAAAAAAAGAAAAACTCAGGCGCCTCAATGAAAAAGGCATTGTCATATATGTGGGTAAGTATAAAAGCCTTTTTGACTTTCTTTATTTTCATACAATACTTAAAAAATACGCACTTCCCTATCCTGAAATAGCATTTGATTTTAAGTTCACCCCCCTTCAACCGGTTAAAAGTATTTTTAGAATATTTTTATCCCAGGCAGACTATTTTATCCACAATTTTAAGATCAAAAGACCCTATGAATCAGGTTTTTTTCACAAGGAGCTATACAGAGGCCGGTCAGCATTTCTCTTTATGATCGAGAGTAAAAATTTTTACAAACGCTTTGTGGAATCACGGCCGGATCCCCTGCACCATTTAATCGACTTTCAAAAAAAAAGTGACAGACCTCTATTTCTTGTTCCCCAGGCCATTGTCTTTGGCACCAAACCCATGCGCTCATCATCGGGTGTTATGGATATTTTCCTTGGGAGCAATGAAAGACCCGGAAAAATCAAACGGCTGGCGGCAATATTTCAAAAACCTGAAAAAATCTCCGTTGAAATAGGAAGCCCTGTTAATCTCAAGGAATTCTTGAACCAGCCGGACATCAAAGACATTGATGAAGATTTCCAGGCTTACAGCTTAAGAACCCACATGATTGACCTCCTTAACCGCCAGAGAAGAAGCATTACAGGCCCCCTCTTGAAATCCAGGGAGGAGCTGACCGAAGAGATTCTCACCCAGCAGTCACTGAAAACCTTTATGGAGATTCACTCAGAGGAGGAAAATCAGTCCTTAATGCAGACCCGTAAAAGAGCCGCATCCTATATCCACGAAATTGCGGCAAACTACAGCCTCACCACCATCAATATTTTTGAAAAGGTTCTTACCTGGGGCTTCAATAATATTTTTGAAGGGCTGGTGGTGGATCAGGAAGGACTTGAAAAAATTAAGGAAGAATCAAAAAAAGCTCCGTTGATTCTGGCCCCCTGCCATAAAAGCCATCTTGACTATCTGCTTCTTTCTTATGTCATGTTTAAAAACAACATGCCATGCCCCCATGTTGCTGCCGGAAAAAACCTGTCATTCTGGCCCCTTGGCCCGATATTCAGGGGAGGAGGTGCATTTTTTCTAAGAAGAACCTTTAAGGGAGCAAAGCTGTACTCGAGAATTTTCGCGGCCTACATAGAAAAATTGCTTTACCAGGGCTTTAATATCGAATTTTTCATTGAAGGAGGCCGGAGCAGAACCGGCAAACTCCTGCCTCCCAAGCTCGGCTTATTGTCCATGCTGATCAAAGCCCTCAGAAACAATGCCTGTGAAGATCTGATTTTTGTACCCATTTACGTGGGCTATGACAGAGTGCTTGAGGAAGATGCCTATCTGTATGAAATTGAAGGCGGGAAAAAAAATCCAGAAAACCTCTCCCAGCTAATAAAGGCAAGAAAATTCTTAAAAAAGAAATACGGCAAGGTATACATCAAATTCAGTGAACCCTTTTCCCTGAGCGATTACCTCGATAAGAAACAGGATACCGAGATGATTATGCTGTCTGAGGACCAGCGGCATAAAGAGCTCTGCATGGGCCTGGGCTACAAATTGATCAACGCCATCAACAACACGTCAATTGTTACTCCCCACGGCATTATTGCAAGCGGAATTCTAAATTCACCCGGAAGCAGGTTTTCCAAAAACGAGCTGATGTTCAAGGTCAATTCCTATATGAACATGCTCACCTTTTTCAAAGCTGAACTTGCCGATACCCTTACCATTGATCCTGATTTGGCGTTGAACCATGTTATTTCAACCTTTGTTTCAAGAAAATTCATCGAACTTGCAGATGAAACAGAAGATGAGATTACTGAAAATACAAGATTTTTTGTAAAGGATAACAAAAGACCCATACTGGATTATTATAAAAATAATGCCATCTCATTTTTTGTTCCAGCCGCATATACGGCCACGGCCATATTAAAAACTGATACTTTTCAATTTTCGACCAGTGATCTGAGGGAAACCTATTGTTTTTTACAGAATTTTTTCATAGATGAATTTTCCTTTGATGAGGAAAAAACCTGTGAAGAACATATAGACATCTGCATGAAGGCCTTTATGGAGGACGGCATAGTGGTTCCAACGCCTTCATTTCAGGATACCTGCAATGTCACATCCGAGGGATTCAGAAAGCTGAAATCCTTTTCTGCATTTTTATGGCCCTTTTTAGAGTCCTACAAAGTCGCCCTGCTCTACTTTGAAAAATATCCCAAAGACAAACACGATGCAAAGGAGCGAATCAAAAAGATCCAGGCAAAAGGCTCAAAAATGTTCAAACGCCAGGAAATAGTTTTAAAGGAGTCTCTTTCCAAGATCAACTACATAAATGCGGCCAACTTCTTCATGGAAAATGGCATAGAAGGTTCTGAAAATACAGAAGAAATTACAAAATATAAAGAAATTATCGAAAAGCTTCTTAATATCGTCATGGGTTAAATTTTATATGAATGTGTAGGGGCAGAATCTATTTCTGCCCCCATTGATAAATACGAAACAAATCCATTTGGGGCGGATATGGAATCCTCCCCTACATTCATTATTCGTTGTGAACCGCGGCTCATGGGGGTTTATATGAAAGCATTAATACTTGCGGCAGGTTACGGCACACGCCTTATGCCCCATACCAGGATTATCCCCAAACCTTTATTTCCCCTGGGGGGAAAACCGGTACTGGAAATTTGCATTGAAAAACTGATACATGCCGGGTGTAAAAGAATCCTTATCAATACACACCATCTACATGAACAGGTGGAAACTTTTGTGAGAATCAGGCAGTTTTCCATTCCCGTGGAAACGGTGCATGAACCAGATATCTTAGGCACCGGAGGAGCCATAATGAATGTCCGGAGATTAATGGAAGACGCTCCCTTTATTGTCATCAACAGCGATATTGTATCCAGCCTGAACCTGAAAAACCTGTGGGAACACCACAACAGCGGAAGCTGGCCCGTTACTCTGGCCCTCCACGACTGCTCCCGCTTTAACAAGATATCCATCACCAATGACCATTTTGTGAGCGATTTTCTTACCGGGCTATCTGAAGGAACAATATCCCGAAAAGCTGATAACAGCCATATCGATTCTTCTTCCAAAGACGATAATTCTTCCAAAGACAATATACCTGGCCTCCGGCCCCTCTTTGCCTTCACCGGTATTCAGGTGCTTTCCCCTGAAATCTTCAAATACATGCCGAAAATGAAAAAATTCAGCAGCATAGATGTGTATAAAATACTCGCAAAAAAAGGCAATAATGTAAAAGCCTACATGGAGGACAATATTTACTGGCAGGACATCGGAACCCCGGAGACCTATCGTAATGCTGTCATATTACATGCCGCGGCCAACACTGGTGCCTATACTGCTGATAACAGTAGTACCCATGCTGCTGACAACAGTACTGCTTATACGGCCAGCAACAGTGCAGCCCATAGTGCTGAATTGATGTGCCCGGCAAAAACATCAGCTCTTCGTCCGGATGTATCCCGTCTGAGAAATATTTCACTGGACCAGCTTGCAGGAGACGGGTCCGACAGAAAGTGGTTCAGATGCCGGTCAGGTAAAAACACCGCCATTGCGGCCGATCATGGAATACATGGGCAAAACATGTCTCAAGCAGCCGAGATGGGTTCCACAGCCGAGATGGATTCCGTAACCGAGATGGATTCCTTTGTCAAGATCGGCAGCCATCTGTTTTCAAGGGGAATCCCGGTTCCTCAAATCAAGGCCCATGATAGATTTTCAGGCATTGTATTATTGGAGGACCTCGGCAATACCCACCTCCAGGACATCGTCCGGGCCGCATCCTCCAGAGATATAAAAAAATGGTATGAAAAAATATGCAGGTTGATCATCAGGTTTTCCATTGAAGGAGAAAAGGGATTCAGGCCGGAGTGGACATTTCAAACTCCCTCCTACTCAAAATCCATGATCCTTGAAAAGGAGTGCCGATATTTTGTTGAGGCTTTTTTAAATCAGAATTTAAAAGAAGATATTTCCTTTGACGATTTCATATGTGATTTTGAGTTTATCGCGGACAATGCATTAAAAGACGGCTTTTACGGCCTGATGCACCGGGATATGCAGTCAAGGAATATCATGATCCGGGACGGAGATGCCTTTTTCATCGATTTTCAATCGGCAAGAATAGGCCCCGTGCAGTATGATCTTGCATCCCTGCTCATTGATCCCTATGTAAACCTTGAAGAAGATATGCGAGAATACCTGCTTGCCTTTTGTGCCGGGGAACTCTCGGCCTGTACAGGATTTCCCCAGGAGAGGTTCATAAGGGGATACAGATACTGCGCAATAACAAGGAATCTTCAAATCCTGGGCGCATTCAGCCACCTGAGCCTTAACAGGGGCAAAACATCTTTTAAAAACTATATACCAGGAGCACTCAAAACTCTGAAAACGAACCTAACAAGGATTAATACTCAAAAAACAGATAAACTATACTCATACATAAGGAAAATCAAACATGACGGATAAAATATTACTCATGATAAACGGACTGCCCGGCAATGTGGCTGGAATCATCTATGATCATGCAGCAAAAGACGATCGTTTTACACTCATCCCCTTTTCCCTTACAGGGCCTGAAATATCATTTAAAACCCATACCATAAAGGATATGAAGATCAATCTCATTACCCCGGATAAAACAGAAGAGATGCTACCTAAAATAAAAAAAGATTATCCAGGATTCATAACCATTGATTTTACCCACCCAACGGCAGTAAACGCCAATGCAGAACTGTACGTAAAATTCGGTCTACCCTTTGTCATGGGCACCACAGGAGGGGATAGAAAAAAACTGGAAGAGACCGTGCTTAGAGGCCATACCGATGCAGTAATCGCACCCAACATGGCCAAACAGATTGTAGGATTTCAGGCCATGATGGCCTATGCCGCAGAAACATTTCCAGATCTCTTCAAGGGCTACAGCCTGGAAATCAGGGAGAGCCACCAGCAGGGCAAGGCTGATACCAGCGGCACGGCCAAAGCCATGGTAACCTATTTTAACCGACTCGGCATCCCTTTTTCCGAAGATCAGATTCAAAAGGAGAGAAATCCTGAAGTTCAAAAAAATGAGTGGCAAATCCCGGATAATCATATTTCCGGCCATGCCTGGCACACCTATACCCTGACATCCCATGACGGCTCCGCCTGCTTTGAATTTTCACACAACATCAACGGCAGGGATATATATGCCCAAGGAACTATGGATGCGGTGGTTTTTCTCCATAAAGCACTTGAAAATAAAAACTTGAAAAACAAATTAAAAAATGAAACAAAGGGAAAGGTTTACACCATGATTGATGTACTAAAGGATTGATGCAATCTATGGAAATAGGGTAGATATGGGAAATGGGGCAGATATGGAATCTGCCCCTAAGGGTTTCTAATAACATACATGGCGGTTCACCGTCACAATCGAAAAATGAAAGTCTTAAAAAAACAGCATGTTACAGAGATTTTCATATAAACTGCCATGGGCAGCCCAGGGTTTTTACCTGGTTTTGCCCACAACGAATCATGAAAGTTATCCACCGTTTACGGAGACTTTCATATAAAAAAAGGGCTCAATATGTCAAAGGATTAATGGCTTAAAATGAACATCTATTATAAAATTATGCTGGGAGTTATAGCTCTTGCCTATCTCATCAGCCCCCTTGATCTTATACCTGACCTTTTCATACCCTACATCGGCTGGATAGATGACACGTTTATTATCGGGCTCATCATTTATTATTTAAAATTCGGAAGGCTGCCCAATTTTTTTTATAAGAAATACCAGGGAAAGGAAAGAGATAACGGGCCAGACTCTTACTCGGACTGGAAAAGCAGCCCAGAATACGCATCATCAAGGACAAAACAAACATCAAGATCACCCCACGAGATATTAGGCGTTAAAAAAGATGCCACCCAGGAGGAAATATATGCCGCGTACAGAACGGCCGTAAAACAATACCATCCGGACAGGGTGGCACATCTCGGCAAAGACCTTCAGGATCTTGCCAACGAGAGGTTCATTGAAATTAAAGAGGCTTACAATAAATTGATGGATACTTAAGATAAAAATGATGTTTACCGGTGCCGAGGGTGACACCGGCTTTGGGAATCTATCCGGGGCATGTTTCAGATACACTTTTAAGTGCAAGGTAGAACGCACCGGCAGCCAGTTGGGCACAGTGCTGTTCATCCTGGGGAAGGGTTTTAAGGAAGGCTGCAATATCTTCATAGGTGATATTCCAGGCATCTTCAATTTTTTTACCGGCGGCAAGATGAATCACGGTATTTGCGCAGGCATTGGTGTTGGTGCAGCCGTTTATATCATAGGATATGCTCTTAAGGATGCCGTCTTTTACCTTAATAAAAAATTCAATGGTATCACCGCATTCACCGGTTCTTTTACCATATCCATCAGGATGCTCAATCCTTTCTTGAAAATCTTTTTTAAAGGCCATTTCAAGATATTCCAGGGAATGATCCTGCCAAAAATCAAATGAATCATGTTCTTTCATAGTATTTTACTCATCTGTTCAGGTTAAATCAGGTTAAACAAAAATATGCGAACTTACCACTTTCATATTAAGGATTCAAGAAAAGAGTGTCAATGCGGTCATGAAATGTTATTCGTTATCACCGGTGAACTTCCATGATAAGTAATTTTACCCTGTTTATGAAAAAAATTTTTCTTTTTTTACACAGGGAAAATATAGATAAAATTCTTATTTTTACCATAACAGTGCTCCTGGCAGGAAGCGGACTCCTCATGATTTTTGAAGAGAATCTTGCCTTTAATGACGCACTGTGGTGGTCCATCGTCACCATGACCACGGTGGGATATGGAGATATTTCACCTGCCACCCAGGGCGGAAGAATCGTTGCCATGGCCGTGATGATATCAGGTATCGGCCTTATCGGTATATTAACGGCAACCATTGCCGGGGTGTTTATTGAAAACAGACTGCTGGAGAACAGGGGCATGAAAGAAGCTGATATTTCAAATCATTTTATCATATGCGGATGGAACTTCAGGGGGAAAACCATTGTTTCCGAGATGAAGGCCGATCCAAAATACCGTGACATTCCCATCGTTATAATTGCCCATATAGATGAAAAACCAGGGGGGCTTGAAGATGTTTATTTTATCCATGGAGAAATCGATGCCTGCACACTTAAACAATGCCATGCAAAAAAAGCCGTAGCCGCCATAATCCTTTCCGATGACGGCCTTGATACCTACTCAAGGGATGCTAAAACCATTTTAAACACCATGGCCGTAAAAAATTATGTTCCAAACCTGTATACTTGTGTCGAGTTGATGGATCCCAAAAACATGGATCATTGTAAAATGGCAAAGGCCGACGAGATTATCGTGGTGGGTGAGCTGTCCACAAATCTACTGGTTCAGGCCGCCTTAAATCATGGCATAACACGTCTTATCAGTGAACTTGTAAGCAACAGATACGGCCATGATCTTTACAAAATTCCCCTGCCGTCTTATCTTGTGGGCAAAAATTTTTACCAGGTAATGTGTATTTTAAAGGAAAAGGAAAATATCATCTGCATAGGAGTGGAGGATGAAGAGGGTAAAGATTTGACAGCCAACCCTGAGAACGATTATATTTTAAAAGAAAATGACTATCTGGTCGTTATTTCATGGGACAGACCTGATATTTCTTAATCAGACAAAAAAGGAGAAACCTGATGAAAGATAAATTTAACCTTGTAAAGGAATTTTTACAGGACATGGAAATGTCCATTATCAAGGAAGACACAGAAGAAGAGCTTGTAATTGTTGATGATGAGGAAAACGGCATTAAAAACCTTGTAATCGACTGTGAGCCGCCCATTGTTGTAATAGAGCAGATCATCATGAAGGTTCCAGCTCAAACAGATAAACTATACAAGCGTCTGCTGAAGCTCAACAGGGAACTTGTTCACGGGGCATTTGTTCTTGATGATGAAGAAAAATTCATTATCTTCAGAGATACTCTGCAACTGGAAAATCTTGACCGCAATGAGCTTGAAGGCTCCATCCAGGCCCTCAGCCTTGCCCTTTCAGAATATGGTGTAGAACTTCTTGAATATATTAAGGACTAAAAAACCGAATTTTCATGAGTTCCTTAGCCTGATAATGAAACGGATTTAAACAAATATTTATGAGGAGAAAAAAATGTCATTCTTTCAACGCTTATTCAAAGTCGGAGAGTCAAATATCCATGCAGCGATAGATAAGATGGAGGATCCCATAAAAATGACTGAACAGGGCATACGGGATCTTAAAAAGGATCTTTCCGCTGCCATGACAAGTCTTGCAGAAGTCAAAGGCATTGCCATCAGAACAAGAAAAAATGCAGACCAGAAAAAAAGGCTTGCTGCTGATTATGAAAGAAAAGCCATGCTGCTTTTACAGAAAATGCAGAGTAATCAGCTTGCTCCGGAAGAGGCGGAGCGCCTTGCCACTGAGGCCTTGAACAGAAAAGAGGAAAACGAAAGAGATGCCCAGCGTCTTGGTACGGAAGCATTAACCCATGAAACAAGAGCCAATGACCTGCAGCAAAAGGTTAACAAGCTTAAATCCACAGTCACTTCCTATGAAAACGATATTATAACACTTAAGGCCAGGGCCAAAACAGCAGCCTCCACAAAGAAAATCAATGCCCAGCTTGCCCAGATAGACTCTTCTTCTACAATTGCCATGCTGGAAAAAATGAAAGCCAAGGTGGAAGAGGATGAATCCCTTGCAGATGCCTATGGCCAGGTAGCAGGATCGGCAGGCTCCATTGACAGTGAAATCGATTCCGCCCTTGGAGGTGCTGAAACCGCCAGCGCATCTGAAAGCCTTCTGGAACTTAAAAAGAAAATGGGAATATCCGGATACCTGCATTGAGCAGACATACACCAACGGTTCGATCATTTTTGCATAACTTATTGAATTTATTCACATGAAAAAACTGACCTCTAAAAAACCAGAGTCATATTCAACTTAGATTACAGCACCTTATGAGATCAATCGAACCGAAGGATCCAGCTAACATATTAAAATAATTTACAGTGGGCTGATTATTATTACAAATTTTTATTTGTTTAATAGTATCAATAGTTTATAATATGAGTGCTCAATATGAACTGATATTCTGGTGAAAAAAATGGGTATATTTGACTTTTTCAAAAAAAAAACAGAACACCAAAGCCCTGACCCGGTTTCAGGACTTACCCTTGATAATCTGAAAAAGGGATATTATGTGGACTATGACATGAAAACCTGGCAGGTGATATCTGCCAATCGCTATGACTGGGGCAGTGGTGACCTGACCTATGAATGGCAGCTTCAAAGCTTTGATGACACCCTGTTTCTTGAAAGAGAACCAGATGATGAGGATTATTGGTGCACCAGCAGAAAAATTCCCTTTGGCAAACTTGATCCATCCGTAATAAAAGCCATCAAAAACACGGATGATCCACCTGAAACCATTATCTTTGAAGGCACCACTTACTATCTGGATGAAACAGGTGGAGCGCTGTTCTTCAAGGACAATGATACCCTGGGCAAAGAGGTCTTCAAATGGGATTATACGGATGACACGGAAAGCATGAATCTGACGATTGAACAATGGAGTGATACAGAATACGAGGTATCCATTGGCCGTCGGGTGGAAGAATACCAATTTACGGATATTCTTCCTTCCGACTCCAGCCAATAACATATCTTTTTTAAGGTTTAACAACAGAGCAGCGAAGGTAAAAAACAAAAAATAAAGTAACCTTTCTGCATGTTTCATTCCCCGGTTGACACTTTCTGAATCAATTTTCCCATTTTTAGGGAATCACCTCAAAAAAAAGTGTCAACTACTTTTGGGATAATATGAAGGATGCCAACCTTTAAAATCAAAAACGCCATTCAAAGCTAAACAGCATCATAGATACTCCTTGCTTGTCACCATGGGCAACATCAGAAAAAATGAATATATCTTCACTTTTGCTGTTAAAAATTGATTTGTCTTTGAATTGAAATTCATTTTTTATACGCTCAAGGGCGTTTTTACGCT
Source organism: Desulfobacteraceae bacterium (assembly GCA_963674675.2). Lineage (GTDB taxonomy): Bacteria > Desulfobacterota > Desulfobacteria > Desulfobacterales > Desulfobacteraceae. The sequence continues at coordinate 1,697,820 of CAXXNM010000003.1, forward strand.
TCAACCGATTATACTTATGGGCGCTGGATATTCCGCCATAAATATTACCGGCATAAAATCCTGTTTCTACAAAGGTAATCAGGCCGCCCAGGGCATGATTGCCATTGTTGAAGGCTTTGGCTGACGCCAGGATAAGAGTGCTATTCAATAAAAAAGAAACCGTTGCATCATGAAATCTCTCACAGTAAAGAAAACCGCCCCCTGGAATGATGGAGGCAAGGCCTGCGATACGAGGGTTTTTTCTTTTTTGCATCATCAAGGTATTAACATGGATATTCAGTTCATCTGTACGATATTTTTTTTTATTAAGTTCACTGATCTTTTCAATATACTTCAAAGCCCTCACAAGGTTCTCATCATTTATGTTCTCACCCCTTTCCATGTTATCAGAATCTTCAATGTACATCCATGCAAGTGTTGAATAGATTCTATCCTTTACATTTTTATCTTCCGTTAAAAGCATAAGATTATGAAGTACGGTTTGTGCGGCTACTTTATTTTGCAGGGCAAGCCATGCAAGGCTTTGCATGAAAAAGGATTCTATATTAATCTCATCTCCCGTATATGGATGGCATAAAGATTTAAAGACAAGGACTGCTGATTCAAATCGTTTTAAATTAAATAGAGCCTTACCGGTCTTGAACCTTGCCTGCCCTGCCCTTTTGTCCTGGGGGAAAAAATAAACTGCGCGCTTAAATTCAATTACAGCAGTTTCATAATCACCTGAATCATAGAGCTTTTGAGCATAATCATACTGCATATCTGCGTTTATTATAAGCGTTTCTGCATCCCCGGCTAAAGTATCCGTGCATGGAAAGACTAAAATCAATGTAATAAACAGCGAAACAAATAGGGAATTGATCATTTTTCGCACCACCAGAAATCATTGCCTTCAACAGGATCAACAGTGTAAATTTTCCCATTTTTTTTGAACCTGGGAGCCAGGCGGGTTTCATCCCTGCCGCATCGGATAAGGCGGTCACATGTCATGATCCAGCCTATGATCCAGCCGTGTTTTGTCACAGACTGAACAGCATAGGCAGAGCAGGTCGGATACATGGGGCATCTATCACCATCCGAGGGAGACAGGTGAACCTGATAAAACCTGAGCAGAGAACTTTTTTTTTCATCAGAAAGGGCAGATACTGATAAATCCGATGCCGGGCACTTTCCTGTTCCGGTGCATCCCAGCATGGCACCCATGATCACAAGGACAAAAAAATATAATCTTTTGCTCATTACATTTCCTTTTTTAATTCTACTTTGCAGAAGGCTTTTAACACCAGCCATAAGAGGTACCCCACTAAGACGAACCTTTACCGGGCACCCCCCTTGCCCAGTGAGCAGAATTTTTTAGCTTGACAACAGTACCGCTTCACAGTACTGTTAAACAATTTTACTTATAAACAAACATGCACTGTCAGGCACAACGAAAAATGAAAGTCTTTGAAAAACAACCTCTTACGGAGACTTTCATATAAATCTAATGCCTTAAAACTGGAGACGATCATGCATGAAACAAGTGCTAATGAATTCAGAAAAAATCTTAAATATTTTGTTGAAATGTCTATTTTAAACCATGATGTTCTCAAGGTGAAACGTAGAAATGGTGAAAATTTTATGGTTATTGGAGAATCTGACTGGAAAGCCATTGAAGAAACCCTGTATCTCAATCAGTTCCCAGGGCTTGTGAAAAGTATTCATGAGTCAGCCTTGGAACCTATTGAAGAAGGAACGCCTTTTAAGGATATTGACTGGTGAAATGGGATGTCATTCTGTCAAAAAAAGCACTCAAGGATGCACAGAAACTCAAACAGGCCGGATTAAAGGAACAAACCTTGAAATTGCTTGAATTGCTCACATCAAATCCATTTGGGACACCTCCTGCCTTTGAAAAACTGGTGGGAAATCTAAAAGGATTTTATTCACGCCGTATTAATATCCAGCATCGACTGATTTATAATGTGGACAGGAAAAAAAACATTGTCCATGTACTGAGAATGTGGTCACATTATGAATAATATGAAATATTTTCCCATCTAATGATAATCATTCCTGGGTAACCCGCAGAACCTCTTCCACCGTTGTAATACCCTGCAGCACCTTATCAATACCGTTTTGCCGAAGGGAAGTCATCCCCTGTTTTAGAGCCGCTTTTTTAATAAGATTGGCATCCGAGGTTTCCAGAACAGTATTTTTAATATTTTCATCCACCTCCATTATCTCAAATATAGCTTTTCTTCCGGAATATCCGGTACCAAAGCAATGGGAACACCCCCTGGCTCTATAGATGTTTTTTTCCTCTAATGTCTGCCCATGTAATGTATTAATATCAAAGGCATCGAGATCAAGGCCAAAGGCTCTCATTTCAGCGGCATCGGGCACGTAAGGTTCCCTGCATTTAGCGCACAGCACCCGGACCAGCCTCTGGGCTACAACCGCCTTGACGGAAGATGAAATCAGATAGGGCTCAACTCCCAGATCAACAAGACGGGTAACAGCCCCTGCTGAATCATTGGTATGCAGGGTGGAGAAAACAAGGTGCCCCGTCAATGCGGACTGGATTGCAATCTCGGCGGTCTCCAGATCACGGATCTCCCCCACAAGAATCACATCCGGGTCCTGGCGTACAATGGATCTAAGGCCCTTTGCAAAGGTCATCCCGATTTTCCGGTTCACCTGGATCTGGCCGATGCCCATGAGATTGTACTCCACGGGATCTTCAATGGTTATGATGTTTTTATCCGGCGAGTTGATGGCCGAAAGGGCGGCATAAAGCGTGGTGGTCTTACCGCTTCCGGTGGGACCCGTGACAAGAATTATGCCGTTGTTAAGGTGAATCAGGCGCTGAAACGTGCCCAGATTTGCAGGAGATATTCCGCACTGGGACAGCTCAAGAAGGGTACCTGACTTGTTGAGCAGCCGCATGACCAGGCGTTCACCAAAGGCGGTGGGAACAGTAGATACACGGATATCGATCTTCTGCTCTCCGATCCTGACCTCAAGCCTGCCGTCCTGGGGCACTCTTTTTTCCGCTATATCCATGTCCGCCATTACCTTAACCCTGGATACAAGGGCTGACTGAACCCATTTCGGCGGCTCCAGCAGATCATAAAGAATACCGTCGATGCGGTACCTTATTTTTATTGTCTCCTGGTAGGGCTCTATATGAATATCGCTTGCATTGGCTTTAACGGACCGGGAGATCATGTGATTCACCAGGCGGATGACAGGGGCATCACTGGTGTCATCTAAGAGATCAGCAGTTTTTTCAATCTCCTGGATAATGGCAGAACCGTTATCCTCCATGTTTTCCATCAGCTCCCTGGCACTCTCATCGGCCTTGTTATAAAGATGATTGATGGTTTTCATTATCTCCCTTCTATGGCTGATCACCAGATCATAATCATCTGCATCCAGAATATTCACTATATCATCAACAGGATTCAAGTCACCGGGATCATGGACGGCTATGGTAAGGATCGAATTCCTGTAACTCACTGGAACCACGGCATATTTTTTCAGGAAGTGAATGGAAACCCTGTCCATGAAATCCTGGGAGACAGTGCCCGGCAAAAGTTTTTCCTTCACTGGAATGGAATAAATGGCGCCGAGGGCCTTAATAAGGCTTTCTGCATCCACCATACCTGAATCTTCCAGGGCGTCTATAAATAAAACCGGGTCTTTATGATAGAGGAGTGATATTTTATTAATATTTTTTTCTGTAAGAGAGTTTTTAAGCAAGTCTAAAATTTGATCTAACATAAGAATTTTAAGCCATACCTTTTTATGCTGTTCATAAATTTTGTGGCAGGGAACCCCCTGTCCCTCTAAGGTGTAACCGTTCATACCCCCCTGCAAATGTTACTCTTTGTGGATAAGTATCTGATTTTATTCACACCGAAAAATTGAAGGGGGACGGGAGAGTGAATGGTTACTCTAGTTTCTGTTGACATTTGCTCTAAGTTCCTGATTATACAGGTACTCAAATTTTTCGAGATCAATGCAGAACATTGATTCTGCATTATACCTGGCTTTGAAATGTCAACAGAGCCTAAGGTAGCGGTTGTTTACTTCCCTTGAACAGCTCTATATCCCCTTTTCGGATGGTATCGATTTTTTCCTTTTTATTCCTGTAAATTTTGTCAGCCTCCAAGGGATTTTTAATAACCCTTGGGGTTAAAAAAACATAAAGGTTTGTCACATCCTCTCCCTTTGCAATAGTTTTAAAAAGGTAACCCAGTCCGGGTATATCCCCAAGGCATGGCACGCTGTACTGACTTTTTGACAGGCTTTCGTCCATGAGCCCTCCAATGACAATGGTGTTTCCATCCTCCACGATCAAGGTGGTTTCGATCTGTCTCTTTAATGTGGTGGGGCGATCCTGGCTGCTCTGGTTCACCGTGTCCAGCTTGGTCACCTCCTGGAACACATTAAGGCGGACAAGCCGGTCTTTACTTATCTGGGGAGTGATCTTAAGGGTAATGCCCACATCCTTGTATTCATAGGAGCTGTATGTATCAGTGGCATTTTCCGCAGCTGACCTGGTCTGGTAGGGAACATTCTTACCGATGGTCAGGGAAGCCTCTTCATTATCCGTTGTAAGTATCTGGGGATTTGACAGAATATGCACATTTTTGTCGCTCTGATAGGCCTGAACAATGGCCCCAAGAGAGGGAAAGGTGACGTTACCTATGGTAAGCATTTCCCCGATTACACCTACGGAAAACCCCGGAGGCAGATTCCCGGTTGTGGCAATTGAATTAAAATTCGAGTATCCACTGCCGCCGGAACCTCCAAAATATACACCTTGATCATTGCCCTCGGAGTCACTGTCAAAACTCTCACCTGCCCGCCATTCCGTACCCACATTAAGCCCGCTTTCAACATTCACCTCCATGATCAGGCATTCTATATAAACCATGGCTCTGGGGATATCGAGCTTTTCTATGACTTCTTCCAAAACCGGATAATCCTCCTTGTCCGCCATGATGATCAGGCTGTTGGTGGCTTTATCCGCCGTAATTTTTACCCCTTCAGACACAATGGGCGCAAGCTTTTTACCGTTTGCCTGCTTATCTTTTGCCGTGGGAATTTCCTGCAGTACCTTCACAAGGTTTTCTGCGGATGCGTGTTCCAGATAATAGACCCTGATCTTTTCTTCTCCCTTGGGCACTTTCTTATCAAGCATATTCACAAGGGCCGTAACCCTCTCGGTTTCAACGACACTGGCCAGCACCACAATGGCATTGGTTCTTTCATCCGCCACAAACTTTACCACCATGTCCGGATCGGTTTTGCCCTTTTCCACCCGGCTCCTTGCCGTAAAAATGGTGTTCAGACTCTTAACAAGCTTAACCGCATCCGCGTGCTCCACAGGAATAACCGATATCTTCTTACCCATGCCCATTACATCCACGGTATCGATGATCTTTAAGAGCCTGTCGATGTTGGAAAGCGTATCCGTGATTATGAGCATGTTGGTGTCGCTGTAGGCAAGGATGACACTTCCCTTGGACACCAGGGGGATTAACAACTGCTTCATCTCCTGGGCATCGGCAAACCTTAGAGGAACAATGCGGGTAACCATGTGATCTCCTATGATCTCTCCTCTATTTGAAGGACCTGTATCGAGATTCTGCGTACGGGCCTCGGGATTTGGTATGATTTTAATCACATCCCCTGATGCAACCGTGGAAAACCCGTGAATATTAAGTACGGACTCAAACACATTATATGCCTCTTTAATAGATACTTTTGCAGGGGAGATAACCGTGACATTACCCTTTACCCGGTTATCCACGATAAAATTCCTGCCGGTCAGTTCGCTTATAAACTTAATGAAAACGACAATATCCACATTATTGAAATCTATGGATACATAATCACCATCAACCCTGCCTTCTGTCTGGTCTGATCCGGCAGATATTTCTGAGGCCATTGAAAACCCATGGGAACCAGACGTTAAAAATCCTGTAACATCCCAACAAGGCAAAAGAGATAAAAAGAGTATAATCACCATTAGATGTACAGTAAACCGTACAATATTTTTAATCCTCAACATGATACTCAATCTCCTTTATCCTGCCCCGCCGTTTAATTTGAAGTTTAACATTAGAAGCTGTTTTCAGGTTTTCATACAGTGAAAGGGCGTCATCCACGGATTCAATCTCGTTTCCATCTACTCCCATTATAATATCTCCATTCTTAATACCCATTTTCCTGAACAGAGAATCATGCTGTATCCCGTACAACAGCAGGCCATCTGATTTACCTGCTGTAAAATGGGGGCGAACCCGTACCTGCTTCATAAGAGAGCTTATGTCGCTCATGGATTCATCTATAAGCGTACGCTTGATATCCATACTCTCGCTGACCTTTGCGGGCCCTGATTTTTCTTGTAAAGAGTTTTTTTCTGCTCCGGTTTTTTTTTCCTCCATTTCAAGTATCTGGTCTTCTCCCCTGTAATTTAAAACAACCATGCCCCTTAAAATTTTCTTAACAACTGCGCCTTCTTCAACGGTGTCCCCTTTTTTATAGAGGGCCTGATCCCTGATTTTTCCCCCTTCAATTACAGCAAAATTTTCACCATCTTCCCCGCCTGTTACAGTGCCCCGGAGTTTGAGATTCAGCTTTGTCTTCTCAAGATCGTTCAGGTTGATGTCAGGCTCATGTTTTTTTATTTTCCCGGCCGCCTGTACTTCTTCAATTTTAAACAGATTCCGCTTTAAAATAACATCATATCTATCCCTGGGGTAAAAAGGGGGCTGGCCCGCGTCAGAATCAACAAGGCTCCCATCGGCAGCTGCCGGTACCTGGGGCAGGGCTTTCAATGTTTTATCCCATACAGGATTTAAACGTTTATAGAAAATCACCGCACCAAAATACATGGCAGCAGTTAAAAAGAAAATATTTAATATGACGGCTATATACTTCATAGGCTGGCGGAAGGGTTCTCCAGAGTTCCGGTGATGGTAAAGGGAATTCCAGCACCGGCAAAATTACTGAAAAGAAGTGAGACAGAGGATATACCGGCAAAGGTGGACAAAAAAGAAGGATCCGGCTGCAAACTGCCCTTTAACTTTAATATGCTGCTTAAAAGGTGTTTTTTCAATATTATATGGCCTTTAAGGGTAATCTTCATTTGAGGGCCCATGGAGCTGAGTTCAAGGATTTCAAGATCATCTCCCGTATGGATGTATTCAATATCAACAATAGTAAAATTTAGGGAGGAAATCCCCATCTGTTCAAGTAAGGGGTTATCTGTGACAGCGGCAAAATCATGGAGGGAGATTGTGCCTTTTCCATTGCCGAAAATATCATCTGTGGCCGATTTATTGAATTCACCTCTCCCGCCTGCCCTGAATGAAAGCCTCAAATCATAGCCCCCTGCCCTGGAGGAAATATCTTTCAAATCAAGGCCGGAAAGTGTCCACGCAAGCTCAACATCTGAAACAATATTTTTAAAATTACCGCTAAGGGTTCCTCTAAAACAGCCTTGATAACCATTAACTTTAAAATCTAAACTATTGCGTTTGTTAAAAAACGTCAGAAGATCAGGATAAATAAAGGCTGAATCAAGAACAAGTTCTTTGCCGTTTTTTAATGAAACAACAGGAGAGTTAAGCTTGAGCCCCGGAGGAAAAACAAGTCCCGCGTCCTGAAAAAAAACATCTTTGATCCCATTGTGCCCGGCATGTTTTTTAATGATATTTGATAAAAACCCAGAAACCTGGTTTCCTGGAAAAAGAAGAACCAAAAAGAATAAAAATGCGGCAATGGAATAAAAAAAATATAACAAAAAGGATTTAACACTCATTCAGGCAGCTTCCCCTTTTATTTCAGTGCTGTTTATAAGGGTCTGAGCCTCTATGACAACATCAAGCTTTTGTTCCTTTGCCGTTTTTGCAACGGAAAAGGATGAAATGGCCACCCCGCTGCCTGAGTTCTCGATTTTAAACATGAAATCAATGAGTTCCTTCATGGACAGGCCGTCAAGTTTTAATTTAACGCTTGATATTTCATAGGCTCCTGAATCAGATACGCGGGATTCTGGTTTCATGTAGGCGATTTTTTCTTTAATCATGGTTTCATGGGCAAGGGAGTCTAAAAATGAAAAAAGGGAAAACCCCGCATCTTTGGCCGCCCCAGTCCTTCCAAGTATATTCTGCCGGCTTACAAGTGTCTTATATTTTCTTTGCAGATCAATAATTTCACTTAAATACTCCTGCTTCAAAATAAGCATCTGCTTAAGGGAATTTCTTTTATCCAATACCGGAAAAATCATAAACCTGAAAAAAATAAAGCAAAGTAAAAAAGCAGCACCTGTTGCAAGTACTTTTCTTTCACGCCGGGATAATCTGTTTAACATGGGTCTCCTGTCTGTTTATTAAAAAATCTCTGAAAAACCAGGCCTGTTTCATTCCTCGGTTGACACTTTTTCAAAACATTCTATGAAATTCTCTGAAAAAACTGTCAACTACTTTTGAGGCAATATGAAAAATGCCCAAACCCGATATGGATTTTATGCTTCGTTACGGACAGTAAGCATTCGGTAAACCACGTCTATCATACAATATATTGGTGTACAATTTATCTTTTTCAAATATAAACACAATAGATTGTGTTTTAATACGGGGTTTACCGAATATTTACTACGGACAAACCAGGTTCAAAATCCTGATCTGTCCATGGCAGTTGTGTAAAAACCAACATCAAAGCTGAAGCGGACCAGGGTTCCGTTTTTATCTGCTGCAGCACTTGTAATCTTTGCCTGATAAAAAAGATCAGAGCCTTCAATACCTTTTTTTATTCTGTCCACATTGTTAAAATTATCCGTGGTGCCGGAAATCACAAGCCTTTCGTTAGCAAGGAGCAGGCGACTTATCTCTACATTGATATCATCTGCAATGCTGACGGCAAGCCCGCGCAGAATCTCAATGGCCGGAACCCCGGACATACCGGCGTTGCCAGGGGCGGATAATGCCTTTTTTTCAATCTCCCGCACCTTTATTTCCATCTGCATGAGGGGATCAACCATGACAGAATTTTCTGGAAAAGTCTGCCTGTAAATTTTAGATGCAGCGGTGTTAAGGTCATGAATTTCTTTTTCAAGTATGGCAGTATCGGTTAAAATATTAAAAAATAGAAAAACTGCTGCAAAAAGAAAAAAAATTAGGCAGGTGGCAAAATATTTCCTGTATTTATGGAAAAAAGCATCCATAGAATAAATGCCTGTACAAAGATTGATCACAGGCCCTGGCTGGGTACTGAGGACTGCCGCGGAAACAGCATTTATAAAGGCATTGTCAGGGGGGGGCTGAAAATCTGGCGCAAAAGAAGGCATATCAATGTAATCGGTAAGATTAACATGGACAACAGAGCAGGAAAATTCCTGTTCAAGTTCGTTGTTAAAGCTGTCACTTACTTCATTTGCGGAAGATATAAAACAGATTTCAGGCACGAAGCAAACATCATATTTAAAAATAAAACCCAGCAGGGTCTGGTGAATCATAAATACAAGGCGCTTCAGATCATCCCTTTGTTTTTGCAGACAGCGCACCTTTACAATTTTACGGTTGCAGGCAATACAGATAAAATCATAATTTTCTCCAAGATCAAGGATTATAGAATCCTTTACATCCTTTTCCCGTTCAAGGATATAGCTGGCCGCTGAATAGCCTGCTGATGTCATAAAGGATGGTCTGTATCCGCTGTTTTCAAGGGGAGTGAAAAAATCATCCACAACATCAACAGGGATAGAGATCGTCAGTAGAAAATTTTTATCCTTTATTTTTCTGAATAGCTTTTTATTTTTTTCAAAATAATTATAAATTTTATTTTTTTGGGATAATTCTTTGCCCTCATTATCATGTTCAAACATCCCTGCCATTGAAAAGTCGGAAAGATAATCCACATGGTTCAAAGGAAGGTGAACGGACAGCTCAAAACCCAGTATCTGCCTGATCTTGGTTTCAGAGACAAATGGAACACAAATATTTCTGAATGAACAGAGAACAGGTGAAATGGAAACTGCTGATACAGAGCAGCCTTCCATGTTCATCTTTTCTTTCAGCACATGAAGAGCGCTTTCAAAAAAAGAACAATCATCTTTTGTACCATGGGAATCAGAATAAATATTGAACCCCTCAATATCACGGCTCTTTACCTGGAAGGTTTCAAGCAGAGTAAAACCCTTAAAGGTGCGCTTTAACATAACGGCTGTCAAAACATCGGCTCCAATATCAATGCCAAGGATTTTTTTACTCATAGGCCTTGTCCTGCAAACCGCAAAATTTTACAAGTCCAGGCACCAGCCTGGTTTTTTTCCCTTTTGACAATACCTGTTGTCTCTCTTTTAAGCCCATGAATCACTGCTGTTGCCCTGATGCTGAAAATATCACTGGAATACCTTATAAGCCTTTCAAATTCTCTGGTCTCTTTTTGGGTCAAATCAAGAACTTTCCTGTACCAGCCCCTGTCAAGCTCGTTGGCATAACCATCTTTGTTTTCCGTCTTCTCCTCCCTGAACTCCACCAGCTCCCGGGCCTGATCTTCCATCCCGGCAGGAAGCATGGCTGCAAGAACTATCATATCTGCTGTATTGATATTGATAGTGCCTTGATACCTTATCCTGCCCCTGTCATCTCTCTTGTCATCCATGCCGTGGACGGTAAAAATAGTGGATATATCCACATCTGAAAAAAGATTTTTTTCAGACATCAACATATCCCTTGAAATACCTTTTATCATGAAAATCTCATCCAGTGTATCAACCTGTCTGTTGGCGCATAACAAAGGCGGTTCCAATGACTGATAATAGGGTTGTTCAGCACCTGACAGGCCTGTGACTCCGTCATCATCCCCGGAATCAAGCCAATCCTTCAGGGCATTGACAATCTCGGATGGATCACGATTATCAAGTGACCTGTCACTGGATATGACAAGATTAAGCAGGCGCTCCCAGAGACCCTGCTGATCAATGTTGATCCCGTGTCCCGGATAACCGTCAATCAGGGCATTGATTTGTATTTTACCCATTTCATCGCTGATGGCAAGGCTAAGTGTTCCGTCATCAAAGTTCAGCATCTGAACAGCCCGGGACAATAAATCCGGGTCTGCCCACATTTCCTGAAGTGAGTCAATATCCGAATGTTTTGCATCTTCCACAAGAATAAGCATCCCAAGATGAATTCCCGACACGGTCATCTCTTCCGCCATTAAAGCGTCTGTTTCAACCATTGTGAGCATCAGAGCATCCCGGCTCTGCCTGCCGAGTTCCAGGACCGCGGCCATCAATATGGATATGACTGCCAATATTATAACAAGGGCCATACCCCTCTCCCGGCAGGTAGCGGCAGTATCCCCAGGATATAAATAAAATAACAGATAAAATCTATACCGCGAAAATAAAAGAAACACCTACTCTGCTCCTCTTCTGGTGACGGGAAGATAAAAAGAGGTTTTAAGGGCCGCGCTCTTTTCTTGATACATATATTCCACATAAAAATTCACAGATAGCGGAGTTGCATAGTCAAAGGAGTCTGATTCTGAATCCCAGCTCTTATATTCATCTCCCTTGGCATCAATGAATGTTAAGCTGAACCTGGTGATATTGGACAAAAGCACCGGATCACAGGAGAGACTATCAAGATCGGCAAAGGCTCCTGTGGTGTCTGATCTGCAAAGGTCAAAGGTCTTATCCCTGTTTTGCCTGACATAATAGACAATCTGGGCGGCACCTGTTCTTGGATCGTTACCAAATGCAATATGGGCAAGGGATACAAATCTAAGCCTTGAAAAAACATGGCCGGCCAGTACACTTTCATCTCCATGAAAACGAAACCTGTCCGGCCGGCTATCAAATTCCGGTTTTTTGTATTCAGGGGCAAGGAGAATTCTTATCAACTTAAGGTCTGCTGCCACCCTGCAAGTAAAAGCTCTTAGTGTATCTGATTGTCCCAGGCTGGTTTTTACAATGTGATCTGAGAGCATAAAAGATCGAAAAGCTGAAAAAACAGTAAGCATGATAATTCCAAAAATCATTAATGAAACCATGATCTCAATCAGGGTAAAACCGTGCATGCGCCTCAATATTCAGCCCCGACAAATCTCCAGGTGGTTATACTAAAACTGTGTTGATCCTTGAACTTTATCTCAACATCGATCCTTTTGAGATGTTTTGTAAAATCATCCCACGTTGTTCTATGCAGAAAATCCAGGTCCTCCAATAGGGAATCCGGCATATTTGAGAGGGTTAGATGCCAAAGATAGCCTGGGTAGTCATCTCCAAAGTCACCTGACAGCATGGAAACGGCCTCTTTCTGGCCGTTAATTTTTAAATCCGTCTCTGTCTGGGCAAGCTTCATGCGTACAAAAAGGGATGCGGTTGAATAAAATTTCCTTGAAGAAGCAAGCTGGACACTTGTTGACTCCATCCTGAACAATGACACCATTACGATGGCCAGTATGGATATGCTGACCATCATTTCAAGCAGGGTAAAGCCGTTGTGATTTTCATTTATTTTTGTCATGTTCAGGCAACTGTCCGATAATAGAAGCAAAGTCCTATACTTTCCCCATGATTCTGACATAACCATTAACACCAGATTCAGAGAAGTTTCTGATGAAAAAGATAATGCTTATCACAAGGTATTCAACATGCAGCTATCATATGAGACATAACCTTTTAATAATCTTGTTTCCACAACAAATGGCTCCACAAATATGGTAACATCATCTGTATCTTTTTTTAGATGAATTAATGCCATATCACAATAACCCTGCCCGCTGAAAACTATTTCATACTCTTCTTTTTTTTCAGGTAGAATGCCATAAAAATGCACATCCACCACTCTAATATATCCTGATAAATCAGCAGAATTTTTCCTTGCATTCTCAAGGTCCTTATCATCCATAAAATCATCCGTTATCCAAACCATGGATGTTAATGCAGAAAGGTGCAGCACATAATTTCTGTTTTGGGAAACTGATTTTGTTTTTAAATTTTTTATAACCTTCAAAAGATTTCCAGCAGATCGCTGTTCTAATGAAAAAAAATTAAAATCCCGAAATTCAGGTAGTGTAAAAAAAAGCAGTGTTCCCATTATAGATAGAACAACAATCAGCTCCAGAAGGGTAAAGCCCTTTGGTTTAAATAAGGTAGTGTTTAGAGTATTAAAGCGGTTTATATAATTAGTCAATTTCCCAGCTTTTGATATCCGCGTCTTTTCCATCTCCGCCGGGAGCACCGTCTGCCCCATAGGAAAAAATGTCAAAATCCTTGTGAAGGCCCGGTGAAAGATACAGGTATTGGTTTCCCCAGGGGTCCCTTGGTACCGCATCCCTGTCAAGATAGCCACCCTTGTGCCATTTTCTTGGAAGGGGTTCTGTATCAGGTTCCATTACAAGTGCTGCAAGTCCCTGTTCCGTGGTAGGATAATTGCCGTTGTCAAGTTTGTACAGCTTAAGCCCTGTTTCAATAGCCGATATATCTACCTTTGCTTTAACCTGTCTTGCCTCATCTGTTCTTCCCATGAACCTTGGAACGATGAGGCTTGCCAGAATACCAAGAATCACAACGACAACCATCAGCTCTATAAGTGTAAATCCTTTGGTGTTTTTTAAAAACAACATTGTGAATACCCGCCAAGTAAATCCTAAAATTAAACAAAATTACACATAATGTGACTTGTCCGCCTGTCCATTGCAATAACTCTTTACCGCTCTCAACTTCACAGGGATTAATATCACAGCAGGTGCCTAAACTCAACATAATGGATTCTAAAAAACCGTCAAAAGCATGGCATCCTTCATATTATTTCCAATTATTTCCAAAATAGTTGAAACTTTTTGAAAAAATTCCGTCATATTTGATATTACCTCAAAAGTGGTTGGGGCTTTTGTAAGAACTGCCATGGGCAGCCCAGGGTTTTTACCTGGTTTTGCCCACAACGAACCATGAAAGTCATCCGCCGTTTACGGAGACTTTCATATAAACACCCATGATGGCACAGTCATCACAACGATGAATGAAAGTCTTTTAAAAACAAGTACTTATAGAGACTTTCATATAAACCGGCATGGCCGGAGCATATTTTTACCCGGCCACAACGAAGATTGAAAGTCTTTAAAAAACAATTCTTTACGGAGACTTTCATATAAACTGCCATGGGCAGCCCAGGGTTTTTACCCGGTTCTGCCCACAACGAACCATGAAAGTCATCCGCCGTTTACGGAGACTTTCATATAAATATTTCCAGAAAACAGGACATGAATCCTTGCATCAATATTTAATTCCTGATAATGCAATCAAAAAACATGAACCGCAATTAAAATTTAACCGAGGTGCTGAGATTAAGGCAGCCAAACCCAAACGATATAACCTCTAAATAAGGAGAAAAACATGTGTGAATCAAACGTATACATAAAAAAACAAGACAAAGAAGAGTTGATCATGGAAAATGTAGCGGCTATCTCACCCCTTGGAGAAAACAAGTTTCTACTCAAGGGACTTTTGGGTGAAAGCATGGAAATTGCAGGTAAAATAGAAAATATTAACCTGATGGCTCACAAGATTATACTGGTTCAGTAAGCATTATACTGTTTCAGTAAGCCTTTCAAAAAAGGAATCGTGTTATCAAGTACTATCTAAAATTACTGGCAAAGTTAAACTGCCTGCCCGTTTCCAGTAAAAATACCTGGGTGTTTCACCCCGGCATGCTCATGGGAAGCAATGCCAAATGGTGGGGAGACTTTGGAACTCGCCATGCCTCCCACGAAGGCCTGGACATTGTCATGTACAAAGACAGGCAGGGAAATATAAACCTGCTGACACCGGATATCGAAATACCTGCCATGGCAGACTGCACGATTTTAAATATCTGCCGGGATTTCTTAGCCAGCTCCGTTGTTACGAAATTTAGTTCACCTAATTCAAACCCTGCAGGCGCAACAGATTTAAGTAATGGATCAGCTTCAATTTCAGGATCAACTGAAAAAACAGAACTTGTTGCCGTATATTCCCATATTATTCCTGGAAAGAACCTGCATTCGGGCCAAAGATTGCGGAAGTATGAGCATATAGGATCAATTGCCGACACATCCAAAAAAAAATCCGGTATTCCCTGCCACCTTCACATCTCCATTATCGAGTTGGCACAAGGCATTCCAGTAAATATGCTTGACTGGCGCCTGTTCGGAGATCACTCATCAGACAAGGTGAACTTGATCAATCCCCTTTGGTTCAATATTTCAGACATATAAAGCTCAATGACCAACGGTTCGATCATTTTTGCATAACTTATTGAATTTATTCACATGAAAAAACTGACCTCTAAAAAAAACAGAGCCATATTTCACTTAGATTACAAGACCTTATGAGATCAATCGAACCAAGGATCAATGATCATAAGTTCGTAATAAATAGCTAAATATAGGGGTAGATTCTATATCCGCCCTGCCCCGATATCACCGATCAGGGCAGATATGAAAACGGGGGCAGAAATAGATTCTGTCCCTACACATTCAAATAAAAAACACTGAAATACCGGGGAATCCCTAATTTTCTTATTCAACGAAAACTAAGGATTGAAAAATAATGACATTTGCTCTATTATTCCCGTTAATTTGCATGTAAAAGAATAGTTTAATCGTTTTTTTAGTTTTTAGGCTCCTTCATTTAACGGTTAACAATTTTTAAATTAATATCCTAATTTTTCAGGATCATCTTAAATTAAGAAAATGCCGTCTATTTTGGGAAATTATGAAGAGTGCCATTTTTAGTGAACTACCCCTATCTTAAAGGGATAGGGGTTTTACGCCACTTATATAAATTTATTAATAAAACCGATTGGAGATGACCAATGAGAAAAATTAAAATGACCTTTAGTTTGTTGATTATCATTTTCGTTGCCCTTTTGATATACCAGAATAGAGAATATTGCTTCACTAAACAGGCGCTTTCATTGAGTCTTGGAGTAGAAACATGGCATTGGACAGCACCGGCTGTGGCAAATGTTTATTATATGGGAGGGTGTTTTATCATCGGCCTTATCATCACCGGTTATATGGGTCTTGGTTCAAAACTCAGAGCTAAAAAAACAATCAAAAAACTCAATGCTACCATTGATTCACACCAGGAATTAATCACATCTCTAAAAAGCGAACTCGCAACCTTTAAAAATGATCCCTACCAGAAAATTGAGGATCAATCTGAAACCGAGGATATTATCTCCATGGATGAAGAAATCAAGGAAGAACTGCCTGAAGAAACTAAAAAAAATGAAAAGCAGATCACATAAAAATAAAAAGATAAACGGCATGTTTCATTCCTCGGTTGACACTTTTTCAAAACACTCTCTGAATTTTAGAAAATTCTCTGAAAAAACTGTCAACTAATTTTGAGGCAATATAAAAAATGCCAAATAAACATCTGTTTTTCAGTATCATCAAGGATGCCGAAATTCCTGAATTAAAAATAATATAACCGGCATCCTTCATTAATCGGTTTACACTTTTTTGAAGCATGATTTTCTTGATTATTGGATTAACTTGATTTTTAATCATGTTCATCCTTAAATCCTTTAATCATGGTTCAAAATTTTTAGAAAAGTGCAAACTACTTTTGAGGTAATATGAAACATCTCATACAACTTTAGTTTTATTTGTTATCTTCAGAAATGTTCCTGCATAATGCAGGGGGCTGCCCCTGCAAAAACAATCAGAAAATTATAATTTAGCAAAACAGTTTTTTAAAATGACAATTCAAAAAAATACCCCCATGATGGAACAATACCTTGCCATCAAGGAAAAATATCCTGAAGCAATTCTTTTTTATAGAATGGGGGATTTTTATGAGATGTTTCTTGAGGATGCTGAAAAAGCCGCGGTAATTCTTGAAATCGCTTTAACATCAAGAAACAAGAACCAGGATGATCCCATTCCCATGTGCGGTATACCCCACCGGGCAGCCGATACCTATATTGCCAGGCTAATTGAAAATGGCTGTAAGGTTGCCGTGTGCGAGCAGGTGGAGGATGCGTCATTATCCAAAGGCCTTGTCCGGCGGGAAGTTGTAAGGGTAATAACCCCTGGAATGATTCTCAATGAAGAGCTTCTTGACAAAACATCCAACAACTTTGTGCTCTCCATCTCCATTACAAAGGGCCTGGCAGGCCTGGCCTGCCTTGACATTTCAACGGGCAAGTTCAGAGCAACGGAAACCAAAACCCGCAACGGAAAAATCCCGGATACCCTCTTTGATGAGGCTTTAAGAATAGATCCAAGCGAAATTCTTCTGCCATCTAATTTTGAGAATGATCCCTTTTACAGCTACATCAAAAAACCTTTTTCAGGGATGCAGATTACCTTTCTTGACAAAAGTATATTCAGGCTCCAGGATGCAAGAAAACGACTGATCCAGGAATTTGCAACAAGATCACTTGAAGGATTTGGCTGTGAACACCTCAGCGCGGGAATAAGCGCAGCAGGAGCGGTTATTGCCTATGTCCAGGATACCCAGCTCAGTGAGACTAATCATATCCAGGCAATTGAGAGCTATTTTTTAAACGATTTTCTTGTCATCGATGATCGCTCCTGCAGAAATCTTGAGCTGCTCAAAAATATTCAAACATCTGATAAAAAAGGCAGCCTGCTGGATATACTGGATAAAACAATCACCCCCATGGGAGGACGCCTCCTTAAAAACTGGATAAGATACCCTCTGATGGCAAGGCAGGCCATTGAATCCAGACTCCATGCGGTGGAAGAGGCCCTTTTAAGCAGCCTTCGATCCAGGCTGAGAACCCATTTAAAGTCAGTGTATGACCTTGAGCGCCTCACCAGTAAAATATCAATGGGGCATGGCAACGCACGGGATATAACGGCCCTTAAAACATCCCTTTTAAAACTGCCTGATATTTTCCATGACCTGCAAGGGTTTAAATCTCCCCTTATCAAGGGGGATCACATTGAAAACAGAGAAACCCTGGTTTTAGAATTATCAGAGCTTGCCGGGCTGATTGACATGTCCATCAGGGAAGATGCTCCTCTTGTGCTGAATGAGGGCGGAATCATCAAAGACGGTTTTAACAAAAACTTAGATGATCTTATTGAGATGTCCAGAAACGGAAAATCCTGGATTGCAAAAAAAGGAGCCGAGGAAAAAGAGAAAACCGGGCTAAGTTCCCTTAAGATTAAATTCAACAAGGTGTTTGGGTATTTCATAGAGGTTTCCAAGATTCAGGCTGCATCTGTACCAGACAACTACATCAGAAAACAGACCCTTGTAAATGCGGAACGATTCATCACAGAAGAGCTGAAAGATGTGGAGTCCCAGGTGCTAGGCGCCCAAGAAAAACGGGCTGAACTTGAATACAAAATCTTTTGTGAAATCCGACAAAGAATCAATGAAAAAACTTCATCCATCCTTAAAATTGCGGACTTCCTTGCCGGGCTTGACGTAATTCTAAGCCTTGGGGAAATTGCTGAAGCCAACAATTACTGCAAACCAAGGATAACCGATGATAAAAGGATTTCCATAAAAGAAGGCCGTCATCCAGTGGTAGAACAGATGATGACAGGCGGAGAAAGATATGTGCCCAACACAATGGAGATGGACAATGAATCCCATCAGGTACTAATAATCACAGGCCCCAACATGGCAGGCAAATCAACGGTGCTCAGACAGGTGGCACTTCATGTGCTGATGGCCCAGATGGGATCATTCGTTCCTGCCCAAGATGCGGCCATCCCCATTACCGACCGGATTTTTACCAGGGTTGGTGCCCTGGATAATCTCTCCCAGGGTCAGAGCACCTTCATGGTTGAGATGGAAGAGACAGCAAATATCGTCAACAATGCCACAGAAAACAGCTTAATCATTTTAGATGAAATAGGCAGGGGAACCAGCACATTTGACGGACTGAGCATTGCCTGGGCAGTGGCCGAATTTCTCCATGACATGAACAATAGAGGTGTAAAAACCCTGTTTGCCACCCATTACCATGAATTGACAACCCTTGAGGCGATAAAACCAAGGGTAAAAAACTTCAACATTGCCGTAAAAGAATTCAATGATAATATCATTTTTATAAGAAAGCTCGTAAAAGGCGGAACCAACAAAAGCTACGGCATTCAGGTGGCCAGGCTTGCCGGTATTCCTGATGTGATTGTCAAAAGAGCAAAAGAGATATTAAATAAAATCGAAGCAGACCAGAACCTCCAGAATCAAAAAATTCATGATCAAGGCAAAAATGATCAAGATAAAATGGATGAGATTAAAAAAAATAATCATAAAAAAAGTAAAAAAAGAGATAAGGAAATAGCCTGTGACCAGATGGAGCTGTTTACTCCCAAGCCCCATAAAGATATTATTGAACAGATAGAACACATTAACATATCAAGAATGAGCCCCATTGAAGCGCTGAATTTTTTAAATGAAATACAACAAAAACTAAAACCTGTGATAAATCCATGTTGAAAAAAAAACCTGCAAAAAAAGGCCTGCAAGGACCAGCTTTTATTTTAATGCTCTGCATCGTTCTTGTTTTTTCATCTATACTTTCAGTCTCCAAAAAATGTTATGCCGCCACCCCCAAGGAAAAATTTTTTGAGGCAGACAATTGTTATCTCCAGTTGATGCAAAATGAAAACCATCAAAAATACAGGGACAGGTGGCTGAAATGCATTGAAAAATTCCAGCAGGTATATACAGAGGATCCTGACAATGCCTGGGCCTCGGCGGGGATGTACCGAACAGCCCAGCTTTTTATGGAGCTTTACAAACGCTCCTATGAAGAACAAGATAGAGCAGAAGTCTTTGATCTTTTAAATAGAATTATAAAAAGATATCCCTCAAGCGCCTATGCTGCAAAGGCCCAAAATGATCTTAAATCAGAATCTTATAAGACCATTAAAAATAAAAAAGCAAAAAAAACTGCAACAATGAAAGATATTGATGCAAAAATCCATGCTCAGGAAAATTCCATTGAAGAAAAGATGGAACCCGGGTCAGTAAATAATTATGATTCACCTGCCGTGGAATTAAAAGATGAACCGACAGAGGGCGGGGGCAATGACAAAGATTCCGTAATGCCTGATGTTTTTGTCACAGGCATCCGGCACTGGTCAACTCCCAACTACACAAGGGTTGTTGTTGATGTGGACGCTGAAAGGACATTTTCCTATCAATTTCTGGACAAAGACCCTGAGCTGAACAAGCCCCAGCGTCTTTATTTGGACCTTGATCATTCAAGATTAGATAAAAATCTTCCAAAGGTAAAACCCATCAATGACCACCTGCTGATAAGGGCCAGGGCGGGCCAGCATACACCCCACTCAGTCCGGGTGGTCGTGGATATCAAATCCCTTGAGACCTTTAAGATATTTTCCCTGAAAGATCCGTTTCGTGTAGTTATTGATGTATGGGAAAAAAAGACAGGTGATGGGTCATCTATTGTATCCTCAACTGGTACAGGTTCAACGATCATAACTCCTCCCCCAGGCTCCAACGTGGACGCCATTCAATCCTCAGCCATTGCAAAGCAACTGGCGCTGGGCGTTAAAACCATTGTTATTGATCCAGGCCATGGAGGAAAGGATCCCGGGGCTCCAGGATATCTTAAAGGGGTTTATGAAAAAAACATAGTCTTATCCATATCTAAAAAACTGGCAAAAAAAATGAGGCAGAGGCTCAAATGCAATGTGCTTGTAACCCGGAAAAAGGATACCTATCTTACGCTGGAGGAACGTACCGCCATTGCCAATACGAGAAACGCCGACCTATTCATATCACTGCATTGCAATGCGGCAAGAAATAAAAAACTAATGGGAATTGAAACCTATTTCCTGAACCTGGCAACCGATGATGAAGCCATAAATGTTGCGGCAAGGGAAAATGCCACATCGAGAAAGAATATCAGCGATCTTGAATCCATTCTCAACGATCTTATGAAAAATGCAAAAATAAACGAATCAGGAAGGCTTGCCACAGTTGTTCAGGAAAATCTCTGTAAAAGCATGGCAAAGCGTTATTCCGGGATAAAAAACTTAGGGGTAAAGCAGGCACCTTTCTATGTACTTCTTGGGGCCACCATGCCCTCGATTCTCATTGAAAGCTCTTTTATCAGCAACAAAGAAGAGTGCAAAAGACTGGTGACGGACAAGTATCAGAATGCACTTTGTGACGCCATTATCGATGGCGTTGAAAAATACATAAAGGAAACAAATCCAAGAAGCCTATAACCGGCATGGCCGGAGCATAATTATTGCTGCCGGGCACAACGAAAAATGAAAGTCTTTAAAAAACAAACTCTTATAAAGGCTTTCATATAAAATTTTAATATGGAGAAAACCATGACATACGAAACGCTGTTGTTTGAGATTGATGATAATATTGCCATACTTACCTTTAACCGCCCAAAGGCGTTAAATGCTCTTAACCAGAAACTGCTCCAGGAATTTTCCATGGTTCTGGATGAGGTTGAAAACAATCCTGACATCCGGGTGCTCCTTCTCACCGGGGCAGGAGAAAAAGCCTTTGTTGCCGGTGCTGATATTTCAGAATTAACTCAAATGACTGCCCTCACGGCCAAAAAATTTGCCACAAAAGGCCAAAAGACATTATCCAGGCTTGAGAGTCTTCCCATTCCCGTCATCGCCGCTGTAAACGGCTTTGCCCTGGGCGGAGGAACCGAGGTATCCCTTGCATGTGATTTCATCTATGCCTCGGAAAAAGGTGTTTTCGGCCTTCCTGAAATCACCCTTGGCCTGATTCCAGGTTTTGGCGGAACCCAGCGACTCACAAGAATAGTCGGAACCAACATGGCAAAGGAACTCATCTTCACAGGTAAAACATTTTCCGCCAAAGAAGCCAAAGACCTTGGTATTGTAAACAAGATATGCCCCCATGAAGCCCTCATGGAAGAGGTTAAAAAAACAGCGGCACTGATAGCCTCCAGAGGTTCTGTATCCTTAAGGGCTGCCAAGGAAGCCATTGAATGCGGAAAAGACGTGGATCTTGAAACCGGATGCAGATTTGAAGGAGATGCCTTTGCCATCTGCATGGCCAGCATCGATGCCAAGGAAGGAACAGGCGCGTTTCTGGAAAAAAGAAAAGCAAAATTCCAGGGAACCCTGACCAAATAACCAACGGTTCGATCATTTTTGCATAACTTATTGACTTTATTCACATTAAAAAAGTGACATCTAAAAAATTAGAGTCATATTTTACTTAGATTACAGCATCTTATGAGATCAATCGAACCGAGGGAAATAAGGAGAACATCATGCCCATATTTAACATGGATTTTGAAACCATGCCCAGGGAGGCCCTGGAAGCAATCCAGCTAAGACGCCTGCAGACAACCATTGAACGGGTATATGCTACGGTACCCTTTTACAGGGAAACTTTTAAAAAAGCAGGAATCAGCCCATCAGATATAAAATCCCTTAAAGACCTTCAAAGAATTCCATTCACCGTCAAACAGGATCTTCGGGACAACTATCCCTATGGCATGTTTGCCGTTCCCATGGACAATGTCGTCCGTATCCATGCCTCATCAGGCACCACCGGACTGCCCACCGTTGTAGGATATACCCGCAGGGACATTGATACCTGGTCTGAACTCATGGCAAGAAGCCTTGCCGCCGGAGGTACCACCAGCAACGATATTCTGCACAATGCATATGGCTACGGGCTTTTTACCGGCGGCCTGGGTGTGCATTATGGTGCCGAAAAATTAGGTGCATCGGTCATTCCGGTATCAGGCGGAAATACCAAAAGACAGATTATAATAATGCGGGACTTCAAACCAACGGTTCTAACGGGCACACCATCCTATATCCTTCACCTGGCAGAGGTTGCCCAGGAAATGGGTATCTCATTTGAAAACCTGAAATTCAAATGCGGGATTTTCGGCGCCGAGCCCTGGTCGGAGGATATGAGACGGGACCTTGAGGCCAAACTCCATCTAAAGGCCATCGATATTTATGGGCTTAGTGAGATCATGGGGCCCGGAGTCTCCATCGAGTGCCATGAGGCCCAGAAAGGACTCCACATATTTGAAGATCATTTTATCGCTGAAATCATAGATCCAGACACCGGAGAGGTTCTGCCCTATGGTGAAACAGGCGAGCTTGTCTTCACATCCATCACAAAAGAGGCCTTCCCCATTATCCGGTACCGGACAAGGGATATAACCGCTTTAAACCCGGAGCCCTGCATCTGCGGCAGAACCCATGTCCGTATGAACAAGGTTTACGGCAGAACAGATGACATGCTGATTATCAGGGGCGTCAATGTCTTTCCCTCCCAGATAGAAAGCGTTTTGATGAAGAGTGATAATATTCAGCCCCATTACCAGCTTGTGGTGGACAGGCTCGAAAACTTAGACACCCTGACCGTGAAGGTGGAGGTCAGCCAGGATATTTTTTCCGATGAAATCAAAACCCTCCAGCTCATGGAAAAGCAAATATCAACAGATATCAAGGAAACATTAGGGGTCTCTGCAAAAGTCCAGCTTGTTGAACCCAAGGCCATTGAAAGGAGCCAGGGAAAGGCAGTAAGAGTTATAGATAATCGAAAAGCCTGATACTAAAAACAAAACGGTTTAAAAGCAAGGCATGCTTCATGCCTCGGTTGACACTTTTTCAGAACATTCTCTTAATTTCAGGAAATCACCTCAAAAAAGTGTCAACTACTTTTGAGGTAAAGATGCCAAAAGCAAACAATTTTTCTGGAGGTATGCACTATGAGAGCTGAACAAATTTCAATTTTTCTTGAAAACAAGGCAGGACGGCTTGCCGAAGTAACCAATATTTTAAGAAAGGCCAATGTAAACATAAGGGCATTATCCCTTGCAGATACAACGGACTTCGGCATCTTAAGACTCATCGTAAATGATAATGCAAAGGCGGAAAAAGCCCTCAGAGACGAGGGCTTTACCGTTGGGAAAACAAATGTTCTGGCAATTGAAGTGGATGACACACCGGGCGGTTTAAACGATATCTTAGATCCCCTGACCTCAGCCGGGGTGAATGTGGAATACATGTATGCCTTTGCCAATCCTCAAAGTAAAAACGCCATCATGATATTCCGCTTCCATGATCTTGATAAGGCCATAGACATCTTGAAGGAAAAAAATATCAAGGTCATCAAGGGGGAGGATGTTTACAACCTTTAGTATCAATCGTATTCAATAAAATTCTGTTTTTGAATCCAGACCGTTTGCATTTTGGGGATGATTTTAACATTGGCCATTGCAGGGGTTCCCCACTGTGAGTACCCTTTACCGGGCAACCAAGGTGGCTTGCCCCTACAAATAATGGCCAAAATTGAAATCAATCCCTGCATTTTTGAGGAGAATTATAGGGGGGGCAGATTCCATATCCGCCAATGGGGCAGAAATAGATTCTGCCCCTACGGATCGTCGTCCAAAAACTCAAAAATGGAAATTCAGTGAATACTAAATAAGGCACGCATAACCTAATTGTTTCGACTAATTTATTTTTGGACAAAATTTTTAATTATGCCATGAGATAAAACCCCATATTTTTATCATAGGGAGGAGGATTATAAAACTCAGCACTGATATACCGGCCTTCCACCAGATGAATAATCACTTTACGCTTAATCACGGAGCGCTTGCCGTCATCTAAGGTGAATGTAACATCCAAGATGTCATCGGGCTCAATATTGTGGGGCCTCATGGTTTCAAACCCTATTCCGTCAATAGAGAGATCCTTGACCATTATATAACCATGCTCTTTTTTGCTGAAATGCCTGTAATCCCCGGATAAAAGCACCTTTTTACGATAGGATGACCTTGTCTTTATCTCATCTTTTCGCTCCTCGTTTTCCTCGTTGAGGAGCGGCTGAAGATGTTCCTCCATATCCCCGATGTTTTTATTGTCATCCAATACGATCTCTCTTGTTAAACGGCCGCTGGCAAACTCAAGCAGGGACTCGGAATTATCTATCTCCACAGCCATTGCCCGGATGCTCACCTCAAAGTGAATGATATTCTCTTTTTCAAATGGAATGGCGTTCAGTTCATTTAAAATACGCTTTTTAGCCTTATCAGCTTTTTCAAGCGTGGTATTGGGCATGAGCACAGCAAATTTATCTCCTCCATAACGAAAAATTTCATCCACAACACGCAGTGATTTTTTTAAAACAAGGGCGCAGTTTTTAATTACCTGATCTCCGGCACGATGGTCATATTGATCAATGATCTGCCAGAATTTATCCACGGTTACCATTATCAGTGAAGAAGGAACCCCATAACGCTTCATCATTTCCCTTCTGTTTTTCAGGGTTCTTTCAAACCCCCCTCTATTCTTCAGGCCTGTCAGGGAATCCACAAGGGCAATCCGTTTAAGGGTCTGATTGTAATAGGAACGTTCAATGGCAATGGCCGCATATTCGGCAATGGAAGATAGCACCTGAAGCTCCATGGATGTAAAATCATCACCACTGATCTTGTTTATCAGCTCAATCACACCGAAAATCTTATCATCTGTTTTTAATGGAACACCGATTATGGATTTGGTCTGGAAACCGGTTTTCTTGTCCGCCCGTGTGCTGAAACGATCATCTTGATCCACCTTCTTCACAATAACCGACTCACGGGTACGCATGATATGACCTGCAATGCCCTCGCCTTTGGGCAGCCTCATGCCCTGGAGTTTTTCCTTGTTGCTGCCGACCACAATGGAAAAGATCATATCACCTGTATGATGTTCTTTAAGTAAAAGAGACCAATGCACAGGCTGAAAAATCCGGCCGATCTGATACATGACGATATCAAGAGTTTCTTTTATTGTTTTGGCCTTGGCAAGGGGTTTGCCAAGTTCTATGAAAAAGGATGCCCTTTCAAATTGTTTATTTTTATCTATACCCATGTTTTCCCTCGCACTTTACAAAAAACGCTTATGAATTCAGCTTATCAATTTAACATGAAAATAATAAAAATGCACGAACAAAGGGGCATCCTTTATATTGGATCAAAAATTCACCCCAGCTTGGAGTAGGGGCGGGAAGGCCGAATCCAAGATAATCAAGGGAGGGAAGAGAAACTATGCCTCCAGATACTGCAGTAGTTGACACTTTCTTTGAGAAATCTCCCGGAAAATAAGGAAATGTTTTGAAAAACTGTCAATCAGCGAATAAAAGATGGCGGCAAAGGGAATTTGTCCCGGAATGCTTTATTCATAAATCGTAAACATCTTTGGATCAAATGCCTCCCTGATGCCCTCTCCTATGAAGGTGACCGTCATCAAGGTTATCACAAGGGCGCTCATCACAGAAGCTGAAATCCACCATGCCCCCATGTTGGTCCAGCCCTGCTGCAGCAGTTCGCCCCAGCTTGGAGTAGGGGCGGGAAGACCGAAGCCAAGATAATCAAGGGAGGTAAGGGAAACAATACCTCCTGATACTGCAAAAGGTGCATAGGTAACTATAACGGAAATGGTATTTGGAATAATATGATGAAGGATAATCCTCATATGGGATGCCCCGATGGATCTGGCGGCAAGCACATATTCCCTTTCCTTTTCCTTGTAGGTCATGGTGCGCATGACCCAGGTCATGTTAATCCAGCCGAAAAATGCCATGATCAAAAGCAGAATCATAAAACTTGGGACAATAATGGAAGAGACGATTATCACAACATAGAGAAAGGGGATGTTACTCCATATTTCAAGGATTCGCTGAAAAAAAAGATCAAACCTGCCCCCGAAATATCCCATGGCACAGCCAAGAGTGATGCCGATGGAATAGTTCAGGATAAGAAGTATAAAGGAAAAAATAATGGCTGTTCTGAATCCATACACCAGTCTTGCCAGGATATCTCTGCCCACATTGTCGGTTCCAAAAAAATGAATGAATGACGGGGGAAACGGGGGATAGGCATTGTCCCTAAGATCGTTTTCATAGGGATTATAAGGCACCGGAGGCATGATAACAAAGCCGTCTGACAAACTGCCCCATAAACCGCCCTTGGAAGATCGGGAGTCGATTTTTTTTTTCAGCTCCCTGTAATTTGTTTCATAATCATAATCAAGACCGAAAACCCGGCCGGGAATCATATCCCTGTAAGTTGGAAAATAAAGCTCTCCATCATGATACACCATTAGGGCACGGCTGTTGATGAACAACTCGGCAAAGATAGACACAAAGATCATTATGGCAAGGATAAGAAAGGAGAAAAAACCTCGTTTTATGGAGACAAAACGCTTCCATTTTTTTATTGTCAGGGGAGTTAATTTCATTCAGGAAAACCTCACCCTGGGATCCACAAGGGCTACGCATACATCGGATAAAATATTACCAAGCATGAATAGAAGAGATGAAATAACAAGAATGCCCATGACAACTGGATAATCCCTGTCAACAACGGATTCATAACCCAAAAGCCCCATGCCGTTTATGTTGAATACCTTTTCAATGAGAAATGATCCCATGAGGATGATGGACACATTATTTCCAAAATGTGTGGCAATGGGAATCAGGCTGTTTCTGAGGGCATGGCGGAAAACCGCCTGCCTGAAGGAAAGGCCCTTGGCAATGGCGGTCCTGATGTAGTCGGCAGCAAGATTATCCATGAGAGTATTTTTCATGAGCAGGGTCATAACGGTAAAGGAACCGATAACATAGGCCAAAAGGGGCAGCACCGTATGCCAGGCGATATCTCTGAGTTTTTCAAGAAAAGACATGTCATAGAACATATCCGAGGTAAGCCCTCCCAGGGGAAAGACATCAAACCTGGCGGAAAAAATAACAAGCATCATTACCCCTGCCACCCATCCAGGTATGGCATAACCTGTAAAAATGATGATTGAGGTGATATTATCAAACCCGGTCTTATGGCCCACAGCTTTGGCAATACCAAGGGGAATGCACACCCCGTATACTATGATCATGGTAAGAACGCCGAAATAAAGGGAAATGGGTATTCTCTCAAGGATCATGTTCCAGACCGGGTCATAATAGCGGGTGGATTTTCCAAGATCCCCGGTTATTACCTTGGAAAGCCAGGAAAAATAACTTGACAGCAGGGGCTTGTCAAATCCGTAGTATTCTTTTAAGCGCTGAATCTGTTCCTCTGAAAGGGGCTGGCCCGCGCCCTCACCTGAGGTAGCGGCGGCTCTTGAGGCGCCATCGCCCATGGCCTGCATCTGTCTTGCATTGGCAATGATCCGCTCCACAGGGCCTCCTGGAACAAAGCGGGTAATGGCAAAAACCATTATGGTTATCCCTAAGAATGTGGGAATCACCAATAAAAGACGTCTGATAAAATAAGCTGTCATAAGTCACCATATCGTTTTTACCGGATTTGTTCCAACATTTTCACCTCCGAATGAATGCCTTTGTTATATGCTTCCTTTTTATAGCCCCTATGTAATTTCATAAACCGATGCCAGAGCCTGTTCCAGATTTTCCGGTTTTGAACCGCCGGCCTGGGCCATGTCAGGCCGGCCTCCTCCTCCGCCGCCAACATGGACGGCAGCAGCCTTAACTATCTGCCCGGCATGGAACCTTTTTATCATATCTTTGGTAACAACGGCAGTCAAAAGAGCCTTTCCCCCTGACTCTGCTCCGAGGAGCACAACGCCTGAGCCGATCTTTGCCTTGAACTTGTCGGCCAAATCCCGCATCTGGGAGGGATTGTCTATCTTTACCTTTTTTGCCAGCACCTTCACGCCATCAATCATCCTGATGTCATCGTCAATGTTTTCAACGGATTTGGATGCTATTTTTGCTTTTAAAGCCTCTATCTCCTTTTCCGAGGTCTTTTTTTCAGCCACAAGGGATTCAACCTTTGTGAATAGATTCTCCTTTGTTGTCTTGACTATCCTGGCAGTATCCTGAAGCACGGCCATATTCTCATGGATCATGGCAAGGGCCTTTTCTCCGGTCAAAGCCTCGATCCTGCGGACTCCCGATGCAATGCTTCCTTCAGATACAATCTGGAACAGCCCGATATTTCCGGTACGGTCCGTATGAGTACCACCGCACAGCTCACGGCTCAAATCCCCCACGGAAACCACCCTGACAAAGTCTCCGTATTTTTCCTCAAAAAGCGCTGTAGCTCCTGATTTTACAGCCTCATCCATGGGCATTTCATGGGTATTTAAAACAATATTTGCCCTGATGCCGGCATTTACTTCCATCTCTATGGCCTGGATTTCCTCCTTGGATATGGCTGAAAAATGGGTAAAATCAAACCTTAATCTGTCACAGGTTACAAGGGAGCCGGACTGTTTGACATGATCCCCAAGAACCTTTTTAAGTGCCGCATGGAGAAGGTGGGTGGCTGTATGATTGAGTGCCGTGGATTTTCGTCTTTCCTCATCCACCTTTAAAAGAGGAGTATCTCCCTTGGACAGAGTTCCCTTCTCCACCACGCCGTGGTGAATCCTAAGGCCCGTGGGATCAGCATGGGTGTTATCAATGTGAACCATCAAACCTTTATCTTCAAAATAACCGGCATCCCCTGCCTGGCCCCCGGCCTCGGCATAGAACGGGGTCTCTTTTGTGACGATTTCCACCTCGTCTCCAGGGCCGGCCGACAGGACTTCAAGGCCGTCCTTTACTATAATCAACACCTCTGAACGGGTCTCGAGATTATCATATCCTGTGAAAACCGTCTTTATACCCTGGGAGGTCAGGCCCTTGAATGCGTCTCCAACTCCGGCAAATGTTTTAGTGCTTTTGGATCTGGCTTTCTGGGCTTCCATGGCCCTGTTGTATCCATCCATATCCAGAGTAATATCCATATCCTTGATGACATCGGTGATGATATCCACGGGAAAACCATAGGTGTCATAAAGTTTGAAAATGAGTTCCCCTGGAATTTCCCTGTTTTTCTCCCTGTTGATCCCGTCAATGGTTTCCTTGAGGAGTTTCAATCCAATATCAAGGGTTTCGGAAAATTTGATCTCTTCATTTTTAACCACGTTAAGGATAAACGCGGATGAATCCTTGAGTTCCGGAAAAGCCTCATCCATTATATCAAAAACCGTGGCAACGGTCTCATGCAAAAATGGCTTGTTCAGGCCGATATGGCGGCCATACCGAATGGCACGGCGCATGATACGGCGCAACACATATCCCCTGCCCTCGTTGGAAGGCAAAATTCCGTCACAGATGAGAAAAGCCGCGGCCCGGCTGTGATCCGCAATGACCTTCATGGCAACTTCATTTTCCTTGGAATCGCTTTTTCTTCTGCCGGATAGAGCCTCAACCTTTTCCATAATGGGCATGAAAAGATCGGTTTCGTAGTTTGTGGGAACATCCTGGAGTACCGAGACGATCCTCTCAAGCCCAAGGCCCGTATCAATACTTGGTCTGGGCAGAGGTGTCATCTTGCCCGAGTCATCCCTTTCATACTGCATGAATACAAGGTTCCACAGCTCAAGATAACGGTCGCATTCACACCCCACGGCACAGTCAGGTCTGTCGCAGCCGAATTCAGGCCCCCTGTCTATGTGTATCTCACTGCAGGGGCCGCAGGGGCCCGTATCGCCCATGGCCCAGAAATTATCCTCCTCTCCGAGGCGGACTATTCTGTCTTCAGGAACGCCGACCTTGTCCCGCCACAGATCATAGGCTTCATCATCGTCATAAAAAACAGATACCCATAGTTTATCCGGATCAAGGCCGTACCCCTTTGTCAACAGATCCCAACCGTATTCAACTGCCTTTTCCTTGAAATAATCTCCAAAGGAAAAATTACCCAGCATTTCAAAAAAGGTATGATGCCGGGCCGTGTACCCAACATTTTCAAGATCATTGTGTTTCCCACCGGCACGCACGCATTTTTGTGTTGTAACAGCCCTGGAATACTCCCTTTTTTCATCGCCTGTAAATACGCGCTTAAACTGGACCATACCGGCATTGGTAAACAAAAGGGTGGGATCGTCCTGGGGAACCAGTGAAGAACTCCGCACCTCCCGGTGATCGTGTTTTTTAAAGTATTCCATAAATATTCTGCGCGCTTCTTTACCTGTCATCTTTTACTCCTGAACATTTGGTTAGTTTTCCTGCCCGGTTAGGCTCGTTAAAAAAATAGTTTCAGTTGAATCGGCCGGGTTAATCCATTGTTTTTTCAACCCTGTTTTTTTCCTTTTGCACGGAAGATTCAGGCTTGTTTTCCTTTTGCAAGGAAGGTTCAGGCTTGTTTGCGTCAAGCCCTAATTCCGCCCTTACCTTTGCCTGGATTTTATCAAAAACCTCGGGATTATCATTGAAAAAAAGCTTTACATTCTGCCTGCCCTGGCCCAGTCTTTCACCTTCATAGGAGTACCAGGCACCGCTTTTTTCAATAATATTTAATTTCACTCCCATATCAAGGAGATCACCGGTTCTTGAAATTCCCTCTCCATACATAAGATCAAATTCGATTTTCTTGAACGGTGGGGCAAGCTTGTTTTTGACCACACTTACCTTGGTACGGTTGCCAAGGGTTTCCTCTCCATCCTTTATGGGAGTTGACTTGCGAATCTCAAGCCGGACTGACGCGTAAAATTTAAGGGCATTGCCGCCGGTTGTGGTCTCAGGATTACCATATACCACACCGATTTTCATTCTAATCTGGTTGATAAAAATAACCGTGGTATTAGTTTTAGACATGGTGGCTGTCAACTTTCTTAAAGCCTGGGACATCAGCCGGGCCTGGAGGCCCATGTGGGAGTCCCCCATCTCACCCTCAATTTCAGCACGGGGAACCAGCGCAGCCACGGAATCCACCACTATGACATCAATGGCCCCGCTCCTCAAAAGCATATCTGCAATTTCCAAGGCCTGCTCTCCAGTGTCCGGCTGGGAAACCAGGAGTTCATCACAGTCCACTCCAAGACGCCTGGCATAGGCCGTATCAAGGGCATGTTCCGCATCGATAAACGCGGCAATCCCACCCTGGCGCTGGGCTTCTGCAACGGCATGGAGTGCCAGTGTGGTCTTACCCGAAGATTCAGGACCGTAAATTTCAACCACCCTGCCCCTGGGATAACCTCCCACGCCAAGGGCCTTGTCCAGGGCAAGGGATCCTGAATGAATAACCGGTACCGCCTGTACCTCCCTTGCGCCAAGCTTCATGATAGAGCCTTTGCCGAACTGCCGCTCAATTTGAGTCATCGCTGATTTGACAGCTTTGTCCTTTTCCTGGGAATCGCCCATTTAATCTGTCTCCTCAAATCATAATTAACATAATTAATAGGTAAGTTTTAATTTTTATAAAAGTGGCGTAAAATCACTATCCCTTTAAGGTAGGGGTTGTTTACTTTAGTTCAAGTGAGCCACTTTGCTCGTCATTATCAAACCACTTAATTTCAACCTCCAAGCTGTGTTGGATTCCCTTTGCTCCTTTTTCTTCATCTTCTACTTGTACTTCAAGGATTAAATTTTGCGGGAGTTGCAATGTAAGTTCTTCGGCACCTTGGCTTAGTACAATTGTTCCATTAGAAATTTTATCAGCAAGTTGATGAAGAAAATCGCTGACATTTACTCTGTTTTTTCGTTCTTCGCTTTTAAATAATCTTGTTTCTCTTCCCATATTTACCTCCGTTCCACAATGGATATCGATATTGGATATTTTTCATTTAACGGTTTACACTTTCCAGTTCAGCATCCCCGTTTTTCAGGAATTTTAAGGTTTTCTGTTGTCTTAGCTGAAAAAAACTTGACCATCAAGTGAAGGATGCCAAAATATCCTATTAAAAGAGGTTTTACAATATCAAAAAATATGGAACTAAAAAATCCTTTGTCTTATTCACTGTATCCACTGCCTCATTGACGTTTTACAATATCAAAAAATATGAAACTGAAAAATCAGGACTGAAAACAAAGGAAAAAACAACATCATTTAATATTGATATTATTGATCCTTGCGTAAACATCTTTAATAGGCAAATTATTTTCCATAGCAATTTTTTTACACACATCATATTCTGGAATCATCCTGATACGCCCCTCAGGATCTGTAATCTGCTTTACCTGTATTTTTCCGAAAGGAGTTTCAGATAAAACCGTATGCCTTGAAAGTATTGCCCGTTTTACCCTGTGAAACCGCAGTCCGGTAGATGTGCTTTCAGTTAAAATCAATGAAATAATCCCATCGAGAACAGCCAGGTTACAGACTACCTCAAGGCGGACCCCGGGCCTGTTTTTCTTCATTTGAACCGGAATATGGCACACGTCAAGGGCACCGGCCTCAAAAAGCCGATCCATAAGATAACCCAGCAGTTCAGGATTCATATCATCAATGGATGTTTCAACAACATGGACAACGTCCTCGTGTATATGCTTGTTTTGAGGTGTTTCACTGGATTTTCCAAGGATAATGCGAAGCAGGTTTGGAACGCCGCTGTCCGATCTTTTTTTCCCGGAGCCGTATCCGGTTTTTTCCACAGACATTTCCGGTATGTCCCCGAATTTTACGGCAAGGGTTGTTATGACAGCCGCCCCGGTCGGGGTCACAATCTCCATTTCTATTCCAGATCCCTTAACAGGCACTCCTTTAAGAATAGCCAGGGTGGCAGGAGCCGGCACCGGAATAAGACCGTGGCTGCAATTGACAAGCCCGCTGCCCAAGGGGACAATGGAGGCATAAACTTTTTGAATATTTAAGTATTCAACACAGAGAAAAGAGCCCACGATGTCAACTATTGCATCGATACCGCCCACCTCATGAAAATGAACGGATTCCATGTCTGTTCCATGGATGGAGGATTCTGCCCGGGCAATTTTTTCAAATGCAGCAAAGCTGTTGAATTTCACTGCGTCCGACAGAGGGGAATCGGAAATAAGTTCTTTTATATATTTGTAATTTTTTCCATGGGAATGCTTTTCTTCATCCACAAAAACATTGACAGCCCTGATGCCGTTTTGCCGAATGTCCCCGCACCTTATGTCAAAACCTGAAAGGGGAATAGCCTTAAGCTGTTCTTTCAGCCATTTTAACGGCACGCCAAGGTCGATAAAAGCTCCCAGGGTCATGTCTCCGCTGATACCTGAAAACATATCAAAATATGCAATATTCATATTCAAAGTTCTCCAAGGGTATGAACGCGGATAATTTCCAGAACAAGTTCAGCCATTTTTTCCATATCATCTAATTTTACGGATTCCCGGACGGTATGCACATCGGTCATGCCCGTTCCAAGCACACCGGTGACAAGACCCTTTCCAAAGAAGATATTGGCATCTGCACCCCCGCCGATGGTTTTGGATTCAAGCTTTCTCCCCAGATTTTCAGCAGCTTTCCTGGCAAGCCTTACCACCTGGTGATCATCGGGAATAAAGGTGGCTGGAAAATCCTGTTCCAGGTCAACTTCAACCCTTGGCAGATCATCCTGGCTGGTCTTTTTGAAATGATCTACAGCATGGTGAAATCCTTCAATAATAGAATTTGTAACCCTTTTAAGCTTTTTTTCATCATGGCTTCTTGCCTCCCCGTGTACGGTGACAAGATCCGGGACAATGTTTGTGGCCTGGCCTCCCTGGATAAGCCCTATATTACAGGTGGTTTCAGCATCTATCCTGCCCAATTCCAGGCCTGAGATTGCACGGGAAGCAACCAGGATGGCATTGATTCCGTTTTCCGGAAAAGCACCTGCATGGGCATCTTTTCCATGCACCTTAATGGTAAAGCGGTTGGCCGCGGGCGCCCTTGTTACAATGCCTTCCAGCTCGGTTGAATCAAGGATGTATCCTGTTTTTGCGCCTATCATGGAAAGATCAAAATTTTTAGCGCCAAGAAGACCTATCTCCTCACACACCGTAAACACGACTTCAATGGGAGGGTGGGGAAGGTTTTTTTCCAGGATAATATCCATAACCTCAAGGATAATGGCAATGGCGGACTTGTCATCGGAGCCCAGGATGGTGGTTCCATCGCTTCTGAATGTGCCGTTATCAAAAATAACCCTCACACCCCTGCCGGGTTCAACGGTGTCCATGTGCCCGCACAGCAAAATGGGTTCAATATTAACATTGCCCGGAAACTTTGCCACAAGGTTCCCGCAGTTGCCCCCTATTTTGTCTCCGGCATCATCCATAAACACAGCGGCCCCCATTTCCACAAGCATGGGTTTTAAAAATTTTGCAACTTCTGCCTCTTCTTTTGAAACAGAATCTATCTCGGCAAGTTCTGTAAATCTCTTAGACAAGCGCTCATTGTTAATCATTATATCAAATTCCTCCTAAAATGCAGGGGCTTGGTTCTTGCGGGGAGCTTGGTTCTAAATTAAGCCAACTGTCTGAACCATGATTCCCATGATTAATGGATTAAAATGGATTTTTTCATCATGTTCATCCTGGTAATCCTTAAAATCATGAATAATTTATACAGATCACCTAAATCCCCCCTCTATTTTGTAATAAGAAGTTAGGACAAAAAAATAAGATAGAGAAGATTTTATGTACCAAGTATTACCATCGAAGTCTGAATCAGACAAGGATTATACATCAAATACTCCACTTTTTATTCCCAGGCATGATTTATTCCATATTTGATAGAGATGCTTATTGCAACTATGATTGATTATTAAATTTTGACAAAAGAAGAAAAAAAACAGGTGTCCTTTGATTATTGAAACAAGGCTGTAAATTCATGTCAACAATTTAATATGATATACAACCATTCCCTTTCCCTTGAATCTGCTAAAATGCTTGCCAGATAAGGTTTTTCAATTGTAGCTGGACACCGGGAAAAAAACTATGGTAGTCTATATTTTTATCTGGGTTAGATCATTGACTATGTTTATTATGAATCGACATCATTTGTGGGAATTCACAAGCAGGACATACTTCAATTATCCGAAGATCACCAGGAACTTTATCAAAAAGATAAAACCCATGAAATATTGGGCATCCTTCATTTCCCGATTTACACTTTCTGAATCAATATTTCCATTTTTGGGGATTCAGTTTAAAAAATGGGCATTGTCCAACCCTTAACCCCTTATCTCACCAATCAAGGAGCAGAATATGGAAAAATCGTGTAAGTTTCTAAAATTAATTCTTGATTCAATTACAGAGCATATTGTCGTTATTGATCAAATAGGGAAAATTCAATTTGTAAATAAGAGTTGGGTAACGTTTGGAAATAACAATGCTTGCGTTGTTGTTAATGACTGGAGTGGTGTAAATTACTTAGAGGAATGTGACAAAGCTTCAGCCATGGAAGATGACTGTGGAACAAAAGCTGGAAAAGGGATTAGGAGTGTCATAGAAAAGCATGAACCTATATTCTATTTGGAATACCCATGTCATAGCCCAGATGAAAAGCGATGGTTTATGATGCGCGTCACCCCATTTCAAGTAGGTGGAATGAATTACTTCGTCATATCACACCAAAATATTACGGAAAGAAAAATAGCAGAAGAAGAAGTAAAGAGCTTGGCAAGGATAGATGGTCTTACTGAGATTCCAAATCGGCGCACCTTTGATGAATTCCTCCATGAAGAATGGCGAAGGTGTTGCAGGCTCCAAAAGCCAATTTGTTTAGCCATAGTAGATCTCGACCATTTTAAATTGTTAAATGATACCTATGGGCACCAATCCGGAGATGAATGCTTGGTCAAGGTGGGAAAATTGCTAAAGGAATTTGCCAATAGACCGGCCGATATATGTGCAAGGTATGGGGGAGAAGAATTTGCATTAGTGTGGGGAGATACTCTCCTGGAGCAGGCAAGAGATTTAGCAAATGAGCTGCTAAAAAAACTCGTTAAACTTAATATACCAAACAGGAAGTCACCCACAGCAAGCTACGTGACGGCCAGTATTGGGTTAGCCGAAACAATTCCCAGTCGAGAAAGTAAAAAAAGTGAAATCGTAAGTCAAGCAGATAGTATGCTTTACAGAGCGAAAGAAAATGGCAGAAACAGGGTTGAGTGTTAGAAATTATGCATAAATGCCTGGCTGGGTATCTTGATTAAATTAAACTGATCCCGGCAGGGCAAATAATGATTTTCCCACATCGACAACCAATACCGCTATCCCTTTTTAGACTTTATTTTGCAGGAGACCAAATCCATGCCTGATATGATAAACAAAACAAATGAGATTGAACTGATAGGAGTTGATACCGGCGGAACATTTACGGATTTCATTTACAGAAAAGATGGACGATGGAATGTTTACAAACAGCTTTCCACCCCTTCAAACCCGGCAGACTCTGTTCTCAGCGGCATCCGCCATATTACGGATTCAGACACATTCAGCATGGTACATGGCTCCACTGTGGCCACCAACGCCATATTAGAAAGAAAAGGTGCGCGTACCGCCCTGATCACAAACAAGGGCTTTGAAGATGTTTTTGCCATAGGACGCCAGAACCGGACAGAACTGTACAATCCAGGATACCGGAAACCACCTCTTCTTGTACCATCAAACCTCAGATTCGGTGTCAAGTGCCGCATTAAATGTGACGGAGAGCAAGAGGTGCCCTTTGATGAAGCATCAGCAGAAAAGATAGTTAAGAAGATCGCTGAAGCCTCTGTGGAATCCATTGCAATTTGTTTTCTCTTCTCTTTTCTTAATCCCAATGATGAGATTAAAATGGAAAAGACCCTTGAAAAGCTGAATATAAATATCTCCCTTTCCCACCGGATTCTGGCTGAGTTCAGGGAATATGAGCGCACCTCCACCACTGTGGTCAACGCCTATGTTTCTCCCATCATGAAGCGCTATATCAACCATATAATTGAGGCTATCAAAGGTAATGAGCTGCGCATCATGCAGTCCAACGGCGGCAGTATTTCAGCTTCCACAGCCATGAACGAGTCTGTTAGAACCATCTTGTCCGGCCCTGCAGGCGGTGCGGTGGGAGCCTATGAAACCGGAAAAATGGCAGGGCTTGATAAGCTGATCACCTTTGACATGGGAGGAACATCCACCGATGTTGCCCTTATTGACGAGGGACTTCCCCTGACCTTTGAATCCTCCATCTCGGATTTTCCCGTAAAAGTACCCATGATCGACATTCACACAGTTGGAGCAGGCGGGGGTTCCATCGCCTGTATCGATGCAGGAGGCTCCCTCAAGGTGGGCCCGGAAAGCGCCGGTGCTGACCCAGGCCCCATCTGCTACGGCAGGGGGGAGCGCATCACTGTGACCGATGCCAACCTTTACCTTGGCAGGCTGGTGCCGGAACATTTCCTCGGCGGCCATATGACTCTTGATCCTGAAACTCTTGAATCTCACTTTGAAAAGATGTCCCGGGAATCAGGGCTTAGCAAAACCGCCCTTGCAGAAGGGATTCTTGACGTTGCCAATACTGCCATGGAAAAAGCCATACGGGTAATTTCCGTGGAGCGGGGTTTTGATCCTTCAGAATTTGCCCTGTTCTCCTTTGGCGGTGCCGGCGGGCTCCATGCCGTTTATCTTGCGCGTCTTCTCAATATGCCGACGGTGTTTATACCGAAAAATCCCGGGATACTCTCTGCCGTGGGCATGCTCATGGCTGATATCATAAAGGATTACTCCCTTACCGTCATGCTGAAGGCAGCTCAAACCGATTATGACCAGCTTGAAAAAATGTTCCTTCCCATGGTACAAAAAGGGGTTGATGAACTTATCCTTGAAGGAATTTCCAGGGAAAATACTGCCGTAGAAAAATTCCTTGACATGCGCTACAAGGGTCAGTCCTATGAAATCATGGTTCCATTTTCCCATGATTATGAGAACAGGTTCCATGACCTCCACGAAAAGAGCTATGGATACTGCAGCAGGAAAAAGGAAATGGATATAGTCAACATCCGCCTCCGGGTAAGGGGAACCCCGGAAAAACCGGTAATTGAGCAGGAACCCCGTGGAGAAAAAACACCTGAAGACATTGCCTTTGAAGGAAAGCGCCATGTATTTTTTGACGGCATCACCTTTGAAACAGACCTGATTCACCGGAAGCATCTGCACCATGGAAATGAAATCACAGGCCCTGCCATTATCCTGGAGTACACATCTACCATTGTTATGCCCCCGGACACCTGGGCAGAGATGGATAAGTTCGGAAATCTCATCATCCACACGAGAAAAAAAGACGAGCCTCACCCTTGTAAAACCAGGCACAAGACCGCCAAAGGAGATAAGTAGTGGAAGACTTAAAAAAAACAGATCAGGTTGATAAGCCCAACCCGGTGCTGCTTGAAGTGTTTAAAAACCGTTTTTCTTCCATATGTGAAGAAATGGGTGTTACCCTGAACCGTACCGCGTTTTCCCCTAATATAAAGGAGAGGCGCGATTTTTCCTGTGCCCTGTTCGATGACAGCGGCAGCATGATAGCCCAGGCCGCCCACATCCCGGTACATCTCGGCTCCATGCCCATGTCTGTTCAAGCTGCCATTGATGCTGTTTCCTTTGAAGAAGGAGATATGGTAATGCTCAACGATCCCTACAAAGGAGGCACCCATCTCCCGGACATCACCATTGTAGCTCCTGTATTCAGCCCGAGAGATGATATTTCACCTCAATTCTTTGTGGCCAACCGCGCCCACCACGCCGATGTGGGAGGAATGACCTCCGGTTCCATGCCCCTGTCAAAGTCCCTGTTCCAGGAGGGAGTCATCATTCCGCCTTTAAAAATCATGAAAAAAGGAAAAATAGACAATGATCTAATGGCTCTTTTTCTCAACAATGTGAGAACCCCACAGGAAAGGGAAGGTGATTTTGCAGCCCAGATCATGGCCAATATAACCGGCATACGCCGCATTAAGGAAATGGTGGAAAAATACGGCCGTAAAAAACTGCACAGCTACGCTGTATCCCTTATGAACTATTCTGAAATCATTACCCGAAAGAAAATCGAATCCATACCCGACGGAGTCTATGAATTTGAAGATAAAATGGATGATGACGGCAAGGGAACAAAAGATATTAATATCAAGGTAATCCTTACCATTAAAGGTGATACCGCCTCCCTTGACTTCACAGACTCCCATGCCCAGGTGACAGGGAGCATCAATGCCGTCTATTCCATTACCCTTTCGGCTGTAATCTATGTATTCAGAACCCTGATAGAGGAGAATATTCCCTTTAATGCAGGCTGTTTCAGACCCATCACAGTTATA
This sequence comes from Desulfobacteraceae bacterium, assembly GCA_963674675.2. Taxonomy (GTDB): domain Bacteria; phylum Desulfobacterota; class Desulfobacteria; order Desulfobacterales; family Desulfobacteraceae. Next base: position 1,737,888 of record CAXXNM010000003.1, read on the forward strand.
ACAAAAAAGGGGACTATTGTGGATGCTCTATTTCCATCTCCCGTTGCCGGCGGAAATGTTGAAACCTCCCAAAGAATTGTAGATACTGTATTGGGAGCATTGGAAAAAGCCCTTCCGGGAAAAATCCCGGCAGCCAGCCAGGGAACCATGAACAACGTCACTGTGGGAGGAATGGATGAACGAACAAATACACCCTTTGCCTACTACGAGACCCTGGCCGGCGGCATGGGTGCCACCGCTGTCAGCAATGGAGAAAATGCGGTTCACTCTCACATGACCAACACGCTCAATACCCCTGTGGAGGCCCTGGAATACAGCTTCCCGTTTCTGATGACGGAATACTCCATCCGGAAAAATTCCGGCGGCAGGGGAAATTTCTCAGGCGGAAACGGCATGGTACGCGAGATGAAGATACTCTCAGATGTCGAGGTGACGGTGCTTTCAGAAAGAAGGGTATATCCTCCCTACGGCATTGCAGGTGGTGCTCCTGGAAGTTGCGGAAAAAACAGCATTATCCGGAAGGGGAAGGAAGAGGTCATGCCGGGAAAATTCCACGAAGAATTAAAAAAAGGAGACCGTCTTCGCATTGAAACTCCGGGAGGAGGAGGATATGGTGAAGGTTAAATTGAAAAACACGTCAGCATTATGCCAGCTTTCAACGCACTCTTGCAAGCTTGAAAATCAATATAATATCTAATGTAGCAAACCCGGCCCTTTATGTCAGGATATTTACTTCATACTTTTTAATTGACTTTTTTTAAATGTATTGTAAATATAAATATTTATGGTGTTGAAACTCAAAATGGAGGATTTAGAAATGAAAAAATTATTATGTGTAACAATCATTTTTTTAGCAGCTTTTCTAATTGGCGGAAACGCGTTTGCCTTTGGCACCAACATTACCATTTTTGATGAAAATCGGGATAGTGGTGAAGGCGTTGGCCCAGGATATGAAGACGAAGAAGTTGAACCTGGCATGACACAAGCGCAGGCATGGGATCTGGAGGGATTTTTTCTGGACGGCTATACTTTGAGCATGATAGGCGGTTATGATTTTGTGGATGGTGAGTATGAAAGCAAGGATGGCACCAATTATTTGTGGAACTCAGGCGATATTTTCATCGATATAGACGGGGATGCAATTTTTGGCGATATTCACGGAAAAACGGATGGTAATTATTCTGTCTTCGGCACATATGGTTACGATTATGTCTTGGACCTAGATTTCTATGCATTGACTTATGATGTTTACGTTATCTATGAAGATGCGGCGGTAACAACAACTTATTATAAAGAAAATCAAGGTTCAAATCCTTGGAGATATGAGAGTGGAGGTATTCTTCTTGAAGAAGGCGGCATAATTTCCTATACGTCAGGTTTAGCCGATAGCGAAGTTGGTTTCGACGGAAGTTCTCACAATGCAGTAACTGTGGACTTAAGCTTTCTTAAAACTGATATTACATCTGATTTTACCGCGCATTTTACGATGGAAGGCGGTAATGACAACCTCATGGGCAGGGGCAGCCTTGGCGGCGTTCCTAGTCCGGTACCCGAACCTTCCACTGTCATTCTTCTTGGTCTTGGCCTGATCGGTTTGACCGTTTTTAGAAAAAAGTTTGTGAAAGGTTAATCTGCTTCTAAAGGAGTACGCAGAGCGGGTAGAGGTGCCCCAAAACGATATGATGGGAAAATTAAGGGAAAAATCATGGGCAAAATCGCTTTGGAGAGTGTAAACCGGTAAATGAAGCATGCCGTTTCATATTGCATCAAGAATAATTGTTGTCGCAGTATTTTGGATAATGTTTTTTCATACATTCCGGGCAGATACCGTGGCTGAATTCCGCGTTGGAATGCTTGGTGATATAAACCTCCACCTGATCCCAGTAGCCTTGATCATCACGAATTTTTTTACAAAACGAACAGATAGGCAAAATACCCTGAAGGGTCTTAATATGCTCAAGGGCATCGCGCAACTCCCAGAACTGAGCGGCCACTTTTTCCTGCATTTCCAGCATCCGTATTCCCACTCCCACTCTGGCCTGAAGCTCTCCTATATCAAAGGGTTTTGCCAGGTAATCGTCTGCCCCGGCCTCCAGCCCGGCAACAATATCCTCCTTTCTGCCTTTTGAAGTCAGCATGATAAGATAAGGAGGATGTTCTTTTTCCATGGAGCGGATACGGCGTACCAGCTCAAGTCCGTTCATTTCCGGCATAATCCAGTCGAGAATGGCAAACTTGGGTCCATCAGCTTTTTGCAATTCATTCCAGGCCTCAACCCCATTGATGGTTTCCACTACCTCATGACCGATTTTCTTCAGTACCGCGCCCAGCATTTTCCGTGAAGTAAAATCATCCTCTGCAATCAATATTTTCACATTAAGGCCCCTTTGTCCAAAAAATTTGTTTCAACAGCTTCCTTAAACACTTTAAATTCTTTTTCCAGTTCAGCCATGTGCCTTACCGCTGTTTTCATATTTCCGGCCTTGCCGGCTTTTTCCACCATAAAAGCAATTTCCCGGATTAATTCCCCTCCCACATTAGCTGCCGCCCCCTTTATGGTATGGGCCTGGCGTTCAAGCCCCCGCATATCATTGCTTTTTATAAATTCCCCAAGCTTCTTGATTTGCTGGGGAACATCCCCTATAAAACCCTCAATGATCATCTTGGCCAGCTCTTCGTCATCCATCAATCGTGCCATCAGGCCCTCTTTATCCCAAACAGTTGATATAGAGGCATCTACTTCCCTTGAGGATATTTCCCGAGACTCAGCCTCAATCTTGATAAGTTTCTGCCGGGGCAGCCACTTTTCCAGAGCCTCCGCAAGGGAATCGGGGCTGACAGGCTTGGAGACATGGTCATTCATGCCGGCTCTCAGGCAGTTTTCCCGATCCCCGGCCATGGCATGGGCGGTCATGGCAATTACCGGAACATTGGGGTTAAGAACAGAGGAGCGGAGTTCACGGATACGGGCAGTAGTTTCATAACCATCCATAACGGGCATCTGCAGGTCCATCAGCACAAGGTCGTAGGGTATGGACTCCAAAACCTTCAGGGCCTCGGCTCCGTTAGGCACAACATCGGCCTTTAGACCAAGTTTCATTAGAATACCCAGGGCCACCTGCTGGTTGGTAAAATTATCCTCTACCAGCAGAATGCTCACGCTGTAATCCGCAAACATATTCATCACCTCCCGCGCTGTATGGCGGGTGGCAATGGTTTGCGCCTTCAATGTTTCCCCTCCCCGTAAAGTCAGCACCTGGCAAAGAACAGCTTTCAGCTCAAGGCCTCTTGCCGGTTTAGTCAGATACGCGTTAAACCCGATCTCGGCAAAGCTCTTGGCATCACCGCGAAAGCCCAGGGAAGTCAAGAGTACCATTCGGAGATCTGCCAGGCAGCTTTCCGCCCTTATGGCGCGCCCCAGAGCTTCCCCGTCCATAACCGGCATCTGCATATCAATGACAGCCACCTGAAATGAATCATCTTTATCTAATGCCTTATATAATACCTGCAGTGCATCTGAAGCACCGCCGGTTTCAGATACACGCATTCCCCAAGAGGTCATGCATGTGTTTAATATCTCGCGGTTGGTTGGATTATCGTCCACAATCAATACGCGTACGCCTTTCAAATTAACCGGTAATGCCGATTCAACATTTATCACTTCGGGCTGCTTCTCCAGGCGGGCTGTAAACCAGAACTCCGATCCCATGCCTTGTCTGCTTGTTACCCCGATCTCTCCGCCCATCATTACTGCAAGTTGTTTTGAAATGGCCAGACCCAAGCCCGTACCGCCGAACCGGCGTGTGGTGGATGCGTCCACCTGACTGAATTTATCAAAGAGCATTCCGATCTTTTCATCGGGGATACCTATACCGGTGTCACTTACTGAAAAACGCACCATAGACACCTCTTCTGTGGCGGATTCCAGCGTGACGCGGATCACTACTTCACCGGCATGGGTAAACTTGATAGCATTCCCTGCCAGATTGGTCAAAATTTGCCTTAACCGGCCTGGATCACCCCGAACCAGGGCCGGAACTTCAGGCGACATTCCGCAGACTAACTCCAGCCCCTTTCCATGTGCCTGAACAGCCAGCATGACCGCGAAATCATCTAACATGCTCTGTAGGTCAAAATCCAGAACCTCCAGATCAAGTTTCCCGGCTTCGATCTTGGAAAAATCCAGGATATCATTGATAAGGCCAAGCAGGGACTCAGCGCTGGAGCGAACGGTTTCAGCATAATGTCGCTGGTTATGACTCAAGTTAGTGTCCAGCAAAAGCCCTATCATGCCGATCACGCCATTCATGGGCGTCCGGATTTCATGACTCATATTCGCCAGAAATTCGCTTTTAGCGGCATTTGCCAGTTCTGCCTTAAGGGCCATATGATTTGCCCGGATATTGGCCTCCTCAAGCCGGCGGTTGGTTTCCATGAGTTTTTTTTCCGCCTGTTTGGCTTCAGTGATATCCATATGGGTACCGAACATCATCAGGGGCTTGCCATCATCGGTTCGCGTAATCACCTGCCCCCGGTCATGTACCCAGACCCAGTAACCGTTTTTGTGTTTCATACGGCATTGACAATCATAATAAGGCAGCTCACCTGCAAAATGTTTTTCCAGTAGTTCACCGGATTTCCTGAGGTCTTCGGGGTGGGCAAGGGAGGTCCAGGTCTTGATGCTTACAGGAGCCAGCTCTTCAAGTGTATAACCAGCGATCTCCGCCCATTTTTCGTTAAAAACCGTTTCCCCGGTCAGCACATTCCATTCCCAGATGCCGGCATGGGTTCCCTGGATGACATTCGCCAACCGCTGTCGTTCTTTTTCTAAGAGTTTTTGAGCGATTTTCTTTTCGGTGATATCCTCAACGAGACCGATAATTTTAAAAGGGTGCCCTGAGTCATCACGAATCAACCTGGCGTGGGCCAAGATATAATGGATGCTGCCATCCGGCCATACAGCTCGGTACTCTGGTTCATAAGGAAGTCCCTGATCAATGGTTCTGGCCAGTGCCTCTTTTAGCTTATCCCAGTCATCGGGATGTACCGCATTGAAAAATTCTTCGGCAGTTCCGCAAAAAGTTTTCGGGTTAATTCCGAGAAGATCACATGTTTTCCTGTCAAAATAACGCTTGTTCTCAATGATATCCCAGTGCCATGCACCCATCCTGGCCGATTGCAGGGCAAGATCAAGGCGTGACTTATTCTCGCGCAATGAATTTTCTATCTGCTTGCTGTCTGTGATGTCCGTCATCGTGGTCAACCAGCAGCGTTTGCCTTTGACATCAATCTGGGTTGCCGCGAACAATCCGATCCTTGGCTCACCGTTTTTCACCCGTATTGTGACTTCCACATCCCTTACAAACCCGGGTTCTTTCAACATTGATACTACCCGTAATCTGTCCTCCGGGTTGTCAAAAAGCTCCAGTTCAATAGAAGATTTTCCGATAACATCATCGCGTGAGTATCCCAGGGTGTCTAAGAAAGCCTTGTTAACATTGGTGAACACCCCGCTTTCGATTTCCGAGATGGCCATCAGGCTAGGACCTGCCTGAAACGCCTTTGAAAAAAGCTCCTCGGTTTTTTTGATCCTCGTAATATCCTTGCTGACACCGAAGAGGGCCGGCTTACCATTCCAGGAGCCTGGATATACCCGAGTTTCCACATGGATAAGCTGCCTGGATTTTGTAATCAAGGGAACGGGACAGAAATCCACTGTACCGGCAAGCATCTCAGCCACAATCCTGCCTGCCTCGGCCCGTCTCTCTTCTGGATGCACCGTCAATACGCTGCGCCCTATGAGTTCATCTTCAGAATATCCAAGCCTGCGGGTAACTGTCTCATTTACATTGATGATATTGCCCTGTTGATCCAAAACAAACAGAAAATCATCAATGGAGTTAAAAAAGGTTCGGAAATTAGCCTCCCTTTCCTTGAGTTTTTTTTCAGTCTGTCTTTGGTCAGTAACTTTTTTCTGCTGCATAACCATACTCCAGTCAATAAAATGGAATTTATCGATATTTTTCAATAAGGGGGCAGCCCTAAGTTTCAATTTTATAACGAATTTGGAAAAAATGAGCTATCAGCTTTTCAATACAATTGTAACAGCAAATCCATTGGGTTTAAGATTTCGGGCAGAAACACTTCCTTTGCAAGTCTCAATGCAGGTTTTAACAATGGCCAGGCCAAGGCCGACACCGCCTGAATCTCGATCCCTGGAAGGTTCAGGGCGAAAAAAAGGCTCGAAAAGCTCATTTATGAGATTACCAGGCACACCGGGCCCGGCGTCTTGAACTTCTATGGAGACTTCATTTTTTCTTTTTTCCGCAAAAATATGAATCTGGTTCATTTCTCCGGCGTATTTAAAGGCATTTCTAATAAGATTGGCAATGGCTCTTGTTAAAAGCTCTGCCGATGCAAAAACATGGAGTCCAGGATCTATTTGAATGATAATCTGCTCTGCCGATGCAGCCTCCCTTTTAACCGCTGCCTGAACAACAGGAAGCAGCTCCATTTTCTCCAGCCTGATGGTGGTTTTATTCATTTCCGCCCTGGAAAAGGCCAAAAGTTCGTTGACCAGCCCCGACATATTTTCAACATCTTCCATTATATCCATGACCCGATCCTGAGTTTCCCCATGGCTGCGCTCTTTCAGTACAGCCAGGCCAAAATGAATACGGGCTATGGGAGAACCAAGCTCATGGGCAACATCTCCAAGAAAGCGCTTCTGCCCCTTCACAAAAGCAGAAAGACGGGAAGTCATGTGATTTATTGCTTTTGCCAGCCGTCCAATCTCATCACCCCTTGGCTCATGGATGGTAACATCAAAACATCCTTTTGCAATCTCCTCGGTGGCACGGGTCATGCGGACAAGCGGCAGCGTGATATTTCTAACCATGGGTATCCAGAACATTACGGAAATAAATATCACCGCAAAGGCCGCAATCATCCACGGAAAAGGATCGAAAAAGAAACCGTTTCCCGTGATGGAATCCGAAACAGCAAGCAAAACCGCGGGCACAGGTGGAGCAAATACTTTCGTAAACAACGGAATCCGGATGCCCGCCCAGTAAAGATCAGGACGCCGAGTGTGCATTTTGAATTGGTGTTTTTTATCAAAGGACCCTGGGTGCAGGTATGAATCATCAATAACAGGAGGATGTTTATCCATGGGAGGATGCTTCTTAATGGGGGGATGCTTCTTCATGGGGGGATGTTCCTCCATGAGAGGATGCTCCTCCATGGGAGGGTGATCCTCCATGGAAGGATTTTCTGAGAAAGGCGGATATTTTCTGACTGGCGGATTGTTCACCAAACCTTCAATAATATCAAAACCATGACTTTTATGGAATTTTTCAGGTTCTCCGGGAGGAGCATGGAACCTTGGAAATCTGCCCCGGGGACCTTCCAGACTCAAAACAGCCTTAACTTTAGTCATGATAGTATCAGGGACTTCTTCATCTCCCGAAGAGACGCAAAATCCATCTTTAAGAACAAGTTTGAAATCCACCTGATGGCTTTTAGCGTGCCTGGCAAGTATATTTGACCAGTTTTCCCGTGGAGCCTGGTTCAAATCATATGAGATTAACATGGCTGCGCTCCGCAGTCGATTTGATTCATGCTGCCCAAAAAGAGCGTATAAATTAATCTGGGAATGAAAAGAGAAAAAAATCACTAAGGAGGCAGCCACCAGAACCAGATTCAGAAAAAACCAGCAGAGAATTTTTGAAAACAAAGATGATACCGGTTTGATCATTGCCGCTCACCTGAAAAGTTGAACATATAACCTGCGCTCCGAACGGTTTTAATGAATATGGGGTTCCGGGAGTCATCCCCTAACTTTCGACGCAATGAAGAAATATGGACATCCACAGACCGATCAAAGACTTCATAATCCCGGCCGGCAACGGCGTTAAGGAGCTGATCCCGTGTCAAAACACGTCCGGGGGAACCGGCCAGGCTTGCCAGCAGATCATATTCAACCGGGGTCAGATTCAAAATTTCTGATCCCAGGTAAACCGCTCTTGAGTCCTGGTTGATTTTCAGTTCCCCGAATACCAGGTCTTTGTCCCCGTTTTCAGTTGCATTCCGGCGTTCGGTGGTTGAATACCTCCGGGTAACCGCGCGAAGGCGTGCTAAAAGCTCCCGGGAGGAAAAGGTCTTGGGAAGATAATCATCCGCCCCCATCTCCAGGCCAACGATTCTGTCCGTCTCTTCACCCCGTGCCGTGAGCATCAAAACAGGCATGTCAGATTCCCTTCGTATGCGTTTCAATACTTCAAATCCGTCCATACCAGGCATCATCACATCTAAAATCACCGCTGTATAATCACCCTTAAGAATCATTTCCAAACCCTGGGGCCCGTTATGGGCACTATCAACATCATATCCCATGGTTTTAAGGTAGTCTGCCACAAGCCGGCACAATTTTTTATCATCATCTATGATCAAAATTTTCATTTCAGTCTGCATAATCTCTTGATATGTTAGTTTTTTAATTGCCTGTCCAATAGAAGCTTGCATTGAACTGTTTTCAATCGTTTACCACGACACAATTAAAAATGTCGAGCCTGCTGTTTTTAAAAAATTCAGGCATCCTTCCTCAAAAATAGTAGATACTTTTTTGAGGAAATTCCCGGGAAATCAGGGGGATATCTTTAAAAATTGTCAACCCGTGAATGAAGAATGCCAAAATTTAAATTATTTCTTTACAGCATAACAAACTTGATAACAATCCACTTTACAAAATCTTTACAATTTAACTGTAATAAATCAAAGTGTTGATTTCATGGCTGGAAGAATTTTTTTAATTTGCCGGTTTACGGTTTTCAGATCAACAGCCTTATTTTTTGGAAATTTTATCCCAAAAGTGTAAGCTGTTTTTTAAGTGATATAAAGGATACCCTCATTTTTATTGATTTTATGGAAATACTTAAATAATATAACATACATGTTAGTTACTATTGATAAAACGCTATTAGTTAGGCAAACGATGTCCATTGTTCGATTATAGGCAGAAAATGAAGCAAACTGGAATACTTGACAATAAATCTCTGGGAAATGTTGTTTCCGAGCTCAAAGGAAATATTGCTGCCGGATGCACTCTCTCCGTCGTTTCCGCTCTGTTTTCCCTTTACGCCTATGATGAACTGAAAAAGGAGCTTTCAAAGATTTCAAAGTTCAAGCTCCTCGTCCCAAGTCATGGCGATAAAGAGGGGTTTCTCCAAAACCTTCCCGGAAATCACTTGGATCGTCGTCTTCGGAATCGACTTGATGTTACTCGGATTGCTCGGGAGTGTTCGGACTGGCTGAAACAGAAATGCGAAGTCCGCGAATTACCGTCATCGGTCCACCAGAACCTTATTCATATTTCTTTACCGGATACGAATGCTCGCTCTTATCCGGAACCTTTACCATCGGCAAAGCCGGAGACCGGCTGGAATAGCTGACGCGGTGCCGGGAAATTGAATCAAGAATATCGGAGCTGCGCGGGCAGCTAAAAAAAGCGGCTTTTAACCGGCAGGTAGAGCTGAATACGCAAATCAAGAAATTTGAACAAGAGCTTAAGCAACTGGCTGCGAGCCTGTAATAAAGAGAAGTTTAATCATGGAAAAAATGGATGGTAAAACAATGGACATCGTAGCCGAAAACGTTGGCAAGCTAAAGGAGCTGTTTCCAGAAGCCTTCACCGAAGGCAAGGTGGACTTTGAAGCTCTGAAGGAAGTGCTCGGCACGTTTGTGGACGACCGCGATGAACGCTACAGCTTTTCATGGAACGGCAAGAGCAAAGCCCGGATGATCGCTCAGACGCCCAGCACTGGCACTCTGCGCCCCTGCAAAGAAGAGTCGGTGGATTGGGATTCCACCCAGAACATTTTCATTGAAGGCGACAACCTTGAAGTGCTCAAGCTCCTGCAGAAGAGCTATCACAAAAAAGTGAAAATGATCTATATCGATCCGCCTTACAACACCGGCAAGGATTTTGTCTATAAGGACAACTTCAAGGACAATATCAAAAACTACAAGGAGATCACCGGCCAGGTGGATGGTGAAGGCCGTAACCTCTCAAACAATCCCGAAACCAGTGGGCGCTATCATACCGACTGGTTGAATATGATGTATCCACGTTTGAAGCTTGCCCGAAACCTGCTGAATTTAGATTTTTTTGCAGGCTCTGCAGCTACTGCCCATTCGGTCATGCAACTTAACGCCGAAGATGGTGGCAACCGCAAATTTATCATGGTTCAACTCCCTGAACTTTGCGATGATAAATCAGAAGCCTTCAAATCCGGCTACAAAACCATCGCAGAAATCAGCAAAGAGCGCATCCGGAGGGCTGCCGCTAAGGCCAAAGATTTAAACCCTGAATACGACGGCGACCTTGGCTTCAAGGCATTCAGACTCGACTCCACCAATATCAAACCGTGGGAAGTCAACTTTAATATGACGGAGCGCACCCTCGAAGACTTTATTTCAAATATCAAAACCGACCGCCGTGAGGAAGATGTTCTTTACGAGGTCCTGCTCAAGTATGGCCTCGACCTGACGCTGCCTATCACGGAACACACCATTGCCGGTCAAAAGGTATTCGATATCGGTATGGGAGCGCTGATCATCTGCCTGTCGGACGTCATCTCCCTTGATGTGGTCGAAGGCATTGCCAAGCTGAAAGATGAACTCAATCGGGAAATCATGCGTGTGGTATTTAAAGACTCCGGGTTCAAAGATGACGTGGTTAAAACCAATGCGGTTCAGATTCTCAAACAGGCCGGCATTGTTGATGTAAGGAGCCTGTAAGATGAACCAAGAAGATGTAACCACGAAAGACGGGAAAAGCTCGAAACAGAGGGATAGAACCACGGGACACATAGAAGGCTTTGAAGGTCTGGTTGGGCTGTTTGAGCAGACGCAGACGGCCATGCAGACGCAGGCGGCAAAGTCGGTGGATATTGCTCTGGTGGTGCGGAATTGGCTGTTTGGCTGGTATATCGTGGAGTTTGAAAATGCCGGAGCCGAACGGGCAGAATTATATGGTAAAAAACTGTTAAGCAATTTAGCAAAAGAGCTGAAATCTCGAGGTCACAAAGGGCTGTCAACTACCAATCTGAAACTCTGTCGGGCTTTCTACGACCGATATAACAACATTGGTCAGACGCTGCCTGACCAATCTCCGGCTGACCTTCAAAAGATTCGGCAGACACTGTCTGACCAATCTTTTTTACTCTTGGGGAATTCCGAAACAGCTTTTCGGAAAATCGAGCTGAAATCTTTTTTGCCTGAGAACATTTGGCAGACGCTGTCCGCCAAATTCTCGTTAAGCTGGTCGCACTATGTGGTTCTGCTCACGATTGACTCTGAGGATGAACGCCGGTTTTATGAACTTGAAGCCACCCAAAATGCCTGGGGTATTCGAGAGCTGAAGCGTCAAATTAACTCCAGTCTATATGAGCGTCTGGCATTGAGCCGTGATAAAACCGGCGTGAAAGAGCTTTCTCAGAAAGGTCAATTGGTCGCCAAGCCATCAGATGTTTTGAAAAGCCCCTATGTCCTTGAATTTCTGGGTTTGCAGGAAAGATCCGAGTATTCAGAGCATGATCTTGAAACCGCAATCATTGATAAGATCGAACACTTCTTGCTCGAACTGGGCAAAGGATTCCTCTTTGAAGCACGGCAAAAACGATTCACCTTTGACGATGATCACTTCTATGTCGATCTGGTGTTCTACAACCGATTACTTCGTTACTATGTCATCATCGATTTAAACCGAGACCGTCTCACCCATCAGGATCTGGGGCAGATGCAGATGTATGTGAACTACTTTGATCGCTATGTGAAACTGGAAGATGAAAAACCGACTGTAGGTATTTTGCTCTGCCATTCAAAGGATGACCGCTTGGTTGAATTGACTTTACCCAAAGACGCCAACATTCACGCTTCTGCCTACCAACTTTATCTACCCGATAAAGAAACCCTAAAAAAACAGCTCGAAGAGGCTCAGGCAGAATGGGAAGCAACTCATGAGGTCCCCTCGGAAGTTGAAAAAAAAGGAGGCAACCATGAATAGTCAACTTTCGTGTATTTCGTGCCTTTCGTGGTTAAAAAATATTCGTGTCCATTTGTGTTCATTCGTGGTTCCAAACCTTTCCGTGTATTCCGTGGTTAAAACCGGGGGTGCAGAATGAAAATCCAATTTGATCCGAATCTGGACTTCCAAAAACAGGCCATAGAATCCGTTGCCGGAGTGTTTGAAGGTCAGGAAATTTGCCAGACCAATTTTACCGTGGCTCCGCTGCAATACACGACCCATCAGGTCATTCCCGGCATGGAAAACAATCTGGGTATTGGAAACCGCTTAAAACTTCTGCCTGAGGACATACACAAAAACATTCGCAAGATACAGCTACAGAACGGGCTGGCTCCTTCCGAGAAAATGGACTCCATGGATTTTACCGTGGAGATGGAGACTGGAACCGGAAAAACCTATGTCTATCTGCGCTTCATCTTTGAAATGAATCGGCTCTACGGCTTCACCAAATTTATCATTGTTGTGCCGTCCATCGCCATCAAGGAAGGCGTTGCCAAGTCATTGGAGATTACTGCCGAGCATTTTAAAGAGCTCTATGAAAATGTGACGTTTGATGCGTTCGTTTATAAATCCAGCAAGCTTTCCAACGTAAGAAACTTTGCTACGAGTCCGGATATCCAGATCATGGTGATCAAGCAGATTGAAGTTGCAGGAGTTGAAGTCAAAGACGGCCACAACAAAGCCTATATAAAGCTCCTGAGCGTAAACAACAAGAAGAGCCCGATCACCGCTAAAATCGAGATCGATTGCCGCATGAAGAATGGCAACATCAAACGAAAATCCGTGGTGGTCTCAAGTGGCGCTGATCTGCTGGATGCAAAATACAGTGGTGGTCGTGACATTTACGATGGATACATCATCGAGGATATCTACTGCGAAAAAGGCAATGAATACATCAGCTTCACCAGTAAGCCGGAAATCTTGAAGCTGGGTCAGGCCATCGGCGAGGTTGACCCGGATGAATACAAGCGCCTGCAGATCCGCAAGACCATTGAGGAGCATCTGGATAAAGAGATGCGCCTGCGTCCTCAGGGCATCAAACTCCTCAGCCTGTTTTTCATCGACAAAGTGGCTAATTACCGCTGGTACGATAAAGAAGGCAGTCCGCAAAAGGGCAAATTCGCTCTGATGTTTGAAGAGGAGTATGCCCGGGCAATCCGCAAACCCAAATACAACACGCTCTTTGAAGGGGCCGATTTGGATACGGTGGCCGCCGGTGTGCATAACGGGTATTTTGCCGTCGATAAAAAGAAGGACGCTACCGGTAACAAAATGCTGAAGGATGCGTCCGGTAAAACTGCAGCGGATGAGAGCGCCTACAGCCTGATCATGAAAGAGAAGGAGAAACTGCTCAGCTTTGACTCAAAACTTAAGTTTATTTTCTCCCACTCCGCACTGAAAGAAGGCTGGGACAACCCCAACGTATTCCAGATCTGTACGCTCAACGAAACAAATTCCGTTATTAAGAAACGGCAGGAAATTGGTCGCGGTCTTCGTATATGTGTCAATCAGGATGGCGAGCGCGTTCACGGGTTTGAGGTTAACACTCTCACGGTTATGGCCAATGAATCCTATGAGAAGTTTGCCGAACAGCTCCAGAAAGAGATTGAGCAGGAAGAAGGCATTAAATTCGGCGTGGTTGAAGAGCATCTGTTTGCCAACATCGTTGTTCCAGTTGATGACTACAACAATGAATACCTTGGTGTCGATGCCTCCAAGAAGCTGTGGAATCACCTGAAAACCACTGGTTACATTGATAACAAAGGCAAAGTTCAAGACTCCTTGAAAACAGCCTTGAAAAGCGGCGAGCTGGAACTGCCTGAAGAATTCAAAGAGCACGCCCCGCAAATTGCTGCGGTGCTGAAGAAAGTTTCCGGCAATCTCAATATCAAGAACCGTGACGACAAGAAGAAGGTATCGCTGAATAAGGCCGTATTTTTAAGTCCGGAGTTCAAAGAGCTTTGGGACCGGATCAAATACAAGACCACATTCAGAGTGGATTTTGACGTGGAGGCTCTTGCCTCAAAATGCGCTGAAGAGATCAAAGCCAATTTGCAGGTGGGCAAAGCCAGGTTTATTTACCGGAAGGCCAAGGCCGAGATTGACCGTGGCGGCGTTCACGCAGAGCAGGTTCAGGAAACAGCCAGCGTTTATGAGTCACGCTCTTTCGAGCTCCCGGATCTGATCACTTATCTCCAGAACGAGACGAATCTGACGCGCCGGACAATCGTTAAGATCATCAATGACAGCGGTCGTCTGGAATCATTCAAAAACAACCCCCAGAAGTTCATCGAGCAGGTATCGACTATCATCCAGCACCAGATGCGTCTCTTTGTGGTGGACGGGATTAAGTATCACAAGTTAAGCTCCACAATCAAAGAGGAAAGTCTTTTTAAAATAATCGCTTACGGAAACGTTCGCATAAAAAAAAGATTGAACCATGACATCAAGATAAACAAAGTTAAGTAGATTGGAAATAAAAACGAATGAACCTGAATGATAAAATACGGGAAATTTCAGATCTTCCCGACGGGGTGGACTTAATCGGTGTTGCGCCTATCGAAAGATTTCTGGATTTACCAGAAAAAAACAGGCCGGAAAATTTTTTGCCCAAAGCTAAATCTGTAATCGTAATCGGCTCACAATTATTCGAAGTGCTGGCGAAAAAATTAACGGTACAAAAAAAAATCGGAGAAGTCTCTTTTAGAGATTTCTATAACGCTCACAATGAAACGGTTATCAACGATCTGACGCAGACGGGATATCGCATTGCCAGATTCTTAACGAACCAGGGCTATCCATCAATAAATGTCGGGCAGGATTTAACTGATTACCGCACAATCACTGGCGCTTTTTCTTTCAAATATGCAGCAGTACAAGCAGGTCTTGGGGCTATCGGCAAGAACGGGCTTCTGATCACTGATTCATATGGCCCCAGGGTGAAACTGAGCGCGGTTATAACCGAGGCCCCATTAGAGGGAGACACTGTGGTTGTTGATGATTTGTGCGGCGACTGCGAAATATGTCTCAAAGTCTGCCCTTCGGGAGCCCTGAAAGAGCCTGTGGGAAAAAATTGGCCGAATTATGATCGTTTTGTATGTTGTTCATTCTACACAGCCAACGAAGGATGCGGGCTTTGCATGAGCAAATGCCCTCGTTAAATAACTCCAATAAGAATCAATAGAGGTTCACAATATGAGTCAACAACCACTAAGGGGGGGGAAATATAATTTGATCAGACTAAGTAACATTCATCCATTTCATTATATGCGTTGATGTTCATATTGCTTCCTCCGTCAGGATGGCGGGGGCCCCTCCGGGAAGTGGTTTGTTTTGTTCAACAGCTTAATATCAAATGATCTCATGGGGTCAGCCCTAATTGGCTGACAATATTTTCAAGACTATCCTTAACATAAACTGCTATCAAATTATAAAAGTCTGCTTTATCTCCATCAAGATTACATTTTTCCAGGGCATTGTAGTAAGCAAGACGATTTTCAGTATCACCGGGAATATTGGCAATTGTATATCCGTTTTGCAGAAGAAACAGGTTCATCATCAAACGGTCGGTTCTTCCATTACCGTCAATAAAAGGATGTATGGTTGCTATTTTTTCATGGATGTCTGCCGACAATATTACAGGTTGCAATCGGGAAGAGTGATGGTCAATCCATAAAACAAGCTCTTCCATCAATTTCGGAACCTGCCAGGGTTGCGGCGGCACATATCGGCTGCCTGATATTGCAACCGGTAAGGAGCGGTATTTACCCGCGTTATCTCTGTGAATACCCCTTAAAATAATAGAATGAATATTCTTTATCAGCGTCTCCGTAATAACCATATTTTCATAGTGATTATTTGCTTCCAGATGTTCCCGCATGGTTTTACCGCTTACGGTCAGCCCTTTATTAATAATTATATCTGTTTCACGAAGAGTCAGCGTATTGCCTTCAATGCGATTACTATCATAGGTGTATTCAATATATATTTAGAATGGATTTATTGAGTAACGGACGGGCACCATCCAGCCTTGCTTTTAGGCCGTCGATTCGATCCAGTAAGTCAGTCAGATTCTTAGCCATTGTTATCCTCATTTTTTTAATAAACCGGCATGGCCGGAGCATATTTTTTACCCGGCCACAACGAAGATTGAAAGTCTTTTTAAAAACAACCTCTTATGGAGACTTTCATATAAAAAGGCATAAAATAACACCATAACAGCCCCCTTGGATGAATACCGGCATACTGTATATCCTTAATTTTAGTGTACCCTTTTTTGATGATATAGCACCATTTTTTTATTAATTTAAATACTTATCCTACGGCAGCATTCCTTTCGCATTCGTAGTCATCAGTTGTGCTATAGTCAGCATTTAATATTTTGGCGTATTTTTTTCTCTTTGGAGAATCATATGAGAACGCCAATAACTATCCCAATCATTGCTTGTATAGATAGATCTTAGCAATAATATTGACTCTGCCCCTTTTATTGACCAGCGCCTTCCAGTTCCCTCCATGCGATTTTTTACTGTATGACCGCATGCAGATTCGACCACCCCCGAACCAATTGGATATCCTGCTTCTAAATACTCGTCATACTTCATCCATTTTTTATGATTTTTGAAGTATGTAATGACTCTCTCAAGTTCTTGAATCTGCGTTTTAGTAAGCTTTTTTTTGTCTTTTGTAATTATTTGTTTTAATCCCCCGATGACTCTACCCACATTTCCATTTAAGATAGAAAGCAGCCAATTATAAACCCATTTATGACGATCTATTTTCTTGCCTTTATCCAAGGCGTTCGCAGCATCCCACAGATATTCCACAACATGGATAATATCCAAAATACCTGTATAATCAACCCCTTTCAAAACTGATGCAATAAGTGTCCATAAATGCAAGGCCCCATCCATTACTACAACCTATGGACGCTGTTTTTCAGGATCTCTTCTTTCTGCGTCTTTGACAATTTCTTGAACAACATTTTCCTTGGATCGTTCCAAGCTTGCCATCCTTCTGATATTCTGGGCCTTAACTGGAGATGGAGATGGATCATCCCCTTTTTCAGAATTTTTTTGTGTTGGCTCATCAGGGTAAACTAAATTTTTGGCAACTTCCTCCGGTGTGCGGATGTTACGATCCACTGTATAGCTGACACCTACCATGGCTTCTTTTTTCTTCTGCTTCTTCTCCCCTTTACTCAAACGAGCCTTGATTTTGGCAGCTTCCTTTTTGATTACTGGGACCCCTTTGCCATCAAATCCCAATGTTTGGATTTCGCCTTCAGTTTCAAAATACGCTACTGATTTTTGATCATAAAACTCATCATAATCTATGGCAGACTCACGACTGACTATCTCAAAGCGACTTTGGCTTATCTCTAAGCCCAGCAATTTTTTCAAGGAAACCTGAGACTCTTTGAAACTATCACGAATGTCAAAAATATTCATCCATTCTTGTAACAAATATGAATAACATCGGCATGGAAGATTTGCCTTTGAATCCAATGGCATAACTCCCTCTGTATTTTGGCCTCGATAACAGGTTCTGGGAACTTTGACTTTCCCAAACACCGAAAAATAATTTCGATCGTAAAGCTCTCCCTGCTTTTCAAGCACTGTTCCGTCTTCTAAAACCAGTTCTGGTCCGACATCTCCAGTCCCCAATGATGCAAAATAAGCCGTGACTGCACAAAGACCGATATTCATTAGGCGAGGAAATATTGCCTTCTCCATTTCATAGGCTTCCAGACCAATGCTCATATTTTTAACAAATTTGAAAAGATCTTGGACTTGATTTTCACCTTCAAATATGATTTCTTCTATTGAAAAAGCTTGCATCGTAATCTCCTTTTATAAAACTTGTTAATGGCCTGCTGATTTAAGCTGGTTTTAAAAGATTACTGTAAGCTTTTTTCCCTCTAGAATTCAATATTGTCAAACGATTACCTTGTCATTAAAAAAGGGTACACTCATTTTAAATATGGCAGAATGGTTGTTGAAACCTCTCCTGGAAACTATCAGGTCTGGATTCATTCTGACAGGTCATTGTCTCGTTATTATCCCCTGGCAAAACTGGTCTGGATTGACTGGAAAAATTTGGCGGCCATTCCCAAAATTCCTTTATCTCTCAGTAGTGAGGTAACCTTTTCCCATCTACCCTGGGGGGAGTGTGTCATAAAAATAATATTTCCCGATTTCAATATGAAAAGAGTGATGAGTCTGCCACTGATTTTTCTTATGCTATGGCTCTTTTTCGTAGAGGTTTTACAAAGGCGGAAGTATCACAAAAAATTCTGGCTGAAAGGCAGGATTGGAACCATCATGCAACCCCTATAAAACTTGAAAAATATTTGAACCGAACTTTGAATAAACCATACCAAATAGTTTTCCAAAATCAATTTAGTTGAATATTTTGTTCAATCTCCATGATTTATCATGAAAGGTTGTCCATAAATTTTCGTGATTACACTCAATATTTCAACAAAATAAAACAGATAAACCACCATTATTGCCGAAAAATCACAACGACAAATGAAAATCGTTTTATTTCAGCATATTGTTGATATTTTCTAATAAACTGCCAAGGGCCGAGCATAATTTTGACCAGGTTCTGCCCACAACGAAGAATGAAAGTCCTATAGTTACATGCTCTTATAAACCGGCATGGCCGGAGCATATTTTTTATCCGGCCACAACGAAGATTGAAAGTCTTTTGAAAAACAATTCTTTACGGAGACTTTCATATAAACCGGCATGGCCGGAGCATATTTTTTACCCGGCCACAACGAAGATTGAAAGTCTTTAAAAAACAATCTGTTACGGAGACTTTCATATAAACCGGCATGGCCGGAGCATATTTTTTAACCGGCCACAACGAAGATTGAAAGTCTTTAAAAAACAATCCCTTACAGAGACTTTCATATAAACTGCCATGGGCAGATCAGGATTTTGATCCGGTTCTGCCCACAACGAATCATGAAAGTCATCCGCCGTTTACGGAGACTTTCATATAAACCGGCATGGGCGGAGCATATTTTTACCCGGCCACAACGAAGATTGAAAGTCTTTAAAAAACAATTCTTTACGGAGACTTTCATATAAAACTCAAGAATCGTAACTTTTCACATCTGCCACCATATATTGTGCTTTCAACTTTTTTAAAAATACTATTTATGGTGGTTATTCAGAGAACTTATTAGTGACGAGTTATAAAAATTTCCCAATAAATTCACAAGCATGATATACTGAACACCTGGATAAACTGAGCTTTGCAAAAAAAATTGTTTCTTTTGTCCTTTGATAATGAGAACATTATAAACTATCGAAAGCTCAAGTTGCAACAGTGGGCAGTATAGTTAACAAAAAAACCTAAAATTTTTATGGTAAAAAATGATGAATCACACAATTGAAGAATCCTTTGGTCTTTCTTTTATAAACTCGAACCATATTACACTACTAACCGGGGCCGGCGTTTCTGCTGAGAGCGGTATCCCCACATTCCGCGGTTCTGAGGGCTATTGGACAATAGGATCAAAAAATTATCAGCCCCAGGAGATAGCTACATACGCCATGTTTAGCAAAATGCCTTATGAAGTATGGAAATGGTATTTATACCGTCTTGGTGTCTGCCGTTCAGCTAAGCCTAACCCCGGACATCTGGCCATTGTAGAAATTGAACAGATATTAAGAGACAAATTTACCTTGATTACTCAAAATGTTGATGGATTACACATCAGGGCCGGTAACAGCCATAACAGGACCTATCAGATACATGGGAATATTAACTATATGCGATGTGATAAATCCTGTTCCATGACTTTTCATCCGATTCCGGATGACATGCCCCATATCTCAAGGGGTGACGATTTATCCGACAAAGACCGGCAACTTTTGAAATGCCCTGAGTGTGGTGGTTCAACCCGCCCTCATGTATTGCTGTGGGATGAATATTATAATGAGGATTATTACCGTTTTCACAGTGCTCTCAAGGTTGCAGCAAAAACGGATCTATTGCTTGTTATAGGTACGACAGGTGCAACAAATTTGCCAAACCAAATCGTTACCCAGGTGCTATTGCAAGGGGGGACAGTGATTGATATTAACATTGAGAAAACTCGATTTTCCGAAATGGCCCTCTCAAGCAGCCAAGGTTTTTTTTGGCAAAGCCCCAGCGGTGAAGCCCTGCCTCAGGTATTGGAGATACTAAAAAAAATGCCCAATAAAACCCCGGACTAAAAAACACGGAATTAAATTATAATGGAGCCCAAAATCTAAAGATGAAAATAGTAAGCATTGGAGAAATCGCCTAATATTTTTTCAACCGAAAAAAGGAATAAAAAAAACGATGATGAAAATTTAAGAAGCTAACTTTACAAGCAAATCGGTCAGATCAGAATTGAGAGTAACCGCCTAAAAAATAAGGAAATCACATATTGATAAAAAAAAAACTGAGCATTGAAGAACTTGCCGGCCAGAGGGTAATGGCAGGGTTTGACGGAACAGCCATGAACCGGGATTTAGAGAATTTAATCGGGGAACTCAAAGTAGGAGGCCTGATTCTTTTTGCCAGAAATATCGAACACCCTGAACAGGTAAAACAACTTTGCGCATCTGTACAGCAATTTGCAAAAAACTGCGGTATTCCACCCCTTTTCATTGCCATTGATCAGGAGGGAGGGCAGGTGGCAAGACTCAAAAAGCCATTGTTCACAGAATTTCCGGGTAATCCATCAATAAAAGATAAACAAGGGGCCGAGGATTTTGCCGCCCAATGCGCACAGATGCTTTTAGGTCTTCACATTAATATGAATCTCGCGCCGGTTATTGATGCAGCACCCGAGGATTGTATAAGTATCATGGCAAAACGGGTTTTTCCTGGAAGCCCTGAAACCGTTGCACATCTTGGATGCCATGTGATAAAAAGCCTTCAGAGAAGAGGCATTATGGCCGTTGCCAAGCATTTTCCAGGCATAGGCAGAACACAGCTTGACTCCCACCTTGAACTGCCGGTATTAGATGCTGATCCTGACTTGATTCAAAGCTCTGATATGGTGCCATTTAAAGAGGCATGTCAAGTGGACGTTGCAGGTATTATGCTCTCCCATGTTCTTTACTCCGGTATTGATTCTGTCTGGCCTGCAAGCCTTTCTCCCGTGATAGCACGGGATATTCTGAGAAAACAAATGGGGTACCAGGGGCTCGTTATGACCGATGATCTGGACATGAAAGCAATTAAACATGACATAAAAACATGTGTAAGGCAGATTATACAGTCAGAGGTGGATCTCATGCTTATATGCCATGAGGGTCCTGACATAGAAACAGCTCATCATGAAATTATAGAGCTTATGTCGGCTAAAGATGATCTTTACTCAAAGGCAGTCGAGTCATGGCAAAGGATACGTGATACAAAGGAGAGATTCATAGAAAAGCATCAGTAAAATTTTCAGTCTCGGAGTTACTGACTGGTTTTGGCCATAGGAAAAAAGGGAGGGTATTAAATCTTGTTCCTGGAAAAAACATCGTGATTAAGCTGTGATACATGGCCGTCCCTGATGAGGCGGTATCCCCTTGCGGCGATCATGGCTGCATTGTCTCCGCACATTGACTTTGGCGGCACATGGAAGGTCAAGCCCTGTTTTTCTGCATCTCCTGCAATGCGTCTGACCAGCGCTGAATTGGCAGCAACCCCGCCTGCCAGGGCAATGTCTGAAACACCCCTTTTCAATGCAGCATGGATTAGCTTGAATGACAGGACATCCAGCACTGACTGTTGAAACCCCGCTGCAATGTCAGCCCCACAGGATGCCGCATTGTCCCCGGCTTCATGAACATAGCGGGCAACGGCAGACTTAAGTCCGCTGAAACTGAAATCAAATTCATCTTTATCAAGAAAAGGTCTGGGAAACACTATGTTGTCCGGATTGCCTTGTTCAGCAAGCTCTTCAATAACAGCACCCCCTGGATATCCCAGTCCAAGCATCTTGGCGACTTTATCAAAGGCCTCGCCTGCTGCATCATCACGGGTTTGTCCCATTAACTCGAAATCATTGAATGATGTGACATGGTACAGATTGGTGTGTCCTCCTGATGCAAGGAGGATGACAAAGGGAAATTCCGGAGGGTGTTCGTTGAGAAGTACCGAGTATATATGGCCTTCAAGATGATTAACACCGGTACAGGGAATTTTTCTTGCCCAGGCAAAGGCCTTTGCAAAGGAGAAACCCACTAAGAGAGCACCGATAAGTCCAGGTCCCCTTGTGGCGGCCACCCCGTCTATCTGGTCTATGGTGATACCTGCTTTATCCACAGCCTCGGTTACCACAGGCACAATGGCTTCAATGTGCATACGGGATGCTAATTCAGGGACTACGCCGCCGTATTTGTGATGCACATCCACCTGGGATGCAACCACAGAGGATCGAATCCTTCTGCCGTCTTCAAGAACGGCTGCTGCTGTTTCATCACAGGAGGATTCAATACCGAGAATGATCATACCCATTCAACCTGAGCTTCATTCCCTTCCCTGGCCGCAATTTCACCCATGAGATATGCTTTTTCCTTCATCGCGCCGAGTCGGTCTAAGAAATCCTGGGCAGATTGCTCCGGAACAACGACAATCATGCCGATACCGTTGTTAAATGTGCGGTACATTTCTTGTGCCTCAACAGCCCCGGCTTCCTGAAGAAAACGGAACACATTCGGCACAACCCAGCTATCTTTGTTAAATATAACCTTACAGGCATCAGGGATAATCCTCACAATATTATCATTGATTCCACCGCCGGTGATGTGGGCAAGGCCATGGGCCGGGAGATCCCGAATTAAACCCAGCACCGTTGAAGTATAGATTCTGGTGGGTGTAAGCAGCTCTTCACCAAGGGTTTTTCCAAGTTCCGGTATGTGGGTATCAACATCATAGCCGCAACGGTCAAAACAAATTTTTCTGACAAGGGAAAAACCATTGCTGTGAATACCGCTGGAGGCGATCCCGATAAGCTTGTGTCCATTCCTGATTTCAGAGCCGTCAATGATCTTGTCATTGTCAATAATTCCCACGGAAAAACCGCAAAGATCATATTCTCCACCCTGGTACATACCGGGCATTTCAGCGGTTTCCCCGCCGATGAGCGCGCACTGGGCCTCGGTGCATCCCCTGGCAACCCCTTCAATGACCTTTGCCGCAATACGATTGTCCAGTTTTCCCATGGCAAGATAATCAAGGAAAAAAAGAGGTTTTGCCCCCTGGACAACCACATCGTTAACGCACATTGCAACCAGATCAATCCCGACCGTGTCATGTCTGTCCATTTTAAAGGCGATTTTCAGCTTGGTTCCAACCCCGTCTGTGGAACTGACAAGTACCGGACTGGAATAATTGGAGACATTTAAAGAAAAAAGGCCTCCAAAACCACCAATCTCTCCCATGACACCGGATCTTGGTGTGGTCTTTGCTAATTTTTTAATAATTTCCACAAGATCATTGGCTTTATCAATGTCAACTCCTGAATCCGCGTATGTCAAAGATTTACTCATTGAGTACTCCCTCGTAAAAAAAACAGAAAATCTAAAATTTAATTTAAGTTAAAAACTCTAAACTTATTCTTTCAAAATGTCAAAAGTTTTTTGACATAAGAGGCATGATACTGTATTTATCTTTGATTGACCATAAAGGGCTGAACAACAGCTTGTCTTAAATTTTTCGGGACGGCAACTTGAACATCAGGAGTGATAAAATGAAACGAATCAACATAGGCATATTAGGATGCGGCATTGTAGGAACAGGTGTTGCCAGACTCCTGATTGAAAAACAAAAACTCCTTCAATCAAGAATCGGCGCGGATATCCATCTGAAATACGTAGCTGACATAGACACCAAAACCGATCGGGGTATATCCTTTGACGAGGGCGTTTTTATTTCAGATGCACAAAAAGTCATCAATGACCCTGAGATTGATATTATTGTTGAACTTATCGGCGGTAAAAATATTGCCAGGGAATTTTCTT
Source organism: Desulfobacteraceae bacterium (assembly GCA_963674675.2). GTDB lineage: Bacteria > Desulfobacterota > Desulfobacteria > Desulfobacterales > Desulfobacteraceae. The sequence continues at coordinate 1,761,981 of CAXXNM010000003.1, forward strand.
TAGCTTCATTGAATAACGGGAAACACCTTGTTACCGCCAACAAGGCTCTGATAGCCTCTTTTGGGAATGAAATGGTTAAGGCTGCCGGGGAAAATAATGTCGATTTTGCCTTTGAAGCAAGTACGGGTGGATGTATGCCGGTCATAAAGACCATCAGAGAATCCCTTGTGGCAAATCGTATTGATTCCATGACAGGAATCTTAAACGGCACCTGCAATTATATTCTGACAAAGATTTCCAAGGAAGGGTGCGCCTTTGATGAGGCATTAAAAGAGGCCCAGGAAAAAGGCTATGCTGAAGCAGATCCATTCTTAGACGTTGAAGGATATGATTCCGCCCATAAGCTTGCCATAATGACTGCCCTCTCCTATGGCATGGAGATCAACTTTGACGATATCTATGTTGAAGGAATTTCTGGAATCACTCCCATGGATATCGAGTATGCAGGAGAATTCGGCTATACCATAAAACTCCTTGCCATCACTAAAAACAACGGAGACAATATAGAGGCACGGGTGCATCCCACCATGATACCCTTTGCCAATCCCCTCTCCCATGTGGACAAGGCAATGAATGCCGTCACCATCAACGGAGACGCCACGGGCCAGACAATGCTCTATGGTGCAGGGGCCGGCATGATGCCTACGGCAAGCGCTGTAATCAGTGACATCGGAGATATTGCCCGTAATATTATTACCGGTACAATAAGACGGGTTCCCATACTGGGCTGCCCTGAAAACAATATTAAAAATATCCCGGTACTGCCCATTACAGAGATTGAAACCTGCTATTATTTCAGACTTGCCGCTGCCGATCATCCCGGCGTATTATCCAAGGTCTCAGGCATACTTGGTGATCTTGGAATAAGCATACAGTCAGTGCATCAAAAGGGCAGGCGATCCAACGGTACGGTACCCATCATTATGATCACCCATAGGGCAAAGGAGCAGGACGTGCAAACTGCCCTTGCAAAAATTGCATCCCTTGATGCCATTCCCCATAAGCCGGTGCTTATAAGAATAGAAGACAATCACCAACTTCAATAGTGCTTTGTCAAATTTAACATGACCTTTATTTAAGTACTCAAAAGTCCTAAGTTCTCATCTCCCATACTTTATGTATGGTTTCAAACTGCTGGTGATTACCATATATGCTGGCAAGTAGAGCATTTATGACTGTAGAGTTAAGTATTTAAGGAAAAAAAATGAATATTGTATTCTCTGACTTAGAAGGCGTATTTGTCCCTGAAATATGGATAAAAGTTGCCGAAAAAACCGGAATTGAAGATCTGAAACTTACTACACGGGATATATCTGATTATGACGTTTTGATGAAAAAAAGGCTGTCTGTCATGAAATCCCATGGAATCAAGCTGAAGGATATAACCGAGGTGATAAAAACGGTTGATCCCCTTGATGGTGCCTTTGAAACCTTGAACTGGATTCGGGAACAGACCCAGATCATTATCCTCTCAGATACCTTTGAAGAGTTTGCAAGGCCCCTCATGAAAAAACTTGGCTATCCTGTCTTGCTCTGCCACAGCCTTACCATTGATGAAAAAGGAGCTATCATAGATTATAACTTAAGGCAGGCAAATCAAAAAAAGCAGACCATTAAGGCATTTAAAGGTTTGAATTACAGAACCATAGCCTTTGGAGATTCATATAATGATACGGCTATGCTCAAAGAGGCCCACCATGGTTTCCTGTTTCAACCGCCGGAGAACGTTATAAAAGAATTTCCTGAACTTAAGGTTACGAGAAACTATGGGGAACTTAAGTCCATGCTCTCATCTTTGCTCTGTGTATCTTAAGGTGCCTGAAACTCCATGACTCATTTGATTTTTATAAAAATAACCCTTGACTTTTAAAGCTGGTTTCTCTATATTGGCGGAGTTGATGCGGGGTGGAGCAGTCTGGTAGCTCGTCGGGCTCATAACCCGAAGGTCAGAGGTTCGAATCCTCTCCCCGCTACCAAAAAATAGATTAGATTCCAAAATATAGATTTATGAAAAGGGTTATCCATCAGATAACCCTTTTTTTGTTTTTTGGGCAGACTATCCTTTATAATTCCAGACACTCAACCCTTTATAATTCCAGATGCTAAGCAGCTATGGTGTAAAACAACAATGATAGAAAAAATTCTTTTAGTTGGAACAGGCGGATTTATGGGGGCAGTACTAAGGTATACCATAAGCGGCCAGGTCCAGCGTATGACCCAGAGCATCGGCTTTCCCCACGGAACACTGGCGGTTAATATTGCAGGCTGTCTGATCATCGGTATTCTCACAAGGATGGATGAGCTGAGGCAAGTTTTTTCTTCTGAGGTGCGCCTCTTGCTTTTCATGGGTATATTAGGAGCATTTACGACTTTTTCCACTTTCAGTAATGAAACCATTAACCTCATCAATGACAGGCGTTTTTACTTTGCATTTTTAAATGTGGGAATACATATTCTGCTTGGATTATCAGCCGTGTTATTGGGCCGTCTGATCATCACTTTCTTCTGGAAATAACTGCCCTGGGCAGACCAGGGTTTTTATCCTCTTTTGCCCATTTTATCCGCTTTTGCCCATAACGAAGCATAAAAGTTATATAGTGAAAGGCATTTTCATGAAAATTCCAAAACAGGGCCAGATGCTAAGGATATTCATCGGCGAAAACAATAGATATAAAGGCAGCCCCCTCTATGAATGGATTGTCTTAAAGGCCAGAAAACATGGCCTGGCCGGTGCCACCGTGCTGAGGGGTATAATGGGATATGGAGCTAACAGCCGTATTCATACCACAAAAATACTCAGGCTTTCAGAAGACATGCCCGTGATTGTGGAAATTGTGGATACCAGAGAGAAATTAAAGGAGTTTTTGGAAATCATAGATGGAGCAATTTTAGAAGGGCTTGCCACTATTCAGGACGTCAATGTTCAATTCTATAGAACCAGTAAAAACCCTGAAGAGCACTTGGATGATACCGTGTAAGTACCTGGAGCTATGTTTTTTCTGATAAGTATTAATTCTACAAAAGCTTTGCTCCAGGTATACTGTCCACTGCTTCAACTTGAGCTTTCGACTGTTTATAATCTCCTCATTATCAAAGGGAAAAAATTTCCTGAGAAGTTCAATTTATCCCGGTGTTCAGTATAAACATGTAAATATTTTTGTCCCTGTGCTTAAGTAAATTTAAAATATGTATAAAGATACTATATTTAACAGGCAGCAGATGCCGGTTCCTCCTTTTGAATTTAATGAGCAGGTTGCGGATGTGTTTGATGATATGATAAAAAGATCCGTGCCTCTTTACCATGAAAGTATTATCAGGCAGTCCAGGCTTGCCTTTCATTTCCATCAGCCGGGCACCAGAATCTATGACTTAGGATGTTCCCACGGCAATGTGGGCATGCTTATATATGATATCTTCAAGGAAAGAGATTTTTCCATGATAGCCGTGGACAGCTCCATGCCCATGATCAATAAATACCGGCAACGTATTAATGCTCATGCAGCCCCCAAAACAGGTTATGGTAAATCAGATGGGGCAAATTTCCGAAGATATAAGAAGAAGATCAATCTGGTCTGCGGTCTTGCGGAAGATATAAGGATTTGCAGTGCCTCCGTCGTCATCGTAAACCTCACCATGCAGTTCATTAAACTCTGCAAAAGAGATGTCTTTATTCAGCAGATATTCGATGGTCTTTTACCCGGTGGCATTCTTTTGCTTACGGAAAAAATCCTTCATCCTGATTCTGAGATTTCCAATCTAAATATTTTATTTTATGAAACGTTTAAAAAGGAAAACGGCTATTCAGAGCTGGAGATCAGCCAGAAAAGGGATGCCCTTGAAAATGTTCTGATTCCCGAAACCCTGGAAAGCCACGATAAAAGGCTCAAAAATGCCGGATTCAGCCATGTTGAGGTGTGGTTGAAGTGGTTCAACTTTGCATCCATCATAGCGGTTAAATAAATTTAAAAATATAATGGAAACACTGATTCAAAAAAATAATATCCTTGGGCTGGAATGCTTCCTGCCTGAACTGAACCAGCTCATCATGGAACAGCGGGAACATCTGAACAATCCCAAGGGAAATAGCCTTAAATACACCAGAGCGCTTGAAAAGCTTCCAAATATCAAACCATCCATAATCAATGTGCAATCTGACCATGTAAGAGTAGGGCATCAAGATGACCTTGATGGGATGGGCCTTGTAAAGTTAAGGGAAGCCCTGGTTGAATTCTGTCCCTGGCGCAAGGGTCCCTTTGAAATATTTGGAATCGAAATTGATGCAGAATGGCGCTCTTTCATAAAGTGGAACAGGCTGATAAATAAAATTTCTCCGCTGAAGAACAAAAGAATCCTGGATATCGGCTCAAGCAATGGATATTACATGTTTAAGATGGGTTCCCATGATCCTTTTATGGTACTTGGGGTGGAGCCCCAGCATACATTTTATTTTCAATATCTGGCAATTCAAAAATACCTGAATCTTGACAATGTGTTCTGCCTGCCGGTTACCTTTGATGATCTGCCTGGGATGCCTGGGTATTTTGATACTGTTTTTTGTATGGGGGTGCTGTATCATAGAAAATCCCCCCTTGATATGCTGAAAAAAATTCACGATTCCATGAAAAAAGGCGGGGAGCTTGTGCTGGAAAACCTCATTATCGAATCCAAGGATCATGTGTGCCTTTTCCCTGAAGACCGGTATGCTAAAATGAGAAATATTTTTTTTATTCCCAGCCTGAAAGCCATGAAATCATGGCTTAACCGTAATGGATTCGGCAATGTTCAATGTATTGATGTTTCAAAGACTACATGTGAGGAGCAGAGAAAAACCCCATGGATACAGACCGAATCCCTTGAGGACTTTCTTCATCCCGATGATTCATCAAAAACCATTGAAGGATATCCTGCCCCTGTACGGGCAATTTTCACCGCCCGTGTTTTATAGTGATTTTAAATATCTAACCATTCATCTACCGAGATATTTGCTTGCTTTAAGATTTCCTTCACTAATTCTGAAGAAATTGCTTTACCATGAGGGTTTGGGATAATCTGTCTGTATCCTTCTCGTTTCATATAGCTGTGCTTACCCCCTCTAAATGGTCCTATGAAATTGAATTTTCGAAGCTTTCTTATTAATTCATTTCTCGAACAAGGAGGTATTTTAGGCATAGGTAAGGGGCTCAATATCCATACTTTCATCTATATGGTCAACAGCAGTCACTAACTTAACATTGTTTACCACCGGTATTTCTTCGCCTTCTCTTAAACCTATTGTAACCCAAAGCTCAATAGCATCGATAAGATTATCTCTTGCCTCTTCAAAGTTATCTCCCTGGGTCATACAGCCCGGCAGTACGGAAGCGACTGCGATTATGCAATCAATATTACGGTCTTTTCTATATTCTGCTGTTTTAAGTATTTCTTTTATATATTCTTTAAAACTTACATATTTCATTACAGAATCTCCTGAAATTTAAGAGGCTGGGCATAAGTTTCTTCCCTTTTGCTCATCAATGAGCTGTTATTTAAATTTTACAGCAAGGTTGCTGTCAATCACATAAATGCAAACCTCCGAGGCACCCTGCTTGGTGTATCCGAATTTTTCAATCATATTGTTTATGAGAAATTCCACATCGCTTTTAAGACGCCTGTCATAGGTTTTAAACTCAGTGGTATCAAAATCCTTGATGGCACGGCTGAAATTTTCGTTATCCAGAAACGGTTCCAGAACCTTTTTCTTTAGATTGTGTATATAGCGCTCGTGGAGACTGTCAAACAATTTTGTTTTAGTAATGTCTTTTCCCTCTATCATGATTTCCCGGGTCAGGGCATTGGCCGTGTATTCCTTTAGAACATCCTTTCTCATCTGCTGGCGTTTAATCAGGTCGATTTTTTCGGCAAAAAGGCGGTTCTCTATGCTTTCTAAAAACTCATGGGTTACCTGGATTTCTTCACCGGTAAAGATACATTTTGCCGATGAATCAATTTCAAAATTTACCGCAGAAATATAATGCTTGATGTCCCTTGAAATCTGGTCTTCATTGTAATAATAAAGTGAATCCTTGACCTGCTGGAGTACATTGTAATCATACATGCGCAAAAGGGACTCAAGGAAACCGTCCGGTATCATTTTGGGAAGCTCCTTCATGATCTCTCTGAAAAACGAGCACAGCACCGGCATATTGATTAGCCGGTCCTCCCTTGCGTATCTGGAATAGAACTGATCAAACAAACGGATGGAATCCCTGCCGGAAAATCCGTGGTTGCCCTCTGTTTCAGATTCCGATAGAATCTTTCGCCACATTTTGGAGTTCAGAGCTTTTCTATCATCATTATCAAGCCATTCCGGGAGGTTTCCCGAATATATTTCCATTTTTAAAAGCATGAGATGATCATCGCAGTACAGGCGGTATTTTGATGGATTTTTTATCCACTGTGGAAGGCTTTCCGATGTGGACTTCAGCCTTGAAGAAATTATGATTCTTGCAAAATTGTTCATGACCATGGGTAAAAAACTGTCATCTATATGCCTGCCAAAAATATCATTGTATATTTTTACCTCGGTATTTATATCAAGCACATAGGGGATATTTATATACTGAATCCGGTCTGAAAAGGATGGAAAATCACGTATATTTTTCTTGTCTTCCGGGTTCATGAGGGCAAGAAAAAGAGAGTTGACGCTCTCTTCTATGTCTTCTACCTTGTGCACTGCCTCACTGATTATGTTGTGCAGCTCCACCATGCGCTCCACATTGTGGGATTTTATGTCCATGAGGGCGTAGATGCCGTTGTTGGTTTTGGCAAATCTTGAATAACTGTAATTTATGAGATTACTGTCCCGAAACAGGTTGTTGATTCTATTTTGAACCATCTGGTTGGTAATTACGTTCTGTTTGACTGGTTTATCACCCGGGTTGAATACGCTGATGCCGGTTCCCAGGCGCCGGTTAAAATAATAGGGCCTTGCATAGAGCATCTCAAAGACCTTTTCCGGCTTTACCAGTCTTTCAAGCAGGGACTGGTATATGGACTCGCAAATAGTACAGCACTTGGCGCTGAAAACCCAGTCATACTGTTTTTCCGTAAAAAGCCTCCATTTAAACTCATCGTTTTTAATGAGCTTATCAAGCACCTTGCGGCGATAGGGTTTAGGGATAACAAGTATGGGATTATCATGGGAAATGCAGGGGACTTCGATATATGCCTTGTTGATGGCCGGGCCAGGGGATTGATCTAACATATTATTTTTCTTGCCGGTTCCGGGTTTTTCAATCAGATCAATCAGCTTTTCAATGGCGGAAACGGTTTCGGCCCTTTCATGGTCACCAAGCTGTTCAATGTTAAGCCGCCAGACGACTTCATAGCGCATGCCGGCTTCTGTATTGGCATATTCCTCAAATTTTTTGAGAAGGTTATTTAAAAATGTGCTTTTTCCACATCCATGGGGGCCGTGGAAAATGTAAATCCTGTTTTGCTGGGTGCCGTGGCGCAGGCCTTCCATGTGTTTCATAAGGCGGTTGGCAAACAGGCGGTCAGTAAAATATGGATTTTCAGATCCCTCCACAAACAGGCGGGTGCAATCATAATCGATCAGGTTAAACTCATCAGGTTCATTTAAAATCGATTTTTCCGGCACATCCACATGGGTCTGCATCATATCATGGAAAACCTGAAACACGTTTCTCAGCATTTCAGATGGTCTCTGTTCCACCAGATCTAAAAATGCTTTAAAGGAAATAGGTTTCAGCCGCTCATACTCACCGATATCTCCATTAAGCAGTTCAACCGCCTGTTCCGAAGGTGTTTTATCATCTTTAATGCCAAGGGATTTTGTATTCATAGATTATAGCTCCCTTTTTAAAAGCTTTTTGTTTTCCATTACGTACAGCACTCTTTTCCACTCAACGGTATCCTTATCCTTTTCAGGCTCTTTTGGGGCTGATGCAGGATTCCAGAAGTTTATATAACGCTGGTGGGGGGAGCTGCCCGGGGCCACAGGCTCACTTGTTTCAAGCCGGACTGATCTACCCCAGAGATACTCAATGCCCACCATGGTATTTTCAATAAAATCTAATTTCAGGGGTTTTCCCTCAAAGCTGTGTACTAAGTACAGGGGCCCCTGCTTTGTCTTTTCATGATCCACATGGATGGCTGGTGGATGATAAAGTGTATCAATCACCATGTCCCTGTAATCTTCGGCACTTTTTGATTTTACATAATACTCCCAGGACATTCTTTCCTTGTTAAGCCTTTTTCCTGCAACAAAAAGTTTGTGTTTATCAATAAATTCCTGGTCTACATAGCTGTTGATAAAGTTAAAATCACACAGATTTTCCCTGATTGAAAAGATCATATCCTGCCCGGAGTTTTGTTTAAGGTTAAAGTGTTTTCTTTTTATCTCGTCTTTAAGCCTTTCATATTCAAGGGAATAGGCACCTTTGTTTTCCATCTCCATAATGTGATAAAAAAGTCTCATGCCGAGTGCATAGGGATTTAAGCCCACCTTTGGCATGGCAGTTACACTGGCATTTACCTTTGCAAAATCTGTTTCATGTCCCCTGATCCTGTCATCCTGCATAAAAAGTGTTTCATGCCAGAGGCTTGCCCAGCCTTCGTTCATGATCTTTGTTCGTATCTGGGGCTGAAAGAACATCGAGGTGTTTCGTACAATCTGCATGACGGATTTGACCCAGTGATTCTCCTCTTTCATCAAAAAGGTTGAGTGTTTTATTAGATACTGCATCACATCCAGGCGGCCCTTTTCTTTTTTCTTGAGTTTTTGTTTGTAAAAGGCATCAAATTCAGGAAATTTTATTCTCACATCAAGGAAAAAAATCTCTTCCGTGAAATTTTCATTATTTTTTTGCAGTTCATTGTAGCGTTCAATTTCCTTAAGATATTCATTCTGGGTGATCTTTTTTTCATGCTGAAGAAATATATCAAAATAGTAATCAAGGGGGCGGATATTGCGCCTTCTCTCGGGACGTATGGCGCCAAAGACCTCTTCATGGTATCCTACAAGGTTATCTATTCCCCTTGAAAACTCTATGACATAGTCCACCCAGCGCCCCTTTTGGGAACGAAATTTTGCAATCATGCGTTTATCGGCAAGGGCCTGGCCGTTAAAATCGCTGTCCCAGGTATGTTTGAAAAAAACATTGTTCTGAAAAAAATCAATATGGCCTATGACATGATAAAAGATCATGACATTGAGCCAGTCAGGATTGTTATCGTTATAAAAAGATATGGCAGGACGGGTGTTAATGACTGTTTCATAGGGGTTATTGGGATAAAGTTCATACATCCCTTTACCGGAAAGAACCTTAACATCATGAACCCAGTAATCATAAAGGGTCGGCATCATAACTTTGGGGCTGAGCTCGATCATATCCCTGTTGGTTACAATATACTCCAGGGTTTCATCTTCAAAGGAAAGGCCAGCATCCCTTGCCCTTTTTTTGCAGCCCTCCATGATGCCTTTAACGTGCTGATCAACTATTTCCATTGTGCCCCCCAGTACAGGAAAAGTGCTCCTGTCTTATATATTTTCTGCAGACTGCCTGACCGTTGTTTTCAAAACCTTGCATAGCCTTACCAGTCAGGGCAGATATGGAATCTGCCCCTAAAAATTACTAATAAAAATAGACATCCTTCATATTGCTGGGCTTGATTTCAATTTTGGCCATTATTTGTAGGAGCAACCCACCGTGGTTGCCCTGCAAAGAGTAGCAAAAATCCTCAATCGAATCTCAGGCAGGCCAGGCATAAGCTATGAAATAAGCTTTTTGATGCCATCTATAATCCTGGCATCCTCTGCATCTTCATCCAGAACGTCCATGCGGATAATATTTTTATGTTTTTCAAGCAGGCCGGATGCGTTTATGTATTTTTCAACCTCTGTTTTCTTTGAAGCAGCATAAGCGTGCTGTGCAATGGTGATGCCTATTCTTGCAGCATAACCTATCATTTTTTTAAGTTCTTCTACAGCTTCCTTACCTTCGGTATCCCAGTCATCACCATCGGTTCCGTGGAATACATATATGTTGTAGTCCCTGGCAAGGCTCTCCTTTTCAACCAGCTCATTTACCATGCGGTAGGCAGACACGACCTTGGTTCCGCCGGCAACCTTATAGGAGTAATACTTGTAGAAATCATCCACCTCCCTTGCCTCGGTATCATGGAGAATAAACCTGGTGAGCACCTGTTTATGGTATTGATACAGGAGCCAGGAATAGAGCATGACATGCTGGGAAACCACGGTCTGGGTGGGTTTGCCTCCCATGGAGCCTGAGTAGTCCCTCAGGAAAAAAATCAATGCCTGGGATTCATAGGCCTTTTCCCTGGACAAAACCCGGTATATCATGTCCGAAGGGGCAACAATGAAGCTTGATGTATCAATGTCGGACACATCTGGAATATTTCCAAGGCTGATATTGGTTTCAACGATTCTGCGCATGGTGGCTTTTTTATCAAGAACCTGGCCGAAGCCCCTGTTTCGATCGGTCATTTCATAGGTATATTTAACAAGGGTTCGTTTGCCCCCCTTGTCCACCAGGTTGGGCAGCTCAAAATCTTCGGACAGAACCCTGCCGAGTTCATAGGCATTTGATTCAAACTCATGCTCTCCGCCTTCTCCTTCTCCCTGACCTTCACCGCTTCCCTTTCCCTCTCCCTCTCCCTCCGAGGGGCGAATGGGCTCTTCTCCGATAATATCACCTTCCTGCCCCTCTCCGGTTCCCCCTGTAGGTTCTCCTTCTCCTTCTTCAGTAAAGGTGATCTCATCGTGAATAAATTTTTCTTCAACTGTTGTAGGAACTACAACAATCCTTTCCCTGCCCCCCCGGACAGGTTTTACAATACGGCCAATGCGGATTTTTCTCTTAAATCCGTCCTCTTCCCGCTTTTTGTCCTTTTCCAGGAGTTCATCCAGGGTAATCATTATTTATCATCCTCCTGACTGCAGAAATACTCAATGGTTTTCTGGGCACAGGTGCTGCAATACCCAAGCTTATTAATCATGGTATTTATCATTCTGTCGTGGAGTTTCTGGTTTTCCTCGTTAGTCCGGTTGGCAAGGGCGCCCACAAGGCTTCCTGCACCGGCTATGTCTGATTTCAATCTCACGTCTGTTATGGCCTTGACCAGCTCTAAGTTGTCCATGAAATCATAGTTGGGCTGAACTGTTATTTTCTGGCCATAGATCTTTCTTATGGAATTTCTGAATGAGGAGCGCTGTTCATCGGTTTTGAGGCCAAGCCTGTCTTCCACATTCTTGATATAGCGCTCATCGATTTTCATGGCCTTCAGCTCACCGGTCTGGGGATCCTTGTATTTCCACATCATGTCTGCCCCAAGATGTTCCGCATCCACCCCGATGATCATGTTTACATAGTTCATGACATCTTTTTTTATGGCCAGGGGTTCATCCATATAGGCATTAAAGGTCTCTGTCATGATCCTCTCCCGGTACAGACCCCTTGCGGTCTTGAGATCCTCCATGAATTTTGCCCTGTCTCCCGGTTCTGTAACATAATCCAATACCACCGTTTCCAGGGTATTGAAAACATCTAAGGCAAACATGCATGTGCCCTCGTTGGTTTCGGAACTCTCAAGGAGCAGTTGAATTGCTCTTCCAAGATTACGCTGACCCAATCCCCTCTGGCCGAAACGCTTGGTGATGTCCGTATCCTGGTTTAAGGTGTCAATGAGTTCAGCAAGGGTTTTAAGGCTCTTTTCTCCAGCCACTTCCCCTGCAGCAAGCTTCATGGTCTCCACGGGAGTAAGCTTGTCCGATCTTGGGAGACGAGTCAAGACAACCCCAACCGATGCAGCATAATTCAAATTAGGATCCTGATGAAGTTTTTCGCGATTTATGGTGCTCTTGACATCACTGCCGATGGCATAGGCCGTCAGCTTGCTCTGGAGTTTGTAGTCGGTATTATGGGCTACATAGCAGATGCGGCATCGGTCGATGATGGGAGCCTCTTCTTTTTCAGCAAGAAAGCTGTTAAACTCTGAATTGTTGCTGGTGGCTATAATCAAGGTATCTATGGGCCATTTGTAGCCGTCGATTTCTATATTTCGGTTTTGAATTACACCAAGATAAACCTGTACCAGATCTTTTTTGTTTTTATATATCTCATCGCTGAAATGGATGCCGCCTCCGGCTACCCTTGCAAGTGCGCCCCGCCTCAAGTCAAACCTGTAAGGGTTGTTGGTATCTGTTATATGGAGAAGGCGCTGAATGGATTCTTCGCCAAGGAGATCCACGGCTGAAGAGGTAATTTTATCTTTGGCCGGATATTTTCCGGTAATGGTGCCGAGGCTTTCGGTCATGGGAACCTGGATGATATCGATAAAGGAGAGCATTTTATCAAGGTCTCCATCGCAACATTCCCTTATCTGGTTCCAGATATAGGCTGAACAGGCACCCATGGGGCGATATTTGGAAAAAAGTTCTTCCATTTCCTTTTCAGAAAAATTATAATTTTTTGCAAGCCAGTCCATGGATTGATCTTTGGTCTCAAAAAGTCCCATGGCAAGTATCATGGGGTCCTCATAGGTCTGGGATTCAATGGTATTGATCTTGCCATATCCTTCAAGCTGAGTGAGGCCCTTGAAACGAAAGGTGTATTTTCTGTTTTCTTTTCTGGAAAGAAAGCCCCGGTAGGCATCACACAAATAGTCCACAAAAAAAGTCTTTCCATTGCCGGGTTCTCCCACTAATACAAAGGCCATCTCACGGGAAGAACCACCTTCTGAGGCATCTTTCACAAAAGATACAAAGCTGTTGATTTCATCGTACATCCCTATAAGATGCTTTTTCCCCTGGCTGAAAAGTCCGAAGTTATAGGTAGTCCGTCCTTTGACATTAATTTTTTCAACGCCGGATTCAAGAATCATCCTTGCTACGCCCTGAAAAGCATCCTCAAATTTACGCTTACCTTTTTTTACAGCATCGATGTGATTTTGAAGAGATTTTGAATCTGTGTTATCATTCATCTTTCCTCCCCGGCAGCAAAGAGGCCGCTACCTGTCATATGTGTTTAATGAGCCTGTATGTATCCGGTAGAATCTTTTAGGTTCATGATTATGTTTTATAAGTCAAAAAGTATCATGTTTGATAAAATTCCAATTTCTGCCGGATTGGGATCAATTTAATAATAAAAGAAATGGAGCCAGAATGCTGTCATGATGATCAACACAAGCCGTATGTTCACTATAGCAACAGGGTTTAAGGGTGTCAAACGGTTTTGCAGCTCTTGATATAAACATTAATTTAGGGAAAACAACATGAAACCATATTCATAATAACGCCATCAAACCATGATTTTATTTTTTAAGAATTTTTGACTGAATAATAAAATTCTGATAATAATAAATAATCGAAATTAGTTGAAAAATCAGGCATCCTTCATTCACCGGTTGAAACTTTCTCAAAACATTTTCTTATTTTCCGGGAATCTCATCAAAAAAGTGTCAACTACTTTTGAGGCAATATGAAGGATGCCAAAAATCATTCTGAAAACAGCCACAAACCTGAGAGGCAAACATGTCTTCAAACAATCTCATGACAGTATCGATGCTGGCCAAAGAACTTGATGCAGGTCAGGCTGCGGTAAGGTACATTTTAAATCGATTTAGCCCCTGGCTTGAGTATGTTGTTGAAAATGAACAAAAACTTTACAATGATGATGCCCTTAAAACCCTTTTTTTTATTTGGGAAAAGATCAATACAGGCATGATTCCCTCAGAAATTGAAACTGCGCTGGATACCAAGAATTCATATTTTTTAAAAAAAATGACTGCCGGAAAAGCTGCTGAACCTTATTCTACATCAGAACGGCTGACGCCTGATGTAATTAAAATTTTATCCACTTTTGTTCATAATCTTGAAAAACATCAGGAAAGGATTGCCAGGGTAGAAGAAAGAAAAGCTGAGGCAGAAGAAAAAAAGGCCTATGCCATGATAAGGCATGCCGAAGCAGAGGAACAAAAAGCCTATGCTTTGGGTAACCTTACCAATGCATTGAATAACCTGGAAAACGGTTTTTTCCAGAACAAGGCAGTTGAAACGGTTTCCCCGGAAAAAATCAAACCCCCTCACCAGGATAATAATAAGAATAGCCGGCAAGATAAAGACCTTGAGTATAAGGGGAAATCACCTTCGGGCATGAATGGGCTTTCCAGTCTCATTGATGACGAAAATTTAGTTCATCATGGAGATGATGGATCAAATAACCTGAGTGATCTGCTTAATCTAATAGATGAAGATTTCCCTCAAGATGAAACGGTTGTCGTTGAACCTGATATAGATGATCTATCTTTGCTTATCGATGATCCATCTTCCCCAGGCACTGATGAAACAGCCTCTCCCTTAAATGAAATGGATGACCTCGACAGTTTTATCGATGATTCATCAGAGCCTGGTATTGAGGCAGATACCCCAGATATGGATGATCTATCTTTACTCATCGATGATAAATCGCCTTCCAGCAGTGATAAAACAGCCTCTATACCAGATGACATGGACGATTTATCCTTGCTCATCGATTATTCATCACCGCCTGAAACTGATGCAGCTCCTCCAGATATGGATGACCTGTCTTTACTCATCGATGATAAATCGCCTTCCAGCAGTGATAAAACAGCCTCTATACCAGATGACATGGACGATTTATCCTTGCTCATCGAAGATGATCTTTCCATGGATCAAGTTCAGCCTGAAAATAAGGAATCTTTATCCGGAAAATTGACTCCTGGGAAAAACAAAAAACAAATTCCAGACAAACTAAAACCAAAAGTTACGCCAAAGGAAAATTTTAAAAAATACAAGGCTCAGATCATAAACCTTATCATCAAATTAAAATCAGATGGGCACAGCGTTGAAGAAACAACTCAGATGTTTAACACCGAAGACATACAGACCTTGTCAGGAAAAAACAAATGGAATGAAAAAATGATCGCCCAAATATATAAATTCATCGAAAGCGCCGGCAAATAATTTGTCTGGATATATATTCAAAATTTTCAGGAAATTTAAGGAAGCAGAACACAGACATTCAGGTAAAAATTTTAGCGATTCATGCTTCCTGAAATATACCCTTCCATATCCAGACAGACATATTTAAAACCATTTTTTTTAAAAAAATCAACAATATCTCTTCTGTTTTTATTTTTTCTTTCATTTTTCAATTGCAAAAGCCCGTCCACGTCTGAAGGAGAACATTCAATCCTTGCAATATCTTGGTGACAACGAACCCTACTCCCAGATATTCCCAAATCAAAAAGAAATCGTTCACAAACCTGGATTCGGTCAAGTTTTTCCTGTGTGATCATATCCCCATAGGGAATCCGTGTCGCCAGGCATGACTGTGAAGGCATATTCCAGGTTTTAAGACCCATTTTTTTTGATTGATTACGAATATCATTTTTATTAATACCGACATCAATAAGGGGGGACAGAATTCCTAATTCACGGCAGGCTTTCAACCCTGGTCTGTAATCCTTTAAATCATCTATATTTGTGCCGTCAATCATATTGACCAAGCCCATATCTTCAGCTTTATTCTTCAAGGCTTTAAAAATCATTTTTTTGCAGAAATAACATCGTTTACTTGTGTTTTGCATAATATCGGCAGATTTTTTCAAGTTGACATCCACCAGGATGTGTTTTATTGCAAGGTGTTTTGCCATCTTAGTTGCGTGATCTAATTCCTGGCTGGCCAAAAAACAGGAAACCCCTGTAAATGCAATTGGTTGACTCTTGCAAACGGTTTTTGCTATATGTGCAAGAAAAGTGCTGTCCACGCCGCCGGAAAAGGCAATGGCAAAGGAAGGAATCTTGTTGAGTATCAAGTATAATTGATTTAATTTTTCTCTCATAAGCTGGTGTTAACAAACTATTTACAAAAAAACAATAATTGGATATATGATTGACATAAAAATTTAATCAATGGACATTTTTTTCAGTAAATTTAAGATTGAAATTGTTTTTATGACATTCAATATAATAAAATAAGGGGTGACATGGCTTCAACAAAGAAAAAAACAACAAAAAAGAAGACAATAAAAAAAATAAAAACTGATGAAAAAGTCACAAAGAAAAAAACAATAAAAAACAAACCGGCCGCAAAAAAAACAGTTGCTAAAAAAAGGAAAAAAGCTGTAAAAGAAGCTAAAATTACAACAAAGGCATCCCCTGACAATGATGTCATAGAAAAACACAATACCATTATCAAAGCTGATAATCAAAAAGAAAAAAAGCTGGCCGAAAAAAAGAGAATGGAGGAAGAACGTATGGCTGAAGAAAAAAGGCTGGCCGAGGAAAAGAGGCTGGAAGAAGAGCGCATAGCTGAAGAAAAGCGGCTCGTCGAGGAAAAGAAGCTGGAAGAAAAGAGACTGGCGGAAGAAAAGAAAAAAGAAGAGGCCAGAATAGCTGAAGAAAAACGCCTTGCCGAGGAAAAGAAAAAGGAAGAGGCCAGAATAGCTGAAGAAAAACGCCTTGCCGAGGAAAAGAAAAAAGAAGCGGCCAGAATAGCTGAAGAAAAACGCCTTGCCGAGGAAAAGAAAAAAGAAGAGGCCAGAATAGCTGAAGAAAAACGCCTTGCCGAGGAAAAGAAAAAGGAAGAGGCCAGAATAGCTGAAGAAAAACGCCTTGCAGAGGAAAAGAAAAAAGAAGAGGCCAGAATAGCTGAAGAAAAACGCCTTGCCGAGGAAAAGAAAAAGGAAGAGGCCAGAATAGCTGAAGAAAAACGCCTTGCAGAGAAAAAGAAAAAAGAAGAGGCCAGAATAGCTGAAGAAAAACGCCTTGCCGAGGAAAAGAAAAAGGAAGAGGCCAGAATAGCTGAAGAAAAACGCCTTGCAGAGGAAAAGAAAAAAGAAGAGGCCAGAATAGCTGAAGAAAAACGCCTTGCAGAGAAAAAGAAAAAAGAAGAGGCCAGAATAGCTGAAGAAAAACGCCTTGCCGAGGAAAAGAAAAAAGAAGAGGCCAGAATAGCTGAAGAAAAGAGACTTGCCGAGGAAAAGAAAAAAGAAGAGGCCCGCATAGCTGAAGAAAAGAGACTTGCAGAGGAAAAGAAAAAGGAAGAGGCCAGAATAGCTGAAGAAAAACGCCTTGCAGAGGAAAAGAAAAAAGAAGAGGCCAGAATAGCTGAAGAAAAACGCCTTGCCGAGGAAAAGAAAAAGGAAGAGGCCAGAATAGCTGAAGAAAAACGCCTTGCCGAGGAAAAGAAAAAGGAAGAGGCCAGAATAGCTGAAGAAAAACGCCTTGCCGAGGAAAAGAAAAAGGAAGAGGCCAGAATAGCTGAAGAAAAGAGACTTGCAGAGGAAAAGAAAAAGGAAGAGGCTAGAATAGCTGAAGAAAAGAGACTTGCAGAGGAAAAGAAAAAAGAAGAGGCCAGAATAGCTGAAGAAAAGAGACTTGCAGAGGAAAAGAAAAAAGAAGAGGCCAGAATAGCTGAAGAAAAGAGACTTGCAGAGGAAAAGAAAAAAGAAGAGGCCAGAATAGCTGAAGAAAAGAGACTTGCAGAGGAAAAGAAAAAAGAAGAGGCCAGAATAGCTGAAGAAAAACGCCTTGCCGAGGAAAAGAAACTTGAGGAGGAACGATTGGCTGAAGAAAAAAGACTGGAAGAGGAACGCTTAGCAGAGGAAAAAAGGCTGGCGGAAGAAGCTGAAAAAAGACTCGCCATAATCAATCAAACCATAAAAGACATAGCCAAAAAAGAAGCTATAGATGCCACAAAAGCCGAACTGGCTGACCTGAAAACCAACCAATCACCTCCGCCGCCCACCTCCCCAACAAATGGGAAAATAAGTACATTCTTCAAATTTGTTATGTTTTTTTCCCTCATTTTCCTCGCGGTTATCATAAAAGAAAGCTTTGACAATCATAATAAATATTATTTGGAAGATACAAAAGCTGGCCTTGAGGTGTGGCAGGGAGAATTTGCACCATTAAATAAAAAGAAAATTGATTTTCTTGAAGGTGTTGATATCCAGGGAACCATTAAACCCTTTTATGAAAAGCAGGAAGTTTTTAATTTAACCTTTAATTATTACCTTGACAAAGCAGATGCCGTCATTAAAGCCGGCATGCCCTTTGACTTTGATTTAATCAATAATTATGTGGAAAAGGCAGTTAGATATTCACTGACCTGGGAAGATAAAGATTTAATTGCTGCATATAATAAAAATATTCAAGAGGCCTTTGGTATCATAAAAAACACAACCATCAAAATCCCGGTACGTCATCTTGAAAAGCATGAAGTTGCCGAAACGAAAATAGATGCGCATCAAGAAGCATCTGATTTACACTCTGCCCTATCGGAAAAAACGGAATCTGTCCATGAAGAAGAGGCCGCAGCAGAAGAGACCGAGGCTGCTGAGGCTGTCCATGAAGAAGAGCCCACGGCAGAAGAGACCGAGGCTGTTGAGACCGTCCATGAAGAAGAGCCTGCGGCAGAAGAGACCGAGGCTGTTGAGACCGTCCATGAAGAAGAGCCTGCGGCAGAAGAGACAGAGGCTGTTGAGGCTGTCCATGAAGAAGAGCCCGCAGCAGAAGAGACCGAGGCTGTTGAGGCTGTCCATGAAGAAGAGCCCGCAGCAGAAGAGACCGAGGCTGTTGAGACCGTCCATGAAGAAGAGCCCGCAGCAGAAGAGACAGAGGCTGTTGAGACTGTCCATGAAGAAGAGCCCGCAGAAGAAGAGATAGAGGCTGTTGAGACCGTCCATGAGGAAGAGCCCGCGGCAGAAGAAACCGAGGCTGTTGAGGCCGTCCATGAAGAAGAGCCCGCGGCAGAAGAGACCGAGGCTGCTGCTGAGGAGACTGCCGAATCCACGGCACCCACACAATCAGCAAATGCAGGTGCTACAGAGGCGCCTGATGTTATGCCCATGGAGAACCCTTTATATAAAATCCATAAAAAGGGTATAGTCCAGTTTACGCATAAAAAACATATAGAAGAATATTCCATTGGATGCGGGGAGTGCCATCACGATAAAGACGGTCAAGCTCTGAACGATTTAAAAATGGGGGATGCTGTACAAAACTGCATTGCCTGCCATACAAAACCTGAAAAAGCACCGGCTAAAATTGATGGCAGAAAACCCACAGATGAAGAAAAGCTGGAATACCATGCTGACGCGTTACATGAAAACTGCATCGGATGCCACAAAGATTTTAACAAAAAGAATAATACCAAGGATGCGCCTTCTTCCTGCAAAAACTGCCATCCCAAGAATTAAATAACACCGGCCATTGTAGGGGTACCCCGCTGTGGGTACCCTTTATCGGGCAACCACGGTGGGTTGCCCGCCCCTACAAATATTGAAATCAAACCCAATAATTGTTTTAAGCTGATATAGCCCAACTGATATTCGCGATTTGACACTTAAAGTATCCAACAAAATCTGGTAGTCCATAACGGATAGTGGTGGAGTATGTATCGAATATCTATAAATAAAGACTGTTAGACTGGCAAGCCACTACATATTTAGCACTACCCAAAATCTTATATCAATTACTCTTTGAAATCCCCCAAAGAACAACTGATACTCCTGTAATTTTCCCTGAATATTTTTATATGAATGCCCAGCATGTAGATCATTAAAGGATATAGTATAAGCATTTTGACTGTATCACTCATGGGAATGGTCTGCTGGGTCCACAGGTTTGCAAAAAAATCAATAGTCAGCAGGAATGTAAATAATAACAGAACATTCTTTGCACCGATTTTTATGGCTACATAGGCGGCGAAAAACAGCCCTGCAATTGTTACCCCTGGAATGGCAGAGTACCATATGGAGAAGGGTATCTCATGGAAGAAAAAATTAAAAACGGTTCCTACAATGGACATGGCAGCCATAAGAGAGATGCTTGTAACAATTGATACGGCTGGATTTATTCTAAAAATCACAGTTAAAATAAAATAAAAAATCGTATCTATTCCAAATCCAATCCACCCGGAAATAAGCCCTCCAATAAAAGAAAAAAAAAGAAAGATCAGGACATTGGCTCCTGTCAACTCAATAGTTGTATTGGGATATTGTGTTTTTCTAAGAAGAGAAAAAAAAATAATCTGGGTAAACAAAAATGCAATAAGGTTAAATACCAGAGTCAGACATTCGGGGTTTGATATGGGAAACAAGATAATGCTGAACACCTCACCTATTATCCCCCCTAAAATGCAGATGGGAATGACATTAAATATGAAGAGTTTTTTATTGACAAGAAACCATCTGAATGTGCCAAGACCCATGCCGTAGGCCTGAATAATAAGATTAAACTGAGCGGCTGTTACCGGTGGGACATTAAGATGGGTTAAGATTGGAAAATAAACAATGCCGGCTGCTGCTGGGGTTATGTTGGCAACCGTTGCAGCGATAACACCTACAAAGGGCATGTAAAAAAGTTCGGTAAAAAAAATTTTATAGAAAAATGGTAAAAAACATAACCATAGTACAAAGACAACCGCTAAAATGAGATAAGGAGTTTTTTGATTAATTTTCATTAACTGATTCTGCCCCTGTAATGTGGGATACTTTTATACCTTCTTCCCGGTAAACCTCAAGTCTTGTCTGTGCAGATGCGTTCAGGACTCCCACTTTTTCATCGACATAATCATATATTTTTCCCATCTCTTTTCCTTTGGCAGGCCGCATGATTCTTCCTATATATTGAATAAGCCTTCCTTTGAATTTAATGGGTGTAGCCAAAAAAAGAGTTGAAAGCTCTGGAAGGTCAAACCCTTCACCAATGAGCTGCCCCGTTGCAATCAGCACATCCACATTTCCCTGATTCAAATTTTCAACAATATCGTCCCGCTCTTTTCTTGGAGTTGTGCCGGTTAAAACCTCGGCTTTGACATGAAAATCCTCTTGAAGTATTTTTTTAAGACTCAAAGCATGTTCCCTTCTGTCCGTCAACACAATTTTTATTCCATGGTGGTTATCCTTTGCAACATCTGAACATATCTGCCTGTTTCTTTTTATGTCCCGTGTAAGTTCGCTGAGAACTTTTGAATAATAATCGCTTGGGCATAAAAGGGTATCAAACTCCGTGGGTCTGAGGATTACCCTTGCCTGACAAAGGTCTCCGTTTTTTATCAGTGGTGCTTTTTCAATGGTATAGCGCTTCTCTCCAAGGGTAAAATAGATAAGAGGATCAAGACCATCCCTTCGATAAGCAGTGGCTGTCAATCCCAGGCGAAATTTAGCGCCAAATCCTGAAACCGCGTCTGTAAATGCCGTTGAAGGGCACTTGTGGCATTCATCCACGATAAGATGCCCCACAAATGGGTTGATCTCGTCTTTTTTTTTTCTTACGCTCTGGTATAACCCAACGGTGATCCCATTGCCGATGATGTATTTTCCAGCTCCTATGATTCCTATACTGTCCTCGGAAATGGAAAGGAATTTTTTAATCTGTAATATCCATTGATTCAAGAGCTCTATTGTATGCACCAGAATCAGAGCAGGCTGTTTCCGAGCAGCAATAACATGGAGGGCAATAATAGTTTTTCCGCTTCCTGTTCCTGCGGACAGGACCCCGTGGGACTGGTTTAATATAAAGGGAACGGCATCCTTTTGAAAGGGTTTCAGGCTGCCATGGAACAACATGTCACAGGGGGAGAGTTCTATTCTTTCATCAGATATCTGTATTTCTTCATTAAATTGCTGACATATCCTGTATGCCCGGTCTGCAAATCCTCTGGGGCAGGCCAGGGTATTTTTTTCCAGTTTTTCATAGTAGTATAGTTTCTGGGGCGTTTTTCCTGTCCATTTCCCAAGTTTTTGCAGAGTATGGTACATAGGATTTAAAAGGGTCAACTGCTTTTGAATTTCCAGAACAGTTCTTTCTCCAATATTTTCCAGGATTAAATTTTCCCTTAAAATATATTTCATCTGTGCATCTTTCTAAAGTATGATTGACGAGTCAGCATAAATGGTTAATTTGTACTTTTATTATGAAAAATAAATAATTGCAATGTGTTTAGGGGCTTTTTTTATTACATTTTTAAAAATTAAATATTTGTAACCATCTTTAAGGTTTTATATGAAAGTCTCTATAAGTACTTGTTTTTAAAAGACTTTCATTCATCGTTGTGATGACTGTGCCATCATGGGTGTTTATATGAATGTGTAGGGGCAGAATCTATTTCTGCCCCATTGATAAATACGAAATAAATCCATTTGGGGCGGATATGGAATCCGCCCCTACATTCATTATTCGTTGTGAACCGCGGCTCATGTTGGTTTATATGAAAGTCTCCATAATGGCCTATTTTTTAAAGACTTTCAGTTTTCGTTATGCCCGGCAGCAATAACTATGCTCCGGCCATGAAAGTTATATTAAAGATGATCATTAATATTTAATATCCATAGGAGTTAATTATGTCACAACCAAAAAATACAATGGAAATTTTTCAGTTTTTGAATAAGTCAAATTGCCAGGAATGTGGAAAGAAAACCTGTCTTTCTTTTGCGGCAGCAGTATTTCAGGGTCAAAAAGAAATCAGGGACTGCCCTTATGTTGATGAAAAAATTATTGAAAAATTTTCCAATACATCAAAAATCAATAATGTGCTTCAGGAAAATCAAGAGGCATTCATGGAAGAGATGAGAAAAAAAATCGCGGCTATTGATCTTTCCCAGGCTGAGGAAAGAACCGGAGGCAAATTTGACGGGGAAAAGCTTACTTTTAAAATCCTTGGAAAAAATTTCAGTATAGACACTAAAGGAAATTTTCATACCGACATCCATGTTAATCCATGGGTTGCGGCACCGGTATTTAATTATGTTTTAAACGGCAAGGGACTCCCTGTTTCAGGAAAATGGCTCTCCTTTAGGGAACTTAATAACGGTCAGGAACGTTATCCTCTTTTCAGGCAGAGATGCGAGAAACCCATGAAAAGAATTGCAGACATTTATACTGACCTGTTCGACGACATAGTAACCATTCTAAACGGCAAAGAAGTAGAAAAACAGTTCAAGTCCGATATTTCAGTGGTAATGCACACCCTGCCAAAGGTACCCATTATGATCTGTTACTGGGCACCTGATGATGGCCTTGACTCGAGTTTAAATATTTATTTTGATGAAACAGCCGATCAAAACCTGGATATTGGATCTATTTTTTCCCTTGCAGCAGGTTTGACCCAGATGTTTACCAAAATGGCTTTGACCCACGGTTATGATGTTGCAATGAACGAATAATAAAGGGTGTTGAAATTAGACGCAATTTCATTTAAGGGCTCTATGGGCTCACACCGTTTCAAAATTTCAAGAAACCACAATATATGCCCGTTGTTTTAATATTACTTAGGCAGCACATAGATAATAATCTGCCCAGTTTGGTGAATGCGTTCCATTTATCACATGGGACATGTTTTAAAAGTAGGTATTTTTATTTGTATGCATTCCCTTAAGCTATTTAAATTTCATTGTGACATCTTTGGGAATAGCCAGGCCGGCGCTAACTTCCAATGCCTTAAGAATGCCGGCCGCTACCGGGCAGGACAGATGGGGAATGTTAGCCTGGGCTGCCTTGATCACCTGGGACTTTCCCTTTTTGAATAGTTCGTCCATAACATTGAGTTCCTGGTTTCCAATGGCATCCCCCAGTTTTCGGCAGTTAGGGCATTCACTCTCGATGGTGCAAACTGCTTTGTACCTGCTGGTGTCTTTGGCACGAATCAATGTTGTAAAGCCGCAAACGCCCGCAAAAACTTCCAATTCTACCATTTGATACTTAACCTTTTTGCCATGTTTTATATTGCCTCAAAAGTAGTTGACAATTTTTTCAGATAATTTCCTAAACTTCAGAGAATGTTTTGAAAAAGTCTCAACCGAGGAATGAAACATGCCACCTTTTTAGATGATTTTTTTTATTGATGGTTTTATCCATTTTTATTTAATTGATAAAAATTGAGATATGCATCCTGTATTTAAAAGACTACTTTACAGGCAATAACTTGAAATAAACTTTGAGGTTTCATTTAGCACAATTTCAGGACTCTCCTTATGGGGAATATGGCCGCAATCCGGGATGAATATCTCTTTTGCGTATCCCCCGGAGTTGGACACAATGGATTTAAGCTGGTCTTCTGTTCCATAGAAATCTTGTTTCCCCTGCATTCCAAGAAGAGGGCCCTTAATTTTTCCAAGATAGGATTCTATATTCCAGGATGCGAATTCTTTGGAGAGCCAGATAGAATGCCATCTTTCATAAATCCTCTCCGTGTTTTCCCCATGGTATTTTGCAAGTTTTTCCTTGATATTCGAGGAATCTTCGTTGGCTATAGTATGCTTGATTCCATCTGTTGTCATATCATCGACAAATACATGGGCTGCTTCCGTAATAATTCCCTTCACCTTTTCAGGATGTTTCGCGGCAAAAAGGAGGGCAATGGTTCCTCCGTCACTGTGACCGAAAAGAATTGCAGGATTGGCCCGGCAGGCAGACAGCACCCTGGGAAGCATTTGCCAGGCTTCATCAAAAAGGTAATCTCCATGGAAATTGGATAAGGGAAGAATGTCGGATCTACCATGCCCCAGGCGGTCATAGACAAGTGCGTCGCATCCCGTAGCCTTGGCAAGCTTTTCAGGGAAATCGTGCCACATATCAACGCAGCCGAGGGCCTCATGGAGAAATACCAATACAGGCCTGCGGGATTGGACTTCCGGCATATGGGAAAAACGCCTGGCATTTAATCTATGGTTGGAGATAACAATTTTAAAATTACTCTGTTTCAGTTTGGAGTTTTTCATAAACCAGCTTCCTTTACATAGGCATTATTTTAAGATTAGCGGCCTGGATTCACAGCTTGAGCCTTAAATTCTTTTTGATATACTTTTTATGAAAGATTGCCAAGGGAAAATATAAAAGATTGGAATGTTTCATTTCCCGCTTTACACTTTAAAGAATGATATGCCCTTTTTCAGATGATTATCCTCCGAAAAGTGTAAAGTATTTTTTGAAGGATATGAAGGATGCCAAAAGATTTATGGCATCCTTCATTTATCACCAACGGTTCGATCATTTTTGCATAACTTATTGAATTTATTCACATGAAAAAGCTGACTTCCAAAAAATCAGAGTTGTATTTTACTTAAATTACAGCGCCTTATGAGATCAATCGAACCAAGGGTTATCAGTTTACACATTTTTTGAACCATGATTTTCTTAATTAATGGCTTTACCTTGATTTTCCATCATGCTCATCATTAAATCCTTTTAATCATGGTTCAAAATTTTCAGAAAAGTGTAAACTACTTTTGAGTTGATATGAAGGATGCAGATTTATTATGAAATCTCATTATGATCAATACCAAGAGCATCTGCCACGCCTTTTCCATAGGCAGGGTCAGCTTTCATGCAGTTGCCTATGTGGCGGAGCTGAATATTTTTTGGTGCGTCTCCAATGGATCTTGCTGTATTTTCAAACAATAATTTTTTTTGTTCATCACTCATGAGATTAAAAAGCTTTCCAGGCTGGCTGTAGTAATCATCATCCTCTCTGTGATTCCAGTGATCGGCCGCCCCTTCAAGGCTTAAAGGAGGTTCCTTAAAGTCAGGCTGCTCCTTCCACTCCCCAAAGCTGTTGGGCTCGTACCCAAGGGTGCTTCCATGGTTTCCATCCACCCTCATGGCACCGTCTCTATGATAGCTGTGGAACGGGCAGCGGGGTTTGTTCACGGGAATCAGATGATGGTTGACACCCAGACGGTAGCGCTGGGCATCGGCATAGGAGAAAAGGCGTCCCTGGAGCATCTTATCCGGTGAAAACCCGATTCCTGGAACTATGCTTGCCGGGTTAAAGGCGGATTGTTCAACTTCTGCAAAATAATTTTCAGGATTTTTGTTAAGTTCAAATTCACCAACTTCAATGAGTGGATAGTCCTTATGAAACCAGACCTTTGAGAGATCAAAGGGATTATAGGGGCAGGTGGCTGCCTCTTTTTCCGGCATTATCTGAACAAACATTGTCCATTTGGGAAAATCTCCTTTTTCAATGCTCTCGTAAAGATCCCTCTGGTGGGTTTCCCTGCATTTACCAATGGCGGCCTCAGCTTCCTGATCCGTCATGTTTTTAATTCCCTGCTGGGTGCGGAAATGAAATTTCACCCAAAAGCGTTCATTATCAGCATTGATAAAACTGAAGGTATGGCTGCCGAATCCGTGCATGTGACGATATGAAGATGGAATGCCTCTATCACTCATGACAATGGTCACCTGATGGAGGGCTTCAGGAAGAGATGTCCAGAAATCCCAGTTGTTTAAAGCACTGCGAAGATTTGTTCTTGGATCTCTTTTTACAGCATGGTTCAGATCTGGAAATTTTAAAGGATCACGCAGGAAAAATACCGGTGTATTATTGCCGACAAGATCCCAGTTGCCCTGTTCCGTGTAGAACTTCATGGCAAAACCCCTGATATCCCGCTCGGCATCAGCAGCCCCCCGCTCCCCTGCCACAGTGGAAAAGCGCACAAACATTTCTGTCTTCTTGCCGATTTCAGAAAATAAATCAGCCTTTGTATATTTTGTAATGTCATGGGTAACGGTAAAGGTTCCATAGGCGCCGGAGCCTTTGGCATGCATCCGCCTCTCCGGGATCACCTCCCGGTCAAAGTGGGCTAATTTTTCCAGGAACCACACATCTTGTAATAACTGGGGGCCACGGGGCCCTGCCGTCATAACATTTTGGTTATCTGCAACAGGAGCGCCGGCATTATTAGTTAACATTTTTTTCTCAGACATTTTTAATCTCCTTTTTTAAGTCCTCATCAGTCATAAGCTCTCTATACCGGGCACTCTCATAATTTGAGCTTTTATTTTAGCCTGCTTCTGGGAAAAAATTCCCATAGAAAGCTCAATCTCTAAGGGTGGGGAGTATATATTAACACCACATATAGTATTGGAACCTTGATCATCATTTCGACCACGGTGGGTAGGGGCACTGTCCAATTTCCGGGCCGGTATGGAAGCCGCCCATTTGGACAAATCCATGATCATTGCCCACATTTCATATGGAAAATGAGAAATTACGACTAACGAGTTAAATCATAAGATAATATAAAATATATTTATTGTTATTTGATAATCATTATTATTCAAAGGCAAAAAAATATATTTATTGTTTTTTCTTAGAACAATCACTACAGACACCAAAAAAATCCAGCCTATGGCTTATTATTTTAAAATTTGTCTCACTGGCTACCTCCTCCCTCATTTCATCCAGACTCTCCAAATCCGGATCAACTATTTTTCCGCATTTAATGCAGATTACATGGGGATGGGGATATGGCTTGTTTCCGTCATACCGGTTGCTGCCATCGGGGAACCCCAGCTCCAGAACCTCTCCCATTGACTTAATTAATAGAACATTTCGATATACTGTAGCAAGACTCATGGTGGGAAAATCATCCTTTAACTGAGTATAAATATCTTCAACACTTGGATGCCCAATGCTTTTTGCAAGGATTTCAACAATTGCCAGCCGCTGGGGAGTTATTTTATGATTATTATCCCTTAGCTTTTGGATTATCGTCTCAAACCTCTTACTGGAGTCCGGCATTTAATATTTCCTCAATATTTATTGATAATGATTATCAAATAACATTGATTATTTGTCTTGTCAAGATTTTTAAATGGGGAATCTTTGGCATTCTTCATATCAAGTCAGAAGCAGTTGACACTTTGCTAAAAATTCAAATCAGACTAAGCACTAAGGGCAGTTCGATTGTTAAGCTTTTCAATCTGTTTTACCATATCTTTTACAACCTCCATCTTTCCCTGAAAAAGTTCTACAATATTGCCGTTTTTATTAAACGGATGATCATTTAAAATACTTTTATCAAGGCCTCCGTTTTCCACGATATGGTTCACGATCAAAGTTACAAACTCCATCTGATTGATGTTAAGGCTCTGGTCTGAGATAAATTCGGAAAAAAGCTCATTGGCGGCGGAGCGCTCCAGGCCCACCAGTCCGGCAACAAGATTCATCAGGGGCTTATCCCCAAATTCCTTCTTATATTCATCCTCGGTTCCCAGATCATGCCACAAGAGCTTTTCGATATGTTTAAAATCAGTATCCCTAAGGGATTTGTTGTTCCGCAGTTTGAAAACCACCAGATCATCCTGATGTTTTTTCAAGTAGTTATTCACTTTTTTACGATAGCTGTGCAGATCGCTTACCCTGTATTCTCCAGGTTTTTCAATTACCTTCAAGACTTCATCCGTAAATGAGGTATAGTAAATCTCCGTATCATTTTTCTCAAGAAGCACCAGAAGGTCTCTCAATGCCTCACGCACCTTTTCATGGGAAAAAATATCCGCACACTCCCAGTATTCATCGGTCTGGACCCAGGAAATAATATCGGCATGGCGCTGCACCTGGGCCAGGTTTCCCTTTTGTGCCAGCCGTTCCGCGGTGGTGATCACTTTTATTCTATATTTAGGCGCTGAAAGCCCCTTAAGACACGCCAGCTCAATGGTGTACATGAGATAGTCAAACCGCTTGGCCAGCTCATTTTCCTCCTTGGGAATAATCAGGGGCGCCACCTGGTCATCAAGCTCTCGAACCATCTCATCGGATATTGACTCCCATTTTTCACGTTTATTATATCGATGAATATACTCAATCCGAAGCCGGCTTGAAAATCTGGATTCATCAATGGCAGCTACCGCCTTGTGAAGCTCTTCTGCAAGTTTTGAGCGATGGGCTTTACAGTCATCTGTCTGATAGTCAAGATGCTCCAGCTCCTGTGCAATCTTAACCCGTATATTAAATAGGTTTTCCGTCAATGACTTCAGGGCTTTCCCCTCAATACCGTTTTTGTTGACACGGAAAAACTCAAAGTTGGAGCAGTAATCAAATATCAGAAAGGATTCCTTGTCATGGCCCCCACCAAAAAGGTCTTTACAGAGGCGCGTGCCCCGCCCTATCATCTGCCAGAACTTGGCCTTGGATCGTACTTTCTTGAAAAATACAAGGTTGACAAGTTCAGGAATATCAATACCGGTATCCAGCATATCCACCGATATGGCGATCTGGGGATATTTATCTCTGGTGGAGAGGTCTTCAATAAGTGTATCCACATACCTGATACCGTTGTAAATAGCAGCGGCAACCCTGCCCGCATATTCGGGATAAAGGGCATCAAACCGTTTTAGAATAAACTCGGCATGGCGGGTATTCTTGGCAAAAATCACTGTTTTACCAATGGTATCCCCTCCATTTACATGGATTCCCTTTTCCATCAGATTGTAGAGTACCGTATCCACTGTATTGTCATTAAAGAGAAATTTATTGAGTGCACCACCGGAAATATCACTGACTCCATCGTCAAAAGTATCTTCCCACTGCTCTTTTTCTTTATCCGTAAGATCATCATAATGGATGCCCTCTTCCATGAACTTCATCCTGGTTTCAATGGTATTATAGGGAACCAGATATTTTTCCTTTATGGCTTCAGCAAGTTCGTAGGCAAAGGTCGGCACACCCTCCTCAATGTCAAAAACAGTATAGGTATTCCTGTCGATATCGCTTATTGGCGTGGCGGTCAGCCCCAGGAGGAACCCGTCAAAATAGGTGAAAATATCCTGATATTTCTTATAAATTGAGCGGTGTGATTCATCAACAATGATAAGATCAAAATGCCCCGGCGTAAAAAGACGCATCCCCTCTTTGGTTTTATTGCCGTCAATGGCATTCATCATTGTGGGATAGGTGGAAAAAACCATTCTGCTGGTCGGATCATCTTTATTGTCAAGGAGATTGCATATTGTTAGATGTGGCAGAAGATTGCTGAAGCTCCTCTTTGCCTGCTTGACCAGTTCCCGGCGGTCCGCCAGAAAAAGTATATGCTTGATCCAGCCGTTGTTCATAAGTACATCCACCAGCGAGATCGCCGTGCGTGTTTTACCGGAACCCGTCGCCATGACAAGGAGCGTCTTTCTGTGGCCCTGCTCCAGGGTATCACACACAGCCTGCACAGCCTTTTTCTGGTAGGCACGGCCTGCAATATCATCATTTGTTTTTACGGAGCTGATGTTTTTTTTGTTGGCTTTGCGATAATAGCACCAGTCCAGTTCATCCCTGGTAAAGAAGCTGCTCACAAGGCGTTCAGGATATTCCCCGTCATCCCAGAACCATGTTTCAAAACCATTGGCATAAAATATCAGGGGGCGGACTCCATGCTCTTTTTCAAGGCAGTCCGCATAGAGTTTTGCCTGGATTTTTCCCTTTTTAGGATCCACGGAAGTACGTTTTGCCTCAATAACCGCAAGGGGCTTGCCATTGTCGGCATAGAGTACATAATCCACAAAACCTTTGCCGGAATCATTAGGCATGCCCTTGACCTCCACCTCTTCAAGGCAGTTGGCGCCCATTTTCCAGCCTGCCGTTTCAAGGTCAAGATCAATGTATATCTTACGGGTCTTGAATTCACTTATATCCTCACATACAAAATCCCTGGCCTCCTGATTCTCCTTTCTTTTTTCAGTGAAATGCTTCCGCTCCTTGGCAGAGCGGAGCTGTTTTTCAAGTTTTTCCTTTTCCGCTTCCCAGGCAGCCTCTTTTGCAGCCAGCTCCTCCTGCATTTTACGGGTTTTCTTTTCCAACTCGGAACCGTCCTGGAGAAGGGAGATGTTAAAGGGCTTATCATGGGTTTCAGTGGAGTAGGAGTAATCAACCCAGGAGATGAAATCATAGAGGTTCCTGAGGGACTCTACGGCCTGATCACGTCTCACCGGCTTCACGGTATGGGCCGCCTTGTTACCGAGGGAGATAATGAACTTTATGCGGGGAAACAGCTTTGCGTCAAGGATTTCTTTAAACTGGTATTCGTGTATCAGGGATGAGAGGTTGTCCCGGTAGGGAACGCTGAGATCAGAGTCATGGCGGTAGGTCCATTTTACGGCTATTTCAAGGGCACGGCGGGTCTGCAACGCGGCAGCAGAGTAAGATATGGCAATGGATTTTTCCGCATCAATACAGGCAATGGCAATTTCCTTGTATTTGGGGTCGTTTTCAAGAAAAGAGAAGTTTGAGGTCATTTACAACTCTCCTGTGGGATACGAGAAGTTCGGGAGTATTTACAACCCTCCGGTCAGGTTATCGAGCCTTTTCATTAGTTTTAATTGGTACTTGTGGAAACAAAAAAAATTTATAAAATAAGGTGCTTGGAGCAAGCTTGCGACAGGATATCTGTAATGTTTAAACTGACTGACCATTCCTGATGGAAGAATTCAGATCAATAACTTAACGCAGGGGAAGTGGTAACGAAAGATTTAACTTTCAATTCTTTTCCTTTAGCCCTTTCCTGCCAGAGATCATACTGTGCCTGCTGGATTAACCAGCTTTCAGCACTACCTCCAAATGCCTTTGATAATCTTAGAGCCATTTCCGGAGATATTCCAAAACGGCCATTTAATAAAGATGAAAGGGTTTTTCTTGATACATCAAGAGCCTTGGCGGCATCTGTAACTGTTAAGCCAAGGGGCTTAATACAAAATTCTCTTATTGCCTCTCCCGGGTGGGGTGGATCGTGCATAACCATTTTTTAAATCCTTATATCCAAATCTAATGATAATCATCGTAATCTACTTCAGCGATGTTGCCATCCTCAAATCTAAAAATAACACGCCAGTTTCCGGATACGGTAACTAACCATAATTCTTTCAAATCACCTTTCAAACGATGAAGATTAAGACCTGGCAAATTCATATCATCGGGAGTTTGACTTGCATCAAGTCTTGCAAGTATCAATCTTAACCGTTTTACATGGGCAGGGTTAACACCTTTATGATTACCGGTTTTAAATAATATTTTTAAACCTTTATGTTTAAAGGATTTGATCATAACTGTTTTAGTAACCTATCTATGGAGAGGTGTCAAACATAAACAAGCTTATTTTATTAGATATAAAAGCCTGTTGGGTAAGAGAAGTTTGAGGTTATTTACAACTCTCCTGTGGGATACGAGAAGTTCGGGAGTATTTACAACGATTCTGTGAGGTTGTCGAGCCCTTTCATCAGTTCTGCTTCAAGCTGTTCAATTTTGGGAAGATGCCGGTAATGGATCCAGCTAAATTCGGAACGCACTGCGTTCCTTTTTTCAAAACGCCACGCACTGAGTGGCATTTTTACAATTTATTGTTTACTGTCACAAATTAATCAACTCTACCTTGAATGCCCGCTGCATCAGTGAGTTGAAATTATCCTCCAGTTCACGGAGGGAGGTGGTCATGGCTGCTTTTTGGGCTTCGATTTTTTGCACTCGGTCAGCGAAGGTTTTTTGGAGAATGATAGGTGGAACTGGAATATCAAGATCATTGAGTATTTTAAGGTTAATATTTTTTTGGGCTGATTCTGGAGCGTTTGCTTCTATGATCTTTTGAAGAAAACCAAACCATAATTGCACATACATAATTTCAATTTTTTTATATGGCAAAAACGCAACTACACTGTCAGGAAAGCAAGCATCAAAGCCTAAAATTGAAGTTTTTGCAATATTTGCAGCAATTGTTATGCACAATGTTCCTTTTTTCCATATTTTGCTTTGTGCAAGGCCTAATTCAGAATAAGTATGAAAATACTCTTTTACATAAAAGCCGGCATTGGCAATATCACCGGTTTGAATAAGTGGATATTTGCCTCCCAATAATTCGGGAGCATTACGAGGTCTGTGTTTTGATTTACCACGTTCTAATCGGCCAACTGCACCTAATTTTTCCAACTCCCACCCCATCGGATTCAAAACAGGATCACCAAACATATCATAAAAAATGCTCTGGATAAGCTTATCCATGAGGGCGATCTGTTCTTTGCGCTTGTCGATCAGAGACTGTGCCCGGTCAAGAAGCTCTACGATTCGTTTCTGGGTTTCAAGGGGTGGGAGGGGGATTGGGAAATCTTTAAGCTCAGAGTTCCTTATGTTTTTTATATTTGCACCAGCTGATTTAACACTCCAACTTTTAAATATAGGAGAGGATAGGCAATAAAAAAGGAAAGATGATACAATTAAACCTTTTGATCTAATACCCGCATTAAATGCACCATAGCTTCCATGCCAGCCACTCTTTGCAATGGCACATTTGCCAACGATACTTGCACTCCCTGAAGATGTGCACATGATTATATCACCCTTTTGAATAAGCTGAATTTTTCTAATTTTAGAAGAATACACATATACCAAATTATCGTTAAGCAACAAACGGCCTTGTTGAATATTACCAGCACGAATAACCGGAAGATAATTATCATCCAAGGGGGTATTTGTGGTTTCAGATTTAGAAAAAGTAACACCACGAACAACATCTGCCACTTCACCCAATTTCATCATTTCCCAGCTCATCAAACCATCCCCCGCAGCTCATCAATCCCCTTCATAATCTCCAGTTCCAGGGCGGCCACACGATCAAGAATCACAGCAGGGGGATCATACTCCACCTCTTCATAGACGATCTCTTTATACCGGTTGATGGAGAGGTCGTAGCCGTTCTCCTTGATTTCATCCCTGGGAACCATAAATGACTTTTCAGTACGCTTGCGGCCGGCTTCCGCATCCTTTTGATCCCAGCGGGCAACAATATCGGGAATGTCATTAGTTTCAACGGGCTGGCGCTTATCATCAAGGCTGAATCCATCGGCGGTCATATCATAGAACCAGACATTATCCGTGCCGCCTATTCCGGTTTTTTCAAAGAGAATCACGGCTGTACTCACCCCGGCATAGGGCTTGAAAACTCCCGAAGGCATGGAAATTACGCCCTTGAGGTGATGATTCTCAACGATTTCCATCCTCAGTTTTTTATGGGCATTACTGCTGCCGAAGAGAACCCCGTCAGGAACAATGGTGGCGCAGCGGCCGCCTTTTTTTAGCATCCCCAGCATCAGGGCGATGAATAAAAGCTCGGTCTTTTTGGTTTTGGTGACTTTCAGAAGGTCTGCCGAGACTGATTCATAATCAAGTGATCCCTTGAATGGAGGATTGGCAAGAATAAGCGTGCAGCTCTCCCGGTCAGGGTTTTGATCCGACAGGGAATCACGGTACTCGATATTGGGGTGTTCTACTCCGTGGAGCATCATGTTCATGGCACCGATGCGGAGCATGGTGCGATCCATGTCAAACCCGTAAAACATGGTGTTGTTATAGTGATTTTTCAGATCAAGGTCGGTGAAAAGGCTGCCGTGATGCTTTTGCAGATATTCACCGGAAGCAACAAGAAAACCAGAAGAGCCTGCCGCAGGATCAACAATGATATCCTCCGGCGAGGGCTTCATGAGTTGAACCATCATACTTATGATGTGGCGGGGAGTGCGAAACTGCCCGTTGGTACCGGAGGTGGAAACCTTGGAGAGAAGATACTCGTATAGATCCCCCTTGGAATCCCGGTCAGGCATTTTCAGACTATCAATGGCTGAAACGATTTTTTCAAGCATCCCCGGAGTCGGGATCATGAAGATGGCGTCATCCATGTATTTGGAAAAAGCCGAAGTCTTGTCATGGTGGAGTGTTTTAATGAATGTGAAAACCCCGTTTTCCGTATCAATAAAGAGCTTGTACATCTGCTGGGCAGTCTTTTGCTTAAAATTGTGCCAGCGTAAATCCTCTTGATGATCACCAAATATTTTCTCCGCGTCAATACCGAGAATCGCGGCATTGGCCTCCAGATCATTCTGCTTGTCATCCAGGCCTTTTATGAAAAGAAGATAGGTGAACTGCTCGATCACCGTGAGGGGGTTGGTAATGCCGCCGGTCCAGAAGACTTCCCATATTTTATCAATTTTGTTTTTTATCTCGCCTGTGATCATTAATGTGATGTTCCTCTCTTTTTTATAACAAACATAGCGGTTTACCGCCACAATAGAAAAATGAAAGCCTTTTTAAAAACAGCCTCTTACGGAAATTTTTATATAAACTGCCATTGGCTGACCAAGATTTTGAACAGATTTGCCCGCAACGAAGCATTAAAGTCATGATTCATTGCCCTTGACTATTCCAAGGATTTAATATTGTCACATTGCTTGCAACAAAATCAGCCTCATTTCTTGTTACCACAATTAAATTATATGTGTAAGCCACCGCCGCTATTAAACTATCCAGTGAAGCTAATGGAACTCCATTATTTTCAGCTTTGCCTTGAATATTTCCCCAATTTTCTGCAACTGTTAAATTTATGGGATAAATTCTTGATTGATAATCTTCCAGAAGAGTATTTAACCAGTTTGTAAGTAGAGTCTTCTTTTTTGATTCAGGAAGTTTTGTAAGCCCTTTACGTATTTCTCCAATAGTTATAACGGATAAAAATAGTCTTTCGGTGGGTGTATGATTCAACCAATTTATGACATTTTCATTTGGGATCGGCTTGACCAGCTCTGATATAACGCAAGTATCTAATAAATAATTCAAAATTCAACATCCCTTGAATAATCTTTTTGTCTTTTAAATTCAAAGTCATTGTCTATCTTGGGGCAATTTAAAAGAAATTCTTTGAGTGTCGGCTTTTTTGAAGTTATTTTTTCATATTCCTTTACGGATAGGATAACTACAGCTTCTCGACCTCTTCGAGTTACATATTGCGGCCCAATCTTTAAAGCATCTTCGACAACCCGACTGAATTTTGCCTTAGCATCTTGTAATTTCCACGATGTCTTCATAATACCTCCCATTCAGCTTAAGATACTAGTCAGTCTAGTTGCTTTGTGAAAATAGGTCAACTATTTTCTTTGTTTGTCATGATTTGTTTTAAAGGAATGGTAACATTGAGCAAAGGGGGGCCTATACCCGAAAGGTTGTATGACCACCATACATAGTATTTTCCAAGAAGTTTAAGCGCAATATATGGTATAAGATGTTAGAACTTACGACTCTTGGGAAAAATATGGAAAGGCATATTTTGGGATAAAATTTCCAAAAAACAAGGATGTTGATATGGAAAGTGTAAACCGGCAAATGAAGGATGCCAAAATCGGCAAGAAAAATCCTGAGTCTTTAGCTCAGGGATTTTTGACGCTCGGAAGCAAAGAACAAATTTAATTTATTGTATATTATTCATCATTTAGGCAACTGAAACGATGAACGCTCTTTTCTCCATATTAAAACAGATATCAATCCCTCCCTTGCAACCCTTTCTCCTTGAGTTTTTTTGAAAATGGCAAAATTCAGGGCATTAATAACATCAATGTTTCTCTCTTTCTCGTTCGTAAACGGATTACAATCAAGGATTTCACTGAAAATGGCACTGAATTCGAGTACACGGGTATGAGTAAATACTTTCTGAAGGGTTTTGTCCCGCTCCTCTGTAAGATTGATCTCATCAAGACGTCTTTCGATATACGCCATTGTCCTGGCGGTCACCTTAAAACCCAGAATTGTTTCCAGATGCATCTCAAGAGATGAAAATGAAGCTTTCTGACATCCCTCGGTCATAAGAGTGTCCATTAAGGAGGCTTCGTTTACAGATGGAACCGCTGCTTTTTTCTTGATGTGGACATTTTTTTTGGGCTTGTAAGCTTCGGCCATGCTGCAAAGAGATTCTGCCTGGAGAGCAGCAACCTGAAGGTAGGCGCTGAAATGATAAAAACCGGCATGTATATGTTCAGGGAACTCAATACCGGTTCTGCTGTACATATATCTGTATTTATGATCAATCTCGCCCCATGCCTCCTCCAGAATCGTCCTCAATTGAAATTCGAACTGGAGATTCGCCAGCCCTAAAGGTGTATCTGAATTCTCACCCAGCGCTGCCTGGTAATGAACCGATGAGTATCCGCTGCAAGTCAGGTTTATGCCATTCGGCAAGGACTCACCAGGATTCATGGGAAGGATAAAAGACTTCTTTTGATCCGGCCGTTTAATGAAACGTAAAAATTTTTCCTCAACCAGAAGTCCCAGGTATACCTCGATTTTTTCAATATCTGAAAGACGCAGACCGATTATCCTTACGCCCAACAGATCACCGATTCTCGTCGTGTAATTGTTTTCCGTAATGGGTGATTCTTGCGGTAAAAGCTCCCTGTTCAGCATGTCTATTTTCTCAACAAGCCTGAACTCATCCTTTATGCGATAGATGATTGTGTGAATACTGTCCCTGGGTGACGATGGATCACCCTGGATCAGATTTACTATGTATTCAGCAAGTTTTTTATATCTTGCCTTTTCATTCAAAAACGCAATGAGAATGGCTTCTTTTTGAGTGTTGATCATACATATCTCCTGAACTGATATTCCACCCACGTTTTCCCCGGCAATACAACACAGGAGATTATTCAACAACTGACAAAGATCATGAAATATCTTTTTTAAGGCCGTGCATGGCTTTCACGATGTCCAGGATTGCCGAGCATGCCATATTAACCAATGAACCTGTCTTAGGTATCTTTTTCTCAAGGCCTGCGCCCTCCAAATCGCTTTTGATCCTTTCCAATTTCCGGACTTGGATTTCAAGCTGGAGGCAGGGAACATCCTCTAACAGCCATTCCCGGTCAAACCGTTTTCATCTCATCATTTGCTCTATCTGTTTATAACTAATAGCGTTTTATCAATAGTCCCGCCCTCAAAAAACCGCAAAAATCAATTAAATCCACCATTTCAGGAAACGACAAATGCCGATTCAGAAAAGCGGGATTATTGATAATAATGCTGTTGAACAATGCCCTCATTTTCATACAAAAGAACTGTCAAAGCTCTGCTTTGAATTCAATTTTTTCTTCACCGAATGTTGCTTCAATTATCCGATGAACTCCGTGCCCAGGATTTGATTCTTTAAAAATATTTATTAACTGGTATTTTGATAAAATTTTAAGATCATTATTCAAGCTCACCGGGCTTCTTCGCATATCTGATGCCAATTCAGAAAAAACGACTTTTCTTTTTGAGCGCAAGTATTGAACTATTTTTACTCTTTCGGGCTTCAAAATAGCCATTAAGTCTGCCGGTTCTAACCAGATAATATTTTTCCTTGTGACTTTTTTACCTTGATCAATTTCTTTTGCAGTCTCTCTGGCAGAAGAAAAAAAATCAGATATTGAGCCAGCTTTGAATTCAACACTCATTTTATAAATTCCTTGATTTCTTTTTCAAAAAGTTCAAGCAGTTTTTCATAACTCACAAAATCATACACTTCAGATATTTCACCAAAATAGTGTTTGTGATGAAAGTTATGGGTATTGTCGTATCCGATAACTCGACCGTTGTCTCCAGAAAAAACCTGATGATTGATGTACGCCATACTGTACTTTACAATTTCATTGTTATCATTTTCCCAGGCTTCAATTTTGATAAGTCCCCCGCCTCTTTTAGGCTTCACAGGGAACTGCTCTGAAACAACCTTTTTAAATTTGTTTCTTGCTCTTTTATCTTTCATACAACAAGGATATCAGTATTATAATATACTGTAAAGCTGAAAAAATAACTCACTTTAGCATCTAATCACAAGAAAAATTACGATATCGGCTAACGCTCGGCTCTCCGGTGCGGCTTGCCGCATCCGGAGCAGACGGTGGTTATGTGATAATTATTCATCTATAGTTGCTGATTCTCGGCATTAAATTGTCCAGGTATCAAAAAAATACATAATATCAATAATATTATATCCAGAAAAACACCGACGAGAGTATGCAATTTATGCTTTGTTGATGGAAGAAAAACTTCGCTTAATTAAAAAATTCATTGTTCCGCCAGGCCTTCGGGGCGCTCTCCGCGAAGCGGTTTTGTTCAACGTATCATTAAACTACATTGGCGGTCGGGGAGAAGTAAGACACAGAGATATCAAATCATTGGTCACGGCCGTACCGGCACACATGACATTATCCGCGCCTCCCCAGTAAATTTTAACCGTACCGTCATCTTCCGGTACCGCACCGCAGGTAAACACCACATTGGGGACATAGCCGGTCTGTTCCCAGACGTCCTCAGGCTGAAGTATCCAGTCATCGGAAACGCCGATAATTCTTGCCGGATCATCCAGCGCATGCAAAGCAACGCCGAGCCGATACACTGTTCCGGACATGGTTTTAAAAACTCATCAGTCATAAGTTCTCTGAATTAACACCACATATAGTATTGAATTAAGATTTAATACAATACATTTGGTATGGGAAATGAGAAGTTACGACTCACGAGTTAAAAACACCATGGTAAATATTCAGCCAGCCTTGATCGGTTTTAAAAGGCGCTGCACCTGGCCCGATTTTCATCCTTATGAGTAAAAAAGACAACACTTGTAGACTTATCCAATTTTTATAACTCTCTGTCTATTTTTCCGGATGAATCTCAACACGCCGGTTCAATGCACGGCCCTTGGCTGTTTTATTGGTCGCTGCCGGTTTGGAGAATCCAAAACCCTCAAGGGTCAGGCGGTCTCCACTAATCCCTCTGTTTGTAAGATAAGTCTTTACGGCCTGGGCGCGTCTTATGGACAGGGCATCATTATAAGTTTTGGTGCCGATGCTGTCAGTATGACCTTGAATGTTAACCTTAATCCGGGGGTAGGTTTTCAGCTCTTCTACAACCTGATTAAGATAGTCAAAGGCCTCTGGTTTAACGACGGATTTATCGAAATCAAAAAAAGTTTCATCCACTACCCAGACACCTTGTTCATTTACCCCCTTAAGTACAACGGGTGCGGGTTTAACGACTGCAGGTTTTTGTGGAACGGGTTTCTTTGTAAGGAAAACATCCTTGACAAACTGGGACATCCCGGCGTCCGTCAACAGATTATCTGCATTGGAGACAAAACCGCACTTGCCGATCCGGGAAATATCCTCCATAAGGACGAGTCCTTGGGCATTATCACCGACAAGGATGGGATAATAACAAAGTCCTTCACCCACTTGATCCTTAAGTGTCTGCGCTGCTTTAATGGTTATGGGAGACTCCAGACCGAACTCTTCCTGGCCATCACTGATAATAAGAACAGCGGTTTTACCGGAAATACCTTTCAACTCTTCCTGTCCCGATGCGGTTAATGCCGCATGCATAGGGCTTGTGCCTCCCGGTTTGGATATCTTTTTAAATTTTTCATCCAATTCTTTTTTAGAATATTTTTCCATGCCGTAAAAAAGAACCGTTAATTTGTCAGACACAACCGGGCTGTGCCCAAAGGATCGAAGAGCACCGTTTTGTCCCAGTTCCGGCAGAGTCTGATTCAGGCGGGTTACAATTTGGGTGGCCATATCAAATTTTTTATTCCCTGCATACCTGTCGTCCATGGAGCTGGATGCATCAAAGATAATCAGAAAATTATCAATGGACGAAACATACTCGTTTGAATTAAACGGGGTCAGGGTAAAATTCGGGATGGGCTTGAACGGTTGCCGGGCAGCACATCCGAATGAAATGAGAACGACTGTCAATAAGGTAAAGTTTCTGATACTGAAAAAATTCATGGTGTGTCTCCTTTATAAATCAGGTTTTTATGGTTCACGGAATAGATATATCTATGTGATGGATATGT
This sequence comes from Desulfobacteraceae bacterium, assembly GCA_963674675.2. GTDB lineage: Bacteria > Desulfobacterota > Desulfobacteria > Desulfobacterales > Desulfobacteraceae. The sequence continues at coordinate 1,802,445 of CAXXNM010000003.1, forward strand.
TCATTATCCGGTTTATAATCGACAAACTATTGATCAGCATGGGTAGTGTGCCAGGGCTGTTCAGTTCTCCACATAAATCAGGAAAAATTCTTTTTCAAGCCGTGCATGGCTTTCACGATATCCAGGATTGCCCCGTGTATGCCATCTGGTTGGGAACCGACTGCTGTCTTTTTCTTGTCCTGAACCTGGGATTTAATTTTTTCCAGATTTCTGGCATGCTCGCCAAACTGTCGGCGATGCTCTTCTTTCATGTCTTTATGGACATCAGAATTAATCTGCCGGTTGAGCTCATCAGCCTCTTCCAACAATTGTTCGATACTTTTATCTTCCAAATTTTTTTTCATAGCGTTTCTCCTTGTCTGATTGTTTAGCTGGTTGCTTACCCCGTTGCCGGAATCACTACCAGATGGACACTGGTATTGCACCTGGTCAGGTCGATGTTGTCACGGCGATGCTTGTTTTCATTGGTTGTGATCGGCATCATAATATCCTGAAAAAATTAAGTGTTATCTGACATCATCTTCCTAAGTTCCTCTCCCTGGACGGTTTCCTTTACAGCAAGAAGAGCGGCCAGTTTGTCAAGAATATTTCTTCTCTCCGAGAGAATTTTCTGCACGCGCTGGTGGGCTTCTCCGATCAACCGTGAAATCTCTTCATCGATTTGAGCGGCTTTTGCTTCACTGTAACCCTTACCCTTTGAAAAGCCCTCCGGGAGAAACGTCGGCTGGCTGGGGCGATCATAGCTCACCAGCCCCAGACCATCGCTCATGCCGTATTCCGTGACCATTGCCCGGGCAATATCCGAGGCCCGCTGCAGATCGTTCTGGGCGCCGGTTGAAATTTCGTTAAAAACCAGTTCCTCGGCAACACGGCCGCCGAGAAGCACAGCCATACGGTCCAGCAGTTCCGAACGGGTCATGAGATAACGATCCTCGGTGGGCTGCTGCTGGGTGTATCCAAGGGCTGCAATCCCCCTGGGTATAATGGAAATTTTGTGAACAGGATCGGCATGGTCAAGGGACTCGGCCACAATGGCATGTCCGGACTCATGGAAGGTTACAATTTCCTTTTCCTTTGCGTTCATTACCCGGTTTTTTTTCTGGAGCCCTCCGATCACCCGGTCGATGGCCTCGTCAAAATCTGTCAGCTCCACCATCTCCTTGTTGTTCCGGGCAGCAAGGAGCGCTGCCTCATTGATGATGTTGGCCAGGTCAGCACCAACAAAACCCGGGGTCCGGCCGGCAATGGCCCGCAGATCAATGTCAGGGCCCAGCACCACATCCTTAGAGTGAATTTTAAGGATGGCTTCCCGGCCATTGATATCCGGACGGTCCACCAGTACCTGCCGATCCAGACGTCCCGGGCGCAGCAGAGCAGGGTCCAGAATTTCCGGTCGATTGGTGGCGGCCATGATAATGACCCCTTTGTTGGTGTCAAATCCATCCATCTCCACCAGGAGCTGGTTAAGAGTCTGTTCCCGTTCGTCGTGTCCGCCCATGACATTCATCCCCCGGGCCTTGCCCAGGGCATCAAGTTCATCGATAAAAATGATACAGGGGGCCTGGGCTGCTGCCTGGGAAAAAAGATCCCGGACACGGGCTGCTCCCACCCCCACAAACATTTCCACAAACTCGGAACCGCTGATGCTGAAAAACGGTACCTGGGCCTCCCCGGCCACGGCCTTTGCCAGAAGGGTTTTGCCTGTTCCCGGCGGTCCTACCAGGAGAACCCCCTTGGGTATCCTTCCTCCCAGTTTCTTGAACTTTTCAGGCGTCTTCAAAAATTCAACGACTTCCTGGAGTTCCTCTTTAGCCTCATCAATGCCGGCTGCATCGTTAAAGGAAACCCTGGTATCGCTCTGGGCAAAAATTTTGGCCTTGCTCTTGCTGAACGACATGACCCCCATACCCGGCCCCATTCTGCTCATGGCAAACCGCCAGATGAAGAAAAAAAAGACAAGAGGAAAAATCCAGGAAAGAAGTCCAGTCAGAAATTTATTATCGTACCGTCCGGAATAACTGATATTGCGTTCATCCAGCTCCTCTACCAGGCCTGGATCATCAACGCGGACAGTCCTGAAATCCTGGTTTGAAGGTGCTGTCAACGTCCCTGTGATGGCTTCGGGTTCAATGATGACCTTGCCCACTGCGCCTTTGGCAATGGATTGCTTGAACTGACTGTAGGGAATTACCTCCACTTTTGACGAAAACAGCATGGGCTGAAGATAGGAAATAAAGAGGATGGCAAACAGGATATACCAGATGCTGAAATGGGTCTTGGGCGGCAGTCCGTCTTTTTTTTTCTGAGGATCGCCGATCCCGAAAAACAAACGGAACTTTTCAAAAAGTATATCTTTTGGATCGTTATGCTCATTGGATGCCATGGTCAGTTTCCCCTCGTGTTTTTGATGACGAATATGGCCTTAATGAAACCCGGGGTGTTTCACCCGGGCACACGACCATTTTCCATCATAATTGATCTACATGCTGACACCGCCTGATGGGCCGGCAGTATCTAAAGGACATCTGGCAAGCATCAGGTAAGATAGGCTGTCAAATCCCGCATGCCTGTCACGATATCCAGAATAGCCTGGTGCATGCCATCAACCAATGAGCCTGTCTTTGGTATCTTTTTCTCAATGCCTGCGCCCTCCAACTCGCTTTTGATCCTTTCCAATTCCCGGGCGTGGATTTCAAACTGCAGGCGTTGCTCTTCCTGCATGTCCAGGATGGCATCGGAATTGATCTGCCTGATGAGGTCATCGGCCTCTCCCAGTAACTGTTCAATGCTTTCGGATTCTGGGTTGTTTTTCATGGGATATCCTTTCTCTAATCTGTTGTTATGACGCATCCCTGTCAGCACTATTGTCCACCGGACAGTTATTTTACGCCGAATATTTCAATATGCCGAACACCTCCACTGTATGCTCCCCGCTATCATCAACAAGTACAATCTCCTGACCCGGTTGAACTATGCTCCATGAAAAGGATTACGGTGTGGTGTGTCATAACAGAGCATTCCTTTTGTCTATTTTACAACCAGGCTGTTTTTAACAGACTTGACACCCTTTACTGAACCCGCTACTTCCACTGCCCTGTCAGCAGCCGTTGCAGAATCCACGAAACCGCTCAGCTGAACGATCCCCTTGAAGGATTCCACATTGATCTGGAGAACTTTGAGCATGGGATCATTAAATATTTCCGCCTTAATCTTGGAGGTGATGACCGTATCATCTACATACTCTCCAGTGCTTTCCTTTTTCAGAGTCCCTGCACAGCCGGCAATAAACGCAGCGAGAACGAGCCCTATAAGAAATTGTTTTACAATAGCTTTTTTAATCATGATTACTCCTTTATGACTATTTTATTTGATGAAGTTCAACACGCCGGTTTAATGCCCGGCCTTTGTCTGTAGTCACGGAAATCTCATGAATATTGGGAATAATCCGGTTCACATGATCTTTGTTTTTTTGCAGCATGCCTGTGGCTTCTTTGATAAAACCATTCACGTTTCTCAACGTCACTATGGCGTAGCCGCCGGCTACTGCAATTAAAACAAAAATGATAAATATACCCAGTTCATTCAAAGTAATGGAACCTTGCATAAGGGAGTCCTTTCCATCCAACGCTATTTGGAGGATTCTTTCGTTTCTTCCGTGGCTGATGCAAATATCCTGTCTTTGGTTGCAGTAGCATTTTCTTTCAGATTCTTCACGGTTTCGCCGGTTCGATCAGCAATGGTATGCCGGGTTTCTCTGCCTGATTTCGGAGCAAAGAGGATTCCTGTTGCAAGGCCTACTGCAGAACCGATGCCGGCCCCTATGATCAGATTCCTGGTTCTGCTTCGCTGTATTTCCCTTGTTCGCGAATGTCCGAGTTCTTTCACCTGTTTTGCCAATTCATTAAACATTATAATGTATCCTCCGGTTTTGATTACGTTCATTAATAACATTGCTTAGTCTCCATCCATTAATTTTTTTAAACGCTGCCCTTCCGGCAACCGGTCAATGCTGTCTTTAATAAGAGGTATCTCTTGCCGGCAGCCTGCTATTCGTGCAACGCAATTCCTGCAAGGCGGTCGAGATACGGTTTCAGGCATCCCCGAAGGCTTACCTTCACCCACATCTTCCCAGGCGATTTCTGTACTGACCTCAGTCTGAAGCTTTTCCTCGAAAATGGCTGCCTGTTGTTCCATTTTGATCAGGGGTTTTTGCAGATTTTCCCAGTAACCAGGCACCGCAGCCGAAATTTTTATAATCGAGACATTCATGGGGCCAAAGAGAGACCAAGCCCACCGAAACAATAACCACTAACAATCCAGCCGCGATCAACCCTGTCGATATTTTCTCCCGCCTGTCAAAACCCGCATTCTGGAAATAACCGGATTAACTGCAAGTGAAAGCAGCAGTACCAGCAGAAAAGATAACAGGATGGGAGAAAGCAGCGAAAATGTATTAATAAAAGTAAATAGCGCCACTCCCAGTATCACGTAGAATGAAATCGAGTGTGGTGCCGCCTCTGCCCTGGGTTTGTTCGACATGACATTTTCCTCATGGGGCACTCCCCTTTAGCGATGAAAAGGGAAAAAGATGGGTGGGAAAAAGATACTGATGCCCGGCGGTTCAGGCAGTTCAAAAATTACCCGCGGCGGTGTATAAACTGCTGGCCCCCTGTCTCTGCAAGGCTGATAAATGCGTCTGCCATTCACAATGCGATAGCAGTCATACCCTTTATACTCATAATGGCCATGCCTGTGGTACCTGTTATCGTAATGTCTTTGGTCATCCTTACGCCCTTTTTTATCATAATGGCCTTCGTTATTCTTATTTCCCTTATCGTCGTAACGGCTTTGGTTATCCTTCTGTCCATTGTGTTTGTCATCTTTTGCGAAGGCCGGCGTTACATAGATACTACCAATCAGTGCGGCAAAAGATTGTAATCTATCTTGATTCGATTGCAATCGTTGTGCCGCGTTTCCAAGACTTGGCTTTATGATGTCTATCAATTTGATTTATTAGGAAAAAAAAGCTAAAAAACACACTTTCAGAGCAGTCTTAGACAGCCTGTAAAAAGGTCATATGTTGCCCAATGGTCACATCCTACCTTTTTTCGAGTCTAATGGGTGTGGTGGGACTTCGATGGCTTTCGGTTTTACCTTCTCCGTTCCGGTGTCGAGCAACAGAGCTAAGTCCTCGGCGGGCAAAGGATGGCTAAATAGAAAACCTTGCCCCTCATCGCATAGGTGAACCCGGAGGAACTCGAGCTGCTCGCTTGTTTCCACTCCTTCCGCAATAACCCGCAGATTCAGGTTTCTCCCCATTCCGATCACTGCGCTGACGATGGTTGCATCATCCGCATCAGTAGTGATGTCATGCACGAAAGATTGGTCGATTTTAAGGGTAACGATGGGAAAACGCTTCAAATAACTCAGGCTCGAATAGCCCGTTCCGAAGTCATCTATGGCAATCTTCACCCCCATGGCCTTGAGTGATTCAAACACTGAAACCGAAGACTCCACGTCGTGCATGAGGATGCTTTCAGTCAGTTCAAGTTTCAGATAGTGCGGCGCTATGCCGGTCTCCTTCAAGGCCAGAGCAACCTCATCCAAAAAGGTGGGGTTCCTGAACTCCTTCGCAGAAATGTTGACTGCCACAGGCACGGCGCGCAGACCTGAAATCAGCCAGGCTCCTACTTGTCTACAGGCTTCGCGCAGGACCCACTGGCCAATCGGCACAATGAGACCGCTTTCTTCAGCGATTGGCACGAATCGTTCCGGGTAGACGAGTCCAATTTCGGGATCCATCCAGCGGATGAGCGCCTCGGCGCCGATTATCTTGCCTGAGACAATATCTATCTGTGGTTGGTAATGCAGCAGGAATTCTCTCTGCTTAAGGGCTCGACGCAAGCTGTTTTCGACAAACAAGCGCTGGACCGAACGTTCGTTCATGTCAGTCATGAAAAATTTGTAGTTGTCGCGGCCGCTTGTCTTGGCATGATACATCGCTGTGTCCGCGTTTTGAATCAGGGTCTCCGCGTTTACGCCGTCACCCGGATAAACGCTGATTCCGATGCTCAAAGTGAGATGAAGCTCATGCACACCAATGATATGTGATGCAGCAAACGAGGAAAGCAGTTTTTCCGCAACATCGGCCGCATCTTGCGGGTGTTCCGTTTCAGCCAGTAGTATCACAAACTCGTCCCCGCCCTGGCGGCAAACCGTGTCCGTGGCGCGCACACATTCCGTTAAGCGGGCTGCAACCGATTGAAGCAGTTGATCGCCGACTAAATGCCCCAGGGAATCGTTGATGTATTTGAAAAAATCAAGATCCAGGAACAGCAGCGCAACATGCTTGTGGTGCCGGTCAGCCTGCCCGACCGCCTGCGCAAGCCGTTCTGTCAGAAGAGCCCGGTTGGGCAGGCCGGTGAGATAGTCGTGCTGGGCCAGATGAGCCATTTTTGCTGTCATGGCCCGCGATTCGCTGACGTCGTGGAAGACGATGACCGCACCGGTGACCTGGCCGTCCCGGTTATGGATGGGGGCGGCGGAATCCTCGATCGAGGACTCGAACCCGTCGCGGCGGATAAGCACGCAATCCGCGGCGGCCAGTTCCACGGGTCCATCCTTCTCAATGGCGCGTCTTGCAGGACTCGGGGTGACCTGGCGTGTCTTTCCGTCGATGATCTTGAACACTTCCGAAAGTGGCAGTCCCAACGCATCCTCGCGGGACCAGCCGGTCATCTTTTCCGCCACGAGATTCATATAGGTCACGTTGCCCGAAAGGTCGGTGCTCAGAACAGCGTCACCGATGGAATTGAGTGTGACCTGCGCACGCTCCTTTTCCTCGAACAATTCTTCTTCCGCTGCCCGCAATACGAACTCCGCTGTTTTGCGATCCGTAATATCCTCGATAGTCTGCACATAACCGTGGGATTTCCTCCCCTCGCGCATTACAGCTGTGTTCAGTCGCGTCCAGACAATGCTATTGTCTTTACGGAGAAAGCGTACCTCGGACTGAAACAGCTTCCGGCCGTGCGCGGCATCGCGCCATTCGGCAAGAACGCGCCGGCGATCCTCCGGATGGATTGCACTATGCCAGTTTGTACCCAGTGCCTCGTAAAATGTCAGCCCCGATATCTTGTGATACGCTGCGTTGGTGTATACGCAACTGCCCGCCTCATCTGAGACAAAGAGGCCCAGGGGAGAGGCATCGCTCATCGCGCGGAAGCGCGCATCACTTCTGCGAAGCGCGTTCCGGGCAGCCTTGTGCTCGATGACGTAACGCAGCGCACGCTGAAACCAGTATGAGTCGATATGTTCTTTGATGAGGTAATCATACGCACCGCGCTGTACGGCCCGACGCGCAATTTCTTCATCCCCCGCCAAGCTGAGGACGAAGATCAGGGCATTTGGCGCGGCCTGGGACAATTGTTCAAGCACTTCGATGCCCTGGTTGTTGAGCAACGAAATGTCAATCAAGATCACCTCGAAAACTTCTCTGCCCAGTCGTTCGAGCGCATCGGAGAGCTGTGTCACCCATTCGACACGAAACGGGCTGTCTCTTGAGCCCGCCAGCGCATTCTGAACCAGGCCGGCATCGGCGGAATCGTCTTCGAAGAGAAGCACGGTGATTGATTGATTGTTCATGTTATTGGCGTTCCTCTAAATGGTTTTGATCCGGTCAGACTATGCCCGTTATGGAAATAGATAAAATTCAAAAAACCCAGGACACAAGCCGCCGGCCTCGATCCAACTGTCAATGCCCTGCTCCAGCACCTTAATGTTCTTGTGATCCATCAGTTTAAGAACCCAGAAGATGATTGCTTGTCTACCCACAAACGAATCATATCTATTCTTTCTAATGGATTTTTTTTATTTCATTATATTTTATTTGCAATCTTTGTGCCAGGCTTCCAACACCCAGGGTGAGTGTCACCCATCATTTTGATTTTTAGGGATAATTAACCGGATAGTGTTTTGGCTTTGTTTAGCATAATAGTCCTTTCGTTCTTTTATGGATTGTTTTAACCGCGCCCAAAGCATCCTTTTATACTATAGTGTTTTGGTTTTTATTACGATTAAATCATGCTGATTATTCATCCGTTTCCATTGCCCGGGCATACTTTCCGCCGCGAGCACACCCTTCTGTTTCGCGACGATTGCTTTTGCTACAGAACTGAGTTTATCGTTGTTCATTCGTAACTCATCTTCTCGTTTTGTTACTTAATACAAAATGCTCCGCATAACCGGCCAAAAAAGGCCGGGAAACATGATATGAATACCAACAATAATGTTAGCCCCGGCCTTTTTGGTCTGCGCTCATGCGATTGTTCGCAAGCCCTCAATTCTCGCTTTGAAATCCGGCTTACTTTTTGGTTTCTTCCTTACTTCCTTTTTTTCCTCCAGTCATCGGGCCTTGACCAGATCCCTTGCCCTTTCCCTTGCCTTTACCATGACCGTCTTTCGGTCCCTGACCTTTGGGTCCAGTCCCATCTTTATTTGGCATATTAATCTCACCTCCTTTCTTCTGGCGGACGATGGCGATTGCTAATTTGTCATCGCCTGAATCCGCATCCTGTGGATTTCTATTTCAAAGAGCATCCTTGCTACACTGTAAATCCAATATTCGTGCCAGTTATCGAGAACACAGTTAATATTCACTATCCAATCGTTTTTATTACAAATACAAGAACAACAATCCCTGAAAAGCTGCTTCTATCACACAATCAAAAACGGTCATATGCAACCTATGGTCATATGTGATCATTTCGTTGAAGTCTCTCATGCTCCCGCTTCTGCTCGGTAATGTCTTTGGTATGCTCACTCTGATTCATCTGTCCAGAATCTCCCTCACCTTTATCAAAAGATCTTTTGGCGTGAACGGTTTGTGGATAAAGTCAGAACCGGCTTCTGCCAATTTTTTGTCTTTGATAATATCCATGGTATATCCACTCATAAAGAGTATTTTTACCACGGGGTTCATTTTTTTGACCGCCTCACCGACTTCTTTCCCATTTTTTTTCGGCATGATCACATCAAGCATGGCGATGCTGATCTGTTACCTGTTTTCCATGAATTTTGCGACTGCATCTTCACCATCTACGGCGGTAATAACACTATAGCCGAAAGACTCCAGCACTATCGTCACCAATTTCCTCAGGGAAGCGTCGTCTTCGGCCACAAGGATAGTCTCATCTCCGTGTTTGACAGGAGCGGCGGCCTCCTTTACCTTGTCCAGGGATGCCGTTTCTTCACTGAGCGGCAGGTATATCTTGAATTCCGTACCTTGTCCCGGTTCGCTGTAAATATTTGTGTATCCGCCATGCTTTTTTATTATTTCGTATGAAATTGCAAGCCCGAGCCCTGTCCCTTCTCCAATCCCTTTTGTGGTAAAAAAAGGCTCGAATATTTTCTTCTGTGTTTCCGCATCCATTTCCTGCCCTGTATCGTCAACCGTGATCAGTGCATGCTGTCCTGGTTTGCCATATCCATACGCTGCAACATATTCATCATTCAATTCTTGAAGTCCAGTGCTGATCTTCAACCGGCCGCCCTCCGGCATTGCGTCTTTGGAATTTACAGCAAGGTTTATCAGGACCTGCTCTATCTGCCCCGCATCAGCCAGCACTTTCAAAGGCATGTCTGTAAGCTCAATATTAAACTCAATATTCTCTCTGATAATCCGTCCAAGCATTTTCTTCAAGCCAAGGATAATTTCATTGATGTCAACGGGTATCATTTTAACAACATCTTTTCTGCTGAAGACAAGCAGCCTTCGAGTAAGATCCGCGGCCCTGTCAACGGCAATGAGCACCTCATTCATATTTTCCTTTGCAGGACTGCCGGTTTCCAGCGTGTCCGCGACCATGTTGCCATAGCCCATGATCACATTGAGCATATTATTGAAATCGTGGGCAATCCCCCCTGCCAGGGTACCGACTGCCTCCATCTTCTGGGCGTGGCGGAGTTGGGCTTCAAGCCTTTGGTTATCGGTGATGTCTCTGCCGACACCACTTATGCCTACAGGTTTGTTTTGAGCATACCTCAATATAGCTGCGTTTAATGCATAGGGGATTTCCCTCCCGTCTTTGGTAACCATTATTGCTTCAACTTGGGCACTTCCTTCTTCAATCCCTTTCAGAATGGCTTCGGATACTCGCTCTTTTTCTTCCTCATGGAAGAAATCAGCAGCCTTCTTCAAAGAAATTTCATTGTCAGCGTACCCGGTGACTGCATTCAATGTCTTATTCCACCTGAGGAATCTGCCCTTTAAATCAATAACAAAAAATATGTCCTGCATTGTATTAAGAGCATTTTCAATAAGCTTTTTCTCTTCTTTAAGTATCTTCTCGGCCTGTTTCTTTTCACTGACATCGCGAATATTACATTGGGCCAGCTTTGCTCTGTTGACCAGATATACGTCCGCGTCGATATTCTGCCCGGACTTAGTTTTTATCGGAACATCCTCGTAATTAAGAATGCCGCTCTTGTTCAAGGATTCCATTATCGACGGAAAATCATTCATATCGATCGGGACACCGATATCCTGCAGCATTTTTCCAATGTATTCCGCTTCGGAATAGCCCAGCATTTTCTCGGCGGCAGGATTCGCATGGACGATATGTCCTTGGCTTTTTTCGAGAAGGATGATTCCGTCGGTGGCGGTCTCAAAAATTCGCCTGTAACGCAATTCAGATTCTTCCAGCAGGTCTTCAAGTTGACTACGCGCTGTGATGTCCTCAATGGCCAGCAGGATGATCCGGTCCTTGCCCATCGCTCGTTCAATCTGACGGGCATTCAACAGCATGACACGCCTGCCGATGGTGGCAAAATCGTGTTCAACCTCATAGTTATCAAAGGCGGTTTTTTCGGGAAGAATGTTTTCCAGCAGTTCCCGCAGCTTGGGGATATCCCACTGTTTATTTCCAAGGTCATAGATAAGCCGCCCCACAGTCTCTTCAGGCTTTGCCTTAAAGAAGTCATAGAATGAACGGCTGGCTAAGTTCGCCCAGGCTGGTTTCGTTGAATCCGAGTCGGAGGGCCGACACGAGTACCTGGTTAACGCAGATATTGCGCAGCCACTGTTTCTGGCCCTCGGTATCGTCCGTGAAATAGGCTACGGCCAAGCCGGTGAGTGGAACAACGGCTGTCAAGATATCAGTCGCCAAGAGGTTGGTAGTATTCTCTGCAACAGCAGTAGCAATGGCAACGTGCAACACAAACATCACTGCTACAATATGCCACATAAAAAAGTGTCTGGTCATAATAAAAATCCTCACTGTTGAACGGTCATGGATGGATGGATGAAAGCCATCCTTGCTCGAAACTGCCTCAATCACTGCCTTGCGATGATCTGTTCACAACCCCATGGTTGTTTTCATATATTTCCCCTTTCAATCTCCATCCTGCGATTCCACCTGCCCGGATCAAAGAGGGTCATGATTCCGCCACTCGACAGCTCCGAACCGGGCCTTGCCAAGCCATTTATAAACAAGACTGACGGTTCCAATAGACTGGTGACTGTCAGCCCGGCCGGGATATTCAGCATCCCGGGTGGATGCATTATATTGGAGTCCAAGACAATGAGGGCCATAAATACGGACGGTGATTCCCGTATTCAGGCGGTTGATGCTCTCCCTGCCGCCAGGGTCATCTCCCCCCATGCCGGACAGATAATATGCACGATCTGTCAAGTCAAGCATGACCCTGTCCCCAAAGATGAGACGGAGCCCGACAAGTCCCTGCGGTGCAACACCGTAATGGTAGTCCCGCTCACCCACCTGGGTGACATTACCGGCCGCAGCATAACCGATACCCCCAAGGGTGGTACCCTGGAGCGCCACCGTCCGGGAAAGCCACCATTGAGGAGAAAGAGGAAAGCCGGAATTTCCATGGCAGGTATGAGATAACTTTTACCGGTAGCATCATCTTTTACCGTGATGAAGGCCCATTGAATCCCCTGATTGTCAGAGTGGTCCCTTACAGAACCTGAAATCATGCCTTCCAGGGCAATGGCCGGACAACTTATGAAAATCACTGTACCTGCAAATATCCCTGCAAGTATCATCTTAAATATTTTTCCCTGGTGGTTCATAAATTCACACAGTCCGCCACAATATCAATGGCGGTGTGAATGGGGGTGGCAATAATGGCAAGGTCCACCACCTCCGGCATAAAATCGCAAACCGATTTTACGCAGTCATGACCGCTTATGGTTTTATAATTGGGATTCACCGGCAGAAGTTTTCCTGCAAACCCGCCGTCCATGAGGTTTTTCATCAGCGAATGGCCGATGGTTCCTTTTTTTTCACTGGCGACCACCACTGCGATGTGGCGGGGGTTGAACATATTTTTCAAATGATATTGTCCCATTATTGATCCTTATTTTTACCCGCCTAATACCTTTGAGTGAATTTTGATGGTTTCATCCTTGATCATCGCTATCGATTCAATGACTCAGCCGACAGCATCAGAATAACCTTAAAGGTTACCTGTGCCCATAGCAGGTTCGTAGAGGTGATGGAGAATAAAGGCTTCACTGATGAAACAGCAATAAATTATTGCATTCGGTTGATAGGATTCCCCTTTTGTAAATAATTCCTGAATTCATCTGAGATTCTCTCATCATTTGTTAGGTTATCCCAGAAATCGTGGGCTATTTTTTTTATGTTTGTAATGAATACCTTACTTATATTGCTATTTTCAGGTTCAGACGGCACAAACGTAAAAGGGTGAATTTCACCACCGCTTTTAGGTGTAAATCCCATGGAACACATGTCATATAGCGGCAAAAGTTTGAACGATTCCCCTTCTATTGCAAGGCTCAAATTGCCTAAATGCATGTCAGTATTGTTGATTAGACGACCAAAATACCATAACGATTCTGCATTGAAAACATCCTGTTCGCTAATCATTTTTTTTCTGAACAGTGCATTCACAACTTGTGGCCAATTGCTTCCTAATCCCGTAAACTCAGCATCGATAGACTGAAGTGAAATCATTGACTTTCTACCATATTCTCCGGATCTGTCAAATCGCTGAGTCTCCAGAAAGAGCCTCCCATTCATTTCAATAAGCCTGGTTTCTGAGGCCGGAAAAATCCGGCTGTGTATAATTTTAGCAGCATGGTATTCAGTAATTAGAATATCACGCCATCGTTTTGCAAGATCATTGGCTCCTTGAGGGGAGAATTTAACGATTACATGGGATGAACTATTGCCGTTAAACGCTGTGAACTTTGGCTGCTCTCCACCAGCGGATGATCCTGGTATGCTGCCTCTCATTACACTGTCGGCAAGTGCAGGATAGTCATCATCCGAGACCATGACGGGTTTGCGCCTGACACGCAATAGTGCCGGCTCACCAAATTTAAAATTACCAGGCAGGTCATCACCATTGGATAGTAAATAACGACCAATGTGATTTGTACTCCAATTCCTTGGGTCATTTGGAAAATCGTCAGATTGAGAGGCCATCTCCTGTGCAATCTGACGACCCAAAAAACCTTGCGGCCTCAAATCAAAAAGAAAATATGGCAAATCATCATATAAGCCATCTTTGTCTTCTCCCAATAATAAGGGGGGAATGTCTGTGACCGGCTCTACAAAGAAACCGCCATGACTCAACGGACGTATATATGCAATTAAAACAGTGTTTCCATGTGCATCAACCCTACTTAAAGGTAGTTTGTCATTACCGCCGAAAGCATTGCATGTTGCTGCATATCTTATTGATCGGCCATTCTGCAAACTGACAACACTATCTCCCATTCCTCTTAGTTGTCGTGCCACAGTGCTCTGGCTCAGACCTGTTGCTGCCTGAATTTCTATAGAGGTTGAGGGGCCTCGCTCCAAATAGCCGCTTATAGAGAGTGGCATATCCTATCTCCTGACAAATAAGACTAAAAAAATGAATAATTAATTTTCAAATTATAGCAATTAAAAAACCAATATTATCAATATATTAACATTTATATGCTTTAAATACTGACTAAGTATATGACTAACATTAAGAATGTCAATTAAAAACATTCGAATGAGGAGAAGCTACCCAATGCCGTTTTGCATATGACTGATCTCCTTATAACAAACATGGCGGCTCACCGCCACAATCGAAGTGTTTTCGTATATGATATCATACCCCCACTTCTATTTAACAATAATTTCTCTGGGCTTTGCTTCAGGCGTTTTCAGCAGGGTCAGGGACAACACCCCATCCTTAAGAACCGCATCAATATTCCGCGTATCCACTGTATGGGAAACGGTAAACCGCCTTGCATAATTGCCGATGCTGTATTCAGTATAAACCGGATTGAGTTTTTCATAGGGCGAATAGTCAATCCAGCCTTCTATATCAAGTACGTTATTCTCTAATTTTACCCGAAGGTCCTCTTTTTTCACCCCGGGCAGATCCATGATGACAATCAGGCTCGCTTTATTTTCCACAATATCGGTCTGTGAAATAAAAAACCGTCCGGCAACCGTTCGTTCTTCTTTATGCTCCTGTTTTTGCAGGCCCTGAGCTTCGGTTTTGGCAACAACAGTATTTTCAGCCATGATATCCTCCTTATGCTTCCAAATTTAGTTAATCACGATTTTTTGGGGTTTATCCGATTCCGCCCTTGGCAGGAAAACCTTCAGCAAGCCATACTTTAGTTCGGCCTGGATCTTGCCCCCCTCTATACGGAAAGGCAGCTTGATGGAACGATCAAAATTAAAGCCTTTCCGTTCCAGGCGATGGCAGCTGCAATCTTCACCATATTCGATCCTGCGGGTGCCGGAAAGGCGAAGGATATCCTCCCTGACTTCCAGGGTTAATTCCTCTTTTTGTACCCCCGGCAATTCAGTGGTCAGTACCAGATCCCCTTCTTTTTCAAACAGATTGATAAATGGATAAACCCCGCGGCCGGTTGTCCCAGGCTCAAAATAATTGGTATCTCTTGCCTGCTCCACGGCTTTCTGGATAGCGATATCCAAGCCGCTTGATAATTTTCCAAACATCATAACCTCCTCGTTAACTTTTTGTTTTTAAAGGCAGACATCACCTTCCTTGACGTAACCGTTAACTCCCCCCATGAAAGATGAAAAGCCTGCTCATATGTCTAAAATATAGTCCAACTGCCGGCGAAGGCTAAGGATCTCAGCTTGATGCTCCTTCTCCTTCCGGCGGATAAGGTCTTTCATTTGATCAAGCTTGTGATTCAATGTTTTAATTTGGCGTTGATATCGCAGCACGAAATCAATTGCTTCCAGGTTTAGTCCCATATCTTCATACAGATGACGAATCATTTTTAGTTTGCAAACATCAGCAAAACACAATCCTTTCTCGCCGTGCAGCATAATACGGGTTGTGACCAGATTTTCCTTTTCACACTTGAAAATAAACGTTTCGGAAACCCTTGCCAGACGAGCGACTACCCGGCACTCAAAATGGACTTCCGGGTGATCGAAATAAAGAGCAATTGGATATTTATTCATTTTTTTTCTCCCAACCATTCATGCTGGCTTAGTTCAACATAGTGGTCAATGCATATCCTTCCATTGGGCAACCAGTTTTTTTTCCCCGGCACTCAGATTTTGGGGGAGAATTGTTTCCACTGTGACATATAGATCCCCCCGCTGGTTCGGGTGTTTCATTTTTGGCATTCCCATTTTTTTAAGCCTGAAAATTCGGCCATTCCGGGTTTCCGGCGGGATATCAAGATTAACTGAACGGTCAATGCCGGATACCGGAACCTTTCCACCTAACAGCATGGTGAACAGATCCACTGAAATTGTGACTTTCAAGTCATCATTATCACGCAAAAAAAGTTTATCAGGCAAAACTTTGACCTTAAGAAACAGATCCCCGGAATCTTCTTTACTGGTTCCCGGACTACCTTGCCCCTTGATCCGCACCCGTGAACCAGACTTAACCCCGCGTGGGATTTTAACGTCTATTTTACGGCCATCTTCCCACGCAAGCATTCTGCTGGTTCCGTTAAACGCTTCTGTCAGACTCACCTGAACCGGATGTTCGAAATCTCTTCCCCTCTGAGGCTGTACACCATGATGGAATTGCTGCTCCCCACCGGCTGGCCGCTGATTTTTACCGCCAAACAAGTTCTCAAAAAAATCAGAATATCCACCGGCAGTTCCAAACAATTCTTCAAAGTCCTTGGGATCGACTGTCCTATAGGTATGCCCCTGACTGGATGAGGCCTGCTTCCTGTCCCAGTTAAAGTTCTCAGGACGTCCCTCGGTACGCTGGTGGCTTTGCCATTGGGAACCCAACTGATCGTACTTCTTACGTTTTTCAGGGTCTGAAAGCACCTCATATGCCTCGTTGAGATCAGAAAATTTTTGGGCTGCCGAACTGTCATTCTGATTGACATCGGGATGACATTTCCGGGCCAGCTTGCGATACGCTTTTTTGATCTCCTTGTTGTCGGCCTTGCGATCTACCCCCAATGTTTTGTAATAATCTTTATATTCCATAATGTACCTATAAAAGTTCCGGACATAAAATTTAATCTTTCCCAGGGTATTGACTTAACCTGCAGCCACCAGGACCTGGGCTGGCCGCAACAATTTGCCACGATATAAATAGCCCTTTCTTTCGACCCTCACCACGGTATTGGAACTACTGCCGTTTCCTCATCAATCATCGGTCTTTATACGAATGCTCAACAATGGAATGGGGCACCGGCGAAACATTTTTTGAGCAGTGGATCCAAAAAGGACATCTTCCAGATCAGTTCGACCTTTTGTTCCCATAACAAGGATGTCTGCTTTCTCCTCTTTGATCGCAGTCAGAATCTCCAGGAACGGAACACCGGTCTTGAAAACCATCCTGTATGAATTCGGATCACGTTTTGATTCCGCAAGGACCTTTGCGATTTCTTCGGATCGATATTCCCTGGTTTCCTGAATATATTTTTTGATGGTGATTTTGTCTGTGTAGTGTGTGATTCTTTCAACCCCGTCCAGATCCCGCTGGTTAATGACATTAACGATAACCAGTTCAGCTTCAACACTCTCTGCCATGTCCGCAGCATATTCGACTGCTTGGATAGAGTAGGCTGACAAATCGCACGCCACTATAATTTTGTTAACTTTTTTCATGCCGTTTTTCCTCCTAATAATGGTTTTTAACACCGTTTAAATTGTTTTTATGCCTTCAAAAAGCTTGCCGATAAAGGTGAACGACACCATACCGGGCAGCCCCTATAAGCCCGGCCTCTGGATTGGTAATCACCTGCAATGGCATTTCTTTTATCAGAGGGCTCATCCGACCCTTTTGATGGAAAGCGTGCAGGAATGATTTTTTTTTCAGAAAAGGCAATACTCTTTGAGGGAGTCCTCCTGCCAGATAGACGCCTCCCCTGGCCAATATCCTCAATCCAAGGTTTCCGGCTTCCGCCCCTAAAACAGCAGTGAAAAGTGTGATTGTTTTAACACATATCGGGCATGGCCTCTCAGTGTTAAGAGCTGTCTCAATGATCAACGGAACCGGGTCCGTTCCCGCTGATTTAAATTTTTCCGTCAACCAGGCCGGTTCTTTTTCATGCCCTTGGTCTTTGAGAAATTGATAAATATTATAGATGCCCTGTCCTGAACAGACTTTTTCGTAACTGACGTGACCATATTTTTTTTGTAAATACTGATACAGGTTACAGTCAATCTCACTATTGGGGGCAAAATCACCATGTCCGCCCTCAGAGGCAAAAGAGGTGTATGTCACCCCGTCCCACATTAAAAAGGATTCGCCAAGACCCGACCCCGGTGCAATGATTGCCTTGTTTCCATTACCATCCGTTTTTGCGGCACTCAGCGTAAAAAAATCATTGGCGTTAAGCTCGGTCAATGCATAGGCAGTGGCCTCAAGATCATTGATAAGCTTGACCATTGTCACATTTAAATCGCACACTATTTTTTTTTCATCCATCACCCATGGCAGGTTGGTTATCTTGGCCCTGCCGTTATCAACAGGGCCTGGAACCCCAAAAACACAAAAGCTCACATCTACTTTCCGGCCGGATAGAAATTTTGCCACCAGTGCTTCAATGCCTGAAAAATCAGCCGTTCTTAATTGAACCGTTGGTGAATATGCAGTCAAACGCCTGGAAAACGTATAAAGGCATATGTTTGTTTTGGTCGCACCGATATCAGCGGCAAGAAAAATAGGATCATTCATCTTAACTCCCGTCGGCTCCATCTCTTATTTTATCAAAAAAAGGCGTTCGCTTTAATGCGACACATTCAGCCGCGTATAAATACATGGACGCGGACCAAGTCTGCCAATCCTGTCCTTTGGGCTTACCATCCTGTGCTTTGAACCATTCATTGAACCCGAATTCCACTTTAGCGGTACGGGCGGGCTGTATGAGTCTGGTAAGGGCTTCAAACTTTTTTTGGGCCAGTTTATGCCTGCCTGCGGCCGTTAAGGCGGCAATATAAAATCCGCAGACAAAGGGCCAGACCCCGCCGTTATGGTAATCCCCGGGAAGATTGAATTTCGTATATCGAGGCCGCCAGTCATCATCTCCCGGATGAATATAAGGGAAAAAATTGGGGGGGAGATCAATGGCCAGATCCCCATTAACCTTAAGTTTCTGACACTCTTCCTCTATCCAGGAAATCATTTGTAACGATCTGGATGGAGAGGCAATTCCCGAAAGAATGGCCAGGCTGTTCCCCAAAAGATCAAAGCGCTCACTGTTGTACATTTTATAGGACCAGAGGGCATAGTATGGTTTGAATTTTATTCTCAAACCACCCTCTGTGTTGTGCTTACGGCTTTCATCTTTAATGGAAAGACGAGTGGTCATCTTTTTTTTTAATGAACCTGCCTGATCATCAAGACCGAATAATTTCAAGTAGGTGTATACGACGGTGTTCACAAACAGCCCAAACCCCAACACCCATTGTTCATCCCGCCAGTCACTGGTGGGCATTTGCGCCACCAGAATCCGGCTGGATGGAGACTGATACGACATCCAGGTCAAAGCCTTTTTTGCCGATTCTTCTAAAAAATCAGCTTCGCCCGTAACTTGACGAAATATCTGCAGGGCCATGAGAAACAAAGGGGTTGTATCACTGGCACCGCACTCTTCGGGATCATGAACAATGGAAGGAATATGCCCAAGCCGCGTCTGGTTTTTTGCCAGAGCCTGAAAGACGGTTCCCAGGGAATTGATTAATGATTCATTCCCCGTGACCAGAACCCCAAGGCTTGCAATCATCAAATCTCTTGTATAAGGTTCGGGATACCCCCACCCGGCAGTCCGGGGAAGATTGAAGAACGGCCCCTTGCTGTTATATAGCAGCACTTCCAGAGCCGCTTTTTTTGCTTTTTCTCTCAACACTGCCATTGTCTCTTCCATTATGATATCCCCAGCCGGGAGGAAATAATTTCTACAAAGCGTTTGGCAACAATCTTATAATCAAATTGTTCGACCACTCTTTTTCTTGCGGCTTCGCCTAATTTTCGACGCAGGTCCGGGCTTTCCATTAATTCCATTAAATAATTGGCAATATCATGAACACTGGCGCGATAATCAACCGTGCGGGGACTTGGAAAAACAATCCGCTGTCTTTCCTTTGAACCGGTTTCGTTGAACACCATGGTTTCTTTTAAAAGAATTTCCTGGGCTACTTCGGCCAAAAGAGCGGTTTCTCCATGGACCAGGGTATCCAGCATTCCCATGGCCTTTATTCCAATCACCGGTTTTTCACAGGCACCGGCCTCAACTTGAGGCATTCCAAACCCTTCCAGGCGGGAAGGCGCAGCATAAATATCACACGCATTGATTAAATAGGGCATGAAATTTCTGGACAACCGGTTCATCACATTGATGATGTTCTGGCTGATCCCAAGCTGATTTGCCAGTTTATGATCAGATGCATTCTGTGTTTCAGTTCTGTCCTGGGGCCATACCTTGCAGACATATTTCCAGGGAGGGGCTTGGGGATTATTGATGGCCAGGGCCTGCATCACTTCCAGTGCCCCCTTGGAAGCAGCATCCCCGCCAACGGTTAAAATCATCATGTCGTCAGGATCAATCCCCAATGATTGCCTTGCTGCCGTCACCTTGGGATCTGTCTTGTCCATGGGATGAAACGCATCCGTATCACAGCCCACCGGCAGCACCTCAATAATATCTGCGTTGATGCCGTCCCGGATATATACCTCTTTCACCCAGTTTGACGTCACTAAAATGAGGGGTAGGCTGTTTAATATTTCACGATAATTTGAAATATAGCCATCCGCGACCAGCCATGGAACGGGCTGGACGCCATACTGTTTGGGGTGAAGAATTAAATCCGGCGTATGCCCCCAATATCCGACCCCGAGAACCACATCCGGTTTAAACCATCGATAGTACCACTCTTTTTCCTGGGCAGATTCAAAATTTACAGGGAAGACATCCACTCCCATTTCCTTTAATCCTCTGTACAGCAATTCCCCCTGTGTGGCCAACCCGCCGGGAGAGGCCGGATAGTCATATAAAACCAAAATTTTCATTTTTAATTTTTTCTCCTTTTTTAAAACACCAGAAAGCCTCTTTGCCCGGTGTTGTCATTGCCTCAAAACTCTCTTTTGAAAACCCATAGGTCCGGGTTATCATACTGTACTTTCTCAGCCGAACAGGTTCAGGAAGGTCAATGATCCTGTCGGCATGTTGGATGGCCTTGGGATAAACCGTTTTATGATGATCTTCATAGGCAAAAAACCATAATTCACCTGAATCTATTGTTTTTTTCTTCCATAAATAAGAGACTGTCCTGCCTGTCTCTTCATGTCTTTTATGCCGGGTATATTCTCCGGCAGGGCTGTGTGTCATCATCAGATCATAATGAACTGGAGGTAATAACAATTGAATGGCTGTTTCGATTTCCTTTTGGGGGATCGGTTTTTGTTCCGGGCCGTCGTCAAGGTTTCCCATGGCCCCGGTTGCGCCATAAACGGCTAACGCCTCTGAAAATTTCGGCGCCCGATCCAAATCATTGCCTCGACAAAGTGAGATGATGGTCCAGTTACACTGAGGATTCATCAAGATTATCCCCCCGGCCCACAGGGTTTCATCATCGGGATGCGCTACAATAACGGCGACCTTTTTAAAATCAAATTCCTTGTTCAAATTCATTACCGATTTTCCTGGCTCTCTTGGGATGATCCAGATCCATCTCAAGTTTCAATGCTGTTTCGATTAATAGATTCCAGCCCATAGCCAATTGCAGATAGGGCGTAAATTCTCCTAAATCTGGTGTCTGCAAAGTTGGAAAAGATGTTTTTCGGGTGGATATGGCAATGACGATCACGCCGATTCCCTCTACCAGTGTTTTCTGTATTTTAGATTCTTCTTCCAAGAAAGGATCGATAATGATGATCACTTCATTTTTTTTCATGACCTCTTCAATTCCATGAACGGCATAGGTCCCTTCCAGGTAATCTGATTTCTTCCCGGTAATTTCATTGGCTTTCAGCGCCAATTCTTCTGCAACACCGTTATTTCTGCCTGAGAAATAGATCATGCAGGCACAAGCCAGTTGATTGACTATTTTTTCAGAAATTTGTGTTTTTAATACCTGGTCGATGAAGTCCCCGATTCTTTTTAAATCCGGAAGCTCTTTATGATTGGATTGTCGAAACAAGATATCATAAAACAGCGCCTGCTCGATCACTGTTTTGGTTGCCGCCACAGCCTTCTCATGACCGCTTTTCAATAGATATGTATAATCTGCTCGATTCATAATTTCGGTATCTTTATGGGCAACCACCGCAATAATATTTGTTTGATTTTTCTTTTTTAATGTTTCAATCAGTTTTAAGCCCTCTTTTGTTCTGCCCGAATTGGAAGCAATAAAAACCGTATACTCATCAAGATCATATTCCGCAGACTGGCTTGCTCCTTCTGTTATGATGTTTTCTTTATAGTTATGATGCCGGGCGTCACAGATCACTTTTTTTGCCGGAAAAATTCTTGAAGACCCTTCACCGGTTAATAATATTTTCTTATGTTTGATGTGTTTTGCGAATTCAAAAATCTGCAACGGCTCCATGGCAGCCACAACTTTTTTGACTTCCAGCATTTCCCTGATAAGGAAATATTTTTGATATTTTTCATCACTGTTGTTCATGGGTGATTTACCTTAAAATCAGTATGTTAAGTTACTGCATGCATACACTGAATCAATCTTTCGACTTCGATGGTTGCAATACCGGAATTAATATCAGACATGGCATATGGAATGACCAATTCCTTCTGGTGAATGATGGAACCACAGGAATAGACAACATTGGGGACATACCCCTCCCGTTCTTTTTCATTGGGGGTCAGAAGCGGTTCATCCAGGCGTGCAATGATCCGTGCCGGGTTTTCCAAATCCAGCAGTATGGCACCGATGCAGTATTGGCGCATGGGCCCTACCCCATGGGTCAGCACAATCCAGCCTTGTTTCGTCTCTATGGGTGAACCGCAATTTCCGATCTGGATGAATTCCCAGGGTTGTTCAGGTTCCTGTATCATCTGTGATGTCTGCCAGAAATGAATATTGTCGGAAAACATGATATGGTTATTTTCACCGTCCTGGCGTGACAGCATCACATATTGACCGTTTATTTTCCGCGGAAAAAGTGCCATGCCCTTGTTTTGAACCGCCTTGCCGTTAAGCGTCAGGATTTTAAAATGAATAAAATCCGTTGTTTCGATCAATTGCGGTAAAATAGTGACCCCATTATAGGCCGTATAGGTGGCATAATAAACGGCGTCTTGATTTTCATTGAAAAATTGAACAAACCGGGCGTCTTCAATACCGCGGCTCTCATTTTTCGAGACAGGAAAGATCACCCGTTCCGAGATACGGTGGTCGGCATGAAAGGCCACCTCATAATTTGAATCCGCAAGCCAGTTGATTATTTCAAAGGTTTTCTTCTTTTCATGCAAAGAAAAAAGCGGGGCTGCCTTGAGAATGTCTATTTGTTCTGCAAGTTCCATGGAAGTAAATTCTTCATGCAGGCGGCTGAAAATATATTCACTGATGTCGTTACCGCCATTCATTTCATCAAGTTTGCGCTGGAAAACGATTCGATCATAGATGGGATTCTGTTTCAGATCCGGAGTTTCCACAAACTCACTGACGGGATCAAAACGGAAGGTGTTGTGCCGGTTCAGGATACCGCTTCGAAACACAATGGATGAAATATGCCCCTCACCGGTGGCTCTCAGACTCATGACAAAGCGCAGACTGCCTTTTTTAAGATGGCTTTGATCCGGATGGGGAACAATGGAAGGGTTAAAGAGTGCTGCAGACTCTATGGAATACTCTTTTGTAAAATACGCACCGATAAGGGCCTTTTGATCGTCGCTGAGTCCTGCCTCCTTTGGGAGGAAAGCCTTTACCCGGTTTAAATGCCGCTCAAAAATATGATGGATGTCTTCGTGCCTGTGGGAAAAATCCTTGAGTATTTTTGCAATCAGAGCTTTGGCTGATGCTTCAGGCAGGGCAATGATCCTTCCAATGATTCTGAATATGCGATTCCCTTCATCCGGAAGATGAGGGCGTATAATGACCCTGGATGTATCCCCGGTGATCTTGTTTGATTTTCTTTTCACCTTCAGTTGAAGTCGCTGTTTTGTCTGCATATACGGTTTCCTTATCATTAAACTACATTGGCGGCCGGGGAGAATTAAGACACAGAGAGATCAGGTCACTGATCACGGCCGTACCGGCACACATGACCGTATCTGCGCCTCCCCAGTAAATTTTAACCGTACCGTCATCTTCCGGTACCGCACCGCAGGTAAACACCACATTGGGGACATAGCCGGTCCGCTCCCAGACATCCTCAGGCTGAAGTATCCAATTATCGGAAACGCCGATGATTCTTGCCGGATCATCCAGCGCATGCAAAGCAACACCGAGCCGGTACACGGTTCCGGACATGGTTTTAAAAACACCATGGTAAATATTGAGCCAGCCTTTATCTGTTTTAAAAGGCGGCGCACCTGGCCCGATTTTCATCTCATCCCAGTGATAGACCAATGGTTTCATGATCACTTTTGAATCCCCCCAGTGAACCAGATCAGGAGAATAGGAAATCCAGATGGACCAGGGAGATATTTCCGAATGCGGCCGATCCAGGCGCACATATCGGCCATTTATTCTTTCAGGAAAAATAACCACATTGCGAAAATCGGCCTGGGTAATCAAGGCAATCCGCTCAATAGTTTCAAAATCGGTTGTCCGGGCCAGGGCAATACGGACTCCATGGCGGGAATAAGCACTGTAGGTTAGAAGATAGGCATCTCCCACCGGGTTTATTCGCAGATCCTCCACACCAAAGGATTCATATTCGGCAAAAACATCCTCTGCGGCCGGAATCAGAAAGGGTTCCGGCTTAACCGTAAATGAAAATCCATCCTTGCTGTCCGCTCTTCCGATGATGGATCGCCCGTTGTGAAGATGGGATCTGAACAGCATGATATATCTGCCATTATGTTTGACAACCCCCGCATTGTGAACTGTTGTAACCGGATAGGGGACATCATCCCGGGTCAGTATGGGATTTTTTGCATAGCGTGTAATTATATTCTCTGGAGCGGCCATTATGAAATCTCCTGTTTTTTAACTTCTTCCAAAATCATCTCCAAGTCGTTCAATATCATCTTCACCAAAATAATCGCCGGTCTGGACTTCGGTAAACACCAGATTTTCTATACCGTCATTTTGAATTCTGTGAACTGATTTACGCGGGATATCCACCGATTGTCCTGCCACAAGTCTTCGCTCCACACCATTAAGGGTCCATATTGCCTTCCCGCTGACCACAAACCAGTGTTCATCCCTGTGCTGGTGGCGCTGAAGGCTCAGTCGTTTTCCTGGGTAAACCGTTATTTTTTTGTTTTTACAATCGTCTCCATCGGAAAGCACCTGGTAAAATCCCCATGGCCGATGATCTTCCCGCTTTGTGGTTTCAAGAATCTGTTCATAGACACGGATATAGTTTTCAAGCATGTGATCAATGGTGAAATGATCGGAAACACTTTGCCGGCAAAAGGCCCGGTCGATGTCTCTGATGTGTTCGACTGCAAGAATTGCCTCTTTTGTACTGGAAACCAGAAAACCGTTTTTTTTGTCCTGGATAAGTTCGGGCATACTGCCGCGGTTGACGGCAATCACCGGAGTGCCGCAGGCCATGGATTCGATGACGGAAAGGCCGAAGGGTTCATCAAAATTGATGGGATGCAGCAGTGCAAAGGCCTTGCCCAGAATATAATTTCTTTTTTCCGGTCCGATACTCCCAAGATAGGTCACCTGATCATCATCGATATAGGGTTTGATATGTTCATTAAAATATGCCTTATCCTGAATTATTCCGGCCATGACGAGGCGCCTGCCTGAGGCCCGTGCAATCTCAACAGCCTCTTTTGCACCTTTATCCGGGTGAAATCGGCCGAAAAACAAAAGATATTCTTGAGGATCAGGCTCAAAATTAAATTCTTTCAAGTCAATACCGTGATGGATGGTCTGAATATAATCCAGGTCTGGATCACGGTCGGCATCGCTGATGGACACATAAAAGGTCTTTTTGTTGTATTTTCTGTAAACCGGCAGAATACCGGGGGATGAGAACCCGTGGATGGTGGTGACAACCGGGGTGCGGGTATGGCCTGTATAGGACAGGGGCAAAAAATCAAAATGATTGTGAATGATGTCAAATTCTTCTGCATGATCAAATAATTCGGAAATATGAAGGCATTCAAACACTTTTGGAATAAAGGCATGATCTTCTTCATATCCCCTGGCACAGACGGCATGCAGGGTGGCATGGGTAAGTGAATCCCCGGTGGCAAACAGGGTCACATCATGACCGCAGCGAACCAGGCCTTCGGTTAAAAGGGAGGCCACTTTTTCCCAGGGGCCGTAATGCAGCGGCGGTGTCCGCCAGGCAATGGGTGACAACATGGCAATACGCATGATATTTCCTTTATTTTGAATCCATTGATCCGGATAAGGGTTGATTGAATACTTCATCGGCATAAAGTTTCTGCATTGTCAGCAAAGACAAGAGCCATGCCAGCGTGGACTCTGCGCCCTCATTCTGGTTGATGCCGTCCACCATCAATCCGTCCCGGCAACCGCCGGTCTTGGGATCATAGAGCGGCATATTCAAATCATTGTGCCCGAGAAACCAGTTAAAGCACATGACGGTATTTGCAAACCATTGCCGGTCATTTGTAATGGTATAGGCTTCTACACAGGCATCAACCATGGCTTTTGTTTCAATGGGCTGCTGGTCGAACCGGGTTCTTTTACCCCCTTTCTGATACCAGCCATTGCTGCCGATGGGGGCAAAATGATGGCTGTTCGTCTGCATGGCCAAAAGCCACTTAAGACAGCCAAGTCCCATATCCACCATATCGCTGCGGTGCATCCGGGTACCGGACACAAGCAGGGCCTGGGGCAGTTTTGCATTGGCATAATTCAACGCATCTTCAAGCCAGGGCCAGTCCGTTGTCCCATGGTTTTTAAACTGAATAAACAGCCTGTCAGCCAGGATATCTCTGATCCTTCTGGCATCACTGTCACCGGAAAATTTGCACAGGTATGCATCCAGCCCGATCAGACTGAAAGCAATGGCCCTGGGGGCAAAAAAATTTTCTGCACTCCCCAGCGCTTTTTTAAAAAGAATCGCACTCACTGCCAGGTGGCTGGGATTCTCCAGAAATGCCACGGCTTTTCCAAGACACCAGAGCGCACGGCCATGGGAATCCTCTGACCCGATTTCCTCTATCCATTGTCTTGAATAGTCCATAAAATTGCGGAACCTTCCATTTTTATCATTATAGGCATATAAGAGGAATCCAAGGTAACTGCCTGCCAGCGCATCCAGTCCGAATCCGTTGCTCGGCATATATTTCTGCCCAAGGACGGCAACGAGCAGGGCTCTGGCATTATCATCAGTACAGTATCCATAGTACCTGTCCGGGATGGTATGATTGGCATGCTGCAAAATACCGGTATCATCGGTAAGAGAGTTAAGATGATCCAGCTTGATTTCCGGCAGATCAAAACTGGTGATGGCCTTGATATCCTCAACATAGGAAAACCTGGGGCGGGGGTTGTGTTTCCGGCTTTGACGGACATCCTTAAAAATTTCCAGATATCTCTTGGAAACCTCTTTCCAGGTAGCTTCACGGGTAAAGGTATAGGCTTTTTTGCGCATGGCATGGCGTTCACCGTCATTGTCAAGAAGGGCATTAATCTGTTCTGCCAGGGCATTCGAGTTATTGAAGGGCACGATTTTTCCCCGGCCTTCAGCCAGCATTTCAACGGCATACCAGTAGGGGGTCGAAACAATGGCCTTGCCGGTTCCCATGGCATAGGCGAGGGTCCCGGAGGTAATCTGGGCCTCTTCAGGATATGGGGTGATATAGATATCGGCAATGCCGAGGAACTCACCGAGTTCCCGGAGACCCAGAAAACTGTTTTGAAAAATGACATTACGGCCGATACCAAGTTTGTGAACGGTTTGCTGAAGCATGATCCGGTATGCCTCCCCTTGGGATTTCAAGACATGGGGATGGGTGGCGCCAAGAATGATATAGACTACATCCGGATGTTTTTCCAGGACGGCGGGAAGGGCGTGCAGGGCGGTTTCAATCCCTTTGTTTGGGGAGAGCAGGCCAAAGGTGAGCAATACCTTTTTGCCTTCCACCTCGAATTTGTCCTTGTTAAAACTGGAATCAATAAAGGGCATGTCCGGGATACCATGATGGATAAAGGCGATTTTCTCACAGGGGATGCCGTAGATGTCCTGAAGAAATCTTTCGGCCTTGTGGCTCATGACAACGAGTTTATCCGAAAGGCTGCTTAATTTGCACATGACATCCCGATACTCAGGAGAAGGATCTTTTAAAACCGTATGCAGCGTCGTTACAACGGGCATATTAAGGTCACCGAGAAATTTGAGCAGATGGCTGCCGGCAGTTCCGCCGAAAATACCGAATTCATGCTGCACGCAGAGGATATCTGTCTCGCTGATATTTAAAAACTGGGAAGCAATGCCGTAATCGGCAAGTTTGTTCTGGTTAATTTCAAAGCGGACTTTTTCCGGGTATGGATATCCTTCCAGCCGGTCATTCATTGCAACTGCCCAGCAGTCGGTATCTGGTGCCTGGGCAGACAACCCTTCAACCAGATCCCGGGTAAAGGTTGCAATTCCGCATTGCCGGGGCAGATAATTGCCAATAACGGCAATGGATTTGATATCCTCATTATGTTTCATATTATTTTTCATGACCATATACCTTATTTAATAATAGTTTTTAAGACATCATCTCTCTGAGTTCATCTCCCTGGACAGTTTCCTTTAGAGCAAGAATATCGGGGATGCTTAAATCAGTTAGTGGGCAGAGGACGCGTTCTCCTTTTAAAAAGCACCTAAAGAATATACAGTCTGCATATTTTACGGTAGTGATGACCGTATATGGAAAGGCTGTTTTCTTCCCGATAAAACTCAGGGCGTAGATGAAGGACCAGAATTACCCTTTCAAAGAGCATCCCTGCTGCATTGCAAATTCAATATGCGTGCCAGTTATTCGGCACTCCTGGTATGTCCCCTATCCACTTGTTTTCATAGCAAATACAGGAAGGACAACCCCTGCATGGCCGCCCCCGGCACTTAGACAAACAGGGTCATATGTGACCTGTGGTCATATGTGACCTTGATAACCAGACACTTTGACAGCCGGATGCCAAACCCCGGACCCGACCGGAAAAATGATCGTTATTTTAAACGATAACTGAAAAATAACGAGACATTCAGATTATCATTTGATATAAAAAGTTTAATAAGCTCACCACTCACCACCATCAGGTTTGCAGAAACAAATTCCGGTACGCCAAACGGTAACTGAAGAAAAACAGCAGATCGTCCCGGAATGTATTGAGGACAAAGAGATGCACATGCTTAAAATAACAACGAAAATGCACAGTGACATACTGAGTTCAATTCGTCATCCCATTGTGATTCTTGATTCTGATTTAAAAGTTATCAAGGCCAACTCTTCCTTTTACCGGACATTCGACGTCACTGAGGATGAGACGGACGGATTCTTAATATACGATCTTGGCAACGGGCAATGGGAGATCCCCAGACTCAGGGAATTACTGGAAAATATCCTGCCCAAGAATACCGCCTTCAATGATTTTGAGGTTGACCATGTGTTTCAGACTCTGGGCCGGAAGATCATGCATCTGAATGCCCGCCGGATTTACAAGAAACCGGCTAAGACCCAAATGATTTTATTGGCCATTGAAGATGTAACCGAAAGTGAATTTTACAAACGGCATCTTGAAGAAATGGTTGAACAACGCACAAACGAACTCATCGTCTCCCGGGAAGAGGCTGAGAAGAGCCGGCAAGTTGCTGAAACCGCCCTTGATGAAATAAAGGCATTAAAAGAACAGCTTGAAATCGAAAGAGCCTATCTCCAGGAAGAAATAAAGCTGGAATACAACCATGAAAACATTATAGGGCAGAGTGATGCCATCAATTATGTGTTTTATAAAATTGAACAGATTGCCGGCACAGATACAACTGTCCTGATCCTCGGCGAGACCGGTACCGGCAAAGAGCTGGTGGCGCGGGCTATTCATGGTTTGAGCCTGCGCAAAAACCGGGCTTTGTTTAAAATGAATTGTGCCGCTCTGCCGTCAAATCTCATTGAAAGCGAACTATTCGGCCATGAGAAAGGTGCCTTTACCGGTGCCCATTCCAGACGGCTGGGGCGGTTTGAAGTTGCAAGAGACGCTACCCTTTTCCTGGACGAGATCGGTGAACTTCCCATGGAACTTCAGCCCAAGCTGCTCAGGGTGATCCAGGATGGCGAGTTTGAACGGCTGGGAAGCTCTCAAACCATCAAAGTCGATGTGAGGGTCATTGCAGCCACCAACCGCCGCCTCGAAGAAGAAGTCCGCAAGGGCAACTTCCGGGAAGATCTCTGGTACCGGCTGAATATTTTTCCCATCACCACGCCGCCACTCCGGGAGCGCGTGAATGACATTCCCCTGCTTGTGGATTTTTATGTTAACAAAATTTCAAAACGACTGGGCAAAACCATTCGTATGATTCCGGTGAGTGTCATGGATACACTGAAGAGATACAATTGGCCAGGCAATATCCGTGAACTGGAAAATGTTCTTGAACGTGGAGTAATAAGCTCCTCCGGACCTAAACTGAGACTGGTGGATAGTCTGAAAAAACCTGCCAAGAATTTAAGAACATACAGTCAAACCCTGACGGATGTTGAACGAGACTATATTGTCCAGGTTCTGGAACAGGTAAACTGGAAAGTGGGAGGTAAAAACAGTGCATCTGAAATCCTTGGACTTGACCGCAGCACATTACGCGCCCGTATGCGAAAGCTCAACATCCAAAAACCCTGATGGGTATTTTTACCGGACAGCCTTGCTTCTGAGGGCAACGACGGTTTCAATCCCTTCCGATCGTGAAACAGTGTGGATGTTGATTTCCATCGGTTTGCACAAGAGTGTTCTGGTGCCCAGTAATACACCAAAACGATAGGACATTAAGTGTTGAATCAGATTTTCCCGGGTGTCCCATTCTCCCAGCAGGCTGAAACAATTTTTATCTTTGATGTCACAAGCAACGCAATAGCGGATGCACCCCGCCTCATTACCCGTCGGTTCGATCATGGATAAAAGGGTCTGCATAACCTCCAGTTGCTTTTCCGGAATTACGCTCATGGTAATTCTAACAACGATCATTGTGCTCTCCTTTCTGGAATAAAGACCTTTGCCGATTAATTCCATTATATCGAGTGTCGCTCGTTATGCCTGTGGCTTCTTTAATAAAACCATTCATGCTTCTCAACGTAACGATGGCGTAGCCACCGGCCACTGCAATTAAAACAAAAATGATAAATATACCCAGTTCATTCAAAGTAATTGCTGTATTAAAAAGGGTTATTTTCAAATTCTGCTTATCTGAAAAAAAAGAACCTGCAAAGCGGGCAGCAGACAAACAACTTTTATCTTCAGAGACCGTTATCATGAGATGTTTTTCCATAAGAGTGCTCCCTTTTTTTAAAAAAAATGAATATTGATGAGAATATAGTGTTTATAAAAGTGGCGTTAAACCCCTATCCCTTTAGGGTAGGGTATTCACTCACGATGGAAACTCCCGAAGCTTTTCATGGATCCCTTTATGCATTTCGTACCAGAAATCATAAGCAGCAGCGTATTCATCTTTTTCAAAACGATCGATCCATTGCTTAAGCTCGTCGTTGGTGTCGGCATCGATCATTTTTTTGTTTTTCAGAAAACTGGAGATCACGTCGCGGACACGCCCTGACTCCCAGAAAATGGAAGCGTTGCGGCTTGTAATGCGGCTTGCTGTCAAGCTTATGGATTGAAGAAATGATTCACGACACCCAAATATATTTTCCATGATGTCGGGTATCAGCGTTTCTGCCCAGGCCCTGTGGAAACGGCAAATTCCCAGATTGTCCAGCATCAGTTCCTTGAGCATGCGTCGGGCATTTTCCCGGCCAAGCTCTCGTGGCGGAAGAAAATTGCGACCGTAGTACATGTAATATTTACCAGCTATGGCCATTGGTGCATATGCACCTGGTGACCAGTACTGATTGGGAACCATCCAGCCCTGTCGGGCAAAGGCATTGTAAACAAACCGGTCAAGCAAAGGCTTTCCCTTTTCCCGTGCCAGACGGCGGGCAAATTTTCTTGCCCCGAACTGCAAGGGTATTTTTCCGCCGGGTTGAATCATCTGCTCTATCAATGCCAGGCCAAGTTCTGCATTGTGCATTGAATCTTTTACCACATCAAAGTTTTTCATCTCCCACATGGGTACCTTGTTTACCCCAAGCTCTGGCGGTGTAATCAATCCATGCTCCAGGCAATCCATGAGCCATGCAAGGATGCCTCCAAGAGAGATGGCATCAAAACCGAGTTGGTCGGCACGATGGTTAAGCTGTTCGGCTGCCCGTTGGTCGAAAATACCGCAAAGAGGTCCCATGGTCTGGTATGGCTCATAGTCTTTCTTGTATTTGCCGTTCATTTTTTTGCAAACTGCCACACAAGGCTCACCGCAAGTGTGCTGCTGTTTTTTCTGTATGGTCTCCTCATTGAACTGTTTGAGATAATGATTCAGAATAAAACGTTCGTGAATATCCCTCCTGGCCTCCTGACTCCAATAGATGGTACGGTAATTGAACGCCAGAATATCGCCATCCATGGTTGCGTAATTGATACCGAAAGTTCCCCCTGTATTGAATTTAGGGTCAAAACGGTACTTTGTTGTGGCCTCCATATCCTTGGCCACCATCCTCTGATTGAATTTGTCCTGAAACCATTGATCCGCAACGGAACGATCAAGAAAATCATCATCAATATGCGTTCCGCCATAGATAACACCCACAATCCCATGTTCCTGAAGCAACTTGCTGCCAAAGCCGCCCCTGCCTGCCCAGGTATCAACATGGGTCATTTTCCCTTTTTTAACAGGGACGGATACAATCGCCCCGAAATCGGTATAGCCGGCGGCTGGGCCGACAGCCAGTACCCGCGGATCTTTTTCATACCTTGTACCGAACATCCCGACAGCATGTTCCATTACTGCGTACACCCCTTTGTCGCCCATTTCCCATATCTGTTCGGGAATGACCTCAACCAGTTCCACCTCGATTTCTTCGCCGTGGTTACGGTTAAGAGACAAAATAGAAGGGTGCGGGGCTTTCCCAATGATACTGAGACAGTTGATGCCAAGATTATCAAAAACCAGGGCAGCCCCTCCCATTGAGGAGATATAAAAACCGTGCCAGCAGGGAGATATTCCGGCAAATACGAGCCGGTTCGAGCCGGGAAAGACAGAACCGGCAAGCAGCCCGGCACCAATGGTCAAGGCATTGTGCTTGAAGGCTAAATGAATCCCCAGATCCACGGGGCCAAAAAAATCACCCACACGATACCGCTGCATTCGGTAAAAACCGGTGGTAGCATCCAGCATCAGTACTTTGAGTTCATGTTTCTTATCAGACATTTAAAACTGCTCCTTGACTTGATGGTTTCGTAAAAAGTCGATTTTTTAAAATGCTTCATAAATAAAATCACATAGATTCATGGCTGCCCCTTTCTGCCCATGGACAAAGATTGACGGTTTGTTTCAGAATTGCATCGGAAGTTTCAACCAAATCAGGGGCCATCACACTTCTTGATCTGGCCTCATTTTTTCAGGACTTCCCCGAATACAGTCATTCTGTTGGAAACACTCTTTACACCATGAACACCCTCTGCAAGTTTGCCGGCCAGCTCTTTTTCAGCCGCATTTTTCACCTTGCCTTCCAGCTTGACCACCCCGTCATTTGTCGTAACTATGATATTCAGGGGATTGGTTGAGCGATGATACAGCAAGGTTGTCTTGACCAGAACCGTAATGGATGCATCATCAAAGAATTCCATATCGGTATCGACATTTTTGGCCATTTTTGTCTGATCCGGATTTATTGCAGCAGAAGCGACAGTTATCTCATTGATAACA
Source organism: Desulfobacteraceae bacterium (assembly GCA_963674675.2). GTDB lineage: Bacteria > Desulfobacterota > Desulfobacteria > Desulfobacterales > Desulfobacteraceae. The sequence goes on from CAXXNM010000003.1 coordinate 1,836,006, forward strand.
TTTTTGACCCCTTCCACATCCATGGCGTATTCTGTAGCCAGGTCCTTTTGGGCTGTGCTGGAAGCTTTTCCGCATAAGGTGACGGTCCCGTTTTCTACCCAAACCTCAGTGCCGATACCATTCACGTTGCGATGAAAAGAAAGGGTGGATTTTACTTTAGTCCTGATCCATGCATCCGAATAAACAGAAGGTGTTTCTCTTGTTAATCCAAGCTTGTTGTCCACGCTTTTAACGCCCGGCAGATTTTCTGCCATATCATTGGCCAAAGATCTCTGGAAATCTCCAGAAACCATTCCGGTCAAGGTAACAAAACCATTTTCCGACCGGATATGAATCTTTTCATCCTTGAGGTAATGCTTGAACACATACGACGCTTTTGCGGATGACTCAATACGGTCATCTGCATCAGATGCGTGCAGAACTTTGCCGGGTACACACAAAGCGGCAAAAAGGCATATCTGCAACCAATTATGCAGTATCTTTTTTATGTGCATTTTCATTTTTTCCCTACTTTTGTCGTATCCATCTGGTTGAAAGAATTTTCTATCTACAGGATTCTCCGGCCCGAAATGAGTTGGATAACTACGGTGATAAGAGCAATTACCAGAAGGATATGGATGACTCCTCCCATGGTATAGCTGCTCACTAATCCCAGCACCCAAAGAATTACCAACACTACTGCAATTGTCCACAACATGATTTTTCTCCTCGTATAAAACGTTTTAAACTAAAAAATGCCCAGCACGACCAGGATCACAAGTATTAGCACGATCAGCCCGACGCCTCCGCTGGGCCCATAACCCCAGGATCGGCTGTGCGGCCAGGCAGGGATTACACCCACCAGCGCCAGTACCAGTATAATGAGTAAAATTGTGCCTATTGTCATGATAAATACTCCTTTTTTAAATGTGATAGCTATAGATCCGTTGCCGTACAAAATATCCGACCACGGATCCATAGTCCGGCTACTAAGTCCTGAATTCGACTTACTCGACGATCATGTTGTTGTTAACCTTATTTACGCCGTTAATATCACTCGTATATTTACCGGCCAGATCCTTTTCAGCGGACGTCTTGGCTATACCTTCCAGTGTGACCACACCATTTTTTGTCTCAACTTTAGTGTTGATGGCACTGGTCGAGCTATGATAGAGCAATGAGGTTTTTACCAGGGCGGTAATAGACGCATCGTCAATCGATTCAAGCACCGTATTCGTCTTATTGGCCACCTTCGTTTTCGTCTCATTGGCCACCTTTTGGAGACCTGATGTTGCCTCACCGGCCTCTGACACAGTCATTTCATTATTTACAGCTTCAACGCCTTCTACATCCATGGCATACTCGGTCGTAAGGTTTTTTTGAGCAAAACTGGGGGCTTCACCGCGTAAAGTGATGGTACCCTTGTCGGCGAGAACTTCAGTTCCGGTAGTGCTGACATGCCTATGAAATAAAAGTGTGGTTTTTACTTTGGTAATGAGCCATGCGTCTGATGTTTCATCAAGACGGTCACCTTTTTCTTCCAGTTTGTTTTCCACGCCGTTAACTCCGGGAAGGCCTGCAACAGTTTCCCCGGCCAATGATTTATGGGATGCATCCTCAACCGTCCCGGTCAAGGTGACGAGGCCGTCTTTTGACTTTATTTTAATAGTATCGTCCTTGAGGTAGGTCTTGAAGACATAGGTCTTTTGGAATGATGATTCGATGCTGTCATCCGCATCAGATGCAAACGACGAGACGGTGATGAACAACATTGAGGCCACAGCAGCCACAACTGCTAAACGGTACACTGGCTTTGTCATTTTACTTTTCTCCTGATTTTTAAATAGTAACTTTATCTGATCCAATGAATTCAGTAGGTTATCTATATCCCCCCAAATTCGTTATAACCAGTTTTTCTAATCATAGCCCCACAGAACCGGCGATGTTACTCGCCCAGAACTTTCTCAATGTCGCCGGTTTTTTCCTGAACTTTTCCCTCAAAATGTTCCTTTTTACCTTTGCTTTCCAGATCGGGATTTCCGACTGTTTTTCCTGCAACCTCCTTGATTTTGCCTTTCACCTGGTGCATCTTGCCTTTCGCATGGTCTTTTGTACTTGATTTCATGTTGTTTCTCCTGCTTGATTAAGGTTGACTTACATTGGTTGATGTTGGTTTACGATATGCAAGCTTATTCTGACTGTTTACTGTTTTCTATACTTCAATCTTTGTGCCAGCGTTTCAATTACTGGCATATCAGCAGCTATCATTCTGTTTTATAAGCATAATAAGTTTAAAAAATATTTCAGGGACTGTTGTAAAAAAACATATAAAAAGGTCATATTTGGCTGATGGTCATATAGTACCATTTTCAAAGAACCCTCTGGAGCTTGTAGAAAAGAATAAGGTTGGCTGAAAACTACGATATTCTGATTAGGATATCTGAGTTGATTTATGCTGAAATAAAATGAGAATTGATGGATACGCATAATTTCAGGTGTCAAGTAAAAGTGCGAAATCATCGGCTGGCAAGGGGTGGTTGAAGTGAAAGCCCTGCCCCTCGTGGCATTGCTGAGCAATGAGAAATGCAAGTTGTTCTTTTGTTTCCACCCCCTCGGCTATGACCCGCAGGTTAAGATTTCTTCCCATTCCGATCACTGCACTGACAATGGTTGCGTCATCTGCATCAGTTGTGAGGTCGCACACAAAAGATCTGTCGATCTTCAGGGTGCCGATCGGAAATCGTTTCAGATAACTCAGGCTTGAATAGCCGGTACCAAAGTCATCAATGGCAATCTTGACCCCCATCTTTTTTAGTGTTTCAAGCACTGATGTCGAGGATTCTGCGTCATGCATGAGAATACTTTCAGTCAGTTCCAGTATGAGATATCGGGACGGCAGGCCGGTCTCCTGCAGGATCAGGGCAATGCCATCCAAAAAGTTTTTGTCTCTGAATTCCAGAGCGGAAATATTGACTGACACAGGTACGGCACAAAGACCGGAATCGAGCCACTCCTTGACTTGCCTGCACGCTTCACGAAGCACCCACTTGCCTATCGGTACAATTAGTCCGCACTCTTCTGCAATTGTCACGAACTGTAACGGGTAAATGAGTCCGAGATCGGGATCAAGCCAGCGGATGAGTACTTCTGTACCGATTATTGCGTTTGATGCAAGATCTATCTGTGGTTGGTAATGCAGCAGGAACTCACCCTGCTTTAGAGCACGGCGCAGGCCATTTTCGACAAACAGGCGATGGACAGCCTGAGTGTTCATGTCGGCAGTGAAAAACTGGTATCTGTTGCGGCCATTTGCCTTGGCGTGATACATTGCGGTGTCTGCGTTCTGCATGACATCATCAGCATTAGTGCCGTCATCAGGATATATGCTGATACCTATGCTGAAGGTGACATGGAGTTCGTGTTGGTCTATGAAGTGAGGTTCGGCAAAAACTTTGAGCAATGTTTCGGAAACCTGGGCAGCATCCTGCGGCCGCTCGATTTCGGAAAGCAGTATCACGAACTCATCACCGCCATGTCGGCATACAGTATCTGTATCTCGCACAGATGCCTTCAGCCGCGCTGCAACCGAACAAAGCAACTGGTCTCCGACAGCATGACCCAGCGAATCATTGATATGTTTGAAATTATCCAGGTCCAGAAACATCAACGCAACCCGCTTGTGGTGCCGGTGTGCCAGCCTGATGGACTGGGATAGCCCTTGTGTCAGCAGTGCCCTGTTGGGCAGCCCTGTGAGAAAGTCGTGCTGGGCAAGATGGGACATCTTGAGCATCATTGCCCGTGATTCGCTGACATCATGGAAAACAATCACTGCGCCGGTGACCCGTCCGTCCCGATTGTGGATCGGAGCAGCAGAATCTTCGATTGAGAACTCCATGCCGTCACGACGGATCAGTACACAATCCGCTGCTAATCCTACAGTCTTGTCTTCCTCAATGGCTCGGCTGGCAGGACTCACTGCAGCTTGACGTGTCGTTCCGTCTATTATTGTGAACACCTCAGAAAGCGGTCGTCCTAAAGCCTCTTCGCGATACCAGCCAGTCATGTTCTCTGCCACCAGATTCAGATAGGTTACGTTTCCCTCTATGTCTGTTGCCAGAACTGCGTCACCAATTGAGTTGAGCGTAACCTGGGCACGTTCTTTTTCCTCGAACAGTGCCTCTTCAGCCATCATCAACACAAAATCTATTGACTTACGCTCGGAAATATCCTCAACTGTCTGCACATGGCCGTTTGATCTTATTCCATCGCTCATGGTGGCTCTGGTTATACGTGTCCATACAACGCTGTCATCTCTCCTCAAGAATCGGAATTCCGTCTGAAACAGTGTCTGGCTATGCATTGCGGCGTGCCACTCGGCAATGACACGCTGGCGATCCTCCGGGTGAATCGCAATGGTCCATTTTGTATCCAGTGCCTGTTCGAATGTCATACCAGATATCTTATGATATGCCGCATTGCTATATACACAACATCCCTCTTCATCCGAAACAAAAATGCCCAGCGGGGATGCATCAACAATCTCCTTGAAGCACGCATCCTTGAACAGCCTGTTATTTGTTGGATTCTCTTTGACATGCACTGCTTTGGTCGGGAGAGGGTTGAGAATTCTATGTTCCATTACATGCTCCGTTTTCCTTTTTTAACAAGGGCGGATACAATCGCTCCAAAATCGGTATAGCCGGCGGCTGGACCGACAGCCAGTACCCGCGGATTTTTTTCATACCTATTACCGAACATCCCGATAGCATGTTCCATTACTGCGTACACCCCTTTGTCCCCCGTTTCCCATATCTTTTCGGGAATGACCTCAACCAGTTCCACCTCGATTTCTTCGCCGTGGTTACGGTTAAGATATAAAATAGAAGAATGCGGGGCTTTCCCAAGATTAAGACATATTCTGTAGCCAGTTACTTTTGGGCTGTGCTGGAAGCTTTTCCGCACAAGGTGACGGTCCCGTTTTCTACCCAAACCTCAATGCCGATACCATTCACGTTCCGATGAAAAGAAAGGGTAGAATACCTATCCGGATAGGCATGGAATCACCCTATTGGGTTATTGTATTGATTTGTTGCTGCATTCTTTGTGCCAGGTTTCCAACACTCAGCGTCGCGTCACCCATCCTTCTGATTTTTATGAAAAACTATTTAATAAAGCATTCACGGGGCTGTCTTTAACTGCTTTGTAATAAAGGTCATATGAAACCAGTGGTCATATATGACATTTTTATGGTCTGATCATCATAAATGGATCACCAGCTCATTATTTCCGGACTCAGGCTCTCTTTTTGCTTCAAAACCCAGCTTTTTTCCCAGAGCGATCATGTTCCTGTTCTCATTTAAAACTATGCCGTGAACCGTTTTAAAGCCTCGCTTTTTGGCAATTGAGAGGCATTTTTTCAGAAGGTTGGAACCAATACCCTTGCCTTGCCAGGCATCACCCACCAGAACCGAAAATTCACCTTTCTTTCCATCCGGCTCTCCTATGATTCTTGCAACGCCTAACATTCTATCTGTTTCCCAATCTTCATCCATGGCAACCAGTGCAACCTCCCGATCGTAATCGGTCTGGGTAAACCTGGCCAGCATCTCAGGGTTCAATTCTTTTAACATCCCGAAAAAACGATAATAAATACTCGTTGGGGAGAGCACCTTGAACAGTTCTTGAAAAAGCGGAGCATCCTCAGGCTTGACGGGTCGTACAAAAACCCGGCCTCCATCAACGCTTACCATGTGGGACTCCTCCTCTTCCGGATAGGGGCTTATCACAAGATGCAGGGAGGAGGGTGTATCAAGCGGTGAAACCAGTATTCGGGTATCAACTGCTATGGCTTTACCCTCCTTGATCAGAACAGGATTCATGTCGAGTTCTGCAATTTCAGGAAAATCTATCAGGAGTTGAGAGAGCCTGATAATCATCTCTTCAAGTTGCTCCATGTCGGCGGCAGGACGGTTTCTGTATCCTTTCAACAAGGTGTAGGCTTTGGTCTGCTGCATGAGCCGTCGGGCAAGTAACCTGTTCATGGGCGGAAGTCCCAGTGCACGGTCTTTTAATACTTCCGTGTAAATTCCACCCATTCCAAAGAGAATCACCGGACCGAAATTGGCATCCCGTTTGGCACCTAAAAGAATTTCAAAATCAGGATTTGAAAAATAGGGCTGAATGGTTACCCCTTCAATTCTGGCATCGGGTTTAAACTTGCGTACTGACGATATGATTTGTGCGTAGGCTTTGCAGACATCGGCATCTGAGCGTAAATCTAAACTAACTCCACCAGCATCGGTTTTATGGGTAATATCAGGCGAGTGTATCTTCATGACCAGCGGATATCCCATCTCTTTGCCAATACTTGAAGCCTCTTCTTCTGTTTTTACAATTTCCGTCCTGATTACAGGCAATCCGTAAGCCGTCAGCAATTCCTTAGAATCTGATTCCGGCATAAATTCCCCTGCAATTGCATCGGTGATCAGCTTTCCAGCTTTATCCTGATTAACCATTATCTGTCTGGTCAATTTCGGCGGAATTTCCAGAAGTGTTTCAAGGTTTTTGCTATATTCCACCATATACAGGAAAGCTCTCACTGACCGTTCCGGTGTATCATAGGTCGGGATTCCCGCTTCATTCAAAAGTTCCACTGCTGAGGCGATGCTTTTACCGCCCATCCAGCAGGTAAATACAGGATATTGACGCCCTTTCATGGTCGAAACCAGCGTTTTTGCCACTGCAATAGGGGAAGTAAGTGCCTGGGGTGCAAGAATAACAAGCACCCCGTCTATATTCTTCGAGTTAAAACAGACTTCCAGGGTTTGGGCAAACCGCTCCGGCGAGGCATCACCAAGAATGTCAATCGGATTACTTCGACTCCAGAAGGGCGGCAGGAATTGATCAAGTGCCTGCATGGTTTCAGGGTCAAGGGGCACCGGTTCTTGTCCATACTTAGCGAGGGTGTCTGTGGCCATCACCCCGGGTCCGCCTCCATTGGTAACTATAGCCAGACGGGGCCCACGCGGTCTTGGTTGTTTGGACATCAGCTCTGCACAGTCAAACAGCTCTTCAATGGTGTCCACACGCACGATACCGGCACGCTTGAAGGCAGCATCATATACGGCGTCCTCTCCTGCCATTGCACCTGTATGAGATGCCGCAGCTTTTGCACCGGCCGGACTTCTGCCGGATTTAAGTACGATGATTGGTTTAACCCTGGAGACCGAACGGGCGGCACTCATGAATTTGCGAAAATTGGTCAGGCTTTCGATATACAATAAAATACTTTTTGCAGAGGAATCATTTCCGAGATAATCGATCATATCTCCGAAATCAACGTCAAGCATGGAGCCGGTGCTCACAAAATGGCTGAATCCAATGTTCTCCTTTAAAGCCAAATCAAGTATAGCAGTACAAATGGCTCCGCTCTGGGATACAAATGCTAAATTTCCGGACAAGGGCATCTCGGATGCAAAGCTGGCATTCAGGCTCACGCCGGGCCGAATGATGCCCATGCAGTTGGGTCCAACAATACGAAGTCCGCCGGCATAAGCTATTTGCTGAATCTTTTCCTCTATCTCCTTACCTTTTTCACCGGTCTCCCTGCCTCCGGCTGAAATAATGATGGCCCCCCTCACTTTTTTCTCGACACATTCACTTATTATATCAACAACCGTATGAATGGGTGTGGCAATAATGGCAAGATCCACTTCAGTTTGAAGCCCTGAAACAGATTTAAAGGCGTCATGCCCGTGGATTTTCTTATGTTTGGGATTCACCGGAAACAACGTTCCGGAAAATCCGTTAACAAGATTTTTCATCAGTGCATTGCCGATTGTTCCCGCTGTTTCGCTTGCACCAACCACTGCGATATGCTGCGGTTTAAAAATGCGATCAAGATTGTATTGTCCCATAATTTTTATCCTTTATAGAAAATCGGTAAGAAAACCTCTGAGTCTCTAACTCAGGGGTTGTTGACGGTTTTCGTTTTTTTAAATAATTCTCCGGTCCTGAATGATATTGACCAGTACTGCGATAATGGCAGCGAGTCCGCACAGGACGGCAAACGTGAAAAGGAACGTGAGGCTGGCGGCCTCAACAAGTGTGATGAGCCTATCTGTTACGTCAAAAAGCTTTCCTCTCAACCGGGGTCTGTCCTTTTTTGATCTGCCTGAGGGTGGACTCGGTCTCAATCAGATATTTAAAACTGTCGGCAAAATAGATATTTATCTCGTAGGTCAGTCGCCCCAGCTGGTCAGGTATGGTGGACAGGATCATCAAATCATGGTTCTTTTCCCAGTAAAGAGCTGTTGCCAGGGGCTGATTCTTATCCCAGTTAAGCTTTGGAGGTGTACCATGCTTTTGTTTCAGGGTTTCTCGAATGCCGAGATTATCCTGTTTGAAATGAACCCGGATCAGCAAAGGAGTCAGGGTGTACTCGGAAAACAAAGTGTCACAAGGCATGGAGATCAAAAAAAATGTTGATACCGGCTTTTTTGTCTGCGTTCCAGCCGGCTGTGCCGCCTGGAACGAGGTTGTTTGCAAATGCTCAATTATCCTCCGCAAATCTGGCTTACTTTTGGGTTGTCTTCTTAATTCCTTCCTTCCCCCCAGTCATCGGTCCTTGCCCAGTTCCTGTACCCTGACCCTTACCTTTACCCTGGCCTTTACCTTTACCGTCTTTCGGCCCCTGACCTTTTGGTCCAGTTCCATCTTTATTTGGCATATTAATCTCACCTCCTTTGCGCCCACAGAATTCATGGCGCTCATAATTTTTGAAAATGCAACATATAGGCCAGGCTTTCAACCCCCATAGGTGCAGCAGCCATCATCCTGATTCTTTGAGCATAATTTATCCATACTGCGCAGCTTAAGGCGATTCCCAAAAATTGGTTTTGAACAAAAATCGCAGTCAAAAGGACATCAATAGCTCGTCATGATGCTGGCCAGTGAAAATTCTCCGGATCTTTTACAAATCGGCGTAGCATGTTCGGTAAACTTTTGGATTCAATATAATCAAGGCAAAAGCGGGGAAAGGAGGCATCTGCTTCGCCACAAAACACCGCATCAAATTGGGTAGAAAATTGGCCGGGCTTTAAAGTAGGCAGCGGACCGCTGCATACCAGCAGTATCTCCGGGAGAACCTTCCGGATATTTTCGGCCAGAGCCATTGCGTTTCCCGACATGGAGAGCATTGCATAAATTCCCACGATCCGGGGCCGGGCATGGACTTGTAGTGGGCCTTGGTCGCAGCGTATTCCGGCGCGGCCCACTCAAAAAATCCTTTGAGGGCACTTACGAATCCGCTGGACGAGGCCGGGGGCCCGTAGGTCGCAAAAATTAAGATGATGATGCCCGACAGGGCAAAGTAGAGTTCCTTCAAAGCGGCGTAAGGTTTGATCGCCTTGATTTCGGGGGTGGTACAGTTGTCGGTGTAGTCGTTGTTGTATGCGGTCGGGATATGTCCCAGACTGAGCGCTGTGCCGTCCAGCCCGGTATTGGGTTTTTCTCCGAGGTATTCTTCCCGGGACCGGACATCCAGAATCTGATAATAGGGATCACCGAGCCGCGGCGTAATGTAGGCAGCATTGACCCATTTGCGCAGTTTGATCTCTCCTGACAGGGGGCTCTAATTTTAATCGTCCTTCTCCCAACCAGCCGCGCTGGTTCAGTTCAACAGGGTGTAAATCGGTAAAGGAAACCCTGGTATCACTCTGGGCAAAAATTTTGGCCTTGCTCTTGCTGAACGACATGACCCCCATACCCGGCCCCATTCTGCTCATGGCAAACCGCCAGATAAAGAAAAAAAAGACAAGAGGAACAATCCAGGACAGAAGTCCGGTCAGAAATTTATTGTCGTATCGTCCGGAATAACTGATATTGCGTTCATCCAGCTCCTCTACCAGGCCTGGATCATCAACGCGGACAGTCCTGAACTCCTTGTTTGAAGGTGCTGTCAACGTCCCTGTGATGGCTTCGGGTTCAATGATCGCCGTGCCCACTGTCCCTTTGGCAATGGATTGCTTGAACTGACTGTAGGGAATTATCTCCACTTTTGACGAAAACAGTATGGGCTGAAGGTAGGAAATGAAGAGGATAGCAAACAGGATATACCAGATGCTGAAATGGGTCTTGGGCGGCAGTCCGTCCTTCTTTTTCTGAGGATCGCCTCTCCCGAAAAACAAACGGAACTTTTCAAACAGAATATTTTTTGGATCGTTATGCTCATTGGATGCCATGGTCAGTTTCCCCTCGTGTTTTGATGACGAATATGGCCTTAATGAAACCCGGGGTGTTTCACCCGGGCACACGACCATTTTTCATCATAATTGATCTACATGCCGGCACCGCCTGATGGGCCGGCAGTATCTAAAGGACATCCGGCAAGCATCAGGTAAGATAGGCTGTCAAATCCCGCATGCCTGTCACGATATCCAGAATAGCCTGGTGCATGCCATCAACCGGTGAGCCTGTCTTTGGTATCTTTTCCTCAAGATCTGCGCCCTCCAACTCGTTTTTGATCCTTTCCAATTCCCGGGCGTGGATTTCAAGCTGCAGGCGGTGCTCTTCCTGCATGTCCAGGATGGCATCGGAATTGATCTGCCTGATGAGGTCATCGGCCTCTGCCAGTAACTGTTCAATGCTTTCGGATTCTGGGTTGTTTTTCATAGGATATCCTTTCTCTAATCCGTTGTTATGACGCATCACTGTCAGCGCTATTGTCCGCCGGACAGTGATTTTACGCCGAATGTTTCAATATGCCGAACACCTCCACTGTATGCTCCCCGCTATCATCAACAAGTACAATCTCCTGACCCGGTTGAACTATGCTCCATGAAAAGGATTACGGCGTGGTGTCTCATAACAGAGCATTCCTTTTGTCTATTTTACAACCAGGCTGTTTTTAACAGACTTGACACCCTTCACTGAACCCGCTACTTCCACAGCCCTGTCAGCAGCCGTTGCAGAATCCACGAAACCGCTCAGCTGAACGACCCCCTTGAAAGATTCCACATTGATCTGGAGAACCTTGAGCATGGGATCATTAAATATTTCCGCCTTAATCTTGGAGGTGATGACCGTATCATCTACATACTCTCCAGTGCTTTCCTTTTTCATAGTCCCTGCGCAGCCGGCAATAAACACAGCCAGAACGAGCCCTATAAGACATTGTTTTACAATAGCTTTTTTAATCATGATTCCTCCTTTATGACTATTTTATTTGATGAAATTTACCACGCCGGTTTAATGCCCGGCCTTTTTCTGATCTCACCCAGCGCTGTCTGGTAATGAATAGATGAGTATCGCTCGTTATCCCCTGTGGTCATTTGGGAGACAGATGATTATACAACTACCAGTCAAGAATTTCAAAAATTCTTATTTCACACCTTTTCCATTTGATGAAAACATATTGACCATCATTTTAATGATTTCTCCAATCACCAGAGCATATTTTGCCAGTGATTCAGCAGTCTCAGTGATCGTCAACACCGTATCCGTGGTTTCATGAGAAATCGTCCTGATGGCTGAACCCGCCTGGTCAAAGCTATTTTTGAACTCTTCGCTGATCTTGCGCTATTCACGGAAATCTCATGAATGTTGGGAATAATCCGGTTCACATGATCTTTGTTTTTTTGCAGCATGCCTGTGGCTTCTTTGATAAAACCATTCATGTTTCTCAACGTAACGATGGCGTAGCCACCGGCCACTGCAATTAAAACAAAAATGATAAATATACCCAGTTCATTCAAAGTAATGGAACCTTGCATAAGGGTGTCCTTCCCATCCAACGCTATTTGGAGGATTCTTTCGTTTCTTCCGCGGCTGATGCAACTATCCTGTCTTTGGTTGCAGTCACATTTTCTTTCAGATTCTGCACGGTTTCGCCGGTTCGATCAGCAATGGTCTGCCGGGTTTCTCTGCCTGATTTCGGAGCAAAGAGGATTCCGGCTGCAAGGCCTACTACAGAACCGATGCCGGCCCCTATGATCAGATTCCTGGTTCTGCTTCGCTGTATTTCCATTGTTCGCGAATGTCCAAGTTCTTTCACCTGTTTTGCCAATTCATTAAACTCGTAGTGTCATAAAATCCTTTTCAGTTCCAGGCATTAATCGGTAACCCCGCCAGGCTTCACTTCGGTGACCATCACGCGGCTGAAGGCTTTACAGCTGCCGGAGTAGTCCCATCGCTCGATCAGGCAGCGTCCTTCGGATATACCGCTACCCCAACGTACCAGGTTAACCGAGTTCGGGATGCAGCCACGGAGCCGTGACGACACGGCTGTTCCCGCCTGCACGGCCCACATCGGCCTCACGAGGTCCGGCAGCGCCATCACATAGGGCAGGTGGATGTGCCCGCCCATCACCAAATCACCGCCGGCATGCCCAGCACCGCAGTGCGGCGGCGTACCCGTGCAGCCGGTCATGAACATCCTCTGCACGCCGTACGGCGACGGGTTGATGGACCACCACCACGCGCAGTTGCTCCGGGCTGGCTCTTGCCAGGCATCTTGCCACTCGCTCTATCTGTTCCGTGGACACCTCTCCGTTTGTGTGCCGATACCAGCGCGTTGTGTTCACGCAGAGCACCAGCAACTCGCGCGAGGAATGCACGGGCTCCAGTTCGTCACCAAATGCGGTGCAGTGTCGGGCGTAAGGGTGAAAGATACGGGCGCTCAGGTCGAAGAGCGGAATGTCGTGGTTGCCCGGAATGGCCAGCACCGGAGCAGCAAGCCTGTCGACAAAGCTTCGCGCATCGCGGAACTGGCCGGGACGGGCACGCTGAGTGATGTCGCCCGAGATCACCACCAGGTCGGGCCGCTGTTGCAGCGATAGCACCGCGAGCGCTTCGACAACCGGCAGCTGCTCGGTGCCGAAATGTGTGTCGGATATCTGCAACAGGATAGTCATAAGTCGTCCTGTCCGAGATCGGTTGCCAGCTCTTCGGACCTCGGCTTGAGAAGATAGAGTGGTTTGGGGGACACCCGAAAATCCAGAGGCACACGCATCCAGGTCACCTCGCCATCTAAAGCCACCTTCACCGTGCGGCGCCCCACCAGTAGGAGCCGGGGCGCTACGACCATGCGATGGAACTTGAAGCTCTCCACAGTACTCGTTTCACCAAGGGTCCCGATGGCGCCGCGGAACAGCGCCTTGTATACCTCGCGGTCCTGGAGCAGCTCGGGGTAGAGGCCGAGGCTCGCGTTGACAAGAAACACTCGATCGTTGATCAAACCCACCTGTACCGGCGCCGGCACAGAATAAAGCAAAGCCTGTGCAGCATCGGCGGCATTGGTGGGAATGCCGTGCGTCCTGACAAAGTAGTTGAAGGTGCCCTGCGGCAAAACGCCCATGGCGCAGCCTTCGGCATGCGCGGCCTGCGCCACCGAATTGATCGTGCCATCGCCCCACCCCTGAGAAAATCCCGCCGTGATATCTCTTTTTCAGGTTCTCTTTTCAAACCAAAATCCTCCATGATGATACTCCTCAGCGGGAAAGAATGCCGCCTGATGGTTATGTAAAATATTTAATAATACTTCTCATAGGTTCAGTATATATAAAATTTATACGCACGTTGTGTGCCAGCACTTAAATGCTCTGGAAAACATCATCTATCCCCCTTGTTTTTATGGAGAATCAGCAAAAAGGTTTTTCAAGAACACCATTAAAGACCTTATAAAAAAAGGCTATATATGATCTTTTGAGTACATATGACCTTTTATATTGGGTTGCTGATCACTGGATTGAAACGGCAAGTTATGATTATTTGTGTTGAAAAATCAATATGATGGGTAAATTAACCACGAGATTTTGAACCCTGGCACAATGATTGCTGTATATATTTAAGGATATTAAGGATAAACGGCGACCCGGAAGTATGGTGTGTGGTCAACAACAAAATTTATTCAAGAAGGAGATTACCATGAAGTTTAAAACATTTATCTTATTGCTCCTATTTTTAGTGACAATAGCTCTGACCGGATGTGAAAAGGACGGTCCGGTTGAAAATGCGGGTAAAAAAATCGACAACGCCATTGAGAATGCAGCCGAAGCCATCAAAGATGCTGGGGATAAGGTAAAAGACGCCACAAACTGATAAAACGAGAGTAGATTTTCCGTTTTCAATATCCATTGGGGTAAGATTGTGGATAATCTGCCTACTCAAGGGCACCAGTCCCTTGCCCACCCAGCCCCACAAATTACAACCCAAAAAAACCGCTCCCCAGACAAGTATTGATAAAACAGCCCGATGAACCCGCCTCTATGATGTCCGAGCCCTGGGGCATGGAATCTTCAAAGGTCTCCAGCTCAGGGGAAAAACTCTGCTTCTCCTCTTCGGGCATATAGGCCAGTTCATCAAGGCTGGCTGCCACATGCTCCCAGAAATCGTATCTGTCCAATTTCCCTTCCACCATGTGAAGATGATCAAAATCCGGGCAGATCACGGCTTTTCTGAAGTTCATGCGATCCGTAAAATCTTTCAAATGAATCTTGTTGGATTCAATGGAGAGCCAGTTTCTATCCTCCTCCACGGTGTACATAGGTTCGTTGGCACTATCTTTTTTCAGAAAAAAGGCACTTTGAAGGGGCACCATGCCGTCATTGGCCATGTAATGAAACACCTCTTCCCCTGTGCTTCCCCTGGAGGGTATTTCAGCCATCAACTGGGTCGAGACTTCAAGGCCGGCATGATCTGTAAATGACAGGTTCAACCAGTTGAGAGCGGCGGCACCCCCAATACCCAAATCCGTGTCATAACCGCCGTAGGCGATGATCCTGCCGAAATACCGGGCATCCCGGTTCATCTCTTCCAGGGTGCCAAAAGAACGATCCGGCAGATAGAGCATGTCATCGGACTGGTTCGTTTCCAGCGTCGGGTTTTCCATATTGGCGTCCATGACAGAGAGATGATGCTCATCCCCCAGGTCAGAGGAAAGGAAAAACTGCCGGTATGGTATGCCGTTTTCCGGCCCGTCAAAATTATCCCATGCAAGCCCCATGGTACCGATATCCGACACATTTACCTCATAGCTCTTCGTATATCCGTAGATATAGGAGGCCAGATCCTCTTCATGATCTTTACCGGATATTGCAAGAAGGCCCCAGTCGGGTGCTGCAGCCGGTGAGCCATGATGGGGAGTAGCCAGGGTCACAAGCCCCAGAACGCGACTACCCTCATTGCCCTCCTCATAATGGGTCATGTAGGAGCGGGAGACCAGCCCTCCCCGGCTGTGGGCCAAAAGCAATATCGGCCTGTCCGGGCCAAATTGGGCAATAATGGCATCCCCCAGCTCCTGGGCATTTCCCGAATGACCGTCGTAGCCGATCAATTCTTCGGTGTTGTGGTGAAACCGCCATATTTCATATCTGCTGGAAAACGCATCGTGTTCCGATACCCAGTTGAGAAAGATGTCCCACCGGTCTTCATCTTCCTTGAAACTGTTGTCACCGTGGACCAGAATCAGCGGAATCTTGTCCGAAGATTGATCGCTCTCTACGACCAGTCCGAAGAACTCTTCATCTGCCAGTGCGACCCCGTTTATCATTCCGGTCGGGATAGAAAATATGGTCATCAGTGTAAAAAATAGCATTGAAAGAATAACAGTTTGTTTTTTCATCATTTCCTCTTATTTAAAATTTAAACAAGCTCTTTAAAAGATTAATTTTATTTCCGATAATGTCTATTGTTTCAATGTTGTTATTTTTTCCTGTTGTTGCCACAAAACAGGTTCGGCTTCGAGCGCTCTGCGCACGCGTGCCACCCGCGTATTGATCCTCGCACGGTCATGCGCTGATTCGAGGGTGCGTTCAGCCAGTTCACTGATCCATAGCATTTGATCGCGTAGCGCCCGCCGCCGGCCAGGGCTGGCCGTCAGACCGGCGATGGTTTGAAGCGCCCCGAGAATCCGCAACATAATGGCGACATTGCCTTTGGCGCTGCTTCGAATTTGATCGAACGATTCTGCCAGCAAACCTTCAAAGGTCGGCTCAATGGTGATCACCCTCAGTTCCCCTTCCTCGTACTGGTGCGAGGAGGGTGTTTGCCGAGGCGCAAGCAGCGCCAGAATTGCCGTCAGATAATCCACGCACATCACGGCCGTCGTGGTGTCGTTGATGCCGGGCGAGAGCGCTTTCAACGCCATATCCACGATCTGTCGGATGCCGAAAGCAGCATCGTGTTCCACCATGCGGTAACGGCTGATGCTGTATGCCGCCTGCAGGTCGGAGATGATCTCTTTTTTCGGCGGGTCATCCAGAGCGAGCGAGGCCAGCGTGGTGTCCTTGACCACAAACGAACCGATGCTTCGTTCCATCCGCACGATGGTCTGGTGCTCCCTCGCTAAACACAGGAGTGCTGTGGTATCCACGTTTTGGATATAACCATTCCCCCTGGCTGCGACTGCCTGCCAGCGCCACTCCGGCAGGGGGGGCGGCGACGGATCTTCATCGCCGTCAACCGGTCCGTTTCCAGGCTTTTCTGGGAAAAGCCGATCAACGGCCACCATAGTTTCGGCGGCAACCGAGGCTATAATGTTCGATGCCTGGATCAAAGAGGCGATGTGATGAATAAAAAAAATGAGGACGCTGATGCCGCCGATTGCCAGGACGACGCTGAAAGACACTGCCAGGTTAGGAACAAACCCGCTCTCCTCGCCAACGTGGATGGTGCGTAACACAACCAGGCAATAGGTGAAAATACCAGTGAAGATTCCGAGCACGACCTGCGTGACGCGGTCACGCATGAAGTTCCGCAGGATGCGCGAGGTGTATTGACTCGAAGCCAACGTCAGTGTTACCAAGGTCATCGAAAACGTGACCCCCGCCACGGTAATCATTGAGCCGGCAATTGTGGATAACATCCCGCGAGCGCCCTCTACTCCGGCGCCAAACAGGCGCGGCCAGCGGGTTAGCCATCGGTCACTCCCGGTGAACCGCGCTTCAACCAAAGCCACCGCAAGGACAATGCTGAAGACAACAATCAGCGAAGGTACAAACCAAAAGCTTGACCGCAGATTGCTCCAAATTTGCTTGAGTTTACGCAAAAAGTCCTTTATTTTTTCCATATTATCTCCCTCCCGGCCCATGATTTAACCCCAAGGGTTTCAACTTGGCCAGAAGCTGTTGCTGTTCCTGATAGACGTCGGCTTCGATCTTTTCTTTAAGAGACCGGCCATCGGCATCGGCCACATAAAAGGCTTCGTTTTTGAGTTCGCCTAAAATATCCCTGGGTTTGCTCCTGGCAACGGTACTGACAATGGTGTCCTGCAGGGGCTAATAAATATACCGTTCACAGATTCTCCGGTAATGATAACCGTAAATGGAAAGGGTAACGGCCGTCGACATGTGCCTTGGTTTCCAAATCATGGTCCAGAGAATCAAATACCAGTAATTAAAACGTTCCTTTCCCAGTATTCCGAGTCTTATGGTGGCCCTGAAAAATGAAAAAAGGCGCTGAATATCAAGAGGTGCAATGATTTCAGGTGCCTTGAGTTCCTTGAGTAAGGTCCTGACGCGGCGGTAATAATTTTTCGGCTGATAGATCTGTTTCATGATGGATTGATATCCAGCAAAAAGCTTTTCCATGCCCATCTGCGGGATAATATTGGTGGTTCTGTCCACATTGTCTCCGGAAAAAAATTCAGAAACCCGGCTCTCATTTTGAAGCCGGTCAAACAGCCGGGTCCCCGGAATGGCCTGGAGCATACCTACCATGGCTGTCACAATCCCGCTTTTCTGGATAAAATCGATCTGCTGCTGAAAAATAGACGGCCCGTCGCTGTCAAATCCGACAATAAACCCGCCCATGACCTGTAACCCGGACCGATGTATAATCCCCACACTTTCAAGAAGATCCCTGTTTTTATTCTGGATCTTATGGCATTCGGTGAGACAGATCTCATCCGGGGACTCAATCCCGATAAACACGGAATCAAACCCGGCGGCCACCATCATATCAAGCAGTTCAGGGTCGTCGGCCAGGTTGATGGAAGATTCCGTGAAAAACACGCATCCTTTTTTATCTTTGCGCCATTCAATCAAGGCGGGAAGCAGATGTTTTTTCAAATACCCCTTGTTGCCGATAAAATTATCATCCACAAAAAAAATGCTGCTGCGCCAGCCTGCTGCGTAGATCCGATCCAGTTCCTGGATGATCTGTTCAGGGGTTTTTAATCTGGGTTTATGGCCGAACAAAGCCGTCACATTACAAAAATCACAATTGAACGGGCACCCCCTTGAAAATTGAAGGCTCATGGAGGCATACCGTTTCATATTTAAAAGATCGCATAAAGGGATGGGCGTGTCACCGAGATCACAGAACCCGGAAGCCCGGTATATTTTTTTTGCCTGACCTTTATCCAAATCCGATAAAAACCGGGGTAATGTCAATTCTGCTTCACCCAGCACCAGGTGATCTACCGACTTGAATTCATCGGGTTCGGAGGTAAAAAGGGGCCCGCCCGCAACAACAGGGACTTTCAATGTTTTGCAGCGGTCAATGATCTGCCCGACAGATTTTCTCTGTACGGCCATCCCGCCGATAAACACCATATCTGCCCACAGGATATCCTTGTCTTTCAATCTCTCCACATTTGTATCCACCAGGCGTTTGACCCATTTCTCCGGCAGCAAGGCCGCTACCGTGATCAGTCCCAGAGGCGGAAATGCTGCTTTTTTTCCGACAAAGCTTAAAGCATAGGTAAATGACCAGAATGTTTCCGGAAATTCAGGATAAATTAACAATATGTTCATCATATAAAGACTCCTTTAGTTCTGACTGTTTCAATGACCTCCATTCCCTGGAGATGGGAAACCGAATATATGCCGACGGATCTCCCCGCTTGTCATAGGCTTTTCTCTAATTTTTCCTGCGTGAATCCCTGTTTCCTCTTTGATCTCTCTTTCTTGATTTCAGGGTCCAGGCCGCTGGTTTGACGCAATACTCCTCCGAAGCATCAACTGGATAAGGGGTCCGGTCAACGTCCACCGATACCGTGAAACAGGTATCCATGCGCTTAAAAGTATACCGGCTGCTTGGAAGATTGAAATTCGTTACACCACGGGGGATACTAACCGTATCCGTCTGCACCACAACCTGATCACTGTCCTGAATGCGGATATTTCCCCTGATATGCCTCCCATCATTTTTGAGCCTTACCACGAAACTGACTTCCTGACCGGGTGAAGCAGGATCGGGAGTCATCCGAAGTCCTTCAACAGAGAGATTAACTCCACGACCCCGCCTTGAATTTTCATGGCAAAATGCTGTTGCCATTGTGATTGGCACCCACTTATGATCGATATTCGTCTGTATGGTGAAACAACGTTGTTCTCCGGGGGAAAACTGAATATTCGCATCAGGGAAATCAATCTGATTGCTGCCCGGCCGCAGGTAGACATCGTTTAACTGGCTAACCACCCTGTCTCTATCCAAAACAGCGAGGACAAGTTTCACCTCTCGACGAGAACCATTTGCAATGATCGCGCGGAAGGCAACCGGCTGGCCGTCCCGGGGAGAATCCGGTGTCATCTCCATTTGAGCAACCGAAAGTACGTCAAGACTGACGGCCCGGCTATCGTTATTTCCGAAAATTTCTTGAAGTAACCTGTCAAATTCGGCATGCGCCAAAACTGGAGCGATCAGGAGACTCGCAATAAAAATAATCATCCACGGTTTTTTCATCATCTTTCCTCCTTTCAGTCTTTCCCGTCACCTTGTGAAACCTGCCGGCCGGCTGGCCCTTGGTGTTGGGTTTCCATGTAAAATACGCAACTATCATGCCAAAAAACACGTAAAGAGCATGAATTTGTAATTAACATTCAATAATAGTGGCTTATATCAACAGGAGAGCGCGGGAGATAAATGTGAAACGATTCGCGGTTCTCCCTCATTATATGATCCAACATGTTGATTTGTCATTCAATATTCAAAATCAAAAGGTTGTCGGGGGAGGGCCGGGTTGAGGGCGAACAGTGGTCATATATGATCAGTGGTCAAATATAAACAAGGCATTATCACCTTTAAGGATCATTCGGGTTTAAAAATAAATACCAATACAGGTTATCTATGGCGGCTCTCCGTTTTCACGTGGCGGAGCAGTACCGGACGCCCGAACAATGGTCCACCCCGATCAGCATGGCCGTTCCAAGTGCAACGACAACGTAGGCAAATACTTTTTTTGGCTGAGGCAGTTTTACCCTGTCGTTGCAACCTTAGAGCTTAGTTATAATACTCCCGGACTTTCGCTGCAACCTGGCGATCTGTCATCTGATCAACTGTTTCCACGGCCTGGATGAGGTTGTCGAGATGGGCATCTTCTAAACGTTTCTTCAGCTCTCCTTTTGCCTCTCCAGGACCAAAAAGCAAAATGGATTCGGCGTCACGAAGAATCGAAATGACCTCATCGTAGTAGATGTTGAGTTGGCTGGCAAATTTTATATCCTGCCTGCCATCCGCTTGAACCTTCTGAGCTTCATAGGGGGTAGTCGAACGTACCCCGTCAAACCGTCCGGGCTGTTTTTCTGCCTTTGATTCGATAACGCTTGTTTTCTCCCCCTTGCCCGAAACTGTCACAATTACAGCCTTGCGATGATCTATCCACAACCCCATGTTTGTTTTCATGTATTTCCCCTCAGTATACGTTTCATGTAGATCCGCCTTTTAACAAAAGGCGGACTTAGGACAAATCTCAGGCCCAGCCAGACCGGCTCGGCAATCGGTTGTACTTTTATAGAATGTCCTTTCATTTTACAATATCCTCCACATTATGTTGTTTTACCAATACACAGATTAATTCATCCAATATAGAGAGCTTTTAACTCGATAAGCGTCATATATTGCGCATCCATTTCCAAACCAGATAGTCTCGGCCATTGATAGAAGTTTTTGCAAAACCTCTTTTCGGTTTTCCGGAAGTCTATTCATTGCTACATTCATGTTCAAGTTTCGGGCCAAACGTAACAAATTTTAATTTTTCGTCTTAGTATGTTAAATTATCAGAGAATAATTACATCAATGGATCATGGCCGGAGAAGAGAACTATCATAAAAAAAGGTCATATATATCCACATGACCATATATGACCTGTTTCGATAATCTACATTTCAGGTTTCGGCTCGGGCTTGAGTTACGGTTTGGAGCCGGCCTGGATGAACCGGAAAAATCACTTCACCATCCGAGGATATTTCCGCATCAAGGGGAATTTTTATTTTCACCGTTGTCTCTTTTTTGTAGGCTTCATGTCGATTCCCTCATTATTGATAAGATTCACTTTGGCAATGTACTCGTAAAAACAAAGGCACCATGGAGTCCATCAAGCAACATCTGCGTCCCAATTACTGCAAGAATCAAACCCATCATACGGCGTACCACCGTACATAATTAAATTGTCAATTTACAGTGTTGATTCAACAATATCTACAGCAAACACCTTATTGTTTAGAAATTGAGTTTGACCGATAATCTAAAACAAATGGCAGTTTTCAGGGAACGATCCCGGTTGGATGCCATTCTTCATTTTATAAAAAAAACAGGAGGAGTAAAACATGACAAACTTAAAAACAGACCAAATTTTTGAAAGACAGGAATATCATCAGTCTCTGATGGATAAAATAAGCATTGAATCCTCTTCTGTAGAGACCCTCAGGCCTGAAGGTGAAAAGACGCTTTATATAGAAAAGCTGGAGAAACAGATCAAATCCCTCAAGTCCATTGTGGAGGATATGACAGAAAAAAGTAAAAACCTGGAAAAAAGGTTCAGGGCAGATTTTGAAGAGGACCGAAAGGTGATAGAGTACCGCTACCGAACCTTAAAGGAGAGGGTGAACAATGTCCGCCAGGCAGGCGGCGAGGCCTGGAAAGAATTGGGCAAAGGAACCTCAAGTGCCTTGGAGAATTTTACAGCGGGCATAAAAAATGCGGTTTCAAGGTTCAAATAAAAAATGGGGTTGGTTCTAACGTCGGCCACTGTAGGGTCTGGCCCCCGTGCCTGCCCTTTACGATGAGAATCACAGGAGATTGCCCCTACAAAAATGGCCCAAAATAGAATCAAGCCCGATTTTTGTTATGGTGCCACCCACTTCATGATCGGCACTGTGCTGATGCTATTCTTGGGACTGCCCTGGATAATCCGATCGCTGTATGCCACATAAACCAACACATTGCGTTTACGGTCAAAGAAACGGACAACCTTGAGTTTTTTGAATACAATGCTGCGGTGTTCGTCAAAGACCTGCTCACCCTCCTTAAGGTCGCCTGTGATCTTAATTGGTCCAATCTGACGACATGCGATGCTGGCGTCACTTGTATCCTCAGCTACCCCAAGTTCACCCTTTACCCCCCCTGTCTGTGCACGAGAGATATGACATGCGACACCCTCTACTTTGGGGTCATCAAACCCGTCGATCACAATCGTGTCGTTGCTGCCTATCCAGCGGAATTGAGTGCTGATAGTGCCTGTCGTACCCCGTTCGGGGCGACTGAAAAACCACCATCCGAAGATAAAAACAACCAGAAGAATTCCCGCTCCCAAAATAATTCCGAATTTTTTCATAATGCTTTTCCTTATTTTTTTATAATGCTTTTCCTTTTTGGGCAATAAAGTCTCCGGTCAATAGAGGAAGTCAGATTTCCAGCCGAACCCCGACTTCAATCGTCTGGTCCGCTGGAAGATTAAAAAACGAGGCGGCATCGGCTGCATTGCGAGACATAAAAATAAAAAGGTTCGCTCGCCAGCGCGCCATGCTGGATGGTTCAGCAATGACCAGGTTTTCACGACCGATGTAAAAACTCACTGTTTCCGGATTCAAATCCAAGCCCTGTGCACTCGCCAGTGAAAAAAAGTTGTCCAGGCTGGGATCTTCCATGAACCCATAGCGGGCCACAATGCGATGAAATCCGCCGCTTAATTTTTCGGTTCGGATTTTTTCCAGATTTGGAACACGCGGGATATCTTCTACCCTAAAATGTAGCAAAACGGTCTGGCTATGCACGACATGATTGTGCTTGACGTTCTTTAACAGGGCCACGGGCACGGCGTTTAAACTTCCCGCTAAAAACACGGCGTCCCCTTTTATTTTGTTTGGGGGGTGGCTGCCAAGATCGACGATAAATTGATGCACCGGCGGCATGTTTTTGCGCAGTTTTTCGGCCAGAATCCGGCGTCCCTTGGCCCAGGTGAGCATCAAGGTGAAAAATGAAGCTCCTATAACCAGCGGGAACCAGGCTCCATGAAAGATTTTGCTGATATTGGCCGCAAAAAACGGCACGTCCACCAGCAAAAAGAGACCTGCCAACGGTGCGGCCCATATCAAAGGCCAATGCCATTTTCTGCGGATCACAACAAAAAACAACACTGTGTTAATGATCATAGTGGAGGTTACGGCTAACCCGTATGCAGCCGCAAGTTTGCTGGAGGATTGGAAACCGGCCACAAGGGAGATCGTGCAGACCATTAGCATCCAATTGACCGGAGCCACATATATCTGGCCGATCTGCGTTGCGGCGGTATGCCGGATGTTCAAACGGGGAAGGTATCCCAACTGGATCGCTTGTCGGGTCATGGAAAAAGCACCGCTGATGACCGCCTGGGAGGCGATGATGGTGGCCAGGGTGGCTAACAACACCGTTGGAATCATCGCCCAAGCGGGTACCATGGCGTAAAAGGGATGATGCGCTGCTTCCGGGTTGACCAAAAGAAGCGCTCCCTGTCCAAAATAATTCAACACCAGTGCGGGAAAAACAATGGCAAACCAGGTCAGACGAATGGGACGGGGACCGAAATGCCCCATATCTGCGTATAACGCTTCGGTCCCGGTGACCACCAGGAAAACGGCTCCGAGCACCACAAAACCGTGCAGTTTGTTGAAGATCAGAAAGCGGATCGCATACCCCGGGAAAACCGCCGACAGCACCTGCGGCGTATGGGCCACTTGCACGGCCCCGGTTACAGCCAGAAAAACGAGCCAAACCAGAATTACCGGTCCGAAAAGGCCGCCCAACCGAGCCGTGCCATGGCGCTGGATCAAAAAAAGGCCAACGAGAATTGCAATGGTGATTGGAATTACATAGTGCTTGAACATAGGCGTGATAACACCGATCCCTTCCACGGCGCTCAGAACGGAAATTGCCGGCGTGATCATGCCGTCGCCATACAGCAGGCACGCCGCAAAAAGCCCCAGGGAAATGATACCTATACCTCGCCGGTTTTCAGAGTGCCCATTTTTACCGCGAATCAAGGCGATTAGCGCAATTTCACCGCCTTCCCCATGGTTGTTTGCTCGAAAAACGAATGTCAAGTATTTCAGGCCCACGATCATTACCAGCGCCCAGAACATCAGGGAAAGGATTCCCAAGACGTTGGCATGACTTACATCGATACCGTATTGACCGTGGAAACATTCCCGAATGGCATATATCGGACTGGTGGCGATATCCCCGAAAACCACCCCCAGGGCTGCAAGTGAAAGCTGCGCCAGACGGCTTTTCTTTTCGGGTTGCGAGCCTTGATTTTTGGGCTTTTCCAGAATCGTTTTTTCAGCCCCTTCATGGGGGATGGTCATTTCAGCTCCTTTCTCTTTCGGTCAAATTCCTTTGCGTCGATTTTACCACTTGCATAGCGCTGCTTTAGACCCGTGAATAACTGATCCTGTCTTTTTCAAATTCTTCAGATTGCTCTGGGATGAACAACCCCATGCTTTTGTGCAAGAATTTCCTCTGTAAGGGGCAGAATTATTCTGCGCTGCACCAGTTGCTTTGGGGGCTGAGAGTCGGCTATGGTATCCCACATTTCCCTGCTGAAAGTCTGTTTAAGTATATAAGCGCGGACAAGCTGCCAAGGGTTACTCGTCAAAATTAAATTTTAAGTCCCAGAAGCCCGATGACGCCTGTCACGATCAGATAAATCGCAACAATAAAATTTAATAACTTCGGCCTTATGAGAATAGCAATCCCCGCAACAACTGCGAGTACATTTTGGATTGAGAAATGCAATTGTAAATTCATAATTTTATCTCCTTTTTATTTATAAATTACTGGCATGATATGGGCATATTCTCTTCTACAAGATAATAATGACGTACAACCTTGAGATCGGAATCAAGCTCATAAATTAAAGGAATACCAGTAGGGATATTGAGTTCAATAATTTTTTTGTCCGTGATTTGCTCCAAATACTTGACGAGTGCCCGAAGGCTGTTGCCATGTGCAACGACGAGAAGCCTTTTGCCTGATCTTATCTCTTTGGATAGTGTTTCGTTCCAGCACTCGACTACCCTTTTAACTGTATCTTTTAGACATTCAGTTTTGGGAAGCCTGCTCTTCTCAATGCCAGTGTATCGTTGATCGTTGCCAGGGAAGCGATCGTCCTCTTCAGAAACAGGCGGCGGTAAAGTATCGTAGCTTCTTCTCCAAATCAGAACCTGGTCTTCGCCGTGTTTGGCGGCTGTCTCGGCTTTGTTGAGTCCCTGCAGTGCCCCGTAATGTCTCTCATTCAGCCTCCAATCACGGACAACTGGAATCCACATCTGGTCGAGTTGGTCAAGAACCACCCAGAGCGTGCGTATAGCCCGCTTAAGCAGCGACGTATACGCGGTATCGAATTTAAACCCTGCGTCACGCAGTGCTTGTCCAGCCTTGCGTGACTCGGCCATGCCTGCCTCTGCCAGATCGACATCATGCCAGCCGGTAAAGCGATTCTGTATATTCCATTCACTGAGACCGTGGCGAAGCAAAACAAGTTTGTACATAAAATTTACTTTTATCCTATAGTGTTCCGGTTTTTATTACGATTAAATCATGCTGATTATTCAGCCGTTTCCATTGCCCGGGCATACTTTCCGTCGCGAGCCAGACCGTTTAACCGGCAGCGTTTCAAAAACGTCTTCTGAGCGGCAGCCACATTGCCTTCCTGACCTTTCCATGTTGCAAGCACCGGTGCCTGCAACGCGCGTCCATAAGAAAAACTGACTTGCCACGGATGCGGGCCCATCATGTTGATGGCGTTCAGGTGGTCAGTGGCATCTTTTGCACTCTGTCCACCTGACAGGAATACGATGCCGGGGACTGCTGCCGGCACGTAGCGGGTCAGGCAACGGATCGTGGCCTCGGCAACCCGCTGTACGTTTTCCTGACGTGCGCATTTCATACCGGCAATCACCATATTCGGCTTTAGCAACATACCCTCCAACAGCACTCGGTGGGCATCAAGTTCTGTAAACACTGCCTCGAGAACCCTGGATGTGACAACTTCGCAGCGTTCGATGTCGTGGGCACCATCCATAAGGACTTCCGGTTCCACGATCGGCACAATATCCAATTCCTGGCAAAGCGCGGCATAACGCGCCAATAGGTGGGCATTTGCACGAATACCGAAGGAGGTAGGAACATCGCGCTCGTTGATCTCAATAACCGCCCGCCACTTTGCGAACTTTGCCCCCATCTGTTTGTACTCAACGAGCCGCTTGCGCAGGCGTCAAGCCCCTCGGTGATTTTTTCTTCAGGGTACAGTGCCAGCGCTTTAGCGCCTTTGTCCACCTTGATTCCTGGTACAATCCCCCGGCTCGATAGCAGCTCGGCAAAGGGAGTGCCATCTACAGTGCTTTGGCCCAGCGTTTCGTCGAAGAGAATGATACCACCGATATAGCGTTCAATCCCTTCGGTTGAAAAAAGGATTTCTCGGTACCGCCGGCGATTTTCTTCGGTGGACTCGACTTTGATCGAATCGAAACGCTTTTTGATCGTGGGATTGCTTTCATCTGCAGCCAGCACACCCCTCTGTTTCGCGACGATTGCTTTTGCTACAGAACTGAGTTTATCGTTGTTCATTCGTAACTCCTCTTTTCGTCCAGTAAGTATCACTTATAACAGCAAAACCATCCGGCACTTTAATACCTTTGGAAGATAGCTCTGAAAACATCTCACCGAGTGAAGCATTTTTACCGCCAACCAGTGAAATGTTTTTTAAATGTAGTTCTGAAAAGTCTTTTATCAGTTTCATTTTAATTTCCTGAATTCAAGTTGTAAGTGCAACTCATAGCCGTCGGCTTGAGAAGCAAGCTGTCATACCTATCCGGATAGGCATGGAATCACCCTATTGGGTTATTGTATTGATTTGTTGTTGCATTCTTTGTGCCAGGTTTCCAACACTCAGCGTCGCGTCACCCATCCTTCTGATTTTTATGAAAAACTATTTAATAAAGCATTCACTGGGCTGTCTTTAACTGCTTTGTAATAAAGGTCATATAAAACCAGTGGTCATATATAACATTTTTGGGGTCTCTTGCTTTCTACGCCACGTCTCAACTTCGATAAAAATTCGCTGAACCATTGGGTAGGTCACGTCGATGCCCGATATTGTTGCGCACCAGAAAATCTGCGCGCATGCTGCCGCACTGCGTGATCTGATGCTCGGTATTCAATGTCTAAGCGGCAGCACGGCCCCTTCTTCTTTTTCTCGCCGGGCCGTCCACCAGGGCCTGGCTGGAGGTATAGGCATGGATACTTTCAATATTGCCTTGGATGAGTGTTATTTCTCTTTTTTGATTTAGTTATTTTTAACCCACTCTTTTAGGGCAGACGTGAACTTCTATTTTGATGCGTTCTATCCAACCCGGCTTTCAATTCCTTACGAAGTTTTATCCCATCCCAGACCAAAAATCCAAACATGGTCCAAGCTACCCCCAAGAAAAATCCACAAAAGATCATCATCATGATTTCTACCCTCCTTTCAAATTAAGTTGGGGTCTGACCCAATTAAATCGTTGTTATTTAAGTTTAATAGGCAATATCAGCGGCCGGCGTCAGGTCATTGACGGCTATAATTTCCAGATCTTGATAATTTCCCACGAGGTATTGGCGCAAGACAAGACGACCAATACGCCCCAGACCGTTAATGGCTACTTTTTTCATCTCATTTCTCCCATTATAATTATTCCAGGGGCACACTCTCCCTGAAAACTAAAATTGCATCATTTGTCATGCAATCGCCCAAGTGTATGGTCAAGTAATCTCTTGAGTTTTTCAGCCGCTCCATCAATCGCCTGGTCAATCGACTCCGCCTCATCTGAAACCACAAGGGATGGTCGAAATCCGAGCCTTTAAATATTTATTCAGGAATTTCAATTCAACAACGATAATTGCAGCAAAGCTGCTTATGTTCACGATTCATATAATTCAATTCTGAACATCCTTATAGATTTTTTTGACCAGACGCCCCAGTGTCATGCCTTGCAGGAGAATGGAGAACACAACGATAATATAGGTGATCGTTACGATCGTATTCCTCTCGGGCACAGATGGGATAGACAAGGCTAAGGCCACCGAGATTCCGCCACGCAATCCACTCCAGGTGAGAATTTTGATCGCCCCCGGACTAAATGGCCTGAATCTTCGCATGAACAATACGGCTCCACCAACGCTCGCCCATCGGGCAAACAGGGTGATCAAGATTGCCACCAGACCTGCGACCAGCAAGGATGGTGTAAAAGGGATAATCAGCATTTCCAGGCCTATCAGCATAAACAGCAGTGCATTCAGGATCTCATCTATCAGTTCCCAGAAATTATCCAGACGTT
Organism: Desulfobacteraceae bacterium; assembly: GCA_963674675.2. Lineage (GTDB taxonomy): Bacteria > Desulfobacterota > Desulfobacteria > Desulfobacterales > Desulfobacteraceae. Next base: position 1,864,556 of record CAXXNM010000003.1, read on the forward strand.
CGCGGGTAATTTTTGACATGGCGAAAGTGCGACCGTGGTTGCCGATCAGCAGACCTGCCAACACCATGGCAATAGGTCCGGATGTGTGGAGTCTGTCTGCCAAGGCATAACCGCCCATGACCAGCGCCAGGGTAATGATCGCTTCCACCTGGTAGTTGTTGACCCGTTTAAGCATCTGGTAAGCAAGCACGCCAAGAGCCATTCCCAGCAAGGCCCCCCCGACCGCCTCCTGAACAAAGAGCAGCACCACCCCGCCCACGGTAATATCACCACCGCCCAAGGCAAGCTCAAGCAGTATCAGAAACACCACCACACCGATACCGTCGTTAAAGAGCGATTCGCCAGCTATCTTGGTTTCAAGGCCTTTGGGAACCCCCACCGTCTTGAGAATGGCAATGACAGCCACCGGATCGGTGGGCGAGATGAGAGCCCCAAATAGCAGACAATAGATGAACGACGTCGGGATACTTAGAAAATCCAACACGATCCAGGTCAAACTACCCACAATAAATGTTGAGGCAACAACACCTGCCGTCGCCAGAATCGTGATAGCCCATTTCTGACTTTTCAAGTCGTCAAAGTCTATATGCATAGCCCCGGCAAAAAGCAGAAACGACAACATACCGTGCAATAATGCCTGATTAAAGTCGATCGTTTCCAGCATCTGCGCAACGCCGGCCTGTCCGATTTCTATACCTATCCAGCTCAGTGAAACGATTCCCAGAGAGACCACCAATGAGATGAACATCACTCCAATGGTGGTCGGCATACGAAGCATGCGGTAATTGGTGAAGCTGAACAGTGCTGTCAGCACCATCAAGATGGCTGTTATTTCGAATAGTTTCATGATCCGTCCAACGCACCGGCTGATTCATTCTTAATTTGTTTCTCTTTCCCTGTGAACAAAATCTCCACCTGCTGGTCCCTCACTTTCTTGTCTTCAATGGCCTCTATTTCCTGGAGATTGAAAATCAAATATATGCTGACGCATCTCCCCGCTTGTCATAGGTTTTTCTCTAATTTTAGCCTGTCGTTGCAACCTTTATTTCCCTTTTCTTCTTGTGATGAATATTTATAAAAAGTGCTTTCCATCTCGATGGCTGCTGGATTCATACTTTCAGCTTTCATTTTTTGATTGTACATCCGTTTCCAAATCAGGATAGTCTCTGCCATTGATAGAAGTGTTTGCAAAAGCTCTTTTCGTTTTTCCGGAAGTCTATTCATTGCTACATTCATACTCAAGTTTCAGGCCAAACGTAACAAGTTTTAATTTTTCGACTTAGTATGTTAAATTATCAGAGAATAATTACATCAATGGATCATGGCCGGAGAAGAGAAGTATCATAAAAAAAAGATTATATATGACCACATGACCATATATGACCTGTTTTGATAATTCGGTAAAAACCGGTGGTGGCATCCAACATCAGTACTTTGAGTTCATGTTTCTTATCAGACATTTTTTTTGGATTTTTCCTTAACTCCTTTCTTTCCTCCAGTCATTGGACCTTGACCAGAGCTATTGCCCTTGGCCTTACCATGGCCGTCTTTCGGTCCCTGACCTTTGGGGGCACTTCCATCTTTATTTGGCATATTAATCACCTCCTTTGTGTTGGTCAACGATAGCGACCGCTAATTTGTCATCGCCTGAATCCGCCTTGTTTAATCCTTTAAACAGTGGATGTATAGAAAATCAAAAAAGATTTTTTTGAAAATTTTGCATGGCTTTTACAATGTCCAGGATTGCCTCGTGCATACCATTCGCTCCGGAATTTAATTCCAGGGCATCTTTATTTGCGATGTCATTTTGAACCTCAGATTTAATTCTTTCCAGATTCTGAGCATGTTTTTCAAACTGAATACGATGATCTTCTGCCATCTCCTTTAAAATTTCGGAATTAATCTGTCCGACAAGTTCATCAGCCTCAGCCATTAGTTGTTCGAAATTTTTGGGATCTAAATTTTTTGACATAATATCTCCTTTTTGATGGTTTTCTGTCCATCATATTGAATAATTAACGAAAAACGATGGTGTTCAATATAAACCCCGGCTCCCAGACTGGCCATGGGGAATGGAAACTTAGAGAAATTATATTCTTCTATTTTGTGTTCATCCTTATATAGGGCAATCATTATGCCAGAATTCCGGTTCTCAGATTCTTACCCTTCATCAGCTTGATTTTACAGGAATAAAAATATAAAAAAGATGCTTTGATCAGGATTTAAAAAGATATAAAAAGGGTCTTATTTGCCCACTGGGTCATATGCGGCATTTTTTTGGGATTCGATACGCTAAAGGACACCTTCCCATTTTTCACCCATTTCAAAGTTATCCTGACTGTCATTACCGGAATCGAGACGAATAAGAAGTGGTTCCTGAGTAATCAGGCGAGCATATTTCAAGGTCTCGTCGATAAATTCCGGCGTGTTCTTCTGACAATGTTGACTCCCCTCCCTCAGTTCAACATTGATCTCATACCCTTCGGTACCAAGATAGGCAAACATCGGCGCATAGCCGTCACACTGTTTATAAGTCCTGGAAACGCCCTCTTTTTGAGTTTTGGAGTTGTCAAAAGGACTGACATCCATATCCACCGGGATGAACTCTCCCACACTGGTCTGGATGGGTGAGACTGCCGGCGCTTTTTGGCAAACCATGATAGCTGAAGCATCCTTAAGGATCGTATTAGCAGATTCTCCAATCAGATCAATGCGTTGACGCAATGTAGACTCGGAAGGACAACTGGAGGTTCTTAAAGCCATCATATCATTTTTTATCAATTATTTTAAGTATTTATTTTAAAAAATTAAATTTTGTGCCACGAATTCAGGTATAACAAAAGGGATGTGCAGGATGAAAAAATAAGATTGTATTTGACCATAGGTCATGGGTGAGCAATTTTTTTGATTTTTCAGCATTAGCGATTACAACAATGGAAGGATCGGCTACCTGTCAAAGCGGGACATTTTTTTGTACAACGAATGGTCTTGTTCTACATACTCTCAAGCTTTCCAGAAAAACTTGAGTTACTGCTTGTCCCGGCTTAGGTGGGTAGCCCAACAAAACCAGCCTCATTTCTTGTTACGACAATTAAATTATATATGTAAGCCACCGCCGCTATTAAACTATCCAGTGAAGCTAATGGAACTCCATTGTTTTCAGCTTTGCCTTAAATATGCCAGCAGCTCTGTTTTAAGAATGCCGCTGGTTAAGTTGACAGCTTACGCTTCACAAAATATGATGTGGTATTGTGAAATAGTGCGAGCCCGGTAGCCCTAATGGCACCAGGCCCTTGATTTATATTGCCCACTCCAGGCCAAGCTCTTTGAGCCTTGCCTCTGTGGGGCTGCCTGTTTCTCTATCCCAGCCAAGCAGCCCGTAATATTGATCAACCATAACGGGAAAGGCGTCTGCCTCAACGCACCTGCCCTGGGCAGGGCCGTCCGGAAGGGCTTCAAACAAACGTTTGGGAAGGGTATCATCCTCTGTTGTCAGTCCCTGCCTTGCATTGACCTGGCGCATCATGGAAATACGTCTTTCTCCTGCCTTCATGAGTTCAAACATGGTGCATTCCCAGCCTGTGGCATGGCGCAGAAGATCCTCAAGATCCCGGTAGGTGTAGAGACTGCCGCATCCCCAGCAGAACATGCAAAGACATAGGGTATCCAGAAGACTGTAAAAATATTGAGAATACACGGTCATGCGAACCTTGTTGAGGTCGGCGCAGGAAAGCTCTCCACCGCCCAGTATCCCAAGCCCCTTGGAGATTTCAGACTGGCTGGATAAAAGCCAGTCATGCTCGCAGGACATGTGATCCGCACCAATGGGACAAACCGCATACATGAGCGCAAGGGAGGGTTTTACCTGGGCCATGTGCACCGGCGGAACCTTGTTTTTAACATGAATGGCATAGGGAGATGTTTCTTTGCCGAGTTTTTCAACTGCTGTTACCAGGCCGTCGGCCAGGGTGTCGCCTATTCCCTTACGGTTTGCAATTTGTTCTATGAGCCAGAACAGCCCTTCTGGATCATTGAATCCAAGTTTTCTGCCGTCGCAATGCTCCTGGGTCAGAATCCCTTTTTCCAGGCATTCAAAAAGATAGGATGCAACTCCGCCGGTGGTGATGGTATCTAATCCGTAATTGTTGCAAAGCTCATTGGCCTTGGCGACGGCAACAGGATCGGTGATGTCAAGGTTTGATCCAAGAAGTCCCAGGGTTTCAAATTCAGGGCCCCCAAGGCGGTCAGTCACCTCCCACGGGGCATCGGCCTTTACCTTTTTACGGCATCCCACGATACAGGCAAAACAGGTGGTGCTGCCGGCTCCTATTTTCTCGTCATAGGTTCCTCCATGGAGGTTCATATAATCTTTATGCCAGCTCCTTGAAAAATTATGGGTGGCAAGATTTCCACCCTCTGCCTGGGGTGCCACAACGCCTGGAGTACCAAGCTTTTTAAGTATTTCAGGAAATCCTGAACCCGGAAGACGCTGGGCTGCCAGTTTGGCCATGGCTTTCAAGGCTGCCGGGTCTTTAAATTCAACGGAAGCCTTGGCTTTAATAACAAGGGCCCTTAAATTCTTGCTTCCAAAAACGGCTCCCATGCCGCTGCGGCCTGCAGCATCATTAAAATCACCCATAAGACACGAGAATCTCACCATCTTTTCACCTGCAGGACCGCATTGCAAGATAGTGATATTCCTGGAACCATGCTCCCCGGTCAGGGCATCGTGGGCCTCAAGAACGGTTTTCCCCCATATGTGTTCTGCATCCTTTATTTCAACTTTATCGCCGTCAAGCATCAAATAGGAAGGTTTTGTTGATCTGCCGGTAATGACAACGGCATCATAGCCGGCCCTTTTTATCATGGGGCCGATGCTTCCGCCAAGCTGGGTATCGCCTATTCCCCCTGTCTCAGGAGAGAGGGCGGTTATGCAGCAACGGCTGACGCCGCTTACGGCAGCACCTGTGGCAGGGCCTGCTGCTATGGTTATAATGTTTGAGGCATCAAGGCTGTCTATCTTTTCCGGAATCTCCTTTAAAAGGAAATAGGCTCCAACCGCACTGCCTCCCATGTATGTCCGGTAGAACTCTTCAGGCATGGGCACCTTTTCAATGGTGCCGGCGGTTAAGTCAACCCTTAAAAGTGTTCCTGTAAATCCTCTTGCCATTAATCTATCCTCCAAATAATTAGAGACGCTGATCTATAATGTTTGATATATTGAAATTGTTGTTGGTCAAACAGCGACTCTGTCAAACTGTTACAGGGCTTCCTTGAAAAGGTTCATAAGGTCTTCACTGGTGCATTCCCTTGGATTTGTCTGATGGCATCCATCTAAAAACGCCTTGGCCGTTAGTTCTTCAAGGTGCTCATCCTTTACACCGGCCTGGGATAATTTCTCCGGAATGCCGATGCGTCTGTTGAGATCAGCCACCGCTTCTATGGCCCTGTCGGCAGCCTCTTCATCCGACATTCCAAAGGTATTAATTCCAAAGGATGCCGCCACCTTGGCATATTCTTTAAGGCAGTTTTGTCTGTTGAACTTCATGACAGGGACAATGCAGATGGCATTGGCAAGGCCGTGGGGAACATGGCACACTGCGGAAAGTGAATGGGAAAGGGAGTGGGCAGCACCAAGATCCTTTTGAAAGGCCACGGCACCCATCATGGCCGCAAGCTGCATATATCCCCTGGCTTCGATATTATCAGGCTCTTTTACAGCGGTCTCAAGATAGGCTGCAACATACTCTATACCTCTTAATGCAATGGCATCGCACATGGGATGGAAATCTTTCACAGCAAGGGCTTCAATGCAATGGGTAAATGCATCCATGCCGGTTCCAGCCGTTAAAGAGGGTGGAAGCCCCACGGTGAGTTCAGGATCAAGAAGGGCAATGGCAGGCCTTAAGAGGGGGCTGCACACCATGAATTTTCTGCATTGTGCAACAGAGGTGATGACAGAACAGCTTCCCACTTCGCTGCCTGTTCCTGCGGTTGTGGGAATGGCTATCATGGGTGGAAGTGGGCCCTTAATGTTCTGGCTGCCTCCTGTGGATGTGTCGTAATCATTTACCTTTCCGCCGTGGCAGGCAAGCACCTGAACCACTTTTGCAGCGTCTAAGGCGCTTCCTCCTCCAAGGCCGATGAGGCCGTCACAGGCTTCTTTTTTAAATACTTCCACGGCTTTGGTTATGTCGCTGTCAAGGGGATTGGGGTTTACATCGGAAAATACGGAAAAATTAATGCCGCTATCCTTGAAAATTCCTTCAACCTTTGGGAACACATCGGTTTTAAGCATTCCGGGATCCGTGACCACCAGAGGTTTTTTTATTCCTGTATCCTTTATATATTCCGGGAGATTATCTATGGCACCGGCACCAAAATATATGGTGTTGGGAAATGAAAATTTTGCAATGGTGTTATTCATTGTGATTTATCCTTAGTTCCTGGGAGATCAGTATTGATTATTTATGGTTTATCAGAAACCGTAGGGGCAGATTCTATATCTGCCCCCATTTCCATATTTGCCCTCATAGGTAAGGGCAGGTCAGGGTGGATATGGAATCCACCCCTACATTCATTTTTAGTTATGCCCATCAGGGCATGGCCGTTTTTTATATGTTAAGCATTTCAATTTTGTTTTGATGCCTCAATAAATGCTTTAAACAACTGCTGTTGAAGTCTATCATGGCATGCTGACAGCTCCGGGTGCCACTGCACGGCAACCAGCCAGCGATGATCAGGGATTTCCATGGCCTCGATCACCCCGTCGGCAGCCCTTGCCGTGACGGTAAATTCTCTTGGAATTTCATTCACTGCCTGGTGGTGCCAGGATACAATTTCCATTTGAGATGTTGAAACTATGGTGCTAAGTCTTGATCCCCGGCTGATTTCAACATCATGGATCACCGTTTCCCTGGGCGGTAGCCTGTGCAAAACCTTTTCACCGTAAATATCAGGAATATGCTCATGAAGGGTTCCCCCAAGGAAAATGTTGAGCACCTGCATGCCTCGGCATATGGCCAGGGTGGGAATGTTTTCTTTCAGTATTATTTGGGCCAGGCGCAGCTCTGTATCATCCCTTTCTTCATCAACCTTATAAATGGACGGATGGTTTCTACCGCCGTAGCGGTCAGGGTGGATGTCACCACCCCCTCCCATAATAATACCATCCAGGCATTCACATAGTTCTTCAATGCGGGACTCGCCCGGCGGCAGCAGAACAGGGATGCCGCCGGCATGTCTTATGCAGTCGACGTAACAGGCAGGAAGGGTGTATTCACTGCTTTCTTTTTTGCCATAGGTTGTAAGACCTATCATGGGCATTTTTGACATTGCCAGTATCTCTTCTTCTTAAATTTAAATTTTTTCTGATTATAACTGCCGTGGACAGACCAGAGTATAAAGGGTTTGCGTCAAAAAGCTTTTCTCTCAACCGGGGTCTGTCCTTTTTTGATCTGCCTGAGGGTGGACTCGGTCTCAATCAGGTCTTTAAGCCTGTCGGCAAAATAAATATTTATCTCGTAGTTCAGTCGCCCTAGCTGGTCAGGTATGGTGGACAGGATCATCAAATCATGGTTCTTTTCCCAGTAAAGAGCAGTTGCCAGGGGCTGATTCTTATCCCAGTTAAGCTTTGACGGTGTACCATGCTTTTGTTCCAGCGTTTCTCGAATGCCGAGATTGTCCTGTTTGAAATGAACCCGGATCAGCAAAGGGGTCAGGGTGTACTCGGAAAATAAAAATTCAACATAACTGAAGGCAAGCTCCTTATTTTTGGCATAACGATACATCAGTTTAATGGATTTATGCTCTACCCTTTCCCCGGTAGGCGTATTGAGCTTTAAATTGATGGCGTCAAAGTAAGGAAAATATTCATTCATAAAAGTTTCAGTGTTAATCCCAAGATCAATAATATTGTTTTTCTGGATGGAATCATCATCCAGAATACTCCCCAGGCGATGTCTCAACTTTGTGGAATAAAGGGTATTGATACCGACATCCAGAAAACTGAAGGTTTCCGGGTAGGTTTTTACACCGGACTCCGGCAGCAGGCCATCATCACTGCAACTTGAAACAACAAGACACAACATCAGCAACAAAATTATCAGAGCAATGGGAATATAATCTTTTAATTTTTTCATAAGTTTTTCTACATCAATCTGAGCCTTAATGCAACAGCCAGGATATACCAGTCCCGGCTTAGGTGGGTAAGCCCCATATAAAATCATATTATCTCAAAATATCTTTGCAATTCCCAGTCTGTAATATGCTTTTTAAACTCATCGCTCTCCCACATTCGGGTGGCTGCATAGTGATCTACAAACACGTCGCCGAAAAGCTCCCGTGCAGCAGTTGACTCTTTCAGGCGCAGGGCCGCCTCCTGCAATGTACCTGGAAACTTTCTCTCCAATGAAAATTTCTGTTCATAGGCATTACCCTTGACCGGAGGGTCGGGCTCTATTTTGTTTTCAATTCCCCAGAGTCCTGATCCCAGGGCTGCTGCTCCTGCAATATAGGGATTGATATCAGCGGCCGTCACCCGGTACTCAACCCGCTGGGATTTTTCCGATCCCGGTATGGCCCGAATGGAACAAGTTCGGTTATCGATTCCCCAGCTTGCATCGGTTGGTGCCCAGAACCCTGGAATCAGGCGGGAAAAGCTGTTCACCGTGGGAGCCGCCATGGACAGGAGTTCAGGCATTAAGGCCTGCTGGCCCCCGATAAAATAACGCATTGTATCGGACATAGTATCTTTGGCATCCTTATCATAGAATAAGGAATTTCCGTCAATGTCTTGCAGGGATATGTGAAGATGGCCGCTCTGACCAGGATATTGATTTGACCATTTAGCCATAAAAGTGGCAAGCCAGTTCCATTTTTTGGCGAGCACCTTCATGTAGGTTTTAAAAAGTGCTCCCCGATCGGCTCCTTTGAGGATATCATCATAGACAATAGCCGCTTCCACAACACCGGGTCCTGTTTCCGTATGAAGGCCTTCCAAAGGAAAATCCATGGATTTGCAAAGACTTAATATTTCTTCGTAAAATTCGCTGAATTCTGAGTTCCTAAGCATGGAGTAACCAAAAAAGCCGGGTGAGAGATTGGTCATGTTCTGATAATTTTTATTCCTGACCGTATCTGCGGTTTCATTGAATAGAAAGAATTCAAACTCACAGGCCATTTTTGCCTGCATCCCCATGGTTTCAGCTTTTTTCACGACTCTCTTCAACAAACCCCTGGGGCAGACCTGCTCTGCTTTTCCTGCAAATTCTCCGATAAACAGCAGGGTGTTATTTTCCATGGGCAGTTCGCGGCAGCTTTCAGATACAATCCGCACAGGAGCATCACCATAACCCGTGTGCCATCCTGTAATGGTCACCTTGCTGTCATAGAGCTGGTCATTGGAATCCCATCCTATGACAACGTCACAGAACTCAAATCCCTTGTCCAGCACAGTCAGAAACTTGGAGACTTCCATGTATTTTCCGCGGAATACGCCGTCAATATCGAACACACCGACTTTGACATAACCTATGCCTCTTTCCTCAATGATTTTTTTTGCATCATCTATTGTTTTTACGTTCAATGCTTTCATTTAAAACTATTTCCTAAAATAACTATTATTAAATAAACCCCTGTTGATTTCCATCCACAGGCTGAATGTTTTAAACTTTTAATGGCCTGAATGTTTAAAAAAACGGCCTGGGTGCTTAAACATACAGTCTCTTAGATAAATACCAACGGTTCGATCATTTTTGCATAACTTATTTAATTGATTCATATTAAGAAACCGACATCTAAAAATCTGAGTCAGATTTTACTTAGATCACAACATGTTATAAGATCAATCGAACCGAGGATAAGCATCCTATTTTCCAAAATAAACTTCAGGCAGCCAAAGGGCAATCTGGGGGAACATCATGATAATGGCAAGACCAAGGCACATGAGCAGTACAAAGGGCACTATGGAGCTGTAAATATCCATCAAGGTTATCTCCTTTGGCGCCATGGCTTTCATGAGAAAAAGATTATACCCAAAGGGAGGAGTCATGTAGGCAATCTGACAGGTCACTGTATAAAGGACGCCATACCAGATGGGGTTGAATCCCAGGCTTATCACAAGGGGAATGTACAGGGGAGCAACAATTACAAGCATGGCGGTATCATCAAGAAACATACCCATCACAATATAGGATAGCTGCATCATTATAAGCACCTGCCATGGGCCCAGCCCCCATTTTTCAAGAAAAAGAATCTCAATGGCACGCACCGCTCCAAGGCCGTCAAATACGGCGCCAAAGCACAGGGCAGCAAGGATAATCCACATAAACATGCAGCTCACGCTAAGGGTCATATGGAGGGTGTTGTCCATTACCTCCCGTGTCAGGCGCTTTTTGGCAAGGGCGGCAATGGTTGCTGCCGCCGCGCCCACGGCCGAGCTTTCAACCAGGCTTGTTACGCCGATCATGAACAGGCCCGTTACTGAAAAAATAATTACAAGGGGCAGTATCCCGGCTCCCAGCAGCCTGAATTTTTCTTTCCAGCTCATCTGCCTCTCTTCCAAGGAAAGAGGGGGGCCAAGCTCCGGCTTTAATTTACATCTGATTGCTATATAGCCCACAAAAAGACCTGCTAAAAGAAGCCCTGGAAAAACACCCGCCATCCACAACTGGCTTACAGGCTGCCTGGCAATCATTCCATAAAGAACAAGAACAATACTGGGAGGCACCATGATGCCAAGGGAGCTGCCCGCCTGGATGACACCTGTCACCATGGTCTTGTCATATCCGCGTTTCAGCATTTCCGGAAGGGCTATGCTTGTACCGATGGCCATGCCGGCTACACTTAAACCGTTCATGGCTGATATGGCAACCATGAGGACTATGGTTCCTATGGCAAGGCCGCCGCTCAGGGGCCCCATCCAGACATGGAACATGCGGTAGAGATCACTTGCTATGCCGGATTCGGACAGCATGTAACCCATATAGATAAAAAGAGGAAGGGTAAGCAGAGGATACCAGTTAAGAAGACCGATGCTTGCGTTAAAGGGCATCTCACCGGCACCGCTTCCTCCCCACAAAAGAAGGGCTGAAATGGCAGCGACAAAACCTACTGCACCAAAGACCCGCTGGCCCGAGATCAGCATAACCATCAACGTGGAAAACATGAGAAGTGCAATATATTCATGACTCATACGAGATCTTCTCCTCTCATCTTTGCCAGATCCTTGAAGAAGGTCGCTATGGCCTGAAGCAGCATTAACAGTATTCCAATCGTCATGATAATCTTGATCGGAGCCATGGGTGGTCCCCAGCTTGAATAGTTTCTCTGGCCGTACTCTAAAGCATAATAGGTGCTGGAAATACCTCCGTATAATAGAACAGCAAGGTAAAAAATAAGAAATCCAGATGTAAAGGCATCTACTTTTGCCTGTTTCTTTCGTGACCACTTCTCATAAAGCACATCCATCCTTACATGGGATTTAAGCTGCATGGAATAACCGCCTCCAAGCAGGTAGTAAGCGGCCATCGTGAACTGTGCCATTTCCATTACCCATACATAGGGAACATTGAAAAATGTTCTGGAAATCGATGAAAACAAAAGAATGCCCATCATCACGAAAACCAAATACAGCACAAGCTTACCTACCCGCCGGTTGATTGCATCAACCCATTTAACATAGCTTATTATTGCTCTGGGCATTTAAACGTCCTTTTTTGATTTTTTTCAATTTAATCTTTGGCATCCTTCATTTGACGGTTTACACTTTCCATATCAACATCCTTATTTTTTGGAAATTTTATCCCAAAAAGTGTAAACTACTTTTGAGGTGATATGAAAGATGCCTAATCTTTTTACATAAATATGCCTTTTCAGCCTATTTTTTGCCATAGACCGAAAAGGCCGTGAATAATTTAATAAAACCACCATGATTGGTGAAGCATCACAACAAATAATGAAATGCAGGGGCGGATTCCATGCCCGCCATGACCTGTCGAAGCTGTGCAGGGCAACGGCGCACACATAAACGCGGATTCCATACCAGCCATGACCTGCCCCCCTATCGATCATGGCAAATATTGAAACGGGGCAGAAATAAATTCTGCCCCTTACAATAGTTTCTAATCAAACTAAATATTAATACCTATAGGGAGCCCCTGCCGCCCGCATGGTTGCCTGGTAATCTTTGAGAATCTTGACTACCTTGGCGCTTCTTTTGCTTTTTGCAGCAATCTCATCCCAGTATTTTAGGGCTTCATCTTCCACTGTTTTCCATTCTGATTCCGGGATGGTTGTGAGTTCAAGTTTACCGCCTTTTGTACGGTAATGGGCCTCTCCCCACCAGTACCAGTATTGCCTGTGGTAATGGGAGCTGTCCATGGTTAATTGAAACAATGCCTTTAAATGTTCAGGCAGGGCATCCCATTTTTCCGAGTTGGCAAAATAGGAACCAGCCCAGGCTCCGGAAATATTATTAGTCAGATAATATTTGTTGACATCAGCCCATCCAACTGTATAAGCCTCGGTGATGCCTGACCAGGCAATCCCGTCTAATTCTCCTGTCTGCATTGCAACTTCAACGTCTTCCCATGGAAGGGTTACCGGAACCACACCGAATTTTTTCAGGAATCTGCCGCCGGTCGGAAAGGTAAAAACCCGTTTCCCTTTAAGATCTTCAATGCTTCTTATTGCTTCTCTTGTAGTGAAGTTACATGGATCCCAGGAGCCTGTTCCCAGCCATGTAACATTTTTAACTTCAGAATAAGCTTCCTCCCAGATTTCCTTCAGTCCATAGTGATAAAAAAGAGCGGGAACATCAAGGGAATAGCGCGATGCAAAGGGGAAATAAGCCCCAAATACAGACACATCAACAGGAGCGCCTATGGAATCTTCATCACTTTGGACAGCATCGATTGTTCCCCTTTGCATTGCACGAAAAAGTTCCCCGGTGGGCACAAGCTGGTCGGCATTGTAAAGCTCGATGACCATCTCCCCGTTTGCCGCTTTATTAAAAGCATCTATGGATGGTTTGCATACATGGGCTGCCAGGGATGCCCCGGCATAGGTCTGCATCCTCCACTTTATGGGAGTTTTTTTCTGGGCAATTACATAGGGTGCGTTTACTGTTGTTGCAGCCACGGCAGCTACGGTTCCGGCTCCGGCTTTCTTGATAAACTCGCGTCTTTTCATCTTTGTTTTCCTTTGTGTAAGTTTAAATTTCTTCCCTTTAGTGGTTGATTTGATAGGCAATAAAATGGAAAATTTAATGGCATCAAATTATTAGCTAATGATAGGAAATAACATTCAGGCAAATAAAACATATCACTTAAATCATATTAAATCATCAAAGGAACACTATTCAACCCCTGCTGTCAAGAGTAAAGGGTAGTTTTTTGTTTTTTTATAAAGCAAGGTAACTGCTTCGGTCTAAACTGATTTAAATTTTTTTTGATCAACTAATCCCTGAAGGGAGTTTATCTTAGATACCTCACTTTTCGGCGGCGTCAGCCAGGCTGCTGCTGAAATCAGAAGAAATATTGGAAACGTTTTTGTACGCAGAATAGTTCTTCTATCAGATGGGCTGGCCAATGTCGGGCCGAGTACGCCGGAAATGATAATAATTGAAGATGCTGGAAAAACAGAACGATATCTCACTGTCATTGTCAGTGAAAGTCAGCGTATGACACGCTTAATCAATTTGTTTCCCAAACCTCTGAACCTGTTTGATATAATAATCATGCCTGTCCACGGCTTTGTTTAATGCCTCTTTTGAGGCTTCCAGGGCTTTATCAGGCATGCCATTTAAATAACAGGCTTCAGCATAGGTATCCAGGATATGGGCTGAGCGATCCAGTTCCAAAGCTCTGGATGCCAGTTCCAGGGCTTTTTTATGGTTGATAAACGAAATATCGGTACATGTGGCATAAAGCCATGATAGATTATTCAAGGCATGGGTATTGTCGGAATCGATCCTGATGGCCCTGTCGTAGAATTCAACGGCTTTTGCAAACTGTTCTTCATTGTAAAAATGATCCCCTGCCAGGAGCAGCACCTCAATATTGCCGGGATCGGTTTTAAGCTGTCTGGTGATGAGCTTTTCTGTGATGAACCTGTTCATGCTCTCTTTTCCTGACCCGAAATTAAAATGAAAGCCTATAAAACATACCAGCACCATGGCAAATATATAGCCATGGATCATGAATCCTACTTTTTTATTGTGTTTTTCAATCAGTTCCGGATTGATCTCACATTGTTCCAGAAAATCGATACGCTGGGAAATGCCGTAGTGGTGCCAGTTAGGTTTTTCCTTTGACTGCCTGCTGAAACTTGCAATTTTATGGAAGGTGTTGATAAGTGCCCTGGCATCGGGCATGTATTTGTATGCGTGTATATCAGCCTGGCGTTCAAAGTTGCGCATGTAGAATCCAAAAACATAGCGAAAATAAAGAAGAAAAATAACGATGAGTACAAGGCTCAAAAGCAGGGTGACTGCCATATCAGGGTTGATGCCTGTAAAGCTTGTAAACTTCGTGATGGGTGCCGTGTACAAAAAGAGTAAAAGAGGATCAAAGAGCGTATAGACAAAAGCAATGTATCCGGCAAAAAATAACAGGTAAAAATGAATGTGTTTTTTCTGGATATGGCCTATTTCATGGGCAATGACTGCGTCTATCTCGTCTGCCTTCAGCAGGCTGACCATTGCCGGGGTCACCAGAATATAACGGAATTTCCCCCACAGGCCCATGACTCCTGCGGTAATCATGGAACCCCCGAAGAGCTCCCATTTTAGCACATCATTGTATTGAAGTTCTGCCCTGCGGCAAAGTGCTTCTATTCTATCTCGCACCGGGCCTGGTTCCAGGGATTTACACCTCCATATCTTCTGGATCAAAACCGGCCCTAAACATGCCACGGCAATGAGAAATGTCAACACATAAAGGATCTCTCCCTGGGGGGTTGAAAAAAATTTGCCGGGCTGTTCAAAGGGAATAACACTTATTATATCCGCGGTGCAGGAAAGGAGAAACCAAGGCAGGAGGGCCGGCAGGGAAAAGGAGATATTGGAAAGAACAAAATTTTTTTTTGATAAAGTACCGCCAAAAAATTTCTCCTGGATCGGCCATGCTGCATTCCACACGATGACCAGGTAAAGGAGAAACAGCCCTAAGAAAATAATGGTTTCAAATGTTGGGAATATTTTAAATAAGATGAAACCGTCCAATAAGAGGTTAAGCCTCAGCAGATATATGTCTGCTGCAAAGAAGAACAGGGCAAGAATGGAGAGTCTCGACAGAGCCTTATCAAGGGATTGATCCAGGTTCCATGTGCCTGATCTTGATGCACGGCTCTCAAGCCTTTTAAAGGTTGTCCGGCAGATTAGGGCAAACAGTCCCACCATGAAGAGGGCTGTCAATAGGGCATTATCAGGCATTTTTACTTCTGTTCCGGGAAATTCCGAGGTGGAGTAGAGTATCAAGGCAACAAGAAAATAAATAAAATTGGCAAACATTTATATTTTACCGGTTTCAGCAAAGGTTGATAATATAATCCAGGTTTTAACATCGAATTTCAAATCACGGGTTTCAAGAAGTGCGCGTGCTTCATTCTGGTCAATAAACATAACCGTGATGTCTTCTGAAGCTTCGTTCCAAAGGGAAGATGCTTTTCCCCGGCATTGGGCAAAGACCATGGAGACCGATTCATCCGTCATACCCGATGAAGAATAGATTGGAGGGCTTTTTTTCAGCACCTTCACGAGTTCGAGTCCCGTCTCTTCATAAAGCTCCCGGATGGCTGTCTGTTCTACACCTTCGCCTGGGTCCATCAAGCCTGCCGGGAATCCGTACTGATAAGTTCCAATGGGGACCCTGAACTCCCTTATGATCACAAGCTGATGCCTGTCAGTGTGAAAGGGTACTATCACCACGGCATCGGGATTTATTGTTTTTTTCTTGGACATAACCTCAGGCTCACGGGAGCGAGATGCGAATATCCATGATTTTTCCACCCCGGTTCTGTCATCGTATTTCAGTGAAAACAAATTCAGATGATTGTGGTCGGTGATTTTATTGACATTTTTAATTTTCAAAACAAAGCTATCCTCCCTTAATATTTTAGGTGATGTTATTACTTTTACCCATTGATGTCAATCAGGGTTTGGCCATGATCATCGATTGGTCCAGTCTGCACCTACCCACCGTGGTCGAGATGATGATCAAGGCCGAAAAAGAAGTGCCGGCCCTTATCACTGAGCTATACAATGGCCAGTTTGCAGCCAAGAGCCTCGGTAACTTTGCAAATTGTAGAGAACTTGGGGTTTCCGTCTTTGGCAAGGGATTTGTAAAGGCTTGCGCGTGTAACACCTGCTTTTTTGGCCACTTCGGTCATACCCATCGCCCTGGCGGCAGTATTCAGCGCATGGATGAAGTCAGATTCATTTCCCGTTGCAGCAACTTCCTTGAGAAAGCCGCGAATTTCTTCAGGGGTATTCAGATGTTCGGCAATGCCAAAAGTTTTTGTTTCTTTTAGAATCGAGATTTAACTTTTAGAATTGGAATGTCATAATTCCTTTCCCAAAATTGCAACCATAAGATATCCTTCCCTAATCCACCGCCTAAAAAAAATCTGTCCTTTTTTCCTTGTTTTGTTTTCTTTTTGCGTCTTGCGTCAAATCAATGCCTCCCCCCGCATAATTTCGGCAAATTCCGGATTCTTTTCTGCAAATTTTTTCATCACTTGCAACTGCCTTCTCAATAGGGAGCCTTCAGAATGGTTCAAATCCAGATCGGTTATCACCTCATGTTCAAATCGATGGAGCTTCTCCGCAACCGGTTTCATCATCGTGCGTCGATCCCACAGTATATAACCGAACAGGGCCACGATCAATGAGATCAAAGAGGTAAATAGAACCAGCATGGTGGCATTGGTATCGGCTTGCCTTCCACTTAAGTCATCCAATCTTTTGCCAATGGCCTCCAAACCTGACTTCATCTCTGATCTAAGCGCTTCCTGGCTTGATTTCATCTCTGCCCTCAGGTCCGATATTCTCACTGAAAGCGCTTCCTGGCCTGACTTCATCTCTGATCGCAGCGCTTCCTGGCCCGACTTCATTTCCGATCGCAGCGCTTCCTGGCCCGACTTCATTTCCGATCGCAGCGCTTCCTGGCCTGCCTCCAAACGCGCCAGTTTTTCGGTAATCTCACGATCCGATATCCGAGGTGCGATTTCCACTGCAAACAGTGTGGCCGGGAAAACCACCTGAATAAATAACCATACAATCGTCGTCCACTTCAGTACACTCAATTTCATCTCACCCCCTGTCTATTGTTTGTTTATCAAAAAGAGTATAACCATCGGGGCGTAAAATGACAATCACAAAAAAAAGAAAAAGGGAACAAGCATTATCAACAGTCCCCCTTCTCTTTATGACAAGAATATTGGATTAAAAAAATAAATCTGTCCCCTTTTTTCGGAAAGATGCACTGAACTATTGTGAATCCCTCGAGCTGGCTGGATATGATGATTGGCGGCTGCCAACGGTGGAAGAGTTGAGATCGATTGTTGATTACAGTACACATAATCCTTCAATCGATGAAGCTTATTTTCCAAATGTTATGTCGTCTTATTATTGGTCCGCTACTACCTACGCCTACAATACTGGCCTCGCGTGGGGCATCGACTTCAGCAACGGCGACGACAGCGGCAACAATAAGACTAATAGTTTTTATGTCCGTGCCGTGCGCTCGGGACAGTCGGTTATTGGGCCATTTGATCCTTTGATCATTTCCCCACCTACAAAAGTAACCACAATCAATCCACAAACCGATACAGAAATAGCCAACTGTCCAGTCGTATTCAAAGACAACAACTTCACACTCAACTTCCCGGCATACAACGCCCCTGTTGATCTCTACATGGCATTATTGAACCCTGCCGGGAAACTATTATTTGTGGATGCTGGCGGCAATCTGACCACCGAATTTTCACCTTATGCTGTGGGGACAACCTCTGCCGTCAATTCTTCTTTTTCCGTTGCGGATTCTCCCCTTGCATCTGACCTGTACGGGCAATGTGGAGTGTACTGGCTTGTAGCACCTTCAAATGGTGGTGACATCATCGGAAGCCTGGAGGGGGCTTATGAGTTGGGGTTTTATTCTCTTAATTTGGCAGAATTGCCTGCTGATGAAAATGTATTTGAATTATTAATTGAAGGTAGCTTTGGAAATGTAGTTTCATTATATCCTGGTGATGAATTGAAATTAAAGGTAATGGCGTTAGGATCAGATGATAGTGCAATATATGCTTACCAATTAGTTTCATCTGATTTGGAAAATACCTACATAGATAATAAAGGCAATTTAACGGCTATTGTTCCAACCTATGTGACTCCAGAGTCAATTCTCACTTTAAAGCTCAGAGTGACTGATACTAATTCACAAATCACTAAAGAGATAACTGTTTCTGTGCATATAATGGAGCAGACAATAATTGGAAGTGGTACAGTATCTTCAGAAGGTGGAACAATAGTTGATAACGCTAATTCGATTTCTGTGGAGTTTCCACCAGGTGTTGTTGATGGTCTGGCCAACATTAGTATCATAAGTGGATACACACATGATGGAAGTCAAATTATTTCATTTCAAACTGACCCGCTGACAACAGGAATAGTCACAGTCCATCTCCCGGATTTGTTAAGTGGCGGTGATTCGTATAGAGTTTTTCCCAGAAGAGCAAATGATTCAATTCGAAATAAGAGCAACGAAGAGTATCTTAAATACAATTGAAGTAATGTTGAACCAAAAATACCTTATGAATCTTGCTATGTTGCAATAAATGCTCTCTATCATAGGCTACCTAAATACAAGTATGATTATGACATACCTGCTGAGGAATTAAATGGTTTGCGATTAAAAAAGGATGTGCAAACATTCAAGTTAATGTCATCACTAAACTATAATTCAGACGGTTTGTCGATAATTAAGAATCCTAATATTGAGCCTGTGTTATTCATTCATGGACATCAGATTTTTGGTGCTCTTGGTAGTATTGATTAAAAAGGGGACAGATCTATTTTTTCTTAAAAAGACATGGTTCAATCCTCCAGTTCGCTCAGGAGTTGAGCGAACTTTTTAATATCCCCGTCCTGTGTGGATTTATCACCGCCAGTCAGCAAGAAAACTATCCTGCTGCCCTTAATAGTGTAGTAGATTCGCAGACCGGAGCCAAAAAAGAACAATGTATCTTGTGAGATACAGACTTTCAAGATGATTATCTGTTATCGCAGAAAGGTGGTTTGAAAGGCTATGGTCAGGACTACGGAACTTTTTACGCCCGTTCCGTGGTTTAAACAAGATATATTTACAACAATATGTTGCTATTTGTTAATGGGCACACAATACCAAAGTGATCACAGTGCAATTTTTTCAAATCCTTTGCGGTATCACACAGTTGGCCTCATGAGCCGTTCCTTATTAAAATTATTGACTAATTAATAAAATTCGCTATCATCATTTTTGCCATTGCAAAGAGATTTTACTTTTTTTATCAAACAATATATCTATTTGTTTCACATAACGGGGAGCATTATGAATGATTTTTCTGAGAGCCTGATGGTTCATTTCCGAAGGGTTGAAACTTTAAAAAAAGATGCCTTGAACCTAACTTCATACAATCTCAATGAGCGTCAGATATACGATCTTGAGCTTTTGTGCAACCGGGCATTTTTCCCTTTAGATGGATTCATGGTTCAAGATGATTATGAGACAGTGCTTGAGACAAACCGTTTGGCTGATGGTTCTGTGTGGCCAATTCCAGTCTGCTTAGATGTTCCTGAAGCTCTTTATGAAAGAATTGAAATAGACAGGGATATTTCCCTTTGCGATTCTGAGGGTTTTTTGTTAGCCGTGATGCACGTAAAGGGGAAGTGGAAGCCAGATAAAAGGAAGGAGGCTCTCAGGGTATATGATACTGATGATGAGAATGCTCATCCATCTGTATTTAATCTGTTCAATAAAATCCATCCTTGTTACATAGGGGGAAACATCGAAGGACTGCACACTCCCCTGCATTTTGATTTTATTGATCTTAGGCGGCCTCCGTCTGAAACCTATCGTACATTTACCCAGAACGGATGGCGCAATGTCATTGGATTTCATACGGAAAAACTGCTGCACTGCGCCCACAAGGAAATGATATTTCAGGCCGCGCGCCAGGCCAGGGCAAATATTTTCCTTCAGCCTGTGGCAGGTCTGCCGGCCCCGGGGGATCTGGATCATTTCACCACAGTTTATTGTTACAAGGCCTTTGTTAACCAGTTTCCCAAGAACATGATCATGCTGGGGCTTTTGCCCTTTGCCTCAAGAAAGGCAGGCCCAAGGGAGGCTCTTCTCCAGGCTTTGATCAAGAAAAATTTCGGCTGTACCCATTTCATGGTGGCACCGGATCAGGCAGATCCATTCATGCACGAGAGCGGGGATCATCTATTTTATCCTCCGGGCAGGGCCCAGGAGATTGTTGATGAGTATGGCCCCGAGATCGGCATAGAAATGGTGCCGTTGACTCCCATGGCCTATGTGGAGAGCCAGAAGCGTTATCTGCCAAGGAAAGAGATCGAACAGGGCATGGAAACAAAGGATATTTCCTCTTCGAGGCTTCGACATTGCCTTGAGTTTGATGAGGACATTCCGGAGTGGTTTTCTTTTCCTGAAGTGGTGGCGGAGCTGAAAAAAAATTATCCTCCCAGGCACAGGCAGGGATTTACTCTTTTCATGACCGGCCTTTCAGGAGCCGGGAAATCAACCCTTGCAAGGGTTTTATATGTAAAATTCATGGAGATGCGGGATCGTCCCGTCACCCTGTTAGACGGGGACATTGTGCGGAGCAACCTATCAAGGGAGCTTAATTTTTCAAGGGAGCACAGGGAGATCAACGTAAGGCGCATCGGGTTTGTTGCCAGTGAAATCACCAAGAACAGAGGCATTGCCATCTGCGCGCCCATTGCCCCCTATGAGGAGTCCCGGCGGCTCAACCGGGAACTCATCAGCCAGTACGGCGGTTATATTGAAATACACATGAATACCCCCTTTGAAACCTGTGAGCTAAGGGACAGAAAAGGAATTTACGAGAAAGCCAGAAAAGGCTTGATGAAAGGCGTAACAGGCATAGATGACCCTTACATCCCTCCGGTTAATCCGGAGCTGACCATCGATACCTCCAATACCACCCAGGCCGAAGCCGCCCAGCAGGTGCTGGTTTATCTTGAAGAGCATGGATATATCAAGGGGCTTTAAAATAGGGAAAAATATCCAAAACGAATTTTCCAAATTTTATGAGATAATGGGAAAAGAGCCGAAAAACTCAAAAAAAATCATCAACGAGATATTTCAGGAGCAATTTTTTTTGTGTGGTTTATTGCTGAAAGAAGTCAATGGGGCCCGCAGCGGTAAGTATAGGGGGCTTCATCGATCTCTTCTGCCGACATCAGGCTTACAATTCTATTCAGCGCACTTAGCAGCATCTGCTGCTCCCAGTTTTCAAGTGCTCTGAATCGTTTTTCAAAAACCTCCTGAAGTGATGGCGGTGCCTTTTCAAGAACATCCATGCATTTTTGCAAGGGTTTTATGGCCACCATTCGTTTATCGATACTGCCCACTGTTGCAACTTGAGTTTTCGACAGTTTATAAGGTCTTCATTATCAAAGAGAAAAATTTTCCTAAAAAGCTCAGTTTATCCGGGTGTTCATTATATATTGCTTTTTTCCTTGGAAATAAATTTATTCTTAACAAGACGGTTCACTATATCGGTAATCGTTGCCTGCCTTAAATGAATCCATTTAGAAAGCTCCGTTACAGACACTTCCCTTATATTTGCAACCTCCTGGAGAACAATTAACTGCGGTATGGTAAGGCCGAATTTCTTTTTAAGATCCTTTAAATGAAGGTCAATGACCTGGGTGATTTTTTATATAGAGATTAATAAATCTCTGCAATGGGCTTCATTATTGTTACCTGTCAATTTGCTTTTGGTCTCCAGAATCTAACACTAATTATTGTAATATTCATTATATCATAAAACATTAAGTATGTAATTAATGCCAATAAGAGCAAGCGCAAAATCAAAATGTATTTTCACGGTAAAAAAATACAAGTATAATTTTTTTAATATACCATTCAAGGCAGTTTCTGTACATAAAAAAATCCATTTTAGTATAATTTTAATAGAGTACGTTATATTATATATTCCCAAAAATCCTTATTAACAATAGAACAAGAATCAAGAACCATCTCTCTAATCATTTTTTCCTATCCAACCATCAAATATTCATTTTCTTTAATATACATTTTAAATATGTTGTTTTTACTCAATATAATTAGAATTCATCGCATCCATACATAATATACTTTTACTCTTTATATTAAATATTTATACAAATTGTTAGTATCGAAAAAACAATAAAGGGCTTGACAATATAGATAGTGTACTATACATTTTTATGCGTCTAATTTATCAAGGGTACAATATATTTTTTTGTTTTATTTTAGGCGCATTTTTAAAATAAAATTTAACTTTAATATGAGGAAATTATCATGAATGATCTCAATTTTACCTTAAAGGTCCCTGATAACACCTGCAAGGTTATGCAGGGAGAAGAACAATTTACTGTTACATGTGATGATGGTAAAAAAATAAAATTTCGTTCCCATGATTATGATTCAATTTATAAAATACCAGGGCTTTACGAGCATCTTTTTTATGAAAAATATAAATGTAACTCCCCTTCGGTCATCTGTTCAGAGTTGAAAGCGGCTGTTGAAGATTCAACACAAAAGATGTCCGACATAAAGGTTTTGGATGTTGGAGCCGGTAACGGTATGGTAGGAGAAGAATTGATCGGTGCAGGTGTTGATACTGTAGTTGGCATCGATATTATTGAAGAGGCTGCTATGGCTCTGGAGCGGGACAGGCCTGGAATTTATTCTGAATATTTTGTCGAGGACTTAACTAAGCTTCCTTCAAATGTTGAAAAAAAAATAACCAGAGAGTCCTTGAACTGTATGACGGTGGTTGCGGCTTTAGGTTTTGGAGATATTCCGCCGGAAGCCTTTGCCGAAGGATATAACCTTATAGCTGAATCCGGGTGGCTAGCCTTTAATATTAAGGATGAATTTTGCTCAAAATGTGATCAAACCGGTTTTGCCAGGCTGATTGGCAATATGACTGAAAATGGAGTCATGAAAGTACAATCAAAAAAACATTATGTCCACAGGTTGTGTCAGGACGGAACCCCCCTTGAATACTATGCCATCGTTGCTAAGAAACAAGAAGATATCCCTGGGGATATGTTGTGTAATTAGTTTGCACTGAAATTTAAGTGCTCAATTTTCGGTGGTGATTAATTCGTCAGCCAGCTCTTAAATCCGAAAGTTGAGTTAATTAGGCACTTACATCGATAATAATCTACCCAGTTTTGTGAATGCATTCCCGTTATCACATGGAACATGTTTTAAAAGCGGGTATTTTTATTGATATGTACTCCCTTACTATAGCGGAAGTCATATGAATTCATACTTATTTTAAGATACTTATTTTATATTTACAATGAGTTAGATAGTTTTTTGAGTATCAAGTCCTTTGACCGGAACTATAATCAGGAGAAAATAAATGACAGAAAAAAAAACATCTTTATTTACATCAGAATCTGTAACAGAAGGTCATCCGGATAAAGTAGCGGATGCCATATCAGACGGCATTCTTGATGCAATTATGAGCAAAGATAAAAGATGCAGGGTGGCATGTGAAACCCTTGTAACAACAGGACTTACAATGGTTGCAGGAGAAATAAGTACTGATTGCTATGTGGATATTCCCGAAGTTGCAAGAGATACGATTCGAGATATAGGCTATCACTCATCGGATATGGGTTTTGATTGGCGCACCTGTTCCATAGTTACAAGTATTGACCATCAGTCTCCTGATATCGCCCAGGGGGTTAACGAAGGAAGCGGTCTGTTCAAGGAGCAGGGGGCAGGAGATCAGGGGCTTATGTTTGGATTTGCAACCGATGAAACTCCCGAATTGATGCCCATGCCCATAAGCTATGCCCATAAGCTTACAAGGCGTTTATCCCGTGTGAGAAAAAACGGAGCCCTTGATTTCCTGAGACCCGATGGAAAATCACAGGTCAGTATAGAATATTTAGATGGTAAGCCCAGCCGGGTAGATGCCATAGTTGTTTCTTCACAGCATAAACCGGATATAACCCACGAAGACCTCCAGGATGCTATAATTAAAGAGGTCATCAAAAAAGTTATTCCCGAGGAAATGATCGATGGAGACACAAAATTCTTCATCAACCCCACAGGCAAATTTGTCGTTGGAGGCCCCATGGGAGACTGCGGAGTTACGGGCAGAAAAATTATTGTGGACACCTATGGCGGTCAGGGAAGTCATGGTGGAGGCTGCTTTTCAGGAAAAGACCCCTCCAAGGTTGACAGGAGCGCGTCCTACATGGGCAGGTATATTGCGAAAAATATTGTGGCCGCCGGTATTGCCAATAAATGTGAAGTTCAAGTAGCTTATGCAATTGGAGTAGCTGAGCCGGTTTCACTGCTTGTGGATTTTATGGGAACAGGAAAAATTTCTGAAAAAAAAGCAGTGGATATTGTGCGGGATGTTTTTGATCTAAAGCCTGCTGGAATTATCAACACTCTTGACCTGCTTAGACCCATTTATAAAAAAACTTCGGCCTACGGCCATTTCGGCAGAAATGATCCTGATTTTACATGGGAGATAACAGACAAAGCTGAAGAAATTAGAGCAAAAGCACAATCATAAGTAAAAATATTATGACCGGCTGCATCACAATACATATTCAGTGTTATCATATTTTTTTGTGATAGGAGCCAATATCATGGAAAGAGAGTCAATAGGATGTATAAAATGAATAATAAACCATCGTGTATGCCGCTGGTTTAAGATCTTAAGTAGAAAGTTAAGGACATATCCCTTGCCCGGGAGGGGCATAAGGACATTCAGTTGTCTGAAAGGGGAATGCCGGGCCTTATGGCTGTCCGGAAAAAATATGGAGAATCAAAACATCTTAAGGGAATGAAAATAACGGGTAGTGCATTGTCAAAGCTAAAAATTAGGGTTCGGTTAATTGTAGAGACAAGACATGCCTTGTTTCTACGTTGCAGATAACCCTAAAATTAAGTGCTGACAGCGCAGTAGTTTGCATATGACCATACAGACGGCCATGTTAATAGATACCCTTTATGCACTTGGCGCTGATTTAAGATGGGCGAGCTGCAATATATTTTCAACCCAGGATCATGCTGCGGCAGCCATTGCTGATAAAGGATCGGCAGCCTTATTTGCCTGAAAGGGCGAAACCCTGGAGGAATTCTGGTATCGTTATTAAACTGAATTATTAAATTGCGCCCTGCTCAATTGCTCCCACAGCCCTCTGAGCAGGAACGCTATCTATATGAAAGCCTTTGCAAACCCAATATAACTTTCATGCTTAGTTGTGGGCAGATCAACCATTGCAAGGGTTTTATATGTAAATTTCATGGAGATGCGGGATCGTCCCGTCACCCTGCTGGACAGGGACATTGTGCAAAGTAACCTCTCAAGGGAACTTATTTTTTAAAGAGAGCACAGGGAAATCAACATAAGACGCATCGGGTTTGTTGCCAGTGAAATCACCAAGAATTGCCATATGCGCGCCCATTACCCCCCTATGAGGATTCCCGGCGCTTCAATCGGGAACTCATCAGCCGGTACAGCGTTTATATTGAAATACACATAAATACCCCCTTTGAAACCTGCGAGCTAAGGGCCAGAAAAAAAAATTACGAGAAAGCCAGAAAAGGCTTGATCAAAGGCGTAACAGGTATAGATGACCCTTATATCCCTCTGGTGAATCCGGAGCTGACCATCGATACCTCCACAATACCACCCAGGCCGAAGCAGTCCAGCAGGTGCTGGTTTATCTTGAAGAGCATTGATATATCAAGGTAGAATCAAGTTAGCCGTCAAACAATTGGTTGTTGAATTTGGTACCATAATGCCAAATATTTTCCCCTCTCGCTTACTTTGAATTTTTATTAAATACACTCATTAAATTTGAAAAAATACAAGATCAAATATGGGCAGTCAAGACTTCAAAATCCAAGTCGGCAGGGAATACTCTTTCCAATTTTAATGGATCCCGTGTCAATTATGGTATCCTTTAAAATGATCTCCACTCCATTTTCAACTACCTTGTTCAATTTTTCCGCATAAATACTGTCAATAATGTCAGCCGGCTTAAATTCTATGGCATCCATGCGCTGAATCAGAAAAAAAATCACACCCCTGTGCCCGAGAGACACAAGACGATCAAGCTCGTCAAGATGCTTTTGGCCCCTTGTGGTAACAGCATCTGGAAACATTGCCATTCCATCTTCAACCATGGTGCAGTTCTTTATCTCCACATAACACTTATCACGGCCTTCATTTTCCAGGAGAAGATCAAGCCTTGTATGTTGGCTTGTTTTGATCTCTGATTTTATCCTGTCATAGCCTGACAATTCACTTATCAAGCCGTTTTCAATGGAATTTTTCACCAGTTTATTGGGAACCTGGGTATTTATACCGATCATTGTTCCCGGAGCTTTAATCAGCTCCCATGTATATTTGAGTTTTCGTTTGGGATTATCGCTCCTTGAAAGCCAGACCTCTGATCCAGGATCGGAACAACCTTTCATGGAGCCTGAGTTAGGGCAGTGGGCAGTCACCATTTCACCTGTTTCCAGGAGAACATCGGCAAGAAATCGTTTGTATCTTTTAATCAATACAGCTTTTATTAAAGGCGGCAGATTATATCCATTATATTTCACATCATCATCCTTAATCTTTGCAGCTACGCTCCCCACCGATAGCGATTGAGCTTCTTAGGGGAATCTTTTTCCCCAGAATCAGGGCAAAACGAGTCTTTTGAAAAGCTCAGGTTATGAGAGTGAACAGTATACCACTGCTCGGGCTTGATTTCAATTTTAGCCATTATTGGCAGGGGCCGTTGCCCTATTAAGGGTACCCACAGTGGGCTAATCCGATAATGCCATGTCAGAACCAACGCCCCCTGCTCTAAAGGGCCAGGAATTTTACCCCCTTTTTATCAATCATATACGGCACAGCTCAGATCATCCATACTAAGCCCCCTTCTTATTCCAAACCTTGTCAGGCTGAAATCATATTTCACGGGATCTTCGGGTATAATTTTCCTGAATCCATGTGTAATCTCAAGGGCTGTTTTCATATCCTGATTTTTTCTTTTTGTAAATCCAAGCATAACACCAATCTTATACATATGTGTATCCAGAGGGACGATGAGCTGGAAAGGGTCTGCCCTGCCCCATCCTCCCGGATCAACCAGGTCCTCTCTCACCATCCAGCGTAAAAAAAGATGGCTTCTTTTGCAGGCACTCTTCTTTTTAGGATCCGCCAGGAGATGGCCGATGACTTTATTAGAGCAAATCTGATCTGAAAGAAAACTAAGCCCTGGAAGAACAGTCTCATCTTCAGGAGAGCATCCAGCATAAAAACAATTCTCAAGGGATGAAAACCGTTTTAACACGTCCCTTATTCCCCATAAAAGGCAGGTCAGATGGGAATCCTTTGCAAACCTGTATTTAAAGCCTTTAAAATCATGTAAAATATCCTTTTTTTCCCGGCTCATAAGATAATCAAAGGGACATGGCCCAAGTTTGTCAAGTACATGGGCAGCAGTTTTCATGATCTGCTCAACCCTTCCATAGGCAAGACAGGCAGCAATAAAGCCTGCAATTTCACGATTTTTCTTTTCAGGATAATTATAAAGGAACAATAAAGGATCAGGATCAACATATTGCCTTTTATTGTATTGTGAATAAATGGACTCCAGCCTGTATTTTAAATTAACCAAATTTTCATCTCTTTGCACAGATCATTGCCCCGTATTCTTAAGCACCGACATCGCCGTTGCAACGGTTCCGGCAACGTCTCCCATATCGGCAGGAATGATCATGGTATTGTTCTCCTTGGCCAGCTTTCCAAACTCTGCAATGTATTTTTCCGCTATGCGTAAATTCGCAGCGGTCTCTCCACCTGCAAGGCTCAGGGATTCTGCTATTTCCCTGATACCCTGGGCAGTTGAATGGGCTACCAGCTCAATCTCCCTCGCCTGTCCCTCGGCCTCGTTGATTCTTTTTTGTTTTTCGCCTTCAGACACCTCAATGGCTTCCTGTTTGAGACCTTCAGCTCTGTTGATGCGGGATTGGCGATCCCCTTCTGATGTGGCAATGGCTGCCCTTTTTTCCCTTTCCGCACGCATCTGTTTTTCCATGGCATCCATAACAGTTCTAGGGGGTGTTATATCCTTAATTTCATAGCGAAGCACCTTGACTCCCCAGTTTTCAGCAGCCTCGTCAATGGCGGCCACAACCTGCTGATTCAGGGTTTCACGCTCCTCAAAGGTCTTGTCTAACTCGATCCTGCCGATGACGGACCGAAGGGAGGTCTGGGCAAGCTGGCCGGCAGCGCGCTTGTAATCATCAATGCCGTAGGCAGACAACTTACTGTCAATTACCTGAATATAAAGCACACCGTCCACGGCCACGGATACATTATCCCTTGTAATACACTCCTGGGATGTAATATCGAGCACTTCCTCCTTAAGGGAGCGTTTATATGCTACCTTGTCAAAAAAAGGAATCAAAATATGAAATCCAGCCCCAAGGGTCTTGGTATATTTTCCAAGGCTCTCGATAATAAACTCTGAACGCTGGGGCACCACAATGGCGGTCTTAAGGAGTAAAATTATGATCAATAAAGCAATAACGCCGACAACAATCAATGATTCGTTCATGTTACCCTCCACAAAAAAAATTATAGCTTTGTATTCAATAACAATGATTTAAACGTCAAAAGTAGCCACTTGCCTTAGTCAAGGGATTCCACCATAAATGTAAGGCCGTCCTCGGATGCTTTTCCCTGGATCACAACCGTTTTTCCCGGCTCTATCGTGCTTTTTTTTGACACCGCCCTCCAGAAACTGCCCATAAATTTGATTTCACCTGGCCGATCCGGTTTTATTTCCCTGGTAACCACGGCATTTTTACCGATTTTACCATCCACATAATTATCATCAATTTTACTTTGAATATCTCCTTTGAATATGCGGATACTGAATTTGCGCAGTGAAAAAAGCAGTAAAAGCGACGATACCACAAAAATTAATATCTGGGTTGTAAGGTTGACATCAAGCCACCATGCCGATACAGATGAAATAAAACTGCCAAAGGCAAAAAAAATAACTATGAACCCGGGCATAATAAGCTCCAAAACAAGAAACGCTATTCCTGCAAAAAACCACAAAAGAGGTAAAGATAGCTGCATGATATTCTCCTTAATTACCACATATGTGATCCATTGGGGCGGATATGGAATCCGCTCCTACATTGATTGTTCGTTGTGAATGTAGGCTCATGGGTGCTTATTTGGAAAGGTGCTTTTCAAGAACCAGCCTGTTGCCGGCTTTATTATACATGTACTTGGAAAAATACTCTTTAATGATCTTGATCCCCCTGCCATGATCCTCGTTGTCATCCAACTGCCTTGTCAGTTCTTTTTTCCAGTTAAACCCCTCTCCCTGATCTTCAATTTCAAGGTAAATCAGATGACCTGATTCGATTTTCATGTGACACCTTACAATTTTTCCAGGTTCCAGCCGGTTCCCGTGTTTTACCGCATTGGTAAGTCCCTCACGCATCACAAGATGAATCGCAAAAAGATGCTCCCCATAGTCCTCGGTCAAACTGCTTAAAAAGTCAAGGCATACATCACAGGCTCTGTCCACGTTCTTCATGGTTGAACTGAAAATAAGCGTCAGGGTGTCCAGGCCTCTGTAAATCTCAAACATATCTGCTGCAGACATCTTTTATACCTCCACACACAGCACCACAATATCATCTTCAGGCAGCCCGTTTTTCAAGAAAAGGTGCTCGATTAACTTCAATGGCGCGGATTTAACGGGAAGCCCCGCGACCTTTTCAAACTCAGACAAAAGATGTTCAGCCCCGCTGGCCCAGGTTACCTTGTTTTTCGAGGACTCCACAAGACCATCACTGTAAATGAAAAACCGGTCACCGGGTGAAACTGAAATCCGGGTGATGCCGAACTGCGCGTCCTTGAACATGCCAAGGACGTCACCATCGGCCTTAAGCAATGCCGGGCTGCCGCCCACAGGAATATGCACCACCGGTGGATGGCCGGCATTGACAATGGTCAGGCTTCTTGTGGTACGGTTCAATCTGGCGTAGCATGCCGTCATATATTTACCTTCGGGCATGATTTCCACAAGCACATCATTGATCATTTTCATACTTTCAACAGGATAATACACCGGGGTACAGTTCTGGGCAAGAAGGGCCTTGACCGATGCTGTCATGTAACTTGTCTTGATATCATGACCGGAAAAATCAGCCACAAAATATCCCTTTATATGATCTGAAATATCCAGGATGTCATAGAAATCACCGCCGGCTTCCTGAAGGGCTTTGTAATAAACGCCAAAGTTTGCGTCAGGATTCTGTTCAGGAAGCGGCAGCATGGATACCTGGGCTTCGGTTAGCTGCCTGAGCTTATGAGCCTGTTCCGCTATAAGGGAGTTGGTTGCAATGGAAAGTTTGAGATGAATTCTAACCCTGGCAACGACTTCAAGGTTGTGAAATGGTTTTGTGATATAATCCACAGCACCGAGGTCAAATCCCTTGAGCTTGGAGTTTACCTCACTTATCCCCGTCAAAAAAATCACGGGAATAGAAGCGGTGGCAGGGGTATCCTTTAAAAACCTGATTACCTGGAACCCATCTTCTCCCGGCATTTGAATATCAAGCAGAATCAAATCAGGCTGCTCCCTCAAGGCCATTTCCCTGCCCTTTGGTCCATTAGAGGCACTTAAAACACGATAACCCTCTTTAGAGAGGGATTTTTCGATCATTTTAAGATTAACCAGATTATCATCAATTGCTAAAATAGTAACAGGCTGATTTATCTCCATGCCAATACCTTTTTCCAATAATGTTGAAATTTTATACAAGCGACTTGTCATCCCCATAGAACGAATTTGAATGCCAGGCCGATTAAATACATCTGATTGATTATAAATACGCCATTGAGAATATATTTTCAAATAGAATCCCAATCTATTTTAAACACAACACAACAGTTGTCATTCATTGTAATTTAAAGTTAATATCTTCCCTTGTTTTTATTACGATCAAATAAATTCTTGACTTTAAACCTTTGAAACATTAATCCAAAATAAAAGTTTTATAAGCAGCCTGTCATCAACAATGCCTGAGCTGATAAAGATTTCTGGGTTATTTCGATTTTAGCACTGAACCGCCGTGCTGATGATAAACAATTTGACCACAAATACCGGCATCTTTCATATCACCTCAAAAGTAGTTTACACTTTTTGGGATGAAATTCCCAAAAGATAAGGATTTGATACAAAAAGAGTAAACCGGCAAATAAAGGATGCCCAAAAACCAATAGATGAAAGGAAAAATTATGCATCACACATCAAATATCACAAAAACATCTAAAAAATTAACTGCACTTGCCATATCATTTATCTCTGTTATTTTGATCTCTTTTAGTGTCCAGGCAGAACCAAGTGGAAAGCTCATCATGTTCCATGCCGGCAGTCTCACCGTTCCATTCGCAGAAATGGAAAAAGCATTTGAGGCAAAATATCCACAGGTCGATCTCCTTAGGGAAGCCGGCGGCAGTACAAAGATGGCCAGATTAATCTCAGAGGTGGGAAAACCTGCCGACATCATGGCATCGGCTGATTACAAGGTCATTGACAATAATCTTATCCCGGACTTTGCCGACTGGAACATCAGATTTGCCACCAATCAACTGGTGCTTTGCTACACAGATCAAAGCAGGTATGCAGACACCATCACCCCGGAAAACTGGCATGAAATCCTGAGAAAAAAAAATGTTGTATGGGGGCATTCAGACCCCAACCTTGACCCTTGCGGGTACAGGAGCATAATGGTACTCCAACTTGCTGAGAAATTCTATGGAATAGACGGCTTGTACCAGCAGCTCATTGACAACCGCCCTGAAAAAAACATCCGTCCCAAATCCGTGGAATTAGTGAATCTCCTTAAAACAGGGAACATGGATTATGCCTGGGAATATCTGTCTGTTGCGGTTCAACATAGTTTGAAATACATCAAGCTCAATGATCACATAAACCTTGGCAACTACAAGTATGATGAATTTTACAAACAAGCCGAGGTAAAGGTAACCGGTAAAAAGCCTGGAACCTGGAAAGTCAAAAAGGGCCAGTCCTGCACCTATGGTATCACCATGATAAAAGACTCCAAAAATCCTGAAGCGGCAGAGGCATTTCTTTCATACCTGTTATCACCGGAAGGGGGAATGAAAATCCTGGAAGACATGGGGCAGCCGCCCTTTATTCCTGCAAGGGTTCCAGATGAGGCAATGAAAAAAAGCCTGCCTGAAAAACTCCAGGCCTATGTTACCGTGCAAAACTAATTATCGGCAAACACAAATCTGGATAGGTTCGCTGTGATACTGTCTGAAAAAAACAATGGCTTATTCTGGTATGTCACTGCCCTTATAAGCCTTCCGCTGATACTGTTAATCGTGCTGCCCCTGGGCAAGATGCTCTCGGAACCCGGCCTGGCCGATTTAATAGCCACGCTGAAAGAAAAAGTCGTCATCCAGGCTCTGGCAAGGAGTATTTTAACCTCACTTTCTGCTGCGCTTATCTCCATGGTGTTTGGAACTCCCCTTGCCTATTTTTTAGCAAGAAAAAATTTCCCGGGAAAAAAAATAGTGGAAGGTCTCATAGACCTTCCCATCATGATCCCCCATCCGGTCATAGGCATTGCCGTTTTAAGCCTTTTCGGCAGAAACAGTTTTGCCGGCAGATTGATTGACCAGTTAGGGCTTGAAATCATGGGCAGCCTTACAGGCATTATCACGGTTCTTACATTTGTCGGTGCTCCCTTTTATATCAACACCGTCAAATCAGGGTTTGAAAATATTCCTGAAAGACTTGAAAAAGCTTCCAAGTGCCTTGGGGCAGGCATGGGTGCAACCTTTTTCAGGGTGACCTTTCCCATGGTATGGCCCAGCATGGTCTTAGGGGCAATCATGTGTACGGCAAGGGCCATCAGCGAATTTGGTGCGGTTATCATTGTGGCCTACCATCCCATGACCGCTCCGGTGCTTATCTATGAAAGGTTCACAGCTTACGGCCTGAAATACTCCCAGTGCGTGGCCTTCTGGCTGATTATCATGTCCCTTATCCTGTTTATACTGATGCGCCTGTTCTCTAAAAAAAAGCGGGCCGCATGATTTCCGTATCAAGGTTATCTCTGAAGCTGCCGGGCTTCAGCCTGAAAAAAATTAATCTCGACGTGGGACAAAATGACTTCTTCGCTCTTATCGGTCCTACGGGATCTGGAAAATCCCTTCTTCTTGAAGCCATAATGGGACTCATACCCGTTGACTCAGGCCGAGTCACGATAAATGGACAAGATGTTACCCAGGCATCCACTGAAAAACGCAATGCAGGAATAGTTTATCAAGATTATGCCCTGTTCCCCCACCTGAGCGCCCGGAAAAATATAATGTACGGGATAAAGCATCACCGAATACCAAAACAGGAAGCGGGAAAAAGGTTTGACTCTCTTGTTGAACAGATGAACCTTGAGCGGATTCTTGAACGCTTCCCAGCCACAATGAGCGGCGGTGAAAAACAGCGGGTGGCACTGGCAAGGGCCCTTATCCTGAAACCTTCGGTGCTGCTCTTGGATGAACCGCTTTCAGCACTGGATCCAGTTCTTCAAGATGATATCAAAGACCTGCTCAAATCACTTCACAGAAAAACCGGCACAACCTTTTTGATGGTCTCCCACGACTTTGCCGATGTGATGTTTCTGGCAAAAAACGGAGCCATTATCCACAATGGCAAAATTGAACAAACAGGAACCATTGAAACCCTTTTTGAAAAACCAAATTCCCCGTTCACAGCTAAATTTGTGGGTATGAGAAACATATTTCCAGTTGAAGAAAAAAGCCTAAATGCACTAACTGCCTCCAATCTATCGTTATCTTTAAAGCAATCCTTGAAAGATGGTCTGAAATACATTGCCCTGAGACCCGAAGATATTCTTCTTTACAACTCCCATGGGATAAACAATCATACCCCCCTCACCGGGACAATAACCGGGCTGGTTTCCAGGGGATTTTATTATGATGTGTTTATAAAAATACAATCTATAGAGTTAATGGCTCAATGGACACGTCATGAGGTGCTGAAAAATAAAATACAGCCTTTGATGAAAACTCCCATATTCATACAACAAGACAGAATCCATTATTTTTAACCCATCCACTATATAAAGGGTGTTGAAGCATCTTTCTGTTTTAGCAACAAAATAAGCATATTAAGTTAAAAATTATACATTTGTATTTAATTAGCTTTAACATCTTTAATTTATTATATGTTTTTAGTCAAAATCGTGTCCGGTTTCAACACCCTTTATATATTAACAAACATCATCTATTGAAAAAAAGCTTGATCTCAGATAGTTACATCTGTTTTGAGCATCCCGTACCATCCCAAAAACACACTTTTACCTCCACCCTACTCCACACATAAATCTATTTTACCGGGATAATGTTTTTTTTGGCTTATTTTAAAGGGTGGGAAAAAATCTGAACAAAAAATTTTAAGATAACAGACTGATTAAAAAGGTAATTATGCCTATTAATATCTTTGATTAATCCCCATGGCAATTTAGTGGTATTTTAAAAAAAAAATTTTTTTAAAAAATTTAGCTTGACTTGAACTCATATTTTTACAAATATGGTGGCAAATAGTGGAGTATTGTGGAGGAAGAATATCATTTATTGTTCCATGTACCGGATAGGACACCCGGTTTTTTGGAAAGCTCTCTCCATAACTCCCACAAAAAACCACATAGATAGAAATAATGTTCAGATCAAGCTCATTCCATACTATAGATGACAAAGGGCGACTGATAATTCCATCAAGATTCAGAGATTATATCCGGTCAGATGGGGGCAACGGTGTCATGGTATCTAATATGGATAGCTGTTTATATGTATATACTCTCAATGGCTGGAAAGATATAGAAAAAAAAATTCTCTCTGCTAAAAACATACACATGCGCCATTTTAAACGCTTTTTTCTTGGAAATGCATGTGAATGTATGTGTGACAAACAAAATAGAATCCTTATTCCACCACCTCTCAGGGAGTATGCAAAGCTTGAAAAAGATATAGTCCTGGTGGGAATACTGGATCATTTCGAAATATGGTCAAGATCCGGCTGGGAAAATGAAAATAAAAGAATAGAACAGGAAATGAAAACCGAGGAAGTAAAGCAGGAAATAGCTTCCCTTGGGTTGTAATCTATGATGTTTACACATACATCCGTCATGCCGATTGAGGCTGTCATGCATCTGAATCTAAACCAGGGAGATACCTGCGTTGACTGCACACTGGGAGGAGCCGGACATGCCCTGTCCATAGTGAAAGCCATCATGCCCGGAGGAAGATTTATTGGTATGGACCAGGATATGGATGCCCTGATACACGCAAAAGAATTTTTATCATGTGCCGGCAACGATGTTCAAGGTAACGGGGGCATTGAA
Source organism: Desulfobacteraceae bacterium (assembly GCA_963674675.2). Classification (GTDB taxonomy): domain Bacteria; phylum Desulfobacterota; class Desulfobacteria; order Desulfobacterales; family Desulfobacteraceae. The sequence goes on from CAXXNM010000003.1 coordinate 1,900,309, forward strand.
CTGATCCACAGCAGTTTTTCCAGGCTGCCGGATGTTTTACATGGCCTTGGCATAGAAGATGGAGTGGACGGAATACTGATGGACCTTGGCCTTTCCTTTCATCAGCTATCTGAAAGCAAAAGGGGATTTACCTTTCAGGAGGATGAACCATTAGATATGCGAATGGACACCGAGACCCAGACAACAGCAGCCGATATTGTGAACCATCTTGGGAAAAAACAGCTAACAGATATTTTTTTCAAATACGGTGAAGAACGAATGTCCAGGAAAATAGCAGGCAAGATTGTTGAAGTTCGGGAAAAAACACCATTTAAAACCACCCGGCAGTTGTCTGATCTCATCGTCTCGGTCATGCCGGATAGACTCATTCACTCCCAGAAGATACATCCATCCACCAGGGTGTTTCAGGCACTTAGAATTGCCGTAAACAGAGAGCTTGAAGAACTTGAAACAATAATGGAAAGCATACCTGATATTTTAAAACCAGGAGGAAGGCTCTGTGTTATTTCCTTTCATTCCTTAGAGGACAGGATTGTAAAACAAAAAATAAAAAGCTTTGAAAAAGGATGCACATGTCCCAGGGAATTTCCCCGGTGCGTCTGTGGTTTCACCCCCAAGCTCAAGTCAATTTTCCGGAAACCACTGATGCCGGGAAAGGATGAAATTCAAAAAAATCCAATGTCAAGAAGTGCAAAACTAAGGGTTGCCGTGCGCCTGTGAACGAGATCAGTACCAATAAAAAAAAGAAAGCAAAACCGCTAAAAACAAACTATGGAAAATGGATAATTGTGCTGATTTTTTTCATAGGAGAACTCTTTGTCTATACCTGGTTCAGATTGGACTATACTGATACGACTTATCGGATCACCAGGAAAAAAAGTGAACAAAAAAAACTTCAGGCATACAAGGCGGAACTGCTGATAGAAAGCGAACGCCTGGCCTCACCAGAGAGGATATCACAGATTGCAGGAACAAACTTAAAACTTAAAATGCCGCTGTCGGAACAGGTCATTTACTTAAACCAGATACAAACAGATAAGTAACTATATACAAGTGAACTCCCCCGACCCTAAAGGGATAAGGGTTTTACGCCACTTTTATAAAACTATCCGCTTTTAAAGCATTTCCCATGTGATAACGGAAACGCATTCATCAAACCGGGTAGATTAGCCTAACACACAATAATGGAACGCTGAATCTGTTCCATCTATGACAAAAAACCGGATAACATAATGTCCAGGCAACTCAACAGCAAAATATTCAACAGAATCACCTTTATTCAGGTCTTTTTATCTATCCTGATCCTGATGCTTGGTATAAAAGCGGTTGAAATTCAAATATTTCAGGCCCCTGTACTTTCATCAAAGGCTGAAAAAGAATACATGGGTTACATATCAACCAATGGAAAGAGAGGAGAAATTCTGGACAGGAACCAGAAAAAGCTCAGTACCACTATAGACGGCCTCTCTGTCGCAGCCTCTCCAGCAGGTGTTAAAGATCCTGAAAAAGCAGCGGCCCTGCTTGCATCTTCATTAAAATTAGACAAACGGGTTCTTATAAAAAAACTAAGTTCCGGCAGTAACTTTACCTGGATCAAAAAAAAAATTTCTTCCACTGAGGCGGACAAGTTAAGAGAATTGAATATAAAAGGCATTTTTTTCAAAAAGGATGTCATCCGCTTTTATCCAAACAGGGAGCTTGCAGCACAGATCATAGGTATCACAGGTGAAGATGGAAACGGTTTAGAAGGCATAGAATACCAGTATAACAAGGTATTAAAAGGTGAAAGCCTGAAAATCAAAGTAACCAAAGATGCATCGGGAACCTACTTCAACGAGGGGAAAAACCTTACAGATCAGCTTAAAGGTGATTCGCTGGTATTAAACATAGACAGAACGATTCAATTTATCTCTGAAAGAGCCCTTAAACAGGCCGTAGTGAAGTATAATGCAAAATCCGCCATTGCACTTGTCATGAGACCGGTTACAGGCGAAATCATGGCAATGGCTCACTATCCTGAATTTAATCCCAACTCTTTTTCTAATTTCAGCCCTTACACCTGGAGAAACCGGGCCGTTACCGACCCATTTGAACCAGGTTCGACAATGAAGATATTTGTTGCAGCATCTGCCATGGAAAACAGGCTGTGCACCCCATCCTCCATATTTTTTTGTGAAAACGGAAAATACAGGGTCGGGCGATCCTCAGTTCACGACACCCATCCCCATGGATGGCTCAGCCTGGGGAAGATCATTAAATATTCAAGTAACATCGGGGCAGTTAAAATATCTGAAAAAATGGGGAGCCGAAACCTCTATAATGCATTATCCGCCTTTGGATTCGGTAAAAAAACAGGAATAGACTGCCCCGGTGAAAGCGCAGGCACCCTCAGCCCTTACAACAGATGGTCAAAAATCGACACGGCAGCCATTGCATTCGGCCAGGGGGTATCTGTTTCGGCTGTCCAGCTCATTACCGGCATCTGTGCCATTGCCAACGGAGGAATACTGATGCGCCCCCGCCTGGTTCAAAAGATCATCTCCAGCGATGGGAAGCTGAGGGAGCATTTTAAACCTGATCCCCTCAACAGGGTTATATCCATAGATACGGCCGCAAAAATAACAAAAATGATGCGCTCCGTTGTTCAGGAGGAAGGAACAGGGACAATGCGGCCTTAGAGGGTTATTCCGTGTGCGGCAAAACAGGCACAGCACAAAAGGTTGCCAAAAACGGCAAAGGATACTCAAGAAGCAGATACACAGCATTGTTTACAGGATTTGCCCCCCAGAAAAACCCTGAACTGGCAGTCCTTGTAGTAATTGATGAACCCAAGGGCTCCCACTATGGAGGAGTTGTGGCGGCCCCGGCATTTAAAACCATCATGTCGGAATCTTTTCATTATCTGAAAATACCCCCGGACCTGGAACAAAAGAAACTTCTGGCCGGAAGAAACAGCAATGGAGCCTGAACATTGAAACTATCATACCTTATTAAAGCATGTACTCCCGTGTGGCTGAGACGCATGGAACCTGCCACGGATCCCAAGGCTGATCCTGATATCCTATCCATCCACTCCGATGCCCGCAAGGTCAAACCTGGAGGACTGTTCATTGCCATAAAAGGATTCAAGGCAGACGGTCATGATTTCATTGAACAGGCCATTGAAAACGGTGCTGCTGCCATAATCAGCCAGAAACACCTGCACTGCCCCGTTGCCTCGGTGGAGGTAAAAGACACCAGAAAGGCCATGGCATCCATTGCTGCGACATTTTACGGCAATCCTTCCGAAAAAATCTCTTTGACCGGCATCACCGGCACAAATGGTAAAACAACGACCGCCTGGCTCCTGGAGAGCATCCTTAAACATGCAGGTCATATTACCGGAGTAATAGGAACGGTAAACCGGCGTTATATGGATAAGGTCTTTGATGCCCCTATGACCACTCCGGAATCCATTGATCTCCAGCATATACTGTCTATCATGAAAGAAAACGGGGTAACCCATGTCATCATGGAGGTCTCCTCCCATGCCGTAGATATGAACCGGATCAGGGACTGCGCTTTTGATGTTGGAATTTTCACCAACCTAACCCAGGATCACCTGGATTACCACAAAACCATGAGTGCTTATTTTAAATGCAAGAAAAAATTTTTTACAAAATTTCTGACGCAGAGCAGGAAAGCCGGACATGCCGCAGCAATCATAAACATTGATGATGAAAAGGGAAAGAAAATCCAAAAGGCCCTTAAATGCCCAATACTAACTACATCGAAAGCTGCTGGTTCAGATATTTTCAGCACTGATATTAAAGATGATATATCCGGCATCCAGGGCATACTTCACATTGCAGAAACTCCCATGGAATTTTCATCTTCCCTTACCGGAGCTTTTAATCTTGAGAACATACTGTCGGCAGCAGGCGCTGCCCACGCCCTTAACGTACCTTCTGAAGCAATAATAAAAGGCATCAATGCCTGCAAAGGGGTTCCAGGAAGGCTTGAAAGGATAGAAAACTCAGGAGGCCGCCATATATTTGTAGATTATGCCCATACACCCGATGCCCTGGAATCCATTTTGAAAAACCTGAAAGCACGGGCACCCGAACGGGTTATATCGGTGTTTGGATGCGGCGGAGACAGGGACAGGTCAAAACGTCCAATAATGGGAGAAATCGGTGCAAAATACAGTGATACGGCAATCATCACATCGGATAATCCAAGAACAGAAGAGCCGATGGCCATTATCCAGGACATCCTTAAGGGAGTACCAGGCACCACTCCGGCAAAAATCATTGTAGAGCCTGATAGAAAAGCAGCCCTTGAAAAAGCCGTGGAGATGTCAAGGCCAGGGGATATTGTTGTTGCAGCAGGTAAGGGGCATGAGACCTATCAAATTACCAACGCCGGCACCATTGACTTTGATGATAGAGTTATACTGGGCCGGGCCCTGGCAAATATGGGATTAGCCCCCGATGTATCCCCAGAGACATCCTAAGGAGGCATCAAATGAATAATCCATCACCAATACCCTGGAGCACCCGGGATATAATAGATGCCTTGAGCCTGGACAAAAGCTTTGACCTCCAATCACAAATACATCCCAGAGGATCTTTCAGCCGCATATCAACGGACTCAAGAACCATCGGTAAAGATGAACTCTTCCTAGCCATGACTGGGGAGAACTTTGACGGCCATGATTTTATTCCCGGCCTTCTTAAAAAAGGAATCAAGGGATTTCTAACATCTAAGGATTATCACAATGCCCTGTCCCGGGAAGAAAAAAACGCCTTTTTCAAAAAAAAGGCCTGTCTTTTTTCAGTAAAAGATACGCTAAAAGGACTTGGAGGTCTTGCAAGGTACCAGAGACTCCGCTCAAAGGCTAAGGTAGTAGCCATAACCGGATCCAACGGCAAGACCACCACAAGAAAGATGACCGGCAGCATATTTTCCATGAGATATAAAACCCTGACAACAGAGGGCAACCTGAACAATGAAATCGGTCTGCCCCTGACCCTGCTCAGGCTTTCCCATGAACATGAATGGGCCGTGGTGGAAATGGGCATGAATCACCGAGGAGAAATATCAAGGCTTTCCAGAATAACAATGCCTGACATCGGCATAATTACAAACATCGCCAATGCCCATCTTGAGGGCTTAGGCACCCTTGAAAACGTGGCCGCGGCAAAGGCCGAGATTGTGGACGGCATGGAAGAAAATGGAGCCCTCGTATTAAATCGGGATATCCCCTCCATGGATACAGTTATCACTTGGGCAAAAGACAAAAACATTAAAAAAATCAGCTTTTTCAGCAGCCATGCAGGTGGCGAATCAGATGCCTATATTCCCACAGATAATATTATTACCGCAGATAATATAAAAATCCATGACAGCGCTCTTAACTTTGATCTCCTTAGAAATAATATTTTTCAAGAAACAATCAACATCAATTGCCCTGCCTCTTTCATGACAGGCAATGCCCTGGCAGCCTCAGCAGCGGCTTTCCAGGCGGGAATGAGTGCAAAAGACATAAAAAAGGGGCTGGCTCAATTTGTTCCTGTTTCCGGAAGGATGTGCATCATGAAAGATGTGGCAGGCTTTAACATTATCGATGATACCTACAATGCCAATCCAGGTTCCGTAAAAGCGGCCCTTGATACAATCAAGAACCTGGAATGCCGGGATGATTGCCGGATCGCCGTACTTGGGGACATGCTGGAGCTGGGGGCAATATCTGAAGAACTTCACTTTGACATAGGTATGGCCGCTGCAAACAGCCGTGTGTCCATGCTCTACACCCACGGAAAAATGGCAGATGCCGTTATTAAAGGAGCCCTGGCAGGGGGCATACCAAAGAAGCGCACGATGTCTGGAACAAAACAGGATATAGCGAGACACATATTAGATAATACAGACAAAGGAGCTTTAATACTTGTAAAAGGCTCACGGGGTATGAGAATGGAAACCGTTATCCATCATTTAATAGAGCGTTAAAAGAATAAAACCTATAACAAATCAGGAGCAGCAAAACAGATAAACTATGCTATACCATTTTTTGTATCCTTTACATACCGAGATTTCTTTTTTTAATATTTTCCGCTACATAACCTTTAGAACCATCTATGGCGGATTAACGGCATTTTTGATCTGTTTCCTTCTGGGCCCCCGGGTAATAAACGCTCTCTCCAGGCTGCAGATCGGCCAGTTCATTCAAAACGACGGCCCCCAAACCCATTTTGAAAAAGAGGGTACTCCCACAATGGGGGGGGTACTTATCCTGTTTTCCATATCCGTATCTATCCTGTTATGGGGAAGGTTAGATAACCATTATGTTACCATAATGCTTCTTTGCACTCTATTGTTCGGACTCATCGGATTCATAGACGATTATCTCATGCAGATAAAAAAAAGAAACATGGGATTTACTGCAAAGGCAAAATTTATAGTTCAGATAATTGCGGGCCTGGGCATTAGCTGGCTGATTTACTCATGCCCGGATTTTACTACAGAAATTACCATTCCATTTATGAAAACCCTTTCTCCGGATATTGGAATATGGTATATCCCGTTCTCAACCCTTGTCATCGTTGGGACATCCAATGCCGTGAACCTGACGGACGGCCTGGACGGTCTTGCCATCGGCCCCATTATCATTGCCGCAGTGGCCTACATGCTTTTTGCCTATGTTGCAGGCCATATTAAAATTGCAGGCTATTTACAGATCAACCATATTGCCTCATGTGGGGAAATGTCCGTCATATGCGGCATTTTAGCAGGCGCGGGCCTGGGTTTTCTCTGGTTTAACGCCCATCCTGCCCAGGTGTTCATGGGAGATTCCGGCTCCATTCCCCTTGGGGCGATCCTCGGCACCATTGCTGTCATAACCAAGCAGGAAATCTTATTGACCGTTGTGGGAGGTCTTTTTGTAATTGAAGCTCTATCAGTGATCATTCAGGTGGGATATTTTAAACTCAGCCATGGAAAAAGGGTTTTTAGAATGGCGCCTCTGCATCATCATTTTGAACTCAAGGGATGGCCTGAATCCAAGGTAATCGTGAGATTCTGGATCATAGCTATCACCCTGGCGCTTGTATCCCTCAGCACCCTTAAAATCAGATAATGAAATTAAAAAGATGAAAAATAAAACAGCTCTAAAAAATTTCAACAAATCCTTAAAATTTGATGCTTCCTATACCTTAATCGCGGGAATGGGCAGATCAGGCATTGCTGCTGCCAGATTTTTAAAATCAAAAGGCAGAAATGTGCTCATAACAGATATTGATGCCTCAAAATCAGAGACAGAAAGGGAATTAGAGGCTGAAGGAATCTTTACCGAGACAGGCTTTCATGACCCTGAAACATTTGAAAATGCCGAAATGATAATTGCAAGCCCGGGGATTTCACTTAAACAGGACTGTTTTAAGGGAGCACTGGCAAAGGGCGTTCCCATAAGGGGGGAGATGGATCTGGCATGTGAATATATAAAGGAACCCATCATAGCCATTACAGGAACAAACGGCAAGACAACAGTAACAACAATGATCAGCGAGATGCTCACGGCATCGGGGAAAAAGGTCTTTACCGGAGGCAACATCGGCACCCCTTTGATCTCATACCCTTATGAAAATGAAAAAGCAGATATTGTAGTAGTGGAAGTCAGCAGTTTCCAACTTGATACCGCCTCCTTTTTCAAACCCGATGTAGCAGTGCTTCTCAATATATCAGAGGATCACTTAGACAGATATGACTCATATAAAGCATATATTGACTCAAAATGGAGCATATTCCGGGACCAGAACGAAAATAATACCGCCATCATCCAGAGGGACATAAATGATGGGGATGCAAAAATAAAACAGCTAAAATCAAAGGTCATATGGTTAAATACTCTTAAAAACGATAATAATAAACAGCTTCCCGGCAAGGCAGGCCCTCTATGTAATTCAGGCGGGAGGAACAACACGGACTGTGAGTGTGGTAAAGCAATTATCTCAGGTGATAATCTGCTCATTCATCACAGGGATAGATCCATTTCCCTGAATTTAAGTCAAAGCCCCTTAAAAGGAGATCACAACCGTGAGAACCTTGCTGCCGCAGCCGCGGCTTCCTTTGTCGCGGGCGCAACTTTACAGGGTATCGACTATGTGTGCAAAAATTTCAAGGGTCTTGGCCACAGAATTCAATATACAGCAAATATCAACGGCATCGCGTTTTACAACGACTCCAAGGCAACCAACACCGACGCGGTGGCAAGGGCCATTGAATGTTTTGATGGCAATATAATCCTCATAATGGGAGGAAAAGAAAAAAATACCGATTTTAGACCTCTTAAAAAAAACATTGAAAAAAAAGTCAAAAAAATCATTGCCATGGGACAGACCCGTTATAAGATAAAGGATATTTTCGGAAAAATATCCCCTGTCCTTTGTGTCAACACCATGGAAGAGGCGGTAAAGACGGCATACCAAAATTCTTCCAGAGGGGATACAGTACTTTTGTCGCCGGCCTGTGCCAGCTTTGACATGTTTGAAAGCTATGGAGACAGGGGAAATCAATTTATGGAACAGGTAAAAAAACTGTAAATCAGGAAAAAAATGGGGAAGAACAAAAAAACAATTTATCCATTTTTCATCAATGAAGCCGGCATTCTAATACCGGTGCTGGCATTGGCCGGCCTGGGTATTGTTATGGTACACAGTGCCAGTGCGGCCATAAGCATTGATAAATATGGAAGCCACCTCTATTTTCTCCAAAAGCAGGCGCTGTTCTTCGGCATCAGTCTTATTATCATGTTTTGCGCGTCCCTGTTTCCCTACAAAATCTTAAAGAAACTTGCCTATCCTATGCTTGCAGTCTCATTTATCATGTTAACGGCAATTCACATGGGCAGCCTGGGCATAACAGCAGGCGGTGCTACCCGGTGGCTCAGAATCGGAGGCATTACATTTCAGCCATCTGAATTTACAAAGCTGGCCCTTATCATTTTTCTTGCCTATTCCCTTAACAAAAAACAGGACATGCTCCAGAACTTCAGCGTTGGTTTTATTCCCCATGCCCTGCTTTTCGGACTCATATCTCTTCTGATTCTTCAGCAGCCGGATCTTGGAACCGTTGTAATCATCGGGGCCATCACCTGGCTCATGATGTTTATTGCAGGCGTTCCAATCATCCACCTTTTAAGTCCCCTTCCCCTGGCAGTCCCCTTTGTTTACTTTGCCGTTTACAAGGTGGATTACCGCATGGAAAGAATACTTGCATTTCTCAATCCCTGGGCAGACCCCCAGAACACGGGATACCAGATCACACATTCACTAAAGGCCTTCGGCTCAGGAGGCATGTTTGGAAAAGGCATCGGGCTTGGCATGCAGAAACTCTACTACCTGCCTGAACCCCATACGGATTTCATTTTGTCCATTATCGGCGAAGAACTGGGACTTGCAGGGGTCATAACCATACTTGCACTTTACACCATCATACTCTTTAGAGGGATATCCATTGCCAAATCAGCAGACACCCTTTTTGGAACATTTGTGGCTGCCGGTTTAACAATAAGCCTTGGCCTCCAGGTGATTATCAACACAGGCGTAACACTGGGCGTACTGCCGACCAAAGGCCTTACCCTGCCCTTCCTGAGCTACGGAGGTACATCCCTTGTGATAAATATGGCCTGCATGGGTATTTTAATGAACATCGCCTCAAGCAATTACAACAAAAAAGGATAAGTGTTGAAAAAAAAAATAAATATAATCATTACCGGAGGAAAAACAGGCGGCCACCTTTTTCCAGGCATTGCCATTGCCCAGGCTATTTTAAGCATTGAACCGGAATCATGTATTCTTTTTATTGGAACTAATGATAAATTTGAAACAAAAACCCTTGACAAATATGATTTTATGCACGAAAGTATTACCTCCATCGGTATAAAAGGCAAAACTTTATCACAAAAGATACAGGCTCTATTAACACTGCCTGTATCCATCATCCAGGCCAGGGAAATAATAAAAAGATTCAAGCCGGATTTAGTAATCGGCGTTGGTGGATATTCATCGGGCCCTGTTGTACTTTGCGCAAAAATGTGTGGAATTCCAACAGCCATCCAGGAACAAAACAGTGTTCCTGGAGTAACCAACAGAATTCTTGCCTGGATTGTTGACGCAGTGTTTACCTCATTTAAGGATACTGAGTTTAACAAAGATACAAAGTTAAAATTTTTTGATCGATTTTTCAATAATAACAAAATCATTTATGCAGGAAATCCGGTCAGAAGAAACAAACATATCCAAAAGCCTGAATCCATTTATTTTCAAGATAAAAAAGATAGTAAATTCACAGTTCTTGTAACCGGTGGAAGCCAGGGGGCAAAGAGCATAAACACCGCATTTCTAAACGCGGTTAAACAGATAAAATCACCCGGAAAATTCAGGATCATTCATCAGAGCGGTTATCTCGATGAAAAAAGAGTCAAAGATGCCTATGCAGAAATGCAGATACCGGCAACTGCCAAAGGTTTTTTCCATGACATGCAGGAGGTGCAGAAAATGGCTGATTTGATCATATGCCGGGCAGGCGCGGGCACCATTGCCGAACTCACCTGCCTTGGAAAGCCATCCATCCTTGTGCCCTACCCCTATGCAGCAGATGACCATCAGAGCCTCAACGCAAAAGCTCTGGTGGATTCCGGGGCAGCTTGGATGATTCCTGATAATAAGCTCAACGGCACCATATTGCTGGAAAAAATTGAATCTGCAATGAACGATCCGGAGAGTCTGTCTGTCATGGCAGAAAAGGCAAGGCAATCAGCCATGCCCGATGCAGATAAAAACATTGCCCGCCACTGCATTAAGATGGCACTTTGAAAGGGGGAAAGATTTAAAATCTGTCCCCGACAAATTAAAATTCGTCCAAAATCCGGGCATCCTTCATATTGCCTCAAAAATAGTTGACACTTTTTTTGAAGTGATTCCGCAAAAATGGGAAGATTGTTCAGAAAGTGTAAACCGATGAATGAAATATGCCAAAATCCGACTATGGGAAATGACAACCCATCCCATTAAAGCGGGGTATTATAAAAGGAAAACATGTACCAGAAAGACTATCACATACATTTTGTAGGAATCGGCGGCATCGGCATGAGCGGCATAGCAGAACTTCTCATAACCCTGGGCTACCGCATTTCCGGCTCCGATATCCAGATGTCCTCCATCACTGAACGCCTTGAAGCCTTAGGTGCCTCAGTTTATTCAGGCCACCACAGGGATAACGTAACAGGAGCCGATGTCATTGTAACATCTACGGCCATATCTCCTGAAAACCCTGAGGTCTCAGCGGCCAAGCATCAGGGTATCCCGATTATTCCAAGGGCTGAAATGCTTGCGGAACTGATGCGCATCAAATACTCCATTGCCGTGTCCGGTGCCCATGGGAAAACATCCACAACCGCCATGATAGGACAAATTCTCAACCATGCAGGCCTTGATCCCACTGTGGTCGTGGGCGGACTCCTGAAAAGCCTCGGCACCAATGCCCTGCACGGCAAAGGAGACTTTATTGTGGCAGAAGCCGATGAAAGTGACGGCTCCTTTCTTAAATACTCCCCAGCCATTGCCGCTGTCACCAACATCGACCTGGAACATCTTGACTTTTATAAAGATATTGAAGATATCAAGGAAAAGTTCATTCAATTCATAAATTCCGTTCCTTTCTACGGCCTTGCAATTCTGTGCCTTGATAATGAGCATATTCAAAATATTCTCCCGAAAATCAGGGTCAGATATACCACCTTCGGGCTGACCGCCCAGGCAGATCTCCAGGCAAAAAAGATAACCTTTGAAGGTACAAAGGTCTCTTTCAAGGTTCTTTACCACGGTACTCCCCTGGGAACCATTCACCTGAACCTGTCAGGCAGGCACAACATCTCCAACGCGCTTGCAGCCATTGCAGCAGGACTTGAAGTCAATATTCCCTTTAACACCATAAAATGCGCGCTGGAAAAAATAGAGGGAGTAAAACGCCGCATGGAACTTAAAGGAAAAATTCATGGAATAACGGTCATGGACGACTACGGCCATCATCCCACAGAGATCAAAACCACCCTCAGGGCCATCCGGGAAAGCTGGCCGGACAAGCGCCTGGTGGTCGTATTTCAACCCCATCGCTATACAAGAACAAGGGCATTGTTTGATGATTTTACCAGGTCATTCTACCAATCCAATATCCTGCATGTTCTGCCCATATATGCTGCAAGTGAAAAGCCCATTGAAGGAATAAACAGCCAGTCTCTTTGCATTGCCATAAAAGAACACGGCCACAAGGATGTAAACTTTTCCCATGATTTTCAGTCATGCCTGCAGATATTAAAAAATACCGTAAAACCCGATGATCTGGTATTAACGCTGGGTGCCGGCAATGTTTACACCCTTGGAGAGCAACTTCTTGAAAACCTGTGCTGAGAGCTGCCGATGAAAAAGAACCATTACAACTATATTTTAAATATTTTAGTAGATTTTCATGAACTATACTAAATTTCATAAAGACATTATCAAATTGTGCCCCGTAAAGATAAATGAACCCATGAAACATCACACATCATTTAAAGTGGGAGGCCCGGCAGATATTTTTGCCCAGCCGCTTTCCGTAAAAAATTTGACACAGGTTGTATCAAGGGCCAAAGAGTCAGAAATCCCCGTAACTATCCTTGGCAGCGGCACCAATATACTTGTTAAGGATAACGGCATAAGGGGAATTGTTATCTCTCTTTCAAGAATGAAATCTATTGTTAAAATTAAAAAAAAGAATGCTGAATTTTCCATTATTACTGTATCTGCCGGAACAAGCCTTGCCCATGTCTGCAGATCAGCCATGGAAAACAGCCTGGGAGGACTGAGCTTTGCTGCCGGCATACCAGGAACTATAGGAGGGGCGGTAAAAATGAATGCCGGGACAGGTCAAGGATGTATTGCGGATGTAATTCATTCCGTAGATATCCTGGAAAAAGAAAAAAGCCTTCGCAGTATTGAGCGCTCAGCCCTCACCTTTTCCCACAGAAAACTTAAATTTGATCCATCTGTAAAAAACCCTGATACAGCAGTCATACTGAGAACTTCTTTTTTACTTGAAAATGAGAACCCGGCTTCCCTTGACATAAAATGGAAAACCCTCCTTAACAAACGGAAAAAGACCCAGCCCCAAGGTATCCCCAGTGCTGGATGTTTTTTTAAAAATCCTGATGGAACCCTGCCGGCAGGCGCCCTTATAGATAAGGCAGGATTAAAAAAAACCCGCATAGGAGATGCCGCAGTATCAGAAAAACACGCAAACTTCATCCTGAACCTTGGCAGTGCAAGCGCAAAGGATATTATACTTCTATCGGACATGATAAAAGAAACCGTCCTCAAACATTTTAATGTCAACTTGACAGAAGAGGTTAAAATAAAAGGTGAATAAAAAAACAACTCCAAACAGATTCCACTCCCAGCCCCAGGCCTCTACCTTGACTGGCCTGAGTTTCATGCAGAGCTTAGATCTCTGCGTCAAGGTTATTTTAATTATTGTAACTATAAGTATCTCAACACTTTTCTTTATATTTATAGAAAATATAATCACCCAGACTTCATTTTTCGCTATAAAGGAGATTAGCGTCAGCGGAGCCCAAAAAATACCAAGGGACGAGATCCTTAAAACTGCGGAGGTGGACTTAAATGACAACATCCTCTCCAAAAAGCTGCATCACATTCATAAAAAACTGATAGCCCATCCGTGGATAAGAGATGCAGCCGTTAAAAGAAAAATTCCTTCAACTCTTATAATCTCCATCAAAGAAGAGGTGCCCTTAGCCGTTGTCAGGCTCTCGGATGAGGCACAAATTCTTATCAATATTCAGGGGGAGCCCTTTGCGCAATATCCCCAGGATGCCCCCGAACCCATACAGGATTTACCTGTTATAACAGGTATTAATTTATCAAGATCAAATCTGCTCTGCTCTTTTGCAGATCCTGCCTACAGTGCGGTACTGGATATTCTGAAAATTAAAACTAAGGAAAAAATCACCGGAATAACAGCAGATGATCATATGGGAGTGCAATTAGAAGTATTCCGGTACCTTGAAAACAGTCCCGGCGAGGAACCAGAAACCATAATTTTCAAGATGGGGTTCTCAGAATATCAGGAAAAATTTAAAATAATCCCGTTGATTGATGCCTATGTAAAAGAAAACTATATCAACCAGCGCATAGGGTCCATGGATATTGTAAACTTGGGTAATGTGGTGATTGATTTGCATGAAAGGGATTCCGTATGAAAGGAGGTGCTTGATTTGAACGAGGAAAAAATCATTGTCGGGCTTGATATAGGAACCACAAAAATCTGTGCTGTGGTAGGAGAAGTGGTGGACGGAGAGATCAATATCATCGGAATGGGTTCCCACCCCTGTGAAGGCCTTCGCAAAGGGGCCGTCGTAAACATAGATGCCACGGTAGATTCCATCAAAAAAGCCGTAAAAGAGGCTGAATTCATGGCAGGATGCGATATTTCATCTGTATATGTGGGCATTGCCGGCGGACATATCAAAGGATTCAACAGCCATGGAATCATTGCCATAAAGGGAAGGGAAATCAACCAGCAGGATGTGGACAGGGTTGTTGAGGCGGCCAGTGCCATTGCCATTCCCAATGACCGTGAAACCATTCATATTGTTCCCCAGGAGTTCATTGTGGACGATCAACAGGCCATCCAGAATCCTGTGGGAATGACAGGCATCCGATTAGAGACAAAAATACACATTGTTACGGGCGCTGTATCTTCGGCCAGAAATATTATCAAATGCTGTAACAAGGCTGATTTGGAAGTCTGTGATATCGTTCTGGAATCCTTAGCATCCGGCGAAGCCGTACTTACACGGGAAGAAAAAGAACTTGGATGCGCCCTTGCAGATATGGGGGGTGGCACCACGGATCTTGCAATTTTCAAGGGTAACAATATAAAGCATACCTTTGAGCTTGCCCTTGGAGGGCATAATCTCACCAATGATATTTCCATAGGACTGAGAACGCCTTTGAACGAGGCTGAAAAAATCAAGATCGAGCACGGCACCTGCCTGACGGACAATATCAGAAAAGGCGAAACCATTGAAGTCCAGGGTGTTGGAGGCCGAAGCCCCAAAAAACTGACAAAAGAAATTCTCGCCGAGATACTTGAACCAAGGGTGGAGGAGATGTTTTCAATCCTCAAAGGGGAAATTTACAGCAACGGCCTTGAAAACTCCTTTCCATCCGGCCTGGTACTCACCGGCGGCAGCGCCAGACTGAACGGCATAACCGATATTATTG
Source organism: Desulfobacteraceae bacterium (assembly GCA_963674675.2). Classification (GTDB taxonomy): domain Bacteria; phylum Desulfobacterota; class Desulfobacteria; order Desulfobacterales; family Desulfobacteraceae. The sequence goes on from CAXXNM010000003.1 coordinate 1,915,629, forward strand.
AATCTGTTTTTTCAGTTCCGGTGCGCATAGGAGAACCTGACAATATCGGCGGGCTGAAGGATGTTGTAAAAAACCCTGCATTTGCCACCGGGGTCGGACTTGTGATTTACGGCAGTAAAAAAAATACAGATAAACAATTTGAGAAAAATGATACAAAAACTTTTTATGGCCTTCTTGAGAGAATGAAGCAGTGGTTCAGGGATATTTTATAATAAAAACAATTAAAACATTTATTTATAATGACCAAAAGGACAGGACTACAGGGGGGAAATGATGAACTTTTCTTACATGGAAAATGAAAACACAGCAAAAATCAAAGTGATCGGCGTTGGCGGTGCCGGCGGCAATGCGGTAAATAACATGATAGATGCCAACCTCCAGGGTGTGAAATTCATAGCTGCCAATACAGATGCCCAGGCCCTGGACATCTCAAAGGCTGAGTTAAAAATTCAGCTTGGTACCCAGCTTACCCAGGGACTAGGTGCCGGGGCAAATCCAGATATTGGGAGAGAGGCAGCACTTGAAAATGTAGATGAACTCCGGGAAGCCTTGAGCGACAGCCACATGGTTTTTATTACAGCTGGTTTCGGCGGCGGCACCGGAACCGGGGCTGCACCGGTAATAGCAGAAATCTGTAAAGATCTGGGTATTCTTACCGTGGCCGTTGTATCCAAACCCTTCTCCTTTGAAGGAAGAAAAAGAGCAAATCAGGCAGAAGAAGGCATCAACAACTTACGGGACATTACCGATACCGTCATAACCATTCCCAATGACAGGCTGAGGGGCATTGCATCCAAAGAGGCAAAAATGGTGGATATGTTCATCAAGGCCGATGAAATACTGCATCATTCGGTAAAGGGCATCACTGATCTGATCATGATGCCGGGCCTTGTTAATCTGGATTTTGCCGATGTCAGAACAACTATGTCCAAGGCCGGAATGGCCCTCATGGGTATCGGCATTGCCAGCGGAGAAAACAGGGCTACCGAAGCGGCTGAACGGGCAATTTCCCACCCGCTTCTTGAAGACATTTCCGTTTCAGGCGCAAGAGGGGTTCTCATGAACATCACCTGCAGCAGTGATCTGACATTGGATGAAATGACAGAGGCTTCTGATCGAATTTATGCAGAGGTGGGTGAAGATGCTGAAATCATATGGGGTCAGGCCATTGATGAAAGCCTTGGAAACGAAATGCGTGTAACGGTCATTGCCACCGGCATAGGACAGGAGCCGCGGGCAGCCAAAGCATCCAATGTACTTTCCATCAAGGATTCCCGGTCTAAAAACAATGATATCGAATATGAAAATGATAGCTACGATGGAAAAGTCCGTACAGCCACTCCCGAAGAACTGGCAAACTGGGATGACCAGAATCCCCAGGTTGTCGTGAAGCGAAAAAAGGTTGCCAATGAGGATATGAGAAACAGCCATCGGGGCATTGTGATGGATGAAGAAGACCTTGAAATCCCCACTTTTTTAAGAAGGCGGGCAGACTAAACCCATGAGCGGCCGCCGGGAAAGAAAAATACACCGGAATGTCTTAGACGAACAGGGCGCCGTAATAAAATCCCAGCAAGGGCTGATCAACACAGCCCTTGTTTATCCCAATACCTACCAGGCCGGCATGTCAAGCCTGGGGTTTCAGAAAGTCTATACCTTAATAAACGATCTGGAACATGTGGCTTGTCAACGCATTTTCCTGCCGGACAAAACCAAAGGTGCTCAGAATATTATCAGTTGTGAAAGGGGAATGAAGCCAAATGAATTTGATCTTATTGCCTTTTCCATATCATTTGAAAATGATTATTTGAATGTGGTATCCATTCTAAAAAATTCCGGTATTCCCCCGAGAAGCTCCCATCGAAAAAGTAGGCATCCCATGGTTATTGCCGGGGGAGTGGCTGCTTTTCTCAATCCAGAACCCCTGGCACCCTTCATAGACTGCTTTCTCATGGGAGAAGCAGAGAATCTCATAAAGCCGTTTTTCAGCCTGTTCTCACCTGAAACATCAAAAGATGAAATGAAAAAACAGCTCTGCCTTGGAATCAGGGGAGCCTATGTTCCCTCCTTTTATAAACCAAGGCACAAAAGCCTGAACAGTTTTGCGCACCCCGTTCCCATTGAGAAATCAACACCAGAAACCGTTGAGGTACAGCACGTTAAGGATCTGTCAAATATTTCAACCACGACGGCAATCCTGACATCCAAAACCGCATTTAAAAACAGCTTTCTCATAGAAACCGGAAGGGGCTGCCACCATGGATGCCGCTTTTGCAGCGCAGGTTTTATTTACAGGCCGCCGCGTTTTTACCCTGAAAAAGGAATAAGCGATGCCATGGCCGCTGCAAAAGCACGGACGGATAAAATAGGACTCGTCAGCGCAGCAGTATCGGATCATCCCGGCATAAACTCCATCTGTGAACAGGGAATAGAGGCCGGCCTGAAGATATCCTTCAGTTCCCTGCGGGTAGATGCACTTTCAGACGAGCTGATCCATACCCTTGCGGCTTCCGGCGTAAAAACAGCCACCATTGCTCCAGAGGCAGGTTCAGAAAGAATGCGGCGCATAATAAACAAAAAAATAGAGGAGAAAGATATTATAAGCGCCGTAAACCGACTCGTAAACGCAGGCATCATTAACCTAAAACTCTACTTCATGATAGGTCTTCCCTTTGAAAAAAATGAGGATGCCGGGGAAATTGTTGTTCTCACAAAAAAAATTCGGCAGGAGTTTTTGAAGGCAAGCCGTAAAAAGAAAAAAATAGGCACCATAACCCTTAGTATCAATCCCTTTATCCCTAAACCATCGACTCCGTTTCAATGGTCCCCCATGTCCCGGCCTGCCCTGTTAAAAAAAAGACTGACCATCATTAAAAACGGTCTTAAAACCCTGCCCAATGTCCGTATAAATACGGAATCCTTCAGAATGTCAAAGGTCAATGCCCTGCTCTCAAGGGGTGACCGACGGGTGGCCGAAATTGTAGAAAAAGCTGTGGATCAGGGATGGACCCGTGCCCTGAAAAGCTCTGCACTGTCTGATATAGTTCACAAAGAGCTTGACACAGATGCTACTCTGCCCTGGGATTTCCTTGATACCGGCATTAAAAAAAATTTTCTGAAAAAAGAGTATGAACGTGCAAAACAAGAAAAAACAACGCGGGACTGCCCCATGATAGACTGCCGGCAGTGCGGCCTGTGCAGGCAAATAAGCCTCCCAGCCCTTACTCTCTAAAGAACAGGAACACTCTTGAGTTCTTTAATATTCTATATTGATTGAAAAAGCGTAAGCCGGGAAATGAAGGATACCCAAAAAAATATTAAAAAAGGAGGACTCATGTACCTTGTAACCGCAAAACTGATGCAGCAGATGGACAAAGAAACCATTGAATCATTTGGTATCCCCGGCCGTATTCTAATGGAAAATGCCGGCAGGGGCGCTGTTGAAATGATGTTCAAACATTATCTTGATATGGATTTCAAAAAAGTATGTGTACTTGCCGGAAGTGGAAACAACGGCGGGGATGCCTTTGTCATTGCAAGATATCTTATTCAGAAAGGAATAAAAACAAATACTCTTATTGTTTCCCCCAGGACAAAAATCAAGGGAGACGCTTTGGCAAACTTAGAACTGCTGGAAAAACTCTGCAAAGAATCCGATCTCGGCCATATCAAGATTATCAACGACTCGGAAGCCCTTAATGGGCAGAAAAACCTGATCCGCCACACCGGCATATTTGTGGACGGTATTTTAGGCACTGGTTTAAATTCAGATGTCCGGGGATTTTTCAAGGAGGTCATTGAAACGGTAAACAGGACAAAAAAACCTGTATTCAGCATTGACATCCCCTCGGGATTAAATGCCGATACAGGCAGGCCCATGGGCGTGTGCATAAAGGCCGATGCCACTGCAACCTTTGCCTTTGCAAAGGCGGGGCACATGATCTATCCGGGAAAAAGCTTTACAGGAAAACTGGGCATAGTTGACATAGGCATTCCAGGATTTATTTCAGACAGGTTTAAACCATTGCTGCATATGACCGAAGATAAAATACTCAAACCGATTTTTACCCCGAGGAATCCGGAGGGGCACAAGGGAAGCTTCGGGCATCTCCTTGTAATTGCAGGCTCCGCTGGAAAAACCGGAGCTGCCGCACTTACATCCAATGCCGCCGTTGCCTGCGGAACGGGTCTTGTAACCCTGGGAATTGCCGAAAGCCTTAACCCCTCCATGGAACCCCAGGTTATAGAGCCCATGACATATCCTCTGCCTGAAACAAAAAATGGATTTTTATCCGAGGCCGCCATGGAAATAATTCTGGAACTTGCCGAAAATAAGACCGCCATTGCCCTGGGCCCCGGCCTGGGTACAAAGGACACCACAAAAAGACTTATCAAAAGAATAATCAAAGAAATTGATCTGCCCATGATACTGGATGCAGATGCCCTAAACACCATTGCAGATGATCCATCCATACTGAAAAAAAGAAAGGGCAGAATAATTATAACTCCCCATCCAGGTGAAATGGCACGCCTTACAAACCAGACCAGCGCTGAAGTTCAAGCAGATCGAATCAAATGCGCGTCTACATTTGCCTCGGAATTTAACACCATTGTTGTATTAAAAGGAGCTGCAACCGTCACAGCCCTGCCGGACGGCCGGGCATTTATCTGCCCCACCGGAAACCCAGGCATGGCATCCGGGGGGATGGGTGATGTGCTCACCGGGGTTATTTCAGGACTTGCGGCCCAGGGTTTTTCCCTTGAAGATTCAGCAATTGCAGGAGTTCACCTCCACGGAGCCTGCGGAGATAAACTTGCTGATTCCAGGGGGCCATACGGGTTCAGGGCATCGGAACTTATACATGTGCTGCCTGAAGTAATTGGTAGTGGGTCCAACCCGTCTATAAACTACACCGATCCATGGGATAGCTGAATTTACAGATAACAATTAGGCTTTTACTCGTTGCTGGATAGGTGGCAAGAGATTCTGGAAAAAATTTAACCAAGTTTCTCACACTGAGTCTCACACAGCCGAGTTCCACCAAAAATAAAAGGGCTATAGCATTTAGCTATAACCCTTTGATTTTAGAGAGTATTACTGTGGTGGGCCGTCAAGGGATCGAACCTTGGACCTACTGATTAAGAGTCAGTTGCTCTACCAATTGAGCTAACGGCCCCACTGAGCAAAAAAACACTCAAAAAGCAAAATCTGTTTACCAGTAATTAATATAGAAGTCAAACCTTTTTATAAAAAATCAGCAAGAAACTTCCGAAAGAGTTTGATTGGCCATTTTGATTTAATAGCCCTGATGAGACGACGTTTTTTGTGTTTTTATTTCTGCTATTCATAGCTTATCATTTTTAATAGAAACCACCCGCAGACCCAATTGGTTTCCTAAGCCATAAAATGATCCATGATCGAGATCCCCGTACCAGAATCAACAGCAACAAAATAGTATCGCTATCGACCTTTTATTTTGATCCATTTTTTATCTATAAAGGTTTGAAGCTGGAGTCCATTATAGTCGTGACAAGTTAAAGAATTTATGACTGATGAGATATTAAGTAAAATGTAAAATCAAATATTGCCCGAAAGCTAAAAAAATGATAAAAAAATTATTATGAAAATACTCATGGGTCATAACCTCTCATTTTTGATACATCATCTGCTGTCTTAAATTTTCATTTAACACAATATGTAACCCTCGATTAGAGAACTTATGACTAACGAAAAAAATAGAGTATCATATTAAATAGCCTATAATCACAATGCCCATGGAAAGCTCCATAATAATTTAAAATATGCGGGACTTTCTGATATATGAAAAACCGGGAGAAACAGGTGACATGACAAGACAAAGAACCATTTTAAATGCTGAAGATATGGAAAGAGCCATCACCAGAATGTCCTATGAGATTATTGAAGCGCACCGGGGGGTGGAAAATCTTGCCCTGGCAGGCATCCTTACGAGGGGTGATTGTCTTGCCAAACGCATCCAGAAAAAAATCCTCAAACTGGAAGGGGTAAAGGTTCCGGTGGGCGACATGGACATAAACCTTTACAGAGATGACTGGACAAGGATCAGCCATCACCCCATAGTAAGACCTTCAAAAATTTCCTTTTCCGTGGATGATAAAAAAATCATCCTGGTGGATGATGTACTGTTTACAGGACGTACTATAAGAGCGGCAATGGAAGCTATTATGGACTTTGGCAGACCCGCCCGGATTGAGTTAGCCGTAATGGTGGACAGGGGACACCGGGAACTTCCCATTCAGGCTGACTTCAAAGGCACCTCCTTAGATACCCTTCACAGTGATACGGTAAATGTGTGCGTGGTCGAACATGACGGGGTTGACAAAGTATTTATTGAGCAGGGTGAATAAAAAATGGAAACACTGCCGCACAAGCAAAATACACCAAAAAAACTCAGAGTCGCCATAATTTCAATATCCACAACCAGGACAATCTTGGAGGATAAAAGCGGCGAATGGATAAAAAAACAGACAAGAAAAGAGGGGCACGAGGTAGTTGTTCATCATGTTGTTACAGATGAAATAGATGCCATCCGCTCAATGGTCACCCATGTTGTTGAAAAAATCACACCCAAGTTTATCCTCATGACCGGAGGAACAGGCATCAGCCCAAGGGATGTAACCATAGAAGCTGTATATCCCCTGTTTACCAAACATCTTAGCGCCTTTGGCCCTCTATTTGCGCAGCTCAGTTTTGAAGAAATCGATTCAGCGGCCATGATGTCAAGGGCTGCTGCCGGAATTATCAATCAAACCATGGTATTTTGTATGCCCGGCAGCCTCAAGGCCTGCAAGTTAGCGTGCAATGCCTTGATATTTCCAGAACTGGGACACCTTGCAAAACATATGTCTGAAAAACCTTAAAAAACAGATAACCCAGGATATAAACCTCCATAAGGCGGAACTCACAACGAATAATAAAATATAGGGGCGGATTCTATATAGGCCCTTACTGATCAGTAAAAATATAAAAATAAGGAACAAATATGGAAATAGGGCAGAAATAGATTCTGCCCCTATACATGCAAATAACATAAGGATAGCAAATGAAAGCACTTACTCAATTTGTTGAAAGCTGGAAAGAAACAGAAACAAAAACAAGAAAAGCATTTGTTGAAATCATGGAGCATCTTGAAAAAATGGACGATACAACCCTTGATTTTAACGCAAGACCCGGAGTTAGTTACTCATTGAGGCCAAAGCATAAAAACCAGAAGGAGAGAACCCTTTTTGCCATGGCTGATGTCATTGATGACAACCCCGATGAAAGATGGCTGTCAGTCTGTTTTTATGGTGATATGATCACAGATCCAGAGGAAAAAGGGGATCTCATACCCGAAGGTCTGCTGGGTTCCGACGGATATTGTTTTGACCTGGATGAATATGATAAAGGGGAAATAGACTACATAAAACAGAGGTTAGATGAAGCATATTTAAGTGCTTCTAAGTAAGCTCAAACTTTAAAATGGGCGAACCTGTTTTGTTTTATGTCCCGTAGTTTCAAGGAACAGAGGAAAAACCGCAAGGTATCACGATCCTTGTCATTAACAGGTTCGCCTAAAGCTTGTTTTGTAATTCTTTCTTTTTTAATATCGCCCACAGGACATATTAGTTAGACCTTAAACCTGATGTTTAATATATCCCCGTCCTCTACAATATAATCCTTTCCCTGGACATACATCCTGCCGGCTTTTTTAAGTGCCGCCTCGGAACCATATTCCATGAGTTCATCATACTTCATGACCTCGGCCCGTATAAATCCCCGCTGGAGATCTGAATGAATGACCCCTGCCGCAAAAGGTGCCGGAGAATTTTTCCGAACCAGCCACTGGCGGACCTCATCTTCCCCTACCGTGAGAAAAGATATGAATCCCAAGGCCTTAAGACAAAGGCGGGTTAAAACACCAAGGGCGGTTTCTTCAATACCAAGATCATCAAGGAACTCGGCCCTTTCATCTTCATTGTCCAGCAGAGCTATTTCAGACTCAAGCTTTGCAGATACCAGCATGGCCTCCATTTTATCCTGGGTACACATTTCACGAAAGCCGTCTAAAAGGTTTTTATCCGACAGATCATCCTCTGCCACATTAACAGCTATGATCATCTCTTTTCTTGTAATAAAGGGATAACTCCGGATCATCAACTCTTCTTCCGGAGACAGCTCCATAAGCCGCAGCGGTTTTTCCGATTCAAGGTGGGGGAGCATCTTTTTCATCAAAATCAGCTCTTTTTCCTGGGCCTCATCTTTTTTCTTTTTAACCATTTCCTGGATTCGCTCAATCCGTTTTTCCACAAAAATCTGATCGTGCATGATAAGTTCGGAATTCACCATGAGAACATCCCTTAATGGATCCACCGAGCCTTGGGCATGGTAAACAGCATCATCTTCAAAGGCACGAACCACATGGCACACGGCATCCATATCCGCAATATCCCTGAATATCCCGCCCTGGGCAATGCTCTCCTGCTCCATCCTGGGAAGAAGCACCAGGTCGATGCGGGCCCGAACCTGTTTCTTGGGAGAATACATAGCAACCATATTATCAAACCGGCTGTCCAATATATCGGCTGTTCCGGGCACAGGTTTGGGCGCCCCGCCCTGCTCTTTTAACTCAGCTCCGGTAAGTATCTGAAACAGAGTTTTCTTTCCTGTCTGGGGAAGGCCGATGATTCCAACTTTCATATTATTGTTAATCCTTTCATAGCGTTAAATTATTGCATCCACGCCTTTGTCTGATTTGAATTTCCATAGCATCGTCTTATACCCAACTGTTCGATCTTTTTTGCATAACTTATTGAAATTATTCACATGAAAAAACTGACTTCGTAAACATTCGGTAAACCACGTCTATCATACAATATATTGGTGTACAATTTATCTTTTTCAAATATAAACACAATAGATTGTGGTTTAATACGGGGTTTACCGAATATTTACCTGACTTCTAAAAAAACAGACTCATATTTCACTTAGATTACAACACGTTATGAGATCAACTAAACCGAAGGCTATACCGTAAATTTTTATTGAATCTGCTGAATCGGCCAGTTGTCGACGGAAATCTCCACGCCGTCAAATGCTTTTGCACCCCTGTCATCAGTTACGGTAAGGGTCACAAGATACACACCCATATCATAAAAAATCAGGTTGGCAGTTGGTCCGGAGGCTGTCCTGCCGTCACCGAAATCCCAGGAATAATCCACAATGGTGCCGTCGGAATCAAAGGCAATGGCATTAAAAGTTACAGCCATGGGCCTAAATCCCGATGTAACAGAGGGAGATATTTTAACCGTGGGAGCGTTGTTTACCGGTTCTGTGGATTCAATCATTATAAAATCCGATAAAAAACCACCCCTTTTATCTGTGGCAGTGAGAGAAACATTGTAAAAACCGGCATTCTCAAAAATATGGGTTACCTTCATGCCGGCTGCGGTATTACCGTCACCGAAATCCCACTCATAGGAAGAAATAATACCATCGGGATCAACTACGTCAGCGCTAAAAATCACCTCAAGGGGGTAAGTGCCCCTTACCGCTGATGCTTTGATTGCAACCTGTGCCGGAAGGGCAGTAGAGCTTGTACGGGTCTTCAGCTCATAGGAGATGTTCTGGATTTCCATGGGTCGAATGTTTCTGGTGTTGTGGAACACACGGGAAGAGCTGTTGAATTCAACCCCGATAAAGGCTGAATAATTATCATCATCCTCAAGAAATCCGCTGTTGTAATCCGTCCTTACAAAGAGGTTCATCCCATATTTTTCAAAAACAGGATACTCAAGCTTCAGGCGGGCAAAAACATCGGCATCATCGGCATTGACAGCGCCCATATCTCCGTAAAACGCAAAGCCGTTATTAAAGGCATAATCAAAGTGAATCCCATAGGTATCCCTTAATTGAAGATAGGTTTCTATGGTGTTATTATAGGACAAATCATACCAGCTCTCCCTGGCAATGGTATCCTCGGATTTTATTCCTTCTGTTGCAAACAGCCCCACACTGCCGTGATCAAATAACCTGGATGCTGCAACATTGATCTGGGACAGAGTTCCTGTTTGATCATAATCCTCAAGTTTTATGAACTTTACGGAACCAAAACAGCCAAGTTGAAATTTATCTATTTTACTTACCAGGCCTGCATTCACCTGATATTCCTGGAGATGTTCCGCAATATTCCCGTCAAAGCCTGCCTGCAAGGCTGCCTTCTGGTTTTCCATGGGCAAAAACAGGCGGGCCTCTATCCGGCCGGCATAATTATCATCGCTTGAACCCAGGGCAAGGGAAATGCTGCATATGGGGGTATCGATAATCTTCATGGATGCTCCATGAGGTTGTGCAGACTCACTGTCTTGTTCGGTATCCGCGGCCCTGGAACCAGACATTTCTGCCATGCGTGTATTTTGATCCCGGATCAGATTTTCAAGATCATCCAGTCTTGTCAAAAGCTCTTCATTTGACGCAGAAGATCCGGAGTCTTTAGAATCGGTACCGGAGCGTTTAGAATCCTTAGATGAGGCAGTACCTAAAACTCCATCAAGCGGCCTGATAAACTTATTGTCCTTATAATAGTAATAATTCTCACCATTTTCTATCTTATATATGCTGAAATCAGCACGGCGGTTCAAAAGCCTTCCATCTACCTCGGTGTTGGAACTGACTGGTTTATCTGATGCATATCCCTTTATTGAGATTCTTTGTGGAAGAATTCCGTTTTCAACAAGAATTTTTTTCACGGCCTCAGCCCTCTCCATGGAGAGTCTTTTATTATATTTATCCTCTCCTATGGTATCTGTGTGGGCCGCAATTTCCACAAGAAGCCCATCATCGCTATTCACAAACGCTACAAGTCTTTTTATTTGTTTTAAATCCTCAACAGGGTTATCCGAGTCAAAGGCAAAGTTTATGGACTCAAGTTCAAGATCAGATTCCAAGTCATATGCATAAACTAAAATCCCACTCCACAGTATCACAGAAAAAATAATTATAATTTTTTTATAAAACATGATAATGGCTCCTTTTTTACCAACGATTCGATCATTTTTGCATAACTTATTGAATTTATTCATATGAAAAAACTGACCTCTAAAAAGCCAGAGTCATATTTCACTTAGATTACAACACATTATGAGATCAATCGAACCGAGGGTTTTTAGCTGAAGGTTACCCACAGCGGGGTACCCCTACAATGGCCAATGTTAAAACCATCCCCAAAAAATCAAGTATCAACATAGGGTAAATCCCTCCAAAAAAAAATTGCACCAATGCAACTGCCTGCTGCATCGGCTGCAACATCCATTATATCTCCTGTCCTTTCAGATACAAAAGATTGATAAATCTCATCGGATAGGCCGTATAGAGTAGAAACAAAAACAGCCAAAACAATCAACGATCCCTTGTTAAATCCAGTGTTTTCGCGCTTTAATGCCCTGATGACAAGCCCGCCAAGCAGGGCATATCCTCCTAAGTGCATGAGCTTATCTGCAAGTTCAAACCCCGGCAGATACTCCGGGGAGGGAAATGATGACTGCACAAAGATTACTATGCAATAAATGATTACAGGCAGCCTGTACAGCAGATTATGTTTCATGGCAGTCCATTTTGATCATTATTTGCATGGGCAGTTCACCGCGGCTGCCCGATAAAGGTCTTCCCTGCAATGACCCGTAATCCATGACTGCTCCCGCTCCCTTTTGATATGATGGGGATTAGCCACCCCTGCAATGGCCCGTGTTAAAACCATCCCCAAAGGATAATCAAAATATGGATTCATCAAGCACTCTTTCTTTGATGTGTTTCACAACAGGTTTCAAAAAGCCATCCATGTCCATCCCCATTCTGACCTTTCCATCCAGGGTCCTGACGGAAAGCGTGGAAGATTCACGCTCCTTTTCCCCAATGGTGATAATAAGGGGAATATAGTTGACCTGGGCCTCCCGAACCTTCTTTTTAAGGCTCTCCGTCCTTGTATCCACCTCACATCTGATGCCTTCAGCAGTAATCCGGGTTCTCAGCTCAAGGGCATGGGCTGTCATTTCATCATTGATGGGTAAAATGATCGCCTGAACCGGAGCCAGCCACAGAGGAAATTTTCCTGCAAAATGCTCCACAAGAATCCCGAAAAATCTCTCAATGGAACCGTATATCACACGATGAATCATGATGGGGCGGTGCTTTTCATTGTCAGCACCCTTATATGTGAGATCAAAACGCTCGGGCAGTGCCATGTCAAGCTGAACCGTACCGCACTGCCAGGTTCTGCCCAGGGCGTCCTTTATGTGAATATCTATCTTGGGGCCGTAAAACGCGCCGTCCCCTTCGTTGATGACATAATCCATGCCGTACTTCTTCAGGGCGTTTTCCAGGCCCGTTGTGGCCTCTTCCCATTTCTCGTCGGACCCGATGGATTTTTCAGGGCGGGTTGAAAGCTCCAGATGAAAACCAAGGCCAAAACGGCTGTATATTCTGTCGGTGAGCCTTAGTACGCCCAGTATCTCATCCTCAATCTGCTCCGGGGTCATAAAAATATGGGCATCATCCTGGTGAAAAGCCCGAACCCGGAACAGTCCCGACAGGGCCCCGGATAATTCATGCCTGTGCACCAGCCCGATCTCTCCCGCCCGCAGAGGGAGATCCCGGTATGAATGGGAACCTGTCTTGTATAAAAGCATGCCCCCGGGGCAGTTCATGGGTTTTATGGCATACTCTTCTTCGTCCACCACCGAGGTGTACATGTTTTCACGATAGTTTTCCCAGTGGCCGCTCTGCTCCCATAGATGGCGGCTCAGCATGACAGGAGTCTTGGTTTCAACATATCCTGCCGCCCTGTGCTCGTCCCGCCAGTATTCAAGAAGAACATTCCACATCTCCATGCCCCTTGCATGGAAAAAGGGCATGCCTGCCGCCTCCTGGTGAAAGCTGTAAAGATCCAGCCTCGTGCCGATCTTTCTATGATCCCTTTTCTTGGCCTCCTCAATTATATGAAGGTATTGTTTCAGCTCTTTTTTATCAAAAAAGGCAGTACCGTACAATCTCTGGAGCTGGGGCCTGGTCTGATCCGCCCGCCAGTAGGCTCCAGATGCTTTCATGAGCTTGATACCCTTGATCATCCCTGTATGGGGGATGTGGGGGCCCCGGCACAGATCCGTGAATCCTCCCTGCCTGTAGAGGGAAATTTCCTGGTCGTCAAGCCCTTCAATGAGTTCAATCTTGTAGGGGTTGTCTTTGAACATATCAAGGGCCTCATCTTTGGTAACAACTATTCTTTCAAAGTTTTTCCTGGCCTTGATGATTTTTTTAATCTCGGCCTCTATGGCCGGAAAATCCTCTTCGGAAACAGGCGGCATATCAATATCATAATAAAAGCCATCCTCCACAACAGGGCCTATAGTCAGTTGGGCGTTTTCATAGAGGTTCTGTACAGCCTCTGCCATGACATGGGCCGCACTGTGGCGCAAAATCTCAACAGCCTCCCTGTCCTTAGAGGTAATCAGTCTCAAGCTGCAATCCTTGTTGATTTCCTGATTTAAATCAAGAAGATTGCCGTCAATTTCCATGGCAACACAGTTCCGGGCAAAGCCTTCGGAAATTGCCTTTGCCACATCCATTCCCGCTGGATAGTCATCAAAAGTCTTTATACTGTTATCAGGAAGTGTTATATTAATCATTTATGAAATTCCATTTGTAAGAATAATAAATTAAAAAAAGCCGAGACAAGGTCTCATGAGCATTTTACATGAAAATCGTTGCAAATTTAGGCATCCTTCATTTTTCGGTTTACACTTTCCGAATCGATATTCCCATTTTTGGGGATTCACTTTTAAAAAAGTGTAAAATACTTTTGAGGCAATATGAAAAATGCCCAAACTTAAAATGACTTTCATAGTTCGTTGGGGGCAAAACCGGATCAAAACCCTGGTCCGCCCATGACAGTTATAATAAAACCCAAACTTTAAGGCAACTGCCTGAAACGGTCAAGAAAAAAATGATTGAATATACGCTGATCAATACTAATGAGGAATTAGAGCAAAAATGTAAAAAACTAAAAAATGAAAAACGTATAGCCATGGATATCGAAGCAGACTCCATGCACCACTATAAAGAAAAGGTCTGTCTTGTTCAAATTGCAGACTCATCAGAACACCTTTTGATAGACCCCTTGAAAATGGAATCCCTTTCTGCGCTGAAACCCTTTTGTGAAGCACCGGAAATAACCAAGGTCTTCCATGGCGCGGATTTTGATATCCGAAGCCTTGACAGGGATTTTAACATAAGGATAAACAATCTCTTTGATACGGAAATTGCATGCAGATTTCTTGGCATACAGAAACGAAGCCTTGCAGCTCTTCTGAAAAAACATTTTAACCTGTGCCTTGATAAACGGTTCCAGAAAACAGACTGGTCCCGGCGCCCCCTGTCCGACGAAATGATCGCCTACAGTATCAACGATGTAGCCCATTTGATTGAATTATCTGAAATCCTTGAAAACAAATTAAAAGAAAGAAACAGACTGGCCTGGGCACAGGAAGAATTTGAGCTTCAAACAAAGGTTCGTTATGATAACAATGGAAATGAGCCTCTATTCCTTAAATTCAAGGGGGCCGGCAAAATGGAAAAACAGAGCCTTGCGGTACTTGAAAGCCTGCTTCAAATGAGAAAAAAAATAGGAAAAGAAAAAAATCTGCCCCTTTTTAAAATCATGAGCGCGGAATCCATAATCAATATGACTAATGACAAACCTTTATCCATGAATGCCCTTAAAAACATAAAGGCATTAAGTGTCAAACAGATGGGGATGTACGGAGAGCAATGTATCGAAGCCATTAAACAGGGCATGGCAATCCCGAAAAAAAATCTGCCGTCCTATCCCAGAAAAAAAGCACCAAGCCTGTCACCGGAAATTCCCAAACGCATCAAAGCCTTAAAAGAAATGCGCGTCAACTTGAGCAAAAAAACAGGAATCGAGCCGGGTTTTCTAATCAATAACGCCATGATAACAGCCATTGCCGCGGCAACACCAGCCACAGAAGAAGAGCTTAAAAAAATCAATGGCACACGAAACTGGCAGATGGAAATCCTGGGCAGGGAAATAATCAATATTCTCAGGATGTGTCAATAATGCCTCACTGATAATGGCCGAAAACAGAATCAACCCCGTAGTTTTCCATAAAGCCGGGCCTGAATCAGCTCAAATAAAAAACCCGTAAAAATACCACAGATAAACCCGAAAACATGGGCAGGCACATCTGTATTTTCACCCCCGCTAAGCATCCCCACCAGGGCGGCGCCAGCTCCAAGTGGAAAAAGCACGGCCGGCTTGAAGGATAATATACTGAACTTTTTCTTTAACTGAAAGGCCGCCAGAATACCTGCCGCCCCCATGACGGCAGTAGACGCGCCAATGGATAAACGCACGGCTTTAAACATGTAAGCATTCATGAGATTCCCAAGCGCTCCTGACATGAAAATAAGAAGCAGGCCGGTCAAGGTTCCTGCAATGGAACACACCGGGATTCCAAGAATTAGAATCCCTGCCGCATTACCTGCAAGATGGCCTAAATCAGCATGAAGCATTAATGCTGTAAAAGTCCTGAAATATTCCCCCTGGAGAATATAGAGGGCAGACGCCCCATAGGCCAATATAATACTGGAATGGGTATCAAAATAAATACTACCGCCGTGTACGGCAAACAAAATCAAGACAACAAAAACTACTCCCGCCCAGTTACAGAGCCCTATACGCGGTATAGACGGGTTTTCACCATCGGGCTTTTCATCCATAAAAGCGTCAATGATTTCAAGGGCTTTATCCCTATGGGCAGCATCAACAAGAACAGAGAAATTTCCTCCTTTTACCTGAACATCCACGTCTATCCCCTGGGAAGCCAGCACCAGGATTGTTAGATCAGCAGCCTCCCTGGTGGGACATGGTATGACAAACATCAGATCATGTCCTCCACATCCTCCTCAATATCTCCGGCACCATCTATTAAACAGGCATTTAATCCCAAGGGATTCCCCTCAAAAATAACTGCTCCGGTTTTTTCTTCAAACATGTTCCGGTCATCCGATGGCAGGGAACTTCCAACGGAAAAACAGCACATGAGAGATGCAAAATTGCACTTGTTAAAATTACGATGATTAGTAAAGGCTGTAAAAATTTTGGGTACGGCCGGCATGATGGTTACTCTATACTTTTGGACAGCCTTGAGTGCTTCGGTAAAGGGAGGATCACCGGCACGGGGGTCAGGAATACATACAAGCTTGCTGCCGGATATAACAGACCACAACAGGGCAATGGTTATGCCCAGGCAGTGAAACCAGGGCAAAATCCCCAGATAGGTGTGGTAACCGCCATGTCTCAAAGCTTCTTCAGGGCCGCCTTCTTCATGGACTAATCTTAAATGCTCCTCCATGGCCATTACATCAAAGACAAAATCATAATGAGTCAATTTTGTCCCCTTTGGCACTCCGTTAGTTACACCTGTGTAAAACATGACCGCCGCGTCATTGGGATTGATTTCAAGGGGCGGTGGTGTGGGAGCAGCCTGGGCAACAACGTCATCAAACATCAGATGGCCTGGTTCATGGTGTTCCGCTTTTGGTATTTTACCCAGTATCCAGCGAATAAATGCCCTGGACTTTGGAAGATAGGATTTGATATTACATATAATAACTGATTCTACCTGGGTTTCTTTTACGGCTTCCACAGTATTTTTATAAAAAACAGGATGATCCATACAAAAAATCATCCCGGCAGCAGAATCAGCGAGCTGATGATGCAATTTAGAAACACTGCAAAGCGGATTACAGGGTACGCATATGCCGCCGGCCTTTAAAATACCAAAAAAGATTTCCGGGAAATGTGGAATATTGGTAAGAGAAACCGCGATCCGGTCTCCCTTTACAATACCCCTACCAGCTAAAAAATTGGCGACTCTGTCTGATGTGTCTTTTACCTCGGCATAGGTTCTGACCGCACCATTAAAAATGGTGTAGACACTTTCAGGGTATTGTCTCGCAGTTTTTTCAAGCAGTTCCGTCAAAGGATGATGGCAATCTGAAATATCACGGCCTATGCCTTCCGGCCAAAAAAGTGTGTTCCATCCAGTTGAACTCATTTCCTAAATCTCCTTAATTCAGGTGTCCTTCATTTGCCGGTTTACACTTTCCATATCAACAGCCTCTTTTTTCGGTGATCTCAGCCAAAAAAGTGTAAACTATTTTTGATATAATATAAAAGATGCCTTAATGTATACTGATCCAACTTTGGTTTTTCTAAAAAAAACAACAAATGCTCAAAACATGACTCCAAACATATTGTTTTTTCGACACAAAGCAAATTATGTTCCAGGAAAAACCTAAATTGGAATACTATATATATAAAAATTTCTTATATATTGCAAAAGTCCTTGCTGATATATCAGAAAAATACTCAACAGGCACCTTTTGAGATTTTTCCTCAAGGTTTAAATGATGAGCAGCTCTTCTGAATTTGAGATAAGCACTCTTAAGGATGTCAGCATCATCCTGCAAGAGGATACCTTCCTTAACAAGGGTTTCAAGCTGGCGTACATTGTCTGTCCAGACTGTTAAGTCAGGGTGTTTTTCTGCATACCGCAGAACTAAATACTGGACTATAAATTCAATATCAATTATACCGCCCCTGCCCTGTTTCAGGTCAAAATATTCTCCATGGGATTCTAAAAATTCATGTCTTAAACGTTCACGCATCTCTTGAACCTCTTTTTGCAAAAGAGAAGGATCCCGCTCTCTCATCAGAATCTCCCGGCGTATGCTGTTGAAACACTCCTTAATTTCCATATCTCCGCAAACGGGCCTGGCTCTGATGATGGCCTGATGCTCCCATGTCCATGCCTGATTAAATATATATTCCCTGAACCCGTCCATATGACTTACGATCATGCCTGACTTACCGCTCGGCCGGAGGCGCATATCTGTCTCATAAAGCCTGCCTGCCTGTGTATGCTGGGTCAGCATATGAATCATCCTCTGCCCGAGCAGGGTATAAAATTGAATATTATCTATGGATTTTCTGCCGCCCCTTGTCATCCCCCAGGCACTGGAGTGGATAAATACCAGATCAATATCCGACCGGTATCCAAGTTCAAAACCACCTAATTTACCATAGGCAATAACTGCAAATCCAGGATAATTAAATCTATCACGACGGGTTGTAGATGGAAATCCATATTTTGCTGTCGTATGTTTCCAGGCAATCTCCAGAACCTTTTGAAGAATGATCTCAGCAATATAGGTGAGGCGGTCACTGACCTTCATCAAAGGAAAATTTCCGCTTATATCTGCGGCCGCCACCCTCAGCATGTTTATCTGTTTGAACAGGCACAATTCCTCCATTTGATACTCAAAATCATCATCCGGTATCATGGCCATGCGTTTTTGCAGCTCATTTTCCATAAAATCTCTATCCGGCGGCAAATAAAGGCTGTCAGTATCAAGGAGTTCATCCAAGAGTGCCGGATGCTTGGAAACAAAGGAGATGATCCACGGACTCTTCAATGCCAGGATGGCAAGGGTTGCCACAGCCTGGGGGTTTTCCAGAAGAAGAGAAATATAACAGGTTCTTCTCTCGATGGCAATCACCAGATCCTGGAGCTTGGATAAAACAGTTTCAGGTTCATTTTGACGTGAAGCCTCCCGGATGAGAATAGGCACCAACTGGTTCAGCCTTTTTCTGCCGCTGGCTGTTAATTTTTTTGTGTTAGGATGTTCAGCCAGAAATCTTAAAATTCTCATCAGCTCACCGGAATTCTTAAACCCGGGAATTCTGCTAATGGTGATTTCATATTGTGGATCATCCAAGTGGTCCCACAAATAGGCCAAATTATCCATGTCATCACCTTGGGAAATATCTTTTTCAGCAACGAGAAGCCGGTTGAAATGTTTGTGAACATTGCCCATGTGATGCTCAAGGTCTTTTAAAAAATCATCGGGATGCTCAAAACCCATCGACAGAGCCAGCCTGAACCGGTCATCGTATTTTCCGGGAATCTCATGGGTCTGCTGATCATTATATTCCTGGAGCCTGTGTTCAACATTTC
This sequence comes from Desulfobacteraceae bacterium, assembly GCA_963674675.2. Taxonomy (GTDB): domain Bacteria; phylum Desulfobacterota; class Desulfobacteria; order Desulfobacterales; family Desulfobacteraceae. The sequence continues at coordinate 1,934,742 of CAXXNM010000003.1, forward strand.
TCAAGAAACAATAGGCAAGTTTCAATACATCCCCAGCCTCCTGATTTATAAAACCTTCTCGTACAAGAAGTTCTAACACTGAAAGTATCTTCCTCTCCTGGAACTCAGGCTCAACACCGCCTCGGATGAGCTGAAAAATCTGACCAAAAAACTCTATTTCCCGGATGCCTCCCGCCCCCAGCTTGATGTTATTTTTAAGACGCCTGTCCCGAACCTGGATCTCTATCCTTTTTTTCATATCCCTGAAGGATTCAAAGGCTCCATAATCAAAATAACGCCTGTAAATAAAAGGTTTAAGTTTTTCAAGCAGCCTGTATCCGGCATGGATGTCTCCAGCAACGGGTCTGGCCTTTATAAAGGCATAGCGCTCCCAATCTCTTCCCTGGCTCTGGTAATATATCTCAAGGGCATCAAAGCTCATCACCATGGGGCCGTTGGCACCAAAGGGGCGAAGCCTTGTATCCACACGGAAAATCATGGATTCGCCCATGGAGGGGTCAAACACCTTTAAAAATTTTCTGCAAAGCCTTGTGAAAAATTCTCCGCTGGTCGTTATCCTGCCCTTTTTGTCCATGTCTGTATCTTCCGGATAGGCAAAAATAAGATCGATATCCGAAGAAAAATTCAGTTCACCGGCTCCGAGCTTGCCCATGCCAAGAACCACAATACCCTGTTTTTGGCCTCTTGCGTCACAGGGTGTTCCAAACAAAAGACAAAATTCATCATAAATATAAGAAATCACCTTTTGAACACAGGCATCGGCAAATGCTGAAAGGTCTCTGAGGCTTTCACTTAAAGGGGCTTTATGGTTTAAATCCCTCCAGGATATCCGGATCATCTCCCGCAGGCGGGTATCAGCTACGGCAAGCCTTAAATCGTCAAAATTCGTTATATCTTTCAGCCGGCTGCCAAGGCTGACAGCATAATCATTGTTTTCATTATCTATCTTATATGACCGGTTAAAGTCATTGGAGCAAAAAAGATCCATGAGCACTTCAGGGTGGGTGATGAGTTTTGATGCTATAAATTCACTGAACATGAATGCACGCTCAAGCTCCTCAATAAAGCCTTTATCCCGCGGAAGGTCAATCCCCTGGGAAAGGGCTGATTCCTTAAGGCTATCCAGTCGATTTTCAAGCCTTTTTGCCAGGCTGTCAGGCAACAGGGTTTTGTTCATTTTGTTTTATATCTTCCTGATTTGTTTTACTAAGGGATTTCGTCCCTTTTAATCTACCCGCAGATAAACTTTATGGCTGCTAAAAACCATCGATAAACAATGTACAATTTATCTTTTTTACATATAAACACAATAGATTGTGGTTTAATACGGGGTTTACCGAATATTTACAAAAGTAAGTATACCAATGAACCAGGCATAAACCCAGTTTTTTTTTGTTTTAAAGGCAAATCCGCTTAAAAAACAAATTTTTAAAATACCCCCATGCTCCCTTCCTTTTTCCATTGGTTAAGCAAAACTTTTTCTTGCAAAATATCATGCCTCTGATTACATTATAATTATGAAAAATAACATCGATAAAAAAAGTATCGCTGAGTTACAATCCATGTTTGATGCTCTTGAAAAAGAATGGTTAAAGATTGAAAATTGAGGGGGAAATTATGAAATGTATTCAAGCTGAATTGGAAAAAGATACCTCTAAAATAACAATCCCAAAGGAAGCAAAGGTGGAAAATTGGATCAGTGTGTGTAAAAAATTCAATGATGATGTCCAGCGTGTCCGTGATGTAAAGGAAATCGAAGACTATACTGCTCTGTATGAGTGCTTTGATGAAAAAGATATCAGTTTTTTCTACCTTGTAAAAGAAGATAGAAGTTTATACAAAATGAAACACAGGCACTTTCTGGACAAACTCGGTATCAAAACTTAAAATAATTTTTTACGTTTAACCACCTGTAATTATGTCATAAAAATAAGTGAAGCAACGAATTGTCATAATATTTGTTGACAATTCCGGTGCATGCTTGGGTAAAAAATTTTAAACTTACTAACAGCCGAGAGGCCGCAGGTGATTACCATGTCAGAAAGGCCGTTAACCCTTGAAGAATCAGAAAAACGGATTTTAGAATTGGAAAAAACCGTATCTGAACTCAAACGGACAGAAGAGGAACTTAGCCAGATATTTTCTATGTCTCTTGATATGATTTGCATAGCGGATATAGAAACTGCCACATTTCTTAAGGTCAATCCCGCATTTACAGAAACACTTGGTTTTCCTGAAGATGCTCTGTTAGGAAAGTCGTTTTTCGATTTTCTCCATCCTGATGATATCACCCCAACAAGATCCGTGGTTGAGGATAAGCTGCGGGCCGGTAAAAAATTGATAAACTTTGAAAACCGCCACCTTTGTCAAGATGGAAGTTATCGATGGTTAAGCTGGACTTCACATCCGGTACCTGAACAAGGAAAAGCTTATACAATTGCCCGTGACATTACAGAATTAAAAAAAGCATCTCATGAGCTGAATGAGAGTGAAAAAAGATACAGGAGGGTTGTAGAAAATGCCAATGAAAGCATTATCGTCACCCAAGAGGGGATGCTTAAATTCGTTAATAATAAAACATATGAAATGTCAGGTTATGCCCGTGAAGAATTGATGTCGAAACCTTTCATAGAGTTTGTTCATCCAGACGATCATTCAATGGTAATGCAGCACCATATAAAAAGACTCAAGGGTGAAGAGACCTGTGAGAAGTATGTGTTAAGATTTGTAGCAAAGGATGGTAATATCAAATGGATTGAAAATAATGGGGTAGTCATTACATGGGAAGGTAGGCCTGCTACATTAAATTTTATAACCGACATAACTGATCGCAAGCGGGCTGAGGAGGCATTGCGGGAGAGTGAGGAGCGTTTCCGCCAGGTGTATAATCACATGTCCATTGGTGTGGCAAAGGTTTCGTTGGAATTCAAAATTGAGGCAGCAAATCCTGCGTATTGTAAAATGCTTGGTTACAGTGAAAAGGAACTGATAGGTAAGCATTTGAGAGAAATCACCCATCCAGACTTTCTTGAAAAGAATATTCTCAAACAATCCCGGCTGGCAGCAGGAGAAATTGACCATTTCCGCATGGAAAAGCGGTTTATCCATAAAAACAGTAAAATTGTTCATGGCATTCTGGATGCCAGTCTTGTCCGAGACTATAACGGCAGGCCGCTCTATTTTCTGGGAAGTGTTGCTGACATTAGCGATCGTAAGCGGGCTGAAGAGGCACTGCGGGAGAGCGAAGAAAAATACCGTTCCATGATGGATTCCATGAAAGATGCCGCATATATTTGCAGTCCTGAACTCCTCATTGAATACATGAATCCGAGGATGATCAGTACAGTGGGCCGGGATGCAACGGGAGACTGTTGCTACAAAGCAATTTACGGCTTTGATGAAAAATGTTCCTGGTGTGTATTGGATAATGTTCTGCAAGGTGAGCATATCGACTATGAGCTGGAAAATCCAAAGGATAATCGTTTCTATTCTGTTACAAACTCCCCGATTCACCATTCCCGCGGAACAATCTCCAAATTAACGATATTCCGTGATGTTACGGACAGCAAATCCATTGAAGCACAGCTTCACCAGGCACGGAAGATGGAATCCATCGGAACAATAGCAGGCGGTATCGCCCATGATTTTAACAACATACTCTATATGATAACCGGAAACGCAGAACTGGCAATGGAAGACATACCTGCGTGGAATCCGGCACATGAAAACCTTAAAGAGATTAAATCCGCTGGTTTGCGAGCAGCCGGCGTTGTTAAACAACTTCTCAACTTCAGCCATCAAACCGATCAGGAGCTTAAGCCTATTGATGCGGTTATAGTTATTAAAGATGCCCTCAAATTACTTCGTTCAACAATTCCAGCCTCCATTGAAATCCAACAGAAGTTTCCGGAAAAAGAGGTAATTATCCTTGGAGATCCAACCAAGATCAACCAGTTAATGATGAACCTGTGCATTAATGCCTCCCAGGCAATGGAGGAGGCCGGCGGCATTCTGGATATTCTCGTTGAAATGATAAGCTTAAACGAGAGAAAGAATGATCTTTATTCCGACCCGGCTCCCGGGGACTGGCTCAAGATAACGGTCAGAGATTCAGGCCCGGGAATCAGATCCGATATCATCGACCGTATATTTGACCCCTATTTTACAACAAAGGATGTGGGAAAGGGTTCAGGTATGGGGCTGGCGGTTGTCCATGGTATCGTTAAAAATCATCATGGAACCATTCTGGCTCACACCGAACCTGGGCAAGGCATGACCTTCACAATTTTTTTGCCGGTACTTACAAAAAGACCTGCAATGGAAACAAAAGCATCTGATTTTATTCCCCGGGGCACCGGAGAAAGAGTTCTTTTTGTCGATGATGAAGCATCCATTACAGGCATGATCGAAAAAATGCTGGAGCGTCTTCGTTATAGAGTTCAGACAACAACGAGCCCTTTAGATGCCCTGGAAATGTTCCGATCAAAACCTGATTTCTTTGATTTGGTGCTGACAGACATGACCATGCCCAAGATGACAGGTGTCGAATTGTCTAAAAAACTTAAAGAGATTAAGCCTGATATTCCCGTTGTCATCTGTACAGGCCACAATGCCCTTATTGATGAAGAAAAGGCAAAATCGATTAGTGTCGAGGACTATGTAATGAAACCGATTTTGATGAGAGATATTGCAAAAGTCATTCGGAAAGTACTGGATAAAACTACTGATTCGTAAACTCTCACCCTCGGTTCGACTAATCTCATAAGGTTCTGAAATCTAACCAAAATACAACTATGCTTTTTTAGAAGTCAATTTTTTAATGTGAATAAATTGGGGCATCCTTCATATTGCTTCAAAAGTAGTTGACAGTTTTTTCAGAGAATTTCATAGAATTCAGAGAATGTCTTGAAAAAGTGTCAACTTAGAAATGAAACATACCAATAAATTCAATAGCTTGTGCAAAAAATGATCGAGCCATTGGTTCTCACTTAGCAATCCGAATTATTTTTTCCATTTTTTAAAACTAACCCGAAAAAAGTGCAAACTGCTTTTGATGTATTTTTAAGGATGCCGGCCAATCTTCTTAAATACCATTCAAAGTCTTGTCCATATGAGTAGCAGACCATGGATGCAGATCAATAAAATAGATTGAAAAAAAAATCTTTTTCCCTTATATTAGTAAGCTTTATATTGCTCAATCGGCTTAAAAAAACAAGGAGAAAATAAGAATGTGCCGTCTGTTTGCACTAACAAGCAAGGATCCCGTGTCTCCCATGACCGCCATCAACGCCCTGGACGTAATGAAAGAAGGGCATGATGGTTCAGGTGTAGGCCTGATGCTTCGAGACCTCGGTGGCCCCTTTGAAGATATGAAAGATGCACCCATATTATCCGGAATTTTTACTGAAGCCGGGATTCGGCGCCTTGACCTCTACATGATGGACAAGGGGTTTATGACCAAGTACAAATTAAATATCAAGCTTCCCAAACAGGCCCTGGACGGAACCCCGAAACGTGGAGTTTACCTCATCAGAGCCTATGAGTATCCAGAATCCTGGGACGGCCTTGATAAAGAAAAAATATCCCGAAGACTCATGCAGATACGCCTGGATATCCGGCAGATGGGAGAAGAGAAAAAAGATATGATCGTGTTTTCCTTCTGGCCCGATACCATCATGATAAAAGAAATCGGCGATCCCATGAAGGTGGGACAATACCTGGGACTTGACAGAAAGGATCTTACCGCCCGTATAATTATGGCCCAGGGAAGGCAGAACACCAATTACGCCATCAACCTGTACGCCTGCCACCCCTTTTTCATCGGGGGATATTCCACCATGACCAATGGAGAAAACACGGCATTCATCCCCATCAGGGACTTTCTATCATCCAGGGAGTTTCCAGGCTATACCGGCTATGAATCTGATTCTGAAGTTTTTGCCCATATCCTGCATTACACCATGTCGGAGCTGGGCCTTGGCCTGGATGCTTACAAGCATGTAATCACCCCCCTGCAGGACGGATCTATTAAGGATCATACCGACAAAGAATTTCTAACCCATCTGAAAAGATCATGCCGCCAGCTCATCATTGACGGACCCAACTGTGTCATAGGCACCCTTCCGGATAAGACACTTTTCATGGCCCAGGACAGAAAAAAACTAAGACCAGGCGTTGTCGGAGGCCGGCCCGGCATGTTTGCATTTTCATCGGAGATCTGCGGCCTTGATGCCGTAATCCCGGACAGAGACAAGAGCCGGGATATCCAGCCCATGCACCTTGATACCGCCATTGTAGACCCTGACCGTCAGGAGGTAAAAATATGTCGTCAAACAAAACCATTAAACCTTCCACTCTAAGCCTCAGCGACCTGCCCTGGCAAATCACCTGGAACAAGGATCGATGTACTCTATGCGGTCAGTGTACGGCCATCTGTCCGGTACAGGCCATCTCGCTTTCGGTTTTCAGAAAAAGAAATATTGAAACATCCATTGATCCCCAGAAGAGGAAACTCTCAAAATTTGATACCTGGTACGGCATCAAGCAGAAGACCTCCATTGAAAATGCCTGCATAGGCTGCGCCATGTGCTCCATGGTATGCCCCAATGACGCCATTTCTCCCCATCGAAACCCTGGAACGGAAAGGCTTAAATTCCACATCAATCAAGGAGGAGAGCCAAGGACAAGGGGAGGACGCAGGAATTCCACGGAATCCATCCTGGATCAGATTAAATTCATAAGAATCTCCATGCTCACCGACCCTGCCCTGGATGCCGGACGCCATGAATTTGAATTAAGATCCCTTCTCGGTAGAATCCTGCCCCCCAAGGACAACATGAGACTTTTAAGGGAAAGGGGATGGATACCCCCGGTAAGGGAAATCTATCCCCTGATCATCGGGGGAATGTCCTTTGGCGCCCTCTCCCCTACCATGTGGGAGGGCCTGCAGATGGGAGTGGCATATCTCAATGAAGAGCTTGGCATGCCCGTCAGGATATCCACAGGTGAAGGCGGATGCCCTCCAAGGCTTTTGCGCAGCCGATTTCTGAAATACGTTATCCTGCAGATAGCCAGCGGATATTTTGGATGGGATGAAATCATACACGCCATTCCCCACATGAAGGAAGACCCCTGCGCCATTGAAATCAAGTATGGACAGGGGGCAAAACCAGGAGACGGAGGCCTTCTCATGTGGCACAAGGTAAACAAACTGATCGCGGCCATCCGGGGGGTTCCCAGGGGTGTAAGCCTGCCCAGTCCCCCGACCCACCAGACCCAGTACTCCATCGAAGAATCCGTGGCAAAGATGATCATGTCCATGTCCATGGCCTGGGGATTCAGGGTGCCGGTATATCCCAAGATATCCGCGTCCTCGACCTCCCTTGCCGTACTCAACAACCTGACCAGAAACGAGTATGCCTCGGGCCTGGCCATTGACGGCGAGGACGGAGGCACAGGAGCTGCCTATGCCGTATCCATGGATCACATGGGTCACCCCATTGCCTCGTGCATCCGTGACAACTATCTTAATCTTGTCACCATCGGCAAGCAAAATGAGATACCCCTGTTTGCCGGCGGCGGCATAGGAAAAAACGGAAACATTGCCGCCAATGCAGCAGCCCTTATCATGCTTGGAGCCAGCGGCATACAGATAGGAAAATATGTCATGCAGTCGGCAGCCGGATGCGTCGGCACGGAACGGGACAGATGCAATGTATGCAATCTCGGCATCTGCCCCAAGGGCATAACCTCCCAGGATCCAAGGCTTTACCGCCGTCTTGATCCGGAAGAGGTTGCCCAGCGCATCGTTGATCTCTTTGTTTCATTCGACATCGAGCTGAAGAAAATCGTTGCCCCCCTGGGACGTTCCACATCCCTGCCCATCGGCATGTCCGATGCCCTGGGCATCAGTGATTATCAGGCAGCCCAACGTCTTAAAATCAAATACGTAGTCTAAGAGGAACGCCCAAATGACAGATACATTTTACACACACATATCGGGAAAAGAGGGAGGCCGGCGCATTTCTTCCCGGGTTCTTGAAGAGATGATCCAGAAAGCGCTGGAACAGGGACACACGGCCATCGAGGTAAATGCCTACGGCCAGCACGGCATAGGCGGCCGTTTATGGAAATCCGGGGACAAGAAAATCAAAATCAGGGTAAAGGGACACTCAGGACAGAGAACCGGCTCCCTGGGCTGTCCCGGCACGGAAATCGAGATCATGGGCCCGGCATCCGATGACATTGGCTGGCTGAACGCGGGAGCAGAAATAATAGTCCATGGCAATGCCTCCAACGGAGCCATGAACGGTGCTGCCCAGGGCAGGGTTTTTGTGGGGGGCAGCATTGGTGCCCGGGGCATGACCATGACCAAGCACAACCCCAGGTTTGATCCCCCGGAGCTGTGGGTGCTCGGCTCTGCCGGCGATTATTTCGGGGAATTCATGGCAGGCGGCACTGCCGTGATCTGCGGCCATGCCCCATCTTTCAGTGAAAGCTCTCTTGGCTACCGCCCCTTAGTGGGAATGGTCGGTGGAAGGGTTTTCTGCCGGGGGGAAGCAGCAGATTACAGCACAAAGGATGCTAAGACCATCCCCATATCCGATGCAGACTGGGCCTGGCTTGGTGAAAACCTTGAGGTTTTTTTAGAAAAAATCCATAAAACAGATTTATTCGGAGAACTTTCCAAGCGCTCGGAATGGAACCTGATCCGGGCCAAAACCCCGTCAGAAAAGATGATCACCCGGGACAGAATATCCATGTCAGCTTTTTGTCAGGATGTATGGAACAGGGAACTTGGCAGGGGCGGTCTTATCGGTGATCTCCAGGAAACGGAACAGGGTTCGATTCCCCTTATCACCAAGGGTGAATGGCGAAGATATGTCCCGGTATGGGAACATGCCAGATACAAGGCCCCCTGCCAGGCGAACTGCCCCACGGGCATTCCGATCCAGGAAAGATGGCATCTGATCCGCAGCGGCCTGGCAGACGAAGCTGCTGCCATGGGACTTCAATACACACCGTTTCCCGCGACTGTCTGCGGGTATCTTTGCCCCAACCCTTGTATGGCCTCCTGCACCAGGCAGGCCCAATACATGACCCCCATAGATGTAAAAATACTCGGCAGAACAGGAGAAAACTTTGCGTCCCTCGAAGAGGCCAAACTTGAAATCAGTCCTCCCACCGGCAAACGCATTGCCGTCATCGGCGCAGGCCCCGGAGGAATTTCCGCGGCATGGCATCTTACCTTAAAGGGACACGATGCCGTCCTTTTTGATGAATCAAGCCGCATCGGCGGTAAAATAACATCCATGATACCGGAATCAAGGATTCCCCGGGAAACCCTTGAAAAGGAGCTGGAACGGGTAAAAAAGGTTGTTTCCGACATCAGGTTGGAGCATAAGATCACCCCCAACAGCTTCAGGAAAATCAAGGAGGAATTTGATTATACGGTGGTTGCAGCCGGGGCGCGGAGACCCAGGATGCTTCCTGTTCCAGGTGTTGAACTTGCCGTATCTGCCAATGATTTTCTGGCGGAAGCCAGGGAAGACAAGGCAAATCCCGGTGAAAGAATTGTAATCATAGGCGCAGGAAACGTGGGATGTGATGTGGCAACAGAAGCCCACCGGTTCGGAGCGCAGACCATCACAATGATAGATGTCCAGAAACCCGCGGCCTTCGGCAAGGAAAAGGAAGATGCCGAAGCTGTCGGTGCTGTCTTCAGGTGGCCCTGCTTTACAAGGGAGATCACCCCGGAGGGGGTTGTGTTGGATGATGGAGAACTCCTTGAAGCAGATACCGTGATCATATCCATAGGAGATTTTCCGGATACAGAATTCCTTGGTACGGACATTGCCGTCCAAAACGGATTTGTCACGGTGGATGAATTTCACAGAACCTCTGATCCAGCCGTGTTTGCAATAGGGGATATTGTGGGCCCGGGACTTTTGACCGATGCCATAGGAGCCGGCAAAAAAGCCGCGGAAGCCATTGACAGCATCATCAAGGGCAAAGAGCCGGCACCGGTTGATCCAAGGCCGGAAATCAACCGCTCAAGGGTAAGTCTGGAATATTTCAATCCCATGATAAAAGACTTTGATTCCCTTAATCAATGCGGATCAGAGTGCGCCTCCTGCGGCCGCTGCCGGGATTGCAGTATCTGCGTCCATGTGTGCCCCGAAGGAGCAATTGAGAGGTTTGAAACCGAGGACGGAGGATTCAAGTACAAATCAGATCCCAATAAGTGCATTGGCTGCGGCTTTTGTGAGGGTGCCTGCCCCTGCGGCGTATGGACTCTTATGCCCAACATCCCGATTTAAAATCCATTGGGCAGCCACAGAGGGTTGCCCCTAAATTCTGAAAAAACATTTATGAAAATAACAAAGTAGAAATAAAAACAAATATGTTATCAAAAGCTTTTTACAGGTAAAAATAAAATTATGAAAGCCTTATTAGCACTTGAAGACGGCAGAACATTTCCCTGCCGGAGTTTTACAGGCCCAGGAGAAGCCGGTGGAGAGGTGGTGTTCAACACCAGCATGACCGGATACCAGGAAATCCTAACGGATCCCTCCTACTATGGACAGATGGTGACCATGACATGCCCCATGATGGGCAATTACGGGGTCTGCCCTGAAGACGCGGAATCAGACAAAATCCAGGCTGCGGCATTGATCGTCCGGGAGTATGTCAACTTTCCCAGCAACTGGCGCTCCACAGGAACCCTGGCAGATTACCTGAAAAAAGAAAACGTGCTGGGTATAGAGGAGTTGGACACCAGGGCCCTGACCAGGCACATAAGAAATGCCGGTGCCATGCGTGCCGTCATCTCAACATCGGAGCTTGACCCTTCAGCCCTGGTCCAAAGGGCAAAGGAGATTCCTCCCATGGAAGGGTGTAATCTTGCAGAAAAGGTGAGCACAAAAAATCCCTATTTCTGGCGGGAAAACAAGCCTGACTATCTTAACGGATGCAACCTGCCCAATGTATCCATATGGCGGCACAGGGGAAAGAAACATTCTGTTGCAGCTCTTGATTTCGGCATCAAATACAACATCATCAGGTGCCTTGAGGCCGCGGGCTGCGAGGTGCTGGTACTGCCGGCATCAACGGATGCGGATACAATCAAAAATCTTGAGCCTGACGGTATATTCCTGTCCAACGGCCCCGGTGATCCCCAGCCTCTTACAGGTGCAATAGAGACCATCAAGGCCCTCCTGGGATTCAGGCCCATCTTCGGAATCTGCCTTGGAATGCAGCTCCTGGGGCTTGCCATGGGTGCAAAAACCCATAAGATCAAATTCGGCCACCGGGGAGGCAACCAGCCCGTGAAGAACCTTGCCACCGGCAAAGTCGAGATCACCGCCCAGAACCACGGGTTTGCCGTGGATCTAAACACTTTGGGAGACAGGGGCGCAAAGATGACCCACATCAACCTTAACGAGGATTCCTTAGAAGGCATAAGTGTTGAATCCCTGAAGGCGTTTGCGGTGCAGTACCACCCGGAAGCATCGCCTGGACCCCATGATGCGGCCTATCTTTTTAAACAGTTTGCTGATATAATGGCGAATCAGAAAAAATGACTTGTGAGACTTACAGGATCTTATGGGCATATCCGTGCAGCAAGAGTATTAAAAACTTCTCGAATTTGTTACCATCAGAAGAATAAAGGATAAAAATAATGCAGCATAAACCCAGGATGATTGCAAAAATCGAATCAGATGATCCTGCGCCAAAATTAGCAGTACTGATTGATGCCGATAATGCCCAGGCAAGTGTCTTTGAGGCATTATTGGCGGAGATTGCAAAATACGGAGAAGCGACCGTAAAGAGGATATATGGTGATTTCACAAACAATCAGAGTGCCCAATGGAAAAAAATTCTTAATCAATACGCCATTAAACCTGTTCAGCAATTTGCATACACCACGGGGAAAAATGCAACTGACAGTGCTTTGATCATTGACACAATGGATTTGCTTTACACGAGAAGGTTCGACGGCTTCTGCATAATCTCAAGTGATAGCGATTATACAGGATTGGCTATTCGTATAAAAAAAGAGGGCTTAACCGTATATGGGTTTGGAGAAGAAAAAACACCTGATTCATTCAGAAATGCCTGTAATAAGTTTATATTAACAGAAGTTTTAAGGCCAGTTGCAACAACTTCCACACAATATGATGATGAAGATTCCCTAAAACAGACAACAGAAGATCAAGCTTTAGGAAAATCAGCTCAAGAAAATAAAACTAACTCCTTAACCTCCAACAAGCTCCCTGTTGATTTTTTCAAACAGGCTCTGGAACAGGCTGCAGATGATAGCGGATGGTCTAATCTTGGCACCTTTGGCAGCTACTTAACAAAACTAAGGTCTGACTTTGATTCAAGAAGGTATGGGTATAAAAAGCTGAGTGATCTGGTTAAATCAAATACTGATATTTTTATGATTGAAGAGCGAAGACAACCAAACACCGATACAAAATCAATATATATCCGTGCAAAGGATTAGCTGAACAAATTCTTAAATGATTTTCTATCAACAACAACTCAGAATTGCTGGAAAAAATTTAAAAAAACATGCCAAAACGAACAGACATAAATAAAATTCTTATTATCGGCGCGGGCCCCATCATTATCAGCCAGGCCTGTGAATTCGACTACTCAGGAACCCAGGCCTGCAAAGCCCTGAAAGAAGAAGGGTTTGAGGTGGTGCTCATCAACTCCAACCCAGCCACCATCATGACGGACCCGGACACCGCGGACAAGGTATATATTGAGCCTGTGACACCGGAGACCGTGGCCAAGGTCATTGAAAGGGAACGCCCCGATGCCCTTTTGCCGACCCTTGGGGGCCAGACGGGTCTCAACACAGCAGTAGAAGCCGCCAGGATGGGTGTGCTGGAAAAATACAACGTGGAAATGATCGGGGCCTCGGTGGAGGCCATCAAAAAGGCGGAAGACCGGGAATTGTTCCGGGATGCCATGAACCGCATCGGCCTCAGAATCCCGGAAAGCGGTTTTGCATCCTCCATGCAGGAGGTGGAAGAGGTGGCCCAAAAGATAGGCTTTCCCATCATCGTCCGCCCCAGCTTCACCCTGGGCGGCACCGGCGGAGGAGTTGCCTACAACCCTGAAGAGCTTGCCATCCTTGCCAAAAGAGGACTTGATGCCAGCTTCATCACCCAGGTAATGCTGGAGGAATCCGTGCTTGGCTGGAAAGAGTATGAACTGGAGGTCATGCGGGACCATGCGGGTAATGTGGTGATCATCTGCTCCATCGAGAACATCGATCCCATGGGTATCCACACCGGAGACAGCATCACCGTGGCCCCGGCCCAGACCCTTTCGGACAAGGAATACCAGATGCTCCGGGACGCATCCATCGCCATCATGCAGGAAATCGGGGTGGATACGGGAGGCTCCAACGTCCAGTTTGCCATAAACCCGAAAAACGGCGAGATGATCATCGTGGAAATGAACCCCAGGGTTTCCAGGAGTTCGGCCCTTGCATCCAAGGCCACGGGCTTTCCAATTGCAAAGATCGCGGCCAAGCTGGCCGTGGGCTTCACCTTGGATGAGATTCAAAACGATATTACAGGTGAGACCCTGGCCTGTTTTGAGCCCTCCATAGACTATGTTGTCATCAAGATACCAAGGTGGACATTTGAGAAATTTCCCGAAACCGATGACATTCTCACCACGGCCATGAAGTCCGTGGGGGAGACCATGTCCATAGGCAGAACCTTTAAGGAGGCCCTGCAAAAGGGTATCAGGTCCCTTGAAATCGGAAGATTCGGGTTCGGCGGTGACGGCAAGGATCCCCTGCCCGGAACAGTGTCCAAGACAGAACTGGAATACAGACTTGCAACCCCCAATTCCCAGCGTATCTTTTTCCTGAAACATGCCATGGAAAACGGCATGGCCATCGAGACCATCCATGAACTCACCGCCATAGATCCCTGGTTCCTGAACCAGATGAAGCAGTTGGTGGAGTTTGAAAAACGCATCAGACTCGCGGGTGCCGACATATCCCAGGAGATCATGGAAAAGGCCAAAAGATGGGGTTTTTCAGACATACAGCTTGCCTATCTCACGGGGCTCAGCGAAGAAAAAATCGAAAACCGCAGGAAGAAATTGGGCATTGTCCCAGTTTATAAGCTTGTTGACACCTGCGCGGCAGAGTTCCGTGCCTCCACCCCCTACTATTACTCCACCTATGAGAAGGAATGTGAGGCAAGGGTATCTGACCGGAAAAAGGTGATTATCCTGGGAGGCGGACCCAACCGCATAGGCCAGGGCATCGAGTTCGACTATTGCTGCGTCCAGGCATCCTATGCCCTGAAAGAAGAAGAAGTGGAAAGCATCATGGTCAACAGCAATCCTGAAACGGTGAGTACGGACTACGACACATCGGACAAACTCTACTTTGAACCCCTTACCCGTGAGGACGTGCTGCACATCGTTGAAAAGGAAAAACCCTATGGGGTAATCGTCCAGTTCGGCGGCCAGACCCCCTTAAACCTTGCCACGGCCCTGAAAGAGGCTGGAGTTCCGATTATAGGCACCAGCCCAGAGAGCATTGACAGGGCAGAGGATCGGGATCTTTTCCAGGCCATGCTCAACAAGCTGAACATTGCCCAGCCGGCCAACGGCATAGCCACCAACTTTGAAGATGCAAAAAAGGTTGCAGACAAAATCGGCTATCCCGTAATGGTCAGACCTTCATTCGTCCTGGGGGGACGGGCCATGAAGATAGTGTACGACCCTGCAGAGCTGGAATCCTGGTTTAATCTGGCCATTTCAGCATCCCCGGATCATCCCGTACTCATAGACCAGTTCCTTGAGGATGCCTATGAACTTGACGTGGATGCCATCTGTGACGGCACCCGCGCCATTATAGGCGGCATGATGGAACACATTGAGGAGGCCGGTATTCACTCCGGAGATTCTGCCTGTGTGCTTCCGCCCTACAGCATCGCCCAGAAACACATAGATGAGATGGCCGAGGCAACAAGGGCCATTGCCAAGGAACTCAATGTGATTGGACTCATGAACATACAGTTTGCCATCATGGATGACAAGGTGTATGTAATAGAGGTAAACCCCAGGGCTTCACGCACAATACCCTTTGTAGGCAAGGCCACCGGGGTGCCCTTGGCAAGACTGGCCACCCGTGTTATGCTTGGCAAAACCCTGAATGAACTGGGCCTCTTAAAAGAGATCATCCCCAGGCACTATTCCGTTAAAGAGGCTGTCATGCCCTTTGACAGATTTGCCAAGGTTGACCCGGTCCTGGGTCCTGAGATGAAATCAACGGGAGAGGTCATGGGAATCGACATGGATCTTGGTGCGGCCGTAGCCAAGGCCCAGCTTGGTGCCGGCCAGAACCTTCCCGTTGAAGGGACGATCTTTATCAGCGTCCAGGACAGTGACAAGCAGGCAGCACTCCCCGTTGCAAGGGATTTCTATGAAATGGGATTCAAGCTTATGGCCACACGGGGAACCGCAATGTTCCTTGAAGATAACTCCATTCCGGCAAAGGTGGTGGAAAAGGTTTCCACCGGCCGCCCCCATGTGGTGGATGCCGTGAAAAATAACGAAATCCAGCTTATTTTAAATACCGGAGCCAGCAGCCAGACTAAACGGGACGGCTATAAAATAAGAAGAGCGGCCATCCGTTTCAAGATACCCTATGCAACAACAACCGATGGGACAAAAGCCATATGCAACGCCATAAAAGCCTTGAAAAGAGAACCGCTTACCGTAAAATCCATCCAGGAATATCACACCGAAGGCGGTAAATAACATGAATGATAACGAAAGACCTAAGGAAGAATGCGGTGTATTCGGTCTGTACAGACACCCGGAAGCTGCACAACTTACATACTTTGGCCTCTACGCACTCCAGCACCGGGGCCAGGAAAGCGCCGGTATATCCGTTGCAAGGGACAAGGACAAGATATACTCCCACAAGGGCATGGGCCTTGTGCATGACATATTTGAAACAGAAGATCTGAAAAAAATCGAAGGCGGCGGGGGCAGCGCCATCGGACATGTAAGATATTCCACCACTGGGGACTCGGTCCTTACCAATGCCCAGCCCTTTGTTGTGCATCACCGGGGACGGGCCTATGCCGTAGCCCACAACGGCAACCTTGTAAATGCCCATATACTTAAAAATGAACTGGAAGAATCCGGCTCAATTTTCCAGACCACAATGGACAGCGAGGTTTTTCTCCATCTTTTTATCAAGAACCTGCAGCAGGGAAATGTGGTAAGGGCCATTAAAAAGGCGGTAGCAAAAATAGAAGGTGCCTATTCCTTTATCTTATTAACATGCAAGGGCGAGGTGATCGGCGTAAAGGACCCCCACGGATTTCGTCCCCTGGCCCTGGGAAAACTCAACGGACACTATGTCCTTGCATCAGAGACCTGCGCCTTTGATCTGGTCCAGGCGGAATTTGTCAGGGAATTAGCCCCGGGGGAAATTGTCATGATCAACGAGGACGGGGTAACAAGCATAATGCCGGAAAGCCCTCTTGAAAAATCATCTTTGTGCATTTTTGAATATATCTACTTTTCAAGGCCGGACAGTACCATCTTCGGGAAAAACGTGTATCAGATGAGAAAGGCCCACGGCAAACGGCTTGCCCAGGAGGCACCGGTGGATGCTGACTTTGTCATGCCCTTTCCCGATTCCGGCAACTATTCCGCCATAGGATATGCCGAAGAGTCAAACATCCCCTTTGAGATGGCCATGATCCGGAACCATTATGTGGGCAGAAGCTTTATCCAGCCCACCCAGAGCATGAGGGACTTTGCCGTGAGGGTCAAGCTCAACCCTGTGCGGGAACTCATCCGTAACAAGGAAATCATAATCATAGAAGATTCCATTATCCGGGGTACCACGGCAAAAACCAGGGTTCAGGCCCTGCGGGCCCTGGGAGCCAAAAAGGTACATATGCGCATTAGCTGCCCGCCCCACAGGTTTCCCTGCTACTACGGCATTGATTTTTCCACCAAGGGAGAACTTGTGGCCGCCACCAAGACGGAAGAGGAGCTGACACGCTTTCTTGGACTTGACACCCTGCACTACCTCACCATTGAGGGCATGCTGGAGGCAAGCGGTGTTGCAAATCCTGAAGACAAGTTCTGCAAGGCCTGTTTTGACGGCTCTTACCCGGTAATGTTTGATCCCAATCTTTCCAAACAGTGTATGGGATAATATTTTTTGCACATGAAAATGTGCGGATAACATATAGTTTTTCAGGTAATTAATTGCATGTAATTTTATTTTTAACCAGAAAATATAGTGAATTAACTCTGATATACCGCGATTATTTTCCTGAACCTCTATAGATGGAGTTTTATATACAACATGAAAAAGAAAACTGTTGCCTTTTCAAGGGATTCATCCAATCTTTTTTTTCATATCCTTACCAAATGCAATCTTTCATGCAGGCACTGCTACATAAATAAAGAGCAGCATGGTGAAAACACTCTTGACATTGCCGTCATAAGGCAGTGGCTTGGGCTGTTTGCAGACCGGTGCAAAAATATCAATGTGATATTCCTTGGAGGAGAGCCCACCCTTCATCCTGATCTCTCCCTTGCCGTAAAAGAGGCAAAACGTCTGCAATTCAAATCCATCACCATTGATACCAACGGCTATCTTTTCCATGACATTCTCAAAAAAGTCACTCCGGATGAGGTTGACTTTTTAAGTTTCTCCTTAGATGGTGCCACCCGTAAGACCAACGATGCCATAAGGGGCAAGGGCTGCTTTGATAAGGTTATTGAGGGCATTGGGAAATCCGTTGACGGAGGGTTTTCCACCTCCATGATCTACACGGTAAGCGGTGAGAATCTCCATGAGCTGACCATGATGCCGGACCTTGTTAAAAACCTTGGCATCCAAAGATTTTTCATCCAGGTTATAGGTATACGCGGTTCCTCGGCAGATGGAGATACCTCTCTTCAGGTTACGATGGATGACTGGCTTTCCACCGTGCCCCTCGTGGCTGATACTATAGCATCCCAGAGCATCACGGTAACCTGGCCCAAGGTATTTCTCGGCAAAGAAGAGCCCTTCCAATGTGCCGGCATTGTCGCGGACAACTATTTTATCTTCCCCAACGGCAGGGTTTATCGATGCCCCATCTGCGAGGATTATCCAATCCACAGTCTGGAAATAAAAGATAACCGGCTTATCTCCACCGGAAAAATCAATGAGGCCGACCTGTTTGAGCTGACCATTCCTGAAGGATGCGTCATGAACAAGATGATTCAACCTGGAAACCTGTGCTATAATAAAGATGGCTCTCCTTCCCACCGGGTGGCATGCTGCATGTTGAAACAGGAAATAACCAAATGATTTGATTTTAAAAAATATAAAAGAATACCTTGCAAAGCACATAATCAAAAAATTAAGCTAATACCAAACCAATAACGGCAAGGCAATGACTGGTAATTGTTATGATAAAACATAAGTATTTTTTCGGGCTTCTTGTTTTCTGGCTGTTTCTTTGCCTGTCTTTATTCCATATTATTTACAATGAGGCAAAAGAAAGAGCCATTGACGATTTAAACTCCCGCCAGATGATTCATGCCAGGCAGGCCAAGAGAGGAATTGAGGATTTTTTCGCCAACGCAATCAAAGTCCTGAGCAGAATTTCCAATTCAGTGAACAGGCTGACTCTCAATGATACGGGCATGGATGACTTGAACCTTGCCTTAAACATCAACCAGGAGGACATAAAAGCTGTCACCCTTGTGGATGTATCTGGTAAAATTATATATACACTGCCCCATGAACCCTCTGTCATAGGTAAAGACATATCACAGCAGAAGCATGTTAAAAAAATTTTAAAAACCCACATGCCCGTCGTCAGTGATGTTTTCAATGCTGTTCAGGGTTATCCAGCCGTGGCCCTGCATGTACCGGTTTTCAAGAAAAATGAATTTCAGGGTACTGTGGCGATTCTGATTGATTTTCTAACTGTTTCCAGGCGTTTTTTAGAGGAAATCAGGCTTGGAGAAACAGGTTATGCGTGGATGGTGAGTGAGGAAGGAATAGAACTGTATTGTCCCGTACCAGGCCATGTTGGAAAATCTGTTTTTGAAAACTGCAAGGAATTTTCCACCATTATTTCCATGGCAAAGGAGATGCTCAAGGGCCGCGAAGGTGTTACCACCTACGTATTTAACATGATCAGGGATAAACAGATTACAAAGATAAAAAAACATGCTGTTTATCTACCCATAAAAATAGCAGACACATTTTGGTCAATTGTTGTGGCATCCAGCGAAGATGAGATTCTGGCACCTCTTGTAAGCTTTAAAAATAAGCTTATCATGATTTTTGCCCTGCTTTTTTTCGGCAGCGGATTTTTTTCCTATTACGCTATGAAGGGATGGGGAATTGTAAAAGAGGCTGCAAAAAGGCAGAAGGCTGAACATGCCATGCAGAGCCGCATGAAGGAGTTAGACTGTCTTTACCGGCTGTCCCGCCTGATTGAAACACCAGGCATTTCCCTGGAGGATATCCTTCAAGGTGCTGTACTACTTGTCCCCGAAGGATGTCAACAGCCTGATATAATTTGTGCAAAAATTGTATTAAACGGCGGAGTATACAAAACTCCGAATTTTGAGGATACTGAATGGACTCTCTCAAGGGAATTCCTGGTTGAAGGAAACGCCGTAGGCAAATTGGAGATTCGCCGCCTTAAACAAAGACCCCAGGCCGATGAAGGCCCCTTTCTAAGAGAAGAGAAGCATATGATCACGGCCATAGCTGAAAGGCTGCAGCATGTCATTGAGCGCAAAAAGATGGACAAAACATTAGAACAGCAAAAAGCACAATACCACTCACTGTTCGAGAAGATGTTAGACGGTTTCGCCCTGCATGAGATCATCTGCGATGACGATGGCAACCCTGTGGATTACCGCTTCATTCATGTCAACCCGGCATTTGAGAAATTAACGGGTCTTAAGGAATCAGAAATCATAGGCAGGACGGTTATGGATGTCCTGCCGGAAACGGAGAATCACTGGATACAAAAATACGGCAATGTGGCACTTACCGGTGAACCTGTATTCTTTGAGGACTACTCAAGCGCGCTTGGCAAATACTTTGAAGTCACCGCCTACCGACCCGCCCCCGGCCAGTTTGCCTGTATATTTGTGGATACCACCGAGCGAAAAAAAATGATGGAGCATCTTCAACAGGCACAGAAGATGGAAGCCATAGGAACCCTTGCAGGAGGAATTGCCCATGATTTTAATAATATCTTGTTTCCACTTATGGGTTATGCGGAGATGCTCAAAGAAAATATTCCCGAAGGCAGCCAATCCCGCAGATATGTTGATGAAATACTGAAGGCGGCACTAAGATCAAAGGATCTCATTCAGCAGATACTCTCTTTCAGCCGCCAGGGGGATGAGGATAAAAAACCCATGAAGTTGCAGCCCATTATAAAAGAGGCCCTGAAACTCCTTAGATCCTCCATACCCACCACCATTGACATGCGGCAGAACATAGACCCGGCCTGCGATGCCGTTATTGCCGATCCCACCCAGGTGCATCAGATCATCATGAATCTTGCCACTAATGCCTACCATGCCATGGAAAAAACCGGCGGCACCCTGAGCGTCACTCTGAAACAGATTAGTATGGAATCCGGACAACCTTTATTGACGGATTTAATGTCCGGTGAATATGCCTGCATGACTGTAACGGATACGGGAGCCGGCATCAAAAAAGAACTTCTCAATAAGGTGTTTGATCCCTATTTCACAACAAAAAAGAAGGGCAAGGGAACAGGTCTGGGGCTTTCGGTGGTACAGGGAATTGTCAAAAGCTGCAACGGAGATATTCGTATTTACAGTGAGCCGGGCAAAGGCACTGAAATCCGTGTATATCTGCCTACAATAAAAAAAGTTGCTTTAAATAAAAATATTGACCAGAGTCTGCCCATTAAAAGGGGAAATGAAAGAATACTCCTTGTTGACGATGAAGAGCCCATTATCCGCATGGAGCAGATGCTGCTGGAACGCCTTGGTTATACAGTAACAACAAGAACCGGCAGTCTTGAAGCCCTTGATACCTTTAAGGCAAGACCCTGCAGCTTTGATATTGTTATTACAGACATGACCATGCCCAGAATGACCGGAGAAAAACTATCAGTAGAGCTGATTAAAATACGCCATGATATTCCCATAGTGCTCTGTACCGGATTCAGTGAAATACTTTCCCCGAAACAGGCTGAAAAGGCCGGTATCAGGGCTGTTTTATCCAAACCGATCATGATGAAGGATATTTCCAATAAAATACGTGAAATATTAGACAAGTAACAACTTAAAAAAATAAAGGGTGGTTAACTGTGACAACTGTTTACTGGCTTCAAGGCGGCGGATGCGGCGGAGACACATACTCTCTTTTGAGCAGTGATTTTCTGGATGTTAATGTACTTTTCAACACCCTCGGCCTTGAGATGCTCTGGCACCCATCCCTTTCCGCCATTTCCCACACATCCCACGCTGAAATGCTGGAGAATATCCTGGCCGGTGAGATTCCCCTGGATATTCTTGCCGTTGAAGGCTCTGTAATCTGCGGCCCTGCCGGAACCGGCATGTTTGACACAAAAGACGGCAGGGCCAAAAAAGATCTGATTAACTCCCTTGCCCATAAAGCCAGGTTTGTGGTTGCTTTGGGAACATGTGCCTCCTTTGGTGGATTCGGCGTGGATCATGCCATCGAAGCCACAGGCCTTCAGTTCTGCAGGCGGGAACGGGGAGGTTTTCTTGGCAGGGGTTTTACTGCTGCATCAAACATGCCCGTAATCAATCTTGCCGGCTGTCCATGCCATCATGATGTTATTGCCGGCACCCTCATGGCCCTTGCCGGCGGTGAAGAACTGGAGCTTGATTCCTTTCAGCGCCCCTTAGAGTGGTACAACACAATGGTTCACCAGGGCTGTACCAGAAATGAATACCATGAATACCGCATTGAAGAGTCTGATTTCGGAGAAATGGGATGCCTCTTCTTTCATATGGGGTGTGCCGGCCCCCTTGTGCCGGGACCATGTAACAAACTCCTCTGGAACCGCCACTCATCAAAGCCCCGTGCAGGAGTGCCCTGCTTTGGATGCACAGATCCTGATTTTCCAAGATCAAGTCCTTTTTTTCATACTCCCAACATCGAAGGCATTCCCCTTGAGCTGCCGAGGGGGGTAAACCGGGCCCACTATATGGTTTATAAGGGAATGGCTGCCGAGGCTGCCCCTAACCGACTGAAAAAGAGAAGATCAAAGGTGTAAAATCCCAGTGCTTTGTCAAATCTAAGAATTAGGGTCTGCCTGAATTCATTTGAATATAGAGACAAGGCACGCCTTGTCTCTACTAACTCAATTGCCGGGTAATTTATTTTTTTAAACATTTCTAAGGAAAACGATTGACATGTCAAAAATCATAAAGGGAATTAATATCCCCGTCAACAGGGTCGAAGGAGACCTTGAGGTCAGGGTGGATATTAAAGATAATATCATAACCGATGCGTGGAGTTCCGGCACCATGTATCGGGGATTTGAAGCCATGATGACGGGAAGGGGGCACCTTGACGGGCTTGTAATCACTCCAAGAATATGCGGTATTTGCAGCCTTACCCACCTGAATGCCGCTGTTGAAGCCTTAGACTCCATTGCCGGCATTATTCCGCCGGACAATGCTCTGCACCTTCGAAATATTGCGCTGATGGCTGAAACCATACAAAGCGATATGCGCCAGTCCATTCTCATGTATATGGCTGATTTTACCAATTATGGAGCATATGGTCATAACTCTCTTTTTGAAGAAGCCCAAAAGCGTTACGAACCCCTGAAGGGCCGGGCCGCACTTGATGTTATCCGAAAAACCAGACGGCTTATTGAAGTAATCGCCATTATAGGAGGCCAATGGCCCCATACATCATTCATGGTTCCAGGGGGAGTCACATCCATTCCAGACACACCAAAGCTGATGCAGTGCCGCCTGATCATTGAACAATTCCAGAACTGGTATGAATCAAGGATCCTTGGCTGCTCCCTTAAAAAATGGCAGGAGGTAACCAGCCTGAAAGACCTTCACACATGGCTGGAAGAAAAGCCTGAACACCATGACAGTGAAACAGGTTTTTTTCTTCGTTTTGCCTTAAAAGCCGGTCTTGATAATTTTGGAAGGGGCACTGAAAACTATATTTCCTATGGTAATTTTCCCTTTCCGAAAGAAACTGATATTACGGCAATACATAAAAATATCACGGCAACAAATAAATTTAAAAACATCTTAAACCATCCATACCCCTGCCTGACGGCAGCCGGGTTCAGCAGAGGAACCCTTGTGCAGCCTCTTGATCCCGAAAAAATAACAGAAGATGTTTCATGCGCCTGGTTTGATCACAAGAATCCCGTTGCCCATCCCTTTGAAGGCGAAACCCATCCATATGCTTCCGGTAATATGGGAGATCGTTACTCATGGGCCAAGGCCCCGCGTTATGACGGACTTGCTGCTGAAACAGGTCCCCTGGCTGAAATGATTATCGACGGCTCTCCCCTTTTCCATGACATTATAAAACAAAAAGGATCCAGTTCCCTCAGCCGCCAGCTTGCAAGGATTACTCGCCCGGCAAAGCTCCTTCCCGTGATGAGTACCTGGTTAAATGAGCTTATAGCAAACCGACACGCCCCGTTTTATAAACGAGTAAGAGGGATGCCCGACGGCCAGAGTGCGGGGATGCTCCAGGCTGCCCGGGGCGCCCTGGGACACTGGGTAAAAATAAAAAATCAGAAAATAACCCATTATCAGGTTATTACCCCCACATCCTGGAACGGCTCTCCAAGAGATGGAACCATGAATCCCGGTCCCTGGGAAGAGGCCTTACAAGGCACATATGTTAAATCCTTAGATAACCCTGTGGAAGCAGGACATGTTATTCGATCCTTTGATCCATGCATGGTCTGTGCTGTGCATATGCTGAAAAAAAACGGTAACAGGCGTACCTTTAATGTAGGAGCATTAATTTAAAGGATCAACACCCCCTGAGCTAAACTATAGTTACTTAAATGAGGCGGCAATTCCTCCCCTGGGCTGAAAACCCCAGGGGTTTCCTTGCCGATATTTCTATGAAAAGCAGAATCATATGTATTGGTAACCGCCTTGCTGAGATTGACCGCTCAGGCCTTGATGTCTATGACCAGTTGATCTTAAAAAAAATACCGGAACATTTAGAGCTGATTGAAGGGGGAATTGCGGGCTTGAACCTTTTATGTTTCCTTGAAGATGTCTTAAATGTGGTATTTGTTGATGCTGTGTGCGGGTTCACCAATCCAGGGGAACTTGTTCTGCTGAGTGAAAATAAGATAAAGGAACAGCTCCATGACGCTCATTACGGCCATCATGCCGGCCTTGCGTATCTGCTGACGGTGCTTCCAAAAGTATGTGAAGGCAAACTGCCCCGGAAAATTTTTCTCCTTGGTCTGGAAGGGCGCTGTTCTCCCCAAACCATTAACAGGGCAGCAGATATGGCAATCTTGATTGCTGAAACCAGGGATATTGTAAACCCCGTAAGGAAATAATGCACTGCTGGGACAAACCTATATGTTTGGCCAAAAAGCGCGGAGTCACGGGGTACCCTCTTAAGTTTTTCATTTAAAGACCAAAAAACGGTTTAAAGATATGGGACATAAAACAGAAGAACTCCTGGCAGAGAACACCCTGCTGCGCCAGGAACTCAAAGTAGCCAGGGAAGCGGCAGATATCACTGCCAAACTGGTTGTTAAACAATTTGAAAAAACAGAGCAGATGCTCCATCGTTTCCAGAGCGCCAATGCCCAGCGTCAGGCGGTTTTAGATGCTGCCACCCAGCTCTCCATCATCGTAACGGATCTTGATGGAAACATTACCCTGTTCAACCGAGGAGCCGCCAATCTCCTGGGGTTTTCCGAATCTGAAATGGTGGGAAAGCGCAATATTTCATGTATCCACCTTGAAAATGAACTAAGAAAGTATACCTATCTGATTACGGGATTCACAAGTGTGGTTCCCCTTGTTCCAGATGCCATTAAAGTCTTTGAATTGCACGTAAAACAGCAGATAACAAAAACCGGTGAATGGACATATATCCGAAAGGACGGCACACACCTTCCGGTGAATCTCTCCATTACCCCCTTTTATAATGCCCTGGGTTTAATGAGAGGTTATGTATTCACTGCCATGGACATGAGCGCCCATAAGCAGATGGAAAAAGAGCTGATTGAGGCCATGGAGGAGGCAAAATCAGCCAACGAGTCCAAAGGTGACTTTCTTGCACGTATGAGCCATGAAATACGAACTCCCATGAACGGTATCCTGGGCATGGCCCATTTGATGAAAAAAACCAGCCTTGATAATAAACAGGATAATTATCTTGATAAAATAATAAGTTCAGCCAATACTCTGCTCAACCTGATAAATGATATTCTTGATTTTTCAAAAATCGATGCAGGAAAACTCAAGCTTGAATCCATCGACTTTAATCTCAACGACACCCTTGGCAACCTTGCCGGCATTATAGGGCTTCAGGCCGAGGAAAAGGGGCTTGAATTCCTGTTTCATATTGATCATGATGTCCCTCTTGAACTAATAGGAGACCCCTTCAGGCTTGGCCAGATTTTAATGAATCTGGCCAGCAATGCCGTAAAATTTACAGACAAAGGAGAAATAGTTATATCTGTGACCCTTGATGATGAAGAAGCCTGTAAAGAAAAACTCCAAGATCAAAATCAAAATATATCCGAAAATCAAGATATGCCCCTTTATTTTGATGGAAAAAAAGACTTTGGAAAGGATATTTTTGCACAAAATCAGAATGTGACCTTGAAATTTTCCGTCAGGGATACGGGAATGGGTCTGCTTCCGGCACAGATTGATTATCTTTTTGAAGCCTTCTGCCAGGCCGATGATACAGTTACACGCAAGTTCGGCGGAACCGGGCTTGGTCTTTCCATCTGCCGGCAGCTCACAGAGATGATGGGAGGTAAAATCTGGGTGGAAAGCGCTCCAGGACAGGGGTCAAACTTCATCTTCACGGTAAACATGAAATGTTCACATAATGCCAAGGCATCCAGCCTTGCATGTGAAAGCATCTTCCAGGGACGCCGGGCCCTTGTTGTGGATGACAACAAAACCGCTCGGGAGCTGCTGGTAGCCATGCTGCGCTCCTTTCACATGGAAGTAGATGATGCCGTTGACGGTAAAACAGCCCTGCAACACCTTGAAAAGGCCATTAAAAGAGGAATTTTCTATGATGTTGTGTTGCTTGACTGGATTATGCCGGGCATGGACGGTATTGAGACTGCCAGGCGCATCCGGGAAAATGCAGCCATGACAAATACTCCAGCGATGCTTATGGTTACGGCCAATGCCAGAGAAGAGGCAAGGGAAAAAGCGGAAAAGGTCGGCCTTAGCGCTTTTTTACTGAAACCTGTTTATCCTTCCGTCATGTACAACACCCTTTTGCAGACCTTTGGCATAGAATGCACAGGTGAAGCTCCCACTAAGCCAGAGAGTGATACCAAAATACTTGATGCCTTGAAAGGAATTCAAGGGGCAAAAATACTTTTAGTTGAAGACAATGCCATCAACCAGGAAATCGCTGCTGAATTTCTTGAAGATGCCGGCATGGATGTAACAATTGCAAATAATGGGAAAGAATCCCTTGATACAATCGAAAAAAACGAATTTGATCTGGTGCTGATGGATATTCAAATGCCGGTAATGGATGGGCTGGAAGCCACACGCATTATTCGTAATGAAAAAAAACTGACCCATATTCCCATTATCGCCATGACCGCCCATGCCATGGCCGGAGACAGACAAAAGAGTATCGAGGCCGGCATGAATGAACACCTTAATAAACCTGTAGATCCTGGAGCTCTGTATCGACTCCTGCAAAGATTCATTCCGGAAAAAAAAGCTGTCAAAAAATCTGTATGCAATAAAGGGATTATTATACCCCCGGAACTAAAAAATCCCTCTGAAAGCACCGATCCAACAAAAATAATGGAGTGCCTGCCGAATTTAAAGGGAATTAATCTAAAAGAGGCCCTAAAACACCTTAATAATAAACCTCACATGCTGATAACCATTTTAAATGATTTTAAAAAAGATTATGCTGACCTGCCTGCCGTCATAACAGAGCTGTTTAAAGAGGGCGATTTTGAAAAAATAAGGATTCATGCCCACAATATTAAAGGAATATCCGCCTACATTGGAGCAAAGGCCCTTGTAAACAGAGCTGCTGAACTGGAAACTTATATGACTTTACTTGCAAATCAAACCTTAGAAAACCCTCCTGCCAAATGCTCTCCAGGCAAAGATAAAAATATTGACGCCAAACCAATACATCTATTTATCGATGAAATGGAAAAAATCATCAACACTTTAAAACAAATGCCATGTTACAGCGAAAAAACTATGCTTGAAAAAAACGGTGGACTTGAGGTAAAGTCATCAGGCAAGAACAATGATAAAAAACAACTAAATGACAAGGAAATAGAATTCTTGCAGAATTTTATGACCTTATTGGGCAAAGGAGAACTCACAGCAATGGATCTACTGCCCGATTTAAGGATGGTTATGGAAAAATACGGTCTTGAAAAACAATTACAGAAAATTACAGAACAAATGGATGATATTGAGTATGAACAGGCAGCCAAAATAATTCAATCAATACTGACACCTTAACCTGAATTTATTTATTAGGGGAAATCGTAGGGGTGGATTCCATATCCACCCCCCAACCTCAATGGATTTTGTGTCCACGAGGTCAATCCATAAACTCGTTAAAATAAAAAATCAGTGGATACTAAGTAGAGCCAAGGCATATGCCTTTTCTCTACATACGGAAACCTTCTATGATCAATAAAAAAAAGGCTCGTATTCTGATTGTTGATGATGAAAAGATGAATCTCAAAATACTGGTTGATCTTTTAAAGGATGACTATACACTTGTGCTGGCAAGAAATGGGAAACAGGCTCTTAATTTTTCCTTTCACAACCCGCCTCCGGATCTTATTTTACTGGATGTTGTCATGCCTTACATGGGGGGGTATGAGGTAATAAAAAAGCTCAAGGACTATGATTCTACCAAGGACATCCCAGTTATCTTTATTACTGCACTCAGTACCATGGAAGATGAAGAGCAAGGATTAAAATTAGGGGCTGTGGATTACATCACAAAACCCTTTTCCCCGCCCATCGTTAAGATGAGAGTCCATACCCATCTTAGATTTGTCCATCAACATAAGCTGCTGGATAAACTGGCTTATCTTGATGCTCTCACCGAGATTCCAAACCGTCGCCGTTTTGATGAAATGTTAAAAAAAGAATATGCAAGGGCCCAGCGAAACAACAGCCCTCTATCCCTTGGGATGCTGGATGTTGATTTCTTTAAACAATACAATGATAACTATGGCCATGCCATGGGGGATCGTGCTCTTCACAGCATTGCATCTGCCCTTCAAAACGCTTTAAAACGCCCGGCAGACCTGGTTGCCCGCTACGGCGGTGAAGAATTTGCCATTATTTTGCCGGAAACAGATGCTGAGTCTGCCCGCCAGGTAGCTCAAAGAGCAAGAAAAGCTGTTGTTGACCAGAAGATACCCCATCTTTATTCCAGCGTTTCCAAGTATGTATCCATAAGTATAGGCATTGTCACCATGTGCTTTGGTTCCTTAAATAAAAATGCCCCGGCCCCTGTACAAGGCATGAATACAGATGAGTATAACCGTGAAAAGCTTCTGGAACAGGCAGATCGAAACCTTTACTTTGCAAAACAAAACGGACGAAATCGTGTGTGCACTAGCCGAATTGACAGAACATAAAATTAGCTGCTTTCATCCCTCTGGGCTGAAAACCGGTTTTTGTGCAAAATATCTTTCAACCTCCAAACGGTATTGCTCCCTTCCCCGGGACTTATAAACCCTTTTCAAGGGTTTTGAGCTGCCCTTAAAAGAAGGACCCAGGTAGGACCAGAATCCCTTCATGCGCCCGGCCACATGGGCAGGCCCATAAAATTTTTCTGAATAAACTTCAAAAAGCTCATCATGAAATGCCTTGATAACTAAAAGGTCTTTTGAAGTATCCCTTGGAAGTCCTTTTATTTCAGCGGGCAAAAACGGATTGGCAAGCACTCCCCTTCCAATCATAAACCTGGTTATGGTGGGGAACCTCTCTTTTATGCGATTAAAATTCTGTTTGCATGTAATGTCCCCGTTATAGACCAATCTATGGGAGGTATTTGCCGCTATCCGGTCAAAGGCATCCATATCCACTTTACCTTTGTAAATCTGGATTCCTGTTCTTGGATGGACAATAATCTCTTCAATGGGATATTTTTCAAACACAGGAAGCAGGGCAAAAATATCATCACTGGTATTCCTGCCAAGGCGTACCTTAACTGAAAGTCTAAAAGACATCCCGTAAAAAGCATTCATAACCTTATCAAGAAGCTCATCCACCATATCCGGCAGGGCAAGCATGCCGGAACCCCGGTTCTTTTTTGCAATTTTGGAATGGGGGCATCCCATATTCCAGTTAAATATATTATAACCAAAATTAGAAAGATGTTTTGCCAGAAATATAAAATCCTGGGCATTATTTCCAAGAATCTGGGGTATAATCTCAAGCCTTTTATTATTATCAGGGTGTACATCCTTTATTCTGGATGGTTTTATCCTTCCCTCCCCCATTGTTGAGATAAACGGGGCAACTGCCTGATCAATTCCCTGAAAATGTTTTGAATAAACATCCCTGAAAACAGCGTCTGTAAAACCCTGCAAGGGCGCCAGTATGATCTTATTGTTCATTAATTTCCTGTAGTAATACTGCGAAAAATGTAAAACTTTATAAAAGTGGCGTAAAACCCCTATCCCTTTAGCTTCTTATTTCCGATTTTCGTGCTTTTCTGGAAAGATAATCGGAGATCCTCTTTGATTCTGGCTTGTCCAGGCTAGAATAGTGATAGTTCGCCTTAGTCTCACGCCTGGTCTAACCATGGCAGTTATAAATGGAATTTATCAAAACTTCATAAATTTACTTGACAATTTAATCCATATAACTAAAATGTCAAACATTCATTAGAATAACCATTCTAAATATGAAATTGATATATAGAGTTTGATATGAGCATTTCACGAAAACAAAGGGATGATCAAAGAAGAAGAAGAGAAATCCTGGATGCTGCCCTGTCCATATTTGCCTCCCATGGTTTTCATGGTACAACCATGGCACAGATAAGCCGGGAATCCCAGTATCCATTGGGCACCATATACAAATACTTTCCCGGTAAAAAGCAGATTTATCATGATCTTGTTATGGAAAGGGTGCATGAATTAGGCCAGATTCTTCTGGAAATTACCGGTAAAAAAGACACTCCCCTGCTGGATAAACTTAAGGATTCTTTATTTGCCAAGGCCATATTTTATAAGACAAATAATGAGTTTGTACGCATTTATATCTCAGAGCGCAGCAATATTGATGCCGTAATGATGCCCAAGCTCAATGAGAGGGTCAATAAAATGCACGAAAAAATGGTGACCATGTTTGAAAAAATATTTGAACAGGGAAAAGGTGAAATATTTAAACCTTATCCCTCAAGGGAAATGGCAGTTCTCTTCACCGACATCGCCCATTCCGTATCATGGTCATCCCTTTTTCAAGATGAGGATGAAAAAAAACTCAACAAAAGGCTTGAAATGATATTTGACATGTTTATCAATGGCGTTGCCATAAAAAATCAATAAAGGAGATAATAAAAATGGCACAATCAATAGCTGACAGGCGGGACCAGGATTTTGTACTTCATGAGGTATTGAATGTTGCTGATCTGTCAAAACACGAAACCTTTGAAGAGTTTAATAAAAAAACCATTGATATGGTTATTACAGAGGCCCGGAACCTTGCGATTAAGGAAATACTTACCACCCAGGCGGATGGAGATCAAACAGGATGTGTTCTGAAAAACGGACGGGTAAAAGTGCCGGAATCATTTCACAAACCCTATAAACTTTTTTGTGAAGGGGAATGGGTGGCCATGTGTGATTCTCCTGAACTTGGTGGGCAGGGCATGCCCAAGGTGCTTTCAATGGCTGCCGGAGAGATGTTCACAGGTGCCAACTGTTCTTTCATGATGTATCCAGGGCTTACCCACGGCGCTGGAAAGCTCATTGAAGAATTTGGTACAAAAACCCAGAAAGAGACATATCTTGAAAACCTGTACACCGGGCAATGGGGCGGAACAATGTGCCTGACGGAGCCCGAAGCCGGCTCCGATGTCGGAGCGCTTACAACCACTGCCAGAAAAAATGATGACGGCACCTACTCCATCACCGGCAATAAAATATTCATATCCGGGGGAGATCAGGACTTGACTGAAAACATCATCCACCCTGTTCTTGCCCGTATAGAAGGCGCTCCAGCCGGTACCAAGGGCATATCTTTATTCATTGTTCCAAAATATAAAATCAATCCAGATGGAACACCTGGTGAATCCAATGATGTGGAATGCACAGGTATCGAAGAAAAAATGGGCATACATGGAAATACCACGGCATCCCTGTCCTTTGGCTCCAGGGGTAAGTGCTTTGGAGAGCTTCTTGGGGAAGAGAACAAGGGCATGAAGGCCATGTTTGTAATGATGAACGAGGCACGCCTTGGCACCGGCATGCAGGGATTCGGCTTTGCCACAGCATCCTATATAAATGCTGTAAATTATGCAAAGGAGCGTATCCAGGGAACCGATCTCATGAAGATATTTGATAAAAATCCCGAGCCCGTTCAGATCATTAAACATCCTGATGTTAAACGACAGCTTATCTCCATGAAAGCTTATGTTGACGGCATGAGAACCCTTCTCTACTACACAGGGCTTTTGTTCGACAAAAAGAAAGTTGCTGAAAACGAAGATGAAAAGGCAAGATATCAAGGTCTTATAGAACTCCTGACCCCTGTTTTAAAGGCATATTGTACAGACCGCTCCTTTGAAGTCTGTACCCAGGGAGTTCAGGTTTATGGAGGATATGGATACATCAGGGAGTATCCCCAGGAGCAGCTCCTACGGGACTGTAAGATAACAAGCATTTACGAAGGCACCAACGGCATTCAGGCCATGGATCTCCTTGGCAGAAAACTCGGCATGAACAAGGGCAGGTACTTCATGGCCCTTCTTGAAGAAATGAACAAGACCATTGCTGCAGCAAAGGAAATCGACACCCTGAAGAATATGGCGAAAAATGTTGAAACAGCGGTGAACCGACTGGGTGAAGTGGCCATGCACATGGGAATGAGCGCCATGTCGGAAAAGGTTTTGCACGCATTTGCCACAGCCCATCCTTTTTTAGATGTTACAGGAGATGTCATCATGGCATGGTTTGAACTCTGGCGGGCGGCAATTGCCGCACCAAAGATTGAAAAGGCAAAGAAAAAAGATGTTGCCTTTTACCAGGGGCAGGTCAAAACCGCTGAATACTTCATAGACTTTGTTCTTCCTGTCACGCTGGGCAAAATGAATGGGCTGACATCTGGTATAACGGCCATCATAGACATGCCGGAAGAGGCTTTTTTCGGGTAAAACGGCATGGCTGGAGCATATTTTTGCTCAATCACAACGAACAATGAAACATTCCCTGATTACAATATATTAGCGGATGTTTTATATAAAAATAGTAAAAAAATAAAAAAAGTCTTTGACAAATAGAATCCTATTCAATTATACCTCATTAAGACATAGACTGAGCGCTCGTTAGGATTCCTTAAGTCCCATAAAAAAAAGACTTAATGCTGTCACAGACCGCCATTTTAGTTTATTTCATACGCCAAAATTTAATTGACAAGCCCAAAAGATACTGTTTTAAACATAACTATAATTATAAGGAGCACCCCATGGTCATGGAAAATCTTTACAAAGAAGTCATGGAATTAAACATGATGGACGACAATGAGCAAAAGGAATCTGCTGCAAAAGCATTTTTTGAAAAACTTAACTTCATGGAACTTCCTGAATATTTCAACTGGGCTGAAGAAATTTTTGAAAACCTTCATGTAAAAGAAAGGGGCGATCATAAGGCTCTTATATGGACGGACATTGCAGAAAAAAAGGCCAAAGAGTATACCTACAGCGAGTTTGCAACACACGGAAACCAGTGCCTGAATGCGGTTGTGAACGCCGGAGTCGAAAAAGGGGCCAACATGTACCAGATGCTCCCAATCATTCCTGAAACCTGGTTTGCAACCTATGCCTGCATCAAGGGCGGCCTGGTTATTGTCCCCACTGCAACCACCATGACCATGAGAGAACTCCAATTCAGATTTGAGTCCTATCCACCGGATTCCATTGTATGTGCCGAACAATTCACGGATCTTATGGATGAAGCCATAAAGGCCACCGGCGCGGCCCCGAAGATTAAAATAGTCGTCGGCCAGAAAGATGGATGGATAAGCTATTCTGAGCTTGAAAAAGAAGCTGCCCAGGCAAAGGCTGCAAAGACCAAATCCGATGATCTGATTTTTTGCTTTTTTACCTCTGGAACAACAGGTCTTCCCAAAAAGGTCGGTCACACAGCGGCATCCTATCCCATCGGTCATCTGTCCACATCCGTCATGACAGGCATAACCCCCGATGATGTCCACCATAACTTAAGTTCCCCTGGATGGGCAAAGTGGGCATGGAGCAGCTTTTTTGCTCCCCTGAATGTCGGTGCCACCTCCACTGGATTCAACTTTACAGTGCTGGACGGCAATCAATACCTTGAAGCCATTGAAAAACATAAGGTAAGCGTATTCTGTGCTCCTCCCACTGCCTGGAGAATGTTCATCAATCTGGACATGTCAAAATATGATCTTTCAGCACTGCGCCAGTCCATAGGGGCAGGCGAGCCGCTGAACCCGGAGGTCATCACCCAGTGGAAGAAACATACTGGAACGGAAATCCGTGACTTCTACGGTCAGACTGAATCCACCGCAATGATCGGCAATCCACCCTGGATGGCCGGTAAAATGCGCAGCGGTTCCTTTGGATATCCATCTTTCATGTATGATGTAACCCTTGTAGATGATGAAGGAAAGGAAATCACGGTTCCAGATGAGCCGGGCCACATTGTTGTAAGGCTTGATAAATGGCGTGCCATAGGCCTCTTTACCGAATACATTGGAAGCCCTGAGAAAATGGCCAGCGTATTTGTAGACAACTACTATTACACCGGTGACCGCGCTTCCATAGACGGTGATGGATACTGGTGGTTTGTGGGAAGAGCCGATGATGTAATTAAATCCTCGGACTACAGGGTAGGCCCCTTTGAAGTTGAGAGTGCACTTGTTGAACATGAGGCCGTTAATGAAGCAGCAGTTGTCGGTGTACCTGATCCTAAACGCCATCAGCTTGTAAAAGCCTATGTAATACTGAACCAGGGTTTTGAACCATCAAAAGAACTTGCTTTAGAGCTTTTCCAGCAGACCATCAGGATCCTTGCCAAGTTCAAAATTCCAAGAATCATTGAATTTGTAACAGAAGTTCCCAAAACAATCAGCGGTAAAATCAGACGTATTGAGCTGAGGGAAAATGAAGAGGCAAGGCAGGACAAAGGGGAAGGTCCGCAGACCAATGAATATTTCTACTGGGATTTTCCAGAACTGAGTTCCAAAAAGAAATAGTCAACAACCCCTGAGCTAAAGACTCAGGGGTTTTCTTGCCGATTTTTTATAAAACCGGCATGGCCGGAGCATATTTTTTACTTTTTCCTATTTTTGTTTGAACGTGTTGTAGGGGCAGAATCTATTTCTGCCCCTTAAGCGGATATGGAATCCGCCCCTGGATTTCAATTTTCGATTGTGACGGTGAGCCGCCATGCTTTTCATATAGGCCAAACAGAGCCGAATTTTTCAAGTAGTCTTAAACTCCATCTCTATTTCAACCTCTCCCCCGCCGGTACGCATGAGTTTGCAGTCTGGATATCTTTTCTGAAATACCCTGATCATTTTTCTATTTTCAGATAAAACAGTGGCCATGAACTTGCTGTATTTATTTTTTCTGGCAATGGTTTCAAGTATTTCAATCAAAAAAGATCCAATTCCCATTCCTTGCAGCTCCTCTTTTACTAAAAATGCCACCTCGGCAACATCATCCCCTGCCTCGGCATAGGAACCAATAGCCACAATCTGTTTTCGCCTTCCGATCTGGCGCAAGCCGATTATGGTCATGTTTCTTCGATAATCAACATCTGCCCACTGTCTTTGAAGCATTTCCCTTGAGAACACCTTTCTTTTGTTAAAAAATCGATAGTAGATGGTGTCTTCCTGAAGTGAGTAGTAAAAATGCCTTGACTCGAATTCATCTGATGGCAGCAGCGGCCTGAAATCAATGTGCTTGCCCACGGAAAGGGTCATTGTATACTTGTAGTTATCTAAGAAAAGAAGATCCTGGGTGGTAGGGGGAAGTTGATCCGGAAATATATACCTGCGGTTCTTGGCTTCATCAATGAGATGCTGGCGAAACTTGGGATGGGCTATCTGGGCAAGTTCCATAACTCTCTGATAAATGCTTTTTCTCCTTAGTTCTGCAATACCATACTCTGTTACAACAATATCAATATCCCCCCTGGTAGTGGCAACCCCGGCACCTTCACTGAGCTGGGGTACAATGCGGGACACCTCTCCGTTTTGCGCAGTAGAGGGAATGGCAATAATAGAAAATCCGCCTTTAGACATGGCACTTCCCCGGATAAAATCAACCTGATCCCCGATCCCGCTGTAAAAAAGGCTACCCCTGGAATCGGTGCATATCTGGCCTGTAAGATCAACCTCAAGGGCGGAGCTGATGGATATGAAATTATCATTTTTTGCTATGATATTGGGGTCATTTACAAATTCAGATGATCTAAAATAGAACATTGGATTGTTGTTCACATAATCATAGAGTTTTTTAGAACCCATGCAGAGGGATGCAACAACCCTTCCCTGAAGATAGGATTTATTTCGGTTGGTGACCACTTTTTTCTCAAAAAGCGGCAAAAGGCCGTCTGTTATAACCTGGGTATGGATTCCCAGATCTTTTTTATTGGTCAGGGAAGGTACGACGGCATTGGGAAGATGACCAAACCCCACCTGAAGGGTGGAACCATCGTCAACAAGCTGGTTGATATAGTGGCCGATTCTCTCCACGACTGTTGTGTTTTTTTCCCTTGGAATAGCCTCCACAAGGGGTTCCTTATAAATAGTTAAATAATCTATTTCATCCACATGCACAAGGCTGTCCCCTGAAGTTCTGGGCACTTCCGGGTTCACCTGGGCAATGACCATGCCTGCGGACTGCATCCCGGCCTGGGTTATGTCAACTGAAATACCAAGACTGCAAAAGCCGAATCTATCGGGAGGGCTGACCTGGATCAATGCTATATCAAGCCCGATCTCATGGCTTTTAAATATTTCAGGAATCTGAGACAGATAGACCGGAATATAATCTATCTTGCCCTCAAAAGCAGCCTGGCGCATGGAGACGCTGATAAAAAATAATTTTATGGAAAACCGGTTAAGGAAATCATCATCATTGACATACTTGGATAAAGTCGATGAAAGCATCTGATAAATCAAGATATCCTGGATGGTCTTATCAGCAATCATAGCTTCAATGAGACGCTGGGGCTCACCACAGCCGGTTCCAATAAAAACCCTGCTGCCGTTTTTAATTTTTTTAACACTTTGTTCTAAAGTGAGTAATTTTTCGGGACAATACTCCTGCAGATTCATGAGACATATCTCCCCATTTGGATTCATAAACATTAAAGCCAGTATAACAACTATGAAATAAGACAGTTTGCCTTAAAAAAAGCCATTAAGAGGCCAGAGAAACAATATGTCTGGCCGGTATAAGACCCGTGGCTGCAGCAGAAACAATATTGCCGGCAACACCGGGACCATCACCTGCAACATACATCCCTTTTATAGATGTTTCAAGGTTATTATCAGTATCAATCTGGGTGGCGAAGAACTTAATCTCAGGTGCATACAAAAGGGTCTCATCATTGGCGACTCCAGGTACAACGAGATTCAAGGTTCTAAGGCCTTCGATGAGATTGGATAAAATTCTTTCCGGAAGAGCCATGGCAATATCACCGCACACCACATTTGTCATGGTAGGCTCAATATATCCCTTGTGTATCCGGTTCCAGGTGGATCGCCTGCCCCGCTTTAAATCTCCGAACCGCTGGAGGATCGGCCTGCCCCCTCCAATAATGGAGGCCAGTCTTCCAATGGATTCCCCATAGGCCTGGTTATCTGTTACAGGTTCGGTTAATACCACTTTTGATAGAAAGGCAAAATTGGTATTCTGGGATTTCCTGTTTGAATAGGCATGGCCGTTGACACATACAAAATTCTTATAATTTTCCAGGGAAATAAAACCGCCGTAGTTGGTGCAGAATGTTCTTGTTGAATCATCATAGGTACTGGTCTGGATAAAAAAAGTGGGATCATAAATAATTTTGCACAGATCATCCATGATATCGTTATGTACCTCTACCCTCACCCCTACCTCTATGCCCCTCTGTGAAAGATTAATACCATGCCTGCCTGCCAGGGAACCGATCCAGTTGGCACCGATACGGCCGGGTGCGAGGATAACATTTTCAGCACTGTAACTTCCCTTGTCCGTAACAACCCCGGTCACCCGGCCATCCTCAGTTGTTATATCAAGAACATTTTCAGAGGTATGAATGCGCATACCCTTTGACTCTATGTAATCGGCCATATCAGCTATGTACTTTGGCAGATTATCGCTTCCCAAATGCTTTTGCTTGATCAGAAGGAGATCAATGCCGAAGCGCTTGGCATCCTTTCGGATATTCTTTGCCTCATCCATATTGGTGGGATACACGGGCCCATCCATCCCGAATCTTGTAAAAATAGCTTCTGTATCGTCTATTAGCTGCTGAGCCTGCACCATTGTCATGAACTGGGTCAGATCCGTCTTGCCAAGCCTTGGAATAAAGTTGAGCTTGCCATCGGAATAAAGGCCTGCGCCGCCTATGCCGGAAAGTATATTACATGGTTCACACCTTGCGCATTTTTGAAGATTATGATTGGGGCACTTTCTGGACAGAGGTTTTTTACCCTTTTCTATCATCAACACCCTTAAATTTGAATTCTCCACAAGGTGAAAGGCGGAAAAAAGCCCGGCAGGACCTCCGCCCACTATAATCACATCATAATCCATAGTTTATTCCCGGTTTTGGGTTATTTTCAAAAACGCAATTTTATATGCCAGGTTTGGCATCCTTCATTTCCCCTTTAAACCTTATTCATGAACATCCTTTTTTTTAGGGATTATAATCCAGAAAAGTGTAAACTAATTTTGAAACAATATGAAGGATGAGCCGGGTTTTTATAAAAAATCGGCAAGAAAACCCCTGAGTCTCATAGCTCCGGGGTTGTTGACTTAAATTCTTCCATAGCTTTCAATAACTCACCGGCAAGCAGGAGGCAAAACCTGCCAAGCACACGGCTCTGGGCAGCGGCAAATGAATCAAAATCAGAATTATAGTCAGGTTCCATCATCTCTGTTTTTCCCATACCGGTTACATCATCATTCAGGCTTGAAATTATCCTCCATCTTGCCGTAATTTTTACGTTTTCCCCGGGTATGCCATCCAACCTGAGAATATCCACCTCAACCTGAAAATCCGGCCTTAAACGGCTTTTCCAAGGGTAGTTTACAATCTTATCCGTAGCGAGCAGATAAGATAGATTCTCTAAGAGAACCCCTGGGATGACATCTCTTAACGGCCCTGCCCATTGTTTAAACTCCTCCAGCAGGATTTCATTCGCGCTGTTTCTCACTACAAGCTGGGATCGGTCAAGGTACTTGGCAATGGATACAGGGCCAAGGCCGATGGTGAGGTTGTTTTGAGCAGGATGTTTTTTTAGGGGCAGGTCGTCAGCTTTTTTTAAACCATGTTCTATTTCCGGGGTTTCCGCCATGGAGGTCAATATATAAAACCTTGAAGGCCGGCTTGATGCGCATCCTCCTGCCATTAAAAGCAGCAATACCGACAGAAAGCTTACCAATATCTTTACAATGGATTTTTTGCTCATTATCAAGAACTCCTTTTGATTCATTTTTTACCCTGAATCAAGGCTTCTGGATGACGTTCAAGATATTCCGTCAACAGTCGCAGGGATCTTGCAGCATCTGAAATTTCATTCAAGGTGCTGTTCAAATTAAACATTAAAACAGAGTCCTGCCCTGTCAGCCCATCGATTTTCTTTAAAGTATTCTTAATCTGCCGGGATGCATCACCTGCGGCTCCTGCGGCTTCACGGGCAGACTTCCATACAGGCCCGGCATCACTTCTAATACCAGCCATAAGCTTTTGTGCTTCCACAAAGATCTGATCCATGCCGGAACCTATATTTGCCACCTGCTGGGTGGCTTTACGCAGCAATATCCGGACATCTGCTATGGCCTTTTGAATCTCCTCTCCGGCAGATACAATCTGGGAGTCGGCATTACCGGCCATCTCCTGCATATCCTGCAGCAGCATTTCCATATTTTCAGCCAGGTCAGGGAGTATTATATTAATATTTTTAACAAGATCAGCGGTATTTTCCATCATTACGCCCAAAGAATAAAGCATTTCACCAGCCAGATCAGAGTTAAAGGCTGCCTCAATACTTGTGATAACAGAAAGCAGTTTATTAAAAATTTCCTCTATGGGAACCTGTTTGATTTTACGGGTAAGCTCTTCAATATCCGATGAAATGGTGGGTATTTCAGGAAACTCTGATTTGATCCCGGAAAACCCGGCTCTTGTTCCAGGATGAAAATCAAGGGAGATCAAGAGCTGTCCCGTTACCATGCTCTGGGTTTCAAGCTGACCCCTCAGGCCCTGTTTGATAAAGTAATCAAGATTGCTTTCCATGGTAATGTCTGCCCCGCCTTCTCCCTCCATGACAATGCAGTCCTTGCGGACTTCAATATAAACAGGAATCGAAAAAGATTGGCTAAAGGAGCCGGCATTTATCTTGATGTCCTTGACCGAACCTATTTTAACTCCCCGAAGCACCACAGGCGAACCTACATTCAGGCCCTGGACAGATCCCTTGAAGAAAAGTACAAATAAATTCTTTTCAGTGAAAAAAGTACCGGAGCCAAAAATAAATACCGCTGCCACAACAAGAACAACAGCCCCCGCGAAAAAAGCTCCGATAAACGCTTTGTCTGTCATTTTTATAGTCATCTGCCCTTTCCCCTTGTCAGAAACTGAATAATGCGCTTATCACCAGTTGTTTCAAGCATTTTTACAGGATTTCCCGTGGCAATCATGGTTTTTGATTCAGGATCTAAAAATACGGAATTTGTGCCGATGGCAAATATACTGGCCAGCTCATGGGTAACCACAACAACGGTGGTTCCAAAACTCTCCCTTAATTCAAGTATCAGGTCGTCAAGCAGGCTTGCGCTGACAGGATCAAGCCCTGCCGATGGTTCATCAAAAAAAAGCACGTCAGGGTCAAGGGCAAGGGCCCTTGCTAAACCCGCGCGCTTGCGCATTCCTCCGCTGATCTCGGAAGGATAGTAATCCTCAAACCCGGAAAGACCCACAAGGGAAAGTTTCAAGGAGGCAAGTTCCCTCACCTGTGAAGCACTCAAATCAGTATAGGCATTCAGGGGAAGGGCTATATTTTCAACCAATGTCATGGAACTCCACAGGGCGCCGCTCTGATAGAGTATACCAAAACTTTTCATCATTTCCCTGCGCCTGTCAAGAGATACATCCCACAGACTCTCATCCTTGTAAAGGACTTTCCCCTTTGAAGGTGCCTTAAGCCCCACAAAATGCCTTAATAATGTGCTTTTCCCGCATCCGCTGCCCCCCATGATGATAAAGATATCACCCTGATTAACCGTAAATGTCAGGTCCTTTTGAATCAAAAAATCACCATAGGCCATGGTGAGATTTTCCACGGACAGGCGGGGAATTTTCGCTTTGTTTATCATAGTCTCAAATACCAAGTACATTGCAAAGAAGAGTTATTATTGCCGTTGCTATAACTATGGCCACAATCCCGGTCACGACGGCGGAGGTGGCTGCATCACCAACGGCAGAGGCGCTTCTTTGGCACTGCATGCCCCGCAGGCACCCGGCCATGGCAACAAGAATGCCGAACACAAAACTCTGGAACAGCCCTATCCAGAAACTGTTAAGGGAAACCGATGCACGGGTCATGTTATAATATTCCATGAGGTTAAGATCCAGCATGAAAATGCCCACTATCATTCCCCCCAGTATCCCCATTAAATCCGCGTAAAGGCACAAAAGAGGCATTGCAAGCCCGAGAGCCACAAGCCTTGGCATCACAAGAAACTCAATGGGAGATATCCCCAGTGTTTTAAGGGCGTCGATCTCCTCGTTGACCTCCATGGTGCCAAGCTGGGCAGCAAAAGCGGCACCGGTCCTGCCCGCCATGATGACACCGGCCATGACTGCTCCCATAACCCTTATCATGGCAATACCCACAAGACTTGCCACGTATATCTGGGCTCCGAACATCACAAGCTGAACCGCCCCGACAAAGGCCAGTATCAGGCCCACAAGACAACTGATAAGGGATACAATGGGCAAAGCATCAACACTGCAATTTCTCAAAATGGGGACAACCATGGAAAAACTGAAACTTGATTTTCCTTTTAAAAGACCGGCACATGCCGTGCAGACCTCCCCTAAGAAAACCAGTATTTCAACAAATGCTTGGATAAAAGCAAGAACGTGTCCTCCGATTATTTCAAAAAAAGAAGGGTGTATGCCCTGTTTTCTCGCACCTTTTCTTTCTGGAACCGCTGCTGCAAGGTTAAGCAGTCGCTGTACTCCGGCAGGAAGAGATTCTTTATCGAATTCCACATTTGAGTCGGCACAGGCCGTTGAAATCCGCAGCAGAAATGTCAAAAGCGTACTATCCCAGGAGGTGAGTCTGTCCGTATGGAACTTCAGTGTTTTGAGACCCGGCAGAGACTTTATTTCCTCAATAACAGAAACAGGATCAGGCGTATCGCTACCGATGAGAAAATCACCTGACAGTACGACCTTTAGCATGGTGTTATCCAGAAACTCAGTTGTTAGGTTGCACATAAAAAAATCCTGGTATAACGGATTTGGAGGTTGGCAGATTATATCATTAAGTAGTTATATCATTTTGATATATCCGGCATCTTTGAAAATACCTCAAAAGTAGACATCCTTCATTTGTCAGTTTACACATTTTTTGAACCATGATTTTCCTGATTAAAGTATCTACCTTGATTTTTAATCATGTTCATCCTTTAATCATGGTTCAAAATTTTCAGAAAAGTGTAGACTCTTTCGAGTTGATGAAGGATTCCAAAAGTAGCTTACAATTCAATAACATCAGCTTGATTCAGGTAGGCTAAATACTCTTCTCTGCAGGGAGTAAACACTTCTACTGCCACTGAATTTTCAAGTATTTCTGCCTTATGAGGAATATTTGAAGGAATATTCCAACTATCGCCGGGTGTTAATATTCTTGAACTATTGCCTATATATAGTTTTATCTTTCCTGAAACTAAATAACCTATTTGTTCATGGATGTGTTGATGTTCATTTAGTATAGAATCCTTTGCCAGCAAAAACTCCGTCATTAGTGTATTCTTACCATAGCTTATTGTCTTAATTTTTACTCCAGGCAAAGCTTCTGTATAGCCATTTTCTGATTTTATACCAAACATTAGTTCTCCTTATGTATGAATCGTTTTGAGTCGGACACATCCTAAGCAAAAACGATATCAAAGCATATTTTCGTATTCAATCATCCAGCAAATGCAGGGGTACATCAATAATATCATTGTCAATAGTCTCATTGTTGATGATTTTTTGGACAAGGTTAATATCGATACTGACAATCTCGGCAATCGTATCTAAAGGTATTCCTTTTTCAGCCGCATTTTTGACAAAAGATAACATCATACTATAACGGCCCTCTTTTCTACCTTCTTTTCTGCCTTCTTTTCTACCTATATCTTTAATATAATCTGCTAACATGGCTGTCTCCTTTGATGTCATAAGTTCCTGACACAAATTTTTTTGTTCCTCTGGAGTTACTGCCGCATATGTATCTATAAAGTAAATATATTTTTCAAACAATCCAATGGAGACCATTTGATAAAGGCCGATATATGCCTGGCTGATTACATCACTACGCTCTAAAGGATCATAGTTCATCTTGGGCAGCAGTATTTTTACCACAGGATTATCCACATTATAATAATCTGCGGCATTAAAATCAAACAGCTTGCAGAATATATATTCAAAATGAACAAAAGTCTGTTTTTCTATCCTGCTTTCAAGCTTTCTCATTACATCGGTACGCCATTTTTTCCTGTCAGTAAACAATACCGCAGGTATTACAACAGCTTTGGGATGAAGCTCCATGAGGTCGGTTGTGTATCGCATCAACTTGTAAATGGAAAACTTGCCTTTATCTTCCTGGAATTCAACCAGCCAAAGCAACAGGGTTTCAGTGTAAAACTCAAACAGAATGGGCATATCAAGTGCAAGGTTTGCATCGGCAAGATGGTGTTTTTTAGGCTCTTGGCGTACAAATGTTATTTTTTTTATTTTGCCCCATTCACTTAATGCTTCCGGGAATATAAACTTCAGAGTTTCTTCCGGGAAATCTATCAGCACATTTTTGAAATTATGATCATGTGAGGTATTTGTTTTTTGTTTTTGCATGCTTTAATTATCTAATTAAGAATTATGAATCATTTTGGGTAATTTCATGAAACCGTGATGTTTTATCCTTACTATGCAATCCCCAAAAACTGCATCCCGCAATCATTGGCTAC
Source organism: Desulfobacteraceae bacterium (assembly GCA_963674675.2). Lineage (GTDB taxonomy): Bacteria > Desulfobacterota > Desulfobacteria > Desulfobacterales > Desulfobacteraceae. The sequence continues at coordinate 1,978,663 of CAXXNM010000003.1, forward strand.
TTTTCAGCTATTCTAAAAGATGCCCGTTTATGAAAAACAAATCTGTCCTCTTTTTTCCAATAACTTGAGTACATCAGACAATCTACTTTTTTAAAGACTTTAGATTTACATTATGCTAATATTTCAGAGTTCATCGGACATAAAACATCGCACAAATCGAACATATCATATCCTGATATATCATTGTCCAGTAAAAATATTTATTAACTATATCAATTAAAGGTGCCATGCAGGAATTAACAAGCTCACAGCGGGCAAGACTTGCCATTCGAGAATTCAAAACCATCACCGATTCCCTTGCCATAAGAGGTTTTTACCGGCCATCGGGGAGATTCGGCAAGGCCCTTGAAATCTGTTTGAGGGATCTTCAGCCGGAAATTTACGGTTCCATGAATGACAGCAGGATCGTTGAATTAAAGGGACTTGAGTATGTCATAGACCGTTTGCCCCAGGGCATAGAGGAATGTAATAAAATCATCCTCACCGATGAAGAACAGTTTGAAGACACTCCCTTTAAAAAAATCGAACCCCTGAAAAGGCGCAGAACATCCTACCGCATCAACAAACAGGAACTTTGTTTTATCATATCAAGGGGTATCAGTGAAATATATGACATCATTACCCACATGACATTTTTAAACATTGAAGCCAAGAAAATATACAGAAGGATGTACGACGATTACGGCAACATCCGTGTTGAATGGAAAAAATTAGAGCAGGTGGTGGATCACATTGCCGGTCTTAACACCAGTGATCTTGATTCCGCCCTCTGGAACATGAGCATTATTCTTGGCAGAAACTATCATGAAACAAGGGAATCCTACGAATACCTTGAGCAGAACCGCCGGGACCATAAGAGCAACCACGGGCTTTTTCAACTGATATATAACCTTGGCAAACGCATTGAGCTTGAACAGCACTCCAGAGACAACGCGCTTGTGATTTATTTTACCCCGTCCCTCATGAACATCATCGGCCATCAGAAACACGGTAAAATATGGGCATCACACATAAGAAAGACCATAGAAGAGATAGGGCTTCAGGATCGTCCCCTGCACATCATCAGCGCAAATCTCCACAGCATAGTCAATGTGCTGTACGGATATTCCGCCATGAAAGATGCAAAAAATGAAACCATTAGCCAGAAAGGGATATATGAATTTTTTCCCCTTATAAAAGATAAAGGTGATGAGATAATTAATTACAGCAGTAGCAAAGGCCTGCATCTTCTGCCGGATTCATCGGGCACCAACATCCACTGCCAGTGTATAGACACCTATTTTTTTGATACTATGGAGTTCCATCCTGAACTTGAAATAGATAAAGAGTACATAAAAAAAGAAAAACCGGTTCTGCTTGTTATGGATTATGCCTTCGGCATCCAGGCCTTTGAACTGATGGAACAGCTCCTTAAACCGATTGAAAAAATGGACACAACATATCCCCTCAACTTAGGATCCATATCCATTATGGGAAAAGCCGGCACCCTTGCGGGAGAAAAGGGAGATATCATGCTTGCCACGGCCCATGTATGTGAGGGTACATCAGACAACTATATTGTAAAAAACGATCTTGCAGCAGAGGATTTTCCATCTGATGTTAAGGTTCATGTGGGACCCATGGCAACGGTGCTTGGGACCTCTTTACAGAACAGTGATCTGCTGAAAATGTTCAAGTCCGACTGGAAAGCCGTGGGGCTTGAAATGGAGGGGGGGCACTATCAGAAAGCCATCAATGCCTCCATAATCAAAGGCAACATATCCCTTGATGCCAGAACCCGTTACGCCTATTATGCTTCTGACAACCCTTTAATGACAGGCAATACACTTGCCGCCGGTGCCATGGGAAACGAGGGTATCAAACCCACCTATATGATCACCAAGATTATCCTGGAAAAAATTCTTAATCCAAGGAAAACCCCGGCACCCAAGGAGCAGGCTCTGACATCTAAAAAAGAGGCTCTGACACCGAAACCGGCAGCAGAGCCTTCAGGAATAAAACCTTGAGATTACTCTACCATCAGGATATTACGCCATAACCTCTGCCTTTATGATGGTTACAGGCTCAAGAGGAACATCATCAAATCCCATCTTTTTACCGGTCGTGACCTTTTTAATTTTATTAACGACCCCATGACCTTTACTCACCTTTCCAAACACGGTATATCCCCAGCCCTGGGGAGTCTTGGAGGTATGATTCAGAAAATCATTATTTTTCACGTTGATAAAAAATTGAGCAGTCGCGCTATGGGGATCCATGGTACGTGCCATGGCAATGGTATAGGCGTCGTTGGAAAGCCCGTTATCTGCCTCGTTTTCAATGGGTTTATCAGATTTTTTTTCCTTTAAATCTTCTGTCATTCCCCCTCCCTGAATCATAAACCCATCGATCACCCGGTGGAAGATGGTACTGTCATAATGGCCTGCATTGACATAGGAAAGAAAATTTTCAACTGTTTTTGGAGCTTTTTCAGCATCAAGCTGGACTTGTATTTCACCCATACTGGTTTCTATTCTAACCATTTAAATTCACCCTTAAATTAAAATATTTGTAACATCAGAACAATATAAAAGCCCTGAATTTTATTTTAAAAATTAAATATTTTCATTAACAGACTGTTTTAACTACCCATTCGCTTGTTTATTTTGGTGTTTTGCTAATTGTTAAAGCACGACATATTGTGTTTAAAAAGTAGAGACAAGACATGCCTTGTCTCTACAAAATGCACCGGCATACAACCCGCAATTTTCTATAAAAGATCAAAAGGAGACACAACTGATCCCAGCCTGTTCTTTAATTCCTCTATTCCCTTTTTTTGAGCGTCCAGAACCTTAAAGAGCATGTCTGGAATATCTTTATCCTTAGAATAGGCATCTATCTGAAGATCGATGCGTTTTATAATATTATCGGTATATAAGGAGAACTGTTTTTCATAGAGGGATTCAAGATATTCCTTATCAATAATATCCTTGAACAAAATTTTGAGATCATCATAAAGGGGCAGATTGCCCATGGGGGTCTTGATATGGCCGACATCTTTATGGGCATAGCGCTCAAGCCATGCAAGCCAGACCTTGACATCTTTTTTCTCTCCAAGCAGTTTGCTGGAAGTCCCGCCCCTTGCCTCATGGGTAAGAAAATAATTTAAACCTGCCATCACGGGCTTTTTATCTTCTTTTATGGCTGGATTCCCGAAAAACTTAAACTGAGCGTCCATGTAATCCCCAAGGGAACCTGGAATAAAAGGAGCATTTGCCCAGGGAGATCGTTTTACGCCCCTGACCCCGACCTCGGTTGCGGTTGCGGCAGAAACAATGCAGGCACCCAATACCACGCCGTGTTCTGAATTTTTGGCCACCCATACAGGAGGCATGGTGTCGGAATCCCTTCCGCTGTATGTAAAAATCCTGGTTTCAACGCCGTCTGGATTCTCGGCATCCTTTGAATAATTACCCAGTACGGATGAAGAAAGAGTACACCTTGAATTGGGGTGGGACATGGGCACTTCTTTGCCGTTTTCATCCTTCATTCCCCGGTGCCACTCTCCCTGAAAATTAAAACCTCTATCCGGCCCGGTCTCTCCGTTGCCGACCCAGTGGGGCACCTTGTCATCATCTATCAGAACATTGGTCCATATTACTTCGGTGCCCGGGCTTCTCAGCCTATCCATAAGCATGGGATCGCCCTCACGGTTCACATCCTCCAGGATTCCAAAAATACCGCATTCAGGATTGATGGACCGGATGGTACCGTCCTCAGCTATCCACATCTGGGCAAGATCATCACCGATGAAATAATCCCCTGCCATGGCAGTGGTGGTCTTGCCGCATCCACTGGGCGCTGCTCCGGCGCACCAGGTTATTCTGCCGTTAATACCGTTAATGCCTGTGATGAACATGTGTTCCGACAGTTCATTACCTCGATTGTGATATACGGCCTTGTCAACGGCAAACCTGTGATTCCCCTTCTTTAAAAGCAGGGTATTACCGGCATAGGTACATTTATAGCTGTAGGTAGTCCTGTAACTTCTGTCCATAAATACCCTGGCATCGGGCAGGTCTTCAGTTCTGTTAAGCCCTTCGCTATGGATGTTGGTAAAAAAATGGCCTAACCTGGCCACTTCATCATTAAAATGATAAAAGGCATTTCTGTAAAGAATCTCAGCACTGTGTGCAACATAAGCTGAACTGGTAATTTCCAGGGCCGGATTAGATCCAGGTGCTCCCACAGGCCCCCGCATGTAAAAACCGACAATCATGGTCATGTCTTTCATGATGCCGGTCATGTGCTCTCCTATTTCTTCAAGGGCCTTTTCACGGCTCATGCGCTTGCCAAGGGAGCTGACCTCTTCCCAGTCATCCACAATATAAAAGGTTCTATCAACAATTCTGCCCTGTTCTTTGCTCAGATCATAATGAATAGTATGATTTTCCATAGCAAGGGGGGCTTCTTCCCCCTTATCTATGGCAAGCCTTCTGATGAACTCTTTATCTGGTTCATCCCCCCTGTTGATATAAACTGATTTCGGCCGGCATATAGCAATGGCACTTGCAATTTTATATCTGACAGAATCGTTCTTTATGGCCTCGATTCTTGAATAGTGTTCATCATCCATAGATTGCCTGAAAAGACGTGTTACATCATCCTGCGAATGGATTTTCCCAAGCTCCTTTGCAATATCCAACCCAATTTTATTGTCAACCATTTCCCCTATTCTCACCTTAATTTGTTATTTTTCAGCAAATTGTCAAATATTAAAAATAATATATTGCTTTAACACTTTCTTAATAAAAAACAAATATTTTAAATTTTTTTTCGAGCATAGGATTTTATTTTCCAGGTATCCGTCAATTTTATTGCCATTATGCAGAAAATATGGACATCTCTAAACATAAATATGATTTATTTTTTCTGTTCCCAGAATTTTTTACTCTCTTGAATAATATCATCGATATCTTTGTCATCATCAGTTAAATCATCGTCTGCTTTGTCTTCTGAAAGTGCAAACTCCTGCTCCAGATCGATAATATCCTGATCATCATCTTCAGTTAGTTCCGAAAGACCCTCAAGGGCGGCATCAAATTCTTTTTCTTCCCGGCCTTTATCCGAGCCGGCCTTTACATCAGGCCCATCTAAGTCATCTTCAAGGTTAAAATCAACATCGGCATCAGAATCAAAACCCGGCAGAGGGCTCTCATCAGCCTCAGCACCTGAATCAGGCTCTTCTTCTAATTCCTGCTCTTTTCCAGTGTCAAAATCAGGCATCTCAATGCCGGCATCCAGCTCTTTTGCTTCAGGCGATACCCCGGACTCATGAAGGACAGGTTCGGCCTCGACCGAATCTCCATTTTTATCAAATATCAGGCTGACATCCGCTTTGAGTTCAAGATCGATTTTAAAGGCAACCTGATTATCATGAATCATGATTTCCCCGCCCTTTGAATTGAGGGATTTCATATTGATCTGGCCCATGACAAGTTCTTTGACGGCATCCCAGTCAATATCCTCCATTATGGAATCAAACAGCTCTTTTTCACCCGCACGGATAACACCTGAATCTGTTATTTTCATGTTCTTCACCTCATTTCAACTTATTGTTTGATTGTCGGCATTCCCATAAAATGCCCTTTAAGATGAACAGTGCCAGGCTGGTGATCTCCATGATCACATGGACTGGACTGCACGGTTTGCAAAGGAAATATTCAAAAATCTCTCAAGGTCAATAATCTTTCCGATATTCATGACATCGTGCATATATTTTTGAATGGTATCAAAGTCCTCGATCACCGGGTACAGATCATCCATCCTGATGGCAAGGGGTTGAGAGAATACCTTCTCCAGGACGGCAGTGGAAAGGCCAAGCTTACCTTCCGGATCAAGGAAAGCCACTCCTATCTCGGCAGCTCTTGCCTTATCAGCCTCCACATACCTTCCAGTGTCAATTAAAAGGGACACAAACTCCTGAACAGCATCGGGAAATTTCTGAATAAAGTCATTTTGCATGGCAACCACGCAGCAGGGGTGATTATCCCATCTTGTGGAAGATATAAATTCCAGATCTCCGATATTTTGGGCAATGGCTTTTGTAGCAATGGGTTCAGCCACCATAAAACCTGCAACATCCTCATTTTCTTTCATAATGCCCGGCATTTTGATGGGAGGAACCACCTCAAACCTGACATTGATGGCTCCCTGTCCCGGCACACCTGGCTTAAGCCCCAGCTCTTTAAGAAATTTATAAGCCAGCATATGGTGAACCGACATCTTGTGGGGAATATCCACCACCTTATACTTATAAAAACTCTGGAGAGAATCAAACCTGGGATCATAGTGCCTACTTCTGACAAAGGTACTGCCGTTTTTATGGGCAAGCAGAACAAGATTGATGGGTGATTCATAGGCAAAAAGATCCATGGCAATGGGAGCAAGAACAAATGCACAATCAAGCTCACCGTTCTCAAGCCCCTCCTGGATAGGATTCCATCCAGGTTTTCTCTCGGTCTTTAATTCAAAATATCTGGGGGTCACTTCCCCGGTTTCGATTCTATACTTAAGCGCTCCCAGGGCAAGATGGTCCGTAATCTGAATGTGGGCCACATTGAGAACAACCTTTCCATCCTTCATCTCCCTTTGGCGGGCACCTGAATGTGTCGCCACCGTCTCTGGAGCCATGACCTTGTAAATAGCTGTTTTGATCTGATTCGAGTCAAATGGCTTTGGAACATGCCCGTTGCCGCCGGCTTTTATAACAGCTAACTGCTGCCCCTTGTCTGCCTGGGCTGTTGCCATTATAAAAGGAATATCCTTGTAAGGCTTTGTCATTCTGAGCCACTTGAGGAACTCCAGCCCGTCCATCCTGGGCATGTTCCAGTCACTGATAACAATGTCCGGTATATTTTCTTGAATCTTTTTTATACCGTCCTCACCATCCACAGCCATCACAACATTATGAAAGCCTGCCTTGTTCAACATCTGTTTGAACATGATGCGCATTGTTCCGGAATCATCTGCAATGAGGATTTTTATGTTTGGATCCACTGCCATAACATCACTCCTTAAATATTTACTATCTGAGATACTCAATGTTTTATTATTATCATCGAAAACTACTGAACCTCTCAATCCAGCCAGAGTCTTTGAAATACTTTCCTGCCCTGCTGCATAATTTTATCCAGCACAAAACCTATAATGCCTATGGCAATGATCATTGCCATAAGCCGGTCGTATGTCATAGTATCCCTGGCATCATTTATCAGATATCCCAGCCCGCTTGCAACCCCCAAAAATTCAGCAGGCACAAGAACAATCCACGCAAGACCAAGGGCCAGGCGAAGAGTTGTCAAAATATTGGGCAGACAGGCCGGAAGAATAATCGTATAAAGAAGCTGAACATTGGTTGCCCCCTGATTCAAGGCCATGTGAATAAGACGTGGATTGACAGAACCGACCCCGGAAGATGTATTAAAGGCAATGGGCCAGATAGTTGCCATGACGATTAAAAAACAGACCGCAGATTCAAAACTTGTAAAAACGATCAATGCCACCGGCATCCATGACAGCGGGCTGACCATTCTTAAAAACTGCATGGGGGTATATGAGACACGCCTAAAAATAGGATAAAAGCCAATAAGAATTCCTGCTGGAATCCCCAGAAGCGAAGCAATGGATATCCCCAATACCACCCTTTGAATACTTGACCATACCGATTCCCAGAAGCGGGGTTCCATGGCAGCACTCCCAAGGGCCTTGATAGTTGGAAAGGGAAGAAATCCCTGGAACTGCTCATATCCTGGCCGCATAAAAAAAAACAGCCCGCCCCCCATCCAAACAGCGAAAAAAAATACCAAGCCCAGAAAATCATATTTAAATTCTGAAAAACGGCAAAAAAATGTCATGATCCTAATAATACTCCAATTTAGGTTTTTGGTACTGGGCTCACACCGTTCCAACGTGTCAAAAAACCACAATATATTGTGATTTTTAACAGTCTCGAAATACAGTGGGTTGTATGGTGGAATAGTGCAAGCCCAGTGCCAGGTTTTTCCCGGAACACAATTTTCTTTGTATTGAAAAAACAAAATGTTTGAAGTTATGTTTTGAATATTTGTTGAAATTTTTGAAAAAACCAAAGTTGGAGAAGTATACATGCCTCACCTTTCAAGATATTACCCAATTTCAATTATTTCTTCCCTTAAAAGTGAGGGCCTTATGTCCTGGGGATAAAAAAAACCATAAGCATTGAAATTATCCAGAGCATTTTTGACAAAAGAATCATCCACGAGCTCCTTTGCCGCTTCCGAGGGGTTTAAAAGTTTAAGAAAACCGGCATCTCCCTCAAAACTGGTTAGGGCCATCTGACTAATAACAAACCTGGTGGCTGAAGGAAATGGATAGGGTTGAAACCCGATTCTTCTAATATTCCAACCAGTATGCATAATGGGCTTTGGTCCCAGGCCCTCATGATATGACTTTAAATCATACCCTGTAAAGACTCTTTTGAGCACGCTTTCCGATACCGGCAGATACCGCTCACCCTTCAGGCCAAGAATACGGGCTGCCTTTTCAGGATTTTTAGTACACCATATCTGGGCTCTTACAACAGCATTTACCGCCTTCTGGACAATTACGGGACGGCTATGAATCAAACTTTCACGGCTCACAAGTACGCAGCAGGGATGATTTTTCCAGATATCGCCTGTAAAGCGCATTATCCTTGCATTGAACTTCATCTCTGCAAGTGCATTAAAGGGCTCGGCCACGATAAACCCATCCATTTTTTTACCAAGAAGCGCCAGGGGCATTTCAGATGGCTGCAGCACAAAAAGATTAACTTCATCCATTTTAAGAGGCATGCTTTGGGGTTTTATGACAGGCCTGAGCCCTCTTGCCCGAATCCCCATTTGTATCATAAAATTATGCATGGAATACCATGAGGGTACTGCAATCTGTTTTCCCCCAAGATCTGCAAAACCCCGGATATCAGAATCTCCATGTACTGTAACGGCGCTGCCGTTGGTGTGATCCCAGCCAAGTACCTTAACGGGAAACTTTTTCTTGAACCTCATCCATACCGGGATGGGAAACAGCATATGGGTTAAATCAAACTTGCCTCCCACAAAAGATTCCGTCAAAACAGTCCAGGAACGCACCATCACGGGCCTTGGCACATCAAGCCCTTCGTCGGCAAAATAGCCTTGGCTGTGAGCAATCAAAAGAGGAGCCGCATCTGTTATGGGAAGATATCCGATATTAAGATGTTGCCTGCTGCGCCGGCGGGCATACAGGGATTCAGGGACAAGGGCGGATCCAATTACAGATGCCGAGCCTGCCAAAAAACTTCGCCGGCTCATCTTATTTGTTTTAATAACCTTCAAAAAAAATCTTTCTCCCCTTCATAGGCTTTTTTGAAACTCTTTAAAATTTTTGTCCGATGGAACTTAAAATCCAGGTTATCAATTTTTCTTGGATAGGGCATATTTACCTCAAAGACATCTCGAATAGTTCCAGGATTACCCCCAATCAAAACAATTTTATTACCCATTAGTATTGCCTCATCGACATCATGGGTGACAAATACAGACGTAAATTCTTCACTAAGCCATATATTGACCAATTCTTCCTGGATATGAGACCTGGTAAACGTATCAAGAGCAGCAAAGGGCTCATCCAAAAGAAGAATATCTGCACGCCCCACAAGGGCCCTTGCCAGACATACCCTTTGTGCCATTCCAAGGGAGAGGGAATCAGGCTTGACATCTTCAAATCCAGAAAGTCCCATGATTTCAAGGAATTGATGCACCCGGTAATCTAAATTTTCAAGATCACCCCTAAGCCTGCAGCCATAGGCAACATTTTTTTTAACGCTGAGCCAGGGAATCAAGGCGGGCTGCTGAAACAGCATGGTCCGCGACGGGTGAAGCCCGGAAACCTCAAGCCCGTCCACAAAAATTTTTCCGCTTGTGGGCAGATCAAGGCCTGCCAGGAGATTTAATAAAGTGGTCTTTCCGCAGCCTGACTCACCAAGGATCGTGACAAAATCACCTTTTTCCATGAAAAATGAAATATCTGCCAATACGATATTCTCAGTACCGTCCGTGCGGTGATAGGTTTTGTATACATTTTGGAATTGTGTTTTCATAAACCTTAATTTCAGTAACCAGCGAACCGTAATCCCTTAGCCTTCACACAACATAAAGCGTACCAAATCCCACATCAATACCACATACAGTTGCACCGCAAAAACTTATGCTTGAAGAGTCAGTAAAAAAACATACTAAATATCCGGCATCGGTCTTTGGTTTTGAATAATTTTCACCTCATTTTTAGACTAACATTGACTATTCAGGTTTAACACAAGAATCTTATCTTATGCAATATTAATATATTTTACTAATACATGTACCCTTTTTAGGGCTTCATTCCATCATAGGCCACTTTATTTTTAATATCTTGAAAATTATCCCACAATATAATATTTTTGGTGATGGCTTTAACAACGGCCATTGCAGGGGTATCCCTACAATGGCCGAAATTGAAATCAAGCCCATATTTTTTTATATAAGTGGCGTAAAACCCCTATCCCTTTAGGGTAGGGGTAGGTCTCTACCTCAATAATTTACCAAAAAATGTTCCTTGGTCACCCAAGCCAATGACATTTTATAAAGGACTTGGTCTCTTTGCAGAAAAATAACCCAGTGCCCATGGATTATATGTTAAAACCGGGGTTCATTTACATATCTGAAAAACCGGTCACTATTTCAACTGTACTTGGATCTTCCGTATCTGTATGTGTTTTCGATAAAAAAAGAAAAATCGGGGGCATGAATCACTTTCAATTTCCTGAAACAAAGGATCATGAAAAATCCACGGCAAGATACGGAAATGTGTCAACCATTACCCTTCTCAAAATGATGATATCAAACGGCTCCAAAAAAAAACATCTTGAAGCGCAAATTTTTGGCGGGGCCCACAACCATGAGGTTTCCCCCGTGGATATGGGTGGCAGCAATATCAGATCCGCCCGTTCTATTCTCAAAAGTAAAAACATTAAAATTGTGTCTGAAGATGTTGGTGGAGAAGTTGGAAGAAAAATCATTTTTAACACCACCAACTATGAAATCGCCGTATTAAAGGTTCCCAGCCTGAGAAAATCCGACTGGTACCCCTATGAAAAAGATAGATAAAAAGCCTGGCAAGAAAATATAGTCAAAGGAAAATATACCAACTTACAAGCGTCCCTTCTTGAGGATAGCAACAAGAAGCCATATTCCCATTAATGCAGCAGCAACAAATCCGGCAATGCCAATAACAGATACACCGAACATCAAAGGCGGTACCTCGGAATCTATTAGTTGAGCCGATCCCATGATCAATGCCGCTATTATGATGGCAAAAGAGATTCTGTTGCTGATCTGATCATGGGTCACAAGCATTTTATCCAGCCCGTCCATCTGGATATTAATATATAATTTTCCCTGTTTTGCAAGCCTTAGTATCTCTAAAATATCCGATGGAAACATCCTTGCAAACCTGAATGTTTCCCTGGCGATTCCCATTACCTCTTCACCAATGCGTTCCGGGGTAAACCTGCCAAGCTTTGCACGTTTAACATGGGGAGTTGCTGCGGCAATCATGTCAAACTCAGGATCCAGCTTTCTTACAATCCCTTCAATGGAGGCAAATGCCTTCATCATTAAAAAAAGGTCCGGTGGAATCCGCATGTAATGCCTGGATGCCATTTCAAGAACATCATTGATCAGACGGGGTATCCTGATCTCCTTCAGAGGTTTTTCGAGATGCAGGTTGATGAAATCGGCTATATCCTTTTCCAACTGCCCCAGGTCAGGCTCACTATCGTATTCTGCTAATACCAGAAGATGACGGACAGCCAGCCTTGTATTTTTTGTTGCGATGCTGTGCAGCAAGTCCACAAAGGTTTCCCTTGTGTTTCTGCCTACAAAGCCGGTCATTCCAAAATCAATGGGACATATGATATTGCCCGGTAAAATAAAAATATTACCAGGATGGGGATCTGCATGGAAAAAACCATAGTCAAACACCTGTTTCATGACAAATTCAGTACCCCTGATTGTAATAATCTCAGGATCAAGACCAGCCTTTTTAAGCCCATCCATATCGGAAATTTTGACACCCTTAACATATTCCATGGACAGAACCCTTTCCGTGGATACATGAAAAAAAACCCCTGGAATATTAACATAGGGGTCTGCGGCAAACTGCCTTGCAATACGTTCCATGTTCGAGGCTTCAACCGAGTAGTCAAGCTCCCTTTCCAGGGTTCTTGCAAACTCATCAACAATCTTAACGGGCTTGTGGGGTGCCATTTCTTCTATGTGGTCTTCCATGAGTGTGGCCAGGTGGTGCATGATCTCCAGATCCACCTCAATCATTTTACGAATTCCGGGGCGCTGAATCTTAACTGCGATTTCATTCAGCCCGTTTAATCCTGCCCTGTGTACCTGGCCGATGGATGCCGATGCAATGGGTATCTCATCAATAAAATTAAAAACATCCGTGTATGGGACTCCGAATTCAGCCTCAATGATCTCTTTAACCTCGTCAAAGGGAAACGGAGGCACTCGATCCTGGAGCTTTGACAGCTCATTCAACAAATTAACCGGGATTAGATCCGGCCTTGAAGAAAGAATCTGGCCCAGCTTGATAAAGGTGGGGCCGAGTTCCTCAAAAATCATTCGTATTCGTTCACTTCGGGAAAGTTTCTCCACTCTGTCCCGTGGTTTCCGAGAAATCAACTGAAGCCCGATTTCTATGTAATGATCAATATTGAGGGCATCGACAATATTGCCAAAGCCATACTTAAAAACAATCCCCAGTATCTGGCGGTACCGTATGACATGGCGGTAGGTTCTGCCCATACCCCCAATTTTTCTAATACTCAGCATTAAATTTCCCCTGTAATGGACAGCCTTTAATTTTTGATGTTAGTTCTACTTTGTTAACTTCGCCATGATGCTCTGAAAATCAGAAAATTACGCTCCGTTTTTCCACATTTTCACAGTAGTAATCCATGGAATTAGAGGTAAAATACGAAACCGAACAAAGTAATATTAGTTATCAGCATTTATGCGACAGCCATAAAGGGTAAAAATTCATTCCTGTAAAACCATGGCCGTTATTTTGAGCCAAAGGATGCTTCCGGCATATCTTCCACAGCAGTGTTACCGTCTACAATAGCATCCATCTTTGCAAGGGCTGATGGCAGCAAGGTATTAATGAAAAATTCGGCTGTTTTGATTTGACCCGCATAAAATGCAGCATCTTTGTTTTTTTCAGCCTTTTGAGCAACTCTTTCAGGATCAAGACTACCGGCTTTTTTTGCCAGTTTAGGTGCTGCCACAACTGCCCGCCACAAAAGCAGCCATGCCATAGTAACATCCCCTGTTGCCTCAAGAAAAGGATGGGCAAAGGAATAAGCATTTAAAACATCCTTGGATCTTGACCTTTCACCGATAACTTTGGCTGTTGATACAAGTTTGTCAAAAGCCGTTTCAAACTTGGCACATATTTTTTCGACACCTTCCACAGTCTTGGCATCCTCGATGGTCTTTTCCATCATATCGATGAAATAACCAAAGGATTTACCCTTTTTCATGGCAAGTTTCCGGCCAAGCAGATCCATGGCCTGGATACCATTAGTACCCTCATAGATCATGAAAATTCTTGAGTCCCTCATGAGCTGTTCAACAGGATACTCCTTAATGTATCCATATCCGCCGAAAACCTGGATTCCATGGCTGCAAACCTCCAGAGCCTTATCCGTCACATAGCCTTTAACCAGAGGTGTCAACACCTCCACAAGGTCGCTGTAACGTTCTTTTTCTTCATCATTTTCGGCAGTTTGGGCAAGGTCGATACACTTGCCGTTAAGATATAAAAGACTCCGCATTCCATCCACAAGAGCCTTCATATTAAGAAGCTGGCGCCGGACATCGGGATGCTGGATAATGGGAACGCTTTTGGCACCGGGAGTTTTTCCCGCCAGCATATTTCTCCCTTGAATTCTTGTCCTTGCATAATCAAGGGCATACATGTAGGAAGCCGTGGCCACGCCAAAGGCCTGGAGTCCCACAAAGGCCCTTGCTTCATTCATCATTCTGAACATCTCCGGCATACCTTTATTCACTTCGCCAAGAAGGGTTCCAATGCTGTCACCCTTTTCGCCAAGGGTCAGGGTACATGTGGCATTGCCGTGAATTCCCATTTTTTCTTCAATACCCGTGCATACCACATTATTAAAATCACCAAGGGTACCGTCTTCATTAACATGATACTTGGGAACAAGAAACAGGGATATCCCCTTGGTACCTTCAGGTGAGCCTTCGATTCTTGCAAGTACCGGATGGATAATATTTTCACAAAGATCATGTTCTCCTGCGGAAATAAATATTTTGGTACCGGTAATGGAATAAGTACCGTCTTCATTTTTTTTGGCGGTGCTCGTCAATGCCCCGACATCAGAACCTGCCTCCGGTTCCGTCAAAAGCATGGTACCTCCCCATTCACCGGAAAACATTTTTTTCATGTAAAGTTTTTTTTGTTCCGGTGTACCAAACTCTTCAACGAGCTTGGCTGCTCCGTGGGTCATGCCGCTGTAAAGCATAAATGCAGGATTTGCACCCACAAGATATTCATTGGCTGCCAGAGAAACAAGCTTGGGCATGCCCTGGCCCCCAACTTCAGGATCATCGGCCATGGCAAGCCACTCGCCTTCCTTGTAAAGCTCCCAGGCTCTTTTAAAAGATTCCGGCACCTTGACTGTTCCGTTCTCAAAGAGGCATCCCTCCTCATCACCAGGTTTCTGGGTAGGCAGAATCTCTTTTATAGCAAGATTTCTTGCTTCAGATACAATCAGGTCCACTGTTTTTTTATTAAACTCTGAAAAATTCTCATGTTCAACAAGTCCAAGCTGTTCATGCAGAACAAAATCAATATCTCTACGATCTGAAATTAACTGTGCCATAATTTTAATCTCCTTAATAAATGCCATGGGGTAGACCAGGGTTTTAACCATGGTTTGCCCACAACAAGGCATAAAAGTCATATTTGCCCATAACAAGGCATAAAAGTCATATTGAGTTTGCAGAGACTTTCATATAAAAAGTTTATCTCTTAAGTGTTATCTTAACCTGCAAACCTCTTTTTCCTAAGACAATAAATTATGAAAGTCAACATATGGTTGATTCATTTTTTTATAGACTCTCATCATATGATATGATAGCCAGAGTATGATAGTTATTTCCTGCTTTTAAGTAACTTTCTATTAAAATGGCCTTGAAAAACAAATTTTCCTCGGCTAAGATGAAAAACTTTTTGATTTAATCCTTTAATTTTAGGGTTCGTGACTCAAACCAGTTGATAACCATATGACGGAGCATTACTATAAAATTCTTCTCAGCATGACATCAACAACACCTTCGACCCACTATCATTTTAGGATTGGTATAACTGCCATGGGCAGCCCAGAGTTTTTACCTGGTTTTGCCCACAACGAAGCATGAAAGTCATATTGGGTTTACAGAGACTTTCATATAAAGCGCTGAATATTGAAAAAAATGATTTCATGTAAATAATTCAATAAAATGAACGAGGATGGCATATGCGCATAAAATGCTGGGGCTCCCGAGGGTCAATCTCCGTATCTGGAAAAGCCTACAACAAATACGGCGGAGACACTACCTGTATAGAAATTCAGGCACAGACGGGTGAAAAAATAATTGTCGATGCGGGAACCGGGCTGCGAAAAATGGGCCAAACTCTTAAACCTGGGCGAAATTCTCATTATCACATGATGTTCACCCACACCCACTGGGATCATCTCGCAGGATTTGCCTTCTTTAAGCCCCTACAGGATTCCGGGGTCACTATCACAATCAACAACGACATCTTTTTTGAAAAGAATATCAAATCCATCCTGGAAGACATTATGAAGCCCCCTGTTTTTCCCATTACCATGAAGGAAATGCAGGCAAAAATTATCTACCGGGCAACAAGCCCAGAACCTTTTTCCGTCGGTTCCATTGATATTGAAACCATTTTACTCAGCCATCCAGGGGGCGGATTAGGATACAGATTCATGGAAAAAGAGAAATCCTTTGTGTTTTTAACGGATAATGAACTGGGATTTAAGCACCCTGGAAGCAGAAAAAAAAATGAATATATTAATTTTTGTAAAAACGCGGATATCTTATTCCATGATTCAGAATTCAACCCCGATGAATATCCATCCAAAAAAGGATGGGGTCATTCTTCTTATACAGATGCCCTGGATCTGGCCTTCCGTGCCGATGTCAAATCATTGGGGCTTTTTCATATAAACCAGGAAAGGACAGATGATGAAATGGATGAAATGGTCAGCCGGTGCCGAAAGATAATCCAGAAAAAAAATAATTCCATGTGCTGTTTTGGAGTAGCTTGTGAAATGGAAATCACATTGTAGGGATGTTAAGCGAGAAAGATGTTCAGGCAACCGCCCCAATATAAAAATGGAATATGAAACGTTCGTCCAGATCCCTTGGGTTTACTCTACCGTATTCCTCTTCAATCTGAGCAAAGAGGGAATCTATACAACCAAGCAGTGCCGGGGAAAAATCATAGCCCTCTCCATAAGTGACATCACGGATCCATTCAATAAAATCATTTTTTCGACTCCCATTGATGACCCGGCTTCCATTAATAATCGTTTTTTTATCTCCTGATTCTTCTTGCCCGCCTCCTGAAAAGAGTTCCTGAAAAAAAGGCCTGAATAATTCGATTGCAATGGGCGAAAAAGAGACCTCAAGGCCAATGCGGTTTCTGGCCCAGAGGGTCAAAAGTATTCCCCCTGCGGTAAGCCTCCCTCTTGGAAAATCACCATAATCAGGATTAATTTTCGCAATCACCCGATCCAACTCAATCATCCCCTCAAGCATTTGAGATGTACGGGAAATATCATGGATAGAGGCAAAAGGCCGGTACAATACATCAGTCTCATAATTATCAAAATAAAGAGGGAAATCCACCAAAAGCCCGCCTGCTATCCCAAGGCCATGCTCTCCTAGAAAGGTAAGAGACAGGCCTTTTTCTGCCATCCAGCTCTTTTTATACCAGTCATTTGCTCTTTTTTTCAATTCCATACCTGCACCGGATGCCACCTTAAAAATATCCAGCATGGCATGGTTTGCAATTATTAAAATTCCATGTTCCGGCCGGCAGCAGAAATCTTCACGGCAAAGTTTGTCTTTTATACGGCACAGATACTCCCCCCAGGACAGGCATTTCTGACAATAGAGATGTCCTGCATGGATGAGTTCAATTCCAAGACTTAAATAATTGCATGCTTTATCTACAGCCTTTTCCAGATCCTCCTTAGCTCTAATTTTAAGGCCGTCCGCAGAGATAAGACCATTGACAAGGGCGGCAAACTCCATCTGAAAATTCTGCATAATCTGCTCATTGTCGAGCAAAGCAATGGAACGGGCAAAGAGGGTTTGATTCTTTAAAAAAGATGAAGGGTACTGGGCACAACGAGGGAAATCCGTTCCCCAAAAAGGCCGTGTCAGATATTTTTCAGGCCTTTTCCTTAAATCCTTGATTTTAAGAGGCTGATAGATACCAGCGGCCTCATGGCGGGGAAGAAAACCTTTTTCTGCAAGCCTTACATTCCTGAGCCTGAACTGTTCTTCCTCTGTCTCTGCCGGAATAACCGAGGCGGTTTCCAGCATCACTCCCTGATATACGGACATGTCCATATCCGCCAAGGTGTTGAGCATCCTGGTAATTAGAGATTCAGTGGCTTGGTGATGAAGGGCAAGGGTGCCGCCGGCAATATCTTCTTCATCATAGTCCGCATCAGAAAAAAAATGATCTCCCCCGCCATTTTCATCTTCCAAATTTTCATCCCCAATTACCGTTCCATGATTCTTGTTCAAATCAGAAGGCATGCCGGGAAATCTGAAGTAAATAACATCGTCGATGGTTATGAAATCATTCCCGAAATCTCCAGGATCCTCATCATGCTCCCGGATTCTGATGTCCATATGCCTGAAAAAATAATATTCAAGGAAATCCGGTTTCTCCTTAATTGTCCAACGCAATAAACGCTGGGGATCAGCATTGAACAGCATATTAAAATTTCTGGTCATCTGAATTAAATTCAGGCGGTCACCATCCCATAACTCCACATCCAAAAGATACTCCCACTGCTCTGAAGAAGCCATGGAAAGCACAGGGAGAAAATCATCCACACCAATATGATACATCAAAAAATGAAGATCCTGTTCGGGAAAGGATTGAACCAGGGTTACAGGCTGGCTGTAATCTAAAATCGCATTTAGAGCCTTTTCTCCGCTAAGGGCCGGAAGCTCGGCTCTGACTGCCCCAAGCCTGGATTCTTTTCTCATTAAATTAGCTAATTGATAATCAATTTCTTCCGCCATCTCTTTTTACCTCTTTAAACTCTTTTAGGCTATCTGCATGAATTAAGACGGCCTTTTAGGTAATTTCCATATAGTATTTTAGCAAATATCTTGGCTTAATATTTTTTTGCAGAATGGCCAACATATGAATTCCGGTATATTATTTTTTGGAAATAACCTTAACAAGGTTTGGTTTGAGCATTCCAGGGCGCGCATTTTAAGAGCAAAAATAAACCCGGTATAGCGGCAAGAGTGCAGGCAATAAAAAAAAACTCCCAACCCAGATGCTTTGCAAAAAATCCAGTGGGGGCTGATGCCATAACCCTCGGAATCCCCATGAGGCTGGATAGAAGAGCATACTGGGTGGCGGTAAACCGTTTATTTGTCAATGATGCCATAAAGGCCACATAGGCTGCGGTTCCCATGCCGCTGGACAGGTTCTCAAAGGCAATAACCCCGGAAAGAAGCAAAATGTTATGACCAGCAGCGGCAAGACAGGCAAAACAGGCGGTTGAAACTGCCTGAAGCACACCGAAAATCCACAGGCTTTTGTTGATACCTATTTTAAGCATCAGGATACCGCCGGCAAATGTTCCCCCAAGGGTTGCCCAGAATCCAAACAGCTTTACAACGGCTCCGATCTCCGTCATTGAAAAACCGATATCAAGATAAAAAGGCGTGGTCATGGCCGATGCCATTGTATCCCCTATCTTATAAAATAAGATGAAAACCAAAATAAGCAATGCGCCATCCCTTGAAAAATACTCTTTAAGGGGATCGATCAGGGCCTCCACCATTGTCAGAGGCTGGCCCTGGGCCTCCACAGGCTCCGGTGTCATAAAGGTTACCAATATACCCGGCAGAATACTTGCTGCCATAATCATGTACACCATGGAAAAGGGGATGTGATCCGCAAGGATAAGGCCGCCGCCCGATGCAAGGAGCATCCCGGCCCTGTAACCGTATATATACATGGAGGAGCCAAGACCTAATTCTTCATCGCTTAAATCTTCCCTTCGATAGGCGTCCACCACAATGTCTTGTGAAGCACTAAAAAAGGTAACAACAAATGCCGCCAGGGCCACAAGCCAGGGCAGGGTGACAGGATCAGTAAGTCCAAGCATTACAATGGCAAAAACCAGCAAAACTTGTGCTGTTAAAAGCCAGCCCCTTCGTCTTCCCAGGAACGGCAGGGTAAACCTGTCAAAAATAGGAGCCCATAGAAACTTCAATGTGTAAGGCATTCCCACAAGGGAAAAAATTCCTATAACCGTAATATCCACCCCTTCTTTTTTCATCCATGCCTGGAGCACTGAAATGGTCAAAAGCAGGGGCACTCCGCAGGAAAAACCCATGATAAGGGCTACAATCATTTTTCTGCCGAGAATCTGCCTAAAAAAATGCTTTAAATTATTTGGATCCAAGTCTGCTATCCTGATTTTTCCCAGAAAGTCTCAATAATATGCTGAAGTATAAAATATTTCACATATCCTTGTGATACTCAGCAATCATGAGGGTTTATTGACAATATCTACCTCAAATTTTTTACCGACATATGAAATACAGTCGTTGGGGCATTTTTCAATAGCCTTAAGGACATCGTCCATCTTATCCCGGGTATAATGTTCGTAATCAGTTACAGTTAGGGTGCCATCCATGGAGAATATATCGGATTTACGGGTGCATGCCTTGCAGCCTATGCATCCGTTATCACAGACGGCTGAAACATCTTTTCCCTTATCCCGGTTGGAACATGCCGCAACAGGAACCGCATTTTCGGTAAATCTTACTATGGTTATGATATTCCGGGGACATGCTCTGGCACAGGCACCGCATCCAACACAGGCATCATAGTCAACAACGGCAAGTCCTTCATTTACATGTATGGCATCGTAATTACATGCCTGAACGCAGTCTCCAAAGCCAAGACAGCCAAAGGTGCATCCTTGAACGCCTGCCACCAGAGTTGCTGCGGAGCAACGTTTCTCGCCCTGATATGGGGTCTTTCCCTTGCGGTCATCACATTTTGCGCCACAAAGGACAACCGGCCTGTAAACAATGGCCTCTCCCACCTCTATACCCATAATATCTGCTACAGCTACGGCACAGGCCTCTCCACCCACAGGGCACTTATTTAAAGGCACCTTATCCATGACTATGGCTACGGCATAATCACTGCATCCAAGATACCCGCACCCCCCGCAGTTAGCACCGGGAAGAGCATCAATGACGGCCTCCACGCGGGGATCAACCTCCACATGAAATTTTTTGTTTGCCCATCCAAGTATATAAGACATGATCACCGCCATAACCAGCATGGTTCCAGCGGCAATGGCAATCGTTACAACAATCATGACCACCTCGCTTCTGTATCGGTTACAGCATGTTTCACAAAGGAGTGCTCAAATAGAGAAGGCAGATCCATCTTGCCGGCATTAGAAAGCATTAGCACATTATGAGTTTGATCAATCTTGCTGGCCTGGGAAACCATTACCGCATTATCAACTTGATCAATCTTGCTGGTACGGGAAACCATTACCGTATTATCGGTTTGAACTGATGTTAAAGCCTTTCTGAGGCCCGAATCCACGCCGGTAAACCCCATGAAAGCCAGGGCTAATATACCGCCGACCACCAATGTAATGGCAGCCCCCTGAAAGGGCTTGGGAATATCACAAATTTCCATTTCTTCCCGGATACCGGACATTATAACAATGGCAATGGTAAAGCCGACCCCGCCGAAAAAGGCAAGGATCAATGATCTTCCCAGGTCCCAGGCATCTGCCGGGTTTTCCACGCCGGCCACATTGCTCATGATGGTCAGGCAGGCAAACAAAATGGCACAGTTGGTTGTGATAAGAGGCAAAAATACGCCAAAGGATTTATAAAGTGCAGGAAAAAATCTTCTTACATACATCTCGACAAACTGCACGGAAGAGCTTATGGAAAAAATATATACAATATAACTTAAAACCGTCAGATCAATTTTTGCGGCCTGTTCTTTTGGAAGAAAAAAACCTCCCACAAGCGATGAAACAGGCGCGCCTGGTATAAGTATCATTGTGGTAATGGCCCAGCTTAGAAAGGCAGCAATGCAGATGACAAAGGTAACCGCACATCCCATTCCAAAGGCCATGTCCACCTTCCTGGAGACCCCGATGAATGGGCAGATGCCGACAAAATAGTATAGTACAAAATTATTTATCACTGCGGCACTGAGCGCTATCAGCAGTATATCTATAAGATAGTTCATTTATTTTTCCTTTCCTGCCTGATTTTCCCTGCGCATACTGAAAAAATTTACCGTGGCAAGGAGAAGTCCAAGTGTAATAAATGCACCCGGTGGAAGCACCATTATAACCCAGTCCGGCCACATTTCAGGAAGCACGCGGAAACCGAACAGCATACCGGTTCCAAGGATTTCCCTTACAGCCGCTATACTTGACAGGGCAAGGCCAAAGCCGATGGACTGACCAATGGCATCTGCTCCGGCGGTGAAAACAGACTGCTTTGAAGCGCACACTTCACAACGGCAGATGATGATGCAGTTCACAATAATCAAAGGGATATAAGGCCCAAGGAGTTTGCTCATCTGATACAGATAGGCCGCCAGAACCCTGTCAGCAATCGTTACAAAGGTTGCGATGGTCAGGGTAAAAATAACGATCCTCAAGTGGGGCTTCAGTAAATTGCGGATAAGGCTTATAACAATATTGGCACAGAATAAAACAAAGGCAACGGAACAAGCCATGGTAATGGCGGGTTTCATGCCATTGGTGACAGCCAGTGTGGGACAAAGGCCAAGGAGCTGTCGGTATACCGGGTTTTCAGGAAGAATGCCCTGGAGAAATCTTTCCATGGCAGTGGGTTGATCAGCCATTATTTTTCCTCCTTTTGATTTTTGCCGTTCCTCATTTTCAGAGGTGGTGCAATATCCGAAATCGCCTGATTTACAATCCCGGTGACACTCAAAGATGAAATAGTGGCTCCTGAAATTGCATCGATGTCATATGAATCCGCGGCGCCTCCCTTGACAACCTTAAGGGGTTTATCAACGGCCTTGTTAATATATTGAGCCTGCCAGGCCTCCTCTACTATCTTGTTGCCAAGCCCCGGAGTTTCCTTCTGATCCAGCACAAAAAGGCCTGTGATTTTTTCCACATCTCTGTCCAGGCCCACAAGCAGCTCAATTCTGTCTGCATAGCCCTGGCCCGATGCCTTGATTACCCATCCTGCTGGATCACCAGTCTCAAAGGATGCTCCATAAACATTGTAAAATTTAGTCCTGCCCTGCTTTTCAACGGAAATCCTCCCAGGCTCAATACTGAGGGGAGCTTCCATTTCCATGAGCTGCCGGGCCTTTTCCCCGCCAAGCAGGACAAGGGGTATCCTTTCCATGGTCTCTTTTATTTTGTTGTCTTCTATCCTGGGGCCAAGCAAGGTCTGTACTCCTGAGAGGGCAATGCCGAACAAAAGCGCCAGGGTCAAAACAAGCCATGCCTGAACCAAATTATTATTTTGCACATTTTCCATATCAAGCATCTCCCATGGGTCTTGGAATTGTCCAGCGGTTGATCAGCGGAGTCACGGCATTCATCAAAAGCACGGCAAACATAACTCCTTCGGGATATCCGCTGAAAAGACGAATAATCATGATCAAGGCTCCGGTGCCGGCACCGAATATAAGCTTGCCCTTAAAGGTCAATGGGCTTGAGACCGGATCCGTTGCTATGAAAAAGGCTCCGAAAAGAAGGGCACCTCCAAAGAGGTGATGAAAAAGAAGGCTGCCTGAATGAGAACCTGCAATATCAGCTATTCCTGCTATTAATGCCACCACCACAATAATGCTGAGGGGTATCTCCCAGGCTGCCGTTCTGCGGACGCATAAAAAAAGGCCCCCTGCAAGGCAGGCAAGGGCGCTTGTCTCTCCAAGGGAGCCATTGGTAAAGCCCATAAACAGATCGGAAACAGGGGTGTAAATGCCGCTCTGTTTTAATGCGCTCAAAGGAGTTGCCTGGGATATTACATCCACCACAGAAGAGGGGTCTTCATAGGCCGCGGCTCCCATCAGGCTGGCAAAGGCGATCATTACAAAGGCCCTGCCCACCATTGCTGGATTGAATATATTCATGCCAAGCCCGCCAAAGATGATTTTCCCTATTCCAATGGCCACAAAGGATGCCAGGCCTCCAACATACCAGGGAGCAGTACCCGGCAGGGAAAGAGCGAGAATCATGCCTGTGACGACTGCGGAAAGATCACCTAAACTGGGCTTTTTCCCCCGCATTTTAACAAAAATGGTTTCCGCGATAAGACAGGCAGCCACACAGATTATAATCTGCTTCAGGGCGCTCATTCTAAATACATAGATGGACATAATAATCAAGGGCAGCAGGGCAATAATAACATCCTTCATCATACCCTTGGTTGTTATGGTTGTATCCGATATATGGGGGGACGGGGCAACATGGATATTTACCGCATCCAGTTCCAGTCCGGATTGTTTATCTATTTTGTGCAATCTTGTTACTCCTTATATATGAAAGTCTTCCGTAAACCCAATATGACTTTCATGCCGCGTTGTAGATAGAACCTGGTTAAAACCCTGGTCTGCCCATGGCAGTTATATTCGGCTTTTCCGGCTGGCAGCAACCTGGGCCTTGCCTATTCTTATAAGCTGTACAAGTTTGATATTTGCCGGACAGGCATAGGTACAGCAGCCACACTCAAAACAGGCGTTGATATTATATTTTGCGGCAAGGACAGGTTTCTTATACCTTGCCGCCATGGCCAGGCGGGTAGGCACCAGATTCATGGGACAGGCTTCCACACATTTTCCACATCTGACACACGCGGTTTCTTCTCCCGATGATATCTCGTCATGGGTTAAAACCGTAATGCCGCTGGTTCCCTTAGTTACAGGGGTTGAAAGATCGGAAAATGAAAATCCCATCATGGGACCGCCTGAAATAAGCCTTGCAGCATTTTGGGTAACACCGCCGCAAAAATCAAGGACTTCTCCTGCACTGATGCCGACAGGGACAAAAAGATTCCCAGGATGTTTTATTCCTGCCCCTGAGACGCTGATCACCCGGTGAGTAAGGGGCTTATTCTGTACATATCCCCTGGCAATGGCAGCCATGGTACCTACATTACTCATGGCAACGCCCACATCGGAAGGAAGACCGCCAAGGGGAACTTCCAAGTCAAGCACCGCCTTGATCAGTTGTTTTTCACTTCCCTGGGGGTATTTGGTTTTAAGGACTGCTAGTTTTAAATTGGTATAACGAGTTCTTTGTTTGACCCGGTCAATGGCCAATTGAATTGATTTTACCGCCTCTGGTTTATTATCTTCGATGCAGATAATAAGCTCTTTAGATGTGACTGCACGACAAGCAAGAAGCGCGCCGGTGATAACGGCATCCGGCATTTCAACCATGACCCTGTAATCCGGTGTCAGATAGGGCTCGCACTCACAGCCGTTTACCATGACGGTATCTATCATCTTTCGATCATCGGGCATAACTTTCACATGGGTGGGAAAGGCAGCCCCTCCGAGTCCAACAATGCCTGAACCATGAATTCTCCTGGAAATTTCATCAGGATCATAGGTTTCTATTTCATGAACCGGCCAATCCTCGTGACGCAAATCATCCCATATAGTTTGCGGGTCTATCTGATCACCCTCGGCTTTTATGTTAATAGCGGGCAAATGCCGGCCATTAGGCAGAGTGACCACGCTCATCTTTTGAACGATTCCGGAAATCGGCGAATGAAGGGAGGCTGATACAAAAGCTTTTCCAGCACCAACAAGCTCACCTGTCAAAACTTTCTGCTTAGGTTTTACAACCGGCTCGCATGGCGCGCCAATGTGCTGAAGAACTGGAAGCACAACCTTTTCAGGAACAGGCATTACTTCAACTGCTGCATCAGCAGAATAAAATTTACTATCAGGGGGATGTACCCCGTGGCTGAAACTCCCGCTGCCGGGGAATCCCTTAAATTTAAAATAACCCATTGTAATTATTAATATACTCCGGTAAAAGCCCTATACGGTCAGGTAACATTGTAATAAGCTAATAATCATGAATACTAATTAGCATTAAAAAAGTTTAGATGTTACCAGAGCGCTGCAAAGCCTGTCAATAATTAATCTTAATTTTCATGGATTTAAAAAAGGCTGGTTTTAAGCTTTCTTGAATCATCTTTGAGATTATTGAAATGACACATATAATTAAAGGATACTGATTCTAATTACCCTCGGTTCGATTGATCTCATAACATGCTGTAATTTAAGTAAAATTTGATTCTAATTTTTTAGAGGTTAATTTTTAAATGTGAATAAATTCCATAAGTTATGCAAAAATGTTCGAACTGCTTATAATCATTGTGAAACCCATACAATCAGGTTATCTGCAAGTTGAAAAATTTTTTCTCCAACTCGACCTGTAAACATTCTTTTCATGGAAGACAGGCCTCTTCTGCCAATAACGATTGTGCCGTAATTACCATACTTAGCTTTATTGACAATCCCTACGGTTGCACTTGATTTTTCCTCTAAAATTTCACATGTTATCTGATCTTCGGAAAAACCTGCGCTGCTGAGGAATTCTTGCAGTTCCATAAAAAGAGAGCTGTTTTTTTCTTCAATCAACTGATTTTGGTTTCCTGATGGCTTACGGACATGGCAAAGTAGGAATTCAGAATCACGGGTATTGATGAGCATGCTCATATGCTTAACAGCTTTCATAACTTGACGGGTACCGTCACAGGCAACCAGAATATTTTTATGCTCCGGCAGGCCTCCAACAACAATCAATGGAATATTTTTTATTTTATCAAGAAGTTTTACAGGCACTGTTCCCATTAAAATATCCTTTATTCTGCTGTAACCTTTTCTTCCGACCACAAGAGCGTCATACCCTTGTCTGGATTCCTCAACTATGTCTTGAACAATTCCCTGCTGTTTTGTGTGAATTTTTTTAATCACGGCATGTTCTGGAAACCCTGCGTCTAACAATATCTTTTGGGCCTTTTGCATACACTCGCGTATCTCTTTACACTTAACCGCCAGGCTGGCTCGAATTTCAGGTGAGCTGAACTGAAAAGGCATCTCTTTTTCTAAATTCCAGAAATCTCCTGGTATTTTAGAGTCCACATAAAAAAGGACAACTTCTGTAGTTTCAACAGGAAATGCATCGCCAACATAAGTAACTGCATCAAGCGATAAATACGAACCATCATAACAGACCAACACTTTTGCTTTTTTTTTCATAAAATTCTCCAAAAAAACCCAATCTATTTTTCCTCTAATCCTTAAATATAAAAATAGTACACCCCTATCCTTTTTTTCAGGATAGGGGGATACTATTTAATATCGTTCATAATTTTTTACAAACAACCATAAAAAACAATAATCATCCCCCCTGATTTGCTTGTTTTTTTTATAACCTATTGAATTTATAAAAGTGGGTGTAAAACACCTATCCATCTAAGGTAGGGATAGTTCACTTACACACCAAAAAGCATCACCGCAAAAAATGTCCCTCTTTTCGCTTATTTTTATTAACGCATTGATATTCTTTAATAAAAAATTTGAAAAATATAAATCTTAAAACATATTAAAACAATAAATTCAACAGCTTAGTCAAGAATAAGCGAAACTAAGGATATGTGTTAATTTATGTTAAATTACAGTATCCTTCAAAAGCAAGCAAAAAAATGTATCATTGTTCATATATCTCAAATTTTGTTTCAAAATCAGTTAAAGAATCAATTCTTTCTTGAAAATCTCTTCTTTCAGCGCTGACGAGCCATTTGCTCCATTCATCCAGGGATTCCCAACTGCTGATCACAAGGTATTCAG
Organism: Desulfobacteraceae bacterium; assembly: GCA_963674675.2. Lineage (GTDB taxonomy): Bacteria > Desulfobacterota > Desulfobacteria > Desulfobacterales > Desulfobacteraceae. The sequence continues at coordinate 2,005,963 of CAXXNM010000003.1, forward strand.
CTGGAGAATTAACCCGTTTTAAAGTTTCTCCCCCAAGATAACCCTTCTGTTTCATAGCCAAGGCTCTTAAGTCAATCAATAACTGGTTTATTTCATTCAAATTATTTTCAGGAATTTTTCTTCTAATAAGCACTTTTATACCCATGAAAACCTCCTTATCATTTAAATTATAATAACCATTGATTTGATTTTAGACGTTCTAAATTTAACACAGGTTCAGGCACCTTTCATATCAGCTCAAAAGTAGTTTACACCTTTCAATGTCTGAAAAAACTTGATAATCGAGTTTTATATTAATAAACACGTAAACCTGTTTTTTTGCCTTATTTAAAACAGTCTTTATTTAAATAAATATATACCACGTTTTCAAAAAAAGCAAAATTTTTAACAGATATGCTATTGACTCCAAAGTAATCTTAGGGTATATAGGCATCCAGTGTTTATGGGTGATCGTCCAACGGCAGGACTACGGACTCTGACTCCGTCAATTAAGGTTCGAATCCTTATCACCCAGCCATAGTAATTAAAAGGCTTACAGCTAATCGGTTGTAAGCCTTTTTTATTTTAACAAAGCTCTTTTGCCGAATTTTTAGTTTATAATGTTTTACACATAAGTTGTCAGTTATACGTACCTGGACATATATTGTCTCTGACAATCGTCAATTTTAATAGAATTTTGCTCCCGGCGAACAAGCAAATATTTTGTCCGCGTGCTCAACTTTTTCCAAAGATTGCATGGTATCTGAAGGCCATAATTTAACTACCATATTTTTTTCAAATAATTAATTACTCGTCAGTCATAAGTTCTCTGAATGAGCACCACAAATGGTATTTTCAAAGAAATCTAAAACACAATATATGGTAGCAGATGTTAGAACTTACGACTCTTGAGTTAATTAGAAAAATTTCTTCGGGGATAGTGCGTCAAAAAAGAACTTAGAAAACTGACTATCTGCAAAGCTGTGAGGGCTATAAAAAGAACATTCAATAAAACATGGGTTCAAACCGAAAATATATTTTTAAGTTCGTTATCAGTTCAATAGAGAATGTATCAAATCCGATTTAGAATGGACGTCTGAGGGATGGGATATTCAATGGTAATGGGCATACCCAAAAGATGGTGGGTATCAGATAATTCATGAGGCAGATTAAAGGGATATTCGAAAATACAAAATTAAACACATGGCAGACTTCTCCAACGCATATCTGATAATCGGATATAGGAAACAGGCCATGAAAAAAACAGGATAAACCCGGCGGCAGAGGAACCGCCGGGCAAGAGAGCAAACATACTGAACACTCGGATAAACTTAGCTTTCCAGAAAATTTTTTTCATTTAATAATGAGGACATTATAAACTGTTGAAGCCTCAAGTTGCAGCAGTGGTCAGCATAACCTTATCAGGGTCTTAAGTCATTAACATACTTCTGAATAACTTCAGGTTTGCAAGGCTTTGTAACCAGGCTTACAATAATGAAAAAAGCAAAACCTACAAACACCCAGTAGAACTGATGGGGGGTACTGATAGCTCCCTTTTCAGTTAAGAAGAACCAGTGAGCACTTCCTAATACCTTGTTTGCATAAAGCCATGATCCTGCAGAACAAAATGTCATGATGAGTATGTTGGCTCCGGCAGCAACGGTTGTTGCCTTTTCCCACCACAGGCCAAGAATAAGCGGTGGACCTACTGAGCACAGGATAACAATAAATGCCGCTCCTGAAATATCAAGAACAAGGGCCGGGGGATTAAAGGCTGCTAAAGCACAAACCACCATGATGATAATTGTCATGATACGGGTACACTGAACAGGTTTTTCCTCGGGCCATGCACTCCCAAATACCTTACCAATAAGATCGCGTCCCATTATGATATTAAGAACCATTGTCCATCCTGCAGCGGTTGCCATTGCAATTGCAAGACCTCCTGCTGCAACAATGGAAAGCAGCAGACTGCTGTTAAGGGCCTCCATGGCAGCGATCATGGAATAATCGGTAACCGAGGCACCTGCCACACCAAGGGTTGTCTTCATGTGCTTAAGAACCCCAACAGCGCTTGTAATACCCTCTAACTTCATGAACGGATGGAGGTTTTCAATAAGAACCCTGGCACCGGTTCCGATGATGATAAGGCCCATGTACATGGCTCCGCCAATGAGAACAGCCCAGAAAACGCTCCTGCGGGCAGCTTTTATGTCCTGAGTTGTAAAAAACCTTACAACAGTATAGGGCATTGCTGAAAAACCAAAATGCCATACAAAAAAGAAACCTATTACCCCGGACCACATGGACATGTAGGGATGGGAAACCTTTTCAGCAGAATAGGGAAGATTGAAGAAATTGGCATTGTTGGCAATAACCGCCTCTGTAAGTCCGTTTAAGCCGCCAAAATGCCCAATAACAACAAAGGCTGCGGCAAGGGAGGCAACCGTCATGGCAAGACCCTGAAAAGCCGTTGAAAAGCTTGTGGCCACCATGCCACCATAGTAAATATAGACAAAGACTACAAGCGAGGCAAGAACTACGGAAATGGTAAAATTAACCTTTAAGATGCACAGGAGAAAAAGAGCGGTACCAACTATGGAGAGAATAACATAGCAAAAACCACAGATGATTGTGGGGATAGCGCAAATCAAACGCATCCACTTGGTATCATACCTGTCTGCGTAATAATCTGTAAAGGAAGTTGGAGCATATTTTCTCAGAGGAGCTGCCGTGAGCAAAGTCGCAATGGGCATACCACCAATGATCCCGACGAGTGCCCACCAAAAGGGATATCCTAAAAGAAAAATAAAGGCCGGCAAACCAAGAAAACTTGCCGGGCTGAAATAAGTGGCGGCAAGAGCAGAACCATTTACAATAGGTCCAATTTTTCTACCTGCAACATAAAAGTCACTAGCATCGGCAGAAGCTTTTCTTGTGTACCACCCAATACCAAAAATGATGAGGAAATATATGACGGCACCCAGAATTACAATGGGGTTGACTTGCATAATCAGTTACCTCCCTTTGATTTTAACATATTGGCTTCTCTTTTTTCCTCTGAAGAAAAAAACAAATAAGAAACAAGAATTGGAACTACCCACAGCCCAAGAATCATGTTGTAGATATAACAAGCAGGAATACCCAGAACAGATATCAGGGGAAATCCAGAAATCGTCATCTCAAGAAACATGAAAAAAAAACACCAGCCATACATAATACCCATACCTACCCAGAATACTTTTGGCATACCTTTGAACATACTGTCTCCTCCATAAAATTTCACATTGAAATTAATTTTATACCATCCAAAATTAAGCAGAAGAACTTAACACAAAAGTCAAGAAAGATTTCCCAACCAAGCGGCATTGAATGTTAACAATTAACTTCTTCCTTTTACAAACCACAAGTCCTTTTTGTGTAACTCACCCCCTTTCTCTCTTTGTACCCATAAACCTCACGTAAAAATTTAGATAAACAGCAAAGTTAATTAAAAGAATCCTATCAAATTGAACGAGCGCTCAGTCTTATTTGATTTTTACTTTATATCCATTATATTTATTTTGTCAACTCTTTTAAAATAAAAACACTCCATATAAAAAGAAAAAAACACCATTCTTATAGCATCCTTCAAAAACACTTTACACTCTAATAAAGTTCTCTTTTGATTCCGGAGTTTTCAAATTAAAAAGTGTCAACAAATTAGGAGTTCATCAGTTTTCAATCTACCGTTTAATCAAAACCGTATTTAAAACATATAATTCCCCCCGGGTTTCACAAAGGCTAAATCAACAAATCTGACCCCCTTATGATGGGTATATGAAGAATTTCGCAAATTTTAGTTTCTCCTTTTTCATAGAAGATGTGGCGTCTTAAATTTTCATTGGCCAAAATATACAATGATAGATTATAGAATCTTATGATTGAGGATGAAGTACGGTTTATTTTCCTAATTAAAAATTGATTTTATTTTATCATTGGGTTAAATGTTTTAAACTGCAAAAAATCAGCATCAAAGTCATTGTAGCCTTGTAAAAAAATAAATAAAGGGGCCATTATAATGCCGGAGCAATATATAATTGAATTGATCAGCTATTGTATTAAAAAAAAACTTGGAGATATTGACGATATTCCCCTGGAATTAGCCAACACCATTGCAAATGTATATTACAACTCCATTGACCAGGCGATCAAAAAATGGCACAAGGAAAACCCGGATACCCAGTCTTTTAATCAAGACAGACAAAACGATTATGAAAAATTAGTAATGTTGAATCTTGCCGATCCTGATTCATTAAAAGATATAAAAATGATCAACAAGATGATCTCTTCTTACCGAGATATAAAAGAAACTGAAACACAGCGTACAGCAAAATACATTGGCCAAATGATTATAGATACTATGAAGTACAAAATTAAAAATGCCCCTGAAAAATCAGAATTAAAAAGATGGTTCGAAAGAAGGATCAAAAAGAAAAATATTACTGAAATTCCAGGCCTAATTGAGATGCTAACCGTAAAACAAAACCAGTGATTCCCGGTCAAAAAGAGGATAACTGTTTGAAATCATTATTATTAACAATTTTAAACCTTACGAAAACGACTTATCAAATATCCTGTAATATTAAACGGTTATAGGCTAACCGAGAATTGCTGTGCTTCGTTGTGGTCAGAACCGGGTCAAAACCCTGGTCTACCATGAAACTGTAGGGGCAGCCTGCCCTTTAATAGGGCCCCACAGAGGGGTGCCCCTACGTTTCATCCTTCGTTGTGCCTGACCAAGGCATGGGGTTATAGCAAAACATCCTTGCCTTTTTCCAAAGACCACGATATTAAAGCCATAGAAGAAAATAAATCTGTCGCTATATGACAGCGGCATTGTTCAAATGCATTTTATCAATAATCCAGCTTTTTGAATCAACATTTGTCGCTTCCTGAAGTGATGGGTTAAATTAATTTTTATAATTTTTTGAGGACAAGGTTATTGATAAAACGCTATTAGTTTTTATATTAAAATATTTATATAGGCTTTTTCACCCCTAAATAATTTTAATATACCAGCTTAATTTTTAACAGCCTTAAGTGGATCTGCATAAATTAATATACAGGATGCCCTGAAGCATATATTAATTTTTTATGCCTTCATATTTAACCGTACGGTAAAATATTTATACAATCTGCTTAATATTGTTAAAACACAGTCAGGAGATTCACAAAATGAGTTCACAAGACAACAACAAAACTCCCATGGAAAAATGGGAACGATCAAAACGTTTCTGGTACAACTTTTATCTTTTTATGGGAGTCGGCATTAATTTTATTATATACTTTGTAAAACCTTATGGATTTGATCCAAGCAACAATGTCGCCCTTGGTGCTTCCGTTGGATTGGGCATCCCCCTGCTTTCCATGTTTGTTGGTGTTTACATACATCAAAAAGTTATTGGACTATGAAAAAAAACTGTCAAACTTTCATGCTAAAAATAAACTCCTTCCCAATATTTTTTAAAATCTTTATTACAATTACAATTGGAACGCTTCTTGCTTTGTTTTTTTCTGAATTAGATTCTTATGCTCAAGCGCTTTTTATCCATGACTATACTATTAATGAATTTGTAGTTGGAACTAAAAAAGCAGAACTTGCCATACTTTATAATGGAGATCAGAAATACCTTGATAAAAAAACAACATACACTGGAAATTTGCTAAAAAAATGGTTTGGCACTAAAAAGACGATAAGAGAATCAACACATATTTTGCTTGATAAGGATATAATAAGAGAAGTTGATTATGTAAAAAACAGGGTTCTTGATTTTCCCCTTAAAAAAATAACCGACCCTGACTGGTATGACAGATATTCCCCCCAAGACATTTCAAAACCAACAAAAAAAATGATTGACACAAGATACCATGTTCAGGAACCTTTATTTACAATCAAGCTAAATCCTGAAAAACAGATATTTAACAAATATTCATGCAGTCATATCACGGCTGACGTCCGCCTCGAAACCATTGATAAGACAAAAAATGCTTCAAGCATAACCCTTATTAAACTTGAATTATGGCTCACCAATCAAGTTCCAGGCTTTACAGACTATGAATATTTCAATGAAAAATTGGGAAAGAGACTGGGATTGGATGCCGCTCGTTTAGGTCCCCTCGAAAATATACTGGACCACTGGCATGAATCACTGGACTCCATGAAAAAATACCTTAAGGATGTCAACGGCTATCCTGTAAAAAAAGAACTTTCAGTTACCGCTGTCTATAAGGCAAAAACCAATACGCCATTGCCGGAAATAACAAGAAAGGAGATCAAGAATATTTCAGAGGTATTACAGAAGGTTATTTTGGAGAAACCAGATATTGAACGATTTATTGTTCCACCTGATTTCAAAATTATTACTGTAGAATAATATCGGTACTGGGCTCACGCCACCCCATATACAACATACTACCAATAATTTTAATAACTTACAAAAGCTTATGACTAATGACTATAGAGTACATAAAAACAATTAAATAATTTACCGTCAATAACAAATACTTCATCATGGCTAATTATTTGGTAAAGGTGTTTTATGAACAGACGAGATATTGTAAAGGTCTTACAAGCTATCGAGCCCTTTAACAGGCTCCAACCCTCTGCTCTTAATGAACTTTCTACAAAGGTATCCACCCGCCCATTCAAAAAAGGTACCTATATTTTCAAACAGGGGGATGCAAGCCTTGAATCGCTTTTCGTCATCGTCTCAGGCCTTGTAGAGATAACCGTTACAAGTGACAGAGGGGTTGAATCTGTAGTGGCATTGAGAAAACCAGGGGATTTTTTCAGTGAAACGGTTGCGCTTTCAGATCAAAAATACTCAGCATCAACAAGGGCCAGAGAAGATTTAACATGTATAGTCATATCCCGGCATGAGCTTGAAAAACTAATTTACAGCAATCCAGAATTCTCAAGTTATTTCAACGAACTTCTTGCAGAGCGGATGCGGCTTTTATACGAAAAAATTCAAATGGAGCAAAGTCTTGATGCAGCCGCATGTTTTGATCTTCCACTTTTCCGGAAACGGGTAAGTGAAATCATGACGACATCTGTAATTACATGCAGAACCACTGACCAGGTATCTGATGCAGCCAGGATAATGATGGACAAAGGTATAAGCTCCGCAGTTGTACTTGACGATCAGGAAACTCCAAGGGGCATCCTAACACTGCAGGTCATAGTCGAAAATCTGATTACCCAGATATCCTGCCCCATTGAAAGTTGCACGGCGGAACAGATCATGAACAAAGAACTGGTTTATGTCCCTCCTGATGCCTTTACAGGCCATGCACTGATGGAACTCTCCAAACAAAAAGTTAAATATCTACTGGTCATGGAAAGGGGACGGCTGGTGGGCATTCTCACAGCCATTGATTTAATTAAATCCAGAAACATAGGCAACTTGACCCTGCTCCAGGACATAAAAACCCACAAAACTATTGATAGTATTGCACGAATCAGCGGAGAGATAGACAAAGTTCTTGATGCCATGCTTATTGAAGGTGCAAAAGTGCCTGAAATTCTCGAAGTCATGTCTGCCCTTCATGAACGCATTATCCGGGCTGTCATCCGTGTTGCAGAACAAGAGATGATCAAAAAAGGGCTTGGCCCTCCTCCTGTAGACTATTGCTGGATCAACATGGGCAGCGACGGCCGTCACGAACAGACCCTTAGAACGGATCAGGACAATGCCATGATATATGCTGATCCAGAAGAAAAGAACATAGATGCGGTGGACAGGTATTTTCATACCCTTTCAGAAATCATAGTAAAAGGTTTAGATGAATGCGGATTTGATCTGTGCACAGGAAATGTCATGGCCACCAACCCCAAATGGCGAAGATCGTTGAAACAATGGACGGCCTATGTTGAAAAATGGTCAAAATCCTTTGACCCTGAAGACACCCTGACCATGACAATTCTCCTGGACTTCAGGCCGGTATGGGGCAGCCAAATGCTTGCACAACGCCTTTGGGAAAAAATATTCAATGCCTTTAATGATCCGGAAAAGATCAATCACATGCTGACCAACGAGGATCTGAAGTTCGCCATACCAATTAATTTTTTGGGCAATATAAGGACTGAAAAGGCAGGAGAGCACAAAAACCAGCTCAATCTAAAATCCGGTGGGATTGTCCACCTGGTCAACGGCATGAGAATCCTTGCCATTAACAACAAGATTGTCGAGACATCAACCCTTGGAAGACTTAAGAAGCTGACTGAAATGGGGATACTTTCAGACAAACAATCGGATTTCTTTAAAACCGCCTTTGAAACGCTTATAATGTTTAAAATCAAAAGCAATATGCAGAAAATAACCCATAACCTGCCCCCGGATAATTATCTAAATCCATCCACATTAACAAGTGCCGAGGTGATGCTTCTAAAGGATGCACTTCATTCTGCTTCTGAAATGCAGAAGTTCATATATAACAGGTTCAGCCAGACAGCCTTGAATTTTTTTTCGTGAATTCTAAGTTGTTTTTTTTATTTATTAATACGGGTACAGGTAATAACGATGAATGATGATTATTCAAAATATTTTCAGATTTTTGCACAGGTAAGTAAATCCATCCATTCCGGGGAAAATACAGGAGAGATACTTGATAGTATCGTTACAAACATCACAGATATAACTATGGCAAAGGGCTGTATTTTCTGGATTATAAACACAGGCAATCGAAAAATTGAAACCATGATCTCCCACGGATTCACCTACAGAAGCCTTGCCTTGGTGGAATACGATACCCTGACCCAAATTTTCGATCCCGTCACCAAGGAAAAGGTATTTATAGAGAACGCACGCTATGACCAACGGATTCCCGATTTAGAACGCCTTGGCAAACAGCGGGTAGGCTCCATAAACGGTCTTTTTTTTGACATTGTAGGTCCCTACGTCGGCATCCTGGCCGTTTATTTTACCCAGTACCGCAAACTTGAGGATCAGGAACTAAAACTTATCAATGCCCTGGGAGAACAAGGCTCCATAGCCCTGCACAAAACCCTGAGCTATGACGATAAAATGCTCCAGACCCTGCGCCAGATCGTAGAGGGCTTTGTGCTTGCCCTGGAGGCAAAGGATGAAAAAACCCACGGCCACTCGGTTCGAGTGGCAGACTTTGCAAAGATGACGGCAGCAGCCATGAACCTTTCAAAGAAAGAAGTTGAAACCATATACCATGCAGGCCTTCTCCATGACATAGGAAAAATAGGTATGGAGGATTATATCCTGGAGAGGCTTGGCATTCTTTCCAGCAAAGAGATGAATATCGTTAAAAAGCATCCTGAAATCGGTGCAAAAATAATCAAACCCCTTAGCTTTTTAAACGCTGTTGAACCTTTGATCCTCTATCACCACGAACGATTCGACGGCTCAGGATATCCAGAAGGGTTAAAAGGAAACGCCATACCCCTTGGAGCAAGAATCATTAACGTATGCGATGCATTTGAAACCATGCTTTCCGGCAGAAACCACATGGAAAAAAAGACATTTCATGATGCCATTCTATCCCTCCAGCGGGGAGTGAACATATTGTTCGATCCAATGGTTGTGAAGGCATTTTTTACAATGCTTCAAGAACATCCTGAAATCATCGATGAACAGGGGGCAATTGAAAGATGCAGGGAACAACTACAATTGGATGTCAATGCCATTGGACTGGACAATCTTATCCGAAAAGGAATACACTCCAAAATCATGCCTTGTATTTAATTCTGGAAACCTCAGGAAATACCAGCCCCTGCCACAAAGCCCTGGTGTACCGCATCAAAGGCCATGGCAATATTATTGGCATCACCTATGACATCAAAGGAAATACCTGTTTTATTAAGGTCTGCAGTTAGTCTGTTTTCAGATTTTGATCCAACGGCAATTACAATGGTATCTGCCTCAATGTCTTCAATACCGTTTTCAGATTCAACCCTGATGCCGGCGGCAGTGATTTCCAGGGCCCTGCTGTTTACCCTTGCTTCAATTCCAAAGCGTCCCAGATCCTGGAGCATACCCCAGCGCGTGCTCTTTCCAAACTCTTTTCCGACCCTGTCAAGCATCTCTATGATGGTAATCTCTTTTGTTCCCTTGGTTGCCATCTCATAAAGAATTTCTGGGGATTCGGCATTATTCAAGAAAAGAAATTTCAAGGCATCCGCAGACAAGGTTCCTTTTTCAGCAAGGAAAAGCGCGGTTTCAACCCCCACGGCTCCACCGCCCACAACAACAACACGTTTACCTGTGCGAGCCTTGCCGTTAAGGACATCCCAGGACTGAACCACATGGGACATCTCAACTCCGGGTATGGGCGGCGTCATGGGAACTGCTCCTGTTGCAAGGATAACATGATCTGGTTTTTCATCTTCAATGAGCTTCATATCAACGGTTGTATTTAAAAAAACCTTTACAGGACGAATATCTATCTGCCTTGCAAGATTCCGGGCATATACGGCAAATTCATCCCTCCCGGGAGGAGCAGATGCGATAAAAAGCTGGCCGCCTAAAATACTGTTTTTCTCGTAAAGTGATACATCATGCCCGCAGTCTGAAGCAGCAATGGCAGCATTCATTCCTGCGGCACCACCGCCAATTACAAGCACCTTTCTATGAGTATCTGTCTTGCTTATCCGCCTTGTGCGCTCGTGCCCTGCCCTGGGATTACACAGGCACTCAACATGCTTTAGATTAAAAAGATTATCAAAGCATCCCTGGGCGCATGCGATACAGTGAATAATCTCGTCTTCCCTGCCTGTTTCAGCTTTTCTGGGTAAAAAAGGATCGGTAATAAGACTCCTGCCCATGGCAACCATGTCGCACATGCCGTCTGAGATCAACTGCCTTGCCATGTCAGGATCATTGATCCTGTGGCTTGCAATAACCGGGACATCAACCTTCTCCTTGATCCCCTTAGACAGGTAGGCAAAGGTACCCCTTGGTACGGCCGCGGTTATCTGGGGGACCCTGGCCTCGTGCCATCCCACATTGATACAAAGGGCATCTGCCCCGCCCGTAGCGGTCAAAGCCCTGGCATATTCCTGCAGCTCTACCCTGCCCTGCCCCTTGACCATGAAATCATTGCCGTTCATTCTGACAATCAGGGGAAAGGAATAACCCACCGCTTCCCGAATGGCCCTGACCACCTCCATGCCGAACCTGATGCGGTTTTCAAAGGAGCCGCCATATCCATCGGTTCTCTGGTTGGTCAAGGGAGACAGGAACTCGCTGATGAGATAGCCTGTGCCGCTAAGCACCTCAACCGCGTCAAAGCCTGCCTGCTTAACCCGGAGTGCTGCCGCTGAAAAACGCTCTATAATATCGTGAATATCTTTTTGCTCAAGCTCCCTGGGGGTCTCCCGCGTCAACTTGGACGCAATGGGGGACGGGGCAACAGGCATATTGCCGTTCAGGAAAAAAGACATGTTATAACGCCCGGCATGGTTAAGCTGAACACAGGATGCAGCACCACCTGACTTTATAAGCCCGGAGAGTTTTTTAAGTCCTGGAATAAACCTGTCTTCATGGGCACCGATGTTCAGGCTGCTTCCGGACAGCTCGTCCACGGTGGCATATCCCACGGAAATCATTCCTGCACCGCCCCTTGCACGCTCGTCATAGAATGCAGTTATCTGGTCGGTAACCTCAAAGTTGTCAGCCATGCCAAGGTGCATGGCCGGCATGAAAATTCTGTTCTTGATGGTAAGAGAATTGATGGTAACTGGCTCAAATAGTGGATCCTGCATATATTTTTCCTTTCGATTATAATTCCTAACGGTTCGATCATTTTTGCATAACCTATTGAATTTATTCACATTAAAAATTGACCTCTAAAAAATAGGAGTCATATTTCACTTAGATTACAGTACGTTATGAGATCAATCGAACCGAGGGTAATTCAGTGAAGTTTACAGAAACAAATTTTGTGTGTATAAGTATGTATATGAACAGTCGGATAATAATAAAAATCCTTGAAAAAAATGGTTGGTTTCAGGCCGATAAATCTGGTTCTCACCTTCAGTTCCGGCACCCATTAAAAAAGGGCCGAGTTACCGTTCCACACCCAAAAAAAGATATACCTATCGGCACACTGAAAAGCATTGAACGCCAATCAGGAATTCAATTCAAATAGGTGATAAAAATGACTAACTATATTGCTTTCATACATAAAGATCAAGAGAGCGATTTCGGGGTATCATTTCCCGATTTTCCAGGCTGTATAACTGCTGGTGAAACAATCGATGAGGCTAAAGATATGGCTCAAGACGCACTCTCTTTGCACATCAAAGGAATGTTGGAAGATGGTGATGATATCCCGCTTCCTTCAAAACTTGAAGAGATTATGGATAAACCTGATTATTCAGATGCAGCAGCAATCCTTGTTTTATCCATACCAGAAGTGAAATATAGATCCATACGAGTAAATATCACTATCCCCCAGGACATTCTGCAAAAAATTGATACTGTTGCTAAAGAAAGAGGAATGTCCAGATCTTCCTTTTTGACCCATGCGGCAAAATCCTCTCTACCCATCATTTAACTTCCTGCCGAGAAATCCCCTTCCGAATCTTTGACTCAGGAGGGGTAGTTGATATTTGCTCATGGGGGTGAAAATGGGAATCATGGGAATGAGAATGGAAATCATGGGAATGCTCATGGGAACCATGGGGATGGACATGGGCATGGCGGTGTATTTTTTCACCGGGAAAAATTCTGCCGTTTTCCATGCTGAAAATGGATTTTGTCAGCTCATAGAGAAAATCGTTTTCATGGGAGATAAGTATGTATGAAAGCTCAAGGGATCCAAGTACCTCGATAAGCCTTTTTTTTGTCTTTTCATCAAGTCCCGCGCTTGGTTCATCAAGAAGAAGGATTTCAGGCTTCATGGCAAGTACGGTTGCAAGGGAAACCAGCCTCTTTTCTCCACCTGAAAGCTTGTAGGTTATCCTGTCTTCAAAACCTTTCAGACCAAGCTCTTCAAGGGTATCCATGGCGATCTTCCTTGCCTGGCCAGGGGTTTTTCCAAGATTCAGGGGGCCGAAAGCCACATCTTCCAGAACCGTGGGGCTGAAAAGCTGATCATCGGCATCCTGAAAAAGCAGCCCTACCCTGCGCCGCACCTCCTCAAAATCTTTTTCCGTACTTACCTTTTTACCGAAAATTTCAATACTGCCGCTGTCTGGTTTTAAAAGCCCCATGAGAATATAAAAAAGAGTGGTCTTGCCGCTGCCATTGGGAGCCATAACCCCGATCTGATCACCCCGGTAAAATTTCAAGTCAAGGTTATCAATTACATTCACATTGGTTCCGGGATATTTATAGGTTATGGCTTCAAGGTTGATCATCAAATTATCGTTATTTACATTCATACATCAATGCTCCATAAGAATCGGTACTCAAGTATAATCAGGCCGAATATGACAAAAGTCATCAATACTGAAAAAAGCCGGTTCCGGCCTTCAGATACAAACTCGTCTAAGGTGTGAAACCTGCCTCTGAATCCGCGGCAAAGCATGGCCTGATGAACATGTTCAGCACGCACTGAGGCCCGGACAAACAGCATCCCGATTAAATAGGCATAGGTCTTGTAGGAGTGAATGTTGGTTCCGGGACGAAAGCCGCGGATTTTAATTGCCGTCCTGAGCCTTCTGTATTCATCCTCTATAACAAAGATATACCGGTAGGTCATCAGCAGAAGATAGACGAGTTTGCCGGGAAGCCTCAGCCGGTTTAAGGCATGCCCCAGGGTGCCCACCGTCATTGTTGCTATTAGCGCCATGAAAATCAACAAGATAGCGGCGGATTTCAGCGTGATCCGGGCGGAAAGCATAACCCCTGGACGGGTAATCACAAAGGGCCCGGCATGATAAAGCGCCTCCCCCTCAAAGGTAAGGGGCAAAACCGCCCATATGAGAAGCAAAAATCCAAAAACCACAGCAAGCCTTCCGAATACCTCACGGGGATTCAGCCGGGCAAGGCAGACAAAAAAGATTGACACCACAAGGGCTGCCGTTAATACGGAAAACTGCTCTGAAAGTGCAATAATGAGAGAGAATACCACCGCAGAAACAATCCTGACCTGGGGATCGATGCGGTGTATCCATGAATTTCCTGTTGCAAAGGGTTCTTTAATCATGGGCTTTATCTACCAGTTTTTTTCTATAATTAAAATATGCTCCCACTCCCACAAGACCTAAAATATAACCGATGCCTCCTAATATGTCGAAAACACCCGGTGCATGATCCGGATCAAGTGATTTATTAAGCATGGTTATTATGGGCGCCAGTTTCTTATCCAGTGTTTTTTCCACAATATCTTCAATATCGTCCGGGGTAAGACAGGCACAGGGCTGTGTGCTCCCTCTAACAAGGGTTTCAGGTTTATTTAGATTGTCCTGCCTGACCTCATCAGGTTGTGACTGGTTAATATCATCGGGCTGTACAGCGCCGGGCTTTATGCCGCCGGGTTCATGTAAAGAGGTATCGCCCGATTGCCGGAGGATACTCTCTCCTAATTCCTCCACGGGAATCGTCCATTGCGCCCTGTGTCCCATGCCTGCCAGGAGTATGATTTGCATCTCAGTCCTCTGGGGCACTTTAAATGAAAATTCACCGTTGTCATCGGTTTTTCCCTCAACAAGCTTATCTCCCTTAGCATCAAAAACCTCTACCGGTGCGTTTTGTACTTTCTTGCCGCCGCTGAATTTACTCTGTGTATAAACAATGTCCCCTTCCACCCAGGCAAATATGCTCACCTTATGGGCAAAGGCGTAACCAACCATGTTTAAGGAAATGAACATCAAAAAAATTATGGGCAGCACCGCCCTTGAAAACCATCTATTGTGAAAATATATCGCCATAGGAGTATCCTTGTCTATTTACATTGAACGACGCCTGTTAATCATAGCTTTTCAGTGGGTGCGGTTTTGTCTCGGCTTGCAATTAAGCCTGCTAAGCTTAAGCCGCATCTAAAAGAGCTTTGTACCCTTACCCAAAGGCGCAGGCTTGTCTGGAACACAAAGTTCTACTTCACCATTTTTGCACTAATTCCTCCAAAGGTCATAATGTGCTCAAATAAAAAAAAGAAAGAATTATAGCAATGAATATGGAAAAAGAAATAATAATTATTCCGAAATATGGATTTTCTGACAGCGGAGTTATACTTGGATAAAATTCTTTTAATAATAAGGAAGTAAGGCTGACAAATCCTGCAATTCCTAATGAATAACCTAAAAACTTGTTTGCTTTGTACCAGACGATTTCATTGCTTAAGGTTTTTTGAGTTCGAAAACCATAAACAACATTCGGTCTAACCTTCTCTAATATCAAGGGGATTGATATTGCAATGATGACAAGACATGAAAAAATGAGAATAATTGCATTCAGTTTCATAACCTTTCTCCGAAAAAGATATTTTTAAGAATAAATTTTTTCTTAAAAATTTAATATACCGGGATGAACCTTTTTTAAAAAGCCTATGCAAAAAATAGTTACGATACCCTCGATTATCATTACAGGAAGATTTGCCATGACCACAAGCATGGATACCTCCCAGAAATTTTGCTCCGTGAAAAAAAGAGAGGCTGCCAGCAAAATAGCGGCAAAGAAAACCGACAAAAAACCTGCGGCAAAAGAGGCGGCAACCGCAATGGGCTGATTCTTTTTAATCAAGGGGCTGAACAGATAATAACACAGCACTGCGGGAACCGCCATGTTTACAGTGTTAACTCCCAGGACAGTGATACCTCCGAACTGAAAAAAAAGAGCTTGAAGGGTGAGTGCCACCAGAATAGCTGGAAATGCAGCCCAGCCCAGTAAAAGACCGACAATGCCGTTCAAGATCAGATGAACACTTGAAGGGCCCACGTTTACATGGATGAGCGAAGCCACAAAAAAGGCGGATGAAAGAATGCCGACCTGGGCGATCCGGTCATAATCTATACTTTTAAGGCCAATGGCGGTTCCCACTGCGGCAAGCGCTCCCCCGGTCAAAAGAACCGGGCCCGATAAAACACCTTCAGATATATGCATTAAAGCAGTTCCTTATCTTTTTAGGAATATGTCAAAAAAAATCAACTACCCGGCCAAAGGTTAATACTACCCGGCAGATTAATAGTAGAGACAAGGCATGCCTTGCCTATACTTTCTGAGCTTACATGATAATACTAAAATCAAGCATTGACAGAGCATTAGGGGGGTTGTCCTGACTCCTGCTGATTTACTTAATCCGCCAGTCCTGAAACCTTACCCAAATAACGGCTCCGATCTCGACGTCCTTGGGAGTGCCCTCATGTTGAATCTTGTAATCAGCTTCGCTCAGGGCGGCAAACCCCCACCAGCCGGCCTTTGGTGCGGCATATGTAAAGACACCGTTTAGGTCTGCCTTTACGGTTTGGGTAACCATATAATCCGTCGGCGCATGGGCTTTTCCATCCTCGTTATAGTATTCCACCTCAACTTCGGCATGGGGGACAGGCTTTCCATCGAGCTTTACAATGCCCTGGAACACATTTCCGGAATAGAGTCCAAATGGTTTTGAAAGGGGCACTATTTCCGTTTTAAGCCCTATCTCCCCATCCCAGCCCTCATCATCGCCAAAGGCCGTCACAACGGTTTTTGTATAATGAACGATGAAACAGTCTTCTGCAGGTTCCCAATATGGTTGAGGCTCCATAAAAAACATATAAATGCCGGGTCTTTTGATATTATAATCCACAGTCCAGGCAGTATGCCCCATTACATCTGTCTTGTTGATTTTGTCAAGAAGGCTGATATTTTCTCCATTTGCAACAACTCCAAAGCCCTTGGGTTTCACAAGCTCCATACCCATACCCTCAAATGGATGGGAAAAGGAAAGCTTAAGATTCACATTCCTTTTATCTTCCTGCATAACCATGGAATCCGATGGAATGACCATTCCAAAATGAGCCATTGCCGATCCTGATAATCCCAGATTAAAAAGCAAACCACAAACCACCAATACCTTTAAAAGACAGGTTTTATTCATAATATTCTCCATTCCATAAACGCAAAAAACCGCAGGAACATCCGGTATTTTCATAATACCATTAACGTTTGCGGTTTTAGTTTAATTTTAATATCCCAGCTCATTACCTGATTTGATAAACTGCCATGGGCAGAGCAGAATTTTGTTCCGTTTCTGGCCACAACGAATCATGAAAGTCATCCGCCGTTTACAAAGACTTTCCAATAAAGAGTCTGAAGTTTTAAGTTGCTAATGGTCGGGCTTCTTGTCCGAATTTTATTTGAAATTTTCTATCACAGTAAAACAAAAACTTCAATACACGGGAAATTTTTATTATTTTAAATCTAAACATCGGTATACAACAATCAAGACAAATCATAGCTCCCTCCAAATAATCATATGTATTGCTAATAGTTTTAAATCAGCACACAAATCAACAAACAGATGTCATTATTTATCAATATTGGTGATTATTTTCATTTGCATTTTTTATCGTTGACGAAAAGAATCTCATATGAATATATGAAATACATTTATTCCAACAGGGGAGGTTTTACTTAAATTGATATTAAGACGATACTTGGTTCAATCAAAATTTAAATGTTTCATTTTGTTCTTGTTTATTTTGTTTTTTGCCGGCAACGCAGCAGCGGAACGAATATTTTTTGCCGGATACAAAGGAGGTTTTTACATTAAATCCGAGGAAGAAGGGGGCATTGAGATGAGGCTTGGAGGCTCCTTTCAATCGGATTATAGATATTACGCTGAAAGTGAGCGCTCCGATAACCGCTTTGACATAAGGCGGGCCAGGCTGATTTTCAACGGTCAGCTCACAAGATGGTTTCGTTTCGGCATGGAGTATGAGTTCCAGGGCAATGAAACAAGCAACCTTGTTGATGCCTTTGGAGAATTTGTGTACGGAACCAGCGGTATCAGATTCGGTCAGTTCAAGGAACCCTTCAGCCTGGAAATCCTGGAAAAAAACAAGGCTATCATGTTTGCGGAACGCTCCATGGGATATTATCTCTCCCCGGGCCGGGACGTAGGAATCATGGGATACACCTCCCTTTTCAAGGAAAGACTGCATTTCTCGGCAGGCCTGTTCAACGGTGACGGAGATGACGGCTCTGCAAGGGGCAACGAGCACGATGAACCGGAAGCTGCTGCAAGACTGGTGATAGCCCCCTTTAAACAGATAAATAACAAATGGATAGAATCCTTCCAATTTGGCGGCTCCGGCACCTTTGTAAAGGCGGACAACCTCAACATAGATCTCAGGGTCAAAAGTGCAGGAATGGCAGATACTTCAAGAAACATTTATGAGCTGACCCATAATACAAAATTCGGCGTCATAGAAAGTGTTGATGAAAGAATCCGTACAGGCATCGAAGCTGCCTGGGCCTTTGGGCCCTTTGCCCTCCAGGCCGAAAAGAGGTGGTTTACTTACAAGAACCTTAATCCTGTCGGTAGTACACCGGAATCCGATGCTGATTTTTCAACCTGGTATGTAAGCGCAGCCTGGGCACTCACAGGAGAAAATCACTATTTTTCACAAGGACTGCTTAAAGCTGTTTATCCTGATCGATTTTTTAACCCTTCAGAAAATACCTGGGGCGCGTTTGTGCTTGCCGCAAGAATCGAGCATTTTTCAGGGGATAAGGACTGGATCAACCCTGTATCCCACGTATCGGTGGAAGAGGCAGACGGATTCAGCATTGCCCTTAACTGGATTATGTTTCCCATGTGCCGGCTGGTTGCAGACTATTCCTATACTGATTTTTCCGATCCCATTAAGGTCAGGGTTCTTCCCGACGGCTCAACTGATTACATAGATGAGGAAAACTGCGTAACTTTAAGACTGAGCATGGATTTTTAAAAAAATGGTTTTCTCAAACATGGATTTATTACCTCATTTATCAAAAACCGTAGGGGCAGGCCATCGTGCCCCCCCTTTGCGGGGGCACCCACAATGGGCTGCCCCTTTTCATTATGCCCATCAGTGCTGGCCGTTATAATCCATCAAACCGTCCATAACCGGAAAACAACCGGTCATTAAATAAAAGAGTTGAAACATTGTAACCTTAAGTTTAACAAAAAAATGGAGACGATTATGAGAAAAAAGAAATTCCTGGCCGTTGTATTTTCATTTATGCTTCTTCTTGGCATACAAACAGTAAATGCAGCCTATCACCATGAGGGAGAACAGGATTCCGGCAATTTCCTTGCCCAGTATCCTGACAAGGCAGGCACCAAACTTGATCACTGCGCCCTGTGCCACAGCGGCGGCAGTTACACCAAGAGCACAGGAAGCGAGGTTTCCCTGGGGAGCTGCCAGTGGTGCCACTACATCACAGACTATGGAAAGGATAACGTCAACATCGAACAGACCATCAATGCTTACGGCAAAGCCTACCATGACAACGGCCGTAACCAGGATGCCATATCCAGGATAGATTCTCTTGATTCCGACGGGGATGCTTCCCTGAACCAGCAGGAAATCCTGGCAAACAGTTTTCCGGGCAATGCCGATGATACCCCTTATCTTCAAATGGCTCCCTCAAAAATCTACACAAAAGCAGATCTTGAAGCGCTTCCCCAGCACACCCAGTTTTTATTGATGAATACCAGTCGTTCCGGGGACTTTTATGCACAATACACAGGGGTTCCCCTTAAAACCCTTCTCGATGATGCTGGAATCTTGACAGACAGTGCCACCGGCATCACGGTTTTTGCCCCGGATGGATGGTCCCAGTATCACCCACTCAATTACGATGAGGAAGCGGAGCTGTATCACGTATACGGTAACATGCCGGGAGAAGACTATCAATATCCTCCAGCCACCTATAACCATATACCTGAGGCAGACCAGGCGATGAATCCCGACACGGGCTGGTGTGATTATTCCGCCCCGTCCGTTGCAGGAAGAAGCTATGGCGATCCCATTTATGTGGAGAACGGACTCAAGGCCATACTTGCCATGCAAAGGGACGGCGCCCCTCTTGATACAGGTGTACTTACAGATGAAAACAAGCTTGACGGCTCAGGCCCCTACCGGGTTGTAGTTCCCCAGAAGGTTCCAAGCCCTCCTGATCAGTCCAGCAAATCAGATGCCCAGGATGTTGAGTGGCCATACACCTACGACTGGGATCATAACGCTGGTGCCTGCACCCGTTCTGTAACCATCATCCGGGTGGAACCGCTTCCCGAAGGTACAACAGACATTGATATCCTTGAAGCAGGCTGGAGCTATATTGATAATGAACAGCTCATTATTTACGGAGCAATCAACCCCGGCGGCACAAGCGGATGTATAATTATGGAAAACGATCTTGGATTCACCCTGCCCAACCTGAACCTGGATGGCATGACATTCAGTATTCACTTCAATTATGCAGGAGCAGGATTCAATTTCCAGGCGGACATAAGCACATTAACTGCTCCTGACACCTCAGCCTCAGAAATTATGTTTAATGAGGATATTTCCCTGACCATCCCCTGTATTGATGCGGCAGGAACTAAATATAAAGTGACCATGGCCTCTACAAGCGGTAACTTTATCGACTGGACAATTATTTCTTTGAATTAAAATCTGTTGGTACTGGGCTCACACCGTTTCATATCCTCAAAAAGCCACAATATATTGTAGTTTTGGAGCATCTTGAAGTACAATTGATTATATGGTTAAATAGTGAGAGCCCAGTGGCAAATCTGTGGTTCAAGGGATTATTTCATCCTGTCAGCCAAAAACAATAATTCCTCTTTTCGAGGTCTGAAGTAAATCAATCCTGCCGCTGAAACAGCTATAAGCTGATACAAAGCGGCAGTATCCTTTGACAGCAGAAACAGAACCAGACCATAAATACCAATGCTTTCAAGCAATGCCGATACAATCACAATGATGATTGAGTATCTGGCTACGGCAGGATGTTGCACCTGAGATGTAGGATTTACATTAAGAGGCAGTCCGGGATTATTCAGTAAATAGTTACGAAGATAGTACACTCCGATAAGAGTTGCCAAAGAAACACCGTAAAGCGCATATTTAATGGAGTCAATGGGAAAAGAATCATCTACCGTTACTTGCAGTTGGGCTTCCAAAAGATCGCAGAGTATCAGATAAACACATAGAGAGGCCAGCATTGCAAGCCATATAATAAAAACCGTTTTCCATCCTTTTTCCAGTCGTTCCATTTCGCCTCTTTGTCCATTCATGATGCCCTCCTCACCAGATTAATTACCCCTGCAAAAACAATCTGAAAATTATAATTTAACAAAGCACTTAAGAAAATTTACAAATATCATTTGACTCTTATTCCATAATTAGTGATAACATTCTTAAGCTGATTCTTAAAGACCAATCAAAAATATTTTATTTAAAAAAACTGACAATCAAAACCACGGTGCAATGCCGCTGGCGTGGTTGGAGGCGCACCCCCCAAGTTTAAAAAAAAAGGGAAAACAAGTATGGAAACCGTATTTATGATCGGCCTTGAAGAAAAGGAACAGGCTCTTATCAAAGGATTGATAGCATCATTTGAGCTTAAAACCCAGTCTATTGACATAAATTTTCTTAAAAAGAATAATGAAAAAGCTTTTTATGAAAAAGATATCTGCCTGGTTGTTTTTAACATTGATGAAACTAAACGTCGTTACGCCAAAAAAATTCGCCGTATAAAAAGACTTCTTATCAGGCCTGTTCCTATTTTAGTCCTGATACCCAAAAAACTAACTTCCAATATTCACAGATACCTGAAAGCAGGTGCTGATGATTACAACCTTTTGCCCCTTGATATTGACAGCTTCTCAGTAAGGTTTTACGTGCTGCTGGAATGCGGACAGGCGATTTTACAGGCCAAGGGAAACTATGAGCACAGCAGTGCTACCCATTCATCACTAACTAATAAGGATATATTGCAGAAAATAATGATCCAGCTAAAGGAGGGACTTAACTTCTTTGCGCCCAAGCCCCAGATACGGCTGAGTAAATTTCAGCCCATTTCAGACAAATGGGAAAGCATACGCCAACTGGGAAGTGGAGGAGACGGCATAGTATGGCTGGTTCGTAAAATCGGAACATCTGATCTGGCAGTAGCTAAAATTCCCCATTCAAGAGATATGAACTTAAATTCACTGCGTGCTGCAGCTATTTTGAAACGGCTCATCCATCATCCCAATATCGTACATCTTATAGAGGTGATAAAAGAAGACGATAAATTTATCCTGATCCAGGAGTATGTTGATGGAAAGACTCTGCCGGAAATCCTTGAATCAGGGTGTTCACCTGGATTAAAGGAGGCCCTCTTTCTTCAGCTTCTGTCCGTTACAGCCTATGCCCATAATCATAAAATCATGCACAGGGACATTAAACCTGAAAATATAATGATCACATCCGGTGGAAGGATGAAGCTACTTGATTTTGGTCTTGCAAAGGATATGGCCTGGGAAGAGGAAAAAAAATTCTCTGAAGGTACATTAAGCTTTATGCCGCCGGAACAGTTTGAAGGCAAAAGCTGCCTGGCAAGCGATGTATACACCCTTGGTATAATCTTGTATCTATTATCCACAAAACGCATCCCATTTTACAGAGACAACACCCATTATCCCATGGACCTGGATGTGACGGCCAAGGCAATTCCCCCGCGGGAGTTGAACCCGAAGATACCACCTGCATTGGAAGAAATCATCATGACCTGCCTGGAACAAAACCTTGAAAAGCGGTACAAAAATGCATCGGAACTTCAAAATGAGCTGCTGATAAAATTTCCGGAGTTAGGCGATGGTTCCGTGATTCCTGATTGAATTGATTTTTCCCGCAGACGGCATCCTCTATCTGCCGGTTTTAGGAGTTCCATATCAACATCCTTGCTTTTTAAAAGATTTCATCCGAAAAAGAGCAAACTGCTTTTGAGGTGATATGAAGCCGGTAGAGCTATATCCCCTTTAAAAGCCTATAGGCAAGGGATTCTGGCAAACCTGCTGCTAAAATTTTCTTTGCAGCACCTTCATTGTCATAGGGAGTGCGGTGAAACTCAATGACGTTTTCATCTGTATCGTAAATAAGATAAGATGCCCTTGGATCACCATCCCTTGGCTGGCCTATGCTGCCGCAGTTGAAAATTTGCCTTTTAAGCAGTGCTGCCGGCACAACGGTTTTGTTTTTAGGCATTTTAACATAAAGACAAAAAAAATTTTTCCTGGTAATGGCTGCTGCAGTATGGGTGTGCCCTACAAAAAACATCTTTCCCCTGCTACGGGTAAAGGCCTGGGACATAAATGACTTGTTAGTTATATAAGACCATTCAAGGGGACGGTAAGGGTTGGAATGGCAAAAAAATATGTTCTTCCATTGCAGGATCACTTTCATTTTTTTCAGAAAAACAAGGCTTTCCGGTGATAATCTCTTTTGAGTCCACAATATAACCTTTTTTGCATTTTTATTCATCTGAAACGGAGAACCCATGACTGCATTGTCATGATTTCCAAGAACAAAATCGGTCCTGGGCAGGGATTTCAAAAGAGCAATACACTTATTTGGATTGGCACCATATCCTACCACGTCTCCGAGGCATACATATCGGTCAATTTTCTTTGTTGAAGTATGATCTATAAATGCCTTAAGGGCCTCTATATTGGAATGAACATCTGAAAACACTGAAATTCTCATAAATAAGCCCACCTTTTTATTTGAGTGTACCCTTTTTTAACCAAATGCTGATTTATGATTATATGTATCTCTCCATTCGCTAATAAATTACCTCAAAAGTAGTTTACATTTTTCTGAATGATAATCGAAAACAATAGGATGTCCATAAAAAAAGTGTAAATCAGGAGATGAAGAATAGCAAAACCGTCTAACTTTTAAGGCATATTAAAATGTCTAATTATGCACTTTTTTTACTTCTCATAAACCTGAATCCTCTTTTTCTGTGGCACTTACCTGGGCCAAAACAATTTTCTCCGTTGGAATTGAACTGGCAGGCCTCTTTCCAAAACAAAATACTTGAAGCAGCCTTAAAATCAAGAGCAACATCTCCCCCTTGACAGTTTACCACGTAAGATGGTGATTTTTGAAGCAATTTTATAATTTCTCCCGGTTTGATCTTCAGGGCATCCATTTTATGAAGCTGTATATCATCGCTGTAGTTGACCCATGCAACCCTGCCCGACATTCCAGGAGCCAGTTCGGTAAGAGGAGCCACCGAAGCCTGTACTGTTTTTGCGGCAGTTTTACAGCACTCGCCCTGGGGAATGGGTTTCCCATGGGGACAAAGTTTGGGATGACCTAAGAGCACACAAATGCTGTCAACCAGATCGGTATTGATGATATGTTCAAATTCGCAGGCACCGGCTTCAAAATCTCCACCAAGAGCATCACATATCAATTTTTCTGCCAATCTGTGGGCCCTGATTATCTTGCGAGCATAATCAAATCCCTTATCGGTAAGGCTTATTTTTGAAAGGTTTCCCGTGAACATTACCAAACCATCATTATCCAGATCATCTGTAATTGAAGGATTGAAATTTGTTCCAATGGCTTTTTGCAGATATAGCAGAGAATCTTGTTTTTCCTCTTTCATTCGCCACAAAATTTCAAGGTATTCTTCACGTTCCCTTTTCCTGTTCATTGAACTCAAATCTCCTTTTCTCTTTCCAATAATACCGCGAATATCAACAAATTAATGGTCTGTTTTTTTGCTTATACAGCAATTTCCAGGATTTCATTATCATCTGTGCAAACCATGTCATCTTCTAGCAGCTCCAGATAAACAGCTCGCCATATGGATATCCACTGAAATGACATTTTAAGCATAATATTATACCACTATATAATCAATACAGCAGAGTAAATCAACAGCCTCTCAAATGTCAATATATTCTTAACAGGGCCCAGTTAAGGATCCCTGCTATTATAAATGAACTGAAATTTATCATAACCGTCATGCTCAAAGCGCTTTTCATCTTTAATTCATTTATCATGGCCATGATGTTGGCAAAACAGGGCACAAACATGGTGGTAATGGTTACAGCCACAATACATTGAACATAGTCAAGCTTGCCCGCATCTATGAGGTTTATGATCAACCCGGCAGCGGCCTCATGCCTTGCCATGCAAAGAATGAGGGCATCAACCATTTCAAGGGGAAGGCCTAAAAACCCTTTGATAACAGGGGTTAAAAATACTTTGGCTGCGTTTAAGATTCCTGATTTATCAAGAGCAAACAGCGCCAGGGCAGCATATATGAAAACAGGCAGGGCCTCTTTTAAGAACCAGTATAGCTTATAATAGGTTTTTACCAGCACAGCTTTTGGTCCAGGCATCCTGATGGGGGGAAGCTCCTGTATGAAATGGGATCTGGCCTCTTTTATCAAAATAAGGTTAAGCATGAGTCCTGCTGATATTTCAACTACAAAGAGCACTGAAAAAACTATCAAAAAAGCAGAGGCTCCTATTCTGCCAAGGATACTCATGTTAAGCCCCATTTGAGCGGCACATGGAATGGCAAATGCAATCAGATAAATGGATATATATTTTTCTCTTTTTGAATTAAGAGACTTGGTCGTCATGGTTGCCATGGTTTTACACCCAAACCCCAGTACCAGAGGCATGACAGATGCTCCGCTAAGTCCCAGTTTTTTAAAAATTCTTCTTGTTAATACCGTCAAATTTGGAATATAGCCCATGTCTTCAAGAATATTAAACATAATGAAAAAAACAGACAAAATAGGCAATACAGTAATAAGAGCATTGGCAACACCAAGGGACAGGATACCGTAATCCCCGATCAAAAAATCATGCCAGAACCCCGAAGGCAGCACCCCGATTATCATTTTTTCAAAGGGAGTCCAAAATATATTTTCCATCCATCCTGCAATGTTATTGGCAACATGAACAACAAGCATGAACATAATATAAATAATAAAAAACAAAATAGGCAAGCCCCAGAAGGGATGGCGGCATGCATTGGCCACACTCTTTGTAAAACCCTCCAAAGCGATTTTCTGCCTGTGAACAGTTTTTTCAACAGCATCATCAATCCATTGGTTTTTTGTCTTATTGATTTCAAGACTTATATTCCCGTTGAATCTTTCCCTGATCTCATCTGCTCTATCTTTTAATGCCCTGAACTCCTTTTCTTCAAGGATATCTTTTAATTCAGATATTATAAAAGGATCCTTTGTCAAAACCAGCATTGCCTTTTCTCTTGTTTGGGAGACATCTCCAGGAATAAGCGACTGGATCTGTGTAATTTTATCCTCTATATTATCACTATATTTTAACCCCCATCTCGGTTTTCTTGCATTGTTAATTGCTGTTTTTAACTCTTCAATGCCCCGTCTTTTGGTTGCAATGGACTCCACCACCTCAACGGATAAAAGTTTAGACAAGCCCGAAGAATCAATCATTATTCCCTTTTTTGATATCTCATCTATTGCATTAAGGCAAATGACAAGGGGGATATTCAGCTCAAGCAGATCTGCTGTAAGCGTTAAAGATTGTTTTAACTGCCCTGCATCTATACACTGAATGATCACATCAGTATCCCCGGAAAACAAAATATCCCGCGTAACCATCTCTGATTCAGAATATGTATGAAGTTTAAAAATGCCTGGAGTGTCTATTAGTTCAAATATTTGATCATTAATGAGACATATTTTTCTTTTTGATTCAATGGTAGTAAAGGAGCAGTTTGCGACAAGATTGTAATCTCCGGTAAGGCTGTTAAATATCAAAGTCTTTCCGGTGTTTGGCAGGCCTACCATAACAGCTTTTTTATTAGGCATGGTATCATTTTGATTGGTTTTAGTAGAAATCATATTAAAATATTCAAACCTTTATTGCCGAAAGTTTGTTTATCCATAAAAGTTTTTGAGCATCCAGAATATTTTTGTTATAGTATGTTTTTTATGCATAAAAAGAAACACTAACCATCCTGAATTTTCTATTGAGTATACCCTATTTTTAATGATATATACGTCTCCAACTTTGGTGTTTCCAAAAACTTCAGCAAATACTCAGAATATAATTTCAAACATCTTGTTTTTTCGATACAAAGCAAATTGTGTTCCAAGAACTGCCATGGGCAGACCAGGATTTTGATCCGGTTCTGCCCACAACGAACCATGAAAGTCATCCGCCGTTTACGGAGATTTTCATATAAAAAACCCAAATTGAGATACTATAGCACTATTTTTCACTAATTAAAACACTTATCTAAGGCGGCATTCCTTTCACATTCATATTCATCAGTTGTGGTATAAAGGGTGTTGAAATTGGACACGATTTTGCCTAAAAACATATAATAAATTAAGGATGTTAAAGTCAATAATACACAAATGTATAACTTTCGATTTAATATAGTGATTTTGTTGCTAAAACAAAAAGAGGTTTCAACACCCTTTATAAGGAAATTTTAAAACAGAAAAGACAAATTAAAACAGTCTATACCCCTTCCCTGGGAACTGGTTCAGATGAATAGGTATTTTTGGGCTTTGGGGATTACCAAAGTGGACGGCAATGATGATTAAAAATTTTTAACAATATCGTCATCATCCTCAAATGGAATTACCTGGTCCAGCCGTGTTTCTTTTGTATTACTAGTGATATTTTTTTTATTTCCAGAAGAAGGTTTCATTGTTGGAGTTCCATCCTCACTGATACTTTGATCTCTTTTACCAGTTACAAGCAAAACAAGTTCTCTTACATAATCCCTGAGTTTTTCAGCCTGGGCATTCATTTCTTCAGAGAATGATGCGGATTCTTCTGCACTGACAGCATTCTGCTGGACCATTTTATCCATCTTTGCAATGGCAAAATTCACCTGGTCAATACCTATGGACTGCTCTTTGGATCCCTCAGAAATTGACGCCACAAGATCCCCAACCTTTGCGGTGCTTTCAGCAACCTGCTTAAAGGCATGATTGGTCCTTGTAACAAGGTTCGACCCGTCACTTACCTTTTTAACCGTTACTTCAATCAGTTCGGCTATATCTTTTGCTGCATCTGCCGCCCGCATGGCAAGGCTGCGGACTTCGTCCGCAACAACTGCAAAGCCTGCCCCTACTTCACCAGCCCTTGCGGCCTCAACAGCCGCATTAAGGGCAAGCAGGTTGGTTTGAAAAGCGATTTCATCAATGGTTTTGATAATTTTACTGGTTTCCCTGCTGGCCTTTGAAATATCTTTCATAGAGCAGGTTAATTGCTCCATTGACATATTGGCCGAAACCACAACCTGAGAGGCCTCTTTCATCAGGCTGTCTGCCTGGCCTGCGTTTTCAGAATTTTTCTTTGTCATGGAGGACATCTCTTCCATGGATGAAGATGTCTCTTCTATGGATGCAGCCTGGTGTGAAGCCTCCTCTGCAATAGACCGGCTTGACGAAGACACCTGGTCAGATGCAGACGACACCTGATTTGCCCCTTCATTCATCCGGGAAGCAATGCGTTGAAGTACCTTGGTTATTGATCTTGTTAGAAAAAATAAAATTATTATTACAAAAACAAGAGTAGCAAACATCTGGAACAACATCTGGATGGTTAATTTTTTTTGATATCTTGCTGAATATTTTTTTGTCATTTTTTTGAATTCTTCCAGTGATGCATGCTCAGCTTTAGTCAATGACTGAATCAGCGTCTGATTGCCTTTGTTAATGGATAAAAAAGCTGATTTGATCTGACCGATAAGATTCATCATATTGTTTTGAGAAAACTGAATTTCGACCTTAACAAAAGCAAAATCATCCTGGCGGTGATCTGAAATGATTATTGTATTTTCTCCCCCGTTTTTTTCCCCGAATTCGTATATGTCACCGGCAGCAGGATTTTCACTTACAATATATTGAACCCAGATAATTTCAGGGTTTGAATCAACAAGTTCTTGTATAATTTTATTGACACTGTCAAAATCATAGTCTGCAATCATTGGAAAAATTCGATTGATACTGGCCTTGATCAAGGCATCATAGGAAGCCATATATCTTTCAGTAAACATCTTTTGGATAAATATATCAGTTTTGGTAAGTGTATCTGCATTTTTTTTAAAACCAGATGAAAGGCGATCAATGGATCCTGCATTGCTGTTTTCCACCATAGTCAAAAAGAAATCTATCATCTTTTTATTGTTGCTCATAATTTGGGTGCTAAGGCTAAAAGCAAAAACAGCAAACGAAATTATAAGTGTTGTTGATATGCCCAAAACCAGTTTATTTTGGATTTTCATTTTTCCTCCTGGACAGCGGGCGATAAAATTTGCCCAATACCAGCAATTATGAAATTTACTTATAGACTCGCCAGTCATAAGGCGATATGCACGAATTAATATACCGGATATTTTGAATCATATATGAATCTTTATGGCTTCATATTTAGTTGTACGGTAAAATATTTTCTACATACTGCCTAAGTTCTCTAATAGAGTAGTACATATTGTGTTAAAATAAAAATTAAGACAATATATGCTTGAGTTTTCGAAAAACAATTCTTGACTTTTATTACTTTTTGTGAAAAACAAGATAATCTGGATGCACAGGATAAGGCAAAATTTTTTAATCCTGTACATCTTTTTATCCTAATAATCAGATTCAGACAGCATCAAAAAATCATAGTGTGGCCTGAATTAAAACAAGTCCCAAAATACATTAAAGTCTCTGAAAACCCAATATGTCTTTCATGCTTTGTTGTGGGCAATAACCGGTTCAAAATCCTGGTCTGCCCATGGCAGTTACATGCCCAGACCATGTTTTTGAAATATGAATTTACCTGTTTCAGATGAAACAAAATTTAGAAAAGTCAGTGCAAGTTCGGGATTTTTGGAATCTTTTAATACAGCAAGAAGCAATTTTTTCTTTTTGGCAAATTGTTCATCAATAGGAAGTGTTTCAACAGCATCAGAATTTTCCGGCCAGGTTGATACAGCAAACCAGTTAATGGCAACATCTGCCTTACCCGTTTTAAGGGCATTAACAAGGCTTTGTGAATGCAGGGTCACAACAGCCTTAGCTTTGACATCATCATAGATTCCTTTTTCGGTGAGAATTTTTTTTGTTTCCTTGCCGATACTACCTTTTTCAGCAGAACCGATGATTACATTACAATCTTGGCTGAGAAGATTATTTAAATCAGAAGTGATTTTTTTGGGGTTGCCTTTTTTAACAAACAAGGCGGCTTTATTAAAACCAACATGGGCGCTGGCAGTTACCAGTCCTTTATGCTCGGCCTCCATTTTCTTTATGTATGAATCCGACCCAGGTAGAAAAAGGTCGCCATTTTTGTTTTTTAAAAGAAGCTGCAAAAGTTTTCCTGAACCGCCCTTAACAAAATTTACACTACAATTATGATCTTTTTCAAAAATTTTCGAAATCTCAACCATGGGTTTTAGCATTGTAATGCCACAATAAACAATCAGTTTTTCAGATGCCTGGGCAAAAGCAGAAGCTGAAACAAAAAACAATACTGAAATAACCATTACCATAACTTTTTTTTTCATTATTCTTATTCCTTAAGATTTAATGATTAATAAACTTCCACGCCCTGTCGGGCACAACGAAAAATGAAAGTCTTTAAAAAACAGCCTGTTACTGAGACTTTCATACAGTAAAAATGGCGGCTCACCGCCATGTTGGTTATAGAGGATTAGTTTGAACCGGAAAAAGCATCTGCAGCTTCTGAAATTGTTTCGGCTGCGGATTCAATAATTTGAGTAAGGTCATCCTGGGTTAACCCAAGCAGTTGTGCTGAGTGAATATCAGATATTTCAGGAACCTCTTTATTAAAAAATCCATATTCTGTCATAGATGACAAGATATCTGCAAGATTTACAATCAATATCTCTTTTTCGGTATTTTCATTGAATCTTGCCCATTCATGAAGCCTTGCAACATTGATGAAATCAATGCTAAAATCCCATTTTTTAAGAAGCATCGCTCCAAAACTACTGTGAACTTCAAAGACGGCATTTATCAACTCGTTTTCATCTAACTCTGTTTTATCCGTTACCATGTCTCCGACATTTTTCAATAGAAGTGTTGCCCCCACATCATGGATCAATCCTTTTACAAATTCCTTTTCACCACCGTCACCACCGGCAGATATCTTTTTTACGATGATCTTTGCCAAGTGGGCTGTTGCAAAGGAGTGCATCCAGATTCTATCCATTATACTATGCATCAAAGGATTCTTTGTTTCATAAAGCCTCTGGTTGGCAATTGCAGAAACGATACTCCTTGTTTTATCAAGGCCAAGTCTGTTAATGGCCATTTTTACGTCTTTGATTTTTTCAACACCCCCGTAAAATGAAGAATTTGCCGTTGAAATCAATTTTATGGATATGGAAATATCCTTTTCAATAACCTTTGCCATATCAAGGGCAGAGGCTTTAGGACTGTCCATCAAATCCTGCAGCTCCTGGACAATATAGGGAAGAGAGGGCAGTTCAACCTTCCCGTGTTTAAAACCCTCTATTGCATCGGAAACCATTTGAGCCATGGTCTGTTCAACCTTATTTTCCGTATTCCCATGAATATCGAAGCCTAATTTCTTGATCTTTTCCATTATTACGGCTGTTTTACTGGGCTTTACAATATAATCATTACATCCAGCCCGGTAACAGGCAATTACTGTCTCCCTGTCTGAATATGAGGTCAGCATCAACACCTTTACAGGCTCCAGAGTATCTTTGCCTTTTTCAAAGGCTCTTATTTTTTTCAGGGCATCTATCCCTGTCATGCCGGGCATGGATACATCCAGAATTGCCAGTTGAAAGGGAACTGATTTTTCAAATGCCTTTAAAAAAGCATTAACAGCATCCTCGCCGGTTTCAAAGGCAGCTATGTCACCAAAATTTTCCAAAATTTTACTCATCTTGGCCCTTGTGACACCATCATCCTCTGCAATCAATATTTTCATTACTTTGCCCCGATAAAATTTTCCAGACTTAAAAGGATTTCTTCAATATTGTTTATGAGCCCCTCTGCCTGGTTTAAGTTACCTGCGCCGGCAACTTCCTCAAGCTTTGCAGCAAATTTTGACAAATTACCTGCAAAAAGCTCTGCGGCACCTCCTTTAATAGAATGGGCCTCTTTTGCAAGGCTTTCTGAATCTTTATTTTTCAGGTATTTTTTCATGGACTCTATCTGAGTTTTAACTTTAGCAATAAATGAATCAATAACGGATAATAAAAACTCTCTGTCATGTCCAAATTCAGCCATGGCTCCATTGAAACACATGGGAAGATCGTTGTCCACAAAAAACTCAGGCCCATTATCTTCAGGAATTTCCCGTACATTAATGTTATGGGCCTGGGCGTAGTTATCTATATTTTTTCGATCTTTTCCCGAGTAATTGGAGAATAAAATCCATTTCATTACAATATCTTGAAGGTTTTTCTTCCCCAGAGGCTTGGTAATATAATCATCCATACCAGCTTCAATACATTTTTCTCTATACCCCTTAATGGCATGGGCTGTCATGGCAATAACAGGAACCCGTTTCGATGTTCCTTCCTCCATCTCCCGTATCATTTTAGTTGCCTCTAATCCATCCATCACAGGCATCTGTATATCCATCAGGATCATGTCATAGGAATTATTTTCCCAGGCATTAATCGCCCGGCATCCGTTTTCCGCCACATCCACCTCATACCCGGCATCCTTTAGATAACGCTTCCCCAGTTGCTGGCTGGTGGGATAATCCTCCACCAGTAAAACTCTGATATTCCTTCTTTGGATTTCAGCCAGGCTATGCCTGGTAATCAGACCGTTTAAAACATGCCCGCCCAGTATCATTTTAATGCACCGCTGCAAATCCATTGAATCAAAGCTTCCTGTTAAATATCCCTCAATACCCAATGTTTTGCACCTCTGCCCATCTCCCTGATGCCCCTGAGTACTGAGAACAACAACTGGAATTTTTTGATACCTTGGTTGAAAGCGGATTTTTTCTACCAGTGAAAAGGCATATCTCACCTGGCTATGGGCGTCTATAACCATTAAATCAAAATCCAATGGATATTTGAACAGCTCTTTTTCCGTCATCCTTGACATTGTTGTCAGCTTCCTTGGATCTTCCATTACCTGACATCCAAATGAATTTAATGAATTCTTTACCCATGATTCATGAAATTGCCTTTCATTTATCAATAATACGGTAATATCTTCTATCTCTACATTATGAATTTCAATTTTTTGCTCATTAATGTCCTGTTTAAGAAAAACTGCCGTGAACCAGAATGTACTTCCCTGGGCTTCCTTGCTTTTAACACCGATTTCTCCTCCCATCAATTCCACAATTTTTTTGGATATGCTTATACCGAGCCCGGTGCCTCCATACTCTCTGGTGGTGGAGCCATCGGCCTGGGTAAAATCCTCGAAAATTAGTTCATGCTTGTCTTCAGGGATTCCGATTCCTGTGTCTTTTATTTCAAAGAGGAATTTTATTTGATGATTTGTTTCCTCAACTGGCTCTACATTGATGGTAATTTCTCCATGGTGTGTAAATTTAAGTGCATTGCCTGCAAGGTTGGTTAAAACCTGCCTTAGTCTTCCTGGATCGCCAATCAATTCAAATTTAAAGTCAAACAAACCAGCACAATTAAATCCCAGGCCTTTTTTAACGGCCAATATCTCAAAACTGGTTTTAAATTCATTGATCAAATAGTTTAAATCAAAGGCAATGGGATCAAGCAGGAACTTGCCGGCCCCTAGCTTTGAAAAATCCAGAACCTCATTAACAATTCTCAACAATGCTCCGGCTTCTGAATTAATGGTATTCAGGATATCCTGCTGCTCCCGGGTAAGTTCTGTTTCCCGGACAACTTCGATCATGCCTGTTATTCCATATAAAGGAGTTCTGATTTCATGGCTCATGTTGGTCAGAAACTCCGTTTTTACCTTCAGAGCAGATTCTGCTGAAAGCAGAGCATCTTCCATCTGATGCTCAATGGATTTACGTTCATCAAGCTCCCGTAAAAGCTGATCATTGATTCTGGCAAGCTCCTCGGTTCGCTGTCTGACCTTAATCTGCAAATCACCCCTGGCATTTTGCAGTTCTTTTTCCGCCGAATGCAGTCTATCTATTTCCTGGAGAAGTTGCTTATTGGCTGCTTTCAGGCAGGTTTCAAGTTTGATTATCCTCTGTGCCGTTTTAAGGCGGGCAGCAAGCTCAAGGGGATTGATGGGTTTAATAATATATTCATCTGCACCGGTTTCCAGCCCCGTTATAATATCCAGCAAAGAATCCCGGGCAGTAACCAGCAGTATAAACACATACCCTTTTGCAGGTTTACTGCGAATGGCCTTACATAATTGCAGGCCATCTATTTCAGGCATTACCCAATCCGTAATTACAATGGGAAAAAATTTTTCATCCATGATTTCCAAAGCTTCACGACCATTGTTGACGCACATGGTTTCAAAACCTGCCCGGCCTACTATTTTTTCAATAAGACTTTGGGATGCAGGATTATCTTCGACTATTAAAACAGAATTATTTTCAGGCATTTATCATGATCTCCTGCTGACCAAGGTTATATTCAGTGTGTTAAAAACACTATCAGATTTTATTGAATATCTAAAACATATCCGGCAAAAAAACAACGGAAATTCAGTATTCCTGAAAAGAGCTGCATTTCGGCATGCTTCATTCACCGGTTGACACTTTCTCAAAACATTCCCTTGTTTTACGGGAATCTCTTCAAAAAAGTGTCAACTACTTTTGGGTTAATATGAAGGATGCCTGCATTTCCTTGCATTTTTTTGAATCCCGCGCTATTGAATTAATATAACTGCCTTGGCAGCCCAGGGTTTTAATTCGCTTCTACCCACAACGAAACATGAAAGTCATATAGGGTTTGCAGGGCCTTTCATGTAAAACTGACTGACCACCAAGGTATATCTCAAAGCACTGCAAAAGGAAGTTTAAATTATGTTGATTCAATGCATTACAGGGCTGTTGATGTTTGTTTTAACAGCATGGGCAGTGAGCGAAAACCGTGGTATGGTGAAGGTAAAAATAATTATTACAGGACTGATGTTTCAATTTCTATTAGCATTAATTCTGCTGAAACTTCCTATTTTCCGCCAGATGTTCATCTATCTCAACGGGGTTATACTGGGCCTGCAAGAAGCCTGTCGTGCCGGCACTTCCATGGTATTTGGATACCTTGGCGGAGGCGCTCTTCCCTTTGATGAAAAATTTCCCGGGGCATCCTTTATTCTTGCCTTTCAGGCCCTTCCCATGGTTCTTTTAATCAGTGCCCTGTCCTCTCTTTTATTTTACTGGAAAATCCTTCCCATGGTGGTTAAAGGATTTTCATGGGCCCTCAAGAAAACCTTTGGCCTTGGCGGTGCCGAAGGCGTTGGAATTTCAGCAAATATCTTTGTGGGCATGGTGGAATCACCGCTGTTTGTCCGCCCCTATTTAAGCAAAATGACCAGAAGTGAAATATTCTCCCTCATGACAACGGGCATGGCCACCATTGCCGGTACGGTCATGGTACTCTATGCCACTATCTTAGGAGATACCATACCCGATGTACTCGGTCATATCCTGGTGGCGTCCATCATCAGCGCCCCTGCCGCCATCACAATCTCTAAAATAATGATTCCTGAAACCGAGCAGTTGACATCAGGAGAAATCACTTTAAAAGACCCTCCTTCCAGCGGAATGGATGCCGTCACAAAAGGTACGGTTCAAGGAGTAGAACTCCTTATAAACATTGCCGCAATGCTCATTGTACTTGTGGGATTTGTCCATATTATTGATCTGCTTCTTGGTATTATCCCTGATATAGGGAACGCACCCCTTACATTAAAGAGAATTTTAGGCCTGATTATGGCTCCCGTGGCATGGCTCATGGGAATCCCATGGAACGAAGCCCATACAGCGGGATCTCTTATGGGTACAAAAACAATTATAAATGAATTTCTGGCTTATCTGGAATTGAGCAGGCTGCCAAAGGGAACCCTAAGCCCTGAAAGCACCATGATAATGATATATGCCATGTGCGGATTTGCAAATCCAGGAAGCCTGGGCATCATGATCGGAGGCATGGGCACCATGGCTCCGGACAGAAGAGAAGAAATCGTTTCCCTTGGACTTCGCTCCATACTGGCCGGCACTCTTGCCACTTGCATGACCGGTGCGGTGGTAGGATTTATCAATGGAGTAACAGCCATTTTATAAATAATGATGATTTAACGGGGCTTTTAACCAACGCTTCGATCATTGTTGCATAACTTATTGACTTATTCGGCATCCTTCATTTGTCAGTTTACACATTTTTTGAACCATGATTTTCCTGATTCAAGGATTTACCTTGATTTCTAATTATGTTCATCATTTAATCCTTTAATCATGGTTCAAAATTTTCAGAAAAGTGTAAACTACTTTTGAGTTGATATGAAAGATGCCAATTATTCACATTAAAAAAAACTGACCTCTAAAAAATCAGAGTTATATTTTATTTAGATTACAGGCTGTTATGAGATCAATCAAACCGAGGGTTTTTAAGTTGAATAAACACTCTTTATTTGTAAGTATATGTGAGCTATGATATGTATAAGATTAATTGTACAAGACAAAGTGTACAGATATAATTAAAAATTTTTGGTATCTTTCATTTCCTGTTTTGCACTTTCTGAATCAATCTTCCCATTTTGGGGACTCATTTAAAAAAAGTGTAAATTAGTTTTGAGGCAATATGAAAGATTTCTATTTTTGGTGAGGAATTTATAATGAAGAACATGACATTATGGCAATCCATCAGATTTAAACTTATAGCAGGCGGTATCGTTGTGGTACTGCTCCCCCTTATCATTACGGGTATTATTTCCATAAATAAGTCCTCAAAAGCCCTGATGGCTCTATCCAATGATCAAGCAGTCGCGGTTGCAAAGGATCTGGTCAAACTGACAAAATCCAACATTGAAGCGGAATTTATAAAAGCTAAAATCCTTGCATCCAAACAAATGGTTATTAATGCCGTAACCTTCAAAAAGAATAATGACACCTCAAAAATGTCGGATATTGTTCCGCTGTTGAATAAAAACTTACAGGCAACAGTAGAAAATATGGGAAAAAGCTACGAGGGTATTTTTGTTACCGATGACAAAGGGAACATTTTTGCCGGCAGCATAGAGGGAGGAAAAAAAACCGGCAAGCACTATTCAGGGATTAACATTGCAGATCGTGATTATTTCCAGAAAACCATGAACTCAAGAGCCGTAACCCTTGGTGAGCTGATCCGATCAAGGGCAACCAATGATGTAATTGGGATTGTGTGCGCACCGGTAATGGATATGGAAAATTCCATTGCAGGGACCTTCTGCATTGTTATCCGGGCAAATCATTTTACCAGGATGGTCTCTGAAAGAAAAATCGGCAACACCGGTTATGGATACATGATCAACCAGCAGGGTATACTCCTTTCCCACCCTGTGGCAAAACACATTTTATCTCTGGACATAAATAAGTTAAAAGGAATGGAGGAATTTTCTAAAAAAATCATATCCGGCAACACAGATGTATCGGATTATATTTATAAAGGAATCCACAAAATAGCAGGCTATGCTCCCCTTGGCATGAACGACTGGTACATTGCAACTACTCAGGATTCAGAAGAGTTCATGTCTTCAGTAAAGGAAATCCGTAATGCAACCCTTTTAATTGGAGTAGTTGCCGTTGTTGTTACGTCACTTATCCTGTTTGTCACAATTGGAGCCATAATAAAACCCATTAACAACGCCGTAAAAGGCCTGAAGGACATTGCCCAGGGAGAGGGTGATCTAACCATGCGCCTTTCCGTCAATACAAAAGATGAAGTAGGACAGCTTGCCGGATGGTTTAACACATTCATGGAAAAACTCCAGGAGATCATGCGGCAGATAAGTTCAAATTCCAGCAGTGTGGGAGATTCATCGAGCAAGCTCTCCATCATTGCCGTGGAAATGGCATCAGGTGCTGATAATGCAGCGGACCGCTCAGATACAGTTGCTGCTGCCGCAGAAGAAATGAGTGCCAATATCGGCAATGTAGCAGCAGCCATGGAGCAGTCTGCAACCAATATTGACATGGTGGCATCTGCTGCAGAAGAAATGAACTCAACCATCAGCGAAATTGCTCAAAATGCTGAAAAGGCAAGGGGAATTTCCGTTGACGCTGTCAACAAATCCCAAAGTGCTTCAACAAGAATGAATGAATTAGGCAAGGCAGCACTGGCCATAGGAAAGGTCACCGAGGCCATAAATGAAATTTCAGAACAGACAAACCTGCTTTCCCTTAACGCGACAATTGAGGCTGCAAGGGCAGGAGAGGCAGGCAAAGGATTTGCCGTTGTTGCCAATGAAATAAAGGAACTATCGCTTCAAACGGCAAAGGCAACTCTTGATATAAAAAACCGCATCGATGAAATGCAGAACACCACTACCTTGAGCATAAAGGAAATCGATGAAATATCAGGAGTCATCAACAACGTCAATGAAATAGTATCCACCATTGCCGCGGCTGTGGAAGAGCAATCCGCGGCAACCAATGAAATTGCGGAAAACATAAATCAGGCATCCCAGGGTATCCAGGAGGTCAATGAAAATATCAACCAGAATGCATCTACCGCCCAGGAGATAACTCAAAATATCACCCAGGTTCATGGAGATATAACCGAAATATCCAATGGCAGTTCCCAGATTAAAATCAATGCGGAAACCCTGAAGGAAATGGCCCAGCAACTCAATGCCATTGTAGGTAAATTCAAGGTGGATTAAGTCAAATTTCTAAAACAATGAGATGCCGGTATCCTTTATTTTTTAACTTTACACTTTTTCTATGAACTTCGGCACTGGGCTCGCACTATTCCAGCATACAACCCATTGTATTTCGAGAGTGTTAAAAATCACAATATATTGTGGTTTTTTGACACGTTGGAACGGTGTGAGCCCAGTACCATGTGAACTTCCTATTGTTTCGGAATTATCATCCATAAACTACTTTTGAAGCAAATAAAGAATAGTGAGATGCCTTGGAAACAAGGCATCTTACGGCAAACTTATCTTGGAGGCTAATCCACAACAAATGGCTCTTCCCTTAAAATAAGTTTGAATATAACAGGAGAAAATCTGCCATTTTCCTTTATTTTCTCCAGGTGATTTTTCACATCTTCAAGTTTTTCAATGGGAAACACAGATGCCTTGTCAAGGCCGCACAGAATATATCCCCCCTCTTTAATCCGTATATATTTTGAATCACTTTTAATAATTAAAAGCTCAGTTTCCATCTAAAATAATCTTCCCTTAATTGATAAACCAATGAGTCTCAACTTCTTATTTTCCAGACAGCATGATATGTAGCGGTAATTCAGAGAACTTTATGACAAGATAGTTATAAAGGGGATAAATTTTAAAACTATCCTCCTTCATCAAGCCTAATACAATACCTACACCAGCCTTTCAAGCTTTTTAAGCCCCTTTTCAGGGCTCCTGTTCTGGGATTCAACCCAGTTTTTCAGAGCATCAAGGGGGGCGCTGCTGCTTACTATGGCCGCGGCCTTTAAAATACCGTCTTTTATACTCTTGGATTTTTCTGCAACATAAAAGATAATTCCAGCGTTCAAAATCACCGCGTCCAGTCTGGCCCCGTTTTCTTTTCCCTGGATAAGCGACACAAACCTTTCCGGCTCCCTTTCAATATTTTCATCGGGAGAAAGCTCCACGGGATCATGGACGTCCATTCCAAACTCCCGGGGTGAAAACCGGTATTGTTCAATATCACCATTATCGCATAATTCCGCACACCAGGTGGTGCCGCAGACAGATGCCTCATCCATTCCTTTATCTGAACCTTCAATGCCGCCGTGGAGAACCAGGGCCCTCTTAAAGCCTATGGCCTTCATGACGTTTACCACAGGAAAAATCATATCCTTAGAGTAAACACCCCGAACCGCGTGCCTGGGCATGGCCGGGTTAGCAAGGGAGGCGGCAATGTTCAAAGTCGATCCAAAATTAATCTGGGAAAGTATCCTTCCCAGAGCACGGGGATGTATCTCAGGACTCATTCCATTGAAAAGCCCGATACCCGATGTCTCAATACTGGCAGCAACAAGCTCGGCGCTGCATTCGACATCCACCCCCAGGGCCTCTGCCATGTCAACTGTGCCGCACCGGGAGGTGATTGCCCTTGCTCCATGTCTTGCCATCTTGATACCGGCAGATGATGATAGAAGGGAAGCTGCAGTGCTGATGTTAAATGTCTTAAATGTGTCCATTCCTGTTCCACAGTTCTCGACAACAGGGGCAGCTCCCTTAAGCCTGACCTTTGTGGTATCCAGCTCATAAATGGCTTCCCATGCGCCTGCCACCTCATCTGCTGTCTCACCCTTTGATGTAAGGGCGGCAAGGAATGCTCCCTGCTGCATATCCGTAACCTCATTGTTTAAAATTTTTATAAATGAATCACGGGATTCCTCCCGTGTCAGTTGGTTTTTCTGAATAAGGCGGGTGATAACAGCCCCGAATTCCCTGTTTTTTTCCATCCTGCTACAACTCTCCTTTTAAATTTGTGAGCCTACTCTATATTTAAATCCTGGGTTAAACTCTTGATCGATTTGAGTAAAAAATAGTTAACAATGTTTTTGATACCTCTGCAGGGGACAGGCCTGTGGTATCTAATTGATAAAATTGGTCATACCCATCTTTCCTTTCCTTGAGGAGTTCAAGTACCCGCTTCTTTGGATTTTCCGTTTTTAAAAGCGGCCGGTCAATCTCATGATCACGGCTAACCCGGTGCATGATTTCATCAGGATCTGCCACCAGGCAGAATATCCGACCATTTTTCTCCAAAGCATCTTTATTGGCTGCATCCAGCATCATCCGGCCTCCGGTGGAGATGACAAGCCCATCTTTTTGCCCCAGTTCCAAAGCAAGCTCCCTTTCCATTGCCCGAAAAGCATCCTCACCTTCTGTCTCAAAAATTTCTGTAACACTCATATTACATTGAGACATAATCCAGTCATCAGTATCGACAAATTTATAACCAAGTTTTTCGGCAAGAATCTTGCCTATTGTGGTTTTACCTGTGCCCATGAATCCAGTAAGAACAATATTACAATTATGCATTTTCAAACCTTTTTTATATAAAACTGTAGGATCAGAATCCATTTCTGCTCATTGATATATGCAGGTAATGGGCTCACACCGTTCCAAAGTATCAAAAAGCCACAATATATTGTAGTTTTTAATTTTCTTAAAACACAACGGGTTGTATGCTGGAATAGTGCGAGCCCGGTGCCGGGATGGCCAAGGCCTGGGTTATTTTACATTGAATCGTTCCGATTCGATATACATGATATCTTCAACATCAAGCGCGTGCAGGATGTCCTTGTACATCCGATGACGCATCTCTTTGATGTATACTCTTTTCTTATTCAGGTTTTTGGCAAACAGCAGGACGTTTTCCAGCAATTGGTCATTGTGCCAGGCTTCCTTGACAATGTGATGCTCAACACACTGCTCCGCGGTCAGGCGTATGCCGGTGTAAACCATTTCTTCCATCACATGATTCGGAATGGCTTTTCTAAGCAACTTGATCATTCCAGGTAAAAATGGAATACCCAGATCAGCTTCCGGGAGGCAGAAAAAGCCCCGATCCGATCGCATGAACCGGAAATCAAACGCACAAGACCAAATCGCCCCGCCAGCAAAGGCATGACCGTTCATAGCCGCAATCGTGACCAAAGGATAAGTCAGGGTTTTGCGAAACAGTTTGTTTAGCAGATAGAAAAACGATTTGGAA
Organism: Desulfobacteraceae bacterium; assembly: GCA_963674675.2. Lineage (GTDB taxonomy): Bacteria > Desulfobacterota > Desulfobacteria > Desulfobacterales > Desulfobacteraceae. Next base: position 2,047,733 of record CAXXNM010000003.1, read on the forward strand.
ACGTCCACATCCTTGTTCTGGATAAAAGGCAAGAGCCAATCCAGGTCGATTCCGTTTGAAAAAATTTTTTCATGGCCTGATGTCACCACCAGGGTCAATGCATCGGTCTTGTTTTCGATCCGGTTCAATACATCCATATACTCATTAATAAAATCCGGATTGAAGCGATTTTCACCGTTGTTTAAGGTAACCACCGCAACACGGCCTTCCAGTCGATATTCCACTTTTGACATAATCTCCTCCATATTTCAATAATTATTACAACCATCAAGGTGATAGGTGGTGATAAGAATTCGCTTTTCAGGCTATCCTAAAAAATGGGCCTTTCAGATCCAACAGCCATGTTTATTATATTAAAATATCCATAATTATATCCAACGGTTCGATCATTTTTGCATAAATTATTGAATTTATTCATAGAAAAAGACTGACATCTAAAAAGTCAGGGTTATATTTCACTTAGATTACAGCACCTTATGAGATCAATCGAACCGAGGGTTATCTTGCATAGTTTTTCAAATTACAAAACAAACATCTTGATTTAACACTGATGATAGTTAATTCACAGGAACAGTCAAGCTTTTTAGGTTGGAGCATATACTTGTTTCAAAATGGATTTAAAAATTTACTTCACATTATTTTATATTCATGGAAATATATTCTTAAACCTGTTAAAGTTTAACCATAGATCAAACAGCCTGCCGGAGGAAAAATGAAAAAAATATTAGTACTCCACGGAATTAACCTGAACATGTTTGGAAAACGGGACCCTGCCCAGTACGGGCACCTTACCTTAAAAGAAATTGACAAAAAAATAATCGAACTTGCAAAGGAACTGGATGTATCCGTGGAATGCTTTCAAACCAACCATGAAGGCGAAATGGTTGAAAAAATTCACCAGGCCCACACGGACGGCATTGATGCAGTGGTGATAAATGCAGGAGCCTGGACCCACTACAGCTACGGCATCATGGACGCACTGGCTGTCCTGAATGCCCCCATTGTGGAAGTTCACATGTCCCATGTCCACGCGCGGGAAAAATTCAGACATTTTTCAGTAATAGCTCCCCTCGCAAAGGGACAGATCACAGGCTTTGGTGTCAACAGCTATCTTCTGGGCTTAAGAGCTGCCCGGGAACTAATTCTTTGATCCTAATAATTAATTTTTTTTAAATTAAACCTCTTATTACTGCTTTAGGTTCCATATTTCATCCTGAATTTCATTAATATTCATAATGAAAATCTGGAAACATGGAACGACTTACTCTTATTTTTAGAATATAATGGCCCAATTAATAAAGTAGAATTATGCTCAACCTGAGCATAATACAATTACGAGTATAAATCTGTAAATGCAAAACGCCAGTAATTGAATTAATATTTTTTAAATGGGAGGTTATTGAATGAAAAAAATGAGTTTAGCCGCAAAACTGATTATCGTATTTCTCTTAGTGGGTCTAATTCCATTTGGTATCATTGGTACCATATCCTTCATGAAGTCAAGCACAGCTCTTTCTAAATCTGCATATGGGCAGCTAAGAAGCATGCGGGCTGTGAAAAAAATTCAGATGACCCAGTTTTTTGATGAGCGTAAAGGTGACATAGGAGTCTTGGTGGAAACCGTAGGTACCTTGAGAAAGGAAGCATTTAACAAACTTGACGCTATCCAGCAGTTAAAAATAACCGCTATCGAATCCTATTTCCATGACATGTTCATGAAGATGGGGATTTTTGCGGGAAGTAAGGATGTAAGGGAAATCTATGACAGGCTTGTGATCTACCACGATGACATGAACACCTCGCCTACCGGAAACTATGATGTAACAACCCAGGAATACCAGCAGATATGGAATACCATGGGGGCGTCCATAAAGGATTTTCATGAAAAAAGCGGAGTTTATGATGTATTCCTTATATGCGCGAAACATGGCCATGTTATGTACACCGCTGCAAGGGAAAAGGATCTTGGGGAAAACGTCGGCTATGGAAAATATAAAGATTCAGGTCTTGGAAAGATATGGTCCAAGGTGGTAAATTCCGGTGAACCATCCATAGTTGACATGGCTCCCTATGCTCCAAGCAACGGTGATCCTGCTCTTTTTGCAGGTTATCCCATAAAGGATGAATCAGGAACCATCATCGGTGTTATTGCGTTTCAAATGCCCCTTGACCAGATCAACCAGGTCATGACCACACGCCACGGCATGGGTGAAACAGGGGAGTCCTACCTCGTTGGGCAGGATAAGCTGATGCGCTCGGACTCATTTTTAGATCCCAAAAACCATACTGTAAAGGCAAGCTTTGCAAACCCGGATAAGGGAAGTGTGGACACGGCGTCATCTCGAAGTGCCCTGGCAGGCAAAGAAGGTAATCATGTAGCAAGAGACTATAATGGAAACTATGTGCTTTCATGCTATAATCCCATAAAGATAATGGATATGAACTGGGCGGTTATAACGGAAATGGATGTTGCAGAGGCCTTCTGCCCAAAAGATGACAACGGAGAATATTTCTTTAAAAAATATACCGAACTCTACGGATATCATGATCTCTTTCTTATAAATCCCGATGGGTATTGTTTTTATACGGTGGCCAAAGAGGCTGATTATCAGACCAATCTCGTGAACGGGAAATATTCAGATTCCGGGCTCGGCAAACTCGTCAAGAAGGTAATAAGCACAAAAAGCTATGATATTGCGGATTTTTCACCCTATGCCCCAAGCAATGGTGAACCCTGCGGATTTATTGCCCAGCCTGTTACCCATGAAGGAAAGACCGAGATTGTGGTTGGTCTTCAGCTCTCCCTTAATTCCATTAACAAGATCATGCAGCAGCGGGAAGGTATGGGGAAAAGCGGTGAAACCTACCTTGTGGGTTCCGACAAGCTCATGAGATCCGATTCTTTTCTTGATCCGAAAAATCATTCCGTTAAAGCATCCTTTGCCAATCCATCCACAGGAAAGGTTGATACCGAAGCTTCAAGGCTTGCACTTTCCGGCAGAGAAGAAGAAAAAATAATAATGGACTATAACGGCAACCCGGTCTTGTCTGCTTTCACCCCTTTAAAGGTGGGAGATACCACATGGGCATTAATAGCTGAAATTGATGAATCAGAAGCTTTTGCGGCAGTAAACGCAATAAAATGGCTTATAGCAATAATTTCCATTGTCAGCGTCGTGGCAATCATTGTGGTTGCATGGCTTATCACACGCTCCATAACCAAACCCATTAATACAATTACCCACGGCATGAGTGATGGCGCAAATCAGGTGGCAGCAGCCTCAGCCCAGGTTTCTTCCTCAAGCCAGTCTCTGGCTGAAGGTGCCTCTGAACAGGCTGCATCCATAGAGGAGACCTCATCATCAATGGAAGAGATGTCTTCCATGACCAAGAAAAATGCTGAAAATGCCGGACATGCCGACAGCTTGATGAAAGAGGCTAACAGGGTGGTAAAAAATGCCAATGAATCAATGGAGAGGCTTATCCTTTCCATGAAAGATATTTCAAAGGCCAGTGAAGAAACATCTAAAATCATAAAAACCATTGATGAAATTGCCTTTCAGACAAATCTTCTGGCACTGAATGCCGCTGTTGAGGCAGCAAGGGCAGGAGAGGCTGGAGCCGGCTTTGCAGTGGTGGCGGACGAGGTTAGAAACCTTGCCATGAGAGCGGCAGATGCTGCAAAAAATACAGCTGAACTGATTGAAGGCACTGTAAAAAAAGTTAATGATGGATCAGAGCTTGTCTCAACCACCAATGAAGCCTTTGCCAAAGTAGCTGAAAGCGCGGGTAAGGTTGGAGAGCTTGTTGCTGAAATATCAGAAGCATCCAATGATCAGTCCAATGGGATTGAGCAGGTAAACATTGCGGTGGCTGAGATGGACAAGGTTGTACAGCAAAATGCTGCCAATGCTGAAGAATCTGCTTCAGCATCGGAAGAGATGAATGCCCAGGCTGAACAGCTCAAGGAATATGTCCGGGAGCTTGTGGGCCTTGTTACCGGAAACAGGCAAGGAGACGCAAGAGCACGGGGAGCCGCACCAAAAAAGATGAAAACCCATCGCAAACAGCTTTCATCACCAAAAAAGAAAAAGATAATGCCTCAAACAAAAGAAATCAGGCCGGAACAGGTTATACCCCTTGATGATGACGGCGATTTTCAGGACTTTTAATTTAAAAAAACATATTTATGAAACATAATTGAATCACTTTTGTTCGACCGGGGTGATACACATTCATCCCGGCATTGCCTTTTCTTGGTACTGGGCTTACACCGTTCTAAAGAGTCAAAAAATAACAATATGTTGTGTTTTTTAATACTTTTGAACCACAATGGGTTGTATGTTGAAAAACTGTTTATCATTCCTTTAAAAAAAACGGCACAGCTTTTGCTTCTAAAACAGGATGAAACACTTTAGAACCGGATCAATCCAAAAAACAAAAAAGTATCATCAATTACAACCAAAAGGGGATAAAATGAAAAAAGTATTAATTGCCTATGTAAGTAGAACCGGAACCACTGAAAAAATGGCTAATTATATTGCTGAAGGTATTCGTATGGGAGGCCATGAAGTTGAGTTAATGAAAACCTCCTCTATTAAAAATGAAAAAGCTTTATCTGGTTTTGATGGATTTGTTTTTGGATGTCCCACCTATCATAAGGACATGACCTCAGGCATGAAACAATTTCTCTTTCTGGCGGAAAGGGCCAATCTCACAGGAAAAATAGGTGGCGCTTTTGGTTCCCATACTCACAGCGGTGAGTCTGCTCCCATGATATTTGATACCATGCAGTATGTATTTAAAATGGATACACTGGATTTAGGCCCCCTGAACCTGACTGAAGGAATTATGAAAACCGATGAAGGTACTTTGGCTTGCCAGCAGTATGGAAAGGCCATGGCTGAAAAATTAAAATAACATTCATATGATGCGCTGTGGGCTGGTGCCATGCCTTCCCATGATAGTTATAAAGACTGCGTAAAAGCCCCTATCCCTTAAAGATAGGGGTATTTTATTGGAAAGTCCGCCTTATTTCAGGACTTTCATAAAGATAAGAAAATAATGAATCACATTATTGTTGACACTAAATTTTTTATGAAAAAGCACTAATATATGAGAGACGGCATACCAGTATCATCGACATTTCAAAAAAAATCAACAGAATCCATTGAAAAAACAGAAGAACTAAACTGCATCATAGTTAAGGGCGCCAGGGAACACAACCTTAAAAATATTGATGTTGATATCCCCAAGAAAAAACTTGTGGTGTTTACGGGAGTTTCCGGGTCAGGAAAGTCAAGCCTTGCCTTTGATACAATATTTGCCGAAGGCCAGAGACGCTATGTGGAATCCCTGTCAGCCTATGCCCGGCAGTTCATCGGCCAGATGGTCAAGCCCCGATACGACACCATAAGGGGCCTATCCCCCACCATTTCCATCGAACAAAAGGCCGCAAGCAAGAATCCCCGCTCAACCGTGGGAACCATCACCGAGATATACGATTACCTGAGGGTCCTGTTTGCCAGGGCAGGAGAACAGTTCTGCGTCCATTGCGGCAAAAAAGTCGGCAGGGGCAATGCTGAAAGCATGGTATCCCAGATCATGTCTCTTCCCCAGTCCTCGAAAATCCTTCTCCTTGCCCCGATAATTGAAAACCGAAAAGGTGAGCACAGGGATATCCTGGACAATCTTAAAAAGGAAGGATTCGCCAGGGTGCGCATCGACGGAGTTGTCCGGGAAATTACCGATATCCAGTCCCTTGCAAGAAACAAGAAGCACCACATTGAAGTGGTGGTTGATCGCCTGGTCATCAAGGATGAATCTGTCTTCCGAAAACGCCTCACCGACTCGGTGGAAACGGCCTTAAAGCTCGGCAACAGCCAGCTCATCGTGCATATCATCGGAAGGGAAGACATCCGGATGAGCGAGGCCCGATCATGCTGCGGCAGGGCCTATCCCGAGCTTGAACCGACCCTTTTCTCATTCAATTCACCCATTGGTATGTGCCCTGAATGTAACGGCATAGGGACAATTCTCTCCATTGATCCTGATAAGATAGTCCCGGACAAAAACCTGAGCATTCGGCAGGGGGCTGTACTGCCCTGGAAAAATTATTTTTTAAAACAAAATCCCCCACACCATAACTCCTGGGGGCTGGCTCAACTCCTTGCCATGGAAGCCCAATGGGGGATTGATTTTAATACCCCGTGGAACAAGCTTAAGTCTACACAAAGAGAGCTGATTCTCCATGGATCCAAAGACAAAAAGCTCATTGTAAACTGGCGGTCTGAAACGGGCAAGGGAGAGATGGAACGGGCCCATGAAGGAGTGGTCAATACCCTTATGCGGCGCTACCGCATGACCCATTCCGAGGGTTCTAAAAAATACTATTCAGGATTCATGAGCGAGAAGACCTGCTCTGCCTGCTCAGGTAAAAGGCTTAAACCAGAAGTCTTAAACGTCCTTATTGCCGGAAAATCTATAATAGATATCACCGAAATGAGTATCAAGCAGTCCCATGCTTTTATAAACGGCCTTGCCCTTCATGGCAGTAAAAAACTTATTGCAGCCGAACTCTTAAAGGAAATATCAAACCGCCTGGGTTTTCTTGTTAATGTGGGTCTTGATTATCTATCCCTCAACAGAAAAGGCCCCAGCCTTTCCGGAGGAGAATCCCAGCGAATAAGGTTAGCATCCCAGATAGGTTCTGAGCTTACCGGGGTATTGTACATACTGGATGAGCCCTCCATCGGACTGCACCAGCGGGATAATGAAAAACTGCTTAAAACTCTTTGCCATCTCAGGGACATAGGCAATACCCTCATAGTTGTGGAACATGATGAAGAAACAATGCAGCGGGCTGACTGGATTTTAGATATCGGCCCCGGGGCAGGGCACCTGGGCGGCCAAATCATAGCCCAGGGCACCCCCTATGACATAAAATCCAATCCAGCATCCATAACCGGTAAATTTCTAAGCGGATCTGAAAAAATTCACATTCCAGAACTGAGAAAAACACCAGAAACTGCTGGAAACAATTGGCTCACCATAAAAAAAGCTGCGGAAAACAACCTGAAAAACATAAATGTAAAAATTCCCCTGGGGTTGATTGTGGGCATCACCGGCGTATCTGGTGCAGGAAAATCCACACTCATCAATCAAATTCTCTACCCGGCCCTTGCTGCCAGGCTTCACAATTCAAATATGGAAATTGGGAAACACAAAGCTATCACAGGTCTGTCAAGGCTGAACAAGGTCATCAACATCGACCAGAAACCCATCGGAAGAACACCAAGAAGTAATCCAGCCACCTACACAAAGGTGCTTGATCCCATAAGGGATCTTTTTGCCGCGCTTCCCGAATCCCGTGCCAGGGGTTACAAAAAGGGCAGGTACTCGTTCAATGTCAAGGGAGGCAGGTGCGAAGCATGCAATGGAGACGGATACATCAAGGTTGAGATGCACTTTCTTGCAGACGTATTTGTTCCCTGTGATGTCTGCCGGGGCAGGCGGTTCAACAGCGCCACCCTTGAGATTAAGTACAAGGATCATTCCATTGCAGATGTTCTTGATCTCTCGGTCATGCAGGCCCGTGAGCTTTTCAAAAGCCATCCTAAAATCATAAAAATCCTGGACACCCTGATGGATGTGGGGCTATCTTATATAAAATTGGGACAGGCTGCAACCACCCTTTCCGGAGGTGAGGCCCAGCGCATAAAACTTGCCAGAGAACTTGCCAAGAGTGCCACAGGAGATACTCTGTACATTTTAGACGAACCCACCACAGGCCTTCATTTCCAGGATATAAGACTTCTTTTAAATGTACTTAAAAGACTCTCAGATGCGGGTAATACAGTGATCGTCATCGAACATAATCTGGATGTAATCAAAACCGTGGACTGGATCATCGATCTTGGGCCGGAGGGTGGAGATGCCGGAGGTTATGTTGTGGTCCAGGGTTCCCCTGAAAAAATTGCAAAAGCTGGTGATAGCTATACAGGATACTATCTCAATAACACCCTTATTTAATTGAATAAAAATATTTATTGAAGAGCATATTTCAAGTGATTTAAGCAGGTTGACTTTAGTAAATATAATATATATACTGCTCTAATTTTATTTTTTTAAAAATTTTAACAAATACTCAAAAAATCGGCGTGTTTTATTCCTCAGTTGACACTTTTTCAAAACATTCTCTGAATTCTATGAAATTCTTTGAAAAAACTGTCAACTACTTTTGAGACAATATGAAACATGCCAAAAAATCTTATTGTTTCCATATAAGGCAAATTTTTTTCCAGAAAAAATCCAAATTGGATTTGAGGGAGAGGCATCCAACTCAACAAAAAGTATAATGGGCCACTCGCTATGCTTGAGAGATTAGATAGATAATGTAATTCTTCAAACCTCAAAGGAGAGAAACTTATGGGCCTTCAACTATGTTATATAATTGTCGGCATGCTGATCTTATTTGCTATTTTTGATCTGATTGTCGGCGTGACCAATGATGCAGTAAACTTTTTAAACTCATCCATCGGGTCCAAAGCTGCCCCTTTTGTTATGATAATGACCATTGCCGGTCTGGGCATCCTGGCAGGTGTTACCTTTTCCGGCGGCATGATGGAAGTGGCAAGAAAAGGGATTTTTCATCCCGAATTTTTTACCATGCCTGAACTTTTAACTATTTTTCTGGCTGTTATGATTACGGATGTTCTGCTGCTTGACCTTTTTAATACTCATGGCCTGCCTACTTCAACAACTGTATCCATTGTGTTTGAGCTGCTGGGGGGTGCAGTGGCGTTGTCTCTGATCAAAATCATGGCATCAACAGACAGCACCATGGCATTATGGGACTATATCAACACGGCCAAGGCCATGGCAATTGTGGGTGGAATCCTTCTCTCCATTGTAATTGCCTTTTTTTCCGGTGCCGTGATGCAGTTTATATCGCGGATTATTTTCACATTCAGTTATGAGAACCGGCTGAAAAAATATGGGGCACTCTGGGGGGGAGTGGCCATGACCGCCATTACCTTTTTTATTCTTGTCAAAGGATCCAAAGGCGCAACCTTCATGGATGCCGCCACTGTAACCTGGATAAAGACCCATTCATCGACAATCATGGCCGGAATATTCCTGATTTCCGCCGGGATATTCCAGATACTGATCATATTTTTTCGAGTTAATATATTAAAACCGATTGTCCTTATCGGGACCTTTGCTCTTGCCATGGCTTTTGCCGCCAACGATCTGGTCAATTTCATCGGTGTCCCCCTCGCAGGCCTTACCGCCTTTCAAAACGCCATTGTATCCAGCGATCCCTTAAATATAACCATGGCTGCCCTTAGCAAAAAAGTCCAATCCCAGACCTATATCATGCTGCTGGCAGGACTTATCATGGTGGTGACCCTGTGGCTATCTAAAAAAGCAAGAACGGTTACGGAAACTGAAATCCGCCTGGGGCAGCAGGATGAAGGAACAGAAAAATTCGAATCCATCTGGCTGTCCAGAAAAATTGTCAACCTGTTTGCTTTCCTGTTCGACACGATTAAAAACCTTACCCCGGCGGGCATGAGAAAAACCATCTCCCGGCGCCTGGCTCCGGCGGCCGAACAAAAAGGGCTCTCCCAGATAGAAAAACCGTCCTTTGACCTGCTTCGTGCATCTGTCAACCTGATGGTGGCAAGTGGAGTTGTCTCTTTTGCCACGTCTTTGAAACTGCCGCTGTCCACCACCTATGTAACCTTTATGGTGGCCATGGGTACGAGTTTTTCAGATCAGGCTTGGGGCAGAGAAAGCGCGGTATACCGGGTAACCGGGGTATTAACCGTAATTGGCGGCTGGTTTATGACAGCGTTCATAGCCTTTGTAGCCTCCTTTGTTTTTGCCAATATTTTATTCTATTTTAAAATCCCGGGATTTTTTATTGTAATTGCCGTTGCGGGATACATGATCCTGAAGAATCACCAGAAGCATAAGGGCAAAGAAAAAGACAAGGATGAAATGATCATTTATAACCTGCACAAGGTTGAAAATTTCCAGGAATCCGTATCCCAGACATTTGATCATTTGGCCTTTCTTCTCAAGGGAATCAGAGAATCCTTTGAGATTTCCTTTGATGCGCTTTTCCAGGAGGACCTGAATAAGCTAAGACAGGAACGCATGCGGGTCAAACACTTCCAGGACAGCACTAATATCATCATTGCCAATATTTTTAAAGTATTGCGGCTGCTTTCAAAGGAAGATGAGCAGATTTCCTATAATTACTACCAGATCATCAGGCGGCTGCAAAAACTCACTTACGGCCACAGGGATACGATAATCCGTTCCAGCATGCATGTCAGCAATCATCATAAGGGTCTTTTAGATGTCCAGATTAAGGAACTAAAAGAGATTCAAAAGGTTTTCCTGAATATCTTTTCACTTGTTGAGACAGCTTTTCGGGATAAGGAAATAGCTGACTGTCAGAAGGCTGTGGAACAGTTTTATTATTTAAGGGAACTGGTGGATGATTTTAATGAAAACCAGATTCAACGAATCAGGGATGATTCATCTAAAACACGTTTGAGTATCCTTTTTTATGCCATCAGCGGTAACTGTGTTATGATGTCAAAACAAAATGTAAAGCTTTTAGATATTTTTAATGAATCCTTTAAACTGAACCAGAAATGTTCATGAAATTCAACTAAAATTGAGGACACTTCATTTGCCAATTTATACTTTTTACATAAAAATATACCTATTTTTTTAGGATTTTATTGCAAAAAGAGTAAACTACTTTTGAGGTGATATGGAAGATGCCTAAAAGCATTTTGATTTTTTTTGATTATAAAATATTTTCTGGTTATGATCACTTTAGGTGATTTCCGCAAAATAACATACCGGTTTTCTCGAATCATGTATATGATAGAGAGGCTTTAGAAATATAGTCCTGGTAAAATATTTGCCGGAAATCGCCTTTATCGTTTAGAATAGACAATCAAATTGAATCCGAAGCCCCAAGGAGATGAAATGCAAGCAACCAGAATTGTAGTAACAGATCAGAACATGAATGAGTTTGACGGTGATATGCTTGTTTTTTGTGCATCTGAAAAAAAAGATGCTATGCCCCGATGTGACCAGCTAATATATAAAACAGTACAGAATGCCTATGATCTAAAGGATTTTTCCGGAAAAGAAGGTGAGCAGCTTATGTCCTATCCAGGCCAGGCCCTGGAAAAAATGAATCTGTCTGTTAGACGCCTTCTGATAATTGGATTAGGAAAAACCGGGGAAGATGAAAACCCTGATGATATTCGTGAAAATCTTCGAAAGGCCGGCGGAGAAATCAGCAGGGCAGCAGAAAAAATCAAAGCCGGCAAAATAATGGTGAATCTGCCGGATATAGAGGAAATTTCCACAGAAGAGGTATCTCAATGCCTGACGGAAGGTATTTTGCTTGGGGATTACCGGTTCATGAAATATAAAAACAAGGAGAAAGAAGAGAACCAATATGAAGGGCTCAAAGAGCTTGTATTTTTTACTGCAACTTCCATGGAAAAAGTAAATAAAGGCACCCGTCTGGGGATGAATGGAGCCAGGGCTGCCCTTGAGGCAAGGGATATGGCCAATGAACCTGGAAACGGCTGGCTTCCCTCTGATTTTGCCGAATTTGCCATGGGACTTGCCGAAAAATATTCATTCCAATGCAGTGTGCTTGAAAAAAGTGACATGAAAAACCTTGGCATGGGCGGTCTTTTGGCTGTAAACAGGGGATCTGCCGAGGCTCCCAAACTGGTAATCCTGAAATACCTGCCGGAAAACAAATCTGAAACTATTCTCTTAGTGGGCAAAGGCATCACCTTTGATTCCGGCGGCATCAGCTTAAAACAGGCCCTGGGAATGGAAGCCATGAAATATGACATGTGCGGAGGAGCTGCCGTTCTTTCAGCCATGCAGGCTGTAGGTGAGGAAAAGCCTGAAGTGGGGGTTATCGCCATGGTGCCATCCACTGACAATATGGCGGGTAGCGCCGCCATAAAACCGGGGGATATAATCCGCCATTATAATGGGATAACATCTGAAATTATCAACACGGATGCCGAGGGCCGCCTGATACTTGCCGATGCACTGGCCTATGGCATTGAAAAATACCAGCCGGACTGCGTTATTGACCTTGCAACTTTGACAGGGGCTGTCATTATGGGACTGGGACACCACTATTCAGGACTTTTAAGCAACAACGATAACCTGGTTAAACTGCTTGAAACAGCCGCAAAAAGAGCAGGAGAACCCCTGTGGCGCCTGCCCCTTGGCAAGCTATACTCCAAGCAGATTGAATCAAAAGTGGCTGATATAAAAAACACAGGGGGAAAATCTGCAGGAACTATCACGGCGGCGGCATACCTTGAAAATTTTGTAAACAATACTCCCTGGGCCCACATAGATATTGCAGGAACTGCCTGGGACTATACCGAAAAATCCTATATTCCCAAGGGACCTTCCGGCATATGTGTCCGATCTATTGTGGAACTTATACGCAGTTGGGAAAATGGCAAATTCAAAAACCAGAATAGTTCCCGGTAAAGGGAATAATCTGGTTAATTAATAAATTCCCTTGATGCAAACAAGCATTTATTCAATGGTGGTAAAATTGACTTCATCGAACATAAAGACATCTGAAATACTACCATATGCCTCCAATGTCCATTCCCCCTTAAATTCGGGAAAATCTTTAAAATCCAATGGAAGAATATCGTTAAGACCCCATGAAGGCAAAAGGACATCAAAGGATTTATGTTGAAAATTAAGGTCAATCGTTTCATCCTTGCAAAAACAGCGTGAAATAACGGATATATTTAAAAATTCATAACCCATATCAGGTTCCATATCAGGTTCAAGTATAATAGATAATTTTTCATCTTCCTGATCAAAAACAGCAATATCAAAAGGGTTATCTATACTTAGTGTTTCTGAAAAACTGGAAGGAATAATCTTTCCGTATGATGTTAAAAAATAAAGAAAATTGCTTCCTGAATCAATTATATCAAGAACGATTTCACCGGATTCCAGACTTATTTCATTTAACTGTTGAAACGATTCATCATCCAGAGAATACTTGAACAATAGTTCAATTCCAGGTAGCACCTGGGAAGAGTCCTGAATGGCAGGGTAAAATGCAATAAGAATGGTTTTATCAGAATATGCCACAGAGGAGTGCCACCAGGAAACTGAACCAGGCAGGTCAAAGCTTTTAATGGGAGCTATCTCACTTTGTTGATACCCTCCCATCTTGAATTTGAAAAGATCTCCTTTCCCAGTGACCATATAACCATATGACACTCCATTGTATTCAATTATAAACGGCGAATGGTCCAAGGGCTGATGAAAATTAAGTTGAACAATTTTTGGAAGATATTCAGGTTCTGAAGACGCCGGGCTCCAGCCTAATACATAGAGATAACCATCCCAGGACGGCATAAGTATCTGGCCGCATCCGCCAAGTACCGGTTGTGCCATTAATGCTCCACCTGCCTGAAATTTATACAAAAATTTATCATCTTTCCAAACAGTCAATTTACCGTCTCTACCTGGAACATAAAGGCGTCTTTCAAATCCTTGTTCCACCATAATAGGTTCTACAAATACACCCCTTGCTGGTTCTGGGTCATCCAGCTCTTTGTCTTTTATTTTTTCGATTTCTTCATAAATATCATCAATATGAACTATATTCTTATCATCTTCCCTAACCAAATAAACAGACTGGTCAGAATCAACAAACATGTGGAGATTATCTTTGCTAAGATTACTAAAATCCCTAACCAGTTCAAGGCTCTCTGCATTAAATATCGCAAAATTTTGACCCATGGTTAAATACAGCAAGTTTCCCTTAATGGTAAGAAATGGACGTTCCGTATAAAAAATCAGTTCATCCATATACTCTGAGATATCATCTGCAGAAAAGGGCAGCATTACCGATGCAGTGGTACTAAGGGTGGCTTGATTTACCCTGTAAAGGGTTTGCCCGGACACACAATACAGAATTCCGTTGCTGAAGATACACTTTGATGCGTAGCCTGCAAAAGGATCCAAATCAAACACACTTGGAATCACATTAACTTGAATATTATAAGTTCGAGTAACAGGGGTGAGATAGGTGCCTGGGAAACTGCAATCAACGGCCAGATCAAAATTTCCGGCATCAACAAACGGTGAGCTACACTGGATTGCAAAGCGTTTTTCTTCATTAGCGTCAAGGGTAGAATGCAATACCTTTGATGGCATGGTTTCATTAGACATTGAATCCTTAAACGCCGAATAATCCACCGCGCTACCACTTAACTCAAAAGAATAGGGCAGGCCATCTTTACCGGTATTTTTCAAAACGATTTCTATATCAGAAAAACGATTTGAATCATTCAACTCATCTGATTCATATAATAAAAAAGATGCCGTAAAGTTATCTGGATTGAATATCAGTGTATAATCATACCATTCACCGCTGACATATCCAGAATTCTTTCCTGCCATGGGCCATGGATCAATAGGATTAAGGCTCCAAGAAGTCCCATAGCGCCAAATTTGGCCCATACCATTTTCCGACAGAGCACTGACATATAAGTTGCCTGACAGATCGCATGATATATCCGAAGAGATTGAATATACATCCAGGGCTGAAGTTACAACAGAATCAGAAGGTGGCATAAAGGCATTCATACAAAAATCATCGGTAAAAAGGCAGATACGATCACCCATTAAAACTGGAGAATGTGATACAGGGGTACCTGGTGTTTTAAATTCATCAAAGGTATCATGGTTATAAATAACAAAACCGCTTTCCGTTAAAATCCAAAGTCTATTCTCTAAATCAACCAGTGGAGTAACATCAGTTAGAGGAACATAAGGAATCATATTCCTCACCCGATCGCCTAATTGCTCCTCATCAAGGGACAAAGCATCCAAATAATAATTTCGGGAGGTACGTGTAATGAAATAGACACTGTCATGGGACAACGAAGGCCTGGTAACGGGTTCAGCACCAAGGTAAAGGATTTTCTTCGTCTTTCCTGCTTTGTCTACAAAATAAATCTTTCCTGATTCATCGCTGACAATTATGTATTTTGATGATAGCATAGCTGAAATCATACCGGTTGTTCTTAATGCCAAGTTCCATGTTTCAATGCCATTTTCAAAGCCAAAGAGTCGTCCTTCATTAGTTACAACAAAAACAGAACTTCCGGATCCCGTTAATGGAGCATGAATACATCTTTCATCTTCTTGAAGTGAAAGTTGAACCTCCCACTTTAACATTCCCTGGGAATCAAAACAGTGAAGGCTGCCAAAGTAAGTCAAAACGCATAAAAAATCTTGATTATTAAGTACAGGCTGTGCCTTAACCCTTTGTCCAAGGGTGTCTTTCCAAAGAACATTATATTGATCCCGCACCACAATATTCCCGCAGGTATCGACAACATAATTAATTCCGTTACCATCGGTGAGTGTTGATATATTTTCCAGAGGACACTCGGTTTCAATCCAAAGAACTGCGCGGGAGATTTCCGCCCATGCGCTAGTGGATATTAGGAGAAAAAATAAAACTACCGCAAAAAATTTATTCAATGGATTCAATGGATTGAATTTCAAAACATGCATTGCTCTCCCTCCCTTCAATATCAACCGCTCTGAATGTGTTACCAGATGATAAAATATCTGTCTGCCCGCTGTCTGCATCAATCTCCAAGGAATAGATCAAATCACCGTTGGGCAGGTTTCCAATATACTCCGCCACCAGTTCAAAAGCAGAGGAAGTATCCTGCCAGATAACATAATCTAACAGATTATCTCCTTTGCGTACAACTGCAATCAATTCCACCTTCCCACTTCCGTTTTCCAAAAATGCTGGAACACAGCCACAGCCTGTCAACTGGGGTGCTGATGCAGTTGTATTGCCAAGGGAAAACTTAGGTGCAATCCCGCTATATTGAAAATCTTCTGAAAAATGAAGTTCCCCAAAATCCGAAGTCCCTAATTTAGGAAATTCAGGTGAGGTTAAACCACTTGAATCCGTGGCTAAAATAGTATAATTGTCCAAAGCTAACAAGGGTTCTTCATTGCCAAGTAGGTCTTGATTTGCCTTGAAAGTAATCGTCCACAACTCATCACCATTAAGAAGAATACCGTTTTTCTTTAGTGGCCGCCTTGAGTTTCCGTCTTTGAGCTCCACCTCTGACAGTCCGGCTCTTCCCGGGCGGACAAGAGCCCATAAGGTGATAATATCACCGGATTCAGCAAGAGATGGTGTAAAGCCAGCAACCAGAACCTGGGGTTCTTCAAATTTCCTGTCATTATATTCAGGTTTCCAATCATTCCCGTATAAAGTTACATTCAAGCTCTTTTCTTCAATACCTGAAGATGTGAAGAGTAAGGTTTTATTATAATCAACATAATCGGAATGCTGGACACTCAAGTCATATTCTCCGGGAAACAGGGTAAACATATATTTTCCTCTTGAATATACTGTATCAACTACCTTATTATTAATAAGTATGGAAGCACCTGAAACAGAATTAGCTTCCTCATCAACCAGAGTAAGAATGATGTTAACCTTATCGTCACTATAATAAGGATAAATTTCAATGTAGGCTGGAATGAAAAGTTCAGCATCAAAGTAAATATCTGAGCTTAGAGCAACAACATCCTGCCAACCACCCGGTTGCATGTAGTTTACCCCATCGACTGAAGAGGATATTATCTGAACGACAGTATTGTTAATCAAAAATTTATTTTCTTCTGATTGAGTAGCTGCTCCAGCAGGTTCTTTTTCAATCTCACTCCTGAGATAGGTAATTACAGTTTCCTCATCAATTGTGCGGCTGATTGCGCCATCATGCTGTCTAATATCCACCGCAATGGTATTTGAAAATCGATTTAATGAGGTGGGATCAATCAGCACTTCCTGCCAATCTGAAGGGCCTTCCCCAAGTTTCGCTCTGCTACCCAAAGTGATATCTGAGGCATCCTTATCCTCATCAATATTAAGTCGATCTATTTCCTTTCCATTAAGGTAAGCAAATAACCCATCACCTGAATCTGTTCTGAACCTGAACTTGATAAAGGGAAAGTCATCGGTATCACCATAATCAAAAACAAAATCCTTATAAAGTCTTAAAATATTTCCCACCATATTGGGAAATGCCGATGGCAACGGAATATTTTCTTTATCATAAAACTTAAACTGGTACCGGGGAATATCAAGTTCCGTCAAAGGAGTTTCAACTGAAAACCATCCCGTAACGGAAAATATGTCTGAATACCATTCAGAATTATTTAGTTCTTCTACCTGTGAACTTGACAGCAAAGGAATTGAAGGCCAATACTGCCATGTATCACCCGACAAAATCATATTTTGTTCTTCATGGAGCAATATTCCTAATGATACTGATTCCCCTTCTTCTAAGGATAATGCATTGTAAGTAGAGGTTGGATACCCGTCAGCATGAATGACAATATCATAGGTTCCAGGAATGAGAGACATGGTTGCCCCATACTCCATGAAAATATAATTCTGGGTTATGTCGTTTTGCCTGGCTTCAACATACATTTTTGACAAAGAATAATCATCTATTGAATCAGTAATAAACTCAATGGTGGCAGGCCCATAAGCTAATCTGCTCAATTCGAGGTCAAAAGCAATATCAGAGCTACCTGGTTCAGCTTGGTGAACCTCCACGGCAATCAGATTCTCGCCTGATTGGAGATACTGATTGGAAATAAAAAAAGTCTTCCATTCAGCATCCACAGGGCGGGTGGCGAGCGTAAAATGATTGACATCTCCTTGAGGCATATTCCATCTTAGAACTTCATGACCGTTAAAATATAAAATAAACCCGTCATCAACCCAAATATTAACCGCCACAGCTTCATCAGAGTTGAATTCTGGAGCCGAGATCGTCTTACTGAAATAATATGTTATAAATTTACCATTAAGTACTGGTTCGTCTTTAGTTAGAGAAAATTTATCTTCAATATATTCATACATTCTCTCTAACTCATCAGCATAAGAAGATTCTAAAGATAATGCTTCGTGTAACGGTGTCGAATAGAACTCACCATTGTCTGAAAGCAGCCCAAAAGGAGAAAATCCAGAATATCCATAGGGGGCAAAAAGAGTCCATGCTTTATTGTTTGAATCAAAGGATGGTTGTTTCCATGTACCGTCATTAATACCGGCCGATGAGGTATAGATTTCGGAAAAGTTATATTTTCCAATGCTGTTGTATTGCCAGAAAGAACCCCGCCATAGAATAACATCATCGTCTGGAGTTAAATTTTGTCTTATTTTTAAAAGAGTTCCTGCATCAACCCCAACTACATTCCTTAGATAGGGCTCAATCCCCCCTGCCCCATCAACCGCATTAAATAAGGGTTCTAACCATTCAGGATACACAACATTTGGATAATTCCAAGATGCCATATAATCAGAGACAATAGACTCATTTGAAACGCCAAGCAACTTTAAAGTCAGAGCCGCGGCCACCCCTGTACGATCCTTTCCCTGGGAGCAATGAAACAGCAGAGGTAAATTATAGGGATCTGCAATAAGCAAAAAATATTGCCTGTATTTATCTGAAAATTGGATAACCATATCTGGATACCAGGTTCCAACTATCTGGGCCACATCTTCTAATTCGCCTGCAGTTATATCTCCGGACATATAACTTATATATTGTTCAACAATTTTTGCACAATCAGGGCATACCTTTTCAGAATCAATTGCCAAAGGATAATGTATGACATTATTGGTAAGCTCAGTTTCTTCTGGAGCCTCGATAGTTTCCGCCGTGGACCTGAAATCAACAACGGTTTTAAGCCCCATCTCCCCTACCAGTGTATTGAGTTCCTCGCCCGTTAAATCGTTTAAACCAGCGGAACGAAAGAGAAGTTTTGGCATGACTGTTCGATTTTTCGCACCTGTAAAGCCCCCGACACATCGAAGATTCCTTTCCTGGATCACCCAGCAGGGCTGCTCATCGCAATCCTGCCAGCCTTCAGTCCCATTACCCAGGATAGCTTCTCTCTGAATTCCGGCAAGACATAAATTCTGTGTTATCATCTCGCTTAGAAAAAAAGACATAACGATGAATATCATCATTTTACTAATTCTCATTTTGCACCCCCTCGATGGAATTCCTATAATTGAAATCTCCAGCTTTATTGAAAAGTTCATTCATATAATCACCTAAAATTTCAGCTCTTTGTATTAAAAAATTCTCTATACGCTTCAATTCATTATCATGATCAACGAATTGAACAGCACACATATCGCTCAGATTGACATAATCCAAGCTGTCACCAGGCCATCGATCAAAGTTACGATCCAGGGCGGTTTTAGTAAGCCTTGTACCATTTATGGCAATAAGTTCATTATCTGATGGAACCATAGTAGCTATCATTTTCTTAATCTCGAATTCGCTCATAGGATTACCGTTTTCCCGCAAATAGTTAATACGCCTTGTTAATGAATCCTTGAATATTGTGTTGTGGAGCATCTCCCAGAACATCTGGGTGCGGGGAATCACCACTTCCATATCCTCTGCTAAATCCCAATTATCTGAAAGGCAGGAAGAAATAAAATCGATACCACCAAGTTCTTTAAACCTATCCAAAAGATAGGTTTCTGTGGTTCCATAGTTGTCAATGTTGTACATTGTCGCCAAGAGATAAAGCCAGTAAGTATTCCGGTCATTGCCAAGAGCTCTATCATAATCCCATACGGTGAAATACATATCACCGTCGGACTGATTACGATACAGATAAAAATTCCCGATATAACTGTCAAAACACAGAAACAATTCCTGTAAAATCATATAATCCACAGAATTGCTCAAGGAGAGATAATCAAATATTGAGCCTGAGCCTGTATAGTCAAAACCCAGCACTGCATCCTCAAAAGAGAGAAAATAATCAATCAAATTTCTCTCTTGTAACAAGTCCAACTTAGAAGTATCTGATGGATATTTTAATTCGTAAAATAACGTGGAGAGAAATTCGGAAAGCCCGTCAGCCACATCATTCGATTCTGCCGCAAAAAATGGCATAAATCGATCTTCATAATTTAACTCTGGATCACCACTGTCAATGGAAACAATAAATTTTTCACCAGTCTTGTCTTTTGAAAAACCATCGTTAAAAAAACGATCAATATATTCACGCTTGATGCTTTGACTTAACAGATATAGCCCCATATATTCATGATTGACAAAAAGTTCCACATAACGTGATTGAACACTGAAGTTTAAAGGAGAAAAGGAACGAAATAACTCAAAGGCCAGCTTATTGGCAATAAAAGATCTGTCAAACCAAGAGCCATTCAAGACCCAGTCCTCACCCTGACCCATATCCAGTATATGAAAAGCATCTGTCCCTTCTTCTTCCCCTTCCTCATCGTTCCATATCCTCATTTCCATAGAATATTGTTTTTTGGGAAATGAGCGGGAGGTGTTACCGCGCACTTCAATACCGCATCTTTCATTATGAAGCAGTTTAAGAGAGGCATCGTATATCGAAATATCAGCAGGCAGTTTTTCATAGCAGCCCTCACCTGTAAATCCATTGGAGCACACAGAAACAAGGTCATCCGTTACAACGGAAATAACCGGCAAGGATGGTTCTATTTTTTGAACAATACCCTCTCCATGGGCAACAATGCTACCTTGAGCATCAGTTACTGTGATTTCAAGAGAACAGTGAGCTTCATCACAATTGCAATTAGAATTTATTGGCTCGAAAAAAAGAGTTTCAAAATCGATTGATACTGTTTCAGGTTCAGAGGCACCCGTTTTTTTCAAGGTTGCCTTGATTGAATAACCATCCATTTTTAAAGGCAATTCAGAATATGACCATGAAAAAACCGGACCCATGCCGGGAAGCCCCAGGCAAAAAGCTGAAATGGGAATCTGGGCAGGTATATTTTCCTGGGCAGAGGCTTCCATAGGCAAAAAGCTTAACAAAAGGCTGCATAATAGTGCCCCCCATAATATCGATTTCTTCTTTTCGAATAAAAACATAACAATTCCTCCAGAGAGACGCTCATAATTCAAATTTATCTAAAAAAAACTTGATGTGGCAAATATGCCCCAAAAAGGATTCAAAAGGCTGTTGAAAGGATTTACAGGTATTTATGATCAGGGAATTTTAAATGTAAACCATGCGGGAAGGTCCTTTCCCTGATCAGAAACCAGGGTAACCATACCTTTTTGTCCCGGCGTCAGGCACAACCCTTCCGGATTATACCCTTTTAATTTTTTAATAATTTTAGGATCAAGTATACCGGTTTTGGGTTCAGAAACATGCCATGCGAAGCCACCGTCTTTTCTGCCAGAAAGTATAACAAGGCCACCTGTGCCTGTAAAAACCATATCAGAAATGCCGCTAAAGACTCCTTTCTGACCATAGGACATCAAAGGGACCTTAGCCCATAATGAAAATAATCCCACAATGGCATCAACATCATCGGGTGTTTCAAAAATCTGATAATAATGTTCAAGGCACCATATTAATGCATATTTATCGTTATATAGAGGGGCATTCAATCCAAGATAGAGCTTTCCATCATGATAGGCCATTCCTTCAATATCAAGTTTTGTTAAATCCGGAACCGCTAAATCCTCTAAAAAATGTTCATGATTTTTGCTAATATTTTCAAGCATTTTAAATAAGGATACATAGGAAACCACCATAAGATTTTTACCGACAATCTTTGTTTTTAAAAAAAGCTCTCTTACAGCAGTTCTCTTTCCTTTAGATGTTACTGACTGAGAACCAAGTAGATAGATGAAACCATCATCATCCCTGCATATGGATTCAAGATCAGCGATTTGTCTTATTCCGTTTAGTTTGATCATATCAGGCTGAATATTTCCACGATAATCCATTAAAAAAAGATAGGGAATATTTTTAACTTTCCCTCTGCCCGTATCGTCACTTACAATAAGGTAGCCACCAAACTCCTCAACCCATAATATGGCAGAGGGCTCAAAGTGAAAATTCTTTTTAAGAGTCTCTGGTAGAAAGATTTCACTCACTTTCCCTTGAGGCTGAGATACATTGTTGACCTGATCAATAAATATAAGCAATAAAAAAGCAACAAGCGCAACAATAGTCAGAATAGCAATCAATTGACGGGATGAGATATTCATCTTAGCACTCCTGACGGCATTTATTTTTTCTGTAATTCTATTATTGGTTTTGATTGTATATTATAATTCATTAGTTTTATCCAAATGTATTAAAATCGACCTTGATTTTTGAAAATAGTCACAAAAATAGAGCATCTATTCGGAAATAGCATCATTGGCTGGGAAAAGCAGTTTTGATTGCCCCCCCCATGTTGTTTGTATTGTTGATAGCAATTTTTGCTCCCTGCCAGGGAGCAGATTAACCGCTACAATTAATTCACAATTATCATTATCAAATATTTTACTTTTTAAAGTTAACTGTTTTGACAATAAAGCAATCTCATCGAGGAAAGCATCACAATTGAATTTCTTAAAGGCATTGCCTCTAAATGAAACAATAAGGAGATAATCATTTATGTTTCTTGAATAAAATCGGCTGGCAAAAATTTTCCGAACAACGAGAAATATTCCTATCATGGAAGAAACAAATAAAGAAATCAATGCATAACCGGCACCTGAGGCAATACCAGCTGACAATGACCAAAAAATAAAAAAAAGATCCAAAGGCTCTTTAATAGGCGTACGATATCTAACTATGGAAAGCGCACCTATCATGCCAAGAGAAAGGGCAAGATCATTGCTAATAGTTATAATAATTAAAGAGACAATAACGGGCAATAAAAGTATAGATGTACAAAAGCCATTGGAAAAAAATACTCCCTCATAGGTTTTTTTATACACATGATAAACAATAGATCCATTAAGAAAAGCAATAAAAAATATAAACATCGCATTTTTAAAAATATGCGCCTCGTTAGACAAATAGCTCATTATGAAATACACACTCCTTTCAAAAACTTATCATTATCTTTATAAAAGATCAGAAAATTTTGCAACCAGCAATTCCAGATCACCATAGAGCCTTTTTAATTTGATCTGTTTGCTTGATTTTCGTATTTTTTTATAACGATCCCAGTAAAGATAAGGCTCTCATACGTTTTTCATCGAGAACCGCTGGGCATTAATAACAATCAAGTATGAAAATTATTCTTGCTACAATAATGTTGTGACAATGCTTTTTTAAATACACTGCATTTATCCAAATTAATACCTGAACCAACCAAACCCATTACATACTTGCTTACGGCACTTCTGACAGATATCAAACCATCAAAAAGGAATTTGTACTGATTAGGAAATGACTTGTTAAATTTAATTTCCAGTATACAGTATTGGCTTAAAATTAAGCTTGATTGCCTCTGGACACCAGGATGCAAAAAGTGTTTAAAGTCATTTGAGGCAGCCAAATCATAATCCAAAGTAATTCTTAAATTATTAGGATAAGCGTAGAAAGCCTTACGAAAATAGTCAATAATCACCAATGGTTTGTAAAAGCCTGACCTAAATTTCAAGTAGGAAAGAATAGAATGTTTTGAAATTTTTTGATAAAAAGGGGAGGTATCTCCATTAATGAGTGCTCTGGCTTCTTGGATATCAAATTGAAATGCCTGTTTTTCAACCAGATCCCCATCTTTACGCTTTATCTCAAATTTTATAGTATCTCCGGAAGTCCAGGGAGGATTATATATCCTTATTCTGAATTTTTCCCTTTTTTTAAACCCCCCCAATTTTTCCCAGGAAGATGCGCAGTTAACACTGTCAAAATAAAGGCTGCTGATGCAATAACCACCTTTATCCAAACATGCATTATGATCAATATTTAAAAAAGTAGCCAGCCTTTTTCCTATGAATGCAGCTTCCCTAAGTGTCAAATAAAATTTAAGTTCATATCTTTTCAAATAGAATCTCCAAAAAATCACTTTTTTTAAAAAACAGTCCACATAGACAGAAACAAGGTGTAAAATTATGGATTTGGGAAAGCTTGAGATTAAACGAAATATATTTTCCGTAAAATAAATGAGGTTCCATGCTATACTGGTAACCTAAGAAATCAAACAAAATGTACGAATTATGTACACAAGGTTTTAATCTGTCAAGAATTTTAGGCAAATTTGTTCATATTGTTTATATTACAAACAAAGTATGATACGATATTTCTTTTTGATAAAAAAATTTAATATAATTAAATACTATTATTTTATACATCTTTTACTATTCAATATTTATATTTTCAAGCTTTATCTAAATTTTAAAAAATTTACTGAGAAACCACCATTTTGGATGCTGGATATACTAAACCTCAGACCCGTCTTTGTTCTTTCGTTTTATTCTACGTACATACATGCCCATGTAACAAGCATGTATTTTCAAATATATCAAGTATAAAATTTAAATTCGTGTGCCCACTAATTTTGGGAGCCAAAACCACATTTTTGCTGAATTTATTGGATATTTTAACAAAAATCTGGCAAAAGAAACCTATAGCTGTCGAACACAGGCTAATATATCTTCCGCAAAAAAAACATCGGTTTTGCCGCCGGAGTCAATACAGAAATCACCAAAGCGCTTGAGTTTGAGTTTGATAATAAGGCAATGATCCTGCTCAACAATGATACCGAAATAACTCATAACGCTATTGAGATGAGCGTAGATACCATTATAAAAAACGATGCAGTAGTAGGAACCGTTGAGTACCATCTTTCAAAAAAAGGAAAAAGAACTTACAGGGCTCTATTTTCAGGCGGAAAACTTGCCTGGAGGGAGGTTGCAATAAAGATTACCCCAACACCAAGTAATAAGCAAGAGCCCTTTGTTAGTAATTTTATCAGGGGCTCGTTCATGGCTCTACACCGAAATATTATCACCAAAGTGGGAAACATGGATGAATTCTTTATTTCGTATCTGGAAGATGTTGACTTCAGTATTAGAAGCTCCAAAGCAGGTTATCAGCTTTTAATTGACCCAAGGGTTAGAATCTGGCACAGGGTATCTTATTCCGCCTCAACATATCAGCATAACTACCTTATGGCATTCAATTATCTGAAGTTGCTGAAAAAAGCATGCTTCAGGATGCCCTTTTTACAGGGGTTTTCTGATGGGGGAAATATCTGCATTTTGTTCAATTATCAATAAAAAACGTAACGGTAAATTCCATGGCTTTATTCACGGGTTGATGGCAATACTTATGAAATTTACTTAAAATAAAAATTTAAAGAAATTAAATCTTTGAATCAGAATAATCAGGCGTGCCTATTCCGAGTTCTTCCATATCCAAAACGAATATTGACCTTATATTAATATGATGGTAGGTTGCCATTCTATATTATGAGTGTTGACGAAGAATATCCCTGAAGCAGTTCCAATACTTGACATATTTTAAAATTAACGATTTAGATTACAAGTCCAAGAAAGCTTTGCTGGTGAATATTCATTTTCAAAGATTATTGAGGGGCTGGAGGAAATTTTGCCTCATGTATGATAACCACCTTAGTTATCCCAAGGAAATTATTCTTGAAGTAACCAATATATGCAACCTTCAATGTAGATTCTGCCATTTCCATGGAGAAGATGCGCAGATAAGAAGAAAACTTGGTTGCATGGCACCGGAGGTGTGGGAAAAACTCCTTAGGGAGATAAGGCAGTGGGACAGGCCATGTACCATTCTTACCCATGGAGCAGGAGAACCGCTTTTATATCCACACCTTGAAGCTCTATTGACGGCCCTGAAAGATATTCCCAAGGTACATACTGGTTTCATGAGCAATGGAATGCTCTTGACCCCTGAAATTTCAAAGATGCTTGTGGCTCTTCAGATCAACAGCCTTGCTTTGAGCATTGATGGGGTTTTGCCTGAAACCCACGACTATTTTCGTAAAAATGCCAACCTCAAACTAATTGAGGAAAATGTAAACCATCTGATAGCCGAAAAGAAACGGACAGGCTCGCCCCTTCCTTCCCTCACATTTAATATGGTGGGATATCCGGATATTTTTGAGCAGGAAGACGCTTATGTAAAAAAATGGCTGCCCCATGCCGATTCTGTAATGATTTCAAAATTCAGGCCCGTGGGATCAAGAAAGCTGTGGGATGATGCTGATGCTCCTCCTTTTATGCCCTGCCCTCTTCTATACTCCCAGGCTGTTATCTCCATAGAAGGGGATGTCGGCCTTTGCTGTGAGGATATCAATCTGGATGTACCTGTGGGAAACCTGTTAAAAGACGACTTATTTAGTCTGTATAACACCAGTTCTGTGCTGAATCGCTACCGGAATGCCCATGGGAAAAAAGATATTGCTCGCTTGAAACTCTGTTCAGACTGTCATGTCTGGGGATCCCATATCATCCTTAAAAAATATAAGAAAACAATGGGAGAAATAAAAGCTCTCTGTCATGTCTCACCATCTGGGAAAGTGTATAAAAAAAATTAATACAACTGCCGTGGACAGCCCAGGCTTTTGATCCAGCTCTGCCCATAACGAGGCATTAAAGTTATCCGCCATTTACCGAGACTTTTTAATAAATTGACAATCATTATGAAATGAAAAATCCCATGATGGAATATATATGAGTGTAACCGCCGTCATTGTAAATTACTACACCTCAGCCTATCTGCCGGATATGTTAAGGGATCTGGCCGACTTCGATGATATGGATAAGGTGTTTGTGGTGGATAACAGCGGAGAAGTGGATTTTTTTTCACTTCAAAACCTACTGCCTGGAAACTCGCTTCATGGAGTTGAGATTCTCAAGCCCGGAAAAAATATAGGGTTCGGAGCTGCCGTCAACCTTGCCGCGGCCAAAGCCTCTTCTGAATATCTCCTGGTTATAAATCCCGATGTAAAACTCTTTCCAGGATGCCTGGAGCATCTTCTTGATGCTGCCGGGAGATATGGATCGGTTTTGACCGGGCCGAGATTCTTCTGGGATGAGGCAAAAAGATACAGGCTTCCGCCAAGCCAGGGGGCATCTTCCTGGCTCGATTATGCCTTTGAAGCAGCAACCGTCAACCGCCTTGAGTTTGAACACATCTCATTTTACTGGCAGATGCGCCATGAAAGGTTCTGGGCAAAAACCATTCCGTTTACGGAAATTTTTCTTTCAGGAGCCTGTGTTCTGATTAAACGCGAATGGGCAGTGAGAAAAAATTCAACTGTTTTTGATGAAAGATTTTTTCTCTATTTTGAGGATAATGATATATCCTTGAGGGCTCATTTTGATGGTATACCACCTCTATGCGTACCGGCAGCAGAGGCCCTTCACCATTATGACCAGTCTCCTTCACCGGAAAGGGACAAAGTTGATCTTATGGGCATATCCCATGGAAAATTTTCCAAAAAGCATTATGGAAACCTGAAATTTCTTTTGAAAAAAAAGGGACTATACATGCCGGATATAGATGATATAGGTCAGATTACCGATCCTTTTTCATTAAATCCAAAGACCTTTAAACCTGTGGGCGCCCTTTATTTTGAGATAGGAGTAAATCCCACTTTTATACCCTTTGCCCAGACAGAGCTTTCAATGATGGATCATGGAAAAAACACTGAAGAATTTACACTGAATGAAGCCATCTGGAAGAGACTTGCAAAAGGAGTTTATTACGTAAGAATAAGGGACACGATAAAAGGGGTGCTGAAAATATGGAGATGGCAAAAAGTGTAGTTTCTTAGAAAAATGAGCCATCCAAAGTCAATGCCCCCTGAGCTAAAGATTGGATAGATATTATTGGCCGATATTTTTTTTCGCTTTTTCAATCAGATCAAACAAAGTGCTAACTTTGTTTTCAGGCCTGGTAAAAATAATCTTTTTCTCCTCATCAGTATAATTATCATTAATAAATTTTTCCACCGGAAATCTTTCAAACCAGCAGTCTAAAACTTTAAAACAGGGCAAACCATCCTTGGCGATCCTGCAATAGGAAAAATCAACCTCATGGCCAAGCATTCTGCAATAACCCCTTGTTGAATCAAATCTATTTTTTTCCATGCCCAATATTATTCCATGGTTTTTTATATGAACGCGTAGGGGCAGGCCACCGTGCCTGCCCTTTAACAGGGCACCCAGGGGCGCCCCTGCTATATTTCATTCTTCGTTGTGCCTGACAGGGCATGACCATTATAAAGAAGGAACAGGATTTCCTTTGATGCTTCGATCAAGGGTCTCTTGAAGCTCCTTTTCAGACAGCTCACAGTTTTTCAGTTCACCTGCCATATACTTGCTGTAACCGTTAAGATCCATGAGACCATGACCACTGAGGTTAAAAAGGATGGTTCTTTCCTTGCCCTCTTCCTTTGCCTCAAGAGCCTTTCTAATGGTTGCCGCAATTGCATGGCTTGTTTCAGGTGCCACGATCATCCCTTCGGTTCTGGCAAATATCATTGCAGCCTCATAGCATTCGAGTTGCTTCAATGACATGGGAGTCATAAGTCCCTGGGCCGTTGCCTGGGAAACAAGGGGTGCCATACCGTGGTATCTCAAGCCTCCTGCATGGATGGGTGCGGGAATAAAATCATGTCCCAGGGAATACATGGGCAACATAGGAGTCATTTTTGCCACATCTCCGTGATCATAGGCATAGGGGCCCCGGGTCAAGGTCGGGCAGGATGCAGGCTCGACAGGTATGATTTCAATGTCTGTCCCGTTGATCTTATCTAAAGCAAAGGGGAATGCAAGACCTGCAAAGTTACTGCCTCCACCGGCACAGCCGATGACGGTATCCACCTTTTTAATGCCGGCTTTTTCAAGCTGTTTTTTAGCCTCAAGGCCGATGATGGTCTGGTGCAGCATCACATGGTTGAGCACGCTGCCCAGGGAATAACGGGTTTCCCCGGAAGTATCCGCGACAGCCGCTTCCACGGCTTCACTGATGGCAATGCCAAGGCTTCCCGGGGTATCTGGGATTTTGGCAAGTATTGCCCGCCCGGCCGCTGTTTCAGATGAAGGACTGGCAATACACTGTCCACCCCAGGTCTCCATCATGATTTTTCTAAAAGGCTTTTGGTCAAAACTGATTCTGACCATAAAAACCTTGCACTCAAGTCCGATAAGGTTACAGGCGTAGGAGAGCGCACTACCCCATTGGCCGGCCCCGGTTTCCGTTGTCAGTTTCTTTATGCCGAACTCCTTATTGTACCATGCCTGGGCCACTGCTGTATTGGGTTTGTGGCTGCCGGCAGGTGATACGCTTTCATCCTTGAAAAAAATTTTAGCCGGGGTTTGAAGATATTTTTCAAGATAAACAGCCCTTCTCAAAGGAGAGGGTCTCCAGCGGTAAAGCAGATCAAGAATTCCCTCTGGAATATCGATCCATCTTTTCTGGCTGACCTCCTGCTCAATTATATTCATGGGAAAAACCGGAGCCAGCATTTCAGGGGAAACGGGATTTCCGTCCGGTCCCAGGGGCGGGTTCATTGTACCTGGAAGATCAGCAGCAATATTATACCATTGACGTGGAATTTCATCTTCATTTAAAAATATTTTTACCGCCACTTTGTTCTCCTTTTCATTACAATTCATAACATAGTGTTAAATTGATTAATTAAAAATAAAACTATACTTTTATTGTTTCTTTTGATAGAAACAAAATCTCAGTTTTTAATTTTTTTGTCAATGATTTTATTTTTCACATATATTTTTGACAGGCTTTTATCAAGGCTGCTATGGGACTATCCCGCCATCATTAACGAAGATTGATGTTCCAGAATTGTACCTGAAATCCCAAGTTAATTGTAGAGAGTTTTGCAGTTTACAATGAGGCCTGCCTTGTTTTTATTTTGAACCTGAAAGGAGATTAAAGATGAAAAAATGTGTTATGGTGTTTTTGGCGCTTATTGGGGCCTTCACGATTTTGACAGAAAACCCGGCTTCAGCCTATGATCTGCCATCGGTAAACCTGGGATTTACAACATTCCTGGACGGAGGCCCTCCTGCGGGCCCTGGACTTTATTTTACCCAGTACCTTCAATATTGGACCTCGGACGATTTCACCGATGTCGACGGCGACGGGGCGCTGCCTCCAGATGCGGGCGAGGATTTAGACGCATGGATCAGCCTGTCACAATTTATATATCAATCTGATAAGGAACTGTTATTAGGTGGCAAATGGGGCATTGACGTTATTATCCCCACGGTCTCCCTGGATCTGGGCTACGACAATGATTACAACGGCGGGCTTCCCCAGGACAATGGTTCCGGTGTGGGAGATATTCTTATAGGCCCCTATCTTCAATGGGATCCCATCATGGGCAAAAACGGCCCGATTTTCATGCACAGAATAGAACTGCAGATGATTTTTCCCACCGGTGAATACGATGAAGATAAGGAACTCAATCCAGGAAGCAACTTTTTTTCATTCAACCCCTATTGGACGGGTACGCTGTTTATAACTCCTCAGCTTACAGCCAGCACACGTATTCATTATCTTTGGAACGACAAGAATGATGATCCAGGCAGAGCCTACCAGGCTCAGGGAGCTGATGATGTCCAGGCAGGCCAGGCCTTTCACGCAAACTTTGCCATGGCCTATGAAATCATTCCCAAAAGTCTCAGGATAGGAATAAATGGCTATTACCTAAAGCAGATCACTGAAACGGAAATGGACGGAGATGAACTGTCCGGAACCAAGGAACAGGTTTTTGCCATAGGCCCAGGTTTAGTGTATCACATTTCCAGAGACAACCACCTCTTTTTTAACGCGTATTTTGAATCCAATGCTGAAAACAGACCCGAAGGAGAGCGTTTTAACATCCGCTGGGTGCATCATTTCTGATAATTTGATACCTTCCCACCCCTTATAACTTCCATGGGCAGACCAGGGTTTGACCCTGCTCTGCCCCAAATAAACCATGAAAGTCATATAGGGTTTTCGGAAGAGTTTCATGTAAAAAATTTCATCATTTCATTAAAACCACTCCACACATCAATATCATCTTGTGAAGCCAGCATGCTCAAAAATAATCAGGAGATGATATTGACTGAGCCAAGTAATCTTATAGACTTTAATCCTTTGCTGTGATAAATCTTTATTATTTGATAACCTGGAATATTTACATAAGGAGTTGTCAATAATGGGCATTAGAATTATATTTTTTAGAGTTTTTATGGTCTTTTTTTCGATGCTCATATTCTGTGCATCATCCTATGCAGATAACCTGAAACTGGCTGTGTATCCCTCCAACGCTCCTGAAAAGCTCATAATTCCCATGAAAATCATGGCAGAATATCTAAGCAGTAAGAGCAATGATGACATTACCGCCGTAGTAACAAGGGATTACGAAGAATTATCCCAGCGTCTTAAAAACAAGTCCGTTCAGATCGCATGGATAAATCCGATAAATTACATCAAGATGAGGGCTGAAAATCCATTATTAAAATACATTGCCACCTATATGGAAAAAAATGAAGAAACAGGGAAGATCATACCATATTATCAATCCTTCATCATTACATTGAAAACATCCGGGATCAATAGTGTTAATGAGGCCGAGGGTTTACGGTTCGCCTTTACCGACCCTGGTTCAACATCGGGGTATGCCTTTCCAAATATGATGCTGCACAGACAGGGAATTATTCCAGAATCTTTTTTTCTGAAAGTTTTTTTCCTGAAAAAACATGACAGGGTTATCGAGGCACTGATTCATGGATCCATCGATGTGGGGGCTGTTTCAGATGGAACCTACTATAGCGCCCAAAGAAAGTATGGCAACGTATTTTCCATACTTGAAAAATCAGACCCCATACCCCTTGATCCCATAGTTGCCTGTGAAGATGTGAGTGATGAAAAAATTTTGTTATACCGTGAGATATTAATATCAATGGGCGAAGACCACGAGTTCAACAAATCCATGAGAGAAAACCTTGGTTGGAATGCTGCTGGTTTTGCGGTTAAAAATGATCAGTTCTACAACTCAATGCGGGAGGCTTTGAAATAAGACCCATGTCCCTGTATGCCAAAATATTCATGGCAACTATGCTCCCCTTGATGATGTTTTTTTTAGTGGGAGTAATTCAAATTCAAAATGTCATACAAAAATACGAATCAGCCCTGAAGCACAACTATGAACTCAAGGCCCAAGGAGTTCAGGAAAATATAAGCCAGGTACTTGCCCAAATGAAAACCGCGGCATCGGTCTTATCAGAGTCAAAAGAGATATCAAAGGCCCTTCAAAAAGCAGACAACAATGTTCTTTTTGATATAAGCAAAAGATTCATCAACCCCATAAACTCGATTATTTTTGCAGATACATTGGGAACGGTTATTTCCAGAGCACCTGATGAATACCGATTTGGAGATAATGTCTCGGCTGAATGCTATTTCAAATATACAATGGAAGAACAATTTTTTCTTGGTTTGGCCGCCTTGGATAAAATCAAAAGCATTGTTATGGCAAAGCCCATTAAAAAATATGATGATATAGCCGTTGGCCTGGTTTGTGTCAGCATTTCTATTACAAGGGACTTATTAAAATCTTTTTCTGATGATAAGAATATTGTTGTTGAATTCATTATAAACGGCCAGAATTATTTGAGCAGTTCCAGCCAAAACAGAAAAATTATACATACTGAGCCATTAGAAAACATAATTGAAAATACCCATGATACAGTGAAAATCCATGTTCATTTTGGGGAAGATCAGTATTTTTCAGGTTTATTGAACATAAGAAAATCACTATATTTAACAAGTATTCCCTCCCTTTTAATTTTGCTGATCATGTTGACTCTTATTTTAAACCGCCAGCTTAAACCATATTCCATGATAGTCGGCCTGATATTAAACTACTCCAATCATAAAATAAAAACAGATGAACTGAAAAACCGCCTCATGGATGTTAGAAAAATGTCCGCCAATGGAGCTTTTAGAATCAGTAATGCCCTGATTCAAATGCTTGATGTTATTGAAAATCATTTCAAAAAAACAGAAGAATACAACCTTAGGCTCAGCCAAGCCAATCAAAAGCTCGAAAAAAGCCTTAATGAGGTAAAAAAACTGAGCGGTCTTCTTCCGATATGCTCCCATTGCAAGAAGATTCGTGATGATAAAGGATACTGGAATCAGATTGAAGAATATATCCAAAAACATTCCGAAGCTCAATTCAGCCACGGCATATGTAAGGAATGTGCAAAAAAACATTACCCGGATTTAGACCTTTACAAAGATTGAATACCCTCGGTTCGATTGATCACATAACATGCTGTAATATAATCAAAATCAAGCCATAATTTTTTAGAGATCAGTTTTTTCATGTGAATAAATTCAATAAGTTATGCAGAAATAATCGAACCCTTGGTGAATAATTTATGTTTTTAAACATCCATAAAACAACCATAACGGCCTGATGGACAGAACCAATAACTAAAAGATATTGGATAACAATGACATGTGGAAATTGACAGATATTAACGACCAGACAGAAAACGGAAATTCATGTATAAAACAGGTACAAAATTATATAGAGACAAAAAATCTCAACTTTATTGTCGCCCAGGGAAAACTCAAAAACATCAGGCATGATAAGCTAAATGCCGGTGAAGCTACAGATATTCTTAAGGGCTATGCTGCATGTGATTTTGCAAAGATCAGTTTTTTTAATAAAAAGCCGTCGCCTCCTTTTATTGCGGCAAATTTTAAACAAGATATTAAGACGGCAAGGGTTGAATACCTCATCGACTTCAATGAAGAGGCAAAAAACGGAGAGGCAAGCAAATTTTACAGCAAGATTCTTGGTGCCTTTGCAACACATTTATTTTCTGAATGCCCTGAAATTGACAGGCTGTGGTTTCCATTTATAATAGAGGATATTGTGGGCAGTAAAATGGGTGTTGAATTAGATGCCAAAGGCACATCAATAATTCGCAGTTAAGGCTATTTTCAGAAATTTTAAAAGATGATAAAAAATCATAGCAATTTAAAATTGAAGAAAAAAATCTGGGCATGTTTAATATTGCCTCAAAAGTCGTTGACAGTTTTTTCAGAGAATTTCCTAAAATTCAAAGAATGTTTTTAAAAAGTGTCAACCGAGGAATGAATCATATCAAAATCTGCAATCTTAAATCATTGTAAGGTTAAACTCCACATATCAGGCACTGGCTAATAAAAAGAAATATGTCACAGCAACAGAACCCAGCACAGGAATAATAATACCGCCCCTGTACAGGCCGTATAATATGGTAAAGCCCATGCCTGCAACCGCTGCAAAGGGAACCTCCGGCGTTGCCTGGAATACCCCTGGTACTATAAGAGAGCCCAGGGCTGCCACAGGAATGGCTTTTAAAAAGGCATCCAGGCGGGGAGAAATGGTTTTGCTGCTTAAAAATAAAAAAGGCATCAGTCTCGGCCCGTAGGTGACCGCGGCCATCCCTAATATGATAAGTACAAGATTATTCATAGTTCTGCTCATCAGGTTCATCTGGGTTTATCATGTCATCTGCAACAAAGAATGTTGCGGTAAATGAAATTATCACAATACAGACAATTATTGTCCACCCCTTTGGAAGGATATTAAGGTATATCAAAAAAGTATTTAAAATTCCGGAAGCTACTGCCATCACCAATGCCCTGTAAGATGTTTTAACTTCGGGCAAAAGTATGGCCAGAAGAAGAGCGTAAAGGGCAACTCCCATGCTTTTTGTCAATATATCAGACAAAAATCCGCCCAGTATATATCCTGCCAGACTGCCGCTCACCCAGGCAGAATATGCACACATCTCAAGTGAAAATATAAATGTTTTTGAAAGCTCACCCCTTGTAAAGGATAAAACTGAAAAAACCTCATCTGTGATGCCAAAAGCAATGGGAAAAATATATTTTTTCGGCAGGCTTCCTAAACGGTTTGAAAGGCTGGCGCTCATAAGAAAATGTCTGAAATTTACAAGAAGAGTGGTCAGAATAATCCCGCCGGGCCCCATTCCCGTTGCAAAGAGATTGAGGGCAATGAACTGGCTTGCTCCGGCAAAGACAAGGGCTGAAAACAAGAAACACTCCAGCAGGGTGACACCGCATCCCTTGGCTAAAATTCCAAATGCCACCGCGGCTGGAACATATCCTATAAATATGGGGATTCCAGCTTTTACGGCTTTTTGTATCTCTTTTTTTACCACTCCATATTCTCCTTTAAACCAATGGTTCGATCATTTTTGCATAAATTATTGAATTTATTGAGATGAAAAAAATGACCTCTAAAAAATTAGAGTCATATTTAACTTAGATTACAGCATGTTATGAGATCAATCGAACCGAGGGTTTAAAGGCTCGATCTTTCGAATTCGTATGGGACGTTTTTTAAATTTCGTGTTTTGTGCTTTAAAAAAAAGTTTCAGCTCGGATTTTGCAGTTTTTGCAGATTCAAAATCCGTATAAAAAGCTTTAAAGCCGGTTTCCGGATATACCTCTTTAATGGATTCCCAATGATTAGGGGCAAGCTTTGCCTCAAGAATAAAAAGCTGGGGTCTTTTGATGGCAAGCAGGCAGATATCAGGGTCTATCTCATTTTCAAGATCCCGGATACGGGTTAAATGATTTTCATGGAGTTTGGCAAGTTTTATTTTCTGCTTTACATTTTTTAAGGTTTCTGTCACTGTTTTCTCTCTCATTGATAAGTATGATTGCCGATTTC
Source organism: Desulfobacteraceae bacterium (assembly GCA_963674675.2). Classification (GTDB taxonomy): domain Bacteria; phylum Desulfobacterota; class Desulfobacteria; order Desulfobacterales; family Desulfobacteraceae. The sequence goes on from CAXXNM010000003.1 coordinate 2,083,401, forward strand.
GGAAACAGCAGCGTCCATTCTATCCAGCCCTTTTTTTAAAAGCTCTCTTGGGCATCCAAAATTCAGCCGGATAAAGCCATCTGCTCCAAAATCATGTCCATCGGAGAGTCCGATGCCATGGGATTCAAAAAATTGTGCGGGATTATCAACATTCAAGGCCCTTGCATCTATCCATGCAAGATAGGTGGAAGATACCGGATACATGCTCAACCCTTCCATGGCATTGATACGCTGATATACGTAATCGCTGTTTTTTCTCAAATAGATCAAAAGCTCTTTTAGCCATTCATCGCCAAATTCAAATGCAGCCTCAGCAGCAACAAGGCCCATGCAGTTGATATCCGGAAGAATACCGCGATTGCTCCTCTTAAAACGCTTACGTATGGCTTCATCGGAAATAACGGCAAAGGAGCAGCTTAACCCCGGTATATTAAAGGTTTTGCTGGGAGCCATAAGTGTTATGATTTTATTCTCATAATTTGAACTACAGAGCCATGCAGGTATGTGTCTTTTATTTTCATCAAGGATAAAATCAGCATGTATTTCATCGGAAATCAGCAGCATGTCATGTTTGGCGCAAATGGAGATCAGTTGAGATAACTCCTGTTTTGAAAAAACAGTACCACAGGGATTATAAGGGCTGCACAGGATAAATATCCTTGACCTTGGCGTGATAAACCCTTTAATGGCTTCAAAATCAATAGAGAAACGATTTCCATAGTCTTTCATGGGTATCTTGATGCAGGTCTGAGCGCTGTTTTTAGGAGCTGTTAAAAAAGGCGGATAGGATGGAACCATGGTCAGAATTTCATCTCCTGGTTCAGCCAATGCTTTGCAAAGGGCGTTGACACCGCTTACAAGCCCAGGCAGCCAGACGATCCAATCTTTTTCAATTTCCCAGTCATAGCATCGTTTCAGGCGCTGCACCAGAACATCTTCAAGACGTTTTCCAGGAGATGAATAGCCAAATATTCCATGATCCACCATTTTAGCAAGTGCATCTATTACAACGGACGGGGCTTTAAAATCCATGTCCGCCACCCACATGGGCAAAATATCTTTTCCCTCATATTTTTCCCATTTAATGGAACCTGTTCCATTTCTGTTAACAATCTTATCAAAATCAAAATTCATCTATTATCCTTATCCTTATTTTTGTATTTGAACACTTAAAATTTCTTCTTTATGCCATACAAGTTTTAAAAATCAAAGGGATAATTTTTCATTTCATTTCCTGGAAAAACTGATATGATAAGAATTTCTTAACCTATTGATTATTAGATGGGAGAGGGGTTATGATTCTTGTGGATGAAAAGAAAATGGAATGGTTCCATGATATGAGTGTCAAGGATGTACTTGACCGCATGGAACATACCGAATTCTGCGCAGTCATAAGGCTCAACGGCAGCCTTGTATCAAGTCCTTTTTTCCAGACTACTCGTGTGCCGGACAATGCTGTGATCTATCTTCTGCCCCTTGTTGCTGGAGGCTAACCGGCTTATTTTTAAAGAAAACACCTATAATCCTTATTTAATAGTTCCATGAAGGATACAAGGAATAAGTCATGAAAACATTACAGTTAAAAATTGATACACATTTATATGATATTTTGTTGGCTATGCTTAAAGGTTTACCCCAGGATAAAATAAAAATCATGGAAGATGTGAAGGATAATAAAGTAATTAAACATTGAAATCAAAGATTGAAATCATCCAAACCCCGGCCTTTAACAATAATGATCTGCCCCTGAAAGCATCTCTTTACACGGCATTCTTGTGTATAATATTTGGCGGCAATGCAGTGGCAATAAAAATAAGCCTCTCTGGAATGGGCATTTTTACCACCGCCGGGATACGGTTTTCCCTGGCCTCCATAACGCTTTTTTTATGGGCAAGAACAACTGGAAAATCACTACACTTCAACAGAAAACAGGGATTAAAACTTTTGATTCTGTCGCTGCTCTTTACTGTGCAGCTTTCCTTGTTTTACAATGGACTGAGCAGGACAACAGCATCCCATGGAGTCTTAATTGCCAATCTTTTGCCCTTTATTGTTCTTATTCTTGCACATTTTTTTATTCCAGGAGACCGCATTACTCTAAAAAAAATTACGGGTATTGCCCTTGGATTTACCGGGGTTTTAGTGCTCTTATTAGACAACAGCACAATTGAAGGAAACATCCATACCGGAGATTTGATGATCTGCTGCGCCGTGTTTTTGTGGGGATGCAGCGCCACCTATATAAAAAGGATACTCTCGGAAATAAGTGCTCTTCAGATCACCATCTATCCCATGATGTTCGGGGCTCCCCTGTTTCTTACGGCAGGTTTTTTATGGGATCAAGAAATGATCAGGTTCATGGACACCGCCGTCATCCAGGCACTGATATATCAAAGCTTTGTAACGGCATCCTACGGGTTTGTAGCCTGGAATGGATTGCTGCAAAAATTCGGGGCCACAGCAGTGCACTCTTTTGTCTTTATAATGCCGGTATCAGGAGTTTTTTTCAGCGTGGTGATATTGGGAGATCCCTTTACCTTAAATATCTTGCTGTCCATCCTTCTTATTGTTACAGGAACAATTGTAATGAATAGAAATTCCGCCAGGGACTTAAGGAAAGCAGTCAAAAAACCCTGATCTGAAAGAATCAAGTGTTTTCCTGCCGGTTTTGGCGTCCTTCATATTGCTTAAAAAGTAGTTTACAGTTTACACTTTTCTGGATGATAATCCCTAAACAAAAGGATGTTCATAAAAAAGTGTACCCCGGCAAATTAAGGATACCCATATCTTCATAGAAATTTTTTCATTTTTATGTCAAGCCCTTTTCCGGGAAGGGTCATCAGGCTCGAGGTGCCATGGGCGACAAGTTCCCTGTTTCTGTCATAAACGCCGGCCTCGGCGTAGCTGATGGTCTTACCGGACCTAATCGCACATCCCTCGGCTGTCAAGGTCCCTTTTTGAACAGCCTTCAGATAATTTAGTTTTAAATCAATATTAACAAGACCTGCATCCTGGGGAATTCTCATGAAGACTGCCCAGAATGTGGCGGTGTCAATCAAGGTTGCCAAAACGCCTCCGTGGACAATGCCAAAGGGCTGAAGATGGCATCTGCCTGTTTCAAGCTCTATAATGGCTGTATCCATATCTATGGATGCCAGTTTCATGGCCATATGATGGGGAAAGGGGCTTTCTGCTACTATCTCGATCAGTTTTTTCGTATACTCGGGGTTTAGCTTGGACATCATGATTCCTCCATACTCGTCGTTCATAAATTCTTTGGCTTACCACCACATATGATTTTTAACTGAAATATGATACAATACATAAATCCGTTATAATCAGGAAAAATTTTAATTGTGTGAGTCCAGTGCCGAAAAACATGAGCCTGTGAATACCATCAGGAGAACTCTGGATGAACAAAAAAAATGATCAGCCAATTATTTCCTTGAGTTTTCCCAAGAGAATCACGGCAATATAAGAACCACCGGCAATTAAAATAATGGTAGGACCCGAGGAAAGGCTATGTATAAAACTTACGGTAAGGCCAAGGCAATTGAACACCATGCAAAGGAGAATGGAGAGCATCATCATGGGCAGCATCCGCTGGGTCAATTTTCCTGCCACCGCAGCAGGCAGTGTAAGCAAAGCGATGACCATGACTATACCTACTATCCTGACCATGAGCACAATGGTCAATGCGGTAAGGCACAAAAGAAAAATATAATATCCATGGGCGTTTATACCCCTTAAAATTGCATATTCATCATCGAAACATACGGCAAGCAGCCTGTTATATAAGAGAAAGACACCAGACATTATCACCACGTCCAATATCAATACCATGAAAATGTCCCGGGATGATATAAGCAGAATATCCCCGAACAGAAAACTGGACATCTCAAAATACCCCGGTGTCATATCAATGAAAATAAGCCCCAAAGCCATCCCCACTGCCCAGATAGCCCCGATCACCGTATCTTCCCGCTCCTTTGAGTATATGGAAACAAGTCCTGTTAGTATTGCCGCAGCCAGTGCCGATACAACAGCGCCATGAATGGGATCCAGCCATGACAGGTTAAATACGCGGTTAAGGTAAAGGGCAATGCCGATGCCCCCGAATGCGGAATGGGAAATCGCTCCTGCAAGATAGGAAATCCGCCGGGTCACCACATAGGTTCCGATTATTCCAAAGGATATGCTTGCAAAAATTCCCATTACAAAGGCGTTTCTTAAAAAAAGCATATCATGATCCATGAAACTGCGGACAAGATCAATCATAAAAATGTCCTTTATCGCAGCATCGATGGTCGTGGCGGATCATCCTGAAGTCTCCCCCGTAGATGTCCTTTATAAGGGTTCCATCCATCTTTGTAGTAGGATGAATTACCACCTTCTGATTAACGCATATAACACTTTTCACCACCTGGGAGGTGAAGCCTATATCATGGGACACTAAAAGTATGGTCATTCTGTTGTTAAGGTCATCAAGTATTTGAAAAAAATTTTCTTCTGATTCCTGATCGATATTCGAGGTCGGTTCATCAAGGAGAAGAAGTTCAGGATCACTGCAAAGTGCCCTTGCAATCAATACCCTCTGTTTCTGCCCCCCTGACAGAGCATTGAAATGGGTGGAACGCTCATCTATTAATCTGACCTCTTCAAGGGCCCTTGCGGCAGCATCACGGTCATCCCTGGAATAACCTCCTAAAAAGCGCCTTCCCAGCCGGCCCATGAGCACTACATCCATGACGGTGACTGGAAACTGCACATCAAGATGGGAATACTGGGGCATGTACCCCATCTTTAGGCGGCTCTTTTCCGGGGATCGCCCAAATATTTTAATCCTCCCCTTGCAGGGCTTTAAAAGACCCAGAAGCAGCTTTAAAAGGGTGGTTTTCCCCCCCCCATTAGGGCCCACTATTGTGGCAAACTCTCCCTTGGGTATGGTTAAATTTACATCTTTTAGCACATCCCTTTGCCCATAGGAAAACGAAACATCCTCAAGCACCGCGACCTCTTCAGAATTCAAAAACATTCCTCCATTTTCAACTTTTTAAAGATTGATGAAGCCAGCCGGGGCAAACTGCCCCGGTAATGATCAGCCGGCTCAGGAAAAACCTTTGGGAGAGCTTGCCGCACAGGTGCCGATACTGGCTCCCATGAAGCTGCATGCGCTCATCATCTTTTTTACCTCGGTGCTCTTGCAGGCAGGGCAGTCGACTGCCTCCTTATCCCCTGAAAAGACAAGCTTTTCAAAAATATGGCCGCACTGTTCACATTGATATTCATAGATCGGCATAGTATTACTCCTTTTTCTTTAAGACATATCCGGCAATGGCTCAAATCTTTTGATAATTTAAGGGCATCCTTCATTTCCCGCTTTGCACTTTCTGAATCAATCTCCCCATTTTTGGGGAGTCACTTCAAAAAAAGTGTCAACTACTTTTGAGGTATTTTGAAAGAAGGCACGGATTTAACCCAATCTACCTATAGGCTGTCTTCAAAATCCCGAAAACTCATTTTATCATAGCTTTCGGTATTAATATATTTTAGAATCAACAAAAGCCTTGCAGAATCAACATATCCAGGCATGTTGCTCAGTTTCTCACTGTTTGATTTAAGAAACCATGAGGTGGGAAGTCCCCTTACTCCGTATAAATCACTCATCTTTTTTTCCGTTTCGGTATCCACCATTATGGAGATGAAATTATCATTTAGATAGGCAATAATGCCAAGGTCTTTAAATGTAGAGTGCTCCATTTTTCTGCAATAGGTACACCAGTCCGCATGAAAATAAAGGAACACCTTTTTTCCCTCTTCCTTTGCCATGGTAACTCCCTTTTCATAGGCTTTCCACTCAATACCACCGGATACTGCAAAGGCCTGAGATACCCACAAAAAACAGAGCATTACAGCGATAACAAAAAAACTCTTTTTCATAAAAAATCCTTTATGTATTCTTCTATTTAAAAGGCCATGGCAAAAATTTTTGCCATACAATAAAACATTTTAACAGATAAACAGGCTCATTTTATTTGAATGCATAGGGGGCGGAATCTATTTCTGCCCTGTTTCCATATTTACCATGACCGGATAGGGTGGATATAGAATCCGCCTCTACATTCATTGTTAGTTGTGACCCGTGGTTCATGTGTGTCTATATGATGGAAAATAGGAAATCAAATACCCGCAAGTATTCTGAACTTATCTGTTATCAGCAAAATTCCCAGCACCACAAGCAGAGCGCCTGAAATTTTATTAACATACATAAGAACCCTGGTGGCCCGTTTCATAATTTCAAGCAGCCTGTTTATAAAAAACGACATGATGATAAAGGGCAAAGCCAGTCCGGCAGAGTAAAGGCTCAGGAGCCAGATTCCCTGCATAACCGTATCCTGGCTGCCTGCAATGATTAGAATGGAACCCAAGAGGGGGCCGATGCAGGGACTCCAGCCCGCCCCAAAGGCCATGCCAATTATAAAGGTTCCCAAAAGGTGCATGGGTTTTTCACTCATGTGAATCCGCTTTTCAAAATTAAGGCCTTTGATATTTATAATACCAAGCAGATGCAGCCCAAAAACAAGAATAATGCCTCCTCCTGCGTACTGGATAAGCCAGGTATATTTTGATATAATGCCACCCATGAAAGAGGCGGATGCTCCAAGAAGAATAAATATAAATGAAAATCCAGACACATAGGCAAGGGTTGCCAGGATAACTTTTCTTTTTATAGCTGCCGTATCTTCGGCCATCTCATCCAGAGACAGCCCTGTTATAAAGGTGAAATAAGCCGGAATAAGCGGCAGAATACAGGGAGAAAAAAAAGATAATAGGCCGGCGGCAAATGCGGCCTGGAAGGATACGGTTTCAGTAAACATTTTTTTGCCTCCATTGATGATAAAAATTCATAATACCATGAAAATTCAAATTCTGAACCCATATCATAAGTATTTTAACTTGATTTGCAAGCTAATCGTAAAGGGAACAGCCCCACCGGATGTGAACCTGGCTGCGTTCGGCGTTGATATCACTGCTTGATTTGCAAGCTGCCCGTATAAGGAACAGCCTTAGCTTAATTGTCTTTAGATTATCATCTCAAAAGGATTACCGCAACCAGATGGTTGACTTAAAATTTGATTATTATAAAATAGACAACTTGTCAGACAACAGGTTTTGTCTTTATTTGAATGTGCGGGCGGTAGAATTCTATTTCTGCCCCCGTTGATATACAAACAACCCATCTGGGGCGGATATGGAATCCGCCCCTACATTTATTGCCAGTAGTGGGCATGAGATTATTATAATGCACTATCTTGAAAAGTATGAAAAAAAACTGCTTGAAATCATCAGAATGGATCTTCAGCTTCATTTTTTCTGGAGCTTTTCCCTTACCATTCTTGCCGTTTTCTGGAAACCCTTTATTGCGTCCGGGCTGATCATTACTATATTAAAAGAAATTTTAGATGTTGCGGCAAAAAAGGGATGGAGCTGGGGTGATGTAATCTGGGGCATATGCGGCTTTATTGCAGGTCTGTATTTTTTATATGCCGCAGGTTATTGGAAATAGAAACAATTATTCGATTGTGGCGGTGATCCACCATGTTGGTTATAACTGCCATGGGCAGACCAGGATTTTGACCAGGTTCTGCCCACAACGAAGAATGAAAGTCATCCGTCGTTTGCAGATAATTTCACATAAAAAAACAGAGGACTGGAGATTAATGAATGGACAATAACGATTATTATAAAATCTTAGGTATTAAAAATGATGCTGATACACCAACCATAAAAAAAGCATATAAAAAACTTGCCATTCACTATCACCCAGATAGAAACCAGCATGATAAAAATGCAGCAGGCAAGATGGCAAAGCTTAATGAAGCCTATGCTGTATTATCAAACCCTTCCAAAAGAAGAGATTACGATCTTTTAAGGCAGCAATTTGGAAACGGAGCAGCAAACAGGTTCAGGCAGAACCATACCTATGAAGATATTCTCAAAAATTCCGATATTGAAAAAATATTCCAGGAAATTGCCGATAGTTTCGGCATACGGGGATTAAATGACCTGTTTAAAACAGGAGGAATACAGGGCGGTGGATTCTTTTTTTTCGGCACCTTTGGAGGCAGCGGGCAAAACCCTTCTGTTTCCGGCCGGGATTTTCCCAAAAAACTATTCCATGAGGCAGGCGGAAATCTTTTAAAAAACATTTTTACAAATTTCCTGGGAAGCCCCGATGAAACCATGGATGTCTATGAATCACTTGAAATATCTGAAGCCAAGGCCAGGGAAGGAGGTCCCTATGCCTATTATTATAAAAAAAAGAACAAAAAACTAATCGTGAAAATTCCCCCTAAAATCCATGACGGCCATAAAATAAGGTTAAAGGGGCTTGGAATTCAGAACCCCCGGACAGGAGAGACAGGGGATCTTTATTTAAATATAAAAACCAAAGCGCCCCTTTTATCCAGAATTAAAAATTTTTTACTGAAATAATGGGATCCATCTGATAAAGATTTATCTTCTTTTCCTTGCCCCTGACTTTTACGGCATCTAACTTCCGGATACCCCTGAAATTAGTAAGGCTGTTTAGATCATTGGATATCTCTTTGTAAACTGACTCGGATAATAGAATCTGATTGCTCCCGGCAAGGGACTGAACCCGCTGGGCAACATTTACCGTATCCCCTATTACTGTATAATTTAAGTGCTCTTCAGAACCCATGAAGCCGGACACAAGCTCCCCATAATTGATTCCAACAGTCATTTCAAGACATTTTCCCTCTCCTTCAAGTGTTGCGTTCAAATTGTCAAGGGTAACAAACATGTCAAGGGCAGTTTTGACGGCATTCAGGCAGCTATCTCTGTCCTCTATGGGTGTTCCGAAAACTGCCAGTATCCCATCCCCCAAGAGTTTATCCAGAGTGCCTTTGTGCTTAAAAATAATGGGAATCATACGTGAAAAAAAACGATTTAAAAGAATCACTACATCTTCCGGGGCCATATCCTCGGACATGGCGGTAAAGCCTTTAAGATCAACGAACATGACTGCCACATCTTTTTTCTCTCCACCCAGTCTGATTCTTCCCTTTTTGAAAATCTCGCTAACAACGCTTTTTGAAAAAAAACGACTAAGTTGAATCATCTGTTTTTCTTCATCAAGTTTTCCATAATAGAGTCTTAAAAAACCCATGCTGTTACACAGATAATCACAGACAATTCTATAAAAAAAAATATTGCCAGGCTCAAAGGCATCTTTTCTCCTTGAAAAAAGCATCAAGGATGCAACAACCCTTTCCTTGATAATAATGGGGTTGCCATAACAAAACACCTGCATGTTCTTAAAAAAATCATCGTCAGAAGCATTACAGAAGCTCTCTTTTCGGCCTATAAGAATGCTTTTAAAAAAATTTGTTTTTTTTAAAATCTTGCAGTTAAAGTCCTCATCAAATTCAGAATAGAGAAAATAGTCCTGCTTTATTTCATTGTCTTGGGAAAAATACAATACCGCCCCAAAAAGGCCCTTATATTTTTTTAAACATTCAAGGTAGCGCAGCCATATGAGATCCTGATCGATCAGATCCACCTGCTGCATGGTATTGGTCATCTCTTTTATTATGGAAAGTTCAAGCAGCTTATCTTCATATTTTTTCTGAAGCATCAGATAATTTTTCTTAAAGGTTTCAACTTGAAGTTCAATATTTTTCTTTTCAGCCATAGGATTTCTTAAACGCTCCTTATTCTGCTATTGAAAAAATATCCTGGTTTTCTTCAAGAATAGTCAATGCATCCTGCAATGAATTCTCAATAAAATGGTCATCAAAATCTTTAAATATCTTTTTCAGAACAATTGTGTGATCCAATTTAAACAATTGCGTCAATTCTATTTTTTTATCCTCTTCCAGAGCCATGTGTGAAAGATAATCTGCAAATCCAACAATGGCGGCCATCTTGGAATGGTCTGCTGAAGAAGACGGGCGGTGATGAAATGCCACGGCCTGCACAAGAGCATCGGGCAGATTCCAGTTTTCAGCAATGCGCCTGCCAATGGCCGCATGATCAAAACCTGTGAGTTCTTCTTCCATGGAAATTTCCAAAAGGTTGTTCCGGCGGGCCTCTTCAATCACCTTAATGTAAAGCTCAGGAAAATTTTCTATCAAGAATATTTTACCAAGATCATGAATCAGGGCGGCTGTAAAAACGGTGATGTGATCGAAAATTTCAACTTTCCCGCACAGGTATTTGCTGATAATGGCAGTTCCCAGGGAATGACGCCACAACCATCGGGGCTCGATTATCCCCTTAAGATCAGAATCCAGAAATGACTTTGACAAAGATAGACCAAAGGCCATGTTCACAACCTCTTCACGTCCTAACATTAGCACAGCCTCCTTGATGGAACCAACCTTTTCAGGCAGACCGTAAAATGGAGAGTTGACAATCTTTAAAAGTTTAATGGAAAGGGATGGATCAAGCAGAACAATATCCACGATATCCTCAATATTTGATTCTGGATCCGATGCAACATTGTAAACCTGAAGGGCAATGGAAGGCATGGCAAAAATGGATTCTAAGCGATTGAGTCCAACACTGATCTCTTTGAAATTCTCATTGCGGTCCTTTAGATTCCCAAGCAGTTCCATTTTTGAGACAAGCTTGATAACCTTGATCCTGGCAGTTTCATAGTCGTTAGAAGAAGATTGATTCTTGATTTTTTCGGCAAGGAATGGAATCAATGGGGAATTAAAGGGAAGCCGTAAAACAAATTTTTTCTGACCTGAAATGGAAATTTTACTTAAGGCACACCAAAGCACATCAGGAGACAGACGGATAAGTTCATTGAAAAATTTGCCCCGGGCCTTGTTAAAGCAAAGATTGAATATCTGCAAATCCGATGCTGCTCCCTCTTTTTTTATGGACATTGGTGCATGGGGCTTATCTTCTTTTATCTTTGATGGGGAAAATTTATCATTCTCAAAGGTCATTATCTTTTTACGGGCTACCTGGATTAATTCATAAAAAGATTTGCCGTCTTCAGGAATAATTGAAAACCCGATACGGGTAACTACCTTATTATCAATTTTTAATTTCATACACTTGATAATCTTATCAATTACAATACCTGCACCGGCTCTGTCACTGGCAAAACCAAGCAGGATAAAGGAGGTATCATCGATCACAAAAAATGAATCACTATCCCTGAAGGTTTCATCTATTTCGTCCTCTTTAACCAACAGTGACGGCAAAAGTTCAGTATTCCCAGTGGAAGATATAGTAACGTAAAACACAATGGTCTCAACACAGGCCCTAAGGGTTTTACTGAATTCCTTTGAGATCAGTTTGAGCTGTTTTTTATCTATTAAAAAGGGAAGTCTCTTGTCCTTAACGATTTTCTGAACCATGCATTCCGCATTAAACCCACGCAGGTGTTCCATAATAGAGTCCCTGCTGGAACGGGCCTTGACATGACCTAATATGGCAGGGGAATATTTAAGAACAAAAGCCGCTTTTTCAGCCGAAAAATTGAACTCATTAATTAAAAAACGGACAAGCGCTTTCTCCTTAGCCTTATTAGTTAAACGCCATTCTTTCAGTATAAGTCGGTAAAATATCTCTGCCATAATGATTTGTTCCAATGCCATGGTTCACAATTTAAGTAATAAATTCTGGTATAGCACCCGAACTACTTTAGATCAAACAATAAAATTCATAATACAAACCCATATAAAGGGTGTTGAAACCACATCTTGTTTTTTTTAACGAAATTATATTAGTAAATTTTTTTAAACAGGTTCAACACACCATGAAATCACAGAGCAATACAATAACACTCTTGACTGGATAAACCCAATACCATAAAGTGTTTCTTAATCTGAAATACAAATTCACCTGCTTATTTTGGCATCTTTCATATCACTTTAAAAATAATTTGCACTTTCTGGAATGAAATTCCCAAAAAACAAGAATTCTGATATGGAAAGTGTAAACCGGCAAAGGAAGGATGCCCTTATTTCAATCATTTTCAAAGGAGAGTATCGTGGAGAGTAAAGGCAAAAACAAAAAATATAAAGCAGCAGGATTAATCTTAATAGGTTTTTTTTATATCCTTTTTTGTCTTGATTTTGCAAAAGCAGACTGTTCCGGCATTGTCAATACCGATGATGCTGACTTAACAGGCTATTTTGACGATGGCATAGACGGCCCATATATTAACAATGGAGATGGAACCATCACCGATTCAGGCACAGGGCTTATGTGGCAGCGCTCGGACAATAACAGAAAATATGAGTGGGAAGATGCATGTAATTACTGTGATGATCTGATCCTGGGGGGATATGGAGACTGGAAGATGCCGGATATTTATCAGTTGAGAACTCTTATTGATGATGCTTTTTCCCCTGAAATCAACACAGACTATTTCTCTAACTGCAAATCATATCCCTTTTACTGGTCCGGCAGCACAGTTACCCATTACCCGGAAAATGCCTGGTATGCAGGTTTTGACCACGGGGTGGTGAACCACAATTTCAAGACCAGCGGCTATTATGTCAGATGTGTCCGCACAGGGATTGAAATCCCTCCTGCTCCCTATTTAGAGTTAAATACCTCTGGAACCATTGTCAATATCTCCTGGAATCCTGTGAATGATTCTGCAAAATACATGTTTTTCTATGCACCCTACCCCTATATGGATTATGTGGCTTCCATGGATATGGGGAACCTCACCTATCTTTCCCTTGATCTACCTGAGGGCTCGGCATTTTACATAGCTGTCCAGGCATACAATGATAAAGGTAAAAGTGATTTTTCCAATGCCCTCTACTTCATCATAGAGAGCCCTGATAACACCTTTACCAACAGCATTGATCAGAGGTTCACGCTTATCACCGCCGGCACCTTTAAGATGGGATCTCCCATGGACGAACCCGGCAGGAGATCAGATGAAATTGAACATGAGGTGACACTCACTGAAGATTTCTACATGCAGACGACAGAGGTAACCCAGGCTCAATGGGAAGAGGTAATGGGCTATAACCCCTCGCCATTTTTAGACTGTGGAGAAAATTGTCCTGTAACCCAGGTCTCATGGAAAGATATACAGATATTCATATCCAGATTAAACATACTGGAACAGGACGGGCCCTATGTCTACAGCCTGCCAACGGAGGCCCAGTGGGAATATGCAGCCCGGGCCGGTTCCATGGTTGCATTTACAAGTGGCGGCATTACAGCATCCCAATGCGATGAAGACCCGGCCCTTGATAAGACTGGATGGTATTGCGGTAATTCAAACGGCGAGCTTCACCCGGCTGCCATGAAAAATCCCAATGCCTGGGGCCTGTTTGACATGCACGGCAATGTATGGGAGTGGTGTCAGGATGTTTATGGAGCTTATCAGCGTGAAGCTGTAACAGACCCTGTGAATTTACCTGTAACAGAAACATCTGAGGATGAAGCCTTAGATCCTCCGGAAGATTCCATCCTTGACACGGAACGGGTGGTCAGGGGAGGCGGATGGGAGAGCCATGCCGAATACTGCAGGTCAGCCTTTCGTTACTATTACGGCTCAACCGGAAAATACCGGAATATCGGCTTTCGCCTTAAAGCTGTGATCCCGCCTCAGGATGTGATGGACAAAAAATAAAGTGCAGCATACAACACTCCCAGGGAAACAAGCGTGGAAAACACAATGGAAGCAGACGCAAGCTCTGTGTCACTGTTAAGCTGGGAGGAAAGCACATAGATGGCCGTGGAGGTGGGCAGGCAGAAAAAAATCAAGCCGGCTTTGAAGGCTGTCCCCTCCACGCCAAACAGATTCATGAATAAAACCCCGAACAAGGGGAGCACCATCATTTTAAAAACAGATGCAGCAATGGAAAGGCTGAGGTATCCATTGAGCTTTTTAAGGGAAAAAGCGCTTCCAATGGAAATCAAGGCAAGGGGCAGGGTAACCATGGATATGAGTTTCAGGGTATTGTCGATGAAAACCGGAAAATCCAGACCCGAACTGGAAAAGAGAAGTCCTGCAAAACAGGCAATGATCAATGGATTTGAAACAGCCTCTTTGAGCATCCTGCCGATTCTCTGTCCCGTTGTATAATTTTTACCGGAAAACCATATCAGAATTGATACTGATAAGATGTTGATTATGGGAATAAGGAAGCCGATAAGCAGCCCAAAATGAACAATTCCCTCTTCCCCCAGGGCATTCAGTATAATTGCCATTCCAATGTAGGTATTAAATCTATAGCAGCTCTGGGAAAAAGTTCCAGCCTCAAAATCAGTGACTTTTCCGTAAACAATATAGGCTGTGCTCAGGCCGAAGACCACAAAAACAGCGCACAGGGCGGCAATGGGAAGGCCGGGATCAAGCTCCTTCATGGAAGAATTCCCTCCGATTTTCCAGAAAAGCATACAGGGAAAGAATATAAAATAGACCAGCCTGTCAGATGTCTGCAGAAAATCCTGTTTAACAAAGTTGGTCATCTTAAGCATCCTGCCTAATAATACCATAGCAAATACAGGAAAAAGGCTGTTTAAAATCATTAAAACACCTCAAATGTTTACTTATGCCGCCATTCATAAGGGCGCAGGCACTATAAAAAGGGCAAATCCCGCGTAGATTTCCCATAAAAAGCTTTAATAATCAAGAAATAATTAGACATCTTTCATGTTGCCTCAAAAGTAGTTTGCAGCTTTTCTAAGTAAGCCCCCAGAAATGAAAAAATGATTCAGAAAGTGTAAACTTGGAAATGAAGGATGCCAATAATTAAATAGAAAAAGTTGACAGCTAAATATCCTTGACTCAACCTCATTTATTGAGCATGATGCGCAAGAACACAATAATTAACTAATCTTCACTGCCTGGAATATGCATTGTTCAGGCAAGAAAGGAGAAACCATGAAATTTGTCATTATAGGCGGTGATGCAGCAGGAATGAGCGCCGCCAGCAGAGCTAAACGTAAAAATCCAAATATTGAGGTTATAGTGCTGGAACAGACCAGGGATGTTTCCTACAGTGCCTGCGGCATGCCATACAACATAGCAGATCCGGAAAGGGAGATGGAAGATCTTGTCGTTAGAAGGGCTGAGGTTTTCATAGAAAAAAATAAAATCAATCTCTTGACCGGCCACCGGGTGGAAAAAATTAATCGTAAGAAAAGAGCTGTATCGGGAATTACGGCTGACAAACAACCATTTTCCTTTGAGTATGATAAACTTTTGATTGCAACAGGAGCATCTCCCATTATACCTAATTTACCCGGATTTGACCTGCCGGGAGTCATGCCGCTGAAGAGTTTGGAGCATGGGAAAAAGATCAAATCTTTTATCAGGTCAGCAGCCATTCAAAGGGCTGTAATCATAGGTATGGGCTACATTGGCCTTGAGATGTGTGAGGCCTTAAGAGCCCGCTCACTTGATGTGGAAATGGTTAAACCAGGGCCGGTTTTTCTACCCTGGATGACACCTGAACTATCTGATGTAATAAAAAAAGAGCTTCTTACAAATGACGTGAATATCCATCCAGGCTATTCCATTCTAAGAATTGAACCCGGCACCCAAAAGGGGCTGAGTGTTGTGTGTGAAGGACTACGAATTAATACAGATATTGTGATAGCTGCATCAGGGGTAAAACCATGCAGTGAGATGGCGGTTGAAGCAGGGCTTGAGACGAGCGTGTCAGGTGCCATTGCCGTGGACAGACAGCTTCAGACCAGTGATGAAAATATTTATGCGGCAGGAGATTGCGCAGATGCCTTTCATGTTGTAACAGAAAATAAATGCTGGATTCCCCTGGCACTCAGGGCAAACAGGGCGGGATGGGCAGTGGCTGACAATGTCTGCGGAACCCCGGTAACCCTCCAGGGTGTCGCAGGTACAGCAGTCTTCAAGGTATTTGACCTGGAGGTTGCCCGCACCGGCCTGTCTATAGAGGAGGCAAAAGAGGCTGGATTCGAGCCAAGGGAGGTTGTAATCCAATCCAGATCAAAGGCCCACGGTCACCCAGGTTCCGGCACCATCCATGTCTCCATGGTGGGTGACAAAGGTACAGGTCGCCTTTTAGGAGTTCAGATGGTAGGAAAAGACGGCGTGGCCCGCCGCATCAACGCTCCGGCAGTTGCCCTTCACAATAAAATGACCGTGGAGGATTTCTTCCAGACAGACCTGGCATATGCCCCGCCCTTTGGCCCTGTATGGGATCCAATGCTGACGGCTGCCAATCAACTGTTGAAAAAAATTCGGTAGATTAATTAATCTCGTGAGTCGTAACTTCTCATTTCCCATACCAAATGTGGCATCTTTCATTTATTGGTTTACACTTTTTTTGAACCATGATTTTCTTGATTATTGGATTAGCTTGATTTTTAATCATGTTCACCCTTAAATCCTTTAATCATGGTTCAAAATTTTTAGAAAAGTGTCCACTACTTTTGAGGTGATATGAAGGACACCACACATATAGTATTAAATTTTAACTCAATACTATATGTGGTGTTAATTATGAGGACTTATGACTGATGAGATTAATGCAGATCGCCTTAAAACATGGACATTATTCTTCATCAACGGCCTCCTGGGCAAAGTCTCCCTGCAAGGGTTTTCCCTGCCCTTTGAACAAATCGGGATATGCTTTTTTCATATCCTTTAATATTCTTTCAAAGGGCAGGTCTGCAAAGGTACCGTGATCAAAGACGTATTCCATGTGTTTATTGCCCTTTGTATCAAACTCATGGAAAACAGAATCACCTGTTCCGTCAAATTCCAGGGGTTTTACTTTAAAACGGGTACACAGGGAAAGATTAAAGGCCGGAGTGGCCTTGACCCATATACCGTTTAAGAGCATCTCGGTATAGCCGTGATAAATAAATAGATCCGATCCGCCCATAAGTTCCCGTAAGCGTTTCGTGGTGAGATGATTTCTGACATCGGCAAACCCAAGGCGGGCGGGGATCCCCTGGTGCCTTGCCAGAGCAGTTAAAAGCACAGCCTTGCCCACGCAGTAACCTGATTTCTTTTTCAATACCGAGCTTGCTTTAAATGTGGATTTAGAATTATCAAAATCGTATGGATTGTAGCGAATGCCGTCTCGAACCGCATAATAGAGCTTAACGGCCTTGTTAGTTTTTTCCTCTATGCCTCTGCATGTATCCTCAGCAAATTTCGCTACTTCAGGGTTATCATAATCCATATAATATGTAGGAACCAAATAGGGTTTTAAATTTTCAGAAATGTTCATCTTTTTTATACCTCTTTTCCGTACAAAAATATTTTAAAAGCATTATAGTTATCAAAGCTTCATCTTTTACAATGACATGCTTATGGTTGATTTTTTAGCACCTTATTCCAGGCTGTGTTGTTAAATTTTGTTATTTAGTCTTGAGCATACCAAGGCACTGGGCTCGAATAATAGAAAAGTCCTTTTCAAATCCCCTCTGCCATGTTTTAATGGAGAGCATGAAAACTGGTACTGGGCTCACACCGTTCCAACGTGTCAAAAAACCACAATATATTGTGATTTTTAACACTCTCGAAATACAATGGGTTGTATGCTGGAATAGTGCGAGCCCAATGCCCCTGATTTATCTTGAATGGATATCCATGGATTATCGTGATTGCTCTCATGTGGGGAGGGCGCCGGGTAACCGGTGCTTCTACCCGGAACCTGACCGCGTGAACGGGAGTCGTTGACCGCGAAGGCTATTGGCGCGGCAGGTTACCTCAACGTTGGGGCTGAAAGATATCTGTCAATAGTGGTATCTTAGTTGCGCAATCTCTATGGCATATTCTGAAACTTTATATATAAATCTATGCTCATCAGTTATTCGTCTCGACCAGTAACCAGAAAGAACATGCTTTAAGGGCTCAGGTTTTCCAATACCTTCAAATGGATTTTTATTAGTATCTTTTATAAGCGTATTTATGCGGCGTATTATTTTTTTATCAGTTTTTTGCCAGTAGATATAATCGTTCCATGCATTGTCTGAGAAGATGAGCTTCAATCTATAAGCTCCTTTTCATGCCCTTTGCCATCTTCAAGTTGGGCTATTGACTCTAACAAGCGTTTTGCATTCTTCGGTGATCGCAATAAGTAGGCTGTTTCTTCAAGCGCTTCATAGTCTTCAAGTGACATAATGACCACTGAATTTGAAGACTTACGCGTCACAATAATTGGAGAGCGGTCATTACAAACCTTTTCCATTGTTTTTGCAAGGTTTTGTCTTGCAGCTGTGTAGGTAATTGCTTCCATCTTAGCACCTCCTGTACAATATACAGTACATATATAAATTGATTTGTCAAGAGAAGACAGAGGCCCCAACAATTTTTTTGCAGTGGGACCGGGCGGCACTGGGCTCGAATAATAGAAAAGTCCTTTTCAAATCTCCTGTGCCATGTTTTAATGGAGAGCATGAAAACTCAAATTGCCATAAAATGCCCCCAAT
Source organism: Desulfobacteraceae bacterium (assembly GCA_963674675.2). Classification (GTDB taxonomy): domain Bacteria; phylum Desulfobacterota; class Desulfobacteria; order Desulfobacterales; family Desulfobacteraceae. The sequence goes on from CAXXNM010000003.1 coordinate 2,101,845, forward strand.
GTTCTTCATCTGATACATCGCCTTATAAAACTTATCAAACAGTTCATAATGGCTCTCGTCAATTACTACTTTGTCAAAGTTGCAACACCTGTTTTTCGGAAACCAGCAACACGCCTATGGAATATTTGAAATCACCACTCAGTAAGGTTGCCTTGGCCTTGAAGCTTCGAAGTGAAGGAATGGGCCTTTGAGCCACTGGACGGGTGTTACAATCCCAAAAGAACACAATATCCGGGTGGGAAAAACTGTTTGTAGAACAAAAAGACACATTGATGCTATATGCCTTTTGCCATGAATTCATTTCCCTCACGTTCGAGGGGGATGAGCTGTACACCATAGTGAACCAACGCAGTGAGCCTGCTGATTCCCATGGATGGACAGCGGTTATTATGGACCGAACCAGCCGATTTATTGTAGACCAAAGATGTGGCAGGAAAGACGCATCCTTATTTAAGTCAGTTATGGAGAACGTCTGCAAATTCATTGGCTGCACGAATGATTTGTCATTCCTGTCCGATGGTGAAAGACGGTATGGCAACATTTTATTTGAGTTGTGTTCAGAAGTCTTGCGAACCGGCAAACGTGGACGTCCAGCCCATGCCCTTCCAAAAGGTGTACGGGTTCGTGTCAAAAACAAGGGGAGCCAAAAACACAAAAGAAGACGCAAACGCCCTAAATATCAGTCTCCTCAAAAGGAACACCCTGAAACGAATCAGGACTTACCACAGCCGGAAATACATGCAAATTATGTTGAAGCCCAGTGCCGAAGTGTTTTGTTGTGGACAATACTGTATGTTAATTGATCTATAAATTCAAAGACTTCAAGTTGTGATAAGCTCTTCCGCAGTAAGTCCAATGTCTTTAGCAATTTGCCTGAGCAAAATCGGGGAAATATCCCTTCCAGAGTGGAATGGAATCGTTGTGCCACGTCCATCTGGATGCCGAAATTGCTTGTGGGAACCGCGCTGACGAATTTCCTGAAAACCAAGCTGTATCAAAATAGAAACAACTTCTTTCGGTTTGAGAACTGGAAGATTGCCCATCTTATGCCACCATGACAGTCTGTGTGCCTACGAATTCGGCTTCAAGTTTGGGGATGCCATCTTCAAGGAGCATCTCAATAACTTCTTTCAAATTTATGTTCAGTTCATCCAAAGTTTCTCCCTGAGTATGAGCACCTGGGAACCCTGGAACAAAGCCCACATAAAGACCAGTATCAGAACATCTTTCTACGATTGCTGTAAATATTTTCATGGTATGCTTCCTTGTTTATTCCATCTATTGCCATAAAGCGGGACACCCAATAAAATAAGGGGTATCAGGAATATCTTTGATAAATAAACAAATCACTTTTCACTGGAGGTTTAATTTCCAGTAATATCCGAAAGGATCATCAGGATAAGTAAACCTGTCGCTGAACTCACCTGCCGCGCCAACAGCTTTCGGACAAACCGCTCCCGTTCTCGCGGTCAGGTTCCGGGTAGAAGCACCGGTTACCCGGCGCTCCCCCCCACAGACCCGTACGATTGAGTAGAAGTGCCAGTCACCTGACACAACCCTCGTTAGAACCCATCGTGCCCTATTAAGGCAATAGGCTCATGATCTATCCTTATAAGTATCATAATTTCATCAGAAAAATTTGTTGCAAATCCGAACCCTTGGCGGGGGATATATCCGCATGTACTTTGCAAATTGTTCATACGTCATTGAACGCTTCTTGACTGCGCCTGTTTAGCCATTTCAAAAATATGCGTATTGATTTCCCTATAAATCGGCGTACCGATTTGGTGTTAAAGGATACTCCATAGTATTGAATATGACCACGCAATTTAGAACAAAATTGCGCCCATAGTTACCGCTGCCTGAATTTATTTCGATTTTCCCTACACCATTGATTGACACATTTGAGTTTGATACGAATTTTTTTGCCGCTGCTTTTCACTTTGGCAATCGTACGACCTCGCTTACTCAATCCAAGATAGAATGTGAATCCAAGAAAGTCAAAGACACCACTCTTCCAGTGATTGTTCCGGTTAAACCCGACAGTATGGGTCTTTTCTTCGTTGAGTTTAAGTTTGTACTTTTCCATTCGCTTCCCGATTACTCTCAAAATTCGCTTGGTGTCATAGCTATTCTCACAGCAAATGACCGCCTCATCGGCGTATCTAAATATTGACACTTTGCCTCTACAGTGGAGTTTGACTATCTTTGTAAACCAATCATCCAGGGCAATGTGGGCAAAAATATTGGCAAGTACCGGACTACAAACTGATCCTTGTGGAACACCTTCGTCACTGACAATAAACTTGTCATTATCCAGTATACCTGCCTTTAATAATCGTTTAACGTAACGCAAAAATCTTTAATCTTGGATCTTCTCCGACAGTATCTCCATAAGCAACTCATGGTCAATCGTACCAAAAAAATTTGATAGATCCAAATCAATGATCTTATCAACCTGGTTATTGTAAAAATATTTGTGCGGTGCTCTAATTGCATAATGGCATCCTCTACGATCCCGAAAAGGTCATGGAACGCTGCCCATCTATCGCGTTACATGATGTTGTTTTCTGATTCTTCAATATCATCAGCCCTCCCAAATTATGAGAATAACGGGACTCAATCACTTCAACCATGCGGCTTCCGGTCTACAGACTCTCTGCCTACGCTTAACGAGTTCAGTTACCCGAAAACTCGCTCAAGGCTCGATATTCAATGTGCTGGGTCAGCACTTTTGAGACTGGACTTTCACCAGTAAGATGTAATTACGCTTCGTGGCGAACTCAAGATTTCCCTCATACGGTTCTTCGGCTCAGATTCTTTTACCGAATCTTCGACCGGACAGGCGACACCCCCCCGTCCGGCGCACAACTTTGCTTCCCATAGTGCAAATTTGCTGAATGTCTGGTTATATGGTTTGTGATCTCAGAGTATCTTCCATAATTCTTTCCAGCAAAACGTTATACCCTGATTCTCCTTTCCTACAGTGGGTCGCTTTGGGTTCCACTTCCCCACCTTCTCATTCTATAGATTAATAGAACATCGGTAGTATGATCCGCTAAGACTTCCAGAAGTCCATCCCAGGTTCGTTCGCTATTAACTATCCTCACCTGATACCTTATGTATGCGCTTGAACTGTCTTAATCAGTGGCTGGCTCAAGCATCTGTGCCACTGCAGAAGATCCCCTTTCGGAACTAATCTCCTGACTTTTGCATAAGGAAACATCTGGATATCCCAAGTTCCCGAGCTACCCCCTTGAAAACATGCCCTGGTCTAAGACACCGATGGTTTCCTGATCATTTGCCATATCACAATCAGGATTGCTGCCTTCCGCACACTCCATTACGTCGGCTTTCACATCATATACAGATGTATATGAGACTATCCTAAATCGACCATAACCATACATTTTTCGGTATTCAATACAGAGCCTACTTCCTTGATCCATCCAGCTTCAGACTCCCGTTTCCAGGTTTACCTGTGGATTTTACTACTGACCTGTTGGCTAAACTTTGGTCAGGTGGGACTTCCGCAGTCTGTATGGCTCAACGTCAGAGCAAGCTCTACAAGGAGACTTACTATACAGACCATTCTCCCAAACGCTAAGGCAAGCCTTGCAGATGGGCAGATGATTTCTCACGTACGGTCACCCACTGGATAACGATATCAAATTTCAAAGATCATAATTGACCTCATTCCAATGATTCGGATTTAGCTTGGCACGAGGAACGTAATGTTGTACAAATTTTTATCGATAACCTTCCATAAACCTGCTTAATTTGTGCCAAGATCTTTGAGTTCAAGAGTTACCGGCTCAGAGCCTGTAAGCTCCAGATCAAGCCAATACATCGTTGACCCTCCATTAAAACAGGGAACATGCAGGGTGTTAGAAAAGACATCAAATGTAGAACAATTATCTGTATTTTCAGATGAGGTATCGTCAACCGATCCGCACATATTTGAAGGCTCTTCATAAACAATTTCCCAGCCTTTCGGCACATCACAAGGTGTAGAAAACATTACCCAGCAGCCGGTTTCAGGGGGTTGCGCATATGTAACCACTTGCGTACATTCCGTTTCTCCTTCACATTCTGTCTGACCATGATGTTCCATAGTAAAATTGGCATCCCCACCTGCAATTCCATCTGTATCACCATCTATAGACCTATTTCCACCTACGCTTAACACAGTATCTTTGATTGTTATATAATATTTGTCATTAAGTAAAATTTTCCCAAAAACAATAAGCATAAATTGAGTATTACTACCTACTAAACTAAATGCTATCTCTTCTCCAATTTCATTTTTGATTTCGATATCCTCATTTGAGAATGTGACACGCTCATTCCAAAGAATCCTTACCGTGTCTACTCCTTCATCCCCTGAATGCACATCATCATTCTCAACTTTAGGTTCTCTCATTACGATTGATGGCCCTACAGTGACAGTGTTTTGTCTTATCCTATAAATACCATTTTCGTCTGATACAAACATATGTTCCCCATCAGCACTCACTGATATTGACTCAATATTAGTAAATCCATAAGCGAATTCTTTGTGTATGCCATCAGGCGTTACTGTCATTATTGCTTCAGAAATCCTATCTGTAACATAAAGCATTTCGCCAAACGATCCACCATTACTAAATGCCATATCACGATAAGCACGTACTGATGTACTCACAGGTGTACTTAATTCAATCCAAGCTAAATCTGATGATAGCTGATAAATTACTGTTTTATCATCATGATTAGGATCTGTATCAATCATTGTTAAATATGAACCATACAAACTTGTTGGATCAAAATCCATACTCTTTATATCCAAATCGGTTCTACCAGCAGGAAGTAAATTTTGGGATAATTTTGTAAAATCAAATTCGCTATCCATATAATAAAAGCTTGTACCATCAGAGACATGTGCATCCTCAAGAGATATACCGCTATTATAATTATTGGAGGCATTTGAGAATGCGAACCTAAAAACTAATTTATCTGAATTGTTACCAATAAAAGCTTTTATATCCACCTCTCCATTTGGCAACACTTCAACAATATTAGTTTTTTCTAAATCATCATCATTATCAATAGTTTCATTTACGCTCAAATATAAATTGTTTGAATATAAGCCTGTATTATCAAATTTTACACTATACACTTCAGCTCCGGCTCCACGTGTTGCAAAACCAGACTTAGTTCCCAAAATATCTATAGATGATTGAGATAAACGTCGAACTATAAGAATTCCGTTTTCAATAGAGGCAGCAATAACACCAAAGCCATATTCATAATTGGTAATAGCTGTTAAAATAGGTATTTGTCCATCAGTTTGGTTCATCAACTTATCAATCATAAAATCTTCTGGAACAATAACGTCAGCCTGCGTATTTGAAATAGATAGAAATACAATCAACATTAACTATAGAATAATTAATTTTTTCATTCTTTTCCCTTTTATGCGAAACGTTTTATACCATAAGCCACAGCAAAAATTCCCATTTCACTTTCGGAATTGATATTTTAGGCTAGCAACTCATCATTAAAATTCATTTAAAATCAGTTTGGTTTCAACAAATCCTCATAAAAACACGACAGCCAAGGGCTCACAACGGTGTATCTTTTAATATGTACCTCCAATAAATTTTTGTACAACGTCAAAATCATCGGCGCGGCTTTTTGCGTCCGCTGGATTTTTTTTGTTATGTGGTATTTTCAATGTTTGGTTTCTATTGACAATAATTCCATTGACTATTATTTTCAATAACTTCAACATTGATCCGGTATCGTCAACTTTTTTTAACCTTTGAAACTTATTACTACAGCGACACTTTTACTGGAAACACTTATTTGAATACATTTCAATGGAACAAATGTTGAATATTCTAGTAGGGGAATACATGATTTTTCATGTTAAAACACGAAGTATCGCTGTAGTGTTATGCATAGGATAATTATGTACAACTCTATAGATTATCCTCATCCAGCACCTCGCGAAGCTTGATTGCCAAATCCTTTTTTGAAAACGGTTTCTGAATAAATTGAACGCCTTCATCCAATACACCTTGGTGGGCGATCACATTTGTTGTATACCCGGACATAAACAATAGTTTGAGGTTCGAATAAACTGACAATATGTTTCTAGCCAAATCCCGGCCGTTCATCTCGGGCATCACCACGTCGGTCATGAGCAGATGAATCTCACCGGCGTGTTCATGGGCAAGAGCGATGGCTGCCCCCGGGGTGCCAGCAGCAATAACTTTGTATCCCATCCGTTCAAGCATCATCCGAGTCATCCCCAGGATGGACGGTTCATCCTCCACCAATAAAATTGTTTCAGTGCCGAGCAGGTTTATTGGGTCTGCGGGTTTTTCCTCAAGGATTTCGGTCTCAGCCAGATACCGGGGCAGGTAGATCCGGAACATTGTCCCTTGGTTCGGTTCGCTGTAGACATTGATAAACCCGTTATTTTGCTTGACGATGCCATACACAGTAGCCAGTCCCAAACCGGTCCCTTTGCCCATTTCCTTTGTAGTATAGAAAGGCTCAAACAGATTTTTCATGGTGTCTTTATCCATACCGCAGCCATTGTCACTGACTGCCAGCACCACAAAATCACCGGGAATAAAGCCCGAATGCTCCTTACAGTATTCCGCATCAAAGGTTTGCCGCCCGGTTTCTATGGTGAGTTTGCCCACATCGGAAATGGCATCCCTGGCATTCACACAAAGATTGACAAGGATCTGGTCAATCTGGGACGTGTCTATTTTAACTGGCCAGAGGTTTAGCATGGGGTTCCAGGAAAGGTTTATATCCTCACCGATAAGGCGACGCAGCATCTTGAGCATCTTTTGCACAGTCTCGTTGAGATCAAGTACTTTTGGTGCAATGGTTTGCTTGCGGGCAAAAGCAAGCAGTTGACGCACCACTTCGCTGGAACGAAGGGCTGCGTTATTGATTTCCTGAAGATTTTCTCGAACGGAATGGGTAGGTTCCAAATCCTCCATGGCGATTTCGGCATTGCCCAAAATCACGCTTAACATGTTATTGAAATCGTGAGCTACGCCACCAGCAAGCCTTCCAACGGATTCCATTTTTTGAGCCTGATGTAGCTGGCTTTCGAGTTTTTCTTTCTCGACTTTAGCTTGTTTGCGATCGGTGATATCCATGCCAATTGAGATATGCAGGTGTAGACTTTCATCAACCCCTGAATAAATTTTTGTATTCTGCCAGAGAATCGTCTTAATTGTGCCGTCTCGAATCTGCAAGGGGCCGGTAACTGTGTAGGTATTGCCCTCCTGAATGGGATCCCATTCAACATCAGGCTTGTCCCGATTTGCCAATGAGTGTTTAAACGCTTTATAATCCTGTTCCCAAGCGGATCTCCAAACGGTATCAAGATTTTTTTGGTTTTCAAAACCGAGAAATAATGCGCACCAATCTTCTCCAAGCACCTCCGCTCTTGAGTAGCCTGTTATTTCCTCCGCTCCCTTGCTGAATATTCTGATGAGATGCTGCTTGTCTAACCCGACTATAATGATATGATTCGTATCAACAATTGCGTTCAAGAATTCTTTTTCTTCACGGAGTTTGATTCGACTCAATTCCTGCTCAGTGATATCAAAAATCTGGGTGAAATAACCAATAGTCGGCGAAATATGCATTAGCGGTGTGCTGATTATTTGGTAATAGCGTGTTCCGGTCTTTTCAGTTTCATTTGATGTGGTCTGAAGTGATAATTTTATCTTCTGCCGAATTTCTCTGCCCTTGTTCAATTGTTTCCGCAAGTCGGAGGATTGATAATTCGGATGATCGTTCAGCGTAACTTTATGAATGCATGATTGAGGCTTCATGGCAAACATTTCACAGGCCCTCTGATTGATATCGATCATGATGCCGTCATGATCATATAATTCAATACCCAATGGAGAATTATTAAAAATTGTCCGGAAACTTTCTTCGCTATTCCGAGCAACCTTTTGCTCTAATTCGGCAATCCGTTTTTCCAACGCTTCATATGTGGGATTTTTAGACAAAAATTATTCCTCTCTCTATGGAATGATTGCTCAGTTTCGACACCCAACTATACGGCGGGGACTACGCTCGATAATCCCCACATCTCAAGCGTATAAGTTGCACATCCTTGCATTATCGTTAAGAAATCATGGTATCAAGGATTCATCAGGTATCCTTGACCTTTTTTCATGATGACCGCAAATCACATAACGATGAGCTCACCAGCGCCGCCGATGACTGGCGGGAAAGCGCCTTCCGTTCTCGGCGTCTGCGTGGAGCGGTTTGTTGGCACAGATTTGTGATACAAACAATTGAATATATTGCTATTTATATCTTTATGGTGCGTTTAGCTGGATATGTTTGTTTGGGTTTGCACAAGTTTAATTTCTAAATGACAACCAACTGCTTTGGCATATTTACGTAAAGTAGAGATTGAGGGAGAATGTTTTTTATTCCCACCTCCGGCTTCCAGCCTGGCGATAGCAGGCGTTTTAGTCCCCATACGAATAGCAACATCAGCCTGAGTAAGACCTGCATTTATTCTGGCTTTCAGTAGCTCGTCAAAAAGAGCAAACTCATCCTCTAAAAATTTATACTGCGTCTTCACTTCTGGATTACGCAATAATTTTTTTGTAAAATCTTCATGTGTTATCATTGGCTTTGACCTCATTCATACGTGAGAGGGCAATCTGGAGTTCTTTTGAAGGAGTTTTTTGTGATTTTTTGATAAAGGTATGCAACATGACAATTCTTTTTTTCACCAAAGTACAATAAAAAACTCTTCCAATGCCCTCTTGGGATTTCATTCGTAACTCAAACAATCCTTCTTTTATCGCTTTTGTATGTGGCATTCCAAGATTTGCACCATAAATAAGAATCCTTTCGGTAAGATGAATGTATCTCGCCTGAATCCCAGCAGGCAATGTGGCAATTTCATCTTGAAGTGTTTCATTATAATATAAAATTTTCCATTCCATAGGATTTTTATATTAACGTATTTGTTAATAATTGCAAGAAAAAAAAGCATCCTTCGAAGGCACTTAAAAGTAAATATTTTTGAAATCGTATGAAGGATGCTAAAAAGTAATATATGGCATTTAAGTTCCTATGGTAATATAAAATAGAACTACATGCACCAGCATTGGGCTGTCTAAAAACCCGCTTTTCTGCCAATTTTTTTACTCGGGTTTTGGGCCTGCCAAGATTGACTGTAATGCTTGTCCTGAAGGACTTTTCAATAATCATAGCGAGCTACAAAAACGGAGCAAGCAGAAATGGTGGATTTGGAGGCCCCACACCAGCATTGACCCGTCATCTTTTTTCCTTATCATTGTGTTTCTTTCATTTTGTTCGAGAATTGCATATCCCTGATTAACGTAATCATCAATCAAATTTGCAATTTCTTTTCTTGAAGAAACTCTTCTAAGACGCGGTGCAACCATATTTTTCCTCGCTCATCGTTTACGGTATCATCGCTTTGAGGCATCATGGCTTCAATGGCAAATGTGCCAACGCATTTTTCAGGGGCCGGGCGGTAAAAACCGAGAAAGACCTCTGAAAGAAATCATTTGTATTTGCTTTAGCCTTTAAAAAGCGGCATCGTAAGCCCGGTCCACCTGCAAAAAGTTGTTCGCTCTAACCATATGATATCAAGCCAATAAAAAAATCTTGAAATTTTGAGATTAAACGTATATTATTTGTCATAACAATGTCAATACATACAGAATCACAATATTAGGAGTAAATTATGGCAAAAACAGCAATAATTCAAACCCGTGTAGATCCAGTTATAAAAACTAAAGCACAAATAATATTAAAAAAATTAAATATTTCGATGTCAGAGGCTATTTCATTGTACCTTTCACAGATAACATTGCATAATGGAATTCCTTTTGAAATAAAAATTCCTAATGAAATTACCGCTAAAACACTAAAAGACGCTGAAAATGGGAAAAATCTTCATAAAGTTGACTCTGTTGATGAATTGTTTCAGGAGCTTGATAGTTGAACATACATTATACATCCCAATTCAAGAAAGATTATAAAAGAATAAGCAAACAAAATAAGGATGTTTCAAAATTAAGAACTGTCATCGAAAAACTGGTCGCAGGAAAAATTTTGGAACCAAAATATAAAGACCACCAATTATCCGGAAACTGGAAAGGCCATCGCGATTGCCACATTGAACCAGACTGGATATTAATCTACCGTATTACTTCCGACGATCTATATTTAGAAAGAACTGGTTCACATTCCGAACTGTTCAAAAAGTGATAATTGCCGTAAGCGAACGACGAAGTAACCGGCCAGCAAAAGCGGAGTGAAACGGAGCTTTTGCTGGTCCGGTTGACTGATTTGTTAGCGTGCCTACAACTCATCCCACCATCTTTCGGTGCAATAAATAGCTACCACTTTTGTTCTTTCTTTGATATGACGTTTTTTGAATTCGCCGTCTTTGGATATTGATGTTGCAAGTGTTTTTGTCATTTTAAAAATACTTTTGTCATAGTAAGGTACTTTTTCTAAAGCATTTCTATTTTGGACAGAACTATTTAATCTTTTTTCTAGCAATGTTAAATTACCAAGAAGATTTTCAAACTCAAGAAAATCATCTTCATCTCTAACTCCATGAGATATATATGAAAATTTCGGTGTTTGCGAAAGAATATGTTCAATAGTGGGTATCTTTTTATCAATGATCTTTTTAAGATCATTTAAAGAGAAAGGGCTTCCGTTCAAATGCTCACAGTAGTCAATAAAGATATGATATAGAGCCGGGTTATAAAAAATATCACCATTTATATTTGATTTGAATTCTTGGCTACTCATCCATCTCTGGTTGAACCACAAAAGCCAATTCTGAATTTTTTCTTCTTCCGTATCTTCATTTATTTCGTACGCATATTTTGAAATTTCAGCACGAGGATCTGTTCCTCTAGTTTTATAAACTCTAACATCTATGATTTCAATCAATTGCAAAAAAGTATAATCTTCATAATCTTCATCTGGCAATTCATCGTCTAAAATATCTATCATTTCCAATTTAACTATCAACGGATATAATGTTGCAGATACACCGAGAATTACGAATATTTTGTAGTAAAGCGTATTATCTTTTGCTTTTACAACTATTTCCTTTAAAGATTTGAAGAAGCTATGTAAACTTTCAATATATTTTAATATGAAGTCTTCCATTTCAGAATAACCATTATCTTTATCATTGCTTCTAATGAAGGGTGTTGAAACCCATGGTGAATTGTAATAAGCGCATGTATCCTTTGTTGTTTAAAACCCTTTTTTCGTAAATTGATAAGGCAAAAATTCCTTGTTGTTGCCAAGTTTTAAGTTATAACCGTTTTAAACTCATTTTTGAGTGGTTTGTTGTTTGTACTGGCAAAACAAAGAGGCAGCTATATCGTCAATTCAACAAAAATACCATTAAGTTTTCTAAATGTATCTTAAGACGCTTTATCAAATATATTTAGTTGTTTATCATCCTTTTTTTTATTTTTGCGTCTTGTGCCGGCCATTTCGATTAACAAGGTAGCAATCGTAGTAAAAATGGAACGTGCAACGACGCCATGTTGGCTTCTTACCCTTGTTTGTTCCAGACCTTCTCTTTTTTTCATTAAATTAAAAGGACGTTCACAATTCTTGCGTATTGCTATTATCTTTTCAGCCTGCTTAGTTAAGACAGGCATCGGCTGGAAATAACCTCTGTCAAAAGGTATTATTCTGCGTTTTAAACAAGCTGAATCATGGGGGCATTCGCCGGGCTGTGTACTACAACCATACTCATGCCCTTCTGGTGTACAACAAATATAATTCATTGGATGTTCACAGTAATCATTACAGGTGACCCTGACTGGAAAATTAACGACATTGTCCGGGAGAGCAGTATTTTCCAATGGCGGGGCAATGACATATGTACCTGTCTCATTAAATAGTGACCCGTCTGTGTCGTGATATGCCTGATCTGCTGTAATGAGCTTGACATCAATACCCATGGCCTGAGCCAGTTGAATCAGAGGCTTTAAAAATAGACTATCATGATGATTTGCAGCCCCAATGAGAGATACAAGGGGAAAACTATGTCCTGTTGATGGATTGATTGCTGTTAAAGTATGCATGCGATAGCCAATCACATATGGAGATTTATCCCTTTTATTTCGGCGTTTTCCACGTTGTGAGGGGCGACCTGAAAGTGCCATATTCTTCCTGGTTTGAAGATGTATCTTCTTCCTTTTTATTTTCTTCCTGATCTCAATTTTTTAAACATATTTTCTTCATTTTCTTCCTGTTCCCCTGACAATTTTTTTCAGGCATAACCATATCCACATTTTGGACAATGATATGTGGAGGTTGGTTGTGAATGAGAGAAACTGAACAGAGAAAATGCCGTCATTGCAATGAATTGTTCTCCCCCGATCCTAGAAATGTCAACAAACAAGAATATTGCCGAAAGCCTGAGTGTCGAAAAGCCAGCAAGGCGGCCAGTCAGAAAAAATGGTTAAACAAGCCCGAGAACCAGGGATATTTTTCTGGTCCTGATAATGTGAAGCGGGTTCAAAGATGGCGTAAAAAGAACCCGGGTTATAGTCGGCGCAAAAAATTTTCGATAGTGTTACAAGATCACTTGCCTTTGCAACCTATTAAAAATAAAGAGGATATTTTCCCACAGTCATCTTATGCGTTACAAGATCACTTAGCTTCACAACCTACTGTAATAATAGGTTTAATATCCAGCTTTATTGGTTCAACGTTACAAGATGACATAGCCAAAACCCTCCTTCGTATGGAACAATTCGGACAGGAAGTTCTATTGTCCCAACCCCAAAACAAAGGAGATAAACATGATTGTAAAAGAACCGGTTTTGAAAAACAGAATCCGTAAAATCCCCAAAAGTTTCAGCTGGATTGATCATTAGCTGGTCCGGCAGCGGTACATTGAGTCATGCAGCCATGAACAATTGGCCTTATATCTGTTCCTGGTCTGTGTCGCGGATGCCCGAGGGCTGAGCTATTACGCGGATAAATCCATCATTAAGCTGTTGAACATGGATATGAAGACCCTGAGCCAGGCCCGATCCGGTTTGATAAAAAGCAACCTGATTGCCTGGCAGGAGCCGATATACCAGGTCCTCAGCCTGGAGCCCCGGATCGCCCCACGGGGTTCGGTGCAGTTGATGAGCCTGGCAGACGTATTTGCCAGTGTGACAGGAGGTGGCCGATGATTGATTATGAGACTTATCTGAAGATCAGAAATTATTACACCCAGGATCAGTTGCGATACACCCAGATCGCAGCCAAGCTTGGCCTGGATCAACGGACCGTAGCCTTTTGGGCCAATGAAACAAAGTATCGTCCCAGAAAAACAGCCTTCAAAAAAAGCAAGCTGGATCCGTTCAAAGACCAGATTATCAGGCTGCTGGAAACCCATCCATAAAGCGCAAGGCAGATTTTTCAACGTATCAGGGAAGGCGGGTTTGAAGGCGGTATCACCATTGTTGAAGATTATGTCAGGAAAATCCGGCCACCCAAAGTAAAGCCCTTTTTGAAACTGGTATTTGCACCGGGTGAATGCGCCCAGGTGGCTTGGGGATCCTATGGTTCGGTCCGTGTAGGATCCACCTTTCGAAGGTTGAGTTTTTTTGTCATGGTGCTGTGTTACTGCCGGTTGATGTATCTTGAATTTACCTTATCCCAGACCATGGAACATTTTTTGGGTTGTCATCAGAATGCGTTTCGCTTTTTTGGTTCGGTTCCCGCAAAAATCATGGTGGACAATCTCAAATCCGCTGTGCTGAAAAGAACCGTAGGAACCGGCCCGGTGTTCAACCCGGGGTATCTTGATTTTGCCAGTCATTATGGCTTTCAAATCGTGGCCTGCAACGTGGGAAAAGGAAACGAAAAAGGCCGGGTGGAAAACGCGGTAGGGTATGTCAAAAAGAATCTATTGAGCGGCCTGAATATACCCGATTTCAGCGTATTGGAACCGCTGGCGAAGCAATGGCTGGATACGGTGGCCAATGTCAGGATGCATAAAGAAACCGGCAAGCGCCCTATAGATATGTTTGCAGATGAAAAACCCTATCTTCGAGGGTTGCCGGTCTCATCTTATGATATCGGTCAGACCAGTCAGGTACGGGCGTCTGTCCAGTACAGGGTCAGTCTTGACGACAACCGGTACACGGTCCCTGCCCAACTGGCCGGTGTCAGGCTCGCCTTGAGAAAATATCCGGATCACCTGTGCATCTATCATGACAATACCCTGGTGCCCAGGCATGTCAGAAGTTATGACCGGAAAAAAGATATCCAGAACCCAGACCATTCCAAAGTACTGCTGGAACAACGGAAAAAAGGCGCAGACCAGGCCATTTACATGCGATTCTTATCCCTGTCTGACAAGGCTCCGGAATATTATCAGCAGTTGGGACAGCGGCGGTTGAACCCCTTCCATCATATTCGTAAAATTGTTGCACTCAGCGAAATCTATCCCAGAGAACAGGTTGCCCTGGCCATTGAAGATGCCATTAAATTTGATGCGTTTTCAAGCGAGTACATCACCAAATATACTGGAGCAGCGGCTTCGCATGACCCACGAACCCGGCGCACTGCATGTCACCAGAAGCAGTGATTTGTTGAACCTGACCATTGATCCACCTGATCTGTCTGTATACAAAACCGGAGGTGATCATGAATGAATTTGAGACGCATTTGGCGTATCTGAAACTGCCGTATATCAGGGAAAATTATGAGGCTGTGGCGACAACAGCCGCTCAAAAACAATGGACCCATGTTCATTTTTTATCAGAACTGATCAAACAGGAGGCCGGGCTGCGAAAGGATAAGGCTATACTACGTCGAATCCGTATGGCTCGGTTCCCGGTTGTTAAAACAATAGATCAGTTCAACTGGTCATGGCCCAGAAAAATCAACCGACTTCAGATTGAAAACCTGTTCCGCCTGAAGTTCATCGAAGACAAAAGCAATGTAATTCTTATCGGATCCGTCGGTTTGGGAAAGTCATATATCTCCATAGCACTTGGATACCAGGCCTGTCTCAAAAATCAAAATGTGCTGTTTGTCTCTGCCATTGATGCCGTCAATAATCTTGTGGCAGCACAGCATGCAGGCCAATTGAAGCAGGAGTTCAAAAAATATCTAAAGCCATCTTTGTTGGTGCTGAATGAACTGGGGTATCTGCCTATTGATAAAACCGGTGCAGACCTCCTCTTCCAGATTATAACTCAACGATACGAACAGGGATCAATCATTATCACTACAAATCGAGTATTCCAAGACTGGCCGGCTATCTTCAACAATGACAGCACACTGACATCCGCTCTGCTGGACAGACTACTGCATCATACCGAGGCGGTTGTTATCGAAGGTGACAGCTACAGAATGCGAAAAAAAAAGATTGACTAAATATTATGGCCGGTAGACTCCAAAAGAGGACTCTGCCGGCCGTTTTTAAACACACATTTTCAAACCAGGCATTTTATGACATTTTCACGCCGCCGCTAACAGGGGGAGCGAACTTAAAAAGTGGTGTTCTACCGCTATATACCGGGAAAACCCTTAGAATAAGGGGCTTTTATGGGAAGCCCTGTTTTTGAGTCTTATATGCTCAAATACTCTCATTAAACGGTTAAAACTGTCCTACTTCATGGTGGTAGCCTGCAAAATTAACTCCATTTTTTATTCGACTTTTTTTAAACACCGATTTTCACAGTTAAGCGTTTGGACATAATAATACCCTAAATTATGCAGTCCAAACAATCTCGATGGACTTGCCATCTAACCATGGAACCTGAATAGGCTTTTTCAAAATACCTTCGATTGTTCTTGCAGATATTTTTACACCTTTTTTTCTAAGCTTGAAATGAATATCAGACGCAGAAAAATATTGGCGCCTTAATTCAATAATTTCATTTATTATTTCACTTGAAACTCGTCGTTGTTGAGGGCCTTTGGGTACGTTGGTACGTTTAGGAACAAATTGATTTTGCCTGATTTCAGCTCCCTCATTAAAGAGTAGGCAGTAGTAATTTTATAACAAAATTTTTTTGCTGCTTTATCTACCGTTCTCTTATCAACAACAATTGCTCTGATGATCTCATATTATTTTTGCCTTTGAGTCTGTGGATTTTCGAATTAGCCGAAGTCACTAAAATTACTGTTCCCAGCGCCTTCGCAAAGTTGCTATTTTTGTATCTCTACGTAGAGGCCTTCCTTCAGGATCACATAGCTTGACAGCCCCTTCTGGAACCCCAAATACTTCTTCAATTTTCGCCATCCTTCATTTGCCGCTTTACACTTTCTGAATCAATTTTCCCCTTTTTGGGGGCTTATTTCAAAAAAAGTGTCAACTACTTTTGGAATAATATGAAGGATGCCCAATTTTCTTACAAATAGATCCAACGCTTGCGTCGGCTCGTGCAATCCTAAAACGAGTTGGACTAGATATTCGACAACCTTCCCCATTGGTTTCTTCCTCATCAAGCTCCAAATCGTCAGTTTCCGAAATAGAATCTTCTTCTAAATTTTCCTCGCCCTGTGATTCGGTGTACCAAGTACCTGATTCTATCGGACGCCAAACATGGCCATCCTGAACATGAAAATCCCTGGTTGCTGTTGATGAATTGATGTAGTCGCTAAGTTTGACATTTCCCACTTTCGCTGATTGAAATGCATTTAGCAGCACATCCAATAATTTCTTGTCACCAGCAACACCGAAAAAAGCAGACCATGTTTGTTGATGAAAATTGACACTCATGCCTTGGTAAACATAAATTGTAGCCCTCAACTTTATATATTTCTCAGCAACAGAAGATAATGCCCTCGTTACCAGATCGCTATAACCATGCGAGCCTTCAGGGATAGAGTTAATATCAATCTCAACCGTACGTAGGTAGAGGATCACGGGGCGTTACAAATTGTAATTAATTTTCTGCTCTTTCCAGCATAATAGCCTCCAAATACTGTTTTTTTTGTTTACATATCAATTCGTCATAAATCTCAAAGGCTTCCTATGGATCGTCAACATAGCTGATTTCACTGGAAATTAGATCAGCATCGGGTGGCAGATTTTCATTGAGGATTGACCGACACTAATTCATCAAAGAATGATTCCAATGCAGCTCTAATACCGCCCTCAGATTCAATATCTTCATCTGAAAATTCACGTTTAACTCTGAAACTACCCTCATAATAGATTTCAAAAACAAAATTTCTTGACGTGACCATACTGAATACGAGTTCATGAATCGTTACTTTTGTTCATATCGTGTTGTGAATATCCTTTGCTAACGTTTTCTGAACCGAAGACAAGGCTCTGTCTTCGACTTTGAAACCTGAATAACCTGGTCTGGGGATAATAATATTTTCAGCCTTGAATTCATATACTTTTGAAACCAGAAAAGGAATGAGGTAGGTTAATTGCTGTTTTTTAAATGGACGAACTCCAGTTTTCCTATCAAAGGCAATTTTATAATCCAGAGGTTCTAATATTGCCTCTAATTGTAGATTCACAGAACCGCAAAACTCCTCCTCCCATTCTTCATCTGTCAGAGTACCCCCCTTTTCTTCTATGCGACCCACTGTCGGATTGTGCGGAATAACATGTTTCAAAACCAAACAATAAAAAATCCGGACAGTCTTGGGGCCTAAATATGAATCATTATTATCCATTATTACTACCTCATATTTCTCGGACAATCCCGTTTCGTTTCATGCGGCTAATACCGAATTCAGCGGATTCTGCCCGTTGCTACGGTTGGGGATTCGCTGCATAAACCTAAATTCTATTTGAAAATTAAATGACACCGGCTATAAAGTCCTCGACACTCGATAACATACTTTGTTCAATAGTCCATTCATTTTCTTTTAAGAATTCAGGTAAATCCTTAATTATCAAATCTCGCAGTTTCTTGCGGTCTGAATCACTGAGAGAAGAAAGAAATTGTTTTTGTTTTTCCTCTAAAGCTTTTCTTTCAGCCTCTTCTGCATTACGAACTGATGTAATTGAGATTCCACAACAGAGATGTTCATAAAACATTTCGTAATCATTGTTATAATTTTTGGATGATTTAATGGATTGGCAGAGATTGATGCTATCATAACCTGTGATATTACATTTTCCCATTAGGTACAATGGAAGTATAGTTCGTATATCATCTATCGTATTGATAAAAAAAGATACTCCACTGAATTTATACAATCTTTCAGTTGCTTTTCTCTGGAGCCATAAATCCATTCCATCAAAAAAGGGGACTCCTGAAGGAGAAGTCACAATGAGTTTTTTCAAACAATCATCATGAAGATGCAATTTTGAAAGATAACAAACACTGAAATATAAAGCACGAAAAACCAGATCAAATAGAACCCGTTCTTCCTTTGGAACATCCATTATAGGATCATAAATAACACCTGTCCCTGAAAGGGTTTCCTCAATGTGATGAGAATCGTTTTTTGCTAAATCACCATCCTCTAACCACCATGAAATATAACGATTTAAAATCTCCACACATTCTTTGGGTAAATCAGCATGCTCTATGAAAGTGCGCCACTTGTCATTATTGAAATATGTTTCTGCCTGATAAAGTGGATAAAAAAAACGAATATTTGGCAATCGTTTTTCGGCTTTCTGAATCGGTTCATCTGAATCCCATCGATCTAAGTTGTAGCAGGTTTGCAAGTGAGGTAACAAAGATGCAACTCGGTTCAAAGTTTCAATTCGGCAGGTATTCCCAAAGCTTTCACACACTACTGATTTTAGAAGCCAATCATTTTGCAAAAGGCTGTCATAGCTTGTTGATTCTATCCCATCATCTATGAGAATTTCTAATAAACGACATAAAATAGTATGTGAATTTAATTGTTCTAATTTGTTTTTTTCTGTTTTTTCACAATCAACAATCAAAGAAAGCAGTGTATGAATGCCCTGATTCAAATCAACTGTTTCCTGAATATAAAAATCAGAAAAAATTAGATTTTCTTCGGTAAGTTCTTCCCTTGATAAAAGATGCTCAACTCCAATAGATTCTATACAATAACCGCACATAATTTATTTTCCATCCCCCTATCATCGGCCGAGCCCTCTTTCATATGTTTGCCGGGCTCGGTTTTTTGGCTAACGATTGAGATCACTTGCCCGCCTTTGGTTTGACAACCAGCTTCGCAAAAACGATAAGCTTGAATCTACATCAAAAATCGGCGCTGGTATGCGGGTCAAGTGAATTGACTGGTTGGGCAACATGCCCAGACCAAGGCCTGATTTTTATTATGACATCGTTTAAAGTCCGTTCTGCTATTTCCGTATCGTGAGCCGCTTGCGCTCGCAGCCAATAACCATTGGACAAACCAAAAAATCGACATAGCCGTAAATCTGTATCAGCTGTGACCGAGCGCTTACCGGCAACGATTTCACTAATACGCTGAGCAGGAACATCAATTTCCTTAGCTAAACGATATTGGCTGATACCCATAGGCTTGAGAAATTCTTCCAATAGAATTTCACCCGGTGTGATCGGTTTAAGCTCATTCATAATAAATCCTCCTCAGTGGTAATCAACTATCTCCACGTTTTCCGCACCGGCATCCGTCCAACAGAAGCAAACGCGCCATTGATTGTTAATTCGAATGCTGTGTTGGCCGGAACGGCTACCTTTGAGTGCTTCAAGGTGATTTCCGGGTGGGACTCTCAAATCTTCAATTCGTCCAGCAATTTCAAGTTGTCTAAGTTTACGCCGTGCAACATTTTCAATATTTACGAATTGCTTAACGCGCTGGCCTTTCGAAAGTGCTTTTGTATGTTTGCATTTGAAAGATTTTATCATGCGTATATATTAACGTGTTACGTGATTAACGTCAAGCGTGATTACAGATGCCCAACGCCAAGGTGAGCAGCCACCGGCCAGTTACTGACATGACAACTTGCCATTGTATCCGGTGGTCTGCTCGATCGACTGGTTGTGCAACAAATATTAGTATTCTTTGCTTTATTCAATCTTTATGGTAAAAAATCTTAAATCAAAACAGCTCAAGTCATCCGGGTCATCGGTAATCAAAAAATAAAATGTGTAATCGGCTTTGGGTAACAATATCACAGGAACCGAAAAAAGTTTAACTTCATTCCAGTCTGATGTCATCTCACACCAGGGGAAAAGCGTGTCTGTAAAAAAATCAAGTTGATCATCCGTATTGAACATGAAAAAGAATGATGAAAAATCGGGATCATCCAGTGTCATTCCAAGATATATGTTCACCGGTTCCTGGTAGGGCGCAAAACATGTTGAGATGACAAGATTACCATTTTCGACGCCATTCTTGATCTCGGCTGGAAAAAGTTCAGGGTAAGTATCAATTAGCATTTCCAAAGATTTTCTGAGAATTTGAGGATTTTTAATAATCTCCGAATATTTTTCTTGAATAAATGGGACAATGATTGTACGGTTTTGTTGGGGAGTCGATTTGCTTTCTGACATTTTTATGTTTCCTTTCGTTTAGTTAAGGTTGCGAACTCAACTATAACAAAAGTTGACTAATATGTCAGCTAAAACGTCACTCCCCCAAATCCGTAATAAAAAATACTAAATATTTTATTTATTGCTATAATTTAGTTTTATATGTCTATTACTACCAATTTTTTACATGTAAATCAGGAAGGCACAATGATGGCGCAGAGTTTTTTAAAGTTTTTGTTAGTATCACTTTTTTCACTATTTATAATCATATTTTCCATATCTTCGGTCAATGCAGGCTGCGCTATTGAAGCGACAGCAACCTTGCAATATAAAATTTTGGATTACAATGTTGGGCAGTCATTTACCGCAACGTGCGATGGACAACTTTATTCGATAATGGTTAGAAAAATGAACAGCCCGGTCACAGGTGCTACCCTGGCTATATATAATGGTCAAAGTCTTGATGGAGGTGATTTAATTCATTCCCAAAATAATGTCACTATCGCGGATAATGTACCCATTGAACTATCCGGGAGTGTGAATCTTGTATCCGGGCAGAAGTACACTTTTTATTTTTCGGGCGGTTCAAATGGGTATTCAATCTATTATAGCAACACCTCTGCCTATACCGATGGACAGGCGTATTGGAGTGAACAGTGGCAGCCAGGGTATCAGAGTTTGATGTTTAGAGTCGAAATTTCTTCAGAACCGACAGCAAGTACTTCGGCGGCCTCTACCTTCACCTATACGGGCGTTACACTGAACGGCACCGTCAACGCCAACTATGACAGTACCGACGTGACCTTTGAATACGGCCTGACTGCCGGTTATGGAACCACAGTCACCGCCGAAGAGAGTCCGGTTTCAGGGGGTACAGATACGTCTGTCAGCAAGGCTGTCACCGGACTGAGTCCCAACACAACCTATCACTATCGGGTTGTGGGTGAGAACGATTTGGGTACTGCGTATGGAGACGATGTGACTTTTGATTTTGTTCCTGCTACTACATATTATATGGCAAAGACCACAGGTGATTGGAGTACATTGGGAACATGGAAAACCAGTACAACTGATAGCACAGACCCGAATGATTTTACGACAGATGCAACTGAAGCACCTACCGCATTAAATTCAAACGGAATAATTATTAATGACAATGTGGCTGTTACAATAACATCCAGTATATCTGTTGATGAGGTTATGATTGATGCCGGAGCATCAATAATTGTAAATGACGGTGTTATTTTGACAGTAGCTGATGGAACCGGAACAGATATTACGGCCGCAGGTTCCATAATTACAAATACGACTACCGGTACGCTGAAAATAGCGAGTGGGGCATCAGTCGATGCAAACGGGGCTTTTACAATTAACGGAATTTTAACTTTTGATGATGGCGGAGCGAATAACGGCACTTTAACGATTGCCCATGCCGCACCAACAATTTCATCCCTGGAGGCAGGTAACGGAACTATAACCTATGATGGTACAGATCAAACAATCGCAGCCGGTATAACCTACAACACAGTTGCCCTGAGCAACACCGGTACAAAAACAGCAACCGGAGCTTTGACAGCATCAACCCTCACCGCTGGTGCAGGTGATTATTCTGTAGCATTGAATGGCGACTGTTCCATAACGAATGCGGTTACTTTCAATAATACAGGCACTCTCGCTTTAGGCGATGCGTCAGGAGACACTCTGACCTTCAACGGCGGTATTGACACAAGGCCAATACCAGCAACCCACCCATCTTCCACCACGCTTCATGGGATACTGAAAACCTCGGCCGCTGCCTTGGCTAAGGTCGTTCTGGGCACGACCACCATTATAGGCGATACCACCATTGATTCAGTGGGAAATGAAGTAAAATTTCAGGCCGTGACCATCAATGACGGCAAAACCCTGACCGTGGGCACCGGAGACACCGGGATCATTTATTTTAACTCTACCATCAACAGCGAGGCTGGCGGCACAGGTCACCTGACCATAAACACCGATTCCGTTGTCCCACTGGCGGAAAACCTTGGAGACATCATGCCTCTGGGTACGATCACCCTCATCGATGGAACTGTGCAATTAGTCTCTCGTAACATCAACGCGGGCACCCTCCTTTTGAACGGAGGTACCTTCGGGCTGGCCGCATCCCCTTCCGGCACCTGGGACTTTGACAACGTGACCATCGCTTCCGGCGCCATTATGAACGCCACCAGCGGCAGCTTCACGGTAAGCGGCAACTGGAATAATTCCGGAACCTTCAACCATAAAAACGGCACTGTGACTTTTGACAGCGCAGGCGACAGCAGCATCACCGGCTCCACCACCTTCTATGATTTCATCTGCACCACAGCCGGCAAAACCCTTAAATTTGATTCCGCCTCCGGTAAATCCCAGACCGTGTCCAACTGGTTCACCATCTACGGCACTTCGGGGAATAATGTGATCATCGAACCGAACACGGCCTCGGATGCAGCGGACATCAATGTTACCTATGCAGACGTACAGTATGCCACGGTTTCCTATTCCAACAACACGGGCAACACCATATTCCCGGCCAATTCAACGAACAGCGGAAATAATACCGGATGGAATTTCGGGTTATCCGGAGCTTTTGTATGGATCGGCAAGACCGATTCAGACTGGGATAAGGGAACAAACTGGGCGGGCGGTTCAGCCCCCGCACAGACGACGGACAATGTCATCATCGCACCCGGCCCCAATTCGTTGAATATCAATGATGACAACCGAACCGTCAGCAACTTCACCGTTGAAAGCGGCGTGACGGTCTATGTGGGCAGTTCGAAAACACTGATTGTAAACGGCGTTCTCGACAACAACGGAACCCTTTCCATTGGAACGGGAACGGTGAGTGCCAACGGAACCTTTGACGCCACCGGCGGAAATGTCACATTTACCGGCGCCGGCAACCTCAAACTGGGGGGCACCGCCGTCACCAGCATGGGAACGCTCTCCACGGATAACGGCACCGTGTGGTACGACTATGACGGAGACCTGACGATCCTTGCCGATACCTACAACAGTCTGCGAATCAGCGGTTCCGGCACCAAAACCCTGGGCGGAGCTATTGTTGTCAATGAAGATCTGACCATCGATGCGTCCGCCACCCTGGATACAGGGGACGGCGACAACTATGGCATCACCCTGGGGGGTGACTGGACCTGCTCCGGAGCATTTCAGGCAAGACAAGGAATCGTCACCCTGAACGGCGCTGACCAGTCCCTGGGAGGCGGAAATTTTTACAATCTTGTCCTGGGTGGTTCCGGTACCAAAACGCTTACAGGCAACATTGGCATAGGAGCTGCGTTTACTGTCAACTCCGTGACCTTTGATCCCACAACTAACAGCAAGACCGTCACTTACAACGGCGGGGATCAGACCATTACTGCGCTCGATTATTACGGTCTGGCGGTATCGGGTACGGGCGTTACCAAGACCTTTGCGAACGGAATCACCAAAGTGGCTCAGGAAATTTCCCTGACGGACTCCATGACGCTCACCGGCAGTTCGGCGGATAATGTGACCGTCCAGGTGACCACCCCTTACAATTGGGATGGGTCAACGGGTAATGGAAGTGCCACCGAATCCCGTGTATTTAACGTCAATGCTAACGAAAAAACCGTTAACATCTCCAATATGACCATCAAGGGGGGAGATATTTCTCCCGGTACAAATCAATACGGCGGCAGCATTTATTTAAGTGAGGGGACCCTCAATATCTCACAGTGCCTGATCACGGGTTCAAAAGCGGATAGCGGCGGCGGTTTGCAACTTGCAGGCAGTGGTGCCTTGACCATCGACGAATCCACAGTTCAATACTGCACCACCACAATTCCCGGTGGCTACGGCGGAGGTATTCGGCTTGGAACGAACTCATACGCATCTCTTACCTTAACGAATTCCACCGTAGACCATAACAATGCAGACAATTATGGTGGCGGCATATCGAGCGGGTCCGACACGACTGTCGCCATTACCAATTGCACAATTTCCGACAACACATCAAACGGCAACGGCGGCGGTGTATCCTCAGCCGATGTTCTGAACATTAATTTCACAACGGTTGCCAACAATCATGCAAATAATGATGATGACGGTACGCAAACGGGCGGCGGTTTGTTCGTGAATGCCGGCACGCCAACGGTAAAGAACACCATACTGGCCGACAATTACCTGGGGAGTGCAACCACCACCGGCGACGATTATTACTACAATGCGGGAAGCTTGACGGACAGCGGGTACAACATCGTTGAAAATCAGGACGGAACAAGCACCGGAGACGGAAAAACATTTACCGCGACATCGGATTTCATTTATTTAGGAAGCGGCAACGATTGGGCCCATGGCGGCGGAACAGTGACCGGGACTTTATCCCTGGCTTCCACAATAGCCGATAACGGCGGCCCCACCCAGACTCTGGCCATCACATCGCAAACTGGCATCGCCGTGGGGAACGGGTTTTATGACGCGGCCGTCACCACCACGGACCAGCGCAGCGCCTCCCGCCACAACCCCGGTCCGACCATCGGGGCCTATGAGTTCTATGCGGACTACACCACCAACGGCGACGGCACGTCCTGGAGTACTGCGGGCAACTGGAACATGTATAACGGGTTGACCACGAATACGGCAACGGAAGCCCCAAACGCGGACAATTCTACCTCCATCACCGTGGCGCACGATATGTCCATGGGAGCAACTCTGACCATTGACCAGACCACCATCAATGCCGGCAAAACCCTGACCGTGGACATGAACGGTGGGACTCTCACCATTGCAGATGGATCCGGAACAGACCTGACCGTGACAGGGGCCCTTGTCAACGCGGATGTTAACAATAACACGATCACCTGTCAGAATAATTCAACGGTTATCTATAATGGCGGAGATCAGACTCTTACCGGACCGGCGGTCTACTACAACCTTGAGATTTCAGGCGGCGGAAGCAGCACCAAAACCCTTGACGGCGACCTCACTGTGAATGGTGGCCTGAGCGTGGATGCAAACACAACCCTGGCCGTGGATACACAGACTCTTATAGTGGGGGGCACATCGGATATTAACGGAAGTCTCACCGTATCCACAGGCACGGTAACCGCCAACGGCACCTTTGATGCCACAGGCGGCAGTGTGGCTTTTACAGGCAGCGGTACCCTGACTCTCGGCAATACGATTACCAGCCTTGGTGATACATTCACAGCAGGAACCGGCAGTGTTGTGTTTAATTACAATGGAGGTACCCAGATCGTTTCAGGAAGTCCTGTTTTTCACCATGTGAGCATTAACCCCGGAGCAACTTTTTCCCCCGGCAGCGACATTACAGTCAACGGCAACTGGGATAACGGCGGAACCTTTACCCATAATAATCACAAGGTAAGTTTTAACGGCACCTCCTCCGGGCGAATGATATCTTCCGGTTCAAGCGGGGCTTTTTACGATATTTCCTTTACCGGTTCAGGTGGTCAATGGACCCTGCTGGATGACCTTATCGTTAACGGCATCTTCGAGGTCACGGACGGAGTGTTTATCTCCGGCAGTCATACAGTGACACTGGGTGCTTCAGCCACCTACGCCGATGGAAATATCACGGTCGCAAACACCACCTGGACGAACGGCACCCTGAACATTCAGTCCGATGCCGCCATGACTCTTCCCGACGGAGAAACATATAATAACCTGACACTGGGAAGGGATGCAGGTACCGGAAACACTTTGTATGGCCTTCTGGGTTCCAGCCCGACCATTAACGGTACCCTGACGGTAGAGGCGGACGCCAGAATAAGTCTTACCCCCTCAGCCTTGGCAGACAACAAGATTTACGATGGAACCACGGCGGCAACCGTCAGCCTGTCCGATAATCATTTATCAGGATTTTACGAGGACTATGAGCTGCATTACACTTCAGCCCTCTTTGACTCGGCAGATGTCGGTACCAACATCAACGTGAACGTAAGCGGTATCTCCATATCCGGCACTGATGCGGGCAGGTATCAGTTATCTTCAACCACGGCAGCATCCAGCGCCGATATTCTTCAGTCGGTCGCCAGTGCCGGAAGTGTACGGCTTCCTGTTACCGGTCAGACCACCTCCTACAAGAGCAATGACGATGGTGATCTGGAAAGGGGACTCACCTGGCCTGTGCCCAGATTTACGAATAACGGAGACGGCACGATAACCGATAACCTGACCGGCCTGATCTGGCTCAGGAAAGCTGATCTCCTGAACACTTACGGCAATGCCACGTGGAGTGAAGCCATTGATTTCGTTAAAGAGATCAACAGCACCGGAAAAGTGGCCGTTGGAACAGGCGCGGAAACCGATGCCGGAGACACCAGTAACGGCGGAACCCATCAGACGGACTGGCGGCTGCCCAACCGCAATGAGTTTGAAAGCATCATGACCCTGGAGCCGGACAGCGGAGCAGCCAATATATCTCAGTGGCTCAATGCCCAGGGCTTTCAAGGGGTCTCCGAAACCACCCGCTACTGGACCTCTACCACCTATGCCGGTGATTCCGATGACGCCTGGCACGCCCAACTTTATGAAGGCCGAATCCGGCACTGGGTAAAAGATACCGCCGGCCCCTTGATGGTGGTTCGCGGAGAGGGGACTGGTGCGCCTGCGCCTGTCTGGAAAACCGGACAGACGGAAACATACGGTGATGGTGACGACGGCGACCTTGAAAAAGGTTCGGCCTGGCCGGACCCGCGCTTTACGGACAATGGTGACGGTACGGTAACGGACAATCTCACGGATCTGGTATGGCTTAAAAAGACAAATACCGCCGGCGCTCAGGTGAATTGGACTACAGCCTTCACTTATATCGATGAGTTGAACGCATCCGGTACCATGAACGCCCTCGATGCCGGAGACACCAGTAACGGCGGCACCCATCAGACCGACTGGCGGCTGCCCAACCGAAAAGAACTGTTCAGCCTGCTGGATCAGTCTCAACTCAATCCAGCCGTTAAATCCGGCCATCCATTCAGCGATATCGAGTCTGAGTGGTACTGGACATCCTCCACCGACGATCTCAATACGGCCAATGCCTGGGCCATCAGCATGGGAAGCGGCAGTGTAAGCCGCGGCCCCAGGACAGATACCCGATATGTGTGGGCTGTTCGTCAGGCCTATTATCGCAGTAAACAAACGGGAAACTGGAGTGATACCGCAACCTGGGAAAAATCCTGTGACGGCCTTGCCTGGGAGAACGCCGGATCCGTACCGGGTAGCTCCCATGCCGGCATAACCATAAAAAGCGGTCACACGGTTACCGTGGATGGTGATGTAACCATCGACCAGACGTCCATTGAAAATGGCGCGACTCTTGATGTGAATGACGGGGTAACCCTGACAGTGGCCGACGGCGGTGGTACGGACATGGATGTCAACGGTGAACTTCTCCTTACAGGCAGCGCTGTTGTAGACTGCAACGGTGAATTTGACGCCACAGGGGGAAACGTCACCTTTGGAGGCTCAGGCACCTTGAATCTTGGCAGCACAATCACCAGTCTTGGTACCTTTAGCTGCGGAACGGGTACGGTAATAATAGATGGTGCTTCTCAGAGTCTTCCGTATGGATACACTTTTTATAACTTGAGCAAAAACGTTGCTTCTGTCGACACCCTGATCTTTAAAGCAGGGAGTACCACCACGGTGACCGGTACACTCACGCTTCAGGGAGCTTCCGGAGCCCTGCTTTCTCTCAGAAGCTCTTCGGACGGCACCCAATGGAACATCGACCCACAGGGAAATCGAACCATCGCCTATCTGGACGTCAAGGATTCCAGCAACACCAACGCAACAGCCATTGATACCGAAGGTACCAACAGCACGGATTCCGGTAACAACACGAACTGGACATTTAATCAGTTGCCGGTGGTCACCACCCAGGCCGTCACCGGCATCGGCACCAGTTCAGCCACGGGCCACGGCACCATTACCGATCTGGGTACAGCCAACCCCACGGCCTATGGTGTATGCTGGAGTACAACACTCAACCCCACAACGGCGGACGCCAATATAAATAACGGTGCGACAGGATCCACCGGCGCATTCACCGCTGACTTAACAGGACTCTCTGCGGGCACCACCTACCATGTTCGTGCCTATGCCACCAGCACGGCAGGCACATCCTATGGAGAAGATGTTTCGTTTACCACTACAAGCCCTCTGCCCTCACCCGCCTGGTATACCGTCACCTTCAATCTTGACGGCAAGGGTACGCGTACGGGAGGAGGAGCCCTTGTGCAGAGCATCAAGGGTGGTTCATCAGCTTCAGCGCCTCTTGTTCAGGCAAATTCGGGATATTCCTTCACCGGCTGGGACCAAAGTTTTTCAAATGTCCAGGCCAGCATGACCGTTACCGCACAGTACACCACGCAGACCTTTACACTGAGTTATACGGCCGGTACCGGCGGAACCATTACCGGCACAAGCCCCCAGATTGTTAACCGCGGGGCATCAGGCAGCCCTGTGACGGCATCGCCTCTTGCAGGATACAGGTTCACGGGCTGGAGCGACGGCTCAAAAGCCAATCCCAGAACCGACACCAATGTGACCTCAAACATTTCGGTTAAAGCCTCGTTCGGCTTGCTGACCTATAAACTGACCGTTCAGGCCGGTACGGGAGATGGAGCCTATGCCCCGGGAACCGTGGTAAGTATCACGGCGGATCCCGCTTCCGAAGGCATGATCTTTGATAAATGGACGGGGCAGACAGCCAATGTCGCCAACCTTAATCTTGCCGACACATCCCTCACCATACCGGAATCCGATGTGACTGTTACAGCCGTGTATAAGGAAAAACCGCTGGAGAATTTCATTCTCACGGTGACCGACGGCAACGGCGATGGAAGCTATGAGGCCGGCACGATCGTTAGTATCTCCGCCGATCCCGCTCCCGAAGGCATGATCTTTGATAAATGGACGGGGCAGACAGCCAATGTCGCCAATCTTAATCTTGCCGACACATCCCTCACCATACCGGAATCCGATGTAACTGTTACAGCCGTTTATAAGGAAAAACCGCTGGAGAATTTCATTCTCACGGTGACCGACGGCAACGGCGATGGAAGTTACGAAGCCGGGACTGTGATTTCCATATCAGCCAGTCCGGCTCCCGATGGGATGATTTTTGATAAATGGACGGGGCAAACCGCTAATATCGCCAATCTTAATCTTGCCAATACATCACTTACCATGCCGGAATCCGATGTGACCGTCACGGCCGCATATAAGGAAAAATCGATGGAAAAATTCATGCTTGCGGTGACCGACGGCACCGGCGATGGAAGCTATGAGGCGGGCGAGGTTGTGAGTATCTCCGCCGGAATTGCTCCCAAAGGCATGATCTTTGATAAATGGACGGGGCAGACAGCCACGATTGCCAACACAAATCTTGCCAATACATCACTTACCATGCCGGAATCCGATGTGACTGTTACGGCAACATACAGACAAAAACCCGTGGAAAAATTTTCCCTTGTCGTTGACAGCGGAACCGGAGATGGAGAATACAAAGCAGGCAGGATAGTTACCATTGCCGCAACCCCGGCGGAGGATGGCCTGATATTTCACAGATGGACGGGCCAGACCTCCAATGTGTCCAATGTGAACATACCCAATACCACCATTACCATGCCTGGGAGAAGTGTTCGTGTGAGGGCCGTATACAAGGCAGACCCAGGTGCAAGCTTTGTCCTTCAAATCAGAATCCAGACACAGGGAGACGGCGTAGGAACAACCCTCAGGTCATCCACTAAAACCCTGCGTAACGGTGAGGAAAGGGATGAAACCATTCCTGCGGGTCAACTGGTAGTTCTCACTGCTCCTGATCCTCCGGAGGGGTATATGTTTGACAAGTGGACCGGCCAGACCGAATATATCACCAACATCAACCTGCCCGAGACCACCATGTACATGCCTGACGCCGATGTGGTGGTCATCGCAACCTACCGGCCCCTTCAGGCCGAGGTAGACCTGTCCGTCCTGGACGGCTCCGGCAGCGGAATCTATGCCCCTGAAACCATTGTACCCATAATGGCAGATCCTGCTCCTGACGGCGAAATGTTCGACAAGTGGATGGGACAGACCGCCAATGTTGTAAATATTAATCTGCCTGAGACAAGTCTGATTATGCCGGGAGTTGATGTTGCGGTACAGGCTGTTTATTGCGAGATGCCCGGGGAAATTTTTGAACTGACGGTTGTCAACGGATCAGGCAGCGGATCATATCCTGCGGCAAGCCTTGTGGAAGTCACGGCGGATCCGGCACCTGAAGGATACATGTTTGACAAGTGGATGGGCCAGAACGCCACCGTGGATGACATCTTCAACCCTGAAACCTTTGTATTCATGCCGCCCAATGAGGCCATGATCATTGCTACCTATGCCTTGTCCGGTGATGAGCCGGATGATCCCGATGAACCGGACGAGAACGACACGGATCAGGACGGGGTGCTTGACGCCTGGGAGATCGCCAACTACGGAGACATCCTGCTTGACGCAGAAGATTACGATGCCATGGACACCGATGGGGACGGTTACACCGACCTTGAGGAATACCAAAGAGGCACGGACATCCGGATTCTCGACAATCTCGTCACAGGGTATCTTGTGTTGTTGAACGATGCGGGATATACGCTTTCCGACGGCAGCCGCACAAAGGTATACGGCAATGACTCGGCAAATTACCTGATGCTTGAAACCGGGGCCGCCGCGGAATGCATTTCCTTTCCCGGGGAAAACACCTTTATCCTGCCCTCTGAAGCATGGTTGTTCACGGTGTCCCGGTCCGGTGCAGCAGTAACCCTTAAGGGACAGGATCACACCAGGCTTGTCCTGCCGGCCACCACAACAAAGCAAACGATTGCTTTCTCCGACGGTGCCGCGGCTCTGAAGATAGAGGACGGCAGTGTCTTCCTTGGAGATCAACTCATCACAACCTCTCCCTCTCCGGTGGTTACGACTCTGGAGGCACTACCTGAAATTACGGAACACCCGTCCGGAGACATTGAAAATCCCGATGCATATCTCCTTCTCACCGGTGAGAAACCCTACACCATAAGAAAGGGAACCACCACGGAAGTCTACGGCAACGCCGACATGAATATGCTTCTCCTTGAAGGCGGAGCCGCGGCCAGGCTCTATTCCTTCTCCAACACCAACACCTTTTCCATCGGGGCTGCATCGACCCTGTTTACCGTATCCCGCTCCGGTACAACCGTGACCATTTCCGGCAGCGACGGTACTCTTTTAATCGTCGGCGCTACCCTTAACGCCCAGCAGATCAGCTTCACGGACATAACCCTTGAAATGCTGATTGAATCCGAAAAGGTCATACTCGGCGAACAGGTGGTGGAGATTGAGCCCTTACCGGTTGAATAGAAAAATCACTTGATTTGTTTTTAAACCCAGCCCCCTCTCCTTAAAACAGGAAGGGGGTTTTTATATTTCATAAAATTGTGGGCATCTTTCATATCCTCATAAAAGTAGTTTACACTTTATTTTAATTGTCTAAATCACGAATTGCCACAGATTACGCAGATTACAAGGACTTTCTAATCAGTGTAATATCATTTAATCAGTGATTCAGACAAATAGACCCGGCCGGATAAAAGCAAACTACTTTTATAAGGATGCCAAACCATGGTATTGTATTATTCACATAAAATTGAAGTTACGGTTTTTAAATAATAAACCATAAACGGAGGAAGCCGCCATGATAAAATTTCCATACGGTATAGCTGATTTTTATAAAATCATCACCAAAGGATATTTTTATTGTGACAGAACCGACAAGATTCCTTTTCTTGAGCAATCGGACTCCCAACTGTTCATCCGCCCGCGAAGATTTGGCAAAAGCCTTCTTCTCTCCATGCTGGAAAACTACTATGATGTTGCTAAAAAAAATCAATTCAATGACATGTTCGGACACCTCGCCATCGGTAAAAATCCAACACCCCTTAGAAATTCTTACTATATCCTTAGATGGGATTTTTCATGCGTCAATACAACCGGCAGCCTTGCCGATATCCAGCAATCCCTGTTCAACCACATCAATGCTAAAATTGAAGGGTTCATCATGAACTATACCCATCACGGATATGATTTTCCCAGAGTTAGGATAAACTATGAAGATGCCCTCTACTCCATGGAATCTCTGTTATCATCTGTAAAAACAACCCCCTGGCCCATATATCTTCTGATAGACGAATACGATAACTTTGCCAATACCGTCATGATGGGTATCCACAGTGATAAGGACAGATACAACGCCCTGGTGCATGACGAAGGTATTTTGCGAACCCTTTTTAAAGCTGTGAAATCATCCACATCAGGTTCAGGTTTTGACCGTGTGTTTATCACCGGTGTCTCTCCGGTGGTGTTAAGTGACATAACGAGCGGATACAATATTGCGGAAAATATTTATTTTCATTCCAAACTAAATGATCTTTGCGGTTTCACGGAAAAAGAGGTATGCTCCGCCATTGGGGATATTGTGGAGGAGTGCGGCCTGGAGAGCGGGGAGATTAATAGAGCGCTTGATATAATGAAAACATATTACAATGGCTACTGCTTTGTACCAAGATTAAATCAATATATCTATAATCCCACCCTTTGCCTCTATTTTTTTAAACAGTTTCAGGAGATGTGCGACTATCCCAGGAAAATGCTTGACTCCAACCTTGCCACAGATGAATCAAAACTTGAGTACATTGCACAGATTCCCATGGGGCGTGAAATCCTCGTCTCGATGATGGAAAGGGGCAATCATCTTTCCGTTGAAGACCTGTCCGACCGTTTCGGCATTAGGGAAATGCTTGATAAAAGTTTTAAAAATAATATGTTTATTGTCTCTTTTTTATACTATTTCGGGGTGCTGACCCTGGCCGGTGAAACCGAAGACCTGAACCTGCAACTGAAGGTTCCCAACCTTGTGATGCAGAGCCTTTATGTAGAGCGGGTACAAAGAATGCTTTTGCCTGAACCTGCCATAAGGGATGAGGGACGTCTATCTGCTGCAAAGGTTTATCAGAAAGGTGATATGGAACCTTTGTGTGATTTTGTGGAAAACAAATATTTCAGTGTATTCAAAAACAGGGACTACAGATGGGCAAACGAGCTTACCCTGAAAACTGCTTTTTTAACCCTGCTTTATAACGATATTATATTTATCATGGATTCTGAAACAGAACTTAAACGAAGATATGCTGATCTTACAATGATCATACGGCCTGACAAAAGGTACGGTAAAATTTTTGATGTTTTAATTGAATTTAAATTTGTCAGGTTAAAGGATGCCGGCATTACAGGGGAAGATGCAAAGGCGTTGTCAAAAAAGTCTCTCCATGAATTAACCCCTATCAAAACAGCCCTTGAAGAGGGTGAAAAACAGGTTATTCAATATGGAAAACATCTTGATGAAAAGTATGGGAACCTGCGGCTTCAAAAATTTGTGGTGGCTGCCCTTGGGTTTGAGCGTGTCTGTTTTATGAAGGTGACTTGATTTGATCAAGAAAAACAGGAATTATTATTTACGCAGTAAAAAACAAATCAATATCAAAGACAAGATGTAGCATTTTTGTTCGATTCAGCAATTTAAAAAAGGAAGGAAAACAAAATGAGGAATGTAAAAGGGTTGTTTCTGGCAATGGTGATTTGTTTGGCTGCCACCATAGTCTGGGCGGGTGATATCGATGACCCGGGCGGACCGACAGATGCAAATAGTGCCATGTACACCATTACGGATGTGTATAACCGCATCAATGACGGCACTGCCGGCACGAAACGCACCACCACCTTTGGCGAACCGGCCTCCGCTCCGGGTTCCACTGCTCATACATTAACCGACCTGTATGATTTGGCCTCGGAAAGGTCTAGACCAGCCAAGACGGGGCAGACCACGAGCTATGCTACAGGCGATGACGGGGATCTCCAAAAAGGCGTCTCCTGGCCGAATCCGCGGTTTACAGACAATGAGGACGGAACGGTGACGGACAATCTGACGGGGTTGATGTGGCTTAAAAATGCTAACAATGCAGGAAGTAAAAACTGGGCAGATGCCTTGACGTATTGCAATAATCTCAATGATTCGGCGGGGTATTCCGACTGGCGCCTGCCCACTATTAGAGAGATACACAGTCTCGTCGATTACAATCAAGCCTCCCCGGCGGTTCCCTCAGGTCATCCTTTTGCCAATGTTCAGTCGAACAATTACTGGTCGAGTACGACTTTTAGTTCTAATTCTGCCTATGCGATTTACGTTTATCTTCCCACAGGTGACATCTCAATAGCAGACAAGTCCGGCAATAACTACGTGTGGCCGGTCCGCGGCGGGCAATGAAGTCATTTGACTATTTGATGCTTTGGATGCTTCTGCCCTTTGAGGGGGAGGGGGACAGGGGGATACGCCTATGATAAGTGTACTTTAAACGAGGAATCAGAAGTTTTTGTAAGGGAGTGTGAGAGAAATGGAGCGGATCAATTTGGCAAAGGGAGACTCTATCATGAAAAAAAGCATGTGTGGTAGTGATATCATTATATGGATACTGGCCTTTCAACTCATTTGTTTCGTGCTTCTCGGATCAAAAACGGCTTTGGCCGAGAGTAATATTTCCGAAACTTACAAATACGCCTGGAGCGAGAATGTCGGCTGGCAGAACTGGCGTGCCACCAATGGACAGGCCACAGTGGAAGCTGCCTATCTGACGGGGTATGTGTGGGCGGAAAATATCGGATGGATCAAACTGGGATCAGACAGCGGCGGCCCTTACGACAACAATGCGTCTGACAACTGGGGTGTGAACCATAACAGCGGCACAGGTGAGCTTTCCGGCTATGCCTGGAGTGAGAACTCAGGGTGGATCAACTTCAATCCCACCAACGGCGGGGTGACCATCGACACCGGTACCGGGAAATTCAACGGCTATGCCTGGGGTGAAAACATCGGATGGATTCATTTTCAGAATGCTGATCCTGAGTACTATGTTGCTACCACTTTACCAATTCCAGAAATTGATATAAAAGGTAATAATATATCCATTGCCGACGGAGACGACACACCTAACACGACTGATCACACCGATTTCGGCGGTGTTGATGTGGATGGCGGCTCCCAGGCACGGACATTTACGATTTACAACACCGGTTCGGCAAATTTGACTTTAAGCGGCACTCCAGACAAGGTAAGCCTTACCGGTGATACTTCTGAATTTACCCTTACCACAGATGCCTCTTCAGGCACCGTGGCCCCAGCCGGTAACACCACCTTTAAAATTACCTTTGATCCTTCTGCGACAGCAACATATACAGCAACCGTCAGCATTGCCAATGATGACAGTGATGAAAACCCTTACAATTTTACTATTCAGGGTACTGGAATCATTCCTGGGGCGGTCACCAACAATAACGACGATGGCCCGGGTTCTCTGCGTCAGACCATTACCGATGCTGGTTCTGGTGATACCATTACCTTTGACTCGGATTACACCATCACCCTGGATTCGCCCCTGACCATTGACAAGAACCTTACCATTACCGGCAACGGAGCAGCCAACTCCATTATCCAGGCTCATGCAAATCCTAATACGGCTGATCATCGGGTCATGGAAATCACATCAGGGGAGGTTGTGATACAAGGTATCACCATAAAAAATGGTGTGGCACCATCAGACGAAAATGGCGGTGGTATTCTTGTCAGTACTGCCACATCTATAACTCTGTCCGAAGTCGTTATCGAAGACAACTCAGCACCCGGTAATGAGACTTATGGCTATGGCGGGGGAATTTACTGTAGCAGTGGTGATTTGACAATACGCAACTCCACCATTCAAAACAATTCCGCCAAATGGAACGGCGGCGGTGTTTTTTATGGTGATCTCAGTAATACATGCCTCATTGAAAACAGCACAATTAACGACAACAGTTCTGGAAACTGGGGCGGCGGTGTCATGCTGGATCATGGGGAAAATCATTTTATTGTAAACTCTACCATATCCGGCAACAGCACCACCAATACAGTAAAGGGAGGTGGTGGTCTTGCCATTTGGTCCGTTTCCGCTGCACTCATAAACAATACCATATCAAACAACAGTGCTGCCGGAAAAGGCGGCGGTCTCTATTTTGATAACGATCACACAGGTTCTTTCTCAATGAGAAATTGTTTAATCGGCGGTAACAGTGCCACAGTTGATGGTGATGATTTTTACAATAATGGACCGACTTTCACCGATGGGGGATACAATATAGTAGAAGACCATGGGGGGAGCAATTATTCCTTTAGTGGAACAACCTTGACAGGTCAGCAGGCCAACCTCTTTGGAAGCGGAACAGTTAGCAAGGCTCTGGCTGACAACGGCGGGCCCACCCTGACCCTTGCCCTCGCATCCGGCAGTGTTGCCATTGATGCCATCCCCTACAGTGCGGACAGCAATTCCTATAACGGAGCCTTTGGAATTGACCAGCGGGGTAAATATCGCTCCAGCGGCACCACCACGCCTGATGATAATCGGGATATCGGGGCCTTTGAATTTGATGCTACAAATCCGGCAGACGGAGATTACATCACGCAATACAATAAAACCGGCAACTGGTCCGAGGTTGACAACTGGTGGCAGTATAATGATTCACCAGATTCGGATATATGGGAAACAGCCTCAAGCGCACCGTCTTCCACCGATGGAAGCATTATCCTGGATACCGGCTCCACCATCACTGTTGACGGGGATATTTCCATTGACCAGACCCTGATTTCATGGGGTGGTTCCCTTAGCGTAGGATCTGGCAATACCTTGACCATCACAAACGGTACTTCCACGGATATGGCAGTGGGCGGCACCATAACAAACAATGGAACCATAGCACCCGAGGCAGGCACTGCCGTAAGTTTCATCGGCGGAGACCAAACCGTACCGGGCGGGTTCAACTATCCCATTATGATCATTGACGGCGGCGGCACCAAAACCCTTGGCGGAGCTGTGACCATACATGACAACCTTACCCTCACAAGCGGTCTGCTTTCCCTTGGTAATTACAATTTGAGCCTTGGAGACGACTGTACCATAAGCGGTACACCTTCGGTAAACAATATGGTTGTCACCGGCGGTACAGGGATACTGAAAAAGGTGTTTAACGAAGCCGGATCATTTACCTTTCCGGTTGGGGACAATACAGATACCACTGAATACTCCCCGGCTACTCTCAATTTTACATCCGGCACCTTCAGTTCAGCCTGGGCAGGGGTCAAGGTCACCGACGGAAAACTTGCTGCAAATCCCAGCACCACCGATTACCTTACCCGTTACTGGAGCGTAACCCAAAGCGGCATCACCTCTTTTTCCTGCGATAACACCTTTACCTACCTTGACTCAGATATCGCAGGCACAACAGGCTCCGAAGCCAATATTTACGGAGCCAAATATAACGCCGGCAACTGGACGGTTTTCAATTCCGTCAATGCTGCAGGCAATACATTTTCCGGCACAGTGGAGAGCTTTTCCGATTTCACCGGTGTAGAAGAACCCTCTGCTCCCGACACTCAGGCCGCTAGCATCACCTTCAGCAATGTTGACCTGACCACCATGACAGTGAACTGGGACAGGGGCAATGGAGATGAAACTCTTGTCGTGGCCCGTGCAGGCGGGGCAGTGGACAGCCATCCGGTTAACGGCACCACCTACGCTGCCAATGCAGTCTTTGGAAGCGGCGATGAGATCGGCACCGGAAATTATGTGGTCTACAGGGGAAGCGGCACCAGTGTGAATCTAACGGGACTTAATTCCGGCACCACCTATTATGTTCAGGTGTATGAAATAGATGAAAGCTTTTCTCCCCAATACAATACAAGCAACGACGGCGGTTCAGCATCCCAAAGCCAGGCCACCCTGGAAAATGCAACCAAAGTGGAGATATTGGGCCCGGCTTCCGTGTTAAAAGACGGTGTGGGAGCATTTACACTGACCGCCCTCAATTCATCGAATCAGGCCATGAATGTGGATCAAAACACGGTGTTTGATCTTTCCACCAGCAGTACCGGCACCTTTTACAGCAATGCATCAGGCACCGCCGCCATCACCCAGGTCACCATTGCAAACGACAGCAGCTCGGCTGTTTTTTACTACAGGGATACCGCCTTTGGCACACCCACGCTTACCGCTACCAGAACCAGCGGACAGGAAGGGATAAGTGCCGGCATCAAGCAGATCGGGGTCAAGGGGAATAATGCTTTAAGTTTTGAAACTTGGATCTATGTAAATGTCGAGTCAGGCCCTGATACGGTTCGGACAGTGGAATTCTGGGTGTGTCCGGATTCAATAGCTGAATATTTATCTGAAGGACTTATGACCTTTGGCAGCGGTAATTATATAACTGTTTACGGGGGAGTGTTGGAAACTACATTCACCACTCCCACCATACGTGTTAACGGAAAAATAAATACAACCATTGAAGCAGGTAAATGGCAGCATGTATCCGTAAGCACAGCAACTTCTGTCGATGCCGCCAGTAATTTTTGTATCGCTCTTAAAAAATCAGCGAGCGCCGAAGGCTTTAATGGCAAAATAGACGAAGTGCGTCTCTGGAGTGACGTACGCACTGAAGCCGAAATCCGAACCAGTATGCACCGCGAACTGCAAGGCAATGAACCCGGTCTGGCCGCCTACTACAAACTGGATACCGGCACCGGAACTACGGCTTATGACTCCGGCCCGAATGGGTATCACGGTACCCTGACTGAATACTATGGTAGTGGCACCCCCACCTGGCAGACCTCCGGAGCCACGAGCGGGCCTGGGAATGCCCTGGATTTTGATGGTAGTGGTGACAATGTGACCGATTTTAACACTGTGAATGGTGTAAAGACCGTTGAATTTTGGGTTAATCCAGCTACAGATACACAGCCTTTTATGATTCTGAGCTCTGACAATGGTGAAAGCGTAAGCTCTAATAATGGAGCTGTGAGTGCAGATAATATTTCCAGCCCTGCTATATATGTAAATGGAATTGAGAACGCTGAAATCGTAGCTTCCAAATGGAATCATGTGGCCATCACAACAGCCTCTGGAATAAACGTCAACTACTTCATGTTAGGTCAGATAGGCTTTTCTAATCTAACTGGCCAACTGGACGAAATTCGTATCTGGAAAACCGAACGCAGCGCCGCCCATATCCGCGACCACATGGCCAAGTCCCTGCAGGGCGACGAACCCGGACTGGTAGCCTACTACCGCATGGATCAGCAGGACGGGACTAAACTCTACGATATCACCCCCAATGGCAATCACGGCACCTTACACAATATGGATAATGCCGACTGGGTTGAATCCACCGCTTTCAACACCTGGATCGGCGCAGAATCCACCACCTGGGATACGGCCGCCAACTGGAGCAGATGTGCCGCACCCGGGGCGACGGACAATGTTCTCATTCCGGACTATTCCAACACCACTGCCTATCCTTCCGGCAAAGCTCCGATTATTTCCGGTAATCCCACAGTCAATACCTTTGTCCTTGCAAGCAATGCAGGATATACCCTTTCATCCAATTTGATCATGAATGAAAACTTGATCCTTAATGCAAACCTGAACGTAGGTACCAATACGGTAATGGTTGGCGGTGATACCGTAAACAACGGGACATTGGGCATCTCCACCGGCACCCTGGACGTCAACGGTGCGTATGATGCCTCCGGTTCCGGCGGCGCCACCACATTCACCGGAGCCGGTACGTTGAGTTTGGGCAGCTCTTTTGACCTGGGGACCTTCACCAAAGGTACGGGGATTGTGAAATTGGACGGCACATTGGCCCAGACCATCACTGGCAGTTTTAACCCATATGATCTATATATCAATAACTCTGTTTCCGTTGATGCCTCCGCTGCCACTTCCCTTAAGGTGGACAATCAGCTTGCGGTCAATACCGGAACCTTTACCAGTGCATCGAATTACAAACATGTAAGCATAGCTCCGGGGACAACTCTTGCCCTGTCCGGAGACATTACCGTGAGCGGGAATTGGGATAACGGCGGTGGTACGTTTACCCACAATGATCATAAAGTCACCTTTGACGGTGAAGATCAGGTGATATTGGGTTCAACCACCTTTTACGATGCTGAAAAAACAGTGACATCGGCTGCCACCCTCACCTTTGATGCCGGAACAACCACCAATGTTGAAAACGATCTTACACTCCAGGGTGCGGCAGGGGAGCTTCTTTCCCTGCGGAGCAACACCCCGGGAACCCAGTGGAAACTGAATGCAACCAATGCTCCCACCATTGCATATCTTGATGTTCAGGATTCCAATAATACCAGCGGTACAGACATTGACGCAAGAAATTCAAACAGCATCGACTCGGACAACAACAACGGCTGGATATTCAATACAGCGCCCACGGTGAGCACCCAGGCGGTTACGGATATCACCACGTCATCGGCCACGGGTAACGGCACCATTACCGATCTGGGTACAGCCAACCCCACGGCCTATGGTGTATGCTGGAGTACAACACTCAACCCCACAACGGCGGACGCCAATATAAATAACGGTGCGACAGGATCCACCGGCGCATTCACCGCTGACTTAACAGGACTCTCTGCGGGCACCACCTACCATGTTCGTGCCTATGCCACCAGCACGGCAGGCACATCCTATGGAGAAGATGTTTCGTTTACCACTACAAGCCCTCTGCCCTCACCCGCCTGGTATACCGTCACCTTCAATCTTGACGGCAAGGGTACGCGTACGGGAGGAGGAGCCCTTGTGCAGAGCATCAAGGGTGGTTCATCAGCTTCAGCGCCTCTTGTTCAGGCAAATTCGGGATATTCCTTCACCGGCTGGGACCAAAGTTTTTCAAATGTCCAGGCCAGCATGACCGTTACCGCACAGTACACCACGCAGACCTTTACACTGAGTTATACGGCCGGTACCGGCGGAACCATTACCGGCACAAGCCCCCAGATTGTTAACCGCGGGGCATCAGGCAGCCCTGTGACGGCATCGCCTCTTGCAGGATACAGGTTCACGGGCTGGAGCGACGGCTCAAAAGCCAATCCCAGAACCGACACCAATGTGACCTCAAACATTTCGGTTAAAGCCTCGTTCGGCTTGCTGACCTATAAACTGACCGTTCAGGCCGGTACGGGAGATGGAGCCTATGCCCCGGGAACCGTGGTAAGTATCACGGCGGATCCCGCTTCCGAAGGCATGATCTTTGATAAATGGACGGGGCAGACAGCCAATGTCGCCAACCTTAATCTTGCCGACACATCCCTCACCATACCGGAATCCGATGTGACTGTTACAGCCGTGTATAAGGAAAAACCGCTGGAGAATTTCATTCTCACGGTGACCGACGGCAACGGCGATGGAAGCTATGAGGCCGGCACGATCGTTAGTATCTCCGCCGATCCCGCTCCCGAAGGCATGATCTTTGATAAATGGACGGGGCAGACAGCCAATGTCGCCAATCTTAATCTTGCCGACACATCCCTCACCATACCGGAATCCGATGTAACTGTTACAGCCGTTTATAAGGAAAAACCGCTGGAGAATTTCATTCTCACGGTGACCGACGGCAACGGCGATGGAAGTTACGAAGCCGGGACTGTGATTTCCATATCAGCCAGTCCGGCTCCCGATGGGATGATTTTTGATAAATGGACGGGGCAAACCGCTAATATCGCCAATCTTAATCTTGCCAATACATCACTTACCATGCCGGAATCCGATGTGACCGTCACGGCCGCATATAAGGAAAAATCGATGGAAAAATTCATGCTTGCGGTGACCGACGGCACCGGCGATGGAAGCTATGAGGCGGGCGAGGTTGTGAGTATCTCCGCCGGAATTGCTCCCAAAGGCATGATCTTTGATAAATGGACGGGGCAGACAGCCACGATTGCCAACACAAATCTTGCCAATACATCACTTACCATGCCGGAATCCGATGTGACTGTTACGGCAACATACAGACAAAAACCCGTGGAAAAATTTTCCCTTGTCGTTGACAGCGGAACCGGAGATGGAGAATACAAAGCAGGCAGGATAGTTACCATTGCCGCAACCCCGGCGGAGGATGGCCTGATATTTCACAGATGGACGGGCCAGACCTCCAATGTGTCCAATGTGAACATACCCAATACCACCATTACCATGCCTGGGAGAAGTGTTCGTGTGAGGGCCGTATACAAGGCAGACCCAGGTGCAAGCTTTGTCCTTCAAATCAGAATCCAGACACAGGGAGACGGCGTAGGAACAACCCTCAGGTCATCCACTAAAACCCTGCGTAACGGTGAGGAAAGGGATGAAACCATTCCTGCGGGTCAACTGGTAGTTCTCACTGCTCCTGATCCTCCGGAGGGGTATATGTTTGACAAGTGGACCGGCCAGACCGAATATATCACCAACATCAACCTGCCCGAGACCACCATGTACATGCCTGACGCCGATGTGGTGGTCATC
This sequence comes from Desulfobacteraceae bacterium, assembly GCA_963674675.2. Lineage (GTDB taxonomy): Bacteria > Desulfobacterota > Desulfobacteria > Desulfobacterales > Desulfobacteraceae. The sequence goes on from CAXXNM010000003.1 coordinate 2,144,806, forward strand.
GCAACCTACCGGCCCCTTCAGGCCGAGGTAGACCTGTCCGTCCTGGACGGCTCCGGCAGCGGAATCTATGCCCCTGAAACCATTGTACCCATAATGGCAGATCCTGCTCCTGACGGCGAAATGTTCGACAAGTGGATGGGACAGACCGCCAATGTTGTAAATATTAATCTGCCTGAGACAAGTCTGATTATGCCGGGAGTTGATGTTGCGGTACAGGCTGTTTATTGCGAGATGCCCGGGGAAATTTTTGAACTGACGGTTGTCAACGGATCAGGCAGCGGATCATATCCTGCGGCAAGCCTTGTGGAAGTCACGGCGGATCCGGCACCTGAAGGATACATGTTTGACAAGTGGATGGGCCAGAACGCCACCGTGGATGACATCTTCAACCCTGAAACCTTTGTATTCATGCCGCCCAATGAGGCCATGATCATTGCTACCTATGCCTTGTCCGGTGATGAGCCGGATGATCCCGATGAACCGGACGAGAACGACACGGATCAGGACGGGGTGCTTGACGCCTGGGAGATCGCCAACTACGGAGACATCCTGCTTGACGCAGAAGATTACGATGCCATGGACACCGATGGGGACGGTTACACCGACCTTGAGGAATACCAAAGAGGCACGGACATCCGGATTCTCGACAATCTCGTCACAGGGTATCTTGTGTTGTTGAACGATGCGGGATATACGCTTTCCGACGGCAGCCGCACAAAGGTATACGGCAATGACTCGGCAAATTACCTGATGCTTGAAACCGGGGCCGCCGCGGAATGCATTTCCTTTCCCGGGGAAAACACCTTTATCCTGCCCTCTGAAGCATGGTTGTTCACGGTGTCCCGGTCCGGTGCAGCAGTAACCCTTAAGGGACAGGATCACACCAGGCTTGTCCTGCCGGCCACCACAACAAAGCAAACGATTGCTTTCTCCGACGGTGCCGCGGCTCTGAAGATAGAGGACGGCAGTGTCTTCCTTGGAGATCAACTCATCACAACCTCTCCCTCTCCGGTGGTTACGACTCTGGAGGCACTACCTGAAATTACGGAACACCCGTCCGGAGACATTGAAAATCCCGATGCATATCTCCTTCTCACCGGTGAGAAACCCTACACCATAAGAAAGGGAACCACCACGGAAGTCTACGGCAACGCCGACATGAATATGCTTCTCCTTGAAGGCGGAGCCGCGGCCAGGCTCTATTCCTTCTCCAACACCAACACCTTTTCCATCGGGGCTGCATCGACCCTGTTTACCGTATCCCGCTCCGGTACAACCGTGACCATTTCCGGCAGCGACGGTACTCTTTTAATCGTCGGCGCTACCCTTAACGCCCAGCAGATCAGCTTCACGGACATAACCCTTGAAATGCTGATTGAATCCGAAAAGGTCATACTCGGCGAACAGGTGGTGGAGATTGAGCCCTTACCGGTTGAATAGAAAAATCACTTGATTTGTTTTTAAACCCAGCCCCCTCTCCTTAAAACAGGAAGGGGGTTTTTATATTTCATAAAATTGTGGGCATCTTTCATATCCTCATAAAAGTAGTTTACACTTTATTTTAATTGTCTAAATCACGAATTGCCACAGATTACGCAGATTACAAGGACTTTCTAATCAGTGTAATATCATTTAATCAGTGATTCAGACAAATAGACCCGGCCGGATAAAAGCAAACTACTTTTATAAGGATGCCAAACCATGGTATTGTATTATTCACATAAAATTGAAGTTACGGTTTTTAAATAATAAACCATAAACGGAGGAAGCCGCCATGATAAAATTTCCATACGGTATAGCTGATTTTTATAAAATCATCACCAAAGGATATTTTTATTGTGACAGAACCGACAAGATTCCTTTTCTTGAGCAATCGGACTCCCAACTGTTCATCCGCCCGCGAAGATTTGGCAAAAGCCTTCTTCTCTCCATGCTGGAAAACTACTATGATGTTGCTAAAAAAAATCAATTCAATGACATGTTCGGACACCTCGCCATCGGTAAAAATCCAACACCCCTTAGAAATTCTTACTATATCCTTAGATGGGATTTTTCATGCGTCAATACAACCGGCAGCCTTGCCGATATCCAGCAATCCCTGTTCAACCACATCAATGCTAAAATTGAAGGGTTCATCATGAACTATACCCATCACGGATATGATTTTCCCAGAGTTAGGATAAACTATGAAGATGCCCTCTACTCCATGGAATCTCTGTTATCATCTGTAAAAACAACCCCCTGGCCCATATATCTTCTGATAGACGAATACGATAACTTTGCCAATACCGTCATGATGGGTATCCACAGTGATAAGGACAGATACAACGCCCTGGTGCATGACGAAGGTATTTTGCGAACCCTTTTTAAAGCTGTGAAATCATCCACATCAGGTTCAGGTTTTGACCGTGTGTTTATCACCGGTGTCTCTCCGGTGGTGTTAAGTGACATAACGAGCGGATACAATATTGCGGAAAATATTTATTTTCATTCCAAACTAAATGATCTTTGCGGTTTCACGGAAAAAGAGGTATGCTCCGCCATTGGGGATATTGTGGAGGAGTGCGGCCTGGAGAGCGGGGAGATTAATAGAGCGCTTGATATAATGAAAACATATTACAATGGCTACTGCTTTGTACCAAGATTAAATCAATATATCTATAATCCCACCCTTTGCCTCTATTTTTTTAAACAGTTTCAGGAGATGTGCGACTATCCCAGGAAAATGCTTGACTCCAACCTTGCCACAGATGAATCAAAACTTGAGTACATTGCACAGATTCCCATGGGGCGTGAAATCCTCGTCTCGATGATGGAAAGGGGCAATCATCTTTCCGTTGAAGACCTGTCCGACCGTTTCGGCATTAGGGAAATGCTTGATAAAAGTTTTAAAAATAATATGTTTATTGTCTCTTTTTTATACTATTTCGGGGTGCTGACCCTGGCCGGTGAAACCGAAGACCTGAACCTGCAACTGAAGGTTCCCAACCTTGTGATGCAGAGCCTTTATGTAGAGCGGGTACAAAGAATGCTTTTGCCTGAACCTGCCATAAGGGATGAGGGACGTCTATCTGCTGCAAAGGTTTATCAGAAAGGTGATATGGAACCTTTGTGTGATTTTGTGGAAAACAAATATTTCAGTGTATTCAAAAACAGGGACTACAGATGGGCAAACGAGCTTACCCTGAAAACTGCTTTTTTAACCCTGCTTTATAACGATATTATATTTATCATGGATTCTGAAACAGAACTTAAACGAAGATATGCTGATCTTACAATGATCATACGGCCTGACAAAAGGTACGGTAAAATTTTTGATGTTTTAATTGAATTTAAATTTGTCAGGTTAAAGGATGCCGGCATTACAGGGGAAGATGCAAAGGCGTTGTCAAAAAAGTCTCTCCATGAATTAACCCCTATCAAAACAGCCCTTGAAGAGGGTGAAAAACAGGTTATTCAATATGGAAAACATCTTGATGAAAAGTATGGGAACCTGCGGCTTCAAAAATTTGTGGTGGCTGCTCTTGGGTTTGAGCGGGTCTGTTTTAAGAAAATTAATTGAAAATTTGGGCTGCATTGGTTTTGATGCTCGGGAGGCGCCTTGAACATGAAACAATATCGGCAAATTTATGCTGCCATGAAGGGCATGAAAAGGCTGAGGGAAACAGGAATGAACTTCACAAATCAAAATTTGATCCGCTCCCTTCATCCGGAGGCACAAAACACGATTTTTTTTGCCGCTATGAGAGGAGAATATTTGCCATGAAACACATAAATCCACTAAAAACAATGGTTTCCCTTCTAGTTGTGTTCCTTCTTTGCTTCGTCTTTTCCCCGGTATGGGCCAACACCATTACTGTGACCAACAACAGTGATTCAAATGCGGGTTCCCTGCGGCAGGCCATTGCCGATGCCGCTTCCGGCGATACCATCACCTTTGACGCCAATTACCACATCTACCTGGCATCGGAGCTGAGCATCGCCAAAAACCTCACCATCACCGGCACCGGTGCCGGCTCAACTATCATTGACGGCAATAACTCCGTTCGCGTATTCAACATCACCTCCGGTACCGTGTTCCTTGAAAATATGACAATACAAAATGGAAATGCTGTGGGCAGTGGTACAACTTATCTCAGGAGCGGTAGTGGAATATGGCTTCAAGGAGGAGAACTCACTATAAATAGTTGTACTGTCACGAGCAACTTGGTTGATTCTAATAATAAAGGTGCAGGTATTTATAATGAGGGTGGAACTATGTTAACAATAAATAATTCCACCATATCAAATAACAATTCAGCCGGTATCGGAGGTGGTATAGCACATTTAGAAGGACAGCTTAATATAAATAACTCTTTGATCTCAAACAACAATGCCGCAGGAGGTTTTGGTGGAGGTGTATACCTATCAAGTTCAGATGATGCAACAATTAATAACTCCACCATATATGGAAATACTGCAACGACAACAGGTGGTGGAATTATTTTTTATAATGGTACTTTTAATATTAACAATTGCACCTTTGCAGATAACCATTCAGATAATGATAATTCAGGCGATGAGAAGGGAGGCGGTATCTATCTTGGGTCGGGGACTTTGAATATCAGAAATACCATTATCGCTAATAATTACAGGGGGTCCGGAACCGCCACTGGGGATGATTATTACTACGTCAGTGGCACCTTAAACGACTACGGCTACAATGTGGTTGAATATCAAAAAAGTCCAGCGGGCCCCGCCGGTTTGATTAAAAATGAAACCGATATTCTCTACAACGTTATTATAGATCCACTGTCTGACAACCATAGTCATTGGAATATAAACAGTGTCGATATTGATGGCAGCCTGAACCTCTCCATCAGTCTCGCCGACAACGGCGGGCCCACCCAGACCCTGGCCCTGGCCTCGGACAGCTTTGCCGCAGCCAGTGAGACAACCGGAATTCCACCTGCCAGCAACTGGAACAACAGCCCGGAATATCCAACAGGCCATTATACCGATCAGCGAGGTGTGGCGCGTACGGCTGACCAGAACACCAGCATCGGGGCCTATTCGGAGAATTATGTTGTAGCCGCTATCACCTGGGACGGAAGTGAATCTTCTGATTGGACTGACGGCGACAACTGGTCTTCCGGCTCAGTGCCTGGCGCTGATGATGACGTGGTTATACCGGATGCGGGCACCACCGACAATGACCCCAGTGTCAACGGGGCATACACGTTGGACTCTTTTAGCGTGCAGGATGGCGGTGTGGTCAATTTTACTGCCGCCGATTCACAGATTACCGCTGATGAAGGGGTGATCAGCATCACCGGCACAGGTGAGAGCGCTAACGGGGCGCTCATTGCTGCCGGCTCAAACCAGATTTCCCTGCTGGCCCAGGCGGTGAATATCACCCTGGCCGGAGCCAAAATTGTCTCATCTTCAGGCGATGTGACTATCAGCAGCACCGGCGGCACGGTTCAGGTGACGGGTTCCGCATCCATCAACAGCACCGCCGGAGCCGTTACCCTGAATTCGGATGGCGGTGACATAGGCGGCGGCGGGAGCCTGGCGATCGGCGCGGGTACCGGTACTGCTTCCGTGCAGGACCCGGTAAACGGCCTGACCAACCTGACCATATCATCGGCAAGCCAGGTTGACCTTGCAAATGTCTCGGTAACCACCGGCAGCATTGCCGTAACCGGGACCAATATTGATCTGAACGGAGACACATACACCAGTACTGAGGGCTCCGTCACCTTTACCGGCGCGGTGGACCTTGATTCAGCCGGCGGAGCCGCCGTCACATCAGGAGGCGGTTCGGGCGATAACATATTCTTTACCAGCACCATCGACGGAAAGAACGACAATACCCAGAGTCTGACCCTTGACTCTGGAGCTTCAGGGACAGTTTCCGTTTCAGGCGCCATCGGGGGGACGGAATCAAAACAGATAAAAACCCTGACCATAACCAACAGTAACGGAGCGACCTTTGGAGGTGGGGTTTCCGCCGATACCAGTGTGGTCTTGACCGACACCACGGACAGTGCCGATATCATTTTTAACGGCGCCCTGGTAACTCCCACGCTGACCACGGCCAACCAGGGCTATGACGTTCAGCTAAACGGTGACGGCACCTCTTTTACCAATCTGGTTGAATTTTTAAATACGGGCACCGTCAACTTCGGCGATACTGCCGGTGACACCCTCACGTTCACCGGCGGCATTGAAACCTCCGGCAATGCCAGTAACCCCTCGTCCACGATTTTCAATGGAACCCTTGCGACCTCCAATGACACGGTCGAGCTGGGCACAACAACCATAACCGGGGATATCACCATCGACCCCGCAGGAGGCGGTGTAGAATTTCAGGCGGTGACCATCAACGACGGCAAAACCCTGACCGTGGGCACCGGCGACACCGGGATCATTTATTTTAACTCTACCATCAACAGCGAGGCGGGCGGCAACGGTCACCTGACCATCAATACCGATTCCGCTGCCGCACTGGGGGGACACCTCGGCGACACCAGGCCGCTGGGTACAATTACCCTCACCAATGGCTCTATACAAATGGGCAGCATAAGTATCAACGCTGGAACTATTATAGTAAACGGCGGCACCTTCGGTGTTGCACCATTACCCGTAGGGGACTGGAATGTTGATAATATAACCATTGCCTCCGGCGCAACCCTGAACGCCACGTCAGGTACTTTCAATGTTTCAGGTAACTGGACCGGCAATGGAACTTTTACCGCGGGAACCGGCACCGTGACCTTTACAGGGGCCGCAAACAGCACCCTGTCCGGGACTTCCCCAAATACGTTCTACAACCTGAGCCTGAACAAGGACGAAACGAATGACAGCCTTGTTTTTACCAGCGGGGACACGGTAACCGTTGAAAATAATATGACCATCACCCGGGGAATGCTGGACCTCGGGACCTGGACCCATAATCTGCTGCTGGGCGGGGCTCTCACCATCGGAACGAACGGCCGATGGACCAAGCACGGCAGTTTGACCCAGTATGTTGAATTTTACGACACGGACTGCACCTATAATGACGCCACCGGAAGCCAGAACCTTGGGCATGTGAAGATTGATGAATGATGGATGGCTGCTAACAAGCCGTTAAATTAATGACACTGAATAATAAACCATGACCAGGGGGGAGGGAATCCGCCATGATCAAATACCCATACGGCATATCAGATTTTAAAAAAATCATTACCAAAGGTTATTTCTATTGTGACAGAACAGATAAAATTCCTTTTTTGGAGCAGTCTGATTCCCAGCTTTTCATTCGCCCCCGGCGTTTCGGCAAAACCCTTGTTCTCTCCATGCTGGAAAATTACTATGATGTGGCAAAAAAAGACCAGTTTGATGAGCTGTTTGGTCATCTTGCCATCGGTAAAAATCCGACAAGGCTGCGGAATTCATATTTTATTTTGAGGTGGGATTTTTCATGTGTTGATACCACAGGAAGTGTCAGGGATATTAAACAATCCCTGTTTAACCACCTCAATGCAAGAATTGAAGATTTTATAATGTATTACACACATAAAGGGTATGAACTGCCCACTGTAAAGGTAAACCATGATGATGCCATTTATTCCATGGAGTCACTCCTGACTTCAGTTAAAACAACCCCGTATCCAATTTATCTATTAATAGATGAGTACGACAATTTCGCCAACACCATAATAATGGGAGTTCACAGGGATAAAACAAGATATGATGCCCTTGTCCATGATGAGGGGATTTTAAGAACCCTTTTCAAGGCAGTCAAGTCTTCCACATCAGATGGTAAATTTGAAAAGGTATTCATAACAGGTGTTTCTCCTGTTGTTTTAAGCGACATTACAAGCGGTTACAATATTGCGAAAGATATATATTTTCATCCCAGGCTGAATGACCTGTGCGGTTTCAGCCAGAAAGAGGTAAGTGATGTCATTGAAAAAATTGTAGATGAATGTGATTTGAATGATCCTGATGGGAAAAAGATGGATGAAGCCCTTGAACTTATTAAAACCTATTACAATGGCTACAGGTTCGCCTTCAGCCTGGATGACTATATCTATAATCCCACCCTGTGTCTCTATTTTTTTGAACAATTTCAGGAAATGTGTACCTACCCAAGGGAAATGCTGGATGATAATCTCGCAGCAGATGAATCAAAGCTGGAGTATATCGCACAGATACCCATGGGCAGGGAGCTGATTGTTGAGCTTATCCAGAAAGCAAATGTTATAGCTGTCTCTAAAGTGAGTAAACGCTTTGGTATCAAGGATATGCTGGATGAGAGAAGTAAAAACAACACCTTTCTTGTCTCGTTTTTATATTTTTTTGGTGTTTTGACCCTTGCCGGAGAAAATGAGGAGGGCGAAATTCTCATGAAGGTTCCCAACCTTGTTATGCAGGCACTCTATGTTGAGAGGGTGCAAAGAATGCTTCTGCCGGAGCCGGCTGACCGTGATGATGGCTGCTTTGCCGCAAAACAGGTTTACCAGAAGGGCAACATCAAGCCTTTATGTGAATTTGTGGAGAATCGTTTTTTCGTTGTATTCAGAAACAGGGATTACAGATGGGCCAATGAACTGACCCTTAAAACAGCATTTTTAAGCCTTTTATACAATGATATTCTCTTTATCATGGATTCAGAGCCGGAAATCAGGCGCAAATTTGCAGATCTCACCATGATCATCCGGCCGGACAAGAGGCATTTTAAAATATTTGATGTACTCATTGAGTTCAAGTTTCTCACTTTAAAATCATTGAACCTTACCGGTGATGGAACAAAGTTGCTTTCGGAAAAAGAAATTGATGGTATGCCGAAGGTCAGGGAAGCACTTAAAGAGGGAGGGGAGCAGGCCACGGCATATGGCAAATCCCTTGAAGAAAAGTACGGCAATCTCAGGCTGCAGAAATTTGTGGTGCTATCCCTTGGATTTGAAAAGGTTTGTTTCAGAAAAATCAGTTGAACCTGAAAGATCAAAAAAACATAATGGATGGTGTAGTGGGGTTATACTGACCGATGAATGCCGGAAGGTTGTGCCTGCCCTGCGGGAGGCCGGCAAAAAGAGAATAAACAGGAGGTAGGCGTGAACAGACAATTTTTAATAAAGCTTGCTCGAAAATGTGCCCTAATTTTTGCGGCTGTACTCACCGCCGTAGCACTCACTGTGGACAAAAGCGTCAAGTGTGCCGTTGAACAGCGTGAAGTGGTTTTCATCAGCAGCACGGTTGCCCGAATCGAACGGATTGTTGATGATCTCCCCCGGCACGCGGACGTGGTGTATCTGCCCGAAGGAGATGACGCTATTTTACGAATCACCCGATACCTGACCCGCCGCCGGGACATCGCCACACTCCGCCTCATCACCCACGGCGCTCCCGGCTGTCTGGTTCTGAACGGTGAGATGATCGACCAAGCCTGGCTGGTCCACCGCCGGGAATGGATCGAATCCTGGAAAAATGCGCTCACTGAAGATGCCGATATTCTGCTCTACGCCTGCTGCACGGCAGCCAATGCTGAGGGGCGGCGCCTTGTGCGGACGCTCTCGGAGTTCACCGGCGCGGATGTGGCGGCCTCCACCAACCGGACTGGGGGGGTGGAAAACGAATGGGCGCTGGAATACACCACCGGGCATATTGAAACCCCTTTTCTTGAGGTGAAGGCGTATCCGTACTATCTGGCAGATCAACTTGTCACCAATAACAACGATTCCGGCGTGGGTTCCCTCCGTCAAGCCATTGCGGATGTGGGCGAGGGGGAAGAAATCACCTTCAACAACGACTACACCATCACCCTGACCACCGGAGAACTGACTATCAACAGAAATCTCACCATCAACGGCGCCGGGCATACAATCCTTATCAATGGCAACAATGGCTCCCGTGTTTTTTGTATCACCAGCGGCACCGTCACCATTGAGAATATGATACTACAGAACGGAAACGTAGCGCTCGCTAAGGGGGGGGGCATTTATAATGATGGAAATCTATCATTATCCGGATGCACTGTGACAGGAAATTCATCAGGGCTATACGGTGGAGGGATTTATAATGGAAGTGGCGCTACTATTTCAATCACCAATTCCACTATATCAGATAACACTCCAAGTAATACGAGTGGCGGCGGTATATATAACGATGGAGGAACTGTCAACTTATATGGGACGAACACGTTTACAGGGAACACTTCATCAAATAACGGAGATGCCATCTATAATGCATCCGGAACATTGAACCTTAATGACAGTATGCTTTATATGTCCGAAGATAATCCATTATATAATGAAGGAACATTTTCAGCGGGAACTTCCACTGTAGTTCTTAACCGCGGAAGTATACAAACATTTGCCTTTACGCCATCATTTTTTGGCCTCGAACTGACCTCTGGAACTGTTTTTAAGTATAGCCTTGGTGGCACGATAACTATTTCCGGGGAAACATCAGGCCAAGGGACGGTAGAACTCTCGGGCAGCTCTCATGTTACCTATAGTGGCACTTGTGATCAGACTGTTTTCAGCGGTACTTATGGCCATCTTAATCTATCCGGGAGTTCCTCAACCAAAACGTTTGCCGACGGAACTACAACTGTTCAACATGAAATAAATCTTACTGATACCCTTACGCTTACCGGCAGCTCTAATAATAATGTAACGGTTCAGGTAGTTACACCTGGAGCCTCAAACTATCGGGTCTTCAATATGAATGCTTCCGGAAAAACCATTCATATTGAAAATATAACCATTAAAGGCGGTGACATATCAGGCAATGGAGAAGATCCCTCCGGATATGGCGGCGCCATCTATGTTGCCGCTGGAACATTGTATCTTGACCAGGTGACGGTTTCATCGTCTAAGGCACATAACGGTGGCGGCATTTACAACGCCGGGAATACCGCGACAATTACGGATTCGACTATTACCGACAACGCCGCAAAAAATGAAGGCTATGTCGAGCCAAATTGTGGCGGAGGACTATACGGGGCATTCAACATCAGAAATTCCACAATTAGCGGTAACAGCGTGACCGCGACTGTGATAATAGGCGCAGGTGATGATGTTTATGCCTATGGTGCTGGGATTTATGCTACTGGAGACACGACAATTCTAAACAGCACCGTTGGCGGTAATAACGCTGAAGCAACAGTGGAAGGGAGAGAAGATGGTGAAGAGGCATACGCGTACGGTGGGGGTGTTTATATAGGTAGCGGCACCGTTAACATTGTTAATTCTACTATTTTTTCAAATCAAGCTAATGCTGAAGAAGGCACAGATCCGTCGGCCTATGGGGGAGGTATCTCCAATGGCGGCGGAACCGTACATATGCTTAATGCTATTGTTGTTAATAATACGCTGGACGGTGATACCATAGAAGGAGATGATATTTATGGCACGGTAACCGGTTATTATTGCTGGTCACCGAATGCGATTTCCGGAGACAACAACAACACAACTTCTTATGCTTCGGATCTGAATGGGCTTTTTTACAATGGCGGTTTCACCAACACCGCCGCGGTAACTTCTTCCGGCAACGCGAGTAACAAAGCTGGCAGCGGTACTGATGCATATTATAACAGTACGGATGGGTATTATTATTGGAATACAATTGAAGAAAATTACATAAAAATTTCAGACGGCGGACTGGCAGACAACCCATCAGCGAACGACATCATATCAACCGACCAGCGGGGGTATTACAGAAACGATTATGAACCGAGGACCGTCACGCGCGGCGCCTATCAGTATGACGGCGTTTTTGCCAAAAAGGGAGCAGTTTCATGGGATAGTGAATATACGTACTCAAACTGGGCTGATGCTATAGGTGGTTGTGGTACGGGTGGTGTTGACTTCATGTATTTAATAGGAACAGCTATTCTGACGGAAGGAATCACCATCAATAAGAGTTTGGATATAGATGGTCAACCAGATGACTCAACCATACTCCAGGCAGACATAACCCCGGGAACCGCTTCCGACAGGGTGTTCAACATAACCAGTGGGACAGTGACATTGGAGGACATGACCATTCGCAATGGAAATGTTTCAGGTGATGGCGGCGGCATATCTAATGCCGCTACATTGACGATAACGAATTGTACAATTTCAGAAAATACGGCTACTGGTGGATCTTACGGCTGCGGGGGTGTTTGCAACAGCGGCACGCTAACCCTCACCAATTCAACCGTTTCTTCGAATACCGCTTCCGTATCAGGCGGAGCCTACGGCGGTGGCATATGTGGGGCGGGGAGCGGTGAAACGGTGCTCACAAACTGTACGATCAGCGGAAATGAGGCTACCGATAACGGCAATGGCACCGGGGCATTGGGCGGCGGCATTTCCGTATTTGGGGCCGGGGGCATCACGCTGGCGAACTGCACCATCAGCGGAAATGCGGCTACTTCATCTGCTGCCCTCGGCGCCGGATTTTATCTCCAACTCGGAACCGCAAATGTCAAAAATACCATCATGGCTCAAAATGTCGACAACTCAAGCAATTATGATTATTGCTACGCAGCTGGAACGCTGACCGACGGCGGTTACAATGTGGTGGAGTATCAAATGGCGTCTGAAATTGACCCCGATAAGACTTTCATTTCCGCCACCGACATCCTCTACAATTATAAGAAAAGCTCTCCCCCCTCTCCCCCCTATCACTGGAATATAAACGACGCAGATATAGACGGCGCCCTCAACCTCTCCACCACCCTGGCCCTCAACGACAGTACCAACGGAACCTATACCCTGGCCCTCGGGGAGGGGAGTTTTGCCGCGGCCAGTTCAACAACCGGCATTCCCCCGGCATCCAACTGGAACAACAGTCCGCAAATCGATGGAGCGTACGTCGACCAGCGCGGAGTGGCACGAAGCGCCAATCAGAACACCAGCATCGGAGCCTATTCGGCGAATTATGTTCCCTCTGCATACTATTATCGGAGCAATGGGAACGTCAATTGGACGACAACGACCAACTGGGAGCAGTCAGTAAACCAGTCAAACTGGGACGCCGCGGCAGGGGTTCCCGATGAAAGCAGCCTCGGAATTACCATTAATAACACCGCTACCGTAAATACCGATGTGACCATCGATCAAATAACGGTGGCCTCAGGCGCTACCCTCTCCGTTGACTCCGATAAAACCCTCACCATCGCCGACGGCTCAGGCAATGACTTGACGGTTGAAGGAACAGGAACCGTCGATGTCAACGGCACCCTCGATGCGTCGGCCGCACAGATCGTTTTCAGCGGAGAAGGTGCGTTAAATCTTGTTCAGAATTCCTTTTCTGTGAATTCTTTTACCGCCGGAAGTTCCACGGTAACCCTTGACGGCGGTGTTCCACAAACCATCGCCGGAGATATGGTTTTGAACAATCTGAGCCTCGCTGCGGATACCGTTTTGACCACCACCCACAACATCACCGTCTCGGGAGAAACTTCCGGGACCGGAACGGTCAATGCGTCCAACGGAACATTTACCTACAACAGAATCGGTAACCAAACCTTATTCAGCGGGACACTCTACAACCTGACCACTTCCGGAAGCGGTACCAAGACGCTTACGGGCGGCGCAACCGTTACCAACGATCTGACCATTGACGGCGGCGTAACCCTGGATGTAAACGGCAATAATCCTCTGACTGTCAAAAACATCTTCTTGACCAACGGAACTGTGGATTTAAGTGGTTTGAACGCCAACCTGCTGGTGGGGGGGAATCTGGTGATTAGTTCCGGAGGAACCTGGGTCAAACACGGCAGTCCGGACGACTGCGTGCAGTTCACCGGCAGCGCCTGTACCTTTACGGACAACAGCAGCGGCGGCCCGCAGAATTTGGGGCATGTAAAAGTGGATGAGTAAAAGTCTTTTAAAAACAAGGAGGAAAACCCATGAAAAAAATATTCCTGTGGAGCAGTATGATGCTTACTGCCTTTATTCTTATGAGCGGCACAGCTCTGGGCGCAGCTCAGTTAACCCTTTCAAGCGATATGGCATGCGACCAGCTCACCATCGCGGCCAGTTCAACGTTAACTGTGGGTGCCAACACCCTTGATGTGGGAACCGGCGGCATTGCCATCGAAGCCGGCGGAACGCTCACATCGGGATCAGGCACCATTCAATGCGCCGGCAACTGGAGCAACTCGGGGACTTTCACCCCCGGAACCGGCACAGTCGTTCTTGATGGAACCAACCAGTTCATGACCGGTTCATCCACCTTCAACAAACTGACCAAGACCGTTTCTTCAGCCGCCACCCTTACTTTCCAGGCAGGTGGAACTACCACTGTGACGAACACCTTGACCCTTCAGGGGGCGTCCGGAGCGCTGCTTTCTCTCAGAAGCTCTTCGGAGGGAACCCGGTGGAACATCGATCCCACAGGAACACGGGTCATCTCCTATGTGAATGTAAAGGATTCCAACAATATCGATGAAACCGAGATCGATGCCACCACCGACGGCTGTGTGGATTCCGGAAATAACATTAGATGGTCGTTCCCCAGCCGGACGACCGCCCAGGACGGCAACTGGAATGACACGGATTCATGGACAGGAGGAGAGCTTCCGGCTGCCGGGGATAACGTTATCCTGTCCCATAATGTTACCCTGAACACGAATGCGGAAATCCAGGACCTGACGGTTAATGCCGGCAAGACCCTGACCATCGACGGCAGCAGCACCCTGACGGTCAACGGCACTCTCACTGCGGCGGGTTCCACGATTACTTTCAGCGGAGCCGGTACCCTGGTTCTGGCGGGCACGGCGGCCTGTGACGCCTTTGGCACGTTCAATTGCGGCACGGGCACAGTAATTTATTCCGCCGGCGGGGACCAGAACATCGACGACCTCATTTACTACAACCTGACCACCAGCGGCAGCGGAACCAAGACCCTTTGCGGAGACGTGACCGTGGAAAATACCCTGAACACGGGCGCAAGCACCACCTTCGCCCTGGGGACCAATACCCTAAACATCGGCAGCGCCAGCGCGGGAACCGGTTCCTGGACCAACAACGCCACCTTTGGCAAGGGCACCGGCACCGTGAACTATGCGGAAAACGGGGACCAGACCCTTCTCGTTCTTGATTATTATGGACTCGGTGTATCTGGTACCGGCAGTACCAAGACCTTTGCGGAAGGCACCACCAAGGTGGATACGGAAATATCGCTGACCGACACCCTCACCCTCACCGGCAGTTCAGCAGATGCCGTGACCGTTCAGGTGACGGAACCGGGCGTGACCCAATCCCGCGTGTTTAAAATTGATGCCCCTGGAAAAACAATAACTGTCTCCAATATAACCATAAAAGGCGGGGATATTACGAATAACGCGACGTTTCCCGATGCGGACGATCGAAGGGGCGGCTGTATCTATGTGGCCAACGGCACACTGAACCTGCAATCAGCCAGGGTATCCATGGGAGAAGCCCAAACCGGCGGGGGCATTTACGGGTCTGACGGAACAACCATCATCGTGACCGGAAGCACCATCAGCGGTAACACCGCCATAACGGCCAACGGCGGCGGCATTGATATCAGGCAGGCCGACAACCCTACGACCCTTACGATGGCTCAGAGTACCGTGAGCGGCAATACGTGTGGAAACGAGGGCGGGGGAATTTATGCGAGTCAGTGCGAAGGCATCACCCTGACCGATGTTACCGTCAGCGGTAACAAGGCGGCTTATTACGGTGGCGGCGTCTATTGTTACGGGGGTCCGTATAGGTTCACCAACAGTATCGTGGCTTACAATTATTTAAACAACGACACCTATTCGGATATTCATGAGGAAGATTCCCCTTCTAATTCCACCAGGATTTACGGCAACTACAACATCGCAGGCGACTGGGATGCCGGCTGGGGCGGTACGGGAAATAACGCTTACACATACCCAAACCAGGGCAAAGGCGATCCGCTGTTTGCCTCCTATACCGAAATCCTGGCAGACACCATCCATCAGCCGGTATTAGCCGATAACGGAGGCACAACCCAAACGGTGGAGCTTGCCAGAAACTCCATTGCCGTTGAAACAGGCGTCAAAACCGGGACCTATGATAACGCTGGCACTACAAAGTATGCCTATTCAACAGACGGTACAAACTGGTTGAAGGTGGAAGACGGCACGGATGTAATCGAGGTGGTCACGGAAATCACCACGGACCAGCGGAGCGCGGACCGGCATGACACCCCCTGCATCGGAGCCTACGAGTGCTACGCAGACTACACCACCAAGGCTGCCGGGGCATGGGGAAATCCTGAAAGCTGGCAGGTATTTAACGGAATTAACACAATAAATGCAACGACAGCGCCCAGTGCGAACGATTCCACTTCCATCACCGTTAATCATGATATTGGAATGGGAGAAAGCCGTACCATCGATCAGACTACAATAAATGCGGACAAAACCCTGACCGTTGACATGAACGGCGGGACCCTCACCATAGCCGATGGAAACGGAACAGACCTGACCGTAACAGGCAGCCTCGTTAATGCAGATGCTGACAACAACACCATCACCTGTGAAACCGATTCAACAATTCTGTTTAACGGCGGGAATCAGCCTCTGCCGGCCAATTCCACCTGCGAGAATGTAACCATTGACGGCGGTGGCACCAAAACCCTGGCAGGCGCCTGTACCATCAACAAAACCCTGACCCTGACGGATGGCCTGGTGGC
This sequence comes from Desulfobacteraceae bacterium, assembly GCA_963674675.2. Classification (GTDB taxonomy): domain Bacteria; phylum Desulfobacterota; class Desulfobacteria; order Desulfobacterales; family Desulfobacteraceae. Next base: position 2,161,462 of record CAXXNM010000003.1, read on the forward strand.
CCTGGGAGAAAACAACCTGACCCTGGGGGAAAACGCCGTGGTATCGGGTACACCATCCGCCTCAAACATGATCGTAAACGGCGGAACCGGAGTGTTGAAAAAGGTCTTTACCGGGACCGGCTCCTTCGTATTCCCCCTGGGAGACAATACCGACACGGCGGAATACAGCCCGGCCACCCTCAACTTTACGGCAGGTACCTTTAATTCGGCCTGGGCCGGCGTCAGAGTCACCAATGACAACCAGCCTGACAACACCAGCACCGACAACTACCTGAACCGGTACTGGACGGTGACCCAAAGCGGAATATCGGATTTTTCCTGCAATACCGCCTTTACCTACGTCCCGACGGACGTGGCGGGTACGGAAGCCTTGATTTACGGAGCTAAATACAGCAACAGCACCTGGACCCAATTTGATTTGGTGAATACCGCGAACCACAGTTTTTCGGGTACAGTAAGCGAATTTTCCGACTTTACCGGTATATGTCTAAATTCACCCCCCACGGTGAGCACCCAGGCGGTTACGGATATCACCACGTCATCGGCCACGGGTAACGGCACCATCACCGATCTGGGTACAGCCAACCCCACGGCCTATGGTGTATGCTGGAGTACAACACTCAACCCCACAACGGCGGACGCCAATATAAACCAGGGCGCGACAGGATCCACCGGCGCATTCACAGCTAACTTAACAGGACTCTCTGCGGGCACCACCTACCATGTTCGTGCCTATGCCACCAACACGGCAGGCACATCCTATGGAGAAGATGTTTCGTTTACCACTACAAGCCCTCTGCCCTCACCCGCCTGGTATACCGTCACCTTCAATCTTGACGGCAAGGGTACGCGTACGGGAGGAGGAGCCCTTGTGCAGAGCATCAAGGGTGGTTCATCAGCTTCAGCGCCTCTTGTTCAGGCAAATTCGGGATATTCGTTCACCGGCTGGGACCAAAGTTTTTCAAATGTCCAGGCCAGCATGACCGTTACCGCACAGTACACCACGCAGACCTTTACACTGAGTTATACGGCCGGTACCGGCGGAACCATTACCGGCACAAGCCCCCAGATTGTTAACCGCGGAGCATCAGGCAGCCCTGTGACGGCATCGCCTCTTGCAGGATACAGGTTCACGGGCTGGAACGACGGCTCAAAAGCCAATCCCAGAACCGACACCAATGTGACCTCAAACATTTCAGTTAAAGCCTCTTTCGCCTTGCTGACCTATAAACTGACCGTTCAGGCCGGTACGGGAGATGGAGCCTATGCCCCGGGAACCGTGGTAAGTATCACGGCGGATCCCGCTTCCGAAGGCATGATCTTTGATCAGTGGACAGGTCAGACCTCCAACGTGGCCAACGTGAACCTTGCCGGCACATCCCTTACCATGCCTGCTTCCGATGTGACTGTCACGGCCGCGTATAAGGAAAAACCGGTGGAGAAATTCATTCTAACGGTGACCGACGGCACAGGCAGTGGAAGTTACGAAGCAGGGACTGTAATTTCCATATCAGCCAGTCCAGCTCCCGATGGGATGATTTTTGATAAATGGACGGGGCAAACCGCTAATATCGCCAATCTTAATCTTGCCAACACATCCCTCACCATGCCGGAATCCGATGTGGCTGTCACAGCCACGTATAAGGAAAAACCGGTGGAGAAATTCATTCTAACGGTGACCGACGGCACAGGCAGTGGAAGTTACGAAGCAGGGACTGTAATTTCCATATCAGCCAGTCCAGCTCCCGAAGGCATGATTTTTGATCAGTGGACGGGACATACGGCCAATGTCGCCAACGTGAACCTTGCCAACACATCCCTAACAATGCCGGAATCCGATGTGACCGTCACGGCCGCATATAAGGAAAAATCGATGGAGAAATTCATGCTTGCGGTGACCGACGGCACCGGCGATGGAAGCTATGAGGCGGGCGAGGTTGTGAGTATCTCCGCCGGAATTGCTCCCAAAGGCATGATCTTTGATAAATGGACGGGGCAGACAGCCACGATTGCCAACACAAATCTTGCCAATACATCACTTACCATGCCGGAATCCGATGTGACTGTTACGGCAACATACAGACAAAAACCCGTGGAAAAATTTTCCCTTGTCGTTGACAGCGGAACCGGAGATGGAGAATACAAAGCAGGCAGGATAGTTACCATTGCCGCAACCCCGGCGGAGGATGGCCTGATATTTCACAGATGGACGGGCCAGACCTCCAATGTGTCCAATGTGAACATACCCAATACCACCATTACCATGCCTGGAAGAAGTGTTCGTGTGAGGGCCGTATACAAGGCAGACCCAGGTGCAAGCTTTGTCCTTCAAATCAGAATCCAGACACAGGGAGACGGCGTAGGAACAACCCTCAGGTCATCCACTAAAACCCTGCGTAACGGTGAGGAAAGGGATGAAACCATTCCTGCGGGTCAACTGGTAGTTCTCACTGCTCCTGATCCTCCGGAGGGGTATATGTTTGACAAGTGGACCGGCCAGACCGAATATATCACCAACATCAACCTGCCCGAGACCACCATGTACATGCCTGACGCCGATGTGGTGGTCATCGCAACCTACCGGCCCCTTCAGGCCGAGGTAGACCTGTCCGTCCTGGACGGCTCCGGCAGCGGAATCTATGCCCCTGAAACCATTGTACCCATAATGGCAGATCCTGCTCCTGACGGCGAAATGTTCGACAAGTGGATGGGACAGACCGCCAATGTTGTAAATATTAATCTGCCTGAGACAAGTCTGATTATGCCGGGAGTTGATGTTGCGGTACAGGCTGTTTATTGCGAGATGCCCGGGGAAATTTTTGAACTGACGGTTGTCAACGGATCAGGCAGCGGATCATATCCTGCGGCAAGCCTTGTGGAAGTCACGGCGGATCCGGCACCTGAAGGATACATGTTTGACAAGTGGATGGGCCAGAACGCCACCGTGGATGACATCTTCAACCCTGAAACCTTTGTATTCATGCCGCCCAATGAGGCCATGATCATTGCTACCTATGCCTTGTCCGGTGATGAGCCGGATGATCCCGATGAACCGGACGAGAACGACACGGATCAGGACGGGGTGCTTGACGCCTGGGAGATCGCCAACTACGGAGACATCCTGCTTGACGCAGAAGATTACGATGCCATGGACACCGATGGGGACGGTTACACCGACCTTGAGGAATACCAAAGAGGCACGGACATCCGGATTCTCGACAATCTCGTCACAGGGTATCTTGTGTTGTTGAACGATGCGGGATATACGCTTTCCGACGGAACCCGCACAAAGGTATACGGCAATGACTCGGCAAATTACCTGATGCTTGAAACCGGGGCCGCCGCGGAATGCATGTCCTTTCCCGGGGAAAACACCTTTATCCTGCCCTCTGAAGCATGGTTGTTCACGGTGTCCCGGTCCGGTGCAGCAGTAACCCTTAAGGGACAGGATCACACCAGGCTTGTCCTGCCGGCCACCACAACAAAGCAAACGATTGCTTTCTCCGACGGTGCCGCGACTCTGAAGATAGAGGACGGCAGTGTCTTCCTTGGAGATCAACTCATCACAACCTCTCCCTCTCCGGTGGTTACGACTCTGGAGGCACTACCTGAAATTACGGAACACCCGTCCGGAGACATTGAAAATCCCGATGCATATCTCCTTCTCACCGGTGAGAAACCCTACACCATAAGAAAGGGAACCACCACGGAAGTCTACGGCAACGCCGACATGAATATGCTTCTCCTTGAAGGCGGAGCCGCGGCCAGGCTCTATTCCTTCTCCAACACCAACACCTTTTCCATCGGGGCTGCATCGACCCTGTTTACCGTATCCCGCTCCGGTACAACCGTGACCATTTCCGGCAGCGACGGTACTCTTTTAATCGTCGGCGCTACCCTTAACGCCCAGCAGATCAGCTTCACGGACATAACCCTTGAAATGCTGATTGAATCCGAAAAGGTCATACTCGGCGAACAGGTGGTGGAGATTGAGCCCTTACCGGTTGAATAGAAAAATCACTTGATTTGTTTTTAAACCCAGCCCCCTCTCCTTAAAACAGGAAGGGGGTTTTTATATTTCATAAAATTGTGGGCATCTTTCAAGCCCCCCCTTAGAAATTCTTACTATATCCTTAGATGGGATTTTTCATGCCTCACAACCGGCAGCGTTACCGATATCCAACAATCCCTGTTCAAGCACGTTAATGCTAAAATTGAAGGGTTTGTCATGAACTATAGCAGGGGAAGATGCAAAGGAGTTATCAAAAAAATCGCTCCATGAATTGCCCACCATAAAAACAGCCCTTGAAGAGGGGGAAAAGCGGGTTATTCAATATGGAAAGCACCTCGATGAAAAGTATGGAAACCTGCGGCTTCAGAAATTTGTTGTGGCTGCCCTTGGGTTTGAGCGTGTATGTTTCATGAAAGCGGGTAATGAAAAACCTTAAACCCGACATTACCAATACAGTAAATTACATAACCTGAAATCTTTGCCTCTAAATACTCTTTTTTAACTCCCTCAATATAGCCTTTTAACTGCTCTGTATCCTCTTCTTTTAATTGGAAATCTTCAAGTGAGCATTTTAACTTTAAAAACTGGGTATTGGAATAATATTTAAATTCAATCACCATTCTTATGCCGGCATAGGATTCATGGTATTTCCCCACAAACTCAAGATCAGATCTGCCCTCAGGATATGATCTTTCCACATTAAAGGTAAACCAGTTTGATAAATACCTGCTGCAAATCTCAAAAAAGGTTGTGCGGTAGAAATTTTCATTGACCTGCTGAAATATGGCTTCAGGTAATTGTGAAATGTAAAGATTCCAGTATCCGGAAAAGAGATCATCAAGACTTAAATCTTTTAAAAACTGTCTCATTACTTTCTGATATCTTGTTGATACATCTATCTGATGGAGTTCGTTAAAGTATTCCACAAATATCTGCCGCATATTAAGATTTGGCAACCTGAGGCTGAAATAATCCTCCCTTGTGAGCATTCCAAGGTAATAGAAGGATATGGGAAAAAAATCCTTTTTAAAGAACTGGCTTACATTAAACCTTGATGTGAGAAAAACATCATCATAATCAATCCTGTTATTCAAGGTCAGTTCTGTGACAAAATTCTTTGCGTTATCAGGATTTGCCCCGCAAAGCCGTTTTACCCATGAGATGTCTGTCTTTAAATTCAGATCTGTTAAATTTTGGGGTATGGTTTTATACTCACAGAACCAGTTAAGAAAATAGATAAGTATTGTTGAATTATAAAGGGACTCCCTGCTTTCGTTGGTGAAACGGTAGCCGTCATACTGATTTTTTATAAGCTGATTTACATTCTGTCTTGTGGAGGGATCAATTTTATAATCAATATATACTTCATCAAGCAGTGAATCAACTTCATCCTGGGTAAAGCCGAGCATACTTTCAAATTTAGGATTTAATGTGATAAAAGTACCGATATTGTAAGCTAATGCCAGCTCGTCAATGGTCATGGGCAGAACACCTGTTATAAAGATATTTTGTATTGCGCGCTTTTGGCGCCCCTCTTTTAATGTCTTGAAAAAAGTTTTTAAAAAACCGCCGTCTTCTGTGAGTTTATTATAAATAACATCCTTATGGCTAATGATAAGCTGATTGGCAAAATTATCATACTCATCTATAATTACAAAAACAGGGGCAGTATTTTCCATTACAATAAAATCAAGTATTGACTGGAGATTGCTTGCAGCACTTTCCCCTTCATTTACAATAATATGATCTTTAAAATAGGCTTTATTTTTTTTCACAAAGGTTTTTAAACGCAGATTACAGACATGATTAAAACTCTTTTCCATTTTAATAATATCCCCTGTCTCCACAATGGAAAAATCAAGGTGCAAAACAAGGCAGGAATTTTTTAAAGGCGTTGGATTCTTTCCAATAAATGTGCTGCCAAAGAGTTTACTAAACTGATGTTTCTGATTAATATTATAATAATATTCAAGCATACTGCAAAATAAGGATTTACCAAAACGACGGGGACGCAGGAATATGGGGTTTTTTACTGTTTCAAGCTTTGCAATATATTTGGTTTTGTCAACAAAATATCCATTTTCTTTTATTATGCTTTCATAATTTGCCTCGGCATATAAAATTCTTTTAATCACATCTGCCATTATACTTTCTCCGTTTACAACAATCTGTACATTATTTAGCTTGCAACTAATAACCCCTATATATTTTTGCGCCAGAAGCTCTCAACAGCGATAATATTTTTCTGCCTAATCCATTGAGACCTTCTAAGATTACTTTAACCTGCTGTCCGTCTCTTATAGATGGTTGAAGATAGAGATAGTGTAAATCATTTTTTTATAAAAGTCACCTGGTCAATGTGGGATCCTATGAAAAATATTTGATATATTGTGGTTTTTTGAAATTTTGCAACGCTGTGATCCCAATACCGAATAAAACGAAGGGGCTTTTTATATTATATAAAATCATGGTATGATATTATTCATATAATTACCTAAGCATAATTAATGCTAAACTTTCAAATTGAATTTTATTGATATATCAAAGTCTTAAAAGTGTAAAGGTAAACCATGATGATGCCATTTATTCCATGGAGTCACTCCTGACTTCAGTAAAAACAACCCCGTATCCAATTTATCTATTAATAGATGAGTACGACAATTTTGCCAACACCATCATGATGGGGGTTCACAGGGATAAAACAAGATATGATGCCCTTGTCCATGATGAGGGGATTTTAAGAACACTTTTCAAGGCAGTCAAGTCTTCCACATCAGATGGTAAATTTGAAAAGGTATTCATAACAGGTGTTTCTCCAGTTGTGTTAAGTGACATTACAAGCGGTTATAACATTGCGAAAGATATATATTTTCATCCCAGGCTGAATGACCTGTGCGGTTTCAGCCTGAAAGAGGTAAGTGATCTCATTGAAAAAATTGTAGATGAATGCGATTTGGGTGATCCTGATGGGAAAAAGACAAAAGAAGCCCTTGAACTAATTAAAACCTATTACAATGACTACAGGTTCGCCTTCAGCCTGGATGACTATATCTATAATCCCACCCTGTGTCTCTATTTTTTTGAACAATTTCAGGAAATGTGTACCTACCCAAGGGAAATGCTGGATGATAATCTCGCAGCAGATGAATCAAAGCTGGAGTATATCGCACAGATACCCATGGGCAGGGAGCTGATTGTTGAACTTATCCAGAAAGCAAATGTTATAGCTATCTCTAAAGTGAGTAAACGCTTTGGTATCAAGGATATGCTTGATAAGCGTTCCAAAAACAACACATTTCTTGTCTCATTTCTGTACTTTTTTGGTGTCCTGACCCTGGCAGGTGAAACCGATGATCTCAAGATAAGGCTTAAAGTACCCAATATGGTAATACAAAGCCTTTATGTTGAGCGTGTCCAGAAGATGCTGCTTCCGGAACCTGCAACACGGGATGATGGAATCCTTGCCGCTGAAAAGGTTTATCAAAAGGGCGACATCAGGCCCTTGTGCGACTTTGTCGAGCAAAATTATTTTAAGGTTTTTAAAAATAGGGACTACAGGTGGGCAAATGAACTCACCCTTAAAACAGCGTTTTTGACCCTTCTTTACAACGATATTATTTTTATCATGGACTCTGAAACGAAACTCTCCCGCCGATATGCTGACCTGACAATGATCATAAGGCCCGACAAACGCTATGGAAAGGTCTTTGATGTACTTATTGAATTCAAGTTTCTCTCGTTAAAATCATTGAATCTCACAGGAAATGGAGCAAGACAGCTTTCTAAAAAGGAGATTTATGATATCTCCCAGGTTAAGGATGCCCTCAACGAGGGAGAAGACCAGGTTACCTCATACGGCAAATCCCTTGAAGAAAAGTACGGCAATCTCAGGCTGCAAAAATTTGTGGTGGCATCATTGGGATTTGAAAGGCTTTCTTTCAAGAAAATCAGTTAACTATGTGTAAAAAAGTTTATACTTATTTGCTTTTATGTTATAAATACTATATTTATAATATAAAAATAGATACTTAACATCAATTATGTCAATGTGTTAGCTGTAAACTTGCTCAATGTTGGTTGAAATACAGAGTGTAGTCAAAAATAATGCAGCCGGGAGAAAGTATGAAATTTTATTGGAAAACATTATCAAGAATAGCTATATTAACCATTATTTTATTTGTTACTATTCAACCAGCCATCGCTGCCAATCATGTTGTTACCACCAACGCAGATACCGGGGAAGGCTCGCTTCGCGATGCCATTTCAATTGCAGAAACCGGGGATACCATTGATTGTACCGCTATCTCAGGGACTATAAACTTGAACTCCGCTCTTCCGGAAATTACAGAAAACCTAACCATCACCGGTCCGGGGGCGGACACGCTGACCCTGGATGGTCAAGGTTCGTACAGATCCGGCTTTAACATTGCTGGTTTAGGAATTACGGTCAATATTTCGGGCTTTTGTCTTCAAAACGGGTACAGTGATAACGGTGGTGCGATTTATATTGCAAACAATAGCAGCCCAACTCTCAATATTTCAGATTGTGTTATACAGGATAACGAAGCAACTGCGCCGGGAGGTGGAATATATATTAATATAGGCGCTATTTTAAATGCCACCAATTGTTCCATAAAAAATAATAGTGCTGCTGACTATGGAGGTGGTATATGTAACTATGGAGGATCTATGACTGTCACTTCCAGTACAATATCAGGTAATTCAACAAATCGTCAAGGAGGCGGAATTTTTGGCTATGACGATACATCGACCATAATTTCCAGCACAATATCAGATAACACATCAAGTAATAATGGGGGGGGGATTTTTGTAGCTGGGACATCAACCATCAGTAGTTGTACGATATCTGGAAATCATTGTGATTCTGGTGATGAAGGAAATATTATGGGCGGCGGCATTAATTTGTACATGGGAGGTTTGACAGTCCGCAATACAATTATCGCTCATAATTACCGTGGTAGCGGAAGCAGCACCGGGGATGATTATTACTACAAATCTGGAACACTGACCGATGGCGGCTATAATGTTGTCGAATATCAAGCCGGAGATTCCACCGGAGAGGGCAAAACCTTTACCGCTGCCACGAATTATATCTATACGGGCAGCGGAAATAATTGGAGTCATGACGGCGGCACGGTTTCCGGCACCCTCGGTCTCTCCTCCTCCCTGGCCGACAACGGCGGCCCCACCCAGACCCTGGCCCTGGATTCGGGCAGCTTTGCCGCAGCCAGTGAAACCACCGGTATTCCCTACGGCTCGGAACCTCATTGGAACGACAGCCCGGAAACCGACCAGCGAGGTGTGGCGCGTACGGCTGACCAGAACACCAGCATCGGAGCCTATTCCGCTAATTATATTTCCGGATACTACTACCGCAGCAATAATAGCGGCAGTTGGAGCAATGCCGCCACCTGGGAGCAGTCTTTGGACGGTTCCACGGGCTGGGCAAGTGCTGATGCAGCGCCGGATGAGACAAGCCTGGGGGTGACCATTTTAAACGGCCATACCGTCACAGTGGATACAGACACCACCACAGACCAGACCACGGTTGCCTCCGGCGGCGCCCTTAGCGTTGCCTCCGGCATCACCCTGACCATTGCTAATGGAGAGGGGGTAGACTTGACTGTTGAGGGCGAGCTTGCCAATAGTGGAAGCCTGACCTGTAATGATGATTCTACGGTCAGCTTTACCGGCGGCACTCAGACTGTTCCAGGCGGAGTTAGCTGGAAGAATCTTACAATTGCCGGAACAGATACCAAGACCCTGGGCGGTGATGCCACGGTCGGCGGTGCACTTAATCTGGACTCCACCCTGGCCGCGGGTGCCAATACCCTGACCTTGAACGGGACAGCAGATATTGATGGAACCCTCACCGTCTCTACAGGCACGGTGGATGCCAACGACACTTTTGATGCCACAGGCGGATCCCTTACTTTTACGGATACCGGCAACCTGAACCTCGGCGGCACGGTAACCAGCCTCGGCACCTTAACCCCTGGAACGGCAACGGTGGCCTACGACGGGGCCTACCAAACGGTTCCGGCGGCCACGTATAACAACCTTGCCATTGCCGGAGTTTCCGACACAACCAAGACCCTGGCCGGAGCTGTGACGGCGAACGGTAACCTGAGCATAGGCGCAGGTACTACCTTAGATGTCAGTGAAAGCAGTCATGGATTGAGTGTCGGAGGAGATTGGACTAATAACGGTTATTTTACCCAGCGAAACGGCACTGTCACCTTTAACGGCTCTGCACCCCAAATTATAACGGGTGCTTCTTCCTACTTCTATAACCTGACCATTTCCAATACAGTCGATGCCTCCAGTGCAACCTCTCTCGGGGCTATTTTTCAACTTGCCGTAAACTCCGGCACCTTTACCAGTGCCTCGGACTACTATAATGTAAGCATTGCTTCGGGTGCGACCCTTGAACTCTCCGGTGATATCACGGTCAGCGGTACCTGGAACAATGGCGGAACATTTACCCATAACAACCACAAGGTCACCTTTGATGGTACAACCTCTGGAAGAACTATAACTGCAAACGGCTCAAACGGAATCTTTGACGATATTTCCTTTACCGGTTCAAACGGAGAGTGGACTCTCCAAGATGAAATGATTGTCAGCGGTACCTTTGAAGTCACTAACGGCGTTTTCATATCCGGGGCTCATACCGTGACCCTCCAGGGCACCTCGGCCACCTACTCCAACGCCAATATTACGGTGGCCAATACAACCTGGACCGGGGGCACCCTGAATATCCAGTCCGATGCTGCCCAGACCCTTCCCACGGGTGAAATCTATACAAACCTGACCCTGGGCAGAAGCGCCGGATCTGGAACCACCCTTTTCGATCTCCTGGACTCCAACCCCACAATCAACGGCACTTTGACGGTTGATTCTGAAGCCAGGATCAAACTCACCCCATCGGTGGATACTGCAAACAACAAGAGTTATGACGGCACCACAACCGCAACGGTTACCTTGACCGACAATCATCTCAGCGGAAAAGCGGATGACTATATCTTGAACTACTCTTCAGCAACCTTTGACTCAAAGGATGTCGGTTCAAACAAAACAGTGAACGCGACCGGCATCTCCCTTTCCGGCAATGATGCGGGTAAATATTCCCTTGGCTCCACCAGTGCAGCGGGTACCGCGGACATCACCCAGGCTGCTTTGACTATCACGCCAGATAATCAGTCAAAGGTCCAGGGAGAGACCTTTACCTTTGACGGTGATGAGTTCACCACCTCCGGGCTGCAAAACAGTGAAACCATTGGTTCCTGCACCATCATTAGTGACGGCGCTGCCTCGACCGCGGCCGTAGGTACGCACCAAATCAATATCAGCGATCCAACCGGCGGGACTTTTACCGCGTCCAATTACGACATCACCTATAACAATGGAACTTTTACGGTTTCTGCCCCTGCCACCCATGTTGAAATCACGGGGCCCACGGCAATTTTCAAGGACAGCCTCGGTAGTTTTACCCTGAGCGCTCTGAATGCTTCCGATGTAGCAACCAACGTCACCGAAAACACTGTTTTTGATTTAACCAGCAATTCTTCAGGTACGGCGTTATTTTACAATAATGTCGCGGGAACGGCGGCAGTGAGCCAGATAACCATCCCCAGTGGCAGCAGTTCCGTCAACTTTTACTATCGAGACGACACTGCGGGTAGCCCGACCCTTACGGCTGCCCGTACGAGCGGCATGGCACTAGGTTCGGATACGCATGAGATAACCGTGAATGAAAATCTCTCAAGCGGGGGAAGCGTCATGCTTCCTGTAACCGGACAGACAACCCAGTACAAGGCTGATGATGACGGAGCACTTGAAAAAGGAATTACATGGCCGATACCCAGATTTACGGACAACGGTGACGGCACCATTACCGATAACCTGACCGGTCTGATCTGGCTAAAAAAAGCCAACCTCCTGGACGCTTACGGGAACGCTACCTGGAGCGAAGCCCTTGATTTTGTCAAGGAGCTGAACAGCACCGGGAAAATGGCCGAAGGAATAGCTGCGGAAGTTGATGCGGGAGACACCAGTAACGGCGGTACCCATCAAACGGACTGGCGGCTTCCCAATCGCAACGAATTTGAGAGCATCATGACCCTGGAGCCGGACAGCGGTACAGCCAATATACCGACCTGGTTGATAGCCCAGGGATTTGTAGGGGTTTCCAATACCAACCGTTACTGGACTTCCACGACTTATCCACCCACAATCGACTATCCAGGCGATGCATGGCACGCCCAGCTTTCGGAAGGCAGAATAAGACACTGGGGCAAAGAAGACTACTCCTGCCCGGTAATGGTAGTCAGGGGAGATGGCACCGGCGCGCCGGCACCTGTCTGGAAAACCGGGCAGACCCAAAGCTATGGAAATGGTGACGATGGTGATCTTGAAAAAGGTACTGCCTGGCCTGATCCGCGCTTTACAGATAACGGCGACGGCACTGTAACGGATAATCTCACAAATCTTGTCTGGCTTAAAAAAGCCAACTGTCCAGCCGCCACTGTGGGCTGGGATACAGCATTTACATATATTGCTGAACTCAACACATCTGGAACCATGAACGGCAACAGTGCCGCAGACACCAGCGCCAACGGCTCCCACCAGACGGACTGGCGGCTGCCCAACCGGAAGGAATTGTTCAGCCTGCTGGATCAATCCCGGCTTAATCCTGCCCTTATTGCCGGTCATCCCTTTGAAGATGTCCAGCCGGAATGGTACTGGTCTTCCTCCACCGATGACCTTAATGATGCCAATGCCTGGGCCATCAGCATGGGCAGCGGCAGTGTAAGCCGAGGTTCCAAGACAACAGGAGAGAGATATGTCTGGGCGGTGCGCCAGGCCTATTATCGAAGTAAACAGACCGGAAACTGGAGTGATACCGCTACCTGGGAGCAGTCCGAAGACGGTCTTTCCTGGGCAAACGCGGCTGCTGTACCAGGCAGATCCCATGCAGGCATAACCATACGAAGCGGTCACACTGTTACAGTGGATGGTGATATCAGTATCGATCAGACATCTTTAGAGAATGGTGCAACCCTTAGCGTGAATGACGGCGTAACACTCACCGTGGCCGACGGCAGCGGTGCGGATATGGATGTCAACGGTGAGCTTTCCCTTGCAGGCAGTGCAGTTGTGGACTGCAACGGTGATTTTGATGCCACCGGCGGGACCGTCACCTTTGGAGGTGCAGGCAGCTTGAATCTTGGCGGCACAATAACCAGTCTCGGTACTTTTACCTGCGGTAGCGGCACAGTAACCCTGGACGGTGCATCACAAAACCTTCCCGGTACAAACACATTCTACAATCTGAGCAAAACGACCTCGACTGCCGCCACTTTGACCTTTGAGGCAGGAGCAATAACAACAGTAACAGGCGCGCTAACCCTTCAAGGTGCTGCCGGTCAGCTTTTGGCCCTGAGAAGCAGTTTTGACGGCACCCGGTGGAACATTAATCCCCAGGGAAGCAGAACCCTGGCATATCTTGATGTTAAGGATTCCAACAATACCAATGCAATAGATATTAATGCCGGCGGAACCGGCAGCATCGACTCGGACAACAACAACGGCTGGATATTCAATACAGCGCCCACGGTGAGCACCCAGGCGGTTACGGATATCACCACGTCATCGGCCACGGGTAACGGCACCATCACCGATCTGGGTACAGCCAACCCCACGGCCTATGGTGTATGCTGGAGTACAACACTCAACCCCACAACGGCGGACGCCAATATAAACCAGGGCGCGACAGGATCCACCGGCGCATTCACAGCTAACTTAACAGGACTCTCTGCGGGCACCACCTACCATGTTCGTGCCTATGCCACCAACACGGCAGGCACATCCTATGGAGAAGATGTTTCGTTTACCACTACAAGCCCTCTGCCCTCACCCGCCTGGTATACCGTCACCTTCAATCTTGACGGCAAGGGTACGCGTACGGGAGGAGGAGCCCTTGTGCAGAGCATCAAGGGTGGTTCATCAGCTTCAGCGCCTCTTGTTCAGGCAAATTCGGGATATTCGTTCACCGGCTGGGACCAAAGTTTTTCAAATGTCCAGGCCAGCATGACCGTTACCGCACAGTACACCACGCAGACCTTTACACTGAGTTATACGGCCGGTACCGGCGGAACCATTACCGGCACAAGCCCCCAGATTGTTAACCGCGGGGCATCAGGCAGCCCTGTGACGGCATCGCCTCTTGCAGGATACAGGTTCACGGGCTGGAACGACGGCTCAAAAGCCAATCCCAGAACCGACACCAATGTGACCTCAAACATTTCAGTTAAAGCCTCTTTCGCCTTGCTGACCTATAAACTGACCGTTCAGGCCGGTACGGGAGATGGAGCCTATGCCCCGGGAACCGTGGTAAGTATCACGGCGGATCCCGCTTCCGAAGGCATGATCTTTGATCAGTGGACAGGTCAGACCTCCAACGTGGCCAACGTGAACCTTGCCGGCACATCCCTTACCATGCCTGCTTCCGATGTGACTGTCACGGCCGCGTATAAGGAAAAACCGGTGGAGAAATTCATCCTCACAGTCAACGAAGGAAGCGGAGACGGAATCTATGAGGCGGGCACGATTGTGAACATCTCCGCGGATTCCGCTGCCGAAGGCATGATCTTTGATCAGTGGACAGATCAGACCGCCAATGTCTCCAATGTTAATCTTGCCGACACATCCCTCACCATGCCGGAATCCGATGTGGCTGTCACAGCCACGTATAAGGAAAAACCGGTGGAGAAATTCATTCTAACAGTGACCGACGGCACAGGCAGTGGAAGTTACGAAGCAGGGACTGTAATTTCCATATCAGCCAGTCCAGCTCCCGAAGGCATGATTTTTGATCAGTGGACGGGACATACGGCCAATGTAGCCAACGTGAACCTTGCCAACACATCCCTAACAATGCCGGAATCCGATGTGACCGTCACGGCCGCATATAAGGAAAAGTCGATGGAGAAATTCATGCTTGCGGTGACCGACGGCACCGGCGATGGAAGCTATGAGGCGGGCGAGGTTGTGAGTATCTCCGCCGGAATTGCTCCCAAAGGCATGATCTTTGATAAATGGACGGGGCAGACAGCCACGATTGCCAACACAAATCTTGCCAATACATCACTTACCATGCCGGAATCCGATGTGACTGTTACGGCAACATACAGACAAAAACCCGTGGAAAAATTTTCCCTTGTCGTTGACAGCGGAACCGGAGATGGAGAATACAAAGCAGGCAGGATAGTTACCATTGCCGCAACCCCGGCGGAGGATGGCCTGATATTTCACAGATGGACGGGCCAGACCTCCAATGTGTCCAATGTGAACATACCCAATACCACCATTACCATGCCTGGGAGAAGTGTTCGTGTGAGGGCCGTATACAAGGCAGACCCAGGTGCAAGCTTTGTCCTTCAAATCAGAATCCAGACACAGGGAGACGGCGTAGGAACAACCCTCAGGTCATCCACTAAAACCCTGCGTAACGGTGAGGAAAGGGATGAAACCATTCCTGCGGGTCAACTGGTAGTTCTCACTGCTCCTGATCCTCCGGAGGGGTATATGTTTGACAAGTGGACCGGCCAGACCGAATATATCACCAACATCAACCTGCCCGAGACCACCATGTACATGCCTGACGCCGATGTGGTGGTCATCGCAACCTACCGGCCCCTTCAGGCCGAGGTAGACCTGTCCGTCCTGGACGGCTCCGGCAGCGGAATCTATGCCCCTGAAACCATTGTACCCATAATGGCAGATCCTGCTCCTGACGGCGAAATGTTCGACAAGTGGATGGGACAGACCGCCAATGTTGTAAATATTAATCTGCCTGAGACAAGTCTGATTATGCCGGGAGTTGATGTTGCGGTGCAGGCTGTTTATTGCGAGATGCCCGGGGAAATTTTTGAACTGACGGTTGTCAACGGATCAGGCAGCGGATCATATCCTGCGGCAAGCCTTGTGGAAGTCACGGCGGATCCGGCACCTGAAGGATACATGTTTGACAAGTGGATGGGCCAGAACGCCACCGTGGATGACATCTTCAACCCTGAAACCTTTGTATTCATGCCGCCCAATGAGGCCATGATCATTGCTACCTATGCCTTGTCCGGTGATGAGCCGGATGATCCCGATGAACCGGACGAGAACGACACGGATCAGGACGGGGTGCTTGACGCCTGGGAGATCGCCAACTACGAAGACATCCTGCTTGACGCAGAAGATTACGATGCCATGGACACCGATGGGGACGGTTACACCGACCTTGAGGAATACCAAAGAGGCACGGACATCCGGGTTCTCGACAATCTCGTCACAGGCTATCTTGTCCTGATGAACGATACGGGATATACGCTTTCCGACGGCAGCCGCACAATAGTATACGGCAGCATCACGGCCAATTACCTGATCATTGAAATGGGCGCTACAGCGGAATGTTTATCCTTTCCCGGAGAAAACATTTTCAGCCTGCCCTCTGAAGCATGGCTGTTCACGGTGTCCCGCTCAGGCGCGACCGTGACCCTTGACGGTCCCGGCCACACCAGGCTTGTGCTGCCGGCAACAACCACGGGCCAGACGATTGTATTTCCCGACGGCTCCGCGGTTCTTGGAATAGAGGACGGAAACGTCCGTCTTGGGGAGCAGATTGTCACGACTTCTGCCTCTCCGGTGGTTACGGCCCTGGAAACCATGCCTGAAATCACGGAACACCCGTCCGGAGACATTGAAAATCCCGACGCCTACCTCCTTCTGACAGGGAAAACATCCTACACCATGAGGCAGGGAAGCAGCACTGAAATCTACGGCAGCTCGGCCATGAACACCCTTCACCTTGAAAGCGGTGCCGCGGCCAGGCTGTATTCCTTCAGCAACGCAAACACTTTTTCCATCGGCGCGGACTCAGGCCTTTTTACCGTGTCCCGCTCCGGCACCACTATGACCCTTGCCGGAAACGACGGCACACTTTTAATCGTCGGAGCCACCCTTACCCCACAGCAGATCAGGTTTATCGGCAGCACGGAAAGAACACTTGAGCTGGTGATTGAATCCGGAAGGGTGATGCTCGGGGAGCAGGAGGTTTTCCTTGAACCCGCGATGGTTGAGTAAAAAATATTGGAGCTGTCAACAATGATGGTCTCGTAAAAAGTCAAATTTCGACATTTTTTCGGTTATAACATGCTGAAATTAATCATAGCGAATTTGCCATTTCGGACTTTTTACAGGTTCATCAACAATAACTTCGCCAAATTCAAAATCGGTTTGAAAATTATTACCTTAATAGCTATATATTGTGTTTTTATTTAAACTCAATATATAGTTCGGATAAGTCTATAAGTGTTGACCCGTATAGATTATCTATAATTAAAATGCATTAGATGTAAATAGGAACGCATTATGTACATTCATGACCTGCATCCATGGAAGATCATATGTGTCACCGCCAGCCAGTATAAAAGGGCTTTGATGGGCATTTTTCGAGCCAGATAAAAAAGGTACAAAATTCCTGATATTGGCAGTTGCATTAAATAAAATTTTTGCATAATCCTTATCTCTAAAGCTTGTGACCTGCCGTAATTTGCGTTTAATAATTTTCAGGAAATTGTCTACTTTTGAGGTCGTTTTTGTGATTCCGCTTCTTCGCTTATGAGAGGTATAGTGGGCTGCATTGTCTCTAAGTTCATCAACATGTTTTTTTAACAGGGGATGCTCAAAAGCCTTATCATCCAGCGATTTCAGTTTTGCTCTAAGAGAGCCTGCATACATGGCAGTATCCAGGACCTTTTTGAACTTTCGGTAAAGTTCTTTTCTGTCTTTTTCACTGCAATTTGACTCTTTCTGATACATAACGAGAGCTTTATCAAAATTTTTCAGGCAATGGAGGTGACATAAACCAATCCATACTCTATAAAAAACCGACTTGATAGCCTTAGTTGACGCTTGCCACTTGTCTTTTGCAATGCCCTTTACACTGAAATTTATCTTTTCTAAAAAATTCTCAAATGATGTACACAGGGTTTTTTCATCAACATGATCCGTATAATCCATATGCCAGACTACCTGAGTCTGGGGATCAACCATGACCACTGTGTAGGTACGAAGGCCTGGTTCTTTTTCAAAACCTTCGTCCTCCTGAAAATACCCGGAACATTGAGCACCGGCTCTTACAAGAACTATGGCAGGATGAAAAGTTCCCGCCCATCTGATCCAATTATATAAAGTCTGCCGGCTTTTGAGTTTACGCCCGCATATTCCAATACCTTCAAAAGCACCGCTGATGCTTTGACCAAAAAGCACTATTCCCCTAAGAACCTGACCTATAATATCGATTGAGAAGTGCTTTTCCCTGGGAATAAAACTCGGCAGTAATGAAAATCTCTGCCCGCACTCCGTACATTGTACCATTCGAATAGGGAATTCATGCTTTTTACCTCCAGGCATGACTATTTTACGAGGCTCTTTGCGAAATCCACGCATTATATAGTTCTTACGGCATTTACATCCAAGTTTATGGCCCGTAGCATGCTTATTGTTGTTTGAAAGCTCTTTGACAACTTCATTCTTGAATTTCTTTTTATCACTCACAAGTTCATTATATTGTTCCCAGTCGCTCCAAGGGAAAATATAGCTTTTCTCACCTCTCTGAGAAACCAGGCAACCACGGCGGCATTCACGCTTTTTAACACAATCATTTTCAAATGAGTTGATCAGAGCTTTTTCTAGCTCATTGGATATCTCACTATCAAACTTATCTAATTTGGCCGGATAATCCAATAAGTGCTTAAGCATCAAATCAACAGATCTATATATTTTTGCTTGCTGCTTCTGAAGAAAAGTTTTCTTGGTTTTTTTTTCCCGATGAAGAACGACTCGTTTCAATAAGTATAAATTCCATTATATCCCCGATCCCGAGATCGAAGCGAGCGGAAAACCCTTCCTCCAGGGAAACTTCTATCGGTTCTTTTTCATCAAAATCCCAGGAAGCCCTGGCAAGGGGTTCTCCCTTGATTATTTTTTCCGAAGCATCCAGTTTTTCCCGCCAGGAAAAAATGAAATTTCGCCGCCGGAATCCTCCCCTGGCGGATATTTTTTCATTGTTTTATTTTTTCCATCTGCTGATAAAAGAGGTTTTTCTTTTATCGAGTCTTTCATAAAAACCTTCACCGTTCACGGTATTGATCCTGCCCTGAACCAGAGGTGAGGCATTGGTGAGAGCAAGCCCCCTGTCTTTAAGGAATTCATCCAGGGGAATGATCTGCTCCGGCTGAATGTCGAACAGAAAGAAACCCGGAATGCTGAGATCTTTCGAGCGGCTGATTTCCTTCTGGATTCCGTTTTTTATCTGGGGGATTACATTTATAAGACATACGCCCATGGCAATTGTTACAAAGCAGGATATGGAGGAAAGTCTGTGGCGGTGCAGGTTTCTGAATGCGATTCTGGGAATGACCCTATGGGTGCGGGAAAGATGTTTCAGCAGGGAAACAAGTCCCCGGCCTATGAGAGCCATTATCCCCATTATCCCTGAAAACAGAATGAAAAACATGGTGCCCCTCTCAAGGGAACGGGTCTGGGTGGCTGCAAGTATCCAGAAGGTCAGGGCTGCGGGAAAAAGGCTGAATACCCGTAGCATTTTTTCGTTTTTCAGGAATCGCCCGGTAATTGACCTGATACCAGAGTTCTTTTTATAGCTGCCATGAAAAATAAGCATGAAAGCCTGGTAAAACCTTGACAGGAAAGGCCTTTCATATAAACGGCCATGGCAGACCCGTCTGCCGCAGAGAAGCATGAAAGCCTCGCGAGCCGTTAAACGGCGGGGACTTTCATATAAACTGCCATGGGCAGCCCAGGGTTTTTACCCGGTTCTGCCCACAACGAACCATGAAAGTCATCCGCCGTTTACGGAGACTTTCATATAAACCGGCATGGCCGGAGCATATTTTTTACCCGACCACAACGAAGATTGAAAGTCTTTTGAAAAACAAACTCTTACGGAGACTTTCATATAAACTGCCATGGGCAGCCCCAGGGTTTTTACCTGGTTTTGCCCACAACGAATCATGAAAGTTATCAACCGTTTACGGAGACTTTCATATAAAAGGGAAGGTTTCCGGTTGTTCAGTCCCTGTAGCAGCACAGCCGGTTTCAGGGTGTATATACGAACAAACACCGGAAGACAGAAAATCACGCTGCCGGGGATTCCCGTAAAAAAAGCGAGAAAAAGGCTGCCGGGATTTACAATTGTCCTGAAGTTTTCCGGAATCAGACCTTTCATCACTTCGGGAAAAAGCGGCAGCACAAAAAAGGACAGGGCCATGGAAACAAGTGTTGCTCCAAGTCCCAGTATCAGCAACTGGAATATAAACAGCATATAAGTATTTGCGCGGGCTGCTCCAAGGCTCATGAGAATGGCGATTTCCCCTATGCGGGTATTGAGATAGCCTCTGAAAAGATAGGCAGTACCTATACCCGCAAGAAATAAAGCAACAATGGCCACAAGGCCTAAATAACCTGTAAAATATCCGAATATTCTGCTGAGGTTTCTGTTTACATCTTCACAATTGTAGATATTTATCAGGGGTTCTCCCTTGAACAGCGAGTATATTTCCCGGCGAAGCTTCATGGTTGTTTTTTTTATATCAGCATCAGGGGGCAGGCGGTACAGCCTGGTATATCTGATCCTGCTTCCGAACCTTGCAAGTCCGGTTTCCTCTATTTTTGATATGCCTATGTGGATTACCGGAGCAAGTTCCGCCGAAGTTAAGGAACTCCCGGGAGATGAGAGGACTATTCCCGCCGTTTTAAAATCAATTGTCCCGATACGTATGGTGTCTCCGGTTTTGATGTTCAGCACGGTTGATATATCCCTTCCTGGCCATGCAAGGGCTTCAGTGCCGTTGAGAGTTTCAGGCATCAGGCGGGTGGATGATTCAGCGTCCGTGGATGATGACAATTGTTTTTGAAAGGTGATGGCGCCATACAGGGGATAGCCGTCATCCACGGCAACGATACGGGCAAGGCGGGATATCCCGTTTCCCGATATCATGCTGAAAAAGGTTACCCGGAGGGATTCCTGCCGGTCAGGGAGTACCCTGTCTATTACATCAAGTTCCTTTTTGTTGAGGGGGCGGGGGGAAGATACTGCAATATCAGCTCCAAGAATCTCCTTCAGGTTTTCTCCAAGATATTTTTCGATGGAGTAGTTAAAGGCGTTAAGCTCTGTGATCCCTGCCAGTCCTATGGAAAGGTTAAGCACAAAAAAGAGGGCAAAGCGCCGGTTTCTCAGCAGATCAAGGGCAGCCAGGCGTATCCAGATATTCACAGGAGCCGGCCTTCTTCAAGTTTAAGCCGCCGCCGGCATCGCCCGGCAAGAGTCATGTTGTGGGTTACCACAATCATGGTCATTCCCGATGATGCGACAAGATTAAACAGAATATCCGCCACCTGTTCTCCCGTACTTGTGTCCAGATTTCCTGTGGGTTCATCGGCCAGCAGCAGGGCCGGCTGAATTACAAGTGCCCGGGCGATGGCAGTCCGCTGACATTCTCCCCCGCTGAGCTGGGCCGGCAGATGATTCTTTCGTTTTTCCAGTCCAACCTGTTCCAGTACCCGAGTGGTTCGGATGTTGATTTCCTGTTTGTCCACCTTCAGGATTTCAAGGGGGAGCATGATGTTTTCCCGGGCGGTAAGATGGGGCATCAGGTGAAATTGCTGAAAAATCACCCCTATGTTTTTTCCTCTGAAACGTGCCAGCCGGTCCTCGTTCATACGGTGCAGATCCAGGCCCTTAAGTATTATGGTTCCCCTGTCCGGAGTGTCAAGAACGTCCATAAGGGCCATGAGCGTGGTTTTCCCGCTGCCGGACTGGCCTGTGACGGCAACTGTGTCCTTTTCATGAATATCAAAGCTTGTATCAAGGATTACCTTCAGGGGCGGGGCTTCTGCCTGGGGATAGGATTTGCAGAGGTTTGTCACCTGTAAAATGGGTTTTGTCATCGGGTTTGTCTTCCTGGTTGCCGTGGGCGTTATTTCGTATGAATTTTCAATGCTTTGATGATATGGGGAAAAACATTGGCCGCAACAATCCTGCACCCTTCGGCATTGGGATGTATTCCGTCGGCCTGATTGTATTTTTCAATTCCGGCTACCTCCCTGAGCAGAAAGGGCATAAGCAGGATATCATGCTTCTTTGCAAGAGAGGGGAAAACTTCCCTGAATTTACGGGTGTAGTCCGGCCCGTAATTGGGTGGTATTTCCATGCCGGCAAGTATCACGGTCATGCCCGAATCAAGGGCGGTTTCAATGGTCTGGTCCAGGTTTTTTTCCATGGCTTTGATGGAGAGGCCCCGAAGGCCGTCGTTTGCTCCCAGGGCAAGAAATAATATGTCCGGACCTACCTTTTTGTACCATTTCAGTCTGGACAGTGCGCTTGCGGACGTTGATCCGCTTATGCCTCCGTTGATTATCCTGACGTCTTTGTATCCTTTTTCCTGAAGCATTGTTGAGACCAGGGATGGAAAGGATTCTTCCCTTTCAAGCCCGAATCCGGCTGTAAGGGAGTCTCCAAGAAACAAAAGCGTTGTTTC
Organism: Desulfobacteraceae bacterium; assembly: GCA_963674675.2. Lineage (GTDB taxonomy): Bacteria > Desulfobacterota > Desulfobacteria > Desulfobacterales > Desulfobacteraceae. The sequence continues at coordinate 2,184,106 of CAXXNM010000003.1, forward strand.
AGCCCGGACTGATTGAAGCGCTCCCATGAAGGGCATCAGGCTGATCATCATAAAAAGAAAGGTGAAATATGCTTTTCTTGTCATTGAAACATACTGCCTTTTTTTGTTCATCCGGATATCCGGCTAATTTTTCGCGGGATATTCCGTGAATTTTTTCAAGCCCCGGTCAGGGGGGAAGGTTCGATATCTTTCATGCCTGTCAGGTGAGGTTCAAGAAGATATGCCCGGTTGAACCTGTCCGGATGCGCCAGGAACAGTACAGGGAGCTTTTTTTCCTTTCGGGCGGCAAGGGGATTATAAAGACCCTGAATTCCGGGGCATAAAAGTTTTCTGGTGCAGGGTATACCCTCAAATTCGTAGAGTACCTTCGCAAAGATCATGCCCTTTCCTCCCTTCCTGATTTTCAGGATGCCTCCCCATATGATCCGGCCTTCGGTAACAAGAGACTTTAAAAATTTTTTCTGAAAAGTAACATGAAAAAAAATTCCGGGAATCAGCACGAAAAAGAGAATAACTGCTGCTATAACGGGCATGATAACATCAATGGGCGAATTTTGCATACCCTTTATCCTGCTCACGGCAGGTTCCCCTGGGAGATATTCTACAATTACCTCCTGCCCGGACATGATATCCCCGGATTTTGTGTAGCTTACTCCTTTTATCCTTTCCGTCGTCTTTTTCGGCGTATAATGGTAAGTCACGGCGTATCCGGGCCCGGATCGGGATGATTTTTTCTTCACATGGGTAACAACTCCCGGGGTTGTGATTGTTTCTACGCTCTTTAGCATCCGGTCGGTTTTGTTCAGGGACAGGCTTAGACTAATCAACATCGCCATCATGATCATTGTAAGGGGTACCAGTATGATAAGCGTTATTCTCGCGAAAGGCGGGAAAACAGCATCCCTGAGTGCCGTAAAAATGGATTCATTCAATGGGCGGGGCGGCGGGATTTTAAAAAATTCCCGGGCCTTTTTAGCCGGAATGGTCAGTTCCAGCCTGGTTTTGGGCAGTTTTGTATATCCGTGTGAATAGGCGTCCATGACGCGCTGAAGCAGGATGGAGACACCGATAATGGCCGCAATGACAAGTGCAAGTACAGCCGCGGCCATGATTTTTTCAGGACTGCCCCAGGCCCTTGGCGGTGAGGAGGTTTCCCTTGCCTGGTCAAGCCTTATCACCCAGATCATTGACGGGCCAAGTATGGTAAAGAGAAGGACGAGCAGGGATATAAGTGTTTTTTTGTTTTTCATAAGGCCTGCCTGGTTTGAATGATTTTCTTTATAACCGCCATGTCAGGCCCCCTGCACCTTGTACCCCCCACACAATCAAAAAACATAATGGTTGGAAGAGTGCGGCCGAAAGACTGAACGAATTTCGATATCATGATAACTGGTTACAAAATTTATTGATTTCCGCTTCTTTAGGTGGATATAGAGAGGTTCCCCCAAATCCGTTATAACCAGAAATTTTTAACCGTTCCTGTCAGGATGCCGGTATTGCTTCCACGGGTTTCAATTTCAACATCAATGGATTCAGCACAGTAATTTATGGTCTCATACGTCCATTGCCCTTCCATTGCACTATCAATAACAATATCCAGAAAACCGTAAACCTGATATGTTTCATGGAATTCCCCATCAGGATTGTAAACCCTTACCTCAACATAACAATCCTCACCGGCCCTAAGTATATTGGCACCTTGGCGCTGCTGAACTGTTTCATTAAATTGAATAGATATTTCAAGGGATTGCATATCGATCTGGTTATCAAAGGCATCTGTCAGTGTTTGTGATGGTGATATTGTAGCGGTTATTTTTTTCTTTACCTCAAACTCAATGATTTTGATATCTTTGAACCCTGAATTATCGATGGCGGTCACCGGCACGGGATATAGCCTTGCAGCAGTATCGGCGGGAATGGTGATAACAGCCTCATAGCCTCCTGTATCCGCATCAACCAGTGACATGTTTATATTGCCTGAACCTGAATTAATATCAGACATGTTCAACAAAACGGATTGAATATCTACAATTCCATCAGGGTCGGTGATGTCGGCATGGAATGTTGCCTGAACTTCTTCATTGTTTATAATTATAACTCTGTCAGCAACCATGCACTGATCCTGCACGGCTTCCGTCACAGTATAAAGTTCCAAAATTTCAGGTTTGGAAAGGGCACGGTTATAGATACTAAGTTCATCAATGTAACCTTTAAAATATTCATTGCCACCAGGATAACTACTTCCTATATATAATGATTCTCCAGATGTGCTAATTAATCTATTAAAATCATATTCGGCCTTAAATTCTCCATTGATATAATACTTTACCTTTTGTAGATCATAAGTTGCTACAACAAAATACCAGGTATTTAAATCTATAGATTCAGAGGTATAGGATTGCCAAAATTGTTGAGAATTAAGCAATAGGCTTAATCCATCCGGCCGTAGCCAAAGAGTATAATCTTCATTAGCATACCCCATTGTTACAATCGGGTTTATAGAAAAATCAAAAACTGTAGATCTTACCCATGAACAAATTGAAATAGAGTTAGTTATTGATAATGATTCAGAGTTGGGAGCTAAAATGTATTCATCCATACTACCGTCAAGCAACAGTGCCTTACCAATTACACCGTCTTCATAGGCAATGCCACCATATTCTTCACCATTATTGCCATCCCCACTCTCATCATTAGCATTTCCATTGAATGGATAATATGCTACAAGCCCATCATTTAAATTAGCTTGAACTATTTCGGTGGAAACCACTATGAATATTAATAATAACATACTAAAAAGAAAGAGCTTTCTCATTTAAGTCCTCCGCCAATTGGGATTGCCCAACGCCAAAATCAGCGGCGCGGCTTCTTGCGTCCGCTGGATTTTTTTGTTGTGCACTGTTGACTATCGGTCACATTTTTTGTATATTCACGGCCAAAAATAATCTTTAATAATGGAGCCTGTATGTTTCTTGAGACTGATGTCATTAATAACAAATTTAGCGAGTTTGTTACAACCCAAATGGGTACAGAGAAAACAGTATGCGACAACCACAGGAAATTAAATGGTATTTTTCTAACGAACGATACTAACATCATTGACACTGTCCTTGATTGTTTGCCTAATGACGATTCACTTTTATCGATGAAATTTTTGGAACCATCTTGTGGGCATGGTATTTTTATACTGAAATTAATTTCAAAGGCATATTTAATACAACCTAACCCAATTTCATTAGCAAAATTTATCGAAGAAAATATTTTTTTTGTAGATATTGAACAAAAAATGATTCAGCATACTGAAAATAGGATTTCAGAATTCTACGAATTTTTATTTAAAAAACCATACACAAATAAATTTAATTCATTTTGTATGGATTTTACCCTGAAACAAAAATATTCATTATTCCAGATTAAAAACGATTTTCATGAATTATACGGGAAATTCGATGTTGTCTTAGGGAATCCACCATACGTAACGTTATACGGAAGAAGAGATAAAAAGAAAAACGAAGCACAGCGAATAAGCTACCTGGAAAATTATGATCAATTCCCAATCGCTTTAAAAAACGGGAAAATAAACTATGTAATGTTGTTTATTGAACATGGGATAGATTTTTTGCGTGATGGTGGTACATTATCTTATATTGTTGATGTTTCATTTTTTGAAACTGCATATATGTATTGTAGAAAATATTTAATAGAAAAGACTATAATTCAAAAACTGATATACAACATACAGGGCTTTGAGGGCGTAGCGAGTGGTCAAGTAGTTATTACGCTACGCAAAGAAAAAGTACGGGCAAACAAAGTATTAGTAGTTGATTATGAAAGTAAGAAAAGACAATTCATTGAACAATTTGACTGGCATGACAAAAATGATGAGTTTAAATTCAGGATAGATACTTCCAAAGAAACAAAATCTGTTTTGGAAAAAATTTTTGAAAAAGATGATCCGACACTTAAGGATCTATACCCCAAAAAAAACCTACGCACTTGTGTAATGCTATTAAATATGGAGGATAAATTCACAGTCGAGAAAAAACCTTCTAAAGGTGAAACAAATATCTATCCTTATTATCAGGGTTCAAAAGGATTAAAATATAAATATTCTCGCCCTACACACAGTAAATATTTCGTTTATAATAAAGTGCTACAAGATACAATAAACGAAGAGTTAAAAATTGAACTCACTAAAAAAGGAATAAAGAATAAGAAAAGACTCGGTCTTGGTGAAATTGATATTTACGAAAACCCAAAACTATTTATTAGACAATCAGCAAAAGAACTAATTGCTACTTATGATGAAAAACCAAGTTCTGCGAATAACAGCTTGTATGTTTTTAGCCTCAGAGATAATTCTAATAATACCATCTCGTTCCTTAAGTACCTATGTGGGCTACTAAATTCAAAATTGTATACTTTTTTTGCACAACAGAGAAGAATTATCCGATATAATAAAGGAAAGCAGCCGCAGATAAAAATTTCAGACCTTTATCAAATTAAAGTGCCATGCGACATGGAGCTGCAAAACAAGATTGAAAATTTAGTAAACAATATTTATAAAAACAATTCAAAAATCGACAAATATAAATACGAAATTGATTCTTTAATCTATGCATACTATCGTTTAACTGAAAAGGAGATAAAAATCATAGATAGTTCTATTCTATCGTATCTAAAATAGTTTTTTCTGACTCAGAATTAATTTTTAGTAGTTTAGATTCAGTTTTGTCAATTTGAGCAAGACTTTTTTTTGATATTTCTATTTGACGGACATGGCTTTCTTTAATTTTTTCAATAAGCAGTTTAATAAAGTCTTTTCTTGACCTATACTCAGGTTCTTCCGACATGTTAACTTGTAGCTGATTCTTAGGATTTCTCCGAAAGGTGTGGCTAATGTCCTTCAAAAAATATGATTTAGTGAAGTTGTTGTTTAATTTTACAAATTCCAAACCATTTTTATGTTCTTGGTAATAAATATAAACATACAACAAATAAAAACTTCCAGATAAAATATGATTTAAAATTTTTGTTGGTGTCCCAATATCAGGATTACTATCGGCGCTTGAAACTTTTAACGCTTTGAAATCGATCCAAATATCTTCAGTGTGATTTTTCAGCACAAAGTTAGTTCGTGCATCCCAGGGGTTTTTTGTTTTCCCCTTCGGAGCTGATTCTGTATTTTTTAAGAAAGGGTGTTCTTGAGTTTTTTCAACAAATTTTTCTTCAATCCAATCACTTATCTCTGCACCAGCCCTTGCTTTTGCGGATATATTTAATATTTTGTTGCTCTCAATAATGCCAACAACAACCTTGTTAATTTCTTCACAGATTAACTTTTCGTAGTCTTCAATTTTCATTAAATATCTCCGAATCAAAAAAAGCTTTAATTGATAATCCTAAAGCTTTTGAGATTTTTTCTATATTCTTAATTGATATGTTACGCTTACCGTTTTCAACGCTGGCAATATATGTCCTGTCAAGTTCGCAAGATAAAGAAAAGGATTCTTGAGTAAAACCTGCTGTAAGCCGTAACTCTTTTATCCTTTTGCCAATTTTAGATCTAATATCCATAGCCTGATATATGCCATCCTGTTGACTATGGGTCAACGGACTATGAGTCACATCGGGAATGTTTTATTTTTATTGAGGAGTATTAAAGGAGGTATGTTTTAGGCGCAGAGGGTAAGGAAGTGGTCGTAACCACCCCCTCCCCGTTGTCGCAATAGGGTCACCCAGCGTACGCCTTTCTCGTACTGGGCGACCCCCTCAAGATTGCCCCTTATCAGGGGAGTTTATCTCAATTCCTTAACCAACCCTCAGATATACCTCACGGCACGTTAGAAATCCCGCGTTCCTGATGTGTTTGTTTTCCAGCCGCCTGTTGTCAGTCATCCAGATACGTTTATATTTCATACATTGAATTCGCTTTCTTATCCACTTGTCCAGTCTATTGAACTGTCCGAGACAAGTTGCAAACCCAGCTCCAAAATAGTTAACAGTACCTCGTATGACCTGGTTGAGCTTAACGATAACTTTCTGATCCAGATTATGATTTCTTTTGGTTATTTGCATCCACGTTTTTCTCTAAATCCATGGGAATTATCGTGAAACTCGGCATCGAAAATTGGATTTATCAGAGAACGAACTACTTCTTGTGCCACTCGACATCTGACTGCCGGGATACCCAGAGGGCGAAATTTTCCTTTGCCTTTGGGAACATAAACCCGTTTAAGCGGTATCGGTTTGTACGTGCCTGTTTTAAGCTCTCGCATCAATGCGTTCAGGTTTTCATCCAAGTTGGATTCAAACATCTTGATGGATTGCTTATCAATACCTGCCGTACCCCGATTACGTTTGACTGCCTTAAAGGCTTTGAACATAACCGGGTTCGTGATACGCCCAGTCAGAGAGTGAACTCTACACTTCTTTTTCTGTACGTAGAGCATTGGTTGAACCTCCATATTGAAATAAACTGAAGATTTGTTGTTGCTATCACTTTGAGTCCGTTTTTAGCACACACGAAGCCTTCCCAGAAAAGGAGGGGATGACCTGTAGCGGCCGATACCTGTGGGCTAACTTGTCCCGTGCAATAACACAATTTCATCTTTCTCTTTCAGGTGTGACCTTTTGGTCTTAATTTCAAGACCTCCTCCGGTCACGCTGTAAACCCCAAGGACAAGAACTTAGGTAAGTCCCGTGTCTCCACTGCATAATGTATTCATTTCGGCATGCCTTATAAAATACACTTACCCCGATGGTACTTCATCAGGGACAGCGTGGGTTCTCGTCGGTAAAATAATCCTGCCATTTTCATCAGGCGAAACCACCAAGCATCCCAACAGTCATTCATAGATAATCGCCTATCCTATAAACAAGAGGCTTCCACCCCTCCAATGTTTCTGTGCGTTATGTCACTTGACACACTGATGAGACCGAAACGTGATTCCTCCCGAAGTATCCCAGCCTGGCTCCTTCAACACAATCCGTTGCCGGACTGCCCTAACTGCTTACCCTTATTCAGGTTCGAGCTGAGATTTCTGTACGGGTACGAACCCGCACAGGTACGATTTGGTTCAAAAAAAAAATTCAAACCTCACGGTTTGAGACTTAGCAAAATTATTCCGCGACTCACGCATAACGCTGAGCTCAGGGGTGCCGTCCACAGCTTTCGAGGGAGCCGCTCCCGTTCACGGCTTCCCCTGGAGTGCCATGTTGTGCAACATTATGTACAATGATTTTTCTTCGTGCAGGAAAGGTGAACAACTTCTTTCCTGGAGCACTCTGTCTTTTCAGAATATCCTGAAATATAGCATCTGGATCATTATTAAACTTATTTGCGTATTGCTCTCGTAGTGCACGAGTCTCAGCAACTATAGGATCTTGTCACATTTTAACTCTCCGTTAATTCATCTGGGGTACAAATCAAGGTAGGCTCATAACCCATTGCTCTGCAAGTTGATTCAATTTTTGGACGCATATGAGCATTGGCTATGTTCGTACAATTCCATGTAAGCAGGTATTCAATTCCATTTACAGTTGCAACAGCCACATGGAAGGCGTCAATTTTAGTTTTTATTGGTTCCAGTCCCGTAAAATTTTTCATCTCCAGCACTTTCTAATTCCAAACGAAGCTCATCGTGAATATCAATAAAAAAATTATATCCAGAATAAAGCCCAGCTAAGGGTACGGGCTTTTGTAACCCAAAGCCTCAGATGAAAGTTGCAATTTTCTTAAACTGTATACTTCCAAAAAAGCCGCGCAGTAAGCCCGGTCCTTCTCCATCGTCTGGTTCTGTCATTTATTCATAATGCGTCCACATACGAAAGACTTTCACAACTTGATCAGCATTTATAATTTGATACACGATTCTATGTTGAATATTTAATCTTCTTGAATATGCACCAGACAAGTCACCTACAAGTTTTTCATAAGAAGGTGGGGATTGGTATGGGTTAGTTTTTAATATATTAATGATTTCCTCGGCTTTTGACTTTAACCCTGATCTTGATAGTTTCTTTGCATCTTTTTGAGTTTGTTTTGTATAGACAACCTTCCAAATCACCAGTCAAGATCCTCACTGCAATCTTCTACTGGAGTTGACAGTCCATCCTGAATGGATTCGCGCATTCCAGGAATATTTAGCAAAAACATTGTCTCCTGAACTGATCTCCAATCTTCTTCAGAAAGAAGAACCGCATTCCCTCTCTTGCCTGTGATAATAATTGGCTCATGGGATGATGATGTCTGGTCAATAAGCCTGTAAAGATTAGAACGGGCCTCTGTTACAGATAATATTGTCATATATACCTCCTCGAATTTTTGTTTGTATAAAGGTACGCCATAACGTACGCTTTGTCAAGGTGATAATTTTAAGACAGAACCTTAAGCTGAGTGGCCGCGCCAGAAATTTACGGGTAGGCGCCTCCCGTTCTCGCGGTCTGGTGAACTGGCTGGGTTTAATGGTTGGCTTGCATATTTAAAAAGCTTAACCACTTATCTTTCTTAACAATGCATACCCGAAATTTAAAGGAGCAGTATAAATTTGACATATTTCAAATTTATCTCTATTTGGAAAAATTTTTTTCTCCAAATTAACAGCAGGTCCATCAACTCCACAATATTCAGGAAAAGTATCATGAAAAAGCATATACCCACCTAAGGAAACAAAAGGTTCAACCAGGTCAAAATCACTTGAACATCCCATGAATGAATGATCTCCATCAATGACGACGAAATCAATAGGAGAATCAATTTGCTTTGCAATTTTAGGAATAATATCTTTGGAATCACCTTGATAAAGCTCAATAAAGTTTTGAAAGCCACATTTATTAATATTATTTTTTATGTAATTTAAGGGTTCTCTGAGCTCAACACCAGGGCACCATGGATTGTCCGTGTGGGGTTGAAACAAGTCAATACAACACAGCTTATTACGTCTTTCATATTCTGACATTGCAGATGCAATCCAAATAGTAGAAACACCAATATATGAACCGATTTCTAAAACATTTCTTGGTGCTATATTCACTATTAAAGCTCGCAATAATTCTCCCGCCTGAGGTGATACAGATCCAGGGAAAGACATAGGATGTTTATAAATATCAATCAGAACCTCTGCCCATTGAGCCTTATTAAGTTGCAAAAATTTTGATATTTTCCACTTATCTCCTGGCTTTGACGGTTCTCTTTGAGTCCCAGAATTAAAAAAAGAATCTTGAGAAATATTTTGCTTTTTGAGCATTTAGTGCATCCTGATATTGATTCATTTTATCCAAATCGCTGGTGAAATTAAAAATTAAAGCCAACTATAGTGGAAGTCACATGACTTGATACTTGATTTTAGATATAAAGGGTGTTGAAATTGACCTTAAAAAAGATACAATAAAATTAATGTATTCAAGCATTTATAGCTTGAAAAGACCTCTATTTTGGTTTATATTTATACTTTCAAAACATTTTTATATAAAAAACCAAAAAGAGAGGCCTCATGCAGAGAAAAAATATCAGACGCTCAATTAGAAAGCAATTGAAAACCAACTTTCCTGGTTGGAAAAAAATGAACAAGAAGCAGAAGAAGGCACTGGTTAGAGAAATAATGAAAACTGAAATTGACAACTATGATTTCTCCCAACCGGTGGAATCCCCTATTGAAGAACTTCTTGGAATTGAAGATCAGATGCCTTCTAAGGGTATCCTAACTTTAAAGGGTATGGCTGATTACATTAATAATTTTTACAGCGGTAACCTTTTTCCTCTGGAATCGAAGATGCAAACTCCTAAAGAGATAACGGATAAGGAGTTGATATTCATTGATGAACTCCTGGATAACGAAATCATTGACAGTCTTCTTGCCACTGAGGGCTACAGCCCTGACCAAAGGGATACCCGCCTTTATCAATTGTTCAGGATGGAACTTCTCAAGGTGATAAAATACCCTGAAATCAGCTACCGAAAATATTGCACTGAAGAGTATTTTGGCAGAGAAAGAAAACAGAACAGACGATTTGCTGGATTGCCGTTAAATACTAAAAAAATACCGGATCACACAGAACTTTGTCATTTCAGACAAGGTTTGCCATTTCCGAAACTCGTTAATATTCTTCTATATATTCTCCATCATCTTTATGAATCCAATTGTCTGGATGATTGGATAGTGCATGGGATAGATTCGACAGAACTTCCGATGGAGTTCAACTATCCCTTGTGTACAATTGAAGTCAAAGGCAAGAAAATACGTATATATTCCGATATTGACTGCGACTGTGGAAAACGCCGAAATAAAAGGAATAAATCTCCATATGTGGTTGGCTATCGCATGCATACTTTAACAGCAATCAATCCATCAACAGGACATAGTTTTCCCCTTGTATCTCTCATTGGGGCTGCAAATCATCATGATAGTCTATTTTTAAAGCCTCTGATTCAACTGGCTCAGGCCATGGGTATTGATGTCAAGCTCATTACAGCAGATCAGGCATATCACGACACAGACGGGTCACTATTTAATGAGACAGGTACATATGTCATTGCCCCGCCATTGGAAAATACTGCTCTCCCGGACAATGTCGTTAATTTTCCAGTCAGGGTCACCTGTAATGATTACTGTGAACATCCAATGAATTATATTTGTTGTACACCAGAAGGGCATGAGTATGGTTGTAGTACACAGCCCGGCGAATGCCCCCATGATTCAGCTTGTTTAAAACGCAGAATAATACCTTTTGACAGAGGTTATTTCCAGCCGATGCCTGTCTTAACTAAGCAGGCTGAAAAGATAATAGCAATACGCAAGAATTGTGAACGTCCTTTTAATTTAATGAAAAAAAGAGAAGGTCTGGAACAGACAAGGGTAAGAAGCCAACATGGCGTCGTTGCACGTTCCATTTTTACTACGATTGCTACCTTGTTAATCGAAATGGCCGGCACAAGACGCAAAAATAAAAAAAAGGATGATAAACAACTAAATATATTTGATAAAGCGTCTTAAGATACATTTAGAAAACTTAATGGTATTTTTGTTGAATTGACGATATAGCTGCCTCTTTGTTTTGCCAGTACAAACAACAAACCACTCAAAAATGAGTTTAAAACGGTTATAACTTAAAACTTGGCAACAACAAGGAATTTTTGCCTTATCAATTTACGAAAAAAGGATTTTAAACAACAAAGGATACATGCGCTTATTACAATTCACCATGGGTTTCAACACCCTTTAAAAGCAGAAAAAGGACATATTTTAATTGATGCAAAGCAAATCGGGAAGATTAAAAAACGCTTAAGCCAGTTTGGTTTTTTTATCGAGAGTTAGGGCTTGTATGCCGGATACACAGATCATTTGGGGCGGATATGGAATCCGCCCCTACGTTTTTCTATCTTCGTTGTGGGCCCAGCAGGGCATGGTTGTTATATCATACAGCTTTTAGCAGCGCCACGGACTCAATGTGAAAGGTATGTGGAAACATATCCACGGGCTGAACCTCAACTGCCCGGTAATGGGACTTTAACATCCCAAGATCCCTTGCAAGGGTGGCAGGGTTGCATGAAACATAAACAATCTTTTCAGGGGCAAGGTTAATGACCTGTTCCACCACGTCTTTGTGCATGCCGGCCCTGGGAGGATCTATTATCATGACATCCCATTTCTTATTAAGCCCCGGCAGAACGGTTTTAATATCTCCCACAAGGAACTCACAGTTTTCAACATTATTCAGCCCTGCATTTTTCCTGGCATCCTTTACGGCGCTCTCCACGATCTCAATGCCTGTTACCGCGGCCGCGTCCTTAGAAAGCCATATGGGAATGGTTCCGGTACCTGAGTAAAGATCAAGAACATTTTCCTTACCTGAAAGAGCAGCATAACGGGATACCAGGGAGTAGAGTTTTTCTGCTCCTTTAGTGTTGGTCTGGAAAAAGGAATTGGCTGATATTTCAAAGATAAATTCCCCCAGCTTCTCCTTGATATAAGGCTCCCCCGCCAGGAGCTTTTCATACTCCCCGGTGGCCACCCCGGCCTTTCTTGCCGTGATATTGTTGACAATTGATTTAATTGCCGGGTATTTTTCCATCAACTTTTCTGCCAGGGGCATGAGAAGATCATGGTTTTCCTCTTTGGTGACGATATTCACCATCCATGTCCCAAAGGCAGTAGAGCTTCTGAGCATGACAAAACGCCAGAAGCCTTCGTGGGTTTTAAGGCCGTAGGCAGGCACCCCGGATGATTTTATGTAGGATCTTATATCTTCCAATATTTCATTGCCCATATCCGGCTGAATAAGACATGCCTCGATATCAATCACCCGGTCAAAGGTACCGGGCACATGGAGGCCAAGGCCAAAACCCTTGATGATATCGGGGTTTTCAAGCTCATGGGGCATGAGCCACCTCCTGTCACTGCATGAAAATTCCATCTTATTCCTGAATCCAAATACAGACTCGGATGGAAGAACCTCCTTAACGGAAATATCCTTTAAAAGCCCGATGTGCTCAAGGGATTCCTTAACATGTCGTTTTTTATACTCTAATTGTTTGTCATAGGAGAGGACCTGCCAGCGGCAGCCTCCGCAGTATCCAGAATAGGGGCAAGGTGCTTCCTCACGCAGAGGAGACGGGGAAATAATGCTTACAAGCCTGCCTTCTGCATACTTTTTTTTCTTCTTGGTAATTCTCACCATTACCCTGTCACCGGGAAGGGTTCTGTCAACAAAAACCGGAAATCCCTCTGGTTTGGCAATACCCTTTCCCCCAAAAGCAAGATCTATTATATCAAGCTCTGCTGTTCTTCTCTTTTTCAAACTCATATATTTAAAGCCTTCTGCATTTGTGTGCGTATTAACAGTACGAAAACAATTCTCCACCCCAGGCATCAGGAGAATTCGTACCTGGAAATATCAAATAAAACTTGAAATTATATAACGCCTGTGCCATAAAAACAAGCATGAAAATATGGAAAGAAAATATTGCATTTCAATGTGATGATTACACACTTAGAGGGGTTCTTCATCTGCCTGGAAACACAGCTTCCTCCCCGGGGCATCCTTCTACTTCTCCCTGCGGCCAGCTTCCTCCTCTAATGGTGGGCTCCCACGGCCTGGAAGGAACCATGAATTCTGCAAAACAGCTTCTTTTTGCAGAGCTGCTTCCAGAAAACGGCATTGCATTTTTTCGTTTTGATCACAGGGGATGCGGCAGCAGTGACGGAGATTTTATCAAAGATACATCCCTTCGAAAGAGAGTCCGTGATATGGTGTGCGCGGTTCAACATGTGATGTCATTGAATCTGACGGATAACCGGCTCATGCTGTTTGGCAGCAGCCTTGGCGGTGCCACATGTATCTCCACCTGGCATCGTCTTATGGAAAAAGGAATTACTCCCCTGGGGGCCGTTATCTGCGCCGCACCAGTAAACAGCATTACCATTGAGAACATTCCGACAAAAGCCAATGAAAACCGCCCGGAACTTCCCTTTACTTTCTTTGAAGACAATCTTTTATTCGATTTAAGTGACAAGCTGAGCGCCATCAAGAATGTCCTGATAGTTCATGGGGATAAAGACAGGGTTGTTCCTGTGGAAAATGCCTATAACCTTTACGGCAGCGCGGGTGATCCCAAAAAGATGATCATACTCAAAGACGGGGACCACCAGATGTCGGACAAAGCAGACCAGAAAAGATTTGAAGATGAAGCACTGCTCTGGATAAAAACGGCTTTTTGCCTTATTTGATGAGATAGGTAATCCGACGCGCCGGCAACACCCGTGTTATGAAATAATTAACCGCTATTGTTGATTGTAATCTCCCCTGATATCCTTTTTGCTGATTTTACCCACCGAGGTTTTGGGAATAATTGCATCCAGTATGATTTTACTGGGGACACCGTATTTTGGGATCTGGCCTTTTTCCACAAAGGTCATGCAGAATTCCTGAATATCAGATTCAGAGATTTTACCTTTGAAATCCTCTTTCAGTATAACCATTGCCATGGGACGTTCCCCCCATTTTTCATCCGTGATACCCACGACCGCAACCTCGTTGACTGCTTCATGCTGGCTGATAATATCTTCCAGCTCCAGAGATGAAATCCATTCTCCACCGGTCTTTATTACATCTTTAAGCCTGTCCGTTATTCTGAGGTATCCCTCCTGATCAATAACGCCGATGTCGCCGGTGTGAAGCCAGCCGTTTTTCCAGAGCTCCTCGCTTTTTTCCCCGGACTTCACATAGCCCTGGGTAAGCCAGGGTGTACGCGTAACCACTTCTCCGGGTGTCTGTCCATCATGGGCAACAGGGTTGCCTTCAACATCCACGACCTCTAATTGAACTTCGGGTATGGGAAGACCGGTTTTGCAGCGAATTTCCACCTGATCATCTTCTTCCCATTCCAGCATGTGAGGTTTAAGATTGGCCAGTGTCAGTATCGGGCAGGTTTCAGACATCCCGTATCCGGTATAAAGGTTAATCCCATAGGTCAGTGCTTCCCTGCAAAGTCCCTTGGAAAGAGCAGAACCTCCGATGATGACCTTCCAGCCCTTTAGATCTATATCCTTTATGGACGGACTTGAAAGGAGCATATTCATGATTGTGGGTACGCAATGGGAATAGGTCACCTTTTCTGCGGCTATCAGCTTTAACAGCGTTTCTGGTTCATAGCGGCCCGGATATACCTGTTTAGCTCCCATCAGAGTCATAATATAGGGCATGCCCCAGGCATGGACATGGAACATGGGGGTCATGGGCATGTAGACATCTGCCGAAGAGATATTGGCCTGGGATACATAGGCGGTGAGTCCCGCTATAACCGCGTAAGTATGAAGAACTATTTGGCGATGACTGAAAAATACTCCCTTGGGAAGACCGGTGGTGCCGGTGGTGTAAAAGGTGGTTGCCATGCTATTCTCGTCAAAATCAGGGAAGGTATATTCAGGAAGTGCTGCCGATACCAGGGCTTCGTACTCACCATTGAATTCAATTGAGGATTCAGGAATTTGACCTTTGTCAGATAACACGATAACCCCTTTGACCGTCTCAAACCTGTCTTTCACAGATTCCAGCAGAGGCAGAAACTCCTCATTGACAAGAATCATGTCATCTTCTGCATGGTTGATCGTGTAAATAAGCTGTTCTGATGTCAACCGGATATTCACTGTGTGTAGCACGGCTCCCATCATGGGCACAGCGAAAAAACACTCCAGATAACGATGGGAATCCCAGTCCATTACCGCGACGGTGTCTCCTGGTTTGACACCCTGTTCCTTGAGCATGGATGCAAGCTGTTTTACCCTTTGTCCAAATGTCTTGTAATCATATCGCAGGAGGTCACGATAAACAATTTCCTGGTTTGGAGAATAAATCATGGGGGTGTTTAAAAGATGCTTGATCAAAAGTGGATAGGCATAGGCGCTCTTTGTGGGGGTAATTAATTTTGTTGTCATCATATCTCCTTTGTTTTTTTTATATGAAAGCCTCCATAAAGGCTTGTTTTTAAAGGACTTTCAATCTTCGTTGTGGCCGGGTAAAAAATATGCTCCGGCCATGCCGGTTTATATGAATCCGCCCCCTTCTCCTTGGGGGCATTTGATCTTTTGTTAAACATTGATGCTAAAGCATTTCAAGGGCACAGGCCATTGATACTCCACCGCCGCCGCACAGGGTGGCAAGTCCCAATGTGTTTCCCCGTTTTTTCATGGCATGGATCAGTGTGACCATGATCCTTGATCCGGTGGAACCAATGGGATGCCCAAGGCCGATGCCTGAGCCGTTTATATTGGTAATGTCGCGATCCAATCCCAATTCTTTTTCACACCCGATATATTGTGCTGCAAAGGCTTCATTGACCTCTGCCAATTCAAAATCTTCTATGGAAAGTCCGCTCTTCTCCATGAGCTGCTTCACGGCAGGCACCGGAGAAAGACCCATGATGGTGGGATGACAGGCACCCATTCCCGTGGCTTTGATTTTCGCAATGGGAGTCAGCCCCAGCTCTTTTGCCTTGTCCAAAGACATGATGATCACGGCGGAAGAGCCGTCATTGAGACCACTGGCATTTCCTGCTGTTATCTTTCCGGTTTTGGGAACAAAGGCCGGCGGCAGGCTGGATAATTTTTCCATTGTCATGCCGGGCCTGAAATGTTCATCTTTATCAAAAATAAGGGGATCTTTTTTTCTCCGGGGCACTTCAATGGGTACGATCTCCTCTTTAAAGGAACCATCATTTGTTGCCCGTTCGCTGTTGTTATGGCTTCTAAGGGCAATTTCATCCATCTCTTCCCTTGAAATAACGAGATGCTGGGCCACAAATTCTGCGGTGTGTCCCATTATATAGGGTTTTCCCATAAAATAGCTTGCCGGTGCTTCATCGGTATTTAAAGGTGTGTCCCCGCCCATGGGAAGAAGATGAGAGCCGCAATGCAGGGCATGAATCATGGTATCCACAAACTGATGATCCTGGAGACGGCATCCCCATCTTGCATTGGGAACCGAATAGGGTACTCCGGACATATGCTCCACACCGCCTGCAAGGATAATCTCTGCCATGCCGGCCTGGATCATGGCCGCCCCTGAGAGAGTTGCTTCCATTCCTGATATACAGACCCTGTTCACGGTTACTGCCGGAATATTTTCCGGAATTCCAGCCATGAGTGCGGCCACTCTTGCTACATTAAGGGTATCAGGGTGCTCCACGCAGCAGCCATATCGGACATCATTAATAATACTGGGGTCTATTCCTGCCCTTTTTATGGCTTCTTTCATGCTAACCGCTGCAATGGCGGCCCCGTTCATATTTTTCAGGCTTCCACCAAATGAGCCAATAGCCGTTCTGCAGGCAGAAACAATCACAATTTCTTTCATTTTTTTATCCTTATTTTATTCTCAATTCGTCAGTCATAGGTTCTCTGAATGAGCACCATAAATGGTATTTTCAAAGAAGTTTAAAACACAATATATGGTAGCAGATGTTAGAACTTACGACTCTTGAGCTCAACAATAGTAGAAAGATATTTACTTATGGATATTTCTACTGGCCTGTCAAACCTTTATTTTAGGGTTATCATGTAGCCGGAGAAACATAGGGACAAGGCATGCCCTGTCTCTACATTCAAATGAATTCAGGAAGACCCTGATTTTTAGATTTGACAAAGCACTACTTTGTATAGTCATAAAAACCTTTGCCGCTCTTTCTGCCAAGGTGTCCTGCACGTACCATTTTTCTGAGCAATGGTGCAGGCCGGTACTTATCCTCACCCAGCTCTTTATGAAAGCCTTCCAGAACCATAAGCATGGTGTCCAGTCCCACCATGTCTGCCAGGGCAAGGGGACCTATGGGGTGATTGGCGCCCAGGGTCATTGCCTTGTCAATATCCCCGGCAGAGGCAACCCCCTCTGCAAGTACAAAGATAGCTTCATTGATCATGGGGCAAAGTATCCGATTTACGGCAAAACCAGGTGCCTCTTTGACTTCAATGGGTGTCTTTTTAATAGTGTTCACAAAGGCAGTGGATATCTCAAGGGTTTCATCCGATGTGGTATATCCTCTCATGCCAATGGGTGATAGTGTTCACAAAGGCAGTGGATATCTCAAGGGTTTCATCCGATGTGGTATATCCTCTGATAAGTTCAACCAGCTTCATAACGGGTACTGGATTGAAAAAGTGCATGCCGATAACCTTGTCCGGTCTTGTGGTAACACTTGCCATTTCAGTGATGGAGAGTCCTGATGTGTTGGATGCAAAGATGGTCTCTTTTTTACAGATGTTGTCAAGCTCCTGATATACCTGTTTTTTAATCTCCATGACTTCAATAATGGCCTCAATGACCATGTCGGCATCCTGGGCAGCCTCGTTTAAATCCGTGGTGCCTTTAATGCGCCCCATGATTTCGGTTGCCAAAGCTTCTTCCATTCTGCCTTTGGATACTGATCGGTCAAGGTTGGTCTTTATTGTGAGTAGACCATTTTCCACAAAACGGTCTTCCACATCCCGGATCATGACATCAAACCCTGCCTGGGCTGCCGCCTGGGCAATACCTGCGCCCATAATACCCGCACCTAAAACCGTAATCTTTTTAATTTCCATTATTTTTTTCCTTTTTTATGAAATTATTTGTAATTCTGGATACTTGCTTAACTTTAATGCTAACAAAGCATAAAATGTGCCAAAGTTAAATTGTCTGCTAATAAAGAAAGATTAGCCTGATTTAAGTAAATAACTATACCATGGGAAAGAAAATTCTATCCTATTTGCCATATTTAAAACAAACTGTTAAATAGGATAGAAAATTTTAAATATCAGGAGTCCCTAATGCCGGTTGATGAAAAAGAATTCTTCAGTGAAGCAACATTAAAAATCTGTGGCAGTCTTGAAATTGAAAAGGCCCTATATAAGTGTCTTTTGTATATTCGTAAGTTTATGCCGGTGGAACAGATAAGCTTCCATGTATATCATCAAAAATCTGGAATTGTGGAAACGGTTGCCCATGCAACCCCAACGGTGTATGAGTCCACCTCCGTCAAGATTGCTTTATCACAAAGAGGACGGAAGCAGGTTGAGGAGCAGCGATCAGTTCGCATCAGGGTCATAGAACGACTCGGTGATGATCCAGTAACAGGGCCTGTGGCAGAGACCTTTGGTGCTTCTGATCTGTCTGCGCTGGTCATGGATCTTGTATTGGAAAAGACCATGCTGGGCGTTATTTCAGTATTTAATAATGGAAAAGAAAAATTTAACAAAGAGCATGTTCATCTCCTAAGCCTTTTGAACAAGCCTTGTGCCATTGCGTTGACCAACAGCCTTAGATTCAGGGAATTAAAAAAATTCAAGGAACTTCTTATAGATGATAATAAGTATTTCCAGGAAGAACTGAATAAATTATCCGGTGAAAGGGTAATTGGATCCCAAAAGGGCTTGAAAAAAGTGATGCAAATGGTTCAAAAGGTCGCTCCCCTGGAAAGCCCGGTATTGCTGTTGGGGGAAACAGGTACGGGTAAAGAGGTCATTGCAAACACAATCCACAACCTGTCCCATAGAAAAAACAGGCCGTTTATACCGGTTAATTGCGGTGCTATTCCTGCACCCCTTCTGGACAGTGAGCTGTTCGGTTATGAAAAAGGGGCTTTTACCGGCGCGGTTTCCCAGAAACGGGGACGTATTGAACGTGCCAATGGGGGCACCCTGTTTTTAGATGAAATTGGAGAATTACCCTTAGAAGCTCAGGTGCGGCTTTTAAGGGTATTGCAGGAAAAGGAAATAGACAGGCTGGGGAGCACAGAAACCGTCCGGGTAAATATAAGAATCATTGCGGCCACCCATCAGAATCTTGAAAAGATGATGGAAGAATATAAATTCAGGGCTGATCTTTTTTTCAGACTCAGGGTTTTTCCCATCACCCTTCCCTCTTTAAAGCATAGAAAGGAGGATATCCCGGATCTTATTAAATATTTTATTTTAAAAAAAACCAAAGAAATGAAACGGACTCTTATTCCAACTCCCGCCCCTGACGCCCTCCAGCGCCTTATGGACTATCACTGGCCGGGAAATATCCGGGAACTTGAAAATGCTGTGGAGCGATCCTTGATTCTGGACAGGGAAAAATTGCTTTTTTTTAAGGGAATCGGCGACAGCCAAACAGATGCGGCATATGAAATGCCTTTTTCAGCCATCACTGACATGAAAGAAAACCTTGATCTTAATCAGGTCATAACCGGTCATATTCAAAGGGTCATGGGGCTTTGCAATGGTCAGGTGGAGGGGAAAAACGGTGCGGCCAGACTTTTGAATATTCACCCCTCAACCTTGAGGAAGAAAATGAAAAAACTAAATATTCCCTTTGGACGAAATTCAAAAATTTGATTATAATAGCAAGTTTGATGTTGAAAAGCATGAAAAAAAGAGCAAGAGTTTATCAATTTGGTCGCATCCTTAAAGGAAATACTACCGTCTTCAACCTTAACACACAACCCGATTCTCAGTGCATGCAGTATTTGAAGGGAAATATCATCAGGATATTTTGGCATGTTTCATTCCTCGGTTGAAACTTTTTCAAAACATCCTCTGAATTTTAGGAAATCCTCTGAAAAAAGTGTCAACTACTTTTGAGGCAATATGAAAGATGCCGATATTTTTTATATGAAAGAACTCATGGTCAGTGGTTAGAGTTCTTTCATGCTTCTTTGTGGGCAGAACCGGATCAAAATCCTGGTCTGCCCATGGCAGTTTATATGAAAGTCTCTGTAAAGGATTGTTTTTTAAAGACTTTCAATCTTCGTTGTGGCCGGGTAAAAAATATGCTCCGGCCATGCCGGTTTATATGAAAGTCTCCGTAAAGGATTGTTTTTTAAAGACTTTCAATCTTCGTTGTGGCCGGGTAAAAAATATGCTCCGGCCATGCCGGTTTATATGAAAGTCTCCGTAAACGGCGGATGACTTTCATGGTTCGTTGTGGGCAGAACCGGGTAACAAACCTGGGCTGCCCATGGCAGTTTATATGAAAGTCTCCGTAAACGGCGGGTCAGTTTTTTCATATTAATAAATTCAATAAGTTATGCAAAAATGATCGAACAGTTGGTACAGAGAATAGTTATTGACAATTTTGGCATTTTTAGAAAGAATCATCTACAGATTTCAATTTGTTGAGTCCTTTGCCATAGAAATTGATCAAATGTTGTATTTTAGAAAGGAGAATGATTGTTTTCAGCCATGGTGTTACATAACAGAAATAGTTTTTTACCAAAGTATCGAATGTCTTTTACCGTTGGAGGACTGTTTTATCAGGAAGCCGTCTCAGCAACTGATTTATACATAAAAAGCAAAGACTGGGCAAAAGTCCGGGAAGAAATACTAAAAACCAACCTTTTCCAGGCCAGGACTCAAAGTTCCCTTAAAAGGATATGTCGTGAAGTACTGTCCCGTTTAAAACTTCTTTCCTTAGAACAATTAAAAATTATACAAGACGGTTCAAGGCAGGAGCAACTCCAAATGTTATGGATTGCTGTCTGTAAGCGGTATAGCTTTATACGTGATTTTGCCATTGAAGTTATTCGGGAAAAGTTTTTACTCATGGACTACGCCCTCACCAAAGAGGATTATACTGTTTTCTTTGACACCAAAGCACAATGGCATGAAGAACTGGAAAAACTTAAAAGTTCAACAAAAAAGAAACTCAAACAGGTTTTATTCAGGATACTCAGGGAAGCTGAGATCACATCCGACGTGAACATAATACTACCGTCCATCTTGACCAAACGAGCTGCCAGGGCATTGGTCTCTGACAAATCTGAATTATATATTGTACTGCCGGTCTCAGACGCGGATTTTAAGGAAAGGGCAAAATGACCGTTGATATAGAAACCCAGCCGATACCAGAAAGATTTAAACACCTTCAGGCACTGATCAGCAGTGAAAGATTCCTAAAGATGCAGGGGGCTGAAAAAGAAGTCCCTTTTTATATCTGCCCATATCGCCCGTCTGAAGCCGTTGAAATGGAAAGAATGCAAAAACAGTTAACAAACAAGCTGTCACAAACAGGCGTTCAGGTTCTGGAGATAAATTTATATGACATATCAGTTGAAATATTAAAAGAGCATGGTGACTGGGAATGGTATCTCGAAGAAGAATCCAAAATGACAAAAGAAGAATTAAAAGAAGAGCTGCAGTCCATTCTGGATATCGAAACGGCCGTAGTACCTGCAATAGCAAAAAAAATAACACAAGAAACCCATGATGTTATTTTCATGTCCGGCGCGGGTGAAGTCTATCCATATATCCGCTCCCATAATGTTTTAAATAATTTACAGAGTACAGCCAAAAACCATCCCATGGTCATGTTTTTTCCTGGGGAATACACTTGTTCACTGGAATCAGGCGCATCCCTGGATCTGTTTGGCAGATTGCGTGACGACAAATACTATAGAGCATTCAATATCTATCACTGTGAGATTTAAGGTAAATATTTACGCCACCACCTCATATTCACTGCATATTCACTGGGGGACAGATTTTAAATCTGTCCCCCTGCTCATACATGGCATTAATATGCTAGGCCGTCCCAAATACGCGAATATAAGGCACTGGCCAGACATTTACATAAACAACTCGAATGATTTAAGGAACTGAAAAGACTGATGAAAACCATATTTGAAAAACCGGTTGACCGATCCATAGAAGGTGTCATTAAGGCTGATGATGACGCAAGCCTCCGTCTTGAAGCTGAAGAATATGTTTTAACCAATGAAGTTGAAAAGCGTCTGGAATCCTTTCTTGATGCGTATAACAACTATAACGGTGCCAATGGCGTATGGATATCCGGTTTTTTTGGTTCCGGCAAGTCCCATCTTTTAAAGATACTGGCCCTTCTCATGGAGAACCGTGAGGTTGAAGGGGCTAAGGTACTGGATATTATACTTCCTAAATGTGGTGACAATGAGCTCCTTAAAGGCGACTTGAAAAAAGCGGTCAGCATTCCTTCAAAAAGTATCCTGTTCAATATTGACCAGAAGGCAGATGTGATCAGCAAAACCCAGATAGACGCACTGGTGGCGGTATTTGTCAAAGTCTTTGATGAATCCTGCGGATATTACGGGAAACAGGCTTATATAGCCCAGTTTGAAAGGGAACTTGACCAGGATAACCTGTTAGACAAGTTTAAAAATGCCTTTAAAGCAGCATCCTCAAAAGACTGGGAATGGAGTAGAATAAGGGCCAAGCGGTTCGCATCCCATATTGATGAAGCATACAGGTCAGCCACCGGACAGGAAGTATCAGGCATTCTTGATAAATATCGAAGCGACTACAGGTTGTCCATTGAGGACTTTGCGGAACAGGTCAACAATTATATCGAGGAGCAGGTAAAAAAACCTGGTGAAAAGCAGGGAAAAGAGTTTCGTTTGAATTTTTTTGTTGATGAAGTCGGCCAATATGTTGCTGACAATGTTAAACTCATGACCAATCTTCAAACCATTGCAGAAAGCCTTGCAACCAAAAGCCGCGGCAGAGCCTGGATCATTGTAACAGCCCAGGAGGATATGAACACGGTTGTCGGTGAAATGAACAAACAGCAGAGCAATGACTTTTCAAAAATTCAGGCCCGGTTCGAGAACAGGATGAAACTGACCAGTGCGGATGTGGCCGAAGTCATCCAGAAACGGTTGCTCCAGAAAAATGATACCGGGATCACCAACCTGTCCAAAGTGTATGACGATCAGGTCAATAATTTTAAAACACTTTTTGACTTTGCAGACGGTGCCCAGCTCTATCGCAATTTCAGGGATCAAGACCACTTCATCCATACTTATCCATTTATCCCATATCAGTTTATTCTATTTCAGACTGCTATCCAGAACCTGTCCACGCACAACGCATTTGAAGGAAAACACCGCTCTGTTGGAGAAAGATCCATGCTTGGGGTATTCCAGCAGGTAGCTGTTCAGATTTCAGATCATGAAATAGGACAGCTTGCCACCTTTGATCTCATGTTTGAAGGGATCAGAAGCGCGCTGAAAGCCCATATCAAAAGATCTATTCAACTTGCTGAAAGACACTTAGACAATAGGTTTGCGGTGCGGGTGCTCAAGGCCTTGTTTCTTGTAAAATACATTAAAGAATTCAAGGCCACAAAAAGAAATCTTTCTGTTCTGATGCTTGATGAATTTAATAAAAACATGGAACAGCTAAATACTGAACTCACGGAAGCTCTTAATCTCTTAGAGCAACAGACATACATTCAAAGAAACGGTGAAGTGTTTGAATTCCTCACAGATGAAGAAAAAGATGTTGAAGAAGAAATAAAAAATACCGATATCGAAACCTCTGCTGTTGATGAGCATCTTTATAAAATAGTCTTCGACACCATCATAAAATTACGGAAAATAAGATATGACGGAAATGGACAGGATTATCCATTCTCAAGGAAGATGGATGACAAGCTCTTTGGCCGGGAATATGAATTGACAATACATGTCATCACTCCTTTTAACGAGCATGCGGATAATGAGCAAGTTCTGACCATGCAGTCAGCCGGAAGAGATGAACTTCTGGTCATCATGCCCCCGGATGAACGAATGATGCGGGATCTGTTGATGTACGAGAGAACCAGCAAGTACATTCGCCAGAACATCTCCCTTACCCAGCAGGAATCCATTAAAAGAATCTTGACGGACAAAACCATCCAGAATCAGGAGCGGTATAATGACCTGAAACAGCATATTGAAAACATTCTTGGCAAGTCAAAACTGTTCATCAATGCCAATCTGATTGATATCACAGGATCAGATCCCCAAGGCAGGATCATAAAGGGATTCCATGACCTGATCATCAGAACCTATCCAAACCTGAAGATGCTCAAGGATTTTGCATATACTGAGAGCTATGTTTCCAAATGCTTGAAGGATGGTGGCAACCTTTTTGGAGGTGATGTCTCCCTTCTTAGTGAAGCAGAACAGGAGATGCTCTCTTTTGTCAAAGGTAATAAAACCAATGGAATCAGAACCACTGTCAAAAACCTGATTGAACGGTTCGAGAAAAAATCCTATGGCTGGTACTATGCTGCCATATTGTGCATCCTGGCCAAGCTCTGTGCGGCAGGCAAGGTGGAGTTAAATTCCGACAGCAATATCTTAGAAGATGATCAGCTTGAAAAAGCATTGTTGAATACCCATGGACATGCAAATCTGGTCATCGAACCCCTGAGTGATTTCTCAGCCGGTCAAATCCGCGGCTTGAAGCAATTTTATGAAGAGTTTTTTGACACTCCCACATCTGCCACGGAAGCCAAAGCCCTTGGAAAACAAACCACATCAGCCATCAAAGAGAAGATTGATATCTTATCACAGCTTGCTGTAGACAAAAACAGATACCCATTTCTGGAGCAATTGGATAAAATAATCGAAACACTCAATGAACTCAAAGGAAAACCCTACACTTTCTTCTTAACCGACCTGCATAAAATTGAAGACAGCCTGTTAGATTTAAAAGAGGATATAGTTGACCCCATTCAGAGGTTCATGAGCGGCCCTTTGAAAACCATCTATGATGATGCCCTCAGCTTTTTAAAACGCCAGGAACATAACTTTTCCTATATTGATGGAGATGAATCCGAGCAGATCCTTGATACCCTGAAGGAGAGCGGTTGCTATAAGAATAATAAGATGCAGCAGGTAAAATCCCTGGTTGAAACGGTTTCTGATAAAATTGATAAGAAGCTTAAAGCATCCAGGCATGATGCGTCTGACAAGATAACGACCCTGTTAAATAAAGTGACCGGTATGGAGGGTTTTCAAAAATTATCTGCTGAACATCAGGATGAGTTGAAAAAGCCCTTTGAGAGTCAAATTGAGAAAATAAATGATCAGATGCTAATCGCTGTGATCAGTGCAGAACTCCAACGGTTTGAAGATGAAGAGTATAATAAGGTCCTCAGTAGATTAAGTTATTTGAGCAGACCAAATCCAACACCACTTAAACCCGGACAGGCAAACCCTGAACCATCTGACCATGAACCATCTGACCATGAACCATCTGATTCAGACCAGACAAAATATGATGATTCTAAAAAAAGTGATATTAAAAAAGGAGAAATAAGGGAAAAGAAGCTGAAGCCCGATGAAAATGAGCTGGGTGAGGAAGTGATTGGTATTAAAAATATTGCAGTGGCTTATGAAAAAGTCTGGATCGAAAATGAGTCTGAGGTTGAAGATTATTTATCCATATTAAAAACGGCTATAATTAAAGAAATAAAACAGGGGAAAAGGATTCAGGTATGATACAAAAGATCAGTGTGAAAAATTTTACAGTTTTTGATTCACTGGATATTCCATTTTCTCCCAGGATTAACATCATTATCGGAGAGAATGGAACCGGTAAAACCCATCTATTAAAAGCAATCTATGCCATCGGCACAGTCAATAAGGCGTTTAAAAGAGGTGCAGAGGTCAATAAGGAAGCGTTTGAAAGTGCTCTGACTGAAAGACTTGAAAATATATTTTTACCATTTAACACAAAGCTTGGAAAACTGCATCGCCAGAGAACAAAAGAAAATGCAGAGATCAAAGCCGTCTTAAATAAGGAAAAAGAGCTTGATTTTACATTCCGGAACAACTCAAAAACAGTTTCCTTAGTAGAAGAATATGATTTTCAAGAAGAGCTTCCCAAGCCGGTTTTCATACCAACCAAAGAGGTCTTGTCGTTTATGGAAGGGTTTGTCAGTCTTTACAATGAGTATCGACTCTCATTTGATATTACATATTACGATATCATCTCCCAACTGGATCTACCTCTTTCCCAAAAAGACAAACTAAATCCAAAATCACAATGGGCAATAAACCAGATTGAAAACGTGGTAGATGGAAAATTTATTTTTTATGGTGGTGGTCGTGTAACTTTCAAAATCAAAGAGAGTGAATATTCCGCCAATACCGTGGCTGAAGGATTCCGGAAAGCTGGAATCCTCTCCCGCCTGCTTGAAACACGCGCCATTCAACCGGGGATATCCGGTCCGCTTTTGTGGGATGAACCGGAAGCCAACATGAATCCCAGAATGATGAAACTTCTTGTTCAAATTTTATTGGAGTTAGCCAGGAACGGTCAGCAGATTATTCTGGCTACCCATGACTATGTGGTGATGAAATGGTTTGATCTGCTGATGGACAAAGGAAAAGATGATCATGTCCGATTTATTACGTTGTACCATGATCAGGATTCAAACGAAGTAAAATGTCAAAGTGCAGATGATTATCGGAAAATTGACCCCAATGCAATCTCATCCGTCTTCAGCGAACTATATGATGCGGATATCGATAAATCTTTTGGAGATATGTAAACATGGTGACCCTGGATGAATTAGACCTGAAAATCACCTTGGAAGATGCAATCGATGGAGAGAACTTTGACAGGGAAGAGATAACACAGGGAACAAGCCTTCAACCGGTTGACATGATATTTGAATTTAATGATTTCTATTTGTTTGTGGAGATCAAAGACCCGGATATACCTGGAGCGTCCAATCCTGAAGGGTTTAGAACAAAACTACAATCCGGAAAGTTGATTCGGAAAGTCGCCGGAAAGTTCAGAGATTCAATGTTTTTCAGATTTCATCAAAAGAAGATTGATAAACCGATAATTTACGTATTTCTTCTGTCAATGGCATCGTTGGATGCTGCACTGTTGTCAAACAAACAGGAAGAATTGAGAAAGTCTTTACCCAGCGCCCATCAATTCTGGGAAACAGAACTTAAATGTGTGGTAATGAATGTAGCTCAATGGAAAAGAAAATTCGGCCCGGACTCATTAACCAGAATCAGTGAAAGATGAATATATAGCCCCTGATTCATAAAAAGTCATCGGTATCTAATATTGTCATATCGGTCAACTCGGCATCATTTTCATACTCTTGTGCCATCATATCGACAGCCTCTTCAATCTTTTTTAAATTATCAAGTGCCAGATTCATGTCATGGGGTAATGAAAATGTAATACGATCATATTTATTTTGTAACATTATGGTCATCCTCCTGTAGATTAGCCATCAAAAAAATACATCAAATTTTGATGCCTGTAAAGCACTACGAGCTCAAAGTCGGCTGTCAAGGGGTTAGGCATTGTCTTGAGGAGACGAAGCTCAACAAACAGAAAATTTAATATAAAATTGAAAAATGGGTTTTTTTAACATACTGTTGAAAACTACAGATTTGAAAATGGGGCTGGATAGTTTTATAAATGTATTTTTTAATCGTAGTGGTTCTTACTATTAAACAACTTCTAAAGTTACTTTGGTCAAGATTCACTCACTCGGATCAGTGAAGGTTAATGATATGGACACCTCAAAGCTTAAAAATTTTGCCCAGTATGCAAGACGATTTCTACGTGAAACCGTCAGCACTAAACTTAAAATTATTCTGGCATCGGAAAGTGCGGCCCGCAGACAAAACCCCGAAGCGGTTGCGGAGTTGGAAAAAGAGATTCAATCCACCAGCCAAGATCATGTTGTGGAAAAGGTTGCCTATATCTGGTTTAACCGCTTTTGCGCCCTGCGGTTCATGGATGTAAACCGTTACAACAGAACCTCTGTATTATCCCCCCTTGAAGGGCAGTTTCAGCCGGAAATTCTTACTGAAGTCAAAATGGGCGTGATAGATGACACCATCATTCCCCAGGACACCGCCACAAAAATTGTAGATCTGATTCACAATAAAATTCCGTCTGATGATCCTCAAAATGAAGCCTATCGACTCATTGTTGTTGCTGTCTGCAATCACCTAAATACCATCATGCCCTTTTTGTTCCAGCGTATTGCAGACTACACAGAACTTCTGATGCCCGATGATCTGCTCTCCGGAAACTCCATCATTTCCTATGTCCGGGAAGCAATGACACCGGATGCCTGCAAGGATGTTGAAGTGATCGGCTGGCTCTATCAATTCTACATCTCCGAGAAAAAGGATGAGGTATTTGCAGGGCTTAAAAAAAACAAAAAAGTCACACCGGAGAACATCCCGGCTGCCACACAGCTTTTTACACCCAACTGGATTGTCCGATACCTGGTGGAAAACTCCCTCGGACGGTTATGGATGCTCAATAATCCCAACTCCAGGCTTATTGACAGGATGGAGTATTACATAAAACCGGAAGAGGAAGAGACCGACTTTCTTGTAATCAAATCTCCGGAAGAGATCAAAATATGCGATCCTGCCTGTGGTTCCGGTCATATGCTGGTGTATGCTTTTGAAATCCTTTATGCAATTTATGAAGAAGAAGGGTATGACGCCCCTTTGATTCCAAAGCTCATCCTTGAAAATAATCTTTATGGCATTGAGATTGATGAACGGGCAGGCGAACTGGCCGCCTTTGCACTCTGCATGAAGGCCAGGGAAAAATATCGCCGATTCTTTAAAAAGAGCGTACAGCCAAATATCTGTGTGCTTGAAAATATTACCTTTGAAGAGCGTGAAGTGAAGAGCTATCTGGAGGCCGTCAACCCTGATCTTTTCAGCACAGAACTGTCAACCCTGCTCTATCAGTTTAAGGAAGCGGATAATTTCGGCTCGTTGATACAACCAGCCATAACCAATATCCCGGATCTGTTGCGTCGTTTGGATGAGGAAAAAGTGTCTAACGATATATTCTTACAAGGAATCCACCAGAGAGTTTTAAAAATACTGAAGCAAGCTGAATATCTTAGTCCTCAGTATCATGTAGTAGTTGCAAATCCACCCTATATGGGCATAGGGAAAATGAATGAAAGACTAAAGGTTTATATTAAAGATTTTTTTAAATCGAGCAAAAATGATCTTTATTCGATGTTCATTGAACGAAATTTAGAACTTGTTGTAGAAGAAGGCCATGTTGCCATGATTACAATGCAAAGTTGGATGTATTTATCTCGATTTGAAAATTTTAGGCGAGTCATTCTAAATAAGTCAGTAATAATGAACTTTCTTCATTTGGGCAAAAGAGCCTTTGATAGTATTTCAGGAGAAGTTGTCCAAACAGCTGCCTTCGTCTTAAAGCGAGCCTCAGATGATTCTTTATTGTCAACCTTTGTTGATTTATCGACCGTTGATGGAGAGAAGAATAAAGCAGAGCTATTCAAAAAAAGTGCAAATCGTATTCTATTAAGTGCTGGCATCTTTAAAAAGATACCAGGTTGGCCTCTAACATATAAAATGACAAAGAACATTTTCGATCTCTTTGAACGTCAACAGCCCATAGAAAAGGTTGTTTACTCTTCGAGTGCGAACGTAACAGGAAACAACGATCGCTTTCTAAAGCAGGCTTGGGAGATCTCTTTTGAAAAACTTACATTCAAAGCACCATATGAATGGATACCTTGTGCTAAGGGAGGTGAAAAACGCAAATGGTATGGAAACTTTGAGTTTGTAATTGCTTGGTCCGAAAAAACCCACCAGTATTATCGCAAGACTAAGGTGTGTAGATATGTACAACAAAAACACTGGAATAAAGAAGGTTTAACATGGAGTAGAATAGCATCTGCTGAAAACATATCATTTCGTGTATTGCCTAAAACAGCAACATTTGAAACTGCAGGAATGACATTGTTTCCATGTGAATATAATGAATTATCGACAATAATAGGATATTTGAATTCTACAGTTGCAAGCAGAATTCTTAAATGGCTTAACCCAACTTTAACACTGCAAATGCGTGATGTGCTTGCTGTGCCTTTTGTTGAGGCAATTCTTGATGATTATAAATTAGATGTTAGTAAAAATGTAGAAAAATTAATATCAATTGCCAAATCTGATTGGGATTCCTATGAGGTTTCTTGGGATTTCAAGTCGCTATCGCTACTTAATAAGCAGGAGAAGCAAGGGAGCTTTTCTATTCTACGTTTTTCACTATTATCTAAACTAGATAAATCATATTCGGAACTGAGGTCGTACTGGCAAAAAAGAACGTTCGAAATGCAACGTCTTGAAGAGGAAAACAACCGCATCTTCATCAAAGCCTACGGCCTTGAAGATGAACTCACCCCGGACGTTCCCCTTCACGAGATCACCCTCACCTGCAATCCCCATTACCGATATGCTCAGGGCAAGACAGAAGAAGAGTATGAAACCCTGCTGAAAGCCGACACCATGAAAGAGCTGATCTCTTACAGTGTCGGCTGCATGATGGGACGGTACAGTCTGGATGAACCCGGTCTCATTTATGCCCACAGCGGCAATGTGGGGTTTGATCCATCCAGATACAAAACCTTTCCTGCTGATGATGACGGCGTTATCCCCATCATGGACGTTGACTGGTTTTCGGATGATATTGTCGAGCAATTCAAGCGATTCCTAAAAGTGACATTCGGAGAAGATCACTACACGGAAAATCTTGAATTCATTGAAAAGGCCATTGGCAAGGATATTCGTAAATTTTTCCTCAAAGATTTTTACACCTACCATGTCAAGATGTACAAAAAACGCCCCATATACTGGCTGTTTTCATCCCCCAAAGGCAGCTTCAATGCCCTGATCTATCTGCACCGATACAGACCCGATACCGTATCCATTGTTTTAAATGATTATCTTCGGGAATTCAGAACCAAACTGGCCGCCAGAAAAGAGAATCTTGAAAATATCAGTATCAGTGCATCTGCATCCCAGACAGACAAAACCAGGGCTTTAAAAGAGATTGAGAAGATTAAAAAGGTGCTGGATGAACTGGATGAATATGAACGTGATATCCTTTATCCGCTGGCCACAAAACAGGTGGAGATTGACCTTGATGATGGTGTGAAGGTGAACTATCCTAAATTTGGTAAGGCTTTGAAGAAGGTCGTTGGGCTGAGTTGAAAAGAACACTTTATATTATATGAGGAAAAAAATATGATACCAGATATTGGAGATATAATAGAGCTTATCGCAAACATTCCCGAAAAAAATTTGTATGCAGGTTTATCGGGTACTGTGGTCCATTCCCATGGTAACGATGTTTACGAGATTGAATTTACCAATGAAAAGGGTGAGACCTTAGATTTCCTGAGTCTCCATAAAAAATATTTTATGATAGTTTGGAGATCGGAAACAAAGCAATGGATACCAATTGCAGAGCAGACATCTTCGTTGCTTGCCGGAATGCCTGATGATGTAGCAAAGCAAGTGTTGGATTTTGCACGGTTTTTGTTCTTTAAAAATTGTAAAACAACATAAAGGTGAGCTATCCCAAATTTGGGAAGGCTTTAAAAAAACCACCGGACTCAGTTGAAAAAAAAAGGAGAGGGAGGCGTACTATGGATATCGAACAATTGACTGATCTCGCTGGCTGTGGAGAAGACAGTAAAAATCAATTTAAAGTCGATGTCAAAAGTTCTGATTCCCTTGCTTCGGAGATGGCGGCTTTTGCGGGAATCGATAAACTTGATCGGTTACGGTTCAAATATTTCCTCAAAGAGGTGTATGGTGTGGATCTTCCGGAAAATCCAGAATCACTCGTCAATCTTCTTCAAAATATGAATCTGGCATCGGAAAACGGGATGTTGAATCTGGCAGGTGTATTGCTGTTTGCGGAGAATCCTGAATGGATCAAACCGGAATGTATTGTAAAAGGTGTCAGTTTTCCGGGAAATGAAATATCAACCTCAACATATATTGACAGTGAAGATTTTTTCGGCCCGTTACGAAGGGTTTTTGATGACGCTTTGGCGTTTATTTTAAGATATTTGAGAAAACTTCAAGGTAATCAAAGCGTCAATTCCACCGGTGAACCGGAGATTCCCAGACTTGTTTTTGAGGAACTTCTGGTGAATGCCCTGATTCACCGGGATTATTTTGTCAGTGCCGTAACCAGAATTTTCATATTTGATAACAGAATAGAGATCATCAGCCCTGGCAATCTTCCAAACAATTTGACTGTTGAAAAAATCAGGGCTGGAAATTCAAACCTGCGCAATCCCATATTGGCCTCATTTGCTGCCAAAAAAATCCTTCCTTACAGAGGATTGGGCTCAGGTATAAGGCGGGCACTTGCGGAATGGGAGGGTATCGATTTTATTGATGACAGGCAGGGATGTACTTTTACCGTGATTGTTCACCGAAATTGAAAGGTTTAATATAGCAGTGGAGTAAACCTTTAAAGACTTTATAGGTTCAAATTTAGAAACATTCTGAAAAAAATTACCGGCTTCAGTTAACAATATATGTGGTGGATATAAAATATGAGAATTGATCAATTATCCTTGTCAAACTATCGAGGGGTAAAACATCTCGATTTTGAAATCAATCAAAATATGAATGTTTTTCTCGGGATTAACGGCGCAGGCAAATCAACGGTATTGGATGCAGTTGCCATCATGCTTTCATGGTTTGTAAATCGGTTAAGGCAAGCAAGAGGGTCAGGACGTCCCATTGTCGAAGATGATGTGGCAAATGGCACTTCGATAGCAAATATCCAACTGACATGCATTGATGAAAATCATACAATTTATTGGAAATTGGTAGGACGTAGAAAAAGCTATATGCAGGCGAAAGAAAAAAGTGAATTTTCCAGCCTGACTCAATATACAAAAATGCTGCAATCAATGATTGAAGCACAAGAAGAACAAGTGAACCTTCCTTTATGTGTTTACTATCCCGTAAACAGAGCTGTTTTGGATATCCCCCTTCGGATCAGAACA
Source organism: Desulfobacteraceae bacterium (assembly GCA_963674675.2). Taxonomy (GTDB): domain Bacteria; phylum Desulfobacterota; class Desulfobacteria; order Desulfobacterales; family Desulfobacteraceae. The sequence goes on from CAXXNM010000003.1 coordinate 2,217,214, forward strand.
AAGCATCGATTTGACCTGCTTGCTGCCTATGATGACGCATTGACAAGCGGAGCCAATTTCAGAACTTTTTTTGAGTGGTTTCGTGAAAGAGAAGATCTTGAAAATGAAAACAGAAAATACAAAGATGCACTCTTGAAACCGGATGATTTTGAGTTTCCCGATTCACAACTTGAAACTGTCCGAAACGCGCTGAATGAATTTCTACCGGAATTTAACAACCCAACTATCCGGCGCAACCCTTTGAGAATGGAGATTGAAAAACACGGAGAAACCTTATCCGTTTCACAACTGTCAGACGGGGAAAAATGCTTGATCGCTCTTGTTGGGGATCTTGCCAGAAGACTGGCCATTGCAAACCCGAAACGTAACAATCCATTGAAAGGAAAAGGGATTGTCATTATCGATGAAATTGATCTTCACCTGCATCCAAAATGGCAGCGGCGAATCATTCCGACTCTGATGCGTGTCTTTACCAATATACAGTTTATCGTCTCAACCCATTCTCCCCATGTGATTACCCATGTACAACCTCAAGATATTTATCTTCTAAGTATCACTGAACAGGGCATTACCTATAACAAGCCCACGGAATCCTATGGCAAAAATGTTGACCGTATTCTTGAGGATTTAATGGGTCTTGAAACGACCCGCCCCGATGAAGTGCAGAGGCTGCTGACAGAATTATATGAAACAATCGCTGCCGGTGATATTGACGAGGCAAAAAAACAAATGGCAGATATTAAGGGTGTGATTGGAGAAGATACTGAAATAGTAAAAGCTGCAATTCTCATCAAAAGAAAAGAAATTTTAGGCAAATGAAATATATTGAAAAAGGCTCAGAACCACAGGAACTGACATATTGGAAATCACTTGCCAGTGATGATTGGCAACCGGAATATCGTTCAATGGGAAGTCAATTAAAAACTAAGGTAAAAACAGCACTGATGCAGGAACAAGGCTATTTATGCTGTTATTGCGAACGACGGCTGACAGACGAGGATTCACATATTGAACATTTTAATCCCCAAACTAATGATGAGGTCGATCCTCTTGACTACTCGAATATGCTTTGTTCATGTCAGAACAGGCTGAAAAAGGGAGAACCGCACCACTGCGGGAATCTGAAGGGGAAATGTTTTGATGCTGAACTGTTGATATCACCCCTTGATCCAGATTGTGAAAATAGATTTTTATACATGGCCGATGGAAAGATAAAACCCTTAGAACGGGGAGATCGTGCGGCAGACACGACCATAACAAAATTTGGTTTGAATATCCCTAAGTTGAATGATTTGAGACGCAAGGCCATTGAACCTTTTATAGATGAGGTATTGTCTGACGAAGATTTAGAAATTTTTGTAACCGCCTATCTTCAGCCGGAATCTCACGGTGTTTTAGGAGAGTTTTATATGACGGTCAAATCACTGTTTGGTGTATATTTAGAGAGTAATAAAGATGACTAAAATAGCTGAAGCATTAAAAACGGTTTTCAAAAAACATAGAATAGTCTTTTGGTACGACTCGAAAAAAGAATTGCGGGAAGACTATGAAAAGCTTGAATTCTCTGACATTGAAAAAATTGAACTGAAAAATAACGAGTTCAGGGTCAAGCATAGAATCCTTCGAGAAGAACCAAATAAAAAGTTTTTGCTGTACCACGAAGGAGAAGCCCCGTCAGACATGGATAACTGGCTTCTCGATGTTCAACTGGCATATGGAGAATTCAGGACAGACCAGTCTGCCATCCGGCTCAATGAGCTTGGCTTAGGGATTGAGTTCACAGACATTGTGAATGAGCATGCAGTGTTTTTTAATGTTGCCAAGAGAAGAGAAAACCTGAAAACTCTCCTGAGTTCCGATGATACCCAGAACGCTGTAAGGACAAAGATGCTGGCAGTATGCGCATCCTCAGATCCAAGGATAGATAATATCCTTGAAAACCTTCTGAAAGAATCTGCCGTCAATAAGGATGAGAAATTAAAACTGATTGAAAACTGTGGGCTTGAATCGTTTCTCTGGAGCCGGTTAGAAGTCAGTTACGCTTACACTTCAGATTCACCAGGATTAAGGGATTTTATTATTCAGCTATTCAAATCCTGCTATGACATGAGCCTTGGCAATGATTCGGGGCTCAATCCTGATGCTTTAGTCTTTCTTAAACGATGGAAGGACAGCGTTAAACACCAGAAGGCATTTGAAGCCCTTTCAAAGGAATGCTCAGACATCCTGGCCATGGAAAAAGACCTCCAGAAGAGGGATATCTCAGACCTTGAAGAGATTGACTTTTTTGAACTGGTTGATCGGAAAATACTAAGTGATCTGGTTAAAAATGTGGTGGATCAAACCATTTCAGAGGGTGACCGGGAACGCCTGATCAGGCAGAGAAAATCAAGCCACTGGTATAAACGATACAAAGACCTCTACCAGGCCATTGATTACGGCGCACGGTTTATCAAAATCCTAAAAGAGGCTGAACTTAACATCGAATCCATGGACGATGGACTTACCAAATATACAAAATACTGGTACCTGGTTGATCAACTTTACCGCAAATATATTTATCATACCAAAAAATCCGGCCAGGTCTCAATGCTCAAGGCACTGTCAGATAAGGTTGAGAACCTGTATTCAAATAATTATCTTTTAACCATAAATAATAACTGGCAAAAAAAGGTCGATGAGTGCAACAGCTGGGGCAAAACCAATATAGAATTCCAAAGACATTTCTTTAGACGGAATGTGTTGCCGTTCCTCAGCGACAAAAAAAAGGTGTTTGTTATTATATCCGATGCCCTGCGGTATGAGATCGGACATGAACTTCACAGTCGTATCAGACAAGAAGACCGGTTTGACGCAAAGATCACCCCCATGCTGTCCATGCTCCCCAGTTTTACCCAGCTTGGAATGGCATCTTTGCTGCCAAACAAGGAAATACTGTTCAAGGAGATACTGTGTTCGGATAATCCTTCATTTACTGTCTTTGTGGATGGTAAGAGTTCTCAAGGCACCAAAAACAGATCAAAGATACTCCAGGATGCTGTAAAAGGTGCTGCCAAAGCCATGAGAGCAGACGAATTGATGGGGATGAATAAAACCGAGTGCCGGGAGTTGTTCAAGGAACATGACGTTGTTTATGTTTACCATAACCAGATCGATGCCACCGGTGATAAAAAAGAATCAGAAGGCCGGGTTTTTGATGCGGCCCACGATACCATTGAAGAGTTGATTAAAATTATAAAAAAACTGGCTGCAGCCAATGCCACCAACCTTTTGGTAACTTCGGATCATGGGTTTATATATCAGGATCGAGTTCTTGAAGAGAGTGACTTTCTTGGTGCTGCTGCTGATATTGCAGGAATGGATGTATTATACCGTGACAGGCGCTTCCTCCTTGGCAGGAGCTTACCCCGGAACGCCGGTATGTTACCCCGGAATGCCGGTATGAAATCCTTTACTTCAAAAGAAGCAGGTATTGAAGGGGACATGGATATCTTGATACCGAAATCCATTAATAGATTACGCTTGAAAGGATCTGGTTCAAGGTTTGTGCATGGTGGGGCTTCGCTACAGGAAGTGGTTATCCCGGTCATTAAGATCCATAAGAAACGGAAAAGTGATATCTCCAAAGTTGGTATTGATATCCTTGGCGGGTCCACTTCCTTTATCACCACCGGCCAATTCTCCGTCACTTTCTATCAATCTCAACAGGTTACGGATAAAGTTCAATCAAGAGCGATGCGAGCCGGGATATATTCAAAAGATAACGAGTTAATATCAGACAGCCACAATCTGAGCTTTGAATTTACTTCTGAAAATCCAAGAGAAAGAGAATTCAAAATACGGTTTGTCCTGACCAGAAAGGCGGATGATCTGAACGGGCAGGAGGTATATCTGCGCCTTGAAGAACAGGAACCCGGAACAGCTTACTTTAAAGAATACAAATCAACCCGGTATGTGATAAGAAGGTCATTTGCCAGTGATTTTGACTTTTAGTTTCTTATTTCCAATTTTCGTGTTTTTGGGGCAACGGAATTTGGAAAGCCTCTTTGGTTCCGGCCAGGTTAGGAATTGTAATTATGACACCACTTGATGATAAAACAAATGAGCATTTTTCAGGACTCGTAGTCCGTAAAGACCTGGTTAAAACAGTTAAAGGCAATGCCATTGTTCCTTCCTATGTCCTTGAATATCTACTGGGGCAGTACTGCGCCACATCAGATGAAGAAAGCATCAAGACCGGCATTGATACGGTTAAAGAGGTTTTGCGCAAGCACTATGTCCACCGGAACGAATCTGGATTGATCAAGTCTGTTATCAGGGAAAAAGGCCGTCATAAAGTAATTGATAGAGTCAGTGCTTCCCTCAATGATGCAAAGGATGTATATGAAGCATCTTTTGCCAACCTGGGGATTAAAAAGGTTTTAGTCGATGCGGATACGGTAAAGAAACACCCCAAACTTCTTGTCAGCGGTGTCTGGACCATTGTGGACATGGAGTATGAGCATTTCGAGGATAAATCGACTTCACCCTGGATCATTAATAAACTCAAACCCATCCAGCTCTCATACTTTGATTACGACCATTATATTGCCGCAAGAAAACAGTTCACCACGGATGAATGGATGGATCTGCTGATACAAAGCATCGGCTTTAATCCTGAAAAACTGGGAAAGAGGAGTAAGTTGCTGCAGTTGGTCCGGCTGATCCCATTTTGTGAACGAAATTATAACTTGATTGAGCTTGGCCCAAAAGGAACAGGTAAGTCACATATCTTTTCCGACTTCTCCCCCCATGGAATTCTCATATCAGGAGGAGAAATAACCGTACCCAAGCTGTTTGTAAACAACAGCAATGGCAAAATAGGCCTTGTGGGATACTGGGATACTGTTGCGTTTGATGAGTTCGCGGGCAAGAAGAAAAGAGTGAACAAATCCCTTGTGGATATCATGAAAAATTACATGGCCAACAAATCCTTTTCCAGGGGAGTGGAGACCATCGGCGCGGAAGCATCCATGGTATTTGTTGGAAACACCAGGCATACATTGCCGTATATGCTAAAACACACAGATCTTTTTGATGAACTGCCGGAACAGTATTATGATTCAGCATTTCTGGATAGAATCCATTTTTATCTCCCCGGCTGGGAAGTGGACATTATCCGGGGAGAGATGTTTTCCCATGGATACGGTTTTGTGGTTGATTACCTGGCCGAGATTCTGAGATCCATGAGAAACCATGACTATTCTGACCATTATTCTCAATATTTTAACCTGGCCAGTGACATCTCCACCAGGGATAAAGACGGGATTAACAAGACTTTTTCCGGTATGATGAAGATACTTTTCCCCCATCAGGAAGCAGCAAAAAAAGAGATTGAAGAGGTTCTGCAGTTTGCCATTGAAGGCAGGAAAAGGGTAAAAGATCAACTGATGAAAATTGATTCTACCTATGCTGCTGTAAGATTCGCATATACCTGCAATGATGGTGATAAAACCATCCATGTGAAGAGCCTTGAGGAGGAAGAATATCCCCAGTACTTTGGTTCATTTGAAAATGAAAAATCCAAAATAGCAGCAGAGCGGCAACACCCCGAAAAGCCTCATGAGCCAACTGCTGTTAATGATAAAGCAGCTGCCGTTAATGAGAAATCATCCGAACTCAAAGAAAGACAGGTTCTTGTAAAAGAGAATCAGCGTGGCGTAACCTATGACAAATTGTTCAGTCAATATCTTCAGGATGCCAAAAAGATAACAGTGACGGACTCATACATCCGAATATTCTACCAGATCAGAAATTTCATGGAATTCCTTGAAACCATAGTCAAGATTAAACCCAAAGATGATGAAGTTGAAGTCCACTTGATAACAGTAGAAGATGAATTTAAAGGCCCCCAGCAGATAGAATATTTTATGAATATCCAGGAAAATTGTGCCATAGCCGGAGTTCAATTTACATGGGAATTTGATGGGACCCAAAACCTCCACACACGGCATATTATAACTGATCATGGATGGAAGATACTTTTAGACCGGGGCCTGGATATTTTCCAGCACTATGAAATGAATGATTCTTTTTCCCTGAGCAACCGCCTGCAGCAGTATAGATCTTGTAAGGCCTTTGAAATCAATTATTTAAAGGTGGATTTTTGAATTTCGTCCAAAGGGGATATTGAGTTTTTTCATTTTTTTCCTCAGGGTTGAGGGATGAATATTCAAAAGCCCGGCAGCACCTTTTTTACCCTCCACCTGACCATTGGAAAGCCCCATGACTCTTTGAATATGACCGGTTATGACCTGATTAAGATCAAGGTTTTCTTCCATATCAGTGATGGCTGAAGAAGATATTTCATATGCGGCATCTGTTTGGCTGTCACAGATTCCCTTAAAAAAAAGCAATTTTTCCCTGTCGAGAATCAAGGAGCGTTCCACAGCATTTTCAAGTTCCCGGATATTTCCCGGCCAGTGATACTCCATCAGGCGCTGGAGGGCATCAGGATCGGGACCAGGAATAATAGTTCGTTTCATTTCTTTGGTTTTTTTCAAAATAAAATATTGAATAAGATCCGGGATGTCCTCCTTTCGATGCCTTAAAGAGGGAAGGGTGATGGGAAAAACCCTGAGCCTGAAAAAAAGATCAGCCCGGAATTTATTTTCTTCCATCATTTTTTGAAGGTTTTGATGGGTGGCCGCTATAATCCTTATGTTTACCCGGACAGTCTCGGTACTCCCCAGCCTGTCTATTTCCTTTTCCTGCAATACCCGTAAAAGCCGCACCTGAGCCTCGAGGGGCAATTCTCCGATTTCATCTAAAAACAGCGTGCCTCCGTTGGCACGTTCAATACGTCCCCGTTTCTGGGAAACCGCACCGGTAAAAGCGCCTTTTTCGTAACCGAACAGTTCGCTGTCGAGAAGGGATGCAGGAATAGCGCCGCAATTAACCGGTATAAACGGTCTGTTTTTTCTGTGGGAAAGGTTGTGGATTGTGTTTGCAATGACCTCTTTACCCGTACCTGTTTCCCCCAGCAGCAATACAGGACTTTCCAGAGGAGCAACCTTTTGAACCATCTGCATAACCTTTTTTAAGCCCTTTTGGGATCCAATGACCTTTTCACCGGATAATTTGTTCAGTTCTTCCTGAAAATACTTATTATCATCTATAAGAAGTTCCTTGAATTTTTTTAATTCCCGGAATCTAAGGCTGTTGGTCAACGCAATGGCACAAGGTTTGTTTAAAAGGCTTAAAAGATGAACATGCTCCTTGTTAAATTTTTCTCTTCCATCATTAAATACTGAAATAACCCCCAGCATGGTCTTTTCCAATACAAGATCCATGACCAGCGCGGAAAGATCAGAAGCACCAAAGGTTTCTGCCACAGGCCCTGTTACAGGGTCATCACCGAGCCGGTCTATGACCCTGATACGAACTGACCGCTGGTCCTCAACCTGTTTCCGTCCTTTTTGTGATAAAGCAATCTTGACGGAGGCAGACTCATACACTGTTGGGGTTGCATGGGCAACCGTCTCCACAATTCCAGGTTTTTGATGATATACATGGAAGCTTATCTGTCCCACCGGCATAAACTTACGAATATACAAAAGGCACTGATGCAGGGCCTTTTCAATTTCAAGACTGCCACAGATTTTTAATGTCGCTTCACTGAAGAATTCTTTTTCATCAACTCCCATGAATGACTCCTGGTATTTAGAATTTTCTGTTCTATTTAACAGTTTCTTTAAAATATGGAAAATAGAACAGAATTTTCTTTCCCATGGTATAGTTAAATACTTAAATCAACCCAATCTTTCTTTATTACCAGGGTATCTGAGTTTGGCACACTTTATGCTTTATTTGATTTTAGACTCGCTAAGTACCTATAATTATAAATCAATTCAATAAAAGAAGGAAAAAAATAATGGAAATAAAAAAGGTCACAGTCTTAGGCGCGGGTATTATGGGTGCAGGTATTGCACAGGCGGCAGCCCAGGCAGGGTTTAATGTCATGATCCGGGATGTGGAAGACCGTTTTGTGGACAATGGTCTCCTCACAATAAAGACCAACCTTGACCGATCAGTATCCAAAGGCAAAATGAAAGAAGGTTTAGCAGCCGAAATCATGGGGCGTGTTCAAGGCACTACGGATTTAAACGAGGCTGCCCAGGATGCCGACATGGTCATTGAAGCCATTATTGAAATCATGGAGGTAAAAAAACAGGTATATCAGGAGTTGGATAACATCTGTAGAAAAGAGACCATCTTTGCCTCCAACACATCAGGACTCTCCATCACTGAAATGGCAAGCGTTACCACAAGACCGGACAAGGTTATCGGCATGCATTTTTTCAATCCGGTACCGGTGATGAAACTGGTTGAACTGATCAGAGGATATACCACATCGGACGAAACCCTTGAGATAGCCAATGCCTTTGTCAACACCATCAAAAAGACACCCATTGAAGTTAAAGAGGCTCCTGGTTTTGCAGTGAACAGGATACTCTGCCCCATGATCAATGAAGCTATTTTTGTCCTTGCTGAGGGGATTGCTGCTGCCGAGGATATTGACAAGGCAATGACCCTCGGTGCCAACCACCCCATAGGCCCCCTTGCCCTGGCAGACATGGTGGGACTCGATACCATGCTTATGGTTCTCGAAGGCTTTCATAAAGAGCTGGGAGAGGATAAGTATCGGCCGGCACCATTGCTTAGAAAAATGGTACGCGCAGGACACCTTGGCCGAAAGAGCGGCAAAGGTTTTTATGATTATACAAAGTAGAACTCAAGAGTCGTAAGTTTTCACATCTGCCTCCATATCTTGTGTTTTTAACTCCTTTAAAAATACTATGTATGGTGCTCATTCAGAGAACTTATGACTGACGAGAATCGAAATATCCATATCTTTTCATAGACTTTTAGAAAATGATTTTATTTTTTTTACAAGCAAAAAGTGTATAATAACAATTGGTTATCAGTTCAAAACATTAGCTGCATTATCTGGAAAACTATGGTTGAGAATGGAATGAGGATAAAAAAATGAAAGAAATTGTTATTGTTTCTGCCTGTAGAACCGCCATCGGTTCATTTGGTGGAAGCCTGAAAAATATGAACGGTGCCGCCATTGCAGCGGTTACCATGAAAGAGGCCATAAAAAGGGCGGGAATAGACCCGGGTCTTATTGATGATGTCAGATATGGCTGCTGCGTGGAGCACCCTGATACCCTTAATGTGGCCAGAGTGGCCGCACTCATGGCTGGAATTCCGGAAAATATTCCGGCAGTAACCGTGAACAGGGTCTGTATATCAGGAATGGAAGCAACTCTCTCAGGGGCGGCCATGATCCAGGCCGGCATGGCAGAGATTATCCTTGCAGGCGGTGTGGAGCATATGTCCGGAGTACCCTATTCGGTTCCCAATGCAAGATGGGGATGCCGTCTCCAGGATCATCAGTTTGTGGATACCATGATTCATGCCCTGCATTGCGGCTCTCATCTTCTTCCCATGGGCGGGGACACACCTTTAAATACCGATGAAGCACCGGCAAGCTATTTTATGGGAAAACCCTATATAATGGGACACACCGCAGAATTTGTGGCCCAGCATCTCGGTATTTCAAGAGAAGAGATGGATGAAATTGCCCTTAGAAGCCATAACAACAGTGAACGGGCAACAAATGATGGTTCCTTTAAAGAGGAGATCGTACCCATTGAAGTGCCCCGGAGAAAAAAAGATCCCCTTATTTTTGATAAAGATGAACATTTCAGGCCCGGCATGACAATGGAAAAATTATCCAGCCTGCCGCCGGCCTTTGTTCCCAAAACCGGAAAGATAACAGCAGGAAATGCCAGTGGTCTCAATGACGGCTCTTCCGCCGTGATCATCATGTCTTTGGACAAGGCAAAAGAGCTGGGGCTGACCCCCATTGCGAAAATCAAAGCCACTGGAATGGGTGCCTGTCATCCCACCATCATGGGGCTTTCCCCGGTGCCTGCCGTGAGGCAGCTCATGGATAAAAGCGGACTTTCCATAGAAGATTTTGAATTGGCAGAGGTCAATGAAGCCTTTGCAGCACAATATATCGGGTGTGAAAAAGAATTGGGATTGAATCGCGACATTACCAATATAAACGGCTCAGGCATCGGCCTTGGGCATCCCATTGGTTCCACCGGATCAAGGATCATGGTCACACTGATCCATGCCATGAAAAAACGGGGAAACACATTGGGACTTGCCACCCTGTGCGGCGGCGGTGGAGTATCAATGGCCTGTGCCCTGGAAATGCTTTAGTATCAATCATTACAAATGAATGGAAAAAGGAGATATTATGACGACAAAATTAATTAGTCCTACCGAGAGCGCCTATGCCTATCCACTTTTGATCAAGCATCTTTTAAACACCCCCATGATTTATTCTCCAAACCAGGAAATTGTTTATCGTGACCTCCTGCGATATGATTACAAGACATTTGGACAAAGGGTAAAACAGCTTGCATCCATGCTCAAGGAACAGGGTGTCAAACCAGGAGACACCGTCGCGGTAATGGACTGGGATTCCCATCGTTATCTGGAGTGTTTTTTCGCTGTGCCCATGATGGGAGCCGTGCTACACACAGTGAATATCCGGTTGACATCAGAACAGCTTATTTACACGATCAACCATGCAGAAGATGACATGATTCTTGTCAATGAGGAGTTTCTGCCTCTGCTGGAATCTGTGAAAGACAGGTTTGAGACGGTCAAAGGGGTTATCGTGTTATCTGACAAAGGTCAAATTCCTGAATCCTCAATTGAATTCAATGGTGAGTACGAAGCCCTGGTATCGGCAGCACTTCCTGAATATACCTTCCCTGATTTTGACGAGAATAGCATGGCAACCACCTTTTACACCACCGGCACCACCGGTCTTCCCAAGGGAGTATTTTTCAGTCATCGCCAAATAGTTCTTCATACTTACGCGGTTATAGCGGGACTCACCGCCTATGTATCCCAGGCCAATATCTCTTCGGCAGATGTCTACATGCCCATGACCCCCATGTTCCATGTCCATGCCTGGGGCATGCCCTATATTATGACTCTGATGGGAGCTAAACAGGTATATCCGGGCCGCTATGAACCAGAAACGCTGTTAAAGCTGATAGCCGCAGAAAAGGTGACCTATTCCCATTGCGTACCCACAATCATGAATATGCTCCTTTCAAGTCCGTCCATAAAGGATATAGATCTAAAGGGCTGGAAGGTCATCATCGGAGGTTCTGCTCTTTCCAAGGGACTTTGCAGGGAAGCACTGACCTATGGGATTAACCTTTATACCGGATACGGGATGTCTGAAACCTGCCCGATACTGACACTGGCCAATCTTAAACCTCACATGCTGGAATGGGAAGAAGATGATCAGGTGGAAATTCGCTGCAAAACCGGTCTTCCCATACCCGAGGTTCAATTAGAGGTTGTAGATGTTGAAGGCAACCCTATTGTTCATGATGGGCAGACACCGGGAGAAGTGGTTACTCGTACTCCATGGCTCACCCAGGGCTATATCAAATCCGAAGAAAAAAGCGAGGAACTCTGGAAAAACGGCTGGCTTCACACCGGCGACATCGGCGTTATTGATCAGGAGGGATACCTCAGAATAACGGACAGGCTTAAAGATGTAATAAAGACCGGTGGAGAATGGATTTCATCCCTGGAGCTGGAAGATATTATCAGCCAGCATGAAGCAGTCAACGAGGTTGCAGTCGTGGGTATCACGGATGAAAAATGGGGTGAGCGTCCCATGGCAATGGTTATACTGAAAGAGGATTTCAAAGGTAAAATCTCTGAATCTGATATTCAGGAATTCTGCATGACCTTTGTGGAAAAAGGCCAGATCCCAAAATACGGTGTCCCCAGTAAAATCATACTGGATGCAATTATTCCCAAAACCTCGGTGGGTAAAATCAGCAAAAAGGATATCAGGGGAGATTACAATCAACAATAGCGGTTAATTATTTCATAACGCTAAACTCAGGGGTGCCGCCCACAGCTTTCGCGGGAACCGCTCCCGTTCACGGCGTCCCCTGGAGTGCAATGTTGTACAACATTTCAACCATATCTTACGCTGTTATCAATATCCCATCCCGCCGTGCTGTTTCAATAATCGTGCTCTCGTCATCATTTTTCCAACGATTGACACCAACCGGAATGGGTTCTATTCTGCTATCTGTTCGGGCAGCGGTTCGCCAAAGCAGGTTGATGTCTTCCCGACTATATGATTCATCATACAAGGATGAGATTACCAGCAAGTCTATGTCACTCCATTTGTGCTGTTCATTCCGTGCATGAGAACCGAACATAATACCGAATCCTACTACTTCCTCTTGAACCCGGTTGATCACACTTTCTGGCAATCACCAGCAGTTCATTTCAAAAAGTGCAACATTGATATGATATTGTAATTTTTCTATACTTTTGAAACTTATGCATAGGATGAATAATACTTCATTCACTTTAAAAAAAAAGCCGGCGGGCATGTATTTCAACAGTAACCTTTGGTTAAGGTTATTTGGTTGTCCTCCAAATTCCACCCCATGGGAAACAACCCCATGAATATATTCTTTTGATTCAAATATTATGTCATAGATTGGTATGTGTTAGCTTTGATGAACTCCAAGAATTTCAAATCATTTGCTTATCTGCAAAGAAACAATATCAGGTTTTGAAATGTAACGACCAGTTTTTTACCCTTTGTTGATTCTACAGCGATAATTTAAGGATATTTTCCCATATCAAGCTCCTTGCTATAAAATCGTAATGTTCAATCATCGGACAACTGTTTTCTTGATCGATTCACCGACGTATTCGATCCGAGGCACCTATCGCACATATCGATACCAGTCCGATCTGTTGAACCATTTGTCGTAGATTTTATCGAAGCGGCCATCAGATTTGATCTGAGCTAAGAACTCGTTTAAAAAGTTCAAAAAATCAGGATCATTTTTACGGATCGCCCAAGCAACAGGCTCTTTGGTAAAAGGCTCTTTTAAAAAGATCAATTGATCAGAAGGATGCAGGGCTGAAAATACCGCATTGAACGGAAAATCGTAGATAAATGCGTCCGCTTTTCCTTCAAGCACGCGCATTGCGCCCTTGACTTCGGTATCGGTCGTTTCATATGATGCTTTTGGTATCATATTTTTCACGGCCAGTTCACCTGTGGTTCCAGGCTTGGATACCACAACGTATTTGGAATCGTTGAGATCCTTGTAGGAACGTACCGCGGCTCTGTTTTTTGCATTAAGCAGAACCGTCTGCCCCACGGTCATGAACGGATCGGCGAAATCCACTTTCTCCTTGCGTGCCTCTGTCACCGACATCCCACCGAAAATGACGTCGAAGCGCCCCAGATTCAAAGCTGGAATGATGCTGGGCCAGAAGGTGTCGATAAATACAGGCTTGACGCCCAGCGCATTGGCCATCTCGATTCCGATATCGATGTCAAATCCCATCAGACTGATTTGACGCCCCTGGCGCCGGAATCCGCCATGCCGAATCTCCCGTTGACGGACTCCGCTGCGCTTATCGATCATCTCAAAGGGCAAGTAGCCCGCCTCCAGGCCGATGCGCAATTCTCCCCGCTGCATAATACCTTCAAGGGTGGAGTCTTTGGCCAACTCAACATCCACAGCCAACGCTGGTGCATTCGATTGAGCCAAGCATAGCCCGGACAGCAAAATAGCAAATATGATTTTGAAACAGATAGTTTTGTACATATCCGTATCTCCCTTTCAATTTATTCTGATACCTTTAAGAAAATCGTCATGACTTTAAGCTGAATCTTGTTCAGGCACCGCATCTGGGGTTTCAACCTCGGTATCCAGAGGATCAATGGTAATATTGAACCAACCGTAGAGAATGGAAACAATCGGTGAGATCCAGCAAAAAAAATTAAACGGCAAATAGGCAATGGTGGGCACACCCAGGGTGGCTGTCATATAAGCACCACCCGAGTTCCACGGGACCAGGTTAGCCGTTACCGTAGCACTGTCTTCAACGGCCCGTGACAGATTTTTGGGGTGCAGACCCTTGTCCCTGTATGATTGGGCGTACATCTTGCTAGTCATCACGATGGACATATACTGATCGCACAGGATCAGGTTTGATCCGATGGCGGTCAGGACGGTGGCGGTAATAAGCGAACCGGTAGATTCGGCCTTTTTGAGGATGACGTTGACAACAACGCGCAACTGGTTGGTCTTTTCCATAATCCCGCCAAACATCATAGCGCAGATAACCAGTGAAACCGTGTACATCATGGAGGACAAACCGCCCTTGGTTAAGAGATTGTCGACGGCTACCACCCCTGTATTACTAGTGTAGCCGCCATAGGACGCGGAGAGTAGACCCCCAAAATCATTACCCTGGAAAATGAAACCCAGAATACCAGCGGTCAGTATGCCGATCACAATACCGGGGACCGCCGGAATTTTTTTAAACGCCAGCACCATCACAATCGCAGGCGGAATCAGCAACAGCGGATTTACGCTGAACTGGGCATCGATACCGGCGAGGATCTGATTGACGCTCGCCAGATTGGCCTGCCCGCCGCCATAAAAGAAGCTAAGTACAATCTCGATTACCAGGGTAATGGCATAGCTGACCCCGGTGGTATAAGACATGTGCTTTATGTGGGTATAAAGATCGGTGCCGACCATACCCGGCGCCATGTTGGTGGTATCGGACAGCGGTGACATTTTGTCTCCGAAATAGGCGCCGGAAAGCACAGCGCCGGCGACGAGAGGTAGCGGAAATCCCAACCCTTCGCCAACACCGATCAGTGCTATGCCGATAGTTCCCGCGGTTCCCCAGGAGGAACCGGTAGCCAGGGAGGTGATTGAACAAATGATCAATGTGGCTGGCAGAAATATGGACGGATGAAGTATTTTTAGGCCGTAGTAAAGCAGGGTGGGAACCACACCACTTAATATCCACACACCGATAAGAATACCGATAATAAGCAAAATTACTATGGCCTGGAGTGAATTGGTGATGCCGTCGAGCATGCCGGTTTCAATTTCTTTCCAGCTAAAGCCTGCCCGCAAAGCGATCACAGCGGCTACGAACACGCCAAGCAGGATGGGTACATGGGCATCTGTTTCATAGCGCAAAATCGCCATGCTGATAAAAACGATCAATCCAAGAATCGATATCAGTGCTTCCCAGAGATAGGGATCACGCTTTTGACGTTGGGTTGCCATGGGTTAAGCTCCTTTATTGCTTATAAGTTTAGAATCAATCATTTAATTGAATCGCTTTTGATCAACATGACCGGAACGCTGGATAGTCGGGACACTTTATCCGCGACCGTGCCAAATATCACTTTCTGAAGAGTGGTCCCGGTGCCCATAATAATAAGATCAATGCTTTCAGACTCCACGTATTGTATAATCTGTTTGTAATGGGTCCCGGTAACGACATCAGCCTTTCCAATCCGAATATCCTTGAAATGGGTCTTAATAAAGGTGTCTAACTTATGTTTGGTCTGGGCCATTACCTGGCTTTCGAAATCGCTGGCAATGCGTTTGAAATCAGGTTTTGGGGACTCTGAAACATAGGTATCTACAAACCAATCGAAACGCCGTAAAACATGCAAAAGGTGCACCTCGGCATCAAATTTTTTTGCCATAGTGACCACATAAGGCCCTATTAAGGGAGACATATTAGTTAGCGCTATCGGATAAAGAATTTTTTTAAAGCCTTCCATAAGCAGCTCCTTCGGTTGCGGGTTGCTATCCAAAATCCTTTCGTATGAAAGGATTCAAAATGATCGTACTGTTAAAGTTGGCGCATACTATAATATTTCTTGAGGATATAGATAGTATTGTTCAACATTAACAGAGCCTTAAAACTCAACCATCCTTGCATTATCTTTAAAAATTTATGGCATCAAGGATTCATCATATATCCTTGACATTTTTTAGTGTCTAAAAATCACTCATTCTTGCCAAAGTATTGATCCCCTAAAATAACATGTTTGATGTCCAAATATATTTTTCAAGATTCTTGTTTCTCATTTTTATCCCATTTTCTTGATGACCTCAGGCCACATAATGTGCTGATCACCGGCGGCTGCAAGCCGTCCGGTGGATGAGCTGGTTCAAGTAAGCCGCTACGCGGCAGATATGCGCAAATTTCAATATTTAAGCATATTTAACGGTTCATGCCTGTTCGTAAAATTCCATAATTATCCAATCCGCAATGTGACACATAGTTTTTATACTTCAAATATCGCCTCCAATTCAAGCTTCTTTATTTTTTTCAATTGATATCGTTCCTGTATGCCATATATACTTTTCATTTGTACGGATTTTAATTTGTAAAAATAACAAGTTAGTTATCCCGATGAATTAACCTGAAAAGAAAAGAAGCTATAATGAAAGAGTATTACAACGAAGCAATCAACGCACTTAAACTTGCAGGAATGAGTAAAAGTACCCAGGATTCCTATGTACGTTCAGTACGCCAGCTTGTTGATTTCTATGACAAATCTCCTGATCTTATTAATGAGAAGGAACTGCAAAATTACTTTCTTCACAGGAAAGATGAAGATCAATGGGCAGCAGCTACATTACGTATATCCCAGTGCGGTATCCGCTTTTTTTTAAGAATGTGTTGAAACGTGAATGGCACACTTTCACCTATCTCGATGCAAAAAGAGAAAAAACACTACCCTGTGGTTTGAGTAGAGAAGAGGTGGGTAAAATTTTAGATCAAGTCACTACATTTCATATATTTCCGGCAAGGGGCAGGGGCAATAATGAAGCCCCAACTATAAAGAAACCCATGTCAAAAATTTTCAGGGCAAAATTCTGTGATGAAATAAAAAAAACAGGACTTTTATCACAGATACCTCCCCAGGTTTGGGAAACAGCCTGGAATGTCAATTGCCAGCCTGTTGGAGACAGCAAAAACAGCATCAAGTATCTCTCTGCATATGTTTTCAAGGCTGCCGTTTCAGATAATCGCATCATCAAAGTGGAAAACAGAGATGTATATTTCAGCTACAAGGAAACACACGGTAACCGTCAGCGTACCATGAAGCTTGATGCCATGGAATTTATCAGACGATTCCTCCAGCATGTGCTTCCCACAGGGTTCATGAAAGTAAGGTATTACGGTTTCATGCATCCATCATGCTCTCTATCAATAGATGATGTGAGAAAAATCATGGAAGAAACATACGGATTTGAAAAAATGCTTTCGCATGAAACTGAAACTGAAACTGCACCGGCATTACTCTATCCTAAATGCGGGGGGAGATTTGAAATACTACTGCTCTGTACTTCCTTTTCAAATGATTCTGCCAGGGAAAGGAATCAGTGTGAATTTGAACTGAGTATTTTTTTAAAATCAGTTGATTTTACAACCACTTAAGTGGTACAGGATAGCTGCGTCCAATGACTTAAATGGATTTGACAACGAGAGGTTTAAGGGTTTAGATATTTTTAACCCGTCAGTCATAAGTTCTCTGAATGACCGCCATACATAGTATTTTCCAAGAAGTTTAAGTGCGATATATGGTAGAAGATGTTAGAACTTACGACTCTTGAGTAATTGAGAATAATAACAAAAAATAGTGGATAAATAAAGAAAAATTTGCAAGATATGTCAGGTTAGAGGCAGAAGTTCCCCCCTTTATTATTGCCGCCGGCCTTGACCGCCCCCACCCATGGCGATGCCATCGGCTACCTCTTTAGCCGGTAAAAAGTTAAATTCTCCTGAACCAGGGACTTTCGAAAGGCCGCACAGTAAGCCTGGTCCGCACAGTAAGCCTGGTCCTCTCCAGCGTTTTGTTGGCCTAATTTTTTATATAGGCCGGTTCTAAATTTTTGATCATAGGATAATGTTTGACATTTAGCGTTTTCAATTGCGCATTTTTTGAGTGACAAGTAGCAGCGATAATGGCATCTGCTAACCCTACGCCATGAGATTTACCAAAATCACGCTTATAAAGCCCACCAATCTTGGCAATTTCTGAATTCATTGGAATGACATCAAAAAGGGAAACAAAATTATTCAAAATCGTTAATTCTTGTTTCCCTCTTACCCCTGCATAAAGTTCAGCAATCACGATTGTGGACAAAATTATTTGAGAAGCGTTGAGGTTGATAAAGTCAACAGCTTGGTGATAGCCTCGTAAAAAATCAATGAGAACATCTGTATCAGGAAGGAATAGTTGCGCCATTGTTATTCCCTATCCCATTCAGAACGCATTTTTTTAAAATCGGGGATATCGGATCGATCTTTCCATATCCCAGCAGTTTCACATAATATCTTTTTTCGCCTTTCCTGACTTGCCTGTTCAATTAAAATATCAATTGCCTCTCTGATAAGTTCGCTTTGTTTTTTCCCTTGGATTTCTGAAAGTATGGCCAATTCATTTCGTTGCTGATCCGTCAAATATATTTGAGTTCGTATCATTCTATACCCTCCATTTTGGTGTATACATTATAGTTGTACATCGTGGAGGTTTTGTCAAGGCCAACGTTAAGCTCACCAGCCGCGCCAACAGCCTCCTGAAAAGCGGCAAACGCTCTCGCGGTCTGCTCTACCGGCTTGTTGAGCGTCAGACATCCACTGCCGATGATGCTATAGAATCCGGCGAGTAGGCAAATTCTGACACGGCTCGCAGTTTCGCGGTATCGGATGGTATTGGAAGCGCTTTCTCCGCGTGCGCAATAACAAGACGCGCGGATTCAAGTGCCGCTTTCTCCATGTGTTCATTCCCGATGGATGAGAGTATAGCTAACGCTTTTAGAATCCGAATTACAACCTCAATGGTGCCTGCACCGTCACGGGCAATGGCATTGAATGCATCCTCAAACAGATCACTTAAAGCAATCTCCGGTACCGCAACGCAGTCAAACTCGATGCGCGGTTGTTCCCGCTCTGTTATCCCATGGGTAAAATTTGTAAACAATCGGACAAAGACACCTGCAACTTCGATCGCAGTTCCGGGGTCGTTGATGGCAGGGGAAAGGGCACGGCTAGCAATTTCGGACAGCGTAATAAGACCGAATCGGGGGTCATCATCGAATGTCCGGTTTCTGCCGATACAAAATGCCTTGACGATCGATGCTGATTCGATCACTGCTTCTGAGTTCTTGCGGTCAACTCGTATATAAGCCAATGGCCGATTAGATGTCACAAATGTCCCTGGAAGTGCCGCTACTACAACCTGCAGTTCACTATTCTCTGCGGCTGTCTGCAATGCATCCATGTCGATCCGCTGAATATAGCCAACAGTTGTTGCAAATACTGGCAAACCATCTGTCTGATTTTCCGACTTTACGCCCCCAAGAAAAGGTTTTTCTTTACGCCGGCGCAAGGCTTCCTCGGTTGCTTTCTCAACCTTGGCGATTGTCGTGCTGAGCCGACCTAATCGAGCGATTCCATCAACCCATTTTATAAAGCTGATAATAACTAATATAAACACCAATATGGTAATAATAAAAAGGAGGAACCTGCCTGCTTTTTCGTAATATCCGTTCATCAAAGCAACTTGAGCGACGATGCTGAAAATGAATGCACCAATAAACGTGGACAATGCGTTTTGAGAGACATCGTCGGACACCACCAACAAGAAAGCCCGTGGAGTAGCCGAGCTGCTCGCAGACTGATAAGCGGCAAGCATCGATCCCACGGCAAATACCGCCATGACCAGCATGCTTGCCGATATGACTTTGAGCAACATCTCAATTGATTCGATATTTACCTCGGGGGCCTTCTGAAATATCAGGAATTGGTCAACCCACTGAGCGAGGAAAGCGATAGTGATGGACAAGAGACAAACTAATAGCGGCTTGACCCAAAGTTTCTCACCTACCCGATTTAGAAAAAATCTGAGTTCATCTTTCATGTTTTATTCCACATTGTGATGAATTAATAGTGACGCTCAACGTGAAAATCAGCGGCGCGGTTTTTTTGCGTCCGCTGGATTTTTTTGTTGTGTGCAGTTTGGCATAAAATCAATTGAAAAAAATGTGATGACTTATTTCTTACCTTCATCTATCGATATTAATCTTTTTTTGGCTATGTTTAAATATTCTATATTATTATCAATACCAACAAATTTCCGGTTTAATTTTTTACACACAACGCCTGTAGTGCCACTTCCACAAAATGGATCAAATACCAAATCATTAATATTACTAGATGCCAGTATAACTCTTTTAACAACTTCTTCTGGCTTCTGTGTTGGATGTTTACCAAATTTTTTTTCAGATTTATTGGTAGATGGCATTTTCCAGATATCTCTCCATACCGATTTCATTGGCTCACCATCTGAAATAGTCCTAAGTCGATCATAATTAAATGTGTGTTTTGATCGTTTTGTTTTTGATGCCCAAATAAGATGTTCTGATGAATGAGTAAAATATTTCTGTGTTAAATTTGGTGGTGGATCTTTCTTTTCCCATACTACATTATTTAAAATTTTAAACTCCAACTCCTGTAAAGCAAAACCAACTGAGAAAATATTATGAAATGTTCCACAAACCCAGATTGAACCATTTTTTTTTAGAACTCGTTTGCTTTCTACCAACCATCTTTTATTGAAAGCATGAACATCTTTAATATTTCGTGATTTATCCCAAATCCCCTTGTTTACACTCACTTTTTTCCCGCTATAGCATGTAATGCCACCTGATGATAAAAAATAAGGTGGATCTGCAAAAATAAGGTCTACGCAACTATCAGGTATATTTGAAAAAAATGAAAAAGCATCTAAATGGTACAATTTTATTTTACTTGTGATATCAAAATAAAAGGGGGAGATAGCATCTTCAGCAACCAGATGTGGTTGTTCAAAATCAAAAATATTGTAATCATTATTTATGTAATATCTCATAGGAAATTATCTGTGACTTTAAGAAACTGACTGACATCTGTTCCTGATAGAGGGGTTTATTTAGACACACTTACACAGTACCAGCCTTTTTAAAAGGGACAATTTTGTTTGCTTGAGAATGATTTGAATATGTTTCCCAATCAGGAGCGTATTCTTCAGATTGATTCCCCCAAGTCGTCCATCCGTCTCTCGTCCCTCTACTAAAAAGCTCTAAATATGGCCCCCAACTGCAAGATTCTATTAAATCATATTGTTCATCAGGTTTTCGACTATGTTCTCTTTTGCGTGATGAAATTATATTTTCCTGGCTTCTACCTGGCTGCAATGTTCTAATGTTTTTGCCCCGTACACCAAATAAAATCATTTCAGTAACATTTCTAAAATAGAATCCTACACCCCTTCTATCGGGGCCACCGTCCTTCCTGATTTTATACCAAATTAAATTTGTCTTATATTTAAAGCCCCAGTTTTCCATTACTTGCATTCCCTCTGCCAAAAGCGCATTAGGAACCCATAAATAAAGATGCGCTCTTTCCTCAGCTATCGCTTCTACAGGTAAATCTTTTATTTCTTGTAATTTTAATGTTGGGTAGCGTGCAAGCCTTTTATGCTCCGGGGCAATTTTACCTGTGCGGTTTTGAAACTGCCATGGTGGATCGGCTAATATTGTGGAAAATTTCTTTTTACCAATAAAATTTAATAAATCATCCGAAGGATTCATATTTGTTCCTCTTTTTGTTCTTTCCAATCTGAAATAACATCTGGCCTTATACCAAACACTAAAACGGGGCACCCACCATGACGTCCAGCATTAAGTCGATAAAGTAGCTTTCCCATCCATGTTGTACTAGCACCGTATTTTTGTTTACATAACTTTGGGCTACCGTCCTTATTTTTATCAACGGTACCATCTTTTTTTAATAACGGGACAATATCGAATACAGGATTAAGTTTTTCGCTGCGAGTAATCAATGAAGCCACACTGATTATACCGCATTCATGAAACATACGAAAAGCATATAAATCACGATCATAAGTTTGGTCTTTACTATTCCACTCCATATCAAGTGCTACACGACCTTTTACGTAATCAATCTTATGTCCATCAATATAGTTTTGAAGTATTATTGGTGATTTTTCAGGTAATTTATGCTTTTTTAGCTTGCCATTTGGTAAAATATCTTCGCTTTGTTCTGATACACGAATTATCAAATCCCCTTGAATTCGTGTTTCATACCATTCTTTAGGACGCAGTTGCTCTGAGAACTGTTTGGGTATCACAGATTCATTACCTCCTGGCAAGGCTATATCTTTCTTTGTTATGCGAAAATTTAACAGTGCATCCTCTATTTCACCTAATTCCTTGGGGAATGAAGTTTTAAAAATTGCTGCGGCATGCCTGTAACTATATACATCGTAAATATTTAAAACTTTTGGATTAATATGCCTGCTAATTTCTTTATCTGAATCCGCATTATGATTTGGTTGAAGCTCCACATCCTTTCTATTTTCTTCCTGCATTATCTTCTTTTATTCCTTTCCTACAATATTTCAATATATGTAAACACACACATAACGCCGAGTTGAGGGGCGCCGCCAACAGCCACCGCGGAAAACGACTCCCGTTCACGGCGTCCCCTCGAACGAAATGTTGGCCGACGTTCTCTATTTTATAAGGCTGAGTTTCTTCAAGACCTTCGCCATTTCTGTTTAGCATATTGAGCAGAAAGAACCTTTTACCTTCTGCATTTTAGCCTTTTCTGAAAAGGTCATTATTTCAGAACGTTGTAATAAAAAACTACCCATGTTTTGCAGGGTCAAGTTTTTATTATCAAGCCTTTTTAGAAAGACTTGTAAACTGGCCTTGTGCCACTTTCAACAGATGTGGAAATTGGCGAAGGTATTGTTCTTTTTTTATTAATTGTTTGAAATTGAAACAGTCTTACTCTCTGTGGCGATACTTCCGCAAGTGTTTTTTATTGATACATATATGTCAAATAATCCAGAGGAAGTATAGGTATGCTCCCCTGCAAACCCATCACATGTCTTAGAACCATCTCCCCAGTCAAATAAAAATGGTCCATAGCCGGATGTGTCAGACCTGTTTTGACACCATGTCATATCATGATCTCCGCACCCAGAATGATTTGTCGCACCATTTTGAAGAACATGCATATTATTTACTTCAGGATCCAATAAATTTATGTGAGGTGCTTCGGCTTCATTCGTTCCAAAATCAACAAGTTTCCATAACATTTCACTATTTTCACCTTCTCCATAAAATTGAAAGTCAGCCCAAATACTTTGGGTTTCAGGTTCAGACTGATTATGGAAAATCAAAGATGGAATATGAATATCTAAATTTGTTGTGATCGTTGTTTCTTCATTGGTAGCACCCTCTATTCTAAGCACCGTTTCAGAAAAAATACCAGGTGTATATGAGCCAATATCTGAACCATTCAAACGCCCTGTAGCGTCTGAAATATTATATTGATTAAAATGAATATCCACGATTCCATTGTTGTCATACGGAGGATCATTCACAATCACCTTATGCAGCAATGTGCTAATTTTATAAGATAAATTTAGTTCTGTGCCGTCATTGGAGTGAACAGTTACTACAATAGTGCTTTCTGTTTTTGACCAAAATATTTCATCATTCAAATAAGAATTATCAAACCATCTGTCAGAACCATCAGGATATATGAGATAAACCGATAATTTTTCCTCCGGTTCATATTCTTCAAAAGAAGCAGCGGTATATCCTTCAGAAAAAGTCCCATCCACATATGCATATGAGTTAATCTTTGTTTCTGCATAAGATAGTGAGCTAAAACTATCATTACCAAATCCATAAAGACATACAGCCATAAACACGATAATCAAAGCAACGCTTTTTTTCATAAACACCTCAATTTAAAATAATAAAAATTAGAATACATTTTTTGGGAAAAATCATTTTCCACTTGAATAACATATGATTTTGTATCTACAAAAAGTCGGCCAACGCCAAAATCTGCGGTTCATCCGCAGCATTTTTTTGTTGGAACTAACTTGCTTCTCTTCCATTCCATTTCTTAAAAGGCCCATTTTACCCTCAAAAAGTGCTATTTAAGAGGCTTTTTGGGCACAAATTTAAGTCTTTCCGTTATATTTTCAGATATAGTTAGCTTGGTCCGACCCCAATTATCCCATAATAACAATTGAGAACTCCACAGTAAGTTTATCTTCATAAGGAATTTCGGTATGTTATTCCTAAAAGTCGTGGTAAAGTATGCATATCTTCGTGCTTACCCTTGCACTATTCAAAAAACATCAAAAGCTCAATGATACAGATGGTATCATTG
Source organism: Desulfobacteraceae bacterium (assembly GCA_963674675.2). Lineage (GTDB taxonomy): Bacteria > Desulfobacterota > Desulfobacteria > Desulfobacterales > Desulfobacteraceae. The sequence goes on from CAXXNM010000003.1 coordinate 2,241,436, forward strand.
GGATCAGATTCTTTCACCGAGGATACATAATCAGATATCATCGGAACTCATCTTTCTGTGTATCTTTTTCACGTTACACAAATTGATAATGAAAAGCAATTATTCCAATGAAATATAGTAAATCAAAAGCAAGGACTAATGGTATCAAAAAATTCTATTTGAAGATCAACAGCCCTGACAAATAACAGATCAAGTGCTCCGTGGCCAGGGCAAAGCATTTCCCGGGCAATTCATATGAAAGTCTGATAAAAATCGACATTGAATACTGAAAGATCGGATATCTATCATTAAGTCTGTCACTCATTTGTTGAATGAAATCATGATCAGGTTATTTCAGACTCATTCCTAAACAGACTCTTACTTTTGGACATGATGCCCCACACCATAACCCGTAAGCTTACCCCTTGCCTCCATTAACCATAAGGATTGGGGAATAATTCATGTCTTCGATTCTTTCAGCGCATTTTGGGGTCATCACAATAATGGTGTTGTCTCTTATGATTTTTTTTAAGGCAACTGGATCTAAATGATCTCGGTGATGATGGGTAATCATGATGACGTAGGTATTTTTGAATCCTCGTAGCGTTTAGCAATGGATTTAATGTCAGCTTCAAGTAAAATGAATGCATCAACAACATCGGGATCAAAATGGCTTCCCCGTCCTTCCCGAATGATCTCCATCGCTTTTTCATGGGAGAATGCAGGTTTGTAAACACGCTTACTGATCAGCGCATCATAGACGTCGGCAATGGCCATCAGTCTGCTGGACAACGGAATTTCTTCACCTTTCAATCCCTGGGGATATCCTGATCCGTCCCATTTTTCCTGGTGGGTATAGGCGATCTCTTGGGCAAACCTGAGAAATGAGTTGCTGCCAAGTGTTTCCTCAGCAGCTCGGAGTGCATCTCGGCCGTAAACAGTGTGGAGTTTCATGGTTTCAAATTCTTCACGGGACAATTTGCCCGGTTTCAGCAAAATATCATCTTTGATGCCCACCTTGCCAATATCATGAAGTGGAGCGGATTTGTAAATCAGGTCTATGGTTTCATCGTCCAGCCCATTCTGAAATTTGGGATGATGACGAAGCTGTTCCGCCAGCACTTTGATGTAGTTCTGAGTTCTTTTAATATGGGCACCCGTTTCGGGATCTCTGGTTTCAGCCAGGGATGCCATGCACAGAATGGTCGCTTCCTGAGTTTGCATCAGCTCCCTTGTCCGTTCATCCACCAGCACTTCCAAATGATCACGGTACTCACGGTTCTGCGCTTCGGTTCTGTTCAGACGATTCATCATATCTAAAAACTCATGGGTCAGTACGCCGATTTCATCATGGCGGTTTTTGAAATCACCGGGCTTCGGAGCCTGCCCCAAGCCAAATCGAGACATGACATCGGCAAGTCGATATAACGGATCGAAAAAATTCCAGTTCAAAAGATGAATCAAGCCTGCTGCTAATAAGATGATAGCCGATGAAAGGGCTATCCCGAGATAGAGATAAATCTCATCAAGTTTTTGATCCAAATATTTGAGAGAGATTTCGATGTTGACACTTCCCCAGTCTTGACCCTGAACTTTCAGGGGGGTGGTGATGCTCATCACCCGATAACCGGGGGAAATGTAGTGATCGGGATGGCTGGGATCCTCATAGGTAGAAATATCGTCGTCAGGATCGACATCTAAGGGATTATCTTCGATGTCGATATGGGGTTTATTGGTTGTCAACGCTGCCAGTAATGCCGTATGCTCTTCTTCGTCGGTTTGCTCGATGTTTCCGGAATTATTGCTGATGATGATCTCTGACGTGTCGGGAGCCATGAGTTTCATCACATTGATCTCAATATCGTTTACTTCTCTGTTTTTAACCAGTGTATCCGTATATTTTTTAATGGATGCAATATCTTCCGTCAAAAGTGAAGGGCTGATGGCGGCTGTAACGGCATCGGAGAGCAATATCCCTTCATGGTGAACCGTCAATAGGGCCAGACGGCTGAATTGATGTGTGAGAAATAGAACCAAAACGCCTGAGGTTAGCAATACTGTCCCTGCAACAATGGCGGTCATCTTCAGTTTCAATGAACGGCAAAAAGAGAGTTTGATTTTTGTTTTTCTGGGAGGATTCTTCTCCTGTGGACAAGGGTTTTGTCCATCTTCGGTCTTTTGGAGAGTTAATCTTTTACACACCCCCTCAAAACGCCAAGGCAACCTGAGTGGTAATTCTATCATTTTTATCTCCGTTTTCAAATGCTTCGTCAAGATATTCCAGTGACAGCACCAAATTCTCCAACATCGAAATAGAGAGTGCACCTGCATACCGATAATCTGGAACTATTTCTCCGGATTTTTCCGAACTCTGGTATGAGATGGCCAACTCCGACTCTTTTTCAAACAGATCGAAACCATATGACACTTCAAAATGCCAGACAGTGGGTTTTATGCCCACTTCCACGGCGTCGATGGCGGCTCCATTTTCTAGGGATGTCACATCTTCCGCATCAGATGGAGATTCAGACAAATTCCACTTCACTCTGTCCAAAGCAGCAACATGCTCCGCTGAAACCGTCAAAGGGCCGGTATGAAGCGATGCGTAGAAATTGAATCCGGCCACTTTATCTCGGATGATTTTTCTGATACCGTCTTCTTTTGCATCCATCATTTCCTCCACCGCGAATTCAGTCCATCCGTCCGAGCCAATCAGGTTTCCACTATATCCAGCACCTAACTCCATATCGAAAAAATCAGTTGAAAATGCATACTCGGCTGTCAGAGCAATCGTATTAAACCGACTTTCTTTTGCATCAATGTCAATGTCGTCATCGAAAAGGATGACTGAACCTTGGAATCCTGAAAACTCCCCACCGATTTCTACAGCGACTTTGCGTGTTTCCCCCAACTCCACTGTCACGGGATCTGAGATGAGTGCGGTTTCAAAAAGGCCAAAAGGAATAACGTATTTTCCGGATTTAAAAAAGATTGAAAGATTGTATAAAAAGGATTTTGGTTCAGAGCGGATCTCCAAGAATCCTTCATCCAACGTCACTTCGTCATCACCATTACTGTATTGGAACAAAAGAAAACCATTTACCCACTCTGAGAATTGCATATCCATGGCCAGGTCGATGGTCAAGGATAGATCGCTTTCTTTCTCATCCATCACTTCAGGCTCGGCAAATCTCATACGATCATGAGTGGTTTCAAATTCAATTGCACGGCTCAAAGATATCAGTGAAGACCATTTGTCCGAACCATTACCGGTTTTAATTGTCTCGTCTGTTGCACCCCCTTCTTCAATCGGATGATCGCAAGGAAGTTCCAGGCATTGGCAATGGATCGGAAAACAGATCACCATCATCATGATCAAGGCATTGATGATGATGGTGAATGGTTGCAGTTGACCCGTGATGAGCTTTTTTTCATGGTACAGATTGACATTCATTTTTCGTATTTCCCTTGACAATGGGCTACGTGCCGGAAAGAATCAGGGAACCGGTTTGACTATAGGGAAAGTCAATGGTGTCACGTCCCTCACTTGCTGTCAGGCCCGGCAGTTTCACTTCAAAACGGCTTCCCTCATCCGGAGTGCTGGAAACATGAATGGTTCCATTGTGGGCATTGACAATGGCTTTAACTAAGCTGAGCCCCAAGCCGTTACCGGGGCGGGAGCGACTCCGGTCGCAACGATAAAACCGGTCGAATATGTAAGGTAGATCCTTCCTGGAAATTCCGATGCCGGTATCTTTGACGTGTAAAACCACCTCATCATGTTGACTGTTTCGTGTCTGCTTTGCACCCAAAAGTGTCACATCGACAATCCCACCTTGAGGCGTGTATTTCAGTGCATTGTCCAGAAGATTCGCGATGACCCGTTGAAGATGTTTCCGATCTCCATTGAGCCGTAATGCATCCTCTATTTGAAGATTCAACGTGACATGGGTTTGTTGAGCCGCAGGTTCAAAAAACTCACACACATCTTTAACCAGTTCAGCCATATCGATCGGTTGGAACAAGGTATCGGACGTGCCGGTTTCCGTTTCTGATATTTCCAGCATGGTATCGATCAACTCAAGAAGGGACTCGCACTCTTCGATGGTGCTGGCCGCCATGAGTTCGTACTCTTCAATGGTTCTATTGGACGTGCCGGTTGTCAAAGTCACCTCGGCAAGGCCTCTAATTCGGGTTACCGGGCTTTTGAGATCGTGGGCGATATTGTCTGTTATTTCCCTCATTTTTCCAATTAGAACGTCAATGTGATCCAGCATTTGGTTGAACATGATTGCCAGCGCTTCTATCTCCGTTCCTCTTTTTTTCAAAGGAACCCTGCGGCTCATATCCCCACGGGTTATCTCACATGCCGTGTGTCTAATGTCATCGATTCCCGAAAGTGCGCGTCTCGCCATGAACCATCCGGCCAGTGCAGCCACAAAAAAAACTGCCGTTGTTACCATATAAAAGATTCGGCGGAGGATCTGAATCATCTCAGTTTCATTTTCAAGCAGCATTCCGGTCTGAATAAATAGGCCATCACCGATGGCACTGCACGCAATACGCACCGGATAGGATTTGTTCGAAAAGGTGTGCGTGGTAATGGAGACAGGAAGGGCCGCTTCCTTGGATTCATCGTCATGGTGTCGCCTATCGGCTGAATTAAGACGGATATCGGGCAAAGGGTTCCAGCTAGAAAGATCCGTACTTTTGATATGACCCTCACCGCTTTTTTTCAGCCGAATGAAAAGCGTTTCCGGATCTTCGGATAATCGCTCTTCTTCAATCTCTTGAATCACACCGGGCAGGCCTTCCCTTACAAATGTCTCTGCAAAATCCGTCATCTCTTCGGTCAATTCATCATCCACCCTTCCGTTTACTGCCGATACCGCTGTCATGTAAAAAAGGGTAAAAGCCAGGAACGAAGAGATCGAAAATACAAGACTGTACACGAGAGTCAACCTGAACGCCAGAGTTCTGGACATTTCCATGACTCGATTTTTTAATGTTATACGAAATTTTTTATCTGTTAAGACGCCCACATTTTCATGGGGTACTGTATCAAAGGTTCCGACATGGCCGTTATTGACTTGCTTTGAGAACATATCCGACTCCGTAAACCGTTTGAATCATTTTGCTTTCAAAGGGTTTGTCAATTTTTTCTCTCAATTTGCAGACCCTTGCTTCCACCACATTGGTGCCGGGATCAAAATTGTAATCCCAGACATGCTCCATGATCATGGTTTTGGTGAGCACTTTACCTGCATGCCGCATGAGAAATTCCAGCAGGGAATACTCCTTCGGTTGAAGATCAATGGCCGTCCCGGACCGGGTAACCTCACGGGTGTTCAGGTTCATGGTGAGGCTCCCACAGGTCAGTGATATGGGAGCCGACACGCGGGTCGCTCTTCTGATCAGGCTTTGCACCCTCACCAGCAGTTCAGAAAAGGCAAACGGTTTGGTGAGGTAATCATCCCCGCCGGCCTGCAATCCTTTGATTCGATCGTTCAATTTCCGTTTGGCGCTGAGGATGATGACCGGGGTATGGATCTCTTGTACTCGCAGTGTCTCGATGATCTGCATACCGCTGGTTCCCGGCAGCATCAGGTCGACGATCATGGCGTCGTAGGGTTCGGTGAGGGCCAAGTGAAGACCATCTTCTCCATTTTCTGCATGGTCAATGGCAAATCCCGACTCTTTCATTCCTTTGATGATGAAAAGCGCTATTTTTCGATCATCTTCAATCAGCAAAATTCGCATGTGAGCCGCCTTCTATTATGAATAGTCATTGTTCCAGTTTGATCACTATTTCATAATTTCCAGCGGCTGTCCAGAGCTGTTTTCACTTGCCTTTCCCAGATTTTTCTCTGGTAATCCTATTCGGAATGGATGCTAGACAATCAACCCATTTAAATCCGGGGGCTCGGGCGTCCCGCCCGCTTTGTTCAAATCAAAATGGGAAAACTATTTCGTGCTCATTCCTTAACTGAGAAAATCAATTCCTCTCTATCAGTTCCAGGACCATCTCTTCACCCAATTTTTCTTCTTTGATGAAACCGATTTCTGGAGCGTAATATTTGTACTCCAACCCGGTAGGCTCCAGGGGAGTCCAATCAAGAGTTTTAATACAATTCGTATATACGGTGCCGTTCTCCAGCTCTACAGTGACATCCTGATCCACAACCATCCCCATATCCTCAGCTTCCCCTTCAAAATACTCCTGATAGTAGGATGTCCCGGCATCCGGGATGGTCCGCCACATCTGAATTCCGGCAGAAGCGCCATCTTTTCCGGCTTCCCATGAGCCCCCGCTGTTGGTTTCGATCAAGTTTCCGTCTTCGTCATATTCATAGTTGACGACCTCTTCTCCCATATACCAGACATTGCCTTCATCATCCTGGGCAAACCAGTCATAGGTATCTTCAATGAGAACCTCATTCAAATAAACCCTGTCGCGGAAAACCACACAAGTCACACCATTGACCATGCGAGTGTCCTCCATCACTTTCGTGATAATTTTTTCTACGCCTTCTTCTGTTTCTGCTTCATAGGTGGTGACGGAGCCGGGGATGAGCGGGAAATAGGGATTGTCAATGTTTGTCGGATTTGAAAACACGGCACTGCTGAAATCCGGCACTTGATTCTCACCTGTGGAGAACATGCCGATCAACTCCATGGAATCATCCTCTTCTCCAACCTCCTGTTCCCGGATCAACCCAATACCCGGCGCATAGACTTTATATTCGAAAATCTCCGGTTCCAAAGGATTCCACTCCAATGTCCGAATGCAGCTCTCCCAGGCCATGCCGTTTTCCAGCTCGACAGTGAAATCCTGAGTGGCCACCACGGCCATATCTTCCGCCTCGTCTTCAAGATACTCCATGTAATAAGGTAAATTTCCCACCGTGGGGGCAGCCTGCATCTGAAAACCGGGAAGGGCGCCGTCTTTCCCGACTTCCCAGGCCCCTTGGTTATCGGTTGCAATCACATTTTCATCCTCATCATATGTATAATTAACCACATCTTCTCCCATGTACCAGACATTGCCCTCGTCATCCTGAGCGAACCAGTCGTGGGTGTCTTCAGTGAGCAGTTCATCCTCAAAGACTCTGTCCCTGAACACGACACACTCAATACCGTTAACGGTTTTGGTGGTCTCAAGAACATCCGTAATAGTGGTTTCCACGCCGTCATCGGTTTCGGTCAGATATATTTTGGTTTGATTAGGTGTCAGTGGATAATAGGAATTTGTAATAGAGGTGGGATTGAAAAAATGAGCTGTATTGAAATCCGGAGGTTCCTCAACAGCAGTCATCTGATTTACAATGGATGTCACTTCAAAATCGACTGAGTGTTGAGCCACCCACTCCCCCTGGAGCAGCGGTGTTCCGGATGAGGTTAAAATAATGTACAGCGAATAGTCTCCGCTGATCCAATCGGGAACAAGGCAAACCGGAAACGAATAGCTGCCAGAAACAAAACTTAGTGAAATGCTTTCGACAAACGGTTCTATGATCCCTTCGTCGTTGAACTCCATACTTGAAAGATTCAAAGTGTGAACTTCATTCTCCGAAGTCAGTGTTGCGATGTAGATATCGACATCGCCACTTCCATCCAGTTCAATATCCATCATCATCGTATCAATGGAATTGTAAGCCTCACGGTCCAGTGATAATGAGGCTGTCCCATCTATTTCACCTTCTGATGCAGCAACCTGAATGGCCAGTGTCGCCAAGATGGAAGCGGTTATCACGAGACACATGACAAACCTGAGTCCGAGTTTGCTTTGGCTATTTTTTTCATAATCTTTTTTCATGATCATTCTCCTTAAGTTAAATTGCAATTGACATGATAGCAGCGGTGGATTGATTTGAATTTCAACAATTTCCGCATGGTTTGATGAACCAATCACCAAACTTATGATGCATTATACAAGAATAATCATGATGAAAAGATGATGAAATCATTACCTGTTGGTAATAATCCATTGATTTATTGTGTTCAGATTTCCATCTGGTTGTTTTGAAAATGATAATTTCATTATTTCGTTATTAGTTGTCAGAATAAATGGAAAATACTTATGTATACTTGCCCTATTCTTGAAAACACACAATAGGGATGTTACCTATCTCGCTTGATCAATAAACGGCTAACGCCGAGGTAACCTGCCGCGCCAACAGCCTTCGCGGAAAACGACTCCCGCTCACGCGGTCAGGTTGAGCGACCTGTTGTACAATCTTTTAACTTTAACTTACGATTAGAAAATATCTTCTGACGTATCACTTTCATCTACAACAGACTCTAAAGTGCTTTCCGTTTCACCGACAAGTTGACTGCCGAGCATTACACTATCATCAATAATTGCCAACTCAATACGACCATTGGCAAACCGGAGAATCTGTGGCATTTCGGTAGCTGCAACTTCAACCCGCGTACCGGAAGTACTGTTTAGATAGACTGTTGCACCGGAACGATAGACAGTAAATTCTGAAGACGCTTCTTCTAAATTGATTTCGTTTTCCCCGATGAAATTTTGAAATTGAGCACGAGCATATTGTTTTATATTAACAATGTTATTGCCGGTAGATCCGTAGATTTGAAAATAATTTCCTGGGAAAACATAGCAAGGGGCAGAATCATCGGTAAGAACAAGGTAGCTTTGAATAGTTTCTGGTAATGTGCCCGAGAACGATTCTGTGATATTATATTGAACCATTCCTTCGAATTCGATGCCGGTAGGTGAAAAACCCAAATACCCAGCAACAGAAAAAATCAACTCATTAGTGCCTTGTTTGAAGTACGAAGAATTATCTGTAGAAAAACTATCGGGTGTCGGCCAATTTAGCACCTGAAGGCCATCAGCATCAATATGATCATTATCCAAGTCGCTTTCACCTTCAAGTTCTCCACTTATTCTGTGGTCATTGAGATACAACACCCCCATATCATCAACATTGGCAACACCAGTCAACACTGGGTCTTGATACCCGGATGGTAAAGTAAAAGTATAACGATAATTTGCGGATGAACAATTATCCAAAGTTACCTCATCGGCATGCCTAAGATAATCCAAAGATGAAAGGAATGGTAAAGTTAATTCATCGACGCTATCACATTCAAATGAAGCGCCCACATTTGAATTGTCATTTTTTCTAAGAACGGCTTGATAGTTGTCGATACAACTCGGAGTTTCGTTGTTAATATCATCTATTGAATCATTAATTAAACATGCTGTGAGTTGATCACTACTTGATATTGGGATAATTTTTAAGGAAGTTCTTTCACCAGAAACATTTTCATTATAAAGTTCTTTAATTTCAGATTCGGAAAGAGCACGATTGTAAATGCGAACGTCATCTATTGTTCCGTTCCAAGGTTCTCTATTATAAGGACTGGCATCCTCCGGTACCCAGGCGCCAAGTGCTGTAAGTAGGGAAAAATTTACTCGCTCACCTTCATCATTAAAAGCATTTAATAAACCATTGTAAAAAATATTTAATGTCGAAGATATTTTTTGATAACATATAAAAAAATTTTCGTTTGTAGTTACCGCAAGAGTTCCTGACAGTATTTCACCTGAGTCCCAAATTTTTAATTGTCCATCTTCTGTCTTTAGACCAATAGCAAAAGCATTAGCATGATCCGAAATCAAACATTGCCAATCCGTATAACTCGAATCAATTTCTTTCACATTTATCCAAGCACATATTGTCCAATCTGAATCCTCATCGAAAGAAAGCGCGACTTGAATATAGTCATCAATGCCATCAAAATTGTATGCACTATCTGAATTTCCAAATCTATCCTCTGTCAACGTAGCCCCATTAACCGTACCATTATTCCCATTCCCACTTTCATCATCTGCATTTCCATTAAATGGATAATATGCCACCAATCCATCGTTCAAATCCGCATAAACCATTCCGTCAACACCACACCAAGCAACAACAAGAGCCAATAAGATGATAACGATACTTCTTTTCATTCGTACCTCCGATTAATTTTTGGGTGCTCTCCCGCTACTACTTTGATAATAAATTGATGAACAATATGATTTTTAGTACCTAATAGGTAACCACACTGAGACATCCTTTCTTGGACAATGTGCTGCTCAGTATTTGTGAATAGATCCAGGTTGAGCATATGCCAGTTTAAATTACCTGAAAAAGAGTCAAAATCATAATCAAAGTAGTAGCGGGAGAGCACCAATTTTTGCACAACGGGGAGTTCACCGGCCGCCGGGAAAGAACGACCTAAGTGGCATCGCCAGAAAATTCAACGAAGCCAAATAGCTCAAAGTCGCTACGCCCCAGGCGGTCGGGGTGGAACGAAATGTTGTACAAAAATCCATATAATAGTTTTTTATATATTTCGAATCATTTTTTTTAATTCAAAGATCACTGGCATGTTTATGTTTATGTTTATTTTTGTCCATATTTAGCCAGTTTCCAAATAAAATCACCATTACTTTCGCCTACATATACAAAATCTACCCATAAACTCATTGTCCCAAACTGAAGCATCGGAATATGCATATCCAACCCATTCGACAATGTAGCAGGTGTGATGTTTTCATCAGAGCATTCAGACAAACCAGCATTGTAACCACTTTGATACTCAGCATCTAAATCTGATTGAGTGTATCCCCCGCCAGTAGAAATTCCGCATGCAGCAGGATTGTCTATACAATATTGTTTTCCTGCTTCAAATTGAGCATCAAGTTCTGCTTGAGAACAAGAAGTTTCACTATCACTACTTAAATCGCTTGTTCTCTCGCCCTCTGGGTTATAATCAAATGTTTCAAAATAAATATTCGAGTTGGATGTAATCCCAGGAATGATTCCACTTAATTCTAAAGTGTTGTCATCAGTATTTACAGTAAGGGAAGCCTGTTCTAGCCAAGTAAAACCACCTTCATCTCTTTCTTTATAAATATTACACTGAAGTTCCATTTGAAGGTTTTTTTCTAAATTAGAGTCTGCGTTATCAGTCCCAACAAAATGCATCACACTCAATGTGTAGTCGATACCCTCAAAAATGTCTAAATTATTTCCAGTCTGTTGATCATTGTCAACATCAATATAAACTGACCATGCATATTCAAGTGCACTTTGAGGCACTCCAATACGATAAAAAAATAGTTCTTCTGGAAGATCGACTAAATAAAATATAACGGTTAATAATTCTCCATCTATAGAACTATTTAATTGCGTTACATTAATATAAGGTAGGATAACATCATCTGTAGGATCCAAAATTTGCTGCCCTGGTGTTTCTGCTTTTAATTCAACCTGAAATAGAAAAAACACACCAGCTAAAATACTTACAACAATTAAAATGATATTTCTCTTCATTCATGCCTCCAAGTAAAAATTGTACAGTCGGGTAAGCAGGGGGTGTTACCACCCCAAAGAACTGTTACCAGTTCACATGCTCCCCTAAGAACCGTACTTGTGACTTTCACCACATACGGCTCAAGCCTTTCTAAGGTCTTTGGTGAGACCCGGCTTTTTAACCATTAATTTTAGGCTATGAACTTGTTTATGACAGTTTGGGTGAAGCAGGACAAGGTTTTCATCCAAATCTGCACCTCCGTGGGTTCTCCATATTATATGGTGTTTATGCCATCGTGTGGTATCATCTATCTTTTGTTTGCACACTGGGCATATTCCACTCTGTTCCTGCCACAATTTGAAAATCTTTGTACGAGCCTTCAAGGTTTCCGTCGTTTTAGAATCTCTTCGACGTTCAAAGTAGAACTCCCATTCAGGATCATATGGATTGGCATCCCCTTTGATTTTGGTATGCCGTTTGATCCTGGTATCCATGGCCTTCTTCAAGGTAGCCCTGTTTCCATCTTTCCTTCCAAAGAAGCACCAATCTCTTCCTTTTTCGGTTCTGTAGAAGTACCTTTGTTTAATCCAGGCTCTGGGTTGGTTAGGGTGTCTTTTGACCGCCCATTTCCATAAAGCTGCGGTAATTTCAAAGTCCACCTGTCCAAATATGGCTTTACTGACCACATGGCGATGAAAATTAGCCCATCCCCTTATTTTCGGGTTCAGTGTCCAGATCAGATACATGGGGTGGATATGTTGATTTTCCCGGATCACCGTTCTGATGTCATTCATGAATCGTTTGACATTCTTCTTTGCCGGTTTGATCAAAAGTTTATCATTATATTTTCTGACATTCTGGCCCAGAAAATCAAATCCTTTGCTGATATGCGTTATCAAGGTCTTTTCCTCAGATAGCTCAAGACCTCTCTGCCCAACGTGCTCTTTCACAATGGGCATGATTTCGTTTTCCAGCAGTTCCTTTGAGATTCCGGTAATAACAAAATCATCTGCATAAAAGATAATATGAACTTTTCTATCTTTCGAGAATGATGCTTTGAGTCTCTTCTCCAGACCGTATAGAGCCATGTTGGCTAATACCGGAGAAATAATACCGCCCTGTGGTGTCCCCTGATCTGTTGGATATATTTGGTAATTCTCCATATATCCTGATTTCAGCCATTGACTGAGAATCTTTTGATCCATTGGAACATTTTGAAGTAACCACCGGTGGTCAATATTGTCAAAACAACCTTTGATATCTCCTTCCAGAACCCATGTTGCCGATGTTTTCCGACCCAAACAGTTGAAACATTGTTCCATTGCATCGGCGGTGCCTCGGCCTTCTCTGAAACCATATGAGTTGGGATCACCTTTCAACTCGGCTATGGGATCAACTGCCAACTTCCACAGTGCCTGCATGGCTCTGTCTTTCATGACAGGAATCCCGAGTGGTCTTTTTTTGCCGTTACTTTTTGGAATGTATATTCTTCTGAGCGGTTTAACTTTGTAGCCCTTCTTGCTTAACTCTTGTATCGCTTCTGATTTTCGTTTCGGGGTATTCCAGAGTTCTCCATCAATACCCGCAGTTCTTTTCCCTTTGTTCTCAGTTATCCGCTTGATAGCCATAGCACGGCCAGCCAACGAACAGGTCAGGACATATTGCAGTGCTCTGGCAAGCCTCTGCTTCCCTTCCTTAAATGCCTTCACAATACGCACCTGTAGGCGACGCACGTTTCGATGTGCACGATTCCAGTTGATACCGTGCCATTGAATCGATTCACGCAGGCTCGCGCCAACAGCTTCTGTGGCTGTTCCCAATCTACGAACTCCTGTTTCTTGCGTCGTTCTCAAGTTATCTTGTGATGAAAGACCAATCAGAAGTCTGCACCCTTTCGGGTCAGGGCAAAGCTTGAACCCCTATCCGCACGATTACAGCACGACATTCGCTTCCTCCGATATCCCATACCCGCTTGCCCATGGCCTCCCCTTACGGTTCAGTTTCCACTTACGTGGAGACAATCGGGCTTACCACGTTCCGCATAAATACCTTACAAGTGACTTAGGCTCCACCTTTCGACCGACGGTGCAACATCTACGTCGGGATAAAACGCACATCCCGAACCTGACCGCTCACCATTTTTTTGGTTCAGGCATATCAGCACCTTTTGCCTGTTTCAACTCACGATCTTTATCAGTGATTCACATATGTTAGCCATATCTCTCAAGCCTGGCTCCCGACCGCATTGGTGCTCGCAGTCGCCACCGCCCCTCACGGTTTAGTGACCATCCTTACGGATGAGACTTCCTTTGTCCCCACGCACTTCATTCAGCGGGTAGGCTACTGATGGTAGAACATCAGGTTATGTCATGAATTTCTCCAAGCATAACAAATATTTATGCGACTTCGTGTCGCACACGTTGAGGTGAGCAGCCGCGCCGATGGCTTACGGACAAGCGGCAAACGTTCTCGCGGTCTGCTCGACCGTTATGTTGGGCGATTAATTTTTGATTATACAAAAACGGCCATTTGTTCACAAATTTTCGGAATATAATTATTATGCACCGTTCTTCCAAGTTCGATTATTCCCTTCGGGCACTTTAATTCATGATATTTTTCACTTTTGTATTCAAAAGCACAAATTTCTGATATTTCACTATCTTCTGTGATCTCTACATTTTCCTGAAGAGTATGCCAAGAATAGCTTATAGATCTGTGCTTTAAAGTGTTCACAAACGCATTTAAATATTTATATTCTGGTGATTGTTTGACCTTTAGCAGTTGTTTTGTCAAAGAATGGGTAGGATGTTTTTGTTTTATTATATGGATGACTCTGGAAAAGCTAATATCATTTTCATTTATTGCCTTTGATAACACAACTATATTTAAAATGTGGGCAAAATAGTCAAAATATGTATAAATGTAAAATAACGACATCTCATAATAAATACTTAGTTTGCTATCAAGATAACCCATTTTGTGATTATCAAACACCCATTTGGTTTCGTTTTCTATTTTAGTAACTTTCACATTGTCTGTATCTCTATAAAATTCAATAGGATCTTTTATCGAAAGATGCAAAAGTAAAATTGCTTTCTTATAATGATGTTGAATCATATTTATGTACTTATTCACATCATGCAAGCCACTCTGATTGCATTGGTCTATGAAAAGGGCCATGTTAAATTCCAATATTCACCCCATATGTTGCTTTATGTGTTTTTTGACAAAGATGAAGTCTGTTAGATTCTTTAACTTCGCCGAAACGAGAATAACTATATTTTATGTTTCCACTACAGTATGCCTACGCCCAACGCCCAAGCTGTGCGGCGCAAACGAAGCGCAGCGTAGTTTGCGTCCGAACGAGCGCCTTGTTAGCCATTTTTGAATACATGGTTTCGATGGTGCTCCATGTAACCCCTTAACCTGTTTGGGACTTTTCTCAATTTGAGATTTCCAGCTAATTCAAGTTTTTCAATGTCATCTTGAGATAGGTGCGGAGAAAACATTACCGCTCCAGTTTCATCAAATGTAATTAGACCCAAATCGAACAAATGATCTAATGTGGGCTGTAATAACAGCCCATTCATTGGATCAAGACGCTCCTGATTGGTTGAATTTCTCCACGGCTTGATATGCGATGCTCGAAGCAGAGCGAGATTGCCTAACCCTGTAACCGAACAACTACCCCACAGTTCAACTACGCCATCCCTGAATAGACCTTGCCCGATGCGGCTCTTTACGATTGAGTCTTTCTCAGTTTGATCTAGAGATTTGAATTCATTTTGATGTGTTTCAATGTCCTCAAATATATCTGGACTTTGATTATCGTTTCCGATCGAAAACACAAATTGACTAGGGGAAGAGCTAAGAAGTCGATGTTCTTTTAGATGAATCTGCCCGTAATAAACAAATGGCGTATGATGAATATCTCGATAAAACAGGTGTATTTCATCGTTCGCAGACCTCGCATTGAGCACTCTGGTGTCTGATGAGTGCTTTTCTTCTCCTTCCCAGTGAAGCAGATCGCCATCTTTATAGTCGTTGTACTGAGTTAGTGCTTCTTGTTTTTGTTTTGTGACAAACAAGATGATGAAATTTGTTCCGGATGGCGTTACAACGCCTCTAGAAATAGCCTGGAAACCTTTGTAGCCCCAAATATCCGCTAGGTATGTCCGCTCATATTCTTGTCCTATGTTCAGTTTTTCAAAGCTGACTGGCACGATGTGTCCTTTTGATGGCTAACGATTGAGCTAACCTGCCGCGCCAGTAACTGACGGGTAAGCGCCTTCCATTCTCGCGGCCAGGTTGAGCGGTTTGTTATTTTTATTTCAGATTAAACATCCATACTGAAACTCTTAATTTATCTTTCAATTCTGGAACAAAACAATATCCTGCATAGGTTTCCTTTTCAGGTTGTGGTGTCCGGTTAGGTTTTTGCGTACGGCTGTTTACACTCTAATCAGCAGATTGCAGGGTTACAGAGCATTTAAAGAAGGCAGAATACATGCATTTTTTTTTATAAAAAGAGATAAAATCTTTTCAAATTTTCGAAAAAAGCACCACAGACAGATTGAAAAACAGGGAAATAATCTCACTCTACTTATATGCAAGAACCTAACCGGACATTACTGACTAAAAATGCCAAGGTAAAATTGAAGCGGCTTTACCGGACAATTAAACCTTGAAGGAACACTAGGTTTCTCAGGGCTGTTTAATTTTTATCTTTTGCCCCATTAATGCTCCGCTATTAATCCATCCAACGCCTATGTATTCCAGATTGGTATCAAAGGCCATAGCTTGATACCAATCATTATTACCTTTTTTTTGAATTTTATTAATATAGAAAGCACCTCTAGGCGGAATTCTTTTTACTTTTTTTAATTCTTCAAACAAATTTTTTGACGACTTAATATCAATGGTTGGCATTAATGGAGTTTTTTTGGAAACAACTATTGTTTGTCCTATTCTGATTTTTTTAGGATCAAACCATGGAAGCTGTATTTCATTTGGTGAATGTTTAATAAAATTTTGACGTAAATTTTTATCTGTATAATTCCATTTCTGTTGATGTACTGTCCTCACATCATCATTAGATATATTCTTTAACTCTCTCGTGTCTAAAAAATGTTGTATAATTGCATCTTTCTTTTTATTTTTAGCATAGCTTTTTAAAATATCGGGTAGTATTTCTTGAGGCATATTTATCCGTGATAAATCGCGATATATAGTTTCTTTGTTTATCAGTTCATAATGCCTATTTTTGAATTTAAAATATCCGTTTTTGTAAAAATGTGTCGTATCATCAAGCTCTCCAACATCACAGATACAATCAATCACAAATCGCGCTCCATGTTGCTCTATCATCTTTTCTATGATCGGCCTTCGTAGTGCATAAACATTGAAAGATGATGCTAAAAAGACAATAAAAACAACTAAAAATATTTTTTTCATGACACTCCCGTTACGGTCTACATATTTTACATGGCACATTCCCAGCTTTAATAGCTCCACCCCGGCTATTAAACAGTGGCGTGTTATTTTATCGAGGCGATACTCTTTGAACCGCAGGTAAGTTAAGGAAGTAAGACTCAAGAGTCAATCCAAATCAAACTTTTTCAATTCAAATTTGAAGAGCAATATATTTGGATCTAATAATGGTTTAATATCACATATTGGCAAAAAAGTCGACCCCGTATTAACTCATAAACTCCTGATATTATGTAATATCCGCCAGTTTTTTTTTGTTGTCTTTGTCACCTGTTTTGTTTACGGTGTTAAAACAAAGTGTAATTAAGCTTTCAGATACTCAAACAGTCAGGTACTCACCGGATCAAAAAAATAACGCCGAGTTGAGGGGCGCCGCCAACAGCTTTCACGGTCAACGCCTCCCGTTCACGGCGTCCCCTCGAACGACCTGTTGGGCGATCGGAGCTATACTTATTTCTTTTATAACTCTGTTATATCATTGTTTAATTGCTTAAAAATATAACTATTTTGTACGATTTGCATACCTTTGGGTTCATTTGGATTGAAAAGATTAGTAAGAGGCGTTTCAAAGTAACTGTTAAACTCTTCTGGGTTATTTGGAGAAATTTCACCTTTTACCTTTGAAACACCGGAACCTTTATCTGCCCAGACAATATTTCCATCAGGAACGGAAATTAAACGAGCATGTGCATACATAATACAATTGCTAACTTGATATAAGCCTTGATGATATATTGAAACACCTGTTAATGTTATTTCCATTATATAGTCTAAATTTGCTCCCTCAGCAGCTTTTAGCATATTCATATCAGGTAAAGTTGTTAGATATCCATTATTATTAGTATATTCATTAAAATACCCACTAATAAAACCGTATCCTTTATATCTCTTTCTGTTTTCAGTAAACATTTCATGGCTATATTCAAGATAGTTTTCATAAATATTTGATGGGATTTTTGAAACAAGCAATTCTGTTTTCATACCAAATCCTTCTTTTAAGGTTTTGATACATTCCTGTTCAAGCATTGGTGTTGGATTCCACATTCCATCAAATGAAAAAAACGATTCTTCTAAGACCCAAGCTAGGACCTTGTAAATTGATTCAGCTAATTCAATTTCTCTATTAGGCGTCAAAATCGATATACCAACAGTAGTGTTGCGAATTTGATCGTTATTTACAGCATTTAATGGAACGACTGAGTTAATTTTCGGTGCGCAAGAAGATATACACAATGTTATTAATACTATTAATGCAAAACTACATCTTTTTTTCATTTCGGCCTCATTATTTAATGTTAATTAGCAGATCGGAACTATCAAATAGCAACAATGCTAAGACTTCTTCTTTATCAAGGTTTAAATTATAATGGATGTCTTGTGAGTGTAAGAATATTGCTGTGCCATTATTAGCATCAATATATGTAACAGACGGTGTATATCCCGATTTATTTACAACAGAATTTTTCAAATATGTCCAAATTTCGTTTTCTAAACCATTTTTGCCTGTTTTTATAATTTTATTAGGTAAGCCTAAATATTGAATCACTTCTTCTTTTTTTGTTACTCCAGTTTTTAAAATACAAAAATCATTTAGTGTTAATTGTTTGTATTTGATAGAAGATGAACAACCCACCATACACATACAAAATACAATAATTATTGATGACAAATTATTCTTTTTAAAATTTAGTCTTTTTATTTGATAAAAAAAACTCATTAAACCTCCCTTCGTTTATTTGTTTAGAAGTCAAAAACTCGAAAATAATAATTAGCCCAACGTCGAGTTGAGTGGCGCCGCCAACAGCTCTCGCGGTAACCGCTCTCGTTCACGGCGTCCACTCGAACGAAATGTTAGCGGATCGGAGTTGAAGTTTGCACATTTGATAAAAATGGTTCCTCTCCATACAAAGAAATTCCTTTGTATTCTTGCCCAACTAAAAAAATGAGATTGAATTTATTTTTTTCTTGAATTTCCAAGATTGCCTCTCGATATTGATCATAATCTGCAAAATGGTAACGATCGAGAAGAACAAGAATTTTAGGCAAATTAACTTTATCTAATTTCTTTGCTTTAGATATGATCCTTTCTTGCAGAATATTGTAAATCTCTTCTTTTGCTTCACCTTCCCAACGAGTTATCGTAGGCCCTGTTATTCCTACATATTGCTTCTTACTATGTATTTTTTCTATTTCAATATTAGCACTATTTTTGTGGAACAAAACCAAACTTGACCTTTTTAAAGTTTTCTGACTTTCTTGAATATATTTAACTGCATTTTTAATAATTTTATTTTTTTCAGATTTGTTTATTTTAATAGGTTTGTTTATTCGAAGAAGATATGCGCCATCAAGCATGTCAAGTGATTTTGCACACTCACTTATCCGTGTCTTAATTTCGTGAGTGATTGCATAGATTGCAGCTATAGGTAAGTTTATATTTTCTTTATTGAGACTACTCATCAGTGATGTAATCTCTAATCCAAATGTCGAATTGTTAATATTCAAATAGAAATCAGGTGTTTCTGACTCTTTCCAAGATAGCTGTTCTATGCTTAACTCTCGGACAAGAAAATTATGAAATGAATTTTTTGCATATTCTTCATCTGGGGATTTCATCATATCTCCGCTAACGATAAGCTCAGCGAATCCGCTGGAGCGCCTGGTTATGCCTTATTATTGATTTGGTTTATAATCTTATAAACGCCCAGGTTCTACTTTAACAGATATTACTTTTTCATTAATTGGGTCATAATCACATTGATATATCATATTTTGCCACGCCCCAAAACCGTTTTGGAATTGAATTTTATCTCCAAAATATGTAAGAGTTAACTGTTCTTTATTTTTCCATCGGAAACGGGAAAATTTTGGCTCAAGAACTCCATCAGTCCACTTAAATGAATATTTTGCATGTCTTTCGATTAAATCTTGGCAAGCGTAAATCGCTCTGAGTGAATGCTTATCTCCCCAGCATTGTAAATCTAATTTACATTTTTCATATTCTTGCTCTCTCTTTTTTTTAGCTTCAGCAGCCCTTGCCTTTTTATCTATAGCTGCTTGTTCTTTAGAAGGCTGATTTTTACTATCATTTTGTGTTTTCATCTGCCCTGTTAGGCTTGCAAATATGATGATAACTATTAAGGATGCGATAAAACTTCCACCGGTAATAGATACTATTGATTTGGTTTTAATACTAATTAGCAAACCAAAGATAACCCAGGAAATCAACCATATATACAACATTGAACTACTGCCTACTGCTATAATCCATAATATACCTAAAATTGCAATTAACCCTGTCAGTATTTGTGCTCGTGATTTGTTATTCGAATGATTACATTCAGGGCATTTTTTTGTGGCTTTATCAAAGCTTGCACCACACTTTACGCATCGTGTCATTTCTTTTGGTGATAATTTATGGTTCACTTTTGAAGAATCCATTATTTTTTCGATTTTATTTGGTTCTCCACAGTGTGGACAATTTGCTGCATTTTTAGAAATTTCTTTACCACAAACCTTGCATTCAGTCATTAAAGACTGTCTTTTAGAAAGTTGCTTTTCTTCTTGTAATGCTATATATTTTTCAAATATTATCCCGCATTTTGGGCATGATGTTTCTCCTGTTTGATACTCGTAATTACATTTCGGACAATTATTCATTGTTTATATCCTCATTTCAATTCTGAAATTATTACTGCCTTTTATAAAATGGAAGGCATAACGCCGAGCTAAGCCGCCGCGCCAACAGCCTGCGCGGAAAACGACTCCCGTTCACGCGGTCGGCTTCCAGGTAGAAGCACCGGTTACCCGGCGCTCCCCCCACAGACCCGTACGTGAAGATTTCCCTCATACGGTTCCTCGGCTCAGATTCTTTTTACCGAACCTTCGACCGGACAGGCGACACCCCGTCCGGCGCATAACTTTGCTTCCCATAGTGCAAATTTGCTGAATGTCTGGTTATATGGTTTGTGATCTCGGAGTATCTTCCATAATTCTTTTCAGCAAAACGTTATACCCTGCTTCTCCTTCCCTACAGTGGGTCGCTTTGGGTTCCACTTCCCCACCTTATCGTTCTAAAAAATAATAGAACATCGGTAATATGATCCGCTAAGACTTCCAGAAGTCCATCCCAGGTTTGTTCGCTATTAACTATCCTCCCCTGGTACCTTATGTATGCGCTTGAACTGTCTTGATCAGTGGCTGGTTCAAGCATCTATGCCACTGCAGAAGATTCCCTTTCGGAGCTAACCTCCTGACTCTTGCATAAGGAAACATCTGGCTCTCCCAAGTTCCCGAGCTACCCCCTTAAAAACATGCCCTGGTCTAAGACACCGATGGTTTCCTAATCATTTGCCATATCACAATTAGGATTGCTGCCTTCCGTCCGCTCAATTACGTCGGCTTTCACCTCAATACAGATGTATATGAGACTATCCTAAATCGACCATAACTATACATTTTTCGGTATTCAATACAGAGCCTACTTCCTTGATCCATCCAGCTTCAGACTCCCGTCTCCGGGCTTACCTGTGGATTTCACTACTGACCTGTTGGCTAAACTTTAGTCAGGTGGGACTTCCGCAGTCTGTATGGCTCAACGTCAGAGCAAGCTCTACAACGAGACTTACTATACAGACCATTCTCCCAAACGCTAAGGCAAGCCTTGCAGATGGGCAGATGATTTATCACGTGCGGTCACCCACTGGGTAACAATATCAAATTTCAAAGATCATAATTGACCTCATTCCAAAGATTCGGATTTAGCTTGGCACGATGAGCGAAATGTTAACTTGATTGTAGCTTTAAAATGCGTTTCTTGAAATTGAGTTTGGGCTCACGTAATCCCCTTTATGTGCAATATTTTTTAGTACTCAAAAAATCATTTTCCATTTTAGTCTTAAGTTTATGTCGTCAGGACTATATAAACTTAAGATCCAAAAATTAAGAAAAGCCCTCCGTGGGCACTTCAATTATCTATATATCTGAAATATTTATCTAACAATGGAAAATCCCAGTATTAAGTTATACACCAAACTTAACACTGATATATCGCAGTAATCTTCTTTATGTGCAATATAATTTGACTATCACAGGGGTTGGAAGCAGTACAGTCCTTAACGATATACCCTTTCAGATTTTTGCAGCATTTTTCAGGCAACTTCAATATCCATCAAGTAGTCTTGGATTTAACCTGACGTCCTACCCATGAAAAACTTAATAGTCCAAATCCAAGCAGCATCATTGTGTCTGGTTCTGGAACTGGGTAATACTGCTCAATGCCTGTGATAGTTACATTAGCGCCGAAGTGAGTGTAGTTATCGTCAAGATCCCTGTAGTATTCATAGCTATGCACTATTTGCCCTACTTCCCATTTCTCTACTTCAACATTATCTTTAATGTGCAGTGAGAGCTGTCCAACATCATGTTGGAGGACATTAGTCGAAATTCCTCCATCAACGTAGCCTGCACCCCAATAATAGTTGCTACCCATTCTATCGTAAGAGTCGAAGTTCTCGAAATCCAGTGAAGACAGTCCTGGAAAAGTTACATTGTAAGTAGGAAGTGCCTCGGCGTAAAACTCTTTGTCGTATGTGGTTCCGTAGAGGTATCTCTCTCCCAGTCTATCAAAATCAAGCAAGTATTGATACTCAACCGTAGATCCGAAGTCAAGACCTGCATCTTCTAAAAGCCTCAATCCGTCATTCCCGATGAAGTTAATAGTCCCTTCAAAGCTGTAAAGCAACATATTTGCATTGCAGCTTACTACTGAACAAATGAACACACACAGACCAAGTAATGCCTTTTTCATTTTATATCCTTTTATTTTTTTCTCTCACCGGCACACCA
This sequence comes from Desulfobacteraceae bacterium, assembly GCA_963674675.2. Taxonomy (GTDB): domain Bacteria; phylum Desulfobacterota; class Desulfobacteria; order Desulfobacterales; family Desulfobacteraceae. Next base: position 2,264,086 of record CAXXNM010000003.1, read on the forward strand.
GAGGTATCCATACACCCCTCATAGTATAAATTCATTTTTGATGGTTATAAAACCTCTTCCCAAAATTTCTATCACTCATAAATAAAACATATGACATACAAAACTTGCCAACTTTTAGGGAAAAGTTAGCATCTTTGGGATTCCTTAATCCCCCTTAATTACAGTCAAATATCAATCTTAACTTTTTCCACAAACTTAATACTGGGTATGTCCGCAATACCCGGTGTGATAATAAATAAGTACATGAGCACAATTAATTCGATATTCGTCTTCTGGAATTTTACTGTCTGAAGTCAGGTAAATGCTTTATCGAATTAATTCTGCTTCGGTACTTAATGATAGAGACCTGTCAAAGTTGATATAATCCCACGTATCCGCCTCTGTTGCCATTTTCATTTTTAGCAAAATAGCAAAATAGCAAAATAGCAAAATGAGTTACGCATTTTGTGATAAAAAAGTTAACGTCAAAATCACCGGTTTATCCGGTGCATTTTCTGGTTAGAATTAAGTATCGTGTCCACCGAATTGAAAAGACCCGGTTGAAATTAATAATCATAATGAAGCACCATAGTGATAATACCTGAAATGCAGACGATTATAAATGATATGCCTAATTGACGAAAAAGTCTGCGGTCTCCAAGAGTGAATACATAAAAAAGCTTTACAAGTGTATTAGATATAGCACCTATCACGAGATTCAGGCTGGCCCAATCCAATGAAATGATTCCCGCTTTTTGAGCATCACTTAGTGAAAATGCTATGGCATCAACGTCAACCAGCCCACTAACAATAGATACAACTGGTAACCATTGGTCTCCAAAGTAAACCGTCGCCAATCTGGTCAGGACTAATATTGTGCTGAAGACTGCTCCGAATGTAATGGCAGATTTTAAGCAAAAAGGATTTTCCAACTGCATCGAAGCCATATCCTTTTGCTTCTCCTTTTTAGTTTTCAATGAAAAATAGAGGGCTAAAACAATTCCTGTCACCCCCATTATGACTAGCGGCAGGAAAATATTTTCCACCATTTCAGGGTTCACAATTGCAATTTCGAGCAGCAACCTTGGAAACATTATTGAGGATGCAAGCAGGATGGCAACCGCAAAGCTTTTATTAAAAGCGGGAGATTCCAAACTCCGTTTTGCAAAAGAAACCGTTGTTACTGTTGAGGAAGCCAATCCGCCAATAAATCCTGTAAGACCGATGCCCGCACCAGGCCCGAGTATTTTAACAGCGATGTATCCCACAAGGCTGATAAATGACACCAGCACGACAATCAGCCATATTTTATAGGGATTAAGAGCTCTAAGGATATTATAAAGCCAGATGATATCTAAGGATTTTTCAAGCGTTTCACCCGCAGAAGGCAGGTATTCTCCATCATTTTGAAATATTCCGGAGGCCACCTTTTTTTTATATGATTTTATTGTATATGATCCGAGTCGCTCTCCTGAGCTTTTATAAAGGATTACAACATCTCCAGAATTAACAGAGGAGATATAATCCTGCACGACAGTAAGCTCATAGCTGCTGCTGTTATAGGATTGAACTACACCAAATGTGGTTTTCATATAATCGGACAATGGCTGATTTGGAAAAACTGGAAGGATTATAAATGTTATCACCAAAAATTTTATTGCAGCCTGTAATTCATATCGCTGAATTTTGTCTGTAAAAGATTGTATTGCCTTCTTCTGGGACAGAATAACAAGGATTACAATTGCGATTGCAATCGCCATCTCTTTGAAACCTATAACGATCAATACTCCCAAGAAAAAAGTCAGTATTACGGCGACTTCTGTTGTAATACCCGCATCGCGTTCCCGTTCAACCCAGTAGCCACTTAATAGAAAAGACAACGCACCTAAAAATCCACCCATAATGATCAAGGGACTTTGAAAGTGCTGGCTTAAATATCCTGAAACGGCTCCAATCAAAGCAATCAAGATGAAATCACGTGTGCCGGCATGGGGATTTTCAGAGCCAGCCATATCACGCTCTAAGCCCAAAACAAAACCAACCAGGGCAGCCAAGCCAAAATTAGCAAACTGTCCAAAAACGGGATCTTGAATCATCTCTATTGCCCTCTCAGCAGTGGTTGTAACAATTCGATTATATTTCTTAAATATTTTTTATTCTAACAATTGCTTTCATCATTATTTATAAAAATTTTATGCAACGTTGGGGTTTATAAATACTATCCCATAATTCGGAAGCTTGTTACAATGTCCTTGCTGTAACGATTAACAAACCATATCGCAATGCTTTACCTAATGTTACCCAAAAACTGAAAACATATAAATTTACTCTAAATCCGCCAGCAACCACTGTAAGTGGATCTCCGATTATCGGAGCCCAAGCTAAAACCAAAATTGGGGATCCCCATTTTTGATATTTTCTTTCTATTTCAACTCTAACACCAGGATCTAATTCTATGTATCGAGAGAATATAAAGTCAGAACCATACTTGCCAACAAAATAGTTTGCTAATGCTCCTAAAGTATTGCCAAATGTGGCTACCGATAAGACCAATACAGGCTCATAACCTGTAATAACCATTGTAATAACAAACATTTCAGAGCTAAGAGGAACTAAAGTTGCCGCAACGAAACTAACGAAAAACAGTCCCAGGTATCCCGACTGATAAACAAGTGTTTCAATCAAAATTTTAATGCTTATTTGAATTCATAATTAAGAAAAATCTGGTTGGATTCCCTTTGGTCTAACGATTGAGCTAACCTGCCGCGCCAGTAACTAACGCTGAGTTGAGTGGCGCCGCCAATAGCCCTCGCGGTCAACGACTCCCGTTCACGGCGTCCACTCGAACGATATGTTGGGCTGAAATGAAGTGCCAGAACTATGACTGTTCGTTGTAAAAAAGCCAATCTTTATGTTTTTAAATCGGAACAAGTTATTCTTACAAAGGCTAATGGCAAGTTATGAAATTTTTTTAAAAACATAATCCCATTTACACAAAACCAGCATAGCTTAGTTTTGTGATTAGAGGATATTCCTAATCAGCCACAACCCTATACAATACGGCCGCCGCTCTTTGAGAGTTATAATCTTGTATATTATTGTTTGAATCATATCCCTCGCTAAACAATGTGACTGAGAGTGTCTCTCCAGCTTGTCTTACACCAATCAATTGATTTTCAAGCCAACGCTTACCGGTCGTTGCAAAATTACCGTTACCACCAGTTTCATCTGTAATTATTCCATAAATATATGTTGGTGATAGAGAGGGAACAATTTCTCTATCCCCAATATCAGGGTGTCCTTCTGCCTCCCCTGTTACTACTGAGATAGAATTTGTTGCTGAGTATTGATTGTCTCTTATTCCCCTTAAAATATAGAGTAGCCGCCCATCAGAAAGTGAAGATGGTTGTGACAAAGAATAGTGATAGCCACCTTCATCATAATATTCACCTGGAATTAAATTAGAAGAACTTAAAGCTGGTGAAATGTTTATTGAAGAAATTTTCTCAAAAATTAATCCTTCAGAAAGATCATATGTAAATTTAAATGAAACATCCATATATGTAGTAGTTCCAGATGAAGTATCAATAATAGGAACACGATGCATATTTATATTTCTTCCTGATCCAATAATATTGGCTGACTCAAAATGCACACTCACTTCTGTTCCAGTTATAATTTCAGCGTTGGAAAAATTCGGTAAACACAAAAACAATGCAATAAAAATAATTTTTTTCATTTCTTTTCCTTTAATTTCCTCTCAAATTTAAACAATAGTTTATTCATTTCAAATGCTTAGCCTAAAAAAAGTAGCTGTTCCGATTTTAAAACTACTATTGAACTATCAAACCTCATTTTTGCATGTTTTTGAGTTTGATTATAAAAGCCCAACGACTAACAAATTATTATACCGTTTTTTTCTGTATAATCTTAATTTAAACTATGATTTTACTCATAGCATAAGAAATACAGCTTGACAAACCATTTTTACAATGCTAATAAACAAATTATTAACAGTATAATTACACACTTTGATAATTAGAAAGCACTTAATAACCATGATAAAAATTCAGCCGGAGCTGTTTAAAAAATATACCTTTGAGTTGAAAAAACGGCTTATCCCTGAGCACAAACACTCTTACTATTTAAAATGGCTGCGCTTTTTTTTAGATTACTGCCATAAATATAAACTGGATACCCATCATGAACATACTCTGCCCAACTTCATCGAAAAACTGAAAAACAAACATCAAAGAGAGTTTCAGCTTCGGCAAGCCCGGGAAGCGGTAACGATATACTATGACATTATTCCTGCCGAGGCTTGTGTCTCTGTCCCCCCGGTTAACCATAGACTGGCGCCAATTGTTACTCCAACACCTATTACACCAGCTCCAATTGCTGAAAACGTGATGTCCTGCCGGCAGCCCGGTACACAGATTAACAATGTGGAGGAAAGTCCTCCTGAACAGACGACAAAAGAGAAGTGGTGGGAGGCAATAGATCAGCTTAGCAATGAAATCAAGGTGAGACATTATTCGCCGAAAACGTTGAAGTCCTACAGATCCTGGGCGATCAAGTATTTGCGATTCATTCATTACCAAAAGGCCCCGGAATATCTTGATTCCGAGGATGTAAAAAAATTTTTGACTCACCTCGCAGTTGACAAGAAAGTATCGGCATCCTCCCAGAACTTGGCGTTTAACTCGCTGCTTTTCTTCTATCGTCATGTCCTGGGAAAGGAGTTTGGAAAAATCGATGGGGTGGTCAGAGCCAAACAGCGAAAAAACATTCCCGTGGTGCTCTCAAGGGATGAGGTGCATGCCCTTATTGAAAAAGTAAGGCCACCCTTTGATTTAATATCCAATCTGCTTTATGGCTGCGGATTGAGACTGTCGGAGTGTCTCAATTTACGAATTTGTGATTTAAATTTTGACGCAGGCATTTTAACGGTGCGAAACGGCAAAGGCAATAAAGATCGAACCGTTCCCATCCCCCAAAAGATCGAAGATGAGTTGAAAGCCCAAACAGACAGAGTTTATAAACTGCTGCAATCGGATTTGGCAAACGGTTTCCACGGCGCGTTTATGTATGACAGCATTGAAAAAAAGTATCCAACCGCTGCCAAAGAGTTCATCTGGCAATTCTTTTTTCCTGCAAAGACGTTGACCTTTGTCGAGAAGACTGGAGAAAAACGGCGCTATCATCTTCACGAAACCCATGTACAGCGTGCCATCAAGCGGGCAGTAGCAAAAGCCAGGCTTACCAAACGGGCAACGCCGCACACCTTTCGTCACAGTTTTGCAAGTCATCTGTTGGAGGAAAATTACGATATTAGAACGATCCAAGAGCTGCTGGGTCACAGCGATGTGCGCACGACGATGATCTATACCCACACAATACCGTCCAAAACCAAAAAAGAGGCGAAAAGTCCCCTTGATTTTTAAATAGCGGTCATATAACCTTCATATAAACTGCCATGGGCAGACCGGGATTGTGACCCGTTTTGCCCACAACGAACAGTGAAAGTTATCCTTCGTTTAAGGAGACTTTCATATAAACGAATGATAATAACCACATAACCTGCCTGGAGAAACCCTGCTAAAATGACAATAGAAATGGATAAGCTGTTCAATATCCTGAAAAAAAAGACCCCGGTAATCTATAATAATGCAAGTATGCCTGATGAGTTGTTTTTTACTCTGGTTCTCCGAAAAAATAATATTACACTCAAAATAACGGATCATAAGGGCAAGTATGTCGAACCCGGATATGAGTATTATTCAGGAATAGAAAGAAGTATTTTAAAAGAAATCGAGAGCTTAAGAGAAAAGGATTCCTTCACCATTGACTGGAATTTTGATGCTGATCTGAATGCTGAAAAAGAATCCGATGATATTATCCTCACTGGAAGGGACTATCTATTCTCCATGCTCCTTGAAGCAGACAAAATGGATTTGGATCAGGCGGTTTTAGAAAAAGCGGGTGACATATATTCCCATCTTAAACAAACAGGTAAAATACCAGGGGAATTTGATATTCTAATTGCGGCAACAGCAATCTCAAACAATCTCACTCTTGTGACAAACAATCAAAAACATTACCGACCGATGGAAGAGCATTGTGGTTTGAAATTAGATAATTGGAACAAAGATTAAGCAGTAGAAATCAATGGGTTGCGGATGTGATAAATCAATCTATTCATGCTCACTGAGACAAGGTGCTGTTACCAGATAATCTATAAATAACATAAAGGCAAACTATCCCAAATTCGGAAGGGCTTTGAAGACGATTGGCGGACTCAGTTGAAAAAAAAGGAGAGGGAGGCGTACTATGGATATTGAACAATTGACTGATCTCGTTGGCTGTGGAGAAGACAGTAAAAATCAATTTAAAGTCAATATCAAAAGTCCTGATTCCCTTGCTGCGGAGATGGCGGCTTTTGCCAACAGTGAAGGTGGAACCATATATATCGGGGTTGCAGATGATGGATCTGTTCCGGGATTAAGCCCAAAAGATGTCGGACGGATTAACCAGCTAATAAGCAATACGGCAAGCCAACATGTCAGAAGTCCGATTTCGGTTTTTACGGAAAATGTACGGGTTGGGAAAGAGCGTATTGTCATCATTTTGAAAATTCCAAAAGGCATTGATAAACCCTATTTTGATAAAAACGGTGTCATCTGGCTGAAAAGCGGATCGGATAAACGGCGTGTCAATTCCAAGGAAGAGCTGAGACGGCTCTTTCAAAGCGTTGACCTTCTGCATGGCGATGAAGTTCCAACAAAAGCAGGGGTAGATCAACTTGACCGGTTAAGATTTAAAGCTTTCCTCAAAAACGTGTATGGTGTCGATATACCGGAAGATCCAGAATCACTTGTCAATCTTCTTCAAAATATGAATCTGGCATCGGAAAACGGGATGTTGAATCTGGCAGGTGTATTGCTGTTTGCGGAGAATCCTGAATGGATCAAACCGGAATGTATTGTAAAAGGTGTCAGTTTTCCGGGAAATGAAATATCAACCTCAACATATCTTGACAGTGAAGATTTTTCCGGCCCATTACGAAGGGTTTTTGACGACGCTTTGGCGTTTATTTTAAGATATTTGAGAAAACTTCAAGGTAATCAAAGCGTCAACTCTACCGGTGAACCGGAAGTTCCCAGACTGGTGTTTGAAGAGCTTCTGGTTAATGCGCTGATTCACCGGGATTATTTTGTCAGTGCCGTAACCAGAATTTTTATATTTGACAACAGAATAGAGATCATCAGCCCTGGCAATCTTCCAAACAATTTGACTGTTGAAAAAATCAGGGCTGGGAATTCAAACCTGCGCAATCCCATATTGGCCTCATTTGCTGCCAAAAAAATTCTTCCTTACAGAGGGTTGGGCTCAGGTATAAGGCGGGCACTTGCAGTATGGGAGGATATCGATTTTATTGATGACAGGCAGGGATGTACTTTTACCGTGATTATTCACCGAAATTGAAAGGTTCAAAACAACAGTGAGTCTGAACCGTTAAATGAATCTTTAAAGACTTTAAAGAGGATTTTGGGATAATGATTACAAAAGTCAAATTTAATCAGTTTACAGCATTTGATCAATTAGAGGTGAAGTGTTCACCTTATATCAATATATTTATCGGAAAAAATGGAACAGGTAAAACACACATTCTCAAAACTATTTATGCGGCCTGTGATATTATTCGTGAGTCGTAACTTCTCATTTCCTATACCAAATGTTCTGTATTGAATTTTAATTCAAAACTATATGTGGTGTTAATTCTGAGAACTTATGACTGATGAGTTCCTGATGAAGTTTGGCAGGAATTGCAGGTTGGTCACGAGTATCCCGAATTGGCTCGGATTCAGCGAGCGATTGATGCGAAATGGATACTGATTAAATCACAGACGAATTTGCACCTTTACCAGTCACTAATGTTAAAGTTTGATTCAGGCGAATCGGCGGCTATTTCACTGGCTCTTGAATTAGGTGCAAAGCAGATTTTGATTGATGAAACGGATGGTCGAAATACGGCAAAGATTGCACTTATTTGGAGTGCTTATTGTTTTTTGTATTGATAACCATATCACAATGAGTTATATTTTTGCTCATGAAAAAGTTATCGACAAAATGGTTCAAAAAATGGTGTAGAAAGGCGAGACTGAGCGGTCATGAACTCATGCAAGCTATTGATGATCTTGAAAATAATTTATCTACATCGAATTTGGGCGGTGGCCTTTACAAGGTTCGGGTCAGTTCAGCAAATAGTGGAAAAAGCTCCGCATTTAGAACGATAGTAGTTTACAAGAAAGAAGATAGAGTGATTTTCATATACGGATTCGCGAAAAAGGGGAAGTCGAATCTGGAAAATTCGGAATTGCAGTATCTGAAAAAATTAGGCAAGGATCTTTTTGCACTGAACGCCGACCAGCTTCAACAAGCTATTCAAAGACAGATATTGTTCGATCTGGAGGTGCAAAAATGAGAGAGTCAATCAAAAACGCGGTTGCTGAGACAGTACAGGACTTGATCAGTTCAGGGTTCAAAATTTCTTTTACCAAAAAGGAACTTGATAAACTTGGTGTCGAAATTCCCGAAATTAATATAACAAAGATTCAAATCAGAGAAATCAGAGAACAGATGAAACTGAGTCAGACCGTATTTGCAAAATTGCTAAATGTGAGCCCTTCTTCAATACGACAGTGGGAGCAGGGAAAAAGAAAACCGACTGGCGCTACTAAAGTTCTTTTAGAGCTTCTTGAAAGGTCTCCTGAAATACTGAATTATCGCTTGAATTTGCTTTGATACAAGAATGTTTATAATGCAAGAGAAACAATGACAACAACAAAGGCAAAGTGTATTGGCTGAATTGAAATATATCGTTGAAATGAATGCCAACTATCCGGCGCAACCTCTTATCTCCTGAATTGATTTTGTCCCTTTAAACAAACTTTTAAATATACAGCGGATTGTATAACGACACGGATTTCCGAGGCCCTTAAAAAACAGTTTCAAAAACAGAGAATCATATTCTGGTACGATGCAAAAAAAGAACTGCGACAGGAGTATGAAACCCTTGATCTGCCCGGTATTAAAAAACTTGAACTAAATAATAACGAATTCAGAATAAAACATATAATCCTTCGGGAAGAGCCGGACAAGAAGTTTTTGCTGTACCATGAAGGAGAAGCCCCTTCAGACATGGACAACTGGCTTCTCGATGTTCAACTGGCATATGGAGAATTCAGGACAGACCAGTCTGCCATCCGGCTCAATGAGCTTGGGTTGGGGATTGAATTTACAGACATTGTGAATGAGCATGCAGTGTTTTTTAATGTTGCCAAGAGAAGGGAAAATCTGAAAAAAATCCTGAGTTCCGATGATACCCAGAACACTGTAAGGACAAAGATGCTGGCCCTATGCGCATCCTCAGATCCAAGGATAGATAATATCCTTGAAAACCTTTTGAGTGAATCTGCCGTCAATAAGGATGAAAAATTAAAACTGATTGAAAATTGTGGGCTTGAATCATTTCTATGGAGCCGGTTGGAAGTCAGTTACGGTTACACTTCAGATTCACCAGGGTTAAGGGATTTCATTATTCAGTTATTCAAATCCTGCTATGACATGAGCCTTGGCAATGATTCTGAGCTTTATCCTGAACTCAATCCTGATGCACTGGTATTTTTCAAACGCTGGAAGGACAGTGTTAAACACCAGGCAGCTTTTGAAACGCTATCAAAGGAATGTGCCGATATTCTGACCATCGAAAAAGACCTCCAGAAGAGGAATATCTCAGCCCTTGAAGAGATTGACTGTTTTGAGCTGGTTGATCGCAAGATACTTCAGGATGCTGTAAAAGGTGCTGCCAAAGCCATGAGAGCAGACGAACTGATGGGGATGAATAAAACCGAGTGCCGGGAGTTGTTCAAGGAACATGATGTGGTTTATGTCTATCATGACCAGATTGATGCCACCGGTCATAAGAAAGAATCAGAAAGCCGGGTTTTTGATGCGGCCCACGATACCATTGAAAAGTTGATTAAAATTATAAAAAAACTGGCTGCAGCCAATGCCACCAACCTTTTGGTAACTTCGGATCATGGGTTTATATATCAGGATCGAGTTCTTGAAGAGAGTGACTTTCTTGGTGCTGCTACTGATATTCCAGGAATGGATGTATTATACCGTGACAGGCGCTTCCTCCTTGGCAGGAGCTTACCCCGGAACGCCGGTATATTACCCCGGAATGCCGGTATGAAGTCCTTTACCGCAAAAGAAGCAGGTATTGAAGGGGACATGGATATCTTATCTTAATCCATTAATAGATTACGCTTGAAAGGATCTGGTTCAAGGTTTGTGCATGGTGGGGCTTCGCTACAGGAAGTGGTTATCCCGGTCATTAAGATCCATAAGAAACGGAAAAGTGATATCTCCAAAGTTGGTATTGATATCCTTGGCGGGTCCACTTCCTTTATCACCACCGGCCAATTCTCCGTGACTTTCTATCAGGCTCAGCAGGTTACGCATAAAGTTCAATCAAGAGCGCTGCGAGCCGGGATCTATTCAAAAGATAACGAGTTAATATCAGACAGCCACAATCTGAGCTTTGAATTTACTTCTGAAAATCCAAGAGAAAGAGAATTCAAAATACGGTTTGTCCTGACGAGAAAGGCCGATGATCTGAACGGGCAGGAGGTATATCTGCGCCTTGAAGAACAGGAACCCGGAACAGCTTATTTTAAAGAATACAAATCAACCCGCTATGTGATAAGAAGGTCATTTACCAGTGATTTTGACTTTTAGTTTCTTATTTCCATTTTTCGTGTTTTTGGGGCAACGGAATTTGGAAAGCCTCTTTGGTTCTGGGTTAGGAATTGTAATTATGACACCACTTGATGACAAAATAAATGAGCATTTTTCAGGACTCGTAGTCCGCAAAGACCTGGTTAAAACAGTTAAAGGCAATGCCATTGTTCCTTCCTATGTCCTTGAATATCTACTGGGGCAGTACTGCGCCACATCAGATGAAGAAAGCATCAAGACCGGCATTGATACGGTTAAAGATGTTTTGCGCAAGCACTATGTCCACCGGAACGAATCTGGATTGATCAAGTCTGTCATCAGGGAAAAAGGCCGTCATAAAGTAATTGATAGAGTCAGTGCTGCCCTCAATGATGCAAAGGATGTATATGAAGCCTCTTTTGCCAACCTGGGGATTAAAAAGGTTTTAGTCGATGCGGATACGGTAAAGAAACACCCCAAACTTCTTGTCAGCGGTGTCTGGACCATTGTGGACATGGAGTATGAGCATTTCGAGGATAAATCGACTTCACCCTGGATCATTAATAAACTCAAACCCATCCAGCTCTCATACTTTGATTACGACCATTATATTGCCGCAAGAAAACAGTTCACCACGGATGAATGGATGGATCTGCTGATACAAAGCATCGGCTTTAATCCTGAAAAACTGGGAAAGAGGAGTAAGTTGCTGCAGTTGGTCCGGCTGATCCCATTTTGTGAACGAAATTATAACTTGATTGAGCTTGGCCCAAAAGGAACAGGTAAGTCACATATCTTTTCCGACTTCTCCCCCCATGGAATTCTCATATCAGGAGGAGAAATAACCGTACCCAAGCTGTTTGTAAACAACAGCAATGGCAAAATAGGCCTTGTGGGATACTGGGATACTGTTGCGTTTGATGAGTTCGCGGGCAAGAAGAAAAGAGTGAACAAATCCCTTGTGGATATCATGAAAAATTACATGGCCAACAAATCCTTTTCCAGGGGAGTGGAGACCATCGGCGCGGAAGCATCCATGGTATTTGTTGGAAACACCAGGCATACATTACCGTATATGCTAAAACACACAGATCTTTTTGATGAACTGCCGGAACAGTATTATGATTCAGCATTTCTGGATAGAATCCATTTTTATCTCCCCGGCTGGGAAGTGGACATTATCCGGGGAGAGATGTTTTCCCATGGATACGGTTTTGTGGTTGATTACCTGGCCGAGATTCTGAGATCCCTTAGAAATCATGATTATTCTGACCATTATTCTCAATATTTTAATCTCGTCAGCGACATCTCAACCAGGGATAAAGACGGTATCAATAAGACTTTTTCAGGTATGATGAAGATACTTTTCCCCCATCAAGAAGCAGCAAAAAAAGAGATTGAAGAGGTTCTTCAGTTTGCCATTGAAGGCAGGAAAAGAGTCAAAGATCAACTGATGAAAATTGATTCCACCTATGCTGCTGTAAGATTTGCATATACCTGCAATGATGGTGATAAAACCATCCATGTGAAGAGCCTTGAAGAGGAAGAATATCCCCAGTACTTTGGTTCATTTGAAAATGAAAAATCCAGAATAGCAGCAGAGCGGCAACACCCCGAAAAGCCTCATGAGCCAACTGATGTTAATGATAAAGCAGCTGCCGTTAATGAGAAACCACCCGAACTCAAAGAAAGACAGGTTCTTGTAAAAGAGAATCAGCGCGGCGTAACCTATGACAAATTGTTCAGTCAATATCTTCAGGATGCCAAAAAGATAACAGTGACGGACTCATACATCCGAATTTTTTACCAGATCAGGAATTTAATGGAATTTCTTGAAACCATAGTCAAGATCAAACCCAAAGATGATGAAGTTGAAGTCCACCTGATAACGGTAGAAGATGAATTTAAAGGCCCCCGGCAGATAGAATATTTTATGAAGATCCAGGAAAATTGTGCCATAGCCGGTGTTCAATTTACATGGGAGTTTGATGAGACTCAGATCATCCATGCACGGCATATTGTAACTGATCATGGATGGAAGATCCTTTTAGACCGGGGCCTGGATATTTTCCAGCACTATGAAATGAACGACACCTTTTCCCTGAGCAACCGCCTGCAGCAGTATAGATATTGTAAGGCCTTTGAAATCACTTATTTAAAGGTGGCTTTTTAATTATGTTTAATGTAAATGCATCCTTCATATTGCCTCAAAAGTAGTTGACACTTTTTTTGAAGTGGTTCTCCAAAAATGGAAAGATTGATTCAGAAAGTGTCAACCGAGGAATGAAACATGCCAATGTAAAGGCAAAAATATGAACAAAAGGAGTTCGATCAGAAAACATAATGGTTGGAAGACTACGGCCGAAAGACTGAACGAATTCCAATATCATGACAATTGGTTACAAATTTTATAAACAAATGATTTCCCGCCTTAATATCTCCAGGGCTGTTGCAGCAAATATCTTTTTATTCATCAGACGGTCGGTAAAAGAAAAATTATAGCGCTTTGCCCTTGAAAATCCAGGGCCTGCAATGCCGACACAAACGGTTCCCACAGGCTTTTCATCGGTTCCGCCCCCGGGGCCGGCAATGCCTGATGTGGAGATGCCGTAATCGGCTCCGGCTGCTTTTTTTACACCTTCTGCCATCTCTTTTGCAGTTTGCTCATGCACAGCCCCATACTTTATAATGGTATCCAGGCTTACATCCAGGATTTTCATCTTTGCATCATTTGCATAGGTAACAGCGGACAAAAGAAAATAATCGGAGCTGCCGTCAACATTGGTGATTAGATCGGCAATGAGTCCCCCGGTACAGCTCTCTGCAACGGCAAGGGTTTTTCCTTTTTCACGGAGTAGCCGGCCCACCTCAGCCTCCATGCTGAGCCCCCCGCGGGAGATGATGTAACGGCCAAGTTTGGAGGCCACCCAGTCTGCCGCATCTTTCAGGGTATGATTCGTTAGATATTCATGGACTACTCCATCAGATTTATCATGGGAAGTCTGTTTCTCATGGTCCAGGCAAACCCGCATCGATTGAGATTGACCCAAAGAGGATATGTTTCCAAAATTTTTATCCTGATATGCAAGTTTAACCTCAATAACAGGAAAAGAAGCCCGAAATCCCAGCCTTACATCCGGGAATACATCATTAAAACCCTTGAGCATGTGGCCTGTCTTTGATTCAGGAAGTCCGAAAATTGTATATTTTATCAGCAGGTTTCTGGTATTGTTTCCCTGAATAACCTGGATTTCAGGCAGAACGCTTTTTTCATACATGGCCTTCATCTCATGGGGCACCCCGGGCATGAAGAAAAAAATCGTGTTTTTATATGTAAGATAAAACCCCGGAGCTGTACCGCAGGTGTTTTCAATAATCTTTGCCCTGGATGGAAGCATAGCCTGTTTTTTGTTGGCATCACTCATCTCCCAGCCCCTTAATTTAAAATACGCCGTCATGGATGCAAGGGCATCGTGATTGAGCATGAGGCTGTCATCAGATGCAAGGGCAGATGCCTGTGCACTCAAATCATCTGTGGTGGGCCCAAGCCCGCCGGTGACCAGCACAATATCTGCTCTTCCTGCCATCTCCCTGATTATGCCTACAATATCATCGATATCATCGCCGGTGCACACTATCCGCCTCACATCCATTCCGGCATCCCTAAGCTGCCGGGAAAGCCAGCTTGAATTTGTATCATCTATGTCACCAAACAGGACTTCATCCCCTGTTGACAGAATTTCTGCTTTCATTATGTTCTATTAACCCCGATCAAACGGCCGATAAAGCCGAATATTTTTTTGATTCCCAGCCAGATTTTTGGAATCAGCCAGATAATCAGAATAATAAACAATACCAAAAGAACAATAAACACCAGAGGATAGTTAAGGCAGGTCCACATGCCTGCAATAACAGCCACATCTTCCACCAAAGAGGCCGCCCAGTTGCTAAAGGGCTCAGGAGAGGTGTTTATTATCACCCTGGAGCCGGCCTTGGTTGCATGGCTGCCCGCAGAAAGACCGCCCCCGACTATGGCTGCTGCAACCGCCACCGCCGGAGAAACATCCCCTACAGATCCTGCCGCAAGCATGGCTCCGGCGGGAATACGGATAAAGGTATGAATGGAATCCCACCCGGTATCAACACCCGGGACCTTGTCGGCAAAGAACTCTACAATATACATTAATCCTGCCGCAGCCATCACCATGGGATCCTGCAAAAGAACTAAGGTCTCAGGCAGAATGATATTCCCGCTCGAACCCATCATGCCAAGGACAAAAATAGTTGCATAAAGATTTATACCGCTGCCCCAGGCAGCCCCCATTGACAAAGAGATGGTTTTAATAATATGATCTAAATCTTCCATAATTTTTCCATAATTTTCAAAGGGCATGGTTTTTGATACATGTTTTTTAAGGCAAAACATGATTATTCTTAACTTGTTAATATAGATTCTCTCTGTTATTATATCAAATAATTTTTCAAATCTATTTTATTTGATATAATTGTCATGGATAGATCGGAATTTTGAACCGGGTTTGTCCACAACGAAGCATGAAAGTAATAATCTATCAACATCAAAGAAACGGAAACATAAAAAATGATCAGAGCAGCAATTGCAGGGGCAACAGGCTACACAGGAGCAGAACTTGTCAAGCTCATTGCAGGCCATCCTGAAGCAGAGCTTGCAGCAGTGACATCAAGAAGCTATAAAAACCAATATATGGCAGACATCTTTCCAGCCATGGGAAACATTATTGATATCAAATGTGAAGATATGAATCCTGAAGGACTCATAGGCCGCATTGACTGCATCTTCCTTGCACTACCCCATAAGGTGTCCATGGCATATGCTCCTTTTTTTGTTGAAAATGGCATAAAGACAATTGATTTATCGGCAGATTTCAGGTTTAAAGACCTGTATAGATATGAGCAGACCTATCAAAAACATTCCTGCCCCCAACTGCTTAAAAAGGCGGTTTACGGGTTAAGTGAAATTTACAAAAAAGATATTCAAAAGGCAAATCTTGTGGGCAATCCAGGCTGCTACCCCACAAGCCTTCTCCTTCCGCTTATCCCGCTTTTAAAGGAAGGTGCCATAAAACCATACGGCATTATTTCCGATTCCAAATCCGGTGTCAGCGGTGCCGGCAGATCCCTTTCCCTTTCTGCCCACTACTGCGAGGTAAACGAGTCTTTCAAGCCTTACAAAGTCGGAGCCCACAGGCATGTGCCTGAAATGGAAGAGGTGCTCAGCATCCATGGGAAACAAGATATCACCATCACATTCGTACCTCACCTTCTGCCCTTGAGCAGGGGCATGTTGACCACCGTATATGCCGAGGCTGAAAACAACATCAGCCGTGAGAATATTGAAAATATTTTTAAGGACTACTATGGGAACGACTCATTTATCCGTATACTTCCCAAGGGGAAATTTCCAGATACAGCCCATGTGCGGGGTACCAATTTCTGTGATATAGGCTTTTTTTTAGATGACAATTCAAACAGGCTCATCATTGTATCGGCCATTGACAATATATTAAAAGGAGCTGCAGGACAGGCGGTTCAGAACATGAACCTTATGTTCGGCATCGATGAAACCGCAGGTCTTAAAATAATTCCAGGCGCCATTTGATCATCCTTAAACCGGACATGACCCTTACATGGATTTTCAACAGACGCAGGTTTAAGATAAAAAGGCAACACACTCATTATGGTATTTAAGTTACTGACAAAAATATTCGGCTCAAATAACGAAAGAGCCATAAAAAAATTAATGCCCCTCATAGATGAGATAAACAGCTTAGAGCCGGATATGCAAAAGCTCCAGGATCATGAAATTGCTGAAAAAACAGAAGAATTCAAAGAAAGGTTGTCCCAGGGAGAGACCCTTGATGATCTTTTGCCGGAAGCCTTTGCCCTTGTCCGGGAAGCATCCTGGAGAACCCTTGAAATGCGCCACTTTGACGTGCAGCTCATCGGCGGCATTACCCTGCACCAGGGCATGATTGCAGAGATGAAAACAGGTGAGGGAAAGACCCTCATGTCCACCCTTCCAGCCTATCTCAATGCCCTTTCCGGCAAGGGGGTACACATAGTAACGGTCAATGACTATCTTGCCCAGCGTGATGCTGAATGGATGAGCAATATTTATAACTTCTTAGGTTTGGAGGTGGGTGTCATTGTCCATGACATAGATGATGCTGCCAGAAAAAAAGCCTACAGCGCGGATATCACCTATGGGACAAACAATGAATTCGGTTTCGACTACCTGCGGGACAATATGAAGTTTGACAAGGAGACCCTTGCACAACAGGATCTGAATTTTGCCATCGTGGACGAGGTTGACAGTATCCTCATTGATGAGGCAAGAACACCTCTTATAATTTCGGGTCCTGCAGAAAAGTCAACACACATGTACATACAGACAAATACCATCATACCTGGATTTAAAAAAGAAATCGACTACACAATTGATGAAGAGGCCAAAAGCGTCATGCTTACGGAAGCAGGCATTGCCAAGGGTGAAAAACTGCTCAGCGTGGACAACCTGTATGACCCTGCAAACATTGAAATCCTCCATCATCTCAACCAGGCCCTGAAGGCCCATACCTTATTCAAACGGGATGTTGACTATATTGTTAAAAACAATGAGGTGGTGATTGTTGATGAATTTACAGGAAGACTTATGGCTGGAAGAAGATACAGCGAAGGGCTGCACCAGGCATTGGAGGCAAAGGAAAACGTTAAAATAGCCAATGAAAATCAGACCCTTGCATCCATCACCTTTCAGAACTACTTCAGGATGTATGAAAAATTAAGCGGCATGACCGGTACGGCTGAAACCGAGGCGGCTGAGTTTAAAAAGATATACGACCTGGATGTGCTGGTTATCCCAACCCACAAGCCCATGATAAGAAAAGATTTTCCAGATGTGATCTATAAAACCCAGAAGGAAAAATATGAAGCCGCCATAATGGAAATAATGGAGCTGAACAAAAAGGGACAGCCCGTACTTGTGGGTACCATCTCCATTGATGTTTCAGAAGATTTAAGCAAAAAACTTAAAAAAAGGGGCATAAAGCACTCGGTACTCAACGCAAAACACCACCAGGCAGAGGCGGAAATAGTTGCCGCAGCAGGCCAGAAGAATGCCGTCACCATATCCACCAACATGGCCGGGCGGGGTACTGATATTGTCCTTGGAGAGGGCGTAAAAGAGCTTGGAGGACTCCACATCCTGGGTACCTCCCGCCATGAATCAAGGCGGATTGATAATCAGCTCAGGGGCCGTTCCGGGCGTCAGGGTGATGAAGGTTCTTCACGGTTTTATCTCTCCCTTGAGGATGATCTTTTAAGGATATTCGGCGGAGAGAGGATTACAGCCATCATGAACCGCCTGGGTATTGATGAGGGAGAACCCATTGAACACGGACTCATCAGCAAGGCCATTGAAAATGCCCAGTCCAAGGTGGAGGGACACCACTTTGAGATCAGAAAACAGCTCATAGAGTATGATGATGTCATGAACCAGCAGCGGGAGGTTATTTACAGGCAAAGGCGCCAGGCCCTTCAGGATACAGACCTTAAGCATGAATACATTAAAATGATCGAAGACAAATCCTGGGAGATCATTGATACTTTTGAGCAGGAAAAACTCCCGGTAAATGATTGGGATACCAAAGGCATATGTGATGCTGTTAAAAGACAGTTTGATATTGACATGGCCCCGGCTGATTTTTCCATGGACGGGCTTGACGCTGAAAAAGCAGGTCATATCATTATCAATAAAGCATTGGAAAAATACAATGCAAAAGAAGCACTCATCGGTGACTATCACTTCAGACAGCTTGAACGATATATCATGCTTCAAACCGTTGATGCTCTATGGAAAGATCATCTCCTGAACATGGATCATTTAAAGGAAGGCATCGGCCTTAGGAGTTATGCCCAGCAAAATCCCCTCATTATTTACAAAAAAGAGGGATATGACATGTTTCAGGCATTGATAGAAAGAATAAAGGAAGAAACCCTGACATTGATATTCAGGATTCAGGTCTCTGTTCCCGATGAAGTACAGACCATGAACAGACCGCAAAATGAAGATATTGTACTGTCCAGATCAGATGGATCAACTACTAAACAACCTGTAAAACGTGCCGATGCAAAAATTGGAAGAAATGAACCCTGTCCCTGCGGCAGCGGGAAGAAATATAAAAAATGCTGTGGAGCCTGATGTAAAATGACAACCCAAGATACCGACATCAAGAAAAAAAAAATCACGGATTCCAGGCAGAAGAAGGGTCACCCTCCCATGTACAGAGTGATCCTCCACAATGATGATTATACCACCATGGATTTTGTTGTGGAGATACTCATAACTGTTTTTGGGAAATCCCTTGAACAAGCCACCCGGATAATGCTCCATGTCCATGAAAGAGGAAAGGGGATCTGCGGATCCTACACCCGTGAAATAGCAGAAACAAAAGTAAATACAGTCCATCGTCTGGCAAGGAATAGGGAATTTCCTTTGAAAAGTACAATGGAAAAGGAGTAAGCCATATGATAAGCAAGGAATTGAGCAAAACCCTGGGGGTTGCCGTTAGAGAAGCAAAAAAAAGAAGGCATGAATATGTATGCGTGGAACATGTTTTGTATGCCATACTGAACCATGATTATGGTTATGAAACCGTTAAGAGCTGCGGAGGCAGCCCTGAAGCTATCAAGAAAAATCTCGATATTTTTTTCACGGAAAAAATGGAACCGGTGGGAGATGGAGAAGATTATGTTCTCCAGCAGACCCTGGGTTTCCAGCGGATGATTCAAAGGGCCATCAACCATGCCAGATCAGCGGAGAAAACCGAGGTAAACCACGGAGATATCATTGCATCCATTTTCCAGGAAAAAGACTCCCATGCAGCCTATTACCTGGAATCTGAAGGTATTTCCCGGCTGGATATCTTGAACTACATATCCCATCACATTGATGCTGAACAGACAGCCGGATCACCACAGAGAAGCAAGGTACTTCCCGGCAAACAACCTGGAGGCAAGGGGAAAAAACCAGATCCCCTTGAACTGTTTACGACAAACCTTCTGGAAAAGGCCCGGATGGGGAGAATAGACCCCCTTATAGGACGGGAAAACGAAACCCAGCGGGCAATGCAGATTCTGTGCAGGCGCCGGAAAAACAACCCTGTTTTTGTCGGAGACCCAGGAGTGGGTAAAACAGCCATTGCCGAAGGCCTTGCCCTGAAAGCCTTTAATAATGAGGTGCCGGATATTCTTCAAGCTTCGGAAATGTATTCCCTTGACATGGGCTCTCTCCTTGCCGGTACCAAGTACCGGGGAGATTTTGAGCAGAGACTGAAGGATGTCATCTCCGCGCTGGAAGCAAAGGAAAAAGCCCTTTTGTTTATTGATGAAATCCATACTGTTGTGGGAGCGGGAGCCACCAGCAGCGGTTCCCTTGATGCTTCAAATATTTTGAAACCCGCTCTTTCCTCGGGAACTTTGAGATGTGTAGGTTCCACCACCTATGAAGAGTATAAGAACTACTTTGAAAAGGACAGAGCACTTTCAAGAAGATTTGAAAAAATAGAGGTGGAAGAGCCTTCTGTTGAAGAGACCATTGATATCCTCAAGGGACTCAAATCAGTATATGAAGATCACCATAAACTCACATACACGGAAGAATCTCTGGAAGCGGCGGCAAGACTTTCAGACAAGCATATCAACGACAGGTTCCTGCCGGACAAGGCCATTGATGTCATAGATGAAACAGGTTCTCTCATACGACTTTCCGGAGATGCAAGACGAAAGAATATCCTTGCAGGGGATATTGAAAAAACAATTGCCAAAATGGCTAAAATTCCTCCTGCAAGCGTATCTGCCACGGACAAGTCCAACCTTGAGAATCTTGAAAGGAAACTGAGCCAGGTGATATTCGGCCAGGATAAGGCCATATCCACTCTTAGCACATCCATCAAAAGATCCCGGGCCGGACTTTCAGCTCCAAACCGCCCCGTGGGTTCATTCCTGTTTACAGGCCCCACCGGGGTCGGGAAAACCGAGGTGGCAAGGCAGCTTGCCCATAACATGGGTGTGGAATTCCTTAGATTCGACATGAGTGAGTACATGGAAAAACATGCTGTATCAAGACTTATCGGTGCTCCTCCGGGATATATCGGCTTTGACCAGGGAGGACTTCTAACGGACGGCATCAGAAAACACCCCCATTCCGTGCTTCTTCTTGATGAAATCGAAAAGGCCCACCAGGATCTGTTCAATATTCTTCTCCAGGTGATGGATTATGCCACCTTGACGGATAATAACGGTAAATCAGCAGACTTCAGGAATGTGGTGATAATAATGACCTCCAATGCCGGGGCAAGGGAGATGAGCGGCAACTCCATAGGTTTTGGCGATCAGGTTCAAGATGTCATGTCTAAAGGCTTGAAAGCCGTGGAAAAGACATTCAGTCCCGAGTTCAGAAACCGGCTTGATTCCATTGTTCAGTTCAACGCCCTTTCCCATGATACCATGGAACTCATCGTGGATAAGGACATGAAGGAGCTGAGGGAGCTGCTCAAGCTTAAAAATGTTGAAATAAAATATACACCGAAACTCAGATCATGGCTGGCCAAAAAAGGCTATAATCCCAAGTTCGGTGCAAGACCGTTAGAGAGGGTCATCCAAACGGAAATCAAGGACAGGCTCACGGATGAGATTCTCTTTGGAGCTCTGGAAAAGGGCGGGAAAGTTTCGCTGGGACTGAAGAACGATGCCGTAACATTCAACTATAAAGCTTAAGGTGATTTTCAGATAATGTTTTACCAAATATTTTGGCTCAATATTTTGGCATGCTTCATTTTCCGGTTGACACTTTTTAAAAACATTTTCTTAATTCTATGAAAACCCCTCAAAAAAGTGTCAACTACTTTTGGGGCAATATAAATGATGCCCATATTCTGGCTCAATATTTGTTTGCGGAATGACCCACATATGAATCCTGGTATATTCTTTTCTGGAAATCGTCTAAGATGACTATCTTTTTTTTATCAAGGGAAATAGCATTCCCTCCGGCTGAAATGGCAAGCCCTGAGGGCCTGCTCTGTGTTGGGGGGGATCTTAGTCCTGAAAGGCTTATAAATGCCTATAAGAATGGTATATTCCCGTGGTTTTCACGGGAAGAACCCCTTTTGTGGTGGTCTCCTGATCCAAGGCTTGTTCTTTACCCGGGTGATATACATATCTCAAAAAGTCTTCAAAAAACAATAAGAAAAAAATACTTTTCCATTACCATGGACAGGGCATTTGACCGGGTAATCAAGGCATGTGCCGATTCCCGTGAAAAAAATGGCCAAGGTACCTGGATCGGGGATGAGATGATTGAGGCTTATACCCGGCTGCACCATATGGGTATTGCACATTCTGTGGAAACATGGAGAGATGATACCCTGGCAGGGGGGCTTTACGGAATCGCTCTTGGAGGAGTTTTTTTCGGAGAATCCATGTTTTCATATTTAAGTGATGCTTCAAAAACTGCATTGGCAGCCCTGTGCAGCCATCTTACAAGGCACGGAGTTGATCTTATAGACTGCCAGGTTACAAGCCCCCATCTCTTATCCATGGGAGCTGTGGAAATTCCCAGAGCAGCCTTTCTTCATCAGCTTGAAATATCCCTTCAAAAGAAAGGCTGCAAAGGAAACTGGGAATTCAATGGAGTTTAACTATTGAGTCTAGGTTCGATTGGTCCCATAATATGTTGTAATCTACGCATGTTTCATTCCTCGGTTAACACTTTTTCAAAACATTCTCTGAATTCTATGAAATTTTCTGAAAAATATGAAACATGCCGTATTTTTTAGAGGTCAGTTTTTTTATGTCAATAAATTCAATCTGGTTTAAGCTGTCTGTTTTACAAAGACCTTTTTTAAAGAATCAAACCATATAAAACTCATGAACCATGAATACAAGTAAGTTCCCACAATAATAAAGACGAATGCCTTGACAATATCCATGGTGCTTCCATTAAGTGAGAATCCAGGCACATAACCAAACAGCAGAGGGCCTAAATAAAGGAACTTGGCAAATTTAAATGAAGTAAAGGCTGTTTTCCACATATTGGCCTTTGCAATGGTAGCCCCTGCAAATGCGGCAATACATACCGGAGGGGTAATATTGGAATCCTGGGACAGCCAATAGACTATCATGTGGGCGGCAAGTTCGTTGACCCCAAGATGTGTCAGGGCAGGAACGGCCACAACCGCGGTTATAAGATAGGCCGCAGTAACAGGTACTCCCATGCCAAGTACAAGGGATGCCAGGGCAATAAGAACTATGGTCATAATCAGGGAGCCGCCGGCAAGTTCTATCATAATATCGGCAAAGGTAAGCACCAGTCCGGAAAAGGTAAGCACACCTATAATAATACCGATTACGCCAACTGTTGCACCTATTTTAAGGCTGCTCAAGGTACCTTCCCTTGAGGCTTCTACAAACCGTTTCGGGCCGATACGGGTATCTTTTCTGACCCAGCTAATGGCAATACAGCTAAAAAGTCCCACAATGGCAGAGTATCCAGGCGAAAAACCGGTAAGCATGAAAACAGTTATCAAAACCAGGGGCAGGATATAAAACCACTCTTTTTTCAATATTTCCATGGCACTGTATTCGGATTTTTCTCCCACAATATTGTGTTTTTTAGCCTCATAATGCACCATGACAAACACGGAAAAGAAATACATCAGGGCCGGGAATACGGCCACCAGCATGATTCTTGAGTATGGAAGGCCCGTAAGCTCCGCCATGATAAACCCTCCGGCTCCCATGATCGGAGGCATGAACATACCACCGATGGATGCGGCAGGCTCAATGCCTCCTGCAACATGGGGTTTAAATCCTGCCTTTTTCATCATGGGAATTGTAAAGGCCCCTGTTGAAACTGTATTTGCTATGGCACTTCCTGAAATTGAACCAAACAGCCCGCTGGCAATAACTGAAACCTTGGCAGGCCCGCCGATTTTATGTCCTACTGCGGCTAAGGGCCAGTCAATGAAGAACTTCTGTGCCCCGCATTTTTCCAGAAACGCGCCAAAAAGCACAAAGAGAATGACGTAGGTTGCAAGCACGTTGGCCATTATGCCGAAAACACCGTCACTCTTGTAAAATATACTGGTGCAAAGCTCTGTGAAAGGTGCTCCTGCATGGGAAATAATATCCGGTGCCTTGTAGCCGTAAACCCCGTAAATAAGCATGAGCACCCCGATTACAACAAAAACACTGCCCACGACACGCCTGGCAAGCTCAATACCTATGAGTACACCCACCACGGCCACAGCCATATCAAACGGGGTTTCAGCACCGGTGCGGTAATTAATGGCTTCAAAATTAATTATCCAATATCCAATGGAAAAAGCTGAGAGCAGGATCAAAATATAATCAACCACCCTCATGATGGTAGTCTTGGATTTATAGATTAAAAACACAAGGATATAGGTAATAATGACATATATCCCCCTGTGATACTGGGTTGCTGCCGGCTGAATTATAGCTGCATAGGAATAAAAAAGCACAAGCACAACCGAGCATACATCAAACAAAATCTGTTCAAACCGGTTTAGTTCTTCGTACACGTATGACCGCCTATGGTTGTAGTTTAAAATTTAACGGCCCTGTAATGTTTTTTTACAGGGCCATCAAAGTCATCGAAAAAAATGCCGATCATTGGCATCTTTCATATCACCTCAAAATCAGTTCACACTTTTTGGAACAAAATCCCTAAAAAATAAGAATTTTGATATGAAAAGTGTAAACCGGCAAATGAAGGATGCCCGATCATGGCTATTATTTAAGAACGCCCTTTTCTTTCCAGAATTTTTCCGCGCCTGGATGAAAGGGGGTAACAATACCGTTGGGCCCGGTTGCCACAGCCATGTCCTTAAAGGTTTTTTTCTGGCTACGCATATGCTTGATGCCTTCATCCGTATAAATGATGGAGAGCATTTCATAAACTACTTCTTCCGGGAGATCTGCATTGGCTACCCAAAGGGCGGAATCCTGGAAGGATGGAGAGTCATAATCAACTCCCTTGTAAGTACCTGCCGGGATGGAAAGTTTGCTGAAATAGGGATATTCTTTGAAAAAACCGCTTGCTTCGGCATCCGCGCCAAGATTAACCAGCTCAATATCATTGGTTTGTGCCGCCATTATGACAGCTCCGCTGGGGAATGCCGTAAACAGCCAGAAAGCATCCAATTGATTGTTACCAAAGGCCTGGGCAGCATCATTGTATCCCATTGCATTTCGTTCAATCTTATCCCATACTCCCATGAATGTGAAAAAAAGCTCGCAATTGGCAAAAGCGCCTGAGCCGGCATTTCCAACCCCAACTTTTTTTCCTGCCAGGTCTTTTACGCTTTTTATACCAGAACCGGCACGGGTGACAAGCTGTCCCGGTGCACCATAAAGATATGCAACAGCAAGAACCTTATCGTAAATCTTGGGGTCATTTTTCATTTTCCCCTTGCTGCCGAGCCATACATGGCCGGAATATACGACACTCATGTCCTGCCTTCCTGCATTGGTTTTTCTTAAATTCTCCACAGAGCCGGCGGAAGACTGAGCCTGCACCTTAAATGTCTTTGCCTCTTTCATAGGCTTGTAAACCTGAATACCATTGGCAACTACCTGGAAGGTGCCACCCGCAGGTCCCCCTCCAAAAACCAAGCGTTTTTTGCCGGCAAAAGCCGGAGTGGAAAAGGTAAATGCCACGGCACAGAAAAAACAGATTGCCAAGCTGATTCTGAAATGTCTGGTTTTCATTAAAGTCCCCCTGTATGTTGTTTGTAAAAAAAATGATCCTTGAAAAAATGTGAGTTCAGTTTGTACTAATTACCAACTATAATGAACAAATACAATCCATGTATTTCTGATTATCATGTAAGAATTTTTCTTACAAAAAAATAGACAACCTCGTAGAAATAAATTGCAAGACATTAATTCTACTTTGTTAACTTAGCCATGATGCCCCGAAAATCAGAGAAATACGCTCCATTTTTCCATGTTTTTACAATAAAAACTCATGGAGTTAGAGGTAAAATACGAAACCTAACAAAGTAGTATTAAACATCAATAATTTTATTTTTGATGGCAAACCTGGATATTTCTGCGTTATTCCGGAGATTGAGTTTTTTTAAAAGCCGTGCACGATATGTATCAACGGTTTTAACACTTATATGATAGCTTTCGGCAATTTCATGATTTGTGTGCCCCAGGGCAAGTTTTCTAAGAACCTGCAGCTCACGCATGGACAAAGAATCTGCGGCTGATTTAAAGTTATCTCCCATCACCACCCTCAGAGCCAGGGCCTCACTTGCCTTTTCCGTCAGGTAACGGCCTCCGGAATAAACCTTTCTAACCGCGTCCACAAGCTGTTCAGGGGCGGATTGCTTGGTTACATAACCCATAGCTCCTGCCTTAACAGCCCTGACCACATACTGTTCTTCATCGTGCATTGTCAAAATCAAAACCGGCATATCAGGAACATACAGCTTTAACTGGGAAACAACCTCAAGCCCGTCCATCCCCGGCGGCATGGCAATATCCACAACCGCCACATCGGGTCTGGAGTCCAGGGTTTTTTTTATGGCCTCGCTGCCGCCTGCTGCTTCGGCAACAACCTCCATATCACCGCTTTCCTCAATAATCCTCCTTAATCCTTCACGAACAATCTTATGGTCATCTGCAAGAAGTACCCTAATCATTTTTATCCCCAAGTTTAATATTACAGATGATTTCCGTCCCCCGGCCTTTTTCTGAAAAGATATTAAGGGTACCACCGGCTAAGGTAGCACGCTCTTTCATGCCTGTTAATCCAAGCCCCTCATATTCGGTATTACCATCGGATACAAAACCGCAGCCGTTGTCCCGTATCCTTAACAAAAGGCTCTCTTGTTCCACAACAAGGGAAACATCAATATCAGATGCTCCAGAATGCCTCAAAGCGTTGGTAACAGCTTCCTGGGCAATCCTGTAAAGAGCCGTGGCAATGGTATCGTCAATACATGGTATATCTTCATGGCGAAAAATACAGGAAACATCAGACCTGTTCTCAAAATCCCGGGTAAGGAGTTCCAAAGCATCCACAAGCCCGAGATCATCCAGGACTCCGGGGCGTAATCTAAAGGCCATCTCCCTAACATCTTCAATGGTTTCATCAATAAGCGAACATATCCGCCCGGCCCTTGACGATACTCTAACATCAGACAAAGCCTCGTTTTTTTCTATCCATACGGCATCCATGCGCAAAGCCGTCAACATCTGCCCGAGATGATCGTGGAGTTCCCTTGCCACTGCCCGCCTTTCATTTTCATGGGCGGTCATAATTTTCCCTGACAGCCTTCTCAGTTGATCCTGAACCTTTCTAAGTTCAGCAGTTCTTTTTTCAACCTGCTGTTCTAAATCCATGGAGTATCTTGATAATTTTTCCTTGGCAGCTTCAAGATCCCTTTGAACCTGATTTTTTTCCGTTACATCCACACTCACGGCAAGTGATCGCACTACATTTCCATCCTCATCACGCACCCCGTAACAAGACAAAAGAATATCAATGAGTTCGCCAGTCTTGTTTACGTAGGTATATGGAACATCTTCACAAAAGCCTGTAGTAAAAAAAACAGGAAAAATCACTTTTTCCGCATACTCACGGGATGCTGGAGTATAAAAGCTGGTCAGGTTTTTTCCGATGACCTCATGTCTTTCATAGCCCATCTTTTCAAGCCAGAAATCACTGACCCGGATAATCGTACCTGCCGTATCGATGGAATGCAGCATAACCGGGGTTTTATGATAAATGTGCCGGTAGCGCTCCTCACTTAATCTGAGTTTTTTTTCCACCTGTCTCCGCCTGATAATCTCATGTAAAGCCTTATTGTAAAGTATAAAAACCGCAACGCCGATGAGAAATGAAATAACAATAATAACAGGTCCGATGATTTTAATGAATGGGTCAGCAAGATGCCTGCCGATATCCTTCCAGCTCCTTAAATGAATTATCTGCCACCCGGGATAACTTTCCAGCCCCATTTCAGCGTAGAGATATTTTTCCTTATTTTTATCTGCAACCTCACCACCCTCTTTATTAAAAAAACCTGACCATAGCCAGGGACCGTCCCCAAACTGCCTTGAGTTCTTTATTCTTTCAATGGTTTTCTTAGAAGGCCGCCATAGAATCATGAACCGCATTTCCTTTTTGTTTGCAATAAAAATCACTCCATTGGGATCTGTTACAAGGAGAAGCCCATCTGAGCCTGCAAACAGTTTGGACTCAATAAGTTCAACAGAGGTCTTGATAACGGCTATCCCCACAATCTTATCATCATCCTTTATTGAATAGACGGGGTGACTGTAATAAACTCCCCTCTTTCGCGAAGTGGTGCCAAGTGCAAGATAAGTGGCAGGATATCCTGATACAGCTTTGGTGAAATATGGCCGGAAGGAAAAATCTCTGCCCACAAATGAATCAGGATCCATTCTATTGCTTGATGCAATTGTGATTCCAGATACATTCATAAGATAACAGGCCTCCAGGTTCAATGATTTTGCAAAATTATCCAGAACCCCATTAGCCTGTTTCATAGTTTCCTGGGTATGGGATTCAAGCACATGCCTTATTTCTCCAAGCCCCGACAATGCCTTGACCGGCCTTACATGCTCGGATAAAAATGATGTAAGCTGGCGGTTAAACAGCTCAAGGCGGGTCCTGGCATGGTGTTCTGCCTGGTGATAAGCTGCCTGTCTGAGGGAGTAGTAATAAAGGAATCCACCTGCCGAGGCAGACAAAAATGCAAGTATGGCAAGTACAAGTATGATAATTCTCAATCTCATGGATAATTATCTAATTGACACATTGCCTGTTTGTCAACATCTATATAATAAATATAAAAAGAACTTGATTTACATCCTGTTTTAGTTATATACTCAGGGCATACGCTGATAAAAATAAATTTTTGTTAGGTTTCGTTCTAAAGGGATTATCCATTTGTTAAAATGGCAAGCACCTTGAGTTTGGAACTACTTTATTAATTTTTTTTAAGGAGATTGTCGTAATGGCAGATGGAATCGTAAAATGGTTTAATGATTCAAAAGGCTTTGGTTTTATTGAGCAGGAAAATGGTCCCGACGTGTTTGTACACTATACCGGTATCAAATCATCCGGTTTTAAGTCCCTGAACGAAGGAGATCGGGTTACTTTTGACATAGAGCAGGGTCAAAAAGGCCCGGCAGCAGTAAATGTAGTCATACAATAATTTAATAATTTTAAGGCGCCCGCTTTAAATTAAATAAGATTAAGATAAAAAGGGCGCCTTTTTTGTCCTGATCCCGAAAGATAAAACCTTTAATTCCTCAAATTTCTCCTGATTTGCATAAACCTCACACCATCCTTATATTTGCCTCTTTATATTTTCCATACCAACATTTTAATTTTTTGGGAATTTCACCCCAAAAAGTCTAAACTGCTTTTAAGGTGATATGAACGATGCCTGCTTAACCATGTTTTTTGTTATTTCCTGTTTGTTCCTACGGAATATTATGATATATTAGCTGAATGTATATTACAGCAACACTCCTTTTTATATTTGGAATGGCAGCAGGCGGCGCATATGGCTACTTTTATACAAAGACCATATCCGATTTTTTTCTTGCCTTTGGCTTGGGGGGATTTTTGGGCAGTGCAGCCGGTGCTGTTGTCTTTACCCTGTTTTATTTCACCGCAGAAGGTGATGAACCACAGGATGAGCACCGT
This sequence comes from Desulfobacteraceae bacterium, assembly GCA_963674675.2. GTDB lineage: Bacteria > Desulfobacterota > Desulfobacteria > Desulfobacterales > Desulfobacteraceae. The sequence goes on from CAXXNM010000003.1 coordinate 2,293,661, forward strand.
GAGCCATCCATTTCTCCCCCCATTCTGCCGCAGCTTCCACCGGCTGGTGAGCCTCTGCCTCCATTAGAAAAAAAGAGATTCAACCTTCCTGGAATATGGAAAAAATCCCTTCAAAAAACCACAAAAGAAGAAACATCCAAGGCAAAAATCAAGCGCCTTAAAAAAGAGCTGAAAACTTTGAAAAAACAAAAAAACAACGGCCGGCAGCCATGACGGCAATACAATGGTTTCCCGGACATATGAGGGATACGGAACAGCTTTTAAAAAAAGCGCTTTCATCGGTGGATCTGGTTATGGAGATCATTGATGCCAGGCTGCCCATGTCCAGCAGCAATCCCATTGTTGATAAGCTTTGCAAAAATGTGATGCGAGTTAAAATTCTCAATAAAAAAGACCTTGCAGATCCGGAGGCCACCGGGAAATGGCTGAGTTATTTTGAGGAACACCATAGCTGCAAAGCCTTTGCCGTAACAGGCACAATTTCCTCTGATATATGGAAAGCTTTAAATACGTGTCTGGAAAAAATACAAAAGGGCAAATTCAGACGTGTCAGAATAATGGTGGCAGGAATTCCAAACACTGGGAAATCCACCATAATAAACTCCCTTGCCGGTAAAAAAATAGCCAAAACAGGCAATGTGCCGGCCATTACAAGACATCAGCAGAGAACAACCCTGAAAAACAAAGTTGATATCTATGACACACCGGGGATTCTGTGGCCGGTTATGGAAGATCATGAAGGATCATACAGGCTTGCCGCCAGCGGTGCCATATCAGATACGGTCATTGATTACAATGACATTGCCCTTTTTACAGCAAAGTTTTTAATAAAAAACTACCCATCTCTTCTATCTGAAAGATACGGCCTGCCGGATTCTTTCCATGGAGATGCTCTTGAGTTGATAAAACAAATCGGGGAACTTAGAGGATGCCTGAAAAAAGGTGGTATCATTGATTATCACAAGGCTTCTGAAACCATGATCCGGGAACTTCGTGCCGGAAAAATCGGAAAAATCACCCTTGAATTGCCTGAGGTTATTGTATGAAAATCAAAAATAAAGATAAGGTGAATTTTATAAGGTCAATTTTATTTTATGCGGCTTTCATCTTGATCATGACCGCCCTGCCGTTTTCATTGACCCTAAAGCAGAACCAAGCCCTTTCTTCTGATATAAAAACGGATGATCTAAAAATCAGGGAACCGGAGATATTAACCTTTACCAGGGATGATTCCGTCACATGCATGAGCATTATCAAGTCCCTTGAAAGGCAGCATTTTTCAGGTCTTCACTTGAATGATATGATGTCATCAAAAATATTGGATCGTTATCTTAACATGCTGGATCCTGGGCGAAACCTGTTTATCCAAAAGGATATTAATGAATTTGAACGGCTCAGATACAATCTTGACAATACCCTTGAAAGAGGCCGGCTTCATCCAGGTTATACCATGTTCAATATCTATCTCCAGCGATCATTCAAACGCCTCGGCCATATCATGGAGCTTCTTGAAACATGGGAAACCACATTTGATTTCAATGAAAATGATGATATTGTTATATCAGATAAAACAGACCCCTGGCCTGAAAACTTTAATGACCTGCCGGCTCTGTGGAAAAAAGAGCTGAAAAACGATATTATAATCATGAAACTCCAGGGGGAATCAGATAATGAAATAACCAGCACGCTTAAAAAAAAGTATAAAAGCAGAATGAATCGGTTATTGCAGACAAATCCCACAGATATCTTTAAAACATACATGAATGCCGTTACAATGAGTTTCGACCCCCATACCCAGTATTTTCCCCCCAGGATTTCAGAAGATTTTGATATTCAGATGAGCCTGTCCTTAGAAGGTATAGGAGCGATTCTTCAGAGTGAATTTGAATATACAAAGGTGGTCAGGCTCATCCCGGCAGGCCCTGCAGACAAATCCAGCAAATTGACGCCCGGGGATAAAATCATAGGGGTGGGCCAGGGAAAAGATGGTGAAATTCAGGATACCGTGGGATGGAGAATCGATGAGGTTGTAAACCTTATCCGGGGTCCCAAAGATACGGTGGTTCATCTTAAAATAATTCCTGCGGAGCAGAAAAATGCTCAAAAAATTCGATTTGTTAATATTACACGGGACAGGGTAAAATTAGAAGAACAGGCTGCCCACAAAGAAATCGTGACCATCAATAAAAAAGGCAAGCCCTTTTGTATCGGCATTATATCCATTCCAGCATTTTATCTTGATTTCAAAGCCCTTCAGGAGGGGAAAGAAGATTATAGAAGCACCACCCGGGATGTCCTTGTGCTCATCAATGAGCTGAAACAGGAGAAAATCGACGGGTTGATCATAGATCTCAGGGACAATGGCGGAGGTGCCCTGCAGGAGGTTAATCAACTGACCGGAGCCTTTATTACATCGGGACCCACCGTTCAGATCAAGTCCAGAAACGGCTTCATGTCACAGTTGGATGATCCTGATCCTTCCGTTGAATATAGAGGCCCCATAATAGTAATGATCAACCGCATGAGTGCATCGGCATCGGAAATATTTGCAGGAGCCATAAAAGACTATAACAGGGGTATTATTGTGGGAACCCAGACCTTTGGCAAGGGAACCGTTCAGGCCATGCAGCCCCTTCACAATGGACAGCTCAAACTTACCAGTGCCAAGTTTTACAGGATTTCTGGAAAAAGCACCCAAAACCTGGGGGTAATCCCGGATATCGAATATCCCAAAATTTACAACACAGAAGAAACCGGAGAGAGTTCCCTTCAAGGCGCTCTACCATGGGATACATCCAGGAAGGCTGAGTACAGACCTTACAAACTTCTTGAACCGGTGATACAAGAACTTAACAAAAGGCATATTGTCAGGACAGAAAACGATCCTGATTTCGGGTATCTTCGTGAGAGGTATCAGTTGGCAGAGGAGATTTATAAACAGAAATCTCTTTCCCTGAATCTTCTGAAAAGGCAGCAATACAAAGAAGAATTAGCTCAAAGGGAGCTGGAAATAAAAAACAGATTGCTGATTGCAAATGGGGAAAAACCTCTTTCACACATCGATGATTTAGAAAAAGAGCCTAAGGATAACAAAGATACCGGGGAAAATGAAAACAAGGCAAAAAAAGATATTCTCATGGATGAAACTAAAGAGATTATGGTGGATTTCATCAGTATAGCCTCCAGAAAAGGCTACACATGGTAAATAAAAACTGACCTGATAAAAAATACAGTTGATGGAAGAACTGCCATGGGCAGCCCAGGGTTTGACCCGGCTTTGCCCACAACCAAGCATGAAAGTCATACGTCGTTTAAGAAAATTTTCATATAAACCGGCATGGCCGGAGCATATTTTTTACCCGGCCACAACGAAGATTGAAAGTCTTTAAAAAACAATTCTTTACGGAGACTTTCATATAAACCGGCATGGCCGGAGCATATTTTTTATCCGGCCACAACGAAGGTTGAAAGTCTTTAAAAAACAATCTCTTACGGAGACTTTCATATAAACTGCCATGGGCAGCCCAGGGTTTTTACCCGGTTCTGCCCACAACGAACCATGAAAGTCATCCGCCGTTTACGGAGACTTTCATATAAAGAGATTAAAAATTGGAAACAAGGCAAAAAGACACTAAATCAGCCGGCTCAATAACCATGACCGGTATTTCAAAAAAAAGGAGTTATAAATGGCAAAAGCAAGCGCGCGCCATATTCTGGTGGACAGTGAAGTAAAATGCAACGATCTTATTGAACAGATTGAAAAGGGAGGTGATTTTGAAGAACTTGCAAAACTTCATTCAAAATGCCCTTCCGGCAGGCAGGGGGGGGATCTGGGAGAATTCGGCCCAGGCCAGATGGTCCCTGAGTTTGACAGAGTTGTTTTTAACGAAGAAGTGGGAAAACCCCACGGGCCTGTGAAAACGAATTTCGGCTATCACATCGTTGAAATAACCAGCAGAACAGATTAGTTAAAAACTTTAAGTTAAAATCCTCGGTTCGATTGATCTCATAAGATGTTGTAATCTAAGTGAAATAATGACTCTGATTTTTTAGAGATCAGTTTTTTCATGTGAATAAATTCAATAAGTTATGCAAAAATGATCGAACCGTTGGTTAAAATCATGCCGGGATACTTAAAACCATTAACACCCGGCGTTTCAGCTCAAAAAACATGCAGCCGCGATATAAGCTGTGTAATGCTCCCTACAAAGCATCTCCAAATCAGGTACCAATGTCATGTCAATGAAAAAAAGAATCAAAACCGCATTGATCATTACAGGCTTTTCCCTGATTTTTATGACCGCTTTAACCTTCACCCTGCTCCAGCTCATTGACACCGAGTATATGCAGAAAAATATCTCAAAACGCCTGAATGATATATTATCTCAAGGTGTAAAAATTGAAAGTATTGATTTCGCATATTTTCCGGCTCCGTATATTCAGCTTAAACAGATTGCCGTCAATAGGGGAGAAAGCCGCTCCATAATCATTAATTCTGCCATGATTTATCCAGATATATTTCATCTCATAAAGGGCCGTCTGGTAATAAAAGACATCAAAATAAAAGGAGTCCTGGCAAATATTCCTATCCCTTTGATGCTTTTTTCCGAAAAGCCGGCAAACAAAGCCCACCATAAACTGCCGGACTGGATTTTTTCAAAAACAAATCCTGAAAAAACGATCTTCCATATATTTCATGGGGAACAGCCTGATTTTTCCATGAAAATTTCAGATATCCAGATAGAGAGCTTTCCCAGTGCACGGGCATCCATCAATATTTCCCCTGAAAACAGCTCCATATGGGGAAATTTTCAAATTTCAAATTTCGAGATCAACAAGAAAGACCATGAAAAATATCTTGCCGGCACAACAATTGAAAAATTCAGCTCAAAAAAGATTTCTCTAAAATTCAAATATGAGCCATTGAATACCATCGAGGTCCATGGGAGCATGGCCTCACCCGGACTTGAATGGAAAGGCAAAGAGGCACGAATGATAAACGCCGATGCCATATCTTTTTCCATCTCAAAACATGAAACAAAGACAAAAATCAGCATTCTTCCCTTTAATATTGATCCCTCATATGCAACCCTTTGGACTGATTTCAGCCATGATGAAAAAACAGGGCAAATGACCCTTATATTTCAGGGAAGTGACATCATGGTTGACAAAGCAGGGAGCGCCGCCCTTGATCTCCTGAAGGAAAATAAAATATGCAAAAAAATATTTGATATTATAAAAGGCGGCAAGGTACCCCATGTAACGGTTTCATTCCAGGGAAGCAGCTTTAGAAAATTGTTTGATGCAAAACAAATGTACATATCAGGGCAAATGGAAGAAGGGATTATAAAAATTCCCGGGACAGGCCTTGTGGTCACCGATGTCCATGGCAGTGCGTCTGTTGAAAAAGGAGTTCTCCACACAGATGTGTTCAAAGGAGCCTTGTCGGCATCAAGACTTGAAAAAGGCATATTGGATGTTCACATCCTTGAAAAAAAAATTCCCTTTAAAGGTTTATTTTTTTTAACTGCTGATCTATCACAGCTCAAAAATGTTTTAGTAGATCTTTTGCCTGCAACCCGTCTTGCAGCAGAACTTGGTCTAACCAGTAATATAAAGGGAGAAGCCAAAGGTATACTTGGCCTGAAAAAAAATAATAAAGAATTGCTGGTAACCGTCCAGGCCGATGACATCCGCCTCAGCGGGAAATATGAACGCCTGCCCCATAAATTAGAAATTTATGATGGAAAATTTAATTACAAAGACAATAAGGCAGATATAAAAGATATGGATGGAACTCTTGGGGCCAGCAGTTTTTCAGATATTTCTTTCAGCTTTGATTTTATCCATGACAACATACTTGAAATTCTGTCAGGAAAAGCCCTGTTTGATGTGGAAAGTGTTTTTCCATGGCTCTTGACATTACCTGATGTTAAAAAACTGGTTTCCCCTTTATCATCGATGGGGGGAAATATCAGGCTCGATTCCATCAATTTCAAAGGCCCTGTGAAGGATACCGGCACATGGAACTATCTTATAAAAGGCAGGTGTGATGACTTAACCCTTTTTATCTACCCAGAGCTTTCAAAAATAGAAAAACAAGCATCCAGCCTGTCATTTGACTTTATCCATTCCGAGATGAACACTTCCATGTCCACCATAAACGGTATCTTCCATGATACAGCCCTGATTTCCACCATGACCCTCAACAGTGATTTAGAACAACTTGCAAGGCCCTTTACCCTTGAAGATGCCGGGATAAAAAAAAACAAGGCTGGAATTCAATTCAACGGCGCCCTGAAATTTAAAAACGGGGTTAAAATAATCGCAGATATTGAAAAGACACCTCAAAGTCTGATGGTAAACCAGCTTAATATCGTGGAAAAAAATATTTCCGATATGATGCTGTCATACAATCCCGGGACTCCTTTACTGCCTTTTAGATTCAGAGGAAAGGTGCGGATATCAACCATTGAAAAACTGCTTCAAGCCCAAAGCCCTCTTTCAGAAACCCTGATCTCAATAACCAATGGTAACGATTTTACCTTGAGCACACAAAACAATTCAGATATCACCGTTTCAACGGAAACACTAAGCCTTGAGTTTATGCTTGAACAATGGCATAAACTTCAAAAATCAAGTAAAAATCCATCATTACAAGATATAGAGCCCATATCTTCTGTTAAATATTCTTTCCCATACATAATAACCTTAGCCTGTAATGAACTCCAATACAAATCCCTTAAACTCAGCCCATTTAAAGCCCATATTGCATTAAACGATAAAAATAGCACAATAGTTATAGTAGATCATGCCAAGTTTTGCAATATCAAGGCCACAGGGCTCATCAGTATTGAAAAAAATACCATGGAAATATCCATATCCATTGACGATAAGGACTTAGATATCAATGAATTACTTGAATGCCTGTACGGTAAAACAGGGCTTTTAAAGGGGCGGTCCGCCATTAAAGCAAATCTTTTTACAAGCGGCGGTTTCACATCGGACAAACTGATTGATAAAGAGAAAAATAGTCTAAAAAATAATTTTAATGGTAATTTGCAATTTAATTCTGACGGGGGAAGAATTTTCCGTCTTACACTGTTGTCAAGAATATTGTCCGTCATTAATATATCCAGACTGTTAGAGGGTAAACTGCCCGATATTGAGCAAAACGGATTTGCCTTTGATAAAATAGAAATAAGCGCGGATGTTGAAAAAAGCAAAATCAATCTTACCGATGCCGTCATAAAGGGCCTGGATATGACGCTGATATTCAGGGGCTGGATCGATCCTTTACAAAATGAAATGAATCTTACCTGCCTTGTAGCGCCCTTTAAAACAGCAGATATTATAATCGAAAAAATCCCGATTCTTGGCACCATGCTGAATAACCAGTTGATATCTATACCGGTTCAGATCAGTGGATCGGTTGACAACCCGGATGTAACACCCCTCCCGCCTGCGGCTGTTGGCAAGGGGCTTATAAATACCATGCAAAATATCCTTACGACACCCTTTAAATTGATTGATAAACTACCTTGAAAGGTGATAAATATGTATTTAATATCTTTTTATGTCCCGGAAACCCACCTCGAAAGAGTCAAAGATGCTCTTTTTGAAAAGGGGGCTGGCCGCATCGGTAATTATGACTGCTGTGCCTGGCAGACAAAGGGTAAAGGGCAGTTCCGTCCCCTTAAGGGAAGCCTGCCTTTTTCCGGCATACATGAAAGGTTAGAAAAGACAGAGGAATATAAAGTTGAGATGGTATGCAAAAACGAGCTTTTAAAAGACGTGCTTAAAGCTCTGATTCATGCCCACCCCTATGAAGAACCAGCATACCATGCAATAAAATTTGAAACACTTTAAACCGACTAACATTAGCCGCCCCCAATCATGAAAATAATGGGCATCTTCATTCACTGTTTAACACTTTTTAAAAGCATCACCCTATTTTCCGTTAATATTCCGGCATGTTTCATTCCTCAGTTGACACTTTTTAAAAATATTCTCTGAATTTTAGGAAATTCTCTGAAAAAACTGTCAAATACTTTTGAGGTAATATGAAGGATGCCCAATATTCCTTAAAAAGTGTCAAATACTTTTATGGCAATGTAAAGGATGCCAGATAATGAAGAAAATTTTCACGGTAAAGTGATAATAAAAATGACAACAAACAATATTTATGATTCAACTCATACCCAAAAAACAACAATCGGTTATGCAGCCATCGGCTCCCAGGGGACGCTTAAAATTGTAAGCATTCTTAATTTTCTCCAGGATGCGGCTTCAGAACACGCATCAAAGATGGGAGTTTCAGGATTTGACCTTGCTGAAAATAATCTTTCATGGGTTATCTATAGGTATCATATTAACATTTTTAAACACCCGGCATGGCAGGATGGAATTTCAATTCAAACATCCAGGTATCCTTTTAAAAATATTTATGAGATGAGAAAATTCAATATAAGGGATGGGGCCCATGAACCCTTAGTGGAGGCAGTGGGAGCATGGGTAATGGTAAACAGAAAAAACGGCAGACCCCTTCGACTAAGCAGATACATGCCTCCTGAGATGTGCCGGAGTAAAGAAAAAGACACACCGCCTTTTTCAGAGCTTCAAAAGCCTTTATCCATAGATTTTGAACTTCCCTTTAAAGTTAGAATGCACGACCTTGACCTTAACGGCCATGTAAACAATGCCATCTATGTGGAATGGGCTGTGGAGACCGTCCCGGAAACTATTATTTCAAATTTCCAGCCGGCAAAGATAGATGTCATATTTCAAAAGGAAGCTCTATACGGTGATACCGTTATTTCAAAAACTGAAATAAGAGAAAAAAGCCTTAAAATTTCTACATATCATTCAATCATCCGTAAAACAGATGATATTGAATTAGCCAGAATCAATGTGGGGTGGAACCCCATCGAGGACAACATCTATGGGCGATAAAGCTGCTGTAAAGGCTTTTCAGATATGCATCAGATATCTTACACCAAGGGCAAGGAGCATTAAAGAGGTAAGGCAGCACCTCATGAAAAAAAATTTTGATGAGGGGACTATTGAAAATACCATTGAAAAGCTTAAAAACAATAATCTCCTTAACGACAGGGACTTTGCATCCGCTTTTGTTGAAAGCCGGCAGAGATTCAAACCTAAATCAAAATTTGCACTGTCCTGGGAGCTAAAGCAAAAGGGGATAGAATCATCCATCATAAAGGATGTGCTCAAGGACTCAGATGATGAGGCATCTGCATGGGCGGCAGTCCAGGCAAAACTTTCCCTGTGGCAGCATATAGAGGGAGAATCCTTTAAAAAAAAGGTAATGAATCATCTAAAAAACAGAGGCTTTGGGTATGATGTATCCATGAGAGCCTATAAAATGGCATGCCGGCAAAAACAACGCTGAAACAAATTTTACATACTCGATTATCAAACCCAAAGCCTCCATAGGTACTGGGCTTACACAGTTCTAAAGCGTCAAAAAATAACAATATATTGTGTTTTTTAATACTCTCGAACCACAATGGGTTATATGTTGGAATAGTGTAAACCCAGTGCCCCTCCCTATTACGGCGCAAAAGTATTTATCTTAAAAATTAAAAAAAACTGGACAATCTCACATGATAATAAAATTCATTGCCGCTGGAGGTACCATTGATAAAGTTTATTTTGACTCAATGAGCACCTACCAGGTAGGCCCCCCCGGAGTTGAAAAAATCATCCAGGAGGCAAGAGTCAACTTTGATTATGATGTTGTTTCACTTCTGAGAAAAGACTCCCTCGACATGACTGATGCTGATAGAAAATTGATTTTTGATACCGTCATGAATGAAAAAAGCAAATATATTGTAATCACCCACGGTACAGATACCATGGCGATAACAGGCAGGCTGCTGAAAAAAATACCAGGAAAAACCATTGTCATGACAGGAGCGATGGAACCTGCCTGCTTTAAATCAAGCGATGCATCTTTCAACCTTGGCAGTGCTGTTGCAGCGGTTCAGACACTGCCTCCAGGAGTATACATTGCCATTAACGGCAGAATCTTCGATCCTGAGAATGTCATAAAAAACCGTGCGTTAAAACAATTTCAAGAAAACTTTTAATTGATATTTTCCCAAAGCTTTGATATTTTTTAAAAAATGATTAACAATTCGAAAGTCCACATCAATCTATATTCTATATTTATCTCTGATTTTTGGAAAGAACCACTGCTTTTGAATAAGATGACCGGCTTATTTTGACAGGCCCTTGCTCCGATTAAATTTTTGACAGCTTCATAAAAAAATTAAAGGTATGGTAAAAAAATTACTTTAACTAACATTAGTTCGGACAGTTTTTAGATATTAGGCCTATCTGGAAAGATAACTTATTGAAATTATTGAATCTGATCCTTTTACAACCAAAACGCAGGGTTCAATAAAAACAGCTACTTACAAAAACTGTCCAAAGTATTGACTAATATAATTTTTTTTTAAAAGGAGGTGCCATGAAAACCAGGATAAAATATTTTATTATTGCAGCTATGGGAATTACGCTTGTTCTCATTTGTGGGTCCCAGGGATGGTCAGCGTTGGATACCAGTCCACCATCAAGCACGCCAAAGCTTATTTTTATTCACCACTCCTGCGGTGAAAACTGGCTGGCCGATGATGATGGAGGATTAGGCATTGCCCTTCGTGATAACAACTATTTTGTCAGCGATATCAATTACGGTTGGGGCCCGGACAGTATTGGAGACAGAACCGACATCGGACACTGGTGGGAGTGGTTCCAGGGTCCCGGCAGTTCAACCTATCTCAATGCCCTCTATTCCGAATCTAATAATAATTCATATGAACGCTACAAAAGGCTTTCTTCAGACCCTGGTGGTGAAAATGATATCATAATGTTCAAATCATGTTACCCCAATTCAGACCTCAGCGGGCATCCGGAAGATGCACCTGCCACAGGCTCAAATTCATTGAGAAGCCAGGATTGCTGTTCTGATAACCACAATGTCGCCAATGCCAAGGGCATATACATGGATCTGCTGGCCTATTTTTCCACCCGCCAGGATAAGATGTTCATTGCCGTCACAGCACCACCCCTGTCCGAGGATGAGGCAACAATTGCCAACCTGCCCAATGCCAGAGCCTTGAACAACTGGCTGGTCAATGACTGGTTAGATGGTTATACAGGAAACAACGTGTTTGTGTTTGACTTTTACAATGTGCTTACCAGCAACGGTGGAAACACCTATACAAACGATGCAGGTGCCTCCACTGGAAACCACCACCGCATATGGGATGATGCCTTTCAGCACATACAGACCGTTCAAAAAAACTATTCCGCCTATGCCGATGGTGACAGTCATCCATCCTCTGCCGGAAATCAAAAGGCAACACAAGAATTTGTCCCGCTTTTAAATGCCTGGTACAACTCCTGGAAAAACAACGGAGAAGCACCTGTAACATATCCCCAGCCTGCAATAGACGCCAACAATCAAACCGGTTCTGTTTCAGTGAATGAAAGTACCACAGTAAACATATCTATTTCCATACAGGCAGGAACAATGGCAGGAGATGACTTTGACTGGTGGATGGTATATTTCGCACCAGGCAACCAAGTCTACTCTTTTACACTTGAAAACGGCTGGGTGCAGAGCCTCTCCTCGGTCGGTGCACTGCCGCTCATGTCATTTGAAAATCTTCCGATTTTTTCAGACAGCCTGGAACCAGGAACCTACAGCTTCTATTTTGGAGTTGATCCTGTTCAAGATGGAATCTTATCCTCGCCCATATGGCTGGATTCTGTCACGGTTCAGGTAAACGAAAATCAGACAGAACCTATAGATGACAACACGGAAAGGCTCATGCCGGAAGACCTCATTTATAAAGGAGCCTTTCTCTTTCCCGAAGGTGAAAACGATGAATGGGCTTACAGCGGCCATGCCCTTGCCTATTATCCAAATGGAGACTCCGGCGGTTCCGCTGACGGATACCCAGGCTCCCTTTATGCCGCAGGACATGCCCACATTGATTATGTAGGGGAAATCTCCATCCCGGCTCCTGCATATGGGGACAACCTGACAGACCTCCCAAGAGCCCGGGTGCTGAAGGCTCCCGCCGACATCACAGGTGGATGGAAGGACAACTGCACCTACACCCCGGAATGTGAGTACAGGGAAGTGGACGGTCTGGAGTACCTGCCGGGCATTGAAAAAATTGCCTGGAACCTAAGGGACTGGTACAATGTTACCGAAGATAATGATCAGGATTCCTTAGGATGGAGTGACCTTGACATGACCAATGCCCAGGGCGTATGGCACATAGGCCAGCGCAACGGAATCGACGATGTCTTTCACAACGGCAAAACCTGCAATTATCTCTTCAAAGCCCCTCAATCTTTTGCAGACAGCTATCTTGACGGCAAATGGCTCATTGCGGGAAATCACCGGGAAGGTGGAGCACTGGGAGGTTCCCAGGGTCCCACCATGTTTGCCCTGGCCCCATGGGAGGATGGCAACCCGCCTGCATCATCACAAAATTTAGATGCCCTGGCCCTTGTTTACTATCCTGAAAACTATGATTGTGTCTGGGAAAATCCAGATGTGTGCACCTATCCAGGATACAGGGCGGCAGATAGCTGGGGAGGGGGAGCATGGATAACATCATCTTCAGGCTCGGCCGTATTAATCGTGGGAAGAAAAGGACTTGGAGATAGCTGCTATGGCGAGCCCGAAGAGTGTGGGAATGATACCTGTGTTGAATCCCGCGGATACCACGCCTTTCCCTATGAACCCCAGATGCTGTTTTATGATCCGGCAGACATCATAGCTGTTAGAAACGGCACCAAAAAACCCTGGCAGGTGCTCCCCTACAATATTTCAAGCCTCAACAGCACCGTTTACAATCCAGGATGCGCACTTATGGGAGCCGCAGCATGGGATCCTGAAAGAAATATCCTCTATGTTACTGAAATAGAAACAAATGACACTGACAATGGTATCTGGGGTGCAACGGTTGTTCATGTATGGGAAATCAGGTAAAAAAAGGAAAAGCAATGGAACAGGAAACAGAAATAAAAGCCCGGAAGAAACAGATCAATGAAAAGCGAAGACATAAGCGGTTTAAGGCAAGAGAAGGGGCCTATGCAGCCATAAGCCCCTCGTCCCATAAGCTGGGGCAGATCGTAAATATAAGCCTTGGAGGTCTTGTTTTCAAATATATTGACAAAGAAACCCGGGAACAGGGGGAAACAAAAGAAGAACAGGGGGAGAAAACAGAAGATCGACTGTTCCTGGGAAGCGGGGGACAATTTGTTGATAACATTCCCTTTAAAACCATCGAAGAGATTGAGATCAGCGAGTCCCCATCCTTCAGCTTCCTTAAAATGAAAATGAAACGGGTTGAGTTCAAGGAGCTGGACTTTGATCAGATATTCCAGATTGAAAACTTTATCAGAAACAACATGGTAAACAATCAGAACAAGGCGGAATTCATCATTTCTGTGGATGAATGACAATCAAAGCACGTTTATCAAAATCGCAAAACTCCTTTGCAAGACCGGACACATCTTCTGGAGAAATTGAGCTGTAATCCGAGTACATGTTTCTTGCCCACTCCAATTTCTCCGGATGATCCCGGCAATCGGAAAGAACGGAATCCAGCCAGTAATCATTGGTCTTTAAAATATCTTTAATATGGGTAATTACAGGCTCTAAGGCAAGTTCAACCTCTTTATCCGTTACACCTTTATCATGGAGGGAACGGACAATGACTGCCATATCTTCAACCACGGCATCGGTCATATCAGGTGCCACCGCCACAACAGCTCGAAGCACCCCATACCCGTCATAGGCATGGGACGGCCGGTTATAGGCATGGGGTGAATAAGATGCCCCGATTTTTTCCCGAATGGTTTTTCTGAGCCTTTCAGAAAAAACCGCCGCAAGCACATTCAATCTTCTGGTGCGGCCTATATCCCAGAAATCATCCGTGGGAAAGGCCATGGTTACCATACCTTTATCTATTTTAGTATCCAGTTCAAGAAAAAGCTTATCCCCTTCGGGAAAACGCGGCACAACGCGCTCCCCAGTCGAAACGACCCCTGATCTCAAGGGAAGAGTCCCCAGATATTTTCCAGCTTCCTCTATGACCTGATCCATCTCAAAATCGCCTGCAATGGAAATTTCCATTCTTCCATGCTTCATATACGGTTCAATCCATGCCTTTACATCGGCAAGGCTTAAAGACTTTAAATCTTCCAGATCCGGCATGCCAAAACGGGTATCCCCCCCGGCCAGAAAGCGCTCTCCCTTGAGCTGCATCAGTCCATCCGGCATTCTTTTCAGTTCCATGTACATTTGACGGTAACGCTCCATGGACAGATCAAAGCTCTCCTGCCTGAAACCAGGATCAACAATATATGAGTAAACAAGCTGGAACAATAATTTAGTTTCCGCGCTATCCCCATGACCGGAACAGGAAAACATTCGCTCTCCCACATCAAATCTCATATTAAGGTTTCTTCCGGACAGAGCATCTTCCAACTGATCCCTGTCAAGCCTGCCAAGCCCGCTTTCATTTATAACGCTTTCACATATCATGGAAAGACCTGGAAAAGCGGCGGGCTCCACTGACCTGCCACCCCCAAAGTCAACCCTGAAAATAAACTCACTCTTTTTGTAATCTGTTTTTTTGAGATTCAAACGGATACCGTTTTGAAAATCAACGGTCACAATACCGAGATCTTCCACCTGGTTCCGGGAGATAATTTTTCCATGGTCAGAAGGTTCAGGCAGATAGGGAAATCCAATATTTTTCTGGGCTTCATACTTTGATACCCTATCCTTAAGACCACGGCTGTACACATCTATAATAAACTTTTCAGGGGAAGCCTTCTCCTTTGAAATTTCAGTATTTCCGGTTACCTGAATCAGGCGGTGATCTGCATTCCAGGTTTCTTGAAAAGCCTGATTTACGTCCTTAATGGTCAGTCCCTGTATAAAGGGTTTCAGCATTGCAAGTTCCTGTTCAGGGGATTGAAACACCCGCTTCGCGTTGATCTGGCTGATGATCATTCTTGCCAGATGGGTGCTTTCCCTGGAGGGCGCCCTTTTCACAGCGCTTTCAATATCCACCAGAAAATCCGCCTTTGCACGGTCAAGCTCGATCTGAGTAAAACCAAATTCAAGTGCAGTGCGAAGGGTTTTCTCTATGAGTTCAAGGGCTTGTTCCCAGCTTTCCGGGCTCGTCTCAGCTTCAATGCCGGTAAAATAGACATTTTGAAGATAATTACCAGAATAGATGTTAGCATCGGAAACAGGTGAAGACTTTTCCCTGACCTCCTTGGATAATCTTGTCCCTACCATGGTCTCGGCAATATTTCTTACTACTCTTTCCTTTAAGGCAGATACCGTATCCTGCCTGAACGGAACCCTTGTCACTGTTGAAATGGACACCTCTGTGTTACCGGCCTCTTTTTCGTAATAATAAAAAGCCTTTAATCCTGAATGATCCTCCCAGGTATTTTCTGGCTGTAAAGATGCCTTTGCCCTTGGGATCATAGGGGCAAAATGATTCTCTATAAGTCCTCTGGCAGTTTCAATATCAAAATCCCCCACCATAACCAGCACCATGTTCTCAGGCCGGTACCAGGTATCATAGTATGATTTAAGAAGGGCCTTGTCTGTCTTCTCGATAACATTTTGCGTTCCTATGGGAAGGCGCCTCGTTATCAGCGAGCCCGGCAGCTCAAATTCCAGGGAGGCCTTAAAGGTACGATATGAGACAGAATCCCTTTCCCGTTTTTCAGCAAGAATAACTCCCCTTTCATTGTCAACTTCCGATTCCAGCAAAAGGGCGCCCTGAGCATAGTCGCTCAAGACAAGAAGGCCGTCGTCCATGCTTTTTTCATCACCTGATGGAAGAAAAATATCGTACACAGTCTCGTAAAAACCGGTATGGGCATTGGCATCGGCACCAAACATCATGCCGATGGACTGAAAATATTCAACCAGCTCACCAGGAGCAAAATGGGTGGAACCGTTAAAAACCATGTGTTCTAAAAAATGGGCAATACCCCTCTGATCTTCACGTTCGTGCATGGAGCCTGCCTGAACATCAAGGTGCATGCTTACACGATTTTCAGGTGTGGTATTTTTAAGGAGCACATAACGAAATCCATTGGGAAATACGCCCTGAACAAGGGCAGGATCAGGCTTCAGCTCATCAATATTTATATCCTGGGCCCCACGGCTTACCTTCCCGTAATCAACAGAGCTTCCATCAACGGAATCCATGTCACGGGATGTCTTATTATTATTCTTCGTAAAAAGGGCCACATAGCCACACATCAGCAATGCAAAAAAAACAGCAATTATTATTAAATTCATTTTCCCTTTCTTCATGAAACAACCCTCTTTATGAATGAATCACTTTAGTTTAAAATCCCCTCTTGAATCTGAATATCACTTTTATCCTTCATAGCCTGGAGCCACGCAGCATAGGTTCTGCCCTGTTTGGTCTGGATGAGCCTTTTTTTAACATCATCCATATTCTTTTTAATTTCTGCCTCGTCCGGAATTTTTTTCTCTTTAAAGGAAATTACATAATAATTAGAGCCTGCCTTTATAACTTCAGAATAAAGCCTGTTTTTATCCGAAAGCTTAAAGGCAGCGGAAGTAAACTCAGGGCTTCTGCCGATTTCAGGGATATTTGAATTTTTACTGAAAAGGGCGGTATCCTTTAATGTCAGGCCTTTCTCTTCAGCAGCAGATTTGAAGCTCTCTGCTTTTTTCACGGATTCAAGGAAAGCCGCGGCAGCCTCCCTTGCCTTGTCATCCTGTAATTTGGCCTTAAGCTCAGTTTTTACCCTGTCTTTAACATCCTCATAGGCCAGCACGGCCGGTTCAATTCTCTCAACGGGTTTCATTATAATATAGGCATCGCCTATTTCCTTTATATCACTGATCTCTCCAGCATCCAGTTCAAAGGCTGTTTGGGCAAACATGGCCCTATCTTTAAATTCACCATCAGGCCCCTTCATGGTAAATGGGCCTGCTTCCAATACTTCTTTACCGGTAATCAGGCCTGCCTGTTCCAGATCATCTCCATCAACGATGGCATCAAAGGCTTTTCCTGCGGCATCAAAGGCCAGATTTTTCATTTCAGCACTGGTCAGCTTGTTCTTAATCTCCCCTGAAACCTCTTCTAAGGATTTTTTGGAGGCCTCATTATGTGCCTTCACATAAATCACATGCCATCCGAACCGGGTCTTCACAGGCTCGCTTATATCCCCGGGTTTCATGGCAAAGGCTTTTTCTCCAAAGGGTTTTACCATTTTATCCTTCTCAAACTTACCAAGATATCCTCCATTATCTTTGGAAGGTCCCTCAGAGTATTTTTTAGCAAGCTCTGCAAAATCTTCTCCAGCAACTGCTTTTTCATAAACTGCCATGGCATCAAGCCTTGCCTTTTCAACGGCATCGGCACCGGCATCTTGATCCACCTTGATTAATATATGGCTTGCTTCGACCTGCTCCGGCGTGGAAAATTCCCCAGGATTTTCCTCATAGTACAGAAAAATTTTCTCCGGTGATATTTCAACTTTTTCTTTATAATCAGCTATCTCAAAATTCAAATACTGAACCTTAAGCTGAGGTTGTGACTTATATTTTTCAAAATTTTCATCATAATAAGCTTTTAACTGGGCATCATCAGGAACAGCGTCAAAGGATGCCGGCTCAAAGGCCGCATAATCAACCGCCATTTGAGTATTTTCATGGGTGTACCATGTTCGTGCCTCCACGTCTGAGACCTTGACAGTACCAAGAACCATTTCCTTTACCATGTTTTGGCGCATGGAACGGCGCTGCATGGCTTCAAAGCCTTCGGGAGTGAGTCTGTTCCTTGAGAGTACCATGCGATAGGAATCTATATCAAAGCTGCCATCTCTTTGAAACGCGCTTATGCCGGCAAGTAAACCCTGGAGTTCCTTGTCCGTTATCTGAATATCTAATTTTTCCGCCTCTTCAGAAATTAATTGATCTTCAATGAGCCTGTCTAAGGCCTGTTTTTCAACCTGGAGCATTTTAAGCAGCTCATCATTCAGGTTATTCCCAAACCTCTGGCGCATCTGCTCTATTATATTCTGGTAGGATTGTTTGTAATCTTCCATTGTAATTGGCCTATCATTAACCATGGCAACCTGATTCCGCTTTTTTGCCCCCATGGAACCCATTCCAAAGAAAATAAAAACAACCACAATAAGACCAAGAATAATCTTAATTAACCAAGAACCGGCATTTTCACGCATAAACTTGAGCATGACCTCTCCTCACCTCTTCCAAAAAATATTTTTATATTCAAAATTACTAACATATTTAAACTGTTTGCCATAATATTATGCACCATGATTCATTAAACTAACAAAAACAATGTCTGATATACAAACAAATCTTTATTTTTACCTTTTTACACATCATTGTGTCAACAGGTAATTCAGTAAGGTATTTTTTTTAATGAAATACAATTTTTTCATTGACACCATTTTTAATATCGATTATTAAGATTGTGTCTTTCAAGTGGGGCTGTAGCTCAGCTGGGAGAGCGCATGGCTGGCAGCCATGAGGTCAGGGGTTCGAGCCCCCTTAGCTCCACCAAATAACATTCCAGAAAAGTTCAAAAAAGACCTAAACCCCTAACAATTACGAGTTGTTAGGGGTTTTTTGTTTTTCTCATTAGTTCGGACAGTTTTTAGATATTAGGCCTATCTGGAAAGATAACTTATTGAAATTATTGGACCTGATCCTTTTACAACCCAAACGCAGGGTTCAACAAAAATAGCTGCTTACAAAAAACTGTCCAAAGTATTGATACAAAAGCATAAAATATAAGTCTATTTTGTGAGTCTCACGGCAATAAAGCTTGCGCTGCCCCTTCTGAAAAGAAGCTGGATAACATCTCCTTTTCTAATATTTTTCATAATATTGTTGTAATCTTTTAAAGAAGCCACTGAACTGTGATTCACCTCAGTCAAAAGATCGCCCTGTCGGATTCCAGAACCTGCTGCCTTGCTGTCAGGTTCTATATCCACCACCACAAGCCCTCGAACATTCATCGAATATCCAAACCGGGAGGCTGTCTCCTCATCTAAGCGGGACAGCTTCATGCCCAGATCATCAAACCCTGATTGTGAAAAAAGCACTCCAGGTTCAGAATCGCTTCTCTTTGCCAGGTTCACATAAACCCTTCTCTCCCTGCCTTCCCGGATGAATGTAATGGAAACCTTTTCTCCAACTCCAAGGGCCGCAATGGATGAAGACAGCTCCCTTGTATTTGTGACAGGGGTGTCATTAACTTTTGTTATGATATCTCCGGCCATAATACCTGCATTGTCTGCCGGATGATCCTCATAGGCCTTTGCAACGAGAACTCCTTTGGTCTCTTTAATATTGTAATACTCAGCAAGCTCAGGCGTTATGTCCTGAATGGCAACTCCCATCCATCCCCGGGAGACCTCGCCTTTTTCCATGAGCTGATCAACAATCCCGCTTGCAAGGTCAGATGGAATGGCAAATCCAATACCCTGGCCGGATTTGATGATGGCGGTATTTATTCCCACAACTTCCCCTTCAAGGTTGAGGAGAGGCCCCCCGCTGTTTCCAGGATTGATGGAAGCATCTGTCTGGATGAAATCATCATAGGGGCCTGAGCCTAATATCCGTCCCTTGGCGCTGACGATGCCTGCCGTGACAGTCTGTTCAAGACCGAAGGGACTCCCGATGGCCACCACCCATGTCCCGACCTTAAGGTTTTTAGAGCTGCCGAGCTTCAGGGGAACAAGACTTCTTGCGCCGATTTTAATAAGAGCAAGATCAGTATTGGCATCACGCCCCACGACCTTTGCATCATACTCCTTTTCATTATAGAGCTTGACACTGATCTCGTCAGCACCTTCAATCACATGGTTATTGGTAACGATATAACCATCTTCACTTACAATAAAACCGGAGCCAAGGCTGTTTTCCTTGTAATCCTTAGATGGATTCTGGCGATAAAACGGTGCCATGAAATCCCTGAAAAAATCATTACCACCAAAGGGCTGCCCAAAAAAATGGTTGAACACCCGTCCACCACCCTGGATTGTTTTTGTGGTTCTAATGTTTACGACAGCCGGCCTTGCATTGTCTGCCAGCTCACTGAAACTTTCAGGAATCATGGGAACAGATCTTGCCCATGTCAATGAAGGCACCACAAAACAAAAAATCAGAGCAAAAATTATCATACTTCGCCTTAAATTCAACATAACAACCTCCTTTTTCCGGAAATACCGGAGCTTGACTTAATTCATTTTTCCAGTCTTTATTTTTGTTAATACACGATCTTTTTTCATGGCTTGATTCTATTTTCGGCCATTTTCCATTCATAAATACTATAACACAGAAAAATGATTGTTAAATGATCGGAAAATTACAATGTGGTAATATAAGCGAAAATATGCTTCCTTTTCCCGGAGTGCTTGATACCGTGACATCTCCTCCATGCTCACGGGCAATGCTGCGGGCAAGGCAGAGGCCGAGTCCTGTTCCTTTTTGAGTCCTTGAGGGGTCTACCCGGTAAAAACGCTGGAATACCTTGTCCATATCTTCCAGGGCAATCCCCGGACCTGTATCAGACACCTGAATTTCGATAAATTCGCCGGCATGAGAAATTTCAGCAGGAGGGACATTAAGGGAAGAAAAAGGCTTCAACTCAAGGCAAACCATCACCCTGCCGGAACCTGGAGTATATTTAAGGGCATTATCAATAATATTTGAAAGGCTTCTCTGGAGCATCCCCCTGTCCACCATGGCAAATACGGAAGGCTCAACATTAAAGTCAAAAAATATATCACTGTCTTCAGCCAGAGGGCTAAACAGCATGCAGGCCTGTTCAACAAGGGATGATAAATCGGTCCATTCAAACCTGAATCCCCCCTCCCCTGCATCGGTTCTTGATATGACCAGCATTGTATTTATCATGTCAAGGAGCCTGTCACTCTCTTCAATGGTAGATGCTGCCATGGTTTGATAATCTTCCATTGAGCTGTCATGGACCAGGCATATTTCCGCAAGCCCCCTTATCCTGGTTACAGGACTTTTAAGGTCATGGGCTATGTTATCACTCATCTCCCGGATGCTTTTAACAAGGGCTTCGATCCGGTCAAGCATCTGGTTTAAGGTTGCGGCTAATTCGTCCAGCTCATCATGATTACCTTTCTCCGGAACCCTGGCAGACAGGCTTGTTCCGGATATTTCCCTGGCTGTACCGGTAATGGTTTCAAGGCCGGTCAGGGCCTTTTTGGACATAAACCAGCCGCATAAAGCGGACATGAAAATCACAATGGCCATGGAAGCTGAAAAAACCCGCTTGAATGTTGCCAGAAAGCTGGAATAGGTTTCCATGGAAAGCCCGGTCTGGAGAATGACCCCGGATCCTGCCATGTTATATAACACCCTGACCCGGTAATGTTCAGGCTCAATAACCACCGTATCAAAAACATTTTTTTTCGTGGTAACAAGCCTGGTCAAGGCAAATTTACTGACACCGATCCGCTGCCAATAGTTCATATGGGATGATGCAAACACCTCGCCGTCTGGGTAGAGAAGCCTGAAGAACACCTTTTTTTCCCCGGCGGCTCTGGCCTCAAGTACAGCCAGAGTTTTTACACCGGAAATGCCCTTGGCAGACAAAACCGCTGAAAATGACCCGGCCTTTTCAAGGAGATCCTGATCCATACGCTTTATAATGGTCTGGGAAACTAAAAAATAAAAAAGAAGAAATACCGCACACGAGGAAATAATAAAAATGCCCGCATACCACAGGGTGAGTCTGAAGGCCAGGGTACGAAAAAAACGAAACTCAGTAAAAAAAGTCAATATATTAAAACCAATGCTATGATTTTTTGTGTCCACAGTGCTATATCCAATGACACGACCTTTACAAAAAAAATAAAATTTATCAACGATTTTGGCTTAACGGAAGCTGCCCGATCAAAGCTTTATTTTTTCTCCTTTAAAACATAGCCAACCCCCCTGACAGTATGAATAAGCTTTGATGGAAATCCCTTGTCGATCTTGTCTCTGAGGCGGCAAACCCGTGCCTCCACCACGTTGGTCATGGGATCGAAATTGTAATTCCACACATGCTCCATTATCATGGTCTTTGACACCACCCTGTTCTTGTTTCTAAGCAGGTATTCCAAAAGGGAAAATTCCAGGGGTTGAAGCTCTATATCTTCACCTGCACGATTGACCTGACGCTTGATGAGATCCATGAACAGATCCGCGCAGGAAAGGGTGGTTGCCTCCACAATACCCCCTGCCCTTCTCATCAGTGCCTGAATTCGTGCCAGCAGCTCGGTAAAGGCAAAGGGCTTTGTAAGATAATCATCAGCACCTGCCTCCAGGCCCCGAACCCTGTCTTCAACCCTGTCCCTGGCACTTAGAATAATTACGGGGGTGTTCACCTTTTTCTTTCTAAGCTCTTTTATGAGGGAAATCCCGTCTCTGCGTGGAAGCATAATATCTACAACCAGTACATCATAGGGTTCATACATAGCCATGGAAAGCCCCTGCTCCCCATCCCCGGCATGATCCACGGCAAAGCCTGCGGATATCAACCCTTTAGTGATAAATTCAGAAATTTTATTATCATCTTCAACAAGCAAAATTCTCATATTTTAAATCCATACTTTTAACCTGAAAAATCAGAATCGCCTTTGAGGTTTAAAAAATTTAATAATGATACTCTCTTTGCAGCCAAAAGACAAGGATACACCGCTTAAGGAAGGTATACAGAAAGGATTACAGGAAGGAGAGCTGATCGGAAAAATTCAATTGATCCAGCAGATTCTGAAAGAACCTGTAACAGCAAAAGACGAGCTCCTGACAAAAACCATTTCTAAACTGCAATCCATGCTTGACATCCTTGAAAAAAAATGGCTGCGGGTTCAAAATTGAACCCCCAGCTTATCTAAAAAAAATTGATAGCTCTTTAATCAATTTTTAATCAGTCAACATTGACTGTAAAAAATCTGAAATCATAGCGGCTTAATGTATCCGGGTCGTCGGTAACCAAGAGATAAAAGGTGTAATCGCCTTTGGGCAGCGAAATCACTGGAATGGAAAATAGATCAGCCTCACTCCAATCTGAAGTCATTTCTCTCCAGGGAAAAAGCGCATCCGTTAAAAGCCCAAGCTGATCATCGGTATTGAACAGAAAAAAGTATGGTAAAAAATCAGGATCACTAACTCGTGTTCGACAGTCGTAGGTATACAAAATCTGAAGACGTGCGTCAACAAAGGGATACAGCCGTCCGCAAAAATGGTGTAGTGCCTACAAAATTAAGGTGTTTTTTTGATGGATTTTATTCTATTAGGAGGGGCTATATTGAGCTTTTTCAGTATATTACGTTGAGTTTTTGTCAATTCTGTGTGCTGTAGTACACACTTTTTTTTATGCAAAAATTTTCCCAGATGAAGTCGTTCAAGCTCAGTACGGATTCTATCCCAGGTCATGCCGGTTTTGACCTCTGCTATGCGAACCAGCAACAATGCCAGCCAGCAAAGCAGGACGTGTGAGCGGATGCGGTCATCCTTTGTATGGTATATCGGTCTCAATCCGAGGGCGCTTTTGATGGTGCGAAAAGCCCTCTCGACTTCCATGAGCTGCTTATAGCCCAAGGCGACATCTTCTGCTGAGAGGCTCTTATCGCTGGTGCTCAATAAGTATTTCCCGTCCAGCTTTTCTTCTTCCTTGACCTTGGCACGGTTTGTTTTCAGTTTACCTGACTTGAGCTCCTTGATGTACCGCCCCATCGACCTGTGAGATAGAAGTTCATGCTTCATTCTTTCCTTCTTTTTGCCGGTATACTTATCAAACGCATCAAGTTCAATTTGAATGCGCTCAAGGTTTCTCTCTCGTACCTGTTTATCATACTTAGCCTGCTCCGGGTTATACGCAATAATGAAACGGCGGCGGCCTGAGCCTTCACCCGCAAAGACTTCCTTGATATGAAGATTTTCCTTGATGACCTTGAATCTACCCCCTCTGTTCAAGGCTTCCATATTGATATTGGTACCCCGGAGTTTTTCACCAAGAATATAGTTGCCACCGGCCTTTTGGAGAATGCGGCGGTTCTCCTCGCTGGTCATGCCGCGATCCATGGCCCAGATGACATTACCGAGTTTCCAGTCGTTCATATCCCGTTGAACTTGATCGACACATTTAGCATCGTTCTGATTACCTGGCAAGACCCAGCACCTGACAGGGATACCCTCCCGCGTCACCGCAAGTCCAATGGTAACCTGGGGCAAGTCATCTCTTTTATGCTTTGACTTACCATAGGCTTTTAACTCTGAATCTCCTGGTTCTTCAATTTCAAAATATGTGTTTGTCGTATCAAAAAATATCAGATCGACAGTAAGATTCATAAGATTGGCTGTGGACCAAAATACGGTTTCTTGAAAAGCATTTTCATGCTCAAGAAGGAAATCCATGCTGCGGTACAGGTGCTGTACCTGAATGTTGTTTTCATTATCCAGGAAAACATCTTTCTCCGCCCACTCTTCGACACCTAACTTGGAACAAGGCGCAAGCGCTCTGTTTGCCACCATTGCGAAGATAGCAGATGACACTGGAATGCTGAGTGACCGGTTTTTCAAAAGTTTTGTGATGCAGTTATCAATGCTCAATTGCTCCCACAGCCCTCTGAGCAGGAACGCTCCACCCGCGGGGCGGCTGGATATGAATTTGAGATCATGAGCTTCGGCTTCAAGCTCAAGAGCATCTTCAGGGCTGACAAATCGGCAAAGGCTGCCCACAAGACGCTTGATAGCAGACATGTCTAACTGATCCCGACGCCCGAAGGACTAGATCAACTCAGCCCGGGAATACCCTTTTTCAGGATGTCTGGAGTTGTGGGCAAGCTGAATATATTCAACTTCCGACCCATCTTTATTTTTTCGTTTTATTGTGCGTACATACATGCCCACTATAAAAACATGTATTTTATTGTAAGTCAAGGCAAATTAATACGTCCGTGTGCCTACATATTTTGAAGCAAAAAATTAGTTTTTCGTTGATTTTATTAGGATTTTAGGCTATTTTTCAAAAAAATGATCCTACAACTGTCGAACACGAGTTAATACTTTTGCCCCTGGGCGGACATTGTTTTATCTGGTATAAATTTATTCAATGAATAGTCTTATCTCACACAAAAAAGCAATAACTAAAATGATTTTTAAAAAAAATTTCTCCTCTAATCTTTTTCAATTAATTCCATGTGGATGAAGACTTTAAAGATGCTGTTTTTTAAATAAATCCTTGCGAAAGAAGCGGATTCTGATTAAATTAAGTGTATGAAAAACAACGACTCAGACAATAATACACCAGTCGAAAACATACACGATAAATTCTTCTGGGATGTTTACGGAAGGCCGGAGAATGCCGCAGGATTTCTCAAAGATTTTCTGCCTTCAAACATCTTGAAAAACCTGAATCTGGATCACATTGAGGTTAATAAAAAGAGCTTTCTCAGCGAAGAATACAAGGCCCATTATTCCGACATCGTCATTGAAACCAGATTCAGGGATGTTTCTGACAGGAAAGGTACTGCTGACAAAGACAATAAAGGTACTGCCGATAAAGACAGGAAAGATGCCCCTGATCAAAGGGTGTTCATATATTTTCTGCTGGAACATAAAAGCTATATCCCGGCACGGGCTCCATTTCAGCTTCTAAGGTACATGGTTGAACAATGGTATGAGCTTGAGAAAAAGGGGCTTTTGGGTGACAGGCTTCCACCTGTAATCCCTGTTCTGATTTACCAGGGCAATAAAACATGGACGCCAAGCGTCAGTTTTCATGACTTTATAAACATTCCAGTTGAAGAGATGAAGGCGTACCTGCCGGGATTTCATTATTTTCTCAATGATACCTCAAGGGCTGACGAAGAGCAGTTCAAGTCATCGGTTATCATAAGATGCTGGCATATCATCGTCAAGTATCTCAATGAGCCTGTTTTACGTGATAAAATAACCGATATTGTAAAAATGATGTTTGAGTTGATGAATCATGACACGGCCCTGGAGTATCTTGATATTTTAATGAAATATCTGGCCAATACAGATAACAAAATAACCAGGGAAGATGCGGTAAACGCAATTGAAACCGTTTTACCACAAAGAGGTGCTGAAATGATAAGAGGATGGGCACAGGAATTTGTCGAGGAAGGCATACAGAAAGGATTGCAGGAAGGATTGCAGATAGGAGAGCAAAAAGGAAGACAAGAAGGAAGACAGGAAGGAATGCAAAAAGGAGAGCTGATCGGAAAAATTCAGTTGATCCAGCAGATTCTAAAACAAACGGTATCGACAAGAGACGAGCTGCTGGAAAAAACCATTCCTGAACTGCAATCCATGCTTGACAACCTTGAAAAAAAAATGGCTGCGTGTTCAAAATTGAACCTCCAACTTATCTAAAAAAATATCTTACAGGATAAAGCATTACAGATTATCCCAGATTTTTATTGGAAATCCGTAGGGGACAGATTCCATATCTGCCCCATTTCCATATTTCCCCTGATCGGTAAGGGCAGATATGGAACCGCCCCTACATTCATTATTCGTTGTAAACCGCGGCTCATGGCTGTTCATATAAAAGTCTCCATAATAGCTTGTTTTTAAAAGACTTTAATTCATCGTTGTGATGACTGTGTCATCATGGGTATTTTATATGAAAGTCTCCGTAAAGAATTGTTTTTTAAAGACTTTCAATCTTCGTTGTGGCCGGGTAAAAAATATGCTCCGGCCATGCCGGTTTATATGAAAGTCTCCGTAAGGGATTGTTTTTTAAAGACTTTCAATTTTCGTTGTGGCCGGGTAAAAAATATGCTCCGGCCATGCCGGTTTATATAAAAGTCTTCCGCAAACCCAATATGACTTTCATGCTTCGTTGTGGGCAAAACCGGGTCAAAACCTTGCTCTGCCCATGGCCGTTATATCAAAGAATCAAAGAACCCCCGATGCTCCACATGGTAATACCGACCAGAGTATCCAAAATCTTCCAGGAAATCTGCTTTTTAAACAGAGGGCCAAGCAGATTCCCCCCCAGGCTCAGCAAAAAAAACCAGATAAAAGATGCCAGGATAGCACCGGATGCAAAAAATATTTTCTGCTCCTGGAGAAACTGGCTGCCGATACTGCCGATGAGTACCACAGTATCAAGATAGACATGGGGATTCAAAAGGGTCAGGGCCAGGGTCGTGATAATGGTGGCTTTAAGGGTGGCTACCTTTATCCTGCTTTCATCAAGGGTGCCCCTGTTCAATGCCGATCTAAGGGCTACAAATCCATACCAGAAGAGAAATATCGCACCTCCCCAGGCCGTATAACGTATCAGGCCTGGATTGGCGGAAACAAGGCTGCCCATTCCGGCAACCCCCAATATAATAAGTACGGCATCACATATAAAACAAATCAAAGGAATAATAATCCAATACTCTCTTTTAATTCCCTGGGTTAAGACAAACGCGTTCTGGGAGCCGATGGCAATAATCAAGCCTGCGCCAACACCAAGCCCTTTTAAAAACACAAGCAACATAGGTTTTCTCCTTGAGGTTTAAGTTCAAAGGCTTTAGAGTCTGTTAACTAGTCAGA
The DNA here is from genome assembly GCA_963674675.2 of Desulfobacteraceae bacterium. Classification (GTDB taxonomy): domain Bacteria; phylum Desulfobacterota; class Desulfobacteria; order Desulfobacterales; family Desulfobacteraceae. Next base: position 2,321,349 of record CAXXNM010000003.1, read on the forward strand.
GTAATCAACAAGTTCATAATCACACACTATAATAAGCATTGCCTTTGAGGTTAAAAACTTTAGATGATACACCCTTTACAGCCAAAAGACAAGGATGCACCCCTTGAGGCATCCTTGAAAAAGATGCAGCATCTCATTCACTTAAACGGATTCACCTTAGAAGAAACCAGTGAACTTAATTCAGCAGGTAAAATATGGTCTGTACATGTCCGAGATAAAAATTGCCCTTTTTTGTATACAAACGGCAAGGGCACCAGCAGAGTGGCCGCACTTGTCAGCGCCTATGGTGAATTTTTTGAGAGATTGTCCACAAACCAGATTTTTACAGATTACTATTTAACGGATAAAACTATCCAGGATTTCGTGTTTTTCCCCTCAGAAATATGGTTTTCCTCCATGAATGATCCGGATGATGAAGCAGATGCTAAGAAATCCCTTCTCTCACCGGAACTTCTTGCTTTTTACAACCCTGAACACCTGCTCACAGATGAAGATTTAAGGGATTTCAATTCAGGCGGCCGGCACAAGGGTATTGCCGCCCTACCCTTCACACAACTTAAAGACGGCAAAACCGTCTATTTCCCTGTGAACATCCTTAACACACTTTATGTGAGTAACGGCATGGCCTCTGGCAACACCCAGGCAGAGGCACAGGTGCAGGCCATGTCTGAAATAATCGAAAGATACGTCAAATTTAAAATAATCAGAGAACGAATATGCCTGCCGGACATTCCCCGGGAAAAACTCCTGCAATATCCCGATGTTCAGGCTGCCTTAGATAAGCTTAAAACCCATGGATTCTCCTTTTTAATCAAAGACGCATCCCTTGGCGGAAAATACCCGGTGATAAACATCACCCTGATAAATCCTGAAAACCAGGGTGTCTTTGCATCCTTTGGTGCCCATCCCCTATTTGAAGTTGCTCTGGAAAGAGCCCTGACAGAACTCCTCCAGGGCAGGTCTTTGTCGGACATGGATGGATTTCCAAGGCCGGTCTTTAATACTGATGAGGTTGAAAATCCTGCCAACCTTGAAGCTCACTTCATCGATTCGTCTGGTGTGATTCACTGGGATTTCTTCGGCACCTGCCCGCTTTATGACTTTAATGACTGGAATTTTGAAGGCACAAGGCAGATGGAACTGCACTATCTGAGAGGCCTGCTGGAAAAAAATAACAAAAAGATTTTTCTTGCAAAACACAATCATTTCGGCATGCACGTCTGCCATATTATTGTGCCTGGAATATCTGAAATATATCCGGTTTCCGATCTCTGGTATGAAAACCGCTCCACAGCGGTTCCAATACGGGAGCAGCTCCTTAAAATGGAAACCCTGGATGAAAAAAACATCAAAAAACTCCATGAAATGATTATGGATATTGGCTTTCCACGGGAGCAGTCGTTAAAAGATATATTGGGCATAGAGGATGAAAAAACAACTGACTGGTCAAACCTCCTGGCTGGAGAGATATACGGCCTTCTGGCCCTGGCGGCCGGCGATGGAGAAAATGCTGCAATGTGGCTGGAGTGGTGTTCGGAAACAAACTTGCTTAAACCAGGCAGACGCTCCTTTTATTACTGCCTTTATTCAATGAGCCAGCTCACTCCAAAACAAGGTGATACAGTGGAAAAACATCAAAAAGAAATCATTTCCCGTTTCTTTTCCACCCAAACCATCCAGGCATGTCTTTCCATTTTAAACGATCCTGCAAAATACATATCAGGGCTTCTTCCTGATCATAATTGTACAAATTTTTCCGACCATCAAGAAATCATGAGGGCCTATGATAAATGCCAGACTGCTAAAAAAAGAATCTGGTAATAAAATACTATCTGGACATCCTTCATTCCCTGGTTGACACTTTCTCAATGCATTCCCTTATTTTTTAGGAATATCCTCAAAAAAGTGTCAACTACTTTTGAGGCAATATGAAGGATGCCGCTATTTGTAAATATTTCCTTGCGAAAGAGCTGGATTCTGATTAAATTAAGAGCATGAAAAACAACAGCTCAAACAATAATACGTCAGTCGAAAACATACACGATAAACTCTTCTGGGATGTTTACACGGAAATGCTTGTTTTGCGAAAAAAACACCACACAAGCTATTTATATGAAAGTCTCTGTAAGGGATTGTTTTTTAAAGACTTTCAATCTTCGTTGTGGCCGGTTAAAAAATATGTTCCGGCCATGCCGGTTTATATGAAAGCCTCCGTAAGAGGTTGTTTTTCAAAAGACTTTCAATCTTCGTTGCGGCCGGGTAAAAAATATGCTCCGGCCATGCCGGTTTTATATGAAAGTCTTAGCAAACCCAATATGACTTTCATGGTTCGTTGTGGGCTGAACCGGGTCAAAACCCTGGTCTGCCCATGGCAGTTTTATGTGAAAGTCTCCGTAAACAGCGGATGGCTTTCATGGTTCGTTGTGGGCGGAACCGGATCAAAATCCTGGTCCGCCCATGGCAGTTCTTTACAAAGGAGACGCTATAATGGCCGTTAATATGGATTTAATAGGAAAAACAATTGGCCCCCTGACCAGGGAATATACATGGAAAGATGTTGTACTTTACGCATTGGGAGTGGGGGCCGGATTTTCAGAACTGGAGTACTGTTATGAAAAGGATCTGAAGGTGATTCCAAGTTTTTCCATCGCTTCCATTGTAAATCTTGATTTTATTGCCTCCTTTGCCGAACTGGCCAAGGTCAACATAGCAGGTGTCCGCCACGGTGAACAGGAACTGGTCTTTCATAATCCCATTCCCGTTGAAGGCAGTCTGACCACAGATGGAAAGATCACCAATGTTTACGACAAAGGAGACAAAGGAGCCGTCATAGTGGTAGAGTTTGACACATTTCATTCCAACGGAAAGAAACTCTACACCAATATTTTCAGCCTGTTTTCCCTCCTGGACGGCGGTTTTGGCGGGCCCGGGGGGCCAAAAAATAATTTTGTATTTCCAGAAAGGGCCGCGGACTTTGTTGTGGATGCGCACCCTTCGAAAAACCAGCCCCTTTTATACCGGCTCAGCGGAGACATTTTTCAACTCCATGTTGATCCTGAATTTGCAAAAATGGCCGGGTTTGAAAAGCCCATCATGCACGGCCTTTGTACCCACGGATTCGCGTGCAGGGCGCTTATAAAAAGCTTTATTCCAGGAGAGCCTGAAAAAATAAAAAAAATGAACTGCAGATTCTCAAACGCCCTGTATCCGGGAGAACCCATAGAAACAAGGATATGGAAAACCAAGGACGACACCAAAGCAGTATGGAAGACCGTTCATAAAATAACGGGACAGGAAATCATCACCAACGGTGAATTTGAATACAGCAAAACTCAGCTTGACTAACCCAGCTCTAAAAAAAGGGCGTCTTAAGCAACAACCTTAAAAACAAAATACAACTCTATGACATTATTATTAAGTTACAAGTCCATACACAAAACCTATGGCGAAGATCATGTGTTTGAAGATCTTTCCGTTAGTTTCAAAACAGACGAACGCCTTGGCCTCATTGGAGGAAACGGCAGCGGCAAGTCCACATTACTCAGGCTCGCTGCAGGGGAGGCATCCCCGGACAGCGGGGAGTCCTACGTAAAATATTTAACAAAACTTGTTTATCTTCCCCAGGAGGACCAGCTTAATCCTGAACAGACCATTGAAGAGAGCCTTTTTAAAAGCCTTGCATCAATTCCGTTAGATGACCAGGAAAAGTACCGGCGGATCCAGCGTATGATGGGCATGGGCGGGTTTGAAGACAAGTCCAGAAAAGCAGGGGAGCTTTCAGGCGGATGGAAAAAAAGACTTGCCATTGCCCGGGCCCTGATCCAGGAGCCGGATCTGCTTTTGCTGGATGAACCCACCAACCATCTTGACATAGACGGAATCATGTGGCTGGAGGACATGCTTAAAAACAGCAGGTTCGCCTTTGTGGTTGTAAGTCACGATCGATATTTCCTTGAAAACGTATGCCACAGGATAATGGAGCTTGGAAAATGTTTTCCTGAAGGCCATCTCTCTTTAAAGGGCGGATACCGCCAGTTTGTAAAACACAGGGAAGCTTTTTTAGAAACCCAATTGAAACAAGAAGAGATACTCTCCAACAAGATGAGAAGGGAAACCGAGTGGTTAAACCAGGGGGCAAAGGCAAGATCAACCAAGGCCAAATACCGCATTGACCAGGCTGAAGCCCTTCGCAGGGAGCTGGCCAGAATCAGATACAGAAACAACCGTACCGGAAGAGTGGACATTGATTTTCATTCAACAGACAGAAAAACCCGCCAGCTTCTGACCTGCCACAACATTGGGAAATCCATACAGGGTAAAAAGCTGTTCGAGCATGTAAGCCTGAAACTCATGCCGGGGGTAAGGCTGGGGCTGATGGGCCCAAATGGCAGCGGCAAAACCACCTTCATGAACCTGCTTGAAAACAGGGATGAACCAGATGAAGGGACCATCAAAAGAGCGGAAAACCTCAAAATTGCAGTATTTGACCAGAGCCGCTCCCGCCTTGACCCTGAAATCACCCTGAAACAGGCATTAAGCCCTGCCGGTGACTCATTGGTTTATAAAGATAAAACCGTACATGTGGTCACCTGGGCCAAACGATTTCTCTTTACACCGGATCAGTTGACACTTCCGGTAAGAAGACTCTCCGGCGGTGAAAAGGCAAGAATCCTGATTGCAGAGCTGATGCGCCAGCCAGCAGATATTCTGCTCTTAGATGAACCCACCAATGATCTTGATATCCCATCCCTTGAAGTGCTGGAAGAGAGCCTGCTTGATTTTCCAGGAGCAGTGGTGGTGGTATCCCATGACAGGTTTCTGCTGGATCGGGTAACCACCAGCATTCTTTTTTTTAACGGTAAAGGAGAGGCTGGATTATTTGCCGACTTTCATCAATGCCTTGACAATCAGCAAAAAAGGGAAAAAAATAAAGAGAAAAAAACCGTCAAACCACCGCCCCCGAGCCTTAAACCGCTGAAAAAAGATTATGTTTTTTCCTATAAACACAAGTTTGAACTCGAACATATGGAAGAAACAATACTCCAGGCAGAAGCAGAAACAAGGGATATCCAGGAAGAGATGGAAAACCCTGCAACTTTATCTGATCCCCAGTCCCTGGCAAAAGCCTGTACTCTCTTTCAGGAGGCCCAGGAAAGAGTAGATGGGCTTTACGCAAGATGGGAAGAGCTGGAAAATCTGAAAAACTTCCAGACAAAATAAGTTGACCCGGATTCACAAAAATGATATGTTACTCAATTTTATATGAGCGTGTAGGGGGCAGAATCTATTTCTGCCCTATTGATAGATACGAAATAAACCCATTTAGGGTGGATATGGAATCCGTCCCCCTACATTCATTATTAGTTGTGAACCTCGGTTCATGACGGGCTTTTAAAAAACAATGCAGAATCGGCAGGGACCGGTATGCATATTAATCCTTGCTCTGGCTAACCAGGGCTACACATCCGCAAGGAGACATTATGAGAAGGTATGAAACTATTGTAATAATCGATCCTGATATTCAGGAAGATGGCAGAAAAAACCTGTTTGAAAAATATACAACCCTGATTGCCCAGGAAAATGGTATTGTCGTAAAATTAGATGACTGGGGAAATAACAAACTTGCCTATGAAATCAATAAAAAACCCAGGGGCCACTATGTCTGCCTTACCTATGGAGGAACAGGTGAGCTGGTCAAAGAATTTGAAAGGAACCTGCGCTTAGATGAAAGTGTCATGAAATTTATGACCATCTTGTTGAAGAAAGATGTCACTGAAGAGGAGTTAAATCAAGAAATTGCAGGGGAGGATGACCAGGAAACTCCCCTTGAAAAAGATGAAACTGCCGATACGAATAATGAGACTGAAGAGACAACTGAAACCGAAAAGATGGACGAAACATCTGAAGAGACAGAGGAGAAATAATAAAAATGGCCTTTCAGAGAAGAAACAATAAAAAAAGATTCTATCAACGTCGTAAAGTATGCAGATTCTGCGCAGACAGCACCATTGAGATTAACTACAAAGACACCAAGGTGCTGCGATCTTTTATTACAGAACGCGGTAAAATCATTCCAAGAAGAATCACGGGTACATGTGCAAAACACCAGCGAAGCCTTTCAACTGCCATCAAACAGGCCAGAACCATTGCTCTTTTACCCTATGTCGGCAAACTCAGTTAAATGAGATTAGCTGAAACCATATTGCATCATGGTTGTGTTTCAATAAAAATTGAACCATATCATGTATTCTAAAGCATCAGGAGAGTTACAAACTTGACCCAGCAAGACCAACAGCTAAGAATGCTCAGGGAGATAATAACAGGTATAGTGATATCTGTCATACTCTTTCTGACATCCCTTTACATACCCATGCTGGGTTTTCTTATTGCCCTTGTTCTGCCCATGCCGATTCTTTTTTTCAGACTCAAACTGGGAAGAAACCCAGCCTACATCATTGCACTGTCAGTGTTCACCTTAATCACTATCATAACCGGCGGCATATCCACGGATATACTGTTTTACGGAGCTTTGTTGACCACAGCTTTATTTATTGGAGAATTTCTTGAAAGGCGTTTTTCCGTTGAAAAGGTAATTCTTTACACCTGCCTTTCAACACTGGGAATCTGTGCCGCCATCTTTTGTGTTCGTGTTATGATTTCTGATCAGGGTGCTTTTTCCATGATTTCATCATATATAAAGGCCAATCTTGAGTTGACCCTGAAAATATATGAAGATATGGGAGTTGCCAGGGAAAATATTGAGCTTATATCAAGATCAATGGATACCATTCAATTTGTACTGGTTCGTATATTACCCGGCATAATTGTTGCCATGTATATGATTGTCATCTGGACCAATATTCTCTTTATAAAAAAAATCTTGTCCAAAAAGGGAATAAGGCTTTCGAGCCTTGCCGGGCTCAACCTGTGGCGGGCACCTGAACGCCTGGTATGGATTGTAATCCTGGCCAGCCTGATATTGCTTTTACCCTGGAAAAACATAAAAATAGCGGCTTTAAACTTCATGATAATCATGATGCCGGTATATTTTTTTCAGGGCATTGCCATTATATCCTTTTTCTTTGAAAAAAAAGGCTTTCCCTTGATGCTTAAAATTTTCATTTACAGCATCATTGCTATTCAGCAGATATTTTTACTGCTGATTGTGGGCCTGGGATTCTTTGACACCTGGCTGAATTTCAGAAAAATTGACATATTAAACAATAATGACGCATAATAGTGAATTAGCCCGACCCTAAAAGGATAGGGGCCTTACGCCATTTTTATAAATGCCGTATTTCATTTGAATGCGCAGGGGCAGAATCTAACTCTTCGCTATATTAAAAAAACAATGTCAGTCTTAAATCCAGGCTGAACCTTTACCGGAGGTTAAAATGAAAGTCATACTAAAAGAAACAATAGATACATTAGGGATTGTCGGGACAGAATGCAATGTAGCACCCGGATATGCCCGTAATTACCTTTTTCCCCAGGAAAAAGCCATCCTTGCTACCCCCCAGAATAGAAAAGTCATAGAACAGGCAAGGGCCAAATTTGAACTGCAGATTGCCAAGGAAAAAGAGATGGCCATGCAGATGGCTGAAAAGGTAAAAGACATCGAATGCACCATAAAGGGAAAGGTACATGAAGAGGTAAGGCTTTACGGCTCAGTCACAAGCCATGACATCAAGGCTGCTCTGGATGCACAGAACATCACCATTGAAAGGCGCTCAATTCTCCTTGCTGAGCCCATCAAAGAGGTTGGTGAATACAAGGTGCCTGTGCGTCTTTACAAAGATGTTGAACCGGAAATCACGGTAAAAGTTGTTCCAGAAGAAAAGACTCAATAAGATTAGCATCTTTTGCCATCTATTTGCCTCAAAAATACTTGACACTTTTCTGAGGCAATTCCGGTAAAATAAGAAAATATTTTAAAAAAGTGTCAACCGGTGGATGAAGGATGGCCATCTTTTCCTATTTTATCCTTTATCAGGAAACAAACAATCTCACCCCTCTGATGGCATTCAAAATTATACATTGACTGCATTGAAGAGGGGTGATTATTTTTTATATCCCTTTGTAAATACTTTTTGTATGAAAATTTAAATCCCCCCATGATTGCTGCGGTCAGGGCAGATATAAAAAAGGGACAGAAATAGATTCTGTCCCCTACACATTCAAATAAAAAAAGATTGACTGTAAAATGGCAAATATCCCGGAAAAAAACATCGACCCATTATTAAAAAAAACCCCCCCCCATGACACTGAAGCTGAAGAATCCTTGCTGAGCGCAGTGCTCATCGACAATGAAACTCTTCTTGATGTTGTGGATATCTTGAAACCTGATGATTTTTACAAAAAAGCCCATGGAAAAATTTTCAGGGCAATTATTGAACTCTTTTCCAGAGATCAGCCAGCAGATCTGGTGACCGTGGCCACCCGTCTAAAAGAGCATGAAGAATTAGAGGAAATTGGCGGAGCAACCTATCTTGCATCCATTGCAGATTCTGCTCCCATGGCCGTAAATGCCGTTCATTATGCAAGGATCATCAAGGGGAAATCATCTCTGAGAGCAATGATCACAAGTGCATCTGCCATCATTGAGAGATGCCTCAAGGATAGGGGTGATTTTGCAGATATCATAGACTTTGCAGAGCACTCCATATTCAGCATATCTGAATCCAAATCCAGGAAATCTTTTTCCGCCATTGGGGACCTGATCAACAAGAGCATTGACATGCTCGAAGAGCGTCAGGGATCAAAGGGCCGGCTTTCAGGCTTAACCACTGGATATTCCCGTCTTGATTCCATAACATCAGGGCTTCAAAAATCAGATCTTATCATCCTAGCCGCCAGGCCGAGTATGGGAAAAACAGCCTTTGCCCTGAATATTGCAAGAAATGTTGCCATGGAAGAGAGGGTACCGGTAGCTATTTTTTCCCTTGAAATGTCCCAGGAGCAACTATCCATGCGCCTTTTGACATCGGAAGCCAGAATCGATTCCAACCGCCTGAAAAGCGGGTTTATCAGCAGGGATGACTGGCAAAACGCCACGGATGCTGCCGGCATTTTAAATGAAATGCCCATTTTTATTGACGATACTCCAAATATCACCGCCATGGAGATAAGGGCCAAGGCAAGGCGTCTGAAAATGGACAAAAACCTGGGTATGATTATAATCGATTATCTCCAGCTTATGAAGGCCCCGTTCAAATCCGACAGAAGGGATCTGGAAATAGCTGAAATATCAAGATCCCTCAAGGCCCTTGCCAAAGAACTTGATATACCGGTGGTTGCACTTTCCCAGCTAAACCGGATGCTGGAGCAGCGTGCTGAAAAACGGCCTCTACTCTCGGATCTGCGTGAATCAGGGGCTCTGGAACAGGACGCGGATATTGTTGCATTTATTTATCGGGATGAGGTATACAACAAAGAGGAAAACAACCCCAATAAGGGCAAGGCGGAAATCATTGTTGCCAAGAACAGAAACGGAGCCGTAGGGACAGCACATATGGCATTCTTAGGATCCTACACCCGGTTTGAAGAACTGGCCGCAGAATCATACCAGGCAATGGAATAAATCAGAGGGAAACCATGAAAAAAATCATTGGCAACACTTCGGGGCTGAAAGCTGTCCAGGTTCGAGAGCTTGAAAATCTATATCTTGATCGTACCCCTCCTGAGGCTCTGATCACCAAGAGGCAGTTAAATGCCCTTGTTAAAATATCCCATGAAATCCGGCGGCAGGTTGGACTCCTCATCGACAGATCCGGCAAAACAATTTATGTCATTGCAGGAGATGCCCATAAAATTGTCATCCCGGACACCCCGGATTACAGAGCTGTTCCAGGCAGGCTAAAAGGCCTTAGATGCGTTCATACCCATCTGAACGGTGAACCCCTGACCCAGGATGATCTGACCGACCTTGCCCTGCTGAGGCTCGATTTTATGGCGGCCATATCCATAACCGGAGACGGAATGCCCGGCACAATTTACAGGGGGCACATACTTCCTGGAGAAGATGGAGCACCCTATGAGATCATGCCTGCCGGCTCCATTGAAGACCTTGATATGGACTGCAATAAAATCATCCTTGCCCTGGAAGCGGAACTTGCCCGCACCGATGCGCTCTACAAAGCGGAAAAAGGCGAAGAAAAAGCGCTCCTGATCCATGCGGCCATGGGCAGTCCCAAACTCTCCGAGGATTCTTTGGATGAGCTTAAAGAACTTTGCAAATCCAGCAATATCAAGGTCACAGGAACAGCCATACAGCGGAGAAAAAAAATCGATCCCCGTTTTGTCGTGGGCAGGGGAAAACTTGCAGAGCTAACCATACAGGCAATTCAAAAGCATGCCACCATGATAGTATTCGACAGGGAATTGAGTCCCTCCCAGATACGCTCCATAACCGATGTGGTTGAAATGAAGGTCATAGACCGTACCCAGCTCATCCTTGATATCTTTGCAAAACAGGCCAAAAGCCGTGAGGGAAAACTTCAGGTGGAATTGGCCCAGATGAAATATCTCCTGCCCAGGCTCATCACAAAAAACACTGCCATGTCAAGGCTGACCGGCGGCATCGGGGGAAGGGGCCCCGGTGAAACCAAGCTTGAAATCAACAGACGAAGGGTAAGGGACAGAATCATAAAGTTAGATAAGGACATTGCAGCGATCAGAAAACAAAGAAGCCAGCAGAGGGCAAAAAGAAATAGAAAAGGAATACCTGTAATATCAATTATCGGTTACACAAATGCGGGCAAATCAACACTTTTGAACACCTTGACAAAAAGCACTATAACCGCTGCCAACAAACTCTTTGCCACCTTGGACCCCTCCAGCAGACGGCTCAGGTTTCCAAAGGACCTTGAGGTAATCATCACCGATACGGTAGGATTTATCCAGGATCTGCCGGAAGAGCTGATGGAGGCCTTTAACGCAACCCTTGAAGAGCTTAAAGATGCAGACATTCTGCTGCATGTTATAGATATAAGCAACCCCCGTTATGAGCAACAGATGGCCTCGGTAGAACAGATCATTTCAAAATTGAAATTAGATGCAATCCCTGTTATTTACGCATTCAACAAACAGGATCAAATCGATATAAGCAAATTCAACAATCCATGGCTGCTCAATCAGGGCATCCTCATCTCTGCCACTAAACAGGCAACCTTGAAACCCTTAGTGAGCAAACTTGAATTCATGGTAAGAAACAAACTGGTTGACCAGTGAAAATATATGAACTATAACATAATGACAAGCGGGTGTCAGTATAGAATATCGGGCATCCTTTATTTTCCGCTTTCCCCATTTTTTGGGGCTCATTTCAAAAAAACTGTAAACTACTTTTGAAGTATTTTAAAAAATGCCGGATATCGAAACTTAAACACCCCTGGAAAAACTAATTCAAATATAACGGCAATGCCCTGATGGGCACAACGAAAATTGAAAATTAGTGCAGCCACTGGGGGGTCCGCCCCTACAATTTTCTAATAAAAAAGCAGGTACTCTTGGAGTCAGATAATGAAATTTAAAAGATTAGAAGACATGTTTATAGATGATGATTTAAAAGAAGACTCAAGGGATCAGCTTGACTGTTTTGGAGAATTCAACTGCACAGACAGGCTATGCACCTGCTATTGTGCAGACTGCATCAGTTGTGCCATTGAACACAGCCAGAACCCATCCATAGACCTGTATGAACACATTCTGGCCATGGATTTTTTTCCTGCAAGGATTAATTGATTTTTGTATTGTTTGAGGCACATCCTTCACTTATTTAATGGGAAAATTACTTTCGGAAACCGGCTTATCTACAAAAAAATCTTACCGGGATTTAAGATATTTCCCGGGTCAAACACCTTTTTAATACCCTTCATGATCTCAAGCTCACAGGCTCCTATCTCCAAGGGCAAAAATTGCATCTTGCTGAGCCCTACCCCATGCTCGCCTGTAATGGTACCCCCAAGCTTTAATGTTTCACTAAAAAGATCATCCAAAGCTGATTTTGCACGCAGGCTCTGGTTTTTATCTTTTTTATCATACATGATATTGCAGTGAATATTTCCGTCCCCGGCATGGCCAAAGCTGACAATGCTCAGTTTTGTACGGTTTTTAATGCCCTCGATGCTCTGGAGCATATCTGGAATCCGGTTTATGGGCACCACAATATCTTCATTGATTTTATTGGGCGCAATCTTGTACATGGAAGACGACAGGGCTTTTCTTGCCTTCCACAACGTAGCTGTCTGAACTGGATCATCTGCTGTTATAACCCTGACTGCCCCATTTTTCATACAAAAAGCATTTGCTCTCCGGGCATCTTCTTCCACTACCTGGGAAGAACCATCAACTTCGATGATCAAAATGGACTGAATATCCTCCGGCAGTTCAAATCCAAATTCTTTCTCCACACAAAGAATGGATGATCTGTCCATAAACTCCACGCACCTTGGGGTTAACCCCTCCCGGATGAGGGAGGAAACCGTATTGGCGGCCAGCCTCATATCTGAAAAAAAAACAGCCATGGTTTTCACCATTTCAGGAAGGGGCAAAAGTTTTAAACTCACCTCAGTGATTACCCCCAATGTACCTTCGGAACCCACAATCAACCGGGTCAGGTCATAGCCGGCAACCCCCTTGGCGGTTCTAACGCCTGTATGAATGATCTCTCCCGATGCCATGACCACTTCAAGCCCTAAGACATAATCCCTTGTTACACCGTATTTAACGGCCCTGGGCCCCCCTGCACACTCCCCAAGATTGCCTCCTATGGTACAAAAGGCAGAGCTTGCAGGATCGGGTGGGTAAAAAAGCCCTTTTTTTTCAACGGCCCTGTGGAATTCACCGGTGATAACACCAGGCTCCACCTTAGCTGTAAGGGTTTCCTGATCAATATCAAGTATCTTGTTCATCCTTGACATACCCATGACAAGCCCGCCCTGCACAGGAACCGTACCGCCGGTCATGCCTGAACCGCTGCCCCTTGGCACCACGCATATTCCTTCTTTTGATGCAAGATCAAGCAACTTTGATACCTCAAGCTTAGAGGATGGATAGGCAAGGGCATCGGGAAGGGAGAAATAACCACCCGCATCATAGGCATGACAATGAAGTTCTTCAGGCTCCCGCGTGGCATGTCCCCTGGTCAATTCGACAAACTGTTGGAACACAGCATTTGAAATGCCCATTTAAATCTTTCCTGACTCAATTTTGTTATTGAGATAATTGAGTTGTTCTAAAAAAGGACCCTGCTTTTTCATAGCCTTTTCCACAACATTAATAGAATAGATGGCCGTGGCATGATAGCGGTTGAAGGAGCGCCCAATCTTTTTCAAAGGCTGATCCGTGTATTTACGGGCAAGAAAAATGGCAATCTGCCTGGGTTTGACAATCTTTTGTTTCCTTGAGCTGGAAACTATATCCGCCTCAGTGATATTGAACTCTCTGCATACAAGTTTTTTTATGCCTTCAATGGTAACGGCTTTTTTACTTCGGGATATATCTGAGAGTACGGTACGGGCAAGATTGATATCAATTTTATCCCCCAGGAGCGAACTTCTTGCTGCTACCCCTGCCAGCCCACTCTCAAGCTGCCTGACATTGTCACACAATTCCTGAGCAATGTAATCAGTGACATCAGAGGGAATTTCATAGCCTTTTGCCTTTGATTTTTTTTTCAAAATCTTGACTCTGGTTTTAAAATCAGGGGTGTTAATTCTGGTTATGAGCCCCAATGTCAAACGAGACCTTAATTGAGCATTCATTTTAGGAATATCATCTGGAAGATAGCATCCGCTGAAAATCAACTTTTTTTCCGCATCCAAAAGATAATCAAGGGTCATGGCAAGCTCTTTTTGAATAGCATCCTTACCGGAAAGAAAATGAATGTCTTCAAGGATCAGGACATCACATTTCTTTCTGTACTTTTCCTTAAAATCATTCACACGATTATTTTTAAGTGACGAAACCATCTCATTGGTGAAATCTTCCGCTGTCACATAAAAACCCCTGGTTCCCCTTCCTTGATCCATAACATGGTGTCCCACAGCCTGGGAAAGATGGCTTTTACCCAGCCCGGTATCAGACAAAAGATAAAGGACACCATTGCCATTATTGGCACCTTGGGCAAGGGAAAGCGATGCTGAATAGGCAAAATCGTTGTTTTCTCCAACAACAAAATCATCAAAAGTATAATCTTTTTTCAGCATTCTGCCGGTGTCAAACATCAAATTCAAGCCTGGAAGGGTCATCTGCCTGGGCACATTCACCCTTTTCCTTGCTGCCGGGACATCGAGATCAATACCGATTTTTTTTACATTTTTAGCCCCTGTACTTCCATCGGCATCAAGCCTAATCTCCACATCAGGATACCCAAAGGCTGAGAACTCGGCCTCAAGCCCAGCCAGATAATTGTCCTTTATACGTTTTTTAGAAAAAGGATTCGGGCATGACAGGGTAATGACATTATTTTCCACCCCTATATAATGTATAGGTTCTATCCACATCCTATAACTGTGGTCGGGTAGATTGTTTTTCATCCTCAATTTGACTTTTTTCCAAAAAGATTCCATAGAATACCAGATCCATTTTTCTTTATTTTTATTTTTTGGCTGCATTTTTGCCGTAAACTCAAAACACCTTGACTTGAATATTTGAAACAAACAATGATCAAAAAAAACAACCCTGTTAAATTCATATTAATAATATTTCAAAAAAATTATGTTTTAAAGTAAGGAATTTAAGAGAAGGGTGTTTTTTTTGCCTAAATCAACTGAAATTCGGGCATTTATTTTCAAACCGGACATAATGCAATCATATTTTGTGATGTTTAATCCAAGAGACTTTTCAAGTCAAATCTGATAATCCAATGTTAGATTTTTGTTAAAAAATTTTTTATAAAATTTCACAAGCTTTTGTTTTAACATTCTTTTTTGTCGTGAAACAGGACAATAGCCTGAAAATTCAGTATCTTCCCTAACAGTTTATAATTCCATCAAATTTTCATTTTTTTGTTCAAAAGCCTTTTTGACAAACATCATATTAACTTAATATTCCTCCCTATTCCTAAGTTTTTTTAAGATTTTAACTTTCAACAGGCAAACCAGCTCAAGACATATTGTTTTTCAATGGTTTCACACAACATATTTTTTTTGAACATTTGAACACTTCACCCTTTTGACCTGTTCAGAATTTTTGTTTACTCTTCATTCAAGGGATAGTATATTTATATTTTTGTTAAATGGTAACTGATATTAGGCTTGATTCCGTTTTAGCTAATTCTTTACAGACCAATCTTAGGTGACTGCCCCATGGAGGGATATTCACAGGTGCCTGTTTAATATGGCCGATGTAAGAATCAAGCCCCAGATATTCATTAATAAAAAGGAGGAGGCATTTTCCCACTACCCAAAAAGGATAGTGGTTGTCCTGCCATATTTTATGAAAGATAAACGCCCTGTTATCGGTATTACCATGGGAGATCCAGCAGGTATCGGCCCGGAAATCATTGTATCCGCCCTGAGCGATCCCTTTATTTTCAACATATGCAGACCCTTAATCATCGGGGACAAGGAGGTCATGCAGGCAGCAGCCCAACTGCAAAAAAGCAGCATATGGCTGCAAGAAACAATGGAACCTGAAAAGGGGATATATTCATTCGGGTGCATGGACATTCTGCCTGTTTCAACCCTTTCAAAAAAAGATTTAAAGCCGGCCTGCCCCACCATTGAAACAGGAATGGCCATGATAGACTATATAAAAACAGCGGTGAATCTATCAAAGGCCAGGACCATTTCCGCCATGGTCACCTGTCCCATAACCAAGACTGCCATGAAACTTGCCGGCTCATCTTTTCATGGACACACGGAAATGATTGCCGCAGGAACCAATACATCTGAATTTTCCATGATGCTTGCCGGTGAGAAACTAAAGGTGGTGCTCGTAACCATCCATATTCCCCTGTCCGAAGTACCCCGGTCAATTACAACTGAAAATATTCTGCAAACCATACGAACCACCGGCAAAGCATTAAAAGAAAGATTCAAAATTTCAGAACCCCGCCTTGCCGTGGCAGGCCTGAACCCCCATGCAGGAGAGGATGCCATGTTCGGCAACGAGGAAAAGGAGATAATCGCTCCGGCAGTATTACAGGCAAAAAAAGAAGGATTTGATGTTAACGGCCCCCTGCCTCCTGATACACTTTTTTACCATGCCGTGAACGGTAGATACGACTGCGTGGTCTGCATGTATCATGACCAGGGACTTATTCCCTTTAAAATGATACATTTCAACGATGGAGTAAACACCACCCTTGGCCTGCCCATAATCAGAACCTCCGTGGATCACGGCACTGCTTATGATATTGCATGGCAGGGAAAGGCAGATCACCAAAGCCTTGCAGCCGCAATAAAAATGGCGGTATTGCAGTCAGAAATCCCAGACAGGACAAACTGATTTTCAAAAATAGATGAGTTTAGATAAAATAATAATTAAAGGCGCCAGGGAACATAATCTTAAAAATATTGATGTGGAAATTCCCAGAAACTGCCTCGTAACCATCACAGGGCTTTCCGGTTCAGGCAAATCCACCCTTGCATTTGATACCCTTTATGCCGAAGGCAGACGCAGGTACGTAGAATCCCTTTCAACCTATGCCAGGCAGTTCCTCGGGCAGATGGAAAAGCCGGATGTGGATTTCATTGATGGCCTCTCGCCGGCCATATCCATAGAACAAAAAGCAGCCAGCCACAACCCCAGATCAACGGTGGGCACGGTAACGGAAATTTATGATTATCTCCGCCTGCTCTTTGCCAGGGTCGGCATCCCCCACTGTCACAAATGCGGCAGACCCATATCTTCCATGAGTGTAGATCAGATGACAGACCAGATAATGGCCCTCCCGGAAAAAACAAAAATAATTCTCCTGTCTCCCCTTGTGAGTCTTCAAAAAGGCTCCCACGAAAAGCTATTGGCAAGAATTAAGAAAGACGGATTTGCAAGGGTGCGCATTGATGGAGAAATATTTCCCTCAGATGATATCCCAGCCATTGATAAAAATAAAAAACATGATATAGATGCGGTGGTTGACAGGCTGATCATAAAACCGGGGCTGGAAAAAAGGCTTTCAGATTCACTGGAGCTTGCCCTTGGAGTCTCAGGGGGGATAGTAAAAATTTTAAACATGGGTGACGACGATGAAAAGCTCTTAAGCGAGACAGCATCATGTCTTCAATGCGGCATCAGCTTTGGAGAATTCACGCCGGCAAGCTTTTCCTTTAATTCTCCCCAGGGCGCGTGTTCCAAATGTGACGGACTAGGTTCCATCACCGGGTTTGACCCGGATCTCATCGTCCCAAACAAGGAATTATCTTTGCGCATGGGCGCCATTGTCCCCTGGTACGGAAGGGATTCAGTTCAGTTTGCTGAATTTTTAGATGCTCTCACATCCTTTTATGGTGAGGATATATATACACCCTTTTCGGAACTTTCACCGAAATTCCAGAAAGTGCTTTTAAACGGCTCAGGTAAACGGGAAATCCCCTTTTACTTTGAAAAACAAGACCGCCGCGTTACCTATAAGAAAAAATTTGAAGGGATCATACCCAACCTGAAAAGGCGCTACCATGAAACCGATTCCCACAGCATAAGGGAAGAGATAAAAGCCTACATGAACTTTACGCCCTGCCCGAAATGCAGGGGAAGCAGGTTGAACAAGGCTTCAAGCAATGTCAAAGTCGCGGGTCGGACCATCCATGAAATAACCTCCCTTTCCATTGAAAAAGCATCCCGTTTTTTTGCCGGCATCTCCCTTAAAGGAACCCATGCCGTCATTGCCGCTCCGATTATAAGGGAGCTGGCCGGACGCCTGAACTTTCTTGAAGACGTGGGTCTTAACTACCTTACCCTGAACCGTTCGGCAGCCACCCTGTCCGGCGGTGAAAGCCAGCGCATCCGCCTTGCCACCCAGATAGGTTCCAAACTGACCGGGGTGCTGTACGTGCTTGATGAACCAAGCATCGGTCTGCACCAGAGGGATAACCGGCGGCTCTTGGATACCCTGCTGAGCTTAAGAGACATCGGCAACAGCGTCCTTGTGGTGGAACATGATGAGGAGACAATGCTGGCTTCGGATCACATTATAGATATGGGCCCTGCCGCGGGCATCAACGGCGGGCAGGTTGTATTTTCAGGCACCCCTGATGATCTTTTAAAGAACAATGATTCCCTCACAGGAAAGTATCTTTCCGGCAGGAAACAAATTCAAGTACCCTTGAAAAGACGCCGGGGCAGCGGCAAAAAGCTCATCATAAGAGGTGCGGGAGCCAACAACCTTAAAAACATAGACGCTTGTTTTCCTCTGGGATGTTTTACCTGTGTTACAGGAGTTTCCGGCTCAGGAAAATCAACACTTGTACTCACCACCCTTTACAGAATTCTATCCAACCGGCTTTACAATTCAAGAATGTCTGCCGGTATCCACAAAGGTGTGGAGGGGATAAGATTCTTAGATAAGGTTATTCACATCGACCAGTCTCCCATAGGCAGAACGCCAAGAAGCAACCCGGGCACATACACCGGCATTTTCACCTTTATCCGGGATATATTTTCCAAAACACCCGATGCCAGGGCCATGGGATACAAGGCCGGCAGGTTCAGCTTTAACATCAAGGGGGGCAGGTGTGAGGCATGTAGCGGTGACGGCATCATCAAGATTGAGATGCACTTTCTTCCAGATGTTTATGTCTCCTGTGATGTATGCAAGGGGAAAAGATATAACCGGGAAACCTTAGATATCCGCTATAAGGGTAAAAATATCGCAGATGTCCTTGACATGACCGTAAACCAGGCCCTGGTATTTTTTGATAAGATAGCCCCCATCAAGACAAAGCTTCAAACCCTTGTGGATGTGGGCTTAGGATACATAAAAATCGGCCAGGCAGCCACCACCCTTTCAGGTGGTGAAGCCCAGAGAATTAAACTGGCAAGGGAGCTGAGCAAAAAAAGCACCGGCCGTACCATTTATATCTTAGATGAACCCACCACGGGGCTTCATACCGATGATATCAACCGCCTGCTCGGGGTATTGGACAGGCTGGTGGAACTGGGCAATACCGTTGTAGTTATTGAGCATAACCTGGATGTGATAAAGTATGCAGATCATGTAATTGACCTTGGCCCCGAAGGTGGAAATAAAGGCGGGGAGATAGTGGCCCTGGGAACCCCGGAGGAAATTGGTCAAAGTAAAGCCTCCCACACCGGCCGGTTTCTCAAAAAAATTTTAAATCCATAAAAATAATTATTTAAAAAGAATAAATATGCTTCATACAATCAGCACTCAAACAGGCATCCCCGTCTCCCATGTACAGGCCGTTGCGGATCTCCTTGACAGCGGCGCTACCATTCCATTTATTGCAAGATACAGAAAAGAATTCACAGGCTCCCAGGATGAAGTTGCCATAACAGCCATTAGGGATGCACTTGGCAGGCAAAGAGCCCTTGAAGATAGAAAAAAAGCCATATTAAACTCCCTGGAGGAGAGGAAAATTTTAACAGAGGCTCTCTTGACCAGTATAAAAGGAGCAGCTTCTACCAGCGAACTTGAGGATATTTACGAGCAATACCGTCCAAAAAAAAGAACCAAGGCCCAGACTGCGAGAGAAAAAGGACTGGAACCCCTTGCCAAATGGATCATGGCCCAGGAAAAGGGTGATCCTGTAAAGGCCGGGGCAGCATATATCGATCCTGAAAAAGGTGTAGAATCTCCGGAAGATGCCCTAACAGGTGCACGGGATATCCTGTCTGAAATAATCAACGAAAATCTAAAGGCAAGGGAATCAATCCGGCGTCTATTTATAAGGGAAGCTCTCATCACCTCAAAGCTCAGGAAAGGAAAAGAGGAAACCGGGGAAAAATTCAAGGATTATTTTGACTGGTCTGAACCGGCTTATAAGGCACCTTCCCACCGTATCCTTGCCATGCTGAGGGGAGAAAAGGCCTCCGTTCTGGGCATACACGCCCTGCCCCCTGAAGAAAATGCACTGGCCCTGCTTGAAAAGATGTTTATAAAAAACAATTACCCATCTGCATCAGAGCTTAAAATTGCCATAAAGGACAGTTACAAAAGGCTCCTTGGAAAATCCATTGAAAACGAATTATTAAAAGAATTAAAACGAAAAGCAGATGAAACAGCCATTAAAATTTTTGCAGATAACATTGAAGAACTCCTTCTTTCTCCTCCTCTGGGAGAAAAGTCCGTGCTTGCCGTTGATCCTGGTTTTAGAACCGGGTGTAAAATCGTGTGCCTGGACCGCCAGGGAAAGCTCCTTGACCATGATGTTATATATCCTATGGGGGCAGGGGTAAAAAAAGCAGCGGCAGTCATAAAAAAGTACATTAAACAATACCGGATAGATGCCATAGCCGTTGGAAATGGTACGGCAGGAAGGGAAACCGAAGCATTTATACGTAAAATCGGGCTTCCCAGGCAAATTGACATTGTCATGGTAGATGAGAGCGGTGCATCCATATACTCTGCTTCAGAATGTGCAAGGGAAGAATTCCCAGACCATGATATTACGGTCAGGGGAGCCGTGTCCATCGGCAGGAGGCTGATGGATCCCCTGGCAGAGCTGGTAAAAATTGATCCCAAATCCATCGGTGTAGGCCAGTATCAGCACGATGTGGATCAAAAAGACCTGCAACAGGCCCTCGATGATGTGGTGGTGAAGGTTGTGAACCGTGTCGGGGTTGATGTAAATACCGCAAGCAGGGAACTCCTCTGCCGGATATCTGGTTTAAACAATACCACTGCATCCAACCTTGTTGCCTTTCGCAAGACAAATGGCCCGTTTAAATCCCGGAAACAACTGCTTAAGGTGCCGAGACTTGGCCCAAAAGCATTTGAACAGGCAGCAGGTTTTTTAAGGATTCATAATGAAAAATCACCCTTAGATGCAAGCGGAATTCACCCGGAATCCTATGATATCGTGGAAAAAATGGCCAGGGACAAAGGCTTAACCATAAAAGAGCTGATGAAAAACAAAAATCTTGTTGATACCATTGATTTAACAGAATATACCACTGACACCATCGGTATCCCAACACTTAAAGACATTGCAGGGGAGCTGGTGCGCCCTGGAAGAGACCCCAGAAAAAATTTCAAAGCCTTTACCTTTGCAGATAATATCAATGACATAAAAGACCTGATCCCGGGCATGGAAGTTCCGGGCATCATCACCAATGTTACAGCATTTGGAGCATTCGTTGATATTGGTGTTCACCAGGACGGGCTTGTGCATGTAAGCCAGATGGCTGATCACTTTGTCAAGAATCCCGGGGATATTGTAACGGTAAGGCAGCATGTTTACGTTACCGTCCTTGATGTGGACATTAAGAGAAAACGCATATCTCTTTCATTGAAACGACAAGGGTGAAGTAACTCAGGTCACAAATCAAAGCAAGGCAACATGGATATGCCGGCCAAGGGCTTTGGCAAATTTTTCAAGGGTAGATAAACGGATATCTTTGGCATGGTTCTCCATTCTGGAAATAACGGATTTGGTGGTTTGGAGTTCCCGGGCAATCTGTTCCTGAGTCATTCCAGCTTCCAGGCGGGCCTGTTTCAAAAGGACGCCTAATTTAAAGGTTTCAAAACGCTCGTCATACTCTTTCCAGAATTCAGGATATTTGCTCATTCTCTTTTTTTTATATTTTTGTAAATCACTCATATCAACCTCGATTTTGCAAAATAGTTTTTCTTTCTTTGCTCAGCTACTTTGATCTCTTTCTTAGGAATTCTCTGGGTTTTCTTTGTAAAAGCATGGTTCAAAATAACCAGATCATGACCATCAAAAAAACCCAATAAGCGAAAAATATTATTCCCATACTGGACACGAACTTCCCAAATTTTATCAGTTGATTGGAGTTTCTTAAAAAATTTTCGAGGAACAATCTCCATTTGTTCGATCAAGTCAAGAACAAAGAAAATTTTTTCAACTTGTTTATTAGAAAGGGTTTCCAAATAATCTTCCACAGGGCTTTTGCCATTTTGAAAGCGATAAAAAATTATTTTTTTCATACATAAAAGTTAGCATATTCACGAACCTAAGACAAATAGAAAAAAAGTATATCCAAGCATACTTGACTTTATCAAAAAATTAATACAAAAATTAAAGCCATTTTATTGGAAACCATGAATGAACACGGTGGATTTCGGGAAAAATTCTGAAAACCCCAGGAAACCATACACAACTAAATTATGTATAATTTAAACCAACCCATCGACCAATACGTGGAACATCTTGTTCTGGAAAAGGGGCTTGCCCCGTTAAGTGTGGAATCCTATTCCATGGACCTTGCAGAATTTGCTGAATTTATGTCAAAAAATGAAATTCAAAATATAGCAGACATCGACACGACAATGATACTTGCCTGGCTCGTACACTTAACCAGGACCGGACTGTCTGCCGGCTCCAGGGCAAGGCATCTGATAACCATCAGGGGCTTTTATAAGTTCCTGATGCACGAAGGGCTGATTGACAAGGACCCTGTAAAACAGATAGGCATACCTAAAACCGGCCGGCATCTTCCAGGAACCCTGTCCGTCACCGAGGTGGAAGCCATCCTGGCCCTCCCTGATACCAATAAACCAAGGGAGCTCAGGAACAGAGCCATGCTTGAAATTTTATACGGCGCAGGACTCCGGGTCTCGGAGCTGGTCAACATGAAGGTTCAGGATATTAATTTTGATGCCTCCTTTATCCGGATATTTGGAAAAGGTTCAAAGGAGAGGGTGGTGCCCATCGGCTCCTATGCGAGAACAACCACGCTTGAATGGATTCAGAGGGCGCGGCCCATACTGCTTAAAAATTATTCCAGCAAATATCTGTTCATCGCAAGGGCAGGCAATCCCATGACAAGGCAGGGTTTCTGGAAGATAGTAAAAAAATACAGCTCCCTTGCAGGGATAAGCCGAAGGGTTACCCCCCATACCTTCCGTCATTCCTTTGCCACCCATCTTTTAGAGGGAGGGGCAGATTTAAGATCCGTCCAGACAATGCTTGGCCATTCAGATATTTCAACAACCCAGATATACACCCATATTTCAAGGCAGTATCTTATTGAAATGCACAAAAAGTTCCATCCCAGAGGCTAATTGTTTCAAGATTTTTATATGAATGTGTAGGGGCAGAATCTATTTCTGCCCCATTGATAAATACGAAATAAATCCATTTGGGGCGGATATGGAATCCGCCCCTACATTCATTATTCGTTGTGAACCGCGGCTCATGGGTGTTTTATATAAAAGTCTATGTAAGAGCTTGTTTTTTAAAGACCTTCATTTTTCGATTGTGGCGGTGATCCGCCATGTATGTTATTTAAAATTTAAGCATCTCTCTGGAGAAAGGTTTTTGCCATGATTAAAATATCCAAATCTCTAAACGATATGAATTTCATTGGATCCAATGCCGAAATCTTAGGACATAGCGTAAAGGCTGTACTGCAAAAAACAGCAAAAAGCCTTTTCATAGCCTTTACCAGATTCAAGGAAAATAGAGGTGTCCTGCGCGCTTCTGCCCTGACATTTTACTCGCTCCTGTCCATTGTTCCTGTAATGGCCATGGCCTTTGGCATAGCAAAGGGGTTCGGTTTTGAAAAACTTCTTCAAAAGGAGCTGATGAGCAATCTTCCAGGCCAGGAGGAAGCAGCCATAAGGATCATAGAATTTTCAGAAAAACTCCTGACCGGAACAAAGGGCGGCCTCATGGCCGCATTAGGCATCATTTTACTTATATGGACAGTGATCAAAATGATGGGACATATGGAGGCCGCGTTAAATGAAATATGGTGGATTAAACGGGGCAGGACATTGATGAGAAAGTTTACTGATTATACAGCTCTTTTTTTCACAGCACCCATTGTAGTAATTTTGTCAGGAAGTCTGACGGTATTTATAAAGGCCCGCCTGAACCATCTTATATCCACCAGGGATTTATTTCATCTCCTTGATACAACGGTTCCTTTATTGTTTAAATTAATTCCATTTATTTCCATGTCATGTATATTTATTTTTCTTTATCGTTTCATACCCAACAAACTGATTGATATGAAAGCAGCCATTGCCGGAGGTATCATAGCCGGCACGATTTACCAGGCAGGACAGATGTTTTACCTCTATTTTCAGGTCGGAGTATCCCACTACAATGCGATATACGGCAGTTTTGCCGCCCTGCCCCTTTTTCTGATATGGGTTCAGGCCAGTTGGATTGTTTTTCTTTTCGGCGCTGAAATATCTTTTGCCTGGGAAAATCATGAAGTTTTTTCCCATGAACGATGCCTTTACGACGCCCTTAGCGTGAGATTAAAAAAGCTGCTGGCCTTAAGAATCACCCTGCTGTGCGTTCAGCAGTTTGCAAGGGGAGAAATGCCTTTATCAGACAAAAAAATCTCCAAAACCCTTAATATATCCTTGCAGATCGTCAAAAAGGCTCTGGAAGAGCTGAAGAAATGTAATATCCTGTATGAGGTGAACGATAATGAAAACCCTGGATTTCAACCGGCAAGGGATATAAACACCATCAGTATTATAACGGTCCTGACTGCCCTTGAAAACATGGGTGAATCCATTTCCATTTCAGGTTCCATTGAGTTTGAAGCTTTGATTGAAGCCATGCGTACCTTTGATTCAGCAGCAAAACGATCTGCCGGAGAACGAATGCTTAAAGACATTTGATATTTTTCCCGCATTTTGATAACACCGGGGCATAAAATATAAAAATATTTATCAGCCTTCTTCGATTGTGTTGATAAACAGCCATGGACATTATAATCAGAACAGGTTAAAAGCAAAGACCAATAAAAATGATGGAAAATTCAACAGCAATATCAGGCTGGTGGCGGCCGGGAAAAGATTCCACAGCCATCGAAGGCCTTGAAGGGGTCAGACAGGCGCTCATTCAGACCAACGCGCCTATCTATGTTATTGATATGAACGGTAAAACCGGAGGAGCTTCAAGAGGAGCAGCCTTTATTGGACAAGATTCACCAGATTTTTCCGGGCATGATGATCAACTAACAGAAAAATCCTTTCAGATAAAGGCCTATGCGCCTCCCCTTCCAATCAACAGGCTTGGGGATCCACGTTTTAAAGACCGGCATGCCTTAAAATACCCTTATATTGCCGGAGCAATGGCCAACGGCATAACATCCACAAAAATGGTGATATCCATGGCCAGGGCAGGCATGACCGGTTTTTTCGGAGCAGGAGGCCTGTCCCTCTGCGAGGTGGAAAACGCCCTGGTTGAGCTGAAAAACGCCCTTAGTGACTTGACTTTTGGATGCAACCTGATCCACTCCCATGGAGATCCCGAGCTTGAAATGGCCGTGGCGGAACTCTACCTGAAATATGGAGTAAACCGTATCAGTGCTGCGGCTTTCATGCGAATAACCGAGGCTCTGGTATATTACAGGCTCAAGGGTATTTTCAGGGATAGCAAAGGACTGATCCACACTCCAAACCACATCATTGCCAAGGTATCAAGGATTGAGGTTGCCCGCCAGTTCTTCTCTCCACCTCCCATTAAGCTTGTGAACCTTCTCTTAGACAAGGGGCTTATCTCAAAAGAAGAGGCAGAACTATCCCGGTTTATTCCCATGGCCCAGGATCTTACCGCTGAGGCGGATTCCGGGGGTCATACAGACAACCGCCCCGCCATTGCCCTGTTTCCCACCATGATCAGCCTGAGGGACGAGTTCAATGAACAAATGAATTATCAAGAACCCCTTTGTGTTGGTTTTGCAGGAGGCATATCCACTCCTGAATCGGCAGCCGCCGCCTTTCAGATGGGTGCGGCCTATATTCTTACAGGCTCAGTAAACCAGTCCTGCATGGAGTCCGGCACTTCGGAATGGGTACGAAAACTTCTTTGTCAGGCGGAACAGGCAGATGTTGCCATGGCCCCTGCCGCGGATATGTTTGAAATCGGAGCAAGGGTGCAGGTTCTAAAACGCGGCACCATGTTTGCGATTCGGGCTGAAAAACTCTATCACCTGTACAAAACATACGCTGATTTTAATGATGTTCCAGCACTTATCCGGCAGGAAGTGGAGGAAAAAATCCTTCAGGACACCTTTGAAAACAAATGGCAGGACACAAAGCTCTTCTTTGAAAAACGCGGCATCAAGGAAATTCAACGGGCGGAACAGGATCCCAGGCATAAGATGTCCCTTGTCTTCAGGTCCTACCTGGGGCTTTCTTCGAGATGGTCAATAACCGGAGAAGAAAAAAGAAGAATGGACTATCAGATATGGTGCGGGCCTGCCATGGGAGCCTTCAACCAGTGGGTAAAGGGCAGTTTCCTGGAAAATCATGAAAACCGAAAGGCTGCTGAAATAGCCCTGAACCTGCTCATGGGAGCATCAATATGTACCAGAGCCGCATGGCTCAGAAACCAGGGAATTGATCTGCCTGGAAATATCACAAGATTCAGTCCCATGACCTATTCCGAGCTTTCTCAATTGCTTTAAGTTGTTTTGGCCTCCTGCTTAAGTCTGAGAAAAATGGGCAGCAGGGCGCCCGACAGGATCATGCTCCCCACAATTATAATGCCGGCGGCAAAGCTTCCCCTGTCGCCCATAACACCTATCAAAAACGGTATGACTCCACCTCCCAGTAAAAACGCTGCCGGAACAGTCAGGGAAACGGCCACATTACTCATACTGCGAGGACCGATGGCGGACAGGACTGCAAAGGCGGGCGGAAAAAAGCCAACTGCCATGAGAGGCTGCAGGAAAACTATGGAAATCAGCCAGGCCCCCGATGTTATACCGAGAAGGATAGTCGTCATGCCGCTCAGGAGGAGAATTGCTATCAATGTGCGCCTGGGGCCCAACCGATCGCTGGCCCATCCTGACAGGAAAACCGTGCCGATACTCAACACGCGGGAAAGACCGATGATTCCGTTTGCCAGGCCGCGATCCATGCCTTGTTCGGTTACCAGGTAAAGCGGCAACATCGTGTAAATTCCCATCGTGGCACTAATACCCAGCATTAAAAGTACCATCATGATCCAGAAGGCCGGTATCCTGAAAAGCGTTTTAAAGGCCTCCAAACTTGGGGCCTTGCCGGGGAAGTTCCCCCCCCTGCCGAATCTGGAAAAACTCACTGATGCCAGGAGCGTCAGGCTGCCGATAATAACCAGGGCGCCGCGCCATGAAAACCACCCCATCATGACCTCTGCGAACAACGGGGCGGCAACAAAAGCCAGGTTGGGTGCCAGTTCATGAATTGCCAGAGCTTTTCCCCAGTGCCGGAAATTGACGAGTGTAGTGATGGATGCTATTCCAGAAGGAAGGTACAGGCCTGCACTCATACCCAAAAGAATCAGGCCCACACGTATTGCCCAGAATTCATGGCTCAAAGCGATAAAAAAAAGAGTGAAACTTAGGCAGGCCGTCGAAAGCACAATGGTTCGCCGATGAAGCAGGCGTGCCGAGAAAAACCCGGATAAAATAAGGGTAATAAAATATCCGGCTGAAATTAATAAAAACAGGGAACCTGACTCGCCGTGGCTGATACCGATATCCTGCTCGATTGCCGGCAAAAGAGGTGCCAGGATAATCCTTGAGAGGAAATTTATGAAAAAAATAAATGTCAGGAACAAAATGGGCCCCAGATACTCGCTGAAACGCTCCGGGATTTCATTGGTCTGGGGAGAAAATGATTGCATATCGATCCCTTCGGGATGGTTTGTCTTTAAGATTAGCGGCTTAACCAAGCCTCCGGTTTTTTGAGGGAGGACAATTCCTGAAAACAGCCCTGATCCGGATATTTCATGTCATGATATTTTCCAGCAAGGCATTCAAGGCTGCCATAAAAAGGCTGTTGCCCTCTTTCCCATGACTTCACCGTTGAAAACCACTTCTGCTGTTTTTTCCATTATCCCATAACAGACATGCAGGGGAATAAGATGCTCTTCTGTTGGATGACAATATCTGGCATGGGGTGCCTGTTCCCAATTTATAAGCCTTTTGTTAATTTCACCGGTATTCAAGCCAGGATCAGTAAGGGTGGTGATCAGCCAATTATCAAAAGCAATATTTTTCTGATCCAAGGAAGATTTTGTAAATTGCTTCATATTATGAAAAGAAAAACCTGAACCAAGAATCAGTATATTTTCTGTTAAAAGACTTTTTAGGGCTTGACCGATTTCAAGGTGTATGACAGGATCAAGGCCATTGACCAATGATAGCTGAATACAGGGAATATCCGCATTTGGATACATCAGTTTGAGGGGAACA
This sequence comes from Desulfobacteraceae bacterium, assembly GCA_963674675.2. Taxonomy (GTDB): domain Bacteria; phylum Desulfobacterota; class Desulfobacteria; order Desulfobacterales; family Desulfobacteraceae. Next base: position 2,349,645 of record CAXXNM010000003.1, read on the forward strand.
AACATGCCATGATCAAATCCCCATCTCCTGTCAAGCTGGGCTTTAATACCCTTTGATTTAAACAATGAATAAATCTTTTCCGCCAGCCCGGGAGAACCCGCGGCAGGATAATTGATCTCATATGCCTCTAAAGGGAAACCACTATAATCATAAATAATAGGGGGATATTTTCCAGCGGTAAGGGTCGGGATCGACTGCTCCCAGTGGGCACTGATCACAATGATGGCATCAGGCCGCCTCAATCTGAGGGAAATACGCTTTAAAAAATCCACCAGTTGACGGTGTCCAGGATGGTCCATCAAGGGCAGCGGCCCCCCGCCATGGGGGATATACAGTACGGATGAACCTGGAGATGAATGTTTCATGATAATCCTTATTTTGTCTTATTTGTTTTAAAGCCGTTTTCCAGGCCCGAAACTACCTGCTATCTCTTGGTTAAGTCCTTCATCTGATCCAGATGGGTGAAGTGTTTACAGTGCTATTTAAGCAATCGAAACAATCTTCACCATTTGATGTGCCTGGAATAAAAACCAGTGCCACTACCAATGATATCCTTGATGCAATACAAGATTCACGCTCAAGGAATACAGAAGCAAACAATAAGCCCAAAAATTTCTTTGACTAAAAATGGTAAAATATTTTCTGGAAATCACCTCAAATCTCATTAAACATTTCTGGAGATTTTATATGAAAGTCTCTATAAGTACTTGTTTTTAAAAGACTTTCATTCATCGTTGTGATGACTGTGCCATCATGGGTGTTTATACGAAAGCCTTCTTAAACGACGTATGACTTTCATGCTTGGTTGTGGGCAAAGCCGGGTCAAACCCTGGGCTGCCCATGGCAGTTCTTGGAAAAATATCATAAAATGAAAAAAATAAAAATCCATATTTTGCGGAGAGCTATTCAGACAGGTGTTGCTGTCCTTTTTGTTATACTTCCCACACTGAACCAGGCTGGGTTCAACTTTATATGGGGAAATTTTTTAAACATCCATGTAAGCTCTTTAACATTTTCAGATCCCCTGGCTGTTTTTCAGGTAACACTTAAGAATCATTACCTGCCCGTTGGACTTTTGATAGGTGCCGGAACGGTTTTGGCCATTTCATTTTTCCTGGGTACTGTTTTTTGCTCCTGGATTTGCCCCTTTGGATTGTTATCAGAACTCGTAAACCATTTTTCTTCCAGGGCATGGCCCGGAAAATTCACCAATAGGAAAATTCAAACAAGAGAATTTGCAGTAAAGCTTGCGGTATTCTGCACAGTTTTTTTTGTTTTTTGGTCTTTTTTCAACACACCCATTTTAAATCAGATATCAATGCCATTTCAATACTCCAATATCTTCCAATATCTTTTTATGCAAAAATACCTGTCCCCCGGCATTTGGTTTATGGGAGCCGTTTTGTTGGCGGAATTTCTACTCCAAACCCGTTTGTGGTGTCGTTGGATTTGTCCGCAGTCTGTTCTTATAGCCGTTGTCAAACGACTCAACCCCTTTGGGCTTAAAATTGTTTTTAAACAAAAAAACTGTGTCTTAAACAAGCCACCATTCCCCTGCCGCCAGGCCTGCTCCCTTGATCTGGACCCCAAACGCATAAGTGGCTGGGCCATGACCCAATGCACCAATTGTGGAGACTGTGTGGATGCCTGTGGAAAAACCGGTAAGGCCCTTGTTTACAAATTCTCTTTGGGAAATGAGAAATAAAATCTGGATAACAGACGCTTCACCTAAACCTAAAATATTATAATACACAACAATGTAAAATTTTTGTGAAATCTCCATCCCCACCTGTAAAAAAATCACGAATCCATATAACATACACCGCGCTTAAACGCCACAATTGAAATTTAAAAGTTTAAAAAAACAGTCTCTTACGGGGGCTTTCATACAAAAAATTCATACGTGAAATTTCATGGCGAAACAAAAATAATGGAGGGCAATCTTGCATAAAGACTATGATGTGGCAATCATCGGGATGGGCTGTATTTTCCCGAATTCAATAGGACTTAAAGCCTTCTGGAGCCTCCTGTTCAACGAAGAGGATGCAATAACGGAAATTCCTGAAGACACTCATTGGTCTTTAAAAGACTATTTTGATGAAAACCCCTCAACTCCGGATCATACCTATTGCAAAAGGGGCGGGTTCATCCCCAAGGTTTCCTTTGACCCTGCCCGCTACGGCATGCCCCCCAACAATCTTGAAGCAACCGACACCTCCCAGCTTCTGGCCCTTTTTGTAGCTGAAATGGCCTTAAGTGATGCCGGCTATCCTCCAAATTCGAACTTTAACCTCCAGAGAACCAATGTCATCCTGGGAGTCACAGGCACCCAGGAACTGGTCATACCCCTGGGCGCGCGCCTCAGTCATCCCATATGGAAAAAAGCTCTCAAGGATTCAGGAGTGCCCGGCGAAAAAGCACAGGAAATTCTCCAGCGCATGTCCGATGCACACACCAAGTGGCAGGAGAACTCTTTTCCAGGACTCTTAGGCAATGTTGTGGCGGGCAGAATAGCCAACCGTCTTGATTTAGGCGGCACCAACACTGTTGTGGATGCGGCCTGTGCCAGCTCCTTAAGCGCGGTTCAAACGGCCTGTCTTGAGCTTATTACCGGAAAATGCGACATGTCAGTGACAGGAGGGGTGGATACACTGAACGACATATTCATGCACATGTGTTTTTCAAAGACAGGCGTGCTCTCCCACACAAGCGATGCAAGGCCCTTTTCAAAGGATGCTGACGGCACCGTCCTTGGTGAGGGCATCGGCATGCTGGTGCTCAAGCGCCTTAAAGATGCCCAAAGGGACAAAGACCGCATCTATGCGGTGATCCGATCCATCGGCACATCCAGTGACGGTAAAACCGGCGGCATCTATGCCCCTGATTCAGGAGGTCAGTTAAGGGCGCTGAATGCTGCCTACGGAGAATCAGGTATTGATCCGGAAACCGTAGAGATGATCGAGGCCCATGGAACCGGCACAAGGGTTGGTGACAAGATTGAATTCACAGCACTGAAACGCCTGATACCTAAAAAAGACAAAAAAAATCAATGCGCAGTCGGCTCTGTAAAATCCATGATCGGCCATGCAAAGGCAGCGGCCGGAGCAGCAGGCCTTATCAAGGCAGCCCTTGCTCTTCACCACAAGGTTATTCCAGCAACCCTGAAAGCACAGAACCCGGATCCTGAACTTGGTATTGAGCAGACCCCGTTCTATCTCAACGACCATGCAAGACCCTGGCTAAAAATAAGCGGCCACCCCAGACGATCGGGTGTCAGTGCCTTTGGCTTTGGAGGGAGCAACTTCCATGCGGTGCTGGAGGAGTACCAGGAAAAAAAGACCCATGTCTCCTGGGACGGTACGGTTCAAATAGCGGCATTTTCAGCAGATTCAATGGATGAACTCAAGGAAAAAATTCTTGATTTCAAGTCAGTCATGGATGAGTGTTCACAATGGGACCAAAAAGAAAAGAGAGATTTCCTTGCCTGGCAGGCTTCCCTTTTAAGGAAAAACTTTTCCTCCAAATCCGGTTTCAGGCTTCTATTTTCCATCCATGAAAGTGAATCACCTGCGGAAAAGACGGAAAAGGCCCTTAAGCTTTTAAATGACCAGCCCGATGCAGATCATGGAACTGAGATCAATCAGGCATCCTCCCACCACCCTTCTAATAACAGATTTGGGAACAGGTCCGGCATTTTTTTCGGCTCCGGCAACAAAACAGGCAGATTAGGTTTCCTGTTTCCGGGCCAGGGCAGTCAATACCCCGGCATGGGCAGGAATATTTTCTCCATATTCCCGGAGGCCATTGATGCCCTGGAACTTGCTAAAAAGGCATTTTCAACTGCCTGGAAAGAAAAGAATAATGGCCTGGAAAACCATATGTTCCCCCCTCCTGAATATGCCATGGACCGAAAAACCGCTGAGGAAAACCTTAGAAGTACCGAAGTGGCCCAGCCTGCCATAGGTGCCGTCAGCATGGCCATGTCAAAGGTTCTCCGGCGTTTCGGCATTGTTCCAGAATCGACCTGCGGCCACAGCTTTGGCGAATTATCGGCCCTGTGGGCAGCGGGATGGATGGATGATGAGACCTTTTTTGCCCTTTCAGTGGACAGGGGTAAATACATGGCAAAGTCCTCAAACAATAAGAAAGACAGAGGGCGCATGATCGCCGTCAAGGCCCCGTTAAAGGACATTGAATCCTTTATCAAGGACCAGAAATTAGACCTTATCCTAGCAAACCGCAACAGCCCCGACCAGGGCGTTCTTTCAGGCGCCTCCGACCAGATTGAAAATGCCCTCAGGGCTTGTGGAAAAAACGGAATGAAGGCGGTGGAGCTTCCGGTGGCTGCGGCATTTCACAGCAAGCTGGTGGAAAATGCGGTAAAACCCTTTAAAAAGAGCGTAAAAGAAAAATCAATTATTATTACAGACACGCCCGTCTTTTCCAACACCACGGGAGAGCCTTATCCTGATTCACCAAACAAGGCAAAAAAACTTCTGAGCAATCAACTGATTAACCCGGTCGATTTTGTCCATAACATAGAGGCCATGTATAAAACGGGTATTACTACCTTTCTGGAGGTAGGCCCCAAAACAGTATTAAGCGGGCTTACCCGCTCGATCTTAAAGGGGAGAGATCATGCGGTCCTGACCATGGATGCCTATTCAGGAAGAAAAAACGGGATTGAGGATATTGCCTGTGTTTTATGCCAACTGAGCGCCATGGGATTTGATGTAAGGCTTGACAAATGGGAAGATCCGGCTGAAGCACCGGATAAAAAAATCATGAGGGTTCCGCTGACAGGGGCAAACATAAAACCCAGGCCCCAGGGCCTTCCCCCGTCTCCTATGATGGAAATGGTAAACCCGGAATCCGACAGCAGCCTGAAACAACCCCTGACAATGCGGCATGAACCACAAACTGGGAGAATTCAGCATAATAATCATGATGAAAAAAGATTTAAAGCCCAGGAAATTCTTAACCCCTTATCAGACCGGTCCATGAGGGTTCAATTATCTCCGTCAAGCACTTTCTCAAACCAGCCTGAAAAGGATCATCTTACAACAAAATTAAACCGGTCAACATCCAAAGGAGCGGATATGGCTTCAAATATGCACCAGGAAAATAGTATTGCAACACAGGTGAACCAACAGCAGATCCACCGTGAGCCCAATATGGGACAACAGGAAATCAAAACATCACAGACTCCCCCCATGCCTTCATCTTCCCTCATATACAATGCCATGCAGATGGTGCAAAAAGGGCTTGATTCCATGCAGGCCCTGCAGGAAAGCACAGCAAGAGCCCATGAAAAATTTCTTGATACCCAGGCCGCTGCCAGCCGTACCCTCCAGAACATGATGGATCAGACGCGTTTTTTTGCCTGGAACACCATATCAACCGTAAATGGAGTCAACAACCATGAAATAACTCCCCAGGGCATTCCTGTTTCCGGTTATGATGCGCCTGATGCTTTGAACCACAATACTCCTACACACCACACGAATGCCTCGTTAGCTGCCCCTTGTTCAAATAATGCCGCTGCACAGCCTGAATCACCTTACCCCTCGCCGCCTTCTGGACATTTTGATTCACCAGCTCAGAATATAGAGGATGCCGGCCGTCCTGAAAATAACAATACCACCACCCTTCTCCTTGAGACTGTCAGCAAGCTGACCGGATTTCCTGTGGAAATGCTGGATCTTAATATGGACATAGAATCTGATCTGGGTATAGATTCCATCAAACGTGTTGAAATTGTTTCAGAGCTTGAAAAAAAACTTCCCCAGGCCGACGCGCTTACCCCGGATAACCTGGGAACACTCAAAACCCTGAAGGACATATGCCGGGCCCTTGTTCCTGAAAATGCTTCATCCCAGAAGGATTCTTTTCAAACTACAAGACATTCTGAAGATGAAGATTCAAGCCAGTCTCTCCAAACTCCTCCTAAGCCCGACACAGAAACCTCCGGGGAGCATGATGTCATGGCAATCCTCCTTAAAACCGTCAGTTCTTTGACCGGCTTTCCTGTGGAAATGCTTGAACCGCAAATGGATATTGAATCTGATCTTGGCATTGACTCCATAAAAAGGGTAGAAATACTCTCAAAACTTGAACAGGAAATCCCAAGCGCCGCATCTGTTTCTCCAGACGACATGTCCCGGTTAAAGAGCCTTGAAGACATTGCAAAACATCTTGACCAGGAGGGAAATATTCCTTCTGAAAAAAAAAAATCAACTCATCCCGAAAAACAACCATCCCATGAAACCTGCACTGCTCAAAACGCGGGAATAAAAAAAAAAGTCTTAAGGCAGGTGGTTTCTCTTAAAAAGGTTCCAATTGATCAGATTACATCCAAGAACGGATCAAAAGTTACCATTTCCGGGGGCAAAAAGGTTTATATCACAAAAGACAGCGCGGGTATGGGCCGGCACCTGCAAGATGAATTTAAGAGAAATAATATCCAGGCCCTACTCGTCGGTATGAACGAGGGACTTAAAAAGGAGACGGATATAAGCGATGCAGCAGGGCTGATCATTATTGCCGATGCCCTGCAAAGCAAAGATCGTGATACCGCCTCTGCTTTTCTTAAAAAAAGTTTTCTTCTTGCCCAAAAATTCGCCCCCCTGCTGTGTGCGTCAGCCGCAGACCGGGGGGCTTTTTTTTCCACCATATCCTTCATGGGCGGGAGTTTCGGCTTTGATGGAGGCGAAATCATTGACCCGGCTCAGGGCGGCCTTGCAGGACTTGCCAAAACCGCTGCCCTTGAATGGAACGATGTTGTATGTAAAGCCCTTGATATGCCCCCGGTTCAAGACCATGCCTTTTCCCTTACAAAAACCCTTGTCTCCCTTATGATGACCCGCGGCTATGTTGAAATCGGCCTGAAAAACGGGCAATGCCTCATACCGGAACTAATCAGGCAGTCCTGTGATCTTATTGATTCTAAAAATGATTCAAAAAAAATGATGGCAGGTACCCGTGATATCTTTATAATCACAGGCGGAGCAAAGGGAGTTACAGCAGAATGTGCCATGGCAATAGCAAAAACCTTTGCTCCTGTAATAATCCTAATGGGCAGGTCTGAATTACTGAATAAGGAACCTGAATGGATCCAGGGCATTGATTCTGAGCCTGACATAAAAAGAGCCGTGTTCCAGAACTACTTTAAAGAAAAAAAGCCCTCACCGGCAGAACTGGAAAAAATCACCCGGCATTTAATCGGCTCCAGGGAAATCACGGCAAATATTGAAAAAATGAAGTCTGGCGGAGCCGAAGTTAAATATGTCAACTGCGATATACGTGATAAAACAGTTTTATCAGGCATTATTAATGAAGTAAGAGGGATATATGGAAGTATTACCGGCCTGATCCACGGCGCAGGCGTCCTGGAAGACAGGCTGATTGCAGATAAAAACGAAGAACAGTTTTTAAAAGTTTTTAATACAAAAGTCAAGGGACTTGAAAACCTGATCCAGTTAACGAAAACAGATAGCCTCAGATATTTTATCCTTTTCTCATCTGTGGCGGCAAGGATGGGGAACACGGGCCAGGTGGATTATGCCATGGCCAATGAGGTGCTCAATAAGACGGCACAAAAATATGCACAAGATCATGGGGCATGCCGGGTTCTGTCCCTCAACTGGGGGCCCTGGGAGGGTGGAATGGTAACTCCTTTACTTAAAAAAGAATTTAAGCGCAGGGGCATTGATCTTATTCCCCTGCAAGAAGGAGCTGCCTGCCTGATTGAGGAGATGCTCGCGGAAAAAAATAAAGATGTTGAGATTATTCTTGGTGCGGGACTGACAGCGGATCATCCATCGGATAAGCCATCCCGTGCATCGGACAACCTTTCTTATTCATCAAAGCCCGGCCAGGCCCGGAAAAACATATCGCTTGGAGATATGTCTTCCAGGGCAAACCTTAAACCGCTTGGAGATGTGTCCTCCAGGGAAAACCTTAAACCCCTTAAATCAAATATTAAAAATCACATTCTTTCAACTTTTTTCACACAACCTGTGGGTATGGGGTCATGCCCGGTTTTAAAAGATCATGCAATTGCAGGAGAACCGATACTTCCCCTTGCCATGATGGTGGAATGGTTTGCCCATACGGCAGAAAGGGCAAATCCAGGCCTTGTCTTTTCAGGACTGGACGACATGAGGCTCCTCAAAGGAGTAAAGCCCGGGGATGAAGAAATCACCATCCAGGTCAAAACGGGAAGGTGTACGACAGATAAAAATGGATACATATGCAGAGTTGAAATGCACAGCTCTGATGCGGGAAAAATTCATCAGACCCCTGATTCAGGGCAGGATTCCACAATAGCTGTTGAAACAAAGAATAAACAAAAGACTCAAGAAGCCTGCCTTCATTCCAGTGCCAGGGTTTGTCTTAAGGAGACTCGCCCCCCATCTCCTGCGCATATGCCATCTGCCCACATGAAGCTTAAACCCTGTGGGCTGTCCCCTGAAAAAGCCTATGAAAAATGCCTGTTCCACGGCCCTTCCCTCCAGGGTATAACCGCCATTAATGGAATTTCAGACATGGGCATCGAAGTGACTGCCAGGCCTGCCCCTTCTCCGTCGGAATGGATGGAAAGACCCCACAGGTCAGCCTGGACAATTGACCCTCTGATAATAGATTCGGCATTCCAGGCCTCCATCATCTGGTGTTATGAAACAACAGGAAAGGTCTGCCTGCCAAGCTATATGGCGAATCTCAGAGTTTATTCATCCATTTCAAGCTCAAGCCATGAAATCAAGATCATTCTTACCGTGAATGAAAAGACCCATCACGCCGTCAAGGGGTATTTTACCTTCATAGATATTGATACAGGAAAGATTATAGCAAGTATAACCGGTTTTGAGGCTGTCATGGACGCCTCTCTTTTAAAAAAATTCAAGCAGAAAAAAAATAAAAAAGAGGATAAAACGCCCTTATCTCCATCAAATCCACATAACATGCCCCTTTCTCATAGAGATGATAGATATCTACCCGTTTTTGATAGGGATAAGATTTTAGCATTTGCCATTGGAAAGCCCTCCGAGGCATTTGGAAGTCCCTATGAAGTCTTTGATTCAAAGCGAGAAATTGCAAGGCTTCCCGGACCCCCTTATTTTTTCATGGACAGGGTTGTTTCCGTTGAGCCAAGGCCCTGGGAAATGACTTCCGGGGGCTGGATAGAGGCCGAGTTTGACATGCCGGATGATGGTTGGTACTTTGATGCGGACAGGGGTAATCACCTGCCTTTCTGCATTCTTCTTGAGATTGCACTTCAACCCTGTGGATGGCTTGCAGCTTATGCAGGTTCCGCATTGACAAGTAAAGACCGTCTGTATTTTCGAAATTTAGGCGGAACCGCTCAAATCATGACACCGGTTCACAGGCAAATGGGAACCCTTACCATGCGTTCCTGCATGACAAATGTTTCCAAGGCAGGAGGCCTTATAATTCAGGATTTTGACATGGAGGTGTTATGTAAAGGCAAGATAATATATAAAGGCCATACCAACTTTGGTTTTTTTACCAAAGCTTCTCTTGCAAACCAGACAGGCATCAAATCGCCATTCATTGACTATATCCCCAATTATGGGGAACTAAAAAAGTCGCTTCAATTTACATTTCAAGATGAGCCTCCGTTTATTCCCGAAGATATAAAAAACAGGGAATATAGAATAGAAACACAATCTCAAACAGAAACAAAAAAAGAGTCAAATAAAACCCTTGCTGAAGTTAAAAAAACAGAACAAGACTGCAAAAACAAAAATCTTCCGAACAAAAAGCTTCCCTCAGATCAATTAAAAGGAATGCCCTCCAAAGCCCTTAGAATGATCGATTCCATAGAGAGCTACCTGCCCCAAGGCGGCAGATACGGTAAGGGGTATATAAAAGGGGTTAAACAAGTAGATCCGGCAGAGTGGTTTTTTAAGGCACATTTTTTTCAGGATCCTGTGTGCCCAGGCTCCCTTGGAATAGAATCATTTATTCAACTGATGAGGTTCCACGCTCTTAAAAAATGGAATTATGACCCTGAAAAATATGATCTCACCATGGGCGTTCACGGGCATAAATGGATATACCGGGGACAGATCATACCTTCCAATAAAAATATTGAAGTTCATGCCCACATCAAAAATATGACACAGGAAGAAACTAACAGGAGTATTAGCGCCGATGGTATTCTCACCGTAGATGGGCTTTGTATTTACCAGATGGAAAATTTCATGCTGAACTTGATCCCCCGGTAATATATTGGAAGATTTACCGATGGCCGCTTAACTGCCACTTTTTTGTGTTACACCTCCCAGTCTTCGGGTAAGTGTAAGTCAAGTGTAGATTCTTCCTCTTATTTTATCTTGATAAAAAGAAGACGATTCTGTTTAATTTCGGGCATGCTTTATATTGCCTTAAAAGTAGTTGACACTTTTTTTGAAGTGATCCCCCAAAAATGGGAAGATTGATTCAGAAAGTGTCAACCGAGGAATGAAACATGCCTAATTCTCCACCTTTTTTCTTAACTTATTTATTTGCAAAGAGAGTAGGGGATTTGTGAAAGCACCCCCCCTGATGTAATTGCGTTGCTCAGATTCTGGTTGAACTGACAGGAACAACCATGGGTATGCCTTCAGCATCATGGCTGACCAGCGCTTTAACCCCGTAAACCTGTCTGATCATAGCTTCCGTCACTACATCCCGCGGGCTGCCGCTGCTGTGCAAATCGCCATTATTGTCAAACACGACCAGGTGATGCCCGTAGCGGGCAGCCAGGTTGATATCATGAAGGACCATCACAATATCAACACCTCGTGAACTCGAGATATCCTGAAGAAGGTGACATAACTCCAGCTGTTTTTGCAGATCCAGCGAGTTCACCGGTTCGTCCAGCAAAATCAGGCGAGGCTCCCTGACCAGCGTCTGGGCAATAAAGACCATTTTTTTCTGACCGCCGCTCAGTTCGCTGAAGTTTCGCTCCGCCAGGGATACGATATTAAGGGTGCGCAGCGTATCCATCACCACATATAGGTCTTCATCTTTGACCTTATATCCCAGACCGGGCAGTCTTCCCAGAAGCACCATCTCCAGCACTGAAAGCATTGAAGTATCGTAACTACTCAGGCATCTGGTCAAGCTACAGTTTTTTGAAATTTATCCGATAATAAAGTGAAACAATAATTTGGAGAAATCACAATGCAACTGCACTTTCCATCAGAGCAAGAAATTCGAAAAGTTTACCGTGAGGGTGAAGATGCAGTCGTGCAACTAATCCAAAGTTTATCTGCCGACATTAAAACTTTGTGCGACGTCATGCGGCAACAACAGGAGCTGATTGAGAAATTGCAAGGTCAGATAGCAAAAAACAGCTCTAACAGCGGTAAGCCTCCATCCACTGACGGCCTCGGAAAGAAACGCACAACGAGTTTGCGCAAAAAGGGAGCCAGGCCGTCCGGCGGACAAAAAGGGCACAAGGGCAAAACGCTCAAACAAGTTGAAGATCCAAATCATACGGTCGTTCATAAGGCCTGCCAGTGTACACATTGCCAAGCATCTCTTGATAATGTTCCTGTCATGGAATATGAGAAACGTCAAGTTTTTGATATTCCGGCTATCCACATTGAAGTAACTGAACACAAAGCGGAGATCAAATTTTGCCCTCGGTGTGGGAAAGCCAATAAAGGCGTTTTCCCTGATCAAGTAACTCAACCCGTTCAATATGGTGATAATGTTAAATCCCATGTCGTTTACTTCAATAACTATCATCATATCCCGGTAGCAAGGACTGGCGAAATTTTTGAAGACGTATTCGGCCACCGAATCTCGGAAGCTGTTATCATTAACTCATCCAACGAGGGTGCAACTGCTGTTGCCCCCTCTACTGAAGCCACTAAAGAACAGCTGAAGCAAGCGGATGTCGCCCATTTCGATGAAAGTGGATTACGAGTCAAAGGTAAACTTCATTGGCTTCATGTTGCAAGTAATGATACACTTACGTATTATGAAGTTCATAAAAAACGCGGGCAAGCTGCCATGGATGACATCGGCATTTTGCCTGAGTTTCAAGGCACTGCGATCCATGATCACTGGAAATCTTATTTTGCTTATGGTGATTGTGATCACGGGCTTTGCAATGCACACCATTTGAGAGAACTCAAATTTATCCATGAACAACATAAACAAGAGTGGGCCAAAGAGATGAGTGATTTGCTGGTAAAAGCCAACAAGGAAGTCAACTCAGCCAAAGCCGCCGGTAGTGAATGTCTTGAAGCATCGAGAATACACTTCTTTGAGTCAACGTATGATCAAATTGTCAAAAAGGGACTCGAAGCCAATCCCCCACCTGAAAAAAAACCCGGAAAAAAAGGCAAAGTCAAACAGACGCCTCCAAAAAATTTGCTTGACCGTTTAAAATCCCATAAAAACGATGTCCTTCGCTTCATGCACAATTTCAGTGTGCCTTTTGATAATAATCAAGGAGAGAGGGATGTTCGAATGATCAAAGTCAAGCAAAAGGTATCCGGGACTTTCCGTACCGATTATGGTGCAGACACCTTTTGCCGTATTCGTGGATATATATCTACCGTACGGAAAAATGGCTGTAATGTAATCAATGCAATTAAAAACGCCTTTGCAGGTTTTCCTTTTATCCCTGTAAAGGCTATCACCTAAGCTCAAGCCTGAGTAGTTACGAAGTATCAATATCCATCTGGGGCAGATAGGACATCAGACGAATAATTTCCTCCTGTTGCATGGCCGTAACATTCGCTTTTCCGTAATATATGTTTCCCTTATACGGCAGCAGTCCGAAAATAGATTGGAGCAGGGTGGTTTTACCCGCACCGTTGGGGCCGAGAATAACATTGATGCCATGCGTAAAGGTGTGGTTCAGATCTTTAAATACCGAATGACGGGTTTTGCCGCATTTATAAGCAAAACCGAGTTGCTGCAATTTGAGCATTACATTATCCTCATCTTGTTGAAAATTATGGACAGGAAGATGGGGATGCCTATGATGGCTGTCACAAGACCTATGGGCAAAATGACTCCGGGAATAACCACCTTGCTGACAACAAAAGCAAAGCTGACCACTATGGCACCTACCAGCCCGGAAAGGGGCAGCAAAAAGCGTTGATCCTCCCCAACCAGATAACGGGCGATATGGGGGGCAATTATGCCTACAAAACCTATGGATCCGACAAAGCAGGTGGCAAAGGCGGTCAGCAAAGAGGTCAACAAAATCACCATGCGCCTTATTTTATGGGTATTTACTCCCAGACTGCGTGCCTTGGTGTCGTCAAGGCTCATTGCTGTCAGTTTCCATGCATTTTTATACAGCACCACAGAGCATAAAACCAGGACAATGAACACCAGCCAGAATTTGATCCAGGTCGTTTTCAGCATACTGCCCATGTTCCAGAACACCAGGCTCTGGAGGTCTTCGTCATCCGCCACGTATTGCAAAACCATGGTCAGGGCTCCAAACATAAAATTCAGGGCAATACCGAAGAGGATGATGGCAGTTTTACTCGCCCCGGGCCTTAAAGAAAAGGCATAAACCAGGACAGATGCCAGCAAAGCAAAAAAAAACGCATTGGTGGTCACCATAACAGCCTCGGACACATTCAAGACATTTGCGTCCAGAATAAGCCCCAGCGCAGCGCCGAACGAGGCTGCATGGGTAATGCCCAGTGTGTAGGGACTGGCAATGGGGTTGCGCAGGATGGTCTGTATCTCGCAGCCGCCAAGCCCGAGACTGGCGCCGACGGCAAGAGCCATCAATGCCATGGGGAGCCGGATATCCAAAACGATCATGGGAGTATGTCCTTCCCCCTGTCCTGTATAAAGGATAGTGATGATTTTTGAAAGGGAGATATCGGTTGACCCCAGGGACATATTGACCAGAACCAAAATTATCGTCAGCCCAAGAAGAGCAGCCGTCAAGGCAGATCTTTTCCTGATCATGTGCCGGTAAATCTTCCGGTCGGCCTCAATGGCCTTTGCAAACGGGTTTGATCTGTTCATTGATCGGATGCTCCTTTTTATTACTTGGAAATGCCACGCATTTCAGAGGCTGAACACAACCTGTGCCGACCTAAGCCGATAACCATAATCGACTGCGGCCGGCACGGGGATCTATAGTTCATATCATATGGATTGATACCATCTCTTATATATAAAAGGTGAAAAGAGTATCAAGTCATTTGAGAACATCTATAAGTTTAGAGCCGTAAGCTCAGGCTTGCCCCAAAGATCATGTCGGTTGCCGGATATCCGGAAGTATCGCAGTAGGTTTCATCAAAGAGATTTTGGATATACAGCTTCAGCTTCATGTCCCTGAAAATACCTTTTTGCTGAAACAAAATCTGTTCCACTGCCACATCAACGGTTTGATAGGCGTCGATCCGTACTTCCCTGAAATCCCAGACATCATCCGCTATCTCTTCCGAAACTTCCGTCACCTCATCACTTTGATACTGATAATCAATCATAAGAGTGGTGCGGTCCAATGGCGAGTACCGCAAACCTGCCTTAACCCGATGTTCTGCTCTCTGGTCCAGTTCATCCTGCCCGGCAGGTTCATCTCCCTGATTGTCAAAATCCTGCCAGGAATAGGCCATATAAAAGGAAAGCGTATCGATGATATGTCCTCCCAATTCCAGATCGAAACCGTAACGGTACACCTCTTCAAGATTAATTTTATAATCGCTGAAACGGCTTGAACCGGCATTTCCCCCGGAATATTTAGAATACGTCTGGTTTGCGGCAATGAAGTCCTCAATATCGTAAAAGGAAAAATTGCTTTTTAACTGAATATCACCCGTCAGTCTGCGATTAAAAATCAAATCATAGCCAATGCCGTCTTCCGGTTCAAGCCAGGCACCGGTCGGTCTGCCTTGGGGATTGTAATCACCGTGACAATCAGGAGCACGCCAGATGCGGCTGATGCCGAGAGAAATTGATGTATCACGAAACGCCGGTGAAAGGTGATCCATCCGCCAAGTAGTCAGCGATTTCGGCAACCATGCGTCAAAGTCACGGTCAATATAATAACCGCTGCCGGGAATATAGAATTTACCGTCGAGATTGTTGAAAGCCGTGGTCGATACATCTTCATGACGAAGCCCCATGGTCATGTCAACAACTTGTGCTATCGTGAACTTGTGCTGAACAAAACCGGCCTGTTTTTTGACCCGCTCGATTTTTTCCGCGTTTACGCCTCCATTATCAGACAGCCAGACCATATCATAACCAAAGGTCGTAACCTGATCATTGCTCCAGGTATATTTATTTTGAAGTTTGCCTCCTTTTTGCCACCAATCGGTATCCATACTGGAAAGCTCTGTTGATTCGGCAGTCTCGAAATAGAGACGTTTACGATTGTCCTTGCCGCTATAGGCATTAAAGGTGATGGTTCCATAAGGGGTCGGCTGATTGAAATCAAGCCGGTAATTATAGGAATCACCATCCCAGGTCGGGTTCTGATAGGCGTCAAAGGCACTGCCATCGACATCAGGATAATCGTCGTCATAATCCCCGAATGATGATCCGGGATTGTTTACAGCCACGTCACGCTCGGTTTCGGTCATGCTGGCACTTATCGTTACAAAACCATCCGCAGGCAGCAGGTAACCGAGCCGGCCATAGCCGGTTTCAATTTCCGTTTCACTGTGCCGCAGGTACCCATCGGTCGAATACAGACGATAGCCCGCATCATAAGTCAAATTATGCAAAGCGCCTCTGGCGGACAGTACATTTTGCATGGTGTCGTAGGAACTATAGCTTGAGGAAAACGTTACATCAGGCTTGAAACTTTCCTTGACCTCGGGTTGCTTCATTTTCATGTTGATGACACCGCCGATGGCCCTGCTGTCAAATAAGGCAGTGTGAGGTCCGGGCAGAATTTCAATGCGATCGAACAGAAATGTCGGCAGCGCTCCATAGTCGACAATATTACTGCTTTTTCGACCGCCCGTTCTCTGCACGGTCAGCCCGTCAATGGCAGTGACAAATCGCTTGGAGTCAAAACCACGGAGAAAGATGGAATCCACCCCCGGATCAAGACTTGTTTCTCCACGAAAATCAATGGCCGACTGAGTTTGCAGCACATCGACAACACTGGTTGCCGGGCCGGCAGATTGAAAGCTCTCCATATTAATGGTGGTTTTTTCCGGTTTGAATTCTATGGAGGGAACCACTTTTTTTGCGGTCACGGTTATTTCATCTATATAAGTATTGTTGCTTTCTTCATTGATATCTTTATCGGCTGCCATAGAGGTAGTCCCGAATATGATCATGGGTAACGCAATTAAAACAGCCAATTTGCTTTTCATCCGTTGCTTCTTCATCGCCTTTTCTCCTATTTTTGTGACAGTATGGGTGTGTATCTTAACTTTTAGGCAAAAAAAATCCCCATAATTACGGGGACAGTATTTAACCCGAACCTGTTGCCAATTAAAGGTTTGACCGATTCCCGTGGTGAGTTGCTTATGCATCATCGGAAAGTCTTCTGGCTTAACCTTTTTTTATTAAGCCGCCTTCCCATTTGAAAAACAGATTGTTCAGTCGCCGTATCTATAGATCCATCCGGTGATGCTGCTTTCAACCAGCATGAATTTTTTGAAGAATTCGTCCAAAACAGCATCGGGATGAACGCCGGCAAACTCGTCTGGGTAGAAGATGGATGCCATCTTCAAGCAGGCATAAAAACTGTAAATAGATCGGTTCATGGAATGGGCCAACTCATAGATATTACGCTTTTTAAAGGCTTTCAGATTTGTCCATCCGGTTCGATTGACAATATCAAAAACAGGTTTCTTTGCCGGATCATCAGGGAAATTGTTCATCCAGCCGGCACCGGAACCACTGAGCATAATAAAGTCGGGATCAGCCTGGAGGACAATTTCCGGATCAAGAGTACCACTGCCACCTTTTCCGCCGGAAGTGCTTAACAAAAACGGATCTGCAATATTGTTACCTCCGGCAACAGCGATAAGAGCGCCCCATCCGGTCCTTTGACTGCTTTGAGTGTGGCCGAACACCTCAGAATAACCCGATTTTTCATAGTAAATTGTGGGTTTATCCGTCCGCTGGTCGAGTTTTTTGGATGCAAGCAAAGCATATTGCTTGTCCAGGAAATCAACGACCTCTGCAGCCCGTTTCTCTTTTTGAAATATTTTTCCAAGCAATTTCAGTGTGTTTTGCGCAGCAGTCGTCATGGAGTTGCCGGGTACGTCAATCATCACGATGGGTATTCCTACCTGGGAGAGCTGTGCCTCTATGATTTTGGCATTCCTGTGTGCCGACATGGCTGAATTAACAATAAGCACATCGGGATTTAGGGTCAGAATCATCTCAAGGTCAAAAGGGGCATTATGTTCGGAGATTTGCCCGAAATGTTCCAGATAATTTCCAACAATAGGGGTATAGAGTCTGCCGTATCTCTGGATACCGCCACCACCATCCTGTCCCGATGCCACCAGTTTGTCGAAAGCAGCCCTGCCAAGCAGTGGTATCACATAATCAATAACATCCATGGTGCTGATGGCGTAGGTCGATACCGGCAGATCAACCTTCACTTTTCGGCTTTTAGCATCCGTAAGGATTATCGAACCGGTGACCGGAGCCTTTTGGGGCATGGCAGCCGGATTAAATGAAATCTGTTCCACCGGTTTTTTCACCACCGGTACAAACCCAAGAGAGGCAGGGTCAACTTCTGCCTTTTCCAGGGCAACGGCGGTAGCTGCAAGCACGGCATCACCGGTCAGAGTCGCTCCGGTTACAGCATCTACATCCAGAGACTGCTCTTTTACGATGGCTTTGGATACTTTTTCTGCTGCGACCGTTCCCACCCCTTTTGTCTCGTGATGGTCATCATCCACATCCACCGATTGTATTGTCCCTTGGTCGTCAATCTTAACGGAAACATTTACTTTGCCATGATACCCAACGGCTGTCCCGTGGTACGTGCCTGCCTTTGAGGAACCCGCTTTGACGGGATTACTATAACCCATCGTTGCTGCAAGCAGGAAGGTTAGTACAAAAAATATGCAAGGTATTTTTTTCATCACAAAAATCCTTTTAATGCTCTGCCTATGGCAGTTTTAAAAGTTAAAAAATTTATAATAAAGAGTAGATAAGTCTAACACTCTTTCATGCTTCGTTGTGGGCAGAACGAGATCAGAATAAGGTCTGCCCATGGCAGTTATATCCGTCGATCCAGCAGGTGACTTGCCAGATCTGTGGCAAAATTGCTGAACAAGATCAAAACCTGTAAAAAAGCGCCAGAGGCTGAGCCATTGAATATCCATGATAAGACCATCTTGGTTAAGGTTTTCAAACATCAGTGCCCCAATAAAAAAAGCCCTTCAACTACAATGAGTTGAAGGGCTGCACCCAGCTTACTTGGCCCTCGAACATAGCTTTAATCCTCTGTCTCTCCGCAAAGGATCAGCTTTCATTCCAGGCAGGTCTTCTGACTTCCGGATAATCCTACTTTCCGCACCTTCCCGCTTGCGTAGAGTGAAGCAGTGGCATCTTGCGGATTTCGTCCCCGGTTACAGCGGCGGGACCGCTCCCGATTTTAACGGGATTCTCTCTTCGGCCTATATGGCACCTGGTCTTTTTTTCAACAACAAGGAAGAAATATACACAGAAAAAAAATATACTCTGAGCAAGTCTAATTTTGCCCAAATGAACATAAGGACATCCTGAATAATTATTTTTTCCCTGAATCTCTGCGTTATGCTCAAAAAATTATCCTTGGAATACAGCAATTCTAATTATGGATTGTAGATGACATCAATGCTTCGTAACTGGAATATGAGTTATATACCTGCGATAATTTTTTTCGCATGCTTCGCATACCTTGATTGAAGGATAACTAAATGCTTTTTTGACTTTTGTCAAGAAATAACGAGAAATTTTTCATAACTCTAAAAAAACATGCTCCAGCACAAGGAGAAACTCAACATGTTGTGTCTCTCCTAACACTGGGCAAACAAGTATTTGAAAAGAAATCCCCCCCCATTCGCTTATTTTTTCATAACATATTGAATTTATTGATATAAAAAAATAAATTACTAAAAATTTTATATTGAATTAGTGTTAAATTACACTCGTGTTCGACAGTCGTAGGTATACAAAATCTGAAGACGTGCGTCAACAAAGGGATACAGCCATCCGCAAAAATGGTGTAGTGCCTACAAAATTAAGGTGTTTTTTTGATGGATTTTATTCTATTAGGAGGGGCTATATTGAGCTTTTTCAGTATATTACGTTGAGTTTTTGTCAATTCTGTGTGCTGTAGTACACACTTTTTTTTATGCAAAAATTTTCCCAGATGAAGTCGTTCAAGCTCAGTACGGATTCTATCCCAGGTCATGCCGGTTTTGACCTCTGCTATGCGAACCAGCAACAATGCCAGCCAGCAAAGCAGGACGTGTGAGCGGATGCGGTCATCCTTTGTATGGTATATCGGTCTCAATCCGAGGGTGCTTTTGATGGTGCGAAAAGCCCTCTCGGCTTCCATGAGCTGCTTATAGCCCAAGGCGACATCTTCTGCTGAGAGGCTCTTATCGCTGGTGCTCAATAAGTATTTCCCGTCCAGCTTTTCTTCTTCCTTGACCTTGGCACGGTTTGTTTTCAGTTTACCTGACTTGAGCTCCTTGATGTACCGCCCCATCGACCTGTGAGATAGAAGTTCATGCTTCATTCTTTCCTTCTTTTTGCCGGTATACTTATCAAACGCATCAAGTTCAATTTGAATGCGCTCAAGGTTTCTCTCTCGTACCTGTTTATCATACTTAGCCTGCTCCGGGTTATACGTAATAATGAAACGGCGGCGGCCTGAGCCTTCACCCGCAAAGACTTCCTTGATATGAAGATTTTCCTTGATGACCTTGAATCTACCCCCTCTGTTCAAGGCTTCCATATTGATATTGGTACCCCGGAGTTTTTCACCAAGAATATAGTTGCCACCGGCCTTTTGGAGAATGCGGCGGTTCTCCTCGCTGGTCATGCCGCGATCCATGGCCCAGATGACATTACCGAGTTTCCAGTCGTTCATATCCCGTTGAACTTGATCGACACATTTAGCATCGTTCTGATTACCTGGCAAGACCCAGCACCTGACAGGGATACCCTCCCGCGTCACCGCAAGTCCAATGGTAACCTGGGGCAAGTCATCTCTTTTATGCTTTGACTTACCATAGGCTTTTAACTCTGAATCTCCTGGTTCTTCAATTTCAAAATATGTGTTTGTCGTATCAAAAAATATCAGATCGACAGTAAGATTCATAAGATTGGCTCTGGACCAAAATACGGTTTCTTGAAAAGCATTTTCATGCTCAAGAAGGAAATCCATGCTGCGGTACAGGTGCTGTACCTGAATGTTGTTTTCATTATCCAGGAAAACATCTTTCTCCGCCCACTCTTCGACACCTAACTTGGAACAAGGCGCCAGCGCTCTGTTTGCCACCATTGCGAAGATAGCAGATGACACTGGAATGCTGAGTGACCGGTTTTTCAAAAGTTTTGTGATGCAGTTATCAATGCTCAATTGCTCCCACAGCCCTCTGAGCAGGAACGCTCCACCCGCGGGGCGGCTGGATATGAATTTGAGATCATGAGCTTCGGCTTCAAGCTCAAGAGCATCTTCAGGGCTGACAAATCGGCAAAGGCTGCCCACAAGACGCTTGATAGCAGACATGTCTAACTGATCCCGACGCCCGAAGGAGTAGATCACCTCAGCCCGGGAATACCCTTTTTCAGGATGTCTGGAGTTGTGGGCAAGCTGAATATATTCAACTTCCGACCCATCTTTATTTTTTCGTTTTATTGTGCGTACATACATGCCCACTATAAAAACATGTATTTTATTGTAAGTCAAGGCAAATTAATACGTCCGTGTGCCTACATATTTTGAAGCAAAAAATTAGTTTTTCGTTGATTTTATTAGGATTTTAGGCTATTTTTCAAAAAAATGATCCTACAACTGTCGAACACGAGTTACAATATATTACAAGAGCAAGCGAAAAAAGGGAAATAATGCCCCACATTGACCAACACTCTCCACGAGGTCGAGCATCAGAGGGGTCTGTCATTGAAAAACTTATAATCTCTCAACATAGAGGGTTTATCAAGCGGTTTCTCCATGATGCCCGTTCGATTTTAGAAAGCCAGAATCCGGGTGCAACCCGTCAATCATCGTCATTCTGCATGTAGCTGCACACTGGGAAACAATCGCCCCTCGGTATGGGGTAGAAACTGGGCCTTGGTAAACTCGTCCATGAACTTGGTGTTACTGGAAAAGTCCAGATAGGTCATGGTGTTGGATATGGTAAGGGACTCCTGGCGATAGTCCCTGGAAAGCAGTGCCATATAGGCTCCGGCAATGGAGCTGTTGCCCATATATATAAACTTGTCCCGGTCGATATCCGGTAACAGCCCCATGATAACGGCCTTATCGATATTAAGATGCTGACCGAACCCGCCGGTGATGATCATCCGGCTTACCACGGAAAAGTCCATGCCGATCTCCTCCAGGAGAACGGTGAATCCTGCATATACCGCGGCCTTACTCAGTATGAGGCTCCGGATATCCGATTCCGTAAAGATTATATCCTCATCCATGCCGATGAAGTCACCGGGAATGAGTATCAGAGCTGGTTCGTCATTGAACAGGGTCATCCTGGGATGTTCCGGTCCGTACCGGAACTTACCGTCCTGACCTATAACCTTCTTAAGAAGCATCTCGGACATCAGATCGATCATGCCTGAACCGCAGATGCCCCGGGGGGTTAGGTTACCAACAGTGACATAATCCGGTTCTAGAGTTTCCGGATCAAGAGTAATTTTTTCAATGGCTCCCTCTTCTGCCCGCATTCCCCAGCGAATCCCTCCTCCTTCAAAGGCAGGACCTGCAGAACAGGCCGCAGTCATCAAGAATTCGTTATTGCCAAGTACAATCTCTCCGTTGGTTCCAACATCGATGAACAGCGTCAGTTCTTCGAACATATGAAATCCCGTATACAAAACCCCGGCCACAATGTCACCGCCCACATAGCTTGCAGGCCCCGGCATAATGAAAACTCCGGCATGGGGGGCGGTCTTCAGGCCGATTTCTCCGGCTTTCATTATAGGAAAATCAGATACGGTGGGAATATAGGGTTCCCTGCGGATGTACTTGGGTTCAAGGCCCAAAAACAGATGAGTCATGGTGGTGTTGCCGGAGACCACCACGTTGTCGATGCATGTGCTCTTTTTATCCAGAACCGTCAGAGCCTCTTTGATGAGATTGTTGATGGTGGCAAGGGCCATGGACTGCAGTTTTTTCACCCCATCCTTTTCCGCACAGACAATTCGGTTGATCACATCATCCCCACAGGCTGCCTGGCGGTTGTGGCCCGAGGCTGCAGACAGGATTCGACCATCGGCCATATTCACCACATACACTACGATGGAGGTGGTGCCGAGGTCCACGGCCAATCCCAGGGACTCTGTATCATAATTTTCAGGAGACACCTGAACCAATTCGCTGGAACATTTTTTCTGCAGCAATGAGACGGCAATGTGCCAGTTGTCTTCCCTGAGAACTCGAGTGAGCTGACGCATCACCTTGAGACTAATACTTATCCTGGAAGTATCATAGCCCTTTTTTTTCAATTGCCGGGTCAGCCGATCCAGGTCACTGACAGAATCCTCCAGGGTGGGGGGCTCCAGTTCCAGCAGAACCTTTTCCATCATGGGAGTAATGACGGTGACCAAGCCCTGGAGTTTATCCGTAGCCGTTTTTCCCATGCCTTCGGCCTTGAGTTTTTTCTCCAGGGTTTCGTCGGGTATCTGGATATCCACATCACCTTTAACCCGGGTGAGGCAGGCCAGCACATACCCTTTTTTTTTCTCTTTTTCCGTAAGCAGTGAGGTGACCTCACTCTGAACTGAACCGGCAGTTACGATCAAACGGCATTTACCGCAGGATCCTTTACCGTTGCAGGACGCATTAATATAAATAATATCCGCCTGTTCCGCCGCCTGCATCAAGGTGCTGTTCCGGGGAATACGGACAGACTTTCCCTGGGGTTGAAAATGCACCATGCAGGTTTCCCCCTTACTTACTGGTTCTACCCTGGATTTATTTTTGGGAACCTCACCGGCATCAAACCCCTTTCTTGTCAGAAAATCGATGGGGCATGAGGATCTGAATTTACAGTAAATATCCGGGTCAGGGCACTCAAGACATTCCTCGCACAAAAAATATTGATGTTTCATACACTGGTAACTGGTTTCTACGTCCGGATGATTCTTACATCTTCCCATTGTTTTCTCCCTTTATC
The DNA here is from genome assembly GCA_963674675.2 of Desulfobacteraceae bacterium. Classification (GTDB taxonomy): domain Bacteria; phylum Desulfobacterota; class Desulfobacteria; order Desulfobacterales; family Desulfobacteraceae. The sequence goes on from CAXXNM010000003.1 coordinate 2,372,975, forward strand.
GGCGGGATAGTTTTTCAGCGGCAGGAGCAACATCCTTTGTCCTGCCCCAAAAAAAAATCCCTAATCAAGTATCTTCTTGATCGGGATTGCCCTTTCATCCACAAAATCACTGGAATAACCGGAACACGCGGTTGATTCCATATTAGAGTTCAGGCAGGTCTTCTGACTGGCGGATCTGCCGTCTCCGGACGCCTTCCCGCCCCATTCAAGGCAGTGGCATGAATGCCCGGGACGTACCCGTTCACAGCGGCGGGCCCGTTCCCGATTTTCACGGGATTCCCTTTTGGCCTGTTTTCAGGGAATATTCAGAAAGCGTATTAATCTTCCCCTATCTTAGGCACCTGAACCTGTTTGTTTATGTATTTCGCCCCAGCCACAGTAAATTGATTCTGCCATGGCAGTTGTTTTATCACCACGAGAATTGCAATCGCCATGATGCTAAAAGGTGCAAGCCACCCCGGCAATACAGCGAATTGATTAAAAATATTGAATCCCATGTTTCTTGTCAAGGAAGTTTTTTCAGCGGGAAAAAAGTTTTATCAATCGGCATTACAATTAACTGGGAGAACGTTTTAACCATAGAAGATACCCAGGAGAACCAAAAAATTACATAAAAAATAAGGGGAAACAAAAAAAGCCCAGGGCATCAATGACTTATAGTCAACTTGATGCCTTGGGCTTTTTGTAAGAGATAATCCGGCGGCGTCCTACTCTCCCACACAGACTCCCGTGCAGTACCATCGGCGCTAAAGCCCTTAACTTCCGTGTTCGGGATGGGAACGGGTGTGACCGCTTTGCCATTGCCACCGGATTAAACTTTATATATTTATTATTGCCGCAGTAGATACCTTAATGGTTATTCACTTATCGATTCAGTATAATATCCCTCTTATTAAATTGGAATATCTCTCAAGTCTCAGTACAATAGAAAAAGCTCCATCAAATATGATTTAACCATTATATTCCACCATCTTGTTCTTTCAATGAGGAGCACATTGTGTTCGATCAAAACCACCTTATGTTCCAGAAAAAAACATAGATTGAAATAGCATATCATAAAAATATATCCACATTAAAGCGTTTAAACTTCTTTGGTTTTTTAAAAGTGGCTAAGCCTCACGACCGGTTAGTACCGGTTAGCTGAACACATTACTGTGCTTACACACCCGGCCTATCAACCTTGTAGTCTTCAAGGGGTCTTTAGTCACTTTACATGATGGGATATCTCATCTTGGAGTTGGCTTCCCGCTTAGATGCTTTCAGCGGTTATCCTTGCCCAACTTAGCTACCCTGCAATGCCGCTGGCGCGACAACAGGAACACCATTGGTTGGTCCATTCCGGTCCTCTCGTACTAGGAAAAGATCTCCTCAAATATCCTGCGCCCACGAAAGATAGGGACCAAACTGTCTCACGACGTTTTAAACCCAGCTCACGTACCACTTTAATTGGCGAACAGCCAAACCCTTGGGACCTGCTTCAGCCCCAGGATGTGATGAGCCGACATCGAGGTGCCAAACCGCCCCGTCGATGTGAACTCTTGGGGGCGATAAGCCTGTTATCCCCGGCGTACCTTTTATCCGTTGAGCGACGGCCCTTCCATTCAGAACCGCCGGATCACTAAGACCTACTTTCGTACCTGCTCGAAATGTCTCTCTCGCAGTCAAGCTCCCTTATGCCTTTACACTCTTTGGCTGGTTTCCAATCAGCCTGAGGGAACCTTCGCGCGCCTCCGTTACTCTTTGGGAGGCGACCGCCCCAGTCAAACTACCCGCCAGACAATGTCCGTATCCCCGATCAGGGGACCACGTTAGAACCATAGAATACAAAGGGTGGTATTTCAAGGGTAACTCCACAAACACTGGCGTGCCTGCTTCAAAGTCTCCCACCTATCCTGCACATTATATCCCAAAATCCAATGTCAAGCTGTAGTAAAGGTGCCGGGGTCTTTCCGTCTTTTCGCGGGTAGACGGTATCTTCACCGCCATTCCAATTTCGCTGAGTCCCTGGTTGAGACAGTGCGGAAGTCGTTACGCCATTCGTGCAGGTCGGAACTTACCCGACAAGGAATTTCGCTACCTTAGGACCGTTATAGTTACGGCCGCCGTTTACCGGGGCTTCGGTTCAATGCTTCGCTTGCGCTAACAAATCCCCTTAACCTTCCGGCACCGGGCAGGCGTCAGACCCTATACTTCGTCTTGCGACTTTGCAGAGTCCTATGTTTTTAGTAAACAGTCGCTACCGCCATTTCTCTGCGACCCTCGTTCGCTTTGTTCAGCTAGTAAACTCACAAACAAGGGCATACCTTATCCCGAAGTTACGGTATCATTTTGCCGAGTTCCTTAACCAGGGTTCTCTCAAGCGCCTCGGGATACTCTCCCTGCCTACCTGTGTCGGTTTGCGGTACGATCACCGGTTATCTCGATAGAGGCTTTTCTTGGCAGCATGGGTGCAGTCACTTTATGGGTTAAAAACCCTACTCATCACTTCTCAGCCTTATAAAATCCCGGATTTGCCTGGAATTTAAGCCTACAAGCTTGAACCGCCTTTTCCAACAGACGGATGACCTGCCCTCCTGCGTCCCCCCTTCTCTCAATCGATAACTCGGTGGTACAGGAATATTTACCTGTTTTCCATCACCTACGCCTTTCGGCCTCGGCTTAGGGATCGACTAACCCTGAGAAGATTAGCTTTACTCAGGAATCCTTGGGCTATCGGCGAGGGGGTTTCTCACCCCCTTTATCGCTACTCATGTCAGCATGGTCTCTTGTATCTACTCCACATCACATCACCATGACGATTCTATACAGATACAACGCTCTCCTACCAATAAAATAAATTTTATTCCGCGGCTTCGGTACTATGCTTTAGCCCCGTTACATTTTCGGCGCAGAACCACTCGATCAGTGAGCTATTACGCTTTCTTTAAAGGATGGCTGCTTCTAAGCCAACCTCCTGATTGTCTAAGCATTTCCACTTCCTTCCCCACTTAGCATAGATTCCGGGACCTTAGCCGGCGGTCCGGGTTGTTTCCCTCTCGTCCGCGAAACTTAGCTCCCGCGGGCTGACTCCCACACTTTAACTTAATCGGTATTCGGAGTTTGGTTAGGTTTGGTAATCTGGTGAGACCCCTAGCCCATCCAGTGCTCTACCCCCGATAAGAAACATGTGAGGCTATACCTAAATATATTTCGGAGAGAACCAGCTATCTCCAGGTTTGTTTGGCCTTTCACCCCTATCCACACCTCATCCGAACAGTTTTTAACCTGTGGCGGTTCGGGCCTCCACGCGATTTTACTCGCGCTTCACCCTGGACATGGATAGATCACCTGGTTTCGGGTCTACTCAACGCAACTACATCGCCCTATTAAGACTCGCTTTCGCTACGGCTACACCTCACGGCTTAACCTTGCTGCGCTAAATAACTCGCTGACTCATTATGCAAAAGGCACGCGGTCACAATAACTAATGCTATTGCTCCCACTGCTTGTAAGCAAACGGTTTCAGGTACTATTTCACTCCCCTCACTGGGGTACTTTTCACCTTTCCCTCACGGTACTGGTACGCTATCGGTTGCCAGGTAGTATTTAGCCTTGGGAGATGGTCCTCCCGGATTCAGACAGGGTTTCTCGTGTCCCGCCCTACTCAGGTGCCGCCTCATGTCACATTTAATTTCAGATACGGGGCTTTCACCCTCTTTGGCTGATCTTTCCAGATCATTCTCCTATTAAATTATGAATCACTTTATGGCGGTCCTACAACCCCATATACTCGGAAGTACATGGTTTGGGCTCTTTCCCGTTCGCTCGCCGCTACTAAGAAAATCGTTTTTACTTTCTCTTCCTGGGGGTACTAAGATGTTTCAGTTCTCCCCGTTCGCCTCCATGCACTATGTATTCACACATGGATGTCACGGCATTGACCATGACAGGTTTCCCCATTCAGAAATCTCCGGATCAAAGCCTGTTTAGCGGCTAACCGAAGCTTATCGCAGCTTTCCACGTCTTTCTTCGCCTCCTGGCACCAAGGCATCCACCGTTTGCCCTTCATAGCTTAGCCACTACAAAAAACACAAATAAGTTTAAACGCTTTGATGCGAATATATTTTTTTAGCATGTCTAACTCTACTCTGTTAACTTCGACATAATGCCCTGAAAATCAGAGAATTACGATCTACTTTTCCACAGTAAAAATTCATGGAATTACAGATAAAATACAAAATCTAACAAAGTAGTATTAACAATGCCGTATTTAATATATTTGATATCTACTACAACAAATTTTCAAAGAACATAAAGATCAGCTTTGCCTTGACGCAGTTATTTAAAGACATCTTCTATAAAATTAAATAATTCCGTAAAAAAATACCTTTAATCTACTGCATTAAAAGACTCTACTTTGATCTCTCAAAGCTGATCAGTGACATAATAGAGATTTTTTTGTTTCTTTCCTTAGAAAGGAGGTGATCCAGCCGCTGGTTCCCCAACGGCTACCTTGTTACGACTTCACCCTAATTATCAACCATACCTTAGGTACCTGCCCCCATTAATGGTTGGCCCAGTAACGTCGGGTACAATCAACTCTCATGGTGTGACGGGCGGTGTGTACAAGGCCCGGGAACGTATTCACCGCGGCATGCTGATCCGCGATTACTAGCGATTCCAACTTCATGGAGTCGAGTTGCAGACTCCAATCCGGACTGGGACAGGCTTTCGGGATTCGCTCACCATCGCTGGCTCGCTGCCCTCTGTACCTGCCATTGTAGCACGTGTGTAGCCCCAGACATAAGGGCCATGAGGACTTGACGTCATCCCCACCTTCCTCCCCGTTAACCGGGGCAGTCTCTTCAGAGTTCCCATCCTTAATGCTGGCAACTGAAGACAAGGGTTGCGCTCGTTGCTGGACTTAACCAAACATCTCACGACACGAGCTGACGACAGCCATGCAGCACCTGTCTTTGAGCTCCCGAAGGCACTCCGCAATCTCTTGCGGATTCTCAAGATGTCAAGTCTGGGTAAGGTTCTGCGCGTTGCGTCGAATTAAACCACATGCTCCACCGCTTGTGCGGGCCCCCGTCAATTTCTTTGAGTTTTAGTCTTGCGACCGTACTCCCCAGGCGGTACACTTAATGCGTTTGCTCCGGCACTGCAGGGGTCAATACCCGCAACACCTAGTGTACAACGTTTACTGCGTGGACTACCAGGGTATCTAATCCTGTTCGCTACCCACGCCTTCGCGCCTCAGCGTCAGTACAGGTCCAGAAAGGCGCCTTCGCCACCGGTGTTCCTCCTGATATCTACGAATTTCACCTCTACACCAGGAATTCCCCTTTCCTCTACCGTACTCAAGCCTTGCTGTTTCAAATGCACATCCAGGGTTGAGCCCTGGGCTTTCACATCTGACTGACAAGGCCGCCTGCGCGCCCTTTACGCCCAATAATTCCGAATAACGCTTGCACCCCCCGTATTACCGCGGCTGCTGGCACGGAGTTAGCCGGTGCTTCCTTCACAGGTACCGTCAATACAAATCTCTATTAAAAATCCGTAACTTCTTCCCTGTTGACAGAGCTTTACGACCCAAGGGCCTTCTTCACTCACGCGGCGTTGCTGCGTCAGGGTTCCCCCCATTGCGCAAAATCCCTCACTGCTGCCTCCCGTAGGAGTCTGGACCGTGTGTCAGTTCCAGTGTGGCTGATCATCCTCTCAGACCAGCTAACCATCGATGCCTTGGTAGGCCTTTACCCCACCAACTAGCTAATGGTGCGCGGACTCATCTTCAAACAGAAGCTTATATCAGAGGCTCCCTTTCATTCCTACAGCCATGGCCGTAAAAACTTTATCCGGTATTAGCTGACCTTTCGGACAGTTATTCCCGATTCAAAGGTAGATTATCCACGTGTTACTCACCCGTGCGCCACTCTACTCAGGACTGCAAGCAGTCCCTTTCTCGTTCGACTTGCATGTGTTAAGCACGCCGCCAGCGTTCATTCTGAGCCAGAATCAAACTCTCCAGTTATAATTCCTTTACTCTTCTCTCTACATCAAATTTCCTTACAGGCTTCATCCGGTTCTTAACAATCCTGTCATAAAAGACAAAAAGTCATAAAAGACAAAAAGTCATACCAGACAAAAATACCCACAAAAATACTTAATTAAAAGAGTCTTTCTTCTCTTATAAATCACTGACCAGTTTTCAAAGATCAAATATCTTTTTAAGAACGCCAGTTTGTTTTTCAAAACAAACTCCTGTCTCAAAAATACTTGGGTAATGTATACCAACTGCTAACTAAAGTCAAACATTATTTTAATAAAAATTTAATATTTCTGATCATCTTTAACCCTCGGTTCGACTAATCTCATAAGGTGTTGTAATCTAAGTGAAATACGACCCTGGTTTTTTAGAGATCACTTTTTTCATATAAATAAAGGCATCCTTCATCTGCCGCTTTACACCTTCAGAATCAATATTCCCATTTTTATGGGTTTATTTCAAAAAAAGTGTAAACTACTTTTGAGGTAATATGAAACATGCCTAAATAAATTCAATAAGTTATTCAAAAATGATCGAACCGTTGGCTTTAATATCACCTCAAAAATAATTTACGCTTTTTGAGATAAGTGTTGTTATCTGTTTAGAGTCTTCAACACCAGACCCTGGGGCAGGCTTTCTCCAAAAAGAAGGCTCTCTTCCATGGATTCAATGGGAATTACTTCTTGAACCATTTTAATACAGCCTGGTTCAGCAGATATCTTCTGCAGCCAGTATACGGCAATGTCCACGATCTCCTGGGAAACGTCCCGGGTTCTGTCATCGGTTTTACGAAGCATCTGAGCCACGGCAGTACCTACATAATCGTTTTCCTTCCAGTCAAGCTTCATGATCTTTTTAACCCAATTTGCAACCTCCCTGGAGGATATGACCCGGTCAACGGAGCCGTAGAGCATTTCCCTTGCTCCCAGACGGGACAATGACCAAAATAATTGCTTGGGCGCCTTGCCGGGTTTAAGCTGGCTAATAAGTGCCTTGCCAAGAGCTGTCTTATCCTTTACAAGCAAACGCTCCATATTGGCTGCCGCCATCCACATCTCTATGCTTTCCTGGGGGCTGATCTTTTTCTTATTTTTTTTCGCAAGAAGCAACCCAGAAACATCCTGATAAAACTGACGCTGCTGGCCCGCACTGAGTCCCCCTGCAATTCTTCTACAAAATATCCACCATTCAACGGCATTTTGCTTGGCTTTTGGAAAGGCAGGGCCTGAAAGATATGTTTTCCATAATTTTCTGATACGTTCCTGATCAAAGGCATCACCAAACCCGGGCCGCAGGCAGAAACCTGTGAGATTCAGCCACCGCACCTCGTGTTCAGGGCTTAATAGCCGGGCCTCGGAATGCAGAATCAGCCTGTCGGCCATGGTCCTTAAAAAGGAAAAGGGCCACTTAATTTTTCTTTTACCGACAACAGCTTCAATTTTTTTAACGATCCCGGCAATAAGAGAAATATCTGATTCTTTGGAAAAAAGCTCATCAACCACAGCACAGGCATCTTTAATCAGCCCATCCTCAAAGACCTCCATATCTGGAGTCTCTCCCCCGGTTTTGTCTCTTAATTGAAACTGAAGTTTCCATCTGTGAGTGCTGATGCAGGAACGGCACCACATGTTCAAAGTACCCATTTCCGTGTATTCAGGCTCTATATTAACTGGAATTCTGCTCTTATCACCTTTTTTGCCGAATTTTACAATGGTCTGCAAAGAAGGCATGGCGCTGAGAGAATCATCCACATCAATCAAATCACCGCTTTTATCACCGGAACGAAAACTCGAGCTGTACATGTCAAACGCGACCGGCTGATTGGTAAGAACTTCAAAGGCCATACCCGGCAATCTGATTAATGAGCCTTCGTCCAGTCCCCGTTCAACAATGCAAATAGCTTTTTGAGCCGAGGTTGTAACGGGGGAGGCATCTGCTGCTTCTGAACATGTTGAGGTTATGCCTATATAGTAACTCCTTGGACTGCCGCTGCCTACCCTTACGCCGATACCCTGCTTGACAAGTCCATAGTAAGAAGCTCCAAGAGCAACAGATAGATCAGGGTCTGAATTTTCAAGAATCACGGGCAGGCGTTTATCTCCCTCATCAAACCATTTTCTGATGGATGATCTGATTCTCTCCTGTAACAAAGCAGGTTTGAGAGTGCCGCCATTAAACAGTATCTGATCAGGCATGGGCTTCTTATCAAGCTTTATTCCGACCTCCTGGCGATGTTTTTCCAAAAACCACCCGATATGGCGGGTGATGGCCGGTTCCTGCTCATAGGGCAGACCAAACTCAGCCATGGCTTTGCCGGGTTTTTTCTTAATATCCTGCGATGGCTCCACATCGGGGAAAAAGCCTTGACACAGGATAGCTTCCACATCATTTTTTGTTAAATCCGCGGAAAGGGTGCCGGCTATAACAGAGCGGCCCTCTCCCTTGAGTGTGATCCTAACCTTACCAGCACCGGTCTCAAATATTTTTTCCTTGGCAGCCCTTGACTTATGGCAAAGAGTTTTCCATTTATCGGCACTCAAAGAAATTTTTCCAGCAAACTTTGCCTCCACATGCCTGGCAAGGGCAAGATCGATATTGTCCCCTCCAAGAATCAGGTGATCCCCGACAGCAAGCCTTTCAAACCGAGGGCTTCCCTCTGCTTCCCTTAGCGTGATCAATGTGAAATCCGTGGTACCGCCTCCGACATCGCACACAAGTATCAGATCATCTGGTTTAACATGATTCTGCCAGTCATTTTCATGCCTTGCAAGCCAGCTATAAAATGCAGCCAAAGGCTCTTCAAGAAGAGTGACCGTGGCGCCGAACCCGGCCTCCCTTGCTGCCTCCAAGGTAAATTCCCTTGCTGCCTCATCAAAGGATGCAGGAACCGTTAAAACGATGAACTGATTTTCCAGAAAATAATCTTCGTCTTTGACAAAATGATTCCAGGCTTTTCTGATATGCCTCAAAAATTCTGCGGTTGCCTCCACGGGAGATACCTTTTCAACGATTTCAGAACCCCAGGGCAGAATCTTTGCCTGGCGGTCAGCCTTAGCATGACACAGCCAGCTTTTGGTTGAAGAGACAAGTCTTGATGGAACAGCAGACCCATGATCCCTTGCAAATATGCCTGGAAAACTGTCTTTTTCCCGTTTCCATGGATGGGTCAAGGATGACTTGGCAATATCATATTCACCGGGTATATAAAGAAAGGATGGAAGCACGGCATAGGGGGAAAACTCTCCAGCTCCCGTCAACTGGGGAATCCTGAAAATTTTGATGGGCCTGATCTTCTTTTTCTTGTCCACGGCATTGAGATCGACAAAAGAAACAGCCGAGTTGGTGGTGCCAAGATCAATACCTATAACATAGCGCTTATCCGAAAAATCCAACTTCAACTCCTGATTAATCCTTTGGTCTCACATTGAGTTCAAGACGCCATTTTCTATCATCATCCCTTGAACATGCCCAGAACTCAAGAATCCCGATTTCAGTCACCTTAACTTCAAATGTAACAGGAATCATGGTCTCATCATCCCTTCCATCCAGCACGGTTTCAATGGAGGTAAGCTCACTTATATCACTGTCTTCCCAATTATCGACTATGGTGCCCACCACGTCTTCATGGCGGGTTGAAGCTGCCATAATGTCAAACTTAACCTTCTCACCCACAACAAGGTTAAAAAGGGTGTCCCTGCATACGGCATCTGTCCCCTCTTCCATTCCAAAGGGGGCTATGCAGAGGGCCCGTGTAGGAATGGGGATTCCCGGAACCGCAGGCATGGATGCCTCGACGGCAATATAGTATGATTGACCAAGCCCCCCCCGGATACGGACACCGCCGCTCCGGGCTGCCTTGCCGTAACAGGATGCTCCCCTGGCAACGGAAAGATCAAAATCATGGGCCTGGATTTCCCGAACCCCCTTTCCTCCGGCGCTTTCATTCCAGGTTAGAAGGGTTTCCATCACCCTCTGCCGGATCAAGGAGGACTTCATGACTCCTCCGTTAAATATAACAGCCGAAGGAAGCTTCACATTGCCCTTGTCATCATGATGGGCAGAAACAAACCTGGCAAGATGCCTGGTAATGGCTGGATCAGCCTCATAGGAAAGGCCGAATTCCTTCATGGCCGAACCTGAAGAAGACAGGGGCAAATCCGTGACATCACACTTGGGGAAAAAACCATCCAGAACAACCTGCTCTATGTCAGAAAGCTCGAGGTCTAATTTCAGTGTTCCTTTAATGAGGCCAGAGCCTCTGCCTAAAACCGTTACAGGATATTTATCCTGACCTTGATCCGCAAACAAGGCCTCTTTTGCCTTTCTGCATGAATGGACAAGGCCTCTCATCTGCCAGGCATCTAATTTTTTCTTTTTCTGTTTCAGTTTTGCCGCAAGAAAATAGGATAGAGACAGATCAATATTATCTCCGCCTACAAGGAGATGATCCCCCACGGCAACCCGCTCCAGGGCAAGGTCTCCATCTGCTTCTTGAACCTCGATAAGGCTGAAATCACTGGTGCCGCCGCCTATGTCACAGACCAGAACCACATCACCCTTTTCAACACTTTTCCGCCATTTGTCCCCGGACTGATCAATCCATGAATAAAAAGCAGCCTGGGGTTCCTCTATAAGAATGATATCTTCAAGGCCAGCCATCTTAGCTGCCTTGACGGTAAGCTCCCTTGCAACAGCATCAAATGATGCCGGCACCGTCAGGTAAAGAAGCTGGTTCTCTAGAAACAGGGCCTCATCCCCACCTGCCATATCATGATTCCAGGCATTTCTTATATGGGATAAAATGGCGCAGGAGGCCTGAACAGGAGAAAGCTTTTCAATATCAGCAGCACTGTCCCAGGGGAGAATGGCGGATTCCCTGTCAACGGCCTGATTACAGAGCCATGATTTTGAAGAAAAAATCAGCTTCTGGGGAACCTCTGCCCCCCTGTTTCTTGCAAATTCTCCTACAACGGCGGTTTCGGAGTTACTCCAGGGCAGATCAAGCCCATCGGCATCAAGCTCGTGTCCCTCTTTCAGATAAACAAAGGAAGGAAGAGCATCTCTTTTATTCAGAACTCCTGCATCGGTCAGCTGGGTAATCTGAAAAATATTTATTTTTGATTCATCGTTCTTTTCAGCATCGGTATAAGCAACAACGCTGTTTGTGGTACCGAGGTCTATTCCAACGATATAACGGGCATTTTCCACTTCATATGCTCCATGTCTTTTTTATTGTTTTGATAATATCAGACAAATAAGGTTATTCCATCTCAATTTCCGCCGGGGCAATAATTGCAGCATCCAGAGCATCGGACAACTGAGGAATATCCTTTTTACCTGCTTTCCACCCCCTGTGGCGAAGAACACCTTTAAAGGGAGGATCACCAGCCACATTTCCGGTCAGCTTCAGGGCATTGGGATCAAATCCCGGCTCAACCTCAACCACTTCTCCCTCTTCTTTATCAATTACCGGTAATGGAGCTATATACTTGTTCATGGTTTTTTGACAATCATCATGAATACTTCTTACTGCCGCACCAATTTGTTCATCGTCATACAGGTCAAGGTCCTCTGCAAAAAAATCAAGGAGGCGGCCTTCCTTTTGAAGAACAGAAAGAAAATGAAGGAAAAGCCTTCTTTTTCTTTCCTGTTCCATTCTGGGATCAGAAATATCTTTTTTTTCTTTTTTATCGTCCAAAGTAGCAGCTCGTGTTTTAATATCCTTAAAAAGTCCTGAAACCGACAATTTAAGCGTAATCCAAATAATGATCGCCAAAATAAGAAAAATAAATCCTGAAAAAGGCACGATCCAAACATAAAAACCTTCAGAAAGAAGCTCTATGAAGTTAATAAGGTCTGTTATGGTTTTCAAAGGAATATCAATATCGAGTTTAGGTATCTGTAATACAGTATCTGCGCCAGTTGACAATAAAAGAACAAGCCAGTCAAAACCAAAGAAAAGCCCTGCATTCAACAGCAGAGTTAAAATACCCATCCAAAAAACAATCACCAGCAATGATCTGGTTGAAAATGCCTTAGATTTATCCAAATTAAAATTCTCCTGTAAACTCTCTGCACCTTAAGGCAGTTAAAGTGTTAACGATAAGATACTGAACACCGGGATAAACTGAGCTTTTCAGGAAAATTTTTTCCTTTGATGATAAGAACATTATAAAATGTCGAAAGCTCAAGTTGCAGCGACGGGCAGTATAACAAGGAATATGACCGGGAGGAATATTTCACATTTAAAATCATAGCTCCTAAAAAGAAAAAGCCATACCGCTGTGGATATGGCTGTTATAATAACACAATAATGATTATTATCAAGTACCCGAACCTATCATTACATCAAACCGATTTTTTTATATACAGACCGGGCACATTTGGAGCAATCAGATTGAAAGCATGTCAATCTTCGACAACAATTACATCCTTGTTTGCTTCAAAGGTTTTGTCACCTATCCCCTTAACAAGCTTTATATCTTCAGGCGTTTTAAACTTACCGACTGTTTCACGATAGGCTATGATTGCGGCCGCATATTTTGGGCCTACATTTTTCAAACCAGCGGTAAGCTCCTCAACCGTTGCCGTGTTGATATTCACCTTGCCATCTGCTGCTGATACCACCGGTACCGCAATAGCAACCATAACAAAAGTTAAAATAAAAAGTATTGAAATCTTCTTAAACGCTAACATTGTCTGCCTCCTTTAAATTATGAATTATAAAACAAAGCGGCCTTTATTAACTAAAACAAAGGCGGCATTCTAATGAATTCAAAAAAAAAGATAACAAAATTCAAGCAATATTTAAGACAAGGTATCAGCTTTATTACTTTACCGTTAAAATATATCTATTTTTCATGATTTGGGATAATTGAGAATAAAAAGTCGAATTTGGCAATAACCCATAATTCGCTTATTTTTTCATAAGCCATTGAATTTATTGACACTGATTTTTGATTCAACAAAAAAATAAGTGAAAATTATTATAAATTACAGCATGTTATAAAAATGAGCAAAAAGAGGGTAATAAGATATGGTTATAGATAGAACGCACAAGTCATTCTTGTCAATAAAAAAATATTTTTTTGTCAACAGTTGCATCAAAATCAGATGTGCTGATAATAAAGCTTATACCATTTAACAAACTCGCCTAAGCCCTTTTTAAGGGAAGTTTGAGGCCTGAAACCTGTCAGAGCAGTTAAATCAGATATATCCGCATAGGTAGCCGGCACATCTCCCGGCTGCATGGGTAACATGTTTTTAACAGCCTTTTTCTTAAGCAGCCCTTCAAGGGTCTCGATAAAATCACCTAATTCAACGGGCATGTTGTTACCGATATTAAGGAGCCTGTAAGGAGCCGAGGTTTCAGGTTGAACTCCTGCATCAGGAATTTTATCCATAATCTGGATAATACCCTCTACAATATCATCGATATAGGTAAAATCCCTTTTCATTTTGCCGTAGTTATACACATCTATGGGACTGCCTTCAAGAATGGCCCTGGCAAATTTGAAATAAGCCATATCCGGCCTTCCCCAGGGACCGTAAACCGTGAAAAACCTGAGCCCTGTTACGGGTATACCATAGAGGTGACTGTAGGCATGGGCCATGAGTTCGTTGGATTTTTTTGTAGCGGCATATAGGGACACGGGATAATCCACATTATCCCCGGTGGAAAAGGGCATTTTGCGGTTGGCCCCGTAAACAGAGCTGCTGGAGGCATAAACAAGGTGTGCAGGCTTATTATGCCGGCATCCTTCAAGAATATTGGCAAATCCCGTCAGGTTGGAATCTATATAAGCATCCGGGTTTTCAAGGCTGTAACGGACACCGGCCTGGGCAGCAAGGTTCACAACCGCATCAAAATGATTTTTCTCAAAAATAGACTTCACTGCCCTTCTATCTGATATATCCATCTCAACAAAGGTGAATCCATCAAGAGCTGTCAATTGTTCCAAACGGGCTTTTTTTAATGAAACATCATAATAATCATTTAGATTATCTATGCCCACAACCTGATTTCCCTTCCCAAGCACTGCTCTAACTAAAAAGAAACCGATAAAGCCTGCTGCACCGGTAATGAGGATGTTCATATTTTTATGTCCATTTCTTATTTTTATTAGAAATCCGCCCCCTACATTTCATTACTTGTTGCGGGGCTCAGCTCAGGGATTGTTGATCATTGTGGTGTATCGATAAAGGAAATTTCTTGAAAGGGAGAAAATGCCCTGTCAGTTAGGCGGATAGGAGGAGTCAGTAAAATAATATGGAGTAAAATGAGGAAGTACCTCCATAAGCTCTCTTAGTATCCCCTCATGCTCATACTCGCCAGCGAGTTTTTCCAGTCTTTCAAGGTGACCGTTCAAGCGCTTGAGGTTAAACTTTGAACCATTCAGCACCATTATCTTATCATGGTCCGTGCTTTTGAGTTCTTCCTTATCCGTGAAAAGTTCCTCAAAAAGCTTCTCCCCGGGCCTCAGGCCAATAATTTCGATCTTGATATCCACATCCGGCTCAAGGCCATGGAGACGGATCATATCCCGTGCCATGTCAATAATCTTAACAGGAGTTCCCATATCAAGTATGAAAATCTCACCCCCGTTTCCCATGAGCCCTGCCTGGAGAATCAGTTGGCAGGATTCAGGTATAGTCATGAAGTACCGGGTGACATCTCTGTGGGTCACCGTCAGGGGACCGCCTTCCTTTATCTGGCGCTTAAAAAGGGGAATAACACTTCCCGCGCTGCCGGCCACGTTTCCAAAACGTACCGTAATAAATTTTGTTTCAGCACCATGATATACATTCTGGGACTGAACATACATCTCGGCAATGCGTTTGGATGCGCCCATGACGCTGGTGGGATAAACGGCTTTATCCGTGGACACAAAAACAAATCTTTCCACATTAAATTTTCTGGCAGCATCAACCACCTTTACCGTACCCAAAATATTGTTTTGCACCGCCTTCCAAGGATGGCTCTCCAGCATGGGCACATGCTTATAGGCTGCGGCATGGAAAAGAGTGTTGGGCCTGAACTTACCCATAATTTTATTTAGATGTACTGAATCCTGAACATCTGCAAGAAAAGATATAATTTCAACATCCTTGAAGTACTTGGTGAGTTCGTATTCTATTTCATACAATGCGGTTTCTGCCCGCTCATAGAGAATTAGCTTTCCAGGCTTAAAGCGGCATATCTGGCGGCACAGTTCGGCACCTATGGAGCCCCCAGCCCCGGTAACAAGGACAACCTGATTATTCAGATAGGAGCCAATTCCTTCCTGATCAAGCTCAACGGATTTTCTTCCAAGCAGATCCCGGAATGAAATATCACGAATGGAACTGACGGCCACATTACCGTTAATCAGCTCTCCCATGTTGGGAATGGTTTTAAACTTAAGATTGCTTTTTTTGCAGATCTTAACGATCTTCCGCATCTGATCCGCCGTTGCAGAGGGAATAGCTATGAGCACTTCCTGGGCTTCTACCATTCTTGCTGCGGGCTCCAGGTTTTCTATGGTATTAAGAACCGTGACCCCATGAATCTTCTTGCCGATTTTGGTTGGATTATCATCTAAAAAACCCGCAACATTATAAAGAACACCACGATTGTTTCTGATTTCACGAAATATCTGCTCCCCGCAATTACCAGCTCCTATAATAATAAGATTTTTAGCCACTTTATTTTTTTTGCGCAATATTTTTTCTTTAAAATATTTAAAAGAAAGATTTTTAAGACTGTTTTCTCCATTGGCGGTTTTTTCAAAATAAAAACGAACACAAAGCCTGAAGCATGCAATAAAAAAAATGGTAAAGGCCCAGTCTATGATAAATACCGACCTTGAAAAACCTTCAAAATTATACCTGAAAATAACAATAGCGGTAATGATAAGGGTTGCAAAGGAAGAAGCCTTAACCGTGTTAATCAGGTCGGGAATACTGGTATAGCGCCACATACCCCTATAGAGATCTGAAAAATAGAAGACCGGCAGTTTTACCACAAGAAAAAGAGGCAGGCAGAGGTGGAGACCATAAATCATATACCCCGGAATTCTGAAATCAAATTTTACCAGGTAGGACAGATATAAAGAGGCGATAATAATTATCACATCAGCACATAGTACCAGATAAAAATTTTTATGTAATAGGCTACGCATTATTAATACCGATTTTTTTAATTTGCCTTAAATTCCAGGAAAATAGGGAAAAACAAATAAAAAATATCATCAAAATTATAACAAGCAACATCAAGTTATGAAACTGATAGGCCATTATCATGGATATGCCGACAACAATCTGAACGATAGCATATAAAATAGTAACTATCAAGTGGGAATTTGCCCTCTCGTTCACAAGAATTTGATATAAATGCCTTCTATGGGGAACCAGCAGGTTTTCACCAGCCTTGAGTCTGATGACCATGGTGGTAAGCTCGTCACTATAAAATGGAAACAGGAATGAAATATAGACCAAAAAATCATTGGGCGAGGCAGTCTGTAAAAACACCATGGATCCCCAGAAAAAACCTAACAAAAGACTTCCGACATCTCCCATGAATACCCTTGCATTGGGAAAATTCATAGGTAAAAATCCAAGACAGGCCATTGCCGTGGAAATGGCCAACAGGGTGAAAGCGTCAATGGATGCAAACTCAAGGCGAAACAAAAAGACTAATGAAAAAGCTATTATGCCTGTAAGACCTGCAATGCCGTTGATACCGTCCATGAAATTATAAAAATTACAGCTTCCCGTAATAAAAACAGCCCAGAAAGCCATCAAGCAAAGGGATTCAATTGACCATATTGCGCCATTTAAAAAACTCCATTCTATGGAAACCACCTGCGCATGATTATCCCAAAAAGCAAAAACGACAACAAGGGACATACAGCCTTGAACACAAAGCCTGAATAGAGGCCCAGGATCAAGCCGGTCCGACACAAGTCCCAGCAAGGAGACAGCAACAACAGGCATAAAAAAGAAAAAATTAATTTTTAAACTCAAGGATACAAATAAAAATGCGGCAAGGATGCCCATTCCACCGCCCTTTGGTGTGGGCACTAAATGGGAGCTTCGCTCGTTGGGAGTATCCATAAATCTGCCTGCAATAACCTGCATGGAAAACAGCCACGCGCCGGCAGCTCCAAAAAATAGAGAAAGCGCAAAGCACAACCAAATGTAAAGGTTTTCAAGCACAAAAAAAGAATCCTCTTTCAACAGCTTTAGAACCATTATGAATTAAGGCAATCAATCTACGCATTATCACAAGAAAGGATTAAAGTCCAAACAAATACCCTATTTTTTAATAAAGTTTCCCAAGGGCATCAAGCCACCCCTGCCGGAGATTAAAAGCCGGCTTAAATCCAAGTTCATGTTGAATTTTCGAGCCATCAGCGATTACATCTTCCATGAGTTTTCCCAGCATATAATCAATTTTTAACAAAAATTCGCTCACAAGCTTATACTTATTGGTATTGCTGTTATGGTATTTTTTTATAAAATCAGACATAAAAACCAATGGATATTCAGGAAGGTTAATAACAATGGCCTTTTTATCAAGCGCGGCTTTTATGGATTCAACAATATCCTTTAATGTATGGGCATGCCCGTCAGTCAGGTTATATGTTTTGCCCGCTGCCATTGGGTTACGGGCAGCAATAACAGCCCCTGCCGCCACATCCTTTTCATGGATCAAAGTACGCATGGAGGCCCCCCCTCCGGGCAGACAAAGAAATCCTTTTTTCAGAGCATTCACAAGAAGTAGATAGTTTCCAGCCATATGTTTGCCATACACGGAAGCAAGACGAAGGATGGTAACCAGCGGAGGTTGATCCCGGGTCTTTTTGTTAAACTCATGGGCAATGGCTTCGGCTCCAAGTTTTGATATGGCATACATCCCCTTTGGATTAACCGGGCTGGTTTCATCAAAGCTCTGCTCCCTGGTTCCTGATCCATAAATCGAAATGGTGCTGAACAAAACAAGCCTTGAAACATTTTCAGCCATGGCCGCTGACAAGAGATTACGGGTACCATTAACATTGACATCATTATATTTTCCCATCATTTCAGGGCCAGGATTATTAATATGCAAAAGGGCGGCCAGGTGAAATACCACATTCACGCCTTCCAGAGCGTGTTTGAGAGAAGCGGCATCGGTAATGTCTCCTCTAACAAACTCGATATCTGGATTACCATAAAACGGGACAGAGGCCAAGGCATCCATGCGCCGCACAAGTACACGAACCCTATAAGCATTACTCAAAAGTTCAGCAACAAGAACAGGGCCTATTTTGCCGGTTCCTCCGGTTACAAGGGCAAGTTGTTTTTTGATCAAAACAGTTTAAATCCCCATTTTCTGTAATATTTGAGTCCGCTCATGCAAAACACAAGTGTCCACTTAAGGCTTTTATGGGCAGCCCGCTCCCATCTGTGAATAATCTCAACATCAGGGCAATACAAAAGGGGGACTGCATTTTCCCTTAACCGCCGGCATAGATCCACATCTTCGAAATACATGAAAAAATGTTCATCAAATCCCTTTACTGCTTTTATCAAATCAGTCCTGGCAAACATAAAAGAGCCCGATATAAACGGCACCTCGACAACCCGATCATATCCCATATCCCTCATTTCATAATAGTCCAGCCTCTTCTGAAATATGGGCTGAAGAAAGCCCGGCATAAAACGCCTTGCCAGCAGATCAAAAAGTGCGGGTTCCCTTTTATTCAAATACTGGCAGGTACCGTCCAGATTGCAGATTTTGCATGTCGCTATCCCGGCCCCATCATGGGACTTCATGAAGTTAAGCAATCGATGAAAGGCTTGCTGGGGAACAATCATATCAGGATTCATCAAGGCGATGTACTTTCCTTTTGCCCTTAAAATGTTCTTGTTTTGATTTGCTCCATATCCCTTGGGAGTCTGGTTTTGATGAATATTTACATCAGGAAAATTAGATTTCACATAATCAAGCGTGGAATCGATAGAGCAGTTGTCAACAAGAAGAATTTCCCATGATATTCCTTTCAGTGCTTTTATTAATGATGGAAGCAGCAACTTTAAATCTTTTTTGCTGTTATGGGATACAAGGGCAATGGAAATCAGCATTGGCTATTCACAAAAAAATAAAATATTATAAAGGGCATCTTTCATTTGTCAATTTACACATTTTTTGAACCATGATTTTCCTGATTAAAGGATTTCCCTTGATTTTTAATCATGTTCATCATTTAATCCTTTAATCATGGTTCAAAATTTTCAGAAAAGTGTAAACTACTTTCGAGTTGGTATGAAGGATGCCTTATAAAGGATTCCAAATTACATGGTTTTAAAAAACATTGTAAAATGATGAAAAAGACTGTTTTGCTGCCACAGCATTAAAAATCTTCTCGATAATACAGGAGATAGAGGT
The DNA here is from genome assembly GCA_963674675.2 of Desulfobacteraceae bacterium. Taxonomy (GTDB): domain Bacteria; phylum Desulfobacterota; class Desulfobacteria; order Desulfobacterales; family Desulfobacteraceae. The sequence continues at coordinate 2,392,414 of CAXXNM010000003.1, forward strand.
TCTTTTTTTATAGTCCCATATAGAGATTGCCTGACTGCGCGCAAGAACCATAAGTACTCACCAGACTGCACCGCACGAAAAAAACCAAAACAGAATCGGGAGGTAATATAATATATAGAAACGGGGAATGGCGCGTATTTTCTCAGCAGCCACACCGTATTTCTTGTGGGATAAAAAACCTGACGCCAACTTGCCCGGCCACCAGGAGAATTTCTATGAACAATCCGGCACCGGGGCTCATAGTAAATCCTATACCCAGCCTTCACAATTTTTATTGCAGCATCAATCTCATTTTGATATAAAAAAAAATGACCCGGAAACCAGCCTATTTCCTTAAAAAGCTCACGGCGTATGGCAAAACCGCATCCGACAAATGCAGGAGACTCTCCAAATCTGTCTTTTTTCGGAAGATGCCATGTCCTGGCCGGGCTTCCATCAGTGGATTCAATCCTGCATGCAATCACCCCGGCATCCTCATAATTGTCAAGGGATTCGATGATAATATTTATTGTCTTTTTATCCAATGGGTGGGAATCATCATCCAGCACAAGGATATAGTCTCCAGAAGTTTTTTCAAATCCTATGTTCAGCCCTTCTATACCAAGGTTATCTTTCAAGCAGATCGTTTTTATCCAATGGGATTGAGACAGAAGAAACTGGGCTGTTCCATCCACTGAGGCATTATCAATTGCAATGATTTCTATTTGTTCCCTTTCAAGCTTAAGAGATTTCAGCTTTGTTAGAGTTTTCATAGTGTCTTTAAGCCTGTTGTAGTTTAGAACAACAATGCTCAATCTGGGATTTTGTTTTTCCAAAGTTTGAATAAATTCCTTGTCAGTTAAATTCCTTGTCAGTATATTTTTAAAAATATGATGATAGTAGATTCAACGATTCAGTCAAGAACTTTCTTTAACTGTGAAAGACTTCTTGAATCCTAATGAAGAATCTCCATAACGGTTTTTTATGCAATTTTTGAGGCAATAAACGATTGACAATACATCCTCTAATACTATAATAGCTGGATGTCAGTGACCAAATTTATAGGCTTGGTTACCATTTATTTATCATGGCCGCTAACTTTGGCCGCTAACTTTAAAACAGAATAGTGAACTACCCCTACCCTAAAGGGATAGGGGCTTTACGCCACTTTGATAAAATAAAATAAAGGATTCAATGGCTGAAACTCCAACAAATACCCGAAACAGGGATGCCGGCCTTGCTCTGGTGCTGATACTGCTTTTTACAGCCTGGTTTCTCAAGAATCTTGCGATACTGCCCCTGGCAATTGTTTGTCTTGTGTTGGCAATGTCTGTGCCTTCTATCTTCAAACCTTTTACCTTAATATGGTTTGGTTTTTCAAATCTTTTGGGAACTATTTCATCCAGGATTATTTTAACTCTGCTATTTTTCCTTGTCGTGACTCCCATTGGCCTTATCCGCCGTATGTTCGGGGCTGATCCACTTCAAATGAGCCCCAAAAAATATAATAGAGAATCAGCATTCAAAAATACAGATCATCAATATCAAAAAAAAGATATGATACATCCCTACTAAAAGGAGAAAATTTTTATGGATTTTATTAAGGATCTATGGGGATTTATGAAGGTTAGGAAAAAATTCTGGCTGTTGCCCATCATCGTCAGCCTTATTTTCTTTGGAACTTTGATTGTGTTGACAAGCGGAACAGCCATTGCCCCATTTATCTACACAATTTTTTAAAGTGTGTACCGTTATCCTTAATTTCCAGATTTACGCTTTTTGAATCAATATTCCTATTTTTCCTAACTCATCTCAAAAAAAGTATAATATTCAAAAAGGTATAACTTTTTTTGAAATGTTTTAAAAGATGCCTATATACCTGATCAAATTCATCTTTTTTTACAAGCTTTTTATTAGCGGAGACTATGCAAAAAATACTCGGAATTTCAGCGTTTTACCATGATAGTGCGGCAGCCCTTATAATTGACGGCAACATCATTGCCGCTGCTCAAGAAGAGCGTTTTACCAGAAAGAAGCATGATCAATCCTTCCCTTCCAGTGCCGTTAAATATGTTCTGTCTCAGGCAGGTATTTCCCTGTCAGACTTAGATATAATCGCCTTTTATGACAAGCCCTATATAAAATTTGAAAGACTTCTTGAATCCTACCATGCATTTGCTCCCCAAGGGCTTAAGAGCTTTTTATCTTCCATGCCGGTGTGGATAAAAGAAAAACTTTTCATGCGCAGAAACATCTGGCTATCTCTGAAAAAAATAGAATCTGCAAAATTGAAAAATAAACCGGACTTACTCTTTCCAGAACATCACCTATCCCATGCCGCCAGTGCCTTTTTCCCATCTCCCTTTGATGAAGCGGCAATCGTTACCATTGACGGGGTAGGAGAATGGGCAACCACAACCATCTGTCATGGCCGGGACAACACTATCACAAAACTCAGGGAGCTTACCTTTCCCCATTCCATAGGCCTCCTGTATTCCGCCTTTACGGCTTATTGCGGCTTCAAGGTCAATAGCGGTGAATATAAACTGATGGGCCTTGCCCCCTATGGCCGTAAAACCGGAGATAGAAAAAAACGATATAAAAAACTTATCCTCCATCACCTGATCTCCCTTAAAACAGACGGCTCCCTTATGTTAAACATGGATTTTTTTGATTTTGCAACAGGCCTTCGCATGTATAATCAAAAAAAATGGGAAGAACTGTTCGAGCTTCCCCCACGCAGGCCTGAGTCCGAACTCAGCCAGGACTACATGGATTTAGCCCTTGGGCTTCAGGAGATAACCGAAGAGGCGCTAATACGAATTGCTGATACCGCACGGAAGCTGACCGGTTCAAAAAACATTGTCATGGCAGGAGGTGTTGCTCTCAATTGTGTCGCAAATGGCCATCTCGTAAATTCAGAACTCTTTGAAAATTTATGGATCCAACCGGCTGCCGGGGATGCCGGAGGGGCCTTGGGTGCCGCTCTTGCCGCCCATTACATTGGAAATAATGACCCTATAAATCCAAAGATGAAAAACCCTGAGAAAGATAATAATAATCAAAAAATCTATCCAGCCTCAAAGTCAAATACTTCCGGCAAATTAGCCTATTTCAATGACAGCATGCAGGGGTCCTACCTTGGCCCGGCCTTCACCAAGGAACAGGCAATATCTCTTAAATACAAATACCAGGCGGTTTTCGAAGAATTTCATAACTTTGATGATCTCTGCCGACAAACTGCATTGTTGATTGCAGAAAACAAAGTTGTGGGATGGTTCCAGGGCAGGATGGAATGGGGACCAAGAGCCCTTGGTAATAGGAGTATTTTAGCGGATCCCAGGAATCCTGAAACCCAGAAAAAACTGAATCTTAAAATAAAATACAGGGAAGGCTTCCGTCCCTTTGCTCCCTCTGTCTTAGCCGAAGATGCAAAGGACTACTTCGATATCGAGGCGCCCTCCCCGTACATGATACTTGTGGAACCTGTTCTTGAATCCATCCGAACGCCTGAGCCCGAGGGATATGAAGATTATGAGCTTTACAGGCGGCTTTATCATATTAGATCCACCATTCCCGCCGTCACCCATGTGGATTATTCAGCCCGCATCCAGACCGTTCACCGGGAAACCAATCATAGGTACTGGAAGCTCATATCTGAATTCAAGCAGCTCACAGGAATAGGACTGCTTGTAAATACCAGTTTTAATGTGCGTGGAGAGCCCATTGTCTGCACACCTGAAGACGCATATCGATGTTTCATGCGAACAGAAATGGATGTCCTGGTTATCGAAAATCTTATGTTTTTCAAAAAAGATCAGCCGGAATTTCAGGAAAAAAATGCCTGGAAGGAAAATTTTGAATTGGATTAAAATTTTAGACATCCTTCATTTGCCGGTTTACATTTTCTGAATCAATCTGCCCATTTTTTTGGATATCATCTCAAAAAAATTGCGAACTATTCTTGAAGTATTTTGAAAGATGGTAAATTTTAGCACTATTAGCTTATGATCCTCTTACCCATAGCTTGACAATAACCTGAAACAAATTGTATTATAACACCTATTGACCAACCTTGAAGTGAAGGTAAGTAGGCTTTCATTAAAGGCAGAGGAGACTCAAGCAATGGCTCATACAGCTTTAAAAGAACGGTTGGATTCAGTTGAAGACAGGGTAGACTCTGTTGAGTATGCTTTGGTGGAACTGGCATATCAGATCAGGCAAACTGATAAGATAGTCCGGCGCCTTTCATCGGAAATGAAGGACTTCAAGGGCGAGATGAAGGACTTCAAAGACGAAATGAAGGACTTTAAAGATGAAATGAAGGACTTTAAAGATGAAATGAAGGACTTTAAAGATGAAATGAAGGACTTTAAAGATGAAATGAAGGACTTTAAAGATGAAATGAAGGACTTTAAATCAGAATCCTCAGCGCAATGGGGAAGGCTCGCCAACAAATTAGGTACTGTTACAGAAGACATTGTGGCACCGGGAATTCCTTCTGCAATTCAGAGGGCTTTCGGTCTTGAGATTATTGATCTGATTGTAAGAAGAAAGAGAATTATGAACGGTAAAACCCGTGAATATGATACCTTGGCTGTCACCAATAACCATATTTTTTTTGTGGATGTGAAAAGCACCTACAGACCAGAATACCTGAAAAACTTCACAAATGCACTGAACGATTTCTTTGATTTTTTACCGGAATTTGACAATAAAAACCTCGTTCCAGTGATCGCATCTTTCTATCTTGACCCATCCATTGTGAACAGTGCCAATAAAAAGGGATATCTTGCAGTCCATATTTCAGGGGCTCACCTGAATTTTATCAATCCTGGGATATTCAACCAAATATGCTTAAATGAATAAAATAAAACCCATTGTAAAATATATTTTTGTATCAGGATTAATTTTATTTTTTACTCTTTTGCTCCTGGAAGTATTAATGATTATCCTTGAGCCTTATTGTTTCAAAGGCTTTTATCAATATGATCCCGACCTGGGTTTCAAAGTTCGTGCCTATGCCAACGGAACCAACCGCTTTGGTTTCAATGACCGAGATTATTCACTAAAAAAACCAGAGAACATCATTCGGATACTGTTTCTGGGAGACTCATTCAGTTGGGCTGGAGGAAAAGAAGGTAACTATTCAGCACTTGTAGAAAAAAAATTTGAAGAATATTACGGTACCCACCGTGTTGATATAATTAATGCAGGATACCCAATGACACATACAGGCGAACAACTTGCAATGCTTACAAAATATGGCCTGAAATATAATCCTGATATTGTTTTTTTAGGTTTTTTTGCGGGAAATGATTTTGTAGATGCAAACCCTTATCGTAAGCGTATTGTGGTCAATGACACTTACTTTGATATTGATCCGAGAGATGAAATAATATTTTTAGGTTATCCGATTATTGCAAAATCAAGGCTTTTGTACTTTATTAAACAAAAATATAAAATCTGGAAAGAACTCAATAAAGCTCACGCTGACACAAAAAACAAAAAAAAACAATTGCGGGAATTCAAATCAAAAGATAGCTCCTGTACTTTTTCTGAAGAAGCCTTTTTAGACATAGAAAGAGCAAGGCTGGAGTTCTGCAATATTCATTTATATAAAAACGAAATTTTTAAAAACAACATCGATTATATTTTTAAAAGTTTATATTCTATGCAGAAAATATTAACTGACCATAAGATAAAACTGATGGTTGGAATATATCCTGATGAATTTCAGGTAAATCAAGAATTAACATTGCAGATATTTGAGCACTATGCCTTGAATAGTAAAACATATGATATTAGGCTTATGCAAAATATTTTAAAGGATTATTTAGATGATGCCTACATAGCATATTTAGATCTTTTAGAACCCTTCCAAACCCAAGGAAGGAAAAAAGCGCTATATTTGTGCAGAGACACACATTGGAATCAAGCGGGAAACGAACTTGCTGCACGTATTATTTTTGAGTACCTTTTTTCTCATGTTGATGAGGTTATATCGTCACACTAAAAAACAGAGAAACATTTAGGCATCCTTCATTTGCCCGCTTATACTTTCCACATCAATATCCTTATTTTTTGAAAATTTCATCCCCAACGTGTAAACTACTTTTGAGATGATATGAAAAATGCCAAAAATTTAACAAAAAATTATTCAAAAATAAAACATTGAAACAAAAAATGGATCATAGTAAAAACAAATTCAAATTATATATTTCACTTATACTGCTAACTATGATTATAGTTATATTGACAGGTGAAATTTTCGCAAGAATATTTGTCAAAGAAAACACCATTCCACACCCGCCTGAAGTCAGTACCATTGACCCTTATTCAGCCAATCCATATTTCATGTGGGTACGTCCCTTCTTACAATGTCACATTCCTTATTCACAATATTTTCAAAGCAGATCTTATTACAAGGTAAAATATAATATAAATTCATCTGGTTTCCGGGGGCCTGAAATTAAGCCCAAAAAAAAAGGCCAAAAAAGGCTTGCAATCATTGGAGACTCCATCGTGGAAGGTCATGGATGTGCCTTCCAAGATACATTTTCATATCAGCTAAATGAAAAAGCCAGGCACTACAACTGGGATGTTGTAAATTTAGGGGTTCAAGGCGCATCTCCTATATATTTTGCTTTAAACATGCCAAGATACCTCTCCTGTGATCCAGACGCCATCATGGTTGTAATGTTTGAAAATGATCTATATGATGACAGATTTCAGGAAAAAAATTATTTCAATAGAACACTCTTAGATACCCCGGAATATCTTTACATTGGTTACGCGGATGAAAGAATTAATCTGAACTGGTCAAAACTATACATACTGATTCGAAGATCATTTCATAAAATATTTAAAAACAAGTTAGAAAAAATAATCATTAGAAATAATGCTATAACAACTATAAACAAGGAACAAGAAGAGTTGAATAAAATTTCTCCCTGGTTGGTGGCGCCGTCCATGTTTGACAAGCAATGGGATATGACCAAAATGTATCTTGACCTCATAGTAGAAACTCTGAATAAAAAGAAAATACCTGTTTACATGGTTTTTCTATCCTTTGGATCAATTGCACCAGGCCAGCCTGAAGCCCATGCAAAACATACCATGTCACTCAATAATAAAATTAAATCATGGTCAAAGGCCAATGGACTTCCCTTTTTCTCACTTGTTCCTTTAATAAAAAATCTGTTTGACCAAAACAATCCCAATGACATTATGATCGAAAATGATGGCCATCCAACACCTAAAACCCATAAAATCATTTGTGAAAAAATATGGTCTAAACTGCTTGATAATAAAGAAGGTTAGAGCCAATCCTTCATTTGCAGGTTTACACTTTTCATATCAACACCCTTGTTTTTTTGGAAATTTTATCCCAAAAAGTGTAAACTACTTTTGAGGTGATATGAAAGAGGCTTAATTAGAATATGAAAAGCAATCTCAACGATATTTCTTTTGACAGATAACGAGAACAAATGACGACAATGGCTAAAAAAAATGAACTTTCACTGGAAAATGAGATTAGCCCTTTGGAGTATTTTATTGAAAAATGCCATACAATAACTCACCCCCGGGTTTTAGAGTTGGGTACAAAACGGTCTGTTGCCAACCGTTCCACCAGACACGATGAATGGATCCCACATGCTAAAGAATACCTGGGTACAGACATAAAAGATGGAAAAGATGTCGACATGGTTGCAGATGTCCACAGACTAAGCACCTTCACAGGCATTGAGCAATTTGATATCATTATTTCCTGCTCCACATTTGAACACTTTAAATATCCCCATCTGGCTGCCCATGAAATAATGAAAGTTCTTCGGCTGGATGGATTGCTTTTTATCCAGACCCACCAAACTTATCCCCTTCATAATTATCCCCAGGATTATTTCCGCTTTTCAAGGGAAGCTCTAACAGGATTATTTGGAACAAGAATGGGATTTAACATAATATCAACTGACTATGAATTTCCTGCAAAGGTATGCTCTGAAAGAGTTACCTCCCTGTCCAGAGAAGCAGCCTTTTTAAATGTAAGATTATTTGGGGAAAAAACAGGAAAAACCCCGGATAAATATATTTATGAGCATGATGTATAAAAGCCTATGATAATTGGCATCTTGAATTTATCTTCTAAAAATACTGATTGACATGTTTCTTATTTATATGATAGCAGTATATCATATATTCAAATTATCATAAATAGTTCCTTTGTCATAATCCTTCTGAATTAATACCATATATGGTGTGGGATTAAAATCACAGGCCAGCACATGTCATATTGAAAATGAGAAGTTACGACTCAGGAGTAAATTTAAAATTTAGTAGATATAGTATTCCAATTTAGGTTTTTTCTGGAACACAATTTGCTTTATATTGAGAAGACAAAATGTTTTGACTATTTGTTGAATTTTTTGGAAGAACCAAAGTTGGATCAGTATATATTGAGATCAAAAATTGTTCCATAAAAACAGGCAAAAATATAAGGAGGTTTTTTAATGAAACGTACAACAAGCTTAATAGCCTATGCTTTGTCCATTGTGTTGTTTTTTGCATTAACCGTTAACGCCGATCCTGTCATCGAAGACTTTTCACTGTCATCAACAACCATCGAAGAGGGGGATACGGTAACACTTTCCTGGAATGTTACAGGAGCTGATTCAGTCACAATAAACAATGGGATCGGACCGGTTTCCTACAGTGGTTCCCTCTCCGTAAGCCCATCAGCTTCAACAACCTATGTAATAACCGCCATTTGCTCAACATGCACACCACCGTTAGATATTTATTCCGGCGGTACTGATACGGGAATTACAAGATATGAATCCCTGGATCTGACAGTTGTAGCTGCTGCACCTGTTACACCTGCAGCACCCGCAGCGCCCACACAAGCAGTGGATGCTCCAACAATGAATGAATGGGGAATGATAATCCTTGTGGCTTTCATAGGGTTAGTATCTGTTTACCGAATAAGACGTATGAACCAATCATAAGCAAACCGCCACTTAATTTTCTTCCTGTCTTATTTGGTTATTTTTTCGGCATTGATTCAACAAAATAACCAAATAAGCAGTATAATGTTTTAAAACAGACAAATCTCATCATAACAATTCCACTCTTTATCCACAAATCAGGTCGATACCCCATGGCAATCCGTGACCATACCACTACCCTAAACACAAAAAAAATATCGCTCTTCAAATTTATTGTTTCATATATCTTGCTCATGGCTATGTTCTTACTGTTGATAGGTCTCGAGCCAATTAAAAATATGATTGATATAAATAATATTTATACAAGAATGGTGGTAAAATTCAGCGTTGCTCTTATCAACTTTTTCGGCGAAGTCAAGGCAGTCTCAGGCTCAATTATCCAATTAAAAGATCTATCCTTAGACATACAATTCGGATGCAATGGGCTTGAAGCCTTTATGATATATATTGCGGCTGTTCTCTCATTCCCAGCCAGCTTACTGAATAAGTCATCAGGCATTATTATAGGGTTCATAGTGCTTCAGATAATTAATATAATAAGGATCGCCGGCCTTGGCCTTGTAGGAATTTATCTTAAAGATTATTTTCATTACTTCCATGTCTATGTTGCCCAGGGCATGATGATCGTTGTTTCATTTGTTATTTTTCTTTTATGGTTACAATATGTTTCAAACAAAAAAAATACTACTTAAAATCTTAGTATTCAGCCTTACCTACACCATCTGCCTCATACTATGGATTCAACTAAAACCCTACTACGGAAACGTCATGACCCGTTTTGGATCAGACTGTGCCGCCCAGTTTTCAAATTTCCGACTCATAGACTTTCAACATGATAAAGAAACAGCCCAAATAATTTATTCACGGGTCATATACTCCCAAAAAGGCTTAGGGGATCTGGTCATTGACCTTAAAATTGACGTATCCAATTATTCATTCAATATTCCTCTTACCATTGCACTTGTTGCAGTTCTGCTTCCCATGGTCAAATGGAGCTCCAGAGCCATGGTGGAAGTATTAATTTTGCTTTTATTTATTCATTTTGCTTATATATTCTTTTATACCAGCCTGCAGCTTTTTTATTACTCCCATCCTAATAAAACTCCATCATTAGCAACACTATGTAACAAATATTTTCTTGAATTCATGTGGACGTTTATTGACAATATGGTTGTTCGATTTGAACCATTTTTGGTTGCTCTGTACCTTGTTTTCAGAAAACCCAGGACTAAAGTCAAAAAAAAAGCTAATACTTTGATTCACATTATGAACTCACATATCTTTTCTACTATTAGCTGATATCCCCTCTCATTTAGATGACAGCAGGTATCCTTGTAAAGCGTTTCGGAATGATCTTTAAACGCATCTGTCAAGTCAAAAAAATTCACATTATTCTGAATCAATAGAGCACCTCTTTTACGCAATCTGGGGTAACCATTTAAAACCCCATCCCGATAAGGGTGTTTTGGATCAAAGGCATTGGTCCTTTCTTTGAGAGAAATAATTTTAGACCCTGAGTCGTACTGATTGGGCTGGAGGAAATGAAAATACTTGATATTATAAGCTTTGCATAAATAATGCATAGACAAAGAACTTCTCATCCACAAATCTGCCAAATCATCAAACATTTTGGCCTTGGAGGAACTGCAATATTCTGGGCCTTTGACGGCAAACCCCAATCCTTTTCGACCCAATTCCTGCAAATGAACCTGTGTCAAAGCAATCTTTGAGTAAATGGCATTATCAAGTAATCTCCAAATCAAGGCCAATGTTGGGCTTCTATAGAGCTTATATTCTTTGAAATATAAGGTCGCTGAACGCTTTAAATCCCTTAAAAAATGCATTTTACCAATTAAACCAATCACAATCGGATCACTAAGTGATTTTGTACGATACAGCCAGTTTCTGGGATAAAAAGGAGAAACACCCAGTTTTAGGTTTTCGACATAGGGTAGAGCCACCTCATTAAAACCATCAATATTAACAACAATATCAAATTGAGCACCCGTTGATAGAAGATAATTTAAAACCATCAACTGCTGGGGTTGCTTGTATCCCCCTATGGAAAAATTAATAATATTGACTTTTTTATGAGTGCGTGAAAAGCATTCTTTAAGATGGTCTATTCCAAGAAAAAAAGTTTCCTTAGCAAACGATCCTCCAAAAACACCTATGGTTATCTGATTAAATGTTTTTATAGGATGTTGTCTTTTCTGGTAGGACGGAAACCCGTTATCTGAAATACCCTTACTTCTTTCTGGGTCCCTTAAATATCCAAAATATGGATGCAGTATTTCAACCTGGTCACCGGAGAAAAGCTCTCCGGTACCAGTTTTAACAATTTGAGCAATTCCATTATATTTTAAATTCTGTTTCAACATATTTTTCATTTGTCTTTTAGAATAACATTCCTTAAACACAGCAAAATATGTCAAGAACCCCAAGCTTTCAACAAAAAGTATTATAAAGCAGAGGAGAAGAACAGTTAAAACGACTTTTTTTTTAATCATAAAGGAAAATAGCCGTACGGTTAAGTGGAAGCGGAACTATCGGCTTCACAAAAACAATCCTGTATTTATTCAGTAGAAGATACATTGTCAATATCTTTTAATTTCCAAACAATATCGTCTTCCATCAGGTTTTCTCTCTCGGACATTGGTACATACTCAAATGATGCACTAAACTTAAACATAAATTCATCATAGGAATAGTAAATCATTGGAATGCCAAAACTCATATCCGAGCCAATTGGAATGGAAACCTGGGACTCATTGGTGACTGCAAAGTCCTCTCCGGCTGATTCATACCCATTGTTGAATCCATCATTATAGCCATCTGCATAAGCACTGGAAAGCAGTGTAATTCCGCATAACTCCGGATTTTTTCGGCACTCTTCTTTTGCATCAAGTACGGCCTGATCCATATCAGCCTGAGTAATAGTAGACACAGTCTCAGATTTTGAAGGTTCCCGGGTTTGACCCGTTCCTGACAGGGTAAGAACCACCGTATAGGTTCCGGCAGATGCAAATGTGTGCCATGGTGAAACATCAGTAGAACTTTCCGTTCCATCTCCAAAGTCCCAAAGGTAAGTAAAACCGGCAGCTTCCGAAGGGGTTATAGTTGCAGAGAACATTACCCCTTTTGGATTATCAGGATCTGGAGTCCATATGCCTATTGCATCTATGGATATTACAGATGGTTCATAATTTGATACAACAACCGTTTCCGTCTCTGAAGGCTCAGGCTCCTGACCAGTTCCAGAAAGAATCAGGGTTACAGTGTATTCACCTGCCATATCATAGGTGTGAGAGGCAGATGGGGAATCAGTTAATTCATCAACCTGGCCATCGGAGTCAAAATCCCACAGGTAATTCAAGCCCGTAGCAGTAGATGGATCTATCACTGCTGAAAACTGAATCTCCTGAGAAGTAAAAGCCGGATTAGGAGATGGTGTTATTGAAGTTATGGATACAGTATCAGGTTCAATAACTACAGGCTCTAAGACAGTAACTTCAGTGGATAAAGAAGGCTCCGGGCTCTGCCCTGTTCCTGAGAGGGTAAGGGTTACCGGATAAATACCAGGATATTCATAGGTGTGGTCCGCCGTTGCATATGCCGATGTTTCCGTGATTCCATCTCCGAAATTCCAAATATAGTTCAAATTTGAAGTATAAGGATTTATCACTGCTGAAAAATGAATATTCTCCCCGGAATAAATCGGAGGATAAGGGCTGCTTATTGAAGTAATGGTGATTTCGTCATCAATTGGTTCAGTTGAGCCGCCGCAAAGATCCAGGTTAATATGTCCGCTTGGAGGATCGCCATTTAGCTGCCACATATTGTTTTCGGTTACGCAATCATGCCATGCCTTGTATTTAGCCAAATCAATATTGTTATAGCTGTGGGAAACTTGAACAGAGCTGGAACATTCTGCGGGGCATGAGGGGAAATCCAACTTAACCCATCCACCTTGATTTGAGTCAGCATTAGTGGCATAAATGATAAAAGTTTCAAGTTCCTTGTAAGTTGTATCACTATCGTAGCCATAATATACTTCAGAGCCGTCCGATAAATCGCCTGGACTGGTTTGAATGATATGGCCGGAAGGGCAATTTTTTTCCCCGAAGATCATTTGCACTGCGATAGATTCAACACCGGGTGGGAAAAAAAGCTTAAAACCACTATAGCAAGAGGTTTGATAATATTGGCCAAGACCCGGATTCACATAGTTATACTCAATCAGGTCATCCGGATTAAAAAAATCCTTATAGTTAACATACAGTCCCTGGTATATAGAGGTATAGACTCCTGCCGCGATTGCGTTTTGAGAACCTACTACACAGAGCAATACTGAAATAAAAATCATTTTAAACAGATACTTCATTTCTATCTCCCTTAAAAACAAATTATACAATTTTATTTATCCATTCGCGGCTTAGATATCTTTATCTTCTAACGATAAAATCACAAAAAAAGGGAGAGCCCATAATTTTATAATTAATATATAGAATTATCGTGACTCTCCCGTCTCAAAAGCAAGCAGTTAACTCAGTTTGTTAAAACAGAGATATAACTTTTTGAGAGTTTACTGACGAACAATAATTGTTCCAAGAACACCTGTAGCATTGGGATCTTCGTTGTAAAGGTCAAGGCGCCTATCTCCGTCTCGATCTTCGCCTGCATCCAAGACACCATTTCTAACGATTGTATCTTCAAAGACATCGATGTTACCGTCAAGATCAATATCCTCGATATAGGTTACTGTGGATTCAGGAGATGCTGCATATTTCCACATCATGTCATTGCTTTGATCCAGGGTGATTGTAGAATTAATCATTGGAACCCCGGTGTAGTTAACGAGACAAGTGTAATTTACAAGATCCGTACCGACGCTATAGCTTGCACCACTTTCAACAAACTGAGTAAAATTAAGTGGTCCCAGACCGCTTGGGCCTGTAGCAGAAAGGCCTGAACCAACAGCAAAGGTACCCACATTTATCCAACCCTTCATATAACCTTCTGAAAGAGCACTTGCGATCAAAGGCCTTACAAACTGCATGGAAACCTCAGGCAGGCATTCCAGGGCGGTATCACCTGATAAGAAGTCAATCATAACACGCTCTTCCATATCATAGGCAGTATAGGTAACTCCGCATATACCGCCTTGAAAAGTTGTGCCCATTCCAGACAGCGCCCATTCATATCTTGTAGGAAGGGTATTTATGATAATGACATCGTTGTCACCGGTTGCGGAAAAATCAAATGGGAATGAATAGCTTGTTTTTGCAAGTGCAGCTTCGATTTCAGGAATACTGTTAAAGGTGGAGTTATCCAAATTAACAGTAACTGATGATCCAATACCGGTTAATGGAATACGCTCCCAGTTTTTCAAAGCTACCAGGTTCATGCTTGCCTTCTGTGAATAAGTTGAGCTTTCAAGAGTCACTGTTCCCGTAAGAATGTTGGGAACATCAACAGCAACACCCAAAAGGTTGAAGTCACAGTTTACCAAATTATTTATATTTACCCTTGCATCCAAGCCGACAATAGGATTTGTCCAATGGGAAGCCATGGCAAGAGTATCTTTGCTGAGGGGGGCGGTTGCAGGAAACGCATGAAGTCCGATTACCTCAAAGTGCCCCATCTCGTTGATGTCTCCACCGGTAAGGCAATCAGTATAAAACTCTCTTAAAAGGGGAACTTCATTACCCCAGGTTCCGTCAAAAGGATTACATGCTGCAACTCCATTCCAATCGAAATCTTCATCAGAGAGCACACTGTCATCATCACTGTATATTTCCACATTACCGGCTGCATTCATTCTTACCACGCCATCCCATGCATCAGTAGGAGTGAGATAGATGTTGAAGTCAAACACATCACAGCTATAAAGGGCAGATCTAAACACAACACGAGCTACCACGGCAAAATTACGGGAGCTATTTACCACTTTTATAGTTGTTTCATAGTTTGAAAGGCTCTGGTATATCTGGCCAAGAAGCACATCCCCATAACCATTTTGACCGACAGTAACCCTTCCACTATCATCCCTTGCAATCGGATTCAAGGCAAAGGCATTTCCAACACACAGCACTGACGCAACAAACAGAACCGCCAGGGTTTTCAATACAGTTTTACTCATCATTTATTTTTCCTCCAAAAATTAGATTACATCGATTAACACACTATTCCAAACTCTAAAATGTCTTTTAATTTACCCATCACCCCCCTAAATAAATATTATTTTTCATTTTAAACCAAATCGACTTTTACCTTTTAAACTCATAAAAAACATTTATCAATCAAGTCTTGCCTTGTCAACAAAATTATTCAGCCTAATCACTGAACGAAATCTTAAAACCCAATATGTAAGACAGTCAATAACATAGCTCAAAATATACCGGAAACGAAAAAAAATATTGCATTGAGCAGGATTGTTTTTTTATCATATGTTTAATCTTAGATCAAAACATATTCAATAAACTGTTGCCAAACACATGATACCAGGAGTTCTCTATTTTTACCCATCGCTCAGTCATAATTTGAGAATCATTGTTGGTTCCCTGCTCAGATCCTCTATCTAAAGTGGCCTTAAGTCTAATTTCGACCATATCGTAAAACTCATCGACATTTAGCAATAGGACACCATTCAATTTCCGTGCCTTTTTATGCATCTTTAAATATTTTTCCAGGGATAGTTGATAGCGTGTATGAGGAGCTTCAAGAAGATATGCTTTTGAAAATTGAAAATTGCCCTTGTAACCCCAGTATTCAGCGATTTTACTCAATAATTTTTCAGGAACATTTTCCACCTGGCTGGTAAACACAAAGGAAAGCGAAGGAGTATTTGAAACCCCAGAACCATCATTATCAGCCTGCAATTCCCAGGCAAAACACAACCCAACCACCATCAGAGCTAAAACATATCCATTTTTTATTTTAAATAGCATCTATAAATACCACCTATATTTAAGATTAATTTGTTCCAGGCACAAATGTATTTCTTTCACGATTTTTTATTAGAAATCCATAGGAGCATATTCTATATCTGCCCTGATAGGTAAGGACAGATATGAAATCTGCCCCTACATTTCATTATTCGTTGTGAGTCTACACTTATAAATGTTTATTAAAAAATGTAGGGACGGGTTAAAATCAACCACTACTGTTCACATCACATCAAATCCATAGCCTCTATTTTATATTTAATTTTTAGCCTCTCAAACTCTGCATTGATTTCTTTAAGCAAATGTTTCCTTGTTAAAGTTGCCCGGATAGCGTCTTTTACATCATCATACTTTTTTTTCTCAGGCGGCTTATAATCAGCCAGCTTCAACAGCACCCATTTTCCATTATACCGAAAAGACGGGGACACGCCCCCCGGGGTCAAGCCTTTGATGTTTTCCACAAACTCCCGAGGCATCTTTTGTTGAATCACCCAGCCAAGGGATCCTCCTTTGGAGCTTGTTTCTTCGTCAATGCTTTCCTCTGAAACGGCAGTTTCAAAGGATCTTATTTTGTTGATAATATCTGAATAAATCTTGTCACAAATAGCTTTGTGGGGAACCATAAGCATCTGGAGATTGTATTTTTCAGGATCAGTAACTTTTTCAGGATTTGCAAGGTAATAAGATTTTACTACCTCATCTGATATTTTAAGCTCTTCGCTAATCTTTTTTTTATACAATAACGCCAGATATTTTTCCGTCATCCTTTGAATTTTTTTTTCAAGTAGTGCGTCATTCGATATCTTTTCATACTCAAGCTTGAATAGGCGCTCCATGAGGATTACCCTTAATTTCTCATCCAAGCTTGTATCAAAATTTGATGAAAGCATATCATTTTCAGCATCAATATCCTTCTGGGTTATTGAAACACCATCTCCTGAAAAAAACACCTTTCCCCTTGTCTCTGCATAGCACAAGGAAAAACCCCATAGGATTAATGATAAAATCAGTAAAATTGATTTTAGATACTTAACATACATTATTTAATTTCCTTATATTTATATAATTTATTTTCAAATAGTAAATATTCGACAAACCACGCATCAAAACACAATATATTGTGCTTGCATGTAAAAAAAAATAAATACATAGCGATATATTGTATGATAGACGGAGTTCACTGAATGTTTACTTCAAATAAACATATAATTCATTTTTAGATACAGTACTCTAACCCCATATCCCCAAGTTTCAATGTCAAATTTTTATTATAATAGGGGTCCCCCTTTGTCAACCAATCATGCCACTTCATCGCAAAGTGTTTTTTATCGCCTTCTGGCCAGGAATACATAGCAGGAATCGTTACTTTGGCATCCACAAAGCTGGCAAAAGGAGTAAAGACGGTCCTGTAACCCTTTTGACAGGCTCTAAGGGCAAGGTCTATGATCGTATGGGGCCCAGTGTAATCAGAAGACAGCCCCCCAAGCATTTCCCACACATCCCGCCTGACAGCAAAACACCATGGATGGGGAGCACTTACATTTTTGACCACTGCAGTCGATGCAATATATCCAGGATCTGATGCTTGCCCTCCCTCATAGATTGCCAAAGGGGCACCATCCTGTTTCTGAACCATACCTGCATGGATAATCCTGGAGTCAGCATCAATTATCCTGCCTGTTACAAGCCCAATGCCTTCAACCTGAAACCATGATACCATTTCCTGCAATGCCCATTTGTCTACAGGAACAAGGTCTGCACCAATAAACACTAAGATTGCCTGTTCTTTAACCTCAGCATATTTTCTTTTCAAAGCATCAGCATATTTTTCACAGGAAATGCTGTTTTTTATGTAATGGATGGAGACGGATTCAGCAGGAGGAGGTGTCAGATGCACTCGATAATGCCCCCGCCACAAATCAGATATTTCAGACACCCTTCCATTAAGGCCTCTTCTTTTCAGGGCATGTTTGAGAGCGTGCACCCCTGCCTTGTAAGCATAATCCTTCACATTATGATTCAATGCCACTGACTGATCACTCTGCCGCCAGTGATAAAGTATTTTCGGGATATGATGTATCCGGTCTGTTAGCTCCATGACACGCAGAATCAGGTCATAGTCTTGGGAACCCTCAAACTCTGGATGAATTCCTCCAACCTTATCAACAAGGCTTTTTCTATATACCATCAAATGACAGATGTAATTCATGGAAAATAGAAGCTCCGGGGAGTAATCCGGCTTGAACAGGTGCATAAAACGCAGGCCTCGAGGAGATAGCATATCTCTGTCCGAGTAGATTACATCAAGGCCGGGGTCCTGGTTCACTGCTTTTACCACATAATAAAAGGCAGCAACCGAAAGCCTGTCATCATGATCTAAAAAGGCTAAATACTGGCCTGATGCCATATCCAGGGCAATGTTTGTGGCATGGCATATCCCTCTATTTTTAGTCGATAAAAAAAGTTTTACTCTGGGATCAGCACCGGCTGTGTTTTTAAGCTGTTCAACGGTTGCAGAATGAGTGCTGCCATCATCCACTATGCACATCTCCCAACAGGGGTATGCCTGGGCCTGGACGGAGCGGATACACTCCCAAAGCATATCAAGCTCTGTATTAAAAGTTGGAATAATGACTGAAATCAAAGGTTTTTCTTTAAATTTCAAAGATTTTTCCCGCATTTGTTTCCAATCACCGCAGGATAAAAAATCATTGTGAAATATCCAGGCCTGGTATTCCGCCCATTCACTGGTCGCCCAGAGCTTTAAAAGGCGGTCATCAGGCATGGCGGACAAATCATCATCAGCAAGAGATATTTCAGGAACACATGGTCGGTTAAAGGGATTTTCTCTTGATGTAAATCTTCTTGGTCTAAATAGGAACAGGGAATCAATTATATTTTTTACCGATTTAATATTATTTTTAATAAGTTCTTTCAAAAAGAGTCTCCCATGGGAAAACGCTTCAGAATAGAGCCCGCCAAAAATTTTAAAAGCCCTGACAATGTGGGAGCAGAGCGCAGGCAATAATTTTCGTTGTTTAAAAACATCAGCTTTGCCTTCAGCCAGGACAAAAGAATTACCCGCTGATAATCAGACTGTATCACCAGATCATACTTGCCACGTAATCGGTAGTATTGAATCATGCGAAGCAGTCTTATTTTAGAAATAGCGATCATGTTTGCGCTGGGAAACTGATATACGGCATCACCGCCGGGAAATGTCAAAAAGTCAATGGTGATATCGGGCCTCAGCTTGAGACTACGCACAAGTATTTCCTGCATTCCAGTGGCATACAGGTTCACATTCCATGAAATCAAAATATTTTTAATTGACGGATCCATGAAGGGCAGCTCTGAAAGCTCCTGACGGCGATGATTGGACATGGGAGACAAAAGAATCTCTTTCTTTCCCAGACGCCCCCTGCAAAAATCATCTACTGCCTCAAGGATAAGTCCTGCCAGCTCTGTCCTGCCTAACATTGCAAGATAAATGGATTTAAACAACTGCCTGCGAACAGCCGTTGTAACGCATCTCTTAAAGGGGGCATAATCTTTCAATACAGCCAGTGCATTTCTACAGTCATAGTAAACCACCCATGTCGGCACCTTAACCACGGAAGACATATGCCATATCATGGAACGACATGAAACAAGGACACGAAAGCCCATCCGGGATATACGCAGGCACCACTCGACATCATCGAAATGGATAAAAAAATCCTTCCAGAGTCCTGCTTTTCTCGCCACATCAGCCCGAACCAGAAGGGATGCTGCAGCGACATAATCCACATCAATATGGGGATGGTAATCTGGAATAAAATGTGAAAGATCACATCTGTTTTCAAGCATTTCTTCAACAGCTCGCCCCCGCCATGGATGAATGTCCGTGAGATGAAGGTTAAGTATCAGTTCACCGGTATTCCTGTTATAAAAGGAACCGATCTCATTGATTCGCCATGGATAATCCTGCTGCATCATGGTCGAACCTGCAACAGCAGCATCTTGATTGGCGTCAAGGAGTTCGACCAGCTCGGACAAAGCATAACGGTTGACCACCACATCATTATCAAGGAGCCAGAGATAATCATATTTTCCATCGGGCTGATTAAATGCCCATTTCAAGCCCGTATTGAAGCCGCCTGTACCGCCAAGGTTCTCTTTATTGCATAGGATGGTCACATCATTATATAAACGGGAGATGGATTCAACGGTGTTGTCGGTACTGGCATTGTCAACAACAACCATCTCAATGGACTCTGCTGGATAAACAATCGTGCGCAGGGATCTCAAGAGATTAAGGACATATTCTTCCTTGTTCCATGTCACTATAATAATCAGCACCCTTGGCATTACCATATCATATCCTTATAGAGCTTGAAAAATTTTTTTTATCCCTTAAAAAAACTTCACATAAATTGAGTAAAATAGTGTAATATGTCTGAAAAATCAAGAAAATTGATCAAAAAAACAGATTACAGTCTCCAGCAGCATCATATAAATACCCGCCATGTAACTTACAAACAACAAAATCAATGTTTTGCATTTGCATTTTACAACAGTCCTATGTATAGTACCGCCAATTTTCAGAATTAAATCTTTTTGATTTGTAACATTGTAATAAATTTTTATGGACACATCTTACCCGCCAAAGCAAATCTTTGATTTTGTGTACCACAGAATATAGAGGTAAGTAACGGCATGGGATATTTAACATGAGCGGATCAGACATTAAAATCGTTATCATTGGCGGAGGCCCCTGCGGCCTGGGTGCAGCCTGGAGACTAAAGGAGCTTGGTCACGAGGCATGGGATTTATACGAAAAAAATAGTCGCCCGGGCGGGCTGTCCGCATCATTCAAGGATAACCAAGGCTTCTGGTGGGACATCGGCGGTCATGTACTGTTCAGCCACTACAAATACTTTGATTCGGTTATGGACAAGGTCATGGATAGGGAAAAAGACTGGCTTTTTCATGACAGAAGCGCCTGGGTATGGATGGAGGGCAGGTTCATACCCTACCCCATTCAAAATAACATCCACCGCCTGTCAAGGGATACATTCAGGGACTGTCTTCACGGACTTTTCGATATTTCTAAAAAAAAATCTGTAGATCCTCGCCGTAAACTCAGGCATTTTGGAGACTGGATAGATGCAGGTTTTGGTCCAGGTCTGGCAAATCATTTCATGAGACCCTACAATTACAAGGTCTGGGCATGGCCCGTCGAACAGATGAGCCATGACTGGGTTGGAGAACGTGTCGCTGAGGTGGATATCAAACGAATCATGGATAATCATATCTATGACCGGGATGATGTAGGATGGGGACCCAACTCGCAGTTTAGATTTCCGAAATTCAGGGGAACAGGCGCAATCTGGGAAAAAATAGCCGAACACCTCCCCGAAAAAAAACTCCATTTCAATGCTGCCCTTGAAAGAATTAATGTTAAGGACAAGACCATTGATTTCAGGGATGGAACCAGATCCGAGTATGATCTTTTAATCAGCACCATACCCATCACGGATCTTGCAGGTATGATTACCGGGCAGCCTCCATATTTTGCTTATAACAAACATGATGGTGTGCCGTCACAATCGAAAAATGAAAATCTTTTTAAACCAACCTCTTACGGAGACTTTCATATAAGATATAAAAATAATACAGCAAAAAATGATCTGAAATACTCCTCCACCCATATAGCAGGTATTGCATTAAAGGGCATAGTGCCGGATCATCTTGCGAACAAATGCTGGATATATTTTCCTGAAAATGACAATCCATTTTACAGGGTAACCGTGTTCAGCAACTACTCTCCAAACAATGTACCTGACATAAACGAATCATGGTCTCTAATGTGCGAGGTCAGTGAAAGCCCCGCAAAAAAGGTAAATCCAGATACAATCATGGAAGAAATCATACAGGGCGCAATAAACACAAAGCTGATCCAGAGCAGAAAACATGTTCATCACACCTGGTATAAAAAAATGGAAAAAGGCTATCCAACTCCATCTATCAATAGAAATAAGGTGGTTTTTCCAATGATTAAAGAACTGGAACAACAAGGGATACATTCCAGGGGAAGGTTTGGTGCCTGGAGATATGAGGTCGGCAATATGGATCACTCTTTCATGCAGGGAGTTGAATGCGCAGGAAAGCTGCTTTATCAGGGAGAAGAGCTTACCCTGTGGTATCCGGGGATTGTCAACACCCCCCATCCATCGGCTGAATAAAACCAACGCCTTATTTTATCTGTGGATGCCATGGCCCGCTGGATGGCTCAGGAAATATCAGGAATCTTCTGCCCGCAAAGTTGAGAAGCAGACCCATGATCGTTGCCAATATCTTGGCAGTCCAAGGCTTAAAAGAAAATGACAACAAGGCTGTGGTCACGGAAAGGTCAAACAAACAAACGCATAAAACTAAAATACAAAACAGTATGATCTCTGTAGCGCTGCGCCACCTTGCCTGATGCCGGAACAGCAATTTTATGCAAAGCAGGTAGTTTAAAGCGGCTGCCCCAATAAAAGCAACAGGTGCAGCAGCAACCGCAGGGGTACCAAGCTTGTAAAGTATCAAAAATAGAAATAAATTAAAAACTGCAGCAGTACTTCCAATGAACAAATAAAAAAGAAACTGAACAGGCAAGGGGGCATGGAACGCATTATATCTTAAAATACAGTAAAGCGCTCTAAAACCATCTTTAACCCCGATTTTTTTACCCTCCTCATATGTCCTGCCCTGATACGAAATCCCGGCTTCAAAAATGCGCAACCGTTTGTGAGCAATTTTTGCAACAATTTCAGGTTCAAACCCGAACCGATTCTCCTGGATATCAATGGATTGAATAACCTCTTTTTTAAAAACTTTATAGCAGGTCTCCATATCCGTCAAATTAAGGTCGGTGAGCATGTTGGAAAGAAATGTCAAAAAACGATTTCCCATATAATGCCAGAAATAGAGGACTCTGTGCATATCGCCTGAGATGAATCGTGATCCAAGGACCACATCGGCATCATCATTTATCAGTGGCTGAATCAATTTTTTCAAATCAAAAGGATTATATTCAAGATCAGCATCCTGAACCGCAATGAAATCACCGGTTGCCATTTTAAAGCCGGTTCTAAGAGCAGCGCCCTTGCCTTGATTTGAAGCATGGGCAGCAAGGTGAATCTCTGAATGTTCCCGGGCCAGTTCCCGGGCAATATCCCGGCTGTTATCAGTGGAGGAATCATCCACAATCACTATCTCAAGACTAACATCTGAATCTTGTATTTCAAGGACTTTTTCAACACAGCATTTCAATGTGGATGATTCATTAAAACAGGGAATAACAATGCTTAATATAGTCATTATCTACTTTCCAATATTTTGTAAAATTACATAATAAAATTTTATAAAAGTGGCTTAAAATCCCTATCCCTTTAGGGTAGGGGGGATAGCTCACACTCGGTCAAGCAGGTAGTTTTAACACCCCGCGGTAGTTGCCCGGTGAAGGCTACCTCCAATAATAGTTACTGCAAATTATATAGATAGGCAGAGGCGCCGGGGTGTACCTTTTTATCTATACATATACCCATGGTATCAAGATAATCAAGAAAATCTCCCATTTTCCCAGTTTTGATATGAGAAAAAACAAACCAGACTCTGCCGCTTCCACTAAGTTTGTCCAGATCAGACTTTGCTTGAAAAAAAAATTCAGATACCCCCAGAATACATTGTGTCTCAGGCAGGGCAACCGGCTTTATTCCCTGCTTTATTCGAAAATAATCAACCTCCTTGGTATATTCATTTTCCGGTATCGGAGTAATTATATGAAATGCCTCATAGTCATTATTATAAGCGGCTGCATAACACCTGAAAGCAGGCTCAACCCAGTAGTACAGGTAAATAAGATCCTGAGACTGTTTGTGTTTCTGCATATATTCAAAAACAGGTTTGATCTCCTGAACTTCTTGACGACGGTAAATTGGATAATCAAGAATACAGGCAACCAGAACAATTTGAATTATAACTGATATTATTGTGCATTTGGGATAAGTTAAAAGCGTTACGCGAAGCTGCATAATACTTTCAGATATAATAAGGTAAAGCCCCGGGAGAATAAAAAGAACCAGGCGGCCGAAAAATGCATATTGCTGAGAAGATGATATGAGGAGTGCCGTCAAAACCGGAAACAACAATAAGAACAATGTCCTTTTTCTATTGGCAGACAATACAATGCAGCCAATAACAAAAAGACATCCGGCAACCTGAAGATTGCCAAATCCTCCGGGAAATTTCAATATAGAATAAAAAGTATCACAAAGCCATTCAATACCCCTGCCTGAAAAGGGAAACGGCATAAATGCGTTCTTCATTGTCCAGAATTTATGCAGCCATGTATCATTGGGAGTCGGCACATTAATAAACAAAAAATACAGAATCAAAAAATTAAACACCCATATCAAATAAACCACCACAAGTTTAACAACTGAACTCCATTGATATTTGATCACATAGGGAAAAATGATATAAATACCGATCGTGGTTAAAATAAAAACAGACGAGTGTGAAAACCAGACTGCAATGGTGCCCGCTGCTGCAAGAATTGTTAACTTGGAAGGCGTCAGGACATGATATCGATAAAAAGGAAGTATCCACAATAAAATAATAACGATCAGCACATCACTTGAATATTGTTTAAACTCTGAAGAATAAAAAATAAGGGGCTTAGAAAGCGCAAAGAAAAATAATGCCAGAGGCACAGCGTTTTTTGATACATAATGCCTTGCCATTGGATAGTAGAACATCAAAGAAAGAATCCCGCAGCAAAAAGGAAACAATCGCAGGATTAAATCACTATTTCCAAAGCACACCGTTGATAATTTTGCTGTCAAAAGAAAACCCGGAGGCGCAATATAACTGCTGTATTCCAGTGGGGCTTTAAGAAGCTCTGAAAAAGTTCTGTTAATAACATTGACTGCAATTAGAGCTTCATCCAGCCAGAGTGAACGGTTAAAAATATACTGGTCAAAACGATAATAAAGCCCCCAGGCAATGATCAGCCAGGGCAACCAAAACAAAAGATTTTTTTTAATATTCAGGCATACTTCATTTCTCAATCGGCATTTTTTCAAACTATCCCCTTTATTGTCCGGAAATCTCCTTAAAAAAAGCTTTAACAAATTTTGCTGCAATATCAAGGATGCCCAGATTCATTAGGTTCATTTAAAAATTTTCCATGTTTTCATAAATGGCCGTCAGGCACTTTAAGGCCAGGGCTGCAATGGTAAGGGTCGGGTTGAAGCAAGTACCGGTGACAAAAGAACCTCCTCCCAGAATATACAGATTATTGTGATCAAAGGATCTGAGATTTCCGTCCACAACCCCTTCCCGGCTGTTTTTTCCCATTCTGTAAGCACCATAGGGATGATTTCCGTTAAGACCCTCCCCGGAAAGCTTAATAATAACATCTGAGGAGGCTTTTCTGAAACGCTTCTCTATGTATTTACGAACCTGGAGTTCATAATCACCAAGTTTGATATTGGTGACGGGCAGGGGCAGCCCGAAGTTATCAGTATCAGACGGATCAAGAGATACAGTGTTTTCCCTTCGGGGCAGAATTTCAAAGGGGGCCGTGATATTCATAAGGCGCATATACTGATCGGCCTTGTTTTTAAGGATTGTTCCCCAATGGCCGTCCTTTACCATTTTTTCAAGATAATAATATAAATCGCCATGGGTCCAGACATCGTTCCAGACCTCGATAAGAAATGAGGACATGAACCGGCGATGGCTTCCATCACTATATGCCGCGCAGACAGAGGTTATGGGACGTCCCCGGAAGGGATAGGTGAACTCCGGAAACTCAAGGGTCCATACATGGGCACCGGTGGACATAAAATATTTTCCCAAAAGCCCACTTGAGTTGGCAATCCCCAGGGGAAATTTCCTGTTTTTAGACAATAGCAGCAATCTGGTGTTTTCAATGGTGTTTCCGGCAAGTATAAATCTCCTACCATGAACCTCAACAGGACAACTGCCTTCGGGCAGAACATTAACAGATTGTATCCTGCAGGTGTCTTCATCCATGTTAAGCCGGGTAACCAAAGCTCTTTTATACAGTGTGCAGCAGGGCCTTTCAAGAGCATCGGTTAGATGGTTCTGGTTCGGACTGTAACGGGCTTCTGAAGGGCAAAAAGACACACATGTATGGGCACCCACACATGGACCTCTTCCTCTGTATTTTTCCGAGGTAACGGCACAGGGAATGGGCATCAACGGAAACTTCTTCCCAAAATACCGACTGAATACGCCGTCAAGATAGGACTGCCTGAAGGCGGGCATGGGGTAATCGGATTGCCTTTCCCAGTAATGTAAAGGATCAGCCCCTGAAACCCCAAGCTCTTTTTCAGCCAGTTCATACCAGGGTTCCAGTTCTTCATAGG
The DNA here is from genome assembly GCA_963674675.2 of Desulfobacteraceae bacterium. Lineage (GTDB taxonomy): Bacteria > Desulfobacterota > Desulfobacteria > Desulfobacterales > Desulfobacteraceae. The sequence goes on from CAXXNM010000003.1 coordinate 2,418,769, forward strand.
TAATCGGCCAATCCTTCCCAATGCCGTATTCCGTGCGAAGCTTAAAATCTGAAGGCCTGAATCGAAAAGATGCCCCGCTCCATACCGCGCCTGAACCGCCCATCCCAAATTTCATGTTGTACAGGAATTGAAATCCACTGTCCCTGGTCTTGATTTCCGTCCTTTCATAAGGATCGTCATGGGAGGCGGTAACCCATCTGCTGGTGCCTGGCACGTTTATATGGGAATCTTTCCAGTGATTTTTCCTGTCTGGAAAATAATCTCCCCCCCGCTCGATCACACACACTGTTTTTCCAAGACGTGTAAAAAAATCCGCAGCCAAACCCCCGGTAAAGCCTGCACCAATAATCACAATATCAAATTTAAGTTGCATTTATGTTTTTAATTCCACATTGATCCATATAGCGCTGATATATTCTGTTCATATTCTGGGATATTAATTTTATTTCCGGCAATTTTCATCCCAGCATTTCCACCCGTTTTTTCAACCATCGCTTCAAGTTCATCCATTGCACTGATGGCATATTTTCTAAGAGTACGAGTGGGAGGCATTCCATGGAATTGAATTCCAATCTTTAATGGAAGATAATTATAGGGCTGACAGGAAAAATCAAAATAATCAAAACCTCCAAGCCCGGCACCGTCTTTTAAATGGCAGCCTATGCAGGCCTTAGTAATGATGATTTCAAGCTTTCGGTTTTCAGCTTCAAACTCTTTCCTATCGGCATGTATGAACTTTTTGACCTGATCCCAGCGAAACACTTTTCCTCTATTATGCTCCATACCTCCGTGGCAATCCACACAATTCATGTTCACGGCAGATCCGGAGGCGATGTGCTCATGAATATCTATCACTCCTCTTGGCAGTTTACTATTTTCTAACCCGGCAACATGGCATTTTAAACAGGCCCCATTAAATACAAACTCGGATCGTTTATTAATTTTTGAATCAAAATAATCCGGTGAAATATCCTTGATGGTCATAGCTTTATAAACATCTTTGATACCGGTCTTTATTTTAAAAAAATACCTGGCAGGAATATGTTCAGGAACATGACAGTCAGCACATTGAATCTGATGATCTTTTTTTAACAAATGGATTGAATCTTTTCTTGATAAATGGAAAGGTTTCATGGAATGGCAGGAGGTACAAAAGGTAGACATGAATGTTATTTCATCCGCTCCCACCGTAAACATGGCCATGCCTGTTATCATAAAAAGAACACAAGCTATTTTTTTTATCAAAAATGTATTTCCCAATTTAATTCCATGTATTTAAAAGAACCTTTGAGTTTTCGCCCACTACGATATACTGACTATCTAAAGCGAACAATCGTACCTGGCTTTGCATGATATTCGGGCCAGGAAGGATCTGCCATAAAGGGTAAAATCCTTCTATCCGGGTAGCCATATGCGGAAAAAGGTGAGTATGAGTGGCGGATAAGATGATTTAGCAGCCCATTTCTTGCAGTGTCAAAAGCAACCAATTCGTCTGGATTTTCCCCTTGAATAAAGCTGATATATTCAACGATTGCCGATTCCCGCTCATCAAGAGGCAGGCTATAAAATCCTTCCACTTTTTTCGATCTTACACCGCTCATAAAGGTCAAGTTAGAATACCAACTATCTTTTTCAGCATAATAATATCTAAAAAAAGTCTGCTTGAGGATTGAGCATTCTTTCTTCTTTGATAGAATTACGGCCATGTCTTTGAAAAATTTTTCGCCTGAAAAAAATGGATACACTGCTTGAGTAAAGGCCACCATATCCTTTATTTCAGAACTGCCACCATAGAATGAAGGCAGTTTATTGAAAAATTTACCGGTGTAAGATACCAATAGTGTTAAACTGCCAAAAACAAAAGATGCCGCAGAAACGGTTTTCAAAAAATTTCTTCTATTCATGAACATGCCTTGATTTTTCAAACAAATTAAACGACATACTCTCCTATTAATAAAAAAATCAACCAGATTTCTCTGCCAGAAACAAAATTTGATTTTCTCCCAAATAAGCAAATTCCTTTGACCAGTATATCATGGCTGTGGCAGTCTCAAAGCCTGCAGACTTTAAATCATCAAGAAGTTCCCATCCAAAATGATAAAAACAGAGACAACCTTCAGGATTTAAAGGATCTCCATGATATTCAGGTGCCATGAAATGCTTAATTTCGCCATCAGCATTTATAGCAGCCCGTACAATGTTCTTTTCAGAGTGCAATTCAAACGGAACACTGAAAAAAAGAGCCCCACCAGGCCTCAAACACCTGAAACACTCTTTAAGCGCGGTTCTATATTGAAATACATGTTCAAAAACATCGAAGGAAAGAATAAAATCAAATTCATTGCTTTCAAAAGACAATTTTGTCACATTTTCATTTCTAATTTTACCAAGGGTAGATGAATCCCCTGGAAAAGAATCTCCACAATACTCACTTCCTGAAATCCTTGGAAACAATTCCCGGAGCCAATTGAACAGAGGAGTTACCTGCTCGGGAATATATATCTTTGAATTTACACCAGGTTGACACTCCTTATCAAAAACATGTAAAGCTGCTCGCATCCTGTTGTTGAGATGGCAAAATGGACAAACCAAACGCTCCCTCCAATTGGGCATAAACACACCATCCACCATGTAAGCATTCTGAAAATCCACCAAAAAATCAACATTTTTCTTGCATGCAAAACAATATCCGCTGAATATAAACTCTTGAGCGCCATCGGATATAAGGCTTTTTTCATACAAAAACCTGTTTCCCGATTTTTTTTTGCCATTAATTGTGTAATTGATATAATCCCCATAGGAAAAAAGCTTTGCAACACTCAATTCTGAAGCTGTATCTGTTCTTAATTCTTTTCGACAAAAAAATTTTGATACAAAATTCCTCATGTTCGTTTCCCCTGCCTTAGACAAATCATTGAGCATATTTAAAAATCCTGATTTTATGGAATAGCCAACGATATGGGCTTAAAAGCTTGATCCCATGCTTCAGGCTCACCAGGATATTCTCCGTGTTTAATTGTACCATAAATAATTTTAGGATTATTCAATACAAAAGAATCATTATGAATCTGATAGCGGTTATACCAGGGCAGGTAAAGCAAGTTATAATTGTCCGTTAATTTGTCCAGAGTATCTATGAGTAGATTTAAATGCTCATCTGTTACAGGGCCACATCTGACAAAAAGAATTGATTTTTCTGATTTAAACAATTTCCTCGTTTTATCAATAAGATAGTCATATTTCTCACGAACTTTCGCATACTGATTTTTCAAACTTTCATAATCTATATCACCGGTTTCCGTACCCATGAAATCATGGGGATGTTCAATATTGGTAAAATCATCTACCACAGTTTTTCTGCCATCACCAAGTTCTTGAATCCTCAACATGTCTTGTTTCAATACACCTTGAAAATCATTTTGGAGGGTTTTAAGAAGCCCATCAATAGGCGTTACAGACCAATCAAAAAAAAATGTTCCATAATCATCCAAATTAACCTGAAAATCAGTGTCAACTCCATATTTTCGTTTCCAAAACACCCTTGATATCTGATACCTGCATTCGCAATTTAGCCCAAGACTTATGGCTATATCAAAAGATAAATCCATCACCTTTTTTTCCTAATACTATAGATTTCCATATAACTGCCATGGGCAGACCAAGATTTTTACCCGGTTCAGCTCCTTTGTTTCATGGACGGTTTATATGCATAGTTATCCAAGCTTTCCCAGAAAGTTGAGATAATTAAGTAATACTATAAGGGATGAGCAAGAAAATAATAATTTTTGCCATTATAGTATTGATCACAAAATCCATTGAATCCTAAAGGAGGGTTATTCAAAAGCCATTCCGACATCAATGAAATTTCAAGCCCGCATTTATTACAAAGAATTTCATAAACATCTTCAGGGGTTTTGCCATAACAGTTTATTCCCCCCCAGCCATGTTCAAACACAATAACAGGCCTGCTCTTTCTAATAATTTCCATACCCCCCTTTAACACATGATATTCACCGCCCTCAACATCAATTTTCATGAAAGAAATTTTTTCAACTTGCTCATACCCGATGATATTATCCAGAGTATCGGTAGCCACCTTGATTGGTTTATCTTCCTCAGGACGATCATAACTTCGCTTTATAAGACCCGAATAACCGGGATTTGTAATAACATAATTAAAATCAGATATACCCTTTTTATTGCTCAAAGCTAACCTGTACAACTTAACACTATCAGTATTAAAATTCTTTTGAAGTATTTCAAAAAAATCTGGAAGTGGTTCAAAGGCATAAAACCTGCCTCCTGGTGAATATTTCATCATCATTTGAAGTATGCTACCGGCATGACAACCTACATCTACACATATGGAATTTTCCCTTAAAGTTTTTTTCATAATCAACTCGGTCAATCTGTCATAGTATACGTTCTTGTCAATATCTCCACGTTTCAACTGTCGATCAAGCCAGCGGACCTCTCCAATTACTCTTTGATATACAGACATAAACATTGAGCTGATCTTTTTCATACAAAGTACCCCCTGATATTAAATTATTTTAAAAAGCATAATGCAAAATTACTTTTCTGGAAAGCTATAATTTACTCTTGGGATGAAGACATTGCTCACAAACATGTAAAACTGCAAACAAATGATAGTTAAATTTCACACCTCCAATCTTCCATAAAGCCGGGCATACCTTTTCCCGATCTGAAACCAGTCCAGAGCTTCGACAAAACGCCTGCCAGCTATACCTATTTCATACCTCTCATCCGGATTCCTGATAAGACGAATGATTGCTTCTACAATTTTATCAATACTGTCTTCAATTATGATTTCCTCCCCAGGCACCACATCAATTCCTTCAGCTCCTTTGGATGTTGCAACCACGGGAATCGCCGCAGCAAAATATTCCAGAATTTTCATGCGGGTACCGCCACCATCCTGAAGCGGCACCACCGCGATATCTGCTGCCTTGATATAGGGAGCCACGTGTTCGACCACACCTGTATAAATCAAATCAGAATGATTGCTCTTTTCAGGCGGATATTTACCCACGGCAAGGCATTTTGGATAAAATCCCCTTGAATTCAAAGCAGGCAGCACCTTACTGCCTATTAATTCAGCTGCCTGATCATTCGGTGCATAGCTATAAATTCCATGGAAAATCAAAACGATTTCATCCTGTGATATTCCATAACGACTTCGAATAGAAAATAAATTTTCTCCTTTCACTTCAAAGTTCTCCAGATCAACCCCATGAGGTATCATGGTAATCCTGTCTTCTGAAACACCTGCCTTTATTAATCCACGGGTATCATTATGGGACACTGTGATCACATGATCAACAGAATTGCAGAGCATTACCTCATAATCCTGCATATAGTTCTTGACCGGGTCAGCCAATTGGTAGGTATCTGAAATTCTCTGAAATTCTAGATTATGCTCCACAATGGAACGTTTACCGCCAAATATTCGACATGCCCAGGTACAGGCATCAACAAATGAAGGGAACTCCGCCTGGTAAACGCTGATGCTTTTTTGTAAAGCCACATACAACACCCTGAGCCTGAAATTTTTATCAATTTTTGGAAAGAACAGGAAAGATTCTTTGTTTGGGATACCGGCCGATGTTAATTTTTCTCTTAAAATTTCTTCCGTAGGATACCACAACTCCCGCAACAGACGGGGATAAAGCTCTTCATGATTTTCTCCATTGCTAAACACAAAAAATTTTTCACGATCAAGAGTAATTAAATACACTTCATCATATTCATAAGAAAGCACTCTTGCCGTGTGATATATCTTTGCCGCCGCCCCATGATCAACAGGAAAAACATCATCCCTTGTCACAATAGCAAGATTTATCTTACCCCGGCGTTTCCACAATGGAATCAAAAGCCTTTTCACAGAGCCCCGGTAGATAAATCCGGCACTTCTATAGAATTTTTTAATTATTTTTTGCATGGAAGAAAAAAAGGGAACCTTCCCAAAAATTCCATCAGCCCAAGCAGCATAGCCCTGTTTAAAGCCACCTTGAAAAACCTCAGGTTTTTTTAACACAACTTCCAGGTTTGCACAGGCAAAATTATTTTCACTTCCATACTTTATACACAACTGCTCTTTGATTTCGGGTTCAATAGGCATAATTCCATCATTTTCAAGAGCCATAACCTCAAATTCGGAATTGTTAAACATTTCCAGATAATCAGAATACATATAACGATTAATGTGCTCACAGTCATAGATTTGATAAAGAAAATCATCGACTGCAGCTTTGTCCCAGTTATGACTTAATTTTTCTGCCATCTCATCCCTGTCAAGCAGCAGGTGCTCATAATTATCAAGAACCGGCAGGGTTGTCTCCGGTTCAGAAAAACGATACCATGCCCCTTCTCTTTCAAACCACAGGTGATGCCCAATCCCGCATGACCATAATGGACCATAAAGGCTGTAAACTATGCCTCCCGGCTTCAACAATCGATACATTTCTTTTAAGGCCAGATCTAGCTGGTGAATATGCTCAAAGGCTGCCACAGTAAATATGATGTCAAAACTTTCGTCTTCAAGGGGAATTGATCTTATATCACCATAAGATAAAATAATGTTGTCCGACACTTTTATGGTCTTGGGATTTTTGTCGCTCCAGTACCAGTTATTGATTCCCACGCCCAGAGCCATCCCTTTTTGAGCAAATTCAGACAAAATGACCGCATTATCTGCGCCGATTTCAAGCACGGTTTTTCCATTGACATCAACATAGGAAAAAAAACGATCGATAGCCTGTTGTTGATAATCCAATGGAGCCTCCCCTGTTTTCAGTAACTCGGGAACCGGGTTTAGTGGTAATTGGCGACACAATTGAGACAAATTGAGTGTCAAATCTTTTTCAGCCGCTTGAAACAGGCAGGTTTCAGGCAATTCTAAAGCTTTCTTTGAGAAAGGGAACATACGATTTTTTAATCGCTTTAAACGAACGCTCAATCGGCGTTCCTCGGCAATGCCCTGCCACAGGATCAACTGACTGCGGGATTCTTGAAAATGCTGATAAAGGGCAGCCTGTGTTTTTTCATGCCAGGCGACTGCCTTTTTCTGGGCCCCAGCCATATGCTCTATTTGTACCTGGAACTGACCTATACGCTCCTTCTTCTCCTCCAGCAAAAGCTCTTTATCAGCAAGCTGTTGCCTCAAAGCATTTACGCTGGTCTGCAAATCATGAACATTCTGATCGTGCTGGATGAGGGAAAGAAGAAAATGTCTACTTTTTTCACGCTTTAAAGGATGACTGCAGAATCGTGCCAGAGGTTGGATGGTCTCAAGACAATTGAACTTTTCTCTCACAAGACGCCTGGCGTTAGTGCTTTTCATGAAAATGTCTTCCTGTCCGGACATAATCCGCTTCACCACTGTCTCCAATGCCCTATTGTCGGAGCTGTCCAGAACCCAACCGGCATCATACTGTTGAATCAACTCCGCCACTTCCAGAAAATCATTGCAGATAACCGGCAGACCACAGCGCAGATACTCAATCACCCGGAATGAAAAACTGAACTCTCGCTCAGAGTTTCTTGCACTGAGCTCAATTCCTACATCCGCCTGGAGATATAACCTTTCCATCTCGTCATAGGGAAGCAGATCCGACTGTTTCAGAACACCATCATATCGAGGCCCTTTGGGCAATTGTAAAGAGCCGGAAGAGGATGCTTCATGGAGTGGATATTTGCCGGTAATAAGCTGCAATAACCCCTTTTGCTCATCTGCCAAAATTTCCAATAAAATTGTTATCCATCCCTGGGGAGAACGCCAGGGCCAGAGGACACCGCCATAAAGAAAAACCGGATTTTTTTCCTGGGGTGGCTCTGATCGCACCGGAAGTTCAGGATTCGCGGAAATCGGAATCACATCAAGGGGATTGCCTTTGCTGCCAAACCCACTCATGAAAAGCCATGCGGTATGAAAGGCTTTCTGACGCTGGGTGCAGCATATAAAATAATCAGCCCGGTTCAAGCATTTTATGTAATCTATGGATTCTATTTCCATATCATAGGTTTCCTGGAATTCGGCCTCCAGCAGCCAGGGTGCCAATAAATCCATCACCAGAGGAATGTCTATATCCCATGGAATCAGATGCATATAAGCCCAATAACCAATAATCAACACAGCAGGTCTGCGGGACTCTATCTGGCTGTGCAGATCAGCTTTATCCGTATAAGGGGCAAGGGTCACCTCTGGCCTTGGGGTATGGGGATGAACAGTATCCGACGGGGTTGAATATATTACCTCAAAACCATTATGAACAAGTCCCATGGCAAGTCCCCATGCCCGTATACCATTGCCTGACACTGTATGGCCTGGAATGGGATACAGCCCATGAGTTAAAATCATCACTTTGGAATTTTCATGTTTAGGCATTTAATACCTCAAATGTTATCATAGCTGTTTTCTCAATCAGGTGTGGGTTCCACCTATTAGCAAGCTTGAAATTTTATCTCTGGATTGCAGCATCGTTCAGAATTTTTAACTATTTTACCATGATAGGAAAATTTTGGTTCAGGTCCATATCCAAAAACCCTTTGAGTTTTTCTTTGACGGCCTCCGTTCCATATTGTCTGTAGATATAATTTTTTCCCTTTCCAGATATTCCTTCCCACAACTCTTTGTCCTTATATACCCTGCACACCTTATCTGCAAAAATTTCAGGGTCATCGGCAACCATAACGGTTTCACAATCTTTCAACCCCATCCCTTCCGAACCGATGGAAGTGGAAACGACCGGAAGCCCTAAGGCCATTGCCTGACCTATTTTACCTTTCATGCCTGCCCCATATCTTAAATAAGAGACAAAAACCCTGTGTTTGACAAGCTCAGGCTCTACATTTTCCACCCAACCCAGCACACGAATGCTTTCCGATGCAAGGGCCTTCATGCTGTCCCGCATATAACTTCCTATCAGGTAAAGTTTAATACCTTGAATTCTGGCCTGAATCAAGGGAAACACATTTTCCACAAAGTAAAAAACCGCATCTTCGTTGGGAGGATGGTTGTAATTGCCGATAAAGACCAACCCCTCTGTATTATCCCATGAAATATCAAAGGTAAGTTGGGTGTGAATGTTTGGCAGCACAAAACAATCCAATGAAGGTATTTCCTTTAATAGATGCTGTTTATCATCTTCTGTTACAGTGAAAACAACATCCGCCAGAATGCAGTTGGCCAGCTCCTTTTGGCGGGTCTTTACGGCAGTATTGTAAAGTGTCTCATTTTCTTCAATCTCCGCCTGCCTGAACTCTCTTACATAATGGATATCCACAGTGTCGTAATAAATCCGGGCATTGGGATTAAGGAGTTTTATCAGATTCATATAACGGTGCCCTATATCAACCCTGGACAATATGACCATATCGTACTGCCGTCGGGCCAGGGCATCAGCAATAGTGTAATCCCCGGAGAAAACCTCTACCCCTATGAATTCAAGGGCTCTCTTGTACTTCAATGTACAATCAAGATTATCCGGAAAAAAAGTCGTCTTTATACCCATTTTAACAAACAACTTGAGCAGCTCATACATGCGAAGGGAACCGGAATCTTCATCAAAAGTGGGAAGAGTCATATCAATGATCAAGGCTGTTCTGCGATTATCAGGATTTAGTAAAATGGGCAGATCATTATAAACAGATGGCTTATACAAAATTTTTGACTTCCAGTTCTTGATAAACTTCAGACGGTCTTTTTCTAAATCTTCATCGGAGACAATATCTTCAAATCTATCTCCATAAAAACAGATTCCAGGGTCAAATACAGAGGCAATCCCCATCTGGCTCAACCGCCATATCATTTCCGTCATCTGGTAGCACAGTGAATGATAAGCAGAAAGAAAGTCAAAGGATATATCCTTAAAAATTTTGGAATGCATTACAAAAAAAGGAGCTTCTGCTGCATCGACCGAGCGTACATATCTGTTAATGGGATGGTCAACCGCCATTCCTACTGGGAAATTATGTATATGGCCGTCCCTGGTAATCTGTGAAAAAGCATGGGATATCTTATGTTCACTATTTTCCACCAACGGAATGATTAAACCGGTTTCAGGCCTTTCCTTGAAAAGTTTCTCCGCATTTTGAACCATATCTCCTGCCGGTCTCAGGTCTGCTTGGAAAAGCCAGATAAACCCCTGGATATCTTTTTTAATCAACTGTTGAAATACCCATGGAATAAGGTTGGTCTTTTTTATGACAGGTTGATCAATTACTCTATATTTAATACAATTCTTTTCACAATAGGTTTGAACAGGCAAATCAGTTTCTCCATAAATAACAATATCCATGGAAATATTATGCTTAAATGAAATTTCTGAAAGCTGCAGCAAAAACAAAGGCAGGTTGGCGGAAATATTAACCCTGGGCGAATTATAAATCCAAAAAGTATGGTCAGCAAACCTGTTATCCGTATTCAACAAATTTGCAATGGGCAGATCATCTAAAAGCCGCCGCACCCAAGGATAAATCATAGCCTGGGTGTCCTGGGAGGATAAAGAGATCCTCTGTTGTTCCTTTACCGAAGAATCCAATTGTCGATTTGAAGGGTAACACCAGACAGCTATGTGCTGATCAGAAGTAGCATTGGGAGAATCTATTTCAATATGATAGAGTTTACCCTTTGAATCTGGAATAGGATCAAAAGATAATAAATAATACTGATTATCCAAAATTTCAATGGCGTTAAATTCAATAATGCGGAGGGGATCGGGGTTATTGTCCATAGACACTTCTTCATAGATAAAAAACCTAATATCACATGTGTTTATACGAACATAGGTTGCAAGCAGAATCTTTAAAAAACTAAAGCCATTACGTGTGGAAAATATTGTAAAACAAAATCTTGTGGCAGGTTTAATGGGGACGGCAACCTCTCCTGTACCATCGATTTTTACCATCAAATCAAGGCTGTCTTCATTTCCGGTAAAGGCTTCAAATACTGGAGTATAGCCGGTTATTTTCTGAATTAAAAACTGCTCCAGGGGCTTTTTCTCTTTTGGCAGCATCAATCCCGTATCTACTACAATTGAATCAACGGATACACTGAAAATAAGATCCAGGATTTCCTGGTTCTTTTTAATAAGTGATTCCACCTGGGGAATGGGAATCCCCCTCCATATTTTTCTCAACCTGGAACCATGGAGCTGTTGCAGTAAAAATTCAGTTTTATCCAAAAGGCTTGCCAATCTTTCCTCAATGGTTTGCCAGACATTAAAAAAAGATAGGATATCTTCATTTAATTTAACCTCGTTGGATTTAATCCAATCAACAAGGCGCTGGTAATTATTCTCTAAAAAATGGGAAGAAAGCTGCCATGTTTCTCCTGCCCCGGCATTCAAAAGCGCTCTTATATCATTACTGCCAAGGCCCAGGATTAATTGTTTGTTTTGTTCCTCAATTATTTTATATAATTCTTTACTTTTTTTATTTTTACGCATTAAAGCAGATTGAAGTGCATTTATCTTTCTTCTATAGGCATCATTTTGTTTATCTGCTACTTCTTGCAACTCAGACAATTGGGTATGATGCAGAGCTTCCTGCTTATTCAATTGTTCCTGGTATGAAGCCTGCTGCTCATCAAGCTGACTCTGGTATGAAGCCTGCTGCTCATCAAGCTGAGTCTGTTGTAAAATCTGATGGTGCTGCAACTGAGCTGCCAAAGATTGATTCTGTTGTTTGAAAGACTCCAATACTCCATTCATTTCATTAAGACGGGATCTCCTTTCCTGGGAGACCATCCAGTAATCCGCCATCAACTTAACTTTTCGATGAGATGAAAGCGGAATAAAGTATTTATTGAAAACCATGGAATATGCATCTCTCCACTGTTCATTATTACTTGCCAGTGTAATCTGGTGGGACTTTCCCCAGACAGCATACTCTGAAGTAATTCTGTTCAAATGATAGAACCGAGTTTTTCCAGACAGACGAATGAGCATATCCCAGTCTTCGAACAAATTAAAGGACGAATCAAAACCACCGACTTCAAGAAACAGCAGACGATCAATAAGAAGCGTATTCAAAGGGATATAATTTTCAAATTTGAGCCTGTCCGGATCATAAGGATCGTTAAATTCCCCAACAAACTTGCTTTGCTCCGGCTCTTTTTCTCCTAAAAGATCCTTCTGAACAATCCTGCTTCCTGAATAGGCCACCTTTGCATCAAATGTGAGCATACTCAATTCCAGACGTTTTAGATGATCAGGGAAAAACCGATCATCATCGTCCAGAAAACATACGGCATGACCATTAGAAGCAGCCACGCCCGCATTCCCGGCTTCGGCTCGTCCCAAGCTGGTATCGTGTACAATGGATTTAATAGAAAGCCCTTGAAATGTTTCCAACACCTTGTCAACAGAATCACCTCCGTCATTGACAACTATAACTTCATCAGGTTTTCTTTCCTGTTTTTCAATACTTTCAAGTGCGCGAAACAAATGCCTTGGCCTGTCCTTGGTTCGTATAACCACTGAACATAAAAACCGCTCGTTTTCTTTTTTATTCTCTTTGCTCATTGTCATCTTTCAAAAGGTAAATGCTTTTTCAAAGCTAAAACATTAAGGATTTCATCCATTTTAATATACCCACAGATAAACTTTACGGTTTATAATACTGGTCTAAACAGGGGTATTTTATTTTCAGGAAGTTCCCTTCAAACTATAAGTCCAATCAGCTAAAATTATCTACTTTCATAGCTCCAAACTTCATGGCCTTTTCGGCATCTTTCATATCACCTCAAAAGTAATTTACACTTTTTGAGATGAAATCCCTAAAAAATAAGGATTTTGATATGAAAAGTGTAAACCGGAAAATGAAGGATGCCGCCTTTTCTTATTTAAAATTTAATCTGTTATGAATCTTTTGATGGCGTTACCGATTTCTGCCCATAATAATCAATTGCCCCTTTCGCATAATGAGTATCAAGGATAAAGTCATAAATTCTTTGGGGCACCTTAACATAAAAATACTGATCCAGAAAACCAATTATCTTTTCATATAAAATCGCTTTGTAATACAGCTTGGATCGGTCTTTTAAGAGTTCTAAATTTCCAAGAAATCCACTTAACTGTGGGTGTTTCTTAAGAAAAACACTGGAAGTTTTACCCACATTCTGTTGCCGTTTGCAAAAAGATGAGACATTCACAGGATGATGATGATACCCCACAGCCCCTGGATTATAAAAAAGATTCACACCTGCATTTTCAAGGCGGAAACCCAGTTCAATATCTTCCCATCCATATCCATCAAAATCTTCATCAAACCAATGTTCAAGAAGATTCAAAGCCGATACCGGAAGGAGGAGATTGGATGTATAATAAAAATTAAATCTCAATGGCCCATTTCCATTTATGATGGAGTACCCGAATTGATGTCCATACTCCCCGATATATTTCATGAAAGGGGTGACTCTCATATCCACAGGCCAGGTGGTATAACCTATAACTGCTGACATGTGAGGCTTTTCAAGGTGCCTGTAAAAATTAACATGACTCTCAATAAAATTTTTATGGGGCAGAATATCATCTCCAATAAAAAGAAGAATCGGTTGACGGGCCTTCCTTATACCCAGGTTCCGTGCAGCACCCTGTTTTTTATTAGTCTGATAATAATATCTCAGTTCCAGCGGAGTATTCTTTAAAAACAGCATCACAGCAAGCTCGGTTTCGTCCGTAGACCCGTCATCTACTACAATCACCTCAAAAATATTAAGTTTTATACTCTGCTTCTCAAGGGCCTGCAATACCCTGATCAACAGATCAACTCGGTTGTATGTCGGAATAATGATACTTATACCAAAATCATCTTTTGTGATCATATAAAACAGATGCTCCTTTAACTCCGATTCCAAGGATCCTGTAATCCATATTCATGAATTTCTCATGGGGTACCCATGGATCATGCACCGTAATTTTCACAGAAACCGGCCCTTGAATGCCTTGATAAGGTATTGTGAGTTTCTCCCACAGATCCGATTGAATTTCACAGCCCTTTAAATGAATAAATCCCTGTCCGCCCCCCCCCTGTATCTGAACAGAAAATCTTCTTTTCCGCCCAACAACACCGGCAAGCCCCAGTATCTCAAGATTTATTACGCCTTCTCCACCAGAATGCCAGAAATAAAAAACAGCAGCCTGTCTTGACCAGCGAAACCATGTGTTCATATCTTTAAAAAAAACTTCTTTACAATGCCACCCATACCCCAAATTAAAACTATGGGAGGAAATCAAATCAATGACACATTTATCTCCAGGATTTAAAAAATATTCATTAAAAGTTTTTGGAGTATAATCAGGAAACTGGACAGGCAGATGAATATCTTGCCAAATCAGGTGAGAAAGCCGGCAGTCGGAAACTTTTCTATGCCTCTGCACCCTTGATCTCTCCAAAATTGTGGAAGGCAGCTTTAACAGATTCCATAAAAGAGCGGCAAAAAAACCAGTTGGAACTCCCCCTAAAAAATTTTTAATGCAAAGAGAGACAAAAACCGGCAGAACTTTAAACAAAGTTCCTATTTCATAGTTCTTTATCAAACTTCTTAATGCATGGCGCAGCCCAAGACGGTTCCTGAATCTCATAGAGCCTGTTTTAAGTGAGGTTCCACCAAAAGCATGCCATACAAGAGATTGAGGAACGTATTTAACAGAATATCCCATTAGATTCAAGCGCCACCCAAGATCTACATCCTCATGATACATAAAAAATTGGGAATCAAATCCACCGACTTCCTTAAAAGCAGAACGACGAACCATACAAGCTGCTGCAGTGGGGAACAACACATTTTTAGTTTGAACCGACGCACCGTCAGTGAGTGAAAACATATCGATGTCATATCCGAACCCTACAAAATTCATCCCTCCGCCTGCCGCATTTACAAGTTCCGGATGATCCATAAAAACAAGCTTTGAGCAGGAAGCGCCACAGGTTTCATATCTTAACATAACGCTAACAAGCGGGGTCAACCAGTTTTTATCCACCCGGGTATCGCTGTTCAAAAAGACCACATATTCTGCAGAGCCCCTTAACATGCCTGTGGTATTGGCCCTGCCAAACCCCTCATTACCCTGATTTTCAATAAGCATCACATCAGGGTAATTATCTTTTATCCAGCCTACACTTCCATCAGAGGAAGCATTATCAACAACTATTACTGAAAAATCGGGATAATCTGATGCAAAAAGACTGTTTAAGCAGGCCGGAATAAAATCCATTCCATTATAATTCACAATAATAATATCAATGGGGGGCAGCAAATTTTGATACATTGAAATTTAATACCTTATTGTTTATATTTGAATGTATAGGGGCAAAATCTATTTCTGCCCCATTTATAGATACACAATCCATTTGGGGCGGATATGGAATCCGCCCCTACATTCGTTCGTTGTAACCTTCAGCTAATGACCTTTATGTAAACATCGCTGTCTTTTCAGGACTTGATTATTTCGATTATAGCTATGACAATCAGGATGCTAATCATCCAATCTATAATGTTAAAGTCCAATCTTCCTTTGAGTTTGTAAGATTAATATTATAGTAGGAATCATTTTCAATAATTCCTTTCCATTTATCTATAATATGCTCAGTTGCAGATGCATCATAGGAATATCCCCTGCTGTATGACTCGTAGTGATAGAGTTCCGCAAAAGGGGTAAAGATAATGGCATATCCACGTTTTCTAAGCTCCAGGCATAAATCCAAATCATTATAGCTTATTTTAAATTTATCCTCATCAAACCCTCCGACTTCTTTAAATAGAGCATGGCGTACCATCATACACGCACCGGTAACAGCACTGACCTCCCTAACCATTGATGGAAAACCATAATAATAATTCACATCAAACCTGTCTACGTGTTTAAAAGCATGCCCTGCAAGGCCGGCTACTCCCATAACTATTCCAGCATGCTGAATAGTATCATCAGCATAGTACAGTTTAGCACCCACTGCCCCTATTTCAGGCCTGCAGCATTGCTCCAGCATTGCCTCCAGCCAGTCTGGTGAAATAACTTCGGTATCTGAATTTAAAAAAAGCAGATATTTACCTTTGGCATGGTTTGCCGCAAAATTATTTAAAGCAGAAAAATTAAAGGGAAAATCGTAATCTAAAAAATGAATATGAGGAAAGAGTTTGAATTGCTCCATGAGACGGAAGGTGCCATGTCTTTTACTCTGGTTGTTGATACAGAGCAGCTC
This sequence comes from Desulfobacteraceae bacterium, assembly GCA_963674675.2. Lineage (GTDB taxonomy): Bacteria > Desulfobacterota > Desulfobacteria > Desulfobacterales > Desulfobacteraceae. The sequence goes on from CAXXNM010000003.1 coordinate 2,434,993, forward strand.
GTATTTTTGATACCTGGTTCTATCCAGGATACTTTGAAGGCAGGTTCCCAAAACATCTGCATGATCTTTAAAGGGCACTATTATGGACACCATATCAGTTCTGTCAATAGATCGAGACACCCTGAATGAAAAAGGGGTTTTACCTTTTTTTACCTCACCATTTATATTTCGTCTTTCAAGGCATTTACCAAGAATTTTTTCAGCAAGGATTGTATCAAATTTATTTTCACCAGGAGACATCGGCAGGACTTCAGAAGGCCTCCTCCTATGATATAAAATTTTTGGAATATGATAAACTTTATCTGTTATTTCAGTACACTTTAAAACCAGGTCATAGCTGTAAAAACCTTCCCTGCTTTGTTTAAAACCGCCTGCCTTCAGGAAAATATCCTTATTAATACAAATCAAATCCCCAATATACATGCATGACAAAAGAAGATCCGGCGACCATCCAGGCTTAAAATATGGTTCAATACGCCTTCCCTGTTCCGTCAAGCGGTCTTCATCTGTGTAAATAAAATCAGCGTCCGGATGCCTATTAAACCATGTAACCAGCCAATGCAGTGAATCTTGTTCAAGCGTATCACAAGAATCAATAAATAAAATATACTTTCCCTGTGATTTTTCAATTATTTCATTCAGATATTCATAATCATTCTCAATATTTTTATCATAATCATAAATTTGTGTAATGTATCCCTCAGCAGCATATTCACTTAATTTATGAGCAACATCAATACCTGAAGGCTCACGACACACAGCTATAATATCCCGAAATGGATAGGTCTGCCCAACTACAGAACTCAGTGTATCTTCCAATAAATTTTTTGAGGCATTAAATATATTAATAACAATGATTATACAGGGAGTATATTCAAAGTTATCAATCAAAGGAAACAGATCGCTGTGCTTCTCTTGAATAGAATGCTCAACTCTTTGTATCCATTCCTGATAAATTTCCTGGGAAGAGAGCAATTGGTTAGGAGACGTCCAAACCCCAAGACATCTACCATGCACAGCATTTTTAAGGCAAAGGGAGAGTAAAAAAAAATGATTTTCAGAATCTTCAATAGGTTTAAAATCAAAGCTTACAAAGGAATTATCAACGATAGAGGGGGCATTGATTTCAGAAATCCGCAAAGGAGTTTTATCTTTAGATTTTCTATAAATGCTTAAAATTAAAAGGCCTGGATTTATGCGCTGAAATGTTCCCATAAACACATCGATGCGGGCAAGTTTTTTTTTACCACAACTGATGGAATAATAATAAGGCTCCTCATCTTTCAGACAAACCACCTTATTAATACCATGCGCTTTATGATCCTTATTGACGGACCATTCATCATTTTCATGAATCTCGTCAATTGAATATAAAATGGTCATAGGTATATCATTCCGAGCTTGGTCAGAAGACAACTCACATGATCCAAAATCAAGAGATGCATGATCAGGCATTAACTTCTTATCATCAGCCTTCTTTATTTTATTATAATCATCAAAAGCACTTAATTTATCAAAACCGCCGTTTCCTATGAAACAGTTTTTAAGTCCTTGAATCATAGAGGCTAAAAACCTCATTAATGCCATCTTCATATAAATATATGATTCAGCCAGCCCATGGGCTCTTGAAATATTAATTTTGTAAATTCTTTCCTGTAATGCCTCAATCTCCCGGCTCAGTTTCTGATTCTTTAAAGCTAAGGCCTTGCATTCGTTTACCGTTTCATTCAAATATGTTGAAACTTTACCAAGAAGGTTCGAAGATGAAACCAGCGCAACGTATTGGTTTTTCAGCCTGTCTTTTAAGGTTCTGTGTTCATATTCTGTTTTTTCATAATGAAAACAATAATGCTTTACAGCCATCAGATATGAATTTCCGGACAGATGTGGATGTGTATAATGGTGCAGGTATCTGCCAATCTGTTCAAAATAATTTTCCTCGGGTTTTTTTCCAGAATTAGAATCATGACACCAGAAACCTTCGGCATAAAAGGTATGTTCCCCAATTGTAACACTGCGGGCATAATCAAGACAACGGCAGTGGGATTTATAATCCAGCAGCTCAAATTGGCTGATGTAACAATCCACTGCCTCCATTTTGATCTCAAACACAGAAGAGATATCTATGATTCGGTTGACCTCACCCTGCCTGTTGATCTCATAAAACCACAGACCAAGGGCGCAATGGTTTTTGCCAAGATAATCCGATTTTTTATCCAAAAGTGATAAAACCTTACAGGTAAGTGCCCTATGATCTGGATGGATTTCCTGAAAAGATGGTAGAAACAGGCATACAGGCTTAACATTATTTAAAATATCCAATAGCGTATTTTCAGGGAATATTTCTTCAAAAACCTTTCTATCACCAAGATTCAAATGAAATATCTTTTTTATTCCCAAACATCCGGCAGCCGCATCAGCCTCTTTTGTCCTGATGTCAGGATCTCCGCCCATATCCCCGCGGGTTGCAAAAACCACACTTACCTCAATCCCGTTTTTCGCTGCAAGGGCAATGGTGCCACCCATGCCAAGGGTTTCATCATCAGGATGGGGCGCAAAGACAAGGTAGGGCCCCTTTGGGATCTCTGATGTCTTATATGGAATAAGCTGATTCTCAGTTAATATCATTTTATATTAAAAACGCCTGCTTGATTCTCAAGAATCGTAAGTCCTAATATCTGCTAGCATATATTATGTTTTAAACTTCTCTGAAAATACAATTTATGGTGCTCATTCAGAGAACTTATGAGTGACGAGTTTTATTGTATGCCCTTTAAAAAAACAATCCAGACATTGTTTTTATCCTAAAAAGACACTGGGTATTTTCATGGACATGGCTTGTCTGGATTCGACCATTGTTTGTGATAGAAAATCTGTAAGAGAACCTTGTGATCATTGAAGTTGTCGGTGTGATAGCTGACATCATTATTGATTAGAACAGATCACAATCTCCCATGGTATAAAAAATATTTCTGCATGCCCATTCATATTCCAGGGATTCATCAAAAATCCGAATGGTAGGAATAATTCCTATGGGTTCTTTTTTGCTTTTAAAGCCACTATTTTTTATTATTTCAACAAGCAAATGATCTTTTGGCACCCAGGTTTCAATTTTTTTAATCCCTTTTTTAAATAGCATCTCTGAAATATCACAAATAAAATCATTAAACTTTTTTTCAGATTTTGAGACAACCATATCCACTATAACCGCCTTATCATCCTGGAGCCTTAGAACCATTATCCCCCGGCATTTATTCATGGGAGGGTACTTAATCCCCCATACTTCATAATCATTAAAGGGATGATCAAAAAAACGCCATTTCATAAAGGCTGAATCTCTTATAACGGCAAGGGGATAACTCTCTTCACATCGCTTCCATAATTCATCAAAACAGGGATCTGGCATTTCAATCTTGAAAATTTTCCCGGGCAAAAAACCTTTCTTTTGGATAAAGGTTTTCGTTTTTTCAGTAAAATAGGCAGCTCCCCTGCCTATGGGAGAATATTCAAGATATTTGGCACCTATATCAAAATGATATTTTCCAGGAAAGCCATACATTAAAAAGGTTTCGGCCATATTTCCGAATGTATCAAAGTAGGCATTGGCAGTATGGATAAAAAGTCCGCTGCCTCTATAATCAGGATGGGACATGATATCTGAAAGATGGATCATCCATACTTTTTTACCGCAAAAATTAGATTTAAAAGGAATGCCTCCGTAGAGCACCACAGGCATATTTTTTTCATTCTCACAAACCAGGATGGCGGTTTCATAGGGATTGTCAATATACTTCCATCGCCACAGGTCAAAGGGCATCTCATTTTCAAAAGCGGTTTTCCAAAGTTCAAGTACCTTTTCATCATCCCTGCCGGCCTCGTATTTTCTGATAATTAAAGTTTCCCTGCCGATCTTTACTTTTTTTTCCAGTTCCATATTTTGTGTTCCTGTTTTTTATTGAGCCTGGTACCTTACAATAAGATTCCCGCTTTTTGTGACCATGCCGATGATTGCCGCTTTTTTGGAGCCTGCCGATATCTAACAAAAAAAATTCAAAAAAAATCTAACGCTGCCTAACAGCTCTTAAGGTAAATTGATTAGTCAAAAGGGATGTTTTATCAGCATATCCATTTTTACACATCATATTAATAAATTCCCTGCCCTTAGGGGTTGGAGGAACCTGCTCCCTTGTAAAAAAAGTTACTTTGAAACCCGCACTTGCCAATGCCGCCTTTATGGTTTTTTCTGTAAACCACCTGATGTGGGTCACGCACATAAGCCCAAATGGCAGATAGGGAAAGTCACCCATTGCCAGATCCCGGACAATGGTCCAATGACCTGCGTTGGGAAGTGATATAACCAAAGTTCCGCCCTCTTTCAAAATTGAATAAAAACGGTTAAGAATCTGCCAGGGATCATAAAGATGCTCAATAATATCTCCACAGTTTATATGATCAAACTGAACATCAAAAACTATATCTTCAACTTTTCGGGTAAAAATTCTGTCATAATGCTGAACCGCCTGCTCTGCCATTACAGGATTCATTTCAACCCCTGTCAGCTCAATATCAGGACGTCTTTTACGCATCATCTCTCCAAACCCCCCTCTGGCGCAGCCAACATCAAGAATGAAATTTGCAGATTCAGGTACAAGGGCTGCCAGCTCCTGCCTGTGGGAGAGGCCGTATACGCCGAAGGAATGTATTAATGCACGTCTATCTATTGCTGATTTGTTATTGTCTATCAAATCAAACAACAGGGATACAACATTCATTTCATGGAAAATATCAAATGAGTCAATCCTGGCTAATACTTCGGTCTTAAATAGCCCGCAGGAGGTGTCTGGGCAGGAAATATTACCAACAAAGGAAATCTCTTTTTGAGATATCATATCAGCCACTTCCAGATATGTAGATAAATTAAGATAAATTGCGGGTAGTGCCGCGATCTGGGAGATGAAAGAGGTTTCATTATAAACCGGAAAACATGCTTGAAAACCCTTTTCCAAGGTTTGAATCATTCGATTTACTGCTACAGGTGCTGTGACCAGTACTGGATTATGAATCACAAGAAAACAATCAGAGGTAACTAATTCCAAGGCCTTTTCAATGGACTCACCAGGGCTTACCTCAAGCCAGTTATTAATATTTAAATGAGTCTCACACAACTCTCTGCTTGTTTTTCTGCAATACTCAAAGGAGAAAACATCTTCAAATATTTCATCGGATTTACCACAAATCCATATGACATCAAGGTTTCTTAAAGGCTTGACCTGCTTTTGAAACAAGCTCATCCAATCACAATTCCTTAAATTTATTTTATTAAGCATTTAATAAAAAGGCCTCAAGATTGGCTGCAACCCTTGCATATGAATATTCAGCAGCCACTTCCAACCCCCTTTTTATCAGAAAATCTCGTTTAGATTGATTTCTTATAATTTCTATCAAGGCATCTGCCATCCTATCAGGCTCATTTACAGGCACAAAAAGAGCATAGTCATTTGGAGAAGAAAAGGCGTTATAACTCGGAATATCGGTAAGCACTGTTGGAATGCCGCAGGCCATGGCCTCAATGGGCGGCAGGCCAAACCCCTCGCCTGGCGAAGAGGGAGATAAAAGTACGCCTTTTTTGCTGCGAAAAAGTTTACCCACCTGCTCCGGCGTTAAATTAACATGATATTCATGGATATTATCAAAAATCAACTGCTCATTTTTTTGCGTATCTACTGCAGATACCCGGACAAGTTTCAAACCTGGATTTGTTTTTTGTGCTATTTTAAAGGCTTTTAAGCCGTCCTTTATTCTTTTTATTGAAATTTCAAAGGGACCCACCAAAAAAACAGTATCAGGTTGAATTGAGATATGATGTCTGTCATCTTCTGGGTGAAGGATTTCTTTTGGGGGATAGAAAAAATCAGTTTCCAGCCCCTGCCCACATACTGCAAAATGGTGGTTCGGATAAAGCTGGCTCAATCTTTGGGAAAGATTCTGTGAAATCGTTATCTTGGGAATATCAAGGGAGTATGCCCATTCAATCATGCCCATATACTCAATGGCCTCTTTGTAATCACCTTCATACCCCTGTACAAAATGAATCAGGCTCTGGGTGGAATTTGCTGCCGTTAACTCTTTTTTCATACTAATTATTTGAAAAAGACTTGTGATAATTACTACATCATAGGATTGAAAAAAATTCAGACAGAAATTCGACTCAGCGTTAATTTTTTCAAAAGGAACTTTTTTTTCAAACCATAAGGGATATTCTTCCTTTGAAAATATGGCTGCGTAGTGCCCCCTCTCCATCAAGGCCAGAACATGATTAAATACTACCTTTACCCCGCCGCATAACCCGGTTGACTCAAGCAGATAGGCAATTTTCATTTGAAATGCCACTCATAATCGAGTTTAAGCAAACCCATTTCATTTTCCCATGAATCCTCAGGAAGCACTGAAAAGACTGAAGATTCCATTTTGTGGAAGCATTGAAGGCCTGATGTGTCCATGATAAAGGCAACAACGGAAAAATCACCGTGAAAAAAAGGTAATGTTCTGTAAAAAAGCGTAATACAGCCCTTCCCTTCCCCCTTCAACGGCTCTTTTATCCTGTTTGACATATTTGAGACATGGCAGATAAGATCATCATTTCTCCTTATGCCGGCAGCTATGAAAAAATCCATATCCTTAAAGCACTCATACTCTATATCAACCAAAAGATCACTTCCCTGGCCCAGCTCAATATGATCCTCTGAACCATTCAAAAATATGTTTTTCACAATTGCCGGGGGTTTTTCCATTACCTCCCCATTATTCATCCTCTCTTCAATATTTCGGGGTTCTTCGGCATAGGTTGATTTCTCTCTGTTATAATTTTCATACTTTGCCGTTACATGTGTTGAGGTGCCCATATATCTAATTTTTCCCTGGTCAAACCACAGGGCTCTGTCACAAAGCTGATTTACAAGATACATGGCATGGCTGCAAAAAAGAATGGTTTTATTCTTTTTTTTAAAATCAAGCATCCGGTCAATACATTTTTTCTGAAAATGCTGATCCCCCACACTCAGGGCTTCATCAATAATCAAAATATCGGGATCTACGCTGGTAGCAATGGAAAACGCGAGCCTTACAACCATTCCAGATGAATATGTTTTTATGGGTCTGTCTATGAATGTTCCTAATTCAGAAAATTCAATAATAGCATTTTCACGGGATGCTATTTCGTCCTTGTCAAGCCCCATTAGAGAGGCATTCATCCATATATTCTGCCGCCCTGTAAACTCATAGTGAAAACCTGCCCCCAGCTCTAAGAGGGCAGCCACCCTTCCTTTAATCTTAAGAGCCCCCGAAGTAGGGGTTAAAGTTCCTGCAACAATTTTTAAAATCGTGCTTTTGCCTGCACCATTATCGCCAATAATACCAAGGCATTCTCCCACAGGAACATTAAAAGAGACATCCGTAAGGCTGTGAAAGGCCTGGTGCACAGGCCGGCGCTTTAATACTTCCTTCAGTCGATCAGAAGGCTTTCTATACATCCTGTAGGTTTTTGAAATATGTTTTACATCTATGGCATACATCTTATAAGACATCTCCAAATGCGGGTTTTGAACGCATAAAAAACCATGCCCCCGGAATAAAAAAAACAACAGCCACGACAAGAAGGTTCAAAACAAGATGCCAGTTTAGCTGGTGAATCAAGAGTATATCTCTAAAACATTGAGCAAACAGAGCCATGGGATTTAATCCCATGAAATCCCGAATCGAAACAGGTACCATTGATTCAGGATAAATAACCGGGGTACAAAAAAACCACAGCATGGTGGTGATATTTAAAATCTCGGAGGTATCACGTATAAAAACGCAAAAAGCGGCAAGGAAAAAGGAAAGGCCAAGGGCAAAGAGCGCCTCGATGGCAACAATTAAAGGGATAAAACACCAGGTAATATTAAAATATCCTGAAAATGCAAGGTAAATCAGGAAAATCAAAAAACCGATACCATTTATGAAAAAAACCGATAAAAGTTTGCTTACAGGCAAAAGCTCCACTGGAAAAACAACCTTTGTGATGAGGCTGGACTGCTCCAGAATAGATACCACCGATTTTGTGAGTGAATCCGCAAACATTATCCATGGGAAAAAACCGGATAGAAAAAAAAGGACAAACACATCTGTTCCGGTTTCTTCTACAGTTACATTTACCCGTAATACCAGAGAAAACACAAAAAAATAGGAAATAATTGTTGCAACAGGGTTAATCACCGTCCATAAAATACCGCCGAATGAGCCTGCAAAACGGCCCTTAATATCCCTTGAAACAAATTCCTTCAACAACTGCTGATGAAAAAAAACTGCAAGAAACGGCGCAAGGGATAACGCGCCCATCTCTCTAATAATTTTATAAAGCCTCAATTAACTATACCTTTTGTGATCAAAATATACTTTTGCCCTAAAATTTAAAATTATCCTAAACTGGAAAGTGAACCCTTCAGCCAGACTTAAAAGTAATTTACACTTTTTTAAGGAGGTGTCTGGAAAATAAGGGAATAAATTAAGAAGCTGCCAACCAGTAAATTAAGGATGATGAAAAACTCATCTTTTTTGCCATCTGACTATCATATAAGATGATAAAAATGGTGTATGAAGGGGCATCAGCAAATCTTCCAGAAAAAAAGCCGGTGGCGCTATCCATTTTTTCAGGCAAAGGGGAATTCTAAGAATCAAGCTATTATAAATTAAATAATAGGCTATATTCCCAAAATACCCTGTTCCAACTGGTTTAAAATTTCTTGAAAATATTTTTTCAAGATGATCGTAGTTTATGGATGCCTCATTTTCCATAAAAAATTTGTCGCGTCTGTACCACAGGCGCCTTAACTTATCAACAACGCTTCCTGCGTGGGGCTCACAAAAAACAAAAAAGCCGCCAGGCTTTAGTATTCTTTGTACCTCTTTGACAGCCTTAAGAGTATAAGGTTGCACATGGTGTAAGCCCCCGCAGATAATAACCACATCAAAATAATTATCAGGGTATCTGGTATTAAGAATGGATTCCACCTTTGAGTCTATCCCAGGGAAACGCTCTTTATATAATTGTATCTGTTTTTCCGATAGATCCAAAGCATGAATCCGGCATTTCCGGGTAAGCAGAAATTCTGTTATCTGCCCGCTGCCGCACATGGCATCTAACACTACCCTGCCATTAAGATCAATGCCCTCAACCATGGGCCCGAAAATGAACTTACGCCTGTAATTGGTTGAATAAAGATCATTGTAGTGCAGCAGATATTGATCCCCAAGTCTTTCAAAGGACTGTTTTTGTATTTTTTCCGTCATGGAACCTTTCTTAGTGCGTGAAGAATAAGACGATGTCCGGCAAATATTTTACCGGGGCTATATTTCTAAAGCCTCTCTATCATATACATGATTCGAGAAAATCGGTATGTTATTTTGCGGAAATGACCTAGGTCTTTTGTCCTGTTATATTCCATGCCGGGCAGCCATTATTTTTATGGTAAAGACCCTTATGGTAACAGGATTTATAACAAAACGAATATTAAGAGGCAGGACAAGCAGCTTTGAAGATGCTTTAAAAGCATACATTTCTTGAAACTTAAAATATTTTTCAGTTAAATAAAATTTCATAAAAAAAGAGCCCATGGTTTTTCCCGAAAAAAAAAATGCCGATGGTTTGTTAAACATCTCCAAAATCTTATTTATGCAGGGATAGCAAAGGGCCTGAAGGAATTCCACCGCGCATGTAACGGTATTTTCCGCAATAACTATATTACCGCCGGGTCTGCAGACACGGGCAGCCTGATTCAGGGCTTCCCCCACATATTTCAAAGTCGAATAAAAGGAGTTCTGGGCAAAATGATGAATGGAGAAATGAAAAACAATTGTATCAAAAGAATTATCTAAAAAAGGAAGCACAAAAGCTTCTCCGCAAACCTGAAAAATATTCCCATTGTTCTTATGACATTTCAATAATTCCTGTGAAACATCATAAAAAACATATCTGCCCTTATTTTTAAATAATTCAACTCCTCCGCTGCCGATATCAAGCACATCTCCTTTTATATGATCTTTCATGGCCCTTGATGTTTTATCATAAATGGGAGCATAGTCATCCTGAACCGTTTTCAGGTAATCCTCACCAAGGGAATTGAAAAAATCAGCCTGGTGCTGAACTTTATTCTTTCGGCATTCCAACATATTCATTTTTTTCCACAATTAAAATCATCTTTTTTATGAATCTTTTTTATATAATACAGGGGGCGGTCTCTCACCTCTTCAAAAATCCGTCCCAGGTACTCACCAAGCACTCCCAGGACAATAAGCTGCACACCCCCCAGGAACGTAACCTCAACAAACATCACCGTCCAGCCCGGCACCTTAATTGCGTCTGTAAAAAGTTTCAGATAAAGGGAATGAAAGCCAAGGGCAAACCCCATAATTGAAAAGAAAATACCAATACCCGTTGCAAGCCTCAGGGGAACATATGAAAAAGTTGTTATGGCGTCAAGGGATAACAGCAATGATTTCCAGAAAGTATACTTGGATTTTCCTGCAAAACGAGGGGATTGTTCATAATAAACACTGGTGGTATTAAAGCCCATCCATGAAACAAGTCCCCTTATATATCTCCTTTTTTCCCTCATGCTGCCCAGGGCCTGCACCACTTTTTTATCAAGGAGCCTGAAATCCCCGACATCATCATCTGATAATATTTTAAAATCTGCTATTTTTCTGAAAATAGAATAAAACATCGATGCCGCTATTTTTTTGATAAGGGATTCACCATTTCTCTTTTTGCGGGCCCCATTTACCACCTCAAAACCCTGCTGCCATTTTTTAATCATTCCAGGAATAACCTCGGGTGGATGCTGAAGATCTCCGTCCATGGTGATCACCGCATCTCCTGCGGCATGATCCAGACCCGCGGTAATTGCTGTCTGGTGACCAAAACTTCTGTTCAGGCTTATTATGATAAGGGAGGCATCATTAAGCTGTAATTTTTTCAAAATGCCGACAGAGTTATCCGTACTCCCGTCATCAACAAAAATTATTTCCCTTTTTTCCAATATCAGGCAAAGCCTTTTATATAGCTCAGGTATATTTAAAGCTTCATTATACACTGGAACCACTATGGAAATCAGCGGTTTTGATATATCACGATCCATTTCACATATAAATCCAGAACTTCAAATCAATTATTTTAAAAGGCATTCATTTTTCCATTGTGGTTTTGTATAGGATACCGGTATCAATCGGAGACCCTCAATTGTTTTCAAATATCTTCACTTTTCGATTGTGACGGTTAAGCACCATGCCGGTTAAAAAAAATGCCGCTATAAATATTATAAAAAAAGATCCCATTGAAATCAAAGCGCCTATTTTAAAGGAATCAGGCTTAAATACAAGTTTTATATTTTGTTCTCCGGGAAAAATACGAATACCCATAAATGCTGAATTAATCCGCAATACCCTGCGAACCTTCCCGTCCACAAAGGCCTGCCATCCCGGAAACCACACCTCACTGACAACAATTATGGAAGGCTTGCCACCATTTTCTTTTACCGGTTCAGGAATATTGAGCATTATTTCACTATCATTATATTTAACAATTTCAGGCTCTAAAAGAGTAATTATGCCTAACTGTACCTGAAGCTCTTCAATGTCCATGACATAACTATCATGCTCCACAACAGAACCGTGATCCGGGGAAAAATTATTATCAGAAACAATCTTATAAGCTTTTTCATGGGTGTTCGTGAATATAAGATGCTCTGCCAAAAACACCCTGGGCATGGCATCTTTGTTCTCATAAACTCTCCCGTCCCTGCCGTCATACACGATTTTAAACCTGCCTGTATTTAAAAAAGTATCTGTATAATAAGGAGGAACAGCTATATATCTCACATTTAAAAAATTCAACCATTTTGATTTAAGGGATTGAATTTCACAGGTGCCAATGGGGTTATAAGAACCATTTACCAGACTCAATATTCTTTCATAGGAATAGATTTTCATGGGATCATAACCTGTGATGCTGTCATAACCATGTACCTGTTCGGCTCCTATCATAAGGGAGCCATTCCAGCCGACAACCCTGAATTTTCCGGGCTGAGACTTAATAAAGCTTATTAAGGGTGTTTCAGGAAAAACATGTTTTTTATCCATGAATGTATTATAATTAACACCATGATGCAGGCAGTCAATCAAAACAAGGAAAGCCAGCAGCAGGCAAAGACTCAAGGATTTTGCATTAAATTTGAATGATATCATTGAAAATATAAAAATAATTGTCAGCATTAATAAAAAAAACATCATCTTTTTTAATCTATAACCCATTAACGCTGACTTAACCCCATCCAATGTAAAATAATGAATTAGAAAAGCCCCAATCACCAGAAGAGAAAAAACACATATCAGATGATGTTTTTTTACGGTGCCGCAAACCAAAAACTCTTCAAGCCCGGAAACAGCTAATATTGTCATGCAGAAAACAACGGCAAATATAAGCCTGTAATTTGTCGCCATATCAAACACAGGTAATTGTTTAACTGCTCCATAAAAAAAAGGAAGGCGCACAATCATGCAAAAGGATAACAAAGCTGCGCCGGCAAAAAAACATTTTCCAAATTTTCTGGAAGGGGCTTTGATAATACCCAGTACACTGAAAAACAGGCCTGCCACGGTAAAATATGTATTTTGTTCATTGTAGTTTGCAAATCCCCAGTAATTATTGTCAACGGGATTTCCGAAAAAATCGGGATTTATCATTGTTCCCATGACCAGTTTCAAAAGATCTATAAATTTAAAATCACCTACTATATGTACGCCTTTTTCAGCTATTTCAAAATATCTTGAGGTATGGGGAAGATATTCCAAAAAAGGAAACAGTTGAAAGGAAACGGCTCCAAGGGACAAAACCCCCGCGCATGCAACAATCAAAAACCGTTTTAAAAGCACAAGAGGTTCGGTACCGCGGCTCCATTGAACGTGAAGCTGATACAAAAACCAGGGAACAACAATCAAATACACATGAAACGATGATTCTGGATGGCCTCCTAAAAATTGAAACACAGACCAGAAAAAAAGAAAAAAAAACCACCAGAAAGACCTTCCTGAAGCTATCCTTTCCATACACATCATCAACCAGGGCATACAGATAATAACGCTGATGTTGGGACAATTGGAAAGCCACACAATATTCACCCCGCAATAGGCGAAAATAATCCCGCCCATGAACGAGGGCAGAGGTGAGAACTTTAATATCCTTAAAAATAAAAATGTACCCGTCCCTGCAATAACAAGGCGCAAAAAGGGCATGAAGGTGCTGAAATCTGCAACGCTCATGAAAAAAAGAAAGAGATTAAGGGGATAAAAAACCGCAGAGGCAAAGTTTGCAATAAAGGGAGAGCCGCTGTAGGAATGAAAATTCCAGAGGGGAAAACAGCCCTGATTCATGGCTGCTTTAATTGTGCTCATCCAGGGATAATAATTTGCGACTGAGTCAAAAAGCAAGGGGTTATGGGGTCGGGTATGGAGTGGAAACGCTGATTTCCATGGATACCTGAAGCAAAGGATATCTCCCGGAACAAGACAGAAATCATGAAGCAATGCCTTCCAGAAAAAAAGCATCGTGATAAACCACAAGGAAGTTAAGACAAGCACATAAGCCGGAACCTTTTTATTATTTATAAAAAAATAAAAATTCAAAATAATCAAAACCCCGGCAGCAGACAGTACAAGAGTTTTGAATGATAAGAGCATAATCCTGATTTTTCCAAATATTAATAATATACTACTTTATTAGGCATCTTTCATATCAACTCAAAAGTAGTTTACACTTTTTAGGATAAATTAGATATTCTGATTTCAGCATGTCCTTTTTTAAAGAAAGGAAAAACTTTATCCCTGGGCATCTGAGCTATAAGGTTTCCACAGAACCTGCCTATCATTATAGATGGCCGTTCAATAAACCAGTATGACAATGCGGCAAAAATACCGCATAAGGCGGTTGCCAGGGCAAAGGAAAAATAATAGGCACTCATCCCATTGATATGACTATGGTTCATGATTTTGACCAATAAAGGCAGCACCACAATCAAAACCGCAATATGGCATAAGTAAAGGCTGTAGGAAATTTTTCCAAGGTAATTAAAAAAAGGAATGGAAAGAGCCTGTTGCAGGCTTGGAATGGCCGAACATGTCAAAAGCAGCAGAAAAGAACCCAAAGCTGTACAATAGGGTATTATTTGATCAGGAAAAAAGCTTGAAGCATATGGATAAATTGAAAACCTGAAGGAATAAAAAGCCAATGCGGTTATAAGCAGGCAGAATTTCATAAAAACAGGGGTAGTAAACAAAATCCTCTGAAATAATTTAAAAAACCTGGACATGAGAATACCAAGATAAAAATGGAAAAAACAGGCAAAAAAAATCGAAATCTCAGGATTTATGAGCCAGGCAAAGCTTAAATCCATTAAAACACATCCCAAACATAAAAGGCTGAGTCCGGCCATGCTGTGAAGGGCTCCGGCAATCAAAAAGGGCATTAACAGAGAAAACTGCATCTCAAGGCTGAGTGTCCATGCCTGGGGAACCAGGGAATGAAGTGTTCCGGGTATAATCAAAAATCCCTGTTTTATAATCTCTGCAACACCCGCATTTATTGAATTATTTGCCCAAAGTCCATACAGCCATGAGCTTCTGTCAGGGTCAGTGGAATAAATGTCATAAAGATACCTGGAACATAGAAGTGATATCATGAGAACCAAGACAAAGGGAAGGTATATTCGGCATACCCGTTTAATATAAAAGGCGATTGTTGTCTTAAAATCAAGTTTTGAAGATTCAGATGCCTGGCCATGATTAAGTGGTTTAAATGAAAGGACAAACCCGCTTAAAACAAAAAACATGGACACGCTTGCAAAACCATCCCAAAGAATATGAACAGGTGTATTTTTCATGCTGTCCAAAAAATCAGGCAGGCCAAATCCCAGTGAAAAATGGGACCAGACCACAATCATTGCGGCAAAACCCCTTAGGGAATCCATATATATAAACCGGAGGCCTGGTACTTTATCAACTGGTACTTTATCAACAATGATGCCATGAATATTTGTTTTTATTTTTTGGGGGGGCAAAAGCTGTACTTTCCTTATTAAACCGGGTCAAAATCCTGGTCAGCCCATGGCAGTTTATATGAAAGTCTCCATAAAGACTTGCTTTTAAAAAAACTTTCATTTTTCGATTGTGGCGGTGAACCGCCATGTTTGTTTTATATGAAAGAACTCATGGTCAGTGGTTAGAGTTCTTTCATGCTTCGTTGCGGCAGATGGATCTGCCATGGCCGTTTTATATGAAAGTCTCCGTAAGAGGTTGTTTTTCAAAAGACTTTCAATTTTCGTTGTGGCCGGGTAAAAAATATGCTCCGGCCATGCCGGTTATATGAAACTGTAGGGGCAGGCCACCGTGCCTGCTCTTTAAGAGGGCTCCCACAGTGGGGTGCCCCTACGTTTCAATGTTCGTTGTGGCAGGTTTATCTGCCATGACAGTTATATGAAGTTAATATCTTGTACCTGAGAAAAATGCAAGATTATCTTTATTACTAAAAAATGGCATCAAATCAAATAATTCTTGATTTATCAATTAGATACGAATATATCAAGTTATATTCATCAATAGTTCGGACACTTTTTCCACCTATCTGGTCTAATGATTATAGATAGTTATCGGAAGCACATTTAATTATTTTCAACTCAGCCCTTCTTACGGAGCCCCTGAGTTGCAATTAATTGCCCTCTGCCCAGATTTTCGGGGCTTTGGAGGGTAAAAACTGTCCGAAGTATTGATTCATATTAGATTAACCCCAAACTCCATGTTCTGCCAGACATAAAAAAAATGGAAACAAGAACATACTCAGATAAGGAAACAAGAATCCTCGGTAAAAGGCTTGGAAACATTATTAATACAAGGATATCCATAGCCCTTCACGGCACCCTTGCCGCAGGAAAGACCACCTTTGTCCAGGGACTTGCCAGGGGATTAGATGTTCCTGATTCCTATTACATTACCAGTCCTACATATAATATTATCAATGAATACCGAGGCAGGCTTAAACTATACCACATGGATCTTTACCGCCTTGGAAACGATGAAGAGCTTGATTACTTAGGGTTTGATGAAATTGCTGCATCAGAAAATGCCGTCCTGGTTGTGGAATGGCCGGACATAATGGAAAAAGACCGTCTAACCTTTGATGTTGACATCCATTTTTCAACGGACAAGGACTTTAACCGAAATATATCTTTAATTGCATATGGACTTGAGGGCGTAAATCTGTTAAAGAGATTTCCTGTTTAAATGGATATATAGAAGAACTCGTGAGTCATAGCTTCTCATTTTTTATACGAGAGCGTTTTGTCAAGTCAATGTCAAGACCTTTGGCATGTGCTGTTTTAAATTTTAATTTGACACCGGATTCGGTGATAGATTAGAGAATCTTATGACTGAGGAGAGAAAAATCAGGAGCAGTTATGGCATTAAAAGTCCAAAAATTCGGAGGCACATCGGTTGCCGATATTAAACGAATAAAAAATGTTGCAGACAGAGTCATCAAAGCCCATGATCAGGGAGACCAGGTTGTCGTGGTGCTTTCGGCCATGGCGGGCGTAACAGATAACCTGATAGCCCTGGCGGAATCTGCGGCACAAAACCCCGACAGGCGGGAACTTGACGTGCTGCTTGCCACAGGGGAACAGACAACGGCAGCCTTGCTTGCCATGATTTTGCAGGATCGGGGATATTCTGCAAAATCCCTTCTTGGTTTCCAGGCCGGGATCGTCACGGACAACTCTGCTGGAAAAGCCAGGATACTGGACATAGAAGGCAAACGGATAAAAACCCTGCTGGATCAAAATCACATCGTTGTAGTGGCAGGATTTCAGGGAAGTGACACCAACGGAGACATCACAACCCTGGGAAGGGGCGGCTCTGACACCTCTGCGGTTGCCATTGCCTCGGCCATTAAAGCAGATGTCTGTGAAATATATACCGATGTTGACGGGGTATATACCACAGATCCCAGAATGTGCGCCAAAGCTAAAAAAATAAATAAAATTTCATATGAAGAGATGCTTGAAATGGCCATACTTGGCGCAAAGGTACTGCAAATTCGCTCCGTAGAATTTGCAATGAAATACAATGTACCGGTTCATGTCAGATCATCATTTAACGAGGAGAACGGGACAATGGTTGTCAATGAAAGTGCCGACATGGAAAGTGTCGTTGTATCCGGGGTTACATGCGATAAGAACGAGGCAAGGATTACCTTGAAAAAGGTTCCGGATCAGCCGGGGATTTCAGCTAAAATATTCACTCCTCTTGCAGATGCAAATATTATGGTGGACATGATCATCCAGAACACCCGCTCCCACGGTGAAACAGATCTTACCTTCACCGTCACAAAGGATGACTTTAAAAGAGCCATGGAAATATCCAAGAAGGTGGCCGAGGAAATCGGTGCCAGTGAAATTCTTACGGCAGACCATATTGCCAAAGTATCTGTCATCGGCCTTGGAATGAAGAGCAATTCAGGAGTTGCCGCCACCATGTTTACAGCCCTGGCATCGGAAAACATCAACATCCGGCTGATCAGCACATCGGAAATCAGAATATCCTGTGTTATCGAGGAAAAATATGCTGAACTTGCGGTAAGGGTGCTTCATACTGCATTTGGGCTGGACAAGGAACCAGAAACAACAGAGCAATAAACTGGTCATTAATCAAATTTAAAAATCAGGGTCTGCCCTATTTTTTATATAAAAGTCTCCGTAAAGGATTGTTTTTTAAAGACTTTCAATCTTCGTTGTGGCCGGGTAAAAAATATGCTCCGGCCATGCCGCTTTATTAGAAACTGTAGGGATAGAATCTATTTCTGTTCCATTTTGGGCGGATATTGAATCCGCCCCTAGGTTTCATCATTCATTGTACCTGACAATGCATGGTGGTTTATTTGAATATGAAGACAATGCATGCCATGTTTCTACTTCAAGGCATCAGCAATTTCCACTGCAACGGCATCAGCAGCCGCTGCAGGATCTGCTGCTGTCTTGATGGGCCTTCCCACAACAATTAGATCCGCCCCGGCCTTGACTGCCATGGCAGGGGTAGTAATTCTTTTTTGATCATCATTTGCCAGCCTTGACCATTCCGGCCTGATCCCCGGAGTCACAGCCATAAAACCGGTTCCAAACCTGTCCTTGATCTGTTTTACCTCATGACCGGAGCAGACAACACCGGCGCAGCCCGCGTCATAGGCCATCTGTGCCCGTTTCATTACCAGCAGTGAGGTATCTTGTGCATATTCGTCTCTGAAACCACATTCAGCCACAACACCTGCATCGTTGTCGGTTAAAACGGTTACACCAAGGACACCAGTTCTCCCCTGTCCTCCTTTTACGGCCATTTCAAGCATCTTCTTAGATGAAGAGCAATGGACACTTACAAATTCCACACCGCTTTCTGCCACGCATTCCATAGCCCTTTTTACCGTCTCTGATATGTCATGGAGTTTCAAGTCAAGAAAAATTCCCACATCACCTGAGTTCCGTACTATCTCAATAATACCGGGGCCACATCGAATAAAAAGCTCAAGCCCGATCTTAAACATTCCCACCCTGCCCCTTAACAATGATACATACCTTTTTGCCTCATCCATGGATGAAACATCAAGGGGAAAAACAATATACTCTTTTACTTTTTTCAAATCAGTTACTCCTTAATTTTAAATTTATAGTTGAAACCTTATTTAAATTAATGGTATAAAAATCAATTTGCTTGGTCAATAAGGTTTTACTTCATTATAACCAAGGAACTCATAAATGATTAACTCGATAATCAAACATGTTTCTTCAGGCACCTTCATCACTGCAAAAAAAAGCCAGGTTATCTTGCAGGCTCATCTTGGTACATGTGTCGGAATAGCTTTACATGACAAAAAAGCAGGCGTCGGAGGCCTGTTTCACATTCTCCTTCCACACCCATCTACGGAATCCTGGCCTGAATCTCCTGAAAAATATGCATCAACTGGCCTTCCCATATTTCTCCAGGCGCTGTATGACCTGGGGGCCGAACCTGAAAATTTAGAGGCAGCCATTGCCGGCGGTGCCCTGGTAGGACCATTGCGTGACCATGATATCAATCTTGACATCGGGGGAAGATCAACGGAAACGGCACTTGCAATTATAGAAAAGAACAAAATAAAAATTTCAAAGTCTGAAACAGGCGGTTTTTTCACCTGCAGCCTTGAGCTTGACATGAATGACGGTATAGCCCGTATCAAACCGGTATGGGAAAAGAAAAAAGAGGCCGAGTTCATATATTCTTCGCCGTCTTCCAAAGATATTGGCCAAACCATTGAATCATTAAAACCCATACCCCAGGCAGCGCTCAAGATATTAAGAATCTTTCAAAATGAGAGTTACACCATTGAAGAAATCTCCCGGGAACTTCATAAAGACCAGGTGCTTGCAGCAAGAACCCTTCAATTATGCAACAGTGCCATGTTCAAGGGAAAAATCAGAATACACACCATAAAAGACGCCCTTCTCATCCTTGGTGAACAGATTCTGATAAAATCCATTATAACATCTGCCGTTAAAGCCTATTTTAACCAGGCCGGTTCTGGGGGATATTCCCTTTGTAAAGGCGGCATGTTTTTTCATTCTGTAGGTTGTGCCATCATCGCTGAGAAAATAGCATCCATGACCAGAAAGGCGGATCCAAAACTTGCCTATACCGCAGGACTTCTCCACGATATAGGAAAAGTAGTTCTGGATCAGTACATATCTCAGGTATGCCCCATGTTTTTCAGAGGGTTGAACTGCCGGAGCCAGACCTGTCTTGAAATAGAAAAAAAAATACTTGGAATGACCCACTGTGATGCAGGAAAGATACTTGCCCAAAAATGGGACTTTTCAGATCCATTGATTGAAGTTATAACCCATCATCACCACCCTGAAAATGCTCTAAAACACAAAGAGCTTGCATGTATCATTTTCATAGCTGACCTGCTAATTTCAAAATTCAATGCAGGATTAGAGCTTGAAAAAATACAGGCTGATAATCTCTCCTCAATACTATCCTTCATCAACCTAACAATCCCTGACATACCGTCCATTATTGATGCCATACCATTACATATTTTTAATTTACAACAAGAATCCGACTTTTAGGAACTTAGACAAAAAATGACACATCACAGCAATCGGCAGAATCTGTTAAGACTCATCCCAGGGGTTGACCACCTGCTTGATCAGGCAAAAACAAGCAACGCCTTTAAGGATATTCCGCTAAAAACCCTAAAATCATCCATACGATCCGTCACGGAAAACACAAGACAGGAGATACTGAAAGGCAAAACAGATAAACTCTCAGAGGAGACGCTGATGACGGCCATACACACCCATGCAAGAAAGACCCTGGCTCCCAGACTTGTTCCCGTCATAAATGCCACTGGTGTGGTGCTGCACACCAACCTTGGAAGAGCCCTGCTTGCCAGAGCTGCTCTTAATAACATAGTCAAAATTGCCCAAGGTTATTCCAATCTGGAGTTTAACATAAACCAGGGGAAAAGGGGAATCCGTTACACTGCTGTGGAAGAGATTCTCTGCGAGCTGACAGGAGCTGAGGCAGCCATGGCCGTAAACAACAATGCAGGGGCCGTGCTTTTATGTCTGGATACACTATCTGCCGGTAAAGAGGTGCTCGTTTCAAGGGGCGAACTTGTGGAGATAGGGGGGTCCTTCAGGATTCCCGATGTCATGGCAAAAAGCGGCGGGATACTAAAGGAAGTAGGAACAACCAACCGCACTCATCTGCGCGATTATGAAAACGCCATATCAGAAAACACCGGCCTTTTAATGAAGGTACACACAAGCAACTACCGCATACAGGGCTTTACCTCAAGTGTTTCCCTTCCTGAACTTGTCGATATCGGCAAAAAAAATGGTGTTGCTGTGATGGAGGATCTTGGCAGCGGCTCCCTCATTGATCTGTCAAGATTTGGACTGGCAAATGAGCCTACCGCCATAGAGGCAGTCGCCTCTGGTGCCGATGTTATTACATTCAGCGGAGACAAACTCCTTGGCGGCCCCCAGGCCGGTATCATAGCCGGGAAAAAATCGGTCATGGAAAAAATAAAGGCAAACCCCTTAACCCGCGCGCTTCGTATCGACAAACTAACCCTTGCAGCTCTGGAGGCCACCCTGAATTTATACAGGGATGAGGCAGCAGCACTTAAACAGATTCCAGGACTCAGAATGCTTACCATCTCCTATGATGAAACAGTCGCACTGACTGAAAATATAATCCTGGAACTTAAAGATAAAATCAGTGCAAATGCCCATATAGGTCATGCAGACCTGTCTTCACGTACAGGAGGCGGGGCCTACCCGGAGTTAGCACTTCCCACGAGATGCGTTACCATAAAGCCCACTCACATGTCCGTGGGACAGCTTGAGAAAAAAATGAGAATGAACACGCCTGCCATAATCGGCAGAATTGAAAACAAAAATTTCATAATTGATCCAAGAACATTACAACAGGGAGATTCAGCCATCATTTCCAATGCACTTAACTCAATCCTGACAAAGGAATAAGAAATGCTGATAAATAAAGATATTCTGTATCCGTCCGGACACTATTTTTCTGCAAAGGAATTTACTTTTTTAAGCTCTGGTCCACAACCGGAACAAGAGGCTTACCTCATACCGGAGACATATCTTGCTGATATGCTGCTAAAAACAGACACCCCTGTAATATCCTTTATAAAAAGCTTTGAAGGCAGCAGAATTTCAGAACATCCTTTTACCTGTGCGGCAATAAAGTTCTTTTGTGACGACATTCTTCAAACTGATATGGAAACCATACTTAGGGAATACCTTGAAAGATTTGCCGTTGCTGGCACTTCAAAAACAGATTCTGAATCCCGTGAATCCCATCAATGGAAAATCCTAAAAGATAACATCGTGATTTTTGCCATGGAAGGGGCTTATGAAACCCTGAGCCAAAAACTTAACGCATTGCAGAACGCTTTATCCATAAGGTTTGAATGCCCTGTTTCCGCAGGCTATGCAGGCTTTCCATGCCTGGGATTTCTCCCTTGCCAAACCATGGGAAATGCCTTGAAAGCATTTGACCATGCAGCTTTTTTCAAACCGGGCAGACAGATATTATTTAATGATGTCACCTTGAACATCAGTGGTGACAGGCTGTATCAGATGGGCATGTTCCAGGATGCAGTCAATGACTATCAAAACGGCCTGAAAATAAACCCTGATAATATCAATCTCATGAACAGCCTTGGTGTATGTTTCAGCATAATGAACCAGATTGGCATGGCCAGACAGACCTTTGAAAAAGCCTTGAAAATCGACGGGACAGATGTAATGGCAGTCTACAATGCAGGTCTGGTCTGCGACTTCATGGATGATTCTGAAAATGCCGTAAAATACCTGAAACAGGCGAGCAGACTGAATAATCAGATATACGAAGTTGAATTAACATCTGGAATATTCATGTTCAAGGCCGGCCTTTTCCAGGATGCAAAAAAGCACCTGAAAAAAGCATTAACACTTAATACCGACTCAACCATGGCTCCCCGCATATTAGGTGAAATTTATCTTAAAACGGCAATGCCGCAAAAGGCTGAGTCATATTACAAAACAGCCATTAAAGGAAATCCCCGGGACGCAGCCGCCTTATCAGGGTTGGCAAGGGCCTATGAAATTCAAAACAAAAATCTGGATATAGCCCTTGATCTTGCCAATCATAGCCTTCTTATTGCTCCTGACAACCCGATATTCAGAATGCGTATTGGAAAAATATATTTAAAAAAAGGACTCTATGATACAGCAGGAAAGGAGTTTGCAAAGGCAGGAAATGCACTTGATGCCCTGGACATGACCATGAATGAAGGGTTTAAATTCAAACAGGCAGGTGTGGGATTTCAAAATGCCGATCCATTTAATGTACTGGATAAAGGCATACCAGATAACATAGATGAAAAAATAAATATGCCCAATGAAATTGTCAGGATGGACAAAAGCCTGACCAAAAAATCAGCCTGAAAAATCACCGCAAAAGGCAGGCACGAGGATCTGCCCTTAAAATTCCTAACAAACTTCTATGTGCCTTGGATCAAAATAAACAATGAATGAGGGGTGGATTTCCAATAAATGGCATCAAATACAGCAATAAAATACAAGGATATTGGGGAGTCAATGACAACACAGATTGAGCAAAAGATACTTGATGCTCTTGATCAAACTATCCGGGTAAAACAGGATTTCATCAACAGCCACATCAAGGCCATCACGCATGCGGGAAAAAAAATGGCGGAAACATTACAGGCAAAGGGAAAAATCCTGTTATTCGGCAATGGGGGCAGTGCAGCAGATGCCCAGCACATAGCAGCAGAATTTGTCAACAGATTCCAGATGGAACGCCCTCCCCTGGCCGCCATTGCCCTGACAACGGATACATCCATAATTACAAGCATCGGCAATGACTATTCCTTTGAAGATATTTTCTACAAACAGTTACAGGCCCTTGGCCAAAAAGGCGACATTGCCATTGCCATCTCCACCAGCGGGAATTCTCCCAATGTGATCAAGGCCGCGCGTAAAGCCAAAGATATGGAAATTTCAGTCATCGGGATGTCTGGAACTAAGGGCGTTTTAAAGAAAATTTCAGAGATATCCTTTTGTGTAAACAGTTCTTCAACGGCAAGAATTCAGGAATCCCATATTTTTCTTGGCCATCTTCTTTGTGACATCACGGAAAATCTCCTTTTTAAACAATAATACGGAATACAACAAAGATCAAAGCTCTCCCTGATGCTTTGCCAAATCTAAAAATTAGGGCATGTTTGTCTTCATTTGAATGTAGAGACAAGGCCTGCCTTGTCTCTACGTTTCTGCACTTATGTGATAACCCTAACATCAAACATTCACAGAGCAATAGACAGATTATCGGTCCATTACACCACAAAATCCCAAGAACAAACTTGCAAAGTCCGACCGGAGGCTATATATTAATCAGGTTTTATTTTATAAACGAATCAACAACCCCTGAGCTGAAAATTCAGGGAATTTTTTGCCGATTATTTTTTATAATAAAAATTGGGCATCCTTCCTGGTTGAAGGTTTTGAACCAGGATGAAAGATGCCGGAAATTTTACAGGAAAGAAAAATGCCTATATACGAATATAACTGCAAAGAGTGTGGAAAGGATTTTGAAACACTGGTGCTGGGAAAAGATGTTCCCTCATGCCCTTTCTGCAAAAGTGAAAACCTCTCAAGACTCCTGTCTGCCTGTGGATTTAAAACAGCAGGCTCAGGCTCAAATACTGATCCATCGACCCAGGGAGCCTCTTTTTCCAGTTCCTCGGCCTGCAGCGGCTGCACTGCCACAAGCTGTGCAACCTGCGGCAGTGCCTGATTGCCCCGGACCTTCACAGGCTGCTACCGATGACCATACATTAACTGATAAAAAAACACCACAATACAAAACATATGAAACCTGATATTAAAATTGGAACAAGGGGCAGCAAACTTGCCCTGTGGCAGGCAAACTGGGTAAAATCAAGGATAGATGCGAATTTTCCAGGAATGCATGCGGAAATCGTAAAAATCAAGACAACCGGTGATAAAATTGTTGACAGGCCCCTGGCCCAGGTTGGCGGTAAAGGGCTTTTTGTTAAAGAAATTGAGAAGGCTCTGTTTGACAAAGATATCGATATTGCAGTCCACAGCATGAAAGACATGCCAGGAGAACTGCCAAATGGGCTCTTTATAGGAGCCGTACCTGTCCGGGAGAATCCCTTTGACGTAGTCATATCCAGGAACAATGAGCCATTGGATAAACTGCCTTCCGGTGCCAAGATCGGCACCAGCAGCTTAAGGCGTGCTTCCCAGATAAAGCATGCAAGGCCAGATGTATTGACCCCGTCCATCCGCGGAAACTTAGATACAAGGCTTGCAAAATTAGATTCCGGAGAATTTGATGCCATCTTGCTTGCCGCGGCAGGCATCATCAGGCTTGGCTTGAAAAAACGAATAACCCAGATATTAGATGAAAAGATCATGCTGCCTGCCGTAGGCCAGGGTGCCCTTTGCATCGAAGCAAGGCAAGATGACAATGAAATGACTCCTGTACTTGAAATGCTGAACCATGCTGAGACAAATATTGTTGTCACAGGAGAACGCGCCTTTTTAAAACGCTTAGAGGGAAGCTGTCATATCCCGGTGGCCTGCTTCGGCAAAATCCATGGAAAGACCTTGATAATGACAGGGCTTGTCGCATCCATGGACGGCACCCAGGTTATAAAGGAAACTCTCTCAGGAGAACTTGAATTAAAAGACCAGATCGGCAGAGAGCTTGCGGAGCTGCTTCTTAAACAAGGCGCCCAGGAGATATTGGATAATCTATAATTAAAACAAAGCTGATCGTCAAATTAAGGATGTCATTTTATGACTGAAAAAAAAGGTAAAGTATATCTCATTGGAGCAGGCCCTGGAGATCCAGGCCTCCTTACCATCAAGGCAAGGGCCTGTATCCAGAAAGCCGATGTTGTTGTTTATGATTACCTGGCCTCCCCTGCCCTGTTAAAATATGCATCAAAGGACGCTGAAATCATATATGTGGGCAAAAAAGGGGGAGACCACACCATGACCCAGGAGAAAATAAGCCAGCTCCTTGCCTCCAAGGGGCGTGAAGGGCTTGTGGTAGCAAGGCTGAAAGGTGGAGATCCCTTTATTTTCGGCCGAGGGGCGGAAGAAGCTGAGATACTGATTCAAAACAATGTTCCCTTTGAGGTAATTCCAGGTGTCACATCTGCCATTGCAGCTCCGGCCTATGCAGGGATTCCCCTGACACACAGGGATTATACCTCGTCGGTTTCACTGATCACCGGCCATGAAAACCCTCTCAAAGACGAAACAAATATAAACTGGAAGAGCCTTGCATCAAGCGGCAGCACCCTTGTATTTCTCATGGGGGTTAAAAATCTTCCAAACATCACGGAAAAACTGACCTTGAACGGCATGGATACTGAAACCCCTGCGGCACTTGTGAGATGGGGAACCACCACAAAACAGGAATGCGTATCAGGAACCCTGGAAAATATTGTACAACGGGTTAAGGCGGCAGGCCTCAAAGCCCCCGCGATTATTGTCATTGGAAAGGTGGTTTCCCTCAGGGATAAAATGAAATGGTTCGAGAGCCGGCCGCTTTTCGGCAAAAAAATAGTGGTCACCAGGGCCAGGGCCCAGGCCAGTGATTTTGTTTCAAGGCTTACGGAACTTGGGGCCGACTGCATCGAAATCCCCACCATCCGCATTGTACCTCCCGGGGACAATTCAGAACTTGAGAATCAGGTGACAAGACTTGATAAATACGACTGGATCGTTTTCACCAGCGTAAACGGGGTCAAATACTTCTTTAAAACCCTTTTTAAAATGAACCTTGATGTCCGGGCCCTGGGCCGCCTGAAATGCGCCTGTATCGGCCCTGTGACAAAGTTAGAACTCCTTAAATACGGTATCGTATCTGACGTGCTCCCCAAGACTTACAGGGCTGAATCCGTTGTGGAGGCATTTAAAGACCTTGAAATCAAAGGGAAAAAAGTCCTATTGCCCCGTGCCATGGAGGCCAGAACAATTCTTCCCCGGGAACTTAATGAAATGGGAGCTGAGGTAAATGAGGTAACCGCGTATGTCACGGAACTGGCAGATGACAATAAAGAGCTCTTGATAGACCTGCTTGAAAAAAAAGATATTGACCTGGTAACCTTTACCAGCTCCTCCACGGTGAAGAACTTCAAGGCACTGCTTCCCCCTGATGGAGCTGAGGCATTTTTATCACAGATACTCACCGCGAGTATCGGCCCCATCACCTCGGACACCATTGTGTCAGAGGGAATGACAACCCATATTGAGGCTGAAACCTATACCATAGACGGATTGATTGACGCCATTGTAAATCATTTTCAGGAAAACCAATAGACATGACATTCTTATCATCCATACCGGAGCCTGAAAACACGAATCATGATTTCAGGACAATTAATTATCTGCGCATCTCTGTGACCGACAGGTGCAACCTTGCCTGCCGCTACTGCGTTCCCAGGGATGCCCTGCCCTTCCTCAGCCACAAGGACATCGCCCGCTATGAAGAGATACTTCAAATCACCGGGGCAGCAGCAGAACTTGGTATAAACAAGGTGAGAATCACCGGTGGAGAGCCCTTAGTAAGAAAGGGAATATTTGAATTCATCAGATCCCTGTCAAAGATCAAGGGTATTGAAGACATAGCAGTCACAACCAACGGGGTTCTGCTGGACAGATACATGGACGACATTATTGCAGCGGGAATCAAGCGATTGAACATCAGCCTTGATACACTGAAGCCTGAAAGATTTCAATTTATTTCAGGAAAAGACCGTCATGCTGATGTATGGAAGGGTATCATGTCTGCCCATCACAGGGGCATATCCCCTATAAAGCTTAATGCTGTGGTATTAAAGGGAATCAATGACGATGAAATAACCGATCTTGCATCACTTGCCATAAAATATCCATTTCATATCAGGTTCATCGAATACATGCCCATGGGAAACAGCGGCGTTAAGAACAGCCAGAGGATACTGATACCGCAGATAAAACAGAGGATAGAAGGTGTTCTGGGACATCTTGAACCTGTCAAAAGGGATAAGCATGACGGGCCTGCTGCAAGATTCAAGCCTGAAAATGCCCTGGGAGAGATAGGATTTATATCACCGGTGAGTTCCCATTTCTGTGATACATGCAACAGGCTCAGACTTACATCCACAGGAAGGCTGAGGCCATGCCTTTTAGATAACTATGAAATCGATATTTTAAATGCCCTCAGAAGAGGTGCGGATAAAGAAGCCTTAAAAAAAATCATCCAGACCGCCATTGAAAACAAACCCAGGCACCATGGATTAACTGAAAACCCGGGGACCGTAAAAATCAAAACCCAGATGTCCACAATTGGGGGATAATTTGCATTCTTAACGCCGATTTGCCGCCGTAGCAAATATTTTAGGACTAAAATATGAAGCCGCAAAGATTCACATATATGATTCGAGATAGCCGGGATATTAATTCATGCAGATAGCCTTCTTACACCTATTAGGTTATTCTCTTACTTTGTAAAATAAAAAAGCCGTACCTTTGAAAAGATACGGCTTTGAAATAGACTTATAAATTTACCAGAAATATAATTTATAGACAAATCATAAGATCAATGCTCAGGCATTGTCTAAAATCAGTTCTATCATTGACATGGGTGCAGCATCACCTGATCTTGGGCCCATTTTGATGATCCTTGTATAGCCGCCCTGTCTGCTGCCGAATTTTTCCTGTGCATCATTAAAAAGCTCATGTACTACATCTTTTTCTCTAATAACGGAAAAGGCCTGGCGTCTTGCATGGAGATCACCCCTTTTGGCAAGGGTGACCATCTTATCTGCGAGTTTTCTAAGTTCCTTGGCCTTGGCATCAGTTGTTTTTATCCGGCTGTGTTTAAAAAGGGATGTGACCATATTTCGAAACATCGCCTTACGATGGCTGGATGTCCGATTCAGTTTAACACCTGATTTTCTATGTCTCATGGGAAAAATTATTCTCCTTCGTTGGTTTACTCATCCTCAACAGGTTCAAAACCTTCATTTTCCTGGGATTCTACATCCTCATTTTTTTCGGTCTCATCATCCAGTTCAAAGCCTTCATCTTCTGCTCCATCGCCAGTTGGCTCAAACCCATCATTTTCTTCGGCCTGATCAAGCGATGGGGGTTCATGTTCAATCGGCTCAAACCCTTCCAAATCCATGCCAAGGCTCAAGTCCATAGATGTCAATACTTCCTTGATTTCATTTAGAGATTTTCGACCAAAGTTCTTTGTTTTGAGCATTTCACTTTCGGTTTTTTGAACGAGTTGATATATTTTGAGTATTTGTGCGTTTTTCAGACAGTTGGAACTTCTAACGGAAAGTTCAAGTTCATCGACATTTCGATACAGATTCTCATTAAAATGCCTTTCTGCTCCTTCTGCTTCATTTTCTTCCTGCTCAGGCTCAATATCTTCATCAAAATTTATAAAGGGATTCATCTGTTCTTTGAGAATTTTCGCTGCATAGGCAACGGAATTTTCAGGGCTGACACTGGCATCTGTCCAGACCTCCATGGTCAGTTTGTCATAATCTGTTTTCTGACCGATCCTTGCGGTGCCCACAACATATTTAACCCTTGTTATCGGTGAAAACACACTGTCAATTGGAATGGTACCGATGGGAGCATCGGGGTCCTTGTTTGCGGAGGCCAGCGCATATCCTTTCCCGGTCTTCACCTTCATGGTCATGTTCAGCACCCCACCCTTGGAAAGGGTAGCAATATGCTGTTCAGGGTTAAGAATAGTAACCCTGCCGTCCTCACTTCTAATGTCAGCCGCTGTAACAATCCCTTCGCCCTCTTTATTGAGGGTCAATGTCTTATCCTCCAGAGAATCGACCTTCAATTTAACTGCTTTGAGATTCATAATGATCTCAGACACATCTTCCCTTATATCAGATATGACACTGTACTCATGAAGTGCCTCGTCAAATTTAACAGAAACAATTGCAGCACCGTATAAAGAGGAGAGAATAATACGCCTGAGAGAGTTCCCGATTGTTGTCCCAAAACCCCGCTCCAGGGGTTCGCATACAAATTTGCCGTATGTTGATGTTGTCGTTACGACAACCTTCTCCGGCGTGATCATCTCATGCCAGTTCACATATACAAGTTCATCTGATGACATTGTTTTCTCCTGATATAACTGCCATGGGCAGACCAGTGTTTTGACACGGTTCTGTCCACAACGAACCATGAAAGTCATATAGGATTTGCAAAAGACTTTCATATAAATCCCTTAGGACAATCTGCATACAGCTCACTTATTTTGAATAAAGCTCAACTATGAGCTGTTCCTGTATAGGCAAGGTGATATCTTCCCTGGCCGGAAGACTTTTTACAGCTCCTTTAAAACCATCCTTGTCCAACTCCAGCCACTGGGGGATTCCACGCCTTACAATGGTTTCAAGGGACTCACTTATGGCTTTCACATTCCTGCTTTTCTCATTAAGTTCAATCACATCATTGCTCTTCACTACATAGGATGGAATGTTTACTTTGCGGCCATTTACGAGAAAATGATTATGCCTTACAAAATGCCGCCCCTGGGTCCTTGAACTGGTAAAACCCAGCCTGAAAACCACATTATCAAGGCGTCTTTCAAGAAGGCTGAGAAGGTTTGTACCTGTAATACCTTTTTGACGATCTGCATTATTAAAAATAATCCGGAACTGTTTTTCTGAAATTCCGTAAATTCTTCTGACTTTTTGTTTCTCTCTAAGCTGAACTCCATAGTCGGAATGCTTAGATCGTCTCTGGCCGTGCTGTCCCGGGGGATAGCCTCTTCTATCAAAGCTGCATTTATCTGAAAAGCAGCGATCGCCTTTCAAAAACAGTTTCATATTTTCACGTCTGCACTGCCGGCAGACAGATCCTCTATAACGTGACAACGTCTTCCTCCTTTATCAAACTTATATCTGCAAGGATACCTTAAGCTGTCTGCATGAATTAATATACCGGATAACCTCAATTACATATGAATCTTTAGAGAGCTTCAAATTTAGTTGTACGGTAAAATATTTTCTGCAATCTGCCTTAAATGGATCCCCTCTATTATACCCTTCTTCGCTTTGGCGGACGACATCCGTTATGAGGAACCGGGGTAACATCTTTTATCATTGAAATATTAAAGCCAATGGCATGCAAAGCCCTGAGTGCGGATTCCCGGCCAGCACCCGGACCTTTAACAAAAACACTCACATTTTTCATTCCATGTTCCATGGCCTTGGCCCCTGCGGCCTCTGCTGCAAGCTTAGAGGCAAAGGGAGTACTCTTTCTCGATCCCTTAAAACCCTGGATACCCGAACTTGACCATGCTATGGTATTTCCCATTTCATCGGTAATCGTTACAATGGTATTGTTAAAGGTGGATTGAATATGCACAACACCCGTTGAAATATTTTTTTTGACTTTTTTCTTGGTAACCGTTTTCTTGCTTTTCTTTGCCATAACTTAGCAAACCTCCTAATTTGACCGAATGCGTTGTATCATCGCCCAGAGTTGACTATTTTTTCTTTTTGACAGCCGCACGCCTGGGACCTTTTCTGGTTCTGGCATTGGTGCTGGTACGCTGGCCATGACAAGGCAGGGATTTTCGATGACGAAGTCCTCTGTAACATCCCAAATCCATGAGCCTTTTAATATTCATAGAGGTTTCCGTTCTAAGCTCACCCTCTACCTTATAATCACTGTCAATGATCTTCCTTATATCATTAACCTGTTCTTCTGTAAGCTCCTCAGCCTTGAGTGTCGGTTCAATGCCTATGCGGCCGATAATTTCTCTGGAGGTGCTTCTGCCTATGCCGTAAATCGAGGTCAAGGCGATCTCTACATGCTTGTTTTTCGGTAAATCTACGCCTGCAATTCTTGCCACGCTTTATACCCCCTATCCCTGCCGTTGGTTGTGACGTTTATTTATACATATAACTCTGATTACACCTGACCTGCGAATAATCTTGCAATCTTTACATATTTTTTTTACAGATGCTCTGACTTTCATCTATATATACTCCTTGCAGCATATAGCGGTAACAATACCGCTGTGCAGCTTTTTGTAGCATCTTTCAAAACAACGCAAAACTATTTACACTTTTCTTTGAAATGAGCCCCAAAAAATGGGAAGATTGATTCAGAAAGTGTAAACCTGAAAATGAAGGATGCACTTTTTTTATTTATATCGATAAGTAATCCGGCCCCTTGATAAATCATAAGGTGAAAGCTCCACAGTGACTTTGTCACCGGGAAGAATCTTGATAAAATGCATCCTCATTTTGCCTGAAATATGGGCAAGCAATTGATGCTTATTGTCTAATTCAACCTTGAACATTGCATTGGGCAGCGTTTCAAGGACAGTGCCCTCAACTTTTATGGGTTCTTCTTTTGCCATAATTTACTCCTTGAAATACTCTTCTATAAAATTTTGAAGCGGAAAAAATATTTATCTTCTGGACTTTACACTTTTTGACTTTCCCAGAAAGCCTTCATAATTTCTCGTAATCAAATGGGATTCGATCTGGGAAATGGTATCGATGGATACTCCCACTACAATAAGCAGTGCTGTTCCACCAAAATAAAACGGCACATTAAATTTTACCATCAACATGGTGGGCAGTACACAAACTGCTGACACATAAATTGCTCCGCCAAGTGTAATCCTTGTCAAGACCTTATCAATATACTCGGCAGTCTTTTTACCCGGCCTGATTCCTGGAATATAGCCCCCGTTCTTTTTCATGTTCTCTGCCACATCATCTGGTTTAAATGTGACGGCGGTATAAAAAAAACAGAAAAAAACGATAAAGCCAACATATATCAGGTTATAAATAATGCTGCCCGGGCTCATGGCAGATGCCACTGTTTTCATTATCGGCAGGTCAATAAAGTTAGCTATGGTGGCTGGAAACATTATGATGGAGGATGCAAAAATCGGCGGGATAACCCCTGCCGTATTAACCTTTAACGGAAGATGCGAAGTCTGGCCTCCGTACATTTTACGTCCCACCAC
Organism: Desulfobacteraceae bacterium; assembly: GCA_963674675.2. GTDB lineage: Bacteria > Desulfobacterota > Desulfobacteria > Desulfobacterales > Desulfobacteraceae. The sequence goes on from CAXXNM010000003.1 coordinate 2,467,753, forward strand.
ACGCTTGGCATATTGAACCGGAATCCTCCGCTGGGCCTGCTCCATAAATATAATAAAGCCGATAACAGCCACCATGAGGACAACCAAAATAATAATGGCAAACAAGCCCATCTCCCCCGTTGAAACAAGGCGAAGCGTATTACCGATGGCCATGGGCATTCTTGCCACAATACCTGCAAAAATGATAAGTGATATGCCGTTTCCAATCCCCCTTTCCGTTATCTGCTCGCCCAGCCACATGATAAAAGCCGTTCCTGCTGTCAGCGTAATCACGGTTACCAGGCGGAAACCCCATCCCGGATACATTACAATAGGTGCACCCGCAGGGGAGGTCATGCTCTCAAGCCCTACACTGATGCCGAAACCCTGAATAATACTCAATAAAACCGTGCCATACCGGGTATATTGTGTAATCTTCTTGCGGCCATGCTCTCCTTCCTTGGACAATTGTTCCAGATGGGGAACAACAACCGTCATCAACTGAAGAATAATCGAGGCACTGATATAGGGCATGATCCCCAATGCAAAAACAGAGAGACGATCCAGCGCACCTCCTGAAAACATATTGAACATCGCAAACAGAGTGCCGCTGGCATTGTCAAAAAAGGATGCCAGAGCAGCCGTATCAATACCAGGTGTGGGCACATGTACACCAATACGATAAACAAAAAGTAGTGCAAAGGTGATCAAAAGCTTTTTCTTAAGCTCAGGAAGCTTCAGTATATTCTGGTATCCACTCTGAATCATTTGATTATAACCTCAGATTAATTATTGTTCAATAGAGCCGCCGGCTGATTCTATCTTTGCTTTGGCGGCCTGACTCACAAGGCATTGTTTCAGGGAAAAAGATTTTGTCAGCTCACCTGTACCAAGGATTTTAATACCATCATATCTTCCTTTAACAAGGCCCGATGATTTTAATACCTGGGGATCAATTGTCGTGCCTGCATCAAAACGATCAAGATCGGCAACATTCAGGACAGCGATTTTCTTTTTGGCAATATTTGTAAAACCCCTCTTGGGAAGACGCCTGTGTAGGGGCATCTGTCCGCCTTCAAAGCCCGGCCTGACACCTCCCCCTGAACGTGAGTTATGGCCCTTGTGGCCCCTGGTGGATGTTTTTCCCATTCCTGATCCAGGGCCCCGGCCTACGCGTTTCCTTGATTTGCGGCTTTTTTCAGCAGGTGCCAATTCATAAAGCTTCATGCTACACCTCCTCTGCCCTGACAAGATGGGGAATCTTTTTAACCATTCCCATGATGGCGGGATTCATATTATGTTCAACCGTCATATTCATTTTTCTCAAGCCAAGGGCACGGACAATACGACGATGCTTTTCCGGCCGCCCTATAATGCTTCTGATCTGTGTGATTCTTACTTTACCTGACATGTTGTCTCTCCGCTAAATCTCTTCAGGTCTAAGGCCCCTTCTTCTGGCGACCTCTTCCCTGGTTTCAAGTGACTTCAGACCAGCCATGGTGGCTCTTACGACGTTGTGAGCATTGTTTGTTCCAATACACTTGGTCAGAATATCCTTAACCCCTGCTGCTTCAAGCACAGCTCGAACCGCACCGCCTGCAATGACGCCTGTACCCGGAGATGCCGGTTTTAAGAGCACCCTGCCGGAACCTGATATGCCGGTTACTTCAAAGGGAATCGTACCATCCACAATGGATACCCGTGTCATGGCATTTTTTGCCTTATCAACCCCCTTACGGATGGCTTCCGGGACTTCTCCTGCTTTACCAAGCCCGAATCCTACACTGCCTTCTCCATCTCCCACAACACAAAGGGCGCTGAAACTGAAATTTCGGCCGCCTTTTACAACCTTTGCGACCCTGTTTATTCTAACAACCTTATCAATGAATTGATTGTCTTCCGCTTGCTTGTTGACCAAAGGAGTCCTCCTTTTTAAAATTGCAGCCCAGCTTCCCGGGCCCCGTCTGAAAGTGCTTTTAAACGACCATGGTACAAGAATCCGTTTCTATCAAAAACAACCTTTGTGATTCCTGTGTCAAGTGCCCTTTTGCCAACGATCTTTCCTACAGCAACTGCCCCTTCTTTGCAACCGCCCTTTACCCCTGTATCTAAAAATTCTTTATCAAGGGATGATGCTGAAACAATGGTATGCCCATTAACGTCATCAATAACCTGGGCATAGATATGACCTGAACTTCTAAAGACACTCAGTCTCGGGCGATCCTGGGTGCCTGTAATCTTTTTCCGGATTCTTTTTTTTCTCTTGATTCTTGAGATACGCCTTGTATTGGTATTTGCCATAATTCTCTATTCCTGGTTTTGATTATTTAGCTGCGGCTTTTCCAGCTTTTTTGATTATCCGCTCATCAGAATACATGATGCCCTTACCTTTATAAGGCTCAGGGGGCCTGACCTTACGAATCCTGGCCGCAGTTTCACCAAGACTTTCCTTATCAATTGATGACAGGGTAATCTGGGTATTTTTGTCCACTTTTGCGGAAATTCCCTCAGGAAGTTCAAAATTGACCGGATTAGAATAGCCCACGTTTAGAACCAGGGTATTTCCCTTTAGTTCCGCACGGTAGCCAATGCCGCTCAATAAAAGAATCTTTTCATATCCGCTGGTAACCCCTGTAACCATATTGGCGGCCAATGCCCTGTACAATCCTTGAATGGCCACGTTTTTTCTATTATTGGGATCATCGGTTGTGGCAGTTATGACATTATCTTTGATATTTAAATTTACAGCCGGATGCAGAGCGCGTGACAAGGTTCCCTTAGGGCCCTTGACGGTGATTTTTTCACCATCTATTTTCACGTCAACTTTTTCTGGAATCTGGATCGGCTTTTTACCTATTCGTGACATCTTACCTCCTGAACTACCAAATATTACAGAGGACTTCGCCGCCCACATTCTCATTTTTTGCCTGCTTATCCGTCATCAAACCTTTTGAAGTGGATAAAATCGATATACCAAGACCGTTTAAAACCGGCTTAATCTCTTTTGATTTCTTATAGACCCTTCGGCTGGGTTTGCTCACCCGTTCGAGTCCAAATATTGCAGGTTTTTTTTCACCTGCGTATTTGAGATAAACGCGGAGTACACCCTGTTTATTATCTTCAAGAAATTTGTAATTCTTAATGTACCCCTGCTCTTTCAGCACCCGCGCCAATTCCATCTTCAACTTGGACCCGGGGATATCCACTTTAGCGAATTCAGCCTTACCACCATTTCGGATTCTTGTAAGCATGTCCGCAATTGGATCACTCATTGCCATAATCATCTCCTAACAAGGCCTTTTACTGGTTTGCTTTTAAATAAAGCCCTGTTTATTTACTTTAACTCGTTTACCTGTTGTTATTTTAAAACAGCAATGGCTGTCATATTTTTTCTAAATACCCGACAAATAAAATCTATATTTTTTTATTAGAAAGTCCCCAACTGCATAAGGACTATCATTATTTTGATTGTGACGGTGAAGCGCCATGTCGGTTATATCAAAATATTAGCTGCAATCTGGCAGTTGGATTGAACCTACCAACTGGATTTAGTAACCCCAGGCAGTTTTCCTGCAGAAGCAAGTTCTCTGAAACATATCCTGCAGATGCCTGCCTTGCGTATAAACCCCCTGGGCCTTCCGCAGATAGGGCATCGATTGTAGGCACGCACCTTGAACTTAGGTTTACGTGCAGCCTTTGCGATAAGCGACTTTTTAGCCAAATTTACCTCCCTAAAACATGGAAAAAGAGACTGGCCTGTCCTAACAAATCCTTAATCATCAATCTCCATTCAGTAATTACAATCAATTTTTAAAAGGCATCCCAAAAAGTCTCAGGAGTTCTTTACCTTCCTTATCATTTCCAGCCGATGTTACTATTGAGACATTAAGCCCTTTTATGCTGTCAGTATTATCATAATCAATTTCAGGAAATATGATATGCTCTTTTATCCCAAGGCTGTAGTTTCCCTTTCCATCAAATGCTTTCCCGGATATACCCCTGAAATCCCTTACACGGGGAAGGGCAATATTGATAAGTTTTTCCAGAAAATCATACATCTTTTCCCGGCGCAGAGTTACCATGCATCCTATGGGCATACCCTCACGCAGCTTGAATGCAGCAATGGATTTTCTCGCCTTTGTTATTACCGGCTTCTGGCCGGCGATCAAGGCAAGATCAGCAGATGCCGAGTCAAGAAGCTTGATATTTTTTATTGCCTCTCCCAATCCGATGTTCAGCACTATCTTTTTTAACCGGGGGACCTGCATGGTGTTTTTATAGCTAAATGTTTCCATCAGGCTGGGAATCAGTTCTTTTTCATATGTCTGTTTGAGTGTCAAGTTTTAAGCTCCTCAGATTCCAACTAAGCATCAATTTGCTCATTACATTTTTTGCAGAATCTAACTCTTTTGCCATCTTCCAGTTCCCGAATACCAATCCTTGTCGGCTTCACACAACGATTACACATAATCATGAGATTAGAACAATCTATCGGCATTGGCTTGTCAACGATCCCGCCCTGGGGATTTGCCTGGGTCGGACGCTGATGAACCTTGGCAACATTTATATTCTCTACAATTGCCCGATTTTGTTTTTTGATAACACTAAGAACCTTGCCGATTTTATCCTTATCCTTACCGGCAATGATCTTAACCTTATCATCGGTTTTAATTTTAGTTTTTACTTTTTTATTAGCTTTTTTCATTATTAGCTCTCCCAATTACCTTAAGCTGCTAAAGCACCTCTGGAGCCAGGGAAATGATCTTCATAAAGCGCTTTGCTCGAAGTTCCCTTGCAACAGGGCCGAAAATACGCGTTCCAACAGGTTCATTGGAAGGGTTGATGATAACGGCTGAATTGTCGTCAAACCTGATCATGGATCCGTCTGGTCTTGATACCTCTTTCTTGGTTCTGACAATAACAGCTTTTACAATATCTCCTTTTTTAACCTTTGCATTGGGAATAGCCTCTTTAACGGAAACAACTATAATATCCCCAATCCCTGCATAACGCCTTTTCGAGCCGCCAAGAACCTTTATACAATAAAGCTCCTTGGCGCCGGAGTTGTCTGCAACAGTTAATCTTGTCTCACTCTGAATCATTTTTCAACTCCTCTTAAATCAAATCGCCCTTTTGACAATCTCACTGATGCGAAATTTTTTTGTTTTGCTCAAAGGCCGTGACTCTGTAATTTTAACGAGGTCTCCGGGTTTGCATTGATTATTTTCGTCGTGAGCTGCGTATTTTTTATATCTCTTGATATATTTTTTATAAATTTTATGCTGTATCAGGCGCTCTACCTGAACAACAACGGATTTATCCATTTTATCAGATACTACCGTACCTAAAAGTATTCTTTTTCGACCTCTATCATTCATGGCATCAACTTTTTTTAAAGTCCCCTAAATGTTCAAATTCATTTCTCTGGACACGGTCATGACACGCGCAATGTCTTTTTTGATCCTGGGAAGAACAGATGTATTTTCAAGCTGGTCAACCCCATGTTGAAAACGAAGATTAAAATACTCTTTTTTCAGGTCAAGCAGTCTTGCGGTTAATTCTTCGGCACTGAGCGCTCTTAATTCACTTGTTTTCATTTTAATCAACCCCTTTCCACAAACCGTGTTTTTACAGATAGTTTGTGAGCGGCAAGCCTTAGAGCCTCTTTGGCAAGCTCCCTTGGCACCCCTTCCATCTCATAGAGAATTTTACCGGGTTTTACCGCAGCAACCCAGGCCTCTGTGGGGCCTTTACCTTTACCCATCCGGACTTCAGCCGGTTTTTTGGTAATGGGTTTATCCGGAAAAAAACGAATCCAGGTTTTCCCCACTCTCTTTATTTTACGGGTCATTGCCACACGGGCAGCCTCGATCTGCCTTGCGCTGACATAGCCACACTCAACTGCCTGCAAACCAAAATCTCCGAAATTAAGAGTGGTTCCTCCAGAGGGCTTTCCCTTGAGTCTCCCGCGCATGCGCTTTCGATACTTAACTTTTTTGGGACTCAGCATCTTTTATCTCCTTCGCAGCCCATGTTTTAAGCTGAAATTTTCTGATCTACGTTTAGCACTTCGCCTTTAAAAATAAAGACTTTGATGCCTATGGTTCCATAGGTGGTCTGGGCTTCTATAAATCCATAATCTACATCCGCACGAAGGGTATGCAGGGGAATTCTTCCCTCCTTATACCATTCTGTTCTTGCCATCTCAGCACCACCAAGCCTGCCGGCACAAATAATCTTGATTCCCTGGGCGCCAAAACGCATGGCCGAAGACACGCTTCTTTTCATGGCCCTTCTAAAGGCAATGCGCCTCTCTAATTGAAGAGCAATATTTTCCGCCACAAGCTGGGCATCGATTTCAGGTCTTCGTACCTCCTTAATATCGATAAGCACCTCAGGCTTAAGCATTTTGTCCAGTTCTTTTTTTAACAGGGCAATTTCAGAGCCTTTCTTTCCAATAATAATACCTGGTCTTGCGGCAAAAACCCGCAGTCTGACACGTTTTGAAAAGCGCTCTATCTCTATTTTTGAAATACCGGCATGGTAAAGTTTCTTTTTCAGAAATTTTCTGATCTTATAATCCTCATAAACAAAATCAGCATATTCCTTATCTGCATACCATCTGGAATCCCATGTTCCAATGATACCTAATCTTAATCCTATTGGATTTACTTTCTGGCCCAAGCCATCCCCTCCTTAAATTAGTTCGTTTCCGCAACTATGACGGTTATGTGACTGGTTCTTTTTAGAATCCTTGCACCTCTGCCCCTGGCCCTGGCCCTAAAGCGTTTTAACATAGGGCCATGATCAACCACAATATTTTTGACGATAAGATCATCAACGTCCATATCATTGTTGTGACCAGCGTTGGCAATGGCAGATTTGAGGGTTTTGGAAATAATACCGGCTGATTTAAGGGGCATGAATTTCAACAGGTTGAGAGCATCCTCAACCTGTTTCCCTTTCAAAGCCTCAATAGGAGCTCGCAGCTTAAAAGGTGATATCCGTATATATTTGGTTACTGCCTTCACTTCCATAATTACATCCTTATCATATTAAACCTGGTAGAGGTGTTATCTCGACTTTGACTTTTTACTGCCTGCATGGCCCCAAAAAGTTCTTGTGGGAGAAAATTCCCCAAGCTTGTGCCCCACCATGTTTTCCGTCACAAAAACCGGAATAAATTTCTTGCCATTATGAACCGCAAATGTAATCCCGACCATTTCTGGAAATATGGTTGATCTCCTTGACCAGGTTTTAATCACCTTGTTGCTCTTGCTCTCCTGGGCTACTATAACTTTATTCAATAATTCAGGGGCTATATAAGGGCCCTTTTTCAACGACCTCGGCATATCAGATCACCTATTTATTTACGTTTAGCTCTTCTTTTTACGATGTACTGATCAGATCTCTTGTTTGAACGAGTTCTATACCCCTTTGTCGGTTTTCCCCAAGGCGTACAAGGCTGTCTGCCTCCTGAAGATCTGCCCTCTCCACCACCCATGGGATGATCCACGGGGTTCATGGCAACACCCCTTACAGAGGGGCGTCTGCCCAGCCATCTCGAACGTCCGGCCTTGCCAAGCTTGACATCATCATGCTTTTCATTGCCGACCCGGCCCACAGTGGCCTTACACTTCATGTGTACCATTCTGACTTCACCAGAAGGAAGCAAAACCTGTGCATAGGTGCCTTCTTTGGCCATAAGCCTGGCGTAGGTGCCGGCACTTCTGACGATCTGACCGCCTTTTTTCTGCTTCAGTTCAATATTATGAATCCTGGTTCCCAAAGGAATATTTTCCAAAGGGAGGCAGTTACCGGGTTTTATGTCCGAATCAGGACCTGTTTCTATCTTATCCCCAACCTGAATATCCCTTGGTGCTAAAATATACCTTTTTTCACCATCAGCATAAACCAAGAGGGCAATCCTTGCGCTCCTGTTAGGATCATATTCAATGGCAGTGACCTTTGCCGGAATACCTTCTTTATCCCTTTTGAAATCAATAATTCTATACTGACGCCTGGCTCCTCCGCCTTTGTGCCTGCTGGTAATTCTGCCGTTGGAATTACGCCCCCCGGTTTTCTTTATTTTTCTTAAAAGACTTTTTTCAGGCTTTACCTTTGTAATCTCATCAAATGTAAAATATTCCTGGGCTCTTCTTCCGGGTGAAGTCGGCTTAGTTTTCTTTATTGCCATTTTTTTATTCCTTTAAACACCTTCAAAAAACTCGATTCTCTGCCCGGGCATAAGCCGCACGTTAGCCTTTTTCCAGTCCCGCCGCTTTCCGACTATCCTGCCACGGCGCTTAACCTTACCCTTAACCTGAATGGTCTTAACGGATCTAACCTTGGCATTAAATATCTTTTCTATGGCATTCTTTATTTCCAGCCGGTTTGCATCCCGGGCAACCTCAAAACATATCTGATTATACAATTCCTTTTGCAGGGTGGTCTTCTCAGTGACTATGGGCCTCCTGATAATGTCATATGCTCTCATCTTTTATAAACCTCCCCTTTATTCCATCTATGGATGATTCAATCAGAAGAAGACGATCGTATTTCAAAATATCATAGACATTAAGACCATCTGTTTTGATAACTTTAACATCAGGCACATTTCTTGATGAAAGGAAGAGATTTCTGTCATCTTCACCGGTTACCACCAGAATTTTTTTAAACCCAAGGTTCTTTGTGATTTCCACGAACTCGCGGGTCTTGATCTCTTCAAGACCAAAGGTGTCAATCACTGAAAGTTCATTATTTTCAAGCTTACTGCTCAATGCCATCTTGAGCGCAAGCGCTCTGACTTTTTTAGGAAGCTTGTAAGCATAAGATCTCTGGCTCGGGCCGAATATCACCCCTCCGCCTTTACGCAAAGGCGATTTTACACTGCCTGATCTCGCATTACCGGTTCCCTTTTGCCTGTACAGCTTTCTTGTGCTCCCGGACACATCGGATCTACCCTTAACAACGGCAGTTCCTGCCCGCCTGGATGCAAGCTGCATTCTTACAACATCGTATAACACGCTTTTCTTTACAGGTATGCTGAATATTTCATCAGGAAGTTCCGTTTCCGACACTTTCTCTCCTGACCTGTTCAATACATCTACAGCAGCCATATTTTTCCCCATTCATATACATATAAACGACCATGCATCACTGCGAAGGTTTATGCAATACCCATAGCCGTAGTAAAAAAACAGATAACTCTATAAGATTCTATTTAATTACGGAACTTTTTTTAATTTCAAGTATTCCGGTCTTCGCACCTGGAACAGCTCCTTTTAACAAAATAAGATTTTGTTCCGGTCTAATATCAATAATCTCAAGATTTTTTATAGTATTTCGATCAACGCCCATATGACCCGGCATTTTCTTTCCCTTGACTATCCTTGCAGGCCATGCACTACAGCCTACAGAACCGGGTTTACGATGGTTACGGCTACCATGGGTTTCAGGGCCCCTGCTGAAACCATGACGCTTTATGGTCCCCTGAAAGCCCCGCCCCTTTGATGTTCCAGAAACGGTAACCCTCTCTCCCACGGCAAAAATGTTCAGGTCAATGGTTTGTCCAGGCGTAAAATCATCCAAAGACTGTGCGGCAAATTCCCGGACAAATGAAAATCCCGTATTCCCGCTTTTCTGAAAATGACCCTTTGCCGGTCTGGTGCATTTCTCCAGAGGTTTTTCCCCAAATCCAAGCTGCAGGGCATTGTATCCGTCGATTTTTTCAGTCTTAACCTGGGTCACAACACAGGGGCCAACCTCGACAACTGTCACCGGGACAAGCCTGCCGTCTGAGGTAAACACACCGGTCATCCCGATTTTTTTTCCTATTATTCCTATACTCATGATCATTTCCTGCTCATATGGTCAAAAACAAACTCGATGATTTTCACCAATTCATTTTTGAAAACCCATTTTCAATTAGAGTTTTATCTCAACATCAACACCTGGTGAAAGATCAAGTTTCATAAGAGCATCGACTGTCTGCTGGGTGGGCTCCAGAATATCCATCAGTCGTTTGTGTGTTCTGATTTCAAACTGCTCACGGGACTTCTTGTTCACATGGGGTGAGCGCAACACGCAGAATTTATTAATCCGTGTCGGCAGCGGAATAGGCCCCACAACCTTAGCCCCCGTCTTTCTTGCAGTATCCACAATATCAAGGGAGGATTGGTCAAGAAGCTTATGATCGTATGCTTTGAGCCTGATCCTGATTTTAGTCTTTATCATAACAGCCTATTTTCTCTTGGTTTATTCGATTATTTCACCAATAACGCCAGCACCCACGGTTCGGCCGCCTTCCCTGATGGCAAAGCGCAACTCTTTTTCCATGGCTATGGGCGCTATCAACTCAGCACTGATGCTTGCGTTATCTCCCGGCATGATCATTTCAACACCTTCTGCAAGGGTCAAAATTCCTGTCACATCCGTTGTTCTGAAAAAGAACTGGGGCCTGTATCCGCTGAAAAACGGAGTATGGCGCCCGCCTTCTTCCTTGCTTAGGCAATAAATTTCAGCCTTGAATTTTGTATGGGGTGTAATACTGCCGGGTTTTGCCACAACCTGACCCCTTTCCACGGCATCCCTCTTGGTTCCACGGAGAAGCAGACCAACATTGTCCCCGGCCTGACCCTCATCCAAGAGTTTTCTGAACATCTCAACACCGGTACAGATTGTCTTGGTTGTCTCACGGATACCAACCAGCTCGATCTCTTCACCCGTCTTGATAACACCGCGCTCAATTCTACCGGTTACAACGGTACCTCGGCCGGAAATACTGAACACATCTTCAATGGGCATCAGAAAATCCTTGTCCATATCCCGCTCAGGCTCCTGAACATAGGAATCCAGGACATCCAAAAGCTCTCCAATGCACTTGGCATCCTCTCCTGCCGGATCATCGCACTCAAGGGCTTTAAGAGCACTTCCCTTAATGATGGGGGTTTCGTCGCCTGGGAACTCATACTTGTCCAGCAGCTCCTGAAGTTCCATCTCCACAAGCTCTATGAGCTCTTCGTCGTCAACCATATCGCACTTGTTGAGAAAGACAACTATGCTTGGAACACCTACCTGGCGGGCAAGCAGGATATGCTCACGGGTCTGGGGCATGGGGCCGTCATCGGCACTGACTACAAGTATAGCACCGTCCATCTGGGCGGCTCCGGTAATCATGTTCTTTATATAGTCTGCATGGCCCGGACAGTCCACATGGGCATAATGACGGTTTGCCGTCTCATACTCAACATGGGCCGTGGCGATGGTTATTCCGCGCTCACGCTCTTCCGGTGCCTTATCAATTTCATCAAAAGGGACATAGGTTCCATGACCTGCAAGGGCTGCATGCTTGGTTATCGCAGCGGTCAGCGTGGTCTTGCCATGATCGATATGACCAATGGTTCCAATGTTGACATGAGGCTTGTTTCTCTCAAACTTCTCTTTTGCCATTTTAATTTTCCTCCCTGAAATATAAACAGGACTTTAAATTTTTAGTGTAAATTTAATTTACTACCATCTAAAATGAGCAAAAGCCTTATTCGCCTCTGCCATCTTATGGGTATCTTCTTTCTTTTTAACCGCAGCACCCCGTTCGTTAAAGGCATCAAGCAGCTCTGAAGCAAGCTTTTTTGCCATTCCTTTTTCAGAACGTGCGCGGCTGTATCTGAGCAGCCAGCGTATAGCAAGCGCAGTCTGTCTTCCGGGTTTGATCTCAGTCGGCACCTGATAGGTTGAGCCTCCAACCCGCCTGGATTTTACTTCCACAGAAGGCCTGATATTGCGTATGGCTTTTTCAAACACTTCCAATGCAGGATCATCCACCCGGCTTTCAACAATCGTCAACGCATCTTTAAAAACCTTCTCAGCAGCACTTTTTTTCCCGTCTCTCATAACGCAGTTGATAAACTTGGAAACCAGAGTGGCCTCCTGGGCCATGCCTTTCTTTAAATGCCCTGATACAATTTTTTTTCTTGTCATATATCCACCAAATTCTTAACCTGATTCAAAGAACCAGCGAGCCGGCTTAAGGCAGCATTACCTTAATATTATTTAGGCCGCTTAGCTCCATATTTTGATCTGCCCTGTTTTCTGTCCTCAACCCCCAGCGTATCAAGGGTCCCCCTTACAATATGATAGCGGACACCCGGCAGATCCTTTACCCTGCCCCCCCTTACAAGCACCACTGAATGCTCCTGCAGATTGTGCCCCATACCGGGGATATACGCTGCGACTTCCATACCGGTAGTCAGTCTTACCCTGGCCACCTTTCTTAGGGCTGAGTTAGGTTTTTTCGGTGTTGATGTATAGACCCTGGTACAGACCCCTCTTTTCTGGGGGCCGCCCTTCAGCGCCGGTGTTCCCTGTTTTTTCTCAGCCTTGAGCCTTCCTTTTCTTACCAATTGATTGATGGTCGGCATACCTGTACAATACTCCTTATGGAATTTATGAATTTTACTATGTGACAAAATAGTGAATTATTATATAAAACAACTATGATTGTCAAGCTTTTTTTATTGAATATCAAGGCCATCCCACCATCAACTCAACTCAATACCAGAGATGACCTTTCCCTTAACGCTTTGAAATATCAGCGGTTTCAATTTCAATATTCCGATATGCCGGAAATCCTGTTCCCGCTGGAATCAAACGCCCCATGATCACATTTTCCTTCAGCCCCTTAAGATCGTCATATTTTCCCTTAATGCTGGCTTCTGTAAGCACCTTTGTTGTCTCCTGAAAGGATGCTGCCGAAATAAAACTGTCCGTTGCCAGAGATGCCTTTGTGATACCAAGAATAAGGGGCTCTCCCCTTGCTGGCTCCCCTCCCTTTATTACCACCTCACGGTTGACTTGAGCAAATAGGTTACGGTCAACCTGGTCATCGGGAATAAAATCCGTATCGCCCACATCAATAACCTTTACCCGGCGCATCATCTGACTGATGATTACCTCGATGTGTTTGTCATTTATCCTGACCCCCTGGAGCCTGTAAACTTCCTGGACATTATCAACAAGATACCTTGCCAAAGCAACTTCGCCCTTGATGTTCAAAATGTCCTGGGGGTTTGCGCTGCCGCCTATAAGCTGATCTCCAGCCTTGACATAATCCCCGTCATATACATTAATATGGCGGCCCTTGGGAATCATGTACTCTTTTTTATCTCCAACATCGGTGGGAGTGACGGTTACCTTTTGTTTTCCTTTTGTACCCTTGGAGACGGAAACATAACCGTCTATCTCGGTCAAAACGCTGGGTTCCTTGGGTTTCCTGACCTCAAACAGTTCCGCAACCCTGGGAAGACCGCCCGTGATATCCTTGGTCTTTGTTGTTGCCCTGGGAAGCTTGGCAATGACTTCGCCGGCCATTACCTCGTCATCTTCATCTTTCATAAGAATGGCATTTACCGGCAGGTAGTAACGAACCACAGACGATGAACCAGGGAGCTTAACCCCCTTGCCTTCTTTATCTTTTATGGTGATCTGGGGCCGGACATCCGAGGATTTTGATTCAATAATGGTACGACTGACCTTTCCGGTAACAGGATCGATCTGTTCCTGTACTGTGGTGCCCACAAGAATATCAGTAAAACGAATCCTGCCTCCAACCTCGGTAATAATAGGGGTAGTGAAAGGATCCCAAGTGGCAAGCACATCACCTACCTCAACGGTCTGCCCATCTTTTACAAGAAGAGCTGCTCCGTAGATAACCTCCTCCTTAGCCCTTTCTCTGCCCTCGGGCCCAACGATGGAAAAACCGCCGCCCTTACGGTTCATGACGATCTGCCCATTGCCGGCCGTTGTAACGATCTGCAGGGTATCATTATACTTTACGATGCCACTGACCCTGGCCTTTATCTCCGCTACTTCAACTTTTCTGCTGGCAGTTCCGCCGATGTGAAAGGTCCGCATGGTAAGCTGAGTGCCGGGCTCCCCTATGGATTGAGCAGCCATTATTCCCACGGCCTGGCCTATCTCTACGGTCTTACCGTGGGCAAGATCCCGGCCATAGCATCTTGCACAGACACCGCTCTTGGACTTACAGGTCAGTACGGAACGAATCCTGACGCTCGTCACGCCGGCAGACTCGATGAGTTCAACCAGTTTTTCATCTAACTCCACCCCCTGCTCGACTATCACCTCGTTCTTGTAAGGATCAATAACATCGGCCTGGGTCACACGGCCGAGAATTCTCTCTCCCAGACTCTGAATAACCTCTCCGCCCTCTAAAAGGGATTCAACTTCTACTCCCATAAGGGTTCCGCAGTCAAGCTCCATTACGGTACAGTCCTGGGCAACATCTGCAAGGCGCCTGGTAAGGTAGCCGGAATTGGCGGTCTTAAGGGCGGTATCTGCAAGGCCCTTTCTTGCACCATGGGTTGAGATAAAATACTGGAGAACCGTCAGTCCCTCTCGAAAACACGCGGTAATGGGATTCTCGATAATCTCACCGGAGGGCTTTGCCATTAGCCCGCGCATACCGGCAAGCTGCCTCATCTGGTCCTTGCTTCCCCTGGCTCCTGAATCCGCCATCATATAAACAGCATTCAGAATATCCTCGGTTGAATCCTCACCCCTTGGATTCTTCATGACCTTCATCATGGCATCGGCAATATCATCGGTGCTTTTTGCCCATATATCGACTACCTTGTTGTACTTTTCTCCCTGGGTAATCAAACCTTCGGAATACTGGTTCTTTATATCCTGTACATGTTCTTCGGCTTCTTTGATTATATCCCACTTACTGTCCGGAATGATCATATCATCTATGCATATGGAAAGGCCGCCAAGGGTAGAATATTTATAACCAATATCCTTGAGGCGGTCAGCCAGAATAACCGTTTCTTTAAGGCCGATATTTCTATAGGCAAAGTCAACCAGCCCGCGCACGGCGCTTTTGTCCATCAGGCGGTTGACACGATCAAAGGGAATCGTTTTTTTACGCTCATTTACCTTAAAAATACAATAAGTTCTTCCAGACTCTATGATATCTGAAAACTGCCCTTCTCTCAGGCTGAACAACTGTGTAGATACAATTTCGTTCACCTGAAAAAAATTGCTGAACTCCTTGCGGGTCAAAAAGCCGGTATTTCCCTCATTTAAAACGGCCTTGCCCTTGGAATAGTCTTCAAAAACCTCCTTAAATGGCTTTCCTGATTTAAGGGCCAGGAGAGCCTCTTTTGCATCATCTTTAGAGTTAAGGGAAATTTGAATCAGGGATAGAAGGGTATCTCCCGGAATAATTTCCCAAAGCAGGATGCGGCCGGTCGTTGTGTTATAGCGTTTTCCATCGATACGAACCTTGATCTTGGCATGCAGATCAATGGCTCCTGCATCAAAGGCGGAATGGACTTCAGCCGTATTTGAAAAAAGACTGCCCTCCCCTTTTTTACCATCTGCCCCGCGGGTAATGTAATAAATACCTAATACTATATCCTGGGTGGGAACGATTACAGGCTGGCCGTTGGCAGGGGACAAGATATTATTGCTGGAAAGCATGAGTACTCTTGCCTCAAGTCTTGCCTCAAGGGACAGGGGCACATGAACCGCCATCTGGTCTCCATCAAAATCTGCATTAAAGGCCGGACAGACAAGGGGATGAAGCTGAATGGCCTTTCCTTCAATGAGAATGGGCTCAAATGCCTGAATTCCCAGGCGGTGAAGGGTAGGAGCCCTGTTGAGCATAATGGGATACTCCCGCACCACATGATCAAGTGCATCCCAGACCTCGACTTCTTCACGCTCCACCATTTTCTTGGCGCTTTTTACGGTGGACACCAGGCCTTTTTCCTCAAGATAATTGTAAATAAAGGGCTTGAACAGCTCCAATGCCATTTTTTTGGGCAGTCCGCACTGATGAAGCCTCAGGGCCGGGCCCACGGTGATAACGGTTCGGCCGGAATAGTCCACCCTTTTTCCCAGGAGGTTCTGCCTGAAACGCCCCTGTTTGCCCTTCAAGGTATCACTCAGGGATTTCAGGGGCCTCTTGTTGGTGCCCGTTACAACCCTTCCGTGGCGGCCGTTATCAAACAAAACATCCACGGATTCTTGAAGCATGCGTTTTTCATTTCTGACAATGATGTCGGGAGCGCTGAGATCCATCAGGCGCTTCAAGCGGTTATTTCTGTTAATAACCCTTCTATAAAGATCATTTAAATCAGATGTGGCAAACCGGCCTCCTTCCAGAGGAACAAGGGGGCGAAGATCCGGGGGCAGCACAGGAATGGCTGTCATAATCATTCTGGTGGGGCTAATGCCTGAATTCAAAAAGGCGTCCACGACCTTAAGCCTCTTGGACATCTTCTGGCGTTTGGCAACGGATTTTGTGGCTGCGATCTCTTCCCTTAACTCATCGTAGACAGCCTTAAGATCTATCTCTCCAAGCAATTTAAGAATTGCTTCGGCTCCTATCCCCACCTCAAACCCGTCATACCCGTAAAGCTCCATAGCTTCGTGATACATTTCATCCGAGAGCAGTTGGAGTTTTGTCAACTCAGTTTTCTTGGGATCAATGACTATATAAGAATCAAAATAAAGTACTTTTTCAAGGCCCTTGAGTGTTATATCTAAGATATTGCCGATCTTGCTGGGCAGGCTCTTTAAAAACCAGATATGGGAAACAGGGCATGCCAGTTCGATGTGAGCCATCCTCTCCCGGCGTACCTTGGACTGGATTACCTCGACACCGCATTTCTCACAGACAACTCCCCTGTGCTTCATCCGCTTGTACTTACCGCAGTTACACTCATAATCCTTTGTGGGGCCAAAGACCTTGGCACAGAAAAGCCCGTCCCTTTCGGGCTTAAATGTTCGATAATTTATGGTTTCCGGTTTTTTAATTTCACCATGGGACCACTCCCTGATCTGGTCGGAAGAGGCAAGACTTATCTTGACGCCTTCATATAACTTAGGGTCTTTTGGCTTGGCGAAGAAATCGTATATGGTTTCCAATATCTTCTCCTTATTTTTTTCCTTCAATAAGATTTATATCCAATCCCAGGCTCTGAAGCTCTTTTGTCAGAACCCTGAAGGATTCGGGCATTCCAGGTTCAAGAACATTCTGGCCTTTGACGATTTTTTCATACATGCGGGTACGCCCGGTCATATCATCTGATTTAACGGTGATGAATTCTTGCAGCGCATGTGCTGCACCATAGGCTTCCATCGCCCATACCTCCATCTCTCCAAGGCGCTGTCCTCCAAACTGGGCCTTGCCGCCCAGGGGCTGCTGTGTCACCAGAGAGTAGGGCCCGATGGAACGCGCATGAAGTTTATCATCCACCAGATGGTGAAGCTTCAGCATATACATCATTCCCACGGTAATAGGTTTGTCAAAGGGCTCTCCTGTTCTGCCGTCATACAAGATTGACTGACCAGAACTATGGAGCCCCCCATACTCGATCAATGCCTTTATCTCCTCTTCCGTAGCCCCGTCAAACACCGGGGTCGCCATGTGCACCCCTTTCCGGTAATATGATGCAAATGCCTTTAATTCATCAGTTTGCATCTTATCTACAGATTCAACAAAATCCCGTTCCGACTCATAAACCGGATCAGGCAAGGTGTCATCAATGGTATAATGAGAATTAAAATCATAATTATTGGCATCATCAACACTCAGGCTTTCCTTCTTTAAAGGAGGTGTTGTAAATATACGTTTGATTCTGGCTCTCAATTCCCTTTCAACGCCTGCTCTTTTTTCTTCCAGCTTCATATCTTCCAAGAGATCATCTATCTGCCGGCCAAGCCCCCTTGCCGCGCTCCCAAGGTGTATTTCAAGTATCTGCCCCACGTTCATTCTTGAGGGAACCCCCAGGGGATTAAGCACCATATCAACGGTTCTGCCGTCCTCAAAATAGGGCAGATCCTCGATGGGAAGAACCCTTGAGACAACGCCCTTGTTTCCGTGGCGCCCAGCCATCTTGTCCCCCACGGACAGAACACGCTTCATGGCGACATTAATTTTAATCAGCTTGAGCACCCCTGGAGCAAGATCATCACCTTTTTCAAAACGGGAAACCTGGGAATTAAAATATTCCCTGGCACTTTTAATCTGCTCTTCCGCACGTTCCAGAACATCCTGTGCTACTTCCGTAACATGGGGATCGTCCACTGTAATTCCGCTCAAATCGGAGATGGACAGCTTTGCAAAAACATCGGGATTCACAACTGTTCCGGCAGAAAAAAGAACCTTTTTACCCTTTTTCAGAACTGCTGCCGTGGAATGTCCTGCAAGGATTTCCTCAATCCTTGTTCTTGCTGTCTCAGTGATAATTTTTATCTCATCATCCCTGTTTTTCTCAAGGGTTTCAATTTCAATATCTTCAATGAGGCGTGTCCTGTCATCTTTGTCCAATCCCCGGCGTGAAAAAACCTTGGCATTAATAACAATACCTTCCACGCCAGGAGGAACCCTCATGGATGTATCCTTTACATCTCCTGCTTTCTCACCGAATATTGCCCTGAGCAGCTTCTCTTCAGGAGAGAGCTGGGTTTCACCCTTGGGAGTAACCTTACCCACAAGAATATCACCTGGTTTTACCTCTGCCCCAAGGCGGATAATACCGCTTTCATCAAGGTCCTTGAGAGCATCTTCCCCGACATTGGGAATATCCCTTGTTATCTCTTCCTTGCCAAGCTTGGTATCCCTTGCAATTACTTCAAACTCTTCAATGTGTACCGATGTATAGACCCCTTCCTTGACAAGCCTCTCACTGACAAGAATAGAATCCTCATAGTTGTAGCCTCCCCAGGGCATGAAGGCCACAACCACATTTTTACCAAGGGCAAGCTCTCCATGTTCGGTAGAAGGTCCATCTGCGATAACCTGTCCTTTTTTAACATACTCACCCTTACATACAATAGGGCGGTGGTTAAAACAGGTATTTTGATTGGAACGGACAAATTTTGCAGATGTATAGATGGAAACAATTTTATCAGGCACATCATCGTCGCCCTCCATGTTCCTAACGACAAGGCGCTTGGCATCCACGTCGACCACCACTCCGTCGTGTTCCGCAACGATGGTAACCCCAGAATCCCTTGCAACAACCCCTTCTATTCCCGTACCCACCAAGGGTGCTTCGCTCTGCATCAGGGGCACCGCCTGCCTCTGCATGTTGGAACCCATCAATGCACGGTTGGCATCATCGTTTTCCAGAAATGGAATAAGGGATGAAGACACAGAAACAAGCTGATTGGGAGATACATCCATATATTGGATATCCTTCCTCTCCACCATCTCAAAGTTACCCTCCACACGGGCAGAGACCAATTCACGCATGAGATTACCATCATTATCCAAAAGGGCATTGGCCTGGGCAATTGGATGGTCTTTTTCTTCAAATGCGGTCAGGTGCTTTATATTCTTAGTAACTTTTCCATCAGCAGCAATGCGGTAGGGTGTCTCAACAAACCCATACCTGTTTACCCTTGCATAGGTGCAAAGGGAAACGATCAAACCGATGTTGGGGCCTTCAGGCGTTTCAATGGGGCATATCCTGCCGTAATGGGATGGATGAACATCCCGGACTTCAAAGCCAGCACGTTCCCTGGTGAGACCGCCCGGCCCCAGGGCACTGAGACGGCGCTTATGTGTAGTTTCAGATAGAGGATTGGTTTGATCCATGAACTGGGAGAGCTGGCTGGTGCCGAAAAACTCACGCACAACAGCGGAAACCGGCTTGGGGTTCACCAGATCGTGGGGCATCATGGCATCCACTTCCTGCATGCTCATGCGCTCTTTTATTGCCCTCTCCATCCTGACAAGCCCTATGCGGTACTGGTTCTCAAGAAGTTCGCCCACAGCCCTGACCCGGCGGTTCCCAAGGTGATCAATGTCATCAACCGCCCCCTGGGTATCCTTGAGCTTGACAAGGGTCTCAGCAGTCAAAAGAATGTCTTCTTTTCTCAGGGTTCTTACCTCAATACCGGTGTCTATCTCCAGGCGGTGATTCATCTTCAACCGCCCCACATTGGATAAATCATAATAGGCAGGTTTAAAAAAAAGATGATCCACAAAATCCTGAGCAACCTCAGGGGTTGCAGGATTTCCAGGCCTAAGACGCCTGTATATTTCTATCAATGCATCTGCACGAGATGTGACCTTGTCCACCGCCAAGGTCTTTCGCATGGAATCCGAGCTGTAAGAATCTATATAAAGAACAGGAAATCTGTCTATTCCTGCGTTTTCCATGGATTCCATGACTTCGATATCAATCAGGCCGCCGGCCTCTATTATAGGCTCTTTTGTGTCAGGATGGACGATGGTCTGTGCAACATATGCTTGATTGACTACATCTTCCCTTGATATGGGTATCTGTTTCAAGCCTGCCTGCTGAAGCTGTCTCAGGGCTTTTTTAGTGAAAAGCCGTCCTTTTTTTACGTCCACCTCTCCGGTCTCAGGATTAATGATATCATATGTTGCCCTGTGACGTTTAAGATTTTCAGGAGTAAATGCTTTAAAAAAGGAACCATCCTCATTTACAATAATATCTTTTTGATAAAAAAGACTGAGAATATCTTCATCCGTATATCCAAAAGCCTTGAACAAAATAGTAACTGGAAACTTTCTTCTTCTGTCAATTCTTATATTTACGATGTCCTTGGGATCGATTTCCATATCGATCCAAGATCCTCTGACGGGTATCACCCTTGCGGTGTATATTATCTTGCCGCTTGTATGATTTTTCCCCTTGTCATGGTCAAAAAATACTCCGGAGGATCTGTGAAGCTGGCTTACAACAGCGCGTTCAGTCCCATTGATGATAAAGGTGCCCCGCCGTGTCATCAACGGAATGGTGCCGAAATAAATCTCCTGTTCTTTAATATCACGAATGGATGTAACCCCTATATCCTTGTCAACATCGTAAACAGCAAGCCTTACCCTGATATTTACAGGAATCTCATATGTCATACCCCGGCTGATGCACTCTTCAACCGAATGCTTGATCTCACCAAACGAGTATGAAACATATTCAAGGGATGAAGTGGCGGTAAAATCTTTGATGGGAAAAACTGATTTAAAAACGGAATGAATGCCTATATCCTCCCTGCTTTCAGGGGGAACATCTTTTTGAAGGAAACGCTCAAAAGAGGTTCTCTGCATACCTATCAAATCAGGGATATCAACAACCCTGCTTTTGCTTCCAAATTCTTTTCTTATGCGCTTTTGTGCTCCTGTGGGCTTTTGTTCCGAAGGGCTCCCGGTCATGGTATCTCCAAATAATGGTTTGTTATAACCGTGAAAGCGGAGACACAGTCATTTTGACTGCCCCTCCGCATCGGGTCTGTGCAATTTGCATCTATAATTCAAATAGTTATATAAAAAATTTTCTATTTGAGAGTGACCTGTGCACCTGCTGCCTCAAGCTGCTCCTTAATTTTTTCAGCGTCTTCCTTTGCAATTCCTTCCTTCACTGGTTTGGGGCAGCCGTCAACAAGGGCCTTTGCCTCTTTCAATCCAAGGCCGGTAATAGCCCTAACCTCTTTAATAACACCGATTTTTTTATCTCCGGCAGCTTCAAGAATAACATCAAATTCTGTTTTTTCCTCTGCTGCTGCGGCTTCAGCACCAGCTACAGGGCCTGCAGCCACAGCAACAGGTGCTGCTGCAGACACGCCGAACTTTTCTTCAAGTTCCTTAACAAGCTCAGACAGTTCAAGGACGGTCATGCCAGCTATAAATTCAATTACATCATCTTTTGTAATATCAGCCATTTTTTTCTCCTTATAAAACACAAAAGGGTATTTCACCCTTTATATATAGACAGTATTTTTTATGCAGCTTCTTTCTGCTCTCTAATTGCATTCAACACATTCAACATGGATCTTGGTACTTCATTGAGAACCCTGACCATTGCTGTCGGAACACCATTCATGGCTGACAGTAACTGTGCCAAAAGAGCATCCTTGGCGGGCAGTTTGGCAAGAGCCTTTATATCATCAATCTCAAGCAGCTTACCGTCCATTGCGCCGATCTTTATTTCAAATTTATCATTGCTCTGGGCAAATTTCACAATCACCCTTGCCGGGGCTACGGGATCTTCACTGCATGTAACAATCGCATTGGGCCCGACAAAGGCATCTTTTATTACCTCGTCATGAGTACCATCTATAGCCCTTGATAAAAGGCTGTTTTTAACAACCTCAATGCAGGAAGCCTCTTTTCTAAGCTCATTTCGCAGCTCCGTGGTTGCTGCAACATTAAGTCCCTTGTAATTTACAAGCAAAAGTATCTGGCTTTCAGCAAGTTTAGACTTGAGTTTTGCAACAAATTCTTTTTTTTGTGAAAGATTCACTCTGAACACACCTCCTTTCCATCATTAATTTCTCATCTGAGGTGCCAACTGTGCCAAAACATAAGTGTCTCGGCAGGCCGGCAACGCCGATTATGCACGCCTTACGGTGCACCTGCTGTCTTTGACAAACAACATTTTCTGGGCATCTTTCACAATACCTCAAAGGCAGTTTATACTTTTTTTGAAGCCCCCCCAAAATGGAGAAATTGATTCAAAAAGTGCAAACAAGGAAATGAAGGATGCCGTTTTTTTGATAATTATTTTAAGACGAGTGGATCTATTTTTATCCCGGGACCCATTGTTGTTGATATGCTGATGGCTTTCACATAGGTGCCTTTACTGGCAGAAGGTTTTAATGCAATTATCTTATTAATAAAAGCTCTTGCATTTTCAGCTAATTTTTCAACGCCAAAGGATGCCTTACCCACGGGAGCATGAACAATACCTGCTTTTTCAACCCTGAAATCAATTTTGCCAGCCTTTAATTCATTAACAGCTCGCTGTATTTCAAAAGTTACAGTCCCAGTTTTGGCATTGGGCATCAATCCTCTGGGTCCAAGAATCCTGCCAAGCTTGCCAACCGTACCCATCATATCAGGGGTTGCCACAGCCTTATCAAAACCAAACCAGCCGCCTTTGATCTGTTCCACGATGTCCTCAGAGCCGATGAAATCAGCACCGGCATCAAGTGCTTCTTTTTCCTTTTCACCCTTTGCAAAGACAAGCACCTTGACATCTTTCCCCAATCCATTGGGCAGCACGACCGTACCGCGGATCATCTGATCCGCATGTCTGGGATCAACTCCCAGCCTGACTGCAATATCAAGTGTTTCATCAAATTTTGCATAGGATGAAGAGAGTGAGAGCCCTAAAGCTTCTTCAAAATCGTATCGCTTATTTCTATCGATCTTTTTTTTAATTTCCGTATATTTCTTACCGTGCTTCGGCATTTTATATCACTCACTCCTTAAAATCGGTTAAACTACTTCCAGCCCCATACTCCTGGCAGTACCGGCGATGATTTTGACGGCCGCATCTATATCAACAGCATTCAAATCTTCCATCTTTATATTTGCAATTTCAACGAGTTGCTCCCTTGAAACATTGCCAACTTTATTTCGATTGGGTTCACCAGAGCCTTTGGCAATCTTTGCCGCTTTTTTAAGCAGCATTGATGCCGGCGGGGTTTTTGTTATGAATGTAAACGTTCTATCCTGATAAACGGTAATAACGACAGGGATGATAGAGCCGGTATCATTAACGGTTCTGGCGTTAAACGCCTTGCAAAAATCCATGATATTGACGCCATGCTGGCCCAGCGCAGGGCCGATCGGCGGAGATGGATTGGCTTTTCCTGCTTCAACCTGTAATTTTATCTGCGCCATTACTTTTTTTGCCATTTTTCACCTACTCCTGAAAACAAAACTATTTGTTTCAATTAAATTTTTGTAACCTGAACAAAATCCAGCTCTACCGGCGTTGCCCTCCCAAAAATACTAACAAGCACCTTTACTTTACCTTTTTCAGGATTAACTTCCTCAACAGACCCGTTAAAATTCGCAAAAGGTCCATCTGTTACCCTTATATCGTCACCAACATCAAACATATATTTGGGCTGGGGCTGTGTCTTTCCAGCCTCCATTTGCTGTATAATTTTAGCAGCCTCCAGATCGGTAATGGGGGCAGGACGATTCTTTCCCCCTAAAAAACCCGTGACCTTGGCGGTTGAATTAACTACATGCCATGTTTCATCATCCAGCTCCATATTCACCAAGATATACCCGGGATAAAACTTCCTGGCAGATTCCCGTTTTTTCCCGTTCACAAGCTCCACGATATGTTCTGTTGGAACTAAAATTTCTCCGAATTTTTCAGGGGACTTTGACTTGGCGATACTATCTTCAAGGGCACGTTTAACCTTTTGTTCATACCCTGAATAGACATGCACAACATACCATTTACGAGACACTTTAACTCCTGTTTTGTTATGCTAATACTATCTGAACAAGCTTTGAGAGGCTGAAATCAACAAGACCGAGAAATGCCGCAATGATAAAAACAAGCACAATAACGACAACAGTAGATGCTGCTGTTTGTTTTCTGTTTGACCAGGTCACTTTTTTTAATTCAACACGCACCTCTCTAAGAAACTGGGCTCCCTTTTGAAACAATCCAGGTTCTTTTACAGCTTCCATGATTTTTTTGGTACGCGGTTCCGAAAAAGACGAACTTTTTTTGGGCATCAAAACACCAGAGGAATTGTTTTTTACACTCAAAGAACTCCCCTCTTCCGAGCCTGAACTTTTTTTCTTACTCTTATCAATTATTTTTTTTTTCTGTAATCGTGCCACCTTAAGACCGCCCCCGATTTTTGAGCCTGTAAAACCGCTATTTTCATTTCCCGAGTCAAGAGACTTTTTCAACTTCGCTGAATACAAAATGGCAGGTCAGGAGGGAGTCGAACCCCCAGCATCCGGATTTGGAGTCCGGCGCTCTACCAATTAGAGCTACTGACCTGCATACTAAAAACAAAACAAATTTTACCTAAATAATGCAATCAAGATGCTAAAGTACGATATAACTATTTGGTTTTACAAGGGTGCGTTAAAAGATACTTTTTAAATCAATTCTTTATTTTTTTCAGATAGTTATATCAATAAAATCTGTTAAAATTTAAAAAAAGCACCACTTTTTTATAAATTTTCTTAAAAATCAAATAGTTACAATGCGCTTGCATTTTTTAGGTTTTATTTAAATACCAGCGTAGTTATTTTTTAGTTTCCTTGTGGAGCAAATGTTTTTTACAAAACCTGCAATACTTTTCAAATTCAAGTTTATCAGGAGTTATGCGCTTGTTCTTTGTCGTTGTATAATTTTTCCTCTTGCATTCAGTACATGCAAGGGTCACTGTTACTCTGGGCACTGGGAAACTCCTTAGATTTATAACTTATTCTATTATTTCACCAATAACGCCGGCACCCACGGTTCGGCCGCCTTCCCTGATGGCAAAGCGCAACTCTTTTTCCATGGCTATGGGCGCTATCAACTCAGCACTGATGCTTGCGTTATCTCCCGGCATGATCATTTCAACACCTTCTGCAAGGGTCAAAATTCCTGTCACATCCGTTGTTCTGAAAAAGAACTGGGGCCTGTATCCGCTGAAAAACGGAGTATGGCGCCCGCCTTCTTCCTTGCTTAGGCAATAAATTTCAGCCTTGAATTTTGTATGGGGTGTAATACTGCCGGGTTTTGCCACAACCTGACCCCTTTCCACGGCATCCCTCTTGGTTCCACGGAGAAGCAGACCAACATTGTCCCCGGCCTGACCCTCATCCAAGAGTTTTCTGAACATCTCAACACCGGTACAGATTGTCTTGGTTGTCTCACGGATACCAACCAGCTCGATCTCTTCACCCGTCTTGATAACACCGCGCTCAATTCTACCGGTTACAACGGTACCTCGGCCGGAAATACTGAACACATCTTCAATGGGCATCAGAAAATCCTTGTCCATATCCCGCTCAGGCTCCTGAACATAGGAATCCAGGACATCCAAAAGCTCTCCAATGCACTTGGCATCCTCTCCTGCCGGATCATCGCACTCAAGGGCTTTAAGAGCACTTCCCTTAATGATGGGGGTTTCGTCGCCTGGGAACTCATACTTGTCCAGCAGCTCCTGAAGTTCCATCTCCACAAGCTCTATGAGCTCTTCGTCGTCAACCATATCGCACTTGTTGAGAAAGACAACTATGCTTGGAACACCTACCTGGCGGGCAAGCAGGATATGCTCACGGGTCTGGGGCATGGGGCCGTCATCGGCACTGACTACAAGTATAGCACCGTCCATCTGGGCGGCTCCGGTAATCATGTTCTTTATATAGTCTGCATGGCCCGGACAGTCCACATGGGCATAATGACGGTTTGCCGTCTCATACTCAACATGGGCCGTGGCGATGGTTATTCCGCGCTCACGCTCTTCCGGTGCCTTATCAATTTCATCAAAAGGGACATAGGTTCCATGACCTGCAAGGGCTGCATGCTTGGTTATCGCAGCGGTCAGCGTGGTCTTGCCATGATCGATATGACCAATGGTTCCAATGTTGACATGAGGCTTGTTTCTCTCAAACTTCTCTTTTGCCATTTAACTTATCCTCCCTATCCATTCCATATACAATGGAGCCCATGACCGGATTCGAACCGGTGAACCTCTTCCTTACCAAGGAAGCGCTCTACCTACTGAGCTACATGGGCAATAATATATAGAGCAACCTCTTAAGATGGGCTATTTTTTTGACACAACCATTAACTTGACTATACAAATTACATGATTGGCTTTTGTGCGAAAAAAACTGCATTGGAATGTGGAGCGGGAGACGAGGCTCGAACTCGCGACATTCAGCTTGGAAGGCTGAAGCTCTACCAACTGAGCTACTCCCGCTTAAATAGAATATGGATTGAGCATAACTCAAAAATATCTAAGCCATTCTATGCAGTAAACGATTCCCTAACCCAAGAATCTCCTACACAAATATGAACTATATGGTGGTGGGGGGAGGATTTGAACCTCCGAAGGCTGAGCCGTCAGATTTACAGTCTGATCCCTTTGACCACTCGGGAACCCCACCGCTTTTTTATCTTTTTGGAGCCGATACCCCGAATCGAACGGAGGACATTCTCATTACAAGTGAGATGCTCTACCAGCTGAGCTATATCGGCCAAGTCATTTCAAAGCCTTAAGTCATTACGACCCTGCAAAAGACCGGCAATAAATAGCAGACCTCCTCCACAATATCAAACCCTACTAAAAACTATTATCCCATATTAATCATAATATAAGCAATTATGCTCATTTTTTTTAAGTTTTTCGTCGTTTTACTTAAATTTAGATTTAACACTTACCATGACTGAGCATTTAACCTATATTGAACACCGGGACAAACTGAGCTTTTCAGAATTTTTTTTACTTTGATGATGAGAAGATTATAAACTGTCGAAAGCTTAAGTTGCAGCAGTGGGCAGTATATCATGTATTAAAGGACTAAACATTAAAATCAATAAACATTTATCAAAAAATAAAAATGTTGCAAAAAATTTTAGTTGACACTCTGTCCACGATTTAATATGAGTATTTCATTTATAAGCTTCAAGAATAGGGCCGATATTTCCATAACCTACAACATAAACCTACAACCGGGACCATGGAAAGGAACGAGTTGAAACCCATATAAGGATAAAACAACTTCATGAAAATATCACGTATACTTTTAGCGGCATTTTTTTCAGCATGGCTTGCAGGGTGCATCCCTGCCACACAAAACACCAACTCCCAAAACCTTTCAAACTCCCAGATCAATGAAAATTTAAATGAGCAAGTCTATCCATCCATTACAGAATGTCCGTTAACCACGAAGAATGTGCATGCGCCGAAGAAATCGGCCAAATCCCTTTTCAACGTTTTTAATTCCGCCAATACCATAAATAAAACACCCCCCCCTCATTTAAAATGTCCATCACAGGAAGACATAGACCAGGCATTAGGACTCTGTGATTCTGCCCAAAATTTCTGGGAAAAAGGTGAACTTGAAAACGCTTTGATTGAACTGGATACGGCATACTCCATCATCCTCAAGTTAGATCTTGATGAATACCCTGATCTGAATCAACAGAAAGAAGACTTAAGATTCATGATCTCAAAACGCATTCTTGAAATATATGCATCCAGACACATTATTGTTAATGGAAACCATAATGCCATTCCGATAACTCTAAACCAGCATGTAAAAAAGGAAATCGAATCCCTGACGGGCCCGGAGAAAAATTTTCTTTTAAGGGCAATGTCAAGATCCGGCAAATATAGGCCATATATTGTCTCGGAGCTTAAAAAAGCCGGGATGCCGGAAGAACTCTCCTGGCTCCCCCTGATCGAGAGTGGTTTCAAAATCAACGCGCTATCCCCTGCCAGAGCGCTTGGTCTCTGGCAGTTCATCCCATCCACAGGGTATAAATTTGGCCTTATCCGCAACTACTACGTAGATGAAAGACTTGATCCTGTCAAGTCAACAAAAGCTGCTATTTCTTATCTATCTGAGCTTCATAAAATATTCGGCGACTGGTCAACCGTACTTGCTGCTTATAATTGCGGAGAAGGCCGGGTTCTTAAAATTATCCGCAACCAAAAGATAAATTATCTGGATAATTTCTGGGATCTATACCAGAAACTTCCAAGGGAAACGGCAAGGTATGTGCCAAGATTTCTTGCAACCGTGCATATCATGAACAACCTTTCAAAGTACGATATAACCCCCCTTGACTCTCTTAAACCCATTGAATACAAAACATTTACCATCAACAAGCAAATTCGGCTTGCGGATCTTGCAGCCCAGATCAAGGTCAGCCAAAGCCGCCTCAAGGAACTGAACCCTGAACTCAGATACAATCTACTGCCCCCTGAAGAATACAATATCAGAATTCCCGTTGACAAAGCAGATATATTCATGGAGAGCCTGGACAAAACAAACCCATCTTTTCCTACCCCGACCCGTTATGTATATCACCGCGTCAAAAAAGGAGATACCTTATCCTGCATTGCAGACCGCTATAACTGCAATATCAATACAATTGCCCGGGCAAACAAAATCTCTAAAAGAAAAGTTCTTCACATCGGCCAGGTACTAAAGATACCCGCAAAAAAATCCAGCTCTGCCTACGCCAAAGTTAATACCCGTAAAAGAAGCACCGGGAAAAAAAATACAGCAAAAAAAAATCCTATTACCTATACCGTCAAAAGAGGGGATAATCTGTGGCTCATCGCAAGAAAATATGGCACCACAACCAAGGCAATCTTTGCAGCTAACAACCTTAAAAGCGCGGAGCTTAACATAAAACAGGAATTGACCATCCCCCGGACCAGCGCCAACAAAAAAATAACTCCTAAAAAAACATCATATTGGGTAAAATCTGGAGACAGCCCCTTTACAATTGCACAAAAATATAATATGACTCTTCAGCGTTTATTAACGCTGAACCATCTAACCAAGAGGAGCAAGATTTATCCCGGCCAGAAACTGGTCGTGGAATAATTCTGAAAAGCCCCCGTAGCTCAGTGGATAGAGCATTGGATTCCTAATCCATGAGCGCAAGTTCGATTCTTGCCGGGGGTACCACTTTTTTGCCAAGCATTTTTTTAACAAACCCTGTTTTTTAGCTGAACCTCCTTTCATTCATGCCCCATAAAATCAACAAACCAGAGCTTCTTGCACCGGCAGGTAACTTTGAAAAACTTGAAACAGCCATCCTTTATGGAGCCGATGCCATATACCTGGCAGGTAAGCAGTTCAGCCTTCGCAACTTTTCAGGCAATTTCAATGAAACCGAGTTGGGCGATGCAGTCTCTTTTGCCCGAACCCGCAAGATCAAAGCATATGTAGCATGCAATATTTTCTCAAGAAACCGTGATCAAAAACCCCTTGCAGAATTCCTTATTAAAATTGCTAAAATAAGACCAGACGCCGTCATAATATCAGATCCAGGCCTTATATTTCTTGCAAAAAGCCTTATACCAGACATTGATATTCATCTCAGCACCCAGGCGAATACAACCAATTACAACAGTGCTGCCTTCTGGAAAACAATCGGCATAAAAAGATTGAACCTTGCCAGGGAGCTCTCCCTTGAGGAAATTCAAGAGATCATTGCCCATTGTGATGTTGAAACAGAGGCCTTTGTGCATGGAGCCATGTGTATCTCATATTCAGGCAGATGTCTTTTAAGCAGTTTTCTGACCCGCAGAGACAGCAACCAGGGCTTATGCAGCCATCCATGCAGATGGGAGTATGGAGTTGTTGAATCCCAGCGTCCAGGACTGATTTATCCTCTTTTGGAGGACGACAGAGGGACATATATAATGAACTCAAGGGATCTTTGCATGATAGAGCATATTCCGGAACTGGTTGATTCCGGGATAACCTCCCTTAAAATAGAAGGCAGGATGAAGGGGCTCAACTATCTTGCATCCGTGGTCAAAACCTACAGAGAAGCTATTGATGCCTATGTATCCAATCCCTTGAATTATCATCTTGAACCCCGTTGGCTAAAAGAGCTTGCACAGCTCTATCATAGAGATTATTCTACAGGTTTTTTCTTTGATGATCCCGATGAAACATCACCGAACTATGGAAATCATAGAAAAGGAATGATGCACTCCTTTATCGGTAAAATTTTTAAGACTGCTCCCGGCAATAGGGTGATAATCGATGTGAAGAACAAGGTTTCAAAGGGAGATATAATTGAAGTGGTGCCCGTCAAAGGGCCTCCAATTCAATCCCCGGTAATTGAGATAACCAACCTGGACGGACATATAGTAGAACACGGGCAGCCAAATACACTATCTATTTTAAAAATCACATTCCATGCCCCCTCCAAAGCCATTGTTAGAAAAATCTGAAACATTAATGTTTAAAATCTAAATTCTTATTTTCTACAATCGTGTTTGACTTTTAATTCTTTTTTTTATATTTTCATAAACAAACAGCCTTGAATTACTTTAAAAAGAATGTAATTATTAATTTTTCGGCATCCTTCATTTCCGGGTTTACACTTTTTTAATCAATCTCCCCATTTTGCGGGAACTCTCCTCAAAAAAGTGTAAACTACTTTTGAGACAAGATGAAGGATGCCAATTTTTCAACCCCTGTTTTGAGCCGCCAAAATATGGATAGTAAATCCCTTACACTGTTCATAATATAGCCAACAACCTTGCAGGAGATGCATCATGATTGAAGACGATGAAATTCTACAGATGTATATTGAAGAGTCTCTGGAACATCTTTCCGATATAGAAAGCGATCTTCTAACCATCGAAGGTGATGATGAAAACATTGACATCGATATTGTGAACAATGTATTTCGAGCCGCCCATTCCATCAAAGGCGGTGCAGGTTTCATGGGCCTGACCACAATAAAGGAACTTGCCCACAGCCTTGAAAATGTACTGGATCTGATAAGAAACAAGGAACTTATTCCGACATCCAACAGGATCAGTATCCTTTTGAAGGGCTTTGATAAACTTGAAAGCTTGATGAACGAAATTCATACAAGCAATGATGAAGATATTTCCGAGCATATTGATGCCCTTGAAAATATTACCATATCCTCACTTCCAGAAGATGATAAGCAAATGTTATCCAATGTCGTTGATATCCATCTCCAAGACGGAAGAGTGTTCCCAAACATCTCCCAATATGATATTGAGCAGCGCAGAAAAGAGGGTAAATTCATCTATCTTGTGGAGTATGACCTAATAAAAGACATACATCGCAAAAACACAGACCCGATGAAGCTGATAAGCAGCCTCCAACAAACAGGAGTAATCATTGAATCCCGTATAGATTTTAACTCTGTAGGAACCCTTGAGAGTGCTTTTGTATCAAGCCGGATCCCTTTCCAGATTCTCTTTGCAACCATTGTTGACCCAGAAATATCTGAAACCCTATTCAAAATCGATAGTACATATATCCACATTATCACCGAAAATATGGTTAAATTATCCACTGAAGAGGAGTCTGAAGATGTTTTTGAGGCAGCACCATTTGACGCGGCACCATTGCAGGAAATAGACACTCCGGTTCCCCAGCCTTTCATAATAAACCATCAAAACGATAGGGGTTATGAGGAAAAACTTGAAGCCATACCTGCCTCTGAAAATATAGCTCCGGAACTCCCGACACAAGAACGCCCGACAAAAAATTCTTTCACCCCCCCGGAAACATTTACTGCCCAGCCTAAGACATACCATGAAGCCCCGGCAGCACATACGGAACCCAAACAACCTCCTCTAATAAAAAAGGAGAAAGCACAGACCTATCCGCCTGCCGTCACAAAAACAACCAATGATAATTACTCTGATGAACCAACCAGCGCTAATGCGGTTTCTGTAACTAAACCTGTGGGATCCATCAGGGTAAACGTCCACCTTCTGGATACTTTGATGAATCTGGCAGGAGAACTTGTTTTAAGCCGGAATCAGCTTATTCAGGGGATCAACTCATCCAATGGCAAGGCAACGGAACTATCAAGCCAGCGCATCGATATGATTACATCGGAACTTCAGGAGGCCATCATGCGTACACGCATGCAGCCCATTGCCAATGTATTCAATAAATTCACAAGGGTTGTAAGGGATCTGTCTAAGGAACTTGGAAAATCCATCGATCTTGTTATAGAGGGAAAAGAGGTGGAACTTGACAAAACTATTATTGAATCCATCAATGACCCCTTAACCCATCTTGTGCGTAACTCTGTTGATCATGGAATTGAGCGGCCTGATGAACGAAAACAGGCTGGAAAAAATCCTGTTGGAAGGATGGAGCTTAAGGCCTTTCATGATGCAGGTCAGGTAAACATAGTTATTTCCGATGACGGAAAGGGCCTTGATCCGGATAAAATAGGTAAAGCCGCTGTTGATAAAGGACTAATCAATGAGCAACAGCTCGCTGATTTTTCCATAAAAGAAAAACTTGATCTAATCCTTTTACCTGGTTTTTCCACGGCTGAAAAAGTAACCGATGTTTCAGGCCGCGGGGTTGGCATGGATGTTGTCCTTACCAATCTTGAAAAACTGGGCGGCATAATTGAAATTGATTCTAAAAAAGGAAAAGGAACCGACATACAGATAAAACTGCCCCTTACCCTGGCCATAATTCCCAGCCAGATCATTGCATTGGGCAAAGAAAAATACGCTATACCCCAGGTAAACTTAGATGAACTTCTGAGACTCCCTGCATCCCAGGTCAAGGAAAAAATTGAAAAAGTAGGTGATGCCGACGTGGTTCGACTTAGGGGGAACCTCCTTCCTCTGCTCAATCTTGCCGAGGTATTGGGCATAAAGAAAACCTTTATCCATCCGAATGATAATAAAGAACATGAAGACAGGAGAAAAAGCATTGCCGACAGGCGCTCTACCCGGCACGATCCAGAATATAATAAAAACAATGATCTCCGAAACGATCCACCAGAAGAACGAGAAGATAAAGACAGAAGATACAGATCTGCCAGTGCCATCAATATTGCCGTTGTTTCTGCCGGCGTATACAAGTACGGCCTTGTGGTGGATGAGCTTAAGGATTCAGAAGAGATTGTCGTAAAACCCCTTGGCAGACACCTGAAAAAATGCAATGGGTATGCTGGTGCTACTATTATGGGCGATGGCAGGGTCGCATTGATCTTAGATGTTTCCAACCTGGCCCAAATGGCCGGACTTACAACCATGGCAGAAGCAGAAAGAACAGCTAAAGCTGCAAGAAAAGCCGAAGAAGCAAGGGAAAAAGCAAAAGACAAGGCCTCACTACTGCTCTTCAAAAACGGTCATTCAGAGTATTTTGCAGCACCTCTGAATCTTGTGGAAAGAATCGAGAGGATCGCATCATCCACCATAGAAGATGTAAGCGGTAAAAAAGTCGTGCAGTACAGAGGTGGTGCGCTCCCCCTGTACCAGCTCTCCCAGGTTACAAATATTTCTCCCCTGCCGGAAACAGATCAACAAGAAATCATCGTATTTACAGTCAAAAATAGAGAATTAGGACTGATGGTAACCCCCCCTGTGGATGCGGTGGAGGTCTCCCTTGACATAGATGATTCAACTTTAAAACAACTGGCCATCAGCGGTTCCATGATCATCGACGGGCACACCACCCTTCTTGTGGATATCTTTGAACTTGTAAAGGAGCTTAATCCTTCCTGGTTTGAAGATGAAAAAAGAGCAGCTGAAACCATGGAAGAATCCCGCCCAAAGGTTATCTTGTTTGCCGAAGATTCTGCTTTTTTCAGAAACCAGGTAAAAAACTTCATGAGCGAGGAAGGATACAAGGTTATTACGGCTGAGGACGGTGAAATCGCATGGAATCTCTTGAAAGAGCGGTCAAGTGAAATCGATATTGTGGTGACGGATCTGGAAATGCCCAACATGGATGGATTTGAACTTACAAAAAGAATCAAGTCAGATCCGGCACTTTCTCATTTTTATGTAATTGCGCTTACCTCCCTTGCGAGTGATGCCCACATTAAAAAGGGACAGGAAGTGGGTATTGATGAATATGAAATAAAACTTGACAGAGAAAATCTCATGAAAATTATCAGGCAGTATCTGATGCTGTAAAAAATCAATATTGCTTTGTTAAATCTAAAAATCAGGGTATGTCTGATTTCATTTGAATGTAGAGAGAAGGCATGCCTTGTCTATATAGTTTCTGCGATTACATGACAACCCTAAAATCAAGCACTGACAAAGCATTATGCTAATACATAAGGAGAACTCAGCATGCCCGCCAACACCATTAAGGGTCCGCAAGTAAGCACGGAGCTTGCCACATTCTATATAGGCAGCGCTCTATGCGGCATTGATATTCTGAGCATTCAGGAAATAAACAAACATTTTGAAGTAACCACCGTTCCCCAGGCCCCTGAATATGTCATAGGCGTTCTTAACCTCAGAGGACGCATAGTAACCATCCTGGACCTTGGTAGAAAACTTGGCCTTTCTGAAATTGAAAAAACAAAAAAAAGCCGAAATATCATTGTTCATTCCCAAGATGAACATATTGGACTTATGGTGGATGCCATCAGCGATGTAGTGACGGTAGAGGCAGATCTGATTGAGCCTGCTCCCTCGAACATAAGCGGCCTTAAAGGAAAATTTTTTCAGGGCGTAATGAAAACCCGAAATGCCCTTATCGGCATCTTGGACATACAAGAGGTATTAAAAGAATAAATGAGTACCATAAAAATTCTTGTGATAGATGATACCATAATCTACAGAAAAATAATCAACGATGTTTTAGCATCCATACCGGATGTGGAGGTGGTGGGAACGGCTGCCAACGGAAAAACGGCCTTGAACCGTATTGAATCTTTGAAGCCGGATCTGGTTACTCTGGATATTGAAATGCCTGGGATGAGCGGCATAGAAGTGCTGGAGCAACTTAAAAACAACTTCAGCCCCACTGCCGCCGTAATGCTCAGCACCCTGACCCAGAAGGGAAGCGAGATGACCATCAAAGCCCTTGAGCTTGGAGCATTTGACTTCGTTCCTAAACCAGACGACGGCACAATGTCTGAAAATATACTACGAATCAAAGAGGCACTTATACCCATTATTAAGGCCTTTAAACGCCAAAAAAATATTCGGAGTAAAATCAGAACAAAAATTAAGCCGGGTATTCCCCATGTCAAACCTGTCCCCAGCCATGCCCTATCCTTGCCGGTTTTTAAAAGAACCCAGCCCCGCAAAACCCTTTCTTCCATCGTTGGCATCGGTATTTCCACAGGCGGGCCAAAAGCTCTCGCAAAAATGATACCCATGCTTACTCCCAGGCTGAATGTCCCTATAATGGTTGTACAGCACATGCCGCCTATATTTACTCACTCACTGGCTAAAAGCCTGGATGGAAAATCACAGTTAACCGTCAAAGAAGCTGAAAATGGAGAGCCTTTAATACCCAATGTCGTTTACATAGCCCCGGGGGGAAAGCAGATGAAAATCGTAGCCGGCCTGAACGGCATAACAAGAAATATTAAAATCACAAATGATCCGCCGGAAAACAGTTGCAAACCCTCTGCCGACTATCTGTTCCGCTCCATAGCAGAACATTATGTTGACAGAGCAACAGGAGTCATTATGACGGGCATGGGCTATGACGGCAATAAAGGACTTATCCAGATGAAAAAAAACGGCAGTATTATCATTGCCCAGGACAAAGACACATGTACTGTTTACGGAATGCCTAAAGAACCCGCTGAATCCGGCCTTGCCGATGTTGTTGCACCTCTGGACAAAATTGCCGAAGCAATTACAAAAACAGTCACAGGATGAGTTAACTAAGATAAGAAAAAATTACCCCCCAACCATAAAGGATTGGGTTTTACGGCCTAAAGGCCAATACCGTGACCCCCCCAGGTGCCAATGACAAAAATAAATCCATCTGAATTTGAAGCTATATCCAAATATATCCTGGAGATATCCGGAATTGCGCTTTTAAAAGGCAAGGAATACCTTGTGGAAACCAGGCTTGGCCCCCTGCTCCATGAGCTGGGATGCACCTCTTTTTCTGAGCTTCATTACAAAGCTAAAATGGATTTCAAAGAAGAAATTAAAAAAAAAATCATTGATGCAATCTCCACCAATGAGACCTATTTCTTCAGGGACAAATCACCTTTTACATTGATTCAACACAAAATAATACCAGACCTCATCGACAAGCGTATCAGGCTTAAATCAGCCTTCAAACCATCCGTTCGGCTCTGGAGTGCAGCAAGCTCCTCCGGCCAGGAAATATACAGCATTGCCATGGCCCTTGATGAAATAAACATCACCCCTCAAAAGTACAACATCAAACTCCTTGGAACAGACATATCCGATGCTGCCATTGCAAAGGCAAGCTATGGCAGTTACAATAAATTTGAAGTTGCAAGGGGTCTGAACACAACAAGGCTGAAGAATTATTTCAATAAGGATGGCAATGACTGCTGGAAAATAAAAGATAAAATAAGGTCAATGGTTCAATTCAAGAAGATGAATCTCATGAAACCATTTGTGGCTATGGGTAAATTTGATATTATTTTATGCCGAAACGTAATGATTTATTTTACACCGCAAGATAGACAGAAAATTTACGCCAATATTGCTAAAGTATTAGAACCAGACGGCTACCTAATCCTTGGTGCCACGGAATCCCTTGTAAATCACTGTGACCTCTTTGATTCCAAGAGATATTTGAATGCTGTTTTTTATCAGTTTAAAGACCAACCAAAAAAGCGGCCATGATAAAACCATCAATTCCGACAAAGAGTAAAAAGGACTATTTATGCCCCAAATAGATCCCAATGAATTTTTAGAAGAGCTAAAATTCTGCCTGTACAACAAGGACATTATCAAAGCAAGGGCTTTGCTTCAGTTCGCAAAACATGCAAGCATTCCTCTTTACATACAAAAACAAGCTCTTGAAGAAATAGCAGGAGCATCTCAGAGTATGAGGCTTCCCCTGCTTAATTATCTTACCGGGCTCAACATTTCCCACCCGGATATAAAAAATAGAATCAATGCCCTGATCATTGAAAATAATAAACCTGACAGGAAAAAGACAAAGATATATGTGGTTGATGATTCTTTAATGATGCAGACAATGATGGAAAAAAAACTAAAGGGCCTGGGATACCGTGCCAAAATATTCAGCTCCCATGAAGATGCCGTCAATCTGGCATTTAAGGCAAAACCAGATATCATGATAATAGACTGGCATATGCCTCAGATTAACGGCCTTAATTTAACCAGTATCATCAGGGAAAAGTACGATGATAAGGAGCTGCCGATCGTAATGATATTACCACAAAATGACTTTACAGTAACTGATCAGGATGATCTTTTTTTTCTCAATGCCCCGTTAATGGAACAGGCAGGCGTGAGTAAAACACTTCAAAAGCCCTTTACGGATGACATGCTTCAAGAGGCCTTGTCATGCTTATTGGACCAGGTCTATTAAATCCTAAGACGGGTGTGGTTTGAAATTCAGACAGCATTTTTAAATATCAGATATCAGATATTATGAGTAAATAGTCTTAAAAGAAATAGGAGAATAATTTAATACATCAGGCTTTGGCAGAATCTGCTCCAGAGACACCGTCAGCCAGTTTGTATCGGGATTAATCTCTCTTAATCTGCCGCCTTCGGGGGGAAGGGCATGGACGGTATAGCTGTATAAGGTATTAAAGATGCAGATAGTATGATTGTTTTCCCTGGCAATGACATAATTTTTGGTAAAACTGTTCTGGGTTATGGATGCGGCCTTGACGATCTCTTTTACCTCCTCCCTTGAAAATTTCATCAAAACAGATCTTGAAATACCCTTTTCATTAATTTTGAGCAATGCCCTGGATTCACTGCTTCCGACATAAACGGTTTTAACTCCAGGTACTTTTCTCAAATACTGGGCAGCAACAATGGCAGCGGTTCTCCTGCCCCCGGCCATCAGGGGCATGCCGTAATATTCAAAAAATTTTTTCTGACAATGTTCAGCATATTTATCTCCTTTCTCGTAAAGATCCTTGGAAATATAGCGCAGATACCTTGCCAGATCTTCAGCAGCATCAGCTATGGGCCAGTCAATGCGGACATGGAAATGAGTTAAAGCATATCTTCCCTTTGACATGGATTTTGTATCCCTTTGAATAAGCAGAGCATAATCTATGGGAAGGAGATCGGTCATGAAGTCAAAAAAATCTTTACATTCAAAATACTTCATGCTCCTGTGAAACTCGTTGATATTGGGCAGTTCCTTATGCTTTAAAAGATTTGTCTTGGTTGTCTTGTTGATATCAAAATAACGGATATATTTTTTGTGCTGCTCTTCAATATAATTTTCTATGAACAGGACAAGAAAGGAGTTCTGGCAATCAAACTCCACGCTGGGTATTCTGGCCCTTGGTTTTAACTCACGCGTCTCTACAAAGGGATAGGGAATCTCCTGGTTTAAAAAATTATTATAGGAATCCACCAGGGAATATTTCAAAACAAACTGATCAAGTTCATCCCTCAATACTTCATAATAGGAGCGCCTTAGCTTTTCATTGCGGCTCAAAGATTCCCTTGGACAACAAAAATCCATATTTTACCCTGTAAACCCCTTTTCCAGTGCTGCTGCCCCGGGCAGCTCTTTTCCTTCCATGAGATGCAGGAAAGCTCCCCCGCCCGTTGATATATAACTTATTTTTTCAGCCGCACCGCACCGGCTTACAGCCAGGGCGGTATCACCTCCTCCAACTATGGAAAAGGCATTGGATTCAGCCGCTGCCCTTGCAACGGCGCAGGTACCTGTGCTGAACCTCTCCATCTCAAATACCCCCATGGGCCCGTTCCAGACAATGGTTGCAGCTTCCTTTATCTCATCTGCATACAATTTTGCGCTCTTTTCTCCTATATCCATTGCCATCCAGCCTTGGGGAACCTCACCAACAGGCACGTTACGGGCCAGGGCGTCTTTATCAAAGGCCTCTGCTACCACAAGATCAACGGGCAGTATAAAACGGACTCCCTTTTTTTGAGCATCTGAAATAATGCCGGCTGCGGTGTCGAGAAGTTCCATCTCAATGTGCGAGGCACCCATGTCCATCCCCTGGCTCTTCAGGAAGGTGTTGGCCATGGCTCCTCCTATGATCATTTTATCAACATAGCCAAGCATATTCTCAAGGGCCTCAAGCTTGCCTGAGACCTTGGCTCCTCCTATAACGGCAGCAAGGGGCCGTTGGGGACTCTTTGCAAACCTATCATAAGCCTCAAGCTCCTTTTCAAGGAGAAAGCCTGCCGCAGATTCTCTTACCAGGGGAGGAATTCCAACAACAGATGCCTGGCTGCGATGGGACACGGCAAAGGCATCATTTATATAGACATCGCACAAACCAGCCAGCTCCTTTGCAAACTCAGGATCATTGGCGGTCTCACCTCCATGGAACCGAAGGTTTTCAAGAAGCATTACCTGGCCTTCCTCCATGGAATTGACTTTTTTCAAAACATCGGGTCCGATGCAGTCCGAAGCAAAATCAACAGAGATGTCCAAAAGAGAGGACAGATGCCGGGCCGCCGGCTCAAGGGACAGCTCAGGAACAGTCTTTCCCTTGGGTCTTCCCATATGGGAGATAATAATGATTTTTGCATCAGCCTTTATAAGATACTCGAGCATAGGCAAGGTTGCTGTAATACGGTTATCATCGGTAATCCTCTGATTTTCATCCATGGGAAGATTGTAATCCACCCGTACCAGAACCCGTTTTCCCTTTAAATTAAGTTCTTTTACTGATGTCATATTTTTTCTCCATTATTTTTTTCTGCCTGTGAATATTCTTCTTTTTAGACCATCTTTCAAAAAAACCCAAAGCTCCCTTTTTTTCCCTCTGGCTGACCATCTCCTCTCTAACATCCAAACCCTTCATGCCTGCCATTGCCCGCCTGAGACAGGAAGTCTTATGGGGGCAAAGGTACATGCAATCGTCGGGTGTTTCCCGCAGTCCCCTGCTGCCCATGGGAAAAACCTTTTCAATATCTCCAAAGCACTCAGGCAAAGTCTCCTGTGATTCGGCTTCATCCATTTTTATCAAAATCCCTGTTGAATTCCGCAATATAGCCCTGGTCGGCAAAACTGTAAAAACCTGAATCCCCTGTAATGACATGCTCGTGAACGGTAATACCCACGTGCCTGCAGGCAAATACAAGACGCCGGGTAATGGCAATATCTTCCTTGGATGGTGATGTATCTCCCGATGGATGGTTGTGGGCAAAGATAACCGATGCTGCACGGTGTTCCAGGGCTTTTACAATAACCTCTCTTGGATAAACAGCACTCATGGTGAGGGTGCCCTCAAAAAGAATTTCCAGGCCGTTCACCCGGTTCTTGGCATCTAAAAAAATTCCGGCAAACACCTCCCGGTTTTTGCCGCCTATGGCATGGCTTAAGTAGTCCATGAGATCCTGGGAGTTGCCGATTACATCCCTGTCAATGATCCTTTTCTCAAGATAGCGGTCAGCCACTGCCTTGATGAGTTTCAAACCGAAAATATTGGCAGGCCCGACACCTTTGACTCTGCCTAACTCTTCTGAATTAGCCTCAAAAACCCCCCGCAGGTTTTTAAAACGATTCAGAAGCTCCCGGGCAGCGTCCTTACAGTCCCGTCTCGGAGTATTCAATGTCAAAAGAAGTTCAATGACCTCATAATCCAGAAATCCTCCAAGGCCGTTCTGCATGAACTTCTCCCTGAGCCTTTTTCTGTGGCCTTCTCCCTTATGTTTTTTTTTATTGGCCTTCATCTCCCCGGTCATGATCTACTCCATCGTCATCATCCTCCGGATGCTCAAAAGGCTGTTCTGGATCCGATGATTCTGCAATATCACAGCCCGGGTCTACGGGTGCTGCATCCGGTTTGTCAATTGTTATTTCAGGTGCTTCCGTGGATAATTCCGGAATATCGTCATCCTCATCGCTTTCAGGAAGCCTTGCGACCCCGATCAGTTTTTCCTCATCGGAAAGATTGATCAGCTTCACTCCCTGGGTATTCCTGCTAATCACGGAAATGCCTTTCATATCGGTGCGAATAAGCTTTCCTTTATCTGTGACAAGCATCAACTCATCATTATCATCCACCAGCACCAGAGACACCATTTTACCATTACGCTTGGAGGTTCTAATGGAGAAAACCCCCATGCCGCCCCTTGTCTGGGCACGGTAATCCTTGATATCGCTTCTTTTTCCATAACCGTTTTCCGTAACGGTAAGCAGGGTTGTCCCATGACTTAAAGCTTCCATGCCCACCACCACTGAATTGGAAGCAATACGCATTCCTCTGACCCCCATTGATCCCCTGCCCGTTGCCCGCACATCCTTTTCATGGAAACGAATCACCTTGCCTCCACAGGAACCAAGGAATATGTCCATGGTGCCGTCGGTTATCCTTGCCGCAATGAGTTCGTCATCCTCTGCCAGCTTGATACCGATCAGTCCTCCAGACCTGGGCCTTGAATAGGCCATGAGTTCAGTTTTTTTAACCCTGCCCTTTTTAGTTGACATGACCACAAATTTTTCCGATGCAAACTCAGGAACCGTAAGCACAGTAGCAAGCTTTTCTCCCTGCTCAAAATCCAGCAGATTCACAATGGCCTTGCCCAGGCTGGAGCGACCCGCCATTGGAAGTTCATACACCTTTGTCTGGTAAACCTTGCCCATGTTGGTAATAAATAAAAAGGTGTAATGGGTAGATGCCACAAACAGATGCTCAACAAAGTCATCTTCTTTGGTTCCCATTGCCATCTTGCCCTTACCCCCCCGATGCTGGCTGGCATAGAGGGAAACAGGGTTTCTCTTGATATAACCACTCCTGGAAACGGTAACGACCATATCTTCTTCTGCTATGAGGTCTTCGATATTAATAGTACCGGTATCCTCCACAATGACGGTGCGTCTTTCATCCTGAAAATCGGCTTTGAGTTGGACTGCCTCCTCCTTGATGATCCCCTTTACCACCTCCCGGTTGGAGAGTATCTCATTGTACCAGGCAATATCCTTGACAAGGGAATCGTACTCCTCATCGATTTTGTCCCGCTCAAGACCGGTAAGCCTCTGAAGACGCATATCAAGGATTGCCTGGGCCTGAATTTCCGATAAATCAAATGTATTCACCAGCCCATTTTTAGCAATCTCAGGTGTCCGGGAGGCTCGAATCAAAGCCACCACCTCATCAAGATGATCCAGGGCTTTTTTTAAGCCTTCAAGAATATGAGCCCGCTCCTTTGCCTTATTAAGATCAAACAGGGTTCTGCGGACGATCACCTCCCTGCGATGATCTATGAAATGCTCTAAGAGCTGCTTGATTGTAAAAAGCTCAGGACGATTATTACGCACTGCAAGAAAAATAATGCCGAAGCTGGTCTGCATGTTGGTGTGCTTGTAAAGCTGATTTATAATGACATCGGGAAACTGGTCTTTCTTGACGCCAATGGCGATTCTCATCCCGTGGCGGTCAGATTCATCCCTCACATAGGAAGCACCCTCTATAACCTTATCCTTCATCAGTTCGGCAATTTTCTCTACAAGTTTTGCCTTGTTGACCTGATATGGAAGCTCCGTGACCACGATGGTATCGCTCTTGGTCTTGGAGTTTTCCTCCACCTCCATTTTTGCTCTGAGTGTGATGATCCCCCTGCCCGTGGTATAGGCATCATAAATACCTTTTCT
This sequence comes from Desulfobacteraceae bacterium, assembly GCA_963674675.2. Classification (GTDB taxonomy): domain Bacteria; phylum Desulfobacterota; class Desulfobacteria; order Desulfobacterales; family Desulfobacteraceae. The sequence goes on from CAXXNM010000003.1 coordinate 2,510,795, forward strand.
TCCGTAAATCAAACCATAGGTGGGAAAATCAGGACCAGGGATATGGCCCATCAGCTCCGGGATATCCATGTCAGGATTATCCAGCAGTGCCAATATCCCGTCAACCACCTCACCAATATTATGGGGGGGGATATTTGTGGTCATACCCACGGCAATACCTGTGGATCCATTCACAAGAAGAGCTGGAAACTTTGTGGGAAAAACAGAGGGCTCCTCCATGGTCTCATCATAATTAGGAACCCAGTCTACGGTTTCTTTTTCAAGGTCTGCAAGCATCTCATGGGACAGTTTCCGCATCCTGATCTCAGTATAACGCATGGCCGCTGCTGAATCACCATCCACGGAACCAAAGTTTCCCTGGCCATCTACAAGGGTATAACGCATGGAAAAATCCTGGGCCATGCGGACAATGGTATCATACACTGCCGAATCCCCATGGGGATGATACTTACCTATGACATCACCGACTATCCTTGCAGATTTCTTGTATGGCTTGTTCCAGTCGTTTCTGAGCTGGCGCATGGCAAAAAGCACCCGCCTGTGAACAGGTTTTAGCCCGTCCCTGACATCTGGAAGGGCCCTGCCTATGATCACGCTCATTGCATATTCGAGATAGGATTGCTGCATCTCCTTCTCGATACTGGTCACATTATTCTCTTTCACTATCATTAACTGTCCTTAAAATTATTTACCCTATTAAAGCTGATTTCATGGCTTTCAAAAAAGATATTGTAACAAAAAAAATTGGGATCCCCCCCTTTTCGCAGTGAGTGGGGTAATCGATCACAATAAAAAGGGGGAGCAGATAGGCGAATTGAACTGTGAGGTTGATGGGCCTGTTTTGATCTCAGGAGAATGGGCCTATCGGCTGATACATCCCAATGCGGTAAGAAGCAGCAGGATTTCAAAAACAATAACCTGAACAAAACCGCCAAAAAAATGATACACAATCCCACCGCCGATTATTGCAGGAACGGCCGTAAATACCATGATTCCAAGTCTTCTGCTGATATCCATATTCCATTTACCTTTTTTGTAAGGGAAGGTTTTACTTTGAAAAAACAATCAGTATAACCTTCGTTAAAATTTATCACTCACCATCATAATAGACCTTCAGAAAAATAATTGCGGCATTCAATGATTAAATTTACTATATTTTCAAATAGTTAAAAATAAAATTTTATGCGATTAATCATCTGAAAAACTATAATTTCTAAAAAAATGATGCCCGGCAAGACAAGCGGCTAAAAAAAGAACTTACAAATTTTCTTGCAAGCCCCGGAGTCTCCGGAGTCTCTAACTAAGGGGTTGTTAACTTTTATCATTTAAGATGTTTGAAGTAAAGAAAATTCATCATAATTCCGATACTTAGCCCTGTTAATTTCAAAATATCCAGTCGAATTTAACAGGAACGATGATAACGCCGCCCGCCTGCCGCATGTAATATTAATCATTATAGCGATTTCAGGTCAGAGAATCGGCATGCTTCATTCACCGGTTGACACTCTCTCAAAGCATTCCCTTGTTTTCCGGGAATCTATTCAAAAAAGTGTCAACTACTTTTGGGTTAATATGAAGGATGCCAGAAAATCGATATAATATCTATTGCATGGGCTTATTTATCTATAATCATGGCCATGCCCATGCCGCCGCCAATGCACATGGATACTAAGGCGTTGGCATAATCCTTTCTCTTCATCTGATGGATGGCGGTAACCATCTGGCGTGCACCGGTACATCCTATTGGATGGCCAAGGGAAACTCCGCTGCCCAGCTCGTTGGCTTTTTCAACATCAATGGATAATTCCCTCATGCAGCCGATGGCCTGGGCAGCAAAGGCCTCATTTAGTTCAATCATTTCAAGGTCATTAATGCCCATACCGGTTTTCTTTAAAACGCTTCTTACAGCCGGTATCGGACCAAGTCCCATGTAGGCGGGATCCAGGCCGCCCGATGCATAGCTTTTAACCCTTGCCAGCTTTTCAAGGCCAAGCTCATCTGCTTTTTCTTCAGTCATGAGCAGCACTGCTGCTGCACCGTCATTTATACCGGAGGCATTACCGGCAGTCACGCTGCCGTCCTTCTTAAACGCGGGTCTCAACTTAGCCAGTTTTTCCATGCTGGTTTCCATGGGCCGCTCATCGGTATCGACCAGAATTTCTTTTCTACGGGACTGGACAGGTACTGGTACGATTTCCTGGGCAAAGGTTCCATCTTTAATGGCTCCCAGGGCCCTTGAATGGCTCAAAAATGCCAGCTCATCCTGCTCCTGGCGGGAGATACCATATTTTGCAACAATATTTTCAGCAGTAAAGCCCATGTGATAGCCGTAGAAAATCTCGTACAGGCCGTCATACACCATCAGGTCATAGATGTCACCGGTGCCGGTCAGCTCCATCCTGTGTCCCCACCTTGCCTTGGGCAAAGCCATGGGAGCATTGCTCATGCTCTCCTGGCCGCCGGCAAGGATTATCTCGGCATCCCCAGCCCGAATGGCCTGGGCACCAAGGGCAATGGCCTTAAGGCCGGAGCCGCAGATCTTGTTTATGGTTGTTGCCGGGGTCTGTCTGGGAATTCCAGCCGCAATCATGGCCTGTCTTGCCGTGTTCTGTCCCTGACCTGCCTGAAGCACATTACCCATTATAACTTCATCTATGCAAACCGGGGTTAGACTGTCATCATAGTCATATCCTTTTTTCTCAAGCTCGATCATATCCTGATCCTTGAGAGCATCAGGCCCCAGCTCTTTAACTTCCTTGCTTACCGACGGTCTCAGGCCTGCCCGTTTCAACAGACTCTTCATAACAATGGAGCCAAGTTCAACCACCGGTACAGTCTTTAACGAGCCTCCAAAAGAACCAACTGGTGTCCTGACACCGCTTACGATCACCACTTCTTTCATATCTATTCCTCCCGAATTAAGCCCTTTATCCATAACCTGCCGGCATTTCAGGCCTTATACTATTTGCATGAAGCAGATTTTCCAAAAAGATAAAAGGCACATCTTATTGAATTTTTACCATCATTCAGATAAAGGTATTGATAATCAGCAACCCAAAATATCTGAATTTTTATCGCAAAATTAATATCAGAAACAAATGGGAAATACAAGGAAATCCCAAACCATTACCATTAATCCTCAGCCAAATACTGAATTTGATTTGTCTCTTTACTTATGGTATGAATCTATTTTTATTTTATTATCTTAAGAAATGTTTCTGTATAATGTAGAATACCTCCTGTGGTTGCCCAATGGAAATTGCAGTCACAGGGACCTACCCATATAACCGGCATGGCCGGAGCATAGTTATAACACAAATCCAAAAAAATAGTACGAATAAGGAGACAACGATGAGATTGTTAACCCGTTCAGATTTTGACGGCCTTGGATGTGCCGCTTTGCTTAAGGAAAAGGGAATCATTGATGATATAAAATTTGTTCACCCAAAGGACATTCAGGATGGAAAAATCGAGGTGAATGAGAATGATCTTCTTGCAAATATTCCCTATGTCAAAGGATGCGGCCTGTGGTTCGATCACCACTCAAGTGAAATGAAACGCCGGGCCCACGGAGAGTTCAAGGGTAAAAGCGATCCCTCAGCACCCAGTGCCGCCCGTGTGATTTATGAATATTACGGGGGAAAAAAAGCATATGCCAGCAAACACATAGATGACCTGGTTTGCGCTGTAGACAAAGCAGATTCAGGTAATTTTACCGTGGATGAAATATTAAACCCAGAGGACTGGGATCTGCTCTCCTTTGTAATGGATCCCCGAACGGGACTTGGGCGTTACAGGGATTACCGCATAAGCAATTACAGCCTTATGATGGACATGATTGACTACTGCCGAAAAAAAACAGTTGAAGAGATTCTAAAAATAGAAGATGTTAAGGAGCGAACCCGCCGTTATTTTGAACAGGACGCTTTATTTAAGGATATGGCCCGGAAAAACACCACCATTCACGGCAATGTCATTGTTATGGATTTAAGAAACCAGGAAGAGATATACACCGGCAATCGTTTTGTACTTTACAGCCTTTATCCGGATCAAAATGTCTCCATTCAGGTAATGTGGGGATTTCAACGCCAGAATATCGTCATGACCTGCGGATACAGCATTTTGAACAGAACCTGCAAGGTGGATATAGGCTCGTTGATGCTTCAATACGGAGGCGGGGGGCATAAGAAAGTGGGAACCTGCCAAGTACCCATTGAAAAGGCGGACGATATTCTAAAAAAACTGATTGAGCAGATGAAGGATGTTTAAAACCCGGCATCTTTCTAAAAATTAAGTTAAAGCTTGCAAGGACAGAGTTACAGACAAATAAAACATTTATAAACATTAAAATTAAGGAGAAACCCATGGAACTTAATGAATACAATGAAGTCATTCAATATGCCATCAATCTTGAGATGGAGGCAGAAATTTTTTATACAAAAATCTCTGAAAAGGTAAGCGATTCAAACCTTAAAGAGATGTTCTCAGCATTTGCGGGTGAAGAAAAAAAGCATCGAAAAATTTTAACCGGGCTGATGGAAAACAAAACAGCAGGGTCCTTTTTTCAAAAAACCAGTGATTACGGGATATCAGAAACCGTTGAGAGACCTGAAATAACGGAAAAGATGACGCTTGCTGATGCCTTTACCATTGCCATGAAAAATGAAGAAAACGCCATGAAGATGTATCAACAACTGGCCAATGACTGTACAAATGAAGAGATCAAAAAAGTATTTGAAGACCTTGCAGCCATGGAACAGGGGCATAAGTTCAAGATGGAAAACTCCTACAACGAGGTTGCCTATCCCGAAGCCTGGTAATTTTTTTATTTAAAATGTATAGGGGCAGAATCTATTTCTGCCCGAATCGATTTCTGGCCCCATTGATAAAAGTAAGTATTATGAACTCATGCAAAATAAAATACCCGCTCCAGGAAAAAATCGGCAACCCAGAACTTCTTGTGGGCCGTGAAAAAGAATTTCAGAACTTTGGAAAATGGATTGCCAACATCCCGAAGAAACTCTCAAAATCAAGGGTGATCCTTGCCCGCCGGGAAAGCGGAAAAACCGCCTTTATCCAGCGAATTTTTAATCAACTTTGGACTCAAAACGGTGAGGTCATTCCCATATATTTTGATATTGCAGAAAATAAAGTCTGGTATCCTGATTTTGCCATTCGTTACTATCGTACTTTTGCAACTCAATTTATCTCATTTATCCAAAGAGATTCTTCCCTTGTGGGAAAGTCCCTTTCTTTTGAAAATATCATGATGTATGGGGCTCAACATTCCATTCAACAATTTTCTGAAGATATTAAGAGTATATTAAATGATAAGGAAGCCGGTCTTCACGATGCTGTCTGGGAAACCGCCTACTCTGCCCCCCACCGCTTCGCTGATCTGTATGACAGGCGTTTTCTGGTGATCATCGATGAGTTTCAGAACATCACCCAATATGTCTATCCTGATCCCCATTACGAGACCGCCCCCATCGAATCTCTTGCCGGCAGCTTCCACTACCATGTAGAGTCCAAGATCGCCCCCATGCTGGTGACGGGCTCCTACATCAGATGGCTCATCAACATCAGCAGTAAATATCTTGAAGCCGGACGCCTGACGGAAATGTTCATCTCCCCGTACCTGACACCTGAAAGCGGCCTTCAGGCAGTTTACAGATATGCAGAAGCCTATGAAGAGCCCATTACCAACGACACCGCCGTTCAGATCAATACCCTGTGCATGTCTGATCCCTTCTTCATATCTTGCGTTATCCAGAGCAATTACGATGAAAAAGACCTGACCACGGAAGAGGGAGTCATCAGCACCGTCAATTATGAGATTACCCACCGCTACTCAGAAATGTCCAGAACCTGGGGTGAATATATTCAACTTACCCTTCAGAAGATCAATGACCGCCATGCCAAAAATCTGCTGCTGTTTTTAAGCAGACATTCAGAGCGCTACTGGACTCCTGGAGAACTGAAGGAGACCATGGGACTGGATCTGGAAATAAATGAGATTCAGGAAAAACTCCTGACCCTGGTGGAGGCTGATATGCTGGAATGGGGCAATGCCGACATTGATTTCAGGGGCCTTCAGGATGGAACCCTCAACCTTATTCTGAGAAACCGTTTTGAAAAGGAAATTCACAGCTTTGAGCCGGATTTGAAGCAAGAGTTTCATGAACAGATACAGGCCTTGAAACAGCAGAAGCAGAAAATTCAGGGCATGTTGAGCCATCTCACGGGACAGGTTGCCGAAATGCAGCTTGCCAATGCCTTTAGAAGTAAAAAACGATTTAAAGTTTCCAGATTTTTTACCCTTCCTTATGACGACAATAAAACAAATATCAAAAGAAGAATTCCTGCTCAGGAAAGCCTTGCAACGGGAAGTCTTGAAACTGAAAGCCGTTCAACCGGAAGTTTTGAAAAAAAATGTAAAGAAATTGAAGACAAGCCATTAAATATCGTAGATGTAAAAACCCGTGTAATCTTTAAGCGGGAAGACGGCAAAAATATGGAAATGGATATTGTTGCAGAATCATCCTGTGGAAGGGTTCTTGTCGTTGAAGTAAAAAAACAGGCCGTAAAAACAGGACTATCCATGGTGGAAGATTTCCATGAAAAGGTCACGGCATATCAAAAACTGAGGTTAGATAATGTTATGATCCCTGCTTTCCTGTCCCTTGGTGGATTTACTCAAACTGCAATTGAGCTGTGCAGGGAAAAAATAATTGCTATAAATGATAAGATCATTACATTTTAACTGGAAAGCGCGGAAATTCATGTGCGATGTTGATTATTTTTTAACATTTTTTATTATTTTGCTAATCTCAATCATAGCTCCTTCATCAAGATACTTATTGGCTATTTTAATATCTGAAAGATTGAATTTTCTGACTAAGAATTTCATATCATATTCACAGTCATCAGCTTTTTGCCAATGCCCGTTTAGACAATGCTGAGCAAATGCAAAAGCTTTGAGTTCAAGCAGAGATTGAGGGCTGGCGATTGTTTGACCTTTTTCAATCTCATAAATTTCTTCAAAAAGTTTAAAACCGGCAGCATTACAATAATCTTCACCCTCTGCCTTAATAAACATTTTTTCTTCTTCCTCATCATTTATAAGATAATCTATATCAAGTGTATTTCGGCTACTGCCCAAAGCAATCATTGCACGTCCGCCAATCAAAATTTTATTTTTATATTCTTTCATGTTCCTAAATCCACCGTCTAAATTATAATACATATGTTAATTCAAGAGTTTAACACAATTCACCCATTTGGTGAAAAAAATAATAGCAAATAATTTGATTTTACATCGAAAACCGAACTTAGATGGTGGATCTGGGATGTTATCTCTTTATTGATTATTGTGTTATTCATAATTTTATCTACCAATGGAAGTTAGAATCAACTTTTTTATACAGAATAAAACAATCTATATGAGATACACTACAGGCATATAATTATCTTGAAAAGGATGTTGTCATCCCCATTTGACATGAGGGGCAGAACCTACATTCCCTTTGTCGGAAAAATGGATAAGCAGGAAAATTTTTGACCCGCATCCTGGATTATGTAAAGGTAAAAGGTAAAAATGAACCTGTGATGATCTATGAGGTCTATGGAAGAACCGCTGAAAAAAGGAGCATGAGTCAAGGGAAAAACCAGGAAACCATAGAAAACCAGGAATACCTATGCCCGTGTCTTTTACAGAGTGTGGTTGTTTTATCCTCAAGACAAATCAAACTCACCATCACGCATTATCTTTGAGTTCCTTGCCCTTTTCCGCCTTCTTTTTTCGCGGTCTTTATCAATGGAAGCTCCATCTTTGGAAGATTGATCGGTCATTATCTTTCCATCCCTTGCCCTCTTTCGCTTATTCTGCTCCCTGCGCTCTTTTTTTCTTTTCAGGTTTTTGCGCTCTTTTTTATCTGCATGGCGCTCCTTAACAGGGTTTCTGGCGGAAAAATCTATTTTGCCGGTGCGCTCCCTGAACAAAAGCTTAATAGGCGTCATTTCCAGCTCGGCCATCTCCCGTATCTGATTGAGCAGGTATCTTTTATAAGAAAAATGAACTGCTTCCGGATAATTCACAAAACAGACGATTGCGGGAGGCTTTACAGAAACCTGGGTAGCATAATAAAATTTCAGGCGTTTTCCCCTGTGAAGGGAGGGTTCTGACCTGAAAACGGCATCCTCGATAATTCGGTTGAGCATTCCGGTGTTGATTCGATAAGAATACTCATCATACACGGACTTAACCATGGAAAAAATCTTGTGGGTTCTAAGGCCGGTCAATGCGGACACGGTTATGGCAGGCGCAAAGGATAAAAACTTGGACTTCATCCTCAGTGTTTCCATAAACGCCTTTTGATCTTTTTTTTCCCTATCCAGAAGATCCCATTTGTTTAAAATAAAAAGCGCTCCGCATCCCCTGTCATGGGCATAGCCGGCAATTGTAATATCCTGGTCGGTAACCCCTTCATCCGCATCAATGAGGATCAAAGCCACGTCACAGGTATCAAGGCTTTTAAGGGATTTTAAGATGGAATACTTTTCAATTTTTTCCCTGACCTTGCCCTTGCGCCTGATGCCTGCCGTATCTATCAGCCTGAAACGCGTTCCACCGTGATCCATTACAAGATCAACCGCATCCCTTGTTGTACCGGCCTGCTCACTGACCACCAGGCGTTTTTCTCCAAATAGCTTATTGATAAGAGATGATTTTCCCACATTGGGGCGGCCCACAACAGCAATACATATCTCCTCTCCCAGGGAGGGTTCACTATACTCGGCCCTGGGCAATACTTCCACTAGATCATCAAGAAAATCGCCCACTCCTATTCCATGTTCGGCTGATACAGAATAAAACCTGTCAATGCCAAGCTCGTAAAACTCCATTAAATCCTGTTTCTGGGAAGAATTTTCAATCTTATTAATCAGATAAAATACAGGCTTGGACGACCTTCTTAGCACGTCGGTCAAATCGCGGTCAAATGGTGAGACCCCGGATCTGCCATCTAAGACAAGCACAACAGCATCTGCCTCTCTGACGGCAATTTCAACATGGTCTCTGATCTCGGCTGCAAACATATCATCATCAGCAAAAAGAAAACCACCGGTATCCACAACTGTAAAATCAACCTCATTCCAGAGTGCCTCACCATACTGTCTGTCCCTGGTGACCCCTGGAAAATCATCCACAAGCGCATTTCTTGATCTTGTTATTCTGTTAAAAAGCGTGGATTTACCCACATTGGGACGGCCCACAAGGGCAACAATCGGTTTCATTTTTTTTTAAGACCTCCCTGTAATGGGCGTATTTAACTGCCCTGTTACATCAATGTATTGTATATACCGGGCCTGACGGTGTCAGGCGGCTGTGAAACAGGTGTGGTGTATCAAGGCTGAAACAAGGAGATTGATATCCGGAAAGTTCATGTATGATTCTGCCAAGCATTCTGCCGTTGATTTTTTTCTTTATTCTTGCCAGGGTTACATGGGCCTTAAAAGGCCTGGAATCCTGGGGCAGTCCCACCATCGCAAGCTTTTGATCCAGCTCCCGATAAAACAGATCCAATACATCCTTTTGCCCCTCCATACCCGCCCATAACACCCTTGGCCTTCTAATGTCCGGGAAAACTCCCATGCCCTTTACATACATTAAGGCCGGCAGATATCCTCCGGATGTCTCTTGGACAATCCGCGCAATTTCATCAAAATCATCCACAGGTACATTCCCTAAAAACCTGACTGTCAGATGCATATTGCAGGAACGCACCCATTTCATGGTAAATCCTTGTTTTCTGAATCTTCGCTGAATGGTTTCAAGATGCATGATCAATACACCAGGCAATTTAAATCCAATAAAAGCCCTTGCCTTTCCGGATTTTTTTTTCATAATGGTTTCTCACCAGCACAGGCCGGAAATAAATTTATTTTTCGAGCTGTTTAAAAAACTTGATAATTCAAGTAATATAATGCCCACCGTTGCAACTTGAGCTTGCGACACTTTATAGACTGCTCCAACTTTGGTTTTTCCAAAAAATTCGACAAATACTCAGAACATAATTTAAAACATCTTGTTTTTTGGATGCATGGCAAGTTGTGTTCCAAGAAAAACCTAAATTGGAATACTATAATGTCCTCATTATCAAAGGGAAAAATTTTCCTGACAAGCTCAGTTTATCCGGGTGTTCAGTATAACAACTCCGTTAACTTTCATGAAATGTCCAGCCCCATGGCTGACGGATAAAACTCACCTGTAAAACTCAACTCAGCAGGCCCCTGGAGATACACATCTTCCCCATCAAGATCAATGGTCAATCTTTGTCCCTCAGCAGTTATCAAACCCGCAGGGTTTTCCGTATAATTCAACAGATGTGACAAAAATTGGACAGATGCCGAGCCTGTACCACAGGCAAAGGTTTCATCCTCTACCCCCCTTTCAAAGGTTCTTATGAGAACTGTATGAGGGTCTATTATCTGGGCAAAATTAACATTGGTTCCTGCCGGGGCAAAGTAATCATGGTGGCAGATACTGCTCCCGATACCAACAACATCCATTATGCCCGCATCTTCGACAAATACAACAGCATGGGGGACCCCCATGAGAATATGATGAACAACAAAGCACCTGCCATCAAGGTCAAGATTAATATTTAGTTCAATATTTCCCGGCCGGGTAAGCAGTACCCTCACCTCTCCTGCATGGCTGCCCTGCTCCATGACCTCTGCCCTGATATTGCCGGCCAGGGTTCCGAATGTATGCTTTGCAGGGGCCATTCCAAGGGCATGGGCAAGCCTTGCTGCACACCTTGAAGCATTGCCGCACATCTCAGCTTTACTACCGTCTTTGTTATAAAAATGCCAGATATAGGCAAGCTCACTTTTTTCAGGAGGTGTATCCAGAAAAAAAAGGCCATCCCCATGAATGCCAAATCCCTTCCGGCAAAGGGATTTGGCCCATTTTCCCATTAGAGATAGATCTAATTTTAAATCTCGATTGTCAATAATAATAAAATCGTTTCCGCATCCATTCATCTTATAGAACGGTACTGCCTCCGTAAACATGCTCATGTGTAGAATACCTTCAAATTTTTTTGATTGATTTTTCATTAAAGTATTTTCGTCAAAATTTTTAATTTTGTGCCCATCAGGGCATGGCTGTTTATATCAAAGCCTCCGTAAAAGGCTATTTTCTTTAAAAAAGATTTTCATTTTTTTCGATTGTGGCGGTAAGCTGCCATTTATGTTATATATTAAGGATATAATAATGTTATTCAACCAGTCAAGGAACAAAATCAAACAAATGCATACCTATCCCCCTTATTCTTAATCGTAAATTTATCTTGCAATTTTTTTTATCTCTTATTAGATTATCGGAATGAATGCATTAGATAAAAAAAGGGAACAGCCAAGCCAGACAAAAAAATTTCAAAATCTCAGACACCATAGCCTCAATGCTGTTTCTTTAAACAAGCAAGCCTCAAAAAAAAATACTGCTGGAAAATAAAAAAATGATTGGGTTGGTACAAAAATTTAAGTTGAAGGTTTTTGATCAATTGAAATGCTCCGAAATACTTGATTGCAGCCATAAAAAACTGTTAGCTTAACCCTACAAAGTAAAAACAATGAATGATTGGCAACACGGTTATGTTACTGACATGCCATACACATATGGGTTTTATAAAGAGTGTGCCCCCAATTGGATGGATTGGGTAGCTTTGCTGCGAGGGTCTGAACCACCTATGGATGCAAAAACGGTTTTGGAATTGGGTTGTGGCCAAGGTTATGGTTTATGCGTTATGGCAGCAGCCAATTCAAACCACCATTTTATTGGTGTAGATTTCAACCCAGAACACATAGCCCATGCAAAAAGTTTAGCCAGGCGCACCAACCTCACTAACATCGAATTTCATGAAGGAGACTTCATTGCCATTGCCGAAGCTCCCAATCTTCCCTGGGCTGAGTGCGATTATGTTTTGGCCCATGGTATTCTAAGCTGGGTAAACTATGAAGTGCGAAATGCCATGTTTCGAATCACAGATAAATGCCTCGCCCCTGGAGGACTTGCCTATTTCAGCTACAATGCCCTGCCAGGCTGGTTGGCAACCCATCCAGTACAGCACTTGATGAGACAATTTGCAGATCGTACCGGCGTGAATGCCATATCCTTTGAAAATTCTCTAAAGGCCTTGCAAGGACTCAAAGATGTTAATGCTGCGGTATTCAATGCACAGCCTGGATTGCATGCCCGCCTTGAACAATTACAAAAACACCCCAAACATCAAATTAATTATCTATATCACGAATATTTTAACGGAGCATGGTCTCTATTTTACTGCACTCAGGTTGCAGATGAAGCATTGGTTGGAAAACTGCGCTATCTTGGAAGTGCTACATTACCGGATAATTACGATGCTATGTTACCGGAAACAATGCGTCAGGTTTTGGACACAGCACCCGATGGAGCCATGCGCGAACTTTTTAAGGACATGCTGATCAATCAGACCTTTCGTCGGGATGTTTTTGTTCGCGGACAAGCACCGATTTGGACAGGAGAGCAGTTAAACCTTTTCAGCCAGAGGATGATCACGCTTTTGTGTGATCCGGAAAATATCTCGTTAACATTCAAAACAAGCTTTGGAGAAGTCAATGGACGAAATGAGGTATATAAACCCGTTATTAAGACTCTTACCCAAGGCCCAAAAACAATTGCAGATATTCATAAATCACTGCCCGGTATGAATGCTGGGAATCTGCTGCAGTCCATTTCCATGTTGATTAATTCTGATGCCGTCGCCTTTTATGTACCCCAAGCTAAAAAGAAAAATGCCAGGCAATTTAATCAAATCCTGGCAGAATCCGTATCCAGGGGGGCACCGTACAATTATATTGCCCTGCCATCCATAGGGTCCGGCATTAGCCTTAACACTATTCAGTGGATGGCATTGGATTCATACCATAAGGGGGCAAAAAAATTACAAGATCTGGTGGAAGGAGTGGAAAATCGGCTAAAAAGCCTAAACCGCTCTTTATTGAACAAGGATGGTCAAAAAATTCCCCAGGGCAATGAAACAGTAAAAGAACTCAACAATAGATTAACTCTGTTTATGAACAAAACACTTCCTTTACTGAGAAACCTTGGGGCTGTGAAATAAATAGAGGAAAGGTAACGACACGCACGTTATGTATCTACCTCCTATTATCTTGGCCCCTATTTCCCCATTTATTTCTATCCTGTCAAAATTTTACCTGCATCCACCGATTCTCTAACTCATTGAGCATCTTTCTCAACGTCTCGATGGACAAACCGGCATGACTGCATTGGCTGGTTTGCCGGTCTATCTCGACTTGGCCAAGGTAATCAAAATCTGAAGACTTGTGTCAATAAACGAAGATGCTGAATGGATGAACGAATGGTTTCTCACGATGACTGGAAACGGCTGTAATGGCTTGACGGTCTCATGGTGATCACGTAACCGCAATCCTAATCCTGACAACGATAACAAGGGATACTCTTTCCCTTGTTCAAAAATTCCCTTGAGTATATTACATCAATAAATTGTATCATGTCCCTGTGTTTGTGAGGGCTGTAACCCCCCATTTTTCTCCTGAATCAGAAAATGACAAATACAAAAATGAAACAGGGACGGCATATGCATCAAGGAAAATAGATCTGTCCCCTTTTTCTTTTTCTCTTTTCTCCTCGCGAGCTAAAGCAACGCTAAACCCCTCATAATTTCAGCAAACTCGGGATTTTTGCCTGCAAACTGTCTCAATGCCTGAAGCTGTCTTCTCAGAATAGAACCATCTGAATGATCCAAATCCAGATCATCCAGAACTTTACGCTCCAGCCGGTTCACCTGATCGATCACAGGTTTCACCATAGTCCGACGATCCCAGGCGATATAACCAAAAAGGGCTATAATTAATGTTACAAGTGAACCAAAAAAAACAAGCATCGTGTTATAAGAATCATTCAGTCTCATATTAAGAGCTTCATTGCTTGATTTTATCTCGGACCTAAGAGCTTCATTGTTTGATTTCATCTCTGCTCTCAGGTCTGATAACCTCACTGAAAGCGCTTCCTGGCTCGATTTCATCTCAGACCGCAGCGCTTCCTGGCTTGATTTCATCTCAGACCGCAGCGCTTCCTGGCTTGATTTTATCTCAGACCTCAGCGCTTCCTGGCCCACCTCCAAACGCGTAAGTTTATCCGTAATTTCACGATCTGTTATTCGCGGTGCGATCTCCACGGCAAACAGCTTGACCGGTAAAACCAACTGAATAAACAGCAATACACCCATCATCCATTTCAGTTCTCTCAATTTCATCTCTATCCCCTATCTATTCTTTGTTTCATACAATAAGAGTATAACCATCAGGGCGTAAAATGACAATCACAAAAAAAAAGAAAAACGTAAGGGAGCAAGATGCTTTTCATATTTTTTCCATTTATTAACTGAACTAGTATACATCTTTTGTCGTACTTGATTTGCGCTTGCAGTCCTGACGGCACGATCGGTTTTATGAAATGCAAGGCAGTTAGTTTCGAACTCTAGGCCGCAATAGTCAAGCAGCTTACCTATCTGGTATTCAGGATCGGAGACGAGATTTTCATACACCACTCTATAAATAGTAATGGGAAGAACTTTTTGCCAATGCTCCATCAAACGATGATAAATCCCATAATAATGAGCCAGCGATGGCAATTCATTGGAATAGGCATGATCTTTGACAAAATTTTGGAAAAAACATGAAAGGCAGGTATCCAATGGATTTCTTACACAATGAATAACCCGGGCATGGGGGAACAACAGCCCTATGAACCAGAGATGCCAAAAATTTTCAGGCATCTTATCTACAACAAAAATTTCGCCAGTCGAAAGGCTATTGATATAATTTAAATATATGTCAGCCAATGCCCTCACCTTTTTAACTGTAAGATGTCCCACCCGACGCCAATCGAGCATATTCGATGATGAGGAGGATAAAACATCCATAACCATTTTTCCAACGGTTTCCAGTTCTCCCGCGCCATACACTTGTGAATGACTGGATAATATCTGCTCCACAAGGGTAGTTCCGCTCCGGGGCATCCCTATAACAAACAAAGGGGCTTGGCTTCGGGAGCCCCAGCTACTGACGGAATGGCAAAATTTTTGGGTAAACAGGGCAGTCAGTGTATTTAATCTTTGTTCATATTGGACTTCTTTATACTGTTGTTTATGGTGAATTTTCCTATTCTGATTTCCCAGTGCATAATATTTAAAGGCTTGATCATATTCCTTAATATCAGCATACATTTTACCAAGTGTAAAGTAGAGGTACATCAAACCTTCAGATGTAAAAGTTTGAGAATTTAGAAGGTTCTCAATTTCAGAAAAATGGGGATCATTGACTTTGGTTTTTTTAAGGGCAGATAGACCATAATAGGCTTTTATATACAATGGATCAATGTGCAGAGCCCTCTTAAAATGTTTAACCGCTTCTTCCATTTGGCCAAGATCTTTCAGGATAGTAGCAAAATTAACATAAAAGGAGGGATTGTTTGGAGCAAGTTCCAAAGCTTTTCTACATTTTTGAAAGGCTTCATCCAATCGACCACAATATTGAAGGGCAACAGCCATATCGCAATTAGCCCTGGCAGAACCTGGACATATATTTAAAGCCTGGTTATAACTGCTTAAAGCCTCATCCAGTCTACCAAGGCTTTTAAGCACTCCACCTAAGTTCACATAAATATCAGCAAGGCGTGAGTCATTTTTCGCAACTGGCGTCAACTTATCCGTGGCCTTTTTAATAACATCTTTTTTCCTGATTACCTCTCCCTGTTTACTATACACATCAGAAAAATTATCTCTAAGAGAAATAACTTTCTGGTAGCTCTCAAGAGCCTCATTCAGAAGACCAAGGGCTTGATAAACATTACCTATATTACATAATGCATCAATATAGTCAGGTTTCAATTGCAGCGCCCTTGTTAGGTGTTGCAAAGCCTGTTCATGGTCATCGATGATAAAGTACAGGTTTCCCAGATTATTTAAGGCTTCAGGGTAATCCGGTCTCAATGTCAGTGCCTGGTGATAGCTTTCAAGGGCACTGTCAAAGTCACCATTATCTTTAAAAGCTTTACCTCTGCTATTGTGTAAATCAGGATCATTTGGAACAAGGGCACATGCCTTTTCAAAAACAGGCAAAGCTTCCCTGCTTCGCCCCAGCCTTACCAGGATAGTGGCAAGGGCTTTCCACCCAAACCCTTTCTCAGGAAACAGTTCTATCATTTTATTTGCTATCTGCTCTGCTTCCTTTAAACGACCCTCATTAAAAAATGAAACAAAATCCCGAATATTTTGATCATACCCAGAAGCCGATATCCTCATTTCCAGATGATCCACATCTTCTCCGGAAAGGCCCTTTTTCTTTCCTTTATTTAAAACTTCCCTGGCTTCTCCAGATTGATCAAGCCGGATCAGGACATCAATGAGGCTTAACCAAAACTGGACCTTATTAGGATTTGATTTTAATGCTGTTCTGAAAAAACTCAAAGCTTTTTGGGGTTGATGGAGTTGCAGGGAAAGAACGCCCATATTGTGATTGGCATCAGGATGAAATGAATCCTTCTGGAGTATGGATCTATATATTATTTCAGCCTCTTTTAATTGGCCCGACTGATGATGTTTTATGGCTTTCAGTATCATTTGATAACAATTTACTTATTATAACAATCACTTACAAATCGTAATTTATCCTCATTATTCAATACCAGATATAAAAAAATAAGGGAAAAAGATTCTACTTTTTCCCTTATTTTATAAAAAATACCTAGATACTACAAACAATACATATAATCATTACATATTTGCCGAAAATTATCTTAACACAAATACTTTCGTTTTAATTTAGTATACACCTATATTAGCACCACCGAATGTACCACCATCAGTTACATCAATAACGGCAACCAAATTAATTATATCATTTGCAACATCAATGTTATCTGCATCAGCTCCAACCTCTTGCACAGTATAAATACCGACCTGAGTTCCTGCAACATTTTTAATTGCAAAAACAGCTGTGTCACCAGCAGTGGCGAAATTAGCAAAAGCTCCAACTGCTGATGCTAACTGTACTTTATCTGTGAAGTCGTTTGTTGCAGTGTTAGTAATCAATGAGAATCCAGCCACATCAAAATCACCTGCTCCCTGAAGCACTGCGGCGGCACTAGCAGCGCCATTAGTCATATCTGCAGAAGCAAATTGTACAATATCAGAATTCGCTCCAAAGTCCGTAACACTTACTGCATCTGCCTGAACGAGTGCGGCTACTGCTGCGAGATTTGTACCTGAAAAATCTTCAAATCTAAAGGAATCATTACCACCATTACCGGCCATCGTCATAGCCGAACCAGCTGCTTTAGCATCAGCACCGGTTATAATATCATTACCAGCAGTTCCTGTAATAGCCGTATCAACATCCTGCGTGCCACCGATTGCTACCGCTGCAAGGCTGAATGTTGTGCCGACCATATTGACGACAAGATTGGCATCAGCAGCAGCGCCTGATGAATCAATAGTTAGCATACTGGTGATAGTACCATCAGCGTCAAAGGTTGCATCATCTATAGTAACAGTCGTACCGTCAGTAAGAACAGCAGAGTCAAAGGTGCCGCTTACAATTGAAATTCCTGTATAATCACCGGTCTCGGTGATCAAGAGATCTGTACCAGCATTACCAGTCAAAGCAACAGTACCCTGTATGGAAGCTGCATCCAAAGTAAGATCATTGGCCACAACAGCTGCTGCAACATTGACGGTATCAAAACCGGTAATGGCAGTATTCGTCAAATCAAGAGCGCCCGTTCCTCCTCCTATGGCAGCAGTTAAATTAGAATCCCCGGCGCCAGTAACCGTTGTGAACTGAGCTGCTCCAAAATCATCTCCGGCCAAGGTCAAAGTCTGATTGACTCCACCTATAGTAACAGTATCAATATTGGTGACTGTATCTACACTAATATTAGTAGTATTAGTAAAATTAATCCGATTTACAACACCAGCGGTAGCATCACCAGTAATGGAATCAGCAGCAGCACCAAAGTTGGTCAAGTCCGCAGCATCGAGTGTAACATTAACTGCACCTAAAAGCGTTAGTGTATTATTACCTGCGCCATAGTCCAGTTCAACTGTTGAAAAATCGAAAGCTCCGGTACCATCCTGATCCAAAGTAAGATTAGATCCGGCAGCCACATCAATGCTTGTTGTAAATGAAGCAAAATTTGCCTCATCAATTGTTGAATCACCCTGAAGATTTAATGTTTCGATATTAGTTACCGCGGTATCAGTTAAATCAGCACCTGCTGCCAGGTTCAGGGTCTGGGCCTTGCTTGAACTTCCTGTGATAGTAGCGACTTCACCGGCTGCATTGGATGCGAGATCCGCATCATCAAGCTGAACATTAGCAACGGTGCTGCCAAGGGTGATAGTCTCAACATTATCAAGGGTTGTAGTTGCAGCATTAAGATTTGCAGTACCCGTGCCGGTCAGATTAAGAGTATCATTTCCCAACAGACCGTTAATGGTAGAACCAACCGTCTGAGCAACAGTAGCATTAATGGTATCATTTTCGTTGGTTACAGCATTGGTCTGGGTGCTGTGGGCTGCGGTTTGCGTATTGAATGCCGCCTGATTAGCGGTAAATGTTACGCCAGTACCAAAACCAAGATCTGCCGCCGTCAAAGTCGTAATACCATCCAAAGTAACACGTAAGTCGGCATTACCGATATCACCATCACCATTAACATCAACTACAATTGTATTTTCTGAAGTAATGAAGACCGCTTGTCCTCCTGTTCCCGTCAGCGCTGTTTCCGCTGCAGTACTATCTGCCACATTTCCGAGGAAGAGGGTTGAGGTATTTGTACCTATACCTGCATTCATAAGATTCAAGATATCAGTGCCCTGTGTAAAACCATAAACAGTGTCGGTTGCAACACCGCTTGACTGATTAGCTGCCGTGTAACGCAATACATCTGCACCGGCACCAAGGGTCCAGGTATCCCCACCTGTCTGGGTACCAACCGCAGGTCCCATTGTCCAGTCAGTTCCCGCACTGCCAAGTGTTATTGTTGCTCCTGAAGCAGCCGTACTGATGCCCGCTACTGTAGCCATTCCAGCGGAAGTACCACCCAGTGCCGCTGTCATGCCGCTGGCATTTATGGTTGACAGAACTGGAGTTGCTGGATTTGTAGCGGCTGTGATATTCAGCGCGGCATTACCGGACAGATTCAAGGTCGTTGTATCGGTCAAATTAAGATCACCAATAGTCATGATTCCCGTACCGGCAACTGCTGTGTCGTCGTCAACCGTTATGTTCAAAGTCTCAGCATCATCAGCAATCAAATCATCCATTGAATCTGCAGCACCAACATCATCAAGCATAACGGTAACTTCATCAGAAGTTCCATCAGTTTTCAGATCAACCGTTAAATCGGCTGTAGCTTGTGCTTCGACATCAACCTCCACAGTAATGCCGGTAACGGCATCATCCACAGTAGCGACAGCTCCAGCGGTAAGGCCGGCATCGTATATTACTTTAGATGCACCTGCAAAATTGTCGATATCAATAATTCCTGTTCCAGCAGTAGATACTTGAAGGATTTCAACATTTGAAATTGCACCGGCAGGAACTCCCGTTGCTAAAGCATTGGTCAATACAACCGCATCGGCATCACCATCAGCACCGTCAAAACTATCACCAACCTCAAATCCAGCAGAAAAATCGGCTGTATCATCACCTGAACCACCAGTTACCACAACATCTTTAGCTATGCCGGCACTATCGACCTCAATACTTAAATTACCTTCAAAGGTAGATGCATTAATAGTCGTTGCACCATCAAGCATATCATCAATGGTAAGGTTTTGATCTCCTGCAACATTGACGGTTGTTAATGTATTACTTATCAGATCATTTAGGTGGGAAGCCTGGCCAGTTGTCATAAGATTGAAGGTTTCCACACCATTAACCGTCAGATCACCGGCATCGGTTCCGTCATTATCCAGCACATCGTTCAAAAGCACATTTTGCACAGTGTCCGTAGCAACAACGACACCAGCCTGATAATTAATGGTCGTGTCTGCGTTATTAGCATCACCGCCCACATGGGTCATTTCAAGGTCAAACAACTCCTGCGCACCGGTAAAAGTCAGGTCAAAAGCACTGTTGCTGTTAATAAGGGTTTCTACGCCTGTTGTGTCGGTAAGATCAAAAGTAGTACCAGCGGTAGCATCACCGGTTACCTCAACCCTTTCAATGTTACTCAATACAAAACCGGCCTCATTAACGGCTGCTGCACCTGATGAAGCATAATCCAGAAGATCGGCATCTCCGCCGGCACCATCAAGCTCATCATTGGATGTCAGTGTGTCTTCAGTGCCAAAGAAAGTATCATCTCCGCTGCCGCCGGTAAAAGCTGCGCCTGCATCGGTATTGATTGTCAGGACAAAAGTCTCACCGTCATCTTCTTCGGTATTGGTGACTGTAACAGTAACATCCTCAGTATCTGTATTGCCGGCAGCATCCGTTGCGGTGACGGATAACGTAAAAGTATTCGGAGCCGTCTCATAATCATTAGAGGCGACATTTGCTGCGGCTCCTGCCGCCGTCAGAGTAATAACACCGTCATTATCTATGGCAAAAAAACCATCATCGTTTCCAGCGTCAATGGTAAAGGTTACAACTCCCACATCATCACTGGCATCAAGAGCATCACCAATTGCTTCACCCGCGGCAAGAGTCTCTTCCGCATAGGAGTAGGTCTGGCCGGCTGTAATCACCGGATCTGAAGCATCTATCACCAGAGGCTGGTCGTCAATGGCCTCTGCCGGATTTCCTGCCTCGTCCTGCAACGGATTAGTTCCGGGAGTATAGTCTACAAGAAATACTTCGGCATCCGTACCTGCATCAGCATCAGCCTCGGCAGGTGCACGGCCAAGTTCAAGAACAACCTGATTATCGTTAATAGTTACAGATGTCACACCGATGGTTGTGCTCTCTCCCTGCACGGTTACCAGAAAATCAGCCGGTATAGGCAGTGAAGCAGCGTCCAGGTCCTCGGTAAATGTCAATGTCGCAGAGGCTCCGCCAACGGTTGCGGTTGAAAGCTCTGGAGCATCATCATCAACATTTGTAAGATCAAGCGTTATTGCGGCGGCATCGGAAACATTCCCGGCACCGTCCGTGGCAGTTACCATAAGCTCGAATGTATTGGGATCCGTCTCAAAATCGTTGCTCGCCGATACAACACCTTCTTCATCGGCCATGCCGGCTTCTGTCAGGGTAATCCCTCCGTCTGCGTTGATGGCAAAAAAGCCGTCGTCATTGCCTTCTGTAATGGCAAAGCTTACAACTCCGGTTCCGCCTTCATTATCCTCTGCGGTTACCGTGGCTATCACAGCGTCTTCCACCTGGTTTTCCGGATAACTAAGAGTTTCTGCTGTAACCGTGGGAGCTGTGCTGTCAAGAGTCGACGTATCCCGAATGGTATTGCTCAGAGGTGATCCAATAACATTGCCGGCTGAATCTGTAAGAGTTACAGTATAGCTTTCATTAAATTCGCCTCCATCACCGCTTGCTATATCGATGCTGAATGCAGCCGTAGTCTCCCCGGCCGGAATTGTGACGGTTCCTGCAGTGGCGCTTGTAAAGTCAGCGGGGGTTAAATTTGAATCCGTGCTTGAGATTGCATAATCAAGTACTATGGCAGTATCTGATGCTTCGCCGACAGCTACAGTATAAGTTACAGACCCTCCCTCATCAACAGATGTCACATCCTGGGTAAAGGTAAAGTCTCCTGTTTCATCAACATTCTGCAAATTAAGAGTCACGGCAACAGCCTCGGAGGTATTTCCATCAGCGTCGGTGGCTGTGACCATCAACTCAGACACACCATTAAATGCATCTTCTCCGTCGGCAGCATCTTCTCCGTCGGCAGCATCTTCTCCATCGGCAGCGTCTTCTCCGTCGACAGCCTCTTCAGCAACAATGGCTTCATAGTCATTGACAGCTGCGGCAAGCCCTGCTTCGGTCAAGGTGATGTCGCCGGTAGCTTCATCAATGGCAAAAAAACCATCATCATTGCCTTCAGTAATGGCAAAGGCTACAGTATCTTCACCTGCGGCCACAGTGGCAATAACAGCGCCCTCTTCCTGATTTTCATCATAATCAAAGCTCTGGGCTTCAATAGTCGGTGCAGTGTCGTCATCAACAAGATTAAGGGTCACAGCAGCGGCATCGGAAGTGTTGCCGGCAGCATCGGTGGCTGTTACCATCAATTCAAATGTGTTGTCACCGGTTTCATAATCATTGGAAGCTGCAACAAGGCCTTCTTCCGTAAGGGTGATATCACCGGAGGCTTCATCAATGGCAAACAAACCATCGTCATTGCCTTCGGTAATGGCAAAACTTGCAACTCCGGATCCGTCTTCTTCATCTGTTGCTGCGACAGTTGCAATAACAGCGTCTGCAGCCTGATTTTCATCATAATCAAAACTCTGGGCCTCAATAACCGGTGCTGTGGTGTCCGGAGGAGGTACAATTATAAATTCAGGACTATCCTCCGGTACATCTACAGGCTCAAGAGCAAGAGACTCATAGGCAGCAGGATTTACAAGGTAATATGTCAGGGCTGTTTCATTGGGGGTATTTTCCACTATCCAGTCCCGGAGCATTTGAACGGTCACGTCGCCCCAGCCGTCTTCAGGCCACATTTCAGCAAACGTGTCCAAAGCGTTTGACATAAAATCAGACTCATCAAACAGATTTGACGGGTTTAAATCCATAGCTACGGCATTAGCCAGATAACTCTCTGCGGCATCACCAACTAAAGGTTCACCTGCTTTCGCTTCATAGGCAATTGCATATTGCTCCGCATTAAAATAATCATCAAAGGTCATTTCATCGGCCATCTTAATCTCTCCTAATTTTTCTAATTTGTTTATAATTTCAGCAAACTTTTTTGGCATGTCATGGAAATATACATGATTGAAAGGTTTTATTTGTCTCCCATTGACCTGATTTTATTTTTTTTAAATCAAATCCATCAAGAATATATTGATTCCACAACTATGGACAAACCTCAATTTTTTTAAGAACTTATCCCCTCCTTATAAAATTTTTTTTGTTTATTAATATCGATACTGTTATCAGATTTTAACTTATTTTTAACAAAAAATCATACCGTCTCGTTTATGTCAACAAAAAAAACTTTTACTCCTGAAATGTCGCATCTTTTAAGCTTATTAAATAAGTTTTCCGGGGCCTCTTTTGTGTAAGATATGAGAAAAGTAAGCAATTTACATACCACAATTAAGTTTCCCCAGAGGATTTAGAATTTTATTTGTATTTCAGCCATTACCAATGAAGAACGATCATGGATGGTTATTTACAGGTGATGTAAAATTGATTTAATAAAGCATCAAAGCCATAACAGCACAAGGAATCAGAAATCTCTGGGCAAAACCTGGATTACCCTTAATGTGTGCTTGCCCGTGAAAAAAGATGGCACCCGGGCCTGCCATCTACAGAGACATACAAATCAATGCTCAAAAACAACGGATGAGCACATCTATCCCACATTGGTTATTTTAAGCCATAGGGGCAGCAGGATGTTTATTTTAAATCCGTCCCCATAACACATATCTCTAAAGCGTTTCCCTAAGGGACTCGTCCAGATTCAAAAGAATAGGCTCAACCAGGTACTGCAAAAAAGTCCGTTTCTCCGTTGTCATGAAACAGGTGGCAGGCATTCCAGGCGAGAGCCATACATCATTTTTTTCAAGCTCTTTTTTAGGTATGGTAATATAGATTTTATAGGCTGTCATGACCTGGCCTGTGGGCAGCCTTTGATCCACGCTGTCCGCAGATATATAGGACACAACCCCCTGTACCGGCGGAGTTGTGATGCGGTTGAAGGCACCTAACAAAACCTTTGTATCCTGATCAAGGTAAACCTGGGTGATCTTATCCTGGCGCAGGCTGCACTCAATGATAAGGTCAGCATTATCGGGTACTATATCCAGCACCGGCTCACCAGGCCGGATTACACCGCCATGCTCGGAATGAATCGCAAGGTTTATAACCACACCGCTGACCGGTGCCTTTATGGAAAGCCGCATGTCTGCGTCTAGCTGAGGTCCTAACTGCATGCCAAGCTGGAAGATCTCATCCTGTACACGGCTGAGCTGGGCCGCAGACTCTTCCCTGTAGGTATTTTCCAGGGAGAGTATGGAGAACTTGATCTCCTCGATGCTCGCCCCTGCCTCGGCAATGAGCTGCTCAAGACTTGCCTCCCGGCCCTTCTGCTGGGAAAGCTGACGTTTGAGGGTAAGAACCTGGGCCTTATCCATGTACCTCTCTTTCATAAGCGGGGCCTTAGCCTTGATCTCCTCTTCAAGGGAGAGGCGTATTTCCTTATTTGCCTCAAGCTCGTTCAGGGTGCCCTGTATCTTTTCCTGAAGCTGCTTGATACGGGTTTTTGAGCTGCTGATACGACTCTCAAGGGAAGTCTTGGTTTTCTCAAACAGAGTCTTTTCAGCCTTGATACGATCCTCAATCTCTCCATCGATATTTTTCAGGGCATCTTTTTCCAAATCATCCGGCACCACAAAGGCATCCTTAAAATCCCGCTGGGCCTCAAGACGGGCAGCCTCAAGGCGTTTGGTGGCAAGGCGCCCCTGCAGAAGCGCAACCATTGAGGCAACCTGGGAGCTTTTCAGCTTGATAAGGATATCCCCCTTGTTTACCCGGTCTCCCTCACGAACATAAATCTTATCCACAATACCGCCCTCAAGGTGCTGAACCGTCTTTTTTTCCTGGGATACCTTTACTATACCGGGAGCTATGACGGCTCCGCTGAAGGGCAGGTATGCCGCGACTCCGCCCAGGCCGCCGAAAAAAATCAACAGCACAAGAATGCCGGCAAATATGATGCGTCCCGGTTTGGGGACATAGGTTCTAAACTGGTTTTCTTTCATAGATGAATCCCTGAATTATTCTATCATTACAATAATCTTTTGATAATTCTTTTAGCAAGACCGTCTTCTATTTCAGTATGTCTTGGAACAGGCTGACTTATTCCTGATTGAGGATTTTTATACCAATCATGGTTAGCGCCATGGCGCACAAAAATACAACTATTTGATTTTATTTCTTTAACCAATTTTTTCCTTTTCAAATTGCTATTTCCAGCATTTGAAAAGGTTCTGCATCCGGCACTAATCCATTATTAATATCATTATAAATTTCTATCAAGTTATCTCTTAATTCATCTATTGTGCTGCCCTGGCTTTCATAATCAGGATACTCTTGTATATGCCCGACAAACCATTCTTTTTCTTTTTTATAAAAAATATTTAATTTCATAAAGGCATCCTGCCATCCTCTCCTTGTTATCGCTTCGCATCCTGCTGGGGACAGATTTTAAATCTGTCCCCGCATTTCAACCTGTAGCCGCATCAGGCACCTGAGGTTTTACCGCCTGCACCGGCTGCTGGCCGCTCAGGGCCTGGAAAACTTCCTGTCTCGGGCCGAATCTGGCCACCTGGCCGTACTGCATCACAAGTACCTTATCAACGGAAACAAGAATGGTGGGTTTGTGGGTCACAATCACGGTGGTGACTCTCTCTTGTTTCAAAACGGCAATGGTCTGCATCAAGGCCCTTTCACCTGCCTCGTCAAGGTTGGAGTTGGGCTCGTCAAGCACCACCAGCCTGGGTTTTCCGTAAAGGGCTCTTGCAAGGGCTATTCTCTGCCTCTGACCGCCGGACAGCACCTGGCCGCCGGGAACGCCGATCACAGTATCATAGCCATCGGGAAAATGAAGAACAAGGTCATGCACCCCGGCCTTTTTAGCGGCCTTTATAACCTCATCGGAATCCACCTCGCCAAGCCTTGCTATGTTCTGGCTCACAGTGCCGGGAAATAGTTCCACATCCTGGGGAAGATACCCGATGAACTTACCCAGATGCTCCTGATCCCACTTGTAGACATCAGCGCCATCAAGGCGTACCTTGCCACCCATGGAGGGCCAGATGCCTAAGAGCACCCGGCTGAGGGTAGTTTTTCCCGCAGCACTTGGGCCGATGAGCCCCATGGACTCTCCGGGAGCAAGGGAAAATGTGATGTTCCTTAAAATATACTGACCGTTTACCGCAAGGGTTGCTCCCTCAACATTCAGTCTGCCCACGGGATCTGGAAGATCCATGGGTTCACGGACATCGGCCTTTTTCATCAGGGCATTCAAGCGTTTGTACGCGGATCTGGCCTCAAGGGTCTGCTTCCAGGTGGCCATGGCCTGGTCTACAGGGCTCAGGGCCCGTCCCATGATAATGGATGATGCGATCATTACACCGGCGGTGCATTCGTTCTTAAGGGTGAAATAGGCACCTACCCCGTAAATAATGACCTGCATTCCCATGCGAAAACTCTGGGTGATGGATTGAAGAACACCTGCTGCATTGCTGGCCCTGGTCTGGAGGGAGATAACCTGGTCGTTTAACTGCTTCCATCGGCCCAGGGCGCTTGAACGCATGCCCATGGCACCCACGGACTCGCTGTTTCTAAAGCACAGGCTCGTAAAATTACCGGCGGCGTTGTTGACGTTGTTGGCAAGCTCAAGGCGTTTTCTCGTCAAGAGTTCCTGGCCAATACCAAGAATAAACACCACAACCACGCCCGCGGTTGCCACCATGCCCATGACTGGATGAATAAGATAGATAAAAAGAAGGTATATGGGCACCCATGGCATATCAAACAGGGCAAAGATAGCATTTCCGCCAAGGTAATTTCTTAGCTGGTTGACATCCCTCAGACCTGCGGAATATCCTGATTTCTGAATGCTGCTGCTGTCTTTGAGCATCTCGGCAAAAACAGGAGCGCTAAGGGTATTGTCTATGTCCACCCCGGCCATGACAAGGAGGCGGGATCTCAAAAAAATCAGCACGGAATTGACCACCAGGGCAAAGAGTGCCGCAACGGTTATGGTCATCAGGGTCGGCATGCTGTAGGAGCTTAAAACCCTGTCATATATGGCCAGCATGTAAATGGGAAAGGTAAGTCCAAGTATATTGATAAACAGGCTGAACACTGCCGCGAAGCCAAAATATTTCAACCATTTCTGTATAAATTTAAGCATTATAATTTTCCTAAATTAATAAAAAATAAAAAATCCGGCCAATGGATAAAACAGCGTTTATAATGTTGTATTAGCTATGGTCTCTTATTCGGATCTTGTCTGTTGTCAAAAACAGAATGTACAACTATTTTCTCACCTTCAATAGTATAAAAAATAGAAAAGGGAAATTTCCGAATCACGTAAGCTCTGAAATCTGAATAAAAAAACCTGCACATTTCCGGATTTTCAAGAATTAAATTGACAGCAGCATCAATACAATCCAAAAAATCAAAACCCAAAAATTTTCTTTGTCTTTCATACCATGAAAAAGCCAGTTCAATGTCATCCCTGGCTCTATCAGTATAGTACAATTTCATGTATTAATTTTGGTCTCACGAAGATTTTTATGAACAAACTTCCAATCATGAAGTCCAAGTTTTCCCTCTTTATAGTCTTTATATCTTACAGAGAGTTCTTCCTTTTGCCACTCAGGCATAGAAACTTCATAATCACTTGGAGCAATTGAGTCCCATATTTCTTCAACAAGGATAAGCTTCTCCGATAAGTCCAATCTATTAATTTCTTTTTTTATTTCTTCAGTTATCACTTTTTTTACCCCTTATACCCATAAAACAACCTTCAGCCTGCAAAAACACTTAAAATCAAACAATACGATTAGTTAAGGGCTATTTTCTCCTGTCAAAAAATCCAGTTCAGCCCTTGCAAGCTGATAATCAAGCAGAGCCTGGTTGTGGTTTCCCTCTGCCCTTTTTACCCGAACCTGGGCATCAAGAACCGAAGCAATGGTGGCAATCCCCGCCTGAAAGCGTTTGCTTTCCCTCTCATAGTACTCGTTTGAGGCCCCAATAGCCTCGGCCGTTGTTGTGATACGTTGCTCTGCCTCTGAAAGAGAAAAAAGAGCAGATGTGATTCCTCCCTGGATACGGCTTTTAAGCTCATCCATACTGGCCTTCAATCGCTTAATCTCTATGCGGTATTTGTTCTTCTCATGCCAGGCCCTGCCGCCGTCAAAAAGGTTCCAGGAGACGTTCACACCGGCTGTCCAGTATTTGTTATGCTGATCAATATCTTTTTGAATGGGCTGAGCGTCAGCATCATATGTCGATAACAAATTATCATAGTCCTTGTCATAGTCATAATATCCGGCATCCAGTGTTACCTGGGGCAGATACTTTCCCATGCTTATGGAAACATCCTTCTCAGTAATGCCGACCTGATACTCAAGGCTCTTAAGGTCAGGACGGTTTTCAACGGCCCTATTAAAGCACTGCTCCTGAGTCATGGTGAAACCAGGCTTATAATATCCAAGCCCTCCTGAAAATGTAATATCCTTGTTGAACGGTTGATTCATAAACACAAACAGATCAGAGCGCTTTCTGTCCACCGTATTTTGCAAAATACTGAGTTCCTGACGGGCATCTGCCAGATCCACCCTAGCCTGGAGCACATGGGCATAAGAGGTCATCTGTTTTTCGTAAAAGGCCTGGGCAGAAGCTGCATCCGCCTCAAGGCGCTTCACATTGTCCACGGCCACCCTCACGTCTTCCACCGCCTTCATGAGCTGAAAAAAACCAACCTTTATCTCATAACTAAGCTCTGCCGCTATATAGTCCTTTTCCGCGGCATACATCTCCCTGCTGGCCTTTGCTCTTTTGTAAGCATTCAAACGGCGGCTGCCTGCATAGATGGTCTGGGAAATACGTGCGTTCAGGCTCAGATTTTCCTGATCAATATAATCCTGATCCGTGGGACCGCTTGCATCCACGCTGTTAATACTTGACCATGAAGTACCGGCGGAAAGGGAAGGCAGAAAATCCGAGCGTGCCGCGTTTATGTCCTCCCCGGCCTCATCCACCATGAAATTTGCGCCCTGGAGGCCTGGATTATTCTCGATGCCCAATTTGAGACAGTCTTCAAGACTTAGGATGTAATTACCTGGAGGTGCAATTGCGGAGCCGGCCCCCGCCATTGAGGGGGGAAAAAAAACGAACAAAAAACCAGACAAAATAATAGGTATATCAATTTTAGTAAAAAATCCAGATAGATATTTTTCAAACAGCATGTGCTTCTCCGGAAACTTTCGATGTAATACAATCCAAATGGGTCTTAATGAATCTAACCTTGAAAGCTATCAAATATTATATATAAGCTCAAGATTTTTTATTACTGCATCTGAATCCCCTGGAGAGAATTCAAGTGGGTACAGATAAAAAAGATAATCCCCCTTCTTACCCAGTCAGCCAATATCAAATCATCAAGAGCGTTCACTTTTTCCATATCAACTGCTCTGAATCCTCCCACGGCTCTTTGCTGGCCATTGACATTTATATTAAACTGACGATCCACCAGTACATCCTTTTCGATCAAAAGCTCAACTATTCCAAGGGTTAAAGCCATCTCACGCTGATACTGCTGTAAAAAATTAACTCCCCTGGTGGTTAATTCCGTAAATTCACCATTGGCGGTAAACATAAGATCACCCTGCTCGGTTGCAAAATGAGGGGCATCGCGGTCAATACATACCACATATTTTTCCTGGGCTTCCCCATCCTTGCCCTGTTTGCCGGCACTTCCATCGGGATCAGTATTTTTTTCCAACGCCTGGTCTCCGACCTTTGCAAGCACAAAAGGATAACGCCTGAAATGGGCAGGCACATAGGGCACTTTCCAGGTACCATCCTGATTGACAAAATTATTTTCATCATTTTTAAGGGAAAGCACCACCATTGGCATGGGTGTGCCCGTGGAAAAAACAATGGGATAATATTTGGCACATTGCGCAAATTCTGAGAACCCTATGGGAGCATTGGAACTTTTAGCTGCAAAATTATAGTTCTGGACTGAAGCGAATCTGAGATCCTGGTGATTTTCTTTTGTTAATGGTTCTACTGATTTAAACATAAAATTTCCTCATTAGTGGGACGGATTTAAACCCGTACCCGTTTATCAAGTTAGGGCATTTCAATATCAAGATCCTTATATACTTTACGTGCCATTAAGCCTTTTATCATTCCCCCTGTTCCTGACGTTCCCTGGCCCTTTGAATCGCCTTAAGAAAAGGATTTTCCGTAGCTTCAGCACCGCTTCCGATTTGAATTTTCTGGGGTGCAGGGGTGGGAGTAACAGGTCTTGCAGGTTTCTTCTGCAGAACATTTGATTCTTCCTGGGGCTGGGCGCCTTCCTCCTGGGTCTCATCAACTTCATCTTGTTCAGCATCTGGTTCGCTCCTGCCGGTTTTCCGGGACTGATCATCAGATCCTGTTTTGGCTGTTTGAGAAGAAGTATTTTCATCCTTTAAAGGTGAAGGCCTGTCGCCCCGTTCCCGGTAAAGCCCAAGCTTCACTTCTTTATCCTTAAAAGACACAACAATATAATTGGGGAAGATGTCCTTTAAAACATAATCCTCAAAAACCGCTCCTGACTCAAAAAACTCAGATGTTCTAAAGCGCTTTGCTGCGCCCCTGAACTGTATCAATGCTCTTTTATATGCGGGGGTAATTATAATTCCCGTAAGAACAATGTCTTTTTTTACACGATCAAGAAACTGGTCATCTTCCTTTAAAAGTCCACCCGGCATTTTTTTATCATCAGTAGCATTGCCCCCTCCTTCCTGATCCGGGTCGGGGCTGAAAATATGATTATAAACCATGGGCGGCTGAGGAGGTTCAGGCTCGTCTATCTCGGGGCTCTCGATATCTTCTTGATCTTCTTTGTCAATAAAATCATCTGCTTCATTTTCAGAATCATCTTCATTTAAGCCGTCAAGATCAGAAGAATCCTGCTCAAGGACTTCTATTTCCCCATCATCGATTTCAAGGGCAGCGGCGCAGTCCAAAGAAAAAAGCAGCGGCATGGCAATGATGTATATAAAAAAGACAAGCATGGCCACGGCACTGCTGTAAATTTTACACTTATGCAAAAAATCTCCGGCTTTCATATTTTTAAAATTTTTGCTTAATATGTTGAGATACCCAGATCTATGAGTTGATTGACATTCATCCCAACCCCCGCGCGCTTAAGGATAAGTCCGGTTATCTGATCATAAACCTGAATGAGAAAAAAACCCTGGGAAGGAACCTGAACCTGGTATCCTGAAAAGGGTCCTAAAGCTACATTAAAAGAAGGATCACCAACAAGATAGTTCATGTAAAGAAAAACAGCTTTTGCAGGGGAATCAAGCAGCCAACCATGATCGGGCACGACAAGCGGTTCAGAGATGCACTGGTCTTTTATTATTGAATCCTCCCTGGTAATACAGCCGATTTCACTATCATTCCAAACAATAGGATTATTCATATCATAAAAATTTCCAAGAATAAAGTATCTCGGCTCGGTGGGGGATGCAAAATCAGCAGTGATCACGTAGGCGTTGAATGGATTATCCTCCTCGAACATGAATATGGTGGATTTTAACGCAATGCCGATTTCCGTGTGGGAGATGCTGAAAATATTCTTAATATCTTCAAGCTCGGGATTGAGTTCATCCCTAAGCATATTCTCAAATATCTTTTCAACAGCCTCCAGGGGTTCGAGATAGACGTTAAAGGATAAAAGTCCAAGGCTTTCTCCCATGGATGCGGCCTCATATCCTGTATCATAAATTCTATCTTCGTAGGATAGACCCTCGGGAGACTTATAACCATAGTACATTTTATCGGCCATGTCATTGGTGTGAGAGGTTGAGGACTGAAACAAGAGGTCATTCCAGGCAAGGGGAGGAAGCCCATGGGCAAGATCAAAAATCCAGTTCTCCGGCCCAAGTGCTTTGCGCGCTTCATCGATGTCAATGTCATACCTTTTTATGATATTCACAGGATTCGCCCTTGCCTCGTTAATAAGACGCCACATATAATAACCTGCATCGATATTTTCAAAAGCCGAAACCTTAATCCCTGAAGGCAATAAAATCAACAAGGCTATTATCACCAGTTTTACAAGGAATCTTTTATAAAATTTAGTTTGTTTTTTCATGACATCTACTCCAAAAGCACATCGGAAAATCATATGATCTCAATATAGCAGCCATGCCCTGATGGGCACAACAAAAATTAAAAGTCACCCCACGGTAGGTGGCCTGCAAAGGTCAGGCACTGCGGCCTGCCCCGATAGTTTCTAATGATAGTTTCTAATAACGGCCATGGGACAGCCAGGGTTTTGACCTGGGTCTGCCCACAACGAAGCATGAAAGTTATCCGCTGTTTACGGAAACTTTAATATAAAAAAAATTACCAATGAATGTAATTGCCTAAAGCTCTTAATCCTGGTCGTTATTTATACATCAATCAATGTTAATGTTTATTTTTTGCATTGCCTAACAATATTTCTATACAATATCAAACTTATAATTATTAATGCAAAAAAAATACCATATTATTTTAAAAAGCACTTTTCCATTGCCTTGTCAGGCAAAAGTAAACCCGTTAAACCCCATGGCAGCCTCAAGGCTTGCCTGATCATACACAATATCATCTACGCTTACAACACCAGCCAGAATAATATTGTTTACCACGCCTTCATTGTTAAAGGTGATTTGAGCATCAGCTCCGTCATTGGAGAACTGGTAATCAGAAGCCAGGCCATTCCTTACCTCGATAATATCATCCTCGGTGAAATCAGCAATGACAGCATTGTTAAAAACCTGGGCATCATCTATGAATTTAAAGTTTTCCAAAGCTGCATCCAGATATAAGGGAGAGGATAACGAACCACCATCAACGGACACCGTGGAAAAATCATCTAAAACCTTTACAGCCTCGCCCGGAGGCACCGGCGTGACGGTTGCTATCTGCTCATCCCTGTCAAAATCCATATGAAAACTAAGGGCCGTCATGTTATTTTCAGAAAGAAAAGACCTTAAATCATCAAGAGAAACCTCATCCCACCCGCCTGCCGGGTCCTGGCCGGCCAGGTTGTCCAGAGCAGACTGCAAATAAAGGGATTCATCAAAATCATTGGAGGGATTTACGTCCAAGGAAGCTCCATAGCTCAAATAATGCCCATAGGCATTAATGCCGTCCAGTGCTGTGGGAGAAACATCCTGGCTGATTGACCATGCCATCTTATACTCATCCGCATCAAAGTACTGGTTGGGAGAAAGCCCCATTTGCCAGCCTTCATGCATAAAATGCTGCTCAGCGCTCATGCCTATAGTTTGCAGATAAAAATCCACATCTGAAATAGTTAGTTCAAGTTCAGGAAAAAGATTTTGATAATAATCAAGTACCTCTCCAAAATAATAATCCGTATCAAATCCTTGTAAAGCCATTTTGTAAAACTCCTTTTTTAAAATTTAAAACTTCCAGGAAAAACCAAGGGTGAATATAAACGGAGGTCCTTCAACAGGGCCGTAAAATCCGGGATAAGTAAACTCACGGTCAAGGAGATTGGTGCATCCAAGGCTTACCTGGGAGTCTTTCCATGGAAATCCCTTGATTCTCATCTCCGTGCTTAAAAGAAATGGATTTCTATAGGAGCCTGAGATTGTATTTTCCTCGTAGTAATAAGGAATGGCACTGGTCTTAACAGCAGTCAAAGACCAGTCAAGCCAGGGCGCAGCATGCCACAAAAGGCCGGAACTGAACATAAAATCCGCGCCTGAATTATATTCCTGGCTCCAGGTGTCGTATTCCTTTACCTGGGTTCCATCGGGTCTTATAAAAGATGAGCTGTTAAATCTGAAATCAAAATCATCCCCAAAGGTAAAGAGTTTTGATGCACACGCATATCCCTCCAGCCTGTTATTGAATTTTTTTCGTATATACAGTTCAATCCCTGTGAACTCCTGATCCGAAGGCTGGGATGTCACGGCATAAAGATCCGGCTCCACATGATCTGCAAGCCTGCTGTAAAAGGAGGTTGCAGAGAACAAAGTAGCCTGATCAGGCATCCACTCCAGTTGAACATTCAAGGTTGTAACCTCATCCCTGGTTAAAATATCTTCACTTTGAACATCATTTTCTTCTTCAAAACCGGTCAAACTTTCATTTCCTATAACTTGAATGGAATAGGGGGTTCGATAGGCTGAACCAAAGTTGGCTTTAATCCGCCAATTGTTCTCCAAAGGCATATTAAGTCCCAGGCTGTAATTTAAGGCCAGATCATCATACCATGAGTTGTCATCTAAGCGGAACCCGAACCAGACCTCTGCCAGGGCAAACTGATGCCTGTACTGGGAGAACAATGACCACAGACGATTCCGGTATTTTTCATCCTTAAAGGGAGCAGGAACGATCTGGTAGTCCTCATAAAGATAGGCAGGAATAAAAGCCGTGCTTCCTGCAGGGCCGTCAACATGGGTCTCTCTGTAGGATATCCCCGCCGTCATCAAGCCTTTTTTCAGAAAGCGCCGATCCCAGATCAGCTCACCAAAATAAATATTGGAGGATTCTGTAGCCTTGGTTATGGAAACCTCTTGTTTATAGGCGACATACTGATAGTATGCTGTTGCATTCCAGTGAGAGCGGCCCTGGGCCTTTGAAAAATTAATCTTGGCATAATTTACCGGATTTTTTTGTTCACCGAACCAGGAAAGGCCGTTCAAATCCTCAAAGGTATAGTGCCTGCTGAAATCAGAATACCTGCCGGATATAAATAAAACATCATTAAATGACAGATTACCCGTTGCTTCAAGGTATTCTGAATCATCAATACCGGCTTCTTCAAACAGGTATTCTCCTTCCCCGACCTCAAATACATTCAGGTAATCTTCCCTGTGATACCTGTTCATGGCCCCGTAAGCGGACAGGTAAGCATCCCAATTTTTTCCCCGATGTCCGGCATTGGCAAAACCCATTGTTCCATGATCCGAGCCTGCTCTGACGGATAGGGTACCTCCCTGAATATCTTTTCCGGTAAAGGGCACAATGTTCACAATCCCGGCAAAGGCATCGGTTCCCCAGAGGACGGAACCGGGCCCCCGGATAATTTCGATACGTTTTACATTATCAAGGTTGAGTTCAAGGCCAAGGGGTGAATAGTTGCGGTTGCCGCCGCTGGGCACCGGTACTCCGTCATAGAGCACAAGGATGCCGCTGGGGATGCCCCTCAGCCACGGCACGAGACCCGTGCCCTGATCTGCCATGTAAAATCCAGGTTTTGATGCCAGCACATCGGCAAGGGTGGTATAACCATAGGCCTCAATCTCTCCATGATCCACCACCTGGACAACGGCAGGGGCTGCAGAGGGAGATTCCGGATATCTTGATGCAGCAGTAACAACCTCAAGGTCTTCCCCGACAAACATGAGCATGGTATTATCAATTTCAGAAAGCTTTTCCCCAGCCAGCACAAAGGATATTCCATCGACTGCCCTTAGGAGCAGACACAGAATAAAAGCTGTCCATATAAATTTGATAAAACCGGATTTTAATGACATCAACATCCTATTTCCCATTGCCTGGCAGAGGTTAATTCCCTGTTTATTTAACAGCATACACACCAGTGGTTTGTCAAATCTAAAAATTAGGGGTCTGCCTGATTTCATTTGAATGTAGAGACAAGGCATGCCTTATCTCTATTGTTCAAACACAATATATTGTATTTGAATAATTAACAAAACACTAAAAAAATAAGAGAACGGAGAGTTCTAAATCTAATCATCTTCAAGCAATTTAAGTAAAGTCCTGAAACGTGCCCGGGACAGGCCCAGCAGCCTGGCAGCTCCGCTCTGGTTGGATGCCGTCATATCTAAGGCCTGCTGTACAATATTTTTTTGTATTTCATCATAATCAATACCTGTGGGAGGAATATTAAAAAGAGCCGGATCCATCTCATTGTTATCCCCTCCGACACTGATGAATCTCAGGTCATCCGAGGTGATGGGAAGCGCTCCAGACTTTAATATCATCACACGCTCTATTACATTGGCCAATTCCCTGACATTGCCGGGCCAGGAATATTCAGAAAGCCTCCGGCAGGCTCCCCTGGTTATCTTTTCCCCGGTAATCGCGGAAGTATCTGCGAATTTATCCACAAACAAACGGGTCAGGGGCAAAATATCCTCTTT
Source organism: Desulfobacteraceae bacterium (assembly GCA_963674675.2). GTDB lineage: Bacteria > Desulfobacterota > Desulfobacteria > Desulfobacterales > Desulfobacteraceae. The sequence goes on from CAXXNM010000003.1 coordinate 2,546,998, forward strand.
CCTGTCCCGGAGCGGGGGCACCTCAATGGGAAATACAGCCAGGCGGTAGAAAAGATCCTGCCTAAAGGTCTTCTTTGATGCCATGGCCGCAAGATCCTGATTGGTGGCGCATACAAGCCTTGTGTTTACCGGAATCTCCTTGTTTCCTCCCACCCGCTGGAACTTTTTCTCCTGAATCACGCGCAAAAGCTTGGCCTGGGAGTTCATGGGCAGCTCTCCCACCTCATCTAAAAAAAGAGTACCTCCATCGGCATACTCGAACCTGCCCTCTTTTTTCTGGTGTGCTCCTGTAAAAGAGCCCTTTTCATGGCCGAACAACTCTGATTCCACAAGGTTTTCAGATATTGCGGCACAGTTGACCGCCACAAAACGGCCAGAAGCCCTGTCGCTTGACTGATGAATCAGCCGGGCAATCACCTCCTTGCCTGTACCGGACTCTCCTGTAATCAATACCGTGGCATCGCTTTTTGCAACTTTAATCGTCATACTTTCAACAGCCTTCATGGGAGCTGAGGCAAACACAAACCTCTTGTCATCTCCATTCTTCAGAGCCTGTTTAAGACGCCGGTTTTCCACAATCAGCCTGCCCATACCAAGGGCCCGCTCCACGGAAAGCTGTACACTTTTCTCATCAAAGGGTTTCACAAGATAGTCCACGGCTCCAAGACGAAGGGCATCTACAACGGATTCCGTGGAGGCAAAGGCGGTGATAAAAACCACGGGGCAGGCCAAATCCTTTTCATGAATTTTCTCAAGAAGCCCCTTGCCATCCAGCCTGTCCATGCGAATGTCTGAAATTACCAGATCAAAAAAATCCTTTTCAAGCACATCCAATGCATCTAAGCCGTCCTCAGCCTCTTCCACCTCATGTCCCTGGGATATAAGCATGATTTTAAGAAGGGTCCGTATTTTTGCCTCATCATCCACTACCAGTATTTTTGCCATATCTCATACCTTTGCCGGCTCCACTTGCTTATTCTTGCTGGTTTTTTGTAATTATTCAAATACAATATATTATGTTTGAACAGTGGAGACAAGGCATGCCTTGTCTCTACAAAAACACCATTACCATAAATATTATTATAAACCATCGGCCATTTTCAAACCTGTCTTCCTGACTTAAGAAAAGATGGTTTAAAGAGCGGCATCCCGCCTCCATGGTTTCCCGTCATGGGGGTGTTTACGGGAAGCTGAATTTCAAAACATGCTCCGCCGCCCTCCCGGTTCCAGGCCCTTATATTGCCGCCATGCACCGACACAATATCCCTGACAATGGCCAGCCCAAGGCCTGTTCCCTTGGCCCTGGTTGTAAAAAACGGATTAAAAATATCGTCGATAACCGCCTCATCAATTCCCCTGCCCCTGTCTTTTATCTCCATTATATAGCTTAATCCCTTAAGCTTTGCGCATACTTCAATATCCACAGCCCCGGGCCCTGAATTTTCCACAGCGTTCTTAAGTATATTCATCACTGCTCGCTCCAAAAGAAACACATCACAAAGGGTTTCCACGTCTCCTTCAAGGAGGAGACGAACGGGCTCATGTTTTATTCCACCATCTGATCCAGTCGCGTTGGTGCCTGAATTTTGAGTACCCGCGTTATCGGCAATGGCATATTTTTCCACCACATGGGTGATAAAATCCTTCATGGAAACCATGGAGAAATTAGGCTCCTTTGGTTTGGCAAACAGCAGAAACTCATCCACAAGGCGGTTCAGCCGCTGGATCTCATCATCTATATAAACAATCATGCTTCGCCGGGTTTCTGCATCCAGTCCCTTTTTCCGAAAAACATCCACGCTGCCCTTTATGATCGCTATGGGATTTTTGAGTTCATGGGCCACCATCATGGAAAATTTACCGATCTCGGCAAGGCTCTTTTGTTTGGCCATTTCCATGTGAGCCTTTTCCGCGTTCTGCTGATGGGTGTGGATCGCATCCAGCATCTCATTAAACACCATGGCCAGGGTCCTTGTTTCCCTGAGATTTCCACCGGCAGCTCTAACTTCAAGATTTCCCAGGGACACCCTTCTTGATACTGCGACAAGGTCATTCAAAGGGGCTGTAATGGATCTTGCAAAAAACCAGTACCAGGTAACGGAAAATATGGACAAAACAAGGGAGATGCAGATATAATAAACTGTCATACGCTTTGTCAGGGCCTTAAGTCCCGATGTAGAATAATACAGCTCCACATATCCTATTACCTCATCAGAGTCATTTATCCCGTAAATAGCCATATCCCCGGTATCCGGCTTAATCTGCTTCACTGGAGTTTCAACCCTTACCGCCCGTTCCAAAACCCCTTGAGGACCTTCAAGGGCAAGGCGCTTACCATTATTGTCCCTTATTATAACTTTAAGCACATCATCTTGCCCCACCATGTTTGCTGCAAGGTTTTTCAGCATATAGGAATTTTTGAGAAGCACCCCCAGTTCAGCATTACCGGCAAGGTACTCCGAGAGCACAATAAAATTTTCATGGAAACGCTGTTTTAAAAACCGCTTGGTCAGACTGATGCCGACCCCTCCCATTGTCACGGCAGTGCCGATAATAAACAAAATAGCAATGCCCGTCAACTTTGTTCCTATGGAATCAAATTTCATGGTGAAACCTCGATGTCAGGCACCATGTCTTGAGCAACCTTAATTCCAAGGATATCCACAACCCTGGGGTTAAGAAGCATACCAAAGGCAGGAGTCCTGGAGGCGCAGGCCCCGCGCTCCAGAAAATCTCTGACCATAAGGGCCATCTCGGTGCCGATGCCTTCATAGTCTAAAACAAAGCTTAAAGCTGCGCCGGATGTATGAAAAAATCGGTTATAACCTATTACTGGAATGCCCCGGGCAAGGGACTGCTTAATAACATGTCTGATAATCGTGGGGGAAGTTACGGTTCTATCCGGAATAAAAAGAAGAGCATCCACATCTTCAAAGCCCTCCTTGTACAGGAGGTTCACATCTGATTGATGCCGGATATAAAGGGGAATCAGCTCTACCCGGCCGAACATGGCCTCTTTGTCGGCGCGGGCAAACCATTTTGCATTGTTTTCTGGGTCAAACAATACTCCTATTTTTCGGACACCGGGAAATATTTCAGGAATGCTTGAAACCTGGGATAAAGAAAAAATATCTAATGAGATTCCACAAAGATCGACACCATCGGGAAGAAAGGTCTCAGGGTTGAAAACCATGGCATAGAGAACTTTTCCAGAATATATTGGAGAATCTGGTTCAGGATTGAAATCATCCAAGGTAACAGCATAGGACAGGGCAGTGGGGCCCACGGCCACCATGCAGGAATAGTGTTTAAGGCCAGGGCCCTTGTAAAGGGAATCATGACTGAAGGGATTTTGGTTTTCATCAAGAAAAATACGAACCACAGGCTGGGAAAATGCCCGCTCAAATCCCTTTACCATATCCATGAAGGGCTTGATTTCCTTGGAAATCAACAGGGCCACGGGCTGCTCCGCAGAATATGAGCAAGGGATAACCGCCGCAAAAACAAGCATAATCAAGGGCAGAATCAAAATATATTTTTTAACATCATTTCCCAATGGGTTTCCTATGGCCTAAGCGCTATTTTTCCTTGTCTATAAGTCCTTTAATGCTCTCTATCTTGGAATAAAATTCCCGTGTTATCTTGTCCACCTCGTCCCTGGAATCCACCACATGGGGGGTTAATAAAAATATCAGCTCGGTTTTTGTGGTATCTTTAGTGGTACTCTTAAAGAGGTAGCCTAAAAAAGGAATATTTTTTAAAAACGGAACCCCGGCATCACTGTTGTTGGTATTTTGACGCATCATCCCTCCCATGAGAATTGTCTGGGCATCATGTACCACTAAGGAGGTTTCTGCCTTTCTGGTCAGTATGGAGTAATTGCCGATTTCTTCATCAAAATTACCTTTTTCGCTCACCTCCTGGGATAGTTCCATCTTTACCAGGCCGCTGGAGTTGATATGGGGTGTTACCTTGAGAATCACGCCGGTATTACGGTACTGGATAGTGTTGGTCACACCGCCGTCTGTATTAGTTACGGATCCTGAAATTGTGGGCACGTCTTCACCAACTTCTATGTAGGCCTCTTGATTGTCCACAGCCATTACATTGGGGGAAGATAAAATATTGACATCGGAATCCGTGCCCAGGGCGGTCACAAGGCCCTTCAAAACATCTGCTGAATTATAAATCCCGTAGGAAATATTGGTTACATTTCCCAGGGTCTGATCAATAATCCTTGTGGTTTCATTGATATCAAACCCCCCCTGCCCTTCATATTTCCCCATGGTATTTTTTAAGAGCCATTGAACCCCGTACTGGGTCTTATGATTCAATGTAACTTCTGCTACAACAACATTGATGAGTACCTGCCGGGGCACCACATCAAGTTCCCCGAGCACCTTCTGGATTACCTTGTAATCCCGCTGGGATGCCTTGAATATAATGGCGTTGTTGGTCTCATCCGGAATTATTTCCACATCCCCGGAAAGTTCTCCCGACATTGCATCAGATGTTATGGGAGGCTGATTTTTATCGATTTTTGCCTTGTCCTTTGTTTCGACAGGCTTGACTATCTGGGTTTTATTTGTAGTGGATTTTTTTTCACCGTAGAGCTGCTTTAGAATATCGGAAAGCTCTATAGCCGTGCCGTTTTCCACAAAATAGACAAACACCCCTGTCCCGGAATTATCTGCATGATCCATGGCAGCTATCCACTTTTCCACAAGATCAAAAATAGAGGGCCACACAGTGGCCACGAGGATGGAGTTCATGGTTTTCAGGGCAATAATCTGATAACCGCCCCGGAGGGCCCCTGTACGCTTGTAAAGCCCCGTAGATTTGACGATCTTGGTTATATCTGCGGCAATGTCTGCGGCATCCACCTCGGTTACCGGAAATATCCGCCAGGAAATATCATTAAAATATTCCACGTCCATGAGGGAAACCACCTGGGCAATCCTGTTGATATTATCAATTGTATCGGTGACTATCAAAGCATTATTTACCCTGTCAGTCACAATGGATGCCCCCCTGGAGGCAAAGGACTTAACGGTTTTGGCAGCCGTTGCAGCATCAATGTAACGCAGGCGTATCATGCGAGATACATCCCCTGCTGAACCTGCCTGGATTCTCTCCTCTACATCGGCATTTAAATATACACCACTCTCATTTTTTTTAACCACCTTATACATATCTCCGGGCCCCCGGGCAATGGAAAGATTGCTCAGTTGAAGCACACTGTTGAGCTGGTTAATAAACTCCGTCTGGGTGTATTTTCCTGAAAAATGAAAGGAAACCTTTGCCTTTACATGGGGATCCATGATGTAATTTATCTTGAAAAGCTCATAAAGTGTAGCATCCAGAACCTCAAATAAGTCGGCATTATCAAAGGCAAGCTCCACCTCTACCCTGGCTGGAGGTGAGCTGGAGGCCGAAGAAAAATTTTTACCATGTTTGGGAACCGTTGATAATGATGATTTTAAAGGATTTGCAGGTTTTAAATCAAAATCGGATGGCATGGTTGGGGAAATTCTATCCCCTGATGGAGTGATTAAATTTTCGGACTTGTTTCTTTTACCCTCCGGGTGGGAGAAAAAGTCGGCAGAGGGGTTTTTATTATTTTGTTCGTCACTATTTTTTTTAAACTCCGGCACATCGGCATTTGAAGTAAAAATATCTTCCGATGTATCGTCCTGGACACTGGCTTTAATTCCAGATTGAGGTTCAGTCTGGTGAAGTACAGCAGGCTCTTTGAGCTTGGTATCAGGAGTTAAATTCTTTGAGTCCAATGAAGCACAGCCGGCACACAGGATAACGCCCAGGCTTAATGGTATAAAAAAATAAGAAAATACGGTTTGAAAAGAATACAGTTTTATATTTAAAATTAATTCACCGAATGAATCTGTCTTCAACATAATTGAGCCCATTCCTTAAAAATAGATTAATGATTTTCATATAACCGGCATGGCCGGAGCATATTTTTCACCCGGCCACAACGAAGATTGAAAGTCTTTAAAAAACAATCTCTTACAGAGACTTTCATATAAAACTGCCATGGGCAGCCCAGAGTTTTGACCCGGGTCTGCCCACAACGAATCATGAAAGTTATCCACCGTTTACGGAGACTTTCATATAAACCCACATGCCCTGTCAGGCACGACGAAGGATAAAAAGTAGGGGCACCCCACTTTGGGTGCCCTCTTAAAGGGCAGGCACGGTGACCTGCCCCTACAGTTTCATACAAACACCCATGAGCTGAGACTCACAACGAATGTAGAGGCGAATTCCATATCCGCCCCAAATGGATTGTGTATCTATCAATGGGACGAAAATAGAGGGGCAGAAATAGATTCCGCCCCTACCCATTCAAATAAAAAACAATAATCATACATTGTTTTATCAAAAGTACGTTTTTTCTTCGAGCAAAACTCATCATATCATTTAAGCTTTATTTTTTGAACACAATATTATTATCGATATCTTAACATTAGTGCTTTATTGGAAAAGTCCTTAATAAAAGTCCTTAAAAAAATAAGCAAAATATGTGCCTTAAACAAATCAAGTATATTTCTTCATGCTTGTCTTGACAAAGACCAGATACCATAATTATATAGTAAAAAAAACAAGTGCCCATTAAAGGGCTTTTTACCCCATTCTTATTTCATCAATGAGGTATCTTATGCACAAAGGTTTGATAATAACAATTCTTGCCGCCATGCTCCTGATCGGGGGCTGCACAGCCGTTGTTCATCCAGGACCGCCTGGCCCAAATCCAGGCAGGCATAGACCACATCCTGACAAAATCTGGGTGCCGGGGCATTATACACCACATGGAGAATGGGTGCCAGGGCACTGGATAATACCCTAAAAAAGCTCAACCTTTACTGATCAGGAGGTTTTCATGGTTACTAAAAGCTCTTACAAAAAGAATTTTCTATGTCTAATCTTTACAATTTTTTATTTCCTTACAGCTTTCAATGCCTGGGCCATAAATGTGGAAACAGCCCAGGGATCTGCCCCCCCTCATCCTGATAAAGGAGCCTACTATCGTGTTTGGTGCAATGGCGGCAACTGGCATCTTCGCTGGTCATCAAGGTCCGCCCACCACAATTTTTCCGGAAGGGTCTGGGCACCCGAAGGAATTGTTTTTCTTGATAAAAGGGTAAAAACAGAGCCCAATGACAGAATATATGTTGAAGGCAAGGGCATAAATTTCCAGGCTGGAGCCAAAACCGGTGATGATGGATTTGACTTTAGATGGGATGGCCCCTATCTATGGCTGGATCTTGTGATTGACGGCAATGTTTTATTGGACCGCATAATGGTGGGGCCTAATGGCATACATCCCGATAACATGCCTTTTATAATGAACCGCCATATACGTAGAGGACCCCGCCCAAGAGGAGAATGGGTGCCGGGACACTTTAATCCAAGGGGGCACTGGATACCGGGACATTGGAGGTAATTGGAAATAAAATAGAAACCTACCCTATTCAAATTCTGGGGTAAAATTAGATGATATTAATAAACAATTTTATAACCTACTGTTTTTACTAACACTAAAAATTTAATTCTTGAGGCCAAACGGCGTTTACCCCGAAACTTGAATAAGATACATAGAAACCCATTTCATAAGCATCGTCTCTGGCGGTAGAGCCGGCTGTCGATAACTTCCGTCATCTTTGTTTCATCAAGAATTTGATCCATGAATTTATTAATATGAATTATACTCTCCCAGGGGTGTTTTAAAATTTCATTGTAGTTTATATAAAGCACTTTAATATTTGGCTGATTATGAAGCCATAATTCAATTTGTTTCAGGTGATCAAAAAATTTTACCGCAAGTTCCTCATCCGAGACGGCACTTCCTTTTTTCCCTTTTCTAATCAGCATGGCTGACTGGGATGCCATTATTTCATCCATATCCCGAAGCATAAATATCACCCTGTATTTATATTCAGGCGGAAGATGGAATAAAAGCATGGAAATTATTTTTATTACCCTGCCCCTTACTCCATGGAGCCAGGTGCTGTCTTGTGAAAGTTTTTTTACACGCTCCGATTCATAATATCCCCCTGGATTATCATTATCCGGAATTCTGACATTGTCCATAAAGGGCTCAATTCCGCCTGCTTCAATCATTTTCATCATCATGGACGTACCTGAACGGGGAAGGCCGGATACAATATTAATTGTATGATCAGGGGCTTTAATCCTGCCCCTAATATGCTGAAGAATTCCCATAAAAAAATCCTTTTATATACCCCCATGCCCTGACGGGCACAACGAATGATGAAAGATAGGGGCGCCCCTGTGGGTGCCCTCTCAAAGGGCAGGCACGGTGGCCTGCCCCTACAGTTTTATATAAAACAGTTTTCTAACGGCATGATCATATTGTTTGATCTGCTCCCTAAAAAATCCAGGCTCTCCATGAAATTTTACAGCATGCTTTGGGCAGGCACAATAACAATACATACACTTGATGCATTGACTCTGTTTTTTTAAATACCCTGGCATATCCAGCTCCAGGGGGCATATGTCCCTGCATATGCCGCAATCATCACAGGCATCTTCATCAATCTCAAGCCCTTTGCATTCCATATCCTCTGAAATAAACACATCCTGCCTGAGATTAGTCATAAACAAAAGCTTGCCAAACCAGTCGGTGGATGCAAGATATGTAAAAAAAGCAGTGTTTCTTATCTTTAAAAAAAACTTCTGCCTTTCAGGGCTGTGGATAAAAGCCGCCAGAGGGCCCGCCTTTGGCAGAGCAAATTTTTTTCTAATTCCTGAAAAACCCTCTGAAACATACAATGACTGGACAAACTTGAAATAATCCCGGGTCAAAATACCTTTTCTCCTGGCAAGCTCAAGGGTTCTTACCTTTTTAAAATCAAACATGGCCATTTCAGCACATATAAGATCAATGAGATAGGGATCGGTTCCAATAAGAATCTTGTTCATGGAAACCGGAAAGCCCTTGGTAGGCCCCAGTCCCTCCATTGCAATGAGGGCATCAACAATGTGAAGATGGGGTTTTACAGCATCATTGATTCTTAAAATATTCTCCGGAAGATTATCATGGATCTTTTTTTTGTTTTCCTGGCCCACAAGGCAGCCCATTAAATTCTTTAAGCATACACTCATGCCGTTTTCAAAATGGGTTTTAAGCTTTGGCAGGTTAATGAGCATCTTCGCCTCCATGACTTCCTTTGCCACGTTGGCTTTTATGCCCTGATCCAATTCAATCTCAAAGGATTGGGACTGGTTCAGATCCTTTAGGCCCACACCAAAATACCCGGCAAGACTGTCGATCTTAAGGCATGAAATAACGCTGATATTGTTCCTGTAAAAGCCGCTGTTTGTGCCCTCACCTATCATGATGTTGGTATATCCTTCATCCTTGAGAAAAACGATGAGTCCGCTCAGAATCCTGAGGTCTGTTGTGTTGCCTGTAAGGGCATTCATATTGGCGTTGAGATTGGGTTTAAGAAGTATCAGCGCGTCTTTTTCACAGGGGAAAATATCTTTGTATTTTTCAAGTGTTTGTGCAAGTTTTTCCCTGATTTCCTTAGCAGTGGTGCAGGCAATCATATCAAATCTGAAATCCATTTTTTTCCTCTTCTTCCCTGGCTTAGGGGACAGATTTTAAATCTGTCCCCGATCGCTGTACCTGTTAATGGCGCTAACAGTGGCATCAAATACCTGATCTATTGTAATTTCCCTCATACATCTTTTATCATAAAGACATGTGTGCACATTAAGGCCGCAAGGGCTGCATGGAACACCTGCTGCTATGGGATAATTTTTTCTGCCTCCGGGGCCCGTTACATGGGCAGAGGTGGGGCCGTGCATATGAACCGTGGGAACTCCAAGGGCTCCTGAAATGTCTGAGGGGCAAGAATCCATACCTACAAGAACATTACATCTTGCAATTACGGCGGCGGCTTTGATTAAAGTCAGGCCTGTATCGTAAATAACCTTTTCTTTATACTTTATCCCGTAATAAATTTTATCAAGAATATCCTTATCAGCATCAGTACCTATCAGCCATATTTTTATATCCTTATAATGATCAATCAGCCTGTCAGCCAGCCCGGCAAAGTGCTCCGGTGGCCAGTTGCGGAACTCATTCAAGCATACCGGATGAAGGCCTGCTAAAATTTCCTGCTGTGTTATCCTGTGTTTTTCAAAAAAGTCATTGGAGAGCCTTAAATGATTTTCAGGAAGAAACAGCTCGGTGTCAATGCGATCGGAAAGATCCATACCAAAGGGAGCTGCTGTTTTCAGGGCTCTCACTATCAAAGGCTCATCTATATGCCAGACCATATCCTGTTTTTTTATGCTTTTCAGAGGGGTAAATCCCCGCACCTCAATGGGCTGGTCATGGTGGTTTGTGGGAAGAAAATAAAAATCATTTATATAACCGCTGATGATTTTTCCACCGCTTAAAGCTGCGATAAGGTTGTTGCGGACACTGGGGCTGAAATTTATGACAAGATCATAAGCTTTTTTTCTATACTCCATTGAAGTACGAAAAAGCCGGGTGTAGGAGGTTATATTATCAACCCCCATTACCTTGTCAATATTTGGGTTGTATTTAACCATATCAATGGATTTTTTCTGTACAAGCATATCAATGGATGCTTTGGGAAATCGTTTTCGGATCTGGCGTATGCAGGGTGAAGCTATGATGGTATCACCGATATCCTGGACTTCAACAAGAAGTATGTTTTGGATATCTTTTAAGGGAAATATCTTTTTTCGTGAATTTAAAACAATGTCAAAAAATCTGACCATGCAAAAATATAAGTATCTGAAAAAAGTTCTTAAAAAGATTTTCAGGCTGTCTTTCATGATTTTGAGATTCCTTTAATAATTTAAAAAGAAGGCTGCTGCTTTGTTATACTCACCACCGGTATAGATTGAGCTTTTTAGGGAAATTTTTTTCCAGAATAATGGGCAAATGAGTGTTTTGAAAAGCTCAAGTTATCAATAGTTCGGACACTTTTTTAACATCAGAATATCTGAAAAAGATAAGTCATTGAAATCATTGAATCTGAGATTTTTACACTCAAAAAATCAGACTTAATAAAAACAGGTGCTTACAAAAACTGTCCGAAGTGTTGGTTATGAGAGTGCAAAGTATAAATCTGAAAATTAGGGTCTGCCTGATTTCATTTGAATGTAGAGACAGGGCATGCCTTGTCTCTATAAAAAACTGTAAAAAGGTGTAGGATTTTTCATCTCCCACAAAAACTCATTTAAAGGAGAATTGCGGCAGATGTGGCCGCATGGATTCTTATCCACATAATCAAGCACCTTTTTCCGTGTTTTGCTGCGCCATATATCCATAAGAGATTCTTTATGCAAATCTCCAAGCAAATAATTGTCATTACCCTTTTTATCCACACAATACCACACCAGGCCGTCTGCTTCCACATAGGGTGAAAAACTTGTAAGGCACGGGATGCCGGCTTTTTGACGAAGATCAACACCGTCAATATAATTTTGGAACTGATCAAAACGGACATTTATCATAAAACCGTCAGTCTGCAAATTATCAGCAACTGCCTTTACCCTTTCCAGCCAGCTGGACATTATTTTTTTACCGTCTTTTAAATCAGGATAATAATAATCAAAGGGAATGGTGGGCTTTATCTGCTGGTAATCAACCCCCATTGATTTTGAAAGTTCAGCACAGGACTCAATTTCCATTTCATTTTCCGGGCAGATCACCATCTGTGTTCCGATTGATATATTTAAATTTTTCTCCCTTTTAAGGGCAACAAGCCTTTTGATGCCCTTTACTGTCCTTTGAAGATCCTTAACGCCATGTACAGCTCCCCTGACATCTTCTGATGAGGCATCAAGGCTGACCCTTACCCATGTAGCAGTATCAGCAACTGCCCTGCATATCTCATGGGACAGCTTGCTGCCGTTTGTATTAAGCCCTATATAAATCCCGGCTTTTTTAAGATTTCTTAAAAAATCACAAAAATAAGGATGAAGTGTCTGCTCGCCACTTCCAGACACAACCACGGACCTGACATCCATCCGGGAAATATCTAAAACAAAGTTATCTATAATTTCTTGTTCAAGATAGCTGGAACGGTTGATTTCCTTAGGCTTGATGGAACACCAGCAGCAGTTATGGTTACACTTTGATGTTATGCCGATCTCAATGGAAATGGGATATATATCCTTATCCATGTACCAGTCATACAGTTTCGGGATATGGCTGTAGATTTTAAATGGGTTTGCAGACCAGTAGGTTTTAAATTTTTTCTGGGAATTAAGCTTGTTATCCTTTGACACGTCCGATGAGCCTTTCAATAACATAGTTGATTTTTTCCTCTGAAATTCCTGAAAACACGGGAAGAGACAAAATTTCACCCGCGGTTTTCTCCGCGGCCGGCAAAGCCTGGGATAAAGACTTTGCCCTCTGGAGTTTAATCCATGGTTTTTGCAGGTGAATGGGAACAGGATATTGAACCTCCGTAACAATACCGTCTTCTTTTAATTGTGCCTTAAGGGTATCCCGGCTCTTAACCCGGATAACATAAAGGTGATAAACATGCCTGGCCCCTGAAAGTATATGCTGGGTTTTTATGGCAGGATATTTTTTAAAGGCATTGTTGTAGAGACCTGCATTTTTTATTCGCATTTCATTCCATGAATCCAGCATTTTAAGTTTTTCCAAAAGAAAAGCTGCATTGAATTCGCTCATTCTGTAGTTAAAGCCCATTAAAACATGATCGTGTTTTGTCTTTTGCCCCACATCATGGAGGATTCTGATTTTTTCTGCAAGCTCGGCATCATCGGTGAGCACCATACCTCCGTCACTCAAGCCTCCCATGTTTTTTGTCTGAAAAAAACTAAAGCAGGAAACCAGGCCCAGGCTGCCGGCCCTTTTATTTTTCAATCCACCTCCATGGGCATGGGCCGCATCTTCAATCACCGGCACCCCAAGTCGTTCATATGCCTCCATATCAACGGGGTTTCCATACATATGAACAGCCATTATTGCCTTTGTATTATTATTGATAAGTTTTTCTGCACAGTTCAGATCCATGTTAAGAGTTTCAGGCTCAATATCGGCAAAGCGAACAGTTGCCCCGGTATAGTGAACCGCCAGGGCGGTTGCGGCAAATGTGTTGGCAGGACATATAACCTCATCACCGGGGCCAAGTTCCATCCCGGCAGAGGCAAGATGCAGAGCAGCAAGGCCTGAACTGCAGGCAACAGCATATTTCCGGCCGCAGTAGTCTGCAAAAGAATCTTCCAGTTCTTTCACAAATCTACTGTTTATAAAAAAACCTGAATCATAGATATCATTAAAGCGACGAAAGACCTTTTCTTTAATGACAGGATGAATCTCGTCAAAGGTTATGAATGGAACTTTCATTTTCTCTCCAAAATTTGGCATTTTTCGGGTTTATATACGTTGTTTTCTGATTAGTCACAAGTTTTTTCCCAATTTTTCCTGATTTTTTCCTTGAATCAAAAACCTTTTTTTTCCATTTTCCGCCCTTTTTTTGCCATGGGTAATGACGGGCTCTCATGGATTCCGGAATACCTGCTAAATCCATCATGGCACGTCCAATACCCCTACTTAAATATTCCGGTAGTCTATAACTGATAGTGGTGGAGTATGTATCGAGTATCTATAAATAAGGTAAGCATTCGGCAAACCACGTATACCATACAATATATTGGTGTAAACCTCATCTTTTTTACCCATAAACACCATATATTGTGGCTTAAGACGGGGTTTAGCGAATATTTACATAAAGAGTGTCAGACTGCCAACCCACTACATATTTAGCACCACCAATATTCCATGGCTGCAGAAATATCAAAGCAATGCACTAATTCTTAGCCAGCCGTCTTCTGGAATATGGGCCCCCATAACCTGGCATACCTCATAGCCGCAGGCGGATGCAATCTCTCCGCTCCTTTCAAGGGAGTATCCATTGGCGATGCCGAAAAGAAACCCCGCTGCCCATAAATCCCCGGCACCGGTTGTGTCCAGGGCGCTACCCCCACTATTTGAATCATTCTTCTCTATATCGGTCTTGGGAGCAACCCGTATAACCCTGCCGTCATGGAAAATATAACTTCCCCGTTTACCTACCTTCAGCACGGCAATCGACACATGCTTAGCAAGGGCATCAAGGGCCTTTATTTCATCTGAAATCCCTGTATAGGCGGCAGCCTCGTCCTCATTGGCAATGAGAATATCCACATCGTTTTTAACAATATCGGATAGAATATCCCTTGAAGCTTCCACGACCTCAAAGCTTGCCAGATCAAGGGCAACCACTGCCCCGGCCTTTTTTGCAGCCCCAAGGGATGCCATCATCAATTCAGGATTAAACAAGAGATATCCTTCAATAACGGCAATGGCCGTATCCTTGAACATTTGTCCATTTATTTTACCAGGCTCAAGCTCAGTAGAGGCACCAAGAAAGGTGAACATGGAGCGCTGGGCATCAGGGGTGATTATGGAGAGTACCTTGCCTGTAGGATTATTTGAAAAATGAAATATGGTATCTACACCTGCACGTTTTAATTCTTCCTCATATAATATCCCATAGGCATCCTCCCCTCTCTTGCCTATGAATCTGGCCTTTCCTCCCAGTTTTCCTATCCCCACAATGGTGTTGCACGCAGCCCCTCCCGGAACAACAAGGGGCTCTTGGGATGTTTTTCTTAAAATTTTTTCCAGGTCTGAATCCTGAACAAGGGTCATACCCCCTTTTTCCTTGCCTAATTCCCTCAAAAAATCATCATTTTCATAGATTAGAAGATCAATTAGGGCAGATCCTATACCTGTAATTGTGGTACCGTTAAATCTTAATATATTATCATTTTGTATCATGTTTTTCTCCTTTTTGCCTCAAACATCATTCATCCCATAGCAGCAATTCTAATTATGGATTGTAGATGACATCAATATTTCATAACGTGCTGAAATTACGTTGAACAAAACTCTAAAATTGCTGTTTTTAAAACCATTAAGCGTCATAAAAACTGCTGATCCCATAGTGTTCTAAAAGTGCTGATGCGCCTTTATAGTTTATTATGGCATCCTTCATCTGCCGGTTCACATTTTCCATACCAACGTCCTTATTTTTTGGGGATTTCATTTCAAAAAGTGTAAACTACTTTTGAGGAGATATGAACAATGCCAAATATTATCTATTTTTTACAGATATTTTATTCCAAATCCTGTATTTTATTCCAAATCCTGTACCCGATGATCATCAGTATCAAGCCTGCCAGGAAAAAGCCGGGAAACCAGGCAAAGGTATCCATGAACACCTGATCCTCCAGCACTCCAGGATCTGGAACCAAGAGGCCATCCTGAATCATTGCCTTGCAGGACTTCAACAGCGCAGCATAGACAATACCCATACCACCGTAGGCAAGATTGTACAATAGTCCCTTGAAACTCAAGACAGTTGCCCGCTGGTCAGAAGCTGTTGCCTGGTTAAGGTAATAACTGATGAAAAAACCATTAAAATACATGGAACTGAACGTGATAAGGGCAGGGATAATTCCCCAGACAGGGCAGAAAAAAGACATGCCGGCAAGGCCTGCCATAGCCAGGAAAGCCGTCACCAGGACGGCATGGGAAGGTGATTTTGTTTCGGCAACCACGCGGGCTATCCTTGGTACAAAGAGCCCCAGCATTGCCACAACCGAGCCGATAATGCCGAACAGGGATTCTGGAACCTGAATAAGCCGGTAATACTGACTGGACAGTGTAATCACCATGCGAATGATTGAGTCAAACAGCATCCCGAACAATAAAACCGTGACCACAAACGAGGTGCTGAGAATCCATGCTCCGGCCTGGAATGTCAGTTTAAAGGCTTGGGCCACAGATTTTTGCCCAACAGCTCCTTTTGAATAGTCTCCAATACCTTTATGGGGTACCTCGGTCATTTTCATGGCTGCAACCAGGGCCCCTGCTGACAGGGCAATGGTTAAGTAAAGCGGCAGCCGCATGGTCTGCATCTGGGTAAGTTCCGGTTGAAATCCAGCCCATCCCAGCACCATGTTCATTATATCATGGTCATAGACCGCTGCTCCGATGCTCATGGCAGCAACAAATCCAAAGGACTGATACCACATCAGTCGTTCCAGGACCGTTCCCCAACCAGCCCCCAGGCCATGCTGCTGCAATGAATCATAGGCCAGGGCTTCATCTGCGCCGCTGGCAGCGGCCTCAGCCAAACCGCTCAATATTCGATTGATAAGAAACGCCGGGAACACAAGAGATGTACTGGATACAGGCACAAGACAGAGGATACCGATTTCTATCAGCATAATGGTTGAAGCTGCAACTATCAAACGTTTCCTGCCGATAATATCGGCCAGGGCACCAGAAGGGACCTCTGCCAATACTATAGTAACTGCCCACACAGCATTAAGAAGGGAAAACTGGGCCACACTCAGACCAAAGTCCAGAAACAACACCGTAAATACCGGATAATAAAACCGTGAGTTAAACATCACTCGAAATGCAATGAACAGGCGAATATTGGGGATATTGAACAGGATAAATAATCCTCTAAGAATGGGGCATTGATTCAAAAATTATCAAAATAAAAATAAAGGATGCTCAAAAATCATATATTTTATTTCTAACAGGCTGATTTATAGAGCATTGCCCTGTTAATGATAGAGACTGCCCAGGAAGGAGTACAGGAAGAGAGGATATGGGTATAGGTTCCAAGTACGTTGTTTTTGCAGAAAGCATCTTTTTTATCTATAATGCCTTTTCCTCGTATCATTGAAAAGGCCATGTCCTTTTCCTGATAGTCAATATCAATGATGCTTGAATATCTGAACTCATGACCTTTAATAATTTCACCCTTTTGAAAATAGGGATTTTCATTAACCACCTCAACCGTGGTGTATCCATGACCCACAGGCCGTTTTGAAAGACCGAAACTAAGTGGAAGAATATCGGACATGGGGTATGTGGTTCCATCAAGAGTAAGGCTTTTTCCAAGAAATATCAGGCCGCCGCATTCGGCATAAATGGGAAGTCCTATAGATGCAAGTTCTTTAAGATGGTTTCTGAATCCCTTGTTTGCCGCAAGCTGGGCAGCATGGGTCTCAGGAAAACCGCCTCCCATATATATGGCATCTACATGGGGAAGACTATCTTCCTTCAGGGGGCTTATGAGCTTGAGAACAGCACCGTTTTCCTCAAGAGCCTCCAGATTGTCTGGATAATAAAACTGAAAGGCGGAATCCCTTACAATTCCAATTACCGGGCGATCTTTTTTCGGTATAGATGGCTTTGTATTAAAAGATTCATGGGCAGGTTTGGATATAGACTCTCCGGTGATGGTAGATGGGCAGGCAGGTGTTTTTTGTATATGCAATGAAGACGGGGTGGGATCAGGGGCCAGGGTTTTAAGGCAGTTACCGCACAGCAGGGGGGAAGCCTGTGACGGGTATGTTAAAAGAGGTTTTTTCTCTGAATCCGCTGCGCATGCTTTGTAAAGGGCATCAAGATCAATATAGGAACGCGCAACCCTTGCCGCCGCTTTTATGGAGTGGATGGCCAGCTCATGCTCAACCGAAGGGACAAGCCCCATGTGTCTCTCGGGAAAATCCTCGGCTTTCAGCTTCGGGACAGAGCCGAACACAGGTATATTGCAGAACTGCCTGATATTATCCCTGACCTTGCCCTCATGCCTTTTCCCGGCAACACGGTTTAAGACAACCCCCAGGATATTCACATGGGGATCAAAATGGATACAGCCCATTAAGAGGGCCGCCATTGTCCTGGTGCTCTTGGTGCAGTCCAGAACCAGAAGAACAGGCAGATTTAAAAGCTTGGCGATTTCAGCGGTGCTGGTAGTTCCCTCGGTGTCTATTCCGTCGTAAAGCCCCCGGTTGCCCTCAACAACGGCAATATCCGCAAGCGCTGAATTTTTATTAAAGGAATGAAGAACCTGGGATGTGGTGCAAAGGAAGGTATCAAGGTTGTAACAGGGCCGGCCGGCCGCCTGGGCCAGCCAGCCGGCATCAATATAATCAGGCCCTTTTTTAAAAGGAGCAATCTTTATATCAAGTTCTCTCCATGCAGTTACAATGCCGAGGGATATCACGGTCTTGCCGGTTCCACCCTTCAGCCCTGCAATTACAAGCCCGGGAATGTTTTTATAATTTTGATGCATGAAAAAAAAACAGTCAATTTAATATCGCTTATTCTTCACCCTCTGAACTATGCTGTATGCCGCTGCCCTTCAGGCCGTACATGGTGGTGCTGCCGCTGGACCAGTACTCAAGCACTCCATCTTCCACCATTTTATTGATCACTTTTTTAATTACCCTTGGTTTGTCATCGGGAAAAATTTTATGAAAATCTTTGAAATAAAATTTTGTTTTAGTTTTGGATTTTTTCGTAAAAAAATCAACTACTGCTTTGGTTGCATCTTCTTTATTTTCAAGAAGGTCACTCATGATTGTTTCCCCTTTTATTGAATAAAAGTAACAGCCGGAGCGTCAACCGGTATTAATTACCGATAATCGCTCCGGCCTTAACTTCATCAGTTGTTAAGTTCCTTATTAAACCAAATTAGAACTTGAACTGAGTGGACTGACGCCATGACATGTAGGCCTGCTGACGGAAGTCATCAATCAGATGATGTGTGAAATCAAGCTCACATACATCAAAGAACTTCTCCCATCCGATTCTGTCTGCCCAGTCACCGAAACGCTCGTATTTCTCAGCGCCGTTTGAATAGGCATTAACCATTTTTTTAATGGCATCCGTCATGGAGGGCCATCTTGGCATCTCATTGGGAAGGAAGGCAACAACAACCTTGGAGAATTTAGGCATGCTGATTCTGTTGGAAACCTTTCCACCGGCCATGAGAACAATACCGTCACCTTCTGTGTCGGCAAGGGGCATGGAAGGACACATGGTGTAGCAGTTACCGCAGAACATGCAGCGATCATTCTTTACATCTACGGACTTAACTTCAGTACCGTCGGCAAGTTTCACCTTGGCCGGTTTAATGGCTGCGGTGGGGCATGCAGCAACGGCAAGGGGAATTTCACAGAGCTTGTCAAGATATTCATGGTCAAGCATCGGTGGTTTTCTGTGATAACCAAGGATAGCAATATCAGAGCAGTGGACAGCGCCGCACATGTTCAGGCAGCATGCCATGGAAACCCTGAGCTGTGCAGGAAGTCTCATGTCCTGGAAATCATCAAAAAGTACATCCATTGCAGCCTTTACAGTACCGGAGGCATCTGTTGCAGGTGTGTGGCAGTGAATCCACCCCTGGGTATGAATGATGTTTGTGATACCGGCTCCTGTACCGCCGATGGGGAACTTGAAGCTTCCGCCGGGGAACTTGCGGCTCTTGAGATCATTCTTAAGGGGCTCTACCTTATCTTTTGAATCCACCATGAACTCTATGTTATTACGGGTGGTGAACCTAAGATGACCATCGCAGTGTTTGTCTGCAATGTCGCAGATTTCATTGATGTGTGTTGTGGTCATGAGGCGGCATCCGCCGACCCTTACAGTATATACCTCGTCTCCTGACTCGGCTACATGGACGAGTACGCCGGGCTCAAGAATCTCATGATGGGACCATTTGCCCTTGTTCTTCGCAATTATTTCAGGAAAAAATTCATCGTACTTTCTTGGACCGATGTCGGTGATTCTGTTTTCCATCGGTTTGTCTGGGTTATAACCAGAGGATATAAATGCCATTGTGATTCTCCCTCCCTATCTCAGATGATGTTTTCTGTATTCAACAACGTCGCGTTCCCATCCACCCTCAACTTCATCCTCTTTCCAGAAGATGTACGGGTTGGTTCTTGGGTACTGGACATGCTGAGGCAGTGGATCGATGCCAGTAACTTCAAGAAGTTTCTGGAATCCCTGGCGCATGATCAGCTCACCGAGCCTTTCACGGTTCTTGCCTTCTTCCATCCACCAATCCCAGATATTCTCGATCACTTCCGTGATGGCTTCATAGTCATTATCTGCATTGACCTCTACAAAGGGAACCAGGAGGGAACCCATCTGGGCACCGTCAAGGATCGGGGCCTTGGCACCGACGAGGATCGAAGTTCCTCTGTCATCACCGATTTTCAAGGCTCTCGGCATGGTGTTGATGCAGTGCATGCAGCGGGTGCAGTTGGCATTGTCAATGGAGAGTTTCTTGTTTTCAAACTTCATGCACTTGGTCGGGCAAAGTGCAAGAACTTCTTTTTCAAGATCAAACGGGCCCCAGTCTCTGCTGCCTCTGAAGGCTCCTGCGTTGGCCGGATAAGCCGGATCATTTTCAACATACTTGTTTACAGCATCCTGATCGATCTTGATTGCATCTCTCCAGGTACCGATAAAGGACATATCGGAACGTGCAATGGAAGCTACGCATCCATTGGGGCAGGCATCTAATTTAAATTTAAACTTGTATGGGAATGCCGGACGATGAAGCTCGTCCTGGTATTCGTTGGTCAGGAAGTAACAAAGTGCCTGGCTGTCATAGCAGGCATATTCACATCTTGACTCACCCAGGCAGTCCGCGGGAGTACGCAGGTTGGAGCCTGAACCACCAAGATCCTGATTGAAATTATGAGTCAGCTCATAGAAGACTTCTTCAAGCTGGGGGGTGGTTGTTCCAATGAAGATGATATCTCCTGTTGAACCATGCATGTTGGTAACGCCGCTGCCTCTCAGATCCCACAATTTGGTAAGTTGTCTGAGGTATTCAGTGGTGTAGTATTTTCCACCAGGCTGGTTTACACGCATTGTATGGAAATGCTCAACACCGGGGAACAGTTTGGGCTGATCGCAATACCTGCCGATAACGCCGCCGCCATATCCGAAAACGCCCACGATACCGCCGTGTTTCCAGTGAGTCCTTCCGTGTTTGTAGGAAAGTTCCACAACTCCAAGGAGATCATCCACACAATCCTGGGGAATCTGAAATTCAACGCCAGCTTCATTCTTTGCTCTGACCTCTGCCTGCTGTTTCAAATCAGAGACAAAACTCGGCCATGGACCAGATTCCAGTTGGTCCAGTAAAGGAGTTTCATGTTTTGCCATTTACTTACCTCCGTTAAAAGTTAAATTACATTTACTTGATGAAATTTTAATCTCCATGAAACCGTCTCCATGGATAAAATTTCATTCAATGATAATGCTTTACAGTTTATCTACACAAAGACAGCCCGTTTCGGACTATCGCTTTTTTTGCGCTGCTTATAGCAAATAATAGTGCTCCTATAAGATTTCTATCAGGTATTGTCAATAAAAAAGCATTTTTTTCCCATCTCTGTGAGTTCCTGCCTGAAAAATACAACATGAGTCTTTATATTTTTTCTTATTAAAGAGGTTTCCGGCAGGTTTTGGCTTCCAGAAGATGCAAGCATGGCAAAGATACCATGCAGCTCCTGGGGTGATATGTCCAATAAAAAACGGAAAAAAGTTTCATAAAGATTTACTTCAGGTAAATACTCAATTTTTTTTAAGCTCAGTTCCGTGAAAAATCCCCGGAGGATAAAGGGGATAATATCTTGAGAAAAAAAACAATATTCACCGGTGCCGTTAATCCGGTCTATGCGCATCCTGATGGAAAGATTGGTTAGAAAGAACAACAGCCCTGTGTGAATATCTTCAAGACATGGAGATTCGCGGTCAGAATCTGTTTCCACCATGGAAGCGTATCTTCGGACGGTGATTAACCGCACATCAAAAACTTCTTTATTCTTTTTTACAACAAAATCTCCGGCAGCATGGTGCCATGGAAAGACCTGCTCAAATGTGGTCACGTTATAAAGCCGGGTTAGAATACGGGATGCCTGTTCAAAAATGGAGAAATAAGCCGGATATGGAACCGGGATCAGCCCGCCGTCGGCCCTCCACAGGGCAATTTCTTCTTTCTCCGGAGAGTCTGTAATGTGGAACTCCTTAAACCCCTGGAACCAGCGGGCCAGGAAAAAGCCGATTTCATTTTCCTTGGAGTTTAAAATATCCATGCCAAATACCCTTGGAATGCAACTGTCCGAACCTTCAAGGAGGTTTAGTCTTTCAAGGCATTGGTATTCCTGTTCAATTAAGGAAAGGCCGGCAGAAGAAACCGCGGCATTTAGGACAAAGGCAAGGGTTTCACAGGCATCCAGCTTAACCTCGACCTTAGATGGATGATAAAAAGCACCATGTTTTTCAAGGAAAATATCAATGCTGTCAATTTTTGATACAGAGGGATCACGGCCTAAATAAAAGGCTGCTCCTTTTCTTAGGGCAGCATATTCATCTGATCGTAAAAATATCTTTGCAGATTCAAAAAAGTCTCCTATGGTCACACCACCAGGGCTGAAAGAGTCTGCGGAGGCTTCCAGATGATGGGCTTCTCCCATCAAAGGCCTGTCCCACAGGTCATTTCCGGGATTTAATAACTCTTTAACACCAGGCACATGATATTTAAAAACTGCTTCTTTATCCAGCATCCGCTATGTTTACTGCCTGTATTTATTCAGTTCATTTTTCATGGCCCCAGGCACTTCATATCCAAGGGATTCTGCCCTATCACAATGTTCAATGGCTTTGGCATATTCTCCTGTTTCAAGATAGCCCACGGCAAGGTTGTTGTGGGCAATGGGGAATTCCGGTTGAATTTTAACGGCCTGGAGGTTTGCCTTGATTCCCTCTTCGTAGAGTCCTTTCATGAAATATGCGTTGCCAAGGGTTGTAAATGCCTGGACAAATTTTGAATTATGGATAACGGCTTTCCTGAGATTCTTTATGGCCTGATCCAGTTTTTCTTCATCATCCTTTTCATTCTTTCCATCTATCAACTGGAGCAGAACAAAGCCTATATTTGCATATCCTTCTGCAAATCCGGCCCTTGCCTTGGTTGCGTGGCGGTTATACCGAAGGCATCCTTCAAGATCGTTTCTTTGAAGACATAGACCGCCGAGAAGCACATAGGCCTCTGCAAGGCTGGGGCTGCAATCAATAGCATCATGCAGTAAACTTTCTGCCTCGTCATACTCTTGTTTTCCTATCAGGGCCACGGCAAGGTTGTAGTGATTTGTCCCGCACTCGGTGTTTGTTTTAATCTGGGAGCGCAGGTTTGCAATATATTCATCTGAATTTTTTGGTTTTTGTACAGTTACCATCTTAAATCCTTCAGTTGTTATTTTTTAATCCATGACAGCCAGTATCAGGCTAAATCCGTTTATACTATTTTTTATTCCTGCCAGTGTCAAGAAAAAAGAAGAAATACATATTCACATTGGTATCCTTCATTTCCCAGGTTACAATTTCTGAATCAATCTTCCCATTTTTTTGGGAGTCTTTCAAAAAAATTAGAAACGACTTTTAAGGTGTCTTGAAAGATGCCTTTACATTTTTAGGTTGTTTTTTTACAGCATTTGAATAAAATAGAAAAATTACTCTGCCCTTAAAAGCCTGGTTACTTTTTATATAAAACCGTAGGGGCAGGCCACCGTGTAAACCCCATTTCCTTTCATGAATTTCATCATTTCGACTATGGCGGTTAACCGCCATATTGATTTATATAAATTTTTTTAATTTATTTTATTTAATGGAGTAGTGCCATGATAAAAACAGGATGTTATACAGCGTTAATCACCCCCTTTACAGAAACTGGAGAACTCGATATTGAAGGGTTTGAGCAGCTCATCGACTTTCAGATTGAAAATAATATTACAGGCATTCTTGCCGCAGGTACAACAGGAGAGAGCCCTACCCTTAAATGGGATGAGCATAACCAGGTAATATCCCTTGTTGCTGCCGGGGCAAAGGGAAAATGTCTCAGCATTGCCGGTGCTGGAAGCAACAACACAGAAGAAACCCTTGGGGCGGTGAAGCATGCGGCAGACGCGGGAGCTGACGCTGTTTTACTGGTGGATCCCTATTATAACGGCCCAAGCTCCCTTGAAATCCGCAGGGAATATATCACCCCGGTGGCAGAAGCTTTTCCTGAAATGGAGATCATTCCCTATATTATCCCGGGAAGGACAGGAACCCAGCTTTTGCCGGAGGATCTTGCGATACTTGCCCATACCCATAAAAATATCGCATCCGTCAAGGAGGCTACGGGAAATATTGATAATATGAAGCTGACAAGGAAGTTTTGTGGAAAAGATTTCCGAATTATCTCCGGTGATGACGGACTGACCTTTCAGATGATGACGGATCCTGAAATAGAGGCCTGCGGAGCCATATCAGTAATCTCGAATATTGTTCCAGGGGCGCTGGCAAAAATGATCATGCTTCTTGACCAGGGCAAAATAAAAGAGGCGGACAAACTTCATGAAGCCCTGAAACCCCTTTTAAATTTAGTAACAATAATTACTCAAGAAACAACACCCTATGGAGAGGTAACCTGCCGGGCAAGAAATCCCCTTGCCATAAAGACACTAATGAAATTATTAGGCGTTCCTTCAGGTCACTGCAGAAAACCCATGGGAAAAATGACTAAAAAAGGATTTGACATCGTTATTAATACCGCCCTTGGAGTTCAGGCTGATAATCCATGGCTGTTCAGCCCCATTGCAAAGTTCTTTAACATCGATATTCAAGACAGGCTTGAGAATCCAGAGTTTAGAAACGATCTATGCTATACTGACTAATATCTCCCCTATCCTGGTCTGCCCATGGCTGTTTATATGAAAGTCTCCGTAAAGAATTGTTTTTTAAAGACTTTCAATCTTCGTTGTGGCCGGGTAAAAATATGCTCCGGCCATGCCGGTTTATATGAAAGTCTCCGTAAACGGCGGATGACTTTCATGGTTCGTTGTGGGCAGAACCGGGTAAAAACCCTGGGCTGCCCATGGCAGTTTATATGAAAGTCTCCGTAAACGGCGGATGACTTTCATGATTCGTTGTGGGCAGAACCGGATCAAAATCCTGATCTGCCCATGGCAGTTTATATGAAAGTCTCCGTAAGAGATTGTTTTTCAAAGGACTTTCAATCTTCGTTGTGGCCGGGTAAAAAATATGCTCCGGCCATGCCGGTTTATATGAAAGTTTCCTTAACAGATTGTTTTTTAAAGACTTTCAATCTTCTTTGTGGCCGGGTAACAAATATGCTCCGGCCATGCCGGTTTATTTGAATGTGTAGGGGCAGAATCTATTTCTGCCCCATTTAAATAGCTGCCATGACCGGTAAGGTGATTTCCAGATAATGTTTTACCAGATATTTTTTTCTGAAAATCGCATAAGGACAAAAGCAGGGCGGATATAGAATCCGCCCCTACGTTTGGATTTGGCCGTTATCTGGATGAAGATTCTTCTGTCCCTTTGATTTTTATATCCCCTTCCTTGAAAAAGGTGGATTTGAGCCATTCAAAACCAAATTGAAGCAGTTTTACATCATCTTTTTCAATTTCTTCCACGGTTTCAGGATTAACATTGTACCGTGAGAGAAAGGTACTTTCAAACACGAACTGCCTGAATTTATCAATGTTGTAACAGGCCAGAAAAAACATCTGCTTACTCTGTTCCGTGAGTTTCAGGCTTGCAGGAACGGATTTTTTCCTTACAATCAGGTTTGTCCAGCCGGCATTGATCTGGTCTCTTATATTAACACCTTGATCCTCCCTCCATTCGGCAACCGTCCACTCTTTGGGCTCGTTAAAGCCAAGGCAGTGGGGTTCCTTGACCATAAAGAAAAATTCATCTTGTTCCTCAAGCTCGCTGGCATAGCTCAATGAGCCCATTCCCAAGGGATAATACCGGCAGGTTGAGGGCCTGTCCTCATATATTATACATCCTTCTTCATCCCTGACAAAGGGACAGGATTTTCGTTCATCATCTAAGAGTTTAAGGGTTACAATGGGAAGGTCGCCCTTTTCAAGGATATGGGGCTCTGTATAAATCGCGAGAAATTCTTCCGAGGTAAGTTCAAGGCGCGTTCTCATTGTCATAATATCATAGGGGGTAAGCATGAGCTGGATGCCCCTGCAGCAGCGGGTAAAGCATTTTACACCCTTATGGCATTGAAATTGAAATTTGCTTTCATATCCCATCTGAACGGGGATGATCCCGGATTCTTGTTCTTTATCGACTTTATCGTTCATCAAACAAACTCCTTAATGTTTTGAAAAAAATTCCAGAGGGAATTGATTTTTTTAAAAATTGGCTTGACAAGATCAAAATGCTGGCATATACTTCTTGACATATGCTCATTTGAAATAAGGTGGATTGCAAAAAAAAATATTTTACCGTACGGCTCAATGTGAGGCAAGAAAAATTCATATTTAATTTAGGCTGTCCGGTATATCAATTCATGCGGGCCGCCTGATATAAAGGTTTTTTTGTTTAAAATCTTTTTTTTAGACAGCGTGTTGACCCTTTGAGTACAAAAATAATAATTTAATAAATTTATGTACTAAAATCCCGTGGTCAAGGAGCTGAACCAAAATAATCTCCATATA
This sequence comes from Desulfobacteraceae bacterium, assembly GCA_963674675.2. Classification (GTDB taxonomy): domain Bacteria; phylum Desulfobacterota; class Desulfobacteria; order Desulfobacterales; family Desulfobacteraceae. The sequence continues at coordinate 2,573,458 of CAXXNM010000003.1, forward strand.
GAGTTATAATAAGGATAAGGCAGATGATAATTACCATAGCAAGCGGCAAAGGAGGGACAGGAAAGACAACTGTCACCGTAAACCTTGCCGCGACCGCAGAAAAAGAGGATATTCAGGTTTTTGACTGCGATGTTGAAGAGCCTAATTCCCATATTTTTATCAAACCGGAAAAGGTGAAGACCGAAGAAATTTCCACCATGGTTCCTTTGGTGGACATGGATAAATGCACCCTTTGCGGAGAGTGTGAAAAAATATGCCAGTTCAGTGCCATCGCAATGGTTGCCAAAAAGATTATGACATTTCCTGAGATGTGCCATTCATGCAAAGGATGTGTAATGGTCTGTGAGGATGGTGCTGTCAAAGAGTCCTCACGGGTATTGGGGAAGCTCCTTCAAGGGGTGAATAAAAACGGTATTGAGCTTACCTGGGGCGAACTAAGGGTAGGTGAGGCCATGTCTCCGCCCCTGATCAAACAGGTAAAGGACAGAATCGATAAAAGCAAAATCGCCCTTGTGGATGCCCCTCCCGGAACATCCTGCCCCGCCATCGAGGCCCTTAGGGACTCTGATTATGCCCTGCTTGTGGCAGAACCTACCCCCTTTGGCCGGAATGATCTCTCCATTACCGTGGAGGCCTTAAAAAAACTGGATGTGCCCATCGGCATCGTCATCAACAGGGCAGACCCTGAAAGAGGAATTATCGATGAATATGCACAAAAAGAAGGAATTGAAATACTTCAGCGGTTCCCCTTCAGCAGGGAGGCTGCTGCTGTATGCTCAAAGGGACTCCTGCTCTCCAGGGAGATACCTGAAATGAAGGTGCTCTTTGATGAGCTTTACACAAAAATATTGTCCAGGGTGGGTCTTTCAGACAAGACCGGGGAGGCTGCATCATGAAGGAGCTGACCATCATAAGTGGAAAAGGGGGAACAGGAAAAACAAGTGTTACGGCATCCCTTGCATACCTTGCTGAGAAAAGAGTTGTCATTGATGCCGACGTGGATGCCGCAAATCTCTTCTTGACCCTTGAACACGAGCAGATAAAAGAAACTGATTTCACAGGCGGAAGCAAGGCGGAAATACTGCCGGATCTGTGTACCGAGTGCGGTGACTGCCGGGAGAGGTGTCAGTTTGATGCCATATCAGAAGATTTTGTCATTGATCCCATTGCCTGTGAAGGCTGCGGAGTCTGTGTTTATTTCTGTCCGGCTGAAGCCATAAAATTTGAAAAACAGGTATGCGGGAAAAAATTTCTTTCAAATACCAATAACGGCCCCATGGTTCATGCCAGGCTTGGCATCGCAGAGGAAAATTCAGGCCTTCTTGTCAGTGAACTCCGCCAGGAGGCAAGGGAAATTGCAAAAAGAGATAAAATTCCCATCATCATAACAGACGGCCCTCCAGGCATCGGGTGCCCTGTGATCGCATCCATAACAAATTCAGATGCTGTTCTTATTGTTACAGAACCAAGCATGTCCGGCATACATGACATGGAACGGGTAAAAACCCTTGTGGATCAGATGCGGGTGCCGGCATTTCTATGCATAAACAAGGCCGATCTTAACCAGGAAACCTCAAATGAAATAAAAGCCTTTGCAAAAAAGAATAATATCAAATTTGCAGGGGAAATTCCCTTTGACCGGGATGTAATCAACTCCATGAAGGAGAGAAAGAGCCTGGTTGAATATTCCGATGGCCCTGCGTCCCGGGCTGTAAAAAAAATATGGAAGAATGTTTCCGGATTTATGGATGAAACCATGGAAAGAATTTTTTAGATTCAACATAAATGTCAACTACTCCTTCTGAACCAAAAGTTCGGAAGGGGATTTCCCGGCAGAAAAGTTAAAGGTCTTCATGCCTTAACGGGAATCTTTCTTTACTGCCCGTGAGTCGTAACTTCTCATTTTTCCATACCAAATGTTCTGTGTTGCACTTGAATCTAATACTATATGTGTTATTAATCCGGAGAACTTATGACTGATGAGTTTGCTGGATTTTTTGAAAAAATCAAATTTGGACAAATATATGGACAAATATATCAAGAGACTTATTATTTAAGGAGAAAAAATGAAAATTGCCGTTACATCAAGTGGAAAAACTCTGGATTCCGACCTGGACCCTCGATTTGGCAGGGCCCTTTATTTTTTAATTGTGGATACCGAGACAATGGCCTTGGAAGTCAAGGAAAACTCACAGAATCTGAACCTTCCCCAGGGTGCTGGAATCCAGGCGGGTAAAACCGTTGCCGATACTGGAGCGGAAGCTGTAATTACAGGAAATTGCGGACCCAAGGCATTTAATGTGCTCACCGCCGCCAACATAAAGGTAATCACAGGTGTAAACGGAACAGTAAAGGATGCTGTTGAAAAATTCAAGTCAGGAGAACTGCAGCACGCAGGAGGCCCCAATGTTGAGGGCCACTGGGTGTAAAAAAACAAATAACAACAATGTGTTAGAGAAAAGGAAAACGCATCATGAAAATTGCAATCCCCATGGCAATGGGAAAACTGACCGCTCATTTTGGACACTGTAGAGAATTTTGCATTGTCAATGTGGAAGATAATGAAATCAAGGGCAAAGAAACATTAGATCCCCCGCCCCATGAACCTGGTGTTCTTCCCAAATGGCTCCATGAACAGAATGTAAACGTCATTATCACGGGTGGAATGGGCCAGATGGCAAAACAGCTTTTTGCCCAGGCAGGCATTGAGGTAATTACGGGAGCACCGGTTGAAACCCCTGAAAATCTTGTAAACGACTACCTGAACAAGACCCTTGTGACCGGCGAGAATGTCTGCGGCCACGATCCCAATTCTCCCTGCCAGCACTAATCTAATATTTAACCGACAAAAAATATGGGGATTCTCACCTGTCTGCAAGATGTTGAAAAAAATCATTGCAGGCGATGGAGAATCCCCTTTGTTTCTCACTTCACAAGGGTTTCAAATATATGGTACTCTTCAATGTGATAGTGGGGTTCCGGATAAACGGCAATGGGGTTACCGATTTTTTTTTCCAGGGAGGTTATAAGATGTTTTTCCTCGCCGTGGAGCAACTGGGCTATCTCAGGATGAACCTTGACGGTAAAGCGGTTACCCATCATGTCATTTGCCTCGCTCATCAGATCCCTGTATATTTTATGACATATGGATTTCCCAGACAGCAGCATTCCATCTCCTGCACAGTAAAAACAGGGCTCACACAGGGTTCTGGTCAAATTTTTTCTTACCCGTTTCCGGGTCATCTGCACCAGCCCAAGATCTGAAAGGGGCAGGACATTGGTCTGGCTCTTATCTTTTTTAAGTGCCTCTATGAGCTGGGTCATGACCTTTTCCTTGTGATGGTTTCTCTTCATATCTATAAAATCGATAATAATAATGCCGCCGATGTTACGCAGCCTGATCTGATAGGCAATCTCTTTTACCGCCTCAAGGTTGGTTTTCAGGATGGTTTCTTCAAAATTATGTTTTCCCACATACCGCCCGGTATTCACATCAATGGCCACAAGGGCCTCAGTCTGTTCGATGATGATATATCCCCCGGATTTAAGCCATACTTTTTTCTTCAAGGCCCTGGCAATATCTCCTTCGATATTATAGGCGTCAAATATGGGCTCAGTGCCTCTGTAAAGCTCCACGGAAAGCTTAAGCTCAGGCATCAGTTTTTCCAGGAAGTCAAGAACGTTTTCATATCCTTCCCTGGAATCGATTATCAGCTTATCTGCCTCATCGGTAAGGAGATCCCTGACCGCCCTGAAGGTCACGGTCAGATCACGGTAAAGCAGGGATGGTGCAGATGCGGTTTTGCTCTTTTTCTGGATATCTTCCCATGTTTTTGTTAAAAATGAGAGTTCTTTTTTCAGTGTTTTATCATTGATGCCCTGGGCTGCGGTCCGGAAAATATAGCCGAACATGTCATCTTCTCTCACGAACAGCAAAAGTTCCTTTAAACGGGTCCGCTCCCTCTCATTATCAATGCGTTTGGAGATACCGATGTGATCCACCGTGGGCATGAGTACCATGAAACGGCCGGGAAGAGAGATGTGGGTCGTCACCCGCGGGCCTTTAGTTCCGATGGGAGATTTAGCAATCTGAACCAGTATTTCCTGTCCTTCAATAATAAGATCCTCAATGGGACAGTCCATGGTCAGGGAGGATTTCCAGTCCGATGCGGGCGGCAGATCAATCTCTGTTATCTCCTCTTCCGGGTCGTCTGTATCAGAATCTTCAGATTCTCCTTCCTGTTCAAACCGACTTGCCAGCTCGTCACTGGTATCATCCAGAATATCATCCACATAGAGAAATGCCGCCTGGTTCAACCCGATGTCCACAAATGCGGCCTGCATACCCGGCAGCACCCGCTGAACCCGTCCCTTGTAGATATTGCCGGTAATATTGGATTCATCACCCCTTTCGATGAAAAGCTCTGCAATGTTTCCATTTTCAAGTACCGCAACCCGTGTTTCATGGGGCGCGGAATTAACAACAAGTTCTTTCAGCATATGGCATTATCCTGTTTGAGTTTAAGAATGTCTGCGGCACGTAATGTTTCCTCTGGTACATCAAACACTTCCGTTAGAATTTCTGCAGGGCGTATAGTGCGCTCATTATATTTATTTAAAATAATTTCAAAGCTTGAACCTCCTGTCAACACCATTTTTTCAGTTACCTTTCTTAAATCCACAGAACGTTTTTTCCCCTTAAAGCTGATTTTTTCCACGATATACTCGGAAAGGCTCATGAAATTATCAATCTGGGCCTGGGACAAGGAATATTCCTTGAAATTTACCCGATAGGTTATCGGCCTTAATTCATCCTGCAGAGCGGCTTTTGAGGCAATGGTGCATCCTGTTACAACAATACTTTTTGGCAGAACCTGATTAATAAGCCTCATCAGCTCATCAGGATCTGTTTTAACATGGGCATGAAGGTTGAAAAATTCCTCCTCACTCTCCATGCCCACCGGCAGGGGATTGTCAAAGGAAACCTTCATGGCCGGGCTGAATCCGGTGGAATACTTGACCCTGATACCGGTACGGCGCAGGGCCCTGCGGATGATCTTTGCAAGTTCAAGATGTCCGAAATGCTTTGCATTGCCAAGCCTTGAATAAAATACCCTTAATTTTTTAAAATACTCAGGAGAAGATTTTGTGTCAACTTTCACAGCCCGGGCTGTTTTTTCCATGGGACTGGATTCCATTTTTGGGTGCGCTGTTGTCCCGTTTCGATGCAGGCCTGTTTTTTCCATAGGCATTAATCCCTCCATGGAACTTGATTCATCTTGGGATATTGATTCCCCTGATTCAGAGTTTTGCCTCAGAGGATTGTGGAGCACCGGCTGTATTTTTTTAAAATCACAGATACCGCATCCGTTGCACTCGTGTTCCCGGCAGTCTTCGGTTATATGGGTATCCAACGCTTTTTGATATTCTTTTTCCATATAAGAATCTGAAATGCCGCAGTCGATGTGGGACCATGGAAGGGGTTCATCCATCTGCCTTGGCCGTGATGTATAAAAAACAGGGTCTAAACCGGTCTCTTCAAAGGCCTCCTGCCATATCCCGAAATTAAAGCTGTCAGACCACCCATCCAGCCTGCATCCCTTTTCCCATGCTTTTACAAGCAGCTTTGAAAGCTTTCTGTCTCCCCTTGCCCATACCCCCTCCAACAAACTCATTTCAGGATTCTGCCATTTAAGGTTGATTCCAGGGTGGCGGAGGTTCTGTTTCAGAAAGTTCAAATTCTCCATTGCTTTTTCAGTCGGAATCTGGGCACATCTCTGGAAAGGTGTATGGGGTTTGGGGATGAAGGCGGCAAAACTGACATTGATCTTGCTCTTTCCCATGCCGTTGATTTTAATGGATGCAAGTCTCCTGGAAATATCGCAGATAGCCTCAATATCTTCATGGGTTTCCGTGGGCAGCCCGTTCATGAAATACAGCTTTATTCTACGCCATCCCAGGTTAAAGGCCGAGGTAACCGTGTCAAAGATATCTTTTTCCGTGATATTTTTGTTGATCACATCCCTGAGCCTCTGGGTACCGGCCTCCGGTGCAATGGTAAAGCCGGTTTTCTTGACTTTTTTTATTATGTTCATCATCTCGGGTGTCAATCGGCCGGCACGGACCGAGGGAAGGGAAATTGCAGTGCAATGGCTGGGATTAATTGTTAGAAGGCTCTCCATCAGCCTCGGCAAATCTCCATAATCTCCGGTACTCAGAGAAAGGAGAGATATATCACTGTAGCCGGTTTCCTTGAGAGAAGCTTCGGCAATTTTAACAAGGTCTTTTGCGGATCTTTCCCGCACAGGCCTGTATATCATGCCTGCCTGGCAGAACCTGCATCCCCTGGAGCATCCCCTGGCAATCTCCAGCCTCAGCCGGTCATGCACAGGCTTTCCAAATGGCACCACTGGAGATACAGGAAAGGGTACATGGCTAAGATCCGGCAGTATTGCTCTTTTAATGGTCTCATAACCAGGTTCAAGGAAAGATAGATGCTGAAAGCCGTTTTCATCAAAAATTACCTTGAAAAAGGATGGAATATAAACCCCTTGAATTTCAGCCAGCATTTTCAGCAATGTTTTTTTTCGGCCGTCTCCCCGTTTTTTCCATTTAATTACGACCTGGGACACCTCAATGACTGCTTGTTCTCCGTCTCCAATAACAAAGGCATCAAAAAAATCAGCTAAGGGCTCCGGGTTGAATGCGCAGGGGCCTCCTCCGATGATCAGGGGAAAAGTGTCGTCTCTTTCTTTTGCATAAAATGGAATTTTTGAAAGATGAAGCATTGTTAAAATATTGGTAAAGTTCAGCTCATATAAAAGGCTGAAGCCTATAATGTCAAACTGCCTCAAATCCATCTTTGACTCTAAGGAGCAAAGCGGAATTCCTTTTTCCAGCAGCAGTTTTTCCATATCCGGTGCAGGGGTAAAGAATCGTTCCGCTGCAATATTGTCCTGTTTATTAAGTATGGTGTATAATATCTGCAATCCAAAATGGGAGGTGCCTATTTCATACAGATCAGGAAACGCAAGGGCAAAGGTGAGTTCAACCTCATTTAAATCTTTCTTAACGGAGTTGACCTCACATCCAAGATACCTGCTTGGCATATCCACAAAGGAGAGGATTTCTTGTATATTTTTTGAATTCATGATAGAAAAACTTTAATAATCCTATGTTTTTGTTAGGTTTTTGATAAACATTTATTATCTCATTTTAAATATGATAAAGCAATGGGAAATTAAATCGGTGCAAAATTGCCTCTTTTAAAAATAAAGAAGCTCAAGGAAAATAATAATGAAAAGATCTAAAATAGATAAACTGCTCCAGTCCCAGGCTCCCGTGGAAGAGGTGCTCGTAAAAGGCTGGGTAAGAACGAAACGGGATTCCAAGACCTTCTCATTCATGGAAATAAATGACGGCTCATGCCTTAAAAATATCCAGATAATTGCCGACGGCGGTCTTGAAAACTATACTGAGATTAAAAAAATAACCACTGGTTCAGCCCTCGGCATCACCGGAAGTTTGGTGGAATCCCAGGGGAAAGCTCAGAAATGGGAGATCCATGCCCATGAAGTGGAGATTATCAGCACGGCCTCTGAAGATTATCCTCTGCAGAAAAAAAGGCACTCTGATGAATTTTTAAGAACCATTGCCCATCTGCGTCCCAGAACCAACAAATATGGCGCTGCCTTCCGTATTCGTTCCGAAATGGCTTTGACCATTCATCAGTTTTACCGGGACAGGGGATTTCGGTATCTCCATTCACCCATTATCACGGGTTCCGACTGCGAGGGGGCAGGTGAGATGTTCAGGGTAACAAGCCTTGATCCGGAAAATGTCTCGGTAAAAGGAGCCATGGATTTTAAGGAGGATTTTTTTGGCAAGGAGGCAAACCTTACGGTATCAGGACAGCTTTCCGCAGAGATGTTTGCCTTGTCCCTTGGAGATGTTTACACCTTTGGCCCCACATTCCGGGCGGAAAACTCAAACACCAGCCGCCATGTGGCGGAATTCTGGATGCTGGAGCCGGAAATGGCTTTTTGTGACCTTGACGGGGCCATGGATCATGGAGAGGAGCTGATCAAACATCTTGTGAACCATGCCATGAATAATTGCCGTGAAGATTTGGAACTTTTCATGAAATTTGTGGATAAGAGTCTTTCAAAAAGCCTGAAAACACTTATGGATGAATCCTATGCCCGCATAACCTATGATGACGCAATTGGTATTTTGAAAAAAACAGGGAAGAATTTTGATTATCCGGTAAAAAGCGGGATGGATCTCCAGTCGGAGCATGAGCGTTTTCTTGCGGAAAACTATTTTAAAAAACCGGTCTTTCTCTTTAATTATCCCAAAACCATAAAGCCTTTTTACATGAGGCTCAACAATGATGAAAGAACAGTTGCGGCTGTGGATCTTCTTGTTCCCCGCATTGGAGAGATCATCGGCGGAAGCCAGCGTGAAGAGCGCCTTGATGTACTTGAACAACGCATGGATGAGATGAGACTGCCAAAGGAGAGCTACTGGTGGTATCTTGACTCAAGGCGCTATGGAACCGTTCCCCATTCCGGATTCGGCATGGGGTTTGAACGCCTGCTCATGCTCATCACCGGCATTACCAATATCCGGGATGTTGTACCCTTTCCAAGAACGCCCGGAAATATTGATTTTTAAATCAGCGACTTTCTTAAAGCGAACTTGATTCTTATACCAGTCAACAACCCCTGAGCTAAAGACTCAGGGATTTCATTGCCACAAATTCTATGAAGATATATCACTGCCGCATACAAAAATGACCCGGCTTATTCTGATTTAACCTGCATCCATCTTTGTTCTATCTGTTTCAGCATTTCCCTCAATATTTCAATGGAATTGACATTCAGCTCCTTTTTTGATGGCACGGTTTCGCCCAGTATCTCATGATAAAGCTGAATTCTTCCTATCACTTCACCTTCTTCTCTACCTTCTTCTCTACCTTCTTCTCGTCCTTCTTCTCTTCCTTCCATCCGAAGTTTTTCAGCCAATGTCATGACTAACCCTCCTTCTTTCTTTGATAGTGCATGTTCCACAATATTTTTTATATCTTCTGCTGATACTCCATCAATGGTATTGAACAGATATTTGAAAACAGCCACAAGACTCTCCATACCTGTCCTGGCATCCAGTACATCTCTCAGCAGCAACAAAATGCCAGGCAATTTGTCCATGATATCTGTATCCTGAACATGCTTGAATAAGAGCTGCATTACTTTGAGCATGACAGCACCCTTGATCTCATCATCGGGCAGGGCTGTCAGATCGTGAAGCATAAACGTAAAATCTGGAATGTAATCGGAAAAGAGTGATACAGGCCCGGAAAGCAATGATGAAAAACGTCTCCGATCCTGAGGCCAGTTTGAGTTCCCATGGTAAATCAGTATCGGCAATACAATGGGCAGAGGCGGCTTGTTTTTCCCTCTTTTCCTTGATGTAACAGATAAAGTTTCTTCACTCTTATTTTCATTTTCATGCTGTTTCAGAAAAAGCCGCCATATTTTGATCATATATTCAAGAAGCTGCAAATGAAGATATTTGTCATCATAGCTCTTATGCTCCAACAGCACATAAATGTAGCCTGGTCTCCCGGCAAGCTCCACCTTGTACAGCATATCGGAAAAATAGTCTTCCAGCTCTTTTTCAATGAACGAGTCCTTACAGATTTCAAGACTTTGAAGATCAACCGCCTCCAACAGCACCGGGGGAAGATATATCTTTAAAAAACTCAACGCATTCTCCCGACGGCTGAAGGTTTCACGAAATAGATTGTCGTGGGGCGTCTTCATTTTTTTCATGTCAGTCTCCAAGGGTTTGTAAATATTCGGTAAAGCCCGTATTAAAACACAGCATATTGTGTTTGTATGCAAAAAAAAATGATCACCCGGCTTATTCTGATTTAACCCGCATCCATCTTTGTTCTATCTGTTTCAGCATTTCCCTCAATATTTCAATGGAATTGACATTCAGCTCCTTTTTTGATGGCACGGTTTCGCCCAGTATCTCATGATAAAGCTGAATTCTCCCTATCACTTCACCTTCTTCTCTACCTTCTTCTCTTCCTTCTTCTCTTCCTTCTTCTCTACCTTCTTCTCTACCTTCTTCTCGTCCTTCTTCTCTTCCTTCCATCCGAAGTTTTTCAGCCAATGTCATGACTAACCCTCCTTCTTTCTTTGATAGTGCATGTTCCACAATATTTTTTATATCTTCTGCTGATACTCCATCAATGGTATTGAACAGATATTTGAAAACAGCCACAAGACTCTCCATACCTGTCCTGGCATCCAGCACATCTCTCAGCAGCAACAAAATGCCAGGCAATTTGTCCATGATATCTGTATCCTGAACATGCTTGAATAAGAGCTGCATTACTTTGAGCATGACAGCACCCTTGATCTCATCATCGGGCAGGGCTGTCAGATCGTGAAGCATAAACGTAAAATCTGGAATGTAATCGGAAAAGAGTGATACAGGCCCGGAAAGCAATGATGAAAAACGCCTCCGATTCTGAGGCCAGTTTGAGTTCCCATGGTAAATCAGTATCGGCAATACAATGGGCAGAGGCGGCTTGTTTTTCCCTCTTTTCCTTGATGTAACAGATAAAGTTTCTTCACTCTTATTTTCATTTTCATGCTGTTTCAGAAAAAGCCGCCATATTTTGATCATATATTCAAGAAGCTGCAAATGAAGATATTTGTCATCATAGCTCTTATGCTCCAACAGCACATAAATGTAGCCTGGTCTCCCGGCAAGCTCCACCTTGTACAGCATATCGGAAAAAATAGTCTTCCAGCTCTTTTTCAATGAACGAGTCCTTACAGATTTCAAGACTTTGAAGATCAACCGCCTCCAACAGCACCGGGGGAAGATATATCTTTAAAAAACTCAACGCATTCTCCCGACGGCTGAAGGTTTCACGAAACAGATTGTCGTGGGGCGTCTTCATTTTTTTCATGTCAGTCTCCAAGGGTTTGTAAATATTCGGTAAAGCCCGTATTAAAACACAGCATATTGTGTTTCTCAAGAGTCGTAAATTCTAACATCTGCTACCATATATTGTGTTTTAAACTTCTTTGAAAATACCATTTATGGTTCTCATTCAGAGAACTTATGGCTGACGAGTGTGTTTGTATGCAAAAAAAAATGATCACCCGGCTTATTCTGATTTAACCCGCATCCATCTTTGTTCTATCTGTTTCAGCATTTCCCTCAATATTTCAATGGAATTGACATTCAGCTCCTTTTTTGATGGCACGGTTTCGCCCAATATCTCATGATAAAGCTGAATTCTCCCTATCACTTCACCTTCTTCTCTTCCTTCTTCTCTTCCTTCCATCCGAAGTTTTTCAGCCAATGTCATGACTAACCCTCCTTCTTTCTTTGATAGTGCATGTTCCACAATATTTTTTATATCTTCTGCTGATACTCCATCAATGGTATTGAACAGATATTTGAAAACAGCCACAAGACTCTCCATACCTGTCCTGGCATCCAGCACATCTCTCAGCAGCAACAAAATGCCAGGCAATTTGTCCATGATATCTGTATCCTGAACATGCTTGAATAAGAGCTGCATTACTTTGAGCATGACAGCACCCTTGATCTCATCATCGGGCAGGGCTGTCAGATCGTGAAGCATAAACGTAAAATCTGGAATGTAATCGGAAAAGAGTGATACAGGCCCGGAAAGCAATGATGAAAAACGTCTCCGATCCTGAGGCCAGTTTGAGTCCCCATGGTAAATCAGTATCGGCAATACAATGGGCAGAGGCGGCTTGTTCTTCGCTCTTTTCCTTGATGTAACAGATAAAGTTTCTTCACTATTATTTTCATTTTCATGCTGTTTCAGAAAAAGCCGCCATATTTTGATCATATATTCAAGAAGCTGCAAATGAAGATATTTGTCATCATAGCTCTTATGCTCCAACAGCACATAAATGTAGCCTGGACTCCCGGCAAGCTCCACCTTGTACAGCATATCGGAAAAATAGTCTTCCAGCTCTTTTTCAATGAACGAGTCCTTACAGATTTCAAGACTTTGAAGATCAACCGCCTCCAACAGCACCGGGGGAAGATATATCTTTAAAAAACTCAACGCATTCTCCCGACGGCTGAAGGTTTCACGAAATAGATTGTCGTGGGGCGTCTTCATTTTTTTCATGTCAGTCTCCAAGGGTTTGTAAATATTCGGTAAAGCCCGTATTAAAACACAGCATATTGTGTTTGTATGCAAAAAAAAATGATCACCCGGCTTATTCTGATTTAACCCGCATCCATCTTTGTTCTATCTGTTTCAGCATTTCCCTCAATATTTCAATGGAATTGACATTCAGCTCCTTTTTTGATGGCACGGTTTCGCCCAGTATCTCATGATAAAGCTGAATTCTCCCTATCACTTCACCTTCTTCTCTTCCTTCTTCTCTTCCTTCTTCTCTTCCTTCTTCTCTACCTTCTTCTCGTCCTTCTTCTCTTCCTTCCATCCGAAGTTTTTCAGCCAATGTCATGACTAACCCTCCTTCTTTCTTTGATAGTGCATGTTCCACAATATTTTTTATATCTTCTGCTGATACTCCATCAATGGTATTGAACAGATATTTGAAAACAGCCACAAGACTCTCCATACCTGTCCTGGCATCCAGTACATCTCTCAGCAGCAACAAAATGCCAGGCAATTTGTCCATGATATCTGTATCCTGAACATGCTTGAATAAGAGCTGCATTACTTTGAGCATGACAGCACCCTTGATCTCATCATCGGGCAGGGCTGTCAGATCGTGAAGCATAAACGTAAAATCTGGAATGTAATCGGAAAAGAGTGATACAGGCCCGGAAAGCAATGATGAAAAACGTCTCCGATCCTGAGGCCAGTTTGAGTTCCCATGGTAAATCAGTATCGGCAATACAATGGGCAGAGGCGGCTTGTTTTTCCCTCTTTTCCTTGATGTAACAGATAAAGTTTCTTCACTCTTATTTTCATTTTCATGCTGTTTCAGAAAAAGCCGCCATATTTTGATCATATATTCAAGAAGCTGCAAATGAAGATATTTGTCATCATAGCTCTTATGCTCCAACAGCACATAAATGTAGCCTGGTCTCCCGGCAAGCTCCACCTTGTACAGCATATCGGAAAAATAGTCTTCCAGCTCTTTTTCAATGAACGAGTCCTTACAGATTTCAAGACTTTGAAGATCAACCGCCTCCAACAGCACCGGGGGAAGATATATCTTTAAAAAACTCAACGCATTCTCCCGACGGCTGAAGGTTTCACGAAACAGATTGTCGTGGGGCGTCTTCATTTTTTTCATGTCAGTCTCCAAGGGTTTGTAAATATTCGGTAAAGCCCGTATTAAAACACAGCATATTGTGTTTCTCAAGAGTCGTAAATTCTAACATCTGCTACCATATATTGTGTTTTAAACTTCTTTGAAAATACCATTTATGGTTCTCATTCAGAGAACTTATGGCTGACGAGTGTGTTTGTATGCAAAAAAAAATGATCACCCGGCTTATTCTGATTTAACCCGCATCCATCTTTGTTCTATCTGTTTCAGCATTTCCCTCAATATTTCAATGGAATTGACATTCAGCTCCTTTTTTGATGGCACGGTTTCGCCCAATATCTCATGATAAAGCTGAATTCTCCCTATCACTTCACCTTCTTCTCTTCCTTCTTCTCTTCCTTCTTCTCTTCCTTCCATCCGAAGTTTTTCAGCCAATGTCATGACTAACCCTCCTTCTTTCTTTGATAGTGCATGTTCCACAATATTTTTTATATCTTCTGCCGATACTCCATCAATGGTATTGAACAGATATTTGAAAACAGCCACAAGACTCTCCATACCTGTCCTGGCATCCAGCACATCTCTCAGCAGCAACAAAATGCCAGGCAATTTGTCCATGATATCTGTATCCTGAACATGCTTGAATAAGAGCTGCATTACTTTGAGCATGACAGCACCCTTGATCTCATCATCGGACAGGGCTGTCAGATCGTGAAGCATAAACGTAAAATCTGGAATGTAATCGGAAAAGAGTGATACAGGCCCGGAAAGCAATGATGAAAAACGCCTCCGATCCTGAGGCCAGTTTGAGTTCCCATGGTAAATCAGTATCGGCAATACAATGGGCAGAGGCGGCTTGTTTTTCCCTCTTTTCCTTGATGTAACAGATAAAGTTTCTTCACTCTTATTTTCATTTTCATGCTGTTTCAGAAAAAGCCGCCATATTTTGATCATATATTCAAGAAGCTGCAAATGAAGATATTTGTCATCATAGCTCTTATGCTCCAACAGCACATAAATGTAGCCTGGACTCCCGGCAAGCTCCACCTTGTACAGCATATCGGAAAAATAGTCTTCCAGCTCTTTTTCGATGAACGAGTCCTTACAGATTTCAAGACTTTGAAGATCAACCACCTCCAACAGCACCGGGGGAAGATATATCTTTAAAAAACTCAACGCATTCTCCCGACGGCTGAAGGTTTCACGAAACAGATTGTCGTGGGGCGTCTTCATTTTTTTCATGTCAGTCTCCAAGGGTGTGAATCCTTCATCAGTTATTCAAGGTGATTATAACCATCAACACATCAAAAGACAAACAGAAAAAAGGACGGCGTACGCTTTATGTCCCTGTCCCCATGCCCCTGGAAAATGTCGCGGTAAAAGGTGCCATTGATTTTAAGGAGGTTTTTTTCGGCCGGGAGGCAAACCTTACAGTATCAGGCCGGTTTTCCGCAGAGATGTTTGCTTTGTCCCTTGGAGATATTACACCTTTGGCCCCACATTCCGGGCGGAAAACTCCAACACCAGCCGCCATGTCGCGGAATTCTGGATGCTGGAGCCGGAAATAAAAAGCATTATCGTTCTCAAAATCGGACGTTTATCATGAAGCTGTTTTAAGATTGTACTTCCATTACCGCACTATGGAATGGTGCCCTATTAGTTAATATGTAACCACTAACCAAACTTCAAATATCTTCTTCAAGAATCTGACCATTCTCAAGCAGCCAATGTTTTGATTTTTCCATCTTAGGAGATTGTGCTTGAACGATATTCCAAAAACGTGGCGTGTGATTAGATTCCAACAGGTGTGCAAGCTCATGGACAATGACATAATCCATAACATAAGTCGGTGCCTTGATAAGTCGCCAGTTGAAATTAATATTGTCTTTGGTGGTGCAAGAGCCCCAGCGATAGCGATTGTCAACGATCTTGGCAGCGGTGAATTCCACCCCAAGATCATTGGCTATTTTTTGGGTACGAGGCAGTATTTTCTCTTTTGCTCTGTCCATGTACCACTGTTGTAATAGCCTCTTTCCATCACCGGCAAGACGCTCCGGAATCAGAAATCGTTGCTCAAAGCGAATCTCCTCAAGGCTGTCTGGAACAATCTCAATCTGATAGTGACGGCCTATATATAGTGCAGATTCTCCATTTACCAGCTCTTTGCCCGGCGGATGAGGCAATGCGTATTTTTGCGCATGCCTGGTCTTTTCATAAATCCATTGCCGTTTTGATTCAATAACCGCTTGAATTTTTTCTTCGGAAGTGGATTCGGGGGCATGAACCACCACACTGCGATCCCGTTCCACGGTGATCGTCAATTTTTTACGCCCGGCTGACCGCTTGATTGTGTAGACCAGCTCCATCTTTACTCCGCATATAGAATGATATCATTATTTTTTTGCGCAATTTCCATCACCCTGCTGATAATCTGGGCCCGTTTTTGTACCATATTGGGCAAAATGATGTAAGCGGGCTGGATCAATATTGTCTGAATATCCGCCTTGAGTTTGTTGCGAGCAGGGATGCTTTCCCAGAAACCGGCAAGTTTCAGTTCCCTTTCAATAACCAGATAAACCTGTTGGGTAAGATCCACGAGAATGGAAATTTTCTCCTCTTCACTGAAACCATAGGGGGATGAAGGTTCCGCAACCATTCCAGGTTGCAGGGGGTCATTTGCCTTTGAATCGAAAATTTCACGTTTAAAACTTCTGAAAAAGGGCATCTGTTTTTTGCGGTGGAGTCCATAGGTTGGTTCCTTGCCCGCATTTTTAATGCGCTCCCGCAATTTTTCCAGTTCTTCATATATCTTTGCCCAGTTATCCTGAAAATTTTGAAATATCTGTGCCAATGCCTCGGCAAAGGATGCCTGCAGCTCGGGATCATCATCCAGCTCAACATCCAGATGGTGCCGAATGGCGTGTTCCACTTCAGCCGCCTTTGTTTTGGTTCGTTTACGTGTGCTGACATTTTTTTCAAAGTCTTCATCCAGAATTGAAATGGGTTCTACCTTCTGATCAATGCTTCTGGAGGCCAGATATTGATCAATAATCCCCCGCAGCTTGGGCGGAATGCCTTTCATGCTCAATCTATTGTCACGGAAATGCTTTCCCGCCAGTGTATTTATTTCTCCAAGGGCTTTGTAATCATCCACGAAATCCAATGCCTGCCGGGCCGGAAAAACCAGGTTCATGCACTTAGTAAAAGCTTTAAACGCCTGCATGTAGTCAAAGCGCAGCTCCTCGTCATAGAAAACATCAAAAAAGGCGTCATGGTCCGTGAGGTCCGTAAGGCCATGTTTTTTTAAGAGCTCCATAATGTGGGCATGACTGTTCTGGAGTTCCCGCAGCTCATCTTCGGGAAAGCTCAAGGTGTCAATCACCTCTTTTTGTTCCCGCTCGTCATAGGCATCAATGGCTTTTTTCAGGTGATGTCCCACCCCCACATAATCCACCACAAACCCCTTGTCTTTGCTATCGCCACCCACACGGTTTACACGGGCAATGGCCTGCAGCAGATTGTGTCTGGTAATGATTTTATCCAGATACATGACCTGCTCCACGGGTGCGTCAAAGCCGGTGATGAGCATGTTATTGACGATGAGAATCCCCATGTCTCCGGTGAGGCCCTGGTCCTTACCGCCAAAGGAGAGCTTGAAACTTTTAATGCTTCGTTCATGCCGTGATTTGTCTGAACAGGCTTTCATGTATGGCAGGTCATTATGACGGCCGGAGATGATCACATCCGTCTGCAGTTTTTTTAGCTGTTCAAGATCCAGGCCGCATGGATTTGCCTTTTCTAAATCGGCAGCTTTTGCCGTCAATGCCCCATCAATGTGCTTTTTGTAGCGAACCGCAGCTTCCCGTGATGTGGCCACCACCTGGGCCTTGTAACCATTGGGGAAAACATGGATCAGATAATGCCCCACCATGTCCCTTGCCTTGGCTTTGATGGTGGGTTCCGCCTCAAGGTAAGCGTCCCGGGACCCGTAGCCGAGAACTTCCAGCCGCTCCTTCAGATTATAATCGCTGAACACATCGGCAAAGGCCTGATCCATTCCTGCCTGATCCGTCACTTCCGCGTTATGAGTGCGGCCCTCATAGACAATCTCCAGCGTAACGCCGTCGTCAATGGCCTGGCGCATGGTGTATTTATCAATGTAGTCCCCAAAGACCCGTTCAGTCTTGTCAATGGGGGTGCCGGTGTAACCGATTTTGGTGGCGTTGGGGATGCCTTTGTCCAGGTTTGCGCCGAGCATCTTGTATTGTGAACGGTGGGCCTCGTCGGTCATGACAAGGATGTTGGGGCTGTCATTTAGCTGGGGAAAGGTTTCAGTGAGGTCCGCCTCCCGGAATTTATGAATCATGGCCATGATCAGGTCCGAGGTATCCGCCCTGAGCAGTTCTTTGAGTTTTTTGATGCTGTCTGCCACCTTGACCGTAAAGCCGATGCTCCGGCTGGTTTCATTTAACTGGTCTTCCAGCTGGGTACGGTCGGTGACAAAGACAACCTTCCAGTTGGACAATGCCGCATGGCTGTACATTTCCCGAACCATGAACATCATGGTGAGGGATTTTCCAGACCCCTGGGTGTGCCAGATTATGCCGCTGCGCTCCCGTGGATTTTTGCCCTCAAGCAGCCTTTGGACCGTCAGCTTCACGGCCCGGAACTGCTGGTACCGGCCGACGATTTTGATGGTCTGGCCCTTGTCGTTGGTGGAAAAAAGGGTAAAGCTTCGAATCAGATTGAGCAGATTGCCTCTGTCCAGCATGCCCGCCACCAGGCGTTGCTGATCATTGGGGCTACCTGATCCGTGATCAAGGTCGTTCAAGGTGTGTGGGTAAGGATCAGACCAGCGATAAAAATGTTTTTCACTGTGGGTGGTGATGGTTCCAAACTTGGCTTCCTGGCGGCAGGTGGCAATGACAAACTGATTAAAATGGAAAAGTGACACATTGCCTTCTCCCCTGGCCCCGCGCTGCTGGCTGTACCGCAGCATCTGGTTGATGGCTTCGGGGATGGCATCTTTGACTTTGGGTGATTTGCACTCAATGAGCACCACCGGTAAGCCGTTCAGGAACAGCACAATGTCCGGTATAATGTGGTGCTCGGTGCCCGGGATACGCACCTTGAACTGACAGACCGCTATAAACCGGTTGTTGTCACGGTGTTTAAAGTCAATAAACCGCACCGTGGGGTTCTGCTCGCCTGTCTTTCGGTTTTCATTGACGCTGGTGTGCTCCAGCATCAGGTGCAGGGCATACTGGTTGTTTTCCATCAGCCTTGTGCCGGGAAAGCCGGCAGTCAATTGTCTGGCGACATCCTCAATCTGATCCTCCCCAAGCCAGGGGTTAATGACTCGGACTTGTTCACGCACCACCCTGGCCATGACCACTTCTGCCAACTTTTCCCGAAAGGTATGGGCCGGGGTCTGCTTCTCATTGGTCAGGTCAATGATTTCCCAACCCAGACCATGGAGCTGATTGAGGAGCGGTTTTTCCACATGGTTTCGTTCGTCGAGTTTGTGCGTGTTTGAGTTGTTGCTATTCATAACCTATCCCCTCATCCGCAGATGATGCAACTTTTCACCGATTCTTTTTGGAGATTCAGATCTGTTTCAGTCCCTTTTCCACTTTGATGTTTTTTTGAAATATTCAAAGGTTCATGAATCACTTCCTATGTTTTTTAACAGCGGTGTGACCCGCACTTTTCCAGTAAGCAGGTCTTGCATCAGGGCTGTTTTTAGGGATTGGAGTTTTTGTAGCTGTGATTCAATGGCTTCGCTGTATTGAACGCTTTGATCAAGTCTTTTCGAAATCTCTATTTGCTCCTTTGATGAAGGTCTGGCAATCCACAAAGGATGAATATCATTTCTGTTTAACGATGGGGATCCTGACTTGGTGCCCAATCTACCCAAATCAAGATGGAAAAATAGATAATAAATGAATCGTTCATGATTTCCCCAAAAATTAGTAACATAAAGACTCGTGTCGTGTGCCCAAAAATCATTTTCAGTATAATGAACCTTTCCGATGGTTCCTTTTCGACCAATAACAATATTAGGACCATGGCTTGTAGATTGTGAATGATAGCCTATTATACCGCTCGACGAGAAAACTGGAAATGGCCCTTCTTTAAAGTGTTCTTCTGTTATGTCATACCCTCTTTGCAATAATGCAAACTTTGCTATCTGGATGGGTTCCCATTCCACCGGAATCCGGCCCAAAGGGGAATCTTTGAATTCGTGGGTTTCTTCAGAACGGAGGTTGCCGTGCTCATCAATGCCACGGGTGAGGAGATCCTGCATCAGGCCGGTCTTGATGCGCTGATGCTTGGCTATCAAGCTTTCGGTCTGCTCAATGACCCGATCCACTGTTGAGAGGATTTTAGCGATTTTATCTTGTTCAGGTTTGTGAATTGGAAATTGAGCACCAAAACGATCCAGTTCCTTTCTTGTTATATGCTGCATGGTTGAGCCATGCGATGCCTTTGTTATCTCAGGCAGATAAAATTCTATGAATTGTTTTAAGAAGATGCGATTAACATTCTTTTTTTCAATTACCTTAAACAAATGCTGATTAAGAGCTGCATCACCATGCTGCCAAATGCTTAAAAAAAGTGAAGCACTCCAAGAAAATATTAGATCTCCATTGTGGATAATGCTTTTCTCTTGAATTCGACCAGAGTAGTAGTCTGAAATTGATTCAGGATTTTTCAGTTGTTCAATCCGAATAATAGGCAAGCCCTCTTTGCCCCAATCATCGGGTTTAAACGCATAGCCATTTATATATTGAGCGAGATCCGTAAGTCTCCTGAATTCCCATTGTGAGATATCACTCATCGTAAATATCCATCCCTTTCCATAAATCCTTTCAACTCCGTCTGCTTTTCTTCCAACTGCGGTTCCAGCTCCCGATGATTCACAACGTAATTATTCATGATTGTCCCCTTCAGGTATAAACGTCTCCAGCACATGCTGTGATTCCAGATTTTGCTGGTGGGGATGCCAAGTCGATTTGCTACACAGCGTGTAGCATTTTTCAAAATCCGAATAGGTGAGATAAAATTGCCTAAAATTGTCGTTGGTATATGGTTTTTGCCGGGTATCACGAAGAATATGGCGTATACTTTCAAAAAAATTAGTATTCAGTTTTTTTGCTATTGTCATTTTAAATACCCCAACCCTTCCAGAAAACCGTTTAACTCCGAAAGCGTATTTTCCCGCTGTTGTTCAAGTTCTCTGCTGCTGACAGCATATTTATTCCAAAGATTTTCAATTCCTTGAATCAACGCCCGTTTTTCGGCATTGAGGTAGCGTTCCAGCTCCCGGCCGGCAATATCGTAGAGTTTTTTCAAAATCAGAACTTTGGCTTCTTCATCGGTAATCTGGCCGCCGATTTCAGCAAGCAGGGTGTCGGTTCGGTCAATTCGTGCCTGGATGGCTGCCCTGTCTTTTTCCAGGGCCGTGCTTTTTTTCTTGTCCGTCTTTTTATCAAGATCCAGTTCAGCAAGCTGCCTTTCCACCTGACCAATCAGTTCCCGGTTATCAGCGGTAAACCCTTCACCGCCCAGGCGTTTCAATGAAATCTTCAGCTCCAACTCGGTGTTTTTCTCCTTTAATCCGGCCCGGGTCTCCTTGATCTTTTTTTCAATTTTCTTGATGGTTGCATCCAGTCTTTTCAGCTCTTTCAGCTCCCGCTTGGCCGATGTACCGCTGCTTTCTTTTAAGTCGTCGATGAGCAGTTTCAGCGCTCTTTTAATGACGGTGGCGGTGACCTTTTCATTTTCATCCGGCTCATAGGCGGCAGTCTCCTGGGCGGATTCAACGGTCTCTGCCAGTTCGCTTTGCTGTTCGCTGATGCTGCCCTCCAGCGCTTCAATGGCATTTGCCTCGGCCTGGAAAAATTCTGCAATCAGATACTCATCGGGAATCAGGGTGTGGTGCCAGCCCGTGGAGACAATGGTTTTCAGGTCAAACCGGATCTGCTGCCACCAGTTGACAAATACGCCTGCGCTCTTGAATTCATCCAGAACACGCAGGGGAACCAGCTTCTCTTTGATGGTTGTCAACAGGTCGTGGCGAACCTCGGGCATTTTTCTGCCGTTGCTGTTGCTCCCATTTCCGTTATAGGCGGTGTGCTCAAGCTGGGCAAAATCGTTCTGGGCCGCCCCCCACCACTCCCCAAGGGCCTGGGCGTGGGTGGAGAGCGTCTGAACCAGGGCCGGATCGGTTTCCATGAGATGTTTAATGTCCGCTTTATCCTGAACAGACTCATTAAAGGCAAGGTATTCTGGGCGGTCCGGCTGAAAAAGTGTTTCAACGGCAAGGCCAAATCTGGCAAAATCATCGTGACGTGCGGTCACCTCGTCTTGTGGAATGCCGCCCAAGAGATGGGCCCGCACATTTTCAGGCTCCGGGTCAGGGGTGTTGTCCACATACCGGCGAATGTTTAAATTGCAGTCATGTTTTTCAATGATTTCTGTGGTGTCCACCAGACGGCTGTACTTATGGATTTCACGCTTATGGGTGAAGATGGTGTCGATTTTTTCAATATCTTCCGGACGAAGTCTGTTTTGATTCTTGCCTTCGGCAAACTCCCGGTCAGCATTGATGAACATCACTTTGTTGCGCAGGTGATCGGGCTTGTTTTTGTTGCAAACCAGCACGCAGGCCGGAATGCCGGTGCCGTAAAAGAGCCCCTGGGGCAGGCTGATAATGGCCTCAATCACGTCATCCTGGATGAAGATTTCCCGGATCAGTTTTTCCTTTCCGCCACGGAATAAAACCCCATGGGGCATGATGGTGGCCATGTGGCCATCACCTTTGAGGCTGGCCAGCATATGCTGAACAAACATGAGATCTGCTTTTTTACCGCTTTCAGGGCACCACTCCCGGAAACGATGGCTGAATTTGACACTGGCCCGGCTGTAGTTTTGGGAAAAGGGGGGGTTGGCAAGCACCCGGTCGAATTTACGGATCTGGCCATTTTCCAGAATCTGGGGGTCCTCCAGGGTGTCTCCATTTTCAATGGTAAAGCTGTTGATGTTGTGGAGGATCATGTTCATGTTACAGATGGACCACACCGTGCCGTTGGAGTCCTGACCATAGAGGGCCAGATTGTTGGGGTTCTGGCCTTGCTCTTCCACATACTGGTGAGCCTGAATGAGAAAACCGCCGGAACCCACCGTGGGATCATAAACCGTATTTCCGGCCTGGGGTTTGACTAGCTGGATCAGCAGGCGGACAACCTCTGCGGGTGTGTAGAACTCCCCACCCTTTTTACCGGCACTGTCGGCAAAGTATTTGATCAGGTATTCATAGGCTGCTCCCAGGAGATCCGGAAACTCAAAGTTGTCGTTAACCAGGACAAAGCGGGGGTGGTTGAAATGGTCGAGCAGATCTTTCCATTTGTGGTCGAGGATTTTGCTCTTGCCCTTGATTTCATTGAATTTGATATTGTTCTTGAGTACTCCGGTGAGCGAATCGTTCTCGTCCTCAATGGCGGCAATGGCCTTGGTGAGCATATTTCCGATGTCATGCTTCAAGTCTTTCAGGGCCGGGACGAGTTCACCGTTTTCATCCTTCCATGCCTCGTGCCAGCGGGCACGTTTGGGCACATAAAACGTTTCTCCGTAGGAGGTCTTATCCTCAAGGAGTTCATTAATCAGACCCGGTTGTTCTTTGAGGTGTGCATAGGTTTCATGGCGCAGCTGATGGCGTTTTCGGTCAAATTCATCTGACAGCCTTTTAAGGAAAAGCATGCCGAATATGAACTCTTTGAACTCGGAAGCATCCATTTTGCCCCGCAGGATATCAGCGGCTTTCAGCAGAAAGGATTCAAGCTGGGATAGAGTGATTTTTTCGTAATTCAAAGGAAGCCCTTAACAATGCTATTTTTAACTATTGTCCCCCTACAATGGCCGGTGTTAAAACCATCACCAATTTACCGTTTGAATAATTTTTAATTTATAATCAACAAATGAGCAAATTATCACAGAGCGATATTTATGCCATATGCCTTATAATGTCAATGGTTTTTAGCAGAGGGCGGCCCAGCATGCGGGCTGCCCCCTGTCATGGATCAAGCCTGCTGCGCGTCAACAATGGCAACCTCTTCAAAGGTTTTGATCTCGGCCAGGATTCTGGTGGATGCTTCCATCAATTGAAAAGCAAGGGCCGCGCCCGTGCCCTCCCCCAGCCGAAATCCCAGGTCAAGGAGGGGTGTTATTCCCATTCTTTCATGCATATATTTATGTCCCGGCTCAACGGATCTATGTCCGGCAAACAGATACTCCCTTATGCCTGGACAAAGCTCAAAGGCAATTAATGCTCCAGCCGTTGAGATTATACCGTCACAGACCACGGGGATACCAAAGGCTGCCGCTCCGAGCACCAGGCCGGCAAGTCCTCCTATCTCAAATCCCCCCACCTTGGACAAAACGTCAATGGGATCATCAGGATCAGGCTTGTGCAGGGCAAGTCCCCGCTCGATTACACGAATCTTGTTGGCCAGCATGGCATCATCAATCCCCGTACCCCGTCCGGTCAGATCAGCAGGGGAGATTCCAGAGAAAGCCGCAATGATTGCCGAAGACGGGGTTGTGTTCCCGATTCCCATATCTCCAGTACCAAGAATATCCAGCCCGCCGTCTTCCACCAAAGCCTCCACGATGGAAATTCCAGCATTCAGGGACATGACCGCCTCTTCACGGGTCATGGCAGGCTCCTTTGTGAAATTGGATGTTCCCTTTCTGATCTTTTTATGAAAAATGGGCATGTCGGGGCTGAAATCATGGTTTACTCCCAAGTCCGCCACCTTGACCCTGGCATTGGAATGCCTGGCAAGCACGCTGATGGATGCGCCGCCGTTCACGAAATTTTCCACCATCTGAGGGGTTACTTCCTGGGGGAAAAGGGAGACACCTTCCTCAACAACTCCATGATCCCCGGCGCATGTCACCACCACTTTTTTGTCCAGTCTAACATCAAGCCTGCCGGAAATTGCGGCAATCCCGGCACCGATCTCTTCAAGCATGCCAAGGCTGCCGGCCGGCCGTGCCTGCTGCGCAAGGCGCTCAAGGGCCTTTTTTTTTACAGCCTGATCTGGTTTTTTAACAAGATTAATCGTCTGCGTCAGTTTTTCCATTACTTCATACCTCGCTGTTTTATTTGGATATAGAGACAAGGCACGCCTTGTCTCTACGTTTCATGATTTGTTATGGGCGAAAACGGATCAAAATCCTGATCTGTCCATGGCAGATATACGATCACCCTTGATGTCCCTGCTGAACACCTCCATCCCCTTTTTCATGGCACAGAAATCACCGCACATGGTACAGGTCTTTTCTTCCCGGGGAGAGCGGCTAAGGCGCATACTCTTTGCAATCTCCGGAAACATGAGGTATTTTTCAAGATCATCCCATCTCATGTCCCGCCTTGCCATGGAGGCCAGTTTTTCATTTTCCCTGCGGTCTGGATATTTGGCAATGTCACCGATACGGACGGCAAGGCTTGTTGCCCGAACTCCTTCCCGTACATCCTTTTCATGGGGAAGGGCCAGGTGTTCTGCAGGAGTTATGTAGCACACCAGATCCGCCCCGTGCCAGGATGACATGGCAGCGCCGATGGCAGAGGTTACATGATCGTAACCGGCACCGGTATCAGCAGGCAGGGGGCCTAAAACATAATAGGGTGCATTGCCGCTCATGCGTTTTTCCAGCATGATGTTCCCCTGGATTTCATCTAAGGGGACGTGTCCCGGCCCCTCAACCATCATCTGACAGCCCTGTTCCCTTCCAAGTTCCGCCAGTTCACAGTTGATAATCATCTCGGCCATCTGGGCCCTGTCATGGCTGTCATGGATGGCTCCGGCCCGGATGCCGTTGCCCAGGGAAAGCACGGCATCATATTTCTTCATGAGCCCGCAGACCCTGTCAAACTGTTCGTATAATGGATTTTCCCTGCCCGTGGCATCCATCCAGGCCACCATGAAGGTACCGCCCTTGGAGGCAAGCCCCCCGTAACGGAACCCCTGTTTTCTCAGCCTTTCAATGGTATATTGGTTGATGCCGCAGTGAATGGCCATGAAGCTGAGGCCGTCGGCCAGTTGGGTTTCGATAAGATCAAAAAGAAACTCCGGGTCCAGCCTGGCGGGATTTTTGTATTTCCGGCCGGTCTCCTTGAATGCCTGGTAAAGGGGGACATTGCCCACGGGGAGAGAAACAGCCTTTAAAACCTCGCGGCGAACGGCATCAAGGTCTCCACCGGCTGAGAGCTCCATGAGAGTATCTGCCCCTTCTTCCTGGGCGGCCAGGGCCTTTTTAATCTCTCCTTCTATACTGCAGATATCCGATGAGGTGCCGATGGATGCATTGACTTTTGTGCGCAGGCCCTTACCGATACCCACGGCTTTCTGGCCTTTTCTTGAAGGGTTGCAGGGAATGACGATCTCTCCTGATGCAACCCGTTCTCTAATGATTTCAAGGGCAAATCCTTCATCAACTGCGACCTGACTCATCTGTTCTGTGGCTACTCCATCTCTGGCAAGTTCGATCTGTGTTTTCATAGTGCTGTCCTTTTTAAGTCAGCTCCGGAAACAAAAAATCCCGGAACCGACAATTATGTCAGCCCTGGGATTTACCATCTCACCTGGGTAGTCATTATTTTATCTGGCAGGTCTTCTGACTTGCGGATCATCCTGATTCCTGCGTCTTCCCACAAAATTTTGTTTTCAGCCCATAGGTCTGAAAATTTTAAATCTGCAGTGACATTAATGCAGGTCTCGTCCCCGTTACAGCGGCGGGACCGTTCCGGATTTTCACCGGATTCCCTATTAAGGCCTTTATCGGCCGCCGGATAAAATACTAAAATTTAAGGGATGCTTTTAGCATGTCTCTATCTCATATGTCAATATGCCTGTTTCCCTCATGATCAACCACCACGCCGCATTTACACCGAAATCTGAGGAAGGCATTTTTCCACCAGCTTTCCGATTGATTTGGACAAACCTATTACCTTGGCCAAGTCCAGATAGACCGGCAAACCAGCCAATGCAAGCCAATGCAGTCATGCCGATTTGAGTTTTTTCTTCTTCATAATGAGGTGGCTGCCATTGGAATGAATACATTGCTTTCTGCCTGCTGGGGCTGTGTCAGCATTTGTATCTTTAGCTGGGTCAAAAGCCCTACCCATAAACCCCAGGCAGAAATGATCTGTAACGGTTTAATGGGTGGGCTTGTGGGGATCACGGCAGGATGTGCCTCGGTGAGGCCCATGGGGGCTTCCATTATTGGCCTTACCAGTGGCGTCATCGTTCATGTGGCAATTGACTGGCTGGAAAAGGTTGCAAAGCTTGACGATGTGGTGGGCGCCATTGCCGTCTACGATTTTTGCGGTGTTTGGGGAACCCTTGCCGTAGGAATTTTTATGACACCGGAGGCTCTTGGAGATACGAACCGGCTATGGCAGATAGGGGTCCAGCTCATTGGTATTGTCTCTTTTTTTGGCTGGACCTTTTTTACAAGCCATGCTGTATTGGTATTTACTCATAATGTGTGGGGACTTCGTGTATCCCAGGAAGATGAACGTTTGGGATTGAATGTATCTGAGCACGGGGCAAAATCGACTTTGCTGGATTTGACGGCTGCAATGAATCATGTGACGATCAGTAAAGACTATTCTGAAAATTTAAAGGTCGATGTCCATTCTGGAAGTGAGATGGGGGATCTTGCCCTGGGGTTCAATAATCTGTTGGATGCGGTAAAGGATTCCATGGAAAAGGTAAAACAGCAGCACCAACTTGCCCGGGATGCCGAATCTGCGGCAAAGAAAGCTCTGATATCTGGTAAATATTCGGTAAACCCCGTACAAAACCACAATATATTGTGCTTATATGCAAAAAAATGGGTTATATACCAATATATTGTATGATAGACGTGGTTTGCCGAATGGTTACGATATCTGCCAGGATGGAAAAAAGCAGGGATGAAGACTCTTCGGAATTGGCCAAGAGAGAAACTGAAAAATCAAATCTTGCCGTACAAAAACTTGAGTTGGAAAAACAACGCAGCCTGGATAAGCAACAATTTCTGGAAAAAATTCTGGAGGATTCCGTAGAGCTCTCTAAATCTGCCATAAAGGGAATTAACGAAATCGTTTCAGCAGGAAGTCGGGTGAGTATGGGAATAAACGCTCTGGGGGATAGATCCCAGGAGATCATCAAAGTTGTGGATATGATTTCTTCCATTGCAGATGAAACCAATCTTCTATCTTTAAACGCCACCATAGAAGCGGCAAGATCCCATGGTGCTGGAAAGGGGTTCAATGTGATTGCAGGCGAGATAAAACAACTTGCAAAGACAACCAAGGAAGCCTCCCGGAAAGTAAGTGTTATGATTGAGTCCTTCAAGGAAAATTTTGAAACAGTTGCTATTCACATCGATAATCAGGGTAGCATGGCTGAAAAAAATTCCATTGAAATCAATCGTTTCCAGGAGGCATTCCAGAAAATTATAGAAACGGTGGATGTGGAATTTACCTGCGACATGAATGCTTAAACAGGCTCTGAAAACGCTTTGGTAGCATCCAGTCATCAACAATCATTTTTCAGCATTTTTTGGCATCCTTCATATGACCCCGAAAGTAGGTGACACTTTTTTGAGAAGATTCCCAAAAAATAAGGAAATACTTTTAGAAAGTGTCAACCAGTGAATGAAAGATGTCAAATTTTAGCTTGCTTTCGAGCATGGCTCACTGGCTTCTGCCAAAATATGTAAATATTTTGGTATCCTTCATTTCCCAGTTTACACTTTCTGAATCAATTTTCCCATTTTGGGGGGATCACTTTAAAAAAAAGAGTAAACTACCTACTTTGTTATCTTAAAAAATATTCTTGCATAATTGTAAGTGCTCCCTTTATGAAAAATGTAAAAAAATTAGAACCATTTATGATTGAGGCTTTACAAGGCCTTTAGCGGGTGGTATTCTACTTTTTATTAACTGCCTGTTCGTTAATGAAAGTGTTTATTAGTAAAACAACACAGCTTCAGGAGTTTTCTGTAATGGATTATATTGAAATTCACTTTGGCGAAGACTTTGAAAGATCTTCAAGGGGAGAGAAATCTAATCAAGATATGTTTCACTCCATAAATCCCATGTTCTGCCTTTCAAAACGTATCTGGAAACCCCAGATGGACATTTTTGAAACAAGGGATAACATCATAATTCAGGCTGAAATTTCAGGCGTAGAAAAGGAGGATATTTCCATTGAGGTAAGTAATAAAGCTGTTAAGATTTCAGGAAACAGGTGCCGCACCCCTCCAAAATTACCTGCTACCTACCGCCTTGCCGAAATTCAGTTCGGCAGGTTTGAAAGGGTGCTTTATCTCCCGTCCCTTATCAATACAGATAAGGTAACGGCTTCTTTTTTTAATGGTTTTCTTGAAATAACCCTTGCAAAACTTCCCATTACAAGGCCGCAGAAAATTGTATTATCTTAAACATTAAAGATAATTGACCCTCGGTTCGATTGATCTCATAAGGTGCTGTAATCTAAGTGAAATACGGCTCTGATTTTTTAGAGGTTCGTTTTTTCATGTGAATAAAGTCAATAAGTTATGCAAAAATGATCGAACAGTTGGTAATTGAACAACGTATAGGAAAATTTCCATGAATGAAATGCAGACATCAGTAAATGTCAGTCCCGATCATATCCCGGATATCCTTCCAGTTCTTCCAATTGTGGATACCAATTTGTTTCCCAAAATGGTACTTCCTCTTGTTGTAATGCAAAAAGAAGCAATCGAGCTGATTGACGAAGCCATGGCAGGCAACCGAATGTTAGGACTTCTTCTGTCAAAACGTTCTGATGTAACATCTCGTCACTCAACAAAAGAGCTTTACAGCGTGGGAACTGCTGCCATTATCCTTAAAATGTCTAAAATGGAGGAAAACAAGGCCCAACTGCTTATCCAGGGTTTAAGCCGGTTCAAAGTACTGGAATTTGTTGACGGTAAACCCTATATACAGGCACGTATAGAAATCCTTGAGAGCACTAATATAACCAATGACAAAGAAACCCTTGCTCTCATGTCCAACATAGCCGATCAATACGAAAAAATCGTATCCCTCTCTCCCGGGCTCCCGGCTGAAATCGGCGGCATGGTCAAATCCATACAGGAGCCTGACATTATGGCGGATATGGTTGCGTCCACCATAAACGCGCCTATTGTGGAAAAACAAAAAATCATAGAGATGATCGATGTCAAAGAAAGGCTCAAAAAAGTTACGAGACTGGTGAATGACCAACTGGATATTCTTGAAATGGGTTCAAAAATTCAATCCCAGGTCAAGGAGGACATGGATAAACGCCAGCGGGAATACTATCTTCGCCAGCAGCTAAAAGCCATCAAGGAAGAACTTGGCGAAACCGATGAGGAAACCGTAGAGATACAGGACTACCGGAAAAAAATAGAGGAAAAAAAGCTCCCCGAAGAGGCGGCAAAGGAAGCAGACAGGGAACTTAAACGACTGTCGCGCATGCACCCTTCATCCTCTGAGTATATCGTGGCCTCTACCTATCTTGACTGGCTTACATCCCTTCCCTGGAATGAGAAATCCAAGGATAAGCTGGATATTAAAGCTGCCAGAAAAATACTGGATAATGACCACTACGGCCTTGAAAAACCCAAGAAAAGAATCCTTGAATATCTTGCCGTAAGAAAGCTTAAAAAAGATTCAAAGGGCCCGATTCTGTGCTTTTTCGGCCCTCCCGGTACTGGAAAAACCTCCCTTGGCAAATCCATTGCACGGGCCCTGGGACGGAAATTTGTCCGTATCGCCCTGGGCGGAATCAGGGATGAGGCTGAGATCAGGGGACACCGCCGCACCTATGTTGGTGCCCTTCCAGGCAGGATCATCCAGGAAATCAGAAGGGCGGGAAAGAACAATCCGGTTTTCATGTTAGATGAAATCGACAAGGTAAGCTCTTCCTACCATGGTGATCCTTCATCTGCTCTCTTAGAGGTTTTAGATCCTGAGCAAAACTACTCCTTTACCGATCATTACCTTGATGTTCCCTTTGATTTGACGGATGTCATCTTTTTAACCACGGCCAATGTGCTGCATACCATCCCCTCTCCCTTAAGAGACCGGATGGAAATGATTGAGCTGTCCGGTTACACAGAAGAGGAAAAACTTAAAATAGCCACCAGATATCTCATTCCAAGGCAGAGAAAGGCAAACGGGCTCACACCAGATCAGATAAAAATAAATATCTCAACAGTCAAGGAGATCATATCTGGTTATACAAGGGAATCCGGGCTTAGAAACCTTGAAAGGGAGATCGGCACCGTTTGCAGGGGGATAGCCAGTAAAATCGCGGAAGATGAGACCATTGAAAAAATATCTGTGTTGAAAAAAGATATTAAAGAATACCTGGGTCCCATTCGGAACATGCAGGAGCAGGGTACTGCCGCATCGGTTCCAGGCGTGGTCATAGGGCTTGCATGGACTGCCACAGGTGGAGATATCCTCTTTGTGGAGGCAACCGCCATGAAGGGAAAACAGGCACTGATTCTCACCGGGCAGCTTGGTGATGTAATGAAGGAATCGGCCAGAACAGCCATGAGTTATCTGCAAGCCAATGCCGAAAAATTCAATATCGCTCCCGACTACTTTGAGAGCCATGATTTTCATATTCATGTGCCTGCTGGTGCCATCCCCAAGGACGGCCCCTCTGCCGGTGTCACAATGCTGACAGCGCTTACATCCCTTGTGACCGGCAAGGTGGTAAAGCAGCGTTTGGGCATGACCGGTGAGATCACTCTCAGGGGAGAAGTGCTTCCGGTGGGAGGTATAAAGGAAAAAGTAATAGCAGCCCACAGGGCAGGACTCCGTCATCTCATTCTTCCCAAATGGAATGAAAAAGATATGGAAGATGTTCCTGAAAATGTGCGGGAAGTCATTGAGTTTCATTTTACCGATAAGATGGATGAAGTGCTTAAAAAAGCCATGGAAATTAATGGATAACCATGACGAGAACCAAAATCAGCAGGTCAGCCGTCCTTATTCTTATTCTTTTTTTAACAGGCTGTTCACCCGAGGCATCACCTCCCCGGTCCAAGGTGACACCCCATAAAAGTTATACATCGCCAGGGAAATCTTCTGGCGCATCAACAAACAATGCCGGAAAAAATACCGGAACAAAGCCCTATAAAGTTCTTGGAAAATATTATCATCCCCTTGCCAGTGCAAGGGGTTTTTCCCAAAAGGGCATTGCCTCCTGGTATGGGAAACAATTCCACGGCAAAAAAACATCCAATGGCGAAATATACAATATGTATAAAATCTCGGCTGCCCACAAAACCCTTCCCCTGGGCACCTGGGTACGGGTGCATAACCTTAAAAACAACAAAAAGCTGGACCTAAGAATCAACGACAGGGGTCCCTTTGTTGCAGGCAGAATAATTGATCTATCCTACATGGCTGCTAAAAAACTTGGGGTTATAGGACCTGGAACCGCTCCGGTTAAAATAGTTGCCCTGGGCATGGCCTCACAGGATTCTTCAGGCCATAAGAGCTATACCCCCATGGACTACTGGAAAGGGAATTTCACCATCCAGGTGGGTGCTTTTACAGTCAAAGAAAACGCCCTGAAGCTCAGAAAAAAGCTCTCAGTCAGATATCAAAATGCCCATATAACCACCTATGCCGATGCAAGGGGCACCTTTTACCGGGTGCGTGTAGGGCGCTATGACAACCTCATGGACGCTGAAAGATTCTGTTCCAGAATGAATCATCCCTATTCGGAACAGCCCTTTACAGTAGCTGAGTAAACAGCCATGAATTTTACGGTATTCCTTGACCGGGACGGGGTAATCAATGTGGATTCCCCGGATTACATAAAAGATGAATCTGAATTTTATTTTATTGACGGAAGCGCTGAAGCAATCGCCCTTTTGACTGAAAACAATTTTGACATAATAATCATCACCAATCAATCAGCATTAGGCAGAGGTATGCTCAGCCCAAAGCAGCTTGATGCCATTTTCAAAAAGATGAAAACCGGAATCAACGGGGCCGGAGGAAAAATAAAGGACATTTTTTTCTGCCCCCATACCCCTGATTATGGTTGTACATGCCGGAAACCCCTGCCCGGGATGATCCTTAAGGCGGTAAAGAAGTATGGTATCAATACTTCCCTGTCTGCAATGATAGGAGACAGTACCAAGGATATAATGTGTGCCAGGAATGCGGGCTGCGGATATGCCATTCTGGTGCATACGGGAAACGGGATAAAATCGGCAGAAGAACTAAAAAAAATGAATACCCCCCCGGATTTTGGGGCCGGGAATCTCATGGAAGCGGCCAGGTGGCTTCTTCAAAACATAAACCACAATTAAATGCACATCCCCCATCAAATCATCATTAAATGTAGGGGCACCCCACTGTGGGTGGCCTCTTAAAGGGCAGGCACGGTGACCTGCCCCTACAGTTTCATATAAACTGCCATGGGCAGCCCAGGGTTTTTACCCGGTTCTGCCCACAACGAACCATGAAAGTCATCCGCCGTTTACGGAGACTTTCATATAAACCAACATGAGCCGCGGTTCACAACGAATAATGAATGTAGGGGCGGATTCCATATCCGCCCCAAATGGATTTATTTCGTATTTATCAATGGGGCAGAAATAGATTCTGCCCCTACGCATTCATATAAACCGGCATGGCCGGAGCATATTTTTTACCCGGCCACAACGAAGATTGAAAGTCTTTAAAAAACAATCTTTTACGAAGACTTTCATATAAAAATAGATGAGAAACAACTTCAGTGCTATGATTATCCTTAACGGCACAATTGAGCACATCACATTTCAAAACGATGAAAATCATTATACCATTGCCCGCCTGAAGGCCCGTGAGACAAAAAAAACCATTGTAATTGTCGGGTATCTGGCCGGAGTCAGTAAGGGTGAAACCCTGAGCCTCAGGGGAAGATGGGTACACCATCAGAAATATGGGGATCAGTTCAAGGTGGAAACCTTTGAGGTAACCCTGCCTGCAACCCTGTCAGGCATACGCAAATACCTTGCTTCGGGCATTATAAAAGGCATCGGCAAAGGCATGGCCGGTAAAATCGTTAAGCATTTCAAGGAAGACTCCCTTGAAATTATAGAAAACGAACCGGAAAGACTCTTAGAGATTGAAGGCATTGGCCGATCCACGCTAAAGCAGATATCCAATGCCTGGGACAAACACCATTCCATTAGAAAAATCATGAAATTTTTGCAGGATAACGGTGCAGGTGTTGACCATGCAACAGCAATTTTAAACTTCTACGGAACCGATGCCCTGAAAATTCTGAAAAAAAAGCCCTATTCGATTTCACGGGACATACCTGAAGCCGGGTTTCAGGTGGCAGACAGCATTGCCCTTAATTCCGGTATAAAACAAGATGATCCTGAACGTATTAAAGCATCCATCATTTATCTGCTTTTAAGGCAGGAGCGTGACGGCCATGTATATGCCTGTAAATTCCAGCTTATTCAAAGCTGCATTCAGCTTACATCCGCGGAAAATAAAAGCATTGAAGCCGCTCTATCCCAGCTAAGCAAAAGCCGTGAAATTGTGATTGAAAAAACAGCCGGGGATTGCCCCGAAGAAGAGCGCTCCGATGCTGTTTACCTGCGCAGGCTCCACAGAGCTGAAATCGGCATTACTTTTAAAATTAAAGCCATGCTTTCAATCTCCACTCCTGAATACAACATGGATGAAGAAGCTATAACCCTGGAAGTTCTGACAAAGCTGGCATTGAAACTCTCCGGCGAACAGATAGATATTGTCCGCCAGGTATTGTCCCACAGGGTAGTTGTTATAACAGGGGGTCCGGGCACAGGCAAAACAACCCTGATCCGTACACTATGCGCATTATTCCAGAAACTCCGGCAAAAAGTCTTGCTGTGCGCACCCACAGGGCGGGCGGCAAGACGGCTTTCCGAAGTCACCGATAAAAACGCCCGTACCCTGCACAAGCTTCTGCTCTATGACCCTGAAACCGAAATCTTTGGCAGAAATCCTGAAAATCCTCTGGAAACCGATGTGGTCATTGTGGATGAAACCTCCATGGTGGATACCCTACTCATGTTCCATCTTACCCAGGCGGTACCTGTAAATTCAGTATTGATACTGGTGGGTGATATTTTTCAACTGCCTTCTGTGGGGCCGGGTAATGTACTGGCAGATATCATCCATTCAGGAGCCGTTAAAACCTTTGCCCTTACCCGGATATTCAGGCAGGCGGAAAAAAGTCCCATTATCATGAACGCCCATGCCATACGAAAGGGCAAGATGCCTGTGCTAAAGCCGGACCCGGGCACCCAGGGCTTATCTGAATTTTATTTCATTGAAAACCATACCCCGGAAAAAGTGGTGCAGACCATCATGGAGCTTTGCAGCGGACGAATCCACAACGCCTTTTCCCATGTCGATGAAATCCAGGTGCTGACCCCCATGCACAAAGGAGAAGCTGGTACCATCAACCTTAACCAGAGGCTCCAGGAAATCATCAACAAGCGTCCCGGAGGAATTGAGAGCAGGGGGATTTTATTCAAGACCGGAGACAAGGTAATGCACCTTAAAAACAATTACAAAAAAGAGGTGTTCAACGGTGATATCGGTATCATCCATGAGGTAATCAAGTCTGAAAACCGCTTAACCGTTGACTATGACGGCAGGCTTATCGACTATGACATTCTGGAATTAGACGAACTTACTCTTGCCTATGCCATATCCGTACACAAATCCCAGGGTTCGGAATACTCGGCCGTGGTCATCGCGCTTACCACCAAGCACTTTCCCCTGCTCCAGAGAAACCTCTTGTACACGGCAATGACCCGGGGCAAAGATCTGGTGATCCTGGTGGGCTCCTCCAGGGCGGTTGAAATTGCTCTAAACAACAACCGCACCGATCTTCGCCTGTCGGGTCTTAAACAAAGGCTGTCATCATGACCTTGTTGAATTTTTAATACAGGATTTCCGGGGAAACGCCTGTCTGGGCTTTAATAACAGCCTGTTATAATTACTTTATTTGTAATCATGGGTGCCAAGCACCACATCAACTCCGAATTTATTTTTAAGCATTGCAGCCTTTTCCTCCGGGGTGGAGTAGGGGCAGTCTGGTTTTGCATTGACCATGCAGGTTGAAAGATAAATTTTATCCGGCTTGACTTCAGACAGCTTAATGGTCATGCCCGTATTGGGAACCATGGTACGTCCGGGGCATTCACATTTTACAAAACCCACCACTTTTGATTCCTTATCAAAGCTTCCTTCTCCAAAGGCAGCAGACTTAAGGCATCTCCACTCTCCAGGACATCCATATCCAGCATCCATGTAAGACCCGCATCCAACCACTATAACATTATCCATTATTATCTCCTTTTATTTATGGTTTTAATGGCATCCTTCATTTGCCGATTTGCACTTTCTGAATCAATCTTCCCATTTTTTTGGGGGCTATCTCAAAAAAGTGTAAACTGCTTTTGAAACAATATGAAATATGCCGAAAATCATACTTTTGAGTTATTTCTTATATTCTGCTATCAGGAATACAAAAGAAATTCAACCATTAATTTCCATTAAATCGAATTTCTTTTGACATAATTCTAAAAAAAGAATATGTCCCTCCCCATGAAAATAAAAGGATATTTATATATCATAACTGCGGCCCTTCTCTGGGGAGGAATTATTGGCCCCTTTAGCAAAATGGCATTTCAAGAAGGAGTTGCACCCTTAGAAGTGGCTTTCTGGCGCGCCATCCTTGGATGGGGATTTTTTGCAGCCGGCTCGGCATTATCCCGCAAAAATTTTAGGGTTGCCAAAGGAGATATTCCCGGACTTGCCATGTTCGGTTTTCTCTGCGTAACCTTGTTTTTCGGCTCTTACCAGATAGCAGTGGAAAGGGGGGGTGCGGCCCTTGCTGCTGTTTTGCTCTACACCGCCCCTGCCTGGGTTCTTCTCATGTCGCGTATCTTTTTAAAGGAAAAAATTACCAGAAACAAAAGGATTGCACTTTTTTTAACTCTTGCAGGAGTCGTGCTCATATCCATGAACCAGTCCTGTGATACCCTTACAATCCAGGCAGGACATGTCGGAGCCGCTGTTTTTTTCGGACTTTTGTCAGGATTTTGCTATTCCCTCTACTATATTTTAGGCAAACACTTTTCTGATAAATATTCTACCACAACATTGTTTCTCTATACCCTGCCCTTTGGAGCGTTGGGCCTTCTGCCTTGGTTCTCATTTGCAGATAAAACAGCCCTGGCCTGGCTGGCCCTTGTTGTACTGGCTTTCTTTTCCACCTTTGCAGCTTACACAATATATTATTTAGGCCTTAGATATGTAGAACCAGGAAAAGCCTCCATCATCGCCACCATTGAACCGGTTGCAGCAGCCCTTGTGGCCTGGATCTGGTGGGGAGAGTATTTTACCCTTTATGGATATACCGGCAGTATTTTGATCCTGTATGCGGTTATATTAATGATCCGCCGCTGATGGAATTACCTTTCCCTTATAGCCCAGATGGTTGGTATGCTTTGGTATAGAAAGGGACTGCCTTGTCTTATAATAACGGCCATGGGCCGACCAGGGTTTTGACCTGGTTCTGCCCACAACGAACCATGAAAGACATCCCCCGTTTACGGAGACTTTCATATAAAAGGCTTTCAACCGTCATTATAAATATATATGCGGGGAATATTTCATTCAGAATGGGCAAGCCTTATATCCATGAACTGCTTTTCATTTTCCAGAAAAAGTTTAACAAGGCTGGGATCAAAATGAATTCCAGACTCGCTTTTCAGTATTTGTATTGTTCTTTCCTGGGAAAATGCAGGCTTGTATGGCCTGGGAGTGGTCAAGGCATCATACACATCTGCCAAGGCCACGATACGGGCTTCCACAGGAATCTCTTTTCCCTTTAATCCCTTTAGATAGCCTTCACCCGACCATTTTTCATGGTGATAAAGAGCTATGTTTTTTCCAACCACATCAAATCCTTCATTATCTAACATTTTTCCCCCAATGGCCACATGCTGTTTCATGAGTCCGAATTCTTCAGGGGTATATTTACCAGGTTTTTTTAAAATACGATCCGGAATACCCACTTTACCGACATCATGCAGAGGAGCATAAAGACTGATTTTATTCACCATATCCAGTTCAAGACCGGCTATCCTGGCAAGAAGTGCAGAATATCTGGCCACCCTTCGGATATGAAGACCAGTATCATTGTCATTGTACAGGTTGGCGTTTTCCAGGGCACTTACCATGCAAATCGTCATGTGTTCAATTTTGTGTGTTTTCTCATCCACAAGGGCCTGGAGATGGAGTCTTCGATCTTCAAGCAGCCTGTTTTGTTCTTTTAGTTTTTCAGTAAGCATCTTCAACCTGAGATGAACCTTGACCCGTGCAATAAGTTCTTGTTGGTGAAAGGGTTTTGAAATAAAATCAACACCTCCTGCATTAAAGGCGCGGATTTTGTCCTCGGCAGAGTTCATGGCAGTAATAAATAAAATCGGAATATCCGCGGCTTCTGGAAATGCCTTAATTTTGACTGCTGTTTCATACCCGTTCATACCGGCCATCATAATATCAAGGAGAATCAGGGAAGGAATAATAGGATTTTTCTTTTCAAACAGCTTTAAGGTATCTGTGCCGTTTTTGGCAAGTATTATACGGCACTTAATGGCGGATTTGATCAACGTGGCAAGAAGTTTACGGTTTTCTGCAATATCGTCAACAATAAGTATGATGACGTTGTCTGGAATTTTTTGATCTAACGCTTCATCATCGTTCATTTGATACTTTCTCTTTGTCCATCAGTTGACTTAAGGTCTTCATGTATTTTTGTAGAGCTTTCCAAAAGATCGGTTAAAGCTTCGTCATCAAAGGATAATGCAGCAGATTCGATCTGTAATGCAATATCTAATATCCTTTTTGATGCTGTCTTTTTTTTCAAGTCCGTTGAGAGGCTCGTCAGTTCATCTTGATCAAATATTTCGCAGTTGGCTTGGAGCAGCTCCATGGTTTTTTCTATCAATTGTATTTCTGAATCTATATCTAAAGATGAAAAGACGGCCTTTTGTGATTTGTTCCTTTGAGAAACTTCATTAAATTCAAGGGATAGTTGTGGTTTATCCTTTGGGGCAAAGGCATGGGGAATAAGGTGTTTTATTTTGGATTCAAGGGCATCCCGCTTGAAAGGCTTGGCAATATAGGCATCACATCCTGCCTTTAGATACTTTTTTCCATGCCCTTTAATGGCATCGGCAGTTAAGGCAATTACCGGTATTTTAAAAAGTGTTCCCGTGCTCCGCATTGCCTCAATGGTTTCAAGGCCGTTCATTACCGGCATATGCATATCAAGAATAACAAAATCATAATGTACCCGGCTCATCATATCCAGGGCAATCTTTCCATTTTCAGCAGCATCACTTTCAATATTCATTCGTTTCAGGTTAACCTGAACAAGTGCAATATTCGCAGGATTATCCTCCACCACAAGGCATTTCAGGGGAGGCAAAGCTTTCAGCCCGGGGTAATTAGATGGCATAGAATTAATCTGATGTGCTGGAATTTGGTTCAGATCATGTGAATTTATGATTGAAATATTCTGGAAAAAATCTTGTTTTTCAAGGGTATCTTCTTCCATTAAATACTTCTGAATGATTTCAGTTTCCGGGATTTTCATAGGTATTTTAAGCATGAATAAAGCACCCTGCCCCTCATTACTCTGGACTGAAATATTTCCTCCCATGAGGCGAATTAAGGATAAAGAAATGGAAAGCCCAAGCCCTGTTCCCCCATATTCTCTTTCCGTGGAATTATCCGCCTGTTCAAAGGCATTAAATATGCTCTGAATACGGTCCTTTGGAATACCGATTCCAGTATCTTGAATCTCAATAACAAAATATGGCATTTTATAACCAGCCTTTATTGTTATGGTTCCTTCAGTGGTGAATTTGATAGCATTTCCGATGAGATTGACCAGTACCTGGCGAAGCCTTAGTTCATCACCCACAGCATACTCAGGAGTTTCATCTTCAATAATTACCTCAATGACCAGGTTTTTTTCCTGGGTTTTTATGAAAAACATGGATGAAAGTTGATATAACAAATTTCTAAAAGAAAATGGAGCACTTTGTATTTCAATTTTTCCAGCTTCGATTTTTGAGAAATCAAGGATTTCATTGATGAGATCAAGCAGTGCATAGGCTGACTGGGAGATCATGGCAAGGTGCTCTCTTGTGTCCGGCCTTGTTTCTGCTGCCAGCAGAATATCGGAAAAACCGATAATGGCATTCATTGGAGTTCTGATTTCATGGCTCATATTGGCCAGAAATTCTGATTTAGCTCTGTTGGCTGATTCTGCGGCATTTTTTGCCTCAAGTATGGCCTTTTCCGCCTCCTTGACGGCGGTAATGTCCATAAAAGCCTCAAGAAGAACCTCTTCTCCATTCAGCTTAATGGGAATGACGCTTTTAAGTATATTGACGATGCTGCCATCTTTTTTTAGTGCATTCCTTTCCTGTAATACGACTTTCTTATGTTTTAGATCATAAATGGGGCAGTCTTTTTCATTGATAGTGCAGTAATTGTTGTGACAAATCCTGCCTTGGAGAAATTTTTCTCCTTCACCAGGCTTATATCCCAGTATTCGCTCCGCCTCTTTGTTTAATTGCAAAATATGCTTGTCTGAAGAGATCAGCACAATACCCACAGGCATATTGGTAAAAATTTCTTCAAATATAGCATTGGACTCTTCATAGGATTTGAGGAGGTTAATTTTTTCGGTCATATCCTCCTTAATGGCCACATAATGGCTTATTTCCCGGTCACTGTCTGTCACAGGAATAATGGTGGTGCTCTCCCAGAAAAGTTCTCCATCTTTTTTTTTATTCTGAATTTCATTGTGCCATATCCGGCCGGATAAAAGGGTTTTCCACATATCTTTGTAAAAGGCGCTATCATGGTAACCTGAATTCAAGATAGAGGTTTTTTTGCGGATTACCTCATGGGCAGTGTAGCCGGTAATGGTTTCAAAGGCAGGGTTGACATATTCAATGCGGCTTTCTTTATCTGAAATTATAACACTGAGGGGGCTCAGCTTAATGGCTGAAAGGAGTTTTCGGTTCTCATTTTCAGCAGACATGCCGGCTTTCAGGATGCTGATGATTCTCATGAAGATACACAAAAACATAATGGTGATTATTATCTGGAATATAAAATAAAAATATTTACGTATGCTATCAAAACGGTTTAAAAATCTTTCCCGCTCATTTAAAAGTTTTTTCAGTTCCATGTTTGTATCAAAAAAAATCTTATTGCTGTTTTCCCGGCATCGCAGCAAAAGAGCGTTAGCTTCAAGGATATATTGCTGTAAAAGCTGATTCGATAATTTAGTCTTATCCTCTGCTTCAGGTCCAGTGGTTGTTTCCATAGACACCCTTATGTTTCTGAGCTTTGACAGCAGGTCTCTTAATTCATTAATTTTAGGCAAGATGGCGATCACCTCCACAATAATATCTTTATCTGGAGGTGAAAAATGGAAATTATCAGTTCCGACATTTTTATTCTGGCGGCTATCTATGTTATTCTGATGGATAAATATGGAATTTTTGATATTGTTTTGTTTAATAGCCCCGGAGGCGAACTTATCATAGGAAATATTTTCAACTACTTCGTCTAAGGTATTGAGATTGACTGCGATGCTGTGGGAAAATGTGCCGCCGTGCTGCAAAACAGGCAACAGGCTTTCCAGGGAATCCATAACTTGATTTGCATGTCGAAACATATGATCCCTTGCATATTTGTTGTCTGAGAATATATTCTTTTGCAAATGGATTTCAAGGAGTAGTATCTTTTCTTTGATAATACTGCCAAGCTCTCTTTTTGCACGCTGATTTGCGACGATTGCGTTCTGGTATCTTATTTTTTTGATAAGAATACGTTCAACAATAATCTGGGCTGTGGAGTAAAAGATCAAAATGCCCATAAAGCAGGCAAGGAGACGAATAATCGCTTCAGAAAAAAAATATTTTTTTCGGCTGTTTTTTTTTATTATTTTGAAAGTCATATATATAAATTAATAGCTTTTTAAATGGTTCAGAATCCAGCAGTTCTAATTATGACACTTAATGGTTTTAAAAACAGCAATTTTAGAGTTTTGCTCAACGTAATTTGAGCAAGTTACGAAACATTGATGTCATCTACAACCCATAATTAGAATTGCTGTTCAGAATCCCAGGCGATAATAAGCCAGCATAACAAACTTATTACTCAAAATATAAACCATATTTTTTAAAAATGGCTTTTCCCCGGGATGATGATGCATAGCTGATGAAGCTGCGGGCAGATTCAATATGTTGTGAATATTTTAAAAGACCTATAATCAGTTTTTTAGTTTCGGCAAATTTTGGATCAATTTCCATAACCTCAATGGCGGATTTGTTTTCATCCCAGGTGGATACCGCATACCAGTTGATTACCAGGTCAGCCTCCTTGTTGACAAGGACCTTGACCAGATCCTTGGAATCTGTTGTAAGCTGCATTGCATTGGAGATTACCGAATTATAGATTCCTTTTTTTTCAAAAATACTTTTGGTCTCTTTTCCGATACTTCCACTGTTTGCATTGCCTATAACGACTGCATATTCTTTACTGGTAAAATTCATAAGATCGCTGATGATTCCCTTTGGATTACCTTTTTGAACCATTATAACCGCTTTGTTATGTCCCACAAGGGCCGTATCCAGGATGATACCAGGATGATCTCTTTCAATTATTTGAAAATATTTTTCTGAACCGGGCAGATAGAGATCCCCTGCCCTAGTGTAAAGGATGGATTTCAGTAAGTTGCCGGAACCGCCTTTGGTGATGATGATTTCGATATTTTCTTGTTTTTCAATAATTTCTGCAATTTCAAGCACGGGTTTAATCATGGTTATACCACAAAAAATCAGCATTTCCTTTTTTGGGGGAAAATTATTGAGCCGGTTTTGATCACACCCCATAAACATTAAAAACAACAATGCTGTTATCCATATTATTTTAAATCTTTTTGTTGTTTTAAGAACATCCCACAAATCTTTTGTATAGCTATGGTACATTTTTTCACATTCCCCTTTTGTAACGGCTTAAAAAGCTGTTTGATCCTTTAACTTTTACTGAATCAAACAATAGTTTTTTAACAGATGTTTTCAATATACGCAACAACTACAGACAGCCCAGATCCACCATCTAAGTTCGGTTTTCGATGTAAAATCAAATCATTAGTTATTATTTTCTTTCACCAAATAGGTGAAAGGTGAATTGTGTTAACCTCTTGAATTAACATATATATCACAATTTAGACGGTGGATTTAGGACAGCCAGGCAGGGGTGCCATGGGGTGGCGATTTCAGTGTTGATTAATGCCTGGGTTTTACCGGCTGTTTAAAGACACAAACGCAGTCAGTCCGCAAATAAACATACAATTTTGTATTTTTAGCAAATAAAATTTGCTACAATAGCAATGGATATGATCATAATAAGCCAAAATTTTTTAAAACCTATAAAAATCCATTAAAACAAAGCACATATCCATGAAGTATCATATATAGAAGCCGATATCTTTACTTCTATAAAACCTGTCCCCACAGTTTTTAACACTAATAAATAAATGGATTGATTTTATAGGCACACTCTTTGCTGTAATCCTTTATAATATTAAAAGTAGCTGGATAATTTTATTAAACAACAGACATTATCGGAAATAGAAAAACAACATCAGTCTTACTGGATTTATGTTTATGTTAGAGTGACGTTTATTAAAACAATGTTTATTTCCGATAATGTCTAACATATATTTGTATAAAGTAGGATAACATGGGTAGTTCTGTTCTTGATAATTTCTGGGTGATAATTTCTTCTGTACTCGTTTTTTTAATGCAGCCTGGATTTATGTGTCTGGAATCAGGTTTAACCCGTTCAAAAAACAGCATTAATGTTGCCATCAAGAACCTTGCAGATTTTGTTTTTTCCGTAATGGGTTTCTGGCTCGTTGGATTCGGCTTGATGTTTGGCCTTTCCCACTCCGG
Source organism: Desulfobacteraceae bacterium (assembly GCA_963674675.2). Taxonomy (GTDB): domain Bacteria; phylum Desulfobacterota; class Desulfobacteria; order Desulfobacterales; family Desulfobacteraceae. The sequence continues at coordinate 2,616,909 of CAXXNM010000003.1, forward strand.
CATCATCGGCACTTCAGGATTTATGGCCGAGTTTGGCAATAATTTTCACCTATCATCCTTCTTTCTTTTTCAAACCATGTTCTGCGGCACTGCCACCACAATTTTTTCCGGCGCGGTGGCTGAACGCATACGTTTTTCATCCTATCTGATCATTGCCGCTTTACTCTCTGTTTTCATTTATCCCCTTTTCGGGCACTGGGCATGGAACGGCATTGATTCCGGTACCATGGCAGGCTGGCTCGGTATTGCCGGATTCATCGACTTTGCAGGCTCCACTGTGGTGCACAGCGTAGGAGGATGGACTGCCCTTGCCACCCTTATTGTCATCGGCCCCAGAAAGGGGCGCTTTTCTTCTGACGGAACGCCGGTAGATATACACGGCAGCAATCTTCCCCTCTCTGTTCTGGGAGCTCTGCTGCTCTGGATTGCCTGGATAGGATTTAACGGGGGAAGCACCCTTGCCATGGACAGCACCGTACCAGGCATTATTGTCAACACCGTTATGGCCGGAGCTGCAGGATCCGCCTTTGCGTTGTTTGCCGGCTCTGTTTACAACCGCATTCCAAAGGTTTCCTTTCTGATCAATGGCTCTCTTGGAGGGCTTGTAGCTGTAACGGCATGCTGCCATTGCGTTACAATACCAGAATCCATTCTCATTGGTGCCATTGCCGGGGGCCTGTGCCTTGTTGTGGAGGAAATTCTTCTGCATTACGGCATTGATGACGCTGTAAGCGCCGTTCCTGTTCATCTGGGATGCGGGATATGGGGAACCCTTGCCGTTGCGCTCTTCGGTGATCCAGAGATTCTGGATACAGGATTGAGCCTCCATGCCCAGTTGCTGGTTCAGTTGGAAGGCATAACAGCAGCTTTTGTGGTGGCTTTTTTGATTCCCCTTTTTATTATTCGCAGGATCGACCGCATCATGCCCCTCAGGGTTTCACCAAGCAGCGAAGAAATCGGCTTGAATTTTTCGGAACACGGGGCAAAAACCGAGACAGCGGATTTTTTTCGCATCATGAAGCTCCAGGAAGAAACAGGAGACCTTTCATTGAGGGTGCCTGCGGATCCTTTCACAGATACAGGGGTCATTGCCGCGAGATACAACAAGGTAATGGCTGCCCTCCAGAGGGCTGTGGCCAATACCGAGGCCATCGTTTCCGTAGCAAAGGATGCCATTATCACCTTTGGAGGAGATGATTTCGGGGTAATCAGCATGAATCCCAGTGGCTGCGCCATGTTCGGATATGATGGTGGGCATGCCGGTTTCATGCCGGGTGATCTCTATATGGGCAGCCTCATCGACACATCTTTGGAATATTTTCCTGTGAATGGAAAACGGCGGGATGCAGACAGCCCCACAGCAAAAAAGGGGCTGAAAAATCCAGACAGCCAAAATCATGATTCATTAACCCGGATGCTGGACGACCTTCTTTCCGGCTGCCGCATGGAGTTGACAGGAAAAAAACGTAACGGAAAAACATTTCCCATTGATGCTTTGGTAACAAAGGCCCTTGTGGGAGAAAGTCATTTCTATGTAGCCACCTTCAGAGATATTACCATCACCAAAAAGAGAGAAGAGGAACTCTCAAGGCAGAAAGCCTATTTTCAACAACTCTTTGACGGCTCTCCCCAGGCCGTGATTTCCACGGATACCAATGGTATAATCGCCAGGGCCAACAAGGGTTTTGAAAACATTTTCGGATACCCTGAAGCCATGATCTGCAGCACGCACAATTGTGACATAATTGTACCAGGAGATATGGTACTTGAAATGACGACTATCCGCCAGACCATTTTAAGCGGGAAAATCGTTCATAGGGAAACCCGGAGAAAGCATAGGAACGGTAAACTCATTCCTGTATCCCTTATGGGATTTCCCATATTGATGAACGGCACGGTTGAAGGTATTTTTTATGTTTATCAGGATATTACCGAGAGAAAGGAGTTAGAGGGGCAGCTTTACCGAAAGGCCTTCTACGACAGCCTTACCGGAGTGCCCAACAGAATTCTATTTATGGAGCGTCTGGGTCAGGCCCTGTCCAGACAAAAACGTAATCCTGATTTTCATTTTGCCGTATTCATGATTGATCTTGACCGTTTCAAATGGGTTAATGATACTCTGGGACACCCTGCCGGAGACGTTCTCCTTGAGCAGGCTGCCCAGCGTTTTCTCTGTTGTGTAAGATCCGTGGATACCGTGGCACGCCTTGGCGGTGACGAATTTGCCGTTCTTTTGGAGGATATAGGCGATGCAAAGGAAATCATAGCCATTGCAAGGCGTATTAAAGAGCAGTCGGCAGCAGTGTTCAGAATTCAGGGTAATGATGTTTACATAAGCTCCAGCATCGGCATTGTGCTCAACACCGGCTTCTATGGCAAGGCCGAGGACATTCTAAGGGATGCAGACATTGCCATGTACAGAGCTAAAGCTACTGGAAAGTCCAGATACAAGGTGTTCAGCAAAAAACTCCATCATATTACCCATGATGCTCTGCAGCTTGAAAATGATCTTAAAGACGCGGTTGAACGCAATGAACTTGTGCTCTATTATCAGCCGGTGCTTTGTGCCAGAAAAGAAAAGATAAAAGCTTTTGAAGCACTTATACGGTGGATACACCCCGAAAGGGGCATGGTATCTCCGGCGGATTTCATTCCCCTGGCAGAAGAAACCGGATTGATCCTCCCTATAGGCCAATGGGTAATAGAGGAGGCCTGCCTCCAGCTTAAAGAATGGCACAATACAGTAAAAGGAGCAGAAAATATAAGTATAAGCGTCAATATCTCATCCCGGCAGTTCATGCACAATGATCTGGAACTCAGCATCAGAAATGCCCTTAATGAGGTTAATCTGTCTCCTCATTTTTTAGTGGCAGAGCTTACGGAAAGCTCTGTGATGGAAAAACCTGAATCCGTCATAGGCCAGCTCAACCGCCTTAAGAAGACTGGAATCCGCATCGCCATTGATGACTTTGGAACAGGTTACTCTTCCCTGGCCTATTTAAAACGCTTTCCCCTGGATTACCTGAAAATGGATAAAAGCTTTGTGGATGAAATCAACGCGGACAATGAAAACATCGAGATTGCCAGGGCCATCATCACCCTTGCCCATAACTTAAATCTTAAAGTGGTTGCCGAAGGAATTGAGAGAACGGCCCAACTGGAAACCCTCAGGGGGCTTCACTGCAACTATATTCAGGGTTATTTCTACTCCAGGCCTGTGGATGGAAAAAAGGCTGTTAAGCTGATTGAACAATTCCTATAGTTGCCCATGGTAGTTTTATATAAAACTCTCCATAACTATCTGTTTTTAAGAATATTTTCATTTTTCGATTGTGGCGGTGAGCCGCCATGTTTGTTATATCAGCCTTTTTTTTCTCAGGGAACCGGCATACAGCTCAAGAGGATGCCTGACCTTGATATCAAGGCCCTCCTTTGCGAGCATGTCACAAATCTGAACCATACAGGCAGGGCATCCCGTGGCAACTGTTGTGCAGCCAGTATCTGCAATATTCTTCTGCTTCAGGTTACCGATTTTGGAAGAAATGTTATAATGATAAAGATTGAAACTGCCCCCCCATGCCGCAGCATTTATCCGATCCTTCCATCTCCACAAGTCTTTTCCCGGAGGCCTTTATAACCGCCCTTGGTTCTGCTGCAACGCCAAGGGATTTCTTCAGATGACAGGGATCATGATAGGTTACCGGTTCTTCCATTATTTCACCGCCAATTGCAGTGTAGTGATCCCCACCTGAGAGGTCTGAAAGTTTAATACTATTAATCAGAAATTCATTTATATCAAGGATTTTTTCCGAGATATTTTTTATTTTTTTCCTGATGCCGCTGGATTTTCCTTCATAAATGGAGGGGCACAGCTTTTTTATGGTGGAAGTGCATGTTGCACATGCCGTCACAAGGTAATCAAAGTCTTCCTGATTAAACAGATTTATATGATATTCCAGCAGCTTTTCAAAAGTGGGCATATCTCCCGATGCCAGAGCAGGAATTCCGCAGCAGCCCTGATTTTCGGGCATGAAAACCCCTACCCCGTTATACTGGAACACATCCAGTGCATCATGGCCGATACGGGGAAAAATTTTGTCGATGATGCAGCCGGTAAAAAAAGCGACCTTCAGGCCTGAACGCCCCGGCCCGGAGTTGACCCGGAGCACGGTTTTATGAAGGGGTTGAGGCGCCACCGGCACTAAGTGGGGATCCTCAAGCAGAGGTGAAATCAATCTTGCACAGGAGGTTCCCTGGGTATTTTTTTCATCCTTTGTAAATAGTCTCTGGAATTTAGCCCCCCAATCGGTCAAACGGTCAAATGTGGATGGATTGCCAAGCATCTTCCTGAATATCAGCTTTTTAAACGGAAAAAGTCCCTTGAATTCAGCAATAATAACACGGGCCTTGATAAAAATTTCCATGACATTGACACCGCTGGGGCAGTTGGCCGCACAGGAGCCGCACAGCAGGCATTTATTCAACCCATCGTTGACTCCGTCAGAATCGGCAAAAAGATTTCTGGCATGCCCGTCTCTTTTTCGAGAAAGGGTGCCTTTGTCTTGAAGCGTCCTGACCATACCAGGTATTTTGTTCCGGGGTACGGTGGCATCTTCCAGCACCAGGTTGGGTTTAGCTCACCAATGGCATCAAAAAAGCTTAGTATGTCACCATATCTTTTTTAACAATTTTTTTAATTCGTCAATAACTTTTGGCATAAATATGTTATCCTTTTATTGAATATATCCGCATGTTTGGGCTTACTTCTTGATGGAACTCCTACCCAAGCCTAATTGCCATGCAGGGGAGATTTCATCTTTATGAAGGGTACTCCCCCCTGAGGTTACATTTCCGGTTCGGGTTATGCAGGAGCTGGGTGTAAAATGCTTGATACTCAGCAATGCCTCAGGGGGAATCAATCTTGATTTTTCTGCTGGAGAGATCATGATCATTAAAGATCATATAAATCTTACCGGAAAGAATCCACTGGTTGGTCCAAATGAGGATGACTGGGGCGTGCGTTTTCCTGATATGATTGAAGTATACGATAAGAGGCTTGCCAGGCTGGCTCTGCAAATTGCAGATAAAAAGAAAATAACATTAAGGAATGGGATATATGCCGGTTTGATGGGGCCCTCTCTTGAGACCCCTGCCGAAACAAGATACCTGAAAATTATAGGCGGGGATGCCGTGGGTTTTTCTACAGTACTGGAGGCCATTGCCGGGGTACATGCCTGCATGAAAATTCTGGGTCTTGCCACAATTAACAATATAAATAATCCTGATAAGCCTGAAAAGGCAACTATGGAGGAGATTATTCAAACAGCACAAAACGCTGCCGGAAAAGTGGATGCCATTTTAAAAGGAGTGGTTGAAAATCTTTAATGAGGCATGGCAGCAGAAACAACCAGCGCGTTCATTGATCCAAGAAAAAGCGCCAAGAGCGCCGAGCAGATGAGATATATTCGGGCTTTGGGATCACCAGTTAGGTTTGTTTGATCTGCTGGATATAATGCCCTATTCATTTTTAGAGCTTTTAAGCTTTAAGGCAAAGGGGATTGCCATCAGACCTGCAAAATCAGATATTATATACATGGTTTTCAGCCCCGCAAAATCACCGATAAATCCCACCAGAAAAATGGCTGCGGCCCGGTGGCAAAGGAAACCATCATAAACAGGCCATTGGCGGCAGAGGGTGTCTTTCCTGCATGCTCCTGGACAATGGCAAGCATCACCGGTGTCGTGGACAGCAAGGAAAATCCGGTAATCAGCATCATGACGGTTCTTAACAGACCTTCTGTGAAAACAAATAAAAAAAGTGCTGCCGGTGCTGCCGGCAAAGCAATCAGGAGAACTTTTTTTCTGCCAAGGCGGTGACTGATGATACCCGCACTTAAAACTCCTGCAACCCCAAAGGCCTCATAAAGGGCAAGACCGCTTCCTGCAAGCCAGAGATTTCCTGTTTCATGTTCTATGAATACAGGCAGAAAAACAGCCAGGGCAGAGTGCATGCATGCCCTGGTTGTAAGTATGCCGGAAAGGGGTATAAGGACATGGCGGAGTTCTCTGGCCAACGATATGATGGAAATTTTACGAAATGGAAGTGATTTTATCTCTACCGGCTCAAGTTTTAAATAAAGTACAATGGAAGTCGATAGGGCAACGATCATAAGAGGGTAGAACCCATGGGAACAGCTGTCATGGTTGGAGCTAAAATTATCAGCCATCTGGCAAGACCCTTTCTGTCCACCCAGATACCGATGAGGGGATTAAACAAAGATGGAATCTGCATTATAGTTGTAAGAAATCCTGCCTGGGCAAGAGAGATGGAGAGTTTTTCGATGATCAAAGGCAGCAGGGGGGCCAGGAAACTGGTATATATGTCATGGATAAAATGAGAAAAGGACAACAAAAGTAATTTGCCTGCATAAAAACGTTTGTTTTCTGAATCTATCTCCATTGTTGAAATGATCTCCCCTGCAAAAAGTGGATTTAATGCCCGATATTTTATAGTTTATCGATTCTTCTTGCTCACCGTCATGAAAGTTGGATAGATATCTGAATACTGCTGATGGGGACGGGATAGAACGCTTTTTTTCTTTCCTCCACCTCCGCTCCAAAGCTCGGCAAGTCTTACGTTTCAGACCATGGGTTTCTGATTTGCGCAATATCTGACAAAATCCCTCATCCGCCTCCAGTATTTTTAAATCATCAACACAACCACCTCCGGCAAGATTGAGCAACACCAAAGACAAAACCATCTGGGAATCAGTCCAGCCTTGCGAGTTCTCTCTTACCTTCAGATACTTTCCGATTGATTTGGACAAACCTATTACCTTGGCCAAGTCCAGATAGACCGGCAAACCACCCAATGCAGTCATGCCGATTTGAGTTTTTTCTTCTTCATACTTGAATGGAAGCACACCTTGTGTCATAACTTGTTTCAACCCGTTGATGATATTTTTTTGGTTACACAAAGATTTTATCGGCTTGACTCATCAAGCGCAACGGGATTTTTCTTTTTTTAGATGGTGGATTAGGGCTTGAACAATCTGATTGAATACCTTATTTTTTCCATAATAGGCTAACAATCCCTGAGCTACGAGACTCAGGGGTTTTCTTGCCGATTTTTTATAAAATATCAGGCATTAAATCCACCGTTTGCAGGGGAGATCATTTAAACAATGGAGATAGATTCAGAAAACAGGCGTTTTCATGCAGGCAAAGTTCTTTTATTATCTTTTTCCCATTTCATTCATGACATATATACCAGTTTCCTGGCCCCCCTGCTGCCTTTGATCATCGAAAAGCTCTCCATAACCCTTGCCCAGGCAGGCTTTCTTACAACTATAATGCAGATTCCATCTTTGTTTAACCCGCTCATCGGTATCTGGGTGGACAGAAAGGGCCTTGCCAGATGGCTGATAATTTTAGCTCCAACCATGACAGCCGTTCCCATGTGCCTTATCGGCATAACCTCATCCTACTGGTTACTCCTTGCCATGTTTTTTATCGCAGGTATCAGTGTGGCAATATATCACGTTCCTGCCCCGGTGCTCATCTCAGAAATGTCGGGAGTTAAAAAGGGAAAGGGCATGAGTTTTTACATGACGGGCGGGGAGGCTGCAAGAACCCTGGGGCCGATCATTGCCGTGGCTGTTGTTTCCGTCGGGGGATTAGAAGGATTTTATCCGCTTATGATAATTGCTTTATTGACTTCCATTGTACTTTATTTAAAGCTTGACCCGGTAGAGATAAAATCAGTTCCGTCCCGCAAAATTTCCATCATATCATCGGCCAGGGAACTGCGCCATGTCCTTATACCCCTTTCCGGCATACTTACGACCAGGGCATGCATGCACTCTGCCCTGGCTGTTTTTCTGCCTGTATTTATAGAGCATGAAACAGGTAATCTCTGGCTTGCGGGAAGCGGCCTTGCACTTTATGAGGCCTTTGGCGTTGCAGGAGTTTTAAGTGCTGGTATCATCAGTGACCGGCTTGGCAGAAAAAAAGTTCTCCTGATTGCTTTGTCGGCAGCACCGGCAGCACTTTTTTTATTTGTTTTCACAGAAGGTGCGTTAAGAACCCTCATGATGCTGATTACCGGATTTTCCTTGCTTTCCACGACACCGGTGATGCTTGCCATTGTCCAGGAGCATGCAGGAGATACACCCTCTGCCGCCAACGGCCTGTTTATGATGGTTTCCTTTGCCACCCGGGCCGTTGCCATTGTTTTTGTGGGATTTATCGGTGATTTTGCAGGGCTGAAAAACATGTATATAATATCTGCTTTTGCAGGGGTGATAGCAATCCCCTTTGCCTTAAAGCTTAAAAGCCCTAAAAATGAATAGTAGAGATACGGCAGGCCGGATTGGTGATCCCAAAGCCCGGATATATGTCATCTGCTCGGCACTTCTAGCACTTTTTCTTGGAGCAATGGACGCGCTGGTTGTGTCTGCTGCCATGCCCACCATAATTTCCGATCTAAGAGGCATTCATCTTTACGCATGGGTATATTCAGCCTATTTCCTGTCCAGGGCCGTTTCTTTACCTGTCTTTGGCAAACTTGCAGATCTCTTCAACACCCGGTGGCTTTTTCTTTTCTCCATTTTGATATTTCTAACCGCATCGGCTGCGGCCGGAGCTTCGCGCACAATGGGCTTTCTTGTCATATCCCGCGTATTCCAGGGGATCGGGGCAGGAGGAAACTTCGCTCTTGTTTACATTGTGCTATCGGATGCAGCCCTTCCAGGCAAGCGTGCCCGCACCCTATCCTTTGCAAGTTCCATATGGGGAATTGCAAGTATAATCGGCCCCACCCTTGGAGGGTTTATCGTCACATATTTTTCATGGCGATGGATTTTTTATATCAATGTTCCATTGGGAATTTTATCCCTTGGCGGAATCGGATTTTTCCTTAAAGAGTACCGTAAAAAGAAAAAAAATATCCACCTTGACCTTGCAGGGGTGAGTTGTTTAACAACTTTTGTACTTGGACTGCTGATTCTTTTCATCACCGGCGGCAGGCAATTTGCCTGGAATTCCGTAGAAATTATGGTATTAGCCTGTATCACGCTTTTTTCCGGAATCGGATTCTATTTTGCTGAAAAAAAAGCAAAAGAGCCTATCTTGGACATTGAGTTTTTTAAATACAGGGGATTTGCTTTTGGCAATGCAGTCACTTTTTTCAGCAGTTTTGCCATTTTTTCCCTTTTTGCCTATGCCCCGTTGTACATACAGGGGGCATTAGGCAAAACTCCCATGGAAGTCGGCACAAGCATGCTCTCCCTCAGCCTTGGATGGTCACTGGCTTCTTTGATACTGGGTCGTTTCCTTGGGCCATCCGGAATCAAACCCGCGGCAATGGCAGGGGTTTTATTGATGCTGGCGGGAAGCGGTATTACACTGGGCTTTAGCACAAAAACCACAATGCTGGCTTGCTTTATGACTTTTCAAATTATTGGTTTGGGTATGGGACTCATCACCCTTTCCACCCTGCTGGTGGTTCAAAACTGTCTTTCAGAAGAAAATCTGGGAGTTGCGACCTCGTCCCATCAATTTGCAAGGTCCCTGGGGGGCACCATCGGCGTCGGCCTGTCCGGCGGCATTGTCACCACAACTCTCATGGCCCACCTGAAACACACCTCACAAAGCCTGCCCCAGGATCTCATGGTTCAGCTCCTCAAAAGCACAGAACACATTTTTCAGCCGGAATTTCAGGCAAAAATTCCCTTGAGCGCCAAAAGTATTCTTCAAGAAGCTGTACTCAGGGGAGTTTCGTCAATTTTTATGATTGTGTTTGTCTCCCTGGTGGTATGCCTGATATGCAGCATTTTTCTCCCCGGTGATGATAACTCGTGAATCGTAACTTTTCATAACCGCTTTCCGAAATTCAGCCCCGTTTCAATCATCTTCCATCCGCCATAATAAATTTGGTGCAGATTCCCCCATTAAAGGTTTTCAACAACTCCTTTTAAAATGGCATCCACTTTTCCGGCAGCGTTTTGTGCTGTTTTAATAATCTCCTCCACAGTTGCCTTTTGAGGTTCATCAGGATTATTTATATTGGTAATTGTGGCAAGACCCAGAATTTTCATGCCGGCATGGACCCCGGCAATGGCCTCCAGTACTGTGGAAAAACCCACGGCATCTCCGCCTGTAATTTTCAAATATCTTGTTTCGGCAGGGGTCTCAAGAGAGGGCCCTGCCAAACCTGCATATATCCCATGCCTTAATGTTATTTTCTTTTTATCTGCAACTTTTAGAGCCAGCCCGGCAAGCCTCTTGTCGTATACTTCAATCATGTCGGGGAAACGCACACCCCAGCCATCCTCATTGGGGCCGATCAATGGATTCTTGCCGGTAAGATTTATATGATCTTTGATGATCATGATCTCTCCAGCAGAAAAATCAAGATTGATTCCGCCTGAGGCGTTGCTCAGTATCAAGTATTTTACACCCAGCTCCTGCATAACCCGAACCGGAAATGTAACCTCAAGGGGAGAGTACCCTTCATAAAGATGAAATCTTCCCTGCATGGCAATAATGGATTTTTCCGCCAGGTTCCCCAATAAAAGTTTTCCTGTATGACTCTCAACGGTGGATACTGGAAAGTTGGGAATATCTCCATAATCCAAATCCTTAAGAACCTCAATGGAGGCTGTGCTGCTGCCAAGCCCCGTACCGGTAAGAAAACCCACTTCAGGAGCCGTGACTGCGTATTTTTTCAAAAACTCAGATGTTTCAATCACTTTTTTTTTGTAGTTTTTCATGTTTTTTCCATTAATTATATTTAAATAATGACCATGCCATGATGGGCACAACGAAAATTGAAAGATAGGGGCGGCCCCACAAAAACAGTCCAAAAATATAAATATTCGGTAAACCCCTTATTAAACCACAATCTATTGTGTTAACATGAAATTTCATGCAACATCTTGTTTTTAAAGGACTTTCATTTATAGTTGTGATAACTTTGACATCATGGGTGTTTATATGAAAGTCTCTATAAGTACTTGTTTTTAAAAGACTTTCATTCATCGTTGTGATGACTGTGCCATCATGGGTGTTTATATGAAAGTCTCCGTAAAGGATTGTTTTTTAAAGACTTTCAATCTTCGTTGTGGCCGGGTAAAAATATGCTCCGGCCATGCCGGTTTATATGAAAGTCTCCATAACATATTGTTTTTTAAAGACTTTCAATCTTCGTTGTGGCCGGGTAAAAAATATGCTCCGGCCATGCCGGTTTATATGTAAAAAAGATGTACACCAATATATTGTATGATAGGATAGGAAAATCAACGATTTTATTCTTTCTATAAAATTTTGCTTTCAAACATTATTTCCAATGTAGCCCCCTGATGTCACAAAAAAGATAAGGACACTCAATGGCTTTTCACAAATTGGTATTACCATTTTCAAAAAGGATGATATGATATGCTGGGATTCATTGAAGAATTAAAAAAAATTGTCGGCAGGGAGAATCTTCTCACCGGAAAAGAAGATATGGTGACATACTCCTATGATGCGGCCGTACTTGACTCCGTAATACCCCTGGCTGCGGTGATGCCTGAAAACAGTGAGGAAATGGGAAAAATTGTCAAAGTATGCTGCGAAAACAGGGTCCCGCTCACGGTCAGGGGTTCAGGGACAAACCTGAGCGGAGGAACCATTCCTTCCAGCACATCGGGGGTGGTAATGCTGACGGGCAGGCTCAACAAAATTGTGGAGATTAACGAGGCCGATATGTATGCCGTAGTTCAGCCGGGAGTTGTCACGGCAAAGCTTTCCGCTGCCGTGGAAAAGAAGGGATTGTTCTATCCGCCGGATCCCGGCAGTCAGGCCGTGTCGACCCTGGGGGGCAATGTGGCTGAGAATGCCGGCGGATTAAGAGGGCTTAAATATGGAGTCACCAAGGATTATGTCATGGGACTAAGCTTCTTTGATGCCATGGGTGAGCATGTGAGATCAGGTTCAAGAACGGTGAAATGTGCCACTGGTTATAATCTTACCGGCTTGATGACCGGCTCAGAGGGCACCCTGGGGGTTATAGATGAGATTATCCTGAAGCTTATTCCTCTGCCCAGGGCCCGTAAATCCATGGTGGCGGTTTATAAAACCATTGACCAGGCATCCCGGACAGTGGCTGCCATCATTGCTGACCGCATTGTACCGGCAACCCTGGAAATCTTAGACAATTTCACCATCAGGGCAGTGGAGGCTTACAGCAATGCAGGTCTTCCCGTTGACGCTGGAGCTTTGCTGCTCATTGAGGTGGACGGCCATCCTGCCCAGGTTGAAGATGAGGCCGCAGGTGTTGAAAAGCTTTGCAGAAAATTTGGAGCTGACAGCATCAAGGTGGCAGAAGATGACAAGGAGAGGGATAAAATCTGGGCGGCCCGAAGAAGCGCGCTTTCCGCCCTGGCCAAGCTTAAACCCACCCTGGTGCTGGAAGATGCCACCGTACCGAGGAGCAAAATACCTGAGATGGTCAGACTGCTTCAAGATATTAGCCTGAAATATAGAATAGATATAGGAACCTTTGGCCATGCCGGAGACGGCAACCTTCATCCCACAATTTTAACGGACAAGCGGGATAAAAAAGAATGGCACAGGGTGGAAGCTGCCATTGAGGATATCTTTGACAAGGCCCTTGCCATGGGAGGCACCCTTTCTGGAGAACATGGCACAGGCCTTGCTAAAGCACCCTTCCTGAAAAAAGAGACGGGAATGTCATCCATTGTCTTTTCAAGACGCCTTAGAAAGGCTATGGATCCCCACGGTATCCTCAATCCCGGAAAAATTACAGGAGTTGAATAATTATGGCTGAAATGGAAAAACTTGTAAATCGCGTTCAAGCCCTTGAAGAACAGTTAGTCGTATGCACAAGATGCGGCATGTGCCAAGCCGTGTGCCCCCTTTATGAGCAGACAAGAAGGGAAGCTGATGTTGCAAGGGGAAAACTTGCCCTTTTAGACGGGCTTGCTAAGAATCTCTTTACGGATCCCGATGGTGTAAATGAGCGTTTAAACAAATGCCTGCTTTGCGGCTCCTGCGCGGCAAACTGCCCAAGCGGTGTCAATGTCATGGAAATTTTTATCAAGGCCCGTGCTATTATTGCTGAGTTCAAGGGGCTTTCCCCGTCTAAAAAGCTGATATTCAGGAAGATGCTTGCCAATCCATCCACATTTGACCGGCTTACCGAGTGGGGTTCTAAATTCCAGAGCCTATTTACAAAGGATGAAAAAAATATCCAGGGAACCTCCTGTGCGAGATTGATTTCCCCCCTGCTGGAGGATCGCCACTTAGTGCCGGTGGCGGCTCAACCCCTTCATAAAACCGTACCCCGGCTCAACTCCGGTCCGGGGAGTTCAGGCCTGAAGGTCGCTTTTTTTACCGGCTGCATCATCGACAAGATTTTTCCCCGTATCGGCCATGATGTACTGGATGTTTTCCAGTATCACGGGGTAGGGGTTTTCATGCCCGAAAATCAGGGCTGCTGCGGAATTCCAGCTCTGGCATCGGGTGATATGCCCACTTTTGAAAAGCTGGTGGAATATCATATAAAGCTGTTTGATCAGGAACAATTTGATTATCTTGTGACGGCATGCGCGACATGCACCTCCACCATAAAAAAGCTGTGGCCCTCCATTTATGAAGGAAAATCCAGCGGCATCAGGAAAAAAATAAAAAATATCTCGAAAAAAACCCTTGATATAAATCAATTCCTGATTAATAGTATTAAACTTTCAGATATCTCAGGTGAGGAGCAGTATACTGCAATTGGTGGTGAAATAATGGAAGAATCGGTAACTTACCATGATCCCTGTCATCTGAAGAAATCCCTTGGCGTTGCAGCAGAACCAAGAGCGGTTATAAAGGCCTCCGGGAAAAGACTTGTGGAGATGGAAGGATCGGATAAATGCTGCGGCATGGGGGGAAGTTTCAATCTTTATCATTATAACATTTCCTCCAAAATCGGTAAACTGAAGCAGAAGAATATTGCAGATACCGCCTGCACCACAGTTGCCACGGGATGCCCGGCCTGTATGATTCAGATTTGTGACATGCTCGCAAAGGAGGGCCTTGATATCAAGGTGAGGCATCCTCTTGAGCTGTATGCCGATTCCTTGAGAAAAAAAAAGCTGATATGAAATTATGTGGACATATTTCATACTGACTCAAAGATACTTCATTTCACATGGCCATTGCCTATGCTGCCAAGAACCCCCTGCATATTCTGATCATGCGTAATTTTTATGATTATCTCTTCCATGGAATCCGGGAAAACCTGGCAAGCCTCTATAAAGAAAAAGATAACATCGATGTTATCATGAATCAGCATCGCAATATTGCCGAGGCCATAAAATCAAGAAATTCATACCTGGCATATTCTGCCATGAAGGATCATATATCATTTGTTATGGAATTTTTTAGGGGGAAAAAAACACAAGTTTCTTAAAAATTTAAAACAAATCAAAGTGGGTTCCTGTAGGAACAAGACACAGTTCACTGCCCCTCTATCCGGTAAATAAGCAGCCAGTCTGGTTCGATATGACATTCAAGGCAGTCTTTCAAAGTTCCCATTAAAGGATGATACTTATTTTTATCCGGCAATTTGTCCGCATATGCAAGGGTACTATACCGATGCTGAAACTTATGTAAACATCATTGCCTTGAATTTTGAACACCGCTGCCGACGTCATCCTTCATCATTACCATGTCAGAATAATCAAAAAAAACTAATTCATTATTTTAAGCATAAGCGGAATGGCAGTCATGGTACCAATGGTGCTGCCGATATTGGTGAACACAACAACTAAGAGAATCCTTGTGACATTGTTTCTCCAGAACCCCCGGATGGAAAGAATATCATTTGGAAGAGACTCCAGATCCATTACCTTGGGTTTTCGGGAAACTGCCTCCACAAGGCCGGACACCCATCCTGCCGCAATCATGGGATTAAGGGAGGTCAAGGGCGCCGCGATTATGGAAGATATAATTGTATAGGGATGGGCAAGGGCTGCAAGGGCGCCTAATCCTGCAAAAATTCCATTGGCGGCAATCCACATCCATATCATTTCCGTGCCGGCCCCGTTTCCCTTCATGAAAAATCCGGCTGCAAAAAGCACCAGGATCAATCCTGGGATCAGCCATTTTAAAACCTTGGCCACGGATCCTCCCGGCGGGATGGTTTCGAGCTCTCCTGTATCAATGGATTCGTTGGCGGAGATGTGCTTCTTTATGCCGGGAACATGACCTGCACCTACCACTGCCACAATTTTGTCTCCCGGTGCCTGGGTTATCTTTGCTGCAAGATACATATCACGCTCTGCAATTAGCACCTTTTCCATTACTGGATGGGATTTTTTCACATCAGACAAAAGGGTCTGGAGAATATCCTCCTGCTTCATCTGCTCTATATCCTCTTCCGTAATCTCTTCTGTGCCGCCCAGGGACATCATTAACTGGAACATCAGTTTGAGCTTTTCCCAAAGCCCCATACTCCTCCAGACCCGCCGCAGGGTTACCTGTATTTCCCGATCCGCGGGCACAATGAAAGCGCCTGATTCTTCCGCGGCTTCAAGGGCATCTATCATTTCCTGGCCCGGCTTTATATCGAATTTTTCAGCGATTTTTTTCTGGAAAGCAGCCAGCATGAGATTCATCAAAAGCACCAGAGATTTTTTTTCTTTAATGACCTTTACAATATCCATGTTACGCCAATTATCCTTGTCTCTGATGGATTTCAGCCTGGCATTGCATAATTCAACACATACCGTATCCGGCTTGTTTTCAAGGATGGTTTTCTTCACAAGACGGGCGCTTTCCTTGGATACATGGGCCGTACCGATGAGTATGATTGTCTTTTCATTATATTTAATGATATCGATAGCCTTATCAAATTCCTGCTTGTCTTTTTCCTGGTTCTTGTCTTCCATCAGTGGCTCTAAATCCTTTTTATTTTGTTTCATGGGGCATTTATTTAAATATAGAGACTGCCCCCTCCGTTTGAAATAGCTGCCTCTATTCCTTTATTTGAATATAGAGACAGGCATGCCTTGTCTCTACGTTTAATCCGTCGTTGTGCCCATCAAGGCATGATCATTATACTGATTAATATGATTTTGCCTGAAAGTCCGGGCGGTAAAAAGTGATTATAACCCTTTTATGATTCAAAGCAACATAAATTCATCGGGGCTATTGACCGGAACGGGTTTCTCTGGTATCAGAGAGGACATGAAATCCATAGACGAACACATACTGAGAACCACCAAAGAGATCGTGGTCAAATTCATTGAAATGGGGCGCCTGTCACCATCCAGCGTACATGAATCCTTCAGGGATGTTTACGCCACGGTAAGCGATACCATCAAAGGCGGCGGCAGCGTTACTCCCATGGAAAAGGATCAGAAACAGAGCTGAATTCCGTTCCTGGTGCCCGGTCAGTAGACATTGGACGGCCCATCAATATGAATGGGCTTTTCAGCATCAATGGGCTTCCGCCCAGTTTCTGCCTTTGTCTATATTGACTTTCAGTGGTGTCCTCAGTTCATAGACATTTTCCATGACATCCTTTGCGAGTTCCGTAAGTTTTCTAAGCTCGCCTTCCGGCACCTCAAAGATGATCTCATCATGTACGGACAGGAGCATTTTTGATGCCATCTTGTTTTCCGTCAATGCCTTTTCCATATTGATCATGGCAAGTTTAATAAGGTCTGCGGCACTGCCCTGGATAGGGGTGTTAATGGCCATCCTCTCTGCAAAGCCGCGCACATTGGCATTGGATGCGTTTATATCATCAAGGCTGCGCTTCCTGCCAAGCAGGGTGGTGACGGATTTATTTTTTTTAGCCTGGGCAATGGTGGTGTTGATGAATTTTTTAACCCCGGAATACCTGGAAAAATAGTTATCGATATAGGTCTGGGCCATCTTGCGGCTGATGCCCAGCTCCTTTGCCAGCTTAAAGGCCCCCATACCGTAAACAATGCCGAAATTGATGGCCTTGGCCTGCCTCCTTAATTCACTGCTGACAAATTCCGGCAATACCTGGAACACCTCCGAGGCCGTTCTTGTATGGATATCCTCATCATGGGTGAAGGCATCAATCAAAATACTGTCCCCGGCAAAGTGGGCAAGTATTCTCAGCTCGATCTGGGAGTAGTCTGCCGCCAATAGAAAGTGTCCCGCCTCTGGAATAAATGCCTCTCTTATCTCCTTTCCTTCAGCGGTTCTGATGGGGATGTTCTGAAGGTTGGGATCTGAGCTGCTGAGTCTTCCCGTGGCCGTAATCCCCTGGTTAAAGGATGTGTGAATCCTGCCGGTTTCAGGATGCACCAGTTGCCGGAGGGCATCTGAATAGGTGGATTTTAGTTTGCCGATGGACCGGTATCTCAGGATCATTGCCGGCAGTTCATGGTTTTCAGCAAGCTTGGTAAGCACGTCTATGTCCGTTGAATAACCGGTTTTCTTTTTGGTTTTTTTCTGTACAGGCAGCTTGAGCTTGTCAAAAAGAATCTGTCCCAGCTGCTGGGATGAGTTGATGTTAAAGGGTTCCCCGGCAATGGCAAAAATCTGTTTTTCAATCTCCTGCAATTCCTGTTCAAATCCCTTGGAAAGCCCTTCAAGTTTTGCCGTATCCACTTTGATGCCGTTTATTTCCATGCGTGCAAGCACCGACAAAAGGGGCATCTCCAGATCCCGCATCAGGGGTTCAAGGCCGGCATCCTTGATGTTTTTTTTAAGTATATGAAATACCTGCAAAGTTATGTCGGCATCCTCACATGCGTAATCCACAGCCTTTTCTATTTCCACCTCGCTGAAACATATCTGGCTTTTTCCGGTGCCTGTAACATCCTTGTACTTGATTGTTTTGTGCCCAAGCAGATCCAGGGCGATCTGATCCAGGCTGTGGCCCCGGCGGGAGGGATTAAGAAGATAAGAGGCAATCATGGTATCAAAGGCGATGCCCTGCATGGCAATGCCGCATCTTGCAAGGACTATGTAGTCATATTTAATATTTTGCCCTACCTTTTCAATGGATGGATCCTCTAACAGGGGTTTGAAAATTTTCAGCACAGCTTCCCTGTCCGGCTGCTGCATGGATGAATTTATTAATCCCCCGTGGCCGACCGGGATATAAAAAGCCTGATTCTCCTTAACGGCAAAGGATAAGCCTACCAGTTCAGCCCTCATGGGCGAAACCGATGTGGTTTCTGTATCAATGGCAAAACACCGGCTCTGTTCAAGTTTGGAAATCAGCTCTTTAATCTCTTCCATTTCAGTAAGGCAGATATAGTCTTTTTGAGGCGCCTCTTTTGTCAGGGTAAACTCCTGTTGCAGTGTCCGGAATTCAAGCATCTGAAAGAGTTCTGCAAGCTTTTCATTGTTAAACTCCCGCACCTTTAAATCTTCTATTTCAAGGGGCACATCTACGAATCTGTCAATGGCGACAAGTTTTCGGCTCAAAAGGGCCTGATCTTTATTTTCACTCAGCTTTTTGTGCATGGCCTTTTTTGACTTTAATCCGTCAAGGTTATCATAGATTCCCTGAACCGAATCATAGTCCATCAAAAGCTTCATGGCTGTTTTTGGTCCCACTCCGGGCACCCCTGGAATATTGTCTGCCGTATCTCCTGCAAGACCCAGCATGTCGATGATCTGTCCCGGGTTGAGATTAAATTCCTTTCTAATGTATGCCAGGTCAATGGTCTTTTCCTTCATGGGATCCCAGATAACAGCATTTTTAGTTACAAGCTGCATGAAATCCTTATCCCCGGTGACCATGACCGGATGGAATCCTTTTTCTTCAGCAATACGGGCATAGGTGCCGATGAGGTCATCTGCCTCAAACCCGTCTTTTTCCACAATGGGAATATTCAATGCCTTGACAATCTCCTTGATATATGGAATCTGCTGCACCAGATCATCAGGCATTGGAGGTCTGGTTGCCTTGTAGTCTTCATAAATTTTATGGCGGAAGGTGGGGCCCTTGACATCGAAGAACATGGCAGCATATTTAGGGGTACGTTCCCTGTGGAGCTTAAGCAGCATCTTGGTAACTCCAAAGGTGGCATTGGTGGGAAGCCCGTGGGAGTTTGACAGGCTTTTGATGGCATGGAAGGCTCTATAAAGATAGGCGCTTCCGTCAATCAGATAGATTTCTTTTTTTTTCATTTTATATTCCCAGGGCATGGTATTATTAATATTTATTTGAATGGATAGGTGCAGAATCTATTTATAATAAAAAGGAGGTAAAGTGACACAGGCACAAACCAAACGAAAACAGAGAAGGCGCAGCAAACAAAGCAAGGTCTGCGACTGCTGCGGGCGGGAATTTACCTTCTGCTGGAACTGCCGATGCGGTTTTTCCATATGCCAGTCCTGCATGTACGAGAATCAATGGGGCATGACATGCAACGGCATCACCTGGGAATGCCCGGACTGCGGCGCGCAGAACGGCTATGGAAATCAATGATACCGCTGCCCGTCGGTGTCCTTTTACTTTGCCTGCCTTACCCGGATTGAATTGGCATGGGCATCTAAGCCTTCGGTTTTAGCCAAAGTAAGAATATCATCGGCCTCTTTTTGAAAAGCAGCCTCAGAATAATTGATGATGCTGGTCTTTTTTATAAAATTGTCCACGGAAAGGGCAGAGGAAAACCTGGCCGTACCGGCAGTGGGAAGCACATGGTTTGGGCCTGCTATGTAATCTCCCACCGGCTCCGGCGTATAGGGGCCAAGGAACACGGCACCGGCATTTTGAATCTGTCCCAGATATTCAAAGGGATTTTTGACATTCAGCTCCAGATGCTCCGGGGCCAGGCGGTTTGAGAGTTCAATGCCGGTATCAATGTCCGGCACCACCATGACGGCACCAAAGTCCTGAATGGATTTTTCAGCAGTCTCTTTCCTGGAGAGTTGACTGAGCTGCCTGTCAACGGCATCACTTGTGCTTTTGGCAAGCTCCGGGGAATCCGTAACAAGAATGGCCGATGCCATTACATCATGCTCTGCCTGGGACAGGAGATCAGCCGCCAGGAATTCAGGGTCTGCATCTTTATCTGCAATGATAAGGATTTCACTGGGCCCTGCAATCATGTCAATGCCCACGGTGCCGGAAACTATCTTTTTGGCAAGGGTCACATAAATATTGCCCGGCCCCACGATTACATCCACCTTGGGCACGGTCTTTGTCCCATAGGCCATAGCCGCGATGGCCCAGGCACTTCCTGCCTTAAACACCGAGTCTATACCCACCCGCTTTGCCGCCGCCAGCATGCAGGGATTGATACTTCCGTCAGCCATGGGCGGGGTCATCAGGCATATGGATGATACCCCTGCCACCCTGGCTGGAATCCCCCCCATTAACACCGAAGACACCAGAGGTGTTTTTCCTCCTTTTGCGCCTGGAGCATATATCCCTGCCGCGTTTACGGGGCGTACCAACTGCCCTACCATTACGCCCTTTCTGGGGTTATCCAGCCATGATTTTTCCCTTTGTTTTTCATGGAAGGACTGAATCTGGCTGACGGCCCTGTCCAGTGCCCTTAAAAAATCAGGCTCAAGTTTTTCCTCGGCCTTTGTGAACTCGTCTTCAGTAACTTTCAAGGTGTCCGATGTGATAACAGGGGAATCAAACCGACTGGTATATTCAGCCAGGGCCAGATCCCCCCTTTTTTTAACGTCGTCAATGAAGGCAGCCACATTTTTATAGTCTGCATCGGAAAAGCCGAGCCCTCGATGGATGGTATCTTGAACTCTTTTTTCTCCTTCAGGTGAAGGGTATTGGTATATTTGCATCTAAAAGTCCTTTTATTTTTTGGCATCTTTCATATCACCTCAAAAGTAATTTACACTTTTTGGGATAAAATTCCAAAAAAAACAAAGTTGTTGATATGAAAAGTGTAAATCGGCAAATGAAGGATGCCTGTTTTTTGTCCCGGCAGATCACCTTGCCGTAATTGTCAAATGTTATTATCATGACTCTCAGGCTTACCTGGGGCAGATCACCCTGCCCTAATGGTCAAAAGTTATCATCATGGGGTTCAGGTTTGCCAGATACCCCGCTCTCCTGTGATGGTGGATTGTTGAGCTGAGCCCGTGTCGGCTGATAGTGGATATGCACTTTGCGCATGAACTCGATTTCTTTTATAAGCGCCCGTTCCAGCCGGATGGCAATTCTTTGGGCCCGGGTGATGGTATGGGTGCCGTCCACTCCAATGGTTATGTTGGCAAGGAGGTTGGGGCCATACCGATGGATCTTGATCTCCTGGATATTTACCACCCCGGGGGTATTGGAAACTATGGATTCTATCTCTTTTGTCAATGCTTTTCCAGGCAGGGTATCCATGAGTTCTCCGGCAGAGGAGCGGATAATCTCAATACCGGTATGAAGAATGATCAGGGAAACCACTGCCCCGGCAAGGGGGTCAACCCAGGGATAGCCCATCCTGCCGAAATAAATACCAAAAGTGGCTGCAAGGGATGCAAAAACATCATTGCGGTGATCCGATGCCAGGGCTGTGACCGCTGTGTTGCGGGTTTCTTTGCCGATAATATCCGTCCAGAATGCCAAAATCAATTTCAGGCAGACAGTAAATATCGCCACCCAGAGCGCGGCCAATGATGCCCCTTGTGAAATTTCTTTTTCCGTGACAAGTAAATAAATATTGTTAATGCTGTTCCAGAATATGGCAATGGCGGTGGTCATGACAAAGGCTCCAACGACCACTGCTGCTATACTTTCCAGTTGTTCATGGCCGTAGGGGTGTTCTTTATCGGCTGGTTTTCCAGACAGTCTTATGAACACATTCACCACGATTCCGTAAGCCACATCCGAGGTAGAGTTTATGCCGTCGGCCAGAAGGGCGGAGCTGTGTCCGAAAATACCAATAAAGGTCTTTAAAACAGCAAGAATAATATTGGCCCCAAGTCCTACATTGACAGCCAGCATTCCCTTTTTGCGCCGTAATTCTTTTTCCGTTATTTCCGCATTTTTTTTTATGGATAAATCTCCTTAGTTTTACTGCATTGGAGTTATTTTAAAGTCTTTATTTTGGCATCTTTCAAAGTACCTTAAAAATAGTTTACACTTTTTTTAGGCCACTACATATTTAGCACTACCGAAATTTGATATGTTTTTTAACATATTAAAAAAGATACTTCAATAAGATGCTGAAGAGGGCTTAACGGTTTATAGCAGTTGTGTCTTGGCAGGCAATGCAATGTTTTTTTTCCGCCATAATTAAGAAATGGAAAAATGATTCAACATTTTGTTGTTATCATAATATATTTTTTGCTTTCCTTTCCGATTATTATCCTCTATTATTTTGTACATTATTTCCCGGCATCCTTCATTTGCCGGTTTACACTTTCCATATTAACATCCTTGTTGTTTTTTAAATTTGATTAAAAAAAGGGTAAACTGTTTTTAAGGAGATATGAAAGATGCCTATTTCCCTATCAAAAATTTTTAATTTTTAAAGGGGAGGGATATCTTCATTTAAATTTAAAACCTGGAGGCAATTATTTATGCCAATCAGACTTATGCAAATTACCCTTCCTGAAAATATCTCTAAAAATGAAATCCCCTCACTCCTTGAAGAAAAAAAAGTTATCTCCGGTTGGACATCAGACTATCCTGATAATAAAATCACATTACAGTTGCTGCTTCCGGCAGAAGAATGCGAGTCTGTCATTGATAAATTTGAACAAAAATTTGCAGTAACAAGCGGGTATAACATTGTGTTGCTGCCAGTTGAAGCATTTCTTCCAAGACCGGAACCTGAAAATGCTATTGAGCCGGAAAAAATGGAACAGCCAAAAAAAGATGCACACAGGGTAAGCCGTGAAGAGCTGTATTCAGATATCAATGAAGGAATAAAAATATCCCGAACCTTTATGGCAATGACCATTCTGGCAGCCATTGTTGCAGCTATAGGTCTCATTCGAAATGACCTGGCTGTTATAATAGGTGCCATGGTGATAGCGCCCCTTCTTACGCCTAATGTCGCCCTTGCTCTTTCCACCACACTCGGAGATACAGACCTGCTCCGCAGCGCCTTAAAAACCAATATCGCAGGTTTTTCAACAGCAATTGTACTCTCAATTATAATCGGGTTGATATTCGGAATAGACCCTGATATCCCTTCAATAGCATCAAGGACCACACTGGGAATAAGCGATATTGTGCTGGCCCTTGCTTCAGGATGTGCAGGGACTTTTGCATTTACAAGTGGTGTCTCCGGGGCTCTTATCGGAGTTATGGTTGCGGTTGCCCTTATGCCGCCTTTGGTAACCTTTGGTATGCTCATAGGGGCAGGCTATCTGACATTAGCTTTTAAGGCATTATGTCTTGTAATTGCAAATGTAATATGCGTAAACTTGGCAGGGGTCGGAACATTTTTTATTCAGGGTGTAAGGCCGGGAACCTGGTGGGAAGCTGAAAAAGCCAAAAAGTCTGCAAAAATAGCCGCAATTTTGTGGGCTTCTCTTTTAATTATTTTAATCGCAATCATGCTTTTTAGTAAAAATTTTTTTACCCGAATCTGAATTGAACACTGTCAACTACCCTCTTTTAACTTTGCTTTTATAAAATATTGTAATTTAACACAAATCAAACACGCCTTTTTCACGAATATTTTTTTGTAAGCGAATTAAGGGTTTTTACCATCCTGGAGGGAACATGTTTAACAAATTGCTGCAAAGTTTAGTGTCCCGGCTTCAAACTTATTTCGATCTTGAAAGACTCGGGATGATGCTTGGGGAACTTCTCGTAAATGTCATCATTGCCTCAATTGTTCTGGCGATCTTTTACCTGCTTTGGCTTGTGTTTAAAGGAATCATGGCGCCTCGCATGAAGAGACGCCTTGATAAGACCAGCGCCGCCTTTGCTGAAACGGTGATAAAATTCAGCATGTTTGCTTTTGGCCTGGTGGCCGCGCTCAGCGCAGCCGGGATAAGAACGACGGCTTTATTGGGCTCTCTGGGGGTGGCCGGCCTCACGATCGGGTTTGCCTTACGCGATACGCTTTCAAATATCATCTCCGGCATCCTGGTTTTTCTGGACCGTCCTTTTACTATAGATGATCTGGTGGAAATCGACGGCAATTATGGGCGGGTTGACCGGATCACTCTGCGCACTACCCGCATTGTGACCAACGACGGCAAAATGCTTGCTGTTCCTAATTCTGAAATCATGAATAAAACAGTAGCTTCATATACGAATTTTCCTAACTTGCGATTGGAAATAGCCGTCACGATTGCGGTCACTGAAGACCTGGATCGTACAAGGATGATTCTGGTCTCTTTGGTGCAGGAAGATACCGAGTACATGGTTGACCCACCGCCCCGTGTGGTGGTGACCCAGCTCCACGACTACAACGTAACCCTGGAACTGCAAGCGTGGCTGAGAAATGAACGAGAGCATGTGAAAAAAAGCCTGGAGTTGCGGGAGAAGGCCTTTAAAGCCTTGACCGCCGCCGGGATAGAGATGCCTTTTGAAACAATTCAACTTGCTCCGCATAAGGTGACTGTTGAGATGCCTGCTCGTCAAAGGCAACACCCCCTGAGTTAGAGACTCACAAAGAACAATGAATATAGAGGGGTGGATTCCATATCCGCCCCAAATGGACTGTGTATCTATCAATGGGGTCAGAAATAGATTCGGGGCAGAAATAAATTCTGCTCCCACACATTCAAATAAGAGGAGAATGGTTATGCCGGATTTTGGAACACCTTTTTCAGGGTTGGCAAAGGATAGGAAGCTCACAGATGAGGAACTTATCAGGGCAATTCGATTCATGGTGGCCGCAGAGTACGAGGCAATTCAATTGTACATGCAGCTTGCTGAGTCAACGGACAACAAACTTGCCATAGAAGTGCTTAAAGACATAGCCGACGAAGAACGGGTTCATGCTGGTGAGTTTCTGCGATTGCTCCGGGAACTTGATCCAGATGAAGACAAGTTCTATGCAGAAGGGGCAAAGGAGGTAGAAGAAGAAATCAAGAAGATAAAATAAATTATTAAGAATAATCACTGCCAGACAACCCGGATTCAGGCGGCAACTATATTCTTACTGAAAAAATCCGGGGCAGCAATATAAACATGGTCAGGTAAACTGAAAACAAACCGTGCCAAGGTCAAGGAAGAAGAAAAGTTGGACGGTAAATACTTATTGAGCACCAGCGATAAGAATCTCTCAGCAGAAGACGTCGCCTTGGACTATAAACAGTTCATGGAAGCCGAGAGGGCTTTTGGCACAAGCAAAAGCACTCTCGGCTTGAGACCGATATACCATACAAAGGATGACCATATCCGTTCACACGTCCTGCTCTGCAGGCCGGCACTGTTGCTGGTTCGCATAGCAGAGGTCAAAACCGGCACGACCTGGGATAGAATCCGTACCGAGCTTGAACGACTTTATCTGGGAAAATTTTTGCATAAAAAAAAGTGCAAACTACTTTGAGGCACTTTGAAGGATGCCCAATATTTTGCGTTTAAACAAAGCCTTACACCAGCTTCCCATCAATTACGGTATAGGCACTACACCTTAAAACGCTATTCTTCTTCCATATCGCCGGCGTGTATCTTTTCTACGCCATCATCCTTCTCCTCTTTTTTCTCGATGCCCAGAAGAGTATCAACCCTTGAGGCTAAATTCTCTCCCTGAAAGGTGTCAAGAAAAAATGGATAGGAATTTTCCGAGGAAAGGGCTGGATAATTATCTTTGTCATCTTTTGAAAAAACCGACAGCCTCATCTCTTTTTTACCTGAAAGCATAATGGTACATATTTTTTCCTTATCCGCCCAGGCCTCCTTTTCATCTGTATCGGCAAATTTGGTACACTTCAAGGAGGAGAGCATGGAGAGCAGCCTTTCAAGGGCATCATCATCAGGGGCTGATCCATCCTTGAATTTCCAGGTTTCAGGAGCCTGGGTATCTTGATTTTTTTCAGGCACAGAGACTTGCTCCGGTTTATCAGGGGTATCTTGATGCGATTTCTCCTGGGCAGATGAGTCTGAATCAGAAGGAGAATTCGCAAGCTTTGTAAGGATGAGCTCCTTTTTAATCCCATCTTTTTCAAGCACCATCCCCTTGACATCTTTTTTGTCAAACAAAAGAACAGACTTATCCCTTAAATCATCAAGGGATTTATCAAAATCCCGCCGAAAACTCCTGGCAGCATGGTATACATTGGTGTCCCCGCTCAGGCGGATAAAGGTATGACGGTAAGTTGCTGCGGTTTTTCCGACTTCAAATTTCCTCAAAACCCCTGATTGACCCTCGGCAATAACCATAATTCTGTTTTCAGGATCAAGTTCATACCTATGGAGGTCCTGGTTTTCAGACACAAGAGCCGTCACTTTTATATCTTTAATTATGTCCAGCATCTTTGACACGGCCCCGGTATCCGCAGGATAGCCTTTATCTCCAAGTACCCAGGCTTCATCTTTTTTAGTGAGGTTTATCTTATCATTTCCCTTTTCAATTTTTATAAGGCTGACATCTGCCGTGGCAACCTCATCAATGGATGGAAGGGTATAATTACTCCGATCCTGTTTGTGCATGAAAAGATAGGCTGATAAGGCGGCAATTACCACCGCAAGTATGAGATATTCTTTTTTCATGTGTTTTATTCCTCCTTATCTTTTCTCAAACATAAGTTTGATTCTTTTCTTTTTTGATCTGCGTAGTGCCAGCACACCAAACCCCATCAGAATTACCAGCACGGGAAGCCCTGCTATATTAAAAGTCTTTATAAATCCTCGAATAAAGGATGAGGTTTCCCCAAGGGGGTTCAGTGTCTGATTCTTGCTGCGCATGAGGGCTATATCATCCTGATCATTCAAATGGTCTATAACATTAAGTATAAAGGTGGCATTGGTGCTCCGGCCTTCCTGATCCAGCATGTTATCCTGGAGCATGGATGAACAGGCCATGACAAATATTTTGCCGGGTTTGCCCTTTGTAATAAAACTGTTTTCCGCTTTAATCTGAGCAGAATCCAGGGGGCTGTCTTTTTTATCGGCCTTTGCTGCCATTGTTTTCCCATTTGAATCATCTGAACTATCTAAATCAGAGATTTCACCGTTAGTTTCTCCTTCCGAGTTATCTGAAACATCCTCTTTATCAACCTGTTTTTCAGGAAGGGGCTTACCTGCAAAATAGCTTGTAAATTCTCCTTCAAGCATATAGGCAAGGGCAAGAGATTCCATGTCCGACGGGTTGCCGGGGGGCCGTATAAACATGGGATTAAGATTTATACGGTCCTTCATTTTCCATGATCTGTCTGAGGAGGAAAAGAGCTTCAATGCCTTTAAACCATTTTGTTCAATCCTTTTTTCATCCAGTTCAAGGGGTGATATTTTCATGGAGATAATGCCCTTGATGTTCTTCATGAAATCAGGGCTGTTGTTGATATAGGCATCCTTGATTACAGGAGCAAAATATATATTCTGCTCGCCTCCTCCCTGGCGGGGAGATTTCATCTGCTTGTAACAGCTCTCGTCCATTACATAGGATTTCTCCATGGTCACGCCGTAATGGGAGAGCAATTTCTCAAGGCCGGTGTCCATCGGCACATACTGGGGCCCTGCACCAAACCCCATATTCTGGCTTGGCATGATCTCATTAAAAACATCGGTGAAAAATGCAATGTTGGTACCCCCCATCAGGGCCTGGTCGATCTGAAATAGTTCGTAATCGGAAAAATCTTCTGTTGGACGTGCAATGATAAGGGCTTTTAATCCCTCGGGCACCCCTTCCTCTTTCAGGTTCACGTCCTTTATGGAATAACGCTTTGATATGAGCTGGTTAAAAACATTCATCATTCCCTGCTGCTGTCCCGGCATCATACCTCCAGACATAAGGGGAAGAGTACCGTGATCGGCAAGATATCCAAGGTTTTCATTGATGCCGATCATGGTTTCCATGGTTTCCGTGAACACCTCTTCAAGGGAGTCTGGATCAGTCATGCGGTATGTGGTTCCTATAATGGGCAGGTTCAGGCTTGTGATCAGGGGAGTCACCTCAACCTTGTCCCTGTATTCCATTACAATGCCGGCACCTCCTTTTCCAGCCTCGATGTTTTCCCTGGGGATGGCCGGCCATTTAAGTGTCATGATCTTATATGTTTTTGCAATCTCTTCAAGGTTCCCGGTAGTCGTGGGATCGATGAACTCATAGTCTATTTTTCCCAGGCTTTTAATGTTCATTTTTTCCACGACGGCTTTAATGCGTTCGGGCATGGTTGAGAGCTGATCAAGGCCCATCAGAGGCGCCACCTTGTTCAGAGATGAGGATAGAAACAGCCGGATTTTCACCTTGTCTTTCAGAGCCATGAGGGCGCTGACCTTATTGTTAAGCTTCTGGATGGCGGTGGTAAGAGTATATTCCAGACCATTGGTCGAGGTAATGGCCGGGATTTTTTCCATCATGTCCCCATGAATTATAGCAAGGCCCATGTAGGCCTGTTGAAACTTGACCTCATCATTTTCAATGACCCGGATCTGAACAGGGGATATGCCATAATCTTCGGCCATCTCACGATTGGCCGTGGTCTCCGGGCTCATGCCGCCCTTATCTGCGGTAACATCGTAGAAGGTATAGTTGAATCTCCTGCCGCTGACGGCTCCGTACTCTTCCAAAAGATCATGGAGATAACGCTCGGTGCCGTTGTGGGGCGCAGGAAGGTTTTGGGTAAAAAACACCTTGATGGTCAAGGGTTCTGACAGGGTTGAAACAACATCTTTACTGGCACCTGAAAGTGAATAAAGCTTGTTGGATGTCAAGTCCATTCTAACAAAAAGAGTAACTCCCACAATGTTGATGAGCACAACCACCACAAAATATATGAGAAACTTGAAATAAAAACCTTTGTTTGTAAATCCTTTCATCCTTCCTCCTTAATTCTTTTCCTGCATGACAAGATAGGTTCCAAAAAGTCCCAGG
This sequence comes from Desulfobacteraceae bacterium, assembly GCA_963674675.2. Classification (GTDB taxonomy): domain Bacteria; phylum Desulfobacterota; class Desulfobacteria; order Desulfobacterales; family Desulfobacteraceae. The sequence continues at coordinate 2,645,864 of CAXXNM010000003.1, forward strand.
AACATGACACTCAAAAAATAGATAATATCTCTTGAGTCCACGACTCCTTTGGAAATGCTCTGAAAGTGAACGTCCGCCCCTAAGAATGACATAATATCCATGATGGCTGAGGGCATGAAAAATAATATCTTGTCAAGAATGGTCAGGGTAAAGCAGATGGCAGCACCCATGATAAAGGCCACTATCTGGTTCCTTGTCAGGGAAGACGCAAAAAGACCCATGGCGCAATAGGCCCCGGCAAGCAGCAGAGCCCCTGTATATCCTCCTATTACCGGGCCTGGATCAACCTCTCCGATAAAGGATATGAAAATGGGATAGGACAGCGTGGGCAAAAGCATGCACGCGGCAAAAAGGGTGGCCGCAATAAATTTTCCAACGGCAATATCCTTGAAGGAGACAGGAAGAGTAAGCAAAGTTTCATAGGAGCCTACATTCATCTCTTCGGAAAAAAGACGCATGGTCACCGCCGGAATGATAAAGGAAAATATCATGGGAAGCATGGAGAAAAAATTTCTCATGTCTGCCCTGTCAAACAGAAAAAAAGTTGAAAAGAAAAACCAGCCTGTGACAACCAGGAAAAGGGAAATCACAATATAGGCAATGGGTGATATGAAGTAGTCCTTAAACTCTTTAACAGCAATATGCCGGATTTGATTCATGGCTTAGTCTCCCTTGGTCAGTTCATGGAATATTTTTTCTAAGGTCTTGGACTCCCTTGTCATCTCTGCAATCACCCAGTTACTCTCTTTAATTTTCAGATATATTTCTTTTCTCATATCTGATTTTCCCGGAGATTGTATTTCAAAGGAGATGACACCTTCTTCCCTGGGAGCTGCAGCTTTTATATCAAGGCCTTTCCCGATGCTCTTTAACAGTGCCAAAGCTTCATTTTTATCTGCCCGTACATCGGCATCCTCACCGCTCGGGGGGTACAGAGACAGATTGACACATGAACCGGACTGAGCCTGTTTTTTGAGATTCTGCGTGGTGTCATCGGCAACGATTTTGCCCTTGTTTATGATGACAATCCTGTCGCAGGTGGCCTCGGCCTCGCTTAAAATATGGGTGGAAAATATAATTGTCTTTTCCTTTCCGATGCGCTTTATGATGGCTCTTATCTCTGCAATCTGATTGGGATCAAGGCCCGAGGTGGGTTCATCAAGAACAAGAATCTCAGGATCCGTCATCATGGCATGGGCAAGACCGACACGCTGTTTCAAACCCTTGGAAAGTTCCTCAATGGAGTTGTGCATGATCTCGGAAAGGCCGCACAAATTAACCAGTTCCCGGAGTCTGGATTCAATTTTATTTTTCTCAATCCCCCTTACCTTTGCAATATAGGTAAGATAATCATATACAAGCATGCTGTGGTAAAGCGGGGCGGATTCCGGTAGATAGCCCATGAGAGTCTTGATCTTAAGGGTATCTTTATCAATGGAAAGATCCTTAACCTTTATATTGCCCGAGGTGGGCTTGAAAAAACCTGTCAAAATTCTTAAGGTTGTTGTTTTTCCTGCACCATTAGGGCCGAGCAGCCCAAGAATTTCACCTTTTTTAATCTCAAGGCTGATGCCGTCCAAAGCGCAAAAGCTGTTGTAGTACTTGGTCAGATTTTCGACCTGTATCATTAAAAATTACCTCCTTTGCTTGATTTTTTATTTGAATGTATAGGGGCGAACCTATTCCTGCCCCGTTTCCATATCTGCCATGATCTTTAGTAAGGGCGGATATGGAATCCACCCCTGCATTTAATTATTCATAAGCCTCTATTACTTTACTTTTATCTATAAACGAGAGGATTTCTTGTTTTGCACTTGCACTTGAGGCAATGGATCTTGTAAGCATCCGGCAAAATGGATCATCCTCTCCAAGTATTTCAAAGGATTTCTCAAGGATTTGTTTCTCCTTTTCCCAATACTCATCTATTTCCTTTAAAAGCTTTTTTCGTTGTTCATGGCGCTTTTTCTCAGTCTCAATAACGGATTCCAGCCTGTGGATGGAGTATTCAACCAGGGCATCCCTGGGAGTATCATGATCTTTAGCAATCAGCTCCAGCACATCCAGTGTTTTGCGGCTTAACACAAAGGTCTTCTGAACCCGTTCAATTTTATTGAACTTTGTGATATGTATACTGTCTGCAAGATTTTTTAAAGCAGCCGGGTCATCCATTAGATGATCAAACAGGGATTTTTGTTTAATACCAAGGTGAAATGCAACAAGGCTGAGGGCTTCAATGGCTTTAATCGAGAGTTTAAAAGTCGCTCTAACAGACTGTCTTCCCCTTAGATCCAGTGTTACAGAACCTGGTAATTTGTTTTTTTTATTTGTCATGTCAGGCTTCCTGTGCCATGATTGCCGTTATTTAACATATTCTCAACCCCTTGTTGAGAAATTCTTTTTCATTATTCAAGCGAATGACCATAAAATACTCATGATATACAATTCATAAATTTTATTTTTACAAAAAAAAGCCATTAAATCAATTAAAATTTATACCTGACTTCAGAGTTTTTGATGGATTTATTTAATTCTACGGGTTCAGGAATTTAAAAATAGGAATCCCTGCAATGGAAATAAGGAGATAAATAAACAGGCTTGAAAGAATGGAACCGGATTTGAACTTTAATGCAGAACCGGAAAATTGATTTGTCCTTGGCAGGAGGCCGTGTCCCCACGACATGGAGTGTATCTCATCAAGAATGAGGTGGCTCATGCAGCCGAAAAACAAAGATACCCCGGCAGCGGTTGCCATATATTTCCCCGATGGCATGAACGCTAAAAACCCTGCCTGCCCGCACAAGACTGAAAAGGGAATGCTGTGCATGATGCCTCTATGCCGGGTAATTTTCTTGATGAGGTTACAGACCCCGATGTTTATCAAAAAATAGGTTACCACAAAATAGCTGACCAGAAATTCAGGACTCATTTCATGGAATTGAGCGATTTTTTTCATGAAAAATACAGGAATAAGTACAGATATCAGGCCAAACAGCAAGGAAAGAGGTTTTCCTGTGTCACTGTCCAGATCCGGGATCAAACCTCCCAGTGTACCAAGGAGAAAGACTGTAAAAATCTGGACTGAGTTAAAGTTTGCCGGGTGGTTGATTATCAATAATCCCGACATGGCAGCACCGGAAACAGCACCGCCTGTTAGATGAGTTTTAAAGCCGGACATGGAATTAATTATTTCCTTATTCTACTTTTGAGGCAAAATGCCAAAATCACATAACCGGCATGGCATCCTTCATATCAACTCAAAAGTAGTTGACACTTTGCTAAAAATTTTGAACCATGATTAAAGGATTTAAAGATGAACATGATTAAAAATCAAGAAAATCCAATAATCAAGAAAATCAAGGTTCAAAAAAAAAGTGTAAATCGATAAATGAAAGATGTCATATACATTATAAGAGCTATAATTGCAATACCTGGAAAAATTCCCAAATCCACCGCCTGTTTTTCTACCCCCCTCCAAAAGCGATTCAGGGGATTTTTTTGAGGAAATTTAGGAAAAAATATGCTACAGCCATATAAAATATTAATGAGTATCCTCGTCAGTCAGAAGTTTTCTGAATGAGCACCATAAATAGTATTTTCAAAGAAGTTTAAAATGTAATATATATTAATAGATGTTAGAACTTACGACTCTTGAGGACTATCTTAATTTGATTAAAAAAACTTAAACCTGGAGGCCTTTTTATGTTTCACAGACTATTCAATCGATCTTTATTACCTCTATTTTTCACAGCATTATCTATCCTGCTGCTTCTTCCCCATTCTGTCTTTGCCCAATCCCAAGAAGAAATAAGTGACCTCCTAATGTTTTACGAGGGGGAAGATCTGGTGGTTAGTTCCACGCGTAATGCAAAATCTATTTCCCATGTGGCTGAAAATATTACATTGGTGACAAATAGAGAGATTGAGCGTATGAATGCCCATACTGTGGCTGAGGTGTTGAACCGGTTGCCGTCCATGTATATTGGTTTTTTCGGCAGGGATTTTATTGGTGGTTCTCTTATTAAAACCTTTGGAACCAATGAAGCTCATACCAAGGTCCTTTTAGATGGTGTGCCCTGGAACTATGTGTCTGCCGGCCGGGCGGAGACCTATGAAATTCCCGTGGGGATTATTGACAGAATAGAAATTATCAAAGGGCCTGCATCTTCATCCTGGGGTTCATCCCTTGCCGGCGTGATCAACATTATTACCAAAAAAGGGCATAAAGATAAAAAAATCGGCGGCACACTTAGCGGCTCCTACGGGGAAGCCGACTCCATTGATCTTAAGGGTGAAATAAATGGTGCCGTTAACATAATCGATTATTACCTATATTCTGGCTATAAAAAATCAGACGGCCTGGATTACAACCGTTATGCAGAGGATGGCAGCATTTACGGTAATGCATATTTTCAGATTAATGACAGCTTTAAGGTAGGGTTTTCCGCCGGTTCTTTTGATTCTGAGATCAATCTTGGTGATGAAACCTTCTATGACGGGTTTTATAACGATTATATCAATTACAACCAGCCTGATAAGATACGATCTGAATTTGTAACCCTGTCTGGAGAGTACCATTTTACTAATGATCTAAAGCTGAATATTACGGCCAATTATCTTAATAAAGTCAATCGTTCCTACTATAATGAAGGGTTCCAGGACCTGTACAGTTATGATTATAAGGGTGTATATGAAGATAATAAGTATTACGTCAATACCAAACTTGTATGGGATGTAGGATTTAATTCCATTGTTTTTGGTGTTGATCATGAACGTGATTCCCTTGATCGAAAGATCTTCGATAAATTTTATGATGAAGGATATTATGAAGAGTCCGCAAGTAAAGGTGACACCTCCTTTACCAAGTCCGCAGCTTTTATCAATGATACAATTATAATCGGGAACCTTAGTCTTACACCCGGTCTTCGATTGGATTATAACCGGCATACTGATTATTTTCTAAGCCCCAGCCTGGGAGTTACCTATAAACTAAAGCATAACACTTTATTTCGAGCTTTTACTGCCCGTGGGTTTAATGAACCGCTTAGTGAATGGTTAGATATGGATGGTGCCTGGGGATTTAGAGTTGTCAATCCCGATATCGAACCTGAAGAAGTCTGGAGTTATCAGGTAGGTTTTGAAACTGCTGCCGTTAAATATGTATGGTTCAAAACAACTCTGTTTTACGATGATATAACAAACATCTTTAAATCAATCTTCGAAGATGACTATTACAAGAAGGTGAATCAAGGATCTGAAGTTAAAAAAGGCATTGAAGTAGAATTTAAAACCACTCCTGTTTATAATATCTCTTTGTATACCGGTTTTTCCTATATTGAATCAGAGGCTAAGAGCAGTGATGGAAAAGAAGAATCAACAATCAGGAAAATTGTTGGAGGTGCTGAATATAACCTGGAAAATAACCTCTATATTCAGCTCTTTGCAGATTTTGTGGATTATAATTATGATGAATCACGTGATCCCCAGGAGTATGAACCAATATGGGATTTGAATATTATAAAAACCTTTGGAATCGGGAAACCTTATAATACTGAACTCTATTTTACAGGACACAACCTCTTTAACGGGGATCAATATGATTATGGATCCAGTATTAATCCTGATAGATGGGTTGAAATAGGTGCCCGGTACAAATTTTAAGAGAGAATTGCTGGTAGATAAATATTAGTTAAAATTAGTATCAAAACGTAATGTATTACGTTTATGTGTAAAAAATATAAATACATAGCAATATATTGTATGATGGACGGGGATTACTAAATGTTTACGCTGGTAGTTATTAATATTAACCATTTAAGGGAGGAAACGTCATGAAGGAAAAAAAATGTGTTATAGTCGTACTGAATGCAGGTAAGAAAAAAAAATATGAAATGACAGATTGCTGTGCTGGCCAGCTAAAAAGACAGATCACGGAAGACAGCGATAATTAAAAGTGGGCACTGGGCGCATGCCGTTCCACACACCATAAAAACAACAATATACGGTATATTTTAAAGCTTAGAATTTACTATATATTGTATACTGGCATAGTGCGAGCCCAGTGCCCAAAATGCCCGGAACCTGTTTATAGGTTTCGGGTAACCTAATCCATGAGAATGTCAAATCTATGCATCTATCCCATTATTCTGTAATCATTAAAGACGCAGAAAATCCTGATTCAATTATTCTGTATTCAATTAAAAAAGGATCTCTGATTAGAATAAATCAGGATACCCTTGAGATGATTCATACTGGTGATCTACCTGAAGAGGCTGAAAACCAACTGATAGACCTTGAATTTCTGGTTTCGGATCAGGTTTCTGAAAAAAAAGAGATGCTTGGTTATATCAAGGATTTCAATCAAAATTTCAGGGAACTTGATATTACAGTCACTTTGAACTTAGATTGTAATTTTGCCTGTATTTATTGTTGTGAGGAAGACATAAAAAATCATAAGCTCTATATGAGCCGTGAAACACAGGAAGAGGCCCTTGGGTTTGTTGAAAAAAATCTGGAGGGCAAAACCAAATTAAAATTTGATTTTTTTGGCGGTGAACCCCTCTTAAGCATGGATATGATCCGTTTTTTTGCAAACCACCTCAAGACAATCTGTGATAAAAAAGGCATTGATCTGAAATTTGGTATGACCAGTAATGGATCGCTTTTGACACGGAACCGGGCAAAGGAATTAAAAGAATTGGGGATTACCGGTCTCAAAATTACCGTGGACGGGCCGGCTGAGATCCATAACCGTTACAGGCCTTTTAAAAACGGGGCACCCAGCTTTGAGGCAATCTTAAAAAACATCAAAGACTCCTGGGATATCCTTAACATTGAACTGAGCGGTAATTACGATGAAAATACATGGCGTGAATTCCCTAAGCTTCTGGATCAGTTAATGGAAGAGGGCATCAAACCTGAAAAATTAAGCAGAGTCACCTTTGCTCCTATTTCCAAAAACAGCGTGCATGAAAAACGGGCTTCTGGTTATCAGGGTGGTATCTCTTCCCTTTCCGTGGATTGGATTATTCAAGCCGGTTTAACCCTGCGTGAAGAGGTTTTAAAACGAGGCTTCCATGTACCAAAGCCTTCCATGTTCACATGTATGATGGAAATGAAAAATGTATTGCTCATTAATTATGACGGGTTTATTTATAAATGCCCGACCCTGCTTGGCCTGGAAGAGTTCAAAGCCGGGCATGTAAAAACCGGATTGTCGGATTATTCACGGTCCCACGCACTGGGATTTTATAAAAATCACCCTGAATGCCGCGAATGCAAATATCTCCCCATGTGCTTTGGCGGCTGCCGTGCTGTCTCCTGGGGAATTCACGGTCGACTCGATGTTCTGGATTGCAGGAAAGAGTATCTTGATAAAACGCTTGTGCCTATAATTTTACAAGATATTCAGTATCGTGAATTGTTCAGAAATCAGGAACAGCCTACTTAGGAACCAGAGGCCGACTTTACGATAATTATTAAGCCTCTATACCAAGTGTTTCCCGGATTTTTGCATTCAGTTCGTCCATCATATAGGGTTTTTGTATAAAACCGTTGCAGCCCTGATCCAAAATTGCCTGGACTTGCGTATCCAACTGGTATCCGCTTGACAATAAGACCACCACATTTTCGTTGATCTCTTTTAGTTTGAGATAGGCTTCATCGCCATCCATAACAGGCATGATCATATCTAATATAATAATATCTATTTCATCTGTTTTCTCTTTGTATAAATTTACAGCTTCAAGACCATTTTCCGCCACATAGGCATGAAAACCATAACGTTCAAGAATCTCTTTGCCCAATTCAAGTATCACGGGTTCATCATCAACCAGCATGACCGTTATTTTTCTGTCATCAAAATTGGTTTTAACGCCCGACCTTCTCTGTTGCGGAACCTGCTCTTTTATTGCATGGAAAAAAATGTTAAAGGTGGTACCCTCGTCAATTTTCGAGGAAGCTGTAATGATGCCCTTATGATTTTTAATAGTTCCGTATACAGAGGCAAGCCCCAGCCCTTTACCTGTTCCCTCACTCATTGACCGGGTTGTAAAGAAGGGCTCGAACATCCGTTTCATAGTCTCAGTTGTCATGCCGGTTCCGGTATCAGTTATGGAGCATCTGACGTAATCTCCAGCTTCACTTCCGTATTGAGATGCGAATTCTTCATCCAGAGTGACATTTTCTGTTTCTATTGTTATTTTCCCGCCTATCGGCATGGCTTGAGCTGCGTTAAGCAGAATGTTGAATATGGATTGTTCAATCTGATTCTGATCCGCTTCGATTTTATAAAGATCAGCCTGGAATTTTTCAGAAATTTCAATATCCTCTCTGGATTCCACAAACATTTCTGATGTTCGCTTCAAAATATCGTTCATGAGGACGTGCTTGGTTTCAAATTTACCGCCTCTTCCAAAGCTCAGTAATTTGTTTGTCAATTTTTTTGCCCTGACCAGGCATAAATCGATAGAGTCTAAGTAGTCATGATATTTTTGCTGATTTTCCAGATCTTTAATAAGTAAGGAGTGATTCAGGCCGAGACTGTGGAGAATATTATTATATTCATGTGCGATACCGCCCGCAAGTACCATTAAAGACTTGATTCGCTCCCGTTCCAGTTGTTTAAATTCATTTTTTTGCTGCTTCTGTATTTCAAAAAAACGTTCTGTAATATCATGGGAAAATCCGGTAATGCTTATGACTTCTTCATCTTTGAAATTCGGGCACAGACGGATTTCAAGAATTTTTTCTGTTTTTTCACTGGGATTTACTTTAAAGTCATAAAGTGTTGAAGATGTCTTGTTGGCAATAACATTATGAATCGTCCTTTCAATATCTTCCGGGTCATAATTTACACTAAGATCGAAAATGGTCTGATCTATAAGAGAGTTTCCAGGTCTATCCGTCATGGTAGTGAAAAGATCATTGAAAAATGTAAACTGACCATTGGCATTCATTTCAAAATATCCGTCTTCAATGCTCGATAATATTTTCTTGTAACGTTCTTTACTTTCAAAAAGTTTTGTCAGGGTGGCTCTGTGTTCCTTTAGGTCTATATTAAGCCTTTTATTCAGCTCCGAAACTTCATCATTTTTTTGCTCCAATGCGGTTTCCATATTTTTTTTTATGCTTTTCCAGACTCGTTCCCTCTCCATCAGGGATCGTGACATGTTATTAAACAATTGAGCAAGTTTTCCGATTTCATCAGAGCTTGTGACATCGACAGGTTCGGGCTCATTACCCCTTTCAAGGGCTTTTATGCCTTCCATTAATTTTTCAAGGGGTATTTGGGCATAATTGGTAAAATAACAGATGACACTGCTGATTAGAATCATCAGAATTATATTGATCAGTATATTAGTGAATATCAGGGAAAATATTTTCTTTTTCAGGTTATATTTAGTCATGATAACTGATACATAACCAGTTGGAAGTTCTTTTGCTGTTATTTCTTTTATATCATAATAATAAGAGTCCATGGTATCAAAACTGGAATCAGGAAAAACCGGTGCCCAACACTCTATGGTGTCATCATTTTCGTCCACAGAATATGAATTTTTTGATGAAAGGCGGGAATATTGTTCAGGTTTGATTTTTACTTCCACTGAAAAGGGTGGTTTTTCAGTATTCCGCCTGGATTGCGCATAACTGCTTAGAAGGTTACCTGAAGCATCGTAAACATTGGCCTTTATTAAATCCTCATGGTGAAAGATGTTTTTCAGCTCCTTTTCCAGCAGTATTGTGCTGCCTGAAAAAATTCCTATCCTTGAACCCTGGGCTAATACTCTGGTTAAGATTACCCCCGTATCAACAAGGGAAGCATGCAAGGTGTTTTTTCTTATACTTATAAAAAAGATGGAAAACAGGATGATAATACTGAATATAAAAAGAGTTAATGAGAGAATAATCTTTAATATGAAACTTTCTTTTATCTTTTTTAGCACCTTATTCATGCTACCAATCCTTATCCTTTATGCCTTTATATAACTGCCATGGGCAGACCAGGGTTTTGAGCTGATTTTGCCCACAACAAAATATGAAAGTCGTGTGCGGTTTACAGAGCCTTTCATATAAAAAAGATACCTTATTTTTCATTGATCTCAATTCCCAGGTTCTTGGCAACTGTTTTGTTGATCGTTACAACAGGTTTTTTTATAAAATTATACTGAGAATCCGGTTTTTTCCCGGAAATGATCTGGTTCGCCATCATGCCCGATTGTCTGCCCATTTCATAAATATCTGGAGATATAGCTATTAGGGCTCCAATATCCAGATATTTGTCGGAGAAAGCAACAATTGGAATCTTGTTTTGCATGGATAGTAGTGTCAAGTATTCCATGTTTTGAGAGGTAACAATCTGCCGGTCCGGTATCATCACAAAATGATCAATACTATTTTTCATTTCAAAAAATGCTTCTGGAAATTCCGAAGGATTTGAAATTCTAACGGTCTGAACGATCAAACCTTTTTTTATGGAATTGCTGTGGTAGCTTTTAATATAGTCAACAGAGGTATTGGGTCCATAAATCAGTCCTGGTTTTTTAAGCTCTGGTATTATTTCTGTTATGATCTTAATTTGAACAGCAGGTTCAATTTCCATGGAGATTCCATAAAAATTCCTGGTGTAATACAGGGGCTCCGGGTTGAGCACAAACATAAACAAAATGGGAATGTCCTCAATATCCCGGACGGCTGTTAGTGAATCATTTCCCAGGGCAAGAATTATGTCTGGTATGAACAATTTGAGTTCGCTCTCAAGTTCTTTTGGTTTGGTATTATTCAGGAGAAATTCTTTGGTAGTGAAATAGGAGGCACTATTAAATCCGTCAATAGCAGAATTGAAAATTCTGTTATTGGAGCTTAAGACAACAGCAACACGTCTTCCTGCCTCTGCTGCAGAAGATAGGGAAACAAAAAAAATTAAAAGTATCAGCACTCGTTTTATCATGTTTGTTTTCTATATATCAAAAACTGAGAAGTAAAAATCAAGCATCAAATTCAGATATAGAATACATAATTTGGTAGTCCATAACTGATAGTGGTGGAGTATGTATTGAGTATCTATAAATAAAGAGTATTAGACTGACAAGCCACTACATATTTAGCACTACCCATAATTTTATATTACAATAAATAATTTTACACAATATGTAAACCCAAAACCTAATATAGCATCTGAAATGTATTTGACAAATAATATCTGCACTTGAAGTTAAAGAACTAAAACCAAGTGAACAAGATCGGCATACTTATTTGAAACATCACAACAAATTAATGAATGAATCCATGAAACAGGCCCAAAGTAAATCTATTTTTACTTCGCTGTTTGCTGAGTCGATATTACTATATGGAAACAAGTCGATCCATTATATTCATCATGATGAACAAAAGACGAGACAGGAGGTACCACTTCAAGAATTCAGTCACTCAATCGAGATTGCATCAATGCACAACCTCGATCCGCACGGTTTAGAAAATATGATCTGGCAGTTTAAAGCGGAGGGTTGTACGTCATGAAGTTACTGATAAGACAATACTTAGCGTCATTAAAAGAAGGTGGTGAATTGGACGCACTATTACCTGATATATTATCACAGATGGGGTTAGAGGTCTTTTTAAAACCTGGTATTGGTAGTAGGCAATATGGGGTGGATGTTGGGGCTTATGGCAAACTTTCAGAAGATTCAGAGAATAAGGTCTATTTGTTTTCAGTAAAATAAAGTTTATGAAATGAGTGCTTTTAAATATTCATTTTGGCCGATTATATTGACGGGGTGCAGGCATTACAGGTTACCAGTGCCTATGCATTTTATTATAGATAGTTATAAACCGGCATGGCCGGAGCATATTTTTTACCCGGCCACAACGAAGATTGAAAATCTTTAAAAAACAATCCCTTACGAAGACTTTCATATAAACAAAAAAAAGGACAAAAAAACAGAAATAAACGGGCTAAGAATAAAATTAAATACAACAATCCAAATGAAGACGGATGAACCGCTTATTTGGGTGGTTGGGCTCCTATATTCCAGCCTCAAATATTTTTCTGAAAAATAATTGTTGACAAACGTACCACAATTGGTACTATCATAAAATGAATAATAATTTCATATTAAAGGTGGTCTTTTATAAATCAGCGACAGGAAACGAACCTGTACGGGATTGGCTCAAAAAACTCGATAAAGAAGACCGCAGTATAATTGGTGGTGATATTAAAACGGTTCAATTAGGTTGGCCGTTAGGGATGCCCCTTGTACGCAAACTTGAAAAAGGTCTATGGGAAATTCGTATTCAATTAGATAGTAGAATCGCACGTATCCTGTTTACTGTTCATACAAACATTATGGTGTTACTGCACGGTTTTATAAAGAAATCCCAAAAACTTCCTGCTAAGGACTTAAAAATTGCAAAACAGCGTATGGCAAATATGGGAGGTAAAGATGAATAAGCATATTGGAAGCGATTTTGATAATTTTTTAGAAGAGGAAGGTTTATTAGCCGAATCTGAAGCTATAGCCATTAAGCGTGTAATTGCCTATCAAGTTACAGAATTAATGAAATCACAAAACATGTCAAAGGTGGCTATGGCTAAAAAAATGAAAACGAGTCGATCTGCATTGGATAGACTTCTGGATCCAAAGAATACATCTATAACTCTTCAGACATTAGAGCGTGCTGCTCATGCTATAGGCAAGCGGTTGCGAATTGAGTTTGCGTAATCAAATAGCCCAACAAAACGCTGGAGAGGGGGACCAGGCTTGCTGCGCCGCCTTTTCGGAAGTCTCTGGTTCAGGAAAGTTAAACTTTTTATCGGAAATTTTGGGGTTTAAAAGCCTGGCCCCTCAGCTCCCCGATATGCGTGAGTCGCGGAATAATTTTGCTAAATCTCAAACCGTGAGGTTTGAATTTTTTTTGAACCAAATCGTACCTTTTATAAGGCATGCCGAAATGAATACATTATGCAGTGGAGACACGGGACTTACCTAAGTTCTTGTCCTTGGGGTTTACAGCGTGATCGGAGGAGGTCTTGAAATTAAGACCAAAAGGTCACACCTGAAAGAGAAAGATGAAATTGTGTTATTGCACGGGACAAGTTAGCCCACAGGTATCGGCCGCTACAGGTCATCCCCTCCTTTTCTGGGAAGGCTTCGTGTGTGCTAAAAACGGACTCAAACGGAATTTTTTTTAGGTGGTGGATTAGATAGCTTCTTGACTTGGCATCTACCTTCAACTAATCAAACAACCATAAAGCAGTAACGCCAACTCCTCCCCCACTGAATCAGAGATTCACAAGGGAACTCCTTGGTGAAAGGTTGAACATTAATCCAAAATTTTGAAAGGAAAAACATGACCAAAAATATTGTTCAAAAAATTGATAACAGCGTCAGGATAAACACCATTCTTGTCAGTGTTTCCGATAAGACAGGGCTTGACACCTTTATTCCAGGCCTGAAGGACATCAACCCGGACATCAGGATATTGTCCACGGGGGGCACCTATGCAAAAATAAAAGACATCCTTGGTGACGGAGCAAAGGGCTGTCTTGAGCAGGTAGCAGATTACACAGGGCAGCCGGAAACCCAGGGCGGGCTTGTAAAAACCCTTGATTTCAGGATATACTTAGGTCTTTTAACGGAAACCTACAATCCATCCCATCAAAATGATTTAAAACGCACCAAATCCGTTGCCATTGACATGGTGGTGGTAAATCTCTATCCCTTTAAAGAAACCATATCAAAGGGCGGGGTAACCTGTGAACAGGCAAGGGGAAATATCGATATAGGAGGCCCCACCATGATTCGGGCATCTGCCAAAAATTTTATCCGTGTGGCCTCAGTGGTAAATCCATTGGATTATAATGATATTTTAAAACGCATGAAAGAAAACAGCGGAGCATTGGCTCTTGAAGACAGATTTTTGCTCTCTCAAAAAGCATTCCAGCATACGGCCGAATACGATAAAACCATTGCCGGCTACCTTGGAAGCATGACTGCTGAGGCTGTTAATTCCTGTTATACTTTTGAAAATTAGAGAATAAACATCTAAATAAAATTAACCACCTAACCAAAAACCGGCATGATGACTAAAATGAGGAGATTAAAAAATGGCAGATGATTTAAAAAAAATGTATACAACGCTGATGGATGACCATTTTACACCATCCATGGAGATCAGCTTCATCGATGGTGACAAACGCCAGACCCTGTTCTATGAAAAGGTTGCCTGGACAATAGACGGGGTAAAAAAGGGCCTTCGCTATGGAGAAAACCCGGGGCAGGAAGCTGCCATGTACCGCCTTGTGAACGGTAACCTTGTGCTTGGGGGAACAGAGACCATCAAGCCTGGAAAATACACGGTATCAGATATTGAACTGCTCCAGTCCGGAAAACACCCCGGCAAGACCAACCTGACCGATGCCGACAACGCCCTTAACATTCTGCGATATTTTTCCAAAAGTCCTTGTGCTGTTATTGTCAAGCACAACAATCCCTGCGGGGCAGCCATGGCAGACACCCTGGAATCAGCCTATGCCAGGGCATATATGGCCGACAGGGTCGCAGCCTTTGGCGGATGCATTGCCCTTAACCGGTCTGTGGACAAGGCAACTGCCGAAGCCATTGCCGAACAATACGCAGAGGTGGTGGTAGCGCCTGATTTTGATGAGGGGGTTGTGGAAATACTGGGACAAAGAAAAAACCTCCGGGTTATAAGAATCAATAACATACACAAGCTTGAGACCTATATAGGTCAAAGGGTAATTGATTTTAAATCCCTCATGGACGGAGGCATAGTGACCCAGTGGTCCTTTGCACCCACCAGCCTTTCAACCAAAGACCTTAAAATTGCCGAGACAGAATATAAAGGAAAAAACTACCGGGTGAAACGGGAACCTACTGAACAGGAGTTAAGCGACATGCTGTTCGGCTGGCTGGTTGAATCCGGAATTTCCTCTAACTCGGTGATTTATGTAAAGGACAATGTCACTATTGGCATAGGAACAGGAGAGCAGGACAGGGTTGGCGTAGCTGAGATTGCCGTTGACAAGGCCTATAGAAAGCTAATGGATAGGTATGCTTTTGAGCGCTACGACACGCCCATGAATCTTCTGAAGGATCCTGAAAAAAGGGCGGAAATTGAAGCTGATGTTGCAAAAGAAAAAGGAGGATTGATAGGAGCCACCATGGTGAGTGATGCATTTTTTCCCTTCAGGGACGGAATTGATGTCGGGCTGAACCAGGGAGTGAAGTCTGTTATTCAGCCTGGAGGCTCCATGAACGATTTTGAGGTGATTGATGCCTGTAACGAACATAATGCAACCATGGTATATACAGGACAGAGAAGCTTCAAGCATTGATGAAGTTCTTTCTCACAAGGCTATACAGTCCACCTGTTGTAATAATGGTTTTTTTTGTTCTTGTGTTAGGCCATCTGCATGAATTAATATAGCGGATATCCTGAATAATATATTAAACAATCTGCCTTACTGCTATACAAAAATAGAGAGCTGATCCCTTCTGGCATCAACATGCTGAATGGTAACCTGAACCAGGTCGCCGGGCTTCAGATTCAAGCCCCCCGTGGGCAGGCGCCATTCCAGCATGTACTCTTTTAAAAGTACCATATAACAATCCCGCCGAACATCTAAAACAATGGCCTCCAGTGTGGAGCCCTTGAGGGTTTCAAGATATTTCAGAAGCCAGTATCTACGTCTCTGGAACTGGGCCCTGCCTGTGCTGGTCATGGGAATTTCCAGGTGCTGCAACATGGATTCCAGGGCCTCACCGGTATATGGAGGCTCATAACCTAAAATTCCCCTTATCTGACGCTGGGTCATGAGATCATAATACCTTCTTATGGGAGAAGTGGCTGTAACATAGGCTTTAACCCCCAGGCCGGAATGATTCTGGGGTTTTATGCCGATGACGGCTCGGCTCAACTGTCTTCTTTGCATGCAGTTCAGGAACAAAGAAGGTTCCACGCCCTGAAAAAGACGCTGTTTAGGATCAGGCTGGGATCTGAATACGGCTGGAACATTGTGCTTGGAGAGAAATTCCGCCATCAGGGAGTTGGCAAGAATCATCAGCTCAGACACAAGCATTCTGGATGGGTTTTCCCTGTCTATCCTTGAAATACCAATCTCCCCGTTTTCCTCGATCCATATATTAACCTCGGGCAGCGTGATCTGTACAGCACCTGATTTAAGGCGCCTATCCCTTAACACAGTGGCAATTTTGTGCAGGGTGGTTATGGGGTCATCCTCTCCGTTGAGTATGTTGGCCTCGGTATATGTCATCTGATGATGCACTTTAATTATGCTTGCAACGACCTCATAATCAATAATTTCAAAAAAACGGTTCAGGCGTACAAGGGTGCTTATACCCGGTCTTGTTTCACCTTCTTTAAGGCTGCAAAGATCTTCGGAAAGATTGGGCGGAAGCATTGGAATCTTGTCGTCCGGCATGTATATGGAGCTGCCCCGGGTTCTGGCATCTTTGTCTATAACATCATCATTTTTGATGAAAAAACCCACATCTATGATGTGTATGCCTAAAAGATAACCATCATCCTCTTTTTGAAGGCTGATGGCATCATCATAGTCCAGGGTTGACTGGCCATCAATGGTAATAAGAGGGACATCCCTTAAATCTCTTCTAACTGGATCATCAATAAAAGAACTGGAGGCTGAGATGAGCTGATCAGCGCTTTTAATGACTTCATCGGGAAATTCCCTTGGAATATCCATCCTTATGAGATCCGTGTTCTCATGCTCATCCCATATCCCGGACCGGACAAAGATATTAAATATCTGCTGCAAGGATTCCGTGCCGGCCTTTTCCATCATGGCCCTGGCATCTGAGGCGGCTTTACTTTCTTTTTCAAATATATAATAGGACTTTAAAATATTGAGAATCTCTGGATCAACTTCTTTTACAGTCTGGTTTTCCCGGGCAGATGCAAGCCAGTTTCCTCCTGTTTCAATAAGCCTTTCTTTTCTCTGTGATTCTTTCTGCTGTTTGAGTTTTAATTCTATCAACTCAGGGGGATTAGGTGCAAACTCATCTTTTGCAAATTTAAAGTAAAGCTTGTCATTGAAAAAAGCCCTAATAACGGCTGCTTCGTGGTCCGGGCTCACCGGAGGATCAAAACAGAATGATGTCATGGTTTCAATATCTATGGCCTCTTCATCCTCATGGAGAAGTTCCCATAACTCTTTGATATCAATAGTCTTTGATAGTTCCTGCCTTGACATGGCAGTTTCTTTCAGGCGCTTGACAAGGACATCCCTTGTGGCAGACATGTCAGCTCCATCACATGCAAGATGGGAGACCCTGTTGGCAGAGAGATTTATCTCCCGGTTATTTTCCGTGAGCAATCTCAGCCTCTGCTTTTTTATCTGCGTTACCACAGCACATACGATTTTCTGCTGATCGATATATTCTACAATATTTCCAATATTCATAGCCTGCCACAATATCAGCATGTACCATTAAAGTCAATCAGGATGAAAGTATTATCCTTGAAAAAAAAAGGACTCTATACTACCATAAATATATGTTAGTGAAAAAGAGTTTCAATATTAACGGTATATTCCAGCGTTTCATTAGAAAAAATTAACTTTAGTGGTCATGGAAATCCAGGCTCTGAGCCTATTAATCCGGCCATAGCTCAAATGGTAAAATTCAGTGAACACCCCATATAAACAAAATATAATAATAAAGGCCCCCATAAGAAATAAAAACGGCATTCCGGTTTTTGAAAAAAATCAAGATATGTCTTCCTTTTTTATCAATGGAAAAGGCCCTATCGAGGAAGCTGTTTTTAATAGTGCTTCACCCAATGATACCCCAACCTCCATTGAGCCGAAAGAAATCAAAGGGAAAAATTCCATATCCGGGGAAAATGGGAGTGGCAGAAAAAAAAACCACAAAATAGGCCGGAACTCGGTGGAGCATAGCCTGAAAGATTCTTCAAAACTCAAAAAGAACAGGCACGGCATTCCTTTTTTAGATGGCAAAGACTCCCTGTCGAAAATGTTTAATAGCCATGAAAAAGAATTCAGTCATATGCTTGATTCATCTTTAAGGGGCAAGAGCAGATCTGCCATGCTGCGTGAAAAAAAGGACAAATTGCCTGTCAGACCCATGCCCCTTAAAAAAAGACTTAAACGCTACCCGCCTCCCCAGGAAAATCTTGATCTCCATGGATATACTGCTTTGGAAGCACAGAGCTTTGCAAAACATTATCTCAGGAAAATGTGGAGAAACGGTTTTTTTACCCTCAATATCATCGTGGGAAAAGGCCTTCACTCGGAAGCTGGCGCTGTGCTTCCCGATGTGGTGGAAGAAATTTTAATCAGGCTGAAAAAAGAAAAAGTTGTCCTCTGGTTTGAGTGGGACAGACATAAAAAGAGCAGCAGCGGTGCTGTGATTGTTTATTTAAAGCAGTTTGATTGATTTTTTTTATTGGTTGAGCTGATATTTCATAACAGCCCTTTTATGCTCCTGATAGTTTTTTGAAAAATAGTGTGTGGTATCTTGTTTTGATACAAAAAAAAGATAATTTGTTCTGGCTGGAAAAACAGCAGCCTCAAGTGACATTTTTCCAGGACAGGCAATGGGACCTCCAGGAAGCCCAGTCAGAATATAGGTATTATAAGAGTGAGGGGTTCTTAGATCCTTTCGGGTAATATTACCGTTAAAATCGGGTATTCCGTAAATAACGGTGGGGTCACTCTCAAGGCGCATCCCTTTTTTCAGGCGGTTGTGAAAAACAGAGGCTATCAAGGGTCTTTCCTCTGGTACGCCGGTTTCTTTTTCAATTATGGAGGCAAGTATTACAATCTCATGCAGGGAAAACCCCATTTTTCGGGCAGTTTCATGCCATCGAGGGATAAATACGGAATTGAATCCTTGAACCATGGTCTTGATAATTTTTTTATGGCCTGTGCCCCTGGGGAAAAAATAGGTTTCAGGGAACAGATAACCCTCAAGGGAATCTGCCTTTATGCCAAAGGAGCTGATAAACTCCGGATCAGATGCCAATGCCATGAAATTTTTTTTTGAACCAAATCCTGCTGTTTCCACCAACTGTGCTATTTCTCTGATATTGAGCCCTTCCGGGATGGTTAACCTGTAAAGTTTTATCTGCCCGCTGACAAAAATTTTCAAAATTTTTTCAGGGGAAAAACATGGTGAAATGTCGTACTCACCGGCCTTAATACTCTTGTCCTGACCTCGTAAAACCGCAAGAATCAGGAACATATGCCTGTTTTTGATAAAGCGCTCTTTTTCAAGGCTGTATGATATGATTTTAAGCCCCTGGCCTGGTTTGATCAAAAAGGGACTGAGAGGTTCTGAAATACCCCAGAAACATTCATTGGAGCAGCAGCATATTTTTCAAGATACCACAGGGCTGACCCGGACAAACAGGCTAAAACAATTATAAAAATTCCAAGGCCGACTGCCATGTTTTGAATATATTTTTTGTTCATATACTTACTTACACATATTGCTTCAAAGATAGCTTACACTTTTTGAAATGATAATCCAGAAACAAGGGGATGTTCATAGAGAAATTGTAAAGCAGGAAATGAAGTATGCCGAAATTTGATAGCACAAAAATTTTAAATCAGCTCTCCCATAATATGCTTACATTTTTTAGGCCATACTCATTGTTGATGAATTATTCCAACGAGTCGACGCCATGGGAGGGCTTTTGCTGGTTAATCATACGCATTTTTTCTGTCGGCAATATCAATGACAAAGATCATGATTTTCTCCTGATCGATTTCATAAAAGAGTCGATAATTGCCTATTCTGTATCGATAGTACCTGGACAACTTACCTTTTAATTTTTTAATGTTTGGACCATAATATGGATTTCTTCGAAGGATTGGATAGACATAATCGACGATCTTCTTGTATAATTTCCTATATTGCGTCTTTTGGATATGCGCCTGAAACACTTCGGTTTCTGCAATAATAAATGGCTCCGACACATCGATCTTCCTGTTTTTTCGGATTAAAATGTCATAAGATCGCTTTTTGTGTTTTTCTCTTGCATCATCCACATCTCTCGTATACTTATTTACTGTGTGGCATCCAAGAGACCGCCCCCGTTTACTCTCGTCACGCTTGCATGGATGATAAGTTGGTTGCCGCCGCGGTCTCTAATCCGACAATCCTATATTTCCCTTCCTCGATTTCTTTGTGTCCTTGCTCCAAATTGTGAAGAAGTTCTCCATTGCTCAGGATATCTTCCATTTCAAGGTCACTCACAACACTCTCTTCAAGAAGATATGAGAGGGCTGCATATTCTATAAAATTTGAAATGGATCGTCTTTCTCCCTCAGCTGCGGTCTTAAACATCTGATAGGTAGCATCATCGACGCACATTGTGATGGTTTTTGCCATGATGTACTCCTTTGTTGACTATCTTATTCGCTCTTGATATTCAATATTATTCTTCCATATTCACATTGTCAACCTTTCCTTTCGCTACAATCAAAAAAGTTTGATAACAAATATCTGGGTGAAAAAGTCATAACCAACAAAGATCAACCAGTTAGTTTTTCTTGAAAAAGCCTTGTTAAAAAAGATCAGAATTTGGTAAATATACTTGAGCATTTTTAATTTTTCCTTGTTGAATTGGAACTCATATATTGAAAATATTCAAAACGCACATTTTTTTAAAAAACTTACAAATCACCAGCAGTTCTAATTATGGCACTTAATGGTTTTCAAAACAGCAATTTTAGAATTTTGCTCAACGTAATTTCAGCACGTTACGAAACATTGGCACTGGGCTCGCACTATTCCAGCATACAACTCATTGTATTTAGAGAGTGTTAAAAATCACAATATATTGTGGTTTTTTGACACGTTGGAACGGTGTGAGCCCAGTACCCGAAACATTGATGTCATATAAAATCCATAATTAGAATTGCTGACAAATCACAAGAATATCAGGAGCAAACTAATAAATGCAGAGTATAAAAAAGAATAAAAAAGATGTTTACCAAGGTTTTGAACAGGGCCCCATACGGCCCCCCAATGAATCCAGAAGCCTTTTAATCCGACTGACAAGGAATTGCCCATGGAATCGTTGTACCTTCTGCCCTGTTTACAAGCGGTCACGATTCTCACTTAGAAGCATGGAAAACATTATCCGGGACATTGACATGCTTCACAAGTGCCTTGTTTTGATAACAGAAAAAGGCGGCAAAAATATTATGAATCACCCGGCAGCTCTCCAAAAAAGACTTGATGACTCTAAAGATCCCATTGACAGAACAGCCTTTCATGCGGCCTTGAACTGGTATTATGCCGGCATGGAATCAATTTTTCTCCAGGATGCCAACAGCCTGATCCTGAAACCGGACGATCTTATATATATCCTTGAACATATCCAAAAACGGTTTCCCATGGCAAAGAGGATTACATCCTATGCCAGATCCCACACCATTGTACGCATAAAAGACAATGATATGAACCGGATTGCCCATTCAGGCCTGAATAGAATCCATATCGGGCTTGAATCCGGGTCAGACAAAGTGCTTAAGCTTGTGAAAAAAGGATGCACCAAAGCAGATCATATTAAAGCAGGACAAAAGGTAAAAAAAGCAGGTATGTCTCTTTCAGAATATGTCATGCCGGGCCTTGGGGGTGTCAGGCTTTCCCGTGAGCACGCCCTTGAGACGGCAGATGCCCTGAACCAGATCAACCCGGATTTCATACGCCTCAGAACCCTTGCCGTACGAGCCGGCAGCCCCATGGAAGATGCCTCAGGATCATTTGAAAAATCCTCTGATTTTATGACGGCCAAAGAGATAAAGCTTTTACTTGAAAATCTTAAAGGCATCACATCCCGCATTAAAAGTGATCACATCCTCAATCTTCTGGAAACCCTTGAGGGCAAAATGCCGGAAGACAAGGAAAAAATGATAGCAACAGTATCCGAATTTCTGGAACTTTCACCGCAGAAAAGGATGATATACCAGGTGGGGAGAAGAACCGGACTGTTCAGGGGAGTTGAAGACATGGCAGAGGTTTCCCTGTTTCGACAGGCGGAAAATACCTGCCGCATAAACGGGATTACACCGGAAAATGTGGATACTGCCATAGATGAGTTAATGAGGCGTTTTGTCTAATAGTTTGATAAAGTGTCAACCAGTAAATGAAGAATGCCAAATTCCCCATGGTATTTATATTCACATCCCTTTTTGTGTCCGAAAGTGCCCCTATTGTGATTTTTACTCTACATCGGATATATCTTTTAAACCTTTATTTTTAGAATCATTAATAAAAGAGATCGGCATTAAATCCAGTTTAAGATTACCCGCTGATACCGTATATCTGGGAGGAGGCACGCCGTCAATCCTGGCGGCCTCTGATATCCGTAAAATACTTGACGCCGTTACCGCGTGTTTTTCCCTCACAACAGATGTACAGATCACCATGGAAGTAAATCCCGGCACGGTGAATGGAGATTACCTTGCTGAAATAAGGAGTCATGGAGTAAACCGCCTGAGTATAGGGGTGCAGTCTTTCCATGATGACAAACTCAGATTTTTAGGCAGGATTCATACCGCCCTTGAATCGGAAAACGCCATTGAAGAGGCCAGAAGAGCGGGCTTTGACGACCTGGGGCTTGATCTCATGTACGGGCTTATAGGAGAAACCGAATCCACCTGGCTGGAGGATATGGACAAAGCCCTTGCATTTTCTCCGGAACACCTTTCTTGTTACATGCTTACCTATGAGCCGGGAACCCCAATGTATCATAGATTAAAAACAGGAGATATAGAGTCTCTCGATGATGATAACTGCGCATCCATGTTTCTAACCACTGCCTCTTATATGAGTTCAAGAGGTTATTGCCACTATGAGATTTCAAACTTTGCCTCCTCTAACCAACACCGTTCAAGGCACAACATGAAATACTGGCAAATGGTACCATACATGGGTTTTGGTCCTTCTGCTCACTCCTTTGATTTAAAAACCAGGTACTGGAATCACAGGGATGTTGCAAAATACATTGACGATCTTGAACATGGTAAATTGCCCAGGGCCGGGCAGGAGTTCCTGACAAAGGAGCAGAAACTTACAGAAATGATCCTGGTGGGACTCAGGACCTCAGAGGGGATTGACATTAATGAATTTGAAAAAATTTCATGCAGTAATTTTAAAAATCAATTTAAAGATGTAATTAAAAGGCTTGAAAAACAAAACTGGTGCAAATGGACACCTGATCATTTCAGCCTGACAATCCCTGGCATGGTTTATCTTGATACCGCAGTGGAGTGGTTTGCCGATAATATTCTCTGAAAAAAGGGTTCCCCGCACCACAGGAGCTGCGGGTATATTAGAACAAAGCGTTAACAGTCTCTATTTAAGGCGGGTCAGACTTTTTTCCTAAGTTGCCTTGTATCTCCCACCCGGATGGTGAGGTTTATTGAATCAAAGTATTCTATGAGGGGAATGACAAATTTTCTGGATATGCCGGTCATATCCTTGAACTGGGGTGTGGTGATCTCTCCTGAGCGGCTTAAAAAATCAATCAGTTTTTTTTCCAGGCCTTCAATGGCCTTTGCATCAAAATAAAGATCATCTTTGGTTTTGATAATAATTTTTTCATCAATGAGCATCTGCAAAACATCCCTTGCGTTTTTCTGATCCAGATGGAGATCCGCACATATGGTTCTGAAAAAAGGAGGTGTCAGGCCGTTTTCCTGATAAATACGGGTTATTTCTTCCTTTACCGCCTTTTGATCAACCTGAAGCGCTACCTCGTGGGCGAAGAGACTCACAGTGTTCTTTTCCTGTTTAATATCTCCATCCTTTACAAGCCTTGCCAGAACAAGGGAAAAAAGCCTGGAGTCAAAATCTTTAAACAGCCTGAACTTTGATTTCAGCTCCTCCTTAGGCATCCCCTCTTTAAGGGGGTTGGCCTTGTGGTACAGCTCTAATTTTTTCAATATATCCCCGGCAAGCCCGTCAAAAACATCTCCGTGAACATAAATACGTTTTTCCCTGTCAGTTAAAATGATATTCCGGGAAGCCAGCAATTTTTGAAGGGAAGCCTCTAATTTTTTATCGGGTATGCTGGTCATAATCCTTAAATCAGCAAAGGAAACTCCGGCAAAACCACCCTCGTTTATAAAGAATGATATGATCTGTTCAATATCATCCCCAAGGAGGCGGTTAAGACCGCTAATGATCTTTTTGTCAAACAGCTTGTGTTTTCTCGGAACCGGGTTGAGTATTTCACCGCCGCCAATGGTTTTTACAGGAGAGTAGCTCCTGATGACAAACCGGTCTCCTTTCATGCAGCAGACCGGTGATTCAAGTCGTATCTGAACACAGGCGCTGTCACCGGGCAAAAGCTCCTCTCTATCCAACAATACCACATAGCCGATGATTTCACTGGTTCCGGAATGAAAACGGACACGGGTTCTTGCCTTGGCAGGTTTTGCATTGCCGGAAAGATATACCATCTGTGCGTCAACCATGTAGCTGGGCCTCAGGGTATCAGGGGTGGAAAGGATATCACCGCGATTGACCGAATCCCTGTCAAGACCCTGGAAATTAATTGCGGTTCTGGTGCCGGCAGACACATTATCAGCCCCTTTACCGTGGACCTGAATTCCTCTGACCTTGGAGGTTACAAGTGATGGAAAAATCATGATATCATCTCCTACACCAATGGTGCCGGAAGCAAGCGTGCCGGTTATGACGGTTCCAAACCCCTTCATGGTGAATACCCTGTCAACGGGAAGCCTGAAAATAGGGGAAAAAGGTCTCTCAGGTATTTCATGGCAGATTTTATCAAGGGTTTTCCGGAAAAGATCCAGCCCTTCACCCGTGGTGGATGATACAGGGACTATGGGAGCATCCTCCAAAAAGGTGCCTTGGGTAAACTCTCGAATATCATCCAAGGCAAGTTCCATGAGTTCTTCATCAACAAGATCAATCTTGGTCATTGCAATAAAACCGTATTTAATGCCCATGAGGGTACATATTTCCATATGCTCACGGGTCTGGGGCATAACCCCTTCATCCGCGGCAATGGCCATGGAGACAAGATCTATTCCACTGGCGCCTGCCACCATGTTTTTGACAAACTTTTCATGTCCCGGCACATCCACGATTCCAACCAGCTCCCCGCTTGAGAGGCTGATGGATGCAAAACCAAGTTCAATGGTGATGCCCCGCTGTTTTTCCTCTTTTAAGCGGTCAGTTTCAATACCTGTCAAAGCCCTTATGAGGCTTGTCTTTCCATGGTCGATATGTCCAGCCGTTCCCAAGATAATCTGATTCACTGGTTTTTGATTCCTTAAGTTTAGTCTGGTTTTTTGTTATTGTTTTGTTTTTTTGTTTCGCATAAACTGCATAAGGTATGCGGCTGCCACAAGGCCCCCTCCCATGGCAATGCCATGGAAAACAGTCCATTCCGGCCGAAAAATTCTTGTTAGCAAAATGCCGAACGCCATTCCTAAAATCAGCCTTACAATTAAGATAGAAAAACTGCCCATATCGATGAAAAATTCCTTTTTTTTGTATATCATTGCTTTACTTGGTGAATAAAAATAATAAACAAAGTTGATGGGGGGGTCAACATGATTTTTTTTAAAACATGAATAATTAATATTTACTCATAACTTTTTAAATACTTCTCCTGATCCAATTTTAGTTTTTCCAAAAATTCCAACAAACACTCAAAATATAAGCTCAAATATCTTATTTTTTCAATACAAAGGAATTCATATTCCAATAAAAACCTAAATTACAATACCATACAATTTAATGGTTAAAAAATATAGACTTCTTTTTTTAAAAAAATAAAAAAAAGATTGAAGTTCATAAAAGTATCTGATATAAGATTAGAGTTTTTGTTGTGGTGGGTGTAGCTCAGTTGGTAGAGCGCTAGGTTGTGGTCCTGGATGCCGAGGGTTCGAGTCCCTTCACTCACCCCATAAAAATTTTTAAATTCATATTAGTTGTTTGCGCCCGTAGCTCAGTTGGATAGAGCGTCGGACTTCGAATCCGCAGGCCGCAGGTTCGAATCCTGCCGGGCGTGCCAATAAAATCAAGGGTTTACAGAATTCGATCTGTAAACCCTTTTTGTTTTTATGCTTTTTGTCCCACTATTAGTCCCACCTTTTCAAGGAACCGCAGGGATAATCTGGGAAATATACACATCAGTTCGATAAAATCTTACCCACCTTCTACGACTTTAACTCTAAAATTTTTTGACCACAAGATTCCAAAATTTTTTGCCCCCTCCGTCATCCTTTGAATTCCTCTAAATCCTCCTCCTCCTCCTTTTTATTATTATCATTATCATTATCTTTAGTTATTTTTGGTCCTATTTTATACTTCTGGTAACAACGACCAGGAGAATAGATATGGAAAAGCGAGCCTGCAAGAATTGTTGACGATTATTCATAGTCACGCCTCAAAGACCGGATCAAAAATATTGCAGTTGTAAAAAATATCAACGCGCCAGAAAGAGTGCCTGGCAGAAGGCAAAAATGCGCACAGATTCAATGTATCGGCAAAATCAGGAAGATGCCCGAAAAAGATGGCTTAAAAAGAATCCGGATTACTACAAAACCTACAGAAAGAAGCATTCGGAATATACTCGAAAAAACAGGGAAGCTCAGGGCGGTCGGAATCGCAAAAACCGGCATAGGACGAGTGGCGAGTCCATTTTTGATGCGATTGCAAAAATGGACATGTCCAATGATGAATATGTTATAAAACCGGGCAATTACAAGCTTATTTCTGCAGAAGGGCCTGATATTGCAGAAATGGATGTGATAATAATTGTTAACCCTTTAAAATCAATCAGTTACAGCGATAGTTTTCAAGTGCGGTAAATGTGTCCATGGTCTGATTGCTGACGAGGGCGAAATAGCCGAAGTACTTTTTTGCTTCTGTAATGGCTTTGTCGTTGAATCCCACCTTCAACTGTCCCCCACGCCCCTTTCTGGAACAGGTCAGGTATTTGTCTATTTTCTGTTGCGCTGTGTTCGTGAACTCGGTTTCTCCTCCTTCTATTTGCGCCTTCAGTTCAAGCAGGTTCTTACGGAAGGCAAGTTCTTTCTTGGCTTCGTTGTTGGAGGAATAGTAAACATGCACATACAGCCGGCGCGGAATCTTTTCTTTTTCACCGGCGACCTTGCCGTTGCGTGATCGCTGGCGTGTCCGACTGAACTGGTGCATTCTAAGCGAAGTCGCTCCGCAGATGGTCGGATCGAACGGACAAGTGCTGGACATACCTGCCAGTATTGGACGAAGCGCATCAACTGTCTCGAGGATCCAGACAATATTCGGATCAACCAGGGTCAGAAACTTAACATTGCGCAAGGGGAATTCCATCATGTTTTTCTGGCTGTAGTAGCCGTTATCAGTGACGATCAGAGGTCTCTCCAGATTGAGACACTTGAGTTGTGCCAGAGTGTTTTCAATGGATATGACATCCGGACATCCGGAATATTACCCGGTTGTTTAGAGAAGGCTATCGGTTCACAAGCCTTCACGGAATATAGGGTCAAAAGCTTGATTGTGTTGAGTCCATCCCCATCTTTGTTGAAGCCTCGCCGTACCTTCGACTGATTTTCAGAGTAGGTCGAAATGCTGGTTGAGTCAAAAGCTAACACAGGAGAGTCTCCCAGTCGTGCCGCCCGAGCTAAAAAATATCACTGTATGCCTTCTTCATTGCGACCAACTTCCTTAAACAGCTTACCATATACGTCTTCAGTGATAGCTTCAGAATATGGAAGAGGGTGCATCACCTGCCAGCTCTCAAGACGCGGTAGCGTGTTGCCACCGGAACCTATCCAATAGCGTGAGATAGAAAGTATCTTTGCCGCATCACCCTCGCAGAATGAGGCACGTACATAATCATCAATGCCTGAAACCTTGCCAACCCATTCCAGGATGCCCGTTAGGCCGGTATGTTGACGTGTTGCATCTGCACCAACTTTTTCACCCTTGCGTTTTTTAGGACGAGTCGGCACAATTTTATGCGCCCCCGACTTAATTTTTCCCTTCAGCTTTTGACTGACCGTATAGGTCTTTCTGGTTTTTTCATTTTAGGCCGTAATCCGTTCATAGACATAAATATCGCCATTCGGACGCTTATCACGCCGTTCACCGACGTGAGTTTTTCCTGTTATTGGTTTAGCCACGGGTAAATCTCCTTTAAAGTGTGCGTATAAATATATTACAGACACGTCAAAGAAGCAAGGCTAACATCTTGTTTTTTAAGCTAAATAGTGCTCATAGAGTTATGTTCTTGCTTTAAAGTGTGCGCTTTATACGACTTTCAGGATCTCAACCGTCAGGGCATTGAATGGTGCATCGGTGTCTCGGACAAAAAAGAGAAACGCTCGTTGAAAATGAGCCCGGCACAGGCATACATCATGGAAAGACCATTTCTCAAAAAGCTGCCGCCGTATATTCCGCCGGTATATGCGACCTGCTACCGAATTGTGGATATACAGGGCTATATCCATCTGGATACCAACCAATATTCCGTACCTTACATTTTAATTGGTAACCAAGTGGAGGTTCAGAAACATCAGGAATACATCCTCATTTATCATGGCCGTAAAAAAGTGGCACAGCACCGACGGATCCTGGATAAACGGGACAGCCGGGTGACGGATGAAACCCACAAGGTACGCCGCGTTCTTCCTGCAAGTTCGGAATCTTCAGCAGAAGAAAGAACACTCAAGGGACAGCATCCGGTTTTAGACATTTATCTTGCACAACTCAAAAAAAGACTACGCGGCAGGGGTGTGGCTGGATTTGCTGCGTTGCGGATGCTCCCCCCATCGACTGGATAAATGTAAATGGCACACACCCTGCGGAAGCATTTCCGTCAATGGACAAAAATTCATGAATTGGACCAAAAATAAAGGGGGCGGTGGGGGCCATTGATCTTGTTTGCCATTTAAGAGGTGATGATTTTAAACAGGCTCTCGCATGGCTGGCCTCCAATTTCGAACCGTCTCCATTGCCCTGCCCTAAACATAATTCCCATTCTTTCCATGAACAACAACCCCTTCGATTACCACCTGAAGACCGAAACAAAACCTAACGCATCATATATTATCTCACCCATTGTCGCCGCATTCTTCGGCATATAGTCATGGCCACTATACAATACGGAAATCTGACGTATGCGTATTGTTGATGGCTGATGTTTTCATAGTTTCACTCCTACTCGCCCTACACTAATTTATCAAGGGGTAGATGTCTCACTACATTGGCACAGAGGGTAATATTTTCATTAATTATGTATATTAAACTTAAGTACAAATGCAAAGAGCCTTGCCTTGATCAACGGTAGATGTCAGTCAAGTGTGTCTGTCTGAAAAGGGCTCTGGGCTTTAATTTTGGATTTAGATGCGCCACGAGAGGCCACACGAATAAAAAAATATCAGGCAGTCAATTAGAAAGCAATTGAAAACTAATTTTCTTGGGTGGAAAAAAAAAGCAAAAAAAAAGCAAAAAAAGGCTTTGATAAGAGAGATAATGGAAACTGAAATCGACAATTCTGATTTCTCTCAGCCGGTGAATGCCCCTATTGATAATCTTAACCGGGCAACCACGGTGGGTTGGGATCGGTTCTCAAAAAAATGTCAACTGCTTGATGAGATGCAAATAGTGTAACGCTTTTTTAAGCCTTCAAATTTCCTGTATTTGCTTAAATTCCCTTTAAACAAAGTAAGTTAGAGTTGCTTTTAAAAATAAATAAATTTACAAAATAGGGCTACTGGGCTCACACCGTTCCAACATGTCAAAAAACCACAATATATTGTGATTTTTAACACTCTCGAAATACAATGGGTTGTATGCTGGAATAGTGCGAGCCCAGTGCCGGAAAATATTACTGAGACTATGATAGGATTAAAATTTAATCCTATCTGGCCCCGAAATTCTTATTAACATCGGTATCGATTCTTTTTATACACATCTATTTGACTTCTCCGGATTTCGGTTCTATCACTCGTGAGTACCACCTTGATTTTATCTCTTAAATTATCACTTTTAATTTCATTGTTTTTTTTTGGTTTCACCTTGATCCCCCCTCATTATAAATTATTTTTTTGTTTAGTTTTTTCATCTATAATATTTTTATATGTTTATCAAACTAAACACATAGGTTAAAAAAATATACTTCCTAACGATATTCCCTAGAAATCCAAATAACTTTTCCAAGAATTCGGACCTTTCTTAGTTCATCTTCCTTGAGATAAATAGGTGCATAAGCTTTATTATCGCTGCTGAACACCAAACTTCCTGGGTGTTGTTCGAGTCTTTTTATAAAAATAGTATCATCTAATCCTACGGCATAAATTTTTCTGTTTTTAACTTCTGTTTGGGATCGATCAATAAGAACAGTGTCTCGATCTCTGATTTCAGGCTCCATACTATCTCCTGCAACCTCCATAGCAACCATAGCTGCGACACTTCCCTTCAACCTGAGCCATTTTGAAGTAAAAGAAAGATATCCATCAATATTGGCATCCACGTTAAACGAGCCGCCACCAGCAGACAATGTGGCTTTTACCATGGGGACATGGGTAAATTCTATGTCTGAAAAAGAGCCCTTATTTATATAGGTTTTCCCAATACCGAATTCGATCCATTCTGGATTTAAATTAAATTTACGATATAGTTTTAGTATCCACTTTTCAGGGATTTTATTATTATTCCTGGCATGTGTTATTGAGGACCTATTTATTTTGAGAGATTTTGCAAGCTCAGTTTGAGAAGTAATCCCCGTAACATCAGGCAATCTTCTGAGCAAATTTTCAATCACGTTTTCGGTCATGATTCAATCCAAATTAATAAAAAATTATTTTCCACAAAAAAACATATATGATGAAAAAAGTCAACAAAAATTTGGATTAAAAAGACTAATGCCTGAGTCGAATTATGATTCAAATCATTGCCCTGAATTTGTTTTCAGCCATATCACACAGGTACTCACCAATTGGGATGGCTGATGTGGCAGCCGGAGACGGTGCATTACATACATGCAACGATCGTGGGCTTTCTGCAAAGAGGAAATCATGGACAAGGGTACCGTCTTTTTTGACCGCTTGGGCCCTGATCCCGGCTGGATATGGTTTTAAATCCTTGCTTGTCAGCAAAGGACAATATTTTTTAATTCTTTTCAGATATCCCGGCTTATAATTGGAATCAATAAACTCTGAAATTCCGGATGCAAAATTTTGACGCATCACATGCCAGAAACCCTGAAATCCGAGTATTTCTAATGAGTCTTTAATATTAAAATTCACCCTGGCATATCCTTCACGTTTCCATCCAAGCACAGCGTTCGGGCCGACAGTGACCTGCCCATCCACCATGGGAGTTAAATGAACACCCAAAAATGGTAAATCAGGATCAGGTATGGGATAAATCAGGCGGGAAACAATGTTTGAATGATGGGTTGGCAATCTGTAATACTCACCACGAAACGGCATGATCTGAAAATCAATTTCAATATTCATTATTTTTGCCAGCCGATCTGCATGGAGCCCCCCACAGACGATCAGGCAACGGGTATGAACCTCTTTTTGTCCCAGATGAATAATAACCTTGTCTGGTTTTTCCGTTATGGCTGTGACAGGATTTCCTGTCTTGATAACACCTTTTGCATCTAAAAAAAGCTCGGCCTTCTTACTGGTGATACGGATATAATCGGTAATTGCAGTTCCAGGAACCAGCAGGGCACCCAATCCTGTGATATTAGGTTCCATACGGCACAATTGAGATTCATCAATTTTCTGAATTTTAATTGTGTTTAGATGACATCGCTTTTCCAGGGCCTGCATTCTCTTAAATTCCATATAATCCGTTGCTACTAAAAGTTTGCCGCATCGTTCATAAGGCAGATGGTGCTTCCTGCAAAATTCAATAGTTCTGACTGACCCTTCCTTACAGAAGCGGGCCTTCAGACTGCCTGGTTTATAATAAACACCGGCATGGATGACCCCTGAATTATGACCGGTCTGGTGGAAGGCAAAAGAGGATTCTTTTTCAATTAAAACAATTCTGGCATCCGGATACCTGTTTTTTAATGTCAAAGCTGTTGAGACACCAACAATACCCCCGCCAATTAATGCAAAATCATATTGAGTCATTGTTTTCCTTTTTTAAGAACTTCCATGGGCAGCCCAAGGTTTTTACCTGGTTCTGCCCACAACGAACCATGAAAGCCATCCGCCGTTTAGGGAGACTTTCATATAAACCGGCATGAGTTGCCACTCACAACGAACCATGAATGTAGGGGCAATTCCTTGTGATTGCCCTTCGCATAAGGGCAGCCACAAGGGCAGCCCCTACACATTCATATAAACCGGCATGGCCGGAGCATATTTTTTACCCGGCCACAACGAAAATTGAAAGTCTTTAAAAAACAATCCCTTACGGAGACTTTCATATAAACCGGCATGGCCGGAGCATATTTTTTACCCGACCACAACGAAGATTGAAAGTCTTTAAAAAACAATCTCTTACGGAGACTTTCATATAAAACTGCCATGGGCAGACCAGGGTTTTGACCTGTTTTTGCCCACAACGAAGCATGAAATTCATCCGCCGTTTAGGGAGACTTTCATATAAACCAACATGCCCTGTCAGGCACAACGAAGGATGAAACATTGAATGTGTCTAAAAATGTCATAACTTCTCTATATTTTTTAACCATAAAAATTTAGGAGAGAAGTTATGACTAAAGAAGCACATAGCACAAATATTTCTGTAATGCATCCAATTTGTTGTGGTTTGGATATTCACAAAAGTATTATTTCGGCCTGTCTGATCACAGTAAATCCATTTGGTAAGCCGGAAT
Source organism: Desulfobacteraceae bacterium (assembly GCA_963674675.2). Lineage (GTDB taxonomy): Bacteria > Desulfobacterota > Desulfobacteria > Desulfobacterales > Desulfobacteraceae. The sequence goes on from CAXXNM010000003.1 coordinate 2,678,738, forward strand.
ATGAGATAAGAGAATTTTCAACTTTTACGGAGGCTCTGTTTCTTTTAAAAGACTGGCTGATTGAGAACGATTGTCCGATAGTGGCTATGGAAAGTACAAGTGTTTATTGGCGTCCGGTTCACAACATAATTGAGGGGCACCTTGATGTGGTGCTTGTGAATGCCCGTCATATGAAAAATGTACCAGGACGAAAGACCGACACGGAAGACAGTAAATGGTTGGCAGAGCTTCTCCGCCACGGTCTCATAAAGAGCAGTTTTATTCCGGACAAGGAAGTAAGACAATGGCGAGATCTAACAACACTTCGAAAAAATATTACTCAATCTCTTGGAGATCATAAAAGGCGGGTTCATAAATTGTTTGAGACCGCGAATATCAAAATAAGTTCCGTGGTAACAGATATTTTCGGAGTCACAGGAGGCAATTTGATGGCCCTCCTTTGTGATGCAGACAGGGAGTTAACTCTGAAAGATATTGAAAAATGTGCAAAAGGAAGTCTTAATTCAAAAACTGAAGAACTTTATCAAAGTATCCAGGGTTTTTTCGAAGATCACCACCGTTTTCAGTTAGAATTGCTTTTGCATACAATTTCAACTCTTGAAGAACAGATAGAATCTATAACAGCCCGTCTCACCGCTTTGATGGAACCTCACGAAGAATTGCTTACTCGTCTGGATGAAGTGTACGGAATTAATACTGTAGCTGCTCAGTCTGTTATCAGCCATATTGGAGTCACTTTGGATGAATTTCCAAACGAACATGCTCTCGCGTCATGGTGCGGGCTCTCTCCCGGCAACAATGAAAGTGCGGGGAAAAGAAAAAGTGGTAAATCTCCAGTCCGCAATCATCCATTTAAAACGGTAATGGTTGAGATTGCATGGTCTGCCGTTAAAAAAAAAGGATCTTACTATAAAGATAAGTACTACCGTATCAAATCCCGGCGCGGGGCAAAAAGAGCAATTGTTGCAGTTGCCCACAGCATTGTTAAAGGACTTTATCATATTATAAAATTCGGAGAATCTTTTAAAGATTTAGGGGAAGAATATCTGGCGAAAAAGAATCAGAACAAAAAGCTTTGCCGGCTTAAAAAACAAGCCAGACAGTTGGGGTTTGAACTGGTAGTATCTTCTTAATGGATAACTGACCGTTAACAAAAAAATATCAGATGATCGTCAATTAATGTTTTAAGAGCGAAGGAGAACAAGAATCTAATTTAACAAAAACTACCGCATTTCATAATTATAAGATCGAGAAGAAAATGGCGCTGTGAGCCCGATATAAACATGACCGGCCGGTTACCTGCACAACCAACTGTTAGCTCTTAGGAGACTACGCATATAAAACTTATATCTCAGGACCGGCCTATCAAAAACAAATGCGGAATTTTTAAAAAGTTTATTAAAGACTACAGGAGAGGTGTTTGCTTTGCTCAAAATACAAAAATTTAGAAAAACAAACACCATCTATCGCACTGTAATAATTACTAATTATTGAGTGTTTCATATAAACCGGCATGGCCGGAGCATATTTTTACCCGGCCACAACGAAGATTGAAAGTCTTTAAAAAACAATCCCTTACGGAGACTTTCATATAAACACCCATGATGGCACAGTCATCACAACGATGAATGAAAGTCTTTTAAAAACAAGTACTTATAGAGACTTTCATATAAACCCCCATGGGCTGTCACCCACAACGAACAATGAAAGCTGTAATCAGTCGGTGACTTTCAACAGCTTTCAAATAAACTGCCATGGGCAGCCCAGGGTTTTTACCCGGTTCTGCCCACAACGAACCATGAAAGTCATCCGCCGTTTACGGAGACTTTCATATAAATAAACCATATCTTAATGTTCATCAAATTTAGTGCCATAAATAATAAGAGTGTACCCTTTTTTAATGACAAGGTAATCGTTTGACAATATTGAATTCTAGAGGGAAAAAAGCTTACAGTAATCTTTTAAAACCTGCTTAAATCAGCAGGCCATTAACAAGTTTTATAAAAGGAGATTACGATGCAAGCTTTTTCAATAGAAGAAATCATATTTGAAGGTGAAAATCAAGTCCAAGATCTTTTCAAATTTGTTAAAAATATGAGCATTAGTCTGGAAGCCTATGAAATGGAGAAGGCAATATTTCCTCGCCTAATGAATATCGGTCTTTGTGCAGTCACGGCTTATTTTGCATCATTGGGGACTGGAGATGTCGGACCAGAACTGGTTTTAGAAGACGGAACAGTGCTTGAAAAGCAGGGAGATCTTTACGGTCGAAATTATTTTTCGGTGTTTGGGAAAGTCAAAGTTCCCAGAACCTGTTATCGAGGCCAAAATACAGAGGGAGTTATGCCATTGGATTCAAAGGCAAATCTTCCATGCCGATGTTATTCATATTTGTTACAAGAATGGATGAATATTTTTGACATTCGTGATAGTTTCAAAGAGTCTCAGGTTTCCTTGAAAAAATTGCTGGGCTTAGAGATAAGCCAAAGTCGCTTTGAGATAGTCAGTCGTGAGTCTGCCATAGATTATGATGAGTTTTATGATCAAAAATCAGTAGCGTATTTTGAAACTGAAGGCGAAATCCAAACATTGGGATTTGATGGCAAAGGGGTCCCAGTAATCAAAAAGGAAGCTGCCAAAATCAAGGCTCGTTTGAGTAAAGGGGAGAAGAAGCAGAAGAAAAAAGAAGCCATGGTAGGTGTCAGCTATACAGTGGATCGTAACATCCGCACACCGGAGGAAGTTGCCAAAAATTTAGTTTACCCTGATGAGCCAACACAAAAAAATTCTGAAAAAGGGGATGATCCATCTCCATCTCCAGTTAAGGCCCAGAATATCAGAAGGATGGCAAGCTTGGAACGATCCAAGGAAAATGTTGTTCAAGAAATTGTCAAAGACGCAGAAAGAAGAGATCCTGAAAAACAGCGTCCATGGGTTGTAGTAATGGATGGGGCCTTGCATTTATGGACACTTATTGCATCAGTTTTGAAAGGGGTTGATTATACAGGTATTTTGGATATTATCCATGTTGTGGAATATCTGTGGGATGCTGCGAACGCCTTGGATAAAGGCAAGAAAATAGATCGTCATAAATGGGTTTATAATCGGCTGCTTTCTATCTTAAATGGAAATGTGGGTAGAGTCATCGGGGGATTAAAACAAATAATTACAAAAGACAAAAAAAAGCTTACTAAAACGCAGATTCAAGAACTTGAGAGAGTCATTACATACTTCAAAAATCATAAAAAATGGATGAAGTATGACGAGTATTTAGAAGCAGGATATCCAATTGATTCGGGGGTGGTCGAATATGCATGCGGTCATACAGTAAAAAATCGCATGGAGGGCACTGGAAGGCGCTGGTCAATAAAAGGGGCAGAGTCAATATTATTGCTAAGATCTATCTATACAAGCAATGATTGGGATAGTTATTGGCGTTCTCATATGATTCTCCAAAGAGAAAAAAATACGCCAAAATATTAAATGCTGACTATAGCACAACTGATGACTACGAATGCGAAAGGAATGCTGCCGTAGGATAAGTATTTAAATTAATAAAAAAATGGTGCTATATCATCAAAAAAGGGTACACTTATAAAATTTGTTAAAATTTAAAAAAGCACCGCTTTTTTATAAATATTCTTAAAAATCAAATAGTTACAATAAACTTGTATTTTTTAGGTTCCATATAACCGGCATGGCCGGAGCATATTTTTTACCCGGCCACAACGAAGATTGAAAGTCTTTTGAAAAATAACCTCTTACGGAGACTTTCATATAAAAAGAGCCTGACTATCCAACAAAAGCGGAAATTGGGCTTGATTAATGTTACCCAAAACAATCGCTGTATTGCACATAAAGGGGATTCCCATCAATACCTCACCGTAAAACTCGCACTTTTCTGGTAGCAGACAACCCTTTTGTCATACATTTGTGTGGTCTTGATTTGACTATGCTCCATGGTCTTTTGCACTGCCTCAATCGGGCAGTTGTTTTCCAAGGCCTGGGTGATGAAGGTTGGGGGGAGTCCGGTAATCTCCCTCCAACGGATACATAAATTAAATGCCAAATGGCAGGGACAGTTGTTTGTATCTTTGATATTTCCCTAAATGGTTTTCAAAGTTAGAAATAGTCAATCCCAGTAGTCTGACCTTCTTCTCCCCGGCTTCCGTTTCGTTAAGCAACCGGCGAGTGTGCTGCATGATTAAATCCATTGTTTTAATCGGTTCGGGTAGGGTGACACTTCTGGTGACGGATTGGAAATCAGCATACTTGACCTTGAGGGTTAACGTTTTTCCTAAAATCCCTTTCTGTTCGATGAGGCTTTCAAGCTGTAAAGTAATCCGCTCTAAAATTTTCAGCATTTGCTCCGTATCATCAATGTCTTGATGCAGAGTCATTTCTTTACCCAGTGATTTGCGTTCCCGTTGAGGAATCACGGGGCGGTTGTCCTGGGCGTGGGCAATATCATAAAAATACCCACCGGCTTTCCCGAAAATTTCAATCAGTTTCTGTTTGTCATACTGCTTCAAATCTGCTCCGCTCTTGATACCGATGCGTTTCATTTTTTCTTCCGTGACTTTCCCGACTCCAAAGAATTTTCGAATGGGTAAGGTATTAATGAAAGTAGCTGCATCACCGGGTTTGACAACTTTGATACCGTTGGGCTTGTTCACGTCCGAGGCGATTTTTGCCAGAAATTTATTGAAAGAAACGCCTGCCGAGGCGGTCAAAGCGGTTCTTTCCAGAATATCATTCCTGATTTGTAGGGCGACTTCGGTGGCATAGGGGATGTGTTTTTTATTCTTGGTTACATCCAAAAAGGCTTCATCCAAAGAGAGAGGTTCCACCAGGTCGGAGTATTCAAAGAAAATTTCCCTGATTTGAACGGAAATTTTGCGATACTTCTCAAAATTAGGTCTGATAAAGATAGCCTGCGGACAACGTTTGAAGGCAATTTTTCCTGGCATGGCGGAATGGATTCCAAAAGCCCTGGCTTCATAAGAACAAGCGGCGACAACGCCACGTTTATAAGGATCTCCCCCGACAATCAAAGGTTTTCCCATAAGTTCCGGGTTGTCTCTCTGCTCAACGGAGGCGTAAAAAGCATCCATATCAATATGAATTATTTTTTTCATTAGAGTCTATTTCATGGAACTGGTACTGGGCTCACACCGTTCCAAAATGTCAAAAAAGCACAATATATTGTGGTTTTTAACGAGCTCAAAACACAATGGATTGTATGCTGGAATAGTGCGAGCCCAGTACCAAGAGGCTTCACATGTCGGGAATTGCCGCATTAGAATCAGAACCGGGTCCATGATTTTATGATTTTTATTCTGCAAGGCTTTTTTTTCGATACTGCATATAAGCATCTTTTAAAGCAATATAAGGGTCCAGGGCAGCGTCCTTCAATGCCTCATAATCTCCAATTTTTAAGGATGTGCTATTAACAGTCTCTTCTCCTATGAGTCCATAAGATAATTCGTCAGGTTCCACATAATTAACGGGAGTCAGGAAATAATCCCCGACTCTTCCCACGACATCCCTTAGGGTTGAAGGTCCCAGCAATGGGAGTACAAGATAAAAACCATCCCCTATGGAATAGAAACCCAGGGTCTGGCCAAGGTCTTCATCTGCGTTTTTCATATCAAACACATCCTGGGCCGGCCTTGCAAATCCAAGAAAACCGGTAATGGTATTAACAACAAAGATGTTCACCTCTGAAACTGCTGCCTTAAATTTGCCCTGGAGAACTGAATTGACGAATCTGACTGGAAACATGGTATTGTAAAAAAAATTATCGATCCCCTTTCGCAGGCACAGCGGTGTTACAGCCCTGTAACCCTTTGCCACGGGCCTCAGCACCCAGAAATAAAGTTTATCGTTAAATGTATACATCCCGTAATTGAACCAGTAAAGAGGATCCCGCAGGGAAGAGATTTTTTCCTCCTGACTGTATTCAGAGAACAGCTCATCCATGTCTGCTGTCTCTTCTCCCTCACATGGAGGAGGCGTGAAAATAGCTGTAAACATCAATGTAAATGTGGCAAAGAGACAAATCACAAGCATTGGTTTTATATTTTTTGACCATCCAGTCTCAGGTCTCATTTGGTTATTTTCTCCTTGATCTCGTTGATAAATTGTTCAGGGCTGTCATTGAATCTCTGCCTGTACTGTTCTCTGTAATTGCCCACCATGCTGACCCCTTCGATCTTAACATCATAAATTTTCCAGTCTTCCATATCTTTTTTAAGCATCCGGTAATCAACAGGGGTAACCACACCATCAATGGTGACTTCGGAAAATATATCTGCCCGCTCAACACCTGATTTTGTTGCATCAAGCATTTCGGTTTTAATATACTTGATTTCAAGCCCTTTTAATTCGCTGTCCTCTATTTTTGCAAAATAGGTCTGGGCAATCAGACGTGCAAAGTGTTTTGAAAACTCTGTTTTCTGGCTTTCAGAAAATCTTCGCCAGTTTCTGCCAAGGGCTCCCATGGAAAATGCTCTAAAATCAAAAAGCTCTTCTGCCTGTTTAAAGAGCTTTTCTTCTGTTTTCTTTTTCCCGTCAGCATCCACCTCACTTGCATCATTTCTGCTATTCAAAATTGAAATCATAGCATCAACTCCATTTTTCAAAATGGTTTCAGGTGAATCCTGTGCTATTGCACTTAAAGGGGTCAACATAAAAAACATGATAAAAATAAAAACGATTTTTTTTGTTCCCACCATTTATTCCTCCTTTTGACCAAAGATATATTTGCTGACAAGGGATTCAATATCTATGGCAGACTCTGTATTGAAAATAGTGTCACCTGGATTAAGTCTGACCTCCGAGCCTCCCGGTGAGAGGGTGATGTATTTATCGCCAATGATTCCGGATGTTTTAACCGAGGCAATGACATCTTCAGCAAGGATCACCTCGCCCCTGAAACGCAGTACAACCTTGGCCAAAAGCCGTTCCATGTCTAAGGATACAGAATCAACGGTTCCAATTTCAACCCCTGCCATTTCAATGACGGCTCCTTGTTTCAAGCCGGCCACGGAGCTGAAATAGGCATTCACCGTATAGCTGTCTTTTTTTAAAACTTCAAGCTCTCCAAGCTCCAGTAAAAGATAGGCGGAGCAGGCTATACCAACAATCATAAAAATTCCCACATAGAACTCAATTGTTCTGTTATTCATAAAAAATCTCCAAGTCAGGGCTTCTTAAGGGCCCAAAAACTTTATAAATGACAATTATAAATCCCTGAAATCACCTTTCCCGTTGATAAAAGAGTGGACAACCTCCATGTCGGTATGCTGAATCTCCTCTGAATTTCCCTGAAAAATTATCCTGCCGTCATTAATCATGGCCACCCGCTGGGAAATTTGAAAAATTTCAGGTATGTCATGGCTGACAATCACCCCGGTAAAACCAAACATTTCCTGGTACTGCCTTATCATGGAATGCACTCCGTTCCTGCGTACCGGATCCAGCCCTGTTGTGGGCTCATCAAATAAAACAATATCAGGATCAGTCACAAGAGCCCTGGCAAGAGCCACTCTTTTTTTCATTCCTCCTGACAACTGAGCAGGATATTTATAACCCGTACCCGCAAGCTCAAGCTGATCCATTCTCTTTTCAACCCTCTGACGGATTTGTTTTTCTGTAAAATCAGATTTTTCCGACATGGGAAGGGCTATATTATCAAACACATTTAAGGAGTCAAAAAGAGCATTATCTTGAAACATGTAGCTGAATTTTCTTTTTGTTAAGCGTTTTTTCTTTCTATCCATCCTGGAAAAATCTTCCCCTGAAATAAGTATTTGGCCTGAATCCTGTTTCATAAGCCCGATGATGTGTTTCAGCAAAACACTCTTACCGCTACCGCTTTTTCCAATTATGGTTGTTATTTCTCCCTGGTAAATGGCAAGATTTACGCCCTTCATGACCTGATTGGAACCAAATTTTTTTTTCACATCAAGAAACTCAATTAATGGTGTTTTCATATATATCCGTTCCCTATTACAAAAGCAGGTATGTGATAAGATAATCAAAAACAAGAATCAGCACGCAGGAGTTCACAACAGCCGTTGTGGTTGAAAAACTCACTCCCTTAGCCCCGAACCCGCCCTTTGATCTTAGATGGGTAAAATAACCCTGGGAGCAGCATACGGTTACAACTATAAGGGCAAACACCAGAGCCTTTATGTAACCGCTGGTTATATCTGCGGTCAAGACACTGTCCTTTACCCGGTAAATATAGATACCAGGATTGATCCCAAGCAGACATGAACCTGTCAAGTAGCCTCCGAAAATACCCACCACATCAAATAGTGCCGTTAAAAGTGGAAAACTTATAACAGATGCGACAATCCTTGGGCTGAAAATAAATTTCACCGGATGAATGTCCATTGTTTCCAGGGCATCTATCTGTTCTGAAATTCGCATTACCCCGATTTCAGCAGCCATGGCAGAGCCTGCTCTTGCCGTTATCATGATGGCACAAAGCACTGGTCCAAGTTCCCTTATCAGAGTTAATGCCACCGCAGAACCAAGCATACCTTCAGACCCGAATTTCACCAGGGTATAGTATCCCTGAAGACCCAACACCATGCCTGTAAAAACACCGGTTAAAATAACAACCAGCATGGATTTCATACCGATAAACCAGGTATGCTCCATTATTTTAGATAATTGCAGGGGAAAAGTGAAAATATGAATAATGCCGATAAAAAAAAACAAAAAAAATCTGCCGATGCGATGAACGGCCTCAATTCCCCAGGCACCTATATCGGCGATATTTTCCCTTAAAATAAGAATATTTTCTTTTAACATAAAACAATCCTGAGTTATTTGTCATTGGGTACTGAACTGAATTATTTGCCCGTAGGTATTCTCTTAAACATATACTAAAAAAAGATTATATCAGATAACACTTTAATGTAAAACAAGATTTTTATTTGAATGTAGAGACAAGGCATGCCTTGTCTCTGAGTTTCATGAACCAGGGCAGGCATCCTTCATTTTCCGGTTTACATTTTCTGAAGTAATTTTCCCATTTTGGGAGGCTCACCAAAAAAAGTGTAAACTACTTTTGAGGTGTTTTGAAAGATGCCCCAGACCAGGTATAAAGAATTACTCCACGAAGTTTTTTTGAACATTCCATTGACACTTATTTAAAATAAATATACGTATTAAAAAAATAGCACTTAGTATTTATTCTTTACATAGTTAGGAGGTACCCCATATGGCCCGGAAGATAACCTTGAGCATTCCAGACATGCTCCATGAAAAAATGGAAGAATGGAGAAAATCCTTTAATCTTTCAAAGATGTTTCAGGAGGCGCTGACAGAAGCCATCCACAGAAAAGAAGAGTTTCAGAGACGAATGCAGGAAGATGCAAACATGTCTGAAATAATAGAAAGGCTCAGGCGTGAAAAAAAACTCTCAGAAGGAAATTATTCTGAAAACGGCAGGGTACAAGGCCTTCAATGGGCCAAGACCGCCAGGTATGATGATCTCATGCACGCGCTTGAACTTAACTCCGCAGCACAGATAGCAGACGATACCATGCTCTATCAATATTTCGCAGACATTGTAAGTGCAGATCCCCATCTGGAACTTTCAGTAGATAATCTAAACAAGTACACAAAACTCTTTTTAGAGGGCTGGCGCAAGGGTCTGGCTGAATTCTGGAACGAAATAAAGGAGAAAATATAGATATGGGAAACTCATCAAATGTTTTAGGTATTGATATAGGTTCCGTATCTGTTTCAGCAGCTTCCATCAATCTTAAAAAAGAAATACAGTTCACGGCCACGGCATGTCACCACGGCAATATCAGAGAAGGCCTGAGAACCGTGCTGTCCGGCATGGATATGAAAACCGTGTCACAGGTTGCTGTTACATCGTCCACACCGTCTTCCATCATAAGGGATCACGAATACGATGATCAGCTCTCCCTTATAAGGGCGGCAACCCATTTTCACAGAAAAATAGGTTCCATTCTTAATGTGGGAGGGGAAAAATTCAGCCTGAGTCTTTTTGATGAATATATGAACTACCTGGGTTCAAAGAACAATACGTCCTGTGCTGCCGGTACGGGTAGTTTTTTAGATCAGCAGTCAACCAGGCTTGGCCTTTTTTCCCCTGAAGCCCTGAGCGATGCCGCATCTTCCAACAAAAGCAATATACCAGACATTGCAACAAGATGCGCTGTATTTGCAAAAACAGATCTTATCCATGCCCAGCAGGAGGGTTTTTCGGTTCCCCAGATATGTGACGGACTGTGCATGGGCCTTGCCAGAAACATTTATAATACTCTGTTTACAGAAAAAGATACCAGAGCTCCTGTTATTTTCTGCGGGGGTGTATCCAGGAACCAAAGCGTTAAAAAACACTTAGAGTCCCTTATAAAAGCTCCCCTTATCTGTGATTCATACAGCCATCTTTATGGTGCGGCAGGTGCAGCCCTTTGTATGCTGGATGATATAGAAAAAGGCATTCTTGGCCTCCCTGAACCAGGGCGATTTATATCCATAAACAATCTTTATATTAAAAAAAAAAAGTCTAACAGGTTCTTTTTCCCGGAATTAAAACTTGAACTGTCCGAATATCCTGAATTTTCAAGTTTTGATAATTTTATCTTTGAAGATGTTGAAAACGATATCTATGTTGATCCTGCCTCCATTGATTCCTGCGGTGCATTTCTTGGTATTGATGTGGGATCAACCAGCACCAAAGGAATTATCATATCAGAAAACGGAGAGGTCTTAGCCGGTTTTTATACAAGAACAGCATCCAGGCCCGTCAATGCCGTGCAATGTATTTTAAAATCAGCAGACATGTTTATCAATAAACATAATCTTGACATTAATATAAGGGGATGCGGCACCACTGGTTCGGGAAGAAAAATTTCAGCAGGCATTATCGGTGCCGACCTTGTGCTTGATGAAATCACAGCCCACTCAAGGGCGGCATTTGAGCTTGACAATGATGTTGATACCATCATAGAAATCGGAGGCCAGGATGCAAAATTCACCACAATTAAAAACGGCGTGGTTACATCCTCTTTCATGAATACCGTATGCGCCGCAGGTACGGGAAGTTTCATCGAGGAGCAGGCACTGAAACTGGGCTGCCCCCTTGATGAGTATTCAAAAAGAACCGAAGGCCTGCGCTCCCCTGTTTCAAGTGACAGATGCACGGTATTCATGGAAAGGGATATAAACCATTTCCTGTCGGAAGGATACACTGTAGATGAAGTTCTATCCTCTGCCCTGCACTCGGTTCGGGACAACTACATGACCAAGGTTGCAACCGAGGGTAAAATCGGCAGAAAAATCCTGTTCCAGGGTGCTACAGCCAAAAACAGGGCTTTGATCGCCGCGTTTGAACAGAGGCTCAAGGCTCCCATCCATGTATCAAAATACTGCCATCTTACAGGTGCCCTTGGAGTGGCACTGACATTGAAAGACCAGGCGCATGCCCATTCAAACTTCAGGGGTTTTGACCTGTGGAAAGCCGATATTCCCGTACGCCGGGAAACATGCACCCTTTGTACGAATCACTGCAAACTTACCATTGCAGAAATGGGCAGTGAAACCGTAGCATTTGGTTTTTTATGCGGCAGGGATTATGAAACGGAGCATTATGTTCCCAAAAAGAAAAGCTTTCAACTGCTGAAGGCCAGAAAAGAGGGAATCACCATTCCCCACCCCGGAAAAACAGATTCAATAATAACAATGGGGATCCCGGCAGCCCTGCATCTTGTGGAAGACTTAAATTTCTGGAAGGTCTTTTTCGGTTATCTTGGAATTAGAACCATTGACAGCCATAGAATGAAATCTCCCGTAACCCGGGGGCGCACCCTTACCGGAGCTGAATTCTGTACCCCTGTTACATCCCTGCACGGCCATGTGGATTATCTTATGGAAAAGGCGGATTATGTATTTCTGCCCTATTATTTTGAAAACCGCGCTAAGGAGAAAAAAGTGCGAAGGCAGTATTGCTATTACACCCAGTATGCTCCTTCAATGATCATAGGTGCCGGCCCATGGGAAAAGCACCGCTTTGCCTCTCCTATTGTGAAGGATATACATACTATTTTTTATACCAGAATAGAGCTGTACAAATCTTTGAAAAAAATACCGGAGCTGTCCATATCCTTCATAGATGTTGTATCAGCCTTTGAGAAGGCATTGGAATGGCAGAAACAATCTAAAAAGGAATTAGAGGCAATATTTCATAACCAGCGCCAGAATAGCGGTGATATAGATGTAATGCTTGTGGGAAGACCTTACACAGTCCTTTCTGAATCCCTTAACAGTAAAATCCCGGATATTTTTTCAAACCTTAAGGTGAACGCTTTTTTCCAGGATATGATAGACCTGGAAAATCATGATTTCAGTGAGATAGAACCCCTTTTAAATGAGATACACTGGGAACATGCTGCAACCATATTAAAAGCAAGCCTTGTGGCTGCAAGAACCCCGGGGCTGTTCCCGGTTTATATAACCTCCTTTAAATGCGCTCCAGATTCCTTTGCAGTGGATTATTTTAAAAAAATCATGGAAGCCCATGATAAACCCTATCTGGTGCTTGAATTAGATGAACACGACTCAAGTGTAGGCTATGAGACGAGAATAGAAGCCGCGGTAAGGGCCTTTAGAAATTACATCTCCCAGCCCCCCCATACCTCTAAGAATCTGACACCTGGGGCCATGGAGCGCATAAACCCCGGCCTTGATAAAGCACTGTCCGATAAGATCATTGTCATGCCCAACTGGGACCCCATCACAGGTGAATTCCTGGCAGCCACACTAAGGGGAGAAGGCTTTGAGACAATCTTAATGGAAGAGACCCACGAAACCATCAAGAAAAGCCTGCAAACAAATACAGGACAGTGCATTCCTTTAAATGCCATTGCCAGCGGGTTTGCCCAGACCGTTATAAATCATGATATTCCCCCTGAACGGGCTGTTTTGTGGATGAGCAGGTCAGACATTGCCTGTAATATCAAAATGTATCCCCATCATATAAAAAGTATTTTAACACAAATGGGCAACGGGTTTGAAAATGCCGGGGTTTACAGGGGAGATCTCTCCTTTAATGAGGTATCCATGCGGGCGGCCACCAAAGCCTATTTTTCCTATATGTTCGGCGGACTGCTCAGAAATCTTGGCTGCCGCATCAGGCCCTATGAGATAACAAAAGGAGAAACCGACCAGGCCCTTTGCCGGGCAACTAAGCTTATCTCAAGCGCATTTGAAGGTAAATGCACCAAGGAAAACGCCCTTAAAGAAGCCCTGGCAAGATTCGAGGAAATAAAAACGGACAAAAATTCTCAACGGCCAAGGGTGGGGATTTTTGGGGATTTTTATGTCAGGGACAACGATATCATGAATCAGGACCTGATTCATTTTATTGAAGCACACGGCGGAGAGGCAGTAACAACACCCTATTACCGTCTGGCCAAAATGATAGCAGACTCCTACTTCAAAAAATGGTTCAAAGAGGGTAAATACTTCAACCTTCTGGCCTACAAGGCTCTTATTACGGTAATGTCCCAGATGGAAAAACGGTATTACAAATATTTTGAACCATTATTCAAGGAACCAGACTATAAATACACGGACTCTTTTAAAGAAATTCTGTCCCAATATGACATCCTGCCGGAACATACGGGTGAATCCATGGACAATATTTTAAAAATCCATTATACGCTGAAGGCCCATCCTGATCTGTCCCTTTTTGTCCAGACAAGCCCCTCTTTCTGCTGCCCGGGGCTTGTGACGGAAGCCATGGCCGGAAAAATCGAAAAAAAGACAGGGGTGCCCATTGTCAGCATCACCTATGATGCACTTGGGGGTAACAAAAACCGGGTCATAATACCCTATCTTCAATACACCCGGAAGAATCATTTCCAGACTCTTAAAAAGCGGGTGTGACTGATGACAGGGATATGGGATACCAGATCAGGATATTTCTTAAGAAACTTTTTTTGAAATATCATACGTTTAATATCTATATTGTTATGCCTTTCTAAGGAACGGAGATACCTTAAATAATAATAATCATAATTTTTCTGCTGCTTGGAATTTTTTAAGTGAATTTCATCAAAATTATCCCTTGTAAATTTAAGCAGTCCTGAAAAGGCATCTATATAGAACTTAAGAGCATTTATATACTTAATAACTGAATCATCAGCGTAATAAGCTGCAAGGGAGTGGAGCCATTGAAGTTCGCTCTGATTGATTGTTGAACTGCAGTCCTTCATCAAGATAAGAAAATCTTGGGAAATGGCAGTAGTCTCCACAAGTACATTCTCCATGGTTTCAACCAGTTTAAGAGTTTCTATAATTTTTTCAAGGCTCGAATTCACCCTTCCAAGCTCATCTAAATTTTCGATGTACCTGTTCAGTTCAACCGTAGTCTTCCTCAATTCTGCGGTATATTCCAGGGCCTGTTTCACATGGGGAGGATAGTTATCATGCTGTATTTTTTGTTTCAAATCGGCATAAAAAAACACTTCAAAAATAACCACAAGCACGAACAACGCGGAAAAGATTACAAGGGAAGGCAAAAGCTTTTTTCCCCTTGTCACAAAAAGATAGTAAGGAATAGTAACAGGTGCCATACCCACAAGACCGGCCCACCATCTTGAAACATTGTATTTTTTTGAATCATTGAACACAACTATTCCAAGAATAATAACCCCCGAAAAATAAACAAAAAACACAATCAATCTCCTCTCCAGGTTGAAACTTCATAACCGCTACCCCCTGAACAAACCGTTATAGCCCCATTTAGATCAGTCCTGTAAATATCCACCCCCCTTTTATTCAAGGATTCCGTCACTTCTTTGTGGGGAAATCTGAATCTATTGCGCCAACCGCATGAAATCAAGGCCGTTTCCGGCCGTACCAAATCAAGAAAGGCTGTGGTACTTGAAGTGGAACTGCCGTGATGGGGCACGATAAGCACATTGGAGCAAAGGGCGTTTCCCACTGACTCGGCAAGTTTTGATTCAGCATCAGCCATGATGTCACCGGCAAACAGGATAGAAAACCTGTTAAATTCCAGCCTGAACACAACTGAGTTATTGTTGTAACCCTTAGTATGATCAAGATTGTCACTTGAACATGGTTGTAGAGGGTGAAAAAATTGAATTTCCCATCCGTCTGAGTTTATGTTCTTATTAATTTTACTCACAAGATCAATTTTAGCCCCATTTTCCATGGCTGCATTCATAAAATCCATGTATGCAAAAGTATCCCTTGCGTCACAATTCTTGATAATTCTCTTTACTTTAAAATGATTAAGAATATAAACCAGACCGTTTATATGGTCGGCCTCGGGATGGGTGAGGATAATAAAGTCAAGAGTATATATTCTTTTCTTCCTAAGAACAGGGGCGACAATATGCTCTCCTGTATCAAAATTTCCAAAATATGAAAATCCACCGCCGTCAACCAGAAAATTAACACCCCGGGGCATCTCTATCAGGGTGCTGCTGCCCTGACCCACATCAAGGGCGGTACAGCAGATTTTTTTGTTAAAAAATCTGGACTTAACAAGCATGGCCTCATGGATTAGCAGGACTGCCAACAGGGAGCCAATGGCAATAAGTGCAGGCTTAATATGCTTTTTTTTAAATTGGTAAACAAGGCAGAAGATAACACAAAAAACTATATAATAAAAACTGATTTCAAAAATGTCCGGTTTAAAACATTCAACCCAGGAATACGGCATCTTAGATATATACATAACCGTGAAAATACATGGTGTAAGAATAAATCCACCCGTCTTAATAAGCAGAATTGAAATATCCGGGAAAAAAGGTTCCAGGAAAAATGCAAAAATGCCCAGGGGAAGGGCCCCAAAACCAATAAATGGGATAACAATCAGATTTGTCAGAATACCGCAGAAAGTAAAGATATAAAAATAATGCATTACAATGGGCTGGGTTCCTGTGATGGCACAAATAGAAATAAACAAAAACCCTGTTAAACGGGTAAAAAGATTTTTTTTCACATGAATTTGATATTTTTGTATCAGTTTAATCCCCATCAAAATAAAAAAAACAGCTAAAAAAGAGAGTTGGAAAGATACGGAAAATACAGCCGCGGGATCAAACAAAAGGATAACAAGCCCGGCCGCGGCAAGGGAATTAAAGCCGTCACTTTCCCTGTCAATGACATATGCCGTCATGAAAATGACTATCATAATAACCGCCCGTCTTGTGGATGGGGAAAAGCCTGATAAAAAAGCATAGCTCATCAGGGGGAAAAGGGTTAAAAAAGCCGCGCCTTTCATGCTCCAGCCTCTTATCAGCATCGGTCTAAACAAGGATAAAAATTTATTGAAAACAAAAAAAGAAATGACCGATATTATTGAAAGGTGAGTTCCGGAAATGGCCAGAATATGGCTCGCACCTGAACGGGAAAAACCTTCTTTAAGAGAATCTGATATTTTTGCTCTTTTTCCTGTGACAAGCGCGGATAGAACTGCTGCAGCATCAGGATCGTTGAGAGTGGTGAAAATAAGCTTTTCAAACCTTTCCCGGAATCCATTAATCCAACACACAGCCAAAACCTGAAATGATGTTGCCCTGGAATCCAGAATATCTCGAAAGTTATCGGAATCCCTGGAATCAAGCATATATTTGACATTATAACCGTTGACATTGCAGCTTCCCCACATTTTTTTCAGATTCATGTAGCGTACATAATCAAAACCCCCTGGATTAGAAAAATTACGCAGACCCTTGATTTCAGATATAAACTTTAACCTGTCTCCATACATGAATTTTGAAACAGGACTATATACGCTTACCTGGATGCCGCCTTTTACACTGTAAAGGGCTCCATCTTTTCCTTTGAGCTTATAAACCTGAAAATTAAAACGGGTTTTTCTGTGAAACTTACGGGGCAGAGAGGAAACCATGCCCTGTATCTCATATTTACCTTGATCAACATAACGGGAAATATGATTTTGAGGAAAAGATGGGAAAATAAGTGACTGGATTGCATAAAAACCAAAGAAAAAAAATAAAAGGGATATCGTGTACCGGTTTGTGAACAGCTTTATATGAAAGTCTCCATAACATCTTGTTTTCAAAGAACTTTCATTCGTAGCTGTGATGACTGTGCCATCACGGGTGTTTATATGAAAATCTCCATAAAGGCTTGTTTTTAAAAGGCTTTCATTGTTCGATTGTGCCGGTAAACCGCCATATTTGTTATAAAAAATTAGATATATTTTATTTAATGGGGACAGGCCATAGACATTGCATTTACAAGGTGTATCCATCCATATTTTAACAAAACAAAAAGCCGAAAATACAATTAAGAACAAGGCCCACAATATACAAGGCTGGATAAATGGCAACAGGTTACCGGCTATTATACCGAAACAAATCACTGGAAAAAAAATTATAAGTGGCGGGGAATTATCTATAAGTCTCTTGATCACATGATTTGGCATCTTTCAAAATACCTCAAAAGTAGTTTACACTTTTTTTGAAACGGGTCCGGAAAAATAGGAAGATTGATTCATAAAGTATAAACCGGAAAATGAAGGATGCCCATGGTTTTTCATCTGAAAGCCTTTATAACGGCTTTTTTAAAAGGCTTTCATTCTTCAATTGTAGCATTTATCGCCATTTATTTTATCGAAAACGGCGAATAACTGCTCCAAGGTTTGAAAATTTTTTCTCAATGCACTCATATCCGCGGTCTATGTGGTACACACGGTTAACGGTCGTGATACCATCGGCTACAAGACCGGATATTACAAGGGAGGCACTTGCCCTTAGATCCGATGCCATAACCTGGGCCCCGGAAAGGGACTTAACCCCCCTAACCATTGCATAATTACCTCCTGAAATGGAAATATCAGCTCCCATGCGCTGGAGTTCATTGACATGGACAAACCGGTTCTCAAAGATGGTTTCATGAATAACGCTGTTTCCCTGTGCAATGGTCATCAATACCATGAACTGAGCCTGCATATCCGTTGGAAAACCAGGATAGGGAAGAGTTTTTATATCTGCATTTTTTATAATCTCCCCACCCCTGACACGGATTCCATCATGATTTATGTCAAGATAAGCCCCGGTCTGCCTCAGCTTATTGATGATTCCGCCCATGTGCTCTGGCTCACAACCCTTGATAAAAACATCTCCCCTTGTGGCGGCCGCTGCCACCATGAATGTCCCTGCCTCAATTCTGTCGGGAATCACGTTAATGACGGCAGGCCTGAGGGAGGAAACACCCTTGATACGAATAACCGCAGTACCTGCACCGCAAACTTTGGCTCCCATGGCGTTCAACGCATCTGCAAGGGCTGTTATTTCAGGCTCCCTGGCCGAATTTCTAAGAATGGTTTCTCCATCGGCAAGCACTGCCGCCATCATGAGGTTTTCCGTACCTGTGACGGTGGGAATATCAAAATATATTTCATTGCCCTTCAAACGGCCCGCTTTTGCCTCGATATATCCATGATCAATGGAAATTTCAGCGCCCAGCAATTCAAGCCCCCTAAGATGCATATCAACAGGTCTCGCACCAATGGCACACCCTCCGGGAAGAGAGACCCTGGCATGGCCGAATTTTGCCACAAGGGGCCCTAATACCAGAATAGATGCCCTCATTTTTCTGACAAGATCATATTCCGCCTCAATTTTATTAATCCCGGAGGCATTTATTCTTACAGTATTTCCATCGGTTTCAGTCAGGGCCCCGATATCTTCCAGAAGCATTTTAATGCTTTTGATATCCATGAGATCTGGGATATTCCTATATTCCATATCTCCATCTACAAGAATGGAGGATGCCAAAAGCGGCAATGCCGCATTTTTTGCTCCACTTATCAGAACCGTTCCCTTAAGAGGTATACCCCCCTGTATTTCAAATTTATCCATTACAACCTTTAATTATAATCAACTGATTTTTAGACCTATTTCATATCACCTCAAAAATAGTTTGCATTTTTTGGAATGAAATCCCTAAAAAACAAGGACGTTGATATGAAAAGTATAAAGCATCAAATGAAGAATGCCGAATTTTAGATAATATTCTTAATTTTGTCAAGAAGTTAAACGGATTCAACAGCTTGTAATTGACCAAGAACTCGCCATGCATGAATCGGAGCCCACACCTCATTGCTGGTTGATTCTGCATACCAGAGTTCCTCATCTGTGAGCATGGTGATAAGTTCTGGAATATGAGCGTGTGTAGTTCATCTCCATTAACCACCGAACGTCGATTTCGGCCATGGTGTTTATCGGGTAGCACCGATATATTTTGGAGAAAGAAACTGTCGGTGATATGGCTGTTGATTTGAACGTGTTTGAATACGCACAATTTAATATCTATGATTATCAAACCACACGGAATAATCATCAAGCAGTTGATAGTTTTTGCTCTTTTCATCGACGGCTTTCAAGTCATTCAAGGGCAGAATAAACAACTCTTTTGGATTTAAGAAAGGTAAGATTGATTTCTTATAGCCTTCTAAAATTCGTTTTACAGAAACATACAAACCAAACTCTGGGTCATAATCTTCACATAGTTCAAGCAATTCGTACTGATCTGTGTAAGAAGGATACTTTCTCTTTAACCTCTCGTGTTTGCTTGGATCTCCAAAACCAAAGACATATCGTTCTTCCCATGCAAAACATCCCATATCTCCCATACCTGTTAACATACAAGGCAATTCAAGTTCTGCACTGAGAAAGTTATAGTATTTATCCAACAAATCACTGCAAACTCTGAGTTCACTATCATCAGCATTTGCCCTTACTTGCAAAATAGAATAAATTCGACCGAATTGCTCACCCAATCTATTCTTACGTTTATTCTTTGGATGTTTTTTCTTTGATTTTGCCATTTTTCTTCGACCTGAAAAATTGTGCCAAATAGCACTAATAGATTGAAATCAAATATCGATAATAGTAGAAATTTCCTGAACTTCAATAGATCAGCTTTATTACCATTCAAAACTCTTTAAATATCCGGGCAAGCGGATGCCCCTTGGCTTCAATTGACAAGTCATTAAAATAACCGTATGCAGTCTGTGATGCTTCGTACCCTGCCTTCTCAAGTCTATCCTGTACACGGTCAAGCACTCCCTTGGCATCATCGGGTTCTGCCTTTTTTTCAGCTAAATGGGTAAACGAATGAAGAAGGATTGTTTTCACAGCCCATTTCCGAGCCAGCCATTTAGCATTTTTTACAAGTTTGGTCTCGGCACCCGAACCGTCTTGAGTATCTTTTGGTTCCACGTGGATGAAGGCGACAACCACATCTTGCTTTTCATCTTCATCCGCATTGGGATAATCCTCCAGCGTTTTTATAGTCGGTTTCCAGGCAAACTTTTTACAATACCAAAACAGTACTCTCATGATTTTAATCCCACTCCCACGTTTGCTATAAAATTAACACCTCGAATCCTTGCTTTAAGAGATTTTCTAAAGGCAAAAATTTTGGTTTTGGGAGATCATCCCAAGAGAACCAATCCCACTGTTCACATTTATGAGGCTCTTTCAATTCAAGTTTGCCATGACTGAACTCTGCCGTAACGAAAAGTGTTACATAATGCTTTTGTTCATGGGTAAAAATGTCGTTGGTATAAGCACCATAACAGACATTCTTGATATAAAGCCCTGTTTCCTCAAAAACTTCTCTCTCTGCACAGGCTTCGATAGTCTCGTTGAATTCCAAATGACCACCAGGCAATGCCCACGTACCATCACCATGTGCGTTTTTGCGTTTACCAAGGAGCTCCTTGCCATCCTTTTTGACAATGACTCCAACACCAATCAAGGGTCTATTCTTTGTAAATTCTGCCATGATGATCAATAATTGTCGGATTCAGATGAACGGAACATTTCACGTTTAATCTTATCTATGGTTGCCAGATCTGCTTGAAAAGGTATTTCCGGGATATCAGGCAAAAATATTTCATTGCTTTCATGAAACGGCGTATTCTTGATCTTCAGATTATATGCCATCACCATCAGCGTCTCCAGATTGACCACATCTTCAATATTGTATGCCAGCAGGGTCTCCAAAGCTTTTTCATTGTTATTTTGCTGGTAATCAAGCCACAAGAGAACAGCAAAGTAGCCATCAACTCCATCAAGATTCCCACGATCAAGACCCAGTGCTTTTTCACAGAGTTTCAACCCACCTGAATAACCCAAGCTTTTCAAAACGTATCTCAAGTCTATGTGGGCATGGTTCATTGTGATTCCGAACTGGCCTTCAATAAACGGTACATCAAAGGATTTCCCATTATAGGTCACGATGACATTGTAATTTTGGATGTCCTCTATGAACTCTTCAAGGTTTTGCCCCTGTATGTAGTATTTGATAGTTTTTCCATCGTAGAGTGCTATGGTGGTAATCTCAAATCCGAAGAGCCGAATGCCTGTTGTCTCTATATCAATGTATGCTGTGGAATCTCGGAACTCTGGGAAAAACCGCCAGTGTTCCCTTGGAGGTAAAAGACTGGCAAAGTAGTTGGGATTGTTGTTGTGAAGGTGTTCAAAGGATTCTCCAGTGAAGGCTTTTATATTTTCAAAACGTTTGGGTGAGATATTAAATGAGTTGTCAGGTGCCAGATGTTCCCATCCAAGTAAGCCGGAATCCCATATCTGTCTTTCCGTGGTCGTACCGATACCAGGTATGTGTTGAAATGAGTTTTTGAGCATTTATTTGATACTCTTACCAATGGAGAAGGCAGCACCGATTTTATTACCGACCCCGAAGTATTCTTGCTCCGCAGTTGCGTATAAAATGGGGTTTACTTTCTTAATGTCCGGCACACCGTCATCGGACAATACGGTTTCATCTGCTTTCACATCAAGGATTTCACCGACAAATTGAGTATGCAGGCCTATTTCAAAGGTATGCAGTAGCTTGCATTCCAGAACTAAAGGGAATTCTTGAACGTAAGGTGCATTTACCAGTTCACTTTTAACGGGTGTAAGTCCTGTCGCTTTGAATTTGTCTTCATTTTTTCCTGAAGCTATTCCAAAATAGTCTGATTCCGCCACATGCTTCTCAGATGGAATACTCAGGGTATAGGCTTTACATTCAAGGATGCTGTTATAACTGTAAGTTGCTTTTCTTAAAGAAACCGTAACACATGGTGGACTGGAACAGCAGATTCCACCCCAAGCAGCCGTCATGCCATTTGGTTTACCGTCTTTGTCATAGGTTCCCACTATAAGAACAGGCGTGGGATATAGGATTGTTTTTGCTCCAATTGATTTTTTCATGATTTACATCCAATTATTTTGTTCTCGCTGATAGATGAGCGTATAGGGTTTTAATAAATTGTATTTTTTCTTTCGGAATAAGTGACTTCCATTGGCCACATTCCTTTTCTTGGATAAACTTCTAATGCGATTATGCTACATGAAAATGTCACAAATATCAAGTAATGTGACCAGAACTATAGTATGGCCTCCAGCACATGCAGCGTGTAACGCAGCCCATGAAGCCATACTTTCGATTCCGACATCTGCACCTGCTTTGATGAGAAGGCGAACAACATCCAGGTGACCATTCCTACATGCGAGAATTAGAGGCTTGAATTGAGCCCTGCATAAAGTAATATTTCATTTCCAAAGCCCTTCAAGATACCATTATTAATAAATCTGGCACGGCAGGATTTTTCTTCACCGCCTCTAAACAAGACCCCATGGGGCATCACAACGGCCAGCTTTCCATAACTCTTTATGGGGGCTGCCATGTTAACAAACATCAGATCCGCTTTTTTACCGGACTCCGGCATGAACGTATGGAAACGCTCAGGGAACTTCATGTCCTTTTTGGAGTAATTTTGAGAAAAGGGAGGATTGGCTATCACCCTTTCAAAACGCCGGATCTCACCATTCTGTTCCAAATGTTGAGGCTCTTTTATTGTATACCCCTGCCTGATGTCCGAGCTGAGAATACCATGCAGCAATATATTCATCTTACAGATAGACCAGGCGCCGCCGTTACTTTCCTGACCTGCCAGAAAAAGGTTACGTGGATCACCGCCGATCTCCTGAACATACTGTTTGGATTGGATCAACATACCACCAGAGCCGGCACAGGGATCATAAACACTCATACTTTCCTGTGGTTCGAGCACCTGCACCATCATACGGACCACTTCAGATGGCGTATAGAACTCTCCCCCCTTTTTACCTGCTGAATCTGCAAAAAATTTAATGAGGTATTCCTAGGCAGCCCCTAACAAATCAGGAAGCTCGAAATCATCATTGCTGAGCGGAATTTCATCGAAATACTGGATAAACTCAACCAGTGTACTGTCATCAAGGTTGCGCTGACCGACTTTTCGGTTAAAGTTGATACTCTTTAAAACATCTTGTAGGGTATCTGGATTGGCATCTTCGATGGCTGCAAGGGCTTTACCCATTCATCTCTCCGTAAGAATACTCAATCGATCTATGGATCTACAATTTTATGTAAAATCAAAAGGCACTATAGATTATATTGCTATCAGCTTCAACTTGTTATTGGTATTTGACTATTAAACACTCAAGAGTCGTAAGTTTTTACATCTATCATCATATGTTGTGTTTATAGTTTCTTGATGATAGATATGAAATTTAGCACGAACAAAAAATATATCGTGGATTTAAACATTCTCATTTGCCATTATCTGCCATGATCCAGATGCACCACTGGTAACTCCAAATGGAACCTATGGATTTGTTCACTGGGTTTTGTATAATATTCCGGGTGATGTCACCAGTTTGGAAGAAGGTACCACACAGTTTACCATCGTAAGAACAATTTCGGTGAAGCTGGATATAAAGGCCCCATGCCTCCCAACGGACATGGCTTTCATTGCTATTATTTCTGGGTGCTGGCATTAAAAGAAGCGGTTGACCTGGAACAAGGCTTGAACTTATGGGACTTTCTGGCGAAAATCGAACCCCAACTGATCGGGATGAACTGGCTGGTAGGGCGGTATAAACGAGATTAGAATGGAAACAATCGGCTCCAATTTTATTGCCGATACCAAACATCCATCTTCTACAACAAAGAGGAATGGTTTTTGTGTCCAGACCATTTGGGCAGATCATCCATAGGTTCGACAACTCTTGTACCATAGAAAAGATGGCAGGTTGATTTAAATGAATCCGGCACTTTGCCTTGCTGCCCGAAGTCAAACAAAGAAGGGAAGGCAAGCCACATCCTACGCCCTTCATCGGCAATTGGAGTACCACACCGGCCACATCTGACTTTGCAGGGCAAAATACGTTCTGGTTTGTCTTGTTCGTTATTATAGAAAACCAGGTGATCCAACCCTGTGGTAAGTCTCACATGACGTTTGTGAAATATGGCAGCCCACTGCATAGGAGCACCATGCAATCTCTGGCAAACCATGCAATGACAAATTTTTGCATCTACAGGATCAGCACTTACCTCGTATCTAACGGCTCCGCAAAAACAGGCAGCCTTGTATTTGGGAATAAAATTATCATCTTCCATGGACGCATATTCTGGTCCGAATGGGTTTTTCATAAGGAATCTCCATCCTGTTTAGTTTTCATCTGCCAGGGTTAACTTGGTAAGATCCATCCAACCGTTCCCACATCTCTTCGTATCTTTTATAAAGAATCTCACAAGTCTGATCGTATTTTTCCTGTGTAATGAGACCCTTTTTGAGTTCTAACTGGATACGGTATAATTCATCATCGTACCATTTATCAGGATCAAAATTGTAGGTCATAGAAATTTTATCTTAAAGGGTTTAGCTCTGCTGTTTAAATTCAGTCTTTTTTCAGTTCTTTAACCAATGGACCATTTTTTCTCCACACCCGACAGGTATCAATCAAATACTGGTTGATTTTCGTAGAGTCATCAACCCTCTGTTTATTACGGTCTTTGAATGTCCAGTAGCCTTGAAGTGCTGCTGGAGCCATAGATAAGAGTAGTGTAGTCAGGTGAACACACCCTTTCACACCACCAGCTATCTTTTTGATTTTGGATGTAAAACCCGAAGCAATTACAAGTCCCTTTATTTCATCAAGACTGGTTTCCATCTCTCTGCAAAGATCATCATGAGGAGCAGCTAGCATATTTACATGTAGATCTACAATTTTTATTTCAGAGGTTTTAACGAGCATCTGAATTTGCATGTGATGAAAAATACTCGGTTCTCGTACTTTTCCGGATTTTTTATAAACCGTTATCAAGTTCCGTTCTTTGAACTCACCTGTGATTAATATGTGCTCGTCATCAACAACATAACTAGAGACGTCTATATTCCGGTTATGTATCTTTTTAAGATCATCTACCCGCATGTATTTCATTTCAATGTATTACCCCTCTACCCAAAAAAACAGTTAACCTTAGCACAGCTCGCCTTACCTGGGTCGATATTATTATGGAATCCGGATAAAATGATTAGATTTTGATTAACTTGTTGAATATATGTGTTGATCTGGTGTATTTACTTTAATTAAGTATGAATTGTCAACAAATGAGTTTGGAGATTTAATTTATGAAATCATTTAGAAAAGAACTATGGTTTGAAATTCCCACAAGAAGGGCTTTTATCAATATCACACCTGAGATTCAACAATGTGTGGATGAAAGCGCTATTATCGAAGGTTTGGTGCTTATTAACGCCATGCACATCACAGCTTCTGTTTTTATCAATGATGATGAAGCCGGTTTACACCATGATTATGATATCTGGCTTGAGAAATTGGCACCTCATGAGCCTGTTTCAGGATATAAACATAATGTAGGTGAGGACAATGCAGATGCTCACATGAAAAGGCAAATTATGGGTAGAGAAAGTGTCGTTGCAATAACTAAAGGCAAACTTGATTTTGGCACATGGGAACAAATCTTTTATGGCGAGTTTGATGGTAGACGCAAAAAACGTGTTCTGGTCAAGATAATCGGGGAGTAATATTTTCTATATTTATGAGATCACAAGCCAATGTCATTAACTTAAGGAAATAATTCGCCTAACAAGCTGATATTAAATAGAAATATTGTTAGTTTGAATTCAAAATGATATACTCAAACCTAATAATAACAGTGAATTGTCAAAAAAAAGGAATAAATCATCTTGACAGTATCCGTCAGGCGTTTACGACCTTGAGGCAGACGGAGAAATTTGTCCTCTTCAGACGGCTCTGCCCATGTTATATGTTTCGGTTCATTTGACAAAGACGAATTGCCATTGAATTTCTTGACATAAATCACTCCATCATTTTCTGAATGGTACGTTGCAGCTCAGGAAGATGATTCTTGCAGATATCAAAAATAATTTCATGATCGACCTTTTCATAATGATGAGACACAATATCTCTTAGCCGCATAATATTCCGCCAGTTAATTTCAGGGTGAGCCTGCAACAGGGATTTGTCTTTCTTATCAATTTTTTTCAACAGCTCCCCAACAACCTGTAATCTCATTGCTATACCATCAAGAATGAGAACACCGTTGTCATTTGAAACAAAATCGTCTGGATGATTGATTTTTGAGAAACGAGTATTGACCAACTCAAGAGATTCCAGCATTAAATGAAGATTCTCTAATGTAATTTCATCGGGCATAAATGATTTCCTGTTCAACACGATTAGCAAAACGGCTTTTCAGCAAATGGCGTCTTCGAACAATCTCAATTTTTTTATTGAACTTGTTTTCCAAATGCTCATAAAGGTTTGCAATCCAGTCGAAGCGGGGCTCGGAAAATTCTACAAGAAGATCTATGTCACTATCTGTTGTCTGCTGATTCTTCGCATATGAACCAAATAGACCTATGCTAATAACCCCGAAATTTTCTTTGAGAAATTGCTTTTCGGTCCGAATTAGATCAATTATTTCATCTTTGGAAAGAGTTTCTTTCATTTTTCACACCTTGCAAGAAATATCTATTATATTTAGTAGTATATATGATTGTCAGATCCTCGTCAAATGATAATTAAAACCGGGAAACTCGGCCCATTCCAAGAGAAGGGCACTGGGCTCACATGATTAACCTGTGTTCGACAGTTGTAGGTTCATTTTGCCAGATTTTTGTTAAAATATCCAATAAATTCAGCAAAAATGTGGTTTTGGTTCCCAAAATTAGTGGGCACACGAGTTTAAATTTTTCACTTGATATATTTGATAATAAATGCTTTTTACATGGGCATGTATGTGCATAGAATAAAACGAAAGAACAAAGACGGGTCTGTGGTTAAGTATATCCAGTTAACCCACAATACCCGGCACCCTGAAAAGGGCTATACCCGAGCCGAGGTGATCTACTCCTTCGGGCGGCGGGATCAGTTGGACGTGGCGGCTTTCAAGCGTCTTATAGGCAGCCTCAGTCGGTTCATCAGCCCTGAAGATGCCCATGAACTGAAAGCCCAGGGCACAGGCCTGAAATTTATCTCCAGCAAAGCGGCCGGCGGTGCCTTGCTGCTTAAGGGCTTTTGGGAGCGTATCGGCATTGGCAAGTGTCTATCCGAAGCCCTGAAGGATAGAGACTTCACCACCCCCTGTGGCAAAACACACCTCAAAACCAAATATGCGCTCCTGTCCCACAGATCCATGGGCAGATATCTCAAAGAGCTTAAGTCAGGTAAGCTGAAGGTGGATAAGGCCAAGGTCAAGCGGGCAGAAAAACTGGATGGTAAATACCTGCCAAGTACCAGTGACACCAGTCTGTCTGCAGAAGACATCGCTTTGGGGTACAAGCAGCTCATTGAAGTCGAGCGGGCCTTACCCGTACCCTGAAATCCACCCTGTCCCTCAGACCAGTGTACCACACCAAATCTGAACGCATCCGATCCCACGTCATGCTGTGCTGGCTTGCTCTTCTACTGGTCCGGGTTGCGGAATTAAATCCCCGTTCCCAACCTGCCCAACAGTTCGAACCGAGCTGGAACGACTCCATTTGGGAAAATTTTCACATAAAGATGGACATAGACCACAGTACACCGAACCAACTCAAAAACAACGCAATATACTGAAAAAATTAAAGATACCAATACCAAAGAGAGTGAAAGCTTTCACTGGAACCCCCTAAATTCCCCTAATTTTGTGGGCACTACGCCATTTTTTAGGATAGCTGTATGCCTTTAAGGGGAATGGGGGACAGGTACATAATACATAATGTATGTGCCGTTCCCTTTTCATTTTTTTTGTGATTGTCATTTTTCGCATTGATGGTTATAATCATACTGATCCAATTTTCGTTTTTCTAAAAAAACAACAAATGCTCAAAATATGACTCCAAACATATTGTTTTTTCGACACAAAGCAAATTATGTTCCAGGAAAAATCTAAATTGGAATACTACAATTTAAAAATTTGAATATTCGATGAAAATTGAAATAATGAAATTAAAGCGAAGATGAAGACACCCCACGACAATCTGTTTCGTGAAACATTCAGCCGTCGGGAGAATGCCTCGAGCTTTCTGGAAACCTGTCTACCGCCCGCCCTTCTCCAGGTGATCGATCTTCCAAGCCTTGAGATCTGCAAAGACTCATTTATTGAAAAAGAGCTGGAAGACTACTTTTCCGACATGCTGTACCAGGTCGATCTGGCGGGCCATCCCGGTTACATCTATATTATGTTCGAGCACAAAAGCTATGACGACCCCTATCTTCATCTGCAGTTGCTGGAGTATATTATCAAGATCTGGCGGCTTTATCTGAAGCAGGACGAAGGTGACGGAGACGCAACATTAGGAAAAAGACGGCATCGTACCCCCCGGCTTCCCATTGTTCTTCCCATTTTGGTCTATCATGGATCGGGCCCCTGGCCGAATGATCGCCTGAGCCTTTCTTCACTGCTCACCGGCCCGGTGGATATTTTTTCCGCCTACATACCGGATTTCTCATTCATGCTCCATGATTTGACCCATTTATCCGACGAGGAGATCAAGGGTCGGGTTATGCTGCGGGTGGTTCAGTTGTTGTTTAAGCATATTAGGGACCCGGATATCATGGCGAAACTGCCGGGTATCTTGTCACTGCTTCGTGATGTTATGGAGACGGAGACGGGTATGGGGAGCCTGGTGGCGGTATTCAAGTATCTTTTTAACACCATCGATGATGTCCGGCCGGAAGAGATCAAGGATATTGTGGAGAAGGCATTGTCGGAGAAAGAAGGAGGACTGATCATGACCTTGGCTGAAAAACTTCGTATGGAAGGAAGAGAAGAAGGAAGAGTAGAAGGAAGAGAAGAAGGGAGAGAAGAAGGTGAATCTATTGGTTTGGAAAAAGGTGAGTTAATAGGAAAAATTCGGCTTTTTCATGAGATTTTGGGCGAATCTGCTCCATCGAAAGAGAAATTGAATGGTCGGCCCATCGAGATGTTGAGAGAGATGCTCAATGAGGTAGAGAATCGGTGGATGCAGGTAAAATCTTTTGACAGAAGCAAATAGAAAAAAATAGGAAAGACAGAAAAAAAATGGGGGACAGGTACATAATCAATTTAAAATTTGAATATTCGATGGAAATTGAAAAAATGGAATTAAAGCAAAGATGAAGACACCCCACGACAATCTGTTTCGTGAAACATTCAGCCGTCGGGAGAATGCCTCGAGCTTTCTGGAAACCTGTCTACCGCCCGCCCTTCTCCAGGTGATCGATCTTCCAAGCCTTGAGATCTGCAAAGACTCATTTATTGAAAAAGAGCTGGAAGACTACTTTTCCGACATGCTGTACCAGGTCGATCTGGCGGGCCATCCCGGTTACATCTATATTATGTTCGAGCACAAAAGCTATGACGACCCCTATCTTCATCTGCAGTTGCTGGAGTATATTATCAAGATCTGGCGGCTTTATCTGAAGCAGGACGAAGGTGACGGAGACGCAACATTAGGAAAAAGACGGCATCGTACCCCCCGGCTTCCCATTGTTCTTCCCATTTTGGTCTATCATGGATCGGGCCCCTGGCCGAATGATCGCCTGAGCCTTTCTTCACTGCTCACCGGCCCGGTGGATATTTTTTCCGCCTACATACCGGATTTCTCATTCATGCTCCATGATTTGACCCATTTATCCGACGAGGAGATCAAGGGTCGGGTTATGCTGCGGGTGGTTCAGTTGTTGTTTAAGCATATTAGGGACCCGGATATCATGGCGAAACTGCCGGGTATCTTGTCACTGCTTCGTGATGTTATGGATACGGAGACGGGTATGGGGAGCCTGGTGGCGGTATTCAAGTATCTTTTTAACACCATCGATGATGTCCGGCCGGAAGAGATCAAGGATATTGTGGAGAAGGCATTGTCGGAGAAAGAAGGAGGACTGATCATGACCTTGGCTGAAAAACTTCGTATGGAAGGAAGAGAAGAAGGAAGAGAAGAAGGAGAATCTATTGGTTTGGAAAAAGGTGAGTTAATAGGAAAAATTCGGCTTTTTCATGAGATTTTGGGCGAATCTGCTCCATTGAAAGAGGAATTGAATGGTCGGCCCATCGAGATGTTGAGAGAGATGCTCAATGAGGTAGAGAATCGGTGGATGCAGGTAAAATCTTTTGACAGAAGCAAATAGAAAAAAATAGGAAAGACAGAAAAAAAATGGGGGACAGGAAAAATGGGGGACAGGTACATAATGCACTCTCGCGGTAACCGGATACTATGCAGGACTTACAATCTGCCTGGGTGGCTGCATGGTGGGCCCCTCATCAGGGCTTATAATTGATATACAAAATCTTTTTATTTATGGCTTTTTAAGCATCATTTTGTTAAATATCTCCTCATTTATATGTGATAAGGTGATACTTTACAGCTTCAAGGTTAAAGATGAGCTGATAAGGGACAGAAACCAGGGCACCGGTGCCGTTGTTTTCGGCACATCCATTGCCTCTGGTTTTGTCATTTAAGGGTCA
This sequence comes from Desulfobacteraceae bacterium, assembly GCA_963674675.2. GTDB lineage: Bacteria > Desulfobacterota > Desulfobacteria > Desulfobacterales > Desulfobacteraceae. The sequence goes on from CAXXNM010000003.1 coordinate 2,709,611, forward strand.
GTATCCGGCGAAGGAGGCAGTATATGGACTGCCCTGGCCTTCTATCTGATGAGGCAGATACTTTTAATTGCCGCCAGCCTTGTTTATAACTCAATCACCTCATTCAACATCCATGAAGAAATAGAAAAAGACAACGTGGCTGCCGGAATTGCCTTTAGCGGCGCCCTTATTTCCATGGGAATAATTGTCGGGCTTGCTGCCGAGGGAGACTTTATATCCTGGCAGCAAAATATTTCAAACTTTGTTCTCTACGCACTTGCAGGACTCGTTGCCCTTCCGTTTATCCGTTTCCTGACCGACTGGCTGCTTCTGCCGGGCGTAAAACTCTCAGATGAAATCATCGGTCTCAGGCCGGATAAGTCAATTGAAGAGCGCGGGCCTAAGACCGGTGCCGCATATATTGAAGCCTTTTCCTACATTGCCGGCGCATTTATCATATTCTGGTGTGTTTAATACGTGGGTACTGGGCTCGCACCGTTCCAAAGTATCAAAAAAAGCACAATATATTGTGGTTTTTTAACGAGCTCGAAACACAATTTATTGTATACTGGCTTGGGCAACATTTGCGGGCATAAAAAAACCGGAATTTATAATAATTCCGGTATCTTAATGGTACCTGGGACGAGAATTGAACTCGTACAGTGCTCAGCACCGAGGGATTTTAAGTCCCTTGCGTCTACCAGTTCCGCCACCCAGGCATGAAACTTTTTTTGTATATAAACAATTCATTAAAAAAATGCAAGAAGTCTTTAGGCAATAAAGCAATGTTTTTTAAACGCTGCCCATAAAACGCAAAATATAAAAACACTATATTGCCACATTAATCAGGTTCTGGTAAAAGAAAAGCCATGAGACACTCAAATAAACAACAAATTATATTAGCCTCCCAGTCACCGAGACGAAAGTATCTGCTGGAACAGGCAGGCATCATTTTCACAGTAAAACCTGCCGATGTTGAGGAAGAAATAAGATCATCGGAGTCACCAGAGGCATACGTAAAAAGACTTTCCAGGGAAAAGGCTGAAGCTATTGCAGCCTGCGATACATCTGCCTGGATCATCGGGGCAGACACTATTGTTGTCGTTGACGATCAGATTCTTGAGAAACCGGAAAACAGATACCAGGCAAGGCAGATGCTTGGAAAGCTCAGCAACAGAGAACACTGTGTTTTTACCGGTGTAACCATCTGCTGCAAGAATGCCGGGAAAAATATTTCATTTACTGTTAAAACCAATGTTACGTTTAAAGAGCTTTCCAATCCTGAAATTGAATGGTATGTCAGCACGGATGAGCCCTTTGACAAGGCCGGGGCCTATGCCATTCAGGGTTTGGGCACATTTCTTGTTAAAAGCATCCAGGGATCCTATACAAATGTGGTAGGTCTTCCGGTATGTGAAGTCATAGAGATACTTATAAAAGAAAATGTGATTGAAATTATTTAAGGGGAAAAAAAATGGAGAACCCAAAAATACAGCCCCATGCCATAAAAGACAGGCTTGCTGCAGTAAAAAGGGAAATTTATCAAGCTGCCAAAGACTGTGGAAGAAATCCAACAGACATAAAGCTGGTGGCTGTAAGCAAGAAAAAACCAGTTGAATCAATACTTGAAGCCATTGATGCCGGTATTGAAATCCTGGGGGAAAATTATATTCAGGAAGCTGTGGAGAAAATCGAACAGATCGCCAGAAAAGACCAGTCATGGCATTTTATAGGTCATCTTCAATCCAACAAGGCAAAATTCGCAGTCCGGTATTTTGATCTGATTCATACGGTGGACAAGCTGAAACTGGCAAAGGAGATCAACCGGCAGGCAGAAAAAATCGGGAAAATCCAATCCATACTCATGCAGATCAATATAAGCCAGGAAACAGCCAAGTCAGGAGCCGGTGCAGATGATGCTGTTAAGCTGGCACATGAAATAGCAGAGCTGAAGAATGTCTCATTAAAGGGACTGATGGGTATGCCTCCCTTTTTTGATGACCCTAAAAGGGCAAGACCATTTTTTAAGGCCCTCCATGACATAAAAACAAAAATCAATGCTCTGCATATTAAAGGAATCTCCATGGAACATCTATCCATGGGCATGAGCGGTGATTTCAAGGTCGCCATTGAAGAGGGCTCAACCCTCGTCAGGATTGGAACCGCCATATTCGGAAGCAGGCTTTGAAAGTTCTTATGCACATGTGCTGTGCCCCCTGTACAATATATCCGCTGAAAACTCTCCTACATGAAAACATCGAAGTGATGGGCTTTTTCTACCGTCATAATATCCATCCCTATACCGAGTGCTTAAAACGGGAAAATACCCTGAAAGAATACTGCGACAGCATTGGTATCAGGGTCATATATCAGAAGACCTATGAACTGGAAAGATTTCTGCAGTCGGTTGTTTTCCGGGAAAAGGACAGGTGTATATTCTGTTATCATGACAGGCTGTCTTCTGCTGCTAAAATAGCAAAAAAAGGAAAATTCGACGCATTTACATCAACCCTTCTTTACAGCAAATTTCAGAACCATGAGCTTATAAGAACCACCGGCGAGGCCATAGGAAAAAAACAGGGCGTAAAATTCCTTTACAGGGATTTCAGGGAAGGCTGGAAAGAGGGAATCCAGGCATCAAAGCAATTAAACATGTACAGACAGCAGTATTGCGGGTGTATCTACAGCGAAAAACAAAGGTTTTATTAAGAGTCTTGAAAATGGGCAGGACAGCCAGATTTTATGCTATTCCTGATGTTCCAAGACCAGCATGATTTTATTAAGAACCTTTAAAATGAACAGGGCAGCCACAGGGGGCTGCCCCTATACAAAAACAGTCCAAAAATTATAATTTAACACAATAGTATTGGAATCAGCCCTTTATGGCATCGGTCAACTCAGGCATGAACTCCAGAATGTCGGCTACAATCCCCACATCTGCTACCTGGAATATGGGAGCCTTGGCATTCTTGTTCACGGCAACTATATAGGGATTTCCCTTGACGCCGCCCATGTGCTGAAAGGAACCGCTGATTCCCATTGCCATGTAAACCTTGGGCTTGACGGTCAGGCCGGAAGTTCCCACCTGGCGGGATTTTTCAAGCCATTTGGCATCCACTATGGGTCTTGAACAGGAAACAACCGCACCCATGGCCTCGGCCAGTTCCTGGGCTATCTCGATGTTCTCCTCCTCCTCAATGCCGCGTCCGACAGAGACAAGCACATCTGATTTTGTGATGTCAACATCACCGACCTCTGCCTCTACAATTTCCAGAAAACGGCGTTTGGAACTAAGGTCTCCGGCCTCTCCGGATTTATCCACTACGCTTCCGCCCTGGGAGGCTTCAACAGGTGCAAAGGAACCGGCACGAACGGTAATCACGGCACCGCCTGAGATGTCGCAGGTGACATGGGTGCTCACAGCCCCGCCAAGTTCCTGGCGGACGATTTTGAGACTTGATCCCTCAATACCCTCAAAATCAACGGCATCTGCAGCATAGGCAGAATCCATTTTAATGGATAAACCGGGGGCAAGATCCATTCCCAGGGTATTGTGGGGAAGCAAAATGATGGCCTGGGGATCTAAAACATTGCACAATGCCTTTCTTATTACTTCCGAGTTGGGATATGCAAGGGCCTCATTGTCAATCTTGATAACTTCAGAATAAAGGCCTGTCAATGAATCGGCTACCTTATCAAGGTCAGCGCCGGAACCTGTTACAACGGCGGTCAGGGATGCGCCTTCATCAATTTTCTTTGCAGCCTGGGGAAACTCCATTGCAATGTCTTCATAGACCCCGGCGCAGTGTGGTATGTATGCAAAAATCTGAGTCATTATGCCAACCCTCCTTTGCTTTTAATTCTTTCGATCAGTTGAGCGATGATCTCTTCTGTTGAGCCTTCAAGCATTTCTGCCCCTTCTCCAAGATCAGGTACAAAATAATCCACGCGTTTCACCTTTGCCCCGGCTTCACCGACCGCGGCAGTATCAATGCCAAGATCAGCAGCGTTTTTTAAGGGGATCTCTACTTTGGCAACCTTTCTGATGCCCCGGATTCCCACATAACGGGGTTCATTGATACCGGTCTGAATGGAAAGCACGCAGGGAAGCTCAATCTCGTTCATCTCCTGATTTCCGCCTTCGATCTCACGTCCTACCTTGATGACTGAATCTCCACCAACCTCAATTTTATTTACAAGGGATGCAAAGGGAACATCCAGCATGGCTGCCAGCATCCCGCCTATCTGGGCAGCACCCTCGTCAGCCTGGGCACCGGTCAGGATCAGATCATAACTGCCCTTTTCAACCTCGGCCTTGAGAATGGTCGCAATCCCCTTGCCGTCTGAGCCTTCAAAGGCCTCATCACTGAGCAGCACACCATTGTCTGCGCCCATGGCCATCTCACGCCTCAGAACCTCTTCAGACTCGTCATCGCCAACGGTGACTACGGTGACGCTTCCACCTACATTATCAACAATCTGAATGGCCTCTTCAACAGCATAGTTATCCCATTCATTAACGGAATAAACGAGATCATCCCGATCAAGATCATTACCGGCGCTGTTGAGTTCAAACTCATTCTCAGCAGTATCCGGAACCCGCTTGACACATACCAAAATTTCCATTATTACCTCCAAAATTTAATAAGATAGATACCTTCTAATATAAAGTATTATAGGGCTTGATTTCAATTCTGGCCATTATTTGTAGGGACAACCCACCGTGGTTGACCAATAAAGGGAACCCGCAGCGGGGGTCCTCCCTGCAATGACCGGTGTTAAAACCATCCCCGTATTATACAAGATGCTGCTCAATCAGCTCCGTAAAATCCATTGCAATGATTTGACCCTCTTTTCCAGCAACCTTTATGGCATCTTGAATATTGACAAGACAAAAGGGGCAAGCAGTGATTATAACAGTTGCGCCTGCTTCAGCCGCCATATTTACCCGCAAAACACCCATTCTTGTCTCTTCTTCAGGTTCATAAAAAAGCATGAGACCACCGCCGCCGCAGCAAAAGGAGCGGTCCCTGCTTTTTTCAAGCTCCACCCGGTTAAGGCCCTCAATGGCATCCATGGCCTCCCTGGGATCTTCATAAACACCGTTGTGACGTCCCAGATAGCAGGGATCGTGATACACATAAACATTTTCCGGCTCCTGAACAGGCTTTAACGAGATGGCTCCGGATTTGATCTTTTCGGTTATAAGCTGGCTGATATGTTTCACCGGCGGCAAATCTTTATAATCATTTTTTAAAGCATTATAGGCATGGGGATCCGCAGTGACTATATTTTTTACGCCGGAATCCATTATAGCTTCAGTGTTCTGCTCCTTAAGATCCTGGAACAGCATTTCTTCTCCAAATCGAATAACCTCGTTGCCGCTGTCTTTTTCAGCCTTGCCGAGAATCCCGAAATCAACACCGGCACGGGTTAAAATCTTGGATGTTTTCTGGGCAATGGTTTTGATGTTATCATCAAAGGAGGTTATACTGTCCACAAAGAAGAGGGTATCTGCGGTGGCTCCCTTTTCCAGCACCTTAACGCTGCACTCCTCGGCAAATTCTTTTTCAGTTGCCCAATCCGCCCTTTTCTTCTCCATTGTACCATAGGGATTTCCCCGTTTTTCCAGGGCTTTGAGGGGCTTTTGCAGGGATTGGGGCACCATTCCCTCATCAACCATTCCCCTTCTTAAATCCACAATCTTATCTATGTATTCTATTCCCAGGGGACACTCTTCCTCACAGGCACCGCAGGTGGTACACGACCATATCTCGTCCTCGGTATAAATATCCTCCACCAGCATCTTGCTTTTGTATATCTCACCGGATAATGGATAATTCTTGAAAATCAGATCCCTTGCCTTTATGCTGATAAACCTTGGGGACAGGGGACGGCCGGCAGCATTCGCGGGACACTGATCCGAGCATCTGCCGCAATCGGCGCACGAATAAAAGTCCAGCATGTGCTTCCATGTGAAATCTTCCAGTTTTTTGACGCCGAAAGACTCAAGATCATCCAGTTCTTCTGCTGTAACTCCATATTTAACAGGCTTGATATTTCCCTTTTTCACCCGCATGAAAAAGACGTTAAATAAAGAGGTGATAACATGAAAATGTTTTCCCATGGGCAGAAAGCAAAGAAAAAAGAAAAAGGTAAGATCATGGATGTAATACATGACGATATGAAGAGTCTGGAGTGTCCCATGGGAGAGCCCCGATACCATACCCCGGAATATCCATACCAGGGACAGGGGAGCCAGAAACTGAACATGGCCTGTATGATTCATCTCAGCGGCAAGCTCCGTAGCCTCGAAAAGACTTTCGGAAATCATGAGGGTTGAGATAAGGCACAACACGAAAATAGCCTCTGCCGTATGATCTTTTCCATATTTTTCCGGTACAGCATATCTTGCGGGCTTGATAATTCCACGCCGGACCCCGGCAATGACGCAGGCTATCAGGACGCCTGTTGCCGCGTAATCTTTGAAAAAATTATAAACACTGCCAAGCCACCCATCAAAACCAGGCAGAACAAATCCATCGGACAGTCCAATGAGCACAAGGGAAGTTGATCGAATGGAAAGCACAAGAAAACCGGCAAAAATAACAATGTGAACAATGCCGGCTGTTCTGTATCGAGGCTGCCTGTACTGCCCGAGCCATAGGAAAAACAGGTTTTTAAGCCGCTTGGGTATATTATTAAAACGATCATCCGGTGCGGCACGCACCAGAGGAGCCAGTCGTCTGGCCATGATGTAGGCAAAAAAGCCGATGCCTGCCAAAGGGATCAGTAAAGAAAATATGGCGGCAGGAAAAAAACCAAAAATTTTAAAACTTGCTGGTCCGATTAAAGGTGACATGTTTTTACTCCATAATAAAAAAATTAATATGACACATTGTTCCTATATGCCTCTAATGAATCTTGCTTCAATTCTTTAATAAACAAAGTGAAAAAGGTCAAGTAAAAAGGGTATTTAGCTTATATATGTCATTTATGTGCTGCATGGATATTTATCTTATCTCTTTCTGATACCGTTGAGATAAAGCTCCATTAGGGGATCTGCCATGGATTCAAGATTATACTTGCAATCAGCAGCAACCCAGGTATTTATAACACCCTCTACGGCTCCAAGAACAAAGCGTTTAACAAGCCCGATAAAGAGATCCTGGCGCATGCACCCCTCCATCTGCCCAAGCTCCAGGATTTCCGTCAGAAAATCCAGATATATCTTGGAAATATCCTTCATCTCAGATTGAATAGTACGAATATACCTTACCTCGGTCTGAAAGATAACGGCCATATTTATGTCATTTTCAAATTCCCGCAAATGGCATCTTATCAAATTTCTAAGCTTTGCCTCGGCACCATCTCCTTCATTCACAGCCCTTCTCATCTTTTCAAAAACAATTCCTGTCTTGAAACGTATGAACTGATACAAAATATCATCCTTGTTTTTAAAATAAAGATAGATGGTACCATCTGCCACACCTGCTTCAGCAGCAATCTGGGAAATTGTGGATTTATAAAAACCCAGCCTTGAAAAAACAGCTCCGGCACCGTCAAGGATAGAATAGTATTTTTCGTTCTTTTCTTTTAACAAATGCAAACCGCCTTATTTGAACTATCAATGACAAAGACCTATCAAAATGAATATATATTCACACACTATCAAATTTTTTTTTCATCTGTCAAGCTCATAAATATTTTTTTATAATAATTTTATAATCAATTTTTCTTTATATTTTCCTATCTTTATAAAAATAATATTTTTTATTAGCTGTCATCATAAAAAGCATATCCCGGCTGCTCAAAAAATGAGTGTTAATTCATTTACAAAGAAATAACTCATTTTTTGACATCCTTCATTTGCCGGTTTACACTTTCCATATCAACAGCCTTTTTTTCGGTAATTTTATCCGGAAAAGTGCAAGCTACTTTTTAGGAGATATTCAAGATGCCCATTTTTTTTATAAGTGATAGCTTGATTTTTTTAAAAATACATGACAAAATTTTTTTTTAAAATAACGCCATGGCCGTTTGACTTGACAGCCCTATGCTCTTCATTTGATTTTAATAACTATGCCTTAACAATATAAGACAGGGTTAAAGGAGGTTTTCATGAACATTTTAAAAAATAATGCACCCCAATTTGAAAAAGCCCTTGAAGCAGGAAGGCCACCCAACATCAAGACATTATTTCCCCATTCAAAGGCCTTGATCGTCAGCGGAAAATACATTGACAGGGCCTTGAAAAAAAAGGGCCGTGCCATGACCATCGCCGCCAACGGCAGGAATAATTTTGTATTAAGAGGCGCATTGATGGCGGCCCAAAAGGCAGATGCTGCAATTATAATTGAGATAGCCCGTTCCGAAGGTGGAACATCTGCCTACTGTGCGGTAAACTACTGGAACATGGCAAGCCAGGTTGATGCACTCTGCAATCAGCTTGGCATAACCGTCCCTGTTGCAATTCATGCAGATCATTTCGGTATAAAAAAAGAGGCGGATATTGCACCGGCAAAGATTGAAATTCCGAGTATTTTCGATGCCGGTATAACATCCATTGCCATTGATGCATCCCATATGCCCGATGCTCAAAATCTCCTTGCCAATCTTGAGCTTAACCCCCTGGTTCCCAAGTGGGCGGGTCTTGAAACAGAAGTTGGTGAAATAAAAGGGAAATCAGGCCTATCAACCCCGGAAGAAGCGCTTTTCCTGATTCAGGGACTCAATGCCCATGGAATATATCCCAACTGGATCGCCCTTAATAATGGAACCACCCACGGCATAGAAGAGAGCGGAACCGGTATTGATGTTGAATTAACATCACAAATTCACGATGCACTCCTGCCATACAATGTGTCAGGAGCCCAGCACGGCACTTCCGGCAACAGCTCAGACAGGCTCAAAGCCATTGCCTCCCAGACCAGGACAACCAAAGCCAATGTTGCCACAGCTCTTCAAATGATATCCTGGGGTGTTGAAGTAAATGATTACGGCAATGCCATATTGGATAAAAACGGGAATTTCATCAAACATGGAGACAGGGGAGTAACTGCCGAAAGCTGGGATGCCATGCTGGCCTATGCTGAAAAACATGGCCTTAAAGGAGGAAATTTCAAAAAACTCAACCTTCCCTTTGAAAATATCCTGCTTGCCCAGCCAAAAGCCATACGGGAGAGAATGGCAAAGGATGTAGAAGATTTTATATATAACATCCTTGTCAATGTCTTTAATGCAGAAGAGACCGCTTCCATTGCCCTGGAAGATATTATCGCCACCGGTTCATATGATCCTGGACCAAATGCGAAAAAAATTGAAAACACTGAAGAATGGACAGAGGAAGAAATCATAAGAAAGGGGAAACTCATTGTCTCGGATAAAAGAGAAGAAGGAGATTTTGACGATTAACCTCTCCATGAAAAGGCTGCCTGTTTTTTAAAAAAAATTTCAGTTTTTATTCTTGATTGCCGATAATGGGGTTTAAGGGACAAGGAGAATAGCCATGCAAATTCCATCATACCAAATACAAAACGTGCTCAAAGTTTACAGCAAGCAGCTAAGCCAGGGCAGAATGCTTGCCAGAAATAAGAGTGCTGCAAACCCTGCTAATACGGCTGACAATGTAAAAATTTCTGCAGAAGGCAAACGTGCGGCAATTGTGGAAAAGGTTGCTGCAGGTATAGTCGAAAAAATAACCACTACGGGCCCTAAAGCAGAAGTAGAACAAGGCATCACAGAGCAGATTGAAAAAGAGATGGGTAAAAAAATTGACTTCAAGAAGAAACAAGGAGACACCTTCTCTTTTACCTCCATTGATGAAAACAATGAAAAAAATATCCAGACACTATCTGTGGAAGACTCAAATTTTGTCATCAATCGCATGACCCAACTGGCAAGGCAGGCAGCAGACAGCAATATGATACAATAATAGAGAGGTTCAAAATGAATATCTCAAATACACCTATTAACATTAACCGCCAATTTATTCAAAAGACCTATGGAAAAAATACGGATATAAAGCAGGACAGGCAGGCAAAGGAATCACTCCAAGTCCCTGAAAAACAGGCGGTAAAAGATAGTGTGACTTTATCGAGACTCACAAAAGACATGCAAAAGATATCTGAAAACATTGACACTCCACCAAAACAAAGGACTAAAGAGGTTTCAGAACTTCAATCAATGGTTGAGCAGGGAATGTACACGGTTGATCCGGAAAAGCTTGCTGAAAAAATGGTGAGAACTGTCTTAAATATAACCTCATAGGTAATTTTATCCATACAGGATGCAGAATTTTCCACCCTTATTAAAAATTAGATTAAAAACACTGTCTATAGAACACGGTATCTTTCTTGCTTATACCTCTTGCATAATCATTGCACAGTCTAAAAACAGTAAACATATTTCAATATTATTCACAATGTGCAAGACGTTTTTTTAAGATACGCTCTTTAAGGAGGCTGCCATGATCAATCCAGTCCATACTTATCCTGTGGATTTCAATCAAAATCAAAAAATACAAAAGAGCGCGGATGCTGATATTTTCAAGCATGCCCTTGATAAGGCTGTAACTGACAAAACAGTTGATCAGGGAGTAGCTCCCGATGAAACCCATGGGGCATCATCCACAGGTGAACTTTCAGAAATATCTTCTGTTCAAAATATTATTCCTGGGGAATCATCAGATACTATCCAGATAAAAACATATGAACTGATTGAAAAATTGAGCAAGTATGCCTCCAATATAGGCAACGAAGAGGTAAGCCTTAAAGAAATAGAACCGCTGCTTGATGAAATAAAATCAGATGCTGAAGAACTTCTTCAAGAATCAGAATATGCAGCCAAGGGCAGCACAGATAGTTCACTGATTGATATTGCCAGGCACTCTGCAATAACCGCTAATGCAGAGTATATAAAATTCCAGCGCGGGGACTATCTGTAAAGCTACTCCATAATTTTTCTAACCTTGATCCCGCATGAGTCAAGGTAGGACTTGATTTCTTTGATGGTGTAGGTGCCGTAATGAACCATGGATGCGATCAGAGCTGCATCAGCCTTTCCCCCTGTCAACACATCTGCCATGTGCCGGGGTGTTCCAGCTCCTCCCGAGGCAATAACGGGAATACTTACGTTTTCGGAAATAAGCCTTGTCAGATTCATCTCATAACCGTTTTTTGTACCGTCGGCATCAATGGAGTTTAAGCATATTTCCCCGGCTCCCAGATCCTGGGCGTTTTTTGCCCACTCCAGGGCATCAATGCCCATAAATGTCCTGCCTCCGTTTATAACCATTTCATAGCCCGAGGGGATACCTGGTTTCTCCCCCACATGTTTAACATCCATGCCGAGCACCACACATTGGCTGCCAAAGGCCCTTGCCCCCTGGGATATGATTTCTGGATTTTTTACGGCAGCGGAATTAACGCTGACCTTTTCAGCCCCGGCAAGGAGCACCGCCCTCATGTCTTCCAGGGTTCTGATTCCGCCCCCCACGGAAAAGGGGATAAATATCGTCTCTGCAACCCGCCTGACCACATCAATCATTATATTTCTTTTTTCATGGGATGCGGTAATATCATAAAACACCAGCTCATCTGCTCCGGCTTCATAATAAAAGCTTGCCATGGACACAGGATCACCGATTTCGACATTGTTCTTAAATTTAATGCCTTTGGTTGTTCTGCCTTCCCGGACATCTAAGCAGGGAATTATTCGTTTACTCAGCATGGTTTCCACCCACAAAAATTTTTTAAAATTAACAGTCCAGGCTTGCCGCTCTTCTCAAGGTGAAACTGGGTGGCAAACAGGTTATTTCTGCCCACGGCAGAGGCAAACTCAATACCATAGTTTGTTTTCCCGAAAACATCATTTTCATCCTGGGGAAGGGGAAAATAGCTGTGTACAAAATAAAATTCATCTTCCCTGCAGATTCCCTCCAAAAGGGGATGGGACTTAACTGCCTCAAGACCGTTCCAGCCCATATGGGGAACCTTCAGTGGCAGGCCGTCATGTCCTGACATTCCCTCTGGAAAACACTTGGCCTCACCAGGAATAAGGCCAAGGCACCGAGCATCATTCTCCTGGCTTTTGTCCATAATAATCTGGCAGCCCACGCAAATCCCAAGCATGGGGGTACCAAGATCAAAGGTTTTTCTAAGTGCCCTGTCAATACCCTTTTTTTGCATAACCTCCATGGCAGACCCTGCCGCACCTACCCCAGGGAAAACAACTCTCTCTCCTCTTTCAATGTCTTCCGGCCTGTCGGTAATAAGAGATTCATAACCTATAAAAGACAGTGCCCTTGCCACGCTTGTCAGATTTCCTGCTCCATAATCTACAATTACAATCATAATTTTTCTTTTGCCTTGTCCCATAATGTTTCAAGTTCCTGCCTGGGAACATCACTGAGGTCAAACCCCCTTTCAGCCAATTCACCTTCCATGTATCTATACCTTTTTTCAAACTTGTCTGTTGATCTGGCAAGGGCCGTCTCCGGATGAATCCTTACAAAGCGCGCAACATTTGCCAGAGTAAACAAAATATCTCCAAACTCGACGGCGATTTCATCCATGTCCCCGCCTTTAACGGCCTGTCTGAACTCCGCCCATTCCTCTTCAGCCTTGTTCATCACCTCTTCCAAGTTCTGCCAGTCAAAACCTGCCCTTACGGCCCGCTCGGATATCTTATAGGATCTCAAAAGCGCCGGCATGCCCGATGGAACCGTATCAAGAACAGATTTCTCTTTTTTCCTTCCAGCCTCTTTTTTTTCCTGTTTCTTTATGCTCTCCCACAGGCTGAAAAGTTCCTGCTCGTCTTTCAATTTTTTTTCACCATAAACATGGGGATGCCTCCCGATCATTTTAGCGGCGCTTCTTTCCACTATTTTTGAAAGATCAAATGCCTTTTTTTCTCTGTAGAGTTCTGCAATGAAAACAAACTGGAAAAGGACATCCCCCATTTCATCACAGATATCGCCTGAATCCCCCGATTCTATGGCACCGAGCAATTCATACACCTCTTCGGCAAGGCATTTCCACATGGTTTCCGGGGTCTGTTTTCTGTCCCAGGGACAGCCGTTTTCACCCCTTAGTGTTCTTACAATATCAATCAGGGGATCTAATTGTGAGTCTGGTAAAGCTTTTGAATGTACTAATGCCCGGGCGGCATCTGAACTTTTTATATCCATATTATTTTTTATTGGATCTATACCTTTTTTTGATTCATCAATACTGGTTTTTGTTGTTTCCAAATCTCTCTGATTCCCTGAATTTTATGCTGCAAATCATCTCTCATATCCTTTGACACAAACATGGATACGATCTGGGAAAAATCCACCAGATATGGACAGAGTCGGGATTCGGTAATAAAGCCGGTGCCTGGCGGTAAAAACGTTGTCAGGCTTATAAAAAGAACAGATGCAATGAGAAACCCCTTGACTGCGCCAAAACCGATTCCGAAGGCCCTGTCAACCCAGCCTAAAAAAACAATATTTAAAAAATATCGAATCAATGAAGCCACAAGGGATATCAGAGAAAAAATAAGACAGAAAAGAAGAAAAAAAGAAATAATATTTCCGTACATGCCCCAGTTTATCCATTTTTCAAAAAAAATTACAACAATAGGATAATAGGTATAAGCTCCATAAAAACCGGCAATAACCCCTACTATGGATGAAAATTCACGGATAAATCCACGAAAAAAACCCCGTATAAGACAAAAAGAGATGATAACAATGATCACGATATCAAAAGCATTCATTTCTTCAACTATTCCTCTTTAATTTGCAGTTCTTTTGCCATAGAATAGAAAAAAATCAGCCGGTAAAATGAACTAATGAGCTTTAAAAGAAAATTTTGCCTGTACTTTTGGGAACTAATTATCAGGTGAAGAGCTTTTCAGTCAAGATTTTTTATTGACCTTTTGAGGAATTGAGTGCAATCTATACCACATGAAACAGATTGAATTTAATAATATAGAACTTGCCCGTGAACTTTTCGGCCAGCACAATTATAACCTTGCAAGAATAGCGGAAGCCACAGGGGCTAAAATAGATGCCAGGGGAAACAGGCTTGTCATAAACGGCAACGAAACAAAACAGACCCTCGCGGAAAATCTGATAAATCAACTTTACGGGCTTCTGCAAGAAGGCGTCGCCATTCATCCGGCAGATATAGATTCCGCGGCAAAGGCCATTAACTCAGATGAATCCATAAGTTTGCGGGATGTATTTCTCTACAATGTTTTTACTACGGCAAAGAAAAAAAACATCACCCCCAGAAATCCCAACCAGAAAAAATATGTTATTGCAGCCCGCAACCACGATATCGTCTTTGCCATAGGCCCGGCAGGCACGGGAAAAACCTACCTGGCAATGGCCATGGCAGTGTCTGCCCTCACCAAGGGGGAAGTAAGCCGCATAATACTGACAAGACCTGCTGTGGAAGCAGGGGAAGCCCTGGGGTTTCTGCCGGGAGATCTGGCGGAAAAAATCAACCCATACTTAAGACCTCTGTATGATGCCCTGTATGATATGCTCACCTTCACCCGTGCCAGGGAACTCATTGACCAGGGAACCATTGAAATTGCGCCCCTTGCATTCATGCGGGGTAGAACACTTAACAATGCCTTTATCATCCTTGATGAGGCTCAAAACACGACATCGGAACAGATGAAAATGTTTTTGACCAGAATAGGCTACAGCTCCAGAGCCCTCATTACAGGCGATATTACCCAGACTGATCTGCCCCAGGGCAAACGTTCCGGCCTTGTGGAAGCAAAAAAAATCCTCCAGAACATCAAGGGATTAAAATTTATCTTTTTTACAAGGGAAGATGTTGTAAGACACCAGTTGGTGGCCGGAATCATAGATGCCTACGAAAAACATGACAAAAATAAAAATAGAAAATAAATTCAAAGGATTAAAAGATTTTATCGGGACAAATCCGGCTGTATTATGGGTACTCCTGATCTTTCTCACACTGGGGATAACCATAGTTATCTATCCCGATGATGGAGCCACCAGTTATAATTATGCAAAAGGAGACATAGCAGAAAGAGACATAAAGGCCCCCAGGGACTTTTTCATAGAAGATATGGAGGCAACGGAAAAAAACAGGCAAAAGACAAGGGACTCAACGCTGATCGTTTATGATTATGATCCTGCTCTTTTTCAGGTCATATGCGAACGTATTGATAAGGCATTCAACATTCCAAGACAGTATTTTACAGCAGAAGATAACAAGACAGAGCCATCCATTGCCTCGGTCATGAATACACAAAAAGACTTTGAAGATACCCTTGGAATATCCATAGATAAAGATGCTTTTACCGTTCTATTCAAACATGAATTTTCCTTAAAAATCACTGAAACCATCAAAAAAATAATAGAAGAAATTCTTCAGAATGGAGTCGTGGCCAACAAGGAAATTCTGCTGAAAGAAGAGGGAAAAGGAATTAGGCTCCGCACCATAGGTTCATCCAATGAACGGATTGTAGAAAACCTCAAGGTTTATTACGGCCCTGATCAGTCCAAAACAATGGTACGCATTGTGGGGGATCCCCTGCTAAGGGGCGTGAACTACAACCTGAGCAACCTTATTGTCGATTTATGCCAGCGCCTGCTCCGCCCCAACATCACCATGAACAGGAACGAAACAGAAAAACTGATAAAGGCTGCTGAATCCCAGGTCAAACCAGTCCTTTACAAGATAAAAGTAGGAGAGATGATTCTCAGGGAAGGAGAGCGGGTAGATGAGGTAAAGATGGTTAAACTCAAAAGCCTGCAAAAACAGCTTGAGAAAAAAAATATTTTCATGGAACGCACCGGGGCCGGCATTATTGTCCTTTGCACCCTTTGTGCATTGTACTTCATCTGCCTTAAACCCCATCATAATCTTCAAAAATACCATAATAAAAACATGATCTTCCTGGCAATGATGCTGGCTATTTTTCTCTTAATGGCCTTTTTCTCAGCTCCCATTGCAGGCACTGTAAACATGAATCTGCCTGTGGACATAGCTTCCTCCTCTATTTTCATGGCGCTTCCCCTATCAGCCGGTGCAATGACGGTATGTTTGTTTCTTGGATTTGATGCGGCCCTTTATTTCGGCCTTTTGCTTTCTTTGCTTGCCTCCATTATTTTCTCCAGCCAGATTGAAGTGTTTATTTTCTTTTTCCTAAGCAGTATCACCGGCGCATTCTGGATGAAAGACTGCTGTGAAAGAAAAGTTTTCATCAGCGCGGGCATTAAATTAGCATTTTTTAACGCTCTTATTGCCATGGCTCTCAACATATACTCATCCCAGCCGGAGCTGTCCATTTTTATAAAAGACTCTATTCTTGCCCTGCTTGGAGGCTTCACTGCAGGAATCATCACGGCAGGGCTGACCCCTGTAGTTGAAATGCTTTTCTCCTATACCACGGAAATCAAGCTGCTGGAACTTTCCAACCTGGATCAACCCATTATGCGAAGACTGATGATAGAAGCACCCGGCACCTACAACCACAGCGTAATTGTGGCAAGCCTTGCCGAAGCAGCAGCATCCGCCATCCAGGCCAGCATTTTAAAGACAAAGGTATGTGCTTTTTACCACGACATAGGCAAACTGGACAAACCTCTATACTTCATAGAAAACCAGACCGACGGAAAAAACAGGCACGATAAACTCTCTCCATCCATGTCCGCTCTGATTCTAATCCAGCACATTAAAAAAGGTGTCCAGTTTGCAAAAGAGCATAAACTTGGCACAGAAATCATAGATACAATCAGGCAGCACCACGGCACAAGCCTTATCCGCTATTTTTACAATAAAAGCGTTAAAATCCATGGGGAAGACTGTGTCAAAAAAAGTGACTTCAGATATCCAGGCCCCAAGCCCCAGACCAGGGAAGCAGGAATTGTAATGCTTGCCGATGTGGTGGAAGCGGCCCTGAGAACCCTTGAGACTCCCACCAGTGCCAGAATCCAGGGAAGAGTTCAGGAACTTATCAATGCCATATTTGCAGATGGGCAGCTTGAAGAATGCGAGCTGACCCTTAAAGACCTCCACCAGATTGCCAAGAGCTTTAACAAGATACTCACCGGCCTTTACCACCACCGCATAGAATACACTGAAAAACCCCAGGAAATCAAAAAAGAAAAAAACGGGAAAAATGACAATCCTAATCCAGATTCAACCAAAATCAATAAAGATGTCAAAGGATCGGATAAATCGAAAAATCCGGCAAATCTTAAACGCCTTGGGATATAGCCATCATGAACTATCTGTGCTGATTACAGGAAACAGGGAGATCAAAGAGCTGAATCAAAAATACAGGGGCCTGGATCAACCCACCAATGTTCTGGCATTTCCCATGCAGGAGGGTGAATTCACATCCATATCTTCATCCCTTCTTGGGGATATTGCCATATCAGCTGAAAAAGCGGCAGAAGAAGCAAAAGAAGCAGGAATTACCGTGGATGAAAGGATGTCCCAGTTGCTTATTCACGGGATTCTACACCTGATCGGCTATGACCATGAAACCGGAGAAGAAGGGGCTGATAAAATGGAAAGAAAAAGCCTTGAACTGATCAGATTGATTGAACCAGACAAAAAACTTGATATATTTTAAGCAGGAGGCATCATGGCCCAATTAGCTGTAAACGTAGATCACATTGCTACATTAAGAGAGGCAAGAAAAATAAACTACCCGGATCCTGTTGCAGCCGCAATTGCGGCAGAAACCGCAGGAGCCGACGGCATAGTTGTTCATCTGAGGGAAGACAGACGCCATATAAACGAAAGAGATGTCAGAATCCTGAGACAGGTTGTAAAGACAAGACTGATCCTTGAAATGGCTTCCACAAAGGAAATGCTGGGCATAGCCCTTGATGTAAAGCCCGATTCAATAACCCTTGTTCCTGAAAAAAGAGAAGAGTTGACCACAGAAGGCGGTCTTGATGTCATAACACATCAAAACACCATCAAGGAAGCAACAGGCATTATTCAAAATGCGGGCATCACAGTCAGCATATTCATTGACCCTGATCTGGATCAGATTAAAACAGCCCATAAAATTGATGCTGACATGATTGAAATACATACCGGTGCCTTTTGCGACGCAGTAACAGACCTTGAGAGGCAAAAAGAATTCTCCCGTATCGTGGATGCAGCTAAAATGGCAAGCAGACTCAAACTCGGGGTAAATGCGGGACACGGCCTCTGCTATAAAACCATCAAGACATTTAAAGGCTTGAATGAAATTGATGAGTTCAGCATCGGCCACAGCATTGTGGCCAGGGCCACTTTGACGGGAATGGAACAGGCTGTCAGGGACATGCTCGCTTTAATTAAAGCACTCTAACATGGCCTTGTTATTTTGAGCTCTTCAGTCATAAGGTCTATAAATTAATATCACAGTACTACTTTGTTATCTTCAGAAATGTTCTTGCATAATCTAAGGGCAACCCCCTGTGGTTGCCCAGTGGACAGGGTGCCACAGAGGGGCTACCCCTACAAAAACAGACCCAAAATTATAATTTAACAAAGTAGTAATAGTATTAAATTAAAATTTAAGACAACCGATATCGTATGGGAAATGAGAAATTACAACTAACGAGTTTTAAAAATAATAATTTTTTCTTGTATAACTGTCCATTTGTCATTATAAGAGAGCTGAATATAAAATAAAAGAGAGGTTATCTCAATATATATAGATGATTAATCGGTATATTAATCATCGAATTCATGAAAAACAATATACATTTTTAACTTAGGAGGACTTATGTCAATTTTAACATTTGGTCACAAAAATCCAGATACAGATTCTGTCTGTGCCGCCATCGCATTAGCTGATCTTAAGAAAAAACTGGGTGAAGATATTGCTCCTGCCATGCAGGGAGAGCTGACACCTGAATCAAAATTTGTCCTTGAAAAATTCGGTGTTGCTGCTCCGGAGCTTGTGACCTCCTATGCAGGAAAAGATGTCTATCTTGTAGACCACTCCGACCTTGCCCAGAGCCCCGATGACCTGTCTGAAGCCAACATCTTAGGCATCGTTGATCATCACAAATTAGGTGATGTAACCACAGCCCAGCCTCTGGAATGCTGGATCTGGCCCGTAGGCTGCACCTGCACGGTAATCAAATCCATGTACAACTTCTTTAACATCGATATCCCCAAGGATATGGCCGGCCTCATGCTTTCAGCCATCATCAGCGATACCGTTATCTTCAAATCAGCAACCTGCACGGATAAAGACAAGGCAGCATGTGAAGACCTTGCTAAAATTGCCGGTGTTGATGATGTTCAAGCCCTTGGAATGGAAATGTTCAAGGTAAAATCAGCCGTTGAAGGCACACCTGCAAGGGAGCTTGTTCTCCGTGATTACAAAGACTTTGACATGAGCGGAAACAAGGTAGGTATCGGGCAGCTTGAAGTAGTTGATCTTGCAATCCTTGACAAGGTAAAACCAGATCTTGCAGCAGATATTGCAGCTCTTAAAAAAGAAGGTGGACATCACAGCATATTCCTCCTCCTGACAGACATCATAAAAGAGGGTTCCAATGTTCTCATCGTTTCCGATGACGACTCAGTCATTGAAAAGGCCTTTGGTGTTGCACCTGCCAATGGAGAAGCATGGCTTGACGGCGTAATGAGCCGTAAAAAACAGGTTGTTCCCAACCTTGAAAAAGCATTTGCATAATCAATAATTACAGGGTAAGCATAAAAAATTTTTGTTAAAAAAAATCGATGGCTTACATCCCCTACCCTAAAGGGAGAGGGGTTTTACGCCATCCTTATAAAAAAACAAAAATTTTATTATGAACATACAAAAGGTGGAATAAGTTTAAATCAAACTTTTTCCGCCTTTTTTCGTTTGGCCTGATCAGTTAAATCTAAAAATAAAATTTTAGACTTTATTTTTAGAATGACTCTATGATAATGATTATAAGTTATAACTTTTCATTTTTGAAACAGCATATGCTGTATTAAATTTTAATTTAGTACAATATATAGCCCTTGATTAGAGAACTTATGATTGATAATATACTGATCCAACTTTGGTTTTTTTAAAAAAACAACAAATGCTCAAAACACGACTCCAAACATATTGTTTTTTCGACACAGAGCAAATTATGTTCCAGGAAAAATCTAAATTGGAATACTATATATAAAAAAATTTTGGCATCCTTCATTTCTTCCAATTTACACTTTCTGAAACAATCTCCCCATTCTTGGAGGCTGCCCTCAAAAAAGTGTAAATTAATTTTGAAATATTTTGAAAATCAGTTGAATTTTTCTTTTTGTATCTAAAAGATAGTAAGTGTTTTAAATCTTAAACTCAAAAAGGAGGTAAAAGTATGAAGAGATTATTTGTTTTTGTATTTATTACGATTTTTACTTTGGCTACAGCCGGTTTTGCTGTGGGTAACCGTTCCGCTGTTGTGAACGATCCTGGCGCTGTTCTCCCTACGGTTGATGACGATTCAGCAATGCTTAAAGAAAATGAGAAAAAAGCCTGGGAAAAAGCGACCACAGCCTTTCCTGTAGAGCGTCAGCTAAATGTTCAGCAATTCAAAGAACTCCACGAAAAGGTCATGGCTGGACAGGAAGATGCCTATTTGGTTGATCTTCGGACTCACCCTGAATTTTATGCTGGTCATATTCCAGGCACGGACCATATCCATGCTGGTCATATGTACACTTTTCCCAAAAAAATTAAAAACAAAAACGCTAAAATTGTCTTGTGGTGCAGGACACACAAAAGAGGGGCTTATGTAGGGGAGAGGCTTATACAATATGGCTACACCAATGTATGGTGGTATAAGGACGGAATACTAGGCTGGATCAACGCAGGTTATCCTCTTTGTAATCAGTTTATGGGTCTTTTTAAAGTTACCGATTATCATAAGTATTTCATGGAAATCGAACCAAAGACTAATAAGCCCACTTATCGAATTAGAGAATTTCATCCTTATTAATCAGGGACAGGACTCTTCAAGGGAAAAAGATTTGGTAGTGTTATAAACTCAAGAGTCGTAAGTTCTAACATCGGCTACCATATATTGTGTTTTAAACTTCTTTGAAAATACCATTTATGGTGCTCATTCAGAGAATTTATGACTGACGAGTTATAAATTTGTTGTTAAAAACATTACATGATATTGTTTTTGAGACACAAGGATATAATCCTGAAGCGTTGGAATTGCTTGATAATAGCCAAACTTCTCTAGAATATTTTGCTTCAACAAAAAAACCCGCCGGGTTTTGAATAAAAACCGGCGGGTTTTAAAAAAATATTATGGATTAATTTTGCTTAGGTACTTAAATACAAGGACTATACTTCCGCTTTCTCACTCAGCTCCTTGTTTTCAATCTCCTCAGCCTCTGTCCGCTGATAACAGAGAAGACCGCATTGGAGACACCGATTTGCCTCATTCGAGGCCATATCAGGGCTATAACCTTTGTAAAGTTCGGTTTTTCCAGATTTCGGATCATTGAGCGGCATTATGGTGCGGGGCATGATCTGAACCCCTTCAACATGGGTAACTCCCTGCAGAACAGACTGCTTAGTAATGGGTTTTGCCCAGTCCGTTATGCTGACGCCGTTCATGGTCTGATGGATGGTTGCAGCAGCCCTCCTGCCTCCGTTGATGGCCTTAACCGCGGCTCCGTAACCGCTTAGTTCATCTTCACAGGAGAGGAATCCAAGCTCTTTGCGGTCTGCCGGGGGCTTATATATTTCAACCCCTTCCCACTGAACCGGGAGGGATTCATTCACTTCCTCAAGGGAATCATTCTGTTCCTCAACTGTCTCAAGGGTTTTGGTTTCTGCTTCCTCCTCCTCTTCCGGCAAACCTGTTCTTATAAAGACAAGCTCAGGAAAACGTCCGGCAGAAAGGAAAAGGGTATCCACATCCATCAAGGATTTTTCACCATTTTCCAGATCAGTCAATTCAATGTGTGTAAGCTGTTCATCCTCACCGCATATTTTTGTGATACCCTTGCTGTATATAAGGTCTGCGCCATTTTGATTGATTTTTTTAATTGTTTCCTCATCACAGGAGCTGTTTTCCTTAGTATCCCTCGATATAACCGTGACCTTATCCGCACCATATTCCATACAAATTTTCACGGCATCTGGAACAATTGCCCCTCCGCCTGCTATGACAACATTCTTTCCGCAGGGAATCCGCCTCTTTTGCTGAACATCAGATCTCAAAAGATCGATCATGAGATAGGCTCCGGGGAATATACTTGCCACCTCTGAAATCTCTCCCCTGGAAATTCTGCTGTCCCACCCGCCGGTGGATGTGAACACAGCCTCATAGCCTGAGCTTAAAAGGGAGGCAATGGTAAAATCCCGTCCAAGCTTCTTCCCGGTTTTTACTTTGACGCCCATCTCAAGGATACCATCGATGTCCCAGTCCAGAACATCCTGGGGCAGTCTCTCATCGGCAATTGCGATGCGTAGAAGTCCTCCCAAAATAGAGGTTGATTCAAAGATAGTCGGTGCGTGACCAAGCCTTGCGGTAAAAAATGCCGTGGACAGGCCTTCCACCCCTCCTCCGATTACCGCAACCCGGCGGTCCGTTGCCGGGGCCTTGTAAGGCAGGGTTCTCTCCCCAGTTTCCATCTCAATATCGCATACAAAGCGTTTCAAGTTATTAATGGCGACAGACTCATCCACAAGCTGCCTGCGGCATTCAGATTCACAGGGAGCAGGACAGATACGCCCGATAACCGTTGGAAAAGGATTGCGCTCCTTGATGACCTGTACGGCACCGGTGTTGTCACCTTTCTGTATCTTTCCAAGATAGGCTCTTATATCAATGCCTGTGGGACAGGCCCTCTGGCATGGTGTCACGCACTGATCCTCGGTGTATTCCCTCATTATGCGCCTTGTCACAGAAGAAACTTTAATAATATGCTTGGGGCAGACCTTTTCGCAGGTCCCGCAGGCCGTACATTTTTCCTCGTCCACTTCCGGCAGACCGCTTTCACCTATCTTAAGGGCTCCAAAGGGACAGGCAGCAACACAGGTTCCAAGGCCAAGGCAGCCGATATTACAGTCTTTCATGCCCCCAAAGACCAGGGCTGCCGCCCTGCAGTCGCCAATGCCGTCATAAAGATACTTGACATCAGCATCTTTGGTTCCATAATAACAGCCTGCTATGGCTATTTCAGGCTCCTTTTCTCCGATGCTGACCCCCATAATCGCTGCGATGGCTATTGCAACATCCTCCCCTGCGGCAACACATGAGTCAGGAGATGACAATCCCTTGACAATGGCTTCTGCATTGGAACTGCACCCAGGATAACCGCATCCACCGCAGTTCGCCCCGGGAAGGACATCATCTATGGCAGCGACTTTTGGATCTACATAAACATAAAAAACTTTTGAGGCAAGCGCCAGAGCGCCCCCTATGATAAGGCCGAGTCCTCCCATCAACAAAACAGATTCAAACATTGGTAACCCCCACAATATCCTTTAAAATTCAAATTAAAAAAAATCATAGAAACTTATATACACTTGATAATTAAAAAGTCAACGATATCATAAAATTTTGATGATGAACACATTGACATTAATCATGTTATACTGTACTTAATTTTAATTATTAGGCAAGAGCACGTAAACACATCGCCATTGAGAGGATACATCCATGGGCAAAGAAAATATCATTCAAATAAATGATAACCGGTGCAAATTTGAACCGGGAGAAACCATTCTGGAAGTAGCGAAACGTAATAACATCTTAATTCCCACGCTGTGCCACCTGAAAGGAGCAACACCTACGGGTGCCTGCCGGATATGTGTGGTTGAAGTTAAAGGCTCGTCAGACCTGGTGCCTTCATGCTCCACCCCCGCATCCCCCGGCATGATCATCCGGACTGAATCGCCGGAGGTGATCAAAGCCAGAAAGACCATAATTGAACTTATGCTCTCTTCTGGAAATCACAACTGCGCCATCCGGGACTTTGATGCAAAAGACTGGACAGCTTTTCAACTAAAAACCCTGAAACAAGACAACACCAATGATCTATGTCCCG
Organism: Desulfobacteraceae bacterium; assembly: GCA_963674675.2. Taxonomy (GTDB): domain Bacteria; phylum Desulfobacterota; class Desulfobacteria; order Desulfobacterales; family Desulfobacteraceae. Next base: position 2,733,628 of record CAXXNM010000003.1, read on the forward strand.
TATGGGGAGACTGCAGGCTTCAGGATCTGGCCTACCGGTATCAGGTCACCACCAAGGCCCAGCCCATTACGGAGTGCAAATATCCCATTGAACGGGCAAACCCTTTCATCCTCCGGGATTTTTCAAGGTGCATCCTATGCGGCAGATGTGTTCAGGCCTGCAGGGAAATCCAGGTCAACAATGCCATTGAGTTTGGATACAGAGGTGCAGATACTAAAATTATTGCAGGGACAGATGTACCTTTAAAGGATTCTGAATGCGTATTTTGCGGAGAATGCGTTGAAGCCTGTCCTGTAGGTGCCTTAACGATAAAAGGTGCCGCTCCAAGAAATAAATTTGCAAAGGAAACCAAAACCCGTACAACCTGTTCGTTCTGCGGCGTAGGCTGCCAGATGGAGTTGACGGTACAAGACAATAAAATCGTTGAAATAAACAGTGCGGGGGATGTTGCCCCCAACCATGGCAGCCTGTGCGTCAAGGGAAGATTTGGATATGATTTTGTAGGATCCCCGGAACGGCTTACACACCCCATGGTGAAAAAGAACGGAAAGCTTGAAGAAACATCATGGACAGAGGCTCTCTCTCTTGTTGCATCAAGGCTCAATGAAATCAAGGCCGCGTCAGGCCCTGACAGCCTTGGTGTACTTACATCGGCAAGGGTAACCAACGAAGAGAACTACATTGCCCAGAAATTTGCAAGGGCGGTGCTGAAAACAAACAACATCGATCACTGCGCGAGGCTGTGACATTCCTCAACAGTAGCCGGTCTGGCTGCTGCATTTGGAAGCGGCGCAATGACAAACACCATTGCCGATGTAGAAACCGCGGATGTCATACTTGTGGAAGGATCCAACACCACGGAAAACCATCCGGTTCTTTCAACCTTTGTAAAAAGAGCTGCCCTGAAAGGCAAAACCCTCATCGTTGTTGACCCCAGAAAAATCAAGCTTACCGAACATGCCTCCAAATGGATCAGACCCAATTTGGGAACGGACATAGCCTGGATCAACGGGCTTATGCATGTAATCATCGATGAGAACCTCCATGATAAAGAGTTCGTCGAAAAAAGAACTGAAGGCTTTGAAGAACTGAAGAAAAAGGTAGCCTCATATACCCCGGAATATGTGGAAAACATCACGGGAGTTCCAGCCGATGACATCATTGCCACAGCCCGAACCTTTGCCCGTGCAAGGAGTGCTGCCATACTTTACTGCATGGGCATTACCCAGCACACATGCGGAACAGACAATGTAAAGTCCCTGGCCAACCTGTCCATGCTTACGGGAAACCTGGGCATCCCGGGCGGAGGCGTGAACCCTCTGAGGGGCCAGAACAACGTGCAGGGGGCCTGTGATATGGGAGGCCTTCCCAATGTTTTTACAGCATATCAAAAGGTTGACGACCAGAATGCCGTGGAAAAATATGAAAACGCCTGGGATATCACCGGGCTTTCTTCAACCCCGGGCCTGACTGTAACGGATATGGTTCATAAGGCGGAACTTGGTGAACTAAAGGCATTGTACATCATTGGTGAAAACCCCATGGTATCTGATCCAGATCTGAATCATGCTGAAAAGGCCTTTGGCAATCTCGATTTTCTGGTAGTCCAGGACATTTTCCTGACCGAAACCGCAAAAACCGCGGATGTGGTCCTGCCGGCCTTTTGTTTTGCTGAAAAAGACGGCACATTTTCCAATACGGAAAGAAGGGTGCAACGCGTAAGAAAGGCTGTTGAAGCACCTGGGTTTGCAAGGGAGGACTGGAAAATAATATGTGAAGTCGCCACCCGCATGGGCTATCCCATGAAATATGATAATGCCCAGGAAATATTTGAAGAGATACGCAAGGTTACACCATCCTATGCAGGCATAACCTGGGACAGGATCGAGCACGAAGGCATTCACTGGCCATGCCCTACCGTTGACCACCCGGGAACACCTATTCTTCATACCGCACAGTTCACCAGGGGCAAGGGTCTGTTCCACGCCATCGATCACCAGCCACCGGCCGAGCTGCCCGATGCGGAATATCCTTTCATGCTGACAACGGGACGGGTGCTTTATCACTATCACACCGGCACCATGACCATGAAGTCTGATGGTTTAAATAGCCTTTCACCGGAATGTTTTGTGGAAATATCAGCAGAAGATGCAGCCAAAAAGAACATTCAAAACGGAGATATGGTAAACGTATTTTCCAGGAGGGGAAAAATCAAGGCAAAACTCATGGTCTCCCCCAAGGCTGTGGAGGGCACCGTATTTATTCCCTTCCACTTTGCCAAGGCAGCGGCCAACCGCCTGACCAACGCCAGGGTGGATCCCATAGCCAAAATACCTGAATTCAAGGTCTGTGCTATTCAGATTCAAAAGGCGGCATAACCAAAACAAATACTTGGCGGATTTTTCAGAAAATCCGCCAAGATTATATCCAACCCCAAAAACACGAACACACTGATTTTCCTCTAAAATTTCAGAAAAACAACAAATCCTGGCATCCTTCATATTGCTTCAAAAGTAGTTTACACTTTTATGGATGATAATCCCGAAACAAGAGGATGTGCATAGATAAAGTGTAAACCGGGAAATGAAGGATGCCCAAATCCTCAGCAAATATCTATAAGCACATCTTTCATATCCTGGGCCATGGGAGCTTCAAAAAGCATAGCCTTTCCAGACCAGGGATGCCTGAACCCCAGTTTCCAGGCATGGAGCATCTGCCTGTTCACTTTCTTTTCCAGCCAGGCCCCGGGATAAGCGGCATTTTTTTTGCGTTTCCTGCCATAGACCCTGTCTCCAATCAAGGGGCATCCCTGGGCCTTAAAGTGAACCCTTATCTGATGGGTACGCCCGGTTTTCAACTCTACTTCCACAAGGCACCCTCCCCCTTCAAACCGTTTTCTCACAAACCACAGGGTTTCCGCATGCCTGCCGGCAGGACTGGTCGTGGACATCATCTTTCTTTTCACAGGATGGCGCCCGATGGGCAGCAGTATTTGACCTGAATCTGATTCCATGTTTCCAGATACAATTGCAAGATAAAACTTCTTAACTCTTCTTTGCTGAAACTCCTGCTTCAGAAATTCAAATGAGGAGCGTTTCTTTGCAACAACCATAATGCCGCTGGTATCCATGTCCAAACGATGCACTATACCCGGTCTCATGGGCTCATCTCCAACCGTTTCAATGGGCGGATAATGGTCAAGAAGAGCATTGACAAGGGTTTCAGAAACATGGCCTGGGGCTGGATGAACAACCATCCCGGGTTGTTTATTGATAACAATTATGGATGAATCTTCATGGAGTATTTCCAGTTCGGTCTTTTCAGCAAGGGGAAGCTGCTGAGTTTTAATCGGAATCGAGCCTGTCACAACCTCATCCTGCCTCAGCCTGTAACCAGGCTTTTTTATCTGGCCAGATACCTTTATATCCCCTGATTTTATAAGGCTGACTGCCAGAGAACGGGAACAGGGAGGATAAGCTTCTGCGACTACACAGTCAAGACGTTGCCCTGCCAGAGCATCAGAAATTTTTAACGGAGTAATTTTAAATTGAAGGTCCATATTTATCCGTAAAGACTATGGCTTCACCCACTTGATAAAATAGCAAAATCAAACAGAGTATTGCCATATAATATAACTTTGAGAGAGTTTTGACCCTTAATTCGCTTATTTTTTCATAACATATTGAATTTATTGATACCAAAAAAATATCAGTGGAAAAGGTGTATTTAATTTGTGTTAAATTACGATATCTTATAAAAGTAAGCGGAAAGAGGGTTTTGAGGTATCTCTTTAATTAGGTTAAGCCATAATTGTAAAAAATGCCAACAAAAAACCGGCAGTAACTTGTTTCAAGCCGGCTGCCGGTTCATGAATTGTGGGTGTGAAATTGACGCCAATGGAATATCAATCAACAAAAAGGTTTTCGATCTCCCTCATCATCTCCTTTTCATCAACATCCTTTGCCGTTGAAAGCTCTTGAACAAGAAGGCTCTGTGCTGTATCAAGAAGTTTTCTTTCACCAAAGGAAAGATCTTTTTCCAGTTTTAACTGAAATAGATCCCTGAACACTTCTGCAACATCATAAATGGAACCGGTCTTGATTTTATCCATGTATTCACGGTATCTCCTGTTCCATGTCTGGTTGTCCACGGTGTCATTTTTCTCTTGCATGACTTTGTAAACCCGGGGAATTTCATTTTCAGGAATAACTTCTCTGAGACCAACGGAATCTACATTGGCCGTCGGGATCATGATGACCATACCATTTTCAATGATTTTCATCATGTAAAAATTCATGTTTTCACCATTGATTTCTTTACTCTCAATAGCTTCGATACATCCTACACCGTGTGCAGGATATACAGCTAGGTCTCCCTTTGCAAACTCTCTTTTTTCAGGTTCACGAACTTCTGCCATTGTGACTTTACCCCCTATTATTTAGCACCAGTCTACATTGCTATTATTATGAACAACAAAGTTGCCATCATCTGATAATATATCACAGGCTCATATCTTTATCAATCAAAAAAATTAAGATATTTTTTCCGCGTGCTCAAAATGGCCTTAATAGCTTATGATCCCGTAATGAAGGAGTGGGGTACTTAAATAGCGGCCCATGTAAGGGCAGCCTTCTCAGGGCAAGCACGGTGGACTGCCCCTACAAAAAAATAGCCGAAATTGAAATCAAGTCCGAAAGATTCTTTAAGCGTTGGTTATATTCATAGCTGTCTGTAACCCGGATTTTAAAACAGCAATACAGGCATCTGCCGATTTTGCAATAATGGATTCCAGGGACGCACTTTCGTCAGATGAAAAACCACCCAATACATGGGAGGTTACATCCCTTTGGACTCCTTTGGGCCGGCCCACCCCTACCCTCACCCTTATGAAATCCTTTGTACTTAGAATATCTATGATGGAACGGATGCCGTTATGACCGCCATGACCACGATTTTTACAAATTTTCAGTGTGTTAAAGGGCAGATCAAGGTCATCATGAACAACGATAATATTGGAATGGGAAATTTTGAAAAAAGAGGCCGTCTGCCGAACAGGCATACCGCTTCTGTTCATAAAGGACTGGGGCTTTACAAGGAGAACCTGTTTTCCAACTATTTTTCCTTTGGAAAACAGGGCATTATTCTTTGATTTAAAGGCTTGAAAGGAAAATTGATGGGCAAGTTCGTCAACAACCATGAAGCCGAGGTTGTGCCGGGTCCGGGCATATTGTTCTCCGGGGTTACCCAGACCAGCTATCATATATAGAAAATTGTCCGGCATTGAAGGCTTTTATAAAAGTGGCGTAATTCCCCTATCCCGTTAGGGTAGGGGTAGTTCACTATTCAGCAGATTCTTCTGCGGGCTCGGCGTCAGCGTCAGCTTCCTCAGCGCCATCCTCTAAGAACTCATCCTCTTCCGTTTCATCAGTCTCCTCTAATGATGGAGGAACAACCGTGAGAACGGTAAAATTGACTTCATGGGGGATTTCAATATCATCTCCAAGATCAATGGATTCCACATGTACGGCATCACCAACATCCAAATCCGACACATCAATAACGATACTGTCCGGTACGTTGGCCGGGGTACAATAAATTTCAAGCTCACGCCTGATGATCTGAAGAAGACCGCCTTCCTTGACACCCTTTGATTCACCGGAAGTTTCAACAGGCACTGTAACACTTAGCTTGTTGGCCATATCTATCTCATGAAAATCCACATGAAGATATCTCAGGCTGAAGGCATCCATCTGAATATCTTTGAGGACAACAGTTCTGGTCTGTTTTGCATCACCTTCTACCTCAAGGTTGATAAACAAACCACTTGAACCATTTTTCCTAATCAATTCAGACATGCTGTATGTATTCAAGCTAAGGTTAAGAGGTTGTGTTTTAGCTCCGTAAACCACGGCAGGTAGAAGATTATCTCTTCTCATCTGGCGGGCGGCATTTTTTCCCTTGGTCTGCCTGATTTCAGCCTTTAATTTTAATAGTTCCAATTATTTTATCCTCCGTGGCTGAATCATATCAGCCTTATCTTCTCAGGCAGTATTGCCCTACCCTGATAGTTTTATATAAGCGGCGTAAAACCCCTGTCCCTTAGGGTAGGGGTAGTTCATACTAAATTATTTACATGTGAGAAATGATTATACAAAAAGCGAATTAACAGAATCTCCCCTGTAACTGCGCAGTATGGCCTCTCCAACGAGCTTTGCAATACCAACGGTACGAATTTTCTCGCATTTTGAAGCCTCATCGGAAAGCGGGATTGTATCTGTCACCATGAGAGTACTCAGTGATGAGTTTTTTATTCTCTCAACAGCAGGCCCGGAAAGTACTGGATGGGTACAGCAGGCATGAACAGATTTTGCTCCATGGGCTGAGATAACTTTTGCCGCCTCTGTCAAGGTACCGGCGGTATCAACCATATCATCTAAAATTATTGCCGTCTTATCCTTGACATCCCCGATAACGGCCATGGCTTTTGCCTTGTTTGGCGCGCTTCTTCGTTTGTCCACTATGGCTAAAGCAGCATGAAGTCTTTTGGCAAAGGCCCTGGCTCTCTCAACTCCGCCGGCATCTGGAGACACAATCACCAAGTCATCTGAAAAATTTGTCTTAATGAAATCTAAGATAACAGGAGCCGCATACAAATTATCCACGGGAATATCAAAAAAACCTTGAATTTGACCGGCATGGAGATCAAGGGTAATCACCCTGTTCACTCCTGTATTTGTGATCAGATCTGCAACAAGCTTGGCGCTGATGGGAACCCTGGGTGCTACTTTCTTGTCCTGGCGGGCATAACCGTAATAAGGAATAACCGCAGTAATATAACTGGCTGATGAACGTTTGAAAGCATCGATCATCAAAAGCAGTTCCATGAGATTATCATTCACCGGAGCAGAAGTGGACTGAATGACAAAAACCTCTTTTCTTCTTACATTTTCCTGAATCTCAACTTGAATTTCTCCGTCACTGAACCTGTTAAGCTTTACAGTGCCAAGGTGAAGGGAGAGATAGTCGCTAATTTTTTCAGCCAGCAGATGATTTGAATTCCCGCTAAAAACCGCTATTCCGTCCATTTTTGAATCTCTTTTATGAATTTGTCTTGTTAAATTCATTTTACTCTATAGTTGACATTTCGTTTGCCTGTTTTATAAGGGAATCAGGATGAGGCTTAGGTAAAATCATGCTGCTCAGACAATAATATCTCCGGCATAAAAAAGGATTGGCTGGGGCGGGAGGATTCGAACCTCCGAATGCAGGAATCAAAATCCTGTGTCTTACCACTTGACGACGCCCCATTATTTAAAAAAAACAGCCTATCCTCAGGCATTCTTAATTACTCGTTTTACACTTATCGAAAAAAAACTACTGTTTTTCAATATTTCCCTTGAAAAAAAGAGCCAAAAAACTTCGGGCTCATATACATAATATAAAGGATGCCTATCCTTAAAACATTTTTTATGAACATTTCTTCAAATTAACCAATTCATCAGCAGAATTTATAAATGAAGCCGGCCAAATCATTACATCCTTTTTTTGCCATTTGTCAGCAAGATGTTCATAGACTTTTAAAAGCCCTTCATGATCTTCAAAAAGAACAAAAAAACATGAACCGCTGCCTGTCATCAAAGCCTTTTCAGAAATACTCTTATTTAATTCATCCCGAAAACGCTTGAGATCAGGATATAATTCCAACGCTGATTTTTCCAGATCATTGGCCAAATACTCCCTTGAATCAATAATTTCATTCCTGCCATGAAATTTTGAAAGTTGATTTATATTAAATTTTCCGGTTTTTGTCAATGCACAATCAATCAAATTCAAATTTTTGTACACCCTGGCAGTTGAAGATGAAATCCGGGGGCACAGAACCAGGGCATGGCAGGGAAAGATACTCACCGGTTCAGATAGTTTTTCCCCGACTCCGGAGGCAAAGGCAGGCAGGCCGTTTATAAAAAAAGGGACATCAGCACCAAGCATCAAAGCCATTTTCAGGAGCCTGTCCGTGGAAAATGGCCGGCCAAAAAAATCATTCATGGTTTTTAAAACAGTTGCGGCATTACTGCTGCCGCCGCCAAGCCCCCCGCCCACAGGGATTTTTTTTTTAATTTTAATCATAACTCCCGCAGGTCTTTTGCTATGGCTTGATAAAGAGCTATCCGCTGTACAGGATACAGAAAGAGTATCAAAAAAAAGAGAGGCTGCCCTGTGGGCAAGGTTTGAGGCATCTTCCGGCACTTCAGGATGAGAGCATTGAACAAAAACCCCTTCCTGATTATTAAACTCAAAATACATGTCATCGCAAAGGTCGATGCAGGCCATCAATGTAAACAGCTCATGATATCCATCATCCCGCTTTCCAGTGACATGTAAAAACAAATTGAGCTTGGCAGGAGAAAGAACGTGAATCATCAGGCTTTTGCCTTGACAAAGGCCAGGCGTAGTTCATGAAGAAGCGTTTTCATGAGCTTTTCCTCTTCAAGATCGAGATTCCCGGCTGTCTTTTTATCAAGCAGGCATATTATATCAATGGTCTGCCTTGCCGTTTCCATGTTTTTTGTTCTACTGCCGCTTACCGGGTCCGGTATTTCACCAAGCTGCACCATGGCAGATGAATACAAGGAAAGAATAAATGTGGAAAAATCCACACCAGGCATCCCCTTACATAGGCAGGGGCCTTCTTTATCCTCTTTACTATCCTTCATCACAAAATCTTTTCCTTCAGCCATTTCAACCCCTTTTTTAAGGTGAGTGTATCATTATTTGATCAGGATTTTGGCATGTTTTATTCCTCAGTTGACACTTTTTCAAAACATTCTCTGAATTCTCTGAAAAAACTGTCAACTACTTTTGAGGCAATATGAAACATGCCAGTATTTTTTATAAAAAAACAATAGTCCCGAAAAGGACATCCCCAGAAAAAATATCCATTGCTCAGAAAAACCTTACAGGTACTTTTTTAATTCAATGATTTTTTTCAACTGCCTCAAGCCTGATGATAATATCGGCCACCGTGGTACCCTCCCCTTCATTGTGGACAAAAAGAGGATTAATGTCCAGCTCCTTGATCACAGGATGATTATCCACCATTGCCCTGAGGCTGACAAGATTCTTTTCCAGGGTTTCAATGTCGGCCGGGAGCTGGCCCCGAAATCCGGATAGAATAGGATATCCCCTGATGCTTTTCACCATTCTTCTTACAACATTTCTTCCCATGGGAGCCATCCGGAACACAACATCCTTATAAACTTCAACAAAGATACCTCCAAGTCCGAACATGACCGCATGGCCGAAACCTGGATGGCGGCTGGCACCAAGGATTACCTCCCGCCCCTGGGGCACCATCTTCTGAATCAGAACCCCCTCAATATATGCGTCGGGATCATAATCTTTTGCGCTTTCCATTATGGCATCAAAAGCGATTTTAACATCCTCCCGGGTCTCAACGCCCACCTTTACTCCGCCTGCATCTGACTTGTGCATAATCTGGGGGGAAACTATCTTCATAACAACAGGGAATCCCATTTGTTCAGCAATCTCAGCCGCTTGATCCCCGGTGATGGAAAGCTCCATATCCAGCGTGTTAAAACCATAGCATTTAAGGATTTCATTTCCATCGATTTCCCCAAGAATTTTCCTGCCTTCACCCAGGTAACGGTTGATAATTTCCTCTGCCTTTTCTTTATCATAGCTCAAATCATACTGGGGAAGCATTCTTCTGGAAAGCCACTGCTTGCTCATGTAAAGGGCTCCCATGGCACGGGCCGCACTTTCCGGGAACTGATACACCGGCACATGATTCTTCTGAAGAAGATGAACACCGTCGGATACGTCTATAACCCCCATAAAGGAACAGACAATGGGTTTTACAGTTGATCCGGCAATATTAACAATGGCTTCGGCCGTTCCCATGACATCGGTCATGGACTGTGGTGTCAATATAATCAATACACTGTCCACACCAGGATCACTTATAACCGTGGCAAGGGTATTTTCATACCTGTCCCTGGCCGCATCTCCAATGACATCCACAGGATTTTTAAAATTAGCCGTCGGCGGGAGATATTTTTTCAGCTCCCGTACTGTTTCCTCTTGAAAAGTCGCAAGTTTCAGCCCGGAATTTTCACTCATATCAGTTGCAATGATACCAGGCCCCCCGGCATTTGTAACAATAGCTATCTTATCCCCCTCAGGAAATTTTTTCGGGGCAAGGGCCTGGGCATAATCAAACAGCTCGTTAACCGTTCCGCACCTGATAATACCGGATTGTGAAAAAATTGCATCATAGATGGCATCGGAACCTGCCAGAGAACCGGTATGGGATGCTGCTGCTGCTGCGCCGGCATCGGATGTACCGGATTTAATGGCAATGACAGGGGTAGGATTAATTCCGGAGGTCATCTGTCTCACCTCGGAAATAAACTCATCCGCCCCCCTTGAAAGCTCTTCCATGTAAATCATTACCACATCTGTGTGGGGATCTTTATGATAATAGCGCAAAAGATCCAGCTCATCCACATCCGCCTTATTACCTATGGAGATGAATTTGGAAAATCCAAAGCCCTTATCTGCCGCAAAATCAAGCACCGCTGTACAAAGTGCTCCGCTCTGGGAAATAAATGAAATATTACCCGCTTCGGGCATCCTGTTTGAAAAACTCGCATTCAAAGATACATTGGAAGAAGGGTTAATCACTCCAAGGCAGTTGGGACCGACCAGACGGATATTGGCATTTCCGCACATCTCCTGAATCTTTTTTTCGATTTCAAGACCCTCTCCGCCAACCTCCTTAAACCCGGCAGACACAATCACCAGGCCCTTAACCCCCTTGATGATACAATCCTGTACAGCGGTCAAGGACAACCTGGGAGGCAGAATGATCATGGCAAGATCAATGGGATCAGGAATATTTGCGACACTATTATAACATTTTACGCTTAAGATTGATTTTGCCTTGGGGTTCACTGGATACAATGTACCCTGAAAGCCCCCGTAAAGAATATTGGCAAAAATATCATGGCCTACTTTGCCCTTCTGGGTCGAGGCGCCCACCACAGCGATGGATTCAGGGGCAAATATTGCATCAAGTTTATCCATTATGTTTTTCCTTTTTACCAAAGTGTCCTTACAGGCAGGCAGTCCATGAAAAGCTACTCCTCCAGGCTGAGGAGTCCCTTTTATATGAAAGTCTCTATAAACACTTGTTTTTAAAAGACTTTCATTTATCGTTGTGATGACTATGCCATCATGGGTGTTTTTATATGAAAGTCTCCGTAAAGAATTGTTTTTTAAAGACTTTCAATCTTCGTTGTGGCCGGGTAAAAATATGCTCCGGCCATGCCGGTTTATATGAAAGTCTTCGCAAACCCAATATGACTTTCATGTTTCGTTGTGGGCAGAAGCGGATCAAAATTCTGGTCTGCCCATGGCAGTTATAGGGATGCCGGTTCAAGCAGGCGTAAGGATATCCATAACCCGGCCCATCAGCCCGTCAACCGCTTTAACGGCAAGGGAGTCATCGGGAAGTTCCAGGAGCGACCTTCTTTCCATGTCAAATTCCAGCAAAGCATCATCATTGGGAAGGGTTGCAAGAATGGGAATACCGATTTTATCGGCCTCTTCCATAAAGGCCTTTCCCAGAGTTGCCGGTGCTCTATTCACCACAAGGCCCACATTGGCAACGGTAAGTTTAAGATCCCCTAACATGCTGTTAATGCGGCCCACGGCACGCAGCCCCCTTAAGGCATAATCAGTCACGAGCATCAGCATGTCAACCTTGCCGCTCGTGCGCCGGCTTAAATGTTCCATACCGGCCTCATTATCCACTAAAAGATAATTATAGTTTTTTTCCAGTTCCGCGGTAAAACGATTCAAGATATTGTTGACCATACAATAACAACCCTGCCCCTCCTGGCGTCCCATGACAAGGAGATCAAATTCTTTTTTTTCCATCAGAACCTGATTCATAAGCATTTCCAGGTATAATATCTTATCCATGCCGGATGGAACCCCCTGGGGATCTTTCATATATCCTTCCCTTACATCCCCGACGGTTTTTTCAACAACCATCCCAAGGGTTTCGCCCAGGTTGCTGTTAGGATCTGCATCTACTGCAAGAATTGGTGATTCTCCATTTCTTGCAAGATGTCTCAACACCAGGGAGGCCACAGTTGTCTTTCCAACGCCTCCCTTACCGGCCAACGCAATTATTTTACTCATATTTTCTCCATACAATTCAGGGCGCTCTTCATTTGCCGGTTGACATTTTTCAAATTAAACTCCCCATTTTCAGAGGATCATTCTAAAAAAATGCCGGCTATTCTTGAAGGTTTATGAAGTATACCCAATTCAGTGTGCTTGATTTTCCAAGTTTACAGTTCCATATAGCACACAAATCTTCAGACTGCACCACAAAAAAAATTACAGAAAGTGGTTTTTCAATCCCCCTTCTGAATTTTTAGCTCAAAAGGGGGTAAAGTGATATTATTGATAGTTTTCGATATTTCTGGCAAAAGATTCAAAATCCATTTTATGGAGAAAAAGGGATATGATTTCACTGACCTTATCAGCAGTATCCACCCGGTAAACCCCTTTTTCATCGGCACCTGCAACGGCTTTGGCATTAGCTACAATGGCCTGGAGCGCGGCCGGCGTCAGATCAATATTGGCATTGACTCTTATAGATTCATCCTGCATCATTTCTATCTCCATACCTGGGGCTGATAACCCTTGGGCAGGTGAGCGGTTCCCTTAACACATGGAAGACCCGTCTCCTTATTCACCTTTTCAATGATATTATCAAGGTCATCACAGAATCCGCCCTCTGCCATATCCCAGCCGTCTTTTCCTTTTTTTGCAAAAAGGCAGGTACAAAAATGGATAGCCTCAGCACCCTTGGACTTTAAAATCTTTGCCATACCCACGGCATCATCACCGGGGCAATGACAGGCGAAGATACCCGCAAGTTCGGTTTCATCATAATCGGCAAATCCCTCTTTTTTTCCATTAAGACACTTAAAACAGCCGGTCAAGGGACATCTGTCCATATTTTTTTCACATCGAATAATTGCAATCTTTGGCATACTTATTCTCCTTTGTTACCTGTCATATAAATTTTAAGCGCCTCCTGCAGGGTACCTGCCGCAAGATAGGCGCAATGCTGTTCATCCTTAGGTAATTCTCCAAGTTTTTCAAGTATGGTCTCACCGGTTATATCTGCAAGTTCTTCCATATCTCTGCCAATGGCAAGCTCCGCTGCAAAGGAGCCGCATACATTGCTTGTACCGCAGCCGTCTGTGGTATAAGAGGCATCAAACACCCTGCCGTCTTTTATTTTGAGATACATATTTATGGTATCTCCGCAATCCCCGGTAACCCTGGCATGGACACTAAAACTATCCATTTTGCCCCTGTAGCGTGGGTTCTGCCACCGATCAAACCCCTGTTCTCCAAGGGCTGTTCTTGCCTCGTCAAATATCTGCTCTTGAAGCGAATCAACAAACGCATCCAGCCGATCCTTCATAATACCATTTACTCCTGCAAAACTTATAACGGCCATGCCCTTACGGGCACAGCTAAAATTGAAACTATAGTGGAAGTCACATGACTTGATACTTAATTTTAAATATAACTGATTTATTTATTTATTTATTTATATTTAAAGTTTCATTTTAACATCAAGTCATTTGACCGGGACTATAATAACTCTACTTTGTTATTTTCGCCACGACGCCATTAAAATCGAGGTAACAGGATCGATTTTCGACCCTTTAACTGTAGAAATTCATGGAATCAGGGCTAAAAAATAAAACCTAACAAAGTAGAAATAAAAATATATGGCCTAACCCATTATAAAAGATTTTCAGCCCGCAATTTATTAATAATCTCGATTACTGATTTGCTGCGATCCATTGTATAAAAATGAAGACCGTCAACCCCATGATCAAGAAGCTCCCTGCACTGATCAAGGGCAAACTCAATGCCGTAGGCAGCCACATCTTTTGCATCCCCTTTAGAAAGCCTTTCAAGATTTTCCGCCATGGCAGCAGGTATGGAGGCCCCGCAGAGTTTACAGAGCATACGGGTCAGCTTTACTGTATAAACCGGCATAATACCTGGAATAATGGGAACCGTGATACCGGCAGCCCTGCATTTTTCAACATATGAAAAAAACTGCTTATTATCATAGCAGTACTGGGATACAACATATTTTGCGCCATTGTCCACCTTGAGCTTCAAATACTCGATATCCTTATCAAGGCTCTCAGCAGCTATATGGCCCTCGGGATATCCTGCACAGCCAAGATCAAAATCATAGCGCCCATTGATAAAGGCAATCAGGTCTGATGCATAGGAAAAACTGTCTGGATGAGCCTTAAAATCATCGTTACGTGGTTCATCTCCGCGAATCACAAAAATAGTCTCAACCCCCAGGGCCTTATATCTGTCAAGAACAGAGGTAATTTCATCGGGGCCAAGGCCGTATCCAGCTATGTAAGCCACCGTGGGCAGTTTCTTTTCCTCGATCATCTTCTTTACAGCCTGGTAGGAGCCATCCTTGGTTGAGCCCCCCGCTCCAAAGGTCATGGTCATGTAATCAGGCTCAAGCGCGGTGAGTTCATCCAATACCTTGTAAAAGCCATCTTGTGCTGATTCATCCCTTGGAGGGAAAAACTCAAATGAAATAATTGTTTTTTCTTTTCCTTCATAAAGATTGCCTACTCTCATATTGTTCTCCATATTCTATTTTAAATTTTACAAACCATCCTATGATCAATATTAAGCTCCAACCTGTAAATAGATTGCAAACCGTTATAACTAATAACTCACAATATAAAAAAGGCAATAAAAAAATTAAAAAAATATTGGCATCCTTCATTTTTCGGTTTACACTTTCCGAATCGATATCCCCATTTTTGGGGATTCACTTTTAAAAAAGTGTAAAATACTTTTGAGGCAATATGAAAAATGCCAAAATATTTGCGGAATTCTATTTAAATGAATAAAACAAGCCTTAAAGATGAAATAATAACGAAGAACCACATCTAACTCCCATCATGAATGCACTTTATGGACAGGTTGAATTATGACAAATAACGTACAGGATATTTTAAAAAAAATCAGCTACATTGAGACAGATATAGAGATTCAAAAACAAATCCTTTTTTCCATCCCCTCAAAGGAAAAGCCTGAAATGGAAAAGGTCTTAAAGATAATTGCGGGCCTGAAAAACCAGGTTGAAACCCTGCGGTTGAAAATAAAGGAAATCGACCCCGATGCACACTCAAACATCTTGATGTTTGAAAACGCGGTAGCTGAATTCAAAAGACTTGCAAAGGACAAAGAATACAAATCCATCACCACCTGGCAGCCGGACACTCCATGCAGCTTAACGCTGCAATCCGGGGAAACCATAGAATGCCTTATCAAAGCAGCTGATGGATACGGCAATTTTACAGTCATCACCTTTGATGGAAACACCCGGGAGTTTTTAAAAAATGAAATTACAGGCTGACATCCGGGTTAATGAAGCCCGGGGATACGCCAAGCTCTGGAGCACGTTAATACCCGGGGCATTGTGATTATTTACAGAAAAGTTGTGTCTCTATCAAAAAAAAGGCCGAAGAAACAGTTAAAACTGTCCTCCGGCCTTTATTCACGATGCCTGGAACACGCATAAGCTCATGTCCCCAAAGGGCATATCAATTATTTATTTTTAAGGCTGTACTGAGCTGATTTCAAAGTGTTTTTCATGAGCATGGCAATGGTCATGGGGCCTACGCCGCCCGGTACGGGTGTAATCTTTCCGGCAATTTCCTTTGCCTTGTCAAAGTCAACGTCCCCTTTGAGGATGGCCTTGCCTGTTTTTTCATTCATGCCGACCCTGTTTACACCAACGTCGATTACAGTGGCGCCGGGTTTAATCCATTCAGGTTTTACAAGATCAGGAACACCAGCGGCAACTATGAGGATATCTGCCCTCTTGCAGTGGCCGGCAAGATCCTTTGTCCTGGTATGAACTATGGTCACCGTACTGTTGGCGCCCACGCCCTTCTGGGCCATCATCATGGCAATGGGTTTACCTACTATGTTGGAGCGTCCCACAACAACAACCTCGGCACCGGAGGTTTCCGTGCCGGAACGAACGATCATCTCCTGGATACCCGCAGGGGTACAGGGCAGGAATATGGCCTCTTCACCGCCTATCATCAAACGCCCTACATTTACTGGATGGAAGGCATCCACATCCTTGTCAGGATTAATGGCATTGAGAATTTTTTTATCATCAATGTGTTTGGGCAGGGGGAGCTGAACCAGTATGCCGTGAATCTCAGGATCATTATTATATTTATCAATCAGAGCCAGAAGATCCGCTTCTGAAATATCATCGGGCTGGTCATCCTGAATTTCTTTAAAGCCAACACTCAAAGCTGTTTTAACTTTAAGGGTTACATAGCTTATAGATGCAGGGCTTTTTCCCACAAGAATGGTTACAAGACCTGGAACGATACCATGCTCGGCCTTCATCTTTTCAACATCTGCTTTTACTTCTGCAAGGATGTCCTTGCGGATCTCAGTCCCACTGATAAGTTCTGCCGTCATTTTATTTTTAACCTCCTGTTTGCAAGGCATGTATATAAAAACCATGTCTTAAAATTAAACGGGGAAGGGGCACAGAGCATGCCCTGCTTCCCCGGATAGTATCACAGCAAATGGGTTATGATAAAAGTATCATACCCGGCATTCCCTGTTGAAATTAGAATACGCCTTCAACCTTACCGGTTTCAAGGTTTACATCCACACGCTTGAAGGCCGGGTTGGAGCCGGTACCAGGCATTAAGCTGATGGCGCCTGCAACGGGAACGATGAATCCGGCACCGCCGTAGGTGAGAACTTCACGGATGCTGAGACGCCATCCTGTGGGAACGCCCTTGAGGGCGGGATTGTCAGACAGTGAAAGATGGGTTTTAACCATGCACATACCCATCTTTGCGAGCTCGGGATCCGCCTGAATTCTTGCAAGAGCCTTATCAGCATCTGCTGAATAATCAGCACCGTCTGCTCCATAAACTTCCCTTGCAATGAGATCGATCCTCTCTTTCAAAGGCATGTCAAGTTCATAGAGGAACTTGAACTCTGATTTTTCCTCGCATGCCTCAACAACGGCCTCGGCAAACTCAACGGCGCCGGCACCGCCCTCTTCCCAGTGACGGGACAAGGCAACCTTTGCGCCTTCTGCTTCGCAGAGTTCGCGAACCTTGGCAATTTCAGCATCAGTATCAGTATAGAAAGCATTGATACATACAACGGGGCTGATTCCAGCCTTTCTGACGTTACGGATATGATGAATCAGGTTAGCGCATCCCTTTGCAACCCAGTCAACATTCTCTGACTTGTACTCTTCGGGCATGGGTTTGCCGGGAACCGGAACAGGCGCTCCGCCATGGCATTTAAGGGCACGGATGGTTGCGACAACAACCGCGCAGTCAGGTTTGAGACCGCTGAAACGGCACTTGAGGTTCCAGAATTTTTCAAAGCCTATATCGGCTCCAAAGCCGGATTCCGTGATATGATAATCGGCAAGTTTCAGCCCTACCTTGTCGGCAATAATAGAACTCTGTCCTATGGCAATGTTTGCGAAGGGACCTGCATGAACGATAACGGGCTGACCTTCCAGGGTCTGCATCAGAGAAGGATTAAGCGCGTCAATCATCCAGGCTGTCATGGCTCCTGCCACCTGAAGATCTTCGGTGGTAACGGGTTTGCCTTTTTTAGTATAGGCCACAACGATCTTGCCCATTCTCTCACGCATATCCTTAAGATCTGTAGCCACAGCGAGAATGGCCATAATCTCAGATGAAACAGCAATACCGAACTTTGATTTCATCATGAAACCGTCTGCCTTGCCGTTGACGCCGTCAATACCGATGATGATATTTCTCAGGGCCTGACAGCAGAAATCCATGATCCAGCCCATCTCTACGTTGGTGGGATCAATATCAAGGCGTTTCATGCCGGAAAGTCTTTCCAGTTGCTCGTCGGTGTAGTTTCTCTCATGCTGGAGGCGGGATGTTAAAGCAACCATCGCAAGGTTGTGGGCATTCATTATGGCATTAATATCACCGGTGAAGCCCAGAGAAAAAGGAGTCAGGGGGATACACTGCGCAAGACCGCCGCCTGCTGCTGATCCCTTTATGTTCATTGTAGGCCCGCCTGATGGCTGGCGGATTGCGGCACAGACGTTCTTGCCTATTTTGCCCAAACCCTGAACAAGACCCATGGCTGAAGTTGACTTACCCTCACCAAGAGGTGTCGGGGTAATTGCTGTAACATTGATATACTTGCCATCTGGTTTATCCTTAAGTCTTTCAAGCACTGCCCTGAAATCAATCTTGCCGATGTAGTGGCCCTGGGGAAGCAATTCCTCTTTTGTAAGGCCCAGCTTTTCACCGATTTCATAAATGGTCAACATGTCTTTTTCCGCATCCTGTGCGATTTCCCAGTCTGCATGTTTGGTTGGATCTAATGCCATTGTTTACTCCTTATTATTTGATTTTGGCTCAGGGAATGAGCCGTTCCGAATAAAAAAACAGCTCTCAGCATATTGTTGAAAACCCAGGCCTGCTGATTTTTCTGTTTATTTTTATTTAACAGGGTCTGGCTGTCGGTCTGTGATGATCTGTAAAAAAAATAAACAGACAAAATTAACAAACAAAGATTTAACAACATAAAACAAAAATTTTTCAGCGGACAAATTCATCGGGAATAATCTTATAATGAACATTTGCAGTCAAGCAATATTTGCATAAAACAAAAAAAAAACATTATCCTTGTTTTTAAGGAGCAACTTTTTTAAACTTAATTAACTATTTTTCTAAAAATTGTCCTGAAATAGATATGAATTCACTCAAATCTGATGAATACGATTCATTTACTAATTAAATCAAACATTTCTACATACCCAACAGGAAAAATTTTTTATAAAAAATGGAAAAATTTAATCCATTCATCTATTGACAAAAAAAGCCGTGGGATGTAAATCAATGTTTGATAAAGTAGGCATCATGCTTTAGTATCAAACTTTAATCTAAGGATATATGTCGATATAATTAAGGTGGATCATTAATTATTATGAAACAATGCTTTTTGTCTGTATTTGATTTTTCAACCAATATCCTTCCTTCATCAGGCCCGCCCGGTCGGGGTGAGCGCCTGTCCTTGTTTCATTTTTTATATCGTTTATTCAGTTTTCCCTATGATCTGATCACGATCAATCATACTGTTTTTATTAAACCTGCAACCAATAACAACTATCTATAAGGAGGTAAAAGTGGGATTTGACATCACGAAAGAATCCTATGCCGGCGGCATCAAAGGGATCACCATTGGAAAGGGTGACAATACCTTAACCATCGGCGGTGAAACATGTTATCCTTTCTATCAGTTTGAGGGAGACATGCCCAACAAACCTGTCATAGCAATGGAAATTTGGGACATGGAGCCCCAGGACTGGCCTGAAACAGCCCTGGCACCTTTTAAGGATGTTGTCTCGGATCCAGCGGCATGGGCAAAAAAATGCGTGGATGAGTATGGAGCACAGATAATCGTCCTCCAGCTCAAGAGCATTGATCCCAATGATAAAGACGCAAGCCCGGAAGATGCTGCCGCAACAGTCAAAAAAGTTCTTGGTGCCATCAATGTTCCCCTGATTGTATGGGGGTGCGCTTCACCGGCAAAAGATGAAAGCGTCATGAAAAAGATTGCTGAAGAGTGTGACGGAGAAAATCTGATATTAGGCCCGGTGGAAGAAAAAAATCATAAGGGCATTGGTGCTGCTGCCATGGGTTACGGCCATACCCTGATCTCCTCATCTCCAATCGATGTCAACCTTGCCAAACAGGTCAACATTCTCCTTGAAAACCTGGGCATGCCTCTGGACAGGGTAATAGTAGATCCCACCACAGGCGGACTTGGTTACGGACTTGAGTATAGCTACTCTGTTATGGAACGCCTGAACATGGCTGCCATGTCCCAGGGAGACGACAAGCTTCAAAACCCCATGATCAACAACCTTGCCAATGAAGTCTGGAAATGCAAAGAGGCAAAACAGACCGTTGAAGACGCGCCTGAACTTGGTGATCCTGAAAAAAGAGGCATTCTCATGGAAGCCGTAGGCGCTGTTTCCTACTTCCTATCAGGTTCCAATATCATGATAATGCGCCATCCAGAAGCGATCAAACTGGCCAAGGCATTTATCGATCTGCTCTCCGATGGCGGTTCAGCAGCAGACGTGGCTCCCATAGCCAAACGTCTTGATGATGTAGATATTGATTTCGCATCCCTTGCGCCGGCAGTTGATCTTACCATAGAAGAAGAGGCAAAAGCAGCTCCTGCCAAGAAGGCTGCAGCTCCTGCCGCCGAGGCAAAACCCGCGGCAGCAGCCCCCAAGGCGGAAGCTCCCAAGGCTGTCGATGCAGTGGAAGCCGCTGCAAAGGCTCTTGGAATCGATTTGGCAGCGCTCCTCAAAAAAAGAGGATGTACCAAAGATGATATCATACATACTTCTAAACAACACAACGTCGAGTTAGATGTGGTCCTTAAAAAATTAAATTCTTAAAATTAAGGGAGAATACAAAATGGCAATAGATCTCTTTGCAGAGGAACCCAAAGATCTTTTTGCAGCAGAAACGCCTGTAGATCCTGAAGCCGAAGCAAAAGCTAAAGCCGACGCAGAAGCAAAGGCAAAAGCTGACGCAGAAGCAAAAGCAAAGGCTGATGCCGAGGCCAAAGCAAAGGCTGAAGCGGATGCCAAGGCAAAGGCTGAAGCGGACGCGAAGGCAAAAGCCGACGCGGACGCAAAAGCAAAATCTGACGCAGCCGCGGCAAGAGAGGCTGAGGAACAGGCATTAAGGGACAAAAGAGCTCAAGAAAGATATGAAGCCCAGGAAAAACGTGCTGCCGCGCCAAAGGCCCCGGTCGAAATGACAGCCGCCGAGCTACAGAAATCAGAACTTGAGAAGATCCTTGAAAGCCTCAACAGAACCCATCGAAGAAATATGATATAAAATATAATCATTATAATGCTTTAAGTATATTATTCATACAACAAGAGGAGGAACCTCTAATGGCAGAAGCAAAAAAAGCAACGGTTGCCAAGAAAGCAAAGGCACCCAAACTGGCAGATCCCATAGAAGCCACCATTGACGTTGCATCCCAACAGATGATAGCCCGTGCTCAGGAACTTGGGATAGACACAATATTTGACAGAGCTGTAAGCATGAAGGCCTGTAACATCGGAACACAGGGTATATGCTGCAAGAATTGCTCAATGGGTCCCTGCAGGCTCCCGCTACCCAAAGGTGGAATTGAAGGCAAAGATACTCGAAAGGGCCTTTGCGGTGCCACACCAAATACAATAGCGGCAAGAAACTTCATCCGGATGATTGCGGGTGGTGCATCAGCCCATTCAGATCATGGCAGGGGAGTTGCCGAAGTATTTCTGGCAGCAGCAAGAAAAGAAACCGATGTCTATCAAATAAAAGACACGGAAAAACTACTTGCCCTGGCACCCACACTTGGCGTTGCTACAACCGTTGAAGTTGACGGAGAAACAAAGGACAGGGACATCGATGAGATCGCTGTTGCAGTCGGAGAGGCAGCAATCAATGAATGGGGAAAACCCGAAGGCCAACTCCTCAATCTGAAACGAGCTCCAGAACCTCTTTATGAGAAATGGAAAAAACTCGGTGTACTTCCCAGAAATATAGACAGGGAAATCGTAGAGATCATGCACCGCACCCACATGGGCGTTGATCAGGATTACAAAAACCTCATGAAACAGGGAACCAGGGCTTCTATTGCTGACGGCTGGGGCGGCTCCATGCTGGCCACAGACCTTCAGGACATCCTGTTCGGCACCCCCTATCCCCTCCAGAGCGAGGCCAATCTGGGCATCATGAAAGAGGACCACGTCAACCTTATAGTACACGGACATGAGCCCATTCTTTCAGAAATCATCGTTGCCGTTGCCCAGTCCCAGGAAATGGTGGATTACGCAAAATCCAAGGGAGCCAAGGGCATCCAGCTCGGCGGCATCTGCTGCACGGCCAACGAGTTACTCCAGCGCCACGGAATCCCCACTGCCGCGACATTCCTCCAGCAGGAACTTGCCATCATCACCGGTGCCTGCGATGCCATGGTTGTTGACATTCAGTGCATCATGGAAAATATAGCCAATGTTGCCGAATGTTTCCATACCAAAATCATCACAACCCATCCCATAGCAAGAATGGAAGAGCAGAGTGTTCTCCACATCGAATTTGATGAGCATCATGCCCTTGAAGATGCAAAGCGCATAGTAAAGATTGCGATAGATAACTTTGAAAATCGTAAAACTGAAGTAATGATTCCGCAGCAAAAAACAACTCAGGTTGCAGGCTTCGGCGTTGAATCCATTCTGTACCACCTGGGCGGAACCTTCAGAGGAACCTACTATACACTCAACGATAACATCATCAACGGCCGCATCAGGGGTATTGCCGGTGTTGTAGGCTGTAACAATGCCAGGACAAGACACAACGACGGTCACGTCAGAGTCGTAAAAGAGCTGATCAAAAATGACGTAATCGTTCTCACCACCGGATGCAACGCCATCGCATGCGCCATGGAAGGATTGCTCACACCTGAGGCTGCAGCAGTACATTGCGGCCCCGGCCTTGCCGAGGTATGTGAAACTGTTGGAATTCCTCCTGTTCTGCATCTTGGTTCCTGTGTGGATAACTCAAGGATACTCCTTGCCGCAACAGAGGTTGTCAAAGCCGGCGGTCTCGGCAACGACATATGTGACCTGCCTGCAGCAGGAAGTGCACCGGAATGGATGAGTGAAAAAGCTATCTCCATCGGCCACTACTTTGTATCATCAGGCGTCTACACTGTGTTTGGCGTTACTCTGCCAACATCCGGCGCTCCTGTGTTCCATGACTACATCTGTAAGGAATTCGAATCCCTGACCGGCGGCATGTGGGATCTTGAAATTGATCCCATCAAACACGCCCAGAAAATGATTGCCCATATTGACAAGAAGAGAAAAGAGCTTGGCATTGACAAGGCAAGGGAAAGGGTTCTCATGGATATGGCCGATCGTCAGAAACTTGAGGCATAATCCGGATTCAAAATTAAAGCATAATCTAATAATAATGATAAATCCTCAACGAAGGAGGAACACATGTCAAAATTAATAGCATTTGCAGCTATTCAAGGTGGATATAAAGTTGTTTCACAGGTAGAGGGGCTCTACAACAATGCCCTGAAGGCCTATAATGCAGATACAAAGGTTGAATTCCCAAATACCGGTTATTTTCTTCCGGTCATCTATTCCCTTACCGGTTTAAAGGTTACCAACCTTGAAGACCTTAAAAAGCCTCTGGAATTTGCCAGGGGACTGCTTCCACCCCATGTAAAAAGCAAAAACCACCTGCCATATCTTGGACCACTCCTTGATGCGGGTATGGCTGGAATTCTTGCATATGAGGTCAAGGAAGCTCTGAGAACAGTCACGGATCCTGATTTCTACTATCCCCATGAAGATCCGGATATTGAGGCCGGTAAAATCTGGACAGGCCCTGCCGATGATACTATTCTGAGAAAAAGGGGCGTGGAGTTCGTTGACGGTTCAGCTCCTGGATTTGCAGCCATTGTCGGTGCTGCTCCAAACCCGGAAATAGCCAAGATGATCGTGGAAGACTATCAGAAGAAGAGCCTCTACATCTTCTGCGCGGCAAATCACAACGGCCAGACCGTAATCGAGCAGCTCATTGAAGCAGGCGTCCAGATCGGATGGAATACCCGTATAGTACCATTTGGCCCCGACATTTCATCCGCGGTATTTGCCCTTGGTTTTGCCAACAGGGCAGCCATGGCCTTCGGCGGGGTTCAACCCGGTGACTACCGCAAGATTCTCATGTACAACAAAGAGAGAATCTTTGCATTTGTTAATGCTCTGGGAGATATCGGAACGGAATGGGGCGTTGCGGCAGCAGGCTGCGTAAACTGGGGTTTCCCAACACTTACAGATACGGATATTCCTCAAATTCTGCCTACAGGTATCTGTACCTACGAGCATGTTGTTACCAACGTACCTCATGATGAACTTTGCCAGAAATCCATTGAAACCCGTGGTTTAAAGGTATCTGTGACGGAAATTGATATCCCCATGGCCTTTGGTCCTGCATTCGAGGGCGAGCGGGTTCGCGGTGCTGATCTCCATGTCCAGTGCGGCGGCGGAAAGACCCAGTGTACAGAGCTGGTAAAGATGGCTCAGATGAATGAAATCGAAGACGGAAAGGTTATTCTCGAAGGCCCGGATGTAACTGACCTGAAAGAAGGCGAAACCTTCCCGCTGGGCATCTATGTACAGATCGCAGGCCGTGAATTCCAGGAAGATTTCGAGCCCATCATGGAGCGTCAGATCCATCACCTGGTAAATTATATTCAGGGGATCATGCACATAGGTCAGAGGGACATCTCCTGGGTACGTATCAGCAAGGCAGCCATGGAAAAAGGCTTCAGCCTGAAACATATCGGTGTGGTGCTCCATGCCAAGTTCCACCAGGATTTTAAAAAAATCGTGGACAAGGTACAGATCACCCTTTATACCAACAAGGAAGACGTCGACAAGATGACCACAAGGGCAAGGGCGGAATATAATACCCGTGATTCCAGGGTAGACAACATGACAGATGAAGATGTTGAAATTTTCTACTCATGCACACTTTGCCAGTCCTTTGCTCCCAATCATGTATGCTCCGTCAGCCCGGAAAGAACGGGTCTTTGCGGCGCATATAACTGGATGGACTGCAAGGCCGCCTTTGAGATCAACCCCACCGGCCCCAACCAGCCCATTGAGAAGGGTGAATGTATCGATCCCAAACTTGGTCAGTGGAAGGGCGTAAATGAATTTGTCCAGAAAGCCTCCAGGGGCGCTGTTACCCATTACAACTTCTACTCCATGGTTCATGATCCCATGACCACCTGCGGTTGCTGCGAGTGTATCGCTGCCATGCTGCCCTCCTGCAACGGTGTCATGACCGTAGGCAGGGATTATGCCGGAGAGACTCCCTGCGGCATGAAGTTCACCACACTTGCCGGTGTTATGGGCGGTGGTGCATCTTCCCCAGGATTTGTAGGTCACTCCAAACATAATATCACCCAGGGCAAATTCATCCTGGGAGACGGGGGCCTCTTAAGGATGGTATGGATGCCCAAGATGCTCAAGGAAGAGCTTAAGGATCGTATCGATGCCAGAGGCGCTGCCATGGGTGTTCCAGATCTCTATGACAAGATAGCCGATGAAACAGTTGGTATAACAGAAGAAGAAATTCTGCCATTTCTCCAGGAAAAAGGCCATCCGGCCCTGGAAATGGAATCCCTCATTGGATAAACCCTGATAAACAACCCCGGCTGGCTCCCGCAGAATATCGCGCACCAGCCGGGATATAATTTTTTTATATATAAAAGGAGAAAACAATGGCATTAACCGGTATTCAGATTTTCAAACTCCTTCCCAAGACCAACTGCAAGGAGTGCGGAGTTCCAACCTGCCTTGCCTTTGCCATGAATCTGGCATCGGGAAAGGCAGAACTCGATGCCTGTCCCTACGTGTCTGATGAGGCAAGGGAGCAGCTTGCAGAGGCATCCGCACCTCCCATTCGTCCCGTTAAACTTGGAAAGGGCGTCAGGCAGACCACAACCGGCGGAGAGACCGTATTATACAGGCACGAAAAAACATTTTTCAATCCCACTGTACTTGCCTGCGTTGTCAACTCCGATACAGATGCCGGAGAACTTGACAAAAAGCTTAAAGCTTACAATGCTTTCCAGTATGAACGTGTTGGATTCAATCTCAGGCCCGAACTGATTGTCCTCAAGGATGCCGGCGCCGGCGCGGATGCCTTTGCAGCCCTTGCCGAAAAAATTGCCAAAGAATCTGAATTCAACCTGGTACTCATGACAGAAGATATTGATGTCATGAAGGCCGGTATTGGGACTGCCGGATTCAAACGTCCCCTGCTCTACGCAGCTACTGAGGCAAATGCAGATGACATGGGTGCCCTGGCCAAGGAAAACGACCTTCCCCTGGCAGTAAAAGCAGATTCCATTGAAGCATTAATGCCCCTGACTGAAAAACTCACAGGTATGGGTATCAAGGATCTGGTCATTGACTCAGGATCCAGAGAAATCAAACAGGCCCTTGAAGATCAGGTTGCCATCCGCCGCGCGGCACTCAAGGCCGGCAACAAGCTCCTTGGTTTTCCGACCATTACATTTCCCTGTGAAATGGCCTCCAACTTGGATATGGAAACCCTCATAGCCGCCATGTTCGTTGCCAAATACGGCGGAATCGTCGTTCTGTCTGATTTCACAACGGAATCTTTGTTCCCGCTTCTGCTGGAAAGGCTTAACATATTCACCGATCCCCAGAGACCAATGACCGTCACCGAAGGTATCTTTGAAATCGGTAACCCCGATGAGAATTCACCTGTTGTTGTTACCACCAACTTTGCCCTTACCTACTTCATCGTTTCCGGTGAAATTGAAGCCAGCAGGGTTCCAACATGGCTCTTGATCAAGGATTCTGAAGGACTTTCCGTTCTCACAGCATGGGCTGCCGGTAAATTCGGCGGTGATGATGTGGGCATGTTCGTCAAAAAATCCGGTATCATGGACAAGGTAAAACACACTGAACTTATAATCCCCGGCTATGCGGCGGCAATTGCAGGTGATGTTGAAGAAGAACTTCCCGGATGGACAATTACCGTCGGCCCAAGGGAAGCTGCTCATCTGCCCGCGTTCCTTAAAACAAAATAGATTTATTTTTTAACAATATAAACCTTTAACCAGAAAAGGACGAGACGATGATACTTTTCGGAGAAAGCCTGAATGTTATTTCCAATGTGATTGGAAAAGAATTCAAGCAAGCTGATCCAGCCAAGCGTAATCCAGAGCCCATCCAGAAAGAGGTGCTCATGCAGAAGGAAAAAGGCATGGATTACATTGACATCAACCTTGGACCGGCCAAGAAATTCGGTACCGAACTGATGCCATGGGTAGTGCAGGTGGTACAAGAAGCGGCTCCAGACATGCCCCTTCTCCTTGACACATCCAACATCGATGCCATCGAAGCCGGCCTCAAAGTCATAAAGCCCTCAAGCAAGCCCCATATAATCAACTCAATCATGGCCAGGACCGAGCGCTATGAAAGAATGGTTCCCATGGCGGCACAGTATGATGCTGATTTTGTTGCCCTCATGTGGGGACCCGAGGGTCTTCCCAGGGATGAAAACGAACGGGCCGCCCTTGCCGTTGAACTCCTGTACTTTGCCAACGAAGCCGGCATACCCAATGAAAAAATCTGGGTGGACGGTATTGTAACACCTGTCAATATCCAGCAACCCCAGGCCATCAGCCTGATGGAATTCCAGGGCATGCTTCAGGATATTGCACCGGGTGCAAAAAGTACCTGCGGCCTGTCAAATATTTCCAACGGACCTCCAGACCATCTCCGTCCCATTCTGAATCAGACCTACATGGTCATGCTCCAGAAATACGGCATGGAATCCGTTATATCCGATCCCTTAGATGAGCAGTTGACCGCCATTGCCAAGGGGAAACGCCAGGATATTGTCGATCTGATTTACGGCATCATGGACGGCAACCAGCCTGATATACCAAGTCTTGAAAAAGAAATGCAGGATTATGCCAAGACCGTGAATGTTATTCTTGGAAATACCCTCTACTCTGATTCATGGCTTGAGTTGTAATTTAGACACAGGTCTTTAAAAAATCAAGCCCCCTTACCTTTGACAGGAAAGGGGGTTTTTGCGTCAGGCTTACTGACATATGCCCGGAGAAATATGACAACTGAAAAAAAAACAGAAGATCAATGGTATTATGTTGTTTTTCAAAACCCTGGAACCCCGGATGAGGAACTGATGGGATTTGAAACTGAGGAAATTCCCAAACCTTTTATCCCTGCATTTGCAAGTAAAGAAGAGGCCCAGCAGTGTTTTCTTATGATGCCCAAGGACATCATGCACAAAAAATATGAGGTACATGCCATCATCGAAGACGACCTCTTGGCCCATGCAAAGGAAAACGGATATAAAATCATACTCATGGATGATAAAAGCAATATAAAGAAACAATTAAACTAACAGGAGTTGAACCTTGAGTCTAAAACTCGCAATCGGCGGCAAGGGCGGTGTAGGAAAGACTACGATAACCTCTCTTCTTGCAAGGTGCATAGCAAGCCTGAACAAAGACAACAAAGTCATTGCAATAGATGCGGATCCTGTTGCCAATCTTGCGGCAGGCCTTGGAATACCCGAAGACAAGCCCATCACTCCGGTTTCAGAACTGTCGGACCTGATTGCCGAACGTACCGGAGCACAGCCCGGCACCATGGGCGGATTTTTTACCCTGAACCCCAAGGTTGATGATATTCCCGACCGGTTTTCCTTAGAGCGGGACGGTGTAAAGCTCCTTGTCATGGGTACGGTTCAAAGCGGCGGGGGCGGGTGCATCTGTCCTGAAAGCACCATCCTGAAAGCATTGATGAACCACTTGGTGCTGGCACGGAACGAAATCGTTATAATGGACATGGAGGCAGGGATCGAACACCTGGGCAGAGCCACATCGGGATCTGTGGATGCCCTTGTTGCCGTAGTAAATCCTGGAAAAAGGAGCAGGGTAGCAGCAGAACGCATACGAAAGCTTGGCCGGGACATCGGCATCAAAAAGATTGTTGTATTGGGTAACCGGGTACGATCCCAGGAAGATGAGCAATTGATAAAAGAATCCTTGTCTGATTTTGAAATCATCGGATTTATGCCTGAAATGGATGAGATTGCCAATGCGGACAGAGAGGGCAGAAGGCCATTTGACGACATCTCCACCATTCCCGATGCACTCAAACAATTGGCGGAAAAATTCATGGCACTTGCATGAATGCAGTCCAGCCGACGGACCCGCAGATCATAAGTCGGCTGGTTTGAAACAAAAAATATTTTCTATTACGCCATACTGTTGTTTTTGTGAGAAAAAGGGTCAATTTGAATTGACTTGACAAAAGGCTCTTAACTTAAGAATAGGATAATCATCATTGATCTGAGCTTTTGGATTCATCCAGTACTTTTCGGACTGTTTTTGCCATTTCTGAAAGAACAACCGGCTTCATTAGAAAACATTTTATTCCCATGGACAAAGCCTTTTTCTGATTCATTCTTTCACTGAATCCCGTACAGATAATTATGGGTATATCCCTCCTGATTTTGTTCAATTTTTGTGCCAGGACATCTCCGGTCATACCCGGCATTGTCATGTCTGTAATGACCAAATCAAATGCATCTGGATTTGATCTAAAAGTCTCCAAAGCTTCTATGCTGCTGACATGGGAAGTAACCTTGTATCCAAGGCGTTCCAAGATACGCCTTTCAATTTGTACAATTGGATGTTCATCGTCCACCAGCAATACCCGTTCTGTGCCTGTTTGCAGATTTTCTGAAATTTCAAGAATTTCATCTCCAGATGGTTTATCCATGACAGGCAAAAAGATGTTGAATGTAGCCCCCTGCCCTATTTCGCTGTATACCTTAATTTCGCCGCCATGATTTTTAACAAGACCGTAAACTACGGCAAGCCCAAGACCTGTTCCTTTGCCCTTAGCTTTTGTGGTAAAATAAGGCTCGAAAATTTTATCCAAATGGGAAGGTTTAATGCCGCATCCATTATCAGAAACGCTTAACAACACATATTTTCCAGGTTCAACAAGGGATTGAAACAAAACATCATGGGCTTGCAGCTCGATCTCTTTCAATTGAATGGATATTTTACCATCCGCCTGGCCCAGGGCGTGATAGGCGTTGGTTATCAAATTCATCGCAATTTGATGTAAGTGGGTGGAATCCGCAAGAACCGATCCGCAATCCATCTGAATGTCACTGATAAGTTCAATATTAGAAGGGATCGTTGATCGACATAGGTGCAGAACCTCTTTAAGCACCTGCTGAATTCTGACCGGAGTTTTTTGCTGTTCTGATTGTCGGCTCAAAGCAAGTATTTGCTTTACAAGGTCTCTACCCCTCTCGCCTGCTCTCAAGATTTCAAGGATATCTTCGTATTTTTCACTGCCTGGCTGATACTCATCAATTAATAGTCCGGATATACCGATGATTGGAGTTAAAATATTATTAAAATCATGAGCAATCCCAGCAGCCAGGTTGCCAATGGATTCCATCTTCTGGGCTTGCTGAAGGTATTTCTGAGCATTGGCTATTTGTTTCTCCATTGCTTGCCTTTTTGTAATATCATGGGCAATTCCTTCAACGGCCGATATCTGGCCATAATTATCTATGATTGGCTCTTCCGACAATTCGAGGCAATGAATTTTACCATTTTTATGATAAATATCAATCTCAAAAGGCTGTTGCTTTATCCCCCGTCTGCTCTGTTCCGCATAAGCCATAAAATCTTTATAGACAGCATCCGAGCTCAGGTAATTTGAAAAATGCTTGCTAAATCCCGAAGGAGTATAACCGAGAACATTTATTACAGAAGGGCTTACATAGGCAAATAATGACTCAGGGTGATGGCTATAGAAAAAATAATCATCTCTCAATGCCTCAACCAGCCTTCGATATTTTTCCTCGCTTTTGATTAACCGCTGTTTTTCCTCTTCAAGCTGGCGAACCTTTTTATCTAACTTTCTGGTCAGGGCACTTTTATAGCCCCTCTCCAATTCTTGTTCACTTTTATAAGGGTGTTGTGGGTTGGGTAAAATATTGCGTTGGTGTATCTTCAAGACCGACTGAATTTCTTCTAAGAATAAATCAATTTCCATTGGTTTTACGATGAATTTTGATGCGCCCAGGTCCATGGCGAGTTTTTCATCTTCAGACTCCGTGTAGGTCGCTGTATAAAAAACAAAGGGGATTGAGGAGAGTATTTCATCTGATTTAACAGCCCGGCATAGAGCGTAGCCGTCCATTTCCGGCATCAGAATGTCCGAGATAATCAAATCGGGTTCTATATCATAAGCCTTGGCCAGGGCAAGCTTTCCATTCTCCGCACTGAACACCTTGAACCCATTTGCTTCCAAAGATGATTCAAGCAGGATGCGTGAATTTTCATCATCTTCGACAATTAAAATTTTCATGGTTCGTCTCCTATGAATTTCTGAATCTGGCAGATGATAGAGTCAGGGTCAATGGGTTTTTCGATATATCCATCACAACCAGCATTCAGCAATTTCTCTCGATCACCGGCCATTGCATAGGAAGTTACCGCTATTATGAGAATCCCGTTACCGGCTTCAGAATTCCGAATTCGTCTCAAGACTTCCGTACCCATGATATCAGGCAGTTGTATATCAAGAAGAATGAAATCAGGGCGTTCTCTCAGCGCAAGCTCCACCCCCAGTGTGCCGGTTGCCGCTTTCAGCGTCTCAAACTGGTGGGCTTCCAAGATAAATGTAATCAACTCCATATTATTTTCATTATCTTCTATGACAAGTACCCGTTTCATTGTTCATCCTTTTGGTCAGAATCTTGTTTTCATTTAATTCCATTCAGGCAAATGGGAATCGTAAGTCCAAAAGTGCTGCCCTCGCCCTTTCTGCTTGTAAATTGAACATGACCACCAAGTATTTCCGTAGTAATTTTCCGGGTCAAATAGAGGCCAAGCCCCGTACCGCCGGCCTTCACTTTGAGTCGCGACTCAAACCGCTCAAATGCCTCAAACAGCTTTTCCTGATCATGTTCCTCGATGCCGATACCCGTATCCGACACCTCTATACTTACGTATTTATCAATCTGTTCCGCTTTGATACCGATTGTGCCTGTATCAGTATATTTTACAGCATTGCTAAGATAATTTATGACACATTGGAGTAATCTTTTTTTATCTGTTACCACCACTATATCCTTGGAGATGGATGTTTCAAGCTTAAGTTGTTTTCGATTCAACTGCGGCTGAATAGTAATCAACGCTTCCTCTATCAGCTCCCAAAGGAAAAATTCCTGTGAGAAAATATCTACTCTGCCGGCTTCGATTTTTGAAATATCAATGACATCCGTGATCAGGGATAAAAGGTGCTTTGCCGAGCTATTCACCCTTGAAAGATGATCTTTTTGCTTATCATTAAGCGGCCCGGACATTTCCTTCAGGATTACACCGGTAAATCCGATGATGGAATTGAGGGGAGTTCTTAACTCATGGCTCATGGAAGCAATAAACATGCTTTTTAATTTGTCCAGCGCTTTGAGATTTTCATTGGCTTTATGGAGTTCATTTTCAATTTCGATTCTTTTTCGAATCTCTTTGGTCAGCTTATAATTCCAAAACATGATAATGAGAAATATAACAGTTATTATCCCGGATATCCGGATCGTATTAACCCAGAAATCACGGCTGGAAATTCCGGGCTGATATTCAATATTTACCCATCGCTTGTGAATCAGGTTGTCTTCTTCCTGCGAGATGGACGCAAGGCCTTTATTGAGGAGATTCACCAATTCGGGCCAGTCATCCCGTACGGCAAAGTGGAGCTTCTGCGTTTCCTGGGAAACAGATGCAGCTACTTTTAAATTTGTCAGGTTGAGTTTGCGTATCCAGAAGGCGGAAGAAGTCAGGTTACCGACCAGAACATCTGCCTCACCTTTTGATACAGATAGAAGCGTTTCCTGCAGGGTGTTATATGGGATTGGCGAGATATCGGTATTGTCTCTCAGATACCCTTCGTGGGAACTGTTGGCCTGAACAGCGACCTTCATACCCTCAATGTCCCTGAGACCGGAAAAAAAAGGATGGTTCGCCCGGGAAATGATCACCCGATAGAAATTTATATAAGGCTTTGAAAAAAGCATAAATTTTGTTCTTTCCTGGGTGACGCCCACGCAGGGCAGGACATCGATTTCCTTTTTTTTTGCTTTATTCACCGCCTCTTTCCAGGACTCCTTATAGGCGGCCTGCATATGAATGCCCAGCCGCTCATTCAACAACTCGATATAATCCGAAGCAATGCCCTCATATTTGCCGTCTGAAGAAACATATTCAAAAGGAGCAAATTCAGGGTCAATTCCAAGACGGATGAGCGGGTGGGCGCTGATCCATGATTTTTCCCTCGGAGTCAAAAGAACTTTTTTATCGCCTGGTGCTCTTTTTACTTCTGCAAAAATTAATTCTCTCGGCAATCCGGAAAGGTATACAGAAACGGCCCTGTTATAAATGGAATCCGAATTTTTTTTGAGGGCATTCAAATGTTGGTCAAGTCTATCAATTAGTATCGGTCCGACAGCGCTGCCCTTTGAACATGCAAATCTCAGGTGTCGTGGATTGAATATAATTGTTGTTTTGCGGACATTATAAGTTTCTGAAAACAAGGAACCGAACAACCGATTGACCACGCCCGCGTCGGCATCTCCCCGCGAAACCAAATTAAAAACTTCTTTATAACTTTCTACCTCCAGAAAACGACAGGTTATATCGAATTTTTCCAGCATAGCTTTGATGCCGTCAGCACCGTCCGTGTGTATGCTGCCTTTCATGACGGCAATACGCTTTGAGCTAAGATCCATCAGTGATTCGATATGTTGCGCGGCGTTTGTATAGATAACCGCCCAGTTGACAAGCATGGTTTCTTTAGTGAAATCGTATTTCTTTGCCCTTGCTGCTGAATAGGCAACATCAGGCATCAAATCAATCTCGCCGGTTTCCAGACGCTTTAAACACTCACTCCATGTTCCTGGGACCCATTTAATACCCCACCTTTCCTTCCTGGCGATAGACATGAGAATATCCGGGAATAGTCCAACGACTTCACCGGATTCATCCGTATACACCTTGGGCTTGTTCTGGTAAGCTCCCACGCGGATCGAAAGCGGTGCATTCAAAACATCATCAGCCTGTGCATACATTGAAAAACAATTAAAATTGAAAAGGCAGATAAATAAGATAATGAAGATTAGATATATTAACTTACTCCCACGAGCAGCGGCTAATGATGAGATAAATTGATATATCCTGGGCAGATGAAGAATCGAAGTTACAGGATTTTCAGCAAATACAAATTCTTGAGCATTTCTCTCGGATAATAGGCACATTGGTTTTCATTCCATGAAGTTTGCTATCATCAGTATCCAGATGATAATTACCAATTCTTGCATTATCTGGGTAATCCATAACATGTAGTAGAGCAATTTAATCAACAAAAAAAGAAACACCAAATAGTTCAAGATGAGCGGCAACTACTTATTAGGCGCTATCCATTTTAATATAGTGCTTTTTAGAAAAATGCAAGGATACTTGGCACTTTTATGGATGATAATCCCCAAAGAAAAGGATGTTCATAGAGAAAGTATAAATCGGGAAATTAAGGATGGCAGAAAACCCCCTGAGTTTTAGCTCAGGGGGTATTGGCTATTGTTATAAGTCAGCAATCATGGATGGTATCTGTTCGAGCATATCAGCCTTTAAAGTATGGCATCAAACCGGCATCTATCATAGCAGGTCATGCATTTTATACACTTATTCTTATCAATAAAAGCCACCTCTTTCTTCTTCCAGATTATAGCTTCTGCAGGGCAGTCCTTAAAACACAGCCCGCATTTTTTACACTTATCTGGATCCACCTCAAATTTAACAAGATCAGGGCAGGTTTTCGTCGGGCACCTCTTATCATAAATATGGGCTTCATACTCATCCCGGAAATATCTCAAGGTAGACAGCACCGGATTGGGGCCTGTCTGTCCAAGTCCGCAAAGGGCAGAATGCTTTACAACATGACATAATTCCTCAAGGCGTTCTATATCACCGGGCATGCCCCTGCCCTTGCAGATATTATCAAGGAGAATCAGGATACGCCTGGTTCCCTCCCTACAGGGGGTGCATTTTCCGCAGGATTCATCCTGAATAAACTCCATGAAATACCTAGCCATGTCCACCATGCAGGTAGTGTTATCCATAACAATGGCCCCGCCAGATCCCATTATGGCACCCACCTTTGCAATTTCTTCATAGTCGATGGGGGTATCAAGATAGGCTTCGGGAACGCATCCGCCTGAGGGCCCGCCAAGCTGTACTGCCTTGAACTTTCTCTTGTCTGGAACACCGCCTCCAATTTCATAGACCATGGTTCTCAAGGTGGTACCCATGGGAACCTCCACAAGTCCGAT
This sequence comes from Desulfobacteraceae bacterium, assembly GCA_963674675.2. GTDB lineage: Bacteria > Desulfobacterota > Desulfobacteria > Desulfobacterales > Desulfobacteraceae. The sequence continues at coordinate 2,768,862 of CAXXNM010000003.1, forward strand.
GTTGCAGACATCCCCTGTCAACGCAAACACCTTGGTGCCCTTACTGGTTTCTGTTCCAACACTCGCATACCATTCTCCGCCGTTTAGTATGATCTGGGGCACATTGGCAAGGGTCTCGACATTATTTAAAATGGTAGGTTTGGCCCAAAGGCCTTTTTGAGCAGGGAATGGAGGCCTTGGGATGGGCATCCCTCTCTTGCCCTCAATGGATCGCATAAGCGCGGTTTCTTCACCGCATACAAAGGCACCGGCACCCTGATACACCTCAACATCAAAATCAAACCCGGTTCCCAGAATATCCTTTCCGAGAAGCCCGTAAGCCTTTGCCTGGTTAATGGCAATATCCAGCCTCTTGATGGCAAGGGGATACTCACTTCTGCAGTAGATGTAACCCTGGCGGGAATTGATGGCCTTTGCGGCAATGATCATACCCTCGATAACGGCATGGGGATCGGATTCCAGGACGCTTCTGTCCATGAAAGCGCCGGGATCTCCTTCATCGGCATTGCACAGCACATATTTTTCATCTCCTGGCGCATCCTTTGCGAAATTCCATTTAACTCCCGCGGGAAATCCCGCCCCTCCCCTGCCCCTTAAGCCTGAAACCCTCATTTCGTGAATAATGTCATCGGGGCTCATTTCAGTCAATGCCTTGGCCGCACCAAAATATCCGTCCCGCCCAATGTATTCATCAATAACCTCTGGATCAATGAGGCCTTTGTTACGCATAACCCTGAACATTTGACCGGAAAAAAAGGGAATGTCATCCATTCTTGGAATATCATCTTTGGATGCCGGTTCTTTATAGAACAGTCTTTTTACGGGACGCCCTTTCAAAAAATGCTCTTCCACAAGCTCCGCCGCGTCCTTAGGCTGAATTTTCTGATAAAAAATTCCCTCGGGCTGAACAACCATAACAGGCCCGACCGCACAAAACCCGTTGCAGCCGGTAACAACAACCTCCACCTCATTTTCAAGACCATGTTTTTTGATCTCGTTCAAAAGGGCGACTCTAACCTTTTCACTGCCGGTGGAATCACACCCCGTACCCCCACATAGCATGAGCTGCATTCTTGTTTTATTCATTATTATCTCCTTGATAACGACCAGGATCACCTGCTGCTTTAGGACGGCAGACGAAAATCAATTATATTTTACCAGAGCTTTTTATTCATATTTTTCAAGTATCTGAAGCACTTTTTTCGGGGAAACACTACCAAAAATATCTCCATCCACAACCATGACAGGGGCAAGACCGCAGGCCCCAAGGCATCTTACTTCTTCGAGGGAAAAACGGCGGTCATCGCTGGTTGAACCCGCCTTTAAACAATATTTGCCATATATCCGGCTGATCACCTCTTTAATACCTTTTACATAACAGGCTGTGCCGGTACATACCTTTATGGTATGCCTTCCCTTGGGTGTCAGGGAAAAAAATGAATAAAAAGTTGCAACACCAAAAACCTGACTCAAGGGCAGACCAAGTTCCTGACTGATATATGCCAACAGCTCCGATGGAAGATAAAGAACAATATCCTGACACTCCCTAAGAACCGTGATAAGAGAACCAGGCTTTCCTTTTCCGCTTTTAATGACCTCATCAATCCTGTCCCACATTTCAGATGTGATATCCTGATGCTGTGGGTGTACACTATACGCAGTCATAAACGCCTCCAGAAAATTTAATAAAATAATATTTTTTGCGGGCTTAAAATATCTTGCATTCTACCATTAATTCAGATAATGTCATGCTTTTTTCCAAAAAAACTGCCCCCCTCTCCAATTAGCGTAAACCTCTATTACAGAGAGATACAAGCTCTGCATCATAATCATGTTTTATCTTTACCCAGGAAAATTTTTCCATGTATATGGAGAGACTGGCACGCAAAGGATCAAATGCTCTGGAATTGGTTAAAACCTCCTCAAGTTTTTTTAAAAGCTCTTTACGATTCTTATAAAGTACCATATTCCAATATTTTTCCGGTATGATTTCAGGGTATGAAAGCCTTTCCGGCAAAAGGGGAAAACACCCCATGCCCACGGCCTCCACAACGGAGATACCAAAATTCTCCTGAAAAGCCGTACTCACTATAATATCTCCCCTGTGAAGCCATTCCATGTAATCATCCCTTGAATCCACATAACCAAAAACTTCGATTTCATCAACAAGCCTTTTTCCGGCATCCTTGAATATATCTGGAACCACATCAAGGCTTTCTCCAAGAACAGCCAGTCTGAAACTTATTCCCTTTTCTTTTAATTGATACAATACCCGGAAAAACAACTGAGGATTTTTGTCATACTCCCACCTATGATTCCAGATAATCAGGGGAGGACGATCATTCATAGGTGGCTGCCTATCATAGAACAGCGAAGCTTTCATATCTCCGGCATAACAACTCCATCCCGGATAGAGCACCTTTGCTTTTTTCATAATTTTTTCACTCAGGCAGGGAATGGGCCCATCTGGTATGGCTGCCAAAACCTCTGGCACATGGGAGAAAAAAGCATTCAGGTGGGTGTTTGAATTAAATACAACAGCGTCTGCGGCTGCTGCGCTCACTATATTGATAAATGCGAATTGATAATCTGCCTTACGGCCTGTATTCAGGGGATAGGTCAATTGATTTTCATGGAAATATAAAAGACAGGGAGGCATGCTGCTTCCCGCAAGTCCCTTGAACTCTGCCAGGTTCATCATATCCGTTGCAATTATGCCGTCATATTCGCCCAGACCATAGGGAAGTGCTTCATGAAACTGCAATGCGGCCCCGCGCATCCGCCATTTCCAAAAAATTGGTGGAAACGTCAAAAGCTCAATCCCATGGGAAGAGTGGTTTTGCAGCCCCAGGGCAAACTCTTTGTGGGATCCCCCGAAAAAAGGCTCAAGAAATAAAATTTTCATCATCACCTGCTTATTACCATCTTAAAGATGCCAAATATTAATCAGTCTTCGGCATCCTTCATATTGTTTAAAAAGTAGTTTACACTTTTCTGGATGATAATCCCCAAACAAAAGGATGTTCATAGAGAAAGTGTAAACCGGGAAATGAAGGATGGCCAGTCTTCACTAAAATTTTGTTTTTGCATCCATTGTTTGCATTTTTTTGGAAAAATAGAAATTCAGTAAATACTCAATCAATAACAAATTAATTAGGGGGATGTCCATTCAAAGGGGTTTTATTATCTCCTGGTTTTCCCGGCACTTTTTTATCTTGACAAGCAGGGTGATTCATCATAATATTTGGGATTTTAATAAAATAGGCTTAACAGGTAAGAATATTGTGGTAAATATAGATCAATTACCCTTGATTTGAAAACTCAGGGCTCTTGCCGATTTTTTATAACTGCCATGGGCAGCCCGGGATTTTGATCCGGTTCTGCCCGCAACAAAGCATGGAAGTCATATTGGGTTTACCAAAGACTTTCTAATAGATAAGGAGAGACAATACAATGTATGCGGTGATCAAAACCGGTGGAAAACAATACAGGGTTCAAGAAGGGCAGACCCTGATGGTGGAAAAGCTGACCGGAGAAGAAGGTGCTGAAATTCAATTTGATGATGTCCTCATGTATTCCGATGGTGAGCAGCTAACTCTTGGCACTCCGGTGCTTGCTGATGCCGTGGTCAATGCCCATATTATAGAACAGGCAAAGGACAAAAAAATTCTTGTCTTTAAGTACAAACGCCGAAAAGGCTATAGAAAAATGAGGGGCCACAGACAGCATTATACTACGGTTAAAATAGATTCCATAGCAGCATAATTTTATTAGAAATTCTTATATTTCATTATTTGTTGTGGGTTTCAGCTAATAAGAGCTTATTAGAAAGCCTCCCTCCTTTCAGGGCTTTTAATATTTTGATTTTGGCGGCGAACCGCCATATACGTTAAGGAGATTTAAAAATGTCACATAAAAAAGCAGGCGGCAGCTCAAAAAACGGTCGCGACAGTAATGCACAAAGAAGGGGAATCAAGATGTACGGCGGCCAGAGTGTCGTGGCAGGCAATATCCTTGTCCGGCAGCTCGGTACCAAAATTCATCCCGGCAACAATGTGGGAATGGGTAAAGATTATACTCTCTTTTCAAAAATTGATGGTGTCGTCACCTATGAGAGAATGGGAAGAGACAGAAAGAAAGTGAGTGTTTATGACGCGTGAAATTCATAGATGAAGCACTCATAACTATAAGGTCCGGCAACGGCGGTTCCGGATGTGTAAGCTTTCGCAGGGAAAGATTCATTGAACGGGGCGGACCCGATGGTGGAGACGGCGGCAACGGCGGCAGTGTCATACTGAAAGTTCACCCTGGGAAAAGGACCCTTTTTGATCTGCGCAGGCAAAAAAACATCCGGGCAAAGAACGGAATGCCGGGCCAGGGAAAACAAAGGCATGGAAAAAGCGGTGAAGACTGCATTGTTGATGTACCTCCCGGAACTATTATTACAGATATCGACACAGGAAAAATTCTGGCGGATCTGACAGAGGCGGGCCAGATCTTTATTGCCGCAAAAGGCGGCATGGGTGGAAGGGGTAATAAAAGATTTGCCACATCCACCAACAGGGCCCCAAGACATGCCCAGCCCGGCACTCCAGGCATGGAACTTCATCTCAAACTTGAACTTAAACTCCTTGCCGATGTCGGCATTGTAGGGCTTCCCAATGCAGGCAAATCCACCTTGATCAGCAGAATATCATCGGCCCGTCCCAGGGTGGCGGATTATCCATTTACCACATTAACCCCTTCCCTTGGAATGGTGGAACCTCAATTTGGAGAGCCCTTTGCCGTGGCCGATATTCCAGGAATTATTGAAGGAGCCCATGATGGAACCGGTCTTGGCACAAAATTTTTAAAACATGTTGAAAGAACCGGCTTTTTGATTCATCTCATCGATATATCAGAAATCGATCCGGAATCTCCCCTTGCCTCATACAACCTCATCAACCGGGAATTAGCCCTTTACAGTCCAGTGCTTGCCCTCAAGGAACAGGTTGTGGTTTTAAACAAGATAGACCTCACCGGAACGGAAGAAAAAATAAAAAGCTTTAAAAAATTATGCAATGCCCCCCTGATATTAACCATCTCCGCTGCCACCGGCAAAGGTACCCAGGAGCTGATATCCATACTCGCGCGCAAAATCGGATTACGTAATGAACCAGATGAAGAATAACAGAGCCCATTTGCTGAAAAATGCCCACAGAGTAGTAATCAAGATAGGAAGCGGTGTTTTAACCCGTAACCATGGCCTGAATATAGATATTATTGATACAATAAGCAGTCATGTCAGCCATATGAAAAAACACGGCATTGAGGTGATAGTTGTTTCCTCCGGTGCCATTGCATGCGGTGTCAAGAAAATCGGTTTTGATAAAAGGCCGGAAGGCATCCCGGCACGCCAGGCTTCTGCAGCCGTCGGCCAGGCAGGGCTGATACTTGCCTGGGAACACGGATTCTCCCGCTTTGACATAAAGGTAGCCCAACTGCTTCTAACCCGGGACGATCTCAGCCACAGACGGCGTTATCTAAATGCCAGGAATACCATAAACCAACTGCTTGCCTGGGAGATCATCCCGGTAATAAACGAAAACGATACCGTTGTTATTGAAGAAATCAAATTAGGTGACAATGATAACCTTGCAGCCATGATAACCCTGCTCATGGATGCCGATATTCTGGTTAATCTCACGGACATTGACGGCCTTTACAACAAGGATCCAAGAAATCATTCCGACGCAATTCTTGTATCCGAAGTTGACCGAATCACGGAATCCATGGAAGATGCTGCCGGCGGCATCCCTGGAAACCTTGGAACCGGCGGCATGCTAAGCAAGCTTAAAGCTGCTAAAAAGCTGATGCGGGCAGGAATTCCCATGATCATTGCAGGCGGGCTGAACCAAAATATTCTTACCGAAATTTTTGAGGGAAAGGAAAGAGGTACATATTTTAAACCAGGATCCAAAAAACTCAACAGCCGCAAATGCTGGATCGCATTCAACCTGAAAGCCCAGGGGACCATAAAATTAGATAAGGGCGCAGAAGACGCCATCATCAAAAGAGGAAAGAGTATCCTGCCCATCGGCATCACAGATGTCATGGAGGATTTCTGTGTCGGCGCTCCAGTGGATATAAAATCATCCAATGGAAAAATCATTGGAAAGGGTCTTGTCAACTACTCATCAGCCGACATTTACAAAATCAAGGGACTTAAAAGTGACAGGATTGCCCAGGTACTTGGATCAAAGCCCTATGACGACGTGATTCACAGGGATAACCTGGCCGTCACATGCATCTGTAATTAAGAACAAACAATAGGTATCCTTCAAAATACCTCAAAAATAAGTACCTAATCATAATTAATACTAAACTTTGGAATCAAATATTATTGATATGTCAAAAAGTTATAATGCGAACAATTATAATTATTTTTGCTCTGGTACTTAGTTTACACTTTTTTTCCGGTGACTCTCCCAAAATGGGAAAATTGCTTCAGAAAGTGTAAACCGGAAAATGAAGGATGCCGGAAAATAGATTAGGAATAAAACAATGACAATGGAATCTACCATACGGGAAATCGCTGCAAAGGCAAAATCCGCATCAAGAAACATTGCCGCTGCATCCACTGAACAGAAAAACAAGCTCCTTCTTGGCATCGCGGATAAATTAGATGCCATGCAGCTTCAAATTCAAGAGGAAAACCTCAAGGATCTTGAAGGGGCAAGGCGGAAAGGACTCTCATCAGCCATGCTGGACCGCCTTGAAATAAAGGATGGAACCATCGCTTCCATGGTCCAGGGCCTGAAAGAGGTTGCAGCACTGCCCGATCCAGTGGGAGAGATCGTCAAAACATGGTCAAGGCCCAACGGGTTGTCTGTTTCAAAGATGAGAATCCCCCTGGGCGTCATAGCCATGATCTATGAATCCAGGCCCAACGTCACGGTGGATGCCGCCGCCCTCTGCCTTAAAGCCGGTAACGGCGCCATACTGCGCGGCGGTTCCGAGGCCTTTTACTCCAACATGATCCTGGGCAGAATTATCAGGGAGACCTTAGAGGAGACGGGTCTTGATTCAGAAAGCGTTCAGGTCCTGCCGGTACGGGACAGGGATGCTGTCGCGAGCCTTTTAAAACAGGAAGAGTTCATAGACCTTGTCATCCCAAGGGGAGGAGAGGCCCTAATCCGCTTTGTTGTACAGAACTCCATGATTCCGGTATTAAAACATTATAAGGGCGTGTGCCATGTTTATGTGGATAAACATGCCGATTTTAAAAAGGCCATGGATATATGCCTGAACGCCAAGGCCCAGCGTCCTGGTGTCTGCAATGCCATGGAAACACTGCTGGTTCACGAAAGTGCTGCCCCTTTGTTTTTGCCTGACATGGAAAAAACATTTAAAGAAGCAGGTGTTGAATTAAGGGGGTGTACCAGAACCAGGATGATACTTTCCGGTATTTCAGAGGCTGGAGAAGATGACTGGCATGCAGAATACTTAGATATGATACTGGCCGTAAAAATCGTTAAAACAATGGGCGAAGCAATGGATCATATTGCAAAATACGGCTCCGACCACACTGATGTAATCATCACCGAAGATCAGGAAAGAGCAGGCAGATTCGTCAAAACCGTTGCATCTTCCATGGTAGGAGTAAATGCCTCAACAAGATTCAACGATGGAGGAGAACTGGGACTCGGAGCAGAGATCGGCATAAGCACATCAAAGCTTCATGCCTTTGGCCCCATGGGCTTGGAAGAGCTTACCTCAACGAAATTTGTGGTCTTAGGCAAGGGGCACATCCGGCAGTAAAAGCCATGAAAGAGGGATTGTACGGGGGAACTTTTAATCCCCTTCACAATGGCCACATCGAGGTCATAAAGTACGTGAAAAAAAAATTCAACTTAAAATGCGTCCATCTCATTCCCTGTGCCATCCCCCCCCATAAAACCAAACTGGATCTCGCGCCTGCTGAAGACAGGTTTGCAATGATCCGCCGGAGCGTAAAAAATTTTCCAGGCCTGATGGCATCTGACATTGAAATCACCAGACCCGGCCCTTCCTTTACCATTGACACGATCAAAGAGTTCAAACGCCTGTCCCCTAAAAAGGTCTTGCCCTATTTTATAATGGGCTCCGACGCATTTTTTGATATGTATTCCTGGAAAAACACCTCTGAAATCTTTCACCTGACTCCTGTCATTATAATGATGCGTGCAAAAGAACATAGAAATTTAAATGATATTGCATCCTTTATCAAAAATGTGGTATCCCATGGGTACACTCTTTGCCCGGCAGACAATATTTTCCGTCACAAAACAATGCAGCCTGTCCATATATGCAGAGTACCAGAAATCAACATCTCTTCCACACAAATCAGAGAACGTGTCAAAAAGAACCTGCCCATTGATTCCATGGTGCCTGAACCTGTGGCACGGATCATCAGAAAAAAAGGATTGTATCATACATGACAAACACTTCCGATCTAAAACAATACATTCTTCCGTATCTGAAAGAAGCTTTTTCAAAAAAAATTCAGAATGTGACAGCACTGGATGTAAGGGAACTCACATCCTACACAGATGCCATCATAATAATAACCGCATCATCAGCAAGACAATTGAGTGCAGTCGCAGAACATATCTACATAAAATTTAAAAAAAAGGGAAAACAGGCCCTGGGAGTTGAGGGAATCAAGGACAGTACCTGGGCCCTGCTTGATTTCGGTGATGTAATCATCCATGTGTTTAATCCTGAAACCCGTGCATTTTATGATATTGAAGGACTCTGGAGCGATGCCCCAAGAATAGACTTATCCGAATTTGAATCGCGGTTGGAACCTCTGCAAAATCAGTCTGAAAATTAGAGACAAGGCATGCCCTGTCTCTATAACTGCCATGGGCAGCGCAGGATTTTGACCTGGTTTTACCTGCAGTTGCGGTTGATTGGGGACAGATTTAAAATCTGTCCCCTAAGCGAATAAAGCAGTAGTATTACATTAGAAACCTGGAGGGTTTATGGAAAACATAAAAAAACAGATCCCGGTTGATGCTCTGATTATCCTGGACGGCTGGGGAATCAGCAAAATTAAAGAGGGTAATGCAGTAGCCCTGGCCGATACCCCTTTTCTCGATACCATTGAAAGAGATTTCCCATGTTCCCAACTCATCGCCTGCGGCAGCGCTGTGGGCCTTCCCGACGGCACCATGGGCAACTCTGAAGTAGGTCATATGAACATCGGCGCCGGTAGAAGAGTACTCCAGGATCTGGTCAGAATAAACGAAAGCATTTTAAATAAATCTTTTTATGCAAACCCCGAACTGACACAAATGATGGACAACCTGAAATCTGAAGGACAGGCTTTGCATCTTATGGGGCTTTTATCCGACGGCGGTGTTCACAGCCACTTTTCCCATCTCATATCCCTCATCGACATGGCAGCAGACGCAGGTTTAAAAAATATTAATATCCACCCCATCTTAGACGGCAGGGACACTCCCCCGGACAGCGGAATCGGCTACATTGAAAAACTCCAGGATTATCTCAAACAAAAAAAAACAGGTCGCATAGCATCCCTATGCGGGAGATTCTATGCAATGGATCGGGATACAAGATGGGAAAGAGTGGAAAAGGCTTTCTTGCTTTACACCGAGGGAAAAGGAGATGAGGCAATAGATCCTGTCCAGGCGGTAAAGGCTTCATACTCTGCCGGCCAGACCGATGAATTCATAAAACCTGTATGTATAAAAAATAATACAAAAGGATCAAATCTTGACACAGGAAAGCCCCAGGGAACCATCCAGGATGGGGATGGAATTATTTTTTTCAACTTCAGGGCAGACAGGGCAAGGGAGATTACAAGAGCCTTTACCGAAAAAGACTTCAACCAGTTCAACCGAAAAACATCCTTTAACAATCTTCATTTCCTGACCATGACCCAGTATGATGAATCCTTTGACCTGCCCGTTGTGTTCCCGCCCCTTCACCTTGATAATATCCTGGGAGAGATCATCAGCAATAATGGATTCTCACAGCTCAGGATTGCTGAAACGGAAAAATATGCCCATGTAACCTATTTTTTCAATGGAGGAGATGAAAGGGTCTTTCCAGGAGAAGAACGGGAGCTTATCCCGTCTCCGAGGGAGGTGGCAACCTATGATGAAAAACCTGAGATGAGCGCCGCTCTGGTGGCCGAGACCGCCTGTGAAAAAATCAGGTCAGGCAGATTAAGGTTCATGGTGTTAAACTTTGCAAACATGGACATGGTGGGCCACACCGGTAAAATAGACGCTGCAATAAAAGCCTGTGAAACCGTTGATGGATGCGCAAGACAAGTAGTAAATGCCGTGTGGGAAACAGGCGGAACCGCCATGGTCACAGCCGATCACGGCAATGCCGAGCAGATGCTTGACGAAAAAGGCAACCCCCATACAGCCCATACACTCAATCCGGTGCGATTTATCCTGGCAGGAGAAAAATTCAAACAAACCAAACTTCAAAACGGTATACTTGGGGACATCGCTCCAACGGTGCTGAAGGTTATGAATCTTGAAAAACCGAAAGATATGACAGGAACTCCACTTTTTTAGATACCGGCAAAGACTACCGCCATAAAGCGCTACAGTTTGAACCTGGATTGATTTTATTTAGTGGGAATATCCCGGCTTGTGGCGGCACTCCCCATAGACTGTAAAAAATGCAGATGGGCGGACAAGTCCGATATCCAGGCTTATGGCGGCACTCCACCCACTATGAAAATAATTAAACATAAAGAAAGTCATAGGTATCCCAGCTTATGACTGCACTCCCCTAAAATAACGAAAGGATAATCATGAATCTAACACTAATTGATTATATTACAGGCAAAGAAATTCCCGACGCAGGGCCGGAGGGCAGCAGGCAGATATTTGAAAAAATACTTGTGAACGAAAAGGGATATGCCAAGAGTGATGTCAAGGTAGATGAACCAATAACCGTCATATTCCAGGGTAAACCCTATACCTCAGCCATTGATCTTGTGGTTTTTTGTGATGATAAACCTTTTATGGCGGTAAAATGTATAGCAGGCTCCCTTGGCTCCTATGAAAGGGAAATCCTTGCCGGAGCAAGACTGGTCTATAATGTTCAAATCCCATTTTCCGTCTCAACCAATGGCAAGGAGGCTCTCGTAAGAAATACGGAAACAGGAGAACTCCACGGAGAAGGCCTGGATGCCGTTCCATCGAGAGAAGAGGCAAAGTCCCTTCTGAAAAATATGATTCTAAAGTCGTTTCCGGAGAACAAAAAGGAGCGGGAAATGATTCTGTTCCGCTCCTATAACATTGAAAAATATGTAGATGAGTGCTCTGGAAAAATAATATTAAAACCTGTGGAAAAGCCCAAATTATAAGAGCACCCACCCATATGCCAAAAAATTCCCCTGAGGCATGATCAATGGCGTGCCAGACCTTTATCTGATTGTTCTTTGGGCACCTTTCATTTCAAGCTTTACACTTTATCTATGACCATCTTCATGTTTCAGGATTATCATCCATAAAACTGTAAACAATTTCTGAAGCAATATAAAGGGTGCCCTTCATTGCTCTTAAAATTTACATCTCACCCATCTTCTTATTCTTAAACGAAATTTTGTAGCTTCTGATAACCCTGAAATTAAGTGCTTACAATGCAGTAGCAGAATGCAAACAAGTTCAAGAAAAATTAAACAAAGGAGAGTTTATAATGCGAACCCAGATTTTAGGAATTTCAAGATGATTTTCCTGATCACCTAACCAAAAATTGAAAGCGAGGATATCCATGAGTGATAATAAACATCTTTATGTATTGTGGACAAATGATAATCCTGTGACAGCAGAATTAATGGTTTTCATGTATACAATAAATGCTGTTCTAAACAACTGGTGGGATGAAGTAACCTTGATTATTTGGGGTGCTCCCGTACAATTAGTAGTTGACAATCCAGATATTAAGCAAAAAGTAAAAGAAGCTCTTGATGCTGGCGTTCATGTAAGTGCCTGCAAGGCTTGTGCTGAACAATTGGGCGCATCCAATGATCTGAAAAAACTTGGAATTGAAGTGATATACTGGGGCGGGCCGCTTACAGAAATTTTAAAAAAGAATGAAAACCTTTTGACGATATAAAAAGCATATCAGGGCTGACCTAATTCAATTTGAATTTAGAGACAAGGCACGCCTTGTCTCTTATATGACTTATTAACCCCTTGAGACCTCCCTGCCGCAATGCTTGCAAAGGGTAGCCCTCTTCTTTATGATCTCGGCACAATGGGGGCACTCTCTGGTGTAATGCCTGTCGTGGAGCTGTTCGATAGCCTTATCTACAGTCTCCTGAAGCACCCTGCCTGGAAATTTATGATTTACAAGGTGCTCCACGGCTGTGTTGTCCCCCAGCTCTCCTACCATTTCCGCGGCTTTCTGCCTGACCCTGGGAGGCTGCATGGGATCAAGAAGCATTTTCATTATCTCATCCCAGTCCTTGTTAATATAAAAATCCGTTAGTACGGAAAAACCCACCTTCATGGCCTCTTTCAATGCTTCCCGGTTTGCCAGTTCTTGATCATCAAGCATTTGGCCTTTACCCCCGGCAGGACTGAAAACCGGCATGTACTGAAAATTTTCCTCTCCCGGGGTATTGATGCAGCGATAGGATGCAGAAAACTCAACGGTTTCCATCAGGTTATCCCATCCCTCTTTATAAGCTGAGCACTCGTCATTAAAACATACAAAAAGATAAGGAGTTCCCCAGCCAAGCCCATCGCCAAAGGTAATAGGAGGCACTTCCCACAAGGTCATTTCAGTATCGCAGTGGGGGCACCTGGGTTTTTCCATATCCAATACTTTTTGAAGATACTCTTCTTTTGTCTCAATAGCCATTATATCTCCTCTACCGACATCAGGATATCAACAGGAGTTGTTATACCCGAATCGAATAAATTAATCTCCCTCAGCAAGCCCCATAGTATCTTAAAACAGAAAAAACGAAGCAAACCTGGGCTGAATTAGACCCGCAGATATTAAATATCTGCAAATCATATGTTTTTGCTCTTACATCTTTATTCGCTTAGAGCAAATCAATCTTTTTAAATTTAAGAACAAAACCTGGTTTGTCAATTTTAATGAACACTTATCTTTTGAAATGGGCAGGGTAACCACAGACAACTCTATATATCGGAGTTAAACTCTTGAAGCGGTGCAGGGTTTGGTCAACACATGCCGGGTAACCAAAGTCAATTCTATATATCGGATTTAAACAGGTCATCAGGCTCTGTAAAGCTGTCTGGCGCAGGTGTATATCTTTTAGGGACAGTGCCCTCTTTGAAACATTCAAATATGATATTTTGAGATGAATCAATGGGCAAAAGCCCGGTTTCGGCATCAATCTTTACAAATACAACCCCTTCGGGCACGCTAAAGGTTCTAACCGGCCTGCCCTCCAGGGCATCCTTCATATAATCAAGCCAGATGGGGCTTGCAGCCCTGGAACCGGTTTCATTCTTTCCAAGGTGACGGGCCCTGTCAAATCCCACCCACACCCCGGTTGTATATCTCGGAGTATAGCCGATAAACCAGGCATCATACAGGTCATTGGTGGTGCCTGTTTTTCCTGCGGCAGGGCGGTTCAACTCCCTGACCCGCCACCCGGTACCTGATTTCACAACACTTTCAAGGATGCTTGTCATTATATAGGCCGTGCTCATGTCAATGACCTTGTTTCGCTTTAGCTCCGAGTGCTCAATCAGGTTTCCATCCCTGTCAACAATCTTGATTATGAACACCGGCTCAACCCAATAACCCAAATTAGAAAATACAGCATAGGCATTAACGATCTCTAACAGGGAAAGACCGGATGAACCAAGTGAAATGGAGAGATCCCTGCTTATAGGAGAGGTAATCCCCAGCTTTTTGGCATAATCGATCACATAATCGATGCCGATGTCCTGCAAAATTTTTACTGTAACAACATTCCTTGATTTAACAAGAGCGTGGCGAAAAAGGGTGGGCCCATAAAATTTTTCATTGTAATTGTGGGGTTTCCACACGGAGCCGCTTCCTGAATTTTTAAATACTACCGGGGAATCAATAATCACGGATGCGGCGGTGTAACCCTTATCCAAAGCAGCAGCATAGATAACAGGCTTAAAGGCCGAGCCAGGCTGGCGCCTGGACTGGATGGCACGGTTGAACTGACTGTTTTTAAAATCCCTTCCGCCTATCATGGACTTAACATGGCCGGTTTCTGCTTCTATGCTGAGTAAAGCTGCCTGTACCCGGGGTTCCTGTTCAAGGGAAAACACCCATTGTTTTGTTTTTTCATCCAGGCTTACCGCCCTTACCTCTATGACATCCCCGGTCTTGAACACCTTGCCGGGCCGTGTTATCCTTGCCGCGGTGTAATCGATCTTTACATTGGGTTTCCTTGCCCAGGCCATGTCCTTGAGGGGAATTATACCATGGGCATTGCCCACCCTTACATGGGTTTCTTTTTTTGCATCATCAACTTTAACCACAACACCCTGGTAAGCATGTTCAGGCTCCAAAAATTTATTGGGAAGACCGTCTGCAATCTTTCTGTTAAAGGAGTCTATTTCAAGGGAAGGAATGTGTTTTAAAGGCCCCCGGTATCCCTGGCGCCTGTCAAGGTCTATGAGGCTTTTTACCACAGCTTTTCTTGCAATTTTCTGAAGCTCAATGCTGACGGCTGTATACACCTTAAGCCCCTGATGATAGAGAGCTTCTTCACCATATTTTTCAACAACATAGCGCCTGACATGCTCTGTGTAACAGGGGACACTCTCTATGAACCAGTTCTTTCTTGGATGAATATTCAGCTCAAGCTCCAGGGCTTCAGATGCCTGGGCCTTGGATATATAGCCCTCTTCCATCATCCGGTTAAGCACATAGCTCTGCCTCTGCCTGGCACGCTCAGGATGACGAAAAGGAGAATATCTGCTGGGAGCCTGAGGAAGTCCTGCAAGAAGAGAGCATTCGGCCAGATTCAAATCCTTGACATGTTTACCAAAATAGTTTTCCGATGCAGCTTCAACACCATAGGCGCCATGGCCCAGATAAATCTGGTTCAAATAAAGAAATAAAACATCATCCTTGGAAAATTTCTTGTCAATGCGGTAGGCCAGTACAGCCTCTTTAAGCTTCCTCTCATAGGTACGGGCAGGTGTCAGCAAAAAGGATTTGGTCACCTGCTGGGTAATGGTGCTGCCCCCCTGAACAATACCGCCGGCCTTAAGATTTTTGAAAAAAGCCCTGAATATACTGTAGATATCCACTCCACCATGTTTTCTGAACCTGGCATCCTCTGCTGCTACAAATGCCTGGATCAAATAATCAGGCATTTCTGAAAGCGGAACCACAATACGCCTTTCCTTGTAAAATTCTCCGATCTTTGTACCGTCATCGGAAAACACGCTGGAAACTATTGAGGGTCTGTAATCTTCCAGGCTGTTAATTTTCGGCAGATCCCTGCTGATATAAAGATACAGACCTGCAAGCCCGGCCACACCGGAAAGCATAACAAGGAATCCTAATATGGTCAGCCATTTAAAAATAACCACAAAAACATTGGACTTATTTTTCTTCTCACGCTTTTTTAAAACCTTTGAATTACTTTTTTTTATCATGGACACCGTCATTACAGATATTTTTTTAACAATAACTAACATGGCGGTTTGCCGCCACAATCGAAAAAAGAAAGTCGTTTAAAAGAAAGCTCATGACTCACGGGCTAAACTATCAGATTAATAAAAACATGGCAAGAGAGTTGATTCCACGGATACCAGCCAGGCATGTTTATCAAGAAAACTTCCCAATTTGATTGACAGGCCGCCATATTGTTTTGTATAAATACAAGTTTTAAACGATGGTTTTGTTTCATATAAACTGCCATGGGCAGCCCAGGGTTTTTACCTGTTTTTGCCCACAACGAAGAATGAAAGTCATATTTGGTTTACAGAGACTTTCATATAGAAAAATGAGGAGTTCATTATGACACTGCTTGATTTTGCAAAAACAGGCGGACTTGTGCCTGCCATTGCCCAGGATGATGAAACAGGAGAAGTGCTGATGCTTGCCTACATGAACGAGGCAGCCTGGCAGGAAACCCTGAAATCAGGCATGGCAACCTATTTCAGCCGTTCCAGGAATACACTCTGGAAAAAAGGGGAAACATCGGGAAACATGCAGGTTGTCAAAGAAATAAGGGTTGACTGCGACAATGACACGGTTCTCTTACGAGTTCAGCAGATGGGTAATTCAGCAGCGTGCCACCTTGGTTATAAAAGCTGCTTTTTCAGAAAGGTAGAAAGCGGATCCGAGCTTAAAATTGTTGAAAAAAGAATCTTTGATCCTAAAAAAGTATATGGCCGAAATAATGCATAGCCATAACAATTGAAGAATGAAATGTAGAGGCCGATTCCATATCCGCCCTGACCTGTCCTTATACCTATCACGACAAATTTGGAAATGGGTCAAAAATAGATTCTGCTCCTGCACATTCAAATAAAAAAAACAGATCAACATCCCCCTTAACTTAAATGTCTAAGGATTTTCTTAGAGGATTTTATGAAAAAATTAATCAAATTAGGCATCCCAAAGGGAAGCCTTCAGGATGCCACAGTTTCCCTTTTCAGGCGTTCCGGCTGGAAAATTAATGTCAATGGCAGAAGCTATTTTCCAGATATTGACGATGATACCATCGAATGCGCCCTTTGCAGGGCCCAGGAGATGTCCATTAACGTGGAAAGCGGGGTAATAGACGCCGGCCTGACCGGTAAGGACTGGACTGCGGAACATGAATCAGATGTCCATGTGGTCTGTGATCTTGTTTACTCCAAGGTCAGTGCAAGACCAGCCAGGTGGGTTGTTGCCGTTGCCGGGGATTCTCCCATGAACAGCCTAAAAGACCTCCAGGGAAAAACCATATCAACGGAGCTTGTTAAATTCACCAAACGCTTCTTCAAGGAAAGAAATATCGATGTCAACGTAAAATTTTCCTGGGGTGCCACAGAGGCAAAGATCGTATCTGGCCTGGCAGATGCCATCGTTGAAATTACTGAGACGGAAAGCACCATCAGAGCACATAATCTCAAGGTCATACATGAAATCATGCAGACCAACACCCAGCTCATAGCCAACAAGGAGGCATGGAAAAATCCAGCCAAAAGGGAAAAAATAGAACAGATCGCGCTGCTTTTAAAAAGCGCGCTGGTGGCGGACAAGCTGGTGGGTTTAAAGATGAATGTTCCCGCAAACAAGATGGATAAAATAATTTCCCTTCTGCCGAGCCTTAATGCCCCCACCGTTGCATCCCTTTACCAGTCCGACTGGTTTTCCGTGGAGATCATTGTGAATACAGGCGTTGTAAGGGATCTGATTCCCGTACTCATAAGAGAAGGCGCAGAAGGAATCATTGAATACCCTTTGAACAAGGTGCTTTAAAATGAAACAGATCGCTGCTGCAAAAAGAACACAAGAGATTAGTCCCTTCATCGTTATGGAAATTCTTGAGAAAATCCATGAAATGGAAGCAAAGGGTATTGATGTTGTGCACATGGAAATCGGAGAGCCGGACTGTGAAACACCGGATTGCGTGAAACAGGCCACCATCAAAGCCTTTTCCGGTAATGATACCTGTTACACCCACAGCCTTGGGGATATAAGGCTCAGAACCGCCATATGTGAATATTACCATGACACATATGGGGTCAGGATCAATCCCGGTAGAATCATTGTAACATCAGGAACGTCCCCTGGCATGCTGCTTCTATTTTCAGCTCTTGTGAATCCAGGAGATGAGATCATTATCTCAGATCCCCACTATGCCTGTTATCCGAACTTCATTCGATTCGCCCAGGGAGTTCCGGTTACGGTTCCGGTGTATGAATCAGAAGGATTTCAATATACACCCCAGGCCATCAAGAACAAGATCACCAATAAAACCAAGGGAATCATGATCAACTCCCCCTCAAATCCCACCGGAAACATCATGGGCCTTGACCGCATGAAAGAAATAACAGCCATTGCCGAATCCAGCAATATTGCCATGATTTCCGATGAGATTTACCACGGACTGGTTTACGAGGGCACGGCACATTCCATACTGGAAATCACGGAAAATGCCTTTGTATTTAATGGATTCTCAAAATTATTTGCCATGACCGGGCTGCGCCTTGGTTATCTTATAGCCCCGGAATATTTCATGCGTCCCCTGCAGGTGCTGCAACAAAATTTCTTTATCTCGGCCAATTCCCTGATGCAGGTGGCAGGCGCATCTGCCCTGAAATACGCAAAAAAAGAGACAAAAGAGATGCTTAACATCTACAACCGGCGCAGAATATACATGATCCAGCGCCTTAAAGAAATGGGCCTTGGCATCACGGTGGATCCCACCGGGGCCTTTTACGTGTTTGCCAATGTAAAACATATCTCAAAGGACTCCTACGGCCTTGCCCTGGACATCCTTGAAAAGGCCCATGTCGGCGTTACCCCGGGAATAGATTTTGGCGCAAACGCAGAGGGGTATTTGAGATTTTCCTATGCAAATTCCATGGAAAACATTGAAAAGGGACTTGACCGGCTTCAAGTATATTTAAAAGAAAGAGCCTATACTTAACTATCCCATGCCCTTATAGGCCGTCCCAAACAAATTTGGGGATGATTTTTAACACCGGCGGCCGTTGTAGAGCTACCTCGCTGTAGCTATCCTTTACCGGGCAGCCACGGCAGGTTTACCCTACAAATAATGGCCAAGATTCAAATTAAGCCCAAAAATTTTATATATCATGATTATCAAACATGCAGACTTTATAAAAAGTGCGGTAAAACCATCCCAGTTCACGGAGCCGGAATTTCCTGAAATTGCCTTTGCCGGTAGATCCAATGTGGGAAAATCCTCCCTGATCAACACCCTTGTTAACCGGAAAAATCTTGTAAAAACAAGCTCCAGGCCCGGATGCACACAGTTGATCAATTTCTTTATCATCAATCAGAATTTATCTTTTGTGGATCTGCCGGGTTATGGCTATGCAAAGGTATCCAAAAAAATCCGTGCCCAATGGGGCCCCATGATACAGCGCTATCTTAATGTACGCAAAAATCTTACAGGGGTCATCCTGCTCATTGACATCAGAAGGGAGCCGGGCAAAGAGGAGTTTGAGCTGCTGCAATGGCTGGCATCCAGGAACATTCCATCCCTTACCGTGCTGACCAAGGCAGACAAACTCTCCAGGCAGAAGCAGCAAAAAAGACTTGCCGTCATATCCAAAATTCTTGGCAGGCAAAGGGAAGATATCATATTGTTCTCAGCCAAATCAAGACAGGGAAAAGAAACCATTCTCTCGGAAATTGAATCACTTACCACCATGGTTTGATTAAACCAGGCACATAAAAAAGATAGGAATTCTTCCTTTCCCGATTTGCAATTTCTGAGCTGATCTTTGGGATATCTTATCTACCGGTTTACAATTTACATATTAGATATCCTTATTTTTTTGGCGGGAGAAATTTTTATTCCAAAAAGTGTAGCATGCTCCGCCACCAAGCAACTTCTGACCGTAATTTATTCACTTCGATTTTAAGAGGGCAATTGGATGAGC
The DNA here is from genome assembly GCA_963674675.2 of Desulfobacteraceae bacterium. GTDB lineage: Bacteria > Desulfobacterota > Desulfobacteria > Desulfobacterales > Desulfobacteraceae. Next base: position 2,788,475 of record CAXXNM010000003.1, read on the forward strand.
AATCATCGAATAAGGAAGGCGCAGATTCAGAAGGAACATTGAGGTGCGAACCGGGAAAAGGGATCACTATATCTTCTATAACAAACATGACGGTGTGCTGCCACAATCGAAAAATGAAAGTCTTTTTAAACCAACCTCTTACGGAGACTTTCATATAATAAAAATAGCGTTGTCTTCCATAAAAACCTGCAACGAATCTTGATGAACATATGGGCAATGCCGAGTGAGATTATTTATTATAGTATTCCAATTTAGGTTTTTCTTGGAACACAACTTGCTTTGCATCCAAAAAAACAAGATGTTTGAAATTATGTTCTGAGTATTTGTCGAATTTTTTGGAAAAACCAAAGTTTGAGCAGTATAAATACAATAATAACTGGCAAAAAAAATTACAGGGCGATAAAGACTTTTTGGGCAAAAAAATACAATCCTTGTTCTGCCTGAAAGACAGAAACGGAGTTTACCGAATATTTACTTGAATTTCATATGGGGACATGATATGCGTCAAAACTTGAAAATAAATTTGTTTTTTGCAGAATTCAACAGAAATTATTTTGGCATGCTTCATTCCTCGGTTGACATTTTTTCAAAACATTTTCTTAATTTTAGGAAATCCTCTCAAAAAACTGTCAACTACTGTTGAGGCAATATGAAAAATGCCAATTATTTAATGAGAAAACCGGCTTCTTTACATATTCCTTCAAAAGTAGTTTATATTTTTTGCAAGGAACCTCTGGAAAATAGGAAGACTCTTTTGAAAACTGTAAATCGGGATATGAAGGATACCTTTCATCAAGTTGCATAATGTTATGGTTAAAGTCGGACTTTTTACGAGACCATCAGGTAATCGGGAGGAAAAATGAAAATTCGTATCATGTTGCTGTTTTTTTTGATGTGGAGCATATCTGTTATGAGTTATGCTTTAGAAGATCGTTTTATAGACACCGGAGATGATATCATTATGGATAATGAAACAGGTTTAATGTGGACTAAAAATGCTGATCTTGCTGACAGATATAGCGAAGACGCTCAAAGTTATGCTGATAATTTTGTTTTATCAGGGTATGTTGATTGGCGTGCTCCTACTGTCTCAGAAGTAGAGTTCTTACTTCAAGGATTGTATGAAAGGGGTAAACATGGCCTATTTGATAATCTCTATTATGATGGTGGTTATGGTAAGAGCTGTGGTTACACCAATAGTCCAGTTTTTTTTGAAAATCAAGGGGAAGGCTTTCAGTATTGCGTAGAGGATGATGATACATCTTATTATGATGCAAAATCTGCCCCTTTACCAGCTATGCCGGATACAGTTAAATTTTGGCTCGTGCGTCAAGGACCTCATGCAACAAAACGCTATACTCAAACTGAGGTTAATGATTTAATAGCTGATGCATTGAGGGAAATCGGTGAAACACCAATTGTATTGGATACTGATTCTAATTGTTCAGATAGTGATAGCTATGAAGAAGGATATCAGGCAGGTAAACAATATTGCATGGATAATCCTGAAGAATGTCGGATCACATCATGTGATGGTGGAGATGCTGGTATTACATTATCACCCGAACTCAATCTGTATATCCCCAGCATGACTTATAACACTTTATTAGGTGATTTGGAACTGTGGGGGAACTTTGAATTTTACCCAAATGAAAATGGTGAGCTTCTTTGGAAACTCACTGAGTATGCTGAAGTAGAATAGCAGTCACTTTCATAACGTGATATTTAAGGCAGTGTCAGCAATGGCATTGCCTTTTGATTTTCTTAAGCGCCAAGAAGATGTACCTTAATGGAAGGCTAAGCACAAAACTGCGGACTTTCTTCAATCTGATATTATTTAGAATCAAGTCTCATCAAAAAAGGGTACACTCAAATAGTTTTGAGGTATTTGAAAGGATGCCGGAAAATTACTGAGGAGTTAAACATGATAAAAAAACCAGAGGATGAAAAATTCAGATCCGGTTTCATTGCCATTGCCGGAGCACCCAACGCGGGCAAATCCACCCTGCTCAACCGTTTGATTGGAGAAAAAATATCCATTACCTCAAAAAAACCCCAGACCACACGGGACAGAATTCTTGGGGTTCTGGAGAGGCCGGCCTCCCAGATACTTTTCCTTGACACTCCTGGAATTCACAGAGCAAAATCACTGCTTAACAAAAAAATTGTTGATCAGGCCCTCTTGGCAGTGGCCGATGTTGATGCAATTTTGCTTGTAATAGACTCATCCACCAGGGACAATGATGCTGAAAAAATGATCATTGAGCAACTGGAAAAAACAGACAAGCCCGTAGTCATGGCCCTGAACAAAATAGATATCATCACAAAAGATAAGCTTCTTCCATTAATTGAAACCTATTCTGCCCTGTTTAAATTCAAAAGCATCATCCCAATATCGGCAAAGACAGGCCTCCAGACGGACGATCTTCTTAATGAGGTTGAAGTATGTCTTCCAAGGGGCCCAAGGCTGTTTCCCAAGGATACACTCACGGATGTTTCCGAAAAATTCATTGCAGGAGAAATGGTAAGGGAAAAAATTTTTCGTTTTACCGGCATGGAAATTCCCTACTCCATTGCAGTGACGGTGGACTCCTTTAAGAGGGAGAAAAAACTAATTGTCATTCATGCAAGCATACATGTGGATAGAAACTCCCAAAAAGGCATTATCATTGGAAAAGGCGGAAAGATGCTGAAAAAAATAGGGGAAGAGTCCAGAAAGGATATTGAGCGGATGACAGGCTCAAAAGTGCTCCTGAAACTTTTTGTCAAGGTTACAAAAAACTGGAGCCGGGATGAAAAAGTTTTAAAATCCTTTGGCTATTGAACTCTTGAGTCCTGACTTCTCATTTCCCATACCAAATGTTCTGTATTAAAATTTTAACAGAATACGATATATGGTGTTAATTCAGAGAACTTATGACTGATGGGTATTGGAAAATAATAACTGTAAAAGGACAGTACATAGAGAAAAGAACATGGACTTTTATTCACCCATAGATGAAGAAATCCAGAAAAAAGAAAAATACAAGGCAAGGGAGCTTAGAAATTCCCAATGGTGGAAAAGAAAACGATCCACAGGGTTATGCCATTACTGCCAAAAAAAATTTGCCCCGGCAGAATTAACAATGGATCATCTGGTTCCCATTGCAAGGGGAGGGCGCTCAACAAAAGGAAATCTTGTTCCCTGCTGCAAGACCTGCAACAGCAGCAAAAAACAAATGCTTCCCATTGAATGGGAAGCATACATGCACTCCCTGCAAAATCAATAAATCAATCGGCATCTTTCATCCTTAGTTTCGCTTATTCTTGGCTAAGCCTTTGAATTTATTGTTTTAATATGTTTTGAAATTTATATTTTTCAAATTTTTTATTCAATAATATCAATGCGTTAATAAAAATAAGCGAAAAGAGGGTTTCATATCATCTCAAAAGCAGTTTGCACTTTTTTGGAATGAAATTCCTAAAAAACGGAGATATTGATATGAAAAGTGCAATGGCTCAAATAAAGGATGCCAAAAAAATTTATTTTTTTCTCTTATTACAAAGTCTATGGACTGTCTGGGCGTGCCATTCCCCTCTTCCTGAAAAAGTAGGCTGTCCCAAAGCCGCAAGATGTTGAGCCACATCATCAAAGGTTTTACCATTGGCTCTCATATCATAAACAATTTTCATGACTTCATCACGGGAAAGAATACCTTGCGGCTGTTCAAATTTTTTCTCTTCATTTTCCGATTTTTCAATTTTTTCAGCTTTTTTTCGGGTAATGACCTTAATCTCTTCTTTACCCAAATCGGCTGAGTCATTATCAGCTTTAATGGCCCTATTTCCCACTACCGAATTCTCAAAAGGCTTTTCTTCAACATCTGCTTGTAAAGTGCCTGACCTTTGATTTTTTTTCCTCCCATGAGGCTGTTGACTGCTTCTCCTTTTCATAACACCTACAGGATCAAGGTTAAAGGAGTCTGAATCATCCACATCAAGTTCAACTGTCAGTTCAATCTCATCCCTATCATCTTCCCTGTAGGATTTAAGTTCAGTACCGGTGTGGGCCGTTTGATACCTTGACGATTCCGCTTTAATATCTAAATCAGGCTCATCAAATGAATTATCGTCAAGACATTCGTGATCATATCCATCAGATTCATCCCTATTGGACGGCATCGTAATAACCCTTAAATATTCAGCAATTTCTTCAAGGGCAATGGCCTTGCGTTCCTCTGCAATTATGCGTCTCTCATGAACATCTATAAGCTCTTTCTGAGTTTTAGAGAAAACATCAACAAAAGAATTAATACTTTCAGCCAAATCCGGCGACGAAAAAGAGGGCTGGGATTCCATGGAGGTATGATTGTGAGCTGATGCACGCGTTACAGGACGTTTTATATTATTATTCCCTCCCCTTGATCCCTGATAGGGCACATGGGAGTTAAATCCCTGGGATGAATTATAACTATTGCCATTATCAAAACCTCTCCTGGTCTTTGGGGTGCGCTTGTCTTTTTGCCCGCCTCTGAGACTCTGAAGAAAATCATTCATTTAACTAAACTCTCCTTAAAATATTAAAATTCAAATATGCGAAATACATTAAAAAAATGTAAAAAAATCCCCTTAAGGGAATCTGCAGAAAATATTTTACCGTACAACTAAAAAATTCATGCAGATCGCCTAACTAATGGCTCCAACAAAAAACATTACCCAAAAGAAATGTTAATTGCCTTATGTAAAATTCCTATATTTAATATATCTTTACATATATAATTTTTAAGGGGGGTTACCCAAACAATAAGTGATCTGCAAAACTCAAGAAGGGCTATTCTCTATTATTGATAACAGATTGTCAAGGTTTTTTCATGATTTTTATGGCGCCTTTCAAAACACCTCAAAAGTAGAGCACATTTCTTTTGAGATGAGTCCCCCAAAATAGTATAGATTGATTAAGAAAGTATAAATCGGGAAACAAAGGATACCATTTTTATTCGTAAAACCATATAAGTCTTTAAAAATCGCTGAATTGAAAACACTTCAATATAACAGCAATGCCCTGATGGGCACCACGAAAATTAAAACGTAGGGGCGGATTCAATATCCGCCAAAAAGTTCATTGGCGAATTAAAACTCGGGAAAGTGCCGTTTCAAGTGCATGTACACTGGACTATCGCCTATAAAAGATGATGGCCGTCAGCTTCTTTTATTTGAAGTATTTCTTCGTAGGCACGAATCAAACCCAGTGCCTCTTCATGGCTTTTAATGTTCGTAATATCCCTGCGAAAACTGCTGCACCCGGGCCAGCCCTTGACAAACCACACAAGGCGACTGCGAAGCATCCGGCACGCCACACCTTCCCCGAAATAATTTACATACCCTGCAATCAGATTTTCCATCATTCTAAAAACAGCTTTGCGGGTAATTGCCTGAGTGGATCGGCCCATAAGCATATGATCAATTTGTGATAATATAAAAGGATTACCCATGGCTGCCCTGCCTACCATTACACCGTCACAACCTGTTTCATGGATCATTCTCACACCATCTTGTGCTGAAAGAATGTCTCCATTACCCAGGACCGGAATTGAAAGCTGCTGTTTAAGCATTTTTATCAAAGACCAGTCCGCCCTGCCCCTAAAACCCTGAAGAGCAGTTCTGGGATGAAAGGCAACAGCATCCACACCATTTGTCTCGGCCATTTTTGCAATATCAAAGGCCTGGCATCCGGAACTATCCCAGCCTGTTCTGATTTTTATGGTAAATGGAAGCTTTGTAGAACATCTCACTGCCCTGATTATCTTTTCAGCACGGGTAAAATCCTGCATCAATGCAGCTCCTGCCCCTGTTTTCAGGACTTTTTTTACGCTGCATCCAAAATTGATGTCAATAATATCAGCACAGGCTCTGTCCTCTATAACCCGTGCTGCATCAGACATTGACTCGGGGTCTGAACCAAAAATCTGAACAGACAGGGGCCTCTCATCGGGTTTAGTGTCAAGGAGCATAAAAGTCTTTTCAGAATTATAAAAAAGCCCCTTGGCACTGATCATCTCAGAGCATACAAGGGCACAACCTTGGGACTTTACCATCTTTCTAAAGGGAAAATTCGTGATGCCGGCAAGGGGGGCTAAAACGGTACGTCCATGAAGAAGCAGGCTGCCGATTTTCATGGTTTGGGGAAGTAAGCCGCTTCCAGAAGTTTGAACCACAGACACCCTATCTCCTTTTTTTCTGCATTTCTGCAAAAGATATAATTTTGGCATCGCTGGGATCTTTTTCTTCCCCATCATTATTTTGTTTTTTGCCTTCTGGATCTCTTTTTTTCTGATCTTTTGTTTCTGGATCGCCTGTACCGAAATCCTCCTTTGGGCACTGAACCACCTCCAGCCTCATTTTCTTACCTCCCATGAAAAATTCATCTCCGTTGATATAAACATCCTTCAATATCCAGCTAACAGCCTGGGGAGGAACCTGGAGAAGAAAAAGCTTTATCACATACCAGCCTTTTTTCACATCAGGCCTTATATCTTCAATCCTGGCAAAGGAGACCGGCTCATCTTCAATATAAATCAAAACGATATCATTTTCTACAGCCACTTTAACCTCATTATTTTTTAACATAATATAACCGGCATGGCCGGAGCATATTTTTTACCCGGCCACAACGAAAATTGAAAGTTTTTTGAAAAACAACCTCTTATGGAGAGTTTTATATAAATTAGGCGGTCTGCATGATTTCATATATCGGTTTACCGCCACAAATGATGAAAGTCCTGAAACAGCAGTAGCTTTCATACAAAAACTATTTTAAATCTAAACAGATTCTTTATAGCACACTAAAAAATTAAAATAAATATGCCAACTATAGTAAGCTACCCTTCAAAAATAAATTGCCGTGAGTTGAAAACTAATACAACAACGTGGTATAAAAACTTTTCAAATTGTTAAAAATAAAATTTTATGTAATTAATACTACTTTGTTCGGTTTTGTATTTTACCTCTAATTCCATGAATTGTTACTATAAAAATATGGAAAAATGGAGCGTAATTCTCTGTTTTCATTGCATCATGGAAAAGTTAACAAGAAGTTAACAAAGTAAAATTAATTAATTATCTGAAAAATATATATGCTTCGTAATAAGGATACAGCAAGACATGGAAAAACATTTAAAATACGATTTAACACTCATAAAGACGGCGTCAGCAGCCGGGTATTTTCTTCCAACACCCTCCAGTGCACTAACCTTTGATGAAACGATCTTACTTCTCAATCAGAGTCCCCTGGATGATTTTCTTCATAGATATGCCCTTAATCTTATTGCGGATTATCAGGAGAATGATCTCCATCTTATGATCGACCGGGGAAAGGAACAAAACAATACCGTAGTGCTGGCACTGGCATGCGAACAACTTTTGATGTTAAAGGGCATCACAAAGGCAAAGCAGTTTTTTTCCATGGAAGATATTGAGAATTTACAAAGGTATAGCCCGCTCATCAATATCCGTTCCGCCCTGGGGTCCAACAGGAGGCTCCATACCGGGTGGATTGATATATTCAAAAAAAACATGACCCTCCATACCCTGCTCCCCCCTTTGGAGCAAACCGGCCTGCCTCCCATATGCCAGGGTGAATGCGCCATTAATATGCCTGATGGATATGAGGTAAAAGATATTCATCAGGCATATTTCAACACAGCGTCGCACACACCGGCGCTTTCCCTGGAAGAGACGGCACAAAAAGCAATGAAATGCCTTGAAAATGCAGGAGTTGAGCTGGACAAAGAGATGCGTCACCAGTCCAGCCTAAGTCCCTTTGCGCTTCTCAGGAAATGGAATTTTAAGACTTCTGTCCATAATAAAAGAAATATATTCTCCTTGGCAGGCACCCAGACAAGCTATGGAAAAGGTCTCACCCTGGAACAGGCCAGGGCATCCCTTTTAATGGAGATTGTAGAAAGATGTTCCGCATTTGCAAGTTTCTCTTCAAATGGAGCAGAAGGGTATAACAAACAATACCCCCTGACCTACGGAGCATTCAATAAGCTTGTAAAGCATGGCATCCAGGCTGTTAATCCTGGAGAGCTTACCCTTGAAGTTAAATACAAAAATGAGCCTCTCCACTGGATTGAGGGCATAAAGTGTACTGACCAAGAAGAAGAGAAGGGGCCCAAAAGCGTCATGATCCCTGCCCAGGCTGTTTTTTTATTCTGCAATCTGGATGAGATCAGTCTTTTTTCAGGGCTTGGTTCAACAGGATTTGCATCGGGCAGTACCATGGAGCAGGCAAAGGTTTCAGCACTGTTAGAGGTCATTGAAAGGCACCAGGAAAATACCGTGCCCTTTTCCCATGAGACATGTTTCCGCCTGATATCAGAGGATGCCTCTATTTTAAAGCTCCTTGAATCCTACAGGGCCCTTGGCATAGACATTCTCTTTCAAGATATTACCCCGGCATCAGGTATTCCGTGCTGTAAATGTTTTGTTAAGGATCAGGAGGGCAATATTCATAAAGGAACCTCAGCCCATTTAGATGCCAAAAAAGCCATCATATCAGCCCTGACAGAAACCCCATACCCTTTTCCGGGAGGTCCCCCGTCTGCCCAGGCAGGCGTGCCAGATGGCAATATAGCCTTGGTCGCCTATGAAAACCTGCCGGATTACACCACGGGAAACCACGCATCAGACCTTGCTCTGTTAGAAAGCCTGCTCTTGTCCTGGGGTAAAAAGCCCTGCTATGTGGATATAACCAGAAAAGATATTGGAATACCTGTGGTACGGGCCATTGTGCCGGGTATGGAAATCCTTGGGGATTTTGACGAATTTTCCAGGGTTCACCCGGAGCTTTTTCAGCATTATCTGAAATTCTCGTAAGTAATAAGTTTTATGGCATTGATCATCATTTCGACCACGGTGGGTAGGGCAGGCCCCATACCCGCCCAATTTTCGGGCTGGTATGTAACCCCCCGACCCTACAGATTGGGCCAATCGATAATCATGGTCCAAGAAACCACTGAGCATCTATCTCAAGACTTGTTTACTGAGATTTTTCTTCACAGGACAGTTTTTGATGGCATTATATACGACCCTGGAAAGTTCACCCGCCATCATGGATTTTGACAGCAAATCAAAAACACCCGCCTCTCCACATATCTCTCTGGTCACCCCCCTGTTGAACCCCGTACACATCAAAATTGGAACATCGGGATTCAGGGATTTGATTTTTTTTGAAAGTTCCAGGCCGTTCATTCCGGGCATCGTTAAATCTGTCAATACCAGGTCAAAGCGATGAGGTTCTTTTTTAATTTTTTCCAAAGCCTCAAGACTGCTGTTCACTCCCATGACCTCGTAACCCAGTTTGGTTAAAATTGCCTCTGTCCATTCCATGACTGGTTCCTCATCATCTACAACCAGAATATTTCCCTTACCGGTTATAAGGACTTCATCCACAGTCTCTTCAGGTATATTTTGCTGCTGAGTGTGTTCAGGCAGGAGTATCTGGAAAGTGGTACCCAAATCCAATTCACTATAAACAGAAACCGCACCACCCATCTCCTTAACAATGCCGTAGACCATAGCAAGCCCCATTCCCGTTCCTTCTCCACGTTCCTTGGTGGTAAAAAACGGTTCAAATATCCTATCCATGATTGGCTTTGGAATACCGCAGCCGGTATCGGAAACCGTGAGCTGCAGGTATCTTCCCGGGGAAATATCTTTTAATTTCATCATATCGTTTTCATGAATAAAAATACTATCAAGGCTGATTTCAAGAACGCCCCCTTTTTCTTTCATTGCGTAGGCTGCGTTGGTAAGAAGATTCATAAAAACCTGATGAAGCAATGTTGGATCGCACAGCAACCGGCTTTTTTTAATTCTTAAATCCTTACGGATTTCAATGCCGGCCGGCAATGATGCCCGCATGAGTTGAATAGTCTCTTTAATTAATAAAACAATATTTATCAATTGCTTTTTAGCACCGGACTTTCTGCTGAAGCCCAGAATCTGCTTTATAAGGTCCCTGGCTCTCAAACTTGCGGATGTAGCCTTTTCCAGATATTTTTTTAACTTTATATTATCACCAGCCTCCATCATGGCCAGTTGGGTAAAACCCATCAATGCCGACAGGATATTATTGAAATCATGGGCAATTCCTCCGGCAAGTGTTCCAAGGGCTTCCATTTTCTGGGACTGTCTGAGTATTTTTTGCATTGCATACTCATCGGTCACATCTCGAAACACCATGACCACACCGATTATAACTCCAGCCTTATTTCTGATGGGTGCACCTGAATCTGAGATCTGGTATTCAGTGCCGTCACGGGAAATCAGCAGAGTGTGATTGGCAAGACCGATTGTCCGGCCGGTGGAGAGAACTTTAAGGACAGGATTGTCAGCAGGCTCTTTTTTTTCAGCATCAACAATATTAAAAACTTCTGGCAAAGGCCTGCCCACAGCCTCGGTCTCCAGCCATCCAGTGAGGTTCTGAGCAACAGGATTGATCCTGGTCACATTACCCTGTGTGTCTGTTGCAATCACCCCGTCTCCTATGGAATTCAGTGTTACCCGAAGATTTTCCTCTCCAACCCGCAGGGCCTCTTCAGCATGTTTGCGGTCGGTAATATCAACAGTTGCCGTCAATATTGCTTTTTCGCCTTTCCAGTCGATAATACGGCTTGAAAACAGAAGATGAAGAAGCGTTTCATTCTTTTTAATGGTAATTTCAAGGCCGCTGACTGAACCCTTGCGCCTTATTTCCGCGCTTATGCCTTCCCTGCTTTCCCTATCCATTGTTCTCCCCATTTCCTCCATTGTGCGGCCGATAATTTCTTCATGGGGCATTCCGGCATTCTCGGAAAAATGCCGGTTAACCATGAGATAATGACCGGAAAAATCGTTTATTACGCAGGAAAAGGGAAGAAGATCAAAAAGAGTTTCAAACCTGTGGAGACTATTTTGAAGCTCAAGTCGGGCCTGGGTCAAATCAGTGATATCAAAAAATGTAACCGAAATCCTGTCATCCACAATGCGTAATCCAAAGATAACATTCCGTACATCACCGTTTTTGCATGAAATCCTGTACTCTTTTTTCCCGAAGGAAAAAGCTTTATGCTGTGTATTGAGAAGCGCCTGGCTCCATTCTATTTGTACTTTCCTACGATAGGAAGTATCCGGATAGGCCAGAGGCCACCACATTTCAAGCGTCGGGATATCCTGCTTAGAGTATCCAAAGGTATGCGTAAAGCAGTGATTGAAATCCATTTCCTTTCCATCTATATCCATCTCAACAAAGGGCAGGGGTGCATTATTAAAAAAGGATCGAAAGCGTGCCTCGCTCTTGATAAGCTTGTCCTGTGCCTTATTCAAGCGAACGATTTTTTCGTCAAGACTTTTCTTCAGAAAAATGGAAATCCCGGCCAACCCCAGGATGAGCAAAGTTAGAAATATGCCGGTCAACTGCAATACCAGTATGGTTTTGGGAGACATTTCATTGTTTTGCCTGAGTGTTATCCACCTGTTCTTAACCGAGGACAATTCCGCAGGCGGTATTGCTTCCATTGCTTTCCGTATTAAGGAAAACAGCAGGGGATATTTTTTGCTGACACCGATACAAAACTTAAAACTATAACTTGTTACGCCGGCCACCCGCAGATTGGTAATACTCTGTTTACTGATTTGGTAGGAAGCCACAGCCAGATTTTCGACAAAGGCGTCTGCCTGTCCAAAAGCAACAACACGCAAGCCTTCGGAAACATTTTGAACGCTCAATACCTCGAATCTGCCTTCCCCCTGCTTTCGTACATACTCCTCCGTGGCATAGCCGGATACAACAGCTACTTTACACCGGCTCAGATCTTCAAGTGAAATTCCGGAACCAAAATCTCTGGTGGCAATAATTACAACAGGGACTTCTGCATAGGGCATTGTAAACTGTGCGTAACGATCCCTTTCGGCATTCTGGACGATGGTGGGCGCTATGGCGCACTGGCCGCTTGCAAGAGCGGCCAGATGCTCATTCCAGTCACTTGATATCTTTTTGCTGAAAGTCACCCCTAATTTTTCTTCCACCATGGAAAAAATATCTGCGCCCAGTCCGACAAACGCTCCTTTTTCGTCGGCAAACTCAATGGGAGGAAAGTCGTTGTTATACCAAAGAAATACATTATGGGAATTCTGAGCCAGCCATTCCTTTTCTTCGACACTCAATGACAAAATAGAAGTCTCACCACCAAAAACGGCAGGACAAAATATAAACAGAAGAATTGATAAAAAAGCCAAAAATCCCTTAATACAGGGCAAAAAACGATTGATTTGACTGATGGGTACGGCTGCCCCATCTATCGATAAGCTGCAAAATTTCATATCAAACATTATATGCCCCATATCAAAATCAAAATTGCTTTCGTAGATGTTCATAAACTCAATATTTTGAAGGAAACCTTTACAACAATTCATTGATAGAGTTTTTTATTTGAATTTGCAGGGGCAGAATCTATTTCTGACCCCATTGATAAAGGCTCAGTGGTTGTTGATTTCCTTCAAAAGACTATGAAATTGTTGTTTGCCTATAATGGTTACGCCGAAATTCTGAGCTTTTTCAAGCTTGGTGCCGGGAGAATCACCTGCCACAAGAAAATCGGTTTTGGCACTGACGCTGGATGTCACCCTTGCACCTGCCCCTTCAAGAATTTTTTTTGCCTCGGCCCTTGTCATGCCCTCTAAGGTGCCGGTAAGAACAATTATTTTCCCAAGAAACGGGCTTTTAATTGATTCATCAACAAATTCAACAACTTTGGCAACAGATTGACTGTTGGGGACAATCTCAACCCCATTTTTAATAAGCGCTTTAATTACAGCCTGGTTATCCCTGTTTGCAAAAAAATCATGCACCGCCCATGCTGTTTTAGGGCCGATACCTTCCACGGTCTCCATATCATCCGCTGAAGCTGCCATGAGGTTCTCAAGACTACCATATCTTTGAGCCAGAAGACGGGCAGCGTTGTCTCCTGTGTGATCTATGCCGAGGGCGTAAATAAATCGCTTAAAAGATATGGTTCTTGATGAAGCCAAAGCATCAAGAATATTTTTTGCAGATTTTTCCCCCATGCGCTCCATGGCTGAAAGGTCTTCCTTTTTAAGGGTAAACAGGTCTGCAAAAGAGTGAATAACATTTTTTTCCACCAGTTGCTCCACCAGTTTTCTGCCCATGCCGTCTACATCAAAGGCGGATTTTGAAACAAAATGCCTTATTCTTTCCTTTAACTGGGCCCTGCACGAAACATTGATACACCTTACTGCCGCCTCCCCATGCTGACGTTGTACTTCGCTGCCGCAAACCGGGCAGGATTCAGGAAAACAAAAAGGGCTCTCGGAACCTGTCCGATTTTCGAGGATGACCTTTACAACCTTGGGAATAACATCTCCTGCCCGGACAATAACCACGGTATCACCGACACGGATGTCTTTTCTTTTGATTTCATTCTCATTGTGCAGGGTGGCTCTCGAAACCGTCACGCCTCCGATGGATACAGGTTCAAGCAGGGCAACCGGCGTGAGGGTTCCTGTTCTGCCTACCTGCACAAGAATATCCCTGATGACGGTGGTTTCCTCAATGGCTGAAAACTTGTATGCGATTGCCCAGCGGGGGCTTCGTGTCTTTACGCCAAGAATTTGCTGATAATTCATATCATCAACCTTGATCACCATGCCGTCGATCTCATAGGGAAGATCAGCTCTGATGTCTTCAAGCTTCCGGTAATAGTCTAATACCTGATCAATGGTAAACCGGGGCTTTGTCAATGGATTAACTGGAAATCCAAAGGCATTCAAACTCTTTAGCATATCTGCATGGGAGTCAAAGGAAATACCATTTACAAGCCCAAGACCATACACAAAAACAGAAAGGGGTCTGGATGCGGTAATGCTTGAATCAAGCTGCCTTAAGGAGCCTGCAGCAGCATTCCTGGAGTTTGCAAAAAGCGGTTCATCTTTTTCAAGGCGGTCATTGTTAAGAGATTCAAAATCCCTGCGGTTTATGATTACCTCTCCCCGGACCTCCAGCAAAGAAGGAAGGCCCATGGAAACCGGCAATCCCTGTTTCAGGTCCCGGGGTTCTTCTGAAAAAAGAGAGGTCTGTCCCTGATCAGCAAGTGATGGGGTAATACCGGCCTCAATCTTCAGGGGAACGGCTCGAATGGTACGCACATTATCGGTAATGACTTCACCGGTAACACCGTCACCACGGGTCATGGCCCGGGTAAGGACACCATTTTCATAGCAAAGCTCCACTGCCACGCCGTCCAGCTTGGGTTCAACAGTATAGAGCACATCGTCCGGAGAACTTATCAGACCTTCCTCCTGAAGCCGCCTGAGCGTCCTGTGATGAAATTCCAGAATATCGTCGTCCTCAAAACCATTGTCAAGACTCAGCATCGGCAGTGAATGGCGGGCGTTTTCAAAGGATGTAAGAGGTGGAGCCCCCACCCGCCTGGTGGGAGAATCTGGATATGCCAGTTCAGGGTAGGCCTCTTCAATGGAGATAAGCCTTGCCATCATCCGGTCATATTCGGCATCGGATATCAGGGGCTGATCCAGGACATGATAATTATAATTATGACGGTTTAGCGCTGCCTTAAGCTTTTCTACCTCTTCTTTGATACCCTTTTCCACAAAGATATCTCCTGTATAAATGATTTTTTCTATTTTACTCGTGAGTAGTAAGTTATTTTAAAAAAATGATGATATTTTTAAAAGAAATGTGCATTTTAAATTTTTCAATATTTACCAAACTTTGATCTTTTTTAACAAGGCTTTTTAAAGAAAAGCTACCTGGTTGATCTTTTGTATGGTGTTGCAGTGATCTATCTTAATTATTATAGAATAAAAACAAGTGTAGCCGACAAGTTCTTGCTTGATATTAATGATATTATTTAATAATAAAGTATGAGTCTCAAAGCTGAATGCGTATCACCAGGGGCAAGGTTTGTAATTCGAGATGCGGAACGGAAAATTGACAAGGGGACATGCCATATCAGTCGTCGGCATTTCACGCATGCTCCTTTTGATCGGTGTGATAGGGAAAAGGATTAGGGGGGGGTTGGGCGAAATTTGAAAAACGTCTGAATCAGAATTTGCAGGATTAAAGAATGAACAGAATAATAATGCTTTTTTAGACGTGATTGCTAATTCTGAAAATCCTAAAATCCTGAAAATCCTGATTCAGACAATGGACAGGATGAAAAAACAAAAAATGATTAAAGACCCAATAACATATAATATCATCGGATGTGCAATGAAAGCGCATAACACTTTAGGTAATGGATTTCAGGAAGTTATTTACCAACGGTGTTTAGCCATTGAGCTGAAAAAAATCGGGATGCAATTTGTTAGAGAAAAAGAACAGCCGATTTTCTATGAAGGCATAGAAGTTGGTACGAGAAGGGCGGATTTTATAATTGAGAATCAATTAGTTGTTGAATTGAAAGCACTGATTGATCTTCAGGATGTTCATCTGGCACAGGCAAAGAATTATGTCGTTGCTTATGATTTTCCCAAAGGCTTGCTTATAAATTTTGGAGCAAACAGTCTTCAGTACAAATTGATTTTTAACCCCAAATTTAATGCTAAAAAATAATTAGGAACAAGCAACATGAACGATCAACTACAAACAGCAATCTTATTATTGCATATTGGCTGATTGGTCGTGAAATCATTGAAGCCCTTCTGATTATAACGAATTTGGGGGTCTTTCTAACTATTTGAAGTTATTAATTGCCCCGGACAGATTCAGCAATGAGGCCCCAACTTTTTTACGGGATTCCTTAAAGGCATTATTTCTAAAACCAGGGTTCCAGATATTGGATGAAACATCATCTGACACCAGTAAAACAACAGCTATCTCTTTTTTACGAAAGGCTGCGACGGAAAAAAGCGCGGAACATTCCATCTCAACGGCAACAGCTCCCTTTTCCCTGAAGAATGCGATTTTTTTTGCGGTCTCCCGGTATATGGCATCGGTTGTCCATACTTTTCCTGTTTTGCAGGTAATCTGGTTTGATTCAAGATGCCTTTTCAACTTGGCTGAAAGGGAATCTGAAATTCCAGAGGTCGTGGAGGGTATATCATAGGAAATATCCGGAGGATACACCACAGGAAAATCATCCGGCCTGGAAAAATAAGAGGATTGATCCATGTAGTTGCGGGAGGTTCCCTCATCGGCTATGGCGGCATCTGCGATTATTACATCTCCTATGCCAACCTCTTTTGATATGGCACCGCACCAGCCCATGACAACAATTTTTTCCGCCCCCCTTGCAATCAGAGATTCTAAGAGCATCGCTGCATAGGGCGCACCCATATAAGGCCCGGCAAAGCTTATGCCAAGGTGGTCAGCCGTCAAAAGCCTTCCCAGAAAAAAAGAATTATTCCTTAGAACCGGCCCATTAATTTCCTGCGCCCTGGATTCAATTAGCCGGACATCAGGTTCCGTACAGACCATCACAGCCAAAGGATTGATGTCCGGCGCCCTTCTCGCGCCAAGGGGGGGGATCAGCGGCTCATCATTCAGGTCCGACCATGTCGGAAAGCTCATCCTTTACCTCGTCTATGATGTCGTACAGCCACATTACATCCTCTATGCTCAGGCGCCCGGCCTTGCTTGGCGCCCGGTCTGTCCCATCTTTTTTCTTTAAAATCCTGGGGCCTATCTGAAGCTTTGCCTCACCCTCGGCATACTGATGAATCGAGATCAACAGCCCGGTCTCTTCACATTTCCACTCTTTAAGGGTTTTATCCTTTTCAGGATCATATCCTGCCATTCGTGCCTCCTAATATATCTAAATAGAACTACAAAAAAAACTTCTATCATATATTATTTAATATAAAATTGTATAATAAGTATTATATCTGAGAAAAATCCGCAATATTTTTAAACAATCCTGCAACCGATGCCAGCAGAGCCAGACGGTTGTTTTTTATGGATTCATCATCCACCATGACCATGACATCGTCAAAAAAACGATCTACATCGGGTCTTAGATCGGCAATCTCTTTAAGTGCTGCCCCATAATTTCCCTCTGCAATGCCGGCTTGAACCTGGTCTGCCGCCCTTTGGCATACCTTGAAAAGCGCTCTTTCAGCATCATCTTCAAAAAGCCCCTCATCGACATCTGCATAAAACCCGCCTCGGACTTCATCCATCCCTGATTTCTTAAGGATATTCACCACCCTCTTGAAGGCAATGGAAAGGGGCTCAAAATCCGGAGCCTGCCTCAATACCTCCAGGGCCTTGATTCTCATCAATGCATCCGGCACATTATCAAAAGATGCCGACAGAGCTGAATTTACGGCTTCCCTGGAATGCCCCTGATCAATAAGCATGTTGGTCATCCGATTCCTGATAAACTCAAGGACCTGTTTTGCATGATGACTGTCCCCGCCATAAAGGGAAATGCTTTTGTCCACAAGGGCCTTAAGAGAAAAGGTGAATCCTGCATCAAGCATGATCTGGATTATACCGATACTCTGCCGTCTCAGTGCATAGGGGTCTGATGCACCCGTGGGGATGAGATCCACGGAAAAACAGCCGCAGATGGTATCAATCTTATCCGCAATGGCAAGGAGCCTTGCAGTATCTGTTTCAGGCAGTTCTCCGCCGGAATATACAGGTCTGTAATGCTGCTCAACCGCTCCTGAAACCTCATTGTTCTCTCCTGCCTTTTGAGCATAGATACGCCCCACGATTCCCTGGAGTTTGGTAAACTCGATTACCACCTGGCTGACAAGGTCGGCCTTGCAGATATCCGCAGCCCGGATCACATCTTTTTTAAGAGTTTCACAGTTACCGGGGCGAGCCGCCTCCGCAAGATAACCGCTTAGTTCCATGAGTCTTTCTCTCTTTTCATACATTGAACCAAGCTGGGCCTGAAAGGTCACCTTTTTCAGCTTTTGGGCAAAAGCATCCATGGTGGATTCCATGTCCACATGGTAGAAAAACTTTGCATCTGCAAGACGGGCGCGAATAACCCTGCCGTGTCCTGCCGCCACAAGATCCATGTCCTTTGCCTTTGTATTGTTCACAGCCACAAAACAGGGTCTGAGGGAGCCATTTTCATCGGCCAAAGCAAAATATTTCTGATGCTCCCGCATGGCGGTTATAAGCACCTCGTCGGGCAGTTCCAGAAACTCTTCATCAAATTTTCCCACCACAGGATAGGGATATTCCACCAGATTGGTGACGATATCTTCCAGCTCATCATCCTTTAAGATAGTGCTTGAATACTCAGAAGCCGCCTTTTCTATCTCCTGTTTCAGGAGTGCCTTACGGGCCTTGATATCCACAAGCACGCCGGCTCTTTTCAACACATCCACATACGCATTAGGTTCAGGCACCTTGAATCTTTCATGATACATGAAAAAATGACCCAATGTGAAATCAGAAGATTCAATATCCCCCACGGCAAAATTCAACTGGGTATTACCAAGGAGTGCCAGCAGGGAAACAATGGGCCTTGCAAAAAGAACGGACAATGTTCCCCAGTGCATGCGCTTGGGAAATGGTATTGCCTGGATCTGAGCCGGCAGTATGTTTTCTAAAATAACCTGGGAGGATTCGCATTTTTCCGATTTTACAGCGGTCAGATACTTTCCCTTGCCGGTATCTGTAATAGTTATGTCACTCAGGGGAACACCGGCTTTTTCCGCAAATTTTTCAGCGGAAATGGTGGGAGTACCGTCATCCTTAAAGCCCACCGAGGCAGGGGGGCCCGTCATGGTTGTCATGACAGGTTTCTGACTGTCGGACACATCCTTAATCATGAGGGCAAGCCGCCTTGGAGTACCATAAATTGATACCTCTCCGCATTCAATCCTGGCCCTGTCTAAGGCTGTCAAAAGGTTGTCCCTGAACGCTTCAAGGGCTGGAATGATATATCCTGCGGGAATTTCTTCTGCTCCTATTTCAACTAAAAGATCATTCATGATTCCCCCCTTGAATTGGAATTACCCTGGGCATCTTGTTGTAAAAGCGTATGGCCGAGGGCCTCCCGCTGCTCCACATATGCTTTGGAACATGCTCTGGCAATATTTCTGATCCTTGCGATATAGCCTGTCCTTTCTGTAACGCTGATGGCTCCCCTGGCATCCAAAAGATTAAAGGTATGGGAGCATTTAAGACAGAACTCATAGGCCGGCAGCACCAGTCCCTTTTCTATAATGCGAAGGGCCTCGGATTCATAACTGGTGAAAAAATCAAAGAGCATGGCCGTGTCAGCCACCTCAAAGTTATAGGTGGACTGCTCCACCTCCTGCTGGTGATACACATCTCCATAGGTAATGGTGTCATTCCATTTAAGATCATAGACACTGTCCACACCCTGGAGGTACATGCAGAGGCGCTCCAGCCCATAGGTAAGCTCCACGGAAACAGGAGAAAGCTCAACACTGCCCGCCATCTGGAAATAGGTGAACTGGGTAACCTCCATGCCGTCCAGCCAGACCTCCCAGCCAAGGCCCGAAGCACCCAGGGTGGGGGATTCCCAGTCATCTTCCACAAACCTGATGTCATGCTCCATGGGATCAATGCCGAGCACCATCAGGCTGTCCAGGTACAGCTGCTGCACATCCGGGGGAGAAGGTTTTAATATCACCTGATATTGATAATAGTGTTGAAGGCGGTTGGGATTCTCACCATACCTGCCGTCCGTGGGACGTCTTGAGGGCTGCACATAGGCAACCTTCCAGGGCTCAGGGCCCAGGGCCTTTAACAGGGTGGTAGGATGAAAGGTTCCTGCCCCTACCTCCATGTCGTAGGACTGTATGAGGACGCAGTCCCGTTCAGCCCAGAAATTCTGTAATTTTAAAATAACATCTTGAAAATTCATTTTCTCTCACTTTCTATTTTGGTAGTGGCTTGAATCCGTTGATATACTCATGGCAGCCAAAAAAGGATTAAACTAAAATTATCAACAGGTTTGATCCATTACCTTTGTTTTTCAGCAGATTCCCTCGGCATCTATGCACGTATTTAAAAGCTCTGCCCCGGGTTCTCCATCAATGATATCTTGCCAGACATCTCTCAAATCTGAAATCTTAGGGGCCCGGCCGACGGCCCAGACGCAACCACCGCCCCCGGCACCTGTGAATCTTGCCCCGCACCCCTTTTCCTTTGCCGACCTGAACAGCTTATGGCCTACACCGTCTAATACATCCGGAGTCATTTCAAGGCGCAGGCCGGTCTCTTTATTCATGAAAACGGCAGCCATTTCATAGTCCCCTGCCATGACAGCCCTGGAAAAATCCTCGGTTATCCCGCATATCTGTTTCCATTTTTCCCGATTTTCTCCGGCAAGGAACTGATTAACCCACCGCTTGTTAACATTGCTTGATACATGGGGAATACCGCAATAGGCCACAAGTATATTCTGATTCATTGACTTTAAATCATCCCCTGCCTTAACCAATCTATGCCTCTTAAAACCCGCGCCCCCGTTTTCATCCAGACACCAAAGCCACTGATTCACACCGCCGTAGGCAGCGGCAAGTTGATCCTGAAGCCCGCACGGCACCCCTGCGACACTCGATTCAATAATATGGGCTATCAATGCAATCTGACCCGGGGTTATCGTAGGGGTCGGAGAAAGAGAACTTAAACCACCCTGCAAAGGCTCTCCATGGTCTTCAACATCATCAGCATTATAATGAATCTCCTGGCCCAGTGCCCAGAAAAAAGAGGCTATAATGGCCACAGCAGCAGCCGAAGATCCCCCAAGAGCGCTCCTTGGAGGTGATGAGGACTCAATTTGAACATGGACTCCATGGGCATTGAAAAAAGCTGCTGAGGCAAACATAAGGCCCATGGGATGGTTAAAGGGAGCCTTTGATGCCTCAAACTCAGCACTGTCAAATCCCTTAGAGGATATCTTGATGTAATTGTCCCTCCAGGGAAGAAGGGTGACGGTTGTACGCATATCAAGGGCAATATTAAAGGTGCTGGGCCTTAAATAATTTAGAGGCAGAAAAAAGGTGCTAAGATCAAGAGTTCCCCCCAGATCAATGCGGCAAGGCACCGAAACCCTTATCTGTTTTTTATCAAGTATATTCTTAAAATTCATAGGTTTCTTAGGTCCCCTTAAATAATTTCATACAGCGTTCATGCCCTGATGGGCACAACGGAAAACAAATTAAAAACATTCCCTGATACGCCTTAAAAAAGCCAGACTCTTAAAATCTCTGCCGATATGGCAGGGTATGAAGGCCTCTAAAAGATACTCCCCCTCTGTGATGGCTGCCTTTGAAAACTTCAGGCGTTCAGCCCTTTTAATATCATTTGTGTTGATCCAGAAGAGCTGTTTAAGGGTTCCCTTGGATACGGTAATACCGTATCTGATGGTATTTGCCCCGCAGCGGTCACAGATCAGCCTGCCCTCTCTGAGATCAAAGGTGATTCTCTGCTGGGCTATATTATCAACAGGAGTGGAACAGGCCCCGCAGCAGACCAGATTCGGTGTAAAACCGGACAGGCTCATGAAGCGTATCTGAAACAAAAGGCTCAGTACCTCTTTTTCCATCACCCCGGCGTTCAGAGCACCGAGGACATAAACAATGAGATCATACAGCACCGGATCTTCCCTGCCCTCTTCCATCCAGTAGTTGACGATCTCAAGCCAATAGCTTGCATATCCTGTTTTTGCCGTATCAGTCCTGATCTTTGCAAAAGGGTTTTCAATGTCCACGCTGTTCAAAATGGCAAGGGAATTTTTTCTTTTAGGCCGGGTGCACTGGATGTTCATGAGAGTAAATGGATCAAGGGCTCCTGCAAATCGTTTGACACTCTTTTTTGCATTCTTGGCCATCACCGAAATTCTGCCCATGGATTGAGTAAAATAAGTGACGATAAGATCATAATCCCCATATTCAATCCGTTTAAGCAAAACCGCATCTGTTGAAAAACTGCGCACCATTATCTCCAGGCCATAACAGGCTTATATGATAATAAAATCTACCAACTATTAAAGGATGTTTTACAAAACAAATTAGCTGGAAATTGGATATTCTTTTTTTGGGGAAATTCCTAATTGAATTTTAGATTCCCATCAAAACTGTGGCAATCAAAAAATAAAAATAAACACTCACAATATCCACAGAGGTTGTCACAAAGGGGCCTGTAGCCACAGCAGGATCGATATTTGCCTTTTCAAAAAGCATGGGCACAAGGGATCCCACAAGGGCTGCAACGGACATGGAAGATACCACGGCAAGGCCCACGGAACAGGCCAAGCGCAGGGACAAAGGTTCGGAATAAAATCTCACCTGGGCAACAACCCCGATGAAAAGACCATACACCAATCCCAGAATCAGCCCAATGGCAAGCTCCTTTGACACAACAGATAAAAGATCCCTTGTATTAATCTTTCCCGTTGCAATTCCACGCACTACAATGGTTGAGGACTGAGTTCCGATATTTCCTCCCATGCCCATGATAACGGGAATAAACGCGGCAAGAAATCCATATTTTTCAAGGCTGCCCTCAAACCTGCCTATGATAAAAAAAGCTGCCAGCCCCCCTAAAAAACTTGTAAACAGCCAGGGCAGGCGGATTCTGGTTCCCCTAAGCACCGTCTGGGTCTCAATATAATCCTCTCCCACACCAGCCATCTTTAAAATATCACCTGTGGCCTCTTCGCTTATAATATCGATAACATCATCAACGGTGACGATTCCCACAAGGCGGTTGTCATCATCCACAACAGGCACGGCAAGAAAATCATAACGGGCTACAAGTTTAGCCACATCTTCCCTGTCGGTATAGGTTTTAACAGAGACGATCTCCCTTGTCATAAAGTCTTTAAGCGGTTTTTCATGATGGACAACCACAAGCTGGCGAAGAGAACTCACCCCCACCAGTTTCCCGTACTCATCCACCACATAAACATAAAAGGGCATTTCAACATCAAGATAATCGCTTTGCAGGGCCTCAATAACATCCCTTGCCCCCATATCCTCTTTAAGGGCTATAAAATCAGGCACCATGATGCTTCCAGCGGTGTCTTCTCCATAGCTCATGATGTGCTCGACTTCGATGGAATCCTCATTTTTCATCTCGGAAAGAATTTTTTCCGCCATATCCTGGTCCATAAGATTCAGGAGTTCTGCAACATCATCTGCCCCCATATTCTCAAAAACCTGCACAGCATCTTTAATTTCGATCTCTTCAATCAGCTCAAGGAAAATATTTTCTTCAAGCTCTGAAAAAAGGACACCTTTTTTTTCCACATCATCAATCAGGCGGAACAGATTTGTTCTGTTTTCCTTAGACAGATCACGGAACACAAGTGACAGGTCGGCAGCATGGGTTTTTTTAACAATATTTTGCAGATACTTGGTGGCACCCCGCCGCAGCAGTCTTTTAATGCTTTCAGCAAGTATTTCATTCCGGTCTTTCTGCATACTCCCTCCCAATCACCTTCAATCAAAGCATGATTTTTATATGTGATTTTTCTTTAAGAGAATCCAGCCATGCTCTGAATTTTTCTTCAACGATTTCATCATAGAGCCGGTTGGATATATCATCAAAAGCCTGGTCCATGGTTTTACCGCCGACCACCTCAATTCTGCTCAAAAAAAATATCTGGTATCCACTGTCGGTTAAAAGCACCCCTGTATGCTCACCCGGGGACAATCCAATCACGGCATCACCTATCTGCTCCGAGAGACTGTCAAGGCTAAACAGCCCAAGCTCTCCACCATCTGCGGCATTTGGAGCCTGGGAATACTGCCTGGCAAGGGTTTTAAAGTCTGAACCCTTTTCCAGCATTTCAAGTATGAAATCTCCTGGAGCATTTTGTTCCTGATTGAATTCATCAGAGCCATGGGATTGATTTCCCAAAAGTATATTATGAAGAAAATATTTTTTTTCGCCGGCAAACTCATCAGGATGAGTCTCGTAAAAATCCTTTACATCGGAATCAGTTATAACCACCTTTGATTTAACGGAATGGTTTATCAGCTTGGGCCTTAAAATCTCCTGCCTGATTTTTTCTCGATACTCTTCAAAGGTTATGCCGTCTTGTTCAAGGGCTTTTTCTAAATCTTCGCGGGTCATGAACTGAGCTGATTTAAGCCTTTCAATGGCATTGTCCACTTCCTTATCGGAAACCATCAGCATAAGATTTGCAGCCTCCTGATCTGTAAGCATACGCTCTACCATACGACTCAGCATATCCTGCCTGAGCTGATACAAAATAGCTCTTTTCTTTTCATCGGAATATCCTGCGGATTCTATTTTTTCCACATAGGGCAAAAGCGCCTTATTAAGCTCAAAAAGGGTAATGATTTCATTGTTGACAATAGCGACAATCCGATCCACTATGTCGGCAGTAGCCTGGCCAGATACCAGAAGCACTGATAAAATACCTATAACAGACGTGATCCGTTTTAATATGCTCATTTTCTGACTGCTCCCTTTTTAAGTATCCTTTTCAATATTTTTTAGTATCCTTTTCAATATTTTTTTCATCAATAGGTTTTATATTTTTTCAGAAATCAAAAAGTTAAAAAGAAAAACATATAATCTCCGAAAAAATTTTAAACATAAATACTTACCATGCACTGCTATCTGTTTCAAGCTTTTTTACCTAGAAGCTCCTATAATGCGACTCGAATAAAGGAGAAAACGAGGGTTATATTAAGGGACAAATAGTTCTTGTATTTATTGCTTAATCACAAGAGCTATTTGACTTTAAAAACTCCTTGCAAAGATGTATAGAATAATAATATTGAATAAAATAGATTGAGAACGATGACTATCAAAGGATAAAAACATCAAATTTTAAGAGGAAAAAAACATGGGCAAAAAGTTCTTGAGTACAATTATTTTCTTTTTGACTGTATTCTTACAAGTAACGGCAGCTTTAGCAGTGGAACCGCATCTCGTTAAATCAATACCATTAGATGGTGCCGACAATGTTTCCTTGAAACAAGGAAGAGTTGTTCTCTATTTTGATCAGAATATGAAAATGAATAGCTGGTCACTGGTTGAATCCCCATCCCATCCATTTCCTCCAATAAAACCTATTGAAGAACCATGGATTGATCCCCTGACCTTTGAACTGGAAATAAAAGAACTGCGAGCTAATACCGTCTATTCCATCCAACTTAACAGCAAAAAAAGAAAAGGCTTTGTATCAGCCGAAACCCAGGCGCCTCTTCCCATAACAACGATAACCTTCTCAACAGGTACTGCAGGCTCCGAAAAATATGACGTTACTGATGAGAAAGCAGCGAATTCAAAAGAGAACGCCACCAGTTCCAATAAAAAACAAGATACTCCCATAACAATCAGTCCAAAACCCGGCTGGAAATTTAATGTAACCCGTTCCACCGGAATGGAGGGCACGGAAACTTATGAAAATGGCTTTCAAGCACCTTTTCGCTATTTTCAGAAGATACTTTTTGATCAAACAATTACCCAGGCTGAAAAGGGAAAAATTCTCAAAACCGACAGAACCATTCGCTCGGCGCAGTTGCATAGCCTGAACCTTGAAACAGGACATATGGTATCCCAGGATATTGTTCCCCCGGGAACCACCTTTCGTGTTCAAAACAATTTAAATGGCTCAGATCTATTCGATTCGGCTACCGGTCAGCAGATCTGGGATACGGACATGAAGGCTGCCTTTGCTTCGGCTCTCGCTCCAGCCCTCTGGCCAGAAGGTGTTTTGCAGGAGGGACAAAATTGGTCATATCAAGGTAGAGAACTTGAACATCGCATTGCCTTAATTGATGCTATTGGAGGACAAATCAATCTTGCCGTTGAAAAAATAGCCCCAGAGCCCTCCACTGGAATCAACACAGCTTACATAAGAGGAAAATTAAACACCAAAGTTGATCTTGATGCCTTTATTCTTGATTTTTCTGCTGATGTTTCCATTGATTTGCCTCTTTCACTCAATATTCCGTTCATGGTCAAGTTTGAGGGAAATCTGTCAGGTAACGGATCCGTCATGGACAATACAGGCCAGAAAATAAATTATCAAATCAAGGCCCAAGGATCACTCCTTCAAATCGTAAAGCCATCAAATGAGATACTGAACACCTTCGGTAGTGACGAAGTAATAATCGAAAAAGGAAAAATAGATTCCAGGGGAGCGCTGAAGATACCACGTGGCAAGAACAGTGGGGCAGAGGGGGATCAGACCGACCAAAAGTTGCCGGTTTATCGTTACAGGCTTTATGAAGATACAACGGAAAAGGCGTTTACAGTTATGATTCCGGAAGGCTGGAAAACAGAAGGTGGAATAATGAGTATAGCTCCTGGCCAGATCAGAACCGTCGTTGACGGATGCGGAAAAAAACTTCACTTCTCTATTTATGATCCAAAAACTCAAGCATCAATTACCTATTTCCCAACAGATATTTTCGGGACAACACCCCCAGGCACCCCATGGCTCCAAGTTCAACCAGGGCAGGTTCTCAACGGTATGATCCAGATGCCCCAGGTTCTATCCCCGACCGAGTATGTTCGACAGTATATGTTTAACCGGGCGAGACCTGATGCAAGCCAGGTTCAATGGGGAAAGGTGAAACGCCTGACTTCACTGGCAGAGGCCTGGAACAAGGCATTCCATTCCGAAGATCAGATTCCTCCGGTGATCGTGGCCGAATCCATTGAAGTCGCCTATGAGCGCAATGGAACACGTTTTGCCGAACTCTGGACGGCCTTGATTACCAGTGTAACAGTAAACAATAACACTATTTGGATGCCGGACTTTGCCGTTGCAGCCGGAGCACCGGTATCTGTCGTGGAAGAGATGGCCCCGGTGTTGAAAGCGGTTATAACCTCTTTTCGAATGAACCCGACCTGGATGGCAAGGACAATCGTTCATTTTGATGCCTGTACTAAAGGTGTTGCAGAAGCGCAGGATAAAATTCGTACAATTGACAGACAGATATCTCAACAATTAAGGAAGGTGCAGCAGCAAATTTCCGACATTGACAATGAAATTGTCGCTAACCGGAATAATACCCGTTCAGTTATCCAGGAACATGAACACAATACTCTTGTCGGCGTAGATAAATATGAGGATCCCGACAGTGGCTCACGTTATCTTATAGACATGGGATATGAGCGCAACCTAACAAATGGAGAAACGATCATTCAGACAAATGACTGGACTTTTGAAACTCCCGCAGGGTATCGCGATATGAAAAATATTCATATCACGGATGAATAGTTTTCCATATTGAGCAGATAAATTACAAAATAATAATAATATTAGATAATCAATAACCAAACTACTATCAATATACTCCCCACCGGTAGAGATTAGACATTTTCGGAAATAAGGTTTTTCATCCATATTCTGGTGATAACAGCCTGAAAATACCTTGGCGTTTTTGCCAAATTTTTTATTTCCGAAAATGTCTATTGAGTCTTTTAGGGAAATTTTTTGCCAGAATCAGGGCCAAATGAGTGTTTTGAAAAGCTCAAGTTATGAGGGTGCACAGGATATCTCGGCGCCCGATCGTTTTAAAAGCTCCTTTATCACAAAGGCTATATTTGTATCAGGACTAAGAGCTAAAATCTGTGCCACTTTTGCAGTAACGTGGGCAACGGCAAAACTGTTTCCACGGAAATTATACTTTTGAGGCATGCCTGGAATGGGTCTTGGCCAGCCATGGGCACCAAAATTTATAACTTTTCCAGGATGGTATATGAGCTTTTCTTCAGAGCAATCCCTGTTCCAGTAAACCCCAATAACTGTTTCAAAGGAAGCCGGCAAGAGCTGATCTTCTGATGACCTTGCCGCAGAGACTATGACAATTCCCCTGTCATGGGCATCCCGGCACAAGGCTTGCAGTTTTTTTTTATACTTCTCACTCTCGATTCCCAGGCTCAGGTGGATAATCTTGAAATTGTTTTTGATGGCCCATTTCAGGCTCTCCATGAGAATTTGCCCAGACGCATAAAGCTCTTTTTGAAAAATTTTTATTCCATAGAGACCGGCAAAAGGGGCATGCTTCCTTATAATTCCAGCAATGGCGGTGCCATGACCGATTTCATCGCTAAAGTCAATTTTTTTTTTAACCTCTCCATTGGAATCCATGATCAAGCTGTGTCCACCGATAACTTCCTGTACATGGACATGGTCAGGATTTATTCCACTGTCTATGATGGCAATATCAGGACACATCCTCAAATCCCTCCACCGAACCATTATATGTAATCCCATTTTTTCCAAAAGCAATAATTCTGTCGGCATTCTGAATGGTTGAATAGTGATGGCTCACCACAATAAGAGTTTTGCCTTTCATCAAAGTATGAATGGTCTCTCTTATTCGCTTTTCAACCGGGCCGTCTAAAAATGCCGTGGCTTCATCCAAAATAAGAATCTGTGGTCTGAGCAAAATTGAACGGGCTATACTGATTCGCTGTTTCTGCCCACCCGAAAGTCTCACCCCTCTGTCTCCGACCATGGTCTGAAAACCTTCAGGAAGCGATTCAATAAAATCGCCTATGTGAGCCGATATCGCTGCCTTCTTCACATCATCGTCTGTGGCATCTGGTTTTGAAAATCGTATATTCTCCATGATTGATGTATGGAAAAGAAAAGTATCCTGGGAAACCAGGGTAATCTGTCTTCGCAACCACTCTGTTTTTAATTGGTTAAAATCAATCCCTCCCCATGTAATCCTGCCGGAATTCGGTTCAAACAGTTTCAACAATAGATGACAGATCGTTGTTTTTCCAATGCCACTGGGCCCCACAATGGCGGTTGTCTTTCCCCGTGGAATGATAAAGGAGATATTTTTCAAAATTGTTTCCTCATGATCATAGGCAAAGGAAACGTTTTCAAAAACAAAATCTTTTTCCATCTCTTTATTACCCAAAATTTTAAAACCTTGATTATCAAAGGCAGGTTCTATATCCAGGATGTCCCTGACCCTCTTTATGGATACCTTTGATTTCTGAATTGCCAGAACCCCATCCATCAGACCCTGCAAGGGCCCGAACACCCTGCCCTGATACACTGAGAATGCGACCAGGCTACCTATACTAAGGGTGTTGTCCAAAACAAGCATTCCTCCATAACCGAAAACCACCAGAGTATTAATAATGGCAAAGGCCGTGGGTACGGAGCCTGAAAAAGCCCCTAGAATCTGATACCGTAATAAAAAACCCAGAACAGAAGACTGTTTTTCCTTTAACTTCTCAGACTCGATTTTTTCAGCCCCGAATGCCCTGATCAGAGAGGTATTGCTCAGGGACTCAAAGAGAAAATGAGCGATATCGGCATTGCTCTTTGCAACTTCATTGGACAGATGATAAATTTTTGGCCGAATAACCTGAATAATAAAAACAGCAAAAGGCATGAAGGAAAAACTCATGAGAGCCATTTTCCAGTTCAGGCACAGAAGAATGGATGCCGTGATTATGCAGGTCAAAAAATCAAACAGATAATGGGGGATGGTATCTGTAATCATTGCCTGAACATCGGCCATGTCCGATGCAATCCTCGAATAGATATCACCTATTTTTTGTTTGGTAAAAAAATTTACTGGAATTTTCTGAAGATGCCTGAACAGGTCTTCCCGCATTATAAAAAGAATTTTTGCCGAGTATCTGGTGTAAATATAGCTGTTGGCTGTCCGGATAAAAAAACTTGTAACAATCACGGCAATCAATGCGGACAGAATGGGAAACAAAACATCTGCATTGCGGACAATCAATACCCTGTCTATGAGCAACTTGGCAAACCAGGGCTGTAACATGCCAAGGCCGGTACTGATACAGCTCAGGAACAGGGAACCAATCAGGATTATTCGATGGGGACGCAGATAGGCACCAATATATCTAATTTGCTTTAGAAAGGATTCTTGTTTCTTATTTTTCTCTAAAGTAACACAAGTATTTTTTTTCACAGTATTCAGGGGTTCCGCGAAGCTGTTTTGCATAATTTTCAATCTCTTTTGTGTCTGTTGTAGACGCTGTTTTATCCATAACGGCTTTTACGAGCTGAAGGCTTCCCATCTTCCGTTGAAAGGAGGCTTCTCTACCTACGATTTTTACAGCTGAGATCCCCCAGTCCCTGAAAAAACCGAAATAACAGAGACTGCAAGGACCATTGGGCAGCCCATGTTTTTGAAAGCTTGAGCCGCAGTTGTTCTGATACCAGAGATATTCTTTCAAATCTTTGATATTTTGTTTAAAATCATAGGAAGGCCTGGAATTCTTTGTGCCGTTGCAGTGCTGGACATCCCAGTTGGTAAGGCAAAAAGCCCCCAGGGTATGGGAGGTCTGACATAGCCCCTCTTCAAAAAAACATCCATCGTTTAACGCAAACACCTCAAGTTCCATGCTTGAATCTGCTTTATCTGCAAGGGCTTTTATTTCAGAAAGAGTAAGCTGCCTTGGCAAAATAATTCGGTTGACCCCAAGGGATTGATAAAATTCAATAGACTGAGCATTAAAACAACTTCCCAGGCTGCTCAGATGAATTCTTACCGGAAGATTTTTCTTGAAAAGCTGCATGAGAAGGTTCAAGTCGGAAACAATGAGCCCGTCCACATGAACCTCCATAACAAGTTTTTCGCAGAGATTTAAGAGATAATCCATGCCCGCCCTGGGATAAAATGGAGCATTAAGGGCAATACTCACACGGACGGATCTATCATGGGCCTGTTCAGTTATCTTATGAAGGTCCTTCCATGAAAAGATATTGGCTTGATTAGGACTTCTCCGGTTCATCCACAGACTCTGACCAAAAAGAGCTTCCCACTCAGGAGTTCTTACACCGCAGTAAAGCTCGTTTGCGCCATTATGGAGCAACATTTCAAGCTCTTCAATGGCGCTGATGGGCGCGACAATATTCATAGTATGCCCCCTTGATAAACCAGGCGAATATTTTCGGTTTCAGCCTTTTTAAATAAGGCCGTCAACATGGGAAGGGTATAGAGATAGAAAATGGTATTCCCACTCTGAAACAGCTTAAATGAAAGGCTTTCGTGTTTTAGTTCCAGGGGCAATGACTCGCAGGGACGGGAACAAGTTTTAGCAGGCATGAATTTTTTCCCAGGGATCTGGTTAAAGGTTGCCGTCCAGCACACCCTGCCACTGGTTACATAACCAAATGGAAAATAGCAGGAGCTGTTCAGGCCTGGGTGGGAATCAAAAATCAGGTCTGCATAGGGCAAAAGATCGCGTTCAAGCCGGTTTACACCTTGATTTACAGCCATTTCCCTGAACTCGGGATGATCAAATGTACAATCACTTAAAAGCTCTTTTTCTTTTCCAGAACATGGGATGTCGGGTATGGAAAGACGCGGATCCTTAAAACCTCTGTTAAAGAGTCTGCCCATGGAAAGATGAAACTCAGGATATTGTTTTCCAAGGTATAAAAGGACTCCCAGGTCATTGACGACCACCTCTGCATGGGGAAACTCGTTTTTCAGACAGTCAAGCAGTGCTCTATACCTTTCCAGCCACGGTTCCGTCAAGATCGGAGTCAAAAGGGTAAGGCCCATGTGATTTTCTTTGGCAAACCTGCAAATCTGCTCTATTTCCGCCAAATCCGGCATGCGAATTGGGCAAAACTCATCACCGATATAAAGCCTCTCAGGACATTGAAATTTTTTCTCCCACATATTTCCATTAAAATCAATGTCACCGAAATAGGATGCAAGGCCCCTTTTGATATCCTTTATCCGGTGTGTATCTGAAAATTTTCTAATGTGAATTGCTATTTGCAAACCTTCCTCCTGTGATCCTGATGAGTTGGTGCACTGGCATGATCATCGGCCACTTGACCCTCAACTAACTAATAACAGCTATCTTTTGGCATCCTTCATTTAACAGTTTACACTTTTCAGATCACCATCCCCGTTTTTCAGAAATTTCATACAAAAAAATGAAAACTACTTTTAGGTTGATATGAAGAATGCTCATATTTTATGACAATTTTTAAAAATTATAAATTAAAAAAGGCATAATAACAGTAGAAGTTTTGTCATCCCCAAAGACTTCTTTAAGACCCGTGTCCGGCGTTGCTACACCAAGAATAATACCGGCATAAATTTTTTCATTGGGAAAGAATTCAATGAGCAAATTAAATTCATCTGAAGCTTTTTCATCAGAAACCGACATCCCAAAAACATTGTCTTCCTCCAGCCACGAAGTTTGAAAATACTGCAACCGCATGGAAAGGTAGTCCTTAGGCATAAATCCCACCTGCGCTGATAATGTGCGATAGTTTGATTGACCGAAATATACCTGTTCCCCATAGATTTCACCCGCAACCCATTTGCCCCAGTCCGGCAAGCCAATCGTCATCGTATTAAAAGCTTCATTATCATCAGTATCAGGATCATCTCCTGAAAAAAAGTAGCCGCCAAGTTCAACAAAAGGTGTCATAGGTAATTTTTCAAAGGTATACTTTAAAAAAGCAAACCCAGCTTCTGCGTCGCGGTCTGCGCCATTTACGGACTCATCTCCAGTCTGTTTTGCAAATTCTCCCTGAAAATTAAATCCGCTAAAACTCACATCCGCGCCAAGGTAATAGGTAATGGATTCATCATCCAGAACATCGTCTGTTTCACTCATATAGTCTATCACACCGGCGTATACAAACATATCGCTGTTTAGTTCATAATGGAAATTAATGCCATAGGCATCAACATCTTCACCTATAAGCAATTCTGCCATGTCGTCATCTATACCGATTTTGGCCCCATAGGCAGAAATTGTGATGGGGTCCAGATGAATTTCCGCCAGCACTCCAAATGGGGAGGACTTGATGCTGTTACCATACACATTGGAATCATATGCAAATCCTTGGTCATCCATGAGAAAGCTTTTTTCAATTTTAATTCTTTGCTTTCCAATAGTCACGTCAACCGGCATGCCGGCCAAATGATTGAATTTGAGCCAGGCTTCATCAACATCAAATCTGCTGCTGTTATCACCCTCATACTTTACAGGCAAGGCACCCACACTATATTCAGAGCCATAGTAATCTTCCCCGAAAGTGCCAACATAAATCGCTCCAAACTTAGCTTCCACATCACTTTTAAACTTGACTTTGGTATTAAATTTAAAAGCTGCATCCACCCACTGATAGTCCTCTCCATCAACCCCAAAGGCATCCCGGGTGAAAAGATAAAACTGCTCGGTGCTACCTCCAATGGAGATACTTTCAACCGATTCCGGTAAATTATTAAGTTGAATATCCGCATAAGCCGATCCTATCGTCAATAGGGTAAGTGCAAGAACAGCGATAAAGCCTTTGAAAAAAAATTTTTTCTTTTTTTCCATTTTGAATGATCTCCTTGAGAACCTGTTTAATATCAATATCTTCGTATTTGCCTATATTTAAATACAAAAGAGTGTTTAACACAAAAATCAACTAATTTTCGGCATCTTTAATATTGCCTCAAAAATAGTTGACACTTTTTTGATGTGATTTCCTAAAATTAAGAGAATGTCCTGAAAAAGTGTCAACTGGGGAATGAAAAATGCCTAATTTTCATGTGCTACATAATCTGAACACTGGGCCTACACCGTTCCAAAGTGTCAAAGAACCACAACATATTGTAATTTTCAATGGTCTCGAAACACAATGGGTTGTATGCTGGAATAGTGCAAGCCCAGTGCCATAATCTAAAAATGGATTGAAATATTTTCTAACTCAAAAATCTGCCTCATTTTATTTAAATATTCTATACCTTACTTTTCCGATGTAATTTTTTCAAAAAATTTCTGACCTTTTCTCAATTCATGATTATGGCAATCCTTACATGGCTGTGAGGAAATTCCTTTTATTAATTTACTGTGAATTCTTTCCTGGTCGCTTTCTTTGTGATTTTTAGCATCATGGCATTTAAAGCATCGACTGTTGGGCACATGACTCCAATAGCCCGGTTCTTTGCCCTCTTCCAGGAATAGGGGTTCTTCAAGGGGCTTTATAGGTTCATTAGGATCTCTCTTAAAATGTTCTACAAACAGCCTGATGGCTGATTTGTTCATATCCATCCAGCCCTTGAATCCCGCGTCGAAATGACAGCCCGCACAATTGTTGTGGTTTTTTGATGTTCCGGATTCTTTCCATTTGTCTATGGGTGCCTGCATTTCATGACATATCACACAGGTTTTATCCTGAAAATAACTGACGGACAACTCATGGGCAGCCAGCGCCATCATCGGTATCACAAGAAGTAAAACAATCAGTACTATTCTTTTCTTTGAATTCAAAAAGCGAATTATTCCGAGCAAGGTATTTTGCACGGGTAGGATGAATTTCGCCATATTTCCCGGATCCTTTCTGCCTTGTTTGTTTGTTACTCAGTATGCAGGAACACAAATTTCTGATCTTATGTGTTCCTGCATGGGTAAAGATTAGAACCTTTTACTTAGAAATTCGATGGGCGGTTATTCCGTCTGCATCAAGGGTAATCACTGAAAGCAGATCCAGTGTTTCAGTATCATAAACACTTATATCAGCGCCCCCAGGGCCCACATAAATCTTTTTCCCGTCGGAGGTCATGGAAAGCGCATAACAAGTTCCAGCCGGAACAGATACTGCTTTAACAGTCTTGCCAGTGGCCATGTCGATCTTTATCAGTTCGTCCATAACGGCAAATGCATATTTATTCTTGTTTCCGATTATGGCTGAATACTCCATCCAGACATCTTGCCCCCTAAATTCACTGATTTTACCCGTATTCCGGTCAACTACAACATACCCTAAACCTATAGCATCATAATAAGGATTGATAAAAAGACCATGATCATCGGGGCTGCTGTTGTACCAGAAAGCCAGGGCATTTTTCGCATCTTCCGGTTTTTCAGTATAAAGCAATCCCATGATTTTTTCCATTTTACCGGTCTTAAGGTTGAGCTTATGGACATCCTGACCAAACAGAATCAGAGAGTCGGGGTCATTCCTCAGGGTTAAGCTCCCGGTTGCAGCAACTGGAATCGGATACGCCTTAACCATTTTTTTCATTTTAAGATCAAAAACAACAAGTTGGGCAGGAAGCACATTGAGTTTTGGAATATTCTGTTTTTTCTTGACAATATCACAACTTATAAAAAGTTTGCTATTATCATTTGATACGGTAATCCAGTTCATGGTCACTTTACTTAACTCGGACGAGATTTCAATAGTATCTATCAATGTGTCTGTGGTTGTGTCGATCACATAAATGGAATGAAAGGAATTCAGGTAGTATCTTTTTCCGTCGGGAGAATAACAACTGCTAAAAATATAGTCATTATAAGGTATTGTCTTTATAATAGTATCTGTATCGCAATCAATGACATGCAATGCATTGGAAACAGGTGCATAAATATAATCCTTGGCCATAACAGGGCTGACCAGCCAAGTGATGCAACAGATGATGAATATCGATACCAGGGCCTTATTTCTCTTTAACCTCATGGGTCATGCCTCCTATTTATTTTTATCGCTTGATTACAAAGTTAAGATTTCTCCAGTCTTTTTCGATGGAACGGCATTGATTCTGAAAATCTGGAAAATTTGTAATGTTGTCGGGAGTTTGTGCCGGCCACCAGCATGGCCCTGCACAGCTTGTAAAATCCCTTGCACTGGAAATACAATTACTCATGGGGGTTTCCGCCCGGGGATTTGTTTCCCATCCTGTATCAAAAATGGTGGTACAACCGATGGGCATACTTGTGGCAATATTATCGGACATTCCAAACACCTCTTTGTCCTCCATGCTTTTGGCTCGCTTGTTGACAGCCTTAAGACCTTTTTTTTTCATTTCCATCTCCTTTTGCCGACTCATGTTTAATGTCGCCGGCTGAATGTAGAAGGTTTGTTAAACAATCTGGTTAAACAAGGGCTCATGCCCTCTAAACAAGGACAGTTTATCAAGATAATCCGGGCATTCATTGATCAATGTTCCGTACACATCCAGTCCTATTGAAACCCAGCCCTTGATCCACTTGCAATAATGCAGGTTGGGCTTGAAAAGGCTTCCTTCCCGGATATATGCTTCGTGATAACATCCACCTGCGCAGATATTACGAATCCAGCATTCTTTGCATACCGATTTCTGCCCTATTTCCGTATTTATTCTAAATTCATCAATCTTTTTCCGGTGAAATCCCTGGAAAATATCACCCATCAGCACAGTCCCATCACCGGTCAATCGCTGGCACGGATAAAGGCGACCTTTAGTATCCACTGAAAACAATCCCTGGGCTGCACCACATGGGTAATTTTTAATTTCTCCTTCATGGAGTACCACCAGCATGTCTATCAGGTTCGTGAACCCCAAAAACTCATCCCTTTTGGCAAATTCAACAAAGCGCTTGGCAAGAAATCGAAATTGATCCAACAATCGATCCATGTTTTCACCATTCAGTTGAAAGGATGCATCACAGGTTGTAACCGGTGCAAATCCTGCTTCAGAAAATCCCAGTTCAAGAAGATGATCAAGGATTTCGGGTATGTCCCTCGACTCCCCCGCTACTGTAACCCGCGCTACAACAGGCTTATCCCTGCTTATCTCGAATAATTTTCTTATCTTTGGCACAATCACATTGTAGGAAGGGGAACCATCGGGAAAACATCTGTAGCGATCATGAATTTCCTCATACCCGTCAATGCTTACGGTGATGCCCACTCCATTTTCATGTAAAAACCGAATGTTCTTTTCCGAAAGAAGCGTTCCATTGGTCGTGATGGCAAAATCAATTGTTTTACCCGTTTCCTGAGCCTTTTGCCGTGCATAGGCGAGTGTTGATGATATGAGATTAAAGTTCATCATAGGCTCACCACCAAAAAAAACCAGCACAACGTTCTCAAGGCCGCGGGAATGCTCAAACAAAAAGTCCACCGCCCGTTCAGCCACCTTGGTCTCCATGGAGGCTTTGGGTTTTTGAGACTCTTCCACTTTGGAATAATAGCAGTACAGGCATCCAAGGTTGCATGCATCGGTTACATGAAGCACCATGGTCTTCAAGGGGATGTCCACTCCGGCAGTTGCCCGCTCCGGGGATCTGGTATTGATGTCCACCAATACCCGGCTTGCAAGCAGTCCTTTGCAGAGTTCTTCCTTTTCTTCTGCTGAACCATTCAAGAATTCACAAAAGGTATTTAAGGTGAATTCTTCCCTGGTTAGGCCATGCTCAAGGACATCTCTAATACCGGGTTCCAGCTCGAATATGGCACTGGTTTCAGACAGAAAAATAAAGTCATGACCATCTACCTGAAACATTTTGTTATCAGCGATTCTAAAGATTTCCATGGGGATATCCTATTTCAGAAAGGTAACAAAATCCGGTACGGTAACGGCCAGCCTCACCCTGTCTTTCAAAATTTTGCCGTTATCATTAAAACTTGCACCAACGGCAATGAGGCCAACGCCTTCTCTGTTCTGTTTTCTTTCCTTAATGGGACCGTAGGTAGATACGGGAGTATAAAGCCCATTTGTAATCGGGGCGTTGACGTATTTCATATCATCGTCGTCTTCCCTGGTTTTTTCCTCTTCCAGCCACCAGGTTGCATTGACGGGTTCAAGAACCAGATCATCTTCTGTTCCCAGTTTGCCGTCAAGGCCAAAATCAATCCCCCTTGCGACAAACTGCACGCCATGGGGTGGGTATGCGGCGCCACAACTGACCCGTGCTCTACCGATCCTGGGAGAAATGGTTATTGCATCGATGCTATCAAAAACCTTGAGAACACCGGTTAATGCAACACCCTTAAGGTTAAGGTCTATCCCTCCTGTAGCAACCTCATCTCCCAGCATTAGCGTACATATGACTTTAGATGTATCTGCATGGGTTATCTTTGTAACACTGATATTGCTGTCTGAAAATTTAATGTCTGCTTCACTTAAATTCTGCGGCAGGTTCACTCCTACCAGCGTCAAGGCCTGCTCTTTTCCAGTTCCTTTTCTCAATGCCTGGGGAAAAGATGCTATGATCCTTGGAGACCCCTCTTTTTTATAAAAACTTTCATTACCATAGGCATTGGAATCCTGAACCACTGTCCACCACTTACCACTAAACCCCATTGTCTCTGCATCAAGATCAAACACCCCTTCAATTCTACCGGTAAGGGGAGTGGGAGCCAGCGCATATCGTAAATGATATTGACTGAAGAGAGTTGCCTCTCCCTTCATATTAAGAACAGTACCGTTTTCGTATCTGATTTTCTTTTCAATGAGATACTCATCTTCTCCCTTGTCCAATCTTTTGGAAAGGGTGTAAGCTCCTTGGTAATATCCCAGGCCGGGTTGATATCCTGCTATGGTCCATTCTCCTGACAATTCCTGATCTTGCCTTTGCTCCATCCATTTCTTCCACTCTGCATTATCAAAGGGGTAGAGCTTTGCAAGGGGTTCAATGAGGTCTTTTGATTCTTTAGGCCAGTCCATCTCCCGCATCTGGGGAACCACCGTAGGATAATATCCAAGATGCAGGTTTCTGTTTTCCGACCACTGTGCAGGAGTCATTCTATGGGACCCGATCTTTGCAAAGGTGTGGCATCGAACACAGGCGGTATAAATCCGCTGCTCAAGGTCATTTTTCGGTATTTCCCTGTACTGACTATTCTCATCACTGTTAAGATAGGCTACTGCCGAATTTTCTAAAGGGCTCAGACAGAGTTTATCGCTCAGTTCTTTGATAACAGGATAAAAATCCTCATCTTCAAGAGGAGCGCTGTTAAGACGAATCATGCGATCAACCACAACTTTCCACTCTTCCGTAGTTTTTCGAGTTTCTTCAATAACATCCAGTTTTCCCTGGGGATCAGGTTTGTGGCAGGCAGAGCACTTTTGCTTCACCATGGAATTGTCCGGAAACAGGATCTCTCCATATGCTGAGGTTCCCGCAGCAGTGAAGATTCCCAGCATAATAAACACCAGGTAAAAATTTTTGAATTTCCTCATCAATTGTTCCTCCCGTTAAATTTAAAAATTTAGCTCCCTTTGGGCGAGCTTTTTATAAGCAATCTATTTAATAGCTGATAAAATTCATATGCTATTAAATTAAAAGCCATTATATTCCATCAAAGAGCTGATCGATCTCTTTGTTCTCAACCGTGAATACGACATTGTGTGGAGCCAGTTTCTCCTTTGCGAAAAAATCAGGCAATCTGTCATTTTTGGAAGTAAAACCTGCTCTAAAATTAAAATCTATTTCATCCCTGAGGACGGCTTTACCCATTTCAGTGATATCCTCTGCAGTAAATTTACGACCTACCATGGCACCAACCAGATCCACCATGCCCTGGAAAGTATCTGGGCTGTCCAGAAGCGCCATGGCGGTAAAGAGGCAAAGTCCCAGAGAATCTACGGCTGCGGTTGCTATTTGAAGATTTCTTGACAGTTCAACCTGGCCCTGGGATACAAGAGGATTCAAAGAGCCTCCAACACCAAGAATATTCGTAGCCACAGCATAACCGGCCGTATGATCTGCACCCATAGGACTTGTGGCATAGGTAACGCCCTGTCCCTGAACAGCTCGCGGATCATAGGCAGCCATTGATTGCCCCTTCACCACCGGAACCCTTTCCACCCCAAAGACTTTTCCGGTCACAGCGGCGCCGTTCCCTATAATGCGTCCCAGGCTTGTCCCCTTGCCGACCTCCTTAATCATGTTTATTGCAGCTTCTCCATCTCCGAATTCGGCAAGACCGGCATCCATTGCAACCGCTATGGCTGCCCCCATCTCCATGGTATCCAGGCCGAAATCATCGTCCATACGATCCAGAATGGCAATGGTATCCAGATCATCAATGCCACAGTTCCCACCATGGGCCCATACGGTTTCATACTCCGGCTGTTTTGTCAGATAATTACCATCCTTGTCATTAAAAATGCCGGAACAGCGGATAATGCATCCCCTGTGGCAGCCGTGGGTAGTAGCTCCCTTGCGTTCTGTGATCATTTCAGCCATGGCTTCACCAGAAATATTTGAAGCACCCTCAAACCGCCCCTCTTTAAAATTACGTGTCGGGTAAGCTCCTGCCTCATTGAGGACATTGGTCAAAACATTCGTTCCCAGGGCAGGCAAGCCCTGGCCGGTTATAGGATGAGATTTAAGACCTTTTGTAAACTGTTTGTTTGCCTCTTTGAATTTTGCAGAATCAACAGGGGTTCTGAATTTTGTACCGCTATCATCAATTATGATCACCTTGATACCCTTGGCTCCCATGACAGCCCCGGTACCTCCCCGGCCAGCATGGCGGGTTGGTCTGAGCTCCATATCGGTACAGGCAATGGAGGCGGCAGACATCTTCATCTCCCCTGCCTGTCCAATTGATATACAGGAAATACCGTCTCCGAATTCATCTTTCATCTTATCCACAAGATCATAATTACCAAGCATTTTAAGACTGTTATCCTGGCTTATGGATACGCCTTCTTTGCTGATAACGACCTTATAAAGGCTATCATCAGCAGGCTTTCCTTCTATGATAATGGCAGCATATCCCAATCTTGCCAGCATCTGGGAAGGCTGACCTCCTGCGTTGGATTCCTTAATGCCTCCGGTAAGGGGACTTTTGCAGCCTATGGACAGACGGCCGGACATGACGGCAGCACTCCCGCTTAATATACCGGGAGCTATCACCAGCTTGTTGTCTTGCCCCAGCGGATGGCAAAGGGGAGGAACTTCTCTTGATATGACGGCAGAGGTCATGGCTCTCCCCCCCAGTCCAGCATAATCGGCCAGTTCCTCTTCTGCGATGCCTGGGCCGTCTTTAACGCCCATTTGAATTCGCATAATTTTATTCATGATTGTTTGAATCTCCCTGTGCAACAAATGAAAAATAAAAAAATGATATCATTAACCAATAACAATAATGCCAAAACACATGGAATACAGAATACATGCCAGCAAATAAAAACCCCATCCACAATTAAAGATAAAATCCTTATAATATTGTTAAAAAATATTATTATTTCATTGACACCCTGGAATATGAATAGCCAATCTTGCCAAGCCTTGACTTTTTTCATAAAAAAGGTATGGGTTTCATATAAAAAATCCAAAAAACTGGACAATTCAAAACCAGGCATTTATCTTTTCTTTGAAAAAATTGTTATAGGGCGCCCTAAAATCTTCTGCTAACAACCTATTCACGATATAAACGGCTATCATTTTATAAATATCCAAAATAATGGACTTGCATAATATGTTCTCTTAACAAATGACCAAGGAATGCTTTTCTTCGGGCATAATTCATAAAATTTCGAAAAACAATAGTTCGGAGACTTTTTTGACATCAGAATATCTGAAAAAGATAAGTCATTAAAATCATTGAATCTGAGATTTTTACACTCAAAAAATCAGACTCAATAAAAACAAGTACTTACAAAAACTGTTCGAAGTGTTGAAAAAGAGACAGAACATAAAATTAACAATATTTAGGCTTAGGGGCACCAGGAATTCTTAATAACGGCCATGTCAGCTAATCTGACACAACAAGCATAAAAGAACTTGAACCACTGACTATGGGTTCTTTCATATAAAAAGGGCAAATTTAAGTTTTCCTTGATCTTTGAAACGGTTCACTGATAATATTTAGCAAATAAATTGAACATTTTCTCTCACTAAGCCTCGATATGTAAGGAGAACTGTCGACTTAAATCGAAAAAATACGATTAATTTAAATAGAACGATCAAACGGAGCCCCATAGCGGTATGGCAAAAATTTTAATTGTTGATGATGACCCAATTTTTTGTGAACCTTTTTCTTTTTCCATGAAAGAAATGGGTCACCAATGCCATGTGGCTGAAACATTTTTTGGAGGCCTTCAAATGGCCCGGGAAAATGATTTTGATATTGTGTTCCTGGATGTTATTTTACCTGATGCCAATGGAATTGAAGGGATAGTTGATTTCGTCAATGTTGATTCCTCCCCTGAACTGGTAATTATCACGGGAAAAGGAAATCATTCTGGTGCTGAGATAGCATTGAAGAATGGCGCATGGGACTATCTGGAAAAACCCCCTGCCTATGGTGACCTAAAACT
Source organism: Desulfobacteraceae bacterium (assembly GCA_963674675.2). Classification (GTDB taxonomy): domain Bacteria; phylum Desulfobacterota; class Desulfobacteria; order Desulfobacterales; family Desulfobacteraceae. Next base: position 2,830,463 of record CAXXNM010000003.1, read on the forward strand.
TCTTATCAAACGAGCTTTGGATTTCAGAAAAAACAAACTGCTGTTTAACGGTCAGGCATTGCTAAACAGAGAATTTATAATAGGCAAAAACATCAAACTCCTCAACTGCCTGGATATTGTTGCGAGGGCTGCAAAAATAGAAGGTAGTGTTCTGATAACCGGAGAAACCGGAACCGGAAAAGAACTGATGGCAAAAGCTGTTCATTTTAACAGTAAAAGAGCTAAACATAATTTTATCACTGTTAACTGCACCAATCTTCCAACCAATCTTGTTGATAACCTGCTGTTTGGACATGTAAAAGGCGTGTTCACAGGAGCTGTCAATGACAGCGATGGAATAATAAAACAGGCGGATAAGGGCACCTTGTTCTTAGATGAAATCGGAGATCTTCCCCTTGATGCCCAAAAATCTTTATTAAGTGTTTTACAAACAAAAAAATATCGCCCTCTGGGTTCAAAAAAAGAATTTATCTGTGATTTCAGAGTTATTTCCGCCACAAACAAAGATTTAATAAAACAGGTTGATAAAGGTTTTTTTAGAAAGGATCTTTATTTCAGACTTGTGACATATCATATTCAATTGCCAAAATTAAGGGAACGCCTTGATGATCTCAAGCCGCTGACAAACCATTATGTTGCTAAAATATGTGATGAGTTTGAAATAAATACCAAAGGGATATCTAAAGATTTTATTGATGCCCTCATGAGCTGTAAATGGAATGGAAATGTCCGAGAATTGATTAATGTTCTTCATACAACCATTGCCAATGCCATTAATGAACCGATGATATACCCCCATCATTTACCTGTGGATATAAGAATTCAACTTTGTAAACAGAACCTGTCAGAAGAAAAAAAACAAACAACAGATACCTCAATGGATATTCAGTGGTCGGATATCTTAAAAAATGATAAAAATAATTGCTTAACATTGAAACAATTCAGAAAAATTGCTGATTCCGTTTATCTTGATCATTTGATAAAAATATCAAAGGGAAAGCCAGAAAATGCCTTTAGATTGGCTGGTGTATCTCGTTCCAGTTTCTATCAATTGCTTGCGAAACACAAAAAAAAATTAAAAAATTGATTATGTCAGCTCTCTTGGTTCAAAAGATACTCTTGAAGTTCTTTTACAACCTCTTTCAACTGGTCTTCCAGAATCGAAATAATAGGCTCCGCCTCTTGGATCTGCTTTTTGTTGCCAAACTGTTCAATTAGCAATGCAGTTTCAGATAATTTGCTCGCACCCACACTTTTTGCCGCGGTTTTAATAGTATGAGCAAATCTTTCTGCAGTTTGAGAGTTACCGGCTGAAACAGCTTCTTTAAGTCGTATTAAATGTTGCGGGATATATTTTATTATAGAGTTACATCCTATGGATAAAAGCTTTTTTTCGCCATCCATTAACTCCAGTGCATGAATCATATCCGTCTGCTTATCCGCATTTTCCCCGGACATGCCAATTGATAAAATAGATTCTTTTATCTGAGATACTGCTTCAATTGATTTTATTAATTCATTGATTTTTAATGGTTTTTGCAAATAATCATTCATCCCAGCGCTGATGCATTGCAGTCTATGTTCCGGCATAGCATGGGCTGTCAATGCAATAATCGGGATTGAAGCCTTCTTTGGATCTTCAATAGCTCTTATATGCAAAGTTGCCTCCAGACCGTCCATGATAGGCATCTGGATATCCATTAAAATCAAATCATAACAGTCTTGTTTGACGGCTTCGATAGCTTCCCTACCGTTTTCAACGATGGTGACCTGATAACCGCAATTTTCAAGTAATGGTGTTATGACATCCTGATTAACCTCAAAATCTTCAGCAACAAGGATATGAAATCTACTCCTTGGCTTAATGAACTGAGGAGACTTTGATATCAAAAAAGAGCTATTTTTAATGGCATAAATTTCATTTTTAGTTGCTGGAAAAAATGACATGGTAAACATAAATTCGCTTCCTTTTTGGACTTCACTTTCCACCCATATATGCCCTCCCATTAGATTGACAAGTTTTTTACTTATTGCAAGCCCCAGTCCTGTTCCGCCATAGGATCTCTTGAAAGAGCCGTCCAATTGAGTAAAAAGATCAAAAATGATGTTCAGCTTTTCCTGGGGAATTCCAATTCCGGTATCTTTTATTGAAAAAAGGAATTTTAATTTTGAAGATTCAATTTCTGTATCCGGGCCATTGTCATCGTCATTCAAATATTGTACAGAGATATTTATTTCACCTTCATCTGTAAATTTAATGGCATTATTAACAAGATTCACCATGATCTGACGCAAACGGCTTTCATCTCCTTTAAGAAAAATCGGAATATCGTCGAGGTTGCATGACAGTTTCAGGTCTTTTGATTCAGCCTTATATGAAAGCATACCCACAACGTCTTTAAGCAATGTATCAAGATTAAAGGGAGCATATTCAATTGCCAGTTTTCCAGCCTCAATTCTTGAAAAATCAAGAATATCATTTATCAAAGACAACAGGTGTTGAGCAGATTTGTAAACAACTTCAAGATTTTTTTTCTGATCCTGACCCAGCCTGGTATTAAGAACCATTTCCGTCATGCCGAGGATCGCATTCATGGGCGTTCTGATCTCATGACTCATGGTAGCAAGGAATTCGTCCTTTGCACGATTGGCGTCCTGAGCAATCTTAGTTGCGATTTTAAATCCTTCCTCTGCCTGTCTACGCTGAGTGATGTCTTCTATGGAACCCAGGATATAAAGCAGGCTTCCTTTTGAGTCCATAACCGCACGCGCGCTCAGGGAAACCCAGATGATAGAACCGTCTTTTCTCAAAAACTGTACTTCAAATCCTGATACCGACTTTTCTTTTTCAAGAACCTGAATAAATTTCTTTCGCTCCTCTGGGTTTACATATAATTGATCAGATAGGTTAGAGATATCCTTGATTACCTCCTCAGAAGAATCATAACCCAAAATCCTTGCCATTGCAGGGTTTGCACTCAACAATCGATCATCAAGGTTTGATTGAAAAATACCCTCAACTGAATTTTCAAATATATCTCGATATTTTTCCTGTGATTCCCTCAGCTTGCTTTGAATTTTGGTGCGATTCTTAAATTCTGTTTTCAACACTCTCAATGTGTTTGCCTGCTCTTTGTTCTTTTGAATTATTTCCTTGGTTCTTTCATGGACGGTATCTTCAAGTATTTTAGTATGTTCTTTTTCTCGAATACTTGAAGTATACAATTCATGAACCATATTGTTAAATGTTCGGATCAGCAGCCCTATCTCATCTTTTCTCTGTATATTCAGATTAACCGTTAAATCCCCTTCTTTTACCTGGGAAGCAGCCTGCGTTAGCTTGTGAAGAGGGATAATCATCTGTCTGCTTAAAAAAACTATTATGACAAGAACATAAAATATCAGCAAGGCACTTGTTATCACCGTAAATCTGAAATTCATTTTCTTTACAACCAAATCAATGGCATTACGTGTGTCATCTACGGAAGCCATAATAAAAGCTTCCGGTATAACAATGCATAAACGCCATCCAGTGGATGGCATGATCTGGGAGGATATAAAGAAAGATTCGCCACTTAATACAATAGTTTCAATTTGTTTATTTTTATCAATAATTGAATCCCCAATAGTTCTTACTTCAGCAAAACGAGAATCCTTTAAACCATAGCTCACTACGTCCCCATAATGAGCCATATTTCCCCTATTTTTTACTTTAATTCCGAATTTTTCGGCATAATTCTCGGGAAAAGCAATAATATTCCCTTTATTATCAAGTATAAAAGAAAACATTCCTCCCATGTTATCAAACTTTTGACGGTACCTACCTCCTCCAAGGATTTTATCAATTATATTGTTTAATGTTATATCGATCCCGGCCACCCCAAGATACTCTCCGGAACTCCCGTAGACAGGGCTAATAGATGTTATCATCAAGCCTTGGCCAGCCTCGTCCTGATATACTTTGGTCCATGCCGTTGAGTGAGATGGATTGTTCTCAGGCTTTGCCATCCGGTACCATATGCCGTTCCTCAAATCATAGTCTTTTAAAGGTTTAATTTTTTTAACTAAATACAAATTAGGATAATAACGCAAAATAGCTGATTTGGTAACAATAAAAACCGCCACAGATTCCAGATTATTCTCTTTTACTTTTATCAGCATAGGATCAATATTGGAGAGAACTTTTAATTGATGCTCTATTTCCTTTGATATAAAAGTTGAGCCCCAATATAGAACTGATGTCTTTTCTGTGGGCCCATTGGAAAAACTTCCGCTTTCTGGAAAAAAAGTCAAAACGTCCTTTTCAATTGAGGGATTATTAACAATATAGTTTGAATGCTCAAATAAATTTGAAGCCTGCTCGGCGATTAGGGCTGATGAAAGGGCAATTTTTTGAAATGTGTTTTCATATCTCATTACCTGTTCGTCCATGAACCTGGACATAAAGAGGTTTGTTTTAGCTCTAATGTTATCTTCGTTAATCGAGGCTGAATACTCTCCAAAATCAGCAACAAGTCCAGTTGCAAAATAAATAAGAAAACCCATGGATATAATAATGCCAGGTAGAATAATCATTAGAAACCGAATGCCAATTTTTGATAACATCGCTTTAAAAACAATACTTTTACAGATCATAAAATTATCCTTTACAGTTTTACAGATAGATCAAATTAATATCTATGCCAAAATGGTACCAGGTATTTAATTCACATCCATTTTAAAGGATTTTTTTTCCAGCCAAAACCCTTTTTTAAAACTTTTGCCCCAAATTAGACAGACAGGCTTTCCTAAAAAAAATATTTTTCAATTCAATCTCAATACTATTCTAATACTATTCTAACAATCCACATGTAATATAAACAAGTACGAGTTTGTGTCAAAAACAGATAAAAGTCCTGTTTAAAGGCAAAAACATTTTTATCGCCCCATTAAAAGCCATAAAAACTTTAAATGGGAGCAGGCCTATCTTTTAGTTAAACCTACAAAAAGGATAGACAAGAAACATGAAAAAAACTAAATGAGGTAACAACCAATGTTGCAAATGCCTCCAGGTTCATCAAAGACAAAGAGGTTAAGATGGCAGTTAAAAAAGGTGTTTACCCGGTTCCTTTTGCATGAGACAGTATTTATCCCGATTGTACATCCGGAAAACAGCCTCGATAATATAACAATGACTCAACTTAAAGATATAACATCTACAGTTTCATATAAAAAAAGGCGATAAACCATGAATAAACCAAGACATTTTCAAAAAGAAATTGAAAAAATAAGAAAAACGATTCTCTCACTTGGGGCAATGGTGGAAGAGCGTGTCCAGAAGGCCGGCAGGCTCATTGAATCAAAAAACATTATTGATGCAGAAATGCTCATAAAATCTGACTATGAAATAGATGAAATGGAAGTCGAGGTGGAAGAGGAATGCCTTAAAATTGTGGCCCTTTATCAACCTGTTGCATCGGATCTCCGGTTTATTATAGCTGTTATTAAAATTAACAATGACCTGGAAAGGATAGCTGACGAGGCTGTAAATATAGCAAGGCATATCGAACATATGACAAAAAACGATACCTTCGAATTTATCTTTGACTATTCAATAATGGTTGAAAAAGTAGAAGATATGCTTAAAAAAAGCCTGGATGCCCTTGTTCATTTTGACACTGATATTGCAATTGACGTATGTATGTTAGATGATGAAGTAGATAAAATCTACAGAGAAAACTATGACATGATAAAAGAGGCTATGGAAGCCCATCCTGGACACATCCGTTATCTGCTTAATCTTTTTCTAATCTCCCGCCACCTTGAGCGCATTGCAGACCATGCCACAAATATTGCAGAAGAGGTCATTTATATGACCGAGGGAGAGATAGTACGCCACGGAAAATATTTAAATGAGATATAACTGCCATGGCCGGGCCATGATTTTGACCTGGTTTTACCCACGACAAACCATGAAAGTCATATAGGGTTTTGCCGAAGACTTTGCCATCCTTCATTTCCCGGTTTACACTTTCTCTATGAACATCCTTTTGTTTGGGAATTATCATTTAGAAAAGTGTAAACTACTTTTTAAACAATATGAAGGATGCCAAGACTTTGATATAAAAGGATTTAAAATGCCCAAAGAAACTATCCTTGTGGTTGATGACGAAGAAGACATTCTGGAACTGGTAAGATACAATCTGGTCCGGGAAGGATATAAGGTAATTTGTGCGGCCTCGGGAGAAGATGCCCTTAAAAAATCGGTATCAAAGCCATTGGACGTGATTGTTCTTGATCTTATGCTCCCTGGAATAGACGGACTCGATGTCACAAGAAGATTAAAAAATGACTGTAATACCCGATCTATACCCATCATCATGCTGACTGCAAAAGGAGATGAAGCAGATATTGTAACGGGTCTGGAAATGGGTGCTGATGACTATATAACCAAACCCTTTTCGCCCAGGATTCTCATTGCAAGGATTCGGGCTGCTATTCGCAGGCAGAAAAATGAAGCCTTTACAAGCAATTCAGAAATTCATATTCATAATATAGTTATAAATACTGGAATGCGCACAGTTACACTCAACGACGAGTCTGTTGAACTGACATTTTCTGAATTCCAGATTCTGTCTTTTCTTGCCAAGCGCCCAGGATGGGTGTTTACCCGTTCCCAGATTGTTGACGCGGTGCATGGCAATGATTACCCGGTTACGGATCGAAGCATTGATGTCCAGATTGTAGGATTAAGAAAAAAATTAGGTTCCTGGGGAAAGTATATTGAAACCGTCAGAGGCGTAGGTTACAGATTTAAAGAAAAAAAATAACTATAGGATTCAATATTTCAGACACTTTTTGTAAATACCTGTTTTTATGGATCCCACTATTTTAAATATAAAAGTAGCTCCAAATCAATTTTATCGTTTTTTAAGACTCACCTTTTTAAGACTCACCGAAAAAAATGTGAACTATTTTTGAGGTATTTTAAAGGATGCCCTTAACTTTATTCAAATATTTACCAAATTAACAATAAAAATATTGACAAAGTTAAGCTATTTGATTAATTAAAGACCATATAAGTTTTAATCCTCTAACATTGATAGGATAATTCAATGGATGCTCCCTTAAAATCCCAACGATCAACAAAGAAAAAATTAACATCTGTGATGGAAGATTATCTGGAATCAATTTTTTATCTCGGCATGAAAAAAAAAGTTGTGCGCGTTAAGGATATAGCAAAGCAGATGAATGTTAAAATGCCTACTGTAACCAGTATGCTGAAAAATCTCAACGCAAAAGGACTTGTTTTGTATAAAAAATATGAGTATGTGGAGCTGACTAAAGAGGGTCGAGATATTGGTAAAATGATGCTCCACAGACACGAGGTCCTGCGTAAATTTTTGGTAGAAATTTTGAATATTGATTATAAAACCGCAGATGATGAAGCGTGCAAAATGGAACACACGCTCAGCTCCAATACATTGGATGCTTTTTCAGACTTCATGGCATTTATTCAGGTCTGCCCCAGATCAGGCAGTGAGTGGCTTGATTTTTTTCAGGAGTACAGATTACATGGATGCCGTCCGGAAAAATGCAAAGAGCGAAGTCAAGACACGATATGCAAAATCCAGGATCAAATGAGCGCAATGCCCACAAACACCCCTGAGCTAAAGACTCATGACTCTTCAAGCTGACTTGTAAGGAAAACCCTGAAAAATCCATGAACGTTCAATGTGGCTTGAAGCTGAGAATGAAATGGGATATACAATCAAAACTATGGGAAAAGTGAAGACTTGATTTTTAAAGTAAACTCAATGGAAGTCAACACTTTGGCAAGAATGCTTGCTTTTTCTGTCAACCCAGAAAGTCAAGGATGCCTTATGAATTCTTGATACTGCCGTCGTGACTTACGAATAATGCAAGTTATGTTGATTTTAAATAGTCGAACCGTTTGTGTTGAGACTCCAGTATAGTGGGTGCTAATATGTCCGTAAAACCGACCTATGAAGAATTAGAGAAGAGGGTTCGGGAGCTTGAGGCGTTTAATTCCGGCCTTAACCCATCGAATGAATTTTTTAATGAGAGTGAAGAAAGATACAGATATTTGTTTGAAAACATGATTGATGAGGTGCATCTGTGGAAACTTGTTCGTGATAAGCACGGCGCAATCAAAACTTGGCGTTTGGTGGACGTCAATCCTGCTGGCCTCAAAGCCTGGGGCAAAACTCGATCTGAAATTATCGGCAAAACCACGGATGAAGTTTTCTCCTATACAGCAACAGACCACTTCATGCCCATTGTAAAAAAAATTTTTTTGGAAGGCACCCCCTACACATGGGACACATATTTCCCACCAACGGAGCAATTCCTACACATGACAAGCGCGTCCCTTTTGGGGAATATTTTATGAGCACAGGGACAGCATAACATGATAATTGGTTATCAAATTTATTAATTTCCGCTTTTATCTTATTTCACCACAAGGCATATTTTTTAGTAACACATAGGCAGTTTTTACTTACGACCGTCTTCCTGTATCCTTCTTCATTAAGGGCAACTTAGCTTTTTATGGCAAGGCCAGCTTTCACATCCGCCAATTTTTGACTACCGAAGAGTTTTTCCACAAGAACAAGTGCAAAATCCACGGAGGTTCCGGCTCCCCTGCTGGTGATGCAATTGCCGTCCGTGATAACTTTAGCCCCTGATGAATCTCTATTTTTCAACTGTGTAGCAAAACCCGGATGACAAGTTGCAAGTTTTCCTTCAAGCAGACCGTGGGGCTGGAGAACAACCGCAGGGGAAGCGCATATACCCCCATACAGTTTGCCCAGTTTATTCTGATTCTTCAAAATTTGAGTTAATTCTTTTGAATTCTTCAGATTTTCTACACCAGGGATTCCACCGGGCAATACCACCAGGTCATACTCGTTATCAAGACATTCCTCAATCAAGCATTCTGCCATAATATTAATGCCTTGGGAAAATTTGACTGATAATGAACCGGATACGGATGCGATCGTCACGTCGGCACCTGCTCTCCTCAGCACATCAATAATTGCCACGGCTTCCAAATCTTCAGTGCCGTCAGCAACAGGCACAAGAACTTTAGCGGTCATAAGATACCTCACTTTATTGATTCTGATAATCCATTTATTCTTGAATTCTTAACTCTTTGAAATACAATCTGAAAAACTGCTGGTGCTATTCTGCCATCCTTGCACCCTGGACACTTACCTGGTTTTTTGAAGGTCTTCCGTTTCTTAAACTGAAATCCACAATCCAGGCAATGATATGGCTCAACATGTATTTTCTTGTTATGATTCCTGAGTGTTTTTTCGATGAAGGTTAGATGATGGTAAACATCTTTCTCCATGATCTTAACTGCCTGAGAAATATCCCGTGCAGTCAAAGGTGATTGTTCAAGATGACTTATGATTTCCTGCCGGATGGTTTGTTTTATTTCATCGTCATGGTTTAAACACTTAGCCCTGCACTCTAATTACCATAGACAAAATATTTTTTTCCCACCCTGCAATTTTGCCGTTATAAAGAAAAATTTGCAAGATATGTCAGGTTAGAGGCAGAAGTTCCCCCCTTTATCTCGCAAATAATCGATGGAACTCCTGCCCAAGCCTAAAACCCTAAATAAGGGCAGGAAATATGCTATCAGAATTTCTAAAAAAGAAAAGCCTTTTTTTCCATCTTTACGAAATTGAATAAAGAAATAGCCGAAGAATACAGAAACAGGCCCTGTCCATTTTGTGGAGGGCCTTTGTATTTTGCAAACTATCCTCGCAAGCCCCGGGGAGAGCCGGATGGAGTACCGGAAGAATGTTTTATTAGGTTCAGTCTGTGCTGCGGTAGAGAAGGATGCCGGCGCAGGGTAATACCCCCCTCTTGTCGTTTTCTGGGCCAAAAAATTTATTGGTACCCTGTTATTTTGATTATCATTTCAAACTGGTAGAACCAAACTGAGGAAAGTAACATTTTTGACATGTCGAAACAAAGTGGTATTTCCCGGAAGACCATTACCAGGTGGTTATCCTTTTTTAGGGGAATTTTTCCATCAAGCCCTCAATGGCAAAGTATTCGAGGACAGGTGAGTAGTTCTGTAAAAAATGATGAACTTCCAGGCAGCCTCATCAAACATTTTTTAAGTTTTATATCCTGTACACAAGATGCTCTTATTTCATGCCTGAAATTCTTATCTCTCGGTTCGGTTATTTATGGAAAAACAAGGGATGGATAAGCCTGCGCAGAAGATGGGCATAGTTTTAAAAATTTAGATGGATTATTACCTGTTCCTGGATTTTTTACCCGGTTATTGAAGAATGTAACCCTGAAATTGAAAGGAAACAGAATTAAGTTCGTTCTGATATTGGCAGGTCAATTGTATTCACACCTCAACTCATTACCAACGGTTCGATCATTTTTGCATAACCTATTGAATTTATTAACATGAAAAAATAGACCCATGCAAAAATAGAGTCATATTTAGCTTAGATTACAACACCTTATGAGATAAATCGAACCGAGGGAAATAGTTTTCCAAAATCAATTTAGTTGAATATTTTGTTCAATCTCCATGATTTATCATGAAAGGTTGTCCATGAATTTTCGTGATTACACTCATATCTATATTTTCAGGCTTTTAAAGAGATACCGGAACTGCAATATCAATTCAGGGTTTGGGGATATATTGATTGACTTTGGTTTAAAGAATATCAATAATATTACAAATAGGGAATTATCCGCATATCCCACCTTGGTAAATCCGGGAGCGCGGGCGTCCCGCCAGCTTCGTTTTAAATATTTGCAGAGCGGGCGGGACTCCCGTGCTCCAGGGTGAGGAAAGTTATTTAGGACTCATGCCTGAAAAGGATACAGATTATTAAGGAATACCAATGAAAAACCCGAAACAGCATGATGCCTTGATGAAATGGTTAATCGCATCATTTACTGAGGAATTTTTTGCACACTATTTTCCAAAAAGATCAATAGGCAAATACACCTTTATAGATAAGGAATTTATCAGCAACTATGAAGCACTTAAAGAGAGCCTTAAAGATGATCTTTTTCTTGTTATGGAAGTTGAAATAGAGAAGGTTCTCCATGAAATTGTGATTCAGATTGAGAACATGAGCAAACGTAAAGATGTTTCCCAGCGCATATTTGAATATTTCTGCTACGCATGGCTTTTAAGGCAGCGTCCTGTCTGGAGCATTGTGGTCTATACAGATGATGCTGTCTGGAGAAAGGATGTACCGGACAGCTTCTGGTATGGCTTCAGCGATAAAATGGAAAAACAGCACTGCCACTTTGACGTGATCAAGGTAAAATCGGAAAAAAGTTCAAATCTTGTTCAAAAGCATTCCCTGATGTGCAAACTGCTGTCACTTAAGGCAGATGACAGGGGAACAGAGCGTAAGGAACTTATCCGTGAGATATACAAAACTGCCGCCGGGATGGAAGATCAGCTTGATAATGATAAGAAACTTCTGATTGAGCAGTGGGTCAATGCCTATAAACAATTGCCTGAAGAGACCGTTGAAAATATTAAAAAGGAGGTCAAAATGAGCTTTGCCGCAACCACAATATCAGAACATATCCGCAATCAAGGGAAAATTGAAGGAAAGATTGGAAACAGGGGATAAAAAATCAGCCAAAAACATCGCTTAAAAACCAACCGGCACTGCCAGAAGACGCATCTGTGCGACATTGGTGTTAACCAAAGAAAAAAGCTCTTTTTAGCGCCGTTTTTAAGGTCTCAATTGTTCCTGAGTTCCCATCTAAAGAACAAACAAAAGTTTCAAGTTTAAACAATTAAATTTTAAAAATGGTAAATCAGGGATAGTTGATGTCGTATCCTATTCAAATTCCGGGGTAAAATCATGTGATGTCAATGACACAATTTCATAACCTACTGTTTTTACTGATTCTAAAAATTTAATTCTTAGAGTTAAACGGCGTTTACCCCTAAATTTGAATAAGATACTTGATGTCCTTAAAACAGGCTATTGATAGATTATGTTTTTGGATGATTTCTTATCTCTTTCGATAGCTTTTCCCTTCCAAAATAAGGATTTCTGAGTTGTAAACGAGACGATCAGCAATCGCTGTGGCAACAGTTGCACCGTCAAAAATATTTCCCCATTTTGCGAACGGCAGATTGGTCGTGATAATTGTCGACTTTTTTTCATGCCTGGCGCTGATAATCTGGAAAAATAGATTTGATCCCTGCCTGCCCAGTGGAAGATAACCGATTTCGTCGCACACGAGAACGTCCTGGGATTGATAATATTTGAGCTTTTTTAATAAGGTATGGTCCTGCTCAGCGGCTATAAGCTGGTTAATCATATCAACAGCCGTGGTAAAAAGGGTTTTAATTCCGTTCTGAGTGGCCGTATATGCAATGCATTTTGATAAAAATGTCTTACCTGTACCCGGATTTCCAATAAAAATGATATCCTTTTTATCATGAATAAAACTCAGATCCATGAGGTTTAAAATCCGGCTTTTTTCTCTTTGCCTGGATTCATGATGGGCAAAATCAAATTGATCAATGGTGTTCTTCTCTCCCAATTTGGATTGCTTAAAGCACATGGCAACTCTGGCTTTTTCCCTGCAGCCGATTTCAATATCCAGTAACCGATCCATGGTCTGGAGAGCAGAGAGATTCTTTTGAACGCTTTGTTCCATAATCATTCCCAGGTTCGATGCACAATTTTTCAGGCGAAGTGCTTTAAATTTGGCAATCACATCATCCATCATTTTCTCCTTTTAAGCGCAATGGCATCATAGTCAGCAAGATTGGGTCTTGTCAGCCGGATTTCATTGAGTTCGTTGTTTTTCAAGGTAACGGGCGGATGTATGGTGGGCGGTGACATTTCCTGATGCAGGATGTTTTGTATATATTCCGCCCCGTAAAGTTTATGTTCCAAGGCTTTTCTAAGAGCACAGATAAATGAAGAAGTGCCATAGGCATCGTTAAGGGATAGTAAGCAGGCCACCGTTTTTTTTATGGGCTGTGATGCATCTGCCAGTTTTTCAAGGTAATCTAGAGCTTCCTGGCCCAGGGAGATGAACACCCTGATCTGTTTATCCATAAACAGTCTTTTTCTAAGTTTTTTAACCTGTTCGCTGTGGGAGGGCAGATCAATCCGTCGTTTCTTTTCCCAGCTTCTATGGTGGGTTGCAATCTTTTTTTCCTTGTAATAAATGACCACAGTTCTCCTGTTGGCCTTAAGGATGACTTGCTTGCCCACCAGCCTGGGCGGAACGGTATATATGTTGGCATCAAAACGAATACCAAAATCTTTATATACCCTGAGTGTCTCAGTTTCCCGGAAGTCCGGCAAAGGCTCTGGTAAAGCTCTCAAACTATCCTTTGTAAAAAGTTCCACCGGCCTTTTACCGGTGGTCTGATGCAGTCTTTGATTGGCAGTTGTCTCAAGCCATGACAGCACTTGATGATTCACATCTTCAAGACCAGTAAATGTTCTAAGAGGCCAGAAATTGTAACGTAAATATTTTATACTGCTTTCCACCTTACCTTTTTAATGTGAAGCTTCACATTAAAAAGGTTATGGAAAGCTCAGGATAATGGAAAGTTAACGGTTTTTTAATTCGCAACATACATAAACTTCGACATTATTTAAACATTTCTGGATTTTTGTCTTTACATTATACCTCATGTTTTTTTGTTGGTCTCTTTTTTAAAACTTGAAACACAGATTGGAGGTAGGATGACAGAATACCAGGAGATTGAGATAAGTATGTTGATTGATGCAGTTAAAGGAGAATTGAAAAAACGCTGCTATTCAGATTCATATATACGAGGACTCACCACCGTATGGAACCGATTGACAGAATATTCTAAAAAGAAAAACACATCGACCTATTCAGCCAAAATCGGACTGGATTTTTTGGAAGCCGAATACGGTATTACAGTTTACAAAGAGCTTTCGAAAAAAAGCAAGCTTTGCACCAGGGCTATCAACATTCTTTCAGATTATTTCCTCCATGGGATGATCTTTCCCAGAAAAAGGCAAGAACCACGAACATATAGTCCACAATTCCAAAAAATATTTCAGGGATATATTGATAAAAAGAGAAAAGACGGGTTATCGAATGACACACTGCAATCCTATGAAATATATCTCAGCAGGTTTTCAGATTACCTGGACAGCCATGGTATTGTCGATATACGTGATATGGACGAGGCTGTTGTTTTAGGTTTTTCAGAGACATTTATCCGCTATTCGCCCTCGGTAATTCACTGTACTCTGTGCTCTTTGCGTACTTTCTTTCATTATTTATTTGAAAATGGGTTCGTTTCTAAGAATCTCGCCTATAGTGTTCCCCGTGATGGGTACAGACAGCAGACAAAAGTTCCTTCAGCATATCCGAAAGAGGATGTGGAGAAAGTTCTGAAGTCGATTGACCGGGGTAACCCCAAAGGAAAAAGGGACTATGCCATTATCCTGATCGCTGCAAGGCTGGGGCTTCGAGCACAAGATATCTGCGACTTGTCTTTTGATAATTTGAAGTGGGAAAAGAATACCATCGAATTACTCCAGAAAAAGACAAAAAAGCCGATTGTCCTCCCATTGCTCCATGATGTAGGCCTGGCAATCATTGACTATTTGAAATATGCACGACCAGAATGTGAATCCGATAATGAAGTTTTTCTTCGTTTAACTCCTCCTGTTGGAAAACTTCAAGCCCCCACTCTTCATAGCGTCGTTAAACAACATATGCGCAATGCCGGTATCAGCATGCAGAATGGAAAAAAACATGGCCCCCACGCACTTCGGCACAGTTTGGCAAGTGCGCTGTTGGAGGAGAACACTCCTTTACCAATTATTTCTGAAGTCTTGGGACACAGTAACACACAATCTACATCGGCTTATTTAAAAATTGATGTAAAGCAATTAAGAACGTGCTCCTTGGTACCTACTTCTTTTTCCTGGAATAAAGGTGAAGAGGTGTTCTAATGACAAAAAAAGAAAAACCCTTCGTAGGGGAGTTCAAACAACTGCTTGAGGATTTTATTCAACACAAAAGGGCTCTTGGTTATAAATATGATACTGAGCGAGATAATTTTTTTAGATTTTCACAATATACCCTAAATCACAAAGTTAAAAACAAGTGCTTGAATAAAAAACTTGTTTTGGCTTGGACAGCAAAAAGAAGCAACGAATCGGTAAAAACATGGGATCATCGTGTCAGTAATATTCGGCAGTTTGCATTATATCTGCAAATCAGAGGGTACGAAGCATATCTGCCCATCAAAAACCGTAAAGTCAGAAGAACTGAATATATCCCTTACATTTTCACCCATGAGGAAATTGAGCGTTTTTTCCAGACTGTAGATTCTATCCTTCCACATTCCAGATCAAATAAACATCACAGTTTTCCCCTGCTTTTTCGTCTGTTATATTGCTGCGGACTGAGAATATCAGAAGCATGTCGGCTTAAAATATCCGATGTTGACTTTAATAACGGCATACTGTTTATCAGTGGATCAAAATTCAACAAGGATAGACTGGTACCGATGTCCGGATCTCTGGCAAGCATGTTTATCACGTACCACGATCTATTCAATCAAAATAATCGAACGGATGATTATTATTTCAGAAACAAAGCAGGTAGTCCGCTGAAACGTGATCACGTATACAAAAATTATCGCAAATTGTTATGGAAAGCTGGTATTTCCCATGGCGGCAAAGGAAAAGGGCCAAGACTTCATGATTTTCGCCATACGTTTTGTGTCCATACGTTGGCAAAGCAGGTAAAAGAAAAAATTGATCTGTATACCGCTTTGCCGATTTTATCTACCTATCTGGGGCATAGTTCAGTCGGAGCGACACAACGCTATGTCAGGTTAACCGTGGAGGTCTATCCTGAACTGATTGATAAGGTATCTAAAATATGTGCGTTTGTGATCCCGGAGGTGAGATGAGATGAAACCAACTAATTTCGCTTATTATCTGACCAATTTCCTTTCCAGATATCTCCCGGGAATTCTTGGGCTCAGTCAGAACACCATCATGTCTTATCGAGACACATTTAGCCTGTTTCTTGATTATTGTTCCAAAAATAAAAACATCAAACCGGAAAAGTTTTCCCTTGAGCACTTAGACAGAAAACTGATTGAAGAGTACTTGGAGTGGCTTGAGAAAACCAGAAAGTGCATAGCGTCAACGAGAAACGTGCGTTTGGCAGCATTACATTCTTTCTGCCGGTATCTGCAGATAGAATGCCCTGATTTTATTCATCCAGCACAACAGATACTATCAATTCCAATGAAAAAAAAGAAAAAAGTATCTGTTGAGTACATCACACTGGAAGCAATAAAGTTTTTGTTGGCAAAACCGGATTGCTGCACTGAAAAAGGACGCAGAGATATGGTTCTGCTAAGTTTACTCTATGATTCCGGTGCCAGAGTTCAAGAATTGGTTGATATAAAAGTCCGAGATATCAGAACCACATATCCGCCTACTGTAAAACTAACGGGAAAAGGAAACAAAACAAGGATCGTTCCTTTAATGAAACCGATGACGGAGCTTTTAAAGTCGTATCTGAAAGAGAATCGCTTATTGGCTCCCCATACGTTCGATTACCCTTTGTTCAGCAACCGGTCAAAAAACAAGCTCACCAGAGCTGGAGTTGCGTATGTTGTAAAAAAATATGTTACCATCGCAATAAAAGAATCACCCGAATTGTTTCCGAAAAAAGTATCCCCCCATTGCTTTAGACATTATGGTGAGTGATATAAAATGGTGAGTGACGACAGCAAACCAGCCAAACAAGCACATTGCTCATCGATTCACTCACCATTTTATCATTGACGGCCAAGCGAAATAAGGAAGTCCATCAGGTTTTTATCATCAGACCAATCCGGGAGTTCAGTTGTCGGCAGGATATCAACATATGCCGCCTCCAGCGCTTTTCTTCTAGTCTCTGTGTCAGCCTTGGCATAAATTTGGGTGCTACTGCAATCGCTATGTCCAAGAAAATCTCTGATGTAGATCAAATTGACTCCGGACTGAAGTAAATGAACGCTTTTGCTGTGCCGGAATACATGTGGCGTGATGGAAAAACGCACGTTGAAATTATCGCACGATTTTGCCAAACCGACATACTTGTTAATGATGTAAGAGATGCCCCAACGTGTAAGCTGCTGTTTCCTTTGGTTCACAAACACATACCGTTCGCCGCTGCTGACTCCGTTGTTGCTCGAACTATACTGTAAATGTGATTCCAAGAGTTTTTTTGTTTTCTCTGTGATTGGAACATGGCGAGTCTTTTGACCTTTACCATGCAAAGTGATTACAGCAAGCTTATCCAATCGTAAATCCTTAACTTTCAGATCAATGATTTCCTGTACCCTTGCAGCGCTGTCGTACAATACGGCCATGAGTGCCATATCCCGAAACCCTTTTTTAGTTGAAGCGTCAGGCATTGACAGCAGCATTTTCATTTCTTCACCAGTCAGAAACGGCACAACTGTTTTTACACACTTTTTATCAGGAATGTTCAGTATCTTCTGAAATTCGAGTAAATTTTTGGGAGACTGTTTTTGTACAAACCTGACAAATGAATGAATTGCCACAAGTCGCTGGTTTCTTGTCGACACAGTGCAGTTCCGTGTAAATTCTATCCAGTTTAAAAAATCAACGATCGTGCTATAGGTCAAATCTTCCATGGACAGGCGCTCAGGAGTGATCGCTTTGGTCTGTTCGAAAAAAGAAAGCAGCAGTTTAAAAGTCACAGAATAAGACTGGATAGTGTGTCGACTGAAATTCTTTTCACCATGCAGATATTTGCCAAGGAAATTTGTGAGGTAATATGGTAAATCAGCTTTCTTCATAAATGATCTCTCCTTCCGGTATAACATATCCAAATTCTGCTTCAACGCGCCGAACGATCTCGGGATACAGATCAGATGTCAATCGTAGATAGTATTGAGTGGCGCGGAAGTCTGAATGTCCCATGTACGCCGACAAGTATGGCAACAAGACAGTTAGGTCGTTTCCATCTAAAACCCATTTTTTAAGGCATTTGACGGCAAATCCATGGCGGAAACTGTGAATTCTAGGGCCTACAGCTGTGTGAGGAATGTCAGCCATAAGCAAATAATCTCTGAAATGATTGTATGCTGTGCTCTTGTCCATTTGGCCCATTGTCCCATTGTGACAACTTGGGAAAAGCCACATTTGACTATCGCTGTACCGATGGAAACTATTCATAAAATTGATAATACGTTTTGTCAGGCTACCAGCCATGGGAATCAATCGATCTTTCATGTTTTTTGCAGCGCGGACTGTGGCGATTCCGGATTCTGCATTTACATCATTGAGAACAAGGTTCAACGCCTCGGAAATGCGTACGCCTGTACCATACAAAAATCTGAACAGCACTGGATCGACCGTATTCCTGTAGGACCTCTGTGCCTGCGGATAATTGTCTATGGCTTTGAACATCCGGCGGGTTTCATTATCCGTAAAGATGTGGGGAACAAATTTGCAGCGTGGAAGTTTCGTTTTGACTTTCGTCACATATGCATGGTGGCCTCTGTCAGCTAGATATACTGCGAAGTTCCGCATCAGCACTTCTTTGTTGTAATGTGACACTGGGCGTTCATTTGGGTCATAGATAAAATCGTTTACAATTTCTTTTGTCAGCATGGTTCCTTCAAAGCCGTTTCTGTAATAAAATGTGTCAAAGTGACGTAAGTAACGTTCCTGGATTTCAAATTTCAATCCGGTTTGCTGCTTGAGTGAAATGTAGTTCTGGGCTGCTTCTGCAAATCCGCTTTTCCATTCATAGACTGTTTTCATCTGCAAACACCTCCTCCGGGTCAAGGGCACATTTGCGCAGCCCTTCAATGTCTATCTTCAGGTATATGCTTGTAGTGTTGACAGACTGATGCCCCAGTGTTTCCGAAATGATGGGCAGAGGTGATTTGATTTCAAGCATGTTCCCCGCCAATGTGCTTCTCAATGAATGCATCCCATGCCGTTGACCTTTAGGTATGTTCAGGCCGGCTTTCAGAATATATCGATGTAATTCTTTGTTAAAGCCGTTATGGCCTCCAAATGCATTAAAAGGTGCTCTGTGCCTCACAAATAGGCATTCGCTGATTGTGATAGGACGACCATTTTGAAGATAGTCGATGATGGCCCAGCCGATGTCTTTTAATAGCGGTAATTCAATGGGTTGACCGGTTTTAGTCATTTTTAAATTTATTGTTTTCCGGTTCCAGTCTATCGACGATTTTTTCAGGCTCCTGATGTCTCCAATCCTGAGACCCAGCCGGATAGCAATCAAAAGTATTGCATAATCCCGCTTGCCTTTAGGATCTTCCCGGTCTATTGCACAGAGTAGTTTTTTAATGTCGTCTTTTGACCAAACATATGGGATCGAAGCATTGCGGGAAGTGCGTACTTTTGGGAGCATTGGGGCTAAATCATTTACGATATATCCTCGTTCATATAGAAATGAAAAAAAATTTCTAAAGACATATAAGAAAACGCCAACATACTTGACAGTTTTGTTTTCTATGGTTTTTAAATAATTTTCAATGTGCCGGATGGTAATATCTGATGTCGATGTAATGCCTTGCGTTGCCATGAACATTATCAACCATTGCACTTTTTTGGTGTTTGATTCTATTGTTGCTTGGCTGTATCCACGATAAACCAGTTCTTCACAGAAAGCTTCATATTCAGACTTGAAACATACCGGACAAACAAAGGACGGTTTCGTCCTCCGAACATCAGGGTGAAATTTTCCATCTTGCAGATAACGCAGCAATAGGAGCAATGGCCGCATACGGTAGTCGACCCTGGCATTTGATATGACACACTCGAAGCGATCAAAACGCTTGCCAGTTTTGGTGTGCACGTATTCCAAACAGATTTTTTCATCAATCCTGGCAATACAGTTTTTTGACAAATAACGTTCGAATACATTGTATGCGTTTTCATAATTTTTAAGCCTGCCCGGTGAAGTCCCCTGCAGTCTCATAGATTCCATGATAGCTGAAATTGCACCATTTATGTCTTGATTTTCTACCATAATCATCCTCCTCGTATTGAAGTTAATATTCTAACTTGCTTTACAAGAATGATTAAATCCGAGACTTAGCAATTAAAAAAGGAAAATGGGGAGAGTTTTGTTTCTGACACCGACTAAATGGCTGAATTCACAACATCGTTCTCAATCACTCACCATTTTATATCACTCACCATAATGTCTAAAATGGGGAGCTCCCCATTTTAGACATTCAAAAGCGATGCATCTCCTGCAGTCCGGGGTTAACCTGATTTATATACGTGATTTCCTTGGGCACGTCGATATCCAAACGACTGAAGTTTATGCAAGAGTCGATGGAGAAATGAAAAGAAAAGCCCTGGAAAAAAACAGTCATGGCATTATATCGGATAAGATGCCGGCGTGGCAGAATGATAAACAGCTAATGAACTGGTTAAAAAATCTTGGCAAATAAGGGGAAATATAATGGAAAGTTGCTTCTGAGTTCAGTTGGCAAATAATTAATATCTACGCACGTTAGAGATGTATTCTGATATCAACTTTCCATTATCCTAAGCTTTCCATAACCTTTTTCATGGGGGGCACGGATATTACAGGCCACCGGGGTGATGCTGAACTGACGTAAAAAATCCAGAAATGATTCATTAAAGCGGATTATAGAGCCTGCTCGCTCAGTTACGGCGGTCAACATATTATCCACCAAAACCTCTTTGGGAGTTCCTCGAAAATACCGGAAAGCATCAACCAGGCATTGATGGAGCGTTGCCTGGTTCTGACTGTGAGTAAAAGATACATGCAGCATGCGGCTGTAAGATTCAATAACAGCCAGAGCATATAATTTTCTTGAACTGTTTCCATATGTCAGACTGCCGAAATGGCCCCAATCCACCTGCATCTGTTGGCCTGGTTGAGACTCAAATCGAATAAATGCCTGTTTTTGAGGTTCTCCTCGCAATTGCCTCAAATAGTCCCGTACAATGGTAATTTCTCCATCAAAACCTTTCTCCTGTATGATCTTTAAAATCACAGGCGCCTTTACCTTTGGGTATTGTTGGACAGACTCTTTGATTATTTCCTTGAAAGGATCTAATTTTGAAACTCGCCCCGGTCTTTGCTTATCGTTGATCTCGGGATGTTTTAAATATTTACTGACCGTACCTCTGTCCAGGTTCAATGTAGTGGCAATTTGCCTGATGGAAAACTCCATATCCTTTAACCGGTGAATTTCAAAGACTATTCGCTTGTCTATCATTGCCCCTCCTATATTTTGTGTGGACTTGAAGGCAGGGAAAGTACCTGAAAAAGGGTACCATCATACACGACCAAATTTTTATGGATTAAACAGTTTCTGGCAAAGAGATAATCATCCTCCTTGAGGGTCAATATGGAACAGATACGTTCGGCGCCATAAAAAGAAAGACCGTTTTTGTCCGAGACCAATACAAGAAACAAGTATAATGCCAATTCATGCCGGGTTAATGTTTGATGAAAACCGTCTGTCAAGAAACGGTGCGGGATAAAACAAAAACTTTTGCCGGGTGTTCGGACCCGTTCAGGGACAAGTATTCTTTTTCTAATCATGATAACCTCCTGGTTTATTGATGATTAGGCTTTTTTAACACATAATTTTTCCTGTGTCCCCGGCTTCATCTTTGCAATTATTCTGAACATGCCGGTGCTGTAGTAATAAAAATTTTTACCGGGTCCATCTTTGCAACGGTGGGAATAAGCCAATATTGCCCAGAAAGGCTTTGATTGTTGGATTTCCCCGCATCCATCTTTGCAATTCCGATGGTTTTGGAGGCAGTTGCTCTGTGGTTCCTGATTTTTTGTAAACACCGGTTTCTCTCGGTTTTTTCAGGATTTCGCAGTCTATAATTCTTCCAGTAATCAGGATTGTTGAAAAGCCATTTCTTCTTAGCCATATCTTGGTCTTTTTGATATTCCGGGTCAGTTGCCATCTTCTTTTTCTGCCACAGGGCTTTCCTGGCCCGCTGACAACCTGGCTCTGAACAAAATTTCTGCAATTTATTTCTTGGAACGAAAAACGAGTTACAGCAAGGACAAAGTATAGGCTCCATAGCTCCTCTCCACAGTCAAATATCATTGAGTATGAAGCGGAATTATATGGAAAAAATCAGATTTGTTAAAATTTCATTTTTAAGTGAAGAAAATTGAGGGAAAGAAATGAGTAAGGCTGGATTGGTGTCCCTGAAATTGGCTGGAAAAAAATCCTTTAAAATGGATGGGAATTAAATCCCTGGTAGCAGAAAGATTGAGGGAAAAATTGAAATGCTTAAATCATTGTTCCAGAAAGGTATGCTCACAAAGGAACAGTTTAAGGAAATGCTGGAAGCTATCAAGTTGCAGGCAGGGAAAATTGATATAAACACCCTGAATGAAAATATGGAAATTTAGCTTTTTGAATATTTTCTGATTATAGTATTCCAATTTAGATTTTTCCTGGAACATAATTTGCTTTGTGTCGAAAAAACAATATGTTTGGAGTCATGTTTTGAGCATTTGTTATTTTTTTTAGAAAAACCAAAGTTGCATCAGTATATAACGGATTTGGGGGTAAGAATTCATATTGATTTCTTGATTTATGGGGTTTTCAGTCCATATTGTCTGGAAGCCTACCCCCTCAGCTCCCCGTTGGGCACCTATGCGTAGAATTCGGCATGACAAAATAACGAAAACGCGCTTTCCGAATTTGATATCATATTCACCCTCGGTTCGATTGATCTCATAAGGCGCTGTAATTTAAGTAAAATACAACTCTGATTTTTTAGAAGTCAGCTTTTTCATGTGAATAAATTCAATAAGTTATGCAAAAATGATCGAACCGTTGGTAAAAGAGCTTCAAGAAAAAACAAATTTACATTGCTGCCTGGTGACACCCATACTGGAAAATCAGGTAAATGGTAAAAAATGATCAAACAAATAGAGACAACCAAATTTATTAGAAGGATAAAATATTTATTGACACACCTTTTAAACTTATATATAGCTTATTTTCCTTTTATGCACTAAACTATTAATTTTAATCACAGGAGACAAGTATGCCCGGACAGAGAAAACGAATGCAAAGACAAACCTAATTCGCCGTGGATGCCTCATCTCTCAAACGCAGCCTGTACTTCTCATTCCAGGTATTGGAGATGGGATTTCCGGGGGCGCCATATATTTGCGTGACAATTAAAAGGAATAAAATTTTTTAAATTTCAAATGCCCGTTTTGTGGATAAAATTCCAGAAGACGGTTTTTTTAGAAACATTAAGTTAGAAATATAAAATAAAAATTGACAAGGATAACATTAATAATTATGAGAGAAAATGAAATAGTCAATACACTTAATATTAGCATAAAAGAGCTTCAAGAAAAAATAAATTTACATTGCTGTCTGATGACAGACATACTGGAAAATCAGATGAATGGTAAAGATTTGAAATCTTTTTTTGATCTTTGTCCAAAACGATCTAGGGAGATAGCTCTGGAACATGCACTAAAACATGCCATTGATGTCCTGGAAGAGAGTCGCAAGGCATTTAAATCAAAAAAACTTGAAATTTTGAGAAAAAATTTGACAGATATTTTAATCAACACATAAGAGACTTAAACCACTAATAATAACGATATAGCATTTTATTACTTTCTCTCATTATTGACACATGGTGTTTGTAGCTAATAATCTATAATACCTTACGGTTTTCATTCCTTGCAACATTGGAGATGAAAAAAGTGAAGGCGTAACTCGATGAAAAAATGACATCGGGCTGCGCCTTTTTTATTTCTACATAAAACATTGACCCATAATGGAATTATATTGAAAAAATTATTCAAACCAAAGGAGATTATCAATGCTGAAGAAAAACTCATCATCTCAAGAGTATGAGAATATGAAAAAAGCATTTGAGGAGTTTAAGCAAGAATTCCAAAAACTTAAAGATGAAAACAAAAAATTTGAGAAGATGTTGGCCAATAGAATGACTACATCAAAAACTAAGAATCTGGAAGAGGAGTTGTTAATCTTATCGGAAGAATATCAAGAATTACAGGCGCTTTTGAATGTGATGGTTGAACAAAAAGAGCAACTGACAATGGAAGTGAAGTGGCAAAAAGAACTCACGGAACAGATTAAACAAGAAGCCCGTAAAGTGATTGGTAATGTCATAGCCTTGGGGCCCTGTTCCTGTAATGAATGCAATAAATCCTGTCCGGTTTTCGATCTTTGCAAAAAACGGGTATTGATCGTCGGTGGTATCACACGGATGAAGTCTGCTTATCGGGATTTAATTGAGAGCGGTGGCGGTGTTTTTGACTATCATGACGGATATGTAAAAAAAGGAGCTAAGTCCCTTGAATATCGTATGAAGCGTGCTGATATGGTGCTTTGCCCTGTTAACTGCAACAGCCACACCGCTTGTTCCGTGGTGAAAACGCTGGGAAAAAAACATAAAAAGAATGTTCATATGCTACCGAGTTATGGTTTGAGCACAGTATCTCAGGTGATACACGATGCCGCAGCATATGGCGAGGAAAATACTACCGGTACATTTGGATTTTAAAAACCGCTAATAACCGCCATGGGCAGGCCAGAATTTTGATTCGGTTCTGCCCATAACAAACCATGAAAGTCTTTTTAAAAACAAGCCGCTATGGAGTCTTTCATATGAACCCTTTGATGAAGCTGATAAACATCAATCATCTTTAAATATAACTTATTGGTTTTAATGGATAACAAAAACACTTTAGACAATACTTAAAAGAGATTTGGCGTCTAACAAAATAAAAATAAATATATTTGTTAGAAGGATAAAATATTTATTGACTTATCTTTTGAACTTATATATACCTTATTTTCTTTTTATGTGCCTAACCATTAATTTTAAACGCAGGAGAAAATTATGCCCGGACAGAGAAAACGAATGCGAAGGTGCACCAGGAAAAATTGCTGTATGCTCAAAGAGATAAACCCGGGAAA
Source organism: Desulfobacteraceae bacterium (assembly GCA_963674675.2). Classification (GTDB taxonomy): domain Bacteria; phylum Desulfobacterota; class Desulfobacteria; order Desulfobacterales; family Desulfobacteraceae. Next base: position 2,855,490 of record CAXXNM010000003.1, read on the forward strand.
GCGGGCAAGAATTCGCTGCCACCATGCCACCGGCCCAATCAGGCAGAGGCTGCTTGATTTAGGGTTTATTCCCCAGGCTGAAATAGAAGTCATTCGACGGGCACCCCTGGGAGATCCCATTGAGTGTCGTGTGTCCAATTATAAGGTGGCCTTGAGAAAATCCGAGGCAGAATTCATTGAAGTCGAATCCGCCTGATTCACTCAGGGAACTTCCTGAAAATAAAATACCCTTTTGTTTATAAGTATTATCAACTGTAAAGTTTATTTGCGGGGTATATTAAAGGGGATGAAATCCCTTACAAATCAACTGATTTTTCAATCACACAATGAGAGATTATGGCGTACACCATGACAACATCACCTGATTTTATTAAAGAAAAACTTCTGATAGGCTTGGCCGGACAGCAGAATGCCGGAAAATCGACTACATTTAACATGCTGACCGGAGCCAATCAACACATTGCCAATTATCCCGGTGTCACCGTCGATAAAAAGACCGGATTTTACAGCTACAAAGATGTCAAAGCAGAGGTGGTGGATCTACCCGGAACATACAGCCTGACTTCATTTTCCTTAGAAGAGAGGGTGGCCCGTGATTTTCTCATCACCGAAAAGCCAGATATCATTGTTAACGTCGTGGATGCCTCATCTCTCAAACGCAGCCTGTACTTTTCATTCCAGGTATTGGAGATGGGATTTCCGGTGGTGGTCTCTCTGAACATGATGGATGTAGCCAGACGCAACGGTACCCGAATCGACATTTCCCAACTGGAGAAATGCCTGAAAGTTCCCGTCGTTCCCACGGTGGGGCGCAAAGGAATCGGAAAGGATGCTCTACGGAATGCCATTTTGAATGCTGCATACGAGAAGGGGCAGGATAACCGGGATGCCCTGCAAATTTCCTACGAAGAGATTGAACCGCCCATCAAAGCTCTCCATGCAAAGCTTGAACAGGGGCGCCTGGGGGATAAGTATCCCTGCCGATGGCTTGCCGTCAAGCTGATCGAAGGAGACAGCGAAGCCGAGCGTATTGTCATTGAATGGATGGGGGAGTCCTGTGATGAGCTTCAGATAGCACGCAAGATTAAAGAAGATTTTGAAGAGGCCAATGATATAAATGCAGCCGATTACATGATGGGCTGCAGAGACAGACTTGCCGGTAAAATCGTTGCGGAATGCGTAACAGAAGAAAAAGGCGGTGAAGACCAGATTACTGAAATGATCGACAAAGTGGTACTTAACCGCTTTGCGGCTCCTGTTTTTCTGGTGGCCACCGTATTTGTCATCTATCAACTTTCCATTGTCAAGGGCTATGAACTGACCCAGTACTGGTGGCCTGTATTGGCAAAATTCAGAGCTTTGGTAGCAGGTGCACTGCCGGATGCCGGAATGCTGCAAGATCCCTATGTGCGTTCCATGGGGCTCTGGATGGTGGATTCTGCCAATGCGCTGCTGAATTATATACCCATATTTCTAATCCTGTTCGCATTGATCGCTGTTCTTGAAGACAGCGGGTATATGGCACGTATTGCCTTTATTCTCGATAAGTTGTTCAACTCCTTTGGACTCCATGGCCAATCAACCCTGCCCTTTATTCTCGGCGGCGTTTTTGCCGGGGGATGTGCAGTCCCAGGGGTTATGTCCACCAAGAGTATTCCCGATGAACGTTCCAGGATGGCTACCATTTTAACCGTCCCTTACATGAACTGTCTCGCTAAGGTGCCCTTCTACACCCTGTTAATCAATGTTTTTTTTGCACCGTACAAATCCTGGGCCATGCTGTTTCTCTCCACCATCACCATCTTTATAGCACTGCTGGTGGCAAGGTTCTTGACAGCGACTATGTTGAAATCCATGGAGACGGCACCCTTTGTCATGGAGCTTCCCAAATATCATCCCCCTACATTTTTCGGCGTAGGACAGCGGGCGCTGGAGCGGACATGGCAATACATCAAGAAAGTAGGATCCATTGTTGTTGCTGTCTCTGTCTGCGTCTTTACACTTCTTCAGTTTCCTGGCCTCAGCGATGAGAAAACCGCTCAGTTTCAAAAATCAATGGATCAGGCCGTAGCTGCCTTCCATGAAAAAAGCGCATCTATCAGCTATGGGGATCAGTTAAAGGATGAAGCAGCACTAATTTCTCTAATAAATGTCTATACCGATTACAAGACCGCCAAACTGACCATTAAAACAGCAGAGGCTTCCAGGACACTGGATGAGAGATTTCAGTCCAAATATCCTGAACTGTTCAAGTTTTTGAAACCAAAAGGCAACAAAGATGCCAGAAAGATCAACAAAAATTTGCGCAAGCTTGTCTCTAAACGAAAAAGACTGCGGCGTCATATAAAGGAGGAGCAAATCGAAACCAGTTTTCTGGGCATGGTCGGCCGTTCTCTGGAACCCATTACAGAGTGGGCCGGATTTGATTGGAAGATCAATGTAGCAATTCTATCATCCTTTGCCGCCAGGGAGTCCAGCGTGGCCACCATCGGTGTGCTCTATCAGCAGGGAGCCGACGAGAACAAGAGCCTGGAAGACCGCATGGGGGCGGAAGCCAGTGGAGATGACTTCACGCCGCTCCACGCATTGGCTATCATGGTCTTCTTTGCCATGTATCCACCTTGTCTTGCCACTACAATCATGATCAAAGTTCAGACCGGTTCCTATAAGTGGATGCTCTTTTCCATGATTTTTCCGACAATTTTAGGGTTTGTCGTTGCTTCGGGAATCTTTACCGGCGGCAGACTTGTCGGACTCAGCGGTATTCAGATGATGGGTGTATTTTATTGCTTTACAGCGCTGCTGACCGTTTTTATAGGATTGTTTAAGCCTTGGGGGAAGCGGTTGAAGCCTGTTACCGGAGCTTCCGCTTCCAGTGTGCTCACTCAATGATTTTAAATTTGTTTTCACCTCTCGTTTTTTAGGGACAAGATTGAATATTTAAGCCGGTTTACAAAAAATAACTTATAGAGGCGTAGCTAAATATTCTTGAATGTTATCGGAATAATGCTACGCCTTTTATTGGGATATTAAGTTAGATATATCTATTATTTTTTAGATACCAAAACTAATTATAAAATATAAAACAAACAACCAATTGAAACGGATCCGGTTGATATTCAGGTGCCCTGATAATCAGCCGCCCAAAATTAAAAATAAAATTTTTGGCAAGCTTCATGAAGCCTCAAAAGTAGTTTACACTTTTTTGAGGGAAATGTCTCAAAAATGGGCATGTCGCTTCGGAAAGTGTAAACCGGTAAATGAAACATGCCAAATTTTTTTAACAATTAAAAAAAGGAGAATTTAAAAATGATTCGATTGAACGCTAAATTAATCCCGGCCGCACTGCTGGCCATCTCTTTATGTTTTGCAGGCAGCGCATATGCCCATACCCCGCTTTGCTCTTGCTATGATAATGGAGATAGCACCATCACCTGCGAGGGAGGATTTTCCGATGGATCGTCTGCTTCCGGTGTGGAGATGCGGGTGGAGGACAAAACCGGGAAGGTGCTGCTTCAGGGGAAAATGGATGCAGATAGCGAGTTTACCTTTGATAAACCGTCTGTTCCTTACAAAGTGGTTTTCGATGCCGGTGAAGGTCATGTCGTCGAAAACGACGGGGATGAAATTGTAGAGTAGGTGTGAACAGATATGCCGGAGCAGATATTATCGTCTGCCCGGATGAAAGAAGGGTTACACAATATTGTCCATAATTAACACATAGTTCGTTGAATTTTTTTGGGGATGGCAGACAGCCTGCCATGCCTTTGTTAATTATAATTAATTTATAGGAGTTTGTTCGATGAAAAAGAAAATTGCATTGTTTGCCGGGATACTGTTGTTTGCAATATCCCTTCCTGCCATGGCTCACTTTCAGATGATCTACACACCTGAAGCAGCGCTGGAAAAAGCTAAATCCATTGACTTGAAACTGGTCTTTACCCATCCGTTTGAAGCGGGGCACACCATGGACATGGGAATCCCTGAAGCCTTTTATGTGATCCGCAAGGGAAATAAAACCGATTTGACGGACAAGCTGAAACCCATTATCTGGACCAGCCTGACTAACACTGGTGCGGCTTATGAGGCACAGCACAAACTGCGCGGTATGGGAGACAATGTTTTTTGTCTGATTCCCGCCCCTTATCTGGAAAAGGAAGAAGATATTTACATTCAGCAGATTACCAAAATGGTCGTCAATACCGGTGGATTCCCCACGGACTGGGATTCAGAAATCGGCCTTAAGGCGGAGATAGTCCCCCTGGATAAACCATACGCTCTCTGGACGGGAAACGTCTTCAGAGGCATTGTAAAGTGTGCCGGAAAACCGGTGTCCAATGCAGAAATTGAGGTGGAATATATTAATCATCCGCCTGTTGAAGGTGGTCAGGAATTTCAGAAAGAAGCGATTGTGGAAGCCCCCCAGGATGCCTTTGTCACCATGACCATCAAAAGTAATGTCAATGGGGAATTTGTATTCGGCATTCCCAGGGCCGGATGGTGGGGATTCTGTGCATTAGGTGTTGGACCCGATAAGGAGTTCAACGGTAAAGAACTTTCACAGGATGCTGTTATTTGGGTAAAAGCCGTGGACATGAAGTAGAAAGATTCTGTCTATACAGGCTGCCAATACACTCTGTATTTGGAAAAAGGGGCATCCTTCATATTACCCCAAAAGTAGTTGACACTTTTTTTGAAATAAAAATTTGACTTGGTAATATTTGATATGCCCAGGAGACGGTAATGGATTTATTGATTGTATTTTGCATTGTGGCTGTTGCCGTGTGGTATCTCCATCGATATGTGACGAGCCTTATAAGACAAGACGGCGACCATTGCCGTTGCAGTGGAGGGTGTGGGGGATGCCCTTTAAATGATGTGATTCAAAAAAACGAAAAAATATAAAAAAAAAGCAGGAAAAAGATGAAAGGAAAAAAAATGAATTTGTTGAAGGGAAAATGGTTCCAGGGGATCTGTTGTGGATTGATACTTTTGGGGTTCACCTCCATGGGATGGGCCGGAGCGCTGTCTAATGTTGAACTTGGCGAGCGCATCACACGGCTTGAAGAGAAACTCAAAGGTGGCGGGGGCGAAGGATTCCCCGATTGGCTAAATCGCATTAGTCTGAGTGGTGTAATTGAAGTGGAAGCCGGTTTTGAGCACCTCGAGTTTGACGATTCTGATGCTGATGACGAAGATTCCAGTGATCTGACCCTTGCCACTGCCGAGCTTGGCATTGATGCTGAGATATCCGATTATGTAAGTGGTTTTATGCTGTTTCTCTACGAAGATGGAGAAGATCTCGCCGTGGATGAGGTCTTTCTTACCCTGAGTGGTGGAGACCATCTTCCCCTTTATCTGAAAGCCGGTGAATTCTACGTACCCTTCGGCAGCTTTGAGACCAACATGATCTCGGATCCTCTGACTCTGGAAATCGGTGAGACCCATGAAACCTCATTGGAAGTGGGTTATGAAATGGCCGGGTTTTACTGCTCCGCCTATATCTTCAACGGTGATGTGGATGAAGACGATGAAGACAACGACATTGACAACTTCGGTCTGAGTGCCGGTTACGGCATGGAAACCGATGCCATGAGTCTGAATGTAGGGATCGGTTACATCAACAATTTGTTCGATTCCGATGGGCTTGGCGATATTCTGGAAGGCTGGATGGACGAAGGGGAATTTGGCCTGGACGAGTATGTAGGCGGTGTTGCACTCCATGCGGTTCTCAATTTCGGACCGCTTACCGTGATCGGTGAGTATGTCGGTGCAACAGATGATCCGGAGTGGAGCTATGCCGCCGGCACCATGGAAGGGGGAGACAAACCTTCTGCCTGGAATGCCGAAGTGGGATACACCTTTGAGATAGCTGGAAAAGAGACGGTTGTGGGCCTTGCCTGCCAGGGAACCGACAACATGGAAAACGAACTGCCGGAAACCCGCGTAATGGGTGTCATTGGTGTGGGTATCCTGGAGAACACCTCCCTTGCCTTTGAATATTTCCATGACGAATTTGAGTCCGATGATGAAGCAGATGTGGTAACGGCACAACTTGCCATCGAATTTTAATGAGGCACGGAAGAACAAAGTGCTGCCTTTAAAAATACCATGCGCCCCCAGGCTGTATCAAACTTTGAAAGCATTCCGATAGTAGATCTTTTTGATGCAGTGCCGGCGGTCTATATGGACTTTAATCAGATGACCCTTGGCGGAACATTGAGTATTCCCTACGCATCGTGAAAATGAACTGAAAGAGAAGGTCAGGTTGAGAATCATCAATGATATTCTTGATTACTCAAAAGCGGCCGCTGAAAAGCTGACCTTGGAGTCAATCCCCTTTTCCATTCACCAAATCGTGGATGAAGTGCTGCAACTTTTCAGAGAAACTGCCAGGCGCAAAAGAGTCACCATTAAGACAAATATAGCTTCCGGCCTTGCAAGGTGTTTATATGAAAGTCTCTATAAGTACTTGTTTTTAAAAGACTTTCATTCATCGTTGTGATGACTGTGCCATCATGGGTGTTTATATGAAAGTCTCTGTAAAGGATTGTTTTTTAAAGACTTTCAATCTTCGTTGTGATGACTGTGCCATCATGGGTGTTTATATGAAAGTCTCTATAAGTACTTGTTTTTAAAAGACTTTCATTCATCGTTGTGATGACTGTGCCATCATGGGTGTTTATATGAAAGTCTCTGTAAAGGATTGTTTTTAAAAGACTTTCATTCATCGTTGTGATGACTGTGCCATCATGGGTGTTTATATGAAAGTCTCCGTAAAGGATTGTTTTTTAAAGACTTTCAATCTTCGTTGTGGCCGGGTAAAAAATATGCTCCGGCCATGCCGGTTTATATGAAAGTCTCCGTAAACGGCGGATGACTTTCATGGTTCGTTGTGGGCAGAACCGGGTAAAAACCCTGGGCTGCCCATGGCAGTTTATATGAAAGTCTCTGTAAAGGATTGTTTTTTAAAGACTTTCAATCTTCGTTGTGGTCGGGTAAAAAATATGCTCCGGCCATGCCGGTTTATATGAAAGTATCCATAAATGATTGTTTATAAAAGACTGATGAGATACAAATAGTGTAACGCTTTTTTGACCCTTCAAACTTCCTCTATTTGCTTAAATTCCCTTTAAATAAAGCAACTTAGAGTTAGTTTTAAAAATAAACAAATTTACAAAATAGTGTAACGCCACAAAAGAATCTCAAAAATTACTAGTAATTCAGCGATTTGCAGGTAAAATCAGCTTAAAATTGGGATCAACGGATAGATCAGAGCAAAGAGAAAACACAAACAGGTCATCTCCCACGGATCGGAGATGACCTGTTTTTAATCAGGCAGGCAGGTTGTTGCTACAAAAAGCTATTGAGGGGGGAGGTCAGATATAAATTCCAGGGCGAGATTGATGTCAACAAATTTATGATTCAATTCCTTTGCCCTGTCTCGGCAATCTGTGCATATTTCTTCAAATTTTCGCATATCGCCTTTGACGGCCATATAGATTTGCTCTACGGCTTCCTGCTGAATATCATTGCATTTTGCAATAAAATCCTCGACTACTATGGGGTACAGAATAAGGGTTTTTAATCGGCTGAGTATATCTGGATGGTTGTGGCTCAAATAGGTTCTTACCTTTGGTAGCCCGGCAAATACAATGGGAACACCAGCATCAATAATTCGTTTGAGATATGGCCAAACCCGGGTATCCAGATCGTTGGCTTCATCGATAATAATAAAACAGTTGGACAGCTTGCAAATTATTTTCAGGTACTGGGGTGTCCTGCGATAGGTGGCTTTGGTGTCATAATTCAACTCTCTGAGTATTGCAGCCAGGGTCTCGTGTATGTTGAACAGGGATTCTACCCATACAGTATGGAGCTTTTTTGGCCGCAATAATTGTAAAAACCGGGTTTTACCTGCTCCAAAATCACCCTCAATAAGAACACTTTGACCTCGGTAGATCCTGTTATATGTGGCGCTCAGATAGGATACTCGACGTTTATCACTTATAAAATCTTCTTTCATGTTAAATCTCCGTTGGTTGCATAAGTAGCCACATAATTCGAATCTATAGATCTTTTGCAATCAAGAATAAATGCACGGAACAATACGGCCCCTTTTTCTGCTTCCGGTAACCTTACCTTTTTATTGTAAACTGAATATCTTGGCAGATTGTGATGAAAAACCTGTTTGGCCCGGGCCAGGGTTAGCCCCCTGTGATAAACCTCAATCAAGGTGGGCCGGTAGACGACCATGTTGTGTTCTTCCAAGAGAGCGATTATCATATCAAGCTCATCGGGTAGCATCTTTGCTTCAGGTTCGTGCGGTTTCTCAAAAGGTTGCCTGGCAAGAGCTTCTCCCAACAGTATGCCGTCTTCTTTGTTCTCAAAAACAAAAAGCTTGTCCTTATACCTGGATATTTGTACAGGGGTGCTTTTGTGCCTGCTGAACTGCTCTGCACCGCAGGTCATGTAGTAATCCTGGTTGTCATGCCGGATAGTCCTTTTCTTTGATACCGTAGCTTTAATTTTTTTAAAACCGTACTTCATATATTCATGTACTTGATCCGGGGTAAAGGTCAGGAGAGTTGCTTGGTTAGATAAAAAAGCATCCAGCTTTTGTGCTGGAATCCATTTCTGAACTTGAGCATTTTCGCTGAAGTCATGTTTGGTACTGTTATGTTCAGTACGATATTGCTCAATCAAAGGACTGCCCCTCAGTTCCTGGAGAGAGATATCAAGGAGGGTCACTGTGATCTTCTCCCTTTTTGTTTGCTTAAAGATATAGCCGGGGACGGTTTTCACGATCCTGTCTTGAAAATCTTTGATAATTCTTATCTCAAAGTTATGCAGGCTCCGGTGTGAAGACTCAAGGTGAGCCTTGTCTTTGGGAGAATTAGGCCTTGCAAAATCCGGTGCCATGTAAAATCCGCCGGGCGTGGAATGTGCCAGATTCAGGGCATTGATGGGGCGTTTGAGATTTAGAAAACCCTTTGCCTGGTCCGGCCTGAACTTGATTTTTTGTTGGGGAAACGGTGTGCTGAGTAAAAATCGAGTAAACAGATCCACAGAATTGAGGCTGCTTTCGGTAAAATAAGCCCTCAAAAAAAACATATACCGGGACCCGGTGTCAAAGGCCTCTATTACCTGAGGTTTTTGCCAGTTACCATTGTCATCTTTAATTTTCAAATATCTAAACTTACATCCGTCCATTTGGATCAAATTAAATACCGGTTCCGACTTAAAGGCATGGGGAGGTGCAGGCTCTTCTTCATAATCCTCCTTTTCCAGATAAAAGTTAAGATTCTCCCTCTTTGCACATCGCCTTAGCCCCGGAAGACTGATGGGCTTGCCCATCTCTTCTTCGAGCCAACAATGATAGTTTTTAATGGTCCTGGCTTTCCTGGTGATAAAAACAAATCCCTGGGACGATAGGTCACAAGAGGCCTTGACCATTTCTATAAATCGTCTTTTGGTTTGTTCATCTATGGAGCGGGGTCGCCCGCTGCACTTTCTGCCTTCCATAATCCCTTTTTCAGCCAGCATAAGGGGAGCGGGGATGATGCCGGTTTTCTTGTATTGGTCCTTGTAATATTTTTTGGCCCGTCTCTTGGCAGATCCGGTTTTATTCATAATTTTTTTGTAAAGTAGCAAATTAAAGTGCTCATCAATACTCAGATTATTCATTACATGCCCCCTTTGACAGGATCTTCTCACGTATAACCCTGTTCCATAACAATGCGGCCTGTTGAGAGGTCTCCTGCCAATGAACATGCTGAGCCACTCGAACTTGCTCAAGCATGGTTTTTATTGCGGCCATATACTCGTCTGTGATCTGGTTACTCAAGTCTGGTCTGTTTTGTGGTTTGGGTTTCCTGGCATCAATGAATTTTCTGATGTTGTGTGCCGTTAACTCAATATTGCTGTTCATGAAATCCTTCCAGGCCTTTCGCTGTTCACAAGGCTCCAATTGAGCCAGGGGACGGACTTGGGATTCATTGACTGGCAATTTGTCCCCAATTGGCGACAAATTCCGGATAACTTCATAGGATTTAATCAGGCGGTATGCCTGGGATCTGCCTATATCCCATCTTGCCCTGGTGTATGCCCCAAACGTTTCAAACAGGGCCTGTTTATACAACCGCCCATCTTTTATCTCCTTCAATGCCTGGCCAATTTGGCAAAAACATTCTTGATTATGGGCAATAAGTATTTCCAACTCATTTAACCGTTCCATTGCTACAGTCTTCCCGGCATGGATTGGCCGACATTGGCGGCAAGAGCCGTAAGATCCCCTGCCGGAACCTGGGAAGGCCTATCCAGTTCTTTTAAATACAAGACACTGTCTCGGAACCCATATCTCCTGACAACCATGACCAGATCTATAGTATTGAAATTTTTTTCACAGCGGAAGCACCTGGCCAAATTAGTTGCCGGATTTACAGCGGTTTGGAATTCGTTACAAACGGGGCATAGAAAACGAAAAAAGCCGTCTCTGATTTTTGATGGAATCTGCAAATGATCCCGAATCAGAATATCCACAGGGATGTTATTTCGTAACTCAAACAATTCTTGGGACGAGAATCTCTTGTTCATGGGTCACCTCTTCTTTTTGAATTTTCAGTTACCTATCTTATATCACCAGTCCTTAATTCTGTCTGTTGCCTCTTAAACTGGAATTGGGATTACTTTGGTGGTATCCCTTTTATTTACAGTGGTTTGTGCCTATAATGTCTCTTGAAATCAACAATGGATTACTCTGTTCATATTCGCCTATATTACAAGGGTTTAGCTTGCTCATGCCTCTTAAAGTCATTTTTGATTAGTCTGCCGATTTCATGGAGTTTTATAGGGTCTGCAATGGGCGGTAATTTGGATCACCAGATATTGGATAACGATAGCAGCTTTTATTCCATATTCTGCCACAATGACCTCAAATGGCAGTGCAGGCTTTGTCTGTCTTTGTAATAATTTTGTAGCAACTGCGGCATTGGGTTTTTCCTGATTTACGGCATCTTCAAGTTTTTTTGCCAGGTAGTTGTTTTTGCTATCCGATTGGTTCTTCTTGTTTAATTTTGCACATTGCCTTCGATGGAGTTCTTTTCGGCAGGCCGGGTTGCAGGTCCTTTGACGTCCCTTTTGCCTCACATCCGGTTGAAACCATTTTCGACAAATTGCACAAGGACGTTTTCCACGGAAACTTTTTGCCATTATATTTTCTCCAAGATTCAAGTCATAGAAAGTATAAAAGCAAATTTTCATTCTCTTGTGAATCTGTAGCGGGATAACGGCGGGGTAAGCTGGGTATGATTTATTAATTTGATTGGCAGGGTATGCGGCGGGGTAACGGCGGGGTAAGCTGGGTATGATCTATTAATTTGATTGGCAGGGTATGCGGCGGGGTACTACCTGGGAGGCGTTACACTATTTTGTCAGTGATTCTGGGGTAAGGCGTTACACTATTTGAATGTTAGCAAAAGACTTTCAATCTTCGTTGTGGCCGGGTAAAAAATATGCTCCGGCCATGCCGGTTTATATGAAAGTATCCATAAATGATTGTTTATAAAAGACTTTCAATCTTCGTTGTGGCCGGGTAAAAAATATGCTCCGGCCATGCCGGTTTATATGAAAGTCTTTGTAAAGGATTGTTTTTTAAAGACTTTCAATCTTCGTTGTGGCCGGGTAAAAAATATGCTCCGGCCATGCCGGTTTATATGAAAGTCTCCGTAAAGAATTGTTTTTTAAAGACTTTCAATCTTCGTTGTGGCCGGGTAAAAAATATGCTCCGGCCATGCCGGTTTATATGAATGTGTAGGGGCAGAATCTATTTCTGCCCCCATTGATAAATACGAAATAAATCCATTTGGGGCGGATATGGAATCCGCCCCTACATTCATGGTTCGTTGTGAGTGGCAACTCATGCCGGTTTATATGAAAGTCTCCGTAACAGATTGTTTTTTTAAAGACTTTCAATCTTCGTTGTGGCCGGGTAAAAAATATGCTCCGGCCATGCCGGTTTATATGAAAGTCTCCGTAAGAGTTTGTTTTTCAAAAGACTTTCAATTTTCGTTGTGGCCGGGTAAAAAATATGCTCCGGCCATGCCGGTTTATATGAAAGCCTCCGTAAACGGCCGATGGCTTTCATGGTTCGTTGTGGGCAGAACCAGGTAAAAACCCTGGGCTGCCCCCATGGCAGTTATTGCGGTGATCCGTTTCGATTGAAACAGATATTTAACAACCTGCTCTCCAATGCCATCAAGTTTACGGAAAAAGGAATTATAAGCATTGAAATTGAATCAAAATCCATGACTGAATCCGAAGAAGAAGGTTCAATGCCGGAACTGCATTTTGCCCTCCATGATACCGGCATATTCCCTGCCTTCAAGTCCACACAAAATATAGGAGGGTAGTTGACGGATTAAAAAACTTTCTTATTGAACAGGTGCAGCCGATCAAGGTTGTCTTGAACGGCTGCACTAAGAAAGTGTAGGTTTTTTAAAATTAATTACCCGACATCATGGCGTTTACTTTGCGGTTTCCTAAAATTGAAAACAAAACAGGATATGTCTTCTTGTTTAGGTGTAATGAAACATTTTAGTTTAGGTGAATCCATTTTCTTCGTGTTTTTTTGCAATGGTGGTAGCCAGATCCTCCAATGCCTTAAACGCCGTCTCGGTGGGCACCCCCTTGCAAAGAACGGGGTCCAGTACCTCTACCTTTAGGTTGGGAATCATTCCCGCAAGGTTTTCCACAGTCTTGCCGCCCCATCCATACGAGCCCACCACGGATAAAAATTGGGTGTTGGGCCGGAGGGCATTTGCCAGAAATGCGGCATAGGCAGCATAGGGATGGGGGCCGGTCAGGATGGTGGGGGTTCCCACAACTATGGTGGCCGCATCCACCAGGGCCATGGCCATTTTTCCGATATCAGTAACGGCCAGATTAAACTGCTCCACTCTGACCCCTTTGTCCACCAGGGCCGCAACAAGGTGGTCAACCATAAGTTTTGTGCTTTCGTGCATTGAGACATAGGGCAGAACCACTGTATTACGGGGAGAACCCTGGGTCCATTCATGATAGGCATCCAGGATAAAGGATGGTTTAGAAAATATTTGCCCGTGCCCTGGAGCAATCATTTCAATCTCATAGGGGGCAAGTTTCTCTAAGTTTTTTTTGATGATGTTCCTGAAGGGCATCATGATTTCGGCAAAGTAACGCTTGGCTGCCTCATAGACACGCCCCTCATCGGTAACAAAAAGGTCGCTTGATGCAATATGGGAGCCGAAAAAATCGCAACTGAAAAGAATCTTGTCTTCTTCCAGATAGGTTACCATGGTTTCCGGCCAGTGAACCCAGGGGGTATAGATAAATTTCAAGGTTTTGTCACCAAGGCTCAAGGTTTCTCCATCCTCTATGGATATGAAAAAATCCTCTGGAATGGTCAAAAGGTCCATGAGCAGTCCCCTGGCCTTGGGGGTCGATATGAGTTTTGCACCGGGATATTTTTCAAGAACCTGCATAATCGTTCCGGAATGGTCCTGCTCTGCATGGCTGGAAACAATGTAATCAATCTTTTTGATACCTTCAAGTTGTGACATAAACTCTGCGGCCATGGGAGGATCCACAGTATCAATCAATGCCGCCTTCTCACTTCCCTGGATGAGATAAGCGTTATAGCTGGTCCCATCAGGAAGGGGGATAAGTGCGTCGAACAAACGACTGTCCCAGTCCACCGATCCCAGCCAGAAAATCTTTTCTTTTATTTTTCGTGTTTTCATGCTGCGTCTCCTTTAAATTTACATTAATCAATACTCTGATTTCATGGAATAATTCCGCTACCCTTTTTCCAGAATAGTAGCTCAGGGGTTGTTGACTCTGGCAATTGCCTGTCAATTTGGCAATAGTTATGCCGCTAAAAAAAAGAAAAAGAAGCGTCAAAGCAATAAATCCTGAAGTGAAGGATCTTTTGCCGTTAAATTATCGTTATATTTTATTTACATATCAAACTTGGAAATAAAATTACTTGATCTAAGTCAATGATTTTGTGCATATCTTCAGATATGCATTAAATAAAAAAAACAAGTTTAACCGTCACCATAAAAGAAGGCTTCAAATGATACCCATAAAAGGCAACACCATGACCATAAAAAAAGTCACAAAAAAGATATTCAAAGGGATATTGACTCTATTGCCCGTTGCTGCGGCTGTACTGGCGGTGGGGTATCTGGTCACACACAGGCCCGGTCCCACGAAAAAATCGGTAACAGAATCTGTCACCCCTCTCCGGGTTATCAGACCCTCTTACGTGGGCCTGGTTCCCAGGGCCATTGGATTCGGTGTTGCCCAACCCGGCAAAGTCTGGGAGGCCATCTCAGAGGTTCAGGGAACGGTTTTGTCCATACATCAGCGATTGAAATCAGGAGAGATGATCCCGGCCCACACGGTATTAATCCAGATAGATCCAAGGGAATACCATCTGACCATCGCCCGGCTGGAGGCCAATATCGAAGAGATCAAGGCCAACCTACAGGAGCTTGCTGAAACCAGACAAAACACAAAAAAATTAATGGCCATCGAAGAAGCATCTCTGGTGCTGGCAACCAAATCCTTTGAACGAACCAGACTATTATTAAAAAACAATGCCGCCTCCCGGGACACGGTGGACCGGGAACAACGGACATTGCTTCAACAACAGCAGACAGTTCAACGGTTAAAAAACAGTCTGGCCCTGATCCCGTCAAAGGAAAATGCCCTGAAGTCAGTTCTCAGTGTGCATAAGACCCATCTCAAGCAGGCTGAAATTGATCTCACAAAAACCACCATAAAGGCACCCATGGACTGCCGGCTGGATGATGTAAACATGGATGCCGGCCAGTTTGTGCGGGCCGGTCAATTACTTTTCAAGGCCAATGCCACCCGGCTCACTGAAATTGAGGCCCGATTTTCCATGGACACCTTTCGAACCCTGTTGGATAAGGAAAAAATAAAACAGTTTCAGTCCGGGGTAACCCCGGATACCTTTAAAACCCTGTTTCAGAAAATGGTAGTCTTGGTCCGTTTCCAAAGCGGTGACTGGTCCGTCCAATGGCATGGACGAATAGACCGGTGGCGGGAAGCTCTGGATTATCAAACCCGGGAAATCCGGGTGGTGGTTGCAGTTGACAATCCCTATGAGAAAGCAATCCCCGGCATTCGTCCGCCTTTGACCGGCGGCATGTTCTGCCGGGTTGAACTTCAAGGGCCAGTGCAGAAAGACCGTCTGGTTATTCCCAGATCGGCTGTCCACAATAAAAGTGTTTTTATTGTGGATTCAGAGAATCGGTTTCAAAAGAGAAAAATCCAGGTGGATTTTGTCCAATCGGATATGGCCGTGATCCAGTCCGGCCTGTCACAGGGGGAGATGGTTGTGGTCTCAGATCCCACGCCTGCCATCATCGGGATGAAAGTCACCCCCATGATTGATGCACCCCTGGAACAAGAGATAAAGGCCCAAAGCCAGGCCGGGAGTATAGAGCAATGATTCGTTTTTTTACCCGACACCCCACGGCGGCCAACCTGTTAATGGCGGCATTCCTCATTGCCGGTGCCCTGTCCGCCCCCCGGATACTGAGGGAAACCCAGCCCCATTTTGCCCCCAGCGAAGTTGAAATCCGCATCCGCTATGCCGGTGCCACGGCCCAGGAGGTGGAAGAGGTGATCGGCCGCCGGGTGGAAGACGCCATTGACGGGATCAGTTTTGTAAAAGAGATCCGGGTGGATGCCAGGGAAGGAGTGGCCGCAATTGTGGTTGAAATGGACGTAAAAGGTAATATCCAGACCTTTTTGCGGGACATTGAAACGGGAATTGATGCCATTGATGATTTTCCACCCCAGGTTGAAAACCCCGTCATAACCGAGTTGGGCCGGACAGATCCGGTTCTGTCATTGCTGGTTTCAGGCCCCATGGACCTGATTGATCTCAAGGCCTATGCCGAAGATATCAAGGACCGGTTAAAGGAGGCTGGAATTTCCCTGATCAAAATAGAGGGGTTTTCCGATCACCAGATCCGGGTGTCCCTTTACGATGGGGCACTGCAAAGCCTGGGACTCAGTGCTGCCCAGGCGGCAGAGCGCATTTCCTCCCGGAATCTGGACATTCCGCTGGGAAGCCTGGAAACCCGTGAACGGGATATTATCCTGCGCCTTGTGGATCAACGCCGTACCCCTGATACCCTTGAAAATCTGATCATTCTTGATACCGAAAAGGGCGGAATAATCCGTCTGGGAGACATTGCCGACATCCAGGATCTGTTTGAGCATGATGAAGATAAAATCATGTCTGGAAAGAGACAGATTGCCCTATTGAAAATTGAAAAATCAAACACACAGGATGCCATCCGGGTGGCAGAAAAGGTAAAAGCCTTTGTGGAAGATGAAAAAACACGTCACCCCCAGATGGAATTGATCATTACCCAGGATGAGACAACTATTTTAAAAGATCGCCTCAATATGCTCATCATCAACGGAATCCAGGGATTGGTGCTGGTTTTTGCAACCATGTGGCTCTTTTTTAATATCCGTATTTCTTTCTGGGTGGCCATGGGTCTGCCCGTCTCTTTTCTGGGGGCCTTTTTTCTTATTCCCTTTACCGGGTTGAGCATCAACATGTTCACCATGGTAGGAATGCTCATGGCCCTGGGATTGATCATGGATGACGCCATTGTCATTGCCGAAAATATCATGGTTCACCGGCGCAACGGGAAACCCGCCCTTGCGGCGGCAATGGACGGAACCCGGGAAGTGGCTGCAGGTGTTATTTCCTCTTTTATTTCCACCCTCTGTATTCTGGGTCCTCTGGCCTTTATCCATGGTCAGATTGGAAACGTCCTCAAGGTGGTTCCCCTGATGCTCATCCTGGTGATGACCGTCAGCCTTGTTGAGGCCTTCTGGATTCTACCCGCTCATCTACACCATGCCATGAACCGGCCTGATCCTGAAAAAAAACATCTATTACGGGAACGGTTTGATCGCTTTTTCAACTGGATGAGGGACCGCCTTCTGGGCCGGAGCATCGACTTTTTATTGAAGTGGAGATATCCTTTTATGGGGTTTATCCTGGGGATGTTTATTCTTTCCATTGGAATGCTGGCATCTGGAAAAATAAAATTCCAGGGCTTTCCGGATATGGAGGGGGATGTGGTGGTGGCCCGGTTGCTGATGCCCCAGGGCACCCCCCTGAAACGCACACAAACCGTGGTGAACCAAATTCTGGCAGCCCTTGATCGGACAAACCTTAAATTCAAGTCAATTCAGCCGGAAACCCGGGACCTGGTACGAAACACCTATGTTCAGTACAATCAGAATAAGGACAGTTTTGAAAATGGACCCCATGTTGCCACCATCACCGTTGATCTGCTCACCGCCGAAAAACGATCCGGCAGCATCGACGCGTATCTTGCCTTCTGGAGAAGCCAAATCGGAAGCCTGCCCGATGTATTGAGCCTGAACTTGAGTAAACCGTGGTTTGGTCCTGGGGGGCAGCCCATTGAATTACGACTGCGGGGCAAAGATCTTGATCAAATGAAGCAGGCCGTCACCGATTTAAAAACCTGGTTTGCTCAATTTCAGGGCTTGGTCAACCTGGCAGATGATCTGCGGCCAGGAAAACCTGAACTGCGCATGAAGATACGAAAAGAGACCCATGGCATCGGCATTGATGCCACTGAAACCGCAAAGCAGCTCCAGGCGGCCTTTCAGGGACTTGAGGCCGATGAAATCCAAGTGGGATCTGAAGCCTATGAAATTGAGGTGAGGCTGGCCGGAGTAAACCGCAACAGCCTACAGGACATTGAAAACTTCAAGCTTATCACGGCCCATGGCCGACAAGTCCCTCTTAGGGCAGTGGTGGAATGGAAAGAGGAAAAAGGATGGGCAAGGATCGCCCGCCACAACGGTATGCGGGCCGTTACCCTGCGCGGGGATGTGGATACCCGCCAACTCAACACCAATGAACTCATCGCACTTTTTGACAAAACATATCTCAATAAATTTCATGAAACATATCCGGATTTAAAACTCACCATCGACGGTTCATTAAAGGAAACCAACAGCGCCCGGATGTCCATGCTGGGATCCATGGGGATGGGATTCATCGGTATTTTTCTACTGCTCGGTTTTCAGTTCAGGACATACACGGAACCCCTCATCGTCATGATGGCCATTCCCTTTTCCCTCATCGGGGTTATCTGGGGGCACGCCCTGATGGGAATTACCTTCAGCATGCCCAGCCTGCTGGGATTTATTGCACTTGGAGGGGTGGTGGTCAATGATTCCATCCTGCTTGTCATCTTCCTGAAACAGGCAGGAAAAGAGGTAATGCCCCTTCACACCGCTGCTGCCCGGGCAAGCTGGGAAAGATTCAGGGCGGTGATTTTGACATCATCCACCACCATTGCCGGTCTTCTGCCATTGTTGTTTGAAAAGAGCCTGCAGGCCCAGATATTGATTCCCCTTGTGGTGAGTTCCACCTTCGGGCTCATGGCCAGTACGGTCATGGTACTCCTGGTAATCCCCTGCATGTATCTGATCATGGGAGACCTTGGCCTTATAGAAAAAACAGACGATCAGGCCCTGGTTTTACCGGCCTCATGAAGGTATTAAAATAAAGATGTCAAATAATGAAAATCAGCAAATCCAACACCATCTTATATTTTAAAAAATGGAAAGAAACCGTTCACTTTTATTCCACACGTTTGAATCTGACCAGCCTTAGTACCCGGGATTGGTTTGTGAAATAAGCAGAAATATCAATACTGTTTTGACCCATTTATGCTGCGTCTCACTATAGTTTGTCTGTTATGTGTCCCCTAAGGTAGTTTTTTTGAAAAAGACTTGTTAAAAAAGATCAAAGTTTGGTAAATATATTTGAGTATTTTGAATTTTTCATTGTTGGATTGGGACTCACTATTGAAAAATATACCCTTCTTTTTCAAATGTCATTATTTTTTTTAAAACCTTACGACTCATGAGTTATGAAAAAACAACGATTAATATGGCAGCTTTATTCTTCATACCTGCTTATCATACTCTTTTCCCTTGTGGTGGTCATCTGGTATGCATCCAATTCTTTTGAACATTTTTTTATCAATCAAAGCATTGCAAGCCTTAAAACCCAAAGCCAGCTTTTGGAAAAACAGATTTCCAGGTATATTTCATCCGGAAACCCGGACTTAGTTGACCAAATGTGTAAGGAAATAGGAAAAAATGCACCTACCCGCATCACGGTCATACTTCCCAACGGCAAAATCATCGGAGATTCTGAAGAAAACCCTGAGAATATGGACAATCATGGTGACCGACCGGAACTGATTCAGGCGGCAGCGGATGGGACAGGAACGGCCATAAGGTACAGTAAGACACTCGATCAAAGGATGATGTACTTTGCAATGCCCCTTAAAACAAATAACAGGTTTCAGGGAATATTGCGTACATCAATAGCTTTGAGTGCCATAGATACCATGTTACAGTCCATTCGTCTTAAAATTGGTTTTGGGGGATTCTTTATTGCCCTTTTTGCTTCAGGAATCTTTTTTTATGTATCACGATTTATCAGCCGTCCCATCGAAGAGATGAAAAAAGGAGCGGATCTCTTTGCCAAAGGCGAATTAGACCACAGGCTGGCCACTCCTAATACAAGGGAAATGGCGGGCCTTGCAGAGGCAATGAACCAGATGGCATCCCAGCTTAAAGAAAGGATGGAAACCGTTGTCAACCAGAGAAATGAATATAAGTCTGTTCTCTCCAGCATGAAGGAAGGTATTATTGCCGTTGATATGGAAGAACATATTCTGAATTTAAACCAGGCAGCCGTGGATATGCTGGGAAGCTATGCATCGGGCTTTAAGGGCAGAAGCATTCAAGAATTAATCAGAAACCGGGAATTACACCGTTTTGCCGAAAATACCCTTTCCACAGGAAAAACATCAGAGGGTGATATTGTTCTCAAGCGCAAAGCCCAGCAAATATTAAACATACATATCACACCTCTGTGTGATTTAAATGAGACACGCATAGGCATACTAATTGTTCTAAACGATGTAACCCGGTTAAGACACCTTGAAAATATCCGCAGGGACTTTGTGGCCAATGTTTCCCATGAAATCAGGACTCCTTTAACAGCAATAAAAGGCTTTGTTGAAACCATTCGCAGTGATGCCGGCGGTAATCCACAGGAAACTGATCGTTTTTTAAATATAATTGAAAAACATGTGAACCGTCTTACCGCCATTATCGAAGATCTGCTGCTTTTATCCAAGATTGAACAAGAAGATCAGATTAAACAAATTCAACTTGAAGAAAGATATGTTAAAAACATGATCATGTCCTCCATTCAAATATGCAGGACAAAGGCAGATGAAAAAAATATAGAGATCATCCTCTCATGCGACGATAATCTGAAAGTCAGGGCAGATTCTCAGCTTATTGAACAGGCCATTATAAATCTCCTGGACAATGCACTAAAATACAGCCTGGACCATGGAAAAATAAATGTTGAAGCCAGCTTAAACAATTCCGAAATAATCATCAGCATCAAGGACAATGGCCTTGGTATTAACAGAAGACATCTACCTCGTATTTTTGAAAGATTCTACAGGATTGACAACGCCAGGAGCCGTAAATTAGGAGGCACCGGCCTTGGCCTTGCCATTGTTAAACATATCGTCCAGGCCCATGGAGGCCATGTGACTGTTGACAGTCAGCCTGGAAAAGGAAGCACTTTTGAAATACATCTGCCTGCTTATAGCTCTAAGAATTCACAAATAAGTCTATAATTGTTGACCTGTATGAGGGCAACCACCGTTGGTTGTCCCCCCTACTGTTTTATATGAAAGTCTCCGTAAGAGATTGTTTTTTAAAGACTTTCAATCTTCGTTGTGGCCGGGTAAAAAATATGCTCCGGCCATGCCGGTTTATATGAAAGTCTCCGTAAGGGATTGTTTTTTAAAGACTTTCAATATTCGTTGTGGCCGGGTAAAAATATGCTCCGGCCATGCCGGTTTATATGAAAGTCTCTATAAGCACTTGTTTTTAAAAGACTTTCATTGATCGTTGTGATGACTGTGCCATCATGAGTGTTTATATGAAAGTCTCCGTAAAGAATTGTTTTTTAAAGACTTTCAATCTTCGTTGTGGCCGGGTAAAAATATGCTCCGGCCATGCCGGTTTATATGAAAGTCTCCGTAAACGGCGGATGACTTTCATGGTTCGTTGTGGGCAGAACCGGGTAAAAACCCTGGGCTGCCCATGGCAGTTTATATGAAAGTCTCCGTAACGGATTGTTTTTTAAAGACTTTCAATCTTCGTTGTGGCCGGGTAAAAAATATGCTCCGGCCATGCCGGTTTATATGAAAGTCTCCATAAATGATTGTTTATAAAAGACTTTCAACCTTCGTTGTGGCCGGGTAAAAAATATGCTCCGGCCATGCCGGTTATATGAAAGTTTCTGTAAGCACTTGTTTTTAAAAGACTTTCACTTTTTGGTTGTGGCGGTGTACCGCCATGTTTGTTCTAACGATTTACGGGGAAGTCTAACTGTCCAATCAGCCAGGGTTTTTCTCAAAATCTTCAAGTTCAAACTACTTTTGAGTTATATTAAAAATGCCGCATTATGCTGGCGAATTCCTGTAATACCTAAAAAATGCAAGCTCTTTGTAACTATTTGATTTTTAAGAAAATTTATAAAAAAAGCGGTGCTTTTTTGAATTTTAACAGATTTTTTTTAATATAACTATCTGAAAAAATAAAGAATTAATTCAAAAAGTATCTTTTAACTCACCCTTGTAAAACCAAATAGTTATATTGTACTTTAGCATCTTGATTGCATTATTTAGGTAATATATTCCGACAAAACCGGAATTTTTATTTAACTTACCTTTCCATTATACATTGAGCTTCTTTGATTTCAAAGAATATGCAATGATGATACCCACCCCGAAACCAAAGGCAAGGTTAGATGACAGGGTAATGCCAAGCATGATCAATGTCACGAACAAATCTTTTCGCTCTTGAATATCAATGACGGTAAGGGCAAGCTGGCTGCCGGCAAACAGCAGGAGAACGCCTAATACGGAAAACGGGATAAGATTTACCAGGGCAAGGGCATGAAATCCTAAAAAAACAGCAAGTGCCATAAAAATCGTTCCAATCATGATGTTGGAACCAGCGGTGCGGGCACCAAAACGGTAATGGGCGGCAAGCCCCCCTGCCCCATGGCATAAAGGCATTCCTCCCACCAGGAAAGAAAAAAGATTAGCAAGGCTCATGGAAAAGCACAATGCCTTGTAAGTTACCTTTTTTGAATCCTGGTCAAAATATTGCCGGGACAGGTCGGCATTGGCAATAACGGCATTTCCCAAGGTCATGGGTAGCTGTGGAAGGACGAGAACCATGAGGGCAAAAGAAAAATCAGCAGCACCTGGGAAACCAAAGGGCAACAGCCCGGGCAGGTAGATACCGACTCTTAGCCTGTCAAATCCGGCATGGGTTCCCAGTATCGCCCCCAAAACAAATCCGAACAAAATAACAAGAAGGCCGGCAGGTAATTTTTTATTATCTAAGAACAATAAAGTAATTATGCCCCCGATGACGCCGATTATAATACCTATGGGGATTAAACCCATGCTCTGGATATTGAGATAAGGCTCAGCCATGCCTTGAAGCAGTTGATATTTTGAGGTGCCCACAACGAATTTAACCCCCTGGGCCATCAACAGGGTTCCCGTGGACAACTGCACACCCCTTACGACGGATTGTGGTATATATTTACCAAGAAAAGTGATAGCTCCTGTTCCTCCAATAATCAGGAGAAAAATCGCTACCAGGAGACCCGATGCGGCAATCTGGGAGGCACTCAAGGACATGGCAACAGCATAGGCACCAATGACCTTCATGGGCTGAACCGGAGCCGTTACCCCATAGTAAATGCCCGAAAAAACGTAAAAAAGACCTATGGAAAAAAAAAGGCCTGAGGTGCTGAGGCCGTTAATCATAATCATTCCCATGGACAGAGGAAGAAGTGTGCCAAGGTCTCCCAGGGCCCCTGCCAGCTCCATGCGGTCAAACCGATAATGAGGGTTCATATATTTTCCTGTTTTTAGGTATGCCAAAATTTGAATCGGTGCTTTCTATGCCCAAAGCAGCAAAATATGCCCAAGGCAGCAAAAAGCACCGATTTACAGGTCATTGTGAATTGAGATTACTGAATCATTGGAACTGTAAGGCTTCCATCCATGAGAAATAAAACCTCCGTATCCTCACCTTTTTCCTTAAAAGCACCGTCCATTGCCTCCTGAAGGGAGCTGAATGGTTTGATGAAAAGTTTTTCCAAGACTGCGGGTTCCACATCAGTCACACCCCACATCTGTGCCCAAAGGCCGATCTCAGCCATCTTGGCAGCCTTGTGATAGCCAAGTTTATATCCCTTTTCAATGGTATCAAGAACCTCCTGGGGGGTGTCACAACTTCCCAGAAGATCGGCAAAGGCCTTGCCCCCGATACCGCACCGGCACTTGGCCACAAGAATCATTATGCCCCCTTCCTTCAAGGCAAGCTTGGCATTATCAATTCCCTTCTGGGCCTGGTACAGATCAATATCTGCCGGAAACTTCACCAAAGATACTACAATATCATATTTTTTTTCAATGGGAACACAAAAAACATCATTGGCCTTGTCGATTGCAGCATCAAAGGAGGCATGGATATCCCCTGCTGTTACCGCATAGATGCTGTGATCCTTGTCAAGAACCGTCATGATGGAGAAAATTTCCTTTTTCACGGTCTTCAGCGCATCTATCATGTCCTCGTGCACGGGATTGCCTTTCAGGGCAAGGCCGCATGCTTCGGGCACAAGGGCAAGCTTGTGATTCTGTTCAATGGTCTTATAACTGGCAATACCGGGCAGAAAAGATTTTCGTCCTCCGGTATATCCGGCAAAATAATGGGGTTCCACAGAGCCGATGATTATTATCTTATGGGCAGCCACCCCTTCTTTATGTACAAACATCTCGGTGCCGTTGGAGGATTTTCCCAAAAACACCATATCCTCATCTTTCCGGGCATCATGCACTACAATCAAGTCCTTTACGGTTTCATAGTGTTTCCCGAAAATCTGAATATACTCTTCCTCAGTGGGGCCCCTGTGTGCTCCCGTGGCTATGATGAATTTATGGGGCACATGCTTGATGTCGTCATAGATTACATCCAGCACCGTTTTTGTAGGGGTCGGCCGGGTGGCATCATTGACGATGATAAGAATATCCTTTGCATCAGCCAGAAATTCAGACAGACTGCTGCTTTTATATGGATTTGCCATAGCCTGGTTGATGAGATCACCTGTATCAGCGATGGTAACATCATTTGCCTCAAGAAAATGAGTCTTTACGCCGTCACTGATCTCAGCGGTGATTTCTCCTGTTTTTCCATATGGTAGTGTTATTTTCATATCCGCCTCTTATGCTGCCTGTGTTTCCAGCTCTTTTTGCTCTAGGGGGCCAAGGGCCTTAATCCTTTCCATGAACTCATTAATGGCCTTCTGGAAACCTGCCTTGTCTCCATGGGCTATCTGTACAAGGTGAATCCTTTCAGGATCAATATCTATATCCTTCATAAAGGATTTAAGGCCCTGGACATGATTTTTTGCATGCACATTACCGTTATGATCGCAGTCACCATCGGGACAGCAGGCCACCAGGACTCCCCAGGCTTTCTGGAGCAGAGGTTCCAGTAAAAGGGGCTTTTCAAGCCTGCCCCCGCACATGTTTATGAGAATCTTGTATTCAGGATTTGGATTCTCTGAGGGAGGTAACTGGGAGGACTGGAGATCAGGATAATATGACCAGTTACAGCCAAATACGATGGCCTTTGAATTATCCTGCTGCAGGAATGTATTGATTTCACGGCGCAGGGCAGTCTGGTTCGTGCCGTAACTAAGATTGTTGGACACGGCTTTGTTTGGACAGACATCCACACATATACCGCAGCTCTGGCATTTCACAATGTCGGTGACGATCTTGCCGTCGACAAAGCTCCTTGCCTCATGGGGGCAGGCCCGTACACAGGCAAGACATGCAGCGCACTCAGGCCCGGTTACCGATGTTGTTCCAGGGCTCTCAAACTCCGTACCGGCAAAATCCCTTTTAGCGTCCGTAAAAATATCAGTCAGGGGAACCCCGCTGGAACAGGCGGCAACACATCTGCCGCAGTAAAAGCAGGATGCTATTTTATCTGCAATGTATTTTGAGGGTTCAAGCTGGCCTGAAAGAAGGCCGTAAATGGAGATCATTTTGGCCCTGGGGGCATCTGATTCCCATCTCTCATGTTTAAATATCGGGCAGTGCTCATAGCAGTATCCACATCTGATGCAGCTATCAAGATTATTTTTCCACTTTTCAAGGTGCTTTGTTTCAAACTTTCTGGTTTCCATTTTTTTTATTCATACTCCAGCAAATTAATAGACATTATATCAGTTTTTCATAACTAATTTATTCAACCAAGAAATATTATTTAATAAAATTCAATAAAATCGATTGCCTAACCAAAAACTGACATAATGACTACTGATTAAAATTTTGGCGGTCATTGTAAAGCCTCCCAAAACCGGTAAAATTTTTTTTGCAAGGCTTTCATGCTTTATTTTGATCCATTATAGCAAAGGGCCGCAATGACAAACGATATCTCAGGCTACCATATACCTTAAATCGGTGGCCGTGACCCAGTCCGCCGGAGCATCAAAGAGCTTGCCGGGATTGAGTATATTATTGGGATCAAATGCTTTTTTGACATTTGCCATCAACTCCAGGGAGTCTGCTTTTTCAGCCTTAAAGGCCGAAGCCTTTGAAATACCGATGCCGTGTTCCGCAGAGGTGGTTCCATGAACGGAACGGACATACTCATAAATTTCCTCCACAGCCTTTTTGGCTGATGCCCATTGATCCCGGCGGCCTGGTTCCATCAGGATTTTGGTATGCATACACCCTGAACCGCAATGGCCGTAAGCAGTCATGACGATGTTGTTTCTATCTGCGATTTCATGGATTTTCCTTGCCATTTCCGCCATTTTTGAATAGGGAACTGCCATGTCATCGGCAAGGGATGTGCTGGATAAAATATCGCTGAATTTGGACAGGGCCGGGAACAGTTTTTTACGCCCCATGAAAATTTTTGCCCGTTCATCAGGATCATAGCTGCTTTTGAGGCCGGTGCCGTTGTTCTTCTTGCACAGGGCCTTCATTTTTTCGATTTCATAGTCCACAGCCTCCTTGACCATGCCGTCGGCTTCATACAAAAGCACGGCCTCCACATCGGGAAGGCCCAGATCCATTGTCTTGTTCACAGCCTTGATAGCTACGTTATCCACCAGCTCCAGCATGGATGGAATAACGCCGCCTGCCATGATATCGGCAATGGCGTTACCCGCATCTTCCAGCTTGTCAAAGTTTGCAAGCCCCAGGCTTCTGTACTTCGGGATGGGAACAAAGCTCAAGGTTGCCTCAACAACAACGCCAAGGGTGCCTTCAGAACCCACTACAAGTTTATGGAGCTGATATCCGGTTGCCTCAACCCTTGTCCTGGCGCCAAAGGTAACCAGTTTTCCCCCGGGCAGAACCACTTTAAGGCCCAGGACGGAATCCCTTGTGGCTCCGTACTTGACCGAACGGACACCACTGGCATTATTGCCGATCTCGCCGCCGATGGTGGCTATTCTGCTGGAGGCCGGCGTGGGTGGATAAAACACGCCATAGGGTTTCAAGGCAGCATTAAGATCATCATCAACAACACCGGGCTCAACCCTGCAATATACATCGGATGGATTGATCTCAAGGATTCTGTTCATCTTCTTCATATCAAGGGAGATACCTCCCCTTATAGGTACGGCCTGACCGCACATTCCTGAACCGGCGCCACGGGTGACCACAGGAATCTTTTCATCGTCGGCCATTTTCATTATGGCCTGAACCTGTTCCGTGTTTTCAGGTCTTACAACAACCCAGGGTCTGGCAGCATGTACGGAAGAATCTGAGCCATACACCATGAGATCTGCTGGATCATCTTTTATATTTTGTTCGCCTACAATACTTTTTAACCTGGGTATATCTAAGTTTTTCATTACCCTTTTCCCCTTAATTGGTAAATTTAATGTTCTTATGAGTCTATATCAAAGCTTCAAATGTTCCGGGTAGAGGCTTTGATTGGAATTGAAAATAGTTTTATGAACCTATGGTGCTATTCATAATAAAAAAACACTTATTCCGTCAATGAAAAACAATGTTTTATTTCAGCATATGTACATAAAAAATTCATTCAAGGGAATTTTATTTTTTCATCAATCTTACTTGCCAAAGGACTTTGCATCATTTATGATACCAAGCTTGAAACCTATCTATATATAAATGCTATTGACGGCTTGTAAAAGAGGAGATTATATGAGTCCAACAAAACATAAGATTGTTTTTCAGCCCTATAATGTTGAAATAGAAGTTGAAGATGGTGAAAATCTAATCAGGGCTGCCATGGAAGCAGGGGTACACATCAACGCATCCTGCGGCGGTGAGGGGGTCTGCGGAAAGTGCAGAATACTTCTGGAATCAGGCGAGATTGAAGGCGGAATCTCGGAAAAACTTTCCGATGAAGATAAGGAAAAAGGATACCGCCTGGCATGTCTTTCCCATGTAAAATCCGACATTGTAGTGAGAATTCCAGTGGAATCAGAGGTGGATGCCGGCGTGCTTAATATCAATACCACCCCCCGCCACACTGCCAAGGTTAAGGATTTCAGCATCAAGGATCTCAAGGAAAAAGGTCTTATACTGCCGCCTGTTGAAAAAAAATATCTGGAACTCACAGAACCGTCGGCACAGGATAATATTGCCGATGTCACAAGAATCATTCAGTATCTTAAACAGGAGAAAGATGAACACCGCCTTGCCGTGGATTTAAGTGTTATAAGAAAAATACCGGATATCCTGCGTGAAGATGATTTCAAGGTAACCGTCACCATTATCCGGCCTGTTCGGGAAGATGGAAAAAATCAGATTGTCAATATTGAGCCGGGGGATACAACGGATCAGCATTATTCCGTTGCCATGGACATAGGCACCACAACCGTTTACGGCCAACTGCTGGATCTTAACAGCGGTGAAGTTCTCTCCCAGTACGGCGACTTCAACGGACAGATCAGTTATGGGGAAGACGTGATCTCCAGAATAATGTTTGCCGAAAAAGGAGACGGCCTTAATACCCTGCAAAAGCGGGTGATTGAAACCGTCAACAAGGTGCTGGATAAGATAATAAAAAAGGCAAAAATTGACCGCCGTGCCATTACAACCATTACCCTGGCCGGTAATTCCACCATGACCCAGCTACTATTAGCCATAAACCCGGCTTACATAAGGAGGGCCCCATATGTGCCTGCCTCCATTTTGTACCCGCCCTTCAGTGCCTATGAAATCGGCATAGACCTGCCCCACTATGCCATGGCCCTTGTTTATCCGGGAGTTTCCAGCTATGTGGGCGGTGATATTGTGGCCGGCGTCATGGGTTCCGGCATGTACAAAAGCGAGGCCCTGACCCTTTTCATGGACATAGGCACCAATGCTGAGATAGTCATCGGCAACAAGGACTGGATGGCATGTACTGCCTGTTCTGCCGGCCCTGCCTTTGAAGGGGGAGGTATCACCTTCGGCATGAGGGCCGCCAAGGGAGCCATTGAAGATTTTTCCATTGATCCCATCAGCTATGAACCCATGATAATGACCAAAGACAACGTCAGGCCCAAGGGAATCTGCGGCTCAGGACTGATTACCATAGCTGCCCAGCTCTTTGAGGCCGGTGTCATAGACAACCGGGGGAAGTTCAACAGGAACCTGAATACCGACCGGATCCGCGAGAAAAACGAGATATGGGAATATGTACTGGTATGGAAGGATGCCACGCAGATTGACCGGGACATCTCCATCACTGAACCTGATCTTGATAACCTTATCCGGGCCAAGGGAGCCATGTACAGCGGTGCCCAGACCCTTCTTGAAGAGGTGGGTCTGACCATCCAGGACATCGAAACCATCATTCTTGCCGGAGGGTTCGGCAGTTATGTGGATCTTGAAAAGGCTATGATCATTGGACTGCTTCCTGAAATAGAGCCTGAAAAGGTGGTTTATCTTGGCAACGGCTCCCTTCTCGGTGCCAGGATGAGTTCCTTTACCAATATTTTAAGGCGGGACGTTGTGGAGGTTGTGGAAATGATGACCAACTTTGAGCTGGCTGAAACCCCTTCCTACATGGATCACTATGTGAGCGCCCTGTTTCTGCCCCACACCGAGCTTAATAATTTCCCCAGACTCCAGGCAAGAATGAAGGCAAGGCAAGTGCGGAATTGAATAACATAAATTTATAATCTAACAAGAAATTTTGTGCGGATTCAAGCAGTACAAGGCAGGCTTACCAAATGGATAATATAGATCATGTGAACAATACAGCCCATGGTTTTGTAAGAAACGTGCAGGTGCAGATACCTGAGCTGGGAAACAACACGGCAGATGTAGAGCGTTTAAAGTCAGCCCTTAAAAAACAACTATCAGAAGAGCTGCCTTCAATGGAAGAGCCCCTGTCCATGCCCTGGGATCTGGCAGGGGATCTGGCCCGAAAGCTTAGAAAATGGGACCACCGGGTAAAAGTGGTTCTCTTCAAGGACTCAAGGGGATGGATAGTAACAGCCCTTGAAGAACCAGGAGAGGCTTCTTCCATATACGGCATTGCCGCAGACCTTGGAACCACCCGCATCGTGCTTAGGCTCATTGATCTTGAAACAGGTAAATCCCTCGGAGAAAGGGGCTTTGATAATCCCCAGGTTGAAATAGCCCCTGATGTTCTGGCCCGCATTCATCACGCAGGAAAGGAAAAGGGATTAAGAGAACTCCAGAAACTTGTAATAAAAGGCATGAATATAAATATAGAGGCTCTTTGCGGGGATGCCGGCGTTTCATCTCAAGCGGTTTATCTCCTTGTGGCTGCGGGAAATACAGCCATGACCCATCTCTTCCTCGGCATTGAGCCCTCCTTTATAATAAGGGAGCCCTATATACCTGCCGTCAATGCGCCGGAACCAATGGAATCAGACGCCCTGGGCCTCAGCCTTCATCCAAGGGGCATGGTGTTTTTGTTTCCCAATATCGGATCATATTTCGGCGGAGACCTCATATCGGGAATCCTTTATGCGGAACTCCACAAAAAAGAAGAACCCTGCCTCATGGTGGATGTGGGTACCAATGCCGAGGTGGTCATTGGAAACAGGGACTGGCTTATTGCCTGTGCCGGGGCTGCCGGCCCTGCCCTGGAGGGGGGCATCAGCGACATGGGAATGACGGCGGGCCCCGGAGTAATAGACCGGGTCACCATCGATCCTGTAACACTTAAAATAGATATACATACCATAGATGATAAGCCCGCCATAGGTATCTGCGGCTCCGGCATGATCGATCTGGCAGCCCAGCTCTTTCTTTCGGGAATGATCGACATAAGGGGAAAATTCGTTAAAGAAAGGTGCGGGGACAGATTGTTTGAAAAAGATGAAATTAACTGCTTTTGCCTGGTGGACAGCTTAGTTTCAGGAACCGGGAAAGATATTGTCCTTACCCAGGTTGATATGAACTCCCTGACCAGCTCCAAGGCTGCCATGCACTCCATCCTGGAGGTCATCATCGTACAGACGGCAGGACTTCAATTTATTGATATTGCAAAGTTCTACGTGGCCGGTACCTTTGGTTCCTTCATAAACCCGATATCGGCCATTTCCATAGGCATGCTGCCGGATATTCCCATAAACAAATTTGAAGTCCTGGGCAACTCCTCCCTTGGAGGAGCGGCAAAACTTTTGACAAATCCTGCCGCTTTTAAAGAAATTGAAGAAATCCGCCAGGGGATTACCTATATTGAACTGAATGTCAACCAGGAGTTCATGAACATCTTCAGCGGAGCAAAGTTTTATCCCCATACTGATAGATCACGATTTCCTTCTGTACATTTCCATGACGATAATTGCCATTAGATGAGTATCAATTAAAGCAAGTATCCCCCTTTTGTCGACGGCCAGATTGCAGAGTATACATAATTCATAGGCAGACCTTTTTAATCATTGCCAATCAATGCTCTGCTGGTTATAATAAAATTTCACAGGGATACGGTCAGGGAGGAAGAAAATCATTTCTTGATTAAAGGAAAAACAGGGGGTGACATGAAATTAAACTTATTGAAATGTATGATGGCTGCATGGATATTTTTTCATCTGTTTTTGCCGGTGTCATCCTTTGCTGTGGATGTAGCACCTCGTATATCTGATCGTTAAATCATCGAAAAACTTGCTGTTCTGGAGGAAGGGCAGAAATCGCTCAGGGCGGAGACGAAATTGGGCCAGGAAGCGCTTAACAAGAGGCTGGATGATTTAAACAAACGACAGGATGATTCAAATTCTACCATGCTTGTTCTTTTCGCCTCTCTCATCACCTTGATTGTGGCACTTTTCGGCTATATTGCCTGGGATCGTCGATCAATGGTCAAACCTGTGGCTGAAAAACTTCATAGACTTGAGCGTGAAGTTCACAATGATCTTGATCTTGATCATTCAGACGGCTCTCTTTTGAGAAGGCAGCTTCAGGCATTGAGACAGTTCGCCGGCAAGAATCCGGAATTTGCGGAAATTATGCGGGGATTGGCCCTGCTTTAAAAGAATAAGAGATTGAAGACCCAATGGAAGGCGGTACCGAGGTATTCAGGCATATAATCCATTACTCGTTTCACCTGTTGGTACCATTTGTATTTGCAAAACTATTCTGGAAGAAAAATCGCTGGAAGGCAGCGCTGATTATGGTGGCAACAATGCTCATGGATTTGGACCACCTCCTGGCCGATCCGGTTTTTGATCCCAATCGCTGCAGTATAGGTTTTCACCCTCTTCACACTCTATGGGCGGGGATTTTTTACTGCGGTCTTCTCGCGGTTCCTTCATGGAAGTGGCGGGCAGTATCCATGGGATGCTTGTGGCATCTATATACAGATTTTATTGATTGTATACTTGGCGGATTATGGCCATAAGTATGCCACTACCAAAAAATTTCATAATTAGATTCAGCATCGAACACGGCGCTGCACAGGAAGTCAATTAAGCTTCACTCCATCCCCCCGGTGAGCTTAATCGTCCGGCAAAAAATTTTTCTGAAACCTGCCTTAGTTTACATTCTCAACAGAAGCATCAGGCAGTTGTCTTGTCTTTACCTTGTATGAAACAGAAACCTTCTTTGATTTTTCAGATGTCTTAAGGGAGGCAGGCTGAAGAATCACATCCACCTCAAGTTTTCCAGATCCTTTAATGGATTCAAGGGGAATTTTGTCAGTATAAAGCGTAAACACCTTTTCAATACCTGGATTTAGGCCGGTGACCTCAAAGGTTTCCGGCTTGATCTCGGCACTCTCGATAATCAGGTTTTCAGGCATTTTACCAACCCAGTCAAGCTGGATAGGAAGCCTTTTGGTTACAAGGGAACCAATGATGAGTTCAACCTCTGCCGGCTCCACCTTTTTCAGGGACAGCCCCGGAGGCAGGGCAATATTGTCGTTGATCACCGGATATGAGTTCTCTCCTGTGGATGCATGGCTAAGGGACAAAATAACCTTGATGTGCTCCGGCTTAAGGGACTGCAAAAGGGCTTTTGAACCTCCAAGGTGAAGGGTAACGATGTTTGTGGAAGCCTCAATGATTTCAAATCCTTGTTTTATGTCTGTATACTCCACAGGCACGTTTATGGTTTTAAGGGTTTCTTTTCCCCTGGACAGGCCGAGCCACACACCTGTGACAATAATCAGGCTGGCCAGGGCAGATACCGTTATCTCGACAGTACGGCTCCAATAGGTTTTTCCTGAACCCTCATCTGTTCCAACATATTTTTCCAGAATCTCTTTCAACTGTTCCGATGATTTAACATCTGTAATGCTTGAACCCATTACAACAGTAACCTGTCCGGTTTCCTCTGAAACTGCTGTAACCAGGCAGTCGGACTGTTCGGCAATGCCTAGGGCAGCCCTGTGCCTGGTGCCATATCGTGCTGGAATATCCTCCCTCCTGGAAAGGGGCAGGATAACCCCCACATCGGTTATGCGGTTTCCTTTTATTAATATGGCACCGTCATGCACAGGGTTTCCATTCCAGAAAATACTCATGATCATCTGTTTGGATACTCTGCCGTCCCAGGGAACCCGGGCCCTCAAAAGGTCGTCTATCTCCTTTGTCTGGGGAAAAACAATGAGAGCGCCTATGCGCTTTGTTCCCATTTCAAAAATGCTTTCGCTGATAATCTCAACAGGGGTAAATGTTCTGCGGGAGGGAAAGCCCCATAAAAATGATTTAAGGCTTCTGGTCTGAAAGACCGAGGCGATCTCATCCCTGAAAACAATAATGAGAATAAGGGCAGCCGCCGCAATAATGCCCTGGATGGCCCAGCTTGTCACAACAAGCCCCATGGACATTGCTACCCGTTTCAATATGGCAAGAACTATGGCAAGGGGAACAAAACTGATAAAGCGGGAGTGCTTGAAAAGGGCATAGAGCCTGAATAGAATAAAACTGTTCAGAAAAATATCAAGAAAATCCTGCCACCTCAAACTCTCTATGAAAATTATGATCTCTTCCATTATACAATTAATCCGATATGCTGAACCGCAATGTTTTAAGAATTATGCCGCTGTTGTCTGTGATTTCAACCCTCCAGGGCCCCCTGTCTGCCATACGTAGCTGCATGGTGCTGAATATCGACCAGGCTGGAGGCTGGAGATAAAAACGGTTGTTGGATACCAGGCGGTCCCTTTGGAACCATTTATGAAAAACAATGTCATTTTTCTGAATATTTTCAAAGGATGAAAAGCAGAAAATCTTTCCAAGGGAAATGGAAAAGACAATGGCTGGATTTTGAATATCAAAGGCCTCAATATTTTCACACATTACCGCCCTTGTAAGCAAAATAGGTGTTCTTGTTTCTTCCTGGCCATCTTCTCCATGGGCCGGGCCTCCGGAAAAGATCAGCAAAAAGGCAATCAAAATTCCAGTGATAAACCTGTTACTATATTTTTCAATTATCATGGTTTAATCCTATACAAGGAACATATCCTTATGGGCCAGCTAAAATTGACACGTAGGGGCGCGGATTCCATATCCGCCCCAAATTGATTGTGTATCTATAAATGGGGGAGAAATAGATTCTCGGGCAAAAATGGATTCTGCCCCCCTACAGATTAATATGACAACCATGGCACATTACCGCCACAAAATTAAAAACAAAAATCTAAAAAAAAGGAATCAGAAAAAAAGCTCCCAGATAAAGCCTGCCCCCGTATAACCAAAGCTTAACTCCAATTCCATTCCATCTAACTCTATGCAGGGAAGAGTAAAGCTAAGATCATTTTTCAATGAAATACAGCTATCGGAAGCATCTCCTGCAAACCCGTAGTCCGTCACCTGCCATGTAAAGCCGTTGCCTGTGTACTGGAAAAAAACATGGAGCCTGCCTCCACCGATGTCCATGCAGGGGACATCTATTGAAAAATCAGGAGCAAAAACCAGACACCCGGATGACGAGGATCCCCGAAGGACTTCCACAGCCTTTTCAAGCACATAATCCCTTTCATTGTCATAGCTGGAATCAGGATCGATCCAGATGTCCGGGGCAATACCTATGTCTTCTATGGGTTCCATCTGATCTGTATAGGCAATCCATGATGATACTCCGAGGCCCACGCCATTTGTCAGTTCAAATTCCTGGGGATTTGCAGATGCACCACGGGTAGCGTCGCCGATGAGAGTCACATTGGGACAGTTCCTCATCATAAGGGTAAACCATTCAGCCGAACTCATACATCTTTTACCGATTAGGCATGCCACAGGCTTATCATAAAAAATATTTTCATTCGGCACCAGAGTTTTGGAAATAAGCTCTCCAAAGGCATCATGATCCTGTCCTTGAATTCTGTATTTCACATAACCGTACAGAATTTCCCTATCTGTAAATCTGGATGCGAATTTCATGGCATTGCTCTCATTGCCGCCGTTATTTGCACGGATATCGATGATCAAGCCTTTGCTATCCGCATAACGGGCAAAAAGTGCGGCAATATCATCGTCAGTAATATTCTCAAAGCTGCTGCTGGAAAGGCTGTCAATGACAATATGGGCAAGGGATCCGTCTATCATCGCGTGGGAAATCACATTATTACCAAGTTTCTCATAGTTGACTCCGCCGGTATACCGAGTAAAGAGGGTTTCAGGATAATTGGTTTCATAGGATTCATAATATCCAAGATATTCACCGGAGGGAGTTCTGACCCATACGTGCCAGTCATGGAGGACATTAAGTATTTCACTGAAGCTCCGGGCAAAGGCATCCCCATTCATTTCTCCCGCGAACCGGCCTCTGTAATTCGTCCTGATGGCCTCCCAGTCAACAGATTTGTACGTAAAATAGGAATAATTTTCGTCAAAAATCGTCCATGCCTCGTCAAAATCATTAAAAGCAGTCCTTTGCCCATGGGATGGAGCTGCAAAAGCCGGCACAGCCATGAAAATTAAGCCCATCAAAAGACATTTTACGACTGAAGAAAAAATATTATGATCGATTCTTTTTTCCATCCCATTTCTCCTTTTTGTCAAAAAGATTATTACCTATTCCAACAAGACTCAATGCTTTATCTTTAATATAATAAGGGTATCTTTCATATCACCTCAAAAGTAGCTTACACTTTCTGAGATGGAATTCCCCAAAAAATAAAAATATTGATATGCAAAGTATTAACCGGTAAGTGAAAGATGCCAAAATAAGCTAATAAAAATAGCCCTCATGCTTCAGTTGAGGGACTACGGCTTGACCTAATTAAAGAGATACCTCAAAACTCTCTCAAAGTCATATTATATGGCAATACTCTGTTTGATTTTGGTATCTTATCAAACGGGTCAAGCCATAATTGGACTTCATCAATCAGTACAAAAGTTCACAAATTCAAATCCAAGGGTATTGATATTTAACTCATACACAAGGCAAAGGCTTTGTCCCATATACTCCACGGTTAGCTCCATGGTGCATCCGTTGAACTCGGCTGAAACCAGTGTAAGACCCGGCAGGCATTCTTCAGGGGGTTCCTGCTGCTCAAATGTATAGCAATCCAGATAAACATCAATATTTTGACTGCTCCCCATGCCGTCATTCCAAAGGGTACAAGAATGAAAAGCATTGATGCTGATGGAAGATGGGCCCACATCCGGCCTGTCCACCACTTGGTCTGATACTATGATCTCATCTGACCAGGTTGCTCCTGCATCCCGGCTTATCCTTGAATAAAGAAGGTTCCCATATACATCATCTCCAGAACTTGTGTAGGATACCGCAACATTATCTAAATAAGCAGACAGACCTGGTCTGCTTGCGGCTCTGCTGTCCGGCACGATGGAACTCATCACGGGAAAGGTACTCCCGCCATCCCTGCTGACTGCAAGTACAATGGTTCCAGAGGAGGCTTCGGTAAAGGCATCGGAGGTATCTCTCCATACCATGTAAACATTATCTCCTGATGCAGCCACAGCAACGGAGTCCTGGGCACTTCCCATGCCGTTGGTGTTGATTTTTACAGAAGAAGAAAATGTTGCCCCTGAATCCATACTTTTAAGCAACATTATCTCACCTGAATGCTCCTCATACCAGCTCTTATAGGCCAGATAAACAAAATTCCCATCAACAGCAATTGATGGCTCTGCTGCAAGGCCGGTCTCTGCAAGGGTCACACAGGGAAGAAAACTTGCACCGCTGTCCCGGCTTATGCTCAGTTTCAGGACATCATTGGCAGGGGTACAGCAAAATTCATAGGAAACAAAGACATTGACGCCTGAAACGGCAATAACAGGATTGGTGGAGCTTCCTTCATCGGGGCTGATTTTGATATTGGATTGAAAGCTTGCTCCCCCGTCTGTACTTTTTGCAAGATAAATATCATTTCCCGATAACTGATTTTCTATATTTCTGGCATCACACCAGACAATAAATATTTCTCCTGATGAATTTACCGCCATGGCAGGCCTGCTGCCTTCATCCCGGATTACCATACCCGGCAGGTCATTGACCATCACATTGGTACCTCCTGAGAGGTTACCCTCACCGTCAATGGCATATTTAGCAAAATAGACATCGGATTTACGGAACTCAGCTCCTTCAGCCTCATCGGTAAAATTCCTTGTATCCTGCCAGGCCGTATATACACAACCATTCTGGACAATCACAGTAGTTTTTTCTGCTGCAATTCCCTGGAAGTTTAACGAATCATCATTGACTTGAATATCATTGGAAAAAACAGGATTTGAAAATCCTAAACTCAGAAAAAATACAGTCAAAATGGACATAAAAAAAATCTTTTTCATTTTTCCTCCTTTAAACAGCTTTTTCAAATTTATTATTTTTACATTTCATCCAAAACAGCTTTCCAGTAAAACTGTCTGAGTGAGAGCATCCTTATTTAAATAAAAAAACGGATTTATTTTCCAAATAATACATCAATAATAATTTTCAGGATATTTTATCTTTGTTGTGAGAATCGATTTTAGTACAGGTTCTATTTGTTTTAATTAAATGGATTAAAAGCAAGACCTCGTTAAACACAAGGTATATTACGATATATCCAATCCCTTTGTTGTCGCCAAGGGGCCAGAAGCTTAAAAAAATCGAAAAAAAAAGTACCAAGGAGTTCCCGATTAATCCCAGCATCGTCAAAAAGATTGTCAGCTCCCGCTGCACCATTCCAGACAAACCAAAAATTATAGGAACTGGAAAAAGCAGAATATACAACCAGGCAGGTCTAAAGGAAGGCAGACCATACTCAATTATTCCCCATACAAGCACGACGGCTACAACCAAAAAAAAGATGCTGTTAAGAATCAAACCGGCAAATTTCAAAAAATTATAAAACATTTCGGGTTCATCCTGTTGGGCTGACGCTGAAAGCAATTTTTTTTAAGTAAACTGTAAGATTGTAGGTAACAGAATAAACAAGAATATGCAAATATATTTTGATTAGATACGATGACAGGGTATTATAAACAAACAGCCCCGGAGAGGGGCTGTAAGAATATTTATGAAAGCCTTTGCAAACCTTAAATAGTTTTTAGCATCTTTCATATTGCCTCAAAAATAGTTGACACCTTTTTGAGGGAATTCACGGAGAATAAGAAAATATTTTAAAAAAGTGTCAACAGGTAAATGAAGGAGGCCTGACTTTTATGCCTTATTGTGGACAAAACCGGGTTAAATCCTGGGCTGCCCATGGCAGTTATTTCAACTTAACCAAGCTCTTTTTCAATGGTCTCCTCATTGGGATGATCCTGGGCAAGTGCTGTATTTTTCACAGGCTGAACCTTTCGGTAAACGGCTTCAAAATTTTTTTGTTCACCGTTTACTGTCAGAAGATCATCCTTTACCGAAATTCCAAAATGTTTTTCATTTTCTTTAAGAAACGGGAGGATCAAATCCCAGTCATCATCGGTGAGGGGGACGATCTCCCCGCCGTTTAACTGCTCTTCTACAAGTTGATGCTCAGGATCTCTTACATAAATTGCCCCGCCCGATGCAAGGGAAAATAGATTAGAGCCGGGATAGGGTGTAGGCAGGGGTTTTACCCGGGCATTTTCATCAAATTCAATGCCGTTCAAAACCACGAATCCACCCCCGTTCAAGGGATCTCCGGCCATGAATGATTCCGCAAGATAGTCAAGGCAGGTTCCGTTAATCACCACCCTGGGATGGCCCGTCGCGTTGATCAGGGGGCGGCCTGCCGCGTTACCCCGGACATAGACATGGCCTCCCTTTGCTCCGTACATGAAGGTCTGGCCCACATCCCCGTGAATCACAAGCTTTCCATTTTTCATGATCTGGCCCACCTGATCCTGGGCATTGCCGTGAACATGGATTTCCATGCCGTCAATCCCGGATGCAAGATAATCTCCTGAACTGTCATAAACATCTATTCTTACATGGCCTGTGCCGGGCCCGAACCCGCATCCGGTAAAGCGCTGCCCCTTGTAACCATAACAGATATAGCGCTTCCAGCCCAGGAGATAGGCTTCGTTCAACACACGGGCATCGCAATCTGATCCTTCCGGCTCAAAATCCCTTGCGTTTAATACCAATACGGCCTCATTTTCCTGGGGCGCTCTTATGCTTTCTTTAGTATCCCAATCTATGCGGCAGTACATGCCCTTTGAAGGTTCATCTATTCCGGGGCATGACATGAAAATCTTTGTTAAGGCGGTTCTGATGAGATACAGGATAGAGCTTCTTTTTTTATCATCCGTGGGAAAAAGCCTGTCGTTGAGGAAGGTCAATACCTCAATGGCTCCTGCCTTTGCCCCGTCACCGCCCTGGGCCTGGTTTATAAGCGCATCCATGAAACATACAATGGAGTTAAAATCCCAGCCGCTCATATTATTCAGGGCATAGGCGCTCAATGCCGCACTGTCTTCAATGTTTTCCAGCACAACCGATAAAATTTCCTCCACATCTGACGGGGGAGCAAGTTCCACATTCGGATCAAAATGCTTCTGGCCGGGAGGAACAGTAACAGCCTCGCCGAACTTATTAGCTGTAAATAGTTTTTTTGATCCATCGCCCTTGCCGGAATCCTTAATGGTAAAGGTAAAGGCTCCGCCGTCGGTGGCGCTGCCCCCCCTTGCGTTCCAGTATTTATCCGCAACAGGGCAGAACCTGCTGTCCTCATGGGAAATACTCTCAAGGGTCGCGTCAATGGCCTGTTTTTCAGAACATATCAAACCGATCTGTACCTCTTCCCGTTCAAGAAGCGCAAAAACCTGGGGTCTGAGCATAGCTGTGTCTGTAATGCCGATCAGTTGTAAAAAATTTTTATAAGGGTTGTTCCTGGCAATAATAAAAAACCAGGGGCCATCAGGGGAAGCTGCCATGTGATGGGATTGTATTGCCCTGTAAATTGATTGTTTTTCAGAGGAAAGTGTATCAAAATCATACTCTCCCGTGGGAGCCATGGCCTCGATGATATACTCCATGGGATAGCCATATACCCTGCTGTAAAGATCAAGGAGAAGTATGGAAACCTCTGTATCCGTTAAAAACTGAGGAAAAATATTATTCTGGTGCAGATATTCTGAAACAGCATGGTAGTTGGCGAAATCTCCGTTATGAACAAGGGCTTCGTGCATACCGGAAAAGGGATGGGCTCCACCTGGATGCCACAGCCGTCCCCTTGTAGGAAAACGCTGGTGGGCGATCCATCCATGGGCCTTGAAATCTTCAAGGCGGTAGTATTGAACAACTTTTTCAGCATATCCCACAATTTTAAGGATCATCATGTTACGGCCGTGGGACATGACAAAAGCCTGTTTATCCCCAAGGGAGGCGTAGTACTTCTGGTTCAATCTGTTTGTATTCTGAAATACGAATTCATCCTCAAGCTTTCCTGGGTCAAAATCGGTAAAGTTATTTTTTACCGCAAAATCAGACAGTTGATCCTTTTTTGCCCTGACAAAGTAACGGCATACATCAGGGGGTTTCACCTCAAGCCCTATTTCCCTGTAATCTTTGATGGTAGGGATCATTTCTGCCTTGTGAATATCAAAAAAAGGAGTCACGCAGGAGGCTTCCACAGATTCCCTTGATGCAGGATCCAAATATGCAATCTGGAGCAGATAATGGCTGTCAAGAACATCCTGGGTAACTCCCAGGCTTTCGGCTGACAGCCCCACTGCGGCAATGCCGCCGCCTTTGCCGTTCCCGCGGTTATGCATCTGAACCGACGGCTCATAGATATGATGCCCCCTTATGGGAATTGATGAAATAAACCCGGTTACACCGCAGCCCCCTTCTTCGTCGCACTTCCTTATGGGAGCATCGGTATGCGGCAGCCTGCCCCTGGAGGCCAGCATTCTTTCTATAATGTCATTTTGATTATGATTCATGATACCTGAATTTCCTTAAAAGACACCAGTGAAATGACTGGTGCCTTATATTTCTTATATCTTTTCGATAAAGCAATCATGCCTCATGACGGGCACAACGAACAATCAATGCAGGAGGGATGATTCCATATCCGCCCCAAATGGATTGTATGTCTATCAATGGGCAGAAATAGATCATGCCCCTGCGCATTCAAATAGATTGATCATGAGGACATCCAGTTTTAACGCACCATTTTGTAATCAGGAGCAGGCTGATACTTATCCCGCTCTTCTTTTTTTAGATAATCCAGATGCACAAGAAGGTCCGTCCGACCCACAAGCTCCCTGATGCTTTTCATGCCAAAGCTGCGAAGAATATCACACCACTGCTTTCTCCAGGCAAGATACATATTTACGATACGCTGTTCTGCATATTCCTCGGTGACCATGATCCCAAGTTCAGTATCAGTGGTGGCAATTCCCCGGGCACAGCCCCGGCCGCTTTCACAATTGGTGCATCTTACGCATTCACAGGCCACAAGATCGGCTGTGCCTATAACAACCCCGTCTGCGCCAAGGGCGATGGCCTTTGCGACATCCATACCGTTTCTGATGCCGCCGCTGGCGATAAGGGTGATTTTATCCCTTGCGCCTTCATTCTTGAGGAACTGATGCACCTTGGGAATCGCATATTCAATGGGCATGGCTATATTTTTCTTTGCAATGTCAGGGGCAGCACCGGTACCTCCGTAACTGCCGTCTATATGTACAATATGGGCTCCCGCATAATAGGCTCCCACGGCAACCATATCAACATCCGTGGGGGTGGAAACCTTTACCGAACAAAGAACCTTGTTATTTATCTCCTTCATCCAGTCAATATGTTTTTTATGATCTTCAACAGAATAAACGCTGTGAAAGGGAAAAGGGGAAAAAAGCGAACTGCCCACAACGGTTTCACGCATCTTTGCCACTGCCTCGGTCACCTTTTCTCCAAGGAGATGCCCACCAAGTCCAGGTTTTGCACCCTGGGCATATTTAAACTCCATTACGGGGCAGTTTTTGATTGTTTCCTCACGGACACCAAACAGGCCCGTGGCAACCTGGGTAATCACATGCTCCTTGTAGGGAAGAAACTCCGGAGGATACCCGCCTTCCCCGGTACAGGTCATGGTATTCAGTTTTTTTGCCGCCCTTGCCCTTCCAACTATGACGGACAGAGCAGTGGAGCCATAGGACATTCCGCCGCCGTAACAGGGCAGGGAAAGGGTTTTTGTCGGCCGGCCGTCCCCTGTTTTATTGAGTTCAATACTGGTATCGATCTCTTCATCTTTTAAATCAATCCCTGCCTCGGGATCCGGATGTATAAAACGGATTTT
The DNA here is from genome assembly GCA_963674675.2 of Desulfobacteraceae bacterium. Lineage (GTDB taxonomy): Bacteria > Desulfobacterota > Desulfobacteria > Desulfobacterales > Desulfobacteraceae. The sequence continues at coordinate 2,897,886 of CAXXNM010000003.1, forward strand.
ATCAAATCCCCCGCCGGAATTTCCAAGGTTATACTCCAGGGGCACATTAGGAAGATTTCCTGTTTCAGCCATCTCAAAGTGCCCCAGCAGCATCTCGGCCGTCCACCTGTAATCCCCCAGTGTCTCAAGTAATGGGTTCTTTTTTAAAGTCAATGCATTTGCAGGACAATTATCAACGCAATAGTAGTCATTTTCCCTGCATTCAAAACCAATACATTTGTGCTCGATGGGCCGGAAGGGACGTGAAAAAGCATCAAATCGCCTGTGTACACCATGGGGGCATAATTCTGCACATTTGCCGCAGGATATACAATGTGAATTCCTCTTTATAATGAATTTACCGATGGTGTTGCGAAACCTTGAAGGAGTTTCCACAGCCTCCGGCAGTTTAATGGTATGATTATTACTCATCTATACTTTCCTTTCGCCGAAAATGGGGCCGAAATTTTCCCTTTCAAGGTCTTCAAACCACATGGATCTGCCCACTTCACCCCTCAGCCTGCGTGCTTCACGAAGCCCCATGGCTCCCATCAGTTCCAGTATCTGATTGCGCCACGCACTGACCAGATTGGTGATTCGGTTGCTGCCGTATTCAGGGAGCACTTCTTCAAATTTTGCCGGACAGGACAGGCCCTGCTTACATCTGCCGCACATCCTGCATTCCATGGCAATGAGAAGGGAATTATCAATGGCAATTCCATCGGCACCGCAGATGACGGCCTTGGCAACATGTTCCGCCATGGCAATCCCGCCGGAAAAAATCAGGTTGACCTTAAGGCGCAGTGAATTTTTAATCAGAATCAGATGAATATCCTGTATGGTATCCCTTAAAAAACGGGGATTGTCTAATTCATGTTCCAGCCCGTGGTCATCGGCATAAAAATGTACAGTATCAATATCCGCCCTTGCTATATCAAGGGCAGTTGCAGCAGCATCTTTAGTTAATGGAAGCCCGATGCAGATGTAAATATTCTTGTTGATGTCTCTCAGGCGGGAAATTTCCTTTTCAAACATCTCCTTGCAGCTTTGCCCGTCATACCTGAGTTCCACCATACGGCAGGCTTTAATAATATCCGTGTATTGAGAAATTGTTTCCTTTGAGATACAGGGAATAAGATTTTCCATATAGGGTTTTAAGGCATCTGTAATATCTTCGGCATCGATAAACATCATGGTACCGATGGTATGGGCAGCCCTTGCCATGGACAGGAGTATATTTTCAGTCAATACTCCGAATTCAGGCTTGTTAAACAATATGGGAAGCGGAACTTCCAGAATCGGGGGCACATCCGTTGCCAGGGACAGATCCTCGTTAAAAACGAGTCTCAATGGTCTTTTGGAAAGTTCAATACATGTGTTAATATACTCCCTGCCGTGTATGCCGTCCCTTGTGGGTCGGACAATCTCGGACATATCAGTCCACATGGTGTCAAACCCCTGACCCACAAAGGGGCCTCCATATCCTGAACCAGACACGGGAATGCTTCCGGTCTGGGCCTGGTACCAGGTGCGGCTGATGATATCCGGCGTCCAGTAATCATCTCCAATGATTCTATATTCCGGGTTGATGGCCCTGGAAAAAATACCCTTGGTACATTCCTGGACGCAGCGGAAACAACTGTTGCAGGTGTAAAGATATTCGGGATCCTTCATGGTCCTCATGTGCATGTAATTATCTTTAAAAATGCCGTAAACACATTTTACTTTAACACACTCCTTGCAGCTTCCGGCACAGTCCTCTCGAAATTCTATGGTGGTATACCTGCCCACCGGGTAATGTCTCGGGGGCTCAGGTATAACTGGAATACTATATTTCTTAGGCATTACAGACCTCTGTTCTTAAGCCATTGCGGTTTGTTTTAATTTGACGCTTTAATTTTAACTGAGCGTGAGCCTTAACTTCTCATTTGACATCATATGTGATGGTAAATCAGAGAACTTATGGCTGACGAGTTAAATGGAAGAAGTCAAGCAGATCAGATTCAGGGTAAAAGTCCTGCCCTCTCAACGAGTTCAGCCACCTTTTCTTCCCATTCAATGGCCATGATATGAATACCGTGAATACCCTCCAGATCTTTAAGCTCGGCAATGGTTTCAAGGCAGATGTCTACACCTTCATCCGCGGCCTTTTCCTTTGAAACTCCTTCCATGCGCTTGATCACCTCATCAGGAATAGACATGCCGGCAACCTTTGCCTTCATGTATCTTGCCATGCCCGCGGACCTCAAAGGAGTAACTCCTCCAAGGATATATACCTTTTCCGTCAAGCCCTCTTCCCTTGCAAGCTTAAGCCATTGTTTGAATCTGGGCATATCATAGATGCACTGGGTCTGGATAAAATCCGCGCCGGCATCGATTTTCTTTGCAAGCCTTGTCACACGGTATTCAAAGGGATCGGCAAAGGGATTTGCAGCAGCTCCGATAAACATGCGCGGGGCCTCATTCAAATCAAACCCGCTCATGTCTTTTCCATGATCCCGCATATCACGTACCATGCGTGCAAGGTTCATGGAGTCAATATCAAATACGTTCAAGGCATCGGGCTGGCTGCCGAAGACCTGGTGGTCTCCTGAAAGGCAAAGGATATTTCTGAGTCCCAGGGAATAGGCACCAAGGATATCCGATTGCAGGGCGATTCTGTTTCTATCCCTTACAACCATCTGCATGACCGGTTCGAGGCCTGCCGATAAAAGGTGGGTGGATGCCGCGATACTGGACATTCTTACAATGGCTGTCTGGTTGTCCGTGACGTTCACCGCGTCCACAAACCCCTTGAGGAGTTTTGCCTTTTCCAGCACAACATCTTTGTTTGCACCACGGGGAGGACCGCATTCACCTGTAACCGCAAATTTACCGTTTAACAATGCCTCGTGTAACTTACTTATGGGTATCTTAGTATTGCTCATATGATATGGTCCTCTCTTACCAGTTTTCTCGGGCCTCCTGAAATACTGGTGCTCCAGTTTTTAGGAGGAATATAAATTTTCAGATTATTTAATTGATTCAGTCTTGTCAGGCGCTCAATAATCAAGTGCCATGCGCACTCCGTCTCAGGGTTTACCTCGCACATACCATTTTGAGAGCCGCCGCAGGGGCCGTTGAGCAACTTTTTGGAACATCTGGTAATGGGACATATGCCTCCGAATATTGCAAGCTCGCAATTCCCGCACCCCTGGCACTCCTCTGTAAACAGGCCGGGATGTTCTTGAATGCCTATAAAGGTAGTATTGATTCCAGGCAGCACAGGCATGCTTGGAAACCGCTTTGCAATGGCCTGAACTCCCGCACCACAGGCAAGGGATAAAATGGCATCATTATTAGCCACATGGGGAGCGGCTTCCTGAATAAATTCATCTTCACACTGGCGCTCGACGGTAATCTCCTGAATCTCGATTTCCTTATGGTCCTTTTTGTAGGACAGACGCAGGGCTGATGCAAGGGTTTCCACTTCATCTTCTCCGCCTGCAAAACAGGTTTTAACGCAGGTTCCGCATCCAAGAATCATCACCTTCCTGAAGGGAGCAATGGTTTTTATAATTTCTGCAATCGGTTTTTGTTCGCCAACTATCATAGATCGACTCCATGTTGTTATATAAAAAAATAATAGGGGTTATTTTCAAGGTCAAGCTGCCGGGTTGGGACCCAGTTCATCCAGATCATGGAGCATTTCATCGAAAATTTTTCCAACAGCTTCATCATCTCCCATGGAAACATTATGGAGGGAGAGCCTTTTTCCATCAATGCCTATTTCATCCAACAGATTTTTTACCCATTGAACCCTTTTTTTTGCTCTTATATTACCTTGCGCGTAGCGGCACGCGGGTTCAGGGCATACCAGGACAGCAACGGCATCCGCACCTGCCTCAAAAGCCTTTAAAAGGAAAATATCCTTTGTCATTCCTGAACAGGCCATTTTTATGATTTTGAGTTCAAAATCATCCCTCTTATCCGAAGTTATTTCCGGGGTTTCCCTGAATGCGTTAATGCAATGAAACAGGGTAATTTTATATTTTATTTTTCTTGTCATATTAGTCCTTAAATCATTATTCAGGGTAACATGTCTGGTTCTTATTAGAATTCAGAATAACGCAAGCCCGTTAATATTGTTCCCTGTATTATTGTGCATCAACTTAATCGCAGGGCAATTATTGCAAAAAACATACCTGAAATATACACAAAGATAAAAATCAACACTTAAACCTGCTTTCATGAGGTCTGGCCAAAATAAGAAACAAAGTATGCCTTATCTTTTAGAAAAAAACACCGAACTTTTAAAAAAGTTATAGATTTGTTTCGAGTTATTAAAAAAAAACAATCAAAATATTAAACTAATAAACTACATAAATGAAATAATTTTTCAGTTAATCTTACAAAAAAGAAATTTTTAGGCTGGCTTCAATACTATATTTAGCCGATTTACTTCTATTGATAACAGCATTGACTGTTTGTTTCAGCCCTGTTAGAAAACTTATTTTAAATAATTGAGAGGTAGATTTCATGGCCGATATTTTACTGATACAGCCACCTGTTGAAGATTTTTATTTTACTTTTAAAAGAAGTATTCCTTATGGACTGGCATCGATTGCGGCATCACTCATACACGAGGGTTTTTCCGTTGGAATTCTCGACTGCCTTGCAAAAAGCAAATCAAAAAAAATTCCCCTGCCAGGAGAGATGCAGTATCTTCTGCCCTGGTACGGCAAAGATGATGTTTCGATATTTTCCCTTTTCCATCATTACAGGCATTATGGTTATAGTTTTGAACATGCCGGAAAAGAGGCAAGGCAAAGCGCTCCTTTTCTTGTGGGCATATCATCCCTTTTTACACCCTACTCCGGTTCGGCGGAAAAAACAGCCCGGTCGGTAAGGGCATTTCTACCGGAGTGCACCATCGTCATGGGCGGACACCACCCCACCACCCTGCCCCAGGCCGCCATTAACTGCCGGGATGTGGATTTTCTCCTGCGGGGAGAAGGAGAAGTCTCCATGCCTGTCCTTGCCAAAACACTGAAATATGGCGGAGCCATGGAAGATGTTCCCGGCATAGTATTCAGAAAAAAAAATGGTGAGCTCCACATATCTGAACCGGCATGGATAGAAAATTTTGACAAATTACCCCTGCCTGCAATGGATCTTGTGAATCAAAGCTATTACCAGAGAAAAAAACGAGGAAGTACCGTTGTTGTAGCCGGCAGGGGATGTCCCATGCAATGCACATATTGTTCCGTGGGCGCATCCTCTACCCATGCCGGATTCAGGCAAAGGAGAGTAAAAAGCATTATAGAAGAGCTGGAAAGCCAGATAGAAAAATATAACATAGGATTTATTGATTTTGAGGATGAAAATTTAACACTGAACCGGAAATGGTTTCTTGAGATTCTAAGAGAAATCACGGAGCGTTTCAGGGGCAGAAATATTGAATTAAGGGCCATGAACGGGCTTTTTCCGCCATCCCTTGATGACAATATGATAACTGCCATGAAAGAGGCAGGATTTAAAACCCTTAATCTATCACTTGGTTCCTCATCGGCAGAGCAGCTCAGACGGTTCAGGCGGCCCGATGTCAGGCCCGCCTTTGAAAAGGTGCTGGACATGGCCGATAAACACGGCATGGAAACTGTTTCCTACATAATTGCCGGAGCGCCGGGGCAGAAGTTAGAAGATTCCCTGAACGATCTTGTTTATCTTGCAGGAAAAAATACCCTTGTGGGATTATCTATTTTTTATCCTGCACCGGGAAGCGTAGATTATAATATTTGCCGGGAAAAAAATCTTTTACCGGAACATTTTTCGCTGATGCGATCCTCGGCATTGCCCATCTGCGACACAACAAGCAGGCTTTCCTTGGTTACCCTACTCAGACTTACCAGGATACTTAATTTCATGAAGTCCATTCAGGTAGAAAACAAGGGAAAAAATGAAAAAGTCCCCCAGGCAGAAGCCTTTGGTGAAGACCCAGAAGAATTCCCCAAGGCAGAACCCTTTCCCGGAGAAGAATATTTCATGCAAAAGGGATATGGCACAGATCAGGAAGGCAGCATATGGAAGGACAGGAAAAAAACAGGGACAAAGCTGCTTCAATGGTTTTTGCACGATGGTATCATAAGGGGAGTCGATTCAAGGGGCAGAGTGTTCGAACATTATATTGATGTTAATCTTTCAAGGCAGTTCATCAGACATATTGACATTCAAAAATTAGTAGTGGTGCAATGATGTGATGATTTTTCGTTTCAGATATCTCACTCTGCTCTATATTCCCAGTGCTTGAGGTACATTTCCAGAAGAAGCATCATCTCGTTGTATGCAAAACAGTTTACTTATTCCTTTTTGCCATCGCAATACGCTCTTTTTTCAACTCTTCCAGCAAGCTTGAAAGTGTCCAGCTTTCTGAAAACGGTGTTAAAGTAGCCCACAAAGGACGAGGCAATCCAACGTCTTTGTAATTAGAAAGAATTTGTTGAAGTTCTTTCTCAGTAATTCCGGACATGATAACAGCTCTTTCAATATCACAATCCGTATCTCTTCCTGATTGATTCGGCAAAATCAGTAACTCCCCCAGGCAGATCCCGGTATCCGAATCTGTGGCAAAAATTACAGGAATATCTGTAAGCTGGATGGTGTCCAATAATTTCATCATAATTTTCTGTTCTGATGGGCTGAAACCGCATACCATTATGGCTCTTGGACCATACATAGGTTCAGTCGATTCCCCGATTTTCTTAAATGTTCCTTTACTCATAATTTCTTCCTCCTTCTTAGACAGCCGCCATTTTATATGAAAGTCTCCTTAAACGACGGATGAATTTCATGCTTCGTTGTGGGCAGAACCAGGTCAAACCCCTGGTCGGCCCATGGCCGTTCTTCAGAGGCGTATCGCTCTCCGAGCACCTGCCCGGCCAATTGATTGAGTACTCCGAGGGCTTCTTCATTAAGCTCTGACCGGCCACAGCATAGGCATTCAAAATAAAGGCCGTCAGGAACCAGACCTGGCGTTTAGCCCCATGAGCTATCTTTTTTTACACATGAACACAACATGCTGTATCTTACGGATTTTACCAAACATTTACATTTGTTGATAACGCGCTCACAAAACAAGGGCGGAAGACATCCTTTTTTCAAGCAGAAATCGCTGATTTTCAAACTCATCATGGGTCTTTGCCGGCTCAAAATAAATAGGTTCATCAAACTCAAGTTGAACTCGGGCAAAGGGTTTTGGAAGCATGAATCTATCCCATGAATTGAAGAACCAGGCACTATCCGATGAAATATAAAAGGGAACCAGAAGAGCTCCTGTTTCATTGGCCATTTTTATGACACCCGGTTTTATCTTTCCAATTGGCCCCCTTGGGCCGTCAAGGATATGAAGCCCGAACCTGAATTTCCTCAAATGGGTGATCATCTCATCCAGTGCCTTTTTCCCATCCTTAGAGGAGGAACCCCGGGGGGTGTGCCAGCCGGAAAGGTTCGCGACACCGGCAATTAAACTGCCGTCCCGGCTCTGGCTTATCATAAGTCCTGGATTAAACTTTTCATAATTCTTAAAATGCCGGATAGCGGCAAAAAACTGTTGATGCCAGCCGCATAAAAGAACAGTATGCCCCTGTTTTAAAAGCCCCTGCCATTTTTCTTCACTAACGATGGTCAAGCGCAATGAAAGGCAGTAAAGGCGGGCAAAATAAAAGACAAACAAAATAAACGCTTTTGTATCAATAATATGCTTCAATTTCTTTAACATTTTAAAAAACCCTTAAAAACTTGGCATCTTTCATATCACCTCAAAAGTAATTTACACTTTTTGAGATGAAATCCCTGAAAAATAAGGATTTTGATATGAAAAGTGTAAGCCGGAAAATGAAGGAGGCCAAAAACTTTTATTTTTCCCGCTGTTTTTCAATCCATTGAATCCGGCTCATGAGCCCTCTTATTATTCTTACATCCCTGTCCATAAGCCCTGCCCTGCCGAAGATTCTTCTAAATGTCCTTAAAAGGTGTTCAGGATTCTGGGGATCTAAAAATTCAATATCTGACAGAGCTGCCTTCATGTGGGAATACATTTGCTCCACCGCATCCATGGCTGCCGGAGGATGGAGAGACACCGGGGTTGAGGCCTGATCTTTCATGGCTTTTTCAATTTCATAAAGAAAAATACACAAAGCATGGGAAAGGTTCATGGATGAAAAAGCATCATGGGTTGGAATGGTCACGAAATGCTGGCACATTGTCAGTTCTTCCGTATCAAGCCCGTTATCCTCCCGGCCAAGAACAAGGGCGCACCTGTATTGGTTTTCAAGCCCGGCAATTTTTTTCCCGCAGGATTCCGGCGTTAAAAAATTTTTTCTATACCGCCCATACCTCCTTGTGGTGCCAAAGGCAATGTGACAATCTGCCAGAGCCGAGATCAAGTTATCGTAAACTTTGGCCTCTTTGAGCATATTCTGTGCAGACAGGGCCATTTTTCTGGCTTCCTGGGACTGGTATTGACGGCATGGATTGACAAGTCTCAGGTCGGAAAACCCAAAGTTCATCATTGCCCTGCATACGGATCCCACATTCAAGGGACCCTGGGGCTCCACAAGTACAATGGAAAGATTTTCATGTTTCATAAATTATCAGCGGTGGTTATCCTAAGGTGAATTTCAGCATCCACAGGTCAAGCCCTGGAATCCAGAAGGATTGTTACAGGGCCGTTGTTGATGAGGGATACATCCATCATGGCACGGAATTTACCGGTCTTAGTGGGGATGCCCTTTTCTCTGATTTTAAAGACAAGGTATTCATATAATTTTTCCGCGGTTTCAGGAGGGGCGGCATTGACAAAGGAGGGGCGGCGGCCTTTTTTGCAGTCACCGAGCAGGGTAAACTGGGAAACGATTAACAGCTCTCCTCCTGTTTCCACAAGGGAGCGGTTCATTTTGCCCTGGTCGTCTTCAAATATCCTGAGATTAATGATTTTATCCCCAAGATAGTCGGCATCGGCTGTTGTGTCTCCCTGGGCAACTCCCAGGAGTACCATCAGCCCTTGATGGATACTTCCAATATTTTTATTTTCAACTTTAACATCTGCCTTTGATACCCTTTGAACAACAGCTTTCATTATTTGTTTCACCTCACAGCAATGGACACATAGCACATTTGAATCAAAACCAAGGCCCATTTTCCCCCAAAAAAAGTAATCCCCTGATTAATCCCATTGATAAAGTTCAGGTATTTTCCAATCTGTGCTGAATCCGGCTTTTGTTAAGATGGATATGCCTTGCTCCATGTTTAATCCCACATCATCAATGCCGTGGGAATCATCACCTGGTACAACGGGAATGTTCAAGCTCTTTACCTGTTTCAATATTTCAGAGGAAATATAAGGCTCTGAAGCTCCCTTGGACAGAGCCCGCAGATTAAAATCCATGATAAGATCTTTTTCTTTGATCAACTCAAGGTTTCTGATGATCCTGCGCCATATATCTGGTTTTAATATTCTGTTTTTATATTTATCATCATGTATTCTGATAAGATCAAAATGCCCGACAACTGCCGGTGAAAGATTCTTGAGCATTTCATACTGCTGATCAAAATATCTCTTGTAAAGGGCATCATACCCTCCCACGGCGTTCGCTGTCCTATGGTATTGGTCCCGGGAAAAATCAAATCCCCTGTCATCCACATGGTGAATGGAGCCTACAATATAATCCGGCCGGAATCTTTTAATCAATTCCTTGATAAAGGGCAGATATCCGCTATAGGTTTCAATTTCAAAGGATTTAAAAATGGTTATGGCAGACTGATATTTAAGTTGAAGGCGTGCGCACTCCTCAACATAATCAATAAATCGCTTAAATAAAAATGATGCATCAAGTCCGGCATCCACTTCATCAGGGTAGCGCATCTCATTGGATACCGGCGGCACATGTTCTGTAATCCCCACCCATTTGAAGCCCGCTTCAATATATTTTAATACAATATCCTCAAGTGTGCCCCTGGCATGATGACAGAACTGGCCGCTGTGCCCGCCGTGCACGGAAACATATTTTTTTTTATTCATAGTCCCGGTGAGTTATCATGAGTGATAAACAAAATCAAGTTTTCCCTGTAAAGACAGGGTTTTTTATTTAAAGGGTCCCATCCAGAAAGAAAATGAAATTGCATCTCTTCCAGCGCCATCTATTGCTTCACCAGAATAGCTGAACGCTATAGCTGCCGTTTCTCTGGGCAATTCAAATTCCTGCTGAAAGGTCCACATCTTTATGCTGGACATGTGTCCGGCCATAAAGAGAGGTTTTCCCCACAATACCATACCTTTACCGTCCATGAACCAGGATTTGAGGTAAAAAAACTGAACAACTGAAAAATGCTGCAGCCCACCGGTCAGTTGAATGGACCCGGATATTTTCAGGTGATTATCAACTCTTGTCCCCTCATAGAACAATGTCAGATTATGGGTCTCCCAAAAATCGCTGAAACTGCCGCATGGAAGGGGAAACATCTGCTCCTTTTTTACCGTATATCCCCCTGCGCCCTTGAAAAAACTGCTGCCGCAACCTGTTAAAAGAGGAATCAACATCGAGCAAAAAAGAGCAATACAAACAATGCACCGAACTATCATCAGCTTTGCCTCCTATATTTTTTTGCAGACTCTCTAAGGGATGTAAACTCCTGGCATTAGATTTTTAGAATCTAACAAATTAGAATTGCCTTTACAATAAAAGCCAAAAAAATATATATATGCCCTATATTTTGATAGACAAACTCAATAATACTGGAAAAAGAGGCATCCCTCATTCAAAGGTTGACACTTTTTCAAAACATTTTCCTGGAATTTCCTCAAAAAAGTGTAAACTACTCTTGAGGCAATATGAAAAATGCCGAAAAAATAACATTAAAAAATAATCAAACGCTCTCATGAGGACAACCCATGAATAATAAACTTCTGATAGTGGACGATGATAATGACATGTTAGAATCCCTTAAATATCTTTTGAATAATGAGGGTTATGATGTCCGGACAGCAAGCTCCGGCCACCAGGCCCTTAGAATCTTTTCAGACTTTGATGCTGATGTCATTATTTCAGATATGAAAATGCCTGGAATGAGCGGTCTTGAGCTTTTGCAGAATATCATCAAAATAAACTGCTGCATACAGGTTATTTTCCTGACAGGCTACGCCACAATTAAGAATGTATCGGATGTCATGTCCCATGAAGGGGCCTTTGCCTATCTTCAAAAACCACTGGTTGATTTTGAGATGCTCTATTCCACTATCCGTCAAGCAAAGGAAAAACAGCGCCTGATGACAGAAAATTTAAGGTGGGAAGAAAGACTTAAACATTCCCACTCAATACTTGAACACATCTTTGAAAACATGGACGCAATTATTTATGTGGCAGACATGAATACCTACGAACTCATATATACAAATTCTAAATTCAAGTCCAGCTTTGGATTTTCAGATAACGAAAAATTAACAGGAAAAAAATGCTGGGAAGTACTTCAAAAGAAAAATACAGGACCATGTGAGTTCTGCACCAACGCAAAACTTATTGACAGTGACGGAAGCCCCCTTGAACCATATACCTGGGAACTCTACAACCCAAGCATGGATCGATGGTTCAATATTAAGGACCAGGCCGTTTCATGGTATGACGGCCGTGTGGTAAAGCTTGCAACCGCCATGGATGTCACCCAGATAAAAGAATATGAGATCAGAACCAAAAAAAGTGAAGCCCGTTTCAGAAATATGGCAGAACTCCTTCCATTGGTAATATGTGAGACTGATGCTGATCTTATCCTTACCTATGTAAACAAAAAAGGCTTTGAGTTATCAGGTTATACTGATGAAGACATTGCAGCAGGCATTAACATTCTGAACATGATCAGTCCCGATGAGAAACAAACCGCAAAGGAAAACCTGTCAAATATGCTCCAGGATAACAAAAAGACCCTGCTGAACCCCCGGACACTTATCACAAAAAACGGAAACAAAATTCCGGGATTAGTTAAATCTTCCGCCGTTTACAACCGGGATGAACATACGGGGTTTATGTTCACTTTTCTTGATATGACCCAATACAATAAAATGCAAAAAGAGGTTGAAACCGCAAACCGTTTTAAGGCCATCGGGGTTTTGGCTGGAGGCATTGCCCATGATTTAAACAACACCCTTGCCGCCATCCTTGGCAATGTTAATTTGGCCCAGATGGTTGCATCTGCTTCCGAGGCTGATGAATATTTTGATGCTGCTGAAAAAGGGGTTATGCAGGCTAAATCCCTTGCCGAAAAACTTGTCGGCATATCCCGCAGAGAAGCCCCAATAAAAAAAATCATGCCTGTATCAAAAATCATCAAGGATATAACAGAACAAAAGGGATGTTTTTCTCATATAAGGATTAAAGAGCTGAATAAAGGTGAAAATTTTAATGTTGAAGTGGATTCTGAACAGATACAAACAGTGCTGACAAACATTATATTAAATGCTTCCGAAGCAATGGACGGGAAGGGTATCATCGACATTGAGCTGAAGAAGTATAAGGAACATACTCATTCCGGGAAATATGTTGTCATCTCCATATCAGATACCGGTTCCGGAATTAGTGATACGATACTTGAAAAGGCTTTTGACCCCTATTTTACAACCAAATTTCCCGGTAAACAAAGGGGAACAGGCTTAGGCCTGTCCATTGCCTATTCCATTGTGAAAAATCATAAAGGATTCATAGAAATTCATTCAAAAAAAGGTCAAGGAACAAGGGTGGATGTTCATCTGCCCATTGCTGGATAAATAAAAAAATTTTACCCAAATAAAGGCATACTTCATATTGATTTAAAAATAGTTTACACTTTTTGGGATGATACTTTCAAAACAAGAGGATATTCATAGAGAAAGTTTAAAGCGGGAAATGAAGAATGCCCAAATAAATAACCTTTTTTCACTTATTTTTATCAAAGCATTGATATTATTCAATAAAAAAATTGAAAAATATAAATCTCAAAACATATTAAAACAATAAATTCAAAAGCTCAGTCAAGAATAAGGGAAACTAAGGTAAAGAGTCAAATTTATTTTTTTACAGGCGCTGAATAATATAAAGATAAGTTGGAACACGGCTAAGCGTTTTGAGGCGGTTAAACTCGAACATTACCTCCCTTGAGGGGCTGTTGATCCTAAGGGGAGACAGGTATATGGTGCCTTTATTTTTTGTTCGATGGATATTTTCCCGCACAAGCTCTAAAAATGACGGGTAATGCCCCTTTGGAAGCTTGTCATCCATTATGAAATTTGCTGTTATCTCTATTTTATTGTATGCAGCGTTGATCTCTTGAATTTTTTCAAAAGCAGCTTTAACCTGCTGTGACGTAATTGGTTTTCCAAGTTTATCAAGGGTTTCTTGATCTGCTGATTCCAGCCCTATATTGATATATGTTTTAAAGGCCAGATTATTGAGCCCTTTAAAAAGCCTTTCCTCCGCATTAAAAAGAGAGTCAACACTTCCAAAGAGAAAAAGGCCGCGGTCTTTCATATAGGAATGCCTTAGGTTTAAAACCTCATAGGCTTCCTTTGCGGCAGAGAGAACAAGATCACCTGCGTTAAGCGCGTCATGTTCCCCCAGAAAAATCGAGCTGTAATTAACAATATCCTTTCCGTAAATAGCTTTTAAATCTTCAAGCTGTTTTCTGATTTCCCCCCTGGATTTCAGGGCAAATGGCCTGTCTGTCTTGATTCTGCAGAATCTGCATTTATAAAGACAGCCCTCGGAAATGGTCAGGGGAATGACATCGTAATCAACATGCCTTGCATCCGGAGGCAGCACGGTGACCCTTCCACCCGTTGTTTTAAAAAGCGCGCCGGCCTTTCCATGGAGTTTTTCCGCTGTATTTTCCAGTACCCTTGCAAAAAAAGATGAAAACTGGTCCGGTACACCACCGTTCAGGCCTGACTGGACGGAGCAAATCATGTCATACCAGGATGATGTGATACGGGCAATGGAAGGATTTTCAAAGGGCTTTCCCCCAATGAGTGAATTGGTGGGGTATTGCAGGTTCGGCAGATAATACTCTCCAATGGCCTCAAATACCCCTGCATAACCGCCTGTGGAATAATAAATCCAGTCATCCCCCATTGTTCTTTTGAGCCATTCAGAGGGATGAATCCAGTTGCGATCCTTTCCCCTGGCCCGGATAAGTTCATGATTCAGGTTAAACTGCAGGATAAAATCTCTGGTTTCCAGCTCAGAGTAAATGCCGTATTTCAGGGGATAGCTTATTTTTGTGTATAAATCAGCGCCTTTTTTATTAAGGGCTATTTTACATACAGGATTAGATAATATCTCTGTTTCTAACAATTTTCTTCTTATTCCATTGTTTATAAAAGTGGCGTACCTCCCCCCTATTATCCCTTTAGGGTAGGGGTAGTTCACTAAATAATCATAAATCTTTATTTCAATGTGTAGGGGCAGAATCAATTTCTGCCCCATTGATAGATACAAAATCCATTTCTACACTAACTATACTGAGCCCTTAAAACTTTTTTATCAAGCTTGCCGACACCTGTTTTTGCGACTTCATCCACAAAATGAATTTTATCTGGAACACCATACTTGGGAATTATCCCCTTGTCATATTCATCCATGAATACCTTTTTAAGTTCTTCTTCAAGGTCCTGCCCCTTAAATTCTTCTTTTAAAACAACGAGGACAATGGGGCGCTCCCCCCATTTTTCGTCGGGCACACCAATGGCGGCGGATTCACTGACAGCAGGATGCTGGCTGATGATATCTTCAAGGGTGAGTGAAGAAACCCATTCCCCGCCGGTTTTAATGACATCCTTCAGCCTGTCTGTGATCTTGAGATAGCCTTCGGAATCAATGTGGCCCACGTCTCCTGTATGGAGCCATCCTCCCTCCCAAAGCTCTTCGCTTTTTTCCAAATTATGCAGATAGCCCTGGGTCAGCCATGGAGCCCTGGCAACGACCTCTCCTGTCTGGACACCGTCGTGGGGAACCGGATTGCCAAGGGGATCAAAAATGTCCAGATCCACCATGGGAATAGGCATGCCGGTCTTACATCGAATATCTATCTGCTTGTCTTCATCCCAATCCCTCATGTGGGGCTTAATGTGGGCAACGGTCAAAAGCGGACAGGTCTCGGACATGCCATAGGCCGAATATATATTAATATTGTGTTTCATAGCCTGGGTGCAGAGTCCCTTGGACAGGGCAGAACCGCCTATAATGACTTTCCATCTTGAAAGATCGATTTTTTCTATTACCGGTGAATTTACCAGCATGTGAATTATGGTGGGCACGCAGTGGGAATAGGTCACTCTTTCTCCAACAACAAGCTTCAAGATCATCTCTGGTTCATATCGTCCCGGATATACCTGTTTATTTCCAAGCATGGTGAACAAATAAGGCATTCCCCAGGCATGGACATGGAACATGGGGGTTAGAGGCATATAAACATCGCCGGAAGTCATTACTGCCTGGGAGTCTATGGCGCAGAGTCCAGTCATCAGGCCATAGGTATGAAGCACCAGTTGTCTGTGGCTGAAGTAAACGCCTTTGGGATTTCCCGTGGTTCCTGATGTGTAAAAGGTTGTGGCCCTGGCGTTTTCATCAAAATCAGGGAAGTCATATTCTGTTCCGGCATCTTTCAGGATGCCCTCGTAGGTTCCGTCAAGCTTGACGGAGGTGGCAGGCTCCGTATCTGTCTCCTGGATGAGAATAATCTTCTTAACGGTTTCGATCTTATCGTGTATGGGCTCAAGAAGGGGCAGAAGTTCTGAGTTAACAAGAATAATGTCATCTTCAGCATGGTTGATGGTATATAAAATCTGCTCCGGCGAAAGCCTTATATGAACGGTGTGGAGAATTGCGCCCATCATGGGAATTGCAAAATAGCATTCCAGATACCTATGGCTGTCAAAGTCCATGACAGCCACGGTATCACCCTGGTTGACACCGAGAGTCTCCAAGGCATTGGCAAGTTTATTCACCCGGATATGAAAATCACGATAGGTATATCTCATCTTATCCCGATAGACGATTTCCTGATCTGGTGAACGCATGAGAGAATTTTTAAAAAGACTTTTGATTAGTAAAGGATAGGAATATGCTGACTCAGTTTTTTCAATTAACTTTATACCCATAATTATTTAGCCTCCCTTTTTAATATATACTGTGCACTCTCATAATTTGAGCGTAACTACTCAGGCTTGAGCTTAGGTGATAGCCTTTACAGGGATAAAAGGAAAACCTGCAAAGGCGTTTTTAATTGCATTGATTACATTACAGCCATTTTTCCGTACGGTAGATATATATCCACGAATACGGCAAAAGGTGTCTGCACCATAATCGGTACGGAAAGTCCCGGATACCTTTTGCTTGACTTTGATCATTCGAACATCCCTCTCTCCTTGATTATTATCAAAAGGCACACTGAAATTGTGCATGAAGCGAAGGACATCGTTTTTATGGGATTTTAAACGGTCAAGCAAATTTTTTGGAGGCGTCTGTTTGACTTTGCCTTTTTTTCCGGGTTTTTTTTCAGGTGGGGGATTGGCTTCGAGTCCCTTTTTGACAATTTGATCATACGTTGACTCAAAGAAGTGTATTCTCGATGCTTCAAGACATTCACTACCGGCGGCTTTGGCTGAGTTGACTTCCTTGTTGGCTTTTACCAGCAAATCACTCATCTCTTTGGCCCACTCTTGTTTATGTTGTTCATGGATAAATTTGAGTTCTCTCAAATGGTGTGCATTGCAAAGCCCGTGATCACAATCACCATAAGCAAAATAAGATTTCCAGTGATCATGGATCGCAGTGCCTTGAAACTCAGGCAAAATGCCGATGTCATCCATGGCAGCTTGCCCGCGTTTTTTATGAACTTCATAATACGTAAGTGTATCATTACTTGCAACATGAAGCCAATGAAGTTTACCTTTGACTCGTAATCCACTTTCATCGAAATGGGCGACATCCGCTTGCTTCAGCTGTTCTTTAGTGGCTTCAGTAGAGGGGGCAACAGCAGTTGCACCCTCGTTGGATGAGTTAATGATAACAGCTTCCGAGATTCGGTGGCCGAATACGTCTTCAAAAATTTCGCCAGTCCTTGCTACCGGGATATGATGATAGTTATTGAAGTAAACGACATGGGATTTAACATTATCACCATATTGAACGGGTTGAGTTACTTGATCAGGGAAAACGCCTTTATTGGCTTTCCCACACCGAGGGCAAAATTTGATCTCCGCTTTGTGTTCAGTTACTTCAATGTGGATAGCCGGAATATCAAAAACTTGACGTTTCTCATATTCCATGACAGGAACATTATCAAGAGATGCTTGGCAATGTGTACACTGGCAGGCCTTATGAACGACCGTATGATTTGGATCTTCAACTTGTTTGAGCGTTTTGCCCTTGTGCCCTTTTTGTCCGCCGGATGGCCTGGCTCCCTTTTTGCGCAAACTCGTTGTGCGTTTCTTTCCGAGGCCGTCAGTGGATGGAGGCTTACCGCTGTTAGAGCTGTTTTTTGCTATCTGACCTTGCAATTTCTCAATCAGCTCCTGTTGTTGCCGCATGACGTCGCACAAAGTTTTAATGTCGGCAGATAAACTTTGGATTAGTTGCACGACTGCATCTTCACCCTCACGGTAAACTTTTCGAATTTCTTGCTCTGATGGAAAGTGCAGTTGCATTGTGATTTCTCCAAATTATTGTTTCACTTTATTATCGGATAAATTTCAAAAAACTGTAGCTTGACCAGATGCCTGAGTAGTTACATTTGAGCTTTTCAAAAGACTCCTTTTGTCCTGATTCTGGAAAAAAGATTCCCCTGAAAAGTTCAATTTCTACCGGTGGGGAGTATATTTTTTCTGAACCCCCATAAAATATACTGATCCAACTTTGGTTTTTTAAAAAAAGCAACAAATGATCAAAACATGACTCCAAACATATTGTTTTTTCGACACAAGGCAAATTATGTTCCAGGAAAAATCTAAATTGAAATACTGTACATGGCTTACAGCAGTGGGCAGTATACTTATAATTATGCTTTGCCAAGGGCAAAATCCGTCTGGACTTCCCCCTTGAGAATATGCCTCCTAAAGACCTGCCTTGTTTTATTTACATCCATTTTCTGATAAACAATAGGCTCTTTATCACCTTTTTTTTCAACGGTGATATTGGGCTCGCTGCTGCACATGCCAAGGCAGCCGGCAGCCACAATTTTTATATCCGGCCTGCCCGCTTCCGCCTTTTCTTCAAGAAGAGTATCCATAACCTGCCTTGCTCCGGCAGCAATTCCGCAGGTGCCCATGTGCACCACAATTTTTACAGTTGTTTCACCGCCCCGAAGCGATGCATCGTAAGAAGCCTTTTCCTTAATTTTCTTGAGATCTTCTATGCTTAGTTTTACCATTTTATCTACCTGCCCCCATTAATGTTGTTTCTGATAAGTTCCCTGATGGTTTCAATCACAGCAGGGTGAGAGATTTCAATGTCTCCAAGGTCATCCTTTAACTCTTTTGTATTGAGAATAAACTCATTACCAGGCATAATATGATGGTATGTAAAATCGATGCCCTGGTATCCTGAAATAAGAGTAATGAGTGTTGATGTCATATCACCCAAAGGAGCCCTGTCTATATGATCTTTTTCAAAAACAGCGCGGACAACAGTCCCTTTTTCAGGACCTGAATCAATCTTAAGATATCCATTGCATCTTTCACAGGCGGCCTTTAAAAGGGATATCCCCATGCCCACCCTGCGGGTTGTCCTGGTAGTAACAAAGGGATTTGCCAGTTTATCAAGCTTTTCCCGGGGAACCCCTCTGCCGTTGTCCTGAATTTCCATAAAAACATATGAATTTTCATGGTTCTCATCAAGAAAAATACGAATATGATCCGCACCTGCATTTATGCTGTTTTCCACAATATCCAGGATATGCAGCGCAAGCTCTCTCAAGGCCCTATCTCCTTAAATCAAAACGACCTGCCACCAATGCTTCATGAATGCCATTAAAGCTTAGGGCGCTTAAGTAAAACACGGTAAATTCCCTTCCAATATCATTAATGAAATGAGCATCTGATGACATTATGCAAGGAATGGAAATCTTGTCAAGAAAATAATGTTTACTACTGTGATTGATTTTTGCAGACCACTCCACACCGTCAAGGCGAAGGTCAGGAGGAATAAACCCCAGTTGGCTTAAAATACTGAAACTTGGCCTGTCAATGTGGGCTGCAATGGCAAGCCCCCCAAAATTATGGATAAGCTCAATGCTTTTTTTAAGGGGTATTGTTGTTGCCCCTATGAGGCGTTTTTTCTCCTGGCCAAGCACAAAATCATTTTCATCGGAGATCACTTGATACCCAAAAATATCAGGATCATTTTCACCGTGAAGATGCTCAAATACAATTTTTTCCATTTCAGATGCTTGTTTTGAAGTGCTGAAAATTCCAAGGACATGCACCTCTTCCCTGGTGCATATTTCCATGCCGGGCAATACCATGATACCTTGTTTTTTCCCTGCTTCAATCACCGGAGTAGTGTTTTTTGAGGTGTTGTGGTCGCAGATGGCTATGATGCTGAGTTTTTTTTCCCTGGCTTTTGAAATAATCTTTTGGGGGGTCATATCCCAGTCACCGCAGGGAGATAAGCAGGTGTGGATGTGAAGATCCGCCCTGCATGCCCTTAAAGCATTTATGGAAACATCACAGGAAGCCATCAATCCTGGCCAGCTTTAAAGATAGTTCAAAGGAGGTGTCCTTTGAAGTAAAAACAGGAATATTTTCTTCATCCGCCCTTACAAGGGTATCCTCATCCGGCATGTTTCCCCCGGTCACAATTATACATGCCATGTCCTTCAGAAGGGCTACCGCGGCAATATTTTGATGGGCTTGAACGGTCAGCCAGACACATCCTTCAGGCGCGTTTGCCATAACATCGCTAAGCAGATCTCCTATATACCCGCCTTTAATCTCTTTATTAAGGCCCCTTTTTCCGGCCATTATTTTAATATCTATTATCTTTGAAAGCTTTTCTCCATCCACCTCAGCGCCTCCTTAAACCTTGTCATATTTTCATATAAACCGGCATGGCCGGAGCATATTTTTTACCCGGCCACAACGAAAATTGAAAGTCTTTTGAAAAACGACCTCTTACGGAGACTTTCATATAACTGCCATGGGCAGACCAGGATTTTGATCCGCTTCTGCCCACAACGAAGCATGAAATTCATCCGTCGTTTACGGAGACTTTCATATAAACTGCCATGGGCAGACCAGGATTTTGAACCGGTTCTGCCCACAACGAACCATGAAAGACATCCCCCGTTTACGGAGACTTTCATATAAAAACGGCCATGCCCTGGCGGGCACACCCAATGATGAAACATAGGGGCACCCCACTGTGGGTGCCCTCTGATTTTTTAAAAAAGTGTCAAATAATCTAAGGATGCCTATTTTTGTTTTTCCCTGGGAGGATTAAAATACCCGTGCATAAGGTATGGGAAGCGCGTCTTTAAAAGCCTGATGATTTCAGCCATGCCCATGCCGGGGCTTCTGCCTCCGGCATCCTCCATAATTCTACAATAAATCAGGGGATCATAATTCAGGTTTCTCCACTGGATCATGTTCACAGGATATCTTTCAAGAAATTTCACAAGGGCGTTGAATTCAAACTCGGAATCAGTCACTCCGGGACAGTTGAGATAGTTAATGGAAACGAATTTGTTCTTTTTGCCGGCTATTTCAATACTTTTAATGACATCTTCAAATATATAGGATTTCGGCCTGAAATAGGCAGTATAACATTTCTCCCGGACAGAGTTCATGCTTACCCTGACGCCGTCAAGTCCCGCATCAAACAGCTTTGCAAGCGCGTCAGGCATCCCGGCATTGGTGTTCATGTTAATGGTGCCGGCCCCGGTCTGCTGTCTGATAATCCTGATTGCCGGCTCAATGACATGGAATGCGGTAAGGGGATCACCCTCGCACCCCTGGCCGAAACTTGCCACACTTTTTTTTACCCCGGGAAGGTGCTCCAGGGCCACCTCGGCGATTTCTTCGGGAGACGGAGTAAAGGCGATGCGGTCCTGGCAGGCCACAAGGTTATTTTCCCGCTGAAGCGAGATGCAGCCAAGACACTCGGCATTGCACACCCTTGCCGTGGGAAGTGGCGCCTCATAGCGCTTTAAAAAAAAATTCTTGGCAGCAGGGCAGCCATATTCCAGAGCACATTTTTCAAGGTGCCTCATGAGACGGTTGTCAGGATATTTTATCCGCATCTTTTCAACACCTGAAACAATACCCTCATGGGGCATGAGCCTTAAATCCTGGCGGGGCTCGGTATCGACACATATGGCCGCGGATCTAAACCCATCCTCTCCCCAGCCAACGGCACCATAGGAAAAAAGCGGAAGCAGATTATTCATGCTGTCAGGTTCATAGGCGCAAAAAAACCTGTTGACATATCCGGGGGAATTGAACACAGCAACCGGAAAGACAGGCTCACCAGGCTCAAATGGGTTTTCCCGGAGAATCTCAAAGCGTGCCCTGTCAAAATCATATACAAGGGGGAGCTTGTCGGGCAGCAGCATCAACTCGCTGCCATGGGGCATTTCTATGGAATCACCCCGGGTCAAAAGCACGGGAGTTTCACCGGACATGGCTGCCGCCCCATATCCTTCAAGTTCAAATATGTTTCCATTGATGTCCGCTACAAGAGGGGCCAGGGGCAGACTGGGAATAGATTGATATTTATGTTTTTTTTTATGATTATTTTTGTTTTTTTTCATGACAGCATGAATGATAAACTATTTACCCTTCAACTTCCAGAAAAATTCAAAAAAAATTGGCATCTTTCATTTCCCGCTTTACACTTTCCATGGGAAAATCCCCTTCTTTGAGGATTATCATTCAGCAAAGTGTAAACTACTTTTGAAGAAATATGAAGGATGCCGTTTTTTGTTTTAATTGTTTTCTAAAATGGTAATATCTGAGAACGCAACAAGATTCTTGTCATAGCCCTCAGAATTAGAGTATAAAATCTTGGATATCGAACATATGGAGTTGTCATCGCGGGAAATGAAATAGGTTCGCCTTGTTCCCTTGAGTTTTTTTTCAGTGTCTTGAAACTTCCAGTATTCATAATAGCTGTCGATACCTAATACTTCTCCATAGTTTTTATACGAATTTATACATCGATACTTTTTAATATTTTTATGCTTTTTAAAGTCTTTTTCCCGCTGTTCCATTAAATCATAAATTTTTTTCTGGAATTCATACATGGGCATTGGTATATTTTCAGTCGCAAACAAAATAATACCTGATCCGTCCAGGTTGGAAAGAATTTCTAAAACCTTTTCACCGTCCTCTGTTCCAGGAAGGTCTTTATAGTTCAGGGGAAGAGTTTCCACTGTATTCCATCCATCTAAAAGGTTGAACGAAAAATGGCAGTTATTGTCCATATAATGTCGGTCTTTACTGCCGGCAAGGCCCAGGCATCCGGCCAGGGAGACTGCCAGAAAACACAAAAAAATGATTCTGATTATACGATACATAAAATTGTTTTTCTCCTATTGGGGCAGATAGCTGTAGTCAATAACCGGTGCCAATGACACGGCCTTACTTAACGAGCCGAATTTAATCATCAAATCCATTTGATGATCTATGAAGCCATCGGGTTCCCTGCCGGTCACACTGAAATTTCTAATGGCACACACCATGGCAACATCCCGTTCAACACCCGTGTATTTGGGGATAAATTCCCTTGCCTCCGACTCATGCTCATGGATAAAGACAAATGTTTTGACAAGTCCCCTTAAAAAGGCCCTTGCCTGTTCCGGATGAGAATTTAAAAACGCATCACTGAAAAATACGCCGCTGAATACAAAATCAGGAATAATATCATGAAACGATGATAAAAGCCTGCTCACACCATGCACTTCCAGCATGGTCGCAACAGGATCTCAGGTAATAATGGCATGAACCTGGCTGCTTTTCAGGATAGCCTCATGCTTCATGGGTTCCTGCATGTCAATGCCGAGCATTGGTTTGACATCCTTCATGGTAAGACCTGCAAGATCAAGGGCTTCCGACAGAATTGTTTTTGACACAATAGAACCGCTAAGGGCAATACGTTTGCCCTTTAGATCCTTTGCCGTTCGGATATCAGAATCTTTGCTGACATGAATGCCGCATTTTGTTCCGGGATGGGATGTTCCAAGCCATGAAACAAGCTTTAATGGAAGGTTTCTTAGGGATGCGTGGAAAAGCGCGGGCAGAGGAATGTTGCCTCCTTCAATCTCCCCCCTTATGGCAGCCGCCATAATATTGGTGGAACCCCCTATCCTTACAAGCTCAACCTTTACCCCTTCCTGTTCAAAAAAACCTTTTTCAATCCCCACATAAAAAGGCAGCTCATCAATATCCCTGAAATAGGAAAGCCTGAGAAGCGGCAGAGAATCATCCGCGTTTAGGGGAAGTCCTGTGCCGGTAACCAGAAAAAGTACAGCAAAGGACAAAACAATTAATTTCTTCATTAAACCTCCGTAAAATTTAAAGATAAAGCCAAGGCCCAGTCGGGCGCAAAAAATATAAAACTCAGGGGATAAACCCATGTGTTTGCCCTCGTTTATGTGAGTGTCCCTTAAACGCCTTTGTGCCATGCTAAAACACGATGCTGAATAAGCCTGGCAAGTCGATCAAAGGAGAATCCAAGGGCAGATAATATGAGAATACCGGCAAACATTTTTTCCGTGGCAAATACCCTCTGGGCATCTATCACCATGAAACCGATTCCTGAATCAGCAGAAAGCATCTCAACTCCTACAAGGGTCGTAACAGACATGGAGGTAGCCACACGCATGCCTGTTGAAATCATTGGCAGTGCAGAGGGAATAAGCACCTTTGTCCACAGGGCAAATCCCTCTGCCCCGAGGGAGCGGGCAGCTTGAATCAATTTTGAATCAACCCCTTTAATTCCAGCTATGGTATTTAATACAATGGGAAAAAAACATGCCTTGGCAATAATCAAAACCTTTGATACGTCTCCTATGCCGAACCAGATGAAAAAAATCGGGATAACGGCAAAAGTAGAAACAGGGCGAACAAGCTCTATCAAAGGATCAATCAAATCCTCCATGAATTTTGACCAGACTACGATAAGCCCGACACCGATTCCAGATAATGCGGCCAGAAAATAACCGCACACAGCCCTGAAAATACTGTCATATAAATTTATCCAGAGTTCACTGGCAAAGACAAGCCCGTATAGTTCTTTAATAATGGATGTGGGAGCCGGACAAAAAAAGGGATTGATGATGCCCATTCTTACGATTAATTCCCATATTAGCAGACACATTATGGGTGACAGAAATTTTTTGGTTTTAAGATACAGGGGTTTAAAATAACAAAGCAGGTCGGGTTTATTTATGATACTAATGGGCTGAACAAAGCCCTTTGCTGAATTATCCATATACCGTCTCCTATATTTCTTCTAAAATCAGATTCTTCAAATATCTTTCATATTCGATGAACATGGGGGAGATAAACATCTCCCTCTCCCTGGGCCTGGCAAGCTCTATATCAACGATTTCCTTGACTGTGCCCGGCCGTTTACTGACCACAACGACCCTGTCGGCCAGATAAACAGCTTCGGGAATACTATGGGTTACAAACAAAACAGTGCATTTTGCCTGCTGCCATATTTTAAGAAGTTCGATCTGGAGTGTTTCCCTGGTCAAAGCATCCAAAGCTCCAAAGGGTTCATCCATGAGGATCAATTTAGGATTGTTTGCCAAAGCCCTGGCAATGGAAACCCGCTGCTGCATTCCTCCGCTCAATTCATTTGGAAACCTGTTTTCAAATCCTTCAAGTCCAACCATGTTGATAAGTTTGACGGCTATATCTCTTCTTTGGTGTTTGGGGATGCGTCGTAATTCAGGACCGAATTCAATATTTTCCTGCACGGTTTTCCATGGAAAAAGAAGGTACTCCTGAAACACCATGGAAGTTAATGGATCAGGGCCTGTGACAGGCTTGCCGTTAAAATTCAGTACACCTGTGGTAAGAGGTTCCAGCCCGGCTGCAAGAAAAAGAAAGGATGATTTGCCGCACCCGCTTGGCCCGATTATGGTAATAAATTCTTGTTCCTTTACCGACAATGTAAAATTTGAAAGCGCTGCAATCTCCTGGTTTTTGTTGTCCAGATAAATCTTATTAACATTGGAAGCCTCTAAAAAAGGTGGCATTAAATCATCTCCAGGAAAGCCTCGACCCTGACCCGAAGCTGTTCCGTATCCGAGGGAGAATATCCTGTTTCAAGGTGAAGAAAGGGAATTTCGTGTTTATCCTCCACAAGTTCCTCCACCAGCCTTGCCTCCACATTATAGGTGTGGCAGTTCTGAAGAGTTACATCCACGACAGCATCTATTTTAAAATCCGTGATAAGCCTTGAAAGAAGGCTGAATCTTCCGGAATTCGGGGTCATGCACGAACACGGGGTGTTAAGATAGTGGAGAGTAAGGGCATCAATGGGAGGTATACTTGTGTCCACGAGTCTGTCAAAGCTCTTTAATCCGCTGCAATGCTCCTGGCAGGCAACAAAACCACCCGAGTTCTCCACAAGGCTCAAAACCTTGTCCGTACCTTTCCCCATGGGACAGCCTGTTATGAGAACCCGGGGAGGACTGCCTTTGATTACACCTCCTGCATGCCTTATCCCGTCAAGGGCCTTGATAAAGTCTTTCAATAAAAAATTGTAAGCAGAAAGATCAACGGCAAAATTTCTGCTTTCCGTGATAAGAAGCATGTCTGATCCGGAAATGGGAGAAGGTGTCTGTGTACATTTATAAACAACCTCTTTCAGGAGCCGCCGCCTTTCATTGCACAGGAAAATCTGTTCAAAAATCCCCTGTTCCGTAATCTGGTTTTCTGTTTTATCCTCTATATAATCTTTGAGCCTTATTACCTCGTTTTTCCAGAAGGTCTGGGCAGGAAGATTATCTGCTGCATAGGGAAGCTGCATCACATGAACGGGTTTCAGCCTTGCCATCAGTTCGAACATCTTTTTCTTGCCATCGCATGTTGTCTCACCGATAATGAAATCCGAAGCCTGAAAATAGGGGCATGTATCGGTCAAGGCAAAACCATAACTCGATTTGATAAGCGGACACAGGGACGGAGGAAGAACCGATTCCGCTGCCGGTATGGGCTTTTCGCTCTTGCCGCAGAGACTCACCGGAATGGCATTTGCAGCTCGCACAAGCTCTTCCGGCGCAAAGGCGCAGTAAATCCCGGCTATGTTACGCCCTTCTTCAGCAGCAGTAATAATTTTAAGAAGAGCTTCCTCAGCCATTAGTTTGAATGGAGCAAGGGCATCCAGAAGTATTTGATCTGTATTTTTCATGATTATTTGCCTTTTTCCCTATATAACTGCCATGGGCAGAACCTTCTGCCGCAATGAAGCATGAAAGTCCCGCGCACCAGGAAACGGCGGGGACTTTCATATAAACCGGCATGGCCGGAGCATATTTTTACCCGGCCACAACGAAGATTGAAAGTCTTTAAAAACCAACATGGCGGCTTACCGCCACTTGACTCAGGAGTAAAATACCCTGGTTTTTGGTTTTAGATATTAAAGTTTTCCGGTCTTTATTTTGTGGAATTTGTATTTTAGATGCCTGACAATGTCAATTTGATAATATCGATAAATCACAGGCTTTGTATTGTATATTTCTATATGAAGGGGCACTGGTTGGGCTTGGTCCTAACTTCGCCCACTTAGACGGAGGGTTACCGCAAAAAAAATTTTGTTTAAAAAATATGGAACATTTTAAGCTCGATTTGATACTAAAAAAATAAATTAGCGCCAACTTATTTATTTTAACATAGAAATCAAATCGAGCCTTGAAAACTATATATAACGAATCTAATGAGTTAGCAAACGGAAAAGACAAATGGGAACGCGTTGATGCGGGAGAACTTGTTTCTGCTTTTGAAACGAGAGATCAAACTATTAGCCAGCGTGACTTTGCAAAAATGGCCGATGTCCCAAGATCAACCTTGCGGTATTGGCTTGCCAGAAAGAATAGCATAGTTCCTGCGTTGAAGGGAGGAACGCACAACTTGCTCTGCGGCACCAAGGGATTCATCAACTGAGCTGATTATTCTCACCCAAAATCCCTTTATCCCTCAGTAGAGAGGTAACCTTTTCCCATCTACCCTGGGGGGGTTAGCCTTTTCTCATCTACCCTGGGGGGGTTAGCCTTTTCTCATTTGTTTTATTTCTGCAACAATATCTTCTAAACTCATTTTATCAAAGACTTTTTCTCTTTCTTCAGTATAGTTGCCGAAACCGGTGGTAAATTGATTTAGAAAGCGAATTGTATCTGCAATTCCTAGTGTAGCATTTAATAAAGTAATTGCCTCAATATTGATATCATTCAGAGATTTTGTCATAATATTCATTTTTCTATTTCCTTTAACAATTCAAAGATTGATACAGCTTTGATTTTGAGGTCGTTTATATTTACCGCTTTTTGCAAAAATTTATCATCGCAGGTACAGAAAAAATCGGCTTCCATTTTTTCAGCCGTTGCAAGATGAAGAGCATCAATTGGTTTAATTCCTGAATTTATGAATGTTTTTGAACGATTTTCAATTGCATCATCCAGTTCAGAGAATTCAGCTTTTTTGCCAAGAACTTTTAGAGTAAACTCTTTACGAAAAATATTGGTAATTTTGTTTGCTTCATAGATTAGAATTTCAGATGCGAGTAAATCTATTTTTTTCGCTTCAATCAGAGACAAAATATTTAGAATTATTTCACTTTCCACTGCAATTCTTAATTGACTTCTATCGTCAAGCGGTCTTTGGATACTGCAATTATCAAGATATAATTTCATAGCTCGCCACAGTTTATATAAATTGGACAGTCAAAAGTTTTAATATCAATGATGAATTTATATATTTTTATTTGACCGTTAAGATTAATGATTGAATTATATTAAAATATAGTATTCCAATTTAGGTTTTTCCTGGAACATAATTTGCTTTGTGTCGAAAAAACAATATGTTTGGAGTCATGTTTGGAGCATTTGTTGTTTTTTTTAGAAAAACCAAAGTTGGATCAGTATAGTATCAAATATTGATTAATTATCTCATTTTTATCTTTTCGGACTTTCCTAGTTGATGATAGGTTAAGGAAGCAAAGGTTCTCTATCATACTAAAGTTAGTAATGTACGCCTCAATGCTATTCCTGGTAAACATCGCATTGTAAAAAGCATTGATCCATCCCAAAATACCATCAAATATCTTCTCACCAACGAACTTACCTCGGAATCCTCCAAAATTATCAATGATTCCCCTAAGGGGTGTTGACCATTCGCTGTGATAAATTTGTTCTTGCTGATAAAATACATAAAAAACCGTTAACACCAAGCCAAATGGTGTCCAAAGTACCTCCGGGAATCCAGCGAACGTCTGCTCGGTCAAACATATCCCAGATAAGATGTGAACCCAGACCGACTCCAAATGCTGATACCAAAGCTGCTATAAAGTATGAATCTGATTGCTTAGTAAGAACAAGAAATATGAAAAATAAAATACCACTATGAAATATGGGGTTTCTGTGCCCGCCAATACCTAATAATGAAATGTCCAGATCGGAGAATACGGTTCCAAAATAGCAGGGAATCAGTGAAATCAGAAACAACAATATTATTTTTGACCGGGAAGTTTTATCGTCAGAAAAGGTGTAAACAAATCCCATAAGCACTATAATCCCAACCAGGCTGTGAGCAGCTCTGTAAGAACTTTTTTGATTAAATAACTCAAGAATCACGAAGTTTACGGATATAGCAAGCAATAAAAATCCGGCTAATACAAGCATTATTTTTTTTGACTTTTGGGTAATAGAATTGAATACGTAATTTGTCTTCATAATAATTATCTTGAATGCTCCCATATTGAAAAATTGTTACAATTTTTTCATTATCTTCAATCAATCCCCTGAATAAACCATTAATATGACCGTCGTCGGAATTAAAACCAAACCCGTATCAAAGGGAGCACTTTAATATGAACCACGCCCCATTGGATCCATATACACTAAAAGGGGGGTTTAGGGGAATTTAGATGATTATGGAGGGGTCAAAAAATCTTGGAATTTTGTGGTCAGAAAATCTTAGAGTTAAAGCATTGCTGAACCCCCTCAAAGCGACATAACAGGCGAATTTGACAATCTGAAAAAGTGGTGGAACAACCGGGAAGCAAATGAACAACAGGCCTGGCAGGTGGATATTGAAACCATCACCAACAAAGTCGAAAAACTGCTCACCCTCTGCGATCAATTGGAAACCCGGATCACCAGCAACCAGGTCCATGCCGAACAAGTCATGCAGGCCGTATTGCAAGAAGCCTTTACCGATAGCGTCGAAGAAGCACAATAGGCCGCCATGACCGTTACATAGAAGGTATCACGATATCATAGTATGATTTATTGTCTGACTTTTCTGTATAGCTGATTTCCCCTTTAAGCTTATCTTTGATGAATTCAATCTGATCCTTCAGCTTTGAAGGTTTGGAAATAGATCCCGAGTCTCTGTAAACAATACATAAATGATCCTGAAGAACAGAGGCTCTGATATAAATGAGAGGGGCTTCTCTCGATGCGTCATCAGGCAGAGAACTCATGACGAATTTTTCCATTATGCCGAAAAGATCATCATAGCTTCCTTTAAATGGTTTTTCTGTTGACCCGTCAAAATAGATGCTCAGTTTATTATGTTTAAATTTATTTTTAATTTGTGACAGAAGCTTTTCAATATCTACTGTTTCCGGATTGAAAATTTTTTTATCCTCTCCATAAAGAGCCTCAATCATAGCATCTTCAAATTGAGCAATCTGGATGCTTAACTCATCGGGAATGATAATTGCTTCACTCTCAGTTTCATTTAAAGATCCCATGGTTAAACAACCCTGCTGTTCCTTTATCCAGACACCACCTTTCAGCAGAGGAATTGAATTTGTTTTTTTCATAAAATACTCCAAGGAAACCCATATCCATTATTTAAATAACAAAACTCTTAAAAAAAACTTACTCGCAAAATAAAAAAACCTCAAGATAAATGTGCGTATTCCCCCCTACCATGTATTTTATTTTTGTGAAACTCTAAAATACATCGGCATCCTTCATATCACCTAAAAAATAGTTTAGACTTTTATTAAGGTTTTGATCTATTATTACTAAGGATTAATTCTAAACTTGTTTTGATCCAATATTTCGTGCATACTTGATAACTTGATACAAGTAATAATAACATCAAAATAAACACCCAGTGGGAGATAAATATAATGCCTGAAAAGCCCACCTATGAAGAATTAAAGCAGCAGATCAAGAAATTAGAAAAAGAATCCATTATTCTCAAGGAGACGGCAGAGGCCTTAAAAGCCAGGGAAAGACTCTATTTGGTAGACATATCTGCCCTGAAAGAGGCTGATGACGCCCTGCATAAAAATCAGACAAGATATCAAAAAGCACAAAGAATAGGAAAGGTTGGAAACTGGGAATATAATATTAAAACAAAAGAATTCTGGGGGTCTGATGAGGCCAAAAGAATATATGGTTTTAATCCTGATACAGACAGATTAACGACAGAGGAAGTGGAAAAATGTATCCCGGAAAGACAAAGGGTTCACCAGGCATTGGTTGATTTGATAGAAAAAGGAAAAGAGTATAATTTAGAGTTTGATATTATCCACCAAAATACAGGTGAGATAAAAACAATTATCTCAATAGCGGAACTGGAAAATGACTCAAAGGGCAATCCATTAATAATTTCAGGAGTTATCCAGGATATAACAAAACAAAGAGAACATGAGAAAGCTCTGTTAGAAGGCAGGAAAAAATACCATACATTGTTTGAAAATATGGCGCAGGGTGTTTTTTATCAACGATTTGATGGTGAACTTTTTGAGGTAAACCAAGCTGCTCTTAAAATGCTGGGGCTGACCCGGGATCAATTTTTAGGCAGAACATCAATGGATCCAGGATGGAAACTTATCAATGAAAACGGTATTGATTTAAAGGGCGTGGAGCACCCTTCAATGGTCGCGTTACAAACAGGAAAGGCTGTGTGTGATGCAATTATAGGCGTATTTAATCCTGAAAAAGGAGATTATGTATGGCTTAGTATCAACGCGATTCCGCAATTTGTATCCGGAGAGAAAAAGCCCTGCCATGTTTTCGTCACAATGCATGACATAACAAATATAAAACAGATGGAACAGTTGTTAGAACTGGAGAAAAAAAGATTTCTCATGCTTCTGGAAACCTTTCCAGGATTCATCTGCCTCCAGACACCGGACTATTCAATGCCTTATGTTAACCGCTATTTTATTGAACATTTTGGTGATCCAAAAGGCAGATTCTGCTTTGATGTCATATGGGCCAGAAACGAGCCTTGTGATGATTGCCCTGTATTTAAGGTTTTTGCTACCAAAGCTCCCTTGAAATTTGAGTGGTCCCAGGCACCCGACGGAAAAATTTATGAAATTCAATATTTTCCCTTTATTGACAGCGATGGCTCGGCAATGGTTCTCAAGATAGGTTTCGATATCACGGATCGAAAAAATACTGAAGATGCCCTCCTTCAAAGCGAAGCACGGCTCCACCAAGCACAGAAAATGGAAGCAATAGGCCGGCTTGCCGGCGGAGTTGCCCATGATTTTAACAATATGCTGAGCATCATCCTCGGCAATGCGGAAATGATCCTGGAAGATATTGAAGGGACAGGGCCTTTTATTGATGAAATACAGGAAATTCATAAAGCTGCCAGGCGTTCGACGGACCTCACCCGCCAGTTGCTGGCCTTCGCGCGTAAGCAAACTATTGCCCCCAAAGTGCTTTTGCTTAACAAAATCCTGGACGGTATGACTAAAATGCTGGAGAGATTGATCGGTGAAAACATAGAATTCGCCTGGTTCTCTGGACCAGATATCTGGCCGGTTAAAATAGACCCATCCCAGGTTGATCAAATATTGGCTAATTTATGCATTAATGCCAGGGATTCTATAAAGGATGTCGGAAAAATAACCATTGAGATAGACAATGTCAGAATTGATGAAGAGTATTGCCGTAATAACAGGGACTTTAAACCCGGAGATTTTGTGGTGCTCATCGTAAGTGATAATGGCTGCGGCATGGATAAAGAAACCATCAATAATCTTTTTGAGCCTTTTTTTACCACAAAACAATTAGGCCGGGGAACCGGCCTCGGCCTGGCGACTGTGTACGGCATTGTGAAACAAAATAATGGGTTTATCAATGTTTACAGTGAACCTGATAAAGGGACGACATTTAACATATACTTACCCCGGCATATGGAAAGTTCCGGGCGGAAAAAGAAAAAAATAGATAGAAAGGAGCCTTCCACCGGCGATGAAACCATCCTTTTGGTGGAGGATGAAAAACCAATTCTAAAGATGACGTCCATGATGCTTGAGCGTCTTGGTTATAGTGTAATGGCAGCTTCCACTCCGGGTGAGGCCATCATCATCGGCCAGGCCAACTCCGATAAAATCCATTTACTTATAACCGACGTTGTCATGCCTGAGATGAACGGCCGGAACCTGGCAGAAAAGCTCTTAAGATTAAATCCAAACATCAAATGCCTTTTCATGTCCGGCTATACCGCCAACGTAATTGCCGACCGGGGAGTGTTAGATGATAAGGTACATTTTATTCACAAGCCGTTTTCAAAAAAAGATCTGGCAATCAAGGTACGGGAGGTGTTGGATAATTAAACCATTATGGAAACGGGGCAGAAATAGATTCCGCCCCTACACATTCATATAGACACCCATGAGTTGAGACTCACAACGAACCATGAATGTAGGGGCAATTCCTTGTGATTGCCCTTTGCACAAGGGCAGCCACAAGGGCAGCCCCTACACATTCATATAAATATCTATTTGGTTACAAAAGCATCAGCCACAGGAAAATAAACAGTCATGACAGTACCATGGGATGAAGATTCTTCAATCAAAATAGTTCCATGACATGTCTGGACAGCACCTAAGGCTGCTGGAAGCCCGAGTCCCCTTCCCGTAAATCTCGTAGAAAAAAACGGATCAAATATCCTGTTGATAATATCATGGTCAATGCCGCGGCCGGTATCACACACCCTTATAAATGCATACTCTCCCGGCATCATCTCTTTTATGCGCAAGTCGTAAAGTGCGCTGGAAAAATACCGGCTATCGCAATACATACTGCCCGTCTCCAATGTAATGGTACCCTTTTTATCACCAATAGCCTCGGTACTGTTCATTACCAGGTTGCTTATTACCTGACCTAACAATGAATCAGTGCTTCTTATGAATACAGGTTCTTTTGATTTTTTGCGTTCCAGTCGTATATTTTTATCAAGTGTCAGCCTTATAATGTCCACCACCTCATCTATTACCTCTCCTAAATTCAGCAATTTATTTTTTTCAGCGTTTATCCCGACATATGTGAGCATTTTATGGCTTAACCGGACGGCACGGGATACATTTTTTTTGGCCTCCTTGATAAAATAATCCTTTTCTTTTTCAGTAGTGCTTATATCAAGAGCAAGTTCAATATTTCCCTGTACAGCAAAAAGTATATTATTAAAATTATGTGCTACACCGCCTGCAAGGGTATGCAGGCTTTCATATTTTTGAGACATCAAAGCATTTTTTTGAACCAGTAGCCGTTCTTCATCAAGCCAGGATTTATAAGAAGCCATTTCTATCACGGCCTTTAGTTCCCGGTCATCAAAGGGTTTTAAAAGATATCCAAAGGAACCCACACGACTGGCCCTTTCAAGCAGAGAATCATCTGAGTAGGCACTAAGAAATATTACGGGAATTCGATAATTGGAATAGATGATATCAGCAGCCTGTATGCCATCCATTTCATCACACAGATGGATATCCATTAAAACCGCATCTAATTTTAAATGGGCAGCAAATTCCACAGCCTTTTCTCCGGAAGTAACAACCCCGGCGACTTCATATCCAAGGGACTGAAGCGTATCCTCGATATCCTGGGCAATAAGAATTTCATCTTCGACAATTAATATTTTCGTCATAGACCACTCCCTGTTCTCCGGAAATCTCCGATTATCATCTCAGCTTTCTTTTTTATCAGGAAACATGATAATCACCTCGGTTCCCCTTTTCTTATTAAATGTTACACTGCCGTTAAGCTGTTCCTCAACAAGACGATGCACAAGGCTTAATCCGAGTTTTTTACCATTAACAGATAAAATTTCATCGGAAATACCAATACCGTCATCATGCACCTTTAATTCAACCATTGTGTTTTTATTATTTTTTGAATAATCGGCTGAAATGCGAACAATTCCCTTTTTGTTGTCAGGAAAAGCATGCTGGATGGAATTTGTAATCAGCTCAGAGATCACAAGCCCCATTGGTACTGCTTTATCTATGTGAAGTGTTGAAATATGTATTTCAGGTTTCAGCACAATTCCTTTACTGTTTATGCCATAGGCAATGGCAATATGCCGGGAAAGTTTATTGATATAGTGCTGCAGGGGAATGGACTTCAAATCCTCAGACATATAAAGAATATCATGAATGATTGCAAGGGCTCTTATGCGATTCTGACTTTCCATAAGTGCTGACAAAGCGTTAGGATCCTTTGTATGCCTGGTCTGCAGTTTCATCAAGGACATCATAATCTGCATATTGTTCTTGACCCTGTGGTTGACTTCCTGCAGCAGTGTTTTCTGGGTTTCAGCATAGGCATGGGCTTTTTTTTCAGCCCTTTTCCTCTCCTTTACCTCCTGTGCCATCAGCAGGTTGGCCCGTTGTAATTCTGTGGTTCTCTCACTGACAATGGCTTCAAGATTACGGTTTAACATCTTGAGATCATGCTCTATCTGTTTTTCCTTTGAGATATCAAGGATTGAGCAAAGTATTAGATTTCCGGAATCAGCGGAGTTTTTTATTATAAATTGATCTATTCGCGCCCAGAATATCTCCCTGCCATGTACCCGCAACAGCACTTCTGTGTGCTGGGGCTGATTATTTTCAAGAAGTTTTGTCAGACATCGGTTATACTCAACAATACTTTCATGGGGGATAAAAGCCTGCAGGCGCTGTCCCTTTAGTATTTTTCTGCCTGCCTGAAAATAATCGGCAGCTCTTTTATTTAAGTCCTGAATCCTGCCGTCAACCGTAATTACCACATAGCCTATGGGGGCATATTCAAAAAGATCCTTCAGGTAATTTTTAGATGCTTCCAACTGATCTCTTGTTGTCTGGAGTTCTTCATGCTGAAGCTCAAGTTCAATCTGGTAAATATTGAGTTCTTCCAGCAGATATTTTCTGTCAATTTCATCATCATCTATGTGAAGCTTTCCCAGCTTGTCCAGAATTTCATTTGCTTTTTGCCGCAGTTCCGTGAACTGGGTAGAAAGCTGGGAAGCAGGTAATGATTGCGGCATGATTTACTCCTTCCTTGTATTGGGTTCAGGCGGGCAATGGTTTTCCATGTCCGGCAGAGAAAAGAAAAAAACAGAACCCTCTCCTTCGGTGGATTCAAGCCATATTTTTCCATTGTTGCGGGTAATTATATTGTGAACAATCGCAAGTCCCACACCTGTTCCTCCTCCCCAGTCATCCTTTCCATGCAGCCTTGTAAAAATTATGAAAATTTCATCAAAAAATTTCCCGGAAATGCCGATGCCGTTGTCCCTGACATAGATAACAGGCGGGTGGTCACCCGGCAGGGTGCCAATCTCAATCCATTTTTCTGGTTTATCGTTAAACCTTGCCGCATTATTTATAAGATTGCTCAATATCTGTTCCAGCAATGTCCTGCTGAACCGCAGGGTTGGCAAGGGCCTTGGGATACGGATATCCACCTGGGGCTGCCTTTTTTGCAGTTGAAGATTATCGCATATCTCCGCCACCAGGATATTAAGGTCAACTCTTGATGGAGAAGATTCATATTGCCTAAGCTTTGAATATTTAAGGAGTGCTGAAATCATGTTTTCCTGACGTCTGGCAAGCCTCAGAATTGTTTCAAGCATATACTGTCCTTCTCCATCAAGATTACGGCCATTTTCATCAAATAGAATCGCTGCCAAATTGTTGATTCCCCTGAGGGGCTCGCGCAGATCATGGGAAACGATCTGGGCGAAATCTTCAAGTTCCCTGTTGGTCATGGTGAGGCTGGCATTGATTTTTTCAAGCTCCCTGGTCCGCTGGGCAACTTTTATTTCAAGGGTCTTACTTAACTCCTCCAGAGCTTCTTTCTGTTCATTAAGCCTGGAAAAAAAAATATTCTGGGGCTTTGTCAGGCTTTCTTCTATGATAACACGATAAATGAAATAGGTATAGACAAGATACAGTATATGGCCGATCACGTTGGACAGATCATAAACTCCCACATAAAGAATAAATGCAAACCTGCTAAATCCATTGATGACCAGCGCAGTCGTCAGGCTGGTTTTCAGAGAACTTTTTAAGATCGCGGTGCGGCGGATGGGAATAATGGCAGCAAAAAATATTAAACAGATCAACATCTCACTGATTTTTTTGAAGTTTGTCAGACCCTTTCCCTCAATAAAACAGTCGGGAAACCAACCCTTGAATATAAGGACACTCATGGTTGCGGTTACTAATAATCCGCCGTAAAATAAGATATTGGGATTAATTTTTTTATTGAAAAAAAACTGGGCTGCCAGAAAAGTAACGGCTTGCAAATATCCACCAAGAATCCATAGCTGGGTGGGAAGATTGGCGTCAAACCCTTCAAAAATATTCATGCCCTTGTAGGCAAGGGTGTGCAGCACAGCAATAATGGCAATGAAAAAATGGCAAATACCCGCAAACAGAAAAAAATGACTTTCAATATTATCCTTGGAGTTCCAGGTAATAAAAAAGATACCCAGTGCAACTCCAACCCCTATAAGCTCCACAAAGGTATGAAAGAGAAGAAAACTGTGGAGCTGAAGCATGTACAGCAAAATTAAGGAAATAATTATAAAAACGAGTTGATTCCGGTAACTAATATTCTTTTTTGTAAATTTTCTACCCACTGAATTAAGACTGCCTGAACCCATGATTACCCCCCTGTTTTGGGAGATTCATGTTCGTAGGCAACAGAGTCAATCTTGAATACCGCGCCATCCACCTGTTTTTTGGCATTAAAGGTGGGGTTGGCATTTACATTAAGAATAACCCTGCTATTGTCGGGGCGGCGGATGCACATGATATAATTTTTGATTGATTTCTCGGTTGCCAGTAAAATAGCAAGAGGAGTTTTCCTTGGAGGAATGGGTTTATCGTCAAGATCGGTTATTTTTAATATTTTTGAATTGATTTTCATGCGAAGAAGCCTGGATTGTTTAATACCAAGGATATTTTCAACATGGTGATTGGCAAAGATGATTTTACCATCCCTTTTAGTCATTATGGTGGCAGCAGGACTTCCCTCAAGAATGGAAAGAAGAAGATTGTGCTGCATCTCCCAGGCAAGTTCAGCATTTTTCTGATCCGTTATATTGACCATGGTCAACACAACGCCTTCAACCTGATTCTTGTCGCTTATAAATGGAAGCATTCTTTGCAGGAACCAGTCATCATTATGTTGAATAGTCTTTACCAGGGGCACTCCCTTTTGCAGGAGCTGTTTCATGTCCTGGGCCAGGGAGGTGAACATGGGAAGATTAAGGTCGGTGATGGGTCTTCCTATATCCTGTTCAAGAAGGTTTACCTCCTTTGTCATCGCAGCGGTGAACTTGCGTATGCAGAGATTTTTATCAAGAAAAATTGTAGGAATGTCGGAACTTGTCAGCAGGTTATCCATATCTGTATTTAATTCTGTCAGCTCCAGTACCTTGTTCTGATATTCGGCATTTACAGTGTTGAGTTCTTCGTTCACAGACTGGAGTTCCTCGTTGGTTGACTGCAGCTCTTCATTCGCGGCCAGCAATTCTTCATTGGTTGCC
This sequence comes from Desulfobacteraceae bacterium, assembly GCA_963674675.2. Taxonomy (GTDB): domain Bacteria; phylum Desulfobacterota; class Desulfobacteria; order Desulfobacterales; family Desulfobacteraceae. The sequence continues at coordinate 2,935,885 of CAXXNM010000003.1, forward strand.
TGGAGTTCCTCAATGGTGGTCTGCAGGTTTTCCCTCGTAAACTGCACTTCCCGCTCCAGATCCTCAATTCTCTCTTCCGCGATATAATCCCTGGCATCCATTTTCAAGGATTTATTTTCCCCCTGAATTTTATTGGTTTGATTAATATTAATAACAAAAAGATGATCTTTTTTTTTCTTTGTATCTGTCAGCAGGTCCACGGTAAGATTTATATTTAATGTTTCCTTCCCTGATATGACTTTTATATGACTGCAATTTACAGCCTTATTATCTTTACGCACTCGCTGAATTGCCGATGATATGGCAAGGGAAAGCTCGTTGGGCAGCAGGGTCAGTATATCAAGGGATGAATTTCCTTTGGGAATTTTCAAAAATTTTTCTGTGTTGCCAAAGGACTGTACAAGTTCCCGTGTCTCATTGATCACAAGGACAACATCAACCACCTTGTTAAGCAGATTCTGATAATATTTTTCCTGGCCTACATATTTGCCGGTGTTCAAGGAATCTGGTCTGTTTTCATAAGCAGCATTGGCAGCGGAATATGAATATCCAATTTCAGGCTTTTTTAAAAAAGGCAGGGAAACGGAAATATTTCCTGGATGAGTGTGTTTGTAAATCCTGTTTTTGCTGTCTATTTCGCTAAAGGCATCTTCCACGGCAATGAGGGTCTCGCTATTACCTAAAAAAAGAAAGCCGTTCCGCTGCAGGATATAATTTATTGTATTAAAAATTTTCTTCTGAAGAACCGGTTGAAAATATATCAGAAGATTCCGGCATACTATAAGATCTATTTTGGTAAATGGGGGATCATTGATAATATTATGAACAGCAAAAATTACCATTTGTCGAATTGATTTCTTGACCCGGTAACTTCCCGGCACCTTATCGAAATATTTACTTAAATGTTCTACATCTATATCGGCGGCAATGCTTTCAGGATAGGTGCCTGCCCCAGCAAATTCAATGGCCTGCTGATCGATGTCCGTTGCAAATATCTTGACTTCCAAATTATCTTTTTCTTTGCCATATATCTCTGTGTCAAGATGATCCTGTATCAGCATGGCGATGGAATAGGCTTCTTCCCCGGTGGAACTTCCGATAACCCAGATCCTCAGTTGGGGAGGATTTATTTTTTCTGCTGTGGCAATAATATGGGGAATCACATTTTTATAAAGGGATTTAAAGGCATCTCTGTCCCTGAAGAATTTTGTCACCCCTATGAGAAGATCCTTAAAAAGACAATTAATTTCCCGGGGTACCTGCTGGATATACCCAAGATATTCTTCAATGCCTGGAACCTGTACCAGTCCCATGCGCCTTTCGATCCTGCGGATGATGGTGGCAGGCTTGTAATAGGTAAAATCCACACGGGTCTCTGTTTTAAGAATGGAAAAAAGTTTTGCAAAACTGTTCTCCTCTTTTTTGATTACCTCCAGAGGTTCTTCAGGAAGGGAGATGCGGGGATGATTGATGAATTTAAGGAGTTGAGCCGGCATTTTTTCCGGGGGAAGAATGAAATCTGCAAGACCTGTCGCAATGGCACACCGGGGCATGCCGTCAAACTCTGCGGATTCCTCATCCTGAACAAATACTGTTCCGCCCTCGGCTTTTATGGCACGCAGCCCCCTGGTTCCATCGCTGCCTGTACCTGACAAAATAATACCTATGGCCCGTTCTCCCTGATCTTCAGCAAGGGATCTGAAAAAAATATCAATGGGCAGATTAAGCCCCTGACGCTCTTGCTGTTCAGACAAGAAAAGCCTCCCGTGCATTGTTGTCATGTTTTTTCTTGGAGTAATCAGATAAATATGGTTGGCTTCCATGATCATTCTATCTTCTGCCCGGCATACTACCATCTCGGTATTTTTGGCAAGCAGTTCAACCATCATGCTTTTGTAGTCCGGAGAGAGATGCTGTATGACAACAAAGGCAATACCGGTTTCATAGGGAGTGTTGTTAAAAAAATACTGTAATGCTTTCAGGCCTCCGGCAGAGGCACCCATACCTACAATATAGGAAGGGCTGGATGAAATAGTCCCTTTTTTTTCCACTGAGTATGCTGTTTCCGATGGCATATTCACATTTCCTTTGTCTATCATACCAGATCAAAATCCTGGGCTGCCCATGGCAGTTATATCGGCAGGCATTCTTTTAAAATCTTTTGCACCTGAATAACAGTCTCTTTCATGTCAAAGGGCTTTGTAATATAAGCGCAGGCACCCATCTTATATGCTTTTTTTATTTTCTCTTCATCTTCAAGAATAGAGAAGATACAGACTGGAATATCTTTAAGTTCCGGGTCATTCTTTAAAGATGCCAGTATTTCAAATCCGTTTTCACCGGGCATGAATATATCAAGCAAAATGATATCCGGCTTATTATTTTCTACCATGGCCACTCCCTTTTTGCCGCTCTCGGCCAAAAAGGCTTTTATCCCTTGTTTTTCAAAAATTTTGTGCAGCACTTTTCTGTTAACCTCATCATCGTCAATGATCATGACAGCGGGATGATTTATATTTTTATCACTCATAAACGCATACCTCTTAAAATGGTTGAGTCTTCAGCAGTTCTAATTATGACACTTAATGCCCTCGGTTCGATTGATCTCATAAGGCGTTGTAATCTAAATAAAATTCATGCCGCGGTCTGATTCTTTAAGAAAGTATCAGGCAGTCAATAAAGGATGCCGGGATTTAAAAGTCTGCATTCCGTTATATCAGCCCTGCCCCTGACGACATCTTCGGCAAAGGTCTCACAGTCCGGGGCTCCGCAGGCCGTACAATTATAGCCTGGAAGCCTGCTCAGAATTTTATCGATTCTGGTAATCTCGCCAATGGACAGAGGATGCTTGGTCTGGCCGAATATTCTTTCCATCTTTTGTGACATTTCCCTCTTTGAAACCAAGGGAATGGAAAAAAGTGTATCTTCCCTGACTTTTTTTAGATGTTCCTTAACCCCTCTTTTCCTGTGAAGCAGCTCCCGGCTCATATTATGCACGGCGTTTTTTGCCTCATATTTGTCAATGCTGCAAAGGGAGCCGCCCACACAACCCTCCCGGCAGGAACGGAATTCGATGAAATCAACATCGGTAAAAAGCCCCATTTCAATTTTTTCAAGATAGGCCATGGTTTCGTTTATACCTGAAATCGACATGGTTTTTTCCAGGCCGATACCGGTACTTTCTCCTCCGGAAAGCCCTAAAAGGATTCCATTCACCGAAGGTGCAGATTCAAATTCAAAAATCTTATCATGGAAATTTTCATTATCTCTACCTGCCGGGGAATCTATATATTTTTTCAATTTCGGGTAAATGTGATTGATGCCGATGGCCCTGCTCGTATAGGGGGCATCGCAAAAATAAGCTGATTTTTCAGTGTCCATTTTGGTGGGGCAGGGATTAAGATAAAATACGGAAATATTCTCCAGAGCTGTGTTATGGTGTTTTGCGATAAGAGAGAGGGCTTCTTTGACTAAAATGGAAACAGGCCGCATCACCGGATGGAGATTATCAATTAGATCTGGAAATCTAAAGGCAATCAGGCGCAGAACCACAGGGCACATTGCCGATAGAACAGGAAAATTCAAATCACCCCCTTTTCTTTTATCAAGAATATAGTCTTTTGTGCTTTTAAGATAACGCTCAAAAAACCATGACATATCAACGGCGTGCCTGAACCCCATTTCCCTCAAAGCCTTTAAAACACGTCGGGGATGAACACCTGGAAACTGAGAGTAAAGTACCGGAGCCACAAAAACAACCGGTATATCTTCTCTTTCATAACTGTCTGTGGGAGAAGTAGCCGGGGTGATGCAGCCCAGGGGACAGACACTGATACATTCACCACATCCAATACAGTTATCCACAAGATGAATGGATTTCCCGTGTTTGATCCGAATAGCCTTTGTTGGGCAACATTTAATACACTCGCCCCCACCGGAACAGTTTTCACTGTTAAAATAAACATAGCATGGAAGGGTTTCCTTGATTTTCATGATTAACCCCTGCTGTCAAATTCCATTTTTATGGTTGTGCCCAAACCTGGAGAAGAGATTAGATTGAACTTGTCTGCATTTTTTTTCATGTTGGGCAGACCCATGCCGGCACCAAAACCCATGGCACGGAATTCATCGGTGGCTGTTGAAAAGCCCTTTTGCATTGCCTGGTCAATATCGTCTATGCCGGGCCCCTGATCTGATATTTTGATGATGATTTTCTGCTCTGAGAGTTCAAGTTCCATGGTGCCGCCGTCACTGCTGTGCATAACGACGTTCATTTCCCCCTCATATCCGCATACGGAAACACGCCGGATGATTTGAGGGGAAATTTGAAGGGATTTCAAAAGATTCTTAACTGCTATGGACGCTTTTCCGGCATGAACGAAATCCCTGTGAAAAATCTGGTACGTTTTGGTCAGCATATCCATAATATTTAAACCTGTTGTCTAAATTTTTAAATCAAGCCCCTTGATCTTATTTTGATAAAGCCTGCCGCTGGCTACAAACATGGAGAGCTTTGTCGTCAAAAAGGGAAGGTCTTCCTCTTGAGCCAGGTTGACGATCTCCACGGGAGGTATTTTCCCTCTAATCAGGACAACCGCCGCTACCTGGGCAATGGATGCTGTTCTGATGACTTGTTCCGTTGTGAGGCCCGTGATCAGAATTGATCCGTCGGAATTGGCGGACAGAATATCACTCATCAGATCGCTTGCGCCTGCCTTGTGAATATCCCTGTCACCATGATGATCTCCATAGAGGAATTCAGCTTCAAGTATTTGAGAAATTGCGTAAAGTTTCATAAAATCTCCAAGACCCCCCTATCCCTTCAGGGCAACCATTTTTTAGGTTCCTGTTTTTGACCTGCATGGCATGGGAGTTGGACCGGTCATTGTCCATAATGATTCAAAAAAGGTTTTAATCTTTCAGCATCCTTCATTTGCCGGTTTACACTTTTCATATCAAAATCCGGCATCTTTCAGAATAGCTGCAAAGTAGTTTACACTTTTTTTGAAGTAAACACCCCAAAACGGGGAAATTGACTGGAAAAGTGTAAACCGGAAAATAAAGGATGCCCAAAATCCTTATTTTTTAGGGATTTCATCCCAAAAAGTGTAAACTACTTTTGAGGTGATATGAATGATGCCAATCTTTCCATTATATTACTCGTTAGTCCCGGCTTCTCATTTTCTCATTTTTCATGGGACACCATATTTGGTGATAGATTAGAAGAGCTTGTGACTAAAGGAGCATATTATTTCAAAAAGGCATCTTTAATCCTGTTAAGAGCCCAGTCCACATCAGGTTTTGTGATGATCAGCGGAGGTGCAAACCTTATGGTATGGGTATGGGTTTCCTTGCACAGCATTCCCATGGTCATGAGCTTTTCACATACTGCTCTTGCTGCGCCGGGTGTCCCAGGTTCCATGTCAAGGGCAATCATGAGCCCTCTTCCCCTGACAGACTTAATTGCAGGATGATGAATTTTTTTAAGCCCGTCAAGAAAATATTTCCCCATTTTTGCTGAATTTTCAATCATGCCCTCCTCGGTTAAAACCCTAAGGGCCTCCCGTGCCACAGCACAGGCCAGGGGATTGCCGCCAAAGGTACTGCCGTGCTGCCCCGGCTGAAGAAGTCCTAACACAGCCTCATTGGAAAGAACGGCTGATACAGGATAAAAACCTCCGGACAGGGCCTTGCCGACGAGGGTCAAATCAGCCTGAATACCCTCATGCTCCTCGGCCAGAATTTTCCCTGTTCTGCCCAGTCCCGTCTGGATTTCATCAAGGATAAGCACCACATTGTTTCTGGTGCAGATTTCCCGGATATCCTTTAGGTATCCGTCCGGGGGAATGATCACGCCTGCTTCCCCCTGTATCGGCTCCACCATGAAGGCTACGGTGTTGGGGCTGATGGCTTTTTCCAGGGCATCCGCGTCGCCAAAGGGTATGGATATGAATCCAGGAGCAAAGGGGCCGAAATTTTTTCTTGCATTGTCATCGGTGCTGAAACTTATGATGGCAAGGGTTCTGCCGTGGAAATTATTGTCACATACGATGATCTCAGCCCTGTCTTTATCAATACCCTTAGACTCATATCCCCATTTTCGTACCGATTTAATGGCGGTTTCAACGGCTTCCGCACCGGAGTTCATGGGCAGCACCTTGTGGGAATCAGTGAGTTTACAAAGCTCTTCATAGAAAAGGGGCAGTTGATCATTGCGAAAGGCCCTGGAGGTAAGGGTAAGGCGCTCTGCCTGGTCCAGTATGGCCTGTTTGATCCTGGGGTGGCAATGCCCCTGGTTCACGGCAGAGTAGGCTGAAAGGCAGTCCATGTAACGATTTCCCTCCACATCCCATACCCATATGCCTTCTCCCCTGTTTAAAACAACATCAAGGGGCTTGTAGTTATGGGCTCCCAGCCTGTTTTCTATTTTTATATAATCTTTGGTTTTCATTTTATGAGTACTCCTGATTTGATTATACCCTGTATTTTATATCCTTTATTCAAAAATTAATACAATTTTTGAATTATTTTTGTTTTTCCCTGGGAGGATTAGGATTGTAAGCATTCACTCCCCCTCCCCCTTCAATTTTTCGGTGTGAATAAAATCAGATACTTATCCGCAAAGAGTGACATTTTCAAGGGGGGAACAGTTACCTTGAATTAACATATATATCACAATTTAGACGGTGGATTTAGGGTTTATGGCGGCAGCCGAAATTGGAGATGGGTAAAATGTGAAGTTTTACAGGAGGACAAAATCAGGATACGGTTGATTTCATTTATTAGAAATCCATAGGGACGGATTCCATATCCGCCCTGATCGGTGTAAGGGCAGATATGGAATATGATTTAGAGACAAGGCATGCCTTGTCTCTATGATTCATAATTTCTATTCATGGGTATTATGTGGTAACACCCTGAAATCAATATTAGATCAAACACTAAAATCCGGTAATTATCAGCATGTCAGGGCTTGTTTAATAATGGAAGCCCGTCTAAAAACCTGCTGGCTTGTAATATCAGCAAAGTCTAAAGCTGTTTTGAAAATTCGTTTACCTTAACTGCAAACTCTTTTGCCATATTGGAGGCAACCGTTGTGAACATGAGGCGATTCTTATCAAGTCCCATATTCTCAAGCCTTTGCTGAATCTCATTCACACGCCACTTTGCATAGGTGTTACCCCGCTCAGCCTTGCAGTTACCTTCATGGCAGGCAGCCACCATAACGCCGTCAGCCCCTTCCACAAAAGCCTTCATTACAAATTCAACATCAACCTTTCCGGCACATGGAACCTTGACCATCCTGAAACCAGGGGGCAGTTCCTCTCCAAACTGTTTTGCTGCCTCACCAGCCTCAAGAGCGGAATTCTTGCAGCAAAAAGCCACGATGGAAGGGCTTGCATCAATGGATGCCACCGCATCTTTAATACCGCTTCTAAGATCATCATCTGTGAATTCACCAAGCTGAATGGCATCCATGGGGCATTCACTGGCGCATATACCACATCCCTGGCAGGCAGCAGGAGATATAACGGCAGCTCCATCCTTCCAGTAAATAGCTCCGTGGGGACAACAGCGGTAACATGTCAGGCAGATAACGCAGAGGTTGTCATCAACCACGGCAATATCTTCATCAACTGTACGGACGCCGTCACCTATGAGTTCCTTTACATGCAGGGCCACATTGGCGGCATCCAGGCAGTTGTTGGCAACATAGATGCCCTCACGGTTTGATTTTCCAGGAAAACGGTGAACATTATTGCTGGGAATAAGTCCATCTATATCGGTGTCAATCCTCATGGTCTGTGCAAGATCGATATTTTCCTGCCCGACCTCAGGAGCCTCATCAATTACAAGGTAATCAGCTTCAAGCTCGATGTCTGTCCTGACAACCGGATCCTTGATGACAATTTTAACCTTATCCTGTCCAGGTTCAATCCGGGGCATCTCAAGGGGCTTGAAGCATACTACGCCCTTGTGCCTGCCCTGGGTAAAAAGCCTCTCAAGGCCCTTTGCCCCTACCTTGACATTGCCTGCATAGATATATGCGCTGCAGTTGTCAAGTTCCTGAACATTTAAAGCTGCCTGCAAAGCCCTTTCCGTGGCTGCTGGGTCCCCTTCTTTTGCAAGACCGGAGAGAAATGCAACAGTAGATCCACTGCCGTTTATAAGCTTTGTCTTTCCCTCTTCATCGGCCAGCATGGCTTCCATCTGGGTCTGGGTAAGCACACGGTCACTTAAGGAAAGTTTATAGGCACCGGTCAAAGCCTTGGTTTCATACCGGGGAGCTACTACCACGGCACCAAAAGTCAACTGGGATTTTTCAGCCCCCTTGGCAAGGGTAACTCTGAAATCACCTGCCACACCTGCAAGATCCTCCAGCACCACATCTTCCATTATTTCAACCTTGGCAAATGCCGGCTTGTCCTTGGGACAGCAGCCTTCAGCACATGTGCAAACTGTTTTTTTGCCGACTACCACGGCTTTGTAGCCCTGGGCCGCAATTCCCGCGGCAGCTTCCAGGCCTGCAGCGCCGGCACCGACGATCAGCACGTCCTTACTTGTCTGAATTTGTACCATTTTATTTTTTTCCGCTGTCATCTGCTCACCCCCAGATACGTCATGGCCTCAAAGGCAGTTTTTCCAGCGCCTGCAATTGTGGCGGCAATACTCCCAGGGCCTCCGGCGGTCCCCGCAACAAACACGCCGGAACCATTAGCGCTGTTATCAAGGAACCCGTCTTCATTCATGGGGATACCCGTAATTTCAGAGATTGATGCCGTATCTTTTCCAGGCGTAATACCCACGGAAAGTACCACAAGGTCAAAGGATTCAGATAAAGGTTCCCCTTCATCCTCCTTCATGTGACGCAGTTCAAGGCGGTCATTTTCCAGGGGATAAATATCCACAGGAATGGTTCTCACAAATTTGACACCTTCTTTGATTTTTTCATAAAATACAGGAAACTCCTTGCCGCTGTTCTGTATATCTATATAGAACATTGTGATATCTACTTCAGGATCAAAATATTTGGCAACACCTGCCATGCGCATGGCATAGGGACAGCACACTTCAGAACACCAGAGGTTGCCGAGTCTTTCATCCCTGGAACCGACGCACTGGATAAAGGCGATTTTTTCCGGTTTTTTTCCATCAGAAGGTCTGACAAGCGAGCCATTGCCCCTTATGATATTTTCAAGGTCAAGGCCGGTGATAAGGTTATTCCATTTACCGTATCCATAGACTGATTTACGATTGGTATCAAAGGGAGTATAGCCTGTGGCGACAATAACCGCATCCACGGCAATATCACCTTCGCTTCCCATGGTTTCAATATTCTGTGCACCTTCCGGCACATCCGTTGCACCCTCTCCTGCCACATAAAGAGGTGTGTTATGTCTGGAAAAGCCCTTAAGAACTTTTCCATCCGCGCTCACATCACTCTTTTTAAGGGAAATATTAAAGCCGTCTTTGTTATCAAGCTTTTTAACTTCCGTTCTCAAATGGACATTGACAAGGGGACTGCTTACAACTTTTTTAAGCATATCTTCAACGCTGCAGGCCCCGCACTGCTGACACTTATCCGTTGCCTTGCATGTAAATCCTATGCTGTGGCCACCAAGAAAGCAGCTCTTTTCAACCAGCTCAACGCCGATATTCTGCCTGGAAAGCTCCCAGGCCGCGGTGAGACCGGCAATTCCTCCACCGAGGACCATCACTTTTCCGGTTTGCGTATTCAATTTTGAAAACTCCTTGTCTTTGTTTAAACTTCAGGCCTTGGCAACACTCCTGCTCTTTCCGCTATTTCAGGAACCTTGTGCTCCCATTCGATGGCCATGAGATGGACGCCTGCCACGCCCTTGGTCTCTTTAAACTCCTCTATCTGCTCACAGGCGATCTTGATACCTTCATCAGCAACCTTTTTCTTATCAACCCCTTTCAGGCGGGTGATAATCTCTTCAGGCACATCCATGCCGGGAACCTTTTTCTGCATGTACCTTGCCATACCGATACTCTTCATGGGAGTTACACCGGCCAGGATATAAACCTTTTCCGTAAGTCCCATGTCATTTGCCCTTTTAATCCATTCACGCATTTTGGGCATATTATAGATGCACTGGGTCTGAATATAATCGGCTCCGGCAGCTATCTTTTTACCAAGGCGGTGCACGCGCCATTCAAACGGCTCGGCAAAGGGATTGGCAGCAGCACCTATGAACATCTTTGGGGGCTCATCAATATCTGCGCCTCCCAGGAATTTTCCCTCATCCCTCATTTTCTTTACCATGCCGATGAGCTGCATGGAGTCCAGATCAAAAACACCCTTGGACTGGGGGTGATCTCCGAACATCTGGTGATCCCCGGACAGACAGAGCATATTTCTAAGGCCGTGGGCATAGGCACCAAGAATATCGGCCTGCATGGCCAAGCGGTTTCTGTCCCGGCATACCATCTGAAAATTAGGCTCAACACCTTCTTCTAAGCAGATCATGGAGGCTGCCCAGCTTGACATCCTGACCATTGCTGTCTGGTTATCCGTTACGTTGGCCATGTCAACCTTGCCCTTTAAATGGGTTATTTTCTCCCGCAGGGCAGGGACATTGGCTCCCCTCGGAGGTCCCACTTCCCCGGTAAAGGCAAAGTGTCCGGCCGTGAGAATTTTTTCCAAATTACTTCCTGATTTCATATTGATCTCTCCCTAAAAAGTTGTTTTTTTATTTTAGATACCCGCAAACATGTTTTATCCCAATGCCTTAACCCGCTCTTCATATCCGGGCTGAATCAATTTTCTGGGCTTCTGGTTACTCCAGTCATTGGGTGGTGAGAGTTCAATAATCTGATCCAGTCTTCCCTGGCGTGCAAGTCTCTCATAGATTTGATACCATGCACATGGCTGTTCCGGATCAATTTCACAGCTTCCATTGTTGGTTCCGCCGCAGGGCCCGTTAAAAAGACTTTTGGCACACATGGTGACAGGACATATGCCGCCTGTTATTCCAAGCACGCATGATCCACAGGCACGGCATTTTTCCTCGTACCACCCGACATCTAAATTCACGCCGATAAAAGTGGTATTAACCGCAGGCAGAACAGGCGTATCGGGAAACCGCTCTGCAAGGAACTGTATTCCAGCACCGCAGGCCATGGATAAAAGAGCATCGTATCCTTCAACCACATCTCCCAGTTCATCCAAGAACTCCATATCACACTGACGTTCCAGGGTCTGGGCTCCGAACTCTATTTTCTCTTTGCCAAACGCCAAATTCAACTCAGCATTCAGAGTTTCTACTTCTTTTGACCCTCCTGCCAGACATACAGCGACACATGTTCCGCAGCCAACTGTCAGAACTTTTTTGTAGCCAGCCACCATATCTCTGATCTCATCAAAGGGCTTTCTCTCAGCAACAATCATGGATCCTCCTGTTATACAGAAAAAAATATCATTCCATCACTAATTCAAAAAGCACATGAGAGTCATATCCTTATCACAATGACAACAATTAAAAAAATTTCAGGGAGGGTTTTAATATCGGCCACTGTGGGTAACCTTCACCGGGCAAACACGGAGGGTTGACCCTGCAAATAATGGCCAAAATTCAAATCATGCCCAAATTTTCAATAGCTGCCAATGGCAAAACCATCTGTCACAACAGAGATTTAAACTCTCATATGATTACAATAAACTTGGATGGAATTTCTTATAAAAATACCTGTGTTATTATCACATACCATTAACTTTATAAACAGAAACACATTTCCAGATAAACAGGCAAATGTCAAGTATATTGATTTTTTATCCTATAAATACAATTCATCAAATAAATCTGATTAATTATATACCATTCAATAATGATATGCTTGACACTCCATAAAAAATACCATATAAATAGCGGCATGTTTCATTCCTTGGTTGACACTTTTTCAAAACATTCTCTGAAAAAACCGTCAACTACTTTTGAGGCAATATGAAACATGCCTAAATAGCCAAATATTTTACCCGAATAGAGATACCATTCCACTGATGCGCTTTTGCTTGAAAAAAGCATTTTTGAGCTGAATCTTAACCGGCCAAGGTGATGGACATGATCTGCAAAAACATTACGGAAAACTTTTATTTAATAAAAGCGCTTGAAAGCCTTAAAAAGCAAATAATTGTGATCTCCCATGATTTCAAAATCCTTGCCCCTGTCTGCAATCCGGAACAGACACCGGATTTACCCCCGATGCCGAAAGATGAAAAACCATGCTTTGAAATACTCTACAAAAGGAAAAAGCCCTGCAGGAATTGTCCTGTTATAGAAGTAGCAGGGACAGGGGAACCTACCTTGAAACCTATCAACCTTGATGAAGACACCGCCCCTCCAGCATGCCTTTATGCCTATTCCATGGACATTCCTGAAAAAAATGAAAAAGCGATTGTTGTTTTGAATTTTCATTTTTCGTCTCTCTCAATGGTTGATCAAAAAAGGATGATATCCAAAATATTTCTTAAAAATCTAATTAACAGCGCTGTTGACGGGGTTATTGCGGCAGATATGACAGGAAAACTGCTTATATTCAACAAGGCTGCCTCTGAAATAGCAGGCTATTCAAAAAAAGAAGCCATTGAATCTCTTAACATCAGGGATATCTACCCGCCGGGAGATGCCGAGAAGATCATGGAAAAAATGAGAAGCAAGGACTATGGAGGAAAGGGCAAAATCAAGTCACACAAACAGATAGCTATTAGAAAAGACGGCACAACGGTTCCGATAAGCCTTAATGCATCCATTATTTACGAAGGAGAAAAAGAAGTGGGGAGCATTGGTTTTTTTCATGATCTGACAGAAGCCCAGCAGATACAGGCGGAACTTGAAAAAACCCAGACTCAGCTTCTCCAGGCTGAAAAAATGTCATCCCTTGGTAAATTAGCTGCCGGTGTGGCACACCAGCTCAACAATCCCCTGGGTGGAATCACCCTTTTTACCCAGCTCATGCTTGAAGAACATGAACTAAGCCAGGATGCTAAAAACGATCTTTTAAGAATTAGAAAAGACGCAGAACGATGCAGTTCCATTGTAAAGGAGCTTCTTGAATTTGCAAGGCAGACAAAAAGGCAGGTCAGGCCCCATAACATCAATAAGATTATCACGAGAACCCTTTTTTTACTACGCAATCAGACCCTGTTCCAAAACATTGAGATAATAGAAAAATATAACTATTCCCTGCCCGATATCCCAGCAGATATCCAGCAGTTGAATCATGTTTTCATGAATATTATTCTAAATGCAGCAGATGCCATGGAGGGCAGCGGCGTACTTGAAATCACAACATCTAAAAATGATAAGGAAGGCATGGTAGAGATCACCATTAAAGACTCAGGACCTGGAATACCGGAAGGCATTCTTCCTAATATATTCGAGCCTTTTTTCACAACCAAAGAGGAGGGAAAGGGAACAGGTCTTGGCCTCAGCATGGCCTATGGCATAGTTGAGAGCCATCATGGCAGCATTTCAGCTCATAACGAAGCAGATAAAGGAACCTGCTTCCGTGTGAAGCTTCCCATGAAAAAACAATAGGCGAAATCTGCGTCAAAAATGACTGCCCTTTTACTTGGTTTTTTGTTGACATGGCCATCATCGCCCTATATAAATAGAGATACACATTTGTTAAACACCTTATACCGCATATCAAAAACGGGCATCTTTTATATTGCTTCAAAAGTAGTTTACACTTTTTTGGCTGATAAACCCGAAATAAGAGGATATTCATAAAAAAAGTGTAAAACGGGAAATGAAGGATGCCCCAAAACGGTATACAAAAAAATTACATTTATCACTCACCGTTTATTTTATCAGGGAGAAAAATTATGAGCGAAAAAAAAAGAATACTTGTTGTTGATGATGAACCTGATTTTGCATCAATCGTTCAATCAAATCTTGCCAAAGAAGGATTTGACGTAGAAATTGCCTATGACGGAGTTGAAGCAATGGAAAAAATAAAAGCAAATCCTCCCGATGCAATTGTTCTTGATGTCATGATGCCGGAAAAAGACGGATACGAGGTCTGCGCTGAATTAAAAAAAGATGATAAGTATAAAAATATTCCAATCGTTATGCTTACAGCCGTTGCAGACCATGTCGGTTCCACCCGTTACTCCCATGCTGACGGCATGAGCATGGAAGCAGATGACTATCTTCCAAAACCTGCTTCAGCCGAAGAGATCACCGCCAGCGTAAAGGGATTAATTTCCTGATCAAGTACATTTCTTTTGTCAATGCAAAATCTGGCGTCCTTCATTCACTAATTATGCTTTTTTCAAACAATTCCCTTTGTTTTCACGAAATTTTTGAAACAAAGTGTTAATTCCTTTTGAGGCGATATGAAGGATGCCCAAAATTCAATTAAAAATTCAATTAAAGACTTATATCCCCCCGGTTCTTCCGGGGGGAAGTCGAAAAAATGTGTGTAACCTACCACGGGGCAAGCCCCGTGGCTTTTGAAAGAAAGCCGCAAGATGACATATGAAAATATTCTGCATTATAAGTGATGAAAGGTCCTTTCAGTCAAAATCGCCAGCCATGTATACTGCGGTTTTAAAGAGAATAGGTATTAGTGCGGCATATGTTCCATTTAAAGTCATGCCGGATCAGCTTGGGCCTGCCATGCAGAGTTTAAGAACTCTGAATATAAATGGTGCCAATATTACCATTCCATACAAATCTGCAGTCATTCCCCACATAAACATTCTGTCAGAAGGCGCCAAAATTATTGGGGCTGTAAACACGATTATTCGTAACGATCAAGAACTTAAAGGCTATAACACAAATGCCATCGGGTTTATGGATACCCTTGAAGAGCAGGGATTTGACACAAGCGGTAAAAATGCGCTTGTGTTCGGCTCTGGAGGCGCTTCAAGAGCAGTAGTCTTTATTTTAAACTGGCTCAGGGCAAACAGTATTGAGATTGCCGGCCGCACAAGCGCACGGGTTGCCGATATCATACAAAATATCGGAGGAAGCGCAACTTCACTTAAAACCCTTGATAACTCCCGTGTAAGAGCAAATATTATTGTTAATACAACACCGGTTTCATCCATGGAGGACTCACCTGAATTCGCGGAATTTATCCTGCGGCAGGATATAAGGGAATGCGAACTTATAGTTGATCTCAATTACGGCCGCAAGAATAATTTCTGGCAGCAAAAGGCAAAAAACGATAATATTCCTTTTATAGACGGCCTGTCTCCCCTTGTCCATTCCGCCAGGCGAACCATAATGCTATGGACCCGGATTGATGTGGAACCAGGAGAATTCATCAAGGCTCTCAAAAATGCTTAATAAAATACCATCGTTCATATTGCATCAAAAGTACTTTATACTTTTTTTGCAATGAAACCCGAAAAAATGGAAAGATTTATTCAGAAATTGTAAACCTGAACATCAAGTATGCAGAAATTCCCTTTACATTTGAAGGAGAAACAGACAATGTTAAAAATAGATCCCAAAAAAATCCTGGTCATCGATGATGAACAAACACTAAGAGAAGGTGCCGACAGGATATTGACCCGGATGGATTTTGAGGTCTTCTTAGCACCTAACGGAGAATCAGGCCTGGAAATCCTGAACGATGAACCGGTTGGAATTGTATTATTAGATATGAAGATGCCGGGCCTTGACGGCATGGAAGTCCTGAAAAGGATCATGGCCATGGAACGGGGGATCATCGTTATTGTAATAACGGGTTATGCCACCGTTGAAACGGCAATCGAAGCCATGCAGAGGGGCGCATATAATTTTATCCCCAAACCCTATCAGCCGGAACAACTGCGAATCACCGTCAGCCGTGCAAGAGAAAAAATAGAGCTGGCCATTCAAGCAAAAAAGCTTGAGGAGGATCGAAGAAGAACCCTTGAGGATCTTCATACGGAAAAAAGCCGTACCCATACCATTATCGAATCCCTCCCCAATGGAGTGCTTGTAACCAATTCAGAGGGTAAGGTCGTTCTGATTAACCCGGCATTTTATCAACAGATGAACATTGATGCGAAAAAAAGACCTGGCATGCTTGTCTGTGAATTCATCTCCGACGAATCTCTTTGCACTCTTGTCATGGATATTTCAAAGGGAAGGTACATTGACTATACTGATATACCAACCCATGAGGTTGAAATAAGCAGGGATAAACACATCCTGGCCAGATGCAGGCCTGTTCTGGGAGAAAGAAACGAATGCCTGGGCGCTGTTGTAAATGTAACGGATATATCCACCATGAAGGCCCTGGATCAACTGAAATCAGAATTTGTGGCCAAGGTCTCCCATGAACTGAGGTCTCCCCTTTCCACCATCCACGAGCAGCTCAAAATAGTTATGGAAGCAATGGCCCATCAAAATGGAATAGATGAAAAAACTCAGGACCAACATATATTATCAAGGGCCAAGGAAAAGACAAAGGGCCTAATATCCACCATAGGAGACCTCCTGGATCTCTCCAGAATCGAAGCAGGCCTGCCGGTAAAAAAGACCGGTCCTGTTCACATTGATGAACTGTTAAAAAATATCGGCGAATTTCTCAATGCCAGCGCCCTATCCAAGAAACAGACATTGACCGTTAAAACACCGGAAACACCCCTCCCGTCTATCACGGCCGACAGTATGGCCCTGGAAAGCGTTTTCGGCAATCTGATTTCCAATGCAATCAACTACACCCAGGAAGGCGGAGAAATCAAAGCGAGCTGTGAGCTGGCCGGCAACAATATCAAGGTAAAAATATCAGACAATGGATTCGGCATTGATGCAAAATATATGGATAAAATATTTGAGCGCTTTTACAGAGTAAAAAATGATAAGACGCGTTTCATTACAGGTACCGGCCTTGGTCTTCCCATTGTCAAGGGAATTGTAGATTCCATGAACGGTTATATCAATGTGGATAGCCAGGTCAACCAGGGAACTACCTTTACCGTTATTCTTCCCCTGAAAAAAAATCCGGCAGCCAGCGGAATCATGTAGAAAAAGCCTTTTCAGATCAGATAATCAAAGGGGACATGTCATGCCCGACATAAATATCGATCAACATCTGTTTTCCGATCAGCGACACAATCATCAATACGGCCGTTCAAATGAAAGATTAAATGTTTTTCAAATCCTTTAAATACTCTTCATACCGCATCAGATAAAATGAAAGGGGTTTTGAGAATTTTCTGCCGAGAATCCCATCCACAAACAACCTGCTGACAGGCTGCTCCTGTTCCAGAATTTTCTGGGTAAGAAGAAAAATGTTTCGCTCCTCCGGCGTAAACCTGAGCATCATCTCCCTTAAAGTGGTACGGGCCCTGGGCTGATACATCCAGAAATAAAGCATATCCAGCGCGTTTATTATCATCAGGGTCATAAGATCCCGGACTTCAGAGCTGGGGCTTTTGAGCAGCTTTTCCGGATTTTCAAGCAAGGAGAGTTCTCCGGCATCGGGGTACAGGAGTTCAAGCTTGGCATAGGCATCAAAAAGTTCTGTAAATTTGCGCTTGTAATCACGGGTGCGCAGGGCAATATTTTGAAATCGGTCCGCCGGCCCTTCAATCAATGCGGCCACCAGATCCGAAGCAGCCTTGGAAATGACCGCCGCCCATTTCTGGAGAATAGCTTCAACGGACGCCACACCCATACCGCTTAGAATACCGCCGGTGATAGCGCTGAAGAGGATAGCAATGGGAATGGAAAAAAGGCTCCTGAACAGGTTGCCGATAATGGCAGCACGGGGAAACCCCCGGAAGGCATTGTGACTGGCAAGATAGATACCATTTGCTACTGCCATGATGGAATAGAGGATAAAGGGATTGGTCGAAATAGTAACTCCCATCCCATGATTCAGCAGAAGGGTTTTAATCAGATAATCCAGCAGCGGCACCGAAAAACCGGTAAAAAGCAGGGAATCGGTAATACGCTCCCAGCTCACATAATCGTTCCACCTCAAAAGAGGAGAACGGGTAATCCCTCCGCCCCCCAGCACGGCTTGAACAATATTTCTAAGCCCTGTTATGCCAAACCAGATAAAGGCTCCAAAATAGGCCAGCACCCACCAGTCCTTGGTCAAGGCAAAGGTGGCAAAGGCAGGGATAAAGCCGATTAAAACCTTTAAACCGTTCTTGACACCGGTGTTGAGGTTAGCCCAGGACTTCCGGGGGGGTTTTTCCTTGTCTTCATGCAGGGGAAGAAAGAGAGACAGGGCAAGCTCCTGTTTCATGTGCTGCTGCCCGCCACCAAGGGTTACAATGTTTCCTGAGTTCTCCATGGTGGTGGAAGACTGATCCAGAATCCATTTTTTAATTTTCCTGGTCCCAAAATGATCCAGGCCAGGAAGTGAGCTCAGCATTTCCAGCAACTGGGAAAAAAAACCGCCGGAATGGTTGACAGGAATAGATGTAATAGTTTGATAAACTTTGACACACACAGGAATAATAAGACGGGAAGAGGCATGTCTTTGTATTTCCCTGCGGGCCCTGAAAGAAAGGGTATCTACAATGCCGAAGCCCATGCCGTAGGCCACCAGAGAGCGGCCTGTGGAATCACTGCCCATGCGGGATTTCAGGGGAGTTCCCTTATACATGTTCTTGAATGTGGCAAGATCATGGAGAACTGTGACAAGTTTCTCTCGCCGGTCTGCCTCATCAGCATAATGGCCCTTTTCCATGCGGTGGATCACATGGCGCACCATTCGTTTTAGGCGGATAAGGCTGCCGTCGTTGATGGCCCGCTGGAGTTCATTTATTGGGGGGATATGATCATAATTCCCCCCGACATAATCCTTGAGATTAAAAATTTCCAGACGTGTGATAAGACCGTTTCCGGCATACAGCAGCTCCAATACATCCTCAATCTTGAGGTTGCTAAGGTTAAGTGTGATCCTGAAACTGGAGTTAAGCTGGGTAATCTGTCCCAGCAATTGTTCCAGTGAGAGGGTCAGGCGCTCCGGAACATCCTCTCCATCGCAGGGTTTCCATGGGCAGGGTATGTTTGGATAATGCTTTTCTGAAAGATAGTTCTGGACAATATTTATAGTTGTCAAATTATCCAGAACATCCTTGGTTATCGAAATATCCGATGAAAAATTTTTAGCAACAGCCTTTACGCATAAATGATAAATATACTCTCCAAGATGAAGAATGGAGGCCTGACCCGGCGATACAAAGCCCAGAAACTTCACCGGATCAAGGGGGGACAGATCAATGCCGGTTTCGTCAATAAATCTTTTCCTGTGGGTTGTATTAAATACCTCAAGCACCTTCATGACATACTTGGCCTGATACTGCATCACCTCCCTGCCCTTATCCATGAACTCAATTACATGGGGCTCTTCAAGAAAACATAGGAAAGACTGGACATCCATAAAACCTCTTGAGACCCATATCAGGGAGACGTAACGATCCCGGAACCTGGCATTGAATTCAATGGCAATGCGGATTTCCACACCCATCAGTTCTGCCGCCTCTGAAAGCTCTGCCACAAAACGGGGTTCCAGGTATTGATAGTAGACCACCCTCAGGCGCACTATTCCTTTGATCCAGGCATCCATTATAAGATGTGTGGGAGTTTTTCTTCCCTTTGTGTTGGCATCATGGACATGGTCGTCAAAGGTGATCTGGTTCCACTCTTCAGGCATCTCAAGCAGATGGTACTTTTGAAGCTGTTTACGGATAAGGCCGGGCTTTCCCGACGCGGTTTTCCTAAAATCATGGGCAAGTTCCAGTTGATGGCCGTAATGACCCTTTGCCCGTACAATTTCCTTCATAAGCTGAAGCAGTACCCGTGCAGAATTTAGAGGCATCGGGCCTGTACGGGTATCGATAACCTCATCCCGCAGCCCCTTCAGGGCCTGGAGACGGTTCTCCTCATGTCCCCGCTCCAAGGAGTTGAGCAGATGCACCACGGAATAGGCAATCCGAAGTCCCTTGGATTCTGCAAGTTCCTTGATTCCCAGGGGATGAAAAAAGGGATAGTATAGCTTCTTGGTATAATCTAAGGAGCCGGGGCTGTCGTAAAGGGCATTAACAATGCGGATCAGCTCATGATCACGCCGGTCAAAAAAAAGCCTGTCCCAGAAACTTTCTCCAAAGGATTTCTTTCCATGAAAAGGTTTACCTGATATGTCTGAACCCGTCTTTTTGAAGAACCTTGACATCAAATTTTTCCTTCAAGGGGCTTGCAAAGATTAACGAAATTTCTGCTCAGGATTTACTCCTTCATCAAGAATAATAACCTCAACTCTGCGGTTCTGCTGCCTGCCGCCGTCTGTTTCATTGCCCGCAACCGGGAATTGTTCTCCATAACCTTTTGTGATCATCCGTCCAGCTTCAATACCCCTTTCCATTAACGCGATCAATACGGAATCAGCCCGCTGCCGGGAAAGGCCCAGATTATAGGCATCACTTCCTCTGCTGTCTGTGTGCCCTTCAATCAGCAGCTTTCTATTGGGATATTTTTTCAAAAAACCAGATAGCTTGTCAATGGCCAGAAAACCTCCAGGAAGAAGGGTGGATTTATTAACCTCAAACAATATGTTTCCAAGGGTTATAACAGCACCTCTATCTGTTTGTTTGGCCTGTAATTCAGCCAGTTCTTTTTCAATCTGTTCTTTCTGAGCAAGGGCTTCTTCAGCACGGAGCCTGGCTTCTTCGGCTAAAAGTCTGGATTTTTCAGCTTCCTGCATCATTACTTCGGAATGCTTTTTTGCAAGTTCTGCCTCCAATGCCCTCTGCTCGGCTTCACGGGCTTTTTTTTCTGCCATGGCCTGTGCAGCTTCGGATTCCCGCTCTCTGGCTTTGAGGAGAATTTTATCTTTACTCATGCTAAGCCTCGAAATTTCCGTTTCAGAGCTTTTTCTTTCAGCTATCAGTACCGCAACTTGAGCTTTTTTTTCTGCAATGTAGGCCAGATGATTCATTTCTTCAATGTCACTGCCCGCTTGTTCCGCTTTTTCAAGGGCACCTTTTGCATCGTACAGGGCCACCGGCGCATTGGCCTCAACCCCCGGGGTCGTTCTGGCGATTTCATATGCTTTTTTTGCGCTCTCAATGGCCTGATTATTAACCGGAACAGTAGCACATCCGCCAAGAAGTAAAATAATAACCATGAATATAAATATGGGACAGGGTATAAAACTGATTTTTGTATTATATTTATCCATTTTTTTCTCCACATTCAAATTTTATAACAATGATTTTTGGAACAGCTCTCACCAATCCAGGTTTTGCCCTTTACTGAAATGTCTTCTGATTTCTATTAACTTCATTTTGAAGAATTTCAATGCTTTCACGCAACTCTTTTTCCATATTTTTTATTTTTTGGGCCTGTGATTTTATCTCAGCAAGTTTTGCGTCGATAAATGCTTCATCTGCTAAACGCCGGGCAGAAATAAAATCCTGTTTCATAGCATTTTCCCTGGCCTTCTGTATTTTTTCCTCTGCAATTCTGATATCCAATGGCGCATTGATATCAGCATTGTTTTCCTTGGCTACCCTTATTGCCATCTCGGCATCAGATATGTTCTGGCGTGGGAAAACACCATTAGACGCACATCCCGCAAGTGCTGTTGCAGCAAAAAACAATACAAGGTAAATTCCATAATTTAAGATAGAACATTTCTCTCTCATAGCTTTCTTCCTTTTTCAAAAGTTTAATAATCGAACCTTGACCCGGTTTTACCTGGACAAAGTTATCATAAGATCATGGATATTGATCACATCCCTATTATTTGGTAGTGCTAAATATGTAGTGGCTTGTCAGTCTAACACTCTTTATTTATAGATACTCGATACATACTCCACCACTATCAGTTATGGACTACCATGTATTGTAAGGACCTAATTTTAGGGTTATCAGAATCGACATGAGCAGAAGACATATTGATCCAGAAAGTGTAAATCTGGAAATGAAAAATGCCTAAGAATGCCTTACTTTCTTTTGAAGGTATTCCGCCATCCTCCCATAGGAGTAGATATGGGTTGTAACACCTTGCGCATATCACGTGCCTGTTCAATTATATAGAATAGATTTGCATCTATTTTTGTCACCTCCGGTAAAATCCATTTTAAATCACGACGGCGGCATGCAATGTATAATTCACTAACAGGGCCTTTCATTCCTTCGCCGACAAACACGGTAACCGGCTGCCCTTTTTGCCTCAGATAATCAGCAATTTCCTGTCCTGAATTTCTGGTTAACAATTTTAAAATAATAATACCAAAAGCTAATTTACGTTCAACAAGAATACCAACCACATTACCCGTTGCATATCCAAAAGCATAAAATAATATAAAAATTGGTTTTTCATTGAGCTGGGTTAAGACAGTACCAGCCACCAAAGCCCAGATAGTTATTTCAAAAAGAGCTAATATAAAAGAAATAAGGGTTTTACCCTGCACCGTTAAAATTGTACGTACTGTGCCGATAGACACATCACAGATCCTGGCAATAAATATCAACAAGCCGGTAATAAGTATATTTTGTTCCAACATAAATAAAACAATTCCTCTTTTTCGGACTTCCTTAGGTTTGGTTAACTCTTTGGAAAGATGTTCCCCGTTTTCAGGGATTTTAAGCAAACAAATTATTAAAATAAAGAGATATAAGACCTGACTGTTATTTTTTTTTTGATATTCTGACTTTCTGACGGATGAATTTTGCCTTCTGCTGAATCCGCATTTTTAAATCATCCTGGTATCTTTTGACGGCCTTAAAAGCAATAAAGTATCCTGCAAATGCTGACGGAATCCCTATAATAATGCCGCCGATAATCAAAGCAGTAAGGATTTCAGGGGTTTTTCTCAGTATTGATATTAATGTATCAAAGTCAAAGTCCCCCCCAATGATCAGTGATTTATCAATGCCCATGAATTTTGTGCCAAGATGATAAGTACAACTGTAAATGATCGGTGCTGTAAAGATATTCGTAATCTGGACTCCGATAAGGGCTGCTATCTTATTCCACTTGAAAAGTGATGCAGCAAATATCCCAAGTACCATATGGAATCCCAGTAGAGGACTGAAGCCGATAAAAATACCCAGGGCAAATCCAAGTCCTATTTCCCTGGGAGTTCCCCTGATTTTAAGAAAACGCTCATATATTTTTTTAAAATAGCCTAATTTCACAGCCATCCTTAGGGTTGATATTGATATTTGTTCACATTCATGTCAACGCACCGCCCCGTTTTTTGAAAATATTTATAAAACCTATCCAACTACTATCAATACTTGAAGATTTTTCAAAAAAAGAAGGGATAAATTCTATAAAGGCTGAGAGGAGCAGGTTTCATACCTGCCATTAGTGATGGGGGTAGATATGGAAACAGGGCAGAAATATATTCTGCCCCTACGCATTCAAATAAACGGCCATGCCCTTATGGGCGCAGCAAAAAGTGAAACCCGGTGACACCCCACACTATGGGCACCCCCGCAAAAGACAGGCACTGTGGGCTGGCCCTTCAAAATTTAATTGCCACGGTTTTGTGTTGTACTGCCTTGTCCATCACTCCCTGTTGATCCCTGCCCCTTACTTCCATGATTTTTATCACCGCCAGCATAAGCTAATGATGAAACAACTATCATTATTACCGCAACAAGCCCCAAAATCCTTTTCATAGCCCCCCCAATACCTAATATTATATTAAAATCAAACTACAGTTCATAGAATATGAATTGATGCCATTTCTTATTTATAAAAGGCGAAAAAGTATCAAGTCATTTACCCTCGGTTCGATTGACCTCATAACATGCTGTAATATAAGTGAAATATGACTCGATTTTTTTTAGAAATCATTTTTTCATCTCAATAAATTCAATAAGTTATGCAAAAATGATCGAACCATTGGCCATTTATGAACATTTATAATTAAAATTATCCCACACCAAAGTCATTGTCAAGCAAATAGCAGAACCCCAAATCCACCGCCTATTTTTTTACACCTCTCCAGAATATATTCAGGGGATTTTTTTCGAAATGGGAGCTTATCTTTTTGGTAGTGGGTCAAATCCGTTGATTCATAACATTTACTTTGATACGATTTTTCTTGATGAGACCTTCACATAAGAATCCTTAAAATAATCCATTTCCGACTGAATTTAAGATTGAAACCCGGGCAGATGTGGAAGAAGCCTGATCAACTGATTTGACCCACTACCCCAAAAAAAACAGCTTCCAAAACACACAGCATTATGGTTATACTGTAAAAAAATCTTAAGACCCTATACAAACAGCTCGATTCATAAACAAAAAAAGATCTTTGACCAAGTGACAAAATGCTTCAGCAATTTGTTGAAAATCACACCTGAAAATCACACCTAATGTGATTTTTAACACTCTCGAAATACAATGGGTTGTATGCTGGAATAGTGCGAGCCCAGTGGCGGCAGGCAATACCAACAACACAAATATTCCGAAATATAGTAACTCCAATAACCGAAAACCAATTGTAACATCATAATAGAACAAGAGACGAGAGTCTTGAAAATAAAAAAGGACAATTCCATATGATCGATTCTACAGCTCATCTACACCTGGTGACCAAACTGGTTGAGCATGATATTTCCACAGCATCCCATGTTATTGAGACCATGAAAGAAGAAGAAGCCGCCGCTATTCTTGAAGGGCTGCCGGCAGAACTTGCCGTCCGCATTATCAAACAGTTTCAGATTGGTTTTGCAGCGGTGTTGTTGGAAAAAACAGATGAGACGTTTCTTCAGAAAATAGCATCCAAATTAGACCCGCACTTGTTAACCTCCATTTTGATGCACGTCCCCAAAGAATCCAGGGAAAAAATCAGAAAACAGATATCGGGAAAGATTGAAACCCAGATCCGAGAGCTGCTGGAGTATCCTGAAGGCAGTATCGGTAGAATAATGACCCTGGATTATATGTCTTTCAATAAAACACTCCTTACCCGCGATGCCATTGGGAAAATACGGGCCTTGTCAAAAAAGCGGATTCCAACATCCTATGCTTATGTGGTTGATGATGAAAAACATCTGATCGGAGTGCTGAATATGCATGATCTTTTAGTCGCTTCACCCCAGCAGACCATAGACGACATCATGCGAAAGGATATTTTTTCCCTGCACTGCTTCCTTGATGTTCAGGGGGCTGCATCTGAACTGGCAAAAAGGCGTTATTTTGCGGCACCTGTTGTGGATGGTGAAAACCACATTATCGGGATAATCAAGGCCGAGAGATTGATTAAGGGCGTCCAGGAGGGAGCTGCCCAGGACATCCAGAGGATGTTTGGTGTCAGTGGTGATGAAAAGCCGTTTTCAAGCATTTTTTTTTCGTTAAAACGAAGGCTTTTCTGGCTCCATGTGAATTTGGTTACCGCTTTTATGGCGGCTGCCGTTGTTGCAATGTTTGAAGGGATCATAGCAAAATTGACGATCCTGGCAGTTTTCCTGCCGGTTGTGGCAGGGCAGGGAGGAAATGCCGGCGCCCAATCCCTTGCCGTAGTCATGAGGGGCATTGTCATGCGTGAAATACCAAAGGATAAGGTGAGGGCATTGATTTTAAAAGAGGGTGGTTTAGGTACGATAAACGGCTTGGTGATCGGGCTTGTAACCGCTGTCGTGGCCTGGGCCTGGCACGGCAATCCCTATCTTGGACTGGTGATCGGCCTTGGTATGCTTGTCAATCTCATTTTTGCCGGACTTTCCGGTGCATCAATCCCCCTGCTCATGAAGCGGATTGGTATCGATCCGGCACAAAGTTCCAGCATTATTCTGACGACCGTGACTGATGTTTTGGGATTTCTGGCATTTCTTGGATTTGCCGTGCTGTTCCAATCTTATCTCGTTTAAGGATTTCCCGAAAAACATTAATTGCTCAAAATCGGCAGGCACGCTGCCATCACAAAACAGGCAGATTAAATCAAGGAAGATAAGCAGGAACAGGGTTCATTTCTCCCAATCTTTTTCTCGGATATTTGGGGTTGAGGTGGATTAAGCAATCTTTCCAGAGCTGTAATATCTTCTGTTTTATCGGGTTCAAGCCCGATAATATATCTCCAACCGTGTTGTTGAAAAATCGATACTATTTCCTCAAGTCTTTCTTCTGTCTGAACACGAACAATAGCAGGCCTTTTTTTCGTTCCCAATTTTGTCATCAGTTTTACCTTTATCATTAAATGGTTATAAATTAACTGAGCAACCTTTCTTTTCTGTTAAAGCAATGATTTTTTATTTTCTTGCCAAAACAACAAGGAAATTATAGAAACACATCCACCAGCAAGTTTTAGCATTGAAGCAACTAACTTAACAATTATGAATCTTTTTAAGGGTGTTGAAATTGACCTTAAAAAAGATACAATAAAATTAATGTATTCAAGCATTTATAGCTTGAAAAGACCTCTATTTTGGTTTATATTTATACTTTCAAAACATTTTTATATAAAAAACCAAAAAGAGAGGCCTCATGCAGAGAAAAAATATCAGACGCTCAATTAGAAAGCAATTGAAAACCAACTTTCCTGGTTGGAAAAAAATGAACAAGAAGCAGAAGAAGGCACTGGTTAGAGAAATAATGAAAACTGAAATTGACAACTATGATTTCTCCCAACCGGTGGAATCCCCTATTGAAGAACTTCTTGGAATTGAAGATCAGATGCCTTCTAAGGGTATCCTAACTTTAAAGGGTATGGCTGATTACATTAATAATTTTTACAGCGGTAACCTTTTTCCTCTGGAATCGAAGATGCAAACTCCTAAAGAGATAACGGATAAGGAGTTGATATTCATTGATGAACTCCTGGATAACGAAATCATTGACAGTCTTCTTGCCACTGAGGGCTACAGCCCTGACCAAAGGGATACCCGACTTTATCAATTGTTCAGGATGGAACTTCTCAAGGTGATAAAATACCCTGAAATCAGCTACCGAAAATATTGCACTGAAGAGTATTTTGGCAGAGAAAGAAAACAGAACAGACGATTTGCTGGATTGCCGTTAAATACTAAAAAAATACCGGATCACACAGAACTTTGTCATTTCAGACAAGGTTTGCCATTTCCGAAACTCGTTAATATTCTTCTATATATTCTCCATCATCTTTATGAATCCAATTGTCTGGATGATTGGATAGTGCATGGGATAGATTCGACAGAACTTCCGATGGAGTTCAACTATCCCTTGTGTACAATTGAAGTCAAAGGCAAGAAAATACGTATATATTCCGATATTGACTGTGACTGTGGAAAACGCCGAAATAAAAGGGATAAATCTCCATATGTGATTGGCTATCGTATGCATACTTTAACAGCAATCAATCCATCAACAGGACATAGTTTTCCCCTTGTATCTCTCATTGGGGCTGCAAATCATCATGATAGTCTATTTTTAAAGCCTCTGATTCAACTGGCTCAGGCCATGGGTATTGATGTCAAGCTCATTACAGCAGATCAGGCATATCACGACACAGACGGGTCACTATTTAATGAGACAGGTACATATGTCATTGCCCCGCCATTGGAAAATACTGCTCTCCCGGACAATGTCGTTAATTTTCCAGTCAGGGTCACCTGTAATGATTACTGTGAACATCCAATGAATTATATTTGTTGTACACCAGAAGGGCATGAGTATGGTTGTAGTACACAGCCCGGTGAATGCCCTCATGATTCAGCTTGTTTAAAACGCAGAATAATACCTTTTGACAGAGGTTATTTCCAACCGATGCCTGTCTTAACTAAGCAGGCTGAAAAGATAATAGCAATACGCAAGAATTGTGAACGTCCTTTTAATTTAATGAAAAAAAGAGAAGGTCTGGAACAAACAAGGGTAAGAAGCCAACATGGCGTCGTTGCACGTTCCATTTTTACTACGATTGCTACCTTGTTAATCGAAATGGCCGGCACAAGACGCAAAAATAAAAAAAAGGATGATAAACAGCTAAATATATTTGATAAAGCGTCTTAAGATACATTTAGAAAACTTAATGGTATTTTTGTTGAATTGACGATATAGCTGCCTCTTTGTTTTGCCAGTACAAACAACAAACCACTCAAAAATGAGTTTAAAACGGTTATAACTTAAAACTTGGCAACAACAAGGAATTTTTGCCTTATCAATTTACGAAAAAAGGGTTTTAAACAACAAAGGATACATGCGCTTATTACAATTCACCATGGGTTTCAACACCCTTTTTTTATTTCATTTTAAAATAAAAAAAATAGGAAAACTTTATGAAAATAATTGCTCTACAGCTCGTGTTCGACAGTCGTAGGCATACAAAATCTGAAGAAGTGCGTCAATAAAGGAATACAGCAGTTGGGAAAAATGGCGTAGTGCCTACAAAATCAAGGTGTGATTAGATGAAAAGTCTGGAATGACACCAGTTTCAGGGATAATTTCCGCGGCCCTGTCTTTTTTTAACCAAAAGCCTTGCATTTTCATAACCACCCCTGTATATGTTTCTATTTATAGAAACATATGCAGGATTATCCAGCAAAGGAGAGTGCCCATGGCGGAAAAAATGAAAAGATTGATACTGGCAGGGATATTTTTATTTACGGCAAATCTGTTGTTCGCGGCAGACCCGGTTAAAATCGGAATGGTGACCACTTTGTCCACCAAGGCCGGTTATCTTGGTGAGGATATTCGTGACGGTTTTAAACTGGCCATCAGCCAGGAAGATGGTAAATTAGGGGGGGTGCCAGTTGAACTTCTGGTTGAAGATGACGGCAGAAAACCGGAAAAAGGCAAACAGATAGCCGAGAGATTCATAAAAAAAGATAAGGTCAAAATCCTTACAGGCATTGTGTTTTCCAATGTCGCAATGGCAGTGGTGCCCAAAGTGGTTCGCCAGGAGGTTGTGTACTTGAGCGCCAATGCAGCGCCTTCAAAACTTGCCGGAAAAGGATGCAACGAAAATTATTTTTCTGTCTCCTACCAGAACGACAACCTTGACGAGGTGGTGGGCCAGTATGTGACCGAAGCAGGCTTTAAAAGCGTTTATCTTCTGGCGCCCAACTACCCGGCGGGCAAGGATCATATTGCCGGTTTTAAACGTTACTACAAAGGCCGGATAGCAGGTGAAGTCTATACCAAGCTGGGCCAGTCGGATTATGCCGCAGAAATTGCAGCCCTCCGTGCGGCAAACCCTTCTTCTGTCTTCTTTTTTCTGCCCGGCGGCATGGGGATCAATTTCCTCAAGCAGTATTCCCAGGCCGGTCTCACCAGACAGATCCCGGTCTTTGGCCCGGCCTTTTCCTTTGACGAGCGGATATTAAAAGCCGTAGGCCCTGCAGCACTTGGGGTAAAAAACGGTTCCCAGTGGACCCATGATCTGGATAATCCGGCCAATATACAGTTTGTCAAGGCCTATCAAACCGCATACAATCGTATGCCCACCCTGTATGCAGCCCAGGGCTATGATACTGCCAGGCTCATAGGTAGTGCCCTCAAGGCTACGGGCGGTGACCTTGGTGATTTAAAGGCCTTCAAGGCGGCTTTAAAAAAGGCGGATTTTGATTCTGTCCGGGGGAACTTCAGTTTTGGTGCCAATCAGCATCCGGTTCAGGATCTGTATATCCGTGAGGTGATTGAAAAGGATGGGGTATTCACCAATAAAACCGTACAAAAGGTTTTCTCCAACCATGTGGATGCCTATGCATTCGAGTGCAAGATGTAAAAAAGGATTATCCAAGGGGGCTGCCGGCAGCAGTCCCTTTTTTATTATGCTTCTTATCGCAGAACAATTTCTTAATGGCCTCCAGTTGGGCATTACCCTGTTTTTAATGTCGGCGGGTCTGACCCTTGTCTTCGGGATTATGCGGGTCATCAACCTTGCACACGGCTCCTTTTATATGATAGGTGCCTATGTCTGCGCCACCGTGGCCGCCAACACCGGCTCCTTTATCCTGGGACTTTTAACTGCGCTGCCTGCAACAGCCCTTGTTGGCATGACGGTTGAATTTGTTGTTTTTCGCCGCCTTTATGACAGGGATCACCTGGATCAGGTACTGGCAACCTTCGGTCTGATAATGTTTTTTAATGAACTTACCAGGATCCTCTGGGGGAGGCAGCCCCTGTTCATGGATGTGCCCTTCTGGCTTGCCGGCAGCGTTGAACTGCTTCCCGGCCTGACCTATCCTGTTTACCGGCTGGCCGTCATTTTTGTGGGATTGAGTGTGGCCATGTTTCTATGGTTGATGTTTTCTAAAACCCGCCTTGGCATGCAGATCCGCGCCGGTGCCTCCAATCGGGCCATGATCGGCGCCCTGGGCGTCAATATCAGGCTGCTTTACACATGGGTTTTCGGGCTGGGGGCACTTCTGGCCGGACTTGCCGGCCTTATGGCCGGGCCCATACTGGCCGTAGAATCAGGTATGGGAGAAAGTATTCTTATTCTTACCTTTGTCGTCATCGTCATCGGCGGGATAGGCTCGGTCAGAGGTGCCATGGTGGGTGCCCTTCTGGTGGGCATGGTGGATACTTTGGGCCGTGCCTTTTTACCCGCCCTTTTCCGCCTTGTTTTTAATTCCGCACATGCCGATAATGCCGCTGCATCCATTGCCTCCATGTCCATCTATATTCTCATGGCTGCCATTCTTGTATGGAAACCCCGCGGCCTTTTTCCTGCCCATAACGGATGAATTTTTTAACACGCAAAATAATAATCGTTGCTGCAGGTGCCCTGTGCCTGTTCCTTCTTCCTCTTATTGCAACAGCCTTCGGCCAGGAGTATTATATCTCATTTTTCAGCCGAGTTCTGATCTATGCAATTGCAGCGGTCAGCCTTGACCTGCTCATAGGCTATGGAGGCATGGTCAGTCTGGGCCATGCCGCATATGTGGGGCTGGGGGCTTATGTTGTGGGCATCTTTTTTTATCATTCAGCGGAAATGGAGCCTTTGTTCACATGCCCCTTTGTACTTGAAGGTAGTGAAAACGCCATTTTGGTCCTGTCCCTTGCGGCCCTTATCTCCGCCTTTTTTGCCCTAATATTCGGAGCCTTGAGCCTGAGAACAAAGGGGATGAATTTTATCATGATCACCCTGGCCTTTGCCCAGATGGTCTACTATTTTTTTGTATCCCTTGAGAAATACGGCGGAGATGATGGATTGTCCCTGTATTCAAGATCATCTTTTCCAGGCCTGGACCTGGGTGATGATGTTCAGTTTTTCTATCTATGTCTTGGGCTGCTGGCGTGTTTTCTCCTGATTGCCGTCCGCCTTGTGAAATCCCGTTTCGGTCTTGTGCTCAGGGGGGGATACGACAATGCCCGCCGCCTTAACGCCTTAGGTTTAAACGGTTATAAATATCAATTATTGTGTTTTGTGATTGCAGGGGCCGGGGCGGGCCTGGCAGGGGGGCTGATGGCCAACCAGACCGAATATGTCAGCCCCGGGCTAATGCACTGGACATTGTCCGGAGAACTCATGGTAATGGTTTTGATCGGCGGCATGGGAACCCTGTTCGGTCCGATCTTAGGCGCGGCCGTCTTCTTGTTCATGGAAGAGACCCTTGCCATGTATACCGAACACTGGATGATCTATATGGGGCCCTTTCTTCTGATGGTGGTCATCTTTGCCAAAGGCGGGCTCTTCGGCCTGCTTGCCGGAGAAAAAAGCCGCCATGGATGATTATATTTTAGAGGTCAACCATCTCCATAAATCATTCGGCGCTGTTCATGCAACCCATGATTTAAGCATGCAGGTGGCCCGGGGCAGGATTCATGCCCTTATCGGCCCCAACGGCGCCGGAAAAACAACTCTGGTCAATCAGATCACCGGGGATATGTTTCCGGACAGCGGCGCAATCTTTTTTAACCGGCAGAATATCACCGCCTTAAAAGCCCATCGCAGGGCAAGAAAAGGGATGGCCCGTTCGTTTCAGATTACCCATATATTTGAAAATCTTACGGTTGCAGAAAACATGGCCCTGGCCATCTGTGCCTGTAACGGCCATAATTTCAGATTCTGGCAAAACAGCCTGAACAGCCCTGTGGTAAAAAGCAAACTGCCTGAAAGCCTTGCCAGGTTTGACCTGGATGGGCGGGCAAACTTGCTGGCCAGCCATCTTTCCCATGGAGAAAAGCGCCAGCTTGAAGTGGGAATGGCCTTGGCCGGCGACCCTGAACTTCTCATTCTTGACGAGCCCATGGCCGGCATGGGCCCCGGCGGCACGGTTGAGCTTTCCAAATTGATACACACCCTCAAAGGCTCTTTAACCATTCTGCTGGTGGAGCATGACATGGATGTAGTTTTCTCCCTTGCCGACATGGTAACGGTTCTGGTTTACGGTGAGAACATCGCCACCGCACCTCCGGAACAAATACGGAAGAATGATCAGGTGCGCACAGCCTATCTTGGAGAGTGAACTTGGGTACACACTGTGAAACAGGAATGTCTCATGGTTTTGAGTCCCCTGAGTAAGAATGAGTAAGAAGAAAGGAAGAGGAACTTTGATGTTAAGGGTTGAGAATATTGAAACATGTTACGGCCAGAGCCAGGCCCTGTTTGGTGTCTCCCTTGACATCGGGGAGTCCGAGGTGGTCACCCTCCTGGGGCGCAACGGCATGGGAAAAACAACAGCAATAAAGTCCATAATGGGCCTCACCCCGGTTCAAAGGGGCAAAATTTTATTCCAAGGCCGACCGATCCACGCCTTATCCTCCTTCCGGATTGCCAGGCAGGGCATCGGCCTGGTGCCAGAAGGCAGACAGATATTTCCCAATCTCACGGTGTATGAGAATATCATGGCAACGGCGGCAAACCACACCGGGTCACCTGTACCATATCGCCTGCCCAATGTGTTGACGATTTTTCCCCGTCTGAAAGAGCGGCTGTACAATTATGGAAATCAATTGTCAGGGGGCGAACAGCAGATGCTTGCCATTGCACGGGCCTTGATGATCAATCCCCGGCTTCTGATTCTTGACGAAGCCACTGAGGGCCTGGCCCCGCTGATCCGCCGGGAAATATGGAACAGCCTTGTCACGTTAAAGAAAAAGGGCATGTCCATCCTGATCGTGGATAAGAATATCAAATCACTGATGGCCCTGGCCCAGCGGCACTATATCATGGAAAAAGGACAAATCGTATGGAAAGGGGACACATCCGCCCTGAAGTCCCGGCCTGAAGTGCAGACCCGCTATTTAGGTTTATGACTCTGCTCCGATAACACTGACATTCAATTGAGCCTCCTCTTTTTTTGTATGTTAATACGAAATGTTTCCAAAAAGGGACAAAAGAATTTATCAGCTACTTATACAGCGATAAGGCAAAACAGATTATTATAGACACTGGATTTACTCCGGGTACAAGAACAAAACATCCTGAAACAAACCTCTAACCTTAAGCACCTTTTTACTGGCCGCCAAAATTAAATTTTATCTTCAGAAGATGGCATGTTTCATTCCTCGGTTGACACTTTCTTAATCAACCTTTCCATTTTGGGGGAATCACTTCAAAAAATTGTCAACTACTTTTGAGGCAATATGAAGGATGCCCAGAAGATGTCTTGTTTTTTCATTCACCGGAACCATGATTTTTGAACACATTGCATAACCATTTGATGGGAAAAAGCATGGACACCGTTGCAGCATAATGATTATATGCATCCCCGATGATTTTTTTGAGTTTTCTTTCTTCCAGGGTTGCCCCCACCAGAAAGTAAAGGGTCAAAATGGTATTGATCATGACATCGGCCGCGGTCATCCGTGCCTGGTAACTCCAGACCAGCAGAATGCCGCCCAGGTACCAGGGATGGCGGGTAACATTAAGAATGCCCCTGGTTTTAAGAGGTATGGTGCCGGCAGAGGACGAAAACGGGTATTGCCTGATTTGTCGCAGTCCGGTAAAATGCTTCAGATCGTACACCATGGCCCCCAACACGAACAATATCAGTGAGGTGGACAATAAAACGATCCTGACCGCCTCCATGGGGCCCTGCACAACAAGGCACAGGGGACTGTCAATTCCCCGGGCGTAAAAATAAACCGGTAAAAGGGTGACAATGGCCACGGCATTGAAAAAAAGTCGATAAAGCCGATAGCCAGCTCCCAGTCGACGTTCCAGGTAAGCGGTGACGGTGATGGAGATCATGGCGCTGTGCAATGCACACCAGCCGATCCACAGGACCGCCAGTAAAAGATGTGTGGCAATCATGTCTGGAAAAATTTATGAAACACTATAATTTAATAATAAAAAATGGGCATGTTCCATTCCTCGGTTGACACTTTTTCAAAACATTCTATGAAATTCTCTGAAAAAACTGTCAACTACTTTTGAGGCAATATGAAACATGCCAAAAAATGATGGCAAAAACATAAAAAATACCTAACCGCCTGTACCTTCTGTTTTTTTACGAAGCACCTGAAGAAGCTGTTCCATTGATTTTTTCGAAAGAAAATTTTTGAACTGGCTGCGATAGTTTCCAGTAAGGCTGACCCCTTCAATGATGATGTCATAAACCCGCCATGTGTCATCTTTAATAAATAGACGATAAAAAAGAGGAATTTCCGTACCTTTTTCTGATAATATGCTGGTCTGAACTTCGGCGATACTGTCCGACAGGGGCATCTCTTTTGTAATGGTAATTTTCTCATTGCCATAGGACAGAATGCGGTTCATGTAAGTATTGCCTAAGAGCCTGCTGAAGAGATGAGTAAACTCCTTTTGCTGTTCAGAGGTACTGTTGCGCCAGTGAAGGCCAAGCACGTTACGGGAAAGCCTCTCGTAATCAAAGACTGAATCAACTATTTTCCAGAGCCTCTCCTTTTTGGTATTCACATGGACATCCCCCTTGAGCTGAGGATCCTTTAAAACCTCAAGTACCTTATCCACCGTAATCTGCATTGTTTCAGCAGCGGTCAAAGGTGACGCATCAAGGCTTTGAGAGGCCATGAGCAGAAATGCTGCAAGGCAGACACTTGAAAATAATACTTTCATTTGATTTCTCCTCCAAAATCCAGCTCAGGTTCCTTACCGGAGTCATTGCCCTTTTCAATAGAGCCAAAGGCATACTTTCCGATCAGATCTCCTATATCAAATGGGGATTCCGTGTTGATGATGATATCCCCTGTCTTCAGCAATTCCCCGGCCCCGCCGGGATCAATGGCAATGAACTTATCACCTATCAAACCGGCTGTCTTAATCGAGGCAATGGCATCGGAATAAACATTAGTTCCCTTATTGATCTTCAATTCTGCCACTGCCATCTGAATATTTTGATCTATGGTAAGAGATGCAACCTTTCCCACCTGGATACCGTGCATTTCAATGGGGTTACCCGTTCTAAGACCGGATACGGTATTGAACCTGGCCGTCAGCACCATGGTATCGTTTCCGAACAGGGATACATCTCCCAGGTTTATCGTCATATAAATGAGCACCATCAAACCAGTTAAAACAAAAAAGCCGGCAATGGTTTCATGTGATTTTTTATTCATAAATAACATCTCCCTGCAGAACATTGGAATCTGCCGATTTCAAATAAATTTTTACGTGCCTTTTCAAGTATGGCACTAATTCCATCCCTGGCAGCGTTTCCCTCGGCAAACCCAGCAACCACGGTAATGCTGTAAAGATCATCCTTTGATGAAAAGGCTTTTACCTCATTGTTTTTTATGTATTCAAACCCATTTTGTCGAAGCTCCTTTGCAAATTCATCTATAATCTGCCTGGCTTCGTTAAAGTTGGAAAATGGAAGAACTGTCATAAATCTGCTTCGCCTCTGGCGGATGGAAAATCCTCCGACAGCATCGAAATGCTTACTGATAATCATCCCCAGCTCTTTTACAAGCTCCTGGCCTGTGGTGTGTCCAATTTTTTCGCAAAGGGATGCAAATCCTGAAATGGAAAAAATTGCAATTATATAGGATTCTCCTTCCTGCTTTTTGTTAAGCACATTTTTATAACGCATTTTAAAACTGCGCTTGGAATAAAGCCCCGGCATATGTTTCTGAAATCCCTCGAAGCTGTGAACAAATTCATCCACATAGGGATGATCAAAATCTTCAAACTCCGTGGGAGTGCCCTGGAAAACAATGGAACCTTCGTGGAGGACAAGAACCCGGTTTGAAATAAAAAGAACATCAGGAAGATCATGGCTGACCACCACCGCAGTAAACCCGAATCTGTTTTTATACTCGGATATCATGCTTAAGATTGCATTTCTTCTTATGAGATCCTGGCCGGTTGTGGGCTCATCAAATAAAACAATATCCGGTTCCGTTATAAGGGCCCTGCTGAAGGCCACCCGTTTTTGCATACCCCCTGATAATTCTGAGGGAAATCTATGGGCTACATCTGAAAGATCTGTTTTTCCAAGCTTGTCCATGACCCGCTTATTTATTTCTTTTCTCTTCATGCGCGTGGTCTGTTTCAGGGGAAAAGCCACATTCTCAAATACCGTCATGGAATCAAAAAGGGCATTATTTTGAAACATATAGCTCATCTGGGATCGATAGGTCATGCGCTCACGGGTGTTCATCTCTGAGACATCCCGGCCACCAAAACAGATAGAACCACTATTCGGCTCCAGCAATCCTATTATGTGCTTTAGCATGACACTTTTTCCAGTCCCGCTTTTACCGATAATTGTGGTAATTTCCCCCTGGTATATTTTTAAATCAATATTTTTAAGTATAGTTTTGTCTCCGAATTTTTTTGAGACATTTTTAAATTCAATAAGAGGTTGATCGGTAAGCAGTTTATCTATTGGATGGGTGTCCATTTCTTGGTCCATAATTTAGGCTCTGGTTTTAAAAGCGGGAATCATAAAAGCCATTAAAGTAAAAATGAGGTAACAACATAGTCTGCAATAAGAATAAATACGCATGATACCACAACTGCCGTTGTTGTTGAAAGGCCCACCGCCTTTGCACCAAAGCTGTCTTTTCTCATGTGGGTGAAGTAGCCGTTAAAGCAGCAGGCAGTAGAAACGATAACGGCAAAAACAACAGCTTTGATGGTACCACCGTTCATATCCTGAAGTGTCACACTTGACTGCAAACGATAGAAATAGGTTCCTGAGTCAAGACCCAGCAGAACTACGCCGGTTAGATATCCTCCCAGGAATCCTATGATATCAAAAAGAGCAGTCAGAATTGGAAAACTGATGATGGATGCGGCAATCCTGGGGCTTACAAGATAGCCTAAGGGATCCACCCCCATAGTGAACAGGGCGTCTATCTGTTCTGTTATGCGCTGGATACCTATTTCCGTGGTCATGGCAGAGCCTGCCCTTGCCGTGATCATGATGGCGGAAAGCACAGGGCCGAGCTCTCTAACTAAGGTAAGCCCCAGGGCCGAGCCAAGTACACCGCCGGAACCGAATTTTATCAGAGTATAATAGAGCTGGAGCCCAAGCACCATACCCGTAAAAAGGCCCACAAGCATCACAATAGAAGCAGATCTTACCCCTATGTAATAGATATGGAGCATAATATTACGAAGCTGTTTTCTGTTGAATACCCTGAATAAAGACGATAGTAAAAATATGGCAACCTGTCCTGTTAGATTGATCAGGTAAAGAAACTTTTCACCGGGGAGATTAAGGCTTTTTACAATAATATTATTGTTGGATGTGTCTTTCATTGTATTTTTTTGTTTCCTGTAATAAATTTAAACATATCTCTCATATTGGTGGTGGTTTGTCAAAAATATTTTAGTATGCTATTTTTTCCTGCTTCTGATATCCTGCTTGAATTCCATGTTTTGCCACCAAACCACGGGATAATCTTAAGTGTCATGTTATTTAACTTCTGCTGTTTAAAAAAAGCCGGAACAATACAAAAAGAGTAACCCAGAAAATGATAAAAAAACATAAAGCATATATCGTAATTTTTATCTGTATAATTTTTGCTGTATTTGCCGGCCTGATATGGCTGTTTTTTAAAGAAGATATGCTTCTGATATACTCAGCCCTGAAAAAAAATGAAATTCATCCAGGCTTCATAACTCTCTGTTTTCTTATCCTTCCTCTAACAGGCTTTCCCATTTCACCTCTTCTGATACTCATGGGATTGAGGTTTAACACATTTACAGGCGTTTTTTTAACTCTGCTTATAATGCCGATTCATTTGATTTTTTCATTCTGGGTTGTTCATTCATTTTTCAGATCAAGGCTGGAGGCTTTTGCAAGGGAAAAAAAATATAATTTTTTTAAAGTTCCCCCTGAGAGGTATATATCCTTTGGTTTTCTTTTCATGGCAATGCCCGGGCTGCCCTACACCTTGAAAAATTATCTGCTTCCAATATCAGGGATTCCTTTTTTTCATTATCTGATAATAGGGTGGCTGGTACAGGGAGGGATGGCTGTTCCCATGGTTATTCTGGGCGATGCAGCCTCAAACTGGAATGTGCGCATGTTATTGCTATTTGTTATTTTTTATATGATTATTTATTTTGTGACCAGAAGGGTTGAGTTAAAATATAAACAGATTAAATTGATAGGAGAGAAATAATTTTGTGGCATCCTGGGCTTTGGGATGAAATATAGGTAAAGATATAGGTAAACATGATCCAAAGCCACCTGCCCCAAGGCTCATGAAGACAGAGCTTCTACCATCGATGTTTTAAATATATGCAAGCATAATCTCCTGCCTTCTAACTAACCCAGCTTATCTGATTATTCAGATACCCAGATTCCAGACTTTGATTTGAGTGGATCCAATTAAAGGTGATTTTACAATTAATAAACAACAAAGCCCCGTAATGATGGGGTTCTGGATGCTGAAATTTAAGTGTTTATTCTCAGATGTTTTCTTAGAAGGGTTAAGATGACTCATAACAACGAATGGAGTATTTCAATTACTCCACGGAACGAACTGTGACAAATCAGTATTAGCGCCAATACAAACTGGCGGAGCCATGTTTTAGTAATCAAAGAAGGTGGCCTTAATTGTGCTGGATGGCCTCTCTCTTGACCAGTGGATTACCATTCGTAGCTGCCTTGGGGATCACGATGGTTTATATCAAATGGATGAATCTGCCTGTTTTGCCTGGGTTCCCACCTTGACCAGCGTGTCCCGGCAAGCTGTTTTTTCCGGTAAGGTGCCATGGGACTTTCCATCCAGCATCAATACCACCAACAAAGAAGAAAAACTGTGGCCGCAATTCTGGGAAGCCCATGGATTAAAAAGAATGGAAATCGCCTATAAACGAGGGCTTGGGGATGGCAATGTGGTGGAGGTTCTTGATGATATTCTGCATCCCCACAACACCAAAGCACTTGGCCTGGTTGTGGACAAAGTGGATAAAATAATGCATGGTGTCCAGCTTGGTTCCCCGGGGATGCACAACCAGATTAAGCAATGGGCGGATGCTGGCTTTTTAGACAGGCTGTTTCAATATCTTCTTGAACTTGATTTTCAAATTTGGCTGACATCCGATCATGGCAATATTGAGTGCCAGGGTATTGGTAAACCCAATGAAGGGCCATAGCGGAAACAAGGGGAGAGCGGGTGCGCATTTATGCCAGTGATACGCTGCGGGAGACTGTGGCGCAATCCTATCCCAGTGCCCTTGGCTGGAATCCGGTGGGGCTTCCTGAGAATTATTATTCATTGCTCCTTTCCAATGGGGGCGCTTTTACGTTAAAAGGCACCACCCTGGTGGGGCATGGCGGTATATCCATCCAGGAGGTCATTGTCCCCTTAGTTAAAATAGATGGGAGGATTTTAAAAGCTTCAGCCTGGCACCAACCAGGCACAGATTCGGCAAAGAGATTATGATATTTATATAAAAATATTAACATGCTATGTTAACTTTTTATTGACAATGAGCCTTCGATGGATATATACTTTAAGACAAAAAAGTTGCAAAAAATCTGCTCGACAAAGAGAGCGGCAGTTAAAGAGCTTGGGCAAAGTGGGGGTAAAAAGCTTATGCAAAGACTGTCAGAGTTAAGTGCCGCTACAACATTAAGCGATATTTCATACCTTCCACCTCCCCGCCTTCATGAACTTTCAGGAAATCGGAAAGGACAATTTTCTGTAGACCTTGACCATCCCTACCGATTGTTATTTATCCCAGCGAATGAACCCATTCCCATGAGGGACGATGGGGGGATGAATAAAGATAAAATTGACCAGATTGAAATTACTGAAATTGAAGACACCCATTGAAAGGTGAAAATATGGGAAAAGCAAAAAAACAATATGGTTTTAGCCCTGATTATGCCGTCCCACCCGGAGAAACTTTAAAAGAAACGGTTAAATTTAAAGGCATGACTCAGAAAGAATTATCCAAAAGAACTGGCTTAACCGTTCAGTCAATAAATCGAATATATAAAGGTGATCAACCCATTAATTATGAAACTGCAAACAAACTTGAACTGGTCACAGGTGTTCCTGCAAGATTTTGGAATAATTTAGAATCAAAATATCGAGAACAACTGGAAACGGTTAAAGAGCTGAAACGTTTAAATGCAGATATTTGTTGGCTTAAATCCATACCTGTTTCTGAACTGACAAATAGAGGGTTGATTCAGAAATCAGACAACAAAGCGCTACAATTAAGGGAAACATTAAAATTTTTTGGCGTGAGTAGTGTCTCTGCCTGGAAAGAAATATGGGTTGAACCAAAAGTTGCGGCAAGGAGGTCTCAATGTTTTGAATCTATACCAGGACATGCCGCCACATGGATTCGCATTGGAGAGATTCTTGCGATGGATATCGAGTGTAAACCTTTTGATAAGGCCCTTTTTAAAAAGGCGTTGCAAACCATCCGGGCTTTAACTCTCAAGTCTCCTCAAGAGTTTATTCCTCAGATGATTCAAATCTGTGCACAGTCAGGGGTCGCAATTTCATTGGTACCAGAAATGCCAAAAGTACCGTGGAGTGGTGCGACTAAATGGTTAAGCCCTAAAAAAGCAATGATAATAATTAACTTGAGGGGAAAAAGAGAAGATAAATTCTGGTTTTCTTTTTTTCATGAGGC
Organism: Desulfobacteraceae bacterium; assembly: GCA_963674675.2. Classification (GTDB taxonomy): domain Bacteria; phylum Desulfobacterota; class Desulfobacteria; order Desulfobacterales; family Desulfobacteraceae. The sequence continues at coordinate 2,976,782 of CAXXNM010000003.1, forward strand.
AGGCCATGTGATTAATGATAATAAGAAGTCTCTATACATAAATGATCACAGCAATGATCCTGTTGAAAAGAGAGCCGATGCGTTTGCTGCAAATATTTTATTTCCCAATGACTGTAGGGATAATATACCTTCCCTTAATACCAAGGCGCAAATAAAAAAATTTGCCAGTGAAATAGCTTTAAGTCCCGGGATTGTTGCTGGACAATATCAATTTATCACAGGAAAATGGTCCTGGTACAATGATCTGATAAAAAAATTCGTTTGGAAGAAGTAATGTATTTACGGTAACTCTCCTACCATCGAATATCTTTAAATGGCACCATTTTGGTGGGGCGTGGCGGTATATCCATCCAGGAGGTCAGTGTGCCCCTGATTAAAATAGAACGGAGATAAAAAGTATGGCAGCTCGTCATGATTCCATAGGAATTAAACAGGTTGTACGCCTGGAATGGTATGACTATACACTGGATCTGCTTCAGCAGGGCCTTCCAGCAAAAGAGATTCGTGCCATGCTGGATGATTATCTCAAGGATCGTCTTCAAACGGGGATGACATTGCCTTCATGGATCGGATACATGCGTATCTCCCAGGGCGGGACGTACCCAAAATTAATAATGTAAACAAAAAAAGGTGTAAAATAAATATTTTACACCCTAAAAGTTTACAAGTTTAATACTGGTAATGGTTAGAAAGGAATATCATCGTCTGGAGGCTGCTCTCCTGTCATTCCAGGTTCGGCATTGCTGGGGGCTGAAGACGTGCTTCCCTGATATCCGCCTTCATCTGGAGACCCTCCTCCCTGACTGGGCTGAAATCCCCCTCCTCTCTGGGCAGAGGGTCTTGACTGGGGCTGAAATCCTCCGCCGCTCTGGGCAGGAGAACTTGACTGGGGCTGGAATCCTCCGCCGCCTCCCTGCTGGTAGCCTCCGGTGTCCTGCCTGCTCCCTAAGAACTGGACGTTAGTGGCAATTATGTCAGTAGAGTAGTGGGTTTGTCCATCCTTTTCATAGGAACTGGTTTGCAGCCTGCCCTCCACATATACCTCTCTGCCCTTAGAAAGATATTTCTCGCAGTTTTCCCCCATTTTCCCAAAAACAGTTACTCTGTGCCATTCTGTTCTTTCCTGACGCTGGCCTGAAGTTTTGTCCATCCATACTTCACTTGTGGCAACGGCCAGTCTCACAATGGCAAGACCCTGGGAGGAATATCTGATTTCCGGATCCCTGCCGAGTCGTCCTACTATAATAGCTTTATTAACGCCTGCCATTTATAATCTCCTGTAAGTTTTTTATTTTGCTAAATATTAAAATTTTGTAAAGGTATATTGATAAAAATATTACCTGAATAATGGATAGGTGTCAAATTTTGAAATCAAAGACATAATTTCAAATCCTTGTTTACAGGTTCAGTTTATGTGTATATATTCAGCCCATGAAAAAAAAAGCTTTTGAAAAAAGGGTTAAAAGAAGAGTTAATGCCAGGAAACAAAGATTCTTTGCCGTATGCTCCCCTGGTTTGAACAGCCTTTGTCACCGGGAGATACAGTCTCTTTTACCGGAGATGGAAAATGCAGATGCTATGCCGGGGGGGGTAGAGTTCTCAGGGAGTATTGATGATTGTTTTGCTGCCAATCTTCATTTAAGAAGCCCTTCAAGAATTATCATGCGCATAGCTGCCTTTAAAGCGGAAAATTTCAGAACACTGGAGAAAAAACTCAGCCAGGTGCCTTGGGAACTCTATCTTAAAAAAGGTGCTGATCTGACATTTGATGTATCTAACCGCCGCTCGAGATTGTATCATACTGATGCTGTTGCCGGGAGAGCCAGAGATGTTGTTCTCAGGCATTTAAGCCTTTGTGACTCACAAAGCTGCTGTTGTGATGAAACAGCCCTTCATAAGATATTCATTCGGGGAATAGACGATCATTTTGAAATTTCCTTAGACAGCAGCGGAGAATTGCTCCACAAAAGAGGGCTGAAGGATAATGTGGGTGCGGCTCCCCTGCGTGAAACCCTTGCCTTTTCAATCCTTGCCGCGGCAGGCTATTCCGGCCATGAGCCTTTGATTGACCCGATGTGCGGCTCAGGTTCCTTCTGCCTTGAGGGTGCCATGATGTCCTGCCTTATTCCAGCCGGCCTTTATCGTGATTTTGCCTTCAGGCATTGGCCCTGTTTCAGCAGTAAAAAATGGGAATTCATGAAAAAAAAGGCCGAGGGCCTTATTAAAATTCCAGACTTTCCATATATCTTTGCATCTGATATTGACGAGCATATTCTTGAATCACTGAATAAAATCCTTGAAAAATTTAATCTTTCATCATCCATTAAGGTATTTAAAAATGATTTTTTTGACCTTGATCCCGAAACTCTGACCCGGGATAAGGGCCTTGTTGTTTTGAACCCACCCTATGGCAGGCGTATCGGCCAGGAGCCTCTGAGCGCAACCATGTTCAGGGACATCGGAAAAAAACTTAAATCAGATTTCAGGGGATGGAGGGCTGCTGTAATAGTTCCCGATAAAAGGCTGCTGAAAAATTTTCCCCATCCATCTTCTGTTATACCCCTTTTTCATGGAGGGCTTGATCTTAACGCCGCTGTGATAAGGCTTTAAAAATTATTTTACCAGCCCTCATGATTAAATATAGGGATTTTTAATAAACGGCGATGATCAGAGACTCACAACGAATAATGAATATAGGGGCGGATTCCTTCCATATCTACCCTAGCCCCACCCTTACCGGTGAGGGGGCAATGTGAATATATGGGGGCAGATATAGAATCTGCCCCTGCAAATAACGGCCGAAATTCAAATCAAGCCCGATAAACTGGAAAGGCAGAAAACATTCATTAAATAAGGATAAAAAACGGAGTCTGAAAGTGAAAAATAACGGCACGGCAAAAAAAAGATTGTTCCCGGGAACATCCATGGTTATTCAATCAAGATTATGGCTTAAAGCAACTTTGCTCATTTTGTTTGTAGGTTTAATTTATGCCTTGTCCATTGCCCTTTACACGATTCCCCTTATTAAGAACATCACCTATGAAATGGCTGAAACCCATGCCACAGCTTTACTGGATCACGTTTACGATCTTGTTGAGGTCAAGCATCAGGAAATAGAATGTTATAGGGATTTTGCCCTTGAGACACGAAAACGGGAACTGAAAGATATTACATCCACAGCAGGGTATATCATTAAAAACCAATATGCCGCGGCCATGGCTGGAGAGATATCTGAAGAAGATGCCAAACGCCGGGCCATTGAGCAGATGCAAGAGGTGCGTTACGGCAACAAAGATTACGTATGGATATCTGATTTTAACTCCGTGCTGATTTCCCATCCGGATCCACAACTTCAGAACGCTGATTTTTCAAAAGTCATAGATGTCTATGGAAACTTTATTGTGCCCCCCATGGTGGAAGTTGCCAGAGAAAAAGGCGGGGGATTTACCTCTTACTGGTGGAATCGCCTGGAAACGGATTTACCTTCGGAAAAGCTTACCTATTCAACCCTGTTTGCTCCATGGGAGTGGGTTTATGGAACAGGTGTATACTTAGATGACATTGTTAAGGAGGTTGAACGCCGGAAAAAAGATCTGATCAATGATATTGAAACTCTATTGAAGGGGAAGGTTATCGGAAAATCGGGCTATATGTACATATTTGACGCAGATATGAACATGGTCATCCATCCTGATGAAAGGCTTAAAAATAAAAACTTGGAAGGATTGCTTAATCCCAGAAGCGGAAGAAAAATTCTTGAAGAGTTAATTGAAACCTCCCAGACTAAAGGTACCCATCTGGAATACCCCTGGAATCGCCCTGAAGACCCCGAGAATTTCATATATGAAAAAATCAGTTGGGTTCGTTATAATGAATTTTTCAAGTGGTATATTGCCAGCTCTGTTTACACGGAAGAGCTTTATTCCCAGTCCCGATTTTTGACATCAAGGATCGCGTTCATTACCATAACAATCATATTGTTTTCTTTGATAATAAGCAGTTATTTTCTTAAAAGATTTTTAAATCCCATTGAAAAATTATCCAGGACCGCGTTAAAGGTTCAAGGTGGTGATTTAAAGGTCAGAAGCGGCATCTGCCGCCATGATGAAATCGGTATCCTGGCTCGGGAGTTTGATGCCATGGTGGAAAAATTAGACGGCCATGTGGAAGAGCTGGATCACAAGGTTAAAGAAAAAACCCATGAGCTGGCTGAAAACTACAGGAAACTCGAAGATGCCAGTAAACAGGTCATGGAGAGCATTCAATATGCCAGGACAATTCAGCTCTCTATTTTACCCAGGTCCAAGAACAAACCCCATGAAATTTCAGACAGTTTTGTTATGTGGAAGCCCAAGGACATTATCGGCGGAGACATCTTCTGGGTCAGCCGAAATGAAAAAGGATTTCTCCTTGCCGTTATAGATTGTACCGGCCATGGTGTTCCAGGGGCCATTATGACAATGATAGCGTGCATGGCCCTCAACCAGGTTGTCCAGGAATCAGGCCAATTCGCCCCGGGTCCGATTCTCAAGGAGTTGAACCGGGTGGTTCAGTTCTCATTGAGTCAGCATTCCGAGGAAGCCCAATCCGATGACGGCTTAGACATTGCTCTTTGCTCCGTGGATGCCCATAGTGAAATCCTGACTTTTGCCGGAGCAAATCTCAGTTTTTTTATTCAGGAAAATGGTGAGATAAGGCGGATAAAGGGTGACAGACAAAGCATTGGATACAAGTCTTCAGACCTTGATTTTAATTTTAAGGAACATAAAATTCAAATAAACGGAAAAAAACAATTTTACATGACCACGGACGGCCTGATCGGCCAGGCCGGCGGAAATAAGGGTCTGCCCTTTGGAAGAAGAAGATTCCTGAAATTTATTTCAGAGCATCATCATTATGATTTTTCATACCAGAAAAAAGCATTGGAAGATATTTTATCAAAATACCAGGGAGATGAGGAACAGCGCGACGACATTACGGTTATCGGCTTCACCTGCGGAAAAGGAGTTCAAGCATGATTGACAACATGTTTCAATTTTATCAGACCATGAAAAAAGAAGGCATTATTTTTTGTTTCAGCGGGCCTACATCCCAGAGCGTGGTTGAGGGCATAGGCGAGGCATTGAGGCAGAAAATGGAATTGGAGGCCATGATGACCCAGACGGTTTCCAGACATATCTTTTCAATCTTTGTGGAGCAGATGCAAAATGTGGTTCACTATTCTGCTGAAAAAGTAAAGCATGAAACAGATGCAAAAAACGATGGAGAGGATGACAAAAAAAGCCTTCGTTACGGTATGATTGTTGTCGGGAGGGAAGAAAACGGTCAATTCTATATTCTGACCGGTAACTATATCCAAAAAGATGATACAAAACGCCTTGTTGCTCTTTTGGACAAATTAAAAAAAATGAATAAAGATGAACTGAAAATCTTTTATAAGGAACAAAGAAGGCGTGAGCGTCGCGAGGGTTCAAAAGGAGCAGGTCTTGGGATGATAGATACCGCGAGAAAATCAACAAAACCCATTGAGTATACTTTAACCGGAACCAATGATGGAAAGCATGATTTTATTTCCATAAAGGCTGTGATATAGAGGAGAAGTAATGGATACATTATACATTGAAGCTACAAAATCATCCCCTTTTGTTAAACATGACATTGACTCTAATACTCTTGAAATCACAGGCGAATGCTATCCTGAAAACGCGGTTAAATTTTTTGCACCTGTATTTGAATGGCTTGATAATGAAGCGGCACGAATAGATAATTCTCTTTTAACCGTCAATTTGAACATCAGCTATTTTAACAGCAGCACATCCAAAGCTCTGATGAATTTTTTTGATATGCTTGAAGAAGCCTATGACATGGGTAAAAAGATAATAGTCAACTGGATATATGAGAAAGAAAATGAAACCGCTGAAGAGTGCGGAGAAGAATTCCAGGAAGACCTTGAAAGCCTGCCTTTTAATCTGGTTGTGCTGGAGGGCGGGCAGGCCCTATGAATTCCGATGATCTGTTCAAAAGAGAGATCAACATTCTTGCCCAGGCAGGACAAATTATTCAGGATGAAAAATATTCAGAAAACCCCCTTTTACCTGAATACAGGCTGGTGGTAAAGCACTACAAGAAGTTGCTCAATCAAACCAAGCGCCTTGTTAAAATGTCCGACAGGATGCAGAGTGACCTTAATGAGTTGAATGAACGGCTGGAAAAACTCTCATCCTTGGATGGCCTGACCGGGATACCCAACCGCCGCTGGTTTGACGAGATTTATGAGACGGAATGGAGGCGGGCGGAGAGAAGTGTAACGCCCCTGTCGGTTATCATGATGGATATTGATTATTTTAAACTCTTTAATGATACCTATGGACATGCGGAAGGTGACAAATGCTTAAAAGAGGTCGCATCAGTTCTGTCTTCCCAGGCCAAGCGCCCCATGGAGGTTGTTGCCCGCTACGGAGGTGAAGAATTTGTGGTTGTTCTGCCGGACACTGATATTAACGGAGCCCGAATTGTGGGGCAAAACATGAGAATATCCGTTGAAAATCTGAAAATACCCCATATGAAATCAGAGGTATCCCATGTTGTGACCATAAGTCTGGGCCTGGCTGTTTCCAACCCTCCTGTGCGGGAAACAGATACCCCTCAAAGCCTTCTCAAGAACGCCGATAAGATGCTTTACAGGGCTAAAGAGCAGGGCCGTAACAGGATTTGTTCATAATAAATCGATTGATAATGGGGACATGGATAATGGGGACAGATTTAAAATCTGTCCCCTGTTAATGTTACTAAATCTGTCCCCTGTTACTAATACTGCTCAGCCTGAAAAGGAAGCCTCATCAATGTCCACAGCCACAGAACTTGTGTTTTGAAGCGCATTTAAGTTCCCCATGGTAAGGGGCAGTTGAGTTTCAACAAAGAACTGAAGAGATTTTACCAGCCCGTCATAGAATGGTTTATCCTTCTTTTTGGCCTTTTCGATCTTTTGTGCTGCAACTACGGCTCTCCAAAGCAGCATCCATGCCACCACAACATCGCCGGCAGCATCCTGGAATGGATGGGCATTGGCAAAGGCGGTCAACACCTTTTCAGACATGGCGGTCTGGCCCATGTGCAGGGCTACCTCTCCCAGCTTATTCAAGGCTTCTTCCACCCTTGCCGTCCAGGGTTCCAGTATCTGAACCTCCCTGGCAGAGGCAACGGTTTTCTGCATTTCAGCAAACAGATCCATGATGGGTTTACCCTTGTTCAGCCCCAGTTTTCTTCCTAAGAGATCCATGGCCTGGATTCCGTTTGTGCCCTCATAGATCATTGTGATGCGGCAGTCTCTCAGGAGCTGTGCCATGGGATATTCTTCTATGAATCCATAACCTCCATAGACCTGCATGCCCTGGCTGCATACTTCAAAGGCCCTATCCGTTACATAGCCCTTGGCAATGGGGGTGAGCACCTCTACAAGCCCCTGGTATCTGGCACGTTCTTCCTTGCTCTCACCTTTGGCTGCCATATCTGAGCAATAGTTTACATAGTAAAGGATGCTGCGCATTCCCTCCACAAAAGCCTTCATCTTGAGGAGCTGGCGCCTGACATCAGGATGATTTATTATGGTGACGGATTTGGCATCGGGATTCATCATCTCAAGGAGGTGCTTGCCCTGAACCCTCTGTTTGGCATAGTTCACCGCATACATGTAGGAAGCCGTGGCACAGGCAAATCCCTGGAAGCCCACCAGCAGACGCGCCTCATTCATCATGACAAACATGGCCTTCATGCCCTTGTTCTCCTCACCGAGCAAGGTGCCTATGCAGTTGCCGTTTCCCCCCAGGGCAAGGGAGCAGGTGCTGTTGCCGTGGATGCCAAGCTTATGCTCAATACCGGTACAGACAACATCGTTGAACTCTCCTATGGAACCGTCTTTGTTGACCTTGAACTTGGGAACAAGGAACAGGGAGATGCCCTTGGTACCTTCGGGAGCGCCTTCGATTCTTGCAAGAACTGGATGTATGATATTTTCCGTCAGGTCATGTTCACCGCCGGAGATGAATATCTTTTCTCCTGTAATGGAATAGGTTCCATCGTCGTTCTTTCTCGCTGAGGTGGTAAGAGCACCGACATCTGATCCAGCACCTGGTTCTGTAAGGAGCATGGTTCCTGACCATTTGCCGGAAAACATGTTTTTAAGATACAGTTTTTTTTGTTCATCTGTGCCGAACTCTTCCACAAGCTTGCCTGCGCCATGGGTCAGGCCCGGATACATCATGAAAGGATAATTGGCTCCGTTGAAATACTCTGCAGCAGCCGAAGCAACGGTCTTAGGCATTCCCTGCCCCCCCCATTCAGGAGATTCCGTCATGGAAAGCCATTCGCCTTCATTAAAGACTTCATACAGGTTTTTAAAGGATTCAGGCGTTGTCACCCGGCCGTTTTCAAGGGTGCATCCCTGCTCATCACCTTCTTTTTGTGTCGGCAGCATCTCTTTTACTGCAAGGTTTCTTGCCTCTGACACAATGAGGTCTATTGTCTTTTTGTTGAATTCGGCAAAATCTTCATGTTTTTCTGATAATGATTGTGCATCCAGTATCTCATGAAGTAGAAAATCAATATCTCTTCTGTCTGAAATAAACTGTGCCATTTTTTTCTCCTAAAATATAACCAATCGGTATATTTATATTTTATGTTAAAGATGTTTGCAAAAAGCTTAATATGCATTATGCTTATTTTTATTGTATTAATATAAAGATACCTGTTATTGAATATGAATTAATCTTCATGAATTAATTTGATGTTATAAAAAAAAATTGATGGATACCGTTAGTTAAATTGAATTAACAGTTATCGATAATTGCTTTATAAACAAAGATGTTAACTCTTTTATCTCTCAATATAAAATTTCTGTGTAAGCCGAATATCCCTCTATTATTCAAAATGAATGTATATTCATTACATGATCAATAAATATAGTCAATGATAAAATATTTTTTTAAGAATTTTTAGGTATCTTTCATTTGCAGCCATTTAGACTTTCCGTGCCGGCATTATTGCTTTTTTGGAATGTTATCTTAAAAAATGTAAATCAGTTTTAATAAAGCGACATGAAAGATGGCAATTTCTATAAAAAATCGGCATGTTTCATTCCTTGGTTGATACTTTTTCAAAACATCCTCTGAATTTTATGAAATCCTCTGAAAAAAGTGTCAACTACTTTTGATGCAATATGAAAGATGCCAAAAAATCGACAAGAAAAGCCCGGAATCTCTAACTCAGGGGCTGTTGACTATTCCATATCCATATACCGGAAATCATCGGCATTGATATGCCCCCACCCGCCGGAATGCCAATCGGTAATAAGTATATGGGCCTGTTTTCCCTTATAGGCGCCCACGTCCCAGACCTGTTGCTGAAGGCTTTCATGGCCTCTCCCGGTGACGGATAAAACAGGCTTGCCATCCACAAGAAGAGCAACAGTTTCTTTTTCAGCGTGTTTTCCCCCGCCGATTAGAAAGGAAATCCGGTCGGACTTGATTTCAAACAAAACCGAAGTAAGCGTTCCAGTGGGGCGATCACCCTGTCTTTGGCCCGGGTGTTCATTGGGATTGCCCTGGTATTTTTCAAAGGTGCCGATCCAGAACTCTCCCTGGTGCCGGGATGGATGACCTTTTCTGCCCCGGGCTGTCGGGTTGTCCCCTTTGGTGGGTTGAAAGGCAAAGGCATCGCCGGTTTCTGTCCAGTTCGTCAAATCTCCCATTTCAAAATCACTGTTGGTAAACAGAAGAGAAGGGTCAGGTTGGGCAGGCTGCGTTTCGGTTTTCTGGAGTGGTTGGGATACGGCTCTTTCTTTTTGCTGCATGTTTGAAACGGCAGGAGCAGTAACCGCTACGGGAGCTGTCCATAAATTATTTTCATACCTCAGGATGCCCTTGCCTGGATTAAATTCCCAATGGTTGTTTCCTTTATAAATAATCTGGCAGGACGTATCGTTGATACCATATCCTGAAAAACCGAATGCGGCCAGTTTCTCCGGGTCCTGAATCCTGATATCCACAAAACCGACAGGCTCGGCATCCATTTCATAATGGGGAAGGATGCCAAGTTGATTTTCCATATCGTATTGGATGGCACTGTTCCATGTATATTTACCCCGGGGGGCTTTGGGAATCTGAACAGGATATATGGTATCTGCCTTTGTTTTGAGTAATATTTCTTTTTTTTGATGGTCATTGGGCCTGCCCATCGCCTGAACCGAAACCAGGTACCTGCCGGTATCGATCCGTGTGGCACTGGTGCGGTAGGGGCCTTCACCGAATTTAAAGCCGAATCCCTGGAGCACAGCTTGATCCTGGACCATTCCCAGGGCTGACAGGTTCACCCCCATCATTGTCATTCCAAGAGATAGGCAGCCAAGATCCTGATTAACGGCACCGGCCCATTGGGATATTAGATCTTTTTCAGATGATGCAGACAAGGGATAAACAATGAGTAATTGTACAAGAACAATCCCTGCAATTAAACTTATGAAACGATAATGGACTTTCATGGTTACCTCCTTATGGTTGGGGTTAAATGCCTTTTGATTTATGAGCCCCAAATTCCTTCGGGCTTATTGATGGTGGATCAAAGGTGTTGATGTCATGGCCAAAGCATTTTGTAACAAAACCTGGCATGTTTCATTCCTCGGTTGACACTTTCTGAATCAATCTTCCCATTTTTGGGGAATCAGTTCAAAAAAAGTGTCAACTACTTTTGGGGCAATATGTAGGGATGCCCAAAACCTCATCATATGTTTTTCAATTACTTTGAGTCAATAGCTGGATTATTTAGTTTTGGGCTTTATCACGGATTAGCAGGAAAAATATGCTAAAGATTCATTTATTACGGGACATTTTCCCTGATTTGATATAACAAACATGGAAACAATTTTTTGGAGGATTTTCCATGAAACTATTATCGTACATGCCAGTATTTGTAAAGGGCGCTGCAAAGGCTGTTAATGGAATTGAGTGTACCCTTTTTTAATGACAAGGTAATCGTTTGACAATATTGAATTCTAGAGGGAAAAAAGCTTACAGTAATCTTTTAAAACCAGCTTAAATCAGCAGGCCATTAACAAGTTTTATAAAAGGAGATTACGATGCAAGCTTTTTCAATAGAAGAAATCATATTTGAAGGTGAAAATCAAGTCCAAGATCTTTTCAAATTTGTTAAAAATATGAGCATTAGTCTGGAAGCCTATGAAATGGAGAAGGCAATATTTGCTCGCCTAATGAATATCGGTCTTTGTGCAGTCACGGCTTATTTTGCATCATTGGGGACTGGAGATGTCGGACCAGAACTGGTTTTAGAAGACGGAACAGTGCTTGAAAAGCAGGGAGGGCTTTACGGTCGAAATTATTTTTCGGTGTTTGGGAAAGTCAAAGTTCCCAGAACCTGTTATCGAGGCCAAAATACAGGGGGAGTTATGCCATTGGATTCAAAGGCAAATCTTCCATGCCGATGTTATTCATATTTGTTACAAGAATGGATGAATATTTTTGACATTCGTGATAGTTTCAAAGAGTCTCAGGTTTCCTTGAAAAAATTGCTGGGCTTAGAGATAAGCCAAAGTCGCTTTGAGATAGTCAGTCGTGAGTCTGCCATAGATTATGATGAGTTTTATGATCAAAAATCAGTAGCGTATTTTGAAACTGAAGGCGAAATCCAAACATTGGGATTTGATGGCAAAGGGGTCCCAGTAATCAAAAAGGAAGCTGCCAAAATCAAGGCTCGTTTGAGTAAAGGGGAGAAGAAGCAGAAGAAAAAAGAAGCCATGGTAGGTGTCAGCTATACAGTGGATCGTAACATCCGCACACCGGAGGAAGTTGCCAAAAATTTAGTTTACCCTGATGAGCCAACACAAAAAAATTCTGAAAAAGGGGATGATCCATCTCCATCTCCAGTTAAGGCCCAGAATATCAGAAGGATGGCAAGCTTGGAACGATCCAAGGAAAATGTTGTTCAAGAAATTGTCAAAGACGCAGAAAGAAGAGATCCTGAAAAACAGCGTCCATGGGTTGTAGTAATGGATGGGGCCTTGCATTTATGGACACTTATTGCATCAGTTTTGAAAGGGGTTGATTATACAGGTATTTTGGATATTATCCATGTTGTGGAATATCTGTGGGATGCTGCGAACGCCTTGGATAAAGGCAAGAAAATAGATCGTCATAAATGGGTTTATAATCGGCTGCTTTCTATCTTAAATGGAAATGTGGGTAGAGTCATCGGGGGATTAAAACAAATAATTACAAAAGACAAAAAAAAGCTTACTAAAACGCAGATTCAAGAACTTGAGAGAGTCATTACATACTTCAAAAATCATAAAAAATGGATGAAGTATGACGAGTATTTAGAAGCAGGATATCCAATTGGTTCGGGGGTGGTCGAATCTGCATGCGGTCATACAGTAAAAAATCGCATGGAGGGCACTGGAAGGCGCTGGTCAATAAAAGGGGCAGAGTCAATATTATTGCTAAGATCTATCTATACAAGCAATGATTGGGATAGTTATTGGCGTTCTCATATGATTCTCCAAAGAGAAAAAAAATACGCCAAGATATTAAATGCTGACTATAGCACAACTGATGACTACGAATGCGAAAGGAATGCTGCCGTAGGATAAGTATTTAAATTAATAAAAAAATGGTGCTATATCATCAAAAAAGGGTACACTCAATGGAATTCATCAAAAAGAGTTACAAAAAGGGCATGTTTCATTCCTCGGTTAACACCTTTTCAAAACATTCTCTTTATTTTAGGAAATCCCATGAAAAAAGTGTCAACTATTTTTGGGGAAATATGAAAGATGCCAACATTCTCTGAAAAAACTGTCAACTACCTTTGAGGCAATATGAAACATGCCAGAAAAAGTTAAGGAAAAATAAGCTCAGGTTAAAAAATATTATGATTAAATATTTAAAAATTGATGTAACATTGTTGTTATTGTTTGTTATCGGTTTTTTGATTCTCTCCGCAAATTTTTTTTTTGTTATTTATTACAAGAATAACAGGCTGGAGCTTCACAGAAGCTACATAAATTCGCTCAACAATGAAGGTGAGATTACCTTGGGTGTCTACGCGGATATGGCGGATTTGATTTATCGTCTTTATATCGATACCCCAAAGGTAAAAGGAATTTTTGCCCAGGGCGTTAAATCTAAGGATCTCGCAGAGAAAGACCGCTACCGGAAGCTGCTTTATAATGAATTATCAGACTTGTATCAAATTTTGGCGCAATATGATTTCAGACAATTGCATTTTCATGAAAACAACAACAGGAGCTATCTCAGATTTCACCGTCCAGAAAAATTTGGGGACGACCTGACGGGCATCAGATATTCGGTGGAGTACGCCAACAGTAAAAAACAATATATACGGGGCTTTGAAGAGGGAAAGATTTTTAATGGCTACAGGTTTGTATATCCTGTTTTTTTTAATGGTGAACATATCGGTTCTGTTGAAGTCAGTGTTTCAATGAATACTATCATCCAGCAGCTCAGAGAGATGTTTAATAAAAAGGTTCAATTTATTATCCTGAAGAGTCAGGTAATGAAGAAAGTCTTTGAAAGTGAACGCCAAAATTATGTTGCCTGGTGTGTTGATGATAATTATGCGATAGACCGAACAATTTCTGCCACATGTATTTTGAAAGGCAGAATAATCGGGGAAGATGCCGCCGAAATAAAAAAAGTTCTTGCGGAAAACAGCGAAAAGGGATGCCCCTTCATCATTGAAATTGATGTCGGTTCCGTTCCGGCTGTTTTAACCTTTATGCCGATAAAAAACTTCATCGGGGAAAACGTAGCATATATTTTTGCAATATCTGACAGTAAGAAAATTACGGACCTGGATCATAATTTTTATTTTGTTTTTGCTGCTATGATTACCCTTTTTGTCCTGCTTGTTATTTTTGGAGGATATTATCGATTTTCACAGAATAAAATCGAAAGGATGGCAACCTTTGATTCTTTGACCAATATATATAATCGCGGCGCTCTCACGCAGGTTATTAAGATTGAGTATGAAAGATATAAACGTTATAAAAGGCCGTTTTCTCTTATTATGATCGACATCGACCATTTTAAAAATATCAATGATACCTATGGGCATAATGCCGGTGATACGGTTCTTTCAGGTATAGCCTTGATTATGAAAAACAGCATCAGAAAATCCGATTTAGTGGGCAGGTATGGTGGTGAAGAATTTATTGTGCTTCTTTCTGAGACCCGGGAAGAGAATGCCGCCGCAGTTGCGGAAAAGCTGCGGCAGGAAATTTCGGAGCATGTATTTCATAATATTGGAATAGTAACGGTGAGCTGTGGGGTAGTGGAAATTTCCGAACAGACAAAATCCATTGACGAAGTTATTAATGCTGCGGATAAAAAGCTCTATACTGCCAAGCATCAAGGACGAAATAGGGTCGTGGTCTGATTCATTATTTATCATTATAAAGATTCATATCAGGATAATACTTTTTAGCACATTTCTGGCAGATGCTGTGGCTGAATTCCGCATCCGAGTGCTCCGAGATATAAGCTTCAATCTGATTCCAATATCCTTTGTCATCTCGAATTTTTTTGCAATGTGAACAGATCGGTATCAACCCGCTCAATGTTTTGACCTTAGCCATGGATTCTTTAAGCTGGACAATAAGGCGTTCCCGTTCTTCCTCATTTTTTTTTCGATCAGTTATATCCGTAGCAATTTCAAGGCGAACTATTCGACTGTCTATCCATTGTATTGTCCTGTCAGTTGCGTGCAGCCATTGTCCGGAAAGGGTATTTTGAATTTCTGATGTATAGGAGGTGCCTGATTTGCCTTCATTAGCTTGAAGGTATTTGTTGGTACAAAAGGGACAGGGGCCTTCCATATTTTTTTGCAGACTTTTCCAGCAGGTTTTGCCCGTTACATCGCCAAATTGTTTTATTGCGTATTCGTTTATGAACAGGACCTCAAATGTGTCCATATCTATGACAAAGACATGGGCATCCAGACTGTCCATAAGCAGCCGGAAGCGTTTTTCATTTTTCTTCAGTGTTCTCTGGCTTTCTCTCAGGGCATCCGCCATATCATGAAAAGCCGTGGTGAGTATCTCTATTTCGTCTGAATTGGAGACAATCGGGCTGCGAGCCTTAAGGTTTCCCTTGGAAAATTCGCGTGTCAAGGCAACAAGGTTTCCAACTGGTTCCGTTAATGCCCTTTTCCCAAAAAACCAGGCAATGCTCAGAGAAAACAATGTAATAAAGATCATGAATATGAAATTTCTCATCATTACCGCTTTGGCAGGTTTGAAAATATGCTCTTCAGGAATACCCGCCCATACGTATAAATAAGGAATATTTTCATTGTTGAGACAGACTTTCTCATACGCGAATATTCGACGCATACCATCTGATCCGGTGCCGAAAAACAGGCCGTTTTTTCCATTTTTGATGGCGATGTTCCATGACTCGCTTCGAATGGGTTTGCCGACAGGATTGGTATTTTTCATGGCAGGATAGTAAAAAAGCCGGATTCCCTTATAGTCGGTTACGGATAAAAAAGATTTATCAGGTAATGTCGAGACATCATAGAAACGGGAAAAAACATCCAGGTTGATAGTTGCTGACAACACACCTTTAGATTGATTTTTTTTATCAAGCACCGGACAGGCAAAAGCAATTAACGGCCTCGGTTTTCCGACCTTTGACATGATATATTCCCCGACTGAAAAATCATTTTTTTCCAGTGTTTCCTTCACATGTTTACGGTCGGCCAGATTAATTCCGGTCAAAGGTTTGACCGAAGCCAGAATCTCTCCGTCAAGCCCTAACAAGACTATATTGTAATAATCAGGATTCTGATCGAGCACCTTCCTGAAAATAATGATGGTTTCCCTGGAATCCATGTTTTGAATGGCTGGTAGCTGGGACAAAGTGGTAAGCATTTGTCTGGCACCCTGGGTAAACCCCTTTTGAGCTTCAGCCATTGTGCGGGTCAGCAGCAGAACATCGGATTTGGCCATTTTAGCAAGATGCTGTCCCTGTTCTATCCCAGAATATAAAAGAATTGACAGACACGGCGTAACCGTTAAAATTATCAATGCCAGCAGTTTATTCCGTATTGAACCCAGATTTAAGAATTTCATAGCCATTGTCCTTGGTATGGGCTGGAGGGTTTTATTTCAATAGTGTCTTTAATTCTACTTTGTTAACTTCGCCATGATGGTCTAAAAATCATGATTATACTCCCACTTTTTCCATATTTTCAGTGGAAAAAGGCATGGTATTCTGGCTAAATAATATAACCTAACAAAGTAGAATTAAGGTTTAAGTATTTGGCCATAAATAATCATATATAGCAACTGGTTCGCTTATTATTATAAAAGCAAGTAAAAAGTAGGTTATTACAAAATGTTTTCCGGCATTGATATGAACGTTTTTGAGCCGTTATCTTAATATGTAATTTCAAAATTATTAAATTCTCCCTTATATTCCTGCTTTTGAATAAGCACAGTATCTACTCTGGAGAAGGAAGGGCCATGATGGCACCACTTGACAAGATCATTTATCGCTTCTTCCTCTCCCTCAATCAGGGCCTCAACATCACCATTGGCAATATTTTTTACCCAGCCAAAAACATCAGCTCTTTTTGCTGTCTTTCGGGTTTCCAGCCTGAAACACACACCCTGAACCAAACCTTTTATGGTTAAATGAACCCGAATTTTTTTGCCCATTTTTTTCCATCCTTTTGTTTTACAGATAATATGCAATAGCTTTTTTGAGGCGATTACATGATATTTGAAAAGAAAAGCATCTTTTTAATTTTTTTGTCTTTTGAATCAAAATCCAAAAAAGATATTCACAAAACTATGCTGCAATGGGGATGTCTTTAACACCGGCCGGGGAAGTGTCTTTAATAAATCTTAAGCCGAGGTTTAAAATACCAATCCCTGGATATCGTTTATTTCCTGGGAAGCCTGATAACCAGAACAGGGGTTTTGGAGTTCCTGACTACTTTTCTGGTGGTTCCACCAAGGAATGCACCTTTAAGTATATTATATCCGTAACTGCCCATGACAATCATGTCTGCATGGATATCTTCCGACAAATTAAGGATTTCTTCTGCCGGATTCCCCTTTGTAACCTTTATATCCTCAACCAGAAGGCGACAGGAATTGATCTCAGCATCCATTTCCGAACAAAATTCTTCTATTTTTGATTTTATTTTTTCATTCAAATACTCTAATTTTTCAGATTTAAGGCGTTTCCATTCTATCTGGCCGATCATCTCTTTAACCTGAAGCTCAACCGTATGGTTCAGGTTCTCCATGACATACAAAATAGTGATCATTGCATCGTAGCGCTGGGCCATGTCTGCTGCATAAACAAACGCATATCTGGCATTTTCGGAAAGATCTGTTGCATAGAGAATTTTTTTAATTTTGGGAATCATCCTGCTCTCCTTGTTAGTTGCGGGTCAATTTTTTTGTACAGTGATCGTAAAAAATATTAAAATTTTCCATAAATATTAATCTGTTCCTCGTTTTTTTCAAGTCCTGAGTTGATTTGTCAATTGCTGTCAAATTTTAAGTTGATAATCAAATGAAAAAAATAAAATGGGCCCACTTGTCCCACCCTTCCAAACTTATGGTTGGCGATTTTGTTTTATGTGAGTTATAAATCTTTTGCCGTGAACTCCTAAATTTGATATAAAGATAAATTTTCAAATTATCAACAAATAAGGTGGCCTGTAGAAAAATATTTTACCGTACAATTAGATATGGACACATAAAAATTCATATATGATTCAAGATAACCGGTATATTAGTGTATGCAGATCCCCTGATTGGCAGTAACAGATATTTGGTCTCAGGAAATACATATGGTAAAACATGAGTCCCGGCAGCGGCCTGAAAATCAGGTCTGGAAATTTTTTACTTCGGTAAAATTAACCGTAGTGGTGCTTTTGATGCTGGCATCCACCTCCATAATCGGCACATTGATTCCCCAGAATGGATCCCAGGCATTTTATATTCAAAAATATGGTGAAGTTTTTTATAATCTTTTTAACAGATTGAATTTTTTCGATATGTACAGTGCCTGGTGGTTTCTTCTGCTCCTTGGCATTCTGGCATTAAATATAATTATCTGTTCCTTAGATAAGCTCTCTTTGGTCTGGAAAATCATTTTTCCTGCCGAGGTGATATTTCATATTCATCATTTCCGAAAAATGAAAAATCGTCAGTCCTGTGAAATCGATCTTTCCGTTGACGGGCTAAGGGAAAAGTATAGAGGCTTTCTTGAAAAAAATATAGGCTCGGTAACGGAACAGAAAACCGATGAGGGAATTGCCCTGTTTGCCGAAAAGGGAAGATGGACAAGGCTTGGGGTATATGTGGTTCATCTCAGCATCCTTTTACTTCTTGCAGGAGCGCTCATCGGAGCATTGTGGGGTTTCAAGGGCTTTGTCACCATTCCCGAAGGGGAAACCACCAATGTTATAACAAACCGGGAAAATGAAGGAACCATTGATCTTGATTTTTCCATTAGATGCAACGACTTTACGGTGAGCTTCTACGATACGGGGCAGCCCGAAGAATTTAAATCCAGCCTCACCATCATAGATAATGGAAAAGAACTCTTTACAAGAGATGTCATTGTTAATGATCCCTTGAGGTTCAGGGGGATCAGTCTTTACCAGTCCAGTTACGGTACTGCCTCTGCAAAAAACATTGTTCTTTCCATGACGAGCCTGGAAAGCGGTATGTCCTACTCCATAAAAGCGGATTTCGGGAAGTCCCTTAATCTGCCCGAATCCGGGGGAACATTTGTCCTTGAGAGGTTTGCCCGGCACTATAATTTCCGGGGCCATGATCTTGGCGAGGGCTTTGCAGGCCGGGTTACCGGAGAAGGCCAAAAAGAAATTGAAGTTTTCATTCCCGTGAAATTTCCAACCTTTGATAAAATGAGACGGGGCAGATTCGCCTTTGAGATCTCGGAATTTGAAAAAACATATTACACAGGACTCCAGGTTACAAAGGATCCTGGGGTCTGGTATGTTTATACCGGTTTTGTTTTTATGATTATCGGGTGCTGGATCACTTTTTTCATGTCCCACCAGCGTTTTTGTGTGGACTTGCAGCAAAAAAATGAAGGTTCATCAAAAGTGATTATCTCTGGAACATCCAACCGGAACAGCCAGGGCATGAAGATTAAAATCCAAAGACTGGCAAAAAAAATGAGCAAACTTTAAAAGGTAAGGAAATTTAAACAAAATGAACAGTTCCATGATTTTATCCATAACAACTTTTGTGTATGCGTTTGCCTCGGTTCTCTATATAGGAGCATGGACTTTTAAAAAGGAGTTCATGGCAAGGATGGGTTTTTTTGTTCTGGTGACGGGTTTTACCGGAAATACCGTGGGTATCATTCTGAGATGGATTGAATCTTATCAGATGGGATACGGTCATGCGCCCTTTTCCAACATGTATGAATCCCTTGTGTTTTTTTCCTGGACAGTAGCAATTCTCTATCTCTTTGTTGAATTAAAGTATCAGGAGAGAATCATCGGCGTATTTGCCACCCCCCTTATTTTTCTGGCCATTGCCTATGCCTCTTTGTCTCCCTCCATAGGGGACAAGATCACCCCTCTTATCCCAGCCCTTAAGAGTAACTGGCTTATTGCCCATGTAATCACCTGTTTTCTTGGATACGCAGGCTTTGCAGTGGCTTTTGGATTCAGCATCATGTATCTTGTCAAGCCTGCAGGACCCAGTACATCAAAGCTCATGTCCCGTCTTCCCAGCCTTGAGGTGATGGATGAGCTGAACCATCAGATGGTGATGTTTGGATTTTTATTTCTCACCATAGGTATAATCACAGGTTCGGTATGGGCCAACTCGGCCTGGGGGACTTACTGGTCATGGGATCCCAAGGAAACCTGGTCCCTTATCACCTGGTTTGTTTATGCAATATTGCTGCACCTTAGAATGATGAGGGGCTGGCATGGAAAAAGAATCGCATGGGTATCTATTGTGGGCTTCATGGCGGTGCTTTTTACCTATTTCGGAGTTAATCTTTTACCTGGACTTCACAGTTATGCCTGAACATACAGTACTTATGTTATAGGATTTTGTCTTGACAAGGTTTAAGTATCTTAATATAGATTGTCGTTGTTTGGATAGTATGCATGGTCTTCAAAACTTACGGATAAGACTGCAGGGCAAAAAACGTATTTGTCTGCTGCGGTGTAGATATACAATCCCTTTTGTATGGGGTTGATCGGTATTAGTTTCATCAACAATTTAATTGATGGGGTTTTCATGAGCGAATTACAAGAGAAAACTGAAAACGGTTCAATGGACATTTCTGGGGACATTTCCGGGGACATTTCCGGGGACGGTGATGCTGCTGGAACCGGAGCGTCCAAAGAACAGGGCACAGGTGGAGGGGATTCCGGCGTTGGACTTGGAGTCCTTTTTTTTATTGTATCCTTTGCGGTCTGTTTTTTGTCGGGGTGGCTGTTGTTTCCAAACCTGCTCTATTCAAAAAAAGAGCAGCCCTTTAACTTTGATCATGCACTTCATGTATCAGAGCTGGGGGATTGTGAATCATGCCATTATTTCAGGGATGACGGCAGTTTTGCAGGCATGCCCGAACTCTCCCAGTGCTTAGACTGCCATGAAGAGCAGTTAGGGGAAACTGAGGATGAAGAAATTTTTGTCACGCAGTATGTGCAGGAGGGAAAGGAGGTGCCCTGGCTTATTTATTCAGAGCAGCCTGACTGCGTATTCTTTTCCCATTCCGCCCATGTGGTGGGTGCACAGATGGATTGCGTGTCATGCCACGGGCACATTGGTGAGTCTACGACCTGTAAGCCCTATGAAGAGAACAGGATTACAGGCTACAGCCGTGACATCTGGGGAAAAAGTGCCTGGGGGTTTAAAAAGAATCCCTGGGATCGGATGAAGATGGATGACTGCGCAGAGTGTCATGAAAAGGAAACAGGAAGCAAGGGCGCATGTTTCCAGTGTCATAAATAGATCAATCCCCTTTTGTTGGAATGCTTTAAACGATATTGAGGTAATAAACCGATGAAAATAGACAGAAGAAGCTTCTTGGGACTGGGACTTGG
The DNA here is from genome assembly GCA_963674675.2 of Desulfobacteraceae bacterium. Lineage (GTDB taxonomy): Bacteria > Desulfobacterota > Desulfobacteria > Desulfobacterales > Desulfobacteraceae. The sequence goes on from CAXXNM010000003.1 coordinate 2,997,929, forward strand.
TGTGGCAGCAGGAGTGGCGGTCTCTCCTGCGACCTGGAAACTGATGGATGATTCATCCATCTGGACTCAGAACTGGCCATGGACACCTGTTCCCCGTGATGGAGAAGTATCATTTGACAATACAGTGTGCAGCCTGTGTTCCGGTCATTGCGGCATCAGCGTTAGAAAAATTGCCGGCAGGCCGGTCAAAATCGAGGGAAGAGAAGACTATCCCGTTAATCAGGGCGGAGTGTGCCTCCATGGTATTTCCGGGCTGCAATATCTTTATGATCCTGCCAGGGTAAAATATCCCATGGTGAAAAAGGATGGAACCTGGACAAAGGTGGGCTGGGAAGAGGCCGTGTCTCTTGTGGCCTCTAAATTAGGAGATCTAAGAGCTGCGGGAACTCCGGATGCCCTGGCCTGTATTTCCGGAAAAGAGCAGGGAACCATTCCAGGATTGTTTAAACGCCTTTTAATGGCATCAGGCTCTCAGAATTTCTTTACCATGGAAAGCATGGAAAATACCTGGGATATTACGATGTCCAGACTCCACGGCATAAACGCGTCTCCAGGATATGATCTGCAAAATTGTGACTATATACTGAGCTTTGGGTGCGGGTTTATAGAAGGGTGGGGTTCCCAGGTAAACAACTTTCTGGTGAACAGCTCGAGAAAAGAGAGAAATGCCTGTTTCGTACAGATTGAGTGCCGCCTTTCCAATACCGCGGCCTCCTCAGACATGTGGGTGCCTGCACAGCCTGGAACAGAGGCTGATCTTGCCCTTGGCATATGCGGTGTAATGGTTGCTGAAAAACTCTATGATGCTGATTATGTAAAAAATTTTTCCCGGGGTTTTGATGAGTTCGTTAAAATCCTCAAGGAATCATATACCCTTGAAAAGGTTGCCTCGACAACCGGCCTGGAAAAATCTAAAATTCAAGCCATTGCCAGGTCCTTTGCCAAGGCAAAGGCCCCCATTGCCATCTCAGGCAGGGGCAAGGGGCTTTCTGCCGGAAGCTCAAAGGAGTTTGCCGCGATTCATGCCCTTAACTGCCTTGCGGGAAACATCAATAAAAAAGGCGGGGTCTGGACCCTTCCAAAGACCGATGACATGCAGTGGCCTGCCCTTGAAATGGACGGCCTGGCCACTAAGGGATATGCCTTAAAGCCTGTGGATGATTCCAAATCCGTGGCCGGCATGTTTGCAAAGGTTAATGCATCCAAAGAACCTGTTGTCAGTGCCCTGATGGTATATGAGGCCAACCCATGCTTTTCATTACATGACGCAAAGGCAGTTCAAGAGGCCGTTAAAAAAATACCCTTTGTGGTGAGTTTTTCTTCCTATATGGATGATACCGCAAAACTGGCAGATGTAATTCTTCCAAGCCATATGTATCTGGAACGGTCTGAGGATATCTGCGGTTCTCCTGGAATGGTTCAAAAGGTTGTCGGACTCTCACAGCCCATTGTAGAGCCTTTATTCGACACTAAAAATCCCGGGGATGCCGTTATAATGATCGCAAAGGCCATGGACGGCACCATTGCCGAAAGCTTTCCATGGGACAGCTATGAGGCCTGCCTTGAAAGCGTTGCCGGAGATTTGTGGAGCACGTTGACACAAGAGGGATTCTCCGTTCAAGAGGGAGATGTTCCAACTGATAAGCCTCCTGTGGATTTTTCATTTCTTGCCCAGAACAGTCAGTCCATTACCGCCGAAGGGGATAAGAAATCCTTTCCTCTGATACTTGTGCCCATAGATAATGTAAGGCTGGCAGCAGGGGCCGTTGCATCTTCTCCCTTTGCCGTAAAAACCGTTGCAGACAATGTTCTCAAAACCAATAGCAGTTTTGTTGAAATTAATCCTGAAACTGCTGATGATATGGATCTTTCCCATGGGGATGATGTTATAATTACAACTCCAAGGGGTTCTGCCGAGGTTAAGGTGAATGTAAATGAGGGAATCATGCCCGGGGTTGCAGCCATGGCAGCAGGACTCGGCCGTTCAGCACAAGAGAACATATATGTTGACGGCAAAGGCGTGAATGTAAACGAACTCATTGGTCAGGTGATGGATGCCGCTTCAGGACTGGACGCTGCCTGGGGAATCAGGGCAAAGATCTCCAAGGCATAATAAACGTGGATAATCTGTTAGAGAGGTTCTGATGACACAACAAAATCACGGAAACGTACATAAATTCGGGATGGTTATTGATCTGGACAAATGTACCGGATGCGGATCGTGCATGGTGGCATGCATGTCTGAAAATAATGTTCCGTTCAAGGAAGATGAAACCAATAAATTAGACAGTATCACCTGGATGAGGGTATATAAAATTACCAATGGTAAATCATTTCCAGATACTGAAGTCTGTTATATTCCAAGGCCCTGTATGCATTGCGGCGGCAAAGGGGATCATGGCCATTCACCATGTGTTTCCGTATGTCCTGCCGTTGCTACGGATTACGGCCATGACACAGGCATAGTAAGCCAGATATATACCCGCTGCTTTGGGTGCAGGTACTGCATGGCAGCCTGCCCCTATCATGCCAGGTACTTTAACTGGTGGGATCCGAAATGGCCCGAGGGTATGGAAGAATATCTCAGTCCCGATGTCTCCCCAAGAATGAGGGGAGTTGTTGAAAAATGCAGTTTCTGCTATCACAGGTATCAGGCGGCCAGGGATAAAATGTACCATGAAGAACGTGAAATCATGGAAGAGGATGAATATCAGACCGCATGCACCCAGGCCTGCCCGGCAGGCGCCATTATCTTTGGGGATCTGAATAATCCGGAACACGAGGTTCACAAGCTTGTCAAGCCTGATCCCCACCATTGCGGACGCCCTAAAAATCCCAATGCCTTCCGTCTCTTGGAAAGGCTTCAGACCAATCCCAAGGTATATTACATATCCAGCCGGGAATGGGTTAGAAAAGCCGGAGACAACTACCTTGAAGGCGAATGGGAAAAAGCGAAGAAAAACGGCCATGGTAAAGGTCACAACTAACAAACCAACAGTTTAGGAGTAAATAGTTATGGATTCTGCATTAATACCCAAAGGTGCGAAACGCTGCCCCTTTCCCGTATTTGCAGCAGGGCTGTCAATTGTGGGGGTTGTACTTCTGTGGGGCGTATTTGCCATGGGGCTTTGCTGGCTGAAGGGGCTGAACCAGACCAATATGAATGACAATTATGGATTTGCCCTCTGGATTTGGGCTGATCTTGCGGTCATTGCCGTTGGTGGCGGTGCTTTTTTCACCGGACTTTTAAAATATGTATTCGGCATTGATGAGCTGAAAAATATCATTAATCTGGCAGTTGTTGTCGGGTTTATCTGTTACAGCTCGGCCCTTCTTATTCTTGCCATCGACATAGGCCAGCCCCTGCGCGGATGGTTTATTTTCTGGCATGCCAATGTTCATTCCATGCTCACCGAGGTAGCCTTTTGTCTATCCCTGTACTTCAGTGTATTGACAATTGAGTTTATTCCCCTGATCCTGGAGAACCGCCAGATTGACAAGGTGCCGTTCTTTCACAACCTGAGCCACAACATGCACGGCGCCATGGCAGTATTTGCCGCCACCGGCGCATTTTTATCCTGTTTCCACCAGGGTTCCCTTGGCGGAGTAGCAGGTGTCCTCTACGGCCGTCCCTTTGCTTACAGAGAAGGGCTCTTAGTCTGGCCATGGACATTTTTTCTTTTTACCTGGTCTGCTGCTGCCTATGGCCCGTGTTTTACATTGATGATAACAAAAATCTTCGAAGGGATTACAGGAAAAAAACTTGTGAAGGATAATGTGGTTCACCTCCTTGCCAAGATTTCAGGCTGGATGATCACCACCTATATTATAGCTAAGATCATTGATACCATCTACTGGATGGGAGTTACAGCTCCTTCCATGGGATTTTCAGTGATGGATTTCTATACCAGCAATGCCTTTTACGGCATCTGGATTCTGATTTTAGAAGTCATTGTCTGCGGCATTGTTCCTGCGGTACTTCTAATTACCAAACGCTATAGAGAAAATCCAAAGCTTCTTCTCCTTGCCATTGTTCTTGGAGTGATCGGAGTATGTCTTAACAGGTGGGTTATGGTGCTTCAGGTAATGGCGATTCCTGTTATGAGCTTTGATCAATGGGCATTGTATCTGCCAAGCTGGCAGGAAGTTGCTACAACAATACTTCCCGTTGCCTATGGTATTATCCTGATTTCCCTGGCATATCGCTATCTGCCGATGTTTCCCCAGGAGCAGGAACTTTATTCTGAAAAATAAAAGCTCAACAGCTTTTTAGAAAACATAGGAGAAGGATTATGTTTCCATTTTCATTTGAATGGGCATGGGATGCAGGCCATTACCTTTTTTTTGGCGGCATGTGGTACACCATTATCATATTGAGTACCGGCATGGCCTGGTGTATTCTTAAGACCATTGTGGATACCATCCAGGGAAAGGGTGGTGGTGAACACCACTGATTGATTTCATATGGTGCATCTTAATTTTGGAACCATTTTGATCAGATATGCAGCAATGTTATATATAAAATATGCAATAATGTTTTATTGAAATAAAATTAAAACAAAAAAGAAGCGTATTCTCAATCTATTGAAGCATGGAATGGGAATACGCTTTTGTTTTTATGATTTATTTTTTAAAAAGAGGATATCCTCTGTAATAGTATTCCAAACTCGGTTTTTTTGAGTATGCTTATTGCATAGCCATACCTAAACATGTTATTTTGAATAATATTCAGAAATTGAATTAATATCAAGATCTATAACTAAAAAAAGAAAATTGGACTGCTATATGTTTAAAATAAAAAAGGAATCCTGGAATAATGCCGGAAACTAAAAAAGTTTTTATCTCGGAAAACGAGGTGGCAACCTTTGTGTGCCCGGAATGTGGTAACATCAAGAATATGAATGTTTCCAAATATAAGAATCATACAAAGGCGGTTAAGCTGAAATATAAGTGTAAAAACTGCCAGCATGCTACTTCTTATTTTCTTGAGAGAAGAGTTCATTATAGAAAAAGTGTAAACCTTAAAGGAGGTTATAAACATAAAAATAAAAAAGGCTTTATGATAGTGACGGATCTATCCAGGTACGGCCTGAAGATTAAGCTCTATTCCCTTGGTTCCATAAAGGTGGGAGATAAATTAACCCTTGAATTTATATTGGACGATAACGAGTCTTCAAAGGTAGAAAAAGATGTTATCGTAAAAAATATCATTGATAAAAATATCGGTGTGGAATTTATTTCAACTCATCATTATGGAAAATTTGGAAATTATATTGCCTATCATTTTTAGGGCTTAATTTTAATTTCGGTCATTATCTGCAGGGCCAACCCACTGTGGTTGCCCGGTAAAGTGTAGTAACCCTACCTAACGATGAGTTGAATGGGAGAAATCATTCATGCCACCTGAAAATAAACTGATCCCAAAAATATCCGCCTGCACCCTGGATTGTCAGGATTCATGCTCTACCATTGTCAGGCAGAATAAGGATGGTTCTGTTTCCATAACCGGGAACCCTGATCATCCATTTACAAGGGGATTTATCTGTTCCAAGGGGAGAAAAGCCTTGGAAAGATTGAAAAGCGCCGAGAGAATTCTAACTCCCCTTGTCAGGCAGGGCAGTGGTTTTACACCCTCATCATGGGAGGATGCCCTTGATCTTGTTGCAGAAAAAATATCTGTCCTGCGTGATACCCCTGAGTCCATTCTCCATATCCGCCATTATGGATTCCGCGGAGTTTTATCCCATGCCGGCAACTATCTGTTCAACGCCCTTGGGGCAGCCACAACAAGGGGGGCCCTGTGTGATGAGGCCGGGATAGCAGCCTGCATGGCTGATTTCGGCGCCCTTGAGATGAACGACCCCGGAGAGATTTTAAAGGCTGCTTTCATGGTGAACTGGGGCAGGGATTTTTTTAGATGCTCAGTGCATCTGACTCAGATGGTAAAGGCTTTCAGGAGACAGGGAAAGCCCGTCATTAGTATTTCTCCGGGCGGAGATGGCAATGCTTCCCTTTCAGACCAGGTTATCTGTATAAGACCCGGTACCGATCGCTTTCTTGCATCGGCTGTAATCAAGGTGCTTCTATATAGAAACCTGGTTTCCCCCAGGGTTCTGTCCCGTGCCTCCGGGTTTGATGTCTTGAAAACCATCCTGAACCGGCACTCCCTTAAATCCCTCCTGTCGAGATGTGAGTGTTCCTCCAAAGAACTTGAAATTCTTGTGGATATGTATGCCCATAACGGGCCGGTGGCGACAATTGTGGGATGGGGCCTTCAACGTTATATTTTCGGCGGAGAAACAGTCAGATTCATAAATGCCCTTGCCTTTTTATCCGGTAACATAGGCATTACAGGAGGTGGAACCTATTTTAATATCTCATCGGGGCGCAATATCAACTCAAAATGGGTAAAGCGCCCTGGAAGGCCCTCCAGAACCTTTTTGCTTCCCGACATTGGCCGGGAGATTCTCAGGGCTGATCCTCCTGTCAGGTTTTTATTAACCGACGGTGGTAACTTTGTTAATCAGGCTCCAAATGCTGCCCAGAATATTAAAGCCATGGAAAAAATTCCCTTTAAGGTTGCTGTGGATGCCTTTATGACGGATACTGCCATGCGCTCAGACGTGATTCTACCCTGTGCCCTTAACTATGAGAGAGAAGAAATTTTAGGGTCTTGCCTGCATAATTTTGTAAACTATGCCTCCTGTGTTTTTTCTCCCCCAGGTGAGGCCAGAGAAGATTTTCATATAATGGAGGAACTGGCAGGCCGCCTGGGTATTCCATTCCCTGAAAAAGAGGATATCATTAAAGATGCCCTTGTCCCTGAATTTTTTTCGGAAACCCGGGCTGATAAAAATCATGGACAGGTTTACAGGCATAACGGGCAGTCTGACATAATTGACAATCTGATTCCGAGAAAACTGGTTTGTAATACCAGTACAAATGCTCCCTGGCTGACGACCCTGAAAAAAAAAGGGTTTATCAAGGCAGATCACCCGGATGTTGCCTGGAAAGATTTAAGGTTTGCCCATGGTGACGGTAAATACAGACTCCCGGAGCTACTCAGCCCTGAACCGGAACCGCCTGCAGATTATCCTCTGCATCTTTTATCCCTCATAAACAGTCACTACATGCACTCCCAGATTCCCGAGGCCCTCCAGAAGGGCCTGCCAAAGTTATGGATAAACCCTGAAAGCCCCGGTCTTGATAACATAGACAGGGGATCTTTAGTTTTTCTATCAACCTCTCTTGGGCGCATGGCTGTTGAACTTCACTATTTAGATAATCTGCACCCCATGACAGTCATCATCCGCCGGGGTGGATGGATAAAGCATGGACATTCAGTAAACCCTCTTATTGAGCCGAGAATTACCGATATTGGGGAAACCGCCGCCTATTACAGCCAGTATGCCCGGCTTGAAAATTAAACTTAAAGGGCCTGGAAAAAAAAGCCCGGCAAAATGAGGTCAATATGAAATTTGAGAAGTATCATGTTGCACAAGAAATAAAGAATAATCTGTCAGCCCTTGGATTTAAGCGGCCCACGGATATTCAGTTCAAGTCCATTCCATCCATTATGAAGGGAGAGGATGTTTTGGCCATTGCCCAGACAGGTACAGGCAAAACAGCAGCATTTGCCATTCCCATCATCGACCGGATTCATAGAAGCAAGAAAAGCAAACGGGTACCGGGCATAAAATGTATTGTAATGGTTCCCACCCGTGAGCTTGCAATGCAGATAGGGCAGGTGTTTCAAGATATTTCCATGCATACAAGAACCAGCGTATTTGCCCTTTACGGAGGGGTGGAGCAGGATCGGCAGATCAAAAAAATTCAGGATGGCATAGATATACTGGTTGCAACTCCGGGGCGGATGTTTGATCTCATCAGCCAGGGTTATATAAAACTTGACAGGATCGATACCCTTGTCTTGGATGAGGCCGACCACATGCTGGATCTTGGGTTTATTCAAGATATCCGATCCATCAAGAGAAAACTTGTAAAAAGACACCAGACCCTATTTTTTTCCGCCACCATCAACAAGGAGATCAAAAAGCTTGCCTTTTCCCAGGTAAAGAGTTCAGCCATACGCATTGAAATATCACCGGAAGATCCTGTATCTAAAAATGTCTCCCATGCCGTCATGTTTGTGGAGATGGATGACAAGAGGTTTTTCCTGGAAAGATTTGTCAAGGAGAACCCGGGCAGCAAGATCATAGTATTTGTAAGAACAAGGGTCAGGGCGGAACGGGTGGAAAAAGCCATGGAACGGGTAAACATTTCAACATGCAATATACATGGGGGAAGGGATCAGAAGGAGCGGACCCTTGTGATGAACAGGTTTAAGGAGGGCGATTTCAATATCCTCATTGCCACTGATGTAAGCGCAAGGGGAATCGATGTGCCTGATGTTGATTATGTCATCAATTATGATCTGCCTGAAAAGGCTGAGAACTATGTTCATCGGGTAGGCCGCACCGGTCGCGGTGTTAAAAAGGGCGTTGCCCTGTCCTTTTGCAGCAAAGAGGAAAGGGACCGTCTTGGTGAGATTCAGGGATTTTTAAACAAAAAAATCGAGGTCATTGAAATTTCAAAAAATCAATATGAGGCTGCCATGGAAATCCCTGAGTCTGAAATGAGTGTTGAAGATTTGATTGAAAAAAATGAGGCGTTTCTTAAGAACAAAAAAAAGAAAAAATGAAAAGGCTTAAAAAACGGGAAAAGGAAATGAGCCATGGAAGATGAGATTCTAAAGGTTTACAGATATTTTCTCAAGGACAGTATCAGGAAGAAAATTAATTTTACATTTACGGATCAGAATAAGGGGCTGCCTGTTCCCCCCATTGAAAAGCCCGCTTCTTCCGATGCAGAATTTATAGATCTGCCTGGAAATGAGATGTGGGAAAAGATTTCAGAGGTGAATTTGACCACTGCCATAGGAAATCGGAAAAGCCGCCGGGCCTATCTGAACAAGCCCCTGTCCCTTGAGGAATTGGGCTATCTTCTGTGGGCCACCCAGGGGATCAGAAAAAAGCCCATGCAGGGAAGCGCCTTTCGCACGGTCCCTTCTGCCGGGTGCCGTCATGCCATTGAGACCTATCTTGCCGTTCTGAACGTAAAAAGGCTTTCACCCGGGATGTACCGATACCTGCCCCTTTCCCATCAACTCGTGTTTGAGTTTGCCGATGATCTTTTAGGAGAAAAAATGGTTGAGGCATCCCTGGGGCAGCCCTATCCAGGTAAAGCCGGAGTTACCTTTATCTGGACCACTATTCCCTACCGCATGGAGTGGCGCTACGGCCTTGCCGCCCACAAGGTGATTGCCTTAGATGCAGGCCATGTGTGCCAGAATCTGTATCTTGCATGTGAAGCCGTTGGATGCGGAACCTGTGCCATAGCAGCCTATGACCAGGAAAAATTAGACAGGCTCATCAGGGTGGATGGAAAAGAGGAGTTTGCCCTTTATCTTGCCCCGGTGGGTAAGGTGAAGGCAGCCAAAGCCTCAACAGTTGACTTTATACCAACACTCTTTACTAAACAAGGAAGCGGTCAATAGGCACCTTTCCATGTTTGCCATGATCGGTTAGGGCGGATATGGAATCCTCCCCTACCTTTTATTTTTCGATTACGGCGGTGAACCGTCATCTATCTTATAAAGGAGAAAAGCGTGGAACTTATAAAAATTATTCTCTCTGTTATTTTACCTCCCCTTGGCGTTTTTTTTCAGGTTGGAATCGGCTTGCAGTTCTGGATCAACATTTTACTGACAATTTTTGGCTATCTGCCCGGTGTTGTTCATGCAGTATGGGTGATTGCAAAAAAAAATAACTCAAGGTAAAATCATAGCCTTGAATGAGAGTCCTGAACCGGCTTTCATACAATTGCTAAATCGTTCCCAATCAATACCTGAAAGGAGAAAACCTATGATAGTTAATCCAAAAAATATTCAAATGATTCAAATGACATTTCTCGTAATCATCGCATTTCTTGCAAGTATTTTTCTTTTTGCATGTTCCAAGGCATACTATGGTGCCATGGAAAAGGCCGGGGTTCACAAGCGCGATATACTTGTGGAACGGGTTGAAAAGGCACGGGATGCCCAATCCGATGCCCAGGAGGAGTTTAAATCAGCGCTGGAGCAGTTTGAATCCATTGTAAAGATAGAGAATACAGATCTCAAGCAGGCCTATGAAAACATGAGAGACTCCTATGAAGACAGCAGGGAAGCTGCCGAAAAGGTGTCATCGCGCATAGAAAAAGTCGAGGACGTAGCCGAAGCCCTGTTTGTGGAGTGGGAAAAAGAGCTTGACCAATATAAAAGCGCGGAGCTGAGGCGCCTCAGTGCGAAAAAAATCAAGGAAACCCGTGCCAGGTATAATAAGATGCTGAATGTTATGCACCAGGCAGAAAGCACCATGGCTCCTGTTCTTGAAACCTTTTCCGACAACGTGCTCTTCTTGAAACATAACCTCAATGCCCAGGCCATTGGTTCGCTTCGTTCGGAATTTTCCCAGCTTGAGGGACAGATCAACAGTTTGATTTCTAAGATGAATGAGGCCATTGCATCCTCCAACAGCTTTATCTCGGAGCTTAGTCAATAAGCCCATGAAAAAAAAACTCATCCGCAATCCCATGTACATCTACCTTATGGTGTTAACAATCGCCGTTTCTGCCGGTCTCCATGTTTGGCGAACCCTTTTTGATAATTTTGCCGTGAACGTGGTCAACCTGGACGGCCACCATATCGGAATCCTTCAATCTGTCCGCGAGATTCCCGGATTTTTAGCCCTTCTTGTTGTTTATGTTCTCTTTATCATAAAGGAGCACAGGCTGTCTGCCCTATCCATCCTGATTCTGGGTTTCGGGGTTGGGGCCGCCGGTTTTTTCCCAAGTTTTTACGGCCTTATTTTTACAAGCCTGTTGATGAGTTTTGGATTTCATTATTTTGAAACCACCAACCAGTCCCTGGGTCTTCAATATTTTGATAAAAACACGGCTCCGCTTGTTTTTGGCAGGTTAAGAAGTTTTTCTGCAGCCAGCAGCATGAGTGCCGGTGTTATGGTGTTTATACTTGCTCCTCTTTTATCCTATATCCAGCTTTATCTTCTGTTCGGCAGCCTTGTGGCAGGCATTGGTGTCTGGGCATTTTTTCAGAATCCAGCCTCCAAGGATATCATACCCCAGCACAAGAAGATGATCTTCAAAAAAAAATATTGGCTCTATTATATTTTGACTTTTATGGCAGGGGCAAGGCGCCAGATATTCACGGCCTTTGCCGCGTTTTTGCTTGTAAAAAAATTTGAGTATTCGGTGCAGGCCATTGCGGTACTTTTTTTTATTAACAATGCCGTCAATTACTTTTTAAGCCCTTTTATAGGTAAATGTATCGTAAAATTCGGGGAAAGAAAGGTTCTGAGCCTGGAGTACTTCAGCCTGATTTTTATTTTTATTTGTTATGCCCTTGTGGATTCAAAGCTTCTGGTGGCTATTTTATACATTGCCGATCATATTTTTTTCAATTTTGCCATTGCCATTAATACTTTTTTCCAGAAAATTGCCAATCCCCGGGACATTGCCCCCAGCATGGCCGTGGGCTTTACCATAAACCATATTGCCGCGGTGGTGCTTCCCACCATTGGCGGGATGCTCTGGCTCGTGGATTATCGCATACCTTTTATCGCCGGGGCAGCATTGAGCCTGGTCTCGCTGGTGCTGGTGCAGATGATTACCGGACAGCTTGCAAAAAGAGCTGAGGGGTGAATATTTAGAGGACTTTTTGAAAGGCCCGGCCCGGCCGGAGGATGCTACCGGCAGGTACCGGCATTTGATGTAAGATATTTTTTATGGGCCAGAATTAATTTAATTTCACCATAGGAGTAATCGTCCCCCAATTCGTCCTTAATAGCTTTCAATGAATTATCGACGCCTTTCAATGAATTATCGGCGCCTTTCAATGAATTATCGGCGCCTTTCCGTGAAATTGCCGATTCAATGGCATCCTGTTTTTCAGCCGGGAGGACCTTGTTAATATCCAGTTTTCCATTTTCGACAAAGAAACAAAGATGCCCCTCAATGGTTGACATCACCAGGCCTCTTTCCCTGGAAATGTCGGCTATGGGCAAGCCCTTGTTGAACATATCAAAACTTATCTGTTTGGTATCTGACGGACAAACCGATTCCCGGTATGATGCCCCTGTTGTTGTTTCTGCTTTTAAGGGTGGCGGTATTACCTTGTCAATACCGTGTTTTTTTCGATAGTCCCCGACCAGCTTCAAAATGTCTTTGCCGTATTTTTCAAGGGTTTTAGGTCCCACACCACTGATATTTCCCAGCACGGTTGAATTACCCGGCAGGCGAACCGCTATCTGAATCAATATCCTTTGATGGAGTATCTGAAACTGGGGAACATTGTTTTCCCTGGCCTTGCGGAAACGCCAGTCTTTTAGCTCCTGAAATAGTTCCGGATGTTCTATGTCTGATTCTCCGTAGGCCGGGGGCTTCTTTTGTTTGTTTGTTTCAGGCTTGAATTCCATTTCAGCCCTTAGTATGGCCTGGAGATAACGGGTTGGTGAAAAACCGTTTTTACAGGATTGGATACCGGCAAGCTTGACGACAATCTCCTGTTTGAGATAGTTCAGTGCATAGCCTGCTTTTTTGCCGATTTCTCTGTTGTCCGTCTCTATGTGTAATTTTTGAATAAAATCTTCAAAAATAAGGGCAAACTGCTCCTGGAACCATTTTGATGCCTTGGCTGTCCGATCCAGGATATAATCGTCGGATTCCGGCATTACATCCTCTGCAAAGGCATTCCTCAGTTGCTGCTTGAATTTTTCACTGACCATGAAAATCTTTTCCCTGAACATGTTTTGCACCAGGCCCATATCTGACACGCCGGAAACATGAAGGAGCCTGGCATTCCCCATCACAATGCGGGTAAGATAGTTCATGCGATGGTATAATGGTTGACAATCAAAACACTCCATCACCAGTTTTTGCTGGTAGGAAATCTTGGCAGATAAAAGGGTTTTTTCCGATGGGGGATTCTGACTTTCTTCTTCAACAAAGCTCAGTACCGCCGGGTCTGTCTCAACGGCTTCAGGTGGAATGGGAGAGCTTAACACCATCCCCTCAAAGGTCTTGCAGCGGCTCAGGGCCACATACACCTGGCCATGGGAAAATGCGGATTGGGCATCAATGACGGCTTTATCAAAGGTCAGCCCCTGGCTCTTATGGATGGTAATTGCCCAGGCCGGTTTCAGGGGAAACTGCTGGAATGTCCCGATTATCTCTTCCTGAATCTCCATGTTTTCCTTATTAACCGAGTATTTGATATTATCCCATCTGACCGGTTCAACCGTGATTTCCCAGGATTCTCCAGGGCAGATGATGGTTATCTGCTCCTGGGAAATGGTCTTTATTCTGCCTGTTTTGCCGTTGTAATATCGCTTTTCTGGGCCGGCATCATTTCTGAGAAACATTACCTGGGCATCTTCCTTGAGTAACAACCTGGCCGGGGCAGGATAGGTATGCTCAGGAAAATCCCCTGAAACCTCGGCATCGAAATAATAGGATTGTCCCTTTAATGCATCTAATTTGATTTTGTTGATCCTGTCGGCACGGTTGTTGTGGGTGGTAAGGGTGATGTAGCCCTGGTTTTGTTCCGGGGTAAAGCCTTGAATATAACGCTGATTGAGTTTCTCAAAGGCCGCGGCATCAAGCCGGTTATCCCGCACCCGGTTAAGGAGTTTGATGAAACCGGCATCGGACTGGCGGTAAATATGTTTCAATTCAATGGTTACAAGTTCTGCGCGCCCAAGGGCATGGCTGCTGAAGAAATATACCGATTCGTAATACTCCTGCAAGAGACGCCATTCATGCTCTTTTGCCACCGGAGAGAGCTGGTGCAGGTCTCCTATCATGAGAAGCTGAACCCCGCCAAAGGGCATATCATTCCTGCGATGCCGCCGAAGCACAGCATCCACGGAATCCAGCAGATCGGCCCGAACCATACTGATCTCATCAATCACCAGCAGATTAAGGCTCTGGATAATCTGTTTTTTTTCCCTGCTGAATCTGAACATGCGCCGGCTGTTGTTTTCATAGGCCTCACTGCCTGGAATAAAGGGGCCAAAGGGCAATTGAAAAAAGGAATGAAGGGTAACACCACCGGCATTAATCGCCGCAACCCCGGTGGGAGCCGTGATGATCATTCTTTTTGCCGTATTCCCTTTTAATTGATGTAAAAAGGTGGTTTTGCCGGTGCCTGCTTTTCCCGTTAAAAAAATATGACTGGCAGTATATTGAACAAAATCCCTGGCAAGTTTAAGCTCTAAATTATCTGAAGGTGTTGAATCTGTTTTCTTTTCCAATTATATCCTGTGCATCCTGACTATACTGATTCAGCCAAATGGCCGATGTTAAAAGCAACGCCTATATCTTGCAGTATCAGTGCCCCAAATATTCTTCTGGTGGATATTTTTATATGTCATTGATTGGTTTCCATTTCATTGAGTTTTATTTACTGATCAGTCACAGCGAGCTTTATTCCAAGTGCTGCAAAGGTGACTGCAAATGAACGCTGTAACCAGACTATAAGGCCTGGTGAACTAACAACGTACCTGCGAACAGCATTGGCTGAAATACCATAGAGTATGAAAATAACTAAAGTCATGGCCATGAACATTAAACTTAATAGTACCATATTTAAAGTTGGCGATAAAGCATCTGGATTAACGAAAAGAGGTAAGAAAGCCAGGAAAAATATGGAAAGTTTGGGGTTAAGAATGTTAATCAAGAAACCTCTTCTGACTATTTGCCATAATCCACTTTTTCTTGAATGTGAATTGAATTTTAATGAACCTGTTTCACGCCACATTGTCCAAGCCAGGTACAGTAAATAGGCAGCACCTGCAAATTTAACAACCTGGAATGCAAGAGCGCTCATGTGCAGAACAGCAGATAATCCAAGTATGCTTGCCGATAAGTGGGGGATAATTCCTGCTGTGCAGCCGAACGCCGCTGCAACACTTGCTCTCCAACCAAGGAAAAGACCATTGGAAATCGTATAAATTACCCCTGTACCTGGTATCAGAACAACTACCAGTGACGTTATCAAAAATTCCGTACTAAACATTTTATTGTTTCCTTAAGTATTATGTTGTTTTTGATGATCGGGCATAACATCAGGTTCATGAAATTCCAGGACAATATTTTTGGATTATAACAAATTTGGGAAAATAAAAATTCAGCAGACAAATCAATTCCCAGAAAAAATCTACAATCATTGCTTCATTTGATCAAGTAAAATATCAGATTTTCGGCATGTTTCATATTGCCTCAAAAGTAGTTGACAGTTTTTTTTTAAAAATTTCCTAAAATTCAGAGAATATTTTGAAAAAGTGTCAACCAAGGAATGAAACATGCCAGATTTTCCGGGCTTTCTTGTTTTTCCTTAAAGCGGGATCACGTCAAGGGCTTCTTTAATATGCCTCGAGTAAACTTTACTGATGCCGTCCAGTTCACCCAGGCCATGGGGCAGGACAGAGACCTTGATGCCTTTACTCTCAAAGGTTTTCTGCCAGGAATCTTCCTCTTCAGTCAAATCTTCCAGAAAATGAACTCCGGCAACCAGCATGAAGGGGATCAGGCGCACCTTTTTAAAACCATTGTCAATAACTCTTTGTATGGTATCTTTCATCTCCGGGAATCCCTCCACAACACCGGTGAATAACCTGAATCCATATTGTTTCCTTAAAATGGTTTCCAGAGCAAAATAGGATGTCCATGATGGGTGATCGGTGCCATGCCCTATAATCACGACGGCTTCTTCCGGATCGCCGGGAATAACAGGTGCCAGTGCCTGGGACACCTCCTTAAAATCCCTGGGAGATGACAGCAGGGGCAGGCCCAGGGACAGGCGTATGTCCACGGTATTTCCCTGCGCGGCAAGGCGGTGCAGCTCATGGCCTCCGATGATGTGCAAAGATTGCAGGACAGCCCACTGATGCCCCTTTTGCCGAAGTTGGGCCAGCATTTCTGCAGGATCTTTAAGGTCAAAATTTTTATTTTTTTTTAAGGCGGATTTAACCATTCTTGATGAATAGGCCCAAATGATGTGGTGATCCGGAAGTTCTTTTTTAAACATGGAATCCATTTTTTCATAGGTTGAAAAGGCTTTGGCCGTGGTGCCGAAAGCGGTCAGAACAACGGGAATCTTCTTTCTATTGTTGTTGTTATCCATATGATTTTACTCCTGAATAAAGTTTTAAGTACAAAAGCGCAAATAATCATATAAACCGGCATGGCCGGAGCATATTTTTTACCCGGCCACAACGAAGATTGAAAGTCTTTAAAAAACAATTCTTTACGGAGACTTTCATATAAAATCGTCTAAAGAAAACTTACAGATTAATTTTGCTTAAGGTACTTATTAATCCTTGGCCCTTTCCACGCACCATACGGCTATACAAAAAAAGATCAGGCCGATAATCAGCAAAAGAATATATGAGAACATCTCTAAAGGTTTGTTAAGACAAGCCCCGCGGATAGCTCTGGAAGCATGGGTCAGGGGAAGAAGATTCAATAAAGACCCTGCCCAGTGGGGAAGACGGTCCACAGGGAAGAAGGTGCCCCCCAAAAATGCCATGGGAGTTATGATAAAACTGTTGAGCATGGCCTGGTCAGCATGGGATTTTACAAGCATGGCCAGACCCACGGCCAGGGATGCAAAAAAAAAGCTGTTAAGAAGAAAAGCAAGCAAAAAAGCAGGGCCGTAGTGGAGGCGTACCCCAAAAAGCAGGCCAAGCAGTATAATCACCAGAATGGATAAAAAGGCACGGGTCATTCCTGCCAGTACCTCTCCTGCAACATAGGAAACCTGGCTGATGGGAGCTGCCTGGAACTCCTCAAAAATATGCCAGTAAAATCTTGCAATATTTATCTCGCTTGCAATGGCAAAGGCCTGGGTCATACTGCTCATGGCAATGAGTCCCGGGATTAGAAATTCTATGTATGTATGACCGTCGATAGTGACTCCGCGGCCTACGGCATAACTGAATGCAGTGAGATAGAGAAAAGGTGAAATTGACCAGGAGGGTATCTGGCGTGTCAGGCGCCGGCGCAGTATCATCATCTCCCGTATATAAATGGCAAATATTCCATGCAGCATATTGTTATTTTTCCTGTTGGTTTTTAGTCGACAGTCAGAAGTTCTCTATCTAACCCCAATATAGTAACCGGTAATAATTCAAGACCGTACATAATACTACTTTGTTAAATTATAATTTTGGGTCTGTTTTTGTAGGGGTACCCCCCTGTGGCTACCCTGTCCACTGGGCAACCACAGGGGGTTGCCCTTACATTATGCAAGAACATTTCTTAAGATAACAAAGTAGTAATAAGGTATGAGAAATAAGACCTTACGACTCACGAGGTTTTTATGGCAGTTATTTTACTTTTTTTCCCGTCAAAGCCAGAAAGGCATCCTCAAGGTTGACCCGCCTCAAAGTAAACTGTTCAGAGCGCATGGTATTGTAGTCCGAGGCATCCTCCCTGGTTTTGAAATAGACTGTTTCCATGGCGTCTTTCACGAGCTTGTCAATGGCCCAGGCGCCTTGCTGTTCCATGAGACGGGCCGGGGTATCCAGGGCCACGATTTTCCCCTTGTCGAGAAAGGCAACACGGTCTGCCAGGAATTCAGCCTCCTCAATGTAATGGGTGGTGAGAAACACCGTTGTTCCGGTTTTCTGTATTTTTTTAATCAAGGCCCATATCTTTCTCCTGATAGCGGCATCCAGGCCCACGGTGGGTTCATCCAAGAAGAGTACCCCGGGATTGTGCAGCAGAGCCCGGGCAACCATGAGCCGGCGCTTCATGCCTCCGGACAGGGTTTTCACCTGATTGTCTTTCTTGTCTGAAAGCTCCACATAATCTAAAAGCTCATGTATTTTAAGAGTGATGTCTGAAGCCTTCATTTTATAGAGCCAGCCGTGGATCAATAAATTTTCCTTTACGGTAAGCTCCTGATCCAGGTTGACGGCCTGGGGCACCAGCCCATACTGTTTTTTGGCCTGGCGGATTTCTTTTGAAATATCAAAGGAATTGATGAGGCAGGTGCCTGAAGTTGCCCGGGTCAGGCCGGTGAGTATTCTTATGGTGGTTGTCTTTCCCGCGCCATTGGGGCCCAGGTAGGCAAAGAGTTCACCCTTGTTCACATGGATATCTACTCCCTTCAGTGCCTGGACGTTTTTATAGGTTTTGATCAGTTTTTTAACCTGTATCATTTATTATGATTTGCCTTTTTTTGCCTGTTTAATAATAGTTTCATATACATCCTCTGCACTGTCATACTGCTCCATTTCATAGATAAGGCCGGCCTTTTTTTTTAACAGCTCCCTGTCCGATTGCAGGGCCAATCCCCGGTCTATCCAGGCAAGGGCCTTTTCTCTTTCATGGGCTGCTATGTATGCGTCGACAATCCGTTTAATTTTTTTAAGGCTGTTTTTTCCCTTGAGAACAACTTCGTAATAATCCGCAGCCCGTGTCGGAATACCCAAAGACAGGTACAGATCTGCCATTAAAGCGGTTTCCTCGTTGGAAAGCGGGGTTAGATAACTGTATATTAGCAGTGATGTCAACCCATTTTTAAAGTTGTTATTATTCAGGTGAAGATGGGAGAGTGCCTTCCACCATTTTGGCTCCACAGGGTCAGCCCTGGTAAGAGAATCAGCGTATTTAAAGGCTTCTCTGCTCATATTCATCTCTAAATACTGATAGAGTAGAATCTCCTGCCATTTTTTTCGTTTTTCCCCTGTAAAACCCTTAGCCAATAATTCCACATAGGGAAGTGCCTCCTTGTTTTTGTCCATGGCAAATAGAATGCTTACAAATGATTCCCTCCACTCCAGGGTGATTTCCGATGGATGATTTTCCATCAACCTGTAAAAAAGTTTCCTGGCTTTTTGGTTTTCACCGGACTGAAAATAACAAATGGAGGCATAATAAAGATGAAGTGTTTTTTTCTCCCTGCTGTTTTCATAGGTATTTAAAAAAGCTTCCCCTGCTCCTTTCATCCTGCCTAAATCATATCTGCATTTTGCCAGATTCAGCCATGCTGCCGGGAGATCTTTTTTTTTAGTGACAGCCTCTTCATAGGAATCTGCCGCAAGTTTCAGGTAATGTTTTCGGTCCTTGGAAAGGGCTTCATACTGCATGAGATAGGCATTGCCCAGCATAAAATCAATGTAATAATGGGAGTAACCTTTTTTTTCCGCGGCTTCAGGAGATATTTCCTTTTCTTTGGCCTTAAAAGCTTTCAGTGTTTTTACGGCTTCTGTAAAGTTACCCTTTTGGATCAATGTCTCCGCCTTGCTTACGCACATGGCAGCGCCCAGGGGAAGGCGGTCTGCTGCATCCGCCGGCAGGGGCAATACCAGACACCATGTCAGTGTCAAACAAATCAAAACCCGTAATATATTTTTGACATATTTCATAAAAATTTCTGTAGAACCAGTTTGTTTTTTTTTCATGGTCTGCCCATGGCAGTTATTAGGGATAGGTAAAGAGGCTTGACTATTGCTCCAGCTCAAACCGGATGGTGGTTTCCACCATGGTGTTCACCGGAGTCCCTTCAACTTTTCCGGGTTTGAATTTCCATTTTGAGACACAGTCTATAACGCTTTTCTCAAAAATTTTTTCAGGGCTGGCTTCCAATATCTTGAGTTCCTGAACCTGCCCCTTGCTGGTGACCATAAATCTTACCTTTACCCAGCCTTCAATACCCCGGCGCATGGCGCGCATGGGATAAATGGGCGGAATTTTTGCCAGGGGTGTAAGGGGACTGTCCAGTTCTCCCATGTCGTAACGCCCTTTTAGTACGGGTCCATCCATGGTAAAATTTTCCATGGGAGGCATGACAAGACTTGCAGATGCGGCAGGCAGTCTGGGATTAAGCTTAAAGGGGAGCCTGGGTTTCAGTGTCATTGTTTTTTGTTTTACGACCCTGGTGGGTGTGGCGGTTTTAAGTTTCTTAGGCGGCTCTTTGGGTTTGGGCTTTTTAATTTCTTTTTTTTTAGGTGGTATTTCCTGATGCTTCATCCTGATCACCTGTATGGTCTTAATATCTTTAAAGGATTCCTGATCATTGGGAACCATCTGTATAAGACCCGGCATCAGGCCGAAAAGCGTTATATTGAGGAGAGCGGAAAAAAAGACGGCAAAACTCCAGCCGGCAAAGGCTGCCCATGGACTCCCCTGGCTATTGACCGAATTACCCATTATTATTCACCCTGGGGAAGACTTGCGGCCAGGGAAACATTTTCCGCACCGGCAAGTTTACAATTATCCATGACATTAATGACAAGACCGGTAAGGCTCTCCTTGTCCGCCACAATCACAACTAAAGATTCGGGATTCTCGGCCAGGGCTCGTTCCACATTGGCCCTTACCGCCCGCACGTCGATCTCCCTTTTGTCCATGTGAATGGTAGAGTCCCTTGTGATACCAATTAGAATCGTGGTGCCGGTTTTGGTGACCGCTGTGCTTGATGCGGGCCGGGAGATGTCCACACCTGTCTCCTTGACAAAGCTTGTGGTTACCAGGAAAAAAATAAGCAGAATAAACACCATGTCGATCAAAGGAGCTATGTTGAGTTCTAAGTTATTTTTTTTTGACCGCCTCGCGGCTGTAATGTTCAGCATGTTGCCTGTATCCTTTTAAGCGGCATCGGAAAGCTTTTGATTGACATTACGCCAGAATATGGAAATTATCTTTTCATCTCCATCAAAGTAATCCTCAAAGAATCCAGCTTCATTTAAATCAGGAGAATAGGAATAACGTTCCCCATCTTCACCAAACTCGGTTATCCACTCATCAGGTTCATGGGAATTTACTATATCAAACAGAGTTGACGGATAAAGATAAGGTCTTCCATTATCATTAAGTATCCGATAATCGTCTGCTTCAATACCTATTACAAAATAAAATTGATCCGGCGTCAGATCTGGATAACTGGCATTTTCTTTTTTAAATTTGATAATCATTTTAATATTACCTTTTTTAATTTAATCTCAAATCTTCCGATTCCATGATATTCATACCAATGATATTCGTATATATCTCCTTCAATTTCAAATCTTGGCCCGCTTTTTTTGTGCCATTTTGAAGGTATCCCGCCATATTTTTGAGTTAATCTTTTAACGGCTCTGATCCTTTTGCCCTTGGCAATGACTCTGGATTGGGCAATCATTTCTTTGGTTAATTCCATTTGTTTCTTTTCCATATCAGAGCGGTAAGGACGGGTATGGAATCTGCTCCTATATTTCATCGTTTCTCTTGTGAACTCGTCAGTCATAAGTTCTCTGAATGATCATCATACATGGTATTTTCAAAGAAGTTTAAAGCACAATATACGGTGGCAGATGTGAGAACTTACAGCTCTTGAGCGTAACGACAAAACGTCATTTTTGTTACAAAAATCGTCTCAGATACATTCCTGTTGCCGATATCCGCTGCTTGAGATTGTCGGCCCGTTTATTCAGAAAAGCGCTCATATAGAGACCTGGAATAGAGACCAGAAGACCGGTCTGGGTGGTTATCAAAGCTACGGAGATACCGCCGGCCATGGCCCTGGCATTGCCGGTGCCGTAGACGGTGATGACCTCAAAGGTTGCCATCATACCGACCACGGTGCCCAGGAGACCGAGCAGGGGGGCCACACCTGAAAGCACCCGGATAAGAGCCAGATAGCTATCCATGGATGAGATGAGCTTCATCACGGTTTCATCTAAGATATAGCCGTCAAGCTCATGATTACCGGTTCTCCTGGAAAGGAATTCCCGGACGAGCATGGAATTGACTCCCTGGTATTTTTTGCGGGGCATCTGGTTTTCCCTGATCAGTTTACCTGCTTCACTCCTGGGAATATTTTTGACAAAAAGCCTGTGCATGACATAAACCCGGTTGATGATGAGTATCCACATGATAAAAGACACCCCGAGTATGGGCAGCATAACAACACCACCGGAACGTATATAGGATGCCATATGAAACAGAAATTCCTCCATGGAAATCAGCCCCTGCATATAAGTACAAGACCAAAAACAATCATATAAAATCCTTTAAGGAAAACTTACGGATCAATTTTGGCCAAGTAGTTATTTCTGCTTTTAAATACCATATTAACAAAGGAAACAGCCTTTTCTTCCATTTTGCTGATTTCGTTTTCCACACGGCGGCTTAACAGGGTATGAAAAAGCATGATGGGTATGGCCACCGCGAGTCCCAACATGGTCGTCACCAGGGCCTCGGAGATACCTCCGGACATCATTCTTGGATCTCCGGTTCCATAATATGTGATTACATGAAAGGTATTGATCATGCCGGTTACCGTACCAAGAAGACCCAGCAAAGGAGCAATGGCGGCAAGCATTCCCAGGGTGGATAAAAATCTCTCAATGCCTGGTATCTCTCCAAGGATGGCCTCTTGAAGGGCATTTTCCATGTCCACCCGCTCCCGATCCTTAAACTCCAGAGCCGTTAAAAGTACCTTGGGGATGAGTTTTTTTCTCTTTGACTCCAGAAGTCCCCGGCAATCATCCCATCTGTTCTCGTTGATCATGATTTCCAGTTTTGCCATGAATTTATCTATGTTTATACTTTTTCTTAACATAAAAAAAATCCGTTCAAGAATGATCAAAAGAGCCAAGCCCAAAAATCCAAGTATGGGCCAGACAATGGGGCCTCCTTTTGGTATCTGCTCCGAAAGGCTGAGCTGATGGGTCATCTGTCTTAGGGCGGCTCCCTTGGAAACATCAATATACACATCCTTGCTCGTTTTTTGCAAATAAGCATTAATGTTGGCCGCCATGGATGGGTCAGGCAGCTTGGAAAGAGCAAAAAAACGCCGGCTCTGTTCCGAATAGAGAAGAAAACCGATTTCACTATCCCCGGCACCATCGTTCAGGGTATAGATACCGGTAAAATTACCCAGTATCAAGATGTCTGTTTCTCTCTCCATTCCCCGGCGGTCAACGATCATGCCCCGTGTGAGCTTAACCTCTCCTGATGATCTGATTTCGTTGAACAATACCTCAACCATCATGCGTATATCATCCATGGAGGGAAATTTTTCCTGATTAATAAGGGGATGAAGAAAATTAATACGATCCGGTTCAAGTGCGCTCTGGAGGCTCTGAAGCAGCATGGTTTCGATGTCTTTGGCATTGCTTCGTATGAAACCTGAAAGCTCCATGTTTATTGCCCTGGTTTCTGAAAGGTCTTCCCGGAGTTTTACAGCCTGTTCTTTCATCTGTTCAATATTTTCTTTTATTTTTATGTTCTTTTCTTTTAAAATCAGGTTGTTGTCTTTCATGGTTTTAATGGCTGCCGCCAGGGCACTCTTGTCTTCCTTGATGCGCTGTTCCCTTTCAATTGCTTCTTTTTGAGCATCTTTCAGTTCCTGGGCCGCCTTTATCTGAATCTCTTTTTGCATCTTTGCCCTTGCTGCGTGATCCTGCCTCATATCCTCAGCACCTGCCTTGGAAATAAAGAAAAAGAGAATAAAAACTGTGAACATCAATACCTGAAAATATTTATTATCCGTCATTCCGGTTCTCCTGAAAATGGGCATGGGAAGGATTTACCTTTAAAATGTTGGGAAAAATTTTCTTCTAAAATGTAACAAATAATATAACCGA
The DNA here is from genome assembly GCA_963674675.2 of Desulfobacteraceae bacterium. Lineage (GTDB taxonomy): Bacteria > Desulfobacterota > Desulfobacteria > Desulfobacterales > Desulfobacteraceae. Next base: position 3,021,622 of record CAXXNM010000003.1, read on the forward strand.
AGATTATGGATTAACTTTTAATCGGCAAGCCTGCCCAGGGGAAGGGAAACAACTTCCACGGTTCTACGCTTTTTCCCTATTTCAACCACGGTTTTTATGGATGGATTATACTCTTTTTCAAGAGGCATCCATTGGTTTTCCCCCACGTTAAAAAAAGCACTGTATGCCTGGTCAAGGGAGATGGCAAACAGTGAAATTCTGCCCAGACGAAAAATATCCGCCATCACATTTTTGCCTGAGATGTCGATTTTATCCTGGTACACCTCTATGGTGTTGCCGTATTCCGCCTCCACAAAAAGGGCTTCCATCACCTTTCTATATTTTTCTGCAATGCCGATCTCAATATCTTCCATAACAAAATTTAATTTTTCAAGACGAATACGCCTCTCCTCCTTTAAAAAAGGCGGGTCATTGGCGATAAATGACTCTAATCTTAATTGAATATTCTTTAAAAAAGGGAGCATTTCTTCCTGAATTCTTAAATTTTCCTCTTTTTCCAATACCAGGCTATCTACGAGTTTCCGGTGTTCAGAGGCTTCTTTTAAAAGTAAGTTATTTTCTTCCGTCAGTACCTCCTGTTCCTGTTTCAACTGTTCATATTCGGCAATCATTAGAAATTTTTCCTGCTCCCATTTGTCCAGCTTTTTCTGGGTATTCTGCCGGGTGGTAATGGAAGCGCCTGCTTTTGTTTTAACATCTTTTGCGATGTTTGCCGTATTTCCCCGGCAGGGATGCATGAACACGAAGAACAGGCTTATTAATATGGCAAGTCTTGATAATATCATCTTATCATCCTTTTTGGCTTTTTTATTCTTCTGGCAGTCCTTTACAATAAAAAAAAGAACTCTGGTAAAGAGGGAGGTTGGCAAATCAGTCCATTAAAGGCCAAGGGAAAATGCATTAAGCACACATCCGGAAGCAGGAAAAATTGTTTGCCAGGCAGGTCTTCTGATTTTCGGATCATCCTACTAACTGCGCCTTCCCGGATATTATTTTTTTTTAGACCGGGCACGTTTGGAGATTGTCACAGAGTGACATTAAGTCATATATCTTAAATCATTTCGTGTCAGTCCATTAAAATAAAAGTATACCGTAAAATTATCCTGGTAAACCATTATCCAGTGGCATTTTTTGCAGCGATCGTACCCGATTACAGCGGAGTTACCATTCCCGATTCCCACGGGATTCCCTATTAAGCAAATGCGCCTGATAAAAATATTATAGATACAAAAGCGTTTTTTGTATGTCAAGTTTAAATATATTTTTGGTTGTGTCCTGCACCAATAACTATGCTCCGGAAAGCAATGATTTGTGATTTTTATTTGCCAGAAAAATCAATTTGCCCAATGCCGTGGCTTCCATAAGTTGCCTGAGTTCCATTTGCTCGCCAGTCGCGACAGCTTTCATCTCCGTTGAGACTAAACCGACATACCCTGTCAGGCACAACAAAGGATGAAACGTAGGGGCAAAAAAGGGCAGGCACGGTGGCCTGCCCCTTAGGCTATCCGATTTATCCGGGCAGCCTTAAAATCAATGTAGATGCTGATGGGGGCATTGGAAAAGGCTTCCAATGCCCCGTGACAAAACCCATCAGCTACATCAAGGAGAAAACAACGGCTATCTTGGCAAAGGAGCTGTGCAGAATAGTAAATTCTTTACAGCGGCTATCCAAAAGGTTTGTCCGAACGGCCGGTATTCCGTTCTTCGCCGTTTTATGTGAAATCAGGACTATTGGCAGGTCCATGTCACTAAACCTTCCAATGGCCTGTTGCCACCAAATTTGTTTAAGAAAGTATCCAGGAAAAAAAATCGCAGTATAGCAAACAGAATAATTAAAATATCCTATATACTTAGTTGCAATCTTTTTGTAAAAAAAATGTGCCATAAACGCAAAAAATCCACGAATTTAAATTATTAATCCGTGGATTTCCCTTTTTTATCCATGGCTTCTTATAGGGCTATCTTGCATTCCCATGCACACCCCATGAAACGGTTCATTTATTGTCCAAATATAGCAACTTAATATCTGGTCAAGCCCAAAAAAAAATCAGAATCGACCCAATAACACATATTTGAAGTCTAAATTTTTAGATTTTAACTTAATTTTGTACCGTTTCTTTTCTACCAGGCAGGTCTTCTGACTTTCGGATCATCCTAATGGCTGCGTCTTCCCAGATATTATGTAGCAAAAAATGATAATTTGTAATATATATCTCTTATTATCACTACAAACAAGCATAAAGGCCCAAGGCCCTTGGCTCTTTATCCAGTGACATTTTTGCAACGCTCGTCCCCGATCACAGCGGCGGGCCCATTCCCGATTCCCACGGGATTCCCTATTGAGCAAATGCACCTGATAAAACTTTCTTTCTTAGCTACAGGATAATAATTTAAATGTCAACCCTGAATTTTTTACCTGTGGGTCATCTCAAAACGAATATATTTAGTATACCGTGATTTCAATGCTGAAAATATCAATGCCTTTTGATACAGGCCTATGTTTAATCTTTGGGGCTCAAGTTCAGATTTAATATCTTGAAAGTATTAAAGATGAGCCCACCCTTTTAATATAGATTCAAGCCTTTAAAATTCTTATTACTCATTTATCGTGAATATCGTTCAAAAAAAAGTTTGACAATATTATACTTTTTGTAGTTAGATGCTCAACATTCTATCATGACTGGGCATTTGTTCAGAGAACGAATTTCAGTAAAAGAATAGAGAAGAAATTAATGAGGTTAAGAATATTACCTGAATGAAATTCATTGTTTTTACTTGTTATCTTTTGCTGAATGCTCAGTTTTTTATTAAATATACCATTTGATGGTGAATCATGTCGACATATCAACAAACAGGGAAAAGGCACCCTCCCTCCTTGGAAGAATATCGACAGGGTTCACACATTGATGGACTAATGAGGAAGACAAAAATGAGTAATATGTACGATGAGGCCTATCAACAATCTATTACTGATCCTGATGAATTCTGGGGTAAAGCTGCTGAGGATATCCATTGGTATAAAAAATGGGACAAGGTTCTTGATGACAGTGATAAGCCTATGTATCGCTGGTTTACAGGCGGTGAGATGAACACCTGCTATAATGCCCTTGATCTCCATGTTGAAAGAGGAAGGGGAGACAAAATTGCAATTATTTATGACAGCCCTGTAACCGACACCATCAAAAAATTCACCTATAGCGAACTTAGAGATGAAGTTGCGAAATTTGCAGGCATTCTTGCCGCCCAGGGTGTTGTCAAAGGAGACCGGGTTATCATCTATATGCCGATGATTCCAGAATCTGCCATTGCAATGCTTGCATGTGCCAGAATCGGTGCCATTCATTCTGTTGTGTTCGGGGGCTTTGCCGCCAAGGAGCTGGCTACCCGTATCGAAGATGCCAAGCCTAAAGTTATCGTATCTGCTTCCTGCGGTATTGAAGTAAAACGGATTATAAAATATAAACCTCTCTTAGATGAGGCCATTGAAATTTCTTCCTCCAAGCCTGATAAATGTATTGTTTATCAGCGTCCCCAGGAAACAGCCTCCATGATTGAAGGCCGGGATATTGACTGGGCCGAGGCCATGAAAGATGCGCAGCCTGTAGATTGCGTGCCTGTGGCTGCGACTGATCCCCTGTATATTCTTTATACCTCCGGCACCACGGGTCAGCCCAAGGGTGTTGTCCGGGACAACGGTGGTCATGCAGTATCATTGAAATGGACCATGAAAGCCATTTATGACGTTGATGAAGACGATGTCTGGTGGGCAGCTTCTGATGTAGGATGGGTTGTTGGCCACTCTTATATTGTGTATGCACCCCTGTTCAAAGGGTGCACAACGGTTTTCTTTGAAGGAAAACCCGTAGGAACACCCGATGCCGGGGTCTTCTGGAGAATAATTTCCCAGCATAAAGTTAAATGCATGTTTACCGCCCCCACAGCTTACCGGGCCATCAAAAGGGAAGACCCTGAGGCAAAACTTATAAAAGATTACGATCTGTCCTGCTTTAAGATTTTGTTCCTGGCAGGTGAGCGCTCTGACCCTGATACCATCCAATGGTCTGAAAGAAATCTGAATGTACCTGTTATCGACCACTGGTGGCAGACAGAAACCGGATGGGCCATTGCCGCCAACTGCATGGGCCTCCATCATTTTCCGGTGAAATACGGTTCCCCAACCAAGGGCGTACCTGGCTGGGATGTGCAGGTTGTTGATGAAGGTTGTAAAAATATGCCTGCAGGTGAAATCGGCGCTCTTGTGGTTAAACTTCCCTTGCCTCCGGGTACTCTGCCCACGCTCTGGGAGAATGATAAACGCTTTGTTGAATCCTATCTCGAAGAATTCCCAGGATATTATAAAACAGCCGACGCCGGCATTATCGATGAAGACGGTTATATCTATGTAATGGCCCGTACCGATGACATCATCAACGTGGCCGGCCACCGTCTTTCTACGGGAGCTATGGAAGAAGTTCTGGCAGATCATCCTGATGTAGCTGAATGCGCGGTTCTTGGTGTTGCAGACAAGCTTAAAGGCCAGGTACCTGTAGGTTTTCTGGTACTTAATGCCGGTGTTAAAAAAGACAATAATGATATTATACAAGAAGTTGTAAAAATGGTGCGGGAACGCATCGGGCCTGTAGCAGCCTTTAAGACTGCCACTGTTGTTAAACGTCTTCCCAAAACCCGTTCCGGTAAAATTCTGAGGGGTACGATTCAGAAGATCGCTGACCAGGAAGAATACAAAGTACCGGCTACCATTGATGACCCCTCAATCTTGGATGAAATGGAAGAATCGCTTATTAAAATCGGTTTGGGCAAAGGCCGGAAATAAAAAAATTAATCTTTAGGGAGATAATCATTATGTCAGGAGTAGGACAGGGAAATCCAGCGGTTGTAGGTTTGGCAGGCTTTGGTATGACAACTCTATTGCTTCAGTTTCACAACCTGGGATGGTGCGGTACCGGCATAGTTTTCTGCACGGCTATGATGCTGGGCGGCGGCGCTCAAATCATCGCAGGCTTTCAGGAATTCAAATGCGGCAATAATTTTGGATACAGTGCCTTTGTTGTTTACGGTGCTTTCTGGCTGGCGCTGGGAGCTATCTGGCTGGTTCTTGATTTGCAGGCAGGAGGGGTTTCAGGCGTTGGGCATCATTTGCATATTACGGGAAAAGATATAGGATTTTTCCTGCTTGGATTTACTTTATATACGGCAATTATGTGGGTGGCTTCCATGAAAGTTCACGGCATGATGGCACTTACATTTACAACCCTGCTTATCGGTTTTATCGGCCTTGATCTTGTATTTCTGGCCGGCATGAAGAGCATTCTTACAATTACCGCAATTGATCTCATTGTCTGTGCTCTGTCGGCATGGTACATGATGGCACATGTTATTTTCATGCAGGTGTTTGAAAGAGATGTTCTGCCCGTGGGCAAGCCATGGCTGGCCTCGAAACCAGAACCGGCAGGCTCTTTACAGGGGGCAGCCGAATCTGCATAATAATAGCTAAAATAAAAATTTTCCAGGCACTAATCTGCCATTGATTCAAAAAAAGCCGGCATGCCTTTTATTTAGCATGCCGGCTTTTTTTATTATTAATGAATTTTCAGCATGTTTCATATTGCCTCAAAAGTAGTTGACAATTTTTTCAGAGAATTTCATAGAATTCAGAGAATGTTTTGAAAAAGTGTCAACAGAGGAATGAACCATACCGGAATCTCAATTAATTATCAAGTATATCGCGTATTTTCCAGGAAAGGTCCTTCATGATAATGGGCTTCATTAAAAAACCCTTGATACCGAGAGCCATGGCCTGTCTTTCAGACATGATCTGACTGAATCCCGTACACATTATTATTGGAATGCCGGGGCGTATTTTAATAAGCTCGGCTGACAGCTTGTCTCCTGATAAACCAGGCATTGCCATATCTGTAATGACAAGATCAAAATTATCAGGATCCGCCTCGAAAATTTTCACAGCCTTAATGGAGCTGGTGCACTGTGTAACATTATAACCCAGGCGTTCCAGCATCTCCTTTTCCATTGTAATAATATCTTCTTCATCATCCACAAGGAGAATGTGCTCACTGCCCGTCTTGATTGTATCTTGTATTATTTCCTTTGATTGTTTCACTACTTTCTTTTTTATGGGCAGATACACATGAAATACGCTTCCTTTACCCGGTTCGCTGTAGGCCTGAACAGCTCCGCCCATACCTGTGGCAATACCATGCACCACCGCAAGTCCCATGCCAGTGCCCCGTCCGTTTTCCTTGGTGGTAAAAAACGGATCAAATATCTTTCTTTTCACTTCCTCATCTATCCCCATGCCCGTGTCTGATACTGTCAGACAGACATAATCTCCCGGTGTCATATCAGGAGTTATTAAATCGTGCCTGCCCAATTGGATTTCCTTCAGGCCGACGTTTAATTCTCCGCCGGTTTTCTCCATGGCATGATAGGCATTTGTCACAAGATTCATTATAACCTGATGAATCTGGGTTGGATCGGCCTTGATCTGGCCGCATTCCGCCGCAATATCCTGTTTAATGTCAATTGTTGCGGGGATTGTTGCCCTCATGAGCTTTAATGCCTCCTTGACAATGGGCTGTACCTTCATCAATCTTATGGTATTTTTTTCCTGACGTGAAAATGTAAGTATCTGTATTACAAGGTCCCTGGCCCTCAGAGCACCGCTGTAAATCTTGTTCAGGCTGTTACGCATGGGGCTGTCCCGGGGAATATCCTGCAGGAGCATCTCTGTATGACCCACAATGGGAAAAAGGATATTGTTAAAATCATGGGCAATGCCTCCTGCAAGGGTGCCTATGGCCTCCATTTTCTGAGCCTGATGGAGCCTTGCTTCAAGCTTTTTTCTATCGGTAACATCCAGTAAAAATCCCCTGATATACTTTAGATCACCGTATTCATCAAATACCCCTGAAGCATTTTCAAGCAGATGGATGGGATTTCCATCACTATTTCTTAAATTCGGCTCATAGCCTGTCACCCGTTTTTCTTTTTTTACAAGGTCTAAAAACTTCAATCTATCATCAGGATTTTCAAAAAGTTCAGTAACAGGACTGTCCAATGCATCTTCAGTGGTGTTAAATCCAAAAATCTTTTTATATTCTTCATTGCATAAAATCAGTTTTCCCATGGGAGTGGTTATATATGAGGCAGCAATGTTTTCCTCAAAATACTCTCGGTATTGTTCTTCGCTTCTCCTTAATCTGTCCTCCATTTGTTTTTTTTCAGTAATATCCCTTGTTATGGAAAGAATGACATTCTCATGGTCGATATGAATAAGGCGTGCCGACATTAAACCTGTCCCGGTTTGTCCATTTTTTTTAATAAACTCGGCCTCCAGGTTTTCGACAAACCCATTTTTTTGAAGTTCTGAAACCAGCCGCTCCCTGTCCTTTAGATCATTCCAGATGTTAAGCTCAATGGAAGATTTCCCAATTACCTCTTCTGGTGAATAGCCCATGAGTTTTGTGAATCCTTCGTTGATTTCCATGTATAATCCGTCTTCAACACGGTTAAGGTTGATTGCATCGGGGCTGGTAAGGAATGCAAGCCTGAATTTTTCTTCACTCTTTTTAAGAGCCTCCTCTGTTTTTATCCTGGCCTCAAGCATCTGGTTTATCAATAAGGCTATGTCCCTGAACTCCTTTAGTACAATGTCATCAGGGTTCATGGTAATGGATTTTATCTGTGCATCTTTCAATGAGTCTGAAAATACCTCAATGGATTTTTGAATCTGCCGGGAAATACGTTTTGCCCAGAAACAGATCAGGCATATCAAAATTCCCAGGGCCAATACACTATGGATAATCCGTTTTTTAAGGCCCTCATTCAATCTATATCTGTTTTCAGAGATGGTTTTCTCAATGGTGTCAAGATATACACCGGCTCCGATAATCCATTCCCACTCAGGTATTGCAAGTATGAATGAAATCTTCGGGGATGGGTCTGGCGTATCTAATTTGTGCCACCGGTATTGAACAAAGCCTCCATCAGGATTTTCAGCGGCTTTGATCTGTTCCTGGATGATTTTTACTCCATCAGGATCCGTAAGATCCCAGACACTGCCCAGTTCCATCGTGATTCTGCCGTTGGAGAATAGAGGCCCTCCCTTAAAGGTACTCCCAAAAAAATACCCCTCATTATCAAACCTGAGTTCCACAATAAGATTCAGAATCTCTCTTTTAAGGTGCTCCTGAAAATCACCGGGCAAATCTTTTTCCTTGCCCGAACCAGCGCTTTCCAGGGCTTTTTCCCTCATATGGTTGATATAGCTCACAACTCCTGATACCTCTTTTTTGAGCATGGTTTTCTGGGAATTTATATAGTCCCTGCGTAAAGATTGAGATCTTGACTTAAAGGTTGAATACTCATCATGTATCCATATCAAACACCATAATCCAATGGAAAAAAAAACTATAAGAATCATTTTATTCAGAAATTTAGTCTGAATACTTGATTGGTCCTTCCACATGCAGCTTGTCCTTAATATTTTTTCAAGCTCATTTGGCATCCTTCATATTAACCCAAAAGTAGTTGACACTTTTTTGAAGAGATTCCCGGAAAACAAGGGAATGTTTTGAGAAAATGTCAACCGGTGAATGAAGCATGCCGCTCATTTTTATATGAAAGTCTCCGTAAACGACGGATGACTTTCACGGTTCGTTGTGGGCTGAACCGGGTAAAAAATATGCTCCGGCCATGCCGGTTTATAAAAAATCGACAAAAAAACCCCTGAGCCTCTAACTCATGTTTTTTTGAGCTAAAATTTCCCGTATTATTTCTACCGTTTCTGCCATTGATGCAGGTTTTGGAATATAACCTGCAACTCCAAGATTTCCTGCTTTTTCTTCATCAATCAAGGCCCTGTCGCCGGTGCAGATAATGATAGGAATATCACATGGAATCTCTTTTATTTTTTTACACAACTGGATACCGGTCATTTCGGGCATGGACATATCTGTTATTAAAAGATCAAAGTCATCGGGCTTTGATCTTAATAAATCCAGGGCCTTTATGGGATCTAATCTTACTTCAACCCCATAGCCCAGGCGTTTTAACATTTTTTCCGCCATGGAGCAAATGGATGGCTCATCATCAACAAACAGGATTTTTTCATGGGCCGCGGGGATTTGATCCTGTTTTTCATTTTCAGATTCGGTTTTTTTTTCAGCAAGGGGGAGTAAAACACTGAAAACAGCGCCCCTGCCCGGCCTGCTCTCAAAACTTACAGCGCCGCGAAGGCTTTTTACAATGCCGTGCACAACCGTTAAACCCAGGCCTGACCCTTTTCCAAATTCCCTTGTTGTGAAATAAGGCTCAAATATCCTGTCCGTGATTTCAGGAGCTATTCCCTCACCGGTATCGCTGATGGTTATCTTAACATAATCACCAGGGCTGATACCAGAATATTTACGGGCTGATTCATCTGTTAAAAATTCATCCTCAGCACTGATTTTCAGGATTCCCCCTGTTTTTTCCATTGCCTGGGATGCGTTGGTAAAAAGATTCATGAGCACCTGCTCTACCTGTACAGGTTCAGCAAGGATGATTTGTTTGGAGAGGGAAAGGTTTTGATGAATATCTATGGTTTCCGGTAGGGATGAAGAAAGAGATTTGATGTTTTTCTCAATATGCTCCTTGATATTTATGGGATTTAATACGCAGGGAGTCTTACGGGTGAAGCTCAGGAGCTGTTTTACAATTTTTGCAGCCCTCAACCCTGCGGCTTTGATTTCATTTAGAGCGGTTTTAATTTCATTTATATTAAAATGGGCAGGATAGTCTGCCGGCATAGATTCCAGGGCTGCCGGCATAGATTCCAGGGCTGCCTCAGCGTTGCCAAGAATAATAAAAAGAATATTATTGAAATCATGGGCTATGCCTCCGGTTAAAATACCAAGGGATTCCATTTTTTTTGCCTTCTGAAGTTCAGCTTCAAGTTTTTCCTTTTCCTTTTCAGCGGTTATTCTCTCACTGATGTCCATGACCACGGAGAGGCAGGTTTCTGATTTTTTTGATTCATCAGATGTGATGGTGCTTTCAATGTTGGCATAAAAGGGCTTTCCATTCTTCTTTTCCATAATTAACTCGCAGGCCTGCCTTTTCTTTGATGAGAAAAGCTCTCTTAGATGCCGGTAGAAAACATCCTGGTCATCAAAGGAAATATAGGCGGATAAAGGCTGGTTCATAAGATAACTTCTCTCCACTGAAACCATATCGGAAAAGGTCAAGTTGGCATTGAGAATCAAGCCCTTTGAGCTTAAGGTAACATAGCCCACAGGTGCCAGATCATAGAGTTCGGTATAGCATTCCCGTGATTCCATGAGTTCTTCCTGGGAGCGCATGAGCTCTTCATTTTGCAGTTCCAGCTCCACCTGAAAGGTCTGGAGTTCATGGATTAATTTAAGCGGATCTTTTATTATGTCAAATTCTTCACCGCCGATACCTCCGGATTTGATCAATTCCTCTGCCTGTCTGCGTAACTGATTAAACTTGTCCTGGGTTATTTTGTTTGTCATTGTGCGTCATCTCCTTACCTGTAATAATGATCTGCATATTGAAAATCATTACATACATATATAGAGGTAGGTGGCCACACACACACACACACATATATATATATATATATATAATACATAAAAGACATTGGTCTCAATCATAATCTCAATCATCCTCCTGGGATTTTGTCCCGGCTCCGGGAAAAGCTGCAATGTTCCGTTCAATGGTGGCAATGCCGTCGATGTTGTCTTTTTCGTCCCTGATGACGGTTCCCATCATCCATACCTTTATGGTTTTGCCGTCTTTGGTTTTACGCTCCGTTTCAAGGCTGTTTAGCATTCCACCTTTAAAGGCGTTTTTAATAAATGCCAGGGCTTCCTCATCTTTATCGTTTGGCACAATATCACGGATATTCATTTTCAGGGCCTGATGCCTGGTGTAATCATACATCTTTTCCGCCCCGCTGTTCCAGAATATAATGTTTCCATCCTTATCCTGAATTATTATCGCATCGTCTGAATCCATCACCAGGGAGGCCAGGCGGCGGCTTATAAGACTCATCCTTTTAAATTCAGTGATGTCTTCAAAGGTTATCACCACCCCGTCGATGACATTTTGCATGGTGCGATAGGGCATTATCCTGGTGCGAAAAAATTTATTGTCCCGGCTTTCCACCTCAAATTCCCGGGTCACAAGATTACTTAATACCTTTTCTGAATATTTAACAATGTTAAACTCCTTAAATACGGTGCTGAAATGGCTTATGGGCCGGCCAATATCCGTTGATGCCAGGGGAACCAGGTCTTTGACCATGGTGGTGAAACGTCTTACTTTCAAGTCTATATCAAGAAAAATCGTGCCGATCTGGGTGGAGTCCAGAAGATTTTTCATGTCATCATTGGCATCTGAGAGTTCATCAATCCGGCTCTGGAGTTCGGCGTTTACCGTTGCAGATTCCTCGTTAAGGGATTGCAGCTCCTCCTTTGAGGTTTCAAGCTCCTCGTTGGTTGACTGCAGTTCCTCGTTGGTTGACTGCAGTTCCTCATTGGTGGATTTCAGTTCTTCGTTGGAGGTCTCAAGCTCTTCAATGGTGGTCTGCAGGTTTTCTTTGGTGTATTGCAGCTCCTTTCCGAGCCGGGCCACCTCCTGGTTCTTACCTGATCCGGGTGCTTTCACCCTGCCCGGGGCTTTCGGGGCAGCATCATCAAATATTACCATGATCATAGCCCGGCCATGCTCCATAAGGGGTTTAACTGTTAAAGAGAACCTCGTAAAACCGCCGTTGTCCTTAACTTCAACGGCCTTGTGGTTTACCTCGTGTTTAAGGGTGGATGCCTTACGGATGGCCCCGGCCAGTACGGTCTTGAGACCCGGTCTTGCCATATCCATAATGTTCATGCTTGCCCTGCCTATGGCGGGTTCTAAGTACCTGCCGGTGCGGCCGTGGGTATAAACTATGTTTGATTTTTCATCTATTATGACACAGGGAGGCGTGCCGCTCTGCTGCAATATGGTTTCCACAAGCATAAAGGCGTTTATATCTTCACTCTTTTTAAGGGTATCCGGGATTTTTGTTTCCGTGGCGGTTCCAGGGCAAGGCGGAGATGAAAAATAAAGTATTGGATGATCTTCCGACTTAAGGGTAAGGCGCGAAAATATCTTCCATTTTTTGTCTTCTAATTTAAACAGCGTAGTCTCCCGTCCTATGGACTCGGAGGATCCTAAGAATAAGATACCGCCGGGTTTCAGGCTGTAATGAAACATGGGCAGAAGTTTTTTCTGCAGCTCAGGCCCGAGGTAAATGAGAAGGTTCCGGCACCCCAGCATATCCAGTTTGGTAAAGGGCGGATCCTTTATTATGTTCTGGGGGGCAAAGACAAGCATTTCCCGGATGGATTTCTTGACTCTAAAATGGTTTTCCTCTTTTGTGAAAAACCGTTTTAACCTCCCGGTGCTGACATCGGCGGATATGCTCAAAGGGTAAAGGGCTGCTCTTGCGGTATTGATGGCATCCTCATCGATATCGGTAGCAAAAATTTGAATCTTGATATGCCTGTTTAATTTTTCCAGGCATTCCTGCAGTATAATCGCCAGGGAGTAAGCTTCTTCACCGGTGCTGCATCCTGCTGTCCATACCCGGAAAGTGTAATCTTCCGGTCTATCATGGAGGAGATTTTGTAAAAAATTATCCTTTAAGTGATCAAATGCCTCTGGGTCTCTGAAAAAACTCGTCACCCCGATGAGAAGATCCTTAAAGAGAACATGTACCTCATGTTCGCTTTTCTGGAGGTATTTAACATAATATTTAATATTATCTATCTGATGGACGTGCATTCGTCTTTCAATGCGCCGGCAGATGGTATTGCTCTTGTAAAGGGAAAAATCATGGTTTGTGCGGGACCTTAGAATGATGAAAATTTTTTGCAGAGTTTTTTGAAATTCTTCCTCGTCCCTGGTTAGCTTAACCTTTGGTTCTATTATGGCGTGCTTAGTGTATTTTATGAGCTGCTCCGGCATCTTCTCCACAGGCATAACATAATCTGCAAGACCTGTTGCAATGGCGCTGCGGGGCATGCCTCCATACTTTGCGGACTTTTCATCCTGAACCATAACCATCCCGAGTTCTCCCTTGATCTGTTTCAGTCCCAGGGTACCGTCGGTGCCGGTTCCCGAAAGGATAATGCAGATTGCGCTGGAGCCTTGATCCTGGGCAAGGGATCTGAAAAAATTATCAATGGGAAGGTTAAGACCCCTCGGCCGGGGCAGATCCATGAGATGCAGAACCCTGTTTAAAATTGCCACATTCTTGTTGGGGGGGATTACATACACCGTGTCGGGCAGGACTTCCATGACGTCTTTTATCAGGAGTATTTTCATTTGAGTTTTTTTCTGGAGAATTTCCGGCAGGAGGCTGACATGGGTGGGATCAAGGTGGGATATAACGATAAAGGCCATTCCGCTGTCCCTGGGCATTTTATTAAAAAATAATTCAAAGGCCTCCAGGCCCCCGGCAGATGCGCCCATTCCCACAATTGGGAATTTTGTTTTAAGCCTTGAATACTTGTTTTCTTTGGGTCTGCCCGTAATGGCTCCGGCCTGCGTCTCTTTGGGCTGCGTCTCTTTGGTCTGTGTTCCATTTTCCCGGATGCTGTTATCCTGGTTTTCTTTTGATTTTTTTTCTTGTTCCATGGAAATCTCTCCTGATCTCAGGTATGGTACAATTACAAATAAAGAAGGTTCATCATTGGGATTATGGCGGTGTGTCGTCATTTTTTTTGTATTAACTTTAATTGTACAATATATTGCAGCACAAGACAAATAGATATTGCAGTAGAGACAAGGAATGCCTTGTCTTTAAAATTTCATCAACCCAGTTGCCGGATAATTTATTGTTTGAAATATTTCTTATCGCCTTTAATACTACTTTGTTAAATTATAATTTTGGGTCTGTTTTTGTAGGGGTAGCCCCCTGTGGCTACCCTGTCCAATGGGCAACCACAGGGGGTTGCCCTTACATTATGCAAGAACATTTCTGAAGATAACAAAGTAGTATTAATCTGACAAATAAAAAAACAAAATCACAATATTGAAATATACCTAAGACTTTAAATACAAAAATGTATGCCATGCCTTTTGTTTTGCACGAGCTATCTTTTTCATATTGTATATAAATAACAAATACTTATATTTTTTTATCATAATGGCACATGTTATGCAGTAATATAGCCCTAAAGAATTAAATAAACAATCCATAAGAGTAAAATAAACAAGAAAACAAAATCTACCTAAACAGGAGAGTAAAAAAAACAATGACAAAAGAAGAAATATTAAAAATAATTGAAGCGGAAAATGTTAATTTTTTCAGGATTCAGTTCTGTGATATCAATGGTTTTATGAAGAATGTTGCCATACCAAAAAGCCAGATTGAAAAGGCCCTGGACGGCAAGATCATGTTTGACGGTTCATCCATTGATGGATTTGCCCGCATCCAGGAATCAGACATGTACCTGGTTCCCGACTATGATACCTTTTGCGTCCTTCCCTGGAGGAACAAAAACGGGGTCGCCGCGGCCAGGGTTATCTGTGATGTGCATAAATCAGATGGAACTCCCTTTGAGGGCTGCCCCCGTGTCAACCTTAAACGGATATTAGCTGAGGCAAAGGACATGGGATTTACCATGAACGTGGGAACCGAGGCTGAGTTCTTTTTATTCAAACAGGATGCAGAGGGCCTTAGCACCACCACAACAGATGATAATGCCGGCTATTTCAGCCTTGATCCCGAAGATACGGGCCTCAACTGCCGCCGTGAGATCATTGAGGTGCTTGAGACCATGGGATTTGAGATTGAAGCCTCCCACCATGAGGTGGCAGAAGGACAGCATGAGATCAATTTCAAATACGCAGATGCCCTGACATGTGCTGACAATACACTGACCTTCAAGTGGGTTGTGAAATCCATTGCCAGAAAACACGGGCTTCATGCCACCTTCATGCCCAAACCTATATTCGGCATAAACGGCTCAGGCATGCACACAAATCAGTCCCTGTTTAATCTTGACGGCACCAATGCCTTTGCAGATGAGAGTGACAAACTCCAGCTCAGTGAGGTTGCCTATCAGTACATTGCAGGTATCATGAAAAACGCCAGGGGTTTTGCCGCTGTAACCAACCCCCTTGTAAATTCTTACAAACGCCTTGTGCCGGGTTATGAAGCTCCTGTATATGTGGCCTGGTCCGCCTCCAACAGAAGTGCTCTGATTCGTATTCCTGCATCCAGAGGCTTAGGCACAAGGGTTGAAGTGCGCTGTCCTGACCCCACATGTAATCCCTATCTTGCCTTTGCCATGATGCTTAACTCGGGCCTTGACGGCATAAAAAATAAATTGACGCCTCCAAAATCAACGGATATCAACATCTTTGCCATGAGCGAGTCTGAAAAAGTAGAGGCAGGCATAGCATCCATGCCGGCCTCTTTGCGGGAAGCCATTGGCGAGCTTGTGGAAAACCCCATTGCCAAAGAAACCCTTGGAGATCATATCTTTGAAAAATATGTGTGCAACAAGGAGATCGAATGGGATAAATACAGGATCTCAGTAACGGACTGGGAAATTAAAGAATACTTGAATATTTATTAGTTGCCATACCTTGAGAAATAAATTTGTCTCCTGAACCGGAAGTCGGGAGCGCCCATACTCCCGACTTCCTCCCCCTGCCTGCTTATTCTGCCGAAAGTAAAAAAATGACCAGATTAAAAACTAAATTAGCAAGAGACAAAAAAAATAGTTAACAATTCTGTGTATTGTGTGGTAAAGTTAATTAAAGATGCTTGATTTTAATTGAATCCAAAATCCGTTTTTAACACTAAGGAGGATTCAACCATGCAATCACTTGAAAATAAATATTCCCACGCCGTAAATTTTTTTGAATGTAAATGCCTGGACAAAGCTGCCTGTTGCTGCAAAGATATTCTTAACCAGGCCCCCCGCCATGCCGATACCCTTCATTTGATGGGTGAAATCGCCTTTAAAACCCATGATTTTCCCCAGGCTGCCCAATATTTTGAAGATGCACTGAAAAACCATAAAAACAATAATGAGGACATTGCAGACGATTGCATCTCATTGGGAAGGGCCTATGTGGAAATGGAACTCTTTGATCAGGCCCAGGAGACTTTTCTGCAAGCAATTACGCTTGCGCCTTTTAACGACGCCATTCCTTTCATGCTTGGAAACCTCATGAGGCGCCTGAGCCGCATAAAGGCGGCAGCTTCATGTTACAGGCATGCCATATCTTTAAACCCCTGCGTTGCAAAATACTATCTCCATCTGGGTGCCATGCTCAACATTCTGGAAGAGCCAAAGGACGCGGAATTCAACTTCCAGATCGCCTGTGAGCTGGAACCGGAAAACATGACGGCAAAACATATGCTTGCAGCCATTCAGGGCCTCACCACACAAACAGCTCCAGCTCTCCATGTAAAAAATTTGTTCGACCGGGCATCCTGTAGATATGACGATCACATGGTAAAAGAACTTGAGTATCAGGCTCCTGATCTCATGTTTAATCTGATGGCATCCACCTATTCGGAGCTTCCATTTTTTGACAATGCAATGGATCTTGGCTGCGGCACCGGCATGGCAGGAATGAAATTCAGAAAGCTTTGCAGGCACTTGTCCGGCATTGACCTTGCTCCTAAGATGGTTGAAGTAGCAAGGAAAAAATCCATATATGATGCACTTTATGTGGGAAATATTATCGAGATGCTTGACGATTTAGATGCTGTTTTTGATTTTTTTATCGCATCTGATGTTCTGGTTTATATGGGTGACTTAATACCTTTATTTCAAGCATTAAGAAGATGTGCAGAATCAAAAGCCGTGTTTATATTCTCAACCGAGTCTGTTCCCGGCCAAAGCTACATACTCCGACCCAGTGGGCGCTATGGACATTCCAGGGATTATATTCTTGATATCGCCCGGCAGTTTGGGATTAAGATCAGAGCATTTGATGCAGGCGGCATCAGAAAAGAAAAGGGAAAATGGTTGACAGGGGGAATATGGCTTCTCCGTTTCTGAATTATTTTAAAACCCAGGGCAGCCTTGTTTGGGTACTGGGCTCACAGCGTTCCAAAGTGTCAAAAAAGCACAATATCTTGTATTTTTTTAACACTCTCGAAGTACAATGGGGTGTATGTTGGAATAGTGCGAGCCCAGTGCCGCCTTGTTGTCTTTGATTGATTTTTATTTTCTTGTTTTAGAATTTTGCGTGCCCCAAAACACCCATGCCCTGATGGGCACAACGAAAATTGAAACATAGTGCTTGGTCAAGCTTTATATGCCGGGTTGAGTTTAAATTTTTCTTTCTAAAATCAGACATCTCAAACCACTATTACCCGACTGTTAACTCTTGAAAGAACACCAGGGGGAGGATTCTATATCCGCCCTTACCCTTACCGATCATGGCAAATATGGAAATGGGGCAGAAATAGATTCTGTGCCCCTACACATTCAAATAAAAAGTGATTTCCATGGATATAATTCCTTATAAGATACTTATAGTTGATGACGAAGAGGTTATTCGGATTTCCTCTAAAATGGCCCTGGAGAAAGATGGGTATATTATTGATCTTGCCGAAAATGGCGAAAAAGGGCTTGAGCTTTTTAAATCTTCCATACCTGATATCGTGCTCCTTGATCTTATGATGCCCGGTATCAGCGGTATGGAACTCTTAAAAATGCTTGCCGATCATGACCCGAATGTTGTGAAAATTGTAATCACAGGATATGCTTCCATCCCCATAGCGGTTGAAGCCATGAGACTTGGCGCCCACGATTTTATTCCAAAACCATTTACACCTGATATCCTTAGAGCCTTAGTAAAAAAGGGAATTGAAAAAAGGCGATTTTTTTTAGAAAATACAGCACTGAAAGAAGAGAAGGAAAGGATCAGGAAGAACATGATGTCCCTTGTTTCCCATGAACTAAGGGCACCCCTTGCTGTAACGGTTCAATATCTGGAAATAATCCTTGCCGGAATGGCGGGAAAAATCAGCTTTCAATCAGAAGATATGATTAAAAGGTGTGTTGTGAGATTAAGGGAAATGCTTTCTCTTATCGGAAAATGGTTGAATCTATCAACATTTGATCCTGTAAAGATATCTCAAATTTTTGAAAGGATAGATATTAAAACAGTGGTTGAAGAAGCTTTGGAAATATATAAAGAAAAGGCAAGGGATAAAAAGGTGGATATTAATCTTGAAATACCGGAAACTCCACTTTTTATCAAAGGATTCAGGCCATTATTGATGGAAATTTTCAATAATCTGATAAGCAATGCCATAAAGTATAATATTAATAATGGAAGTTTAAATGTTATTCTTGGAAAAAAGGAAAACATGATCAGGGTGGAAATATCAGACACAGGAATAGGCATTGATAAAAAACATATACCAAAAATATTTGATGAATTCTACAGAGCCGACGGGAGAAGAACTGCAGAGGTATCTGGTTCTGGTTTGGGCCTTGCCATAGTAAAAAAACTGTTAGATGTTCATAACGGAGAAATAAGGATCAGGAGCTCCTTAGGACATGGAACCTGTGCTTATGTTTTCTTCCCGGAATATGAACAATCTTATAACGAGGTTTAGAAAATGATTTATCAAAAAAAATTGTCAACACCCCTTGAGCTAAACACTCAAGGGTTTTCTTGCCGATTTTTTATAACAAACACGGCGGCTTACCGCCATAATCTAAAAACGAAAGACTTTTTAAAAACAGCACCTTATAGAGACTTTCATATAAACCGGCATGGCCGGAGCATAGTTATTGCTGCCGGTCACAACGAAAACAGAAAGTCTTTTGAAAAGCAGACTCTTACGGAGACTTTCATATAAACCGGCATGGCCGGAGCATATTTTTTACCCGGCCACAACGAAAATTGAAAGTCTTTAAAAAACAATATTTTACGGAGACTTTTATATAAAAAAAAGGGTAGTGGATCAGTATCAGCAGACTTGACCGCTTACCCAAAAGGGAGGGCATGGAATGAATGAAAAATTTAAAATACTGCTGGTTGACGATGATCCTGATTTTGTAAGGACAACAGGTATTGTCCTTAAATCTGCTGGTTATGAAGTCGTTGAAGCATTTAGTGGAAAAGAAGGGTTGGAAAAGGCAAAATCAGAAAATCCTGATCTCTATATAGTGGATCTCATGATGGAGACCTACTGCGAAGGTATTGAGCTTGCCGATGCTTTGGACAGCAACGAAAAAGCAGTGAAGAAACCCAGGATAATGATCACGTCCGTTGATCTTAAAGGCCCCTGGGAATCCTATGGCCAGGACCAGGCTGTTGACTATGATTATGTTTTGCAAAAACCTGTTGAACCTGAAAAGCTTATTCAATATGTGAAAAAAGCCCTTGGGCAATGAAACAGATTCAAGATATATCTCGTGAGTTGTAACTTCTCATCTTCATACAACATATACTGAACACCCGGACAAACGGGGCTTTTCAAAATTTTTTTTCCTTTGATAATGAAGACATTATAAACTGTCGAAAGACCAGGTTGCAGCAGTGGGCATTATATGCTGTTAATTCAAAAAAAACTTATGATTTATGAGTATTGATTTTAGAGGAGGAAAATATTTTGAGGATGAGTCTACTTGAAATCAAAGGCTTTATCCAGTGGCTGGTTGATAGTTCCGTTCTTGCCATCGTTGTTGCTGACATGAAGGGCGAAATCGTCTTGATGAGTGAAAGTGCAAAAAAGATATTCGGCAATACTGATAAATTGGGTGTGGGTAAAAATATTGCTGAATATCTTTACATTCCAGGAGGTGCCAGAAGTGTCATGAAAAAACTCAGAAGCAAGGATTTCGGGGGAAAGGGACGGCTCAACCCGATGAAGACCACGGCCATCCATTCTTCGGGTGAAAAGGTGCCTGTTGAGATGACAGCCTCAATTATTTATGACAAAGAAAGTAATGAGATTGCCACCATGGGAATATATCAGGATCTGAGGGAAAAAATTCAGATAGAAAAGGAGATGGATTTAACCAGAAAAAAGCTTGAACAGGCTGAAAAACTGGCATCTATGGGAAGACTTGCAGCAGGTGTGGCCCATGAAATCAATAACCCCCTGGGCGGCATCACCATGTTTACCCACCTTGCCATGGAGGATCTTCCAGAGGGCAGTCCAGCAAAGGAAAAACTTGAAAATGTGATTGAACAGGCAGAGCGATGCAAAAACATAGTGTCGGATCTCCTGGATTTCTCAAGAACCGGCCCCAGAAAAATGGAAACAATTAATATCAATGAATCTATTGACAAGGTTCTTTCTCTTTTTGAACAACATGAAAAATTGAAGGATGTTGAAATTTACAGGGAACTTGATCCTGCCTGCCCGGTTTTAATGGGAGATGAATCCCAGATTCAACAGGTAATGATCAATTTTGTGTACAATGGTGTGGAGGCCATGAAACAGGGGGGAAGGCTGACCATCAGAACCCGCAATGGGAAAGAACAGATTGAAATTGATATTGAAGATACAGGGCATGGTATTGCTCCGGATCATTATTCAAAACTCTTTGACCCCTTTTTTTCCACAAAGCATGAAACTGAAAAAATAGGGCTCGGGCTTTCCGTCAGCCACGGAATTATTTCAAGATATAACGGAAGTATAAATATCTCAAGTGAACTGGGTAAGGGAACCTGCTTTACAATTATTTTCCCAGTTGTCCCGGTTTAAGCACAAGGACAAAAATTGCTGCATGTTTAAGGACGGATATGGAAACGGGGCAGAAATAGATTCTGCCCCTACACATTCATATAATATCCCGTGGCATCCTGCCTTTATTGTCAATTAAAATCAACACTACGTAAACCTGCCGCACCATTTACCTTAAAAAAATTCAATGAAAAAATCATTTCAAAGCTGTAAAAAAATCATCCATCAGAAATAATACATGTTATTACAGTATGTTGAACTGTTTTTCAGATTCAATATTAATTTTGGCACGCATCCTGCCATAATAGGTTATCAGTTGATGACTTTTTGTTGTAACATTTTTAATTAACAAGCGTGTAATCATTGACTTTATTCCATCTCCATTTTGGATGGGGACAATAAAATCAAAGGACCGTCAGTCTTGTTCCTATGATTTTCAGGAGAAAGTCCGTGGTCGCACAAAAGGAGGTTGCCATGAAGACAAAATTTTATACTGTAATCCTTTCCTTGATTGTATTTTGTTTAAACATTAATATAGTAAATGCCTTTAATGCTTTTGATCTTGTTCAGGATATTGAGCCCGTCGAAACTTTTATGACTGATGATCCTCAATTTGAGCTGGTCGACAATGGTTTTAAGCTTGATATTGCCGATATGGTAAATGTGCCCGGCATGGTGGAGTTTATCCAGCCCTTTGATCTTCTAATCATTACCCATGAAGATTTTGTGGATACCCTGCAGGACTTGAAGACCCACAAGGATAATTCACAGATGCCCGCCAGGATCGTATCATGGCAGGAGCTTGACGGCATTTATGCTTCCACCGGCAGGGACACCCCGGAGCGGATCAAAATGGGAATTGCTGCATATCAGCACCAGAACGGCATCAAGTATGTTATGCTTGTGGGCGATTCCGACATGTTCCCTGTAAGATACTGCAAAACCTATGACCCTACCCACTGGGGGGACGGATATAGCCCGTCGGATCTTTATTATGCCGATATCTTTGCAGCAGACGGCAGCTTTGACGACTGGGACGGCAACAATAACGACATTTTCGGGGAGATGGATACTGGATTTTCCTGGGTTCCTGGAACATCCACGGTGGATGATATAAACATTGACAACGTAAATCTCTATCCTGATGTGGCCCTGAGCAGGGTGCCTGCTTCAACTAAGGCTGAGGTTGAAACCTATGTTGAAAAAATCATCAGCTATGAATACTCGGCATATAATGCCTCCTGGTTTGACCGTGTGGTGCTTGCCGTGCCTGGATATGAAGATAGTACAACCGGTTTTGTGGATGATTATCCGGGAAGCCTTGAATGCACCGAAGCTGTTGCCTCATACTTCAGCGCCATGGGAAACACTAACATGACAAGGCTCTACGATGACCGCATCAGGGGCATTTCTCCCGGTATTGCCGATGATGATCCATCTTCTGCCAATGTAATCAATGCGCTAAATACCGGTGCGGGATTTGTAAGTTATTCCGGCCACGGTAACATTAATCTCTGGGGGGAGTCCATCAGCTCTTCTGATCTCTCAGGACTGACCAACAGCGGAATGCTTCCCGTTGTGTTTGCCTCGGCCTGCAACACGGCTCAGTTTCATTTCGGTGACAGCTTCCTTGATGTGGGTAATAATATCTTCCAGACCTCCAGCCAATGCCCTGCAACAGATACAGAGCATGGATGCTGGCCTGCCAATCTCAATGCGGGAAAAAGCCCGGAACCAGCATGCCTGCAGGCAGGCTATGATGTTGATTCCATGGCAGAGAGCTTTCTTGTGAAATCAGATACCGGAGCCATCGGCTATGTCGGCTCCTACACAGGTGCCCAGGGAGGCGGGCAGATTCTGAACAAGTATTTCTTTGAAGCCTATCAGCAAAGTTATAAACCTGCAAAGATGGGGCTGTTGTGGAACACCGCCATTACCAAATACATCGACAACAATTTCCACATCGACACCGGCACCACCAGCACCTGGACACCCCAGGCCATGTATCATCATATCCAAAAGTATATGATCTTCGGCGATCCATCCCTGAGAATAGGTGGAATATCAAGTATTCAGCCAGCAGATTTTACGGGCACATACAACATGGATCATGATGGCTGGAAGGGTATGCTGTCGCTCTATACTGCAAACGGGGATTACATCGAGCAGATGCCCAACATGAGCGGAACCTACACCGGTGAAGATCTTCTTGACCACGATGTAAGGGGTTATGTGAGAAGCTCCACATATCCCATGGTATCCTCCTGGGGGCCCGATCACAAGATATCCTTTTACGTGGATTTTTACGATACCCCCAATACTGACGATGACCAGCAGTTTGACGGCTATCTCTTTACCTGGTCAAAGGATGCCATGGCCGGAGTTACCTGGTGGAACGGAACGCCCTTTGGATTCTATGCAGACCAAAGCGGAGTTCATGTATCTGATTTTACGGGTTCCCGGAATTCAGAGCTGCAACTCTCCGACTTTACCGGCACATACCAGATGAATCATGATGGCTGGGAAGGAACCCTGGTATTGGAGGCGGCCAACGGCGACTACATCGAGCAGATACCCAATCTTGGGGGAACATACACGGCAAAAACCGGTGAAAGCCACGATGTGAGGGGGTACGTCAGAACAGAATCCTATCCCCTGGCCACGGAGTTTGGACCGGATCATAAAATCGAGCTGTACATTGATTTTAATGATACGTCAAACCAGGATGATGACCAGAAGTTTGAGGGATATCTTTTCACCCAGACACGGGACGCCATGGCCGGCATGACCTGGTGGAACGGCACCCCCTTTGGATTCTACTGCATCAAGGAACAGGCACAGGAAAACACATGCCTCACAATCGGTGAAATGCTTGAGATTACTATACCATGCCTGAACTTGAATGGAGAATTCACAAGTGCTGTCCTGATTCCTTCATTTGATCCCATGAATCCAGCAGACCTGATCTGGAGGCTTGAAACTCAAGATGGTGAAGCCTCAAGCCTGGACAGATATTTCAGCTTAATCGAGGATTGCCTCAGCTTAGAGGAGGCCGGTGGTCTGATAGTTCCCTGCGCGAATTTCAATGGGTTTAAGTTTGGCTTTGAAATGATGGGCTTTGAGCATTCACAGGACTTTTCAGAGCGTTATCTCAAGCTTGATGTGTCGTCCATTGTTGAAAAATAGGGCTCAGCATCTTTAAATCAGTCTACCAGTTCTTGTTTCTTGTTTCTTGTTAAACAGCATTAAACAGCATTAAGTAGTTGGAAAGAAATAGTCTGAAAATCCGGCATTCCCTGGATTAAGCATCAGGCATTGATCTGATGGCACCTCAGGGAGTGTTGGATTTTTTCAATTGCAGCACAGGACATTACAACCAACGGTTCGATTATTCTTGCATAACTTATTGAATTTATTCATATAAAAAAGTAACATCTAAAAAAATTAGAGCCATATTTTACTTAGATTGCAGCACCTTATGAGATCAATCGAACCAAGGGTTACAGGTAAGCTAAAAAAAGCATTAAATCAATTAAGTATGAAAAGACTCTAAACTTTGGTAAAATCTGTCTTCCAGCTCCTTTACTCTTTTTTGCCTCCAAGGAGAGAGAAAATGCCTGTACAGGGGATCATCGAAAAGAGAGTCTTTTTTCAGAATCTTTTGTTCAAGTATGGCAAGAACTTCCACGGATTTGTCACAGGAAGGGTAATCTTTATCATCAAGAAAAATAATATCATTTAGATGAATTTTGATTATGTTGTTGATGTCCACAAGCTTGATTTCCCCCCCGGCAGTAATAATAAGGTTTCCGTTGCCTGCAAGATCCGGGATATATCCTGTTTCCATTATCATTTTACGTGTCCGCTTAACAAAGCATTCCACGGCATCAACGGCCTTGGAGACAGGTTCATATTCATAAGTGACTGCGGGAAACTTTGCCCTGAAAAATGTGTGAAGCGGGTTCTGTCCAAAAAGAGCCCAGGGATCAAGGGCAGCTCCATCTATGTATTCCTGAATCCCGCACAGAACTATTTCACCTCCATTTATTCCCGTATATTCAACGATGAACTCCTGGGATCTTGCAATCAGGCAGCAGCCCAGGAACTCAAGAATAAGTTTATATTTTTTCACCTCGTCAAGGGCCTGGTCAAGTGTTGTGAATCTGGCACGCAGTATCCTCAGCATGTGTCCGGGAACAGCCCTTGGAAACCACCTCATGCCTTTGATGACATGCCCCTTTGTTTCCCTTAAAACATCCTCTTGTTTAAGAATTTCAAATATATGGGATCTCAGGCCCTGGCGGTAGTGCTTTCTGAAATAAAGGCCGGTTGAATCGCTGATAAAGTTAAGCCGGCTTACCTCCTCTCCTGTAAGAGATTCTTTTTTCCGTATGTCTGGGGTGCTGCCCATTAACCTTCATCTTTATACAGGGGAAAGGCTGTACAAAGTTCAGCCACTGTTTTTCCGGTGGATTCAATTTTATGTTCATCCTGGGGATGTTTTAATATATCTGTAATGAGTTTTGCGATTATCCCGGCCTGGTCGGTTTTCATGCCTCTTGATGTGATGGCCGGTGTTCCGATGCGGATTCCGCTTGTGATAAAGGGACTTCTCTTCTCAAAGGGGACTGAGTTTTTATTTACTGTTATGCCTGCCCTGCCAAGGAGTTCCTCTGCCGCTTTTCCTGTAATGCCTATGTTTGTAAGGTCCAAAAGCATCAGGTGGTTATCCGTCCCTCCTGAGACAAGGTCTATTCCCTCCTCCATAAAAATTCCAGCCATGGCAGACGCGTTTTTTACAACATCCTGCTGGTAATGGACAAAAGAGGTTGAAAGCGCCTCTTTTAAAGCAACCGCCTTGGCTGCAATTACGTGCATTAGGGGGCCGCCCTGGATTCCCGGAAATATGGCACTGTTAAGTGCCTGGCCCAGATCTGATTTCGCAAGTATCAGGCCGCCTCTCGGGCCCCTGAGGGTCTTGTGGGTTGTGGTGGTGACAATATCTGAAACCGGTATGGGAGAAGGATGGAGTCCCGTTGCAACAAGGCCTGCAATGTGGGCCATGTCAACCATAAGGGCGGCTTTCACCGACCGGGCTATTTCGGCAAAACAATCAAAATCGATAATTCTTGGATAGGCGCTTGCCCCTGCAATGATCATCTTTGGAGAATGCTCCTTTGCAAGCTTTGCCACCTGCTCATAATCAATGGTTCCGGTGTTTTGAGATACCCCGTAGTGAATAAAGTTGTAGAGTTTTCCGGAAAAATTTACCGGGCTTCCATGGGTAAGGTGGCCGCCGTGGGAAAGGTTCATTCCAAGTACGGTATCTCCGGGGTTTACCATGGACATCAGGGCAGCCATGTTGGCCTGGGACCCGGAATGGGGCTGGACATTAACATAATTTGCCTTAAATAAGGTCTTTGCGCGTTCAATGGCAAGGCTTTCGGCAGCATCGGCAAAGGTACAGCCTCCATAGTAGCGTTTCGCAGGATAGCCTTCTGCATACTTGTTGGTCAAGACACTTCCCTGGGCCTCCATTACTGCCCTGCTGACGATATTTTCCGATGCTATGAGTTCAAGGCCGTTTTCCTGCCTTTGGGCTTCCTTTTCAATGATGGCTGCAATTTCAGGGTCGGTGTTTAATAGGTATTTTGACATTTTAGCGAATCCTTTTTTTGTTCCAATATGTTACGCATATCAATTTCAAGGTTTTTGATTCAGAATTTTGGCATCTTTCATATTGCCTCAAAAGTAGTTCAGCAGTTCTAATTATGACACTTAATTATTTTCAAAACAGCAATTTTAGAGTTTTGCTCAACGTAATTTCAGCACGTTACAAAACATTGATGTCATCTACAGTCCATAATTAGAATTGCTGAAAGTAGTTGATACTTTTTTCAAGTGATTTCATAACATTAAGATAATGTTCTGAAAAAGTGTCAACCGAGGAATAAAGCATGCCAACTTTTTGTATTTTAAATTTTTTTGCGCTGTTTGACTGCCTAAAAGCTCCCCCCAGCGCTCTCAAACTCCGCCAACACAGGGAAATGATCGGAAGGAAACCTCCCATCAAAACAATCTCTCACCACCCTTCTGGCCTTGACATTTAATTTTCCCCTATGAAGAATCCAGTCAATATGGTCCCCGTTTTCCCCTTTTCCCGTGAATCCATGAAAGGTAAAGGTGTGATCCTTACCAAACACTTCAGTAAAGCCATTGTCCATAAAAATTGTATACGCATCGCTTCCGGGCCGGGTGTTAAAATCCCCGGTTATTACCACCGGACAGGTTTCCGGAAATTCGGATAAAAAACCTATGATGAGTTCCGCACTTCTGTTTTGTACCAATGGGTCAAAATCAAAATGGGTGTTTACGGCAATGAGATTGACACCATTCTTCTCAAACAGTCCGATGACACATTGCCGGGGCCACTTGCTGCCGGGGAGCATGGACTCCATATCCGGGGTCTCGCTTAAAAAACAGTGCCTGTGTTCAAGACATTGCCATGTATTGTGGTAAAAAATCAGATTACTCTGCCAGCGATGTTTATGCCGGTTGTGCCAGCCTATGGCCTTGTGGGTGTCTAAAATACGGTACAAAAACTCTGTCTGAAAATGATTGGACTCCTGAACCCCAAGAAAGGTAAAGGGATGGCGATCAAAGAATAGTGGAAAGAGCAGTTTTCGATTCTCCCATGAATTATCCCCGTCATCTGCAAGGCCGAATCTGAGATTCATGGTCATCACTGTAAAATTAATTCCATGGGGCATCTTTTCTCTCCAGCGCGCCTTTTGGATTATTTCCCTCACACTTTTTGAATTAAATGATCCGGAAAATTAGTTTTATAAGGGTCAAAGATACTCTGGCAAGTGAGATTGTGCCGCATCTTCATCACCTGAATTACCATACCTTGATAATATATTTATCAACAATTCCATCCGTTGTCCATATATTCATTGAGCCTGCCTGATATGGAGGCGTTTTGCCTTATTTGAAAGTCTTCCGCAAAACCAATATGACTTTTATCCTTCAGTAATTACAACATCATATGCCGCAAAACCGGCTACAACCTCAGATGCAATAGGTGCAGGAAGGGCTTTCCAGATTTTCCGCAGACACGGTTTATATGAAAGTCTCCGTAAAAGACGGATGACTTTAGTGGTTCGTTGTGAGCTGAACCGGGTCAAAACCCTGGGCTGCCCATGGCAGTTATAGCGATATTGTATTTCAACTTAAGTTTTTTATGGAACACAATTTGCTTTGTATTGAAAAAAAACAAAATGTTGGAATTTATGTTTTGAGTATTTATTAAAATTTTTGTAAAAACTAAAGTTGAAGCAGCATAAATTGCAAATGTTAAAAAATATTAAATAAGGAGAATTTTAAATGATCAAAAGAACATTAGTCTGCCTGGCATTATTGGTTATCACCTGGAGTTCAACGGCCTTTGCAGTTGAATTTTCAGCCGATATGGTCACCGATATGCACTCCGGCGGTTTAACCGGAAAAGTGTACTTTAAAAATCACGAGGTGAACCGCAATGACATGATGGGAATGATAAACATAATCAATGGTTCCAAGGTTTACCAGATTTTTACCAACACAAAAAAATATCATATATCCAATTTGGATGAACTTGAAAAAGAAAATCCCATGGCAGGGGCAAGGGATTTTAAAACCTGGGCGGCTGAAAATAACATGAAGAAGATCGGAACAGAATCCGTTGAGGGATTTAATTGTGATATATATGAGGGAGATATGAAATTAGACGAGGAAAGCCAGGAATCCGCCCACATGAAGTTCTGGGTATCCACAAAATTAAACTACCCCCTGAAAACCGAGACCACCATGCCGCCGCCCCTTGGAAAAATATCCAGCCGCCTTGAAAATATCAAAATTGGAAAACAGCCGGATCATCTTTTTGAAGTCCCGTCAGGATATACAAAGGCTGCCACAATGACAGAAGCCATGGGTATGCCGAAAATGGGTTCCTTTATGAAGGGTGGAGAAGACAGTGGCCAGCCCCCTGCCGGTAAAATGCCATCCAAGGAAGAGATGGATGAGATGATGAAAAAAATGCAGGAAATGATGAAGAACATGAAGCAGGACTAATTTTATCCATCGGCGCATCTTTATTCACAAGCCCCTGGGTTCTCCGGCTCAGGGGTTGCCGGCTTCCTTGAATTTCCCGGAAGCGTAATCCTGGGCCCTTTGTGCATAGTTATCTGCCGGAGCTTTAATTCGTTCAAGCACATCCTCTGTCAGAGTTGTCTTAATTCTTCCCGGGATTCCCGTTACCAGGGAAAAGGGAGGTACCACAGTATTTTCAAGTACCACGGAACCTGCCGCGACAATACTGCCCCTACCTATCCTTGCGCCGTTCATGATCACTGATCCCATTCCAATAAGGCAATCATCTTCAATATCACAGCCGTGGATGACGCATTTATGGCCTATGGTAACGCCATTGCCAATGCTTAGGGGTCTGTCATAATCTTCATGGCACATGGTCAAATCCTGGATATTGGTGCGCTCTCCAATAATGATGGCATCACAGTCCCCCCGAAGAACACAGTTAAACCAGACAGATGAATCCTTTCCAATTCTAATATTACCGATAACTACCGCATTGGGAGCGATATAAACAGATGGATGAAGTTGCGGGGTTTTGTTATCAAAACTGAAGACCGGCATAAATTTTCCTTTTTTGATTTTCAGGTATTGCATTGAATTCAATTACTCCATTGAGTATGTTTTATTTTTGATGACCCAGTGTTATCATGTAGTGAAAAAAAATTGCAAATTTTAAATAGGCATGTTGTTTTTTTTCTGTTTTTGTTAAAGTCTGTATTTGCATTTTTCGAGATTTAGCTTTTTTACTAATTAGAAACTCTATAGGCAGACCACCTTACCTGCCACTTGCGAGGGCCCCGACAGTAAATTGCCCCTGCATTATGAAATAATTTCTCTGAAGATAAGGTGATTTCCGAAAAATAAGAATGTCAATTTTTAATGTATTAAATAATTGCAAGAGGTATTTATGCTGTCAAACCAAGCCAATTGTTACGAGCTGCTGACCCGCGCGTTAAATGAAACCACACACCCGAAAGCTCCCAATCAAAATATTTTTCAACCGACAAGTGTCATAGCTCTTTTTGGTATTAAAAAAGAACCTTTTTTGCTTTTAATTCAAAAGGCCGATGTAAAAGGATACCCATGGAGAAATCAGATGGCCTTTCCAGGAGGGCATGTTGATTCTGTTGATGGAAGCCGGGAAGAAACCGCCCTGAGGGAGCTTGAAGAGGAAATGGGTATTCTCAGGGACAATGTTGATGTGATCGGATCCCTTGGGCATTTCCAGACAATCAATAATAAAGATATCGAAGCATTCGTGGGTATTTGGGATCAAAAAGGAGAAATCGTGTTTGACACATCTGAGATTTCAAGATTTTTTAAGCTTCCTGTTTCCCATTTGCTTAGTCTGCACAGAGAGAAGAATTTTATGAACAGAACCCCTGATATCCATGAGTTGACATACCCCTATAAAGATGTGGTGATATGGGGTGTGACCGCAAAAATTATTCACCATCTGATGGAAATTCTTCTATCCGGCGTTACGGTATCCTGTTCCTTTTAGTTAACCTTAAGGCCGTCTTGATGATGATAAAAAGGCACAAACCTCCCAGTAAAAGAGGCAGCCAGATAAAATCTTTGTAGGCATTATTTTTTAATGCGGCATTAAGCCCGTTTCCGGCAAAAAACAGTACAACTGCTGCCAGTGAAATGGATAGCCGGCACGCAAAATTTGAATCATACCAGGACGTGATTGACCTTCTGTAAAATGAATTATTATCAAGTTGCATTTTTTCTTGTTATTTCCTTTGTTTTCACGAAAACGCCCCCCTTGTTTCACGCCAAATCAAGCAAAAAACACAATATATCGTTTTTTTGCTTGACATGTATCTATATATTGATTATTTTTAGTTCATCTTCATAATTTAATAATCAACATATTTTTCGCTCAAATCATTAAAAAATACATGGTAGACTAATATAATACGATATGTATTTCAAGGGGTATATTCATGTTTGAAAAAATAAAAAAACGGGATGGCAGGATTACTGATTTTGATTCTTCCAAGATAAGTGATGCCATTGCAAAAGCCGGAAAGGCAACCGGTGAATTTGACGAGAGGGAGGCAAAAAAACTCACCCTGAAAGTCATTACTCTTGCAAGGGAAATGCGCCTGGGAAGATGTCCTGAAGTGGAGGAAATTCAGGATATTGTGGAGCGTATTTTGCTGGACTCCCCTTTTTACAGAACAGCCAAGGCCTACATCATATACCGGGAGCAGCACAACCAGATCCGTAACATTACAATACGTGAACATGTTGAGTTGATGGACAGTTACCTCCGGAAAATGGATTGGAAAGTTAAAGAAAATAGTAACATGAGTTACTCTCTTCAGGGTCTGAATAATTATATCTCATCGGATATAACCGCCGAATACTGGCTGAATTGCATATACCCTCCTGAGGTAAGGGATGCTCATAACCTGGCAGATATACACATCCATGACCTGAGCTTGCTGTCTGTTTACTGCGTGGGATGGGATCTCCAGGATCTCCTCTTAGAGGGATTCAAGGGCGTAGCCGGCAAAGTTGAGAGTTCTCCTCCCAGACATTTCAGGACGGCCCTCGGCCAGATGGTTAATTTTTTCTATACCCTTCAAGGTGAAGCTGCCGGGGCCCAGGCCATGTCTAATTTTGATACTCTGCTGGCCCCCTTTGTCCGGGTGGACTCTCTGGGATACAAAGAGGTAAAGCAGGCCCTGCAGGAGTTTGTTTTTAATATCAATATCCCGACCAGGGTTGGCTTTCAAACGCCTTTTACCAATATTACCATGGATCTAAACGTACCATCCACACTAAAGGATTCTCCGGTGATCATCGGTGGTGAATATTGTGAGAACACCTATGCTGATTATCAGCATGAGATGGACATAATCAACAATGCCTTTGCCGAAGTCATGATGGAGGGCGATGCCAAGGGCAGGGTTTTTACCTTTCCCATTCCCACCTACAATATTACCGCTGATTTTGACTGGGATACTCCCAACTTAGATAATGTCTGGAAGATGACTGGAAAATACGGGATACCCTATTTTTCCAATTTTGTAAACTCAGATATGTCTCCTGATGATGCACGTTCCATGTGCTGCCGGCTGCGTCTTGATAACCGGGAGCTGCAAAAAAGGGGAGGCGGTCTTTTTGGAGCCAATCCCTTGACAGGCTCCATCGGAGTTGTGACCATCAACCTGCCCCGCCTGGGATATATTGCAACTGATGAGCAGGATTTCTTGAAACGCATGGATCTGCTTATTGATATTGCCGGAAACTCTTTAACCATCAAACGCAAGGTGCTTGAGAAGTTTACGGACGGCAATCTATATCCATATTCAAAATTTTATCTGCGTAAGATCAAGGAAAGTACAGGCTGTTACTGGAGAAATCATTTCTCAACCATCGGCATCCTTGGTATGCAGGAGGCCTGTGTTAACCTCATGGGAGAGGGTATTGCCTCGGAAAACGGCCAGGCCTTTTCTTTGAGGGTCATGGATCACCTCAGAAAACGGATAGAAGAACTCCAGGAAAAAACCGATGTAATTTTTAATCTTGAAGCCACTCCTGCCGAGGGAACAACATATAGATTTGCCATAATGGATAAGGCCAAATACCCCGGCATTGTCTGTGCCAATGAAAATGCCTATGCCAAGGGAAGCGATCCCTTTTACACCAACTCGACCCACCTGCCTGTGAACTATACCGATGATGTGTTTGAAGCACTGGAGCTGCAGGATCAGCTTCAGATCAGATATACCGGTGGAACGGTTCTTCACCTTTTCCTTGGGGAAGAAGTCACAGATACCAAGATCATCAAAAACATGGTTAAAAAAGTCGCTGCTAATTATAAATTACCCTATTTTACCCTCACTCCCACCTTCAGCATTTGCCCTTCCCACGGGTATATCTCCGGCGAGGTTGCAATATGCCCTGAATGCGGTTCTGAAACGGAAGTTTATTCCAGAGTAGTGGGTTATCTGCGGCCCGTAAATCAATGGAACAATGGCAAACAATTAGAGTTCTGCATGAGAAAAAACTTTAAAGTTGCATCCTGAGGATGGTAAAGACCCATGCATTTAGGCGGTTTTCAGAAAAACACATTAATTGATTTTCCAGGTCATATT
Source organism: Desulfobacteraceae bacterium (assembly GCA_963674675.2). Classification (GTDB taxonomy): domain Bacteria; phylum Desulfobacterota; class Desulfobacteria; order Desulfobacterales; family Desulfobacteraceae. The sequence continues at coordinate 3,054,634 of CAXXNM010000003.1, forward strand.
GCCTGTCTTGTGTTTACATCGGGATGTAATTTCAGGTGCCCCTATTGCCACAACCCTGAACTTGTGGTTCCTGGGGCACTTACAAGCCTTAAGTCCCGGAAAGACAGCAACCATACCCATCTTATTTTCTGTCCGGAAACACATATTGCCTCTGCCGAGGTTAAAGAAAAGGACGTGTTTTCATTCCTTGAGAGGAGAAATGGCCTTCTTAACGGGGTGGCCATCACCGGGGGAGAACCTGCCCTGCAAAAGGACCTGGAAGAATTCTGTCTTAAGGTGAAAACCATGGGCTTTGATGTAAAGCTTGACACCAACGGCAGCCTGCCCCAGATCATTAAAAATCTTTTAGATAAACGCCTTGTGGACTATGTGGCCATGGATATCAAAAGTAATCTTGCGGGCTATGAAAAACTGGCTGGAAAACAGGTGAATATCTCGGCAATATCCAGGACCATCAAGATTATTATGGAGCTGGCACCTGATTATGAGTTCAGAACCACCTGTGTAAAGCCATTTATAGACAAAACCATCATGGCTGATATAGGAAAGATGATTGAGGGAGCTTCCCTGTATGTGCTTCAGCAGTGCTCCAGGAATGTCAACGTGCTGAACCCTGAATTTTTTATCGATAACAAACCTTTTTTTTCAGATGATGAACTTGTACTTCTCAGGCAGGATGTCAAGGATTATGTCCAAAAATGTACCATCAGGAATACTTGAAGGAACCAACAATGGAATTTCCCCTTGTCTGGACGGAAATTGATCTGAATGCCATTGCCGGCAATGTCGAGGCATTGAGGAAAATCACATCAAAACACTCTAAATTTATGGCAGTTGTCAAGGCAGACGGCTACGGCCACGGCGCTGTGGAGGTGGCAAACAGGGCCATTGAAAGCGGTGCTGACTGGCTGGGCGTGGCAAGGTTCCATGAGGCCATGGATTTAAGGAATGCGGGCATCAGCGTTCCATTGCTTATTTTTGGTATGGTTCATCCAGCCCAGGCATCTATTATGGCAGGAGCAGACCTGACTGCAAGCCTTTACTCCTTTGAGATGGCAGAAAAGTTTTCAGAACAGGCATTAAAAAAGGGATGCAGGTTAAAGGCTCACCTGAAGGTTGATACCGGCATGGGCAGAGTCGGCATACTGCCCGATGAACTGAGGATTTCCCGGGGAAGACTGGAGGAGGCAGTTTCAGAGGTGGAAAAGATGGCATCTCTTCCCGGACTTGATATTCAAGGCATTTATACCCATTTTGCATCTGCAGATTCCAGGGACAGATCCTATACCAGATACCAGATAGAGGTATTTAAAAACTTTGTGGATGATTTAAGCAAGGCAGGTATTGAGTTTCTTTTTTGCCATGCAGCCAACAGCGCAGCCATTATAGATCATCCAGAATCCCACCTTGACATGGTCAGGGCCGGAATTTCCATGTACGGGCTTTATCCTTCCCATGGGGTTGATAGATCAAAGGTTGATCTGCTGCCTGCCATGACCTGGAAGGCTCGCATCACCTGTATAAAAAAAGTGAAAAAAGGTTTCCATGTCAGTTACGGCATGACATATACAACAGACAAAGATACCGTGCTTGCAACTGTTGCGGCAGGCTATGCCGATGGATTTTCCCGCAGTCTCTCCTCCAGGGGTAAAATGCTTGTCAGGGGCATGGAAGCACCCATTGTGGGAAGGGTCTGCATGGACCAGACTTTAATAGATGTAGGTCATGTTCCAGGTGTCAAGACAGGGGATGAGGCAGTGCTGATAGGTAGCCAGGGAAACAAGTCCATAACGGCGGATGACATGGCATCTCTTATAAATACAATTAATTACGAGGTGGTGTCATCCCTTACCCCAAGAGTGCACAGGTTTTTTGTCTAAATGTTACCATGGGGTTTCAGCTTCCAGCGATCCTTCGAGAATATTTAGCCATATTTTAAATCGGTTCAGATTCATCAGAGGGAGGATAAAGCATGTTTCCTGTCTTTGAGAGGTCATATCCCCCAATTTTTTCAGCGGTTTTCCTGAAAAATTCTTCCTTTAAAATTCCCAGAAACAATTGAATACCCTTATCAAAGAAACGCTCTTTAGATATAAGAAGATCAAAGCTTTCCCAGCATATAGGAACAAAATCTAAATTCAGCCTGTCTGCCACAGGCTTGATGCAGGGCCCGGCATCTGCTTCTCCTGCAAGAACCGAAAGACCTATATCCATGTGTTTGGTCTTTATATTGTCATATCCTTTAATGGAGCTTCCCTTGACTCCGGACTTTTTTAATTCCTTGTCAAGAAGCTGGCGGGTACCGGTGCTAAGGCTCCGGTTGACAATTTTTATACCGGATTTTCCAAGGTCTGCCGGTGAGCTGATATCATGGGGATTACCTTTTTGAACCACAATTCCCTGGAGCCTCATGCAGAAATTCACCACAGCCGGCTTTTTTTTCATCTCTTTTTCAATGAATGGGAAGTTGTAGTCCCTGTTTTCGTTGCTTTCAGGATCAACAAGGTGGCTGGATGCCATGTGGCACATGTTTTTTCTCAGGGCCCGGAGGCCTCCCATGCTTCCTGTAAACCCGAACATTGCCAGATGATCATGGAACTGGCTGTTAAAATGGGAGATGGCTGCGTCCAGCAGAAGATCATTGCTGCCTGCAATCAGAACAAGGCCATGGTAGGGAGGCAGCTTAACATCGGGCTCCGGGTAATTGATGGTAGCGGCTTCAATCCACTGTTTTACAAGATTTAGGGGAAACAGCCACTTGCCGGTAAGCTTTGTAGCGGGAAGACCCTTTTCAGAAATCAGGGTATATACCATTTTTTCATTTATATTTAAATATTTTGCAACTTCCCGTGTTGAAAGAAGATCATTCATTTTTTATATATACTCCTTTTCCCGTGTTGAAAGAAGATCATTTATACTCCTTGGTTTATTTTGGTAAGGGCGACTCAGGGCGGATATAGAATCAGCCCCCCTACATTCCATTGTTCGTTGTGGGCGGCAGCAATAAATATGCTCCGGCCATGCCGGTTATATGAAAATCTTATGCAAACCCGATAGGACTTTCATGCTTCATTGTCGGCTGAATCAAAATCCTGATCTGTCCATGACAGTCATACCATATTTGCTCAAAAATCACTATCTTTCTTGACATTCTTTTGTTTGGCATTTATTCATGAATATAAAATTTTGACAAGCTGATTTATGGAATTTTTGATTCATCTTATGTTTTTTTTTGTATAATATGATGCTTGCTGCTTGTAGTTAATTTGATTTATTAAATTGGTTGTAAAAAAATATGACACCAAGGGATTTTCAAAAATTTAAACAAAAATTTTGTCACTACGCCGATGGTTTTATTAAAAATTCAACGGACCCAGGCCCCCTGAAATTAAAAAAAGCCCATACCATGAGGGTGTGCAAAGAGATAGACCTGCTTGGACAGGCCATCGGCCTTGATGAACGCACCCTTCTCCTTGCCAGGACAATGGCTTTGTTCCATGATCTGGGGCGCTTTATCCAGTATGAAACTTACAAAACATTTTTAGATAATAAATCTGAAAATCATGCCGCACTCAGCCTTGTGGAGCTTGAAAAGCACGGCATGATCGATTCATGCACCAAATATGAAAAAAAAATCATACAAGAAGCTATTCGCTATCACAATGCCGCCGAGCTTCCATCCCGTCTGAATGATGTATCACTCTCCTTTGCAAAGCTTCTAAGGGATGCTGATAAACTCGATATCTGGCGTGTCGTCATTGAAAATTATACAGCACTGAAACCTGAAAATAGTAAAGCCGTCAACCTTGGCCTTGTTGATGATGGTAAATATTCACATGGGGCGCTAAAGGCAATATTTGACCACACCTTTGTCAGAAGTAATATGATCCACCGTTTGAATGATTTGAAAATCATGCAGATAAGCTGGGTGTTTGATTTGAATTTTGCCCGGACTGCAGCACTTGTTAAAGAAAGGGAGTACATCGAAAAGATTGCTTCTACAATGCCTTCATTTACTGCTCTCTCAGAGGCATTGGAACATGTTTATCTGTTTTTAGACAACAAAAAAAAAGAGTATATTTCGGCATCCTTCATGTCTCCTCAAAAGTAATTGATACTTTTTTAAAGAGATTCCCGCAAAATAAGGATAATGGTTTGAGAAAGTGTCAACCGGTGAGTGAAGGATGCCCATATTTCAGCATCTTTCATCCATAATTGAATTTGATAAGCAATAGCCGGTGGTATCCTGAATTTATTAGTCACTCATTCGGAAAGTATTGATGAGTATGGATTTTTGAGAATTCTCTATCAACAGCTTAGGACGCCATCCAACAGCCTTGCCGAAATAAGGGCTTAATATGAAGTCATATGATCTGACAAGTTGGAAAATTATCATTATTTTGATACCATTACTTTTTTTTACTTGTCAGCCAGTGCTTTCCGAGGATTATTTAAGGCAGGAGAATGAGCTGCCCTGTGTCACCAGATTCAAACACGGAACCATCAACTGGACTACAGGTATAATCATTGCTGAAGGAAGGGCAGAGCTTTCTGGGAAAAACGAGACAGAACTTCCCGATGCGGTATTAAGGGCGGCAAGGGCAGATGCCGCAGCTAATCTTATATTTATTCTAAAAAAGATGCCCCTCAAGACAGGCATAACAATAGAAGATGCATATAAAGATGAAATTATCTTTGCCGGAATAGAGCGGGTGGCACTGAATGCACAGATAATCGAACATAGAGATACCTCTGAGCGGGCTATGGGAATTACCCTGAAAACAGATATATTCGGCGGTTTTCTTCAATTGGTACTGCCCCAGGACATCAAACATATCCCCAGCATCCACCTTCTTGAACCGGAACGAAAGATGAACTGGGAAGAGCGGCGTACGGGCATTATCATAGATGCCAGAAATATTGGATTCCAGCCGGTGCTGTTTCCGGTTATTGTTGGTGAAAACGGCCAGGAAATCTACAGCGGCATGTTTATCAGCCGGGATTATGCTGTACAGCAGGGGGTCTGCGGCTATGTATGCGCCGATGACCCCGGGGCAATTGTAAAAAGGGTGGGATTTAACCCCCTTGTGATTAAGGGGCTTAGAAAAGGCGGCACAGGCAATGCTTCCATTGTGGTCAGCGCGGCTGACGCTGAAAAGATTGAAAGCCTTACAGAACGCCACCTTTTTATGAAGGAATGCCGCGTGGTCATTTTGCCGGCTCGATGAGAATGTTGTCGATGAGTCTGGATCTTCCAACCTGAACAGCCAGGGCAAACAATACCTTGTCACTGATATCTTTTATTTCATCAAGGCTGGCTGGATCACAGATGCTTATATAATCAACATTGGTATGGGGAAAGGAGTCAATATAGTCATGGATGTCTTTTTTAATAATATCTGCATCCCTTATTCCATCTTCAATCATTTTTTTTGCCTTTTGGCATGATTTTGATAAGCTGAGGGCGGATTCCCGCTGTTCTGGTTTCAGGTAGGCATTTCTGGAACTCATGGCCAGGCCGTCAGGCTCCCGGACAATGGGAGCACCAATGATTTTAATGCCAAAATTAAGATCCTGGTTCATTTGCCGTATTACCTGGAGCTGCTGATAATCTTTGGCTCCAAATACAGCCGCATCGGGCCTGATAATGTTAAAGAGCTTGGTGACTACGGTGGCAACCCCTCTGAAGTGAACAGGTCTTGAAATGCCGCATAGATGGGCAGGAAGTTTTTCAAGGGTAACATAGGTTTGAGAACCGGGGGGGTACATCTCCTGCCGTTCAGGAAGGAATACTGCCTTTGCACCCTTTTCCCGTGCAAGCTCAAGATCCCTTTCAATATCCATGGGATAGGCTTCAAGGTCTTCATTTTCTCCAAACTGGGTGGGATTAACAAAGATGGAAACAACAAGAGTTGAGCACATGGAACGGCCTTTATCCATGAGAGATAGATGACCTTCGTGGAAATATCCCATGGTGGGCACAAGACTTATGGTTTCACCTGATATATGAAGGCCATTACACCATGCTCTCATGTCGGCAGCTTTTTTGAAAATTTTCATTTTTATGCTCCTTTGGGGGGATTGATTTCAATGTCGGCAATTATTTGCAGGGGGAACCCAACGTGGCTACCCGGTAAAGAGTGCCCACAGGGGGAATTACCTCCGAAAACGGCCGGTGTTAAAACCATTTCCTGCTTTGGGTTTTAACAGCTATGTTTTTTTACCTGGTTTGCCGGCTATTCTTTTATCATTTGGCATAACCGGGAAAAAATATCAATATGAGAAATTAGAGCTACCTGTATAAAGCGGGATAATTCTGACTCTATTGGGAGTCTTTAGAGCCGAAATCAATGGTTCTCCAACTACTTGGTTTTACGCCTTGTCCGGGCTTGGGTGGATAGGCACAAAATAACTTTAAACAGAAAAGAGGTTTTGTATGGGTGATTATATTCCTTCAAGGGATGATGCAATGAAGCTTTTAAAAACATATAACAAAAAAGACAGCCTGATTCGTCATGCCCTTGCCGTGGAAGGAGTGATGGGACATTTTGCAGACAGGTTTGAAGAGGACAGGGAGATGTGGCAGATCATAGGGCTTATCCATGACCTTGACTATGAACAATACCCGGACCAGCACTGCACAAAGACCCGGGAAATCCTGGAAGAAAATGGATGGCCCCATGAGTATATCAGGGCTGTGGTAAGCCATGGCTGGGGGATATGCTCTGATGTAAAACCTGAAACCCGCCTTGAAAAGACCCTTTATGCGGTGGATGAACTCACAGGTTTGATTGCCAGCGCTGCCCTTGTCAGGCCCTCTAAGAGCGTACTTGATATCAAGGCCAAATCCGTGAACAAAAAATGGAAGGACAAAAGCTTTGCCGCAGGTGTTGATCGCAGCATTATTGAAAAGGGTGCCCAAATGCTTGGCATGGAACGCTCTGAACTGATCACTGAAACCATAATGGGAATGCGGAGTGTTGCAAAAGAGATAGGGCTCAAGGGAAATCTTTAAAAAATCAATCTTGACTCTTTTTCAAGAATGAATTAATGTTCAATGTTTATGATAGTCAGTAGAGGAAGCTGTAATTTGAATTTTATTTTAATTAGTTAAGGATTATTTGTTATGAAAAGAACTTTTCAGCCAAGCAGGATTAAACGTGCCAGAAAACACGGATTTTTGAAGAGGATGTCAACCGTGGCCGGGAGGCGTATTGTTAAAAGCAGAAGGGCCAAGGGCAGAAAAAAACTTACGGCTTAAAAAATAGATAACCAATCAACTAGGAGGCAGACTGCAAAAAAAATTTTACCGTACCAGATAGATATGAAGTCATAAAGATCAATATATGACTCGGGACTCATCAGTCATAAGTTCTCTGGATTAATACCATATATAGTATTAGATCGAAGTGCAATACAGAACATTTGGTATGGAAAATGAGAAGTTAGGACTCACGAGGACTCGGGATATCCGGTACATTAATTCATGCAGATGGCCTGAAGGTTGGGATAATTGAGCATCAATTCGTTTCCTAAAACCCATCGGCTTTTAAAAAGAAGCCAGTTCCTAAGATTGTCAAAAATTGGAAAAAAGATACATACAAAATTTTTCATTGTTGCGGTTCTTAAAAATGAGAAAGATTGTAACCGCATTGGAATTACTGTATCAAAAAGAGTAGGAAATGCTGTGATGCGTAACAAAATTAAGCGAATTGTCAGAGAATATTATAGAAATAGACGGGATATAATACCAGGAAGCCGGGACATAAATATTATTGTGAAAAAATATGCATCCGATCTTACAAATTCACAGGTAAGGGATGCGCTTGACAGACTTTTTAAAAAGATTGAATCTGCCTTATGATTAAAAAGATTATATTAATACATATTTTTTTGTATCGATACATAATATCACCTCTGACAGGGCCGGCATGCCGTTTTTACCCATCGTGTTCAGAATATGCGTTTGAGGCTGTCAAAAAATATGGCAGTCTTAAAGGCATTGTTCTTGCTGTCAGAAGGATATCAAAATGTCACCCTTTTCACCCGGGTGGTTATGATCCTGTCCCTTAATATCTTCTTTGGTATTTTTCTTAGCCAGCAATTAATCTGCATTGAATAAAAAAATATTTATCATGCATTGTGGGAGACAAGATGGAAGATCAGAAACGGTTATTTATTGCCATTATTCTTTCAATAGTTGTTATAGTAGGGTGGAACTTTTTTTTTGTTGACACCGAAAATATAAATAACCAACAGGCGCCCATTGACGGGGTTACATCAATGTCTGTTGAAAAGGGAAAAAAGGGGCCTGAAGTCGCTGATTTTAATCCGGGCAAAGAACCCGGTGCATCTCAGTCCTCCGGAGGCACCCCATCTGCTGTCCCCTATGCAGATTCTATAAAGCCGGAGTTGCCCGATAATTACAGAACCTTGTCTGTATCAACTCCGTTTTACAATATCCATATATCTGAAAAACAGGCTGCGGTAACAAGTTTAACCCTGAAAAATTACAGGGAAACGGTTGATATGGATTCAGCGCAAAAACAGATGGTACCGCGAAAGTTGAATACTGATCTATTTGCCCTTGATATGGAAGAAAAGAGCATCCCAGGTCTTGGAGATGCTGTTTTCAGGGCAGAAACTGAAAGCACGGAACTGGATATTACAGACGCAGAAAAAAAGATTGTATTTTCCTGGACATCTGCCCAGGGCATTATTGTGGAAAAAATATTTACCTTTTTTCCTTCCAGCTATCTTATCGGATATGAAATTGTTCTGAAAAACGGCTCAGGGATGCCCATCAAGGATTCCCTTGAAATATTGCTTCCCTTTTTTGTGAACAAGGATGACAAGGCTGCCTCAAGGTTTGGTTCCTACGGCCCCATCGCCTTTTTAAACGGTAAGCTGCTTGAAATAAAACCTGATAAAATAGAGGACAAGAACAACTTTCAGGGAACCATTGACTGGGTGGGAACAACCGGGCGCTACTTTATGACGAATCTGGTTCCCAGGACACCTGCTGAGGCAACATGGAAACTTGCCTATACAGGAGATATGGTCTCATCCCGGTATATTCAGTCCATGACAAGGCTTGATCCAGGAAAGCAGATCACCTATGCCTTTGACTGTTACATAGGCCCCAAGAGCCTTAAGGTCTTAAGCAGCTTTGATAACACCCTTAAAAAAGCCATTAATTTCGGCTGGTTTGATGTACTTGCCAAGCCCTGCCTCATAGCCATGAATCTTATCCATGATATCATCCCCAATTACGGGGTGGCCATCATTCTTCTGACCATTTTCATCAAGCTTATTTTCTGGCCCTTGGGCACAAAAAGTTACAAGTCCATGGGTGACATGAAAAAACTTCAGCCCCTAATGATGGAAATCAGGGAAAAGTATAAGAATGACAAACAGAAGATGAATCAGGAGGTCATGGCTCTTTATAAGACCTATAAGGTTAACCCCATGAGCGGATGCCTTCCCATGCTGGTTCAGATGCCCATTTTCTTTGCACTTTACAGAATGCTCTATCAGGCCATCGAACTTCGCCATGCTCCTTTTGCAGGATGGATCCATGATCTTGCCGCTCCGGACAGGCTTTTTGCCTTTGATTTTTCCATTCCTTTCATGCAGGCACCCTACGGGATTCCCGTTTTAACCATTATCATGGGTGCAACCATGTTCTTACAGCAGAAAATGTCTCCATCAACCGGTGATCCTACCCAGGCAAAAATGATGATGCTTATGCCGTTATTCATGACGGTTATCTTTATCAATTTTCCAGCAGGGCTTGTATTGTACTGGCTTGTAAACAACGTGCTTTCCATTGGCCAGCAGTATTACATTCAAAAGAAACTTGCGTAAATCATGGAGGTATAATGAAACAGACTCAGGAATTTTATGGGAAAAATATTGACGACGCTGTTGAAAAGGCCTGCACTTCATTAAACATATCTAAGAACAACCTTACATACGACATCATATCTTCCGGTTCCACCGGCATATTTGGAATCGTGGGGGTAAAAAAGGCAAGAATCAGGGTAACCCTTCCTGAAAAAAATGATAATATCGAGAATGGATCTGAAAATATAGATAACGGCATGGCCGGGGTAATGTCCATAGTTGACGAGGCTTTTGCTGAAGATAAAAAAGACAGGCAGCCGGCTTTCACAGGAAAAGCTTCCAAAAAGAAAAAACCTTTTCATTCTGCCGGCAAAAATAATACTGGAAAATCCAACTGGAAAAAAGGTCAGTCCAAGCCTGGAACAAAAAAACCTAAGAACCATTCTCCTAAAAAAGAAACAAAAGATTCTCCTGTAAATGATCGAGCTGGGGATGATCATTCTTTTAATGACAGGACTGTGGCTTTTAATGACAGGGATGTGGAAAATAAATCTGCGGTTCTGCCGGAAGAACAGATTAAAGAAAAGTCTGGAGATGGAGAATTTGATGCGACCCAGGTTACCCATGGGGACTCAAATGAGATTTATGATGACAGGGATGAGGGCTATCCTCCTAAATACAAGGATGAAATCCCTGTTGATGTTCCCGTAGAGGCAAAGGAACTTGGCCGGAAAACACTTCAGAAAATGGTTGATCTGATGACGGAAGATGCCAGGGTTGTTGCACAAAGCGATCAGGACAGGCTTCTCTTGAAGGTGGATGGAGGCAACACCGGAGTTCTCATCGGCAGACGGGGACAAACCCTTGAGGCCATGCAGTTTCTGACGGATAAGATTATCAACCGCTTCAGCGAGTCCCGGGTCAGGTTAAAGGTGGATATTGAAGGATATATGGAAACCCGGAAGGCCAACCTTAAAAGCCTTGCCTATAAAATGGCGGATAAAGCCAAAAAAACCGGGAAACCTGCAACGATCAATCAGATGACAGCCCAGGATCGTCGCATAGTTCACCTGACATTAAAGGATGATGCCAGGGTGAGAACCCAGAGCATGGGGGATGGATATTACCGCCGCCTGGTAATTTTCCCCAAAAAAGGATCTTACAACAAAAGACGAAGTTTCAAAAAATAGGCTGATGCTACAAGACACAATTGCCGCCATTGCAACGCCGCCGGGCACAGGCGGCATCGGGATTATTCGAATATCTGGAACAGACTCCATGGGGGTAACCTCTAGGATATTTGGAAAGACCATCAAGGGACCTGATAAAGATGCTCATTTTGAATCCCACAGGGTCATTCATGGATATATTTTTGAACCCTTGGGAGGCCGGGTGATTGATGAGGTCATGATTGTTCCCATGCTTGCTCCCCGTTCCTATACAATGGAAGATGTTGTGGAAATCCAGGCCCATTCAGGCCCCCTTGTGCTCAGTATCATCCTGGATCTGATTCTTTCAAATAATATAAGGCTTGCAGAGCCGGGAGAGTTCACCAAACGGGCATTTTTAAACGGGCGTATAGACCTGACCCAGGCCGAGGCTGTGGCAGACATCATCAATGCAAGGTGCTCGCGTTCCCTTAAGCTTGCAGCCTCCCAGGGACTTGGCAGTCTAAGGGATGTCATCAAGACAGCAAGGAAAGAATTGATCGATTTTTTGACTCTCATTGAGGCAGCCATTGATTTTCCAGATGAGAGCCAGGAGCTTATCCCGCCGGATCAGGGACTTGAAATTATCAGGGATGTTCTTGGTACCTGCAAAACCTGTATTAAGCAATACGAGGATGCCCATTTTTTAAGGGACGGCATAAGGCTTGTCATCTGCGGTGAGCCCAATGTGGGAAAATCAAGTCTAATGAACCGCCTCGTTAATCAGGAGCGCTCCATTGTAACCTCAATTCCCGGCACTACCAGGGATCTGATAGAAGAAAATATCAATATAAACGGTATTCCCTTTGTCATCTCAGATACGGCAGGCATTCATCAGACCGATGATCTTGTGGAAAAGATAGGCATTGAAAGGGCAAGAAAACATATAAATGCCTGTGATCTAATCCTCTTGATGAAGGAAGCCGGACGGAAAATACGGGTTAAAGATATTGAAAATACCCTCCCTCCCGGCAAGAGAGTTATTTTAACCATAAACAAGATGGATAAGGTGGCAGGGAACGGGATCCCGGAATTGCCGGAAAAGTTGAAACATATTCCCGTTGTGCCTATATCTGCCCTTTATAATCAGGGTATTGAAGAACTCAGAAAAAAAATCATGGATTTTACGGTCAGCGATTTGACCATTTCTTCATCCATTGTTCCAAATCTCAGGCACAAGACAGCCCTTGAACAGGCTGCCCTGTCCCTTGAGCAGGCTGAAAAAAGCCTTTTAACGGCAATGGAAGAGGAGACTTTGGCAATAGATATAAGAAATGCGGCTGATTTTCTCGGTCAGATCACGGGAGACACGGCAGGCATAGATATACTTGATAATATATTCAGCAGTTTTTGCATCGGAAAATAAAGGTATCCCATGGCAATAGATTTTAAAGAACATTTTGCAAAGTACGAGGCCCTGGTTTCAGTGGTGGACGGGGTGTTTCAAAAAATGAAGGAAGATTACCCCAAAGAGGTATTCTGCAGGGAAAAATGTTGTGATTGCTGTTATGCAATCTTTGATGTAACAATCATCGAGGCCATCTATATCAATCATAAGTTCCGGGAGAAGTTCAAGGGTAAGGAAAAAAGCGATCTCATTGACAATGCTGCAAAGGTGGACAGGGCTTTATACAAGTTAAAAAGAGATGCCTATAAAGAATCAAAGGATGGAAAAAATGAGGTGGACATACTGGCGAAAATGTCCATGGAAAGGGTTCGCTGCCCATTGCTTGGCCCTGATAACCTTTGTATCCTCTATGAATCACGTCCCATCACATGCAGGCTGTACGGCATCCCCACGGCCAGCGGAGGCATGAGCCATATCTGCGGCAGAACAAACTTCAAGGAAGGTGAAAAATATCCCACCGTGAACATGGATAAGCTGTATGCTCAGCTACAGCTCATATCGGCTGAGATGACGGCGGCGTTAAAATGCAGGAATATAAAGCTGTGTGAAATGCTCATACCTGTTTCCATGGCCCTTATAAGTGATTTTAATGAAGAATACTTAGGAGTTGAGTTAGATGGATAATTTTACGCCGGAAGAGATCGCGGCCCGGAAAAAATATATATTTGATTCCATGGGTAAACGGGGCCAGCGCCAGATCATGAAAATGGGGTATGATAAATGGGATCCCATTCAAAGGCCCAAGGATCCCATTGATATTAGAAAGGACAAAACCAAACGGACAAGCCAGTCCCTTATAAGAGAATTTCTCCAGCAGACCGATCATGATACCTATTCCAATACCTTTGCCCAGGGAGCCCTTGAGATGTGCCTTGGCATCATAAACGAGGATGAAAAGATAAGGGGCATGTTCGAGTTTTCAAAGTGGTATAGTGAGCTGCTCATAAAAGAAGGCCATGCCGGCCTCTAACCCTGGGGGGATAATAGCCATGCCCGGCACCTGCTCCAAGCAGTTTAAGCCTGATGAGGCCCTTCAGGAGTTTGCCCTTGCCGCCATATCAGACTCGAAAAACCGTCTTAGCCCCGGCAGGCTTGTCCGCATGATCATGAACCGGGCCCCGGTCTCCAGAGCCCAGGCAAAAGAGGTAATAAGGGTTCTTGCCGATCAAGGAGATATTGTATATACTAATGTTTTTGGTTCCACCTATCTTGAACCCTCATTTTTAAAACCGGTTCCCATTGCCGGTCATTATATTTTAAAGCCATGGCATAGCGGTGAAACCAGGAATCTTCCAGAATCCCTGAATACTGATATGGAAAAAATTGAAATCATCATTTCTCCTGGTATATCCTTTGGTTCCGGCAGTCATCCCACAACAAGGCTCTGCCTGGAGGCCATGGCATTTCTTTTTTTTAGATCGTGTACCTCAGACACAGGCAACGGATTGGCTCATCATCCAGATATATCGGATGAATGGCAATTAATAACCCGGCCCCCCAGAAAATCCTATGTAGCTGATGTGGGCACAGGATCAGGTATCCTTGCCATTGCGGCGGTAAAATCCGGCATGGCAGGTGGAATTGCAATTGATACTGATCCTAACTGCGTTTCCGAGGCCGGCACCAATGTTAAGTTGAATGGGCTTCATCATCAGATACTTGTCACGGATGCTCCCCTTGATTGTCATAAAACCTTCCCTGCCCAGACAGGCCCTTGCCAAAACAGGTTTTCACTTATATGCGCTAATCTCAGATATCCCACCCTTAAAAAAATGTCCTCCACATTCAGAGATTCCACAGAAAAAAAAGCCCATCTCATCTTGTCCGGGGTCAGGGAATGGGAATCCTGCGGACTGATCTCCTGGTACCAGAAAAAAAATTTTTACTGCCTTTGGCAAAAAAATGAAAAAAACTGGTCAGGCATGGTGTTTGTTAAACAGAATATTTAATTAACCTCCGTTCGATTGATCTCATAAGATGTTGTAATTTAAATGGAATATGACTCTATTTTTTTAGATTTCAGTTTTTTCATGTTAATAAATTCAATAACTTATGCAAAAACGATCTAACCCTTGGTAATTAGTCAATTTTCCAGAGCTTAAAAGAAACAGGCTTAAAATTAGGTTAAAGTCTATTTAGCCGGTTGCCGATGGAAATTTTGTCATCCGACATCATTTTGCTGAGTTTAACTAAAAGGTGAAGAAATCGGCTGACAGATATTCAATATGCTAAACTTAAAGGATATGGAGGCAATATGGAAACAGGCAGCGTAGAAAAATACACAATGAATTACCGGATGCAGATGATGACCCGCAGCGTCAAATCTGCTGATGACATAGAGAAAGCATCAAAAGCAGTCGATTTTAACTCTGTTTTGCTTGATTTTAAAATGGAGTCCTATTCGTTTGCACTTTCCAATGGAAAAAATCAGGCATCTGCTTTTTTTGAAAACGATCCAGCCGCTTTTACTCCCTCAGTTGACACCTCAGATGATCTTTTTGGAGAAGAAGGATATTGGGGAGTCAAAAAAACTTCGTCACGCATTGCTGATTTTGTTTTAATGGGTGCGGGAGATGATCTTGAAAAACTACGAGCGGGCAGGGAAGGAATCTTTGCTGGTTTTAAGGAGGCTGAAAAAATACGGGGTGGTAACCTCCCGGATATCTCCCATGACACCATAAAAAGCGCTGTTGAAATGATTGATGAAAAAATAAAAGAGCTTGGAGGTAGTGTGCTGGACATATCAGCCTGATACTTCAATATATCTCAACAACAAAATGATACTTTCTTATATAATAATTTTATTTTTTGCAATACTCGCAATTGTCTATCCCCTGGTTTTAATAATGGCATCAATGGCAGGATGGTATGCTAAAAGGCGGCTGGAACTGAAAAAAGGCAAAGACAGCAAAGAGTATATACATGGAGTTGAAAGGATTGACCAAAGAACCGACAGCTTTAAGGAGGTCTTTTTTAATGTTGCGGTTTTTGTAATTCTTTTTGCAGTAGCGCCCTTTGCAGTTTTTTATTATTTTTTATAGTATAGTATTCCAATTTAGATTTTTCCTGGAACATAATTTGCTTTGTGTCGAAAAAACAATATGTTTTGAGTCATGTTTTGAGCATTTGTTGTTTTTTTTAGGAAAACCAAAGTTGGATCAGTATAATTCAAATTTATGGAATATTAGCTGATTTTTTGGTTGAATAGTCTCCATGAAAACTTGTCTGTAAAAAAATTTTAATCCATCGTTTTGATGAGTGAGCCCATCATGGCAGTTATACGGCAAGATCAACCTGCTGAATGCTCCCTATATTACCTTCTTCTCTGATGTAAATTCCAGTTCGTCTTATTTTGCCAAGGGTATGGTTAGTCTGATCCTTGATGGAGAACTGCGTTTCGGTATTAGACAATGAAATGGCACCAATACCCCCCTGTTTTAAATCCGTGAGACATGAGCTGTCCCATCCTTCACCTGACCAGATGGATAGATAATCAAATTCCGGATCATTCTCATCTATCCATCCATTACCATCCATGTCAAGCGCTGCCAGTTCCTCGAATCCATTGCCGCTTTGAGGACCAAACAATTCACTGCCATTATTAATAATCCCGTCGCTATCTTTATCAAACACCAGAAATCCGTTCCCCGGGGCAAGCCAGGGGATTTCTTCCTTTTTTCCATCGGAATCGATATCGAACTGAAACCTGACATCTCGCAGGCCTGCGGGTTTCCCGCTAAAGTTGATAACAAGAGGGTCTGTAAGAGCATCTCCAGCCGAGAATTCAAATCTATCTTCTGTGTAAAACTCCCTCTGCATTTTAAGATGCAGGGAAAAATTCATGGTTTCTCCTGACCCGGTCTTGACCGTTCCCATGGTATCTAAAATGGTCTCTTCAGATTCATAATAGGACTGAAATTCAGAATAGAGTATGCCCCAACCAGACCGTTGGGAAGAAATGCTATTTGGTGGGGAAGACTCTTGAAAGACCTTGGCCAAAGAGGAGGCAGTATCTTTTTTAAAGCTGTCAATTCGCCTTATTCTAATTTTTTTTCCTGTTAGGTTTTCAAGCATGCGTTTCATTGTCATCAGGTCAGGATCCAGATTTGATTCATTATCGGTTTCTGTAGGAGATATATTTTTATTTTTTGAAAAGAGCTTTGCAATTGAATTTGTTTCTAAAGGCGGTTTTTTAGATATGCTTACCGGGGATGGATCTACCCATTTATCCAAGTGCTTTTTGGATATACGGGTTTCTTCCATTTTTCGTGAGGTGATGAAAGCAACCTGTGAGTCTTCAATTTTCATATTTCCCCCTTGCAAATATATAATCCAGAAACAAATTCATACAATCCCTTGAGGCATGGGAGGCACCCCCTCCCCTCCGAGCACATAACCACCATCAAGCCTTATAACGCTTCCCGTCATAAACGGCGCATCTCGAACAACAAACATAACAGCCTTTACAACATCATCCATCTGCCCAGTCCTTGAAACAAGGGTATGATCAACGATGGCCATTTTTTCCTCTTCAGTCAGCACCGTTTCCCACCCCCGGGTTCCACCTGCATGGCGGGTCTCAAAAAAACCCAGCATGATCTCATTCACCCTTATAAAAGGTGCTCCCATCCGCGCCCAGGTTTCAGTGAGCAGGGAAACTCCTCTGTTGGCGGCCGCATACCCGTCATTAAATACAACCGCTGCCGGCCCTGAACGCCCCACAACAGAAGCAATGGAAGAAAAATTAACCACCACGGCACCCTTTGATTTTTTCAAAAGGGGGAAAGCCTCATTAAAGATCCAGCGCTTGGCCCGAAGGGTAGTAGCAAGCTCAAGATCCCACTGCTCCTCAACATACTCTCCATGCACCGCAGGCCACCCTCCCCGCTCGATATTGTTCACAAGAATATCAATAACCCCGAAACGATCCCCAATGGCCGCCATAAGCTCTGAAACCTGACCTGTATCTTTCAGATCAACATCATATATTTCAAAATCCGCCCCGGAAGCTGCAAAATCATTGTCCATGGACAAAAAGCTATCTTCCCAGTCATGGCGGGTAAGGGCAAGCCTTACTCCATGAGCTGCTAATTCAAGGGCAACAGCTTTGCCTATTCCCTTTACCGCGCCCAGAACCATAGCGGTTTTTCCCATTAACTCCATGAATAACCATCCTTTAAAAAAATAAATACTTTTATGGGAACTTCACCTCAATACCAAACAGACAATACTTGACCCATAAAAAACCCAGATCCAGGAGGGCAAGATCATTTGTTCTGATTTTTTCAAAAAGATCCTTCTGGATATGTAGCGAATCAAGAAGGCCGTCCTCAAAGATATTTTTCCTAAAGGCATCCAGATCATAACAGGCAAGGCAAAACTTATCTGCCTGGGCTCCGTCCAGAGGCCCTGGAAGGATTCTGTTTTTAAGGCTTATAATTTCCATAAGCCTGTCATTCATTTTATTATGGGTCTCTACATCCTGCCCGCTCAGCCACTGTTCAACGGTCTGAGTGCGAGTGCAGTTAAAGCCTTTGCAGTGGGGTTCCCGTATAAGGGCAAAATGTTCCGTTACCTCTCCTGTTTCCCTTGACTTTACAATGGCTCTGGCAAGGGGATACATCCTGCAGGAAGCAGGCCTGTCAGGATAAACAGAACAGCCCTGAGGGGTTACAAAGGGACAGGCATGGCCGGAATCAGGATCCGGCTTAAAGGTAATCACAGGCAGCCCAGACTCAGGGCCGTTATGACGCACGGTATATTTTTTTAAAAACTCACTGGATTTCATGCCCAGGTTCTGCTTCAAACGCACAATGTCATAGGGTGTCAAAAACTGATTCAAATCCCGGCAGCACTCATTAAAACAGGAAACATCGGGAGAACACTCAAATGACAGACTTTCATCCAGGGAAACAGGGATCATCTCTTCACTCATAAAAAATACCTTAATTTAATACTAAATTCATTTAACGGGTTTTGTATATGAAAGTCTCCATAACGGTTTGTTTTTTAAAGACTTTCAGCCTTCGTTGCGGCCGGGTGAAAAATATGCTCCGGCCATGCCGGTTTTTATATGAAAGTCTCCTTAAACGACGGATGAATTTCATGCTTCGTTGTGGGCAGAACCAGGTCAAAACCCTGGTCGGCCCATGGCCGTTATATGAAACTGTAGGGGGCAGGTCACCGTGCCTGACCTTTAAGAGGGCACCCACAGCGGGGTTTGCCCCTAGGTTTCATCCTCCGTTGTGCCTGACAAGGCATGCCTTGTCTCTACAGATACCAACGAACTTTCAGGGTTCGTTATGGGCAAAACCAGATCAAAATCTTAGTCTATCCAAGATTGTTTATATACCAATATAGACCCTGAATCAAACAAATTAAAATGAAACGAATTAAAATGAAATCATATTTTTTTGTCCGGCACGCATATTCATGAGGTTCAGAAGAAAAAAATATTATCATCAATTATGGAATTCGCCACAATATATAGCATTAAAATACCAACAATACCATATATATTGAAAAACATTATGAGCATATATATATATCATTATTTTCGGAAATGTACTTATCAAAAGTTCTTGACAAGGCAATTTGCCGATGCTACGTTTTCAGGCGTTTATAATCTGGACATGCTCTAATTTGTTCAGAAGTACAGAAAGTACGGGAATGGATTTACAGGTTAAATGTAATTTGACCTAAATGGAAGTATAAAGAGTGCGGCATAAAAAAATCAATGCTGCTGTATCATTAACAGAAGTTGCTGAGACCTGGATCAGGTTCAGCACACAATGTAAGGGAGGTATTATAAATGCCATCTTTTGTAATCGCAGAAAAGTGCGACGGCTGCAAAGGCGGGGATAAAACAGCGTGTATGTACATCTGCCCCAATGACCTGATGGTTCTTGACCCCAATGCAATGAAAGCATACAACCAGGAACCGGATCAGTGCTGGGAATGCTATTCATGTGTAAAGATCTGCCCATCCCAGGCAATTGAGTGCAGAGGTTACTCTGACTTCGTACCAATGGGAAGCAGCGTTGTTCCCATGATGGGTACCGAGGATATCATGTGGACATGCAAATTCAGAAATGGCGTTGTAAAACGCTTTAAGTTCCCGATCCGGACAACTCCTGAAGGCGAGGCTAATGCCTATAAAGATCTTAAAGGTAAAGATCTTGACAGCGGTCTTCTCTCCACACAAGAAGCTGATGGCTACGAATTGAAAGCTCCAACCGAGCTTGTGTAACCCCGGCTGTGAACCATTTTGTTTGATTAAGACTATATTATAAATATTTGGAGGTAAAATAATGGCATTACCTAACAAGCCTACTGGTGAGCTTAAGGCGGTACGGGATCCGGAAGTTGACAAAAGAGACGTTGATATTCTGATCGTCGGTGGTGGAATGGCTGCCTGCGGAGCAGCATTTGAAGTTAAAAAATGGGCAAGCGATGACACAAAGATACTTCTTTGCGACAAAGCAGCTCTTGAAAGATCAGGCGCAGTAGCCCAGGGTCTTTCTGCTATTAACACTTATATCGGCGAAAACAAACCAGAAGATTATGTACGCATGGTCAGAAATGACCTTATGGGTATTGTTCGTGAAGACTTGATCTTCGACCTTGGACGCCATGTTGATGATTCCGTTCATCTGTTCGAGGAATGGGGACTCCCAATCTGGAAAAAAACCGATGACGGTAAAAACCTTGATGGTAAAAAAGGCCTGAAATCCGGTACTCTCAAAGGCGGAGCTACTCCTGTACGTACCGGTAAATGGCAGATCATGATCAATGGTGAGTCTTATAAGAGAATCGTTGCTGAAGCCGGCAAACTGGCTCTTGGCGAAGACAATATCATTGAAAGATGCTTTATTGTTGAACTCCTCAACGACAAAGATGATCCTACAAAAATAGCCGGCGCGGTTGGTTTTTCCGTACGTGAAAACAAAGTTTATATCATCAGCGCAAAAACTATCGTGGTAGCCTGCGGCGGCGCTGTTAATGTTTATCAGCCCCGTTCAGTCGGCGAGGGTAAGGGTCGTGCATGGTATCCAGTATGGAATGCAGGCTCCACCTACACCATGGCTCTTCGTGCCGGTGCTGAACTTTCCATGATGGAAAACCGTTTCACCCCAGCTCGTTTTAAAGATGGTTACGGCCCTGTTGGCGCCTGGTTCCTTCTTTTTAAAGCTCAGACCGTTAATGGTCTTGGTGAAAACTATGCAGCTTCTGATCACGCCAAAGCAGAACTTGAGAAATATGCTCCTTATGGAACCGCTGCTGTTACACCTACCTGCCTGAGAAACCATCTCATGATGACTGAGTACAAAGAAGGCCGCGGTCCCATCATCATGAAGACTGCTGACGCTCTTGCAAGACTGGGCGAAACAATGAGCAAGAAAGAGCTCAAACATCTTGAGTCAGAAGCCTGGGAAGATTTCCTTGACATGTCCGTTGGTCAGGCCGGTCTCTGGTGCGCAACAAATACTGAGCCTGAGAAAAAAGACTCAGAAGTTATGCCCACGGAACCTTACCTCTTAGGTTCCCATTCAGGTTGCTGCGGCATCTGGTGTTCAGGTCCTGAAGAAGACTGGGTTCCTGCTGATTACAAATGGGGTTACAACAGAATGACCACAGTTAAAGGTCTGTTTACTGCTGGTGACGGTGTTGGTTGTTCCGGTCACAAGTTCTCCTCTGGTTCCCATGCTGAAGGCCGTATTGTTGCAAAGGAAATGGTCAAATACCTTAGAGACAATCCTGATGCCGTAAGTTTCAAAGAAACCGACGAAGAACTGGTTGATATGATTTACAAACCTGTCAGGACTTATCTTGACAACTGTGAATATACAACAGATGAGACGGTTAACCCGAACTATTGCAAACCTTCTGGTATGGCAATGCGCCTGATGAAGATGACCAATGAGTATGGCGGTGGAACAGCTACTTACTACATGACCGGTGGAAAATCCCTTGAAATCCTCATGGAGAACTTTGAGATGTTCCGTGAAGATCTTGATAAAATTGGTGCCGGCGACCTTCATGAGCTTATGAGAGCATGGGAAATCACCCATCGTCTCTACACAGTTCAGGCCCATACACGTCACATCCAGTTCCGTGAAGAATCAAGATACCCTGGTTTCTACTACAGAGGCGACTTCATGGGTCAGAATGACGACGAGTGGTTCTGCTTTACAAACTCAACTTACAACAAAGAAACAAACGAGTGGAGTTTGAAAAAAGTTCCTTACATAAAGATCATCTCTGACTAATTAAGCATCAGCAACTGATCTTTTCAGGAAACTTGTTTGAATAATACAACCTCCAGGTGCTGTATCAGTGCCTGGAGGTTTTTTCAGATTTTGCTGCACGGGAATTTATACTTTCCTGTGTCCTTTCGTAAAAGAGATTGGTAAGTCGCAACTGGATGCAGCATTCTGAATTAGCGCATCTATTATATATACTGTACACTGCAATCTACAAAGTCTCAAACAACAGGCACTCACCCCATGCTGAAAATTAAAGGCATAATCGAGTTGCAATTTACGAATTTCAAATTATACAAGGACACAGGATGCCGAACCGACCAAAGGGAAACCTTACCTGAGGGAAATCATTCCCCTTAAAAGCAACAAGGTTTCACCAACTGATTCCCGACAATTCTAATCAGTTTATTATAATATTTTACAAATGCACGGAGGGATAGCATGACAACAGATAAATCAGCCCCGGCCGGTGGAAGCATCATGGTAGTTGGCGGCGGAATCAGCGGCCTGACAACTGCTCTGGAAGCTGCCGAAGTGGGGTATGAGGTATTCCTTGTTGAAAAGGAACCTTCCCTGGGTGGCAGGGTATCTCAACTGAAGCAGTATTTTCCCAAACTATGTCCGCCCACATGCGGACTTGAAATCAATTACAGAAGGATCAAGGACAACCCAAGGATCAAGGTTATTACCATGGCCGAGGTTCAAAAGGTTGAAGGAAAACCCGGGGATTATACTGTTGAACTGAAAATCAGTCCCAGGTATGTCAATGAAAACTGCACCTGCTGCGGAGAATGTGAAAAAGTCTGTGAATCTGAAATTTCCAATGACTTCAACTTTGGAATGGACCGAAGAAAGGCTGCATATCTTCCCCACAACATGGCTTTCCCCATGAGATATGTTATGGCTCCCTCCATGAGCCAGGAAGACATGGATCGCTGCAAAGAAGCCTGTAAATATGATGCCGTTGATTTTGACATGCAGGAAAAATTCCTTGATTTCAAAGTTGGCGCCGTTGTCTGGGCAACGGGCTGGAAACCATATGATGCAGCCCGCATTGATAACCTTGGTTTTGGAAGATACCAGAACATCGTTACCAACATGATGCTGGAACGCCTGGCCTCCAAAAACGGCCCCACCCAGGGAAAAATTCTTCGCCCCTCCGATGACAAGGCTCCGGAAACAATTGCCTTTGCCCAGTGCGCCGGCTCAAGGGATGAGAATCACCTTCCATACTGTTCCTACATCTGCTGTATGGCTTCCCTCAAACATGCCACGTATCTGAGAGAGCAATATCCTGATGCAAAAATCTATATCTATTATATTGATCTCAGAACTCCAGGAAGAAAATATGAAAACTTCTATGCAAAACTTAAACAGGATGAAAACATATTTTTTGTAAAGGGAAAAGTAGCTGAGGTCAGTGAAGAAAACGGCACAGGCAACATTAATATTGTCGCAGAAGATACACTCTCTGGTGAGAAAATAAGGCAGACCGTTGACCTGCTGGTACTTGCAACCGGAATGCAGCCCAACGCTTCTGTGGATAAACCCAATGCCGATCTTAAGTTCAATTCAGATGGATTTATCGTGAATGACTTTAAAAAAGGCGGCATGTTTGCTGCAGGCTGTGCCAACAAGCCGGCAGATGTTGTAACATCCAACCAGAATGCAACCGGCATGGCTCTAAAAGCCATTCAAACGCTGGTGAGGAGGTAACGGATAACCATGGATAAGAAATACGGTGTATATATATGCACAGGATGTGGAATCGGAGATGTCCTTGACATGGAAGCCCTTGTGGATGTTCCCGACGAAGAGGGTGTTAATTGTACTACACACCCGTTCCTCTGCGGCAAAGAAGGTGTCCAGCTCATCAAGGACGATGTAAAGGACGGTAAAGTCAATGCCATGGTAATCGGGGCATGTTCAAGACGCGTAAACTTTGATATTTTTAATTTTGAAGGCTGTATAGTTGAGCGGGTAAATCTAAGAGAAGGAGTTGTATGGCCCCACTCCAGGGAAAAATACCCAGCTTTAACCCAGGAGCAGAAGGATGAAGAGGAAGATTTTGATAGAATCCAGATGAAGGCCGAGGATTACATCAAGATGGGCATGATCCGGGTCGAAAAGGTTAAGCTCCCGGAAGCCTACAAGACCGAATCCTTCTCAAAAAAGATACTTGTTCTGGGAGGAGGTATCACCGGTATCTCTGCTGCCTTAGATGCTGCCAAGGCAGGATTTGAAGTCACGATAGTTGAAAAAACAGCCAAGCTTGGCGGGTATGCTGCACAGATGCGCAGCCAGATGCCCGTGGAAGAACCCTTTGAGCAGCTCATCCCAACCGTTATAGGTGAAAAATTAGCTGAACTTGAGCAATATCCCAACATCGAAGTCAAAACCTCTACCGAGGTTGCCAGGATCGCAGGACAGCCCGGTGAATTCCTAGTTACGTTCAAGAAACCAGGAGAAAAGATTCCCTTTGACGTACCCTTCCCGCTCCCGGAAGAGATGCTTGTTGATGAAAAGGGAAATGAACTGGATGCAGAGACCCAGCATAAAAAATATCTGGAATACAACGAAGGAAGGGAAGACATACTCAAACTGGATCCCAACGGCGAACTTTACGGAGCAGTGGTATTGGCTGCTGGCTGGAGACCAGACAAACTTAAAGGTGAGGCCTATAGCCATCTTGGTATAGACCTGCCTGACGTCATCACCAATGATGAGTTTGAAAAGATTGCCGCCAAGGGTAAAATTTTAAGACCCTCGGACGGCAAAGAGGCAAAATCCGTTGTATTCATACAGTCTCCTGGAAAAGACGGAGAAGACGGTGATTTTCCCTATTGCGGTTCTGTAACCAGCCAGGTTGCTTTGAAACAGGCCAAATATGTCCGAGACGATTACCCGGACGGTAAAGCCTATATAATCTACCAGCACATGAGAACCCCAGGTCTCCAGGAGAACTTTTACAAAAGCATGCAGCAGGACAGGGGTATTTTCATGACAAAGGGTGAGGTGGCCGAGGTTAGCCAGAGCGGAGACGCCCTTATTGTCGATGCAAAAAATACCCTGCTTGGTGAAGACCTCAACATCAAAGCAGACCTTGTTGTCCTTGCCGGCGGAATGGTTCCTGTGACCGTGGATGACCCTGTTGTAAATCTTGCCTACAGACAGGGGCCAGGATTCAGGGATAACGATATTTTCGGCGGGTACGCGGATTCCAACTACATCTGTTTCCCCTACGAGACCCAGAGAACGGGTATTTACGCTGCCGGCGCCGTCAGACGCAGCATGACCATTGAAGAATCCATGGAAGATGCCACTGGAGCGGCCCTTAAGGCAATCCAGTGTATTGAATCGTCAAGCCGAGGTGTTGCGGTACATCCCAGATCCGGAGATATGACATTCCCGGAGTTCTTTTTCCAGAGATGTACCCAGTGCAAGCGCTGCACGGTGGAATGCCCCTTTGGAGCTCTCGATGATGATGAAAAGGGAACACCCAAGGTCAATCCCACAAGGTGCAGAAGATGCGGAACCTGCATGGGTGCCTGCCCCGAGAGAATCATCAGCTTTGCTGACTACACCATTGACAGCATAGGATCCCAGATCAAGGCTGTCGGGGTACCCTCTGAAGATGACTATGATGAGCCGCCCTTCAGAATCCTGGCCCTTGTATGCGAAAACGATGCATACCCTGCCCTTGACATGGTGGGCATGAACAGAATCGACTATTCACCTGATGTCAGGGTCATTCCGGTACGCTGTCTTGGTTCCGTGAACTCCATCTGGATCAAGGATGCCCTTGCCCAGGGAATGGACGGTGTTATTCTCATCGGCTGTAAGCACGGCGATGATTACCAGTGTCACTTTATCAAGGGAAGTGAGCTTGCCGAAGTAAGGGTTAAAAAGATTGGAGACGCACTTTCAAGTCTTGCACTGGAAGAAGAACGTGTCCGGTTTGAAGAGATTGCCATTGACGAATATGACAAACTCCCAGGACTTCTCAGCGACTTTGTAGAAGAAATTGAAGCATTAGGACCCAATCCATTCAAAGGATTC
This sequence comes from Desulfobacteraceae bacterium, assembly GCA_963674675.2. Lineage (GTDB taxonomy): Bacteria > Desulfobacterota > Desulfobacteria > Desulfobacterales > Desulfobacteraceae. Next base: position 3,080,418 of record CAXXNM010000003.1, read on the forward strand.
TAACAAACTGTCCATCAGGTGAATCAAAAACAGCCCCATATAATGCATTTATTATAATGGAGTTTGATTCACCTGCTGAAACATTTTTTTAAAATCTCCAATATATATACCGAATTAGGAGGTATCACAGTATGAGTGAAAAATACCTTGTACAACCTGACCTGGAATTCATCGATGAGGTAGTGGGCTTTGGTGGAGACACCCTCAAAAAATGTTTCCAGTGCGCGACGTGTTCTGTGGCCTGCCCCATTGCACCGGAAAACAACCCCTTTCCCAGAAAAGAGATGATAGCCGCATCCTGGGGGCTCAAAGACAAGTTGATCTCCAACGGAGACATCTGGCTTTGCCATGAGTGCGGAGACTGCTCTGAACTCTGTCCAAGAGGCGCAAGACCAGGTGATGTTCTTTCCGCCATCAGATATACAGCCATTAATGAATATGCACAGCCGAAATTTCTTGCAAACGCTGTAAAAGATCCTAAAAAGCTGCCTTTCCTCATTGGAATTCCTGCAATATGGTTTGCCATTCTCGCCTATATAACCGTAAACGGCGGTGAAGCCATGACAAAGCTTTTCCATAACCTGTTTGGAATTGAATGGTCCCATTCCGCCCATGGCGGCGGCCATGTCATTGCCCATGCAGACTTTGTCTCCACATGGTTTGTCGACATGACCTTTGTGCCCCTTGCCGGGTTTGTTGTTCTTGTCTTTGCCCTTGCTCTGAAACGATTTATTACCAACATCCATAATGAAGCTGTTGCAACGGGCAAGTCTGATAAAACATCCATTGATGTCAAAGGATTTTTCCAGGCCCTTTTAAAAACCCTTCCCACAGTACTCAAACACAGTAAATTCAGCCAATGCGAGGCAAACCATGATAGAGCAACAGCCCACATGATGGTATTGTACTCGTTCATCGGTCTTTTTGTCGTCACAAATATATTTTTCTTCGTGCTTTATGTATTTCAGATTCCAGGGCCCTATTCACAGTTAAATCCGGTAAAATGGCTGGCAAACATAAGTGGTGTTGCCCTTGTTATCGGTAGTGTTCTAATGATAAAAAATCGTCTTGGCAAAAAAGATCAGGTGTCTTCCTACAAGGACTGGTATATCTTAGGCGTTGTTCTTGCGTTGGGAGTAACCGGACTTCTTACTGAAATGAGCCGTCTTGCAGGTGCAGAATACCTCACCTATTTTATTTATTATTTGCATCTCATTGCAATCTTTAACCTGTTTGCCTTTCTGCCCTTCTCAAAAATGGCCCATCTTGTTTACAGGCTGACTGCCATGACCTATTCTGAATATGGAAACAGGAAATAATAACGAATCCAAACAGCAAATGATATATTTTAATGAAATTTAAAAAAAAGCCTGCTTATTATTAAGCAGGCTTTTTTTTTACTTGATTTTTTTTGTCAGTATGGATAGTCCTGTTTATAAAGTAGAATCGCTCCTTATGAACCGGTCATGGAGCAATCGGCGCCACAGCCGAACAAGGATATTTTAAAGGAGGAATAGACGTTGGCACAAGGAACAGTAAAATGGTTTAGTGACAAAAAGGGTTTTGGATTTATTGAACAGGATGAAGGCAGTGATGTGTTTGTCCATCATTCAGCAATTGATATGCCTGGATTCAAAACACTTTCAGAGGGGGAACGGGTAACTTTTGAAATTGAGGAAAATGATAGAGGCCCTGCTGCAAGACATGTGGTAAAGCAGTAATACACTGCATGTAAAATTAATAGCAAAAACAAATTGCTAAAACCGAATACAATCTCATGTTTACAATTATCTAACAGGTCATAGAATCTGTTCTAACCAATAAAAACATAAAATATTTGATCCAGGCCCCAAGGGGCTGGAGAATGAACCGGGCTGGAGAATGGATTTTTTCTCCGGTCCGGTTTTTTTTATTAATTTTAGCATCTTTCAAAACACCTCAAAAGTAGTTTACACTTTTTTTCAAAGAAGACCTCGAAAATGGAAAAATTGAGTCAGAAAACGTAAATCTGGGGATTAAGGATGGCTTAATTTTTATTCTTTTTACAGTCCTTCAAATTTTGACCAGTCAAGATTTCATACATTTTGAGCCTGACAATGGCGCTGTTTTCATCTTCAACATCGGGCAATGCCTTTAAAGCCATTTTTTTAAGTAAAGCATATTCAGACGAGAAAAGACTGTCAAGGGTATGCTGAATTTCATAGTGCGAATCAAGTGCCGAACCCATCCCCTGGCACGACTTAAAGTCAAAGGGCAGTTCAGGCTGAAGCCAGAGCTGAAACCCACGGCACCTGCGCCTGAAAAAACAGGCCCTACACTCCATTTCCCTGGTAATCACCCTTGACTTTCTAAAACAGACAATATTCAATATTCTTTATCCGCGATTAATTTTGCAATAATAAATAGGCATCTTTAAAAATACCTCAAAAGTAGTTTACACTTTTTTTGTATACCATCCATAAAACGGCATTAGCCCATAATTAACAAATGTACAAACTGAGCTTTTCAGAAAAATTCTTTCCTTTGATAATTAGGACAGTATAAATTATCAAAAGCTCATTGCAGCAGTGGGCAGTATAACCTTACCTTGAATTGTTCATTATGAGGTTGAAAGTAAATATGTCAAGTCTTTTTATGGCTAAAACCAGCAAATTCCTCCTATATATAAACCGCCTTGGGCAAGACCAGGGTTTTGATCTTTCTACCCACAATAAAGCATGAAACTCATAGAAGAAATGTCGGGATTTCAAATCAAGGCGTCAAAGAAGCAACATTTTCCCGGCAAATCTTACCTCGCTACAGGGACGAAAAAAGCCATCCAAAAGACAACATATTGTAATAATTATAAAAAAATATTGATTACATCATGGCATTATATTTGCTGATATTATTCTAAAGATTAATTAACAAGAAAAGGAACTGCCATGAGACCGGAATTCAAAAAAATCACTGATTTATTGTTTTTATTTTTTAATATAACGGCAAGGCAATCAGATCATAAAAAACTGGCTCAACATATAATCAACGTGAACCAGCAGGATACCCCTGCCGGAATCATTAACGCAGTATCTCTGTGTCTTAAAGATATCTTAGGTTACAGGCTTTTTGCCTTTGTCATAAAACAGGATCAAACCCTTGATGTATGGCTTGACCCCAGAATGTACAAAAATTCTCTGGAATCAGTTATTATAAATGATTTTCAAGTTTTGGATAACTCCAAGATCAACTATCTTAATCATGACTTTCAAGGGGATGAAAAAGAACTGGAATTCAGCCTGAACAGCTTGGCATCTTTTAATCTTAGCGATTGCCATCATGAATCAAAACTATATATCATGCCCAATGTCAATGCTCCGGCCCATCACGATGAAATAGTTCAGATGCTCTTAAAGAGCGCAGGCATAGCTATTTCAAAACAGCTTAATATAGACAGGCTGATAAACGCCGCGAGCATTGACCCTCTGACCGGATGCTACAACAGAAGGGAATTTCAAAACCATATAAACCAACACATAGCCACTGCAAAACGTTATGGCTCAAACCTTTCCATATTCATGTTTGATATCGACCATTTCAAAAAAATCAATGATACCTTCGGCACCAGATTGGAGATGATGTCCTGAAAATAACTGCAAAACTTGTAAAAGACAATATTAGAAATGCCGATATCCTTGCAAGATACGGAGGGGAGGAATTTATTGCCATACTTCCTGGAACCGATAAAGTTGAAGCCATCGAACTTGCAGAACGCCTAAGATTTAAAATAGCCGGCAATACTATTGAAACCAAGGGTTCACCAATCAATATAACAGCCAGCTTCGGTATTGCACAATTAGATGCTGTCTCTGACATGACATCACTGCTTCAAGAGGCTGACGAAATGATGTACCTGGCAAAAAACAGCGGCAGAAATCAGGTAATGCCCAAACCAAAACAAATATCCATAGCTCATACCCCAGCTTGCTAAAGGAATCCAAGTCAAATCGCATTAAACTGAATCCTTCCTTGACATCCTTGATTCCCATGAACTATTATATTTTTCAGTTTAACAAAATAAGTTCATGGGATATCTTATGCCTATGCAACTATCTATAATTACTATTTATACAAAAAAACACATAGTAAATATTCGATTTTCCTTAGGAAAGGTGTTTTTTTGCCTATTAAGGGCATTTTTTGGAGTAAAAATAGTTAATAATAAACAATATATAAAACTCAAAAAAATCAATCTGAGCCATTAGGCGGCACAAACCGGATATTTACAACATATATTATGTTTTTTATCGAAGCCTTATAGTTTCAATATAGATACTACCTAAAAAATGCAAGCCAATTGTAACTATTTGATTTTTAAGAAAATTTATAAAAAAAGCGGTGCTTTTTTAAATTTTAACAGATTTTATTAATATAACTATCTTAAAAAATAAAGAATTGATTTAAAAAGTATCTTTTAACGCACCCTTGTAAAACCAAATAGTTATATCGTACTTTAGCATCTTGATATTATTTAGGTACTATATATCTTTAATCATATCTCAACATAGATCAGTAGAAAAATTATGGAACGATTAAAAAAATCAATGGCCAATCTATCCAGGCAGGTATCTGAACTCTGTATAAATGATACATCTGAACTTAACCTAATGCTTGGTACGCTCGAAGACATTGAAACTCTGTCCTCCCAGCTAAATGCCTCGACACTCCACAAGGTATCAGAGGCCTTCAACTCCTATGTTGAAAGAATGATAAATGATAACGTTACAGACAGCTCTCCTCTTGAACAAGGCCTTACTTTGATGCAGGCTTTAATGCGTCATCTTGAAAAGGGAACAGACTTTATTTTTGATATATCCGATGTAATTGAGATTCTTGATACGACCGTCTTTGAAAAAACAAAAACTACTGATTCCCCACAATCTTTATCGGAAGATACAATCCAGAATACCGACAATGAACAGCCTCAGAAAAATGAGATGTTTGATGATGACGATCTTGAAATTTTATCGGATTTTGTAGTTGAAGCCGGGGAGAACCTTGCAAGTATTGAAGTTGAACTCATCGAACTGGAACAAGATCCTGATAATCAAAATATTATTAATAATATATTTAGGCCCTTTCATACCATTAAGGGAGTTTCAGGCTTTCTCAATTTAAAAAAGATAAACAGGTTATCCCACAGCACGGAAAACCTTCTGGACTGTGCGAGAAACGGAGATTTTATCATAAATAACATTGCAGCAGATGCCATTCTTGAGTCTGTTGATATGTTAAAACTGCTCATTGCCCGTGTCAGCGAGGCTGTTTCGGAAAAAACAGCTCTGATGGATGATGACATTGATATTGAAACGCTTCGCATAAAACTGGATAAACTTCCTGCTTACATTACCAACCACCCTGATGAGCCTGTCGGCGAAATTCTTGTCCGCCAGGGCATCACTGATAAGGAAACTATTAATTCTGCTCTAAATGAACAAAGCAAACTACCAGGAAAAAAAATAGGCGAAATTCTGGTTGAATCCCAAAAAGTTCAAAAAAAAGACATCGATTCCGCCCTTAATGAGCAGAAAAAAAACAAGATACCCATTGCTGCAAAACAGGTAAAAGTAGATACCGCCAAATTAGATGATCTTGTAGACTATGCAGGAGAACTTGTAATTGCCCAGTCCATGCTCAAACAAAGGGCATTAAAAGATCCATCTTTGCACCAGAATTTAGGCCAGTTAGAACAGATCGTTTCCAAAATTCAAAATATTGCCATGTCCATGCGCATGATTCCCATTAAATCAACATTCATGAAGATGATACGCCTTGTCCGGGATCTTGCCAGAAAGTCCAATAAAAATGTTGCCCTAAAAATGACTGGTGAAGATACCGAGATTGACCGGAATGTAGTTGATGCACTTTATGAGCCCATGGTACACATGATACGTAATTCCGTAGATCATGGAATCGAACCTGCCGGGAATAGAAAAGATGCAGGCAAGTCAGAACAGGGCAATATTTACCTCAGTGCCTATCATAAAGGCGGAAACATAATTATTGAAATTGAAGATGACGGCCAGGGACTCAATAAGGAAAGAATACTTGAAAAGGGACGGGAAGCAGGTCTTGTGGCACCGGATGCAAAACTAACCGACCCCCAGATATATGACCTTATCATGCAGCCTGGATTTTCAACTGCCCAGAAAATTACGGATATTTCCGGCAGGGGTGTGGGAATGGATGTTGTAAAAGAGGGCATTGAAAAATTCAGAGGCCACCTGGGTATAACCTCCACCCGGGGAAAGGGAAGTAAATTTACCATCAGCCTTCCTTTGACCCTTGCCATCATTGATGGAATGCTGGTACGGATAGGCAAAGAAAAATACGTCATTCCAACCATCTCCATTCAGCGTTCATTTCGTCCCATGCGATCTGAATGCTTTACCCTCAAAGGCAAGGGAGAGATGATAAAAGAAAAACAAGGAATGATTCCGCTGATCAGACTGGAAAAAATATGCGGTGTCAAAAATGATGCCAAAGAGATATGGGAGAGCCTTGTAGTCATTGTGGAATCAAAGGAGGAAACACGGGGACTGCTCATAGATGAGCTGCTTGGCAAAGATGAATATGTAATAAAAAGCCTTGGAGGAAATCTTGAGCATATCGTAGGTTTTTCAGGCGGTGCCATTCTTGCCGACGGCAAGGTAGGTCTGATACTTGATATCCACGGCATTTTTCAACTGGCATCCCAGGCATAATTATAGATACACAAACCCATTTAGGGCGAATATGGAATCTGCCCCTACATTTCATTATCCGTTGTTATGCTCTTCACAAAAACACGATCTATTAATTTTGAAGCAAGGAAAATAGCAGATTGAAAATCATCGTCGGAGTTTCAGACATGAAGGTCAGCAACGATCCTGATACTCACCTTGTAACCTATTCCCTGGGATCATGTATCGGCCTTGTCATCTATGACCCGGTTGTCAAAACCGGAGGAATGTTGCACTACATGCTTCCTGAGTCAAAAATAGATCGGGAAAAAGCAGCTAAAAACCCATGGATGTTTGCCGACACAGGCATTCCAGGCCTGTTCAAAGGAGCATACAAATACAATGCCGTCAAACAAAGAATGAAGGTATATGTCTTTGGCGGAGCACAGATATTAGACCAAAAAGGTTTTTTTAACATCGGCAAACGCAACTACATGGCGATGAAAAAAATTTTTTTCAAAAATAATGTTTTGACTAATTATGAGGAAGTAGGCGGTAACGTAAACCGTACCGTCAGGTTAGAGATCAAAACAGGGAATGTTTATGTAAAAACCTCCGGTTCCAAGGAGGTTAAGGTATGAGTGCAATTAAGGCCATTATCAAAGAAATCAAAAATCTTAAGCCCATACCTGCCGTTGCAAATAAAGTCATAGCTCAAATGAATAAGCCAAACTGTTCCATGGATGACATTGCCGGGATCATTCAGTATGACCCGGCACTGACGGCAAGTATTTTAAAGACATGCAACTCTGCGCTTTTTGCTTTAAGAACGCCTGTGGACTCTATAAAAGATGCCGTGTCCATCCTTGGCATGGATCAAATCGCCGAGCTTCTGCTGCTTAAAGCCAGCAGTGCCTCATTAAACAAGGATCAGAAAGGATACGGACTTTATGAAGGAGCCATGTGGAAATATTCGGTGTCATCGGCACTGATTGCAAAGGATATTGCCCGAAAAATTGCCCCTGCAAGCCGGCATATCATTTTTACCGGCGCTCTACTCAAAGACATCGGCAAAACAGTCCTTGACCACTTTGTGCAAGACTCCTGTGAAAAGATCAACCAGCTTGTAACATCAAAGGGATACAGCTTTTTAGAGGCGGAAAAAAAAATCATCGGCATAAACCATGCTGAAATAGGTGCAATGATAGCAAAAGTTTGGCATTTCAGCCCGAAGCTTATAAATATCATCCGCCACCATCACCTATCTGATGAGTCCATGCAAAAAGATCAAGATATTGCCATTGTTTATCTTTCTGACTGCATCTGCATGATGATGGGCATCGGTGTTGGAACAGACGGCCTTGCCTACCGGTTCCATGATCAGGTAATCCGGGAACTCAAAATGGACCCTGATGATATTTCAAGAATCATTATGGATTTTACATTGAACATAAAAAAAGTAGAAGACATGTTCCAGTTGTTGTAAACTCCCGTGGTCTGCAATAAGGTTTTATAAAAAATCAAAAGAGAAGAAAATGACTTTTTCAATTCTAATTGTTGATGATTCCATGCCAATGCGCTCGGTCATTAAAAAAATGTTTAAGGCTGCAGGATATGGAACCTCGAATTTTTTTCAAGCCGCCAATGGAAAAGAGGCGCTGAAACAACTTGAAAAGAACTGGATAGACCTTGTCATAACAGATTTTACAATGCCGGAAATGAATGGCCTTGAGCTTATCCATGCCATGAAAAAAAACAATCTATACAAAGAGATTCCCATTGTCGTAATAACAACGGAAGGTAATAAAAAAATAATCAAAGATTTCATGGAAAGCGGAGCTGCAGGCTATATAAAAAAACCCTTTACCCCGGAACAGGTCAGAGATCTGATTACGGATATTCTTGGAGTCAGTAATGATGATGAAAACTTTGAAAACCAAGATGGTGACTTCGATTTCTGAAGTCATGGAAACCATGTTCTACCTGCCGGTAGAATACAGCGAAGATGAGACCATAGAATCATCGAGACTACTCACAAACAATATAGAAGCCTGCTCTATTAGGTTTGCAGGCTATTTTTCCGGGAGCCTTTATCTACTTATACCAAAATCACTTCTTAAAATAATGGCGGAAAATTTCTTGGGAGAAGAACCTGCCAATCTAATGAAAAGCCATTTTACCGGTACCATGAAAGAAACCCTAAACATGATTGCCGGTAATACATTCAGCAAAATAAATGCAAATACTCCTTTCAGCCTGGGCGTCCCGGAAATGTTAGACCAAATACCCCACAATGTATTTGATACATTGCTAATCATCGACACTATGGAAGGACAAATGGCCCTGGGATTAGAAATTTATCCCCAACCGGCTGCATAAAATGCAAACTATTTTCAACCCCCAGAGAAATATGATATGTACAGTGACAGGAAAATTAAAGTATTAGTGGTGGATGATTCAGCCATTGTAAGAAAAGTTTTTTCAAAGGAGCTTTCAAAGGAAAAAGACATAGAAGTTATTGGGACGGCGCCGGATCCCTTTGTTGCCAGGGACAAAATAGTACATCTCAAGCCTGATGTTGTAACCCTTGACATTGAAATGCCCAGGATGGACGGCATCACATTTCTAAAAAAACTCATGCGCTACTATCCCCTTCCGGTAGTGATTGTAAGTTCTCTGACGGCTAAGGGCAGCAAGCTTGCACTGGAAGCCCTCTCCATCGGCGCGCTGGAGGTTATATCTAAACCCAGTGTCTCATATTCCGTTGGGGACATGAGTGTCCAGCTCGCAGAGAAAATAAGAGCAGTGGCAAGGGTTAAAATGACTGCTCAAAAAGATGGAAACTCAAGTGAGCAAACCAACCATCAAAGCATACTTATCAGCACTGAAGCCCTTGCCGACACCACCAACAAGTTGATCGCCATTGGTGCATCCACCGGGGGAACAGAAGCCATCCGAAAAATCATCACCCAATTTCCCAGAAATTCACCTGGGGTGTTAATCGTCCAGCATATGCCGGCTCAATTTACAACATCTTTTGCGGAAAGACTGGACAGCCTCTGCCAGATGCATGTCAAGGAGGCACAAGACGGCGACACCATTACAAACGGCAAAATTGTGATTGCCCCGGGAAACTATCACATGCTGCTAAAACGCAGTGGCGCCAGATATTATGTCCAGGTCAAACATGGGCCTATGGTTCATCACCAGCGTCCAGCCGCTGATGTTTTGTTTAAATCCGTTTCAAGATATGCAGGAGCCAATGCCCTGGGAATCATACTCACAGGTATGGGAAGCGATGGTGCGGCAGGTATGCTATCCATGAAAAAAGCAGGATCAATCAACATTGCCCAGGATGAAAACTCATGCGTTGTGTATGGCATGCCCAAAGAAGCGGTCAAGCTTGGCTGCGTGGATTACATAAAAGATATCAATGATATTGCCCCCCTTGCTCTGAAATGTATCAGCAGCTCATAAAAAATAAGCGCTGATTAAAAGTTAGTCACTTCTTTGGGTTCTGCTTTTTCGGATAGCCTTTTCGATGAGACGCCTTAGGCTGCCCATAAGACGCTTAACATCGTCTGAGAAAAAATGAGTCTGATCTTTTTTCCAGTCCACATAGATCAACCCCACCCGTTTGCCCTCTACGATAAGGGGAAATAAACAAAATGCGTCGGCAAACCCTGCCCTTTGATACCATCCTGGAATCCAATTTTTATTCCCTGTATCACGGGTATCCTCAACGATCATATCCAGCCCCGTGGTCAAAGCTTTATTGAAAACATCCTTCCCTTTATCCAATACCTTGAAATTAAATTTAGGCCCAAAACTCTTAAGCTCATCACCCAATACAAGCCTGACAGCCATAATATTTTTTTGCCTGTTCATGATGCAGATGGAAATCCTGGAAAAGAAAAAACCCTGGTGGATAGTTTTAATGACACCAAGAAGCACCTCGCTCAGTTTAAAATGAGTGCTGAGGCCGGCATGGATAATCTTTACCTGGTTTTCAACCCATGTAATTTTATTTTCATTATCCTCCGCCTGATTTGATGAACTAAAGGCTCCTGATGGAGATGATACCGGTGAAGGCGATAATTGCCCCATACCGGCTTCCATCCCGGCTTCATTGAATTTATCCGGTAAAAATTGCCTGTCAAACCTGCTTTTCCTTAGATTGAGCCGTAGCTGTTTTGCATGTTTTTCAATCCTTTCGATGGATGTATTTAAGAGTCTTTCCGCCTTTTGCATGCCGATTTCAAGGATATCTCCATAACGAATGACAGTCCGTTCCAGATTTTCCATGCGCTGTTTTTCTCCAAATCGCCAGTCAATATTGCTAAGCTCATTTGTAAATGATGAAACAAGAATCTTAAGATGTTTTGTACAAAGATTTTTAGGATCCAAATGATAACTATCCACAACCTGTATGGTCTCAATAACACTGGGAGGAAAACCCCACTTAGATGCTATGGCACTGCCTATTTCGGTAAAAGGAGTTCCCAATACATTTTTCGAGGCAACCTCCATGTCAATATTCTCATCCATTGAAAGCTTTTCAATGGTTTTATAATCATCTGGGCGGCAAAACAAGATTATCTGTTCTCCAATATCGTAAAGCATGGCACATATCTGAAACTCATCATAATCTTTATAATTAGCCTCAGCAGCAATCTCTTTAGCCATCATTCCCCGCATAAGCCCTGCCAGAGACTTTTCCTTGAGCATCTCACTTTTTGAAATATCACGCATAAAATCAAACAGCAAAAGGCTTGCGGCAGCCTGCTTAACCTCTTCTGTTCCAAGGATAACCATTGCCTCTGGAATACTTGAAATGCCCTTATGGGTGAACTGACCATAAAAAGAGGAATTCACCAGGTTCAAAACACGGGATGAAAGCGCTACATCTTTAAGAATAACCTCTGCTATGTCCTTGGTAGAGGCGTATTTCATTTTAATTATCCTGTTGATCTCTTCAATCTGTCCGGAAAATGTATGCAGTACTCTGCTAAGGGAGGCATTTTTATCCAATCCCCTTAAAATACCGGACAAAGCGCTACCTTCTTCTTGAAAATTTTTGTTCTGTTGTAACTCAGGAATATGGGAAAGGTCAATCAAATCCAGCTCGATCCCACTGCTTACCGGTTTTATTGCCTTGTTTTCCAGTTTGATTTCTTTTTTCGATTGATTGCCATAACTCATTAAAATTACTCCGATTATCAATTATACCCAAGGAATACTACAAATATAATAGTGGTTCGTCAAGTCCAAGAATTAGAATTCACTGCTGCCGAACGATTATTCCATCACAAATTTCCCGATCCTTTGGAATGCAGCAATTCTAATTATGGCTTGTAGTACTACTTTGTTATCTTCAGAAATGTTCTTGCATAATGTAAGGGCAACCCCTTGTGGTTGCCCCGTGGACAGGGTAGCCACAGGGGGCTACCCCTACAAAAACAGACCCAAAATTATAATTTAACAAAGTAGTAGTAGATGATATCAATGTTTCGTAACGTGCTGAAATTACGTTGAGCAAAACTCTAAAATTGCTGTTTTTAAAACCATTAATTATCATAATTAGAACCGCTGTTTGGAATGGGTAATAGAGCGGATAAAAGCGTTATCAAGAAATAAAGTATGCCTAACAACCACCTGATATACTGAACGCTCGGATAAACTGAACTTTTCAGAAAAATTTTTTCCATGATCACGCTTATCATAGTGTTTGTCAATATTTTTTGTTATGTTGAAAAAAGCTATGATTTAAAAACACGATGGATTAACAACTTCATATGCCGGGACTTTTATGAACAACATCGACGCAGCCATTGAAAAAAACAAACAGCAATTTATTCTTCATAACATTGTGCGCCTCCGGGAAATGATAAGATATCTCCCTCCCAAAAAACTCAATCTATTCAAGCTTATCCCCCTTTTAATCCACATTAACACTCCTGGTTTTCCAGGCTATGTAGAATCATCCTCCCACACATTCGGCATATGGAATTTCGAAAACACAGGATTTGGCAAAGAATTTATCAAGGAAAATAATGCCATAAAAAAATTAATCAAATATAACATCGACGATGCCGCGGTTCAGGCTCTTTACCACATTGGCAGCCTTGGCACCTTTACTCAGTCTGAAAAATCTGATTTTGATTACTGGGTAATCATCAACCGGGCAAGATTCAGTACAAAGAGATATGATGGCCTGAAACAAAAGCTAAACCTTATCACCATACACAGCAGAAAAAAATTTTCCCAGGAGGTTTCATTTTTTATTCATGACGCGCAAGCACTTATAAAAAATAAACTTGAAGAGCCCGGTGATAATGATACTACATCGATACCTGAAATTTTAATAAAAGAAGAATTTTACAGAACATTTATAATGATCGCAGGCAAAATGCCTGCATGGGTGGTGCTGCCCTGCGCCCTTAGCCGCGATGAATCACTAGTGTGGAAAAAGCATATACTGCAGAAAAAAGAGTTCATTGATCTTGGAGAAATTGATAAAATTTCAAAAGAGGAGATCAAAAAAGGATTGCTCTGGCAAATATGCAAGTCACGATATGACCCGGTAAAATCAGTGATCAAAGCATCAATTACGGCCAGCTACAAAGTCACAGGAGAAGAACCGCCAAAACTTACCTGCGATATGATCAAAGAGAAATTCAGAGATTCCATCATCGATGATTATGCTGCTGATCCCTACATTATAGCCTTTGAAAGAGTTCTTGATTTTTATGCGGCCCAAAAGGATTTCAAGGGTCTGGCCCACATCAAAGTAGCTATATTCTTCAGACTCTGCGGATTTCCCAGAGTGGCTCTGCCCCCTAAGGAGTCACCCAAACGAAAAATTTTGAATAAATATATCCTGAAATGGAAGCTGTCGAATAAACGCTTGAAAAAACTTCTTTCATACCAGGACTGGCCTGAGTCTGAAAAAACTGTTTTTGATGCCTCCATGTTGTCCAGGTTGAGCCGGTTGTATATTCTTATTGAGAGTGGCTGCGAAACAAAATCAAAAGAGGAAAAAACCCGGGTAGATAGGATTGAACCGAGTATGAAGGTGCTGAAAAATAAGGCAAAAAGCATCCTGTCAAATAAAAAAGGAAAAATTCCCATATGTTCAATTTTTCTCAGAATAAAACCCCATAAGACTATCATAATCAAAAAAAATACACCTTCAGGCAAACCGGGAGAATGGCATGTTTATTCACAATTAACAAATTCAGACACTTATCCCATATACTCCAGCATGTTTTTTCTACAGACCATGGGCTGGATCATGTCCAACCACCTTTATATAAGGGGAACAAGTTCCATTAAACTGCCTTCCGGGACAAATATATATGGAAGCCTTGAGAGAAAATCAGGCGTAGATGACATATACATGGCGCTGCAGCCATGGATGCCCCTCTCAGACGGTCCTTTTCTCTCACCTGCCCATTGGGAAAGGATTGTCATCCTAATGACAACCAAACCTGGAAAATCAGGACCAACCTTAAACCAGAGCCAACTGCTTGCAAGAAATTCTTGGGGGGAAATTTTCTTTGATGTTGTTAACTTGGAAACAATTGATAATCTTGAACATAAGTGCTATTTAACTGGAAAAAAAATTATGGATTACCTTAAAACTGATGCAAAATACTCAATCTTTCAACTATCAGGGCAGCCTATTCCAGGTTTAATCCAGAAAATCAAAACCATTGTTGAAAATAGCAGGCAAGAATCCAGTCCAGAGTTTGACTTAAGTAAAATGAGCATGAGGAGACCTTACCTTGACACAATCTAAACTGAATCCAAAAAAAATCTGTATCCTCATCGTGGAAGAGAATCAAAATGCACAAAAAGCACTCGGCCTCTCCCTGAAGAAAATCGGATTTCCCAACATCATATCCGTGGGAAAATGCGAAAAAGGTGTTCTTTTAACCAGGAAAAAAGAAATTCATTGCATACTGTGCGCCTATGAAACAAATGGACTCTCCTTTTTAAGAATCATCAGAAACAGAAAACACCATTCTGAAATTCCCTTTTTTATGACAGATGAGGCCTTCACAAATATTAAAGTCCTAAAGGCAGGCCAGGCAGGTGTAACAGGTCTTCTGGTTATGCCCTGCAAACTTAAAACCCTTCAGACAAAAATCATCCAGGCCTTTGGCAGAAAAAAAGAAATTGTCGTGGGGAACGCAGAAAAGAATATTGATAAGGGAAGTGCTCTTATCAAGGAAAAGAGATATGATGAAGCTTTAAAGGTCTTCGATACCCTGATCAACCAGAAAGAAACCCCAGAACATTACTACAATATCGGCTATATAAAGACCATGCAGGGAAAACATTCCGAGGCAATTGTGGCCTTCAGGAAAGCCACCCAGTTAGACCGGCTATTTGCCAAAGCCTATGAGGAGATGGGGCGGGCTTACAGGGCCCTTGGTAAAAGCAAGGAGGCAGATGAGTGTATGAACCAGGCAGCACAGATATATCTTGAAAGGGACAACGACGCACATGCAGAAGAAATCCTCAACGAAGTCCTTGCCCTTGGTACGGAATCCCTTAATGTATTCAATTCCCTGGGTATAATCTACCGAAAAAAGGGAGATCATGAGGCATCTCTTCGCCATTATACCAAAGCATTGAAAATACATCCTGGTGAATGCAATATTTATTACAACATAGGACGAATATATCTGGATATGAGAGAAATAGATAAGGCACGGAATTTTTTCCAGCAGGCCGTGGATATCGAGCCTGATTTTGATGCTGCAAAACAGGTAATAAAAGCCCTGGATCTGGGAGTATTGTAAACCATTCTCAGGTCTGGATATGAGGCAGATGCAGATGATGGTAACAAAAGCCCTGGGTCTGGGAGTATTGCAAACTCCATGTTGACAATCGCAACACAGGATACCATCAGCGCAATAGCCACATAACATCCTTTAATTAAAGGAAAAAAATCTCAAGCCTGCCGTCGGCATTACAGAATGAAACAAGAAATATTGAGGCATAAATGCCAGATACAAAAAAGAATAATACCCCATGCCGCTTAAATCCCTGCCCATCAAGGCACAGGCAGACACCATTTACCCAGCCCCCTATATTCTGGCACGTTAAATGCTTTTAATATATAATCACAATGCCCTAACAGGTACAATAAACCATGAAATATAGGGGGACTGTGTGTTTGTCTACCCTCGAAAAGGGCGGACTGGCAGCTTTTCTGTACCTACATTATTTAGATAAAATCACCATGGGCTGTGTGCTCAAAAATAATAAACTCAAAAAAAGGGTTGGAGAACAAGACTATGAAAGAAATTCTGCTGGCTATTGACGGCAACAGCCCTACAAAATGTACATTTCAATATGCGGTTGACCTGTGTAAACGTATCAAGGCTGGATTGAGGATTCTTCAATTTATCCAAAAAAAACAAAAACAATCCTGTTTATCAGATACCTCACAAGACATCGATTATGTGGAAAAAACTCTTGAATTGGTGTCCCTTGGTTCAGCCGCTTTTCCCCGGGACGGAGAAAAAGGGAGTGCCCATGAGCTATCATCTAATTACTCTGTATCTATGAAAGATTTGCTGCCCCGCTCCGAGAAAGCCGGAGTTCCTTTTAAAATGTTTCTCAGCTCAGGAGAACCGGAAAAGGAACTGCCGGATTACATAGATAATCACCAGGAAATTGTCCTGATGGTTTTAGACGCTTCATCCCACATGCAGCAGCATTCCAGATATAACAAATCACGCAAAAAATCCCTGGGGCGAATTAAGAAGAATCTTACCGTACCCCTTGTCATTGTCAGAAACTGAAAAAATTTTATTTTAAAACAAGCTCTATCACCTGTCCTACCTCATCGGCAGTGACAATGTTCATGTCCCTTTTTAGATCATCTTCAATGTTATGTATCTCAGCGCTGTTTTTTGAAGGAAAAATCACCGTTTTTATCCCTGCCATTCTTGCTGCCAGGAGCTTTTCCTTGATCCCTCCAACGGGGAGGATTCTTCCGCTCAGGGTCAACTCCCCGGTCATGGCGGTATCTCTTCTGCAGGGTCTTGTCTTAAGCAGGGACAGAAGAGACATGGCAATGGTAAGGCCCGCGGAGGGGCCGTCCTTGGGAATGGCTCCTGCCGGCACATGTATGTGAATGTCACTGGCGTCGAAAAAATCCTGGGGCAGGCCAAAGTTCTCTGTGTTGCTCCTTATATAACTCAGGGCTGCCTGGGCTGATTCCTTCATAACATTTCCCAGGGAGCCGGTCAGAAGTAACTGGTTTGATCCCATCATTTTCGTGGCCTCCACAAAAATAATCTCTCCCCCTACCTCTGTCCATGCAAGCCCCGTGGCACAGCCGATGCGATCCTTTGCACCGGCAATGTCAAAATGGTACCGGCTGGGGCCCAGCAAAGCCTCAACCTGATCCGGCGTAACTTGAAGAGAATCCGTGGAAAGAGTCTCCTGAAATATCTGTCTGGTCATTTTTCTACAGATTGAGGCGATTTTTCTTTCCAACTCCCTGAGTCCTGCTTCCCTGGTATGCTCCCGTATAATTTTATGAACTGCAGCCTCGGAGAAACGTGGGGCAGCTTCCGTCAGCCCGGATTCCTCAATTGCCCTTGGAATAAGATATTTGAATGCAATATTTACCTTATCCTCAACTGTATAGCCGGATAGGTGTATAACCTCAAATCGGTCAAGAAGGGGGCGGGGAATTTTGTCAACAGCATTTGCCGTGGCTATGAACATCACTCTGGAAAGATTAAAGGGGACATCCAGGTAATGATCCATGAAATTTGCATTCTGCTGGGGATCAAGCACCTCCAGGA
Organism: Desulfobacteraceae bacterium; assembly: GCA_963674675.2. GTDB lineage: Bacteria > Desulfobacterota > Desulfobacteria > Desulfobacterales > Desulfobacteraceae. Next base: position 3,097,948 of record CAXXNM010000003.1, read on the forward strand.
GAGCCGAGGCTGGATCCCCTTTGAAATCCTGCCCGATTTTATCGATTTCATCCAGCATAAAGATGGGATTGCTCGATTCCACCCTGCGAATCTCCTGGATAATCCTCCCGGATAAAGCTCCCACATAACTTCTTCGATGTCCCCGGATATCTGCTTCATCCCTCATTCCTGCGAGGGAGATACGCACAAATTTTCTTTTAAGACACCGTGCAATGGACATACCCAGCGAGGTCTTGCCTGTTCCAGGGGGGCCTGTAAGGCAAAGGACCGGGCCCCTTGTGTCCAGTACTCCTGTTTTCCGATCCAAAGCTCCCTTAACCGTTGATCTGATCTCGTCCAGTTTCAGAGGTTTGGCAAGAAACTGAAAGGATCCCTTTTTTATAGCATCCACGGCTGTCAATACCGTAGCATACCCGGTAATGATAATAACCTCTGTTAAAGGACTTAGCTGTTTAACCTGATCCAAAAGAGTCAGGCCATCGATCTTTTCCATCTTCAGGTCCGTAATCACCAGGTCATATTGATTCTTTTTAATCAATTCCAGGGCATCCATACCATTGGAGCTGATTTCAACGCCATAACCTTCTCTTGAAAGAACATGCTGGAGATTCTTCCTGGTTATCTCTTCATCATCAACCACAAGAATGTTCTTTTTCTTGGAGAGCTTCATCAATCTTACGGCCAGATCATCTAAAATTCTTTCCTTGATCTCGCTAAGCCCGTAATGTTCTTGATTCAGGATGGATTCAGCCCGGTTTATGTCCAGATTATCGGCAGACACCCTGTTCCATGGAAGGCTGATTAAATAATCAATATAATTCACCGCAATGGTATATTCGGCTGAGGAAGGGTTAATTTTAAGGAGCCTGTCCAGCTCTTTTACTGCCACCTTTTCAACTTGACCGGGCATATGAGCCCCAAGAATATCCTGTCTCAGTTCATCGAGTTCCAGGACATCCTCCCGTACCTCCTCTTTTTTGAACAGTCTTTTCATTTCCAGCTCATCACTCCTATATTCAGGTAGTTTATCAATTATCTCGGATACCTTAAGCTGTTCAGAGAATGCAAACACCGCGCCAAAGATATAGGCTCTTATATAAAACTGTAGGGGCAGTCCACCGTGGGTGCTCTTTAAGAGGGCACCCACAGTGGGATTGCCCCTATGTTTCAATATTCGTTGTGGGCAGAATTGGGTCAAAATCGGGTCTGCCCATAACGGTTATAAAAGAAGGCACCAGCCTTTCAAAAAACAAAAACACGCAAAAACAAAGATTAATCGTTACAACTTGCAACACCATATTATTTCCTGCAATATTTGTATTTTAACTGTTGTGCAAAGAGATAAACATCATATTTAAAATCATGTTGCGATCTGCAACAAAAAATTTTGCCTGATCTGCCTCTTCCATACCTGTAAACCCGCCGGAAAATGGCTTTCCATTACTGGTACGCATATTGCTAACTTTTATGTTTTAGCGAAAAAGAGCTGTTACCATAAGGATTAAAGATTAAAAAGGGCCTCCTTCATAACCCCTTAAAAGTAGTTGACACTTTTTTAAGGACATATCCCTGAAGATGGGGATATTGATTCAGGAAGTGTAAACCGGCAGATGAAGGATGCCTTAAAAAGAATCAAAATTCTTTAAAGTATCCTGTTTTCCGCTCTCTGACTCAAACAAGTATTAAACACAGCATTAAAATTAGGAGGAAATATGGCTTTTTTTAAAAAAATTATACAGAAGATGAAAAAAAATCAAAACCAGATCAGTGATTGCGGATCAAGCCCCAAATATGCCCAGGCCGGTAATGATGAACACAACACTACCCTTGTACAAAATGAATGTGTGGAAACCTTGGGTCAAAACTTGGTTGTAGCCAGCCATGACAGCGGTTTTTCCGAATCTGCCATGGAGTATGCCCTGGACATGGCCAAAAGAATGGATTACCGGCTAATTGCACTGAACGCCATCCAGCTTAAAAACCCGCTCATTGATTCACTTTCATCTTCAAAGGAGCAAATATGCCGGGATTTTGAAGCAGAAGCTCTAAAAAACGTAGAAATGTTTAGAGCCATGGCAGTTGAAAAAGGCCTTAATTTTAACCATGTTGTTAATTTCAACGGCATTGATCAGGCCATCCGGGAACTCTCAAAGGAATACGGAGAAATTGAATTTGTAGTATCTGAAAATCAGGAAGAAGACCGGGTTTACAACAGAGCGGAAAACGAAAACCGAGTGGCACAAAGACTGTGTGTTTATTCCATGACATAGAGAGGTTTTAAATGAATGCTCATTTTGTATTTGGAGTTATTATGATCGTCTTTAGCGCTGTCATCTGTTTCATATATCGGAATGAAAATAAGCAGTAGGAAGCATATTTCATATTCAATCAAAAGCAGTTGATACTTTTTTAAGAATATCCCGGGAAAAAATTTTTTAAAATATATTAGGAAATACTTCAATGACACCTGAAATGTTTTTGACGATGCTGGTCCTCGTTTTTGTAATATGTCTCTTTATTTTTGAATGGGTTCGTGTGGACGTTGTGGGAATCATGATGATGGTTCTCCTGCCCCTGATCGGTCTTGTAACTCCCACCGAGGCCTTTGTGGGCCTTAGCAGTAACGCAGTCTGTTCAATAATCGCCGTAATTATAATCGGCGCGGGCTTAGACAAGACCGGAGTCATGAATAAGGTATCCAAGCCTATTTTAAAACTGGCCGGAGACAGTGAAAGCAGAATTATCATCCTCATTGCCGGAACAGTGGGTATCATCTCCAGCATGATGCAAAATATAGGAGCTGCGGCACTCTTTCTTCCTGCAGCCCAGAGAATATCCAAACGAGTGGGGGTTCCCACATCCAGAATCCTCATGCCCATGGGATTTTGTGCCATCATCGGAGGGACTATGACCCTGGTGGGAGCCAGCCCCACGATCCTGCTCAATGACTTGATGGTTCTGGGGGGTGAGAAGCTCGAGCCCTTCGGCCTTTTCACCCAGACCCCCATAGGAGTTTGCCTGCTCCTGTCCGCCTTAATCTATTTTGTGATTTTTGGAAAGCTGATACTTCCCTCGGGCAGCGGTGACGAAAGTAAAGGCCCCACGGAAATCCTTACCAGAGAATATGAGGGCCTGGAAAACATGGCGGAACTCCATATCCCAAAAGATTCAAAAAAAACAGGCACCCTGGAAAGCCTTGCCATAAGGGAAAAATTCCTGGTGGCTGTAGTGGGAATCAGTAGCGGTAAAAAAAGAAGTACCAACCATGTCCCCCACAGTTTTGAAGAGATAGCACCAGATGATGATGTGGCTGTTGTGGGACGGAAAAAAAACATAGAGCGGCTGGCCCAGGAATATGGATGGGAAATGAAAGAAGGCCTGGATATTTTTGCGGACAGTCTGGCCAGAACCAATGCCGGCATGGCCGAAACCGTTGTGTCACCAAGATCCGAGCTAATCGGAAAAACCATGAAAGATGTTGATTTTAAAGAACTTTACGGTTTGAATCCCCTGGTGCTTTTCAAGGAGAACAAAAAATTTTACAGCGGCCTTAGCCATATAAAGCTCAGCATGGGAGACACGCTGCTTCTCCAGGGTCCCTGGGAAAGATTTCATATTCTTAAAAACCGTCCTCAACCAAGGGCACTGACATTTGCAACCCCCCTTGAGGGTGAGATATTACGCCCAAAAAAAGAAAAGCTGGCTATTACATGGCTTGCGGTGGCCCTTCTTCAGATCATCCTGTTCAAGGTAAAACTATCGGTGGCCTTGATGTCCGGTGCCCTTGGCATGATCATTACCGGAGTTCTAACCATTGACGAGGCATATCAGTCCGTGGACTGGATGACTGTGTTTCTCCTGGCCGGCCTGATCCCTTTGGGTATTGCCTTTGAAAAGACAGGAACCGCCGCGTTTATCGCCCAGAGCGTACTGGGAATCATCGGCAGTCCATCACCCATTGTCCTCCTTGGTGTCATTGGAATCATGACTTCTTTCTTCACCCTGGTAATATCCAATGTGGGGGCCACGGTCCTTCTGGTTCCCCTATGTATGAACATGGCGATCATGGCCGGAGGTGATCCAAGGATGGCCGCACTGGTGGTTGGTCTTTCTGCATCCAACACCTTTGTTTTGCCCACCCATCAGGTCAATGCCCTGATCATGAGGCCCGGGGGATACCGTACCGTGGACTATGCCAGAGCGGGTGCAGTCATGACGCTTCTCTTCCTGACGGTGGAGCTGGCCATCATATACTTCTTCTATGGGGTTGGGTAGCAGACCATATCCTATCCAGCTCTTAATCAAAACTCATTCCTCAGCCCCTTTAGTCCCCTGGAAACCCAACGCACATGAAAAAAATTAACCGGGTTCCAGGGGCTCTCTTCCCCAGCTCAAAGGCCGGTAAAAAGCATGACATCTCCCATTCCTCCATAAAAACTTCATGGCCCGGTAATGAAAAACATAAATAATTGTATAAAAAAATCATAAAAAAGATTATAATTATAAAATGAAATTCAATCTAAGACAAAAAATTTTCCTCCATTTTTTTATCTTCATGACGGTGAACGGTGCTATATGGCTCTTTAGTTACTACAGCAACTCCATCTTGAACCAGCAGTTGAAGATAATTGAAAAGAAAAACGAACTTTTAAACACCATCCTTGAAACCAGGAGATATGAAAAAAATTTTTTTCTAAGACAAGATATTAAAGATCTCCTTGAAGCCATTTCCTATATTGAAAAAACCGAAGAAAAACAAAAAGCCATTGAAAAGGATTTTCCGTTCCTGCTGAAACATGGAGATTCCATAAAACAAAGAACCCTTGACATCACAGCTTATAAAGAAGCCATGATGAGCCTGAAAAACATATATACTCTGAATAAGGGTATCATAAAAAATGATAACACCCTGAAAAAAATTGCCTCGCTTCAGGAACGGGTGACACACCTCGGAAGAAAAATCACCACGGAAATCGAACAGGTTGAGCAAAGGGAAAGGGAAAAGGTTTTTGCCTTCCTGGATAAATCGGGAACCTATCTTTTATTCTCCCTTTTTTCCCTCTTTATTTTAACCATTCTTACGGCTTTTTTTCTGGCGCTCAACGTAAACCAGCCCATGAAATCCATTGAATACGGCATCAGAAAAATAGCCCGGGGAGATTTTACAAAGATTCCAGATATAAAAACAGGGGATGAGTTTGAATCCTTAGCGGAAAGCCTGAATAATATGATCGAAGAGCTGGACAAGAGAAAGCAGCAGCTTGTCCAGGCAGAAAAGATGTCTTCCCTTGGCACCTTGACCTCAGGGGTAGCCCACGAGCTTAATAATCCCATCAACAACATCTCAACCTCCATCCAGATCATAAGAGAAGAACTGGATGAGCCAAATAACGAATATAAAAAAAGCCTTCTTATTCAATGTGAAGAACAGATCGACCGGGCCCGTGACATCATCCGGGCTCTTTTGGAGTTCTCAAGACAAACAGACTTTTTCATCGAAAATGTTAATTTCAAAAAACTGGTGCTCAGTACCATGCATCTAATTACCGGAGAAATTCCTGCCAATGTTGAAATAGATATTGATATTCCTGATGACCTGGAGGGCAAGGTGGATGCCAGGAGGATTCAGCAGGTTCTGTTGAACCTAATTATCAACAGTATCCATGCCATGGAAAAAGGGGGGAAAATTCATATTTCAGCTTCAAAAGACTTAGAAACTTCAACATTTACATTCAAGGTAAGGGATACGGGGATTGGGATACCCAGTGAAAACATTCACAGTATATTTGATCCTTTCTTCACCACTAAGGAAGTGGGTAAAGGTTCCGGCTTAGGCCTGTCCATCATACACGGAATCATTGAGCAACACGGGGGAACAATCGAAGTTGAGTCACAGGAAGGAACGGGAACAACCTTTATCATCCACCTTCAGGATTGATTTTCAATACAGGGAAAATTATGGAAGAACTGATTTTAGTTGTTGAAGATGAAGAAATGGCCCGCAGAAATCTTGAGCATATTCTTAAAAAAAAAGGATATAATGTGATTGCTGTGGACAGTGGAGCAAAGGCACTGCGCCTCTTAGAGACAAGGACATTTGATCTGGTGATCACGGATTACAAAATGAGTAAAGTTGACGGCCTCCAGGTTCTTGAAAAAAGCCGGACCTGTCAGCCCCACACGGAAGTCATATTAATAACCGGATATGCCACGGTGAACTCTGCTGTTACTGCCCTGAAAAAAGGGGCCTACCACTACATTACAAAACCTTACAAAATTGATGAGGTACGCCGGATTGTTCAAGAAGCTCTGTTTAAAAGAAGTCTTCAACTTGAAAACATTGCTTTAAAAGATGCCGTGACAAAAGGCCATGCCCTTTCATCCATCATCGGAAACAGTGAGGCCATGGTTGAGGTTAAAAAAGATATTAAACAGATCGCCCCAACAGATGTCAGCGTTCTGATACTGGGGGAAAGTGGAACAGGAAAGGAACTGGTGGCCCAGGCCATACACCATTTAAGCCATCGCTCTCAACATGAAATAGTAGCCTTTAACTGCGGCTCCTTTTCTAAAGAGCTGATGGCCAATGAATTCTTTGGCCATGAAAAAGAAGCCTTTACAGGAGCAGGAAAAATAAAAAAAGGACTCTTTGAAACGGCAAACAAGGGGACCATTTTTTTCGATGAAATCGGAGACATGCCCATGGACATGCAGGTAAAACTTCTCCGGGTCATTCAGGAAAAAAATTTTTTAAGGGTCGGCGGAACCCAGACCATACCGGTAGATTTAAGATTTATAGCGGCAACCCATAGAGACCTGAAGCATGAACTTGAAAGAGGTAATTTCCGGCAGGACCTATATTACCGCCTCAATGTAGTGTCCATTCAACTACCCCCCCTGTCCCGGCGTGATGGAGATATACCTTTACTTGCCTATCATTTCCTTGCCCAGAAAAAGAAGGCCATGGACAAAGATATTAAGGAAATTGACCGGCACGCAATGGATCTTCTCTGCCGCTATGGCTGGCCCGGAAATGTCAGGGAACTGGAAAATGTAATCGAGGGAACAGTGGCAATGGCAAACGGTGAAATCATTTATCCGGAAGCACTTCCTGAATATATCACTAACTTGTCCGTGGAAACCTACCGGGCAGATACCTCGGATAATATACCCACCCTTGAAGAACAGGAGCAAAAATATATCCGGTGGATTCTTGAAAAAACAGGTTGGAACAAGACCCAGGCTGCCAAAATCATGGGTATAGACAGGGTATCCCTGTGGAGAAAAATCAAAAGATTTAATATTGAATAAAAACAGGTTCTTATAAAAACCATCCAAAGTATTGACTAAATAATTTTAACAAAAAACCTTTATAAAGGCAAAACCTTCTTAAAAAAGGGCTTGGCTTCCAAAAGCGCAAAGCAGTAGTTAACGATGCCGGTTTTTCATATCATTCCCTTTGCACGGAGTGCGTTAAAAACGATGAAAAGGGCTGCAACCCAATTGGTATACGCAAACAGTTTTTTCAAATTTTTAGGTTTTGACTTCAAGGCAAATTTTCCCCCGATGATCCCCCCCATGATGGTCACTAAAGCCAATGGAACTGCCCATGAAGGAGAAAAATCGCCTTGGGCGGCATGTCCTGCAAATCCCATGAAAGCTGTCGTGGCAATGAGTGCCGAGGCGGTTCCCACGGCAGTGTGCATGGGAACGCCGCAAGCCAAGACCATCAATGGAACCAAGAAAGATCCGCCTGACACGCCGACCATACCGGATGAGAAACCGGCTATGACCGTTACCGGCAAAGCAATCCATAAGTTTACCCGATAGTGTTCGACACCCGATTGAATTCTTATGATTCCAGGATAGTTGTTTTTTCCGCCATATCGAGTCTCAGAAATCGGCAGCAGCATGAGTAAACCAGATATCAGCAACATGGCGGCAAATATGATTTTAAGGATAAAACCACTGAACAAATGGGAAAAGAATCCACCTCCAAGGGCTGATAACGCTGTGAAAGAGCCGATGAAAAGGGCCAATGCCCATGAGACGGATTTGTTATTGTGAAAAATGGCCATTGCCGCAACTGAGGCGGCAAAAAGAATAAATTGGCCAGTTGTTGCCGCCTCGTGCATAGGAATACCGGCAAATGCAAGAATGACTACATAGAAATTCCCGCCCCCTTTTCCGACCATGGTCATGGAGAGGGCAACAATAAAAATAAGCAGGCTCACGACGATGAAACCAGGCATTTAATTATGATTATCCTCCCCATATTTTTGAACCATTTTAAATACCTTTCCGGGCTTCAACGCTTCTGTCAACGCACCATAGCCGCCTTCGACAATGCGGACATCTGAAAATTCATTTAAAAGCAAATAGGCATAAACAATGGCCGATCTGACATTTGCGGGACAAAATACGGCAACTGGCTTATCTTTTGGAATTTCATCCATTCTATCCGGGATCTCATTTATGGGTATATTCAGGCATTCAATATTTGGATGACATTTCATTTTTATGGAAATCGATTCGCTCTCTTCCTTTGATCGAACATCCAAAAGAAACCCTTTATCCATTCCAAAAAATTGATCTGGTGTGGTTTTATGTCTCCCTTTTCCAAAAAACTCCAGAGTAAAACTTTTAAGCAGTTGTTCCATGTAAATTTCCTTTTGGCATCCTTCATTTTCCGGTTTACACTTTCCGAATCGATATTCCCATTTTTGGGAATTCACTTTTAAAAAAGTCTAAAATACTTTTAAGGCAATATGAAAAATGCCCTCCTTTTTTTCTATAAATAGGCTACCATCATAAAGTGGGAGAATTTGAAACGGTTGATGAGAGTATTCCAGCACATAAGACCCCAGAAATAGGGCTTTCCATACAACCCTTATTCTACGGGGTGTCCCGGTTTATGGCGGCAGCCTTGGTTCATTTATAAATAGCACTATAACGATACTATAATCTTAAAAAAATTACTTCCTGCAAATAATTTCTCTATGAACATCTGATGATTTGCTTATAGAGGCAATAATATCTGAATCTTCGTTAAGCCAGTGCTTCAAATTTCCAAGCAAATTGGAGGCGAATGGATTATTTTTTCCGTCAGACAGAGTAAAATTCACCCACAGGCCGTCTTTATATGATTCAACAAGTCCTGCATCTTCAAGAATTTTAAGGTGCTTGCTCGCCGTTGACTGGGCGATCCCTAAAACAGTATAAAGTTCACAAACACACATAACTCTATGTTCAAGCATTTTTAATATTTTTATTCTGTTTGGATCTGACGCTGCTTTCATTACTTTTAAAAATTCTTTCATTTGAACCCTTACAGTTACTAATATTTTTTATATAAATCGTTTTTAACGAATATATTAAATAAAATTGCTTGTCAATATAATTTTCTATATTTAGCCAAAGGGTAAAAATAAACATGCCAAATATTCTGGCATCTTTTGGGATGAAATTACAAAAAAAATAATGATGTTGATATGAAAGGAAGTGTAAAGCGGTAAATGAAGGATGGCGCTATGGAGCTAATTTTTTTGAAGACTTTCCAAGGTATATCTGGGAATGTAAAAAGAGTGGGGGACAAACATTATCCCCCCTCTCCCCTGTTTTGTATTATGCCAGAAGAGCCGGCCTTTGTTCTTCAACAGGCTGCCATTGCCTTCTTTGAACCCTTTCCTGACTTTTCTTTCTCCCATGACTGCCTGTCAAGTTAGCTGGGGAAAAGAAGCAATACCAGTCAAGACGTTTCCCTTGAATTGAACCCTCAAGACGTATTCTGCCGGCAATTGCAGAGGCTAACCTGTCAGCACATGCAACGACTAAAACCAAACCTATTCCAAGAACAAACAAAGTGGTAAAACCCATGATCATAACCCTCCATGTATAAATCAAATGTTTTAAAGCCCCGGGCAATTTGCTTTTCTTAGTAAAATCAACTTACCAGGCTGTGAAAAGACTTATTTTCAAGTCTTATTCAGATACTGGTTATTAAGACTGCATATCCCATACCATTAAAAAATATTAAATTATATCAATTAGATAGGTAATTTATGAAAACCAATATTGAAAAAGGAGGGCGTTGTGCCTGTAAAAGATAAAAATTTCATTGCATGGTGCAACACATCCAAACGGATTCTTTAATCTTATCCAGACAAAAGATCATGGAAAAGGCTGAAAAAAAACAAATTAACAGAGGGTTAAGAAGTAAACAAAGAAAAAATTTCAGGATAGCACAGGTGTTGCTCATTGAAACGGTACAATTTCAGGCTGCTTGAGCTTATCCGCAAATCAGGAAATTCTCCAGATCATAAGGCGCTTCCTGATATGCACAGGGCCGAAACAAAATCTTTTGGCCTCTGCTTGATCAAGCCATTGGCGCAGTATCTTGATATTGGGAGCCCGGGGGTCATCGGGCTTGAGAACTTTAACATTTTTCCTCAATCCGCGAATTGATAAACACCGGTATGAATCAAAACAATATACCCACTCATCATCAATGCCCGTGATCATGATACAATGCTCCTCCCTGGCGGTAAAAAGAATATTGCAAAGTACAACACCGCCTGTTTCAAAAGCAGCACAGGATACCTTCAGTTTTTTCCGGGCTTGAAAACAGCCTTGTCAAGCCCAAGCTTTTTCATCTTTCCATACAGCCCCCTGGAATGGATACCGGCAATCTTTGCAGCCTCCCCTACCCTGCCGGCTGTTTTTTTTAAAACCATTTCAAGATATTTTTTTTCAACTTGGTTTAAGACCTCTTCTTTAACCTGGGCAAGGGTTTTATTGTGCCAGGAATTAAAGTCCGTAAGATTTAAATCCATCAATCCCGACGGCCCGGACAGGTTCGTTTGAAGAGTATTTGGAAGATCATTCAGGGATATGGTATCGGATTTACATAAAAGAATGGCCCTTTCAATAACGTTCATAAGCTCTCGAATGTTGCCGGGCCAGTTGTAATCACAAAGCGCTTCCATGGCTGCCTGGGAAAAGCGGTTAATTTCACGGCCGATTTTCTTATTATAGATATTCAAAAAATCATTGGCCATGGATGGAATATCCTCTTTTCTTTTTCTTAAAGGAGGCAGAGTAAAGGTAATCACACCTAAGCGGTAATATAGATCCTGGCGGAAATTTCCCTTTGCAATTTCTTCTTCCAGATCCTTGTTGGTTGCGGCTATTACCCTAACATCCACCCACAAAGGGCTTTCAGCGCCAACGGGAACAAACTCGAAATCCTGAAGTATTCTCAAAAGCTTGGTCTGCATATGCATGGGCATTTCCCCTATTTCATCAAGAAAAATTGTTCCACCGTGGGCCAGTTCAAAGGCTCCTCTGCGGGACCGAATCGCTCCGGTAAACGCACCCTGCTCATGTCCGAAAAGCTCACTCTCCATAAGAGGTTCGGGTATGGCTGCCATATTGATGGCTATAAAAGGCCCTGATGCTCTGTGGCTTTCTGCATGGATGGACTTGGATAGATGTTCTTTACCCACGCCGGTCTCTCCAAGCAGCAAAAGCGTGGTATCACTTGAGACTACCTGCCGGACCTCTTCAAGGAATAGCTGCATCTCTTTGCTGTTTGAAATAAAATCGTTCAGCCTGGGCTGGACTCTTCCACGCTGGTCAAACCGGTCAATGGAATGAAACTGGCGCCTCGATTCAATGGTGCTTTCAATGGCTTCAATCAGGCTGTCCAATGAGATACCAGAATAAAGAACAACATCCGCACCTGAGGCTAAGAGATTTGCATGTTCCTCGGAGGATTCCCGTTCGTGCAAAATAATTGAAACGGGTTTTTCCGGAAGGTCATTAAGTATGGCAACACTTGATTCAATGGGTCTTGGAATAAGTGACCTGCTTATGACAAAGACATCTGCGCAACTGCGGACAAGTTCCTGCCAGGGAGCCTTATGGGGTCCGCATATTTTCAATTGCACATCAGAATCCGCAAGCCTTGTCTCAAGATCCGCCAGCAGTTTTTTCTCTTTAATAGCACAGACAAGCCTGATCAGCATGGGGTTCCTTTTTATATGAATGTGTAGGGGCAGAATCGGTAAGATTATACTCTTTTTAGATCCAAGCCTATCTCAGGATATACTCTAATTCCACGTAAAAGCCAAGCCCAATAAAGAGACACATTAAGGTTTTCTAATGGCTGAAACCACCTTATTTCCGGCTATAACCAGGGCATTTCAGAATTATTTTACTTCTTTTAATATCTATCCGTAATATTTTACCGGAAAATACAATAACGCAGAAACCATTAAAAAGAGAAGTAATTGATTTTATTATATTTATATACATTTAAAAAAATTTCGGCAATGGCACATGATGTGCTTATAGCGAAATCAAGGAAATAAAAGACAGGGTTTATATTGCCGAACTAATTATAATTGAGCAGCAAACAGGATGAAAAAGATGACCAGAGAAAGCAAAAAAGGGACAAAACAGAAAAGCCCGAAATTCAAAGAATCCTATGATGAAGATTTTTCCTGGGAAGACCAGCAGGAAATGCAGAAGCGCCGGAGAAAATTAGGCAAAAAATCTCAATGGAAAGACAATACAAAAGAAAAATAAAATCATTAATAATTCCACATAAAAGTTTCGGCATGCTTCATTCCTCGGTTGACACTTTTTCAAAATATTTTCTTAATTTTAGGGAAATAATATCAAAAAAATGTCAACTGGTTTTGAGGGAATATGAAAGACGCCAAAGTTTCTGTAATAGGTTGTTTTTAAAACAAATTTTACTATTTAATTGTGACGGTGAACCACCGTATATGTTATTAATTCAATTATCAAAAATAAGGAAAAAAAAACATGAATACATCATCTGCCATAAAAATAGAAGCCGCACCGGAAGTATGGGGAATTGCATCAGCCATTGATATCTATGACTGTGATCCTTCAAAGATCAGGGATGCTGAATTGATAAAGCGGTTTGTCGTGGAACTGTGCGATCTTATTGAAATGAAACGCTTTGGAGAAACCCAGGTGGTTCATTTTGGAGAGGATGAAAAAGTGGAGGGTTTTTCAATGGTTCAGCTCATTGAAACATCCTTGATTTCAGCTCATTTTGCAAATCTAACCAACACAACCTACCTTGATGTGTTCAGTTGCAAGGCATATGATCCAGAAGTAGTAAAGAAGTTTTCCCAGGAATATTTTGGTGGGTCATTTGCCAGTTTAACTGTCACAATGAGACATTAGGGGTAAACATGAAAATAGTAATATACGAAGATACCGAGAACTGCCTATCCATCTGGCAGAAAATGTGGCCTGCCAGGAACTTATTTGATCTCTGGCAGGTACGATCCTGTTTTCATAACTCATTTTCCAGGCCGTTAAGCTTTCATGTGGCAGAGGAAAACAAAAAACCCGTGGGCTTGCTCGCCCTGTGCTGGGATGAAGAAGAAAAAAAATATGTCCAGTTTCCCGGAGAGACCTGGCATGGAAAAACATGGATTGAGCAAAACAGGGTGATAGCAAAAACACCTGAAGTCCTTACCAGACTCTTGGATTCGGTGCCGGGCCCCCTGCATTTGAGATACCTTAACGGAATGCCCCTGATGAATTTCATGGGCCTGCTGAAAGAGGATGAGATCGGATATCTTTTTTTTCCAGGATTATATGACTTTAACTTTGAAAATTACTGGATGTCCTTTTCCACCCGTTCAAGAAAAAAACTCAAGGCTGAACTGAAAAAACTGGAAGACATGGGGGTTTCCTACAGATTTAACCAGAAAAAAGATATAGAACACCTGTTTAAAATGAACATAGACTCCTTTGGCAACAACTCATATTTCACAGATGCAAGGTTTTATAAATCCTTTGAGAACCTGGCATTCTTTCTTGAAAAAATGGGAATATTAAGGTTTACCACAGTCCTCATAGGAGGCCGCATTGCAGCCGTTGATATGGGTGCTGTCTATAAGAACTCTTACACTCTCCTGGCCGGGGGGACCAGTCATGAGTTTTCCGGGGTTGCAAAGCTTATAAATATGCACCACATGAACTGGTCCTGCACCCAGAGGCTTGATTCTGTTGACTTTTTATGCGGTAACTTTAACTGGAAGGAGAGGTTTCATCTCTCCCCCAGACCCCTTTATGAATTAAATCTTGAAAAAGCGGCATCACTCCATAGGAGAAGTATTTGTGAACCAGAAGCAGCCTGTGCTTAATGAAAAGGTGCTTGTCACAGGCACCACTTCAGATTATATAGACTGGATCAGAAAGGCCCTGCCGGGCCAGGCTCTGTTCCTGACAAGCCCTGACATCAGGAACCGGGCCAAAGAAGACTGCCCCTCAAGGGACGAAGAGATACTAAGCCCCATGGAGGATATCAGCGAGGTAAAAAGAGCCTTAGACACCCACCTGAAAAAATGGAATCAAAGGCTTGTCGGCATTACATGCTTTGATTGCGAATACATGGAGCTTACATCCATGCTGGCCTCGGATTCAGGCTTGAATTATCCTGATATTAATGGAATACAAAATTGCAGGGACAAGCTTGTATCCAAAAAGATATGGCAGGAAAACAGCATTCCATGCCCCAGGGCTGTTCCTGTCAATTCACTGGAAGAAATCACCGAGTTTCTGCAGCTCACCCGTGCAGGTATCGTATTAAAACCATTTTGCGGCAGCGGAAGCGAACTGGTTTTCAGGTGCAGAACAGAAAAACAATGTGAACAGGGCTTTATGGAAATAAAGACCGGCCTGGAAGAAAGAGCTTCAAGGCCGCTTTTCAAAAACAATTCTTCCTGTGAATACCTGATGCTTGCCGAAGAGATGATGGAGGGGCCTGAATTCAGTTGTGACTTTATCACACAAAACAATGAAATAACCATTATTCGCATTACCCGTAAAATAAAAGCACCTGTGGGGCCCTTTGGAACCATCATGGGATATGTCCTTCCATCTGCCCTGCCCTGTCAGGTGGATTATCCGAAATTTAAACAAATGCTTAAAAAAAGCGCGGATGTCCTTGGAATAAATAGGGGAATCTGCATGGTTGATTTTATTATCAGCAACGATGAGCCGATACTAATAGAAATGACACCAAGGCCGGGGGGCGACTGCCTGCCCCCGCTCATACTGGAAGCCGGTAATTTAGATATAATCAGTCTTGCCGTGGAGTTTGCCAGAGAAAAAACACTGTTATCGAATAACACATTAACACCAGAAGGCGGTTATGGCAAAGGCCGTGAAAAAGACAAAAAAGAGCTGGTGCCAAAGGAAGATTTTTCATTTAAACCCCACGTCGGCCTCAGAATCCATGCACATAAAAACGGTATTTTGAAAAAAATCGATACAGATCAGCTTAAAGATGAAAAAAGGATAAAAAAAATAAACTTTATCAGAAAACCCGGCCATATAATTACCATGCCGCCCAGGGACTATGATTCATGGCTTTTAGGCCATATCATCATGGAGGCTGACCCGGATAAAGATCCTGAAACCCAGTGCCTTACGACAGTCAGACACCTTATTGTGGAAATTGAATAAGCATGGAAGAAACAATTGAAAAAAAAGAAGACAGGCTTCCACCTATGCCGGAGACCATCCTCCATAACTTTGTTAAAAACTTTTTTGAGCGAAGGCAGTATTATCTTGATGCAGTACAAAATTTCGGCTCCCCCCTTTATATTCTGGAGCCTTCCGTATTAAGGGACAGGGCAGAACAGTTCAGGAGCGCGTTTGAAAATAATCTTCCTGAAACTTCCTTTTACTATGCCATGAAGAGCAATAATCTTCCTGATATTTCAAGGATATTGATCAAAGAGGGCTTTGGGATTGATGTATCCAGCGGGCAGGAACTGGAATGGGCTCTCCGGTTAAATGCAAAAGATATTATCTTCAGCGGCCCTGGCAAAACAGACGGGGAACTGAAGCTTGCGGCAGATAACCATGATAAAACAACACTTCTCCTTGACAGTGCGGGAGAACTCAAAAGATTAAAGGAAATTATGTCCGGCAGGGAAGAGACCATAAGGGTGGGAATCCGCCTGAAAAACAATCCCCAGGGCCTATGGCGAAAGTTTGGAATCATGCCGGAGGATCTGTCGGATGTTTACCATGATATCCAGAAGCATCCCAAAATAGATTTTAAGGGCCTTCAATTTCATTCATCCTGGAACCTCTCCCCGGTTAGGCAGATTGACTTTCTTAATCAACTGGGAGAGATACTGAAAAAAATGCCAAAAAAATTTCTCAATTCCCTGGAATTCTTAGATATAGGAGGAGGCTACTGGCCCTCCCAGGGAGAGTGGCTCCTGTCCGATAAGCCCCTTCAAGCGTGCAGGATACCGTCAGAGCCCATAGAAAAATTTGCAGAACAGATAGCAGAGGCCGTAAAAGAAAAAATCTTTCCATTGGCAGATTGCAGGATTTGTTTTGAACCTGGAAGATGGCTGTGCAATGATGCCATGCACATCCTTATCCGTGTCATAGACAAGAAAGCCCAGGACCTTGTCATCACAGATGCCGGAACAAACACCATCGGCTGGGAGCGTTTTGAAACAGACTATTTTCCCGTATTAAACATCAGCCGAAGCGGTTTGATTGAAAGGCCCTGCAATATTTTAGGCTCCCTTTGTACACCCCATGATGTATGGGGATATGCCTATTTCGGCCAGGATATTCAAGAGGGTGACATACTAATGATACCTACCCAGGGTGCATATACTTACAGCCTGAGACAGAATTTTATCAAGCCCCTGCCCCGGGTGGTTAATATGGAAGACCAGACATGTCTTGATATTTAAAGAAAAGGGGCTTGAGTTGAATTTTGGAGGTTATCTGCAGGGACAACCCACCGTGGGGTTGCCCGGTGAAGGGTATCCCTGCAATGGCCGATGTTAAAACCATCCCCAGGAAAATGATACTGAATTAAAGCCATTTAATCCGCTTGAACCACAGAATTAATAAAGCAGCAATCGTGATAATACCAAAAGCAACAAAAGTCTTTTTAGGATAAAAGGGGTAAAAATAAACGGAAGGTACTCCCAAGGCCGGTCCTGCTCTCCACAGTGATACATCCGCCATGGTTTTTAACGATTCCCATGGCAACGGCCAGGCCCATGCCCCGGCCGGAAAACTTATCCGTATAGAAAGGATCAAAAATCCGGTTAATGGTCTTCTCATCCATGCCGCAGCCAGTGTCCCTGATCTCGAGGCATGCCCAGTCGTCGGAGGACGGCTCCCAGTCAAAGGGAAAACGATTTTTTTCAGGAATATGGACGGTTTTCACCTCGTGAATCGACAGATTTATCTTACCGGAAGCGCCCTCCATGGCTTCAACAGCATTTATAATAAAGGTATGGATAAGCTGAAGTATCTGCTCGGAAACTGCCTTGACAAGGGGGCCTGGATCATAAAAATCCGATGCAAGGCTGATATTTTCGGGGATATCATCCTGAAATTTATTTAAGTTCTCCCGGCAGATATGAACAAGATTCATCGATACAGGCATCCCATGGTCATGCCCCAGAAAGGTCAACATGAGGCGGCTCATCTCGGCGGCACGACGGGCCGCATCCTCGGCATCCTCAAGATTGCCGGAGATATCGCTATTAGCGGGCAGATCCTCCCGGGCCAGTTCCAGATTGCCGATGACCACCGTAAGCATATTATTGAAATTGTGGGCTACTGCCCCTGCCATGCGGGTAAGGCTCTCAGCCTTTTCCATCTGCTGGATCCGCCGCTCCATGGCGATCTGTTCCTTCTCTTTCTGCTTAGATTCCGTGATATCAGTGCCGGAACATACCACATAGGCAACATTGCCGTTGCCATCTATTTGGGGAATTCTGGTAACTCGTATGAGACGCTTCTCCCCTCGGGCATCAGGTATCCACTCTTCCGTGTAAGCAGGCCGGCGGGTCTCGAACACTTTCGTATTGGCAGCCCTGAAGGCCTCTGCAACATCCTCTGAAAGGAACTCCTCCAATTTTTTGTAGGCCACATCCTTGAAATCACGTCCCAAAAAATCAGCATGGGCCCGGTTCAGGCGGCCATAAGTTTCAGTATCTGTCAAGTACCAAATCTGAGTATCGATAGTATCTAAAAGCAGGCGCTGTTCATCGGATTTGCGCTTTAACACTGCATTCTTGGATTCCTCACTTTTTTGAAGCTGACGGGTACGCTCCTCCAGCAGGTACTCCACCCGCAGCAACGCACGTTCCCGGCGGACACGGATACAAAGCTCGACAAGATATGTTGAGTCAAAGGGTTTATGAACATAAGCTGCCGCGCCGGAACCCATCCAGGCCAGAACAAGTTCAGGATTGGGATCCGATGTCATCATAATGCATACACAATCTGGCCGGGTCTGCTGGAAATCCTTCAACAGAGAATCACCTTTTCCATCGGGAAGATGATAGTCGATTAAGGCTATATCAAAGGATATACGGGAAAAATCTTCTATGGCAGAACCGGCATTCAGGGCAAGCGTCACCTGGTAACCCTGTTCCTGAAAGTTTTTTTTCAGAAAAGAAGAAAGGGTAGAGCTATCCGCCACAATGAGAATATCAAGCTCTCTAACAGGTTTTTCTCCCGCCATTAAAGACCTTGCCGTTTCAACAAATACCTTGCCCTCCACAGGAGATGCCATGAAGGCATTAGCACCCAAATCTGCGGTGATGGCGGATACATCTTCTCCGGCAAAGGTGGCAGACACCACCAGAATGGGTACTGAATTAAGAAAAGCATAATCTTTCGAACGCAGGAGCCTGCAAAACCGCCAGCCGTCGATACCGGGCATGTATAGATCAGTGACAATAAGGTCTGGTGCCCCCAGGCCTTTCATTGCCATGAGAGCTGATTCCGCGCTTTCAAATGTTTTAGCTTCAATACCGGCCCTGCTGAGTAAACCGCTCAGAATCTGGCACTGTATTCCGTCATCGTTGACCACAACGGCAAACAAATCAGGTATATGGTTATTTGTTGTCATGGAAGCCTCAGTGTCTGATGTTCTCCTGTCATTTAAATTATTATTCATAATGATAAACTGAGATACAGGCATCTGTCAAGGCAATAACCATATATTCAGCCTGCTATCTATATCGTCTTTTGGCATGTTTTATTCCTCGGTTGACACTTTCTGAATCAATCTTCCCATTTTTGGGGAATCACTTCAAAAAAAGTGTCAACTACTTTTGAGGCAATATGAAGGATGCCCGTCTTTTATGCTTTTTTATTGTATACTGCCCACTGCTGCAAAACTTTAGCTTTCGACAGTTTATACTGTCCTCATTACCAAAAGAAAAAATTTTTCTGAAAAGCTCAGTGTATCCGGGTGTTCAGTATATGCAAACAAAAAAAGCCCAGGGCATCAATGACTTATAGTCAACTTGATGCCTTGGGCTTTTTGTAAGAGATAATCCGGCGGCGTCCTACTCTCCCACACAGACTCCCGTGCAGTACCATCGGCGCTAAAGCCCTTAACTTCCGTGTTCGGGATGGGAACGGGTGTGACCGCTTTGCCATTGCCACCGGATTAAACTTTATATATTTATTATTGCCGCAGTAGATACCTTAATGGTTATTCACTTATCGATTCAGTATAATATCCCTCTTATTAAATTGGAATATCTCTCAAGTCTCAGTACAATAGAAAAAGCTCCATCAAATATGATTTAACCATTATATTCCACCATCTTGTTCTTTCAATGAGGAGCACATTGTGTTCGATCAAAACCACCTTATGTTCCAGAAAAAAACATAGATTGAAATAGCATATCATAAAAATATATCCACATTAAAGCGTTTAAACTTCTTTGGTTTTTTAAAAGTGGCTAAGCCTCACGACCGGTTAGTACCGGTTAGCTGAACACATTACTGTGCTTACACACCCGGCCTATCAACCTTGTAGTCTTCAAGGGGTCTTTAGTCACTTTACATGATGGGATATCTCATCTTGGAGTTGGCTTCCCGCTTAGATGCTTTCAGCGGTTATCCTTGCCCAACTTAGCTACCCTGCAATGCCGCTGGCGCGACAACAGGAACACCATTGGTTGGTCCATTCCGGTCCTCTCGTACTAGGAAAAGATCTCCTCAAATATCCTGCGCCCACGAAAGATAGGGACCAAACTGTCTCACGACGTTTTAAACCCAGCTCACGTACCACTTTAATTGGCGAACAGCCAAACCCTTGGGACCTGCTTCAGCCCCAGGATGTGATGAGCCGACATCGAGGTGCCAAACCGCCCCGTCGATGTGAACTCTTGGGGGCGATAAGCCTGTTATCCCCGGCGTACCTTTTATCCGTTGAGCGACGGCCCTTCCATTCAGAACCGCCGGATCACTAAGACCTACTTTCGTACCTGCTCGAAATGTCTCTCTCGCAGTCAAGCTCCCTTATGCCTTTACACTCTTTGGCTGGTTTCCAATCAGCCTGAGGGAACCTTCGCGCGCCTCCGTTACTCTTTGGGAGGCGACCGCCCCAGTCAAACTACCCGCCAGACAATGTCCGTATCCCCGATCAGGGGACCACGTTAGAACCATAGAATACAAAGGGTGGTATTTCAAGGGTAACTCCACAAACACTGGCGTGCCTGCTTCAAAGTCTCCCACCTATCCTGCACATTATATCCCAAAATCCAATGTCAAGCTGTAGTAAAGGTGCCGGGGTCTTTCCGTCTTTTCGCGGGTAGACGGTATCTTCACCGCCATTCCAATTTCGCTGAGTCCCTGGTTGAGACAGTGCGGAAGTCGTTACGCCATTCGTGCAGGTCGGAACTTACCCGACAAGGAATTTCGCTACCTTAGGACCGTTATAGTTACGGCCGCCGTTTACCGGGGCTTCGGTTCAATGCTTCGCTTGCGCTAACAAATCCCCTTAACCTTCCGGCACCGGGCAGGCGTCAGACCCTATACTTCGTCTTGCGACTTTGCAGAGTCCTATGTTTTTAGTAAACAGTCGCTACCGCCATTTCTCTGCGACCCTCGTTCGCTTTGTTCAGCTAGTAAACTCACAAACAAGGGCATACCTTATCCCGAAGTTACGGTATCATTTTGCCGAGTTCCTTAACCAGGGTTCTCTCAAGCGCCTCGGGATACTCTCCCTGCCTACCTGTGTCGGTTTGCGGTACGATCACCGGTTATCTCGATAGAGGCTTTTCTTGGCAGCATGGGTGCAGTCACTTTATGGGTTAAAAACCCTACTCATCACTTCTCAGCCTTATAAAATCCCGGATTTGCCTGGAATTTAAGCCTACAAGCTTGAACCGCCTTTTCCAACAGACGGATGACCTGCCCTCCTGCGTCCCCCCTTCTCTCAATCGATAACTCGGTGGTACAGGAATATTTACCTGTTTTCCATCACCTACGCCTTTCGGCCTCGGCTTAGGGATCGACTAACCCTGAGAAGATTAGCTTTACTCAGGAATCCTTGGGCTATCGGCGAGGGGGTTTCTCACCCCCTTTATCGCTACTCATGTCAGCATGGTCTCTTGTATCTACTCCACATCACATCACCATGACGATTCTATACAGATACAACGCTCTCCTACCAATAAAATAAATTTTATTCCGCGGCTTCGGTACTATGCTTTAGCCCCGTTACATTTTCGGCGCAGAACCACTCGATCAGTGAGCTATTACGCTTTCTTTAAAGGATGGCTGCTTCTAAGCCAACCTCCTGATTGTCTAAGCATTTCCACTTCCTTCCCCACTTAGCATAGATTCCGGGACCTTAGCCGGCGGTCCGGGTTGTTTCCCTCTCGTCCGCGAAACTTAGCTCCCGCGGGCTGACTCCCACACTTTAACTTAATCGGTATTCGGAGTTTGGTTAGGTTTGGTAATCTGGTGAGACCCCTAGCCCATCCAGTGCTCTACCCCCGATAAGAAACATGTGAGGCTATACCTAAATATATTTCGGAGAGAACCAGCTATCTCCAGGTTTGTTTGGCCTTTCACCCCTATCCACACCTCATCCGAACAGTTTTTAACCTGTGGCGGTTCGGGCCTCCACGCGATTTTACTCGCGCTTCACCCTGGACATGGATAGATCACCTGGTTTCGGGTCTACTCAACGCAACTACATCGCCCTATTAAGACTCGCTTTCGCTACGGCTACACCTCACGGCTTAACCTTGCTGCGCTAAATAACTCGCTGACTCATTATGCAAAAGGCACGCGGTCACAATAACTAATGCTATTGCTCCCACTGCTTGTAAGCAAACGGTTTCAGGTACTATTTCACTCCCCTCACTGGGGTACTTTTCACCTTTCCCTCACGGTACTGGTACGCTATCGGTTGCCAGGTAGTATTTAGCCTTGGGAGATGGTCCTCCCGGATTCAGACAGGGTTTCTCGTGTCCCGCCCTACTCAGGTGCCGCCTCATGTCACATTTAATTTCAGATACGGGGCTTTCACCCTCTTTGGCTGATCTTTCCAGATCATTCTCCTATTAAATTATGAATCACTTTATGGCGGTCCTACAACCCCATATACTCGGAAGTACATGGTTTGGGCTCTTTCCCGTTCGCTCGCCGCTACTAAGAAAATCGTTTTTACTTTCTCTTCCTGGGGGTACTAAGATGTTTCAGTTCTCCCCGTTCGCCTCCATGCACTATGTATTCACACATGGATGTCACGGCATTGACCATGACAGGTTTCCCCATTCAGAAATCTCCGGATCAAAGCCTGTTTAGCGGCTAACCGAAGCTTATCGCAGCTTTCCACGTCTTTCTTCGCCTCCTGGCACCAAGGCATCCACCGTTTGCCCTTCATAGCTTAGCCACTACAAAAAACACAAATAAGTTTAAACGCTTTGATGCGAATATATTTTTTTAGCATGTCTAACTCTACTCTGTTAACTTCGACATAATGCCCTGAAAATCAGAGAATTACGATCTACTTTTCCACAGTAAAAATTCATGGAATTACAGATAAAATACAAAATCTAACAAAGTAGTATTAACAATGCCGTATTTAATATATTTGATATCTACTACAACAAATTTTCAAAGAACATAAAGATCAGCTTTGCCTTGACGCAGTTATTTAAAGACATCTTCTATAAAATTAAATAATTCCGTAAAAAAATACCTTTAATCTACTGCATTAAAAGACTCTACTTTGATCTCTCAAAGCTGATCAGTGACATAATAGAGATTTTTTTGTTTCTTTCCTTAGAAAGGAGGTGATCCAGCCGCTGGTTCCCCAACGGCTACCTTGTTACGACTTCACCCTAATTATCAACCATACCTTAGGTACCTGCCCCCATTAATGGTTGGCCCAGTAACGTCGGGTACAATCAACTCTCATGGTGTGACGGGCGGTGTGTACAAGGCCCGGGAACGTATTCACCGCGGCATGCTGATCCGCGATTACTAGCGATTCCAACTTCATGGAGTCGAGTTGCAGACTCCAATCCGGACTGGGACAGGCTTTCGGGATTCGCTCACCATCGCTGGCTCGCTGCCCTCTGTACCTGCCATTGTAGCACGTGTGTAGCCCCAGACATAAGGGCCATGAGGACTTGACGTCATCCCCACCTTCCTCCCCGTTAACCGGGGCAGTCTCTTCAGAGTTCCCATCCTTAATGCTGGCAACTGAAGACAAGGGTTGCGCTCGTTGCTGGACTTAACCAAACATCTCACGACACGAGCTGACGACAGCCATGCAGCACCTGTCTTTGAGCTCCCGAAGGCACTCCGCAATCTCTTGCGGATTCTCAAGATGTCAAGTCTGGGTAAGGTTCTGCGCGTTGCGTCGAATTAAACCACATGCTCCACCGCTTGTGCGGGCCCCCGTCAATTTCTTTGAGTTTTAGTCTTGCGACCGTACTCCCCAGGCGGTACACTTAATGCGTTTGCTCCGGCACTGCAGGGGTCAATACCCGCAACACCTAGTGTACAACGTTTACTGCGTGGACTACCAGGGTATCTAATCCTGTTCGCTACCCACGCCTTCGCGCCTCAGCGTCAGTACAGGTCCAGAAAGGCGCCTTCGCCACCGGTGTTCCTCCTGATATCTACGAATTTCACCTCTACACCAGGAATTCCCCTTTCCTCTACCGTACTCAAGCCTTGCTGTTTCAAATGCACATCCAGGGTTGAGCCCTGGGCTTTCACATCTGACTGACAAGGCCGCCTGCGCGCCCTTTACGCCCAATAATTCCGAATAACGCTTGCACCCCCCGTATTACCGCGGCTGCTGGCACGGAGTTAGCCGGTGCTTCCTTCACAGGTACCGTCAATACAAATCTCTATTAAAAATCCGTAACTTCTTCCCTGTTGACAGAGCTTTACGACCCAAGGGCCTTCTTCACTCACGCGGCGTTGCTGCGTCAGGGTTCCCCCCATTGCGCAAAATCCCTCACTGCTGCCTCCCGTAGGAGTCTGGACCGTGTGTCAGTTCCAGTGTGGCTGATCATCCTCTCAGACCAGCTAACCATCGATGCCTTGGTAGGCCTTTACCCCACCAACTAGCTAATGGTGCGCGGACTCATCTTCAAACAGAAGCTTATATCAGAGGCTCCCTTTCATTCCTACAGCCATGGCCGTAAAAACTTTATCCGGTATTAGCTGACCTTTCGGACAGTTATTCCCGATTCAAAGGTAGATTATCCACGTGTTACTCACCCGTGCGCCACTCTACTCAGGACTGCAAGCAGTCCCTTTCTCGTTCGACTTGCATGTGTTAAGCACGCCGCCAGCGTTCATTCTGAGCCAGAATCAAACTCTCCAGTTATAATTCCTTTACTCTTCTCTCTACATCAAATTTCCTTACAGGCTTCATCCGGTTCTTAACAATCCTGTCATAAAAGACAAAAAGTCATACCAGACAAAAATACCCACAAAAATACTTAATTAAAAGAGTCTTTCTTCTCTTATAAATCACTGACCAGTTTTCAAAGATCAAAATCAAAACTTCAAAACAAAAAATCTTTCCGAGAGCGGCAACTTGTTTTTTTGAAAAAACGTTTCCGTCTCAAAAAGACTTGGGCGTTATACATGCCTTGCAGGAGCCTGTCAAACATTTTTTTGACCGATCAGGCAAAAAAAATCTTATATGGTTGATTTTAATAAGAATTCAAATAAAAAAATTTTAAAAAATTCTTTCATAACAACAGGATTAATGTCTTTTTGACAAAAAAACAGTTTAAAAAACCGGCATCCTTCATCTGCAGGTTGCCACTTTCCATATCAACATCCTTGTTTTTTTTGAAAATTTCATCCCAAAAAGTGCAAACTACTTTTGAGGTAATATGAACGATGCAAAAAAGACACCTTAAAGTTATAATTTACCCTTCTGTTTCAGTAAAATTTCCGAAAAATACCTTTCTGCCATTGGTTTACCAAAATAGTAACCTTGAAGTGTGTTGCATCCAAGTCCAGTCAAAAACCGAGACTGTTCTTCAGTCTCAACACCTTCGGCTACGGTTTCGATCTCAAGATTTTTTGCCATGGCAACGATGGATCGGATGATCTCTTGATCGTCCCGATTATCCATGGCGTCCATGACAAAGGAACGATCAATTTTAAGGGTTGTGATGGGAAAGCGTTTTAAATAGCTCAATGAAGAGTATCCTGTCCCAAAGTCATCAATGGAAAAAACTATTCCCTCTTTTTTCAGGGACAGCATTTTTTCAATGCAGATCTCCGGATTGACCATCACACTGCTCTCGGTAATCTCAAGCTTCAAAGCCCTGGGTTCAATACCACTTTTTTTTATTGATCTCATAACGGTATCCACCAGATCCACCTCCCGGAACTGCCGGGGAGAAAGATTCACGGCAATAAAAAAATTATCAACCCCCTGATCCAGCCATTTTTTTGCCTGACTGCATGCTGTTTCAAGTACCCATTTGCCAATGTCTACAATATCTCCTGTCTCCTCGGCAATACCGATAAACTTTACAGGGGGTACTATTCCCAGTTCTGGATGATCCCATCTCAAGAGAGCTTCAGCGCCAATAATACAGCCATGATTATCTACAAGGGGCTGATAGTAAAGGACCAGCTCATCTCTTTCCAGTATCGTACGAAGATCAGATTCCAGCCTCATACGCTCAACAGCCCTGGTATTCATATCTTCCGTAAAAAAACTGTACCCACTTTGCTCCTCCTTTGCCGCATACATGGCCATATCAGCGTTTTTAACAAGAGATTCCACATTCAGCCCATCCTCTGGGTAAACAGTGATACCAATACTAACCGAGGTATATATCCTGTGCTTCCTGACCATAAATGGCCGGGCTATTTCCTGGCGAATTTTCTGTGCAACTTTAGATAAATTGGAAATGATGTCATGACGCACAAAACTATCGAGGATGATGATAAATTCATCACCTCCCAAGCGAAAGAGCATATCCGTATCTCTTATGCAGGCATTTAATCTTCCGGCTACTTTTTTCAGCAGTTCATCACCCACATCATGTCCCAGGGTATCATTCACATGTTGAAATTTATCCAGATCCAACACCATCAGTGCCCAAAAAGTATCAGCACACCGACGACAGGAGGTATTAATCATCTCATCTAAGGTTGCGTAAAATGATTTGCGATTTGGAAGCCCTGTGAGCTGATCATTGAACTCCACATTTATGAGTTCCATATCTTTGAGCTTTCTTTCGGTTATGTCCTGCAAAGTGACGATACTGCCTTCCGGGTTTCCTTCAGAATCAAAAAGAGGGGCACCACTTATGGACACATCTACGATCTTTCCAAATTTTGTAAACCGCTTGGTTTCAATACCTGAAAAGGAATTACCCATCTTTATCATCTCAATCATTGAGATATTTTCAGTTAGATGCTCCGCCGGCACAAAATGAATCTGACGCACCCCGCACTCCCTTGCCGTCCAGCCGAATAGTTTTGTGAAAGCAGGATTAATATATACCACCTGATGATAAATATCCCTTACAATAACCGGATCAGGCGTTGATTGCAGAAAAATTCTGTGACGGGCTTCACTGTGCCTCAAATCAGCTTCTGCCTTTTTGCGCTGTGAAATATCCCTGTATATGGCATAAATACCGATCATCTCGTTATTTAGCCATATGGGGTTTGCCAAAATAGAGACATGGATTATTTTTTTAAACCGATCCATTCTCCTGGTTTCAACTTCTATTCTAAGACCCTTGGTGGCCTTAGAGGTAAGCATGTCACCCTCATCTTTAAGTTCTTCAGGCACGATCAAATCATTTATATGCCGCCCCTTTGCCTGGTCTTCGGTGTAAGAAAAAAGCCTGGTAAATTCACGGTTCACACAGGTGATTTTATCATCTAAATCCAGCATAACAATGGCCTCTGGAGCGTTTTGAATAAACTCCTGGGCACAGGCCTTTTGAAACTCAAGTTCACGGGATATTTCAAGGCGCTGGGTTATATCTCTGAAATGACCTACCATACCTGTCAACTGTCCATTTACATCAATATGGGGGGCTGCACTGATGGAAAAATAACGGGGTGTGCCATCCTTATTTAAAATTACACCGGTTTTATCAACGATAGCTTCCCTTAAATCCCTTATTTTTTTATAATCAGAGCGATACATCTCAACATCTTCAGGTAAAACAAAATCAGTAAAATACCTCCCCAGCACCTCTTCTTTATTGTGCCCCAGCAGTTTTTCCCATGCAGGGTTCACATAGGTAAAGCTTCCCCTCCAGTCCAGCGTACAGACAATATCTACAGCACACTCGCAGACAGAGCGAAACATAGCGTCCCTGTTGTCATCGATTTTGACGAGCTGACTTTTCTTTCCATAAACTTCTTGATTTTCAGTGAATTTTTCAGGCAATTTTCCCCCAGTTTACACTCAAAGGGATTAAAAACATAATTAATTACGATATCGGACCCAATCAGTCGAAAATGGTTTGAACTTTTTTCTTGGATGCTCCCTAAAAACCAGAATATTATTCAAGGCCATTGCCTGGTAAAAGGAAAAGATCCTAAATGATTTTAGCAAAAATTCTATTTAAGTTAAAGGCATTATTTGGCATCTTTCAAAATACCTCAAAAGTAGTTTACACTTTTTTTGAGATGGACCCCAAAAAATGGGAAGATTAATTCAAAAAGCGTAAACCTGAAAATGAAGTTTTCTGGACGTTGTGGAGGGGGGGCAATAGATAGGTCTTTGTGCCCTTACACCTTATACTTAATCGTCCATCAGAACATCATGCTTATTAAAAAATAGCTATCTGTTCATTTACTGAATAATATTTTACAACCCTAATTTAATATGTTATATCTTTAGTAATAAATTTAAATCTCTTTAGATCGCTGTTCCAGAAGTTGTTTTATATTTGAAAATTTCATCCCTATCTACTTTAATAGCCAATACACTTGTGAGTTCTGAGCTTACCCCTGTTGAAATAATTCTCTCAATAAAGAAAACTTAGTCTCCCCCCATTTGTCATCCATAAACGATAACAAAAAACTGATAACATTGTTAGTAAAAGGAGGAAAAAATGACCACACACAAAATATTGGTTCCTTCCAACTTTATGAGCAATGATGACAAAACCCTAAATTTTGTCATCCAAAAGTATGCCAATGACAAGAACGCGCATATCACTTTGTTTCACGCCTATACTCCTATCCCTGAAATCGAAATGCGCAACAACCCTGTTATGGAAAAAATGCTCGGCAATTTATCCTATCAAAGACAATATCTGCAACAAAAAGAAAAGGAGCTTCAAAAAGCAAAAGAAAAGTTAATTATGGGTGGATTTATAGACTCTCAATTAGATTTTATTTTCACATCATTGAAGAGAGATGTCGCCACCGACATCATCAGGCTGGTTAGAGAAAAAAATTTCAATACTGTTGTGATGAGCCGCACTCCCGGTAAAATAGCGAGATTTTTTACGAGAAGCATTTCAAAAAGACTTTCTGAACGGCTCGGAAGCGATGTCAGGGTTGTTGTTTTAAACTGACATTCATCGTTTTGCTTATACTGAACACTCGAACAAACTGCGCTTTCCAGAAGAAATCTGTTCATTTGATAATGAGGGCATTATAACCTCATAAAAACTGTCAAAAGCCCAGGTTTCACAAACGAGCAGTATACATTTTCAATGCAATGTACGTTAACATAAATTCAGTTTATGCTTAACATCTTCAAAGGAGGCTCCCATGTCTTTTAAAAATAAAATAGATCTGGACACATACAAATTTATTATTGAAACCATTATAAAATCAGATGATTTAACGATAATGGGTTCCCAGCTTACCAAGCTTTTAATAGGTGCTACAGGAGTAAAGGGCGTAACACTCTTTATTTTAAATACCGAAAAAGAAGAGCTTGAAATACTTGCAACCGAAGGCTTGAGCCCCTCTTATGTGAACAAAGGCCCCATACTGGTGGATCAGAGCATTAAATTAGAATCCAACCTAACCCCTTTGGTTATAAAGGACATACAAAAGAGTGATATTCTGCAATACCCTGAAAAAGCACAAGAAGAGGGAATAAGGGCAATTGTTTCACTTCCCATCAATACTAGAGGCAAAGTAATAGGAGCCCTAAGGATGTATCATTCAGAAGTGTGGAACCCCTCCGGCGAGGAGCTATCCTTTCTCCAGGTGTTGACTTATAATATAGGTATGGCCTTGATGTATTTCAGACTCTCCAATGCAGTTCAAGACATAAAAGATACTGTCAATGAGATACATCCCATATGGCTATAATTCTAAAAATTTTTACCATTGATTCTGGAAAAGAGGGCTGGAGACATGAGCTTGTCGTCTCCAGCCAATCAACATGAGCCCCGATAGAGGATATCCACCAGAACCGGTACAATTTTTCTGCCCCTCAAACTGCAAGACCATACCCATCATAAAGGTCTATATTGCCCACTGCTGCAATTTGAGCTTTCGATAGTTTATAATATCTTCATTATCAAAGGAAAAAATTTTCCTGAAAAACTCAGTTTATCCGAGTGTTCAGTAGATAAAAAACTATTTAACAAAGGCAAACCGAATATTTACACGGAAGAGGAATGTTTTTCAGTCTTTTCAGCAAGAGACACTACCAATTCAACTGAACCAGTGCCATTCTTTAAATGCTTTAATAATCCGTGATCATGGGTGTTTATATGAAAGTCTTCATAAACGACGGATGACTTTCACGGTTCGTTGTGGGCTGAACCGGGTCAAAACCCTGGTCGGCCCATGGCCGTTTATATGAAAGTCTCCGTAAACGGCGGATGACTTTCATGGTTCGTTGTGGGCAGAACCGGGTAAAAACCCTGGGCTGCCCATGGCAGTTTATATGAAAGTCTCCGTAAACGGCGGATGACTTTCATGGTTCGTTGTGGGCAGAACCGGGTAAAAACCCTGGGCTGCCCATGGCAGTTTATATGAAAGTCTCCGTAAACCCAATATGACCTTCATGGTTCGTTGTGGGCAAAACCAGGGCAAAACCCTGGTCTGCCCATGGCAGTTCTTCACAATGGAATGAACCAAAGAGGCTTAGCTGATAAGTGGATATGTAAAATGTAGGATTAAGGGAGGGAGACTGAGTTAGTGCATAATGTACCTGTCCCCATTTCCCTTCCAAATCCTGCATAAACGGGGGGGCGGGCCTGTTTTAAGAAAATTTTCCAAAGGAGGATTTGAGATATCTGGCTGATTTAAGTGCATGTATCCGGTCTGGGTGTATGATTGAGCCACATCCGGAGGCACAGGCTCAATAACAGGATCAGAGGCTACAATCACGTTTTTGCCAAGAATATGGGACCAGAAATCCTGGATTAAATGCAATCTCATTTTTCTGCGCAAGCGGTTAATCCGCCTTGTCATGTTAAATCTGTCAATGCTGCTTACAAGGTTCCATGTTGCTGAATTTATGCATCCAGGATATTTTTGATACTTGAAAATCGGCACCGGATGATACTTGGATGGGAAAAGCTGGGGGGTAAAGGCAATATAAGCATAGGGGGCATTTCTGAATTCTGATAGGCTTGCAAGGACAAAAACCAGGGATGAAGCGATTATAAAATCAGCATCTTCTGTGACATCATAAAGCCCATGAAAAAAATCATTAATTGACCTGTGCAGAAAATCCACAAACCTTAAGGCAGATGGAAGGGAATGGGCACCTTTCATGGTGTCAATAAAGGCCCGTACATCCTGTCCTATCGGTTGAAACGGGCAGCCCAGCTCCCTTGCCCAGCCTGCATTTTCAGGAGGAGCGGCAAGGAGGACATCATGGCCCCTGCTTTGTAATGCCAGGGAGAGGCCAGCATGGGCTGAACATCTCCCCTTGATCCATATATAGATAGAATAATTTTCATGTCTTTTACTTCTATTTTGATACACTAATTTCAACCCGATAAAAACCACTTTCCATAGAATATTTAACTTTATATCCAAGTTTTACCAAAAGTTTTTGTATGACATTATTCTGCGGATCCATCATGCCAGTAAATTTTGTAATACCATGGCTTTTTGCAATATTGACTACTTTTAACAGCATTATTTTACCAAGTCCTTTTTGCTGCCAGTCATCACGGACTGCAATCGCAAGGTCCGTACCATCTTCATCAGGATCATACCCGTAACGTCCGACAGCTATAACTGCATCTTTTCCATTTTCCATGACAACAGCAACGAGAGCAAAATTTGCATGATAATCAATAGTTATTAGTTGATTAATCATCTTTTCAGGAAGAGCGTTCAAATGCCTTAGAAAACGAAGATGAACTGATTGAGGAGACATCCTATTGAATAAATCAACAAGAAGATGACGATCTGAATCCATTATCGGTCTTAGAAATATTTCTTCTCCATTTTTAAGTTTAAGCAGCGATTCGTATTGATTGAAATAGATATTTGATGATACAGGCTGCATTTTTTTTCTCCAAACTAAGTTATTGGTTGTTTATTCAATATTCTAACCTTATGATAAAAATCAATAGTCTTTCTTAACTCATCAGTCATAAGTTCTCTGACTTATGACCACATATAGTATTTAATGGGGATATGTGGCGTATATAGAGTGTAAAAAATGAGAAGTTACGACTCACGAGTTCTTAACTCTACCTAAGGATATATACTTTGCACTCTCATAATTTGAGCTTTTCAAAAGACTAATTTTGCCCTAATTCTGGGAAAAAGATTCACCTAAAAAACTCAATCTCTACCGGTGGGGAGTATAATAAGCTTTTATCGTGAAAAAATTAAGAAAAAAACGGTGGCATGGAAAATGATGAAAATTTTGATTAATTCTTAAACCAACACATTTATCCTCAAGACAGTCCTATAGCTTCCCCATGTCCGCCTGGCATAGAATTAAACTTGACACTGTCTGACACTTTAATTATGGTGCTATAATAAATTTTTCTATTGGTTGTACAAATGAAAATAATCACATTTGTCAGCGGTTCTCTCCCCCGCAATGGAGCACCTAAGCTCCAAATCACCCACGATTTTTTAGCCCCCGCTGTCTATTACTACAACACAAACATTAAAAACAGAAAAAGGAATAGAAAATGGACTTGAATAAGCGCTCGAATTCATTATTTCGACGAATTTTTTCTTCATTAGTGCCTCTTTATCTCATTTTCGCTTTCTCAGTTGCGGGTAATTTTCCCTGTGAAGCCTCGGATTTAATAATTTCCCAGGGTCAAACAGCCCATCTTACAGGTAGCGTGATTTACGACAACGTAAATATAGCCGGTACTCTGATTTTGGATGGAAACACTTTCATGACCGTGACGGGCAATTTTGAACTCCAAGGAGAAGGAGAAATTATATGCAATAATCAAGAAGGAACAGATGGCATAGATGGTTCCGATGGTGGGAGCGGTACAAACGGTAGCAATGGAGAAAATGCTTATGACTTTACCTTGACCATCAATAGTGATGCCGCCTTTAGCTTCGATAGCATGATTGACTTAAGCGGAAAAAAAGGAGGGAAAGCCGGCAAAGGCAGCAGCGGAAATATCTGCGTTTTCTGGTACTCTGAACAATGCGAATTGAAACCAGCCCCATCAGCATATGACCCGGATTGCGATTGTGAGTCAGATCCTTATTGTATCTGTTGTCCATATTGCCTGCCCTGTAAAGCTCTGCCTGGCGGATCCAGTGGAAACGGCGGTAACGGGGGCAACGGGGGCAATTTATCTGTTTTGTTGAAAGGAAATGTTACGGGCAATCTTTTTATCAATGTAACCGGAGGAGAAGGAGGATCTGCCTCAGCACCTGGTGGAGGCGGTAGGGACTATCCTGGATATGAATGTGTGCGTGATGATACGGTTATTGAGGACTATCCTTCGGCCAGCCCCGGCAGGCCGGGCAGTGGGGGTAACGGAGGAAGCGTCACAATCTTGTGGAAACCTCAACAGTTATCCCAGACTTTCCAACTCTCTCAGTTGAGCCTGTTAGAATCAGGGGGCAAGGGCGGCGATGGTTTTAGCGTGACACCTCCCCTTTTTCCATACCTTGATGCCTCTTTCAGTAGTTCTGGAGTATCAGGGGGCAAGGGTGGAAACGGGGGTCAATTAAAGGTCCTGGCCCCCTGCGGCTCGATTGATCGTATCAATGCCCGCTTGATAGGTGGCGGCGGCGGAGACATGGGAACACATTATGCCTCAACTATCTATGACAATGTCTATCAAAAAGGTTCATCCGGTGGTGACGGTGGTGATGGTGGCAGCGCGTCTCTGGTTATTGCAAAGCTTGACGGCAGTATCTTGACCTATGGCGGAGACGGGGGCGAGGGCGAAGAATTAAGCTGGCATGCCGGATATTCAGGCGGCGATGGCGGCAGCGGCGGCAAGGGCGGCAAGAGCTATATCCAGGCCGGAAGCTCCAATGCCCTTATTAATAACCAGGGTGGAAACGGCCACAGCGGCAGCCCGGGAGATCCGGACGGCCAGGCCGGAGAAAATGGAGATAGTGGCACTTCGGAAACAAAGATAATAAGCCCCGATGATCTGGCCGTAGTTTTAAGCGTTGATAAAGGCAGTGCCCCGGCCGGGGATGTCCTTGAATATGAACTGAGCGTGTCAAATCTTCTGGGCCAGACCGGTGTACTAATGGGGATTTTCCTGCCGGATCACACCATTCTGGTCAATGCCTCGGATAACTACATTCAATCCGGGAACCTCCTGGTATGGAACATAGGAGAACTGCCGCCCTGCCTGAGCGAAATCCGCTCCATGACGGTTGCAATCAACGATGAGACAGCATCGGGAACCATTATCGAAAACACGGGACTTGCGGCCAGCAGCACCATTATAGACCCTGTGCCCTCCAACACGGTTACAACCGAGGTGATGGATACGGGTACTCCACCGGACAGGGTACGGATTGAGACCCAGCTTGGCATACTGAAAAATGTACAGTACGGCCCAGACCCCGTGCATACGGGCATAGGCAATTATGTATTTCATAGGCGGCTTTTCAGCCTTCCCGGAAAAACCATGCCCTTGACATTGAGCGTCACCTACAATTCCATGGCCCCGGAAACAGAGGGCCCCCCTGGTTTCGGCTGGACACATTCCTATAATATAGTCCTTTCTAAAGATACGGAAAACGAACAGATCAGTATTCAATGGGGGGATGGCCATAAAGACTTTTTTGCAGACGAAGGAGGCGGTGTCTATACGCCTGTTTCATGTAATACAGAGGTCAAACTTAATGATGAGGGCACAGGCTATAAAGCCCTTCTGCCCAACGGCCTTGAATATATTTTCAATTCATCCGGCCTGCTGACCCAGGTTAAGGATAAAAACGATAACACCATCACTCTTGCCTATTCAGGCTCAAACCTTACTACGATCACTGACCAGGCATCAAGAACGATCTCCTTTTTATATGACAGCGGATATCTGGCATCAATAAGCGCGCCTGAATCCATTGAATTTTTATTTGATGTGAATGACAGCGGGAATCTTGTACAAATTACCGACCCAAGGGGAAATTCCTGGAACTTTACCTATGAGAACAATACCCATCTTCTTGATACCTTGACGGACAGAAGGGGCATAAAGGTTTTGACCCTCACCTATGATGACGAGGAACGGGTGCATACCCAAACCAATGTAGACGCAGGGATAACGACCTATGACTATGACAGTTCAGCCGGTATCTGCTCAATTACCCCGCCCAGCGGCAACACCGTATTCCACGCCTATGATTCCGAGTACAACCAGACTGCCATCCAGGACGGCGCAGGGGGGCAGGCTGCTTTCACCTTTGACGATAATGGAAAAAGACTCTCCGCCCGGGATAAGATGGGCCAAACCATCTCGTTTTCCTATGATGCCGAGGGCAATATTTCCAGCTTTACCAACCGGGGCGGGGATTCCAGCTCGGCCGAGTACAACACCCACAACAGGGCAGACAGCGTCACCGATTATCTCGGTAACCGGACCACCATGAGCTATGATGAAAAGGGCAACCTCATCAGCCTTACCGATCCCTTAAGCGGGGTGTACAGCATAACCTATAACGAAGACGGCCATCCCCTCACCCGCAGCTACCCCGGTGGAAACACAAGCAGATTTGCCTACAATTCCCAGGGCCTGTTACAGAGCATCACAGACCCCATGGATGACATGACCTCATTTGAGTATGACGCTGCCGGACGTGTCAACAAAATCACCTACCCTTCCACCAAGCCCTCATCTAAGGAAATTATCCATGATGCCAACGGCAATGTGATCAAAACCATCGACCGCACCGGCCTTGTCACAGAATACACCTTTGATGGAAACGATAATATCCTCACAGCCACCATTGATCCAGGAGGAATCAATGCCGTTTCCAGCTATGAATACAACAGCCGGGGGCAGTTAATAACCCTCACCAATGCCGCCGGGGGAAAGACAAGATACACCTATGATGCCGACGGCAACATAAAGACGATTACTGATCCCGACGGGGTAGTAACTAGCCGTGAATATGATGCCAGAAACCGTCTCACCCGTCTTGTCAATGCCGAAGGCAGAGCCCTTGGTTACGACTATGATAAAAACGGAAACATAATTTCAAAAACCAGCGTACTTGGTCAAATATGGCGGAATGAATACGATGAAAAGGACCGTCTCATACGGGAAACAGATCCCCTCGGCATCCAGACATCCATCACCTACGATGCCCTGGATCAAATCCTCAGCCGGACAGACAAAATGGGGCGCACAACCTCTTTTGACTATGATGCCCTGGGCCGATTGACAAAAACCACCTACCCGGACAAAACCACAAACACCTTTAAATACGATGCCAACGGCAACCGCACCGAGGTGACAGACTCCGGGGGCAATACATGGAAATTCTCCTATGACCAGCTCGACCGGGTTATCAGCACCAGGAACCCCGACGGCAGGGAGGAAACCATGAGCTATGATTCCATGGGCAACATCATAAGCCGGACCCTCAAAAGCGGTGATAAAATCACCTATGAATATGATAAAGGTGACCGCCTCGTGGGAATAAGCCTTCCCGATGATGAGGATATTACATTTACTTATGATGCCCTTGGTCATCTGACCCAGATGACGGATTATTCCGGCACCACAAAAATGACCTATGACAAACTGGGCCGCCAGTTAACCCTAACGGACACCAGCGGCAAAACCATGTATTACAGCTACACGGATGCCGGCAGAATCAAGACCCTCACCTATCCCGGAGAAAAAACCATCTCATATACCTACAACAGCCTTGGCCGATTGACAACCATGACCGACTGGAACGAGGGTATAACCCGTTATCATTATGATGCTGCAGGAAAAATAACAAAGCTTGAATTTCCCAACGGAACCAGCACCGAATACGCCTATGATGCCATGGGTCAACTTAGCAGCCTGACCCATAAAAAATCCCAGGGCGGCGTTATCTTGAGCTATGATTTCA
This sequence comes from Desulfobacteraceae bacterium, assembly GCA_963674675.2. GTDB lineage: Bacteria > Desulfobacterota > Desulfobacteria > Desulfobacterales > Desulfobacteraceae. Next base: position 3,134,773 of record CAXXNM010000003.1, read on the forward strand.
TCAGAGATAAATCCGGCCGGATTGTGTCGGCTGATACCACAGGTGAACCAAAGATCACCTCAACTCCTGCTTCAACAGAATATACCTATGATGCCGCAAATCAGATTATGGACGGGAATAAGAACGACGTTACCCAAAGTTATGAATTTGATGATAACGGCAACCGGGTAACCCTGTTCACAGATACCACCACCTATTATGCTTATGATCTCATGAACCGCTTAACCTCGGTGGATGACGGCACCCACACCACCACCTATGCCTACGACGGAGCCCAGAACCGCATACGGAAAACCTATGACGGCGAGGTGGTCAATTACCTGCGCCAGGGCACAATGACCTATTGCACCTATGATGAAACAGGCACTGTTACCCGCTACTTTGTCCATGCCGGGGCAATGACATACAGCCTTGATGAAGATGGAAACAGGTGGGTCTATCATACCGATCCCCGGGGCAGTGTTGCCGCCATCACCGATGACTCCGAGAACATCCTTAACTCTTACAGCTACGCACCCTATGGAAAGGTTATGGGTGAGTCAGATTCCCTTGATAACCCCTATCAGTTTGTGGGTACCCACGGGGTAAGCCATGATGAAAACGGCCTGTATCATATGCACCGGCGCTACTATGATCCTGAAACCGGTTGTTTTATGAACGAAGACCCCCTTGGTCTAACAGCCGGCCTTAATCTGTACGCTTATGTTGAGGGCGACCCCGTCAATCGAACCGATCCAGGGGGCCTTACCTGGGACGAAGAGCTTGTAAGGCTGGTTGACTACGTCAGCGCAAAGGATGAGGCCGTTATCATGGGAGGCGGAGAGGTTGAGTTTTACTCCACACCCTTGATGGAGCCCTGGCCTCCAACTTCCTCGCCTGCCACATCCTTTGCCCAGCCACGTTATCCTTTTTATGATGTTCATGCCGGAAACCTGCCGGTACAAGTAGAATTAAAACCCATAGACTTTGACCCTACGGCAGAGTGGGCGGAGATTAAAATCCCGAAAGAAGACATCAGGCTTCCCTGGCAAGAGGCCGAAGACTATGTGTATAGACCGGGCATGAGGGGCCCCTTGTACACGGCAGAGCTTTATGCAACAGAAGGCCCGACCTATTATACGGTAGATCGTTTCACCTTCTGGCAGCGCTCCCTTGGAATACACCTTGAAAATGCCCTGGTGCGTGTTCTCGGAAGCAGCGGAGCCAGGGTCGTGGTGACAGGAGGCACGGTTGCAATCTGGATCGGAGGTTCGGTAATAGCGGCTTATGAAGGCTGGAAATTCGGCCGGTACATGGGAACATGGGTGGTATGGGATTCTGTCAGCGGCCGCTGGATGAACTTTGACCAGTGGGTTGAAGACCGCCTGAACGAAATCCTCAACGGTGATCCTGAGCCTTTGACATATGATGACTTTAAACGCATTGAAGACTTTAACCTGAGACAGTTTAAAGATGAAATGCAGCGGGTCTGGGACATGACCACCTGATGACGATCAGGGAATTCTGAAATAGGGGCAACTTTATAAAGCTGCCCCTGACAAAAAAATATACCCGCAGGACTACGGAGGCAATACACCCCGCGAACAAATATATCACTTAAAAATTTATTCTCCGGGAACTGAAAAACTACCGCTGACGGTAAGCCCCCTTGTACCGGCGCTATAGTATCCGGTCATGTTAATAGAAAAGCCCCCGTTTAAAGCATCGGCTGGAATGGGAATCGTTAATTCAAAGGCCTGCTCTTCAGAATCTTTATCAATAGTAGTCTCAAAAGTCTCCTGTTTATCGCCTGCCCAGATGGTAACCGACAGATCTGCATAGTACCCCCAAGTCATACTACCTTTTCCGGAAAGAGTCATGCTTCCTGAACCAAGGGTTCCCGTATAATAACGAGAGGTGGAGAAGTCATGGACATCTTCCATTGAAACGGCCGAACCACCGCTGAAGCTGTAGTCGATCTGCATGCCGTTAAAGGGAGAGTCCGGATATGTTCCGCTGACCGATCCTCCCTGCCCTTGTTCCGGTCCCATGGAAATCTCTATGGTTACAGTGGAACCTATTTTTACTTCGGTGCCTGGGGCAGGATCCTGGCTGATGACTTGCCCCGCCGGTATCGTATTGCTATAGGATTCGGTTGCGGCGCTGACCAGACCGGCATCATCAATACTCTCCGATGCTGAATCCTGATCATTACCGACCACATCAGGCACTATGACAAGGGCACTGGGAATTGAGATTATAGCGCTCATAGAGTCGATAGGTTCACCGTAAAAACCATCGATTAACGTAACGGTAACCACGTCCGTCGCTGCCCCGAATTCTCCACCGCCCGGAATAGTAACTGAGATATCGATTGTATCTCCGGGAGGTAAGGAAGTGTCGAACAATTGGTATTCAACCGCCGGGTTTCCTCTTCTGTCAGATCGCTCAGCATTGATTATCAGGTGATCTCCAGAATTAGGACAGACTATTTGAGTAGTGATTTCATAGGGATCTAAAGGTAATGGGCTTGAAGGGGAGACAGTCAAATCGCCTATGTAGTGATCAAGGGAGCCCGTAATGTTAATATCGGGAATTGGGCCGGTCGAAAGAGCAGTAACTGAAGCGGATCGAGGAAGGATGCGATTATTGCGTTCTAAAGATGTTGCCCTAATGGTGATCTCACCGGTTACCACCTTGGTATCCTGCAGTGCTTTCAGCAGTTGTTCTGCCAAACTTGGGAATCCTGCCGCCCCTCCTTCACCGAGAACTTTACAATAAGCGGTGACTGCAGCACAGACCTTAGCGCAGGCTATGCCGATTGCTACACCGCCAACACCCGTTGCCGGTGTTAAAAATACGCCTATGCCTGGGCACATCGCTGCTAAAAAAGCTTCCGGATGTGACATTAATGAGAGCGTCGTACAGATATTGCCAAGATGACCTGCAATTTTTTCTGCTGCTGCACGAAGGGTTTCGGAGTTCCATTCTTCAGCCAATGATGTCGGCACGCTGACCTTATAAGTACCATTGCCAGCTGGTGCTGCCGGCCCAGACCATGAAGGTGTTATTAAATCGCCTCCTTGAAATATATCAACCCATACATCTGCGTTGGTAATTGGAGCATTGCAATGTTCGACATGAATGATACAATCCCTGGAGGCACTACTACGCACACTGCCAATTGACTTTAAATCAGAGGTGTTTTCAGCGACGATTCCGACCATGAAAACCGTGTTTATCTGTAGGGAGCCATCCGGTGAAATTGCTTTGACAGCAGCCTGCCCATCCTCGGTATAGATGAGTTCAAAAACAACACCGTCGGATGTACGCATGCTTTTCGGACGATTCTGGCTGTCCAGTTGAATCATCGTTGAACTGCCATCCTCAGGATCTGCTACAATAAAGCGATCGATGCCCGCAGGCATGCCGTCGGCATCCCTTGTGCCATAATAATGTACGGTGGTTCCGTCACTTCCTGTTGCTGATAGGATATGAGCGTCCGTTGGATTTGTCATAATCGTAAAATTTGTGCCGGTTTGAACCTGAACGCTGTAAAACCCCAACTCATAATCACCCCCTTCGATGGCTGTAAAAATATTATCATTGGGACTGGGTGCAACAAGCCAGTATACGGCCCATGTCCCGTCCTCCGGCCAGGGTTCATAAGCCGTACCAGCAGTGCCGATTTCAAAGGGTGCCAACACCTCTTTTATTATCGGTTCGCCTGAAATCCCGTTGGCAAAGGGAACAAAACCCACGGTTTCAAATGATAATACATTTCCTGACTCTTCAACTACGTAAAAACGACCGTCAGGAAGCACAATGGCGATCCATATATCCACAGGATTTTTATAGGCAGGAAAATTAGTGGATAGCTCCATTTGATCGCCACCGCTTACTGCATTACCCATATAAACCGGTGCGCTTTCAGGATCATCACTTTTATCAACGACAACGACACCATTGGGCACATCCTCTCCATCTGCTGTTGAAATATCATCTACAATGGTATAGGTGCCGCTGACAATTTCATAGGCACCGTCAAACAGCTTGACCGTATAGGTATCCGCCGGCCATTTGCCCGGCTCATCCCATCCCCATCCGTGAGTTAAAAGGGATGTTTCCTCCTTCTTTGGTATGCTGATATCATTTGAGGCTTCCGTGTACAAACTCCCGTCGGACTTATATAATTTAGATAGAATTGTTAAATCAGCATCCTGAACCATATCCGGATGTAAAAGGGACATCTGGTAATTGATGAATCTTGTAGAAGACTTTAAGAAAGAGGTATCAAATTCCCTTGCTTCAAAGGGCATCCCACCTGCGTCTGATTCATAAAACTGAAAATCGACAACCTCAGCCCCAAGGGATAAAAAATCAGTAATCGTTCCGCTGACATCTTCCGGAGAACAACCGTAAAGAATAAGAGTTGTTTGACCCGATGGATTTGCGCAAACTGATTCGCTGTCAGCCATAAAGGTATAATTTCCAGCCTTGAGCAAGTGATTGATGTGCCAGATTGCTTCGCACCAGCCTCCATAACAACTACCTCTAATTATAATGCCGGATTCGCTGTAGTATCCTTCAGGCCCTGACAAAACCGCCGTTAATTTTTCACCGCCGACACCGGAATCATACCAGATTCTGATACGGGTAACATAAACATCCTCCGACAGGGTAAACAAACTGCTCCGGGTATAACCGCATGATCCAAGGTACTCATATTGAAGCACCGTCTTTTCAGTCATGCAGTCACTCCATACAGTTACAGGAATGAATATCAATATAGTTAAAAAGTATAAAACAAAACCCAACCTGTTTCTCATGATTTTTCCTCCTCATCATTGTATATGACATTTTTCAGCAAGCTCTAACAGCAATACAATACATTCTAATGTTTTTTTTCATTCAATGATATAATTAAAACTCAGCTCTACTAACAAACCATGTTAAAGATCGTACCAATTAAAACAATAAAAGGGTGTTGAAACCCATGGTGAATTGTAATAAGCGCATGTATCCTTTGTTGTTTAAAACCCTTTTTTCGTAAATTGATAAGGCAAAAACTCCTTGTTGTTACCAAGTTTTAAGTTATAACCGTTTTAAACTCATTTTTGAGTGGTTTGTTGTTTGTACTGGCAAAACAAAGAGGCAGCTATATCGTCAATTCAACAAAAATACCATTAAGTTTTCTAAATGTATCTTAAGACGCTTTATCAAATATATTTAGTTGCTTATCATCCTTTTTTTTATTTTTGCGTCTTGTGCCGGCCATTTCGATTAACAAGGTAGCAATCGTAGTAAAAATGGAACGTGCAACGACGCCATGTTGGCTTCTTACCCTTGTTTGTTCCAGACCTTCTCTTTTTTTCATTAAATTAAAAGGACGTTCACAATTCTTGCGTATTGCTATTATCTTTTCAGCCTGCTTAGTTAAGACAGGCATCGGTTGGAAATAACCTCTGTCAAAAGGTATTATTCTGCGTTTTAAACAAGCTGAATCATGGGGGCATTCGCCGGGCTGTGTACTACAACCATACTCATGCCCTTCTGGTGTACAACAAATATAATTCATTGGATGTTCACAGTAATCATTACAGGTGACCCTGACTGGAAAATTAACGACATTATCCGGGAGAGCAGTATTTTCCAATGGCTGGGCAATGACATATGTACCTGTCTCATTAAATAGTGACCCGTCTGTGTCGTGATATGCCTGATCTGCTGTAATGAGCTTGACATCAATACCCATGGCCTGAGCCAGTTGAATCAGAGGCTTTAAAAATAGACTATCATGATGATTTGCAGCCCCAATGAGAGATACAAGGGGAAAACTATGTCCTGTTGATGGATTGATTGCTGTTAAAGTATGCATACGATAGCCAATCACATATGGAGATTTATCCCTTTTATTTCGGCGTTTTCCACAGTTGCAGTCAATATCGGAATATATACGTATTTTCTTGCCTTTGACTTCAATTGTACACAAGGGATAGTTGAACTCCATCGGAAGTTCTGTCGAATCTATCCCATGCACTATCCAATCATCCAGACAATTGGATTCATAAAGATGATGGAGAATATATAGAAGAATATTAACGAGTTTCGGAAATGGCAAACCTTGTCTGAAATGACAAAGTTCTGTGTGATCCGGTATTTTTTTAGTATTTAACGGCAATCCAGCAAATCGTCTGTTCTGTTTTCTTTCTCTGCCAAAATACTCTTCAATGCAATATTTTCGGTAGCTGATTTCAGGGTATTTTATCACCTTGAGAAGTTCCATCCTGAACAATTGATAAAGGCGGGTATCCCTTTGGTCAGGGCTGTAGCCCTCAGTGGCAAGAAGACTGTCAATGATTTCGTTATCCAGGAGTTCATCAATGAATATCAACTCCTTATCCGTTATCTCTTTAGGAGTTTGCATCTTCGATTTCAAAGGGAAAAGGTTACCGCTGTAAAAATTATTAATGTAATCAGCCATACCCTTTAAAGTTAGGATACCCTTAGAAGGTATTTGATCTTCAATTCCAAGAAGTTCTTCAATAGGGGATTCCACCGGTTGGGAGAAATCATAGTTGTCAATTTCAGTTTTCATTATTTCTCTAACCAGTGCCTTCTTCTGCTTCTTGTTCATTTTTTTCCAACCAGGAAAGTTAGTTTTCAATTGCTTTCTAATTGAGCGTCTGATATTTTTTCTATGCATGAGGCCTCTCTTTTTGGTTTTTTATATAAAAATGTTTTGAAAGTATAAATACAAACCAAATCAGAGGTCTTTTCAAGCTATAAATGCTTGATTACATTAATTTTATTGTATTTTTTTTAAGGTCAATTTCAACACCCTTTAAAACTCTTTTAAAAATAAGCTTCAGAAGATGAATTTGGATGTCAAAAGAAGATAAAATAAAATATTGGCTCAAAAGTGCGGATCAAGACTATAATGTAGCAAAGCATTTGTTTGAAAAAAAAGATTATGCTTATGCGTTGTTTTTTTGGCATTTAACTGTTGAAAAAATATTAAACGCCATTTTTACAGATAGAAATGACAAAACTCCGCCATTCTCACATAATCTTGTTTATCTTTCAGAAAAGGCAGACCTGGAGTTGAGTGAAAAAAATCTTGAACTGCTTGAGGAAGTGTCTGATTTTAACCTTGAAGCAAGGTATCCAGATCAAAACTTTTCGTTTTACAAAAAATGTACAAAGGATTTTACTGAACAAAAACTTCAACAAATTGAAAGGTTAAAAAAATGGCTTCTTCAAACGCTTCAGTCATCAATTTGATCAAACAATATATAGCCCGCTTGAAAGAAAACAACATTCCTGTAGAAAAAGTATTGCTGTTTGGTTCTTATACAAAGGGAGTAGCAAAAGAGGATAGTGATATTGATATTGCTGTAATCTCACCTGTTTTTAAAGGTGACAGATATCTGGATAGAAGACGTATTGTTCCCATGAGACGTGGTATAGATAGTAGGATTGACCCTATACCTTTTACCCCAAGGGACTATGCAGATGGAGGAATATTGATTGATGAAATTAAACGTACTGGACAGGAAATACTATGATTTAGAATGCCCCTATTCGTTAAAAATGAATTAATTAACGGGGAAAAACCATCTGCACAAGCTGTGGCAAAACGCAATAAACTGGTTTTTGCCATGAGGGATGAATTTTTAGAAACAATCTGATATTATTCTTATCATGCTCTGAATTCGCCCTGAAAAACTTCTTTGACGTGCCATTTTCTAAAAGTTTGGCGGGGCAGATATTCCGCCCTTTGGGGAAAACGCAATCTTCCTCCATGAAATTTCATCAGCCATTCCTGGAATCCCTGATTACCGTTGGCTCTGTCGGAAACCATAATAGTCATATCATCTGTAAATGTAAAAGCACCTCTATCAAACAATTTATGGTGTAAGGCACATAAAGCCATTCCGTTGACCTCAATATCAGGACCTCCAGCATTATGCCATTTTATATGAGCTGCTTCCAGTGCAACAGGGTAATACTCCATACGCACATCAAAACCGCATACTGCACATTTATAATCATAAGCTCTCAAAATTTTGTCACGAAAATCAGGACTTCTCTTTTTTCTTTCACCTGAAACAGAAATATCAATACCCACGGCCTGCAAAATATCTTCGTGAATAGTATCTGGAAAGTTTGAATCCAGGAGATATTGCACAATTTTTTTAGCCAAATCAGGCTTTTGCATCAACTGCTGAAAAATAGTTTCAGAAAATCCTCCTTTCACATCAAGGGATATCAAATCTTTTTTTCTTACATCTCCTGATTTTGTAAGAGTCAGCTTTTCCTTGCCATCAATTTCCCATATGAAATCTTTCTGCAAACGCCAAAAAGGATACTCCGGATGATAGTGAGAACGGGTAGGGCCAAAAGTTCTCAATAGATTACCAAGTTTTTCGTCTATTTCCTCATAAGAAATCAAACGAGGCTCATCCCTCAATAGCCGCCCCATTGCATAGAGTACCAGCAAGGGTTTATGAGGTGCCCGTTCACCGGCTCTTTTCCATACCGTCAGTTTTTGAAATTGTTTTTCAACATCTGTAAGGCTGTCTTTCATGATGTTTTTTACCGCTATACTTATCATTCACAGGGATACTGGCAAGCAAAATTCAATTATCGTTTTTTTAATATTTTTGTTGCACGATACCGATTAAATGATTTATAAATATCATTAAAAATTTTTCAATTAACTATCACAGTTTCGATAATATACTCAACAGTAAGTTTTTTTTACAACCATGATAGTCAAACGATCAAAAAAAAGCGCTCTGAAGTTGACCATAAGAGGGTCTGTAGGGGATTTCTATATTCCGAAAAAAAACAAGAAATCAATTCCTGTAAAGTATATTCTCTCAAGCATCGGTTTAAGCTCTGAAGGTGATACAGATTACAAGATCATGGAAAAGCTGAAGCCTTTCCGGGAAGCATTTGATATAAAAGAGCTTGATTTTGAGCAGGTTATGCAAAGAGAACTGGATGACGTAAGGGTTTCCAGAGATTTAATCCCCTATATCCTGGACAGCAGCAGCTCCGGACTCGTCAAGCTTTTTCCCCCCATCGTTGTAGTTCTTGTTCCGAGAAAAGAAGGCAAACCCATGGACAAGTTCCCCGGCATACTTAAAAAGATGACCGATGCCAGGGAAGACAAGGATGGAATCCAATGGCAGATAATTCGATCAGGAGAGATATCCAAAGAATTTTTTGAATTTAAACAGATGGTGGTAGATGGGGAAGTCAACCGCCATGACTACGCGCAACTGAAAATCAATACATCCAATACGGAGCTTGTAATCGTTGACGGGCAGCACCGGGCAATGGCCTTAATCGCATTATTCAGAAATCTTAATAAATGGGACAGTAAGGCTCAAAAATACGAAAAATTTTACCGTCACTGGACAAAGGATATTATCAAGGCATTTGACCTGGATCAAATCCGCCTTCCTGCAATTTATTGCGTATTTCCGGATATAAATGATGATAACAATATCGACTATACCATACCGGAAGCCTGCCGTTCCATATTTCTTGCACTGAACAAGAACGCCCGGAAGGTCAGTGAAGCCCGCAACGTCCTTCTTGATGACTACGATTTGATTGCCGTAATGCTTAGAACCATGCTTTCAGAAATCAAAAACTTGTCCCACAAATCTCATCCTCTTCGCCTCTGGGCTGTTGAACTTGATTCTGCGGAAGATAAACAAAAACTTTTATCAAGGGTAGCAATAACCGGAGTCATGCCCCTTTACAACCTTCTGGAAAATCTGCTGCTCTACGATAAGGGACTGAATGGACTTAGAGGTAAAGGCTCGAATCTGAAAAATATTAAATTAGTCAGTAAATTGATTTCAAGGCTCTCTGCTACAGAAGAATTGACATCGGAAAGCCTTCAAAATATACAACGAAAAAATTTTGAGAAACAGGATTGCGAAACTTTACAAGACCGTTTCAAAAAAAGAATATATCCCCTTCTTGAAAAGGGTTATGCTTCGTTTGAACCTTTCAAGATTCACCTTGAAAAATTTGAGGAACTGAAAGCAAAGGAAGAACCTAATCCGCCAGTTCATGCCATTTTATTTGAAGGCCAGAGCCTTGCCAGTGTATTTGATTCACATAAAGAGTATTTGTCAACGCAAGTAAAAGATAATGATAAATGTCCGCAAGAAATTAAAAGTGCTTTAACTCACTTTAATGAAACTGACGACTATATCAAACAAAAAATAGAGAGTTACAATCTGGAGCGCAACAAGGCCTTATTCGGCCAGTGGATTGAAAACACACAATTCAACCAGTATGCGAACAGCATATATAGAGACATATTTTTTTCCAGCGCATTTCAAACAGCGCTATTTATGGCATATTTTACAATATTGGATAAGTACAACATTGAATTGAATGATCAAAACCTTCTTTCAAGATTTGAAGAATACATTTCTTCAATCAACCAATGTTTCCGGAAGAATAAAGACAAACCATATAGACTGTTTAAAATGTTTTCAGGCTCCGTACAGGATAAAGACAGCAGGCCTAATCTGTTCCCGGACAAAAAAGATTTGAAAAAGCTGTTGATACCGGGAGAAATGAATCCCAGGGAGTGGATAGCTTTGAGATATATTTTTCTTGAGATATGGAACTCTGATGATGAAAAAATTCAGGAATCAGTAGAAAAGGAAGTTATTCAGTGCAGAAAAGATTTAATCAAAAAAATAGTTGACCGGGAAGTCAAACAATACATAAACGAAAACAAGATGGAACTGTCCGAATTGAGCCGGGAAAAAGAAAACGAAATTGTGGAAAATTCATCTAAAATGCTCTCCGATGCCATAATCAATATGGGTTCAAAACATTCACAAAAGGGAAAAAACGATATAATAAAATTTTACCGTGAAAAAATTAAGGAAGAAAACGGTGATACCGAAAACGATGAAGAGTTTGATTAACCCATAAATCATTAACTTTGCTGCCGGTCATGTGTTGCTCTCAATCATTTGAATTGGAATGAATTTTTCGATCCTATTGAAACTATCTGGCTGTAAGGATATCTTCCATGCGCTGAATCCGTTTATATAGATGTTTAAAGTGCTTCATCAGGCTTGTAAAGTATTCCCGATTATTTTGGAAATGGCCGTATTAATGAATCATCGACAATATTGTCGACAAATTTATAAAAATGTCGAAGTAAACCATAAATGACTGACTGGTTTCCATCAATGATTAAAACAAAAAATAGAACCATAACCATCTTGAATAAAACAGAAAATAAATATTTGTAAAGAAAAAATATTTTTTGGCACGTTTCCTGATTATATGTGATGGCAAGTCGACTGTTGAAATATTAATCACATTTAAAAAAGGAACACAATTATGAACTTTAAATCCGTATTTAGTAAAGCAAGTCTTATCGGCGCAGCTCTTCTCATGATTACAACCACTGCATTTGCCGGACATGGGCCTGGTGATGGAACAGGTAATGGGGGAAACGGACCTGGAGACGGTACTGGAAATGGGCCTGGCGATTGCAGTATTACAAAATCCGTGATGGATTCCCATTTCATTTTCCTTGCCAGAGGTGGAAATGGTAGAGGTGGAAACGGTAACGGCGGACATGGGCCTGGTGATGGAACAGGTAACGGAGGAAACGGACCTGGAGACGGTACTGGAAATGGACCTGCATCAGGAGATTGTCCTAACGCTTAATTAGCAGCAAGGGGAGAGAACCCAGCTCTCCCCTTTAACCCATCTGAAATCATAATTTCTACTGAAAGAATGATTATTCACGGCCCGAATCTTGGGATACCTCACACAAAATCATTGAAAAGGGGCCTTCTTTAGCTTAGATTGAAATCGAAAGAAGGGATCGGAAGAGTATTTTTCTGTACCTTGTGGAGAAGAAAATTGTCATGCTGCACTCTTTTATCAAAAAAATAAACAAAATTTCTTCAAAAAGAGCTCAAAATTGCCTTTTCACGCATGAATGAGGTCAAGAATACACTTCGCAAGTATGCCAAAGCGGTTGGATGTAAAGAAGTCGATTGACATAGATGATGGTTTACGTATAATATATGCGTAAATAGAAAAAAGGAGCACACAATGAAAACGGCAACCGTAGGGGAAATCCAAAAAAATTTTTCTCAAGTGCTTTTAAACATCGAGGCAGGTGAGGAGGTTCTGGTGACCAAGCATGGTAAAATTGTCGGCAAGTTCACAGCGGCAGGCCCTCGAAAAAAAATCAAATGGCCTGATTTCATGAAAGACGCCATTGAAATTCAGGGCAAATCAATGAGCCAGGTGATCCATGATGACAGGGAAGAGAGGTTCTAATGATATACTGGGATACCAGTGTGATCATCAAGCTTTATTTTATGGAAGAAGATTCCCGTCTTGTTGTCCATAAAGCAAATGAGTTTGACTGTTCTATTCCCCTTACACTTTTGCATGAGCTTGAAATAACAAATGCCCTTGAACTGAAAAGATTTCGTGGAGAACTGACTTCTGCTCAGTTGAGCAGAGCTGTCTCAATTATCAGTCGCCACGAGGAAGAAGGAATTTTCCATCGCCCGATCATTGAAATGCCTGATATATTTCGCCTGGCTATGGATTTTTCCCGCCGGTTTACCCATATCACAGGATCACGATCCTTAGACATTCTTCATGTGGCGGCAGCCTCAAGTTTGAAATCCAAAGGATTTTTTTCAAACGACCATCGGCAACTGGAATTAGCCGAGTCAGCAGGGTTAATCCCCATTCCATTGCATTGAGCTACAATATGGACGAGTTGTTGGGGCTGCCATTGGGGAAGCGATTAATAGATAAATCCAAACTTGATTTTAATATCTCCACCACTTGAGGCAAAGCCTCGCCACTGGGACTTTGCCAGAAAAAACCTTGATTGCTTGAGAGAGCCATTTCAGAAAACCTGGTTTTCTCAATATTAATATCAATCACTGTCCCCCCCTGCGAAACCACCTGGGTAACGATCTGATTTGGCAAATTTGTTGCTCCTGTGGTACCTACAACAAACAATAAATCCGTTTCTTTCGCAACCTTGAGGGCACTGTGAAAGCAGTAGTACTCTTCATTATAACATTCATCCCACAGCAGCACATGAGGTCGAGTCGGGCCTCCGCACCCGGGGCATTTCAAAAGCTGCCACTCTCTGTCGGATAAATTTTCACCCCTTGAGACAGGGGGCATTTCATCTGAAATCGGATAAAGCTTCATGGAACATGATTTATCACACCGCATATACCCAATATTTCCATGTATCTGAAATGTTCTGTTCTGACTGTTCCCTGCCCTTATGTGTAATCCATCAACATTTTGAGTAATCAATGTAAATCTGTCGCCCAATATCTGCTCCATTTCTACAATGGCCAGATGACCAGGGTTGGGCTTGGCTGACCGGCAGACACCGAGACGATATAAATACCATTTCCATACTTCATCCCGCATTTTTTTCAACATGGCACAGGTAGCTATTTCCTGGGGCTGGTAATTTTTTGATCCTACAGTCCAATAACCCTCAGAACCTCGAAATGTGGGAATGCCGCTCTCAGCCGAAACACCGGCTCCGGTAAGTACAGTAACACGATTGGAATTCATAAAAGAAAGACGAAGGGATTCTTTAATTGTATAATTATTCATTTTTTACCATAAAAATTAAAGGTTATTATATAAAATCCTCGTTCCTTTATATGAAAGTCTCCGTAACAGGTTGTTTTTCAAAAGACTTTCAATCTTCGTTGTGGCCGGCAGCAATAACTATGCTCCGGCCATGCCGGTTTATATGAAAGTCTATGCAAACATCAAATGACTTTCATGTTTGGTTGTGGGCAAAGCCAGGTCAAAACCATGGTCTGCCCATGGCAGTTAGTGCATACATTTCCCATATAGTTATCCGGATAGTGCCCAGGCACCTGAAAGCATTGCAATCCTCCCCGTTCATCTCCATGTATTTGATGTTGGTCACTACACCGAATACCGGCTTTCATTCATTTCCACTGTCGGAAAGGAAAGTTCTCCATCCATGCCGGGTAGAAGTGATTGTTCTTCAAGACGTTGACGTTTGGCAATATATCTGTATTAGCGTGGCCCGACCCCGTTTTAGCCTTCTTTAGCCCTCGGAGCCTTCTGCCTTAATTTCGTCTATTGGTAATACTTGTTTGCCATGACGAATAGTAAGGATGGATATCTGCTTGTCATCTATTCGATAAATAATGCGATAATTACCGTAAATCAATTCTCTGAAACAGTTATCATTTATCCTACCTATTTCAGGAGAAGATGATAATTGTTCTACTTTTGAGAATACAGTATCGACCCATTTTGTAGCTGCCGATGACTTGTCTCTGGCAATGTAATCGGCAATATCAGATGCTCTATCGACAGCAAGAGGAGACCAGATTATTCTCATTTTAGTATCCGCTTTAGAACCTTATTTTTAGCCTCTTTATGGCTTAAACCCGCTTCATTATCCAACTGTTTAATAGAAACCTGAATATCAGATAAAAGCTCAATTTTTTCTTGCATCGCTTCATATTCATAGGCATCTAATAGAACCGCAACTCCTTTACCATGTTGAGTAATTATCACAGGCCTCTTTGTCGCATGAACTTGTTTTATAAACTTAGCCATGCCATTCCTGACTTCCGACATTGATCTGATGTCTTGATCGATTTTAAATTTTTGCATAGTGCACCTTTTTTGTGTTCTTTTTTTGTACATAATAGCACACAATATATAGTACATGCAAACATTATTTTAGGCAGAACGCTTAAGCTCACCGGCCGCTATAATCTATCGGATCCATCAGCGCCATAACGCGGGTGCCATAATCGGATCGAGCCGCCGCAATTATAAGTATATAATTATAATGACATATTTCCCATGAAAAGGATGAAAATGCAAGTAAGCAGTTATATTCCAAAACAAATTTCAAATTTATTTCATGGTATGGAATTAAACTTGACACTGTCTGCCTCTTTAATTATGGTGCTTATAATAAATTTTCCTATTGGTTGAACAAATGAAAAAAATCACATTTATCAGCGGCTCTCCCCCCGGAATGAAGCATCTAAGCTCCAGATCGTCCACACTTTTTTCGCTCCCGCTGTCTATACTATCTATGTCTTTACAGTTTAAAGATAAGATGCAGAGGGATTGGGACATGATCACCTGATAAAAATCAGGAAGCCCAAAAGACAAAATCTTTATGGAGGAAATTTTTATGAAAAAACTGATACTAAAATGTATGGCTATTATGATTTTTTGTTTCATGTCGGATCTTCCCAACGTTTGTGCCGGCGTAACCTACACATATGACCAGACCGGAAGAGTTGAGTCGGCAGATTATGGCAGCATTATCATAAACTACACCTATGATCCTGCTGGAAATCTTCTGAAACGAGAAACCAGAACATTTTTATCAGCACAGGTAGACATTAAGGTTAATGATTCCGATGGACCCGTGAGCGCCTCTTCCGCGGAAACCTTGTGGCTGAGCATCGGACTGAGTAGTGGAAGCCTTACCGGAGTCAATGCCGACTGGTGGATTGTGTCCTTTTCCCCTGCAGGTACCATTCAACATATGGACATAGCAGCGGGAACCTTTACAGACGGCCTTGAAGCGACCTTCCAGGGGCCCCTGGGCGATTTTGATATTACCCCTTTTATACCACTTTCCAACCTGTCTGCCGGCACCTACGCCTTTTACTTTGCCATTGATACCAACATGAATGGAATCTTGGATATAGATCAACTTTATTATGATGCCGTTATAATAAATATCAATGAATAGAAGATGCTATCCCAATCAGAAAAAGGAGTATAAAATGATTTTTTGCAACTATTTATCAGAATCAACATTGCGGCGAATTTTTGCTTCATTGACACCTTTTTTTGTGGTCTTGACTTTTTTAGGTAGTTTTCCATGTGAAGCTGCGGATTTAATAATTTCCCAGGGAGAAACGACTCATATCAGCGGTGGAATAGCTTACGATAATGTAGACATAGCAGGCACCCTGGTTTTAGACGCTGACACAAACATTACAGTTAACGGCCGTTTCAAGCTTACAGGAGAAATTCGCAGCGACAACCAGGAAGGCCTGAATGGAACCGATGGCGCTGATTACGGGTCAAGCGGTACAAGCGGAACCAATGGTGAAGATGGATATAACCTTTACCTCACAATATATGGAGATGCCACCTTCGGCACGGAATCCCGTGTTGAATCCAAGATTGACCTGAGTGGAAAGGACGGTGGAAACGGCGGTTCAGGAGCTGATGGAGAAAAGTGCTATGTAATAACTAATAACACTTCCTACTGCGGCGACTACTACCCGGATCCTTCGGCTGAGTCATACCCCTGTGTCTGCGGTGATCCGGGATGCGAATGCTGTTATGATTGCGCAGCTTGCCCCGGAAGCCAGGGAGGGAACGGGGGTAATAGCGGAAATGGGGGGAACGGAGGAAGCCTTTATATTGTATTTCACGGCAATGTATCAGGAATTATGGATGCAGATGTGAACGGCGGGTCAGGAGGCAATGCCGCAGCTCCCGGTACCGGAGGCTGGAGCAGTGATGCAGTCACATGTCATAAAAGCTCAAGGAGCGGAAGCACCGTTTTTGCTCCAGGACAATCCGGTGAGAGTGGAGATGGTGGAAATGGCGGTACAGCAACGATTGTCTGGAAACCACAGCAGCCATCCTGGACCTATTCACTGTGGTCGAAAATTCACAGCTCCGGTGGTAATGGAGGAAACGGTATATCCGGCACAGCTTATTATGATAGAAGAGGGGTAGGATCTGCTGGAGAACCCGGAGGCAGCGGAGGGAACGGCGGCCTTGTCAAGATTTTAGCATCCTGCGGTGACGTGGATCTTTATGCTGATATATTTGGAGGTGACGGAGGAGATGTAAGGATAAGCTCGTTGCGAAAAGGCCACTTACAAAACGGGGTATCTGGAGGAAATGGCGGTAACGGAGGGAAATCCTTTGTTGCTGCCGGAGTTCTTGACGGCCGCATAGAAGCATACGGAGGAGAAGGAGGAGAAGGAGAAGACTTATATTATTGTGGTGACAACCTGGCCGGTAACGGGGGCAGCGGAGGGAACGGCGGGGAAATCAGCCTCCAAGCCGGAAGCTCCGACATCTGGACCATGTACGACGAAGGTACCGGTGGAACCGCCGGTGAAGGCGGTATTGACGGAGGAAGCCAGGACGGAGAAAATGGAGTTCCTGGAACCTCGGAAACAAAGATAATAAGCCCTGATGACCTGGCAGTAATTTTAAGTGTGGATCAAGGCAGTGCTCCAGCCGGGGATCTTCTTAAATATGAACTCAGTGTTTCCAATCTCCTGGGTCAGAGCGGTGTACTGATGGGAATTTTTGTGCCGGATAACACCACGCTGATGAGTGCCTCGGATAACTACATTCGATCCGGAAACCTTCTGGTCTGGAACATAGGAGAGCTGGCACCGTGCCTGACTGAAATCCGGTCCATGACGGTTGCAATCAATGATGGGACAGCATCAGGAACCATTATTGAAAACACGGGACTTGCCGCAAGCAGTATAATTATAGACCCGGTGCCCTCCAACACGGTTACAACAGAGGTGATTGATGCAGCCGCTCCGCCGGACAGGGTACGGATTGAGACCCAGCTTGGCATACTCAAAAATGTTCAATACGGCCCGGACCCCGTGCATACGGGCATCGGCAATTATGTCTTTCACCGGCGGCTTTTCAGCCTTCCAGGAAAGACCATGCCTTTTACATTGAGCGTCACCTACAATTCCATGGCTCCGGAAACAGACAGCCCCCTTGGTTTTGGCTGGACCCATTCCTATAACATAGTCCTTTTGAAAGATACGGAAAACGAACAGATCAGTATTCAATGGGGGGACGGGCATAAAGACTTTTTCACAGATGAAGGGGGCGGTTTTTATACCCCTGTTTCCTGTAATACAGAGGTCAGTCTCAATGATGAGGGCACCGGATTTAAAGCCGTCCTGCCCAACGGCCTTGAATATATCTTCAATTCATCGGGTCTTTTAACCCAGGTTGTGGATAAAAACGATAACACCATCAGCCTTGCCTATTCAGGCTCAAATCTGACCACGGTCACTGACCAGGCATCAAGAACGATCAGCTTCAGCTATGACAGCGGATATCTGGCATCAATAAGTGCCCCGGAATCCATTGAATTTTCCTTTAATATTGATGATAACGGAGATCTTACAAAAATCACGGATCCACGGGGAAATTTCTGGGATTTTACCTACCAGGACACGACCCACCTCCTTGATACCCTGACAGACAGAAGGGGTATAAAGGTTTTAACCCTCACCTACGATGACCAAGGAAGGGTGCATACTCAAAGCAATGTGGACGGCGGGATAACGACCTATGCCTATGACAGTTCAGCCGGATTCTGCTCAATTACCCCTCCCAGCGGCAATACAGTGTTTCATGCCTATGATGCCGACTATAACCAGACCGCTGTCCAGGACGGTGCAGGCGGACAGGCTGCTTTCACCTTTGACGATAACGGAAAAAGGCTCTCCGCCCAGGACAAACTAGGACAGTCCATCTCGTTTTCCTATGATGCCGATGGTAACCTTGCCGGCTATACCAACCGGGCAGGAGATTCCAGTTCTGCCGTATACAACACCCATAACAGGGCAGACACAGTCACAGACTATCTCGGTAATCAGACCAGCATGAGCTATGATGAAAACGGCAATCTGATAAGCCTCACCGATCCCCTGAGCGGAGTGTTCAGCTTAACCTATAACAACGACGGCCATCCCCTGACCCGCAGCTACCCCAGGGGAAACACAAGCAAATTTGCCTACAATGTAGAGGGACTGTTACAGAGTATTACAGACCCCATGGACGGCATCACAGAATTTGAGTATGACGAAGCCGGCCGTGTAAACAAAATTACCTACCCATCCACCAAGCCTTCATATAGGGAAATGATCCATGATGCCAACGGCAACATGATAAAAAAGATCGATCGAACCGGCCTTATAACCGAATACACCTTTGATGAAAATGACAATATCCTCACAGCCACCACTGATCCAGGAGGAATCAATGCTGTTTCCCGCTATGAATACAACAGCCGGGGGCAGCTAACAACCCTCACCAATGCTGCCGGAGGAAAGACAAGATATACCTATGATGCCGACGGCAACATAAAGACAATTACCGATCCTGACGGAGTAATAACCACCCGTGAATATGACAGCCGAAACCGTTTGATTCGCCTTGTAAACGCCAGCGGCAAAGCCCTTAGTTACGACTATGATAAAAACGGAAACATAACTTCAAGAACCAGCGTACTTGGACAAACCTGGCAAAATGACTACGATGAAAAAGACCGTCTCATAAAGGAAACAGATCCCCTTGGTGCACAAACTTCCATCACCTATGATGCCCTGGATCATATCCTGAGTCAGACCGACAAAATGGGACGCACCACCTATTTTGACTATGATGCACTGGGGCGTATAACAAAAATCACATATCCGGGCAGCTCCACAAACATCTTTAAATACGATGCCAACGGCAACCGTACCGAGCTCACGGACTCCAACGGGAACACCTGGCGATTCTCCTATGACCAGCAGGATCGGCTCACCAGCATCAAGGATCCCAAAGGCAGAGAAAAAACCATGAGTTATGATGCCATGGGAAATATCATAAGCCGGACATTCCCCGGTGGTGACAAAATCACCTATGACTATGATAAAGCTGACCGGCTTGTGAGTATAGCCATACCCGATGGAGAGGATATTACATTTACATATGATGATCTTGGTCATCTGACCCATATGACGGATTCCTCCGGCACCACAAAAATGACCTACGACAACCTGGGCCGGCAATTAAGCTTCACCGACACCAACGACAAAACCCTGTATTACAGCTACACCGATGCCGGAAGACTTAAAACCCTTACCTATCCTGGAGAAAAAACCATCTCCTATGCCTACAACAACCTTGGCCAATTGACCACAATGACGGACTGGAACCAGGGCATAACCCGTTACAATTATGATACTGCTGGCAAAATAACCAAGATTGAGCTCCCCAACGGAACCTATACCGAATACGCCTATGATGCCATGGGACAACTCATAAACCTTACACATAAAAAATCCCAGGGAGACATTATCTTAAGCTATGATTTCATCAGAGATAAAGCCGGCCGGATCGTGTCTACTGATACCACGGGTGAACCTGACATAACTTCAGCCCCTGCCTCAATGGAATACACCTATGATGCAGCCAATCAGATTATAGACGGAACCCAGGACGGCATTACCCTGAGTTACGGCTTTGATCATAACGGCAACCGGATAACAAGGTTCAATGACACTACCACCTATTATGGTTATGATCTCCTGAACCGCTTAATTGCGGTGGATGAGGATACCCACACCACTACCTATGCTTACGATGGAGCCCATAACCGTATCCGGAAAATCTATGACGGTGAGGAGGTCAACTACCTGCGTCAGGGAAAGATGACCTATTGCACCTATGATGAAACAGGCTCTGTTACACGTTATTTTGTCCATGCCGGAGCCATGGTATACAGCCTTGATGAAGATGGAAACAGATGGATTTACCACGCCGATACCCGGGGCAGTGTTGGTGCCATAACCGATGATTCCCAGAACCTCCTTAACTCTTACACCTACGGACCCTATGGAAAGGTTATGGGCGCATCAAGCTCCCTTGAAAATCCCTATCAGTTTATAGGTACCTACGGGGTAAGCCATGATGAAAACGGCCTGTATCATATGCACCGGCGCTACTATGATCCTGAAACCGGTTGTTTTATGAACGAAGACCCCCTTGGTCTGGCAGCCGGCCTTAATCTATATGATTATGTGGAGGGTGACCCTGTCAATCGGACTGATCCCGGCGGCCTTACCTGGGGCGGAGAGCTTGTAAGGCTGGTTGACTACGTCAGCGCAAAGGATGAGGCCGTTATCATGGAGGGCGGAGAAGTTGAGTTTTACTCCAGTCCCTTGAAAAATAGATGGTTAAAGCCTTCACCGTTAAACCCATTGGAAGAGGTCTGGGCGCCGCCTTCAACCAACCCCTCCTTTGCAAAGCCCCATTATCCGTTTTATGATGTTCATGCCGGAAACCTGCCGGTGGAGCTTAAACCCATAGAATTCGATCCTACGGCAGAATGGGCTGATATTGATCTTTCGAAACCATCCACCAGAATTCCCTGGGAAGAGGGTGAAGACTATGTGTATAGACCGGGCATGAGCGGCCCCCTTTACACGGCAGAACTTTATGCCACAGAAGGCCCGACCTTTTATACTGTGGATCGTTTCACCTTTTGGCAGCGCTCCCTTGGAATACACCTTGAAAATGCCCTGGTGCGTACTCTGGGAAGCACCGGAGCCAGGGTCGTGGTGACAGGAGGCACCGTTGCAATATGGGTCGGAGGTTCCATAATCGCAGCTTACGAGGGGTGGAAATTCGGCCGCTATATGGGAACCTTGGTGGTATGGGACTCTGTAAGCGGTACTTGGATGAGCTTTGATCAGTGGGTTGAAGACCGCCTGAACGAAATCCTTAACGGTGATCCGGAACCATTGACATATGAGGACTTTAAACGCATTGAAGACTTTAATTTGAGACAATTTAAAGATGAAATGAAAAGGGTATGGGACATGACCACTTGATGACGATCAGGGAATTCTGAAATAGGGGCAACTTTATAAAGCTGCCCCTGACAAAAAAATATACCCGCAGGACTACGGAGGCAATACACCCCGCGAACAAATATATCACTTAAAAATTTATTCTCCGGGAACTGAAAAACTACCGCTGACGGTAAGCCCCTTGTACCGGCGCTATAGTATCCGGTCATGTTAATAGAAAAGCCCCCGTTTAAAGCATCGGCTGGAATGGGAATCGTTAATTCAAAGGCCTGCTCTTCAGAATCTTTATCAATAGTAGTCTCAAAAGTCTCCTGTTTATCGCCTGCCCAGATGGTAACCGACAGATCTGCATAGTACCCCCAAGTCATACTACCTTTTCCGGAAAGAGTCATGCTTCCTGAACCAAGGGTTCCCGTATAATAACGAGAGGTGGAGAAGTCATGGACATCTTCCATTGAAGCGGCCGAACCACCGCTGAAGCTGTAGTCGATCTGCATGCCGTTAAAGGGAGAGTCCGGATATGTTCCACTGACCGATCCCCCCTGCCCTTGTTCCGGTCCCATGGAAATCTCTATGGTTACAGTGGAACCTATTTTTACTTCGGTGCCTGGGGCAGGATCCTGGCTTATGACTTGACCCGCCGGTATCGTATTGCTGTAGGATTCGGTTGCGGCGCTGACCAGACCGGCATCATCAATACTCTCCGATGCTGAATCCTGATCATTACCGACCACATCAGGCACTATGACAAGGGCACTGGGAATTGAGATTATAGCGCTCATAGAGTCGATGGTACTGGGCTCGCACTATTCCAGCATACAAGCCATTGTGTTTTGAGCTCGTTAAAAACCACAATATATTGTGCTTTTTTGACACTTTGGAACGGTGTGAGCCCAGTACCCTTTTGGAGGGGTGTAAAAAAAATAGGCGGTGGATTTGGGATTTTATCATGCCATTGACCCATTATTGCGTGTATGATATTTATTTTCTTTTTATCCTTGTTCGTGAATTTAGAGGTCTGCTTGATAGATAAAAAGTTCAGAATATTGTCAACCATTGGCATCCTTCGTTTCCCGGTTTACACTTTATCTATGAACATTTTCTTGTTTCGGGATTGTCACCCATAAAAAAAAGTGTAAACTACTTTTCAAGCAATATAAAGGATGCCCAACCATCCATCCTAAGAGGGTGATCGTAACCAAAGGGCTTTTCCTTAACCCATAGCTTTAATGAAAAACTTTAAAAAAACGGAGCAATCATGAGAATAGTTACAAGACCCGATTTTGACGGCATCGTTTGTGCTGTGCTTATCCATGAGGCGGAAGAAATTAATTCTCCAATACTCTGGGTTGAACCAGGTGAGATTCAAAAGGGAAAAACAGATATCAAAGAGGGTGATATCATGGCCAACCTGCCCTATGATAGCAGATGCTCCATCTGGTTTGATCACCATGTATCCAATAATATGGCTGTTGATTTTAAGGGTGCTTTTAAAATTGCGCCATCTGCAGCCGGTATTGTTTATGAATATTATCTTAAAAAGGGTAAAATCACACAAAGATTTGATGAACTGATTTATGAAACAGATATAATCGATGCGGCAGACCTGACAGAGGATCAGGTGTTACATCCTGAAAATTATCCCTATATACTGCTTTCCATGACAGTCAAGAACAGGGAGGCCGGGGATCCGCCATACTGGAACAGGCTTGTGGCCTTACTTAGAGAGCACGCCATTGGCGATGTTCTAAAAGATAAGGAAGTTAAAGCTCGTTGTGAAAAGGTCATCCAGGACAATCTTGATTATGAGGAAGTTCTGCGCGCCCATACTGTCGTGGATGGTGCCATATCCATTTTTGACCTTCGCTCCTTTGAAAATGTCCCTTCCGGCAATCGGTTTTTAAGCTACAGTCTTTTTCCCCAGACCATTGCCTGCATTAAAATCAGATACGATTACAAGGACAAAGACACCGTACTCATCAGCATAGGCCGCAGTATTTTTAATGAGGGAAGCCGGGTCAACATCGGAAAACTCCTTGCAAGATACGGCGGAGGCGGCCATGCAGGGGCCGGCGGGTGCAGTATGGACAAAAACGCGGCAGATGCAAATATAAAGGAAATTATAGAGATAATGAAGGCAAATAAACCCCTTAATTCCCGCGCTTAAGAAGTTCTCTTCGGTCATAAGCTTAAGACTCACGAGGAAGTTCTATAAACCAACCAAAAAACGCGGTTTGACACGTTTGGAAAATGCCCTTAATCCTTGTGAGTGATAAGTCCTGTTAACCAATAATCATGATATACCTTTTTGATTACCCGGACCGCTTGATCAAGATCAGCCTCAACTTCTCTGTTCTGGATGTCGGTAATCAATCGGTAAATAGTTTCAAAAACTATCCTGTCTACCCTGCCCATTAAGGAAAATCTGCCGTTTTTAAAGGCATTCAGTTTTTCAATCTCCTGTCTGGCGATTTTAGATTTTATTTCGGGAACACGCGCATCCCTCAAAAGAATAAATTCAGATCCAGTGTGTGTTTCCGTTAATTCATTGAAGTTCTTGATCCTGGCTGTAAAAGCATTTCCAGCAGCATTAAGAAAACCTGTCACATGGGTATTTCCGTTTGCATCTTTTATCAGAACATGTTCAGGCAGTTTTTTTTGTCCTTTTTTTAATTTTCCTGTTTTTAAGTCTGTTTTCCGAATCATGGCTGTCAGCATCAAATGAAGTTTTCCCACATCATCGGTATCTGTGATTGCCGGTTCACCGTCATACTCAAGGTTTGCAGCATCCCAGCATTTTTCCAGAAGTTTTTTAATTATTTCGGTTTCCCTTGTCTCCCTGAAGGTGGGAGCAGGAATATTGAGATGGGTTTTGAGCCAGTTGATCTCCTGCCTTAGAGTTTCCAGATCCTGAAAAATTTTGTCCTTAAAGGATAAAGCCGTCTCTGGAAGAGGTATGTTGTCTGTTTTGAATCGAAAATAATCTGATGCAGTGTTAAGGACGCTTC
Source organism: Desulfobacteraceae bacterium (assembly GCA_963674675.2). Taxonomy (GTDB): domain Bacteria; phylum Desulfobacterota; class Desulfobacteria; order Desulfobacterales; family Desulfobacteraceae. The sequence continues at coordinate 3,159,485 of CAXXNM010000003.1, forward strand.
TGATGCTTGTGCCGCTGACGATTGCATTCAGATCTTCTTTGGAAAAGAGATCCTCAAGGCTAATTTCTGCCTGATCACTCCTGAATTCAAGAATTTTTTTCATCTGCTCCCGGGAAGGGGTGCTCAGAGCCACAATGTTTTGCCCCATGCGCTCCACAATTGCTTTATCAAACAGGGAACAGCACTCTGTCCATCTTTCAGGAAACAGATTGAAAATCATAAGAGTATTGGGGATATGGGTAAATAACTCCTTTATGGTCTCTCCAAATTTCTGAAATAAAATTTCATTATATTTAAGCCCCTCCAACTGATCAAACACCATAATTAATGGTTCATCCTCAATGGAGAGTTTACCAAGAACCCTGATGGCCTCCATGGCAAAGGATTCCAACCCGGTCTCGGAAACAGGATTATCAAGTCCTGTACCCTCCTGCTCTGTGGTTGAGAGTTCGTTGCCGGACAGCCATTTTCTAACGATTTCCCGCCGTTTTACATCAGAGTAGGAGCAGTATTTAATCAATGTTTTTAAAATGGATGCGCTGGTGCCTCCAAGTCCGTGGTTTGTTCCCCACCATTCAAGGGTTCTGCCTTCAATGAAGCGCCAGTTCTTCCGCCGTTTTTCAGAACTGGCCCCTGCAAAATGCTTGTAAATGTTTAAATGATCTTTGGAAAGGAGTCTTTCCATTTTCTGCATGGCTGCACTCGGGGTATCCGAGGCTCTAATAAACTGAATTAATATCTTTGAAAAACTTCTGGCAAGGAGATATTCAATCTGACTATAAGAGGTGTCAAATACCTTTTCCACAAGGGATTCCAGCATTCTGGAGTAGATATGATAAACTATTGAATCAGGATTATTTGGCTGTCTGATAAAAAGGATTCTGTTGCTTTGTATCTTTTTGCGGGCAAGGCGCATTATAAGGTGGGTTTTGCCGGAGCCAGGATCTCCTGTCAGCACAACTCCCTTGGATTGATGGTTGGGATCGTTTTTTATTTCATCCACAAGTGATGTAAGTCTTAAAAACTGATCTGAGAACAGTGTTTCAACATCCACATGGCTCTGAAAAGGATTATCCACCCTGCTGGTACCAAAGGGATTCAGCATATCAGCCTCTTTTATAAAAATTAGGTAAGAAAACCCAGCCATCACCGAAGGTGACGATGGCCGCTAAAAGCATTCTTTTAATAAATCACTTCTGTGGTCTCTTTGTCAAAGATGTGCATCTGATTAAGGTTCATGGCAAGAACAAGTTCGTCTCCATGGGTGATTACCCGCCTTCCCTCACTCCTGGCAATAAATTTGACGCCGTCTATATTTACATGAATATGGGTCTCACTGCCCAGGGGTTCCACCACTTCAACCCGGCTTTTAAATCTCCAGGTATCGGGAACCTCTGGAGCCGTGTCACCGGGAGCGATTTCTTCAGTTCTAAGGCCCATTACCACCTCAGCCCCGTCCTTTAAATTACTATCCTTATTATCGTCCCCGGGCGGTACAGGTATCTTGAGGCCGTCGTCAAAAATGAGCAAAAATAAGTTTTCCTGTTTTTGCAGTCTACACTCAACAAGGTTCATGGGAGGAGTTCCGATAAAACCGGCCACAAAGGTATTTGCAGGGTGTGAAAACAACTCCATGGGAGTGCCCACCTGTTCAATATATCCGTCCCGAAGCACAACGATTCTATCTGCAAGGGTCATGGCCTCAACCTGATCATGGGTAACATAAATAATAGTAGAATCCACCCGCTGGTGAAGGAGCTTGATTTCAGCCCGCATCTGAATTCTCAGTTTGGCATCCAGATTGGAAAGGGGCTCATCAAAGAGAAATATGGAGGGTTTTCGCACCATGGCTCTGCCCATGGCAACCCTTTGACGTTGACCTCCGGAAAGTTCATGGGGCTTTCTATAAAGAAGGTTTTCAAGTCCCAGTATGTCTGCAACATCCTCAACCCTCTTTTGAATTTCCGCCCTGGGTGTTTTTCTGAGTTTAAGACCAAAGGACATGTTGTTAAACACATTCATGTGGGGATAAAGGGCATAATTTTGAAAAACCATGGCAAGGCCCCTGTCCTTGGGAGCCAGATCATTTACCACCTTTCCTCCGATTGTGATGGTTCCTTTGGATATTTTTTCAAGCCCTGCAACCATTCTAAGCACAGTGGATTTACCGCATCCGGAAGGTCCCACAAGAACAAGGAATTCCCTTTCCTTTACATCAAGGTTTATACCGTGGACGACTTCTGTTTTTCCATATCTTTTGACAACATTTTCTAACTTTAGTTCCGCCATTATTCCATCCTGTATTTCCGTGCAGCAGGTAAAACTTTCATGTTTTTATCATGCAGATTCAACAACACAGAAAACAATAAATTAAACAATTATGCAACTCTTTTTTGTCAAAAAAAAATTATATCTTGACTCCCTTGATATTAACTAATAAATGCTTTTATATAACAAACATGGCGGTTCACCGCCATAATCGAAAAAATGAATGTAGGGGCGGATTCTACATCCGCCCTGACCGATCATGGCAGATATGAAAACAGGGCAGACATAGATTCTGCCCCCCTATACCTTCAAATAAAAAAACATATTAATAAGCTAAGAATGTTTATTGTAAAAATGGTTTTAAATTTTAATTAAAGGGAGAAGTATGAAGATGAAAAAAATGTGTCTGTTGGCCGTCATCAGTCTATGCCTCGCCTTTCCGGCGTCTTTGTTTGCCAAACCTGTTACAATTAACTGGTGGCACGCCATGAGAAGCGCCAGGGGCAAGGTGGTTGATACAATGATTGAAAAATTCAACGCATCCCAGTCCGATTATGTTGTTGCCGGCACCAACAAAGGCAACTATGACGAGACTATGAACGCCGGTGTTGCGGCATTCAGGGCAAAAAAACAACCCCACATTCTCCAGGTGTTTGAGGTGGGAACCCAGACCATGATGCTCTCAGGAGCCGTGTATCCTGTTTACAAGCTCATGGCTGATGCAGGTTTTGACATTGACTGGTCAAACTATCTCCAAGCGGTTCTGTCTTACTACATGAATGCCGATGGTAATCTTTTGTCCATGCCCTTTAACTCTTCCACTCCTATCATGTATTACAATGTGGATATGTTCCAGAAGGCCGGGGTGGGTCCCCTGTCCAAAACAAAACCCATCACATGGGATGAACTAGGGGAGATCACCAAAAAAATCGTTGATGCAGGTATTGCTCCTGCCGGTATGGTAACAGCATGGCAGTCCTGGACCCAGATTGAGAACTACAGCGCCATACACAACCTGGAGTTTGCCAGCCTTGCCAACGGATACAAGGGCCTGGGATGTGAACTTAAAATCAATAATCCCAAGGTGGTGGCTCATATTAACCGCCTGAAAAACTGGAGCGATGACAAACGCTTCATGTACGGCGGCCAGAAATACCAGGGCCCCAAGGCCGAGTTCATCGCCCAGAATGCCGCAGTTTACATTGATTCCATCAGCGGAATCGCAAAACTCAAAACAGCCGTCAATGATTTTACCTGGGATGCGGCCCCCCTTCCCGTGGAATCCTGGATGGAAAAACCCCAGAACAGCATCATCGGCGGAGCCTCCCTCTGGGTGCTCAACGGGCACACCAAGGAAGAATATAAAGGCGTTGCCACTTTCCTCAAATTTCTCTCCAACAATGAAATGCAGGAGTATTGGCACAGGGAAACCGGATATTTTCCCATTACACTCAACGCTTACAATGATTTGAAATCCAAGGGATACTACAATGAAAATCCCCTTCAGGAAGTGGGGATAAACCAGCTTAACAGGGCAATCCCGACGGAAATTTCCAGGGGGCTGCGGCTGGGATATTTTGTCCAGATCCGAAACATTATCAACGAGGAGCTGGAATTGGTCTGGAACGGTACAAAATTACCCCAGGAAGCCTTAGACAGCGCAGTGAAAAGAAGCAACGATCAATTAAGAACCTTTGAAAAAACCTATACAAAATAACCGGGGATGATTTTAATACCGGCCATTGCAGGGCTGCCCCACTGTGGGTAGCCTTCACCATGCACCAAGATGGGTTGCCTTCACCGGCTAACCAAGGCTGGTTGCCTCTTAACGGCCAAAATTGAAATCAAGCCCAGATAATTATTCAGGAACATGAGCCCCTTCCCGAAAAAGCATGAATCTAATCCATGGACATGCCTTTAAGGGACAGGGGCATGTTAATTTTCCATGATTAAAAGATCATTTTTCAAATCAAAATACCTGCCTTATTTTTTAATACTGCCCCAGGTGATTATCACTCTCACTTTTTTTTACTGGCCTGCTTTCCAGGGCCTCATGCAGTCCTTTCTCTTGAGCGATCCCTTTGGCAGGCAGAGTAAGTTCGTGTGGTTTTACAACTATGTGGAGCTGTTCACAGATCCCCTGTATCTGAAATCCATCATGATCACCTTTATCTTCAGCGCATCGGTTGCTGCGGTATCCATCTCTTTGGGCCTGTTCATCGCCACCATGGCAAACAGGGCATTAAGGGCCACTGCCGTTGTAAGAACTCTCCTTATCTGGCCCTATGCCGTTGCCCCTGCCATATCCGGCATTTTGTGGCTGTTTCTTTTGCATCCCTCCTATGGAATCGTGGCCCTTGCCATTAAAAATCTGCTGGGCATCGACTGGAACCCGGTGCTTAAGGGAAGCGATGCCATGATCATGATTACCATGGCCAGCGCCTGGAAGCAGATAAGCTATAATTTTGTATTTTTCATGGCCGGTATGCAGGCCATTCCAAAATCCCTCATCGAAGCAGCCGCCATTGACGGTGCAAGCCCCCTGAGGCGTTTCTGGACAATCACATTTCCGCTATTGTCCCCCACGTTTTTCTTCCTCTCGGTCATGAATATCATATATTCTTTTTTTGAAACCTTCGGCGTGATCCACACCGTCACCCAGGGAGGCCCGGGCGGCTCCACCAACATCCTGGTTTACAAGGTTTATCAGGACGGCTTTGTGGGGCTGAACATGGGTTCTTCTTCTGCCCAGTCCGTGGTGCTCATGTCCCTTATTATAGTCATCACAGTTATTCAGTTTAAATTTGTCGAAAAGAAAGTACAATACACAGGATAAATATTATGGTTGAACGAACTCCTGTATTAGATTTTTTTACATATGTCTTTTTGATGGCAGGCATACTCATCGTGGGATTCCCCATCATTTACAGCCTCATTGCCGCAACCCAGACCTTGGAGAATGTCTCTAAGGTTCCCATGCCCCTGATTCCCGGTGACCAGTTCATCGTCAACATGAAAGATGCCTGGTCAAGGGGGGATCTGGGTACCCAGATTATGAACTCCTTTATCATGGCATCGGGCATAACAATAGGAAAAATAGCCATCTCCATCCTTGGGGCCTTCTCCATTGTATATTTTGACTACAGGTTCAGGACTGTTGCCTTTGCATCGGTTTTCTGTACCCTGATGCTGCCCGTTGAAGTCCGGATCATGCCGACATACGAGGTAGCCGCCAATGTTCTTGGCCCCCTTCAATCCATGTGGGATTTTTCGCGCTTGAACTCCGTGGTGTCATGGTTTACTCAAAACGAGTTTGAGATGCGCCTCAACTGGAGCCTTCTCGATAGTTATACAGGGCTCATTCTGCCCCTGGTGGCCTCGGCAACCTGCACCTTTCTGTTCAGGCAGTTTTTCCTCACCGTGCCGGAAGAGCTTTGCGAGGCTGCCAAGATGGACGGAGCCTCTCCCATGACATTTTTCAGAAAGATACTGTTTCCCCTGTCAAAAACCAACATCGCGGCATTGGTGGTCATTGAGTTCGTGTATGGATACAACCAGTACCTTTGGCCCCTGCTTATCACCACAAACCCCAAAATGACCACTGCCGTAATAGGGCTGCAAAACCTTATTCCCCAGGCCGATGATCTTCCTGAATGGAACCTGGCTCTCGGAGCCGCCGTACTTGTCATGCTTCCCCCTGTTCTGGTGGTGCTTTTCATGCAGCGCTGGTTTGTAAAAGGACTTATTGAAAAAGAAAAATAAATGAAAAAACGACTGCCTCTTTTTATTGTAGCTCTGATTATCATATCTGCTGCCGCTTCCTGGTTTTTAATTTTTAAGGAAGAAAACAGATCAGACACCATAATGGTATCGGGAAATATTGAGGTAACCGACCTGCAACTGAGCTTTAAGATTACCGGAAGGCTTGAGGAATGCCTTGTGGATGAAGGAGACAAGGTTTCAAAGGGCATGCTCCTTGGCCGCCTGGAAAATTTTGATCAGAAAATAGCTGTTGCCCTTGCCGAGGCAAAACTTGCCGGGGCAAAATCCATACTTGAAGAGCTTGAGGCGGGAAGCCGCCCCGAGGAGATAACCCTCTCCCATGCCAGGGTTGTTCAGGCCGGCCAGATGCTTCTGGAATTGACCCGGGGCAGCCGGGTTCAGGAGATTGAAGGCGCAAAAGCAGAGCTCGATACGGCCCTTGCAGCGGAGAAATCAATTAAAGCCCAACTAAACCAGGCAAGGGACGATTTTGACAGGTTCTCAAATCTTTATGATAAAAAAGTCGTCAGTGAGCGGGATTTTGAGATGTACCAGACCCAGTATGAGGTGGCTTTAAACAGGGCAAAGGAGGCGGCATCAAAGGTTAATGCCGCCCGCCAGGCATTATCCCTCAGAAGAGAGGGTTCAAGGTCGGAATCCATTGAAAAAGCCAGAGCAGCCCTTGGCCAGGCAGAGGCTGAATATGCCCTGGTTAAAGCAGGCCCCAGAAAGGAAAAAATACACCAGGCAGAAGCAAAGGTAAATGAAGCACTGCAAAATCTTAATCAGGCAAAACAGCAGCTCAAATACACCGAACTCCTTGCCCCCATGGACGGTGTCATCCTTACCAGATCAGCAGAGCCGGGAGAATATCTTAACCCGTCTACCCCGGTAGTGATCCTGGGAGACCTTCAGCATCCCTGGCTGAGGGCCTTTATAAATGAAAAGGATCTGGGCAGAATAAGGCTGAAAGACAAGGTCAAGGTGATAACGGATTCTTTTCCAGATAAGGAATATGAAGGTTCTCTTTCCTTTATCAGCAGTGAAGCGGAATTTACTCCTAAATCTGTTCAGACCTTTGAAGAGAGGGTAAAACTCATGTTCAGGATAAAGGTTGATCTGTCAAATCCCCATGGTGAGCTTAAACCCGGGATGCCTGGGGATGCCATTATTCCCGTTTATCAGTAGGGGCAGATTCCATATCTGCACCATTTCTATATTTGGTCTGATCGATAAATTAAAATGCAATCCATTGAAAAAAAAGATTCACCACCAAAAAATATGCCGGCCATTGAAGCCAGAAATCTGACCAAAATATTTGGCTCCGTCACTGCTGTGGACAATGTAAGCTTTAAGGTGAAAAAAGGTGAAATCTTCGGCATTGTAGGCCCTGACGGTGCCGGTAAGACAACTACCCTTCGCATGCTGGCAAGCATCATGGACCCTGGATCCGGCACAGCATCCATTGCAGGCTGTGACACCCGCACTGAATCCTTTGCCGTTAAAGAGCACCTGGCCTACATGAGCCAGAGATTCGGCCTTTATCCCGACCTAACCGTTTCTGAAAATATTAATTTTTATGCCGATCTTTACGGGATGTCCAGAAAGGACCGGAAACCCCGCATTGCCGAGCTTCTTGGATTCAGCCAGATGCAGCCCTTTAAAAAAAGAAAGGCCGGTGATCTCTCAGGAGGGATGAAGCAGAAACTTCAACTGATATGCGCCCTGATTCATACCCCGGCTGTTCTTCTTCTCGATGAACCCACCAATGGAGTAGATCCTGTCAGCAGAAGGGATTTTTGGAGGATATTGTATAAAATCGTCAAACAGGGGGTCTCTATTCTGGTGACAACGGCCTATCTTGATGAAGCTGAAAGATGCGACAGAATCGGGCTTATGGATAAAGGAAAGCTTTTATCCACAGGAACTCCCCATGAAATTAAATTACTAATGAAGGACAGGGTTCTTACCATAAGAAGCCCGGATGCAAGAAAGATAAATAGATTACTTCAAAATGGATTGCCGGGCCTGAATGTAAATGTTTTCGGAGATACGGTGCATATCCTATGTGAATTAATTGAAGAGAGCCGGAAAAAGGCCCTTCAATTAATTCAGCACTCAGGTTTAAGGCTTGATGAGATAAAAGAGGCTGTGCCCAGTCTGGAAGATGTATTTGTCAGCATGATATCCAAAGGCGGTGATATGAATGCCATACCTGAATCACAACCAGGACAGCCCCCTCCATCGACACAATCTTTGAATCCTAGTAAGATGAAACCAGTATCTGAATTACAAGCGGGAAAAGCCCCTTCATCAATATTTATGCACGTCGGCGGCGCTGTTCAGAAAATCGACCTCTCTGAATTACAAACGGGAAAAACCTCTTCACCAGCACGGAGTTTTGATGCCGGTTTCTCCATAGAAACAGCTGGAATGACCCCTGCCGCTGATTCCCCGGCGGATTATGCTGTACGCGTGGATGGCCTTAACCGGATGTTCGGTACCTTCAAAGCTGTTAATAATATAAGCTTTAATGTGCCAAAGGGTGAAATTTTCGGATTTCTGGGACCCAACGGTGCTGGAAAAAGTACGACCATCCGTATGCTCTGCGGACTTCTCTCTCCCAGTTCCGGCAGAGGATTTGTTGCAGATTATGATATATTTACCCAAGCGGAACAGATCAAGCAGCATATCGGGTACATGAGCCAGAAATTCTCTTTATATGAAGACCTCACCGTTGAGGAAAATATTGAATTTTACGGCGGCATTTACGGACTTAAGGGGATTGCCATGGAAAAACGAAAGAGCTGGGCCATGGAAATGGCTGACCTGATAGACCATGGAAAAACCCTTACCGCTGTTTTAAGTACCGGATGGAAACAGCGCCTTGCCCTTGCCTGCGCCATCCTCCATGAACCGCCTATCCTCTTTTTAGATGAGCCCACCAGCGGAGTTGATCCCCTGAGCAGAAGGCGTTTCTGGGATATTATTTACGCCATGGCAGACCGGGGAATTACCGTGTTTGTTACCACCCACTATATGGAAGAAGCGGAGTATTGTGACCGCGTTGCCCTAATATATAAAGGCAGAATGATTGCCATGGCAAGTCCCCTGGAGCTTAAAACAGAACACATGCACGACCAGATACTTGACCTTAAATGCGACAGCCCCCAGGAGATTCTCCAAAGCATAATTAATCTGCCCGGAGTAAGGGATGTCTCTCTTTTTGGAGCCGGCCTCCATGTGGTCACCATGGATGCGGTTTCCGCCCTGAAGGAAATCTCCCGTAAGCTTGAAAATATTGGAATAACCGGCTATAAAATCGAAAAAATAATGCCGGGTATGGAAGATGTCTTTATCTCCCTGATCGAAGCTGACGATAAAAATCAAGAAACCAAGAAATCAAGAAAGGATTAATGGCATTGATTCAAAAAAAAGATAAATATCATGGGACAGGGGAATACAGGGATATTAATCCATGAAGATCCAGCGGCTTATTGCGGTTGCCAGAAAAGAGTTCCTCCATTTGTTAAGGGACTGGCGCAGCCTTTTTCTCTCCCTTGCCATTCCCGTTATTTTGATCATGCTTTTCGGATATGCCCTGACCCTTGACTTAAGAAGGGTGCCCACGGTTGTCTGGGATCAGTCCAGAAGCGTTGAAAGCCGTGAGCTGTTGGGCCTATTTGCGGGCTCACCCTATTTTTCAATGGTCGGTTACCATGACGGTTACCGGAGCTTGCAGTTGTCCCTTGACAGGGGCTCGGCCATGATCGCCATTGTGATTCCATCTGATTTTGCATCAAAAATCAATGGGCAGAAAAACACGGCCATACAGATTATCGGAGACGGCAGCGATGCCAACACATCACGCCTTGCCATGGGTTATGCCGGGACCCTGGGCATGATCTATTCATCAAACATCACTGCAAAAAGAATGCGTTTTTTAGGAAAGCCAGACCTGATGCAGCCCGTGGCAATGGCGGCCAGATCATGGTATAATCCTGATTTAAGGAGCCAGAATGTTATCATACCCGGTATTATTGCAATTGTCATGGTGGTGATAGCAGCCATGCTCACCAGTGTAACCATTGCCAGGGAATGGGAAACCGGAACCATGGAACAGCTCATCAGCACCCCTTTAAAAGGCCCTGAACTGATATTCGGAAAGGTGATTCCCTATTTTGTCATAGGCATGACCGATGTGGCCCTTGCCGTTGCCATGGGTAAATGGCTGTTTCATGTTCCGGTTGTGGGCAATGCCGGACTCCTTTTTGCCATGGCGTCTGTTTTTCTAACAGGAGCGCTCTTTTGGGGAATGACCCTCAGCATAGTCTTAAAATCCCAGGTTTTAGCCAACCAGATCGCCATAGTGTCAGGATATCTGCCCACTTTGATCCTGAGCGGTTTTGTCTTTGCCATTGAAAACATGCCCCTGCCCATCCAGTTTATCACATATATTGTACCTGCCCGCTACTTTATTGCCATTCTTCGGGGGATTTATCTTAAGGGAATAGGCCTTGAAATTCTATGGTTAGATGCCCTGCTCCTCTCCCTTTATGCCCTTATAATGATATTTCTTGCCAACCGCAAATTCAAATTCAAGCTGGAATAATAATGATTCAACGCCTTAAACAGATGCTCACCAAGGAATTTTTGCAAATGCTCAGGGATCCCCGCATGCGCATGGTCATTTTTGGAATGCCTGTGATCCAGATGGTAGTAATGGCATTTGCCCTTACAACGGATGTCATGAACATCCGCACCGCAGTCTTGGATATGGATAAAACACCTTCATCCAGGGAATTGATCAGCGATTTCACTGCAGGAGGATATTTTAAGATTATCCACATGCTTGTGTCCTCAAAAGAGATTTCCGGCCTTCTTGACAATGGAGTTGTAAGAGCCGTGATACAGATACCCTCAGGATTTGAACAGACCATGGCAAAAGGTTCAACGGCAAAGGTGCAGGTTCTGACGGACGGCACCGACAGCAATACCACCGCCATTGTCCAGGGCTATGCCGGCCGTATTATTCAAGATTATTCCAACCGGAAATTTGAAGAACAGATTGAAAAGCAGGGAATGAAAAAAGTTCGGGTGCTGGTTGATACCATGGCCCGTGCCTGGTTTAATGCAAACCAGGAGAGTAAATACTACTTTGTTCCATCACTTATCGCCGTGATGCTTTTTCTTTTCAGCCTGCTTTTGACCAGCATCGGTATTGTCAAGGAAAAGGAAATAGGTACCATTGAACAGGTCATGGTAACGCCCATTCGGAAAATTGAGTTTATCCTGGGGAAAACCATTCCCTACATGGTAACAGGATATATCTCCATGACCATCATGCTGCTCGTGGCATTCATTGTCTTTGGCATCCATGTAAAGGGCAGTATCCTGCTTCTCTATGTGCTTTCAGGGCTCTATTTGTTCGGAAACATGGGAATTGCCCTGATGATAAGTGCCGGCGCTGAAACCCAGCAGCAGGCCATGCTCACCAGCTTTTTGATTTTAATGCCCTGTGTGATGCTTTCAGGGTTTATGTTTCCCATCAAAAACATGCCGGATATGGTCCAGTACGCCACATGGCTTAATCCCATGCGCTGGTATCTTGAAATTTTAAGGGGGATAGTCATGAAAGGGGTGGGCATAAAAGTTCTGTGGCCCCCCATTGCGGCCCAGGGTTTTCTTGCTGCTTCATTCATAGCCCTTGCCTGGGCCAGGTTCAGTAAAACATTGTCATAGTTTCGTGGGCATCTTTCATATCACCTCAAAAGTAGTTTACGCTTTTTGGAATAAAATTTTCAAAAAAATAAGGATGTTGATATGGAAAGTGTTAACCGGCAAATGAAGGATGCCGTTCAATGGGTTAAAACCATATTTTAAAACTGCTCCAATCCCTTTATATTTTAATGTTTTGTTGTGACAGCATATTATGATTGTTAGTGGCAAAATTCATCCAGTATTTCAATGAGTTGTGTTGTTTCAGGTTTGGTGACATAGTTGTCTGCATTAACCTTTTTACATCTATGAATCATCTGGGTGTTAATTAAACTGGAAAACATGACTACATAAATATCCTTTAAATCAGGATCCTGTTTTAAATTCCGGCATAAAGTCAAGCCATCCATTTTGGGCATTTCAATATCTGTCAGCATGACCAGCCTCTTTTTTGCAGAGCTTCCTATTTCCCGAAAGTTTTTTTCCATATAGTCAAGGGCCCGCTCACCGTTTTCAAACTCTATAACATTACTGAAGCCTGCTTTCTTTAAAACATTGGTAACTCTTTTTCTGATAATACTTGAATCTTCGGCAAAACATATATTTAGCTCATCACGGCTGATTGTATTTTTCTGATCTATCACCGCATCTGAAATATCCTGTAAAACAAGCTCTGGAAAAATTTCAGCCAAGATATACTCAAGATCAATAACCAGCACTTCGGTACCATCCACATTTACAGAACCGGAAAAATAAGAATTTTCCTCAAATATTTGATTGAGGGGAACAAATTCCTTCCAGGAAAGCCGATGTATCTTTCTAACTCCCTGTACTTTAAAACTGTTTACCATATTATTGAACTCTGTGATTACGATGATTTGACGATCAACTTGATTTTTTAAATCCACTTTCAGGATTTCAGCAAGATCCAGCAGAGGAATGGTATGATTTCTGTACAGAAACATTCCCTTCACTCCGGGCTTTGAATCCGGCAGCGCAGTAACCAGTTCATGATTATATTGTTGAATTGATTTTATTTTAGCAACATTTATTCCAAAAGGCTGGGTATCGATTAATACCGTCAGCAGCTCCATTTCATTGGTTCCAGTTGTCAAAAGAATTCCTCTGTCATTCATAATTCACCTTTTTATCTAACCAATATGGCATGTTACCACCACAATCTAAGAATAAAGATTTTAAAAAAACAGCAAGTTATGGGGACTTTTATATAACAAACATGGCGGTTCGCCGCCACAATCTAAAAATGAAAGTCTTTTAAAAACAAGCTCTTATGAAAATTTTTATATAAAAATACCCATAAGCCGAGACTCACAACAAATAATGAAATGTAGGGGCACCACACTGTGGGTGCCCTCGCAAAGGGCAGGCACGGTGGCCTGATCCTACAGTTTCTAATAAAAAAATATTCATCGCCACAATTACCAGTTTTGTACTGGCAATAAGGACGTTTTTTTATGGCATTAAAAAAACTTGAGAAAAATAAGGTTATCCATTAATTAATCAATTGAATTTATTTGAAAATCAAATACAAAAAAATGTTAATGTAATATTGGCTATTCATTTTTGAAAAAATAGTTTGCATTTACTCATAATATTTATTTTATTCTTAAACTTGTTAAAACTCAAGTATATATCTCAGGGTTTAAGGAATAACTCCATAAATTGAGGGCTTCATATTCCTCGATAATCGACTTTTATGGGAGGAAGGGGGATTTCAATGCACAGGGATTGCGATAGAGCAGATGAGCTTTTACGAAATAGCGAAAAACGTTTTTATACATTATTTAGAAATGTCCCTGTAGCAATAAAAGGATATGATTCCAATGGTATCATAATTTTTTGGAATAATGGCTGTGAAAAACTGTATGGATATACAGAAAAAGAAGCCATCGGCCAAAATTTGATTGATCTTATAATCCCAGAGGATTTAAAGGAAGCAACACGTTTAAAAATAAAAAAAATTACACAAACTGGACAATGCCCTGGGGCTGAAGAATGCTTGCGGATGCACAAGAGGGGGTTTTTGGTGCCGGTTCTTTTGAATGATACCATTATAAAACTTGAAAATAATATTACTGAATACTATTGCTTGGGTCTTGATATGACTGTACAGCAGCAATACCGGACTCAGCTTGTACAGATACATAAAATGAAGGCTGTTGCCGCATTGTCAGGGGGAATTGCTCATAGGTTCAATAACGCCTTGTACGCTATTAATGGAAATCTTGAACTGCTTGAAATGGATTTACAAGGCAATGAAAAAACAGTCGGTTATATAAGGGGAATAAAAGATTCTGCTGATCGAATAACAGGGCTTACCGCTCAACTGCTGGCTTATGCCAGAGGCGGCAAATATAACACTACAGTGGCTTCCTTGAGTGATTTTGTAAAAAAATTCTTGTCCCTGCTTAAAGAGACACTGGCTTCTGACGTTTATATGTACACGGATTTAACTCAAGATGATATTAACATAGAGGCGGACCTGGCCCAGATGCAAATGATGTTATCTGCTGTTCTGACCAATGCCTGCGATGCCCTGGAAAATGGGGGGCATATATGGGTTAGCTGTAAAAGTGAAATGATAACGGAAAAAGATGTGGTATGCTTCCCTGGATTAAAGCCAGGAAATTATGCCCGCCTTAAAATCATCGACGACGGCATAGGTATGGATGCGGGCATAAAAGACAGGGTGTTTGAACCTTTTTTTTCCACCAAGTTTGCAGGACGGGGGCTTGGGATGGCAGGAGCTTATGGTATTGTCAAGAATCATGGAGGATGGATATATATTGATTCAGAAAAGGGGAAAGGCACTGCGGTAAAAATCTATCTCCCTCTCATCAAATCAACTGAAACCCATGAGAAAGAAAACTGCAATAAGCTTAAAACAAAACCTGAATCAGCCCCAAAATCTCTTGGCACGATTCTTGTTGTTGATGATGACAAGGCTGTTTTGGATGTAACCAGCATAATGCTGGAAAGGATGGGATACAATGTTCTAAAGGCAGGAACTGGGAAAGATGCCATAAGCCTGGTTAATAAATTCAACGGAAAAATTGATCTTACTCTATTAGATATCATTCTGCCTGATATGAACGGCAATGAAGTTTATCCACATATTAAAAAAGCCCGTCCTGATCTTAAGGTACTTGTTTACAGCGGTTATTCCCTGAATGGGTCTGCCTGGAAACTTTTAAATGCGGGGGCTGAAGGCTTTATTCAAAAGCCTTTTACAATGTTTGAGTTGTCAAAAAAAATAAAGGAAATGATTAAAATATAATATTTATGATTAATTCAATCAATAGAATCCTGTATAATTTTCCTATTGCAATGTGTATCTTTGACATGGATGGAAAGATTACCTATGCCAGTAAAAAATTTAAAGAGATTACTGGATTAACTCCAGGTAAATGGGCAGATCAAGCCTTCTATACCATGGTCCATCCTGATTATCAGTCAAACATCAGGCACCATTTTGAAAACACCGATGAAAATGTTAATCAATCCTATGAGATACAAATGACCGATATGAAGGGCAATCCCATCTGGCTCATGGTATCATCTGAATTTATCTTTGAATTAGATGAACATGGCCATGAAAAGAGAGTGGGCATTGAATCTTTTTTTGAAGACATCACAGAACAAAAACTTGCGGAAAAATTTTTGCACGAGAGTATGGGAAAAAACCTTCAGCACATGGTCAACCCCCCAATTTCCATTTATGAAATCGATTTTATTGAAATGAAATTCATAAATGTCAATGATGCAGTATGCTCATTTACCGGTTATTCCAAAGATGAGCTGCTTTCCATAAATCCCGTTGATCTTTTAACAAAAAAAAGCCGGCAGGAATTTCTTAGCGCCCTGGAAAAAGGATTTAAAGAAAAAGTCTATCCCCACCCGTTTGAATATGAAATTATTACCAAAAGCGGGCAAATGGTCTGGGCTCTCTTCAACTGCCGATGCCGCTACAAAAACGCCAGACTGACAGGCGCTCTTATAGCTGCCCACGACATTACCCCACTCAAAAAAGCCCAGGAAGCTCTGCGTGACAGTAAGGAGCGTTGCGAGTTGGTAATCCTGGGAAGCAACGCCGGCATATGGGATTGGAATATAAAGACAGATAAGATTTTTTTTTCAAAAAAGTGGAAAGAGATAATAGGGTATAAAGATGATGAAATATCAAATGATGTTATGGAATGGAAAAAACGGATTCATCCTGATGATTATCAAAGAGTCATGGATGCCAATAACATCTTTTATAAAAAAAATGTAAACTCTTTCACCGTAGAGTACCGGCTGAAACATAAAAATGGGCACTACACTTGGATTTTAGGAAAAGGGGCATGTCTTCGGGATGAAAACGGCAACCCTGTTCGTATATCAGGTTCCCACACAGATATCTCAGAGCGGAAACAAGGGACAAAAAAAATCCAGGAGATAAACGATGAGCTTGAAAAACAAGTAAGAAAAAGGACTATAGAGCTTGAAGAAATGAACGCAACTCTAAGGGTGCTGTTGAAAAAAAGAGACGAAGATAAAAACAGGATCGCCTCTAACATATTTTCCAATTATAACACCATTGTAAAACCTTTTATCCTTCAACTGAGAAAAACTCTGGCAAAAAATGAACAAAAAAGCCTTTTAAGCGCCATTGAAAACAACCTGCTTGAGATTGTTGAACCGTTTTCAAAAAAATTGACAGACCCAATTATAAACCTTACTCCCACTGAAATGCAGGTTGCCGCTCTTGTAAAAGATGGAAAAACCAACAAGGAAATAGCGGTAATTCTCAATAAATCCGTTAGGGCTGTTTCCTCCCACAGGGAGCATATTAGGGAGAAACTCTGTATAAAGAACAAAAAATTAAACCTCAGAACATTTTTGCAGGCTCTAAACCACAAGAACTTATAATGATGGTTTATTTGAATGTGTAGGGGCAGAATCTATTTCTGCCCCATTTCAATAACTGCCCCGTTTCAATTGAGGACATAATGGAATCCAAAAAAATAATCATTTGATTCGCGACAATTATTTTAGATAAATTAAAAATTAAGTCAAAGATAATTTACGGCATCTTCCCCATTGGAGAATAGCATTTTTTAAGTTTTTAATCGCTTTTAATCTCTATCAATCTGGGTTTTGCAGCCTCGGATTTGGGCAGATGGAGCCTTAAAACCCCTTCTTTTAATTCAGCATTTACCTTTTCCAGGTCAATAGTCTGGGGAACGGAAAAAGTCCTGGCATATTCAACATTTCCAAACTCCTCCCAGATTGCGGCCCCGCTTGTTTCCATTTTTCTAACCCCGGTTAGATAAAGTTTGCCATTATCAATATTGACTGAAATATTTTCTTTTAACACCCCCGGCATATCTGCATGAAGAAGTATCTCTTCTTCATTTTCAAAAATATCCACCATAGGTCTGAATACCGGAATCTGCCTTGTTGTCTCAGGATGGCTATCTTTTCTTTTAATTATATCGGTTTTTTCGCTCATGGGAAACCTCCATATTATATATTGATTTCAGGTCTTATTTTATCTCAATCTGTTTTGGTTTTGCCGCTTCAGACTTGGGCAGTTTAAGTTCAAGAATTCCGTTTTGCAATGTTGCCTCAACCTTATCTGCATCCACATCAGACTGAAGTGTAAAACTTCTGGAGAAATTTACCGCGCTTCTTTCCGAGCGGTGGGTCGTATAGCCTTCAATGGTGTCTGATTCTCTCTTTCCGCTTAATTCAAGATAATTTCCCTGTATTTTAATGTTTAAATCATTTTTAATAAAACCTGGAACTTCGGCACGAATTGTAAAAAAATCACCATTATCATAGAGGTTTGTTTTTGGCATACCATCTGATACAGCCCAGCTTGGGCCGTAATCGTATGCCCTGCCAAGCTCTCCTGAGAGCCTGTCCATATTGTTCCTTAACCAGTCCATTGCTCCAAACATCCGGTCAATATCACTTAATCTCGTGAACATAGTACCTCCTCCTCTTTCATTATAGTTCTGTATTTAACGAATTTCAGAATCAGCATATTAAAACCGCTTGTCCTCAAAACTGATGATCTGAAATTATTTTGTTCAACTGACTTTAGCCTGCCAACACATGATGCCATTATTTCAATTTATTATTTGGCGCTCATTGTTTATCTCAAAATAGCAATAAAGATGTATATGTCAATAAAATTTTCATTATTTTTTTTAAAAAACCATTTTCATTACTTTTGTGGTATATATTATAGTAATAATGAGATCGATTGTATTTAGAGCCTGGATTTTTAAACAGGCTCTGATTTATTTTTAAAAAGAGGCAACCCTGGGGGGGGGGACGGGCTGAAGAACAAAGATGAAGAACAAAATGAAGTGTTTGTTAAACGCTTAAAAGATTTTCAATGGGGTGAGAAAGAACTGAACAATATCAGCATATGCCTAATTAAAAATTAGGCATTTCCCTGTCAAGCTCCTGCATTGCCTTTCTCATCTGACGGACGGCCTGCCTCAGGCGCTCTTCATTTTCTACCAGTGCCAGCCTCAGAAAGCCTTCGCCTTCTTCACTGAAGCCTACGCCAGGTGCCACGGCTACATTGGCCCGGTTCATCATTTCAATGGCAAACTGCATGGAACCCATCTTTCCATAGGGTTCTGGAATTTTTGCCCAGACAAACATGCCGCCTCCTGGTTTTTCAATATTCCAGCCAATGCGTTCAAGACCGCTGCAAAGAGTATCCCTTCTGGCCTGATACAGCTCAATTTGTTCCTGGATTGTATCATCACAATCACGAAGAGCAATAATACCGGCAATCTGGATGGCTGAAAATATCCCATAATCAAAATATCCCTTGATTTTACTTAATCCTGCAATAATCTCAGAATTACCGACGCAATATCCCATCCGCCATCCTGCCATGTTGTAGGACTTTGAGAAAGAACCAAACTCCACCCCCACATCCTTGGCCCCGGGCACCTCTAAAAAACTCGGAGCCTTATAACCGTCAAAGGTAATCCTGGCATAGGCAAAATCATGGATAACCATGAATTTAAAGCGTTTTGCCAGAGCCACAATTTCTTTGAACAGCTCAATATCTCCCAGGGTGGCTGTGGGATTGTGGGGGTAATTGACCATGAGTACTTTGGGGCCTGGATAAAAGGATTCGCATATATTTACAATGCGGTTTAAAAATGATTCCGGCGGAGATATGGGTACCTTGACTACATTGGCACCGGCGATAACAGCGGCATAGATGTGAATAGGAAACGCAGGGGCAGGTACCAGCACTGAATCTCCAGGGCCGAGTAGGGCCAGGCATAGATGGGAGATTCCCTCCTTGGAACCAATTGTGATCAGGGTTTCATCTGCTGCATTTAATTCGATGTCATAATGGCGTTTATAGTATAGAGAGATTTCTTTTTTCAAATTAATCATGCCTGACGAGACTGGATAACGGTGTGTTTTAGGATCCCTTGCCACCTCAATGAGTTTTTCTATCACATTATCCGGGGTAGGGTCCACAGGATTACCCATGCCAAGATCAATGACATCATCTCCGTTTCGTCTTTTTTCCATTTTTAATTGATTAATCATCCCGAAAAGATAGGGCGGCAGTTGAGCCATTCGCCCTGCAAAGCGGATGATTTTTTCTTCACTCATAAAACATCCTCCATAGATCGATTTTTGGTAGTGGATCAAAGGTGTTGATGTCATGGACGGAAGCAGTTTTTAAAAATGGTTCATCTTCATATGTTTATCAACTGGTTTGGCCCGCTACCCGATTTTTTTTGTATGTTAATAACAAAGAGACAATTATCACAAGATCAAGGGGTTTTCAATTGATAAGACGCATGCTCCGGGCAAAGGCTGAGTTAATTTCCGCAAGCATATGTAGTATTCACTGAAATTTTGTTTTTGCATGCCGAAGCATTTGCATTTTCTGGGCAGAATTGTAGGGATAGATCCCATATCTGCCTGTCAATGGATTCTATATCCGCAACTAGGGCAGAAATAGCTTCTTCCCCTACGGATCGCCCGGAAACTTGAAAACAGCAATTCAGTGCATACTATACTGAACACTCGGATAAACTAAGCTTTTTAGGAAAATTTTTTCCTTTGATAATGAGGCCGTTATAAACTGTCTAAAGCTCAAATTGTAGCAGTGGGCAGTATATGTAAATCTGTCAGTAAAGAACTGCCATGGGCAGACCAGGGTTTTGACCTGGTTTTGCCCACAACGAACCATGAAAGTTATCCGTCGTTTACGGAGACTTTCATATAAACTGCCATGGGCAGCCCAGGGTTTTTACCCGGTTCTGCCCACAACGAACCATGAAAGTCATCCGCCGTTTACGGAGACTTTCATATAAACCGGCATGGCCGGAGCATATTTTTTACCCGGCCACAACGAAGATTGAAAGTCTTTAAAAAACAATCTGTTACGGAGACTTTCATATAAAAGCTGGAGGCTTTTTGGGAGGCCTGATCTGGATTCCATGTGAAAGTTACAACCTAAAAAATGCAAGCTCATTGTAACTATTTGATTTTTAAAAAAATTTATAAAAAAGCGGTGCTTTTTTAAATTTTAACAGATTTTATTAATATAACTATCTGAAAAAATAAAGAATTGATTCAAAAAGTATCTTTTAACGTACCCTTGTAAAACCAAATAGTTATATCGTACTTTAGCATCTTGATTGCATTATTTAGGTACAACACAAAAAATGAACTCCCTCATCCAGCGGGACAGGGGAGTTCAAGTACAAACAAAGCAATTCTACCGATCTAATTAATCATCCAGAGCAGTATTTGATAACAATTGAATTATTTTTCCAATTTAAAAGATACTTTTAATTTCATTCGATATCCCACAATTCTATTATCCTCCAGGCGCATATCCATCTCTATTACCTCTGCAACTCGAATATCGCGTACCGAATCATCAACAGTTGCAATGGCGGTTTTTGCAGCATCTTCCCATGATTTAGGGGACATTCCTATGACTTCGATAACCTTGTAAACACTATTTTCCATGTCAGTCTCCTTTTGTTTGAAGTTAAGTTTGCGATTAGTCTGCAAACCATTTTAATGGTTAAAAACTACAAACCATTGTGATGGTTATAATGGCCATGGCAAAACAGGTTTTGCCACAGCAAAAGCCCCATGTTTACAAACATTTGAAAGGGTATTTCATATAAAAAAAATAAATAATACAAATTAATGAGTAACAGCTTTAAGCTTTAAAAATTTTTGGATTTTTGAAGTAAAAATGAATTTAATAAAGATGATCCACCTCCTTTTAAAATGCCTTAAAATTATTAAACCTTTTCAGTTAGGTTCAAAACAGGGTCAGGCGGTTTGGACGAAAATAAACAGGTCATATGGTACATCTCAAGGCAAAAGATAACAATGTGAGAGCCTGATTTGATATGCATAATAACAGGTCATATCTATGGATGTAAAGAGTTATGGTTTATTTTTCAAAAACATTAAAAAAAACAGCCTTGACTTTTATAATGCAATGGGCCATCTATATAGCTCATGATAAAATTAGTTACAAACGATAAGTTTTTTAATACTTTTTTTGTCAAATTATAATTTTCGAGCTATTTTTATAGGGATATAAAATTTTCAATTATTTTGCTTTCATCCATACATTCAGCTATAAAGGAAAACAGGCTTTGAACAACAATAATAATGCAGAAAACAAATAACACATGAGTAACTATAATGGACTATTTTCCACAGCAGACACTTCAAAAGGCAATATCATGCTCCGGCATTGGTGTTCATTCCGGCAAAAAGACAACCATCACCATAAAGCCTGCTCCTGAAAATTTCGGCATAAGGTTTAAACGAATAGATCTGCCTGGAACCCCTGATATTCCGGCACTTTTTAAAATGGTCGTGGACACAAGCCTTGCCACCGTGTTAGGCAGCCATGGAGCCATTGTTTCTACAATAGAACATCTGATGGCCACATTTGCAGGACTTTCCATTGACAATGCCCTGGTGGAACTAAATGGATACGAGATGCCGATAATGGATGGCAGTGCCAGGGATTTCACCTGCATGATGGAAAGGGCTGGTATAAAAAAACAAAATAAAAATAGATGGTTCTTTGTAGCAACTCGCCCCATTACAATTCAGGATAATGATAAATATGTTACTGTAATACCTGATTCCAGCCTTAAAATCACATGCACCATTGCCTTTGATAATCCCCTTATAGGGGCACAGAGCTTATGTTTTAATCTTTCATCAAATAATTTCAAAAAAGAGATAAGCCATGCCAGAACTTTTGGGTTTGTTAAGGATTTTCATTACCTGAAAATGTTCAATCTTGGGCGGGGAGGAAGCCTTGATAATGCAGTTGTCATTGACGAGGATAGAATCCTAAATCCCGGAGGCCTTCGTTATCCAGACGAATTTGTAAGGCATAAACTACTTGATTCCCTTGGGGATTTTTCTCTTCTTGGGATGCCTATATTGGGGCACATAAAAACGCACAAATCAGGACATGAATTAAATCATGCTTTTATCAAAAAATTCTTGAGCCAAAAAGATGCCTGGGAAACAAGACCCGTTCCCATGTTTCAATATGATGGTAAATTTACGATGAATACAGCAGATCATGAAAACAGTATAAAAACCTTGTATGAGGAGTCATTGCCTTGAACAAAAATGACGGCAAATTTTATAGTGTCTCAAAGATGTTGATCTCATGGCCGAAAGCAGTTTGTAACAAGGCTTCAATATCATCATGTTCAAAAAACTCAACCACGGCTTTGTTCTTTTCGGTAATTGTCCATATCTTTTTTTTCTTTACACCATCAATCCAGGCAGGGGAATTAAAAAATCCAACAATAGATGCCATAACCATTACCAATACCCGTGACGATATAATTGCCTATTTTGAAGTAAAAGGGGCATTTAGCAAAAAAATAAATGAAGCTATTCACAACGGAGTTCCCACATCTTTTTCCTTTTTTGTCAGTGTTCACAGGTCAATAGATGGTTGGCGTGACAAAAAAATATCAGATATAGAGATAACCAACACAATAAAATACAATGCCCTAAAAGAGGAATATACCCTGCTGCGGCCCTGGAAAAAAGTTCCTCCCTTTGTTAGCACTTCATTTGAAACGGTAAGACAGATGATGTGTCAGATCAATAATTTAAAGGTAATTCCCCTTAAATCTTTGAAAAAGGGTGACAGATATCAAATTCGCATAAAGGCTGAAATGAACAGGGTTACGCTTCCGCTTTATCTTCATCATGTTTTCTTTTTCCTCTCCTTCTGGGATTTTGAAACGGACTGGTACACGATGGACTTTATCTATTAATCAGCCCCCGTGGAAAAAATGCACAAAACAAGATTCAACATTCCAATACCTGAAACGGTTGAAAAGCCAAAAAGAAAAAAAGAAGGCCTTATAATTGTTGCCATTCTTATGGCCGTGGCACTCTTAACCATTGCAGAAATAAAAATCACCGGTATTGATGATGATTTTCCCGTGTCCAGCGCTGTGCTGATGTTTATTTTGATCAACACCAATCTGCTTTTACTGCTGGCACTTATACTGCTGGTATTCAGGAATTTAGCCAAGCTTTACTATGAAAGAAAGAACAGGTTATTCGGCACCAAATTCAAGACAAAGCTTGTAGTAGCCTTTATCACACTTGCCCTTTTACCCACATCGGTTCTTTTCTTTTTTTCAATTCATTTTATATCCACAAGTCTTGCCTTCTGGTTCAATGCTCCGGTGGAGCAGGCCCTTGAAAACTCCCTGTCCGTGGGAAGGCAGCTTTACGAATACATAGAGGATAAAAATATTTTTTTTGCACAAACGGCATCATCAGAGATCGATTCAGGCAGCTTTTTAAGCCTTGGTAATGAAAAGGCTCTTTCTCAGTATATCCAGAAGATTCAACGGGCATTTCAACTCAATGCAGTGGAAATTTACACCCCTGATGCCAGGAGGGCATTCCTTTCTCTTTCTCCGGAATTAAAAAATCATTATTTTGGAATCCTCACAAGTGATGATCTTCTTACCAGAACAGATGGTAAAAATACCAGAACAATATTTGAAGAAAGTGAAGCCGGTGAGACCATACGAACCATTACATCAATTCCCTTTGCATCGACCAGGGAGGCTGCACAGGCTTTTCTTGTAATCACGGCACTTATATCACCGAAGCTTTCCCATAATCTGGCTTCCATATCCAAGGGCACAGAGGAATACCAGCAGTTAAAAATGATAAAACGCCCCATTCAGATTTCCAATTACATTGCTCTTTCTATTGTGGCCCTGCTGGCTGTTTTCTGTGCTGTATGGTTTGGATTTTATCTTGCAAAATCCATCACTGTTCCCATTATGAAATTTGCAGAGGGTACCCAGCGGGTCACCCAGGGTGATTTAAACTATAAAATTGATTTTAAGGCAGATGATGAGATAGGCATGCTCATAGATTCCTTTAATTCCATGACGGCTGAACTTGCCGCAGGAAGGGAAAAAATCGCGATTTCCGAACAGATGATGAGAAAACAGAATGCAGAGCTTGAAGAGAGCCGTCAATACATGGCAATCGTTCTTAAAAATATTTCAGCAGGAGTTATCTCCGTTGACAATGATGGTGTGATCACAACCATCAATAAATCAGCAGAGAGCATGTTGAGTATTAAAGGAGATGATATTTTAAAGAAAAATTATAAAAAGATTTTAACAGGAGATATGCTCAGGCTTGCTGAGAAACTTGACAAAGAAATTCCCCATACATTAAGCAACCTGGCGTTTCCCCTGGACATAACAATAAACGGCAGCCCAAAACATTTTGCTGCCCATTTTAATACTCTTAAAAACGATGCAGGAAAAAACATGGGTGCTGTCATGGTATTTGATGATATGACAGAGCTTGAAAAAGCCCAAAGGATGGCTGCCTGGCGTGAGGTTGCAAGAAGGATCGCCCATGAAGTTAAAAACCCCCTTACTCCCATAAAGCTTTCAGCCCAGCGCCTCAAGAGAAAATACTCCAAAAAGATTGATGAGCCTGTGTTTGATAAATGCACTGATATGATTGTTGAACATGTGGACCTTATCCGCAATCTTGTTAATGAATTTTCAGCCTTTGCAAGGTTTCCAGATACAATGCTGCGGCCCTGCCGCATAGAAAAAGTTGTTGAGGAGACCATTGCACTTTACCAGGAGGGGCTGGAGCATGTGGAGATAAAATTCAGCCACACAGAAAATCTGCCGGATATCCGGCTGGATCACCGCCAGATGAAACAAGCCTTTATAAACCTTCTTGACAATGCCGTGGCTGCAGTGAATAAAAAAGGCCGGATAGTTATTGACATTTCCTATGATGAGATTTTAAAATTTGTAAGAGTGGAGGTGGCAGATAATGGTAAAGGAATATCGGATCAAGAAAAGACAAGGCTTTTTGAGCCCTATTTTTCAACAAAAAAATCAGGTATGGGATTAGGGCTTGCCATTGTCAGTTCCATCATTACCGATCATAAGGGTATGATCAGGGTTCAGGATAATCATCCCAAGGGGGCAAGATTCATCATTGAACTCCCGGCCTGAAAAAAGGCATTCTTAAATTTCCGGTTTAAACTTTCTGAACAGTCTTCCCATTTTTAGCGAACAGCTTAAAAAAAGTGCAAACTGCTTTTTGAGGCAATATGAGGTATGCCTGAAAAAATATTAAAAGGAGAAACATGTTTCCAGCCGTATTGATTGTCGATGATAACGAATCAATCATTGAGTCCCTTGAAGGTATCCTGTCAGATGAAGGCTTTGAAGTTTTATACGCATTCAACGGTTACGAGGCCCTTAAAAAGATAGAAAAAGAATCCCCGGACATAGTCCTTCTTGACATATGGATGCCGGGAATGGACGGCATCGAGACCTTGAAAGAAATCAAGAAGGATTTCCCGGCCATGCCGGTGGTAATGATCACCGGCCACGGCACCATAGAAGCCGCGGTTGATGCTACAAAATCAGGTGCCTTTGATTTCCTTGAAAAACCCCTTTCCATAGACAGGGTTATTCTTACAATCAACAATGCCCTAAATTTCAGGCGCCTTGAAGAGGAAAACAGGTATCTTAGAAAGAAAACCATTGAAAAGCATTCCATCAACGGCCATAGCCCCGCTGTTCAGGAATTAAACATGAATATCATGAATGCTGCTCCCACCGATGCCCCCATTCTCATCACCGGAGAGAACGGCACGGGAAAGGAGCTGGCAGCACGCACCATTCATCAGTTCAGCTCCAGGCCTGAAGAACCTTTCATAATTGTAAACTGTGCTGCAATTCCAAAGGAAAATATAGACAGCGAACTTTTCGGCCATGAAAGAGGAGCCTTTCCCGGAGCCAATGCTAAAAATAAAGGTAAATTTGAGCTGGCATCCGGGGGGACTCTTTTCCTTGATGAAATAGGCGATATGAACCTCAAGACCCAGGCCAGGATACTCAGAACCATTGAGTCCAAAACCTTCCAGCGCATCGGAGGGGGAAGAACTCTCCATGTGGATGTCAGAATAATTGCAGCCACAAATAAGAACTTAGATATGGAAATCAAAAAGGGACGTTTCAGGAAAGATCTATACTACCGGCTCAATGTTATTCCCATCCAAGTTCCTCCCCTTAGAAAAAGAAAACAGGATATCCCCTTATTAATGAATATTTTTCTGGAAGCATATGCCGATGGATCAAGGGATAGAAAAAAAGAGATTACAAAGGATGCCTTAGATATTATCCTTGACTATGACTGGCCGGGCAATGTCAGGGAGCTGAAAAATCTCGTGGAAAGGCTGTCCATCATGGTCAAGGGTCATATGATCACCCAGGATCACATTCCCCAGCCATACAACAGGACGACAGGCTCGAAAAAAATAAGGGAGCGCCGCTCCCTGTTTGCCATGGAAAGTCTTGAAGATGCAAAAAAGATGTTTGAGAGGCAGTTTTTACAGATCAAATTATCTGATGCAGATGGTGATTTAAAAAAAGCAGGGCAGCTGGCTGGGATAGATCCCGATGAACTATCACGAATTGTTAAACTTCAAAGGAACAATGACAGCTCCGGGGGTGTGACTCCATGAGAATCATCAGCGGCCTTTGCAAAGGAAGGCGGTTATCAAACCTTAAGGGAAAAGATATTCGCCCCACCTCGGACAGGGTACGGGAGTCCATCTTCAATATTATAGGTTCCGATATTAAGGGCGCAAGGGTGCTGGACATGTTCGCAGGAACAGGTGCTCTTGGAATTGAGAGCCTTAGCAGGGGAGCTGTCCATAGCGTTTTCATAGACAGCTCAGGGGATGCCTGCAGGCTTATTAAAAAGAACTGTGAAATGTGTCATATGATGGATAAAAGCACTGTAATTCAATACGATCTGTTAAAGGGAACATTTCCCCTGAAAGTCATGGAGCGTAATTTTGACATGATCTTCATGGATCCCCCCTATGAAAGAGGCGTGCCGGCAAAAATCCTTGTAATTCCAGATCTTAACAACTGCCTGGCCCCTGGTGGCCGCATTATTCTTGAGCATTCCATAAAAGAAAAAATCCCTGAAAATCTCTCAGACCTTGACATTTATGACCAAAGGAAATACGGAAAGACCCTGATTACTTTTTTTAACCAAAAGATAAGCAAAGAATAGGAATCATAACTGAATGAAAAAAAATATTAGAACAGCGGTTTATCCTGGTTCATTTGATCCCCTGACCAACGGGCATGTGGATATTATCGAAAGGGGACTGGAAATATTTGACAGGGTCATCGTGGCAGTCCTCCATAATCCTTCTAAAAATGCTCTGTTTTCCGTGGAGGAAAGGCTTGATATGATAAGAGATAGCTTTAAGCATAACGGAAATCTCATAGTTGACTCCTTTGACGGGCTTTTAGTGGATTATGCCAGGCAGCAGCATGCCGTTGCAATCATGCGGGGCATGAGGGCCATATCTGATTTTGAAAATGAGTTCCAGATGGCATTGATGAACCGGCGTTTAAGCCGTGATGTGCAGACAATATTTCTTATGACGGGCCTTAGGTGGATATTCACGAGTTCATCAATAATAAAGGAGGTGGCAGGATTTGGCGGAGATATCAACGGTATGGCACCCAATCCTGTAAAGCTTAAAATGAAAGAAAAATTTCCCCTTCTTAAAAAGAATTTTCCTTTGATGGGAGATAAGTAATATGGATTTATGGCAGCTTAAGGTCTTTGTTAATGTGGTGGAGCAAAAAAGCTTTTCCAGGGCAGGAGAGACCGTATTTCTCTCACAGCCCACTGTAAGCAGCCACATCAAAGAATTGGAGGGATATTTGCAATGCCGCCTCATAGACAGGCTCAGCAGGGAAGCTGTTCCTACAAAAGCAGGTGAACTCCTGTACTCCTATGCTAAACAACTTCTTGACATAAGGGAAGAAGCAGAGGCTGCCATATCCGATTTTTTAGGCAGTGCAAAGGGTCACCTTACCATCGGGGGCAGCACCATTCCGTCAGGATATATCATCCCAAGGCACATAGGCATGTTCAGCAAAAAATATCCAGATATTACCCTGTCGGTCAAATCAGGGGATACCGCGGAAATAATTTTAGCGGTAACTCAGGGAAAAATTGAAATCGGCATTGTCGGAGCAGGTACTGATGAGCCTGATATTTTTCAGGAAAAACTAATTGAAGATGAAATGAAGCTGATCCTGCCGGCGTCCCATCCCTGGGCAAAGCAAAAGAGTGTTGATTGTTCGGATATATTTAAAACCCCATTTATTGCAAGGGAGCATGGTTCCGGAACTTGGAAGTCCATATCTAAAAGTATTTCCGATGCAGGGTACAGTGCCGAAGACCTTAATATAACAGCCCGCATGGGTAATACGGTTTCCGTCATCCAGGCTGTTTTAAACCTTGCAGGCATCTCCATATTGTCCACCATGGCTGTTGAGGATTACATTGAAGCCGGCAAAATTAAAGCAATCTCAGTGGACGGGCTTGATCTGCACAGAAACTTTTTTTTAACAACCCATAAAAAAAGGACCCTGTCTCCCCTGTCCGGGATATTTCTCTCATTCCTTAAAGATCAATTTGCCTGACCCCCGGAGGACAAGCGTATAATCATATTTTATCATTTGTTGGCATGTGCCGTCGCTTTTTTTACAACCCCTGGACATTCCTTTAAAAGCGCATTTCTATCTGATTTAAAATGCTCCCAAAAGGGAAAGGTTCTGCACTGGTTGGGCCTGACCGGATATATGGTGCATTTTTTTGTATCAGCATCCAGAAAAACACATTGATATTCATTACCGACAAACCTCTCCCATATGGAAATTCTATTGGATCTGCGCTGAAAAAAGCCATGAATCCCGTCAATAACATTGCAGTTTAAAAATCTGCAAATATTTTCGATTTCCCCGGTGGTTACCCAGATATTGCCAGCCTTGCCACGGCAGCAAAAAGCACCGCATTCCTTGCAGGCCCCTGGATTGAATGTAAAGGCAAATCCTTTTTTTTCAATTAATTCCAACGGGCTTCTCCTCTTAAATAGGTTTTTAAAAAATGTATTTTATAAGTACAAACCCGGCGATTAGAAGTATTGTAAAAACAATTGCAAGGATATTGAAATATCTGTTAATGAATAGTTGTATCCTTGGCCCCAGAAAATAAATCAATCCCCCGACAAGAACAAAGCGAAGTGTTCTTGACGCGGCTGAAGAGATGAAAAATACCGGGAAATTCACGTGAAAGGCACCGGCAGATATGGTAAAAAGTTTATAGGGGAGAGGGGTAAACCCTGCAATTGCAACAGCCCAGGCATCCCAGGTCCTGTAAAGGGATGCAATAATATCAACCTTTTCACTTAGGCCGTAAAACGCTATGATCCTGTTACCCACTATATCCATGAACTGCCATCCTATCAAATATCCTATGCAGCCTCCTAAAATGGAGCCTGCGCTGCATACCAGTGCAAAGCGAAAGGATTTTTTAGGTGCTCCAACGGCCAGGGCAATGAGAAGCACATCCGGCGGAATGGGAAAAAAAGATGATTCACAAAAGGCAAGAATGAATAAAGCCAGGGTTCCTCCGGGTTTGTCCGCCCATCCAATAACCCAGTCATACATTTTTTTAAGCAAAGCTCAATCCTTCCAGCCGTGTTGACCAATGAGTTTGACAAACCGGCAGCCGCCAAGATTTTTAACAGTCAGGCCGTCTTGTTCCTTTTCAAGCAGAATAAGCTCCTGGCTCAATACACCGCCAACAGGCATGATCAGTCGGCCGCCTAAAGGTAGCTGGGCTATCAGGGGCTTTGGAATACTCTCTCCGGCTGCCGTTACAATGATTGCGTCAAAGGGGCTTTCATCCTGCCACCCCTGGGTGCCGTCTGAATATCTCGTGACAATATTATGGTATTGGAGACGATCAAAAAGCTTTCTGGTTCTCATGAAGAGCTTGTTGTTCCTCTCAATGGTATAAACACGAAACACGATTTCAGCTAACACTGCGGCTTGATATCCTGAACCGGTTCCTATTTCAAGCACCCTTTCATTTCCATTTAGGGCAAGGGCCTGGGTCATTTCAGCGATTATATAGGGCTGGGAAATGGTCTGGCCCTCGCCAATGGGAAGGGGAAAATCACCATAGGCGCTGTCCATAAGTGCGTCGCTTACAAAAAGATGCCTTGGAATACTGGACATGGCATCAATGACTGCCCTGTCTGTTATGCCCCGGGCAATGATCTGGCGTTCCACCATGTCACGGCGCCAGGTTTTGTATTTTATGAGTTCATTTTTCATGGCTTCATAAACAACTTTCGCTCTCCTGTTTGTATTCTGATGAACCTGGGCTTTAAAAAACACATGTTTCTTCAGGTTAGGATGAGTTTGCTTTTTATGGGTTCTTTGTACCAGCAGGTTCCATTTATGGATTCTTTGTACCAGCAGGTTCCATTTACGTCAAGCAGCTTAGATGATTCAAATCTGATCTTGATTTTTATACAGCTTACAGTTATTAATGAAAAGAGTCAATTTCATAAACAAAATTTAAAAGTCCGAAAAATTTAAAATCCATGGACAGAATCAAACAAATCATCTTTTCAACCCTTCTCTCCATATTAATATATGCCATAGGCATTGTGGGATATATGGCTATTGAAAAATGGAACTTTATTGATTCTGTTTATATGACGGCTATTACACTCAGCACAGTGGGGTTTGGCGAGATTCATCCGGTTAGCTCCAACGGCAGGATTTTCACGGTATTTCTTATTTTTTCGGGTGTAGGCCTTGTTCTGTATCTGGCCGGTGTGGTCATGCAGTTTGTCGTTGAAGGTGAAATCAGAGCCATGCTTGGGAGGAGAAAGTTGGATAAAAGCATTAACAAGCTTAAAGACCATTATATTGTATGCGGTTATGGGCGTATTGGAAGAACCCTCTGTCATCTGCTGAAGGAACAGACTGGTGATATTGTGGTATTAGATAAAAGTCCTGCACTTGTAACTGTGCTGGAAAAGGATAAGATGCTTTACCTCCAGGGCGATGCATCAGATGAAAATCTTCTGATAAAAGCGGGTATAAACCGTGCAAAAGCTTTGATTGGCGCCCTTGCCACGGATACTGACAATGTGTTTCTGGTACTTACCGTAAGGCAGCTTAATCCTGACATCTATATTATGGCAAGAGCGGCCAACAAAAGTGTAAAGGGAAAACTCCTTGCAGCCGGAGCCAACCGGGTGGAATCTCCCTATGATATCGGAGCGGTCAGCATGGGGCTCAGGTTACTCCGGCCAAGCGTAAGTAATTTTTTGGACATAGCACTTTCCAGAAAAGAAAGGGTTATTCAACTGGACGAGTCATATATATCAGGTCAATCCAAGCTCACCAATGTCATGCTCAAGGATTCGGGCATAAGGCAAAATTTTAACATTATTATCATATCCATCAAAAAAAAGGATGGACAAATGATATTTAATCCATCCTTTGAGACCTTTCTTGAAGAGGGAGATACCGTAATTGCCATGGGGCGGGCCAGGGATCTTAAAGCCTTCAGCAGGGAGTTGAATCCATGATCATCCCCGGCCCATGCTCTTTTTATCCCGCCCGCCGCTTTAAGTATCCTTTAAATCATATTGAGCATCAAATCAGCTCAAATCCCCTCTCACCATGAATTGCAGAATCAAGACCTTCAATCTCTTCATCTAATTCCACCCTGAGGCCGGATGTAAGCAATTTTGTAATAAGCACCACAACAAAAGTGGCTGCGGCTGAAAAAGCTATGGTGGCAACAACCGACAAAAACTGTGCCCAAAGCTGCCCTGGATTTCCATAAAAGAGTCCTGCAATATCACCTGTAATGGCTGGATCGGCAAACAATCCCGTTCCCAGGGCGCCCCAGATTCCGCACACGCCATGCACACCAAAAGCATCCAGGGAATCATCGTAACCGAGTTTTTTCTTCAGAACAGATACACTGAAATATCCGATAATTCCAGCCACCGCACCCAAAATCATGGAAGAAGAAAGTCCTACAAATCCTGCCGCAGGCGTAATGGCCACAAGTCCTGCCACAACACCGGAGGCAATGCCAAGGACAGTTGGTTTTCCGCTGAATTTCCACTCGACAATCATCCAGGCAACAGCCCCTGCCGCGGCAGAGGTGTTGGTCACTAAAAATGCGGAGGCGGACAGGCCGTCGGCAGCCAAGGCGCTGCCTGCATTAAAGCCGAACCATCCAAACCATAGCAGGGCGGCACCAAGGGCTGTTAAAGCAATGCTTGAGGGGAACATCGCTTCCTTACCATAGCCTTTTCGTTTTCCAACCATCAGAGCAAGAACAAGGCCTCCCACACCGGCGTTGATATGGACCACGTTTCCCCCTGCAAAATCAAGGGCTCCAAGGACACTATCCATCCATCCGCCGCCCCACACCCAGTGGGCGACCGGTGTATAAACAAAGGTGAGCCACAACACTGAGAATACAAGCCATGAAGAAAATTTAATTCTGTCCACAACGGCCCCCAGCACAAGGGCCACTGTAATGCAGGCAAAGGTCATCTGGAATACCACAAAAACAAAGCTTGGAATGGTCCCGCTCAAGGAGCTGATCGTCATGCCCTTAAGAAAGAGTGCATCCAGGTTGCCGATCAGGGAGCCTTTTCCGCTGAATGCGAGAGAGTATCCCCAGCTCACCCAGACCAGGCTTCCGATGCAATAGGCAATAAAAGTCATGGCATAGGTATTAAGCAGATTTTTATAGCGGGACATGCCGCCGTAAAAAAGAGCCAGACCCGCCGGCGTCATCACCATAACAAGGGCAGTTGAAACAAGTATCCATGCTGTATCCCCTGAATCCATGCCTGCTTCAGCTGCAAGGGCAGTTCCCGATAAAAGTGTACAAATTAAACCTGTTAAACCTATAATTTTTGAAATCATCTGATTCCTCCATAAAAATATTATCTGTTAATAATTTTGTTCAAATCTGTTTTAACTAAACTCTTTTTCTGATATAATTTTTTATTAGCATTTTAGTATAAACAAATTTCGTGCCACTTTATTTTTTTTATGATAACTATCTTTTATTAAAAGTATATTGATATATTTTGCCTGAAATATCCAATATGATGGCGCAAAAAAAGCATTACAAATATGTGGTTAGTTTTGTATTAATAACATTTTTGTTTGGCAAGAAACATCAATTGGGCGGAAATGGATTCTGCCCCTATACATTAAAATACAAAAAGAAATGGTGATCCATGCTTAATCTTTCAAAAAACTATATTCAAAATAATCTGGCAGATTCCCAGCTCATTTTTCATCGGGGAGAAGATATCTATCAACATGGTTCATACTATCTTGCCAAAGGTGATATTATAGATAAAAATTTTCAATATGAGGTGGACGGCACCTATGGTTTTTATACAACCACGGTTCACATTACCGATGATGCCGTCGTTTCCTCATGCTCCTGCCCCTATCCAGGCAATGGATGCAAACATGTTGTTGCAGCAGCATTGAACGCACGGGATATTCTGCTCAAGCATGAAAAAACGAAAATGCCGATTGTTGAGGATGAAGATGACGAAAATCCATATTTAAACGAAGATGAAATCCGCCTCCAGGCACTGGAAGACAGAAAAAAAAGAGCTAAATCAGAATCCTTTGAAGTCATTCAGGGTGAAATGTACAAAGGAGAGCATATAATCATCAACAAGGCCAAAAAAAAATATACTGTAACCCTGCATGATCCTATGAATGCCAGGGGCCACTGTACCTGCCCGGATTACCTGACCAATTGCCTGGGAACCTGCAAACATATTGAGTTTTTGGTGCCATTTTTGACCAAACAGCCGGGTTTCAAGAAAAAGATTGTCAGGGAAAACTTTCCATTTATAGATATTTACTGGGATTCTCTACTCCAGCAGCCAAAATTGTTCAAAGAAGACAATGGCCTTGTAAAAGGTAAAATATTGGAAATTCTTTTCTCTTTTTTTGACGACAAGGGCCGTTACATAATGGGGGAAGATCTTTCCGGAGTAATGACACTCCTCCAAAAAACCCGGGAATACAGACATATCAACATAAGAGAAACCCTTTTATCCAGGGTGGAGAAATTTTTAGATACCCAGCAGATCAAGGCTCTCAGCGCTGAACCCATGCCTGAGCCTGATTTGAAAATCCCATTGTATCCCTATCAGAAAGAAGGAGTTACCTTTGGGATATATAAAAAAGGAGTCCTTATCGGGGATGAAATGGGCCTCGGTAAAACCATCCAGGCCATCTCCCTTGGAATTCTTAAAAAAGAGATCTTTGGTTTTTCCAAAATCCTTGTGGTAACCCTTGCGTCACTTAAAGAACAGTGGAAAAGAGAAATTGAAAAATTCACCCATGAACAGGCCGTAATTGTAGCTGGAGGCCCAAAAGTCAGAAAAGATACTTATAGAAATGATCCCAGCTTATTTAAAATCACCAATTATGAGGCCGTGCTCCGGGATGTGTTGATATTATCCCGCTTCAAACCCGATATCATCATTCTTGACGAAGCCCAGCGCATTAAAAATTTTTCAACTAAAACCGCTGATGCGGTAAAAAGAATTCCCAAAAAACAGGGCCTGGTGCTCACGGGAACCCCTCTTGAAAACAAATTAGAGGATGTTTATTCCATCATTCAGTTTTTAGATCCCATGCTTTTGACCCCCCTATGGCAATTTGCGGCCAACCATTTTATGCTGCCCAGAAATAAAAAAGGAAAAACCATGGGCTACAAAAACCTGGGGATGCTCAATGAAAAACTCCAGAACATCGTCATACGCCGGAAAAAAGAAGAGGTTCTTAAAGATCTTCCAGGTGAGCTTATCAACGACTATTTTATCGATCTTGCCCATGAACAGCATGAAATACATTCAGGCTATATGCAGAGCCTTATACCCCTTTTAAACAAAAAATTTCTTACACCCATGGATATGCAGCGGATTCAGGTGCTCCTGCTCCGCATGCGCATGGTGTGCAACTCCACTTATCTCATTGACAGAAAAACTCATATATCTCCCAAGCTCAAGGAACTGGAAGGCATCATTCAAGAAATGGTTCTGGAAAACAAGAGGAAAATGGTCATTTTCAGTGAATGGACAACCATGACCTACCTCATAGCAAAACATCTGTCCAATACTGCCATCCCATTTGTGGAACTATCAGGAAAAGTACCTGTTGAAAAACGGCAGAACCTGATCGATGAATTTACCAACAACCCGGACTGCCGGGTATTTCTTTCCACAGACGCAGGCGGAACCGGGCTTAATCTCCAGGCGGCAGACTGCGTGGTCAACTTTGAACTGCCATGGAACCCGGCAAAACTGTACCAGCGCATAGGACGGGTCAGCAGAATCGGTCAGAAAAGTAAATGTATCAACGTCATCAACCTGATTGCGAAAGACTGTATCGAAGAAAAAATAATGACCGGTATTCAGCTCAAAAACGATTTGTTCAAGGGCGTGTTTGACAAGGGCCCTGATACGGTTGAATTCTCCCGTAAAAAGAAAAATGAGATGCTAAATAACCTTCGTGATATGATGGGAGAGGAAAGGGCTCTTCCCTCTGCCGATCCAAGCGACCCGGAAGATATTCCAGAAGATACACCCTATTATCTGAATCCAGAGGTTCTAAATCGGGATGAACAGGACGAAACCCCGGATGATTCTTCTGAAAATGCTAAGGTGCCGGCTCAAGCCAGCCAGGAGAGATCTGAAAAAATCCATGATATGGATGTGCCTGATGATGATATTAATCCTCACATAGTTCATGAAGCACCTTACACTGACCATGAAGCATCTGACACCGGTTATGGACCAGATGGAAAATCAGATGATCCTGAGGTTCATGACAATGCCGCCGAAATAATTGCGGGCCAGACACCGGAAAAGGTAGAATCAATCCTTAATTCAGGAATGGAATTTTTAGGAGGGCTGCTGGAAATGGCTACGGGTCAGAAAATGGAAAAATCCAGGGATCAGGATTCCATTGTAAAAATCGACAAAAATACCGGAGAGGTAACCATGAAATTCAAATTGCCGGGTTTTCATTGAATCAGATAACTTATTACTGAGGAGATATATTGAAGAACTCAACAACCATGAATCAAAAAAAAAAGGCTTTTGTACTGTTTTCTGGAATGCATTGAAAAAAGGTTTTTTTCTGGATGAAATGGTTAAAATCATCGAAGGGAAAAGGGATCTCCGCTCGACAAAACCCCAGGTAGAGCGGAAATATCAAAAATGACGGCATTTTTCATATCACCTTAAAAGTAGTTTACAGTTTTTGGGATAAAATTTCTAAAAAAACAAGGACGTGGATAATGAAGGATGGCAAAATGACCTTAAGAAAAGGGTTCTATGATAAATTTTTAGTTGACTTTATTACAATATTAATGTTAAAGTTTATACTTACTTATTAAATTAATTCAATTAAGTATATATTTTGCCGAAGTGGTGGAATTGGTAGACACGCCAGACTTAGGATCTGGTGCAGCGATGCGTGGAGGTTCAAGTCCTCTCTTCGGCACCACATATAAAATAAAGGGGTTGCAGAAAGTTTTCTTTCTGTAACCCCTTTTTTAGTTTGGGCAAACAAGAGTGATGAGGAATATTATTTAAGCTTCCACTCAGGAGCCCTTCTCTCTTCAAAGGCCTTTAAGCCCTCTTTTGCATCTTCTGTGGCGCACAGGGCGGCAAACATCTCTCCCATATAGTCCAGGGCCTTATCATAGGGTAAATCTGCCATGCCGTACAGGCCGGTCTTGCCGCAGGCTACGGCCAGAGGGCTTTTGGCGGCAAGGTTCTGGGCAAGTTCTAAGGTTGCGTTTTCAAGCTCATCATCGGGTACAACCTTGTTAATCAGACCAAGGCGCTCGGCCTCAGTAGCTGAAATTATGTTACCGGTAAGCACCATCTCTAAGAGCTTCTTCCTTGACACCATTTTGGACAGCGGAACTCCGGGCCCCAGGCATATGAGGCCAACATTAATGGCCGTGGTTCCAAATTTTGCACTTTCAGCAGCAACAGCCAAGTCCGAGGCAAAAACCAGCCCTGCACCGTTGGCTATGGCAAAACCCTTGATGGATGAAATTACAGGCTTTTTCATCTTGGCGATGGTAAGGTTATGGGTATCCATCCGGCGAATAAGTTCCCGATATTCTCCTGTAGTTTTATCCTTGAATTCATTCAAAGAGATGCCCGTGGAAAAATGCTTGCCATTGGGCTTAATCACCACAACACGCACATCATCATCCGCGTCAAACTCCCGGAGATAACGGTTGAGAAGTTCTGCAAACTCCGGGGTAAATGTATTTTTTTCTTCGGGCCTGTTTAATATAATAAACCCTATATGATTGTCTTTTTCCTTGAGTACCGGTGCAATATCGTTCATATTTATCTCCAAATTATAAAAGTTTCAATTTAAAAAAGGACATGCTTCATTCCTCGGTTGAAACACTTTCAAAATTTCCTCTGAATATTAGGAAATCCCCTGAAAAAAGTGTCAACTGCTTTTCAGGCAATATGAAAAATGCCTTAGAAGGAGATGTTAAAGTTGAGATGAGAAAATTTCAAAACATAAAAGCCCGGTATTATAATAAATCCCAGGCTTTTCAGGCTTTTATATGAATGTGTATGGGCAGGCCACCGTGTCTGCCCTTTGCGGGGGCAACCACAAGGGGGTGCCCCTACATTCATTGTTCGTTGTGGGCAGGGCCGGGTTAAAATCCTGGTCTGCCCATGGCAGTTATATCAGCTCTCAAGATCGGCAATGCTGGCAAAAAAGTCCAGGGCTTCGGGATTCTTCAAAGCATCCTTATTTTTTACTTCCTGGCCGTGAATCATTTTTTTAACGGCAAGCTCCACCTTTTTCATATTCAATGTATAGGGAATATCTGGAACCTGAATGACCTTGGCCGGAACATGCCTTGGCGAGGCATTCATGCGAATGTCTTTTTTGATTTTATTGATAAGCTCATCATTTAACTCAAACCCGTCGGCCATGGTCACAAAGAGGATGACTCTGACATCATTGTTCCAGCTCTGGCCTACGACCACGCTGTCAAGGATCTCCTCCATCTGTTCGATGCGGCGGTAAATTTCAGCAGTGCCTATGCGGACACCCCCGGGATTAAGGGTGGCATCGGAACGGCCGTACATGATAACCCCTCCCCGCTCCGTTACCTCGATGAAATCACCATGGGCCCAGATACCAGGATATTGTTCAAAATAGGCAGAATGGTACCTGGCTCCATCCTCATCGTTCCAGAAGTAGATGGGCATGGAGGGAAAGGGTGCCGTGCAGACCAGCTCTCCCTGGTCTCCGACCACGGGCTTGGCATTTTCATCATAGGCAAAAACCTTCATGGCAAGACCCCGGCACTGGAGTTCACCGGAATAAACGGGGCCTATGGGATTTCCCAGAGCAAAGCATCCATTGAGATCCGAACCGCCTGAAATGGATGATAACTGCATATCTGATTTTATCTCATCATAGATAAACTCAAAATCTTCCTTGGACAGGGGAGAACCTGTGGACAAGAGAGACTTCATGGCAGACAGATCAAAACTTGAGCCTGGCTTGACACCCGCATTTTTCAATGCTGCAATGTATCCGGCACTGGTTCCGAATACAGTAATCTTCTCATCCTGGGCCATCTGCCACAGTACATCAGGGCCTGGATGAAATGGATTTCCGTCAAACAGGACAAGGGTGGCACCGGTGGCAAGGGAACAGGTCAGCCAGTTCCACATCATCCATCCGCAGGTGGTAAAATAAAAGATAGTATCTTCTTCCTTAAGATCCGTATGAAGAATAAGTTCTTTAAGCTGGTGCATCAACACCCCTCCGGCACTCTGCACCATACACTTGGGCAGGCCTGTGGTGCCGGAAGAGTACATTATATAAAGGGGATGATCAAAGGGAAGCTGTTCAAATTCGATCTCACAAGGTGCTTTTGCCTTGAAGTCTTCCAGCATTACAGCATTGGGCAAAGCGCTGATATCAGGAGTTTCGCTGACATAGGGAATAACGACGATCTTTTCAATGGAGGGCAGCTCCTTTATTATACCGCCTATCTTTTCCAGGCTGTCCATGGGTTTTCCCTTGAAAAAATAGCCGTCTGCCGTAAAAAGCACCCTTGGTCTGGTCTGGCCGAACCTGTCAAGAACACCCTTGATTCCGAAATCAGGGGAACAAGATGACCAGGTGGCGCCAAGGCTTGTAGCCGCAAGCATGGCAATGATGGATTCGGGCATATTAGGAACAAATCCCACAACCCTGTCTCCCGGCTTAATGCCGGCTTGTCTCAGGGAGACCGCAACTCTTGAGGTTTCATCATAAAGCTGGTTATAGGTCAGGGTGCGCCTGATCTTATCCTCTCCCCTGAAGACAAGGGCAATGTTGTCATTTCTGAAACGCAAAAGATTTTCAGCAAAATTCAGCCTGGAACCTTTAAACCATACAGCACCAGGCATCTTAGCCGGATCATCAATAACCTGATCATAGGTGCGGGAGGCCTTTATATTGGCAAAATCCCACATTATGGCCCAAAAATCCTCAATATTGTCTATGGACCACTGATAAAGACCGTCATAGTCGGAAAAGTTTTTTTCATATTTTTCATTGACGGCCTGCATGAACCGGTACATGTTAGTTTGTTTAATTCTTTCTTCAGACGGCTCCCATAAAAGCTTTGCCATTTATTTCATCCTCCCTGTGCTATCCTGTTCAGTTGACCATTCCAATTATTCGTAAAGAACCGCAAGAATAGTCGTCTTACCTTGTTTCGCCGTAATCAGATGGGGTGTCGTGGAAAGGTAATAGACGCTGTCACCAGGATAAAGCTCATATTCTTCATCTCCGATGGTCAACGCCGCGGTTCCGTCCAGCACATAGATAAACTCTTCCCCATTATGAACAGATATCTCTTTTACGGGATTTTCCTCCAATTGAACGATCAACGCCTCCATATGACGGCCCTGGACCTCAGGGGCCAGGCTCATATAGGAGTAAATATTTTTTTCTCCCTTATTTGAGGTGGACCTGGAGATTTTTTTACGTTCATCCTTTCGCGTAATGGAGTACAACTGGCTGCCGACACCGGAAACTAAGCGGCCCAGGGCGCTGTCAAGAGCTCTGGAAAGCTTCATAACCGTACCCAGTTGAGGTTTTATCTTACCGCTTTCAATATCTTCAAGCTGCTGTTGATCATAACCTGTAAGTTTGGAGAGATCAGCAATGGAAATACCCTTTTTTTCCCTCAGCACTTTGATACGCGTGCCGACATCTTCAACATCACCGTCTTTTCCATTGTCAATGCTGCCCGTAAGATCCTCAAAATAATCAACATTGATATGGGGGGTACTATCATCTTTTTTCATATTTTCTCCTTAATTATATCCTCGTCCGTCATAAATTTTCTGAATGAGCACCGCATGTACTGCTGAGGTCTAAATACAGCACACGCGGCATGGACAATGAGAAGTTATAACGCGCGAGTTATCTCAATGGTTCGGTAATTTTTTATTCCCACCCCTCGGGTAAAAGCTGCCCTGGTTTTTCACCAAGTTTTTCCTTTAACTTGGCAAGTCCCGGCCTGGCATACTGCATGTGTCCATCTTTAAGGGTTCTGCCGTTTATCATGGCTTCACTTCTAAGGCGGTGGCCCATGGTTCTTTCAAGCTGCTTGCCGAGCCACAGAACCCTGTCCACATCCCATCCATGCTCGATACCCATCTCATCCACCTGTACCAGGGTATCCTCAAGGCAGATCAATCCAACATACCTTGGATCATCATAATAATACTCTCCGGTTCCCTTTATGGGCCTGTCGTCAAGGAAGTTAGCAGGCTGTCCCCCAAGTCCGCCCAGGGTACACTCAAAATTACGAATACCGGC
Source organism: Desulfobacteraceae bacterium (assembly GCA_963674675.2). Classification (GTDB taxonomy): domain Bacteria; phylum Desulfobacterota; class Desulfobacteria; order Desulfobacterales; family Desulfobacteraceae. Next base: position 3,200,665 of record CAXXNM010000003.1, read on the forward strand.
CTGGAGCGCCGCCAGAACAGATGCCGAGGCCACCCGTTTGGTCTCATGGAAATGGGCTATATGTAAATTCACATCAGGCAGCTCATCAAGAACCATGGAAAAGTAGCGGTACACATCAGCAGCAGAAGCACTGCCGTCATGGTCTGCGTGTTCCACATCATTTGCTCCGATATCAAGCCATCTTTTGGTAAATTTAACAGCATCCCTCATGTCTGTGGCCCCTCCTATGGGGCTGCCCCAGATGGTGCTTACCGTACCGCACATTTTGATACCTGCATCGTTACACTTCTTAATACCCCGCTCAGCCTCTTTCCAGTAATTGGGCAGGCTCGTGCCGGAGTTGGCAAAGTGGTGCTCCTCTTCCGTAGATACCATCATCAAAATTCTGTCAGGGCCGAATCCCTGTTTTTTCATCTCAATGGCCCTGTCTATTGCAGGCTCCCGGATGGTGATGGCGGTAAAGCAGATGTCATCCACATTTATGCCGCGCTTATTACATTTTTTCTTGAACAGGTCTCCCCGAACATATTTAAACAGCTCGTCTGCATCGCTGAACTGGGGCATGAGATAGGGATTGCCCAGATTTGTCACTTCAATGTGACGGCAGCCTGCAAAAATAAGCTCTTCAAGGTAGAATTTTTTTGCTTCAGTGGAGATAAATTTTTCGGAATGTTGAAATCCGTCCCTTACTGTAATATCACCAATAACAACTTTTTTCGGCATTCTTGGAAAAATTTTCCACATATCATATTCAGTCATTTTAAAGTCTCCTCATGGCTGTTTTTTCGCTTATTTGTCGCAGGACCCTGGGGGATGATTTTAACACCGGCCATTGCAGGGATACGCTATTGTGGGTACCCCTTCACCGGGCAACCACGGTGGGTTGCCCCTACAGATAATGGACGAAATTGAAATCAAGCCCGGACTCTGATTACATCGAGGTTCACTGTCCTGCACTGTCTTTTTTTGTTTATTACAGGATGCCAATCATATAAAAGATAGGCAATCCTGGAATATCGTTAAAATTAAAATCTGAAATTCCCGAAGGCTGGATCTCCAATGGGCTTTAAGAGGCTCACCTCAAATGCCATGCCCAGCCAGTTTCTTATTTCAGAAAATTTAAGCACCCTGTCGTTCAAAAGTCTTGCCGAACAGAAAAAAGGATGGGCTTCGCCATCGTACTTTGCAATCATCTTTTCCTGGAAAGCATCTCTTTCTTCCTGGGTCATGGGTTTGCCGGACATCTTTCTCTTGACATCTTCGATGGAAAGCAGGACTCCTCCGGCGCTCTTACCGCTCATGACGGATGTTCTGGAACGCATGGTGGAAAAGAGAAAATGGGGTTTGTACGCCCGTCCGCACATGCCGTAATTGGCAGCGCCGTTGTCAGGGCCTATCACCAACTGAATCCTGGGCACCTGGGCGCAGGACACGGCCCTTACCAGGTCTGCCCCGTATTTGCCTATACCCGCGTGTTCTGACTCTGAGCCAACCATGAAACCAGGTGAATTCATGAGAAACAGGAGGGGTATCTTTTCCTGGCTGCATCTTACTATCCATTCCGTGGCCTTTCTCGCTGCTTCATGGAAAATGATGCCCACCTGATTGGAGGCGATGACTCCCACGGGAAGGCCCTTGATACGGATCTTCCCCGTTAAAATATTGCTGGCCCTGCCCTGGGCGTAATCCTTTTTGAATTCCTGAAAAACACTGCCGTCCGCAATGGTCTCGATAATAGCCCTTGCATCTATGCTCTGCCCCGTTGCAACGGGAAGGAGGTCGTAAATCGTGTCAGACGGAACAACTGGTTCCTGTTCCTGATATCTGTGCAGGTTGATTTCCTGGGGTTTTTCCAGGGACAGAATATCCCTGACCCGTGCAACTGCATCTGACTGGTCGGAACAAAAATGATCGGCTCCGCCGGAGATATGGGTATGGGTCTTTGCCCCGCCAAGGTCTTCTGCTGATATTGTCTCTCCAGTTGCCATTTTCACAAGGGGAGGGCCGCCAAGAAATGAAAAGGACTGCTGATCTATCATAATGGACTGGCAGGCCATGAATACTATATAGGCCCCGCCCGCGGTGTTTCCGCCTGTACTCATGGTAATCTGTTTCAGACCCTTGGCAGACATTTTAGCCATGTTGTAGAATAAAGACCCAAAATGCTGATCATCGGGAAATACCTCTACCTGCATGGGCAGAAAAGCACCACCGGAATCTGCGATATATACACAGTTGAGGCCGCAGTTATCTGCAATGGCCTGGGCCCTCATATGTTTTTTCAGTGTAATGGGAAAATAGGTTCCCGCCTTTACCCTTGAATCGTTGCCAAGGATCATTGTCCAGTTACCGTGAATTTTCCCAAGCCCTGTAACAATACCACCGCAGGGTACATCTTCAACTCCGGGATAATTCATCCCGAACCCGGCCAGCAGGGAAAGCTCGAAAAACTCGGTTCCCGGATCGATAAGCTCCTGGATGAGTTCCCTGACGGGCCGTTTATTCTTTTTGGCAAGCTTGTCAACGGCCTTCTGGCCTCCGGGCCAGATGGCCTCATATTGGCGCTCCTCAAGCTTTGCCTCCTCATTTTCCCAGAATGCTCTGTTTTCACTCTTCATATGCTATCCCCTATTTTCCTTTATAAACAGGCTTTCTCTTTTCCCTGAAAGCCGTCAGACCCTCAACCCTATCCTCGGTGGGTATGGTGACCCGGTAGGCATTGGATTCAATGGCAAGACCCGTTGCAAGGTCTGTCTCAATACCCTGATTTATGGCATATTTTGCCATTTCCACGGCAATGGGGCCCGTCTCGGCAATCATTTCAGCCATTGCCATGCACTCATCCATGAGGCTTTCAGGCTTGCATATCGTATTGACAAGGCCGATCTCAAGAGCTTCTTTTGCATCAACCCTGCGGCCTGTGAATATAAGCTCTTTGGCCTTTGCCACTCCGATGATGCGGGGCATCCTCTGGGTGCCTCCTCCTCCGGGGATAATGGCAAGGCGGGTTTCGGTCAGGCCCATGACAGCGGTTTCCGATGCAACCCTTATATCCGATGCCAGGGCAAGTTCGGTTCCGCCGCCCAATGCAATGCCGTTTACGGCGGAAATGACCGGTTTGTTTAAATGCTGAACCGATGTCAACAGGTTTCGTATGGTCAGGATAAACCTTTTCACCTCGTCCTGGGACAGCCCTGCACGCTCCTTCAGGTCCGCGCCCGCACAGAATGCCCTGTCCCCGGCACCGGTAATAATCACCGTTCTTATATCGGATCTGTATTGCAGTGCATCGATCTCTTCTTTAACAGCATCAAGCAGTTTAAAGTTGAGGGAGTTCATGGCTTTGGGGCGATTCAAAGTCAGGACAACAGCGCTTCCCCTCTCTTCTTTTATCAAAACATTTTCATTGTCCACGGATTACCTCCTTAAGGATTCAGCCGGCAGTTGCCGGCCCGGGCAGGACGAATTATCATTCAGCTCAAACCAGGTAAAAATTCGATAAACCCTGTATTGAACCACAATATATTGTATTTTTACTCAAAAAGTATGGATTGCATAGCAATATATTGTATGATAGACCTAGTTTGCCGAATGCTTGGCAAACCAGGTCATTTTTCTGAATTAAATTATTATTTACCAAGTTGTTCAGTTGCCTGATCCCTTAGTTTATACTTCTGAATCTTTCCGCTTGCCGTTGTGGGATACTCATCCACAAAATATACAAATCTTGGAATTTTATGAAAGGAAATCTTGTCCTTGCAAAAGGCCCTGATCTCTTCCAAAGTGCTCTCTTCACCGGGTTTAAGCTGAACAAATGCTGCAACCTCTTCACCGTATTTTTCATCGGGAACGCCTACTACCTGAACATCCTTAACCTTGGGAAAGGTATAGAGGAACTCTTCAATTTCCCTTGGATATACATTTTCACCACCCCGGATGATCATGTCCTTGATACGGCCGGTAATCTTGCAGTACCCGTTCTCGTCCATGACGGCGAGATCGCCGGTATGAAGCCAGCCATCCTTGTCAATGGCCTGGGCAGTAGCCTCTTCCATCTTGTAATAGCCCTTCATTACATGATATCCTCGGGTACAGAGTTCACCCTGCTCATTGGCCGGCATATCCGCACCAGTGGCTGGATCAACGATCTTAACTTCCACGTTGGTCATTGCGCGGCCAACTGTGGATGTCTTGAGTTCTAAGGAATCCTTGTCACGGGTCTGGGTGATACCGGGAGATGCTTCAGTCTGACCGTAAACAATGGTCATCTCTTCTGCGCCCATGTCCTTTATGACGCGCTTCATAACCTCGATGGGACAGGTGGCACCTGCCATAACACCGGTACGAAGGCTTGAAACATCATAATGAGCCTTATCCATTTCCTCGAACTCTGCGATAAACATGGTGGGGACACCAAGAAGGGCATTACACTTAGAGGCCTCTATTGTTTTAAGTACCGGAATGGGCTTGAAGGCTACAACAGGGGCCATTGTGGCGCCTGAGACCATACAGCACAGGGTGCCGATAACACAGCCGAAACAATGAAAAAACGGTACCGGGATACACATGGCATCGTCCGGGGTCAGATTCATGCCGTCCGCCATGCTCATGGCATTGCCGATGAGGTTGGTATGGGAGAGCATTACGCCTTTGGGGAAACCAGTGGTCCCAGAGGTGTACTGCATGTTGATGACATCATCCGGATGCAATGAATTCAGGCGTTCTTTGAGTTCAGCATCGGTAACTTTCTTCCCCATCTCAATAATATCATCCCAGTTGTACATGCCTGGAACCTTATCCTTGCCAAGGTAAACAATGTTTTTCAGAAAGGGTAATTTGGGATTATCCAATTTGCCGGGCTCACTGTCCTTCAGGGTCGGGCATACCCTGTTTATGACCTCTAAGTACTCAACTTCATCCCTGACCCCTCCAATAAGAAGCAGGGTGGTGGCATCGGACTGCTCTAAGAGATACTCCAACTCCGCACTCTTATAGTTGGTGTTTACCGTGACCAGAACCGCTCCCATCCTTGCGCTGCCGAACTGGGTATATACCCACTCCGGTACGTTATTGGCCCATATGGCTATCTTTTCTCCCTTTTCAACACCAAGGGCCATTAAGCCCTTGGCAACCTGATCGCAAACATCCCTGAATTCCCTGAAATTATACTTTATACCCAGCGAATGATACTCCAGTGCGCTGTTGTCTCCCAGGTTTTCTGCCAGCATGTCCACGATGTTACCAATAGTTGTCTCACCTATCTTGATGTCGGGTTTCTGCATTTGATTTTCCTTACATAGTAATGTTAGCATCCAATATATCGAGAAATAACGATCCTCTGTACTTCAGAGGTTCCTTCACCAATATCAAGGAGTTTCTGGTCCCGGTAGAATCGCTCAACATTATACTCCTTCATCAGTCCGTAACCGCCGTGAATCTGAACGGCATGATCGGCAACCCGGCCCATCAGCTCGGAACAATAGAGCTTTGCCATGGCAGCTTCTCTTTCAAAAGGTCTTTTATTGTCTCTTAGCCAGCATGCCTTGTACATAAGGTTTCTGGCACATTCAATTTCCATGGCGCAATCTGCCAGCTTAAAGGCAACGGCCTGAAATTTGGATATGGGCTGGCCGAACTGCTCCCGTTCCTTTGCGTATTTCAAGGCAAGATCATAGGCGCCCTGGGCACCACCAAGCCCCATGGAACCGATGGAAAGGCGGCCGCCGTCTAAGGTTTGCAGCATTTGGTGAAAACCGTCTCCCTGGCTTCCCAGCATGTTCTCCTTAGGAACCCTTACATTGTCAAAATAGAGTTCTGCTGTATTTGAAGCTCTCCACATCATCTTTTTGTGCATGGGAACCGCTTTGAAGCCCGGCGTGCCGCTCTCCACGATAAAGCAGGTGTACTCGGGTTTGCCATTGGCCCTTGTTCCGGTAATGGCCTGAACTGTAACACCGAGAGTCATGTCGCTGGCCGCATTTGTGATAAATATCTTGGAACCGTTGATAATCCAGTCGTCCCCATCCTGAACAGCCGTTGTCTTGCTGCCTCCGGCATCGGAGCCGGCTGTAGGTTCTGTCAAGCCAAAGCCCCACAAAGCCTCTCCGGCACACAGCTTTGGAAGATATTTCTTTTTTTGTTCTTCTGAACCAAAATAATATAAAGGGCCTATACCAAGGGAATTACCCGCGGCAATGGTAGCTGCCTGGGAGCCGTCTATTCTTGCGACCTCCTCAACCGCGATTATATATGAAATATAGTCCATACCCTGGCCTTCGTAATCCTCAGATACAAACATGCCAAAAAGACCGATTTCACCCATCTTACGGGTCAGCTCAGACGAGAATTCCTCTTTTTCGTCCAATTCACCTGCAATGGGGGCTATCTCTTTCTGGGCAAACTTTCTTACCTCCTTGCGGATCATTTCCTGCTCTTTTGTAAGGTCAAAATTCACCCTTTATCCTCCTTATCTTTAATTCTGGTGAGTGATGGGGACTTCAGAAGCAGGGCTGCGCACTGATTGTATACCCTTTAAAATCCTTAGTCCATCTTTTATACATCTATCTTGATTATTATTTCTTCATGTCTTTAATTTGTGTTCTATTTTTAATTTGTGTTCTATTATGGTGTCCGATCGAGCGCTCAGTCTACTTTTTGAACGATACTATATTCGTTGAATTATATTTGTCAAATCTTTTTTTAAAAAAAAATTAATGGATTCTTTAATGGCTTGCAAATTCAGTTATTCACAGGTGTTTTTTAACCCCTAATCTCTTGACAAGGGATATCAAAAAATGTACAAAAAGTTTGACTGAGCGCTCGATCAATTTTTTTTATTAAACCGTTAGTTAACTTTTGCGTGCACTGGAAGCAGAGGCGTTTTTTGAGAAAAAAAACGAAGAAAAAAATTTTACATGCCGGCGGTGTTCCGACTCAAATAAAAAACCCGGAACTGGTTCGGGAAAGAAGAAGACAGATCGTTGACTCCACAGTACATTTGTTTGTGGAGCACGGCTATCATAAAACCACCACCAGAATGATTGCCAAAGCAGCGGGTTTTTCCATAGGTTCTCTTTATGAATATGTCGGCTCAAAAGAGGATGTTCTATACCTTGTCTGCACGGCCATTCATGCTGAAGTTGAAAGAGCGGTTGAAGATGCCCTGGCAGGTTCTGTAAACGGCACAGCCACACTGGCGGAAGTAATAAGGGAATATTTTCATGTGTGTGATAAAATGAATGACCATGTGCTGCTCATGTACCAGGTGACCCAGTTTCTTCCCAAAAAATGGCAGCTTAAGGCCCTTGAAAATGAACTGAGAATCACCGATATTTTTATAAAGGTGCTGGACAAGCTCTCTGGCAAGGGAGACATCCCTGATCTTGATAAAAAAATGATAGCCCTTGTGGGGCATAACATATCAGTTTTAGGGCAAATGTGGGCCTTTAGAAGATGGTATCTTAGGAAGCATTTCACCATTGATGAATACATCAAATACCAGACCGAATTTATCCTGAGTCATGTGTTTCAGAAGGAAGAGATATTTGCCCCATGAGTTACTATAAAATTAAACGGCAAGCCGTCTTTAAAACAAGGGCTGTCCGTCTAAAACTAAAAATATTTACGAGGCATCTTTTAAATTAACTTAAAAGCAGTTTACACTTTTTTGAAATACTCCCCCTAAAAATGGAAGGATTGATTCAAAATGTGTAAACCGGAAAATAAAGGATGCCGTTTACGAGGAGATATTATGAATATTCCCGCAAAAATTTATAAGCCTGAAAACTCTGTAAGGGTGGTTACGGCAACCTCCCTTTTTGATGGCCATGATGCTTCCATAAACATTATGCGAAGGATTCTTCAGGATTCCGGCACCGAAGTTATACACATCGGCCACAACCGTTCCGCAAGGGAGGTAGTTGAAGCTGCCATTGAAGAGGATGCCCAGGGTTTGGCTGTTTCCAGCTACCAGGGAGGCCACATCGAATTTTTTAAATACATGGTGGATCTTCTTAAAGAAAAAAACGCATCCCACATTAAGGTGTTCGGCGGCGGCGGCGGTGTTATAATCCCTTCTGAAATAAGGGAACTGCAAGAATACGGCGTCACAAGGATATACTCTCCTGAGGACGGCGCCAAAATCGGACTTCAGGGAATCATCAACGACCAGATGCAGCGCATGGATTTTGCCACCGTGGATTTCAATGCCCTTGACTACGACAACCTCAAGGTTGAAGAAAAATACGTCACAGCCAACTTTATCACCGCGGTGCAGGAGGCAAAGGCTAAAAATGACGGAACTCTGGAACCAATACTTGAAAAACTTAAGGCCATGAAAAAAATCACACCGGTTCCGGTAATAGGGCTTACCGGAACAGGCGGGGCCGGAAAATCCTCCCTTACAGACGAATTGATATTAAGAATTCTAAGGGATCTTGAAGGCGTGAACATAGCCATCTTGAGTTGTGACCCATCCAGGAGAAAAACCGGAGGTGCTCTTCTTGGTGACCGTATCCGCATGAACTCCATCGAAACCGGGCGGGTTTACATGCGCTCCCTTGCCACCCGTGAGGCCCAGTCCGAATTGCCAGCCTCGCTTCCCGAAGCCATAGAGGTCGTCAAGGCTGCCGGTTATGACATTGTTATAGCTGAAACAGCGGGTATAGGCCAGGGTGATTCCAGGATCATAGATCTGGTTGACATGTCCATCTATGTCATGACCTCGGAATTCGGTGCCCCGTCCCAGCTTGAAAAAATCGACATGCTGGATTATGCAGACATCGTGGTCATCAACAAATTTGAAAAAAGGGGCAGTGAGGATGCTCTGAGGGATGTAAGAAAACAGGTACAGCGTAACCGCCAGGCATGGGAAACACCCCTTGAAAAAATGCCTGTATACGGAACAATCGCATCGAAATTCAATGATGACGGGGTAACCGCTCTTTATCACGGAATCCTGGATCTCATGGCTGAAAAAACCGGGAAAAAATTTGAAACAACCCTTCCCAGAACAGGTATTAAACACTCATCTTCCAAAACCATCATCATTCCCTCAGAAAGAACAAGATACCTTGCCGAGATAGCAGATACTGTAAGAAAATATCATAAAAAAACAGACCAGCAGGCTGATGCCCTAAGAAAACTGTGGCATGTAAAAGAGACGGAAAGCCTTGTTTTCGATGACATGGCTGATGCTGTTGCATCCTTTAAAAAGGCTGTGGAAGCCTGTGAAAACAAAATTGAAAACGAAACCCGCCAGGTAATGGAAGAGTGGCAGGCAATCAGACAGGCATATTCCGGAACGGAACTGACCTACAAGGTACGGGACAAAGATATAAAACTTCCCCTTTATACGGAATCCTTAAGCCATTCCAAAATACCCAAGGTATGCATACCAAAGTATGATGACCCAGGAGAAGTGTATAAGTGGATGAGAAAGGAAAATCTGCCAGGCTATTTCCCCTATACAGCCGGGGTGTTTCCCTTAAAAAGAGTTGATGAGGATCCCACAAGAATGTTTGCCGGTGAAGGTGGTCCTGGAGATACAAATAAACGCTTTAAAATGCTTTCCAGCGCCTACCCTGCAAAGCGTCTTTCCACGGCCTTTGACTCGGTAACTCTCTACGGATATGATCCTGAGACCAGACCGGATATCTATGGTAAAATCGGAAATTCCGGGGTAAGCATCTGTACCTTAGAGGATATGAAACTCCTTTACAGCGGATTTGACCTTTGCGCACCCAACACATCTGTATCCATGACCATAAACGGCCCGGCTCCCATGATGCTGGCCATGTTCATGAATACGGCCATTGAGCAGCAGATGGAAAAATTCCGAAATGACCATGGAAAAGAACCCTCTGAAAGCGAGTCTCTGGAAATCAGGCAGCAGGCCATCTCCAGTGTCCGGGGAACGGTACAGGCAGATATTTTAAAAGAGGATCAGGGGCAGAACACCTGCATTTTTTCCATTGAATTTGCCTTGAAAATGATGGGAGATATCCAGCAGTATTTCATCGACAATGCCATCCGCAATTTCTATTCCGTATCCATATCAGGCTACCACATTGCAGAAGCAGGTGCCAACCCCATCACCCAGCTTGCCCTGACCCTTTCCAATGGGTTCACCTATGTTGAATACTATCTCTCAAGGGGTATGGATATTGATACTTTTGCGCCCTCCTTGTCCTTTTTCTTCTCCAATGGAATGGATCCTGAGTATACCGTCATCGGCAGGGTAGCAAGACGCATCTGGGCCGTTGCAATGAAGTACATGTACAACGGCAACCAGCAGTCCCAGAAGCTGAAATATCATATCCAGACCTCGGGCCGCTCCCTGCACAGCCAGGACATTCAGTTCAATGACATCCGCACCACCTTGCAGGCCCTGTGCGCGGTTTATGACAACTGCAACAGCCTTCATACCAATGCCTTTGACGAGGCCATCACAACGCCGTCCGGAGAATCCGTCCGCAGGGCACTGGCCATCCAGCTTATAATTAACAGAGAGTGGGGCCTTGCCAAAAATGAAAACACCCTCCAGGGAAGCTTTATAGTGGATGAACTGACTGACCTGGTGGAAGAAGCTGTTCTCTGTGAATTTGAAAGAATCACGGAAAGGGGCGGAGTCCTCGGTGCCATGGAATCCGGTTACCAGCGGGGCAAGATCCAGGAGGAATCCATCTATTATGAGCAGCTAAAACACTCTGGAGCCTATCCCATCATCGGCGTCAATACCTTTGAAGACCCTGATGCTAACTATGAGGAGGCCATGTCCTGCCTGGAACTCTCCCGTTCCACGGATGAACAGAAAAATGGACAGCTACAGCGCCTTGAGGCCTTCAAAAGCACCCATGAGTCAGAATCGGATCAGGCCCTCAGGAAACTCCAGGAAACAGCGGTCAGCGGCGGCAACATGTTTGCCGAGCTTATGAATACGGTAAAACACTGCTCACTTGGCAGCATCACCCAGGCCCTTTATGATGTGGGTGGAAAATACAGAAGAAATATGTAATAATCCTCGGTTCGATTGATCTCATAAAATGTTGTAATCTAAGTGAAATATGGCTCTGATTTTTTAGAGATCAGTTATTTATGTGAATAAATTCAATAAGTTATGCAAAAATGATCGAACCATTGGTAATAAGACTCACAATGAACAATGAATGTAGGGGCGGGTTCCATATCCGCCCTGCCCTGCCCTTACCGATCATGCCCAATATGGAAATGGGGCAGATATGGAAATGGGAATCAGATAATAGAATCTGCCCCTACGCATTCAAATAAAAAATAAATATATTATGGAGACAAAAAATGAAACAAGCCGTAATAGTAAGCGCGGTCAGGACTCCCCTTGGAAGTTTCGGCGGCTCCCTCAGCAAAATCGGAGCCACAGATCTTGGAGGCCATGTCATAAAGGCAGCCGTGAAACGTGCCGGTATTGATATAAAAGAAATCGATGAGTGCATCATGGGCATGGTATTACCCTGTGGATATGGACAGAACCCGGGCAAGCAGGCTGCGGTAAAGGCCGGACTTCCCTGGGAGGTGGAGTGCATTACAGTCAACAAGGTCTGCGGATCATCCCTGAAGGCAGTGATGCTGGCAGCCCAGGCCATCCAGTGCGGAGATGCTGAGGTGGTCGTGGCCGGCGGCATGGAAAACATGAGCATGGCACCTTATTATATGGAAAAAGCCCGGTGGGGACACCGCATGGGCCCTGGAAAAATTGAAGACCACATGGTCCATGACGGCCTTTGGGATGTTGTAAATGACTTTCACATGGGCATCTCCAACGAGCTTTGTTCCGAAAAATGGGAAGTTTCCAGGGAAGATCAGGATCGGTTTGCCGAGGCTTCTTACCAAAAGGCATGCAGGGCAGTAAAGGAAGGGCGTTTCAAGGATGAGATCGTTCCCGTTGAAATCCCCCAGAGAAAGGGTGCTCCTGTACTTTTTGATACCGATGAATGCCCCAAAGAGACAAGCTATGAGATCCTGTCAAAAATGAAGGGTGCCTTTAAAAAAGGCGGCCTGGGTACGGCAGGTAATGCCTCCATCATCAGTGATGGTGCTTCTGCCACCATTATCATGGAAAAGGAAAAGGCTCTGAAGCTCGGCTGTACCATAATGGCGGAAATAGGAGCCCAGGCTTCCTTTGGCATTGACATGAAATATGTGCTCATGGCTCCCATATATGCCATCCCCAAAGTCTTGAAAAAAGAAGGATGTGAAATTAAAGATATCGACCTGTTCGAGATCAACGAAGCCTTCAGCGGCAGTTCCACCGGCATCAACAAAGTGCTTAAGCTTGATCCTGAAAAGGTAAATGTAAACGGAGGAAGTGTAGCCTTGGGTCATCCCATCGGTGCCAGCGGGGCAAGGGTGCTTACAACCCTTTTATATGAAATGGAAAAAAGGGACCTCAAAAAGGGCCTTGCATCCCTGTGCCTTGGCGGGGGTGAAGCCGTGGCTCTAATTATTAATAGATAACAATAAGCCCGAGCGCTGTAACCTGTAATCAGGCAATTAAAAATACAAGGCTTCCTGGCATCTTTCATATTGACTCAAAAGTAGTTGACGGTTTTGTGAGGGGACTTCGTAGAATTAAGAAAATGTTTTGAAAAAATGTCAACCGAGGAATGAAGCATGCTGGATTCCTAAAACAAATTTCAGCGCTCAAGTATGATATTCAGGAGATATTATGGAAATAAAAAAGTTCGGTGTTATCGGATCAGGACAAATGGGAAACGGTATTGCCCAGGTAGCGGCAGCCAGCGGCCTTGAAGTCATCATGAGTGATATCAAGGAAGAATTCACGGCAAAGGGCATGGAAAGCATAACAAAAAACCTGGCCAGAAGCGTAAAAAAGGGGAAACTGGAACAGTCAGATATGGACGCCACCCTGACAAGAATCAAGACAACCGTTGATTTGAATGATATGGCGGACGTGGACTTTGTTGTGGAGGCAGCGGTTGAGCGTGAAGACCTGAAATTCAAAATATTTGAAGACCTGGACAAAATATGTCCTCCCCATGCCATTCTATCCACCAACACTTCATCCATTCCCATCGGGCGCATTGCCGCAAGAACAAAAAGACCGGATAAGGTCATCGGCATGCACTTCATGAACCCGGTACCTGTAATGAAACTTGTGGAAGTCATCAAGGGACTGCCCACCTCTGATGAGACATTTGAGATCACTTGGGAGCTTAGTAAAAAATTCGGCAAGACTCCGGCTGAAGCCAATGATTTTCCCGGATTCATCGCCAACCGGATACTCATGCCCATGATCAACGAGGCTGTTTTCTGTCTCTACCAGAGTGTGGGAAAACCAGAAGACATAGATACTGTCATGAAGCTTGGCATGAACCACCCCATGGGCCCCCTTGCCCTGGCCGACCTCATCGGGCTGGATACCTGCCTTGCCATCATGGAGACTCTGTATGACGGATTCAAGGATTCCAAGTACCGCCCCTGCCCTCTTTTAAGGAAATATGTTGAAGCAGGGTGGCTGGGAAGAAAATCAGGTAAGGGTTTTTACGACTATAGCTCATAAAACCATCATGCCTTTACGGGCCCGGTTCACAATGAAAAAAGGGGCAGACCTGTGTGTCTGCCCTCGATGTATTATGCTTCCTGAACGGTCAGGTACCCAAGACAGCCCCTAAAAATCTTATTTTTCATAGGGCATTCTTCATTTGCCGGTTTACACTTTTTATCAAAATTTTTTGGGAATTCCATCCCCAAAAGTGGAAACTGCTTTTGAGTTGAGATGAAAGATGCCTCCCATAGTGTGTTTTTCAAAGGCTTGAATGATGGATAAAAGTATTCTTGTACTTGCAGCCACAGAAATGGAAATCATGCCGCTCTTGCGTGCTTCAACACTTAAAAAAAGACAGGTATCTATTTCAGGCCGAACCATCATGACTCTTCAATACTCAGGAACAATCTTTAAGTTAATCATCACGGGGCCTGGAGTAATGAATGCAGTCCAGTCCCTTACAAGCATTCTTGAACATATTATACCTGAAATTATAATCCAGGCCGGTATCGCAGGAATTTTCCATGAAACCGGCCTTGATATAGGAAGCATTGCAGTTGCCGACACGGAAAAATATATTCACTCCGGTGTTGAAAACAACCTTGCTCCTTTTCCTCTTCTTCCCCTGCCCTTTAACCTCCTGCCATCTAATCTTCTGGCATCTGCCCCGCTGACATCCGATGAAAACGAAGAAGTTTTAAACCCTCCCGTCAGCGCCGCCGACAAAGCAGATCAGCCCCCGAAAAACCTGATCAGCAACGGCTTGTATCATCTGGACACCATCCTTGCCCAACAAGCTTATATGACCATTGCCAATGCTTTCCAATCACGGCCCCGGATTACCCTACCCATCTGTTTCCAGGGAGACGGCCCTTATTCTGCATCGAAATTTCCAAAAAAATATCGTGAATCCGGCTACGGAATGGATACCTCAGTGATATTGGGAAATTTTATCACAGTATCCGCAATTACTGCAACCGCAAAAACAGCATCAAACCTCTTCTCAGCCTTTAGCCCTGTTATGGAGTCCATGGAAGGCGCCGCAGCCGCCCATGTGAGCGCCTTGTACCGTATTCCTTTGATTGAAATAAGAGTGGCATCCAATTTTGTGGGAGTCAGGGATAAGACAAAATGGAATATTCCCCTTGCGGTGGACAGGCTTTGCCTTGCATTGAAAAGCCTGCTGGAAAAAGGAGAAACACTTTGGAAAAAAAATCAGAAAACCAGGTAAAAGAAAACTTTGAAAATAACAATGCCTCTGTGGAAAAAATCCAGGACAGAACCTGTGATCAAGCTGAGGATATCCAGAAAAGTGCTGACAAAGAGGAAAAAAGGCTGATGAATTCAGAATCGGCTGATGAAAACCTGAAACTGCTTGAGACGCTGGACATCGGCCATTATTTTCTCTTTATGCTGATATTTACGGCATTTTTTCTGTGTTATAAAATGCTGGGTCCATATCTTGATCCCATTATAATTGGAATCATTCTTTCCGTGCTGACCAATCCGGTTTACCAATGGCTTAAACAAAAATGCCGTAATAAAAAAAGCATTGCCGCCTTTATCTCGTGCATTCTTCTAATCTTGATCATAATCATTCCCCTGACGCTGATTTTTCTTGCAATCATAAAACAGGGAGTGCTCTCGTTCAACGCCATCAACAAATGGATAGCAGCCGGCAATATTGAAAAATTAGCAGGAACCCCTTTTGTGTCCCAGGTCATTGAATTTACTCAAAAACACATGAAAGCAAGCCTGATCAAGGATATGGATATTAACTCCATCATGATCACAATATCCTCCCACGCGGGTGAAATCATGGTCAATCAAGGCAAATACATAATTAGCAATATAACCTCGGTAATCGGGAAATTCTTTCTGATGACCTTTGTCTTTTTCTTTGCCATCCAGGACCAGGAAAAGAATTTTCGCTATATTTTCCACTTAGTGCCCCTTTCTTCAAGCCATGAGAGAATACTTGTAGACAAAATCAAGGCCGTTGCCAAATCAGCCATACTTGGAACCATTATCACGGGTGCATCCCAGGGAATTGCCGGGGGAATTGCCTTTTACATCTGCGGGCTGCCTGGTTTTTTCTGGGGAGCAGTCATGGCATTTGCATCCCTCATTCCCATGGTGGGAACATCCCTTGTCTGGCTTCCCGCATCTATCTGGCTTTTCATTTCAGGCGCCTGGAAATCAGGAGTTTTTCTTATTATATGGTCGGTGGTGGTGGTTGGCATGATGGACAACATTGTCCGCCCCCTTTTCATGAAAGGCGCAGCAGGCATGAGCAGCCTTTTGATTTTTTTCTCTATCCTTGGTGGGCTTAGCTATTTTGGTTTAACAGGGCTTTTGTACGGCCCCATGATATTTGGCATGACCATGGTTCTTTTGTACATCTATGATCTGGAGTTCCGTTTTTTTTTAGATCACCAGGATGAAAATTAGACCCATGGATTGCACTTTTTTTTAAACCAGCTTATTATCTGAGGCAGGCAATTGACATCTATCGAAATTTTCAAGGAGGCTTCATGAAGACTGCACAAGATATCATGGAAACCAATATTATATCTGTTACCCAGGACACTGAAATCACCAAGGCCGTTGAAATTCTTCTGAACAATCATATAAACGGAGTACCTGTTGTGGATGAAGACGGTCTACTGGTGGGCATTCTATGCCAAAGTGACCTGATCTTCCAGCAAAAAACCGTACCTCTTCCTCCCATACTGACCTTTTTAGACGGTATCATCCCCCTTTCTTCTTCAAAAAAACTTGAGGCACAGTTTAAAAAGATAGCAGCCACCACCGTTGAACAGGCCATGGTAAGGGATCCAGTAACGGTTACCTTAGAAACCCCTATCAGCGAGGTTGCCGCCCTGATGGTTGAAAAACATTTCCACACCATTCCAGTTGTGGAAGACGGCAAGGTATCAGGCATTATAGGAAAAGAGGATGTTTTAAAAACCCTGATGAAAGGATAAGCCTTTTACACCCTTATTGCCCATATTGAGCAGTCATATTACAACCTATTGATAGTTTTGAATAAATAAAAATGCTAAAACTGCTTTTTATGTTAATTATTTCAATATATTATCCGAATATCTACTCAATGTCGGTTATTGAATTTGCTCTGAATAAAATATTATGGTATTTACTCTGAAATTATGACAAAAATAATCAGCATAGCCAATCAAAAAGGCGGCGTGGGTAAAACAGCCACAGCCGTAAACCTGTCCGCAGCCCTGGCAGTATCGGGTCAAAGAGTGCTTTTGGTGGATTGTGACCCCCAGGCCAATGCCACCACCTCCACAGGTATTGAAAAACCGTCCCTTAAATACTCACTTTACCACGGCCTTATAGAAGAGGCTGAAATAAAGGATATTCTGTGCAAAACAGAAATTCAAAATCTTTTGATACTGCCATCCAATGTCGAGCTTATCGGCTTTGAAGTGGAGATGATGGAGACCAGAGGAAGGGAAGAAATATTAAAAAAAAGACTCAAAACCGTTCATAACCAGTTTGATTATATCATCATCGACTGCCCGCCATCCTTGAGCCTTTTAACCCTTAATGCCCTTACGGCTGCAGATTCCGTACTTATTCCCCTCCAGAGTGAGTTCCTGGCTCTTGAGGGGCTTGGCCAGCTCCTTGAAACCGTCAAGAGGATCAAACAGGCCCTTAATCCCGGACTTAAAATTGAAGGGATACTCATGACCATGTTCGACAGGCGGACAAACCTTGCCCGGCAGGTGGTGCAGGATGCAGAAGAATTCTTCAAAGATTTGATGTTTAAAACCAAAATACCAAGAAACATCAAACTGGGAGAAGCACCGAGCTTTGGCATGCCTGTCATATCCTATGACGCATCATCTGCAGGCTCACAAAGTTATCTTGCCCTTGCAAAGGAACTTCTGAACCGATGATAAAAAAAAGAAAAACAGGATTGGGCAGGGGCATTTCCGCCCTTATTCCAGATATTGAATCCTTGGATGATAAATCTGGAAGTTTTTTCATGTGTAAAATTGAAGATATAGCCCCAAACCGTTTCCAGCCCAGGAGATCATTTCCTGAAGAAGATCTTGAAAAACTAAAAGAATCCATCATGGAGCAGGGTATTTTGCAGCCCCTGCTTGTAAGAAAAAATAATAACGGCTATGAACTAATTGCAGGTGAAAGACGCCTGAGAGCCGCAAAACAAGCTGATTTTACCCATGTTCCGACCATTATTAAAGACCTCTCTGACGAGCAGATGCTTGAGGTTTCAATCATCGAAAATGTTCAGCGGTCAAACTTGAATCCCTTGGAAGAATCCCAGGCCTACCACAGGCTTATTTCTGAATTTCATTACACCCAGGAAAAGGTTGCACAAAAAATAGGCAAAAACCGCTCAACCATTGCCAATTTTCTACGACTCAAGGGATTGCCCGATGAAGTAAAGGAAAGCCTCTCTAAGGATGAGTTCTCCATGGGGCATGCCAGGGCAATTCTGAGTGCAGGTTCCAGGGAAAATCAAATCAAGACCTGGCAGGCCGTAATTGAAAAGCAGCTCTCAGTCCGAACTACGGAACAACTTGCTAAAAAAATAAAAGCCGGTACAGAAAAAAAATTGAAATTAGCGCCGGAAATCACTCCAGATGCTGAATACATCCAGGGTCTGTGCTACGATCTTACCCGGCAGATCAACTGCCCGGTTTCAATCAAAAAAAAGGGGGAGCGGGGCAAACTTGAAATACTTTTTAAGAATAAAAAAGACCTTGACCGCATTGTGGAGATGATCGCCGGAATATCATGAAAATAACAATTGCAAAAACAGCAGGATTCTGTATGGGAGTGCGCCGGGCAGTTGATATGGTGCTGGATGCGGCCAACGGTTCAGAAGGTCCCATCTGCACCTACGGACCTTTGATTCATAACCCCCAGGTCCTCGAGATGCTGAGAAGCAAAGGAATCCCCAGTATCAGCGAAATTCCCGATAAAGGGGAAGGTATTGTCCTTATCCGGGCCCACGGCGTCCCCCCCCGGGATCAGGAAAAGCTTAAATCAGCGGGTTTTAAAGTCATAAATGCAACATGCCCAAGGGTCATACGGGTACAGACCATCATCCGAAAACATGCCCAAAAAGGATTTGCCGCCATTATCATAGGTGACCGGGTTCACCCGGAAGTACAGGGACTGCTTGGTTATGCAGGTGATAAAGGCATCACAGCCTCCACCATGGAAGAGCTTCAAGCCCTGCCGGTATTTGAAAAAGCAGTCATTGTGGCCCAGACAACCCAGGACACCTCTTTGTATAATCAGGTAAAAAAGTGGGCTCAAAACCACCATCCTCAATACAAGGTTTATGATACCATCTGCGATTCAACGGAAAAACGACAGGCAGAGGCGCGCAGGATTGCCGGCATCTGTGATGCAGTCGTCATAGTCGGCGGCAGACAAAGCGGCAACACCAAACGCCTGGCCCAGATAGCAGGAGAGTCAGGAAAGCCTGCCATGCACGTTGAAGATGCTGCTGAACTGGATATGGAACTCTTATCCCATGTAAAATCCATTGCCATAACCGCTGGTGCCTCCACCCCCAACTGGATCATCAGTAAAACCTTTCGGGCCATTGAGGAAAACCTTCAAAATTCTAACAAGGCGCTGGGATATTTCTTGAACTTCAGGGACTTTCTGCTTAGGTCCAATTTTATCCTTGCTGCCGGTGCCGGATGTCTCACCTATGCCTGCTCAAGGCTCCAGGGGATAGATGATCACAACCTTATATATTCAGCCATATCCATATTGTATGTGCTTTCCATGCAGATAATCAACAACCTTTTTTCCACCCATTCAGACCAGTACAATAACCCGGCAAGAGCAATGTTTTACGAGGCCCACCAATGGATACTCACGGCCATTGCCATAGCAAGCGGCGCAGCAGGACTGTTTTTAGCGTATAAAACAGGTATGCTCTCCTTTTCCATGATTGCCATCATGAGCCTAATGGGCTTGTCCTACAACCTAAGTATTTTTTCCATTTTCACTAAAAATTCCAGAATAAAAAAACTAAAGGATATTCCAGGCTCTAAAACCATACTGATCGCCCTGGCCTGGGGAATGGTTACAACCCTTGTGCCTGCCATTTCCAACCCAGGAACCCATTCATTTCTCCCTCCATTTATCTTTGCTACAGGCATGGTTTTTGCTCGCAATGCCTTTTTTGCCATCATGGAAATACAGGGCGACAGAATTACCGGTAAAGATACCCTTCCCATTTTGTTAGGAGAAGAAAAAAGTTTTCAGTTGATCAAGATAATTCTATGGTCTCTATCAATAACCCTTTTGATTTCAAAAATCATGGGCATTACAACGGCAACTGCCATACCGCTTGTTTTTTTACCGATGCTGATGCTTTATATAATTATATCAAATATGAAAAAAAACATCCATCCAGGCATGAATCTGGAGTTTATCATTGAATCCCATTTTCTCATTGCAGGGGCCCTGGCCGCCCTTTTTTAAAAAGAAGTGCATCTTTCAAAATAACTCAAAAGTAGTTTACACTTTTTGAGATGAAATTACTGAAAAATAAGAATATTGATATGGAAAGTGTAAAGCGGCAAATGAAGGATGCCAATTAAGGATTCGAAAAAAAGGGAAATTTTTCATGACCGGTGACGTTAAAAAAGAATCCCCTGGTTTGGGAGTTCTTATCGGGGAGCTTGCACTAAAACACAGACTTATCGATCAGGAAACCTTTGAAAAAACTCTCAAGGCATGTTCTGATGCAGAGGATATGGACAAGGCGCTGCCTGCATACTTCATTGCCATGAACCTTATCACGGAAAACGAAATTAAAAAACTCACCGCGGTTGCGAAAACAATTATGATGCGCCGCCAGGACATAAATTTCGGCGATATTGCAATGGAAATGGGGATTATCTCAGGCTCCATGCTGGAGACTGCCCTGAAAGAACAGACAAGCCTTTTTAAAAAGAAACGAATTTATATTCCATTGGGTGAAATTCTTGTGGATGCTGGAATGATGGCAGCAGCCCAGCGGGACATAATTTTAAAGGAACAAAACCGACTCAAAGAAAAAAAACAACCTCATTTAACTCAAAATACACAAAATAAAGAAAACCATGATGATGGCGAATCAGATAACTCCTGCGATACATTCGGCAAGATTATCATGCCTCGCCCCAAAATTTTTGCAGAATCCGAGGTGTTTCCCTGTGGTATCAAACTTATTATTCAGACAGATGCCATGGCCGCGTTTCTTTTTAAGACAGAAAAATTCGATCCATTGCTCACCATCGGCAGAATTAAAGAAATACTTGCTTCAAGGAATATTATTTTCGGAATCGCAAAGGATCCTATGATAGCCCGTTTTATCCAGTCTGATGAATATAAAAAAAAAGCCTTTAAAATTGCCCGGGGGGTCAAACCTGTAATGCTGAAAAACGCATCCATCCAGTATTTTTTTGAGAGAAATCATATGAAACCCGGCAGCATCCGGGAGGATGGAACCATGGATTTCAGGGATAGGGGAGATATACCCCAGGTAAAAAAAAATGCGGTGCTGGCTGTCAAGCAAAAACCTGTACAGGGGAAAAACGGAAAAAACATTTTCAATGACACAATCCAGGTAAACAAGGCAAGGGATGTGTTTCTTAAACCGGGCAAGGGAACCATATTAAGCGATGATGGGCTAAAAATAATCGCAACCTGTTCCGGACATCCCAGTTTATCCAAGAACGGTGTAATAAATGTGCTTGAGACATATACTGTTGAAAGGGATGTGGATTTTGAAACCGGCCACATTGACTACCATGGAAACGTAATTGTAAAGGGGTGCATCGAAAACGGATTCAAGGTAAAGGCCAACAGCATCTGGGCAGAATCCATTGACGGCGGCATTGTAACGGCAGATGAAAACATTACTGTCAAAAATGGAATAACAGATGCTAAAATAACCCTTAGAGGTTCCTTATCTGCCCGTTTCATACAAAATTCAAGAATTTCCTGCCTGGGAGACGTAATAACTGAAAAAGAGGTAGTGGAGTCCCAGATAGAATGTAATGGCATCTGTAATATCAAGGGCGTCGTCATAGCCTCTGGCATAACCGCCAAAATGGGGGTCCATGCCAGGCAGATCGGCATGGAAAAATCGCCGGCCAGCACAATAAAAACCGGAATAGACATATTTGCTCAGAAAAATATGAGCAGGCTGGAAAAAAGGCTTGTAATTCTTCGTAATAAAGCAAGAAATACAAAAAACTGCATCACAGAACTTCAGGCAAAAATACATGGGGGAAAGGCCAAAACAAACCGGGTGACCGCCATTCACAAGAGCCAGCAGGTCAGGATACGTGATATTTTGTTTGAACTTTCATCTCTGGACAACGATCTGGAAGCAGAAAAGGTACAACGCCTAGAGTTAGAGCTGGAGGCTTTGGCCACGAGCAATGAAGAGACTAAAGGGACAATGATCTCCTGTGAAGCCTCCATTGCAAATATGACAGAGCTGATCTCTGAAAATGAAGCCAAGCTTATATCAAACGAGCAGGAGATTCAATCTCTTATAGATAGACAAAAAGAATTGGATGTATGGATCAACAATCACCCGGGAGTTGCCATCATCAAAGTCCAGGATACTATCATGCCGGGCACGGTAATTTGTGGCAGGTATGCGCAAGATGTTGTTGCAAAAGAGGACAGGGGTGTTCTCATAAAAGAGGGTCAAACCTTTAAATACAATGGGCCGGAATATGAACTGTGGAAAATGTACATTATAAAAGGCTAGGCTTAAGAGCCGCTGCCTTGATTTTATGAAGAATTTTCACTGTTTACAATACCCCATTTTCGTATGATTTTATCTCCTGCCCATTCCAGGCTTCCCTGGTAGATGGAGAGGAATATGCCGATGAGGAAAAGAGCCGTCAGGATTCTTGACAGGTCGCTCTGGTAAAGGGCAATGCGGATACTGTGGCCGATTCCCTGTCCTGCTGCAATGAACTCAGCCACAATGGTACCTGCCATGGCAAGGGTTGTGCTCCCGGAAATCACGGTGGTGAGCTTGCCGATATTCTCAAAGGCCCGAATTTTAACCTCAAGCTGCCACCGCATACGACCTGTGGAAATATAGAAATGCTCGATATCCGGCACCGGTTCAGACATGATACCCACCACGGATAAGAGCAGAGGAAAATAGCAGATCATTGCAGCGATGAGAAGTCTTGATGCAAAACCATCTCCAAGGAGTATGAATATGATGGGAGCCACTGCCACAATGGGATATGCCTGGATATTATAGGCTGCCGCCTTGATCAATGTGCCTGTCCAAGTACTTTTCCGGGCTGCAATGCCGATGAAAAAGGCTAAGAAAATTGAAATAATCTGGCCTATTACAGCCACGCGAAGGGTATCAAGGACATCAATCAGATAATCTCTATATATATCAATACCGGCCTGCCATATCTCCCATGGGCCTGGAATAACATAATCTGAAAGCCCAAGCACTGCCTTCAGGGCAAACAAAAAAGAAAGCCCTGTCCCAAACACGATAAAAAACTGTAGAATCCTTCTAACAAGCATTCATAATTTCCAGTAAAATTGAATTTAAACGGCCGCTGTCAACCTTGCCGTTATTGACTGCATCCTTATTCATCACATCCTTTTCATGGATGTCAAGTCCTTGCACCACGCTGGCCTGCTGGTATTTTGATGCCCCTGAGAACACCAGTATCTTATCGCAGAACTTAGATACTTCAATAAGATTATGGGATATATAGAGAAAATACTTTGCAGGAAAAAGTGATTTAACGGCAAGTATAATTTTTTCTTTTAAAGCTTCGTCCACATTGGCAAGGCTCTCATCCATGATAAGGAGATCAAAATCCTGAACAAGATAACGAATTAGATTTATTCTGTTTTTCTGACCGAGGGAAAGCTGGGAAAAACGCTGCTTCAGGTTTGGTGCAATGCCGAAAATATCCACAAGCTTATCCCTTATACCTGCTTTACCATCCGGTGTGATTTTATTCAGGTGTTTTCCAGTGGATGCCCATCCTGGAAGGCGTTCCTGATTGTAGGTGTAAAGAAAAGAGCTGGTTTTATTCTTAATTAATTCTCCTGTAATGCCTGTGAATTCTCCTGTCAGAACTCTGGCAAAGGAGGTTTTGCCAACCCCCGACGGACCGAATATGGCATGAAATCCCGGCCTGGACAGGCTGAATGAAATATTTTTAAAGGCATATCCATCGGACTCTGGATATCTATATCCTATATTTCGGCACTCAAGCAGCATTACATACCTCAGTTATGATCGTTAAGGGTAGCTATGGAACCTGCCACTGCATTTCATTTTTCGTTGTGAATTACAGCTCATGGATGTTTATTATTCATTAAGGGCAATTCTTCCTGCCTGATCTCCCTGTCATGCATACCGATGAGATACAAAAGCCCGTCAAGCCCTACGCTGGAAATGGCAGTATTTGCCCTTGCACGCACAACAGGCTTTGCATTATAGGCCACGCCTAATCCCGCTATACTGATCATGGGAAGATCATTGGCACCGTCTCCCACGGCAATGGTCTGCTCAATGGAGATATTTTCCTTTTCTGCAAGGGCTTTGAGCAGCAGGGCTTTTTTCTCGCCATCGATGATTTCTCCTGTGACATCTCCTGTAACCACTCCGTCTCTAATTACCAGCTCGTTGGCATAGACATAATCAAAACCAAGTTTTTCCTTAAGATATTTACCCACAAAGGTAAAACCTCCAGATAGGATACCAAGCTTATATCCCAGTCCTTTCAGGGTCTTTATGACAAGTTCCACGCCTTCGGACAGGGGGAGTGATTCAGCGATGTGGGACAGATCTTTTTCTTTTAATCCCTTAAGCAGAGCCACCCTTCTTCTAAAACTCTCCTTAAAATCGATTTCACCCTGCATGGCAGATTCCGTGATCTTTGCAACCTGATCCCCTACCCCTGCTATTTTTGCTAACTCATTTATGACCTCTGCCTGGATAAGAGTTGAATCCATATCAAACACCACAAGCTTTCTGTTTTTGCTGTATATATTATCCATGTGGAATGAAATATCGATACCGGTCTCCTGGGATATTTGCATAAACTTTCCCCGCATGGACATGATGTTGACTGGCCTGCCGCTGACGCACAGTTGAATGCTGGCTCTGGTCGGGGCTATCTCATGGTTTTTAAGGGGTACTCTGCCGGTCAGCCGTGAAATACTCTCGATATTGAGATTGTTTTCCGCAATCACCGATGTGACCCTGGATATCTGGAAAGCGGTCAGTTTTTTCCCAAGAAGGGTGATAATACGCCTCTCCTTTCCCTGGGCCATCACCCATTTTTCATACCGATGTTGATCCACGGGCTTTATATCTATGGTCAAACTCATCTTGTGACCTTCAAAGAGCATGTCCTTGAATATGGAAGCAAAATCCCTGTCATCAGGTATTTCCACAAGAATTCCCAGGGAGATGTGTTCGTGTATGACAGACTGCCCTATGTCAAGCACGTTTACATTGTACTGGGCAAGAATACTTGTAAAACGCGAATCAAGCCCCTTTCTATCTTTTCCTGCTATATTTATCAGTATGATTTCACTCATTAAAAAATACCTTGGTTTCCATTTTTGTCATGTATTATTTGGCATCCTTCATTTTTTGTTTTATACTTTCCGAATCGATTTTCCCCTTTTTGGAGGCTCACTTAAAGAAAGTGCAAACTATTTTTGAGGTGATATGAAAGATACCTGTTATTTTTAGGAAAAAATGCTCTTATTAAGAAAAATAGCTTTTCCCTATTTTAAAGATTTTCAAATCTGTTGTGAAATCACATATCATAAATCATGCTCGACAAAAAGATATTTATATTAACAAGAATGATGATCACGGCCGAAAACATCAAAGCATCTCTGAAATTGACTTTCATGTAGAGTATTAATATAACTGCCATGGCAGACCAGGGTTTATAGAAATGTAGGGGCGGATTCCATATCCGCCCCCAAATGGATTGCGTATCTATCAATGGGGCAGAAATAGATTCTTGCCCCTACAAATTCATATAAAAACCTATCATGCGGGTATACAAACGCCCTAAATTCAGGGGCAGGCAGAACAGATATCAAGAGGTGGTGAATCTATGGGCCAGGCAGAAAAACTAAGTTCATATCTTGAACAGGCAGGTATCCAGGGAACCCTTATGGGTTTGGTACCGCTGCCCTTTGCCTTTGCATGTCTTAACAATATAAATGCCGAGGGCAGTCCATATTTATGGCCTTGCCTGTGGCGCATATTTGCCGCTCTTATCTCTTCTGTTTTCTGCCTTATCTGTTCATTTATACTTTTCCGGCGCCCCGCGGGAGGTAAAATACTTGGCGCTCTGGCCTCTATTTTCAGTTTTACTGCGGCATTTCCCTATCTTGCCGGGAATCCTTTTGCTGCCTTGCTTGCTTGTGTTGCAATAATAAGCTCAGGTTTTGCAATAATTGATTTCAAGCCACGTAAAAATTTTTTAAAACAAGCTGATAATAAAGGTATCTGCCTGCAAAGGGCAAGGCATGCCGCGTTCACCATTCCCGTAATTGCAGGCTTTTCCCTGATTTCCGGTACCTCCCATTTTTTAATTGTCAAGGTAAGCATTGCAGCATCCGGGATAATAGCTCAGATGCTTTTTATTCATTGGGCATGGAAGGGGAGTTCAAAAAAATTTTCACTTTTTTTGACATCATCAGGGTTACTTCTTTCATTATTTTCAGCCCTGTCTGTACTTACAGAATATACCCATGCTGTTGTATTAATTACCTTTTTATTAACATTCTTCCTGCTGCCCCGCTCCATGCCGGCATCAGAAAAACAGCAGCCCTGGTGGGAAACCCTTGTCAACCATCCTGCACGTGTACTGCTTATCACTTTTCTTGGCCTTTGTTCCCTGGGCACCCTGATGCTAATCATACCCTGGGCAACCAGAGAAGGCAGTATCGGGCTTGTGGATTCCGCCTTTACATCGGTTAGTGCCGTTTGCGTGACCGGTTTGGTTGTACTTGATACCGGCCGCGATTTTACAATATTAGGGCAATTCTTTATCCTGGTTCTGATTCAATCAGGAGGTCTTGGAATCATGACTATCACCACAGTTGCGCTGCATGCCATGGGGCGGCGCCTGAGTCTTCGCCAGGAAGGACTTATGACCCGTATGACTGATACTGATTATCAAAATCTTTTATCTTCACTGATTCTCATTGTAAAATTTACATTTGCAATGGAATTCATGGGCACGCTTATTCTTACCGGGTTGTTCTATCCATGTAAAAAAAGCCTTATGCAGTCCCTTTGGTGTGGAATTTTCACCTCTGTTTCTGCTTTTTGCAACGCCGGTTTTGCACTGCAAACCGACAATCTTCTCCTTTATCAAAAAAATCCCATGATTCTTCATACTATTGCAATGTTAATTATTTTTGGAGGTATGGCACCGGCAGCCAACATGATGATTCCCAGGTGGGTGCGAAGAAAAAGAATTCCTGTTTCAGCCTTTATCAGCCTTATGACAACGGCTGTACTGCTTTTATCAGGTATTTTTTTTATATTATCCTTTGAATGGAACGGAATCCTCTCGGAATTATCGATTATGAATAAAATTCATAATGCATGGTTTCAATCTGTTACTTTACGCACAGCGGGCTTCAACTCAGTTGACATATCCTCCATGTCAAGCCCTGCCTTTCTTGTCATGCTCTGTCTAATGTTCATCGGCGGCAGCCCCGGTGGAACAGCAGGCGGGATTAAAACCACAACCGCAGGGGTTCTGGCACTTACCTTCTGGAGTAAAATTACCAATCGAAATGCCGTTATTATCAAAAATAGAATAATTCGCTCCGATACTGTCTATCAGGCCATCACAATTGTTTTTTCATTTATATTTTTATGGTTTGTCGTGGTATTGATGCTTGAGGTTACCCAGGGCATTCCGGCAAGGGAGATCATTTTCGAGGCCACATCCGCCATCGGCACAGTGGGGCTTTCTACAGGTGCCACACCATCCCTTGATGAAATAGGCAAAATAATAATAATGATGGCAATGTTTGCCGGCCGTATAGGCCCCATGACTCTATTCATGCTGTTAAGCGAAGATAAAACCATACCGGTTTCACGTTGCCCAGATGCAAAAATCACTTTAACCTGAGAGGATCATAAATGCCTCAACAAATTTTAATAATCGGGCTGGGACAGTTCGGCATGTCCTTAGCCAGAACCTTATCTGAAAAAAATGCCGAGGTACTGGCTGTTGATCCCCAGAAACACTTAGTTGAAGAAGCATCAGCCTTTGTGACCCAAGCCCTCATCATGGATGCCACAGACGAAACTGCCCTTGCCCGTCTTAAGCCGGCTAAAAGAGATGCCGTCGTATGCGCCATTGGAAATGATTCAAAGGAATCATCCATCATCTGTACTGCGCTCCTCAGGCAGATGGGAGTTCCTTTTATAGTTGCCCGCGCTAATGATAAAATACATTATCGCATTTTACAACTGGTTGGTGCCCATCAGATTATTAATCCCGAACAGGAGTTTGGAAAGCGGTTTGCCAACCGTCTTCTATATCCCCATATTATAGCGGATACCAACATAGGAGATGATCTGCAGCTTACTGAAATCTGTATACAGCCTTCCATGGTTGGAAAAACTCTAATAGAGCTTTCCCTCCCAAAGCGGTTTGGCATAATGGTTGCCGCAATCCGCCGGGGCAGGCCAAGCCGTATCATTCAGCCATCGGCCAATGAGCCTTTACAGGCAGAGGACAATCTGTTGATCGTTTCCACGGAAGAGGCAATACCCAAACTGATCAAGGGGGTATGAAAATATGAAGATCGCACAATCCGTGCGCATGGGAGCATGGCTGCTTATAGGGCTTAATCTCTTAATGGCTCTTGGTTCCATCTGGATATTCATGCGCATGGCACCGGCAATTGAAGTCATTATCGATCGCAATGAGAGGTCCCTTCAAGCATGTGAGGCCATGCTGTCATCGCTGGCATTGATGGGGGCTGATGATGGTAATGGAAATAAAGATTTGAAAACAAAATTCATGAATGCTCTAAGAGAAGCCCAGAATAATGTTACCGAAAAAGAAGAACCAATAGCCCTTGCATCCATTAACGCCCATGCTTTAAATGCTTTTACGGGAGATAAAACAGCCCTTCTAAAAACAGTTGCAGGTATTGATCTTCTTGGAAAAATAAACAGGGAGGCAATGATAGCGGCAGATATCCGGGCCCGGCAGTTTGGATATGCAGGAGCCTGGGGCGTGGTGTTTATGGCTGCCTGTGTATTTTTTGCAGGAATGTTTTTTAAACGCAGTCTGTCAAGGGGGCTGGTAAAACCCCTGGAAGAAATTCACTCGGTCATGTCTGCCCAACGCCACGGAGATACCATGCGCCGATGCATCTGTCCTGATTTAACCAAAGATGTTAAAACCCTTTTTGACGGTATCAATGAGTTTATAGACTCCTATCATTCAAGATTTTCTTAAGCTTGATTTTTTCCATATACCCCATGTCCTGATAGCTATAACGAAAAATGAAAGCCTTTTTAGAAAAGGCCTCTTAAAGGTTGTTGAAACCACATCTTGTTTTTTAATAAAATGTTAACCTTTGTTGTTTAAAAATTTCAAAAGGGAAACTCCTCATCCGGGCCCATTATGCTGTGGGACTCATCTTTTTTTTCTTTTTGAAAAAAAGGCGGCTCTGCTTTTTCATGTACCTGTAGAGCCTTCACATAAATGGCCTTGGGATTTACAGGACAGACCAGTTCACACGCACCGCATCCTATACAGGCGTCAGCCTTGAGGCGGGGGTGGTAAATATTGTCTTCTTTTACCGTATGCACGGCATGGGTCGGGCAGACCTCGGCACAGGCTCCGCAATCCCTCTTTTGGGTATATACCACACATCTCTTTTTTTCAAACACCACATAGCCTATGCGGGTTCTCTTTTTTTCTTCAAGGGAAAGGGGTAAAATAGCTCCCGAGGGGCATACAAGGGTACAGGCGTTACAGCTATATGCACACCGGCTTTTTGAGTAGTCCAGGCGGGGCTGCATGGTTCCTAAAAGCCCGTAGGCCGTCAAATCAGCTATAATCACCTTTTCCGGGCAGGCGTTGACGCAGGCATGGCAGCTAAGGCAGGCATGTGAAAAATGAATCAGCCCCAGGGAACCGGGCGGGGTAACGGGGGAAAGAGAGGAACAAGCGCCCATGGCTGTCCTGGTGATTAAACTTCGCAGGAAAAGCCCTGTTGATGAAACGCCGAAAGCTAAAGCAAGGCCTGTGATGATAAATTTTCTTTTTTCACAGCCTGCCCCATGAAATATAGGTGTTTCCTTTCCTGTTTCTTGTTGCGGTTGTTCCGATGAGTATGTAACTTTTTTGCCAGGGGTTATCAAAAATTCAGGCAGATAATGAACAGCTTTTTCCGGGCAGATATCCATACAGTCAAAACAGGCAACACACCTTGCGACATCAATTTGGCCTTGTTTCGGGTCAATGCAGCCGGCTCTGCATATCTTGGAGCATCTTCCACAGTTGGTACATTTGTTTTGATCAATGGAAAATCTACATACCGATGTTCGGGAAAAAAGGCTGAAAAAAGCCCCAACCGGACATAAGGTATTACAATAGAGCCTGCCGTGGTAAAATGCCATGAATATAACCATGACAAACCAGGCATATACCATCAATAAAATTGTCCAGGGCACAGGATAAATGGGAACAGGTGATAATAAATAAAGATTAAAAGACTCTGTGGCAGACACCAGCATATTGTGGATAAAGGCTTTGAAGGGCGCCAGCAACTGGGTACAAAATCTGCCAAAGATGGAAAAAGGGTCAAAAAAGTTGATAAGTATCAGGGAACCTGCAAAAAAAACTAAGGCTGTAATAACCAGAATTGAATACCATAAAAAAGGATATTCTTTTTTGGGCCTGGCTGAAGTTAAGCTTATGTTTTTATTAGCGGTGATTCTCTTTTTTCCATAACGTCGGGAAAGGAAAATCATGACATCCTGGAAAATACCAAGGGGGCATAAAAAAGAACAATAAACCCTGCCTAACAACAGGCACAGCAAAACAACAGAGGCAAACAAGACCATGCCCTTTATGCTGCCTGAAACAGCGCTTACGAGGGATGGAAAAAATTGAAAGCCTATTATGGTATGGTTCAAAAAGTCTGTAAGTGCCGGATGAACATCCATGAAAAACAAGGTGAACAATACAATAATAATCCCCGCGGATATTGCACGGATATTGCCCTTTTTAATATTCAATGTTTCAACCTTGTTGTTTAAGTACCTGGATATATATTTTTTGTGATAAATGTCAATTATACCAGAGCTTTGTTCCAGGTCAACATGCAAATTTTTTGTCCGTGTGCATATTATCTGTATTTTTGTCAGCTCAGATTAATCTTTTTGATATTGAGTGCTGAAAGATCCATGGTACCTATCCCGGCTTTATGAGCATAAACAATATGATTGATCTCCTCAGGGTTTTTCCCGAATATCCTGGATGCAGCAGCATCAACTGCCACAATATCACTTGAGAGAAGCAGGGTTTTACGGGTCACCACGTCATCTTTTCCCGCCCGGCTTGGCCCGTTTCTAAGGGTAATCCTGTAACCGTCCATGACATTGAGATCAGGTTTTCTCACATGGCAAAAATCGGCAATACATTGGTGCAGTCCCTTCCAGTGATAATATCCCCGGTTCCATACTACTCCCATCTGGTTTTTCATGGCAAGGCTCAGGCCCGATGATGAGTGATGTTTTAGAACCGGCACATTAATATAAACATCAGACTCAAGGATCAACTCATGCACCTTGGTGGATTTAAGTCTTTCCCCATTGGGATTCTCCACCTCCTGATAATATTTTTCATGGCTGCCCGGTACCATGATGCCTCCGGCTGATTTTACGGCAAACTCAATACCGCTGCTCTCATAGCATTTGGGTCCGTTTTCAACGGCATGATCAAATACATATACCTTTTTGGCCCCGGCATCCATGCAGTGGCTAACAATTCGTTTTACCAGCTCAGGATTGGTATTGGCCCCGGTTTCAGGTTCGCGGTGCCACCCGATATTGGGCTTGATCACAACACTCTGACCTTTTTTCACGAAACGCTGCATACCACCGGCACCGGCAATGGCGGCATCAAACATGGCACCAGGTTCACCATTTTTTACCGCCACAAGATCCGGGAGAATTCCAGGAGAATTCTGTCCCCAAATATATTCAATACCGCCAAATACTATGGTACCTGCGGCAGCGGTTGAAAGAAACGCGCTTTTTTTTAGAAATGTTCTTCTGCTATGACAATTTTCCATGATACCTCCTTGAAGGGAATTATTCCGATTATATCATTTATTTCATTAATATAAGCAGAGAAACATTTTGTTTCAATATTTTTATTCAAAGAGGTTCCATATGAAATGTTATTGATTTTTAATTTCCAGATGAATTTATTATACCCTGAAAAATTTTCCGCAGATCAGTTTGTGTAACTTTTTCAAGGAGAAGGTCATCATAATCCATTTCAGGATAGTTATAATCAGGTTTTGTTTTATTATACTGTGAATTCTTTTCAGATAACGATAATTCGTTATAATCATATGGATTCAAACTATCCATAAAGGCTTCGACTTTAAGACTCCTGTTTTTATCTAACCATGTATGACAACTGTCATGGCTCCCGGAATAGAGTACATAGATAGATGTTCTCTCCTTTACACAAATGAGTCTATATCCTTTACCAAGGTCGTATTTAAGACATTTTTTGATTCGGCCGTCACCGTTTCTCGTTAGTTTGCCTGCCATGGCCGGTTTTTCTCCTCTGGCAAGCGACTGAATTATCTGTTCCGCCTTTTTAGCCGCAAACCCGGGGGTGTTGTCCTGGTTTTGCAGTTTTTGCAGTTCTTTTTCAACCTTGGCGTGTACATATACTTTTTTCGTCATGATATTTATATCCCTGTTCAGGTTGAGAAGTATTTTTGTTTTGATGCATAATTCGGCATCTTTCATACCGCATCAAAAGTAGTTGACACTTTTTTGGGGGGAGACCCTAAAATTAAAAAAAGTTTTTAAAAAAGTGTCAACCGAAGAATGAAGCATGCCCATAATTCCACAAGGATGAATCAGGAACAGCATGATCCCCTAGTACCGCAGGATGAGCATCCGGATGCGAGTTCAAGGCTTGATGAGATTCGGAAACCGGTACCGGAATATCCTATCTCAACGGGTTTTGCCTCTTCTAATAATTGTGTGTCCATGAGGTATTCAAGTCCATTGATTTCACAAAGCGTATCGCTGTTTTTTTTATCATCAAGTGCCATGGTAAGCTGAGGACCGCCGCATCCATGGTTTAGAAAAATTCTTATGGGTTTAATTGCATTGTCTTTAAAATAAGCTTTTATCTGTTCTTGTGCTGCATCAGTTACATGGATCATTTTATATCTCCATAACCGGTTGTCCGGGCGTTTTTTTTAATTATTTAAGTTTTATCCTTCGTTGCCGGTTATTCAAGTCCATAATCCGCCAGATCAGGCCCCAGGTATGTTCTTTCGTTTTCTCCCAGTATACCGAGGGACAGACATATCAGAGTCCACAGATGAACGGTGTAATATCCTCCATTATAATGATGGGAAAGGTCTTCAATCTGTGCGTGGCAGTTATGACATGGGGTGGCAACATAGGTTGCTCCGGTTGCTTTGATCTGATCGAATTTAATTTTACCGTATTCACGTCTTTCTTCATTTAATCCTGATTGGAGAGAGCCTCCTCCACCGCCGCAGCAGAAATTATTGGATTTATTGGGGGTCATATCCACAAAATTGTCTTCTCCTACAACCTTCTTAACGACAAAACGCAAATCATCCGCCATGCTGTCACCCCGGGATTTGCGAATCAGATTACAGGGATCCTGAACGGTAAATTTGATATTGTTTTTATTCCAGTCGGAATTCACCGGAAGTTTACCTTCCCTTATCCATTGGGCATAGAGTTCAACTATACTTTTCAGCTCAAATTTATGGGGAATATTAAAGCGCTGAAGGCCTTCCCAGAGAGCAAAAAATGAATGGCCGCACTCCGTATTGACGAGGACTTTACATCCAAGCTGGTCAACATGTTCTGCCTGGGCACGGATAATTTTTTCCCATGAAGCATCGTCAGCCAGAAACATGCAGTAATTTTCTCCTCCCCACATGTTGGAATAATAGGTCCAGTCAGCTCCAACGGTGTGCAGTATCTTCCACAGGGGAAGCAGCTCATCCGGTTCCGTTACCGGTTCCCTGGAATTTTGGTTCAGCGCGAAAAAAGCGCCCTGTCTGTCAATGTCCGCCTTAAGTTCTTCAAATCCAGGCTGTTCTTCCCTGCACTCTTCTGCCAGATCTTCCACTGTAAAGGTAAAATCATCTAAGGGAACTCCCATGGCTCCACCCCGGGAATTCAAATGATGATCACAAGAACCCAGTATTCCCTTGGGCCTCTCTTCCCTGGGCCATTGAGATCGTATGTAATAAATTAACTGGGGAATATTTAACTGCATGGGGCATATATCATAACATCTCTTACACATGGTGCAACTCCATACCCAGGGGTTGCGTTCCAGCTCGGAATCCATTCCAAGTACGGCCATCCTGATAAATTTTCTTGGATCCATATCCATGATACCCGTAGCCGGGCACCCGCTGGAGCAGGCACCGCAGGTGAGGCAGGCACTCAGGTTTCCATCCTTGATAAGTTCTTTAACCTGGTCCTTCAGACCTGTGGTGCTTACTGTCAGTCTCAGCACATCCAACATGGCACAATTTCCTTTCTTTTATCAAATTGAATAAAATTAAATTTGGGTATGCTTCATTCCTCAGTTGACAGTTTTTCAGAACATTCACTTAATTCTATGAAATCCCCTCAAAAAAGTGTCAACTACTTTTGAGGTAATATGAAAGATGCCTAAATTTACTATAAAATATATTCAAAGGTAATGAAGGGGGATAGGATGCTGTGCAATCATGTTCCTGACTGATGCTAAACCTGAAGTGATTTGTCTAAAATCAGGTTATTTTATGTGGGGGTACTGAATTTCTCAAATCACTATCATGAAAAAAACATTTATTTGAAAAACGTCATGCCCTGATGAGCGCAAGAAAAATAAAAGTCTTATGATTGTAAATCAGTTAACATATTTTCATAAAAATAACATTTTTCATTTCAATTCAAAACATCATTAAACAGGCATCAAATCCCCGCCATTTTTTTGCGGCTGCCATACACGGGCAGCACTAACACAACAACGTCAGCGTTTTTTAAGGAGTTGATGCATATCGACCTCTTGTAAAAAAATATTAAAAACAGATAATCATATACAATGCCGGAATTTTAATTCTCAAGCAACTTCTGATTCTAAAAAAATTATAATAAAACAGTCTATTAAGCAAATCGTTATTTCCTATCATCATTTAATGGGAATATTTGCTTTATGAATAAATCAGGTTTCACAAAAGGTAAAATTAACACCTGCTTATTTTGGAACATAGCAAAGGATAATTCAATGCTGATTGCTTCTTGCTGGATTTCAGGGGCTTAATGTGCTAAAGAAACATTATGAGCATTAATAAGCAATACTCAATTTAGGAAGAAATAAAATGGAAGAAAATACTTCTAAACATATTGAGTCAATATTTAATTTTTCGGTCCTGGCTGTCATATTAATAGGACTCTATTTTACGACTTGGGTGAACTACCTGCTCTTTCACACTTTAGCCGAAGGATTCAGCGTTGTGGTTGCTTTTTCTTTCTTCATAATTTCATGGAATTCAAAAAAATATATCCAAAACTCCTATCTCCTCTTGATTGGTATTGCCTACCTTTTCATTTCATTTATAGATATACTGCATACTCTGTCGTACAAAGGGATGCCGATATTCACGGATTATGATTACTATGCAAACCAGCTATGGATAGGTGCCCGCTACATGGAAAGCATAACCCTTATTATGGCCTTCATATTTCTGGGCGATGATAAAAAAAATCAGGCCAAACTTTGTTTTTGCCATTTATGCTGTGATCACGGGCATTCTAATCTTAAGTATATTCTATTTAAAAATATTTCCAGAATGTTTTATCGACGGGATAGGATTAACGCCTTTTAAAAAGATAAGCGAATATATTATCTGTGCCATACTGGCATGGGCACTTTTCCTTCTGCTGAAAAATAAAAAACGATTCAGAATTAGAGTGTATCATCTGTTGTTCTGGTCAATAATATGTACAATAATATCAGAGCTTGCCTTTACTTTTTATATCAGTAATTATGGTTTTTCCAATTTAATCGGGCATTATTTTAAAATTTTTTCCTTTCTGCTGATCTATCAAGCCATAATCAAAACAGGAATAGAAGAACCCTTTGGGCTTATATTTCTTGAATTAGACCAGGCAAATAAAAACTTGAGCCTGGAAATCGAGGCCAGAATAAAAACCCAGCAGGCAAAAGAAGAATTGATTGATCAGCTTAAAAAGGCATTGGAAGAGATCAAAACCCTGAAAGGGATCCTTCCCATTTGTATGCATTGCAAAAAAATCCGTGATGATAAAGGATATTGGAATCAAATAGAGAGCTACATTCATGAACATTCTGATGTCAATTTCAGCCACGGTATCTGTCCTGATTGTTTAACACATTATTATCCGGAAATAGCCGGCGATATAGACAAAGAAACAGACAAGTAATTTTCAAGATTAACTTGTATTCGACAGTTGTAGGATCATTTTTTTGAAAAATAGCCTGAATTTCTAATAAATCAACGAAAAATTAATTTTATGTTCCAAAACATGTAGGCACGCGCATATATTAAATTAGCTTTACTTATAAAAAAATAAATGTTTTTATGGTGGGCATATATGTACGCACAATAAAAAGAAAGAGTAAAGATGGGTCGGAAGTTGAATATATTCAGCTTGCCCACAACTCCAGACACCCTGAAAAAGGGTATTCCCGGGCTGAGGTGATCTACTCCTTCGGGCGTCGGGATCAGTTAGACATGGCTGCTATCAAGCGTCTTGTGGGCAGCCTTTGCCGATTCGTTACCACTGAGGATGCTCTTGAGCTTGAAGCCGAAGCTCATGATCTCAAATTCATATCCAGACGCCCTGCGGGCGGATCCTTCCTGCTCAGAGGGTTGTGGGAGCAATTGAATATTGATGAATGCATCACAAAGCTTTTGAGAGATAGCTCTCTTAGGATTCCAGTGTCATCGGCTATTTTCGCAATGGTGGCGAACAGAGGCACTGGGCTCGAATAATAGAAAAGTCCTTTTCAAATCCCCTGTGCCATGTTTTAATGGCATTGGGCTACTACTATTCTGCCATACAACTTATTGTGGTTTAAGACCATTAAAAATCACAATATATTGCGTTTTTTTTTTGCAATTTTGGAACGGTGTGAGCCCATTACCAATTTGGGTTAATTGTGTATAAAAATTTCTTGCGGATGGTGTGTCAATTTATCTGAGTATAGGTGTATCAATTTTGCAGAACGCTATAGTATAACTAAAGTTCGATACGACATCCAATGTATAGCATTCTTTAAATTAAAATAATATTATTTTTTTCGAGTCCCTATAGCATTTCCAGCGGTTTGCAGAATGGATGCATAAAAATAGCAAGGTTTATATAGCCTTGTATATTATTAATGGCGCATATGATGACGTGTCATTAAACAGGGGGAATATGGTTAGCAATAAAAAAGTGAAAAATTTTTCAAAAAGAGACAACCCTCGATTTTTTACCACCCTTTATAAATAGATCAATCACTTTATTTAAAATTTTTCTTTTCATTTTAAAAAAAATAGTATATGGACTAATGCGCATGTCATTAATAGTACATTCGGGTAATTATACGGAGAAGGGGTTATGAGATATTGGAGAGTTCCTCTTGATTTGGAAGAGGTGCAGGTAACAAAGGGAGTGGTGCACATAATCCAGGAGCGCTGCAAGGGGTGCGGATATTGTATCGCATATTGCCCCCGGAGTGTTCTTGAACCCTCAAAAGACTTTAACAGCAAGGGTTATCATCCTCCCAGAGTTAAAGCGGAAGATTGTCTTAACTGCCACTATTGCGAGCTTCTCTGTCCGGAATTCGCGATTTTTTCAACAGAGGCTGAGGCGGAACCGGCAGCCCTTTAGTTAAAATTCCCTGGTTTTATATAACCCGGGTTTTCATACCAACTGCCACGGGCAGGCCAGTACTCAATGAATGCAGGGGTGGATTCCATATCCGCACCAAATGGATTGTTTATATATTACCCAAATGGATTTGTGTATATATCGATTATATATCAATTATATATCAATGGGGGCAGAATTAGATTCTGCCCCCTGCACATTCAAATAAACAGTCATGTTAAATAAACAGTCATGATTGATGCCCAATCACAACTAATATTAAACGTAGAGACAAGGCATGCCCTGTCTCTACATTCTAATAAAAATACAAGAGGTACTTGAGGAGCGGATGAAACCAGCAGTCCTTACAGGTAAGCATTTTATCAACGGAGACATCGCATGTGCGGAAGGAGCAATTGCGGCAGGGTGTCTTTTTTTTGGGGGGTATCCCATCACTCCTGCCACGGAGGTTGCAGAGCATATGTCTGAACGCCTTCCCCATGTTGGAGGCACCTATATCCAGATGGAGGATGAGATAGCAGCCATGACCTCCATTCTTGGGGGAGCATGGACGGGCAAGAAAACAATGACGGCCACCTCAGGCCCTGGATTCAGCCTGATGATGGAAACCGTGGGCCTTGCAGTTGTGACCGAGACCCCCTGTGTGGTGGTGAATGTCCAGAGGGGAGGCCCTTCAACGGGCCTGCCCACCCAAGGTGCCCAGGCTGACATGATGCAGGCCAAATGGGGGTCCCACGGTGACTATGAGATCATTGCCATTGCACCTTCATCCCCCCAGGAGATGTTTGACCACACAATCACGGCTTTTAATCTCAGTGAAAAATACCGGACTCCTGTGTTTATCATGTCCGATGAGATAGTCGGCCATATGAGTGAAAAAGTGGTTATCCCGGAACCCCATGCCATAAAGACCTTTTCCCGGGTAAAACCCCGGGGATCAAAGGAGGACTTCCATGCCTTCAGGCCCGGACCCAACGGGGTTTCTCCCATGCCCTCCATAGGTGAAGGATACAAGGTTCATGTGACGGGACTCACCCACGATGAAAAGGGTTATCCCGTCATGAGCGTGGAGACCCAGGCCGAGATGATGGACCGCCTTTTGAGCAAGATAAGAAATAATCTTGATGACATAATCATGACAGAGGAATACCTCCTGGATGATGCCGATATAGTGGTGGTTTCCTATGGGGTTTCATCAAGGACAAGTTATACAGCCGTTGACATGGCAAGGGAGCTGGGTATAAAGGCCGGTCTTTTAAGACTTATCACAGTGTGGCCCTTTCCCGACCATATAATAAAATCCCTTGCCTCCCGGGTTAAAGGATTTGTCACGGTTGAGATCAACATGGGACAGATCAGCAGGGAGGTTGAAAGATGCGCAGGATACAGGGTACCCTCCTATCTTGCAGGCCATCCTGGAGGAGCCGTGGTACCACCCGAAGAGGTGATTGCAATTTTAAAGGAGGCATTTTAGATCATGGGACAGCCGGCATTAAAAGAAAATCCACCTGAGCGCCATCCCTTAGAAGACCTTATCCGCATGGAGAGGATTCCCCATATATGGTGTTCAGGATGCGGTACAGGTTCTGCTTTTACGGCCTGCCTTAAGGCAATGAAGCAGACCGGAATCAACTACAACGATTTTGCCATGGTCTCTGGTATCGGGTGTTCAGGCAGGGGCGCAGGCTACATCAACATCGACAGTTTTCACACCACCCACGGCAGGGCTATTCCCTTTGCCACCGGAATAAAGATGGCAAACCCTGAGATAAATGTCATTGTTTTTTCCGGGGACGGGGATCTGTTTGCCATCGGCGGCAATCATTTTATCCATGCAGCCCGGCGCAACATGGACTTAACCGTGATCTGCATAAATAATTTTATTTACGGCATGACCGGGGGCCAGGCCGCGGCAACCACCCCCCACAACGCAAAATCCTCCACAAGCATGGGAGGAAATCCAGAATCTCCGTTCAACCTGCCCCTGCTTGCCTGTGCTGCAGGAGCCACCTATGTGGCAAGGTGGACCATGCTCCACTCAAGGGATCTTGCCGACAGCATTGAGGAGGCCATCAAACACAAGGGCTTCTCCTTTATAGAGGTCTTGTCCCCCTGTCCCATCAACTATGGACGGCGCAACAAGGAAAAACCCTTAGAAACCTTGAGGCAGTACCACGACAACACCATTGTAAAAAACAATGCCGATCCAGGCGAGCTTGATATTGATTTTACGAAAAAGGTGGTTCTTGGCAAATTTGTTCATATTGAAAAACCATCCCATGACGAGGAGTACGCGAAAATTTACCTTGGGGATAAAACCGAAGGCTGAAGGCGTCTTTCAAAATATCTAAAAAGCAGTTTACACTTTTTTTAAAATGAGCCCAAAAAATGGGAAGATTGATTCAGAAAGTGTAAACCGGAAAATAAAGGATGCCGGGCTGAACAACAACTTTTTACGGGTCGAAATAATATGTCTGATAAAAAAAATAAACATGAGGTCATTATAACAGGCTTTGGAGGCCAGGGCATCATACTTGCCGGGCGCATCCTGGGCATGGCCGCGGCTTTAACAGATGACAAGGAAAGTACCCTTGTCCAGTCCTACGGCCCTGAATCAAGGGGAGGTGCCTGCTGCGCCCAGGTTGTGATCTCGGATACCATCATTCAATACCCCTACATATCAACCCCCGATATCCTGGTGTGCATGTCCCATTCAGCCTATGAAAAATATCATCAAGCCCTTAAGCCTGAAGGGGTGCTGTTGACGGACAAGGATCTTGTGATGCCGAATAAAGAAAGACCCTACTTTTCCATCCCGGCCACCCGCATGGCAGAGGAGCTTGGCAGAAAGATGATGGCTAACATCATTATTGTGGGTTTTACCACCGCAGTGACAAGGGTTGTAACCAAGGATGCGGCCCTGTCTGCCGTTACTTCATCCGTGCCCAAGGGAACGGAAACGATGAACACCAAGGCATTCAACCTGGGATTCGACTATGGACTCTCCAAGCTGAAGGGTATTGAACAAAGGGCGGCCGAGAAAACAGGAGCTGGACAATGAAGCGTAAAAAAGATCGTTTACACAGGGTCATGATAATAGGTGCCACCCCTTCGGGCATCCTTGCCGCAAATAAACTGGGGGAGCTGGGCATTCCCGTCACCCTTGTGGATTGTGATCCTGACATGGATACAAAACTTGCAGATACCGAATACACCTTAAAGTCCGGGGTTCCCTTTAACCACGCCCAGAGACCCGGACTCATGAGGATCATGAGAAATCCTGATATAACCTGTATTCTTCCTGCAAAGATAAACACCATAAAGCACAACATGCAGGGGTTCAAGGTTTCACTTATAAAGGAGCAGACCTTTGTAGATCCGGAAATCTGCACGCTTTGCGGGCGCTGCGTTGATACCTGCCCCGTTGATCTTGGGGAAAATAAAAAACCGGTTACCGTGATAAGCCGCAGAAGCCTTCCTGGAAGGGCCGTCATCGACAAGAGAAAAACCCCTGTCTGCACCGCGGGCTGCCCCCTGGGCGTCAATGTCCAGGGCTACCTTGCCCTGGCAGGCCGGGGAAGATTCCAGAGGGCCCTTAACCTCATCCGGGAGAATAATATTCTGCCTGGAATATGCGGCAGGATATGCACCCATCCCTGTGAGACCGACTGCAGGCGCGGCGATGTTGATGATGCCCTTGCCATCCGGGCGATAAAACGATTTGTAGCCGATTTTGAGGCTGAAAACGATGGCCATGAAATGCCGGCTCCCCCTGTTTTTCAGGATGACAGAAAGGTCGCGGTAATAGGTTCAGGCCCTGCCGGCCTTGCAGCGGCCCACGAACTTGTAAAAAACGGATGCAGGGCAGTTATATTCGAGCGGGAGGCTGAAGCTGGCGGGCTTCTGCGGTACGGCATCGGCCCCCACCGCCTTCCAAGAAAGGTGCTGGAAAGGGAGCTTGCCTATATTAAAGCTTCCGGAGTGGAGATAAAAACCTCCCAGAACGTGGATATTGAATCGGATATTGCCGGCCTTAAACAGGTGTTTGACGCGGTTATCCTGACAACAGGCTCCTGGTGCGACAGGAGTCTTGGCGTGCCCGGGGAAACTCTTGAGGGGATAACAGGCTGTATTTCCTTTTTATCGGATTTTTACCGCCGGGATAACCATGACCTGCCCGGGAAGGTCGTCGTCATAGGTGATGGAAACGCGGCCTTTGATCTTGCAAGGGTGGTTCATAGAACTGGCTCTAAGGTCACCATGGTCTCCTGGTTTGAAATGGACAAGATACCTGCGGACAGGGATGAGATCAGGGAGGCCCTTGAAGAGGGCATAACCATCAAGGATTCCACCCAGGTGGTTGAATTTTCAGGAAAAAACGGCAGGCTTGAAAAGCTGGTATGCAGACCCACAAGACCTGGAAAGCCTGTAACAGAAGGCATTGCCTGGCCGGAAATCATAGAGGATTCTGAACCCTTTACCATGGCCGGTGATCTCGTTATTGTTGCCATAGGACAGACCGGAGCCTATAAGGCTTTTAACGCTGATAAGGGTTTTATTGTTGATGAAAATGGATATATTTCGGTGGAAAATCCAGCTTCCGGCATTTCAGAAATTTATGCGGCAGGTGATGCCGCAGGTGGAACAGCAACCGTGGTAAATGCCATGGCTGCGGGGAAAACCGCGGCCAGGACCGCGCTGAACGACCTTTATGACCTTGATCTGAAAGATGAAACCCAAAGGGTTTCACAGCGCGAGTTCCGGGATATTTCTGACGATATTCCATTGGATTCCCGCTGCGTGATGCCGGAACAACCCGTAAAAAAGAGGGTTAACGGATATTGTGAGGTCGCCATGGGGCTTTCTTCGGACCAGGTCATCCATGAGGCGGGCCGATGCCTCCAGTGCGGGGTATGCTCCGAGTGCATGGAGTGCCTCGAGGTCTGCGATGCCATAGGAGCCATTGATCACAGGGAAGAACAGGAAGAAATTTCTGTGGATGCCGGTGTGATTATTCTTGCCGATCCCTTGATGGCCCCTGCTGTTAAAGGGGATGACGTGATCCGGGCCTATGGCCCCAAAACCTCCATTCCCGATGCCCATGCCATGATGATGCGGGGATTTGCCGCTGCTGCCCAGGCAATGGTTCTTCTAAAGAGCGGTGCCCGGGCAAGAAAGGGGAGCGGAATTTCCCATGCAGCTCCAGATGCCTCTTTTTCGTCTGAAATTGTCAGAACCGGGGTTTTTGTCTGCCGCTGCAATGACTCCCTTGGCTGGGACAGCGAAATCGATGCTTTTGTCAACTCATTGACCAGCCATGCTTCCGTTGTTCATGCAGGCACCATGGTGTCGGCCTGCACTCCAAAGGGCATTGCCGAAATCCTTAAAACCGTTCGTACCAACTCCCTCACCCGCATTGTGCTTGCATCCTGTGTCTGCTGCCCCCTGAATTTCGTGTGCAGCGCATGTACGGACCAGAGAAGCCGCCTCAAGCACGGGCTTTTTACGGCAACGGGTATCAGCAGATCCGCGGTTGAGACCTGCAACATCAGGGGTGAGGCGCTTTCCCTCCTGGGCAGGGACAAAGACCTTGCCGTTGAACGCTTAAAGGGGCTGATTACACGTTCCATCGGCCGGGCAGAATACCTCAAGGCCTTTGCCTCTCCCATGCGCAACTACAATTTTACCACGGCTGTCATCGGTGATTCCGAGGCATCTGTGACAGGTGCCATGATGCTTGCCGAAACAGGAACAGATGTGGTGATGTTCGGTGCAACGGGAAAACCCCTGGAAACGGAGCTGTCCCATCCAAACATCTTTTGTTTCAAAGGCTCGTTTGTAAAAGAGATGACAGGAACCCTGGGTAATTTTGAGATAAATGTAGATATCGGCGGCAGCCTCCAGATATTTAATGCCGGAACCGTTATC
Source organism: Desulfobacteraceae bacterium (assembly GCA_963674675.2). GTDB lineage: Bacteria > Desulfobacterota > Desulfobacteria > Desulfobacterales > Desulfobacteraceae. Next base: position 3,244,377 of record CAXXNM010000003.1, read on the forward strand.
ATGGGAGAGCGCTCAAGGAAGAAAATCAAATACTTTCGCCAGCAGGGGCTTGATTACAGGACGGTTTCTTCCACCATGCAGGAAAGCGGCAAGGTGGGAAGGCCCTATATCATGCCAGGCATGACCTCCATTCCGGGAATCTTTCTTGCGGATCCTTCGGGCATCAGCGTGTCAAATCGCCGAAAAGGAGCTTCCGCCGCGGTCCTGGCTGCCGCAATCATGCCAAGGGGTCCCCGCCAGAGCAAGGGATACACGGTTGTCATAGACAGGGATAAATGCCGGGGCTGCGGCCGCTGCATCACCGAGTGTACCTACCAGGCAATCACCCTTGTTCCCAATAATGTCGGTGGATGGGCAGCTTCGGTGGATGAGGCATTCTGCAAGGGATGCGGTAATTGTATTTCCGTTTGTCCGACCAATGCCGCAGATACTCCTTACAGGGATCAGGGCTTTCTTGAGCGCTCTTTGGAAGAGATGCTCGTATAAACAAAAAAACGGTATCCTTCATTTGCCGGTTTACACGTTTCATATCAAAATCGTTATTTTTTAGGGATTTTATCCCAAAAAATGTAAACTGCTTTTGAGGTGATATGAAAAATGCCAAAAAAACTCCATTTTTAATGATCATCAGCAAGAATTTAAGGTTTCAGGTGCAACAATCAATGGAAAAATACAAGATCGTACTCTTTTTATGTAACTGGGGACCCCACGGGGCTTTTCAGTCTCTCCAGGAAAATAACTACAATATCCCCGGAGAAATCAAGATGATAAGGATTCCTTGTACCGGCAGAATCAGCAAGGCCCTTTTGTTCAAGGCCTTTGAGATGGGGGCCGACGGAGTTGCCGTGGCAGGATGCGCTCCTGGAACCTGCAGGTATGGAAGCGGAACCGACAATGTCGTTAAAAACACAGAAGATACAAGGGAGATCATCGCACTCTTGGGGCTTGGCAGGGACCGGCTCCGCCTTGCCACATTTCTGCCCGATGATGTTGATAAGCTCAATGGATTTTTAACGGACTTTGTATCGGTGATAAAGGAGCTTGGCAAGAGTCCCATCGTACCTGCCCCGCCAAGGATGAAAACCAGGGCAGAAGCATTTGATGAATCAAGCCCGGGACCCCTTGCTCCAACCTCCGTGAACCCCAAGAACCCGGTTCAGGGCAGCATTGCAGACCACCGCATCGATCAGTTTCCCTTGATCCCCGGAGATTTGATCCGGGATATCATACTCAAGCACGATGCCTATTCCTGCCAGGACTGCGGCAAGTGCACATCTTCATGTCCCCTTGCCCTTTGCGGCAAGGATTTTTCTCCCCGAACCCTTGTGGGCTCCCTGATTGCAGGTGACGTGAATTCAGAGGCTGTAAGGAACAACATCTGGTCATGCCTTACCTGCGGAACCTGCTATGAACGCTGCCCCACCGAGGTAAATTTTCCGCTTCTTATCCAGGATCTGAGGGCGCTGCTCTTCAGCCGGGAGCAAAACCACCAGACCCACGGCGGTTTTTTCCATTCCCTCATGCGCTCCATGACAAGCCCGAATCTCAAACAGAAGAGATGGCAGGATATACCCTCCGGCATCAGGACCGATCCGGAGGCAAAAATTCTTTTTTACGGGGGATGCGCTCCCTATTATGACCTGTTTTTCCGCAATCACCAGAGAGTCACAAACTACCGCGTTCTCACCGATGCCCTGAAACTCATGAACTTCTTTGACGTGATACCCCGTATCCTTGAAAATGAACGTTGCTGCGGACATGATCTTCTATGGTCCGGAGACAGGGAGAACTTCATTAAGATTGCAGAGCTGAACAGAGACTATCTTAACTCCCTCGGCATTGAGGAGATGATAACAGCCTGTCCTGAATGCTACAAAACCTTTGCCCACACCTATAAGGAAAATGGTATCCATCTTAACTTCAAGGTGACCCATCTATATGAGTTCTTAGATGCGGAACTTGAAAGAGGGGCTGTGAAAATTAACAATCCTGAAATAAATTTTACCTATCAGGACTCCTGCCGCCTAAACTCACTTGAGGAGGTAAGGGATCTGCCAAGGAAACTCATTGGACGTTTCAGCAACGGTAACTTTGTTGAGATGCAGAACAGTAAAAATACGGCCCTTTGCTGCGGTAACAGCGCCTGGATCGGGTGTGATTCATTCAGCAAGGCGCTCCAGGTCAAGAGGATCACCCAGGCTAAAGAGACAAACAGCGATGTCATGGTCACCTCCTGCGGCAAATGCAGGATTCATCTTGGATGTGCCATGGAAGACCCTTTTGCAGGGGACAGACTTAAAATGGAACTAATTGATTTAACCAGCGTCATTGCAGATCACCTCTGCTGGGAATAACCGGCATGGCCGGAGCATAATATTATAATTTAAGGAAGCAAGATCAATGGAAACAAGCTTATTGAACCGATCTTCTAATACACAGGATGTTTTACCCGCCATTGGCGTCTATGTCTGCCAATGCGGCCTCAATATCGGAAAAACCGTGGACTGTAAACGGGTTGCGGAAATAGCTGCTTCCCTTCCCGGAGTAGTGCTTTCAAGGGATATCACCTATGCCTGCTCCGAGCCTGGCCAGATGGAGATCCAGGCGGATATCGAGGAGCAGGGCCTTGAGCGGGTGGTTGTGGCATCATGCTCTCCAAGACTCCATGAACCAACCTTCCGCAACATGATGAAACAGTCGGGGCTGAATCCCTATCTCCTTGAGATGGCAAACATCCGTGAACAATGCTCCTGGGTTCACATGGATGAGCCCGGTGCGGCAACGGAAAAGGCTGTTGATCTTGTCACCATGGCCGTAAACCGGGCAAGGCTTTTGACTCCCCTTGAAGAAGACAGCATCCCCGTTGAAAAGAAAACCCTTGTAATCGGAGGAGGCATTGCCGGTATTCAGACGGCCCTTGACCTTGCCGACAACGGATACAAGGTTACCCTGGTGGAAAAAAGCGCCTCCATCGGCGGTATGATGGCAAGGCTTGACAAGACCTTTCCCACCATGGACTGCTCCATCTGAATCTTAGGTCCTAAAATGACGGATGCCGGTCGGCATCCAAACATCAGCCTTCACACATTGGCAGAGGTTTCACAGGTTTCCGGGTATGTGGGTAACTTTGACATCGAGATAATAAAACACGCCAAATATATTGATGAAACCGCCTGCACATCCTGCGGGGACTGCGCTGCCGTATGTCCCGTTGTATTTCCCGATGAATTCAACGAGGGACTTTCATCCAGAAAGGCCGTTTATATTCCCTTTCCCCAGGCAGTTCCCTCTTCCTATCTTATCAACATGGACGAGTGCATGGGAAGGGGCTGTTCAAAGTGCATGGATGCCTGTGAAAAGCATTGCATTGATTTCAACATGTCCGACGGGGTGATAAGGGAAAGGGCCGGAACCATTGTGGTTGCAACGGGCCTTGAGCCCTATGATCCCAGGGCCATGGACGAGTATGGATACACCCGGTTTGAAAATGTAGTGACGAGCGTTGAGTTTGAACGCCTTGTCAATGCCGGAGGCCCCACAAAAGGCGAGCTTGTGCGTCCAAAGGACAGAAAAATTCCCGAAAGTGTCGGGTTTGTCCAGTGTGTGGGTTCCCGATCCCGGCGCAGGGGCGGGGAGCATTGCTCCAATATCTGCTGCATGAACACCATTAAAAGCACCCTTATCCTCAAGGAACACTATCCCGATATGGATATCAAGGTGTTTTACATGGACATCAGGGCCTTTGGAAAGGGGTTTGAAGATCTCTACAACAGGAGCCGAAAGCTTGGAGTCAAGTATCTGAGGGGACTTCCAGGATCCGTTGAGGAACTGCCCGATGGATCTTTGCAGGTTGCCGTGGAAAACATGGCAACGGCCAAGGTGGAGTTCCATGACCTTGACATGCTGGTTCTGGCCCTGGGCATAAATTCGGCAAAAGGAACCCAGGAACTCCAGGAGATGCTGGGCCTGCAGCTCACCCCTGATGGATTCTATCTTGAGGCCCATCCAAAGCTTCTGCCCGTGGATGCGGCAACCAGGGGGGTCTTTTATGCCGGGTGCGCCGAAGGTCCCAAGGATATCAAGGAAAGCGTCACCCAGGGAACGGCTGCCGCCTCAAGGGCCATACGCCTGATGCACAAAGGCGAGATATCATCTGAACCCATTACGGCATCTGTGCTCCCAGAGCTTTGCAACTCCTGCGGATTATGCGCCAAGGTGTGTCCCTACAATGCCATTATGGTGGATGTCAAGAAAAAGACTCCTGCAATTATCAACACTGCGGCCTGTGCCGGCTGCGGAACCTGCGGGGCCGAGTGCCGGTCAAATGCCATTTTGCTGAACCATTTTACCGATGACCAGATAAACGCCCAGACCGATGCCATGCTTGAAACCAGGCCCGAAGACAAGATCGTCGTTTTTGCCTGTAACTGGTGCTCCTATGCCGGGGCTGACTTTGCAGGTGTTTCAAGGCTGAACTATCCTGCCAATGTCAGGCTCATCCGCACCATGTGTTCGGGCAGGGTTGATGAGGATTTCATCTGGAGGGCCTTTGAAAACGGCGCTCCCGTGGTTCTGGTGAGCGGCTGCCACATCGGGGACTGCCACTATATCGATGCCAACAAATGGACAGTCAAAAGGGTGAAGAGAATCCACAAAAAGATGGAAAAAAAGGGAATCCGTGCCGAGCGGCTCCAACTGTCCTGGATCAGCGCGGCAGAGGGCGTAAGGTTTGCAAAGGTCATGAAGGATATGGAAAAAATCCGCCGAACTGTTACCAGGGAGGAGATTGATGAGACCATGAAAATTCTGGAGGCTTCTGTTAAATTATAATTTACCATTGATCAAAAACAAATCGTGATAAATCAGAAAACCACCTTTCTTAGGTGGTTTTTTATTTGGTAGGTTACCGGGAGCAGGGGCGAATCAAACGCAAAAGAACAATATCAATGTAACTGCCCTATCAAAAAGCCCAGAATTATGGCAATAATAATCCAGAGCCCCGCCTTAATGCCGCCATGGATATTGTATTCACCAGAATTTTTACTTTCAAGCTGTTTTTTACCATCAGTTTCAGTGCTGTCTTCGGGTGTGAGCCAAAACAACAAGACTTTGCAGATTTTGCTCATAGACTTATAAATAGAATTTAAAGCTCTGAGGTTAAAGTCAAACAAAATAAATGAGTCTTGCAGTGACTGAAGCATCTCCACCTCCTTTTCGGCTAACAATTTTAATACCTGCTGTTTTTTATTTGAATGTGTAGGGGCAGAATCTATTTCTGCCCCATTGATAAATACACAATCCATTTTAGGGCGGATATGGAATCCCCCCTACATTCACTTTTCAATTGTGGCGGTGAACCGTTGTGTATGTTATATGAGAGATGAATTAATAAGTAAAATTAAATAATTTAAAGCATTGATTAAGGTGAGCTTATGTTACAAAATTTAGATAGGCTTAAAGTCTTTTACTATGTGTTTGCCAAAAGAAGTGTTTTATCTGCCGGAAAAAGTTTGCATGTATCCCAGTCCGCCATTAGCCAAAGCCTCCAGAAACTCGAAAGGGAAATCAAAAGCCCTCTTTTTACACGTACACGCAAACGCTTAGTACCGACCGCAGCGGGTGAGCGCTTGTTTAGGGTTGTCCATCCTTTTATGCTAAATTTAGAGTTATGCCTTAAAAACATTGATCAGGCCAGGGAGAAACCCTTTGGAGAGCTCCGTATCGGAGCGCCCTTGGAATTTGGGAAAGCCTATTTTCCTGGGATTGTCGCCAAATTTAGAGAACAATATTGCGAGGTTACCTTTTATTTGAAATTTGGCGATCCCGGCACCTTGTTTCCACTGGTTGAAAGGGGGCGGCTTGATTTTGCCTTTGTGGATGTATTTTTAACGCAAAAACAATTTTTTGCGAATCTGGATATTTACCATTTTGCCCCTGTTGTGGAGGAAGAGGTCATTTTGGCTTGCTCCAGGCAATACCATGAAAAATTTATCAAAAATGACCATTCATTCCAAAAACTTATACAACAAAAATTTATTACCTACTGGCATAACGCTCAAACAGTCAAATATTGGTTCAAGCATCATTTCGATAAAAACAATGTAAAGTTTCAAGTCGTTCTGACCGTTGACAGCCAACAAGCCGTCATTTCAGCAATCAAACATGACGCCGGCCTTGGAATTGTTGCATCGCATCTTGTCAATGAAGAGATTAAACATGGTCTGATTGTTCCCATCAACACTTCAAGATCAAAGATTATCAACCAAATATCTCTAGTAGTTCTGCAAGATAAAATTCCTACCCTTACCGAAAAGGTTTTTCAAAAATTTCTGATAGAAAAAATCCAGTCAATGAACCTTCTTAAAAGCTCAAGTTATGAGAGTGCATAGTATAAGTAACATTAAATAAATCAATTCTCCAATAAAGCCCTACAATCGTTACAAAGATGCGTCATCAGGCATGGTTTTTCCACGATGTTTTTGGCTGGTTTTTTTATCCCTTGTGCCCATCCGGTACTGGGCTCACACCGTTCTAACGTGTCAAAAAACCACAATATATTGTGATTTTTAACACTCTCGAAATACAATGGGTTGTATACTGGAATAGTGCGAGCCCAGTGCCCATCAGACGAAATATTCCGGTTCCCGCCGCATACCGCTAAACTCAAGCTCCAGCTCATTTTTATGCCATAAATATTTTTCATCATCAAAATATTTCGCCCCAACAGGACATTTTTTGATGCAGGCGCAGCACTTAATGCAAATCCCCGTTATTTTGGAAACATCGTCTGAATCAATTGACCCCATGGGGCAAACTTCACTGCAAAGCTTGCAGTCGATGCAATCGTCGTTTGTTTTGGGAATAACCTTAAGAATATTTACAGGATTACCGTTTTTATCCTTTAGTCGATAATATTCTCTGTAAGGTTTATTACCTTTTACGACAACAGCATGATTTTCACCCGGTATCTTTGTTTTATCATATATTTTAGCAGCAAAATCAGCCGCCGCGGCCATATCCTGTTCGTCAGGTCTGTTGGCCCCAAGCGTCGTTGAAAAGGAATGTTCGCCTATAAATGCTCCACCGGCTATAACATTAAAACCCTTCGCCTCCAGAATGTCTTTGAACTCTATTAGTGCATCGTCATAATCACGATTTCCGTAGAGAACTACTGCGACTGCCATTGCCTCGTTACCGGAAATTGTGTTTAAAAATTTAAGCAACACATTAGGTACGCGTCCGGCGTAAACCGGAATACCCGCAATAACAATGCTATCCTTGTCAAAGGAGAAAATTTTTTTTCGGGCTTCCGGCAGTGTAAAATCAATATTGTTGACCGTAATTTTTCCGCTGTAATTTTCCGCAATTTTCTCTGCAATACCAGTGACAATTTTTTCGGTTGTACCTGTTGCACTAAAATATAATGTATTTATTTTCTTATTCATCCAGTAACCCTCTCTATTTATTTAAAAGTTATTAGCAAAGCTAATATATCTCCTGACCCAATAGAATGCCGCCTCCTCATCAGTAAATATTACCAAAATAATTAAAGGCAAGGCTTTTATACAATGCTGTTGAACAATGCTACTGTCAGATAGAGATAAACTTATTTGCTTCCGCTAAAGGTTAATATCGTGGTCTTTTGAAAAACGCAAGGATATTTTGGTATAAATTGTAGGAATTATGAGCATTAAATAGGTTTATTTATCAAGCATGGGGCATATCTCAACAACTTCTAGTATATAATGCTTTTAAAAAGGGTTCAGCCTGTGGGCCCCCTGGGTAAAGATTCATGAGGGATCCACTGAGAAAGATAGGCCCTATGAGATGACCGGATTTGTGGGCATCCCGGCATTGCGGCGTAAAAATAAAGAAAAGATAATCCAGGCCATCCTCACACAGCTTACCCTTCTTTACGCTCAGGTGGCTGGAGAGCCAGTCACCATCTATTATCAGGATTGGGCAAGGGGAAAATTTACAACCACTTAATATGACCAGCGCTCTGCCCACAATCATCCCGAGTACAAGCCACCTTCCGGAAAAAAAGGATCTGGGACGGCACCTTTCACTTTGCCGGCACAGAAAAAGCAGACCATTTGGGCGGTTATCTTAAAGGTGCATTGTCCAGTGCCAAACGGGCTGTTTTAAAGGCAATCTAATCTTGCCGGTTTTCATGAAACCGTTTTAAAAGCTCCTTTAAGGCGGTCTGGCGAAGACTTATATCCCGATTCCTTACAGCCATGGACATGGCTCGCCTTGTACCCACAAACACCGTCAGCTTCCGGGCCCTTGTAATGCCGGTGTAAAGGAGATTTTTAAAAAGCATCTTAAAATGCTGGGTGAGGATGGGAATGATGACGATATCAAATTCACTGCCCTGGGATTTGTGTATGGTGATGGCATAGGCCAGGTCTAATTCCATAATGTCATCACGCTGATATTGTACCGGCCTTGCATCGGGGTAAAACTCTACAGTGCAGGTCAGCTCAATGGGATCCAGGTCCGAGATTACACCTATATCTCCGTTGTAAACCCCCAGGCTATAATTGTTTTTAAGATGAATTACCCGGTCGCCTACTCTGAAAATACGCTGGCCCATTTTGATCTGCTTTTTGCCCTCAAAATATGGATTTGCCGCGGCCTGAATTGTTCTGTTAAGGTTCAAGGTACCAAGGGAGCCCCTTGTCATGGGAGAGATGATCTGTATCTCACTGCTATTACCATAGTATTTGGGAATCCATTCCTGGTAGAGGCTTTTTACAACATCCAGAGCTGAATAGCCGTAGTGAAGGGAAGACCAGGGATGCACCTTTTTTACAACAGCCAGCAGTTCTTCTATTCTTGTGCCTGCCATCAAAAGCTCATCAATATCAACATGCCTGAACTTTACAGGAATGTCGATTTCTGTTTGATAGGGTGTTCCTGTCTCATCGGTTCTAAATTCGTAAAGGCGGGAACCCAGGCCTTTCAGTGTTTTTTCCGATGAATATTTCAATAAATCTTCCTGGCCGGCATTCTGATTCCGGGGAATACTACAATGGTTGTCCTTATCTTGAACCCCTTTAAAATTAAATGCTTCAAGCTCGGGTTGCTTAATATCATATTGACGTTTGACTCTGGTTATGAAATTTAACTGCTCCTTTGTGGCCTCGTCGGAATCGATGAACATGCAATCGGTGATGCCCTGCCATAATCGGGGTTTTTTAAAGGGGGATTCTATCCAGGGCATTTTCCCCTGGTTGATCTGATGGGCATACCTGATGATGCAGGATTCCCCGGCCTGGCGGAATATTTCAGTCAGGCGCAAGGAGGGCACAACCTTAGATGCTATAATATCTCCAAGAACATTGCCGGCACCAACGGAGGGAAGCTGGTCAGCATCCCCGATCAGCAATATCTGACAATTTTCAGGAACTGCCTTGAAAAGCGAGGCGGTAATAGATATGTCCAGCATGGAGCATTCATCCACTATGAGAAAATCAGTATTAAGCGGGGATTCTTGATTCCTCTGGAAGCTGCCGCCCTTCCACTCCAACAGCCGGTGAATGGTCTTTGATTCCTTGCCGATGACATCGGTCATCCGCTGGGCTGCACGCCCGGTGGGTGCGGCAAGGAGAACTTTGAGTCCCATGGACTCGATTAGCTTTACAATCACGAGGGTTGTGGTGGTTTTACCGCATCCCGGCCCCCCGGTAAGTATGGAGAGTCTTTCACAGACAACAGATTTTACAGCCCGGGCCTGTTCATCGCTGAGGGTGATGTTTTTTGTTTTACAGTACAGAAAAATCCAGCGCTCCACCCTCTCAACCTCAACCAGGGGCTGTGGTCCTGTATAGGCAATGCGCTTTGCTACATAAAGCTCATCAAAATACAGGGATTTAGAGTAATAACAGGAATCAGTTTTACCATCGTCATCGGTTACAAGCTGGCGCACCATTACCAATCTATCTTTAACCATACTTTCCAAAAGGATATCCAGGCCTTCCCCCATATCCAGTTGCAGTAAATCCTTGACCTTCTCATGGATCTGGGAACGGGTTAGATAACAGTGGCCGAAATTTCTGGCAGCGGCCAGGACATGCTTAATCCCTGCCATGATACGCCGGGGGCTGTCAGGCGCAAACCCCATGCTGAGAGCCACCCTGTCTGCGGAAAAGAAACCTATCCCGTAAAAATCAGCGGCCAGCCGAAAAGGGTCCTCCATGACAAGGGTAATGGCATCATCTCCATAGGTCTTGTAAATTCTGACGGCAAAGAGAGTGCTGATGCCGTGGGACTGCAAGAACATCATCACCTCCCGGATGGAGCTGTGTTCAAGCCATGCCTCCCGGATCATTTCAAGTTTTTTGTCGGCAATGCCCGGCACCTCGATGAGCCTGTCCATGTCCTTTTCAAAAACATCAAGGGTGTTTTTTTTAAAGTGACGAACGATTTTTTTTGCGGTTTTGGGGCCGACTCCCTTGATGAGCCCGGAGCCAAGATATTTTTCAAGGGCCGCCGTTGTGGCAGGCTTTTTTTCCAGGGCCTTGGTGGCCTGGAACTGTCGGCCGAACCGGGGGTGTACCGTCCATGTTCCTTGAAACTCCATGGTGGCACCTGCAAACACCTGGGTCTGATGCACCACCACGGTCTCCTGCTGAAGAGGATTGTCAAACGGATTCACCCTCAGCACTGACCAGCCATTATCAGGATTGTGAAAGGTAACCCGATCCACAATCCCTGAGAGGCGCTCATTGATTATTCCGGTATTGTTTATTTTTTGCATGGACGCCATTAATTCAACAATTAAGGAAATTTTCTAAAAATAAACTACCTGCTAATACGTTGAAATTGTGGGTTGTAAAGTGTACTTTCAGGCAGATTAAAAGGGATGAAATCTCTAAAAAACAGACCAGATCATACGGCTGCCCACAAGGTAAAGCAAAACGGCAAACACCCGTTTCAGTTTATCCACGGGCAGACTGTGGGCAAGTTTTGCTCCATAGGGAGCAGTGCATACACTGGCAATTACAATGCCGCCAAGAGCAGTCAGGTTAATATAGCCAAAGCTGTAATCCGGCAGTCCATGAATGCCAAGGCCATTTAAAAAATATCCCAGTGTACCTGCCAAGGCAATGGGAAATCCAATGGCGGAAGATGTGCCGATGGCCCGGTGTACTGCAGTATTACACCATACCAGAAACGGAACAGACATGGTTCCGCCACCTATTCCCACGAGACTGGAAAATATGCCGATGGTGCCTCCTGCAGCAAATATACCCCCTGTTCCAGGAATATCTCTTGTAGATTTGGGTTTTATTCCCAGCAGCATCTGGGTAGCTACATAAAAAAGAAACACTCCAAAAAATCCCTTTAAAAATCCAGTGGACAATGTGGAAGCGATCCAGGCACCTATGAAAGTGCCTACCATTATGCCTGGTGTTATTTTAAACACCACTGGCCACAGCACGGCACCTCTTTTATTATGTGCCGTCACGCTGGAAATGGAGGTAAACAGAATACTGGCCAGGGATGTTCCCAGGGCCATGTGGAGAATATGTTCCTGGGGAAAACCCAAATAAGTAAAAGTAAAAGTCAGCATGGGAACGATTACAAGCCCGCCGCCGATTCCCAGGAGTCCGGCAAGCAGCCCGGCGACAGCCCCTAATACAATGTATAACACAATTAGCAACATTATAAAAAACCCTTCTTTATTCATTTTCTGTAATAGATGTTCAAGCGTTCCCACCACATTTTATATGAAAGTCTCCGTAAAGGATTGTTTTTTAAAAACTTTCAATCTTCGTTGTGGCCGGGTAAAAATATGCTCCGGCCATGCCGGTTTATATGAAAGTCTCCGTAACAGATTGTTTTTTAAAGACTTTCGATCTTCGTTGTGGCCGGGTAAAAAATATGCTCCGGCCATGCCGGTTTATATGAAAGTCTCCGTAAACGGCGGATGACTTTCATGATTCGTTGTGGGCAGAACCCGATCAAAATCCTGGTCTGCCCATGGCAGTTCTTCATAAGACAAACAGCGAGCAATTTGTGATGAATACGCACTTTTTTTTGGCTGATGTTACCCAAGGCATAAAAAAAGGGTTTTGAGAATTTGTCAAAAATCCTCAAAACCCTTGTGTTTACTTGGTGCCGGAGGAGAGACTTGAACTCTCAAGGGCATAAAGCCCGGAGGATTTTGAGTCCTCTGCGTCTACCAATTCCACCACTCCGGCATTTCGATGTTATATAAAGTATTGGAGATGGTTTGTCAATAGGGTTTTTCACATCCTTTATTAGCAGGGTTTTTCAGCTTTATCCGGTTGCTTTTTGGTGTACGTCGGCATAATAAGATTGATGAAGATCCAGCTCTTATGGCATTTTTTGAGAACCCGGCAGGTGCCGGCTTTTTGCACCTACTTATCCATGCGCTTCATCTGGGATTTACAAAGTTGAGATGTGGCATGGACTGGGTTCACATCGTTTCATATTTTCAAAAAGCAACAACATATTGTAGTTTTGAAATGCATCAAACCACAATGGCTTGTATACATGAATAGTCTGAGCCCAGTGCCATTGATTTTATTAGGGCGGTATTTTTCATATGGCTTTTGTAGGGTTTGTCATTCAATACCATATAAAAAAATTTGATAATAAGCATGTCAAGGGAAACATGAATAGCGATAAATATCGAGACTAAAACCCCTTATCTTCATATATTCTTCATGATCCTAATGCTATGTATTGATGAAACCGTAGGGGAGCAGACCACCGTTGTCTACCCTTTAAGAGGTCACCCACAGTGGGGCGGGCCTGCGTTTCATCCTTTGTTGTGCCTGACAGGACATGCCGCTTGTCTTGAAGTTTGTTCTGCCGCGGGCGTATTCAAATATCTGCATAAGGAAAAAAGAATGTTCCCAAGTGTTTCAGTAGTTGTTCCCGTCCACAATGAGGCGGGCAATATTCATACACTAATATCAAACATAGACGAATCATTATCAAAGGCAGGCATTTGTTTTGAAATGATATTTGTAAACGATGGAAGCGATGACGATACTGATGCTGAGCTTCAAAAAGCCGGGGCGGCTTTTCCCAGGCTCCGGGTGATTCATCATCCATGCAACTGCGGACAGAGTACGGCAATACTTACAGGGATTCGATGTGCAAGGGGCAATATAATAGCAACACTTGACGGTGATAACCAGAATGATCCCTCAGATATTCCAAAAATGATCCACCTGCTTGAAAAAAATGATTCCGGCAATTTACAGATGATAGCCGGCATCCGAAAAAAACGAAATGACAATACCTGGCGCAGGCTGTGCTCAAAAACCGCCAACACCATCAGAAAAATCATATTAAAAGACGATGCCGTTGATACCGGATGCGGTTTAAAGGTTTTTTATAGAGAGGCGTTTCTTTCCCTGCCTTATTTTTCCAATATGCATAGATTTCTGCCTGCCCTTGTCCAGCGCCAGCACGGCCATGTTGATTATGTTGAGGTAAACCACAATAAAAGACTTTCGGGAAATTCTCATTACGGTGCCCTGGGCAGGTTATGGGAGGGCATAATCGACATCCTGGGCGTCCTCTGGCTTCAAAAAAGATGCCGCCTACCGGAGGGAGTTGAAAATTTTGGGGCTATCACTTTAAACACGATTTCAACCACATTGGAACAAAAGGGATAAGGGCTTCCTTGCCACAAAATTTATGAAACAGCTATTAATAAATCCTGACAAAAAATTCATCCACCTGATTGTCATGTGCCTGTTCTTCATCTGTCTGACCATTTTCATAAAAATGAGCAGCATGCAGATGTATTTTGTAAAACTCCAGGCTTTCATGATGTCCATTCAGGGAGGATACAACGCTCCCGGCCCATTAATGAGCCTTACCTTATGTATCCTGGGCGGTGCTGTTTTAATCGGAATCGGGGTGCCCAGATTATGGATCAGCGGCCTTATCGGCTCCCTTTACGGCGCATATACCGGGACATTGGTAGCCTTGGTGACATGCCTTATCGGGGCCTCCTGTGTTTACCTGGCAGGGCTGTTATTCAGCAGGAACAATATCCAAAGCAAAGCGGAAAGCCGTTTAAGAAGCAAATTTGAACATCAATTTGATATATGGACTGAGAGGTTCCGGCAAAAGACCTTTACGTGGGTGCTTTATGCCAGGCTCTTTCCATTTTCCAATTCCACCCTTGTCAGCCTTTTCAGCGGGTACTGCCGTATCTCTTTTTTTAAATTTATCAGTGCCTCTTTATTGGGTTTTCTACCCCTGACCATAGTTTTATGCCTGTTCGGCAGCGGCAGCACCCGGGGAAATTACCTCCAGATAGCCATTGGAATAGGGCTGATCTTCATGATCCATACCATGACCTTGCTCTTTAAAAACATGCAGAAAAAAAGGCATGTTTCATTCCTCGGTTGACACTTTCTGAATCGATCTTCCCATTTTTGGGGGATGAATTCAAAAAAAGTGTAAACTACTTTTGAGGTATTTTGAAAGATGCCGAAAAAAACACTTATTTAATTTTTTAAATCCGGTTGGATAAAAATGAACTCTTTCACCAGCAGAACCGTTCCCCTTGCCTTTATTATAATTTTTTCATGTATCACATGGGGCAGCCAGTATTTTGTCCGGGATCTCTGGGAACCAGATGAACCGAGATATACCTATGTGGCCTGGGAAATGGCAGAAACCGGCAATTTCCTGGTTCCCCAGAGAAACGGAGAGTTCTACGCCCACAAGCCTCCCTTGATGTTCTGGCTTATCCAGATCAGCACTGTTTTCACCAAGGGAGTGTTTAATGGAATTTCAGGAAGGCTTCCCACGCTCCTGGGAGTTGTGCTCTCACTGTGGGCCATGACACGGATTGCAGCCATGTGGTTTGACCGGAAAACAGCCTGGTACGCATTTTTTATTACCTCCACATCTTTTCTTTTCTGGCACAAGGCAGGAACAGGACAGATCGACATGCTGCTCCTTGGCCTTGAGACGGCATCCCTTTACCTTTTGTTAAAAAATGATGAAAGCCCCAGGCGGCTTTATCCCATAATCGCTTTTTCCCTGATGGGTCTTGCCGTTCTTGCCAAGGGACCTGTGGGAATCATTGTTCCCTGCGGCATATACATCACAGGCAGTATATTGTCCGGGCAAACAAAACGCATTAAGAAAAAACAATGGGTGTGGGGGCCGCTGTTGGCTCTTTCATGGCCGCTGACCTGGCTTTTACTTGCAAAAATCAACGGAGCACCCCATGAATACTTTAATGAACTTTTGTTTACTCAAAATGTCGGCAGGGTCAAGGGGGACTTTGGCGGCCATTACAGGCCATTTTATTACTATTTAAAATACCTCTTCCTGGATTTTCTGCCCTGGACTTTTTTTCTGCCCGGGGCAATACTCCTCATTAAAAGATATCCTTTATGGAAACAGCACACCGCTTTTCTACTGGGGTGGATAGTGTTTGTGGTTGTTTTTTTCAGCCTCTGCGGAGGAAAAAGGAACCTCTATATTCTTTCCGTGTATCCTGCTGCAAGCCTGCTCTTAGCCGCGGCATTGCCCCGCATGACATATTTGTCCCATAAGTGGAAGACCGGAATATCAGGTTCTGTCACCGCTCTTTTTGGCCTGCTATCCATAAGCCTTCTCATTGTTTCCTTGTTCATCCCCCTGCCTGTCTCAAAAGGGATATTTATCCCCGGTGCAGCAATTCTTATGCTGGGATCGTTCCTGTTGTACTCCATTCCCGGGAAATATTCCCTTAATCATGACTGGTTCACCTTGTTCATCATTTTCATGATTGCTCTTGAATTTTATGGGGGTGTTTTTATTATGCCTGCCTTCAATGATCTTAAAACACCTGTGGATGAGGCAGTGCTCATTCAAAAGAACATACCTGAAGACCGGAAAATTCTTTACTATCAAATGGATGGAGAAATCATATCCCTTTACGGAAAACGGGTGGGAATGAGATTTGATCATTGGAAATCCCTGAAGGAAGAGATGAAAAAAACCGGAACAGGCATGGTATTCTTCAATGAAAAAAAATGGGAAAACCTGAAGTATGAATTGCATGATACGGGTAAACTACATTTTTTTAGTATTGGAAACAAAAAACTCGGCTGCTTGACCTATAAGGCGATTTTTTAAGGAAGCTGAATGACAATACATACTAAAATAACACTATGGCTTGACCTAATTAAAGAGATACCTCAAAACTCTCTCAAAGTCATATTATATGGCAATACTCTGTTTGATTTTGATATCTTATCAAACGGGTCAAACCATAAGCAATAACAACAAGATAAAAGGCTGCTTAAATGAAACAAAATATTGCCCATGCCGATTTTCCCTCCCATGCTTTAAATAGTCACAGCGATTTTTTAGCAAAAAAAAGAACCGGAGTTTCAAAAATATTCGGTTTTATGATCATATTGCTTGTCTGTTTTTCCGGCAGTAAATGGCACGGCACGACGCCTGTCCTGGGAAGCTTTCTCTTCTTTACCGGCATTTTCCTTATGGGAGCCGGCACCCTTGGCCGTATCTGGTGCTCCATCTATATTGCGGGATTCAAAAACAAACAATTAATCACCGAGGGACCCTATTCCATGTCCCGAAATCCACTCTATCTGTTCAGCAGTATCGGTGCTGCCGGTGTTGGGCTGGGGACGGAAACCATAACTATTCCCATCATGATTCTCTGCGCCTTTGCAATATATTATCCCCATGTAATAAAAAATGAAGAAGAAAAGCTTAAGCGTTATCACGGCCTTGAATATCAAGCCTATCTTAAACGCACACCGGTTTTTTTTCCAAAACTTTCTTTTTTAAAAGAACCTCTTACATATGGTATCAATCCCAGGAATATAAAACAGGATATGATGAGTGCCGTCTGGTTTATCTGGTCCTTTGGAATTATGGCATTTATCGTAAAATTGCACCAGGAGGGTGTCATCCCTATTTTGTTGAATTTTTATTGATTCCACCAGCAGATCGGTCATATTAAGGGATATATCTAAAACCTTTACTATTTTATGTGAATGTGTAGGGGCTGCCCTTGTGCGAAGGGCAATCACAAGGAATTGCCCCTACATTCATGGTTCGTTGTGGGCAGAAGCGGATCAAAATCCTGGTCTGCCCATGGCAGTTATTGCCTCCGTGTGCTTGTTATGTCTGACGGAAAAAACTGCTGCCCATTAACCAACGGTTCGATCATTTTTGCATATCTTATTGAATTTATTCACATGAAAAAACTGACCTCTAAAAAATTCGAGTTGTATTTTGCTTAGATTACAGCATCTTGATAAGATCAATCCAACCGAGGGCATGAATGTCATGTGAGCTTATAGCCAAAACAATTTTAGAGCGGAGTATATAATTGAAAATTTTAGTTGTGGACGATGAGCCTGAAATCGTAGAGCATTTAACCCAGGCCCTTGCCGGGCAGCGCTATATTGTCGAAAGCGCGCTGGATGGAGAAGAAGCCCTGGATAAAATATTTGATACCCCCTATGACCTGATACTTCTCGATATTATGCTGCCCCACATTGACGGTTTAACCATCTTGAGGGAGATCAGGCAGGCAAAAATAACAACACCTGTTTTAATGCTGACGGCACGGGATTCCGTGGAAGATAAAATAAAGGGACTGGACTGGGGGGCAGATGATTATCTTGCAAAACCCTTTTCGATTTACGAATTAATGGCAAGAACCCGTGCGCTCCTCAGAAGGGCGGGCGATAACACGGATTCTCTTTTAACGGCAGGGGAATTGGCCCTGAACACCATAAGCCGCAGCGTCACCAAGGGCGGGGAACCTGTAATTCTGACTCCCAAGGAATTTTCAATATTAGAGTTTCTTTTATATAATAAAAACAGGGTTGTTGCCAGATTCAACCTTGCAGAACATGTATGGGGAGAGGATTTTGATCCATTTACCATGTCCAATTTCATTGATGTACATATTAAGAATATTCGAAAAAAAACCGGGGATAAGAATATTATTAAAACTGTGCGGGGAATCGGATTTGTTATTGAAGATAATCAATGATCCGGTATTTGAAAGACAGGCATAGTATTTTTAATATATTGAATGAGCTGAAACTTCCCCTCGGCATTATATTTTGCATGTGGTGTGCTGCAATTTATTGTCTTCCCTTACTGCCGGTGGATGAAACCAGGTATTTGAGTGTTGCCTGGGAAATGTTTCAGCAGAAATCTTTTATTGTTCCCCTTTTAAACGGTACACCATACAGCCACAAACCTCCCTTTTTGTTCTGGATGATTATGGGGCTGTGGAAAATATTTACAGTTAATGAGTTTTTTCCCAGAATCATACCCTTGTTTTTCAGCCTCAGCAGCCTGGTTCTTGTTCATAAAATCAGCTTGCTTCTATGGCCTGAAAACCTTAAAATTTCAAATCTTTCATGCCTGATGATATCCACCTGTCCTGTCTGGATATTTTTTTCATCTGCCATTATGTTTGACATGATTCTTGCTTTCTGGGTACTTCTTGCCCTGTGGGGAGTTCTCACGGCAGGGCAACAAGACTTCAAAGGGTGGTTTATAGCTGGATTTGCCCTGGGATGCGGCCTTTTAACCAAAGGGCCTGTAATCTTTATTCATGTTCTGCCCTGTATTGTTCTGCATGGATTCTGGTGTGAAACTTCCTTATTTGAAAAAAAAGGATTAAAAGGGCTGTTTTGGTTCTTATTAATTGGAGTTTTTATGGGACTTTCCTGGGCTGTTCCGGCTGCCCTTGAGGGGGGAAAAGAATTCAGCCAGGCTATTTTATGGGAACAGACAACAGGAAGAATGGTTACGGCATTTGCCCATGAAAGGCCCCTGTGGTGGTATCTGCCCATACTGCCTGCGCTGGTTTTTCCCTGGGGTTTATGGCATCAATCCTGGCATGCCATGTTTTCCCTTAAAAATGAAAAAGGAACAAAATTCTGTTTAATATGGTCTCTTTCTGCCCTAACTATTTTTTCTTTTATCAGCGGCAAACAGATACATTACTTGATTCCTGAAATACCGGCGTTCATGCTTCTGATTTCCAGGGGGCTTGATTTAATGGATAAAAAAAACAGCATTCCAAAACCGGAAATAAGTATTATCTGTGTATATATTATATTGGGAATAGGGCTGTTTCTTCTGCCTCACTTTAAAACAGGAGGAGATCTGGGAGATGTAGCCATACAGACAATATTCCCCGTTGCTGCCGGTATTTTCTGCCTTGGAGTAATCCTGTTGTTATTTTCCAGAACAATACCCCGGGATAAGGCAAGAATCGTGGCACTTTCATCGGTGGTCTTTATCATGATTATTTATCGCGGCGGCCATGGAATATGGCAAAGATATGAACTAAAACAGATATCTGAAAAAATTGCTTCATTTGAGATAAATGATTTTAACATTGTTCACATGGGTAAATATCAGGGAGAGTTCCATTTTTTAGGCAGATTAAGAAAAAACATATTGACCTTAGACACTTTCAAAGAATTTAGTGTGTTTACTAATAATCACCCGAAGTCTATACTGATCATCCAGGCAGATAGAAGAACCATCTTCCCTTTGGGTCAGATAGTTTATGAGCAAAAATATAAAAACAAAAAGATTATGCTATTGCAGCACTTACATATTTAACCCAGCTATTCCCATGCCAGATATCTATCCTAAGTTTGGGGTTGATTCTGACATCGGCCATTTCATGGGAAATGCCTGTGGATATGTCTCTAAAATGGGCAAACACATGGAATTGTCCCTCTGCAAAAACAGCCGAAAATGGAATCAAGTCTCTACATTTAATGCAGGATTTCAATCATGCAGATAAGACACAAAATAAATCTCTGGATTACTTCTCTGGGGCTCCTTGTCAACCTGGTGCTTGCCTCTATAATCTTATTTGAGGCTGTTGAGCTTCCCTATGAAGCCCTTGATGAAGAGCTTGAAATTCAAATAAGGCAAGATTTAAAGGCATTGGATAGAATTAAAGGCCAGGCCTTAAACTATGAAATTCTTTATGAACTGCTGGACTTTGATGACTTGTACTGGATTAAGGTGTTTGATCAGAACAAGAATATTATTTTTACATCAGAATTTGCAAGGCATATTTCCATCCCGTTTAAGGAGAGCAAAGAAGGATATAATCATAAGGTCATTATCCCTGAAAACAGCGGGTTTTATACCAAGGATTCTGGAACCCAGGACAATTTGTTTAAAGATAAGACTGATAAAAGAAATAAAATAAAAAAAACAACTCTTCTCTTCAGGCTCAATCAATTTAAAATCGACATGGGAGAAGAAACATTTAATATTCAGATTGCCAGAAGTGTTGAAGATATTGAAGAGGAAATTGATGAACTGATCCATATCATTGTCACGGGATTTTTCGTAGCAGCGGTAATTTTATTGGTTTTCAGCTATTTCCTTACCGCTAAAATTTTGCAGCCCATAATTGAAATCAATGATCTCGCAAAGGAGATCAGTGCCAGCAATATGGCCAAGAGGATTCCTTTAACTAAAAATAAGGATGAATTATATATTTTATCACAATCTTTGAACAACATGTTTGACAGGCTGCAACAAGCCTTTAAAAATCAAAAACAACTGGTCGCCGACGCAGCCCATGAACTCAAAAGTCCTATTACAATGCTGCTGTTGTTCATGGAGGGTTCCATGGAACGCCGGGATCTGCCATTGGAATATTCAAGGCAGCTCATCAGCCAGGCCAATATTTTGAGGCGTATGAGCCGCCTGGTTAAGAATCTTCTGGAGATATCCATACTGGAACAAAAAGAGTCCTTAAATTTTGAGGTCTTTGATTTAGGCTTGATGATGGGTAAAATTGTAAATGATTTTGAGGCTGTTTTTGAGGCTGCCGGTATTCAGGTTGAAAACATGGTTCCCCCCAAATACCAGATTATGGGGGATTGGGAAAAACTCCAGCGGTTATTTATTAACCTTTTAGATAATGCCGTAAAATACAATATTGAAGATGGAAAAATTAAAATTGATTTTACAGAAAAAGACGGTTATATCCATATTTCCATCTGGAATACCGGTATTGGAATACCAAAAGAAGATTTGAAAAATGTATTGAAAAAATTCTACCGGGTTGAAAAATCCCGTTCCCAGAAACATGGGGGCTCCGGCCTCGGCCTCACCATTGTTCATCAAATTGTCAGGCTGCACAGAGGGGATGTGGTGATGGAAAGCGAGCACACAAAATGGTGCCGGGCAAATATTATATTGCCTGATGAAGTTTGCCGACATACTCATTCTGGTATTTATTTTTGATGGAGAGAATTTCTCCTCTGCTTTGAAAAACGCGCATCTACCACCTCAGGATCGAAATGTTTACCGCGTTCTTCCCTGACACGGTCTGAAAAATCTCTTTACGGATTTTTTCAGGAAGCATTTCCAGCCTTTTTTTTCTTAAACGTTCTCCACCAAGCATAATACAAAGGTCTGTTAGTTCTCCGGCGGCCTTTAACCTTGCTGTAATAGCGTCAGAACTCATATCAACCTTCATGGTCGATTATTCCGTTATAACCAGAAAAAATAGTAGTCAATCACAAAAAAAAAGTTGCGCGTACCAGCAAGTAATACTAAAGTAATATTACTTTGAGAAGGGGGACTTAATATACGTGTAACTACAAAAGGGCAAGTGACAATTCCTAAATATTTTAGAGAAATTTTGGGAATAAGGGTAAACGGCTTTACTTGACCAAAGTAAAGAAAGAGAAAAATACAGAGCAAATTGAGTCTGAAACCAATGTTTTTGTATCAAGCTGATCAGGATTCCCTGTTTTGAGTGATCGGCTGGAAAATTTGAGCAGAACCAGCGTCATTGTTTCACCTTGATTTCAACAACATTCTGAAACCTGTTGACCATGAAATACTGTTTAATTGTGATACAGATAAACGCGGTTGTCGGAGCACTGGAGAATTCTTTTAAATGGGGATGCTTTTTCAAATACATCTCCAGAACATTCATTTCCTCAGTTTTGTCTACAATTGATGCTACGCCGATACCGGTCACAGATATAGCATTATAAATATCATCTGCCTGATTCCGGCTGTTGTTGACGAGAATTGAGACCTTTGGATTTGCCTTCAGATTTTCATATTTATGTGTATTATTGGGAGTCATAAAGTAAATACACTCAAGATCACTACTTGCGACAAAGGCAATCAGGCTGGAATACGGCTGATTGTTTTGCTGGGTTGAAAGAACCAAAAAGCTCTGGGATTCAAACAATTCTGATATCTGTTTTAATATCAGTTTTCTGTTATTGTTCATAAAAAATCGGCAAGGAAATCCCTGAATCTTCAGCTCAGGGGAGGAATTGCCGCCTCCATTTTTTAAGTTATAAGGGAGTAGATCGAAAATAATATACCCGGTTCCAATGATATCAGTCTTAATATGCTGAACGACTTAATCAAAATTGAGTAGTTTATTTGCTATGGCATCCCTAAGTAAGATGCATATAAATCAGCCATATGCCAGAACTTAGTAGTCATAGCTCAGGGGTTTGTTAACATATTACCCTAAACTATAGAAAAGAATATAATCCTTGATCCATTTGATCAAGAAAAATATTTGGATATGATTAATAATATAGTTGCAAGTCAGAAAACTTATGACTGACGAGTAAAAAAAATAGAGGCCAATAATTATGGAACAAACACTTCCTGGAAAAGCCAGGCACTTGGAAAAATTAAAAAAAGAAGGGTTTCAGGTTCCGGATTTTATTTATATGTCTGCTGAAGACTTCAAACGCGAGAATTTTGACCAGTTGAAAATTTTTCTTGAGAAGCACCAGGAAAGCTATAAGGTGATAGCCAGGAGCGCACATCCCTTGGAGTATCGTTTTAAGGGCGGAACCTTTGATTCCATGGAGACTTATGCCGACTTAGGTGGTATCGTGTATGCCAGAAATAAAATTATCAAGTCGGCCAAAACAGCAAAGGCCTTGTCAATCAAACGTCAACAGAGGTTTAGAAACGCCCCTGCGATTGACCTCGAAGACATGGGTATTATTGTGATGCCTTTTGTCGAAGGTTCCAATGTAATGGCAAAAATGATTTCAGGGGAATGGGAATTCGGCTATTCCAGGGACAGGGTTTCCAGAGTACAGTCTGAACCCTTTATCACCAAAACCCCCCATGACAGAAAATTGGTGAGCCTGTCAAATGATATTGAAAAACTTTTTGGTTTCCCCTGTGAGATAGAATATATTATTTCAGAGAAGGGAGAAATATTTGTTGTTCAGGCAAAGGATATTTCAATGGTTGAGATACTTGAAGTGAATCAAGGCATTCCTTCTGTCAAGTTAGACGGTATCAAGAGAATCAGGAAGAGAAGGAGATATCGGGAGCGCCCCATCTATGTCATGGACACCAGGAAGCTCTATCTTGATGTAATCGCGGTCTGTGAGGGCATTGTTTTTGAAGGCAGGTCTCCTGAAAAGGTACTCAAGGAAGCTGTCGGGATCATAAAATCCTTTCAGACGGAACTTGAAACTTTTGCCTTGAACAACGAGCGATTTGCCATCCTGGGCATGTCTATCGGTAAACCAGAAGAGCTGTACCAGATTGCCAATCACTACCTTGATGAAATGCCGGAATTGCAGAAACATATCTCTTATGAACTCAGTAATAATATTTACCAGATAGATTATTTCCTTTCAGAGGCTGATACGCTGATTGCCAAGGACCGTTTCAAGATAACCCTGTGCAGCCATGATGCCTATGGCATCGACACCATCAGGAATCCCATGTGGAATGCGTTCTGGCGGGTAGACAGGCATGAATTTTTTACAAAAGAGTTCAGGAGGCTGGGTTTCAGTACCGGCGATATGGTTGGTATTCATATCAGTCAGGATGAGATTCCTACCGTTTACAGGTTATAATGAAGGGGCTTGCTTTTACGGTACCGGGCTCACAACGGTCCAAAATTTCAAAAAAACCACAATATATTGTGGTTTTTAATGATAATGAAACTCAATGGGTTGTATGTCAGAATAGTAGGAGCCCAGTGCCCCTTACATGCCTATCACTACCCCAAAAAAGTTTCAACACCCTTTACAAACTGTTAAAAAATGTTTATAGTACTCGGAAAGCATTATAATTACTTGTTTGCCGATTCATTGTATTGATGAAAGCTGTTGATTGATTCCCCCCCAACAGCAAGCTTCTATGTAAGTTTAAGGCATACAGTATATAATGTGGTCTTTCAACTTCCTTTTTTCGCTTATTTTTTAATACTGTACTTTAACACAACTTGTTTAATATGTATTTTTTTTGATAATATTTTTCTGGTATCAAAAAATAAGCGAATTATTGGTTAAATCATTCCCGTAAATTTAAATCTGAAAGGAGTTAACATGCAAGTTCAAGATTATTGCAAAGCAATGCTGGCTGAGGTTAATGCCTGGAAAGAAAAATTAGAGGCTATGAAAAATGCTGCTGACACGTATGGATCTGCAGAAAAAGAAAAAATTCTTCCGTTGATTGGGCAGCTTGACCAAGAAGTCACAGCAGCCCAGGCCCGTGTGGATCAATTGGAAAATGAATGCCCTTCTGACTGGTCTCCGCTTAAAAACGAGCTGGATGATCTTTTTGGAACAATTGGAAGTAGTGTAAATAGAGCTTGGAAAGATCTTGAAGGTGGAAATGTTGGTGGCT
The DNA here is from genome assembly GCA_963674675.2 of Desulfobacteraceae bacterium. Lineage (GTDB taxonomy): Bacteria > Desulfobacterota > Desulfobacteria > Desulfobacterales > Desulfobacteraceae. The sequence goes on from CAXXNM010000003.1 coordinate 3,269,052, forward strand.
GATCATCACCAGCCTAATCATTGAAAATCGCATATGGCCTCCAGAGTAGTCTGGGGGCCTCATTTGTTGGAAGATGCTTTTTCAAATACATATCCAGAACATTCATTTTCTCAGTTTTGTTTAACATTGATGCTAAACCAATACCGGTCACCGATATAGCATTGTAAATATCATCTGCCTGATCCCGGCTTTTATTGACGATAATTGATAAGCTTGGATTTGACTTTAGATTTTCATGATAAATCTTTTGACCTCGAAAAATTAAGTAACAATTCCGATTATAAAGGATTCGGGGGGAAATGAATTTTTAGCTTACAAATGAGTGAACGTTCGTTTATAGTTGAATTTCCCAAACTAACTAAGAAACAAAAGGAAACACCAAAATATCAGCCCCGAAATCGCCTTCCAGAAAAAAAGAATATAATCCTTGGTCCTTTTGATCAAAAAAAATATTTAGATACAATTAATAAACCTGCTTTTTTCGGAAAAAAACGGGATGAACTATTTTTGGTTTGTCTGGAATTTTTTCCACCCTAATCCCCAAATCCGTTTGATTTTTAATCTTAACTATCACAGATAATTCACGGAGATTCAATATGCTGAGACCCATTAAAATAGGCATCAGTTCCTGCCTGTTAGGGAACAAGGTCAGATACGACGGTGGACACAGCCATGACAGATATCTTACACAGACTCTTGGGCTTTTTGCAGAATATATACCGGTTTGTCCGGAAGTAGAATGCGGAATGCCTATACCCCGGGAAGCGGTTCGCCTGGTGGGGGACCCTGAAAATCCAAGGCTGATGACCCAGAAAACAGGTGTTGATAAGACAGAGCAGATGAAAACCTGGATAGATGGACGTTTAAAAGAACTTGCCGGAGAAGACCTATGTGGTTTTATTTTCAGGAGTAAATCCCCAAGCAGCGGACTTTACCGCATCCGGGTCTATGGTAATGATGGTAAGATTAATAAAAATGGCACGGGTCTTTTTGCAAAAGCATTTACAAAAGCCTTCCCAAGGATACCGGTTGAGGAAGCCGGACGCCTCCATGACCCTAAACTTAGAGAAAATTTTATTGAAAGCATTTTTTCTCTTCAACGCTGGAGAAGGCTTATCTACGAAAATAGAACATTGGGAGGTCTTGTAGAATTCCATACCTGCAATAAGCTGCTGATTCTTTCCCACAGTCAGGAAATTTATCGAAAGATGGGAAGGCTTGTCGCACAGGGGAAGGAGCATGATTTAGACGAATTGTTTGACAGTTATGAAGAATTTCTTTTAAAAGCAGTAAAGCTTAAAACAACTTTGAAAAAAAATATCAATGTGCTTCAACATATGATGGGATATTTCAAAAACAACTTGGACAAGGACGAAAAGAAAGAACTACTATCAATCATTGATCAATATGGATCCGGGTATGTTCCTTTGATTGTTCCGATCACTTTGATTAAACACTATGTTATGAAATATGATCAGCCATGGTTGAAAACCCAAACATATTTGAACCCCCATCCTTTTGAGTTAAAATTAAGAAATTATATCTGACAATTGATAATGGCTGGTTTTTTTCTGCAAAATCCAGGTTACAATCCTGGTCTTCCCATGGAAGTTAAAAGATATCCTCATGGGCAGGTAAAAAATGAGAGTTTTTCTATAATTATCATGGTGGATTGTAAAGTGACCGATGTTAAAAAAAATACCGGAAATCGGCATCCTTCATTTGCCGGTTTACACTTTACATATTAATATCCTTATTTTTTGGAAATTTTATCCCAAAAAGTGTAAACTACTTTTGAGGTAATATGCAAGACGCGTAATTTTTGTTAAAAAATATTATGAATAGACTATATCGAAAAGAAGGCATCCTTCATTTGTCAGTTTACACATTTTTTGAACCATGATTTTCCTGATTAAAGGATTTCCCTTGCTTTTTAATCATGTTCATCATTTAATCATGGTTCAAAATTTTCAGAAAAGTGTAAACTACTTTTGAGGTGATATGAAAGATGCCGAAAAGGAAATAAAAAGGAAAGGAAATGAAAATGGGATTAAAAGAATATTTTAAATCAGTAAAGGGAACAGGAATTTTATCCACTGCCGACAGTAGTGGTAAGGTCGACGCGGCAATTTATTCACGCCCTCATTTTTTGGAAGACACACTTGCTTTTATTATGCGGGACCGGTTATCCCATAAAAATCTTGATTCCAATCCCCATGCTATTTACTTGTTTATTGAAGACGGCCCAGGCTATAAGGGTAAACGGCTTTACTTGACCAAAGTAAAGGAAGAGAAAAATACAGAGCGAATTGAATCACTTAAACGCAGGAAGACTGAACCTAAGCCCGACGAGGACAGGTTCCTTGTATTTTTTAAATTATACCAAGAAAGGCCTCTTGTTGGTGATGTTGATTAACATCAGTACTATAGTGGAAGTCAACAACCCCTGAGCTACGAGACTCAGGGGTTTTCTTGCCGATTTTTTATAAAAACCTGGGAAGTCTGACAACCAATGTTTTTGTATCAAGCTGATGCCCACATAAAAAAGAGGACACAGACACCGAACCTGTCGTAACGATAAGGCTGAAAACCTTTAATCATTGTAAAAACCATGAAAGGCCCGTCAATGAATCCAAAATCTGAATATAAAGACGATGCAATAAAAAAAAGAATTCTTGTGACCGGTGCCACAGGTTATGTCGCGGCCCGTCTAATTCCCATTCTTCTTCGTTCTGGTTACAGGGTAAGGGCCATGGGCAGGTCAATCAAAAAGATGGCTGACCGTTCCTGGGGAACTCATCCTGATATTGAACTGGTCAGAGGGGACATCCTTGACAGGAAATCCTTGGAAAAGGCTGTCCAGGGATGCAGCAGTGTTTTTTATCTTGTTCATTCCATGATTTCAAAAAAGGGTGAATACAGAAATGCTGACAAAATTGGCGCTGAAAACATGGCTGCTGCTGCTGAAACTGGAAGCGTCGAACACATTATTTATCTTGGCGGCCTTGGTGATGTTACAGACAAAAACGCCAGCAGGCATTTGATATCAAGAAATGAAGTCGGGGAAATATTGAAAAAGGGCAGTGTGCCTGTCACCATTCTCCGAGCAGCCATGATTCTCGGTTCAGGAAGTGCAAGTTTTGAAATATTAAGATATCTTGCCGAGAGGCTGCCGGTGATGATTACTCCAAAATGGGTAAGCATGCCGACCCAGCCCATTGCGATCAGCAACGTTCTTGCATACCTTAAAGGCTGTCTTGAGCATCCTGAAACCCGGGGTAGAACGTTTGACATCGGGGGGCCCGATGTCTATTCCTACAGGGAACTCTTCAAGATTTTCGCCCGGGAGGCCGGAATCATCAGACCTGTAATGATACCTGTGCCTGTGTTAACACCCAGATTATCTTCCCTCTGGATTAATCTTGTGACACCCGTTCCCGCATCCATTGCTAAACCCCTTGCAGAAGGCCTCAGTATCCCCACCGTTTGTATTGAAAACAGCATTAAACAAATTATTCCACAAAAACTTATCAGTTGCCGGAAAGCCATCAGGAAAGCCCTTCAAAGAACCCTAAGGGAACAGATTGATCATTGTCGCGAAAGCGATGATTTTACGGTTTGTCCTGAATGGAGCATAGAAGGGGATGCTGTTCATTCCGGCGGCACGATATTCCAGATGGGGTACCGTACCAGGGTTAAAGGTTCTCCTGGAGATATCTGGCCTTTTTTAGAAAGGATCGGCGGGAAACAAGGCTGCTGCGGAGGCAGCATACTCTGGAAAATTCTCAGCCTGATTCACAGGATTTCAGACGGTGCCGCCCTGGTTCAAGGCAGTACTTCAAAGGATCACCTTGAGGTCGGAGACAGCGTTGATTTTTGGAAGGTGATTGAGGTTTCCCCCCCTGTGAGACTCCTGCTTGAGTCTAAAATGAAATTACCGGGAGATGCTCTTTTTGAGATACGGTTAGAGCCCTTTTCAAACCAGGAGGCTGAACTTAAGCTTTTATCGTTTTTTAAACCCAGAGGACTTCCTGGGATTTTTTACTGGTATTTGCTTTATCCGTTTCATCAATGGGTTTTTTTCCAGATGTCAAAAGGCATTATAAAAGAATCCAGTCTTAAGCATATAGCTCCGCCTCAACAATTTATTCCTGAACTGGTGACATCCTGCAGGCTGAGCCATGATGCTTCAGCCAGGAAACCCTCATGAAGAATCAAACCTATCAGCAGCTTTATTTGAAGATGTCTGCAATTTCTTAAGCAGTGCTCCAACATATAAATGCTTAACACGATGCACCCTCTTATCCTTTGCTTTTTTTGGACAGATGAAAACTCAAATATCCAAACCTCTTATCCAAATGGGCTAAGATATTCCAGTCTTGAGGTGGATAAAGTAAGGCAGAAAGAGAATCCGAAATCTGAAATTGTACCCATTCCGGTGGATGAATCTATCAGAAAAAAATATACAAAGACCAAACGATTTAATGTAATTTTCCCTGAATATTTGCTGGTTCGGGTAGATGAGTACCGGGCAAGTGCTGGAATGAAGCGTTCTCAATTACTGGCAGATGCAGCAGACCAATATTTAGAAGCACAAGCATAATCAAAACCTGGGTGTACCTTAATCCTCAGAACTGGCTGGATATGTCAGTTCTGTTCAGAACCAGGAGTTCTGAACAGGGCCGCATCAATATCAAACCGCTTCATAATCTGCTGAAGGGCCTGGCGCTCAAGGCCGCACTGCCTGGCTGCCTGACTGACATTGCCGCTGCTGCTCCTGAGCAGTGATCCAACATATAGATGGTTAAAACGATGCAGCATCTTCTCCTTTGCCTTTTTATAGGGAAGCTCCAGCAGATCCTCTATTTTCAACATATCATGTTGAAGAGATTGTTCAGACTTGTCAAGGGTTAATTCCTTTACAGATTCAGCGCCTGAAGTAATACCCGGCTTTCCTGAATCCCCGGATGATGCCGCATCGTTTTCAGGAGTTTCACATGTAAGGGGAATTTTCCCATGTATATCCCTCTGCCTGTCATTTAGCAGTGAGGGGATATTAAGCTGAACATCCTTTTTTGTCATGATCTTTGAATCACAGTGCAGGATTCCCTGGATAAGGATATTTTCAAGCTCCCGGACATTTCCAGGCCAGTTGTAATTCATAAGGTGTTCCATGAATGAGGATGATATAGTCATCCCGGGTTTATTCAATTTTTTACAGTGCGTGGCAATCAAATGGGATGCAATGGCCGGAATATCGGTAAGGCGCTCCCTCAGAGGAGGCAGCTCAATTGTAAATACATTGAGCCGGTAGAAGAAATCCTCACGAAATTCACCATTTGCAATCTTTTCTGCCAGATCCCGGTTGGTTGAGGCAACGATACGCACATCGATCTTGACTGTTTTTGTATCTCCCAGGGGCTTAATCTCCTTTTCCTGAAGTACCCGCAGGAGTTTTGTCTGGATGGAGGGGCCGATGTCTCCGATCTCATCTAAAAAAATGGTGCCCCTGTCCGCTTCCTGGAACAAACCCTTTTTATCTCCCATGGCATTGGTAAAGGCTCCCTTTTTATAGCCGAACAGCTCGCTCTCCAGTATATGCTCCGGAACCGTGGGGCAGTTTACCGGAATAAAACTGTTTTTGCTCCTGGGGCTGAGTGCGTGAATGGATTGAGCAGTCAGATCCTTTCCCGTGCCGGACTCTCCTGTTATCAACACTGTAACATCACTCTTGGCCACCATGGAAATCCTTTCATAGACCCGCTGCATGGCCGGGCTGCTGCCGATGAGTTTGCCGAATGTCGCGGCAGCCTCCCGGTTCAGGGCACGATTTTCCTTTAAAAGGCGGCTGCGCTCCAATGCTTTTTTAACCCTGAATATAATTTCTTCCTGCTCAAAGGGCTTGGAGATGAAATCATAGGCCCCCTTTTTAATGGCTTCAATGGCCACATCAATGCTGCCGAAGGCTGTAATCATAATAACGGTCAGATCAGGGTAATCACGGGAGGCATGGCCCAGAAGCTCAAACCCGTCCATACCCGGCATACGGATATCACACAGCATCAGATCAACAGGTTCCTGGTCCAGAAGAGGAAGGGCACTCTCACCGGAAAAGGCCATGCTGACCCGGCAGTCAAACTCCATCTCAAGGGAGCGCTTTAACAGGCGCGTCATATCTTTTTCATCATCCACCACAAGGATATGCGGTATCATATTCAATGCTCCTTTGCCAGGGGCAGTATTACCTTAAAAAGCGCGCCCTGGTTTTCGAGGCTTTTAACGTCAATTCTGCCTCCATATTTTTTAATGATTCCGTAACTTACGGATAATCCAAGGCCGGTACCCTGTCCCACCGGCTTTGTGGTAAAAAAAGGATCGAATATCTTAGTTATATTTTCACGGCTTATGCCCCGGCCATTGTCCTTAACCCGGACTTCAACTTCTTCCTGGGCGTTAAGGGATGCAGATACATGAATCATCCCCTGCTTATCCACGGCGTGGCATGCATTGATCAAGAGATTAATAACCACCTGGCGAAACTCCTGTTCATTGCCCATGACGATAAGGGGGGGTTCCTTTTTAATGGAGAACTTCATCTCAACCTTTTTAAAATCAGAATGATTATGAAGAAAGTTTACCACATCATTAACCACCTGATTTATATCTATAAGCCCCTGCTTTAATGATCTTTTGCGGGAAAAGGTCAGCATGTCCGAAACCACAGACTTGCAGTTTTTAACATGCCTTTCTATGACCTTGAGATCATCGTGAATATGGGCATGGTTTTCTTTAATCGAGGGATCTTTAAGCATTAATTGTGTATAACCAAGGATAACCCCCAGAGGATTGTTTATCTCATGGGCCACTCCCGCGGAAAGTTCTCCAAGTGCCGCAAGTTTATCAGCCTGGATGATCTGTTCCGTTCGCTCCACCACCTTTTGTTCAAGGGTCTGGTTAAGGGTGATCAGCTTGATATGGGCATCTTTCAATGCTTTTTCATTGGAGAGAATCTTCATGTTGATTTTCCAGTTCTGATTGAAGAAAAGGGTGATGGATCCCACAATCATGAAGGATACGGTATTGATGGTGCCGCTGTAGGGACTGATGGATGCCCACACTTCCCGGTGTCCCGCTAATATCAGAATCTGCCGGAAGATATGGCCAAAGGATCGTGACAGGGCAAATACTGTAAGACCTGAACATATCCATACCAGATAAAGAAAAATGACATTATCCGGCTCCTTGGCCTTCAGCTTCTTTGCATTTAAAAGGGAGAGCACTGCAAACAAAATCATGCCGATGGAGCCCAGGACATCAACGGCAAGTATGGGAAAATACGACAGTATCATGGGCTTTTCTCCCCAATGATTTCATCCCTGGCAAGGACATCTTTTTTTTGGGAAATGCCATCTTCAGAGGCATTAACAAGGGCATCTTCTATTTCGTCAATATCATCTTTTGAATCATCATCCTTTTGAATCATAAGGACAAGGCCCCGCCACAGAAGAATCATTCCAGGCAGGCATAAAAGGTGATCCAGTCTTAAAAAATAATAGAACAAACCAAATTCACGGGTGGTGTGGAATACATCAATATTGATTTCCCACATGGATAGGATCCTGGAAGACACAAGATGAATCTGATTGTCAAAAAAATGAACCATCAGAGCATCCAGATTCCACAGCACGAAAAAAAGAGAGGACAATTGAATGGAGCGCCATCCCCTTTCCTGGTGAAGCTGCTTTCCCTGGATGGTAAAATAAAGAATAACCATGGAGATCAGAAAGAAAACATGGCCGATCTGATGAACGATCACCCCTTCAGAGGCGCTGTGCATCTGGGTGGCATGGGTTGATTCCGCCATCCCCAGGATGAGAACCAAAGCCATGAAATATTTAAAGGAAAACATTTTCAAAACAGTTCTTCGCCTCTCAGAGGGAGTCAGCTCTGTCACCTTTGATGATTTTATGTGCATTAATGTTCTTTTTGTCCGACTAATAGAAAATGTTTTTCTAATTCACTGAAAATGTTCACATGGATAAATTCCGAATTTACCAATTGTTCCTTGACTTGCTCAGGCAAGTATTTAATTTGGGTTGGAGGTCCCTCAGCCATATTTTTCTTTTTCCAGTCAACAATGAAGATATTTCCGCTGGGTTTCAATATTCTATAGGCTTCTTTAATCGTCAAAATCGGGTTATCCAGTTCATGATGAAGGTTGATCATAAACACCAGGTCTGCGATTTCATCGTCAAGTGGAATAGAATGTTCTTCAGTTTTTAGTGGAATTATATTTGGAAATTTCTGGACAACATTTTCTTTTACCCAGTTGATCATTATTTCTGACATATCACAGGCATATATTTTCGAATGGTTGGCGTGCTGGAGAAAAGCAATACTGAAAAATGCTGTTCCTGCACCAATTTCAACAAGTACATCTGCTTTTTCCATGCTCAATTTCTCCCAAACATAATCAGGAGGTATATCCTTCAATCTCTGGGGATTATTCAACTTTTCTAATTTCTTAGGATCAAATTTTTTTTCACTCATTTTAAAGTCCAGATTATGTATTAGTCATCAGTCATAAGTTCTCAGAATTAACACCACATATAGTATTAAATTAAAATTTAATACATAACATCTGGTATAGAAAATGAGAAGTTATGACTCGCGAGGTATTATAGTTCAATTGGATAGTCAGTATTATCCATGTTTATTCCCATAGACGAAATACTTTTTTATCACCTTCCATAGCAGCTTTAAGTTTTTCCATATGCCTTAATGTCGCAATTTCCCGCTGTAAATCACTCAATTTTAAATCAAGCCTGTCAGCTAAGGGTTCCAACTCAATACCATTTGTTTTTTCTAATACAGACAGAATATCTTCTTGGCGTTTTGTTAAGACAGCACCATTATTACTCATGGATTTTGCTGCATAGACAGCCCATGGGTCACAGGTTCTCACAGGAGAAAGTGCATCCATATAACAATCCTCGCACAATATCTGTCCGTTATATTCCCTTTCCTCATCACTTTTGACATGAGATTTACATTTATCACATTTCATTTATCTCTCCATGAATAAAATAGAGTTTTTATAAAAAATCTGCAATAAAAACCCCCGAATTTTCAGGGGATATAAAGTTTATCATACAGTAAGATCATTAACTACTGAATTCGACTTTAGGTTTGATCGGGTCATTTTTTTGAACAAGCTTAATTTGCGGATATGTAAGATGATCATTTTTTTATTTTTATTCCAGATCATCCGCTGAACGATATAAACGACTATAAAAGGTGCAAGAAAACTAAGGTCAAAACCTCCTGCCCAGCCAGGCAGAGGAAAACTGAAATCCCCAAAGCGTTTATCTAACCAGGCTGCTGCAAAAAAGGCGGGCCACAAAGCAGCCATACCCATGGCCATGAGAAGAAAAAAAGATTTGCCATAGGCTTCATTGGCAAGTTTGTTGATTCCTTTATAAGCTTTTTCATTACCAACCTGCTTGGCTTTCAGGGATTGCTCATGGTAATAGATGGTCTCATCTAAGTTTATGGAAACAGCTTTGCGGTTTACGCGCTCGGCAAATGCCATGGTTATCTCTCCTATGAGAACTGACCACATTGCCAGAAAAAATGTACCAACCCACCATCCTGTCATGGGATTATCAAACAGACGGTAGGGAAAAATCAATACCGGATCAATGGTGTTAAATATTAATTGTATGCCATCCATATCAACTCCTGTGAGACCATATTAAAATAATTTAAAAGTATTAGGAGAGACTATTCCATTCGTCAGGTGAGATATATCTGCAAATGATAGAGTTTACTTCATTTATCATCATTTTTAACTGTGGTACTGAATATTCCATGTTTGAAGGAACTGTTAAGCGATGGTTTTCATATACCAGAAAGTGGTGACGGGTTCCTGAATAGGGGCCTTCAAAACCAAGTTTTTTTAATCGTTTTATGAAAAGTTTTCGTTTACAGGGCAGCCACTGACTCATGAACAGGTTCCTTATTCAAATCAAACTTATCAATGACAGGAAGGTGATGTCCAAATTTCAGCCCAACAAATATCCAGTCTTCAAGTGTGGACTGTAATTCATTTTCACATTCACGCAATGTTTTTCCAAAGGCAATTACACCCTTGCACATTGGAATGCGGCCTGAAAAAGTAGCATCTTCCAGCTTATCATATTCAGCGTAAGATAGTGCGCTGTCAATATAACCTGTAAGAATTGATTTTAACATGTTTTCCCTCCAGACTTAGTATGGTGACAGCTCCGGTCAAGGTCATTCTGGCGGCATAAAAATAAGTTTTTATCCTGCCATGACAAGCGAAACCGGAGCTGTAAATAATTATATTTTATCAGAAAAACCTGGGCACTTTGCCCCCAAAAGTAGTTGACACTTTTTTGAGGAGATTTTCCAAAATTAAGAGAATGCTTTGAGAAAGTGTCAACCGAGGAATAAAGCATGCCAAAATCTGTTGATTTTGTTTAATAGGCTTTAGAACGGGGGAAGAATACTGTATCCCAGAAAACCTTTGGTAGTGTAACGAATGCCCACATAAAAGGCAAGGACGATAAAAATAATTTTCAAGACCTTTTCTGGAATGTATTTGGATGTCCGCGGGCCTATCATGGAACCGATGAAAACACCGAAAAGTTCCACACCAACAAAGGCCCAGGGAATGACGACGCCTTTTCCCACCATATAGGAGAATATGGAGACAATCATCCCCACCACCACACACAGACCTGAAGTGCCTGCTACAAGGAACATGGGCAAACCTGCCACGGATGTAAGAAAAGGTACGTAAAGAAAGCCTCCGCCTACACCTATAAACGAGGCAATAGCTGCTATGGTTATACCGCCAAGCATGGGAACATATGCCTTGAAACTGAATTCTTGGCCAAAAAAAGTAAAGCGGATATTTCCAATCAGGAAGGTAAGTGCCCATCCTATAATGACCAGAAGATAGGGTATCCATCTTGCAAAATCAATGAGGTTGATCCATAGGGCAGAAATCACTACCGTGGCAAGGGCTATCCACATGAATGTCCAGGAACCTTCAATAATTTTTACACCCTGATCAGATGTATCTGTTTTTTCCCGGGCAGCCTTTTCAAATGCCTTGGCAGCAGCCTTGGCTTTTTGTTTTCCGGCAGCGCCTTTGGGAGTCAATTCATAAATAAGGAAAAAACCTAAGAGCAGAACAATCAGGCCGAAAAAGCCAAGATAATCTTTCAAGGAAACCTTGCCGGCGGTGAGTTCCGGTACCAGCCATGAGGCTCCCACGCCACCGATGGCGAGACAGATGCCAAGGGGTGCCACAAGGCGTCCCATACGATAGTAGTTAAAGGAAGATATGACACCACTCAGGCCCACCAGCCACTGGTTTGAAACCCGGATGGAGTCTGTCAGGAGGTTGTTGACGGGGTTGCCCTTGCCAAAGGATTTTGCATAATCGGCAAGGCCGAAGATGGTAATATGTCCGACACCGGCCATTATGCCGCCGAATGCCCCTACAGTGGAGAATATCCAGCCTACCCAGATGGCCCACAAAAAGCCCAGAAAAAGACTGGGATTGGGGGCGCCTGGAATGCCAAGAAAACCAGGTTTTTCACCGGGCTTGATCGCCTCTTTTGTTTTAACGGCAGTGGCTTCATCCTGAAGGCTCTTTTCAATGGCAGCCTTCATCTTGCCCGGCATATTGGGTGATGTCAGTTCCGAGCCTGTTTGAGCCAGCGCAATGGTCACAAAAGAGAGCAGGATCATCAGGGTGGTTGCAATATAAAATTTCGATCGATTCATTATTTTTACTCCTTAAAATTTTTTTCTCTGAAACTTTCTGGAAACTACGGATGGCTTTCATAGTTCATTTTGGACAAAACCGGAACAAAACTCTGGTCTGCCCATGGCGGTTATTCTAAATTTGTTTTCATGTTAATTGATTGTGCTTTATCAGAAAGCAGTTTGACACAGGTTTTACAAAAATGATGATCCTTCTTGACGTGGGGATGGGAAGCCGTAGCCATTTCAACATGATGAAGAAAATCCGATGTCACATACATCTGCCCGCATCCTTCACAACGTACAAGGGGAAATTTCCCAATGGTTTCTCCTCTGATTGAAACGGTTCTAACTCCATCTTTATCTTCCACATGAATAAGACGGGTGGGGCACAGGTTAGCACATGTTCCGCATCCAAGGCATTTTCCAGGCTGGGGAACCACAAAGCGCTTTCCATTTATTTTCTCCATCTTCAAGGCCTTTGCTCCGATGACATCGTTACAAACCCGGATACAGAGCCTGCACTGGATGCAGCCATCAGCCGGCGGAGTGACTTCAACATTAAAATCCCTGGCTATTTCCCTGATACGTGTTGAATCAGGAGCCATTTGAATCAGTTTATTAAAGGACTTAAGCCTTGCCTGCTGAACCGATTCTGTTGAAGTTTTCACGGTGAGTCCCTCTTTCACCTTCAGGATGCAGGAGAGCATGACAACCCCTTTTCCTGATTTTGAAGAAACCTCTACCCCGCAAAGCTTGCAGGACCCGGAAGGTTTCAATGCCGGATGAAAACACAGATGGGGAATTTTTATTCCATTTTCCCTTGCCACCTGAAGAACGGTCTGGCCGCTTGACGCAGCTATCTGTTTATCATCTATTGTTATTTCAACCATGTCTTCATTCTTAGTCAACATAACTTAGCTCCCTATCCTGTTTATAGCCCCTGGATCGTGAAGGATATTAGTATTTCTATTAATCATGGGCGGCATCCTGGAGATCGGAAAGATAGTCCTGCAGATAGTGAAGTTCCTGGGTCAGGGCCCCTACATGGGATTTTACCAGCTCCTCAAGGCTGAGAATTCCATTGATCTCTCCATGGGATATCACCGGAAGATGCCTGATTTTGGCTTTAATCATCATGGCCATTGCATCCTTGATCTCATCATGGGGTTCTGCCACAATCAAGTTGCTGGACATCACCTGGTTTAGTTCAATTTCATCCGGGCCCTTGCCTTTAAACATCACATAACATCTAAGCAGATCTCTTTCCGTAAAAATGCCGGCAACGGTCTGGCCGTCCATTACCAATACCCCGGATACATGATATGCAGACATGATCTTAAGGGCATCATCCACCGTATTATTACAATTCAGGGAATGAAACTGCTGCTTCTCCTTCAGGAGCAGCTCTTTAACAAGCATTATAGTACCTCATTTTTTTAATATGAAAGCCGTTTGCAAACCCTATATGACTTTCATGCTTAATTGTGGGCAAAGCCGGATCAAAATATTAGCCTGCCCATGGCAGTTATTCAATAATTCTCAAGCAGTCCTGGGGCAGGCGATGGGTTCCCATTCCCTGCAGGCTGACCTCAATCAATGCGTCCGGATCATTTATGGCCGTATCCGGATCAGTAACCATGCCGTGGATTCCTAAAAAATCGTCCATATATGATTCCCATACCTCATCTTTTGATTTTTGGAAGACCTCTATTTTCTGACCTCTTCGAAACTGCATGGTATTCCTCCTGTTAAAAAATTGTTTTATTTTGTTGTGCCGGAAAACATATCCACGTTGAACCCTGCGCTCTGTTTCCTTGCACAATCGCTGCAAAGGCGGTCTTCCTGATTAAGTCTGCCGGCCACGTTTTTTGTTTTTTTCTTCACATAATCAAGGTATTTGGAGGGACCCAGCACCGCGTTACAGCTTTCGCAGTATATGAGCTTCTGGCGGTTCAAGATGGTTCCGCACAGCTTCAAGAGTCTTTCTCCGTTTCTTTCTTCGATGACAATGGCATCATTGGGGCAGTTGGCAGCACAGGCTCCGCAGGTGATGCAGGTTTCAGCGGTTTTTCTAAAATCGGTTTCACCGGGATGATCAAAATCCATGTAACCGAACTGGAGTGCTCCGATACCCATCTTATCCCGGCACACCTCCACGCATTTTCCGCATCTGCGGCAGATATCGCACCGCAGACAGCGCCGGGCCTCCTCCCTTACCATGTTTTCGGTATAGCCAAGCTCTGCCTGTTGAAAGGTGACTCTCCGCCTGTCAATGTTAAGCATGGGCATCTCAGGGCGTTTGAGTACCATTTTGGTGCTGGCCGGCATCTCAATGGGAATCTCCCTTCTATACCTTGTCGGCACGCTGGGAATTCTCGGCTGGGGAATGCCGTTAAAGTATCGGTCAATGGCTTCGGCTGCCCTTTTACCGCCTCCAATGGCCTCAATCACCGTTGCAGGCCCTGTAACAGCATCTCCTGCGGCAAAGACTCCGGGCTCCCCTGTTTTCATGCAGGCATGTTTCACCTCAATGGTGCCCCTGCGGGTCCATTTGATTCCGCTGAAGGCATCCATTCCCTCAACATCCACAAATTGGCCGATGGCACTGATTACGGCATCTGTCTCCATGACATAGTCACTGCCCTCAACCGGTACCGGATACATCCGGTCGCTGCCTTCTTTTTGAATCAGCTCTCCCCTGAGGCAGGCAAGTCCCGTTACTTTGGAATCATCTCCTGCAATTTCAGTGGGAATGGTAAGAAACGAAAAATTTACACCTTCTTCTTCAGCATGTTCGACCTCTTCTATATCAGCAGGCATCTCGGAACGGGTTCTACGATAGGCAATGGTAACGGATTGGGCTCCAAGGCGCAGACTTGTCCTTGCCGCGTCAATGGCCACATTACCGCCGCCGATGACCACAACCCGCTGGCCGGGTACCTTGCGATCACCCAGGGCAACCCGTCTCAGAAAGGTTACGGCATCAACCACTCCCTTTCCGGAGTAAGTGTCTTCACCATCCAGGCCCAGGGTATAGGCTTTATGGGCACCTATGCCTATAAAAAAGGCTTCAAAACCTTCCTGCCTTAAGCTGTCTATGGTGATATCCTTTCCAAAACGGGTGTTATAACGAAAGTCCACACCAAGGGCCTCTATCATGGCAACTTCCCGGTCAATCACCTCCCTGGGAAGGCGGTACCTTGGAATTCCCACCATGAGCATGCCTCCGGGAACCGGGAGGGCCTCCAGCACCCGGACATGGTAACCCATCAGGGCCAGGTAATAGGAGGCGGAAAGACCTGCCGGCCCTGCACCCACCACGCACACCTTTTTTCCGTTAAATGGTTTCCGGGGAGGGTTTACATACTTGCCGTGGGACATGGCACGTTCTGCCGCAAATGCCTTGAGAAACTTGATTGAAACCGGGGTATCTATTCTGCCCCGGACACACATCATCTCACAGGGACGTGTACAGACCAGGCCGCATACCCAGGGCAGGGGATTGTCCCGCCGGATTACCTCAATGGCCTCATCATCCCTGCCCTCTCCGATGAGGCTCAGGTATGTAGGCACGTCAATGCCCGCAGGGCAGGCCATCTGGCAGGGAGAAGGAGCCAGTCGTATACAGTCCATGGCTGCACAGTTACCGGTTTCAAGATGACTCTTAAAGGTCTCCCTCTCTTTTGTTAATACTGATTTCAGATAATTGCCCATTTTCAGTGCACTGGAGCCGGCATTGGATTTTGATTCATTACGGGCTGAGGCTGCACCATTGCGATCATTTTTTTCCTGAAAATATTCTTCCACAAGGGAATCAATGGCAGTGAGATGATCCTTGCCGGCATGGCCGTTGGATATCTCCTCAAGCAGCTTAAGAATCTGTTCTGAAATACGCCGGGTTCTCGGCTCTTTCAAATTCCCGGAATCAAGCTGTTCCGAGAGATAGAGAATCGTTCCATGGACGGGACATATATCGGCCATGTCAACTCCTTTTTTATTGACGGGTATTTTATATGAAAGTCTCCGTAAACGGCGGATGACTTTCATGATTCGTTGTGGGCAGAACCGGATCAAAATCCTGATCTGCCCATGGCAGTTATTACTACTTTGTCAGATTTTGTATTTTACATCTAATGCCATGAATTCTTACTGTGAAAATATTGAGAAATGGAGCCTAATTCTCGGATTTTAATGGCATCATGGCGAAGCTGAAAAAAGCAGAATTATTACCAACGGTTCGATCATTTTTGCATAACTTATTGAATTTATTCACATGAAAAAACTGATCTCTAAAAAACCAGGGTCATATTTCACTTAAATTACAACATCTTATGAGACCAATCGAACCGAGGGTTATTAATTGATAAATAAGAATTAATTGGCGTGCCTGTTAAAAAGCAGAATTTTCAAGGGATGCAACATGACGTGCATGGCGCTCTCTCCGGATATGGGTCATATCCTCCACCTTTCCGAATTTCAGGCAGTTTGTAGTGCATGTGGAGACACAGGCCGGTTCCAGACCCTGATCAATGCGGTCCATGCAGTAATCGCATTTTTCCACTTTTCCCGTTTCCGGATTCCACTGGGGAGCACCCCAGGGGCAGGCTGATATACAGGTTTTGCATCCTACACAAAGGTCATGATTTATGAATACAATGCCGTCATGGCTTCTCTGCTGCATGGCACCGGTGGGACAGGCGGCAACACACCATGGATTTTCACAATGGAAACAGGACATGAAAATAAAAGATGATCGTGGCACCTCGCCAACGAATTTAGGCCCCACCTGAATAACCTGGCAGAGTCGCGGGCCCGGGGGCAGATCTTTGTTTGATTTACACTGGACCTCGCAGGTACGGCATCCAATACATTTCTTTATATCCTGAAACAGATAATACTTACTCATTCAAGAGCCTCCAGATTTTTTAATATATAATAATAATCAGGCGATTTTGGACACTGTAACAAAATGTTCCTGATAGGCCACAGCTCCTCCGCTTTTGTCCCAGATATCCATTCCCCGGCGCATGAAACGGTTATCGGCAAGCCCCTTTCCAAAGGCACGGGTCTCTATGGGCAGTTTATGGCCGAAACCATGGATTACAAACACCGCCTCGGGATGAATGGCATCCGTTATCTGGGCTTTGATAGATTCTGTGTAGCCATTTTGCCCTACCTGGACAAGCTCCCCATCGTTGATTCTCAATTTTTCTGCCGCCTTTCTGTTGATCCACAGGGTATTTTCAGGCATCTGTTCAAACAGCATGGGGTTATTAAGGGTATGTCCCTGGGTATGCAGCGCGCATCGGCCAAAGGTGAGGCGGAACTGGCCCTCAGGGGGAGACGTTGGTGATTCATATAGTTTTAGTGACGGCAGGCTGCAGGCATTAAGTTTTTTGGATATAATTTCCATTTTGCCGCTGTCCGTCTTGAATTTGAAATCACCGAATTTTTTGTAAATGGGCTGATCCGCGAGGGATACAATCCCTGAATCCTTAAAATCATCAATGGTCATTCCTGTGCCTTCAAGCTGAAAGTTCCACAGATCTTCGATGGAATCAAAGACCAGATCAGGCAGATTCATCCTCCTGGCAAGGCCGCTTATAATCTCCCAGTCGGCAAGGGTGTCATAACGGGGCTGGACTGCCCGCTGGCGTACGAAAAAATATGGTTTAATAGCGTTTTTAGTGGCTATGATGCTCTCCCGTTCCAGATAGGGCGAAAGGGGCAGTACCACGTCGGAGTGCCATGCAGTATCTGACCATGTAAAGGTTACCGAAATCAGAAGATCAAGATTGTCCCATATTTTTTTCAAATGATCTGGATCTGGAAAACCCATCAGAGGATCATGGCGGTAAGCAATATAAGCCTTTACAGGATAAGGCTCCTGGGTTTCCATGGCCTTGAAAAGGAGATGGGCAAGGCCCGGCCCCTCTTCAAACTGGGGATATTTCCAGCCCACGCCGTCGGCCCTTTTTTCTTTTGGTTTTTCATATATATCCATGAATTTTTTCAAACCCTTTTTGCCGAGATCACCGGGTTTTATGACAAAGGGAAGGCCCCCTTTTGCACCATAGGAGCCAAGAAGGGCATTGATGATATATATGCTTCTACATACGTAAAAAGAATCAGTGTATCTTGCTGTCATCCAGCCTGGATGCCACAGAACGGAAGGCTGTGCCTCGGCAATTTCCTCCACAAATGCAATTAGATCCGATGCAGGAATGCCGGTTTCTTTTTCAGCCCATTCAGGCGTAAAGGTTTTAACAGATTCCTTTAATTCTGCAAAATTTTCGATATATTGATCTGCAAAGGTTTTGTTATAGAGTTCTTTCTCGATGAGCTGGTTAATCACGGCAAGGTTAAAGCCGTAATCGGTTCCAGGACGAATCTGCATGTACCGGCTTGCCTTGGTTGCGGAAATATTGGCCCTTATGTCGATGACAGTCAGTTTGCAGCCCTCTTCCAGGGCATCGGTAAGATCATTGACCTCCTGCACATTGATGGCCTCAAAGATATTTCTCATCTGCAGGACAACATGGCGGGCGTTTCTAAGGTCATACTCAACGGCCTTACGCCCCATGCCCGTGAGGGAAAGTGCTGAATGCTGGACATTCCTGGCGCAGGAAGCATCATGGTTGCAGTAATTGGGTGTTCCGATTCCCCTTAAAAATGCCCTATGAAAATCCCTGAAGGGGCCGCCTCGATCCGTAAGGGCAATGGCCCTTCCTCCATGTTCATCCCTAATCTTGTTTAAACGCTCTGCAACATAATCCAGAGCTTCATCCCAGGATGCCTTTCTCCATTTTCCTTCCCCACGCTCTCCGGTTCGGATCAAAGGGGTCTGGGGCCGTTCATCATCGTTGATCAATGCTTTTCCAGCAGCCCCCCTTGGGCAGACAGCTCCTTTCATTGATGGAAAATAGGGATTACCCTGGATAAATGATATTTGCCCGTCTTTTGTACTCACTTTTATGGGGCATCTTACCGTACACATGCCGCAGATACTGTAAGCAATATTTTCTGTCATCGTTTGTTTCCTCCGCCGTTCCAGTGATCAGGATCAAGACATGGTCGGCGTTATTGAGCGTTTTTTTGCCTGTTTATCTTTTCATTCAATATATTTTTATCAGTGAGCTTTATACTGATTTTTTTTAAGTACCGTGAATCCTTTTAAGCAATGGATGTGCCATGCTCGTAGCAGATATACCTGTAATCTACATAACAATCTAAAATAAAAAGAATTATTTTTATTGATGCAGTTATTCTGACAGATTTTAAACTAAAGAAATGACTGCAATAAAAAAACTGCGTAGCAGTATTTTTATTGCATTTTATAGAAAAGAGCAAAGACGAGTGCATTTTTTTTATTGCATACATTAAAAAAAACTTTCCGCTTACAGACTCCAGCATTCCTGTGATGGAGGGCAAAAAATGTTTTTACTTGGAAATATCTATATGTTATTTTTCGGCTGTTTGTAATAAAAATCGCTGAACCAAAAACAAAAGGAGAAATTCAATGGGTGCAGGAGGAACTACCGGAGGGGCAGGAAAATTTTTTCTGGGATTTATCATGATGTGTGCAGGATTTTACATGCTTCTAAATGCAATGACAGTGCATTCTGGGTTCCGCCTTAGTATGGGTATATACAGTATCGGTATAATGGGTTCATCTTTCAGCATCACAAGCGGCATGATTCTTATCCCGTTTATTCTGGGGATAAGTATAATTTTTTACAACGCTAAAAATTTCATTGGATGGGGCCTGACACTTGGCTCTCTGGGCTCTCTGATTTTTGGCGTCATTTCAACATTAAGGATTGGTTTCAGAAGCATGACTGCATTTGATCTGATTGTAATTATTGTTCTATCTTTCGGAGGCACAGGTCTATTTTTAAGTTCTCTGAGAGAGAGCAAAAAACACTAATTTTTGGGCATGTGTCATTCCTCGGTTGGCACTTTCTAAATCAATCTTCCCTTTTTTGAGAAATCAGTTCAAAAAAAGTGTCAACTACTTTTGAGGCAATATGAAGGATGCCAATAATTCCATGAACAATTTATTAAATTATATATTTTCAAATTATGAAACAATGCTTCTTATATCTGTCATATCCATGTTTTCCTTTGTCATGAGCATCTTGTGCATTCCCCTTATTATAAAAAGGCTGCCCTATGATTTTTTCATGCTTAAAAACATCACATTTTTTCCCCACCTTCCGATTTTATTGCGTTTTTTAATTTTTTTTATTAAAAATGCTGTGGGTATTTTACTGCTTGCAGCCGGTATTATTATGCTGTTCATTCCAGGCCAGGGCATTTTAACCATTATAATGGGGCTGGCTCTCATGGATTTTCCCGGAAAAAGGAGTGTTGAGATCAAGTTATTAAGGCTCCATTCAGTACAAAAAACCCTGAACTGGCTCAGAAAAAATAAAGATTTAAAAACATTTAAATTTCCTTGAAAAATGGGCATGTTTCATTCCTCGGTTGACACTTTCTAAATCAATCTTCCCATTTTTGGGGAATCAATTCAAAAAAAACTGTCAACTACTTTTGAGGCAATATGAAGGATGCCGAAAAATGAAGCTTAAAAAAAACTATAGATTCTTTTTGTACAACATACGATACGGTACAGGCTCAGGTTGGAAATTCCATACCCCGATTCCCTTTAGCGGGTATTTACGTAAGACAAAAAAGGTGCTGCCAAAAATTATTACCTTAATTAAATCCTATCGCCCTGATATTGTGGGATTAATAGAGGTGGACGGAGGTTCCAGGCGCTCCGGTGGAAAAAACCAGGCTAAATTGATTGCTGAAGGCCTTGGACATTATTTTATTTTTGAAAAAAAGTATAAAAATGCAATGCTTTACAGACACATGCCCATCATGAAAAACCAGGGCAATGCATTGCTTGCCGGAAAAGAGATATTAAATCAGCATTCTCACTATTTTGAAAGAGGAATAAAACGCCTTATAATCGAGGTCGAATTTGAGGATATGGTATTTTTCCTGGTTCATCTTTCCATCAAGTATGCCCACAGGCAAGAACAGTTAAAATCATTGAGCAAGTTGATAAAACAAATTCAAAAACCAATTATTGTGAGCGGAGATTTCAACACTTTTTTAGGACAATGGGAACTAAATAAATTCCTTCAATCAACTAACCTTAAAAGCGCCAATGCTTTCAATCATCTGACTTTTCCCAGTAAAAAACCCCGCTGGGAACTTGACTTTATTTTTCACAGCACTGAAATAACCATACATAATATCAATGTTCCCAGGGTAAGACTGTCTGACCATCTGCCCCTGGTATGTGATTTTACTTTAAATACTTAGGAAAAACCCATGCCTTCCTGGAATACACTGTTTATTTTTGCTCTTTACATCTATATTTTTATAATGATTATCTATCTGCTTCTCGATAATAGAGAATCGGCAACTACCCTTTCATGGCTGCTTATCTTTTTCTTTCTGCCCTTTTTAGGCATTATCCTTTATTTTCTTTTTGGAAGGGGTATGCGAAAAAAAATAAGAAACACCCTTGTCCGCCAAAACTTAGAGGACAGGCTTCAAAATGTTAATGAGACCCTTATTGATCAACAGAAGCAGGAAATGGAGGTACTACGGAATAAGTATGCCTCATCGGAAAATAAAAAGCTCATACGCCTCCTTTACAGAAATTCGGATTCAATACTGACACGACAAAATGACGTACAGCTTTTTTTCAATGGGCTCAGTAAATTCAACATGCTTATCAATGATTTGATGGGAGCACAAAAATATATTCACATGGAATATTTCATCTGGAAATCAGATACTCTCACTGAAAAGGTGGTCAATATACTTAAAGATAAGGCTGCCCAAGGAATCGAGATCAGGGTTTTATACGATGTCATAGGAAATTATCTTCCCAAAAAATATTTAAAACGTCTCAGAAACACCGGCATCAAAATTTACCCCTACTACAATTTTCAGTCTTCACTTAAGGTTCATACCCTCAACTACAGGAATCATCGTAAAATAGTAATCATCGATGGTTTTACCGGCTATCTTGGCGGCATGAATATGGGAGAAGAATATATAGACGGAGGAGGCAGATTTTCTTCCTGGCGGGACACCCATATCCGTATTCAGGGAGAGGCTGTTGCCGTTTTACAGGGCGTGTTTGCCGTGAGCTGGTCAAATACCACCAAAGAGATGCTTGACATGAAATCATTGATTCCAAAAACCCGTCAGACATCAAAGATCACCCGCATACAGGTTACAACCTCGGGTCCTGATTCCGAGTGGGATTCCATCAAACAGCTCTATTTTCTGCTGATATCATCGGCTGAAAGTTCCATATTTATTCATACCCCCTATTTTATACCGGATTTAAGCATTGTCATGGCACTCAAGACAGCCGCCCTAAGCGGCATAGATGTTCGTATCATGTTGACCGGCGTTCTTGATAAAAAAATTCCCTACTGGGCAGCACTAACCTACTTACAGGATTTACTCAATGCAGGGGTCCGTTTTTATTACTATATCAGAGGATTCATGCACGCCAAAACCATTGTGGTGGATTCCCAGACCTGCTCGGTGGGGAGTGCCAACATGGATATCCGAAGCCTTGAACTGAATTATGAAATAAATGCCTTGATATATGATAAAGATATTGCAGGAGATATTGAAGAGATGTTTTTTAAGGATATTGAATCGGCAAAAGAGTTTACTTTAAATGATTACAGCCGGATTCACCGGCTTAAACAATTGCGAAATTCCCTTGCCCGGCTATTCGCGCCGTTATTGTAAAAAAAATCCGGGGATAGATCAGTGTGCCTGACCTTTACGAGGGCACCCACAGTGGGAGTGCCCCTCAAAAAATCGAAAAATTGATTCAGAAAGTGTCAACCGGCAAATGAAGGCTGCCTAAAAATCTGTAAAGTCATCGTCGTGCATGGGAATTATTTCATCAGGGTTTATCTCTTTTCTTTTTTCCAGCGCAACACTCTTGGAATGCCCTGAAATCCTGAGGTTTTTTTTTCCTCCTGTTACAATTTTCCGGGTGGAGCGGCTGGTTCTGATAGTTTTAGTATCTTGCGAGCCGCCCACCATGGCAACCAGCTCACTGACATAGTCCTTCATCTGTTCTGCCTGTGCATTCAGCTCCTCAGATGCACTTGCAGATTCTTCCGCATTTGCCGCATTCTGCTGAATTACCTTATCCATTTCCGTAACGGCAATATTGACCTGTTCAATACCGCTTGCCTGCTCATCGGATGCCGCTGAAATCTCTCCCACCAGATCTCCGCCCCTGCTAACGCTTTTTCCCACCTCTTTAAAGGCCTCATTGGTTTTATGAACCAGCTCGGACCCATCATTTACCTTTTTGACGGTTCCCTCGATTAGTTCTGCTGTGTTCTTGGCAGCATCAGCAGAACGCATGGCAAGGTTTCTCACCTCTTCAGCCACAACGGCAAACCCCGCCCCGGCTTCACCGGCACGGGCTGCTTCCACGGCTGCGTTTAAGGCAAGAAGGTTCGTTTGAAATGCAATTTCATCAATGGTTTTGATGATCTTCTGGGTCTCTTCACTTGCCTTTGAAATTTCATCTATGGACCGGGTCAGTTCCCCCATGGATGCGTTGGCCTGTTTTACAATCTGATCGGCATCTTTCATCAAGCGATCAGCCTGGGCTGAATTGGCAGCATTTTTCTTTGTCATGGAAGACATTTCCTCCAGGGATGAGGAAGTTTCCTCGATGGAAGCCGCCTGTTCAGATGAGCCCTCTGCCAGGGACTGACTGGCCGATGATACCTGGCTGGAAGCTGCTGCAACCTGGTTAGCACCTTCGTTCAAGCCGGAAGAAATGTTCACGAGGATATTTATTATACCCCTGGCTATTATAAATGCTAAAAAAAGCCCGGCCAGGATTGCAGCCACCGCCACAATGGCTACATTTCTTTTAGTGCCCTGGGCGGCAGCGAGCATTGCTTTATCCGTCAAGATATTATCGGCTGCCTCTTTTCTTGCTTCCCCTAAAAATTTTTGCACCTTTTGAAGATTTGGAGTTGTCTGACGGGCAAATATTTCAGAGGCTTTTCTTTTACCTTGAAGAAGTTCATTGGATCTGTGCATTAATTTCCGAAGAATTTCCTGGGTCTTTTTCAGTTCACGGCTGCTCTCATTTTTAAAAATTGATATAGCCTTGTCTCTGCCATCCATTAATATCTTTTCATATTGTATTGCCTGATCAATAAATTTTTCGCACTCTTCAAGATATTTTGCGGTCTTATTCTTAAATATGGATTCCGCCCGAATTTTATCCCCCATTCTAATGGCATCATTTATTGAGACAGCACTTTTATGGAGTGCGTCATGGGGTTCTTTTAAAGCTTTAAAAATTCCATTAAGCTTTGGATCGGCGGCTCTTAGCTTTTTCATATCTTCTGAGGCAACCCATATGCCTAACTGACATTTTTCAGGATCTGTCTGAACATTTATCTGTGATCCATCTATTAAAGAAGTGGCTATGTTTGCGGCCCATTTTCTGTGATCATCAAGTCTCAGGCGCAGGGTATCAAGAAGACCGGGATGTACCTGCCTGTATGCTGAAATAATATCTTTTGCCGTTTCATGAAGCTTTTGATGGGGGTCCTTGATTTCCTGAAGCAGACTTGCCAGAACAGTATCTGACCGGGCTGTTTTTGCGCCTTCCTCACTATAGAGCCATTTTCCAAGACCACATCTGGTATGATCTGTCTGGGTTTCCAGCCTTTCTGTGTTTTCAAGTATTGCCTCCTGTATGGCTGAAGCCCATTCAAGATGCTCAATCTCTTTATGGGCTAAAAATTCGGGCAGACCAGGATCGGCTTCGTTATATACCTCTGCAATAGATATTGCAGATTCATGGAGAAGCCTGTGGGGCTCTTCAATGTCTTTAAGTAAAGGAGCAAGGCTTGGAACAATTGCCTCAGCTTGTTTTCGGCCTTCTCCATAGAGCCATTTCCCAAGACCGCATTTGGTGTGATCCGTCTCAACATGAAGTTCATTCACATCATCATCAGTAATCAACTTGTTCAGCTCCACTATCCAGTTAAGATGATCGACCTCTTTCTGGGCAAGTTCTCCATCAAGAGTCCTGCCGTTAATAACCTCGGAAGCGTTTTTTACTATCTCGCCTACACCGGTAAAACTGATTGCTCCAAGTATAACCAGCATGATAATGACGATACCAAATCCTGTACCGATTTTTTTTCCTAATGTCATGTTGCTCCAGCTCATTAATCCCCCTTGATGATTTTTTTGTTATACTTCCCACTGCTGCAACTTGAGCTTTCGACATTTTATAATGCCCTCATTATCAAAAAAAATTTCCTGGAAAGCTCAGTATTATCAGGCTGCTCAGTATACTTTAGAAAGGAATTGTAATAGTCTGCTCTCCACCGCCTGAGCACCCGGCGCCCATATCATCTCCATCATTACAGAGCGGTACATAGGTGAGGGTAATCTCATCTCCCGATCCTACCATGACCGTGTAGCGGTAAGGAAAGTTGGTGTAGCCGTTTCCAGGATCTCTGAATGTGCCCTGATAGGTATAAACATCTCCATAGGTGAGATTTGTCCATACAAAATCACCGCCCCCTTCAGCCACGCTGTTATATGTGGCATTAAAGGTTGAGCCGGCAATGGGCGGGTTTCCGTTTGCATCCTGGATATACACAGTCAGGAAAACGATATTATCGTACATGACATAGTCGGCGCTCATGATGCATTCCCCTGAAAACAGCACCGGAATTCTTGCCATGATGCGGTTACTGAGTCCGTCGGCACTCTCCTGCCAGGAAGGCGTTCCAGCAGAAACTCCCCCCGATGTTCTGAAAAAATTTATACCTTCACCGCCGGTATAAATCTCTGAGGGATAATCCCTGCTGTCGGCAGCAATTGCATAAAGTGCAGAACCCGTTAGTCCGCTACCCGTTTCAGTCCAGCCGCCGGCATCCATGGATTGATCATCTTTAAGAGGATGAACAAATATCTGCCCGGTTGCTGCATCACGGGGCCCATACCATGCAACGCAATAGAGATAATGGTTATAGGGGTCAAGCACAACATCCTTTATGGTTGTGCCAAGGGCCATGCCGTCGGAGTAATGAGTCCATGTGGTGCCGTTATCAAGGCTTACCCAGACTCCGGCATTTTCCGTGCCTGCATAGAGGATGTCATTGCCCAGGGGTGTGTGATAGATATCAAGGCAGGTGACGTAATCTCCTGGAAAGTTCCCTGTCTCATCCCAAGTCTGCCCACCGTTGCTGCTCCTGTAAACTCCAGTTCCGGTGGCAGCATACAATTGTGCAGCAGCACCATGGGTTCCCGGAACCTTTACAATATCCCAGACCGTCCAGCCATGGCTTATCTTGCTTGCCGTAGCCTGAAGTATAAACTGATCTCCATCTTCAAAGGCAGTATTTCCCTCGTTGATGATAAAGCTGATCTCCTGGTTGTCGGAGATATACACCATATCATTCTGGGCAATACCTGCCTGAAGCCCTGATGACGAACCTTCAACCGTCCAGTAAACCGGGCTTGCCTCATAGGTGTCAAAGGTAAAATAATCTCCGTGGGTAAAGGGAACCTGGCCTTCATGAATGGTGAAACCTATTTCCCTGTTATCCGAGGTATAAGCTATTCCCGTATGGGCGATTTTTGCCTGCATACCGGAAATAGTGCCGCTGACCTGCCAGAAGGAGTCAGGCATAGTTGTGAATTCTATAACATCTCCCACGATAAAAGGTGCCTGGCCTGGAATAATAGTAAAATCAATCATTTCTGACGTGTAAGGGGTATTGACGTTGGCGTTGGCCTGCTTGCCGGAGACAGACCCTTCCACACTGAAAATTGTTGAGGTATCTCCAAGAAGAGGTGTGCCTGACATATCTCTGTATATGCAGGTCAGGGTCCAGGTTTCCTCTTCTTGTGCCTGCCTGGATGTAATATCGATAACAGTGCCTTTTTCATCGGGAGTTTCAATATCATCAACTACTATATCCAGCAGATATTTTACTGTCCAGGTTTCATCCAGAGTGGTGGAAGATGTTTGAAAAGCGTCCATCCTTCCATCTGTATCAGGGTTGGAGGCGGTGAGCACAGGCGGCGGTGCATAGGGGTTTTCTTCAAGGCCGATGGGATCAATATCAGTAACAATGGACGGAGAATTTACGGTGGCCTCGGGCACGAAACAGGTCAATGTCCAAGTTTCTGTTTTTGCACTGTAACCAAGGCTGACTGATTCTATATCCCCTTTTCCAGGAGGGCTGTATGAGACGTTGACAATACCTCCAGATGGCTGGAAGTGTTCTCCGTCATCGGCGTACAAAATACCCTTGCCTTCGGTGCCGATCCAGACATGATCGCTGTTCCCATCATCACAAAGAACCGTTAAAACAGCAGCATTGGCATTATAAAGACCATACCACTCCTCCGTATTATTACTGTTCCAGTTCATGCCGCCGTCTAAGGAGCGATACAGATTACCCGTACCCAGGTAGCCTGTTCCGACATATACGGTGTTGTGATTATCAGGGTCCACGCAAATGGCGCTGTTTCCCTTGATGTATGGATCGATCCAGTTCTGGCCCGCCCGTGAATTCATGGTTGACCTGCTGATGTTCTCCCAGTGCCTGCCGCTGTCGGTGGATTTATACACACCTCCGCCGTTTGTACCGACATACATTATATTGGAGTCATATTCAGGGGTCACGGCAATGGAGGTTATGTGGGTGGTGGAGCCTCCGTCGGTTTCAGCGGTCACGGAGACCATGCCCTGGGCAGGAGCCGGGCTGGGGGCTGAGTACAATGTGCTCGATGCTGTACCGTCCTGCTGAATGGCATCATCGATCAAGCCCGAAGTCACGGCTGTGTCTGGATCAAAGAAACCGCCGGTGTTATAGGTCTTGAAACTGACAGGAATCCCGTCCTGAACGGCATTACCGTATAAATCACCAAGATAGGCGGTAACTGTATTTTCAAGACCCGCCATCCACAACCCGGATATGTTGTGATATTGAACAGCTAAACCAAACTCTTCCGCGACGGGAAGACCGGTATTATCATAGTGCACAAAATGGATCTGTATGGACTGGGAAACCCCGCTGGATTCGCATCGAATTTCTGCGATGCCTGGAATTGTGGAAGAGATCAGGGATACCGTAGCCACGCCTGAGTCATCAATGGTGGAAATATTATAGGTCTGTTTCCCGTTCCTGAATATTCCCAGGTTTGTGGAAAAAGCAACTCCTGTATTCATAGTCACGGAGTTCCCAGAGCTGTTGGTGACCACGGCGGTGATGGAAACAGAGCTGCTTCCATCCGCATAAATGCTTTCAGCATCAGAGGATAGAGAGATGGAAGCGGTTTCTTTTTGTGACCCAGAAGATCCGCAACCTGCTGTCAATAGCAGAAAAAAAGGTATCAGCACACAAAAAAGTGTCAGTAGCAGGCGATCAAGCTTCATTTGTATCCTCCATGAATAATTAGCGGTTGTTCTCTATTGTTTTAAGCAACAGATTGACTATGTAAAAAAATGGGATCATCCATTAAATCATTATTAATTATCAGGTACTTGAAATCTAATAATGTAATCATTTCAAGATGTCAAGAAAAACACCCCTGTGATCAGGAGAAGTGTTCGGAGCAGGCAAAATCAATCCCTTTTATTGCTTCAAATGCTTCCTGATATGTAACTCTGCCTCTTTAGCCAGCGAAGTTTCAGGAGCAAGGGAGATCACTGTTTCCCATGAGCGCCTTGCCTCTGATTTTTGTCCTGATAGGCTGTATGCCTCTGCAAGATCAGCGTGTAGAATGACTGCCTCTGGAACCTTTTTCACGGCTTTATTGAGCAGGGTCAACGCGGATTGAATCCTGGAGGTTCTGATATAGGCGGTTGCAAGCCCGTGCACGGCATTTACAAAATATGGCAGCTCTTCCAGGGCCTTTGAAAAATAATGCTCGGCTGATTTAAAATCTTCTTTTCCTATATATGCCCATCCTATGTTGGAAAGGGGATAATGGGGAGTTGCGTACAGGAGATTACCGGATATTTCTTTAAAGCAGTTAATTGCCTGATCCCATTTTTCCTGTTTCAGATATACAGACCCTAAATTATTTTTTGCAGGAATATAATCAGGCTTTAACAGGATGGCCTTTGTGAAGTGTTTTTCGGCAAGATCATAGCGCTCCCTTGCCATGTAGGTCAATCCAAGATCATTGTGCAGGAAAGGATCCTGGGGTATGGTTTTTTCCGCATCAAGGAGTTCTTTAAGGGCAGCGGTATAGTTTCCCTGGGCCATGTATGCTTCACCTAAGTCCCTTGTGGCATATGCTATTCTGAGCAGGCGGCTGTCTGTTGCCGGTGCAGTGCAGGATGAGATAAAAATCAGTATTAAAAAAACAGCAGAAAATAGGTATATTTTATTTCTCATTGTAGATTTTCCCGTGGCATCAGCGTATTGCTTCATACAAAATTTTAATGTGTTTTTCTTCTAAAAACGCCGTTGTTTCAAGATCAAGGTTTTTTTTTGAAATAAATACAGCCTGTACCGGGTCTTCTATGTAAAGTCCTGGAAGAGTGGTCACCTGATTGATTTCAGATATCAGTAATGAGGGATCTTTAGTTGTAGTAACACCTAAGACCTTAAAAATTTTTCCGGCAATATCCCATATGGTGTCAAGGGGAGACAAAAGAACAACCTCAGCCCCTTGTTTTTTGAGTTCATCTAAGGCGCTTCCATAAACATCCCCGAACACCACCAGCAGATCTGATTTTTCAGGACGCTGGATTTTTCCAAGGTTAAAGTTTATGGAAACACTGCCAATGGAAACTGTAACGGGGTGGTCAGGGGTGTATGGATGATTGGACACCTCCATGAGTTTTTCCACAGCATCCTTTTGGTCTGACGGGATAAGCTGTGATTCAGGAATATCCGCTGGAACAAACCGGCCTTTTGGGCCCCTTGGTTGAGCAAAAAGTCTGCGCTTGGTAGCAGTTGGATTTATATAAGAATCTCCATAAGAGTTTGTTTTTAAAAGACTTACATCATTCGATTGTGACGGTACCCCCCCATGCTTGTTATAGGGAATATCCATCATTTTTACATCCTCCATGGACCCGAGGGAAAGCATTATATCAGAGTCCTTCTCCTTTGGCATGAAAACGATTTTAGAGCCGTCTTTAAGCTTAATGAGCGGGTAGGAAGAAAGATCGAGCGCCAGGTCACGGCCCTGGTAAGCGGGAAAATAATATGTTCCTTGTGTCAACAGCATTCCTTCGACAGACAGGGCATAGTCCTCCAGATAAAGCATATGCATGGGAGATAGAAGGGATGAGGCCCTGCCTTTATCAAGAGGCTGTTTCTTTATGGCAGATTTTTTTTCCCTGTTAAAAAAAATATCATCATTGCCTCCAATAAACTCATGGAACCATGGCTGGAATACTATTCCCGGCTGGGGAAGGTTCAGGGTCATGCCGGCATAGATCAGATTTATGTCCTTGACTTCCGGGTTAAGTCTCGCAAAAAGAGCCTGTCCCACCTCGGTAAGAAAGCCGTTATCATCTAAAAAGGCCCTGTCCATGATCATAACAACGCTTTCATCCTGCTTGACCCTGTGCTGTTTGATAAAGTATGAGAGTTTGTTTTCAGTATTAGACATTTGAATGATGGGAATATCAACGCTGCCCTGATTAATTTCAGGGAAATCCTTTTTATCGATTTTCTTCAGGGGAATAAGGATGGTCTGGCCGTGGAGGAGTGTATCAACGTCTTTAATATCAGGATTTACGGTTTCAAATATTTTTAAAAATAAAGAGAAATCCGTCTTTGAAATCTCTCCTTTTGATCTCAAGATTTTATATACCCAGTCCCCCTTTTTTACGGTATAGGGCTCACACAGGATATCATCCTCCATGTAGGTGTACAGAGAGTATCTCTTATATGATTTTTCAAGGATACCAGGTGATGGAAAGCATACAGAGCCGGACACAATGATCCACAGAAATAAAAGGAGTGGGGCAGTTAAAGTGTTCGGTCTCTGTATCATTATTAAATTATTTTATCCTCCTGGGGAACTTTCGGCAGACGCCTGGTGATCCTCAGGGCGGCCGGTTAATACCGATGTTTATTATAAACAACAATTCTTCCGGCGGATCCCTGGTGATCTTCAGGCCAGCCAGACCTTTTAATCTGTTTTGATGTTGAGGGCCCCGGCAATTTTTTGTGCGATATCCCCGGCAAAAATTTTAAAATCATCTTTGGAAAGGGGTCTGCCCTGGGCCGGAACCTTGTCCCTGTCATCAGGCAGAATAAGCCTGGGCGCGTTGATAAAATCAGGATTGGGGGTTATCCCATATTCTCCGGGGATATTATTTTCAAAGTAAACCTCCTGGAATCCTGAAAATTTCATTGCATGGGCTGTGGCATCTAAAACCGCGGTCTCCCCGGTGGAAACAATGGAATTTTTCACCGCGCTTACAAGACCGGCAAGACATTCTCCACCCTGGGTGCAGGCAATGTGTCCGTTGCGGTTGGCCTCAAGCTCCCAATCCATGATGTCCTGCTCTTTTACCTGAACAAAAAATACGCGCCTGCCGCCCGCGGCCCTGTTGTAGGCTTCCACAAGGGCCGCGACCCTGGGCATGGAAACCGGGTTGCCGATCATGGCAGCCTGGGCCACACTGGGTTTTACCGTAACGGGCTTAAAGACTCTTTTTTCAGGATCCGGCTCCAAGTAGTATTGATAAACCGGGTCTGCGTGTTCTGACTGGACTCCGATTATCTTGGGCAGGCAGTCGATTATTCCTGCCTCATGGAACTTTATGAAGCCGTTCATGACGGCTGATATGTTGCCGGCATTGCCTATGGGCACCACAACGGCAATACCCTTCATATCGTATTCAAAATCCTGGGCAACCTCATAGGCATAGGATTCCTGCCCCAGTATGCGCCAGGCATTTTTTGAATTCAAGAGGGCCACAGGATAGGTCTCGGAGAGTTTTTCAACGATCTTCATGCAGTCATCAAAAACTCCGGGAACCTCAAACACCCGGGCACCGCTCCCCAGGGGCTGGGACAATTGCTGGGGAGTGACCTTTTTGTGGGGCAGGATAACCGCGGACTTGATGTGGGGCTGAAGATAGGCTGCATAGAGTGCGGCCGAAGCCGATGTGTCTCCTGTGGATGCGCAGATAGCTATTATATCTGATGCAAGCCCCTGATCTAAGAGATATTTTATATAGGAAAGGGCGCTGGCCATTCCCCTGTCCTTGAATGATGCACTGGGATTCTGCCCGTCATTCTTAAAGAGAAACCGAAGCCCTGCCCTGTCCTGCAGTCTCTGGTTGGCCTCCACCAGGGGGGTGTGCCCCTCTCCAAGATATATGATGGATTCAAGGGGGATGTTCGGCCCGATGAATTCATGGTAACGGTATATCCCTTTCAGAGCGGGAATGTTTAGCATCCGCCGGTAATCAAAGATCTTTTGCCAGGTTTCACCAGGTATTTCTTTAAGCTCGTGAAATTTTTTATCATGGATCAGCAGCACCTGCCCGCATTCGGGGCAGACATACAAGAGCTTTTCAATGGAAAATTCCGCAGAACAGCCCAGGCACCGGTAAAACAGGTCACCACCCCGGCTGGGGATAATATGGGGTTTAATATCTTCTGGAAAATTATCTGGTTTCATTGGCAATAATCTTTTTTCCTCCCATGTAGGGCCTGAGGGCCTCTGGAATTTCCACGGATCCGTCCGGCTGTTGAAAATTTTCAAGAATGGCTGCTACACAGCGCCCCACGGCAAGTCCTGAACCGTTTAATGTATGGGCAAACTCAGGCTTGCCTGTATCTTCTCGCCTGAATCTTATGCCTGCCCTTCTTGCCTGAAAGGCCTCGCAGTTGCTGCAGGATGAAATTTCCCGGTACTTGTTCTGCCCCGGCATCCACACCTCGATGTCATAGGTTTTAGTGGCTGAAAAACCAAGGTCCCCGGTGCACAGGGTCACGACCTGGTAGGGCAGAGCCAGCCGCTGAAGAATGGTTTCCGCATTATTTAAAAGGGCCTCTAATTCTTCATAGGAGGTCTCCGGGGTGGTGTATTTGACCATCTCCACCTTGTTGAACTGATGCTGGCGGATAAGGCCCCTGGTATCTTTTCCATGGGAGCCTGCTTCGGATCTGAAACAGGGGGTATAGGCCGTGAATTTTACGGGCAGAAAAGACTCTGGAATTATTTCATCTGCATACACATTGGCAAGGGGCACTTCTGATGTGGGAATCATGAAATAGTCCCAGCCCTCAAGCTTGAACAGATCCTCCTCAAACTTGGGAAGCTGGCCCGTGCCGGTCAGGCTTTTTCTACTTGCAATAAAAGGGGGCAGCACTTCTTTGTATCCATGTTCCGTGGTATGAATATCAAGCATGAAATTTATCAGCGCCCTTTCAAGTCTTGCTCCGCTGCCGAAATAAAGGGGAAATCTTGAACCGGTTATCTTGGCTGCCCTGGCAAAGTCTAAGATGCCTAATTCCTCTCCAATATCCCAGTGAGCTTTGACTGGAAAATCAAAGTCTCTTGGGGTTCCCACCTGTCTTTCCAGGCGGTTATCATCTTCAGTCAGCCCATCTGGAACCTCCGGGTGGGGGATATTGGGCAGAGAAATCATAAAGGCTTCAATGTCTGTTTCTATTTCACCAAGCAGCTTCTCAAGGGATTTTATTTTTTGGGACACAGTACGCATCTCTTGTATGAGATCTTCCGCATCATGTCCTTTTTTTTTCATCTGTGCGATGTCATCTGATACCACATTTCTGCGGTGCCTCAAGGCCTCACTTTCCTGAAGAATCTCCCTTTTTTTTTTCTCGGTTTCTGTAAAGTCGGTAAAATGGGCTTTTGAGCCTCTTCTGTTAATGGCCTGTTTTACTTCGTCAATATTTTCTCTAACATACTTTATTTCCAGCATTTCTATACCTGTCCACTCCTGGCGTGCCTGGTTTGTGATCGTTATGAGTTTATAAACCTGATTGTAATTAAACGAAAAAATATCATGGCCTTGTCCAACAGTCAATGATTATTGCCGGTTGACATTTGTAGTGCCATGTATAATATTGCTTGAAATAATGTTTTTTGACACTGTGAATAACTTTGGAGAATTTTATAATGAATGAAAATAAAAATGCGAAAAAGAGTGTTCTTGCTGAAGTCTCTGAAAAAATGGCAAAACTTTCAGACCAGGAGAGAGCAGAAAAGCAGGCAATAGTCGAAAACAATCTGCTGGAATTTGCAAACTTTCTGGAAGCGGGACTTGCAATGCTTTATGTAGAGAGAAGCACTGAGGTTCCCACGGACAAAATTATAAGAACCAGCCTTGAGGCGGGAAAAGGAATCGTTCTCCCATCCTTTTCCGAATCCAGACATTCTATGACATTAATGCGGATAAATGATTTTGACAAGGATGTTGTAAAGTCAGCATCCGGACTCATGGAACCAGATCCCCGCAAATGCAAGAAAATTCCCCTTGATCAGATTGATATTGCATTGATCCCGGGTCTTGCATTTGACGCTAAAGGCGGCCGTGTGGGTTTTGGTGATGGATATTACAATAAGCTCATCACCAAGCTGCCGGAAACTACCCGGAAAATTTCCATAGCCTTTGAGGAGCAGATGGTGGAGCATGTTCAAATGGATTCAAGGAAATGTAATGTTGATATTATCATCACGGATCAGCGAACCATTTTTAAAATTTAACTAAATTAATTTATAATTTACACGTCAATAAATTATGTTTTTACCATAAGTGCTGATATTGCGTTAGTTTTTTTCAACATTTTTCAGAATATCTCAAAAATAGTTTACACTTTTTTTGAGGTGAGCCCTCAAAAATAGGGAGATTGATTTAGAAAGTGTATTAACGTAAAGCTATTATCGAACCTGCAACTGGCTGAAATATGAGTAAAAATAAAAAGGCGATCGAACAATCCAGATTACTCGCCGGCTGGCGGATTTTTATAACCAATGTTACCGAAAGTATTACCTTTTGATTAAAGAGACGGGGAAAGAAATTTTCGGTATAATGGTTGAAGGGTTGACTGCTCTACATAAGAAAATCTTCTCAATCTTGAAATTCTGCAATTGCCAGAAAAAATTTATGACTCATGCTCTTTAAAATTATTTGTTTCTTATCATTAGCTTACCCGCATTTTTTTAAAGTGACATAACATTCTTTTTTCTGTATACCAAAGTATTTCAGGTGAAACCAATGAAAACAGAATGGATATACGCACAGCCCTCCCCAGATATTGCGAAAAAAATTTCAAGAATTGCAGGGTGTCACAAACTTGTTGCCCAACTGCTCATCAACCGGGGAATTACCACACCGGAAAAGGCCTTCACATTTTTATACCCCAGCCTTGAAAACCTCTCTTCCCCGTTTGCGCTTAAAAATATGGACAAAGCTGTAAAACGAATTTATCAGGCAATATGCAGCCAGGAAAAAATCCTTATTTTTGGAGATTTTGATGCAGACGGAATCACCGCAACCACCATTTTATATGATTTTTTATCCCATGCAGATGCAGAGGTAACCTGGTACATCCCCCATAGAATAAAGGAAGGATACAGTCTAAGGGAGCCTCACATTGAAATGGCGGTTAAGGAAAGAGCAGATCTTATTATCACTGTGGACTGCGGCTCCGACAGCTTTGAAGCTGTAAAAGCCGCAAAAAAAGAAGACATAGATGTCATTATTACCGATCACCATGAAATAAAAAAGCCCTTTCCCGATGCCCATGCCATAATTAATCCAAAACAAAAGGGATGCACATCAGGACTTGATTACCTTGCAGGTGTGGGGGTAGCATTTTATCTTATAATCGCTCTCAGGCAGTACATGCGAACCAAGGGTTTCTGGCAGTCAATAAAGGAACCAAATCTTTTGAACCTGTGCGACCTTGTTGCCATCGGCACCATTGCAGACATGGTGCCCCTTGTACACGAAAACAGAATCTTATCCCAAAACGGCATAGATATTATCAGAAAAGGAAAAAGGCTGGGAATCAAAGCCCTGGCAGATGTCAGCAGGATTGATATAAACTGCATTGACTGCGAAGATATATCCTTTAGAATTGCGCCGAGAATCAATGCGGCAGGCAGAATG
This sequence comes from Desulfobacteraceae bacterium, assembly GCA_963674675.2. Classification (GTDB taxonomy): domain Bacteria; phylum Desulfobacterota; class Desulfobacteria; order Desulfobacterales; family Desulfobacteraceae. The sequence goes on from CAXXNM010000003.1 coordinate 3,305,035, forward strand.
TCCCATGCCAGAATCTGTGTCGATCTTTTAACGGCAAGGGAGCAACACACTGCCTGTCAAACAGCTTCCATCCTAAATGAGCTGAACATAAAAAGACAGGAAACGGAACAGGGTATCAGCAGGGACATTGAACAAAAGATCCTCAGAGACCCTGATCTGATAAACCAATCTGTCCTTATTCTCCATGACAACTCCTGGAACTCAGGCGTTCTTGGTATTGCAGCATCAAAAACTGCCAGGCAATACTGCCGCCCCACTGTCCTTATATCCACAGCAAGCTCCCCGGCAACCGGTTCATGCAGAAGCATAGATGGGGTGAACATCCATGATGCCCTTTGTCAATGTGCTGGTCTGCTGGAACATTTCGGGGGTCATGTCATGGCGGCGGGACTGTCCATAAAAAAGGAAAATATTGATATTTTTTCAGCCCTTCTTGAAAAAACCATATCCCGGGCCGTCCAAGTTGAGTTGTTAAAACAAAAAATTTTCATTGACACCATGATTAATCTCAACGATATAACTGATTCATTTATAAAAGCCGTTGATGCCCTTAGACCCTTTGGAACGGACAACCCGGAACCCATGTTTGCATGCAAAGATGTAAAGGTGAGCTCATCTATTATCATCGGAAAAAATCATAGAAAAATGACACTCCATCACATAAACTCCGGGGTAAAGACTCCTGCTTTGATCGAGGCGCTTCAATTCAACATTAATCCTGTTGAAGATCTGCCGCTCTATTTTAAAAAAATAGCCTTTAGAGTCAGGATGAACAGGTACAGGCAAAAATCATGTCCCCAGATTATTATTGAGCATAACTGATTTTTATCTTGAAACAAAATCTGATTTACGACTATAATCCCTAAAAAATTTACCAACGGTTTGATTATTTTTGTATAACTTATTGAATTTATTCATATGAAAAAACTGACCTCTAAAAAATTCGAGCCGTATTTCAGTTAGATTACAGCATGTTATGAAATCAATCGAACCGAGGGGAATTATTAATGGAATGTACGGATTTATAATAAGCCCCCATGCCTTATCGGACACAACAAAGGAAGAAAAAAAGGAAAATAATAATATGGCTAAAACATTTCATACAGGAAACCGGGAAGCAAAACTGCTTTCCAAAATAGAATCCTCAAAAGAAAGGGAAAGAAATCGAGCCATTCACGCCATAAGGGAAAACCTGGATTCGTTCAGCAACAAGGTATCAATGAAACTGGTGGAAGAGGGACTCATTGAGACCTTAAGCAAAAATTCCATACAGGATCAAATAGCAAAATGTATGGACAAAATGTGCAGGGAGGAACCTTTTGATATTGACTATAAAATCGCACCTTTTAGAACTCTGGTTTCCAATCCCAATGTGCCGTCCCTATACTTGACGGCGTTTATTCTTGAAACCCTGATCAATCATAAAGATGTGATAGATATCTACGGCAGTGACGAAGATATTTACTTTTGCATACAAAAAATAACTTCACAATTTCTATCATGAAACAAATTTTACTCATTATTGTTATCCTTTTTCTAAGCGTAAATCTTGAAGGAAACGAAATATCCCTTCCAGGGCCCTCTTTGCCTCTATATGTAAGTACAGAAACCCTGGTGCCATTGACGGAACTTATGGACAAATCCCTTCAGCAGAACCTTGAAAACATTTTATTTTGCAATCCATCCTGGCAGAAAATGATCCATAATAAAAAGATGACCGTAGGGCTTGTAGACCTTACAGATCCGTCCAATGTGCTTTTTGCCGTGGTAAACGGAAATGAGATGATGTATGCGGCCAGCCTTCCCAAACTGGCAATACTTTTAACCGCGTTTCACTGTTTTGAAAACAAGATTATCAAACAGGCCCCGGATTTGATGAAGGATCTGAATCTCATGATCAGAAAGTCAGACAACCGGGCTGCCACCCGCATGATAGAAAAAGTGACCATGAAGAGAATTCAGAATGTCCTGACCATGAAATGCTATGGATTTTATGATGAAACCTGTGGTGGAGGCCTGTGGGTGGGGAAAAAATATGCCCATACGGGAAAAAGAATGCCGGAGCCGATCAAGGGCCTGAGCCATGCTGCCACAGCTTCACAGGTATGCAGGTTTTATTATCAACTTGCCATGGGCAGACTCATCAACAGGGAAAGAAGCAGGGAAATGCTTGAAATACTTATAAACCCCGGTATAGAGCATAAATTTGTCAAAACCCTTCATAAAATAGTTCCCCAGGCAACCCTTTTCAGAAAATCAGGAACATGGAAAACCTGGCACTCTGATTCGGTTTTAGTTTGGGGACCTCAATGGCGTCGTTATATAGCCGTTGCCCTGGTTGATAATAAAAATGGAGAAGATATCCTCAGAAAACTAATCCCCAAACTTGAAACAGCCCTCAAAAACAACGCGGCTTTTATGAAAATCAGAAAGCCACACCTGGCAGCCTTGCCAAGAAATCAAAGTCCTTTGGATTTAAAAACCGATAAAAATTAATAATGCTACCTCAAAAAAACTTTGGATGGCAACAGCCCTTCTCGGATTTTATGCAAAGATTCTTTGATATCCGTGAAGGAGAAACCCATCGGTCAGTATGGATGTTTGTCTATCTTTTATTATTCATTACCGCCCTGATGATTGTCAAACCGGTAAGCAATGCCCTGTTTCTTAACCAGTTCGGGGCAAGGCAGCTTCCCTTTGCCTATATCCTCGCCGCCTTTTTTGCCGCCACCCTTTCATCTGTTTATTCTAAACTTCTCAAAAGGATAGCCCTTGACAGGCTTATGAACACAACCCTTGTTTCAGCCATTTTCCTTTTGATAATATTCTGGATATTTATACACTTTCAATGGCTTAAGGCCATTTCCCTCTATCTTTTTTTTGTCTGGGTCGGTCTTTTTGCCCTTATCTGCGCTTCACAGTTCTGGCTTTGTGCAGGCATGTTCTTCAATGTCAGAGAGGCAAAACGCCTGTTTGGCCCCATTGGTTCGGGCGCTATCCTTGGTGGGATTCTTGGAGGGTATGTCACAAGGCTTCTGGCCCCTTCCTGGGGAAGCGAAAACCTCATGGTGGTTTCCATTATCTGTCTTTTCTTCTGTACCATTATCATGGGAAAACTCTGGCAGATTCACGGCCATCTCAAACCGGAATCACCCATGGATGTAAAGACATTTGATCCCATTGACAATAGAACCCCCTTCAGCCATATTATCAGGTCAAAACATTTAAGGTTGTTATCTATAATCCTTGGCATCAGCGTAATAGTTTCAAGGCTTGTGGACTACCAGTTTAATGTAATAGTATCTGCAAACATAGCTGACAAGGATCAACTATCAGCTTTTCTGGGCTTCTGGATGTCCAATCTCAACTTTACAGCCCTTCTGGTTCAGCTTTTTATCACCCGGAAGGTTGTGGAAATCTTAGGGGTTGGATACTCATTACTCTTTCTTCCCGGGGCCGTTTTAACTGGTGCTGTTCTAACCTTGTTTCATCCAGCACTCTGGTCGGCCATTGTAATCAAGGTCAGCGAGGGTGGATTTAAAAATTCCCTTAACAAATCAGGCATGGAGCTTTTGTTTCTTCCCATCCCCGCCCAAATAAAAAACCAAACCAAACCATTTATTGATATCTTTGTGGACAGTGCGGCAAGCGGCATGGGAGGAATTATACTTCTCTTTCTTGTGTTTGGCGTAAATATCGCCCCTGCCCATATCAGCATTATCACTTTTTTGCTGGTTGTTATCTGGTTTGTCCTAATACGCAGTATTAAAAAAGAATACATACAATCTTTCAAAAAGAAAATCGAGTTCCAGCCTGACACAGCAGACGGCCTCTCTGATACATTGCCGGGCAATGAAACCATGATGAAAAGGATCATCAGGGTTCTTGAGGGATCCGATGATATGGAAATATTAAAAACACTCCATATGATAACAGAATTCCATAACGAGAGGCTTTCACCCTGTTTTGTGGGCCTCTTAAATAATCCCCGTGCAGAAATTAAAACAGAAGCCCTGAAACAACTTTATTTTTCAAAAAAAGTAAATGTCCTTGAACAGGCAAAGAAATTGACCAAATCCGATAACATGGCCCTGAAGACCGAGGCCATGAGGTATATCTTTCATCATTCAAAGGATAGATATCGCCATTTAAAATCCCTTCTGAAAGATTCTGATTTTCGCATCCGGGGTGCGGCTCTGCTGTGCCTGGTAAAGGAGGCAGGAAAAAACAGGACCATCAGAAAAAGATTTGCGCTGGATATTTTAATTGAAAAAAAACTGCTGGATATTCAACATCTGACAGATACGGAAGAAGTCTTATTCACAAAGATAATATGCATTCAGGTTATCAGCTATGCCGATATTTATTCTCTTTATCCCTATCTTTACATTTTCATGGATGATCCTGACCAGGAGGTTATGATTGAGGCCATTCAAGGGGCTGGGCAAACCCGGCACCCTCAGTTTGTAGAGGTTATTCTTCCTTTCCTAAGCAGAAAACCTGCTTTAAAAGAGGCTGCGGTTCAGGCTCTTACCTGTTATGGTACCCAGACCCTGGATCTACTGGGAAACTGCCTTTCCAATAACTATGTGGCATACAATATCAGAAGGCATCTTCCGGAAGTCATTGCCGCTTCCCGAAGCCAGAAAGCCGTGGATATACTCTCCAGCCATCTCAAACAGGAAGACATCGGCCTGAGATACGAGGTAATTCGGGCTCTTAACAAATTGAGAATCAGCTCAAACACCCTTTTATTCGACAAGACAGGAATTGTTCGGAGGATCAAAAATGAGGCAAGAGATTACATGGATATGCTCATGATTCTCTATTCCCAGAAACAACTGGAACAGGAACCTTCAACAAAATATCCCGGCATCTCAAGGGCAAGGCAGCACCTGGTACAGGCCATTGAAACCCGCCTAGATGCCAGCCTTGAAAGGTTGTTCAGGCTTCTTGGCCTGAAATATCCACCTGTTGAAATGTACAGTGCATACAAGGGAATCCGCAGCCACGACAGGGAAATGCGCATGAATGCCATTGAATTTCTGGATAATATACTTGACATAAATCTTAAAAATACACTCATACCCATCATCGAAACCGGAGGACTCCTTATGATGGATGATCTGTCATATTCTCCTGATGAGGATATCCCTGAAGAATATGAATCATATATATCTCTACTGCAGAGTAATGATGATTTTCTCAAGGAAAAAACTCTGTACCTTTTATCTTTTTCTAAAGATGACAGATACATACCATATATAGCAATGCTTCTTAACAGTCCTGTGCGGGGAGTAAGAAACATGGCAAGATTCACCCTTAAAAAATCATGGAAGTTTAAGATCAGTTCTCTATCCAGAAAGAAAAGACCTGTACATATCCCCGGCGGAGTTCAGAACTCGGGATAGGCGCAGCATGTCAACCAGTACCGGTAAATTTTAGCTTTGACAAAGAGCAGTATTCCAAAGTTGTTGACCCTCAAGATGAGGATCATGGAACGGTTTTCATCAAAGCATCTATCTCGGTTCCCAGGGTCTGATGGTCAACGGCTGAATTCTTCCTAAGGACATTTGTCATCAGGGTCACCATATATATTCTGCCATCGGGAGATTCCACAATGACAACGGAATTCATTATATTTTCCACATTTCCCATATATTTTTTACAGGCGAACTTAGGTTCCGGCCTGCACCTGAAAAGACTGCCCGACTTGAAAAAGACTGCTGCCTTGGCAAGTGCGGGAGAAGACGCGTAACGAATCCGTCTTGAAGTGGTGTACATAAGCCGCTTAATCTCAAGGCTTGACCAGGAATCAACGATTTTCCCCTGCTCCATGGCAACCAGATACTTCATAAGACCCAGGGGAGAGGCTGTACTGTCTCCTTCGCCGGGGATATTCTTTTTCCCGTAACTGGTAAAAAAGCTGCCCAGATGGAATTCCTCCCTTGAAATACCTGCCGCAAGCAGGGGCTCATTCACCACTGCGGCAGCCAGGGCAGATATTCGTTGCCTTGGAATTGAAAAGCTTGAAAAAAAAGCTTCCTCATCTTCCCTGGAGGGAGGATATTCATTACCGAAATGACGAATCAGGACAGCTTCCTTCCAAAGGGTGCTGGCAGCAGAATTGGCACTGGCCGAAATCATGTGATCAGCCCATTCGTACAGGGAAAAGCTGTCGCCCTGCTGGGCCTGCCTGCTCAGGAACAATCCCGTATCCGGAAAAAAAATCGGTATGGTGTGATGATCGGTTTCAATCCATGGTCCTGCAACAACGATTCTGTTTTTCAAAAGGTCATTGCGTTTTTCAATTGAATCCGGAAAAATATGTTGCAGCTCATTGAATAATCCCGCTAAAATAGCAAGCTTTCCCACACTGCCCACTGCAAACCTGCGATGGGCCTGTTTCAGGGCAAGTCTTGCCGGCCGGCCTGGAGATATATCAAGCACTGCCAGGGAATAGCTCTCATCCCTGTTCGGGAAAAGTGCGTCTATCAGGCTCTGAAGTTTCATATCAATCATGGATTGTATATCATCGAGACCACTTATCCCGGGATGCAGGGAAATGGCTTTCATGCCCAGGGTAGCCCCGGGTAGAATTCCCTGGCCGGTCATTTTTCCCGACATGATGAGTTCCAGTCTCTTGAGCCTCCGGATGCCGGAATAATCAAACCCGTCAATGGGATAGGCCCATACCGTGTCCAGTACAAAAATCAGCCCAAACATTGAGATGGTCAGTATATAACATAAAAAACGCTGCATATTTTCACTCCTCGTTTCGGCATCGTTAATATCACCTCAAAAATAGGTGACAGTTTTGTGAGGAGACACTCGGAAAACAAGAAAATATTATGAGAAAGTGTCAACCGGGGAATGAAGGATGCCAAATAAAGATATGAAAAGTTTAAACCGGCAAATGAAGGACGCCTTCGTTTTCAAGGTAAAAACTTTTCATCGGTTAAAATGGTTCTGGGCTGAAAGCCGCTCTGGTCCAATTTCAAAAGATAACTAAGAGAAGCTGCCCTTTTATTTTCAACAAAGGGACGCACCTGGAACAGGCGCATGGAACCGTTGATAAATCCCAGTTCTATGTCAAAGGGGCCCCGGCCTTCTATACCGGGGGTACCTGGAAATATCCTGCGGACTGTCTTTACAAGCTCCCGTATCTCGAGGCGATCCTCCTTTGTCAAAACAGGCTGATCAAATAAATGGAATGCCTTTTCAATACCTCCTGCAGCGGGTAACCAGGTGTAATAGTTCTCCCTTGCCGGATAAATCAGAATATCGGAGCCATTCTCCGACAACAGAAAGGTTTCGGCAGCCTGGCCGTCCACGGCACCGCCTGCGCCCCGGTTGAATGCGGCGGTAATATCTTCAGGTTCATTGGAAACAATCCCGTGGGTAATCACCACACCTGATTTTTGAACATTAACCGAGGGCAGCAAAAGAATTGACGGAAAAACATTTTCAGGGTTTTCCAGGTATTTCTGCCGCCACATGTAACTTCTTTCACTGTATGGGGAAGCCCACACATCCCGGATTCCCTGGAACATTTTTTCCCTGTCCAGGATATTAAAAACGGTTAGATTAAGACCTGCTCCGGTAAAATCGAAAATATCCTCCATATTGGTATCGCTTCTGATAAAAACAGGTACACTGCCCAGGTCATTGCCGAAGGCTGTTTGAAACATATCAGATAAAGATGCTTCAAATCCCGGCAGAAAAGGCATATTTTTAATGGCGGATTGAAGCTTTGAAAGCGCGGCAATTAACTGGGCATCATCTGTTGATCTGTTTAACAGGGTATCTGTCAGAAACTGCCAGTAAGTGATGGAAAGGCCCGGCATAATTTGGTCCATGTGTTCCCGGAAAAGGCCGAAGGGAAGAACGATTCCATCGACAACCCGGTCTGGGAACATAAACTTGAGCTGGCCGAGGTTTGCGGCTTTTGGACCGCAGATTCTCCCGGAATCATACGCCCGGATCTGGTTCAGGGCAATCAGAGTCTTTTTGCTCAAATCTATTTTTTCCACCGGAACCCTGAACAATTGATGGCTCCTTTTTCTGCCCTTAATCAATAACTTCTCCTGATCCGTCAGAATGCTGTCTCTTTTCAGTACCACCGAACCCCTCTGGGATACGGCGTAAAACATCTCCTGCCCTGAATATGGCTTCAGACTGTCCAGGTTTTCAGAGGAAATAACAGCATTGGGAATGCCAAGGTTTCTTGCCAGGAGCTGGACATGGGAAACAAGATTCCCTTCGGAAACGGTTAGTATGCCAGCCACGGGCTTAAGCTCTGCAGGAATGGTTTTAAAGGCATATATATTTTTTGAATCCATGGAAACAGCCCCTGTCTCGCCTGTAAAAACCTCAAATATTCCATGGGCAAGACCGGGGTTCAACCCCCGGACGGTATGGGGCAGAACCTCTTCCGGCAGGTGGTGTGATATGCCAGCCGCTGTCTGGGCAAAACGGGTAAGCTCTCCTACTGCATCACCTAATGGCAGAAGAACTGATGATCGAATCCGGTCATCTACAAAGCCCTGTGCCATAGGCTCAAATTCGGAGTATAATGTTATCTCAGGCTGATAGGTGGAACGAATCATCAAGGTTCCCCAGTCCACAATTCGCCGAATCTGTTCAATTTCAAGCTGGAACAATTTTATATCAATGGAGCGATCCTGCTCTTTCAGAGCAAAGGATTCAGCTTCAGCCCATTCCCATATTTCCATATAACCGCAGCCGGCAGCCGCTTTTGCAAGTATGCGGCACTTTTCCATCAGCTCCGCAAGGGTCAGGGGACGCCAGTTTCCAATGAAAGAAAATAAAACCTTCTCAAGTTCCAGGGAAAAGTCCATAAGGGACAGTCGTATATCTTGCCGGGCGAAAAGCATAAGGGTTCGTATATTAAACAGCAGGTCTGCCATCTCCCTGTAAGGATTGGGATCTGACCCTGCAAAGCTCTTCTTCGATTGCATGGCCATGGCCAGGGACTTGTTCAGGGATTTCAAGGATTCAGACAATTCGGGAATCTTTGCCGTTTTGCCGGAAAGCAATTTTTCCAGGCCGGCTGAAGCTGAAAGAGAATAAACATAGGTAAAATTTTCAACAAGTTCATTGAACAGTTTTATCTGATTTTCATCAAGAACAGCCCTGTTTTTTTCCAAAAAGGCCTGAACCTTTAAAATATCTCCGGAATCAGGCTGACCGTGGATTTTAACCCGCAGATCCATAAATCCTGGAATCTGATCCGACAATGTTTTGGAAACCGCGCGGATGGTCTGCAGACGATTTTTATCAAGACCGCTGTGGGAAATAACCCTGCAGGCTTCCCGCACAAGAAAAAACTGCCTGGATAACTTATCACTATCACTCAGCAGCCATTTTAAAAATCCTTGTCCCCAGGCATTTTCGTCTTCAGCCTGCATCGCTCCCCTGTAATATCTGGCCTTACGATAAATCCATCCTTCATCCACCAGAAAGAGATAATGAATAAGGGCATACTGTTTTATCCTTGATTGATGATCTAAGGGATCCCATATCCTTTCATGGGGCGAGCCTGCCAGCACCATGTTTAGATAAATTTTTTTTTCCTGCTCAAGTTTTTTGATCCGTTCCTTGAGTATCCCGTGCTGCAGGCCGCCGGTTGGTTTACATCGATCCCTTGCAGGGAGAATCAGACCATCGGGGCAGAACCATTTAATTGCTTCAAAAGGTCCCCTTGGATCATCTTTCATGAGCTGAATCAAGCTGACCATGTCCCTTTGATTATCCTGTGCCTCAGTTGGAATGGATAGAAAAAGGCTGAAGAATACTGCCCACAATAATAATCCAAGCCCTTTTTTTTTATGGAAAGTGTTCATCAAAGAATCTCCTCTCAAAGTGATCATAAATATAAGAATCTTAATTTTTATACAAGGTCGGCAAGAAAACCCCTGAGTCTTCAGCTCAGGGGTTGTTGACTGTAGTTGCAGGGGCATGGTCGTTATATTGTTTTGAGTAGTGAAGAAAAAGACATCTTTAAAATGTCAGTACGTCGTCAGTAGCAAAAGTTACCAGGCTATTTCTTTTTTTTCTTTTCCCGTTTGGCTTCCTTTTTTTCCTTAGCAGTTTTCTGGGGTTTTTTTTTCTCAGTTTTTTTTGTATCCTGTGATTTGGACATAATATTTCTCCCTTGTTTAAGCTGTTTAAAATCCGGCATCTTTCATATTGCCTCAAAAGTAGTTGACACTTTTTTGAGGGGTTTTCATAGAATTAAGAAAATGTTTTGAAAAAGTGTCAACCGAGGAATGAAGCATACCTAAAATCCATCCAAATTTGGGCATCCTTCATTTGACGCTTTATATTTTATATATCAACATCCCATTTTTTTTAGAAATTTCACCCCAAAACGTGTAAACTACTTTTAATGTGATACTAAAAATACTCAAGCTTGGTTAAATTATTTTCAGTCGAGTCAAAATCGACCGGTTTGGCGCGCCATCTGATTTATATCCTCTTTTTTTATAATATCTATCAAGCATCTGATCGAGAGGAACCGTTTTTTCTCCGGGATCACCATGAATACATTCAAACAACATTCTATCGGGAAGCGTATCATCCTTACGTGATATCCCTTCACGGGTATTCATGAACCGCTCCAGTATATGAATCCGCTCACCAGCCTCAAGAAAAGTCCTGGAAGATATTCTAATCCCGGTGACTGCAAAAAAGAGGTCAGGATAAAGGGAGGGGTCAATGATTTTCAATGCAGCCCCAGGAAGATTAGCCGCTAAAAACCTGAAAAGAAAAGTAGGGGTGTGTCTGATTAAAAAGGATTCCAGGATAAAGGGATAAAGGGTAAAGGGACAGAGCTGGAGAGCATTGACGGCCGAGGTCAAGTCCTCAACAAATTTCACAAAAACCGGTTTTGACTTATAAGCATCGGGTTTCAGCAGATTCAGAAAAACTTCAAAGGGCACAAGAAAGGCGGAGAGATGGCATCCCCCGCAGTTGGCAACGGCATAGGAAAGCCCCTGGCCATAGGCTCCACGAGGGTCGTAGCCGCCTATTTCAAGTCCCTTCACATGCATGGCAAAGTCCTGTCCGCCGTATTTTTCTGAAAGCGCCCTTGAACCCAGAGCCATCTCCTGCCCCAGAGAGTTTAAATGGGCAATGTCATTGAGCGCGTCAGCAATACCAGATGATGCTCCAAACATCAAATCGGTATCAATATAACCTTTTTCACCAGCCTCCATTACCCAGGCAAGGGTTCCTCCGGCTGAAATGGTATCCATGCCCAGCCGGTTACAAAGATCATTAAAATAAGCTATCTGCTCCCTGTCAAATATACCAAGGTTTGAGCCAAGCATGACAAGGGATTCATATTCAGGAACAGATGCGGTTCCGAACCTGAACTTTCCTTTACGGGCGCATTTGATGTCACAGAGATGGCAGGCATCATGGCTTGTGCCGTGTTTTTCCCGGATCATCTCACCGGAAATCCTGAAGGCATTATCATGGGTGCCGAAAAAATAATTCCACACAGGCAAAATGCCTGCTTCATTGACAGGTAATATGTTCACGGCCGTGCCAAATTGGTTCATGGCTTTTGATATGGCATTGTTCCGGATGAACAGGGAAGCTTTTTGTACCGATCTTTTAAAACTTTCTGAATGGGCAGGCAGGATATTAAAATGGCTTTTGCCTGCAACAACAGCTTTTATATTCTTGGAGCCCATGACAGCACCCAGGCCCCCTCTTCCAAAAAGACGACGGCCCGAGGCGATATTTGCAAAACGAACAAGATTTTCTCCTGCAGGGCCGATGACAAGGGCAATTTCATCATTTTTTAAAAGGGCATCTTGAGTTTTAAATGTGTCAAGGCCCCATATATACTTGGCGTCCCTGAATTCTACAACATCATGATCAAAGTAGATCACGCATTTTTTATCTGATTTTCCCCGAATTATAAGAGCATCATACCCGGCACCCTTTAACTGGAGGCCAAAGGGCCCAGCGCATGAGGACCCTGTCATGATACCGGTCAGGGGTGATTTGGAAACAATGGTAAAATACTCTGAACAGGGAGCATCAGTACCGGTAAGCAGGCCTGGTAAAACAGCTATGATATTATCTGTGCCAAGGGGATCAACACCTGGTTCCATTCTGTCATAGAGCAGCTTTATGCCAAGCCCTCTGCCCCCCAAATAGAGTTTTCTGTCCTGTTGCCTCAATATTTCAACGGACCAGGCGCGACGGGTCAGATCGATATTAAGAATTTTATTGGAATATCCGGTTATTACATCCATAAAAAATATCCTTTAAACAAATGCCCTGGTCAAAATATTCTCAATATCTTTCAGGGACTCCCGGCCGGGGCTCATGGGTCCACCAAAATCTTCCAGAGTCATATCAGCTATGGGCCCAAGCTCATCCTTAGACACTCCGATCAATTTCAAACTAAGGGGGATCTCAAATAGATCTTTTAAGGCTTTCATAAGCTGTACCACATGACGAAGCATTTGTTCGCCTCTTTTCTGCTCCGGTGTTCTTTTATACACGGCCTTCCCTGCCATGGGCAGAAAGAGTCTGGCGATTTTCTGCTCACAAAAATTCAATCGATTTTCAAGAACAAAAGGAAGTAAAACAGCCATTGCCACATCAAGGGGAACTCCGGATACAAATCGTGCAGAGCGGGCAAGGGCTGTCACCAGGCCTCCCGTACACTTGAGGCTGCCTGCCATAATCCCTGCCCGGGCAAGGTCATCCATGACAGCTTGATCATATTGAACCTGTCCCTTTTTATATACCCCCTTACCCGGCGTTAAAACAGATCCTCGCACAAGTGAAATAATTTTAAATGCCAAAAATTTAACCATGCTGCTTCCCGAAGAATCGTCAGGAGCGTAAAGATAGGCATCAACTGCGGCTGCCAGGACAGCAATCCCCCCAAATGCAGTTATATCAGGAGAAACCTGCCGGCTGAGCATCTCCTGGGAAAGCACAACTATATCCGGCATCAGAAGGGGAGATGACAGGTTGATTATGATATTTTTTTCCATATCATGAATCAGCGCTTCCCCACTCATATCAGTTACCATGGCTGAAATAAGGGGAATAAATACAAAGGGTACCATGGGAGCGTCCAAACGAGATTTACCCGCATATGTTAAAAGATCGCCTCCACCCTTGGAGACAAGAACATTAACCCCTTTTGCTATATCCATTACAGAACCGCCGCCAAGGGAAATAATGGAATCACAACCCTTTTTTATAAAAATATCTGAAAATTTTTCTACCTTGACAAGGGTGGGATAACCGGCAGCATCATCAACGATTGCTCCTATTTTCATATTTGATTGAGAAAAAAAAGAAACAGCCTCGGCAGTCCCGGGTTGTGTAATGTCTGCAATCAAAAGGGGACGTACCACTCCAACATATATTAACTCGTCTACAATATTATCTAATATGTCTGTACCTGAAAAAATACGGGGTGGGCTATGATAGTCTTCATGTGAGTGCACCATGTTTTCTCCTAAAAAGTATTAAAGCATCACGTTGGAGTGCACTATTGTTTAATACGATATATTGTCCATGTCAACCGGCAATTTGATCATATCGAAAATGACTGCTTTTTTTAAAGTTTCACACTTGACTTATAATTTGATTTCTATATTATGAGTAAAACAAATACATAAAAAATACAACATACAATTCCTGAACAAATACCAATTTAATAATTTCCATTCAGTTTTTTTTTACGATCACCATTTCAGGAGGAAGAATGAATGAATTTGTAAAAAACCTAAGAAATCCACGAAGAGGAGCGCAACCAAGGCCTTCAGCCATTACCCGAAAAGACATTGATGGCAATTTCTCTCCCGGCGATGACAGAAGAAAAACAAAAGACAGAAGAATGCCAAGGGTAGTTAACGAGGAGAAAACAGATCCTGCCGCAGATATCCTCAGTGAGATAATACCGGTCATTAAAACAAGCATGGATCAAATGAATTCATGTATGGAAAGAATGGCCAATTACCAGGAATCGCTTGTGAATGCAAGAATTAAACAATACGAAGGTATGGAAAAATTCTTAGACCATCTAAACAATTTTATCAAAGACATGACCCGCACAATCCCGGACAAAAACAGCCTTTCCGATTTTCCCTCCAAAGACACGGCAAACCATACACCACAAACCCATCACAGCAAAGATGAAGTAATAGCCATGATAAAATCCATGCGCAAAAAAAGAGCCACCTTTGCAGAAATCGCTCAAGACCTGAAAGACAAAGGAATTCCAACCTTTTCCGGCCGTGGAGAGTGGCATGCCCAGACTATTCACAGATTATGCAGAAACTGATAAAAATACAATCTGCCCGTCTATCAGGCGGACAGATTGTTCGGGGCATATCAATTAATCTTTTTGAAAACCTGTAACCATTATTTCAAAGGCAGTCTCCAGGGTCTGCTTTACAAAATCTTTTTCATTATTTAAAAGTCTTTTACTGTCAACCCACAGCACAACCCCGGAATAGGTTGCCCATATAATATCGGCAAGTGCAACAGGATGTTTGTTTACAAATACCCCTTGATCTATGCCCTCCTGAACCACGGAGGTGATGGCACCAAGAGTATTACCCGAAGTTTTCTTTAACTGTTTCATTACTTTGGGTGAAAGATTTTTCAATGTCTCGCCGGACTGCAGATGAAAAAGATTGATGAGCACCATGGAATCATATTCATAAACATCTATGAAGGTTTTTTTCAAGGCCTCCATTTTTTCCGCCACTGTCATATCTTTTTTATAAATGAATTTTTTCATCTGCAGATAAATATATTGAAGTATATTAATTGACAAAGAGGTGTGCAGTTCCTCTTTATTTTTAAAATAAAGGTACAAGGTGCCGGGACTTAATTCAGCTTCGCCGGCAATTTCTTCCATGGTTGCCCGGTTAAAGCCCTTGGCTGAAAATACCTTTTTAGCTGCTTCCAGAATCTGTTTGCGCCTTTGTTCCTTTTCTCTTTGTTTTCTTTCATGTATTCCCATGTGAATCCCTTAATTTATATTTTGAACAAGATTTATTATCTATAAAAATATTATAAAATACATGGTAATAAAAAAAATCTCAAGAGAAATATAGGAAAAAAACGGCATCTTTCATTCACTGGTTGACACTTTCTTAAAGTATTCCCTTATTTTTTTGGGAATCTTCTCAAAAAAGTGTCAACTACTTTTGAGGCAATATGAAGGATGGTAAAAAAACTTAGGTTTATATCTGCTGCCGCTCTATGTGCCAAATATCCCGGGCATATTCCCCAATGGTTCGATCGCTTGAAAAATAGCCTGTCCTGGCGGTATTTAGAAGAGATTTAACGGCCCATTCATTTTTATTCATATAATCAAGGCCCACCCGTTCCTGGGCATCGATATAGGACTGAAAATCGACTGCATGGCAATAAAAATCTCCTCTGTTTACAATATTTTCATAGAGCTCACGAAACAAACCAGGTTCTTTTTTGCAGAACCTGTCCGAGGCAATGGCATCCATCACCCGTTTCAGCCGGGGGTTGCGCTTTAAATAATCAGCCGGGTTATAATTTTTTCTGATTTTTTCAACTTCCTTAACATCAAGCCCGAAAATATAAATATTTTTCTCTCCCACCTCTTTTGCGATCTCAATATTGGCGCCGTCAAGCGTGCCGATTGTCAGGGCTCCATTAATGGAAAACTTCATATTTCCAGTACCGGATGCCTCCATACCAGCGGTGGATATCTGTTCGCTTACATCAGCAGCAGGAATTATTTTTTCAGCAAGGGAGACTCTGTAATCTGGAATAAAGGCTACTCTCAGCCACTGATTTACGTCTTTATCCTCATTTATGACCTCTGCAATCCCATGTATCAGCCTTATAATCAATTTTGCTACAAAGTATCCCGGTGCAGCCTTGCCTGCAAAGATAAATGTTCTTGGAGCGGGAAGTTTGATTCCATCTTCCTTAACTAAAAAGTATTTATGAACGATGTGCATGACATTAAGCAGTTGGCGTTTATATTCATGAATGCGTTTAGCTTGAATATCAAATAAAGAATCCGGATCAGCATCCACATATGCTGTTTTTTTAATTTCTCCGGCAAGGCGGACCTTGTTTTCCCTTTTCACCCTGGAAAAACTTTCAAGAAAGGCGGAATCATTGGAAAATGCTTCAAGATCCCTTAGCCGGTCCAAATCTTTTATCCAGGCATCTCCAATGGCATCTGTTATCAGGCGGGCAAGCCCTGGATTAGCAGACAGGAGCCATCTTCTTGGTGTAACCCCATTGGTTTTATTATTGAACTTGGCAGGCCATAATTCATAAAATTCAGGCACCAGCCTTGTTTTGACAAGCTCTGAATGTATCTGTGCCACCCCGTTCACGGAATGACTGCCGACAATGGCAAGGTTGGCCATTCTAATACAATTTTGACCGTTGTCTTCTATTATCCGCATTTTTTTGATTCTGCCTGGCTCCCCAGGGTATTTCTGCTGCAACATGGCAATAAATCTACGGTCAATTTCCTTTATTATTTGAAGATGACGTGGAACAACTTTCTTAACAATAGACATCGGCCATTTTTCAAGGGCCTCGGGCAAAAGCGTATGATTTGTATATCCAAGTGTTCGGGTGGTAATAGCCCAAGCCTCATCCCATTCAAGGGCATGAACATCAATAAGTGCCCTCATGAGTTCCGCCACGGTCAGGGCGGGATGAGTGTCGTTTAGCTGAATGGCAACCTTTTCATGGAACAGCTCAAAATCTTCATGATTGTTCAAATATATCCGAATGATATCACTCACGGCGCAGGCAACGAGAAAATACTCCTGTACAAGCCTGAGTTCTTTTCCAGCCTCCTGGGAATCCGAAGGATAGAGAATCTTGGAAATATTTTCAAATTTGATCTTATCTGCAACAGCTTTAAAATAATCGCCTTCGTTGAAGATTTTCATATCGAAATTCTCTGAGGCCCATGCGGAAAAAAGACGCAGTCGGTTCACGGTTTTTGCCCCATACCCCACAATGGATATGTCGTGGGGTCTTCCAACAATGAGCTTCCATTCCACCCACATGGGATTATATTCCCCTTCCATATCCTCGGTCTCTTCAATGCGACCGTACACCGGAATCATACATTGATCACCGGCCCTGCGCATGAGCCATGGTGAGGACTTGTTGGGCCAGAAATCGGGTTTTTCATGCTGGTATCCCCCAACAATAGTCTGACGGAACAGGCCGTAATCATAATTGATGCCATAACCGAACCCAGGCATATCCATGCTGGCAAGGGAATCTAAAAAGCAGGCGGCAAGACGGCCGAGCCCCCCGTTTCCAAGGGCAGGGTCCGGTTCAAATTCAATGAGTTCATCAAAATCCAGCCCCATTTTATTAATAATATCTCGACAGGGTTCATATATACCAAGATTGAGCAGGTTATTTGCCAGCAGGGGGCCTGTAAGAAACTCTATGGAAATATAATGCATCCGCTTTACATCAAGAAATCTGTATCTTTCTTTTGTGGCAATTCTTAAATCAATTATATATTTACGGATGGTAAAGCAAATGGCATTGAAAAGATCAACCCGATTCGCCTCCTGCATGCTCTTTCCCATTGCATAACGGACAATGCCGTGTATGGATTCCTCAAAATCTGAAAGATCTATATCAACCATAATTCCTCCTTTGATCTGCCAAAATCTCGTTGAGCAGCTCCTGTCTATACCGTGATACAAACTGCTCAAGCCCATGTCTCCAACCTGTCATAAGATTATTGTCTCCCTTTTTCAGCCTCCCATTTTCAAGAATCGAATTCTGGGGTCTTGCCGCAGGTGTCGGGTATTCTTCCGTGGTACAGGGAATAATATTAAAGGGAACATCCATCTTCTTTAAAAAACAAACTGCAAGTTCATACCAGGAGCAATAACCTTCTGCGGTAGCATGGTAAATCCCCCTGGCATCTATGTCCACAAGTCTCCTAAGCTGTAATGCAAGGCGCAGTGTCCATGTAGGGGAGCCGAACTGATCATTGACGACTTTCAATGTCCTCTCGGGATCGGCAATGGAAAGGCGCAGCATGGTTTTTAAAAAATTATTACCACTAATCCCGTAAAGCCAGGCGGTTCTGACGATTATGTGCCGGTCTGTAATGGATGATATAAGCTTTTCTCCCTCAAGCTTTGTGCTGCCGTAAACTGAAATCGGCGCTGTTTCATCCAATTCCATATATGCCGTGGGAGGTTCCTTTGCCCCGTCAAAAACATAATCTGTTGAAACATGAAGCATACATGCCCCGAATGCTTCACATGCTTCGGCAATGTTTGCCGCTCCCCTGACATTCACGGCCCAGGCAGTGTTTTTATCTGTTTCACACTGATCCACACGGGTATAGGCGGCACAGTTGATAACTACATCCGGCCGAAAACCATCAATTGCGGTCAAAACATGGGACTTGGATGTAATATCCAGTTTGTCGCGATTAAGGGCTGTTACATCATGTTTTTTTTGAAACACACGATTGCAGTCCCAACCAAGTTGTCCATTGCTTCCACATATGAGTATTTTCATAATAATTCCCGGCAATCATAATGTATAATAAAGTGATTATGTTTAAAATCACCTTAATATCTTTTATTCATGCACACAAGCTTTTTTAAAATTTGACCTTGGTTGGTTTTATAGTATAATTCATGTATTTTCAATCTTGAATTACCAGGGTACATAATTTTACTTTGTTATCTTCAGAAAGGGAATGGTTTTAACATCGGCCATTGCAGGGGTACCCCACTGTGGGTAGCCTTCACCGGTCAACCACGTTGGATTCCCCCTACAAATAATGGCCAAAACTGAAATCAAGCCCTTTAGAAATGTTCTTGAGTAATGCAGGGGAAATCCCCTGTGGGTTGACCAGTGGATAGAGCAGCCCCAGGGGGTTATCCCTGCAAAAACGTTCCGAAAATTATAATTTAACAAAGTAGTAATAAGCAAAGCTAAATATATTTACAAAAGAGGAGAACAGATCATGCCTAAAACAACATACTGGGCAGACAGTTATGTGGAGAAGCTGTGCAGTGCAAAAGAGGCATTAAAAGATATTAAACCGGGACAACGGGTATTTATCAGCTCATCTTGCGGTGAGCCCCAGCATCTTGTCCAAACCCTTGCAGACATATCCCCCAGATTTACCGATCTTGAAATCGTCAGGCTTTTCTGCCTTGACAGCAGCCCCTTGACCCTCATTGCCAACCGGAGCCATTCCCAGCAATTCAACATCCGATCCTTTTATCTTGGCTCAGCCAAACCCAGAAGCCTTCAGAAAAATTTAAGATTTCTTACACCTATCAACCTGTCTCAAATACCTAAACTTTTTAAAACAAAGCGGCTTCCCATCCATGCTGCCCTTATCCAGGTCTCCCCGCCGGATGATTTCGGCTGGATGAGCCTTGGGGTATCTGTGGACATTTCAAAGGCTGCATCAGAATCAGCAAATATTGTAGTTGCCCAGGTAAATCCTAATATGCCCCGGGTTCTTGGCAGAAGCTTTATTCATGTCAATGATGTTGACTTTATTGTAGAAAAGGAAGAACCCATTTTAACCAAGCAGGAAATGCCGGATATGGAGAGTGCCAACTCCATTGCAAAACACATATCAAGGTTGATTGTTGATGGTGCCACAATCCAGACAAGCCTTGGGGCCACGACCCAGGCAACCCTGCTGTGTCTTTCGGAAAAAAATGACCTGGGTGTTCATACCCAATACCTGACTGACGGTATCATGCGCCTTGTGTCCATGGGTGTTGTCACCAATCAGAAAAAGGGATTTAATGAGGGCAAACTCATTGCCAGCAGCGCGGCAGGCTCTTCAATTTTCTATGAATTTTTAGATGACAATCCCGCCATAGAATTTCACCCATCCGATTATACCAATGATCCAAGAATCATATCAAGACACAACGCAATGACTTCATTGAATACTGCCATGGAAATTGATCTCACCGGCCAGGCTGCGGCTGATGCCCTGCCATATAACAATTTCTATGGTGTCAACGGTATGCTGGACTTCATCAGAGGCGCTTCCATGTCTGACAACGGAAAATCCATACTAATGCTCACCTCTACATCGGACAGCGGGAAAAAAAGCCGGATTGTGCCATTCATGGATAATACCGCTGTGGTTGTACCCCGGAGTGAAGTACAATATGTAGTAACTGAATACGGAGTGGTTAACCTCTTTGGAAAAAGCATCCAGGAAAGAGCCCTTGCCCTTATCAGCATTGCCCATCCAGACTTCAGGGACGAGTTGTTTGAAAAAGCCAAGGAGCTGAATATGATAGACATGGGCCGTAAGTTCAAGGAATCCATCCGAGGTGTTTATCCGAGAAAATTCGAAGAAATTATCAACATCAACGGCACACCAGTTACCTTTAGACCTGCAAAACCGGTGGATGAACGCTGCATACAGGAACACTATTATAACATGGACAAAAAAGACGTTGTTTCAAGGTTTTTCCATGAAAAAACAAGTTTTGTCCATGATCAGATCGATACCACCTTTGAGATTGATTACATTAACGATCTGACCATAGTTGCCGCTGTAGGGGAAATGGGATTTGAAAAAATTATTGCCGTGGGAGAATACCTTCGTAATCCAGTGGTGAACATGGCTGAAATAGCCTTTTCCGTATCCAGGGAATGGCAGGGAGGGGGTATTGCAAAAATTTTGCAGGACAAACTTGCCGAGGCTGCTCAAGCCAACGGCATAAAGGGCCTCATTGCCTATACATCTCCCAATAACAAGGGGATGATTGGATTGTTCAACAAAATGCCCTTTAAAGTGAGACGGGAGCACGAAGATGACATGCTTATACTGAGCTGTGTTTTTGACGAGCCCGTTTAATTTTCACTGGGATTCATCTACAAATAATTTTTTTATCCATACTTTGGGGATGGTTTTAATACCGGCCATTGTAGGGGTACTCCACTGTGCCTGCCCTTCACCGGGCAACCACGGCGGGTTGCACCTACAAAAACAGCCCGAAAATTATAATTTAACAAAGTACCAATAAGACTACTTTGTTAGGTTTCGTATTTTACCTCTAACTCCATGAATTTTTATTGTAAAAACATGGAGAAATGGAGCTTAATTCTCTGATTTTCAGGGCATCATGGCTAAGTGGTACTGGGCTCACACCGTTCCAAAGTGTCAAAAAAGCACAATATATTGTGGTTTTTAACGAGATCGAAACACAATGTCTTGTATGCTGGAATAGTACGAGCCCAGTACCGGCTAAGTTAACAAAATAGAAATAATCATTGTATTTAAAATTAAATATATGATAAAATAAATATTTTTTCAGTCATCTTTAATGACTAAAAGAGATTCAAACAATAAAGTTTAATTCAGAATTTGAATATTCATTTTCACATTACTCTCTTACAGTATATTAAGATGATGAAGGTATTATTAATTTTTACACATTTTAATTAAGAAGGCAGCCAAGAATCATAATGGAAGAGAAAAAATTCACCTTTGAAATGGGAGAGTACGGAGAAACAATCGGAGTTAAAATCAATATGAAGTGCGATGACATACTCCGGTATAACTATATCAGCAAAGGTACAGCATTTACGGAAGAAGAGAGAAAAAACCTGGGTCTGGCCGGATTTTTGCCTCCCCGGATAAAAAAACTGAGACATCAGGTAAAATCTTCACTCAAAATTATTGAAAACAAAGAGAGTGACATTGAAAAGTTCATCTACATCCGAAGCCTTTTTGATAGAAACGCAACCCTTGCCCATGCTGTGATAGCAAGCGACATCCCAAAATTTTTGAGTATCATCTATACCCCGACAGTGGGCCTTGCCTGTCAGCATTACTCATCCATGTTCAGAAGGGCCAATGGCATCCATTTTTATCCGGGAAACATTGATCAGGCCGAGGATATTCTAAAAGAATGCGTCGACAAGGATATACGAGTAGCCGTTGTGACGGATAATCAGGGTATACTTGGCATCGGAGACCAGGGTGCGGGCGGTATTGCCATCTGCCTTGGCAAGCTCATGCTTTATACCCAGGGTGCCGGCATTGCTCCCTGGCACTGTCTGCCCATTTCCTTAGATGTGGGAACGGACAACCAGGAGCTTTTAGATGATGTAAGCTACCTGGGATGGCGTGAAAAAAGGCTCCAGGGGGATGAATATCTGGAATTCATACAAAAATTTGCAAAAGCATTCAAAGCGGTTTATCCCAAGGCCTTGTGCCAGTGGGAGGACTTTTCCAAACAAAATGCTTTTACCATCAGGGACGCTTATCTAAGTGATCTCATCTCTTTTAATGATGATATTCAGGGTACCGGCTCCATTGCCCTTGCAGGTGTGCTTGCAGCCATGAAGGTCAAAAAGGAAAAAATTATCGACCAGAGATTTCTGGTACATGGAGCAGGGGCCGGCGGAATCGGGATTGCCGATCAAATATTTACAGAACTTGTGGAAAACGGGCTGACTGAAGAGCAGGCCAAGGCTAAAATATTTACTCTGGACAGCAGAGGCATTGTCACAACAAACCGCGATCTGGAACCCTACAAAAAGACATTTGCAAAAGATACCAAAAACCTTGACTGGCTGAAAAGCCCAGAAGGCAATACCCTTGTCAATGCAATCAAAAATGAAAAAATAACCGTTCTTATCGGCACATCAGGTCAGTCCGGCTGTTTTACAAAAGAGGTAATTGAAGCTGTTTTGGCAAATACCGACAGGCCCGTAATTTTTCCTTTGAGCAACCCCACCGTTAAAGCAGAAGCCCTACCAGCAGATATATATAAATGGACCGACGGCAATGCCCTGGTTGCCACAGGCAGCCCCTTTGCGCCCGTGGTTCATAAGGGTGAAGAGTACAGGATCGCCCAGGTCAATAACGCCTTTGTTTTTCCTGGAATCGGCCTGGGCGTCATTGCATCCGGTGCCCTTGAGGTTCTGCCCACATTTTTTTCAGCAGCAGCCCATGCCGTTGCCGAATATATCAGTGAAGAAGACCTTGAAAAAGGAATACTTTGTCCTCCCTTGAATGTGCTTCGTGATGTATCCCGGAAGGTTGCACAATATGTCGGGATCCAGGCTATAAAAGGCGGAGTGTCGAGCCCCTGTGCATTCAGCAGATTTCAGCATGAAAATGATGTGGAACGGCTCAAAACCCTTATCAGCAATATGAGCTGGGATCCTGAGTATCTCCCCATCGGCTTGCCTGGCCATAAATAAAAATACAAACAAGGTTGAGAAAGTTTCAGGTGCTTTTTCAAACCTGAAAATCAGGCTCTGGCTGATTTAATTAGAAATTAGGGGCAGATTCCTTATCTGTCCCCATGTCCATATCACCCCATTTCATATCTGCTCAGTTTCCATACCTACCATTATCGATATAAGGCCAGGTATGGAACCTGCCCCCTTCATTTAATTGCTCATTGACAGGGCCACATGATATTGTAAAATTTAACAAACTATTATTAACCAGTCTATTCCACCTTAATGTGGTTAACCTCAAGGGTGGTTCCCACCGCTTTAAAAAGTGTAATAAGGGCATTCTGATAGGAAATTGTAGCATTAACTTCTCTTACCAGGGCGCCGGTCAGATCCCGTTGATACAAAAGCACATTGTAACTTGTTGAGAGGCCGTTACGGAACTTAACCTGCTCGGCATCCAGGGATTCACGGGAGTATTGACTGGCCAGAATGGTGGTGTCAATCCTTTTACCGGCCGCCATAAGATCACGCAAAGCAGTTGTAACATCCAATACTATATTGGATCGAATCCGCTCCAATAGTACCTCAACCTTCTTTTTCCCAAGCCTTGCTGCTCCATAATTTGCTTTTTCTCCTCGAAATCCCCATGGGAACTTTAAACTTAAAACCGCCTGGGTGTAATAGTAATTATTGTACTGATCCATTAAGAATAGTTCGCTGGCGGGTAGATCGCTCTTTGCACCGCCCTCATTTATCCCCAGGCTTAAGCTGACATCCAGCTCCGGTTTTTTCTGATTTGCATAATAAATTATATCCACATCTGAAGAATCAAGGTCCAGTTTCGCGGAAATATAATCTGTTCTTTTTTCCAGAGCCTCATCTATCAGCTCCTTTTCATCCCAGGTGCGGGATATTCTTAAAGGATATGTTAAACAAATTATGCTGCCTCGGAATCGCCTATGTCCATATATATAATTTAGCAGACTATCCCTTGCGTTTTGCATTGTGTTTTTAGCTGTTATGATTTCTTCTTCTCTGGATGCCACCTCTGCCCTTGCCTGGAGAATATCCAGGCGAGCTGCACTGCCTATTCTAACCTTTTCTTCTACCTCCTCAATGAACCGCCTGGCCAGTTCCAGGGATTGTTTATAAACTCCAAGAGCTTCCATAGCGCTGAAATACTGCCAGTACAAATTCTGGGCCTGGGATATTGTATCGATTACGGCCTGCTTTAAAGCAATCCGTGCTTTTTTAAAAGCGTTTTCGGCAAGAGTGACATTTCTAAGATTAACGGCCCGGCCATTGTTCTTCAAAACAGGATGGGACACAGAAAGCGTTGCTGCACTGTAATATCCTCCCATGTTGTCCAGTTGATCCATATCCACATCATTATCAACTGTCTTGGCATTCAAGGAGACCTGGGTTCCTGTTTTAAATTTTTTAGATAGCTCGGCTTCACCTGAAATCTGCGAGGTATCAGAGTCAACAGGCTCATTATAGGTTTCCTGTTTCAAAATCCCTGTTTGGGCTATAAAAGCCGGGTCAAATTCAGAGTTGGCAAGCAGGATTTTCTCTCTTTCTTTTTCCGGAGTGATTCGTGCCAGCTTAAGATCAAGGTTATACTTAAGAGCGGTCTCCATGACGGCCTCAAGGCTTAATTCCAGCTTTTCCTGGGCTTTTATGTTTCTCATGGGTAAAAAGACACACAGGGCAAACAAGCAAATAATCAACATCTTTTTCATTTGTATTACAGCCTTTTTTAAAATTATTTTTGAAAAAGGTGGCATGGTTAAGGCTATTAAAAAAATATAAGACTTATCTTTACTATACTATACTGCCTGCTGCTGCAACTTGAGCTTTTGATAGTTTATAATATCCTCATTATCAAAGGAAAAAATTTTCCTTAAAAACTCATTTTATCTGGGTGTTCAGTATATAAACTGTAGGGGCAGGCCACCGTGCCTGCCCTTGACGAGGGTACCCACAGTGGGGTGCCCCTACGTTTCAATTTTCGTTAAAATTTTTAATTTTATGCCTATCAGGGGATGGCCGTTTATTAGAATCCTGCCCCTATATTCATTATTCGTTGTGAGTTTTAGTTCATGGGGGGGATATTTGAAAAACTTAAACATTTATCGGACAAGAGCTGAGCATAAACTTACAAACATTTTTTTATTGTATTTGCCTTCCATGACTTCTTTCTTAAGAATCTGTAGAGAGTTGAATGGTTTTTGAGGCTGTCTGAACTTGGTTTTTTTATAGGTCAAAGGCTCGTAACTATCAATCAGGCCGATCAGTTGAGATGCTTCGGAGAGTTTTGTTTTCCCCTTTGGATATCCACTGCCGTCTAATTTTTCATGGTGTTCCAAAGCAACCAGGGCAACTTCCATATCAAAATTGGTTTTACTCCTTATGATCCTGTAGCCCCTTGCGGTATGTGTTTTGAAACGCTGAAATTCTTTATCAGTTAATCTATAATCAGCTTCAATTATCTCCTTCTCAATCTCCATGGAGCCTATATCGTGGAGAAGAGCGCATATCCCCAATCGTTTAGTGTCGGATTCGGATAAATTATTAAAAAAACAATATTGCATTGTTAAGGACAAAATATTAACAGTATGATTGACTATCATAGAGGAATGGGTTGAAACCCGGGTCAAAGCATCAAGCAAAGCCTTGTCTTCGCTGTAGCCTCTGAATAAGATTTCCAATGTTTCCGGCAGGCTGTCAAGGGATGAATTTGATGGATTGCTTAGGGCTTCTTCTACAATATCACATAAAATGGTTTTCATTTTAACAAGCCCTTTGGAAGAGACTGCCTTAGCAAGGGAAAAATTTAAAGCTTTCAGAAGTTCCTTTGATGCACCTTCTTTATCAGACCTGTGTATGAACAATTCAGGATATTTATCCAACTGGATTCGTGATTTCTCCAAGGTCACCCCTTTTTTTTTATAAATAAGAGGCTTTCCATCCTTTGAAAAATAATAAAGCTGAATTTTTTGAAAAAAAGATATCTGGGATCTTTTTACGGAAATATATTCTTGGCCCATTCTTTTTTCCCATTCTTTAAAGCTCACCTAAAAAAAGTGCAAACTATGGCTTGACCCATTTGATAAGATAGCAAAATCAAACAGAGTATTACCATATAATATGACTTTGAGAGGGTTTTGAGGTATCTCTTTAATTAGGTTAAGCCATAGTTTTGAAGTATTTTGAAAGATGCCCTATCTTTTTATGTTTTTCCTGCCTTTTTCAGAGATTCATTAAAGACTGTATAAAATTGTTCATGCTCTTGTATGGTGCGTTTTAATAATTTATCCATATCCTTTATATCCTGGTGATTGATGATCTGGTTTACGCTTTGATGAAATACCGCCATGTTATCCATGGTTCTTAAATTATCGCTCATCAAAATCACGACGATGCGCCGCCGGATGGACATATTAAGCTCATTGAGGTAGTTTATTACGGGCTTCATACCCTTTGAAGCACCAAATACCTCGTCAAGCACTATAATATTAAACAGATGATACTTCATCCGTGTCAGGGCCGTTTGAGCATTGTGAACGGTTTCAATATGATAGCTCATGTCTTTCAGGAGTTTATGGATTATTTTTTCAACTTGTTTGTTTTCTATGCAAATGAGTGCTGTCTGAGCGTCTTCATCAAGAAAATCAAATGGTTTATCAGAGGCATCATAATCAGGTGTTTCTTTAGTTAACTCCTGGACTGACTGTTTTTTTTGATTTATAGTTTTTTCCTGCCCGGGGGCACTTAGGGTCTCTGCCTGGGCATCCTGCCTGGGAAAAATTTCCACCCTGTTTTTGCATTTCGGACATAGAAACGATGCTTTTTTCCCCTTTGGTACCTTTTCATCCGCTATGTTCAATTTGGCCTGGCAGTTTTTGCAGGTAATTTCCATAATGGTTTTTATCCTTCATATTCGTGGTCGATCTCAAGAGCTTCTATATCCGTGGTCTTTTCTCCCCTGGCGCTCTTGATGGAATCCAAGCCCCTGCCCACAGTGGCTTTCCTGGAAGCATAGGCCATGGCAGTTTCTTCTGTAACAAGATCCTGTTTATATAAATCAACTATATAATTATCAAAGGTTGTCATGCCAAAAGCTTCACCATCGGTGATAATTTCATAAAAGGTTTTACCCTCGGATTCGCCGTTGAGGATGGAATCCTTGATCCTTAGATTGGTTCCCATGATCTCAAAGGCAGCCACCCTTCCTCCACCTACCTTTGGCAGCAGTCTCTGGCACACAATCCATCTCACAGTATCTGCAAGGCGGATACGTATCTGATTTTCCTCTTCCGTGGCAAACATACCCAGGATACGGTTGATGGTCTGACCTGCATCCACTGTATGAAGGGTGGATACCACCAGATGGCCTGTTTCAGCGGCTGACAGCCCTATTTCAACGGTTTCTCGATCCCTCATCTCACCTACCAGAATTACCTTGGGGGCCTGTCTCAGCGCTGCCCTGAGACCACTTGCAAAGGTATCGAAATCAGCCCCCAGCTCCCGCTGGTTAAAGGTGGATTTCTTCTGGGGATGCTGAAACTCGATGGGGTCTTCAAGGGTGATTATGTGAATGGATCTGGTGTCGTTGAGTTCATCTAAAAATGCGGCCAGAGATGTGGACTTACCGCTGCCGGTGGCACCGGTGACAAAGATAATACCGTTTTTTTCCTTCACCATCTTATGAAAGGCCGGGGGCAGGTTCAATCCCTTAAGGGTCGGAATCTTTGTTTCAAGTTTTCTTAACACAATTGAGTATTTGCCTGATCTGGAGAAAATATTGACCCTGAAACGTGCCTTGTCCCCCAGGGAGTAGGAAAGGTCACAGGAACCCTCTTCAATAAGAATTTCACTCAACCTGCGGTCCTGGCCGATAAGGTTGAGGGCAAATATTTCAGTTTGAAAGGGCGTCAATATTTTAATATCAGGCTCCATGACAACGGGAACCAGCTCTCCTGAACTCTCCACCTGCAAGGGTTTACCCGGTGTAAGATTCAGGTCGGAGACATTGTCGTGGGATTCAAGCATTTTGGTAAGAATATGGTCGATTTCCTGTTTCTGCATGACAGCTTCCTCATGGTTTTTTAAAAGAACATGGTGAGGCATTTTTCTTGTTTGATTTTTGTAAAGCTTTATATGAAAGCCTTTATAAGAGTTTGTTTTTTAAAGACTTTCAATTTTCGTTGTGGCCGGGTAAAAAATATGCTCCGGCCATGCCGGTTTATATGAAAGTCTCCGTAAGAGGTTGTTTTTCAAAAGACTTTCAATCTTCGTTGTGGCCGGGTAAAAAATATGCTTCGGCCATGCCGGTTTATTAGAAATCCGTAGGGGCAGATTTTGAAAAATTCGGTAACAAAACCCACCGATCACCAAAGGTATCGGGGGGGAATAGCGGGCTATTGTCGCACAAGTTAAGCTCAACCGCACCGTCAATCATTTACGGGAAAACTCCCCCCGGGACAGAACTGACTATCTTTTCATGCTTTTAAGTGTACCTCAAAAGGTAAACAAATATCAAGTATGAATTTCTCGTAAAAATAGATTTATTCCCCTACGGATTCTATGATTTTACAGTTATTTTTGGTTGGCATACGCTTCAAAAAAATCAAAGCCGGAAAGGCATAAACGATTTTTATGAGCCCTAAACAATATTTTTTATAAAGGGTAAAGTGAGAAATGAATGATGTTGAAAATTATTTCAAAAGAAGGCGGGATGGTTAAGGCTCTTCCAAAATGTAAGTTTCATTTTTATTTAAAAAACTTGGCATCTTTCATATTACCTCAAAAGTAGTTTACACTTTTTGGGATAAAATTTTCAAAAAACAAGAATATTGATATGGAAAGTGTAAACAGGCAAATGAAGGATACCAAAAACTTAAACCTTTATTTTACAAGAGATGAGCATAAGTTTATAAACATTTTTTTATTGTATTTGCCTTCCAGAACCTCTTTTTTTAGGAGTTGTAGCGAATTGAATGGTTTTTTTGGCTGCCTGAATTTTGTTTTTCGATAGGTCAAGGGTTCGTAACTACAAATCAGGCCGATGAGTTGAGCAGCTTCGGAAATATTTGTTTTACCCTCTGGATATCCACTACCGTCTAATTTTTCATGGTGTTCCAGAGCAACCAGGGCAATATCCATCTCAAAATTTGTTTTGGTTCTTATGATCCTGTAGCCCCTTGCGGTATGTTTTTTAAAGCGCTGAAATTCTTTATCGCTTAATCTATATTAGCAAGGGAATAATTCAAAGCTTTCAGAAGTTCCTTTGATGCACTTTCTTTATCAGAACTGTGTACGAACAATTCAGGATAGTTATTCAACTGGATTCGTGATTTGTCCAACGCAGCCCCCTTTTTTTTATAAATAAGAGGCTCTCCATCCTTTGAAAAATAATAAAGCTGGGTTTCTTGAAAAAAAGTTATCTGGGATCTTTTTACGGGAATATATTCTTGGCCCATTATTTTTTCCCATTTTTTGAGGATCATCTAAAAAAGTGCAACTATTTTTGAGGCAGTATGAAGGATGCCTGTTTTTTATGTTTCTCCTACCTTTTTCAGAGATTTATTAAAAAAATCATATAAAAATAAAACATTATTGGGGATATGCTTATTTTTTTCAAGTTTTTTTTAATGCCATAAAAAACTATCTTATTGCCAATAAAAAACTGGTAAGGCTGGAAATGAATATTGGAGTTAAAGATAAAAAGAACGATTTTGCTAAGACCGGCAAGCAAAATTATTCAGGCTTCCGTAAAATCTGCCGGCGGTATTTTCAAAAAAGGCCGAAACAGTGCCTTGTTGTTTGCCTTGGCATAGGCCTCTTCGGGGCTGATCCATCTTTTCTTGTAAAGCTGCATGATGGCGTCATCTAAAAGCTGCATGCCATACTGTTTTCCGGTCTGGATCATGGATGGTATCTGATGGGTCTTTGATTCCCGGACAAGGTTACGTACCGCAGGTGTTGCCACAAGGATTTCCATGGCAGCACACCGCCCTTTTTTATCGATCCGTTTAAACAGCACCTGGGCAACCACGGCACGGATACCGTCGGAAAGGGTGGAGCGTATCTGGGCCTGTTCCGTTGCAGGAAAAACCTCTATGACACGATCCAGGGTCTTGGCTGCGCTGGAGGTGTGAAGCGTACCGAAAACAAGATGACCCGTGGAGGCAGCCTCAATGGCCAGAGATATGGTCTCTAAGTCTCTTAACTCGCCAACCAGAATAATATCAGGGTCTTCACGAAGGGCTCCCCTGAGAGCCGAGGAAAAGGTTTCAGTATGCAGACCGACTTCCCTATGGTTTACAATGCAGCCCTGGCTTTTATGGACAAACTCTATGGGATCTTCCACAGTTATTATATGGTCTTTTCGGATCCTGTTGGCCTGGTCTATGATGGCTGCAAGGGTGGTTGATTTTCCACTTCCCGTAGGACCCGTAACCAGCACCAGGCCCCTTGGAAGGCTGGCTAATTTTGAAATGACCGGCGGAAGTCCTAATTGTTCTGCCGTAAGAATATCCGATGGTATTTCACGGAAAACAGCAGCCACTCCGTATTTTTGCATGAAATAGTTGGCCCTGTACCTGGCAAGCCCTGGAATTTCATAACCAAAATCTACATCCCCACTCTCTTCAAATACCTTTATCTTGTCATCCGGGGTTATTTCATACAAAATACTCCTTAAATCATCGTTGGTGAGCACCTTGTACTTGATCCGTTCAATGTCTCCATGGAGCCTTAGAGCAGGGGGCTGGCCGGAGACAAGATGAAGATCCGAGGCACCTTGATCGTGCATTAATTTAAAAAAAGCATCTATTTTTGCCATAAAAAATCCTCAAATGAGTTTTTAAGAAACAAGATGTTTTCTGTTTCATCCTATAAAAAATACCTCAGGCTTTTTTGAAAAACCGCAGGTTTGCGTCGGTCTCTTGAGCTGCCTTATTTTCCTCTTTACTTATTTCAAGCAGTTTGGAATGACTTTCGAGGACTGCGCCAATCTGAACTTCTATCTGCATGCGCTGGCGCTTTAGTTCAGTGATGTCGCTGTAAAGCTGGGAAAGCCTTTGGTGGGCACGGTTTAAAATTTTTTCAGCTTCAATTTCAGCTTCGGCAATGATGAATTCGGCAGATTTTTGGGCATTTTTCTTCATCTCATCGACTACTTTCTGGGATTGCAAAAGTACTATTTTCATTGAGTTTTCACGGGTTTTATAACCTTGATTTTCTAAATCCAGCCGATGATTTGCGCTTTTAACCTCTTCAATGGTATGGTTCAAAAGAGCTATTTCCCTGGCGACTTCATCTAAGAAAGCATCTACTTCCTGGACATCAAATCCCCTGAATTTCGTGGAAAAAGCCTTTTGCTGTATCACAGCCGGTGTAATTCCCATCTTAACTCCTTTGCAATGCTGTTTGTTGCATAAATGGCGCAATTCCCGCCACAATTGAAAGAATGAAAGCCCCACAAAAAACTATAAACTAATTTTGAGTAGGCATGGATATTGGTAAATTACATAAACGACGCGGCCAGGCCGTAAAGGCTTCCAACCACAAAGGTCTGTAGAAAAATAACGGCCAATATGACAAGAACAGGAGATATGTCAAGGCCGCCGAAATAGACCGGAATCCTCTGCCTGATCTGGTACAGTACCGGCTCAGTCAAGTTATTAATAAATCTGACAATATTGTTATAAGGATCTGGATTGACCCAGGATAAAACAGCCCTTGCAATGATAATCCACATATAAATACTGAGTGCGTAATCAAACACCACTGCAATGGCCTTTAAAAAATTTCCGATAATAAACATGTAAGCTAACTTCTCTCCCTATGATTTAACTTTTTATAAAAGTGGTGTAAAACCCCTATCCCTTTAGGGGGGGTAATTCACAAGCTATTATTAATTTTTGGGGGTTAATTTTAATTTTAGCCATTATCTGTAGGGGCAACCAACCCACAGTGGTTGTTCCGGTTAAGGGTAACCACAGTGGGGTACCCCCTGCAATGGCCAGCGTTAAAACTATCTCCAATTTTTATATTGTCATAAATTGTCAATATTTATCAATATACAAAAAGATTGTAAAGAAAATAAGAAGATAATGAACATAGTATCAACAATAAGTTTGAATTTTTCACAATTCAAGCTTTATTCATAGGTCAAAACATGATAAATCTTTGCTTTATTTTTTTTTTGAAATGGCAGATATAAATATTTTGTCGGTCATAAGTTTTTTGATCTACCACCACATATGGTGTTAAATGAGAAGTTACGACTCACAGTAATATATTAAACCAAACCAGACAACAAGGAGGGCTAAAGCCTTGCAACCCCTTGAGATAGAAAGATTAAGCTTCAGCATCATTGATAAAGAGGCCGGAGCACACAATTATGATTCCAGGCACTGGCCCGTTGTTCAAAGGATGATTCATACCTCTGCTGATTTTGACTATATAAAGACCATGGTATTTTATCCTGGTGCTGTTGAAGCAGGCATCAAGGCCATCAAAAAAGGAAGCACCATAATCACGGATACCAATATGGCCAGGGTGGGTATTAGGAAAAAAGAAATTTTACAATTCGGCGGCAGGGTCGAGTGTCTCATCGCAGATGATGATGTTGCCCGGCGTGCAAAGTCGGAGGGCATTACCCGTGCCGTGGCAGCCGTGGACAAGGCAGCCGCTCAATTTGATAATCCTGTTTATGTTGTGGGTAACGCTCCCACCGCGCTTTTACGCATTATTGAGCTTGTGAAGGACAAAAGAATCTGCCCTGATCTTATCATAGGCATGCCCGTGGGCTTTGTTAATGCTGCTGAGTCAAAGGATGCGCTTATGGAAACAGGCATTCCATATATTTCCAACAGGGGCAGAAAAGGCGGCTCAAATGTAGCTGCAGCAATAGTCAATGCCCTGGCCATAATGGCTGCGGGATGAAACATATGCCCGGGTTATCTTTTAAGCTGATATTCTTATATTTGCTGCCCCGCTTTTGCCGGCCTGGAATAAAAGGGGCTGAATTATGAAAGGATTTGTAATTGCCGGCACAGGCAGCGGCAGTGGTAAGACAACTCTTTCCCTGGGAATAATGGCCTACCTTGCTGGATCAGGTTATCGTGTAGCACCCTTTAAAGTGGGACCGGATTTTATTGACCCTGGACACCACACTTCTTTAACCGGGGTAGTGAGCAGGAATCTGGATTCATGGATGCTTTCCAGGGCTTACAACAAAAAAAACTTTGCAATGAGATGCATGGATGTCGATATTGCCGTTGTGGAAGGGGTCATGGGTCTCTTTGACGGATACAGCGGCACCTCGGAGGCTGGCTCCACGGCACAGATGGCAAAATGGCTGGACCTGCCGGTTCTACTTGTTGTGGATGCCAGAAGCATGGCAAGAAGTGCTGCCGCCATTGTCCAAGGGTTTGAAAATTTTGATCCTGATTTAAAATTTGCAGGAGTCATATTCAGTAAAACCGGGAGCGCCAGGCATTATGAATATTTAAAAGAAGCTGTGGCTGATACCTGCCGGATGAAATGCCTTGGACATATGCCCCGTAATGAAAAATTAATTATGCCGGAGCGTCATCTTGGTCTTGTAACCTCGGATGAACACATAATAGCGCCTGACACAATCACAGCTCTTGTTAAAATGATCGATCAAAACACCGGTATCGTTGATATGATGAAATCCCTGCCTGAGATTGTCTTTTCCGGGTGGGATGACAGAGAAGAAACCGGGATTGAAAACATTTCCTCAGCAGGAATCCGCATTGCAGTGGCCAGGGACAAGGCCTTTTGCTTTTATTACCAGGAAAATATCGAGGCCCTTGAAGAAGAAGGTGCCAGGATTATCACATTTTCCCCTATGAATGATAAAGAGCTTCCCCAAAATATCCACGGCATTTATCTTGGAGGCGGATATCCTGAACTGTTTGCCAAAAATCTTTCCCAAAACACATATATGCTTAATGAAATAAGGGAAAAGAGTATTAAAGGACTTCCCGTTTATGGAGAGTGCGGAGGTTTCATGTATCTTTGCACCAATATAATTGACATGGATGGATCGCGCTCATTTCCCATGGCCGGCTGCTTTCCATTTACTGCGGCTATGTCCGGAAAAATGAAGGCCCTGGGATACCGGGAGATCACCCTTGCAAGGGATACGATCATTGGTAACAAGGGAGATATCCTCAGAGGGCATGAGTTCCATTATTCAGCTTTACACAACTATTCCGCCACAGGGCAGTTAAACTGTAAAGATCCTGTAAATGGTGTTTTTGATGATATTTATAACATGACAAAAAGGGACGGCCAGGAGGCTGATGTAAAGGGTTTTCAATGCCGTAATACCCTTGGCAGTTATGTCCATGTTCACTTCGGCAGCATGCCTGAAGCCGCAAAAGCCTTTGTCAGGGCATGCAGGGCTTTTAAGGAAATATCATCTTGACATCAAAACCCCTGAAAAAAGGATTTACAACAGGTACTGCTGCGGCAGGGGCTGCCAGGGCAGCACTTTTATATCTCATAACCGGGAAAATCATCAAAAATGTCGACATCAGATGCCTTTCAGGAGAGAAGCTGTCCATTGCCGTCCATCATCTTGAAATTATTTCTGAAAACCAGGCAAAATGTATTATAATAAAGGATGCAGGAGATGATCCTGATGTGACTCACCAGGCGCAGATCGGTGCAAATGTGACGATTCACGATTTTGACAATACCCGCCAGAGCTTTCCATCGCAGGAATTCAATGCAATCCTGAAGCTGAAAAATATTTCAAACCGGATTAACATCACAGGGGGAAAAGGGGTGGGCCTGGTTACCAAACCAGGTCTTGAAGTTCTTCCGGGCAATCCTGCCATTAATCCCGGCCCCTGTAAAATGATCAAGGAAGCTGTTGAAAAGGCCCTTGCTCAATATGGATTTTCAGGAGCAAAGATAGATGTGGAGATTTTTGTGCCGGATGGAGAGGCCCTTGCAGAAAAAACCTTGAATGACAGGCTCGGCATACTTGGAGGAATTTCCATACTGGGAACCACAGGTATTGTAAAACCCATGTCCCATGATGCCTACATCGCCACAATCCAATCGGCAATATCAGTGGCTGAAGCCATGGGAGAAAGGACTCTTGTCTTTACCACCGGCAGAAGAAGCGAGCGTTTTGCAATGGACCTTTTTCCGGATTTCAGGGAGGAATCCTTTGTTCAAATCGGTGATTTTTTTAAGGCATCATTAAAGGCTGCATCAAAAAACACATGTATGAATAAAATCATTATCACCGTATTTTTTGGAAAAGCCGTTAAGATGGCCATGGGATTTCCCCACACCCATGCGGCCAAATCAGAACTTACCATGAAAACATTGGCAAAATGGGCCCAAAATATCACATCAGACAAAACACTTTCATTAAAAATTGCCAAGGCAAACACCGCCCGCCATGCCTTTGATTATATTTATCCAGACTACCCTGAACTGATCGCCCATGTCGCCAAAGAAATAGTGGCTTCAGCAAAAAGGTTTATTATGGGCAAGGTTCAACTGCGTGCCGTTATCTTTGATTTTAACGGTAAGCAGATATTTGATACAAATAATTTTATATAACAAACATGGCGGCTCACCGCCACAATCGAAATATGAAAATTTTTTAAAAACAAGATCTTATGGAGATTTTTATATAAAACTTATCAAAAAGGAGAAATTTTTATGGCAGATCATAATTGTGCTAATTGTGCATTTAGAGCAAAATACGATAATAATTCAGGATCTTTTCTGGGCAAGGTATGGAGATGGCATATCAATTGGTGCCCGGGATGGAACTCATATATGAAGTCCCTTTCAAAGGAGGACAGACTGACTTTAGCGCAACAATATACCATAAAAAAATATTTATAATTCAGATTATAGTGGAAGTCACATGACTTGATACTTAATTTTAGATATAACTGATTGATTTGTTTATATTTAAAGTTTCATTTTAACATCAAGTCATTTGACCGGGACTATAGCTGCCCCCTTGAGCTAACGACTCCGGGGGGATTTATTTTTTTAAACATCAAGTTAAACTATCAAATGGAAGTGATAGAATGGGTGTAAATATTTCTTTGTTCCTGGAAAAATTGAAGCTGGAGGTCCAGAACTACAAGGTACCGGTTGTTGACCTTATTTCCGTGCAGACCCGTGATCCCTTTAAAATTCTGGTAGCTACCATTTTATCTGCAAGAACAAAGGATGAAACCACGGCAAAAGCATCAATCAGGCTGTTTCATGCGGCGCCGGATATTAAAAGCCTTGCCCGTCTTTCTAAAGATGAGATAAGCGAGCTGATATATCCTGTGGGCTTTTATTCCTCCAAGGCAGGGTACCTGTCACGACTTCCCCATGCTCTGGAGGCATTTAAAGGCAAGGTTCCAGATAATATAGAATCACTGATAACCCTACCCGGTGTGGGCCGCAAAACAGCAAATCTTGTTATGAGCATGGCTTTTAACAAAGATGCCATATGTGTAGATACCCATGTGCACCGCATCATGAATATCTGGGGGTATGTCAAAACCAAAACCCCCCTTGAGACGGAAATGGCCCTGAGAAAAAAATTGCCGAAAAAGCACTGGCAGGAAGTTAATTCCATCCTGGTTGCCTTTGGTCAAGGACTCTGCCGCCCAGTATCTCCCCATTGTGACAAATGTGTTATTGGTGATACCTGTCCAAAAAAAGGTGTTAAACCAAGGAAAAAAACTTAGTTTTTTTTGTGGGGTTTAAATCCGTTATTTTACAATATTCACGGCAACCGGCTGTATAGCTTTCTGCTGACTCAACAGGATTCCTGCCATTATAATTAAGCAGGCCATGTATTGCTGGGTGCTCAGTTTTTCATTGAGGATAACCATTCCAAAAATCAGGGCAAAAATAGGAATTAAATTAATAAAACTCGATGCCTGGCCCGCGGGAATTCTGCTGACTCCAAAGTTAAAGAATCCATAGGCGCCAAGGGTAACTGCTGCGCCAAGATATATAACCGCCCACATGGACAGAGGAGCTATTTGTTCAGGCAGTGTTGTTGAAGGCAAAAGTAAAATAAAGAAATAAAAAAAGCTGCCGGCAATGGCCTGGAGCCCGGTCAGTAAAAAAGGAGAGTATCCTTTTTCTGTCAATTTTTTAAGGCATATGGTATATCCGGCTGCAAAACACATGGCTATGAATTCGAGCATGTTTCCCAGGGGAGGATTGGGTGCATTCATTAAAGCATTACCGCTGAAGCTGAGCCAGCAGGCACCAGAAACAGAGATAATCAACCCGGCAAGGGTCTTTTGGGAGAGGGACTCCTTTAAAACAAAAAAAGCCACAAGGGATACCATCAGCGGCATCATAGAAGTGATGAATCCAGCTTGGGATGTTGTTGTAAGTTCTACAGCCTTTGCCTCAAAAACAAAGTAGAGACATGGCTCACAGATTACCATGACTGCAATCAGCCGCAAGTCTTTCCTGCAATCCTTCCAGGGTATATGTTTCAGGGAAAGCTTTTTAAATGTGACGGTAATCAGTAAAAAACACAGGCTTCCCACCACCATCCGCCCGAAAATCACTACCATGGGATGATAGGCAAGGAATGCTATTTTAAGGGCGGCAAAGGAGCTTGCCCAAAGAATTGCCCCCAAGAAAAGACTGATATAAGGAACAATCAAACTTTTTTTTTCAAACATTTGTAACTAAATCCTATAATAATCATGGTGGCTTACCTCCACAATAGAAATACTAAAAGCCCTCAAACCGCGAGAAATTATAAAAATTATATATATAACAGCCATGCCCTGATGGGTACAACGAAAATTGAAGCCCATGGGAGGATTCCATTAATGGGGCAGAAATAGATTCTGCTCCTACGGTTTCTAATAAAAAAACAATTCTTACCTAATTGTCACTCGCTCCCCATATATCGACAATTTTTTTGTTTCCGGGATAATCAACCGTCTTATACCTGGTGATACTGGAAAGTCTCTGGGTAATACGGCTGATCCTGGTAACCTGATTCATTATAACCTGAATATCCTTTGCATTCTGGCTGTCTTTGGGCTCATCCATTATCAACAGCTCAGAATACCCCATCAGGGCCTGCAGGGGCTGATTCAGCTCATGACATACAGCACCGGCCATTTCAAGCACTCCCTGAAGTTTTTCGTTGCGTATTCTTTCTGCATCCACCTGTTTTCTTTCGGAAATATCTGTAAAGGTCGCTATAATCCATGCCATGGGATTGGATGGATCAGCACTGCTCATATGAATATGGGCAGGAAAGGTAGTACCGTCTTTGCGCATGAGTTTTGTTTCCATCTCTGTTTTTCGGGTGTGGGAAAATCCTGTATGGATTCGTTCGCCGGCTTTTAAATAGCTTTCATTGCTGTCATAGATCATTTCAAGATCAGCCTCCTTAAAGGTATCTTTTGAATACCCGAATAAAGACACCATTTCAGGATTTACCCATTTAAAAATTTTGTTCTCGATTAAAGCAATGCCCACAGGAGATGTTTCCAATATCTTTTCAAGCACTTTTCGCTGTTTTCTATAAGCCTGATCAGACTCTTTACGCTCAATTGCAAGGCCAATATGCTGGCCTACAAGATTCAATAGACCCAGGTCATGTTTTTGATACATATGCCTCGAGGTATAACTCTGAACAGCTAATGCTCCAGTGATGTTGTTTTTTATTTTAAGGGGAGCACCTATCATTACCTCGCTGGGCGTACCGATTATTTTTCCCTTCAACTTTTTTGCAAGGTTTAAAATATCTTCCCGGTAAAAAATCATGGGATGTCCGGCCTGTATGATCTGCCCCGTTAAAGATGCGGTATCACTGAAATTGAAAATTTCAGAGGGGCATTCATCCTTTTCATCAACATAATAAGGAAAGGATATGGAGTCTTTTTCAGGGTGATGGATGGCAATAAAAAAATTATCAACATTCAAAATTTTGCCAAGGGATATGTGGATGGCCTGGTAAAGCTCTCTGAGATTGCGGGTTCTGTTTACTGCATCGGATATTTCAAAAATAACATCAATAGTTTTATGAGCATCCCGAATGGGAACTTTATAGTCTTTTGTTTTTTGGTTCATTTATAAACCTTAATTTTTTTAAAATTTTCGGCATCTTTCATATCACCTCAAAAGTAATTTACACTTTTTGGGATAAAATTCCCAAAAAATAGGGATACTGAGGGATGGTTTTAACATCGGTTATTGTAGGGGTGGTAGCCCACTCTGTGGGTATACTTCACCGGGCAACCACGGTGGGGTGTCAGCAATTCCCGATCAAACCGTTTTCATCTCATCATTTGCTTTATTAAACCAGCTTCAATCCATTTTAGAACAAAATGATATCACAAAAACATAATCGGGGATCATTTTTTGCGTTAAAGAAGGTGTTTTTTAGACCCTCAGGGATACATAAAGCGCAACTATCCCCTGTTATTTTTATCTATAAATAAAATTTACAATTTAAGCTTAATATAGCAAGTCAGGTGGTTTCCTTTTTATACCAACAAGCAAAGCGATATACAAATCTTCCATTGAATTAAAGGTGAATGAATGAAAGAAAATTCGTATTTTTTCCCAGAGAGATCTTTTTGATCTGTACTTTTCCCAGACGGAAAAAAATAGTTTACAACATAATTGTTGTACCTGATCAACCAAAAAGGCGAGCATCGTAAGCCGACCAAAATTTTCACTCAAGTGCTTTTTTCCAAGACCAAAATTATGCTCAAGATGATACCCTTGATTTTTTAAAGTATTAAAAGTTTCATTTTCTATTTTCCAACGAGCTCGACCTCCACGCATAATTTTGAACATATTATTTGAAGTTATAGTGATGTTTGTAACCCAAGTAAAAACGGATGTTTTTTTTGCTGTAATCTCATGATATTCAAGAAAATTTATCAATGTGTTTTGATTTGACGAGTTTAACGGAACCGAGTTGATGAATCTAAAAAAATGCGTTATTTTAGGATCCTTTGAATCTATTAATTTTATCTCTGTCACCTTTCCATCTTTATGGGCAGAGGCCACATGGGAAAAAAGAAATTTGTGGTCTCCGGGTTTGGCCCCTAGGATAAAATTTAGATTATGAGCTTTCAAATCCTTGATATGAGGGGCATTTGAACTCAGACCGTCTTCTATTACTATGAGAGGTAGACGGGGATGATCTTTGCGTAGTTTTTCAAAAAAACGTCTGGCAGCATTCCTTTCACAATCATTTTTGGTTTCTCCATCTTGCTTGATAATCATTTCCGGGTTTAGAGGAATCACCTCTTTGAAATCAGGGTGGACAATTGCTCCGCCAAGCATCTGTTGGTAATAGGTAATCTTACCGGTTTTTTTGTTTTTTTTGATCATACAAGCACCAGAATTTACTGTCCCGGAAGAAAAGTATCCTGTTCCATCTATGCTCAAAAGGTAACAGTCATCCATATACACAAATGGTTCCAAAGCCTTTCCTCTTTGGAGTTTGGCAAAAATATCTTTAAAAGTACTCCCAATTGTATTAGGATCCACTTCATCCAGGATTTCCCTCATGCGAGTATCTGAAGGAACTGTCCCGATTTTATAAATGTTGTGCAAATTGGGGTCACAAGATCGTCTTCTTCCATCAAAAGCAAGTAAAGATGGATCTTTGAGAGAGAAAACCGCAAAGCCCGACATTAAAGCATCTTCAAGAGGAATATCGGGATTTTTACGGTGATCATTAATATTGGTAAAATTTACATACACAGTAGATAAAAGAGCGTCTGCACTCAAATGTTTTCTGATTTTGGGTGGTATTATTTTTTTAGTATTCATGATGTCAGACATAGCATTAGAGAAGTTGAAAGTACAGAATCTTTACGAACGCTGATTAAAATAATGCCCCCCTGTGGGGCTTTAAAGGCTGTCCGGGAATTGCTGGTGGGGTGTGCCTCTGCGTTTCTATCTTCGTTGTGCCTGACAGGGCATGTTGGTTTTATATGAAAGTCTCCGTAAAGAATTGTTTTTTAAAGACTTTCAATCTTCGTTGTGGCCGGGTAAAAAATATGCTCCGGCCATGCCGGTTTATATGAAAGTCTCCGTAAAAGATTGTTTTTTAAAGACTTTGAATCTTCGTTGTGGCCGGGTAAAAAATATGCTCCGGCCATGCCGGTTTATATGAAAGTCTCCGTAAACCCAATATGACTTTCATGGTTCGTTGTGGGCAAAACCAGGTCAAAACCATGGGCTGCCCATGGCAGTTTATATGAAAGTCTCTGTAAGATGCTGTTTTTCAAAAGGCTTTCAGTTTTCGTTGTGGCCGGCAGCAATAACTATGCTCCGGCCACGCCGGTTTTATATGAAAAGTGCAAACCGGCAAATGAAGGATGCCTAATTTTCAGATACCCTTGACCGATATTAACTCTCTTGTTTTACTAATTGTTTGAGGATCATATTTTAATAATAACCCATCCCGAAAATATAAAAAGGTCCCATGTTTATAGCTGCTTGAAATGAGTTCTATATAAAAAGTAAAATATTATCTCATTAAAGGTGCCATAAATCAAGATTTATGCTAATGTGTTTGGCTCAGGTATTTGTGCAAAAGATTAAATCAGCACTGCTTTTTATCAGACGCAGCAGGCTTCCACCAAAAGAAATGAGAGGTTCTATGAAGTCCATTGAAGAAATTTCAATGCTTTACGAAATAAATGAGGCTTTAAACGAGCATATAGATATGAAGAAAGCCCTTTACAGGGTTTTGAGTATCTTGGAAGATTCCTTGAATTTGATCAGAGGAACGGTTACCCTGCTTGATCCTTCGTCAAGTGAAATTCACATAGAGGTAGCCCACGGTATTTCAGAACAAGCCAAAAAAAGGGCAAAGTATCAGCTTGGAGAGGGGGTTACCGGCAAGGTAATACAAACAGGAGAACCAGCCGTAGTTCCACGAATAAGTGAGGAGCCGCTTTTCTTAGATCGGACAGATTCCAGCAGAATAAGAGGGAATCAGGATTATTCATTCATATGCGTTCCTGTTAAAAGAAATAATAGAGTGGTGGGCGCTTTAAGTGCGGATACACCCTATGAGGGCCCCGCTGCCCTGAAAAAAAGCCAAAAAATATTATCAGTAGTCGCCACAATGATAGCCCGTCATGTTATCAATCTTGAACGCCTTCATCTGGAAAAAGAGGTTCTAAAAGAAGAGAATACCCGACTTAAAGAAGAGCTTGAAAACAGATACAGCTTTGCCAATATTATAGGAAACAGCAACAAAATGCGCGAAGTGTTCCAGATGATCTCACAGGTGTCAAGAAGCAATGCCACAGTTTTGATCCGGGGAGAGAGCGGGACGGGCAAGGAGCTGGTTGCCAATTCAATCCATTACAACAGCCATAGGAACAGCTATCCATTTGTTAAAATTAATTGTGCAGCCCTGCCTGACAACTTGATTGAAAGCGAACTATTCGGCCATGAGAAAGGCTCTTTTACCGGGGCTTTTCAACAAAAAAAAGGCAAATTTGAGCTGGCTAACAAGGGCACCATCTTTTTAGATGAGATTGGCACCATGGACCTGTCTGTTCAGGTAAAATTGCTTCGAGTACTTCAGGAAAAAGAGTTTGAAAGGGTGGGAGGACATCAGACTATCAAGGCTGATGTGCGAATCATTGCCGCCACCAACAGTAATCTTGAAGATATGGTCGAAAAGGGAAGATTCCGGGATGATCTGTATTTCAGGCTTAATGTTTTTCCCATTTATATGCCCAGCCTTCGCATGCGCAGAACCGATGTAATTTTGTTAGCAGATCATTTTCTGGAAAAATATTCCAGGGAACATTTTAAGGATATCAAAAGATTTTCAACACCTGCCATAGACATGCTCATGGAATACCACTGGCCTGGAAATGTACGGGAACTTGAGAACTGCATCGAACGCGCCGTTATTCTTTGTAACGAAGGAGCTATTCACAGTTATCATCTGCCCCCCAGTCTTCAGACAGGCAAAGTTTCAGAAACCCTTGCACCCCTTTCCATGGAAGAGGCTGTTTGGAACTTGGAAAAAGAAATGATTATTGATGCCCTTAAAAATACCCGGGGAAACATAAAAAATGCCGCTGAACTGGTAGGCACAACCGTACGCAAATTTTCTTACAAAGCAGGTAAGTATCAGGTGAATTACAAGGATTACAGGTAGGGAATACAACCAATCAGGCATATGTCAACAAACCCATGAGCTAAAGACTCATGGGTTCTCTTGCCAATTTTTTTATTTGAATGCGTAGGGGCAGAATCTATATCTGCCTGTTTCCATATT
The DNA here is from genome assembly GCA_963674675.2 of Desulfobacteraceae bacterium. Classification (GTDB taxonomy): domain Bacteria; phylum Desulfobacterota; class Desulfobacteria; order Desulfobacterales; family Desulfobacteraceae. Next base: position 3,348,617 of record CAXXNM010000003.1, read on the forward strand.
TGCCATGATCGGTCAGGACGGATATGGAATCCGCCCCTACGTTTCATCCTTTGTTGTGCCTGACAGGGCATGTTGGTTTTATATGAAAGTCTCCGTAAGAGGTTGTTTTTCAAAAGACTTTCAATTTTCGTTGTGGCCGGGTAAAAAATATGCTACGGCCATGCCGGTTATATGAAAGTCTCCGTAAACGGCGGATGACTTTCATGGTTCGTTGTGGGCAGAACCGGGTCAAAACCCTGGTCTGCCCATGGCAGTTTATAAAGACATTAGTTTCACTTTGTTATCTTCAGAAATGTTCTTGCATAATGCAGGGGTCCCCCCCTTTGCCCAATGGACAGCCTAAACACAGGGGGCTACCCTTACAAAAACAATCCGAAAATTATAATTTAACAAAGTAGTTTTAGGCATCCTTTATTTCCCGCTTTACACATTCTAAATCAATCTTCCATTTTTTTTGGGGGGGCACCTCAAAAAAAGTGTAAATTATTTTTGAAATATTTTGAAGGATGCACCTCCAAAACTCATACAGAGCATAAAAAGGAACTCGATTCGTTATTAACACATAAACTTCAGACTTTTAAAAAAGTTCAAATTCTAAAGGAATAAAGTATAAAAAGGATATTTGAATGGACAATCAAGTCACAGATCATTACAGCTCAGACAACCTCGGCACAAGGATAGCCAAGGCACTTAAAAAATCCGGCAAGGATCCGGATCATCTTCAGCTCAAAGACCTTTCCGTCATTGATCAACTACACACGGGAGGGCATATGGCCACTCTGGCACTCGGAAAACAAATAGGGTTAACAAAGGACTTGAGAGTGCTTGATGCAGGATGCGGCATGGGCGGTTCCTCCCGCCTTCTTGCAGAGGCATTTCAATGCCATGTAACGGGTATCGACCTTGTCCCGACCTTTATCGATGTTGCCAGGATGCTGTCCATCTCAACGGGGATGGATGGCTCAGTCAACTTTTTGCAGGGAGATGTCCTTAATACCGGCCTGGAAGATCAAAGCTTTGATGTGGTGCTCAGCCAACATATCCTTATGAATATTGGAGATAAAAATGCCGCATTTGCTGAATTTTTCAGGATGTTAAAACCCGGAGGTCTGATGGTGGTTCATGAAATAGTTAGAGGGGAAAAGGACACCATTCATCTGCCTGTTCCCTGGGCTGACAAACCATCCATTTCCCTGCTTGAAACCTGGGAAACACTCCAGGGGGTGATTCAAACAAACGGCTTTACCTGTGAGCACGCCAAAGACCAGACAGATCAGGCAAAGGAGTGGTGGCATCGGGCCAAGGCTGCCATGGAAAAGGCCGGGAAGAAACCAAGACCCCTCGGGCCCCACATAATATTCGGAGATAATGGAAATTTTTTTGGAACCAACATGATAGCCAACCTTGAAGAGGATCGAGTTCGGATGGTTGAGGCTGTTTATAAGAAAAGCATTTAGATATTTTGAATTAAGGTACATTTTTATGAAAATACAATTACTAAAATCAAGCTCGGATATTCATATCACATTGAATGCATTCTCATTTTTGCAAAAAAAGATGAAACAAAACGGCCATGACTGTTACAATGTGAATATGGCTATTCCCAAGGGGCTGTCCGTATCAGATCTGATAACATACCTGGGTCTTGTACAGGATGATGTCGAGGGGGTTTTCGTTAATGGCAGCATTGTGAAGTTTAACACGATCATTGAAAACGGGGATCGGGTTGCTCTGCTCCCTCCTGGAACCCCCGGGCCTTACCGGGTAATGCTGGGGATAATTCAGAATAGTAAAAAACAGTGAATGCCCCTCTCCTGAATAATTGTCATGGGTAAGACCATGATTTTGATCCGGTTTTTCCCACAACAAGTCATGAAAGTCATCTTAAATTTGCAAAGACTTTCATAATTAGATTAAACAAAAGGTGATGCAATGTCTTTTTTTAAGAAAATGTTATCAAAGGTAGGGGTTGGCTCCGCAAAGGTGGAGACAGAGCTTTTCAATGAAGAGTTTATCCCTGGTGAACCTGTAACCGGTATCGTAAACATTGAGGGAGGCAGCGTAAATCAGGATATCGATGCTGTATATTTTAGAATCAAGAGCACCTATGAAGATGAGATAGAATTTCAGGGAGATGACGGAAAAGAAAAAAAGGACATTGTTCGCGAGGCCGAGATTATGTCTTTTCAACTTTCTGAAGCCTTTACCCTGGCTCCGGGAGAAAAGGTGAGCTTTGATCTTGATTTTATTTTGCCCCTTGATACTCCGGCAACAGCGGGCAAGGCCATGACCTGGATTGAAACCGGCCTGGATATCAAAATGGCCCTGGATCCAGGAGACAAGGACTATATTAAAATTTTGCCCCATCCATTGGCGCATGAGGTTCTCATAGCAGCTCAGACTTTGGGTTTTCAACTCAGTGAAGTGGTGTGTGAGCCGGCATCCAGTGCTCTTGCCATGCGTCTTCCTTTTTTTCAGGAGTTTGAGTTGAAGCCGGTAAGGGGGCAGTTCATGGGCCGCCTTGATGAAATTGAACTTGTTTTTAAGCCCGGGGATTCCTCTGTGGAGGTTTTGATGGAGGTTGATCGAAGGGGCAGAGGACTTTGGGGCAATATTCTGGAACAAATGGGTGGAGATGAAACCATGATCAGGTTTGTTGTTCATGGGAGTGAGGTTAAAAACTTGAGTGAAAAATTAGAAGATTTAATCGAGCAGGCAACATAACAACCATACCCTGACATACAAAAACTGTTGTAAAATAATTATTTATGTTTTTTGGGCCTGGTTCAAATCAGGGTAACACTTTCGGGAACCGATCTGGTTCATCTCAAGTATAGCTTTTTACATTAATACCAAAATTTTATCTTAAAATGCTCTTTTTCCAAGGCTGAGTAAAAGTGTGAGCATAGCAGATGCTATTTTGAACCAGGCCGTTTTTTGTTAAATTTCAAGGAGACTGATATGGCTGGAAAAATTTTTTATAGAGAGAGAAGAAAAGTTTTAGATGGTGAGAAAAAACCCAGATTTCGTATGGTAGCAGTATATGATTGCAACCTTAAGGTTTATTCTGATCATTTGCGCTTGAGCGAATTAGAGCATATTGCTGAAGAAACAGGAACAGAACTAATTCATTTGCGCAAGGGAAGAAAAAAAGATAAATGTGGAAATGGGGCAAAAATAAATTCTGTCCCTACGCATTAAAATAAAAAAACATGGGCTTGGTTCTAAAATTGGCCATTGTAATAGGGGTACCCCACTGTGTGTACGTTTTACCGGGCAACCACTGTGGGTTTGCCCCTACCAATAATGGCCAACATTAAGCCCAAAAACATTATAAAATAAAGGTAAATTATGGCTTTAGTTCGTGATAAAGATGGTAAAAGGCTTCATGTAGAAAGCAAGCTGATGGGGGAAAGCCTGGTCAGTAAAGAATTTTTGGATCAGTTGGAAATAGCTCCCCAGAAGCGTTTGTTTCCCGATGTTGCAATCATGAAGATTGGAGGGCAGTCAATTTGCGACCGAGGCGTGAAAGCGCTTCCTGCCATATTAAAGGAAATAGTTGCAAATAGAAAAAAGAACAAACTTCTCATTACAACCGGAGGAGGTACAAGAAGCCGTCATATCTATACAATAGGCCTTGAAATGGGTATGCCGACGGGAATAATCGCCCGTTTTGGCAGCATGATTTCCGACCAGAATGCACTTATGATTGCAGCGCTGTTATCACCCTGGGGTGGAATTAAAATTTCACATAGTGATGTAGTAAAACTTCCGACATATTTTGCTGAAGGCATTATTCCTGTAATGCATGGAATGCCGCCCTATGACTACTTTGCCATTAAGCCTGAAAAGGGCAGAATCCCCATACACCGCACAGATGTGGGACTCGTAATATTGGCGGATTTAATCGGTTCAAGAAGAATATTGTTTATAAAAGATGAAAAGGGTCTATTTACAGATGATCCAAAGAAAAACCCTGATGCCGAGTTTATTCCAAAAATTGGTGCAAGGGATTTAATGGAAAGAGAACAAGATGACCTGGTAATTGAGCGCCCATGCCTGGAGGTAATTCAAAACAGTGAGGTTATCGAATCTGTCCAGATAATAAACGGAATGGTTCCCGGTAATATTTCAAAGGCCCTTGCAGGAGATCACGTTGGAACGATCATTTATAAACAAGGTTGACAAAAAGGTGATAATAAAATCCATGAGGCAGATATAATAGCCACTACATGTGATTGCAGAGGAAGCAGAACACAAAAACTCCACCGGACTTAGATTCCCGGCAGCGGGGGAAAAAAAAGATCACTTAGGGGAGACCAGTTATATGGATAAAAGGCCTGAGGGTGCCAGCAAAGGGAAAGACAAAAAAATCATTGTCATTGATCAGACAATAAGGGAGGGGATGCAGCACAGAGGTATTGTTTTTTCCACAAATCAGCGCAAAAAAATACTTCAATTCCAGGAAATTCTTGGAGTGGACATCTGTCAGGCAGGATATCCACCTGCCCATGTTTCTGAAGAGGAAAATATCAGATATCTCCAGAACATTGTACAAAAAAAAGATTATAAAATCCGAATTGCAGCCTTAGCCAGGGCCTATATAAAAGATGTGGATTCTCTTATTGCAACAGGGATTAAGGATTTTCATCTCCATGCCCACATAAAACCTGGTGCACCGGAAAAAGAAAAAAAACACCAGCTTGCAGGCATCAGGGAAACCATTGAGGTCCTCAGGGACAGACAGTCAAATGCCGTTATTTCCCTTGCCATGCTCGATATTGGAACCACCGATGCTGTTTTTTTAAAAGAAACCACAGCTTTTCTCATGGAGAATATCAACATTGACATTCTTTCTCTTCCAGATACATCCGGAATTATGGCACCGGTGAAACTGTATGAAAAAATCAAACCCATTGCCCATATGGCAGGGGATTTCAGCACGAAAATCAGCGTCCACTGCCACAATGACCTTGGCCTGGCCTCGGCCAACACCCTGGCAGGAGTAAGTGCCGGTGCAGAGGTTATAGAAGTTTCCGTCCTTGGTATCGGCGAAAGAAACGGCATTGCAGATATTTTCACTGTGGGAAAAATTCTCAAGGACCAAGGCTATGAAACCCGACTGAAAACCGATGAGACGGAAGGCTTTAAGGCATATTATAAATATGTCAGCAATATCTGTCTTGCCCAGACAGGTGAAGCCCTCCTTAGCTACAACACTCCTTTTTTTGGAAACGGGGTAAAGACCCATGTGGCAGGCACCCATGCCGGCAGCACCTTTGGTATTTCAGAAGAAGAAGACTTTTATCTGAACCTGCTTTGCGGCCGTCATCTTGTTAAAAAATACCTTGAATCAAGACATATCGCATTCAGGCCTGATCAATTAAATGCAGTCACGGAAAAAATAAAATCAACAAGCGCTGAACTGGGCAGGAGTCTTAAGGCCCATGAAATTCAAGACATTGTTAAAATTACCCGGACATTTTTTCGGGGTTAACTCTATTTTCGTCTATTTTCATCATGTTAGCTGTACATCTGATTAATGTCGATTGATAATATACTTTGCACTGCAACAAATTATGCTTTTGCCATAAGAGGCTCGTCAGTAATAACCTTTTCTGCATCAACACTACATATGGTGTTTGAATGAACTTCAATATAATCTATGTTATATGCAAAATGAGAAAATATGGCTCACGAGCAGGTAAAAAAGCAAACTTCTCTATAACGGCCATGGGCAGACCAGGATTTTGATCCGGTTCTGCCCACAACGAACCATGAAAGTCATCCGCCGTTTACAGAGTACCCAGCCCATCGGACATAAAGTTCATCGGCTTCCGGGAGGATGCAGTTAGGATGCCGACAAGGGATTTCATCTGGTCTGGCAGCAGGCTGTATCCGTATTTTATTAAAACGATTTACTTCTGTTTGTTTCATGATATACTCCTTTTTTAAATTAATGAAAAATGATATGAATCAAAGCCTTATGTATAGAACGCTTACGGGAGTTATACATAATTTTGTATTAAACCGGTGAATAAGGTGTTAAAAGAAAAATAGTTAATAATTTTAAAAAAGGCTGGTTTCAGTTTGGACTACATCCCTGCTGCTTTAAGCGGTTTTTTTCTCACCATGTCCTTTCCAAACATGCAAATGCCCTGGCTTGCATGGGCTGCACTGTCTCCAATGCTGATATCCATCCGTTACATGGACAGGAAAAAAGCCTTTTATGCCGGCCTTGTCATGGGGTTTGCCCATTTTTTTTCCCTGCTTTACTGGATCGTGCCCACCATCAGCACCTATGGTCAAATTCCCCTTTACCTGTCCCTTCCTGTTTTGTTCCTTTTAGCCTTTTACCTTGCCCTTTATCCCGGGCTGTTTGCCTTTGGAATAAACCTCATTGATGCAGGTCCCTTAATCGCACCCATTACAGGAGCCATGCTGTGGGTCAGCCTTGAATATATACGGGCAGGACTCTTTTCAGGCTTTCCCTGGGGACTGACAGGCTATTCCCAGTACATGCACCTTCCCCTTATTCAAATTGCGGATATGACAGGAGTTTATGGGCTTTCTTTTCTTATTGTGCTGACAAATGGAGTTGCTGCCATCCTTTTCTGTGGGCTTAGAGGCTTCTATTTTGAGAAAAAAAGCCGGAGCAGAAGTATTGCCGGGGCAGATATAAAAACTACTGGATCAGGCAAAGGGATATCTGCTGCAGAAATGAGGCCAGAAAAAAAAACCATTCATCTTGACAAATCAGCCTTAAAAAAATCAGGGTTTAAACCAAATAAATTTGGATGGAAAACCCTGCTTTTCTGGATAATCTCCTTAGCGGTCTTGTTCCAGGCTGTTTTTTTCTATGGGCATAAAAGGCTTAATGAAATACGGAATCTGGAAAAATTTTCCCCAAAAACCAGTATTTCGGTGATTCAGGGAAATATCCGCCAGGTTATGAAGTGGGATGATGACTATAAGCTGCATACCATAAAAAAATACTGCAATCTTTCCCTTGACACCGCACTTTATTCGGCAATTGACGGCCCGGAAGACAAGCCGGATCTGATCATATGGCCTGAGACCGCACTGCCCTTTTATTATGAGTGGGACAAAGCCCTGTCCGATGAGGTAGATGCCTGTATCAGAGAAGCTAAAACTAATTTTTTGATCGGGAGCCCTGCTTTTAAAGCCCTGGGAAACGATACCTACAGATTCTTTAACAGGGCTTACATGATAAACCGCCTGGGGATTGTTACAGGCTGGTATGATAAAACCCACCTGGTTCCCTTTGGAGAGTATGTGCCCCTGGGAAAATATCTTTTTTTTCTGGGTAAGATCATTGCCCAGGCCGGGGACTTTTCACCGGGAACTTTAGATGCTTCTCCGTTAAAATTTCACGAATACCGTGCAGGTGTTCTTATCTGCTTTGAGATTATCTTTCCATACCTTGCAAGAAATGCCGTGAACAGGGGAGCAGATATTCTGGTGACCATGACCAATGATGCCTGGTTCGGTAATACTTCCGCGCCAATGCAGCATTTTTCCATGGCCGTGTTCAGAGCAGTTGAAAACAGAAGGGCTGTGGCAAGAGCTGCCAATACCGGAATCAGCGGTTTTATAAGCCCTGGGGGAAAAATTATGGACAAGAGTTCCCTTTATTGTGATGCCGCGCTTAAATCAACTCTTTCCTGTTTTAGGATAAAAACCTTTTACACGGAAAAAGGAGACTTGTTTGCCCTTATTTGTATGATTGCAATTGTGATGGCCTTTATGATAAAATTATTAAAATTAAAGATAAGACATTTTCGGAAATAAAAAATTTGGCAAAAACGCCAAGGTATTTTCAGGCAGTTATCACCAGAATATAAATGAAAAACCTTATTTCCGAAAATGTCTATAGTAAAAAGGAAAAATTCCTGAAAATATTGCGGCTTAGAATCCAAGCTGAAAAAACCTTTTCATTTTTTTAGCTTTACACTTGCCTGTTTCTAAACTAAATTCAAAAATAACAAGGCTATTTATCCCCTGCTTTTGACCCATGGACTGGGGAAGGAGATGTTCAGGTTAAAAGTTAAAAAAATCAGGAGAATACCAATGTCAATTGAACTTAAACAAGATATCACAGAATTTTACCACAGGGCGGAACAATTAAAGGAGTATCTTTGACCTGCCTGTCAAAAAAAACCGCCTAAGGGAGCTGGACAGCTTCATCGCGCGGGAGGATTTCTGGAATGACAATGACAGGGCTACCAGCCTGCTAAAGGAGCGCACAGCCATTTCTGACCTTATCGAGACTTGGGAATCCATCCATTCCGAGATTGAGGATGCCGACACATTGCTGCAATTATCCCAGGAAGAAAAAGACAAAGATGCTGAAAATGAGGTTCTTCATCAGCTCGGTCAGCTTGACAAAAAAATAAAAAAATTTTCCATAGATATCATGCTGAATGACGAAGACGATGGCAGGAATGCCATTGTGTCCATCAATGCAGGTGCCGGTGGAACAGACTCCCAGGACTGGGCAGAAAAGCTTTTTCGCATGTATTCAAGATGGATCGATAAGAAGGGGTTTAAATTCCAGTTGATTGACTATCAGCCCGGGGACGAAGCAGGGCTTAAAGGAGCCACCTTTACAGTCAGCGGTGTAAACTGTTACGGATTCTTAAAGGTGGAGTCCGGTGTTCACCGTCTGGTGCGTATCTCTCCCTTCAATGCCAGCGGCAAGCGTCACACATCGTTTGCATCGGTTTTTGTTTACCCTGAAGTTAAGGATGAGATACATGTGGACATTGATGAAGGAGACCTTCGCATAGATGTGTTCCGGGCCAGCGGAGCAGGAGGCCAGCATGTGAACAAGACCAGCAGTGCCGTCCGTATCACCCACCTTCCAACCGGAGTGGTGGTTCAATGTCAGCAGGAACCATCCCAGCACAGAAACAAGGAAATTGCCATGAAGGTGCTCATGTCAAGGCTTTACAAGATCGAAAAAGAAAAGCACAATCAGAAAATGCAGGATCTCCACGACGGCAAGGACGACATTGCCTGGGGAAGCCAGATTAGATCCTATGTGATGCATCCCTACAGAATGGTTAAGGATCACCGCACCGATTTTGAAATGGGGGATGTTGACCGGGTACTTGACGGAGATATAGATCCCTTCATAGAAGGCGTACTGCTTTCTGGAAAGGTGTGAGACTGAATCCCATTAACATCATACAGGAATACTACCGCCCGGGAACGATTTTATATGATATTTTCATGCAGCATAGTGAGCTTGTTACCCTGAAGAGCCTGGAGGTAGCCGAGCAGGTTACCCATCTTAGGCCTGACATAAAATTTATTGAACAGGCCGCCATGCTGCACGATATAGGCATTTTCAAAACCCACTGCCCTAATATTCACTGCCTTGGATATGAACCTTACATCTGCCACGGTGTTTTGGGCCGGGAAATTCTGGAAGGTATGGGCTATCCCCGCCACGCAATGGTATGTGAGCGACATACCGGTGCCGGAATTACAAGGGAAAATATACTTGAAAATGCCCTTCCTCTTCCTGTAAGGGAAATGGTTCCCATGACCATTGAAGAAAAGATCATCTGCTTTGCAGACAAGTTCTATTCCAAAAGCCCTGGCAAGGCAGGCAGGGAATTATCCATTTATGAGATAACCGCCTCCCTCAGGGCCATTGAGCCTTCCCATGCAGAGCGTTTTACCCTATGGTGTAATCTTTTTGGTTATTAGACATCAGGCTATTATCTGGTAACCGTTTTTTTTGTTGGAAAAATACGATAACGATGTTTTTTTACAGGAGGTTGGCTTATGTTGAATAGATTTACGATCAAGCAGCGCATGTATCTAATTATTTGTTTTATATTCATTCTTTTTATCTGTATGGTTTGGTTTGCCGTAAAAACGAGCGGCCATGCCAAGGATGCTGCAATGGGCTATACGGAAGAAATCATGCTCACCGATCAAAAGGAAAAAATTCAAGTAGCATCCCATGCTATGGCTCTATCTGTAGGGCATGCCATCGAATCCATCGAAGATGAGTCTGCTAAAATCGAAACTATTCGCAAAGCGCTTCATGATATCCGCTTTGAAAAAGATAATTCCGGCTATTTTTTCGTGTATCAAAATACCACCAATATAGCTTTTCCCGTAAAGCCGGATAAACAGGGGGCAGACCTTGGAGAACTAAAAGACAAAAACGGAGTCTATGTCATTCGTGAGCTATGGAAGATAGCCTCTGCCGGTGGAGGATTTGTCAACTATATATGGCCCAAACCTGGTGCCGGGGACACTCCAAAGCTTAGCTATGCCATGATGATTCCAGGAACTGACTACTGGCTTGGAACCGGTGTATATATTGATAACATTGAGGCAAACAAGGCCCTTATGAGAGCCAGGATAGATACCCGTGTAAAAACCATGACTGTTAAAATGTTATCCGTATCAGGAATTTTGTGTGCCGCAATCATAGTCTTGTGCCTGGTAATTATTTTTGCCATATCCCGTTCCCTGAAAAGTATGATAGTCAGTGTTGAGGATATTGCCCGGGGCGAGGGTGACTTGACAAAGAGGATTGAGATTAAATCAAAGGATGAATTAGGAGAGCTTGGAACCCTGTTTAATCTTTTTCTTGATAAACTCCAGGATATCATTCGGAGTCTTGCCCGGGAAACTGTCGAAGTTGACAGCGCATCCAGGAATCTCTCCCTGGTCTCAGATGAAATAACTAAAGGAGCTGCAGCCACATCCGGCAGGGCAGATACTGTTGCCGCTGCTGCTGAAGAGATGAGTTCCAGCCTGGCAAGTGTGGCTGCTGCCATGGAAGAATCTTCCAACAATACCAACCTTGTAGCTGCCGCCGCGGAAGAGATGGATGCCACCATAAATGAGATTGCCCAAAATGCGGAAAGAACCAGGAACATTTCAGAGGAGGCAGCCCGGAAAATCGATGAGACTGGAAATATGATGGATGAGCTCAACAGGGCTGCCAATGCCATCGGCAAGGTAACTGAAACCATCAACGAAATATCCGAGCAGACCAATCTCCTGGCTTTGAACGCTACCATTGAAGCTGCCAGGGCCGGTGATGCCGGCAAGGGATTTGCCGTGGTTGCAAATGAAATAAAAGAATTAGCAAAACAGACAGCCATGGCAACCCAGGATATTCAGGGGCAGATAGAAAACGTGCAGACTGTGTCCAGTACCACCATAATATCCATTAATGAGGTCATAGAGGTCATAAACAACGCAAAGGAGATGGTGGCGACTATTGCTACTGCGGTGACCCAGCAGTCCTCAGCAACCCAGGAAATATCCACCAACATTGAGCAGCTTTCCCATGGTATCCAGGAGGTAAATCAAAACGTAAATCAAAGCTCCCAGGTTGCCAGGAATATTTCAGCAGATATTGCCCTTGTCAATGATGCTTCCACAGAAATGGCAGACAACAGCAGCCAGCTTCAGAACCGTTCCGCTGAATTAAAGGAAATGGCTGAAAAACTTCGCCACATCGTTGATAACTTTAAAATTGACTAAACACATATTTTGGGCTTGATTTCAATTTTTACCATTATTTGTAGGTAAAAACAACCCACCGTGGTTGACCGGTAAGAGTATCCACAGTGGGGTGCCTATACAATGGCTGATGTTAGCCCCCCATATTTTGAAGAATGATTTGCTTTTGATACGATATAAAGGATACCCAGCATTATCACCAATGGTTCGATCATTTTTGCATAACTTAATGTATTGAGATGAAAAAAATGATCTCTAAAAAATTAGAGTCATATTCAACTTAGATTACAGCATGTTATGATATCAATCGAACCGAGGGTTATCATGATTATGGAGAAAAGATGAAAATTTTTGTAGCCCGCCAGCCGATATTAAAAAGCAATAAACATACGTTTGGATATGAATTGCTTTTCCGGGATAGCCTTTCAAACACCTTTCCTGATATCGAGGGCGATATTGCAACATCCAAGGTTTTAACCCATACCTTTTTTGCCATGGGACTGGATGTGGTAACCGACAACAAGCCGGCTCTGATCAATTTCACCCGTGAACTTCTTGTGAAAAAAGCACCCCTGCTGTTTCCCAAAGAGGATATTATCATTGAAATATTGGAAAATATCGAACCCGATGCCCAGGTACTTGAATCCGTAAAAGAGCTTGTTAAAAAAGGCTATAAGGTGGCATTGGATGATTTTATTTTCCATAAAAAATATATTTCATTGATAAAATTTGCAAAAATCATCAAGTTTGATTTAATTGCCACCCCCCTTAATACTCTTCAGCCGATTCTTGACAAGATAAAACACATTAAAAAATTGATTCTGCTTGCCGAAAAGGTGGAGACCTACGAAGAGTTTGAACGGGCAAGGGCTATGGGTTTTTCACTGTTTCAGGGATATTTTTTCTCCAGACCCGAAATACTGTCCAACAAGGAAATATCCTCCAATAAAATGAGTCTCCTGAAATTGATTGCAGAGGTGAACAAATCCGACATGGACATGTGTAAAATCAGTGGCATGATAAAATCAGACGTGTATGTATCTTACAAGCTCATGCGTTTTATTAATTCAGCATACTTCAGCAGAAAATATGAAATAGGCTCAATCAAGGATGCCCTTGCCTACTTAGGGAGTGATGAAATAAAAAAATTTATTTCCATGGTGGCTGCCGCTGCCATTGCTGAAAAAAAACCCAATGAGCTGATACGTCATTCGATTTTTAAGGCAAAAATGTTTGAACTCATAGGCGGCTTCATGAATTTAACCTTTTCACCGGATGAGTTTTTTACCATTGGGCTTTTTTCCAATCTTGAGGCCATGCTGGATACTGAAATGAAATCAATTTTAAAGGCGATTCCCTTTTCAGACAGCATAAAAGCAGCACTCCTGGGCAATAACAAAAAAATAAATTATATTGCTGATATTGTTAAATGCTTTGAAATAGGAGACTGGAGAAGCTGCCCTGTTTTAGCGGAAAAGGAAAATTTGGATTTAAACAATGTTTTATCAGGCTTTTACCTGGACTCCTTGAATATGGCAAACCATTTTTTTGAGGGCTGAAAAAGTCAATCCCCTGAGTCAGAGACTCATGAAGTGCCGCCGATTTTTTTATTAAATACAGGTTTTCTATTGATAATTACTTGAACTTGTCATAAATCATAACTTGGATTTAATGGCTGAACGCGAAAAAGCGTTTAAAATAGATTTACCGTATAAAATCTGTCATAAACCATAACTTATATTTATCGACTGAAATTAAATTATCACCATGGGAGGTGCCTTTTTTGAATATCAGTAACGTCAACAAACATAATTTGCGGCAGGTAAGGGTATGAATTTTTTTAAATCCCTTTGTAGATGGATAGACAGCTTGAACGAATTTGTGGGCAGGGGTATTTCCTGGATCACATTAACTGTGGTGTTAGTGGTTTTCGTGGACGTGGTCATGCGGTATGCCTTTAACACCAGTTTTGTTTTTGTCCAGGAACTGGAATGGCATCTTTTTGCTGTCATATTTCTTATGGGGGCCGGCAACACCCTTTTAAAAGACGGTCATGTCCGGGTGGATATAATATATCAGCGCCTGGGGGCAAAAGGCCAGGCCTGGGTGAATCTTGTGGGAGTGATATTTTTTCTGCTGCCGGGCTGTTACATGATAATAACAACATCCCTCAACTTTGTGACGAATTCCTTTGCTGTTATGGAAAATTCTCCTGATCCAGGGGGAATACCTTACAGATATTTGCTGAAGGCCTGCATTCCCGCAGGGTTTGTGCTTATCTTGCTCCAGGGAATTTCGCTTGGTTTCAAGAGTTTTTTTACAATCATGGGAATTGATTACAAGACAAAAGGATAGCACAAATGGAATATTTGCCTGCCTGGATGTTTCTTGCTTTAACTATTTTATTAATGGCTGGTTTCCCTGTTACATTTACTTTAATGGGAACAGCCCTTTTTTTTGGCCTGATCGGTTTTGGATGGGATTTTTTCAACCTGCTTCCCCTGAGAATATGGGGTGTCATGACCAATGTTACCTTACTTGCTGTTCCACTCTTTGTTTTCATGGGGGTCATGCTGGAGAGATCTGGACTGGCTGAAGAGCTTCTTGACACCATGGGACTTCTTTTCGGGCGCATGCGCGGAGGTCTCGCCATTTCCGTTGTTGTTGTGGGAGCCTTACTTGGGGCTTCCACCGGAATAGTCGGGGCCACCGTTGTAACCATGGGCCTTCTTGCTGTTCCCACCATGCTAAAACGCGGCTACAAACCAGAGCTTGCCACCGGCACCGTTGCCGCCTCCGGTACCTTGGGGCAGATAATACCTCCGAGCATTGTTTTAGTGCTCATCGGCGATATTGTCGGCGTCTCGGTAGGGGATCTTTTCATGGGAGCCGTATTTCCAGGCCTGGTCCTTGTGGGTCTTTATATAATCTACATACTCATTTCATGCCTCATATGGCCCGACAGCGCCCCCAGGATTCCCCAGGCAGAGTTAGATGCTCTGACCCCGGCAATACTCTTTAAAAAGGTAACCAGGGCTCTGATTCCACCGCTTTTCTTAATGGTGGCTGTTTTAGGCTCAATATTTGCTGGTATTGCCTCTCCTACGGAAGCTGCCGCGGTAGGTGCGGTAGGAGCCACACTTCTTACCATTGCCAACAAGAAATTCAATATTAAAATATTAAAAGACGTTATGGATGCCACCATGCAGCTTACCTGCATGGTTTTTATCATATTGGTGGGAGCCGCGGCCTTTGGTCTGGTATTCAGAGGCATGGGCGGTGACGGGCTTGTGCGGGAATTCTTAGGCGGGTTATCCGCGACCCATGGCAAGTGGTTTGTACTTGCCATCGTCATGGGGCTTATTTTTATTATAGGCTTTTTCCTTGATTTCATCGAGATAACCTTTATCCATGTCCCGGTTCTTGCTCCCATCATGATCGAATTTGGTTTTGACCCTGTCTGGTTTTGCATACTCATAGCGGTTAACCTCCAGACTTCGTTCATGACGCCGCCCTTTGGTTTTTCACTTTTCTATTTAAAGGCGGTGACCCCGCCGGAGATAAAAACCGGCCATATTTATCGGGGAATAATACCCTTTGTAATATTTCAGCTTATAGGACTGCTCATTGTGGTATTTTTTCCGGTGCTTGTTACATGGCTGCCCAAGGTGGTTTTTTCCAATTAAAATAATATCAACGTATGGCTACCTTTATCCAGCGGTTCGATCATTTTTGCATAACGTGTTTAATTTATTAACATAAAAAAATTGACCTCTAAAAAATTCGAGTCATATTTCACTTAAATTACACCAGGTTATGAGATCAATCGAACCGAGGCTTTATGTTGCTTTAAAAGTAGTTTTCACTTTTCTGGACCCTGGTCTGCCCATGGCAGCTCTTAAAAAAACCGGGTCGGGACAACTGATGTAACAACAAGTTCAGCATGGAAATGGGATGTTTATTTGTTCTTTTATTAATTGCCAACTTTTTACAAAAAGGAGTCAGTTAGAATGGAGAGACGTGATTTTCTGAAAAAGACAGGCGCAGCCGCAGCAGCGGTTGCAGGAACAGCAATTGCAGCACCGGCGGTATTGGCCAAAGAAAAAACCTATAACTGGAAAATGGTCACCACATGGCCCCCCAATTTACCAGTGCTTCAGACCGGAGCCGAGAGGTTTGCCAAACGGGTGGGAGAGGTAAGCAACGGCCGGTTGAAAATTCAGGTCTTTGCAGCAGGTGAATTAATACCTGCTCTGGGCGTCTTTGATGCCGTTTCCCAGGGAACTGTTCAGGCGGGAAGCGGAGCTGCATATTACTGGGCAGGAAAGGTCCCTGCTGCCCAATGGTTTGCTGCTGTTCCCTTTGGTCTTAATCCCCAGGGCCTGAATGCCTGGTTTTATAGTGGCGGCGGCCTGGAACTGTGGGAAGAGGTCTATGCTCCATTTAATCTGGTTCCAAGACCCCAGGGCAATACCGGAGTTCAGATGGGCGGCTGGTTCAGAAAGGAAATGAACACCATTGATGATTTTAAAGGGCTTAAAATGCGTATCCCAGGTCTTGGCGGCAAAGTTATTGCCAAGGCAGGCGGAACTGTGGTTCTTCTCCCGGGCGGTGAAATATTCACCTCCCTTGAGCGCGGTGTACTTGATGCCACGGAATGGGTTGGCCCCATGCACGATCTCCGCATGGGCTTTTACAAGGCCGCACCATACTACTATTATCCCGGGTGGCACGAGCCTGGAACCTGCTTAGAGGTAATGTTTAATAAAAAGGCCTATGATGAGCTGCCCGCTGATTTAAAGGCCATTGTTGATGCAGTGGCCATGGAGACTAACTTCTGGAGCCTCTGCGAATTCGAGTCCGGCAACGGTGCGGCTCTTCAGGAATTAATTTCAAAGCATAAGGTTCAATTGGTAAAATTCCCGGATGAGCTTCTAAACTCTCTGAGATCCCTGGCAAAGGAGGTCATGATTGAAGAGGCGGCAAAGGATGCGGCATCGGCCAAGGTACATGCAGCCTTTGAAAAATTTAAAGAACAGGTAGGGATATGGGGCTCTGTATCTGAAAATGCCTATTACAACATCATAGCAGATAAGTATTCTCTCAAGGGTTAAAAAAAATTTAAGCTGAAAAATCAGGTATAATTTTTTTAATTATAAGTTAGAAAAGGTCAACAACCCCTGAGCTAAAGACTCAGGGATTGTTGACCTGCATGCACGTATTTTAAGATATATCAATGACCATTCCAGTCTGCAGGGGTAAAAATTTTTCCTTAAATACATTTCTTAATTCGGCCTGGGCCCTGAAGCCTGTACAATGGCCGGCGTAAACCCAGCCAGGATTAAATTCTTTTATAGCCATGACGGTTTTTTGGATTCTTTCATCGGAGGCATCTACGAGATGAAAGCCGCCGATAAGGCAATTTATCTTACTTGTTCCTGTTATTTTCCTGGCATGGTGTATTATATTGACAATGCCGGCGTGGCTGCATCCTGTCACAATTACAAGTCCTTTGTTTTCAACGTCGGCCACAATGCTTATATCATCTAACATTATATCTTTAACTATTCTGCCGTTTTCAATGGTAAAAAGATCAATACCTGCTTCTTCAAAATCCGTTATCCTGTCGACCTCTCCAGTAGTAATCATTCCAGGCATTATTTGCAGTGGATCCTTTGTAAGATAGGCAGCAGCACCCTTGGATACAATATCTGAAAGCTTGTCTCCTTCCATAACACCAACATGCCTCAAAAAAGGTGCATTAATAAAATTCAATCTGAAAATGTCAGGGTGCGCAATTAACGGAATATCTTTTTTGCCTATTGCATCTAAGATGGCTGCCACACCCCTGGTATGATCGAAATGGCAGTGACTTAAAACAACTGCGTCAATTTCGGTAGGAGAAATTTTCATTCGTCTGAAGTTCTCAAGCAGTGCCCCAGGATCTTGGGCAACATCCATCAAAATATTTTTCTTTTCATTGCCCTGAATCACCGACAGCAAGATGGAAATCCCGTGCTGTCCCAGATAAGGCGAGTCATAGCCCACAGAATCCTCTGCAATAATGGTTATTCTAAGGTTGGTAATTTTGTCAGGTTTATCCACAAATTTCCTTCTGTATCTTTAAAGGTTGTTTTGTTGTTAACTGTGCCCGTCAGGTCTTAATGGTTTCAAGGATAGGATCATATCAGAAGTTTTACTTTTTAAGTGCTGCCCCGCCCAGATAAGCTTCCTGAATTTTTTTATTTTCCCTTAATTCTGAAGCAAGCCCGCTCACCGATACTTCACCGGTTTCAAGGACATATCCCCTATGGGCAATGGAAAGGGCTCTGCGGGCATTTTGTTCCACCAGCAAAACCGTAACGCCCTCAGAGTTGATTTCCTGAATAATTTTAAAAATAAGCTTCACAAACATGGGCGACAGACCAAGGGATGGTTCGTCCAACAGCAATACCTGGGGATCGCTCATCAAAGCCCGGCCCATGGCCAGCATCTGTTGTTCTCCACCTGATAGTGTGCCCGATAGCTGGCGGCGGCGTTCAATTAGAATGGGGAAAAGTTCAAAAACATGTTGTTTGGTCTTTTCAACCCACCGGGTATCTTTTCTGCGCGTATAAGCGCCAAGGTTTAGATTTTCATCAACACTCAGGGTGGCAAAGACCTTCCGTCCTTCAGGGGATTGAGAAATACCTTTTAAAACAATTTCAAAGGCAGGTACCTTGTTCAGAGCTTCACCCTTAAATTCAATGGTGCCGCTGATAGGTTGAACAAGCCCGGAAATAGCCCGCAGCAGTGTGCTTTTGCCTGCGCCGTTGGCACCCAGAACGGAAACAATCTCGCCTTGATTCAGCTCCATTGATACGCCTTTTAGGGCTTCTACCGAGTCATAGGAAATCTGTAAATCCTTAATTTTCAAAAGAGATGTCATCAGATATTTTCCTCCATTTCTTCCTCATCCTCTTCCCTGCCAAGATATGCCTCTATAACCTCTGGAGCATTGTAGACTTCCTGTGGAGAGCCTTCTGCGATTTTACGGCCTTCATCCATCACAACGACCCAGTCGGAAATACCCATAACCACCTTCATGTCATGCTCAATTATCAAGATAGTCAAATCTTTTTGCACAATGTTTTTTAAAAAAACAATGAGATCATTAGACTCCCTGGGGTTCAATCCACTACTGGGTTCATCCAGCACCAGCAGTTTTGGATTGCTTGCCAGTGCCCGGCCTATCTCAAGCATTCTCTGGCTTCCATAGGCGATATTTTTTGCCAGCTCATCTTCATGGGATGATAACCCGATCTGGTTCAGACGATTCTTTGCAACTTCATGGATTTTTTGTTCCTCAGATTTTTGCCCCGGGGTTCTAAATATTGAGGCCCATAACCCTGAAGATGCCCTGCAGTGCTGGCCGGCCATTACATTTTCCAAACAGGTCATGTTTTGAAAAAGGCGAATATTTTGGAATGTGCGTGCAATACCTTTTTTAACAATTTGATGAGGTTTCCTGCCTTCGATGTGCTCTCCATTGAAAATGACACTGCCTTCATCTGGTTTATAGATGCCTGTTACCACATTAAAAAAAGTAGTTTTTCCTGCGCCATTGGGACCGATCAGGCTGCAAATTTCTCCCTTGTGCACCTTAATATTCACATCCCATACGGCAACAAGACCTCCAAAAGTTTTTGTTAAACCGCATGTCTCCAGCACAATTTCCCGATTATTGTTTCTCTTCATTTTTTTATCTCTATCCCGTTCCTGTGGTGAGGATTTTTGTATAAATTATTTTTGAGCATTACCGATGCTTTGATTTAATACTTCTTTTATTTTTGATGCTATGGCTTCTTTTGTAAAAGGTTTTGATACGAAATTGATTCCGTCTTCCAGGACACCACGATGAGCAATGATATTGGCTGTGTAGCCTGATATAAAAATAATATTTAGATTTGGATATATATGCTTTATCCTTTCAGATAGTTCCCGGCCGTTCATTTCAGGCATTACTACATCTGTAATAAGAAGGTCTATCACCCCTTCGTAATCAGAGGCTAAGCGGATAGCATCAATCGGCGTGCTGCTTATCAGGACTTTATATCCAAGACTTTGTAAAATTTTTTTTCCAAGCTTCAGTATGGAAACATCATCTTCAACAAATAGTATTGTTTCGTTGTGTCCTTTAGGTATTTTGGCTATATTTTTACTCTCTACCATCACCGGTTCTTCTGAATGTTCCGGCAGGTAAATCCGAATGGTTGTTCCTATTTCCGGTTCACTATAAACTTTAACAAAACCATTGTTCTGTTTGGTAATACCGTAGACGGTGGCCAACCCGAGTCCGGTACCCTTTCCTAAACCTTTTGTTGTGAAAAAAGGATCGAATATATTTTCAATATTCTCTGGTGATATCCCTTTGCCATTATCACTTACAGCGATCATAACATATTTTCCGGGAATAAATCCTTCATTATGCGTACAATAGTCAGTATCAAATCTGGAATTTTTTGTTTCAATTGATATTTTCCCAACGTCCTTTATGGCATCTCGTGAGTTTACACATAAATTAGCGAGAATCTGGTCGATCTGGGATGGATCAATCTTTAACAGATAAATATCATCTCCTGGAAGCCATTGTAACTCAATATCTTCCCCAACCAACCGAGCGAGCATTTTCAACATGTTTTCCACAATATTATTTATGTCTACCACTACAGGTTCAATAGTTTGTTTACGAGCAAAGGCAAGTAGCTGCCTGGTAATATCCGTAGATCGTTCTGCTGCTTTTAAAATTTCTTTAAGATTATTGTATAGTGGATGGTCAGAATCCAGGCCATCAAGAGCCAATTCAGAATACCCAATAATAACACTGGACAGGTTGTTGTAATCATGGGCTACCCCCCCTGCTAATCGGCCTATTGATTCCAGTTTTTGTGCCTGTTGCAATTGTTGTTCTGTTTTTTTATGTTTTTCAGATATTTGGCGAACACGATTCAAAAGTAGATAGAATAAGGGTAAAGAGCCGCATATGATTAAAATGCCGGCAAGAATAGTTTCTAATGCATTGGATTTTAGAATTCTATTTATATGGGAAATCTCAAACTCCGCAACTGATAAGTAGGGTTTACCATCGGGACTCAACTCAGGAACCGCCATAGCCCTGAATTCTCCCCATCTATCCTTATGGGTGAAAGAATAAGCATTTTCGCCATCAAAGGCTCTGTAAAAATTTTCATCAGATTCTTTGAAATGTGTAAAATACCTTACTTCCAGGTTTTGGTCCAATTCTTCTTTAGTCGCGTTTGATGCTGTAATGTAAATGGCATCATCATTTTTTATAAGCGTATAAAGAAAAGTGCATCCTGCCCTATTTGTGAATTCGGATAAGGCCTTTATATTTTGGCTGTCCTCTTCAGTCGAAATGGTGTCCGAATTTATTGCACGATCATGAAAGTCTTTATATAAAAGATTTTTAATGCTGAGCGCGGCTACAAACAGCTTATTGTCTATATGGGATAGGGTTTCTTTTTTTTTTACATTATAGGAATAGATAGATATGGCGAATAAAATGATGGCAAAAAATGCAAAAGCCATAGAGAATGCCAGCCAGTCTCTAATTGCTGGTTGTTTCAATGTGAGGATTCTATTCATCAATCTGAACCTCCCTGTTCAGTACCTTATTTCAATTTGGGCGTTTTTAGGGGCAAAAACAAAAGTGGTGTAAAACCCCTATCCGGATAGGGGTAATTCATTTTTTGGGAGTTGCCTGAAAAAGTGTAAGCTACTTTTAAGGCAATATGAAAGATGCCGAATCATTTTGCTTTTTTAAAGGGGGAGAAGCTTATTTTGTTAGTCATTGAGTCCCTTTTTCTCGGCCAAAGCCCCCCAGGCCTAAAAATCATCATCACAACCATTGCAATACCGAAAATGAGCATCCTGTACATGGCAAAGGGACGAAATATTTCAGGAAAAAGACTGATAGCCGCGGCTCCGATAAGAACACCTGGTATTGAACCCATCCCACCGATAAGAACAATGCAAAAGAGCAGGGCAGATTCCATAAACGTAAAACTATGGGGTGATATAACCATCATTTTACTTGCATAAATATTGCCGGCCACACCTGCAAGAGCCGCTCCCAATACAAAGGCTAAGAGTTTATATGCCCTGACATTGATACCATTTGCCTCTGCTGCAATTTCATCCTCCCTGATACAATTCCATGCCCTGCCGATGCGGCTCTGCTGAAGCCTTACCAAGCCTAAAATACTCAGCCCGACTACAATCCAGACCAAAAAATAAAATCTCATGGATGTATCGATCAAGAAATACTGGGTAATGGAAGGATTATCTATGCCCACCACCCCGTTGGAGCCGCCGGTAAGGCCAAAGGGATTGTTAATTAAAACCAGCCGGACAATTTCACCCATGCCTATGGTGACGATACAAAGATAATCACCCTTCAGATGAATAATTGGTGAACATACTAAATAGGCAAAGAATGCGGCTGATAGAGCGCTGATGGGTATCAACAGAAGAATAGGAATGCCAAAGGTGGTATTAAGTATCCCGGTTGCATAGGCACCGATGGCATAAAAGCCTGCATGACCAAGATCAAAGAGGCCGACCTCCCCCAGAACAATATTCAAACTTAATCCTAATATTACATAAATCCCAAAGAAAAAGGCAACATCCAGTAAGTAATCGTTATTTATCCCTAAAACAGGATAAAGGCAAACAATGACTACAAATATCCAGTTACCCCGGCCGTTTGAGACTATTTTTTTAAACCAATCCATATATTAATTCCTCGCTCACACCTTTTCTGCCAGTTTTTCACCAAAAAGTCCTGTGGGACGAAAAATAAGAACCAGGATCAGAATTAAAAAAACAAAGACATCTTTCCAGGCCGCAGAAATATATACTGCCCCGAGCATCTCCAGTATGCCCAGAATAAGCCCCCCGAACATGGCACCTGGAATATTGCCGATCCCTCCTAAAATGGTGGCGGTAAAAGCCTTTAAGCCATAGTTCCAACCCATGGTGAAGCTGATTTGACGGTAGTACATCCCTACCATGACACCGGTCAAACCTCCCAATGCAGGGCCAAGGGTAAAGATAAATAAAATAACATTATTGATATTGATGCCCATGAGCGCGGCCGTATCCCGATCCAGTGCCGATGCTCTAATGGCGGCTCCAAAGGTTGTTCTTTGTACAATATAATAAAGCAGTCCCATAAGGAAAAAGGATAATAGCAGGATAACAATCTGGAGAACGGTTATCTGTATGCCAAAGATACATATCCTTGTGGCTGGAACAATATCAGAGGTATAGGCCAGGTATCGAGGGCCCCAGATCACCATAACGGCATTTTCAATAAAAATAGATGCTCCCAATGCAGATACTACTGCTGGAAGCCTTCCTGCCGCATAAATGGGACGGTAGGCTATCCGCTCGGTCAGCATTCCGACAAGGGCTACGCAAACACCCGCAACCACCAGCGCGGCCACCATTCCGCCCCATAGGCCGAGATGGTTGCTGATAAAGGCTGAACCCCATACCAGAAGTGTAAAGCCAATATATGCTCCAACCGCGAAAAAATCGCCATGGGCAAAATTAATTAATTTCATGACCCCGTATACCATGGAATAGCCAAGGGCAATGAGAGCATAAAAAGATCCAATGGTCAAACCGTTAATAATTTGTTCAAAAAAAACATTCATTCAAGCCCTCAGTATCTTTTTTTAAATTTTTGATTTCCCTAAAAGGTATAATTCTACTTTGTTATCTTCGTGATGACGCCATTAAAATCGAGGTAACAGGCCAGATTTTCAGCTCTTTAACTGTAGAAATCCATGGAATCGGGGCTAAAAAATGAAACCCAACAAAGTAGAAATAAGATAATTATGAAAGTCACCGCTGCTTCAAGGCTTTCAGGACTTCGGTCGTGACGGTGAACCGCCATATCGGGTATAACAGGACGGGTATAAAAGTATCCCCCGTCCGGGAAAAAATTTATTAGGCTGTTACCATCAAAAAATAATGACAAGATTTAAATATATTACCTTAGGTTCGCTTATTCTTAACTATAGTCCCGGTCAAATGACTTGATGCTAAAATGAAACTTTAAATATAAATAAATCAATCGGTTATATCTAAAATCAAGTATCAAGTCATGTGACTTCCACTATAAACTTTTGAATTTATTGTTTTAATATGTTTTGAGATTTATATTTTTTAAATTCTTTATTCAATAATATCAATGCGTTAATAAAAATAAGCGAAAAGAGGGATATTATTTATAGAGAGCGAATTCTCCCTTTTCGTTGACAACATACATCAGGTAGGGTACTCCCTCACGGTCTCCTTGGGCTGTAAAACCTATTGGGCCTGTAACACCTGGTACGTCGTTTACCTCATTATGAAGGTAATCGGCCAAAACAGTCCCGTCGGTGGATTTGGTTTTATTCACTGCATGGGCAATGATATTAACACCGTCGGCAGCATAAATAGGCCAGGGGCTTGAAGGAATTTCACCATATTTTTCCTTGTAAGCCGCTAAAAATTCTTTGGATTCAGCATATGGCAGCTCGGTGGGCATGGGCTCCTGGGTCATCAGCCAGCCCTTGGCAACTTCAACACCTGCAATTTTAACAAAATCATTATTGATAACAGCGTTACTTCCCACAAAAATACAATCGATTCCAATATCTTTAGCCTGGCGTGCAATCAGGGCACCTTCGGGATAGTGTCCTGTATAGTAAAAGACATCTGGTTTAGATTCACGCAGTTTTGTCAATATCGGGGTAAAATCCTTATCATCCGGATTTACCGCATCATAAAAAACCACCTCAGCCTCGCCGGCATCAATTTTAGACTTGAGTGCCTTTACTGTTTCCTCTGCAACTCCAATTGCAAAAGTAGTGTTGTTATGAACTATTGCTATTCTCTTTGCTCGGAATTCCTTGGGCACGAAGTTGGCGAAAAATATCCCCTGGGAATCATCCCGGCCACAGGTGCGGAAGAAAAAATTTCTATTTTTCTGGCTCAAGCCTACAAATGTTGCTCCATAGGCAATATTAACGAGTTTTTTCTTTTCAAAAATATTTGAGCTGGCTTCCACCGTTGGAGAACCATATGTAGATACGACACCTGCAATATCTTTTTGAGATACGATCTTCATTGCGGCCAAAGCACCATCCTTGGGAGTTCCAGAGTCATCAAATTCTCTGATTTCGATCATCCTTCCATTTAAAATACCACCTTTTTTATTTATCAAATCTGCCGCAACCTTACATGATTGAACAGCCATCTGCCCTTCAAATGCCCAAGGCCCTGTAATTGGTGCCTGAATTCCAATAACTACAGGTTTATCTGCCATTGCAAAAGGTATTGCCGCGCTAAATGCAAGAAAAACCAAGCCCATCATTTTAACCAACTTTGACCATTTCATCTTTTTCGTGACCTCCATTTTTTTGATTTTTTATTTTTCGGAAGCGGACTGAACCTCCGCTCTATTATAGAAAAGCATTTTAATAGGAACTTGGTTTTTGTCAAGAAAAGTATTGAGGAATATGCAAAAACTAAAATATATAAATATTGTGACAGGCTTAAGCTCGTGTTCGACAGTCGTAGCCCGAGTTTACGAGTTATCAAAAGTTAGAGCTTCAACTATTTGATTTAATATAAAAAAAATGATGGCATATATCCTCCCTAACTTGATAAAAAACTCTCCATTTGGAAGAGCTCAAATAATCGTTGCTGAGTTTCATCCATTTTAGAAACTACGGATTGGGATATCTTTTTTCCCTTTTCTGTGGAAATACATCCTGATTATAACGGATTTGGGGGTAAGAATTCATATTGATTTCTTGATTTATGGGGTTTTCAGGCAATATTGTTTGGAAGCGTACCCCCTTATAAACTTTCAAGTCGAACAAAAGCGACAGTTTGGATGTAATAATTTCAAATAGTTAGAAAGGCCCCCAAATCCGTTATAATCAGTATTTTTCTTCAAGACACGGCAGAAGGAACCCCGGAAGAGGGGGTTTTCTTGCCGATTTTTTATAAAAAGAGTATCTCGAAAGATATTCCGATTGTGGGCTGTTGCTATTTGTTTATCTTTTTTTGCACACAAACACAATATATTGTGTTTTGATACGAGGTTTGTCGAATATTTGCAATCAAAGACTCTATTTATTAATAAGTTCAACTAATTCCAAGGCTCTATAAAGTATTGCTTTCCCGGATTTAATACCTGCTTGATCCTCATTGACGCCGATACGTATTTGCGGGTCGAAAACCCCCTCCCCATATCTGCTGCTGACAGCGGACGCCCCCATGGGACTGATGGAATCATGAGTTGTTGCCGTTATCATATCAAGTGTGATAAAAGTATATATATGGGTCAGGTGTGTGGTCTCCATTCCACCGTGCCGTAACCATGATACAGCAGCACTGATTCCAATTTTATTTCTTAATCTTCCACCGGCGACATTACCAAAAATAAAGACCCTCAGTCTCTCTAAAAACGTGACCAGCATTCCACTGGTTCTCATAAAATAAACCGGACTGGCCAGCACAATTATATCGGCGCTTTCCAGCTTATCATATATGAGCTGTGCATCATCATTCAGGGAGCAATATCGATCCGGCTTTTGTTTTGAAATGCAGAAATTGCAATGAATACAATTTTTAATATTCATGTCAGATAAGTTTACGACATCCGTTTGAAGGCCCTTTTTTACCGACTCGTTTATGATCGTCGATAGGAAAGTATCTGTATTTCCATCTTTTATTGGAGTTCCTGAAATTCCGACTATTTTATAGGGCATGCTCCCTCCTTAAAAATTTACATGGCAGTTTTTCAGCAGAAATATAATCCACCACATCATCCATTGTTTGTTTATTCCATTATTTTTAATCATTTCATCAAATCAGGCTGGACTCGTTGCATTGTTCCAGTTTTGTCATAAAGTTTTGCATTTGATCCCATTCTTCTTGACTAAAGCAATTTAAAAATTTCTGATTTGTTTCCTTGAAAAGCTTTAATATCTGCTCCTTGTGATTGCGGGCATATGGCGTAATAAATATTCTCAAGGAACGGCGATCTTTTTTATCTGATCTTCTTTTAATCCAGCCTTCTTTTTCAAGTCGATCCAGAAGCCCGGTTGTTGTAGCTCTGTCTTGAGAAGTTTTTTCAGCAAGTTCACTGGGCAGCAAACCGTCTTTTTCCAGAATAGCAACCATCATAAAAAATTGTCCGTGGGTCAGCTTATAGTTTGATATTTCTCTACGATAAGCCTTTGTCACCTGGCGTACTGTTTTACCTAATCGAAAACATACACAATCTTCAAATAACAAATCATCCTCCAATAAATAGGTTACGATATATTCTGCAAAAAGATTAATACATAAATAGTTTAAATACAAACTATTTGTGTGCATCATAAATAAAACTTGCCGGTAAGTTTTTCATCATTTACCAGCAGCTCTTGAAAATCAAATTATGAACGGAGTTTTGGCATCCTACATTCACCGGTGAACACTTTTTCAAAATATTCCATTATTTTTTGGAAAATTCATCAAAAAAGTGTCAACTACTTTTGAGGCAACATAAAGGATGCCTAAAATTCAAAAAAATTATGGGCTTGAAAACGAAAAAATTATTACAGTAAGGAGGCGTTTGTCTCCTTAAAAGGCAAGTAATGAAATCAGAATTCGACGTATTGAAACCGCCCCCGATC
Organism: Desulfobacteraceae bacterium; assembly: GCA_963674675.2. GTDB lineage: Bacteria > Desulfobacterota > Desulfobacteria > Desulfobacterales > Desulfobacteraceae. The sequence goes on from CAXXNM010000003.1 coordinate 3,375,880, forward strand.
GGTTGAAAAAAAAGGGTTTGCTGGTGAATTACTGGCGGTGGAAGCCTGTTGACAATTCAGTACAAAAACGTTAACTTTGACCGGATAAAAGAAAAAATGGTCATTATTCTCAGAATAAGCGGCGTATTTGTCGCCAAAAAGAAATCCGGACTAATATCAGTCGAAAGCCATTATTCACCTGGTATTTAAAGAACTCTTGAGTCATAAGTTCTTTGGGTTACCACCACATATAGTGCTGAATCAAAATTCAAAGCGGAACGTACTATATGGAAAATGAGAAGTTACGACTCAAGAGTAAAGAATAATGGTGTAAGAATGCCGGAAAAGGATGTATTGAATTTTTTTGGGGCTTCATTAGAACAGAGTGTAGTGATCACCGTGTCCTCCGAGAAGTTAACGAACCCAATCTTCATATTTGAGCCCGTCAACTCTTGAAAATTCTCGGATATTGTTTGTCACTAATAAACAGTTTGTGGCTATCGCATGACCTGCAATAGCAGTATCGTTGTTACCAATGGGCGTTCCTTTAGTCATGAGCTGCCGTTTGACCTCAGTGGTTGCATCAACAGCTTCTTTATCCCAAGGCAAAATTTCATCAATACGCTTGATGAATTCAGAAACTAATATTGCGTGTTTGGGCTTAGCATTTTTGCCAAGGAGTCCGAATTTCATTTCTTGATATGTGATAGCTGAGATGACAACTCGGTGTTGCTTGTTGACTACTGATTGCAGTTTTTCAAGCACAGAGATTGGATTCTCTCTCATTATGAAAGAACAAATACAGGTATCAAGCATGCAATTAATTTTTTTATTCAAAATTAAAGCGTCCTTCATCTATCAATACATCTTCACGTTCAATCATAAAGTCTTTATCTGCCTTTTCTATTTTCGAAAAAGATAGCCAATCGGGGCGAACAGGACGCAAAGTTATTACGTCCCCATCTTTGGTGATTGCCAGTTCATGGATACCTTGGAATTCCATTTCTTTAGGCAAACGAACAGCTTGATTTTTGCCGTTTTTGAATATTGAAACTGTTTTCATTCGATCACCTCTTAACATATGTTGATCATATGTTAAGTATAAAACACACATGGTATATGTCAAGCATATGTTTTATTGATTATAAAAATAGTAACGGTTCATTCAATTGATCTCATAAGGCGCTGTAATTTAAGTAAAATACAACTCTTATTTTTTAGAAGTCAGTTTTTTTCATGTGAATAAATTCAATAAGTTATGCAAAAATGATCGAACCGTTGGTATTATGTCGCTTAGCAACTGGTTCAAATTTTGGGGTCCATTATACTTCCGCCAGAATGTCACCGGGCTCCAATCGTTCCAACACTCCTCACACGCTGCTGTGCCAGAAAAACCAGCAACGAAGAAATAATTTTCCGCAAAATAAAAAATATTGACAGGCTGGATTAATTAAGATATTCGAGCATATGTTTTTCAGGTGCTTTAAATAGCCTAACAAGGGAATCCCGTGAAATTCGGGAGCGAGCCCGTCGCTGTAACCGGTACGAAACCGGCATTAATGCCACTGACCTCTGATATAGAGATTGGGAAGGCGCCGCAAGTAGGATGAACCGGAAGTCAGAAGACCTGCCTGAAGAAGAAACCTGTTATCTCGTGGACGGAGTGCAAGGTTAGTGATCTGATGGATAAAAAAGGGAATCCCGGATCGACATTAAAGTCGATCCGGGTTTTTTTTTGTCCTTATTTCAAATGATACCATACTTAACAACCATAACACTCCGCATTGAATACTTTTTTAAAAAGATAACCGTAAAGAGTATGTCCTTTTTGCATGTCTTTATGGAACATTCTGGAGGTTTTTTTATGGCGTTAAAAACTTTATTCCTGGGTATACTTTTCTCTGTGGGCATTTTTGCCATTAAAAGCGGATTCGGGATCCGCTATTGTATTGCAGGCTGTAATTCTCCCATGAAAAAGGTAATGGCCTATTCAGGCTTCAGCCTCACCTATGCCCTGCTTTTTTTTCTATCTGCCCTTTGGATCAACACCATGGAATTCATGGCCTGGTTTCCCCTGTTTCAGATCATAATAAAATATGCCATGCCGCTTCATTTCATTCTGGCAGGCCTGATGATCATATGGGGTGTTTTTATTTTGCTGTCTCCAAAGACAGGGAAAAACAAAACTCTTGGATGGATACCCCTCAGCCTGCCCTGTCCCGTATGTGCCACAGTGATCTTTCTTTCAGTGGCCTTTTTAACTGCATTTTATCCCGGCAGCTCATCCATGTCTGTTTTTCTCCTGTTCACCGGTTTCATTCTCCTGAATCTTTTGACGCTGCTGCTGGTGCATTTTTTTGAACAGAACACTAAAGGCTCTTCAGAGTCGATACTGGGAAGCGCCATGCTTTTTGTAGCGGCATATTTCATACTTTCTGTGCTTATAATGCCCCAGTTTACAGGCATTGAAGAGATTTACAGCATGTCTGTCTATTCCTGCCGTACAGGTGGAGGACTGACCATGGAAAAGGTGGTGGTTTTTACGCTGATGACATGCCTTTTTTCGGCAGGAATGATGATGACAACGCATAAAAATCACGAAAGTTCCAGAACCAATCCGGTTTTTGATATTATCTATAAACATAAACCCATAAACAACAAGAATATCCCATACCCTTTGATTCTATTCATTGTTCTGCTTTCTTTAATAAAAACATAAATATAAGGATATCCCATGCCCTTTGACGCTGTATTAAAAACCTTTATTTACATTGTTTCCGCTTCCCTTTTTTATCCTGTACTTTTTTTGCTGGTGGCGGCCTTTTTGTGGATAATTCTCTTTGGCGGTACTTTTTTCGGCGAATGGCTGCAAAGAATCCGCCTGGAAAAACCAAGGCCTGAAGAACTTCCTGCCATCATATTAAATGAAAAGGAAAAAGATAGCCTGCCCGGCAGGATAAACATCTTTATAGGACGGCTCAGGGATGTGGTAAATGATCCGGCATATTCCGAACTTGCCGTGGAAAATCTAATTCAGCAAACAACTCTCGATATGTGGAAGCGCGTTGACCGCCTGCGAATCCTTGTTCGCATCGCACCCTCCCTTGGTCTCATCGGCACCCTGATTCCCATGGGAACAGGTCTTGCCGCCCTGGGCCAGGGGGACATGACCAGGCTTTCTTCCGATCTTGTCATTGCCTTTACCACCACGGTTGTGGGAATGGCGGTGGGCATAATGGCCTTCTTTTTTTACACCATCAAACGCCGCTGGATTGAAGAGGATATCAAAAATTTAGAGCTGGCTGCGGAATTGATTGTCGAAACCGGAAGGGAAAACGAGCGAGAAAAAAATTGCGGGGAAATGGTGAAAAAAACCCCGGGGGAGAAAATATGCGATGAAATACTATAAGAAAAGAAGATACAGCGGCGTTCATAAACCTTTGGGAAACCCTGCCTTCAGCGATGATGATCCCCTCTCAGGTGTGGCCAACCTCTTTGATGTCGGGCTGGTGTTTATCGTGGGGCTCATCATCACCCTGTTTTCCGCCTACAGCATGCAGGATATGTTTGATGAAAACAAGAACATGACCATCATGAAGCAGATGGAAAACGGAGAGATGGAGATCATCACAAAAAAAGGCAGGCAGATCAAGGCTGTAAAGGTCTCCAAGAGCAGGATGGAGGGAAAGGGTACCCGCCTTGGGGTGGCCTATCAGCTCCAGGACGGCTCCATGGTCTATGTCCCTGAAAAATAAAATTATAATATTTGCGATCAAACCCACTTTTCGCTTGTTGTTATAACACATTGTAATTTAACGCAAATTCAATAGTAGGTTTTTATTGGTTATTTTTTTAATATCAATAAATTCAATAATTTATAAAAAAATAAGCTAATTAAGGAATCAAAGGCTTATCCAATGATAAAACATAATCCAAAGGACACAAAAACCATTGATACCCATTACCCGAAATCCCAAAAAAACAACCGTATTTTAAAATCATATCTGTTTTTCTGTTTTCTGTTTTGCTGCATGCTGTCAACAACTTTGACCCATGCCGGAAATGTAGCCGTCCTGGAGGTGGACATCAACTCCTTTCAGATGAACCTTGCCCTGAAGAATCTCGGGCTTCCCGCCGGCATTGATACCCGTTTTTTTACTCTTGCCGATCTGACGGCTCCTTGTGAAAAAGCTCCTGGTGCGAAAACATTCATCAGAGAGGCTTCTGTGGTCTTTGTAAACGTCATGATGAAAGACCTCTCAAATTACATGGTTAACGAAAACCTGATGCAGGATAAAACCGTATATGCCATGAACCGGGCAGGAGACATTGATGCCGTTAAAAAACAGGGGTTTATTTTTGATGACAAGGTAATGGAGTATTATCGCAATCTGTCCGTAAAAAACATGGTCAACATGATACGCCTGGGTGTCCATCGCCATGTGGACGCAGGTATCACCTTTGAGCCTCTGGAAAAGCTGCCCGAAACCTCTATCCATCATCCCGATGCTCCGGAAAATTTTGAATCCATGGAAAAATACAGGGAGTGGTATGAAAGGCGGAAATCGTTTAAGGAAAATGATCCATGGCTGGCCGTTCTTTTCTATAATTCCACACTCAAGGAGGGGCAGGTGGAGGCGGCGGAAGATATTGTCATAAAACTTGAAAAATCCGGATTTAATGTACTTCCCTGCTTCGGCACCCTTGCCCTGGTAATGGACAGGTATCTGAAAGCGCCCTCCGGCAAAGCTTCGGTGGACATGGTGCTGGCATTTACCATGAAGTTCTCTTCGTCCATCAACGATGATATCAGAAGGACTGTTAACAGCCTGAACGTACCTGTTTTTAATGTGATCCGGACCTATGGGGAAACCATAGAGGAATGGCGGAAAAGCAAGGTGGGACTCGGCCCCATGGAAACGGCCTGGGCCGTTTGTGTGCCTGAATTTTCAGGCGCCCTGGAACCCACGGTACTCTCCGGCAAAAAACTGCTTATCGATGAAAAAAGCGGAAGAAGGCTCTACATATATGAAACAGTGGATGAAACCCTTGGCTTTCTCATTCCCAGACTTAAAAAATGGAGAAATCTTCAGCAAAAACCCAATGGAGAAAAAAAGGTGGCCATTATCTATTACAACCACAGCCAGGGAAAACAGAACATAGGTGCCGCCTACCTTAATGTATTCAGGAGCCTTGGTGAGATACTTAACCGGATGAAACAGGAAGGATACCAGGTTGAAAATATAGACAAGATTACGGAAAAAGGCATTCAAAATCTGGTGCTGACCACCGGCAGGAATATAGGCTCCTGGGCACCGGGAGAGTTGGATGCGATGCTGGCCGCGGGTGATGCCGAAAAAGTGCCCATTGAGGAGTACAGAAAATGGTTTGAAAAGCTTCCCCCTGATTTCAGGGAAAAGGTGCTGGCCCAGTGGGGAGAGCCCGAAGCCTCGGATATCATGACCAAAGACGGCTTCCTTGTCTTTCCCATGGTAAAGCTCGGCAATCTGGTGCTTCTGCCGGAACCGGCCAGGGGTTGGAGCGATTCTCCCATGAAACTGTATCATGATCCCACTCTCTACCCCCATCACCAGTACATTGCCGCGTATCTCTGGCTTGCAGAAAAGTTTGAGACCGACGCCATGGTTCACCTCGGTACCCATGCCACCTATGAATGGCTTCCGGGAAAGCAGGCAGGGCTTGCACCCTCGGATCCTCCGGAGATCATGGTGGGAAGCATTCCCAATATCTATCCCTATATCGTGGATGATGTGGGAGAGGGAATTCAGGCCAAGCGCAGGGGAAGGGGCGTGATCATAGATCATCTTACGCCCCCCATGAAGGAGGCAGACCTTTACAACGAATATGCAGAGCTGAAAGTTATCATGGGAAAGTATGAGCTGGCAGAGGGCCTGGGAAGTGAAACAGCAGAAGAATATTTCAGACAGATGGAAAAAACGGTGGCGGATTTGGGCATTTTAAAGGATCTGGGGCTTGAAACCTTTGATCGGGCAGCCATAGAGCCACTGGATCTCTACCTCCACGAAATGGATACCAACTCACTGCCCTATGGGCTGCATACATTTGGAAAAGCCTATGACAGGGATGCCGCGGAAGAAACCCTTGAATTGATCATGAATCAGAACCCGGAGGCCCATGAAAAAGAGGTTCAAGGCAGCCTTGAGCTGTCCCCGGTTCAGGAGATGGATAATTTCATCCGGGCGCTGAACGGTGAATACGTGGATTCCGGCGAGGGAAACGATCCCTTGAGAAATCTTGCGGCCATTCCGACGGGCAGAAATTTTTATGGTTTTTCTCCGGCCAAGGTGCCCTCAAGGGCAGCCTGGGAGATCGGCAAACGGGCGGCCCTTCAAATGATCGAAAAAAAACTTGAAAAAGACGGGAGATACCCGGAAAAGGTGGGGGTCGTGCTATGGGCCACGGAAACCACAAGGAATGAAGGCGTACACGAGAGTACCATCCTGTCACTCATAGGCGTGGAACCTGTCTGGGATGCCACGGGAAGGGTCACCGGCAGCCGGGTTATTTCCGGTAAAAACCTTGGCCGTCCCCGAATTGATGTATTGATAAATCCCTCAGGTCTTTACCGGGACATGTTTCCAGGAAAGCTTTTCTTCCTTGACGAGGCAGTACAAAAGGCCATGGCCCGGACCGACATCGATAATTTCCTGGCAAAAAACAGGGTAAAAATCAAGGAGAGCCTGATTTTGTCGGGTATGGATGAAAAAGAGGCCGAAACTCAGTCTAAGTTCAGGATATTTACCGAAGAAACAGGTTCCTATGGTAACGGGGTGTCGGAAATGGCAAGCGCTTCCGGTATCTGGGAATCCGATGAGGAAATCAGCAATGTCTACATGAACCGTGTTCAGTTTGCCGTTGGCCAGGGGCAATGGGCGCTTCCTGTAAAGGCGGCTTTCAAAGAGAACCTGAGGGGAGTTGATATTGCCGTACACTCTCGTTCCAGCAACGTCATAGGGATCATTGATACCGATGACTTTTTCATGTACCTGGGGGGCATGTCCCTTGCCGTCAAGAACGTCAAAGGCAAGGCTCCCGACACGCTGGTAACCCTCCACCGAAAAAAGGACGAACTCAATGTCGAGGATGTCTCAAAGACCATCGGCCGGGAAATGAGGACAAGGTACCTGAATCCCCAGTGGATACAGGGGATGAAAAAAGATAATTACGCGGGAGCCCGTCAGATGGCCGACTTTGTGGAAAACCTCTGGGGATGGCAGGTAACGACGGCTGATGCCGTGGATGATACCTTATGGCAGCAGATCCATGAGGTCTATGTTGAAGATAAATACGGCCAGGATATCAAGGCTTTTTTCAACAAGCACAATCCCTGGGCCTACCAGTCCATGACAGCACGTATGCTGGAATCTGCGAGAAAGGGATATTGGGAGGCAAAGGATACGGTGAAGACCAAACTGGCCGTGGAGTATGCCGTCAACACTGTGGAAAAAGGCGTGGCCTGCTGCGGACACACCTGCAATAATCCCCTGCTCAACCAGATGGTGGTAAACATCATCTCCGTCCCAGGTGTTCTGTCTCCGGAGATGGTGGAACAATTCAAGATGGCTATTGAAAAAATGGCCCGGAAAGATATTGATGAGCAGGTGAAAGAACGAAAAGACCTTCAAAGGCAATTGACTGCCGGGTTCACCAGGGATGCCCAGCAGACAGACCCATCTAAGGCTGAATCAGACACATCCGGAACTGAACAGGAAAAAAATAAGGAAAACCTTGAAGATAAAAGCGGCCCTGAAAAGGAAAGCGTAGAGGGATACGAGATGAAGGAAGTAAAAACCGAAGACACCAGGACTTCGGTCAGTTCATCGGGTGTCCAGTGGTTTGCTTCTCTATTTGTTTTGGTGATGATCTTTATATTCATGGCTGGAATGAGGAGAAAAAAATAATCTCTGAAAATTCGAGTTACCTTCTTTTCGGTTATTTTTATTAAGGCATTGATATTATTGAATAAAAAATTTGAAAGATATAAATCTCAAAACATATTAAAACAATAAATTCAAGACCTTGGTCAAGAATAAGCGAAAGTAAGGGAGTTAAATTTTATATTAATATTTAAAACAAAAGGAAAAAAATGAAAAAAATATTTTACACTATTGCTCTGGGGGTATTACTGGCCATTCCTGCATGGGGAGTACAGGAAAAAGCTCTGGAAACAGATAATACGGTGGAAGAGGGTAAGACCATGGAAGCAGGCCAGACAGTGAAGGTGGATGAAATGGTAGTCACCGCCACCCGGGGGCAGGGAAGGGCCATTGACGTACCCACCCATGTGGAAGTGATCAGCAGCCGGCAGATCGAGCAGTCAGGAGCCATGAATATCGGGGATCTCCTGGGGAAATATACTACAGGGCATCTTCACAAATACAATGGAATACTGACCTCCGTGGGTATCCGGGGATTCAGGACTGAAGCCCATGGTGACGACATCAAGGGATATGTACTCATTCTGGTGGACGGTCACCGGATGGGAACCGGCAACGCGGCCAAGATCGATGTAAGCCGTGTTGAAAAAATCGAGGTCATCAAGGGGCCTGCATCGGCACTTTATGGATCAGCGGCAATGGGGGGTGTCATCAATATTATAACAAAAAAAAGCACGGGAAAAATCAAAACCACCCTCAGTCAGGAGTTCGGCAGTTTTGATTACAGCAAAAGTTTGATTTACAGCGGCGGCAGCATTAATGAAAAATTCGGGTATGACCTTTGTGCAAGCTACACAGACACAGACGACTACGATGAACCTGAATTCGGTACCGTTTATAATGTTGGTACGCTGCAAAAAAATATCGGGGGAAACATCGCCTTTGATCCCGGGGAAAACCACATATTCCGGCTGGGATTTGATGTGGCCGACCTGACAGGAGAATCACCTTCCTGGGAAGACGGCACCTATTCCAGTTATGACAGGGAGGCCAACTCCACATATGATAAAAGTCATAGTTTCTTTGACTTGGAGTATAACGGCAGTTACCTGGAAGGAAAACTCAAATGGAAGGCCATGGCCTATTATCTCTGGGACAAAAATCACTGGTTCTACGGATCACCTGACCCGGAACTTTCCCAGAGTGAGTACACGGATGACACTCTTGGAACGGATCAGCAGTTGACCTATGAATTGGCCTCCTGGAACACCATGGTGGTTGGATGCACCCTTGAAACCCTGGAAAAGGAATCCAAAGGAGTATCCGGAGGAGTGCCGTCCCTGCCCTACACTCCGAACATGGAATATGACTCCCAGGCTTTTTTTATCCAGGATTCCATGGATTTTCTGGATAACCAGCTTAACTTGGTGGTGGCCGCCCGGTATGACAATTTCGACATGAAAACAAAGCACCCTGAAACCGGAAACCTCCAAAGCATCAATGAAAGAAGCGAGAGCTTTGATCACGTTTCTCCCAAGGCAGGCGTGTCCATGAAGTTTTTAGATGAGATGCTCAGGGTCCGCACCAATATAGGAGCCGGGTTCAAGGCTCCCTCCGCCGACCAGATGTCTGCAATGTATAAAAAAATATCCTTTGGCACGGAACAAAGATACTTAGGAAACCCGAATCTGGATCCTGAGACAAGCCTGACCTGGGATGCGGGTTTTGATATCATTCTGCCTTTTGCAGATGTAAATGCAGGCTGGTTTCATACGGATTTCAAGGACAAAATCGTGACAACCACCACCGAATACCAGGGCGAAACATGGAACACCTGGAAAAACAGCGGTGAATCTGAAATAGAGGGGATTGACCTGAATCTCAGGGTCAATGTCAGCAGCCTTTTCAACCTGGAGCCCGCCATCACATTTTACTCAAACATAACCATTAACACGGAATACAGGGACAAGGATACTGATGAGGATCTGCTCTACATTTCGGATTACGAGGTAAAATCCGGGATAAATATGAAGCATATGGGTTTTGGGGCGGGATTGTCACATGTACTGGTAGGCCCCCAGATGATCACCAACTATGACACCTATGAGGATGAAGAAAAGGGTTCCTTCAGCTTCTGGGACTTGAATCTTTCCTATGCGTTTCTGAAAAACTATGAGGTCAAGCTGAACGTGCTGAACCTGTTTGATCAGAGCTATGAGTGGATAAGGGGATATTACATGCCGGAGAGAAGCTTTACCGGGACATTTTCCTTTACATTCTGATTTTTTTCGATCATTGGTACAGCTTTCAAAAGCTCATTGAAATCGCCGACCTGGTCACCGAGATGAATGAAATAAAACATCCCTATCATAATGGTATAATGGCACAACAAGGCATTGAATTTTAAGGAAATGAAAAATGCATCGAATAATATTTTATCCGTTTTCTCCAATCATTGTTTTTATTTTATTTATCTTTATTTTTCTTACAGGCGCCATAAATACCGCCGGGGCAGGGACAGGAGGCAGCATTCATGATAACGCAGATCATGGGCAAAACGCGCATAAAAACATCCCGGCAGACTCCCATGCCCCAACGGATTCTACTGTCAATACCGCAAATACCGTTACCCTGGATCAGATCACGGTAGTGAGTAAAAAGATCGATGATTACATCATGAAAAACCCCGGTCAGGTGGTCAGTATGGATGAAAACGAGATAATTCGTAGAAACTTCATAGAGGTATACGAGGCACTTGGGAGCATGGCCGGTGTGGATGTCAGAAGGGGATCCAGCGGTATGGGTGCCCGGATTTCCATCCGGGGAGGGGGCGGTTCCGGCAGCGTTCTTATCCTTATGGACGGAAGGCCCATGAACAGCGGACAATTCGGCGGGGTGGATCTGGCAAGTATCCCCATTGATATCATCAGGAAAATCACAGTATTCAAGCCCCCGGCACCTGTATGGCTGGGGCCCGGCAGCAGTGCCGGTGCCATTTATATTGAAACCAGAAGGGGTAAAAAAGCAAAAAACGCTAAAATCAGCGGACGCCTCAGAACCGTTGCCGGCTCCTTTGGCCGCTTTGATTTAAACGGCTCCTGCAAGATCAACCGGGAAAGCAGCAACCTCCTCCTTGCCGCCGGTTATGGCCATCAGGACGGCAACAGGGACAACAGTCAGAGGGATAAAGGCCATTTCAGCTTCAACTGGGACAAGGAAACCGATTCTCTTTTAAACTTTCAGGTCAATGGTAAATACTATGTTTCCGACCATGGGGTGTCAGGTCCGACATATAATCCCACCCCCAATGCGGCCCAGCGATATGAAAAGGGCAGTCTTGACATGAAAGCCAAGGGCTTCTTAGGGGACGCTTTTGACTATGAGGTTAAAACATTCATGGATGTCACCGACCTTGAAGACCGATCCAATTCAGGAGATACGTCAAAATTAGACGCCTTTTCCGCCGGTATGGGAGGAGAGCTGTTCTGGACGGATACCGATGAAAAAAAAGAGATGCGGGTGGGCACCTTGTTTCAAAACGAACAGGTGGATCATACCCTCACAGGAGAGCATGACAGAAGCCAGGTATCCCTCCACGGGGTACACACCCTGAAATTTGCCCCGTTTATTCTAACCGCAGGTGTCCGGGGCGACTATTCAAACGATTTTTACTTCTCTCCTGCCGGCAACCTGGGGCTAAGCTATGAGATACTGCCGATGCTTCTCTTTAAAACCAGTGCGGGCTACAGCACCAATCTGCCATCATTCGGCCAGTTATACCAGCCAAGTCACGGTTCCATCGACCAGGTCCGGGGCAATCCCGAACTTGACAAGGAGAGAATCACATCCTGTACAATTGGTGTACAGCGCAGTTTCAAGGAAAAAAGCTATATGGAGCTGACCTTTTTCCGCACCGACAGCAGGGATCTCATAAAGTATCAGCGGGGAGATGATCTGATAAGCCGGCCTGAAAACATAGATAAGGCTTATAAACAGGGAGTCGAAGCCACCCTTAAATACACTTTCAGTGCCCTGTTTTCGCTGGATTTCAATCATATATGGCAGCAGACGGAAAATGAAGATAACGGCGGAGATTTAAGCTACGCACCGGATCACGCCTTCAAGGCCACATTGAAATCAAAAATCTCATCAGGAACCCGATTTGAGAGCTCCCTGCGGGCCTATACCAGCCAGTTCAGCGACACTGAAAATAATCCCGATGAAAAAATTCACGGTTATGCAACCGTGGATGCCAAGGTGATCCAGCCCCTTAGTCTAAGCGGCCGCTCCGGTGATCTTTACCTTCATCTCATAAACCTCTTTGACCGGGATTATGATTCCCATTACGGATATCCCGATGACGGTATAAGGTTCTTGTGCGGTGTAAATGTTAATTTTTAATGGCTTTTTTCAGCATCCTTTATTTGTTGGTTTACACTTTCCATATCACCATCCTCGTTTTTTTGGAATTTTATCCCAAAAAAGGCATCCTTCATATTCCCTCAAAAGTAGTTAACACTTTTTTGAGGATATTCCCAGAAAATAGGGGAATGCATTGAGCAAGTGTTAATCAAGAAATGAAGGACGTCCCCAAAAAGGTACTGTATTAGGGCAGAAAGAAGATATGGGCACTGGACTCATACTATTCATGTATAAGTACCTGAATACAATTAATCCGGTATTTTCTCTCAGACGATTTTCCGTCGAATTATTTGAATTTACATATAAACCGGCATGGCCGGAGCATATTTTTACCCGGCCACAACGAAGATTGAAAGTCTTTAAAAAACAATCCCTTACGGAGACTTTCATATAAAAAGCATTAAAATCAGCTCCGACGATTTTTTATGATTATTTCTGCCTTGCTACTTACAAGTTATTGTGGTTTGATAAATTTCAAAACTACAATATATTGTCGTTTTTTGAAAATATGTAACGGTGTGAACCCCGTCCCGAAAAATTGATATGCTGTCTATTAATTATGGATACTCGAGTTGGATCATTCAGCGCCCGCCATGGACTGGAGAAATTCATGGGCTTCTCTTTTGCTTTCGTAGATGTGCGGAGAGAACCCTCGTTTTTCCAGAGATTCTCCCAGTTTCATGCGCAGGAAGGCACTCGTAGTATAACGGGTAACTTTTGAAAAATAGTTTTGCATTAAATATTTTTGCATTGCTGTGTAAGTTTCAATAATATCTGGATTAATATTAAAACCGTCATAATTGCCGATGGCATAGACTTTTTTACCTATGGGGTTAAGAAGGTTTTCAATGGTGGTTTTGACGGCATCGACATCTGCTTCGGTTTTAACAGCATATCCGGCAAGGTTGGCAAACATGATGTTCATTTTTGCATTATAGGTAATCCGTTCATGGATGGATACTCCAAGCAGATCTTCTTTTAATTCCATGGGCTCAGGGCTGAAAATCCGTGAATCCATTATTTTCAGGGGATGGTTCACAACAGGATCAAAATCCATAAGAGATAGAATATCTTTTTGAAGCTCAACACCTGGTGCAATTTCCACAAGCTCCAGGCCCTTCCTGGTTAAAGAGAATACACAACGTTCCGTAACATAAAGAATATTACGGTTTGAAAGGGCTGCGTATTTACCGCTGAAGGTGGTATGTTCCACCTGTGTGACAAATTTTTTAAACTTACCTTCTTTTTTAATTTTCAAGCTTCCCTTGTAAAGCTGACAAGTTAGTCCACCAGCAGTAAATGTCCCAACAAACACAACTTTTTTAGCATTCTGGCTTATATTTATAAATCCACCGGCACCTGCCAGCCGAGGGCCGAATTTACTTACGTTGATATTGCCGTCACCATCAACTTCAGCCATGCCTAAAAATGCCACATCCAAGCCGCCGCCGTCATAAAAATCAAACTGATAAGGCTGATCGATCAGCGCAGAAGCATTGTCGGCAGCACCAAAGTTGAGACCCCCTGCCGGTGCACCGCCAATCACACCAGGCTCGGCTGTCAGTGTCATGAAGTCGAGTATATTTTCTTCATTGGCAACACAGGCAACTCCCTCAGGAACACCGATCCCCAAATTTACCACGCTGTTTGGCTTTAACTCAAAAGCTGCCCGGCGGGCAATGATTTTGCGGGGATCCAGGGGCATGGGTGTCATGGTTTCCATGGGAATTTTAATCTGGCCGCTGTAGGAGGCATTATAGGGATTGGCAAAGGTTTGCCAATGATTTTGGGGTTGACTCACCACCAGGCAGTCCACCAAAATACCTGGAATCTTTACCTGGCGGGAATTAAGGGTGCCGCGCTGGGCGATCTGTTCCACCTGGGCAATAACAAAACCATTGGAATTTTTAGCGGCCATGGCCATGGAAAGAGACTCTGCTGTTAAGGCCTCCTTTTCCATGGTTATATTGCCGTCCATATCGGCGGTGGTTCCGCGGATAATTGCTACATTAATGGGAAAGGCCTTGTAAAGGAGATATTCCCGCCCCTCAATTTCCATGAGTTTGACAATGTCTTTAACGGTTTTTTCATTAAGTTTACCGCCGCCGTTGCGGGGATCCACAAAGGTTCCCAGGCCGACACGGGTAAGGTTGCCGGGTTTGTGGGCGGCAATATCCCGGTAAAGATGTGAAATTACCCCCTGGGGAATATTGTAAGCCTCAACTTTATTGGTCATGGCCAGATCCTGGAGTTTGGGTGCAAGCCCCCAGTGCCCGCCAATTATACGTTTGATCAAACCGGTATGTGCCAGATGGTTGAGCCCCCGGTCCTGACCATCTCCTTGACCGGCAGCAAATACCAGGGTAATGTCCCTGGGGTGCTGGGTCTCAAGGAAGAAATTTTCCAGCTCCACGCCTATTTCTTCTGCAAATCCGATGCCCACAAATCCGCCAAAGGCTACCGTGTCATTGTCTCGAATAATTCTAACCGCCTCTTCAGCCGAAACGATTTTATTTTTTTTTATTTCCACCGTTCTCAGCACCGGCATGGCATTATTTAGATTTTCCCATCCTGAAACAGGGGTGGGTAATTTTATTTTTGTTTGATCTGGCGTTGGTTTATTAGTTGTCATTAATGCATTCCTTTGAGTTTATCAATTGCTTGCTGGTGCTTTTAAGAGGTTATAAAGGATGCCGAAATTTTTTAAAAAAGTATTAATTATTTTTGAGATACTATTTAAGTATGGTGATAATTTTATATTTTTTTACATCTTTCAAACTCGATGATCAAGTTTTTTCTCAATCCCCTGCATTGGGTTTATGTTGATCCATGCTAATTTGTTGCGTGGACGGCATAGCCTCATAATTGTTCACCTTCCAGGATAAAAAAATAAAGCAGAGACGGAATTTTTCAGTCCTTATTTTTGGCACTGGGCTCGCACTATTCCAACATACAACCCGTTGTGTTTTGAGAGTGTTGGAAATCACAATATATTATAGTTTTTTAACACTTTGGAACGGTGTGAGCCAAGCAGCCATCAACAAGGAAAAGCTTAAATCAGAGGTACATGAGTGCGATAAAGCCCTGTCCCTGGTCAGGGCCTTAGATGATCATTGTCGGTGCAGCAACTCCGTTCTTGTTTCAGATAACCGGGATGCGGTCATGGGAATGGGAAATATGATCATGGAAATGGGCCTGCAAAAAAGTGCGGGTATTATAAATCACGACATCACGGGGGACAGCTTTGAATTTACAGATTCCCATGAAAAAATAGGGATTAACCTTTCCGAAGGGGAGAAGAGACTATTTATAAACGGCTGGAACCCGGATATTATTTTGGGAGATGGGGTGCTGGAGGACATGTTCAAACCCAATTCCGATATTCTCTGTTGCCAGGTTTCCAATCCGAATATCAACAGGCTTTTGTTGCTTGATCAAACACCCTATGTCGGTTTTAAAGGAGTGATTCACCTGTGTGAAATCATCTGCAACAGTCTTTTATCTAAAAAAGGCGCTTGTTTTCCCATAATGAATTTTCAAAACACCTCGATAAGATAGAAACTTTTCTATAACTATTGGGCATGCTTCATAAAGTACCAAAAGAAGTTGACACTTTTTGATGAAAAATTGGCACTTTTTGTATTTATCTTAACAGTGCCAAGTCTTGGTATCCAGGTAGAACAGTTTATCGCTGGGCAGGTTTTTTCATGCCGAAATTAAAGGCGGATTCCCTGGTTCGCCTATTTTTCTTGCCACCTGTCACTTGGGGTTTGGCTTTTTTGGGCATCTGGCGTGAAAATCTTTTTGTTTTTTCTCCGTGCGCATCTTTTTCGGTGTCACAGGCAAAAGCAGGGGTAACCTCCCGGCGCATCTTTTTGCCAAGATTGTGCTCAATGAGGGAAATCATCTTCCTGTCCTCCCGGCCGGCAAAACTCAACGCCTGGCCTGTCAGCGCGGCCCGGCCAGTGCGTCCGGTGCGGTGGGTATAGGTTTCGGCAGTGTCAGGCACATCATAGTTGATGACATGGGAAATACCTATAACATCAATACCCCGGGCCGCAATATCCGTGGCAACCAGAATTTTAAAGGTGCCGTCCCGAAAGCCCTCCAGAGCCTTCTGGCGTTTCTGCTGGGAGAGGTTGCCCTGCAGCGAGGCAGCTCTAAAGCCGGCCTTTGCCAGATGCAGGGCCAGGCTTTTTGCCTTGTGTTTGGTCCGGGTGAAGACAAGCGTACTCGTCATTTCCCTCTCTTGGATGATGCTCTTGAGTAAAATGGTTTTCTTCTCTTTTGCAACCTGAAAGAGGACATGGGAGATTGCCGGGGGCGTCATGGTATGGTTGATCTCTACCCTTGCCGGGTTATGAAGAATCTCCTCAGCAAGGTGGCGGATTTCTCTCGGCATGGTGGCAGAGAAGACCATTGATTGACGTTTTTTGGGCAATTGTTTTATGATACGTCGAATGTCCGGGAGAAATCCCTTGTCAAACATGTGGTCTGCCTCATCAAGAATCAGCACTTCAACTGCTTTGAGATTAAAGGCTTTTTGATTGAGAAGATCCAGCAGGCGGCCGGGACAGGCAACGATAATTTCCACACCGGCACGGATGACTTTTATCTGGGGCTGTTTGCCCACACCTCCGTAAACGACGACGCTTTTCAGGCCGGTCTTTTGAGCCATTTTATCAATATTATTATGGATTTGTTCGGCCAGCTCTCTTGTGGGAGCCACGATTAGTGCCCGCACTTTTTTACGGGGGCCGTCAAGCAGCCGCTGGAGAAGTGGAAGAACAAAAGCCGCTGTTTTGCCGGTACCGGTCTGGGCCAGACCAAGCATATCGCGGCCGGCAAGGATGGGCGGGATAGCCTCTTTCTGGATCGGTGTGGGGGTGGTATATTTACAGGCGGTAATGCCGGCGTTTACCTTGGGGTGAAACTGAAAATCTTTAAAACTCATTAATACTCCTATGTATTTTTTAGTGATCTGCCAGGATTTTTCCTGGTTCCTGGATCTGCGGATTCATTGATATTCCACTGGTCATTTTTTCATTTTATTAAATAGTTTGGGCTGGTAACACAACGAGGTCAACAAGGACAACCTGAAGGGAAATTCGCTTTTACTTGATGAAATTTTGATAAGCATACACTATTTTGGAGATTTTGCAATGAAATAAAAAGGGACAGGCATATCCGCAGAATAAAACGCCTGTGACCAATCCAATCCTGGAATGGCGATGTTCCGAGTTGTAGTATCCAAAAAAATCCTTACAAAAAGCCCTTGCGTCTTCTATGGATCCAAATTTTCCAGGGAATTGTGGGCAATACTTCAGAATTTTGAACTGAGACTCGGAATAAGGATTGTCATTGCTCACATAAGGCCTGCTATGGGTTTTGGTAACCCCCAAATCAACAAGCAATTGAGCTACCCCTTTTGATTTCATGCTGGCCCCGCGGTCGGCGTGTAAACAAAGCTGCCCTTCCTCAATTTCCTGTTTCCTGCAGGACTCCTTGATCAGCTCTTTTGCCAACTCGGTCGTTTCTTTATGTGCGACCATCCATCCCACGACATACCTGCTAAAAATATCAATGATTACATAGAGATAAAAGTAAGTCCATTTGGTGATGCTTTTCAGCTTGGTAATATCCCAGGACCAAACTTGATTGGGAGCATCAGCCAACAGCTCCGGCTTTTTATAGTTCGGGCGAATGGCCTGATTTCTTCGCTCTTTGACGTAACCATGCTATTGTTCAAGAATTCGATACATTATACAAACAGAGCAGCAATAGATTCATTCATCCAGCAACGATGCGTACACCTGGTAGGGAGCTTTATCCACGTACCGCTCGGAATGGAGCGTATCCAAAACAAATTGTCGTTCGCAGTCATTCAGCGCCAAAGGCGGTGTTCGCGGCTCTTTTCCACAGGATGACGCATTTTTCTCGTCATGGAAACGATAAAAGGATGCTCTTGGGATATTGAGAGCTGAACGAGCAGCCTTTTTTCCGACATGTTCGCTAAGTTGGGTGGCTGCGTTCATGAGCCAAGTCCAGATAGACCGGCAAACCAGCCAATGCAGTCATGCCGGTTTGAGTTTTTTCTTCTTCATACTTGAATGGAAGCACACCTTGTGTCATAACTTGTTTCACCCCGTTGATGATATTTTTTTTGTTTCACAAAAACTTTATCGGCTTGACTCATCAAGCGCAACGGGATTTTTCTTTTTTTTAGATGGTGGATTAGGGAAAATCTCTGGTGCATGATAAAATCTCTGGCCATGGGGTGTGATCATAGACAAAAGATAATGATAGAATGGACATTATCGGAAATAACATATCGGATGCTTTTGCATAGGTCGACATGCTGAAATATCTAACTGTTTTCCCAGATTTCCTTATTTTCAATAAAGTCTAATAAACATGGAACGGTACTGGGCTCACACCATTCCAAAGTATCAAGAAAGCACAATATATTGTGATTTTTTAACGAGCTCGAAACACAATGGCTTGTATGCTGAAATAGTGCGAGCCCAGTATCCATGGAACCAAAGGAGGTTAAAATGATGAAATTATTTAACAAAAAGACAACTGCCTTTTGGATAGCATGTATTGTATTAATTCCAACTATATCTCTGGGCTTTGACCTGAAAATTGAAAAAGAAAAAAAAGTTGTTATAACAAATCTTGCCGGAATTTTTACTGTTACAGCCTGGGGAGTCTTTAACTGGGATTATTTCACCAGAAGCCTTATGTATGAAAATGAAGGCTGGTTTGGAGAGAACACAAAACAAGGCGGAGCCGATAAGCTGGGTCATTTTTATGTCAATTATGCTTTTTCTCATTTATTAAGCAATCGGTATGAGGCTTGGGGATATCTACCCAAAAAAGCAGGTTTTTTGGGATCAATGTCATCATTTGCAATAATGGGGTGGATGGAAATGGGAGATGCTTTCAGTGATTACGGCTTTTCCCATGAAGATTTCTTTATGAACACCCTGGGAAGCATTGCCGGATATTTCACCTATGCCTACCCGGAAATTTCCAGTAAAATTGACTTCAGGGTGGAGTACATGCCGGATTTTAAGGATATCGATATATTTACGGATTATGAGAGGATGAAATATCTTGTGGCTGTAAAACTTGATGGGTTCGAGGGTATTCAGAACAGGTGGTTAAAATATCTTGAGATTCACATGGGATATTTCACAAGGGACTATTGTGACCATGACAGTGATAATAAGAGATATTTATATCTTGGGGCAGGTATAAACCTTTCAAAAATTTTTAATGATTTTTCATGGAAAAAGACATCCCGTGTGCTTAACTACATCCAACTGCCTTTTACCTATGCAAGTGTAAAAAAGCAATTGAAATAAATCAATGCCGGGTCTGGCAAAAAAAAATGAGAGAAAAATACCAGAGGTTTTTAAATATTCGTGAGTTTTAATTTCTGATTTGACATCATATGTGACGGTCAAGAATAGAATCTATGACTGACTATAGTGGAAGTCACATGACTTGATACTTGATTTTAGATATAAACGATTGATTTATTTATATTTAAAGTTTCATTTTATCATCAAGTCATTTGACCGGGACTATAATTAAATAACAGACATTGCAAAACCTACACAGTAGTCTCCCTCATAGGGTCCTGTCTTAAAAACAGTGGTGTGCCTGATTTCAACATTAATTTTCAGGCTTCCGCTGGGGTTGACGTAGTTCATTTTCATAGAAAGCCCTTTTATCAGGCTTTTCAATGCTTCTGCCTGATCTTTTTTAACAAGGATTCCCGCGCCTCCCCGGCAGATATTCAACAGTTTGAATTGATATTCTTTCCCATCTAAATTAGCTTCAAGAACATGACCTGTATCTGAAACTTTAAAATATTTTCTTTGTTCCGAACGTTTTTCCGCCTGATTATTGCTCATCTATGCTATTGCCCCATAAAAAACCTCGTGAGTCATAACTTCTCATTTCCCATACAAAATGTGTTGTATTGAAATTTCAATTCAATAGTATATGTGGTGTTAATCCAGAAAACTTATGACTAATGAGAAAAGAGTTAAAGAGCAAATTAAGTATATTGGATTTTGGTTTGCTCCCCAACGGCCCCATGTATTTTGATCATCTATTTATTAAACATGCTATCCTAACACCAAGATTGACTAAGGTAAAGCTCAAAAACATAGCACCTTGTATATGCTACATTGTGGCTTATATTTCAATAAAATAAAATTTCTAAAAAAACGGCTATAAAGAGTTCTGAATTGAATAATGCTCTGTTTAAAAAATACCTTGATGAACAAAGGTGATATTATGGAGTTTATAGACAACATAGTAATGGAATTTATATTTTTTTTTAATGAAATGGCGGTTTATTTAATTTTCGGCTTCCTGGTTGCAGGAATCCTTCACGTTATTTTTCCTGATAACTTCATAAGAAGACATATGGGCAAAGGAAATTTCGGATCTGTTTTAAAATCCACCCTTTTCGGCATACCCCTGCCCATCTGTTCCTGCGGGGTAATACCCGTTGCAGCATCATTAAAAAACAGCGGTGCTTCAAATGGCGCAACCATTTCTTTTCTAATTGCAACGCCCCAGGTTGGTGCGGACAGCTTTATGATAACCTACTCGCTTTTAGGGTGGGTATTCGGCGTTTTCAGGATTGTGGCATCCCTTATCACGGCACTTGTATCGGGAATACTGGTGAATTTGTTTTCAAAAAAGGATGATGATCCATTTTTTATCGTATCTGCCCATAGAAATGATAAAAATGGAGTAATTGAAAGGCTCAGGGGCATATTAAGCTATACCGAGTATACGCTTCTTGGTTCAATCGCCGACAGGCTGATAATCGGTATTATCGTGGCCGGGCTCATTGCCGTTGTTATTCCTGAAGATTTTTTCGGAACATATATGACCAGTGATTTTCTATCCATGGTCATGATGCTTTTTATTGGAATTCCCATGTATGTATGTGCCTCTGCATCAACGCCCATTGCAGCAGCTCTTGTAATGAAGGGCATGTCACCTGGTGCAGCGCTCATTTTTCTTTTAACCGGGCCTGCCACCAATATCATAACCATTTCGGCTGTCCATAAATTGATAGGAAAAAAAGCCACCATTGTCTACCTTTCGGTTATTGCTCTGGGAAGCCTTGCACTGGGTTATCTGTTGAATATTATGATTCATATATGGGGATTTTCATCGGTTATAAAGCTTGAAGGTATGGATATGCTGCCTCCCTGGCTGAAACTCTCAGGTTCAGTAGTGTTGATTACCATGCTTTTGTGGTATTATGTAAAAATTAAAATTATAGACAGGAATATGGTGAATAATATGAAAACAAAAAAAATAATTTTAAACGTGGGTGGCATGAGTTGTAATCATTGTTCAGGAACTGTTAAAAAGGAACTTGAGGCAATTGAGAATATATATGATGTTAACGTTGATCTTAAAGGGAAAAAAGCCTATTTTTCAAGTAAAGATGAAAATGCCGTGGAAAAGGCCATAAATGCCATAAGAAATGCGGGTTTCCAGGCTGAAGCTATTTAAAGTGAGATGCACAAAATGTGGGCATACAACCTATAATGCCAATTTTTGCAAATTGAGCTGTGCTCGCCTTTTAGAGACAGGCATGCCTTCTCTCTAATGTTTAAACACAATATATTGTATTTGAATAATTAACAAAACACTAAAAAAATAATCGAATAGAGAAGAGTTATAACGTCTGATTATCAAAGGAAAAAATTTTCCTGAAAAGCTGAGTTTATCCGGGTATTCAGTATAAACCGCTTATGAATATATCATCCCTTTTCAAACCACCATCAGTCATGATTTTAAACATCACACCTGGATAAAGACTCTGAAGTCTTTTCAGATTGTTGTTTTTATCGCCCCTCAGCCGGGATTGTGATATCGGGTGCACCATCAGGGTAACGGCATTGTGTGGTTTTTTGAGCCCAAGTGATTCTAATTTTTCCACGGCTTTGTCAAACATCAACTCGGAAAGCACCAGGTGACCAAAAGCCGGATGCCAGGGGCCTGCCAGCATGGATGATTCATCCTCCATAAGTTCGGATGCCTGAAGCCCCATGCGTATAACTGGAATCTTATTTTCATCGAAAATCCGGTAAATGCTCTTGACAGTAGAGATACAGTTATCAAGAGACATGGGGTGATATTTTCCCTCCCTGTACCATCTTGCAATTAAACTGCCCTCAAGCACCATGAGCGGATATATGCGGACAAAATCAGGTTTCAGATGTGCAACCTTTCCGGCGGTTTTCATAGCCGTGGCATGGGAGTCACCGGGCAGGCCCACCATGATCTGCATACCTGTTTCCAGTTTATACTGCCTTAACAAGGATGAGGCCCTTATGGTGTCTTCCGCTCTATGCCCCCTTCTTGCCTGAAACAGTACGGAATCATCCATGGACTGCACTCCCAGCTCAACGGTGGAAACCGAAAACCCGGATACCATGTCAAGCATCTTCTCTGTAATGGTATCCGGCCTGGTTGAAAACCGGACACCATGAATTTTACCCTCTTGAACGAGTTTTTGCGCACCTGTCAGCAAAGCATGGATATTTTTTCTTTCAAGCCCTAAGAAATTTCCTCCAAAAAAAGCCAACTGAACCTTTTTTCTGTTTCCCCGGTAGAAAAGGTATCTTTCCACTTCAGCTCTTACGGCATCTGCCGTGGGCATCTCTTTGCCTGTGTTTGTAATAATTGATTGATTGCAGAACGCACATTGATGGGGACAACCTAACTGGGGTATAAAAATGGGTATGACAAGGGGGGCGGTCTTTTTTACTATGGATGAGGATTTATTTCTTCCCATTCCATACCTTTGTCTTTTTTTGATGCCGGGGATGCTTTGAGGGCAGCAAGCTTTTTTTTCAGGCGTGTCAGAATATTTTCTGCGGCATTCTGTTCAGCCGCCTTTTTGCTCTTTCCAAGCCCCCTGGCCTTAATATCACAGGCATTGAGGAGGACTTGAAATGTTTTATCATGATCAGGGCCTTCCTCTCCGATCACCTTATAGCAGGGAGTGAAATTTCCCATTTCCTGAACGATTTCCTGCAGCATGCTTTTATAATCAATGGTTTCGGCATGGGCAGCATGTTTTTGTATGTGTTCGCTGAAATGGAAGTTAATGATTTCATAAGCGGTATCAAAGCCTTGATCCAGGTATATGGCGGCTATTATTGCCTCAAGCGTGTCGGCAAGTATGGAGTTCTTTTCAGCTCCGCCGGAGAGCCGCTCTCCTTTGCCAAGGGAAATAAACCTGCCTATGTCCAGGCTCCTTGCCATTGCTGCCAGGCCCGATTCACTGACAAGTACCGATCGGAACTTGGATAAGTCACCCTCGTTCATTTCTGGAAATTTTTCCATGAGGATATGGCCGATGGCTAATCCAAGTACGGCATCTCCAAGATATTCCAGGCGCTGGTTATCTTTTTCTTCAGGTTTTTGAATTTCATTAACATAGGAGCTGTGGCAGAGGGCATTATATAAAAGGGATTGATCTGCAAAAGTGTGGCACAAATTTTTTTCAAGCAATTCGACTGTACTATTGCTTTTTTGTGTCTTTTCAACTTCCATGGTCAGCTTGGTATAGAGTTCATCATCCACATGCAAGGTCCCCCGCCCTTTTCCCATGGAAATTTCAGGTTTCAGGGAACCGTGAAAATCTGTTCCTCCGGTTTTAATGAGTCCCCGTTTTGATGCAATGGTTTCATAAAGATCTGTCTGCTCCAAAGAGTGATCCGTGTGAAAAACCTCAATGCCCAAGAGGCCCATTTCCATGAGTTGTGAGATAAGAAAATTTATGGAAGTATTTTCCGTGGTTTTTATCAGCCCCGGGTGGGCAAGGACAGGAACTCCTCCTGCTTTGATGATGTTTTTTATGACTTCCCTGCATGAAAGCCTGTATTTATCCACATAGGCTGGTTTTCCTTTGCCAAGGTAAAGGTCAAAGGCCTCCTCAATGGATGATACAAATCCTTTGGCAACCATGCCCATGGCAATATGGGGCCTGCCTGTCTGGCCCGGGCCGCATAATCCCCTTACCTCATCTAAGGAAAGATCAAATCCTAATCCTTTCAGTTTTTCAATAATTCGGGGGTTTCTGTCTGTTCTGGAGTTTTTCAAGGTTTCCAGCATGGAATTGAGGCCGGTATCATAAATACTGAAGCCATATCCCAGGATGTGCAGGCTGCCGCTGTTCCCGAACCCGGGCAGGGGTTCAGCACTGATCTCAACCCCGCTGATGAATTCCAGTTGAGAGGGAATGCCTTTTTCAATGACCTCTTTTACACCATCTGTTGTGTCATGGTCTGTAATAGATATGGCTTTCAAACCAAGAGCGCAGGCATGTTCTATGATTTCAGATGGTGTAAATGAGCCGTCTGATGCTGTTGAATGGATATGAAGGTCAATCACGTTGTCTTATATTCCAAGAGCTTTTTCCATGATCTCTTGCCTTGTCTTGCACTCTATACACTGGGTTGTGACTGGACGAGCCTTTAAACGGGCAATGCTTATATCTTCACCACAGGATTCACATATGCCGTAGGTCTTGTTTTCGATACGGGCAATTGCCTGTTTAACCTTCTTGATAAGTTTATGCTCCCTATCTCTTATTCGCAATTCAAAACTACGCTCGGCCTCATGGGATGCCCTGTCCGTGGGATCAGCAAAATTATCCTTGGGAACGGTCATTCCCGTTACTGTAGTATCTGCATGGACAATGAGATCATTGAGCCTTTCAGTCAAAAGATTCTTGAAAAATTCCAGGTCTTTATCTTCCATTTTTTCATCCTTCTCTTAAATTGCTTCTATTACTGCAATCTGGAAGTTTACTCCCCCTGCCCCCTGTTTCAAAGGGCATCCTGATTACGCTTTCAGGCATTTAAATAAGAGGGTTGAATTCCTCTGCTCTCCTTGGTATCCAGAATTGAACCAAATTCTGTACACCTTTCTTTCAAAAATGTAAAGCTTAAATTTCATTTTTCAAGAAATCAAGGGGGCATCTTTCATGTCAACTGAAAAGTAATTTGCACTTTTTTAGATAAAATAACCAAAAAATAAAGCTGTTGATATAAAAAGTGTAAACCGGCAAATGGGTACTGGGCTCACACCGTTCCAACGTGTCAAAAAACCACAATATATTGTGATTTTTAACACTCTCGAAATACAATGGGTTGTATGCTGGAATAGTGCGAGCCCATTGCCGGCAAATGAAGGATGCCAAATAAGACTGGTCTTTCCAGGCTCAATCTCCATTATCCAAGTTAAACATATTCCTTGCAGCGCTCAGGTACATGGAATCATCCCTGTGAGAACCGGTATTTTTTAAAAACAAGATAGGATCGTGCATAATCTTTGATGTTATGGCACGGGTCATCCTGTGGATTGCCTGTTCATCCTCAAAGGAGAGATTCAGGCTCAGCAAGGTCTTTTTTGCCTCAGCTTCTGCAATGGACTCTATTTTTTTCTTTATATCCACAATGGTGGGGACCACGGACAGTCCATCCATCCATCTTTGAAATTTAATGACGGCCTCTTCAACAAGCCTTTCTCCTTTAAGAGCCTCTTTCTGCCTTTCATCCATGTTGTCATCCACAATGTTTTGAAGATCATCAATATCATAGAGATAAGCATTATCTATTTCATGAATTTTCGGATCAATGTCCCTTGGTACGGCAATGTCGATGAAAAAAAGGGGGCGGTTCTTTCTCTTGCGCATCTTTTTTTTAACAACCTCGGCCGTTAATACATATTCAGTTGCCCCTGTAGAGCTGATTATTATATCAACCTGTTCTAAGAGGGCTTCGCGCTCCTCAAACCGGACAGCTTTTCCATTAAATTTTTCAGATAAAGAAACAGCATTGCAAAAAGTTCTGTTGGCCAGAGTAATTTTTTTCACTCCATGGGAGATCAGGTGTTCAACGGCTAATTCCGCCATTTCTCCAGCACCAAGGAGAAGGGCATGCTTGGTGCTTATATCGCTGAATATTTTACCGGCAAGCTCTATGGCGGCATAGCTGATGGAAACTGCATTATCACCAATACCTGTTTCCCTTCTGACCTTTTTAGCAATGCTGAAAGCCTTGTGCATCAGCCTGTTAAGGATGACACCTGAAGTTTTGCCGGTAACAGTGGTTTTATAGGCGGTCTTGACCTGGCCCAGAATCTGGGGTTCTCCAATGATCATGGAATCAAGGCTTGAGGCCACCCGGAAAATATGGCGGACAGCCTCGGTACCCCTGTGAATGTAAAGGGTATTTTCAAAATCTGATAAAGATATGTCTTTAAAATCAGCAATAAAAGTTTTCATGAAATCAATACCGCTTTCAGACTCTGCCATGAAAAGCGCTTCCATTCTGTTACAGGTGGAAAATATCAGCACCTCCTTGATTTCAGGCGATTCATGAATGATTTTAAGGGCCTGCCTTATCTCTTCATCTGTAAAGGCAAGTGCTTCTCTTAGTGCAACAGGGGCTGTTTTATGATTGATTCCAATTAATATAATGTCTGACATGTATAAAACCTGCTTACTTTGTAAAGCCCTGGTGGTGACCGCCGATAAGGAGGTTCACCCCGAAGAAGGTAAAAAGAAGGACGCCGAAACCCAGGATGGTCATCATGGCGGATTTTCTCCCCCGCCAGCCCGAAGCCAGTCTTCCATGGAGCAGTGCCGCGTAAACGAGCCAGGTGACGGCAGACCATATCTCCTTGGGATCCCAGCTCCAGAAAGTTCCCCATACCGATTTTGCATAGACAAGACCTGTTACAAGACCAAAGGTCAGCATAGCAAAACCTGTAACTACACTGGCGTAACTTGCCTGATCCAGAAGATCCAGGGAGGGGAGGCGTTTGTAAAAAAATCCCCTTTTTTTCTTTTTGATGGCCCTTTCCTGGATCAAGTAAAGAATGCCGGCACCACATGCCAATGCCAGTGCAGCCTCTCCTGTAAAAATAAGGATAATATGGGAGACCAGCCAAAATCCCTTTAAAAAAGATGCCTTGGCAGGTATGGTCTGGGGAAGCAACAGGGCCGTTGCCATCATTATGACGATTAACGGCAGGGCAAACAGGCCCAGGATTTTTAGATTAAAGCGCTGCTTGAGCATGATGAACATACCGGAAAGGCACAGGGCCGCAATAAAGAGGGTCTGCTGCAGATTATGGGCGGGAAGGGTTCCCAGGATCAGCGTATTAATAATAATGGCACTGAGGTGACATACAAATCCCCCGCACAGAAGAAAAAAACCTGTGTGCTGCATGGTGTCTTTCTGTATGAACAGATAAAGGATATAGCCGACCAGACTGGCCATGTAAATGATCAAAGAAATTACCAGCAGTGGAGTTGCCAAAGTTCTCATTATATCCATCATAATAATTCCTCTCCGGATATTAAATCATGGTATGAATATCCCGGGCCTAAAATATTTCCAAGGATATTGTCCGTTTCTTTCATATCTCCCCGTTCAATGGCAGCCAAAAGATTGTTTTTAATAAGATCCCTGAAAATGGGGCTGTGGGTTTCCGGTGCATGGGTATCGGCCAACAGTTTTTTTCTGATTCTTCCCATAAGAAAAAGGAAATCAGCATATTCTTTTCCAAACTGTTTTTCCAGCTCTTTTTTCAGTTTTTTTGCAAATGCCGGGCTGGTGCCCGATGTTGACACGGTAATGATAAGATCTCCCCTGTGCACAATGGAAGGCACTATAAAATCAGAAGCATCAGGGCAGTCGATTATGTTGCAAAGAATGTTTTTTTTTCTTGCATCCGTACCTATCCGGGTGTTAACCCTGCTTTCCGAGGTTGCTGCAATGACAATAAATTTATCCTCCAGATATTCAGGCCTGTATGCTGATTCAATAAGAATCAGGTCATATTTTTCATTTTCAGTAACCTTAAAAATATCCGAGAACACGGGGCTTACCACTGTTACCCTTGCCCCGCAGCGGGCAAGGGTTAACGCCTTTCTTGCCCCGACACGTCCGCCCCCTACCACCAGGCAATTTTTTTTCTTGATATCCAAGCAAACCGGATAATAATTGATTTCAGGCAAAATTTAAAATTCTCCTTGTTTGAACAAAATAAGTAATATAATGTAATGAGCGCTGTTTTTTCAACATTTATTTGTGATTTAGGAGGAAGGATTATGATTATAGATTTCCATACCCATATATTCCCGGAGGAGATTCAGAAAAACAGGGAGAATTTTTTTGATGGAGAACCGGCATTTAAGCTGCTCTATGATTCTCCAAAGTCAAAGATTGTAGGAGCAGATGAGCTTATAGCCTGCATGGATGATCAAGAGGTTGACATGTCCATGGTTTTTGGTTTTCCCTGGGACAGCGGTGAAACCGCCCGGAAAAATAATGACTATATCCTGGAGGCTGTCGCAGCATACCCCAGTCGCCTGAAGGGCTTTGCCTGCTTTGATATGTCCTGGGATGGTGCCCCGGAAGAAACCGAGCGATGCATCAATGCCGGGCTGTCAGGCGTGGGTGAGCTGGCCTTTTATCTTTCCGGTATTGATAGTGAAGCCCTGAAACAATTGGAGCCTGTCATGGAGATATGCAGGAATGCGGGAAACCTGCCCGTCATGATACACACAAATGAGCCCGTAGGCCATGTTTATCCTGGAAAAACTCCTATTACCCTGGAGCAGATATATGCCCTGGCCCGGCATTTTCCCCATAACAAAGTCGTCCTTGCCCATTGGGGCGGCGGGATTTTTCTCTATAACCTTATGAAAAAAGAGGCGGAAGATGTGTTGAAAAATATCTGGTATGATACTGCTGCCTCTCCTTTTTTGTTCAAACCTGAAATATACAGGGCAGCCATTGAAGCCGGCATAGGGGATAAAATTCTTTTTGGAACAGACTTTCCACTTTTAAAGCCCTCAAGGTATTATAAAGATCTCCAGACAGCGGGTATCGGTCAGGATTTAAAGGAAAAAATTCTGGGAGGCAACGCTCTATCCCTTATGGGTATAGATCCCCGTCATGAGAACAGATTCTGATTGGGACGTATCATGGTATCTGGGTGTGTTGAAAATACCCCGTCAATGTTTTCCAGTATTCCCTCCATTGTGTCTGCCCTTAAAAGCTGTTTTCTGATGCTGTGCCCGAATTTGAAATTTGCTGCAAAGTAGGGAACGAATTTCTTAAAGAGCTTTACCGCAGTTGGTTTATCATAATGTTTCAAAAGCAGATCCACCATAAGGGACGCGCTGGTGTGATAAATATCTTTTTCCGGCAGAAAGTCTTTTGTAAAAGATGCAAATATCCAGGGTCTGGCAACGGCTATACGGCCCAGGGAAATCCCGTCACACCCGGTCTGGGCCACCATTTTTTCAGCATCTTCTAATCCAAAGACATTGCCGTTTCCAAAAACTGGAATGGAGACCGCCTTTTTAACGAGGCTTATCTGTTCCCATCGCGGGGGGCGTGCCCTCCTGTCCGGTGCCACCCTTGGGTGGAACACAAGGGCATCTGCCCCTGCGTCTTCAAAAGCCCTTGCCATGTCACAGGTTTTGCCGGGATCGTTATCCCAGCCGGTGCGGAACTTTACAAACAAGGGAATGGAAACCGCCCGGCGGACGGCCTTTACAATGCCTGCGGCAAGCCCCGGAGTTTTAAGGAGTGCCGCGCCGCTGCCCTTTTTACAGATGGCCTTAGCAGCACACCCAAAGTTCAGATCCACTCCAAAGAATCCTTCTTTCTCTATCCTTTGAGCGGCTCTTGCCATGCTCCGGGGTTCCGGCCCGAAAATCTGGCATACAGTGCTGGAAAGCTCTTCTTGTCTCCACCTGAATACCGTGGATACGGCCGGGTTTTCATGGGGCACGGCTCCGGCACTGCACATGCCCGTGAACAAAAGCCCGAATCCGCCGAAATGATTGATGAGTTCCCTGAATGCCACATGGCCCAGCCCTGCCATGGGAGATAGAAAGAGGCGGTTTTTGATGGTTATATTTTTTATGGTGATACCGGTTTTCAAAAAGGCTTTAACGCCTTCATGGCTGTTTTTGGTCAATCCCTGTGTCTCTCCTGTCTCTATACTGTGCACTCTCATAACTTGAGCTTTTCAAAAGACTCAGAAGGTTTTTTAAAAAAACCAGGTCTTCGTATCTACACAGTGGTAATGGTTGAGCCCCAGACTCAGGCTGTCTATTACACTCATAAGAATGTACATAATGCGTTCCTATTTACATCCAACGCATTTTAATTACAGATAATTTATACAAATCAACACTTATAGAATTATCCGCAAAAAAAGATAAACTGACAAAGTAGTATTAAATTCCATTATATTATTCCTTTTTTTGGGGGCAAGGATCTAAGTAAATTTTAACAGGCTCGTTTTTTGAAATATTAAAAAATGTCTGAATCAGGATTCTCAGAATTAATGAATTAACAGAATAATGAAGCCTGCGACATATTAATTCTAAAAATTCTAAAATTCTGATTCAGACAATTAAAAGTGACACTCTTAAATTTAAAATTGCTGGGGTAATTATAGACTGGGACGGCTACCGCCATAAAGCGGGACAGTTTGCGCTTATTGCCAGCCTGGGCAAAATAGAGTTCATATTGACATATTATCATGCCTGTCATAGTTTAAAAAACAATTTTTAACAACAGGAATTCTCATATATGAATAACAGGCATGAACAAGAAAAAAAACAGTTTAAAGCTCTATTTAAACAAGAAGGTGTGGAGGATTTCACCAACCGCTTTCAGATTTTAGATGTGTTTTTAAAGACAGATAACCATATTACCTGCAAAGATATGGTTTCCGTACTGGAAAAAGAAGGGATAACCCTGTCCCAGGATTATGTTTGCGAGACCATGGAACTTCTGTGCCGCTTTGGCTTTGCCCACAGGCTTGAATTTGATGATGGGCTCATCCGTTACGAGCACAGACACCTCGGGCTCCACCATGATCACATGATATGCACCAAATGCGGTAAAATCATTGAATTCAGGGACGAGATGCTGGAAAAGCAGCAGGTCAATTTAGCTGCGGCCTATGGGTTTCACATGCTCCAGCACAAAATGGAAATATACGGCATCTGTTCCGACTGCCAGAAAAACCGGGAGATGCTGATTCCCCTTTGCCGGGCAAGGCAGGGGGAGTTTGTTACCATAAAGGGACTTGACGGCGGGAAAAAGGCACGGATGCGTTTATCTTCCATGGGGCTCAGGCCGGGGGATATAATAGAGGTGGTTTCCAGACAGGGAGGCGGCCAGATGGTGGTGGCAGCCGGAGACAGCCGTTTTATGGTGTGCCACGGCCTGTCCAAAAAACTCATGGTATGCCATGCCAGAGAAAAATGTACTACCCGGCCTGAATGCCATGCCTTAAAAGATCCCTGCACACCTGGAAAAACAATGCTTTTAAGTGAGATGAAGCAGGGAGAAGAAGGTCTCATTGTCAGGGTTTCTGGAGCATCTGTCCTTAGAAGAAGACTCCTTGAAATGGGCCTCAACAGGGGAGCTAAGATACGGGTGGAAAAGTATGCTCCACTCAAGGACCCTCTGGAACTCATCGTCAAGGGATACCATGTTTCTCTCAGGGTTGAAGAGGCTGCAAACATCACAGTGGAAAATGTGGAGATGGTGAAGATATGATGAAAAATCTTACAATCGCGCTTGCAGGAAATCCCAACTCCGGAAAAACCACTATCTTCAATAACCTTACCGGTTCAAGGCAGAAGGTGGGTAACTGGCCGGGGGTTACGGTGGAAAAAAAAGAGGGTATTTTAATAAAGGATGAATACCGGTTAAATATCGTGGATCTTCCAGGAACCTACAGCCTTACACCCTTTTCCATTGAAGAAATCGCATCAAGGGATTTTATCTTAGATGAAAAACCGGATGTGGTGGTAAACATCATTGATGCCGCCAACTTAGAGAGAAGTCTCTATCTTGCCATGCAGATCATGGAATTGGACCGCCCCGTAGTTTTTGCGCTTAATATGGCTGATCTTGCCCGTTCCAAGGGCATGTTCATAGATGGAGACAAGTTGTCTGAACTTCTTGGAGTCCCGGTGATCTTTACCGTGGGCAACAGGAATAAGGGAACAGATCTGCTTGTGGAAACAGCCATTGCAGCAGCAGAGGCTCCTCCAAGGGAAAGTAAAAAAAGAAGGGTCAAGTATAACAGGGAAATCGAAGCGCTTATTTTAAAACTCAGGCATGATATTGATGAAAATCCCCTGCTGAATATCCCCTACCCTTCGAGATGGAGCGCCATAAAGCTCCTGGAAAATGATGGGGTATTAAAGGAAAGGCTGGAAACAATTGCAGGGGATCAGGCCGAAAATATCCTCAACTCAGCAGAAGAGGCAAGGCAGCGCTTAGAGAGCCTGTTCCACGATGATCCGGAAATAGTTCTCACCGATGACCGTTACGGGTTTATTGCAGGAATTGTAAAAGAGGTGATTTCATTGTCTGCAAGAAAACGGGCGGACATCTCCAGAAACATCGATATGGTTTTGACTCACCGCTTCCTTGGTTTTCCCATATTTATATTTTTTATCTGGGCCATGTTCCAGATGACCTTTTCCCTGGGTGCCTACCCCATGGGCTGGATAGAGTCCGGGGTAAATCTTGTTTCCGCATTCCTTTCAAATACCCTTTCCGACGGCCTTATGAAAGAATTGATTTTAGACGGTATAGTTGCAGGCATCGGCAGTATCATCATTTTTTTACCCAACATCCTGATTTTGTTTTTCTGCATAGCCCTGTTTGAAGATACTGGATACATGGCAAGAACCGCCTTTCTGATGGACAGGATAATGCACATGATGGGCCTCCACGGCAAGTCCTTTATTCCCATGCTCATGGGCTTTGGCTGCAACGTTCCCGCCATCATTGCCACCCGGTCTCTTGAGAGCAAAAAAGACAGGATACTCACCATTCTTATCACCCCCTTCATGTCCTGTTCCGCGAGACTTCCCGTCTATATTATACTTGCCGGCACCTTTTTCGGGAAACAGGCCGGCAGTGTCATTTTCGGCCTCTACTTTACAGGTATTGTTGTCTCCGTCTTATCAGGAAGGCTGTTTCGCTCCACCCTGCTCAAAGGGCAGGATGCCCCCTTTGTCATGGAGCTGCCGCCCTACCGGATTCCCATGCTCAAAAGTCTTATCATTCATATGTGGGACAGAAGCAGGATGTTTTTAAAAAAAATGGGCGGGGTCATCCTTGTGGGCTCCATCATTATATGGGCGCTTTCGAGCTTTCCAAGGAATGTGACCCTATCTAAGGATTATGATGGGGAGATCAAGGCACTGAAGGTGGAATACAGCCTGTCCATTAATTCACAACAGGGCGCAGTTAATGATGAATTATTTAAAGATTCCAGGATCCGGACTGAACTTGTAAATATTGAAAACGGCAGTGTTATTTCTGAGATTACCGAATCATCGGCCCAGGCTGAACTTATAAAAATCGAAAACCTTGAAAAGGCAAAGGCAAGGGAAATGGTTTCAGGCTCCTATATCGGCAGAATCGGCCGGGCCCTTGGGCCTGTTTTTGAGCCTGTGGGGATTGATTGGCGATCCGGAGTTGCCCTGGTGACGGGACTTGTGGCCAAGGAGGTGGTTGTGAGCACCATGGGGGTGCTCTACGGTGTTGGAGATGAGGAATCAGATGCATTAAAAGATGCTTTGCGCAATTCCGGGATGACTCCTCTGTCGGCCCTGTCCATGATGCTTTTTGTTCTCCTTTATGTGCCCTGTCTGGCAACGGTGTTCACCATATGGAAGGAAACAGAGGCTAAATGGGCATGGTTTAATCTTTTTTATACTGTAACTATTGCATGGACCTTTTCTTTTCTGTTATACCAGACAGGAAAGGTGTTAGGGTTTTCATGACCTTTGCAGTAAAAAATGATTCAAGCCATAGGAATCAGGAGGTTTTTTAAGGATGATATTTTTAAATCAGAATGACCGAAAATCATGGACCGGCATATGGCATAAAACAGCGCTGCTAATCCCTGCCGTCTTTTGTGTTGTTTTTATTTTGGCTTCACCTGCTTTGTCTGAGGAGCGACTGGCTGTTAAGTCACAAACAGCAAATATTCGTTCCGGTCCTGGAACAGGATATGATGTACTGTGGCAGATCGAGCGGTACCATCCTGTTCTTGTAATTGAAAAAAAGGGAAGCTGGTACAGATTCAAGGACTTTGAGGGAGATATTGGATGGATTCACTCATCTCTCCTTGATAAGATAGAAACGGCCATCAGCATAAAGGGAAAATGTAATGTCCGGGGCGGCCCGGATATCAATCATGAAATTGTTTTTACAATGGAAAAAGGTGTCCCCTTTAAGATAGTTAAAAAAGATGGGGACTGGTTCAACATAGAACATGCCGACGGCGATACCGGATGGATACACAGCAGCCTTGTATGGTAAAAAATAATGGCATCTTTCATATTGCCTCAAAATAGTTTACACTTTTTTTAAAAGTGAACCCAGAAAAATGGGGAAATTGATTCAAAAAATGTAAACCGGAAAATGAAGGATGCCAAAATAATGAGGAAAAATAATGGTAGATAAAATTTCAAATGCCCGCAAAAAAGAACTGGAACAGCCTGATCCCTTTCTGGAAAGCCTTTACCGGGGAATGGAAACAGCAAAAAAGCACAAAAAACAGCTTATATGGCTCTCCTGTGCCCTTGTAGCGGTTTTTGTAATCAGTTATGGAGCTGTTTACAGTATCAAATCATCGGAACAAAAGGCATCCATTCTGCTTTCAGGGACCTTAACCAGGTATGAAAAATTTGAAGATGCCAAAGAGGGCTATGCCGATGTCAAGGATGATTTTCTGATGCTGCTTGATGAGTACCCCAATACATCGGCGGGCAGGATTGCATCTGTTCGTTTTGGCCAGATCTGTTATGAAGCCGCAGAATATGATCAGGCTTTGGATATGTACAAAAAGTCCCTGCACAATTTCAGGGATGACCCGGTTATGAAAAATCTGATGCTGACATCCCTTGGCCATACCTGTCAGGCTCTGAAAAAAAATGAGGATGCTCAAAATTATTTTAGAAGCATAGCAGATGGGAAAAGCGGACTTTCCAAAGATGAAGCACTTTTCAATCTTGGGATGCTGGCCATGGAAAGTGGAAACAGAGAACAAGGCATTCAATTTCTTAACCGGGTTGTATCGGAACATGCCGATTCCATGTACAAACCCATGGCTGACGCTCTAATAACAAAACAATAGCAGCCCTGTTAGATAACACGGTCCTGGGCTTTCACTATTCCAGCATACAACAAATTGTGTTTCAAGCCCGTTAAAAACCACAACATATTGTGCTTTCTTGATACTTTGGAACGGTGCGAGCCCAGTACCGATAACACCCATGAGCTGAGAATCACAACGAATAAAAATAATCAAAGCCCTAATTTTTTTATTTTCTGGTTAAGCCCACTTTTGCCGATTCCCAGTATTTTAGCGGCTTTGGTCTGTACGTTCCCGGATAGGGCCATTGCTCGCTGAATCATTCGTTTTTCTACTGCTGCAAGGGTTTCATAAAGACCTGCATTTTCAGGAATCCCATCCAACTGGAGCTCCCCCCCCATGGGCTGCCGGACATGTTCAGGCAGGTCTGCCGGCGTGATATAATCACCGGATGACAGGATAACCGCTCTTTCTATGACATTTTCCAGCTCCCTGACATTACCCGGCCATTGATACTCAAACAAAAGCCTGGCAGCATCGGGTACCACCCCTTTAACAGGAATCTCCGTATTTCTCTCAAAGGCATATTTCTCAATAAAATGGTTAACCAGCAAAGGAATGTCTCCGTCCCGGTCCCTCAGGGCAGGCATGACAGCCTTTACCACATTAAGCCTGTAATAGAGATCCTCCCTGAACCTTCCATTTTCCACTTCTTCTTCTAATACTTTATTGGTTGCAGCAATGAGCCTGAAATTGACCTCAATGGGGGCGGTTCCTCCCACCCGCTCAAAGGTTTTTTCCTGCAGCACCCGCAAGAGCTTAACCTGGATTGTCATGGGTAGCTCCCCTATTTCATCAAGAAAAAGCGTTCCCTCATCCGCCAGTTCAAACCTGCCTTTTTTCATGGTGGCAGCACCTGTGAAAGCTCCTTTTTCATGGCCAAACAACTCGCTTTCAAGAAGGCTCTCGGCAAAGGCCGAACAATTTACGGCTACAAGGGGCTTATTTTTCCGGGGGCTGTTATAATGGATTGATTTTGCCGCAAGCTCTTTTCCTGTGCCGCTCTCTCCTTCAATAAGAATACTTGCATCACTGGGAGCCACCTTTTGAATGATGGTGAACAACTCCTTCATGGCCTTGCTTTTGCCGATGATATTGCCCAGGCTGTAGGTCGTTGTGACGGCTTTCCGAAGAAAAGAATTTTCTTTAACAATATTATAAATGGAGATGGCCTTGGATATATGGGCAATGAGAGAATCATTGTCAAAGGGTTTTAAAATATATGTGTAGGCACCCTTTTCCATGGCATCCACTGCCCGTTCCACGCTGCCATGGGCCGTCATGACGATGACAGGCATGTCCGGCGACATATCCTTGATCTGTTTAAGAAGCTCAATTCCATCTATGCCCGGCATCATCACATCGGTAAGAACCAGATCCACGGATCGGGCTCTCATTATATCAAGGGCCTCCAGGCTGCTTGATGCCGTAAGCGGAATAAATCCCTCTTCTTTGATCACCTCCCCAAGTATTTTAGGGTAATTTTTTTCATCATCAACGATAAGGATTGTCTCCATTTGCTAAATCTCCTTTGCGGGCAGTATTAGTTTGACCTGAACCCCTCCAGATTCACGATTGGAAATATCTATAGTTCCCAGATGGGATTCTATGATATTTTTTACGATGCCCAAGCCCAGGCCTGTACCCATGTCTTTTGTTGTGAAAAAAGGGTTCCAGATTTTTTTTAGATTTTCCTGTTCAATTCCTTTACCCTCGTCCTCAAACAAAACAATAATCTCATTTTCCTTTGATAACAGGCTAATGTAAAGGCATCCCCCATCAGGCATTGCCTGGAAAGAATTCAGCATGATGTTTAAAAATGCCTGATAAAGCTTTTCTCCATCTGCCATAATTTCAACAATGGGGGATTGAAAGTTTGTTTTAATGGTAAAATTACCTTCCTGAATACGTGTGGAAAGGAAATGAATGTTTTTATCCAGTATTTCATCAATGCGGCAGGACTTTCTATCCGGGTTGATAGGTTTTGCAAAATCCAGAAAATCCCTGATAATATTGTTGAGCCGGATGGACTCTTCGATGATGATATCCACGATTGTAGTGGATTGATCTAATTTGGTCATTTTCTTTTTAAGCAGTTCAGAAGAACTCTGGATAATGCCAAGGGGGTTTCTGATCTCATGGGAAACACCGGCCGTCATTTCACCTATGGCCGATAGATGTTCTGCCCGCCTTAATTTTTCCTCTAATTTAAGACGCTCCCGGGATCGCTTTTCAATGATGATTTCCCCCCTTCTTACAACAAAAATAAGCACGACAAACAGTATTCCCATGACAAGGCAGCAGGTTGCCATGGTTAAAAGCTGCAATCTGAAAATTTTCTGGTAATCCCGGGAAATATCCTGAACTATTTCAACTACTCCAAGAATAGGACCCGACATGGATGACAGGGGTTTTTCCGCTTTAAGCGGAGCAAATGTCACAATTTTTGTTTTTTGAGGAAATCCAAGCAAAAGTTCAATATAGTTTCCCGATTGAATCAATGCGGATGTGGATTCGTTATGCAAAGCCTTTTCATAACCCCTGCCGCCGGCTTTTTCCGTACCTATTCGTGTCTTGTCAAAGCTGTATGAAATGATGTTTTTCATGTCATATATGTTAACCATCTCCACATTAAAGCTGTGCAGAGTCGTTTTAATTACCCGGTTCATCCTCTTATACTGCTGCTCTTCTCTCAGTTTTATTTTACCATGTTTTAATACCACCGGTATAATGAACTGCAAAAATATCTGATGGTTAAGGTTTTCCACTAACAATTGGGCATACTCTTCACTTTTCTGCTGAAGAATGCGCTTGACCCAGTGGGCATTGATGGCCGATATAACAAGGGTTGCAATGAACATGACCATGAGGCTTGAAAAGGTGAAAAATTTCACCAGCCTGAATGGTTTTTGCTCTTTAAGATCTGTTTTTTTTATCATTTTCCTGTTTTGTTTATGTTTTGTAAAAAAAATTTTTGGGGCTGTAACGTAATAATACTTGACTTGTTTTTAATATTCGATAATTTAATTATTCATGTTATTGTCAATATAGTAAGAATATCATTGCTAATCAATATTAATTATGCTTTATATCATAGTATAAAGTTTTATTTTCCCGGTGAACTTAACTTTCATCAAAGGCTCCTTAAGACTTATGTTTTTTAAAAAAAATGCACAGCTTTTAGGGCTGGATATCGGCTCATCGTGTATCAAGGTTGCAGAACTCAAAACAACCAATAAGGGGTTTTTAGTGAATAAATTTGCCATGACTTCCATACCACCCGGACTGATAGAAGACGGCCAAATTATTGAGATGGACGCTCTTTCCAATGCCATCCGCGCCCTTTTTAAAGCAAATAAAATTAAAGAAAAAAATGTGGCCATCTCCACAGGCGGCTCATCGGTCGTAGTCAAGACCATTGGGGTAGCATCCTCGTCGGAAGAGACCCTGCTCAAATCAATACGTTTCGAGGCAGAGCAGTACATTCCCTATGATATCGAGGACATGAATATTGATTTTCAGATTTTAAGCCCCATGGATGAATCAATGGATGAATCAAATGATCAGATGAATGTGCTGCTTGTGGCAGTTAAAAAAGACCTGGTTACCGAGTACATGGAGCTTACCAGCAATGCAGGCCTTCACCCAAGAGTAATAGATGTTGATAGTTTCGCCTTTCAGAATATTTATGAAACCATATCCTCTGATAGAAAAGACCAGATCGCCATGCTGGTTGATGTGGGAGTCTATAAGACCTCATTGAATATCATCAAGGGTACAAATTCTCTTATGATGAGGGATACATCATCTGGTACCGTTCAGATCAGGGAAGAGATTATGGGAGCACTGGAATGCACTGAAACCCAGGCTGAACAGATTCTCTCCGGGGAGGATACAGAATCCATGGATGCGGACAGATTGCAGGAAATATGTGAGGGTATATCCATGATGTGGTGTTCGGAAATACAGGGGATTGTGACCACTTATCAATCAAAATTCAGTGAAGGAAATATTGAAAATATTTTTTTGACCGGTGGAGGTTCACTCATTAAAGGGTTCACAGATCATCTTGCCGAAGAAATATCAGCACAGGTCAATATTTTTAATCCCTTTCATGGCATGATTGTAAATAAAAAAAATATTCCAGATGATCTAATTCAAAGGGCAGCACCCTTTGCATCCATTGCTCTTGGACTGGCTTTAAGAAAAGTTGATGACAAATGATACGAATTAATCTACTGCCATACAGAGCTGCCCGCAAAAAAGAGAATATAAGAAAACAGGTCTCTATTTTCTGTCTTTTTATTCTTTTGCTTATGACCTCCCTGGCATATTATACATGGCTGCTTGATAAAAAAATCGATCGATTAAATCTACAGATCACCAATATCAATCATGATATTAAGCGTTATAAAGCCAAGGCTGACAAGGTTACTAAAATAGAAAAACAACTGGCGGATTTAAAAAAGAAAATAAAGGTGATCAATACTCTTGAATCCCAAAGAAAAGCCCCCATGATGCTCCTTGACGGTATGACGACACTTATAGTGAAAAATCGGATGTGGATTTCAAGTCTTTCTGAAAAAGGAAGACAGCTTACCCTTAAAGGCCTTGCCTTTGATAATAAGACCGTTGCTGATTTCATGACTAATCTTGAGAAATCTCCTCTTTTCAAGCGTGTGGACCTAAAAAACCTTCAAATGAAAAAACTAAAGGGCGATATCAACATGAAATCATTTGAAATCATTTGTCAAAAAGCAGATATCAAGCCTGCATCCAAAGAGCAGAGTAGAAAGAAAAAATGAGCCGGAATCAAATTAAAGAACAATGGGACAGCCTAATGGCTAAAACCGCACCTTTTTTTGAAAAGGTGGGGAATCTGTCAAGAGTACAGAGGCTTGTGATCTGCCTGGCAGCCATAGGAATTATTGGAGGCGCTTATTATTATTTTTTTTATATGCCCAGGCAGGACGACCTTACCCGGCTTGAAAAAGAACATCAGGAGTTAAAAACAAAACTTGCAAAATATAAAAGAAAAGCAGCTAAACTTGCCAAGGCTGAACAATCATTGAAGGAAGTTCAGTTGGAATTCGATGCCGCAATGCTTGCACTTCCTGATAAAAAAGAGATACCGTCATTGCTTACAAGCATTTCAAAATCCGGGAGTGATGCTGGTCTGGAATTTATTTTGTTCCAGCCCGGAGGAGAAAATAAAAAGGATTTTTATGCTGAGATTCCTGTATCCATGAGAATACAGGGCGGCTATCATCAGATCGCCCAATTTTTTGACAGGGTTTCAAGGCTGTCCCGTATTGTTAATATCAATGACATTTCAATGAATTATGGAAAAGGAGGCGGCCGATTGAACACCTCCTGCCGAGCGGTTACATATATGTTTGTAGAGAAAAGTGAGGTGGACGACAAAAAGAACAAAAAAGGTAAAAGGGGAAGAAAAAAGAGCAAATGACACATTGCTTAAAAAATAATATAATGCTTATTATCTTTCTGGTATTTTGTTCTGTCTTTCTGACGGCATGTGAAGATCAGCCTGAAAAAAAGACTCAAATAAGCGCTTCTGTAAAACAGGATGTAATAAGCGGAAAAATAATATATCCTGAACCTTTAAAAACTCCACTCTTAGAGAAAGATACCCATGTTTCTACCAACAAACCGCCTCCTGCCGGCAAGACTCCAGAAAACACAATCAATAAGTCAAATGCTGCTTTTTTAAACGAACCTGTCATTAAAAAAGAAATGCCTGCTCCCAATCCTGTATTGACTATGACCATCCCCTCCAGACCGGAAAGTGTTAAAACAGGCTTAAAAGAAACAACCATACCCGAAAAAGAAAGCGTTGAAACAGATATAAAAGGCACACCTATAATAAAAAAAGAAAATATTGCAACAGATGCAAAAGAAAAAACCACGCCCAAGAAAGAAGGTTTAGATTCTGCAATTAAAACAACTATTGCAGATAATGAATCCCCACTTGATCCTGAGGACCAGCAATCATATTCAACTTCAGCTTTGGACGATACTGTTGCCTTGATGATGGGAGAGACGAAAAATATTATTTTCTACACGGGTGAAGGCCGGATCGATCCCTTTGACCCTCTTATTAAAGCTGAAAAGAAATCACCTGTTCCCGTAGCTACTGAACCAGAAAAACCAAAAAGAATTTTAACCCCCCTTGAAAAACTGGATTTCAGTCAGATGACCCTTGTGGCAATTATCAATTCCGAGACAGACAGTGTGGCGATGGTTCAAGAATCAAGTGGAAAAGGCTATGTCGTAAAGGTTGGAACTTACATGGGACAAAATGGGGGGCAGGTAGAACGGATAGAAACAGATAGAATTGTAATCAAAGAAATGGTAAAAAATTATAAGGGTCTTGAAACGACTCGTTTTCAGGAGTTGAAACTGCATAAAGATAAGGGCTGATATGTTTCGATTATTTGTCAATTCATTGAACTGTGTAAGTAAGCCGGTATGCTGGTTGATTGTTGCTATTTTTATTTCCGGCTGTATTAGTGCAGGTACGGGCCAGCGCCAATCCTCGGAAGACAAACTTATCCCTGAAAAGGATTTACCTGAAAAGCCTTTGATTGAATCCATTGATGTGAATAAGGAAGGCAAATCAATAAATGTGCTCATAAGCGGTAACGATAAATTGACGTACACGGCTATCAAGGAAAATTTTCCCCTTGGAATTCATGTTTATTTTCCCGATGCCGGCATCAGTGATGATTTTGTTGCCCCCAGCGTGTCCCAGGAAACGGGAATCAGTTCAATTGACTGCTTTTATTCCGATGATACTGAAAAAACAGCTCAAGTTAAGATTGTTTTGACGGAAAACTTTCATTACCAGGCAGAATCAGAAAACGATGCTGGTGTCAGATTGACCTTTTTTCCGACAGATTCAATAATGCAGGGAAAATCTCCTGATGAAAATGGAGAACCATTGCCGCCTGCCGAAGATGATCTTTTTAAAGCCGGTGAAACCCAGGCCATTTACAACCGACCATCAGATGCTGCTGCGAATAACATTGACATGGCCGAAGCGACTGGTGCTTTTGCTTCCCCTGAACCTGCGAAACTATCCGATATTGACTTAACTACTAATGAAAACGGTGCCTCCTCAATTGTCATAACAACAACCAGACCTGTAAAGCATGAAATACTGAAAAATCCTGATGATCCTTTTGAGCTTGACTTGACTCTTTTTCATACCAATATTTCTGACCACCCCATGCAGCAGATGGAGGCATCTTCCTTATCTGCCGTGAACAGGATCATTCCCATGGAAAATAAATGGAAAAACCAGACTGACATTAAAGTTAATCTGAGGGAAAGGGTACCTTACAGGCTGGTACAGGAAGAAAATCATCTCATATTAAATTTTGAACCTTCATCCATTGATTTATCATCTGTTAATAATTCAACCTTTAAAAAACCAGAAACTTTGCCGGCATCTGAAATCATTACAGCCATGAATACCGATGGAAAAACTGAGCCCCAAGCCCCTGGAAATGACAACGAGACTTATGCTGATGAATCATTTGAATCCCGGGACCAGGCACAGGAATCCTCCATGGGCACCATTGAAGCCCTGGACACCATACAGCAGACCGAGCCCATAGTGGAGACTCTCCCCGGTGATGATACATTCAACATGGCCGATGATTCCATGGCCATGCCCCAGGAAGATACATGGAAGGAGCCGGAGCCCATATATACCGGTGAAAAAATAAGCCTTGATTTCTTTGAAACAGATATCAAGAATGTATTTAGAATATTAAGAACCGTCAGTGGAGACAATTTTGCCATTGACAAGGATGTAACCGGCAACGTAACCCTTACCCTTGACAAGCCGGTGCCCTGGGATCAGGTGCTGGATCTTATACTTAAAATGAACGGCCTCGGCAAGGTAAGAGAAGGCAATATAATCCGCATCGCAACCCTTGAGACCCTAAAACGTGAAGATGCCCAGCACCAGGAAAGACTGGCTGCAATGGAACGTGCAAGGCAGCAGGAAAAGAAGCTGGAACCCCTTGTAACGGAGTATATTCCCATTAATTACTCCAGTGCTCAAAGTGATATCAGACCCCACCTTGAAAAACTCATAACCCCTGAAAGGGGCCAGCTCAGTATCGATTCCCGTACCAATACCATCATCATCACCGATGTAAGGGAGAATATTGAAAAGGCAAAAGATTTAATATACCGCCTGGATAAGGTGACACCCCAGATCATGATTTCAGCCAGAATCGTCGAGGTCAATAAATCATTTTCAAGGGAACTTGGCGTGAACTGGGGAATGTCCAGCCAGGATGTGTACAGGGAAGATCTGGGGGGAACATATGGCTTTGACATCGCGCTGAATACCCCTGTTGATGCAACCTCATCTGGTATTGGATATACCTTCAGCCGTTTAACCGGAACTCCTTTTATTCTGGATGCCAGGCTTAACGCCTCGGAACTGTCCGGCGATTCCAAGACTATTTCATCACCCAAAATATTGACGCTGGATAATAAAGTCGCAAAAATTGAACAGGGCCTGGACTATGGATACCAGAGCGGTGTTGATGAAAATGGAAATCCTGTGATTGCATTCAAGCAAATCAATCTATCCTTAGAGGTTACTCCCCATGTTACACCGGATAAGCGTGTTAACATGATTCTTAAAATATCCAAAAATGAAATTTCAGGCTTTACAGCCAATGTACCATCTTTATCAACCAATGATGCACAGACGGAGTTACTTGTAAATGACGGCAACACAATAGTAATCGGGGGTATTGTCAAATCTGTTACAAACGAAAGCACGACAGGATTTCCTTTTTTATCAACCATTCCT
Source organism: Desulfobacteraceae bacterium (assembly GCA_963674675.2). GTDB lineage: Bacteria > Desulfobacterota > Desulfobacteria > Desulfobacterales > Desulfobacteraceae. The sequence continues at coordinate 3,420,340 of CAXXNM010000003.1, forward strand.
TTTATTGGACGCGCGTTTCGATCTGATACTAACAATGAGGATAAAAACGAGCTGTTAATCTTCATCACCCCTAAAATTGTTCAGCTTGAACAGGTTAGAAACAAGGAAGGATGATGTGAATTTTTTTATTACGAAATAGAGAGAATATTTTTGTTTTCCTTACATAAATCCGCTCCTGCTTTGTATCAATTTTTGCTTGCCCACAGGTATTTCCATAAATAAAATGACAGGAAATCAGGTATCTATTATTATTCCTGCCTTTAATGAAGCACCTTCCATTGGAGGCGTGATTGAAAGCATCAAAACTTTATATCCTGATGTTGAAATAATTGTTGTCAATGATGCCTCCTCTGACAACACCCCGCAAATTGCTGAAAAAGCAGGCGCAAAAGTCATTTCCCATCCTTATAATATCGGCAATGGCGCATCCGTTAAAACCGGTATGAGAGTGGCATCAGGCGATTTTTTTGTGACCATGGATGGTGATGGACAGCACAGTGCCGAAGATATAGGAAAACTGCTATCGGAAATTGAAACCTATGATATGGTCGTGGGAGAGCGAAAATTTTCGGGACAGGCCTCTCTTGGCAGGCACCTGGGAAATTTATTTTATAATAAATTTGCCTCCTATGTGACTAAATTCAAGGTCAAGGATCTGACATCCGGTTTCAGGGCCGTCAACGCAGGCATGGCAAAAAAATTTTTATACCTCTTTCCCAATACCTACTCTTATCCAACCACCTTGACCCTGTCGGTTTTAAGGAGCGGAAGAAGCGTTAAGTATGTTCCCATATCAATCAAAAAGCGACGAAAAGGCAAAAGTGGTATAAATCTATTCAAGGATGGTGTGCGCTTTTTTATGATCATCATTAAAATATGCACCCTCTTTTCTCCCTTGAGAATTTTTCTGCCTGTCAGCGGTTCACTGTTTTTAATGGGTATTTGTCATTATTTTGTTACCTATATTCAAAGCGGGCGATTCACAAACATGAGCGCTTTGCTCCTGGTCACCAGTGTAGTGGTCTTTATGATGGGCCTTATCTCTGAGCAGATATGTCAGATGCGGTTTGAGAGGACAGGGGATTTCAGGCTCCAGGATACTATAAAACAGCAGGAATAATAATAAAAACAGGCATGTTTCATTCCTCGGTTGACACTTTCTGAATCAATCTTCCCATTTTTTGGGGAATCACTTCAAAAAAAGTGTCAACTACTTTTGAGGAAATATGAAGGATGCCTAAAAACAAATCAAACTCTTTGATGCGTGAGCCCTTCAAAGCTATTCTGGGTACTTCTCAATCCTCCCTCAGTGCATATTTTTAGACTTGACAATCCATAAAAAAACATTTATGAGTAGATATATTGCTCTATATCATTAAGTGCAATGATTGACCTAAAGTTTTTCATACCAGGTGATTTTTTCGATATTGAACCACATCTAATATTTTTAAAAATCATGTAATCTACAAGGCGGAGCTATGTTTACAAGCACACTTATTCTTTAGGTATCCGTCAATTCAGCTATATTTAGCCATCCTTTACATTTCTTCAAAAGCAGTTTACTCTTTTCTGCGTGAGAACCCCGAAAAAACAAAATTTTTCCAAGGAAATTATAAAGCGGCAAATGAAGAATGCTCATATTTTAAATGGAATCTCCCCCCCCCATGGATAACAATCTCCTCTCAGGACTCATCGCATCAAAAACCAGGATAAAGCTGTTAATCCGATTTTTCCTAAACCCGACTGCAAGATCTTACATGAGAGAGCTTGCCAAGGAATTCAACATCTCAACAAACTCGGTCCGGGAAGAACTCAACCAGCTCACAAAGACAGGCCTTCTGGTTTCCAGGAAAAACGGCAGGACCATAGAATATGCTGCCAACCAACGCCATCCCCTTTTTTCAGAACTGAAATCCATGGTAAGCAAAACCATCGGCATCGACCAGGTGATTGATGGTATTGTGACAAGGTTAGGAGATATTGATGCGGCATATATCATTGATGATTATGCTGATGGAAAAGACAGCGGCATAATTGATCTTGTGCTTGTGGGTAAAATTGACAACTATCACCTTAATGACCTGAGCAAAAAAACAGAACGATATATCCACAGAAAAATTCGTCACTTAGTACTGGAACCGGATGAATTCACTGAATTTAAAAGTCTTCTGCTGGACAGGCCTTGCCTGTTGATCTGGAAAAAATAAAATGCTGGTTATCACGAATTTGAAGGATTGCTGCAAGCCCTTATTTTAAAGGGCATCCCACTTTATGGCGGCTGCCCCAGGGAATGAATTAAATGAAAAGACTACCCATCGGTATTTCGACATTTGAGACAATCCGTACAGGGGATTATTGCTATGTCGATAAAACCCCCTTTATTAAACGGTTGTTTGAACAATCCAGTTACTATTTTCTTTCTCGTCCCCGCCGATTCGGCAAAAGTCTTTTTGTGGATACGTTAAAGTGCGTTTTCGAAGGAAGAAGGGATCTTTTCAAGGGACTCTATCTTGAAAATCATTGGGAATGGAAAGTTATCCATCCTGTTATCTCTATCAGTTTCGGCCGAGGGCTTGTTAAGGATAGGGATGAGCTTGATCAGCGTATCCACAGATTTCTTTCCGAGCAGGCCGCATATCATGACGTCACTTGTCATGATGCGTTGGTTGCCGATCGTTTTACCGAATTGATTGAAGCGGTATGGCAGAAAACCGGTAAAAAGGTGGTGATCCTGGTGGATGAGTACGACAAACCCATCCTGGATCACATCGAAAATCCTTCTCAGGCCGAAACCCTGCGGGATGGCCTCAAGAACTTCTACTCCGTAATTAAGGAGAGCGATCGTTATATCCGGTTTTGCTTTATCACAGGGGTGAGTAAATTCAGTAAGGTGAGTATTTTCAGCGATCTTAACAATCTTGAGGACATCAGCCTCTTGCCTGAAATGGGGGCGCTGTGCGGATATACGGAATCGGAGCTGACAAAGACCTTTGAAGAGCGCCTTGACTGTGTCGATATAAATACCATGCGTGAATGGTACAACGGCTATAATTTTTTAGGTGAAAAGAGGGTTTACAACCCATTTGATGTGTTGCTGTTCCTGAAAAAAAAGCAATATGGCAATTACTGGTTCGAGAGCGCTACACCAACCTTTCTGATTAAGCTGCTCTATCAGAAAAAAGTGTACATCCCGGATCTCTCCCACATTGAGATCGATCAGGGCCTGCTTTCTGGTTTTGATCTTTCCAGCCTTCTTCCAGAGGCCATTTTATTTCAATCGGGTTATCTGACCATCCAATCTGTGGAGACAATGGCACCAGGACAGCGCATTTTGACATTGGACTACCCCAATCAGGAAGTGAAAGTCAGTCTCAATATGCATCTGCTCAACTATTTTACCGCAGAATCTTCCAGAACCAGCAGTCTGCGTCTCAAGATGTCAAAAGCCCTGAAATCCAAGGATATGCTACTCATCGAAAACCTTTTCAAATCTCTTTTTTCATCCATTCCCCATGAATGGTACACAGCCGGCAGCCTGGATCAATATGAAGGGTATTATGCTTCCGTTGTTTATTCGTTTCTTGCTTCCCTGGGGTTTGATCTTCGCCCTGAACCGAGCTCCAGCCACGGCCGGGCCGATCTTATTTTGAAAACGAACAATTATGTTTACATCATTGAGTTCAAGGTGGTGGAAATTGTGGGGGACGGCAAGAAGGCCATTCATCAGATCCGGGAAAAAGGCTATCATGATCAATATGTTCAGGGCGGGGCGGACGTGATATTGGTGGGCATGGATTTTTCCAAAAAAAAGCGAAATATAGTTGGGTTTGCATTTGAAGCCGCACATTAAACTGAATTTTCCATAAAAAAAGGGAAGAGACAATGAAAAAACTCCCCATCGGCATCTCAACCTTTGAGAAAATCAGGACTGATGATTGTTATTATGTCGATAAGACATATTTTATTGAAAGGTTGGTTGAACAATCCACTTACTATTTTATGTCCCGTCCCCGGCGTTTCGGAAAAAGCCTGTTTGTGGATACGTTGAAGTGCGCTTTCGAAGGAAGAAGGGATCTTTTCAAGGGACTTTATCTTGAAAATAATTGGGATTGGCAGGACGCATATCCGGTGATCTCCATCAGCTTTGGCAGGGGATTATTAATGGACAGAAATGAGCTGGATCAGCGCATTCAACAATTTCTTTGCGAACAGGCGTCATACCATGGTGTGGTATGTCATAAGGGTTTAGTTGCCGATGCTTTTGTCGAATTGATCAAAGGGATTTGGAAGAAAACCGGAAAAAGAGTTGTCATCCTTGTCGATGAGTACGATAAGCCTATCCTGGATCACATTGAAGATCCTGCCCGGGCCGAAACCATGCGCAATGGTCTTAAAAACTTCTACTCCGTCATCAAGGATAGTGATCGTTATATCCGCTTCTGCTTCATCACCGGGGTGAGCAAATTCAGCAAGGTGAGTATATTCAGCGACCTGAACAATCTTGAAGATATCAGCCTCTTGCCTGAAATGGGAGCATTGTGCGGTTATACGGAATCGGAGCTGACAACTACCTTTGAAGATAGACTCGGGAATATCGAGATCGAAACCTTGCGAAAGTGGTACAACGGCTATCTTTTTCTTGGTGAAGACCGTGTTTACAATCCCTTTGACGTGCTACTGTTTTTGAAAAAAGGGACCTAGGGCAACTACTGGTTCGAGAGTGCAACCCCGACGTTTTTGGTCAAATTGTTGCAGCAGAATCGGTTTTATCTTCCCCAACTCGAAGGCCTGGAGGTGAATGAATCAGTCATCTCATCCTTTTCCATCGATCAGTTTACGGCTGAAACAGTTCTCTTCCAAAGTGGCTATTTGACCATTGTATCGATGCGGCAGGTGGGTCCCAGGCGGGTGTTTTGCCTTGCGTTTCCCAATCAAGAAGTGAAGCTGAGCTTCACGGACGCGCTTCTGATGGGATATACGACGCCGCCCATTCCCACACTTGCCGGTTTTCAGAACACCGTGTATATGGCGCTTGAATCCCGTGATATGGATAAAATGCGGGACAGCTTTAAAACGCTTTTTTCATCGATCCTCTTCGAGTGGTATACTGCCGGAAATCTGGATCGATACGAAGGATATTACGCCTCTGTGGTTTACGCCTTTCTGGCCTCTTTGGGGTTCGATCTGAAGCCCGAAGAGAGCAGCAGCCACGGACGGGCCGATCTGATCCTGAAGACAAAGGATATTGTTTACGTCATCGAGTTCAAGGTGGTTGAGATTGTTGGGGATGAACAAAAAGCCATCACCCAGATCCGGGAGAAGGGATATCACGATCAATATATTCAAAACGGGGATGATGTGACATTGGTGGGGATGGATTTTTCCAGGAAAGAGCGAAATTTAGTGGGGTTCTCCTTTGAGACGGCATGACTTTGGGATCGGATGTGGATATGGGATTCCATGCGCTTCTTGGAGTATTACAGATTTATATGAATGTGTAGGGGCTGCCCTTGTGGCTACCCTTGTGCGAAGGGCAATCACAAGGAATTGCCCCTACATTCATGGTTCGTTGTGAGTGGCAACTCATGGGTGTTTATTTGAAAGCTGTTGAAAGTCACCGACTGATTACAGCTTTCATTGTTCGTTGTGGGTGACAGCCCATGGGGGTTTATATGAAAGTCTCCGTAAAGAATTGTTTTTTAAAGACTTTCAATCTTCGTTGTGGCCGGGTAAAAATATGCTCCGGCCATGCCGGTTTATATGAAAGTCTCTGTAAAGGATTGTTTTTTAAAGACTTTCAATCTTCGTTGTGGCCGGGTAAAAATATGCTCCGCCCATGCCGGTTTATATGAAAGTCTCTGTAAAGGATTGTTTTTTAAAGACTTTCAATCTTCGTTGTGGCCGGGTAAAAATATGCTCCGGCCATGCCGGTTTATATGAAAGTCTCCGTAAAAAATTGTTTTTTAAAGACTTTCAATCTTCGTTGTGGCCGGGTAAAAATATGCTCCGGCCATGCCGGTTTATATGAAAGTCTCCGTAAACGGCGGATGACTTTCATGGTTCGTTGTGGGCAGAACCGAATCAAAATCCTGGTCTGCCCATGGCAGTTTTATATGAAAGTCTCTATAAGCACTTGTTTTTAAAAGACTTTCATTGATCGTTGTGATGACTGTGCCATCATGAGTGTTTATATGAAAGTCTCCGTAAGGGATTGTTTTTTAAAGACTTTCAATTTTCGTTGTGGCCGGGTAAAAAATATGCTCCGGCCATGCCGGTTTATATGAAAGTCTCCGTAAAAAATTGTTTTTTAAAGACTTTCAATCTTCGTTGTGGCCGGGTAAAAATATGCTCCGGCCATGCCGGTTTATATGAAAGTCTCCGTAAAGGATTGTTTTTTAAAGACTTTCAATCTTCGTTGTGGCCGGGTAAAAAATATGCTCCGGCCATGCCGGTTTATATGAAAGTCTACATAAGTACTTATTTTTAAAAGACTTTCATTCATCGTTGTGATGACTGTGCCATCATGGGTGTTTATATGTATTTATGATAGCACCAATGTATGAAATATCAAGTGTCTCTATTTATTGGGGGTATGTTGCTGTAACCCCAATTTCCCGCCCGTGAAGTGGGGCTGGTATTTAGCCGGAAGCAGGGGAACAGACCGTACTCCGCTTAGAGCAGATTAAGGCTATGGACCGCAATAAGAAAATGATGGTGAGAGATTGACCATGAACCCTCAACCACAAAAAAAATACCCCAATGACACCAGAAGAATATCTTGAATTTCAAAAGAATACGGAAATCAGGTATGAATATTTCCATGGTGAGATATTTGCCATGACCGGGGGAGCCTAAATCATAATCGGATAAGCAGAAATATTGAAAGAGAATTAGGTGTTCAGCTCAAAGGCACGTCATGTGAAAATCAACCATATCAGAACAAATGGCTGTGTCGCAGACTTAGGCCCTCACCCAGACTTTAATCTCTGTGCCTATAGTGAAAAATCGTATCAGGAAGGAAAAAAGCATGAAGAAATTACCCATCGGAATTCAGACGTTTGAGAATCTGATCGAAGAGGGCTATGCTTATGTGGACAAGACCCGGTTTGTTGCTGAAATCGTGGCTCAAAACAAATATTATTTTCTGTCCCGCCCGCGTCGGTTTGGCAAAAGCTTGTTTTTGAGTACGCTTAAATCCGCATTTGAGGGCAAGCGTGCGCTTTTTCAGGGCCTCTATCTGTACGACAACTGGGATTGGGAAGAGACCCACCCCGTGGTGCATATCAGCTTTGGGTCCGGTGTAATGCGCAGTGTACAGGAATTAAAAGAAACATTTACAGAAATTTTGGCGCGTAAATGCCGTTATCATGGAATTGAAAACCTTTCGTCTTTAAGTTTGAAAGGACAATTTTTTGAGCTGCTGGAATTGATTCACGGCAAATACGCCACTTCCGTTGTCGTTTTGATTGATGAATATGATAAACCGATTTTAGACAGCATTCACAAGCCCGAGCTGGCCATGGAAATCCGGGAAGAGCTGAAAAATTATTATTAAGTGCTCAAGGACAGTGACCCTTATCTGCGCCTGATATTTATTACCGGCGTCTCCAAGTTCAGTAAGGTATCCTTGTTCAGTGGCTTTAATAATCTCAATGATATAACCCTTGACGCCCGTTACTCGGCGCTATGTGGTTACACCCAGCAGGAAATGGAAACGGTCTTTGTCGATTATCTTGAAAGCTTGGATCTGGATGAAGTGCGTACCTGGTACAACGGGTAATGAACCTATCCCAAAAATATAGAAGCACATCACCAGTTGTGTATTTCTGTCTTCATTTTCCCATATTTTGTATTCAATAACATTTTTGGGATAGGTTCATCATTCACTTTTTCTTGAATCTGTTAAAATGCCTGCCATACAAGGCTTTTCAATTGTAGCTGGACACCAGGAAATTTTTACATAACGTTTTTTGAATCGATAGTTTGAAAGAAGTACAATGCAGGGTAAAGGGATGCTGTGATTAATATTGATTTTAACATTGATCTCATTGAGTTTTCTGCTGACAGTATTAATGCAAAAATTTTTGAGGTGTCTCATTATTATTTCCCCCTTAATTTAAACTGTTTATGAAGCGGATATAATAAAAATTCTTTGATCCTGTCATGGTGCGGGCGTTTATGACATTTCCTGAGGCCCTGGATAAATTGTAAAGCCTTGCTCGTATTTTCTTAATGATATAGATTTCCCGTGAAATTAAGATATAGCAGGCTATGGGGCATGAGGTAATGATAAAATGAAAAATTTGAATTTTGAAGTAACTGCCTCAACTGCGATATGGAAAAAATTGGATTGAAAGGAAATTTTGTGCGTTGAAAACGCTTGTAATTATGCGCTTCTTGAAGTATTAAACACCCTCAATGTTTATTTTGGCAGCTCAACTATAGTGAATATGAGTAAAGAATCAGAAAAAAAACTAACCGTCTATTCTCCGGAATCTTCATTACAACACCCGCTTCAATTGTTCCGCGAAATGTTAATGGACCTGTTCGCGGGCCGAGAACTTGCATGGAGACTTACGGTAAGGGATATCAGCGCACAATATCGCCAGACGGCTCTGGGACTCCTCTGGGCATTTATATTACCTCTTTCACATACTCTTATATGGATATTCTTAAATAGTTCCGGAATAGTCAGGCTCAGTGAGACAAACCTTCCCTACCCTGTCTATGTGTTTTCAGGAACAATGTTATGGGCAATATTCATGGATGCCGTAAATGCCCCGCTTCAAAAAACCATAAACGCCAAACAAATGTTGGCCAAGATTAATTTTCCACGGGAGGCCCTTGTTGTTTCGGGCATATACCAGACAATATTTAATGGAATGATAAAAATTGTCCTTCTTATGGTTGTGCTCCCGATATACGGCATCTACCCCGGTTTGTCTCTGGTGTGGTTTCCATTTGGAATTATATCACTGATACTTGCAGGCACTTCACTGGGCCTGCTTCTTACTCCGGTTGGAATGCTCTATACGGATATAGGAAAATCTCTACCCCTTTTAATGCAGTTTCTGATGTACTTTACACCGGTCGTCTTCCCCATGCCACAGAGTGGTTTAGCTGCTATCATCTACAGGCTAAATCCTCTAACACCTCTGATTATCTCAGCACGAAGCTGGTTGGCTGATATTTCTCCGGAATATTTAGGATATTACATCCTTGTAAATGGAGCAGTACTTCTCCTGTTATTGATGGTCTGGATTATCTACAGGGTAGCCATGCCAATATTAATAGAACGAATGAGCGCATAATTAAAATGAGCGAAACTCTTATTAAAGTAGAAAACGTCTCAAAAAAATTCTGCCGAAGCCTGAAGAAATCCTTATGGTATGGAATGAAAGATTTGGGAAAAGAGCTCATTGGCAGGTCACATGGAGGAAATGAAGACCTGCGTAAAGAGGAATTCTGGGCAGTAAATGATGTAAGCTTTGAACTAAAACGGGGAGAATGCCTTGGATTGATCGGGCGCAACGGTGCGGGTAAAACAACTCTGCTAAAAATGCTAAATGGTCTTATAAAACCGGATAAAGGTAGAATCGAAATGAGGGGAAGAGTTGGCGCTCTCATAGCTTTAGGTGCAGGTTTTAATCCTATACTTACAGGACGAGAAAATATTTATGTAAATGCATCAGTTCTTGGTTTTAAGAAAAAAGAAATAGACGCTAAACTTAATGATATAGTGGAGTTTGCAGAATTAGATAAATTCATTGATGCACCGGTACAGAGCTATAGCTCGGGTATGCAGGTAAGATTGGGATTTGCCATTGCTTCGTCTTTAAATCCAGATATCTTGTTACTAGATGAAGTATTAGCTGTAGGAGATATTGGTTTTGTTATTAAATGTTTGAATTCAATTCGTCAAATTATGCCCAATACTGCTGTTGTTTTTGTATCACACTCAATGCAATATATAAGTCAGTTCTGCACTCGTATATTACTGATGGAAAAAGGAACATTAAAATGTGAAACATCCTCAATCGCTGAAGGGATTGGACTCTATTTCTTACAATTTCCAGCGGAAACATCGGTGACAGGATCAGGTGGAGCAGAGATAGACAATATTCAGTTGCATACTAAAGAAAAGTCATGGGGATGCAAAGAAGAGGCACTAGTACGTCAGGGTGAGGAGATGAACGTCACGTTTGATGCGAAAATATTATTCAAGGAATGTCAAAAAGCTCGTTTAACAGTACAAGTCATGGACCAATCCTTTAACCCCGTAGTATTTTTTATACCATCAGAATATAAAATTCTTAGCCGCTCGGAAATATGTAGTTATTACCGAGGGAGAATACAGTTAGGAACCATAGATTTAAATGCGGGAAAATACTCATTAGTTATTAGCATTGAAGATGGAGATACTCATATTAGATTAATAAGAATTCAAGGATTCGGCAATTTCAGAGTAACTTCCAATATCGTACACTGGGCAAAAATTGTACGAAAAACAAATATCTCCCTTGAACCACTTTAAATATTTTTGCAGACAATAAAAATATGTATTACACCAAACTACTTACAAAGCAAATACTATGAAACGCTTTATCGACTGTATCATCCCATTTAGAACCTGCAACTTAAGATGTAAATACTGTTATATCACTCACACTAAAAGTTGGGGGCAAAAGTTACCGGAATTTCACTATAATGCAGACCATATTGGCCAGGCCTTATCAGTTAAACGGCTTGGAGGTATTAGCCTCATAAATATTTGTGGAGAGGGTGAGACATTACTCCCGCCCGAGATCATTGATATAGTCTACAATATTTTAAAAAATGGTCACTATGTCATGATTGTTACAAACGGGACAGTAAGTAAAAGATTTAATCAACTTACAGAATTTCCGGTAGAGTATCTAAATAGATTACTATTTAAATTTTCTTTTCACTATCTGGAACTTAAGCGCAAAACTTGGTTAAATATTTTTTTTGAAAATATTCGCAAAGTAAGAAAAGTGGGCTGTTCAATTTCTTTAGAATTAACGCCATGCGATGAAGCCATACCGCACATCGATGAAATAATTTCATTATCTGTAAATGAACTGGAAGCCAAATGCCATATTACAGTAGCACGAGATGAAAAAAGAGCGTCTCTGCCTATACTAACTAAATATTCAAGAACAGAATATGAAAACATCTGGAATACTTTCGACTCCGATTTATTTAAATTCAAAATGCAAGTATTCAACAGAAAAATTCATGAATATTGTTATGCCGGTCTTTGGTCCTGTGTACTCAATTTAGTAACAGGTGATTTGAAGCAATGTTATGGTGGTAAGTTACTGCAAAACATTTATAACGATACTGAAAGGCCTATAAAATTTTCTCCGATCGGCCATCACTGCAGGCAGCCGCACTGTTATAATGCTCATGCCTTTATGACACTTGGAGTTATCCCTTCGATTATAACACCCCCATTTGCAGAAATGCGAAATCGATTTTGTAATGATGGATCTGAATGGTTGACACCAGTTATGAAAAGTTTTCTCCAAAAAAAATTGAAGGATGAAAATGATGAATTAAATCGAATAAAAAAAAATTTATTTAAAATTCAAGACTTTGCCAAATCATCTCGACACATCCTAAAGCACAAATTTCCTTTAAGGCATCCAAATAAAGAAAAATAGTACATGCTCTCACGCAAAAAGAAAATTTCACAATTAAGTCAATTAATTACATCCCGACTGGGCAATATTATTAATAGAGATTATGTTTTATTGGGATTACCATATTATCTAAATATAGGTGACATTTTGATATGGGAAGGTGAAAGACATTTTTTAAAAAATCTAGGGTATAAATGTTTAAATAGAGGCTACAATTACAGAGCCCGAAACAAAATAAAAGAAGATACACTCATACTCCTTCAGGGCGGTGGAAATTTTGGTGATCTATGGCGCTTTATACACGAAGACAGAATAGATATCATTCGTCAATATAAAAACAATCCGATCATAATAACACCTGTAACTTTATGGTATGAAAATACTGATTTACTTAAGCAGGACGCAAAAGAACTGTCATCCCACCCCAATCTTACAATATGTGCCCGAGATTCTGTCACATACAACATACTCAAAAGACATTTTAATAACAACATAATCCTTGTGCCTGATATGGCATTTTATATTGAAACCTCAATGATTGAACAGCATACCCACAATGAGTGTAAAGGAACGTTATTCCTGAAAAGAAATGACAAAGAATTATTATCAAATTTATCTTTTTCACCAAAGAATATACAGGGCGGTATAGATGTACATGACTGGCCGACTATGGAAATCAATCCGCCATACTGGCTTCGGTATAAAAAGCTATGTAGATATGGAAATCGATTAGTACATTTTAATGGATTACAAATACTATCGAAATTCATTATTAAATCATCCGATTGGTACTTTCATAACTGCTGTCGAAAACAACTCATTCATGATGGTATAAATTTTGTAAGTCAATATCGTAACATCTTTACAACACGTTTGCATGTGGGGATACTATCCATATTACTGGATAAGGAAGTTACAATCCTTGATAACTCTTATGGAAAAAATGCAAACTTTTTTAATACATGGTTAAAAGATACTGACGGCATTACGCTGCTGAAACCAAAAAATATCACCAATCATTAAAAACAGGATATTTCAGTAAATAAACAGATGGTTATATCTTCCAAAATCATAAAATATTTTACAACAACAGGGTTCCGCAATTCAATCAAACAACTTCTAAAAGAATTTAAGATATGTTGTATCCATAACTATAATCGATATTTAGCTATTTCTTATAAATATCATACAGATATCCACCTACATCTGGGCTGTGGAAAAAAATATAAAGATGGCTTCGTAAATATTGATATGTTTGCAAAAAATGCGGATCTACATTTGGACCTGCGGGAACCATTACCTTTTCAAGACAACTCCGTCTCAGTTATCGAAAGTGAACACTTTTTTGAACATCTTTCTTATCCTAGCGAAGTTCAATTATCCCTTAAAGAATGTATGAGAGTTATTAAGCCAGGCGGCCTGTTCAGCGTTGGTGTTCCTGATGCCGAACCATCATTAATTGCATATGTTCATGGTGATGAAAAATTATTCCTGGATGCTCGCAGACGTTTCCATCCAACATGGTGTACTACTCCAATGCATCAAATAAATTATCTTTTCCGACAGGGTAATGAACATAAATATGCCTGGGACTTTCAAACCTTAAAAGAAGTGCTTATCCAATTTGGTTTTATTGACATTCATCGTCGATCCTGGGATAGAAAACGTGACTCTCAGGAACGTAAAATAAGAACCCTTTATATTGATGCCCATACACCAATGATATGAAAATTTATGCTATCGGAGACAGTATATCTATTCATTACACTCCTTATTTACAGTCTTTTTTAAAAGGAGCTGCGGAGTTTTCCAGAAAAGATACTAAAGAAGAAGCTTTATTTAATTTAAATTTCCGACAGGGTGATAACGGTGGCGATTCATCTATGGTACTTTCCTTTTTAAAAGCAAAGGCTATGAATGGCACTATTGACGCCGATTTATTATTATTGAACTGTGGATTGCATGATATTAAAACCAATCCCAACTCTGGCGAAAAACAAATAGCAATATATCAATATGAAAAAAATCTCAGAGAAATTATTAAGGTTGTAAAAAATTGTGGACTAAAACTTGTCTGGATTAGAACTACACTATTTAACGAAACAATACACAATAGATCCAATGTTGGATTTTACCGTTATAAGGCTGACTGCATTGAGTACAATAACACTGCTGATAAAATTATGGCAGAAAATGGAATTGATGTTATTGATTTATGCACATTCACCCTTAATATTGGCGATTATATCTATTGTGACCATGTTCATTTCATTGACTCGGTCCGTAAAAAACAAGCCGCTTATATCGCAAACTGTTTAATGGAATATACAGGATGTAAAAAAAGAGTTTCAGTAACAGATGCTCTCCATGGCTTAGCGTGCAGCAGATTAAACGTCAGTATTGTAATCTGCTGTTACAACAGTGCCAGGAGATTACCCAAAATGCTTGAACATCTAGTAAACCAGGATGTTCCACAAAATATCTTATGGGAAGTAATTATTGTTGATAATGCATCAACTGACAATACCGCACAAATTGCTCAATCACTCTGGCCCGATAATATATCCGTTCCTTTTCGGATTGTTAAAGAACCTGTCCAGGGACTTATTCATGCACGTATACGTGGTATTAACGAGGCGAAACATGAAATTGTAAGTTTTTTAGACGATGACAACTGGGCAGGTTCAAATTGGGTAAAATTAGTTAGCGAAATTATGACTACTCACCCGGAAGTCGGAGCATGTGGAGGATGTTCAAAAGCAGAAACAGAAATCGATCCCCCAGCATGGTTTTCAAAGTACTCCTCGGGATATGTCGTAGGAAGCCAGTCTATTAAATGCGGGGATATAACCTGGAGTAAGGGTTGGCTCTGGGGTGCAGGTCTTACAATAAGAAAAAAGGCTTGGAACGAACTAAATACAAATGGTTTCCAGCAGATACTTTCCGGCCGTTCAGGAAATAAGATATTATCAGGAGAGGATGTCGAAATCTGCTATGCCCTGCGTTTGGCTGGTTGGCGCCTTTGGTATTCCGATGAATTAGCTCTGCGTCATTATATCCCTGTAGAACGCCTCACAGTTGAATATCTTTCAAAACTACAATGGGGGTTTGGTGCACAGACTATCGGTTTTGATCCTTATAATTTTTATGTTCGTTATAAATCTTCTGAAATAAAACGGCTATCAGGGAAGATATGGTTACGTCAACTAGTCCGTGAATTCTATATTTCCCTTTTCAGGGATTGCAGCTTCTGGAGAAAATGGGTCGGCTCTACTAAAACAACCTTTAACCATCATATGCTGTGGTTGCGGCACTGGGGACGAATTAGCACATTATGGAAATCTCGTAAAAAGTATGATTATATAATCAATTTTTTTAAACAAAATCAATGGATTCGTATTGCACGCCAAACAGCTAATTACCTTCATCAAAATCCTGATTTTGGCGACAAAGGTAATCCTGATTTAAGCTTTAATCCCCAGGCTAAACGCATTGTAAAAAAAATGAGGATGTTTAATTCAACCGTTGTAAATGCTCCAGAGGTCAATTGGCCCACGAAATTCGGAGATGAGTAATCCATTTTATGGTTGAATTCAGAAAAAAGGAGGTGCAAAAGACATCGCAATAAGCAATGTAAGAAGTAAAAAGCTGCTATAAGGCAATAGGAATCCCTTCAAGTTTAACTCTTTCAGCGGCTGTTCTCATTTTCTTTACATCATTATAGCGCTTTGTTCCTCTAAGCATTTCCGTCAAAAGTCTTAGATGGTCATCTATATATGAATGCGCTGAATAACCATATTTATTATCAAAGTATTTATATGAAAGTCTCTATAAGCACTTGTTTTTAAAAGACTTTCATTCATCGTTGTGATGACTGTGCCATCATGGGTGTTTATATGAAAGTCTCCGTAAAGGATTGTTTTTTAAAGACTTTCAATCTTCGTTGTGGCCGGGTAAAAATATGCTCCGGCCATGCCGGTTTATATGAAAGTCTCCGTAAGGGATTGTTTTTTAAAGACTTTCAATTTTCGTTGTGGCCGGGTAAAAAATATGCTCCGGCCATGCCGGTTTATATGAAAGTCTCCGTAAAGAATTGTTTTTTAAAGACTTTCAATCTTCGTTGTGGCCGGGTAAAAAATATGCTCCGGCCATGCCGGTTTATATGAAAGTCTCCGTAAAGAATTGTTTTTTAAAGACTTTCAATCTTCGTTGTGGCCGGGTAAAAATATGCTCCGGCCATGCCGGTTTATATGAAAGTCTCCATAAAGACTTGTTTTTAAAAGATTTTCAACCTTCGTTGTGGCCAGTAAAAAATATGCTCCGGCCATGCCGGTTTATATAAAAGTCTTCATAAGGGCTTATTTTTTAAAGACTTTCAGGCATCCTTCATATTTCCTCAAAAGTAGTTGACACTTTTTTAGGGAACACTAATTTTGAATATAGCTCAGGTATAAAAATAATGAGCTAAAATTTATTTTTCAAATTGAATACAAACTATTTTTTGATGGCAAAAAAAGCTGGATCTTGTTTTTCAACCTCATCAAACAAAAGTTCTATCCAGTCTTTTTTTTGATCTTTTCCCGTTAATATTTCCATCGGTGTTTTTCCTTTTCTCTTACCATCTTTATAACGCCGATGATTGTGATAAAACATAATCAAATTCAAGTGAGGTTGGGAAATATTATTCTTTGAACTGTTGAAATAAGGCCGAATAATCGAGTTGACGCATTCCACTAAGGCTGAACTTTGAACGATATGGTCAAGCTTGTTGAATACCTGTTCTTTGACATCATCGATTTCCTCTTGAAATAAGCAGTAGCAAAATCAGAGCAAAATTTTTCATTTTCTTGACAGTACTTTGACCGGTCTGCTTTTTTTGATTTTATGGCAGATTTGTTCCATTGCCAAGATAGACAAAGACCCTGTAATGCATTTTTATCAACAGGCAGCTCATTAAGGTCTGCAACAACTGATTTTGCGACATCTAAATAGTTAAATAAATCCGGCAAGGACGGCGTATTTTTTTACTTGCAGCATTTATTCCCGGCTGTCCCAGAGATTCTATAAGATCAAGAGCAATTCTAATATCTTCTTCGGCTTCTTTACGCTCACGCGGTGTTCCATCAGATTTGAATACCCGAAGCGTTTCTACAATATTACTGTAAAGGAAATCAAAAGATTCATATAATTCGATTCTTTGATCAGATAATTTTTGAGCGTTTTCATATTTTTCTATTCTCTTGTCTATGACTGCCTCGATTCGTGCGGAATCAAGGGTTTTGAATATCCTGTCTTCGGCTTCAATTGCTGCATAGGCACTTCTTTCCAATCTGGTGACCCATGTGCCGAGGCGGTGAGCTATAGCATGATAAGTATCTGGTTGTCTGAAAACATTTGCTAACGCCTCTTTTTGGCCGGCACATAATCCTGTGCCTTCATCGGAAACAATGCGCATAATAACCATTTTTCTCAATGCATTCCCAATGTTTCTTCCAGTCTTTAGCTTTTCGTGTATCAGACAATTCTATTCTTAATATGGCAGAACTAATAGGATCGACAGTTACTAAAACAGGAATGCTTTTTGAAAAAATTTCATCGCTAAGAAAGATAAGAGCTTGAATTTCATCATTTTCTTCTATGATTGTATTAGGTGAAAATGTGCCAATCCTTTTTGTATATTCACTAATAGACCCTGTTGATGCAAGCTCGACATCAAACCGCTCCATAATGATAGATGTTGCGCCAATACTACATCGGCCTTCCATTCTTAGCGACAACATGTAGGACAATGGGGGTTTTCTATCTTTTAAGGTTTGTTCAAAATGATTATTTCCAAAAAAGATTTCACCGGTTTCCTGCAATGTTTTTGCCAGAATATAAATGAACGTGCGGGATACCATATATATCGATAAAGCTGTTACTACACCCCATAATTTATGTTTTTGAGCCATAAGTACGGTAAATGCTATCGTCATTCTATCAAACATAGATAAATCATGCCTGCGAATAAAAAGTGGACCATTAAATGTATAATCCTTGTCTGATTCAGATTTCGATGGTAATACTTGGTACATAAAACCTCCTCTGTTTTGTTTTTTTTTTGTTCTTAATTGCTTATAACAAAATAGAGAGGTTTTTTATCCAAAAAACGGATGAAAAACAAAATTAATTAAAAAAAATCTCTTTTTTAAATGTTGTTTTTTTTTAAAGTGTTAACCGATGAATGAAGGATGCCAAAATTTGCTTTAAATTTGAATTTTGAAGTAAAATGTTCTCAACGACGATATGAAAAAAACTGGATTGAAATGAAATTTGGCGGGAAAATGCTTGTGATTATGCGCTTCTTGGAGTGTTAAACACCCTCATTCATTTTGACTAATTTTGCATTGGAATGCAATCATAATTTTAAAGCACATAAAACCAAACAATCCATATTATCGGATAAGTCTATAAGTGTTGACCCGTATAGATTATCTATAATTAAAATGCATTAGATGTAAATAGGAACGCATTATGTACATTCATGACCTGCATCCATGGAAGATCATATGTGTCACCTCCAGCCAGTATAAAAGGGCTTTGATGGGCATTTTTCGAGCCAGATAAAAAAGGTACAAAATTCCTGATATTGGCAGTTGCATTAAATAAAATTTTTGCATAATCCTTATCTCTAAAGCTTGTGACCTGCCGTAATTTGCGTTTAATAATTTTCAGGAAATTGTCTACTTTTGAGGTCGTTTTTGTGATTCCGCTTCTTCGCTTATGAGAGGTATAGTGGGCTGCATTGTCTCTAAGTTCATCAACATGTTTTTTTAACAGGGGATGCTCAAAAGCCTTATCATCCAGCGATTTCAGTTTTGCTCTAAGAGAGCCTGCATACATGGCAGTATCCAGGACCTTTTTGAACTTTCGGTAAAGTTCTTTTCTGTCTTTTTCACTGCAATTTGACTCTTTCTGATACATAACGAGAGCTTTATCAAAATTTTTCAGGCAATGGAGGTGACATAAACCAATCCATACTCTATAAAAAACCGACTTGATAGCCTTAGTTGACGCTTGCCACTTGTCTTTTGCAATGCCCTTTACACTGAAATTTATCTTTTCTAAAAAATTCTCAAATGATGTACACAGGGTTTTTTCATCAACATGATCCGTATAATCCATATGCCAGACTACCTGAGTCTGGGGATCAACCATGACCACTGTGTAGGTACGAAGGCCTGGTTCTTTTTCAAAACCTTCGTCCTCCTGAAAATACCCGGAACATTGAGCACCGGCTCTTACAAGAACTATGGCAGGATGAAAAGTTCCCGCCCATCTGATCCAATTATATAAAGTCTGCCGGCTTTTGAGTTTACGCCCGCATATTCCAATACCTTCAAAAGCACCGCTGATGCTTTGACCAAAAAGCACTATTCCCCTAAGAACCTGACCTATAATATCGATTGAGAAGTGCTTTTCCCTGGGAATAAAACTCGGCAGTAATGAAAATCTCTGCCCGCACTCCGTACATTGTACCATTCGAATAGGGAATTCATGCTTTTTACCTCCAGGCATGACTATTTTACGAGGCTCTTTGCGAAATCCACGCATTATATAGTTCTTACGGCATTTACATCCAAGTTTATGGCCCGTAGCATGCTTATTGTTGTTTGAAAGCTCTTTAACAACTTCATTCTTGAATTTCTTTTTATCACTCACAAGTTCATTATATTGTTCCCAGTCGCTCCAAGGGAAAATATAGCTTTTCTCACCTCTCTGAGAAACCAGGCAACCACGGCGGCATTCACGCTTTTTAACACAATCATTTTCAAATGAGTTGATCAGAGCTTTTTCTAGCTCATTGGATATCTCACTATCAAACTTATCTAATTTGGCCGGATAATCCAATAAGTGCTTAAGCATCAAATCAACAGATCTATATATTTTTGCTTGCTGCTTCTGAAGAAAAGTTTTCTTGGTTTTTTTTCCCGATGAAGAACGACTCGTTTCAATAAGTATACATACTTGATTTGAAATTTCTGTTATAAATATGACCAAAATTTCTTTGAAAATCGCAAAACCTGAATATACTTTATGGTCTTTAACCCAGACACGCATAGAACAAATCTCAGCCATAATTTCAAAATAAATCTCAGGATACTGATTTTCTCCGTACCAATTTTGCCTTGCCAAACGTTCCAATGCCTTTTCC
This sequence comes from Desulfobacteraceae bacterium, assembly GCA_963674675.2. Lineage (GTDB taxonomy): Bacteria > Desulfobacterota > Desulfobacteria > Desulfobacterales > Desulfobacteraceae. Next base: position 3,440,200 of record CAXXNM010000003.1, read on the forward strand.
AGCATAGTCAGGCAACGGAAAAAATCATTCAACACCTCGGAGTTATCATCATGTTTTTTTTGCTTTTCTTTTTGATTATTATCCTCTATTATTTTCATATTATCTCCTTATCAAAATTTCTCAATTCTTATGGGATTGAGTTCCTTAGGAGATAATAATTAATACTTTTATTCTAAGATGTTAAGCAAAAAGTCAACTCTTATAGACTTATCCGCATATTATGAAATGAAAATACTTTTTGTTTATACCAATATTAATGTACGGGCAGCAAATTTTGGGAAAAATCCTGCGGTTCAGATAGGTATAGCTAGTATATCCGCACTGTTAAAACAAAAAGGACATCAAACTGATTTGCTTTTACTGACCTCTCTTGATGACACAAATTTGATTGCCGAAAAAATATCGACTTTTAATCCCGACATTGTTGCATTTACATCCGTCACAACTCAGTTCACGTACACAGAAATCGTATCTCAATATATCCGCAAAGCATATCCTGATATATTCCAAATATGTGGTGGCCCCCACGCGACGTTGGCCCAGGAAGATGCGATCACGTCATCTGTTTTCGATGCGATTTGCATTGGGGAAGGTGAATTCCCAATGCTTGAGTTAGTTGAAAAGCTGGAAAAGGGTCAAATCTATAGTGATATAAAGAACCTGTATATCAAAACGGATCAGAATTTAATAAAAAACGAAATCAGGCCATTCTGTCAAGATTTAGACTTATTACCATTTATAGATAGAGATATTTACAGTAGTTATGTGATGCTTGATGAATACCCTCACTCGGTTTTAACGACAAGAGGGTGTTATTTCAACTGCTCGTACTGTTGTAATCATGCCTTTAAAAAAATTGCTGCCGGAAAATACGTGCGATCTAGATCAGTAAATAACGTAATGCGAGAAATTGAAATGTTGCAATCACGCTATCCAAAAATGAAGTATCTGTATATTGAAGATGAAACAATTGGTCAGGATCAAGAATTTTGGAATAATCTACTTCCAATGTTGAAAACAACTAAGCTGAAATTCGGAAGTAACTACCGTATTGGTGTTACACCTCTATCATTCATTGAAAGATTACGTGATGCAAATTTTATAAAGGTAAATGTAGGAATTGAATCCGGCAATGAATTTATTCGTGAGAAAATTTTGAATCGTAGATATTCAAACCAACAAATAATCAAAACATTTGCCTATTTGAAGAAGCTTGGGATTAAAACAAAGTCTTATAATTTAATCGGATTGCCTCACGAAACACCGGAGAAGTTTGAGGACACTATAAACATTAATAAATATATTCAACCTGAAGAAACCATGCTGAATATTTTCTATCCATATCCTGGAACAAAACTCGATAAGTTGTGTGATAAACTGAAATTAAAAAGTGGGGAAGTCTCTAAAAAAATTAGAGAAAGAACGGAAAGTGTTCTAAATCTTCCAGAATTTCCACAAGAAAAACTTATGTATTACTTCGATAACTGGAGAAAATTGATTAGAGGGTCAATTCCTCAACGGATAAAGAGAGCGATCAAGAATAGAAGAATCAAGATATAGGAATTTCATATCAAGAAAAACAGAAAATGTATTTTGAATTATTTTAAATATTTATACAACTTTTACCTATAGCTGTCAAACAATGAATAAATATACTAACAATCTTGTTTCTGTTATTATTCCGACTTACAATTCTGCGCGTTATCTATCTATAGCTATTGAGAGTGCTCTGTCTCAGACTTATCCATATACAGAAATAATTGTTATTGATGATGGCTCTACAGACAATACATACAAAATAATTTTGCCATATTTAAATAAAATTAAATATATAAAAAAAATAAACGGTGGTCCTGCTAGTGCAAGGAATTATGGACTGCTGACTTCAAATGGTGAATACATAGCTTTTCTGGATGCAGATGATTACTGGTTACCCGGCAAGCTTGAGCAGCAAATTGACTACCTGCAAAGAAACCCAGGAGTCGACCTCGTTCATTCAAATACATGGATATTGGATGAAAAAAAAAGGCGCTATCCTGTTTTCAATGAGAAAAAACCACCTTCCGGCAATGTTTTTGAAGAGCTTTTCAAATCAAATCATATCTGCAATCTTACGGTTGTCGTCCGGCATGCCTGCATAGAAAAATTCCGGTTTAATGAAAGAAGCCGATTTTTCGGCAGTGAAGATTATGAACTCTGGCTCCGAATTTCTCAACGTCATAAAATCGCCTATCTTGACAGGATTGTTTCTGTTTATCGCATCCACTCCACAAACATCTCCAGTGAACTTAAAAATATATATGGCCAGTTGCATATATTAAATGAGATTTATTTGCCAATTCAAAGCAGCTTAAATAAGCAATATCCTAAAATTATAAATAAGAAAAAAAAAATAATATATTTTCGCTGGGCATGCTGTCTTATGGAACTCGGCCATTACGACGACGCAAAAAAGCGATTTGCAATTTGCTTTATGGAGCGCTATGCATTGATCAAATCGCTTCTAGGTATTCTATGCTGTATTTTTAAAAGTAACGTAATTTTTAAAAGCCGTTCAAAGTCATTGGAATATGATCGCTATGCAAGTTATCTTTTAGAGAAAAAAAAGATAGGGCAGGCAAAAAGAAATTATTTGAAATCGTTCCTATGTTATCCGCTCAAAGCGAGAACGATTTTAAAGATATTAGGAATTGAATTTCAACAAAAGTTTATGTGAACGAGCAATGGAAATAAGAAAAAATTTATTACTACGCAGCTTTTTAAATATGATAGGTTTATTGGATATTTCTGTGGAATTGTTTTGGAGAACTAAGCATTTACAAGACGAAGCCAAATATAGATATTATATAAAATCAATTGATAGAAAAAAAGTGTCGAATGAGATAACCGCTGTTGTCCTAACCGTTGGGGAAAATCGGTTTGTTGATCAATGCATCCAATCCATTAGAATGCAGACATTGCCGCCTATTGATATAAAAATTATTAAAAATATAACGCCATTTTCAAAAGCATCACAGAAGGGTCTGGAAAGTGTAAATACGCCATTTTATGTTTCCGTAGATGAAGACATGATTCTGAATCCGAATTGCTTTGAAAGACTCTATTATTATACAGCCCTTGACGAAAAATGTGGTGAAACCGTATTGCGGTTGAAAGATCCTATCCTTGGGCGTTTATGGGGTATTCATATGTACCGAGTTGATGCGGTTCGGCCGATCGGATTTCATCCACTGACTGGTGAGAAAGGCTGTGAAAGACAGATGAATGCCTTTTTAAGAAAAAATGGATTCAGAAGCAAGCATATCGACCTATTAGCCGGTTTACATCATCCTGTTTATACGCCTAAAGATGCCTTTTGGAAATATAGATTTATTGGCGAAAAGTATATTTATTATCGTGACGGCAGTGGGCATGAGATATTAAAAGAAGGTGTCAACCGGTTATGCGAATACTGGTTAGAAAAGCAATCAAATCTGGTTATTTATGCCATGGCAGGTTTGATTGACGGAATTCAAAGTGATACTCCTTCTAAACAGTTAAATTACCAAGACAGAGATCATAATATTGCATTTGCAAAACTGAACACAATTTTTTCAAAAAAAATAACAATCAGCACGGATAACAAGAGATTATGAATTTTAAAAGCCCCGATATTGAATATTTTTCAAAAATGATAGAAACAAGCAAAATTTCGAGTAATGATCAAACTACCTTTAAAACATTGAAAAGATACAGCACGAGACTTGACCATGGAATACAGTTTTATAGCAACCAAATATCAGCAAGCAACAACCGTGCAAAGGTATTAGATCTGGGTTGCGGGTCAGGTGACACCAAGAATTATTTAGCTACATGCGGTATGGAAGATATCGTCACCTTAGATATCGATGGTAATATAGCTGATATAGTGGGAGATGGGCATACATTACCATTTAAATCATCCACCTTTGATCTGGTTATATCAACCGCAGTAACGGAACATCTGCATAATCCGTTTGTCGCTTATAAGGAAATCTGGAGAGTTTTGAAACAGGATGGTTTGTTGCTTGCCACTGTTAGTTTTTGGGAGAAATGGCACGACAATTCATATTTTCATTGCACGCCTAATGGGATACATATTTTATGTCATTCAAGTGCTCTTACGTTGATCGATATATGGTCTGGATGGGGTTTCATCGAAAGTGTGCTATCTCACTCTATTAGTAAAAAGTTACATCCATTCGCATTTTTTCTTCAGATTTTATTTGATCGGACGCTTTTATTTTTTAAAGGAAAGGATGCCGTTGTGAGGCACCGTCTTCGAACTAGCGGGTCATTCGGAATTTTGGCACAAAAACAAATGATAAGAGTTTCTGGGCATACGGAAAATATATAGACAGTGAAAAAGCCACGTATAATGATGATTATCCGGGATATCAATGTCACGGGAGGAGCCCAATTAAGCGCACTTCGAATGATATTTTACCTGAAAAAGTTAGGATATAAGGTAACCCTCATGGGATATGGGAATATTGAAGGTATACGAAATCATTTAAATCAATATAATATAGAATTGAATATCAAGATAATTCCAATACCTGTCTTCAGAACCAATCTTTATAATCGAATCGCAAAAAAATATCCAAACCTACTTTTTTGTCTGCCTTGTTTATACATGCTCTGGAAGTTCAGAGGCTCCTATGATGTAATACATGGCTCCTTGCTTCTCGAAAGCGGAATTACTTGTGCCCTTGCTGCAATATTTATTAATAAGCCATCAGTCGTCAAGCTTGGAAGTGCTGGAGAGTATGGAGATGTTTATCGACTACTAAAAAATAAAATGGGCGCTTTTTATCGACTTTTATTAAAACATATTAACAAATTTGTTTGTTTAACAGATGAAATTGAATCCGAATTGACCGATCTGCTCAACATTCCCTTGAATAAAACCATCAAGATTCCAAACGGAGTCGATTTGAATGTATATTGTCCACCAACAAGGTTAAGAAAGGATGAATTAAAAAAAAAACTGGGATATAAATTATCTCAAAAAGTGGTACTTTACGTTGGAAGACTGAGTGAAAAAAAAAGAGTTAGCTTTCTTTTGGATGCATGGAAAGTTGTATGCAAAAAAACAAATGTTCCTATTCATTTGAGAATTATGGGGGATGGTGAACTTAAAGACCATCTTGAAATGTATATAGATAAGTTGGAATTATCCAATACAGTTTATTTATCAGGCTCTTCCGAATCTGTGGCTTCAGTTTTTCAGGTGGCTGATCTTTTTGTGTTAGCATCTGTTTCAGAGGGATTATCAAATGCACTACTTGAAGCTATGGCTACTTCAGTACCAACCATAACGACATATTCAAAAGGCAACCTAGAGTTTCTGACTCACAAAAAAAATGCGATGCTTTTCAGTAGAGAGGATAAAGAAGGGCTCTCAAAGCATATTTTGGAGCTGATTGAAAACGATAATTTGTCTAAATCAATCGGTATATCAGGTTTTCGTACAGTAGAGCAACGGTTTAATATTGAAAATGTCGTGAAACAATATACTCAACTATATGATGAATTACATATGTTTTCTTGGCCATAATTTTTTATGTATAATACTCTCTCAATTTTTGCATTGCCAAACTTTCCAATGGCTTTTCCAGCATAGTCAGGCAACGGAAAAAAATCATTCAACACCTCGGTGTGATCATCATGTATGTTTTGCTTTTATTTTTGGGCATCCTTCATATACCCTCAAAAGTAGTTTACAATTTTCTAAAAATTTTGAACCATGATTAAATGATGAACATGATTAAAAATCAAAGGAAATCCTTTAATCAGGAAAATCATGGTTCAAAAAATGTGTAAACTGACAAATGAAAGATGCCTCTTTTTGATTATTATCACGGACTCCTTACAGTATCTTATGTCGCCCGAGCTATAACTATTTGATATTGCTTTAAAAAAAGCCATGTCCTTTTTCCAAATTAAAAGGACATTCAAATCGGCTGAAAGCCCTTTAAAACAAGAAAAGTGTATGTCCTTTTTTAAAAAGGCTGTAAGGTGCCCGTATCATCTATGATTTTCATATTATCTTCTTATCAAAGTTTTTCAATCCTTATGGGATTAAATTGATTAGAAATAATAATTAATACTTTTATTATAAGATGTTAAGTGAAAAGTCAACGCTTATAGACTTATCCGTAAGGAGTTGGTTATGCCCCTGTTTATATATAAATACCCAATTTTTTCGCCTGAAAATATTAGATATTATACAAAATTAATTGCATCTCATTTTATTACCAATCCTTACGCACCATTTCTTGCACAGATGGTAATTATCCGCAGGTGCAATCTTAAATGCTCATATTGCAATGAGTATGACAATACGTCTGAACCTGTTCCCATAGAACAACTCAAAAAAAATATACGCTTTCTATCCAAACTTGGTTTAAACGCATTATGCTTAACAGGCGGCGAACCAACGCTACATCCCGGTTTATTAGACATAATAGATTTTGCAAATACAAAAATTAATAAAGTCTCTTTAATAACAAATGGTTTTACCATTAAAAAATCTTTAATAGAAAAATTAAATGAAGCTCATTTAAGTAGACTACAAATAAGTATCGATGGAGTCAAAAAAAATAAAATGACCGAGAAAACGCTTTGTTTTCTGGCCCCTAAATTAAAATTGCTTGCAGAACAAGCAAAATTTAAAGTTCATATCAACTCTGTTCTTGGGTCAATCCCTTTTAATGAAACCCTTGAAGTTGTAAGATTCGCACGTCAACTTGGATTTGAAACTACTGTTCAATGGTTACATGATCATAACGGTTACTTTCTAAATCCTTATAATATTGGGTTTGATGAAATAAAACAATTGGAAAAAGAATTGAATATCCCATTATTTCACAGCAGAGACGTCATTCGGGTTGGACTAAACAAGCAATTAAATTGGAAATGCAGGGCAGGAAGTCGTTACTTATATATTGATGAAAAATCTAAAGCACATTATTGTTCTCAACAACGATCTCTTTGGAGTTGTAAAGTTGAAGAGCTTACAAAAAAAATTTTGAAAAAAAATTTCTATATTTCAAAAAAATGTTCTTCAAGATGTACCTTAGGCTGTGTTCATGACTCATCAAGATATGATTTTTTTAGAAAACAGTATTAAAACACATCAAATGTTTTTATTAAGCGGAGGAGAAAAACATTTTTGAAAAAAATAGGGGTAATCCTGGCAGCAGGTCTTGGAACAAGGCTTTGTCCTTTGAATTCACAAGAAAATACAAAACCAATGTTCCCAGTGGACGAAATATCTCTTTTACTTAGAACAATTCACAGCCATGAAGTTGCTCTATGTGAAAGGGTTGTCATTGTTGTGGGATGGCAGGCGGAGGCAGTCATTGATCATGTTAAAAATAGATATAATGGCCAACTTCAATTGGAGTTTGTTTATAATGAACACTATTTTCTCAAAAATGGTATCTCTGTCCTGTCTGCAAGGGATCATGTAGATGAGCATTTTATATTAACAATGGCAGATCATATTCTTGATGACAACATCATGAAGTTGTTAAGCAAATATAGCCCTCCTCAGGATGGGGCTCTTCTATGTGTCGATTATAAAATTGATACAATATTTGATATTGATGATGCAACCAAAGTTTTTGTTAAAAATGACCTAATCCTGAATATCGGAAAAACTATTAAAACTTATAATTGTATTGATACTGGTGTTTTCCTTTGTAGCCAGGGGCTTATGGATGCTTTAAGTGATATTTACAAAAAAAATGGAGACGTATCTCTTTCTGAAGGCATTCAGGTACTTGCAAATAAAGGATTAATGAAAGCTTTAGATATTAAAGATTGCTATTGGCAGGATGTAGATACGCCTGAAATGCTGTCTCATGCCGAAAAAATACTAAAATCGAACAGTTTCTTTTCTGTTTAGACAATCCTGCTAAGTTGTAGATATTTTTTAACTACCTGATATATAAGACCTGTTAAGGTAAGAAAAAAAACAAATATTATTTGCAATTTTAGCAAACCCAATGGAGCTAATAGAATAAAACCATATAGTACAGGTTCTAAAATGCCCCATTTAACAAATACCCCTTTAAATTTAATATTTGTTACTTGTTGTCTTTTTTCTGAAAGACCAAGTGACAGTGCAATATCAACAACATAATAATAAAGCAATAGCAGAATACAATCTAACAACGGCAAAATAATCCATACTTGATCTGAACCGCTTTTATAATAAAAATAAGAAAATCCTATAAAAACAAACATCTCCGAAACTCTATCGCTAAAAAAATCAAGCCATCTTCCAAAAGGACTGAAAAGTTGTTTTGCTCTTGCAAGATTGCCATCGGTGCAATCAAAGATGTGGTGAGTAAATAAAAAACAAGATCCAACAAAAAAATGACCTGACATATAAAAAATTCCACTGAATAGGCCGCATACTATAGATAAAACCGAAATTTGATTAGGCGTTATTTTAGTTTTGACAAGAATCCATGTAAGCAACAATGATATTTCATTTGTAATAAATAAAGTTATGATATAATCGTATTCTCTTTTGCATTTTATTTTAACATCTAATAATTTCACAGAATTTTCCTTTTGTTGTATACTGTGCACTCTCATAACTTGAGCTTTTCAAAAGAGCTATTGTGCCTTGATTCTTGGAAAAAGATTCCTCCTAAAAAGCTCAATCTCTGCCGGTGGGGAGTATATATAAAGGCTGCTATCCGAGCATGATTTTTTATATATCAAGATGATTTAATCATACATTATTTTTTAAAATTAGGGAATCTGAAATGAAAAATGAGCAATATATCTCTCAAGCATCAGGTAAATTAGGTGTCCTACTTCCCGGCATGGGTGCCGTATCAACCACATTTGTGGCCGGTGTACTTGCCATCAGAAACGGTTTGGCCAAGCCCATAGGCTCTCTGACCCAGATGGGAACCATCAGACTGGGTAAGCGAACCGAGAAGCGTATCCCGAAAATAAAGGAATTTATCTCCCTTGCCGATCTTGACGATCTGGTTTTTGGCGGCTGGGATATATTTGAGGACAATATGCATGAGGCAGCCATACATGCAGGTGTCCTGCAAAAGGAACTGCTCAATCAGATACGCCCTGAGCTGGAGAATATAAAACCCATGGCCGGTGTATTTGATCCTGAATATGTGAGGCGCCTTAATGGAACTTATGTTAAAACAGGCAAAAACAAAATGGATCTGGCTGATCAGTTGCGAAAGGATATTCAGCAATTCAAAACCGAAAACAACCTTGATCGAATGGTAATGGTCTGGTGTGGCAGCACGGAAACATATATTGAGTCAGATCCGGTTCATGATTCTCTCGAGGCTTTTGAAAAAGGTTTGATTGAAAATAATCGGGCAATTGCTCCAAGCATGATATATGCCTATGCGTCATTATGTGAAAAAATACCTTACGCAAACGGAGCGCCTAATCTTACGGTTGACATTCCGGCACTTCAGGAGCTGGCTCAAAAGAATCAAGTCCCGATTTGTGGAAAGGACTTCAAGACTGGCCAGACCCTGATGAAAACCATTATTGCACCTGGATTAAAAGCCCGCATGCTTGGATTGAAGGGATGGTTCTCCACCAATATTCTGGGAAACAGGGACGGAGAGGTGCTTGATGAACCCATGTCATTTAAATCAAAAGAGGTAAGCAAACTTGGTGCTTTGGAATATATTCTCCAGCCGGAAGTCTATCCAGAGTTATACAAGGATTTTTATCATAAGGTACGTATCAACTATTATCCTCCAAGGGGTGATGAAAAAGAGGGATGGGATAATATAGATATTGTGGGCTGGCTTGGATATCCCATGCAGATAAAAGTTGATTTTCTATGTAGAGACAGCATTCTTGCAGCTCCCATAGTGCTTGATGTTGCCCTGTTTTTAGATCTGGCTGCGAGGACTGATATGTCAGGTATTCAGGAGTGGTTGTCGTTCTATTTCAAAAGCCCGATGGTTGCAGAAGGGCTATATCCAGAGCATGATCTATTCATACAGCTAACAAAACTGAAAAATACACTCAGACACATGATGGGTGAAGATCTTATCACTCATCTGGGTTTGGAGTATTATGACCAGTTAGTTTAATAAATTTTCAGGGGAAGATTTAAAAGAGCTTCCCCATTCAAAGGCATAAGTCATTGAATGGTAATGTCAATCTGATTGTGTGTTGAAGCCCATCATCATCCATCCCCCCTTATTACGAAGGCTAACGGATATCTTCCCACTCAAACCCCACAATGTTCCTCTGAGCTTTTGAGAACTCAATCCCAATGAGAAATATCTTCTGAACAATCCCGAGATATTTCTCAAAGTATCCTTTTTCCTTTATCTGCTCCAGAGGCTTTCTGGTGTTTGCACTGTCATCTTCTATCACCTTGAATTCTAAAATATAGACTGTATTTTCAGGAAATTTTACAACCATGTCAGCTCTACCCCTGCTTGATGCCTCTTCTAAATTAATATCTATCCCAAGAGAGTAGAAATAGGCATATACCACGCTTAAGTAAAAACCTTCATAATCTCCTATGTTGTTTTTTATATATGCGTTGTATGGAATCGCTGAAAACAGACTTTTTAGAACTCTCTCCAACTGTTCAATCTTTCGATCTTCAAGTGAAGCATATAGTTCGTCCTGATTGATCCCCCGTGCACTGTAGCTTTGAGCAAGATAATCCAGAAAGTAACTTAAAAATGCGTGTCTAACCTCAAAATTGGGAAAGCCAAGACAGTAGCGTCTTATGTGGGGGATACGTGACGGTTTGATTGATTTGATTGTAAGATAACCAGTCTGAAACATTAATGATTCTATCGGGATATTTCCAATATCAAATGTGCTCAGGACCTGCTCTGAAACTTCAATACTTTCCAGATCTAACAGATGATATTGTTTCTCTCTTATCATATCTATTAAAAAGGTTGGCGTGCCTGTCTCAAACCAGTAGCTTCTAAATTGGTTGCCTTTATCAAAAAAGAGCAAAATATCATAGGGATTATATACAGATTCACCAATAAAACTGTATCCATTATACCATCTCTTCAGCTCATTCATATCTACATTCTGGAGGTAGTCATTAAAAACAGACTCGACATCCTTTTGGGTATATCCACAGATTGTTGCATATCTGTTATCAAGAGTTATATCAGTGAGATTGTTCAAACCGCTGAAAAGATTCATCTTGCTGAACTTGCTGACACCTGTTAGAAACGCAAATTTTATGTATTGATCTGAATCTTTGATTACAGAGTATAAATCTCTTAAATTATTCCTCATCTCAATAGCTTTAGGCTCGTCTGTTATGTTATCCAAGATTGGTTTGTCATACTCGTCAATCAGAACGACTACAGGGGTTTTATATTTATCGTAGCAGGCTGTTATTAATGTTTTGAAATAATTACTGTAATTGCTTTTATCATAAGCTGTAACTTTATTGTCTTTTTCGCTGTCTAACAGGTTTAAAAATATTGATTGAGCAAGTTTCTCTTTATCTTTAGCAATGCCAGCCCCAAAGCTTATCTTTATTACAGGATATTTTATATTCCAATCCCATTTATCATAAATATATAACCCCTTAAAAAGCTCCTTTTGGCCTTTAAACAGGCATTTTAACGTGTCAATAAAAAGTGATTTGCCAAATCTGCGGGGACGGGAGAGAAAATAGTATTTACCGCTATCTGCAAGTTTAAATGCCATTGAGGTTTTATCTATATATGCATAATTGTTTTGTCTGATTTCAGGAAAATTCTGTATGCCAAGCGGAAGTTTTTTCATAACTCCTCCAACTCCAATATTATTTTATTATCTCTTCCCACTCAAACCCCACAATGTTTCTCTGTGCTTTTGAAAACTCAATCCCGATAAGAAATATCTTCTTGACACCCCCAAGATATTTCTCAAAGTATCCCTTTTCCTTTATCTGCTCCAGAGGCTTTTTTGTGTTTGCCATGTCATCTTCTATCACCTTGAACTCAAAGATATAAATTTTACTGTTATCAGGAAATTTCAGGGTTAAATCAGCTCTGCCTCTGTTTGTAATGTCTTCTGCTGTTAAATCCAGTCCAAGGCTTGCCAGGAAAGAGTAGATCACACTCACATAAAAACCTTCGTAGTTATAAAGCTTTCCATGTGAACTGTATGGTATGGCAGATAAAAGTCTCTCTATCTGTGCTCTGAATGCCACAAAGTCATCTTCAAGCAGACTTCTGTATAATTGACCGGTATAATTAAATTTATGTTCTGTCAAATAACTTATAAGATATCCGTTAAAGGCATTTTTAACCTCAAAATTTGGGTATGATAGAGTATAAACAGTATTAGCAAAGATACTTGTTATATTTTTGATTGTAAGATATCCGGTTTGAAACATCAAAGACTCTATGGGGATATTACCGACATCAAATGTGTTCAGGGTCTGTTCAGAAACTTCAATACTTTCAAGATCAGGCAGATAGTATCTTTTCTCTCTTATCATATCTATCAGAAACGTTGGTGTGCCTGTTTCAAACCAGTAGTTTTTGAATTGGCTGCCCTTATCGAAAAAGAGCAGGATATCATAAGGGTTATAAACAGATTCACCAATAAAATTATACCCGTTATACCACCTTTTCAGCTCATCAATATCCACATCCTGCAAATATTCTTTAAATGATTCCTTTATATTGTCATGAGTGTAGCCACAAATGGTGGCGTATCTCTTGTCAAGTGTTATATCTGTAAGATTGTTTAACCCGCTAAACAGATTCATCTTGCTGAATTTACTTACACCTGTGAGAAAAGCGAATTTGATGTACTCGTCTGAATCTTTTATTACAGAGTAGAGGTCTCTTAAACTGTCCCTCATCTCAAGAGCCAAGGCTTCATTCGTGATATTGTCCAGAATAGGCTTGTCATATTCATCGACCAGTATGACTACAGGAGTTTTGTGTTTTTCATGGCAGGCTGTTATCAAAGTTTTAAAATAGTTACTGTAATTATCCCTATTATAAGCCACTACATTATTTGATCTCTCACTATCCTGCAGGTTTAAACAGATTATTTCAGTAAGTTTTTTTCTGTTGCTGGCAATACCGCTGCCAAAACTTATCTTTATAACCGGATATTTTTTCTCCCAGTCCCATTTATCATAAATATAAAGACCATCAAAAAGCTCTTTTTTGCCTTCAAACAGACATTTCATAGTGTCAAGGAGCAGTGACTTACCGAATCTTCGCGGGCGGGATAGAAAAAAATATGTTCCTTCATTAACAATTTTAAAGAGGTGTCCGGTTTTATCTATATAGATATTATGGTCTTTTCTGAGTTTTTCAAAGCTCTGTATGCCAAGTGGAAGTTTTTTCATTGTAGGCCGTAATCCGTTCATAGACGTAAATATCGCCATTCGGACGCTTTTCACGCCGTTAACCGAGGTGAGTTTTTCCTGTTATTGGTTTAGCCACGGGCAAATCTTCTTTAAAGTGTGCATATAAATATATTACAGAGACGTCAAAGAAACAAGGTTAAAATCTTGTTTTTTCAGCTAAATACTACTAATAGAGTTGTATTCTTGGTTTAAAGTGTGCGCTTTATACGACTTTCAGGATAATAAGGAAGATAAATGAAAAAATTACCAATCGGTATCTCGACGTTCTCGGAAATAATTAAGGATGACCTCTATTATGTGGACAAAAGCCGATATGTCCGTCAGCTCTATGATTCCGGTAAATATTTTTTTCTCTATTTCCAACGCTCACAATGCCGGTGTGGAATTGACGGGTATCACCATCAATGGCCGGTTTAAGAATCTGATCACCTCAATCGTAGTAAAAACCGGCAAGAATGTGGTGATCCTGGTGGATGAGTATGACAAACCCATTATGGATCACATCGAAGATCCTGCCAGAGCAGAAACGATGCAGGACGGTCTCAAAAACTTTTACTCCGTCATCAAGGACAGTGACCGTTATATTCGATTTTGCTTTATCACCGGGGTCAGTAAATTCAGTAAGGTAAGTATTTTCAGCGATCTGAACAATCTAAAAGACATCTCCCTTGATCCCCGGATGGGCGCCATTTGCGGATACACTCAGCATGAGCTGGAAAATGTTTTTGCCGATCGGTTGATGGCTCTGTTCAAAAAAAGAGCGGAACTTGGTGGGGTTTGGGTTTGAAGATGCTTGAACTTGTCCTAAAATTCAATTTGTGGATAATCTATTTTACCTCCACACCAGCAGATTCCGCAATGTTCGGCTGAAAACCAACCCCACCTCATGCACCACAACCCCATCACGCCCTCTGTACTTTTCAGCATATCCCTTTTCCTGAATCTGCTTCAAAGCAGGATTCTGATCCAGCTCATCAGCCTTATCCGTATCCACCACCTTAATCTCCATCACATAGATATGAAGTCCCAGTTTGATGGTCATATCCACGATACAGTCTCCATCAAGCAGTTTGGCCAGGGTATTGATTGATAATGGCAGATTTTTCATAACATCTCCCCTCAATGAGATGACATTTTTTCTCCTAAAACATAAAACAGATGACTCATCGGCAGCTTTAAAACCCCTTTCCTGAAAAGCATATCCCACTTTCCAATCATCCTCATCCAATCCGGATATTTCCCTTTTTTCACATATTCCACAATGGGCACTTCCCAATCCGGCGTTGATTTCCGCCTTGGATCATCACTTCCGTAGCGCCGATGAAGCCGTACATCCCGAGGCCCGCTGGGGTCGGGCCATCCCGGGGTGTCAATGGTCCCGTATTCAGCCACCTGCATCCCGCAATCTTTCATCATCTTTCTGACCGTGGTGATGTGATTATATTTAACCTCCCCATGATTCCATGGAAACCCGTACCAGGCATGGAGAAAGCGATGCCAGGGATATCCTGGTTGAAAATTATTGCACGTGACCAGCAGTACATATTTTTTTGAAATCCGCTTCATCTCCTCCAGATACCGGGGGGCATCATGAAGTTCCGTCCAGGTGACAAAGTTCCAGGCCAGATCGAACTGGTTGGAAGAAAAATCGGTATTGTAAAAATCTACTCCCTGAACCGCCTGCACCTTATCCCCCATCCCAAGCGTATCCCATCCCGCCATCATCTCCATCTCAGGGTTCACAAGGGTGACCTCACATCCTGCCTTTCCAAATCCAATGGAGTATAATGAGCCGGCGGCCTTTGCTCCGTGGCTCGGCATTTCAACAATTTTTTTCAGATTCAACTCTTCTGTCAAGGCTTTATGCAACTGAAGCAGCATATATCTGTCATAGGTCACCCCGAATACTTCTCTTTCCTTCCCCATATACTCTCCTTGATTTTTCCCATCTTTTTTAGGCATCTTTCATATCAACTCAACAGTAGTTGACACTTTTCTAAAACTTTTGAACCATGGTTAAAGGATTTAAGGATGGACATTATTAAAAATCAAGGTAATCCAATAAATAAAACATGCCCTTTTTTAAATCTAAAAACTCAAATCCATCCATTTTCCCTGTACCAGCGCACAGTCTCAATAATGCCTGTTTCAGGATCGATTGACGGCTGGAACCCCAGCTCACTTTGAGCCTTTTTAATGGAAAAAACCCGATCAGCAAGGGTTGATTCAATGTTTTTTCTTGCCACTGGCGGTGATTTGTCAAGCATTACAAATAATTTTTCAATTATATCTGCCATCAGCAATGCAGGCTGTTCAGGCACATAAAAAGGAAACCTCCGTATATCAAGCCCCTTGAGAATCCATCTTCTTAACTCATCAAAGGGGATAGATTCCCCATTGCTGATCAGGTATTTTTCTCCCGGGATTGCCTTTTCCGAAGCAAGCAAAAGTGCTTCCACAGCATCTTTCACATGAATAAGAGGGGTGAGCTTTTTACGTTGACCAATCTTGGGAAAAATTCCCTTTTTAGCAAATTTTGTCAGTTTCAGCATATCACGCCAGTCTCCTGGACCGTAAACCATTGAAAATCTTAATATAGCTGCTGAAAGATCTGCCTTAGCAACCAGTTCAAGCACCTTTTCTTCGGCCTTGAGTTTGCTTCTTCCATAGGCATGGTGGGGACTGCATCGGGTCTTTTCCGTAGCCGGTATTTCTCTACAGATTCCCATGGCTGCCACGGAACTGCAATGAATAACCCTTCCAACCTCTGCCCTAAGTGCTTCCTGCATAATATTTACTGTTCCCTGGACATTTACCGCTTCAAACATCTCTTCTGTTACCGTAAAATTACTCATATGTCCAAGGGTGGCAAGATGAAAAAGTACATCCATTCCATCTGCTATACCATAAAGGGATTCAGGAATAGTCAAATCTCCCTGAACCGTTTTAACGCCGTAGCGCTCTTCAAGTTCAATCGCTTTTTTATTGTCCCTGGCAAGGCATCGGCACTCATGCCCCAGCGTAGTGAGGCGTTGAATCAAATATGGGCCGATAAATCCTGTTGCTCCGGTAATTAGATATTTCATAGAAGTATCAAAACTCTTATATATAATTGATATATTTAAATATTTATATGCTCATTGCCGCCTATTATCTTCCTTATGTTCATATCAGGAGATTCCGCAGCTTTCGGCTGAACACCAGCCCAACCTCATGCACCATCACCCCTGCCCTGCCCCTGTACTTTTCAGCATATCCCTTTTCCTGAATCTGTTTTAATGCAGGATTATGATCAAGGCCATCGGTCGTATCCGTATCCACCACCTTGATTTCCATCACATAGATATGATCTCCAAGCTTGACGGTCATATCCACCTGTCCGTGGTTTGTGATATCTTCAGGGATAATATCGGCATTAAGTGAACTGAAAAAGGCATAGAGCACAGACGCGTAATATCCTTCTGTATCGGCAAGGCTGTTTTTTGTAAAATTACGCCAGGGAATAGAGGCAAACAGGCGCTGGATCACCTTGGTCATGCCTTCAACATCACCTGTTTCCAGGCAGGTGTAAAGATCATCCTGAAAATGGATCTTGTCACTGGGATTCCCGCCTGTATAACCATCGATAAATACATCTCCCAGGGCAGTTTTTACTTCCTGATTGGGAACCTTCAGGCGGAACATCATCCGGTCCCGGCGGGTAAAGACTTTTTCAATGGTCAAATAGCCTGACTGAAACAAAAGGGTTATGGGGTCGATCTTTTCAATATCAAAGGAGTCTAAAATTGCCTCGGTGACTTTCATACCTTCCAGGCTGGGCAGAAAATAGCGGTTTTTCTCAAACAATTTCACCAGAAAGCTTGGGTTTCCGGTTTCAAACCAGTAGTTGCGGTATAGGCAGGACTCACTTATAAAAAGCAGAATATCAAAAGGGTTATACACCGTTTCCCCCCTCCACTGATATCCATTGTACCATTGTCTCACCTTTTCCAGATCTACGCCATAAAGATGCTCTGCAAAATGGGATTTGAGATCATCATGTGTGTAGCCGCAGATGGTTGCGAACCCGCTGCTGAGGGTAATATCCCTGAGCTGATTTACCCCGCTGAACAGGCTCACCTTGGAAAACTTGCTCACCCCTGTCATAAACACGAACTGAAGATGGGCATCCTGGCCTTTAAGTACAGAATAAAGATTTTTAAGCCCCTCGCGCATCTGAGCCGCTGTTTCAGGATTTTCAATGTTGTCAAGGATGGGTTTGTCATATTCGTCCACAAGAACAACCACCCGCTTACCGTATTTTTTATAACAGTTCAGAATCAGATCTTCGAGAAGCCCTGGAATATCGTTATCGGCGGAACAGGAGACTCTTAGTCTCTCCTGGTTCAGCTTTAATATCTTGCGGATGCGCTGATCCAGATCCCCGCGGCTCTGGAGAACACCGGTTGCAAAATCAATGAGAATGACGGGATAAACCTGGTTCCAGTCCCATTTATCATGTATGAACAAACCTTTAAACAGGGCTTTATTTCCCTCAAAAATTTCTTTAAGCGTATCCACAAAAAGGCTTTTACCGAATCTCCGGGGACGGGATAGAAAAAAGGCTCCTGCCTGACGAATCAACTGCCAGGCCATTTCAGTCTTATCAACATAGATACAGTTTCCATGAAGCAGTTTGCCCAGGGTATTGAGGGATAATGGCAAATTTTTCATGGCATCTCCTTAAAATAAATGTCCATTGTTTTTTTGCAAATCTTTTCCCATGAAATCTCCCGGGCCACGGTTTCGGCATCTTCTGACATTCTTTTCAGCATTCGCTCGTCCGTGACAGCCAAAGCAATGCTTCCGGCAAGCCCTTTATAATCACCTGGTTGTACAATCATATCTCTATTTCTGACAAGTTCCGGCAATCCGCCGGTATTGCTAACAATCATTGGTTTTCTAAATGCCGCTGCCAAGGTACCCACACCGGTCTGGCTGTCAAAATGCCTGTAGGGCAGCAAAACCAGATCTGAAACCGAAAAAAACTGATACACCATATCTGTTGGAATATAGTCATGAAAAACAGTTAGATGATCTGCCATATTATAGGCATTGATCAATTGTTTATAGGGCTTCCAGTCAACCCAGAGTTTTCCGGCAATGAGGAGGTGGCAGTTGGAATGGGGAGCATCTCTTCTTAATTTTGCAAATGCCTTTAATGCCGTATCAATACCTTTATATGCACGGATGGCACCAAACACAAGAAGAATTTTTTTATCGAATGGAAGACCCAGCCTTAGTTTCATGGCCTTTATATCTGCCTTGGTATCAACAGATTGATTTACCACGGGATTTGCCGGATGTTCATGAAAGAAATCAAGGGGACCGTGGGGAATAACCGTGACATGTTCCTGTGGAATATGGTAATATCTCTTGAGTTGATCCTTATTGATAATTGTATGCACGATAAGGTGGTCGCACAAGAGGAACAGCAGCCTGGAGGCCAGAAAAAATATAGCTGATTTTTCATGGGGTAAAACATTATGTACCGTCATGACTACCGGCTTCTTTCTCAGTTTAAACCCAAGGCAGATAGTGTAATATATGGGAAAAAGAGGCAGGCTCCACCACTGGGCATGGAGAATATCTCCTTTGGCTGATAATGCCTGTTTCAGCCAAGTCAAGGGGTTGTACCAGACAAGGGAGTCTGAAACGCTCAGGGTGTTTGTTTGTATTTCAGGAAATGTGAAATCCGTTGCGGTACCGCCGGGATAGAGAAAGGATGGATAGATTTTTTCATCTCGATAGGTGATAAAGTTTACATGGCACTTGCTTGCAACCGCTTTTGACAGCTCAAGGCAATAACTGCTGATACCCCGGATGGGGGGCAGAGATCCCAGCATGGTGACGGCAATTTTTGTCCTGTTAATTTTTATAGAAACCTCCGGTAATCCATATTCAAGGCCGTTGCCAGTATTTTCGCCCGTTCTTTAGATGCTCATATTTTTCCCTGGAACCTGCCCGGCATAAAAAGAATAGCCAGCACTACATCCTTTAACGCCTTTAAATCCATGAGTATATTTGAATATGCCTGATTTGCCAATGGGCAGTAACATTTTTTTGCCTTGATATCCCGGCGCACCTTTCTGGCCTGATCACTGTTCCAGAGCCTATGGAAATCATAATTGAAATCCCGGAGGTTTCCCATGGGATTATCATAACCAAGGGTGCAGCAGGCCCAGATATCACCATAGGGAGTCATGTGGGCATTGGAGATGCCGGCATAGCAGGGCAGCACCTGTCGTTTCTGTTTCATGATCCTGATGGCAAGGTCATAATATACAAGCCTGAAGGCATTTGTGATCCTTTGAAACAAAACCTTTTTTCGCATATCAGAACGAATGGAGGAAACAAAGAACCCTATGGCCTGTTCATATGCATGGGAATCAGGGGTAATGGGATCTTTCATGTTCAGCATTTCCGACCGCTGTTCTGCAATTTCGTTCCTGTAGCTATCCGGTTCAAGGCTTGAGACAAACCTGGATATCTCCTGGACATCGGCAACATTCCATCTTGAAATCACGGTGCCAAGTTCTGCATGGAGCTGGGGAAACTCTGGTTTTAACTGTTTTAGATGATGAAAAAGCGCTATCACTTTTGAAAAATTTCCAGGAACACCTCTTAAAACATCATGTTTTTCTCCGATGTGGTCAAGGCTTGGCTTGATCGTCAGTTGAACCCTGGGATAATGATGACTGATAAATTGCAGAATCTCCTCTATCTGTTTTTTTATGCGCTTACCTGCAATGGCATTGGTGGGAATGTGAATAATCCCCGGAGTCAGATAGCGGCAGGCAAGCTTGATGATTCCTGGAAAGTCATCTCTTAGAAAAGGTTCTCCGCCACTGACATTAAATACATAGACATGGCCAAGGGATCGGAAAATTTTCTCTATTTCGGGTAACGTCAGCTCATCTTGTCGTTTTTCCGGATGTTCTTTGTATATTTGCCAGATATTGCAGGTTTTGCAGCGGGACTGGCAAAGGTTGGTTACGGAAAAGGTGAAGTTAATGGGGCGGCCTGGATGGATGAGGCCTAAGCGTGCTGCTTTGTATCTTATAATATTGGGTAGAAGCTCTTTTATGTATCCCATATATTGCCTGTTATTTAAGGGTTAAGATAAGAGTTTATGGGGTTTTTGAGTTATAACATGGGCCATTGTATAGGGGACCCTTCATAGGACAACCACGGTGGGTTGCCCCCGCAAATAATGGCCAAAATTAAAATCAAGCCCGAGTTTATTTTATATTTTTGGCCTTTAGGCCGTAAAGCCCAATTCTTTAGATTTGGGATATAAATTTTTTGCTTTAGCTGTTTTTTTTTGACTGTTATCCTTAGTGACAAAGCAGCTTCATTTTTTTGACGGCAAAGATACTCATTTTCAAAAGCAGAAAACCATGGGCAAAACGGTTGATTTGAGTCTCCCCATAACGCCTGGCATTATAACGTACCGGCACTTCCACAATTTTAAGATTTAATTTTGATGCTCCAAAAAGAAGGTCAAAATCTCCAAAAGGATCAAAATCTCCAAAATAATCCCTGTTGGCTGCGATCTGTTCATAATGTTTTTTGCTCAATACCTTTGTCCCGCACAAAGTGTCCTTTATTCTCTGGTTCAAAAGCCAGGTGAAGACCAGGCTGAAAAACTTATTGCCTAAAATGTTCAGAAATCGCATGGCCTCATTTTCCATGGGATAAACAAGCCGGCATCCATTGATAAACTCTCCTTTGCCGTTGACAACAGCATTGTAAAATTTCGGCAAATCCTCGGGGGCAACGGTGATGTCTGCATCCAGAATCATTAAAATCTCCTGGGTGGCCTGGCTAAAGGCTTTGCGTACGGCATCCCCTTTGCCTGCGCCTTCTTGAACAAGAAGACGGATATCTTTTTCAGGGAAAACATCCATTATTCTTTTAATTTCATCCTGAGTACCATCATGGGAATGCCCGTCAATAAATATTATTTCAGTATGGGAGCCAAGATCCGGAATCCTTCGGATAAGGGGTTCAATATTCCCTTTTTCATTTTTACATGGCACAATAACTGAAACACCTTTCTGGTGTTCTGAAAATTTTTTCCTGTGATATGGAGATACTCTTGCAACAACATAATGAGATAAGCTCAGGCGGTTTATTAAAGGTATCGTGCCCAGCAATTCCAGAAAAGGAGCCACAAAAGGTATCTTTCTGGGTATGAGCATCTGTCGATCTTCTTTGACCGCTTCAAACCCGGCAAGATCCAATAAATTTTTCAGGTCATCACATGACAGCCAACTGGATAACCCGGAAGGCATTTTCCAGCCAATTTTTTCTCCCATTTTCAGAAGAGGTTCCCATAGTATATTATGGTAAGACACGATGATTCTGGTATCTGGAGAGCAAAGGGGGTGAAGGTTTTCAAAGGTTTTCTGGACATCTTCAAGCAAACCTGCAAGGTCGGACAAAATAATATAATCAAAAGGCTTTTTCCTTTCTTCTTCTGGTATCACAGAGATAAAGCTCTCATTTTCAACATCAGCCTGAAAATAATGGAGCCATGGAAACTCCTGCCTGGCAATTTCAATCATTTTTTTGCTGAGATCGATTCCGATACCATAGCCGGGTTTCAGTTCAGCAAGTAAGTTGCCTGTGGCGCACCCAAGTTCCATAACTCTTTTGTTTTCAGGTATAAAAAAACGGTAACAGGCCTTCTGCATCTCATAATAGTAGGCATTCTTAGCCCTCCATTTTTTTCGCTGTTCAGCCATATTATCAAAACACAATGCCAGTTTTTCTTTATAATTCATTTTTTGCTCATACCTTGTTGGTAAAAATTGCTATGGCCCGAAAAGGGTCGGCAATCAGCTTTTCCAGTTTGTAGTTAGACATTGAAGCCTCTGGTATTTCAGGAATATCCGGTCCATTCAGGCACAGATAAACAAGCACTGATACTTTTCTTTGTTTAGCCTCTGCAAGCACCTCTGCAAGCACGGAACCCTCATTTAAATAAGCTTCTCTGATGCCTCTTTGTTTTCCCTGTACAGCCATATATTTCAGCTCTGCAACGGAAGCTGCCCATTCCAGGGCTATAAACCGGTAATCGTGGACATAAAAAACTATGTTTGTTAGTGGATAATTTTTCTTGAGCCAGGCCACTGTTGAACTGACAGGATAATAGGTAGTGTCATTTTCAAAATCCGATCTTCTCTCCCACAGGGGAGCTGTAAGGCCGCTTTTCCAGTTCAGGGGAGAAAAAGAGATGTTTATGGCAATAACGCAGATAAGTATGAGGGGCACAGATTGTCTGAAAAGAGTCGATGTTTTTACATAGAACATTGCATTGAGAAACAAAGCAATAACACCGGGCAACAGCAAAAAGTTAAACCGACCGTAACCCGGATAACCGTCAATTGTAAAAAAAATCGCGTAGATGAGAATCAGTAAAAAGTGTGGAAAAAAGTTAATATAATGTTTTTTTACAATCAGGACAGCCGCCCCTGATACAGCCATAATAATGACCATTCCGGTCTGCTCCCACAGACCGTTTGCATATCCTGTCCAGTTGTCAAGCTTTAACAGGTTAGAAAAATTAGGGTTGTAGGGCCTCGTGCCCGAGGATAAGCGAAACCAGATATAGGGAAACCCTGCTAATGCCAGCATCAGAATATACATGGTTTCACTGAAAAGCCTCTTGATCATCAGTATATATTGTGCTGGTTTTCCTGTTATGGTACTGGATATGCTCATTTTTTGAAAATATGACAGCAGGCCAGCCCCACGCATAAGGCCAACCACACCGATAACAGGTAGAGCTGTCTCCTTCAAAAAAAGCAGAACACATAATGCGGTATTAGCGGGACTCTGCCTCAGCCCTGTAACATTTGTTGAAGAGAGGAAATCTGGGTAGAGAAAAACAATTACGGCAAGGGGAAAGATGAAAGGCTCAAGTACGTACATGGAACCATAGTTTAACACAAGGGGCATGGTCAGAACTGTACAGCCGGCAAGAAATGAACAGAGCCACTCGTCAGTCTTCCGGAACCACCAGGAAAAAACAATGCCGGCAACCAAGAAAAAGCATGTAAATGGCGCAATTCTAAACCACCATGGCTCCACAACAGCCCTTGCTGCCACATCCCATCCTGCCAGGATTGAAGGCCATATCGCTGAAAAAGGATAACGAACAAGCCTGTATTGCCAGTTTGGAAAAAAATTATATCCTTTTAAACACCACACCACTGCCACGGCAGCAATCCATCCCCGGAATATAAGAAAATCAAAAAATTCTCTGGCGCCCTCATTTTGTTTTGAATTATAATTTGTATTTTTAATGCACTTATCAGTATTATACAGGTCTCCTGCGCAAAGATAATATTTTTTAAACAGCCTCCGCAATGAAAGTGCCAATATGAAAAAAACCATCCCTGCTGCTGGAAAATAAAATAAAGTATTATCAGTCACCATCTTTGTGATTATATTGATTGAAGTTCTAAGTACATTTACCGAGGCAGCAATGTGATAGTCTTCATCGCCTCTCCATGGAATATCAGCAAAAATCGAATTGCGCTTCACAATACCCCAGAAAAAAAACAGCGATAACCATCCCAGAATTTCCATTAAACCAGGAGATTTAATCGCAAAGTCAGGGTTATGGGAGGCATGACTGGTCTTTACCTCTGCCCCGGTATCATCTACCGATGTTCCCATAACAGATATAGCATTATCGTTTTTAGATAAATGGGATGATGTGTGGTACCAGGCCCAGACAAAGGCAAGTATTATCAGTATGATAGCTGTCATCCACCGGGGAATATCAATACCTGGCACAGGAAGAGTCCAATATGGGCTAATGACGTAGGAAAAAATAAAAACAGAAAATAGGATTCCTTGTCTATGCCCTGTCCTGCGGGCGGCCGCCCACCCGGTTCCAGTCAGCAGCAGAGCGAAGCCTGCGCACCTCGTCCAGAAAAAGGGAAACACAAAAATAAGCACAAGGGCGGCAGCCGGGAGCAGAAAAGAGACATATTCGGAATTAAATTTCTGGAATAAGGAATTCTTTTTCCAGAATGTTCCAAAAATCAATGCCTGCCTCGTTTCATTATTTTTATCCGTTGGCATATGAAATCAAATTACCTGTGAATTGTAATGACTTTTTTGTTTTGAAAAAGCAATGCTTAAGGTCCAAACAAAAAACAAGTACAGCTCTGGACGTAACGGTATCGAGTATCTGGGCCATGATGCAAAAAAAGTATAGATCATCGTATAGTATATTACTAAAAAAGCGATTGTTAATTCCGGAAGATAAAAGTTTTTTTTATTTGTAAAAAAAGATATCATTATAACTGTTAATCCAAGAAGTACTACGCATAAAATACCAGGGTGTGAAATTTTCATCAAACTTTTAACATTATCAAATAGAACCGATTGTTGATACAGAGATGTTTTTACAGGATAAATATAAACATCCCCCTGACCTTGAAGTATGTTCCAACTCCACAGATAATATGGTTTTTCAAATAAATACCAGCTCAAATATCTTAGCGGCCTCTCTTTTACCCTTTTATATAGGATGAAAATAAAACTATGAATGGAAGAAGCGAACTCAGGCTGCTCTGGATCCTCTTTGTAAGGGAAATATTTATATCTTTCTGATTTATAAATAAAACCAGGATATGTTCCATGAGTAATTGTTGACAAGGCCCTGTTGTTTTTAACTGTTTCAGGTACGTTGAGTGTATTTCGCAAATACCAGCCGGCAGGAAATATGGTAAAAAAAATTAAAAAATATACAAGAAATCTTCTTGGGATGGTTGGGCTAACAAAATATCTGTTATTTTTATTGATCGTTATTAGTCCTGACAGGATATATGGAATAAAGAGAGTTGTCTCATTTATCAAAAAAGAAAAGCCAAAACAAAGGGCTGAAAAAAATATTGCATGGATATTCTTTTTTCCCATTCCGGTGATGAATAGATAGCATGAAAGAAGCAGAAAAAAACTGAACAGGGTTTCTGTTAAAAAATAACTGGAAATGCTTATAAGATGCGGGCATATAGAAATTAAGAAACCAGCCGTTAAAGATAGAAAGGAATTTACAAAATAAATCCCTGTAAAAAAAGCAAGAGGTACTGTCAATGCACTTAATAAAGCCTGCATATATAAGACAAATGGATAATAATCTTTTTTTCCGCATATTTTGTAAGCTAAAGCGATAAATAACGGATATCCCGGGGATCTGAAGGAATCAGGCACTGGCTTTGCTGATACTATATCTTTTGAATAGGTTGCCTTAAATGCTATGTTATACCCATAACATATATATTGATAGGCATCTGCTCGAACAGGATGATATATCTCTGTGGTATTAACATATTTAATTCTTATGAAAAAGGCCGTCAGCGTTAGAATGCATACAATTAAAATGCTTGTCTTTGAGATACAATTGTTTTTTTCTAAAATCATAATAACATTAGTTCGGACAGTTTTTAGATATTAGGCCTATCTGGAAAGATAACTTATTGAAATTATTGAACCTGATCCTTTTACAACCAAAACGCCGGGTTCAATAAAAACAGCTACTTACAAAAACTGTCCAAAGTATTGAATAAGACAGTTCCCTATAGACAGAAAAGACAGAGGATAGAGGAGCAATTGATCAAAGAATTCGGTCATCAGTTGAAACCTCAGATATCAATATTGAAATTACGGGCGATATTTTTATGGTTTTTAAATGCGACAAAGGAAATTCATCTGAAAGGCGGCTATTATCTTTGATTTTTAAACTTTCAGGTTGATAGTATTGTACAGCAATCAAGTGATCATAATAGGTTCGATGGTAAAAATTCAGCTCCTTCATATGTGCCCTGGCATAGTCAACGGAGACTGAACCCATTTCTTGAATAACATAAAGATTTGGATGGGTTGAAATAATAAGTGTTTTTTCATTGTGAATATCATATCTGGATGAAATAAATTTCATGACCCTGCTGTATTCATAGGGCAGGGATAACCCCCTGACCAGTTTGTGAGCATTTGAAACAGGCCTATAGTATATGAGTTGTGCTGAAAGCATAAAGATAATAATAATTTTGATATACCTGGTTTTATGATCAATCATGTGGTGGAGAAGAAATACTGAGGGGAATATGAGAAACGGAATGAAAACCATTGCGAGGCGATTATCAATGCTTAGTACAAATTTTCCCCAGGCAAAAGCTGAATAGAGTACAAGCAGGACAAGTCCCATGAAGATGCCGTATATTATTATGATTTTTTTTTCAGGGGAAAACTGGCCTGGCTGTGTTGTTATCTTTTTTATCATTAAATACATACCGATAACTGCCGCAATAGATACCAGCGGTAAAAAGCCCAGGTTTGCCTCCAAACCTGACAGGGTAAAAATATTTGCAGAAATATGATTTATAAGATGATCTAACCCAAAAATTTGCTCCGGGGTTTTGTAGATATCTCCTGAACGCACTGAAGGATTGAAAAAAAATATTTTTCTTTGCCAGAAAAGAGGCAATAAAAAAAACGGAAAGCTTAAAGCTGTGAGGGTGTGGCGGCTTATCATCTCTTTACTCAATAAAATTGGAGCCGCCGGAATCAGTATCAAAAAAAATAATATGGACTCATAACGACATTGAGCCAGGATGACAAGTGTAAAAAAAAGCACATGGGCATATTCAACATTATGTGTCTTAATAAATTGATGGGTTATAAAAAACACTAAAAGAGCAAAGGCAAGATTCATGGTTTCAAAACCCGAGGATGTTACCCAGAAAGTAAATATGGGCAAGCTCGTCATCAGGATAATGCCGGCAAAGCCGTAATAATTTGAAAAAAATTGGGTTATTAATAAATAAAATAGAAACAGGCTCAATAAACCAAAAATAAAATTTGCAATAAATCCATTATAGGGGCTGTATCCCAGAACTGAATGAAAAAGAGACAGAACAAAAGGATATGCCAGCGGCCGCTGGGGCATATGGCTCTGGTAATCAAATTTGTTATAATCTACTGCCAATCCCTGAATCGGCACGGCAATCAATTTACTGGTGTGCATGGCAAAGGATGTTCCGACTAAATTCGTTTCATCAGAGAGGATTTTAAAAGCAGGTGGAGAAGCATGAAATATAAAAATCATCATAATAAAACACAGCCCAAATCCAGGATAGTATATTTTAAAAATTTTGTAGACTTCATGATGAATTATTTTAAGGATAAAAGCAGCCCAGATAAAAAATGCGGTGAAAATAAAATAATATCCTCCATGCATGAGCATGGGTTCTATCCATTTCTCAGGCATTGCAAAGACAAGAGCCAATGTAACAAAACATATACAGATAAAATAAAGAATTTTAAAAATCACTTGCACTTCCAGATAAAATTAGGAGCTTCCTTCATTTAAAAAACGCTGACTCACACAATTGGATTATAGAGGTTCAGACTTTCTGATACAATGCTCTATCTGTTTATGACAATATTTAACAATTAATGAATTATAACTTTTGTATAAACATTACCATTCCAGCCACTTCCATCAACGCTGGAGCGATTGGAATTTTTATATTCAACAGGACAGCGATTGGAAACATCGGTAACAAAAATAGTTATAGATACATTTGGGTTGTCAGATGTAATCGAAAAGATATTATCAGAGGGGGTATACTTAACATCTGAGGTAGTAATTGCCGTATGACTTGCCATTGCAAAATATCCTACAATATCACCTTCGATGTGCATTGCATCAGATTCAGCCATTGTGCAAAAGCTTTTGTTTCTGTAGGCTATAAAGTTGGGTATTGCTACCACCGACAAAATAGCAATTATCGCGATAACAATCATAATCTCAATCAATGTGAAACCATTGTGGATATTTTTTTTATTCATAGCCCCCCTCCTTTATCTTTAATGTTTAACACCAGTTTCAAATATCACCCATGACTGCTGATGCATCACAACGGGCAATGAAATGTAGGGGCAACCCACCGTGGTTGCCCTGTGAAGGGTTAGTACCCTTACAATGGCCGATGTTAGAACCAATCCCTTATTTAAGCTGATAAAGACCATAACATCCATTGTATTTGATCAAAACAGCTTGAATATCAAAAAATTTTTTCAGTTTGATGGATTCTTCCTGTTTTAGATTATTCTGTATCCATTTTTTGAATAAATCAAAGCCTACAATTAAATGGGTGAATCCATTTTGTTTTAAATGATGGACAATCTCCGTCTCATCAACATCAGATTTAATTAAATTAAAGAATAGTTCTTTATTGAATCTCACCTCATTTTTAAAATAATATCCTCTGTTACCAAGAAATAACGCAAGCACCTTGGAATCATCGGCTACATGTTTGTTTAGATATTCAATAATGCCATATTCAGGTCTGAATCTGTTTATATATTCTGTCCTTGAAGTCTTTCCTGAAATGTAGTTAACAGGATTTATATGCAAAAAAAGTGCCTTGGCATATGTCAGATTTACGGACAGACTCAGACAAAAAATTAACACAATGCCTAAGTTGATGAACTTTTCATGTATAATCAATCTAAATGTAAAATATTCTCTGATTTTATGAATACCGGCAGCATAGACAATAACAAGGGGGGGGATTATGGGAGAAACATATCTGATTCTCATATCTGTCTTTAAAAATACCAGTATTACATATAAAGTCGAAAACAATATTAGAAATTTGATTTCTACGTCCATTTTTTTTTTATCAATGCTTACCAAGAATAAAAGAATTAGGGGTATGATAAACAAAAAAGGATTGAGTCTGCCGTCAAACAATGCTGGATTATCATCTTCTCCCTGAAAAAATATTCGTACCGGTATCGACAATGTTTCCCACCATTTTTCATGATATACATGCTTTCGTATAAGAAGATGATTCATGCGTTTTTTTTTATTATTATTATGAGCAGGTTTTTCAGTTTCCGTATTTTCTTCAGGTAATTGAATCTTCATTTTATAAACAGGGTATAATGGATTTCCTGTCCAAAGGTAATTTTTTATCATCCAGGGAGAAAAAACCGACAAGGCTATTAATGCAAATGCAACAGGATATAAAAATGATTTTAGAGCTTTTCTTTGTTGTTTTGGAATAAGCAAAGGCAAAAGCAATGTCAATGTAATCAAACTTAATATACCATTATATTTTGTTCCCATGGCCAAGCCTGTAAAGGTTCCTGAAACCATAAGATAGCGCCATTTTAATTCTGAATTTTTCCATTTAAACAGGTAGACAATGGAGGCAAAAGTAAAAAAAATAAGCCCCAGGTCTACATAAACAGTTACGCTGAGCTTAACAATAACAGGAATTGTCAGAAAAAAAAAAGAACCGGCAAGGCCGGTTCTTTTATCAAATTTTTTTTTCAAATATAAATAGATCATAACAGATGCTGCAATGGCAAAGGAAAAATGAATATACTTGGGTAAAATATCATTTTTAAAATACAGAGGAATTATATAGAGCAGGTCAAGAAGCTGGGGATAATAGGAAAATGAGATGTGGGGTATTTCGTGTATGCAGCCCGCTTTAAGATATAATTTAGGAACATAGAGATGATGCGTAAGGGCATCCCTGCTTACAGGGGGAACCCATGCAAGTATGCAGATGAAGATCACTGTAACGCCAAGAGAGATTCCCAGCAGCCAGTCACAATATTTTTGTCCCCATAGCTTTGTTATCATTGGGCGGCACCGCTTGCTTTCGGCAATCACAAAAATTGTCCCTATTTTAAAACTCTGTTAAGTATCTCAGGGGGAATAACCGCAAAATACATTTTACCATTAATCTGGAAAGAGGGAGTCCCTGAAACATCTAATCTCAAACCATCTGCAATATCTTTCATTAAAAGCTGCTTAACCTCTTTAGCGTCCAGTGCCCAGGAGAGTTCGCCAAGGCTGATTCCTGTCTCTTTTTCAATTGTCCGCAGATTAAAATTTTCTTTTATACTATACATCAAATCGTTCATTTCCCAGAACTTCCCTTTATATGAAGCATAAATTGTTAGAAGAGCCATTTTACCGGCACCTACATGGAATGGTTCTTTAACAAGGGGATTTACTTCATTGTCCATTGGAAAATGTCTGTGAACGAGCCTTAACTTTTTAGGATGGGATAAAATAAGATCCCTTAGATAATAATGCATTTTACCGCACTGAAAGCACCTGTAATCTGAATACTCTACAATTGTAAGAACAGGGTTTTCCGCCCCGATCCATGGATGACCTTCCTCTGTCAGGCCCGAGGGAATATCCTTTGCCAAGATCAGGGGTTTTTGTACCCAGTAATCCGGAAAATAAATAAACAGCATTAAAACAGCGATAATAAATGCCAGGATTATTTTTTGCAGCCATTTTTGCGTTACAATAAAAAAGATATCTGCCGCCGCAGCTTTGAAGAAAGGCTCCCGGCAAAAACGGCGGATGATTATCCATGTTAAAAAAAGAAGAAAAAAATTAACGACATAGCTCAATATACACATAATGCAGTAGCTGTGAATATAATAATTTGATATCACAGCCAAAATAATGCTGTATGCTGTAAAAGTACCCGATATTATAAAAAGAAGATGCCAGCCTCTTTTTGTTCCATTAACATCTTTATATGAAAATGAAAGAATAATAAGGAAAAAAAGATAAGCCAGTACCCCTAATAAAGGCACCGGCAATCCAAGGAAAATGGCGTAACTGCTCTGGGAAACCGTATCGCAGTTAAAGGCCTTTGATATGGCGCAGAAACTTTTGTATGAAATATCAGTATAAATCCTGTAATGGGATATGGAAAGATAAATTGAATCTGCAAATCCTGTTAAAGCCAGTACAAAAACCGGCAGGTAATAGACAAAAAACGGCTTGGCTTTAATTTTGTTTTCTGCTGTCATCATTAAAAAATTTTCTTCTCCCTGGCTTCGGTATATATTTCAGAAAATGTTTTTTTAATAACGGGTGCGATCATGGCCTTATCAATGGGAAGGGTTTTATATTCATCTTTTGAATATTTTAATTCCCTTAATATGGAAAAAATATCAAACTCAGATGACATTATCCTTGCATATTGAATAGCTTGTTCCATCATTCCTGCGTTTAAGCTGTTTTCAATCAACATAAAAAAAGTCTGTATTGAAAGAGTTGCCTTGGTTTGAGCAAATTTATAGAACCATTCAGCCCTCTTATATTCCCCAATTCTGCTCAGGGCACAGCCTGTACCCATTAAAATATTAGGCAGGTTATAAGGATCTTTCTTTAATGCTTTTTGAAAAAAAACAAGGGCCTGCTCCGGCCGATCCTGCCACAAAAGAATAAATCCCTTAAAATGATAATAATCAGGATTAACCTCTTTGCCCGATTTTTTTATCAGTAAATCAGTCTCCAATGAGGCAGAATCCAACTCTTTTAGCATAAAAAGAGACTTGGCAAATTCAAATCTTGTTTTTAATCGGCCGGGATTGATTTTAAGGGCTTTTTTTTGCAATTCAAGTGATTTTGGAAAATCACCGCGGTTAAAGTAAATAAGTGCCATGTTGGCAAGGGCATCAGCATCAAGAAATTTTCGGTGTATGGGCATTGAAAGAGAGCGCTTTAATAATTTTAATGCCAGATCCTGTTTTTTTTCATCTGAGTTTTCCCCCCAGCCGAGTACTGTTGCCAGATTATTGTTAGCCCTTGAGCTTCCCGGAGATTTTTGTAAGGCATCATACCATAATGATTCAGAGCTTTGCCAAGCCTTATTTCTTTCGTGTGTAAAATTTCCGAAGGAGATCAATACCGAAACTGTACACAAAAAAGCAGTCCAGTAAATTATTTTGTTTTTATTTCGATAGATATTAAAGAATTTACATAAACCCGATGCAACAGGTAAAAAAATAAACATGGAAGGGAGGTAGTTTCGATGTTCAAAAATAAGTTCCAGGGGAATAATCGTGGATTCAACTATATGGTTCAGAAAAAAAAATAATACGGCAAATGAGAACAGGGGTGCTTTTTTTCTAAAATAAATGCTGCATCCAATTAAAACAGCAATTATCAATATTGAGCCAAAGGTTGTAAAAGGCTCAAACAAAGAATTGGAAATCTGGATATCGTGGGTTATGGAAAGCCTCGATGGTAATGGATAAAAAATTTGAGTTATGTAAAAAAGTACAATCCCCGGCTCTGTTAAAATTCTTTGAATCAGGGTAAAATCTCTGGAATAATATCCCTTTAAAAAAAAAAGCAGTTTCCCCTTGCCAAATAAAAAAACTACGATACCCCCTAATATAAGGATTATTGAAAACCATATATACAGCTTCTTTGTTTTCTTAAAAAAAATAAATTCAATTGTCATCAGAGAAACCGGCAGTAAAATGGTGTTTTCCTTTGACATGACGGCGCAAACAAAAAACAGAATTACAAGTGCATAACAGCCATATTGAACAATACCAAGACCTTTTGTCTGTTGAGAAACCCTCGCTTTCAGGTAAAAAAGTATCCCCAAAACATAAAACATAGCGCCCATCTGAGCCATTCTCTGGACGATATAGGTAACACTTTGGGTTTGTATTGGATTTAAAGCCCATAATGCAGTGGCTAACCAGGATATTAAGTAGATATCATTTTGATCATTAACACCTTCCATTATAGGTGTTTTGTACAGCTCTATTATGGTCAGATATAGAATGAAACAAATTAAAATATGAATGGCAATGTTAACAATATGATAGACCATGGTCTCATTTTTACTGAAATACCAGTTCAAGGCAAAGCTGATATATGGGAGAGGCCTGAACATCACATCATTTCTTTTGGCGGAAAGAAAAGCCTGCTTCAGGGATAGCATGGATAGTTCATTAATGTGGATTAGTTTATTATGAACAATATTGGGAGCATCATCAAAGTGCCATGGAACATTGAGGGTGTTAGAGTATATGACTCCAATTGCTATAAAAAAAAATATTAAAGATATTAAAGTATTTTTTTTGATTGCAACCATAGGATTCATTTTTAGGCATCCTTCATTCGCTGGTTGACAATTTTTCAAAACATTCCCTTATTTTCAGGGAATTTCCTCAAGAAATTGTCAACTACTTTTGAGGCAAAATGAAAAGATGCGCATTTTGGCAGTCGTTTTTTGAGGGACTATAACTTATACGGCGGGATTAATTTTATTTATTTAACGGCTTATATGCTCTGCACAATCATAAATTATACTTTAATAGTAAGCAATCTACGTACCTTATTCAAATTTCGGGATAAACGCCGTTTGGCCTCAAGAATTAAATTTTTAGTATTAGTAAAAACAGTAGGTTATAAAATTGTTTATTAATATCATCTAATTTTACCCCAGAATTTGAATAGGGTACCAATCTACTTTGTTCCAAAGAGATTGGGAAAAAATCCTGGAATCTAAAAAAGGCAATTTGAAATGATGGCCAGTGTACCCAAGAGAAATAGAAAACAAGTAAAATTTATGCTAAAAGGAAAATGAGGAGCAAGATATGTTTCTATGCTCCTCATTTTGTATGCCATATTGAAAAAATTATAATAGCAGTTTAACTATAGCTGAATGTTCTTTGTGTATACATTGCTTGTCCAGTTGGTTGATGCGGCCTGGTAGTCATCTGGACAGCTCCCACTGTCATCTGTAACAGTAATTGTAATGTTAGTGTTAGGATCAGCCGAAAGTATGGACCAAGTATTATCAATACCTGAAATACTCCCGAGGTTATCAGTCGTGATACTTGTATTGCTGGGAATAGCAAAGTAATCTGCAATTTCTCCTGCAATAGCAGAAGCATTGGCCTCTGCAGTGCTGCAATAGGCCTTGTTCCTATAAGAAATAAAATTTGGGATTGCAATAGCAGCAAGAATACCGATGATTGCGATAACAATCATCAATTCAATCAATGTGAAACCTTTTTTGTTAGTTAATGTCTTTTTCATGTAAAACCTCCTGAATTGTATTGTTAATAAATGAAGTCCTGATAAAAGATAAATAATGATAAAGCAATATATATACCAAATTATTTATATCAAATTATAACTTAATGGATATTATTGATTTCATGGGATTTTATGTCAAAAATTAAATCTGTGCAAGATATTAATTCATAATTAATCTGTAATTTAAAAAAGGAATTGAACATTCTTGGGTTTAAGGTTGACATTCTTTGTAAAAATTTTAGGCTGATAGTGTGTCGTAATTTGCTTTTATTCAAGATATTCAAATGCTCTATCTTTGTTTCCTATATGTCTTTCTTGTATAAATTTTTTCAAGAAAACAATGTGCTCTTTTAGAATCTGGTTTAATTTTTATGCATTTTAACAATGCATCAATGGCTTCTTCAAGAGAGTTAATACTCATAAGTGATATGCCCATGTTCAAATATGCCGATGAATAGTCCGGTTTGAGTTTAATTGTTTTTTTATAGAATAGAATAGCCTTCTCATATTGTCCGGTCGCATAAAAAATGCCGGCTAAATTATAATATGGAGAAAAATAATTTGGACTCAGTTCAATTGCTTTTGCTAAATGCCTGGTCGCCTCGTCGAATTCTCCCATGCGCATGTATGTATATCCAAGATTATTGTGGGCAACGCTGCTGTCAGGATTTATAGAAATT
Source organism: Desulfobacteraceae bacterium (assembly GCA_963674675.2). Classification (GTDB taxonomy): domain Bacteria; phylum Desulfobacterota; class Desulfobacteria; order Desulfobacterales; family Desulfobacteraceae. The sequence goes on from CAXXNM010000003.1 coordinate 3,475,235, forward strand.
GCCCTTTGGAAAAGAGTAAAACTGTCCTTCCAGTATGCTACCTGCATAAAAGAGATTAGTCCAAAAAGAGATATTGTTATTGCGAGTAATGATATTGTTATTCTTTTTAAATCCGGCCTCTTTTGAATAAAGTTATCAACTCCGCAGGCCAGGATAATATAAAGCCCGATAAATGGAATATAGGCATACCTATCAGTATAAAGAAAAACGCCTACAATACAAATGCCAATAACAGGTACAAGGGTGCCAAGAAACCAAAACCATCCGGTTAGTAAAAAAGGGTACGTCTTTTTTTGAAAGAAAAAAACAATTGTTATTATAAGTATTACGAGTAAAGATATACTATGATTTAAAAGCTCAATTCTGACAGGATAGGGATAGAGAAGAGAGAAATTGACAGGAAAAATTAATTTTTGGACATAAAAAGCATATGCAACAAATGAATTAAAAAATCTTAATGTTAAGGGATAATTATCAGTTGAAGTAGTTAACACATTACCACTTTGTTGAGTATGGTATGTCAATATGCTAAAAAAAAATATAATGCAAAAGAAAGGAATTTTTTCAATAACTAATTTGATTATCTTTTTGTTTGCTTCTGATTGTTTTAAGTTGGTACTTCCTCGTTTCAATGGCCAAACATCAAGGAGCAGCAACACAAAAGGAAATGTGATCATCATGGGTTTTGACATTAGACCCATGAAAAAAAGCAAAAAAACTGCAATATATAAAAGCATGCCTTTTTTTTCTACATACCGAATATAGGCGAGTAGCGCTGAAATCCAGAAAAAACAGCAAAGAACATCTTTTCTGCAGGTAATCCAGGCAACAGATTCTGCATGAATAGGATGTACTGCAAATAAAAAAGCAACAACTGCAGACGGAAGCGATGATTTAAAAATTTTCAGACAAAAAATGAACAGGAGTATGGCATTTAAAAGGTGAAAAATCGTATTTGTAAAATGAAATCCGCCAGGGTTACCTTCAAACACCTGAAAATCGAGAATAAATGAAATCCATGTTAAAGGTATCCAGTAATTGGATATTAAAGTTGCATCTGTGAAAGCCCATTTGATAGTTTCAAAAGATATTTTTTGTTGGACATTGGGGTTCTCAATAAATAAAGGATCATCATAACAGACTGAGTCAAATTGCCATGTCTGCGCATATATTAGAATAATGGATAGTGTGATCATAGCTCCAAGTAAAAAATGGAGCCTGATCTTTTTTTCTGATTGCTTCATTATTGATGCTTAACAGTGTGTTTTTTTATCATATTTAATGCCGTATTGATTAATGTCTCCGGTAAAATAGATTTCAAACAGACATTATCCCCATCACAGGGAGAATTCCTATGGTTATAAGCGCTAAGGCAGGGAGAACAAGCGCATCTTGCATACATATTGACGCCATTGGGATTCAGGCATCCATACAAAACAGGAGTTTCCGGGCCAAATAAAACAATGCTGGGAGTAGAGGTTAAAGCCGCAAAATGTCCCGGCCCGCCATCATTTGTAATTAGCAGGCTTGATATGCTTAAAAGTACCAGAAACTCTTTAATATCTCTGGTCCATCCGGTAAAATTCACACAGAAATCACTTTGACAGAAACCGGTTATTGTCTCTCCAAGGGCACTATCTTCCTTAAGCCCTGTAACAGCAATGCTGAAACCGGCCTCCAATAATCTATATGCAACCTTAGTGTAATACTCAATCGGCCATGCCCGGATGGGCAGAAGCCCTGCACCTGGATTCAGAATGACAAGGGGGCGGCTCAACAAGCTGGCCGCGTTGGAAGGAAAAATTCTGTGAATTCTTTCTACAATCTGTTTCTGTTCATGGGATTCAATGCAGAATTCTGGGTTTATTAATTCATCATCGGAAGGGATTCTTTTGTTCAGGGGAAAGTGGTAGGATTCAATGGCCTCGGCAAGATTGATAAATTGATGGGCTATGTGAAGATGAGGGTTGTAGAGCACAGGCCCATTGATATGGTTGCCCCTGAAAAGTCCTTCCTGGGTATGGGGGTGAAACCCGACCCGTGTCCCTGCTCCGGAAAGAAAGGAGAAAATACTGCTTATTCTTGAAAAAAGTTCACAGTCAATCACCGTATTGACCTTTAATTTTCTCATTACCCACAATACCTTTAATGCCTCTGAGATAATCGAAAAAAATGTTTGATCATTCATCGTCAAAATGTTTTTATCAGGAACCAGATTCAGAATTTTTATAATTTCAATGTTTCGTTGGAAGGTTAAGATGAATATCTCAGAATCAGGATATTTCTCCTTAAGCCTGTGAATCATGGGCCATGTCAGTGTGATGCTTCCCATTTCAGACAAAAGAATGACGCATATTTTCTTCGGAGCAACTCTTATTTTACCTTTCTTGGTCAGGATGTGAAATATATCTAATAATCGACATATCAGCCTGCCGAAAAAGGAATCTATGAATCTTTGATACTCAATTTTCAATGGTTAACCTTTTAAGCGTCTCAATGTTCCATGTATCATAGCCTTTTATAAACAGGGTTTTTAAAACTTTATCGGATTTGATAAAATCGTATTTCTTCAAAAGAGTATTTAACTTAGCTTCAATTTCTTTACGCAGAGCATTTTGTTTTTCTTTACCGCGCAGATCATGAAGCTTTTTAATATCATTTTCAAGTTCTTTTTTTCCCATTAAGGATGCACTATAATCTTGTGCCTGTCGTTTTAATAGTTTGATATCTGGCTCCATCTTTAAAACAGGGTGTTTTTCAAATAACAAAAACAGGTGATGCATAGCCTCATTGATATTATTTTGAGCAAGAAAAATTATCAATAAATAAAAATGGGGTTTAGGGTTTTCAGGTGCCAATTTTTGTGCCCTTTTTAAGGGTTTATCTAAGTTTGGCCAGCCGCCTTTTTCTGATGCGGCAAGGGCCCTGCCCAGCTTGACCCATAATGCTGCCTTGTCCGGCCTCAGCCTTACCGCTTCGTAAAAATGGATAAGCGCCTCATCAGGCTTTCCCTGCCTGGCTAACACTTCTCCCATTGCGTGGTGGGAAAGAAAATTACCTGGCGATACTCTTAAAGAATGGGATAGCAGGGATTCACTGTTCTTCCAGGTTTTGACCTGAAAATATGCACCTGGCAAGTAACAGGCTAAAATAGCAACAGGAATAAAAAGCTGCCATGGGGTTCGAGGAAGCCCCATTTGTGATAATGATTTTGAGGCAGCCCCCATTCCAAAGGCAAATATGATAAACAAGCCGATTGAAGGAATATAGGTATATCTGTCTGCCATGGCAAAATCACCTATCTTGATAATCCCGATGACCGGTACCAAGGTTCCCATGAACCAAAGCCATCCTGTTAGGGGAAACCTAATTTTAAATTTTATAAAACAGAAAATAACAACAATGGACAGCACCAGTATTGAAATTATGGAGAAATAAAACACATATGGCGTGATATCCTGCAATGGATAAAAAATGCTGAGATTCCTGGGCCAGATGATTTTTTTTATGTAAAGGACATAGGCTGTAACCGAATTGACGATTCTTGGTATAAAGGGGTGTTTTTCAAGGGAAACAAGCCCGCCGCCTCGGCCTTGGGCAAACAGGGTAATCAAGCTTCCTGCAATTGTAATAACAAAAAATGGTATCTTTTCAATGACAAAAAAACTCCATATTTTTTTTCTTTTTAAAGGCCAGAAGTCGAGCAGCAAGAATGTAAACGGGAGTGTGATGATCATGGACTTGGACATCAGCCCCAAAAGGTAGAGTAACAGGACAAGCAGATATTTTCCCAAACGATCTTTTTTGATATATGGAAAATATTTTCCAATTATTCTTTTATCATATTCCAGTTTGGATTTCTGATATGTTCTCGACGAGTCGATAGATGATGCAGATGGTTCATGCGAAGCAATATAAGAAATGCTATATTGATAATAGGCTAATGTCGCAAGTATCCAGAAAAAGGCGCATAACAATTCTTTTCGCTCGGAAATCCATGCAACAACTTCAACATGCATGGGATGAATTGAAAAAAGAGCTGCAATGAGAAAACTTTCCCATATTTTGCCTGTCATCACTTGCATTAAATAAAATAAAAAGATGGAATTTAAAAGATGAATGATGAGATTGGTGAACAGGTATCCGCCAGGTGCTTCTCCGAACAATTCAGTATCAACCATATAGGAAATCCAGGTTATGGGGTGCCAGAATTCTGCATCAAGGGATGTGAATGCCCAGACAATGTTTTCCAGGTTAAGGCCTGACTTGACATGTTGATTATTGGTGACGTAAACAGAATCATCAATAATCAGAAAGTCATGTGTTGAAAGTTGGAAATAGACACAAAAGGTTAACAGTGCTATAAAAAAAACTGAAAACAGGGTGTTTCTATCTATGGAAGTTTTCTTATTTATTAGGATATTCAACTCTTCAATTTACCCTGCAACAGATAGTCAGTCACCTCTGGATTATATAAATCCATCCCGTCATCACGCATGGCCATGGCCGGAATGTTATTTTTGCTAAGATAGGAGATATTTTCTTTTGAGAGATAGAGGGAAGCAAATATGGGAATAAGCTGTTTCTCTCCGATAACAGGAAACCAGGATTTCAGTTCAGGAATGAGTTTGATAAAATCAGAGATATATTCTGTTCTTGGAGTAGCTTTTGTCTCTATGATAAAAATAAATTCCCTTGTTTCTGCCACCACATCAAACTCCCGCCGGAGGGTTCCTTCCGTATTGAGCTTCCGCAGGCGCACCGCAAAAAAATCAAAATCTTCAACCTGAAAATACTGTCTTGCAACGCCGCCGAGACCCGGAGCCACAATGTCTTCCACAATGGTTCCCATTTTATTGGCCAGCTCTCCCCATTGTTTATTCATGCGTTTTCTGTCTGCTTCACTATCGACTTTATATTGTTTCATCTCGTCTTTAAAGTCGCCCATCTCATCTTTGAAGTCCTTCATCTCGTCTTTGAACTCTTTCATTTCATCCTTGAAGTCCTTCATTTCATTTTTGAATTCCTTCATCTCCCACTGAAAGGTCTTGGTATCTCTTGTTAAATCCTTGATGGCCATGTCCGTTCTCATGGATTGGTAGGCAAGCTCCATCATAGCTCTTTCAAGGTCGGTGACCCGTTCTTTTAATACAGCTTCTCCCATTGTTTAAGTCTCCTTTTAATGTTATGACTGTTTTAAATTGCTCACTTAATGTCAGATAAAGGAAGTATGGCTGTCTTTTTATAGAAAACCGGCAAGAAAACCCCTGAGTCTAGTAGCTCAGGGGTTGTTGACATGCTATTCATGGAAATCCTTCATATCAACTCAAAAGTAGTTTACACTTTTCTGAAAATTTTGAACCATTATTAAAGAATTAAATGATGAATGATTAAAAATCAAGGTAAATCCTTTAATCATGAAAATCATGGTTCAAAAAATGTGCAAACTGACAAATGAAAGATGCCTATTCATGTACAAGAAAAACGAACAAGAGGATTTAACACCTGAAAAAGTCAAAATCTTAAAAAAAACAATAAAGGAGAACTTATTATGAAAAACAAAGATTTTGATATGTTGCTTTCGAGTATAAAAGAAGCTGGCGATATAAAAAGCGGGAAAAAGAAACCAAGTAGAATTTTTGAAATAGATACTCCTGAAATTAATAGAGACAAGGTATGCCTTGTCTCTACATTCAAATGAAATCAGGCAGATTGAAAGGAGATAATGAATGCGAATATTACGGTTTATTGGAGAAGACGGCAGGATATATAAGGGCTGCGGCTATAAAGACGACAAGGCCTCGATAATCCAGGGAGATATATTTGGAGACTTTGAGGTAACAAAGAGGAAAATCCGGGTAAAAGAGATACTTCCGCCTTTTGATCCTGCCGCGATTTTCTGCATCGGCCTGAATTATAAAATGCACGCGGCGGAAACAGGCATGGAACTTCCAAGGTATCCGGTGGTTTTCATGAAAAATCCTGCATCTGTCAGCGGAGCCTTTGCCGATATTGAAATTCCCCGTTCATGCCTTGATCCCTTACAGGTGGATTATGAGGTTGAGTTAGGCGTTGTCATTGGCCGATCCGGAAAGGACATCCAGAAAAAAGATGCCCTTGATCATGTATTGGGATACACCTGCGCCAATGACATATCTGCCAGAAGATGGCAAAAAAAAGCCGGTGGAGGCCAGTGGGTGAGAGGAAAGAGTTTTGATACCTTCTGTCCCATGGGGCCGGAGATTGTAACCCCGGATGAAATCCATGATCCCATGAAACTAAAGGTTGAAAGCCGTTTAAACAATGAGGTCATGCAGAAAGGAGAGACTTCGGACATGATTTTTTCCGTGGCAGAGCTGATTGCCTTTTTATCTGAAAACACTACGATTCTGTCAGGAACCCTTATCATGACCGGCACTCCCAGCGGCGTAGGTTTTGCAAGGAATCCCCCTGTTTACCTAAAACCGGGAGACTGCCTTGAAACAATAGTTGAAGGAGTAGGACACATGATTAATAACATCAGCGCATCAAATTAGCGTTTATACATTAAGCGATTTCGAAAAATAAATATACCAGTATTCATATGTGGCTTATTGTTGCAAACAGACATTGAGCCAAGATATTAATGTAAAACATTATTTGAAAAGCACCTTAAATAAGCAGAATGAGCATTGATGTTAACCGGCATCAATGCTCAATCAGCCTGCCACCGTTGCCCCCGCTGGATGTTATTGTTTTTGAAATCGTCAGGCTCTGTCCCTTTTGTTTTCCTGAGTCGTATGCGTCCCTGCTCCTGCTTTGGTAGCGCTTGGATGTGGTTATTATATCAGGGTATCTATTATTAAAATACTCTGTCAGTTTTTTATCATCAAGTACCACAAGATTTTTACCTGGGGCGGTTTCCCTCTGCCGGGCCAACATGGTTGCCTCCTGTTGTTTTTTCAGCTTTTCTCCGAAGCCCGATACCACACCAGTCATGAAGCCTGATCTGCTTCTGCATTCAGGATGCTCTTTTTTGTATCTATACCAGTTTGATTCTGCATATTGCAAAACATAGTGAAACACATAGTCGGCTATCTTGATATTGGTGGGAGTGCCGCTGATTTCAAGGGCCTTGCCGATTTTTTCTTTTTCCGGTATGTAAACATGAATCCATATCGGTCTCACAAAATAGTATCGACTTAAAATTCCAACTGTCATGCTCTCAGCCTGGCTGACTTTTAATGCCGGTTCCGTGATGATAATGGATTCAAACCCCCTTTCCCTGTCCTCTTCAATGATGTCGATATTATACCGGGTGATAAGCTCCCCTGCCTTGGCTGCGGCAGCCTCGGCCTCGTAATTGTTGCCTGATTCGGCAAGGCTCATCAGTTTTTTGACCTTAATCATTATTTTATCATTTTCATCATTTTTATTCTTCCATATGCGGTCTTCCAATGTCTGAAATGTACCTGATGCTTCAGGATTTGCTCCGATTATTCGGCAGCAGGCCCGGAAGCTCGGACCATGAGAGGTTTCAAACAACGACTGGGGAATGGTTGAGGCAAGCTGATGGGCGACTTCATGGGTAAAAACCTCACATATGGAATCCCATCTGGCATTGAGAATGAGGTTACGGCTCATGCGTATTTCATGATTTGGCCCATGCCATTGTCCAAGGCAGTTTTTCATGCCTGAAATTGTTATAACAGGCGGTTTAAGGCGTCCGGCAAGCCCTGGGTCCTTTTTCTCCAAATCCCATAATATGGTTTTCCAATGATATTGAAGTTTCTCAACAACTCCTTTTTCAAGCAGGGTATTTATTTTTTTCCTGTTATGATGCAATTTATCTCCATTATTAGGCATGTTTCATTCCTCGGTTGACACTTTCTGAATCAATCTTCCCATTTTTGGAGAATCAATTCAAAAAAAGTGTCAACTACTTTTGAGGCAATATGAAGGATGCCCATTATTAAAATCCTTTCAGCCAGGGCTTTAACAGCTTCTGTTCGTTGGGCCGCTCAGATCTCCACGATGCTGAATAGAGCTTATTGCCTGCCATGGAGGTAATACATTGAAGGTTTGCTATCTTGATTTCTCCTGGAACAGGCGCATTTTCATTGGCAATTTCAACCCACAGAGTTTTTTCAATTACAATATTATATTTGGATGATATTTTTTTTGCAAAGTTTTGAACATAATTTTTCAAGTAGGTTCCTTTTCCCCTGTTTTTAAAAATAACCGCATGGCTTTTTAAAAAAAGAAGATCAGGGGCTCCAGATGAAAGATCCACAATTCTTATCTGGTATGAGCCGGGCCACCAGCAGATGGGGGCCTCTCCTCCTTTACTTTTGCCATCCCACTCATAAACACCTTCATATAAAATCATATTTTTATCCTTTTTTGTGTTTTTAGATGATCATTTTTAAAAACCTGCTGTTTTCTAATGTTAATAGTAACATCGAAACTCCGACAGGCAAATAAAAATATTTTTTACAGAAAATAAAGACCTCCTGCATGATTGAATTTAAACGTTCAGGCTTAGTTTGTGATCTTGATTAAATTCCCTTGACCCTTTCGGGAATATTTGGTTATGGTGAAGAAGATAAGATAATATTTTAACTGCAAAGGAACTCTTACAATGTCAATGATCTGGAATCTTTTACTGCTCGGTACAGCAGTTTTCATCGTGGCAAATATCCTGCCCGGCATTTATATTAAAAATTATTGGACAGCCATTGCTGTTGCTGTTGTTTATTCAATCATCAGCTTTTTTACCGGATGGCTTCTGATTTTACTGAGCCTGCCTTTTATTATAATTACTTTTGGGCTGTTCAAATTTATCATTAATGCCTTTTTACTTTATATCACAGATAAACTGATTCAAGATTTTAAAATAAAGGATGGACTGACAACCCTGATAGCGGCCATATGTATAACCATTGTTGATGCTGGTTTAAAATGGCTTTTTTAAAAAAATGCTCTTTGGACTTGATTTCAATTTATGGCATTGCTTGTAGGAGCGAGCCAGCATGGCTGCCCCCAGTGGGGTAGCCCTAAAATGCCCGCTGTTAAAACCATCCCCAAACATTACAACCTTGGCATTAATTTTAATAACCATCATATAATAACTTGTCAAACGCCGGACAGACAAAGCCCTTGATTCTTTCCACCTTCAAGGCGAGATTATTAATTGATGAATGGATAAATACAATTCAACCTGTGCATACTATTTTTTTCTTGACCCGCGCTTTTTACATGTAATAGAAACAAGCGATAAAATATAAAAACAATGTTCCCTATAATATATTTTGATTTACGACCAAATGAAATAAAATCAGCCTCAGACACTCAGGCAATAGAGAACTGAAAAATAAGGAGAAAATATGCATTTTAAAGATTATCACAGTGTGCATGACATGCTTTGCGAAACAGTGGATAAACATTCCAAAAGGGGTGCCTACCGCTGGTTTGATGAAAATGGCGGGGCAGAATCGGTCACATGGGATGAATTTTACGAGCAGGTTAAAGCTGTATCAAAAAGCCTCCTCAGCCTTGACATAAAAAAAAACGACAAGGTAAACATTCTAAGCTATACCTGCTATCAATGGGTGCTTACCGACATGGCAAATATGAGTATCGGTGCTGTCACAGTGGGGATATATCAATCCAATCTGCCTAAGGACTGCCGGTATATAATTGATCATTGCGACAGCGTGCTTATTTTTGCGGAAAATGAAGACCAGCTTGAAAAACTCTTTGAAATAAAAAAGGATATTCCTGATATTAGGAAAGTGGTTCTCTTTAATGGATCCGGGCGGGGCGATGGATGGGTGCTCTCCTTTGGGGAATTCCTGGATTTGGGAAAGGAAGTTTCCGACAATGAATTTAATAAAAGAATATCCCAGGTAACTGCAGAGGATCCCGCTGGAATTGTATATACTTCCGGAACTACCGGTGTTCCAAAAGGGGTGATACTGACCCATGATAATATTACGAGCACGGCCCAGTCCGTCCTTAATTCAGGTTCCTTTAAGGATGGAGAAGAGATGTTTTTGTTTCTTCCCCTTGCCCATGTGTTTGCAAGGATATGTTATTACACAGCACTCATCACCGCTAATAGAACCACATTTGCAAGGAGCATCAATACATTGCTCGAAGATTTCCAGTTGGCAGCTCCCCACTGGTTTGTAAGTGTACCAAGGATATTTGAAAAAATTCATTCAAAGGTCATAAGTGCTGTGGAGGCCAAAGGCGGGGCTGGAGAAAAAATTTTTAACTGGGCCTGTTCTGTTGGTTCCCATTTGAGCCGCTGTAAGGTAGCCAAGACCCCTATTCCCTTTTCAATAAAAATTCAGTATGCCCTTGCAAAAAAGCTGGTTTTTTCAAAAATCCACAAGGCCCTTGGAGGCAATGTTAAATGGTGTATCAGCGGGGCTGCCCCCCTCAACCCTGAGATTGCGCGTTTCTTCCATGCAGCAGGCCTTTTGATTCTTGAGGGAATAGGAATGACGGAAAATACATCCTTCAGTAATGTCAACCGATTTGATAATTACGATTTCGGGGTTGTAGGGCCTCCTGGGGAAGGTCTTTTTCATAAAATCGGAAAAGATGGAGAAGTGCTTTTTTACGGTAGAAACCTCATGGCAGGATACTATAAAATGCCTGAAGAAACGGCTAAAACATTTACGGAAGACGGTTGGCTAAAAAGCGGAGATCTGGGGGAAATCGATAAAAACAATGTGCTCAGAATTACCGGTCGGAAAAAAGAGTTGATTATAACCTCTGGAGGTAAAAATATTGCTCCAGCTTCCATAGAGGGTCTGATGGCCACATCCAAATATATCAATCAGGTATGTGTAGTGGGTGATCAAAAAAATTATTTAACTGCTGTTGTCACACTGGATGAAGAAAATATTAAGGATTATGCAGCAACAAACAGCATTCCCTTTGAAAACTATGAACTGCTTCTTAAAAATGAGGCTGTCATTAATCTCATCAACAATGAAGTAAAAAAGAAAAATGCCGGGCTGCCATCCTTTGAAACCATAAAAAAAATGACTATTGTACCTGAATTTACCATTGAAAACTCCATGATGACCCCGACCTTTAAGATCAAAAAAAATATTATCAAGGATAAATACCGGAAACAGATTGAGGATATGTATCAAAATCCCTGATTCCCCATTCTTTTTCATTATTTTAATAATATCTCATGAAATAATAACCTTATTATCCTCGATTCGATTGATCTCATAAGGTGCTGTAATCTAAGTGAAATACGACTCTGGTTTTTTAGAGGTCACTATTTTCATATGAATAAATTCAATAAGTTATGCAAAAATGATCGAACCGTTGGTTATTACATTTACAACAGGTGGTTTTTTTTGAAACAGGTTGAATATTCAATATGTCCATCAATAAAAGATAGGAAGGTGCCCCCATGGGAGATAATTTTTTAAAATATCTGGCAGGAGAAACTGAAAAACTCAAAGAAGAAGGACTCTTTAAGCATGAAAGAATAATCACCTCCCAGCAGCAGGCAGACATAACTGTAAAAGGCGGCAGGAAGGTCATGAACTTTTGTGCCAACAACTACCTGGGTCTTGCCAACAACCCGGAACTTATAAAAGCTGCCGGACAAGGCCTCCAGGAGTTTGGATTCGGCATGGCCTCGGTGCGCTTTATCTGCGGAACCCAGGATATCCATAAACAGCTTGAAACAGGTATTTCAGAATTTCTTAAAACAGATGATACCATACTCTACTCATCCTGCTTTGATGCCAACGGCGGACTGTTTGAAGCACTTTTCGGCCCGGAAGATGCCATCATAAGCGATGCATTGAACCATGCCAGCATCATCGATGGTGTGCGGCTGTCCAAGGCAAAGCGCTTCCGTTATAAAAACAATGACATGGTTGATCTTGAGGCCAGGCTTAAGGAGGCTGAAGACTGTCGGTTTAAGGTGATCGCCACGGACGGGGTTTTTTCCATGGACGGCATAATCGCAAATCTCAAGGCGATATGTGACCTTGCAGATAAATACGATGCCCTTGTCATGGTGGATGATTCCCATGCCGTGGGCTTTGTCGGTGAAAAAGGGGGCGGCACTCCTGAGCATTGCGGGGTTCAAGAACGCATTGACATTAATACAGGTACTCTTGGCAAAGCCCTTGGAGGGGCATCCGGCGGCTACACCAGCGGTAGAAAGGAGATCATTGAATGGCTGCGCCAGCGATCCAGGCCCTATCTTTTTTCCAACACACTGGCTCCCATGATCGCTGCCGCTACCCTGAGGGCCCTGGATATCATCCGCAATGGGGATAATCTGCGTAAAACCCTTCAAAAAAATGGTGAATATTTCAGAAATAAGATGACCGGGCTGGGCTTCAAACTGGTTCCAGGAGAGCACCCGATTATTCCCGTCATGTTAGGGGATGCCCTGGTTGCCCAGAAAATGGCAGCCCGCATGCTTGAAGAGGGTATCTATGTCGTGGGCTTCAGTTTTCCAGTGGTACCCAAGGGCCAGGCCCGCATTAGGACCCAGATGTCGGCAGCCCATACACGGGAGCATCTACATATGGCAATCAAGGCTTTTGAAAAGGTTGGAAAAGAGCTTTCTATAATATAGTGCTATGTTAATGATTCAAATACGATATATTGTGTTTGAACAGTAGAGACAAGGCATGCCTCGTCTCTATATATACAAAAAAGGAGACCAGATGAAAGCACTTGTCAAGGCAAAACCAGAACCAGGCTTATGGCTCCAGGAGGTTCCAGAACCAGAGTGTGACTCAGACGGGGTTTTGATAAAAATTAGTAAAACCGCAATATGCGGGACTGACCTGCATATTTTCAACTGGGATAAATGGTCCAGGGAAACCATAAAAACACCCATGGTCATCGGCCACGAATTTGTAGGAAAAATTGTTAAAATCGGGGATAAAGTAAAAAATTTTCATGTCGGTCAGAGGGTTTCAGGTGAAGGACATTTAACCTGCGGGAAGTGCAGGAACTGCAGGGCTGGAAAGCGTCATCTGTGCATAAATACCAAGGGCGTTGGAGTGAATCGAATAGGCTGTTTTACAGAATATCTCATGATTCCCGCTGTGAACGTATATCCCATTTCTGACTGCATCAGTGATGATGTGGCATCTATTTTAGATCCCTTTGGAAATGCAGCCCACACAGCCCTTACCTACGATCTTGTGGGTGAGGATGTTCTAATAACCGGAGCAGGACCCATCGGGATTATGGCGGCTGCCCTATCAAGGAAGGTCGGTGCCCGCCATGTTGTTATAACGGATATGAATGATTTTAGGCTGAACTTAGCATCAAAAATGGGAGCCACCCACATTGTCAATATTTCCAGGGAAAATCTGCCGGATATTCAGAAAAAATTAAAAATGAAAGAGGGTTTTGACATAGGAATGGAAATGTCAGGCAGCCCCTCTGCATTTGATCAGATGCTTCATAACATGAATCATGGCGGCAAGATTGCCATGCTTGGTATTTTTGCCGGTCATCCGGTCTTAAACACAGATATGGTCATATTCAAAAGCCTTACTATAAAGGGGATTTACGGTAGAGAGATGTTTGAAACCTGGTACAAAATGACAAATCTGCTTCAATCAGGGCTTGATATTACCCCGGTAATTACCCATCATTTTGATTTTAGAGATTTTCAAAAGGGTTTTGATGTTATGAATACAGGCATGTCCGGTAAGGTTATTCTCAACTGGGAGTGAAATCCTGATATTGTTTTATATGAAAGTCTCCGTAAAGAATTGTTTTTTAAAGACTTTCAATCTTCGTTGTGGCCGGGTAAAAATATGCTCCGGCCATGCCGGTTTATATGAAAGTCTCCGTAAGAGATTGTTTTTTAAAGACTTTCAATTTTAGTTGTGGCCGGGTAAAAAATATGCTCCGGCCATGCCGGTTATATATAAGATCTAAAACTCCCTGGGTTAGGGCTCATACTCTGCATGATTCTGTTAAAGTTGTCTTTCATGCCTTGTTGTGCCTGTTCAAAAAGCTGTATCATGTCATTTTTAGGCTCTTTTCCATCGTTGTCGGTTTTCAGCTCGTTAATGTGGTGGGAGAACAGTTGATCCACAGGTTTCTGGATATTTTTTGGCATTATATCCTCTTTTTCAGCTAATTTATCCATTGCCTCCATCATCATCTCAAGAAGCATGTTTGAGCTGTCAGCATCTTCTCCTGCAAGCTCTTCAAAGCCGGACAAACCCGATGAAATCCCTTTATCATACTGCGAGTTAGAGGACCAGGCTGATTGTTGCTCATAATTAAAAGCGCTGGCATAGTTGAGATCGGCAGAATACTCTGAAAATGACTCAAATTCATCCATCCCCAGGGCCATATCAAAAGCCTTATCCATTTTCCCCGAGGCCATTTCATACATGATTTCATCCAGGCTGTCCACCAGGGACTCTATATCATCCAATTCTGACTCGCTCAGGTCTCCTTGAACGGAAAAGGTGAATGAAGAACCTGAAGCAAGGGTCATGGACCGGGAGCTGAAATTGAGTGCGGCATTTTTATTTCCGCTGGAAATGCTGCCTGACTTGTCATAGGAGAGGGAGGAAAAATCCATGAAAGAATCTTTACTCAGACTCACAACATCCCCTTCTTTTGTCATGATATTCAGATTCAGGTTCCTGCTCTCAGATGCACTCATGGATTCTTTGCTTACCGAGGCATAATTTTTTTGAGATGTTTCATCCCTGGCTTGAAGGCTTTGGTATCCTTGAACAGATGGGTTTAACGAAGATATATAACTCATGATTTGCACTCCAAATATCTAAGGTTGATCAATTGCCCATTAATTTTAAGTCAACAACCCCTGAGCTACGAGACTCAGGGGTTTTCTATAAAAAAGAATTTAAAATTCCAATCGGCAGGAACCATGCAAAACATGAATAAAAATAATAGAACCCTTGGTTATCAGGCCACCATATCAATGACAATACCTTTCATTTCATCGTCAGTCTGCACTGCTTTCACGTTGGCCTCATAGCCTGTCTGCTGGGTTATCATATCCGTCATTTCCCTTGCAAGGTCGGTATTGGAAAGCTCTTTTAATGTACCGTCATCTTGATTTACAAGTGGGCCAGGAGCGTTATTCTGAGTGAGGGTTACCTTTACTCCAGAGCCGTTGTCTCCTTCATTGAAAACAGCTTTTGTGCTTTTAAATTCATCGGACTGCACATTTGCAATATTATTTGAGGTTACATTAAAAGCTGTGCCATATGCGCTTAATGCCTGTGAGCTGTTGTTGATTGAAGATACCATAAATCCTCCCCAGCCGAAATGATACGACTTCTAATCAATTTAAAAAACTTATAAACTGCCATGGGCAGACCAGGGTTTTGACCCGGTTCTGCCCACAACGAACCATAAAAGTCATCCGCTGTTTACGGAGACTTTCATATAAACCGGCATGGCCGGAGCATATTTTTTACCCGGCCACAACGAAGATTGAAAGTCTTTAAAAAACAATCCTTTACGGAGACTTTCATATAAAAAGCAAGTACTTCAATAAGTTAATATCGTCAAAAAACAAAGTCAACTAAAATTATAAAATGAGTCGCTGACTCTTTTTATAAAAACGGCGTAACTCCCCCTATCCCTTCATGGTAGGGAGAGTTCATATTCAAGTAGCCTCTGTTTGAGAAGTTTTGTCATTTAGATTGTGGCGGTGAACCGCCATGAATTTCATAAAAAAGACACTTCTGAAAGACCGTCAAAATCAAGAATAGTTATTTCTCCTCTGTCCACTTCAATGAGGTTTTCCCCTGACAGGCGGTTAAAAATCCTGGATAAGGTTTCCGGCGTAGTGCCAAGAAGGCCTGCTAGCTGGTTCTTGGAGACCGGCAGAGTCACGACATTGGAATTGCCCTTTTCCTTGGAAAGCACAAGGAGATAGGATGCAAGCCTTGCCGGCACCTCCTTTAATGCCAGGTTCTCCACCATAACGGTAAATTCCCTCAACCGCCTGGACAAGACCGCTAACATATTAAGAGAAAGGGAAGGGTTTTTGGAGATCAGATTTACGAAATCCACCCTTGGGAAAAATAAGAGTGTCGTATTGCTCAATGCAAGGGCAGATGCCGGGAAATTCTTACCCTCAAACACCGGCACCTCGCCAAAGGGCTTTCCCGGCCCGTATATATGAAGTATCTGCTCCTTACCGCCAAAGGAGAGTTTGAATATCTTCACCTTTCCCGCCTCAACGATATAGAATCCCCTTCCAACGTCTCCTTCGCTGAAAATAAACTCTCCTTTTTTATATGTCTTTTTCTCGGAAATAGCCATGATTTCGGTTAAGTGTTCATGGGTCAGTCCGCTGAAAAGGGGCATGGCGCGTATAGGCTCGGATATCAATGTCATGGTTATCCTCTGGAGAGCATGGATACTATGGCATCGCCCATCTCTTCAGTGCCCACGGCCGTTCCGGGCTTATCTGTCAAGTCCGCTGTATAAATACCCTTTTCAAGCACCCTGGAAACGGCATTAACAATGCCGTCGGCAGCTTCTCCAAGATCAAGGCTGTACCTGAGCATCATGGCAGCGGAAAGAATCTGGGCAATGGGGTTGGCTATTCCTTTACCCGCAATATCAGGTGCTGATCCGCCTGCCGGTTCATAAAGCCCGAAGTTTTTTTCATTCAGGCTTGCCGATGCCAAAAGACCCATGGAGCCGGTTATCATGGCGCACTCATCTGAAATAATATCACCAAACATGTTGCCGCATAAAAGCACATCAAACTGATGGGGATCTTTTACAAGCTGCATGGTGGCGTTGTCCACATAGATGTGATTTAATTTAACATCCGGGTATTCCCGGCTGATTTCAATCACGACCTCCCGCCAGAGCACCATGGAAAAAAGCACGTTGGCCTTGTCAACGGAGGTAACCAGTCCCTTTCTCTTTCTTGCAGCCTCAAATGCCATGCGGGCAATGCGTTCTATTTCAAATCTGGAATATACAAGGGTGTCATAGGCTTTTTCCTCTTTTCCGCTGCCCTCTCTGCCCTTGGGTTCACCAAAATATATGCCCCCGGTGAGTTCCCGGACACAGAGGATATCAAATCCATCCCTTACAATCTCAGGTTTCAGTGGAGAGGCCGATGCAAGGGACTTAAAAACCCTTGCAGGCCTTAAATTGCAGTAAAGGCCAAAGTGTTTTCGCAGGGGTAGCAGGGCCGCCCTTTCCGGCTGCATGGCCGGCGGAAGGCTCTCCCATTTAGGGCCTCCGACAGAGCCGAATAAAACAGCATCACTTGATTCACATGCCTTTAAGGTTTTATCGGGAAGTGCCGTCCCATGATTGTCGATGGCAGCTCCCCCCACATCTGCTTCTTCGTAGGTCAACCCAAAGCCATATATGGAACTTGCAGCCTCAAGCACTTTTACAGCCTCTTTCATGACTTCCGGGCCTATACCATCACCCGAAAGCAGTGCAATTTTTTTTCTCAAGAATCAACTCCTTCTTTATCGCCGTTTTCTTTTAAAATAATCCTGGCATCAACCACATTAAGCCCCTGTCTGTGAAGAATCACGGGATTTAAGTCCATCTCTTCAATTTCAGGGTAGGCTTCGATGATTTCAGAACAGATAAGCAGCATTTTCTTCAAGGCTTTTTTATCATAGCCAGGCTGTCCTCTGACTCCATTGAGGATTACGGATGAACGTGTGCTTTCCGTCATCTTTCTGGCAGATGTCGGAGAAATGGGAAGTACCCAGAATGTGACATCCTTCATGATCTCAACCATGATGCCCCCAAGTCCGTACATAATCACAGGACCGAATTGATCATCGATTTTGGTTCCTATGATCACTTCTAAGCCTGTAGCCGCCATGGGGGACACAAGGATGCCCCTTATATCCGCATCCGGGTTGAAATTTTCCGCGTTCTTCACTATCTCACGAAAGGCTGTACGCACCTGGTCTTCGGTCTCAAGATTTACCTTAACCCCTCCGGCATCGCTCTTATGAAGGATGTCCGGGGATATGATTTTCAGAACAACTTTGCCATCTATTTTATTTGCGATCTTTACCGCCTGATCTTCATTTTCCGCAATCTGGTCTCCTGAAACAGGTGCGCCATGAATTTTTATAAGATTTTTAGCCTCATGCTCAAGCAAAACCCTGCGTTTTTCCCTTCTTGCCCTTGCAATGATCTTGTCCCCGGCCTTTTTAGCCTTGGTCCTCCAGTTAAATACAAAATTTGTTTTGGCCTGGTAGGAGTTCAGGTATTCACCGTACTGACAAAGACTGGCAATGCACTTGCAGGATATGTCAAGGGAATCATTGACCGGAATATCATAGTAGCCGAGAAGCTCAAGGGGATGTGAATTATAGGAGCTGTACAGGCTGTGCACCACTATCGGCTTGTTTTTTCCCTTTAGCATGTGCCCCAGCCTGTGGGCTGCCTCTTCCTCGGCAATGGTAAGGCTCTTGGCAAACCTTATGCCGTATCCTCCAAACAATCCTACAATGAGGAGCCCCCCCACATTGGGATCCTTCAAGATTATCTGGGCGCAGTCGGCAAAAACCGATGGATCGGAATCTGTTCCCCCTGCAACATCCACAGGGTTAACAACTGAGGCTGCATCGGGAAGTATCTCTTTTAATTTTTTCTGGGTATGGGGAGACAGTTCAGGCAATTTTATCCCATAATCGGAAAGGAGATCAGCGCCTATGGTGGCATGCCCTCCCCCGTCGGCAAGAATGGCAATGCTGTTATTTTTTATGGGGGGCTGGCTTGACAGGGTTTCTGCAACGGGAAAGAGCTCGTCTGAGTTTTCTATTACAACAATGCCGGCCCGCTCATAGGCGGCCTTTGCCACCTCGCTCATGCCGGCAAGGGAACCTGTATGGGAACCCGCGGATTTTTTACCTGACTGGGATCTGCCGCTTTTCAAAAGCACAATGGGTTTTTTCTTGGTTGTGTTATAGGCCTGCTGGATAAATTCCCTGCCCTCGCTCATACCTTCCACATACATGAGAACGGATCTGGTGGCAGGATCATTTGCAAAATATTCCAGGTATTCGTGGAACTTTATGTCTGACTCATTACCCACGCCCACATAATAGGTGAATCCCTCATGACGTCTGATCATGGCTTCGGTGATCAATGTCAGGGCCATGTTCCCGCTCTGGCAAAGAAGGGCAATGTTCCCCTTGGGCGCATCCTTGATGCCTGCCAGATTCATGTTGGTTTTCATGTTGATCATACCCGAAGTGTTGGGGCCGATGAGCCTGACATTGTTTGCCCTTGCAGCTTCAACCATGGTTTTTTCCAGGGCGCCGCCCTCTTCACCAAGCTCTCTGAATCCACCGGCAACAATGACGGCACCGGCAATCCCCTTTTTTCCGCAGGTTTCGAGAATTGAGGGAATGGTTCTGGCAGGAGTGGTTATCAATGCAAGATCAACATCCTCCTTAATATCATCCACGCTGTCGTAACACTTGATTCCAAGAATGAAATCTTCTTTGGGGTTAACGGGAAAAATCTGGCCTTCATATCCTTCTTCCTGAAGGGTTTTAATGGCCTGATAGCCTCTTTTGGTGGGGTTTTTAGATGCGCCGATAATGGCAACAGACTTTGCATCCAATACTTTGGTAAGCATTTAAAGCTCCTTGGCATTATTTTCTTTTCTCAAAATCATCCAGGGATTTTTCCCTTTCTTTTGTGGAGACACAGGCAAGACATGCTTCAATTTCATAATCCATCAAGGCCTCTAAGCTGACCTCTCCCCGGGCCATGAGGAATCCTTTTTTAATCATGGCTATGGAAAAGGATGAGTTGCCGGCGATTTTTCCAGCCATCTCAAAGGCTTCATCCATGAGTTTATCAAGGGGAACCGCCTTGTTGACCAGGCCGATGCGGCATGCCTCTTCTCCTGTAATGTTCTCTGCTGTAAATAAAAGTTCCCTTGCTTTACCCGGCCCCACAAGGTCCTGAACAAGACGGAAGGCCCCGCCGGTCACGGAAGAGGTAACCTTTGCTTCTGGTGAACCTATCAAAGCCTCGTTTGCGGCTATGCGGATATCACAGGCAAGGGCAAGCTCATAACCGGAACCAAGGGCATATCCGTTGATCGCGGCAATGGTCGGTTTTTTAAACCTTATGATTTTTCTTGATGCCTCCTGAAGGGATTCAAGATATTTTCTGTAATCTTCAATGCTTCGTCCCTTTGAGTCTTTAAGGTCGGCACCGGTGGAAAAGGCCCTGCCCTCACCTGTAAAAATGAGTACCTTTATCTCAGGATCATCCCCTGCCCTGTCTAAGGTCTCCATCATCTCAAGCCATAATTGTCTGTTCATGGCATTGAGCACCTTGGGACGATTCAATTTTATAATACCGATATTGTCTTTTTTTTCAAAAAGAATACACCTGTCATCCATAGAAACACCTTCTTAATAATTCGGCTCATGTGGCCGATTCTGTGAGAAGCAAAAAATATCCCTGTTAATGGGGGGTCAGATTATCTCCACACGTTTCAACCCATGAGCTAATAATTTTTTAGTTGCAAGGCTCTCAACACAAAAAAAATACCCCCTGAATGCGGTGGATCAGAGGGATTTTTAACTGCAATGGGCCTTTTGTACCTGAAAAAACATGAATTAATCTTACAAAATTTAATCATTTAAAAACCCATAGTCTGTAATGCCCTAAAAAGCAATAAAAAAAATATTCCCGGGTTTGATAATAGAATCACATACATCATAAGTTCGTAAGCCTTAACTTATGGTTTGTCATAGCAACATCGGCATCCTTCATTTGTCAGTTTACACATTTTTTGAACCATGATTTTCCTGATTAAAGGATTTCCCTTGATTTTTAATCATGTTCATCATGATTAATCCTTTAATCATGGTTCAAAATTTTCATAAAAGCGGAAACTACTTCTGAGATGATTTGAAAGATACCCAAAAAAGATAATCAGACACATGGGAATGATATTATATTTATGTTAAACTCTAAAAAATGTTGATTTGTCCGGAAGCAACTTATATCTATTTTATCCATAAATCATATAAACCGGCATGGCCGGAGCATATTTTTTACCCGTACACAACGAAGATTGAAAGTCTTAAAAAAAACAATCCTTTAAAGAGACTTTTATATAAAACCATAACGGAAATATAATTTAAAATATTAAATTGTCATAAGGAAACTATTAATGGAATTTTTTTTTAATCCCAAGGGGATTGCACTGATAGGTGCATCGGAAAACCCCCTCAAAGGTGGATATGCCATATTAAAAAACCTCATCACAGGGTTCAAGGGGAAAATATATCCGGTAAATCCCCGATATAATAAAATTGAAGGCATCACCTGTTATCCATCGGTGTCTGATGTGCCTGATCCTGTGGATCTGGCCATTGTTTTTGTTCCCGGCAAATTCGTGCCCAAGGTCGTAAAGGACTGTGCCCAGCGGGGAATTAAAGGGGTCATGATAGAAGCAGGCGGTTTTGCCGAAACCGGAGCCCAGGGCCAGGCAATGCAGCAGGAGCTAAAAGACTTTGCAAAAAAAGCCGGTATCCGCCTATGGGGCCCCAACTGCATGGGCCTTGTGGATGCGGTAAACCAAAAGGTTTTCTCATTTGTCTCACCCGCCATATGGGATTATCTGACTCCCGGTGATGTATCCCTTATTGTGCAAAGCGGAATGCTGTCCGGGGCCTTTCTCATAGACAGCATGTCCCATGGATTCATGGGCATCAGCAAGGTCTGCTCCATCGGAAATAAAATGGATGTGAATGAATGCGAACTCCTTGAATATTTAATCTCTGATCCAGATACAAAGGTCATAGGGTTATACTTGGAGTCCATCAACGAAGGAATAAAATTCACACAGATATGCGCTGCCTCACCTAAACCCATTGTACTGCTCAAGGGCGGAAAGAGTGCCAAGGGCGCCCGGGCAGCAATGGGACATACCGCCAGCATGGCAGGAGACGGGGCTGTTATAAAAGGTGCAATGGCCCAGGCAGGAGTCATAGAGGCAAAGGATTTCAGGCAGATGATGGATATCTGCAAAGCCCTTGCCGCATATCCTGAGGTTAAAACAAAGGGTAATGGCCGGGTGGCCATCCTTACCTACACCGGTGGAGCTGGAATTGTCTCCTCGGATTTCATGGATGAAATGAATCTTGAGCCTGCAACACTATCTCCTGAAACCAAAGAGATGCTTAAAACAGTATTTCCAGACTGGATGCCCGTCTCAAACCCCATAGATCTTTGGCCGGCAGTGGAGAGAAACGGAGCTGAAGCAGCCTATGGCACGGCAATAAAAGCAGCATGCGCCGACCCTGAGGTGGATGCACTTTTTATCCATGCCTTTGCAGGGGGCTTTGCTCTCAGCATTGATATGGACAAGATGAAAGCCCTGACAGGAGATGCCGGCAAGCCCATTTTCTGCTGGATCATCGGGGCATGTGAAGAGACAAAGGACTTTCAGATCAAAACCCAGAGGGCGGGTATCCCCGTCTACCGGGAATTATACAGAGCTGTTGAATGTATTAATTCCGTTTTTCAACGTAAAACAAGGCTTGATCTGATAAACAGCACAAGGGAAACCAGGCTTGACTCCATCAAACCTGCAAAAGCAGATACCAGCCAGCTTGAAAACACGGCAATTGAACTTCTCAATACCTCATCCGGGGTTTTAGACGAACACATCTCCAAAAACATATTGGCAGGATTCGGCATTCCCACAACCTGTGAACTCCCGGTTACATCACTTGAAACTGCTATTACCACAGCAGGAGATAAAATTCCCTTTCCTTTAGTCATGAAGGGCATACTGCCCGGCAGTGTACACAAAACAGAAAAGGGTCTTGTAAAGCTGGGAATTGATTCTATGGAAAAGCTGGAGGCTGCCTATCATGAATTGAAAAAAAACATGGGAGACAAGGGAAGCATTTTAATCCAGGAACATGTAGAGGGAAGCATTGAACTGATTGCAGGCTTGATAAGAGACCCCCAGTTTGGTGCCTGCGTAATGATAGGTTTTGGAGGCATAATGACTGAAATCCTTAATGATTCTGTTTTCGGCCTTGCACCCCTTGAACCATACCAGGCCCTTGATCTCATCGCCCGTTTGAAAAACCAGAAACTCCTTAACGGTTTCAGGGGTGCTGCAGCGGTTGACAAAGATGCTCTGGCAGGTATTTTATGCGCCCTTGGCAGACTTGGATGTGAATGCCCCGGGGTGCGGGAGATTGACATAAATCCTTTAATCATAAGAGATGGCAGGCCGGTTGCAGTGGATGCCTCGATCATTATGGAATAACTGCCATGGACAGGCCATGGTTTTAACCGCAACTAAAAATTTAATGAATAATCAGGAGGCTTTCATGGAGAATAAAGAAACACTGTTTTCAACCAGAGGTTCAGTAGCATATATAAC
This sequence comes from Desulfobacteraceae bacterium, assembly GCA_963674675.2. Classification (GTDB taxonomy): domain Bacteria; phylum Desulfobacterota; class Desulfobacteria; order Desulfobacterales; family Desulfobacteraceae. The sequence goes on from CAXXNM010000003.1 coordinate 3,498,657, forward strand.
TTTAAATAATCCGGAAAAAATCAACGTTCTTTCCATCAGAATGATTCAGGAAATCATGGATATATTGACGGATGTATCCGCAGATGAATCCATAAAGGTTGTTGTGATAAAAGCCGCGGGAAAGCATTTCTGCGCAGGCCACTATCTATCCGAGATGGTGGATTCCGGAGTAAAAGAATACAAATTCATCTTTGACCAATGCTGCAAGATGATGATGATGATCCATGAAATACCCCAGCCGGTTATTGCCGAGGTAAAGGGAATTGCCACTGCTGCCGGGTGCCAGCTTGCCGCATGGTGCGATCTTGTGATTGCATCGGAAGATGCCAGCTTTTCCACACCAGGGGTGAAGATCGGACTTTTCTGCACCACACCCATGGTTGCCATTACCCGTGCCATCGGCAGAAAAGCTGCCATGGAAATGCTTTTAACGGGACGGGAGTTCCCGGCAGATGAGGCCAAAACCCTTGGCCTTGTAAACAAGGTTGTTCCCCTTGGAGAACTGGAGTCTGCAACAAAAGAAATGGCAGAGCAGATTTCCCAGGCCAGCCGTTTTGCTCTTTCCATCGGCAAACAGGGATTTTATGCCCAGACCGACATGACCGATGCCCAGGCCTTTCATTATGCCAAGCATACCATAGTCATGAACAATACATCGGAAGACGCACAAAACGGAATCAAGGCATTTTTGAACAGAGAGACACCTGAATGGAAAAATCGATGAAAATTAAAAATATCCTGTTTGACCTGGACGGAACCCTGACTGATCCCTGGGAGGGCATCACCCGGTGCATTCAGCATGCCCTTGAAAAAATGGATTATCCCGTACCAGACAGAAAAGAACTTATCTGGTGCATAGGCCCTCCCCTTGTGGAAAGCTTTAAAAAACTGCTGGGCACGGACAATCAGGATATTGCAATTAAGGCTCTTTACCTCTACCGGGAGCGTTTTGTAAGCGTGGGTAAATTCGAGAACCGGGTTTACCCGGATATCCCTGACATGCTCAAGCAATTAAACAAGCAGGGATTCAACATTTTTCTGGCAACCTCAAAACCACTGGTTTTCAGCCGGGAAATAATGGATCATTTTGAGCTGTCACCATATTTTAAGGAGCTTTATGGAAGCAGGCTCAATGGAGAACTATGTGATAAAACCGAATTGATCAGCCATATTATGAAAAAAGAACAGCTTGAAAGCCATGAAACCATCATGGTGGGTGACAGGAAACACGATATGATCGGAGCAAAAAACAACCACGTCACAGCCATGGGAGTCACCTATGGATACGGCTCAAAGCAAGAGCTTGCAGGTGCCATGGCTGACCATATTGTTGATGCCCCCCAGGCTATTCATGACACTGTCAATTATCCCTGATCTGCCCTTGCCGATCATGGTAAAGGATGAAATCCCTAAAAGCTGTAAAAGGAGTTGAAATGGATTACGATATAGAAAAAATAAAATTTGAAGATGAATTTAAAATATGCCCGGTGTGCGGCTACACGGACGGATTCCACTCCATGTTAAAAAAGGAGAAAGACATCATTAAATGGCTGTTTATCTGCCCCTCATGCCATAAGGTTTTTGATGCAGGAATGAAACATGCTAAAGAACCAGCCATTTAAAGAACCAGCCATTAGGGCTACCGCCATAAACCGGGACAATTATAGACTAAAAAGAGGTTGATACTTTTTTAAATATATTTTTGTACAACTTTCTGACTCTTTCATTGAGTCCAAACAAAACCAGTGGACAGCGTTTTGGAAAAGGCTCAATCTGGAGCATGTTCCAAAAAATTTTAAAGATATCGTGATGGCGGTAAATGAATTCTTATTTCCTGCCATCTCTTATCTCCCTTCTGAAAACGCGCATCCAAGGAAATGGAAGGCGCCAGGGCCATGGAAACAATAACAACCACAGAATACTGCGGATAAACCGCAGATTCTGGACGTTCATGGTAGCTGAGCTCCGGATATCTTATTTTAAATCGGTTAGACATACCAGATCATCTACTGTAAGAGCGACTGAAAATTTATACCCGAAACCTACACAGACTGGTTTTAAATCATAAAGTTCATTTTGAGGATGATCATAAATATTTAATGATGCCTTGCCTTTCCAGACTGGTGATATATTCACATCCCGGGACTTTAGCTGTACCAATTCATGAACAGTTGGATTTTCATGCCTTCCTTTTATAAGCTCGGGGAAATATCTTAACAAGGCAGCACCTGCAAAGGTTGGGGATGGCAGGGATGACGTCTCATTTTCAAGAGTGATCATTGCCTCGGCCTGGCGGCGACCGCAGACAGACAATGATGCACCAAATTTTGCTCCTTTTCCATTTATATGAAAGTCTCCGTAAACGGCGGATGACTTTCATGGTTCGTTGTGGGCAGAACCGGGTAAAAACCCTGGGCTGCCCATGGCAGTTTATAGGTGCTGCTTTTGAAGGAAGATCATAGGATCTTGTGATACAGGTTTCACCAAACTGTTTTGGCCAGCCCTGTATCAATCCTCTCATGAGGGCTTTATCCTGGTCTACCCAGATAAATGGGCAATATGCCATGGTGGGTTGGGAACGAGGCTGGACCTGCCAAGTGGTGTGCGGGGAAGTGTATATCCTTTAATCATTGTTATCCTCCTGATAAAATTTATTGTTAAATTGGATGTGAGCCGGTTCAAACCGCAGACCACACAGCTTGATCAGCAGACATTAGAAATGAAGGATGAATTTGTTGCTTCATTTAAATCTGAGAGCGATCCATTGATCATGGAGAGTATGGCCATCATGTTTCTCGAAAATTTTATTTTCAACAGTTTTGACATGCAACCCATAGAAAAAGCATCCACCCAAAGGCAAACAGAACTTGTCCAGGTTAAAAATTATATGGATGAGAATTTTAAAGAACAGATCCAATTGGATGACCTTGCCTCAATTTCAGGAATGACAAAGTTTTCGTTTTTGAGGAATTTCAAAACAAACTACAAATTGTCTCCTCATGCCTACCTTGTCAATCAAAGGATAAATCACGCGAAACAACTTTTATTGAAAGGTAAAACAGTTGCAAGGACTGCAGTCACTTGTGGTTTTTTTGATCAGAGCCATTTTGTGAAAACCTTTCGGCAATATGTGGGCATCGCCCCAATCGACTACAAATAAAAAAAAGTATCCTGCAATTTTTTACAATGAAACCGTTTTTTCTTGAACTATAAGAAAAGATATTATTCATTTAAAAAAAGGATGGGGAATATGAAAATTGTAATGATCGTTAACAAAGATTTATCAGCTGGGTTGGTTGCTAATACAACAGCAGTACTGGGAATTACTTTAGGTAATCATAAGCAGGATATTATCGGGTCCGATTGTATGGACAAAGAACAGATCTGCCATAAAGGAATTACACAAGAAACGATCCCGGTGCTGGGGGCAGGAAAGGATATTTTAAAAAAAATTTATCATTCCTGTATTGAAAATGACCTTGTTGAGATGATCGATTTTAATCAAATAGCCCAAAAATGCAGGGACTATTCTGAATATACTCAACAATTATTAAAAACCAGAAACAGAGATCTTGAATTTTCAGGCCTATGTCTGTCAGGCCCTAAAAAAGAGATTAACCGGTTGACCGGGTCACTGGGACTTTATAGATAAATACTCTGTTTAATGGGTGTTTAATTTTTCACGCTCCCAAATTTAAACATAGAAAATGAACCGGATGATACCAGTTATGCTTTTTATTTGAGAAACTCTTAATGAAACAAAAATTATCCAATAGGTGATTTATTATAGAATTTATTGGAATAACAGGATTCATTTTACTTGTTGCAATTTCACCAGGAGCTGATTTTGCTCTTTTCGTAAAGAATTCACTACTATATTCACGTGTCGCAGCTTGTTTTACTGCTATCGGTATCGGAGGCAGTCTTATAATCCATACAACGTATAGTTTGATGGGACTGGCATTGGTAATTTCTAAATCATTGCTATTTTTCACCATCATTAAATATCTTGGAGCGGCCTATCTTGGCGGTTTGCATTCAGCAAAAATCGCCATGTATAGTGTAGACTTCGATCCAATTGAAAAGTTGCAGCATAAAGGAGATTGGGAAGGTACTGCAAAAATCCTTGCTGAAGCGGCTAAAAAGGTACAATCAGCTGGCGCAGATATTTTGCTTATTTGTACAAACACAATGCATAAAGTAGCACCACAGATCGAAGAAGCTATTGATATCCCCTTACTTCATATAGCGGACGCAACAGCTAAGGTTCTTTTAAACAAAGGTATCAAAACAGTGGGATTACTGGGAACGGCATTTACAATGGAGCAAAATTTTTATAAAGGCAGGTTAAGACAAAATTATGGTTTAACCGTTCTTGTCCCCAATGAAACAGACAGACAAATTGTCCACAACGTTATCTATAAAGAGCTTTGCCTGGGGCAAATACATCCTAATTCGAAAATCGAGTATTTGCGTGTTGTTGAAACGTTAGCCAATCAGGGAGCTGAGGCTGTGATTCTTGGCTGTACCGAAATTGGAATGCTGATTAACCAAGCTGATACAGAAGTAATACTTATAGATACAACGTATATTCATGCACAATTTGGTGGGTTATGCCCAAAATAAACAATGAAATAGCAATATTCTGATGAAGTGGTTTCTGTCTTTTACAATTTTTTTATCATGCATCCTTATTAATCATGATGCCTTTTGTTCTGAAACCTATTACATTGATAACAATCGCGTTCTTTTATACAAAATAATAAACTGGTGGTATGACTGCCTCCCGGAAGAATCAAGCCAGCTTTGCGGGAGCCTTATAAAATGTCAAAGCAAGGGCAATGCCCAAGTTGAATACAATGAAACGGAAATGATATTGAAACTCCAAATAAAAGGAGGCTTTGCAGATCTGTTATCTGCATTCAAAAAATGTGAACAGTGTTTCGGCCCCTCGTATTTGAAATGCACATGGTTAAATAAGAAGTACTTCGGCAGCGGTGAAGCGGTTATTGTATCAAATGAGTTGCCGGCTATGAGTGCCTTTACCATTAAACATATTGACAAAAAGCAGGGCCGGCTAATTCGGAGTATTGAGAAAGATATAATATTTGAGTTAGAAGGAGTGATTGGCGGGTTGCTGAACGGTAAAATAGCCTTGCATCAGGCAGGACATTTTATCAAGACTTGCCCTGGGGATACTCAGAGCCGGAACGATAGTTCCCCAATCTCTCTTAAAATCAAAAATTTCCATACAAAAGAGGTGCTTGCAAAATATTCTGCGATTTTGGAGCATTAGAGATTATAACATCGGCATTACCCTGCAGAACCTGTCCATCCTTAAAACGGGCAAGGCCATCTGCCTGACTACCCTGGATGACATCTGCCGGGGCTGTTAAAAGTCAGAGATTAAAAATATAACGCTCAGTATTTATAGAGGATCATATTATGATGTATTCAAATATTTTATTAACCGTTTTTCTTATTTGGGCCATCGCAGTTATTACCCCGGGGCCTAATTTTTTTATAACAGTTCATACTGCTGTTGGAAAGAATCGTCGGTTATCATTTTTTACTGTTTTTGGAATTGTTGCCGGAACGTTTGTATGGGCAATATCAGCTTATTTGGGCGTGACTATAATATTTAAAGCTGTACCAATACTATACGGCTCTCTTAAAATAGCCGGTGGACTGTATTTAATATATATCGGTATGATGTTATTAATCCGTAAAAAGGGAAATCCAATTTCGAGACAAAACAACAAATCGCTCTCAACATCAAATTGTTTTAGGCTCGGATTATTTACAAACCTGTTAAACCCGAAAACAGCGGCCTTTATGACAAGTCTTTTTGCAGCAGCAATACCTCCTGATGCTTCTGTTAAATTAGGAATACTCTGTATCGTCTTAATCTGTTCAATTTCTGCTCTTTGGTATTCGCTTGTTGCTGCAGTATTTTCTTTCAAACTGGTTAAAAGCGCATATGTGAACTATGAAAGATGCATTGAACGGGTTGCGGGTGGTATATTTATACTGTTCGGTATGAAATTAGTGAGGTCAAAATAAAAAATTCGCTAACCTGTTGTTCCCTCGGCATGGATCACCCCCAGTGAAAGGATGTAAGGGGCAAACCTGATTTTGATTCCTGACGAATTACAAAACCCAGAATAAGCAGCAGAAAATCAGAATCACTATCTTCTCAAAATTGCTTATTCTACAGACGCGTTAGCTTATAATAATATGGAGAAAAACAAATGATACCTTTAGTCTGTATTTATACTGGTGGAGCCTTAACATTGCTGATAGCAGTATTACATACCAGATATTATAAACTGTTTAATTGGAATACTGATTTTGAAAAAATTACAATCATAAACGCCAGAATTTTTTACACCATACATTTGGCCTTATTACTTTTGTTTTTCATGTTAGGCATAATTTCAATCATTAATGCCAATGAATTAAGCCAGAGTATTGGATTATCTTTTGGATTAAACCTATTGTTTTCCATTTTCTGGCTATGGCGTCTTATATGGCAATTTGCATATTTCAAAAGAAGAAAATGGCAAAAAATATCTCCAATTGAAATTTTTCTGATAATTGTTTTTGCTTTATTATTTGTCACCTATTTAATTCCTGTAATTTATCGTTTTGAATAACACACAAGCCAACAAGTTCATTCATCCGAATTTTTTCGGCGCAAGCTTCTCAATTATCAGATGATGCCGGCATTATATTTCAGGCTAAAATTTATAGACTATCTGCTGATTGGTAATTCAATCGGGTATTAATATGATCAAAAAAATAAAAATAGTATTGATCCTGGCCATTCCGATTATCGCTTGTCTCCATTTTTACGGCTGTAAAGACTGGGAATATAATGTTGTGAAAAACGGCATCCATTTTAAAAAGATATATCAATCCAAGGGTGGAACAAACACCGGTTATATGACTGAAAACCACACTATAAAAGGCTTTCCATGCAAAAAAGGTTGGATACATTTTAAAAAAAATTGGGAATTATTATCTTTCCAGTTAAATGAAGATTTTATGTATAAAAGCATGCCTCTTCCCGCTCATACCTGGTTACATTTCCCTTATCATTCGGATCAAACCGGCTATGTGTGCTCTTTTCCCTATAATTATAAGGTGCAGGGATATCCCTGCGGGGGCAGTGGCGGTTACAAAGGAACCCATACCGGATTTTACGACAGTGATAAAGAATCATGATATGATAGACAGAGGAGAATCTATGGAAAATACGATACAGACACTGAAGCAGACATCGATCTCGTTACATGAAGCGATTCGGGCACGATCGATCGTTTCACAGGTGATCAAACCGACACAATTGATCCGGTATGAGGGGTTATCCCACGTCTTATCAGCAGACATCTTCGTCAAACATGAAAATCATAATCCCACTGGCACCTTTAAAATTCGGGGCGGGGTCAACCTGATGCATCATTTGCGACACCAGAAGATTCCGGGAGTGATTACCTTTTCAACAGGGAATCATGGCATCTCCGTGGCGACTGCGGCAAAGTGGTTTGGACGAGAGGCGGTTGTCGTTGTGCCTGAACACAATAATCCTGCCAAAAATCGGAAGATTTTGGAGACTGGGGCAGAACTTATTGAAGCTGGCAAAACCTTTGAGGAGGCGTCCAGAACCGTTGAACACATCTGTCAACAACGCACCTTATACTATGTTCACCCAGCGGACGAACCGCATTTAATCAATGGAGTCGGGACAGAATTCTTAGAGATTATTGAAGAGCTGCCCGATCTTGACATTATGATCGTTCCCCTCGGGGCTGGAAGTGAAGTCGCTGCCGCAATTACGGTATTAAAAACGATTCGTCCAACGATCGAGGTCATTGCTGTTCAGGCGAAGCATTCTCCTGCCGCATATACTTCGTGGAAAACCAAATCCATGATGACTGCAGAAAATACGACCTTTGCGGGAGGATTTGCTACTGGAAAAGCCTATCAGACGACGTTCAAGATCTATTGTGATGGGTTAGATGACTTTCTTCTCCTATCAGAAGATGAGATTTATGAATCTATCGGAATCGCCTATTATTATACCCAGAATTTGCTTGAAGGCGCTGGAAGTGCAACATTAATGGCGGCATGGAAACTGAAAGAGCGGCTACAAGGAAAAAAGGTCGTCCTTCAGATGAGTGGAGGGAATGCCTCGGTAGAGGAAGTTGAAAAGGCGATGACATATGCAACCTTTCGACATGGGATTTGATCCACGGTATGACAAGACCGGGAAAACACCACAAGAGATTGCCTGATCATGAGTTATCGGAAGTCGTTTCTATTCTTCAATCATCGGCAAATACAGCATACATTGGAAGGCATTATGTGCCTATACACAAAGCAGTTCTAACAAAGGTTTGCAAGCGACCCCAACCGCGCTCCGCAGTTTCCGCATACTTGCCTGCTTCTAAATGGTATGGTGGTACAGCACGTGTGTACTTCCGGTTAGGGCGCACTTAGGTCGCCTGAAACCAGGCGTTATGTGAAATAAAACCGTGGTGTTTCAAAATAGTACAGGAGGGTTAGCATGGGGTTGCTGAGTGGAATGTTAAGCAATGCAAGATAGGTGGACGTAAAAAAGCTTCAGGATGAATTCAAACCCATAATGGCTTCAAATGAATCTGTTCAACTGGCCTTTAAAGTCGTCAGAGACATGTATGTGTTTACCGATAAGAGACTTCTGTTGGTTGACAAGCAAGGCCTTACTGTGAATAAAACAGATTATCATTCAATTCCGTACAAATCCATTTCACATTTTGCAGTAGAGACTGCGGGACATTTTGATTTGGATGCAGAACTGAAGATCTGGATTTCAAACTCTGAACAGCCGATTAAAAAGACCTTGAAAAAAGGAACAGGTGTAGTTGGTATTCAAAAAACCATAGCAGAATTCATGTTTAATTAACCATCAAGAGTGAACGATAGGGGGCTGGTCTGCTTTTGACCCTTGGTATATAAGATCAAATCAACTACGAACATGTTTCTGGTATTCAATTGAGAACAATCACAAAAAATAGTGGATAAATAAAGAAAAATTTGCAAGATATGTCAGGTTAGAGGCAGAAGTTCCCCCCTTTATCTCGCAAATAATCGATGGAACTCCTGCCTAAGCCTAAAACCCTAATAAGGGCAGGAAATATGCTATCAGAACTTCTAAAAAAGAAAAGCCTTTTTTTCCATCTTTACGAAATTGATAAAGAAATAGCCGAAGAATACAGAAACAGGCCCTGTCCATTTTGTGGAGGGCCTTTGTATTTTGCAAACTATCCTCGCAAGCCCCGGGGAGAGCCGGATGGAGTACCGGAAGAATGTTTCATTAGGTTCAGTCTGTGCTGCGGTAGAGAAGGATGCCGGCGCAGGTTAATACCCCCCTCTTGTCGTTTTCTGGGCCAAAAAATTTATTGGTACCCTGTTATTGTGATTATAATTTCAAACTGGCAGAACCAAACTGAGGAAAGGAGCATTTTTGAAATGTCGAAACAAAGTGGTATTTCCCGGAACACCATTATGAGGTGGTTATCTTTTTTTAGCGGTATTTTTCCATCAAGCCCTCAATGGCAAAGTATTCGAGGGCAGGTGAGTAGTTCTGTGAAGAGTGATGAGCTTCCAGGCAGCCTCGTCAAACATTTTTTAAGTTTTATATCCTGTACACAAGATGCTCTTATTTCATGCCTGAAATTCTTATCTCTGGGTTCGGTTATTTATCGAAAAACAAGGGGTGGATAATTCTGCGCAGAAGATGGGCATAGTTTTAAAAATTTAGATGGATTATTACCTGTTCCTGGATTTTTTATTAGGTTGTTTAAGAATGTAACCCTGAAATTGAAAGGAAACAGAATTATGAGCAATAAAACTCAAAGCCCGGTAGACAAATGGGCTTTGTTTCGATTCTCAGTAGTTGGTGTTTTACTGGCAAAACCACCGGCAAAGGGAGAACTGCAAAAAGAACTGAGACTGCTTGCCAGACAAAGGTATGTGCATCCTGTGCATAACAGGCTGACGGTTTTTCATTTTTCGACCATTGAAAGCTGGTATTACAGAGCAAAAAACGCTCAGGATCCTATTCTTGCATTGAGCCGCAAAGTTCGTTCTGATATTGGCAGGTCAATTGTATTCACACCTCAACTCATCACCCTTCTTGGAAAACAGTACAAAACCTACCCATAGTGGAGCTATCAGCTTCATACCGACAATCTTGCGGCAGAAATAAAAGAACATAATGATTGTGCAAATGAATTTCCGTCATATGCAAGTGTCAGAAGACGGATGATAGAAAGAGGATGGACAAAAAAAGCGTCTAAAAAGAAGAACCTGACTTCAGGGCAGGAAGCAGCGGCCCAGCGGCTTGAGGATTATGAGGTACGCAGTTATGAGGCAGAGCATGCCCACGCATTATGGCATCTGGATTTTCATGAATGCAGCAGACGGGTGGGTGACGCCAATGGAGAATGGCATGCCCCCATCTTGATGATCATTCACGGCTGTGTTGTCACATCCAATGGTATCTCAATGAAACTTCTGAGGTCTTAATCCACGGGTTGTCCCAGGCATTCTACAAAAGAGGGCTGCCCAGAGCCTTGATGACGGATAACGGTGGTGCCATGATCGCCCATGAAACCTGCAACGGCCTTGCAAAATTGAGTATCAGTCATGAAACAACATTACCATATAGTCCCTATCAGAACGGGAAACAAGAATCGTTCTGGGGTAATCTTGAGGGCAGGCTGCTTGCCATGCTTACAAAGGTGGAGCCCTTGAGCCTGGATTATTTGAATAATGTCACTCAGGCTTGGGTTGAGATGGAATATAATAAAAAAAAACATTATGAAATCGGCATGCCGCCTGTTCAGCGGATGCTTGAAAGTAAGGATATGTCACAGCCGGCGCCGGGTGAGAAGGAATTAAAATTTGCTTTTAGTATTTGTGAATCAAGAAAACAACGCAAATCCGACGGTACAATATCCATAAATGCTGTTCGCTTTGAGATTCCTTCACGTTTTAATCATATTCATCAACTTCATGTCTGTTTTGCCGGCTGGGACAAATCAATTGCCTGGCTTGTGGATAAAAGAACAGGAACTCTCCTTGCTGCGATTTATCCCCAGGATAAAACAAAGAACGCTTCAGGTAAAAGACGTGTAAAGGCCATACCAAAACAGATCAAACTGCCGGATGAAACGTTAAGTAAACCAGAGCCCGCATTACTCAGAAAAATCATGTCCGAATATGCAGAAACCGGCATGCCGGCAGCATTTATTCCCAAAGAGTAAAAGGAGAATCATGAAAAACGACAAACAGCTACTTGCCTGCTAACATTCAAATAGTGTAACGCCTTACCCCAGAATCACTGACAAAATAGTGTAACGCCTCCCAGGTAGTACCCCGCCGCCATACCCCGCCAATCAAATTAATAGATCATACCCAGCTTACCCCGCCGTTACCTCGCCGCATACCCTGCCAATCAAATCAATAAACATACCCAGCTTACCCCGCCGTTATCCCGCTACAGATTCACAAGAGAATGAAAATTTGCTTTTATACTTTCTATGACTTGAATCTTGGAGAAAATATAATGGCAAAAAGTTCCCGTGGAAAACGTCCTTGTGCAATTTGTCGAAAATGGTTTCAACCGGATGTGAGGCAAAAGGGACGGCAAAGGACCTGCAACCCGGCCTGCCGAAAAGAACTCCATCGAAGACAATGTGCAAAATTGAACAAGAAGAACCAATCGGATAGCAAAAACAACTACCTGGCAAAAAAACTTGAAGATGCCGTAAATCAGGAAAAACCCAATGCCGCAGTTGCTACAAAATTGTTACAAAGACAGACAAAGCCTGCACTGCCATTTGAGGTCATTGTGGCAGAATATGGAATAAAAGCTGCTATCGTTATCCAATATCTGGTGATCCAAATTACCGCCCATTGCAGACCCCATAAAGCCCCATGAAATCGGCAGACTAATCGAAAACGACTTTAAGAGACATGACCAAGCTAAACCCTTGTAATATAGGCGAATATGAACAGAGTAATCCATTGTTGATTTCAAGAGGCATTATAGGCACAAACCACTGCAAATAAAGGGGATACCACCAAAGTAATCCCAATTCCAGTTTAAGAGGCAACAGACAGAATTCAGGGCTGGTGATATAAGATAGGTAACTGAAAATTCAAAGAGGAGAGGTGACCCATGAACAAGAGATTCTCATCCCAAGAATTGTTTGAGTTACGAAATAACATCCCTGTGGATATTCTGATTCGGGATCATTTGCAGATTCCATCAAAAATCAGAGACGGCTTTTTTCGTTTTCTATGCCCCTTTTGTAACGAATTCCAAACCGCTGTAAATCCGGCAACTAATTTGGCCAGGTGCTTCCGCTGTGAAAAAAATTTCAATACTATAGATCTGGTCATGGTTGTCAGGAGATATGGGTTCCGAGACAGTGTCTTGTATTTAAAAGAACTGGGTAGGCCTTCCCAGATTCCGACAGGGGATCTTACGGCTCTTGCCGCCAATGTCGGCCAATCCATGCCGGGAAAACCGTAGCAATGGAAAGGTTAAATGAGTTGGAAACAGTTATTGCCCATAATCAAGAATGTTTTTGCCAAATTGGCCAGGCATTGAAAGAGATAAGAGATGGGCGGCTGTATAAACAGGCCCTGTTTGAAACGTTTGAGGCATATACCAGGGCAAGATGGGATATAGGCAGATCCCAAGCATATCGCCTGATTAAATCCTATGAAGTTATCCGGAATTTGTCGCCAATTGGGGACAAATTGTCAGTCAATGAATCCCAAGTCCGTCCCCTGGCTCAATTGGAGCCTTGTGAACAGCGAAAGGCCTGGAAGGATTTCATGAACAGCAATATTGAGTTAACGGCACACAACATCAGAAAATTCATTGATGCCAGGAAACCCAAACCACAAAACAGACCAGACTTGAGTAACCAGATCACAGACGAGTATATGGAGGCAATAAAAATCATGCTTGAGCAAGTTCGAGTGGCTCAGCATGTTCATTGGCAGGATACCTCTCAACAGGCCGCATTGTTATGGAACAGGGTTATACGTGAGAAAATCCTGTCAAAAGGGGCATGTAATGAATAATCTGAGTATTGATGAGCACTTTAATTTGCTACTTTACAAAAAAATTATGAATAAAACCGGATCTGCCAAGAGACGGGCCAAAAAATATTACAAGGACCACTACAAGAAAACCGGCATCATCCCCGCTCTCCTTATGCTGGCTGAAAAAGGGATTATGGAAGGCAGAAAGTGCAGCGGGCGACCCCGCTCCATAGATGAACAAACCAAAAGACGATTTATCTCGTGTTCGACAGTCGTAGGTATACAAAATCTGAAGACGTGCGTCAACAAAGGGATACAGCCGTCCGCAAAAATGGTGTAGTGCCTACAAAATTAAGGTGTTTTTTTGATGGATTTTATTCTATTAGGAGGGGCTATATTGAGCTTTTTCAGTATATTACGTTGAGTTTTTGTCAATTCTGTGTGCTGTAGTACACACTTTTTTTTATGCAAAAATTTTCCCAGATGAAGTCGTTCAAGCTCAGTACGGATTCTATCCCAGGTCATGCCGGTTTTGACCTCTGCTATGCGAACCAGCAACAATGCCAGCCAGCAAAGCAGGACGTGTGAGCGGATGCGGTCATCCTTTGTATGGTATATCGGTCTCAATCCGAGGGTGCTTTTGATGGTGCGAAAAGCCCTCTCGACTTCCATGAGCTGCTTATAGCCCAAGGCGACATCTTCTGCTGAGAGGCTCTTATCGCTGGTGCTCAATAAGTATTTCCCGTCCAGCTTTTCTTCTTCCTTGACCTTGGCACGGTTTGTTTTCAGTTTACCTGACTTGAGCTCCTTGATGTACCGCCCCATCGACCTGTGAGATAGAAGTTCATGCTTCATTCTTTCCTTCTTTTTGCCGGTATACTTCTCAAACGCATCAAGTTCAATTTGAATGCGCTCAAGGTTTCTCTCGCGTACCTGTTTATCATACTTAGCCTGCTCCGGGTTATACGCAATAATGAAACGGCGGCGGCCTGAGCCTTCACCCGCAAAGACTTCCTTGATATGAAGATTTTCCTTGATGACCTTGAATCTACCCCCTCTGTTCAAGGCTTCCATATTGATATTGGTACCCCGGAGTTTTTCACCAAGAATATAGTTGCCACCGGCCTTTTGGAGAATGCGGCGGTTCTCCTCGCTGGTCATGCCGCGATCCATGGCCCAGATGACATTACCGAGTTTCCAGTCGTTCATATCCCGTTGAACTTGATCGACACATTTAGCATCGTTCTGATTACCTGGCAAGACCCAGCACCTGACAGGGATACCCTCCCGCGTCACCGCAAGTCCAATGGTAACCTGGGGCAAGTCATCTCTTTTATGCTTTGACTTACCATAGGCTTTTAACTCTGAATCTCCTGGTTCTTCAATTTCAAAATATGTGTCTGTCGTATCAAAAAATATCAGATCGACAGTAAGATTCATAAGATTGGCTGTGGACCAAAATACGGTTTCTTGAAAAGCATTTTCATGCTCAAGAAGGAAATCCATGCTGCGGTACAGGTGCTGTACCTGAATGTTGTTTTCATTATCCAGGAAAACATCTTTCTCCGCCCACTCTTCGACACCTAACTTGGAACAAGGCGCCAGCGCTCTGTTTGCCACCATTGCGAAGATAGCAGATGACACTGGAATGCTGAGTGACCGGTTTTTCAAAAGTTTTGTGATGCAGTTATCAATGCTCAATTGCTCCCACAGCCCTCTGAGCAGGAACGCTCCACCCGCGGGGCGGCTGGATATGAATTTGAGATCATGAGCTTCGGCTTCAAGCTCAAGAGCATCTTCAGGGCTGACAAATCGGCAAAGGCTGCCCACAAGACGCTTGATAGCAGACATGTCTAACTGATCCCGACGCCCGAAGGACTAGATCAACTCAGCCCGGGAATACCCTTTTTCAGGATGTCTGGAGTTGTGGGCAAGCTGAATATATTCAACTTCCGACCCATCTTTATTTTTTCGTTTTATTGTGCGTACATACATGCCCACTATAAAAACATGTATTTTATTGTAAGTCAAGGCAAATTAATACGTCCGTGTGCCTACATATTTTGAAGCAAAAAATTAGTTTTTCGTTGATTTTATTAGAATTTTAGGCTATTTTTCAAAAAAATGATCCTACAACTGTCGAACACGAGTTTACGACACCCAAATCGATGATTGCAAAGTGACTATCGATAAAGGAAAAATCACTGTTGATTATGGCGATCCTCAATATTTATACTCAGGCAAAGAGGTTGCCTCTGGACACTATAAATTAAATCAGGTCAACGGCTCTGGAGAGGCAACTCTTCATCAAACGCCTGGTTCTGATACATTGGAAGGATCATGGAAAGAAGATTGGGTAACCGGATATTGGTCTATTAAATTGGGTTAGTCTCATTCATGATAAAGACTCAATAATTATCATTGTTTGGAATCATCAAGTTATCACCGGCACAAATCGATTCTGCTCTATGTATTTCCTCGGATTATAAAGTTGGAGTTCCAATCTAAGGATGCTTGATCCTAAAATCTGATACGGTAGATTACCTCTGCAACAAAGTAATAGGAGATAATATGAATGAAGCCGATGATTTTATAAAAAAATGTATTGAAACCGATGATACAGAGATAAAAGATGTCATCTACTTACTTGACAGATTCAGTGATAAAATTCCCCCTCTGGTTGATGGTTTGGACGAACATATTTATGAATTTGAAGACGGGTCTGTAGTCTATATTGATGGGGATGAAGAAAAAATACGGACCTATGATTCGCTTAACTCCTGCTCTTCTTTTGAAAGCAAGGGCAAAGATTACTCGGATTCTTTTTTCTTTTAACAATTATTCGTGGAGGCTGTAATCAGAAAACTGATCATGGCGAAAAAAAATTGATGATGAGGCACTTCTGTTGATATTCGGCATGGGTATCGCCGGGAGTGCTTAATCCACCATTAAATTAATTCTGGTCCATTATTTCCCGGACAGAGTAGCGGTCAAGGTATCTTTCATGGACAAATAATTCATCTCCAGATATATCCCCTATCGTTTGAATCCGTTGTAACTGAACGCTTTTCCCCTTAAATTTCCGGTAAGCCACATCAACGCAATCGAAAAGACTACTGCCAATAATTTCGAATTTTTCATTTCCGTCAACAACCAAAACTTTTTCTTCCATCTGATCACCCTCCTTCGAACATTTTTTATTGTAATAATAGACCTTTGAAGAGAAATCAATGGGTTTTTACGTGATAATTCCCTCGTATATTCAAGCCTCAAGCATAAATAGTTAACCTCCCTTTTTCTGCATCACATACTCAATATTGAAATTTTTCATATCACTTATTGAAGCGCTTGTTGCTTTTTTGTGCGTGTTTTATAGATGCTTTTTTTAGCTGTGAGATAGAATTAATGGGACAATGGAAAGGGAATTCCATTGCTTGATATTTTCTTTATTTTCAAGTAATTAATAGCATTTACTTGGGTGTTCAATCATCAATGATATGAAGAGTTGCCAATAAAAAGTGGAGGGGAGTCCATTGAAAAATAAGAAAAAACAACAGTTAATGGATCTGGGATCGGAACAGTTGGCAGATGCATTACTACATCTGGCATCACAATTTGATGAAGCATATGACTTTGTTGAGCATCTCATTGCTACACCAAAAGAAAACATACAGCGGTTCAAGAAAAAGATATCCAGTATAAAACGGTCAAAACGCTTTATCAGTTGGGGGAACTCTTCAGGTTTTGCAAGAGACCTCACAGCTCTGCTTCATGATTTAAGAGCTGGCGTAGATGAACCGCTAACCGGGGTGAAGCTTGTTGCGGATTTCTACAAGGCTGACAAATGGATTTTCGAGCGGTGTGATGATTCCAGCGGCCATGTTGGAGACGTATTCCGGTATGATGCCAAAGAATTGTTCATTGAATATGCCTCTCAATGTCCAGATAAAGAGAAAGTGGCTGGTATTATATTAAAATTGAATGATAGCAATGACTATGGCGTGAGAGACATTTTGATTGATTGTGCTGAAGAGTACCTGCCTGAGCCGATCCTCCGTTCCATGATAGAAGCATTGCAAAAGCAGTGTGGCAAAAAAACGGATGAGTATGGAAAACGGTCTGTTCTTAGATTGATTGAGTCATTGGCTAAGCAAGTCAAAGATCCAAAGCTGTTTGAGCAGACACGGATTGAATCATGGGGAAAGATGACACCTGCGGCTGTTCTCGATATTGCCCGTATCCACTTTGATAGCGGGGACCTTCAGACCGCATTATCAAAGCTATTGGAAATCTCTGATGAGCCATACATGAGTTATGAACGAGACTCACTGTTGATGGAAATATACAGGCAGACAGGGGATAATGAAAAGTTAGCTGAGTTGCTTTATCAAAGATTCCACGCCCACCATTCCATCGAGTCCCTTCAGGAGTTATTGGATGTCATTGGCAATGATAAGCGGGATGAAGTTCTCTCAAAAGAAATTGTATTGATATTTGAAAACAAAGAGTTGAGAACAAGTGATGCGGAATTTTTGATTTCATTGAAAATGATTGATGAAGCGGAAAAGTATCTTCTCGAACGAGCAGAATTGCTTGAGGGAGATTTCTATTCGAGTCTGCTTCCGTTGGCTGATGCTATGGAAACTGAGGGGCGGCATGTTGTGGTGAGTCTGATTTACCGAAGTTTATTGCTCTCCATTCTCAAACGTGGATATACCAAAGCTTATCCACATGGTATCCGTTACCTGAAAAAACTGGATGTATTGGCCGCTTCAGTAAAGCAGTGGGAGGATTTTGATACTCATGAAGCTTTTAAAATGCAGATACGTCAGGATCATGGCCGGAAAAGAAGCTTTTGGTCAAAGTATGACGAATACATCTCATTATAAAATATTTACTAATATAAAAATAAATCAAAAAATTATGAGTATATACCTAATAAATAAACAAATACTAATAACAAGTTGAAGGTGATAGCAATATAATCTATAGTGCCATTTGATTTTGCATAAGATTGTAGATCCATAAATCAATTGAATGTGAATTTGGGCAAACTGGATTTCTTTGTATCTGGAAGTACCCTGAAAATATAGAACAGTATGAAAGGAATATGTCTTTGGCAATCAATAGCAATGGCTCAAACAACGGCTTTGAACTAAATTTATGGAGTGCGGCGGACAAGCTTTGGGCAAATACAGGTTTGCGGCCATCTGAATTTTCTACCCCGGTCCTTGGGTTGATATTTCTTCGATATGCAGAAACTAAATTCAATGCGGTAAATGCCACAATTACAAAGAAATCTTCAAGAAGACGCCGTGTCAGTGAAAACATAACAGCATACCAAGCCAAGGGTGCTGTTTATTTACCGGAAAAGGCCAAGTTTTCTTATCTGCAATCATTACCAGAGGGTGAAGACATTGGTAAAGCCATCAATGAGGCCATGAAACTGATCGAAAAGGAAAATGATGACCTTAGAGGGGTGTTGCCAAAAAACTACAACCTGATTCAAGATTGGATTCTGATTGATTTGTTAAAGTTACTTGGCCCGCTGGAAATTGATGGTGATGCTTTTGGAAAGGTCTATGAATACTTCCTTGGTAAGTTTGCAATGGCTGAGGGGCGCAAAGGTGGGGTTTTCTATACGCCAACCAGTATTGTTCGGCTGATTGTAGAGATAATAGAACCTTATGATGGGAAAATCTTTGACCCTGCCTGTGGATCAGGCGGTATGTTTGTTCAAAGTGCCAAGTTCATTGAAAGGCATAATGGATCAGGACACCATGTGGTAAGTGTTTATGGGACTGAAAAAGAGCCGAGCACCATCAAATTATCAAAAATGAACCTCGCTGTTCATGGCCTGTCCGGGGATATTAGAGAATCCAACACATACTATGAAGACCCGCATAAATGCTTTGGTAAGTTTGACTATGTTATGGCTAATCCCCCTTTTAATGTCAGCGGTGTTGATAAAGAGAGGCTTGAAAGTGATCCCCGCTTCAAACTCGGTTTACCAAGCACTGATAACGCCAATTACCTCTGGATTCAGATATTTTACCATTCCCTTAGTGATAAAGGGCGAGCAGGGTTTGTCATGGCAAACTCTGCCGCAGATGCAAGAGCTACCGAACTTGAAATACGTAAGAAATTGATTCAAGAACAGGCTGTTGATGTCATTGTTTCGGTTGGCCCTAATTTCTTTTACACAGTAACCCTGCCTTGCACACTCTGGTTTCTTGATCACGGGAAAAAAAACACTGAAAGACAAGACAAGGTTCTATTTCTTGACGCCAGACACCTTTATCATCAGATTGACCGTGCCCATAGGGATTGGACTGATGATCAGATTGAATTCCTTGCCAATATTGTAAGATTGTACCGTGGAGAGAAAGTCGAGACAACATTTGGTAGTGATGCCTTAATGAAGGAATATGGAATCACAGACAATTACATCGATATAGCTGGCCTATGTAAGATCGCCACTATTGATGAGATTGAGGAACAGGGGTGGAGTCTGAATCCTGGCAGGTACGTTGGAGTTGCTGAAGGGGAAGCTGATGAATTTGATTTCAAAGAACGCTTGCAAGAACTCAATGAGGAATTTGAGATGCTTAATGCAGAGGCTAGCGAATTGGAAGGCCATATCGCTGTAAATGTAAATAATATCTTGGAGCTTTAATGGGTTCGAATACTAAATGTAAATCCTTAGGGGAAATCTGTAAGCTTGGAGGTGGCGAGATAAAGACTGGGCCTTTTGGTTCTCAGCTACATAAGCATGATTACAGAGAAGAAGGTACTCCCGTAATTATGCCCAAGAATATTATTAACGGGCAAGTATCAGAAAATGATATCGCAAGGATCGGGCAGGATGATGTAGATCGGTTAAGCCGACATAAATTAAAACCTGGAGACATCGTTTATGGAAGAAGGGGTGATATAGGTAGACATGCATTTATAAAAAATAGAGAAGCAGGATGGCTATGTGGAACAGGTTGTTTGCGGATATCTTTAGGTAACGGCCCAGTTGATCCATTATATTTACACTACTTTCTTAACTGGCAAAAGATAATAGATTGGATAAGAAATCACGCTGTTGGCGCAACGATGCCAAATTTGAACACATCTATTCTTCAAAGTGTCGAAGTACATTATCCATTAATATCAACTCAGAAGAAAATAGCCACTGTCCTATCAGCCTACGACGACCTTATCGAAAACAATACAAGACGTATTGCGATCCTCGAAGAAATGGCAAAACGGATTTATCAAGAGTGGTTCGTCAACTTTCGGTTTCCAGGCCATGAGAAGGTAAAACTGGTAGATAGTGAACTGGGGAAGATTCCGAGTAGTTGGGAGATTGTAAAAGTTAAAAGTATCTTAAAGCGTCTTAAAAACGGCACCGTATATAAACTGAAGGATGTCCATTATACGGGAAATGTTATTGTTATCGATCAATCTCGATCAGAATTCCTTGGATTTCACTCCAATGAGGCAGACCATAAAGCATCAGCTAATAACCCAATAGTAATATTTGGAGATCACACCTGCAAAATGCAACTCATGGTCCGACCATTTTCATTAGGTCCTAATACTATAGCGTTTGTTTCATCTAATAATATATCAATTTATTACCTGTATTTGCTTGTAAATGGTCTTGTTGAAACAAGAGAATATAAGAGGCATTGGAATGAATTGACAAGTAAAAGCATACCATTAGCAGATAAAAACCTATTTAAAATGTTTGAAACCAACATGAAACCTTATTTTTCACTGACTGAACTCTTGTCGGAAAAAAATCGAAACCTTCGTCAAACACGTGATCTGCTACTTCCTAAACTAATATCTGGTGAAATTGATGTGTCTGGATTTCCAGAACAAAAAGAGCTGATAGCTATAAATTAATTAAGGAACCATTATGACTTCAATAAGCAACACATTCGGAACAGACGAGCCTCTTCTTGGTGATTTATTGAAATCTATTGAACAAGGCACCATACAGTTACCTGATTTCCAAAGGGGTTGGGTCTGGGATAACGAGCGTATTAGAGCCCTGATTGCCAGTGTTTCATTGGGATATCCAATTGGTGCAATCATGTCTATGGAAACAGGCGGGGATGGTGTCAGATTTAGCCCACGAGCTTTTGAAGGTGTTACAACTTCAATAAATGATCCTGATTTCCTTATGCTGGATGGTCAACAACGGTTAACATCACTTTATCTTGCTTTAAAATCAAAATCTCCAGTCTCAACCTGTGACACAAGAAATAATGAATTAAAAAGATATTACTATCTTGATATGGCTGAATGCCTTAACCCTGATGCTGATCGAGTCGATGCAATCGTTTCAATCTCACCAGAAAAAAAGATCACCAGTGACTTTGGTAGAAAAATAGACCTTGACCTCAGTACCAACGAAAAAGAATACGAAGCGTGCCTGTTCCCCTTAAACATTATTTTCGATCTCGAAGGTGCCGATGACTGGGAAATGGGGTACGAGGCATTTTATGATCATGATACTGAGAAGATAAAGTTTCTAAGGCACTTCCGCCGTACAGTGTTAATGCCATTCCAGAAATACAAAATCCCAGTTATTAAGCTGCTGAAAGAAACTCCGAAAGAAGCTGTTTGTCAGGTTTTTGAGAACGTTAATACTGGTGGTGTTTCTCTAACTGTATTCGAGTTGTTAACAGCCACTTATGCCGCAGATGATTTCAGACTTCGACCTGACTGGGAAGAAAGAGAAAAGATAATACATGGCACAGACCCTGTATTAACGAATGTGGATGACAAAGACTTTTTGACTGCCGCCACTCTTCTAACCTCATATTATAAGCATAAAGCAAAAGGTAGCTCAGTAAGTTGTAAACGTAAAGATGTTCTCAACCTTACCCTATCAGAATATAAAGAATCTGCTGACAAACTAATGGAGGGAATGAAGAAAGCGGCAAGATTTCTGCATTCCCAGAAGATATTCGATAGAAAGAATCTCCCCTACCAGACACAGATTATTCCACTTTCCGTTATCTGCGCAGTCCTTGAATCAAAATTTGAGGAGCATCCAGTTCGTGAAAGAATAGCACGATGGTACTGGTGCGGTGTTTTGGGTGAACTATACGGTGGAGCAAATGAAACCAGATTCGCTCTGGATGTTCAAAATGTTCTTAGTTGGGTTGATGGCGGTGAAGAGCCAATTACTGTTCGTGACGGTAACTTTGCACCGATTCGCTTACTGTCATTACAAACGAGAAACAGTGCTGCATATAAAGGTATAATGGGCCTTTTAATGTCCGTTGGCAGCAAGGATTTAATCAGTGGTGATCCCATTCAGAATACCAATTACTTTGATGAAGCGGTGGATATACATCACATATTTCCACGGAATCACTGTGAAAAAGAGGGGTATCAGCGCAAGTATTGGAATAGCATCGTTAACAAAGCACCCTTAACAGCAAGAACCAACAGAATTCTTGGTGGGAAATCCCCCTCGAACTATCTTGACCGTATTATAAACAGCCATAAGGTCAATGAAGAATCACTTGATGAGCATTTGCAAAGCCATCTCATCGATCCCTCAATACTCAAAGAGGATCATTTCAGCGGTTTCATTGTTGACCGAGCAAAAAGAATTCTGGATATGATTGAAAAAGCCATGGGCAAAGCAATTTCAGGAAGGGACTCAGAGGAAACAGTAAAAGCATTTGAATACTCTTTAAAATAATGGAGAACAT
Source organism: Desulfobacteraceae bacterium (assembly GCA_963674675.2). GTDB lineage: Bacteria > Desulfobacterota > Desulfobacteria > Desulfobacterales > Desulfobacteraceae. The sequence goes on from CAXXNM010000003.1 coordinate 3,521,489, forward strand.
CATATGGCTTCTGGTGACTATTCAGAAGACACATTAGTTGAGCAACCCACAATAAAATTGTTCCAATCACTTGGATGGGAAGCCAATGGTCTGTTTAATGAATTTCAAAACGGGGTTAGCGTTGAAGGGCGTACCGGAGAAAGAGATGTGTTTTTGCCAAATCGTTTGAGACGCTCTCTTGAAAACCTTAACCCAGAGATTCCCTCTGAAGGAATCGACCAAGCCATAGAACAATTAACCACAGATCGTTCAAAGATGCTCCCAGTCAATGCCAACAAGGAAATTTATGACTTAATTAAAGAAGGAATCAAGGTATCCGTTGCAGATGACGAAGGTGGGCAAACAACTGAAACTGTCCAAATAATTAACTGGAAAGAGCCTCTTCAAAACGACTTCTTCCTTGCTTCTCAATTTTGGATAGCTGGCGAGCTTCACCGAAGAAGGTGTGATCTTGTTGGATTTGTGAATGGAATCCCTTTACTGTTCATTGAACTAAAAGCCCCCGGTGTCAATGTCAAACATGCTTACGATGACAACCTTACCGATTATAGGGACTCGATTCCGCATATTTTTGTACCTAATGGCTTTATCCTTTTATCCAACGGTACAGAAACAAGAGTCGGCAGCACGTTTGCCAGTTGGGAACATTTTGTCGAATGGAAAAAGGTAGAAGATGAATCAGAACGAGGAATTATATCACTCGAAACTGCTGTGAAAGGGACATGCACCCCTGAACATTTGCTTGATATCGTCGAGAATTTCACTGTTTTCGAGGAAGCCCGTGGTGGTGTCATCAAGAAGGTTGCAAAGAACCATCAATATCTTGGTGTAAATAAAGCCATTCAAGCGGTTAAAAGCATCAAAGAAAATAAAGGTCGTCTTGGTGTATTCTGGCATACACAGGGAAGTGGTAAAAGCCTTTCAATGGTTTTCTTCTCACAAAAAATACTCCGAAAACTCAACGGCAATTGGACTTTTGTCATTGTTACCGACCGGAAAGAACTTGACGGTCAAATATACAAAACATTTGCAGCAACAGGGGCTGTAACTGAAGCGGAAGCACATGCTGCAAGTGGAGATAATCTCAGACAATTACTCACCGAAGATCATCGGTATGTTTTTACATTAATACAGAAGTTTCGAACTGAAAAAGGCAAGGTTTACCCTGAAATATCCAAGAGGGATGATATCATTGTCATTACCGATGAGGCGCACAGAAGCCAGTACGATGTATTTGCAATGAATATGCGTAATGCCTTGCCAAATGCTTCTTTTCTCGGTTTTACGGGCACCCCTTTAATTGCTGGCGAAGAAAAGACTCGTGATGTTTTTGGAGATTACATCAGCGTTTATAACTTTGCCCAATCCATAGAGGACGGTGCAACCGTTCCATTGTACTATGAAAACCGGATTCCTGAACTTCAACTAACCAATGAAAGCCTAAATGAAGATATGGAAAGGCTTTTGGAGGAAGCTGAGCTTGATGAGCTTCAGGAAAGTAAGTTGGAAAAAGAGTTTGCACGGGAATACCATCTCATTACCAGGGATGAGCGTCTTGACACCGTTTGCAGTGATCTTGTTCAGCATTTTGTAAGCCGGGGCCATAGGGGAAAGGCAATGGTGATATGCATCGACAAAGCTACCGCAGTCAAGATGTATGATAAAACCACCAGGAATTGGCAAGAATACTTGTCTCAACTGAAAGCTGAGAAAAACACTGATCCAGACAAAGCCGCTCTCATTAAAGCCACCATCAAAGAAATGGAAACAACGGATATGGCAGTTGTTGTATCCCAAGGCCAGAATGAGATTGCGGATCTTAAAGCTAAAGGTTTAGACATCAAGCCCCACCGCAAACGAATGATCGATGAGAACCTTGATGAAAAATTTAAGGACCCGAATGATCCGCTGCGTCTGGTTTTTGTCTGTGCCATGTGGATAACTGGATTTGACGTGCCTGAATGTTCTACTATCTATCTCGATAAGCCAATGCGCAACCATACGCTTATGCAGACAATTGCACGTGCGAATCGTGTCTGTGAAGGCAAAGAGGCAGGTTTGATAGTTGATTACGTGGGTATTTTTCGGAATCTTCAAAAGGCTTTGGCTATATATGCAGTCCCGGAAGCAGGAGGGGATGGTGAAGACACTCCTATTCTGGACAAACAAATGCTTGTTGATTTCTTAAAAAAAGCTCTCAGAGAAGCTACCGAATTCTGTTCAGACCGGAAAATTGACCTGAGAAAAATAGAAACCGCAGAAGGATTCGAAAAAGTAAAGCTACTCAGTGATGCGGTTGAAGCCATAATAGATACCGATGAATCCAAAAAGGCATTTCTAAATATGGCATCGAAGATTGCCAGGGTGTTCAAAGCGGTAAAGCCTGATCCCATATGCCTTGAACTTATCGAAGATGTTACGCTGTTGTGCGTCATTGGTAAAAAGATCAAAGAGCTTACACCTGCTGCTGACATCTCAGAAGTAATGAAGGAAGTGGAGAGTCTTTTGGATGATTCAATTGCCACTGAAGGCTATGTGATAACCCGTGACATAGATCCTGATGCAGAGCCATTGATTGATTTAAGTAAAATAGACTTTGACATGTTGAAAGGTAAATTCAAGAAAGCCAGAAAACGCACAGAAGCTGAAAAACTAAAGGCGTTGATCAATCGAAAACTCAAAGAGATGATCACACAAAACAGATCACGGATGGACTACTTGGAGCGGTTTCAACAGATGATTGATCAATACAACTCTGGTTCTAAAAACATAGAAGAGCTTTTTGAAGAATTGGTTAATCTTGCGAAAGATCTCAAAGAAGAAGACAAACGGGCAATGCGTGAAGAATTGTCCGAAGAAGAGCTTGCCATATTTGATATCTTGACCAAACCAGATCCCAAACTTACGAGAAAAGAAGAGACCGAAGTTAAGAGAATCGTTCGGGAGTTACTGGACAAACTAAAGAAGGAAAAACTGGTTCTTGATTGGAAAAAGACCCAACAGAGGAAGGCTGTGGTCAAAGATTTTATTGAGGAGTTCTTTGACGAGCGGTTGCCGGAATCTTATGGAACTGACATCTTTCAAGAGAAATGCGATATGACATTTCTGCATGTGTATGATCAATATGGGACTTATCAATCTGAGATGCGGGTGTAACGCTAAAAGAAAGAGCATTATGCATCGGTACTTGCTAATGATCAGGCTTGCCATTTTTTATTCAATTTAGGTGCATTTAAAATTTCGAGAATACGACGAGAGATGAACAAGAAGACTATTAAAACAATCGCAAAACAATTAATAGAGGTTTCGAACTCGGCATTACCATTTAACGGAGCAATGATTACTGGTCATCTCCAAACTCATGATGGAGTTGCCTATAGTTTGCCAACAGAAGGACAAATTGTATTTAATGAATCAATTGATAAGGTCTTGAAATACAAAAATTTTTCTCAAAAATTCTCTTCGAAACACATTGAAAGCAAAATAAAGTCCATTTTTGCAAAGTTATTATCACCTGATTCAGTAGACTTAGAGGCAGAATTAAGAGGATTAATTGAAGAACTCATAAACTATGAGAACAAAGCGACTGTGTATCTACATGTTGAGGGTATTAAGATTTCAACTTGTTTAGATTTGGGACGAGTACGTTTTATGCCTGGAGATGAAGTTTTACTTGATAAGCTTAAGAAAAGTACTGCAGAAATCATTTCGTCAATGAAACACACTGAAGTCCAAAAAGAGCTTGCACAACAACACCTTTTGGAACAAATGCACACGGAACTTTACGAAAAGTGTGTTGGATATGTTGAAGTCAATGCCGAACCAGATCGAGCAATTGAAATTGCAAAGGAAGAAATACGACAAGCTGTTGATCTATTGCGATTTTCAAGTAAATTTCTTTATCCTTTTTCACAAGATATTCGAATTGGTTTAAAGGGAGACCACCCAAAAAATAAAAGACATGCATTTGTTTTTTCTCAAAGCGGATTAACTACTAAAGGCGATAATGTTGGTTCTGTGATTCCTTTTGAAATTAATCCAAGCTCGATAGATAAAATGAAAAAAATTGGTATTTTTGATGTGTCCGATGCTTTGGTAAAAAAACAACCTAATGATTTTGAAAAATCAATTGTTAGAAGTATCCACTGGTTCTCTGTTGCTTTAACTCAGGATGAAACTTGTAATGCATTTCTTTTCTTAATCGTCTCATTAGAATCTCTATTTAAAAGTCAACCTGGCAATTCAATAGGTGGGACAATAGCAGAATCAGTAGCTTTGTTACTTCCTATTCGCTCATTTTAAATTGAAAAGATTAATTATCAATGTGGGCTTGTAAAATTTAAAATGCATTATACTTTGTGCGGCAGTGAGTAGTTCTCCTTTTTAGGTTTAACCTTAGCTTGAAGGTGCTGAAATGATAACCGATATGCCATATGAAGATCAAGGCATTTTAAATAAAGACAAAATACGCATTGTCACTGAACGAGTGGATGATATCCCCCTTCTCATAGCCCATATGTTGAGAATGGGCATTCAGGAAGTTGTCGACAGGCATATTCCCAAACACGGCAATCAAAGAGATCTCAGTTGGGGATGGACAACGGTTATATGGATGGCTCATATCATCACTGAAGGTGATCATCGTAAAGTATCAATGAGTGAGTACATCTCGGAGATGAAGCATACATTGAGTGTTCTTTCAGGGCAGATAATAAATGAACTGGATTTCAGTGATGATCGTTTGGGCCATCTGCTCAAGCATCTAAGCAATCGGGCATACTGGACAAAAATTGAAGATGATCTGAACAAGCGCAGCCTTGAGGTATATGATCTGAAAGCGGGAACTATTAGAAATGACGCAACCACGGTAACTGTTGATGGAGAAATCACAGAAGATGGGTTGGTTCAATATGGACACAGCAAAGATAATGCTAAGTTGCCTCAGATAAAACTGATGACTGCCTGTGTGGACCCCTTGGGGATGCCCTTGGCTTCAGATGTGGTTTCTGGTGAAACAGCAGATGATGTATTATATATCCCACTGATGAACCGGGTCATGGATAGCCTGCAAAAGACAGGCTTGTTATTCTCGGGTGATTGTAAGATGAGTTCATTGGAGACTCGGACTCATCTGGTATCTTCAGAGCATCATTATCTATGTCCATTGCCGTTAACCGGTAAAACGGCAGATGAAATGAAAATATGGATCAAAGAAGGTCTTGCCAGACAAAAGGAGGATCAATTAACCACAATTCTCAGAGAAAATTATAAAGGAGAGTTGCTTCTCGTAGCCAAGGGCTATGAGCTTGATCGCATCCAGACTTTCGAAAAAAATGGTGAAAAAATGACATGGGAGGAACGTGTACTGATTGTCCATTCCCCAACCCATGCCAAGAGCCAGTCAGCAGGACTTGAGAATCGATTAACAAGAGCCCAGGAGAAAATTGAAGCATTAACACCCCAAAGAGGGCGAGGCAAGCGTCAAATAAGTGATGAATCTCAACTGACGGCGGCCATTACTAAAATTTTGCAATCCCACAAGGTAGTTGGGCTACTGATAACTCAATATGAATACCAGGTTGATCAAAAAATAAAGTATGTCGGTAAGGGCCGAGGCGCTGCTAATCGGGAGAAAACTGTTGTCGAAAATAATCGTTACCAGATTATTTCTGTTGAAAGGAACGAAGAAGAAATTGCAGAACAAAAAATGCGATTTGGCTGGAAAGCTTTTGTGACAGACGTAAGCAAAGAAAGCCTTTCTCTGGAAGATGCTGTGTTATCCTATCGGAATGAATATCGGGTTGAACGTATTTTCAGCAGATTAAAAAGCAGGTTGAATATTGCTCCATTGTTCGTTAGAAAGGATCATCAGATTGAAGGGATGACATACCTGTTGACCTTGTGTGTCAGGGTACTGACTCTGGTAGAATTTGTTGTTCAGCGATCATTGAAGGAAGAAAAAAAAGAACTGTCCGGTATGCATCCTGAAAATCGAAAGAAGACTACTGCCAAACCTTCTGCTGAGAAAATCTTGAAAGCTTTTTCTAAAATCAATCTGACTATCATATTGGATATCGAGGGGAATGTTGTCCTCCGTTTATTGAAGGGGTTGTCGAATTTACAAAATGATATCATTCACGCTTTGAAATTCGATCCGTCTATTTACCTGCAACTTGAAAATTAAGAATACTTTTTTTAAATGAGCGAATGGGGAGTTGTTAACTGCTGATGACCTCGAACCAAGAAAGAAAATTATCACGACCTTTAGAAAATTATATGGGAAACGAAGTGGTGTGACACATGGTGGCGACAAAAAAATATCTGAAACAGATCTATATACCCTCATGACAATAGCAATGGTCACAATTCAAAAAGCTATAGAAAATATCTCTAAATTCACTTCTCAGAAGCAATTTATGGAGATGATTGAAGAAATGAAATTATCTTGAATCATCATTCCCAAATATAAAAAGACAACTTATTCATTTTGATGAGGGCAATATGAAAAAATCAATTGGTGCCAAAACAATCCTATATCCCACACCCGTTCTTATCGTGGGAACCTATGACAAAGACGGTAAACCAAATGGCATGACGGCTGCGTGGGGTGGCATCTGCTGTTCCAGTCCACCATGTGTCACAGTTTCTCTTAGAAAAGCCACTTATAGCTATAGCAGTATCATTGAGAGCAAAGCCTATACCCTGAGTATTCCATCTGAAAAGTATGTGTCAGAAGCAGACTATTTTGGAATGGTTTCTGGCAAAAATGAAGACAAATTCAAAGCGACAGGGCTTACACCTGTAAAAAGTGAGCTGGTAAATGCCCCTTACATTGAAGAATTCCCTTTAGTTCTGGAATGCAAGCTACTGCATACCTTTGAAATCGGGCTGCATACTCAATTTGTCGGTGAGATCCTTGATGTGAAAGCTGATGAAACCGTATTGTCTGATGACGGTGTGCCGGACATTAAGAAAGTAAACCCCATTTTATACGCAACTGCGGAGAAAGAATACTTCGGGGTCGGTAATAAAATCGGGGACGCCTTCTCCATTGGAAAGAGTATCAAATAAATGCTCAAAAACTCATTTCAACATATACCAGGTATCGGTACGACCACAGAAAGACAGATATGGGATTCTGGCTTGCTTGGATGGGAGCATCTTACACCGGACAACTCATTTAAAATCTCCCCCAAACGCTTTGAAAATATAAAAGTCTTCACTGGTGAATCCTTTGAGCATCTTAAAGACAACAATCCAAACTATTTTGCCGATCTTTTACCTCCAAAGGAACACTGGCGGTTCTTTCCGGAGTTTCGAGATTCCACAGCATACATTGATATTGAGACAACAGGCATCAGGCTGTACGGATTTGAGATTACCACCATAGCTCTCTATGACGGAAAAGCGATCAAATACTATATACAGGGGCAAAACCTTGAAGAGTTCATAGAGGACATTCAGAATTATAATGTCATCGTGACCTATAATGGGAAATCCTTTGATGTACCGTTTATTGAAGGCCAGTTCGGAATCACAATGAGCCATGCCCACATAGATTTGAGATACGTCTTGAAGAGCTTGGGTTATTCAGGTGGGTTGAAACTCTGTGAAAAGGCATTGGGGCTTGATCGTGGGAATCTTGATGGGGTTGATGGCTACTTTGCTGTTTTCCTGTGGCATGATTACCAGCAAAACAACAATGAAAAAGCTTTGGAGACCTTGCTGGCATACAATATTGAAGATGTGGTCAATCTGGAGACGCTGATGGTGATGGCATATAATCTGAAGATCAGAAATACGCCGTTTCATGAAACCAATGAAATCTCTTTGCCTGATATCCCGGAAATACCTTTCCAGCCCGATCTTGCAACCATAGATAGACTTAAGGGAGCGGTATTCAGTTCATCTGAATCCTACTATTATTGATTATTATGGCCGAATTTACACAGAATAGACCCTTGATTGGTGTTGGAGTCATTGTCAAAAAAGATGGCAAAGTACTCCTTGGCAAACGCAAAAATGCACATGGTGATGGTACGTGGGCATTGCCTGGTGGGCATTTGGAGTTCAACGAGACTATCGAAACCTGTGCAGAGAGAGAAGTTTTTGAGGAAACAGGACTTTATATCAAGAATATTCGTCATGGTACTTATACAAATGACATTTTTACCAATGAACAAAAACATTATGTAACACTTTTTGTTATGGCTGAGTTCAGTCATGGCAAACTTGAATTGAAAGAGCCTCATAAATGTGAACAGTGGGATTGGTTCTCTTGGGATGACCTCCCAAAACCAAAGTTTTTGTCTTTAGAAAATCTCTTAAAGCAAGGATTTGAGGTGTAATCTTTATAGCAACCGTGCGAGTGGGATTAAAATCATGAGAGTTCTGTTTTGGTATTGTGAAAAGTTTTCCTGGAAACCGACCATAAAAACGTTGGAGGATTATCCCAATGAGGTTAAAGATGAAAAGCAAGATGTGGTTGTCGCCTTCATCCACGTGGAACCGAAAGATACTCAAGACGGTTCGGGTGCCGAGACCAAACTTGTAAAAAATGCTAAATGGTTGGCTCGTAAATGGGATGTGAAAACAATCCTTCTTCATTCGTTCACGCACTTGGCTGAAGAAAAGGCAAAACCCGAGGATGCAAAGGGCGTGCTGGACCGTGTACAGGATAGACTTGAGAAGGCAGGGTATGAAGCATCACAGACCGCATACGGTTATTTTAATGACTTGTCAATTGAAGCCAAGGGGCATCCGCTTGCCCGGATATTTAAAGAATTTTGAAAGGTAAATAAAGGATATCAAACTATACATTCGGAGAAAACATAATAATGGATCTGCTCGCTCTCTATAAAAACTTTTTTAGCTCTTTCTGGTATATTCTTCCGATTATTCTTGTTGTATTGCTTTTTAAAACGTCATGGTTCAAAGGGGTTTTTGGAGAATTCCTTGTTAATTCGTTATCCAAAAGCTTTCTTGATAAGAACACATACCATCTGATAAAAAACGTGACCATCCCCACAGAAGACGGCACAACTCAGATTGATCACATCATCGTCTCTCCTTATGGCGTATTTGTCGTTGAAACAAAAAACATGAAAGGGTGGATATTCGGCAATGCCCACCAACGGCAATGGACCCAGAAGATCTACAAACACTCTAGCAAATTCCAAAATCCCCTTCACCAAAATTACAAACACGTCAAAACACTGCAATCTATCCTCAATTTAACCGATGATGAAGTGTTCTCTTTGGTCGTTTTTATCGGTGAGAGCAAATTTAAAACAGAGATGCCAGAGAACGTGACCCAAGGTATTGGCTATCTCCGTTACATCAAATCGAAAAATGATGTTGTGCTGTCACCGGAAAGAGTTGCTGATATTGTGGAGAAGATTCAAACTGAGCGTCTGTCAAAATCATTCAAGACCCATAGAGAGCATGTAAAGCATGTCAAAGAAATTGTGAAAGAGAAGGAAAGTCAGATGATTTGCCAAAAATGTGGGAGTCCTATGGTTAAGCGTGTTGCAAAAAGAGGGACGAATAAAGGGAATGAGTTTTGGGGGTGTTCAAATTTTCCGAAATGCAAACACATAATAAGTTTGTGAACCTAACTGGCACATCAGGGGGACTTATGCAGATACCTAAATTTCTTTATCGATTAGCTATAGCTTGTTGGGTTGGGGGAACAGCACTTTTCACTTTTGTTCTTACCCCCACCATTTTTAAATCATACAACCGGGATATGGCGGGAGAAATTGTCGGAGTCCTCTTCCCAGGGTATTTCAAATGGGGTTTGCTTTGTGGAGTAATTGCTCTTGCCACCATGTTTCTGTCATCAGCAGTCAAACATAAAACCATTGCTGTCGTTATTATAGTCGCTATGCTTGTCATTACCTCTTTCCAGGCATTTGTAATTGAGCCTAAAGCGGCAGCCATAAAAAAGGAAATCCCCTCTTTTGAAACGACTCCAAAAGATGATCCACATCGTGCCCAATTCAGTAAATTGCATGGCGTATCGGCAATTAGTAATCTTGCTGTTATCGGGGGCGGTGTAGCTTTGATAATCCTTCTGTAAAACAACAAAGTATTATGATTTTGATGAATCTAATCGAGATAATCGGGCTACATCACCCAATTCACTGTTAGCCCTTTTGTTCCACAAACGAACGTAAAATTTAAGATGGGAGTAATGATGGTTTCTCCACGATTGGTCGCAAAAATAGAATCTGAAGAACCAACTCTTCGATTAGCAGTTTTGATTGATGCTGATAATGCTCAAGCTGCTGTCATCGAAGGGCTTATTGCTGAAATTTCAAGATTTGGGGAGGCCACTGTAAAGAGAATATACGGCGATTTTACAGCTCCAACAAGCTCTTCATGGAAAAAAGTTTTGCAGAAGTACGCAATTAAACCTGTTCAACAGTTCGCTTACACAACTGGCAAAAATGCAACTGATAGTAGCATGATTATTGATGCAATGGATTTGTTATATACTCGCAACTTTGATGGTTTTTGTATTGTTTCGAGTGATAGTGATTTTACGGGTTTAGCAATAAGATTGCGTGAAGAAGGACTTACCGTTTTGGGATTTGGAGAGAAAAAAACTCCTGATGCCTTCCGTAATGCTTGTCATAAATTTATATTTACCGAGGTTCTTCGTCAGAACAATTCAGAAGATGCTGAAAGTTTGGCGTCTCAGGATGAAAGAATTCAAGAAAACAAGTCTATTTTAGAAAGCGAGAGTTCGATAAAGAACCAAAATGGTTTTCCAACTAAATTTGTTATTACTGCACTTGAGCAGTCTACAGATGATTCTGGATGGGCACATCTTGGGACATTCGGGAGCTATTTGACTAAAATCCAACCAGATTTTGACCCCAGACTATATGGCTACAAAAAGCTATCGGATCTTGTCAAAGCAAAAAAGGATCTGTTTATTAACGAGGAACGGCAGGTAGAAAATTCTAATCAAAGGAATTTGTATCTTAGGGCAAAACGATAATCTAAGACCAGATTATTTCCTATTTGAATGGGCAAATCGGTTAACCGAGGGGGAGCACAGTCCCTAACATCGATTTGGCATGTCGAGGATAAAAATATGAAGAGAATTATGCTCTCCACGGTAGGTTTTCTGATTTTGACAGGGTGTCTTGGAATCCCGGAAACAATGATGCCAGTAGATAACTTTGAACTTAGCCGCTATATAGGTAAATGGTATGAAGTAGCAAGGTTGGATCATTCATTTGAGCGGGGCCTTGAAAGAGTTACTGCTGAATATGAAATGCGTGATGACGGTGGAGTGGCTGTCGTAAATCGTGGTTATTCAATTGAAAAAGATGAGTGGAAAGTAGCCGAGGGGAAGGCATATTTTGTCGATGACGAGAATAAGGGATATCTCAAGGTCTCATTTTTTGGCCCCTTCTATGGATCATATGTAGTTTTTGAAATTGATCAAGAAGGCTACAAATATGCATTTGTTTCCGGCCCCAATACGTCCTATTTGTGGTTACTTTCCCGAACACCACAATTACAACCAGAAATAATTGAGAAATTCAAGAACATGTCAGCAGAACTTGGCTTTGATACAAGTAAACTAATTTTCGTAAACCATGACTAATAATAGTCCTGTTGTTTCCATGAATCTTGCAAGATTTTATATGAGCAAGGAATTGATATTGTAAGGCAATTCCCCTCCGGTTTGGATCATGGCAAGTGGTGTGATGAAGGATGCCTTTGTGATTTTTCACCCACCACAAGCCTGATCTTGTTGGCCTTAAGATTGGCTCCAACATTCATAGTCACGGGGGGCATATCCGAAAATTCTTAATACGTCTTCATGAAGCTCGTGGTCGAAACCGATTGAACTCACAAGTTTTGTGATAGCTTCTGATCTATCAATAATTTTTCCTGAGTCAGCTTGATGGCATCCGATATCGAACCAAAGAGTGTACTTGAATGGAAAGGGAAGGTGATAAAACCATTCTGCATCCCATCCTGATACGAACCCATTGATGCATTTTGTGCGATAGGAAGGGCGCCAATTGTCCCAATTTCTGATCGCAGTAATTAGCTCATTCCACTTCGTATTATTGGCGAGACCTGTCAATTTGCCAGAATGTAAAATAGCATCCAACTTACGGTTATTTGATCCCGATACAACTGCATTTGCCATTGGGAGTATTTGATTTTTCATTTCGGCCTCGGTAAATATTTCAATTCATTTAATGATCCAAACCGTCTTGATTTTTGTCGTGGAAGGTAAACACGACATAAAGTCGCTTGGGTGCTACCAGGGATTTAATTCCCATCCATTTTAAAGGATTTTTTTCCAGCCAATTTCAGGGACACCAATCCAGCCTTACTCATTTCTTTCCCTCAATTTTCTTCACTTAAAAATGAAATTTTAACAAATCTGATTTTTTCCATATAATTCCGCTTCATACTCAATGATATTTGACTGTGGAGAGGAGCTATGGAGCCTATACTTTGTCCTTGCTGTAACTCGTTTTTCGTTCCAAGAAATAAATTGCAGAAATTTTGTTCAGAGCCAGGTTGTCAGCGGGCCAGGAAAGCCCTGTGGCAGAAAAAGAAGATGGCAACTGACCCGGAATATCAAAAAGACCAAGATATGGCTAAGAAGAAATGGCTTTTCAACAATCCTGATTACTGGAAGAATTATAGACTGCGAAATCCTGAAAAAACCGAGAGAAACCGGTGTTTACAAAAAATCAGGAACCACAGAGCAACTGCCTCCAAAACCATCGGAATTGCAAAGATGGATGCGGGGAAATCCAACAATCAAAGCCTTTCTGGGCAATATTGGCTTATTCCCACCGTTGCAAAGATGGACCCGGTAAAAATTTTTATTACTACAGCACCGGCATGTTCAGAATAATTGCAAAGATGAAGCCGGGGACACAGGAAAAATTATGTGTTAAAAAAGCCTAATCATCAATAAACCAGGAGGTTATCATGATTAGAAAAAGAATACTTGTCCCTGAACGGGTCCGAACACCCGGCAAAAGTTTTTGTTTTATCCCGCACCGTTTCTTGACAGACGGTTTTCTTCAAACATTAACCCGGCATGAATTGGCATTATACTTGTTTCTTGTATTGGTCTCGGACAAAAACGGTCTTTCTTTTTATGGCGCCGAACGTATCTGTTCCATATTGACCCTCAAGGAGGATGATTATCTCTTTGCCAGAAACTGTTTAATCCATAAAAATTTGGTCGTGTATGATGGTACCCTTTTTCAGGTACTTTCCCTGCCTTCAAGTCCACACAAAATATAGGAGGGGCAATGATAGACAAGCGAATAGTCTTTGAAATTCACCGGTTAAAGGATATGGAGTTTTCCATCAGGCAAATTGCCACTACATTGAACCTGGACAGAGGTACGGTCAGTAAATATTTAAAACATCCCGAGATCAACGATAAGCAAAGACCGGGGCGAGTTTCAAAATTAGATCCTTTCAAGGAAATAATCAAAGAGTCTGTCCAACAATACCCAAAGGTAAAGGCGCCTGTGATTTTAAAGATCATACAGGAGAAAGGTTTTGATGGAGAAATTACCATTGTACGGGACTATTTGAGGCAATTGCGAGGAGAACCTCAAAAACAGGCATTTATTCGATTTGAGTCTCAACCAGGCCAACAGATGCAGGTGGATTGGGGCCATTTCGGCAGTCTGACATATGGAAACAGTTCAAGAAAATTATATGCTCTGGCTGTTATTGAATCTTACAGCCGCATGCTGCATGTATCTTTTACTCACAGTCAGAACCAGGCAACGCTCCATCAATGCCTGGTTGATGCTTTCCGGTATTTTCGAGGAACTCCCAAAGAGGTTTTGGTGGATAATATGTTGACCGCCGTAACTGAGCGAGCAGGCTCTATAATCCGCTTTAATGAATCATTTCTGGATTTTTTACGTCAGTTCAGCATCACCCCGGTGGCCTGTAATATCCGTGCCCCCCATGAAAAAGGTTATGGAAAGCTCAGGATAATGGAAAGTTAACGGTTTTTTAATTCGCAACATACATAAACTTCGACATTATTTAAACATTTCTGGATTTTTGTCTTTACATTATACCTCATGTTTTTTTGTTGGTCTCTTTTTTAAAACTTGAAACACAGATTGGAGGTAGGATGACAGAATACCAGGAGATTGAGATAAGTATGTTGATTGATGCAGTTAAAGGAGAATTGAAAAAACGCTGCTATTCAGATTCATATATACGAGGACTCACCACCGTATGGAACCGATTGACAGAATATTCTAAAAAGAAAAACACATCGACCTATTCAGCCAAAATAGGACTGGATTTTTTGGAAGCCGAATACGGTATTACAGTTTACAAAGAGCTTTCGAAAAAAAGCAAGCTTTGCACCAGGGCTATCAACATTCTTTCAGATTATTTCCTCCATGGGATGATCTTTCCCAGAAAAAGGCAAGAACCACGAACATATAGTCCACAATTCCAAAAAATATTTCAGGGATATATTGATAAAAAGAGAAAAGACGGGTTATCGAATGACACACTGCAATCCTATGAAATATATCTCAGCAGGTTTTCAGATTACCTGGACAGCCATGGTATTGTCGATATACGTGATATGGACGAGGCTGTTGTTTTAGGTTTTTCAGAGACATTTATCCGCTATTCGCCCTCGGTAATTCACTGTACTCTGTGCTCTTTGCGTACTTTCTTTCATTATTTATTTGAAAATGGGTTCGTTTCTAAGAATCTCGCCTATAGTGTTCCCCGTGATGGGTACAGACAGCAGACAAAAGTTCCTTCAGCATATCCGAAAGAGGATGTGGAGAAAGTTCTGAAGTCGATTGACCGGGGTAACCCCAAAGGAAAAAGGGACTATGCCATTATCCTGATCGCTGCAAGGCTGGGGCTTCGAGCACAAGATATCTGCGACTTGTCTTTTGATAATTTGAAGTGGGAAAAGAATACCATCGAATTACTCCAGAAAAAGACAAAAAAGCCGATTGTCCTCCCATTGCTCCATGATGTAGGCCTGGCAATCATTGACTATTTGAAATATGCACGACCAGAATGTGAATCCGATAATGAAGTTTTTCTTCGTTTAACTCCTCCTGTTGGAAAACTTCAAGCCCCCACTCTTCATAGCGTCGTTAAACAACATATGCGCAATGCCGGTATCAGCATGCAGAATGGAAAAAAACATGGCCCCCACGCACTTCGGCACAGTTTGGCAAGTGCGCTGTTGGAGGAGAACACTCCTTTACCAATTATTTCTGAAGTCTTGGGACACAGTAACACACAATCTACATCGGCTTATTTAAAAATTGATGTAAAGCAATTAAGAACGTGCTCCTTGGTACCTACTTCTTTTTCCTGGAATAAAGGTGAAGAGGTGTTCTAATGACAAAAAAAGAAAAACCCTTCGTAGGGGAGTTCAAACAACTGCTTGAGGATTTTATTCAACACAAAAGGGCTCTTGGTTATAAATATGATACTGAGCGAGATAATTTTTTTAGATTTTCACAATATACCCTAAATCACAAAGTTAAAAACAAGTGCTTGAATAAAAAACTTGTTTTGGCTTGGACAGCAAAAAGAAGCAACGAATCGGTAAAAACATGGGATCATCGTGTCAGTAATATTCGGCAGTTTGCATTATATCTGCAAAGCAGAGGGTACGAAGCATATCTGCCCATCAAAAACCGTAAAGTCAGAAGAACTGAATATATCCCTTACATTTTCACCCATGAGGAAATTGAGCGTTTTTTCCAGACTGTAGATTCTATCCTTCCACATTCCAGATCAAATAAACATCACAGTTTTCCCCTGCTTTTTCGTCTGTTATATTGCTGCGGACTGAGAATATCAGAAGCATGTCGGCTTAAAATATCCGATGTTGACTTTAATAACGGCATACTGTTTATCAGTGGATCAAAATTCAACAAGGATAGACTGGTACCGATGTCCGGATCTCTGGCAAGCATGTTTATCACGTACCACGATCTATTCAATCAAAATAATCGAACGGATGATTATTATTTCAGAAACAAAGCAGGTAGTCCGCTGAAACGTGATCACGTATACAAAAATTATCGCAAATTGTTATGGAAAGCTGGTATTTCCCATGGCGGCAAAGGAAAAGGGCCAAGACTTCATGATTTTCGCCATACGTTTTGTGTCCATACGTTGGCAAAGCAGGTAAAAGAAAAAATTGATCTGTATACCGCTTTGCCGATTTTATCTACCTATCTGGGGCATAGTTCAGTCGGAGCGACACAACGCTATATCAGGTTAACCGTGGAGGTCTATCCGGAACTGATTGATAAGGTATCTAAAACATGTGCGTTTGTGATCCCGGAGGTGAGATGAGATGAAACCAACTAATTTCGCTTATTATCTGACCAATTTCCTTTCCAGATATCTCCCGGGAATTCTTGGGCTCAGTCAGAACACCATCATGTCTTATCGAGACACATTTAGCCTGTTTCTTGATTATTGTTCCAAAAATAAAAACATCAAACCGGAAAAGTTTTCCCTTGAGCACTTAGACAGAAAACTGATTGAAGAGTACTTGGAGTGGCTTGAGAAAACCAGAAAGTGCATAGCGTCAACGAGAAACGTGCGTTTGGCAGCATTACATTCTTTCTGCCGGTATCTGCAGATAGAATGCCCTGACTTTATTCATCCAGCACAACAGATACTATCAATTCCAATGAAAAAAAAGAAAAAAGTATCTGTTGAGTACATCACACTGGAAGCAATAAAGTTTTTGTTGGCAAAACCGGATTGCTGCACTGAAAAAGGACGCAGAGATATGGTTCTGCTAAGTTTACTCTATGATTCCGGTGCCAGAGTTCAAGAATTGGTTGATATAAAAGTCCGAGATATCAGAACCACATATCCGCCTACTGTAAAACTAACGGGAAAAGGAAACAAAACAAGGATCGTTCCTTTAATGAAACCGATGACGGAGCTTTTAAAGTCGTATCTGAAAGAGAATCGCTTATTGGCTCCCCATACGTTCGATTACCCTTTGTTCAGCAACCGGTCAAAAAACAAGCTCACCAGAGCTGGAGTTGCGTATGTTGTAAAAAAATATGTTACCATCGCAATAAAAGAATCACCCGAATTGTTTCCGAAAAAATTATCCCCCCATTGCTTTAGACATTATGGTGAGTGATATAAAATGGTGAGTGATTGAGAACGATGTTGTGAATTCAGCCATTTAGTCGGTGTCAGAAACAAAACTCTCCCCATTTTCCTTTTTTAATTGCTAAGTCTCGGATTTAATCATTCTTGTAAAGCAAGTTAGAATATTAACTTCAATACGAGGAGGATGATTATGGTAGAAAATCAAGACATAAATGGTGCAATTTCAGCTATCATGGAATCTATGAGACTGCAGGGGACTTCACCGGGCAGGCTTAAAAATTATGAAAACGCATACAATGTATTCGAACGTTATTTGTCAAAAAACTGTATTGCCAGGATTGATGAAAAAATCTGTTTGGAATACGTGCACACCAAAACTGGCAAGCGTTTTGATCGCTTCGAGTGTGTCATATCAAATGCCAGGGTCGACTACCGTATGCGGCCATTGCTCCTATTGCTGCGTTATCTGCAAGATGGAAAATTTCACCCTGATGTTCGGAGGACGAAACCGTCCTTTGTTTGTCCGGTATGTTTCAAGTCTGAATATGAAGCTTTCTGTGAAGAACTGGTTTATCGTGGATACAGCCAAGCAACAATAGAATCAAACACCAAAAAAGTGCAATGGTTGATAATGTTCATGGCAACGCAAGGCATTACATCGACATCAGATATTACCATCCGGCACATTGAAAATTATTTAAAAACCATAGAAAACAAAACTGTCAAGTATGTTGGCGTTTTCTTATATGTCTTTAGAAATTTTTTTTCATTTCTATATGAACGAGGATATATCGTAAATGATTTAGCCCCAATGCTCCCAAAAGTACGCACTTCCCGCAATGCTTCGATCCCATATGTTTGGTCAAAAGACGACATTAAAAAACTACTCTGTGCAATAGACCGGGAAGATCCTAAAGGCAAGCGGGATTATGCAATACTTTTGATTGCTATCCGGCTGGGTCTCAGGATTGGAGACATCAGGAGCCTGAAAAAATCGTCGATAGACTGGAACCGGAAAACAATAAATTTAAAAATGACTAAAACCGGTCAACCCATTGAATTACCGCTATTAAAAGACATCGGCTGGGCCATCATCGACTATCTTCAAAATGGTCGTCCTATCACAATCAGCGAATGCCTATTTGTGAGGCACAGAGCACCTTTTAATGCATTTGGAGGCCATAACGGCTTTAACAAAGAATTACATCGATATATTCTGAAAGCCGGCCTGAACATACCTAAAGGTCAACGGCATGGGATGCATTCATTGAGAAGCACATTGGCGGGGAACATGCTTGAAATCAAATCACCTCTGCCCATCATTTCGGAAACACTGGGGCATCAGTCTGTCAACACTACAAGCATATACCTGAAGATAGACATTGAAGGGCTGCGCAAATGTGCCCTTGACCCGGAGGAGGTGTTTGCAGATGAAAACAGTCTATGAATGGAAAAGCGGATTTGCAGAAGCAGCCCAGAACTACATTTCACTCAAGCAGCAAACCGGATTGAAATTTGAAATCCAGGAACGTTACTTACGTCACTTTGACACATTTTATTACAGAAACGGCTTTGAAGGAACCATGCTGACAAAAGAAATTGTAAACGATTTTATCTATGACCCAAATGAACGCCCAGTGTCACATTACAACAAAGAAGTGCTGATGCGGAACTTCGCAGTATATCTAGCTGACAGAGGCCACCATGCATATGTGACGAAAGTCAAAACGAAACTTCCACGCTGCAAATTTGTTCCCCACATCTTTACGGATAATGAAACCCGCCGGATGTTCAAAGCCATAGACAATTATCCGCAGGCACAGAGGTCCTACAGGAATACGGTCGATCCAGTGCTGTTCAGATTTTTGTATGGTACAGGCGTACGCATTTCCGAGGCGTTGAACCTTGTTCTCAATGATGTAAATGCAGAATCCGGAATCGCCACAGTCCGCGCTGCAAAAAACATGAAAGATCGATTGATTCCCATGGCTGGTAGCCTGACAAAACGTATTATCAATTTTATGAATAGTTTCCATCGGTACAGCGATAGTCAAATGTGGCTTTTCCCAAGTTGTCACAATGGGACAATGGGCCAAATGGACAAGAGCACAGCATACAATCATTTCAGAGATTATTTGCTTATGGCTGACATTCCTCACACAGCTGTAGGCCCTAGAATTCACAGTTTCCGCCATGGATTTGCCGTCAAATGCCTTAAAAAATGGGTTTTAGATGGAAACGACCTAACTGTCTTGTTGCCATACTTGTCGGCGTACATGGGACATTCAGACTTCCGCGCCACTCAATACTATCTACGATTGACATCTGATCTGTATCCCGAGATCGTTCGGCGCGTTGAAGCAGAATTTGGATATGTTATACCGGAAGGAGAGATCATTTATGAAGAAAGCTGATTTACCATATTACCTCACAAATTTCCTTGGCAAATATCTGCATGGTGAAAAGAATTTCAGTCGACACACTATCCAGTCTTATTCTGTGACTTTTAAACTGCTGCTTTCTTTTTTCGAACAGACCAAAGCGATCACTCCTGAGCGCCTGTCCATGGAAGATTTGACCTATAGCACGATCGTTGATTTTTTAAACTGGATAGAATTTACACGGAACTGCACTGTGTCGACAAGAAACCAGCGACTTGTGGCAATTCATTCATTTGTCAGGTTTGTACAAAAACAGTCTCCCAAAAATTTACTCGAATTTCAGAAGATACTGAACATTCCTGATAAAAAGTGTGTAAAAACAGTTGTGCCGTTTCTGACTGGTGAAGAAATGAAAATGCTGCTGTCAATGCCTGACGCTTCAACTAAAAAAGGGTTTCGGGATATGGCACTCATGGCCGTATTGTACGACAGCGCTGCAAGGGTACAGGAAATCATTGATCTGAAAGTTAAGGATTTACGATTGGATAAGCTTGCTGTAATCACTTTGCATGGTAAAGGTCAAAAGACTCGCCATGTTCCAATCACAGAGAAAACAAAAAAACTCTTGGAATCACATTTACAGTATAGTTCGAGCAACAACGGAGTCAGCAGCGGCGAACGGTATGTGTTTGTGAACCAAAGGAAACAGCAGCTTACACGTTGGGGCATCTCTTACATCATTAACAAGTATGTCGGTTTGGCAAAATCGTGCGATAATTTCAACGTGCGTTTTTCCATCACGCCACATGTATTCCGGCACAGCAAAAGCGTTCATTTACTTCAGTCCGGAGTCAATTTGATCTACATCAGAGATTTTCTTGGACATAGCGATTGCAGTAGCACCCAAATTTATGCCAAGGCTGACACAGAGACTAGAAGAAAAGCGCTGGAGGCGGCATATGTTGATATCCTGCCGACAACTGAACTCCCGGATTGGTCTGATGATAAAAACCTGATGGACTTCCTTATTTCGCTTGGCCGTCAATGATAAAATGGTGAGTGAATCGATGAGCAATGTGCTTGTTTGGCTGGTTTGCTGTCGTCACTCACCATTTTATATCACTCACCATAATGTCTAAAATGGGGAGCTCCCCATTTTAGACATTCAAAAGCGATGCATCTCCTGCAGTCCGGGGTTAACCTGATTTATATACGTGATTTCCTTGGGCACGTCGATATCCAAACGACTGAAGTTTATGCAAGAGTCGATGGAGAAATGAAAAGAAAAGCCCTGGAAAAAAACAGTCATGGCATTATATCGGATAAGATGCCGGCGTGGCAGAATGATAAACAGCTAATGAACTGGTTAAAAAATCTTGGCAAATAAGGGGAAATATAATGGAAAGTTGCTTCTGAGTTCAGTTGGCAAATAATTAATATCTACGCACGTTAGAGATGTATTCTGATATCAACTTTCCATTATCCTAAGCTTTCCATAACCTTTTTAATGTGAAGCTTCACATTAAAAAGGTAAGGTGGAAAGCAGTATAAAATATTTACGTTACAATTTCTGGCCTCTTAGAACATTTACTGGTCTTGAAGATGTGAATCATCAAGTGCTGTCATGGCTTGAGACAACTGCCAATCAAAGACTGCATCAGACCACCGGTAAAAGGCCGGTGGAACTTTTTACAAAGGATAGTTTGAGAGCTTTACCAGAGCCTTTGCCGGACTTCCGGGAAACTGAGACACTCAGGGTATATAAAGATTTTGGTATTCGTTTTGATGCCAACATATATACCGTTCCGCCCAGGCTGGTGGGCAAGCAAGTCATCCTTAAGGCCAACAGGAGAACTGTGGTCATTTATTACAAGGAAAAAAAGATTGCAACCCACCATAGAAGCTGGGAAAAGAAACGACGGATTGATCTGCCCTCCCACAGCGAACAGGTTAAAAAACTTAGAAAAAGACTGTTTATGGATAAACAGATCAGGGTGTTCATCTCCCTGGGCCAGGAAGCTCTAGATTACCTTGAAAAACTGGCAGATGCATCACAGCCCATAAAAAAAACGGTGGCCTGCTTACTATCCCTTAACGATGCCTATGGCACTTCTTCATTTATCTGTGCTCTTAGAAAAGCCTTGGAACATAAACTTTACGGGGCGGAATATATACAAAACATCCTGCATCAGGAAATGTCACCGCCCACCATACATCCGCCCGTTACCTTGAAAAACAACGAACTCAATGAAATCCGGCTGACAAGACCCAATCTTGCTGACTATGATGCCATTGCGCTTAAAAGGAGAAAATGATGGATGATGTGATTGCCAAATTTAAAGCACTTCGCCTGAAAAATTGTGCATCGAACCTGGGAATGATTATGGAACAAAGCGTTCAAAAGAATCTCTCTGCTCTCCAGACCATGGATCGGTTACTGGATATTGAAATCGGCTGCAGGGAAAAAGCCAGAGTTGCCATGTGCTTTAAGCAATCCAAATTGGGAGAGAAGAACACCATTGATCAATTTGATTTTGCCCATCATGAATCCAGGCAAAGAGAAAAAAGCCGGATTTTAAACCTCATGGATCTGAGTTTTATTCATGATAAAAAGGATATCATTTTTATTGGAAATCCGGGTACAGGTAAGACATTTTTATCAAAATGCATTGCATATACGGCCACTCAGAACGGAATTAAAACCCTTTTTACCACGGCTGTTGATATGATTAACCAGCTTATAGCCGCTGAGCAGGACCATACCTTATTAAAAAAGCTCAAATATTATCAATCCCAGGACGTTCTCGTGTGCGACGAAATCGGTTATCTTCCACTGGGCAGGCAGGGATCAAATCTATTTTTCCAGATTATCAGCGCCAGGCATGAAAAAAAGTCGACAATTATCACGACCAATCTGCCGTTCGCAAAATGGGGAAATATTTTTGACGGTGCAACTGTTGCCACAGCGATTGCTGATCGTCTCGTTTACAACTCAGAAATCCTTATTTTGGAAGGGAAAAGCTATCGAAAGAGATAAGAAATCATCCAAAAACATAATCTATCAATAGCCTGTTTTAAGGACATCAAGTATCTTATTCAAATTTAGGGGTAAACGCCGTTTAACTCTAAGAATTAAATTTTTAGAATCAGTAAAAACAGTAGGTTATGAAATTGTGTCATTGACATCACATGATTTTACCCCGGAATTTGAATAGGATACGACATCAACTATCCCTGATTTACCATTTTTAAAATTTAATTGTTTAAACTTGAAACTTTTGTTTGTTCTTTAGATGGGAACTCAGGAACAATTGATACCTTAAAAACGGCGCTAAAAAGAGCTTTTTTCTTTGGTTAACACCAATGTCGCACAGATGCGTCTTCTGGCAGTGCCGGTTGGTTTTTAAGCGATGTTTTTGGCTGATTTTTTATCCCCTGTTTCCAGCTTGGGTGCAAGAATTTCCAAAGATGATCTATAATTCGTATACATTTTCATTGTTTGAAACGGCAAGGTAGTTGCTCAATGTGCTATTATAAGTTACAAACCCATATTCTTGGTTGCTTGTACTTGAACAGCCAAAAAACAGAGACTCACGACCATTGAATCCTGCTTTTCCGTTACTATCCGCATTGCAAAAGCGTACCGTTGCATAGTTACAAAAAAAGCCGTCCTCACCATTGTTATTGGCGATGCAATTTTCGGTGATGCTACGATTGATCAAAAATCCACAAATTTTATTATTGCTTGCCGTGCAGTTTGAAACAACACCTCCATCGATTTTTACGCCATAATCATTATTTGGAGCCTGAATTTCTCTGACAAGATGACCAGAACCTTCAGTGAGATCTAATCCACAGGCAAAACCCCAGAGCCGACCGTTTTTTACTGAAATAGTGTCCTTATCATAAGCGTAGATCCCGCAACTGTATTGGTCATCCTCTCTATTTGGTCCACTAATTGTAAATCCGTTTAAATCGAGAGTGACATCATTGCATGTGATTTCAATGGCATGTGTATTGATTTGGGTACAATAAACATTGCCTGTCAAATAATAGCTGCCTGGATTTGAAATTGTAATGGGGAAACAGCCACCGGGTGGTGAAATGGCTGTGCGGCTGTCATCAGCATGGACACTTCCAATCATTGACAGAACAAAGATACTTATTGTAATAATAATTACTCTTTTCATGGCATTCTCCTTTTTCCAATAGGATTAACAATCCAAACTCACTTGTCCTTTAGAACAGCAAAAGAAATGCCAAGAGTATAACATGTTGTTTTTGTGCAATATTTAATTCGACAGGAGGGAAGTGCATTAACTATACGTCAATAAATAATTACAAAATATTAATAAAGGTGTCTCGATTGATTTACGATTATGTTGTAATTAAGAAGTATGCTAATTCGAAAGTATTCAATGAGGATAATATATGGGTCATCCAATTTCATTCATCAATACATCATGTACTTCTTTGTCCTCAATGCCCAGATAGCGCATGGTAATTGCCGGGTTCGAATGGTTATACCTTTTGCAGATGATTTCAAAACCAACCCCAAACTGAGTGCGCTGGATATACCCCCATGTTTTTCCTAACGTATGGGCACCATACCTACCTTTCAGATTGATAGATTCAGTCCAGTTTTGAACCATTGTGCCGACCGCTTGAGATTGTAGCGGCTGTCCTCCCTTTCTGCTCGGGAACAAATACGCCTCATCATCAGGATCAAGAGCTACCAGATATTTTCTGAGAGCTTTGAAAATAGTCTTGTTGATCATCAAAACATTCTCTTTCCCTGTCTTACTCTCCTTGATTCTTACAACCGCCCCCGGCTTCTGATACCGGACATCTTTAACTCTCAATTTCAATAAATCGATTGTCCGAAGTCCATTGTTGACTCCCATAGCGAACAGTAATTGATCTCTTGGTTTATCAGCCAACATTTTAGAAATGGCCTTGATGTCCGATATTTTCCGTATAGGTTCAACCAACAACTTGTCCCCTTTCTGGGGATGATGGATGGTCCGTTTGGTCTTCAAAGAACTCACCTCCTCGACTTTTGAATAGCTTCTATATGCTAATAATTATAGCAAACTAAACATTCAAAATCAAGCTGGATGAGTTATAAGATATTGATATCTATTATTAATCATTGAGGAAATTGAGATAGAGTTCATCAATGTTTAGGAACACATAAAAGTAAACATTGAATTGAAGTATGGCCTACTATCAGCAAATAAAACCTGAAGCAATAGTAAGTCGTGAAGGGAAATCGCATAAAAAGCAAAACATCCTTCATATCTCCACGAAAGTTGTTTACATCTTTTTTGAATGAGGCACTAAAAAGGGCGTTTGGCTTCAGAAAGTGTAAAGTAGTCGTGAAGGATGCCAAAAGCAAAAATATATTTATTATGGATTAAATAACACCAAGCGGCCGTTTTTCAATTTGACTTGTACCTGATGCTCATCATACAGTTATGTATACTCCAAATATACGTCAATTGACGTGAGAAATACCACGGTTGAGACCTGGATAAGTTGTTTTTGTCTCAAGCTCAAAACAGAGACATCAAGGGGCCATTTAAGAATCTCCACCACCACCAAATGGCAATTCTCATTTATCGAATACGTTTTTCGTATATAGCCTATTCCACAACAAAATCCGTGTAATGCAAAATCCAATTATTAATATTTTGAAAAATATCCGATGTCCCTGCAGGTACTAAAAGATTATATACCCGATATGTACCATGAGGCATGTCAAAGATATAAGGTAGTTTCATTACAGTCACAGGGATGCTGTCCATTCTGGAGGATGACGCCCAAGGCTGTATGTCCAGGACAAATTCATTCTCATTTAATAAAAAGAACAAATCACCATCTGGTAATTCTAAGGCAGTGTATTGATCATAAGATCCTGCACCGTTGTTTTTGACTTGAATCTCAATAGTCTCACCCCAATGTAAAATTTCTTGTGAAGCATATATCTCAGTGGTGACATCTTGAATAGTAACTGGTTCTTGCTCAAATGAAAGATGTGCCAAACCATCGGATGTCGCCACCCAAATCCCTCCATGACTATCTGATAGTAAAGAATAGACACTTTCACCAGGCAAATTTGAGTTAGATGAATTATATTCAACCCAAGAACCAGCAGAGGTACGGTGCATCAAGGCATCATAAGCTCCAATCCAAATTCCACCCTTTTCATCTGATAGTAACGAATAAATACAGTTTGTTGTAGGAAGGTTCGGATAAGTCTATAAGAGTTGACTTTTTGCTTAACATCTTAGAATAAAAGTATTAATTATTATCTCCTAAGGAACTCAATCCCATAAGAATTGAGAAATTTTGATAAGGAGATAATATGAAAATAATAGAGGATAATAATCAAAAAGAAAAGCAAAAAAAACATGATGATAACTCCGAGGTGTTGAATGATTTTTTCCGTTGCCTGACTATGCTGGAAAAGGCATTGGAACGTTTGGCAAGGCAAAATTGGTACGGAGAAAATCAGTATCCTGAGATTTATTTTGAAATTATGGCTGAGATTTGTTCTATGCGTGTCTGGGTTAAAGACCATAAAGTATATTCAGGTTTTGCGATTTTCAAAGAAATTTTGGTCATATTTATAACAGAAATTTCAAATCAAGTATGTATACTTATTGAAACGAGTCGTTCTTCATCGGGAAAAAAAAACCAAGAAAACTTTTCTTCAGAAGCAGCAAGCAAAAATATATAGATCTGTTGATTTGATGCTTAAGCACTTATTGGATTATCCGGCCAAATTAGATAAGTTTGATAGTGAGATATCCAATGAGCTAGAAAAAGCTCTGATCAACTCATTTGAAAATGATTGTGTTAAAAAGCGTGAATGCCGCCGTGGTTGCCTGGTTTCTCAGAGAGGTGAGAAAAGCTATATTTTCCCTTGGAGCGACTGGGAACAATATAATGAACTTGTGAGTGATAAAAAGAAATTCAAGAATGAAGTTGTCAAAGAGCTTTCAAACAAAAATAAGCACGCTACGGGCCATAAACTTGGATGTAAATGCCGTAAGAACTATATAATGCGTGGATTTCGCAAAGAGCCTCGTAAAATAGTCATGCCTGGAGGTAAAAAGCATGAATTCCCTATTCGAATGGTACAATGTACGGAGTGCGGGCAGAGATTTTCATTACTGCCGAGTTTTATTCCCAGGGAAAAGCACTTCTCAATCGATATTATAGGTCAGGTTCTTAGGGGAATAGTGCTTTTTGGTCAAAGCATCAGCGGTGCTTTTGAAGGTATTGGAATATGCGGGCGTAAACTCAAAAGCCGGCAGACTTTATATAATTGGATCAGATGGGCGGGAACTTTTCATCCTGCCATAGTTCTTGTAAGAGCCGGTGCTCAATGTTCCGGGTATTTTCAGGAGGACGAAGGTTTTGAAAAAGAACCAGGCCTTCTTACCTACACAGTGGTCATGGTTGATCCCCAGACTCAGGTAGTCTGGCATATGGATTATACGGATCATGTTGATGAAAAAACCCTGTGTACATCATTTGAGAATTTTTTAGAAAAGATAAATTTCAGTGTAAAGGGCATTGCAAAAGACAAGTGGCAAGCGTCAACTAAGGCTATCAAGTCGGTTTTTTATAGAGTTTGGATTGGTTTATGTCACCTCCATTGCCTGAAAAATTTTGATAAAGCTCTCGTTATGTATCAGAAAGAGTCAAATTGCAGTGAAAAAGACAGAAAAGAACTTTACCGAAAGTTCAAAAAGGTCCTGGATACTGCCATGTATGCAGGCTCTCTTAGAGCAAAACTGAAATCGCTGGATGATAAGGCTTTTGAGCATCCCCTGTTAAAAAAACATGTTGATGAACTTAGAGACAATGCAGCCCACTATACCTCTCATAAGCGAAGAAGCGGAATCACAAAAACGACCTCAAAAGTAGACAATTTCCTGAAAATTATTAAACGCAAATTACGGCAGGTCACAAGCTTTAGAGATAAGGATTATGCAAAAATTTTATTTAATGCAACTGCCAATATCAGGAATTTTGTACCTTTTTTATCTGGCTCGAAAAATGCCCATCAAAGCCCTTTTATACTGGCTGGAGGTGACACATATGATCTTCCATGGATGCAGGTCATGAATGTACATAATGCGTTCCTATTTACATCTAATGCATTTTAATTATAGATAATCTATACGGGTCAACACTTATAGACTTATCCGTTTTGAAAGATGCCAAAATGGTCAATAAAAGCCTAACACTGTTTTTAAAATTTCATCTTTAGAGAGCTGGCCTTCCCTTAATACTTTTGGTGGTTTTTCTGTTACATCCACAACGGTGGAGCCACTTCCCCCTTTCAGAAATCCTGCATTGAGAACCATGTCAACCTGACCCAGGAATTTTGAGTCAATCATTGAGATCGAGCTGCAACCCTCCATGCCGGAAATATTGGCACTGGTTCCTGTTATTGGAACACCTGCCTTTTGCACAAGGGCCTTGGCAATGGGGTGCTGGGGCATGCGAATGCCGATTTTGCCTGTTCCGGCAGTCAGGGCAGTGGATAGTTTATGAGAAGCACGGAAAACAATGGTGACATCGCCGGGCCAGAACCTGTCCATGAGAGCACGGGCAGATTCCGGCACAGATCTTACAAGGCAGTCAAGATCATGTATATCGTGAATCAAAACCAGCAGGGGATTTGTGCGGGGGCGCTGTTTAATTTGAAACACCCTCTCAACAGCTTCAGGGTTCAGGGCATCCGCGGCCAGGCCATACAGACATTTGGCAGGAAATAATACAACACCTCCTGCCCTTATGATTTGCGCGGCTCTTGAAACCTCATTATCCTTTGGCATGTCTATTGGTGTTTGAGATGTATTAATATCCTCAATTATATTAATATTCCTTGACAACGAGCCTCCCGGCAAATTTTGCCATGCAGATCCGTTTTACCGTGCAAGTCTGTTTTACCATGCAAGATTTTCCGCTTTTTTTTTCACCTTGGCTGCCATTTCTTTTTTGTAAGTTTCAAGTTTCACAGCAAGATCCGCATCGGCAACAGCAAGAATTTGAGCGGCTAAGACCCCGGCATTCACGGCACCGGGTTTTCCAACGGCAAGTGTTGCCACGGGCACTCCCGGAGGCATCTGCACCGTTGAAAGAAGGGCATCTAAGCCTTGCAGAGCCGAAGAATCAATGGGAACACCGAGCACCGGAAGGGTAGTATGCGCGGCAAGCACGCCTGCAAGATGTGCGGCATGGCCTGCTCCGGCAATAATAACTCCCATACCTTTTTTTTTGGCAGATTTTGCAAACCCTTCCGCCCTGGCAGGGGTACGATGGGCAGAGGCAACGGTGACCTCATAGGGGATCTCAAATTTTTTTAAAATTTTCAGGGTTTCTTCCATCACGGGCAGGTCAGAATCACTCCCCATGATAACTCCCACCCTGGGGGCAATGGAAAGGCGTGCAATGGCCCTGTATCCAATATCTTTTCTGTAAAAGCAGTCCTTCCAGAAAATTTTTCCACAGGCATCATAGACCCGTTCCATTGCTTGTTTAATCCCGTCCCCAAGTGCGGTGACTCCCAGCACCCGTCCGCCGGTTGCCTTTATCTGATCTCCATCCATGGAGGTGCCGGCATGGAACACAATGGTATCTGCAACAGATGCTGCATCATCAAGCCCTGAAATCACCTCTCCCTTTTCATAGGAACCGGGATAACCGCCAGCAGCCATGACAACGCACATGGTGCTTCTGGGATCTATATCAGTCTTAAAACGGTGCAGGGTTCCGTCAACACAGGCCTCCATCAAGGGCACAAGGTCATTTTTAAGCCGCATGAGAATAGGCTGAGTTTCAGGATCACCCATGCGTACATTGAATTCCAGGACTTTTATCTTATCACCGTCTATCATCAATCCGGCATACAATACCCCTTTAAAGGGCACACCCTCGGCTGCCATGCCTTTTACAGCGGGAATCATTACCTCGTCCATGGCCCTTTTTCTGAGCATGAAATCCAGAACCGGTGCAGGAGAATAGGCACCCATGCCGCCGGTATTAGGGCCTTCATCATTATCAAATATTCGCTTATGATCCTGGGATGTGGGCATGGGGAGAACCGTCTTGCCATCGGTAAGGGCAATGAACGAGGCCTCTTCACCCACCAGGCATTCTTCCACCACAACTAAGGAGCCGGCATCGCCGAACATATTGTCCCTCATCATGGTATCCAGTGCATTTAAAGCCTCATCCTCGGTGGAACATACAAAAACTCCCTTGCCTGCGGCAAGGCCGTCAGCCTTTACAACTATGGGAGCACCCAACTGCCTGACATAAGCTTTTGCCCTGTCAATATCTGTGAAAGATCTGCCCCGGGCTGTGGGAATCTGATATTTTTCCATGATATTTTTGGCAAATATCTTGCTGGCTTCAAGCCTTGCGGCAGCTTTGGAGGGGCCAAATGCCTTGAGACCTCTTTTTTCAAATATATCCACAATCCCGGCTGCAAGAGGTGCTTCCGGCCCTACAACGGTTAGATCTATGCTGTTTTCAGATGCAAAATCAGCCAGGGCATTGATATCATCGGCCTGGATGGCCACATTCTCTGAAAGGGATGCTGTGCCGGCATTACCGGGTGCGCAATAAATCTTTTCAACCATGCTGCTTTGCGAAATCTTCCATACAAGGGTGTGTTCCCGGCCCCCGCTGCCCACGACTAAAATTTTCATTTTTTCCATCTCCCCTAATTTTTTATATGAAAGTCTCCGTAAACGGCGGATGACTTTCATGGTTCGTTGTGGGCAGAACCGGGTAAAAACCCTGGGCTGCCCATGGCAGTTTATATGAAAGTCTCCATAACAGCTTGTTTTTTAAAGACTTTCAATCTTCGTTGTGGCCGGGTAAAAAATATGCTCCGACCATGCCGGTTTATTTGAATGCGTAGGGGCAGAATTTATTTCTGCCCCCGTTTCCATATCTGCCATAATTATTTCTCCATTGCAAGGGATATCAAACGGTCAAGCAGATGGGGAAAAGAGTAACCAGCGGCCTTTGCTGACTGGGGAAAGAGGCTTGTTCCGGTCATGCCGGGAATGGTATTGGTCTCAAGCACATAAAGATTGCCCCTGCATAAAATCATGTCAGTCCTGCTGTAGCCCCTTAAAAAAAGAGTCTTGTGGGCTTTAATTGCAAGTTTTTGTACTTTATCCCTGATATCATCTTCAATACGTGCCGGGCAAATTTCCTCTGTGGCACCGGCAATGTATTTTGCATTGTAGTCAAAAAAAGCATAACCTTCTCCGGGTATAATCTCTATAACAGGCAGAGCCTCGATCTCTTTGTTGCCAAGTACCCCGCAGGTTAACTCAATACCGTCAACATAACCTTCAAGCATAACTGCATCATCATACTTGAGGGCCTCATTAAGCGCGTCCTCTATAAGTCCTGCTTCCTTTACAATGGACATTCCTACACTTGAACCGGCGCACACCGGTTTGACGACAATGGGCAGGCCAAGGGTTTTTACCCAGGTATTAACATCAAGTTTATTGCTCTTTTCAAATACAATGTAGGGTGCTACAGGTATACCTGCCTGTTCATACATTTTTTTTGCGGCAAGCTTGTTCATGGCAAGGGAACTTCCAAGGACACCAGCACCCTGGTAGGGTATTTTCAGTAAATCCAAAAGTCCCTGTACCGTACCATCTTCACCATTTGGACCGTGGAGAATCAAAAAGGCCGCATCTATGAATGGTGCATCCTCAATGATTTTTTTCAAATCTGTTTTTGGATCATACCGGGTAATATCATATTTTTCCTTGTCCAGAGACTCATAAACCTGCCGTGCGCTGTTCAAGGATACATCCCGTTCCGATGAATCACCACCGGATAAGAGTGCTAATCTTATTTTTTTCATTGTCACCCCCGAAATCTGTGATGCTGGTTTGCATGGGCTTTTGTCTGCCGGGTTTTTCTGCTCATGGTTCATCAAAAATTTTACTTTTTGCAATCCCGAACTCTTCATCAGTGATTAAACCGCTTTTATAAAGCTCGGCAAGGTTTGATATCCGCTGGTCAATGGTATGGTGTTTTTCTTCGAGCAAAGGCAGGTGTCCATTCATTCCACCATTGGCGGTCAAAAGTTTTGCCCCGTTATCATTCCTATTTTTTCCATCAATTTTAAAGCTGGCAATACCGCCCAGCAATTTGATCTCCACATTGCGATCCTGGAATTCAGGAATGGAAAGAACATCTTTAATGTCTTTTGTTGATTTTTTGATCCTGAAGTAAATGATCAGAAAAATTAGAAGCATAAAAGCGGCAAGCCCGCCCAATATCCAGGGTAGATAATTGTAAACTCCTTTGAACAATACAATTGTGACTCCAGTGCCGGCCAGAAGAAAAACATGGAGTAAAAGTACAAAATATGCCACAAAAAGGCTTTTAAAAACACCGTCTTTATCTTTTTTTTTAAATTTCATAAAATCCTTTTTACAATGCTGCTTCTGTATTTTCCAGGTATTTTGGCAGGTGTAGAAATTCCCCGCATAGTATTTAACTTGGTAAACAAAAAATTTAATTTCTTTTCAATTTCAACCCTCTCCGGAGTGTCTGCTTCCACAACTGCCAGGAGGGATTCCATTTGACCGATTTTTTTTCTCAGCTCAACTTCAGGAGGAAGAAAGCCTGAATTTTTTAATATTCTGTGGGCCATCCTCATATCATCAGGGATAGCCATATCATCTAAGTTTAAAGGTTTGCCTTGACCCGGCAGATCATCCATCTCGCCGTTTTTCTGGGCCTTTAATATCCTTTCTTCAATCAGAGCTGCAAAACCAGGAAGCATTGTAGGACAACTCCTTTTTCAAAACATTTATCATTGCCACCTTATATCACGCTAAATATTTTAGATATAATTCTTAATTATACTATTAAAAACGCTGTATATTTGCAAGACATAAACAAAAATATTACACTTTGATTCAGGTTTTTTCCAGGATAAAATTCAATACCGAATCAAAGAGGTTTTGGAGCAATGGTGTATAATTTTATATGTGGGTTTTAATTTCAGGCAGGTTCAAAGGTTTCATGGAAGGCTTTTTTTATATCAAGAGATACCTGTTTACCAGAGTCAAGTATAATAATATTTTTTGCAGTATCTGAGATTTCTTTTAGATTGTGAGTCACATACAAAATGGGAATTAACAACTCTTTGGGCAGCTTTTTTATAAATGGCAGCACCTCGGATTTGCGTGTGGCATCAAGGGATGCCAAAGGCTCATCCATCAACAAAAGCCGGGGGCTGGTAAGAAGTGCCCGGCCAATGGCAACCCTTTGTTTTTCTCCGCCAGACAGCCGTGCAGGCCTTCTTTCAAGAAGTTTTTCTATTCCAAGCATGTCAATAACCTGATCCATTTGAATACGCCTCCTGCCCGCGGGAATCAGCTTCATTCCATAAGAGAGATTGGATTTAACCGACATATGGGGAAAGAGTCTTCCTTCCTGAAAGACATATCCGAACCCATAAGGGCAATAAGGGCAATAAGGGTGGATATTATGCAGAGCCTTATGGCTCCGGCTTCTCCGTCGGGAATCTGGGTCATTGTATAGAGTGCCAGGGGAATGGTTCTGGTTTCTCCTGGAATATTAGATACAAAAGTAATAGTTGCCCCAAATTCGCTAAGACTTCTTGCAAAGGACAGTATCATTCCTGTTAATATACCTGGAGCTGTCAGAGGCAGGGTGATTGTAAAAAAACCCTCATATGTCCGGCTCCAAGTGTTCGGGCTGCATCTTCAAGCCCCATGTCCACAGCTTCCAGGGAAAGGCGTACAGCTCTTACAAGAAGGGGCCATCTCCATAATCTTGATACCTCGGAAGCCAATCTTGCCTTTGCCAGACAAAAATTCGGAGATTCAGGAGGGAAACTATTCGGGTTTTCAAACTTTGAGGAAGGATTGATGGTTAGCCATGGCAATCCTGAAAACATCAAAAAACCGGCTGATCTAACTAAAAAAATATAAAATTCGTGAACAGGGAAAAAGGTGCAGCCCTTCGTAATCTTCTTGATGATTGTTTAAGTAGTGCTTCCATACCGGTTACTGAGGTATCTGGCTACCATGATATTTTTACCAGCCATTCACAAGGAGCTCGTAAGGTCGCCTACGGGAATGCCGATGCAGCCCTTGGGCTCAGGGTTGTTGCAGATGCCTATGATCTCGATTTTGTGCCCATTACAGAGGTTCGTTGCGATATTGTGATTCCCAATGATTTGATGGATCATGTGGCTGTAAAAGCCGTTATGGAAACAGGGCAGAAATAGATTCTGCCCCTACAGTTATCCATGGCGCCTCACCGCCCTAATCAAAATAATGAAAGTCCTGAATTTGATTCACCTAAGTTTTTCTAATTTTCTTGACACTAAATATGCATTCATGTACTTATTATCATTTATTCTTAAAATGGGAATGTTTGTGTCTAGGCAAGCATATTATTGAAAAATAGTCCCAAGAGCATTCTAAATAATTTTAGAGTAGATCTCAAAAACTCATCTAAATAGACCGATAAAAAAACAGGCTGGCAGGAAATGAGCAAGAAAGAAAATATTTCACATATTAGAAATATCGGCATCATGGCCCACATCGATGCGGGAAAGACCACGGTAACCGAACGGATATTATACTATACAGGTAAATCCCATAAGATTGGTGAAGTTCATGATGGCGAAGCCGTAATGGACTGGATGGAGGATGAGCAGAACCGGGGTATTACAATCACATCCGCCGTTACCACCTGTGAATGGAAAGGAGTGCTGGTTCAGATCATAGATACCCCGGGCCATGTGGATTTCACCATAGAAGTTGAAAGGGCACTGCGGGTACTGGACGGTGCCGTGGGGGTTTTCTGTGCCGTAGGCGGGGTTGAACCCCAGTCGGAGACGGTATGGCGCCAGGCTGATAAGTATGCTGTACCAAGAATTGCCTTTATTAATAAAATGGACAGGATCGGTGCGGATTTTTTCAATGCATCATCCATGATCAAAGACAGGCTTAAGGCAAATCCCCTGATTCTTCAAATTCCAGCAGGGTCAGAAGATAGTTTTACAGGGGTTGTTGATCTTATCAACATGCAGCAGATCACCTGGGAAAATGAAGGTCTTGGTGCGGAATTCACAATTTCTGATATCGCACCGGAATTGCTTGCCCAGGCACAGGAGTACAGGGAAAAACTTCTGGAATCCGTTGCCGAAGTAAATGACGACATAATGGAGAAATACCTTTCAGAAGAAGATATTTCCGTTGAGGAACTCACCCAGGCCATCAGGAAAGGCACGATTTCACGGCAGATTGTTCCGGTTATGTGCGGCAGTGCTCTAAAAAACAAAGGTATTCAGCCCCTTTTAGATGCCATTAAAGCCTATCTGCCAAGCCCCGCGGATATTCCGCCGGTTAAGGGGATTCATCCTGAAACCGAGGATGTGATCCAATGCCCCCCCAGAAAATCAGCTCCTCTTGCGGCACTTATTTTTAAGGTATCCATGATAGAGGGCAGAAAGCTGTCCTTTGCAAGGGTTTACAGCGGCACTCTGCGCTCCGGGGAGGATGTCTATAATCCTTTTTTAAATAAAAAAGAAAAGCTCTCCCGGATACTTAAAATGCACGCCAATAAAAGAGAACGGGTCAAGGAAGCATCAGCAGGTGATATTGTGGGCATTGTGGGACTTAAGGATTCGTCCACCGGTGAAACCCTTTGTGATGCTGATCATCCGGTGCTTCTTGAAAAAATGGAATTTTACAAGCCTGTTATATCCATTGCCATTGAGCCTAAAACCCATGGGGACCAGGAAAAATTAGAGGATGTCCTGAAAAAATTCACCATAGAAGATCCCACCCTTAACGTAAAAATCGATGAAGATACCGGCCAGACTCTGCTCTCCGGCATGGGTGAGCTTCACCTTGAAATCATCATCAGCAGAATGCTTAGGGAATTCAAGACAGAGGTTAATGTGGGAAGCCCCCAGGTTGTGTACAGGGAGGTCATGGGATCGCCTGCAAGGGGCCATGCCGTGTTTGAACGGGAGATCGCAGGAAAACCGCATTTTGCTGAAATCGACCTGGAACTAAGGCCATTGAACCGTGGAGAAGGTGTCACTTTCACTTCCAGAGCCCTGCCGGAACAGATTCCTGAAATTTATATCCCCTCTGTTGAAAAGGGGGCACGGGAGGCAATGGAAAGCGGTTTCCTCAAGGGATATCCCATGGTTGATACCGCAATTATTGTGCATGGAGGCTCTTTCCGGGATTCCCAGAGTTCTGACCTTGCCTTTTCCGTATGTGCTTCCATGGCCTGTAATGATGCCATGGAAAAGGGCAGCATTCAACTGCTTCAACCCATCATGGATGTTGAGGTTTTTGTCCCGGATGCTTACATGGGCGATGCTATTGCAGATCTCAATACCAGGGGAGGAAAGATAGAATCCATTGCATCCAAGGGAGGCATCCAGATCATCAAGGCAATCGTGCCGCTTTCAAAAATGTTCGGTTATTCCACGGCAATTCGTTCAGCCACCCAGGGACGGGGCACATTTACCATGACATTTTCACGTTTTGAT
Source organism: Desulfobacteraceae bacterium (assembly GCA_963674675.2). Lineage (GTDB taxonomy): Bacteria > Desulfobacterota > Desulfobacteria > Desulfobacterales > Desulfobacteraceae. The sequence continues at coordinate 3,557,642 of CAXXNM010000003.1, forward strand.
AAAACCTCCGGGAAAAGGACTTAACCCTAAAGTCTCAACTTCTAATTTGGCACCATCGAATAGTTCCGAAAACCGGCCTTTTACCAGAAAGCCGGGTAGATATACTGTGCATTCTCATAATTTGACCTTTTCAAAAAATTCATTTTGACCTGATTCTGGGAAAAAGATTCCCATAAAAAGCTCAATCTCTACCGGTGGGGAGTATAAAAGGAAAATAAGGGATGATGAGAGGCACAATGAGGTTTAGTTTCGATGAAATTTAAAGACCATGATACCGGGCATCGAATTATTAAAATATTGCTTGAACTTGAACGAAAAGCTCCCAACCGATTTGCTTTTATTGTAGAAAAGATACAGAGTATATTTGAAGAAATTAATACTATGATCGGCAACTCCACTTTAATGGGCAGCCAGGATACTCTTGTTCATAGGGATTGTGAGAATCTGCTGGATTTTAATTATTTCATGGAACGACGTTTCCAAAATCAGGAAACAGGACGACAGATTATTGTGACGCTCATGGAAATAGAGGCACGAGATGAAGATTTGCTTTATACCATAGAAAATGGTATTGAACTCGTCGCCGGGGATATTTTTTCCAACCAAGAACAGCAACAGTCCCAGGCTTTAGCGAAAATCCTGCCTTTTCAAAGACGACATAAAAACATGTAATATGATCGATATAACAGAACAAACCGTCAGGCAGAAAATCATGAACCATCTTGAGAATGCCCCCTTGACTGTGCGGGGTATTTCCCAGGCGGTCGGTATCATGGAAAAAGACGTTTATCATCATCTCACATTCATAGAAAAAACACTCAGGAATCATAAAAAAAGAATACATATTGAGCCATATTATTGCCTTGACTGTGGATTCAAGTTTAAAAAACGAAAGACATTCAAGAAACCGGGCAAGTGCCCGGGGTGCAAAGATGGCAGAATAGCACCGGCAGTGTTCCAGATTGTATCTCAAAAAGATTAGCAGTCCAGGAATGCTTTTATTAAATTTTAAGGGACACTATCCCGCTCATGGCTTGTTTGCCGGGCTAAAAACAGGATAATGTAATTATATATAATTTTTAATAAAGTGAGGATTATTATGAGTGTAAAAATACTGGTGCCTGTTGCTGATGGCACTGAAGATCTGGAAGCCGTGGCAATTATTGATGTGCTGAGACGGGCAGGAGCCCAGGTGACAATCGCATCCGTATCCGGTGCATTATCCGTTAAATTTTCCCAGGGCATTAAAGTTTCAGCAGAATGCTTGATTGAGGACTGTCTGGATAAGGACTATGATCTGGTAGTATTGCCCGGTGGAATTCCCGGTGTAGAAAATCTACGGGATTCAGAACCTTTGATCCAAATTTTGAAGAATCAGAATAAACTGGGAAAACTGTACGGAGGGATATGTGCTTCTCCTGCGGTTGTTCTCCAGCCCCATGGCCTGCTTGAGGGTAAAAAAGCAACCTGTCATCCCGGGTTTGCCGCACAGTTGAAAAACAGAGATTCGTCAGGTGCTAAAGTTATTACGGACGGCAACTGCATCACAAGCAGGGGAGCCGGAACAGCCGTGGATTTTGCACTTGCCCTTGTGAAACGCCTTTTCGGTGCTCAAAAACTGGCGGATGTAAAAGCAGGGCTTGCCATAAAGGACTAATATGTTATTATTAGCGGTTCGATCATTTTTACATAACTTATTGAATTTATTCATATGAAAAATTGAGCCCTAAAAAATCAGGGTCATCTTTCACTTAGATTACAGTATCTTATGAGATCAATCGAACCGAGGGTTATTAAAGTCATGCCAGTCTGAATGTAGGCGCGGATTCCATATCCGCCCCAAATGGATTGTGTGTCTATCAATCGACCATAAATAGATTCGGCGGGGCAGAAATATATTCTGCCTCTACACATTCATATGAAAGTTCATGACCGTTGCAACTGCCCCCCAGACATGAAAATGGAAAACGGCATTCACTCTTTAATATCATATATTCCAACCAGTAAGGGATCAGGGTAATGAAAAAAAATTTCCCGCTGTTTATAATGTTTTGTTTTTTTCTAACATGTACGCCGGGATATGCTGCACAAAAATTCATTTTAAACTCAAGTTATTCACCTCCGCATTCTACTGAAAATCAGACAGGTTATATTGACTTAATACTCAAGGAAGCATTCAGGCGGGCCGGTTTTGAAGCGCAAATCCAGATGATGCCCGCGGAAAGATGCCTTCAGGATTCCAATGCCGGCCTGTCTGATGGAGAAATCGGCAGAATACGCCAGATAAACCAATTTTATCCAAATCTCGTTATCATTGATGAACCGATCATAGAATCCAGGGACTTTGTTGCTTTTTCAATAAATTATGAATTCAGAACACCGGATTGGGATAGCTTTGGGCCATACCATATCGGGATAGTGAGGGGCTGGAAGATACTTGAAAATAATGTTACAAACACCCGTTCTCTGATTAAAATGGACTCAACCCTTTCCCTGTTCAAACTCCTCGTGAACGATCACGCTGATGTCGTGATAAATGCCAGAATAGACGGGCTTTATACCATAAAGCAACTTGGTATAAAAAATATCAAAGTAATGGAACCTCCATTAGCTTCACTTGCTTTATATCTGTTCATGCACAAAAAGAACGTGTGGCTTATCCCAAAGCTTGAAACTGCCCTGCGGGGTATGAAATCGGATGGTTCCTTCCATGAAATCAGAAAAAATGTTCTAATAAATATCATCGGAGAATAAACTTTGGGGGAATGTCATAGTGGTGCTGAACAAAATAAAAGGCAGGCTGGCTTATAAACTGGTTATCTATATTGTACTTTTTTCAAGTTTGATAACCCTTATTCTTACTGCAATTCAGCTTTATGTGGACTATCAAAGGGATATAGAAAACCTGAATGTTCAGTTCATGCAGATTGAAAAGAGTTTTTTGCCTTCCCTCAGCTCTGCTCTGTGGCGCTACAACGATGAACTTATAAAAGCTCAGTTGGAAGGTATCTGGAAATTAAGGGATATAGAATACGTTGAGGTATTGGATGCCCGCAGATCCGTTACCTCAATGGGCACTTTTCAACATACAAATCAGCTTACAAAAGAGTTTTCCCTTACATATCTGTTCAAGGGGAAGAAAATATCCCTTGGAACACTCACGGTGTCGGCAACATTTTCAGGAATATATGGAAGACTTTATCAAAAGCTGATTATCATATTATTGTCTTCTGCTGTTAAGATTTTTTTTACTTCCTTTTTCATGCTGATTTTATTCAATATTCTGGTTGTGCGCCACCTAAAAAAAATGGCTGACTATTTTCAGACATACTCCCTTACGGATCGGGCTGAAGCTCTGCATTTGGATATCAACAAATCCGGGTTTGACAAAGCTAATGAACTGACCAGGATAGAATCGGAAATCAACAAATTGATTGAGACTATTCGAAATTCATATGACACAGCTCAGGAAATGGTCACTCAAAGCACCCTTGAGCTTGAAAGGGTAAATGAAAAATTAAAAAACGAAATACATGAGCGAAAAGCCACTTACAAGCAGCTTAGAATCAGCGAAGAAAAATATCGTACCCTTGTGGAAGAAATAAATGACATCATCTATTCAACCGACAATACAGGTGTTGTGACATATATCAGCCCTGCCGTGGAAAAACTCATGGGTTATGGGATTTCAGAAATCGTCGGCCGGAATTTCATGGAATTTCTTCATCCAGACGATTATGATAACATTAAAAAAAGATTCAAAGAAATTACAAAGGATGGGTTGCTGTTCCCCTATGAATACCGGATGCTTTCCAAATCAGGGGATATCCATTGGGTTCGATCCTCAAGCAAACCGATTTATCAAGGTGGCTGTATTGTGGGGCTGCGTGGTGTTTACACCGATATTACAGAATCAAAGAAGCTGGAAGACCAGCTCAGGCAGGCTCATAAAATGGAGGCCATTGGAACGCTGGCAGGCGGTATTGCCCATGAATTCAATAACGTTCTCGGCATCATTTTAGGGAACACCGAACTTGCCCTGGATGATGTGCCGGACTGGAACCCGGAGAGGGACTTTTTGGAGGAAATCCGATCCGCCTCCTTAAGGGCAAAGGATATGGTGGGACAAATCCTCAGTTTTGCCCGGAAAACCATGACGGACTTAACCCCCCTGGAGATCAATACAATTCTAAGGGAATCTCTTAAAATGATGCGTGCCACCATTCCAAGTACGGTTGAAATCAAGACAAGCCTTCCTCCCGAACCCTTTATGATTATGGGAAATTCAGCGGAAATTCGCCAGATAATCATGAATCTTTGCAGCAATGCCGACTTTACCATGAAAGAACGAGGAGGTGTGCTTGAAGTCGGTACTGCTCTGGTAAACCTTGACCAGGAGTCAGCTTCCCTGTACGAGGGTCTGGTTCCCGGCAATTTTGTCAAGATGACCATCAAAGATTCAGGTCAGGGTATTTCTCCTGAAATTCTGAATAAAATTTTTGAACCCTATTTTACCACAAAAGATGTGGGCCAGGGAACAGGCATGGGACTGGCTGTTGTCTATGGGCTCGTCAAAAAATGCAATGGTGCCATAGATGTAAGAAGCCGGATGGGAGAGGGAACGATTGTGGAAGTTTTGTTTCCAACCCTTGAAGAAACTTCACCGGCAGCGGCCGGAAAAAAAGATGGACTGCCTGCAGGAAAAGAAAACATTCTTCTGGTGGATGATGAAGAACCCATGGTCAAGATGGCCGTGCAGATTTTGGAGCGCCTGGGTTATACAGTGGCAGGAATGAGCAATGCAGTTGAAGCATTGAAGCGATTTCGGGAAAATCCTAAAATATTTGATCTGGTGATTACCGACATGGCTATGCCCCATATGGCCGGGGATGAATTTGCAGCAGAACTAATGAAAATCCGCAGCGACATTCCTGTCCTGCTCTGCACCGGTCACAGCGATAACATTGATGAAATCAAAGCCAGACAAAAGGGGATCAGGGGCTTTGCCATGAAACCCCTTGAAAAGAGTGAGCTTGCCGGGCTGGTTCGAGAGATTTTGGATGGGATGGAAAGTTGATTGTAGCGTATTAGATTTTCATCCAATATCATATGTGGTCTTAAATTTATAGAACTTATAATTGATGAGTTTCTTTATATGAAGGTCTCCGTAATGAACTGTTTTTAAAAGGCTTTCCTTCTTCGATTGTGGCGGTGAACCGCCATGTTGTTTATATCAATAAATTAAATTAGGCCATAAAAAAATGATCCAATTGGAGTCAATTAAAAAAAAATTTAAAATAAAAAAAATAATTCATACCGTGATACTTAACGGGCATGGGCATCCATTGCTGATTTTGTTTTGCATTGTTATTGGGTTATTATTTTGGAATGATATATGCCTTGCGGGCTCTTTGAATTACAGACTTAAATGGCTCTTTAATGCAAGCGTTATCGGGGACATTTATGCAAAGGACCAGGGATTTTTCCAAGATGCTGGATTAAATGTTATGGTAAAGCCAGGAGGTCCGGAACGGGATGCCATCCGGGAGCTTGAAATGGGTTATGCCCAGTTTGGAGTAGCCTCTGCAGACCAGGTTATTAGGGCAAGGGAAAAGGGAGCACCTGTTGTGGTCATTGCACAGTTGTTTCAGATCAATCCTCTTCAGTGGATTTACAGGGCAGATGACAAAATTTTCAATTCTCCATTAGACTTCAAGGGTCGGGTAGTGGGAATAACCTATGGAGGAAATGATGAAACCATTATGCACACATTGCTTGCAAGGGGAGGTGTAAAGGATAAGGATGTCAATTTTTTCAGCGTCCGCTATGATTATACCCCCTTTTACATCGGCAAGGTGGATATTTGGCCTGTTTATCGCAATGCCCAGGGAATAATTCTCCAAGAAAAATTAAAAAAAGGAGGAGAAAATGTTCGTTTTTTTATTCCTTTGGAGCACGGCGTTAATTTTGTTGCCAATTCTATCGTTACCTCAGAGGAGATGATGAAAAATCACCCTGAAATTGTTATAAAATTTAAAACAGCTCTATTAATGGGCTGGTGTGCCTCAATTGACCCGGCTAACGAAGAAAAAGCACTGAAAATCTTGAAAAAATATGATAGGGATACACCTGAGGATATTCAAAAAAAACAGCTTAAAGCTACTGCTGAATTGGTATGGCCGGATCGGTCTGCTCCCTTTGGCTTCATCAATGTTAAGGCATGGAAAGAGACCGAAGAGATTATGATAGAGCAAAATCTCATCAAAAAACCTGTTCAGGTGGATAACTGCCTCTTTCCGTGAGCTCCTGATTTACTAACAAATCATCTCAATAACTATGAATCTTATGGAAAGCGAGGAAAAATGAAACCCTATATCTCTATTATCGGATGCGGCCGGGTAGGCACCTGTCTTGCCGTTTTTTTGGCCAGGGCTGGTTATGAACTTGCAGGACTTGCAGGCATTCCTCAACACACCGCCCATGATGCCGTGAGACTGGCGGACAGGGGGCTTGTTTATGAAAATATGGCCGATGCTGTTAGAAAAGGTGATGTTATATTTCTTACGACCCCGGACGGAACCATTGAAAAGGTGTGTTCCGAGCTTGCCGGAGAAGTGGGTGACATGGGCGCTAAAACAGTTTATCACTGCAGCGGGGCACTTCCTTCAAGCATATTGGCGGCGGCCGCTGACAAAGGAGCATCCACAGGTTCGATCCATCCCCTCCAGAGCTTTGCGCCCTTTAAAAAGGGCCAGGCATCTCCCTTCAAGGGGGTCAATTTCTGCATGGAAGGAGATAGGGCAGCCGTGGAGACCGGGGGAAAAATCATCGAGGCCCTTGGCGGCTCTTTTTTTTCCATACCAACCAATGCCAAGGTGCTGTACCATGCCGCGGCCGTGGTAGCCTCCAATTATCTTGTGACCCTCCAGTATGCGGCCATGGAATTGCTGGCACCTGCAGGCCTGTCTGAGGAGAGGGCATTTGAGATTCTTGAGCCCCTGATTCAGGGGACCCTTACCAATATCAAATCCCGTGGAGCTGTGGCAGCCTTGACCGGCCCGGTGGTGCGGGGAGATGCCCCTACGGTTGCCAGGCATATGGAGGATATAAAAAAATTAAAGCCTGAATTCTCTGAATTTTACAAAATAATGGGTGCATATACCTTAAATCTTGCCCGGCGGCAGGGGACATTGTCCCGGTCAGACTCGGATGCACTTGATGCTCTTTTTAGATAAGTACCTCTCTATTGCTTTGTGCCTTTTTGAATTTTTAGAGGATGTGGCTTCAGCAACACCAAAAAACGCGGAAAACATCAATCCATCTGCCTTTTCCCATTTTTTTGTTTTTTTCAACAAGAATTGGGGAGGAGGACACTAAGGCATGGAGAGGAAATGGAACCCAAGCAAGCCTGCTTGGGCACAATTGGCGAACCAGGAATTTCTCATCACTCAGACTCAAATGGGCAAGAGTGAATAAGAAGAAAGGAACAGGATTAAGATGGCTAATAAAGTTACGACGACATCATTTTATAAAATGAAAAAAGAAGGAAAAAAGATTACGGCTCTTACAGCCTATGACTATACCTTTGCGCGCATCGTGGATGCTGCCGGCATTGACATGATTCTTGTGGGGGATTCCCTTGGTATGGTGGTTCAGGGCCGGGAAAATACCCTCCATGTTTCCATGGACGAAATGATCTATCATACCACAATGGTTACAAGGGCATCTGAGCGTGCCATGGTTGTGGGTGACATGCCCTTCATGTCCTACCATACTTCAAAAAATACTGCCGTGAAAAATGCCGGCAGGTTTCTTAAGGAGGCAGGCGCTTCGGCAGTCAAGCTTGAAGGGGGCGCCGATGTATGTCATGTTATTCAGGCTGTTACTGCGGCGGGGATTCCTGTGCAGGCACATATCGGGCTTACACCCCAGTCGGTGCATCAAATGGGCGGGTTCAAGGTACAAAGGGATGAGGAAAGACTTTTAAATGATGCTCTGAAAGTACAGGATGCCGGTGCGTTCTCGGTCGTGCTTGAGGGGATTCCTTCTCCCATTGCAGCCAAAATCACAAAAAATCTTGCCATCCCAACCATAGGCATCGGCGCCGGCCCCGATTGTGACGGTCAGATACTTGTACTGCACGACATGCTCGGCATAACCGATCGAACCGTACCCAAGTTTGTGAGAAAATATGCCGATCTCAACGGAGCGGCATCCGAAGGTCTGAAATCCTACATAGATGAGGTGCGTGACGGTGTGTTTCCATCAATGGCTTACACCTATAAGTAGGAGGTTCTGTCTACTTTGTTATATTCAAAAATGTTCTTGTATAATGTAGGAGCAGCCCCAATGGGTGCTGTCCCCTGCAAAAACAATCCGAAAATCAGCATCTTTCATTCACTGTTCGAGACTTTGTAAAAGTATTTCCTTATTTTGGCATCCTTCATTTGTCAGTTTACACATTTTTTGAACCTTGATTTTCCTGATTAAAGGATTTACCTTGATTTTTAATCATGTTAATCCTTTAATCATGGTTCAAAATTTTCAGAAAAGTGTAAACTACTTTTGAGTTGATATGAAAGATGCCCTTATTTTCCTGGAATCTTCTCAAAAAAATGTCAACTACTTTTGAGGCACTATGAAGGATGCCCGGAAATTTAAATCTTACAGAGCTTAAGCTCCCTTTCTTCCTGCTTAAGATTCTGGTTTGCCTCCTCAAGCTTTTCCCTGCTTGATATAACGGCACAGCCCTTTTGTGATTCTTCAACATTGAAATATTTATCAGCCACCTTGACAATATCATTTTTGCTGAGCTTTAGAAGAGCTGTTTTGAATTGTTTTCTTTTTTCATCGCTCAGATTTACAATATCCCGGTAAAAGGCTTTTATGGATGCAGGCCCCGGAGTTTCAGGCTTGTCTATATCTGAACATACCTGAAGCACCGCCTCTTTGATATCATTGTCCGTGTATTCTCCATTGATGATGAAATCACAGGCTTTTTGATAAACATTCAGGGTTCTGCGTATGTTGGGATCCCTGTAGGAACCAAAGGAAAAAATTCCTTCTTCAGCGCTGTACATGGCAAATCCTCCATAGGCACCGCCTTTCTCCCTGATCTCCCGATGAAGATATAAGGATCGGAGCATCTTGCTGATCACGGACAGGCAGGGTGCGTCCCCATGTCCCATGCGTACCGTAGTGAATGCCTGGGCCACAAAGGAAACAGATGTGCTGGTCATCCACCCCTCATAGGGAAAGCTGCCATCGGTGTTGATATCAGGATGCAGCAGACCGTCTCCATTGCTCAGGGGAAGAGGATTCAGCATGTCTGTAATTTTTTTATCCGCCTTTATGATGGTATCCCTGTCTCCAACCACCGCAGGCCTCATATTACCCTTCTGGAACAAAAGTGAGGCAATTTTTTCAAGGTTTAAGGACAGTTTTTTCAAAAATTCCAAGTCGGTTTCCTGCTGATCTAAGGGTTTTGTCAGCTCCCTTATGAACCGGTACTGGGAAATGCCGTGCCACATCTCTCCGAGGTAAGAAGCCTGGGTAAAGTTGCGTGCTGCAAGGGACATGGCATAACGGTGGCCGCTGGCAACAATGGAGGCTTCTACTGCCGCCCGGTACTGCAAAAGCAGATTTTTAAGCCTGTCAATATCCTTGAAGCTGTATTCAGAGACCAGCTCATTAATAATGTCAAAGAGTTTCTCACTATTGCGGTTTAAAGCCTTTCCCTGAAGGGCAAGAAATGGAACGCATTTATCATTGCCGTTAAATCCCGTACCGGTTACCGGTGCCACTCCGATACCGCCGGTATAGAGATCAACCATCTCAGCCACCTGGGCATAATCATGTTTTGCAGTACCAGCTCCGGTGAATGCCCTGCAAAAAAAGGGGATAAGCAAAAGCAGTTCTTCAGGCATATTACCTATGCCGGTGGGGCAGGTAAAGTAAACGATGCCGGATGTTGCCTTGTCATAGCAGGTGCTGGTGATAACCCCTGGTACGGTATCGGGCCTGATAATTTCAATTTCCGGAGGCACATCGCTTATTTCAAGGGTAGGCAGGGATGAAAGATCCTCTTTTAGCTCCTGAAGGGATTTTAGTTTGCCCGCGTCTTTATTGATGCTCTGTATCTCTTCCGGGGTCATGGTTGAGAGCTTCCGTGCCAGTTCCAGGCGGGTTCTCTTGACTTCCTTTTCCTCCATTTCCTGATCCGGTTCAAGAACAAAACATACCCTGTGGGGATTATCAATGAAATATTGCCGTATCTTTTTCTCAAGGAACCAGCCCCTTTCAATCTCAAGGTTCAACTTTGCAAGGTCCCTGTCAAATTTAAGAGAAGACAGTGGATCTCCTTCATGTATCCAGGTTCCTGCAAATGAGAGGAGGAGCTTGATGCCAAAGGGATGGGGAGTATTTGTTATCTCTTTTTTGTGAAACTCGATCTGGTGAATGGCTGAATCCACCAGAGTTCTGTTGATGCCCTTGTCTGCAATGTCTTCAAGGGTTTTCAGCACAAGAGTTTCAACGGCTTTTACTGAATCCTTTTTGATCTCTTTGAGTCCGCAGGCAAACATCGTGTCCCGCATATCATCGTCAAATCCCGTGCCGTCACTAAGGGCAGAACCAAGACCTGATTCAATGAGCTTCTTCCTAAGGGGGGAGGCATCATTCCCAAGCAGCACCTGCTCAAGAACCGTCAAAATAAGCATTTCAAAGGAATCTTTTATATCAGCCATAAGCCATGCCACGCAGGCCTGATATTTTTTTTCGGGGTTTTCGTCCCGGGCCAGGGGATAGGGGCAGGAGAACTCCCGGGGAGCGTTCCAGCGGGGCTGTGCATCCACCTCGGAATCAGGATCAATGCGGGTGAACCGGTCAAGAACCTTTGCCTGTATAACCGTCAGGTGATCCATTAGAGGTAAACAGCCGTATGTATAGAAAAATGCGTTGGACGGATGGTAAAACCTTGCATGGAATGCTTTAAGATCAGCATGGGTCAATTTGGGGATGTCCGAGGGGCTGCCTCCTGAGTTGAAACTATAGGTGGTATCGGGATAAAGGGCCTTCATGAGGGCCCGGCCCATGATTTGACCCGGGGATGACATGGCTCCTTTCATCTCATTGTAAACAACACCCTTATAGATCAGTTCCATCTGTTTTTCATCAGAGATTTGAGTTTCCATGCGATGGCCTTCCTGTTTAAAACTCAACTCGTCAAGACTTGGGAAAAACGCTGCATCAAGGTATACATCCATGAGGTTGTAAAAATCCTTGGCATTCTGGGTGGAAAAGGGGTACATGGTCCAGTCCGATGCTGTCAAGGCATTCATAAAGGTTGAAAGCCCCCTTTTAAGCATGGAAAAAAAAGGATCCCTTACCTTGAATTTTTCCGATCCGCACAGCACCGTATGTTCGAGAATATGAGCCACACCCGTGGAATCGGAAGGAACGGTTCTAAAGGTCACCCCAAAGGTATTTTCACGGTCTTTATTGCTTATATGCACATGCCTTGCGCCGGTGGTGATGTGCTCTAATTCATAAAAAATTGAAGCAATATCCTCAAGAGGCTCTATTTTGTTTATCCTATATCCCAGGAGGGTGCCTCCCTTTATCAGCCCAGGATTATTGGCATCCTTTATTGTGCCTGAGGAGGTCTTGTTTTGAGATGTTTTATTTTTTTCTGTATATTCCACGTTTCACCCTTTCTATTTTTCCCGTTTGATCAAGCCGGTAGATAATGTTTCTGATTTTTTTATCGTTAAAGCAGGTCTTTTCCTTGATTGTTTTCAACCTAGTGCCGGCCCTGTCTTTAGTGATGATATCAAGGACAACGGCAGAGGCGTTTTTTGCATCAGGCACTGTCTTTTTTTGTCCCCCATACTGAAAGTCAGGCTGTGTTTGATAAATCAGCTTCTCAAGCCTGTCAAGCCTCCTGTTAAGGATTTCCATGTCCTGGCGGCCGGGAATCCCCAGGCGTTCAAGAAAGGATTGGGCAACATACTCAAAAACCATGACGGGTTGTAATTCCTGACTCATACATAACCTCCTTGAGTGTTTTTTACGGGGTTTGATATTTTTTCATTCAAATTTCAGAAAGTACGAATCTTTAGAGCTTCTATGAATTTAGTTGACATGAGTCGTTGTCTGTTTATAAAATTTTAGGGAATGGTTTTAACACATGCCATTGCAGGGATACCCTTCACCGGGCGGCCACGGTGAGGTGGCCCTGCAAATAATGGCCGTAATTGAAATCAAGCCCGAATTTTGTTATATGTGTTGAATTGAAAAGAATTGTGCCGGGAAGCGCGTATTCTTTTTTTATTGAATAGAACTACTTGGGTTTGCATTTTAAGTCAAGCGGTAGTTTAAACGGAGTGACAGGGCAGTTGGAGCCCCATGCCCTATGACAACGGATAAATCTCCTTGGAAAAATTGGCATGTTTCATTCCTCGGTTGACACTTTTTCAAAACATTCTCTGAATTCTATGAAATTTTCTAAAAAAACTGTCAACTACTTTTGAGGCAATATGAAACATGACGAAAAATCAAAGAAGAATGCTGTGGGATTGGGCAGACTGAAAGCTAAATTTAAGACTCACCTGAAATCCATGAAGGGAGATACCCATTTTGTAGCCATGGGCATGGCCGTCGGTGTTTTTGTTGGAATAACACCCACTATCCCTTTTCATACCCTGGGAGCTGTTCTTCTGGCTTATATCTTTAAAGGAAGCCGTTCTGCAGCCATACTGGGGATGTGGGTCTCGAACCCTTTTACATTGGTGTTTCTTTATCTGGCATGCTATAAAACAGGAATGCTGCTTTTCGGCAGTGTTGCTGATGATCCTGAAATAGTAAAAAATTTGATTCATCAGATGAATATAGCCATCCCTTTGTATGATAAAATGATTTTTATTCTTCATTTTGTTAAAACTAAAGTCAGGGTTTGCCTGATTATGCTTGCAGGCGGTTTTGTGCTGGGAGTTCCTGCTGCTGTTATTTCATATTTTGTAACACGCAGGTTTATGATAAAAATTCATCTTGAAAAAACAAAAAAACTGGAAAAAAGAATAAACAATGACCTATCCAATGACCTATCCCGGAAAACTTTTAAAGTCAGCTAAACTATTCGCCAAAAAAGAGCTGGGACAAAATTTTTTAGTGGATCAAGGAGCTGCGGAAAAAATTGTAAGTCACGCCCGGATTGCTGAAGATGACGTTGTGCTTGAAATCGGTTCCGGACTTGGGGCGCTGACAATGCCGGTAGCGGCAAGGGTGCGAAGGGTCTATGCCGTTGAAAAAGACAAAAGACTTGTGCAGCTTTTTTCCCAGGAACTTGCGGCAACCGGTATTACCAATGTTGAGCTGATCAACCAGGATATTTTGAAAATAGATATTTCATCCCTTGCTCCAGGGGAAAAGCTCATGGTAGTGGGAAATTTGCCCTACAATATTTCATCCCAGGTACTCTTTATGCTTGCTGAGAACCGCAGATGGATTAAAAGAGCTGTGCTGATGTTTCAAAAAGAACTTGCCGTCCGTATTGCAGCACCTCCTGGAGGCAGAGATTATGGCCGGCTTTCCGCGGTTATGCAGTATTGTTCAAAGATTACTCCTTTGACAGATCTTGGACCGAATCATTTTTTCCCAAAACCCAATGTCTCCTCCAGGGTGGTTGAGGTGGACTTTTTTGAATCCACACCGCTTTGCCTTGAAAAGGAAGTCTTTTTGTTCAAGGTTATCAAGGCTGCTTTTTCCAAAAGAAGAAAAACTTTAAGAAACTCCCTTTCAGGCCTGATCCTTGGCATAACTGCTGATCAGGCGGCACAATGCCTTGAGATTGCAGGCATTGATCCATCAAGGAGGGCGGAAACCCTTGGAGTGCAGGAATTTATAAGCCTCTCCCAGGCATTTTGGAATATCTGCATGGAGTAATAAAATATATGTTTCAAGAGACAAACCAGACTCCAATCAGCTTAAAAGTAAAGACAAGGCATGCCTTGTCTCTACAACTACCAATAAAATCATCATGCAGTTTTTCTGGAAACTCCTGATGATTAAATCCAGGGTAAGTATCAATGTGCTTATTGAAATTGTATCCCGCGGCGGCAGGGTCAAAACCGGCATTGATGTCTACAATTCAAAGGGAGTACTGCTTCTTGAAAAAAATGTGCTTGTGAGCAGCGTAAAATCCCTAAAAATAATAAAGGAACAGGGCGTCACATCTCTTCCTTTAAATACCGAAAGTTATGGCGGAATCTGGGATGGTGAGGGAAAATATATTGATCCTGAATCAGCCCCCTTAATCATCGATAGTTCCCGGCCCCAGGTTGACTCTGAGAAATCTGTCCGGGAAAAGCCGGGGCTTTATCCAGTTGAAAACTCTGATTTCAATGAAATAAGGCCTCGATCCCATTCCGGTGAAATTGAAAAAAGACTGCTGGAAATTCAAGATTTAAAACACATTGCAATGCAGCGCTATAATGATGCAAAGGCCCACATCAAAAAGGTACTGCATAACATAAGGGAGTCCGGCGGGGAATTTGACTACAGCGAAGTTGAATCATATCTTACGGATCTCGTGGCTTTTTTAACGGGATCGGAGAATCCATTTTCATATCTTGCAAAGGAAATTTTCAACTACAGTGATTACCTTTACACCCATTCCGTAAACGTGTGTGCCATTGGAACCGCTGTTGTAAGCTGTTTTAACACAAATTTCAGCAAAATCATTAATAATCATCTTGATGCCGGCGGTATTGATGTATATAACCCCTTCAGCAACACCCGGCATGAAAAGGATATTTTCAAATGCTATTTTAAAGATGACATAAGGGATATATCCCTGGGCTTTTTCCTCCATGATATTGGAAGCGTACTGGTTCCTGAAAAGCTCCTCAAAAAAAAAGGGAAACTTACCGATGCTGAATTTGACACCGTAAAAAGGCACTCCTATGAGCTGGGGGTAAAGATACTGGATCGAAACAGGCTAAAAAATACCGTTGTGAGAAATATTATTAAATACCACCATGCTCCCCTTTACAGGGGGGAGACCCAATGTTATCCCCACGACAGAAAAATCAGGGAGATTCCTATTTATGTAAAGATATGCAAATTATCAGATATTTATGATGCCATGACATCCAAGCGCTCGTATAAGGAGGCTTTTAACCAGATCAATGTACTTACTGAGGTGTTCAGGAAATATGCTGGAAGGGATAAGATGCTCCAGTATATTCTGCACTCATTCGTAAAAAGTATCGGAATATACCCTCCAGGGAGTATTATTTATCTAAAAAATGCCCAGATGGCCTATGTGCTTGAAAGCAAGGGGCCCCTTGTACTTCCGTTTACCGATGAAACAGGAAATACACTGCATTCCAGTTCCGAGGTGATCAATATAGGAGCGCCGGGCATTGATGAGGAACTCACCGTTGACAGCAGCCGCACAGTGAGAACTCCCCTTGAAGTTTACAGCCTGCTTCCGTCCTATTTGAAGCCTTAAAATTTTAGGTGGCCCATAACTGATAGTGGTGGAGTATTTATCGAGTATCTATAAATAAAGATTGTTAGACTGTCAAGCCACTACATATTTAGCGCTACCAAATTTTATAGGGTATGAATGTCATATAAAAGATAAAGGAGTTAAATAAATAGGACTTGGTATTGGATTTGTTTTATCAAAATCCATTTCAGGCCTGGGGATAGGTATGGGAATAATAGCAGGAGCAATTTTTTCTATTGGAATACTTGATTTTTGTGCAAGGATTCTAATGGCCTCTCGCAAATATGACAGAGCATATTACGGCTATGATGAAGATAGTGAAGATGATAATTCACCGATTATCATGTACGAGGATTTATGGAAAGCAATCAGAGCTTCAAAGAGAAAAAAGAAAAAAAGGAAATAAGGAGTTATAGATGATAATAGCAAATAAACACTATAGTAAATTAAAAGCATCATACCTGTTTTCTGAAATTGCAAAACGGGTTACAAAATATCAGGAAGAAAATCCTGAAACTGAAATTATACGCCTCGGCATCGGGGATGTCACCCGGGCCCTTCCAGATGCCTGTATCAAGGCCTTTCATAAAGGCGTGGATGACATGGCAGATGATGCTACTTTCCGGGGATACGGGCCCGAGCAGGGATATGATTTTCTGCGTGAAAAGATTGCTGAACATGATTTCCAGGCAAGGGGTGCTGATATTTCCGCAGATGAAATTTTTGTAAGCGATGGAGCAAAGTGTGATACCGGAAATTTCCAGGAACTGTTTGCCCAGGATATCACCGTGGCCATTCCTGATCCTGTTTATCCCGTGTATCTTGATACCAACATAATGGCAGGCAGGACAGGTGAAATTGAGGATGACAGGTATAAGGGCATAGTTTACATGGACTGTACAAAAGAAAATAATTTTATGCCTGCCGTACCGGAAACCCCCGTTGATCTCATCTATCTGTGTTTTCCCAACAATCCTGCCGGCACCACCATAACAAGGGAAGGATTGAAACAATGGGTGGATTATGCAAAAGAAAAAAAAGCATTGATTCTGTTTGATGCCGCTTATGAGGCATTTATCCGTGATGACTCCCTGCCCCGTTCCATCTTTGAAATTGATGGGGCAAGGGAGGTGGCTGTGGAGTTCAGAAGCTTTTCCAAGACAGCAGGATTCACCGGCACAAGATGCGCATATACAGCGGTGCCAAAGTCCTGCATCGTATATGATGAAACAGGGAATGAGGTTTCACTTCATGCACTGTGGAATAGAAGGCATTCCACTAAATTCAACGGGGTTTCCTACCCGGTGCAAAGGGCTGCCGAAGCCGTCTATTCCGAGACGGGGCGAATTCAGGTAAATGCCCTTGTTTCCTATTACTTAAAGAATGCAGATCTGATACGCACGGCCATGGCGGATCTGGGTTTTGAGTTTGTTGGAGGAGATAATTCCCCCTACATCTGGGTGGATGGAAAAGGCAGAGATTCCTGGGAATTCTTTGACATGCTGCTTACCCGGGCAGGGGTTGTCTGCACGCCTGGAGCCGGATTCGGCCGATGCGGCCGGGGCTACATCCGAATCAGCGCGTTTAACAGCCGGGAAAATGTGGAAAAGGCCATGACGCGCATGGGAGAATCCTTGAAATGACCCATTTTTTCAAGGTAAAACGATTAAATGAGGTCTTTGATTTTGTCCCTGATTTTCCTGCCGTGCCATCTGAAACCTGTCATGTCTCCAAGGCATGCTCCAGGGTGCTTGCCCGTAATATAACTGCCAAAAGTGATATCCCGGGTTTCAGGCGCTCCACCATGGATGGTTATGCCTTAAATTCAGCATCCACCTTTGGAGCTTCAGAAAGCAGTCCCGCATGGCTTACCATAATCGGAACCATACACATGGGTGATGTGCCTGATTTTGTCCTGGAACCGGGGCAGGCAGCCAAAATATCCACAGGAGGAATGCTGCCGGAAGGGGCTGACAGCGTGGTGATGGTGGAGCACACGGAAGCCGTGGATGATTATGCCGTGGAAGTTTATAAAAGCGTGGCTCCCCTTCAACATGTGGTTGAAAAGGATGAGGATTTCAAGAAAGGACAGGATATTATCGAGGCAGGAACCCTGATAAGACCCCAGGAGGCGGGTCTTGCCGCATCCCTTGGGATATCTGACATCATGGTTTACAAAATTCCCCGCATCGGTATAATCTCCACCGGAGATGAAATAGTGCCTGTGGACCAGGTTCCAGGCCCTGGAAAAATCAGGGATGTCAACTCCCATACCCTTGCAGGACTTGTTCTTGAGGCAGGCGGGCAACCAATTTCCTACGGCATCGTAAAGGACAGTGAACAGGCATTGTCTGATGCGTGTCAAAGGGCGGTCAAAGAGACTGACATGGTGTTGATTTCCGGTGGCAGCTCCGTTGGAGTAAGGGATTATACGGTGGAAGTCCTCTCATCTTTGAAGGATACATCCATTCTCTTCCATGGCGTTTCCATCAGCCCTGGAAAGCCCACCATACTTGCCAGATCAGCAAATAAACCGGTGTGGGGCCTTCCGGGTCATGTAGTATCAGCCATGGTGGTGTTCCGGGTGATTGTACAGCCTTTTTTAAAACAGATTAAGGGAATTGCCCGATATTGGGACAAGGCTGTCGGGATTCCTGCAAGGCTGACAAGAAACATTGCCTCAGCCCAGGGCAGGACTGATTTTGTGCGTGTAAAATTTGTCAGGGAAAAGGGTATTCTTTATGCGGCACCCGTGCTTGGAAAATCCGGCCTTTTGAAAACCATGGTTATGGCTGACGGACTGGTGGAAATTGGTGAAAATTTAGAGGGGCTGGAAAAAGACAGCCAGGTCGCGGTTATTCCCCTTTGATATTTTGGCATGTTTTATTCCTCAGTTGACACTTTTTCAAAACATTCTCTGAATTCTATGAAATTCTCTGAAAAAACTGTCAACTACTTTTGAGGCAATATAAAACATACCAATATTTTGTATAAAAAAATAGAGAACTGCATATGAGCATAAAACGAAACGTATATCTTGACATGAAATCCATTGAATCTGCCCAGGACATCCTGTTTGAAAAGTTTCCCCAGGATGAACAGGCCATGACAGAAACCATAAATGCCTGTGATGCCCTTGGCAGAGTGCTGGCTGAACCGGCCGTGGCTGCCCTGTCATCCCCCAATTTTCATGCAGCGGCCATGGACGGTATTGCCGTTGATGCCGGGATCACCTTTGGTGCCAATGAGGAAGCCCCTAAAATCCTGGTGCCGGGTGAAAATGCCTTCTGGATCAACACCGGCCATGTAATGCCCCAGGACACCAACGCGGTAATCATGATCGAGTATCTGAATATAATCCATGAGAACCGGGTGGAAATAGAGGCTCCCGCCTTTCCATGGCAGCACGTACGAAAGATGGGAGAAGACATCGTGGCAACGGAACTCCTGTTTCCAAGGGGGCATGAGATAACCCCATATTCCATTGGTGCCCTTATTTCAGGTGGAGTTTTTACCGTCAAGGTAAGAAAAAAACCCAAGGTGCTGATCATTCCCACGGGCTCCGAGCTGAAAACCTGGCAGGATGCCCGGGCCCTGGGCCTTGAGTCCGGGGATGTCATTGAATCCAACTCCCTTGTGCTGGGGGCTTTATGTGAAAATTACGGAGCCTGTTATCAGCGCCATGACATGATCCGGGATGATCTCAAAATGATTACACAGGCCGTTGAAAATGCTGCCGGATCAGGCTTTGATATGGTATTGATTATCGGAGGCTCCTCTGCCGGTTCCATGGACTTTGCCCTTCCTGTGATTTCATCCCTGGGGGAGGTGTATGTACATGGAGTGACCATGATGCCGGGCAAACCCCTGCTTTTCGGCAAGGTTAACGGGGTGCCTGTATTCGGCATTCCTGGGTATCCTGTTTCAGCAATTGTTGCATTTGAACAGTTTGCCGGCCCCCTGCTTTTGAAGATGCAGGGACTTGGGCCAAAGCTTCGGGACTCCGTGGCTGTATCACCGGCACGCAAGATAGCCTCAAAATTAGGCCAGGAGGAATTTCTCCGGGTCAAGATAGGTGCGGTGGATGACCGGCTCATAGCCTCTCAGTTACCCAGGGGAGCAGGAAGCATAACCACCCTCACTGAAGCCGACGGCATCATTCGCATTCCCGCCCATGTGGAGGGGATTGCCGAGGGAGAAAAGGTGAATGCCGAGCTTATCCGCCCCCTGGCCGCCATTAAAGATACGGTCGTCATAACTGGCTCCCACGACAACACGCTGGATATTCTAACAGACCAAATTAGAAGAACAAGGCCTGGAATCAGCATATCCTCAAGCCATGTCGGCAGCATGGGGGGCCTTATGGCCGTCAAAAAAGGTGCGTGCCACCTTGCAGGAACCCACCTCTTAGATCCATCAGACGGCTCCTATAATATATCCTATCTTAAGAAATACCTGTCCCTGGAAAAACTGTGGCTGGTGAACTTAGTGATGCGGGAGCAGGGTTTGATCATACCAAAAGGCAATCCTGAAAATATCCAGGGTCTTGAGGATTTAAAACAAAAAGAACTTGTCTTTATCAACCGCCAGGGAGGTTCCGGCACGAGAATCCTCTTGGATTACAAAATGAAAGACCTTGGAATAACACCTGGAGATATTGCCGGATATGCCAATGAAGAGTACACCCACATGTCCGTGGCCGTGGCAGTGCTTTCCGGTAGGGCAGATGCAGGTCTTGGGATTTATGCCGCTGCAAAGGCCCTGAATCTGGATTTTATTCCTTTAATCACCGAAGCCTATGAACTGGTGATTCCTGACCGTTTCTTTCACAGCCAAAAGATACAGGTTCTTCTGGAAACCATTAAAAGCAAGGCTTTCCGCCTGAGGGTTGAAAAATTAGGGGGATATGGCACACAAAAAACCGGGGAAGTTATCTGGCACTCGTGAAAAAAAATATTGTTTTTATCTTTATATTATACTGCCTGACAGCCTCCTCTGCACATGGAGAGATATATTTCTGGACAGATGAGCAGGGCTTCAGGCACTACAGCAATGTGGAACATCCATCTTCTGAGGAATCCTTTGAAGCATTTCGTGAAAACAATGCAAAGTTCAATTCCCTTGCGAGTGGTATTCAAAAGGGACTCAGATTTGATGTCGTAAAGGTCTATGACGGCGACTCCATTAAAATTAAAGGATCTGACCTGGTTTTGATGGTCCGCCTGGCAGGTATTGATGCCCCTGAATCCGGCAGAAAAGGGGTTGAAGGACAGCCCTTCAGCCGGAAGGCCAGGGAAGCACTTGTGAGGATGATTGCCGATAGCAGGGTTAGCATCAAAAGTTATGGCACAGGTTCATATAATCGAATGCTCTCCGAGGTATTCAATGAAAAGGGCATCAATATGAACCTTGAACTCGTAAGACAGGGAATGGCAGAGGTTTACAGGGGAAAACCTCCCCCGGGTTTTGATGTAGGCCCCTATCACAGGGCCCAGTCCGATGCTAAAAGAAGACGCCGGGGCATCTGGTCCCTTGGCTCGACATATAAAAGCCCAAAACAATGGCGCAAAGAACATCCCAGGAAATAGAATCTTGGGCTTGATCATATACTGCCCACTGCTGCGACTTAAGCTTTCGGCAGTTTATAATGTCTTCATTATCAAAGGAAAAAAATTTCCTGAAAAGCTCCGTTTATCAGGATTTTGAGCAACAGCACGTATGGACACATTGGAAAAACCCAGCTCCCCAGTCAGCTCTCCTGTTGTATCGATTAAAATATCCCTTGTTTGTTTTCCACTTGCATAGGCTGACATCTTAAACTGCTCCTTAACAGGCTTACATTTTTTAGGTTACATGTTAATTTTTCCCGTGGTAGCATCTATATTCACAAGGGCGATGCGATACTTAATGAGGCTGGCAGCGGCCGCTCCCGATGCACTGACAAGGTCAGTCTGGGCCTCGTTCAGGCGGGTGAGGGTCGCTACTCCTGCTCTGTAGGCCTTTTCAACGTGATCCCTGATGCGGCGGGTCAGCTTAAGGGTTTCCTGCTGGCGCTCATAGGTTGCGCGGGCAATCCTTGCCCGATCAATGGCCTGGTGGATGTCGGTCTGAATGGAAAGCAGGGTTTCTCTTTTTTTTTCCTTTATCTCCCCGATGCCGGCATTAATTTCCTGGATTTTCGCATTCCTTATGCCGCCGCTGTAAATTTCCCACCGGGCATTGACACCTATATAGGTATTATGCTCCTCTTCATCCACCTCTAACTTGTTCTGCTGATAAAGGTAATTAAGCCCTGAGACCAGGTAAAATTTTGGATAATAACTTCCCTTCTGGGCACGGGACTTCTGTTGAAGGCTGAGGATGTTTAAATCAAGGGCTTTGATATCCGGGCGGTTTTCGACTGCAAATTTTATTTCGTTTTCAAAATCCGGGATGATGTCCGGAATTTTGCCTTTGCTCTGGACAGGCCTCATTTTAGAAGACAGCCGGCCGCCTTCAACTGCCATAAGCCGGGCCAGGGCAGAACAGGTTATATCAAAATCACGCTGGGCAGCGAGATAATCAGTCTCGGCCTGGAGCACCCTGACGGAAAAGTTCAGCATTTCAGCTTCCGGTGATGTGCCCACCCTCCACTTTATGCGGGCATCTGCCTCAAGCCTTCGGTTAAAGGCTTGATTCTGCATAGCTATAATCATGTTTTCAATGGCAAGCTGGGCCTGGTAAAAGGTGATGGAGACCGCCTTTAAAAGCAGTCGTCTGGTATCCTCTAAAACCTGTTTTGACTTCTCAAGATTATATTTTGAGGCAAAAAGATCGGCATCTCTAATAAATCCGTCAAAAATCAACCATGACATCTGGATACCTGCAGAGTATTCGTTGAAAGCCTCCTGGGCTCTTACTTCCTGGGCCCAGTCCGGCTGCTCGACGGCGTCAATGGCCATGGCGTGGCCGCTGGCGGAAATACTGGGTTTCCATGGAGATTTATTCTGTAAAAGAACAGCTTTGGCAGATTTTATGCGTTCCAGGGCCTGGTGGACTCCGGGGTTCTTTTCCAGGGTTATTCTGCAGGCCTCGTTCAATGTGAGTTTCCCCTGGGCACGATCAACCAGGCCTTCTACAATTGACTTACTTATGGCTTCGGTGATTTCCTGGTTTCCGGCAATGGGAATGTTTTCAGCATTTGATGAATTTTCAGCAGCACCGGCCGGTTTAACGCAAAAAAGCAATATGAGTATTATAATTAAGGTTTTTCTCATTTTTGATTAATCCTGTTTTTTTTTATAATAACTCGTCAGTCATAAATTCTCTGAATGAGCACCATAAATAGTATTTTCAAAGAAGTTTAAAACACAATATATGGTAGCCGACGTTAGAACTTACGACTCTTGAGATAATAAATTTTCCGCCTTGATTCCATAGGCAATGGAATAGAGTACCGGAACAACGATCAACGTAAGGAATGTGGCCACAAAAAGACCCCCCATTATGGTCACGGCCATACCGGCAAAAAGAGGATCGTAAATCAGCGGTGCCATGCCGAGTATTGTGGTACCGGATGCCATGACAACGGGCCGAAGGCGGCTTACCGATGCATCAAGTACGGCCTTGTAAGGTGCGGTATCTGATCTCAAATAAATTTCAATCTGCTCTATGAGAACGATGGCATTCTTGATTAGCATGCCGGATAACCCCAGGAATCCTAAGATGGACATGAAACCAAAGGGAAGCTTTACAAGGAGCAGTCCTGCGGTGATGCCGATCATGGAAAGGGGAACTGTAAGAAAGATTACCAGGGGTCTGCGGATGGAATTAAACAGCCACACCACACAAAGGAACATGCCTAAAACGCACAGGGGAAATATCTTTTTTAAGGGTGCTTTGCCCTCATTTGATTCACTGAATTCACCCTCCCAGGTCATGGTATAACCAGGCGGCAGGGAAATGGCCTCCATCTTCTCTTTCATTGCCATGCGAAGTTCTTCAGCATTTCCCTTTATGGGATTGCATTTTACCGTTACAGCCCGCTGCTGATCCAGGCGTTTTATAATCGGCCAGTCCCAGGCCTGCCCCATATCCGCCACCACCTGGCCGATGGCAACGAACCTCTGGGTGGAGGATGACCATATCTGAACATTTTCCAGGTTATCCACGGAGGTTCTCTCGGATTCCGGGGGGCGGGCGATAATGGGAATGAGTTCATCATTTTCCCGGTACAGGCCTGCTGTGACTCCGTTGAAATTCCACTGCAAAGCCTTGGAAAGATCGCTTCTTGTTACACCGGCACGCCTTGCCTGGTTCTCGGAAAATTGCGGCCGGATGACACGCACCTGCTGGCGCCAGTCCGTCCGGATATCCCTTGTACCCGGGGTGTCATGCATAATCTTCATAGCCTTTGCAGCCATGTTCTGGAGTACATCTATGTGGGGGCCTCGAAAGCGGGCCTCCACGAGGTATGTCACAGGAGGGCCGCTGACAATCTTAGATGCAAAGGGCTCTGAATCTGGA
The DNA here is from genome assembly GCA_963674675.2 of Desulfobacteraceae bacterium. GTDB lineage: Bacteria > Desulfobacterota > Desulfobacteria > Desulfobacterales > Desulfobacteraceae. Next base: position 3,581,658 of record CAXXNM010000003.1, read on the forward strand.
AAATTATCATGAAGATAAGTATCTACAGATTGAATCAGATCGTCAATAATGTGGTAATCTTCCACTTCGACTAACAATTGGCCATAGCTTGAGTTGGGACTCTGGTAATCATAGGAGAGGATAAAGCGCATGGCTCCTTCCCCCACAAAGGAAGTCACGTTCTTTACCCCGTCCATCTTTGATATTTCAGCCTCGATTTTTTTCATATCCCTTGAGGTATGATCGATGTGGGTACCCTGGGGTTTCCAGTAATTTACATAAAAATAGTTCTGTGTGGAAGGTGGAAAAAATGACTGGGGAACCTTGGAGAACCCCGCCATGGCAGTCATCAGAAGGCCCAGGGTAAGCAGCACCGTGATGAAACGAAATCTGATGGTGGTATGAAGCAGGCGGCGGTAAGCTCGGAAAAAAAGTTTATCATAAACAGGTTTTTTCACTTCAGCTTCCGGTGATTTAGTGGACATCCTTAACAACCAGACGCAGAACAGGGGGGTGATGGTCACCGCAATTATCCAGCTAAAGCTAAGGGAAAGGGCCATCACATCGAACAGGGACCGGCAGAATTCTCCAACATTTCCCGGTGAAAAACCTATGGCAGTAAAGGCCAGGACAGCCACCAGAGTAGCACCCAGCAGGGGCCAGGCATTTTCCCGGACGACCTCAAGGGCGGCGGTTTCTTTCCGATCTCCTCCTCCCACCCGGATAAGGATGCCGTCGGTGATGACAATGGCATTGTCCACGAGCATTCCCAGGGCCAGGATCAAAGCCCCAAGGGAAATTTTCTGTAGGGCTATTCCCATGATGGACATGCCTATGAAGGTTGCAAGTATTGTTAAGAGAAGTATTACACCTATGAGAAGCCCGCTCTGCCAGCCCATGAAGAGCATGAGCAGAACAATAACTATGGCCACGGCTTCCACCAGGTTCATAAGAAAGGCATTAACGGATCTTGTAACAACCCGGCTCTGGTAGTATATGATGTCCAAGTTCATGCCTGCAGGCTGTTTTACCTTGAGTTCCTTCAGTTTTTTCTCAACCGAGTCCCCCATGGTAATGACGTTGCCCTTGGCAATGGTTGAAATTCCCAAGCCGATGGAGGGATTTCCATTGAACCTCAGAATGTTCCTGGGAGGAACAGTGTAGTCCCTGTAAACCACGGCAATGTCTCCAAGGCGGATCAGTGTACCGGAGCTGCCTGCTATCAGTAGATCGGCGATGCTCTCTTCACTGGTAAACTCTCCCGTGGGAGTGATGCGCATGTATTCGGTATCAACATCAACATATCCACTCTTTTCAACCATATTCTGCATATTAAGGGTACGGTATATCTGGTCTATGGAAATTCCCATCTCCGCAATTTTTGCCCTTTTGAATTCAATATAAACTGCTTCCTGCTGTATCCCCCAGAAGTCTATTTTTGCCACGTCTTTACACAAAAGCAGCTCTTTTTTGAGATATTTTGCATATTTTTTAAGTTCGGCATAGGAGTGGCCGATGCCGTGAAGGGCAAAGAAGACGCCGTACACATCTCCGAAATCATCGTTGACAATGGAGGGGCCTGCACCAGGGGGGAGATATATCTGAATATCGTTGATCTTTCTTCGGAGTTCATCCCATATCTGGGGAAGTTCATGGGCCTTGAAGGTGTCTTTCATGTCCACATAAACATAGGAAACACCGGCCTGGGAGTTGCTGTATATCTCTTTGACCTGCCCCATGGCTTTAATAGCCTCTTCCACGACATCTGTTACCTCCTCTTCCACTTCAAGGGGGGTGGCACCAGGATAGGGGGTGACTATAAGGGCTGTCTTGATTGTAAAGGTAGGATCTTCCAATCTGCCAAGGCTCTGGAATGAGAGGATGCCGATGCCTGTGATCATAATGGAGAGCACAACCATAAGGGTGCGCTTTTCAAGGGCAAATTTTGCAGGGTTCATTGAATTGGCCTTTGTCTGTTATCTTTTATATATGTATTGTTTTTCAAGACAGCGTTGAGCTTCATGCCTTCCGTGATGAAATCCCCTCCGTCAATTACTATCATGTCTCCTTCATTCAGTCCCTTTTTTATAATGATGCGTGATTTTCCGAAAAGTGTGCCTGGTATCACTGATTTTTTAAACGCGCTGGAGGTGCCGGGATCAAAAACCCATATGTAAGACTCACCTGAACCGTCTGTTATTATTGCCTTTGCAGGAACGGTCATTACAGAGTCTTCTGAATTTTCTGCGGACCAGTCTATTTCCGCGGTCATGCCGGGTAAAATAAGGGCATACTCAGGCTGATTCATAATGAATGTGATCTTGTAGGTGTGGCTGGCCATATCGGCAGCAGTACTCCACTCTTTTAAATTCACGCTGAATTTTTTATCTCCAAGGGAGGGAAAGGCTGCCCAGGCAGGCTCTCCAGACTTCAGGGGATGGTGAATAATCTCATTTTCCGGTACGTTGACCAGAATTTCCAGCATGGAGATGTCATGGAGGTCGACAACAACCTGACCCGGAGATACCATCTCGTAATTTTCGATCATCTGTCTCGTTATGATTCCATCGTAGGGGGCCTTGAGGGAGGTGTATTCAAGCTGGTGTTTTGCCATGGCAAGCTGGGCTCTGATCTGCTTTACAGAAGCCCAGGCCGTGTTTTTACCATTTCGGGCATGGTCAAAATCAGCCTGGGGTATTACTTTCTGCCCAAAGAGTTCCTCCATGCGGTCAAAATCCTGTTTTGCCGTTTCAAGCTGGGATAAAGCCCCACTTAACTGGGCATCAAGCACATTGATCCTGTCCTTGAAATCCTGGGGGTCTATCTGCATCAGGATATCCCCTTTTTTGACCAGGTCTCCTGCCTGAATGTTCACCTTGACAAGGGGACCTCCGACACGAAAGGCCAGGCGGCTTTCCTTGCAGGCATTGACTGTGCCTGGATAACGGGTATTTCTTCTAAGCCTATCCAAACCTGCTTTTTCCAACACAACGGTATGGTCAGCCTGGGGTTGCTCCTGGCTTTTCTGCCCGGCTGTCTCTGAACCGGCCGCCGGTATGCTTGTATGGTTTGTCTCTGTGTTGCCGGCAGTGTTCCAGAAAAACAGGAGGCCGCAGACAATAATTACAGCACTAAAAGTGCTGATGATAACAATGTCCTTTTTCATAAAAAATCGGCAAGGAAACCCCTGAGTCTTCAGCTCAGGGGAGGAATTGCCGGCTCCTTTTGGTAATTATAGTTGTAGCCATCAGTACGATGTATCGGTTGGCAGTATTTCCAACTAATACCTTGCACGGTTTTTGTTTGTGTCTTGATATTAAAAAAACCACTGGTTCTTACTGCAACGCGACCTATGTACGTACCTATTTTTTTACCCTTAGTCACAACAGCTTTTACGACATCTCCCGTCTCAAAACCCCTTACCTGCTTATGTCTGGATTTTGCCTTTGTTCTGGGAAAACCATGCTTATCCACTCGGCACATTTGCCTGCTGCCGTGTCCCATAGCTTTTACAACCAGAACATTTTTATGGACTTGAAATAACCGTTCCGGTGTGCTTTTCCCCACACATGCTGCATCCAACCAATGTGTTTTTGGCAAATCCCTTTGAGTTCTGTTAGAAAACCTGGGCTGTCGGTATCTGGTTTTTCTGTTTCTCCTGCTTCTACGAATAGCTCTTCTATAATCCAACAGGGTTTTGATTCTGACTCCTCTGTGTTCCAGTTCCATGGCAAAAACTATTTCCCCGGAATTGTCATTTACGATTACCAGTCCTGTAGTTCTGCTTCCAGGGTCTATTTTCAGCCTCAGTTCTTCGGGTTGTTTCTCTACAATCTCTTTTAAAATAATGGTAAATGGAAATTTCTTAAACACAGCAGCCTTCTGCTGGTTCAATAGTAATCTGGCCTCTGCCGGATGGACAGGGTCTTGTGGTTGCTTGTTTGTGTCTAAAACAAATACTTTCAAAGAACTCTCCTTTCAGAGGTAATGTGTGCCTTGCTAATGTTATGGTCAGGTTTAACGTAAACAGCACTGGCTTAACCCTTACACCTGTTTAACTGTTTACCGTAGAGTCTGGAGCTGGCAAGCACCCCAGAGTACCTATTTCTAACCTAACGTAGCACATCACGTGTGCTTAAGCGGGTCAACATGGGCTTTTGCAAGCCCCTGAGTCTCGTAGCTCAGGGGTAGTTGACTCTATATAGTCTCCATTGATATAAATAGTCTTTATATGAAAGTCTCCGTAAGGGATTGTTTTTTAAAGACTTTCAATCTTCGTTGTGGCCGGGTAAAAATATGCTCCGGCCATGCCGGTTTATATGTAAAAGAATTTCCACTGGTAATATCTTTCTATCGGTAAAAATTATTATAAAATATTATACAGAGGCAGTCCCAGTCCCAGTTGGGCCTGCCTTACAATGGTGTCCTCCAATTTTTGGAGATAGGTATCACTGTATCTATAAACCCCCATAATTTTTAACATGCTGCCGGCATTATCCGCATGAAAAACGATGGGGGTCATTAGCAGCATCGTTTGAACAAATATCTCTTCTTCATCCAGACCGGGATCTATTAGTCTGAACAACTTTTGAAGGCTTTTGATGTCCGGTAAAATCACCTCGTTGTACAATATATCACGGAGGATACCCTTGGATCGCATGGTCTGGTAAATCAGGCGGCTGTACCACCAGGGTTCCTTCGAATCAAAGGTATTGGTAATTTTCCAGTGTACAATGCGCTTTAACACCATGGCCTGGCCCCGGGGAGTGTTTAATTCCTGTTCAAAGGCTTCAAGAATTTTAGAAAAGGGGTTCTCCCTTATGCTTTTTGTGGCACGCAGAAGGGCTGCCTCAAAGAGCTTTTCCTTGGATTTAAAATGATAATGGATACTTCCTATGTTCTGATCTGCCTTTTGAGCAACAGCACGTATGGATACATTGGAAAAACCCAGCTCCGCAGCCAGCTCTCCAGCCGCATCGATTAAAATATCCCTTGTCTGTCTTCCACTTGCATAGGTTGCCATCTTAAACTACTCCTGAACACGCTGTTTTTATAAGATTGCCTGGGGATGCCCGGTACTTTAGTAATGATTATAATTACTGCTGAAAGATTTCTTTTTTATACGATAGACCAAATTAAGTCAAGTGAATAAATATGAATAAAAAAAGATTTTATGAAATCCATAAAAGATGGTGAAAAAAAAGATTTACTTGGATATAATAATTCTACTTTGCTATTTTCAGAAATATTATTGCATAATGCAGGTATAGTCTCCTGTGGGGAACAATGTGAATAAATGCAATTTGATCTGCATAAGGATGTTTAACAATGCTTAACAAAAAATATACTGCTCTTACCCTGACCGCCCTGATAGTGATTTTTTTATTATATTGCACCCAGGCATTAGCTCTCAGCATCAATGAAGAGAAAAAGCTTGCCCGGGAGTTCATGTCCATGATTGAAAAACAAAACAAAATCATATCAGATCCCATGTCCCAGGCCCTGATAACCGAAATTGGAGAAAGACTGATTGAAAAGCTCCCTGCCCAGCCCTTTAATTTTTCTTTTTATATCATGGATGAAGAACAGTTTAATGCCTTTGCAGGACCCGGGGCCAATGTTTTTGTTAACCGGGGACTAATAACCTCCCTTGATACCGTTGATGAACTGGCAGGTATTTTAGGTCATGAAATCGCCCATGCCGTGTGCAGACATGTATCCCAGATGGTGGAAAGATCAAAACTTATGAATATCGGCACCCTTGCAGGTGTTCTGGCAGGTGTTATAGTTGGTGTCGGCGGAGGGGCGGATGTGGGGCAGGCAGTAGCTATAGGCTCCCTGGCAGCAGGGCAGACTGCAATGCTTGCCTACAGCAGGGAGAATGAAACCGAGGCCGACCAGAAAGGACTGGTATACATAAAAGAGGCATCTTTTGATCCCAAAGGGCTTCTGACCGGCCTTGAAAAAATTAGGGCCAGGGACTGGTACGGCAGCGAGTCTATACCTGACTATCTCAAGACCCATCCTGGTTCAAAGGAAAGAATAGTATATATTCAATCCTGGTTGGATGAACACGCCGCTCCGGACAATAATTTGCCTGATAAGAAGATTGACCCCCACAGATTTAATATGGTGAAATCCCGGCTGGCAGGTATCTACGGCAATGCAGATGAAACAGAAAAGCTTTTCAGGCAGAGTATTTCCATTGACCCGGAAAACCCAGCACTTCATTATGGCATGGCCCTTGTGCTGGCAAGAAAATCCATGGTGCAGGACTCCCTTGATCATCTTCGCAAGGCACTTGTTAAACAGGTATTTGATCCATATATTTTGGCGGAAATGGGGCGGGTTTATCTCATGGCTGGAGAACCTGAAAAAGCACTGGAAATTATGGAGGGACTGGACGCAATTCCCCAGGTGGAAAAACAGATCATATTTTACAGGGCAAAAGCCAGCTTGATGCTGAATAGACCCCATCAGGCAGCACAGGGATTTGAAAAAATAATTGAATCCTGTTCTGTCATGTTTCCAAGAGCATACTATTATATGGCTGACATCCAGGATAAATCAGGTAAAAAAGAGCTTTCACATTTTTATCTTGGCATGTATTTTTACGAAACAAAAGATAATATCAATGCAAGATTTCACCTTGAAAAGAGTCTAAATGGAGATATGGATCCAGATAAAAAAGAAAAAGCAAAAACACTTCTGGCATCCATGACAAAGAAAAAGATGAAAGATAAAAAATAAGCTGCCTTCATTCCTCTGTTGACACTTTTTCAAAACATTCTCTTAATTTTAAAAAATCCCCTTAAAAAAGTATTAACGGCTTTAAAGGGGAATCAACGATGCCCATTGGCAGACCAACTTATATAAAAATTTTAATTATCTACAAATAAAACGCTTTTTTTCCAGTCCCTTGCCCCTTGCTGAAAGGATTTTAAAAAACAGCGTCCAGCTTTATTTTTCAAGTCATAAATACTGTGCCTGAGTATGGTAACCGGGATACCCCCCTTTAATCCCACTACAATATCATACATGGTAAAATCCAATACTATCCCCCTTATAATTTCACCTTCAAGCAAGGTGAAAAACAAAACCTCTTTTTCCTTCATAAGGGGATAAAGGTTTTTATTTTTAATAAAATGTCTGTCAATAATGTTCAAAATGGGAGAAAGGGCTAATTTTTCTACTTTTTTATCTTTTTTTTTTATAAGCTTAGCTATCTTATCTTTTATAGTGGCGGGATATAAAAATTTCACCTCGGTTTTATGAATAACAACATCTTCGCCTTCTTCCAGTGCCAGTTTAAATTCATACCTATTATTTTCCAACACATGTCCTTGCAGGATTTTTTTCCCATGGACATGAAAACACCATGGCCCTTCCGATGTCATTACTTGATCAAAAACTGAGTTGTGGTAAAATTCTTTCTTGTATTGTGCAAGACCTTTCAGGTATCCCATTTTTATCATCCTTATCTATAAATATACTTATCTTGACAGGTATCATTTTTTTATAAAAAATTGGCAAGCCCCCCCTAAGTCTTTATTTCAGGGATTGTTGACATAAAAAATGTTTAACATCAGATATGAAAAAAATCAATTGGAAACCCAGGCATCCTTCATATTAACCCAAAAGTAGTTGACACTTTTTTGAAGAGATTCCCGGAAAACAAGGGAATGTTTTGAGAAAGTGTCAACCGGCGAATGAAGCATGCCGAAACCCAGAGCATAATAATATCTGCGATGCTTACTTTCCTTGGAAGCAAATGTCAATGATGATATAATCGGCAAATCAGACTGATCTTTATAAAGCATTCTCAGGTTATATGACAGTCTCCGTAAACGGCGGATGACTTTCATGGTTCTTTGTGGGAAGAACCTGGTCAAAACCCTTGTCTGCCCATGTTGGTTTATATGAAAGTCTCTGTAAAGGATTGTTTTTTAAAGACTTTCAATCTTCGTTATGGCCGGGTAAAAAATATGCTCCGGCCATGCCGGTTTATATGAAACTGCAGGTGCATAGCCTTTGAAAAATTCAGGAACTGCTTTTCTTACAATGCCGATTGGATCATTGAGATCGGCATTAGATTAGAGAATTTATGACTGATGAGAATTATGTAAGACTTGGATAAAGTGACAGCAGGCGTTCTCCAAGCATTTCAGCAACACGTTTGAAAAGCATTGCCTCGCTTTTGGGAACTTCACTCAGTTTTTCAAGAAAGCTGTTTTTTTCAATCTTTAATATCGTTACAGGCTCAACACATTTTGCCGTGGCCGAATAGGTGGTTCTGCCAATAAGAGAAGACCAGCCAATAACCTGACCAGCATCTTTTGCAATATATACCACCTGGTTTTTTCCATCAATGGTAAGTTTAACCCGTCCCTTCAGCAGGATATAGAAGAAATCAGCAGTTTCGCCTTGGTTAAAGATAAGTGAGTTTTCTTCAAAATTTGTTTTTTCTGATTCGTCCATGACTTGTTTGACAAAATCGCTATCCATTCCCCAAAAAAGATCTCCTTGTTTAAGACTCATGGTATCCTCCTTTTTCAGTCATGATTTGCCGTTTAAAAATGATGAAAAATTATGGAAAGACTTTTACACAATATGGAAGAACTTAATTTGATATGCAGGAATTGTAATTTGATAATCAGATTTAGATACGAGGTTCTTTTAGTATAAATAAAAGCTCGAAAATGTCAAGAGATAAGATTAATCGAGAAATAATTTAAATTTTTTTTACCCTTATCTCTTATTGACAGTGTCCAACTGTTTTTAGTATACTATAAATGTTCAGAAAAATAATTGCAGTATATAAAAGTTGAATTTGCTATATTGTCAAGTAGTTAAAAACAAGACTTATGAGCATCCTTCATTTCCCTGTTTACACTTTATCTATGAACATCCTCTTGTTTCGGGATTATCATCCATAAAAGTGTAAACTACTTTTGAAGCAATATGAAGGATGCCGACTTATGCAGTTAATTTTTTGAAAAACCTATATGTTATAGTACAATTCGGAATAGTCTGAATCCACCCTGCCTGAAAATTTTTTGTACTGACCTGAAATTTGTCGAAAACATTAATGGCAATACACTTTCCACACATGCAGATATATTATTACTGCTGTGCAAGGTGTGAAAAGGAGGTAAGTATGGAGACTAAGAAACGTTCAACCAGTCAAATCATTGAGCAGCATGTTAAAAAATGGGAATATGAAAAATCCCTTCCCAAAGAAAAAAAAATCATACCTGCACCGGTCGTCAGTATTTCAAGGGAAGCGGGAAGTGGCGGCAGGATCGTCGCTGAAAGGCTTTCACAAGCCCTTGAGTTTGATCTTTTTCATCAGGAGGTTGTCCATGATATGGCCAGGGATGCAAACATCAGCATACGGTTTCTGGAAACCCTCGATGAAAGAGCCTTGACGACCCTGGATAACTGGATTGCATCCCTTGTTGACAAACGCTACCTCTGGCCTGATAAATATCTGCATCATCTTATGAAGGTAATTGCAGCCATAGGCAAACACGGGGCAAGTGTTATTGTTGGTCGTGGAGCAAATTTTATTCTTCCTCCCGATATCCGGATAAGCGTTAGAATCATAGCTCCCTTTGAATTTCGATGCAAGCATGTAGCAGATGAATTTGGCCTCTCCATGGATGAGGCAGGTAGACGAATTACCAAAACCGAATCCACAAGACGATCCTTTATAAGAAAGTATTTCAATGCTTCCATCGCCGATGCAACAAACTACGATATACTCATTAATACAGGATTTATTTCCATTGATGAGGCTGTGAATATCATTGCAGGGTTGGTAAGACAAAGGATTGGATGATATTTCTGATTCTCCTTATTATTTAAATGCCCATTAATTCTACTTTGTTAACTTCGCCATGATGGTCTGGAAATCATGATTATACTCCCACTTTTGCCAAATTTTCAGTGGAAAAAGGCATGGTATTCTGGGTAAATAATATAAACTAACAAAGTAGAATTAAGTTGATCTTAAAAATCATGATTCAAAATTCTGGCCTGTCTATATCGTTTATATTGTAACAGGCATGCCATGATGGATGCAGATAAAATTGAAACTTGGTGGGGGCAACGCCGCTGTGGGTGCCCCTTCGCAAAAGGATAGGCACGGCGGGTTGCTCTAAAGTGTCTAATAAATCTTAAAATCGGAGGTAAAATGTCCGTTCTGCGTTTTCTTGCTTTAAATACTCTCATCCTGCTATTGCTCCCGGGTTGCAATGCTTTTAATTTAAATCTTACCTTTAGCCACATTGATGAGCTGAAAAAAGGTGATGGTGTAATATTTGAAAAGACCCTTATTGGCCATGTAAAAAAAATATCATATAATGATCAACATGGGTTTTCAGTGACTATTGATATAAAAAAAGACTTTACCTCCGCATTAACAGAATTTTCAAGGTTTGAGATAGCTCCATCCCCTTTACAACCTGGCGAGCAAGCTATCATTGTAACCCTTGTTAAAAAGGGTGGAGCGCTTCTCCAGGCCGGCACTATGGTCAAGGCACAACCCCCTTCAGCCTTTGAACCGCTCAATCCCATGTGGGATAAAATCCAGTCCGGTTTTGAAAATTTCATTAATGACATGCGTGATATCCCGGAAAGTGATGAGTTTCAGCGGTTTGAAAACAAACTGGATGAGCTTGGCCGGGATATGAAAAATTCAGGTCAGTCTATCCGGGATAACATACAAAATAATATTTTGCCTCGTCTGAAAGAAGAGCTGGATGCTCTGCGTGAAAAATTCACAGAAAGTGGCGAGCCTGACAAAATCAAACCCCTGGAAAAGAAACTGGAAAACCTCCAGGAGATTTAGCCTGATTTTAAAGCAAAAAAATAAAACTTGAAAAATTTGACAAGTTCCCGTATAAAATAAAACTCCCGGCTGTACCGTGCTGGTTTGCCCTTGAATGGATATTCTGACCGGTCGCCGCGTAACAGAAGGTCATGAACCTCGTCAGGTCCGGAAGGAAGCAGCGATAAGTGATATCATCTGTGTCGTGGATCGATCCCGGTTTTGAAATTTTCCTGGTAATCCACCGGCCAGCCGGGTTTATTTTTACCCCCCGCTGTTCCATAAAATAGATTCCATCCCCTATTTTTAAATCCTGTCGGCTACTGTTTTTCCATAAAAAAAGATATCTCCTCTAAAAAATCGTTTTTTTTCATTCACTTTTTGGCATGTTTCAAATTGCCTCAAAAGTAGTTGACATTTTTTTCAGAGAATTTCATAGAATTCAGAGAATGTTTTGAAAAAATGTCAATCGAGGAATAAAACATGCCCACTTTTTGGCATCCTTTATATTGTATATTGCCTCAGGAGTAGTTTACACTTCTTTTGATGATAATCTCGAAATAATAGGATGTTCATAGAGAAAATGTAAAGCTGGAAATGAAGGATGCCCATTTTTTAATTTGTTTTATAGCATTCCCCAAAAAAGATGCCTTAGTCCATTACTAAACTCTTCACCCCTATTTTTATAACTTGACATGACATTAAACGGTCTTATTTTTCTCACAATTCATCAAATGCTTATTACATTTTTTTAAAGATTTTGGATAATTTTGATTCAGGAGAAAAAATTGGCTGAAAAAGACGAATCCATAAAAAAAGAAGAATCTGAAACCCCGCCGGAAACAACCCAAAACGGGGACACGGAAAATAATGATTATAAAGAAGACCACAAACCAAAAGAAGCCCCATGTAGTTGTGACAATGAAGATCAGAAAAAGGATATCACTGTTGAAAAACTTCAAGAGCGGTTAGACGGGGAAAAAGATCGTTTTTTAAGGTTATCTGCGGAATTTGATAATTACAAAAAACGTATTGCCAGGGAAACGGCTGATTTTAAAAAATTTGCCAATGAAACCCTTTTCAAGCAATTATTAACCGTTGTAGATAATCTTGAGCGGGCCATTTCATCAGGTGAGGATGAAGCTGAAAAAAGCCCCATACTTGACGGGGTAAAGCTCACCTACAAGGACATTTTAAAGATATTTGATAATTTTAATGTGAAACCTGTAGATGCTGAAGGAAAACCCTTTGATCCTTCTTACCACCAGGCCATCACCCATCAGGAATCTCCTGACCATCCTGACAATACCGTCATAAAAGAACTGCAAAAAGGCTATCTTATGAGTGACAGATTGATCAGGCCGTCCATGGTTATCGTGTCAAAAACAGAACCAGAAACAGAAACAGAAAAATAGGACATCCTTAATCTTGCATCAAAAGTAGTTGACATTTTTTTGAGAAAATTTCCAGAAAATAAGGTAAGGTTTTAAGAAAATGCTAATCAGCAAATTAAGGATGCTAAAAATAGAATCAAAAGATTATTATCTTATAAATATATATTTTGGAGGAACAAATCATGGGTAAAATAATCGGAATTGACCTTGGAACAACAAATTCATGCGTTGCTGTCATGGAAGCTGGTGAGCCAAAAGTAATCACCAACCCAGAAGGCGGCCGGACAACGCCTTCTGTAGTTGCAATTACCGAAGGCGGTGACCGCCTTGTCGGTCAGACTGCAAAACGCCAGGCCATTACAAACCCTGAAAACACGGTATTTGGTGTAAAAAGGCTTATTGGAAGAAAATTCAAATCAAAAGAGATTCAATCGGACATAACTGTACTGCCCTATAAAATTGAGTCTGCATCCAACGGCGATACCCGTATTAATCTCAGGGGTAAACAGCACAGTCCCGCAGAGATTTCTTCGTTTATTCTTGCAAATATCAAGAAAACCGCAGAAGAGTATCTTGGAGAAGAGGTAAAAGAGGCGGTCATTACGGTTCCTGCTTATTTTAATGACAGCCAGCGCCAGGCCACAAAAGATGCCGGAAAAATAGCCGGCTTAGATGTAAAGAGAATCATAAATGAGCCTACGGCAGCCTCTCTGGCCTATGGTCTGGATAAGAAAGGTGAAGAAAAAATAGCCGTATTTGACCTTGGAGGAGGTACCTTTGATGTATCTGTCCTTGAAATCGGTGATGGTGTGTTTGAAGTAAAGTCAACCAATGGAGACACCCACCTGGGCGGAGAGGACTTTGACCTCAGAATCATCGATTATGTTGCAGAAGAGTTTAAAAAAGATCAGGGAATTGACGTAAGAAAAGATAAGATGGCTCTTCAAAGGCTCAAGGAAGCAGCAGAAAAAGCAAAAATGGAGCTGTCAAGTGCTGTGGAAACCGATATAAATCTTCCCTTTATCACGGCTGATGCAAGCGGCCCTAAACATCTTGATGTTAAGTTAAGCCGGGCAAAATTAGAGTCCCTTGTATCTGATCTTCTGGATAATCTGGACAGGCCCTGTATAACCGCCATAAAGGATGCAGGACTTACTGCCGGTGATATTGATGAGGTTGTTCTGGTGGGCGGCATGACCCGTATGCCGGCTGTTCAGAAGAGGGTGGAAAAGATATTTGGGAAAAAACCCCATAAGGGCGTGAATCCTGACGAGGTTGTTGCCATGGGCGCTGCCATTCAGGCCGGAGTTCTCCAGGGCGATGTGAATGATGTACTGCTCCTGGATGTAACACCGCTTTCCCTGGGAATTGAAACCCTGGGTGGAGTCATGACAAGGCTCATTGAGAAAAACACCACCATCCCGACAAAAAAGAGCCAGGTATTTTCAACTGCGGCAGACAATCAACCTGCTGTGTCCATTCACGTGCTCCAGGGAGAGAGGGAGATGGCCGCGGGCAATAAGACACTCGGCCAGTTCGAGCTTGCAGAGATTCCACCTGCACCAAGGGGCGTTCCCCAGATCGAGGTTACCTTTGATATTGATGCCAACGGTATTGTTCATGTTTCTGCAAAGGATAAGGCAACGGGCAAAGAACAATCAATCCGCATCACCGCTGCCAGCGGCCTTTCCAAAGACGAGATTGACAAAATGGTTAAGGATGCTGAGATGCATGCAGATGAAGACAAGAAAAAACGTGCTCTTGTTGATGCAAGAAACAGTGCTGAATCCATCATAGATCAAACGGAAAAAACCCTGAAAGAGCATGGAGATAAGGTTGATGATGACACCAAGAAGAAAATAGAAGACGGTGTTGCAGCACTCAAACAGGTAAAAGATGGAGACGATATAGATGCAATTCAGCAAAAGATAGAGGCTCTTACCCAGGCATCCCATAAACTTGCAGAAGCAATGTATCAGCAGGCTGCCCAGGATGGTCAGGCCGGAGCCGCTGGAGCCCAGCCGGGTTCAGGCCATGCAAACCAGGATGATGATGTAATGGATGCTGATTTTGAAGAAGTGGATGAAACCAAAAAATAAAAGCCGTTACAGGGCTTTTATCATAAAAATAAATCAAGCTTGAAATATTAACCCGCTGTGTTTTATACTGCACAGCGGGTTTTTTATTATATTGATATATTTCTGCTTTGTGATCTTCAGGAATGTTCCCTTGCATAATGCAGGGGGCCACCCCTGCAAAAACACCCCTGAAACTATAATTTAATAAAGCAGTAATATTAACCAATGGGCATTATGGCGGTAGCCGCCATTTTTTTCAAAAAAGCAGGATAAGCACCATATGATAATAACAGAAATTTTAAAGAGAAACAGCCGTGTCTACAAAGATGAAACAGCCCTTATAGAAAGGGTCCCTGCCGATAATTTCCGGCGTGAGATAACCTGGGATGAGTTTTACAGAGAATCCAATCAGGTGGCAAACGCCCTCATTCAAAAAGGAATTAAAAAGGGAGACCGGGTAGTTCAGCTCATGACCAACTGCCTGGAATGGCTGCCCATTTATTTTGGCATTTTAAATACCGGTGCCTGGGCTGTTCCTTTAAACTTTAGATTTGAGTCGGAAAAGATAAGACTCTGCACAGAGGTATCAGAGGCCCAGGTGTTTATTTTCGGAGAGGAGTTCATAGACCGGATTTCAAGCATCCGGCATATTCTGGAGGCCACGGTACATACCTGGATTTTTACCGGGCCCCTGGAACTTTGTCCCGATTACGCGCTTCCCTATGAACGCTTTATAAAAAATGCTTCAGATGTCCCCTGCCTCAATGTTGAACTTAATATTGAAGATGACGCGGCACTCTACTTTACATCAGGTACCACAGGAACACCCAAGGCCGTTCTTTTAACCCACAGAAATCTTGAACATGCCTGTTATGTTGAAAACAAACACCACGGCCAAACCCATGATGATGTTTTTTTGTGCATCCCGCCGCTTTACCATACCGGTGCCAAGATGCACTGGATGGGCAGTTTTATAGTGGGGGGAAAGTGTGTGATCTTAAAAGGGGTTCAGCCGGACTGGATTCTAAAAACCGTTTCCGAAGAACATGTAACCATTGTGTGGCTGCTGGTACCATGGGCCCATGATATTCTCATTGCCATTGAAAGAAATAAAGTGGATTTAACCCGTTACGAGCTTGATCAGTGGAGGCTGCTTCACATTGGTGCCCAGCCAGTTCCCCCCAGCCTGATCAGGGAGTGGAGAGAGTATTTTCCAGATCATGATTATGATACCAACTATGGCCTTACAGAGTGTACAGGACCTGGGTGTGTTCATCTTGGTATTGAAAATTCCCATAAAATAGGTGCCATTGGTGTTCCCGGGTTTGACTGGGAGTGCCGCATTGTAGATGCCATGGGCAATGATCTTCCCGGAGGAGAAAGCGGTGAACTCCTTGTAAAGGGTCCAGGTGTGATGAAGGCCTATTACAAGAACCCGGAAGCCACGAAAAATACCCTGATAGATGGATGGCTCCACACAGGAGATATTGCCAGGTATGATAAAAACGGTTTTATCTGGCTGGTGGACAGAAAAAAAGATGTTATCATATGCGGCGGTGAAAATATTTTTCCAGTGGAAATTGAACATTTTTTCATGCAGCATCCTAAAATTCAGGATATTGCCGTTATTGGAATACCCGATGAACGGCTTGGAGAGATCCCCGCAGGTATTATCCGTGCCAAGCCCGGGGTGGAACTCACCAAAAAGGATATAAAGGAATTCGGCTATGGCCTGCCAAGGTACAAGCGCCTTAGAAAGGTCATTTTTGGCGATGTGCCAAGAAATCCGACCGGTAAAATCGAAAAACCAAAACTCAGGCGTATATATGCCCAGGACAAAAGAAAAGATATTGCAAAGCTGCTGCGCTAAAAAAATATCCACATCCCCCCAAATGGATCTTGTATATATCAATGGGGCTGAAATAAAGGGGCAAAAATAGATTCTGCCCCTACGCATTCATATAAACTGCCATGGGCAGCCCAGGGTTTTTTACCTGGTTTTGCCCACAACGAACCATGAAAGTCATCCGCCGTTTACGGAGACTTTCATATAAACCGGCATGGCCGGAGCATATTTTTTACCCGGCCACAACGAAGATTGAAAGTCTTTAAAAAACAATTCTTTACGGAGACTTTCATATAAAAGACAAAGGCTGTTGTTATGAAAAATTCCGTTTGTTTAATGTGTTTTTTGATTATATGGAATCTGGTGTTAATATTTAACCTGCGTCCTTATGTTCTTGCAGGTGAAAAAAATTTTGACATTAAAGATGAATTTCAAGAACTGGAGATTAAAAAAGAAAACATACTAAAAAGGATGGAAGAAAAGTATGCAGGAAAAGACTTCAGTGCCGTTTATCAGCAAAGTTCCCTGTTAAAAGCCCTTGATATAACCGAAACCGCGTCGGGAAGAGTATATTTCAGCCATCCTGGTAAAATGAGGTGGGAATATCTTGAACCTGAGCGAAATCAGATTATATCCGATGGTAAAAATCTTTGGATTTACAGGCCAGATGAAAACCAGGTGGTCAAGGGCAGTGCCGTGAATTTTTTCAAAAATGGGGCTGGTGGATCATTTTTATCAGATATTTCAATGGTGAGAAAGGCTTATAGGATAAAAATCGAAAATGAAGATGAAAAATTTATTGATCTTGTCCTTATTCCAGAAAAGGAAACCCCTGAGATTACCTTTATCAGCATAAGGATATTAAAATTCAGCTACGATATAAAACAGGTCGTTACTTACAATCCCTATGGGGATAGTACGACCCTGGATTTTACAGAGATAAGCTTTAAACCTTTGGATAAAGAGCTTTTCAGGTTCAGGGTGCCAGAGGGTACGGATATTCTTTATATGGAATAATGACCCTCGTTTCGATTGATCTCATAAGATGCTGTAATTTAAGTAAAACATGACTCTGGTTTTTTTAGATGTCAGTTTTTTCATATGAATAAATTCAATAAATTATGCAAAAAATATCCAACCGTTGGTAATGAATTTGTTTTGTTAGAAACTGTGGGGGCAGGCCACCATGCCTGCCCTTTGCGAGGATACCCGCATGGGGTGGCGCCATATTTCAATTATTCCATGGCGTTAAGAACCTCATCGGGAATATCTGCATTTGTGTAAAACTGCTGAATATCATCACAGTCATCCAGGGCCTCCATGAACCTGACCATCTGTTCTGCTTCTTTACCCTCAAGTTTTGTGTCTGTCTGGGGAATCATGGTCACTTCTGCCACATCATACTTAATATCAGCCGCATCCACTGCCTCCTTGACAGCATCAAAATCACCCGGTTCCGTGATTACTTCAAAGCAGTCCCCTTCATCCTTAACATCTTCTGCTCCGGCATCCAGGGCAAGTTCCATGAGGGTGTCTTCATCTATATTGGATTTATCAATGCTGATCAGGCCTTTTTTGTCAAACATCCAGGAAACGCAGCCGTCTGTACCGATATTTCCCCCTGCCTTGCTGAATATATACCTGACATCGGCGATGGTTCTGTTTTTGTTATCCGTGAGGCACTCCACAAGAACCGCCACACCTCCAGGGCCGTATCCCTCGTAGCTGATTTCTTCATAGTTGACGCCTTCAAGTTCTCCGGTCCCCTTTTTAATGGCTCTTTCAAGGTTATCTTTAGGCATGTTCTGAGCCTTTGCAGCATTTACCGCTGTTCTCAATCTGGGGTTAGAGTCTGGATCACCCCCTCCTATTTTAGCTGCAACTGTTATCTCTTTTATCAGTTTTGTGAAAATTTTGCCTCGTTTGGCATCGGCAGCCCCTTTTTTATGTTTGATGGTTGACCATTTACTGTGTCCTGACATAAAATATACTCCTTAGCTTGATGATGTTTTTATATTTTTATTACATTTTATATAAGAATTTCCATAACAACTTTTTTTAAAAAGACTTTCATTTTCGATTGTGGCGGAGAACCGCCATGAGTCTTTTGCTCAGGGGATGTTTGCTTGTATCTTCTGAGTTTGATGGAAATTTATTTTCTGAATAGAATTCTTTTTTTGAATCCCAATAATATATATCTCCTTGCTTGATTTTCTGCAACTCTCCGGCTTGAATATTTTATGGCTGTTAAAACTTGATTTAACGCTTTTTTCAAATACCTTAAAGTCACTGCCCTGGAAAATTTTACACACAAAATTTCCTCCCGGGTTAAGAAGCTCACAGGCTTTTTCCAAGGCAGCCTTTGAGAGTTCAAATGATCTAAAAGCATCGATCTCTTTTCTGCCGGTGGTAGCAGGGGCCATATCACTCAAAATAACATCATACCCGTTTCCAACTGCTGCTGCAAGGGCTTCACCCATATCAAAGATATCACCTTGAAAAGCCTGGGAATTGGCAGGCAATTTTGTATCGACTTTTTTCAAATCAATTCCCAGGACGCTTCCTCCATGACCTGCGGTTTTGGCAGCAAGCATTAACCATGAACCTGGGGCGCAGCCCAGATCAAGCACCCGGTCTCCCTTTTTGATAATCTGAAATCTGCTCTGTATTTCCATAAGTTTATATACTGATCTGGCAGGATAATTATCTGTTTTTGCCCTGTGGGTCAAATGATCTGCCCATTTATTTTGTTTACCCTTTATCTTTTGTTTTTTTTTCATTGAAAAAGGATCTCCATGACCTGTTTTAGAGATTGAATGCCTTCAATTATGGCTCCCTTGATACGAGGCACTTGTTTTTTACTGTTTTCCGGTAAAAGGCAGCGGTTAAAGCCCATTTTAACGGCCTCTTTAACCCTTGCTTCCACATGACCCACCGCCCTGATCTCGCCTGTAAGTCCAATCTCTCCTATAACCGTTGTTCCTTCAGGCACAGGCGTGTCTAAAAAGCTTGAGGTCAGGGCAACGGCAATGCCTAAGTCAGCGGCAGGCTCCACCACTTTAACTCCGCCTGCCACATTCATGAAAATGTCGAGGCCCGAGAGGTTTATACCGAGGCGTTTTTCCATCACAGCCGCTATCAAGGCCACCCGGTTGGGATCCAGCCCCAAAACGGTCCTTCGAGGGGTTCCAAAACCTGAGCTGCTGGCAAGCCCCTGGATTTCAATGAGGATGGGCCGGGTTCCCTCCATACTTGCCGTGACAACGGAGCCCGGGGCATTCACTGACCGCTCTGCAAGAAATACGGCCGAGGGGTTGGGAACCTCTTCGAGACCCTTATCTTTCATTTCAAAGACCCCGATTTCATTGGTGGATCCAAACCGATTTTTAACCGCGCGTAAAATCCTGAAAACATGACTGCGGTCACCTTCAAAATAAAGCACTGTATCCACCATATGTTCCATAATTCTGGGTCCTGCAATTGCACCCACCTTTGTTACATGTCCCACAAGAAACAGGGGAACACCGGAACGTTTTGCCATGTTCATGAGCCGTATGGAGGCTTCCCTGATCTGGGTTACACTGCCGGGAGTGGAGGTGATTTCAGGGTTATAAACGGTCTGAATGGAATCGATCACCATGGCATGGGGTTTTTCATCTTCTGCCATGGCAATCACGGAATCAAGGTCAGTTTCTGCAGCCACAAGCATTGTACTGTCCCCTGATGTCAGGCGTTTCCCCCTCATCTTCAGTTGGCGGATAGATTCCTCGCCTGAAACATACAGGGTCTTTTTACCGGACTCAGATAACTTTGCAAGGGCCTGAAGCATTAAGGTAGATTTGCCAATGCCTGGATCCCCCCCGATCAGAACCATAGTGCCGTTTACAATCCCGCCGCCCAGTACACGGTCAAACTCCTTTATCCCTGTCTGAATTCTTGGGTCATTTTCAAATTCAATGGAATTCATGGGAACAGGCTTTCTGGAAGCACCCTTGCCTGATCTTCCGGGACCTGCCGATTTTTGTACCTTTTCTGCAGCCAATGTATCCCAGTCACCGCATCCGGGGCATTTGCCCATCCACTGAAGAGTCTGATAACCGCAGGATTGACACCTGAAAATTTGCTTGTCTTTTTTTACCACAATCTCCTTACTACAATACCTTTTTTATAACGGCCATGCCCTGATGGGCATAAAATTAAAAATTTTGACGAAAATTGAAACCTGGAGGCGGAAGCCATATCCGCCTAAAATGGAATTGTGTATATATCAATGGGGCAGAAATAGATTCTACCCCTACAGTTTCATATAAACTGCCATGGGCAGACCAGGATTTTGACCTGATTCTGCCCACAACGAACCATGAAAGTCATCCGCCGTTTACGAAGACTTTCATATAAAAAACACCCATGATTGCTGACGCATCACAATGATAGGTGAAAATCGTTGTATTTCAGTATATTAGGAATACTTTCTAATAAAACCGACATGGCGGTTTGTCCCCACAATCGAAATGATGAAAGTAGTTTTATTGCGCCCGTCAGGGCATGGGCTTTATCTCTATTCTTTATTTACAGCAATTTTGCTTTTGATGCACGGAAATTGTGTGTTTACCTGCTTGAAAATAGAATTTTTTTGAAAGACAATGGGATTTGTGTATCCTTAATTTGCCGATTTACACTTTCTCAATCAATCTTCCCATTTTTTGGGGCTCATCTCAAAGAAAGTGCAAACTGCTTTTGATGTGATATGAAAGGTTTCGGGATTTGCAGGAGTAAATTTTTTTGATGCATTCTAACTTAAAATAGGTTATAGAATCAGTTTAAACGACAAATTACATGAAAAAAAGTACAAAAAAAACAGAGCGACTTAACTTGAAAATAAAATAGGGAGACAGGCAATTTTATGGAAGAATATATTGGAACTGCACCAATGAAATCTTTTTTGAAATCGTTTTTATTCTCAATATTACTAATTTTATCCTTTTTTACCTGTACCCTTGCGGAAAACCAAAACAAAGACGACAAGGCTTTCAGAGGACTGAAACAACGTTTAGTTAAGGATGGGTTTGAAAGCCGGGACATTGAAAAAATCTATGCCTCCCAAGGAGTATCATTTAAATTAAACGGCGTATCTTTATTTTTTATTCACTCGGAATCAAGCCTTGATTATGACCAATTTTTATCGAAAAAATCCATTCAAAATGCCTTGGCATACATGAAAAAATACAAAACAGACCTTGAAAATGCCCAGGAAAAATACGGAGTTGACAAAACAGTTATCACAGCCATAGTTCTGGTGGAGACCAGGCTTGGCACCTATCTTGGCAACAGAACAATCTTAAACACCCTTTCCACGATGGCCGCACTTTCTGAAAAACAAAACAGAGAAGCGCTATGGAACTCAATTGCCGATTCCAAAAGACTAACCCGGAATAAATTTGAAAAAAAAGCTGATAAAAAATCACAATGGGCTTATAACGAATTAAAGGCATTTTTAAAATTTACAGCAAAAGAAGGTTTAAATCCAGCAGAAATAAAAGGATCCTATGCAGGGGCAATGGGTATATGCCAGTTTATGCCCAGCAATGCACTTACCCTTGCCAGGGACG
This sequence comes from Desulfobacteraceae bacterium, assembly GCA_963674675.2. Classification (GTDB taxonomy): domain Bacteria; phylum Desulfobacterota; class Desulfobacteria; order Desulfobacterales; family Desulfobacteraceae. The sequence goes on from CAXXNM010000003.1 coordinate 3,603,395, forward strand.
GTAATGAAGACGGCATCATAAACCTGTTCAATCATGCCGATGCCATTCACAGTATAGCAAATTACCTCAAACGATATGGATGGGAACCCTCTGTTAATCGCCAGAAGGCTCATCAAATTTTGTATCAGTACAACCATAGTAATTTTTATGTGGATACACTTTTAAAAATATCAGATCGATTGAAAGGCTAACTCTCTGAATTTTTGTAACAATTATATAAACATCCTATAATGCTATCATAAAATTTTAACATTCACCAAGTAAAGGATATAAGTTTTCAATGGATACCTTTGTAGTCGTTGCCGGAGTTGGAGCAATCTTCTGGGGGCTCACCATGCTTGCCATGATCGATATTATTTTAAAGGATTTTGGCTCCATCAAAACCAAGGCAATCTGGGGATTAATGGCAATTATTCCCTTTATCGGCTGGCTTTTGTATTTTCTCGTTGGGGCCAAAAAAGGGGTTAGAAAAAAAAATATATAATTTTTCTCCCCTGACCGGGAAGGCGATCTGCATGAATTAATATACCGGATATCCTGAACAGTATATTAATTTTCATAGTTTCATGTTTAGTCGTACGGTAAAATATTTTATGCAATATGCCTAAGGGCAGGTATGGAACCTGTCCCTACAATCATTCTTCGTTGTGCCCATCAGGCCATGGCCGTTATCAAAAAACTCTTAGACTACAAAATCTCTTTTAACCCCTGTTTCGCATTATTATATCCTTCTTCAATTAGATCATCAGCCTGTTGCCGGGTAAAATTTAGCAAAGACCTAAATCCTAACATCCTTGAGGGAGCAATGGTGATTATTTTTGGCCCTTCATCAGGCCTCGTCATGGAAAAAGGCCTGGGCACAACCAATGCATTTTGCTGTAAAAATTCATTATTGAGACAGTCCTGGAAAATCATGGTGTTCTGATAGGAACCGATCAGGAGATGCTCAAAAACAAGCTCCAGCAATAGATGTATATTTTGGGGTTCCGCCTGTACCCCACAGCCTACTGGAGATAGAAGTACAACGATAATCTCATCCATTTTTCCTGCAAGCGCGGGCATCATAGGCGTATTAGCCATGATACCGCCATCCCAGTAAGGGATGCCCTTAATATACTGCTGGGGAAAAACAAGAGGCATGGCACCTGATGCCATGAGATGGGATAAAGTGATCTCTTTTTCATTGAAAAATTCAGGGCGTGCCCTGCATATATTGACAGCCGAAATGAGAATCTTTCGCGGGCTTTTTTTCAAAACTGTGAAATCAATCTCCCTTTCCAGCATTTTTTTCATGGCGCTGATATCCATAAGGGAAATCATAGTTTTTTTCACCATTGCATGAAAAAGAAAACGGATAAGGCGCATTCTGTAAATTCTGCGGCCATGATATGTAGTCCACAGACGTGACAGGGCCTCGGCATCCAGGCCTGCACCGATACCCACTGCATTGATAGCTCCGATGGAGGTACCGCATATCAGTTCGGGATCCCAGTTTTTTTCCATCAAATATTTCCATACGCCAACTTGGAAGGCTCCCCTGGCTCCTCCTCCTGACAAAATCAGCGCTCTTTTCATTTTAATCAGCCTTTTTAATTCTACTTTGTTATCTTCTCATCAGCCATAAGTTCTCTAACTTAACACCACATATAGTATTGGATTAAAATTTAATACGGAACATTTATATGAAACACTCAATAATTAGTAATTATTACAGTGCGATAGATGGTGTTTGTTTTTCTAAATTTTTGTATTTTGAGCAAAGCAAACACCTCTCCTGTAGTCTTTAATAAACTTTTTAAAAATTCCGCATTTGTTTTTGATAGGCCGGTCCTGAGATATAAGTTTTATATGCGTAGTCTCCTAAGAGCTAACAGTTGGTTGTGCAGGTAACCGGCCGGTCATGTTTATATCGGGCTCACAGCGCCATTTTCTTCTCGATCTTATAATTATGAAATGCGGTAGTTTTTGTTAAATTAGATTCTTGTTCTCCTTCGCTCTTAAAACATTAATTGACGATCATCTGATATTTTTTTGTTAACGGTCAGTTATCCATTAAGAAGATACTACCAGTTCAAACCCCAACTGTCTGGCTTGTTTTTTAAGCCGGCAAAGCTTTTTGTTCTGATTCTTTTTCGCCAGATATTCTTCCCCTAAATCTTTAAAAGATTCTCCGAATTTTATAATATGATAAAGTCCTTTAACAATGCTGTGGGCAACTGCAACAATTGCTCTTTTTGCCCCGCGCCGGGATTTGATACGGTAGTACTTATCTTTATAGTAAGATCCTTTTTTTTTAACGGCAGACCATGCAATCTCAACCATTACCGTTTTAAATGGATGATTGCGGACTGGAGATTTACCACTTTTTCTTTTCCCCGCACTTTCATTGTTGCCGGGAGAGAGCCCGCACCATGACGCGAGAGCATGTTCGTTTGGAAATTCATCCAAAGTGACTCCAATATGGCTGATAACAGACTGAGCAGCTACAGTATTAATTCCGTACACTTCATCCAGACGAGTAAGCAATTCTTCGTGAGGTTCCATCAAAGCGGTGAGACGGGCTGTTATAGATTCTATCTGTTCTTCAAGAGTTGAAATTGTATGCAAAAGCAATTCTAACTGAAAACGGTGGTGATCTTCGAAAAAACCCTGGATACTTTGATAAAGTTCTTCAGTTTTTGAATTAAGACTTCCTTTTGCACATTTTTCAATATCTTTCAGAGTTAACTCCCTGTCTGCATCACAAAGGAGGGCCATCAAATTGCCTCCTGTGACTCCGAAAATATCTGTTATCACGGAACTTATTTTGATATTCGCGGTCTCAAACAATTTATGAACCCGCCTTTTATGATCTCCAAGAGATTGAGTAATATTTTTTCGAAGTGTTGTTAGATCTCGCCATTGTCTTACTTCCTTGTCCGGAATAAAACTGCTCTTTATGAGACCGTGGCGGAGAAGCTCTGCCAACCATTTACTGTCTTCCGTGTCGGTCTTTCGTCCTGGTACATTTTTCATATGACGGGCATTCACAAGCACCACATCAAGGTGCCCCTCAATTATGTTGTGAACCGGACGCCAATAAACACTTGTACTTTCCATAGCCACTATCGGACAATCGTTCTCAATCAGCCAGTCTTTTAAAAGAAACAGAGCCTCCGTAAAAGTTGAAAATTCTCTTATCTCATATTCCGGCTTACCAAATGGATTTACTGTGATCAGACAGGCCGAAATAATACTTTTGTGAATATCCAAACCACAACAAATTGGATGCATTACAGAAATATTTGTGCTATGTGCTTCTTTAGTCATAACTTCTCTCCTAAATTTTTATGGTTAAAAAATATAGAGAAGTTATGACATTTTTAGACACATTCAATGTTTCATCCTTCGTTGTGCCTGACAGGGCATGTTGGTTTATATGAAAGTCTCCGTAAGAGTTTGTTTTTCAAAAGACTTTCAATCTTCGTTGTGGCCGGGTAAAAATATGCTCCGGCCATGCCGGTTTATATGAAAGTCTCCGTAAGAGTTTGTTTTTCAAAAGACTTTCAATCTTCATTGTGGCCGGGTAAAAAATATGCTCCGGCCATGCCGGTTATATGAAAAATTAGAAGTTACGACTCACGAGTTATCTTTAGAAACCTCCTTATATACCACCATGCCCTGTCAGGCACAACGAAGATACAAACACTTGATTAAAACCCTAATCCACCATCTAAAAAAAAGAAAAACCCCGTTGCACTTGATAAGTAAAGCAGATAAAGTCCTTTTGTAATCAAAAAAATATCATCAACAGAGTGAAACAAATTATGACACAAGGTGTGCTTCCATTCAAGTATGAAGAAAAAAAACTCAAAGCGGCATGACTGCATTGGCTGGTTGGCCGGTCTATCTCGACTTGGCCAAGGTAATAGTTTTGTCCAAATCAATCGGAAAGTATCTGAAGGTAAGGTGGACAGCGGCGGCCAGAGTCAAGATATCAAGGTGTCCACAGTTGAGCCGTTACAGACCGATCCAGATATCCTTTATAGTGCTCCCGATGAAACCAGTGATGCTTCCATCTTCGACGGAACCGGCCCCTTTAAGGTGGAGACTGATACCGGAAGCGTTAGCCAACCCCAATATTTTCCAACGGCAGGGGTGGGCCAGAGCATGGTCATAGTGACAGATGCCCAGGAAAATACCGTACGGCTCTATGTCACGGTGTCCCTGAAACTGACGATATCCCCTTCCCATGTCTATCTCAAACCTGGCCAGCAGACAGAATTTCAAGGCTCTTTTGGTTCCGGCAGTTATAGTTTTACCTGGACTGAGGGAGACGGCGTTGTGGCTGACCCCCTCAGCAGAGGGAGTGACGGTGCAAATATTTCAAACAGTTCAAACACTCCGGCTGTACTGCTCTATACGGCACCATTAAAAATCGGAACCCATACCATCACCGTATTTGACAGTGGCGGCAACATCGGCAAGGCTGAGGTGGTTGTCTCCGGCGGCACTGGGCTCGAATAATAGAAAAGTCCTTTTCAAATCCCCTGTGCCATGTTTTAATGGAGAGCATGAAAACTGGTACTGGGCTCGCACTATTCCAGGATACAAGCCATTGTGTTTTCAGCTCGTTAAAAACCACAATATATTGTCTTTTTTTGAAACTTTGGAACGGTGTGACCCCAGTACCACATCGGTATATGCGGTTGATAATAGATTCATGGTCTTATCGTTTCAAACCACAAATATTAATTTGTATTTTTCAAGGCTTAACATGCAAATATCAATGGCTGCCTCTTCTGACCCTTCTGATAATTATGATTGTTATACTGCCCTGATTATCCTCAACTTTATCTTATTTTTTTCATTTATTACCTTGCATCCTGTCTATGCCCAGACAACCGGAGCAGTCAACACTGACAGAGCTTCGGATCAACCTGCATCCCCCCCTGCCATAGCCTTGGTGAAAAACTTTGATTTCACCTGCAACACCATATTTTCCGATGAAGAGCTTTCAAACATTGCTGAACCCTATAAAAATAAGCACCTTACCTTTGATGATCTTGATGAACTTCGACAGAAGTTAACCGATTTCTACACCCAAAAAGGCTATATCAACTCCGGTGCGCTCATTCCGGATCAAAAGATCCTCCAGGGTATCGTCATTTTTCAGATCGTTGAGGGTGAAATATCAGATATTGAGGTGTCAACGGATGGACGACTTAGATCGTCATATATCAGAAAACGTCTGGCCTTTGATCCGGGTATCCCTCTTAACATCAATGCGCTTTACTAAAAATTTCAACTGCTCCACCAGAACCCGCTGATCAAGCGGATCAAGCTTAAGCTGGTACCGGGGCTTTCCCTGGGAGAGAGCATTGTAAAGGCATCGGTTGAAGAGGAGCGTCCCTGGCGCATGGGGATTGGGTTCAATAACCACCGATCCCCCAGTGTTGGAGAAGAGCGTGTGGAACTCTCTGCCTCCCATTGGAATGTTACCGGATGGGGAGACGCCCTTGATGTGAAATTTGGGTTAAGCCGGGGAATGGATGATATTACAATCGGATATGTGCTGCCTGTAACCTCGGGTGATACATTATTGTCATGCAAATTCGAAAAAAACGACTCAGAGGTAATTGAAGCCCCTTCGATGCCATTGATATCACCGGCAAGTCCCGCACCTGGAGACTTTTTTTGCAGCACCCCTTTTACCGTAGGGCAGAACTATCCTTTTCCATGGGAATAGGTGCCGAGGTAAGGCACAGTAAAACAACCCTTCTGGGATACCCTTATGCTTTTTCTCCAGGAGTTGACCCCTTAACCGGAGAGAGTGATATAACGGTAATTCGATTTTTCCAGGAGTGGCTCTCCAAAAGCGCACCCCAGGTGTTTGCCCTCCGCTCCAGGTTCAGCCGAGGCATTAATGCCCTTGATTCAACCATTAATTCCTCCGAACCGGACAGCCAATTTTTCTCATGGCTGTTCCAATTTCAATGGACACGGCGTTTTGAAAGATTTCAGGAGACCCAGCTGATCTTCAAAACAGACTTTCAGCTATCAAGAGATCCCCTTCTTCCCCTTGAAAGATTATCTATCGGAGGGGCGGATACTGTTCGGGGCAACCCTGAAAGTCGTATAAAGCGCACACTTTAAAGCAAGAACATAACTCTATGAGCACTATTTAGCTTAAAAAACAAGATGTTAGCCTTGCTTCTTTGACGTGTCTGTAATATATTTATACGCACACTTTAAAGGAGATTTACCCGTGGCTAAACCAATAACAGGAAAAACTCACGTCGGTGAACGGCGTGATAAGCGTCCGAATGGCGATATTTATGTCTATGAACGGATTACGGCCTAAAATGAAAAAACCAGAAAGACCTATACGGTCAGTCAAAAGCTGAAGGGAAAAATTAAGTCGGGGGCGCATAAAATTGTGCCGACTCGTCCTAAAAAACGCAAGGGTGAAAAAGTTGGTGCAGATGCAACACGTCAACATACCGGCCTAACGGGCATCCTGGAATGGGTTGGCAAGGTTTCAGGCATTGATGATTATGTACGTGCCTCATTCTGCGAGGGTGATGCGGCAAAGATACTTTCTATCTCACGCTATTGGATAGGTTCCGGTGGCAACACGCTACCGCGTCTTGAGAGCTGGCAGGTGATGCACCCTCTTCCATATTCTGAAGCTATCACTGAAGACGTATATGGTAAGCTGTTTAAGGAAGTTGGTCGCAATGAAGAAGGCATACAGTGATATTTTTTAGCTCGGGCGGCACGACTGGGAGACTCTCCTGTGTTAGCTTTTGACTCAACCAGCATTTCGACCTACTCTGAAAATCAGTCGAAGGTACGGCGAGGCTTCAACAAAGATGGGGATGGACTCAACACAATCAAGCTTTTGACCCTATATTCCGTGAAGGCTTGTGAACCGATAGCCTTCTCTAAACAACCGGGTAATATTCCGGATGTCCGGATGTCATATCCATTGAAAACACTCTGGCACAACTCAAGTGTCTCAATCTGGAGAGACCTCTGATCGTCACTGATAACGGCTACTACAGCCAGAAAAACATGATGGAATTCCCCTTGCGCAATGTTAAGTTTCTGACCCTGGTTGATCCGAATATTGTCTGGGTCCGCGAGACAGTTGATGCGTTTCGTCCAACACCGGCAGGTATGTCCAGCACTTGTCCGTTCGATCCGACCATCTGCGGAGCGACTTCGCTTAGAATGCACCAGTTCAGTCGGACACGCCAGCGATCACTCAACGGTAAGGTCGCCGGTGAAAAAGAAAAGATTCCGCGCCGGCTGTATGTGCATGTTTACTATTGCCCCAACAACGAAGCCAAGAAAGAACTTGCCTTCCGTAAGAACCTGCTTGAACTTAAGGGGCAAATAGAAGGAGGAGAAACCGAGTTCACGAACACAGCGCAACAGAAAATAGACAAATACCTGACCTGTTCCAGAAAGGGGCGTGGGGGACAGTTGAAGGTGGGATTCAACGACAAAGCCATTACAGAAGCAAAAAAGTACTTCGGCTATTTCGCCCTCGTCAGCAATCAGACCATGGACACATTTACCGCACTTGAAAACTATCGGCTGCGAGAAAAAATCGAAGAACTCTTTGCCGTGCAAAAGGGGAGGCTTGACGGTGTGCGACCCCGCACATGGTACCCTGACAATCTGCGTGGAAGACAATTCACACAATTTATCTCGCTGGGTTATCATTGCTTCCTGACGAAAAAAATAAAACAAGTGCAAGCCAAGCTCAGGAAGAAAGAGCCTGGGAAAACCAAGTCACTTATCAAGCTCGAAAAAAAACTGGACAACTGGCTTGCACAACGCTCCCTTGCCCAGATCCTGGATTGGTTCGACTGCATTGAAACCACAAGGGTACAGACTGTCATGGGAAGCTATCGATGGACTACAGAATCAGTGGCCAGAGACAGGCTGTTTTTAAAATACTTGGGAGTCGACACCCAATAGTGTACGCTTTATCCGACTTTCAGGGTTATACTTGCCTGGAGCAGATCGGTTACAACATGCTTTTCCGGTGCAAAGGGCAATGGAATAAATCCAAAATAGTTTCCTTCGTCATCAAACAGGGGTTCGGCCCTGGGATCATCTATATAGTCCTGAAAGTCGGGATTTATGGGTGCAGTTTGAAATAGGACATTATCAATTTCAGCAGATACATATTTTACTCCTCCTGGAAAAAAAATAATTGTTGGCAGTACCAGAGCAAAAAAATAGAATTTGATCCATTTGTTTATCATGTTCACTCCTTTTTTTGTTTTTTTGACAATTTATTACTTTTTTAATTTTTGATTTAGCCTGTCTGTCAAAAAGACAGTTTTTAATTAGAACATTAAGTTAAAGGTGAAAAAATACAAAGCAATAAACATCAGGTGGATTAATGGGTACTGGGCTTGCACTATTCCAGCATACAAGCCATTGTGTTTCTAGTTCGTTAAAAATCACAATATGTTGTGTTTTATTGAGACTTTGGAACGGTGTGAGCCCAGTACCGTCAAATCGTGTCGCTAATAAAAAAATAAAATCTATTCCATTAAAATGGTACTTAAATGTTTTTTTTATATACAGAGAATTCCTTAAATGATATTATCGTGCATATATTTCTGGCATAATGAATATTACAAGAATTAGTTATAAATTTTAGGGACCAAAAGCAAATTGATAACCAGAGAGAATGAAACCCTTTGCAGGAATTTATTGATTTCCATACGAAAAATTACCCAGGCCATTGACCTTCATTCAAAGGATCTTAAAAAGAAATTCGGCCTTACCATCCCGCAGTTGATTGTTCTCCAGGAGGTGGCAAATATAAGGGAAGTGTCTGTAACAGAGCTTTCTAAACTGATTCATTTAAGGCAGGCAACGATTACCGATATAGTAAACCGTCTTGTTAAGAATAAATTTATTTCCAAGGAAAAAAGCAATATAGATAAGCGGATGGTGGTTATAAAACCCCTGCAAAAGTGCATGGATGTTCTTGAAAAGGCACCGCCGCCGCTTCAGGAGGTTTTTGAAAAACGATTCAGATCCCTTGAAAACTGGGAGCAGCAGATGCTGTTAAGTGCGTTAAATAGAATTGTAAGCCTGATGTCTGCAGAAGAGATTGATGCTGCTCCTATACTTACTGCAGGCCCCATCAACTTCTCTCAGCAATAATCCACACAAAAAGACTTGCTCCTGAAATATCTCGTTGATAATATTTTTGCAACTTCTTAATAAGTTCGGATAAATCATAAAAACAAATAAAATTAATATGTTACGAGAGATACAAAAGATATTTTGAATAGAGTCAAGCAAATTTTATACCAAGACCATATTCAATAAATTCAAACATTTAGCTTTTTAGGTGGAGGCTTCTTTTGGAGTAAAAAATGCGAAACTAAACTTATGTATCTGGGGCTAATATTTTGAATATAATACAAAAAACAATGTTTACCCGGACTTATTGAGAACTTGCGAAAACTTTCCTTGAATTAATAACATTTCAACACTCTCTGAAGGAGAGACAAGCTCCCCCACCCTCACTTTCGTTTGGGATAGGGGCTTATCAGCATAAGGGTTAAGGGGCTTCCACCTCTACAGAATATGTACTTTCCGTCATAATTCCATTTGGAGTTGTGACTTTCACTTGGAGTATGCCTGTACTATCTTCTGTCGTATCCTTAGCTTTAAGATATAGTTCAAATTTAATATCTCCAAGATTTGCTATTGTAAAAGAGCTTGTACCTAAGATTTCCGCATTATCAGGAGCCGTAAACACAACGGTAGTGCCATAGGGCATTGCATTTTCATTTTTATCTGTAATAGTCACGATAAAGTTTGTAAAATAGCTATTATCAGAGTTTAATGTAATTGTGCTTTCATTTGGTTCAAACTTAGCATTGCTCCCGGCCATCACAAGCTCAAGGGATTGACGGATATGCAACAGATCATCGACACAATTACCAGTATTACATAATGTTCCATTGTATTTATTGTTCCCTGCTGTGTATTCGCCATCGCCATCAAAATCTATAAATTCTTCGAATTCTTTATCATAATGTCCATTATCATTTACATCAAGATATGCCTCGGGCAAATCTCCTATTAATGTATCACCTTCATCATAACGTCCATTCCCATCCAGATCTATAAAACTCTCTTCTCCTACTGTTGTTGCAAGAATGGTGGCTTTCCCATCAAAAGGACGTGGGTTTTGACTTGTCCATATTACAGAACAAGTACCACCAAAAGTTGTGCATGAAGGCTCAATGGAACCTCCTTCTGCTGTAAAATATACTGAGGTTCCATCAGGTACTGGGTTATTGAAGTGGTCGGCAGCACGTATTGTCAAAGAAACGATTTCACCATCATAATTCCACCCTTCAGGCCCATATATATCAGCAGACAAGGAAAAACTGTTTTGATCAGGCATTCCCGTGCTCACTACCAGGCTGTCTGAAACGGTTGTAATGGAAGTCTCCTCAATGGTTGCCCTGACTCGTACATGGGTCGCCACACTCCCTGCAGTTACAACAACTTGAGCATATCCCTCGGAATCTGTAACAGTACTTTCATGAGAAATAGTCAAACCACCAACTTCTGTTGATAAATTAAAAACTACGGAAGCTGAAGACATGGGATTTCCCTCAGTATCTTTAACAAGGAATGTTACTATGGATATGGGGGGAAGGCTAGAATTTGCTATTCCGCCCAAAGCTATCATGGTGGGATCAGCAGAGACAAATTCAATGGAGCCTGGAACGACGTCTATAATAGGCTCATCATCTGTGCTTTCGTCATCTATTGGAGGCTCAAATGGTGAATCTGGCAGATAACACCCATCCCCCGAAGCCCAGGGCAATATCATTGCCAGAACAGATTTGGTTTCAGTTCCGGCAACAATGGTATTGGCCCTTATTTCAGCCTGAATCCAGGCAGCATATCCCTTCAGATAAATCAGATTAAAGCCAACAACTCCATTCTCATCCGTTGTCACAGTTTTAGGTAGGTCTCCTGCAGAGGAGTTAGGAGGAGTAATCATTACATCTCCATTTAGATCTTCTCCTTGGTCTAAAATCATATTCCTGTTTTGATCTTCATTGGGAAAAGTGCCTGTAATTTCTGGGAGACATGGATCTCCTGGTATCCATACCCCTGTATTATATTCAGATGGCCAATTATTTAGAGAGACATCCTGATTTGCAACAGGATGCCCTCCGGCATCAGCTACCAGTAAAGACATGGGAAGTATATAATAGGTATTTGTTTCATCGGACTGAACTTCAGTACTTCTGCCAATAACAATGGAGCCTGGGGTTCCTCCTATCACAATCTCCACACTATCTTTAATACCCTGTTTATCGGCATCGAGCACCTCTGCTGTAATTTCTATTCCCTCTCCGCCTGAAGATAAGGAGCCTGATGTAAAAGTTGCCCGAGCAATGCCTGAACTGTCCGTTGTCGTCCATATGGGGGATACAGTTTCTCCACCACCTGTAGGATTATTAATTGTAAAAACAACAGTTGCTCCTCCTACAACCTGGTCATTATCATTTTTTATTGTAACAATAAGATCGGATGTTCCTTTGTTGTCCTCGGTAATAGTAGGAGACACAATCGTAGGCTCTGCCTGAAAGGATATCTGGAATGCATCCTTGGCAGAGGCGGATATTAGCGAGGTTAAGCTGTCATTTTGAACCACATCTTCAATATCATATGTATAAATGGAGGCTGTTCCAGCCTGGTCTGATTTATAGGCAACAACAACCCCTTTCTGAGAGTCTGAAAAATCCTTCAATAAAGAATTTTCCAGGGAAATATCCAAGGGATACTCCCACCCCCCTGTCGGTTTAAATTCGTCGTTAACCTCACTGAATGATCCCAATGTTGATATAAAACGAATTGTATGTTTTTTTTCAACTTGTTCAATCAGATAATCTGGTACAAACACTTTTATTATGGCATAGTCCACACCTTCAATGGGGTCAGTATCATTATAAATCGAAAGCCGAATACTTTCCTTTTCAGGCTCAATGATGTGAAGAGCATCTCCCGAAGAATATATGGAATAATTCTGGGTAGCAGTTACTCCCAGGCCCTGAACCTTGAGAGTAATGTCTCCCTGAGCAAAGGCTTTAACGGTAACTTTAAGCTGTCCTAAATAATCTGTTTTTCCTTCAAAAGGTGTATTTTCACTTCCGGCCAGCCCGTCATCCAAAAATACAAGGCCGGACCCAGAAGATTCATCGCTAAATACCGATATGGCAGCATCAGGAATGGTATTATTTCCAGCATCTTTAGCCGTGATTGTTAATATTGTTGTATCATCTCCACCGATTTCAAGATTTGTTATAAGGCCAGGGTCTATCGATAGAGTAGATCCTGAAATAACGATGGGAATCTCTTTTGTTAAAAGGGGGTCTGTGTCCAGCACAGATGCTTTTATTACAACCACCTGGTTGGTTTTATCCAGGTTTCCAGAAGAAAAGGTTATAATGGCTTTACCTTCGGCATCAGTAAGGGGGAATGCACTGGAAATTTGTCCCGCCGCTACCTCAAAAGTAACTTTTGCCTCCTCGATGGGGACATGATAACCATCGAGGACAATGGCGGTAATCTCTGTGCTGTCTGAATTATCTGATTTAACAGAAGACTGACTCAGTGAGAGAGATAAAAAATGTGGGTCGTTTAAAGTTTGGGGGTTAGATGGATCAATGGTGATGTTATCATACACAGATATTTTATACTGATCATTATGGTGATTAGCAACTGATGGGCAAAAAACTACAAGATAATATGTACCCGCACTCCCAATGCTAAGACTTCCCTGGTAAGTTTGGTCGCTGCTGCCAAAATCCACAGGGAAACCGCCCAGTATATTATTTAAACCGTCACGAACCTCTATGAACAAGGCATTGGATACAACTTCCTCACTCTGAGCATCCTCATACACTACTGATATCTTAAAGCTCCCAGGGTTTTGAACGCTGAAAGAATACCAATCATAATCCAGAGGATGCCACAGGCTGCCAATCACCTGGGTTCCAAAGGACTGAATATGAAGAGCTTTTAATTGAGTATCGTTAAATTCAGTTTCATATTGAGTTGCACCACATAAGGTTATATGTCCGGCAGCAATAAACAAAATCACAGCAATAATAGGAAATATTTTCGACCTTGCATTGTTTTGTTTCATTTTTCCCCCTTGAATTAAATATATATACGAACATTTTTATTCATATTTTAATTGCTTGTGATTATTGATTCAGGCGGCCAGGACAGGCAACATGAAGCAACTTTTTCAAGTGTTTAATATGAAGGATAAGCCCTACTACTAAAGGTCTGAGAAGTAAACAATCACAATAGCTCAAAGATATTCATTGTGGGTCTAATCTATGAATTTGTAATATATGGTATTGCGTCTTGTCAAGAGATGTTTTTTATGTGAAACTCCATGGAGTGACCTGGGTGTTGTGCATACCCTTTGGGGTGTAATCATACATTAGAGACAAGGCTTTCCTTATCTCTACACGGGCTTGCCCTTAGCTTTAATGCTTCGTTCTTCAATGTTTGATTGTCTGGTAAAAAATACTTGAAATATCGAATACCCTGAAACTCCACTCGGCAGTTTAAACTTGAACAAGCACTAGCAGGGAATGGCCGTTATGTTAAACAGGCCAAGGAATATCTTTTCTGGGGGTGCGCATCTATTGTGCTTGGGGTTTGATTGAATTCATTTGTTACAGGCTTTCATTATATATTTCAACCTTTTCATTGAATTATTTATGTCGTTTTTCATACTCTTTAATGTCCTGATTAAGCTTAATTACCTGCTGATTGTAAGCTTTTGTTTCTTTATTGGTCCTCTTTCTCATTGATTTTTTTAACAACTCAGCTTTTTTCTTTTGGATATTCTCAAAAGTTTGTTCAAGTTGAGTTCTCTCTTTTTCAAGTAATTCAGATGTTTCAAGAAGCTTATCATCTATGGTTTCACCTTCATTTAAAGCCTGTTCTTCCTTTTCTGACTGATCAGCAAAAGAATCTTTTTTCTCTTCATTTAAAAACGATGACGGCCTTACTCCCTCTGATGTTAAAAATTTAAATGATGTTACTTTTTCCCGTTGATCTTTAGGGGTTTCGGAAATGTCATCTGTAAAATGCACAACGCCTTTTTGATCTTTGTATTTATAATACTCCGATGACACGGCAATATCTAATGCCAAACTCCAAGATAAAGTTAAAACAATACTTAGAATCAAGACTGTTTTATGGATGTAATGCAACTTTTTAACCCCTTGATAGTAAAAAAAGTAATTTGTCTTATTCATTCCGTTTAAAAGTAAAGGGCAGGCACAGAGCCTGCTCCCTACAGTTTCAAATTTCAGCAGGGTAATGCCGCTTGTAAAATTTTGCTTTAATTTATAATCCATCATTGCATCCCCGCCATACTTCCACCACAATGGTTTTGCCGAAAAACCAATCTATGAAGGAAGGGTATTCCAAAAAACAATTTATCCATTAAAAAAGGACAGAATGCAAGAAAATAAAGTGGTTTACAAGAATATTTTAAGTGTAATGTCAGTTTCGGGAAAGATATCCCTGAATTTTAAAACCAGGCTTGTTTTAATCGAAATTTCTGATTTACGTTGACATTTTTTATAAAACACTGACAAATGGAAAACTATAAATTCAAAATTGTAAGGCATGAATTAAAAAAAATCAATATGCATGGCCTAATGGAGGATTGGAGATGATACCACAAAAAACGGGCAAAATTACCCCGGAAGAATATCTTGAATTAGAAAAAAATTCAGAGTTAAAACATGAGTACTTTGAGGGTGAAATATTTGCCATGACCGGGGCAAAACCGAATCATAATATGATCAGCTTCAATATTGCCGGAGAGCTAAAAAATCAACTTAAAGGAAGCCCCTGCATGGGGTTTACAAGCGATCAAAGGATCAAGATTGAAGCCCTTACAAAATATGTTTATCCAGATATATCCATTGCCTGCGATGAGGTTAAGTTTGATGATGATCCCCTCGGCTCGTTGCTGAATCCGGTGGTTGTTTTTGAAATCCTGTCCGACTCCACAGAGGCATACGACCGGGGCATGAAGTTCCAACACTACCGGCTTCTCCCGTCGCTTCAGGAATATATCCTTGTTTCTCAAAATTATTGTCTTGTGGAAAAATATGTTCGCAACAATTATAGGAGTTGGAAATATGTTTCATATGAAAAAATGGAGCAGACTCTCACCATCGAATCTATCAACTGCGAGGTGGTACTTTTAGACATCTATTACCGGGTTGAGTTTGAAAAATAGTTGTTTATCCAGATATGGAAAAATCTATCATAATTTTTTGATTTTCAGAGCATCATGGCGAAGTTAACAAAGTAGAACTAATCAGCTTGAGCTTTACTTAAATTTTTCTGTTTAACATTATTATTATATATTTCAACCTTTTCACTGAACTGTTTTTGCCGATCTTCATACTCTTTAATTTCCACGTTAAGTTGATTTACCTTTTCCATGTAAGTCTGTTTCTCCTCAGGTGTTTTTTTTCTCACTAACATCTCTGTTAAGCTCGTCCGTCTTTTTTGCAGATTCTCAAACACCTGTTCAAGTTCAGCACGCTCTCTTTGGAGAGATGCAGAAGTCTGAAGAAGCTTGTCATCCATGGCTTCACTTTCCATGGCCTCTCCTTCATCTAAAACCTGTTCTTCCTTCTCTGACTGATCATCATAAAAATCTTTTTTTTCTTCATTTAATAATGATGACGGCCTTATTCCCTCTGATGTTAAAGATTCAAAGGATGTTACCTTTTCCCTTTGATCTTTAGGAATCTCGGAAAGATCATCAGTAAAATGAACAACGCCATCTTTATCTTTGTATTGATAATATTCAGATGATATTGAAATATCAAAGGTTAAACTTAAAAACAGCAAAATAGCAAAACTTCCTATAAACTTTTTTTTATTAAAGATATGCATTTTTATAAATCCTTTGAAAAAAATAGGCAACAAATAATCTTTTGAAGGCTGAACCCTTTTTATTTGATTTCTTGATAGAATTTATCAATTTTAGATTTAAGGGCATTACACTGATTATGATATTGCCCTATCTTGTTGTTCAGTTCATCTGTTTTTTGTTTATAGGCTTTTTTTTCATCAGGATTCATTGTTGCTGTTGAAATTCCCTGCAATTGAGCCTTTTCTTGGACAAGCTTGTTGTATCTTAACTTCAGTTCATCCTTTTCACGTTCAAACTCCTGTGCAGCAGATTGAAGCTGTCCATCCCATGTTGATAAATCCGGTGGAGTTTTGCTTGGTTGTTTGTATCTTTCATTGACAGCTTTTGTCACCGGTTTTTCCGGTTTTGCAGATTCAAAAGATTTGATCTGATTTAATTGCTCAGTTGGAACATCTGTAAGATTATCAGTGAAGTGAATATTTCCATCTTTATCCAAATACTGATAATAGTCTGCCGCGGATTTACTGGAAAATCCAAAGATCAAAAACACAATACTTATAACTATTTGAAAATTTTTCACTAAATCACCTCAACTGTAAAGCAATTCATAAAAAAAGCATGGCTGGAACATGATATTTGGTTCCAGCCACAACAAAATCTTAAACTCCGCCGATGATGATACCCCTGGTAAGAGTTTAATGTAAAAAATTCGGCATCCTTCATTTCCCGCTTTACACTTTCTCGATGAATATCCTTTTGTTTTAAGACTATCATCCCAAAAAGTGTAAACTACTTTTGAGTTGATATGAAAGATGCCAAAAATTCGGTAAAAATCAGGGGAAATTAGGACATGTCTCTCCCATATTATACTGTGCACTATTATAACTTGAGCTTTTCAAAAGACTCATTTTGCCCTGATTCTGGGAAAAAAATTCTCCTAAAAAGCTCAATCTCTACCAGTGGGTAGAGTATAAATAAAAGCAACGATTAATGAAGATTTTAATCTGGGTATTCATGTTGCAACCGATATACTGCCACAGCTTTTCCTGTCTTATCATACTGAATTCCCACATAATCACCCTTACGGAGGCCTGATAGCGAGATTTTATGGGCAAGCTGAATATCGGCATCGCTTACAACGATTCGATCTTCATAGATAGCGTTCAAAATGCCCTTAAAACCAAATTTCCTGTTAACCGCATCAGAATAATTAATTTCACCCGAATCAAACTTGGGGACCGGTTCAATATTTTCAATAAAAGATGGTCCCTCGGCATTTTCAGCAAAGATAGATTGAACAGTCAGGACTGGTATAAGCAAAAATGCCGTTAATATTAAAGTTGATAAGCATATTTTTTTAATCCGGTTAATTTGAAATGATTTTTTCATCTCATTAATAGTTTTCATCAAAAACTCCTTCTGTGCAGTAATCAACCTTCGATCATTCTCCAATAAAAAATACCCTCCATATTGGGAGGAATTAATATCTGGTTTGGCGGAGATCCGGAAGAATCATTAATATAAAGATAGGGCCCTACCTGAATCGGTTTATACAGCATATCATCAAACTCTTTTCCGCTGGGTGATTTATCAGGAGGATTCTCATCTGATGTATTATCATCGAGTTTATCATCCTCATTAACTTCATTATCATCATTGGTATCGAACTGAGCTTCATCGGTCATTCCTCCGTTACATGTGCTTACCTGATAAAGCCATGATGAGCCTGCACTTCCTCCGCAGTCAGATTCAGATGGCTGGGAGCTGATAAAGGTTGTTATGCCCACATCGCTTCCTGAACCTGATCTGAGTAGAGGATCCTGGATAACTCTCGCACGGGCATCAGGCAGGTTAAAGTACCAGCCCGCATGATCAACAACGGTATCCGTATCTCCAGCAGTAGGGCTAAACCAATTGATGGTATAATCTGTCATTATTCTGTATCCATCAATAATCATTTCACTGCCATTAGATTCAGCAATTGATTGCTTCAATAGAGTCAATGAATCGGCATTGGCAGTTGAAGGAGACAAAAGAGGCGTTGTATCTGAAATATTAATTTCTCCCAAATACATTGCCTTTGAAGCCGATGTCTGGGGCGCAGGAAAATGATCAGGAACAGGAGATATAAACTCGTCCTGCCAATCCCATACCCCATAAAAAGTCTGTTGATCTGTATTGCTTGGATCATTTGTCCCTATATATTGCCCGGTTCCAAAGACCACTAAGTAACCTTTTTGCCCGGGGTCGCATTCCATTTTCATTACGTTAGGTTCGACCGTTATTGGTTGACCGCCCTGGGCATTTTTAACGGTAATTAAAGGCTTGGGAACAGACTCATTCATATAGGCAGAACCCCAGTCGGAATAATTTGTTGAAGAAAGATCAAATTTCCACAGATTTCCTTTCATATCTCCTGCATAAACATAATCTACTTTTCCGTCGCTGTTAACATCAACTATTGCCGGCGAACTCATACCGTTGCAGCTTCCTACACCTGTATCAATTTTTTTGACCCCATTTGTGAAATAAGAGGCATCAATAGCGCCTGTGGTATCATTAATATCAATGAGATAAAGTACGGAATGTTCATTGGTACTGTCGTACCCGTTGCCAAAAATCACAATCCATCCAACATCCGTCGAATTTGTGTCGACAATATAAGCCCGGCTGTACGAATATCCCAAATCAGGGTCTTCATCCGCCGCTTCATCAGCCTCATCTATTTCTCCATCATTATCATTATCGATGCCGTCGCTGTCAGATTCATCGACCATGCCGTCACCATCGTCATCTACACCATAAACCCCACTGGCGTAAGAATATTCCCATTTAACAACGTTTCCAGCATCAGTCTCGGCAGGAGAAGATGCACTGGCAAAGGCCGAGTCATCCACATTCAGGCAAAAATAGCCTTTGCCGCCTTTTCTCAATCCTCCCGTAAGTAAAGCCAGGGAACTGCTAATGGTTCTTACATTTACGCTGTTATCAACATAAAATAGATGGGTATAAGCACTAGATGCAAGGGAGGGCAGGGTTCCATTATCAATAAACAACTTGAGAATATAGGCAAACTTCTCTACACCATCTGCCCGGTTAAAGGCATGGAGCATACCGTCGTTGGCGCCTACAAATATCGTATCTCCATAAACCACCGGCGCGGAATGGACTATGTCTCCAAGCTTTCCTGCTCTGACCCTGTAAGTCCCTCCGTTTGCAGCATTATTGGAATCATCTCCCCTAAGATAGTTTACCAGATCAGAAGAATAGGGAATACCGGTTTGACCACTCTGGAAAGGGATTCCTGCGGTTCCATTATAGGTGAAAATTACCCTTTGGTCGTAGGTTTTTTCAGATATTGCAGGGCTGGCATCAGGATTTCCATCCAGTTTGTCACTGGCTGACCAATCAACATCACCGATGGCGCCGGTATCTGTATTTACGCTGTACTGAACCAACTCCCCTGACCATTTGTCCGAATAATATGTTCCCTGATAAATCTTGGTGCCGGATCTCATCTGAATTGAATTTGTGGCTGCTGCAGCAGCAGAGCCAAGGCGGCTTGTAATTTGAGACTTAAGCTCATCCATTGCAGATATTAATTCCTCAGGTGTTCCAGCGTTGATGTAATCTCCCCTGCCGTTCACGGCGGCATGGAACAGATCATCAATTTTCATTTTATCAGAATCACCATCCGTGACCCACCATTCAGGGGGACAGATACCTATAGGACAGTCTTGATAATTATTTGTGTTAATCTCTCCAGTGACTCCAAAGGATACGGAAAAAGTAATCATATGCTGGTGGTCGGCCTGATCTAAATTTGTAGTAGGAACTGAATTTGAAAGGCTCGTATTTAAATCCCTTTCATAGTAATGCATGGCAACATCGGCAAGTTTGTTTGATTGATTATCTGCGAATTTTCCTCCGTCAAAATCTGTATCATTAAGGTCTCCAGAGGCTGTATCTCCAACATCTGCATTGCCGATGCCAGATAGCGATCCATTATAATAGCCGTCTGTCATGAGGATACAAAACGCCTGCCCGCATGCACCGCCGTCGTCCTCCGTAAAAAAGGGTTCGCTTGTTTCTGAAATATATGCTGCAAGATCATCGGTTTCATCGTTCATGTCATCGTTACCCTCAAAATATTCACCGATTCTCTTTAAACCGCTCCGAAGGGGGGTATTGTCAATGGGGTCGTGGGCATAAAGGATTGATAGCAGATCATTTGTTCTGTCATATGTTGTATTATCAAGGGTGACATTTATGGGAAGAGCTTCCTGCTCGATTGTGTTATTAATTCCCAACATGCCGATCCTGACTCCGGACATATCATCAATAACCCTGCCCACTGCATTTTTTGCGGTGTATTGACGTTTCCTGTAAAATGCAAACCAGTTTGCAAAGTTCTGGCGTTCCTGAACGTAAGTGCGGGGGGTAACTATGCCTGCGGTGGCTGCCAATGCAGGAGTTATTTCGATAAGCTCCTGATCAACGATTTCATCAACATCTCCTCCTGGAGTAACACTTTCGTCAGTATCAGTTCCCAAAGTGTGATCCACCTTATAATATTCAAATTCATTGTTTGCAAAATTAACCAGGTAAATTTCATTATCAGTGCCTTTTACATAATAATGAGAGTTCGCTATATCAATATCTGATGTGGTCACCTCATCGGAAGGCACAAAGGCTACCGCATCTGCCGAAGCCCTGTCTTCATCCGCCCCCGGTGTAGTGTGCGTAAGGGTCACAGTTCCCGTGCCTGAGCTGAAAGACGCATTTGATACAAGTTCAGTCCATTCGTCACTGTTTTCTTGCTGGTTGAAATATTTGGTTGCCGTTCCTCCATCATGGACTACCGAATACTGTACAGAATCTGAACGATAGCTGCCCACATGCCATCGAACATAAACATTATAATTCTTTGCAGGATCAAGTGTGTTGGCCGTCCAGGTGGCTGTATAATCTCCTGCTGCATGGGTATAAACATAATCTCCTAAATAGGCATCCTCGCTGTCATAAGGCTCCCAGGCATTGCCCGTTGATTGACATTGAAAAAGCTTATCCGGAGTACCAACGGTAAACTGGGGCACAAGCTTCACCGCATCCGTACTCACAGATGTACCTCCGGTTCCATCAAAAGCAACTGAAACCTTGGCATTCCCATCACCTGCCTCAAAGTCATATATGCCAAGGGAAACCCAGCCTGAACTGCTGCCGTTGCTGCCGCTTTGATCTATGGTATGATCATCAGTACCTGCTTCATAATAAACGGTGTAATTGATATCACCCCGACCGCCATCTGAGTCCCACTTTATCCATCGAACAAAAACCTCATATTCGCCTTCATCTGCAAGATTAAACGAATGAACAGCCCTGAAAGGAAGATCACCTTCATAGTCGTAAATACGAACATAGTCGCCTTCATTAGCATTCCCGCTGTCTCTATGTGGCCAAGCCTTTGGGACGTCATTATTTTCAAAGGATGAAAAACCAGGGTCTCCATCATCAACAATAAATTCATCAGTTTCAAGTACATCCGTGTTATCAATAATGACCGCACCTTGTGCATCTTCTATTTCTGAAAAATCTATATCGGAAAAATCATAAAAGACACCGTCCAGATTGATATCGTCACTTGTAAAATAAGGGTTTTCGGGGTTATCTGGATCAGCATTAGATTGCCCCGGCCAGGGAGTATATGTGGAAGCTGGATTGTAATAGAGCTTGTTTACAACGTGCCACTGGGTCTTCCAGAACATTTTGTGTGAGCCAAGGCTGTACACATAATAATAATCTCTGTAACCGTCTCCATCTTTATCAAAGAGCCCGCTCTCCGGGGCGTAATCCACTCCATCCAGCAAAAGCGTCCAGTCCATACTCCCGGAATCATCCAGAAGAAACATGATTATTCCGGGGGAAGCTCCTACTTTAGCATCTAAGGGAATGTTTGAAAGGCTATCAAACACGCAGGTGCTTTTTGCATAACGAACGGTTACAGATGCCTGTATCATAAGGGCTATAAC
Source organism: Desulfobacteraceae bacterium (assembly GCA_963674675.2). Taxonomy (GTDB): domain Bacteria; phylum Desulfobacterota; class Desulfobacteria; order Desulfobacterales; family Desulfobacteraceae. The sequence goes on from CAXXNM010000003.1 coordinate 3,625,400, forward strand.
AATGAGCCCTATTACCTTTGCCCATGGTTTATTTTGAAATCCATACCACATAATGTCCCGCCTTTTATTTGATTTAAATTAAGACCAATGATTCAATATGGACGATTATTTTTAAAAACATAATGACAATATTAATTGCTTATATTTTAATAAAGTTAGGGATTCAGCACCGGCTTTTTGCTCCCGATGGTTAGCAAAACTTCACCTCGATTTAACTGGGAAAGACCATATAGGGAATAAGTGTTTACAGACAATTCACCGGATTTTATGCTTGAACCCGCCTGTTTACCTTCATAATTAACGGCATACCAGCAGTTGCTGTTAAACCTCAGATGTTTTGCATTATCATCATTATTTGGTGCTGCCGGCAAATCATCATCATCCCAGTTGGCAGGAAGGGTAAAATCAGTGCCTGAACCTGTTGAATTATCGTTTATCCATTCAAGAGTAGTGGAAGATGGCATCAAATCATCATAATCAGCAATACCATCAAGGGAATCGATTATTTGAGCGGCTTGCATAACGGCAGCCTCTGCCATGTAAAAATTTTGATTGTATATCTGGTCGTTTCTTATAATGCCAAGTTCTGTATTGCTTAAATTTATGGCTGTAATGCCCATGATAGTAACAACAACAAGTACCATCATAGCCAGAACTATGGCAGATCCTTTTTCGTTAAAACCTAATGGAAAAAATATTGTTTTATTGTACTTTTTCAGCATATTAGTATATGCTTTCCTTTTTTAAATAGAAGGTTTTACAGATTCAAGTTCAATCTGCTTATTAAATAATCCGCCATGCCACTCAACAAACAATCGTATTGTCTTTGATCCTGTAACCGGCTCATCTACGGCAATATTCCAATAGACAGTGTAGATATTGTTCCTGGTTTGAGTGTGGTCTGCGCTGGCAGTTGTATTATCATCTAAGCCAAAGTCATTACAATTACAGTCATCATCATCTCCATCGTCATCAAGATCCTGGTTGGTTCCGTCTAAATCGGTATCATTAAGTGCTGGGTCACCATAGGGAAGTAACAACAAATACTCCATGATGTCCTGACCCGAAGTAAGGGCTTCCGTGTACATCCTTGCCTTTGCAGTGCCATTGGTTGCAGACATCTGCATTTTGGCAACCCCAAGAATGCCGATGGCAAAAATAGCCATGGCAATCAAAATCTCGATAATGGTAAAACCATTTGAACTTTTTGGAATCATATTGACAAGTTAAATCCTTTACATTCCTAAGTTTCTGCATTTTACAATGACTACCAAATTACGGATATTATTATTTTCGAGTTCACCTGCTTCATCGATATTTCCGTCGCCATCGTTGTCAATGTTGTCATTGTCGGATATATAGGTGCCGGTTGAATATGCGTGTTCATTAGCATCTGTTGTTGAACTTAAGATTATTCGCATTGCTCTGATATTGAGCAGGGAAGCCGGAGTGCTTCCCAAAGAAGTTCCATTCTGGTCAAAATATTCAAAGTTTAAACGCTCGATATTCTCTGCTAATACGGTAAATCCACTGCCCTTATTGACCTGGAGCTCTTTACTCTGAAGCCTATAAGATACAGTTTCAATCTCACCTGTTTCATCAATAACTGTATCACCGTCGTTATCTCTTCCGTCAAAATCAATAACGTAGGAAAAAGTTATAGCATTTGCCCCTGCACTTGTTATACCTGCCCCGTAGTTAAAGCTATAAGGATTATAGCCGGCCATCCTGATCTCTTTTACCATGATAGACATGGCTGCTCTAACAGTCTGCTGCATTTCAACAGCCTGCTGCTGGGACATGCTTTGGCTCTGCTGGCCTATCTTAGATGTCACGATCGCCCCAACAACAATGCTCATTATTGCCAGAGCCACTAATAATTCAATAATTGTGAACCCTGTATTAGCGTTTGATTTTGGGCAGTAGGCTTCTGTCATCGCCATGCGCCTCCTTGCCAGCGTTTAATTCGAATTATGCCCGTAGTTAAGGTCCCGACTGCATAGGTGGCATCTCCAGATGTAATGTACACATAGCCTTGGCTACCACAGGTTCCCCTTGAATTAAAAGACACAACATTGGGATTATAACTTATATCATCAGATGGAAAGGTTCCACCGCTTGTAGTCGCATTAGTCGTTGCAGGCCCATGACCGTATTTAACTCCAGCGGCATAACTGCTAAAGGTTATATTTTTTTCAATAGTGTTATCAGTTATGCCTGCACCTGACCATATACCGTCAGCCCCGCTGGACGAACATATTAAATACTGATCATCGGGAACAAAGACTATAGCCCAATCCTGATTAGTTTTAATTGCTCCCATCCTTGTCTGCTGCATATCTCCCATCAGCTCCCTTGCTACTTTTTTCACTTTATACTCAGATTTAAAAAAACTTGGGATACTTATAGACGCCATGATGCTTATGATGGCAATAACGATCATAAGTTCGATAAGGGTGAAGGCGGTATTTTTCTTCAATACATTATTAATTTCGATTTTCATTTGATTTTTCATGTTTTAAACTTCACATCTTTGAATGCTCGTGTGGCAGGTGTACAAATCAGAGGGAGAATGGATATTTTTAATAAAAACAATAAGTGCATAAAGCTTATGAATTAAATGCAAGATTCATACAATATTATCATTGTGTCTGAAAAATATACAAACCACCCACACAATTATATTAAATTTTAAAATGATTTCAAAAAAACCTGGGAAAAAATATCATTGTCAACATTTTACGTCCCTTAGAATAACAAATTTTGACAACAAAGCAATTTTTTTCTAAAATCAAAATGTGGAAAAGGTGTTGAGACATGCCTTGAAAAATATAATAGGGCAATATATTTAATGGCTTGCAAAATAATAAGCTGAAGCGCATAATGAATGTTTTTTATTTTTACAGCTCAGTTATGGATAAAGGCATATGTTTATTATTTTATTTTTTAAAAAGAACTTGCCAGAACAAAAAAAAGATGTTAAATGTCAATTCTTAAATTTTCGGGGCGTAGCGCAGTCTGGTAGCGCGCCTGCTTTGGGAGCAGGATGTCGGGAGTTCGAATCTCTTCGCCCCGACCAAATAGCATCAAAGGGATACGGTTTTCAACCTATCCCTTTTTTTGTTTATTGGAGCTGTTTTGTTCAAAGTTAAGCTAACCTACGCAAGAAACATTATCAATTTAATCCAAGTACTATTCCCAGACCATAATCAGCTTCTTCCATCAGTCTCCCCATTCGCTCATTTTAAATAAAGTATTTTTAATTTTCAAGTTGCATATAAATAAAAGAAAGATTCTGAGAGGGGTCAGGAAATTACCTGTGAATGTTCAGAAAAGGTTGAAATTATTGGTAGATGATTTGAAAGAAAAAGGGCCAATGGTTCACAATTGGCCTAACTACAGCAAGCTTTCTGCCACTGAATATCATTGCCATCTATCCAGAAAATGGGTGGCTTGTTGGTATATGGAAGAAGGAAGCATAGAGATAGAGGTGTATTATGCAGGCAGTCGTGAAAACTCCCCGTACTAATATTCATATTCAAGGAGAGATTCCGTCCCGTATTCTTGAAATGCTCAGGAGTGAGTACGGTGGTGAGCTTAAAATTTATGAAGGAGATGAGGAATACGTTGAGGTAACCGAAAGCGATTGGTACAAAGAGATATCAGAGATAACTACTCCTGGTGATGCTATGCGTATTTACCGTAAAAACCATCAGTTAACCCAATAGCAACTTGGTAAAAAATTGGATAATATCCCTCGACAGATTATTTCGAATATGGAGCGAGGTAAACGCTCTATCAGCTTGGTTACTGCCAAAAAACTTTCTGTAATCTTTAATGTTCCGGCCAGCCGTTTTCTTGATCTATAGATCACCGGCAGTTTCTTACTCCGGTATGCATTACTGGTAACGGTTTTGTGTTAAGCCCGGGGGGGACAGCTCTTTTGACCTGGAGAGCGAGCCGGAAGGCAAGCTCAGGGTGTCATAGAACCAGCAATATGATAGACCGATTGATGCAAAGAATGGATCGTCATCTTTTTTCAACTTTTTACTTTCATGGAAACTTGACCTTGGCAGAACTGAGTATCTCTGAAATAGGGAACCAAGGCAGGGGCTATGGGAGGACCCGGCCTTTATTTGGCCGGCAAGGTATTTGACGATTTTTTTACAAGGGGAAGAGAGTCAGGGCAAGGATAATGAATAGAACAGGTTTTCCTGAGATCCATTACAAAACTGCTGCCGGCAATGGTTTTTGCTCTTTTCTTGGCCTCGGAGCACGCATCATTGACCTGGATATACTGGCTGTATAAGGAGTTGGACAGATCAACCCCTGCCATGCTTATGGATATTATGGGAAATGTCTGGGACATGCCTTTGCGGTCAAAGGAAATAATACACTTGTTTTTTTTATCTTCAGCATTGTAAAAGTCGATTATGCCGGTGTCAAAAAGCCGTATAATATCTGCTGTCACATTTTTTACCTTATCCGAGGGAACAATGATGACAAAATCATCCCCGCCTATGTGACCGATAAATGCGTCTTCAATGCCCTCTTTTTCCAGGGCATCACGGATAACAACACTGTTAAAGAGAATTACCTCGTCTCCCTTGGCAAATCCATATTTGTCGTTGAATGCCTTGAAATTGTCTAAGTCAGTATAAATCACGCATACATCTTCTCTCTGGTTTAAGGCTGATTCAATGCGGTTTGCAATGCTGTTGTTGCCTGGAAGGCCCGTCAAAGGGCTTGCATCAAGTGCCATGCTGTAAAGACGCCTCAGCTCATACATGGCCTTACCAAGTTTAAGGTGGTTTTTAATTCTTGCCTTTACAATGGGCGGGCTTATGGGTTTGGTTATATAGTCAACGGCTCCAAGGCCGAGTCCTTTGGTTTCATCTCCCACCTCATTCATGGAGGAAATGAAAATAACAGGAATATCTGCCGTGGCCTTTTCCTGTTTCAATCGGCGGCAAACCTCATAGCCGTCCATGCCTGGCATGATGATGTCAAGCAAAATTATATCCGGTTTCACGGAGACGGCAAGCTCAAGAGCTTTTAAGCCGTTTTTTGCAAAATAGATAACATATTCTCCCCGCAGTAATTCAATTAAAATTTTGATATTATCCGAGGCATCATCCACAATAAGTATTTTGCTGTCCGTATAATCCCGCATAGAATTCCTATATCAAAACATCTAACTTGTGTGCGATATGTTTTAAAACATCCAGAGCTTTTTCAAATTCAAGTTCTTTGATCAATTTTTTCATATTATCCATATATTTGAGTTGTGCAATTTCATTAAATTTTTCTATAACTTTTACATGTTCCATGGCCTTGGCATTGTTGCTCTCAAGAAGAATTTTCAGGCCGTTCAGTGCAGAAGCAAGTTTTATACCGTTTTCTGATGAAGTTCCATGGAAAATGGTTTCTGAATTTTGTGATTCGATTTTATCTTTTTCAATCCAGTCTTTAATGGCATTGTTGGTGTTGCTTAAGGTTGTTTTCAGTTGATCCAGCAATCTTATGCAGTCTTTTGCAACTTTATTTTTAATAGCGTTTTCCAGTTCCATGGTCAATAGAAATACCCTTTCAGCACCAATATTGCCGCTGACTCCTTTTAGGGAGTGTGCCATGTTTGCGGCAAGCTCAAGATGACCCTGTTTCACAGCCTTTCTCATCTGCCGGGGAACGGCCGCACTCTGTTTGATATACTGCATAAGCAGTTCCCTGTACAATGATCTATTGCCTCGAACCCTTTTTATGCCTGAACCTGTATCCAAGATCATACCCGGCATGATGGAAGACTCCTTGAATGGCTGGACACCATCTGGCTCTGATGAAGTTTTATCGGGTATTTTTTTCCCACACCATTTCAAGATAATGTCGTAGAGCTGGTCTGGATTATTGAATTTTGTGGTAAAATAATCCATTCCGGCTGCCAGGCATTTTATTTTTTCTTCTTCGGATGAATGAACGGTCATTGCTATTATGGGCACCCGCGTGGATTTAATTTCAGCATTAAGCCCATAGCCTGTATTTCCTAAACGCGGTTTTCCATGGGAAATAACAATTTCATTATCCTTTTTATTATTCTGTAAGGATTCTTTAATAGATGAAGGATCAGGAGATGGTATGGAAGTCTCACCCATTCTTCTGATTGCCCTGGTAGTCTGATATCCGTCCATTCCGGGCATGTTCACATCCATGAGGATAACATCAAATGGAGATGTTTTTGCAGCGGCAACAGCAGCTTTTCCATTTGAAACAGCTTTAACCCGGGCACCGGCAAAGGTCAGTATCTCTTGCGCAACCTGCCGATTTATGGGCTGGTCATCCACCAGAAGGATATTAATCCCCTGGAGCGCGTCAGGCGCATAAGACACGTTTGGGCCGGAGGGAGGCAGAGGAGGACTTTTTTTCTTTGCCCGGTCAGCCGGATGGAGTAAATTTTCTTTGTGTTTAATCTGCTGGAGATCAAAGAAAAGTTCAAAGCTAAATGTGCTGCCCCTTTTTTTATTACTTTTTACGCTGATGGAGCCGCCCATGAGATCTATCAGCTTTTTACATATATTGAGTCCAAGGCCTGAACCGCCATGCTTTCTCGTGGTTGAGGCATCTCCCTGGTTAAAATACCTGAACAACCCGGGTAAAATGTCCTGAGAAATACCGATGCCTGTGTCTGTAACCGAAAAACGTATGAGTGCTTTTTTATTTTTTTTCTTTACAAGGCCGACATGGGTTACAATCTGGCCTGAATAGGTAAATTTCACAGCATTGCTTAGAAGATTTGAGAGTATCTGTCCCAATCTCAGGGGATCTCCCATAAGAAACAATGGAACATCATTATCCATGGATACAAGCAGCCTGATCCCTTTTTCAACTGCTGAATATTTGAACATTGTTGAAATATCATCTATTACATTTGAAAGATTAAAGGGAATATGTTCAAGCTCTATCCTGCCGGCTTCCACCCTTGATAAGTCTAAAATATCGTTGAGAATTGCCAGCATGGTGTTGGAAGTTGCGTTGATTTTCCGGGCGTAATCTTTTTGCCTCAGCGTTAAATCGGTCTTCAGAATCAGATCGCTGAGTCCTATTACGGCATGGAGGGGAGTTTTAATTTCATGGCTCATGCTGGCAAGAAAAGCGCTTTTGTGGCGGCTGGCTGATTCAAGAGCCTTATTTTTAAGTGCTAATTCAGCATGGGCTTCTGCAAGATGATTCTGGGCTGCCTTTAACTCTGATATATCAACAAGTATGGAGCATTTAACTATCCGTCCGTCGGGCCAGACAATGGCTTTTTCCTGAATCTGGTACCAGCAGTCATCAATATCATCAAAATGTTCAAACACGCAGGATTCACCATTGGGCTTGTTTTTTTCATCAAGCAGTTCATGTATTTTGCAGAACATGCAGGGTGTGTCATCCTGGTATATGGCATTGTGACAGAGCTCTCCTTTTCGATTGCCCCTCAAGTCCATCATTGACTTGTTCATGTGGATAATCTCAAAATTATTTACATCCACCACATATACGGCAAAGGGCATCAGGTCAAATACTGTCTCAATGAGGGAGTTTTCATTCAAAAACATGATTTATTTCCAAAATTTATCAACGATACGATCTATGGTTTCTTTCAGCTTTTCTTTTTTTATCGGTTTCATGATATAGCCCAGGGCACCGGCTTCAATGGCGTCAATGACCATCTGCTCCTGCCCGTGGGCTGTGATCATTATTATAAGTGCTCCATGGTGCTGTTCCATGATTTTTTTTGTGGCCTCTATGCCGTCCATATCCGGCATGGTAATATCCATGGTAACAATATCCGGTTTGAGTTCATTATAGATATCCACTGCCTGCCGGCCTGTCCTGGCCACCTGAACCACATGATGACCCATATCTTCTATCATTTTGGTTATTTTTTTGATGGTGATGGCTGAATCGTCAACCACCATAATATTCAGAGCTGATGTCACTCAAGCCTCCATTCCATAATATTTTTGGTATCCTTCATTTCCTGCCTGACCCATTCTAAGTCAATCTACCCATTTTTGAGGACTCATCCCCAAAAAAGTGCAAACTACCTTGAGGTATTCTGAAAGTTCCTATATTTTCAGGATGTTTATGATTTTTATTGGGCGGTTGGGAATACTAACGGTTAATTGATCCTTGATGCTGGAAATATACCCGCCATTGTTCTTATCTCGGCCCAATACAGAATATACTCATACCACCATGTAATGTAAACAAATTGATCATAAAAAACTGGGATTTCTTGTTGGGAATAATAGATGTCGCCGCCTGAATAACCATGGGAGGAGAAAGTTTAATGGCTTGTTCTATTCCGTTGAATTCCGATGTAGAATTTCCGACCACGATATTTATCATGTCGCCTGCTGTCTCTTCAATACATTCCAATCTATCTTCTGGAGGAACATTAATACCTTCCGTGTAAACATTGAAAATTTCATCAATCAGTATGTTATCAAAGCTGAATACAACATTGGTGTTGATATCTCCTCCAATAGTAATAAGTGTAGTCAGTTGTCTTAGTTTCAGGCGGTTCTTATCAATTAGATTCACCTCCTGATGGGTCACCTTGATACCTGCTTCATTATCTAAATATCCAACCGTTCTTTTAGTTATGATATTAATAAGTTCATTCATGGTGATTGCCATTAAGTTGTACCTCCTGATTTAACTGGCGTTTTGAAATGGAATCTTAAATTCAAAGGTGGTTCCTTTTTCAGCCCGGGTGGTTATTGACACAGCTCCATTTATTTTATGAAGTTCCTCTTGGACGGCGTTAAGTCCGATACCCCGGCCGGACAATTGGTCTGGAGTTTCTTTTGTCGTGAACTCGGCAGTAAACAATAGATCAAGAAGGATTGAATCCGTTAAATTTGCACTCTCTTCCGGTTTTAACATTTTATTTTTCAATGCTTTTGCCCTTAGAGCAGCCATGTCAACACCTGACCCGTCATCGGAAATTGAAATGTAAACATAGGATTCTTTATTGATTACCTGGCAGGTAATGCTGCCGTATTCGTTTTTGCCTGTTTCAACACGATGATCAGGATGTTCAATGCCGTGATCCACTGCATTTCTGAAAACATGCACAAGTGATCTTGTAAAAGGAATGAATGTATCCGGATCAACCATTATATCATCGCCTTTAGCCTGAAATGGGGAGATATATTTGCCTATGCGCTGGGCCATTCTAATGGCACCGTCAGCATGGGCGTTTAAAAGCTGTTTCAGGTTCACATATCTTAAACAGATGAACTCCTCTAAAAGCGCTCTTGTTTCACTGTCAATCACATCTGATTCCATATCAAGGAGTTTTTGTGCCATCGCTTTCAGGCGTGCAGCCTGCTCCGTGCTGATGGGAACCTCTCCTTTTCTGTCCATGAAAGTTTCTCCGAGAAAATCTTTGATGATTTCCAGATCCTTTTCCAGCACGGTTTCTTTTTGAAATAATTCTACAAATTTCTGGGCTTCTTTAAAATCAGGGGGGGCATTATGGAGCATTTCCGCGGTTTTTGTTTCCATATCATGGAGAAAGTCTGGGAAATATATAAAACCCTGCTGGGAAAACAGCCCCTTAAAGGTATGAAGGTGCCTGTAAATATGGGAAAGTGCTGTTTTTGTATCAAGATCAGGGGCATTTAAGTATCCAGGCAGTGTAACATCTTTGAATTTTTTCATATCATCTATCATCTGGAAAAAATCAATGGATTCCCTGACGGCGGACACGACAAATTTAAGGCGGTTTCTCTCAAGGGTTACTTCGTCTTCAAGTGTCTTTTGACGGGTTATATTCGTTAAAATCAGCATCATTTTTTTGTTTGCAATTAGGCGGTATTCAGCCTTTATGTGTTTATTGCCAAGCCGGTACAGGGGTTTAAGTAAAGACATGTAAAGGTCTTGCTTTAATTCATTATCCTCTGAAAGAATAAGATCCATGTTTCGTTTAAACTGTTTTTGCAGGGTCGGATTATTTTGAAACAGCAAGGATTCGATGGGTTTTCCTGTGATGGGCATCTCAAAAATTTTTTTACACTCAAGGCTGTATTCAGGATCGATGTTCATTTTTTTTCCAAATGACAAAAAACACTGGCCTGAATTATCAAGAAATTCGGTCTTTGCCCGGGCCGCCTCATCTGCGGCATTTTTTGCCTTGTTCAGCTCATGAAAAGCTCTTTTTATGGTATCTTCGGCAATTCTTAACTGCTTATTTTTTTGTATCATAAAAACAAGAAAAAACGTGACAAAAATAAGAACCAGAATGCCTGCGGCAAAAAAAGGAAGGATTCTTTTAAGTACGTAAATGCTGTCAAAGCTGTGTTCAAATTGAACAGGTATCCATTTTTTTGTAATATTGCTCATGGCCTCTTTGGGTATGTAAGCAAGGGTCTTATCCAGGATGGAAATAAAAATGGGCCAGTCCTTTCTTACTCCCATCTTCATCCTGGCTTCACTCCAGCCGGTTTCGCCGGATATTTTCAGATTGCTCCATCCATTTTTTGAAATCAGGTATCCTGAAACTGCAGAGCTGCTCAGGCAGGCATCTGCTTCACCAAGGTGAACCGCCTTCAGGCAGTTGGGGTTGGTTTTTCTGAAAACAAAATCGATGTTCAGCTCTGGATAGTCTTTTTTTAATTTGCTGTAGGCCACAAGATCCCTGTCCACGGCCACCCGTTTATTTTTCAAGTCAGGTATGCTCCTGATGGGAGCTGCCCCCTTTTGGGAAACTATGACAAGGGAGAAGGAAATATATGAATCTTTGGTAAACAATAAAAATTCTTCCCGTTCAGGGGTGTTGGAGAGGCAGGGAAAAAAATCAACTTCGGCCTGCCTGCCAAGGTCCATACCCTTTTGCCAGGATACATCCATAAGTTTGAATTCAAGTCCCAATATATCCTTAAGAAGGTTAAGATAATCCTTTGCAATGCCGTCTGCCTGCCCGTTTTCAATAAACGAGATAGGGGTGAACCTGGGGGGGATTACATATCTAATCTCCTTTGCGGACATGTATTGAAGCCAGCTTATCTCTTCACTGGTAAGCGTGTCAGGGTATGGAGAACAATGTCCGCCAGCAGCAGTGATGATAAAAAAACATATGAAATAGACGAACATTTTCATTACAAAAAAAACCTTTTGTGGATAGTGTATATTTTCCTTGTGTCCGTCAGTAGTTGAAATGTGAGTTTTTTTGCTATATATTTAAATTAATATACCAGCGGCCAGATGAAAAAACAATCATTTCCCCCGGAGGTATAAAAAATGAACAATCTCTCATATATGTGTGGTCACTTATGAAATGGATTACCTATCTAACTATTCAACGAGAGTAAGACACAAGGGGAGACCCTTTATGTCCGGTTCACCCGCCTGTTAGTCTCTGGGTATTTTGTCCTATGCATCAAGTTCAAATACAACCCTTAAAGACTGGTTCATTTCCTGTACTTTGTCTATTGACAATCTCCCTCGAATTTTGACCAACCTATGACGGTGATCTATTGGACGTGTCTGCAAACAGTCTGCTACCGATTTTTTAGATAGACCATTATCGGATGAAGGATAAATTTCAACATTAGTTTTTATTCGAGCTTTTTTTGCACTCCATTCAGTAATTGGAACAACTTGGATAACAGGAACTCTTTCATTATAAATATCGTTAGTTACAACTACACATGGTCTAACTTTCCCAGTTTCTGAACCTTTTGTCGGATCAAGATTGACGTCAATAATCATACCTCTTTTCAGCACTGTCATTCTGGCCATCCGTTTAATGCAATTTGGGTCAATTCTTTTAAATTATCATCTTCAGAATAAATTTCAGAATATAACTCAGCGGATTTTCTTAGACTTTCAAGTTCCATTTCTTTCTTGAAATGCTCTATAGCCTTACGAAGCATAGAGCTTTTATCCTTAAATCCATAGACTTTAAAATTATTCAAAAACTGGGCTTGAGTTTCTTCAACGCTGAATTTTGCCTGCAACATACGACCTCCTTTCAAGTACTCATATTAGAACTTTATTTACAGGCCTATTATAGGGACCAATGCATCAAAAGTCAATGACACTGTTTAGCAGCCATGTTTAACTGATCCCGACGCCCGAAGGAGTAAAAATCACCTCAGCCCTGAAATATCCTTTTTCAGGGTGTCTGAAGTTGTGGGCAAGCTGAATGTATTCAACTTCCGACCCATCTTTTCTTTCGTTTTATTGTGCGTACATATATGCCTACTATAAAAACATTTATTTCTTTTTAGGTAAAGATAAATTAATATATGCGTGTGCCTACATGTTTTGAAGCAAAAAATTAGTTTTTCGTTGATTTTATTAGGAATTTAGGCTATTTTTCAAAAAAAATGATCCTATAACTGTCGAACACGAGTTAATACAAAGGGATTCTAATGACAACATTTATTCATGCAGCCGATATTCACCTGGATTCTCCATTAAGGAGGCTTTATTCCGATGAATCCGCACCAAATGCCGATGAAATAAGGGGTGCTACCCGCCGGGCCCTTGAGAACCTTGTCAACCTGGTTTTGTCGGAGAAGGTGCCGCTGCTTATTATCGCGGGGGATCTCTATGACGGCGACTGGCAGGATTTCAGCACTGGTCTGTATTTTGCGGATCAGATGCACCGCCTGGCCAGGGAAGGCGTCCGTGTAGCAGTGGTCAGGGGAAACCACGATGCTGCCAACAAAATGACAAAGACCTTGATCCTGCCGGACAACGTTAAAATTTTCAGGAGCCGGAGGCCTGAAACATGGATTATAGATGATCTTGGCATGGCACTCCACGGACAAAGCTATGGAACCCGGGATGTCACGGAGAACCTTGCCCTGAACTATCCTGATCCGGTTCCCGGCATGATGAATGTGGGAATCTTGCATTGTCTCATCTCAGGCTCCGAGGGGCATGTATCATATGCCCCCTGCACTGCGGATCAACTGGCTGCAAAGGCTTATGATTACTGGGCCCTGGGGCATGTCCATGAATACACGGTGGTAAGGGAGACTCCCATGATTATATATCCGGGATGCAGCCAGGGCCGCCACATCAGGGAGCCCGGAGAAAAAGGATGCGTGATGGTGACATCGGGTCATTCCGATGCTTTGGCAGATGCTTCGGCAGATACCGTGTCAGATACTTCGGAAGGTGCTTCACTCCCCTGGAATAATGGAGAATTAACGGTAGAATTCGTTCCCCTTGATATACTTCGCTGGGCCAATATCAATGTTGATATAAGCGGTTGTGAAACAATCGAACAGGTAACCCAGGCCTTTGAGGAGGTTTTCGATGATACATTTGCAGATATGGACAACCGGATCTGCTGCGCCAGGGTCGTGCTGACAGGGCGCGGCTCGGTTCACGGGCGCCTTCACACCGATCCTGAAACATTAAGAGCAAATATAAGGGCCATGGCTGCCCGTCTGTCGGATCAAAGGGCATGGATTGAAAAGATTGAATTAAACACCAGGCCGGAGCTAAATCTTGAAGAACTCTCACAAAGCGATACCCCCCAGGGAGAACTGTTAAGATACCTTGAAGAACTATCCTCTGATGGTTCAGGCGGCGGTCCAGGCATATACAATGACCTTGAGCTTGATTTTTCCCAGCTAAAGGCCCGTTTGTCCGGCACAGGAGTGTCTGTGCCTGAAGATGAAACCGCCGTGATGCTTGAGAGTGCCAGGGATGTTATTCTTACCCTGTTAAGTGATATGGAAACTTCCGAGGCTGAATCATGATATTAAACACCTTGAAATTATACGCATTTGGACCCTTTACCGATAAAATTCTTGATTTGTCGGGCACCAAGCATGGTCTGCACATGGTCTGCGGGGTCAATGAGGCCGGAAAAAGCAGCACACTCCGGGCATTGATAGGGCTTTTTTACGGGTTCGGCCATATCGTGGAAGATGCCTGGCTCCATGAAAATAAAAACCTGTCTGTGGGCGGTGACTTTCTTTTGCCTGATAATACGCTTCTTCGTTTAACAAGGTATAAAAGGCGAAAAAACGATCTGATTGACGAAGAAACAGACCGGCCCTTTGCCCAGGCAGATCTGGATAAACACCTTGGCAGGATGGGTAAAGATGCCTTTCAACATACATTCGGCATTTCCCACGATTCTCTTCGTATGGGTGTTGACAGCGTTCTTGCAGCCGGGGGCGATCTTGGGCAGGCTCTGTTTGCCGCCACATCGGGACTAAACACTTTGAAAAATGTGATGACAAGGCTTGATGAGCAGCAGGGCGGACTTTTTTCTCCGCGGGGCAGAAATCCCAGGATAAATGCCGCTATCTCAAACATAAAATCCCTTAGAAAACAGCAGAGAGAGGCTTCGGCCAGCCACCACCACTGGAAAAAATTAAAAAAAGAGGTGGATGGGCTTTTTCAACAGGAAAAACAATTTGAAGATGATTTAAAAGAACTCTCCAAGCGTATCAGCCTGTTATCCCGCCATCGGGATGCTATAAAACACGTTGCTTTGCGCCGGATCCAGGAAAAAGAATTAAATAAAATTGGAGATGTGCCGGAGCTTGGGCCTAATTTTTCCCATGACAGGGTGGAAACCCAGATGGCACTGAAGCAGACCGCAAAGGTACTGGAAAACTTGCGAGGCGATATAGAGGAGATTGACCAGAAGCTGAAAACCCTTGCCTATGATGAGAGGATCATCGCCAACGAGGCTCTCATCGAGAACCTTGCAGGTGAGGCAAAGGTCCATGTTAAGGCAAAAAAAGACAGCCAGTCCCTCAGGGCAAGGATGTACCAGCATCAGGACTCTGCTAAAAAGGCATTGGGTCTGCTCCGTCCCGGTCTTACCATTGAAGATGTAGAAACTCTGAGGCTTTCAAGGTCTGAAGTTTCGAGAATTTTCCGTTTGGTAAACACGTGGGTAAAGCTGAAAGAATCCCATGACACAATGGAACGGATGCTGAAAAAGAAAGAATCAGGTCTTGTGCAGCTTCAAAAAAATTTGACAGGCCTGGGACAAGCTCAAGATACAGAAGAGTTAGAGGCATGCCTTGCAAGGGCTGCTGACCATGGCAAGTTAGAGGATCGCATTGAAGATGCCTCAAAGGAAGCCGCACTGCTTGAGGAAAATATTAACATGGAACTCTCTTCCCTGGGACTCTGGAAGGGCGGCATCGGAGAGCTGGAGCGCCTTTCAATACCCATTGATGAGACCATGCGGAAAATCGAAAATTCCCTTGTCAGGCTTGATAACAGGATCAAGGAGATGAAAAATGCCGGCAGGGAATCCATGAAAAAGCTTGGAAAAAAACAATCTCTTCTGTCGGAGATGACCCGCCTTGGCAGGCTTCCCTCCATGAATGACTTGATAAATGCCCGCAGAATAAGGGATATGGGATGGAATTCCATCCTTAATGTATGGCTCAAGGGAGCCATGGTTGATACTGAGTTTATGGCCCATTTTCCAGAATGTAATGAGCTTGCCGATGCCTACGCAAAAAGTGTTGCAAGCGCTGATGAGACCTCGGATATACTGCGGGAGGATGCCGAAGCAGTGGCCCAGGCCGAGGCCCTGAGAAAGGATATAAATGAATTTGAATCAGATATGGCATCCATTGAACAGAAACAGGATGCGTTGAGTGAAAAACGAAAAGCCCTGTGGGAGGACTGGTTAAACCTCTGGGCTTCCTGTAATATATCGCCCCTGAGCCCCAGGGAGATGATTGCATGGGCTGTGAAGGTGGAAGCTCTGAAACAAAAGGCTGAAGTTCTCAGAAAACAAAAAGGTGATGTGTTGATCCTTCAACAAAATATGGAGAAGATTAAGTCCGAAGTTACATCGGCACTTCTGCGTATTCACATCAATGTGCCGGAAGAACTCAGTTATTCCGCGTTAATATCTTTTGCTGGAAAAAAACTTACCAGGATAAAGAAACTGGAGGAGGAGTACCGGAAAATTGAGAGCCGCATCGGTGATATAAGCGATGAAATAAAAGCCCATCAGGAGCGAAAAAATGAAACTGAAATTCATAAGAATCAATGGGCTCTGGACTGGGCAAATGCGGTTGCCAAATTAGGCTTTAAATCAGATGCCGGTACTGAGGATGTCCAGGAATTTGTTCAGGCTATGGAAGATATTTTCGCTCAACTGGAAAAGGCAAAGGATCTGGAGATTCGTAATACCGCCATCCATAATGATTATCAGGATTATTCCAAAAGAGTGGGAAAAGCGGTGAGCCAGCTTGCCCCTGATATTGATATTGAGGATAATTCCCCTGGGGATGCAGCCCTTGAGTTGAATGCCAGATTGAAAAGAGACCGGGAAAAACAAAAAGAGTGCCTGATCCTGAAGGATGAAATGCGAAAAAAAAACAAGCTTTTCTCCTCTGCCGATGAGAGCCTGGCCGCCTTAAATGAAAAGATGCGCCTGATCTTTGTGGAAGCCTGGGCTGAAACCCAGGAACAACTGCCGGAAATCGAAAAACGTGCTGCAAATAAAACAAAACTTGTCCAAGATCTGGATAAGGTCAATGAAAGGCTTGCCGAACTTGCCCTTGGACAGGATGTAGAGCAGTTTATAGAAGATGTAACGGCCCATGATCCTGATGAGCTTCATGCACAGCTAAATCAATGCGAGCTGGAAAAAAAACAATGCCAGGAAGCCCACAAGAAAATTGTGGCACAGCTTGCCCTTGCTCAAAAAGACCTGGAATCAATAGGCGGGGAATCCAAGGCCCTGGCAATTGCTGAACAGGCCGAGGGTATTGCCGCGCAAATACAAGAAGATGTCCATCACTATGTTAAGCTGAAAATGGCCTCAGCCGTTCTCACAAAGGCTATTGAACGCTACCGTCAAAGCAACCAGAGTCCTGTTCTGGAAGCTGCCGGGGTATATTTTAACCAAGTTACAAAAGGCTCTTTTGCCGGGCTGCGGGCAGATTACAATGAAAAGGGGGACCCGGTTATTAAGGCCCTGCGTCCTGATAGATCGCTCTTAACCGTCAAGGAGTTGAGTGATGGAACCCGGGATCAACTTTTTCTTTCCCTGCGCCTGGGGGGGCTGTCAAGATATATACGAAACAACGGCCCTATACCTTTTATAATTGATGACGTGCTGGTGCATTTTGATGACGAGCGATCTGCTGCCTCATTAAGTGCCATGGCAGATCTTGCACAGGAGACCCAGATCATTTTTTTCACCCATCATTATCATTTGATAAAGCTTGCAAAAAATACCTTATCAGATGAAGCGGTTCAGATTCATTATCTTTAATATATAACAGAAAAGCCCTCTTTTCGCTCATTTTTATAACATACTGTAATTTACAGTAATTTTTACTTGTTTTTTTGTTGAATCAAAAATTAGTATCAATAAATTTAATGGGTTATAAAAAAATAAGCGAATTAGGGAGAAAAGAGGAAAAGAGGACGTATGAATTTTAAAACATACTTGGAACAGTCGTGGCATCTGACAAAAGATAACGTGGTCATGCTGGTGTTAATTACCCTGGTCATGGGCCTTTTGAGTACAGTAACATTGGGGATTCTTGCCCCTGTTACCTTTGCGGGATACACCTATTCCCTCCTGCTTCTTATCAGGGAGGATCGAGAACCCCGCATCCAGGATCTTTTCTCCCAGATGAGACTGTTTTTTCCATTACTGGTATTCAGTCTTTTATCCATTATCCTTGTTGGAATAGGTTTGTTGCTGTTATTTGTTCCAGGCATCATTATCGGCATTGCCATCAGCTTTTTCTGCCTTTACATGATTCCCTGCATGGTGGATCAGCAACTGGACCTGGTAGATGCTGTAAAAAACAGTATTCAGATTATCAATCAAAATATCATGGAGCACGCCATAGCCGCCCTTATATATATCGGACTTGGCTGGCTTGGAAGTCTTGTTGCCGTTGGATGGCTCATAACACTTCCCTTTGGTACTGTATTTATTTTGCTGGTGTACAATGACATATATCTGATAGATTGATTGTGTTTTGTCTGTTGGCTGTTTCTCTTTTTGAGGGATAGCCTGGTTTATTGCCATGAGAAATTCTGATTTATGAACATGGCAGATTAACTTGAAGTAAAAAGACCGCTCTTTCCTCCTGATTTCAACTTTACATGAATATCAGAAATACGCATACCCCTGTCATAGGATTTGCACATATCATAGATGGTCAGAGCTGCCACGGAAACAGCGGTCAACGCTTCCATTTCCACACCTGTTTTTCCCTCAAGTGAGGCTTCAGCTTCAATTCCAATGGCATTTTTATCAAAATCCGGGAAAAAATCCACCCTTACATGGGTTAAATTCAGGGGATGGCACATGGGGATCAAATCCGCTGTCTTTTTGGCCGCCATCACCCCGGCGATTCTGGCAGCCTCAAGGGTGTTTCCCTTTTTCAAGCTGCCGTCCGTTATCTTTTTCAGGGTATCTGGCTGCATGATTACCATGCTCCATGCAACTGCAACGCGTTTTGTAGCCTCCTTATCTGCCACATCAACCATGCGCACCCTTCCATCTTTATCAAGGTGTGTAAAATCACTCATCCCCATATTCCCTTTATTCAGCAATGAAAAAAATACTGCCGTTTTTATACCCATATAACCGGCATGGCCGGAGCATAGTTATTGCTGCCGGTCACAACGAAATCTGAAAGTCTTTTTAAAAACAGGATATTATGGAGACTTTCATATAAACCGGCATGGCCGGAGCATATTTTTTACCCGGCCACAACGAAGATTGAAAGTCTTTAAAAAACAATCCTTTACGGAGACTTTCATATAAATATCATATGCAATAATTAGCTGATCAAGATTAATCTGGTAATTTCTCTTAGACAATTTGGCATCCTTCATATTGCTTAAAAAGTAGCTTACACTTTTCTGGATGATAATCCCCAAACAAAAGGATGTTCATAGAGAAAGTTTAAACAGGGAAATGAAGGATGGCGACAATTTGTTATGATTATTTCTGGTCTGGTAATTATTTGTTGCTTCACAAAAAAAACTGTTCTTTGGAGGTTGCTTCGGACTTAACCCTGTTGAGGGTGTCAGAAAGGGCTGCAATGACATTCTCACGAATATCTCCTGCAACAACGATATACATGACATCATCACCCACAGCAAGGGGTTTCCCGTCCCGTACCTCCACAAGCACTTCAATGATACCCTTTGTCTGTTTCTGATCTTCAATAATTTTTTTCAGTATTTCGTGATCCACTGTAACGGACAGACCTGTAACTTTCCGGCCCTCCCTGCTATTTTTTCTGACAACACCGTTGTGGCACAGAATCATTCCCACATCAGGGTAGCAGGGATGAGCTTTAACTTTATTTATCATGCTTTCCAAACTTGTAAAATGTTCCAAAAATCCCCCTTTTAGAAATTTAATTGAACTGTCATCAAGATATATAGTGCTTTGTCAAATCTAAAAATTAGGGTATGTCTGATTTTATATGAATGTGTAGGGGCTGCCCTTGTGGCTGCCCTTTTGCGAAGGGCAATCACAAGGAATTGTCCCTAAATTCATGGTTCGTTGTGAGTGGCAACTCATGGGGGTTTGTTTGAATGTAGAGACAAGGCACGCCTTGTCTCTACATTTTTCCGGCTATATGATAACCCCTAAAATCAAACATTGAAAGAGCAATAGTCTTTTGCTTACAAAACCATAATCTCTTCCTTGTAACTATAATACTACCTGTATTTAATCAACTGGTAATACATAAAAGAATACAGATATAAAATGAGTAACGCTGCCCGCCAGAACAAAAATATGAAAGATGGCATGATTAAGTGATATGCGTTTGACAGCGTAAAGTAGAGCACCTATGGTGTATAACGCTCCACTGGCAAAAAGCCAGGTCAGTCCTTCCGTGGAAAAATTATGAACCAGGGGTTTGATGGCAAATAGTATCAGCCATCCCATGCCCAAATACATGAGAGTCGAAAGCGTTTCAAATCTTCCTGTAAAAAATAGTTTTAAAATTATACCGTTTAAAGCAAGTCCCCAGGAAATTCCGAAAATCAACCACCTTTCAGGGTTGTCAAGAACTATCAGTGCGAAAGGTGTATATGACCCGGCAATCAGAATATAAATCGAGGCATGGTCGATGATTCTCATTACGCTTCTCAGCTTCTGTTTTTTTACACTGTGATAAATCGTGGATGCACTGTAGAGGAGAATCAGGCTTGCTCCGAAAATGCTGAAACTGACCACATGGCGGGTGCTTCCATGCAGGTTAGCATGGATCACCATGATTATAAGCCCTGCAATGCTCAGAAGGATTCCAGCTGCATGGGAAATAATGTTAATACTTTCTTCAACCGGAGAATAGTATTGCCTTTGCATAGGCTTCATTATTTTGCCTTTGTTATAGAAATAAGGAAGGATTGGAGGGATGCTCCACATGATTAAATTTTTCTTTTCATTGCCTTCATTTTATGTTTCATTATATCATATTTATCATTGGAAGCAATATCAAGCTTACGGCTTATATTTATTGACACATTATACTTTGCTGTTGGGTTTCAAACATAGGGATAGATTTTGTTTTTTATCTCTGCCCTGAAATTTTGATTTTTCTCAACCTATTAAGGAATTAAGGAATAACTAATATGGAAATATACCAAGGTGTTGTGCTTGGTATTCTGCAAGGCCTGACAGAATTTTTGCCTGTGAGCAGTTCAGGACACCTTGCCCTTGGAAGATTTTTTTTTGGTATCACGGAGCCGGGCATTTTTTTTGAGATCAGCGTTCACATGGGAACCCTTCTTGCTGTCATTGTTGTATTTTTCGATGACATTAAATCAATGTTATTGTCCCTATTAAAACATATCAAAACATTCACCTCACTTAAACAACTCCGGGATGATGCAAGTAAAGACAAGGACCTGCGCATGATCATGCTCATTCTTCTTGGCTCCATTCCAACTGCCTTTATAGGACTTTTTTTAAAATCATATGTAGATGTAATGTTCAGATCAGTGGGCTTTGTCGGGTGTATGCTCTTGATTACAGGAACCTTTTTGTGGATGACCAGAAATTTCAGCAAAACTGGTGTCGATATTATAAAAACCACTCCCCAAAAGGCTCTGATTATCGGTCTTTGCCAGGGTATGGCCGTAATGCCGGGGATTTCAAGGTCAGGTTCCACCATTGCGGCAGGCTTATTTTTAGGCATAGAGCGAGAAACTTCGGCACGTTTTTCATTTCTTCTTTCGATTCCGGCCATTATGGGTGCCGAACTTGTGAGCATAAAGGATTTTTTTGCACAAAATATATCCCTTGACATGGCAACAGTTTATGGCACACTTGTTTCTTTTATTGTAGGGTATGCTGCCCTGATCGTGCTTATGAAAGTAGTCAAAAAGGGAAGATTTCATCTGTTTGCACCTTATTGCTGGATACTTGGAATAATTGCGGTTGGTGTTTCATTTTTTTAATATGATATTATCTGTGTGTGAATGTTGGATGCTTTTTTATATGAAAGCCTCCATAATGGCTTGTTTTTAAAGGACTTTCAATTTTCGTTGTGGCCGGGTAAAAAATATGCTCCGGCCATGCCGGTTTATATGAAAGTCTCCGTAAACGGCGGATGACTTTCATGGTTCGTTGTGGGCAGAACCGGGTAAAAACCCTGGGCTGCCCATGGCAGTTTATATGAAAGTCTCCGTAAAGAATTGTTTTTTAAAGACTTTCAATTTTCGTTGTGGCCGGGTAAAAATATGCTCCGGCCATGCCGGTTTATATGTAACTGTAGGGACAGGCCACCGTACCTGCCCATGGCAGTTATTATCAAACAATATGGGGGATATATGAATCCGGAAATTTTCAGGGAATATGATATAAGAGGAATTGCAGGCAAGGATTTTACAGAAGATGATGTGATAAATATTGGAAGAGCATATGGCACATTACTCTATAATCAGGGAAAAAATAAGGTTACCGTGGGGAGGGACTGCCGTCTTACTTCCGATGCCTATTCCAGATCCTTTATTCAAGGGATTTTATCCACTGGATGCGATGTCATTGATATTGGTATCTGCCCGACTCCTGTGCTTTATTTTTCCATCCTTCATTGTGAAGCCATGGGAGGTGCAATGGTCACCGCCAGCCACAACCCTCCTAAGTATAATGGATTTAAAATGATGAGCGGTCAGGATTCCATCCATGGAAGCGGCCTGCAAGATATCCGGAAAATTATCGACAGCCGCGTATATGCCGATGGCAGCGGAAACCTCAGCTCTCAAGATGTCACTTCCCCTTATATGACTTATATTCAGGAAAATATTTCAATTGGAAAAAAAATCCGCATAGGGATCGATGCCGGTAATGGAACAGGAGGAATAACAGCACTGCCGGTTCTGAAAGCTCTGGGATGTGAAGTTCACGATATCTATTGTGACATGGACGGCACCTTCCCCAATCATGAGGCAGATCCCACGGTTAAAAAGAATCTAAAGGATCTCATTGCCCTTGTCCAGGACAAAAAACTGGATCTTGGGGTAGGATATGATGGAGACGGGGACCGCATCGGTGTGGTGGATGAAAACGGGGGCATTATTTACGGTGATCAACTGATGGTGATATTTGCAAGGGAGATTCTATCCAGAAAGCCGGGCTCCACCTTTATCTCAGAGGTGAAATGCTCCATGACCATGTATGATGACATTGAAAAACACGGTGGCAGGGCTATCATGTGGCGAACGGGGCACTCTCTTATCAAGGAAAAGATGAAACAGGAAAATGCGGCATTGGCTGGTGAAATGAGCGGTCACATGTTTTTCAGTGACAGGTATTTTGGATTCGACGATGCCCTTTATGCCACATGTAGGCTGCTTGAAATTATTGCAGACACGGGAAAGACTGTTTCCCAACTGATAGAAGATCTTCCCAAAACCTTTAACACCCCTGAAATAAGGGTGGAGTGTCCCGATAAAATAAAGTTTGAAGTGGTAAAGGAAATTACAGAGCACTTCAAAAAAGAGGTGGATGTTATCGACATAGATGGAATGCGGGCGCTGTTCCAGGATGGATGGGGACTTGTCCGGGCCTCCAATACCCAGCCGGCGCTGGTGTTAAGGTTTGAAGCATCATCGGAAAACAGGCTTGCTGAAATTAAAAATGACGTGGAAAGCGTTCTTCAGCAAATAATAGACAATTATTAACAATCCCACTCTTGATGCTAGCCCCAAGGCCAGCATTAGCAGTAAAGATAATGATATAAACCGGCATGACCGGAGCATATTTTTTAACCGGCCACAACGAAAATTGAAAGCCTTTTAAAAACAAGCTGTTATGGAGACTTTCACATAAAATAATGGGCATCCTTCATATTATCCTAAAAGTACTTGACACTTTTTTTGAAATAAGCCCCAAAAACTGGAAAAATTGATTGAGAAAGTGTAAAGCGGAAAATGAAGGATGCCAAAGTATAAACTATAATAGAGATAAATTGGGCTGGATCAGTTAATAGACATGGAATTATCAGAACAACAGAAAGAAGCAGTCGAGCATTCCGGCTCTCCGGCATTGGTAGTTGCAGGGGCAGGTTCCGGCAAGACAAGAACCCTTACGGCAAAGATACAGCATCTTATTAATTCCGGTGAAAATCCGGAAAAAATTCTTGCCATTACCTTCACCAACAAGGCCGCCGACGAGATGAAAACCCGTCTCTATAAAATGACCGGAATGGGGTACTCAAAATTTCCCTGGGTCAGAACCTATCATTCGGCATGCCTCATTATTTTAAAAAAACACTGCTCCCTTATGGGATACTCTGATCCGATCCAGATATGCTCTGTCTATCAACAGAAAAAGCTGATCACCGAAGTGCTGGTGGAAAGCAATCTTGATAAAAAACATACTGGCAATATTTTATCCAGAATCTCAAAGGCCAAAAATTCCGGCAGTCCCATGAAATATTTTGATGCAAGACCCCGTGTGGCAGGAATCAGGGTGGTGGATATTTTTAAAAAATATGAGGAGAAATTAAAACATGCCAACAGCGTTGACTTTGATAATATTCTCCTTAAAACTCGTGATATTTTAAGGGATCACAAGGATGTGAGAGATTATTACAGGAATTATTTTACCCATATTCTTGTGGATGAGTACCAGGATACCAATGACCTTCAGGATGAGTTGACCCGCCTGCTTCTTGGGGATCACGGAAATCTGTTCTGTGTGGGGGATGACTGGCAGGCGGTCTATGGATTCAGGGGCAGCAATGTCAGTCATTTTCTTGAATTCCCCAAAAGGTATGACAATGCCCATGTTTTCCGCTTAGAGGAGAATTATAGATCCGCAGATGAAATAGTCCAGGCCGCCAATGCTTTAATAGATTTCAATAAAGATAAAATGGATAAAAAATGCTTTTCAAACAAGCGGGGAGGTATGGTTGATATCCATGATTTTTTTTCAGACAAGGAGGAGGCAGAATGGGTCGGCCGGAGGATCAAAGCCCTGAACGCCTATGGAGAAGGCATTCCCTATGAAAAGATGGCCGTTGTGTATCGTACAAAATTTTGCTCCCTGTCCTTTGAAAAAACATTTAGAATGTTTCGCCTGCCCTACCGTCTTATGGGCTCCCAGGGATTCTTTGAAAGAATGGAAATCCTGGATATCAACTCCTATCTTAATGCTGCTGTGTTTCCCAATGACGATGTCTCTTTTGAGAGGATACTGAATACTCCAAGGAGGGGCATCGGGCCTGTTATGGTAAAGAAAATCGGTGCTCTTAAGGATCGTGGCATGAGTCTTCAAGATTGCGCAAGAACCATGGTTAAGGATCGCGTGCTGACTAAAAAAATTCATGACAATCTATCCCGTCTCCTTGATATCCTTGATACCATCCGGGATATGGCGCCCGATGAAGCCATTAATAGTGTTATTGAGGAAACCGCTTATTACGAATATCTCAAGAAAAAGGTCAAGACTGAAGCAGAGTTGATTTCCAAAAAAGAAAATATCGAACAGCTAATACATGAGGCCAGGGAAAAGGCTGATATTGTTCAATATCTTGAAGAAGCAGCTCTCATTCGAGAGGATAAAGAGGAGGGCGAAGATGACGAAAAAGGAGTTTCTCTTTTAACCATTCATTCTGCCAAGGGCCTGGAGTTCGACACCGTTTTTGTAGTTGGATGTGAAGAAAAACTTTTTCCCCATTGGCGTTCCCTTGATGCAGGCCCCAAAGCTCTGCAAGAAGAAAGACGCCTCATGTACGTGGCCATGACCCGTGCGGAACGATTTCTATACCTTTCCCATGCAAATTACAGAAAAGGTCAGTTTGCAGTTAAAAGCAGGTTTATCGATCAAATTGAAGAATGTTTAGATTAAAATGATACGTTACGGAGCATTCCCCACACTGATGGCTGAAGAGGCTGCCAGGTTTGTTAAAAACGGTGATATGGTTGCCTTCAGCGGGTTTACCGCTGCCGGGGCAGCCAAGGGCGTTCCAAGAGCCCTGGCGGATTTTGCCAGACAGGAACATGAAACAGGAAGTGAATTCAGGCTGAAAATTCTTTCCGGTGCTTCCACCAATCAAAGTATTGATCATGATCTGGCAGAGGCAGGGGCAGTGGCATGGCGAGCCCCCTATCAGTCAAACTCGGTCTTGAGAAACCTTATCAACGCTCAGGATACGGAATATATTGATATGCATCTTTCCCATCTTCCCCAGACCGTAAATGGCGGTTTTTTCGGCAGGGTGAACTTAGCTGTTGTGGAGGCAACGGAAATAACTCCTGATGGGCGTGTGTATCTTACAACCTCCATCGGGGCATCTCCTACATTTTTACGATATGCAGATAAGATTATAATTGAGATAAATTCGGCCCAGTCTCCAAGGCTGAGGGAAATGGCTGATATTATCACCATGCCCAAGCCCCCCAGGAGATATCCAATTCATATATATGAACCCATGACCCGTGTGGGCTGGCCATACTGTACCATTGAGCCCCAGAAGGTCATAGGAGTGGTGGAAACAGACGAGGCAGATGATATTGCACAATTTTCCCCACCAGACGAGATCAGCCGTAAAATAGCGGCCCATGTGATTGAGTTTTATCTCAGCGAGATGAAGGTTGGAAGAATCCCGGCCGAATTTCTGCCCCTCCAGGCAGGTGTGGGTAACATAGCCAATGCCGTTCTGCTGGGGCTTGGTGAAAATCCGGATATACCCAGGTTTCAGATGTATTCTGAGGTGTGCCAGGATGCAATGGTGGATCTCATGGCAGAAGGGAAACTTACGGGTATAAGTGCAACCAGCCTTACTGTAACTCCCCCCAGGCTTAAAAAAATTACCGATGACATGGATTTTTTTGCGCCCCGCATCGTACTTAGACCCCAGGAGGTATCCAACCATCCCGGCATTATCCGGCGTCTCGGGGTCATCGGCATGAACACCGCCCTTGAGATGGATATTTACGGCAATGTCAACTCATCCCATGTCTGTGGCACAAAGGTGATGAACGGCATTGGAGGCAGTGGTGAATTCACCAGGAACTCCTATTTTTCTGTTTACATGACCCCTTCCACAGCAAAAGAAGGAAAGATTTCTTCCGTGGTGCCCATGTGTTCCCATGTAGATAACAATGAACATTCGGTGCAGGTAGTGGTGACAGAACAGGGCCTGGCGGATCTGAGGGGACTTGGCCCCATGCAGAGGGCTGAAAAGATTATTCGCAAATGCGCACATCCCATGTACAAAGACTACCTGTATAAATATCTTAAAGAATCTTCCCAGGGACACATTCGCCACGATCTGAATAAATGTTTTGAACTTCACAGAAATTTGATGGAGTACGGCAGTATGCTGCCGTTATAATCACGGCAAAAAACCTTAGGATTAGACTCTTAGTCGTTTTTAAGTTTTGGGTTGCAAAACATTATTAATTATCGTATAGAAAAGACTAATAAATATGATCATCTCTCACAGAATCCTCTTGCCATATAAATGCCTGAACTAAAGTTGTTACCGATACTTGTTTTTGATAGATAAAATAATTTCAATAAGACATATTGTGCTGTATAGGAAATTGTTTTATCTATCTTACCTCCTCAGTCATAAGTTTTCTCTGAATCACCACCACATAGTGTTAAATTAAAATTTAAGACAACAGCTATATGGGAAATAATAACTTACGACTAACAAGTATCTACTTATCAGTGCTTTAAGAGCGAATATTATCGCCGGATTATGAAACCATGGCAAAAAATCAATCATCATTTATGCACCGCCTTTTAAACCGTAAGCGGTTTAGTGTTTTACTTTTATTTTAATATTATCTTTAAGGAGGTTGTATTATGAAAAAGATTTATCTAATCGTATTTACGTTTTTTTTCTGCCTTGTAGTCAATGCCGAGGCTGTTGTAATGAGTTTTCCTGATTTTTCAGACGTGAGTTCACTGACATTGAATGGTGATGCCCAGACCATGCCCACCCAGGATGGGATAATCTTAAGACTTACCCCTGCTGAAGGAAACCGGTCCGGAAGTGCCTTCAGCACTCAGGCGGTTAATGCTTCAACTTTCAGCACCTATTTTGAATTCAGAATCACGGAGCCGGGAGGCCGTATTTATGATTGTAATGATACGGCTGGAGCCGACGGCATTGTGTTCGTCATTCAGTCCATAGCATCTGATATTGGCAGCCTGGGTCAGGGGATCGGCTATGCAGGCATCGATACCAGCATAGGTGTTGAATTTGATACCTGGTGCAACGCGGCTAACAACGATCCTAACTCTAATCATCTGGGGATAGATATCAACGGTTCTGTTGTCCATGATCCTGCAGAAGGTCATACAAAAGATATCACCCCGGATTTTGATGATGGCAATGTATGGCATGCATGGATCGATTACGACGGGGGCACCTTGGAGGCACGAATCAACCAAAGCGGAGAAAGGCCGGAAATGCCGGACATCTCAATGGAAGTAGATATTCCAAGCTTGCTTGGACAAAATGATGCCTTTATCGGGTTTACCTCAGCGACAGGACATGATTGGGGCAACCATGATATTTTATACTGGGAATACAGAGACACATATGATCCCATTAAATGTGAGAAAGAGTATCAAGAAGGGTATGAAGCTGGACGCGAGGCATGCATAGCAGACCCGGCATCCTGCGGGATTGAGGTTGGTGGAGATTATCAAGCAGGATATGATGATGGATACAGTGCAGGTCTAATGGACTGCTCCGGGGGAGATGATTGTCCGGAGGTAATCATTTCTGAAAATTTAGATATTCATATACCCTATGCAACTTACAATACTCTCCTGGGGGAGATGCACCTGTGGCTGGATATTCGTTATATGGAAGATTTTACGTGGAGCCTGACCATGGAAGATTTACACCTCATAACTGACAATCCTTAAAACCTGAAAATGCTCTACCCATCAGTAATCTGCAGGATGTCCCCCAAAAAATCATACCGGGAAATTTTCAGTTTTATGCATTAAAAAGTAGGGGCAAAATCTATTTTTGCCCCATTTCCCTATTTGTCATTATCTGTCAGGACAGGTCAAGGCAGATATAAAAATTCTTTATTGATTTTAATCCATAAACGGGCTAAGTAGAACCGGTTATGGGAAATAATACAAAAAAACATTCAGGAATTTTAGGCATCATTGCAGCGGCCGCAGTATCAAGGTCGGTCATCAACACCTCCAACAGATTCATCTATCCCTTTGCGGCCTTTTTTAGCAGGGGGCTTGGAGTTCCCCTTACCGCCGTAACCTCGATCATTGCCCTTAACCAGGCAACCGCCATCATCGGTCTTTTTACCTCCCATCTGGGTGATAAGAGAGGATACAAAAGGATGATGCTGTCCGGACTGATTCTTCTTTCGGCAGGTATGGCCTTTGCCGGAGCTTTGCCAACCTATTACACCCTTATAATTGCGTTGTTTTTAAGCGGGCTTTGCAAAAATCTCTTCGATCCTGCAATCCAGGCCTATGTTGCCAGGCGCATCTCCTACAAGCGCCGTGGTATGGTAGTGGGCATTCTTGAGATGAGCTGGGCAGCAGCCACCCTTGGAGGTATTCCCGCCATCGGCATATTGATTAATGAATTCGGCTGGCGCTCTCCGTTTTTTGCCCTTGCCGGTGCGGGATTCTGTTGCATTTTTCTGATAATCCATTATATAAAAGACGATGCTGAAGAAAATGGCAAAGAGAAGAACAGGCAGCACTTTTTTCAGACCATCGCCTTACTCCTGAAGAATCCAAGTTCGCTTGGTGTTGCCGGATTTGGATTTTTTGCAAGTTTCGGCAACGATAATCTTTTCGTCATCTATGGTGCGTGGCTGGAGCAGGCATTTCAACTGAATGTGCTAGCCCTTGGCCTGGGAACCGCCGTTATAGGTGTAGCGGAGCTATGCGGGTCAACCTCGGTTGCCCTGTTTGCAGATCGCCTGGGACTGAAAATATCGGTAATGCTGGGACTTGCCGGATGTTCGCTGTCATACCTTTTCATTCCCGGGGCTGAAACATCTCTTGTAATGGCCCTTGCCGGATTATTCGCCATTTTTATTTTTTTTGAATTCTCCATTGTGGGGGTAATTTCCATCTGTACAGAGGTGGTTCCGGAATCACGGGCTACAATGATGTCTCTCTTTCTGGCATCAGCAGGTTTTGGAAGGGTGGCAGGAGCATCATCCGGTGGATTCATCTGGCAGGAAATGGGCATGGGTACGGTATGCATTACTTCAGCCCTTCTCAACCTTGTCGCCCTTGTC
Source organism: Desulfobacteraceae bacterium (assembly GCA_963674675.2). Taxonomy (GTDB): domain Bacteria; phylum Desulfobacterota; class Desulfobacteria; order Desulfobacterales; family Desulfobacteraceae. The sequence goes on from CAXXNM010000003.1 coordinate 3,655,142, forward strand.
ATCCTAGCATGGGGGCTTTGGGGATGGAACCCGGAATGAGCTGCCCGGCACTCTGCTAAGGAACCTTTCATAAGAACTGCCATGGGCAGACCAGGGTTTTGACCTGCTTTTGCCTACAACGAACCATGAAAGTCATCCGCTGTTTACGGAGACTTTCATATAACCCGGCATGGCCGGAGCATATTTCTTACCCGGCCACAACGAAGATTGAAAGTCTTTAAAAAACAATCCTTTACGGAGACTTTCATATAAAAGGGTTCTGTTACATGTTTTCCAGAGCAGTCTGCTGTTCAGTGGTTATAGAGCCTGTCTCCGTACAGGTCCATACCGCTTCTTGGATAATGGATGAATCAGCATGGGAAATATTCCCCTTCCCTCTGAGCAAATCAAGTATTTCAATAATGCATGGTTGCTGAGCTATATCACCCGTACCAAAAACATCTTCATCCGATGGTGCATGGGCATAACCATCCATACAATAGGTAGGAATACACAAGGTAACATACCCTGGTTCTATGGTCAGAATCTGGTCAATTATGATAAGCATGGGCTGAACATCTGAGGTTCCAGGATTATAATATGCTCCGGCTGAAATGATAAACTCTACTAAAGATGCGGTTGGGTTGTAAAAGGTAAATGCAAGGTTAAAGGCGCTACCCATGCCGAGATCAGGCATACATGAAACCAGGCAGGCTGCATCATTATCACATCGCATAATACATGCCATAGCTTCGTTGAGTGATGTAAGGAACTCTGGGCTTGAATAATATGAAGAATCAAAACATACTGAAGTATCACCGGAAATTTTCGTAATATTAACCGGATTTATAGTAAGCTTCTGGCTTAATTTCCAGTACAGCCCCGTTGGATCATCCGGATTGATATAGTATTCAAGGATCATGGAAAGATTTATTCCCGCATAGTAGACACAAGGGGCTGTGATTTGCAGGGCGGTGTTTACATGGGCGCAGTTTGTGTCCGGTGCAGAGACCTCCATGGATTCATATTTCCAATATAATCGGTCCTGGTCGGCAGGATTAGCATAGGAAGTCAAAGTAAGTTTGTAATATATGCCGTCAAATTCAACACAGGGTAATGTCATGGAAAAATCATTCGCCACGGTTCCGCACTGAGAAAAGCACATGGAAGCATTGGAAAAAAACGCCAGATTCAGGAAAAAAATACAGATTAATAGTCTCTTCATACTTGAATCTCCTTTTAAAGCTTATCCACAAATGCACATGATAGTTCCAAAAGATATCATTATTATTTGGCATCCTTCATTTGCCGATTTACATTTTCTATAACATCCTCATTTTTTAGGGATTGCACCCCCAAAAAGTGCAAACTACTCTTGAGAGTGATATGAGAAATACCTATTATTTAATAAATAATTATTTAAAGATGTCAGGCTTGTCAAGGTAAAATATTTGATAAATAAAAATACAGGTTTTAACTATGAAAATACTCCATCTTATCAGCCAGGCTCCGGATTTTACAGGCAGTGGAAAATATATACAGGCCATGTTAAAGTGTGCGGCCAGAAAGGGGCATCAAAATTATCTGGTAGCCGGAATTCAGGATAACTTTTCCCTTAAGCCAAGTATCATTCCCGAAGAAAAATGCCGGTTTGTCAGGTTCAATGGAAAGGATCTGCCCTATCCTCTTCCGGGCATGAGTGATGCCATGCCCTATGAAAATACGATTTTTTCCACTATGGGCTGTGAAGAAATTCTGGCCTATGAATCTGCCTTTAAAGAGGCCATTAAAAATGCCGTTGAATGGTTTGCTCCTGATATTATCCACAGCCACCATCTCTGGTTTGTGTCGATTATGGCCTGTGAGATTGCACCCCATATTCCCGTAGTCACAACCTGCCACGGCACATGCTTGAGGCAGCATGCACTTTGTTCCGACCTGAGTATACGGATAGGGCCTTTATGCCGAAAGATCAACCGGGTGATAGCACTCAGCCATCATCAAAAACAGGAGATTAAAGAGACCTTCTCCATATCCAAAGATTACATTGATGTTATACCTGGCGGCTATGATGAAACTATTTTTTATCCTGGAGAAAAGCCTTCAGCCTTGCCTTCCGGTTCTTTTTCTTCATCAGGTTTTGTTGAAATCCTTTATGCCGGAAAACTGTGCCGGGCCAAAGGTGTGCCCTGGCTGCTTAAAGCCTTAAGACAGGTTGATTCTGATCTATATCCATGGCGGCTTCATATTGCGGGCAGCGGCAGTGGTGCTGAAAAGGCCCATTGCCTTGAGCTTGCCCGGGAATCAGACTCCAGGGTGGTGGTTCATGGAGCCTTGAATCACAATGAGCTTGCCGATCTCATGCGGCAGTGTCACATATTTGTATTTCCATCATTTTTTGAGGGCCTTCCCCTGGTATTGATGGAGGCATTGGCCTGCGGCTGCCGGGTACTGACAACAGCCCTTCCCAGTACCCGTGAAGTTCTGGGGGCAAAGTCGGGATATGGCTTGGGAAGCAATATAAGCCTTATTGAACTTCCGCCTCTTGAAACCGTGGATAAACCATTTGATAAGGATTTACCCCTTCTGGAACAGAGGCTTGCCTGTTGCCTGCAGCAAATTATTAGGAAGGTTATGAAAGAGCCCCGGCCCGATATTCATATAAACCGGAAAATCACAAAGCCCTATTCCTGGGATAAAATTTTTGAACGTATTGAGATGGTCTATGCCAAGGCTCTGGATTATGTCTTAGGGAGTAGATACAAATAAAACTATCCATTTTTAAAACAAATCCCATGTGATAACGGGAACGCATTCGCTATACTTGTTAGATTATTATCTATGTGCTGCCTTATGATAATTTGGCGGGAACGGTTTCAGATTCCATGACAACGGCAATGGCTGCGATGTCATCATGGCATTTGAACCTGGGGTAGAGCCTGCACTCTTTATCAAGGCTTTCCATCTCCCTGATACGGTTTTTCAGGCCAGTCAGACCACGTTTAAGGTATTCTTGTACCAGAATATCAAAATTTTTAATTTTTTTCGGCATGGGAGATGGAACCGTAAGCCCGTCTGTAAAAACAAGGATATCGGTTACACCTTCCAGGGATTCAACTCCTGATTGAAGAAAATCTTCTGCAGCATCCTCTCCATTAAGCACTCCGTAGCTGCGGTTCATTCCCATTCTCACTCTTTTGATCTGTTCCCCCAATGCTTCGCTGATTTTAAGAGAGGGATTGGTGAGAGTGTTTTTTTCAATAGCAGCCATTTTTTTCCACATCGAAAGAGTCTCATAATCATGATCATCAGTTTTGCCCAATACCTTATAGGATTGATCCTTAAATATGAGCAGGATAAATGAGTCTCCGGTTTGAATCCATTCAAGAAGAGCTGGGCCTCCATGAAAAAAGTTTTCGTTTTCAAAAACCTTTTTGATTCTTGCCACAGCAGCACTGGTACTCCAGAGCTTATCCCTTTGGTGCCATTTGACCCCGTGGGAAAGCATTGCTTCTCGGATGGCACAATTTGCGTTTCTGGCAAGCTGTTCAAGGGAATATCCGTTTTTTGAAAAAATCCGGCAGGCTGTTGAGGATGCAATGCACCCACCTGTTAAATGATTCTCAAATTTGGCTTTATCAAGGCTTGTGGCTCCATCAAAGACTCCAAATATATCGTCTCCGGCATGGAGGCTGTCTTCGTTGATGGTTCCTGATCCTTTTTCCAGTATGGTATCAATTCGTTTTATTTTCATATAATATATTACCTAAATAATGCAATCAAGATGCTAAAGTACGATATAACTATTTGGTTTTACAAGGGTACGTTAAAAAATACTTTTTAAATCAATTCTTTATTTTTTCAGATAGTTATATTAGTAAAATCTGTTAAAATTTAAAAAAGCACCGCTTTTTTTATAAATTTTTTTAAAAATCAAATAGTTACAATGAGCTTGCATTTTTTAGGTATTATAATTTATGAAAAAAATATGTCAAAGCGATAATAAAAATACATGGTTGAGATGAGTATTGATCATATCAATAACCTTGACATATTTAAGCCTTATTATTAGTTTGTTTTAGGTATATCTCCCCATTCGCCAATAAATTATCTCAAATAGTGAAATTAACTTTATTATAAGTTTTAAAAATTATAAAAAAATTCATTGATCCCATCAGCATACCGGCATATTTTGTAATTTAGTAATGGTGATTGTTGCTGTGGTCGTCTTGTAGAGACAAGGCATGCCTTGTCTCTACTGTTCAAACACAATATACTGTATTTGAATAACTGCCATGGGTAGACCAGGATTTTGACCCGGTTCTGCCCACAACGAACCATGAAAGTTATCCGGCATTTACGGAGACTTTCATATAAATTGACAAAACACTAAAAAAAATAAGCGAATGGAAAGGTATATACTGGTTAAAAAAATAAATTGCCATAAGGAGAGTGCTGGTAGTGAAAATAATTCTTTTGCTCTTTTGCTGTTTAATGTTTTTCCTTGTCGTTGGTATGGTGATGCCGGAACTTGTCAGGGCTGAAACCAGAATTCTCTTTCTTGGTGATTCCCTTACTGCAGGGTTTGGTGTTAAACCAGAAGAGGCTTTTCCTTCAGTGCTTAAATCAATGCTTCATGAGAAAGGCTATAAAAACCTAATTTTTATCAATGCCGGGATCAGCGGTTCTACCACTGCCAGCGCCCTTTCAAGATTGAGATGGCACAAACGGGTGAAACCAGATATTTTGTTCCTTGCCATGGGGGCCAATGACGGATTGCGGGGCCTCTCCCTTGAAGCCATGGAAAAAAATCTGAACAATACCATTGAGACTGCCCTTGCTGCTGGAATGAAGATAACCCTTTCCGGAATGGAGATTCCCCCTAATTATGGGCTTGAATATACCAGTGGATTCAGGGAGGTGTTCCTCTCCCTTGCAAAAAAACACAATATTCCGTTGATGCCCTTTCTCCTCAAGGATGTGGCAGGACTTACAAGGTACAATCAAGGGGATGGTATTCACCCCAATGCAGAAGGCTATAAAATTATTGCCGCCAATGCCCTGCCCTATATTATAGATATGCTTAACAAAAAATAAAGCATGGAATTTCAACTAAGATTCTACCTATAATCCCTGCTACTTTAAAGAAGCAACATGCCCTGTCAGGCACAACGAAGGATGAAACGTAGGGGGCACCTCACTGTGGGTGCCCCCTCTTAAAGGGCAGGCACGGTGACCTGCCCCTAACAGTTTCATATAAAACTGCCATGGGCAGACCAGGATTTTGATTCGGTTCTGCCCACAACGAACCATGAAAGTCATCCGCCGTTTACGGAGACTTTCATATAAACACCCATGATGGCACAGTCATCACAACGATGAATGAAAGTCTTTTAAAAACAAGTACTTATAGAGACTTTCATATAAACCGGCATGGCCGGAGCATATTTTTTACCCGGCCACAACGAAGATTGAAAGTCTTTAAAAAACAATTCTTTACGGAGACTTTCATATAAACCGGCATGGCCGGAGCATATTTTTACCCGGCCACAACGAAGATTGAAAGTCTTTAAAAAACAATCCTTTACAGAGACTTTCATATAAAAAATGTTGAAGCCGAATGCCTTATATTGGTATTCGGCTTTAAGGTAATTATTAAAATTATTTTTTTTTGTCTGCTTTCATTTTTTTATCAGCCACAGCACTGTTAAATTTTTCCGCATCTATTATAAACCGGTCATGTGTTCCTTCTGATATTTTATCCATACCATCAAATGCTTCAATGGAAAATGACAGCTTCTTGCCCTTGATTTCAGTTAAGGTTACTTTAACGGTTATTGTCATACCTGGAGGAGTTGCCGCCATATGGCTTACATTAACATGAATACCGACACTCTGTTGAGCAGGCCAGTCAATATATGGATTAATGGCTTTTATACAGGTAAATTCAAAAAGTCCTATCATAAAACCAGTGGCAAAAACCTCCGGCATCTCCCGCCCTTCAGGAATATCAGGAAATAAATACGGAACTGTTTTGTTCTCAGGTACCTGGTAATTGAACTCATAACTTAAACCTGGTTTTAAATTTTCTTTCATTTGTTACCTCATGATTATTATTGTTTTTTCAGTAGGGCATAATGGTTATAATAACATAGCCGCAGGCTTTTGCCGGATCACCCTGCCGGCGGCTAACAGTGCAGTTCCGATACATATCAAGGTAATGCTTCCAAAGCAAAACAAAGTGTAGCTCCATGGAAAAGACCAAAGTCTTCCGAAAAATAACCAGGAAATAGCATAGGAACATCCAAGACTCAGTAAAATGGCAAAAAACGATGCTGAAAATCCCAGAAAACCAAATTCAAATAAAATAATACTGCGAACATCTGAAAACCCTGCCCCTAATACCTTCAGCAGATTAATCTCCCATGAACGCCCACGGGTTTCTTGGCGTACAATGGAAAAGAGCACCACAAGGCCTGCCAGTATAGCAAGCCAGGCCATGAAGTTTATGGAAAAGCTCAGGCGATCGGTAATTTTTAGAAGCTGTTTCACTGCCTGGTTTACATCCAGTACAGATATGTTGGGAAACTCCCTTGCAAGAGCATTTTGAAGGGGCATTTTCCGGTCAGAGGGCATCTGGGGAATGGAGGCCAGATAGGTTTTTGGGGCATCATCTAACACCCCCTTCTGGAAAAGAATGAAAAAGTTGGGCTGAAAGCTGTTCCAGCGAACCTTCCGCAGATTAACAATTCTGCCTTCCAATGGAATCCCATGGATATCAAATCTCATAACATCACCGATTTTTAGATTAAAACGATCGGCAAAACCCTCCTCCAGGGAGATTTCCATAAAACCGCTCATACCCCTACCGGCTGCAAAATCCCATGGAATTTTACTTAAGGGCTTTCCCTTAACAATGGTTTCCGAGATGTCCAGCTTTTCCCGCCATGAAAAATTGAACTCCCTGCGCCGAAAATGCCTCTGCCTTGAGTCCTTTATTTTTTCATTTTGATTTATATTTCTCAGGCCCTTGGTCATAATGCCATTCTTTTTTTCATCAAATCTATCATAAAAACCAACACCATTTACTTGGTTGATGCGGCCCCTGACCATGGGAGAGGCATTGGTTAAAGGCTCCCCTCTTTCTTTAAGAAATACTTCAAGGGGATTTAGCTGTTCTGGCTGAATATCTATGAGAAAAAATCCCGGAATTTTTAACCCTTGGGGACGGCTTATCTCATCTTGTATACCGCTTTTTATCTGGGGAATGATATTGATAAGAAAAGCTCCCATGGCAATAGTAACAAAACAGGATATGAAGGACAGTTTATTGCGATATAAATTTCTAAAAGCGATTTTTTGGATGACATGGTTAGTATTGGATAGTCGTCTGATCAGGCTAAGTATTGCCCTTGCAATTAAAGACATAATCAGCATAACCCCTATAAAACCCATAAAAAACAAGGTGCCCCGTTGAAAGGAGACTGCCTGGCTTACGGCAAGAATCCAGAATGCGATGACTGCCGGAAAAAAACTTAATATTTGAAGTAAAATAGGAGGTTTTATGTGGTTAAGTTTATCAAGCCCCTGGAGCAGCACTAAAGGCTTTAGGGCCTGGATGCGGACAAACACAGGCAAACAGAATATTACACTGCCAATAGTTCCAAGAAAAGATGCCATAATAAGGCTTTCAGGATTGGCCGTGGTTTGAAAATTATGGGGGATCAAATCCTTTAATATCTCTGGAAACAGGGGCAGAAGTCCAAAGGAGAGCATTACCGATAAAATAGTTGCGATCAGCCCTAATGTAAGTAGCTGGCAAAGCAACAAAAACCAGGCATCCATACGACCGGCACCCAGACTCATGAGAATAGCGATCTCTTTTAATCTGGCATTGAGATACCCCCTGAACAGGTATGCGGTTCCAATACCGGCAAGGAAAAGAGCCACAATTGCCACCAACCCCATATAGCCTGTAAAATACCCGAAAACCCTTCCCAGGTTCTGGTTTACGTCTTCACTGTCATAGACCCGGATTAAAGGTTCACCCTCAAATAATGGGTTGATCGCCTCCCTCAGCGCCATATTTTTTGCCTTTATGGCCTTGTCTTTAAGGGTCATAAAGCGGTAATACCTTGTATATTTGACCCGGCTGCCAAATCCCATTAATCCGGTCCGATTTAAGTGTGAGATTCCAATATAAACATTAGGGGCAAACTCAACAGGCGTAACAGCACTGCCAGGAGATGAGATTACAATATCATCCACCACAAAATCCATTGTTCCTATGCGCAGGGTATCTCCGGGTTTAATATTTAGGCTAATGGCAAGATCCTGGCTGATCCAGGTCACAGGCAGCGTGCCATTAATATTATAGCTGATATTATTCTTTTCTTGAACACTGGAATCAGGGCCTGATTCTAAATTGTTTTTCAGGGGGCCGGCCGCTCTGATGCCAGGATTGTGGCTTGAATTTTTACTGTTTTTGGCATCACCAGACTGCTTCTTCTTCATTAAAATGCTGCCGTAAAGGGGAAATTTATTATCAACGGCAATGAGCCTGGCAAGACGGGACAGATTATTGCCGGAGACCATGGAAAAAAAGCTGATTTGACGAGACTCTTGCTTATCATTTCCCAAAGTTGTCTCAATGGTCTTAATTTCTATTTGATTTAAGGGCCTGGAGGAAGATACTGCCAAGTCTGCTGTAAGAATTTCCTTAAGATTGTTCCTCAAATGTTTCTGGATGGAATAGTTAAATGAATTGAGGGCAATGAACCCAGCCAAACCAATGGATAAGTTGAGAATGAAAAACAGAGAAAAACCCTGATTCCGCAACAAGTGTTTTATGGCCAAGCGCATCAATAGCATCATTGCAGTATGCCGTTTTTCAATTGAAACAACCTCTGACACCGGGCGGCAAGTGCTATGTTGTGTGTGACCACGACCAGGGTCATGCCGGACAAACCCACCAGATCAAAAAGCAGATCCGCCACCTGTTCTCCTGTGGATGTGTCCAGATTACCTGTGGGTTCGTCTGCTAAAAGTAATGCCGGTTGAATAACCAATGCCCTGGCAATGGCTACCCTTTGACATTCTCCTCCGCTGAGCTGCCCTGGCAGGTGATCCTCGCGGTTTTCAAGTCCTACCTGTTGCAATGCTCTTCGGGTGAGCATAGCAATATCCACCCTCCGACGTTTTAATATCTCCAGGGGCAGCATGATATTCTCCTTAGCGCTCAAATGCGGCATCAGGTGAAATTGTTGAAAGATCACCCCGATCTTTTCACCTCTGAAACGGGCAAGACGATCTTCATTCATCTGGTTGATATCTTGCCCCTCCAACACAATGGAGCCGGAATCAGGGCTGTCCAATCCTGCTAAAAGGGCCATGAGAGTACTCTTCCCGCTACCGGATTGACCTGTAATGGCAACGGTTTCTCCTTTATGAATTTCAAAACTGGTGCTGCAGATCACCTCAAGGGGAGAGGATTCAGCTTGGGAATAGGATTTCTTGAGATTTTTTACCTTAAGAATAGGAGGAATATCATTTATGGGAATCATTTGTTATGATGGGTAAAAATATTTTTTAAAAATAGAATGTTATGGAAAATTATAACAAATTCAATGAGCCATAGATACAGGGCAGACAACATGATGATGTATGCTCTGTATATCTATAATTTATGGTTTTAACGGATAAAGAACACCTGCCTGACATCTTGATTAAAATCATCTTTTTTAAGAGTCATATCATCATAAATGTTATTGTATTTCCAGTATCTCAAATTATTTGCACTGAATTCTGTTCATAACATAGTCAAGCTTCTAATACCAGTTAAAAACAAACTGTTACGGAGACTCTCATATAACTGCCATGCCCTACTGGGCACAACGAAGATAGAAACGTAGGGGCACCCCACTGTGGGTGCCCTCTTAAAGGGCAGGCACGGTGACCTGCCCCCTACAGTTTCATATAAAAAATATATTTTTGCCATTTTTAAGATGAGTCTCAATAAATTGGAAGATTGATTCAAAAAGTATAAACCGGCAAATGCAGAATGCCTATTTTTTTAGTTAATTCATTATGGTCGTAGGAGCCGGCCCTTCATCCAGACCAGGGCAGACTCCTCATTCAACCAAGGCAGATCCCTTATTCTACCTTATTCAACCGGGGCGGATTCAATCTCCACCACCTGTTCTCCGAGCATAACCCTTACTGATTCGATCTTCAGATCAAGTACTTTGTCCGTGAACCGGATCTCTTGGGGAGTCAGGGTGGCGCCGACAATTAAAAGGGTGCCGTCGCTGCCGGAAAGGCTCATAGTCACACCAGAGCGGAACACGGTAAATATGCCCGAGTCCGCGCCGATGGAAAATGTGTTGGCGTTGCTGAAGGAATAGAGCCTGGCTGCGGCACCGCCTTCAAGGTTAAGCGTGTTCATGGCCGAGCTTCCGTAGATTTCCACAAGGCTTGCAGCAGAATATGATCAGCTGCCGGAACCGTTTAGCACGGACAGGATGACCTCGGCCGGCAGGGGCCGGTAGGTCGCAATTACAACCACATCCTGGCCCGGCATGTACATGGTGGTACCAGGCAGGTTGATGTTGTTTATGTACTCGGTTTGACCCGTCCATTTGTCAAACACGTATCCTTTACACTGGACAGGTGGAATTATTTTTGAACCTGGCAGATTCCACTGTTTTTAACCGTCAGCAACGTCATATCATTTGTCAGACTGATTTTTATTTCAATTTTAAGGGGCATGGACTGGTACGCATACCGTACTTCATTGTTCGATTGTGGCGGTGCGAGCCGCCATGGGTGTTTATATGTTTGTAACAGGAGTTAACAATATGCTTAACAACCGGTTTGATCCACTGGCATTTTTAGGTGTCTTGCCGGGAAGGAACAGATTCCCCGGCAATCCACGGATAAGGCTTCCAGTAAATTGCACGAATTTTTTCTGCAAATCGTTTTCTGATTTCACTCAGCCTCTCAAGCATATAGTACAGAGCAGGCACAACCACCAGGGTTAAAAAGGTGGCCACCACCAGCCCGAAGATAACCACAACCGCCATGGAACGCCACCACTGGCTTGACTCGCTCACCCAGGAGATGGACCAGGTATGAAAATCATAGGATACTCCCGTTACCATGGGAATAAGGCCGAGTATTGTGGTAACGGCGGTGAGCAAAACCGGCCGCAGGCGGGTAGCTCCGGCGGCTATCACGGCTTCCTTCAGCTCAAATCCCCGCTCCCTGAGCTTGTTGGTGTAATCGATGAGAACGATGGCGTTGTTGACCACAACACCTGCCAGGGAGATAACACCCACGCCGGTCATAATGATACCGAAGGAAGACCGGAACAGGGTAAGCCCAAGAAAGGCTCCGCCCAGGGACAAAAGCACCGATGTCATGATTATAAAGGGCTGAACCACTGAGTTGAACATGGTCACAAGTATCAGGAAAATAAGCAGCAAAGCCACAAGAAAAGCCCTGTATAGAAAATCCTGGGATTCCTGCTGAAACTCAAACTCTCCGGTGAACTTGATGCTGTAAGCCGGAGGCAGATCAAAGTGTTTGAGCATCTTTGCTGCCTGCTGTCTTGCCACAGGTCCTGGAACCCTTGTTTCATCCACGTTGGCCTTGACGGTTACCACCCGCTGATTGTTGATGCGGACAATGTCTCCTATGGTTCCTTCAAATGTGATGCGGGCCAGGGTGGACAAAGGAACCGTTTCTCCGGACGGGGTCGGCAGCATCAACTCATGAAGCACATCCACCACCTCTCGATCCTCCTCTTTGAGCTGTATCGTTATATCATAATCCTCATCCCCCTCCCGGAAGGACGAAACTTCAAGGCCGTTGTAGGCACTTTTCAAAGCAAACCCGATTCCATCGGTTGTGAGCCCGAAAAGTGCGGCCTTCTGGCGGTCAACATGAACCTGAACAGATGGAATTCCTTCCACAAAATCATCCCGGATATCCTTTACATGGGGAATATCTGAAATAAAGTCCTTAATTTTTCCAGCCAGCATCCCCAGCACATTAAAATCATCTCCTGAAATTTCTATGTTTATGGGAGCGCCTGTGGGGGGGCCCTCTTCCTCCATGGCCAGGGTGATCTTGCCGCCGGGAATATCACGGATCCTGTTTCTTATATCCTTAACTGTTTCATGGGAAGAGCGCCATCTCTTGGTTATATCCAGGAAACGGATTCCCACATGATTGGGGGTGTTGGATGCAAAGGCTGCTCCTCCGTTTGAGGCTATGGTGCTCCGGGTATAGATGTTTTTTATATTTTTCAGATCACTTGGGCCCGCAGGTTGTGCCTTTTTTTCCCCGGTTTGGGACGCCTGTCCAGGCCAGGAGGTAAAAAGATCGGCTGAAGCAGACTCCCCTGATTTTTGTGGGGCACTGAACAGGCTGTCTTCAATCCTTCCTATTATTTTATCGATATAATCCAGGTCAGCACCTTCTGGCACTTCAATATTGACGTATATACCTTTTGGATCGATCTCTGGAAAGAACTCCACAGGTTTTTCAAGGCCCACCACAATGAGCCAGACCTGGATCATCACAACAAGAATACAAAAAGCCATGCCTATGACGGTGAGGGGTATCTCTACACAGGCGGAAAGCGTTCGGGTGTAAAGCTTCAAAGCCATTCCCTTGATCTCGACGGGCTGCTCCACTGCCTTTGAAATACTCTCCATTGATCTGCCTGCGGTGGCGCCCGCTCCTTTGGCACTTGGCTTCATTAACAAAGATGCCATGGCAGGGTTTATAACAAGAGCAACAAAAAGACTTGATGTAAGGGTTATTATCAGGGTAAGGGGTAGAAAACTCATGAATTCACCCATTATACCGGGCCAGAACATCATGGGAAGAAATGCGCCAAGTGTGGTCAGGGTGGAGCCGATAACAGGGTAGGCCACCTCTTCGGTTGCCTTCATGGCAGCCTCAATCCGGCCTGCTCCCTGCTCCATGAACCTGTAAATATTTTCCACAATTACGATGGCATTGTCCACAAGCATACCAAGGGCAAGGGTCAGGCTGAACAGAACCACCATATTAAGGGTAATGCCCAGGGCATAGAGCACTGTAAAGGTCAGCAGCATGGAAAAGGGGATTGCCATGCTTACCAGAAAGGCATTCCTTATACCCATTGTCAAAAAGATAACCACTAGAACAAGAATCAGACCGGAAAGAATATTATTTTCCAGGTCTGTCACCATGTTTTTTATATCCTTAGTCTTATCCATAACCTTAGTGATCTCTGTTCCAGAAGGCCATGCAGGTATCTCTTTTTGAATGATCTCATCTACTTTCTCACTGATGAGGATTATATTTTCCCCGGAACGTTTCTTTACAGCCAGGTTCACGGCAGATCGTCCATCCAGGCGAGAGCGGCTGGTCTCCTCCTTGTAGCCGTCCACTACCCGTGCCACGTCCTTGAGATAAACCGGATCTCCATTATGAATGGCAAGGACAAGGCCGTAGATCTCCTCAGGAGTTTCAAATTCTCCCGGCACTCGAAGCTGAAACCGGCCGTCTCCAAGGCGGATAGCCCCGCCTGAGTTGTTCTGGTTTTCGCTTTTAACCGCACCTTCAAGGTTCATGATGGTAAGTCCGTAAAAGGCAAGTTTTTCAGGAGATACCTCCACCCTGATCTCCCTCTCAAGCCCGCCGGTGACATCCACCTCAAGCACCCCGGTAACCGCCTCGATTTCATCTTCAAGATCATCGGCGATCTTCTTGAGGCAGGGCAGGCCGCAGGTGCCGGATATGGAAAACACCACAATGGGCATTTCCGAAAAATTGACCTCAAATACAATAGGATCGTTTTCCAGATCTGAGGGAAGATCCCCAAGTGCCTCATCCACCTTGTCCTTGACATCCTGGAGAGCCTGATCGATGTCTGTTCCTGTTACAAACTCTATATTGATGGAAGAAAGGCCTTCTGAGCTGACCGATTGCAGTTTTTTAAGGCCGTCCAGTCCCTTTAGCTTCTTTTCTATTTCCAGGGTTACTGCAGTTTCCATGTCCGTGGGAGAGACTCCCCGATAACTTGTGGATACAAACACGTTGGGAATGCTGATATCCGGATCACTCTCCCTTGGAAGAACAATATAGCAATAAACCCCGAACACAATAATCAGAAGGGCTAATACTACAACACTGGTGCTTTTTTTTACAGCCGTATTGGAAATAATCACAGGGCGGCTTCCTTTGTGTTTGTCAGCACCTTCACCACCTTTATCTGCTGGCCGTCTTCCACATCCCTGTGCCCCTCCACCACAAGCCTGTCTCCCTCATGGAGTCCACCGGTCACGGCCACCATCCATTTTTCCATAATACCCAGGGTAACATTTCTTTTGACGGCTGTTCCCTGTTTTTCCACAAAAACATATTGCTCATTGTTCCTTGAAATAACACTGTAAAAGGGTATGGCAACGGCATTTTTCAGCTCTTTTTTTACCACATCCGCCCGGACAAACATACCAGGCAGGATATCCCCGTCGGGATTATCCATGGCAAGCTCCAGCCGATAGAGGCGGGCTGCTGTTTCAGGCAAGGATGAGAGAAAATGTTTTGTTCCGATGATCTCACGGTTATCCAGGGCCTTTATGGTCAAGGTAATATTTTCAAGCTTTGCCACAGCAGGCATATCAGATTCAGGGATGCCCACTACGGCCTTGATCCGGTCAATTTTCACAATTTCTGCAACCGGGTCACCCACGGACAGCAAAGACCCCACCTCGGCATCGATATGGTTGATCACACCGGCCATGGGGGCTTTAATGGCACATCTGTCTAATTGAAGTTTTGCATTTTCCAGATCAGATTTTGCAAGGTGCATGTTGGTTTCCCGGATATCGAGTTCAGCCGCCGGTATAAAACCTCTTCCGTAAACGGCCTTGTCCCGCTGGTAGTTTGCCCTGGCTAACTTGTACTCCGCAACCGCCCGGTCCAGTGCTATGCGGTAATCATCCGTATCCATGCGGGCAAGGAGATCACTCTTTTTAACATTATCCCCCTCCTGGACAAGAATTTCTGCAATCATGCCATGTACACGGGTTTTAAGTGAAAGTTTAATCCAGGGCTCTATGCTGCCGGGCAGGTCGATTCTCTCCCGGATAGTTCCAGTTGTAAGGGGCATAACAACGGTATTGATATACGCCTTTTCCTGTTTAGTTGCAGAGGCCTTTCCGGCCTCGATGGATTTTTTTCTGTCCTGAATACTCCCTGAGAGTACAAAAATGATGACGCCCATAACCACAAGAAAAAGTCTTGGGATGATGCGCCATATAAAATATACGATTTTTGCTCTTACTGAAATTGGTAGTTGTTTCATTTTTTTTGTTGTGGCATCATTTTTTTATTCTATTTGTTTTGTAGTAAAGCTTTTCCATATTCAGGGTATACTTGACATTGATGGGCAGGCACAGGCTAAGAAAAATTGACAAATCTATATGCGTTGAATTTTTGCTTAACTTTTTGAAATAAATATATTAATTATTGCCTTGTAATTAAAAATTGATTTATTTGATAAGATCAAACAAATTTGATAAGAAAATAATATGAGTATATTAGAGGATAATATTGATAATGCAAAGTAAAAATTTTATGATGATAATATTATTATAGGAGAGGAAGAAGCCGGCCATAAGTTTGTAGAAGCAGTGTAAGAAGACAAGGAGACCAGCTAATGTCATATGATATTTTTGAAAACATGGAAAAGGACGAATTAAAAAACTATATCAAGTTTCTTCTCTGGCATTACAGGGTTGCGGACGCATTCTGGTTTTTAAGTGTGACGGATCGATTTGATCAGCAAACGGCCGAGCGTATCAATGAGGAAGTCTGGGCAAAGGTTTCCGGAATGGGAGCAAAAGACATTATCGGCAGATTCGGCATTAAGGAAAAAGGATTGAAGGGTTTTGTCAAGGCATTGCGTTATTTTCCATGGTGTATTTTGATTGGATTTGAAATTGATGAAAAACCTGATGAGGTTATTATCACGGTGCCCTCCTGTGCCACCCAGGTGGCACGTCTCAAAAGGGGATTGGGCGAATATGACTGTAAGGAGCTGCATCGGGGGGAATTTGCGGAATTTGCAAAGGTTATAGATGAGCGGATTCAGGTAAAATGCAATTTTGCCCCGCCGGATCCTCATCCTGCTGACATGTTCTGCCAATGGATATTTACTCTCAACAAGAAGCCATAATTAATGCCTGAGAGAAAATTCCCTTGTGTCTTACTCCCGTTGAATAGCTGGATAGGTAATCCATTTCCTAAGTGACCACACATGATCAGTCAACTAGGCTGCCATCGCCGGTGTTCTGCTCACCAGTATTCCCTGTCTATCTTTGTTGCAAATAGTTCTTACCTGATGTCCTTTGGTTATTGAAACAAGGCTATAAATTCATTTCAACAACTTAATATCATAAACAATCATTCATTTTTCATGGCACTTGGCTCGCACTATTCCAGCATACAACCCATTTTATTTCGAGAGTGTTAAAAATTACTGTCACTCAACACAAATTTTTAATATTTATAAAAATGATATAATTATTGATCCTTATATTTTAAATTATGACAATATTTGTGGTTTTTTTGACACGTTGGAACGGTGTGAGCCCAGTACCAAAAGGGTACACTCAAAAAATATTATGCTTTCAATAACCACATCCCAATCCAATATCCTCGATATCCTGGTCGATCACCAACATAAAAAAAGTTTCGCCATCGGCCGTCATGATTTTTAATTCATGATAGCTCAATCCGTCCGGACGGTTCATCCAGAGGCTGGCTATGCTGCCGTCTGGTAGTACGCACGGTGAATTATCATTATTAAAGTCATCGGTGATATTGACCGGTACAGCAGCTCCAGCCGCCAATCGCCAAAGATGCTCCCCATCCCAGTCAGCTTCAAAAATAATGCTTCCATCAGGAGCGTAGTCAGGCGCGTTAAGATCAGCCCTATCAGGTAAACCCGCCGGGCTGTCCACAGGCCTAACTAAGACTTGAAAACCTTTTGCGTCGGTGCCGACTTCACAAATATTGGTATCGCCGGAATAAGGTTCATTGGTACAGATAAAAACAATTTTAGAGCCATTTCCATTAATGGAAGGCCATTCATTGTAAGCATAATTAGAAGCACTGGTAAGTTCCACCGGCGTATTCCAGGGAGCGGTTTTGTTATCACGGCGAACAGCCCATAGATTTATTGTGTGAGAGCCATCACGACTATGATAGACGATCAGATTCCCTCCTGATGCAATCACCGGCATCCCTCCTCCGGAATGAATAACTTCACCGTTAACCCGAACCGCTTCACCTGAGGAGACATCTCCGGTCACAACCACCAGACAGGGCCAGCCTTTACAGTCATCATCAAATCGCTCAGTAATTAATACCAGCCAGTTGCCATCAGGGGATATATTCAAAACCTCATCACTACCTCCAGGGACCAAGGGAGACAGATCATCAAGCTTTTGACTGATATTTTCCGGTATAGCACCTGGTTCGGCCTTTATTCGGTAAACTTGGTCTTCGAACGTATAAGTTACATGGCCGGTTTCAACATTTGCAGCAACAGTTACCGTCATCATGTCATAAAAAAGACTATCAACATCAAGGATGCCATTCATGTTTCTATCAATACCGAAAAAATAGACATGCTCGCCTATTGTCAAGTCATCAAGTGTTAAAACAGGCACCTGATCGAAGCTGAACAACGGTCCTTGATAGGAAGGTAAAAGGCCTTCAATTATACCTCCATTATTTATATCGAAATGTTTTAGCATGCCTGCCGGTGATAATTCAACAATCCACCAATCCGCATTCATATTTAAATATTTACCACAATCCATACCAAGCGATATCACAATAGATTTATCAGCGGATAGAACCAGTGAATCGGCTGCGCCGTTAATGCTGATATCCGTAAACAACTCTCCTGTATCGACATATTCATAAGCTCCGATATCAAATTTCAGGCCCTGAGGTCGGGTAATACCGTCATAGTCCGAGATTGGGGCTCCGCTGGAAGTAGCCGCATCGATGCAATTCGAGGCTGCCGACAGATGGTAATCCCCGCTGGCGGAGGCCAAAAAAGCCGGATCAGATTCCAGACTACCTGTATCACCGGAAATATGTGCCTGCCACCCACCCAACCCGCCGGAAAATTCTTGGCCGGGTCGGTTATCTTCAAAACCTGCGTTCATACCTTTAACATAATAGCAATTATGGCTCATGGTGGGCATACCAGTTAACCCGCTCAAGCCACCCAACTCATCGGAGTAACGAATCGCCATGACCGTTGGGTTGATATTGCCCGATTGAACCACAATATTGTTGGAGATTATCGGATTAACGCTGGCCGGCCGTCCGGCATTTTCGTCCCAATCCTGAAAGGTTACACCGAAATACAACCCCGCATGGGCATCCTGAGCCGCATTAACAATGGTGTTATTGTATATTTTTGGGTTTTGGGCGGCATACATACCGATTCCGGCATACTGGGTATCGATCACCAGGCAATTTTGCACCAATCCGTTTATATTTTCATAATAACCAGGATTGACTGTTAAATCGAAAAATTCAGGACTGGTATCAAAACCAACCAAAATACCAGCTCCGCCGCAGTCTGTTACCAGGCAACCATCTACAACCATCCCCATCGCACCGCCCTTGGCATACAGCCCGGTATCTGTTATATCGTGAATATAACACTGTTCTACCTTCATCCGATCCCCATTGACATTATCAATGGCTTCGGCGCTGTCCGGTCTAACTCGACCGGAATTGTAGATTTCACAGCGTCTAATTGTAATATCATCGCAGCCCGGCGTAACCTTGATGCATGCATTGCCGGCATCGTGAATACTACAATCTTCTATGAGGATGTTGGAAGCACCGCTTCTATCGTCAGGGTCTCCATAGTCCCACTTGGTTTGAAACTTAATGCTATAATAATTCCCCCCCACGACTTCCACTCTCTGCAACTGGCTGCCGTCAGAGTCCACATCAAAAATGAATGCAATATCTCGGTCTTCGTCGTTGGTGTTTATCACTGATTGTATCACCGCCCATTCATCGGTTTCAGAGCGAATTGTAATTCCGGAATTCCTTACTCGTATGTTTTCATTATATATACCATCTCTTAAAATGATTACATCCCCTGTTAATGCCACATTATTCAGTACATGCTGGATATGACCATAAGGTCGGATAATTGTACCGTCAGCCATATCATCATTGCCGTTGGGCGACACATAAAATTCAGTAGACCAGGATATACCGCAAAATATAAGAAAGCAAAAAACGACCAAAATAAACCAAAAACCTATTCTGTCTGTTGTTTTTTTCATGGTTTGTTTCCTTTTTTTGATTAGATATTAATAATATAATACTAATAAATAAGTATCATCCTTTCACATTAAATTTATTTTGAGATATACTGTGCATTTTCATAACATGAATTTTTCAAAACATATATTTGGTTCTGGGAAAAAAATTTTCTAAAAGGCTAAATTTTTACCGATAGTGAGTATATATATTTTAAAATAGTAACTACTCAGGCTTGAGCTTAGGTGATAGCCTTTACAGGGATAAAAGGAAAACCTGCAAAGGCGTTTTTAATTGCATTGATTACATTACAGCCATTTTTCCGTACGGTAGATATATATCCACGAATACGGCAAAAGGTGTCTGCACCATAATCGGTACGGAAAGTCCCGGATACCTTTTGCTTGACTTTGATCATTCGAACATCCCTCTCTCCTTGATTATTATCAAAAGGCACACTGAAATTGTGCATGAAGCGAAGGACATCGTTTTTATGGGATTTTAAACGGTCAAGCAAATTTTTTGGAGGCGTCTGTTTGACTTTGCCTTTTTTTCCGGGTTTTTTTTCAGGTGGGGGATTGGCTTCGAGTCCCTTTTTGACAATTTGATCATACGTTGACTCAAAGAAGTGTATTCTCGATGCTTCAAGACATTCACTACCGGCGGCTTTGGCTGAGTTGACTTCCTTGTTGGCTTTTACCAGCAAATCACTCATCTCTTTGGCCCACTCTTGTTTATGTTGTTCATGGATAAATTTGAGTTCTCTCAAATGGTGTGCATTGCAAAGCCCGTGATCACAATCACCATAAGCAAAATAAGATTTCCAGTGATCATGGATCGCAGTGCCTTGAAACTCAGGCAAAATGCCGATGTCATCCATGGCAGCTTGCCCGCGTTTTTTATGAACTTCATAATACGTAAGTGTATCATTACTTGCAACATGAAGCCAATGAAGTTTACCTTTGACTCGTAATCCACTTTCATCGAAATGGGCGACATCCGCTTGCTTCAGCTGTTCTTTAGTGGCTTCAGTAGAGGGGGCAACAGCAGTTGCACCCTCGTTGGATGAGTTAATGATAACAGCTTCCGAGATTCGGTGGCCGAATACGTCTTCAAAAATTTCGCCAGTCCTTGCTACCGGGATATGATGATAGTTATTGAAGTAAACGACATGGGATTTAACATTATCACCATATTGAACGGGTTGAGTTACTTGATCAGGGAAAACGCCTTTATTGGCTTTCCCAC
Organism: Desulfobacteraceae bacterium; assembly: GCA_963674675.2. Taxonomy (GTDB): domain Bacteria; phylum Desulfobacterota; class Desulfobacteria; order Desulfobacterales; family Desulfobacteraceae. The sequence goes on from CAXXNM010000003.1 coordinate 3,675,731, forward strand.
ACCGAGGGCAAAATTTGATCTCCGCTTTGTGTTCAGTTACTTCAATGTGGATAGCCGGAATATCAAAAACTTGACGTTTCTCATATTCCATGACAGGAACATTATCAAGAGATGCTTGGCAATGTGTACACTTGCAGGCCTTATGAACGACCGTATGATTTGGATCTTCAACTTGTTTGAGCGTTTTGCCCTTGTGCCCTTTTTGTCCGCCGGATGGCCTGGCTCCCTTTTTGCGCAAACTCGTTGTGCGTTTCTTTCCGAGGCCGTCAGTGGATGGAGGCTTACCGCTGTTAGAGCTGTTTTTTGCTATCTGACCTTGCAATTTCTCAATCAGCTCCTGTTGTTGCCGCATGACGTCGCACAAAGTTTTAATGTCGGCAGATAAACTTTGGATTAGTTGCACGACTGCATCTTCACCCTCACGGTAAACTTTTCGAATTTCTTGCTCTGATGGAAAGTGCAGTTGCATTGTGATTTCTCCAAATTATTGTTTCACTTTATTATCGGATAAATTTCAAAAAACTGTAGCTTGACCAGATGCCTGAGTAGTTACTTAAAATAAATATAATAATACATAATAAGGATTGTTTAAAACGTTAATGAATCTTTAACTATCTTAAACAATTATATAATACCCTTTAAAATTGTTATTATTATTTTAAGTTTTGCTATGTTTAAAACTATATGTTTTTGTACTGAAAAAATTTTAATGTTTAAAACTCCTTATCTATAAACACGTTATTAACAATTTTATAATTATAACTCGATCCATTGCCTGATGGCCGGAATATCAGTTGTTTTCCATTCTTCTGATATTCTTTTTCTTATGAATACGCAAAACACATTGTCAATAACTTCAAACACCCTTGTACATAGAAAGATTTTTTCCAGAACCGCTCCTTCTATATCATCGTTGTTCTCAACCTTTCCCGCAGCAGGTGTTTTCAGCCCCGTTATATTAAGGCTTTCACCTTTAATGGTAAATTTCCATTCGTTTTCATCAATTTTAAGCACAAGATTAATCTCAACAACAACAGCCCCTTTTCTCAAAGCTGTTGCCCCTTCCTCAAGCCCTGCATCATCACCTTTAATAGAAATTTTTTCCCTGGATTCTTCACCAAGTGAGTTCTCAAGAACGATACTGTTTCCTATTTCCATAGTCATGGTATTGCACTCAATAGATGTCATTTCTTTTATATTGATATTATTTTCAATGACATACCACAGCCATGTCAGAAATTCATTTCCTAAAAATCCATATTTGTTGTAAGATACTGCAACATCAAGCATTTTTATGACCTCGTGTAATTAAATGAACTTAAATTTAAAACCTTATCCTTTTCCTGGTCTGAAAAAATTTTAGACCGTTCTACAAGAGTATAGGGAAAAAGCCGAATCAATCTCAGTTTGAATGATTTTGCAAAAAGTGTTTCAAGTTCTTCGTTTGCAGCCTTTTGTGTTGAAAAAAACAAAACACTTGATTCCTCATGATCCCATACCACATCATAGGTGTTGGGCGTTGATGGAATCTGTTTCATCAGTTTTTCAGTGACCATATCCTTAATATCTGTTTTTTCATTTTTTGACAAAAATTCCCGCCCGCTTTCTTTCAGTTTTTTTGCGATTTCAATTATTGTGTGTTTTTGAATTATCTTTGCAGGAACATTTTTTTTGTCAATTCTAAGGGAAAATAAAAAATAGTTTCCAAAGGTAAATGTAAACCTGTCAAAATCAGGGTCAAAAGGACTTTCAAAGGGTGTCCATCCCAATGATATTTCAGCGTATTCATCCTCTATTCTGCTCATGGCGTTCTGTTTGAGTCCGTTCTGTACGGCCTCCATTACAGAGCCGTCTATATCTCCTTCAACGCGGTAGCGTACAATGGATACGCTTGATGATAAGAATCCCATATACTTACTCCTTTCCTCTATTTACCGTATATTTTCTTTGCATCCTAAGTTTGTTGTGATAACCTATCACAACTGAAAAAAAGAATAAATGTTAGGTGCCGTAACGGCCGATAATAAATAACTCGTGAGTCGTAACTTTTCATTTTTTTTATAGGATATGCTGTATTATGGAATTTATTGCCGATCTTCATCTGCATTCCCGTTTTTCAAGGGCAACAGCTAAAAACCTTGATCTGGAAAATATTTACAGGGCTTCATGTTTAAAAGGTGTAAAACTTGTGGGCACAGGAGATTTTACCCATCCTGAATGGGTGGCCGAGATCGAGGATAAGCTTGAACCTGCAGAGGAGGGACTGTACAAACTTAAACCCCTGCTGGCAGATAAAATCGATAAGGATATTCCAAAGAGATGCAGGACTGAGGTCAGATTTATTCTGCAATGTGAAATCAGCAGTATATATAAAAAAGAGGGAAGAGTCAGGAAAAATCATAATCTTATATATTTTCCGGATATTGATACTGTAAAAATGTTCAACAGGAGGCTCGATGAGATCGGCAACATAACTTCCGATGGAAGACCTATCCTGGGCCTGGATGCTTTTAATTTGTTGGAGATAATGCTTGAAGTTTCCGAAGACGGATTTCTGATACCCGCGCATATCTGGACACCCTGGTTTTCCATGCTGGGTTCTAAATCAGGATTTGATTCCATTGAAGAGTGTTTCGGCTCCCTGTCACATCATATTTTTGCTGTGGAAACAGGACTGTCTTCCGATCCTCCCATGAACTGGCGTATTCCCTGCCTTGATAATGTAAGGCTTGTTTCAAATTCAGATGCCCATTCTCCCATGTATATTGGCAGAAATGCCTCCCGCTTTAACACGGATCTGTCTTTTTTTAATATACGGGATGCCCTGAAATCCGGAAGTATGGATAAATATCGAGGCACCATAGACATGTTCCCTGAGGAGGGAAAATATCACTATGACGGCCATAGAAAATGCAATGTCTGCCTCAATCCCCGTGAGACCGGCGCCGTCAACGGCCTGTGCCCCGAATGCGGAAAACCTTTGACCCTGGGAGTGCTTTACAGGGTCCATGAGCTTGCAAAAAGGCCGGAAGACTATATTCCTGAAAACCGCCATGGTTACAAAAGTATTATTCCCCTTGCAGATATTTTATCTGAAATTTTTGAGGTAGGCCCTAAAACCAAAAAAGTATCTAAAGCTTACCATAAAGCCCTTGATATTCTTGGGCCTGAACTCGATATTCTTCTTTACATTGATATAAAAGATATTGAAGAATCAGGAATTCCGCTTCTTTCCGAGGCAGTTTCAAGGATGAGGAAAAAAAAGGTTCATGTTTATCCTGGATTTGATGGAGAATATGGCAAAATAAAAGTATTTGATTCCGAGGAAAAAAAATTACTCAAAGGAGAAAGGAGTATGTTTGTTCTTCCCGGAACAAAAAAGGGAAAAAAATCTGAAAAAACTTTTTCCCGGGCTGCCGGAAATGAAAAGAAAAATACTGATTCCGCAGATAAAAAATCTTTCTTCACACAAATAGGGGAAAACTCTTCATTACAAAAATTTCAGCCTGTTGCTGAGGAAAAAAGCGTTTATGATGTTCTTGAATCCTTAAATGCTGAACAGAAAAAAGCCGTATATGCTGATGACAGACCAATTTTAATAGAAGCAGGCCCTGGAACAGGAAAAACAAGAACCCTGACGGCCAGAATTGCCGCTCTTGTCTTAGAGAAAAATGTTTCACCATCATCTATTCTTGCACTGACATTTACCACTCAGGCTGCAACTGAGATAAAAGAGAGAATACACCTTCTTTTATCAAAAAAATCAGCTTTTGGTTCAAATCAGCCTGTACCGGCGAATACATTCCATGGATTCTGTCTTAACATTTTAAAGGAATACGATGGTTTTAAATCATCCATCGTGGATGACGGAGTCAGGCTGAAGATGATCAGGTACTCCATGTTGCTTGAGCTTCAAGATGGAAGAATATCAGATAAAATAATGGAGAGGTTAATCTCAACGGCAAAACAGCGCTGCCTGACACCTGATGATTCACTTGACGGGCTATTGGATGAAGTTCTGGAAACTGCCGAGTCACGGAAAAGTTTATCTGCCGGTATTTTTTCAAAGGTTTGGCGCCGTTATCAGGAGCTTCTCTTAGACCAGAATCTTGTTGATTTTGAAGATATCATTCAAATGACACTGAATCTTTTTTCAGATAATATGGAAATAAAAAAGCGGTTAAAGGATCGATTTTCCCATATTTTAGTTGATGAGTATCAAGATATTAACAAGGGACAGTATCTTTTAATCAGGCATCTTTCAGGGGATGGAAGAAAACTTTTTGTCATCGGTGATCCAGATCAGTCTATTTACGGTTTCAGGGGTTCTGATAACAGTTATTTCAAATGTTTTTCCGATGACTATCCAGGCACGGAAAAGATAGTTTTGAACAACAACTATCGTTCCTCCGAGACAATTCTTGAGGCATCTTTTCAATTAATCAGCGCAGATGAACAAAAAAGAGAGAAAATTTATTCAAGCATTATAAGCCATCATAATCTTTTGATGCTGGAAGCATCATCGGAAAAGGCAGAGGCTGTTGCTGTGGGAAAAACCATAGAACGCCTTGTGGGCGGCATATCCATGTTTTCCATGGATGCAGGAAAGGCAGATGCAGGTATCATCGATCAGTTTTCATTTTCTGATTTTGCCGTTCTTTACAGAACCGGAAGCCAGAGTGATATTTTTGCTGATGTATTTAAAAGTGCAGGCATTCCTTTTCAGCGGGCTGACAGGGAAGATATCTTTATGCAAAAAGGAATAAGAGAGCTGATATCCTTTGTAAGGATTGCTCTTTTACGTGGTACGGTGTTTGATTTTGAGACCGTGCTTAACCATATGAAGACCGCCAGTGGAAAGGTGACCCGCAGGCATCTTAAAGACTGGTTCTTTAGTTTGAATATGCCTTTTAGCGATGCTTTGCCCCTTCTTATTGATAGGTATATTCCCGGCATCAGAAAGGATATTTCAAAAAAAATATCATCTGCAGGAGCCGATTTAACAGTTCTCATAAAAAAACTGAAAAAACTCGAAACCCGGGAACTTTTAAAAGCCGCGGCCTGTGAAACAGATCTGATAAGAGTTATTAATGAAAATATTAAGTCCAAAGATATATTTGAAAACCTGCTTAAGGATGCAGGGCATTTTCCTTATCCTGGCGATTTTCTGGATCACCTTTCCATGAAAAAAGACACGGAATGTATTGATATGGGCATAGAAAAAGTATCATTAATGACTATGCACGCGGCAAAGGGGCTTGAGTTTCCCGTGGTTTTTGTTGCAGGATGCGAGGCTGGACTTATTCCCTTTTGTTTTGATGGAAAGATATGTAAAAACTTAGATGAAGAGAGAAGGCTTTTTTACGTTGCAATGACAAGAGCTAAGGATATATTATGTCTCAGTCACGCAAAAAAAAGAAGAATATTCGGGAAAATCTTAAAAACAATGAAATCTCCCTTTTTATATGATATAGAGGAGGGCTTGAAATCATATTCCAAAAATGATTATAAAAAAGAGCATAAAAAAAAATGCTGTGAGCAATTAGAACTTTTCAGTCAATAACCCCTCGGCTACGAGACCAAGGGGCTTGCAAAGTAACTCATTTCCGAAGATAGAGACTTCGGAGTTTTCTTGCCTGATTTTTACAAATCGGGTTGTTAAATTAATACATAATGCTGGAAGCTTTACGATGGAAGAAAAAATTATAAAGAAAATAGAGTTAAAAAACGATCAAGTTATAAATATTGTAGATATGTCAAGAAAAATCAGTGAGGATGTCTTTATTGTAAAAATGGCGGCATATATGGATATTCAAGTGGACAAAAAACTGTTTTCTGAATCTGATCTGACAAAATATAATTTTGATGATATTTTAAATAAAATAGGAAGCCACGCACGGTTTGAACATTTAGTTGAGAGGAATTTTATTATGGCAGAAGACAGAGACACAGTGTTTGACAGTCTTGTAGATTATTTTTGTAAAAATATTCTTGCCTATCTCTCAAAGCCTGAATTTCCAGGAAAACTAATTATAAAAAAGTACAGGGATACGTAAACTTTTACGGGGTATTTTTTATGCTGAAAGTTTTTTTTATCACGGTTGTTTTGATGTTTAATTTTGTGTGCTCTTCACAGGCTGACATCTATACTTATCTCGATGAAAAGGGCGTCATGCATTTTACAAATGTACCTACAAGTTCAAAATATCGTGTGTATATGAAAGAGAGTACAGCCGGCACCTTTTTAAGGGGGTCATCGTCTTTTCTGAGGGGATCAGTATCAAGGTTTGATAATATTATAAAAAGCGCTTCAAGAAAATACGGAGTTGATGCGGCATTGATAAAGGCGGTTATAACGGCGGAATCCAATTTCAATGCCAGGGCGGTATCATCCAAGGGTGCCAAGGGGCTTATGCAGATTATGCCTTTTAATTTCAGTGCCCTTGGTATTTCAAATCCTTTTAATCCTACTCAAAATATAATGGGGGGTACCAGGTATTTAAGGCAGATGCTTGAGCTTAATAAGGGGCGGCTTAAATTAGCCCTTGCTTCTTATAATGCGGGTCCCCATGCAGTTAAAAGGCATAAAGGAATACCCCCATACAGGGAAACCCGCGATTATGTTGTAAAGGTTATAAAACTATACAGGCACTATAAAAATGGGTAAATATTTCTATAATCTATTTTTATTTTTTTACATCTTTCATGTTACCTCAACAGTAGTTGACAGTTTTTTCAGAGAATTTCCTAAAATTCAGAGAATGTTTTGAAAAAATTTCAACCGAGGAATGAAGCATGTCAAAAATAGATATATTAATTTAATTCGTTGATGTCGGAACAGACATTTTGTCCCATTTTGCGTATAAATTTTGTCAGTTTATCTTTAAGTTCCGGCCGTTCCATGGCAAAGGAGAGGTTGGCCATTTGAAATCCTGCCTTGTCACCGCAATCAAAACGTGTACCATGGAATTTGTATCCGAAAATAGGCTGTTTTTGAAGCAGTTGCTGCATTGCATCTGTAAGCTGTATTTCTCCTCCAGCACCTGCTTTTTTTTCACCAAGATAATCAAAAATTCTCGGGGTTAGAATGTATCGGCCTATAATGGCAAGGTTGGATGGAGCATCTGCAGGATCTGGTTTTTCAATCATTCCGTTTATTCTGACAACATTGTCTTCGATCTCTTCGGCATCAAGAATACCATATTTGTCGGTCTGATCCTTTTCCACCTCCATTACGGCAGCTATAGATGCTCTTAACCTGTCAAACCGGGTGATCATCTCTGATAAAACCGGCCGGGGGGACTGAATCAGGTCGTCGGCAAGCAATACGGCAAAGGGCTCATCTCCTACAATGTCCCTGGCACACCAGATGGCGTGCCCGAGTCCACGGGGCTCATGCTGCCTTGTATAGACTATGGTTCCTGTTCTTGGAACCAGCTCTTGAACGATTTTAAGTGTATCCATCTTGTTTTTCTTTTCAAGGGTCAGTTCAAGTTCAAATGATCTGTCAAAATGATCTTCCAGCGCTTTTTTACCTCGACCTGTGACAAATATTATCTGCTCAATACCGGCATTGAAAGCCTCTTCAACCGCATACTGTATGATGGGTTTATCAACTACAGTGAGCATTTCTTTTGCCATGGCCTTAGTTGCCGGAAGGAAACGCGTGCCAAGCCCTGCAACGGGAAACACAGCTTTTCTTATTTTCATAATAACATCCTTGTTTTTTTTGTTAAGTTTTTAGAGTGTCAACTTAAAACAATACCATCAGGAATTCTGGGGCATTCTCCGGCCTTCCGTACATGTTCAGGAAGATCCTTTCATGAATTTTCTTGACAGAGGCATTGTCATTTGCTTGATTGCTGTTCATGGGTTTAATTTACTCGTAATTCGGATGTTTCGCAATAAATTGTTTGCGAAAGTAACTGGATAACGCTATTTTTATTGAAGTGTGTGATACATCAGTATCTGATGTAATATTGAAGCCTATAAAAAAGTTAAAAGATAACCTTGCAAGCTATTTCAAAGCATATAATCTTCCCGGCTGTCATAGAAGCAGCAATATGGCTGACAGATTGATGTAAAAAATGAATCGTCATTTGCTCTTGATTTTTTATTTTCACGGAAAGCTGACTTCGGATGAGTTGAATATTAGAAGCTGGGTATTTACTCATAATTCTGTTTCATTTAATCCGATGATAATAAAAAAGCATAATGAATGGAAGAGCCTGGCTGAAAGACTTAATTAATTCAGATATCATTATAATTGTCTACAAAACCTTTTAACGTCGGCATATATATAAAAGTCTCCATAAGGACTTGTTTTTAAAAGACTTTCATTTTTCGATTGTGGCGGTGAACCGCCATGTTTGTTATAAACAAAAATAATCCAAAATCCATTTAAGGGATATATCAATAACCTGCTGATACACATCCTTATCTGAGCGGGGATCGGATTTCGGCAGGCTGAACCCGTGATCCCCCCCTTGAATAATTTCCAACTCATGGGGGCAGGCAAGCTTGTCCAAAACTCCCTTAAGCAGGTTCAAATCACAAAACGGATCCCTGGTGCCCTCAAAAAACAACATAGGCGTCTCTATGCCGTAGAGGTGGGCATCTTTAAGAAGATGTTTTTTCCCAGGAGGATGAAGGGGATAGCCTAAAAAAATCAGGCCGTCTGGTTTAATCTGTTTTTCCGCCACAGCTATAGATGCGATTCTGGCTCCAAGGGATTTACCCACGGCAATGATTTTGCTGCACCCGGGGCCGGCTTTTTTTTGAAAAAAACTGACAGCCTGTTTCCATGTCTGTATAAGCACAGGATCTGAGTTGGGGGATTTTAGACCCATTTCCCGAAAGGGAAAATTGAACCGCATGGTAACAAAACCAGACCCTGCAAGTCCCTGGCTGAGCGCAACAATGGATGGATGGTGCATGTCGTTGGAAGTGCCATGGGCAAAAACAAGACCCATGGATCTGTCAGCGTTGTCAACATCCGGACGGGCAATGATGCCGGAAACAGTCATTTCGTCTTTTATTTTAATGGAAACATTTTCCGTTATCATGGTGTTTTTCCTTATCCTGATTTTATTATGCTGTAACAAAACCTCTTTTATGCCAGTAGCCCGCAAGATAAAGAAAGGGCGTATCTGCCACAGCAACAATCCATTTCAAAATATATGTTGTCCAGAATATCTGCCAAAGGACATCCGGGGGATATACCCCGGCAAAGGCAAGGACAGTGAAAATCGTTGAATCCATAAGCTGGCTGATCATTGTGCTGGCATTGTTTCTTAGCCAGATCATCCGATCCTGGGGAAAACGCCTTTTCCAGAAATCATAGGCCCATACATCATGGGACATGGAAACAAGATAGGCGCTCAGACTTGCAAGGGCTATCCTCGGCATGATGGAGAAAATGGTCTCAAGGCTGGGATGGGCGAAATCCTGGGATGAAGGGGTGAACTTCAATGCCATGGCCATTAACACCGTCATGGCCAGGAGTGAAAGAAAACCTGCCTTTACAGCTTTTACCGCTTCTCTTTTCCCATAAACTTCCGAGAGTATATCTGTGACAAGAAATGAAGATGCATACACTATATTTCCAAGGGTTGCGGACATGCCAAACACATCCACCAGCTTTACAACCTGAATATTTGCTACGATACAGGCAATGGGCACCCAGATAAAAAGTCCGATTTTACCAAACAAACGAAAAAAAATAAGAATCATCAAAAAATTAGCCAGCAGCATAGCCAGCCATAAAGCCTCATTCATATCACACCTCCTGTTTTGTTAAAGCGGGAGCTTCGACCGCCAGGTCAGGTTAATATATCATGCCTCCCCATGTCAAGATACTTTACAACTTGTAAAACAAGCCATCATTTTATCTGTAATCTTCTGTAAATAAACCACCATTAAATACAATTTAAATAGTTAAAACAACAGGTTCTGAAAAAAAAAGCCGGTGGCACAGAACTTGTTATTATAAAGAATCATCAAGGAGCGGGCACAATTTCTCCTTGAGGATCAAAAAACTGATCTGCCCATGGCAGTTATATTATTATAAATTTAGGATTATTCACGGAGGGTACTAACATGTCGGAAAATGGAAATAAAATACTTGTCGCGCTGGACGGTTCTGAGAGATCTCTTAAAACCATAGAATATCTTTGTGATTTTAAACCTTTTAACAAAAAAGAAATTGTTCTTTTCAATGTCTTTAATGCCGTGCCCGACTGTTACTGGGATATGGGACGGGAGCCCTTCAGCCGCAATGCCATGGCCCAGGCAAAGGGCTGGGAGTTCCAGCGCAAAAGGGAAATTGAAGAGTTCATGGAAAGATCTAAAAGCATGCTTGTAGACGCGGGCTATCCCCGTGATTCTGTAAGCTCCCATATCCAAAATCGCAAAAAAGGAGTTGCAAGGGATATTATTGCCGAAGCCTCAAAGGGATATTTTGCCCTTCTTGCAAGGAGAAGAGGGTATGGCGCCCTGCTCCATGTGGTAATGGGCAGCACTACAACCAAGCTGGTTGAAAAGCTCTCTTCCGTACCGGTGCTGCTGGCCGGAATACAGAAGGTCAATAATTCACTTTTCATTGCTGTTGACGGATCTCCTGGATCACAAAAAGCCGTTGATTTTGCAGTCAGTGCTGTTGAGAATTCGGAATGCCGGATTGTTTTGTGCAGCGTACTGAGGGACTTAGACCTTAGAGACGGAAGCGCTGAATCTGACAGCAGTTCAGAATGCGTCAAGTCTTTTTTTGATATAGTGGAGACTGTAATAGATGAGGCTGCTGAGAAATTTGAAGCAGCAGGCATTCCCGGTGACAGAATCGAGAGGAAAATCATTACCGGCACAAAGAGCCGTGCCGGTGCCATTGCCCAGGCTGCCGAAGAAGAGAATTGCGATACCATTGTTCTTGGCAGGAGAGGTAAATCCAATGTGGAAGACTTCAATATAGGCCGGGTGCCCTGGAAGGTTATTCATGCTGCAAGAAAGATGACGGTATGGATTGTTTCCTGACAAATTTTTAAGGTTTTTTACGATTCTCTATAAAGCAACATGGCGGCTTTACGCCGATAAAAAAAATGAAAGTCTTTTTAAAAACAAAATGTTACAGGGGCTTTCATAAAATAAAAGATTTTGTTTGACATCAAAAGGGGCGCTCATGAGTACAGTAAATTTACATAAAATTTTTAATCCTGAATCCATTGCCGTCATCGGGGCAGGTGAAAAACAGGGCACTATCGGATCCTCCATTATGAGCAATCTTGTCAATGGCGGTTTTAACGGTAAGGTTTTTCCGGTTAATCCCAAATATAAAGATGTCATGGGATTTAGATGTTTTCCAGATGTGGCGGCCATTGAATACAGTGTGGATATGGCCGTCATCGCAACTCCCATAGATACGGTGCCCTTGCTTGTGGAATCATGCGGAAAGGCCGGCATTGCCGGGGCCGTCATCATCTCTTCCGGGGGAAGAGAAGTGGGAGAGGCCGGGCGGAAAATCGAGGCGGAAATTTTGGAAAAGGCCAGGGAAACCGGTTTACGGATCATCGGCCCCAACTGCCTCGGCATTGTCAATACCGCAAAAAACTTTAATGCAAGTTTTGCCCATCAGTCACCTTTAAAGGGAAAGATCGCCTTTCTTTCCCAGAGCGGAGCCGTTTGTACCTCTGTCCTTGATATGGCCATGCGCGAAAATGTGGGATTCAGCCATTTTGTCAGCCTGGGAAGCATGATGGATGTGGATTTTGCCGATATGATCGACTATCTGGGTTCTTTGACATCGGTTCAAAGCATAATCATGTATGTTGAAAATATTACAAACATCCGTAATTTCATGAGCGCTGCCAGGTCGGTATCCCGTGTAAAACCTATAATCGCGTTGAAATCCGGAAGATCAAAAGCAGGTGCCAGGGCTGCCGCTTCCCATACAGGCGCCCTGGCAGGAGAGGACTCTGTTTACGATGCAGCCTTTAAACGGGCAGGTATTTTAAGGGTAAACGAATTCCAGGAGCTTTTTGACTGTGCTGAGTTTCTTGCCAAACAAAATCAGCCAAAGGGTTCAAGGCTTGTTATTGTAACCAATTCCGGAGGCCCGGGTGTCATGGCCGCGGACGCCATTGCCGCCCACGGATTGGAACCTGGGGAACTTTCTTCTGAAACCATTGAAAAATTAAACGCATTTCTGCCGGGAAACTGGAGCCGGGGCAATCCTGTGGATATCCTGGGGGACTCTTCTCCTGAGACTTATCTAAAGGCGGTAAGCACATGCCTTGAAGCTCCTGAAACCGACGGTCTGCTTCTCTTGTGCTCTCCGGCAGGCACTTTGGATCTGCCGTCTTTGGCCGTTCCCCTGGCAGAGCTTTTGAAAAAGACAAGGTGCCCGGTGTTTACATCCTGGATCGGGGGTATTGATGTAGATAAGGCAAGGGCTATCTTTAATCAGGCCGGTGTTATCACCTATGAAACGCCGGAACGGGCGGTACGGGCCTTTGTCAATTTATATAAGTATGTAAAGAATATTGAAATGCTCCAGGAGATACCCATACGCAAGGACAAAAAACTGCTGACCGATAAAAACAGGGCCGGGGCGATTATTAAACAGGCCCTTGACAGCGGCCAGGGGGTTTTAACGGAAATGGAGGCCAAGGGTCTGGTGGACTCCTATGGCATCACAGTTAACAAAACTGAACTTGCCGTTTCTGTGGAAGATGCGGCTTACATGGCCGGAGAAATGGGATTTCCCGTGGTCATGAAAATCTGCTCCAGAGATATTCTGCATAAATCCGATGCCGGCGGCGTGCTCCTTGACGTGAAAAATCATGAAGATGTGAAAAAAGGATTCCAAACCCTCATCGACAGGGCAAAGCAGTATAATCCCAATGCCGTGATTATGGGTGTCACTGTGCAGCCCATGCACCCATCCCCTGATTATGAGCTGATTATCGGCGCAAAACAGTATCCTGAATTCGGGCCGGTGCTTTTGTTCGGTATGGGCGGGGTTTTGACCGAAGTGTTCAGGGACATGGCAACGGCACTGCCTCCCTTAAACCAGCTTCTTTCCCGGAGGCTCATCCAGGAGACAAAAATATCAAAGGTGCTGGAGGGATACCGTAACATTGAGAAAATCGATGTAGAACTTCTCGAAGAGACATTGATACGGCTGGGCCGGCTGATATCGGATTTCCCGGAAATCCAGGAGATGGACATTAATCCTGTTATGGTCAAAGACGGCAGGGCCCTTTCCGTGGATGCCAGGGTCATGGTAAAACCCTCAACTGTCCAGCCTCCCATGCACCTGATCATAAGCCCCTATCCCTGGCAGTATGAGGCAGAGGATCGAACCATTGAAGATGAACCTATTTTTATCCGGCCCATTCGCCCGGGCGATGCCCCGCTTTTGATAGACCACTTTAACGGACTGTCTCCAAGAAGTGTTTATATGCGGTTTTTCACGCCCATGAAACAGCTTTCCCACACAATGCTGATCCGGATGACCCAGATAGATTACGACCGTGAGATTGCCCTCATCGCCCTGATCCATGAAGGAGGAGAAGAGAAGATGGCAGGGGTTGCAAGGGTAATTTTTGAGCCTGATGGTAAGAAAGGAGAATTTGCCGTTGCAGTAGCAGATAAATGGCATGGAAAGGGCATAGGAGCTTCTCTTTTAAAGCGATGCCTTGTATGTGCAAGAAAACAGGGGCTTAAAACAGTATGGGGAATTGCCATCGCTGAGAACAGACAGATGATCAAGCTGGGAAAGAAGCTTGGCTTTGATGTGAAGTTTGTTCAGGGTGCTGCAGAATATGAACTTCAGATTGAACTTGATAAGCTTGAGTGGGAAATATGAAAAAAAACGGTTTTAATCATAAAAAAGACTCGGTTCAAAAAGCCAGGGTGCTGCACAAAGAAAAGGAGAATCTGGCCAAGCGCTCCATCTTGATAAACATTATTGTGGTGCCCTTTATTCCTTTTATCCTGGCCCTTGGTGTGAGCTTTTACTATTTCACCACTGCCCTTGAAAGTAAAACAATCAATGGATTAAAACGGGTGGTTGAAGATCATCGGGGCATGATTCAATCCTTTCTGCTCGAACGAAGATCAGATCTTGAACTCCTGACCAATACCTACACATATGATGAATTAAATCACGAAGCAACCCTTAATAATGTATTTCAAAGCCTCCAGAGGCGATCCAGCGCCTTTATAGATCTGGGGCTCTTTAATGAACAGGGTGTTCATGTGAAATATTCCGGCTCCTACGGCCTGCGGGGAAAGAACTATAAAGATGCGCCCTGGTTCATGGAAGTCATGAAGACCGGCGTCTATATAAGTGATATTTTTCTTGGCTACCGCAATGTACCCCATTTTGTGATTGCCGTAAGGCAGAGGCAGAACATCGCGGGCAGCCCTGACATAGAAAGAGGGATGCTGGAGGGCCAGGCAGTTGATTTGATTAAGGAAAATGAAGCCTGGGTACTCAGGGCAACCATTGACACAAGTTATTTCAACACCCTTGTTTCCAGTGTCCGCATCGGAAAAACCGGGGAAGCCTATATCGTCAATAAAAATAGAATATTTCAGACAAAAAGACGTTCCGATGGTATCAAAATCATGGAAAAAGATGTTGATTTTGACAGCTTTAATATTAAAGAAATATCCCAGGGAGAGATACTTACCTTTATAAAAGCAATACCCGGTCAAAACAAATATCTCTATGCCGTAACCAATCTCAAAAACGGCGACTGGACCCTTGTGGTACGTCAGGAAAAAAAGGATGCCTATGAGGCGCTGCACTCTGCATTTTATATTACCTTGATTATAATGATCCTGGGCGGAGCGATTATTTTCATGATGGCTTTTTACATGACTGAACGCATCATGAAACAAATCGATGATCTGAGCCTGGAAAAGGAAAATCTGGGACACCAGCTCATCCGGGCGGCCCAGCTTGCTGAAATCGGCGAAATGGCGGCAGGATTTGCCCATGAGATCAACAATCCCCTTCAAATCATAAAAAGCGAGCATGCCCTTATCACCATGTTATTTACGGAAAGCGCGGATAAATCAAATGCCGGAGCAGATATCTCCATTCCCTTGGAAGATATGAAAGATATAAAATCAAGCCTTGATCAGGTGGCTCTGCAGGTGGATAGATGCGCGAGCATTACCCAGGCCATTTTAAAATTCGGCCGCAAAAAGGATATTGATGTCCAGCCCCTGTCTCCCCATATCATAATTCCTGAAATCATCAGCATGGTGGAAAAAAAAGCAAAGGTACACGGCATAAAGATTGAAGTTAATCTTCCTGATGATCTTCCTGATTTTATCGCTGATTCTTCACAATTTCAGCAGGTGATGCTCAATCTTTTTAACAATGCCATGGATGCTGTCATAGAAAAAAACGGATCCCTCGGAGGCACTCTGTTTATTGAAGCTCATAAGACAGATGATAAAATGCTTGAAATCAAGATAACAGACAACGGCGCAGGCATCAGCCCCGAGAATCTCAAAAAAATTTTTTCTCCCTTTTTCACCACAAAACCTGTGGGTAAAGGGACAGGCCTGGGACTGTCTGTCTGTTACGGCATTATTCAAAAAGCCGGCGGATTTATGGATGTGAAGAGTCAATTGGGCAGGGGGACTACCTTTACGATTAATCTGCCGGTTCCCGACAGGCATTAAACGTAAATCAGTTTCAAATAAAAATCTGATTCAAAACACGCATCATGATCGAATTCATTGACAGCTATTGAAGGTAAATCAGCTACAAATAAAAACCCCATGACCCGATATCCACAGAAAATAACGAATGTAGGGGCGGATTCTATATCCGCCCTGACCCGGACTTATACCGATCATGGCAAATATGGAAACGGGGCAGAAATAGATTCTGCCCCTACGGATTTCAAATAAAAAATATGAATTAAGGAGAATAAAAAAAATGAAGAAAATGAAACTTATGCTGGTGGATGATGAAGAAAGATATCTTGAGACAACAAAAAAGCTGATAATTAGAAAGGGGTTTGAAGTTCTAACGGCGAAAAGTGGTTCAGAGGCCCTTGAGATACTCCAGAAGAGTGATGTCCATGTGGTCATACTTGATGTAAAGATGCCGGGGATGGATGGTAATGAAACCCTGCGGCATATAAAGAGGCTCTATCCCATGGTTGAAGTTATTATGCTTACCGGTCATGCCACCGTGGCTTCGGCTGTTGACGGCCTGCATTCCGGTGCCTGTGATTATCTCATGAAACCTGCCGATATTGATGAAATAATAGAAAAAGCCAAAATGGCCTTTGCCAGGCGGCAGATGGTGGAAGAAAAGATCCGCCAGGCCCAGACCCGCAAGTTCATGCGTACCCCCCGTGAGATTCTTAAAGATGATGATGAAGATAAAATCTAAGGATGCTTCTTAAAGGCCGGGGGATTGTTTCTTTAATTTTTCCCCCTTACTTTGCCCGGCCCTGGTTTCGTATCCTCTATATAGAAACCATGATTCATCCTTTCTTAAAAAGGAGATATTTTTAAGAACAATATCTCTGTGATGTTAAGGAACTCGTCAGTCATAAGTTCTCTGAATGAGCACCATAAATGGTAGCAGATGTTAGAACTTACGACTCTTGAGTTAAGGAATATACTAAGATGGAAACTTTGTCTACAGAGCGGAAAGCATTTTACCAGACATTAAGCAGGAAGATGATATTTCTGATCCTTATTGTCTCGTTCACGCCTATGGTGCTGACCACCGTCATTCTTCTTTCCAGGTTTAACCTGGCATACCATGAAAAGGTTGAAGCCCATATTTCAGAGCTGGTTCAGAAACACGCCCAGAACATAGACGCGTTTTTGATGGAAAAACTTAAAAACATTCAGTTTCTGGTTCAGACCATTGACACCGGAAAAATTGATTCCATGGAACTGGAACATTATCTTAAATTGTTGAAAAAAGACTACGGCAATGTGTTTACAGACCTTGGCATGATTGATGACAAAGGATTGCAGTTTGCCTATGCAGGCCCTTTTAAGCTTGAAAATGCCATGTATGATAATGCCCAATGGTTCATCAGAGCCAAATCCCAGGCCTATTTCATCAGCGATGTGTTTGCGGGTTTAAGGGGGCATCCCCATTTCATTATTACCGTTCAGGTTCAGGGCAAGCAAGAAAAATATATTTTACGGGCCACCATTAATTTCGGAGCCTTTAATTCCCTTGTGGAAAATATTCAGATGGGCAAGACAGGCATAGCCTTTATCGTGAACAGGGAAGGTGCCCTTCAGACAAAGACGGATATCTTGATTAAACCATCTTTAATAACATCGCTCCTTAATAACGGCAGGGAATATGAAGGCAAGCCTTTGCCGACAAACGCCCTTGCAGCCCAGGGTAAACTATCAGGCCCTTCAAGTACCTGGCCCTCTGATTACGAAGCCCCTTCCTTTAAAAAGGAAAAAATCATTTTTATAAGGCAGGAGGATCCCTCTGGCCATCAATATCTCTATGCTACGGCATTTCTGAGAAATATCGATTGGATAATGGTATTTCGCCAGAATACCGAAGATGCTTTCCGGGCCCTGCAGCAGACCCAGTTCCTTGCCATTGTAATTTCTCTCTTAGGGGTGATAGCCATTATTTCCCTTGCCTTTACACTGCCCAGGAAAATCGTGGGAATAATATCCCAGGCAGACAAGAAAAGCGAGGTCATGAACCGCCAGGTGGTGGAGAGCGGTAAGCTTGCCACCATTGGAGAACTTGCCGCCGGTATTGCCCATGAGATCAACAACCCTGTTGCCATCATGGTGGAAGAGGCCGGATGGATTGCCGATCTCTTAGAGGATGAGGAAGAAGGAAAATGTATTAACCTTAAAGAGTATTCCCGCGCCCTTAAGCAGATCGATACCCAGGGAAAAAGGTGTAAGGAGATTACCCATAAGCTCTTAAGTTTTGCAAGAAAAACAGATTCCACGTTAAATGATGTTCAGATTAACGATTCCATCCGGGAAATGGTTGCTCTGACATCCCAGATGGCCAGATATAACAATGTAACCATTGAGACCAATTTGAGCGATGATCTTCCCTATATAAGGATATCCCCCTCGGAGTTGCAGCAGGTGATTCTTAATCTGATTAACAATGCCATAGATGCCATGGAGAGGACAGGGGGTATATTAAAAATAGACACCAAAATAAGTAAAATCGAAACAGAACACATAGTTGTAACCCTTCAAGACAATGGTCCGGGTATTCCAGAGAGCAATCTTGCCAGGATATTTGATCCTTTTTTTACAACTAAACAGGTGGGAAAAGGCACCGGCCTGGGACTTTCCATCTGTTACGGCATTATTCAGAAAATGGGAGGAAAAATTGATGTGCAGAGCCAGGTGGGAGTCGGAACCAGGTTCCGTATCTGGATACCATTCCAGGATAAGGCTTCTACAGGAAATAAAAACAGCCAATGCTTTGAAAAAGCGCATAAAAAATAAATTAAAAAGGAGACTTGTTATGAATGACGTTAAATTATTACTTGTTGACGATGAACAGGCCTTTGTAGAGAGCATCAGCAGGCGCCTGTCCCATAGAAAATTTAAGGTGGATTCTGCTTTCAGCGGCCTGGAGGCGCTGGACAAACTGGCTCAAAACAGTGAAATTGAGGTTGTAATCTTAGATGTCAAGATGCCCGGGATGGACGGCATCGAAACCCTTGTGGAGATAAAAAAGGTATTTCCCCTTGTGGAGGTTATAATGCTTACGGGTCATGCCACCGTTGAAAGCGCCATTGAGGGTATGAAGCGGGGTGCCTTTGATTACCTTATGAAGCCCTGTGATATTGAGGCCCTGATTGATAAGGTCAAGGAAGCAGGAGCAAAAAAACGTAAACATGAGGAAAAAATAGTTGATGCCAGGATCAAGGAAATTACCAACCGGATGGCCTGATCCTTATATTGCCGATTATCCTGATTCAGGATGGTTGAAAATTTCAAAGGAGGAATCATGGACCGGCAACCATCAAGCAAAAAAGAGGTGCGGCTGCTTCTGGTGGATGATGAAAAAGGATATGTAAATGTTCTTGCCAACAGGCTTTCCAGAAGATGCGTACATGTTACTAAAACATATAGCGGTACTGAAGCTATAAAAGCATTTCGCAAGCATGATTTTGATGTGGCTGTGCTGGATTTAAAAATGGAGGATATGGATGGAATAGAGGTGCTTAAAATCCTGAAAAGGATGGAGTCGGATCTTCCCGTCATCATCTTGACCGGCCATGGTTCCCAGCAGGCTGCCATGGAAGGGATACAGTGCGGCGCCTTTGATTACCTGACAAAACCCTGTGAACTCAGCGAACTGCTGGAAAAAATCCATGAGGCATGTGAATCAAAGCTTGATGAATCTTAACTGCCATAAACACCTCAAAATATTTTGGCATCTTTCATATCACATAAAAGGCAGTTTACACTTTCTGGGATAAAATCACCAAAAAAGAGGCTGTTGATATGGAAAGCGTAAACCGGCAAATGAAGGATGCCAATAGTTTGAATTAAAAAGGAGAATTAAATATATGTTTTACCAAACCAATGGATTTAAACTCTGTGTAGCATTTCTGCTTGGAATCATTGTATTCCTGCTTCCAAGACCTGAAGGAACACAGTTTAAGATTTCAGGAGACCAGGACAGGCTGCTGATGCAGGAGCTGAGTTCTGATTTTACTTTGAATCAGGAAAAAAATGGAAAAGACGGATCCTATGTGATAACTGCAAAAGCACCGGGAACAGAACAGGCTTCAGGAGAATTTGTTTTAATAAGGGCAAAGGAGCTTAAACTTGACAAGGTGAATGTGGACTATGTTGATGGTTTATCCCCTAAGGCAAAACGATTTTTGGCCATTCTTACGGTTTTGATTATTTTGTTTGTCCTTGAGCCGATACCCCTTGAAATAACGGCCATCTGTATCGGAGTTTCACTGGTTTTGATGCAGGTCACCGATGTCAAGAACGCGTGGGCACCCTATATGCACCCGGTGGTTATTTTCATCATGTGCTGCCTGATTTTTGCCATTGCCCTTGACAGCGTGGGATTGACCAAAAGGCTTGGGCATTTCATAATTAAAAAGGCGGGTAACAGTGTAACCCGTTTTACCTTTATCATTGCCATCGGCCTTGGATATGCATCCTCTTTCATGCACGATGCCGCGGCCTGTGCCGTCGGCATCGTCACCATGCTGCCCATGATGCGTGCCGTGGGTATAGAACCCCACAGCAAAACAGCCAAATTCATGATGCTTTCCCTTCCCTTTGCCTGCTCCTGCGGTGGAATGGGAACCCTTGTGGGCGGAGGCCGGTGTATGGTTTCAGCGGCATTCCTAAAGGAGTTCACCGGTATTGAAATCACCTTTTTTGACTGGATTCTGTATGCCATGCCTGCGGCATTGGTTACCGTTCCTGCCGCGGTATTTATCGTTTATCTGGTTTACCGGCCGGATCCAAAATACCGGCTGCCTGATTTTGATGAAACCATTGAACCCATGACCGCCCTTGAGAAAAAGACCCTGATTATCATTGCTTTATCCTTTGCTCTCTGGCTTACCAAGGGCCTGCATGGTATACATTACTCTGTTACCGGTATGCTGGGCGTTGCCGCGCTTGTCATGTTCAAGGTATTGAGATGGCGGGATATCAACGACAACATGGAGTGGGGAACAGCTCTGTTCATCTTTGGCGGCGGCATTTCCCTGGGTCTTGCCATGGGATATTCCGGGGCTGCGGATTATTTTGCCCATCTTTTCTTCCCGTTGATCCAGGGCAAGGGATGGCTGGTGCTCTTCATCGGCCTCGGGGTTTTTGGCGCCTTAGTTACAAATGCCATGGCCAATGTGGCGGCTGCTGCCTTGATTCTGCCCATCGTGATTCCCATGGCCCAGCTTGAAGGCGTTGATCCCACCATCCTGGCGCTATGTCTTGGAATGGCGACCTCCTTTGCCATGCTGCTGGTTATCGGGTGTCCTCCCAATGCCATTGCATACAGTTACAAGTATTTCAAGGCCTCTGATTTGACCCGTGTAGGGCTGGTTGCCACTCCGATTTTACTGCTTATCCTCGTTATTGTCGCCTCTACCTGGTGGAGAATCGTGGGATTAATATAAGGGAAGCTCCCCTGAACATTCATGCCCTGACAGGTACAAATCAATAGTCAAAGTTTATTTATATGAAAGAATTTATAATCTATTGTAATCATAGTTCTTTTATGTTCTGTTGTGCCTACCAGGGCATGGCTGTCATTTAAATACTCATGGAATAAAAATGAAAAACGATTATTTTAAAGATATAAGGCTGCTGTTGGTGGATGATGAGGATGGATTCAGGCAGGCCATTGCAAGGCGCCTTGAAAAAAGAGGATTGATTACCTTGCAGGCGGCAAATGGTGAGACCTGCCTGAATATCCTTGAAAAAGAGCCAATGGATGTGGTGGTGCTTGACGTGAAAATGCCGGGAATGAACGGTATTGAAACCCTGAAAGCCATAAAAAATACTTTTCAAAAGATTGAGGTGATCCTTTTAACAGGGGATGCCGCCATAGCTGATGGTATCGAGGGTATCAAATCCGGTGCCTTTGATTATTTAACAAAGCCCGTTGAAATCGATCATCTTTTCAATAAAATAATCCATGCCGCAGATAGAATCAGGCTGGAAAGGGAGCGGGAAGAAGAAGCTGCATACCGGGCAAAATTAGAAAGAAAGATGATTGACACCGAGCGTCTTATCTCCCTTGGAAAACTGTCCACGGGCATTGCCCATGAGATCAACAATCCCCTTGCCATCATCAATGAGGCCGCAGGATTCATGAAAGCCGTGGTCTTCTCAGGTGATATGATGCAGATTCCCCGGAGGGAAGCATTGCTGACGGGCATTGAAAAGATTGAAAAAAGTGTCGTCAGGGCACGGAAAATAACCCATCAGTTACTGGGGCATGTAAAGGAGCAGCCCTCAGAATTTACGGAAACCGATGTGAGAGCCTTGCTCAATGAAACACTTGATCTGGTGAAAAAAGAACTGGAAAGCAAAAATATTGAGGTCATCCGGCAGGGAGGTATGTTTACCGACGCCTTCAGCAAAACAGCCGCTGATCCAGATACACGGAAGGCCGATAATATCAATGGAGCAGCAAGAAACGGAGACGCGCGATCTTTAAAATATATGATCTGGAGCGATCCCTATCAGATAAGGCAGATTTTTATCAACCTTTTGACCAATGCGGCCCATGCAGTGGACATGAACGGCAAAATCTCCCTTAATATAGAGGAAGATGCTGACGGGGTAAGCGTGTCCATCGAAGATAACGGCATCGGGATTCCAGGGGAAAATATCAGCAAGATATTTGATCCTTTTTTCACAACTTCAAAGACTAACGAGGGGAGCGGCCTCGGGCTGTACGTTGTACACAAGCTGCTTGATAATCTAAACGGATTCATTGAGGTAAAAAGCCGCGTGGGAAATGGAACAACAATGATCCTCAGGCTGCCCAGGTCTTTGAAATAGGGGCCAGGCCCTGGTGGACATAAAATTAAAAATTTTGATGAAAATTGGTTTCTAACAAATAATTTACAACAGGAGATTAAATACAATGATAAAAATACCTGTAAAAGTCCTTATTGTTGATGATGAAAAGGATTTTGTTGAAATGTTTTCCATGAGGCTTCAAACCGAAGGAGAAAAGGTTTCCTTTGCTTACAGCGGTCAAGACGCTCTCAATATTCTGGAAAAACAACCCATTGATGTTGTTATCTTAGATATCAAGATGCCGGGCATGGACGGTATTGACACTCTAAAGGAGATTCGGAAAAAACATCCCTTAGTGGAGGTGATTCTGCTCACAGGCCATGGAACTGCCGACACCGCTGTAAAAGGCATGAAGCTTGGCGCATTTGATTATCTTATGAAGCCGGCTGATTTTGATGAGATAAGAGTCAAGGTCAGAAATGCCCAGAAAAGAAAGGATGAACAGGAAGAAAGGATACGAAAAGCTGAAGAGCGGATGCTTTTAAGGAAAACCGGGGGCATTTAATCTGTAATGTTATTGAAATTTTTTCGTAGGAATTGTTTTCATAGGAAAGTTCAGGGGCTATCTCGGTGCCTGTCCTCTTGGGGGCAGACACATGGGTTTGCCCCTGCTTTATTAGGAAAAAATACAGACCTGGACCTGAATTTCAGGAGAGCTGACCCGGAGGCTTTAAACCCCGCCTTAATTCTATTTTGTCGTCTTCAGAAATGTTCTCGCGTGATGTAGGGGCAGCCCCCTGTGGTTGCCCAATGGACAGGGTAACCACAAAGGTCTTACAAAGGGTATGAAACTTATGAATCATGAAAAATACAGACTGATTCTTGAAAATATGATCAGCGGCATTGCGGTGTTTGAACCTGATGCGGATCAGGATGATTTTATAATTACGGAGTTTAATAAAGCCGCATGCAAAATTGAAAATGTTATTCCTGAAAATGTCATAGGGAAAAATTTGCGGAATGTTTTTCCCAATCCAGACAAAGCCGGATTGATCAATGCTGTTAAAAGAGTTCATTTAACGGGAGTTTCAGAAAGGTATGCTGTAAAAGACCTTTGTAAAAAAGAAATATCAGCATGGATTAACCATTCCATTTTTAAAATATCCACTGGAGAGGTAGTTTCGGTTTTTAGAGATGAAACAGAGCGTAAAATGATTGAACAGAGCTTGAAGGAGAGCGAACAGAGATTAAGCCTGTGTTCGACAGCTATGGGTTCATTTTGCCAGATTTTTGTTAAAATATCCAATAAATTCAGTAAAAATGTGGTTTTGGTTCTCAAAATCTGTGGGCACACGAATTTAAATTTTATACTTTACATATATTGGAATACATGCTTTTTAGATGGGCATGTATGTACGTAGAATAAAACGAAAGAACAAAGACGGGTCTGAGGTTGAGTATATCCAGTTAGCCCACAATACCCGGCACCCTGAAAAGGGTTATACCCGGGCCGAGGTGATCTACTCCTTCGGACGGCGAGATCAGTTAGACGTGGAGGCTCTCAAGCGTCTTATAGCCAGCCTCAGTCGTTTCATCAGCCCTGAAGATGCCCAGGAGCTGGAAGCCCATGGCACAGGCATTAAATTTATCTCCAGCAAACCGGCCGGCGGTGCCTTGCTGCTTAAGGGCTTGTGGGAGCGTATCGGCATTGGCAAGTGTCTATCCGAAGCCCTGAAGGATAGAGAGTTCACCACCCCTGTGGAGAATGCCATTTTTGCCATGGTAGCTAACCGGGCACTGAACCCATCCTCCAAACTGGCAGTGGAAGAATGGGCGGCCCATGATGTACACTTGGAGATTCAGCAGCCTATTCAGGTTCAGCATCTTTACCGGAGTATGGATTTTTTACTGGAACATGAAGCTGCCATTCAGGAAAAAGTATTCAGGGCTAATGCCCACCTGATGAACCTTACCGTGGATCTTATATTTTTCGACACCACCAACACCTATTTTGAAATGGATGACCCTGGTGATTCAGATCTTCTGGCCTATGGCAAATCCAAACATAAAAGAGATGATCTGCCCCAGGTCACCATTGGGTTGGCCGTCACCCGGGAAGGTATCGAAAGATCTGAATGATTGGCACCTTGGCAATGTCATATGGGCCATGGACCGTGGAATGACAAGTGAAGAGAACCGGCGCAATCTGCAAAGGGCCGGCGGGCAATATATCCTTGGTGAAAAACTCAGGGGCATCCACATGAATGAAGAGGCCCTGAATCGCGGTGGCCGGTTTAAAGTCGTCAGGGACAACCTCCATATCAAAGAGGTCTTCGTTGGAGAAGGCACTGGCAAACGCAGGTCTGTCATTGCCTATAACCCGGAACAGGCTGAACATGACCGCCAGATCCGTCAAACAAATCTAGAACGGATCAAAGTGGAGCTCGAAAAACTGGAAAAGCAATCCGGCAAAACACACCTCAAAACCAAATATGCGCTCCTCTCCCACAGATCCATGGGCAGATATCTCAAGGAGCTTAAATCTGGTAAGCTGAAGGTGGATAAAGCCAAGGTCAAGCAGGCAGAGAAAGTGGATGGTAAATACCTGCTAAGTACCAATGATACCAGTCTGTCTGCAGAAGACATCTCTTTGGGGTACAAGCAGCTCATGGAAGTTGAGCGGGCTTTCCGAACCCTCAAATCCACCCTGTCTCTCAGACCAGTGTACCACACCAAATCTGAGCGCATCCGATCCCACGTCATGCTGTGCTGGCTTGCTCTTCTACTGGTCAGGGTTGCGGAATTTGAGACTGACCTGACCTGGCCAACTATCCGCACCGAGCTGGAACGATTCCATTTGGGAAAATTTTCACATAAAGATGGACATATACTACAGTACACCGAACCAACTCAAAAACAACGCAATATACTGAAAAAATTAAAGATAGTCATACCAAAGAGTAAATATTCGGTAAACCCCGTATAAAATCACAAGATATTGTGTTTATATGTAACAAAAACGAGTTGTACACCAATATATTGTATGATAGACGTGGTTTACCGAATGCTTACACCAAAGAGAATGAAATCCTTCCCTGGAACCCCCTGAATCCTTCTAATCTTGTGGGCACTACGCCATTTTTTAGGATAGCTGTATTCCTTTAATGACAGGCATCTTCACATTCCGTATACCTACCACTGTCGAACACGGGCTTATCCCAACGTTCAATCATAGACATGATTGAACGTTCACACAAACCACTTTTGAATCCACCTGTATTTTAAGGCAGTTAAAGGATTGCACTTTCACTGAAATAAAAAGCCCTTGAAATTTAATATTCAATAATAATATAATATCAATTGTTATTGAATATTAAATAAAGGCTATTCTATGGATAAAAAAAATAATGCCACCGGAAAGTACGTAAAACCCTTCACCGCCCTGGAAGTGAAAAGAATCAAGGCAGAATTGATTAAAAAGAAGAATAAAAGGAATTATTGTCTCTTTACCATGGCAGTCAACCAGGGTATAAGATCAACAGACCTTCTTAAACTCCGTGTTAAAGATGTGGAGGATTTAAAGATTGGTGAAAAATTCTTCTTTAAAGAAGGTAAAACAGGAAAGCAAAATTTTATCTTCATGAACAGAAACACACACCAGGCCCTTCATTTATATCTGGAATTCCAGAATATGTACGGAAGTGATGGCTACCTGTTTCCCTCCAGGAAAGGGTGTTGAAATTGACCTTAAAAAAGATACAATAAAATTAATGTATTCAAGCATTTATAGCTTGAAAAGACCTCTATTTTGGTTTATATTTATACTTTCAAAACATTTTTATATAAAAAACCAAAAAGAGAGGCCTCATGCAGAGAAAAAATATCAGACGCTCAATTAGAAAGCAATTGAAAACCAACTTTCCTGGTTGGAAAAAAATTAACAAGAAGCAGAAGAAGGCACTGGTTAGAGAAATAATGAAAACTGAAATTGACAACTATGATTTCTCCCAACCGGTGGAATCCCCTATTGAAGAACTTCTTGGAATTGAAGATCAGATGCCTTCTAAGGGTATCCTAACTTTAAAGGGTATGGCTGATTACATTAATAATTTTTACAGCGGTAACCTTTTTCCTCTGGAATCGAAGATGCAAACTCCTAAAGAGATAACGGATAAGGAGTTGATATTCATTGATGAACTCCTGGATAACGAAATCATTGACAGTCTTCTTGCCACTGAGGGCTACAGCCCTGACCAAAGGGATACCCGACTTTATCAATTGTTCAGGATGGAACTTCTCAAGGTGATAAAATACCCTGAAATCAGCTACCGAAAATATTGCACTGAAGAGTATTTTGGCAGAGAAAGAAAACAGAACAGACGATTTGCTGGATTGCCGTTAAATACTAAAAAAATACCGGATCACACAGAACTTTGTCATTTCAGACAAGGTTTGCCATTTCCGAAACTCGTTAATATTCTTCTATATATTCTCCATCATCTTTATGAATCCAATTGTCTGGATGATTGGATAGTGCATGGGATAGATTCGACAGAACTTCCGATGGAGTTCAACTATCCCTTGTGTACAATTGAAGTCAAAGGCAAGAAAATACGTATATATTCCGATATTGACTGTGACTGTGGAAAACGCCGAAATAAAAGGGATAAATCTCCATATGTGATTGGCTATCGTATGCATACTTTAACAGCAATCAATCCATCAACAGGACATAGTTTTCCCCTTGTATCTCTCATTGGGGCTGCAAATCATCATGATAGTCTATTTTTAAAGCCTCTGATTCAACTGGCTCAGGCCATGGGTATTGATGTCAAGCTCATTACAGCAGATCAGGCATATCACGACACAGACGGGTCACTATTTAATGAGACAGGTACATATGTCATTGCCCCGCCATTGGAAAATACTGCTCTCCCGGACAATGTCGTTAATTTTCCAGTCAGGGTCACCTGTAATGATTACTGTGAACATCCAATGAATTATATTTGTTGTACACCAGAAGGGCATGAGTATGGTTGTAGTACACAGCCCGGCGAATGCCCCCATGATTCAGCTTGTTTAAAACGCAGAATAATACCTTTTGACAGAGGTTATTTCCAACCGATGCCTGTCTTAACTAAGCAGGCTGAAAAGATAATAGCAATACGCAAGAATTGTGAACGTCCTTTTAATTTAATGAAAAAAAGAGAAGGTCTGGAACAAACAAGGGTAAGAAGCCAACATGGCGTCGTTGCACGTTCCATTTTTACTACGATTGCTACCTTGTTAATCGAAATGGCCGGCACAAGACGCAAAAATAAAAAAAAGGATGATAAACAACTAAATATATTTGATAAAGCGTCTTAAGATACATTTAGAAAACTTAATGGTATTTTTGTTGAATTGACGATATAGCTGCCTCTTTGTTTTGCCAGTACAAACAACAAACCACTCAAAAATGAGTTTAAAACGGTTATAACTTAAAACTTGGCAACAACAAGGAATTTTTGCCTTATCAATTTACGAAAAAAGGGTTTTAAACAACAAAGGATACATGCGCTTATTACAATTCACCATGGGTTTCAACACCCTTCAGGAGTGGCAGCAATCCTATTACGCTCCAGCAGTTCGGAAGACTTATAAAGGAGTGGTGTCACTATGCAAGGGTTAAAAATCTGTCTGACTATGGTGTGAGATCACTTAGAAAAACCTTTGGACGGCTGGAATTTGAAAACTCCGACAATTCAAATGTGGTTACCCTGCTTAAAGAGAGATTTAATCATAGCTCGGAAAGTATGACCATTAAGTACCTGAACATAACAACGGCAGATATGGAGATGATTTTTTCGGATAAATAGATGGCAATTACATTTGATAAAGTCCTATGACGGATTTTCCCTAAATTTGCAATTACGCCCATCTTTGCCGGTTGCAAATATTCAAAAGGTGCAGCATTGATATAATTACAATCGACATCGGTCATGATATACCCGAATTCAGCGACATCTGTACTTTCTGCATTCATCTCCAAGCAAAGAGAAAATGTAAAGCGTTCCCTGATGAGATCCCCATGGACATTTGGATGGGTGAGGATGACCACCGGAAACGGCATCCAAAACAGGACAATGATATTTTATTCAAAAGGCGTGTCCGCTCCTAATTCAACCATATTAAGCTGAGGTTTCCTCCCGCAAATCCACTCAAGCCAGAAAAATTGATGAAATGTTGGAAAATTTAGAGAGTGGAGACTTACTATTGGTCAGTGAACTTTCCAGGTTGGATAGGAGTGTCGGGCAGATCATACAAATTGTTGATACTCTCATTAAGAAGAAGAGCCGCTTTGTTGCGGTAAAGGAGTCCATAAAAATAAATGGCAAGCAGGACATCCAAACCAAAACTATGATTACTATGTTTGGCTTAGAGGCTTTGTTGAAGAACGGAAACACAAAAACATTTATCGCCAAGAGATATAAGACATCGCTTCCAAACCTTTACAGGTGGATGAAAAAGCATGGGGTAAATTAATATAAAAAAAGTTAGGTCGATCTAAGCCTATGACGGATCTCGTCCCAATGTGCAATTACACCCAAGGATCAAGAAACCGCCGGTGAGATTTCTCAATTAAAGACCGGTACTACTGAAATTCCTTCCTGGGAGGATGACAACTATAAAGAGTACACAAAAAATCTGATATTTGCGCTCCAAAAGAAGGGATTATCCCATAAGAGGATAGCAGAAGAGCTCACTCAAATGAATCTCAAGACCCGGACAGGGCTGGACAAGTGGAATAGTGGCACGGTGGGAAAAATACTCAAAAGATAGAAAGTTGGTGGATAAAATAAATTTTTGTATCAATTAGCATCTGTAATTTTTCGATATAACAGCTTTTCAGGAAGGAGGCTATATCAGACTATTCCTCCAAAATTACCCTCTTAATCTTGATTTTTTAAAAAAAGTAGATCACAAAGCCTAATGAAATATGTTTCAATAACTGTCAGGCCCCCGTCATTCCTATGAACCGGCGTGCGTAGGCAGGGAGTTCCCAGAAAAAATCTCATGGGCACCGATCAACTACATTTCCTTGGTACTAAGAAGTGCGTAAAAGCTAAGAACCACAGGGGTACTTCACGGAGATAAAAAATAGGCCAATGATGCACAACTATAGATATATGCCAATAAAGGCAAGGCAAAAAGGTGCTGAGAATCATTGAATTGGATAACAAATTGTAATTATAGGATCTCAATCGTTAATGAAAATAGTTGAATTACCACCTTTCCGCATTTGTGTTGTGGGGGTAGGAACATTAGGTTCATTTTTTTGTAATCTTTTGAAATCTAAAGAGACCTTATACAGTCTTCCGGAGGATATAAGTGATTTTCAAAAGCAAAAAGAGTATGTAGTCTTCGATACAGTACAATTTGCCCCTGATAGAAAAGGATTCATGCCAGTAATTTCAAAAAGTAACTTAATTTTTTTGGTGGGGGCATATGAGAATAAAGAATTCTCATATGTGAGAGATCTTATTGTGGATACTTTGTGCAATGAAGATCAATTGCTCATAACAATAGTGCCCGCAATTTCTGAACCAAAAATAAATAGAAAACCAAAGGCAATTGAATTTTTTCTAGAGATTGATATGAATGACATTTTGCCTATTACTGTTTCTCTAATTAAAGATTTTAGCCAACCATTCTTATTCCCTATGCTCGGTGGTTTCGATTTTGATGATATGCGGGATAATCTGAGCAATTGCTTTGGTTCTGCTTTCATCGTTGAAAATTCAATGCGAAATCGTATCAAATTATTTAATGAACTACTTCTGAAAAATAGATCTTATATTCATAAATCAAACACATATTTTTTAATAGAAACATTTGATTATCGAGTGAAAGTTGATTTAGATATAAATATGCAGATGTTTGAAATTCTATTTCGTTATGGAGGGGAAAATCGTGATATATTTTTGTCATTTAATGGAAGCCAAATATTAAAAACAGATTTCAGATGCACACTTGTTTTGGTAAATAAAAAAATCGATTAATGTTGAAGTAATTAGGTTTATTCGTTGAAGAAAAATGCAGCAATAAACATGACCAATCCTCCACCCATTGCACTCAAATAAATAATTCCCAAGGGCTCGGGGCGATTGTTGAATCTGTTGTGAAATCTTATCTCAAGCTCTACTTTTGCAATATCGGATTCTAATTGTTCAATATGTCCTTTTGTATATGACGAGCAAGGATTTTCTCTTGTGCGTTTTAACAATGATTCAAGCATTTCTTTCTTAAACAGAGCTCCTTCATTCGGTTGCCAATTCTCCCAATGTGATAAAGTTCGATTTTTCAAGATATCAATAATGAGAAGTATACCTCCAAACATTGAGAGTACTACCCCTGCGATTTCAAAAGAAAGCATTGCAAATTTCCTTTGTTTGATGTGTGATTTGTTCTTTATAATAAGCCCATGACCACTTTGTCAAATGATGTCACAAAGAGCAACCCTGTCCGTATGTGCAACAGGTGTCACGGGTTCGTTACAGCCTTTGTAACGCTTGTAATTGGAAAACCGTCAAAAAAGACAAAAATCCGTCAAGATGCTGTAATAGCAAGGCTTTTGGTGTAATTTACCATCTGGTGAGATCTCTGATAGAATATCACAATGAGTGCGAAAAACATGAAAAAATGCCTCCAAAAAAAAATGCAGGAAAGTGTGATGCCCAGATTCAGGGAAAAAATCTCAAATATTCGATTATTCATTTTCGATGATGTAGGCACGTGCTTCAGCGTTGAGAACCTGCGTGCCATTCGGCAATTCCTCATGTTCATATCCGTTCCAATGACAGTGCCCGCACACCACCAACGTTGGGGGAAGGCGTTCAAGAAGGTTTCTGACTGCGGCGTTCCCTTTTCTATCTGGCGCCTGGCCGGAAGGCCCCTCGTGAAGGATGATGACGTCCGGCTTTTGGTCAGCCACGGACTTGATGGCTTCAAGGAAGCTATGTTCCTCCCGCCTGAAAGGCTTGGACGCTTTTCCGACTACACCACCAATTCCGCCAATACGGACTCCGTCCAGTTCGATAATACCGGAGTATAGGTAGTGAATGTGCGGTTCTGAGAGAAATTTATTGGTGGGAATCCCTGCCTCTCCAAATCGATCGTGATTTCCCGGGACCCCCGTAACCCATCGGAAGCTATCCCGAAAGCACTGCCATACACTGCGAACATAACCCTTTCCGCCACGTCTGCCAAGATCTTGGGCCACGTACAGGTCTCCGGCTAGAAGCACTCCTATACTCCGTGGTGGGAAAGGGATCTCTTCTAGTTCGCTGAGAATCTGAAGTTCCTCCGCAACGATTTCGCCCAAAAGCCGGCGTTCCACTGCAGGTTTGCTCCATCCTGGTTCACGACCCTGTAAGTCCGACATTACGATCAGAGCTCCCAATGCAGATGGGATTCCAACTCCTTTAGCTCGGAAGATCGGAAAACTGGCTGATGCGACTTCACCTCCTCTTTCTGGGTACTCGTAGAGGATGGTGTGTACGGGGTTAGATTCAATCTGGCAGATGCGTATCATTGTGTAAGTTGTCCCGAATAATGCTTTGCTTTATTTTATATTGGTTATAAAATTTACTTAGGGCAGATAATTCCTTTTTTAAATTGATAACTTTTTTTGACCGGTTTAAACTTTTCAGATCCTTCGGCGTATCGATCAACGAGCTCATATATTCCATCATTGTCGGAATCTTCCACATCTGCAACTGAAAATGGCAGCACTGTCAACCACCATGAAAAATTGTCATCCTGCCACGCAATGATTCCGGTTGTGGCTCCATAGGTTGAACTTTGATCCGATGCCGGGATAAAATAGACTTCTTCAAAATCGTGACACAGCTTTATGGCTTTTACAGATGATTGTGACATTATGGCTTTATCCACACTGATCAGTTGATGTGTTTTGCCATTTTCAGAAATTGAAATGGAAAGCTCATAATTCCTGTAATTGGTGATTGTCAAAAATTGATTTGACGATAATGAGATTGTGAATGATGAATTGACTAATTTTTCAGCACATATTGAGTTTGCCAAAAAAAAACAGATTAAAAACAATCCAAGCTTCTTAAACAAAAATGTAAATTTCATTTGGGATATTGAATCCTTATAATCCATAATGGTCATTTTGTTAACTTATTTCAATGTCCGTAATATTCTACAAACATAACATCATCTTTAAAACTACAACGACATTTCCGCTGTAACCGCTATTTAAGATATTCTTCGTGAAATAAATAGTATTTTGTATCAAAAAAAAGAGTTATACATAATAAAATTATCTATTTCTTTCATAAAGATTACCGGATACTGGAAATGGGAGCCCTTATGCTGAAGCCTATTGTTTTACATAACACTCTTTAAATACACGGCTTTTAATACAAAATGTGAAGTGTCGCTGTGGTGTCAACAAAAACTATCTCTAAATTCATTGCCTCTTCCGGTTTTGTAAGTTACTAAGTTAAAATAAACTGTACAAATCTGGATTGTAATCCATAATATTTCAGTGAGTCGGACGTTACAGACGTACAACTTATTTTGACTTATGCCCTAAGGCGAGGGAAGATATGGGGGCATTGCTGACAAAAGGGGCCTTAGGGTGAACGAAGAATTTACTGTAAACATCAGTCCCATGTAACTATTTTGGACTTCACCCGAAGATACCTTTTCACAGCACTGCCCCCATATTTAATTCTTTGCATTTGTTCTCCCACTCAAAATCAGGTATTCTCCCGCTATTACTTTGAAAATGATTTATACGTTTTTGAGCACAGTCAAAAACAATATCTATAAAATAAGATAAAAAAATACGTTTGAACGCCCGTTTATTAGCTTATATAGAAGCAACAGTAGGCTTTCAACACAGTGCTTTAAATTACCTATATTTTAAATTTCAAGACAATTCTTTATAATCAAAGTAGTAGCAGGAAATCACCCAAAATCATCAGAATTATCATAAGAATAGCTATACCCAAGAATATTGTTGGGCTTTATTCGGGAACTTTTATCTATAATTTGTACCTCGTGAGCCAAGGCAACGATTCCTTCAAAATCTAACAAAATAAACACTGTTAACAGTTGTAGTTTTTAGAAACTTATAAGAATTTTCAAGGGCCATTTGGAAGATTAATTCCCATACCTCTTTCAAACATACTGCTGCGTACCTGATAGAATCCCCTTTCTCAGTTTTTGGTTCAGGAAGGGGGCATTCAAGGTTTTGTGGAAGTTAAAAATATAAACCTTCGGTTCGATTGATCTCATAAGGTGCTGTAATCTAAGTGAAATACAACTCTATCTTTTTAGATGTCAGTTTTTTCCTATGAATAAATTGAATAAGTTGCACAAAAATGATCGAACCGTTGGTATAAAGTTACTCTCATAACTAATCCGTCTTTTTGGATTTTGATTTTTTGTTTTTGACATGGATTTTGATACCCTTTTTTATTGGCTTTTTCATCTATCAAAAACCTACGTTTTTGATAGATGAAATTGTTTTCTACATGATTTTACAGGAATTGACTCTATACTCCAACTGGAGGTGGTGCCTCCAAATTAATTTGGAGAGCGTAATGTATTAATTTTTTAAAACATTTTTTTCCTGAACAGTGTTTATTTGACTGGATTTTGAAGGAATCGTTGCCATACCTCATGATCGATTGCTCAATATTTTTGAACAGGTTTTAGATGCTGTGGCACACCTTGCTTCTCTGGAACCACCGATTTCCCACGGTGATATAAAATTGTTGGGCTTGATGACCTGGTTAAGCTGAGAGATTTTGGCAGCTCTGCATTACCGGAGGAGATCTATGTCCGAACACGGGAAAACGGAGGCACTGTCTTATCTGCTGCACCACTATATCAATATTTGAACTTACTGATATTTGAAACAAAGGAATCAAGATCCAACACTAGAATATCTTCTGAGAGTTGTTTTGAATGCCATATACGAAATAAAAAACAAAAAAATAGTGAAGCAAAACAACTCTGACACTGTCAACCAATTAAGTTGTGAGTACAAAATCTTTAAAGGCAAGTTTCCTATTAAAAAAACCGGAAGAAAATAAGTAAATAATATTCGAACCCATTTAGCTTTAAATACAATGTCAGGAACTTGCGATAGTGTAAAAAATGAGTGAAAAAATGCCATAAATGCATCTATTCTTTTAAAATAAATAGCAACCTGAATAATAAAAAAAGAAAATGAAAATCGCACGCCAACAGCTATGATTATAGAAAGAAAATAAAGAATCAATTCAACCGAGGCTATAGATAACTGATATTGAAGCCAAACCAATATCAGTAGGCCGAATGAAATAACAAGATTTGTTAGT
Organism: Desulfobacteraceae bacterium; assembly: GCA_963674675.2. Lineage (GTDB taxonomy): Bacteria > Desulfobacterota > Desulfobacteria > Desulfobacterales > Desulfobacteraceae. The sequence goes on from CAXXNM010000003.1 coordinate 3,710,614, forward strand.
GACCAGATATTTATTGTTTGAAAAGCCACTAAATAAAAAATATTTAATGGTTTTGAAAGTTCATAATCAAATGTTCCATCCCATACTCCTCTACAAAAATTATTTAAATTATCTGAAAAAAATATAGCGTACAAATCGTTAATAATTTTTACCGTTATAATAAGAATATATATTTTATGCAATTCCCAACCGGAACTTTTAAAGACCTCTGAAACATTAAGATACAATATCTTGTAAAAAAATAAAGAAGTGATAATTCCAGAAAGATCGATTATAATATTCAAAATAAAATTAATATTATAGATTGAATGTGTTTTGACATTAAGAAATATATTATATTTCCAAATATTTAAATAGTATATAAAGTTCTTAGCCATTTGCTTCATATCGTTTAATACCTTTTGTCCATAATATCTTTTGTAATAATAACAATATTAATATCCATCCTATTTCAATGGAAAAACCTTTTGTAACTTCAAAAAGTGAAAGCTTTTCCAGAAAAATACTTGCAGAGGAAAATATTAAATACTGAAATGGCAGCAATTCGAATAATTGAGATATTACCTTTGGAAAAATATCTAATGGCAGCAGCATTCCCATTAACAATGGCATTAGTCTTCCTAGAAGATTATCAATAAAAGAATTATCAATTAACCAGAAACTGAGTATGGATATCACAAAAATTATCTGAAAAGACAATATCAAGGATAAAGCAATATTTGTAAGAAATAGTATATATGTACTTAGTTTAATTGGGATATACATGCTTTTATGCATCATTAATACAACGGCACAGATAATAACTGTAGAAAAGAGATAGTAGATCACTTTGAGAGAGTAATAAACAACAAAATTGTGAAAAAAATAAGAATATGGTTTAGATAAATGATAATTCAAGCTACCTTTCCGAATATCGTTGCATATATCAAACCATGAGGTAGGAGCAAACAAATCCCAAAAAAACCGTACTAAAATATAATATGTAAGAGCTTGTTCATATGAGTATTGTCCAAAACTATAGTTATTTTTATAAGTAAAATGAACTATGCACAAATAACCCAATATTGGTATAAATTCAACCAAAAAACTAAAAATAAAATTAAGTTTGTACGCATATCCTTCTTTCAAAGTCTTTTTCGCCAATGAAATATAATAATACATTTGTACTCACTTTTCATTTGTTGTTAAAATTGACAGATATGTTAGATTCTTTGTAGAGTCTGATCAATATATCTTCAAGGGATTCATTCTCAATTTTTATGTCTTGAACCTTAAGATTGGACATGGCAAATTCAACTATTGATTTAGCTTCCTGTTTTGATTTAAGGGCTGAAACAGTACTATCATTGCATTTCATGATGTATTTATCTGAAAGAAATTTGGCTTGATTTGCATCATTCAATACTACCTGTATTTTACAACGAAATTTATCTATATTTTTTATTTTTTCGATCGCGCCATCAAATATCAATTCTCCATTATGCATAAGAATCGAACGCTTGCATGTTAATTCAATATCTTTTAAGTTATGGCTTGTTATTAATATATTCATGCCGAGCTCTTTATTGCACCATTTAATATATTTTCTGAATGAGTCCTGGGTAACAATATCTAGCCCCAATGTAGGCTCATCCAAAAATAATATTTTTGGAAAATGGAGAATAGAATATATAAGTTCCATTTTCATGCGTTGCCCTAATGACATATTTCTTATGTTTTGATTTATCTCCTCCTCAACGAAAAAGGCTTTTTTAAGTTTATTGATTCTTTCATTAAACTCGAATTCTGAATATTCATAAATAAATCGGGAAAGACGAAGTGAGTCTATCGCGGGGAGATCCCATGTAAGCTGAGTTCTCCCTGTCCCCATAAACAAGCCAATATTCTTTAAATATTCCCTTGATCTTTTTCGAGGTTCGAACCCATTCATATCCAAGCTTCCAGTATCAGGAATCAGTATTCCTACAAGAATTTTTATCAGTGTAGTTTTTCCAGAGCCATTTAATCCAAGAATTCCAAGATTTTCCCCATCTTCTAAATCGAACGATATATTTTTTAAGGCATGGATTTTCGAAAACTCATTCCAAAACAAGCGAGACGTGAGTTTGACCTCATAATATTTATTAAGATTATTCACATGAATCATTTGCTTCTTCCCTCATTCTTGCATACATTTGAATTTTAGATTTTAAATTTTGTTCAAGACTCTTTTTTCTGCAGCCTTTAGATGAGTCTCCATTTATTCTTTCAAGTAAGCATCCTCCATAACAAATTGGGAAATATTTGCAGATTTTACATGATTCGTTCAAAAAATTTTCAAAATACAAATGATTTTTTTTAACTACATCAGGGTCAGAAATATGCCCTATTGAATATTTGACATTACCAACCAGGCTGATGCATTTATAGATATAGCCAGTCACATCAAAAATTAACTCATGATCTGTCTTTAAAGAGCACAAATGGTCTTGCAGATCATCTAAAAAGGCTACGCTGTTATGGAATTGATGACCAATGGATTTTAGAAACGAGTCTCTTTTCTTTGTAAAAACTTCCGTTGGAATAATGTTTTTTAAAGGATTATTTTTACCCGATGTTACTCTTGAAATATAAAATGATGTTTGAGGATATTTTTCTAATATTGGCGCTATCTCATGATGATACCATTCAGGAAGATAATTAATGTTATTTTGGTCACAATTAATTGAAATTCCAACTTTAATCCCAGCCTCTAGCAAGACCTTTAACCCATTTTTTATTTTATCATAAGGTGAACATCCATTTTGAAATTTGAAAGGACGTCTTTGATCATGGATTTTCTGAGGCCCATCTATAGTTATTAAAGCCTTTTTTAAATTAATCGATTTAAGCAAATCTGCAATTTCTTTATTCATAAGGGTTCCGTTGGTTACTATAGTTGTATAGACCTCTGAAAAATACTTTTTGGCTATATTAAATATTTTTTTAAACCAATTCCAACACAACAATGGTTCACCACCATGAAAGGATATTTCCAGAGTATGGTCGGCATATTTTTCCTGATATGTTTTGAGAAAATGATCAAATTCTGAAAAATATTTAAAATCCCCTTCTTGGTTTATGCTGCCTTTTTGGTAACAATAAAAACAATCGCAATTACATCTCGTCGTCGTTGTCAGAGTTATACTCAATTTTCCTTTGGATTTCGAACACGTTTTAAAACGTTCAATAGCCTTCTGGAACTCATTTAAATCGTCATCTACCAATATCTCGTATTCCACTAATACCTTGTTAAAACCATTGTCCATATTAATATTCGATAATTCTTTTAAAGAAATGCTTCCCTCAATCTCTAAAATTGATTTATTTAAGGTATTATATATAAATGTTTTGTCACGGTCATTTGCAATATATACATATTTTGAAATCTTCATTTCTCACCTTTATATTTTCAAGATAGCAGCAACGTTTGTAGTTTAATTAATGAATTCCTTATGCCGATGCACAGCGTTGTGTTCTTTGATTGCAACCTCCAGCGATAAGAATGTCAGCGTTTTGTTTTCCTTTGATAACTATAATTTTCATTTGATCCACCTCTCTTCCACCTTTACGTTGCTGCCACTCAAGATAGCAGCAACGTTTGTAGTTTAATTAATGAATTCCTTATGCCGATGCACAGCGTTGTGTTCTTTGATTGCAACCTCCAGCGATAAGAATGTCAGCGTTTTGTTTTTCTTTGATAACTATAATTTTCATTTGATCCACCTCTCTTCCACCTTTACGTTGCTGCCACTCAAGATAGCAGCAACGTTTGTAGTTTACATTAATAACACCAATAAAGTTGGCGTCGATTTTCTATAAATAATTTTTTTTAATAGTTGGCAACCGCTATAGTATCTTTAGTCTCTCCTTTATAATTAGATAACCTTGTTAAGGGGATCCACCATAACAAAGACACCTATGGTTACTGTTAAATGCCAACAATGTGTATTGCTCATCTTTTTAAAGTTCCAGATAATCATTGATTTTTCTAAATACATTGATCAAAAAATCCTACTCGTCTTCTTTCAAGAGGTACTATATCAATGAACTTTTAGTATCCGTGAGCGTTGAACGTCTTATAACAAAAAAGCTTTCATTAATTCAGTAGAAAGATTTATTTTGGCGTCCTATGTGATTGTTATTATTAGGAATATATATATATTAAAAATATTCAATTTTTATTTACACGAACAATACTCATTTCATGTGGTTGATTTTTGAGTTTGCTTTTGGCGCAGGTGAATTTTGTACAGAAATTTAAGGTTCGGTGTAGGTCGTAAAGAGGGTATTGCGGACATTCTTGCGTAAATGCGCAATGATAATTGCGCCACGAGAACAAACGATGTTTGTTCGCAACTATAGGAGAGGTGAAGGATGGCCTTTCGATATAGCTTTTCAGGAAGAGTGAGAGTAAATTTTGATAATCCATGGATAAGTATAATGGACCCCATAATTCGAACCAGTTGCTAAGCTACAGCAGAAGTGCTAAATCCCAATTTTTATTGTTACTGGGCAGGCTTTAGCCGTTTAGTTAACACAGGGAACGGAGGTCCATGAGAAAAAATTATAGCAATGATTTTAAAGCCAAAGTTGCCATTGAAATGATACGAGAACATGATAAGGTTGCTGAAATAGCATCAAAGTATCAAGCACATCGAACATTCCTTACACGATGGAAAAGGGAGGCTATCGAAGGATTACCTGGCATTTTTCAACGGTCAAGCAGACTAATGCAAAAAATAATGAACAGCAAATGATAGACGAATTATACAAGTGTGAGGGGCGACCTGAAAGTGCCATATTCTTCCTGGTTTGAAGATGTATCTTCTTCCTTTTTATTTTCTTCCTGATCTCAATTTTTTAAACATATTTTCTTCATTTTCTTCCTGTTCCCCTGACAATTTTTTTCAGGCATAACCATATCCACATTTTGGACAATGATATGTGGAGGTTGGTTGTGAATGAGAGAAACTGAACAGAGAAAATGCCGTCATTGCAATGAATTGTTCTCCCCCGATCCTAGAAATGTCAACAAACAAGAATATTGCCGAAAGCCTGAGTGTCGAAAAGCCAGCAAGGCGGCCAGTCAGAAAAAATGGTTAAACAAGCCCGAGAACCAGGGATATTTTTCTGGTCCTGATAATGTGGAGCGGGTTCAAAGATGGCGTAAAAAGAACCCGGGTTATAGTCGGCGCAAAAAATCTTCGATAGCGTTACAAGATCACTTGCCTTTGCAACCTATTAAAAATAAAGAGGATATTTCCGCACAGTCATCTTATGCGTTACAAGATCACTTAGCTTCACAACCTACTGTAATAATAGGTTTAATATCCAGCTTTATTGGTTCAACGTTACAAGATGACATAGCCAAAACCCTCCTTCGTATGGAACAATTCGGACAGGAAGTTCTATTGTCCCAACCCCAAAACAAAGGAGATAAACATGATTGTAAAAGAACCGGTTTTGAAAAACAGAATCCGTAAAATCCCCAAAAGTTTCAGCTGGATTGATCATCAGCTGGTCCGGCAGCGGTACATTGAGTCATGCAGCCATGAACAATTGGCCTTATATCTGTTCCTGGTCTGTGTCGCGGATGCCCGAGGGCTGAGCTATTACGCGGATAAATCCATCATTAAGCTGTTGAACATGGATATGAAGACCCTGAGCCAGGCTCGATCCGGTTTGATAAAAAGCAACCTGATTGCCTGGCAGGAGCCGATATACCAGGTCCTCAGCCTGGAGCCCCGGATCGCCCCACGGGGTTCGGGGCAGTTGATGAGCCTGGCAGACGTATTTGCCAGTGTGACAGGAGGTGGCCGATGATTGATTATGAGACTTATCTGAAGATCAGAAATTATTACACCCAGGATCAGTTGCGATACACCCAGATCGCAGCCAAGCTTGGCCTGGATCAACGGACCGTAGCCTTTTGGGCCAATGAAACAAAGTATCGTCCCAGAAAAACAGCCTTCAAAAAAAGCAAGCTGGATCCGTTCAAAGACCAGATTATCAGGCTGCTGGAAACCCATCCATACAGCGCAAGGCAGATTTTTCAACGTATCAGGGAAGGCGGGTTTGAAGGCGGTATCACCATTGTTGAAGATTATGTCAGGAAAATCCGGCCACCCAAAGTAAAGCCCTTTTTGAAACTGGTATTTGCACCGGGTGAATGCGCCCAGGTGGATTGGGGATCGTATGGTTCGGTCCGTGTAGGATCCACCTTTCGAAGGTTGAGTTTTTTTGTCATGGTGCTGTGTTACTGCCGGTTGATGTATATTGAATTTACCTTATCCCAGACCATGGAACATTTTTTGGGTTGTCATCAGAATGCGTTTCGCTTTTTTGGTTCGGTTCCCGCAAAAATCATGGTGGACAATCTCAAATCCGCTGTGCTGAAAAGAACCGTAGGAACCGGCCCGGTGTTCAACCCGGGGTATCTTGATTTTGCCAGTCATTATGGCTTTCAAATCGTGGCCTGCAACGTGGGAAAAGGAAACGAAAAAGGCCGGGTGGAAAACGCGGTAGGGTATGTCAAAAAGAATCTATTGAGCGGCCTGAATATACCCGATTTCAGCGTATTGGAACCGCTGGCGAAGCAATGGCTGGATACGGTGGCCAATGTCAGGATGCATAAAGAAACCGGCAAGCGCCCTATAGATATGTTTGAAGATGAAAAACCCTATCTTCGAGGGTTGCCGGTCTCATCTTATGATATCGGTCAGACCAGTCAGGTACGGGCGTCTGTCCAGTACAGGGTCAGTCTTGACGACAACCGGTACACGGTCCCTGCCCAACTGGCCGGTGTCAGGCTCGCCTTGAGAAAATATCCGGATCACCTGTGCATCTATCATGACAATACCCTGGTGCCCAGGCATGTCAGAAGTTATGACCGGAAAAAAGATATCCAGAACCCAGACCATTCCAAAGTACTGCTGGAACAACGGAAAAAAGCCGCAGACCAGGCCATTTACATGCGATTCTTATCCCTGTCTGACAAGGCTCCGGAATATTATCAGCAGTTGGGACAGCGGCGGTTCAACCCCTTCCATCATATTCGTAAAATTGTTGCACTCAGCGAAATCTATCCCAGAGAACAGGTTGCCCTGGCCATTGAAGATGCCATTAAATTTGATGCGTTTTCAAGCGAGTACATCACCAATATACTGGAGCAGCGGCTTCGCATGACCCACGAACCCGGCGCACTGCATGTCACCAGAAGCAGTGATTTGTTGAACCTGACCATTGATCCACCTGATCTGTCTGTATACAAAACCGGAGGTGATCATGAATGAATTTGAGACGCATTTGGCGTATCTGAAACTGCCGTATATCAGGGAAAATTATGAGGCTGTGGCGACAACAGCCGCTCAAAAACAATGGACCCATGTTCATTTTTTATCAGAACTGATCAAACAGGAGGCCGGGCTGCGAAAGGATAAGGCTATACTACGTCGAATCCGTATGGCTCGGTTCCCGGTTGTTAAAACAATGGATCAGTTCAACTGGTCATGGCCCAGAAAAATCAACCGACTTCAGATTGAAAACCTGTTCCGCCTGAAGTTCATCGAAGACAAAAGCAATGTAATTCTTATCGGATCCGTCGGTTTGGGAAAGTCACATATCTCCATAGCACTTGGATACCAGGCCTGTCTCAAAAATCAAAATGTGCTGTTTATCTCTGCCATTGATGCCGTCAATAATCTTGTGGCAGCACAGCATGCAGGCCAATTGAAGCAGGAGTTGAAAAAATATCTAAAGCCATCTTTGTTGGTGCTGGATGAACTGGGGTATCTGCCTATTGATAAAACCGGTGCAGACCTCCTCTTCCAGATTATAAGTCAACGATACGAACAGGGATCAATCATTATCACTACAAATCGAGTATTCCAAGACTGGCCGGCTATCTTCAACAATGACAGCACACTGACATCCGCTCTGCTGGACAGACTACTGCATCATACCGAGGCGGTTGTTATCGAAGGTGACAGCTACAGAATGCGAAAAAAAAAGATTGACTAAATATTATGGCCGGTAGACTCCAAAAGAGGACTCTGCCGGCCGTTTTTAAACACACATTTTCAAACCAGGCATTTTATGACATTTTCACGCCGCCGCTAACAAAAAAACGAATGTCCATTTTTTATCATAACAAAATCAAATAGTTATCCTTAATTTCACAAAAGCATGTCAGGAGTCAGCAGGAGAAAACGGTTGGAGCAGAATTAATTTTCAGCTATGACCAGATACAAATTTTTGAGTGAAACGGAGACATACCAAGGGGACCCCGATGTCAAGGGATCGCTCAGGGCGGAAGACTGGTGGCTACTCTTTAAAGCCCGGTATGCATCTGGCTCTTTTTTTTTGGTTTTCATGCATTATAAACGGTTAAAATTCCTTGGTTTATAGGAATCCAATCGAATTTTGTGATCATAAAAAATTTTCTATATAATTTTTAAGTGTTATATATCTTTTCTTTGCTGAAGCATTTTCAGTCTCTGCACTTTTTTTGTACCAGGTAAGAGCTTCTGAAAAATTATTATCTCTTTCATAAATGATTCCAAGTTGAAGCATGGCATTCGAATCTCCGCCTTTAGCTTTTTTGAGCCAATGGAAAGGATGAACTTCTGACCATTGGGGAAAATTCGGTTGTTTATTTCTATAAAGATTTTTAGTATTATTATATTTTGGTTTAATTGTTAAACCTTCTCTGTTAGATCCTAAATCTAAATCTAAATCTATATTAATTTTAGCGGAACTATTTGCTAATTCTTTGATTTTGCTAAAATCCCAATTAATAATAGATCCATCACTATAAACCGATATCATTGTTTTTCCATCTATCGAAAATGCAATACCTTCCACAGAATCGTGTCCTTTAAGAGAATTTATCATCTCACCTTCTTCCAGATTCCACAGGCTGATATTCCCCCCATAAAATGAAGCCGTAGCCAGTGTCGTTGAATCGGGTGAAAACGCCGTAAATGAAATTTTTCCAGAATGTCCCTCAAGAAAATTTAATTGCCCATTATTCAAATCGTAAAGGATAATGGTTCCATCATCTGAAGTCGCAGCCAGTGTTTGTGAATCGGGTGAAAATATAATATTAGAAATATCATGGGAAAATCCTTTAAGTGAATCTATTTGTTCCTCTATCTCTATTTCTCTATTCCAAAAAACAATTTTTCCATCATCTGAAATCGCAGCCAGTATCCTTCCATCGGGGGAAAATGCAATATCTTCTATAGAAAAATTGCACTTAAATGAATTTATTGCTTCGCCTGTTTCCAGATCTGAAATAATAATGGTTTGCCTAGCGTAGGAAGCCCGTAATCTATCTGCTTTTTTTATCTTATTTTGTAATAAAAGATCGAATATTAATGATGAACCAAAATTTGAAACCATAGCCATCGTTTTTCCATCTGGTGAAAATGTAATATTGTCCATAATGAAATCTTTTTTAAATGAATTTGTTGGTTTACCGGTTTTTATATCCCAAAAGGTGATAGTGCGGCCAAACGCTGAAATTACAGCTAGTGTGTTATTGTCTGGTAACAAGGTGATATCTATGTATTCTGGGTCTAAATCTATATTAAATATATTGATTTGATGTTTTGTTTTTAAATCAAAAAGGACAATAGTTTCATCTGTAGTAGCTAAAGCGAGGGTTTCCCTATCTTCAAAAAAGGCCACATCCTCTAAATTGAAAGGAGCTTTAAAATATTTTTGGGTGTAGTGCGCTAAATCCCATAGAATAACACTATCATCAATTGAAGCCGAAGCCAGCATTTGTCCATTTGATGAAAATACCATCTTTTCAATTCCCTCAGAATGCCCTTCTAAAGAATTTATTTTTTCGCCAGAGTCGATATCCCAAAGAATAATAATACCGTCATAGGAGGCTGAAGCCAAAATTCGTCCATCAGGCGCAAAAGAGAGATTTGAAATAGAATCATAATGTCCGTAAAGTGAATTTATTTGTTCGCCCCTTTCCATTTTCCAAAATTTTTGCTCATTTAATGTCAGATCCCAGAGAATAATTGTATTCTCAACCGAAGCCGTTGCGAGTGTATTTCCATCGGGAGATAATTCGACATTAGAAAATTTATTAAAATGACCCTTAAGGTGGCGGTATTGGGGTTCATCAAATTTTAAGTTCCAAATAAAAACACCATCATCCGAGGCCGCTGCGAGTGTGGTTCCATCATGGGAAAAAGTGAAGTATAGAGAATCTTCAGAATACTTTTTGAGGGAAATAAAGTTTATTTTTGCACCGCTTTTCGAATCCCATAGAATGAGACTTCCGTCAAATGAAACGGAAGCCAGCGTTTTTCCGTCTGGTGTAAAAACAAGGTCTGAAATTTCACGGAAGTGTTGATTGTCATGACTTTTAGGCTCACCAGATTTCACGTCCCAAATAATAACAGTTCCATCCTCCGAAGCCGATGCGAGTGTACTTCCATCGGGAGAAAATTCGATATTTGTAAAATCATCGACAAATTTCACACTAAGAATTTTTTGCTCACCGGTTTCCAGATTCCAAAGGATAATTTTCCCATCATTCGAAGCTGAAGCGAGTATTTCTTCATTTGGAGAAAAAGCAACATCGAAAACGTCATCGCAATGGCCATCAAAAGGGTTTATTGGTTCATTTGTTTCCAGATTCCAAAGAGTAATTATTCCTCCACGCGAAGCCGTAACCAGCGTTTTTCCATCAGGGGAAAAATTAATATCCATATAACAAGTTTTATAATCTCCTGGAATGGGGATGATTTGCTTGCCCGTTTTTAAGTCGTAAAAAATAATAACTCCATCATGTGAAGCCGCAGCCAATGTATTTTCATCGATGGAGAAATCAATATCAGAAATATTTTCAACAACTCTTTCAAGGGTTATAGGTTGTTCATCTGTTTCTATATTCCAAAAGACTATTTCCCCTCCATGTGACGCTAAGGCTAACATTTTTCCATTGGGAGAAAAGGCAATACTGGAAGCAAAATCTATTTCAGATTTAAAATTTTTATTCCATTTAAGACTGCTTCTTTGTTGATTTTTTTTTAAATCCCAAATGATGATTTGCCCATTAAACGAAGTAGTCGCTATCGTTTTTCCATCTGGAGAAAAAGTAATATCAGAAATATTATCGGAATATCCATTAAGAGAAACTGAATTTCTTTGCTCACCTGTTTCCAAATTCCAGAGAGTAATGGTATTACTTAATCTTGGTATTGTAGCCAAAGTTTTTCCATCGGGGGACAATGCGATACTGGAAGAGTCTATCTTACATTTAAATGATTTTTTTTTCTCACCTGTTTTAACACTCCAAATTACAATTTCTCCATCACCTGAAACTGAAGTCAGTGTCTCTCCATCGAGGGAAAAATCGACACAAAAAATTGTATCTTTATGATGGGCATGGGGGCTTTTAAAAATAATTGGATGAACAGGGTTATTAACTACTATATCTTTAGTTTGTATTATTTTTTCACGATCTAAAGGATTTAGAAATTTTAAAGCATTTAAACTAAAAATATGTGCTTCATTAAAATCCTTTGAACTAACTGCGATTTGAGCTTTCTCAAGAAGAAGTCGTCCATAATTATGGTTACTTTGAATCAATTGTTCTTTTAGCTTGTCTTTTTGCCACCATGCTAAAATCAATAATAAAATTATAATTGCTATTGTACACCATTTTAATATTTTGCCCACTGTCTCTTTTCTGATACAATATTTATAAAATTCAATTTGCTCTTTGGTCATGACTTGAGCTTTTTTGAATTTTTGATAAAAGGCTTTAAGGCTGTCCAGAAGTAATCCATCCCAAAGCTTATCATTTTCTTGCCAGTTTTTGGTACCTTCAATCAGTTCATGAAAAAACATGATATCCTCTCTTTTAAAGGATATCCATTTCCCTAAAGTGTCCCAGTTCTTTATCAGTGCATCATGAGTTATTTGAACGGTAATTTCATACTCACTGGATTTAGTATTTGATGAGGAAAATGTTAAAAAACGACATTTTTTTGTAGAATATGTATAAAGTAGCTTCATTATGTGGATAGCATCGTCGTTTTCAGTAAGAATATCTTTCAATAGAACGGGTGATCTCTTAGTATCAAAAGTACCTTTTCCTGGAGTTACCAAATGATAAGTAAATATACGCTCTATGATTTGTTTATCTTCGTCATTATGACTTTCATAAATACGTTGCGCTTCACTGGCTAATGATCCCGTAATTCCACCTATTTCATCATACGCGTCTTCAAAACTAGTACCCTTATCACTCGCTATGTCAAACATCTGGGTAAGCGAAAATTCAAGTAATGGAAGTCCTGTGCCGTCATGTGAATCTATGGTTTCTGAAATAAGTTCATCCGCTAATTTAGGATTAATAGTCATACCTGATTTACGGGCGGGCTCAGTGATCACTTCTTTTAATTCTTCGTAACTCATTGGCGATACGAAAACTTTGTTATGTTTGATTGATGGACCAATGTTCTCATCTTCGACAAAGCCTCCCAAAAAATCGCTTCTAAGAGTAAATACCACAAAAATTGAACTACAAGGATCAGATATTGCCATGTATAAGTTTTGTATAAATTGTTTTTTATCTACACTAAGATGAAGCTCTTCAAATTGATCAATAAAAATTAAAAAAGAATCATAATTTTGATTACCATTAGTCTGAATATCTTGAAATATTTTTATGAGGCCTCTACCATCAACATTGTTGATCCATTCTACATAGTTCTTTTCTTTATTTTTAGGAATGCCTTTTTGGGTGTAAAATATGTTTTCTATACTTCGTATGAAAGTAAATATAGGGTTTGAGGTTGGCGTGAACGTTATGATTTCTGTTCGGTCTTGGTCTTTAATGGTCGCTAGTAAACCAGCCTTTGCCAGTGAGCTCTTTCCGGATCCTGAAGGTCCAACAATAGGCAGTAATCGTAATTGCCCTGGGGAAATAGAGTATTTTTTATATCGTTCATAAAGAAGGTTGCTTAGCTCGTTTCGACCAAAAAACAAATTTTTATCGTTTATCTCGAATGACGATAAGCTTTTATAAGGATTCGGATTGCTACCCCGCTCAACTAAAAACAAGGAGTCTACTAAATTTGAAAATTCGTTAATTTGAACCTTTAGTATAATTTTTTTTCCAGAATTATTCTTCTTAAAATTATCGGGGTTAAAATAATCTCTTTTAATATATTCTTCCAAAGTTTCTAAATTAATAATTTCAGCATTTTTATTCGTGATGATATTAGAAATTCTTAAATTTGCTCTTAAATTTCCATCTGCATCATTTGCATCTTCACTTGTTGGCCTGTCCGCAACGTTGGGGTCTAAATTATTAGCGGGTACAATAAATAGTTTACTTTCGCTATCATTTAAAAAACCATCCTCAAGTTTAAATCGAAAAGTATCACTATTAACGGTTCTTAAGGTTGGTAGATTATTTTCGAATCGGATTTCACCAGTACACCATATCTCAAAATCAAGTTCTCTCTTTTTTCCAATATGTCGGGAAACTAGGCATAGAGAATAAGCAAGATCTTTAGAGTATCCTGTTTCGTTTGTTAAGTAGTCTTCAGGAATACCTCTTAAATTTTGATAAGCTATACGAGGAATTTCATCATTTTGATATTCTTGATTTATATACTCAGACATTGCATGTGTGTGAGTAGGATCTCCATCTGGATCTGCTACATCATAGTCTTTTGGCTTATCGTTGAATGTTGTTGCGTACCTTCCAACACCCAAAAATCCTATCACAACCCCTTCCTCACTCATCTGATCTGTAGCGGTGGGAAAAATAAAAGTTGTCATCATTATTCTATATCCATTTTTTGAAAATATATGCCGATTTCGCCACTTTCAGGCATGAACCCTAATTTGCTTTCTGTTAATTTGATTTCTTTAGTAGTGTTTGATTTTGTTGCGTGCTCATAATAAAGTTCTTTGGTGGTTGGATTTATAAATTGAATCACTACATCGAATTTTTTCGTGGACTTTATACTGTATGAAAAAAGCAAATATGATTGTCGTAGCTTGCTTATCGGTTTCAGCGAATATGTGATTGTCATATTACCTATTTTTTGGGTATAGCTCTTTTTGTCATATCCGCCTGCAATGGTAGTTTCCCATTCTGGGATCCACAATAAATTTTCAGCAATATCTAATATTTTTTTCGGTATATCTTTTAAAGCATCAATCGAGTATATTATATTGATTTTTGAAGTTCTTTTCTCATCAGACATTGCATTGGTGATGGGTTTATCAATAAGAATGTCGTCCTTCACAACCTCATCTGGAAGAAGTCCCTCATTATCCTTTTCACAAAGATATTGAAATGTCCGCCTTTCAATGCTTTTATGTTTAGCCAATCTTGCCATAATTCGTATTTTCACAGATTGTTTAGATAGGCTTTTAAGCTGATCATTCTCAGCGGTTGACAATTCAGTGCCATTAGCTATTTTTTCTAATATCTGCCTTGATTCACTTGAGACTATGGTTGTGTCGATAGATGCTTTGTCTTTAATGCCACCAATGTATTGAAAAACACTCTCGTGGTCATCAATATCATAAGATCTTTTATTTATATCCATGTCACCACCTTGATCACGTTGATTATATGCTTTATCTAAAAATCGTTGAAAAGAATAAAAATTTGCCAATACGGCATGATTTGTTTCATTGGTCTTCAAAAAATTGATAGAAATAAATTCTTCATTTAACTTGTCAATTATCTTTGTCTCCACCCCCTGATTTCTATGGCCCATGTAGTATTTATATAGTTTTGAATCCACAAAAACATTCCATTCATCTACACCTCTGGTTCTAGAGTTTGCGTGATCCAAAAATTGCACACGTCTTCTGTCTTGCTTCGGTTTTCCCAAAAAATGATTCCAAACTCGCTTCATCGAATCAAGCCCCAAAGACTCGTCTTTAAAGAAATATTCGTCAATATATTTATAGTTGCCTACATTAGAGTCTGGATTATTTTTTGGTAAATAAATCCCTTTTTGATCATTAAACGTTACTTCTAAGAAACCTCTAAGAAACATTCTTTTTAACGGCCGGGTGTCAATTCTGTATGTTTTAGACCTACCTTTTTTGTCTCTCTCTTCGCTTAAATATGTTCCAATTATTTCCCAGCTACCTCTAAAACAGGTTTCTTTTTCATCTTCATCTACAAATTCATTAATAATTTCAGAGTACACAGGAAGGAGACATCTGTTTTCGAAAACATGTAACTCAAGTGTAATGTTGTCTCGTCTGCTTTTGTCATTTGCAACATAATTCCTGATTGGAACAAGAATTGGATCAAGAAAGTCTTCTTCTTCTTGTATATGCTTCGGAATCCACATAGATAATTTTCCTTTCTACAAGGTGTCAAATAAAGCCTGGCTTTTTACAAGCAGGCAGCTGCTAAGTTTTCAATATCACGACATCGGTATACTTCTCAATCATTTCTTTCCTTGAGTTATTATTATGCTTTCACGACTCAAATAAAGCTGCCACCCATTGCGAGTACATACCCAAATTGTGTTTACGGGATTTGTATTTCTTGTACCCAATATAGCGAAACATCTTCTGATTCATGTGGAATAGGAGGCAGACAACAGTTTTTAAGGATTTTTTTTGTGTAGTTTTTTTTTGCAAAAAATCTTCAGAACAACCGGAAATACAACGCTGCTTACCTGGAGATTGATTTTGTGATACATTGTTATTGTTTTGTTAAAATATTATATTAAGGAAATAGTTGAATAGGCTCTTAATAGAGGTGTTGGAGGATCTTTCCACTCAACGGCATGAGCCATATTCACTACGAAAAAACAAAAAATCACTAATGTATAAAGATATTTTTTCATCACATTACTCATTATTTTTGGGTAACTTGGATTTGGATTTTTATGATCGGGTTCCGGTGCTTTGGTGGAAACCGTAATAAATCCTTTCGCCTCCAAATCGTCCAGCATATCCTCCACATCATCACGGATGACAGAATAACTGGTTCCATTGTAGGATTTAGAAAGTTGTTTAATAGCTGACTTTACAGTAAAACCATTCGTAATGACAAGTTTCCATACTTCTGCGCCGGTTCCTTCTAAAGACAATTGCTGATCATCGTCAGATCGGACTAAATAAATTTTGTTATCTTCTTCATTCCATTTAACATTTGGGGCCAATTTTCGCCATTTAGGTTGTTTAAACATAGAACACTTCCCTATTAGTTTATAAGATTAATACTTATTTTACGATTCTAATTTGTAATTCATTAAACAAGCAAAGCATTTATGGTAATATCTGCAGTCCCCCGATATCCTGTCTGATTAATATGAAGAAGGCTAAACTCACCGTTTCGATTTAACAGTTCTCTAGGATTTCCTTCTTCTACAATTTGACCCTGCTTCATCACATACACGAAGTCAGCATTCATTGCAGTTGTGATTCGATGGGTAATCAGAATCACCGTAGTCTTGTTTTTCAAGGCATCCAGAGATTTCAGAACCTCCAACTCCGTGGTTGAATCCAGTGCGGAAGTCACTTCATCCAAAATCAAAATTCGATGCTGTTTCAAAAAAGATCTTGCCAGCATCATTCTCTGCCGTTCTCCACCGGAAATTGTCACACCCCGCTCTCCGATCATGGTGTCATATCCATCAGGGAGTGATTTTATAAAATCATGAATAGATGCAGCCCGGGCTGCCTCCTCAATCTCTGAATCCGTCAAATTATGGAGCCCAAAACTGATGTTTTCTTTAATCGTATCGTGAAACAAGAACGGATCCTGAGTCGCCATGGTGATGATTTCGGAACGGTTTTTCAAATTATGAATGGGAATCCCGTCCATTTGCACAAAACCTTCATTGGGCGGAAAGATTCCTGCGAGAAGATAGGCGAGAGTGGTTTTTCCAGACCCACTGCTCCCTACCACAGCAATGCGTTTACCAAATGGGATATTGAGTGAGCAGTTTCGAATTACAGTTTCTGTATCCCGATATAAGAAGGTTACATTCTGAACTCGAATATATCCAGTGGCAGATGCGGGGAGCGTTAAAAATTCAGGTTCCCGCTGTGGCGCGTTTGTGATCTCATCCACTCGATCCATGGCTGCAAATACACCCTGAAGCATGGCATTTATTTTCGATAAAACAACCACAGGTCCCACGAGCTGAGATGCGTACATATGACACGCCACAAGCTGTCCCACTGTGAGTTCATTTTGAAAAACCAGGTAACTTCCAAAGCCCAAAACGAGTAATGGCGATAGAAAGTTGCCGGTGACCTCAGCAGAATAGGCCGCTATTATCTGTTTGAACCGCATTTTGAGTGTTGTGCGTACCAGGGTATCTGTCACTTTTTTCTGTTGAATTCGAACTTTTTTATACGCTTGGGCAATCTGTATGGGTAGAACACCCGAAAGCATTTCCTGAATAAATGCCGTATTTGCGCCAAAGGCTTTGCGCTGTGCGGAAAAGGCTTTCCGAAGGGGCCTCCTCATCCATTTAAAAGGTAATGGGATGATGGGCAATAATAGGGCCACGGACAACGCCAGTTTCCAGTTGAACCATGTCATGATGATTAGTGCAATACACAGAGTGACAACATTGGAAATAATGTCTACGATCGTTTCAGAAAGAAACTCACGAATGTATTCCACATCATCATTAAGTCGAGCAATGAGATCGCCCAGTTGTTGCGAATATATGTGTCGAAGATCAGACTTTAAAATGTGATTCAACAACTCCACTTGCATATCAATGGAAATTCTTGCCCCGACGTAAGTATAAGCATAATCGATTACAATGGAGAAGATATGTCGGGCCATGATGATACCGAAATACCCGATTACAATAATCAGGGCTGTCCGTATCTCCCCAGAAGGCAGCGCATTATCTATCAACCATGACATAAAGATTGGGGGTATTTGCGCCAACGTGAAAAATAATAACGCTCCAATAAATAATCCAAACGTCCACCACTTGTAGGGCTTCAGCCATTTACACAGATGTTTAAGTCTTATCAGTTCTTTCATAACTCTTCTGTTTCTTCAATCAAATTGTTTGGGTAGACAGGAGAGCTACAACAGCTCTCCTGTTAAACTGCGTTTTACAGTTACTTTATCAAAAAACCATTTCAGTTAGAGCAACATGCAATACGGCATCCAGCAACCTGACAGGGGATGGCTGTTGCAGTATATTCACCATCACCATCAAGATTCGGAACATTAATTATGGGTTTACTCCATTTCATTAGCCTCACCTCCTTTCGATTTAAATTCTGGCAAATTCCCGCCGGGTGCAGTCTTACATGGACGTACAAATTCCCGGGCTTCCAGTTCATCAAAAAATGTACAGATATCGCTTAAAATCTCATTACAGTTACTGAGACCATACTTTTCAGATAATTTTTTCGCAGTATCCGAAACACTCTGGGCCTGCACTATGATCCGATTCCAAATTTCAACACCGGTTCCTGCAAGTGAGTGGGCGTGATCATGTACATCTTTCATTAAGAGAATATCAGAACCAACTTGTCGCCAGGACACATCATAATACGGTTTATACCATTGGTGTTTTACATGCATCATGCTTCTCCTTTTTCAAAATTTCAGCTGCTTCCCTCGCCAACCGGGATTCGCGGCAGTTAAATGAACTTTGCTCCAACAAATTTCCTGTTACCGAGTAGTTTCGCGCCATACATATTTCGCAGTACTCCAGGTCGGGGCACTCATAGCAGTTTGCGAAATTCAAATCTTCAATTTGACGAATTTTGTTCAAAACCGGCGATTCATACCAGATTTCCTTCAATGACTGATCGCGAATATTTCCTGCTGGATATTCAAATATAGTGCATGGATGCACGTTTCCTTGATAATCAATGGAAAGCAACGAACGACCAGCGACACATGTAAGTTTTGATTTTTTGAGTTTTTTCCGACTCATCAGATAGTTCGGGTGGTTGAGATACAACTGCCGGACTTGCCTGTCTGTTGCCATTAGGGAATTGATGGGATCCCCGTCACCGCGTTCATGAGCAATGGTAGGTGATATGTCTATGGGGGTTAATCCCGCATCTGCTATGGCATCGAGAACATCCCCAAAGTCATCGATATTATTTTTGCAGGCTGTAAAACTGATTTGAAGCGGAATATCATATTTAACAAGCTTGCGAATGGTATCTAATATCAGTCGTGGGGATCGATTGACGCCAAACGCCTCACGGTACGTTTTTTCATTAACGGAATGCAGGCTAAGCAGTATATTGAATACCCCATATTCACGAAACATATCGATACGTCGATGGTTCAGTAAAAAGCCATTCGTTGTTATAGCCACCGCAAATCCTAGTTTTCGGGCATACCGGAAGACACCATCAAATCCGGGATACATCAACGGCTCTCCTCCTGTAAATTCTATAAAGAAACATTGCATTTCGTGGAGTTCATCCAGGACCCGTTTAACCTCTTCCTGACTCAACGGATTGCCTGTAAATTTTTTATCCTCTGGTGGACGAAGACAAAAAGGACATCGGGCGTTACACTCCGATGTAAGTTCAATCATTCCTACAAACGGAATGGTATTCGTGACCGAATAAGAGATGGCATCTTCTAAAATTTGGTCCTTAATAACAATATCACAACTCATAGCAGCCCTCGTTTTTATTAATGAGTGAATAAGGTCTTCGATACCCCTAAGCAGTTGAGGCTAAATAGAAGAACCCAAAACCTTTTTTCCTGGCTATTTCTCTTCCTTTTATATTTAGGATAGAAAATATCCGTGAACGTTGAGGCTCTTAATAACAAAAAAATATTCACAACTTTGGTAGGAAAACATATTGTGTAAATATAAGTAGTTGATATTATATGATATATTTTATTTAAAAAATATTTAAGCTATGATGCCTCGTCTTTTTATATTTATACTCGATTATCAAGTTTTTCTCCATGGCATTGAAATTACTAACCCCCTACAAAAGCCATATAAAAAATACTGATCCAATAAAATCAAGGTGTTAGATCAAATTGGTTCTCAGGCAGTCTAAAAAACTTTGCTAACATTCAAATAGTGTAACGCCTTACCCCAGAATCACTGACAAAATAGTGTAACGCCTCCCAGGTAGTACCCCGCCGCATACCCTGCCAATCAAATTAATAGATCATACCCAGCTTACCCCGCCGTTACCCCGCCGCATACCCTGCCAATCAAATTAATAAATCATACCCAGCTTACCCCGCCGTTATCCCGCTACAGATTCACAAGAGAATGAAAATTTGCTTTTATACTTTCTATGACTTGAATCTTGGAGAAAATATAATGGCAAAAAGTTTCCGTGGAAAACGTCCTTGTGCAATTTGTCGAAAATGGTTTCAACCGGATGTGAGGCAAAAGGGACGTCAAAGGACCTGCAACCCGGCCTGCCGAAAAGAACTCCATCGAAGGCAATGTGCAAAATTAAACAAGAAGAACCAATCGGATAGCAAAAACAACTACCTGGCAAAAAAACTTGAAGATGCCGTAAATCAGGAAAAACCCAATGCCGCAGTTGCTACAAAATTATTACAAAGACAGACAAAGCCTGCACTGCCATTTGAGGTCATTGTGGCAGAATATGGAATAAAAGCTGCTATCGTTATCCAATATCTGGTGATCCAAATTACCGCCCATTGCAGACCCTATAAAACTCCATGAAATCGGCAGACTAATCAAAAATGACTTTAAGAGGCATGAGCAAGCTAAACCCTTGTAATATAGGCGAATATGAACAGAGTAATCCATTGTTGATTTCAAGAGACATTATAGGCACAAACCACTGTAAATAAAAGGGATACCACCAAAGTAATCCCAATTCCAGTTTAAGAGGCAACAGACAGAATTAAGGACTGGTGATATAAGATAGGTAACTGAAAATTCAAAAAGAAGAGGTGACCCATGAACAAGAGATTCTCGTCCCAAGAATTGTTTGAGTTACGAAATAACATCCCTGTGGATATTCTGATTCGGGATCATTTGCAGATTCCATCAAAAATCAGAGACGGCTTTTTTCGTTTTCTATGCCCCGTTTGTAACGAATTCCAAACCGCTGTAAATCCGGCAACTAATTTGGCCAGGTGCTTCCGCTGTGAAAAAAATTTCAATACTATAGATCTGGTCATGGTTGTCAGGAGATATGGGTTCCGAGACAGTGTCTTGTATTTAAAAGAACTGGATAGGCCTTCCCAGGTTCCGGCAGGGGATCTTACGGCTCTTGCCGCCAATGTCGGCCAATCCATGCCGGGAAGACTGTAGCAATGGAACGGTTAAATGAGTTGGAAATACTTATTGCCCATAATCAAGAATGTTTTTGCCAAATTGGCCAGGCATTGAAGGAGATAAAAGATGGGCGGTTGTATAAACAGGCCCTGTTTGAAACGTTTGGGGCATACACCAGGGCAAGATGGGATATAGGCAGATCCCAGGCATACCGCCTGATTAAATCCTATGAAGTTATCCGGAATTTGTCGCCAATTGGGGACAAATTGCCAGTCAATGAATCCCAAGTCCGTCCCCTGGCTCAATTGGAGCCTTGTGAACAGCGAAAGGCCTGGAAGGATTTCATGAACAGCAATATTGAGTTAACGGCACACAACATCAGAAAATTCATTGATGCCAGGAAACCCAAACCACAAAACAGACCAGACTTGAGTAACCAGATCACAGACGAGTATATGGCCGCAATAAAAACCATGCTTGAGCAAGTTCGAGTGGCTCAGCATGTTCATTGGCAGGAGACCTCTCAACAGGCCGCATTGTTATGGAACAGGGTTATACGTGAGAAGATCCTGTCAAAGGGGGCATGTAATGAATAATCTGAGTATTGATGAGCACTTTAATTTGCTACTTTACAAAAAAATTATGAATAAAACCGGATCTGCCAAGAGACGGGCCAAAAAATATTACAAGGACCAATACAAGAAAACCGGCATCATCCCCGCTCCCCTTATGCTGGCTGAAAAAGGGATTATGGAAGGCAGAAAGTGCAGCGGGCGACCCCGCTCCATAGATGAACAAACCAAAAGACGATTTATAGAAATGGTCAAGGCCTCTTGTGACCTATCGTCCCAGGGATTTGTTTTTATCACCAGGAAAGCCAGGACCATTAAAAACTATCATTGTTGGCTCGAAGAAGAGATGGGCAAGCCCATCAGTCTTCCGGGGCTAAGGCGATGTGCAAAGAGGGAGAATCTTAACTTTTATCTGGAAAAGGAGGATTATGAAGAAGAGCCTGCACCTCCCCATGCCTTTAAGTCGGAACCGGTATTTAATTTGATCCAAATGGACGGATGTAAGTTTAGATATTTGAAAATTAAAGATGACAATGGTAACTGGCAAAAACCTCAGGTAATAGAGGCCTTTGACACCGGGTCCCGGTATATGTTTTTTTTGAGGGCTTATTTTACCGAAAGCAGCCTCAATTCTGTGGATCTGTTTACTCGATTTTTACTCAGCACACCGTTTCCCCAACAAAAAATCAAGTTCAGGCCGGACCAGGCAAAGGGTTTTCTAAATCTCAAACGCCCCATCAATGCCCTGAATCTGGCACATTCCACGCCCGGCGGATTTTACATGGCACCGGATTTTGCAAGGCCTAATTCTCCCAAAGACAAGGCTCACCTTGAGTCTTCACACCGGAGCCTGCATAACTTTGAGATAAGAATTATCAAAGATTTTCAAGACAGGATCGTGAAAACCGTCCCCGGCTATATCTTTAAGCAAACAAAAAGGGAGAAGATCACAGTGACCCTCCTTGATATCTCTCTCCAGGAACTGAGGGGCAGTCCTTTGATTGAGCAATATCGTACTGAACATAACAGTACCAAACATGACTTCAGCGAAAATGCTCAAGTTCAGAAATGGATTCCAGCACAAAAGCTGGATGCTTTTTTATCTAACCAAGCAACTCTCCTGACCTTTACCCCGGATCAAGTACATGAATATATGAAGTACGGTTTTAAAAAAATTAAAGCTACGGTATCAAAGAAAAGGACTATCCGGCATGACAACCAGGATTACTACATGACCTGCGGTGCAGAGCAGTTCAGCAGGCACAAAAGCACCCCTGTACAAATATCCAGGTATAAGGACAAGCTTTTTGTTTTTGAGAACAAAGAAGACGGCATACTGTTGGGAGAAGCTCTTGCCAGGCAACCTTTTGAGAAACCGCACGAACCTGAAGCAAAGATGCTACCCGATGAGCTTGATATGATAATCGCTCTCTTGGAAGAACACAACATGGTCGTCTACCGGCCCACCTTGATTGAGGTTTATCACAGGGGGCTAACCCTGGCCCGGGCCAAACAGGTTTTTCATCACAATCTGCCAAGATATTCAGTTTACAATAAAAAGGTAAGGTTACCGGAAGCAGAAAAAGGGGCCGTATTGTTCCGTGCATTTATTCTTGATTGCAAAAGATCTATAGATTCGAATTATGTGGCTACTTATGCAACCAACGGAGATTTAACATGAAAGAAGATTTTATAAGTGATAAACGTCGAGTATCCTATCTGAGCGCCACATATAACAGGATCTACCGAGGTCAAAGTGTTCTTATTGAGGGTGATTTTGGAGCAGGTAAAACCCGGTTTTTACAATTATTGCGGCCAAAAAAGCTCCATACTGTATGGGTAGAATCCCTGTTCAACATACACGAGACCCTGGCTGCAATACTCAGAGAGTTGAATTATGACACCAAAGCCACCTATCGCAGGACACCCCAGTACCTGAAAATAATTTGCAAGCTGTCCAACTGTTTTATTATTATCGATGAAGCCAACGATCTGGATACCCGGGTTTGGCCATATCTCAAACGAATTATTGATGCTGGTGTTCCCATTGTATTTGCCGGGCTACCAAAGGTAAGAACCTATTTGAGCCACAACCATCCAGATATACTCAGCCGATTAAAAACCCTTATTCTGTACCCCATAGTAGTCGAGGATTTTATTGCAAAATGCAATGATATTCAGCAGGAAGCCGTAGAGCAAATCTATATGGCCGTCAAAGGCGATATGCGAAAATTTGAAGAAATATGCACAGATTGCCGAGACAGGGCAAAGGAATTGAATCATAAATTTGTTGACATCAATCTCGCCCTGGAATTTATATCTGACCTCCCCCCTCAATAGCTTTTTGTAGCAACAACCTGCCTGCCTGATTAAAAACAGGTCATCTCCGATCCGTGGGAGATGACCTGTTTGTGTTTTCTCTTTGCTCTGATCTATCCGTTGATCCCAATTTTAAGCTGATTTTACCTGCAAATCGCTGAATTACTAGTAATTTTTGAGATTCTTTTGTGGCGTTACACTATTTTGTAAATTTGTTTATTTTTAAAACTAACTCTAAGTTGCTTTATTTAAAGGGAATTTAAGCAAATAGAGGAAGTTTGAAGGGTCAAAAAAGCGTTACACTATTTGTATCTCATCAAAACTTGATAATCGAGTTATAGATTAGAACACCAGACCCTCCGGGTATGCTCAGAGACATTTGGCTCCGCCTTATTAGGGGAGGTAATAGCAACTGCGAAGAAACCGTCGTTAAGGGGCTGTCCAATAACTGTAATCAACAGTCATCGAAAAACGCTTCAAGTCACACATGCTTGCCGGAAGGAAACAGTTAATTTACCCGCCTGTATTTTTTATAAAAAATATAATAAAAACAATAATCAATTATATCAATATATTATATCGAATGTTTAATTTCTTCTACCTTCTTACATAGATGCCTTATGATAGTCTTCATCTCAAATTGATTAGCGTTCACTAATTACTGAATATCGAAAAAAAGGAGGTAAAGAATGATAATTTTTAAATGCTTACTTAGAATGATTGTAAGGATCATTGCTCACTCTCCAAATGAAGTTTTAATTGCTGCTGGAATTATTATCCTTCTCATAATAATTGCAAGTATCATCGAATAAAAGAAGAGCAAGGAATTGACTTAAATGAGTAATCCTAAGGAAGTTAATTCTATTAACACAGTATAATAAGCTACTCTTAAAGTAGATTAAACAATGAGAGCCAGTGAACTAATAGTTTCCGGAGTTAGTGTGGATTTTTTACCTTTTATTGAGATCTATTTACTGTAATTATAGACTCTTACTCTGTATTGATGAGAGGTGGCTTATTTTGACATGTTTTCCACCCCTTGTAAAAGAGCGTAAAATCGGGACTAATTATCATAACAGACGTTTTTTGCGGTGCTTTTTTGTCCAACACCCCTCTCGGAATAACATCTGAAATAAGGGCACCTCAAGACGGAGTTTATTTTGTAAAAATAATAAACGAAGTCGATTCGTTTCTCGAAGAAAAAAACACCGACGTATTATTTGGATTCGGCTGTCTAAATGACTGTAGGAATACCAATCGTCAACGATTGGTATATATATAACTCATCAAGGAGGCATTATATGCGTAAATCTTTTCTTATTATTGGTATTATTCTTAGTTTATTTTTTACCATTAACTTTTCTGCAGCTTCTGCAGAATCTTCTGTATCTGCGTGTGGTTATGTTTTTGTGCACCATGAAGATGGAACATGGAGCGTTTACAAAAACGGTCACATCATTGAAACTTACTCTAGCGGTTGGAATTATTCAGACATAAAAGAAAAATACTGCAGTTAGTTTTTAAGTCAAAGCTGCCTTGTTAAGGTATTTATGCGGAACGTGGTAAGTCCGACTGACTCCACGTAAGTGGAAAGCGAACCGCAAGGTGAGAGTTCCTGGGCAAGCGGGTATGAGGATCTCTGACAAAGCAAAAAGCATGCTGTAAGGGACTCCATAACAAATAAACTACCCGCTTTTCCATGAAGCGTACCCTATCTTCAGTATGACGTACTTTGCCTTTTTATGGCTCTATCATCTCGGCAATGAGATTAACCACACACTTGGGGGTGTAGAACTCACCGCCTAATTTACCTTCGGAAGCTGCAAATTTGCCCAGAAAATACTCATAGACCCTGCCTACCACGTCCTCTCGCTTGTCCTGAACAGTGTCGATGTTGTTGATGGCATCTACGAGGGCAGAAAGTTTACTGCCATCGAGCCCCAGGCGGGAGAAGTAGTTGTCCGGAAGCGCCCCTTTGAGGGAGGCGTTGCTTTTTTCCACCGCTGCCAGGGCGGAGTCGATCTTGATGGCGATGTCGTCCTGCTTGGATTGCTGCTGGATGTAGCGCCAGCGGGAGGTTTCCGGCAGATAGAAGATATTCTTCATGGTGTAAAACTCCACCATGTCAATGTATTTTTCCTGCCCCTCTGATACCAATTCCGCACGGCGTTCTTCAAATTTATCAGAAACGAACTTGAGGAAGATTAAACTCAGGACAACGTGCTTGTATTCCGAGGATTCCACGCTGCCACGTAAACGGTTAGCGGAATCCCACAGGGACTCTTCGAAGCTTTTATTGTTTTTCGGTGCTGCTTTTTTTTTTGCCATTAAGATCCTTAAATTATTGACGTTGACTTAATCAAATATACTTATAAGATTTTAGTAATCTTAACCCATATGCTATTATATTTTTATAAAAATAACTTTTAATACTACTTTGTTAGATTACTCGTGAGTCGTAAGTTCTTTGAAATAAATGGGTGACTTTTAAAAAATGAGTCGCATTTTGAATCTTTTAATAGTTTAATCAAATTTACAAGGAAAGATTCAAAATGCTACAGTACATTTATCAAATTCTGATGTTTTTCCGCAAGGCTTTTCCAAGAAGTTTGATCTGGCTTATGTTTTGTATGGTGGTACTGGGATTTATGGGTAGCCATGAGATAGTAGGTGTAACTTTTTTTTGTCGATTTTGGGGTCTGGAGACAGCCGGTTACAATTCGTTTCTTCACTTTTTCCGTGTTTCTACATGGTCTTTGGAGAACATTGTAGAGTATTGGAGTACATTTCTCCTTACTCAAAATGAAACAGTGGAATCTGATGGACGAGCTGTGTTGTTGGGGGATCATACCTGTGTTCCTAAAGACGGACGTCGAATGCCTTGCGTGGTAACCATGCATCAACATTCTGAAACCCAGAGCAAACCATCATATTTCAGAGGGCATTACTGGGGAGCCATTGGAATGCTGATTGGCTCCATGGCCTCTCCCTTCTGTACTCCATTGTCCCTTGGAATTCATCAGGGGCTTGTTCATGTGAATGAAAAAGGCATGGCAGACGAAAGCAAGGAGACCTTGGGAACAAGGATTGTTCAAATGACTCTGGATTTTGCCATAAGACATGACTTGCCAAGCATCCTTATACTGGATGCTTTTTTTCCCTGGAGCAGCAGTGTTCCTGTTGGCAGGATCGATTTGGTCTATCAGGCACAAATGCCCGTTGCTTACCTTGATTATAAGAGCCAAAAAGAACTGTTCGGCTTATTTTGAAGCGGAAAAGCCTCTAAAGAAAAAGCGGGGGCGTCCTCGTACATATGGTGAGAAAGTCAGAGTATCCGAGCTGTTTGACCAGACTCATTTGTTCTCAAAAGTAGAATGCATGATTTATGGAAATGTTGAAAAAGTTTCTATTGCTTCCGTAGATTTGCTGTGGAAACCAACAGCAGGATTTATCCGTTTCGTTCTGGCTGTTACCAGTAGAGGGCCTATTATTTTGATGTGCAGCGACCTTAATCAGGATCCTGTTGCAGCTCTTGAACTCTATTGTGTCAGAGTTCGAATCGAAACCATGTTTGACATGCTCAAAAATCTCATGGGTGTTTTTCAATATCGATTCTGGACGAGAGGCTTGCCTCGTCATTCCAGAAAGCCTCGGAAGAACAAATATTTGAAAACGCCATTGGGATCAGAGCAGATGAGGAAAGTCAGATGCTGCTTTAAAGGATACGAACGTTTCGTTATGACTGGAGCCATTGCACTTGGCTTGTTGCAATTGCTTTCATTAAAATTTCAAAATTCCGTATGGAGGGAGTACAAAGGTTTTTTAAGAACACGCTCCCGGATTTTACCATCGGAACGGACAATTAAGGCCGTTGTCGGGAATATGCTCATCAAGAATTTATTCAGTTCCGCTCCTGGCTTGATAATGCAGAAAATTCAGGAGTACCGTTTCAAGACTAAAAAAGCTGAATTGGGATGTCAAAGAGCAAATTTGATGTCAGAAGCGGAAATGACAGGCACTTCAAGCTGAAAATTTTCTGCAAACAAGTTAAAAATTTAGACTGATAGTAAAACTGAGGGAGAGGTTCGGTTACACCTCATCCATCAACGAAGTTATGACTGACGAGAAATATCGGGATAAAGATAAAAATCACCGCGGGATTCAGCCTGCTTATGTTGATAAGCCTTGTGTTAGGGATAGTTGGATGGAGCGGACTTCATAATGTTAATAAAATGATTCAGATATCTGATAATCAGAATGAAATGATAAAAATGGTGCTTGAAGCCAGACGCCATGAAAAGAATTACATTCTTCGTAAAGAGGATGCTTATATCGAAAAGGTTCAGTGCCTGGTAAAAAATATGCTGGCTCAGCTTGACGGTGCCGGCGGAAGCCTTGAAAAAGATACAGGACTTTCTTTGAGAATAGGAGAATATATAAGCGCTTTTAATGATTATGTGGGACTTGAAAAAGAGAAAAATGAAATAGAAAAGGCAATTTCTTCTGACGGGTTTTTTATTTGCAATATTGGTTCGGAAGTTATTTTGTTTCAGAAAAAAATGCGGCCGGAATTAGCAGAAAAAAAGAAAGAAGTTTCTGTTTTAAATGACAGCCATCAGAAAGAACTTGAGCTCTACATTGCCCTGGTGGAAAAACAGAAAACCCAAAACAGCGCCATGGTAACTTCTGCCCGCTCATTGATCGCCGGGGCTGAATCACTGAGACAGGATGCAAAAAACAAAATGGCATCCGTCACTGTTTTTTCAATAAATTTGTTAAAAGGGTTTGTGGGCGGCAGCTTGATTGCTGGAATTTTGTCCGCGGTTTTTCTTGTCCAGAACATCATAAAAGTTCTGAGCCGGGTTGTAGATGGCCTTGAACAGGGATCACGCCAGATTTCCGCGGCATCATTTGAGGTTTCATCATCAAGTCAGTCTCTGGCGGAAGGGGCATCACAGCAGGCTGCGGCACTTGAGGAGACAGCATCTTCCCTTGAACAGATATCTTCAATGACAAAAAAGAATTCAGCAAATGCTCAGCAGGCTAACAGCTTTATGCAGGAAATGGATAAGGAGGTCAGGAATGCCTCTGAATCCATGCAATATCTCTCAAAATCCATGCAGGATGTTGCAGAATCAAGTAAGGAGACATCAAAGATTATTAAACTGATTGATGAAATTGCCTTTAAGACAAATCTTCTATCTCTTAATGCAGCCGTGGAAGCGGCAAGGGCTGGAGAGGCAGGACAAGGATTTGCCGTTGTGGCAGAAGAGGTGCGAACCCTTGCCATGCAGTCTGCGGATGCCGCAAAAAATACATCTGATATGATTCGGGATATTGTGGATAAAATTCATATCGGGTCAGGAATGATCGAAGAGACCAACAAGGCATTTTCCAGGATTGCCGGCAATTCGGTTAAGGGGGCTCAATTCGTGAACGGGATAGCCGACGCTTCCATGGAGCAGTCAGATGGCATTGAACAGGTTAATATAGCTGTTTCAGAGATGGATAAGGTGGTGCAGCAGAACGCGGCCAGTGCCGAGGAATCTGCCTCTGCGTCAGAGGAGCTTAATGCCCAGGCAGAGGAGATGCAATCAATGGTTGACGGTCTGCTTGTTTTGATAAAATGAACTATAGGTCAGATATTTGTAAACCTGAAAAGTAATCCTCTATCAATAGTTATTATAGTATTCCAATTTAGATTTTTCCTGGAACATAATTTGCTTTGTGTCGAAAAAACAATATGTTTGGAGTCATGTTTTGAGCATTTGTTATTTTTTTTTTAGAAAAACCAAAGTTGGGTCAGTATATACCGATTTTGGGTTAGCTCGTGTTCGACAGTTGTAGGATCATTTTGTTGAAAAATAGCCTAAATTCCTAATAAAATCAACGAAAAACTAATTTTCTGCTTCAAAATATGTAGGCACACGGACGTATTAATTTGCCTTGACTTACAATAAAATACATGTTTTTATAGTGGGCATGTATGTACGCACAATAAAACGAAAAAATAAAGATGGGTCGGAAGTTGAATATATTCAGCTTGCCCACAACTCCAGACATCCTGAAAAAGGGTATTCCCGGGCTGAGGTGATCTACTCCTTCGGGCGTCGGGATCAGTTAGACATGTCTGCTATCAAGCGTCTTGTGGGCAGCCTTTGCCGATTTGTCAGCCCTGAGCATGCTCTTGAGCTTGAAGCCGAAGCCCATGATCTCAAGTTCATATCCAGCCGCCCCGCGGGTGGAGCGTTCCTGCTCAGAGGGCTGTGGGAGCAATTGAGCATTGATAACTGCATCACAAAACTTGATAGGTGTGAAGGAATAAATAATGAAAACGATTTGCAATGCTTGTAAATTACAACCAAAAGCTCTCGACATCAATGTCGGAGACCAGATTGAACAGCTGGATCAAATTATAAATGACACCAATGGTGAAGCGTATTTTAATAAAACCTTCATTACAGAGGGTATGAGAACCCTTCTTTCCAAAGGAATGGCACGCCTTGCCGGAAAATCCAGTGATACGGTATTTCATCTAAAGCAGGCCATGGGGGGTGGTAAAACGCACCTGATGGTGGGTTTTGGACTTCTTGCCAGAGATGCAGAGCTTCGCAACACTCAAATTGGAGAAATACCTTACCAGTCTCAATTCAGTACTGCAAAAATTGCGGCGTTCAATGGGAGAAACAACCCCCACACCTATCTCTGGGGTGAAATTGCCAGACAACTGGGGAAAGCGCCTCTTTTCAGGGAATATTGGGAATCAGGGGCCAAAGCACCGGATGAGCAGGCATGGGTTGACCTGTTTGCAGGTGATGAGCCCATTCTTATTCTTCTTGATGAGATGCCTCCCTATTTTCATTATTACAGCACACAGGTATTGGGACAGGGAACGGTGGCAGATGTCATCACCCGTGCATTTTCCAATATGCTGACAGCCGCTCAAAAGAAAAAGAATGTCTGTATTGTGGTATCAGACCTTGAGGCAGCCTATGATACCGGTGGGAAGTTGATTCAGAAAGCCCTTGACGATGCCACCCAGGAACTGGGGCGTGCCGAGGTGGGAATTACCCCGGTGAATCTTGAGTCCAATGAGATCTATGAGATCCTGCGAAAGAGACTCTTTCTATCTCTTCCGAATAACGATGAAATTGCCGATATTGCAGCGGTGTATGCTGCCAGACTGGCTGAAGCTGCTAAAGCCAAATCCGTTGAACGCAGTGCCGAAGCCCTTGCCAGCGAAATTGAATCGACCTATCCGTTTCATCCCAGCTTCAAAAGTTTAGTCGCTCTTTTTAAAGAAAACGAAAAATTCAAGCAGACCCGCGGGTTAATGGAACTGGTGTCTCGTCTGCTCAAGTCCGTATGGGAAAGTTCCGAAGATGTCTATCTTATCGGCGCCCAGCACTTTGATCTCTCCATTCCTGATGTTCGGGAAAAACTGGCGGATATCTCTGAAATGAGGGATGTCATTGCCAGAGACCTGTGGGACTCAACCGACAGTGCCCATGCCCAGGTGATTGATATTGACAGTGGAAAAAATTATGCAAAACAGGTCGGGAATCTGCTTTTAACCGCCAGCCTCTCAACAGCCGTCAATTCCATCAAGGGTCTTTCAGAACATGAGATGCTGGAATGCCTGATTGACCCCATCCATCCCGCCAGTGATTTCAGATCTGCGTTTGCGGAATTGCAGAAGACAGCATGGTACCTTCACCAGACGCAAGAGGGCAGAACCTACTTTGATCATCAGGAAAATTTGACCAAAAAGCTCCAGGGGTATGCCGACAAAGCACCAAAAAACAAAGTTGATGAGTTGATTCGACATCGCCTTGATGAGATGTATAAGCCCACGACAAAAGAGGCGTATGAAAAAGTGCTGCCCCTTCCCGAAATGGACGATGCCGATGCTGTTTTAAAAACCGCCAGAGCCCTGCTTGTCATCAGTCCCGATGGAAAAACTCCGCCCGATGTGGTCAAACGGTTCTTTGAAGGGTTGATTAACAAAAACAATATTCTGGTTCTGACGGGTGAGAAGTCCTCCATCGCAAGTCTTGAAAAGGCTGCACGCCATGTCTATGCGGTTGTCAAAACAGATAATGAAATTGCTGCGTCCCATCCCCAGAGAAAAGAGCTTGATGAGAAAAAAACCCAATATGAGCAGGATTTTCAGACCACCGTTCTGTCGGTCTTTGATAAGCTGCTTTTTCCAGGCTACCAGGGGGGTAAGGATTGTCTCCGTTCCAAAGTGCTTGACAGCACCTACCCTTCCAATGAGCCGTACAACGGAGAAAAGCAGGTGATCAAGACCCTCACGGCAGATCCGATTAAACTTTATACTGAAATTTCTGAAAATTTTGATGCACTCAGAGCAAGGGCAGACCAGCTTTTATTTGGTGCCCAGGATGATGCCCGAAAAACCGATCTTCTGGATAAGATGAAACAGAAAACCCAGATGCCCTGGCTGCCAACAAAAGGGTTTGACCTTCTTCAGCAGGAGGCGTTTCAGCGTGGACTTTGGGAGGATCTCGGCAATGGCTATATCACGAGAAAACCAAAAACAAAAACAACTGAAGTTCTGATTTTTGAAGATAGTACCCCTGACGACACCGGAAAAGTTCGCCTTAAAATTGATGTGGTCAATGCGGGAAATAATCCTCGAATTTATTATGAGGAAGATGGAACCGTGACTGAAAACAGCCCACTGCTTTCTGACACCTCAATTACCACCAGGGCATTGCGGGTTCAGTTTCTTGCGGTTGATCCGACCAGAAAAAATCAGACAGGGAATCCAAAAACCTGGGAGAATTCACTGACCATTAGAAGTAATCTGAATGAAAATTCCCGTACTGTGGAACTCTTTGTGGCTCCCAAAGGAACCATTCGATATACCCTTGATGGTTCAGAAGCCCGTAACGGCATTGAATATAAAGCCCCCATTGAAATTGGAGATCAGGCAACCACCATTTATGTCTTTGCAGAGTGTGATGGTCTTGAAGTAAAGCGTAATTTTCAGTTTGCCGAATCCGGGTCAAAGGATATTGCAATTGTCCGGGAAAAACCGGCTCAATTCCAGAGCACGTCCCCAAAACGACTGGATAACTCAGCCAAAATCTATGAGGGAATTAAAATCGCCAAAGAGAAAAACATTACCTTTGAGCAGGTCACGCTCACGATTGGCTCTGCACCAAAGGTTATCCATATCTCAATTGGTGAAGTGAAAATTGATAGCAATTTTCTTGAGAAAGAAATTTCTCATCTTCAGACATTGGTGTCACCGGAAGCACCCGTGGCTATGACGTTTAAAAAAGCCTATATGTTAACCGGCTTTGATCTGGAACAATTTGCCAAAGCGCTTGATATCAAAATTGAAGCTGGTGAGGTGATTCAAGAATGAGTAAAACCGTTGATTTTGGTGCACCCTCTGAGTTTGGGATGCACCATTTTTATGTTGAAATACCTCCGGCTCCCCGTGAAGCAATTTCTATCCACGAGGACTTTGGTTTTGACGGAGATGACAGTGGCAGGGATATCACAGAGTGTCGGATTCTTCTGGCTCGTGAACTCTGGACAAAAATCCGTGATGAAGCCAGAAGAGACTTTAATACCAGACTCAAAGCAAACAAAATGAGTATTGGTTCATGGAATACGGGCAAAGTCAAATTAGATCGATTCCTCGGAAAAGAGTTATGTGTACTTGCCTGGGCTGCTGAACATGCAAGCCCGGAAGAGTGCCTGATAATATCCCAGAAATGGCTTGCACTCCGTCCTGAAGAACGATGGTGGCTTTACAGCAAAACCGCTTCCGAAGCACGAATGGCAAAAGAGACTTACAGGGGATGGAGAAAAGCCCTTTATTGTGCTCTTTCTGATGGGGAAGGTGTCAAGTTGTCTAAAAAAGTCTCCCCTAAAAAGAGAAAAAAAGAGAGTGAAGTGACCCTTGATCTTTTTGGTTTTGAAGAGAAGGGAACGATTTAGCTTCATGACAGATGGAGCTTGTTTTCCGATGAGCATGTGGAAAATTATGCAATTTGTCTTGATAATATGTCTCTTATATGCGACAGTATGAGTTATGAAATTTGAAATTGAAACAACAAATATTTTTGACAAGTGTTTCAAAAAACTAAAAAACACTAAAGATCGTGCAAGGTTTATGATTCGGTTTGATCGCATTAAATCCGGAAATTTTGAAGATCATAAAAAAATTGATGATCAAGTGTTTGAATTGCGTTTTTTCTTTGGCCCAGGTTACCGTATTTATTATACCCTGCAAAACGAAAAGATTGTTTTTCTGCTTTGCGGAGGGGACAAATCAACCCAGCGTAAAGATATTGAAAAAGCAAAAAGCATTATGGAGGCACTACCATGAAAGTAACCACAAGAGAATGGGATACCAGTGAATATTTGGATACTCCGGAAATGATCCATGAATACCTTAACGCAGCTATTGAAGAAGGTGATGTCGAAAGCTTGATAACCGCCATAGGTAATGTGGCTAAAGCAAAAGGAATGACAGAGATTGCAAAAAAAACCAATATGAACCGTCAAAATTTATATAAGGCATTTTCTCCAACAGGCTCTCCAAAATTTGAGACCGTTGTAAAGGTGTTGCAGGCGTTTAATTTTAAATTAACTGTCGAACAAATTTAAGCCAATCTATCCAAATATTGATATTGGAGATAAATAATGCCCTTGCAACCCTTTGAATGGAAAGACCGTCCTGCCCTGATTGAACATCTCTTCCCGGTCCAGAAAATTTCTGCTGAAAGTTTCAAAGAGCAAATGGCAGGTTCAGGAAAAACATTAACCGCTCTGGGCAGCTACTGGAAAGGTCGCAAACCCCTTATTCTCAACAAAGCCTGTATCTTGGGATGTCTCATTCCTGCCACCGAAAACAGGCTGAAAGATCTGGAAATTTTTGAGATGCTCATGGGCATGGACAGTCAGACAATGCAGAAACGTATTGAAGTCAAGCTGCCTGCAAGTAGGCACCATGAAGTGGGTGAATGGCTGGTACAACCTTATAATGAGCAGGTCAAAAAAGGAAAAAGACCCGAAGAACTTCCGGACACTCTTTTTTCCCATATATGGGCAAAGGTCAATAAGCACCTTGGTGCATCCGCCTCATCCTTTCCTGAACTGGTGGATCAGATGGGGATTGCCCGTTTTGGTCGTCGTCCCCGCCTTGCAGATGTGTTTTGTGGTTCTGGTCAGATTCCCTTTGAAGCGGCACGGCTTGGATTTGATGTTTATGCCTCTGATCTCAATCCCATTGCCTGTATGCTCACATGGGGAGCATTTAATATTGTTGGAGCTTCATTGGAAAAACGTGCAGAAATTGAAAAGGCTCAAAAAGAACTGGCTCAAAAAGTTCAAACTGAAATTGATGCCCTTGAAATCGAAACCGATGGCAATGGCTGGAGAGCAAAGGTTTTTCTATACTGCGTTGAAGTTGTCTGCCCTGAAAGTGGGTGGATAGTTCCTCTTATACCCTCCCTGATTATCAGTAAAGGATACAGGGTCATAGCAAAACTTATCCCACAACCTTCTGAAAAAAGATATGACATTACCATTCACTATGTTGAAACCAATGAAGAGGTTGAAGCTGCAAAAGTCGGCACTGTTCAAAAAGGTGAGTTGGTTCACTCACCGGACAGCGTGACAACTTACCGCACCAAAATCAGTACACTACGAGGTGATTACAAGGACGGCAAAGAGAACAAAAATCAGTTGAGAATGTGGGAAAAATCCGATTTTATACCCCGTCCCGATGATATTTTTCAGGAACGCCTTTACTGTGTTCAATGGATGAGAAAGAAACCTTCCGGCAGAGGTGATGAATACCAGTTCCGTTCTGTAACGGCTGATGACCTTGCAAGGGAACAAAAGGTGATTGACTATGTGGGGGAGCATCTTAACGAGTGGCAGGAAAAGGGTTTTGTTCCTGATATGGTGATTGAGGCAGGAGATAAGACTGACGAACCTATTCGGACAAG
Source organism: Desulfobacteraceae bacterium (assembly GCA_963674675.2). GTDB lineage: Bacteria > Desulfobacterota > Desulfobacteria > Desulfobacterales > Desulfobacteraceae. The sequence goes on from CAXXNM010000003.1 coordinate 3,746,773, forward strand.
AGGCTGGACTCATTGGCATCATCTTTTTAATTCGAGGCAGTTGCTTAACGCATCCATATTTAATAAATATTCAAATGCCTACATGAAATTCGGCTTTACCAGAACAATCAATCAGAGTTGCAAATTAAGCAGATGGGATAATGCAACCGGCTCTGATAAGGTTCAAGGGGTATTTGATAATCAAGCATTAAACACAATATACAACTATGGTACTCGTAGTGCTTTTTTTTCTTGTAATTTGTTATTGGCAAAATTTAAGAATTTTTCAATTCCAAGCAAGACAATTATAAGTTCACACTCGGCTGAAAGCCTTGAAATAGAAAATGACATCTACATCACCGATCCCCCCTACGGTGATGCTGTTAAGTACGAGGAAATAACAGAATTCTTCATCGCCTGGCTTCGCAAAAATCCCCCAAAAGAATTTACCCACTGGACATGGGACAGTCGCCGTTCCCTTGCCATCAAAGGTGAAGATGAAGGTTTTCGCCAGGGCATGGTTGCAGCCTATCGCAAAATGGCGGAGAAGATGCCCGACAACGGCATTCAGGTGCTCATGTTTACCCATCAGAGCGGTTCCATCTGGGCGGACATGACCAATATTATCTGGGCAAGCGGATTGCAGGTGACAGCTGCATGGTATGTGGTGACAGAAACAGATTCCGCACTCCGGCAGGGAGCCAATGTCACAGGAACGGTTATGCTGGTTCTCAGGAAACGGCATCAGCATATTGAGACTTTCAGGGATGATTTAGGCTGGGAGATTGAAGAGGCTGTCAAAGAGCAGGTTGAGGGTTTGGTAGGGCTTGACAAGTCGGTTCGGGCTCAAGGCTCGGAAGGGCTGTATAACGATTCTGATTTGCAGATGGCAGGATATGCCGCAGCGCTCAAGGTTTTGACAGCCTATTCGGTCATTGACGGAAAAGATATGGTTGTCGAGGCTGAAGCTCCACGTCAGAAAGGGGTTAAAACCTTTGTGGATGAGCTGATTGATTTTGCTGTACAAACCGCTGTTCAATTTCTGGTTCCTGTGGGCTTTGAAAAGGAAGAGTGGCAGAAGTTGAGTGCCATTGAGCGGTTCTATCTCAAAATGGTGGATATGGAAGCCCAGGGAGAAAAGACCCTTGATAATTATCAGAATTTTGCCAAAGCCTTTAAGGTGCGTCACTTTGATCAAATGATGAGTGCAGCCTCCAAAGCCAATTCTGCCCGCCTGAAACTTTCAACCGAATTCAAGGGTTCCATGATGTCCGGGGATGCCGAGATTTCGAGTACTCCGCTCCGTGCGCTGCTCTATGCCATGTATGAAATTGCCAAAGATATTGAGGTGGATGATGTCCTGCTGCATCTGATGGAAAACTGCCCTAATTATATGCCCAATAAATCACTTCTGGTGAAAATGGCAGGATATCTTGGAGAAAAGAGGGAAGTGTTGAAAGCGACAAAAAACTTTAAGCCAGGGGTGGATGCAAGTTCGGCACGGGTACTTGCCGAGGCTATCAAAAATCAGAGATTGTAGGATTGAAAGATTTAAGGTTGCCCCATGAAATACTTTCAAAACCTGAAAGGAAATATTATATGCCAACAATTTCAATGTTTTATGGAATAATTATCAGAATGTATTTTGCACCTGGAGAGCATAATCCACCGCATTTTCATGCGTACTATAATGAATATAAGGCATCATTCAATATCGACTCTATTGAAATCATAGATGGCGAACTACCCAGAAAACAAAAGAGATTGGTGCAGGCATGGGCTGAATTGCATATTGATGAGTTAAAAGCCAACTGGCAGCTTGCGATGAATCAAGAGACTCTTTATAAAATTAACCCGTTATAGGAGGAAGGACGATGTATAAGGGTGTAATTTCTGTTGTAGCGATGGATGATTATAAATTGTTATTACGTTTTGATAACAACGAAAGTAGAATTTTTGATGTCAAACCCATTTTATCCTGTGGAAGATTTGCAGAGTTGAATGATTTAAATCTATTTAAAAGAGTGCGTGTGAGTTTTGATACCATAGAGTGGGATAATGGTCTGGATTTAGACCCTGAATATCTTTATGCAAAAAGTAAAGAAACAAGCTGACAAAAAATTGAGCATATGTGGGAAACAAACGAATTTCAACGTATTGAACCAATTGTTTAATGGGAAGCTGTTGCCATGGAGTGTATATATGTCGTAGATGCCCAATATATAGAAGATTTTACTGTCTATTTAAAATTCAATACCGGAGAAGCAGGCAAGGCTGACCTGAAAGACATTGTATATAAATATGACATGGCGAAATCTTTGCGGAAGACGGTCAATTTTAAAAATTTTTATCTTGATAGCTGGCCGACACTTGCGTGGGAGTGCGGTTTTGATATTGCCCCTGAATCTCTTTATTTAAGGGTTACCGGAAAAAAGGTTTGAGGGAAGGTATATGACACTTCAACGTTTTTCATCCAGAACAGAGCGATTAGACAGTGAGTTCCTTGCAAAATCCCTTGAAGGCGCCACCCGATATCTCCGCATTGCAGGTTATTTCAGAAGCTCCATTTTTGAACTGGTGGGTGAAGAGATATCTAAAATACCGGAAGTAAAAATTATCTGCAATTCAGAGCTTTCCATGGCAGACTTTCAGGTGGCAACCGGTCGAACAACCGCTCTTAAAGAGCGTTGGAATGAAGTGGATGTTGAATCAGAAGCCCTTCTGAAAAAAGAACGATATCAAATACTTGATAAGCTTCTTAAATCAGGTAATGTCGAAATCAGAGTCGTTCCCAGGGAACGGCTCTTTTTACATGGAAAAGCAGGCTCTATCCACTATCCAGATGGAACTCGAAGTTCATTTATAGGTTCTGTCAATGAAACCAAAAGTGCATTTGCCAATAACTATGAACTGGTCTGGCAGGATGATGATGAGGACAGTGCAGACTGGGTTGAAGAGGAATTTTGGGCTCTCTGGAAAGATGGTGTTCCCCTCCCGGAAGCAATCCTTGCAGAAATTAATCGGATTGCCAACCGACGGGAAGTCACTGTTGAGGTGCTTAAGCCCGAAGATATTCCTGCTGCGGCAATGGCAGAAGCGCCGATATATCGGGGTGGAGAGCAGCTGCAACCGTGGCAACGATCCTTTGTTTCCATGTTCCTGGAGCACCGTGAGATATATGGCAAAGTCCGCCTGCTTCTTGCCGATGAGGTCGGTGTCGGTAAAACACTCTCAATGGCAACCAGTGCCCTGGTGAGTGCTCTTCTCAAGGATGGCGCCGTGTTGATTCTGGCACCATCGACGCTGATCGTTCAATGGCAGATTGAAATGAAAGATAGATTGGGCATTCCCAGTGCTGTCTGGTCATCTCAAAAAAAAGTGTGGCTGAGTGTTGATGGGCACATTCTCTCTCCCAGGGGTGATGGATCTTCCATCAAAAAATGTCCCTATAGAATCGCCATCATCTCAACCGGACTCATCATGCACCAGATAGAGGATGGAACCTTTATTAAAGAGGCGGGAATGCTGCTGAAGAATAGATTCGGCACCGTTATCTTAGATGAAGCCCACAAAGCCCGTGCCAAAGGCGGTTTAGGAAAAAAGGCTGACCAACCCAACAATCTTCTGACTTTTATGCGATCAATGGGAAAAAGGACAAAACACCTGATCCTGGGAACAGCAACACCCATTCAGACCCATGTCCGTGAATTGTGGGATCTCATGGGCATCCTTGGCAGCGGCGCTGATTTTGTATTGGGTGACAGCCTCTCCCCATGGAGAGACCACGAACGCTCAATCCCATTGGTTACAGGCAAAGAATTTGTGTCCTCAACTTCAGAAGTGTGGGAATGGCTCAGAAATCCCCTGCCACCATCCAATGAACACCAGACTGTCTCTAATATCCGGGAACATCTCAATGTAAACCCTAAAGACTTTATCTGTTCCCATACATTTGAAAATCTGGATTATCTGGTGCAGGAAATGTGGCTTTCAGAGTGCCTGATTCCTGATTTTTTCCAACAAAACAACCCGGTGCTTCGCCATGTGGTGTTACGCAAGCGAAAACAGCTTGAAGATGATGGATTACTGGAAAAGGTTGGCGTTCATACCCATCCCATTCAGTCCAGAAGTTATCTCTATCAATCCCGTTTTATAGGGCTTGGAATTCCCACCAATACCCCCTTTGAAGTGGCGTATGAAAAAGCAGAAGCGTTCAGCCGATTATTACAATCCAGAACCCGTGCTGGTGGATTCATGAAATCTCTGATGCTCCAGCGCATCTGTTCAAGTTTTGCATCTGGATTGAAAACAGCTCAAAAAATGCTGAAACATACGATTTCCAATGAGGATGAGGATAATATGGAAAAGGTGGAGCATATTCTTTCAGAGATGTCGCCCGCCGAAGTTTCCTGTTTAAAAGAGATAGAAACACAACTCTCCCGATCCGAGGCAGTTGATTCCAAACTGGATACCGTCAAATGGTTTTTAACAGAATTTCGCACCGATGGTAAAACCTGGCTTGAGCATGGGTGTATCATTTTTAGTCAATATTATGATACCGCAGAATGGATCGCAAAAGAGCTGGCAAAAGCCTTGAAAGGTGAAGTGGTCGCCGTTTACGCAGGAATGGGTAAAAGCGGGCTGTTTCGGGATAAGCAGTTCAATGCCGTTGAAAGGGAAATCATCAAAGAGGCGGTAAAAAACCGTGATATTCGTCTGGTCGTTGCCACCGATGCTGCCTGTGAAGGCTTAAACCTTCAAACGCTGGGAACCCTTATCAATGTGGATTTACCCTGGAATCCTTCTCGTCTGGAACAGCGTCTCGGGCGTATTAAACGCTTTGGACAATCCCGTAAATTTGTGGATATGCTCAATCTTGTTTACAGTGATACACAGGATGAAAAAATCTACAATGTTCTTTCCGAAAGGCTCAAAGACACCTATGATATTTTCGGAAGCCTCCCCGATACCATTGATGATGAGTGGATACAGGATGAAGCAGGGTTGAAGGAAAAAATGGACTTCTATATCCACGAACGGAAAAATGCAGAGGATGCCTTTTCTATTAAATACCGCAGCACCCTGGACCCGGAGTCTTATTTGTGGGAACGGTGTGCCGAAGTGTTCACTACACCATTTTTGCGGACGGCTGTATCCCTTTGTTGACGAACGTCTTCAGATTTTGTATACCTACGACTGTCGAACACGAGGTAAAGGATTAAACAATGGAATATAAAAATGTTTCAACTAAGGATCTTGGTGAAGTGATCCTTCTAAATGAGACGCGAGAACAGGTGAAGGTATCAACCCTGTGGCGCAAGAAGACAGCCGCCCTGGTGTTTGTGAGACATTTTGGCTGAGTCTTCTGTCGTCAGCAGGTTGCTGATCTTGCACAGAACGCAGAGCGATTCAGGAAAAATAAAGTGAATCTGGTCGTCATTGGGTCTGGCGACCCCGCTCACTTCAAGGAGTTCCGTCAAAAAACAGGGTATGATGGGTTACTTTTTACGGATCCACTGCTAAAGGCTTTTTCGATTTTAGGGCTTTCAAACGGTCTGATGGGATTTATGAGTATTGGATCTGTAGTCAAAGCGGTTTCTGCACTCAAACAAGGGCATAGGCAGGGTTCGATTCAAGGAAGCACTCTGCAGCTTGGTGGGGCTGTTGTCGTAAATACCGCAGGCACTGTCATCTATTTTTTTGCAGGAAAAAAAGCTGGTGATCATCCAAAAGTTGATGATTTGTTGATGGTGCTTGAGAAATAATCATTGAATAGGACTATCAGAAAGAACGACCTATTTCTTAAATTTATTTGAAGTAATCATATTAAAACAAGATGTTGTAACTAAGGAAAGAACCCCAATACAGGCAATACATAAAAAGGAGACAAAAACATGGCATACGATTTTAATGTATCGGAAGCATTTGAAATGGCAATTCAAATTGAAAAAAAATGGTGCCGCATTTTATAGAAAAGCAGCATCGCTTCAAAATAAAGAGGTAGACAGGAAATTTTTTGAAACAATTGCAAAAATGGAAGATCGTCATCAGGCAGGGTTTGAAGAGATGAAAAGAACCTTGTCTGACATGGAACAAAATCAAACAGTGTTTGATCCAAAAGATGAACTCTCACTCTACCTGAAAGCCATGGCAGATGCTCATGGTGGTGAAGGCAACCCTGATGTGACTGAGCAACTGACCGGCCAGGAATCCATGACTCAAATTATTGAGACGGCCATTGGTTTGGAGAAAGAGTCTATTTTATTTTACATCGGCCTAAAAGATATGGTTCCACCGAAAATGGGCCGTGAAAAGATCGATGAGATTATAGGTGAAGAAAAAAAGCATGTTGCTCAACTCACAGGTTTTCTTAAAAAGGCTGAAGCTTAATTTAGTGAGCCTGCTTTATAATGAATTTAACGACGGTGACTGAAAATTAACAAAGAGGGTTTAATGATAAGATTAAAAGAGTCCATTTGCGTTGAAAGAGCCTTGAGTGACGTCTTTAGATATACCTGTGATTTCAGTAATATCCAGGATTGGGATCCAGGAGTAGTCACTTCTGTAAAGCGCCATTCAAAAATTACCGGTGCCGGCTCTGAATACGATCTTGTCCTGAAGTTCGGTCCTTTTCGTCCAAAAATGAAATATGAAATTATTACATATCAACCTTTTTCCAGGGTTGTCTTGAAAGGAACGGGGGAGTCCTTCACGGCAATCGACACGATTGTTTTTACAAAAACAGCCGCTGGAACACGAATTGACTACCAGGCAGATCTCCGGTTTCCTTTGTTGGGCAAGAATACTGAGCGAATTTTGCTCCCTTTAATGAAAACAATTGGCAGGAAAGCCATGTCGGGTCTGAAGCAAAAGCTTACCGGAAAAAATGATTTGTCCAACAAAAAGATGTGGTTCAAATCAGGTTCCAGTCTGATAGATTATCTTGCCGATCATTCAATTTTGCCCGGCATGATGATGTTCAGCCGTTACGGGTATAATTTGAGCAAAAGATTCTGGTCAGAACCAAACTATACGTTATACGGAAAGAAAGTCATATTGACGGGTGGCACCTCGGGGATCGGAAAGGCCGCTGCATTCAAGTTGGCAGAAAAAAGCGCTTTTTTAACCATTATTGCGAGAAATCGCAAAAAGGCCAAGAGTGTTCAACAGCAGATTATTGAAAAAACCGGAAACCCGAATATTGATTTTCTGATTGCTGATCTGAGCCTGATGCGGGACATTAAAGATGTCTCAAAGAAAATTCAGAGGAGCAAAAAACAGATTGATTTCCTTATCAATAATGCCGGGGCGTTGTTCAATGAACGCAAAAACACCTCAGAGGGCTTGGAGCAGACATTTGCTACAGATCTTTTCGGTATTTTTTATTTGACACAAAGTTTGAAAGACTTCATGAATAAAGGGGGCCGGATCATTAATGTATCCTCCGGAGGTATGTACACCCAGAAAATCAATGTAGATGACCTTGAAAACAAATCTGATGAATATAATGGTGCAAAGGCCTACGCACGGGCCAAACGTGGAATAGTTATTCTGACTGGTTTGTGGGCGGAAAAATTTAATAACAAAGGCGTTACAGTCCATTCAATGCACCCGGGATGGGTAGACACACCTGGGATCGAGAAATCATTGCCGGGATTTCATGCATTGGTAAAGAACATCCTTCGCACACCGGAACAGGGGGCCGATACCATCGTCTGGCTGACCACATCAAAACAAGGGGGTCAATGCAGCGGTCTGTTCTGGCTGGACCGGCGTCCCCATGAAACAGTCATTTTTCCTGGCACCGGTGAATCAATAGTTGAAAGACAGGCGTTGTGGAAAAAATTAAACGAAATGTTGTCTAAATTCAAACAATGAGGCTGAAAAATTAAACTTGCAGTGTCACTTGGATATTGTCAATACCGCCTGCTGAAAAACCTGCTTCACATATAGAAAAATAATATATCCATTTTCTACAGAAGGTCTCATTAAAGCCCAACCTGTAAATTTCCTTTTCCCTGTCCAGAAAACGGTCCCGCCAATTTGAAAGTGTTTTGGCATAGTGAGGTCCCATGTGGTGGACATCTAATATCTTGAACCGGGTATGCGCTGATATGTTCTGTTTAAGGATTTTCAAGCATGGTAAATGCCCACCAGGGAAAATATGCTTTTGAATCCAGTCCCGTTCCTTGCAGTAGTTCTCATATCGGTCATCTTCAATTATAATGGCCTGAAACACCATTTTGCCGCCTGACTTTAGAAGATTTTGTCCCTGCTTGAAATATGTAGAAAAAAACTGCGGGCCTACTGCCTCTATCATTTCAATTGAAACAATCCGGTCAAATTTTCCTGTCGTGTGGCGATAGTCCTGAAGCTTGATGGCGATCTGCTTTTCAAGTCCCTCATCTTTTACCCGCCGGCATGCTCTTTCATATTGTGCTTTGGAAACGGTAATACCGGTAACACGACAACCCGTCTGCTTTGCAGCAAAAACAGCAAAACCGCCCCATCCACACCCTATTTCAAGGATGTGGTGGTTCCCTTGAATATCCGCCTGGCTCAGGATACGCATCATTTTCTGTTCCTGGGCTTTTTCCAGCGAATCACTTTTATGTTCGAAGATTCCGCATGAGTACAGCATCTGCTGATCAAGGAAGGTCTTATAAAATGCATTGCTCAAATCATAGTGTGCCCTGATGTTTTCAGACGTGTTTTTTATGGAGTTCCAGCGTTTGTCATGGGCGATTTTCTCTTTTATTCGGCTGAGAAACGAAAGCATTAGATTTCCGTCTGAAAGATGATCACGGTTGTGAATCAATATCTTTAACAGTTTGACAAGGTTCCGGCTATCCCATTCAGATTGCATGTAGGCTTCACCGAACCCGATCTCTCCATCAAAAATGATTCTTGGGAAAAAATGATAATCCTGAATTCTCATGATAACTTTTGTCTGATCTTCAGGATTACCAAAACAAATAATTTCCCGGTTTGGCATTTCTATAGTAAGGCAGCCTTTTCTGATTCTTCTCAGCGCCATGAAAACGAGTCGCTTACAGATGGATTCAACAACATCTGGTTTTTGCTTCTTTAATGTAATAGGGCTTTGGGGAGTGGGTTTGTCATTAAACGTTAATTTCTTCCGGAAAAACAGCTTAAATGCATGGGCATATATTCTGGGGATGCTCAAATGCGGCGCCAGCGGATATTTTAATATTGTTTTCAAATGATTCACATGGCCCATAGGCATGCCATTGCCCTTAAATACGGCTTCCATTATTTTAATATCATTATTGATCAGCTCAATTTTGATTTCAAGATGGCCTTTGGGTTTTGAGAAATAAAATTGATAAACACCTTCGACTTTATTGAACGGCGAAACATGAAATACCTTTGGTGTTTTATCTGTTGCAAACCATTTGCCCAAGTTTGAACTTTTTGGCTTCAGCACATATGGATGTCGTTCACCATAAGTATTATTGACTTCAGCAATAATGGCTGCCAGTTCATGATTGTCAGCAAAGCAATAGTAAAAACTGACCGGGTTGAACACATAATTAAAATACCGGGCCGATGTGATCATGATGATATTTGAGACAGGCTTGTCGATCTGATGCCGGTCAAGCAATTGGGATATTTTCTCTTTGATCGTTAGATTACCGGTTTCAAGGTAATCCCTGTCATGTATAGATGTAATAGCGGATCTGTTGTAACCAAAAACGGGATATCTGTTGTTAAGGACCGGAAGATCATCAAGATCAAAAGCATACATATATACAGGATAAGATAGATCATGGTTTACAGGCCGGTAACGGTGATGCTCTATTGTACCGGTAAAAATCTGAGATTTCACAATGTCACTCCAAAATTTTTTCCGACACTTAACCCCGATTTGACACCATCTTCATGAAATCCAAAACCGAAATACGCCCCGCAGAAAAAAGTGTTCTGCTCTCCGTTTAATTTTGGCAATTCTTCCTGAGACTTAAATGCTTCAAAAGAATATTGAGGATGGGTATAATTGATCTCTTTGATTACATGGTTTTTGGGGATGGGCTTTTGTGGATTCAGTGTTACAAAATAGCGTTGTTTTGTCTTTAGTTTCTGCAAGTGCGTCATATCATAACTGACGGTTACTGGTGAATTTGTATCTGACTGAGCATGCCGTGAATAGTTCCAACTCGCCCAGGCTCTTTTGCTCGGTGGCATTACACTTGTATCGGTATGCAAAAAAGTTTTATTTTTTGAATAAGACCAGGCCCCAAGCAACTCTTTTTCCTTAGCGCTTGGGTTTTCAAGCAGTTTCAATGCCTGATCTGCATGGGAGGCAATCACAACGGCGTCAAATGCCTGGGGGGCACCATTTTGAAAATAAAGGGTAATTCCATCAGTTTTTCGGGAGATACGAATTACAGGGCTATTTTTTACGGCCTTGCCATTGAAAGATTTCAAGAATGCATTGACATAGGTATGACTCCCACCTTTGACAAAATACCACGGTGGATGTCCGGTAACTCCCAAAAGTCCGTGATTCTCATAAAACTGGGCAAAAGTCCGGATCGGGAACTGCCCCATCTGAAAATCCGAGCCCGACCAGATAGCTGCAGCCATGGGGATGATAAACTGTTCAATGACTTCATTATGGAGTCCCTTTTTTTGTGCATAATCGTAAAGTGTGATGTCCATCAGATTTTTAGACAGGTATTCTTTTCTCAAATGCTTTAAAAAACGTATCATCTCATAGACGAAACGGATAAACTTCGGCTTAAAGAGGTTAGAGCGTTGGGCAAATATTGAATTCAGATTTTGGCTGGCATAATAAAGTCCGGTTTTTTTGCAGTAATATGAAAAAGACATGTCGGTCCTGGATTTTTCAACACCAAGTTGTGATAAAAATTTGATGAAATTAGGGTAAGTCCGTTCATTGAGTACGATGAAACCTGTATCTACCGGTGTATTTTTATCAGAACCATCGGGAATCATGATCGTATGGGTATGCCCGCCGAAATAATTATTTTTTTCAATGAGTGTAACCTTGTGCCGTTTCTGTAGAAGATATGCGGAGCAAATACCGGAGATGCCCGAGCCAATAACGGCGACATTCAAATTTTTTAACTTTTTAAAGTTCATGGCAGCCTACTTTGTATTTCAGATATGATGTATTGCCTACTTAAGCTATATACAACAATAAAAAAAATTGCAATTTATTCCTAAAACTGATTACAGTGCTACCAGGGATTTAATTCCCATCCATTTTAAAGGATTTTTTTCCAGCCAATTTCAGGGACACCAATCCAGCCTTACTCATTTCTTTCCCTCAATTTTCTTCACTTAAAAATGAAATTTTAACAAATCTGATTTTTTCCATATAATTCCGCTTCATACTCAATGATATTTGACTGTGGAGAGGAGCTATGGAGCCTATACTTTGTCCTTGCTGTAACTCGTTTTTCGTTCCAAGAAATAAATTGCAGAAATTTTGTTCAGAGCCAGGTTGTCAGCGGGCCAGGAAAGCCCTGTGGCAGAAAAAGAAGATGGCAACTGACCCGGAATATCAAAAAGACCAAGATATGGCTAAGAAGAAATGGCTTTTCAACAATCCTGATTACTGGAAGAATTATAGACTGCGAAATCCTGAAAAAACCGAGAGAAACCGGTGTTTACAAAAAATCAGGAACCACAGAGCAACTGCCTCCAAAACCATCGGAATTGCAAAGATGGATGCGGGGAAATCCAACAATCAAAGCCTTTCTGGGCAATATTGGCTTATTCCCACCGTTGCAAAGATGGACCCGGTAAAAATTTTTATTACTACAGCACCGGCATGTTCAGAATAATTGCAAAGATGAAGCCGGGGACACAGGAAAAATTATGTGTTAAAAAAGCCTAATCATCAATAAACCAGGAGGTTATCATGATTAGAAAAAGAATACTTGTCCCTGAACGGGTCCGAACACCCGGCAAAAGTTTTTGTTTTATCCCGCACCGTTTCTTGACAGACGGTTTTCATCAAACATTAACCCGGCATGAATTGGCATTATACTTGTTTCTTGTATTGGTCTCGGACAAAAACGGTCTTTCTTTTTATGGCGCCGAACGTATCTGTTCCATATTGACCCTCAAGGAGGATGATTATCTCTTTGCCAGAAACTGTTTAATCCATAAAAATTTGGTCGTGTATGATGGTACCCTTTTTCAGGTACTTTCCCTGCCTTCAAGTCCACACAAAATATAGGAGGGGCAATGATAGACAAGCGAATAGTCTTTGAAATTCACCGGTTAAAGGATATGGAGTTTTCCATCAGGCAAATTGCCACTACATTGAACCTGGACAGAGGTACGGTCAGTAAATATTTAAAACATCCCGAGATCAACGATAAGCAAAGACCGGGGCGAGTTTCAAAATTAGATCCTTTCAAGGAAATAATCAAAGAGTCTGTCCAACAATACCCAAAGGTAAAGGCGCCTGTGATTTTAAAGATCATACAGGAGAAAGGTTTTGATGGAGAAATTACCATTGTACGGGACTATTTGAGGCAATTGCGAGGAGAACCTCAAAAACAGGCATTTATTCGATTTGAGTCTCAACCAGGCCAACAGATGCAGGTGGATTGGGGCCATTTCGGCAGTCTGACATATGGAAACAGTTCAAGAAAATTATATGCTCTGGCTGTTATTGAATCTTACAGCCGCATGCTGCATGTATCTTTTACTCACAGTCAGAACCAGGCAACGCTCCATCAATGCCTGGTTGATGCTTTCCGGTATTTTCGAGGAACTCCCAAAGAGGTTTTGGTGGATAATATGTTGACCGCCGTAACTGAGCGAGCAGGCTCTATAATCCGCTTTAATGAATCATTTCTGGATTTTTTACGTCAGTTCAGCATCACCCCGGTGGCCTGTAATATCCGTGCCCCCCATGAAAAAGGTTATGGAAAGCTCAGGATAATGGAAAGTTAACGGTTTTTTAATTCGCAACATACATAAACTTCGACATTATTTAAACATTTCTGGATTTTTGTCTTTACATTATACCTCATGTTTTTTTGTTGGTCTCTTTTTTAAAACTTGAAACACAGATTGGAGGTAGGATGACAGAATACCAGGAGATTGAGATAAGTATGTTGATTGATGCAGTTAAAGGAGAATTGAAAAAACGCTGCTATTCAGATTCATATATACGAGGACTCACCACAGTATGGAACCGATTGACAGAATATTCTAAAAAGAAAAACACATCGACCTATTCAGCCAAAATCGGACTGGATTTTTTGGAAGCCGAATACGGTATTACAGTTTACAAAGAGCTTTCGAAAAAAAGCAAGCTTTGCACCAGGGCTATCAACATTTTTTCAGATTATTTCCTCCATGGGATGATCTTTCCCAGAAAAAGGCAAGAACCACGAACATATAGTCTACAATTCCAAAAAATATTTCAGGGATATATTGATAAAAAGAGAAAAGACGGGTTATCGAATGACACACTGCAATCCTATGAAATATATCTCAGCAGGTTTTCAGATTACCTGGACAGCCATGGTATTGTCGATATACGTGATATGGACGAGGCTGTTGTTTTAGGTTTTTCAGAGACATTTATCCGCTATTCGCCCTCGGTAATTCACTGTACTCTGTGCTCTTTGCGTACTTTCTTTCATTATTTATTTGAAAATGGGTTCGTTTCTAAGAATCTCGCCTATAGTGTTCCCCGTGATGGGTACAGACAGCAGACAAAAGTTCCTTCAGCATATCCGAAAGAGGATGTGGAGAAAGTTCTGAAGTCGATTGACCGGGGTAACCCCAAAGGAAAAAGGGACTATGCCATTATCCTGATCGCTGCAAGGCTGGGGCTTCGAGCACAAGATATCTGCGACTTGTCTTTTGATAATTTGAAGTGGGAAAAGAATACCATCGAATTACTCCAGAAAAAGACAAAAAAGCCGATTGTCCTCCCATTGCTCCATGATGTAGGCCTGGCAATCATTGACTATTTGAAATATGCACGACCAGAATGTGAATCCGATAATGAAGTTTTTCTTCGTTTAACTCCTCCTGTTGGAAAACTTCAAGCCCCCACTCTTCATAGCGTCGTTAAACAACATATGCGCAATGCCGGTATCAGCATGCAGAATGGAAAAAAACATGGCCCCCACGCACTTCGGCACAGTTTGGCAAGTGCGCTGTTGGAGGAGAACACTCCTTTACCAATTATTTCTGAAGTCTTGGGACACAGTAACACACAATCTACATCGGCTTATTTAAAAATTGATGTAAAGCAATTAAGAACGTGCTCCTTGGTACCTACTTCTTTTTCCTGGAATAAAGGTGAAGAGGTGTTCTAATGACAAAAAAAGAAAAACCCTTCGTAGGGGAGTTCAAACAACTGCTTGAGGATTTTATTCAACACAAAAGGGCTCTTGGTTATAAATATGATACTGAGCGAGATAATTTTTTTAGATTTTCACAATATACCCTAAATCACAAAGTTAAAAACAAGTGCTTGAATAAAAAACTTGTTTTGGCTTGGACAGCAAAAAGAAGCAACGAATCGGTAAAAACATGGGATCATCGTGTCAGTAATATTCGGCAGTTTGCATTATATCTGCAAAGCAGAGGGTACGAAGCATATCTGCCCATCAAAAACCGTAAAGTCAGAAGAACTGAATATATCCCTTACATTTTCACCCATGAGGAAATTGAGCGTTTTTTCCAGACTGTAGATTCTATCCTTCCACATTCCAGATCAAATAAACATCACAGTTTTCCCCTGCTTTTTCGTCTGTTATATTGCTGCGGACTGAGAATATCAGAAGCATGTCGGCTTAAAATATCCGATGTTGACTTTAATAACGGCATACTGTTTATCAGTGGATCAAAATTCAACAAGGATAGACTGGTACCGATGTCCGGATCTCTGGCAAGCATGTTTATCACGTACCACGATCTATTCAATCAAAATAATCGAACGGATGATTATTATTTCAGAAACAAAGCAGGTAGTCCGCTGAAACGTGATCACGTATACAAAAATTATCGCAAATTGTTATGGAAAGCTGGTATTTCCCATGGCGGCAAAGGAAAAGGGCCAAGACTTCATGATTTTCGCCATACGTTTTGTGTCCATACGTTGGCAAAGCAGGTAAAAGAAAAAATTGATCTGTATACCGCTTTGCCGATTTTATCTACCTATCTGGGGCATAGTTCAGTCGGAGCGACACAACGCTATATCAGGTTAACCGTGGAGGTCTATCCGGAACTGATTGATAAGGTATCTAAAACATGTGCGTTTGTGATCCCGGAGGTGAGATGAGATGAAACCAACTAATTTCGCTTATTATCTGACCAATTTCCTTTCCAGATATCTCCCGGGAATTCTTGGGCTCAGTCAGAACACCATCATGTCTTATCGAGACACATTTAGCCTGTTTCTTGATTATTGTTCCAAAAATAAAAACATCAAACCGGAAAAGTTTTCCCTTGAGCACTTAGACAGAAAACTGATTGAAGAGTACTTGGAGTGGCTTGAGAAAACCAGAAAGTGCATAGCGTCAACGAGAAACGTGCGTTTGGCAGCATTACATTCTTTCTGCCGGTATCTGCAGATAGAATGCCCTGACTTTATTCATCCAGCACAACAGATACTATCAATTCCAATGAAAAAAAAGAAAAAAGTATCTGTTGAGTACATCACACTGGAAGCAATAAAGTTTTTGTTGGCAAAACCGGATTGCTGCACTGAAAAAGGACGCAGAGATATGGTTCTGCTAAGTTTACTCTATGATTCCGGTGCCAGAGTTCAAGAATTGGTTGATATAAAAGTCCGAGATATCAGAACCACATATCCGCCTACTGTAAAACTAACGGGAAAAGGAAACAAAACAAGGATCGTTCCTTTAATGAAACCGATGACGGAGCTTTTAAAGTCGTATCTGAAAGAGAATCGCTTATTGGCTCCCCATACGTTCGATTACCCTTTGTTCAGCAACCGGTCAAAAAACAAGCTCACCAGAGCTGGAGTTGCGTATGTTGTAAAAAAATATGTTACCATCGCAATAAAAGAATCACCCGAATTGTTTCCGAAAAAATTATCCCCCCATTGCTTTAGACATTATGGTGAGTGATATAAAATGGTGAGTGACGACAGCAAACCAGCCAAACAAGCACATTGCTCATCGATTCACTCACCATTTTATCATTGACGGCCAAGCGAAATAAGGAAGTCCATCAGGTTTTTATCATCAGACCAATCCGGGAGTTCAGTTGTCGGCAGGATATCAACATATGCCGCCTCCAGCGCTTTTCTTCTAGTCTCTGTGTCAGCCTTGGCATAAATTTGGGTGCTACTGCAATCGCTATGTCCAAGAAAATCTCTGATGTAGATCAAATTGACTCCGGACTGAAGTAAATGAACGCTTTTGCTGTGCCGGAATACATGTGGCGTGATGGAAAAACGCACGTTGAAATTATCGCACGATTTTGCCAAACCGACATACTTGTTAATGATGTAAGAGATGCCCCAACGTGTAAGCTGCTGTTTCCTTTGGTTCACAAACACATACCGTTCGCCGCTGCTGACTCCGTTGTTGCTCGAACTATACTGTAAATGTGATTCCAAGAGTTTTTTTGTTTTCTCTGTGATTGGAACATGGCGAGTCTTTTGACCTTTACCATGCAAAGTGATTACAGCAAGCTTATCCAATCGTAAATCCTTAACTTTCAGATCAATGATTTCCTGTACCCTTGCAGCGCTGTCGTACAATACGGCCATGAGTGCCATATCCCGAAACCCTTTTTTAGTTGAAGCGTCAGGCATTGACAGCAGCATTTTCATTTCTTCACCAGTCAGAAACGGCACAACTGTTTTTACACACTTTTTATCAGGAATGTTCAGTATCTTCTGAAATTCGAGTAAATTTTTGGGAGACTGTTTTTGTACAAACCTGACAAATGAATGAATTGCCACAAGTCGCTGGTTTCTTGTCGACACAGTGCAGTTCCGTGTAAATTCTATCCAGTTTAAAAAATCAACGATCGTGCTATAGGTCAAATCTTCCATGGACAGGCGCTCAGGAGTGATCGCTTTGGTCTGTTCGAAAAAAGAAAGCAGCAGTTTAAAAGTCACAGAATAAGACTGGATAGTGTGTCGACTGAAATTCTTTTCACCATGCAGATATTTGCCAAGGAAATTTGTGAGGTAATATGGTAAATCAGCTTTCTTCATAAATGATCTCTCCTTCCGGTATAACATATCCAAATTCTGCTTCAACGCGCCGAACGATCTCGGGATACAGATCAGATGTCAATCGTAGATAGTATTGAGTGGCGCGGAAGTCTGAATGTCCCATGTACGCCGACAAGTATGGCAACAAGACAGTTAGGTCGTTTCCATCTAAAACCCATTTTTTAAGGCATTTGACGGCAAATCCATGGCGGAAACTGTGAATTCTAGGGCCTACAGCTGTGTGAGGAATGTCAGCCATAAGCAAATAATCTCTGAAATGATTGTATGCTGTGCTCTTGTCCATTTGGCCCATTGTCCCATTGTGACAACTTGGGAAAAGCCACATTTGACTATCGCTGTACCGATGGAAACTATTCATAAAATTGATAATACGTTTTGTCAGGCTACCAGCCATGGGAATCAATCGATCTTTCATGTTTTTTGCAGCGCGGACTGTGGCGATTCCGGATTCTGCATTTACATCATTGAGAACAAGGTTCAACGCCTCGGAAATGCGTACGCCTGTACCATACAAAAATCTGAACAGCACTGGATCGACCGTATTCCTGTAGGACCTCTGTGCCTGCGGATAATTGTCTATGGCTTTGAACATCCGGCGGGTTTCATTATCCGTAAAGATGTGGGGAACAAATTTGCAGCGTGGAAGTTTCGTTTTGACTTTCGTCACATATGCATGGTGGCCTCTGTCAGCTAGATATACTGCGAAGTTCCGCATCAGCACTTCTTTGTTGTAATGTGACACTGGGCGTTCATTTGGGTCATAGATAAAATCGTTTACAATTTCTTTTGTCAGCATGGTTCCTTCAAAGCCGTTTCTGTAATAAAATGTGTCAAAGTGACGTAAGTAACGTTCCTGGATTTCAAATTTCAATCCGGTTTGCTGCTTGAGTGAAATGTAGTTCTGGGCTGCTTCTGCAAATCCGCTTTTCCATTCATAGACTGTTTTCATCTGCAAACACCTCCTCCGGGTCAAGGGCACATTTGCGCAGCCCTTCAATGTCTATCTTCAGGTATATGCTTGTAGTGTTGACAGACTGATGCCCCAGTGTTTCCGAAATGATGGGCAGAGGTGATTTGATTTCAAGCATGTTCCCCGCCAATGTGCTTCTCAATGAATGCATCCCATGCCGTTGACCTTTAGGTATGTTCAGGCCGGCTTTCAGAATATATCGATGTAATTCTTTGTTAAAGCCGTTATGGCCTCCAAATGCATTAAAAGGTGCTCTGTGCCTCACAAATAGGCATTCGCTGATTGTGATAGGACGACCATTTTGAAGATAGTCGATGATGGCCCAGCCGATGTCTTTTAATAGCGGTAATTCAATGGGTTGACCGGTTTTAGTCATTTTTAAATTTATTGTTTTCCGGTTCCAGTCTATCGACGATTTTTTCAGGCTCCTGATGTCTCCAATCCTGAGACCCAGCCGGATAGCAATCAAAAGTATTGCATAATCCCGCTTGCCTTTAGGATCTTCCCGGTCTATTGCACAGAGTAGTTTTTTAATGTCGTCTTTTGACCAAACATATGGGATCGAAGCATTGCGGGAAGTGCGTACTTTTGGGAGCATTGGGGCTAAATCATTTACGATATATCCTCGTTCATATAGAAATGAAAAAAAATTTCTAAAGACATATAAGAAAACGCCAACATACTTGACAGTTTTGTTTTCTATGGTTTTTAAATAATTTTCAATGTGCCGGATGGTAATATCTGATGTCGATGTAATGCCTTGCGTTGCCATGAACATTATCAACCATTGCACTTTTTTGGTGTTTGATTCTATTGTTGCTTGGCTGTATCCACGATAAACCAGTTCTTCACAGAAAGCTTCATATTCAGACTTGAAACATACCGGACAAACAAAGGACGGTTTCGTCCTCCGAACATCAGGGTGAAATTTTCCATCTTGCAGATAACGCAGCAATAGGAGCAATGGCCGCATACGGTAGTCGACCCTGGCATTTGATATGACACACTCGAAGCGATCAAAACGCTTGCCAGTTTTGGTGTGCACGTATTCCAAACAGATTTTTTCATCAATCCTGGCAATACAGTTTTTTGACAAATAACGTTCGAATACATTGTATGCGTTTTCATAATTTTTAAGCCTGCCCGGTGAAGTCCCCTGCAGTCTCATAGATTCCATGATAGCTGAAATTGCACCATTTATGTCTTGATTTTCTACCATAATCATCCTCCTCTTATTGAAGTTAATATTCTAACTTGCTTTACAAGAATGATTAAATCCGAGACTTAGCAATTAAAAAAGGAAAATGGGGAGAGTTTTGTTTCTGACACCGACTAAATGGCTGAATTCACAACATCGTTCTCAATCACTCACCATTTTATATCACTCACCATAATGTCTAAAATGGGGAGCTCCCCATTTTAGACATTCAAAAGCGATGCATCTCCTGCAGTCCGGGGTTAACCTGATTTATATACGTGATTTCCTTGGGCACGTCGATATCCAAACGACTGAAGTTTATGCAAGAGTCGATGGAGAAATGAAAAGAAAAGCCCTGGAAAAAAACAGTCATGGCATTATATCGGATAAGATGCCGGCGTGGCAGAATGATAAACAGCTAATGAACTGGTTAAAAAATCTTGGCAAATAAGGGGAAATATAATGGAAAGTTGCTTCTGAGTTCAGTTGGCAAATAATTAATATCTACGCACGTTAGAGATGTATTCTGATATCAACTTTCCATTATCCTAAGCTTTCCATAACCTTTTTAATGTGAAGCTTCACATTAAAAAGGTAAGGTGGAAAGCAGTATAAAATATTTACGTTACAATTTCTGGCCTCTTAGAACATTTACTGGTCTTGAAGATGTGAATCATCAAGTGCTGTCATGGCTTGAGACAACTGCCAATCAAAGACTGCATCAGACCACCGGTAAAAGGCCGGTGGAACTTTTTACAAAGGATAGTTTGAGAGCTTTACCAGAGCCTTTGCCGGACTTCCGGGAAACTGAGACACTCAGGGTATATAAAGATTTTGGTATTCGTTTTGATGCCAACATATATACCGTTCCGCCCAGGCTGGTGGGCAAGCAAGTCATCCTTAAGGCCAACAGGAGAACTGTGGTCATTTATTACAAGGAAAAAAAGATTGCAACCCACCATAGAAGCTGGGAAAAGAAACGACGGATTGATCTGCCCTCCCACAGCGAACAGGTTAAAAAACTTAGAAAAAGACTGTTTATGGATAAACAGATCAGGGTGTTCATCTCCCTGGGCCAGGAAGCTCTAGATTACCTTGAAAAACTGGCAGATGCATCACAGCCCATAAAAAAAACGGTGGCCTGCTTACTATCCCTTAACGATGCCTATGGCACTTCTTTATTTATCTGTGCTCTTAGAAAAGCCTTGGAACATAAACTTTACGGGGCGGAATATATACAAAACATCCTGCATCAGGAAATGTCACCGCCCACCATACATCCGCCCGTTACCTTGAAAAACAACGAACTCAATGAAATCCGGCTGACAAGACCCAATCTTGCTGACTATGATGCCATTGCGCTTAAAAGGAGAAAATGATGGATGATGTGATTGCCAAATTTAAAGCACTTCGCCTGAAAAATTGTGCATCGAACCTGGGAATGATTATGGAACAAAGCGTTCAAAAGAATCTCTCTGCTCTCCAGACCATGGATCGGTTACTGGATATTGAAATCGGCTGCAGGGAAAAAGCCAGAGTTGCCATGTGCTTTAAGCAATCCAAATTGGGAGAGAAGAACACCATTGATCAATTTGATTTTGCCCATCATGAATCCAGGCAAAGAGAAAAAAGCCGGATTTTAAACCTCATGGATCTGAGTTTTATTCATGATAAAAAGGATATCATTTTTATTGGAAATCCGGGTACAGGTAAGACATTTTTATCAAAATGCATTGCATATACGGCCACTCAGAACGGAATTAAAACCCTTTTTACCACGGCTGTTGATATGATTAACCAGCTTATAGCCGCTGAGCAGGACCATACCTTATTAAAAAAGCTCAAATATTATCAATCCCAGGACGTTCTCGTGTGCGACGAAATCGGTTATCTTCCACTGGGCAGGCAGGGATCAAATCTATTTTTCCAGATTATCAGCGCCAGGCATGAAAAAAAGTCGACAATTATCACGACCAATCTGCCGTTCGCAAAATGGGGAAATATTTTTGACGGTGCAACTGTTGCCACAGCGATTGCTGATCGTCTCGTTTACAACTCAGAAATCCTTATTTTGGAAGGGAAAAGCTATCGAAAGAGATAAGAAATCATCCAAAAACATAATCTATCAATAGCCTGTTTTAAGGACATCAAGTATCTTATTCAAATTTAGGGGTAAACGCCGTTTAACTCTAAGAATTAAATTTTTAGAATCAGTAAAAACAGTAGGTTATGAAATTGTGTCATTGACATCACATGATTTTACCCCGGAATTTGAATAGGATACGACATCAACTATCCCTGATTTACCATTTTTAAAATTTAATTGTTTAAACTTGAAACTTTTGTTTGTTCTTTAGATGGGAACTCAGGAACAATTGATACCTTAAAAACGGCGCTAAAAAGAGCTTTTTTCTTTGGTTAACACCAATGTCGCACAGATGCGTCTTCTGGCAGTGCCGGTTGGTTTTTAAGCGATGTTTTTGGCTGATTTTTTATCCCCTGTTTCCAATTACAGCAAGGTTCGCCATAGTACACAATAATTAATGATAATTTTAAACTATCATAAAACATTTATATTACCAGTATTGAAATTAGATATTGATGTTTTAAATTGTACTTAAAAGGAAAATTGTGATTGCGCAATAAAGTTTTAAGCATCTAAGAAATATAATGAATACCCAAAATGAATGCAGAGCCTCTTTGAGGCTCTGCTTCTTTTTTATAGACTTTCACCATAACTCGAACAAATAATAATACAATGAAAGAAATGATCACAAACATCATTGTCATGGTATTGACCTGTATATCATTATCTGGATCGAAGATAATCCAATAGACAGCGCCTTCCGTGATAAATTTCTTGGAAAATCAAAATGAATAGCAGATCAAACAAGACGAATACTGGAAATTTACCGTGGGCTGAAAAATTCGCCTATGCATTACCAGCCATTCCTCTGGCTGTTATTGGGATTCCAGTGTATGTATTCTTGCCCAAATTTTATTCTGACACGATTGGCCTGAATATTTCAACCATAGGAATTCTACTCATGGCGGTAAGGGTATTTGATGCAGTTACAGATCCAGTTATTGGTTACCTTTCCGACAGAACAACAGGTCGTTTTGGCAGGCGTAAGCCCTATATGGCATTGGGAGCTTCAGGCCTTGCAGTTTCTATACTTTTTTTATTCAGGCCATTGGATATATCAGGCAGTACACTAACCGTATATTTTGGATTCTGGTTGTTCGCCCTGTTTTTCTTCTGGACCCTGATTACGATCCCATATGAGTCCCTTGGACCGGAATTGACCCCGGATTACCATGAAAGAACCTCTCTTTTTGCATACAGAGACGGATTTTTAATCGTAGGAACGCTTCTGGCGGCAGCATCCCCCATGCTGATTGATGAGGCAATGAAAGCAATGGGTAAAATTCCGTCTGAAAAGGTACGTTTTTCAATTATGGCTTTTCTTTTTTCTCCTATGATTATCATTTTTTCATTCTATTGCATCCACAGAGTCAAGGAAAAATTTAAAAGTATTGAGGGTGAGAATCTACGCAGAGGATTTTCTTCTGTTCTTAAAAATCAACCATTTTTGATACTGATCTCAGCATACACAATCAGTGCCCTTGGAAGTAATCTTCCCGCGACTTTAATCCTGTTTTATGTTGAATATGTACTTAAAGTCCAAAATGCTGAAGGATTTTTGTTGATATACTTTTTGACAGGCTTTATGTTTTTACCTCTTTGGATTATTATTTCCCGGAAAATAGGTAAAAAGAAGGCCTGGATCATTTCAATGATTATCAATACGGGTGCTTTTAGCGGGGTCTTTTTTCTTGGACCTGGAGACGCTTATGTTTACGGTGTGCTGGTATTTCTTTCCGGGACAGGTTTCGGTGCGGGTCTCGCTCTGCCCTCTTCCATTCAGGCCGATGTCATAGACTATGACCAGCTTTTAACCGGACAAAGACGGGAGGGCCGGTATGTTGGTCTCTGGTCAATTGCCAAAAAATTATCTGCTGCTTTGGGGATTGGTATCGGACTTCTTCTTTTGGGAAATGCAGGGTATAGTCCCAACATAGAACAGGGAGAATCTACGGTGATGATGCTCAGGGTCCTTTATGCATTGGTGCCATGCCTTTGTAATGTTTTGGCTATTGTCATTATCTGCTTCTATCCGATATCAGAAAAAAAACATGTCCAAATTCAAAAAGATATTGAAATTGCTGCGCATCAATCGTCTTGGGAATCGATACAGAAGATCAAGTAGTTTTTGAGCCGATCCAAACCATGTCAATCAACAAAAAAGAACTCAATGCCACACAATAAATCTTGAAATATGATTTTATGCTGTTCATGATAGATTTACAATTCCTCAGTTTCGCAGGTGATGATGCCCAGATATCCATCAACTATTATTGTATTCCCGTTTTCAATCAACTGCATGGCATTTGAAGCACCCGTGATACAGGGCAATCCGTATTCCCTGGCAATTATTGCCCCATGAATCAGCATCCCGCCTCTTTCCTCTATCACGCCTGCTGCAAGCGGAACAACAAAGGTCATATTGGGGTCTACACCCTTACACACCAGTATTTCACCTCGTTTGAATGATAGTAAATCCTGGGATGTTTTTATCAGTCTGGCTCGACCGGAGGAAATCCCCGGCCCTGCAGGGTGACCCACAATCTGACGTGATGAAATCCATTTTTCTGCAGCCGTCTCATCATGAAAAACCGTCTCCTGCTGTACTTCATTTTGTTGGATTAGGCTTAGTGCCGGTATTTTTGAAAGAATGTCTATGTCCTTTTTTGGCGTAGAGTGTTGACTCAGCCTCCTCTGCCCTTCCTGAACAGCTTCAAAAAGCCGGGCCTCTATTATTCCTAAATGAATATTATCGTCATCTCTGAGCCGGTAGCTCTCCCTGCCTAATTGAAGAACATCTCTTGCAAAATTCTGCCGATCCGGTGGAAAGCTCTTAAGATATGTTTCTTTGAGTTGAGTCCTATCGTTTCCGTTTGATTTTCCAGCCTTGGGAGGCCGACGGGCAAACTCAAGCAGCAGCTGGATGACAGCATTTTCGCCATACTCACACTCACTGCCGCTGCCGGTTGTGCAGGAAAGGTCTCCGAATTGATCAACAAAGGAATCCAATAGCGTCCTGAAAGGATGACCTGGGTCCGGCATAAGTTCATTTTCAAGCTCTTTTTTGAGATCTGTATCATTACGGATCATCGAGGCAAGTTTTTCAATAAGGCTGTTTCTCTCCATGCTTTTCAGCCCAGTGTTTTCGAGCAAAGTCATAAACTCATAAGGGTCTTCCGGTGTCACCGCATCGTTGTAGACCTGTCCGAACAACCTTATTCCATGGGCAAAAGGAATGAAATCGGCCCAATATATTTTTACCCATTTGTCATAGATATTTTGCCTTCTATCGATTTCACTGGACAGGGAGTCAGCAGAAAGTATTTTAAGGTCCTGTTGTTTTAATTTGTCGGCTTCCAAGATCATCCCGGGTATCAGGTGATGTTCAATTTTGTCGTACAGTTTCTTTAGATTTTCATAACTCCTGTGCAAGGTGAGATACCAGGATCTTTTGTCATCTGTTTCATTAAATCCGGTGCTGGTGATGGGTCTGGCCTGAAGAATGATCAATTCATTATTGGTGATTGTCCATTCAACATCCTGGGGTTTGCCAAAGAGGTTTTCAAGTTTTTTACCGGACACCCAGATCTGATGGATCTCATCATGATTCAGCGGTGGTGCTTTAGCTACAGAGGCCTGCAAATCAAGAAAAGCAATCCCTGTTTTTGTGGGTAAGGTATATTGTTTCCGAACAGGCGCTGCATGGCTGATGATTTTGCCGGTTGAACGACTTAAGATCCAGCGATCCGGCTCAATATCACCATCGACGAGTGCCTGATTAAGTCCATAGACCGATTCAATTACCGATTCATTTGAGCTGGAAGGATTTAACCCAAAAAAGATTCCGGATCTGTCTGATGAAACCAGTTCCTGAATGACAACTGCCATTCGGCTGGTTTCGATATCCAGTCCCAATTCTTTTCGGTACAGCAGCGCTGCATCGGAGTAAAGTGATGCCCATACCAGTTTGATGTGTTTGATAATGTCGTTGGTTCCTGAGATGTTTAAAAAAGAATCATGGAGTCCTGCAAACGAGCTTGCAGCGCTATCCTCTCCAGGGGCTGAGGACCTTACAGCAACAGATTTGTCCCCAATGAATTTATCAATCAAGTTCCCAAGATCTTCCTGTATACCTTTTGGTAACGGTGTCGTTAAGAAATAGTTGCGGATACGCAGAGCAATATCCCATATTTCTTCCCACCGCATCTGTTCAAGCGGCTTTCTGTTTATTTCAAGAAAAATTCTGTCTCTAAGACGGGACTGGGTTAGATAATCTTCATACACTTTGCAGGGAATGCAGAACGTTTTCGGAATGCGGATACCATGGGCGTTCATCTTTCCCAGGCAATAAGCTTTGCCACCGATCTGGTCTTTTCCGGCACTTAGAAATTCATCGATTTTAATAAGTGTTTTCATGGCGATACCTTAAATTCGACTACATTTTGAAATCGGGTGACCATGAAATAGCGTTTCATGGTGATACGGATAAAAGCTGTGGTCGGTGCTTTTGAAAAGTCTTTTAAATGGGGATGTTTCTTCAGGTATAAATCAAGCGCTTTTTGTTCAGTTAGCTTATCGATCACTTCTGAAACACCGGTGCCCGTAACGGATACGGCGTTGTAAATATCATCGGCTCTATTCCGGCTGTCATTTACGAGAATCGATACTTTTGGATTTGCTGTCAGATTTTCGTATTTACGGGTTGTATTGGGCGTTAGGAAATAAAAAGATTCAAGATCAGAACTTGCAGCAAATGCAACAAGGCTTGAATATGGCTGGTTGTTTTTCTGGGTTGATAGAACGGCAAGACCCTGAGATTCAAATAGCTCAGAAATATCATTTAGTATCTTTTTTTTGTTATCTTTCATGAAAGTATCCTATAAAAATTTATTTATTCGACCACCGACATATATCTGAAGGAAGTGGATAATATTTTTCCGGCTGCGTCACCATTTTCAAACCGGAAGCGTTTACCAGTCCTTTTAACATTTTAATGAAAACATATTGGTGAAATGGATATAAGACATACCAGTATGAAAGCCCTATTAATCCTTTGGGCAGAAAACGTGATAGCAAAACAATTTGGCACTGCCCATTGTCCATGTTCTCTATTCTAAATTCTAAAAGTGCTTGCCCAGGGGCTTTCATTTCAGACAATAATAGCAGTTTTGATTCAGGAACCATCTCAAGCACTTTCCAGAAATCAACTGTATCCCCAACCTTGAGGACTTTATTTGCACGACGGTTGCCTGATAATCCAACTCCTCCGGCAAATGTGTCGATAAAACCGCGAATCTTCCATAATTTATCTGCACCATAATACCCTGTCCGTCCACCGATTTTTTCAATGGATTTCCATAGAATGCTGGGAGTTCCTTCTACAATCGATTGATATCCGCAGGAAAAGGCTTGAACCATATTCATTGCACCAATTTTATCTGCATCTCGATATTTTCCTTTTTGAGAAATCATGGAGTGGACAAGATAATAAACAGTACCACAGCCTTTAGCCGCATTTTTTAACGACTCTATATCCTGGATATCTCCTTTTACCAGTTCCACATTTTGATCTTGCCCCCATGGCCGGTCAGCCATTTTGGGGATGGATCGCCCCATGGCTTTCACCTTATATCCTTCTGCTAATAATAATGGAATAAGACGGCCAGAAACATAACCGGTTGCTCCAGTTACCAAAATGGCTTTTACATTATTCATCAAGGCTCCCTGAAATAATCTATTGTCAGAATCAAAGCATAAAAAGATATTTGTTAATTATTTATACTGATGGCACTGGGCTTCAATGGTTCCCCAAAATCAATATACCGCAATTCCCCTTTATGCTCACTGATGTTAAGCAGCTTTCTGCATGGTGAGGATATCTTTGAATGTAAAGGGATTTTCGACAATACCCAAAGCAACCGCAGGAACTTGACCCGTGGTCCAATGAGGTCGAATAAAATTGTGTATCAATTGGTGAGTATTCAGGGTTCTTTGAAGTCCTTCCTTTGTCTTTGCGTAAGTATTTGTTTTTCGTCTGAATGCGCTGTTTCTCCTTCTGCAGGCAGCATTCTGGGCTTCAACATGATTTGCATGTATTTCCGGCTGTGGTAAGTCCTGATCCGTTTCAGGGTGTTCCTTTTGAGGAGACTGATATTTAGGGCGTTTGCGTCCTCTTTTGTGCTTTTGGCTCCCCTTGTTTTTGACACGAACCCGTACACCTTTTGGAAGGACATGGGGTGGACGTCCACGTTTGACGGTTCGCAAGACTTCTGAACACAACTCAAATAAAATGTTGCCATACCGTCTTTCACCATCGGACAGGAATGACAAATCATTCGTGCAGCCAATGAATTTGCAGACGTTCTCCATAACTGACTTAAATAAGGATGCGTCTTTCCTGCCACATCTTTGGTCTACAATAAATCGGCTGGTTAGGTCCATAATAACCGCTGTACATCCTCGAGAATCAGCAGGATCAGTGCGTTGGTTTACTATGGTGTAAAGCTCATCCCCCTCAAACGTGAGGGAAATGAATTCATGGCAAAAGGCATATAGCATTAATGTGTCTTTTTGTTCTACAAACAGTTTTTCCCACCCGGATATTGTGTTCTTGTGGGATTGCAACACCCGCCCAGTGGCTCGAAGGCCCATTCCTTCACTTCGAAGCTTCAAAGCCAAGGCAACCTTACTGAGTGGTGATTTCAAATATTCCATAGGCGTGTTGCTGGTTTCCGAAAAACAAGTGTTGCAACTTTGACAAAGTAGTAATTGACGGGAGCCATTATGAACTGTTTGATAAGTTTTATAAGGCGATGTATCAGATGAAGAACATTGGGGGCATTTTATGGCAATTTGAGTTTTCATGTTCTCCATTAAAACATGGCACAGGGGATTTGAAAAGGACTTTTCTATTATTCGAGCCCAGTGCCCAACTGTTAAAGGTGTCACAAATTATAACAGATTCTGAGCTTGGTGTTCAAACAAATGCGATTGAACCCAGCAAGTTCATTATTTATGATAAATTGGAAATTCTTAGACTTGGATTTCTATGCACTTTAAATCTTTCATCTAAAAAAAAACAAATCCTAAAAAACTGGCGTTCCAAATTCATGCAGTCGAATCCGGCAGATGTCTTTTTTGCCCCTTCCGCAGATGACATTATCAAAACAAAAATGGCTTTTGGTTGTTCTCATTATGCCAGATCATTTATTGCAGTAGTAAAAGCGCTTCACTTGGTAGTTAATCCCGAAGATATTCGTTACACGATTAGCAGCAAGTCGGATAATTACAATCAGGCATTGGATAAACGAGATAAAGAGTTGACAATAAACGGTCATCAATTTGTTATCATAAAAATTGCCGGTAAATGGATAGCCTTAAATACTTCCAAAAGCGAATGGACTCAACTGCCTGATGGGTTTACACCAGATGCTGTTGTTCCTCCGAAAAATATTTCTGTTCGATTCCCCTCATATCCTGAAGTTACATTTTTGTTAAGGAAGATTGGAAAAGACTTTAATGATGATTGCAATGATAGTTTTTTGATTGCTTTAATGAATATCTATCGGTCAGGAGATGCAAATAACCCAGACTTCAAGTGGGAAAAATATTCAGATAAAAACAGTTAGAGGTAAAAATGAACAAAAGAAGAATGGTCCGCCCCTAAAAAACAGAGACAGAGTTAAACCATTTTTTAACAGTGATAAAATAAAAAAAATGCTACTGGCTACTCCGCAGATTTTTATGTTATGCAGACAGAAAGCAGCAACGCTCCAGCGGCAGTTAAGGTGAATTTTCCACCCCACTTACCAGGGCCTATCAGCAAACCACTGCACATGGACAAGCCAGTGAGTTAAACATTCACGACGACTGCGCCGCAAACAAAATGCTTGACTATCCTACAAAAAAATTAAAATTTATCATTGACTTTATGTTTTACAAACAGATGAGGACATCATGTTCAAAAGGGATATCTTAAAAAAACTGTCAGTCTGGGCCCAAAAAAAGGATCGGAAACCTTTGATTCTAAGAGGTGCAAGACAGGTGGGCAAAACCACAGCTATTCACCTTTTCTCCAAACTATTTAATAACCAGACATCCAGACGTCATAGCGCAGCCGCCAGATAATGGCCGGCAAAACGGCTATGATCAAAAAAATTATTTGGGCCATGGTGATTTTTTTTGCTGCGTGACGGCAACGATCCAATGCGATCGGGTAAATGTCAGAGTGGTGTTTTACAAACAAGGGAAGCATGAAGATGGTACTCCCCTCCATTCCGATCAAGGCCATCCCGCCATAAAGCGGATAACCAACCAATTGATGCTCAGGAAGAAACAGGCACCAAGGGCAATGATGATGAAGCACTTCATAGTGATAGGCAGACAGAACATTGACCAGGACCAGGGCCGCCACCGGCAGCCACAGCCAGGTGACGGTGGCAAGTAGAGATCTTGCCAAGGGGCGATCCCTCCTTGAAACGCTTAAGGCCACAGACAAAATTAAAAGCAGAATATTAAGAACAATAAAAGCACTGACCCACACATTATCCCCCAGGCCGAAAATGCTTGTTGCCTGCTCCATGGTTGAAAACTGATCGTAAACAACGGCACAGCAATCCACCGCCTGATATGGCCTGATACCTGAAAATGCTTCATAGGTTTTCTTTAAGGTTAATACAGCCAAAACTGGAATCATCAGGAACAGTCGGGCAGACGTTTCGGTTAGCGGCATCTCAGGGAACGTTCGATTCAGTTTGTCCAGTTCATACCAGAGTTTCATCAACAATAACAAAAAACCGGTATATAACAGCAACCGGGTGCTGCCGTTGGCCGACATTGCCTGACAGACGCCGGTTCCGCACATGGCACCGGGAATATCCTCGTGAAAGATATTGGCAATACCAAAGACAAGGAGCCCCCCGGAAAATAACGATACAAAAAACGCAGCCCTTCCCAGGATAGAGGCCCCTTCCGCCTTTGTTTCCAGGGACAACTGCTGATGGTCAGCCACAAGGGGTCGCCAGTTCAATGCCGTGTTTACCCATGTGGGGCAAGCCACCAGCAATAGAAACAGTGCCGTAAACTGTGTTGATATGATGGCCAGGAACAGGGGGTGCCAAAACATGATAAACCTCAGGAACTCAATGGATTGAGAACACCGTTTTCCAACCGGTAACACAGGGGGTTCTCTGGAAGCGTGTCCAGGGTTAATCCATGGGCGGCAACGATCACAACCGCATTCCCACAGGCATGATCATACAGCAGGTCCATCATTTGTCTACTGTTTTTGTCATCCAGATGAGCGAAGGGTTCGTCAGCAAATATAAATGCCGGCTGGTTGACGATGGCCCTGGCCATGGTTGTTTTCTGGCGTTCCCCCCCTGAAAGGGAGCTGGTTAGACTGCCGGCATGGTGCAGCAGTCCTACTTTTTTAAGGGCTTCCATGCTTTGGCTGCGGCATGTGGACAGGGTGCGACCCAGGGGAATCAAAGGCAGCATGACATTTTCCAACACCGTCAAATCATAAAGAAGGTGATCGTGTTGAAAAACAATGCCCGCCTGCCGCCGCCATCGCTCCCTGTGCGGTCCGGTCCAGCGGGAAACCGTCTCATCATTTACAGTCACCTCCCCCGATGTGGGGCGGGAAAGCCCTGCCAGCGTATTGAGAAGGGTGGTTTTGCCGGCACCCACAGGACCTGTGATAATGGTTATTTTCCCCGCCTGAAACCTGGCGTTTATCTTGTCCAGAACTCTGCGGCTATTTCCGTTGCCCATGGGGAATTCAACACATAAATCGTGGCATGTAATCCCAGAACTCATCGGCTACCCGCATCTTCGATCATACGATGAACATCGGCGGTAGCGCCCTTTAATGCCGGTAAGAAAGCCGCGGCAATAACCGGTACCACCATCAAGGCGATCACTTCCAGCACAACGGTTGCAGCTCCCGTTGTTTCCAGATAAAGCGATGGGGGAATGGTTTTCCAGCCAAGAAAGAAATCAGCCAACCAGCCTACGCCGGGTCCGTAAACCAACAGAAAAGAGAAACAGATACCCACAGCGGCCGAAGGCAGGCAGACAAATAGTTCCCGATACAGTTGAAACAGAACAATATCACCAGTGGTCCAGCCCATTGCTTTCATAATGCCAATATCCGATTGTCGCCCCATGGATTTCCGGGTGTTCACCGCAACCAGAAGGCACAAGGCCAGCACAGCAGGAATCACTGCGATGGTGACAAGGGCCCTGCCACGATTCCAACGACCTGCAGAAAGCCCTTGGCTCTGCAATCTTGTGACACATTGCACCGGCCAGGGGAATGAAGCGATCAGGTCTGATAAAATGGCCTCCTGCTCATCCTCATGGAAAACGTCAATGGCCAGATCACTGGCATGATTTTTCGGAAGGCCGATAAGCTGTCTGGCATCTTCAGGATCCATAAGTACCAGATCGTGGGTAAAAAGGCTTGTCTTTTCAGGTAGACGATCAATAACCTGATAGTTTTGGCTGATCACCCCTTCCAATTGCAGGGTGTCGGCAGATAAATCGGTGGAAACGCCAAAACCGATGATCACCTGCCCCGGGTCAGGCAGCCGGGTCAACTGCTCAGCCAGGGCTTTGGGCATTTTGTCTTTTAGTACCCCCACGATGGTCAACTGGCCCTGGGGGCCATTGACCAGGCCCCAGATTCTGGGGCTTACAGAAACAACCCCCACCACATTTTCTGCCACCCGCACCGACGTCTGAACCGGCATGGGACTAAAGCCTGTGGCATCAGCCCGCCTCAGGATAATGGAAGGCGTGGATTTTAATAACGTGTTCAGCGTATCATGCACTGCTCGCGGAAACAGCAGCAGTGTCCCCAGGATTGCAATCGTCACTGCCAATGTGATGCCAAAAAGAAGGGATTCAAAGGGCCGCCGCAATAGATCCCTGAAGGCCCAGATCTGCATGGTATTAGAAATCACTCTTTTAATGGGATATCTCCTCTTTCTGGTGTGAGGCGGCCGACCATCAAGTTTTCCAGGGAAAAACCCATCAATGGCAGGTGCGGACTGTGACGCCGGTCAATTGCCACACCGGCATAACCGGCATTTCGCAGCACATGTCCTGATGGAACAATGGCAGGTGTATGGAGCGCTAAATATTTAATCCATATTTGTGTTGTTTGAAGGGAATCGCGGGGGGTATTGATACTGAGTATGGTAATAACCGCAAGTGCGATAACGCTTACCAGGGTTATTACCACAAGGCCATATGCGGATGTATCTAATCTATCACAGGATGCACACATCATTTATTTCGCCATTTTTCTGCCTGTCATTTCATACCACCTGTCATCATTGAGCTCCTTGAGCATCACCTGGGTTTTCCCACCATGGCGTTTTTTAAACACCTTCAGAGTACGTTCATCCAAAACGGGCACAAGGGCGGGTCCCATGGGGCCAATGACATCCGAACCATATACAAATATCGTGTTGCGGGCGTCCATCTGCCGGCCGGAAAAGTATTCTCTAACGATGGGTCGTTCAAGCATATTCCCTGCAATGCCCAGGTATATTTCAGGGTGCATCCATGACCGAATCATACAACCGATACTGCAAAAATAATAAGTGTCTCTGTTTTTCAACTGGATCGCACAATTAAATTTTGGATACCGGATGGCGTTCATTCCGCAAACCGGACAACGGTCCTGGGGACTTATCTGCATTTGCCCGTTTTCGTCCAGAGGCTTGTGGCCGCTTTGGGGATGTTTCCCGTCGGAAGCCGCAGCCGCCCATCCAGGCAGCAACAGAATTGCAAATGCAAATAAAAGTGCAAGAACCATGGTACCCATATCTTTCATTTTGAAGGCTTTTAACAAATTCCCCCCCTTTTTTTATATGGTGTTCGGCCGTCTTGAATGCTGTTCTCTCCAAGGCCAGACGCTCTCGGGTTGACGCAATATCAAACAGTCTGTACTATACGCGCAAGCAATAATTAACGCAATTAATTCATGACTGATTAATGGAACTTTTCGATTATGGAAGCATCCTCCCTGTTCTCCTTATTTCTTCTGGGCCTGTCCGGAACCGGCCATTGCCTCGGCATGTGTGGTCCCCTTGTCCTGGCTTTTCCCGGCAAGTCAGGAAAATTCAATTCCCATCTTTACTACCACGCCGGTCGGATTATCACTTACACAGGCATTGGCATCGTGATGGGCAGTCTTGGCATGGCACTGGCAAAACTTGCCTCTGTTACAGGGCTCGACTACCTGGGAACCCTGGCCCGCATACAATTGATTTTTTCTTTACTGGCAGGCATTTTTCTGGCTCTATTTGGTCTTGGCCAGCTGGGCATCCTGGGTCAGTCTGAATGGCTTATAATATCAAATCCCCAGATAATACCCGGTTATCGCTTTATTGTGCGGTCAGCCTTTCAAAAATCCGATGACTGGTTAATGGTCATTACCGGTATGTTCATGGGCTTCATCCCCTGCGGCCTCTCTTTTGCTGCCTTTTCAAGGGCATTGGCTGCCAGCCGGCCAATGGAAGGGGGAGCGTTTCTGCTTGCATTTGGCGTGGGCACACTGCCAGGACTACTGCTGCTGGGTACGGGTGCCTCGGTCATCGCCCGCAGCTACCGGCGACACTTCGATATTTTGTCGGGGATGCTCATGATCGGCATGGCCGCAACCCTTATTCTGGATGGGCTTGCAGCCATTTTTTCGTAAATATTCGGCACTGGGCAAACATTTACATTGTCAACCCGAATATTTCCCTTTTCTCATCATTCGTTTGATCCGACACCCTTAAGCGGGTATTGCCACCCAGGCACAATTTTTTCAATGCTGACGTTTCCATAGTTTGTCACAGTGCCGCCGTTTTCAACAGCAAATCCCGAGGCTTCATTCTTCGAGTTGAAGGGAAACGCCTCATATCCCATGGGGCCGAATACCTTTGAAGATCCAACAACATAAAATGCGGTCCGTCCACTGGTCCACATGCCCGAGTTCCGATCCACAACCCAAATCAAAAAAGGCTTTACCGGCGTATCCACATATAGAGACTGCCTTCCCATAAAAGCGAATAAACACTGGGTTGAACAAAAATGAAACGTTTTCCCATTTTTTATTTGCAGTTGGGATTTGCCGTAGGGGTAGCGGGCCGGAAACATATTGCACACAGGGCATCTGTCAGTTGGGGAGGGTTCAACAATTTTACCCTTTTTAATCTGACGGGTCTTGATCATCTTGTTTTCTTTTAAAACAGTGGATTTAGCCGTTGCAAGGGCGCTTTGGTAATCAATGAGGTCACCACCGCACTGTTGGGCAAATTCTGCGGCTTTTGTTTTATCGTCAAACACGATTTTGGAAACCGGACTCATGGTGCCTGCTGCAGCCGACCCCAAAACAACAAACGCCTGATCTGCAGGTATCATCTTCCCGGGTTCGTGATAGACCGAAAGCATAACGTCTGTTGGATTCTGGCCTGTTTTAATAATCCAGTCGGCCAGGCAATGAAAAGAGCAGACCTGTTCTACTCCCTGATAAGGGGTAAACTTAATCCAGGTTCGCGCCCACATTGACCGGACCATACCGCAAACCGGACATTGTCCATGAAACTGATTTTGTGGGGGCATGATAGGATGTGTGACCTTACAATCCATTGCGTTCACACCGGGGAGAAACAGAGACAAGGACAGGGGCGTTAGAGAGATGGTTTTTAAAAATTGACGACGCTTGAGTGATTTCATTTCATTCCCTTTCAAAAGTTATACGATCGACCTTTAGGCCATAAAACCCAATGCGATGGTCACATCCACGCCGGGTTTTGTGGTGAACTGCTGGATCACCTCATCAACAATGGTGGAAAAATCAATTTTGGCTCTTATCGGGTCCAGGTTGAGGCTTCCATAAAAATGTGTTTTAACCTTTTACGACGGTGATGTTGTCCCGGTTGATGAAGAATCTCCCGGCACCTTGGTATCATCAGAAGGGCCACTATGAGAATGCGTTTGGCATCGGCCCGCATCAAT
Source organism: Desulfobacteraceae bacterium (assembly GCA_963674675.2). GTDB lineage: Bacteria > Desulfobacterota > Desulfobacteria > Desulfobacterales > Desulfobacteraceae. The sequence goes on from CAXXNM010000003.1 coordinate 3,782,321, forward strand.
AGTTCCCGGATGAGAAGGTCTGCCGTGATGGTTTTGCCGGCTCCGGGGTCATCTGCCAGGACAAAGCGCAGGGGATGTCTGGGGAGCATGGATTCGTATACAGCGGAAATCTGGTGGGGAAGGGGCTCCACCTGCACAATGCGCACGATTTCATCAGGCTGGATGCCGCTGATCTGGACGTCTTTTTTGATTTCTTTAAGTTTCAGCATTTGTTTTTCCACTGCGTCTCTGGATCAGCGAGCAGTGCTGATATTAGACTTGGCTAGCTCACTCTACGGGTTGTGATTGGACGAAGGCCGTTTTTCATATTACATCGGCCAGGGCCTCTTCCAGGGTGTTATATAGAAAGGTATACCCTGCATCCTGAATTTTTATGGGCAGGATTTTCTTGCCTGTAAGCAACAACTCTTCGCCCATCTGCCCCATTGCAAGTTTGATGGCTGCTGCAGGCATTGAAAAAAAAGTCGGACGGTTCAGTACCTTTCCCAATGCCTTTGTGAACTGCTGGTTTGTTACAGGGTTGGGTGCGGTGCCGTTAACCGGTCCCTGAACTTCCCCCTGTTCAAGACAATGCAGTATGATGCCAATTAAATCATTGATATGAATCCAGGACATCCATTGGGTCCCCTGCCCCATCTTCCCCCCGCCTCCCAGCTTAAACGGGCCTAACATTTTACCCAATGCCCCGCCTTTTCCAAGTACAATACCCGTTCGCAATAAACAGGTCCGGATGCCCAGCGGCTCTGCCTCAACGGCAATGGCTTCCCATTCCCGGCAGATCTGGCTGGAAAAACTGTTATCACCGGATCCTGTTTCGTCAATGGGCTCGTTTGTTTTGCCAATACCATAATATCCAATGGCTGAGCCGCTGATAAACACGTCGGGTTTTCGGCCTATCCGGGCAAAATATGCAATCAACGCCTTTGTTGTATCCAGACGGCTGCTGAGGATGCGTTGTTTTTGCCGGTCGCTCCACCGCTTGTCCACAATGGGTTCACCCGCCAGGTTAATGACGGCATCAAAAACAATATCATCGGTCAGGTGGTCCAAAGAACCTATGCCCTGGACAGGCGGTTTAATTTTTTCAGGATGTCGGCTCAGCACCACTAAATGATGCTGAGCTTCCAGCAGACGGGAACAAAGGGCTGAGCCGATAAATCCGGTGCCGCCGGTAATGAGTATGTTCATTTTTTTTTAAACTCCAGGTTAAAGATTTTTCAGGTTGTTTTTCCCAGCCGGACAATCCAGCGGGTAATGGCGGCCAGCAGGGCAACTGACAACAGGCCGCCGCACCAGAGCGCGGCAAACCAGAGCCATTGCCGGAAGGTGTCAGTAAGTGATTTCATGAGAACTCTTGCCCCGAAATATCCAGTAGCAATAACCGGTATAGGCAAGCACAACCGGCAACATGATCACCGCCCCCACCAGCAGGAGGGACTGTGATTCCGGTGCCGCCGCGGCCTGGTGAAAGGTCACCTGGTATGGCACCAGCCAGGGCCAGGTACTGATGCCGATACCGATGTAGTTCATCAAGAAAATCCCCTGAATCAGAAAAAACGGCCGGTATTCATTTTGGTGGCGAAGATCGTGCCACAGCATCCAGAACAGGACCATGCACGACACCGGCATGATCCCTAAATAAAAAAAGTTGGACAGGCTGAACCACAAGGCCCGGATTCTCGGATCCATGATCGGCATGCACAAACTTACCAGACCCATAAAAAAGGCCACATGCCAGAACAGGTATCCGGTGCATTTTCGGGCCCACTGCTGGGTCACGTCTTCGGTTTTCATGATCAGCCAGGCCGCCCCCAAAAGGGCATAGCCGGCCACCAGGGCAACCCCGGTCATGACGCTGAAGGCATTGAGCCAGTCAAAGGCCCCGCCGCTAAACGATCTTCCGGTGACGCTGATCCCCTGGATAAACGCCCCCAGGATCATTCCCTGGGTCAGGGTGGCAACCAATGATCCAAAGTGAAAAACATAGCCCCAGCGCTTTTTGGACCGGTCGTGGGCCTTGAACCTGAATTCAAAGGAGACTCCCCTTAAAATAAGCCCCAGAAGCATCAAAATGATGGGAATGTAAAACGCCGGCATCAAAATGGCATAGGCCAAGGGGAAGGCGGCGAAAAGTCCACCGCCGCCCATCACAAGCCAGGTTTCATTCCCATCCCAGAATGGTGCAATGGATCCCATCATGCGGTCTTGACATTTTTCAGACGGTGCAAAGGGAAACAGGATGCCAATCCCCAGATCAAATCCATCCAGCAGCACATATAAGAAAATGGCAGTGCCGATCAAGGCATACCAGACAAGGGGCAGATCAATAAATCCTTGAAAACTAAACATGGTCTCCTCCTGATGCCTTTACAGCATCCGAAACAATGGGGGGGTGTGTAATGCCATGGCCGCCGTAGGGTGTTTCCGTTTCAGCAACCGGCCCTTTTTTGACAAGGCGGATGATATAATAAATCCCGGCACCAAACACAAATCCATAGATGATAATAAAGGCAAGCAGCGAAAGAGCGACATGGATACCTGCCACCGGGGATATGGCGTCAGACGTTAAAAGGGAATTAAACACCATATATGGCTGACGGCCAATTTCCGTTACAAACCATCCTGTAAGAACCGCAACGAACCCGGCCGGCGTCATCAGCATGCACCAGCCGTGAAACCACGGGGAGTCAAACAGGCGTTTTTTCCAATATAGCAGGAGGGCAAAAACACCGGTCAGAATCATCATCATGCCAACCCCCACCATGATCCGGAACGACCAGAAAACAGGTGCAACAGGCGGCCGTCTGTCTTTTGGCCACTCTTTCAGGCCCTTGACCTCTCCATCCAGGCTATGGGTGAGAATAAGACTGGACACTCTGGGAATTTCAATGGCAAACCGGGTGGTCTCCATCTGTTCATCGGGCCAGCCGAACAATACCAGCGGTGCACCCTGCTGGGTCTCCCACAGGCCTTCCATGGCAGCCACCTTGACCGGCTGCTCTTTGAACGTATTCAGGCCGTGAAGATCTCCAAACAGGAGCTGAAGCGGAGACACAAATACCGCCATGAGCATGGCCATGCCGAACATGATCTTTGCCTGGGGGATAAATTTTTTGCGCCACAGATAAAAGGCACCGACCCCGCTCACGGCAAAGGCGGTTGTCAGGTATGTAGCGGTCACCATATGGATCATGCGATAGGGAAAAGAGGAATTAAAAATAACGGCCAGCCAGTTGGTGGGATAGTAAAGACCGTCATCGCCTATGAAAAATCCCTGGGGCGTCTGCATCCAGGAATTGGCTGCCAGGATCCAGAAGGCCGAGACCAGGGTTCCTGCGGCAACCATCACCGTGGCAAAAAAATGCATCCTGGGGCTGACGCGGTTCCACCCGAACAGCATGATTCCCAGAAAAGAGGCTTCCAGGAAAAAGGCGGTCAGCACTTCAAACCCCAGGAGGGGGCCGATAACATTGCCGACCTTGTCGGCAAAGACAGACCAGTTTGTGCCGAACTGGTAAGAGAGTACCACCCCGGAGACAACGCCCATACCGAATGTCACGGCAAATATTTTCACCCACATCTGGTAGACATCCCTGTACGTCTCATCGCCGGTTTTCAGCCATCGCCATTCCACCACAGCCAGCCAGCTTGCAAGCCCTATGGTAAAGGACGGAAAAAGGATGTGAAACGATATGGTAAAGCCAAACTGAAGTCTTGCCAGCATGGCAGGGTCCAAGTGAAGTGTCATGAGATTTTCCTTTTGCTTGACCGATTAACCTAAAGCCAACGGCTGAACAAAACCCTTTTTTAAGCGGATAAAATAATTTCTTGACTCAGCCATTGAAACCAAAGGATACAAATTCCAAACTATTATCATCATTCTCTATGTAAACTGTCAACACAAAAGAAAGGATTAAATTCTGGATTTTTTATATGACACCCCGTTGAAATGGTTTATTTACTTGACATTATATGGCCTTAAACGTATCTATTGAGGGCAAGTCGGCACGGTATAGTTGTTCTTGATTTCAGCATTGAAACAACCGTAAAAGAGTAAGACAAAAAGAGTTGGACTACGGCATTTACCCGCTCCATATTATCTTTTGCTCGCCCTTTTGTCCATGGGCCTGGGATTCTTCGGTGGGGAACTTACCCCTACACGGATAAAAATAAGGATATTAAATTAATGGTATTTTCATACAGCACCAATGCTTTTGTTAAATATTCTCTTTCCGAGGCAGTTAAATTAATTGCCCAGACAGGATTTCAGGGGGTGGAGATTATGTGCGACAGGCCCCATCTGTATCCCCCGGATGCAAACAAACAGGATCTTGAAAATTTCAAGCAATTACTTAAAGAGCTGAATTTGACGATTACCAACCTCAATTGTTTCACCCTTTTTGCCGTGGGCAATACCTGGCTTCCCTCCTGGATAGAGCCGGATGAATCAAGAAGACAGGAGAGAATTGATCATACATTGAACTGTCTGGATATCGCCCATTTCCTGGGAAGCCCTTGTATCTCGGTGCCACCTGGCGGGCCACCGGTTGAAATGAGCCGGGACGCATCATTAAAACTGTTCCGCCAGGGGCTTGAACGAGTGATCCCCAAAGCAGAGACCCTGGGCGTCGCCATCCTCATTGAGCCGGAACCTGATCTTTTAATAGAAAACAGCAGTCAGATGAGTTCGTTTATCAAGGATTTTGCCTCTCCAAATCTGGGGGTTAACTTTGATGTGGGTCACTTTTACTGTGTGGGAGAGGCACCTGAAGTTGCCCTTGAAACCCTGTTTGATAAAATTGGCCATATCCACATTGAAGATATTGCGCCCACAAGAAAGCACCACCATCTCATCCCCGGCCTGGGTGCCATAGATTATGACGCGTTTTTTAAACGACTCGGGGAACTCAATTACACCAAAGATGTTTGTGTTGAACTTTATACCTATACCGAAGCGCCCTGCGAGGCCGGTGTGAAAAGTATTGAAACGTTAAAACCTGTAATGGAAAAATATGGGTTTTTGGTTTAATCATGAATAATAAAATATCGTTACAAGAAGACCACACCCAAGAGACCATCGTCCCGCTGAAATTTGGTCAGTCGTATCATTACCCGGTCTGCTTTACCCGGGATATTTTTAACACCAGCAATCCCATTCTTATCAAGACCCTTGCCGTTGAAAACCAGAGCCGGCCAAGGAAAATAGTGGTGATGATTGATGACGGGCTGACCCGCCAGAACCCACAACTTTTAAATAACATTGTCCAATGGTTTGAACACCACAAGGACCTTGTTTGCCTGGCCTCAGAACCTGTGGTGTTTCCCGGCGGTGAACAGGTGAAAAATTCCTGGGACCATGTACACCGGGCAACAAAGGCCATGGACACGGCTGAACTGGACAGGCACGGTGTGGTCATCGCCATGGGCGGAGGAGCCCTTCTGGATATGGCGGGATTCAGTGCTGCCATTTTCCACAGGGGGATACAGCTAGTGCGGATCCCAACGACAACCCTGGCCCAGAACGATGCCGGCATTGGTGTTAAAAACGGCATAAACCAGTATGGTAAAAAAAATTGTATTGGCACATTTTATCTGCCCGTGGCGGTGATCAATGACTATGATTTCCTGGAAACTCTGCCCTTTGAGCATTTTATCGGGGGGGTGGCGGAAGCCTTTAAAATTGCCTTGATACGCGACAACTCCTTTTTTTTATTTCTTGAAAAAAATTGTGCCTTGCTGAAACAAAGGGACCCAAAGGCCATAGAAGAGACCATTGAAAGATGCGCCCGGCTGCACCTTCATCACATCGCCCACAGCGGTGACCCATTTGAAACAGGGTCATCACGGCCCCTGGATTATGGTCACTGGTCTGCCCACAAGCTTGAAATGCTGTCCGGGTTCTCCATGGGGCACGGCCAGGCAGTGTCAGTGGGCATTGCTCTCGATTCCTACTATGCATGGCAACAGTCCCTGATTTCCCGGGCCGAACTGGACCGTATCATCACAGCGCTGATAAATTGCGAGCTCCCGGTGTGGAGCCACTATCTGGAGACCACAGACACTTCGGGTCGCCTTGAAATAGAGAACGGGCTTGAAGAATTCCGACAGCACCTGGGGGGCAGGTTGACGTTTACCATGCCCCATGGCATCGGGGAGAAATGTGAACGCCATGAAATGGACTTTGACATTGTGAGGCAGGGGGTCGCATTTCTTAAGAAGGCCTGCTGTGATCCGGGCAGAAACAACCGGACCACCGGAGGGGTCAAACAGCGGTGAAGCTTGCCAGATAGTTGACCATGGAATTTTTGCACAAATAGTAATTTCGGGTAATCGGGTTATATGAAAACCCGGTGATATCAAGCTGTTTTAATCCAGCATCCGAACAGGCACGGGCAAGTTCACAAGGCTTGATCAATGATGCCCAGTCATGGGTACCCTTTGGCAGAAGCCCCAGAACATATTCTGCAGCCACCACAGCCAGAAGAAAGGACATCAGATTGCGGTTGATGGTTGCAAAGATAAGGATTCCCCCGGGATTCAGGGCCTTTTTGCACGCCCCAATGACCGATTCATAGCTTGGCACATGCTCAAGCAGTTCCATGCAGAGAATGACGTCAAAACCGGTTTCAGTGAACCGGGTGATATGTTCGATGTCCGTATGGATATAGTGGATATCAAGGTTTGATTGCTTTGCGTGGATCCGGGCAATGGCCGTCATCTCCGATGATGCGTCAATGCCGATGGTGGCCGCAGCCTGCCTTGCAATTCTTTCGGTGAGTATCCCGCCGCCGCAGCCTACATCCAGCACACGTTTTCCCTTGAGATCTGTTTGCTGCATAATGTATTCAAGCCGTAAAGGATTGATATCATGAAGAGATTTCATTCTACCGTTTTCATCCCACCAATCTGTTGCAAAATCGTTGAATTTTTCAATTTCACTTGAAGAGATATTGTGTGCCATTCAATTCCTTGAGAGTCCCTGTCTATGGTTTTATTTCAGTAAATATTCGACCAGCACCCCATCTTCGCCTATTTTGACCTGCTCACATAGCATTAGTATGCTACGCAGTCCCAAACAGACGAATATGGGGCACTGGTCAAACATTTACATTATTAATCCTAATATTTACTTATTTCAGGCGCTTTAGTGAATAATTTCTTGAAGTTTTCACCTGATCCGTTTATACTTTTCGCCCATGTGTGATTATCCTGATACAGACATGGTATGTCTGTGGCGTTTTACTAAAAGATCCGGTTATCCACAACAATAATATTTAAGAGTCAATGCATGTGTGTGCCGGTGTTCAACGCGATTAAGGCTTGTTCTTAAGGCTGAGCTTGATGTTTTGTTCTACTAGCGGGGTGGCGTTTGAAAAATGTAATGTCCTTTTATGACACGATAGTTCCGGAAAAACTTCAATTCTTTTTTGCCCTTTCACGGACCCATCACGGCATGCTCGACATGATGGCCCCTGTTTTTGCCGCCCTGGTTTATCTTGGGTGCTTCCCTGATACGGGGATTGTCCTGGCAGGCGTTATCACTGTTTTTTCAGGGTATACAGCGGTTTATGCACTCAATGATATTGCCGGATACAAAGACGATAAAAAAAATATTCGGCCGGTGGATAAACAAGTAACCGACCTGGACTCCATCCTTACCCGACACCCCCTTGCCCAGGGCGTGATCAGCTTAAAATCCTCTGCAATATGGGCAGGTTTCTGGTCCGTTACGGCGGTGCTGGGTGCATATTATTTAAACCCTGTCTGTATTCTGATTTTTCTGGGCGGTGCGCTCTTAGAGATTATTTACTGCTTTTTATTGAAAATAAGTTATCTCAGGATTGTCATCAATGGGTTGGTAAAAGCAGCCGGCCCCGTTGCTGCTGTCTTTGCCGTGGACAAAAGCCCCGATGCCCTGTTTTTATGTTTAATATTTGTTTTCTTTTTCCTGTGGGAAGCCGGGGGACAAAACATCCCCAATGATTATACAGATATAGAGGAAGACCGGCTGATAAATGCAAAAACACTCCCGCTGGTATTTGGACGGGACATTGCAAGTTCCCTGATCATGGGGCTTCTGGCAGGCTCTTTATGTGTCATGACAGCCGTGTTCTTTCTGTCACCAATTGATTTTAACTGGTTTTCATATCTGGTTTTCGGGACAGGCTCTTTCCTTTTATTGCTTCTGCCGGCACAAAAACTTCGGAAAACCGGTGAAGATCAAGCCGCAATGACTCTTTTCAACAAGGCAAGTTATTATCCGTTTTTTTTGTTATGTGTGGTGCTGATGAATTTGTTTCTGTAGATTGGCAAGTTTGGATAGACTGTGATAGTGTAAAAATTCGGCCAGCACCCCATCTTCACTCATTTGGGCCTGCTCATATAGCAATAGTATGCTACGCAGTCCCAACTAAGCGAATATGCACTGGCCAAACATTTACATTTCCAGGCAGAATACTTACAGAAATTTTTTCAGGCTGATTGCAGCTGATGCCCCAACCGCAGTGGGCTCTCATGAGCGGGTATCTGTCTTGCCTGGAAGTAAAGTGACAACTAAAACAACAATTTCTTTTTAACATGATACTTTAGGAGGTGCTATTATGAAAAACGCCAATTGCCCTAAATGTGGTTCTGGTGAAGTTTATTCTGGAGTTGACCTGATTGTTAAAGATGGACCTCTCTCCGGTCTACTGAAAGGCGGACCTTTTGCCAGCAATTCAATTCCCATAAGCCTTACAAGCATGGCTCCCATCGATAACTACGTCTGTGTCAACTGCGGCTATGTTGAACATTATATCTCCGACCGTTCGAAACTCAAAGAGATCGCCAAAAAATGGGATAAAGCCTCCCCAGACAAATCGGGCAAATCGGCCAACGCTTCTGACGAGTGATTGTTTTGAAACTCTTTCTAAACTTTAAGCTGCTCTGGCGGTTTGTGTACATTCTCTACGTCGCAGTCTGGTATGGGATCAGGGATGTGACCGGCCGTGTTGCCCAGGCTTCGTCCAAGGTGCTTGGCGTTCCAAAAAAAAACAGGTATACTGCTGAGACCGAATTCCCTACCCCCAGGATAATCCGCCTCTGTATGGAGCGGCTCGGTCCAAGCTTTATCAAGCTCGGCCAACTTTTGAGCACCCGGGATGATATTCTGCCTTCTGAATTTGTAAATGAATTCAGAAAACTCCAGGATCAGGTACATCCCCTTCCCCTGACGGTGATTTCCAGTGTGGTGGAAAGGGAATTAGGCAAACCCCTGACAGTCCTGTTTGATCGCTTCAATTCCGAATCCATTGCAGCGGCTTCCGTGGCCCAGGTTCACGAGGCCTGGCTTTTTTCAGGAGAGAGGGTGGCGGTCAAGGTGATTCGACCTGATATCCTTCCCATTATCCGCAAAGACATCCGGCTGATGTACTATCTTGCACAGAAGATAGAGAACCGTTCTGAAAGATGCAGGATGCTGGGTGTCGTGAACCTTGTCAAAGAGTTTGAAAGGACCATCTTCAACGAACTGGACATGTTTGTGGAAGCCGGTAATATTGAGCGGTTCAGAAATAATTTCAAACATACGCGCGAACTGCATATCTGCAACGTCCATCGTGAATTTACAAGCCGGTCAGTCCTGGTGATGGAGTACATTGATGGAATCAAGGTCGATCAGGTAGAGGCCATCAAGGCCGCAGGCATCGACCCCGGAGAAATTGGACTTATAGGCCTGCGATCCTTTTCCCGACAGCTCATGGAGTTCGGCTTTTTTCATGCCGATCCCCACCCGGGGAACACCATTGTCATGGCAGATGGCCGGGTCAGTATTATCGACTTCGGGCTGGTGAGTTACGTGGATGATGAAATGATGAAAGAACTTGCCAATATTTGCCTTGGGTTTGCAGATCACGATTATGATCTGGTTATGGATGCCCTGAAGGAGATGGGTCTCCTGGACAATAAAGATATCCGTCTCAAGGAATTCAAAGCGGATTTGAAGCAGGTCAGCGAACCCTTTTATGGCCGCTCTCTTCCCACCATTTCTGTTAAAGAGGTCTATGATAAAGTCATGCAACTGGTGCTCAAGCACCGGGTCATCATGCCAAGGAATCTCCTGCTGATTTTCAAGACCTTTGTTCAAAATGAAGCCATTGGGAAAAAACTCGGCTGCACGTCAAGCATTCTTCAAATCGCCAGGCCATATGCCGAAAGACTTGTAAAGCAGAGTTTTGAACCGGACCAGCTCTTCAAACGATTCAATGCGGATGCACGCAAAATAGCAGGCCATCTTCAATCCATGCCGGCAAGCATCAGCGGGCTCCTTGCCAATGCAGCAGACAACAACCTTTCCATGGAGATTCGACACACAGCTTCCTCCCCGCTACACCAATCCCTGGAAAAGGGGATTAACCGGCTGATTGTGGGGATTATCATTTCTGCCTCCACCATTGCCGCTGCCCTGATTCTTAATTCTTCCCACAAGCTTTTCGACATTGACCTTGGGTTTGCGGGATTTCCCGAAATCTCACTAACCGACCTCCTCGGCGTTACAGGGTATGTCATAGCAACTTTTCTCGGACTCTGGTTGATAATTTCAATCCTCCGCTCAGGGCGTCTGTAACACCTCATACGTATGGGATCATGGTTTGTTTTTAGATTCCCGTTTTACCAGCAGCAAGGTATTGCATGTCACAGAAAGACTGCTTAAAAGCATGGCAGTTGCAGCGATGATGGGATTCAAAAAGCCGCTGGCAGCCACCGGAATGCTGATCATGTTATAAATAAACGCAAATATAAGGTTTTGTTTGACTTTACGATTCACACGAGTGGCAAGTGCTATAAAATCGATGAGCTGGACCGGGGTCTCCTGCATGAGGGTAATGGCGGCAACGCCCTCCCCCGGGTTGAGGCCTGAATGAACAGCCATGGCAATATCAGATTGGGCCATGGCCGGCGCATCGTTTACGCCGTCGCCCACCATGGCAACTTTTTTGCCGGATTGTTTAAGTTTTTTGACAAATTCGGCTTTTTCATGGGGCAGCAATCCCCCATGGGCGTTTTCAGCCGGGATCTGCACAAAGGCTCCGGCGGCGAGAGTTGGTCGTTCAGCATCTCCTGAAATCAGAAAACAGGTGAGTCCCCTTTTATAAAGATCTGCAACAAGCGTCTTTACGCCGGTTTTCATTGCGTCCCCCAGGTGGACAGCTACTACAATCTTATCATCCACAGATAAAAAAACCGTAGAAATGACCTGGGCGCCTTGCCTGGCGAACGAGATAAAAGATGGGTCTGCCGGATGGTTTTTATTTACAAAATCCCTGCTGCCGAAGCAGTAGGTCTCATCCTGGAACCGGCAGCTGACGCCGTTGGAATGGTAAATGACATCTTCCAAATCAAGTAACGGTATTCGTTGGCTCATTGCGTAAGCTGATATGGTGTGGGCGATGTAGTGGTCCGATCCCTGTTCCATGGCATGGATAATTTGCCAGGCTTTTTGTGCAGAAAAATCTTTTGCCGTGTCCATGCCCAGCACTTTAAGCCGGCCCGTGGTCAATGTTCCGGTTTTGTCAAAAACAATGGTATCCAGTCCATCAACCTTTTCAAAGGCTTCAAAATCCCTTACCAGGACACCCTTTTTTCCGGCGGCAGACACGCCGGCCACAAGGGCAAGGGGAATGGCAATGCCAAGGGCGCAGGGGCAGGAAATGACCATGACGGATATCCCACGGTTAAAGGCTTCGTAGGAGGTCAGCCCGTATAGCATCCAGAAAAAATAGGTCACAATGGAAAACCCGATGACCGATGGGACGAAAAATTTTAAGATGTCTTCAAACCGCTGGGTCTGGGCGGTTTTTTCCGAAAGACTGTTTTCCATGATGGCAAGCATTCTGCCGAGAATGGATTCTTCGCCCACTTTCACGGCTGTTACCTGGATCTTGCCGGAAATAATCCTGGTGCCGCTCTTGACCGTGTCCTGGGGCCGGACATTGGCCGGTTTTGCCTCTCCGGTGATGGAAGACTCGTCAATAACGGCAGACCCTCGGGTGACAATGCCGTCTGCAGCCAGGATCTCTCCTTCTTCGGCCAGGAACGCGTCCCCCTGGGACAATTGCTTGATGGAAACATACCGTCCCCTGGGAAATTGCTCTGCACAGATTCTGACTTTCTGGGGAACCAGGGAAAAAAATTTCCACAGGCCTTCAGAAATTTTGTTTTTTGCGGTCTGTTCGAGCATTTTTCCCGTCAGGATCAGCAGGATCAGCATGGACGCGGCATCAAAATAGAGATGGATGCTTCCCCTGTAAAAATGAAACAGGCTGTAGGTATAGGTTGAAAAGGATCCCGTGGATACCAGGGTTTCCATTCCCGGAAATCCGGAAGTGATACCGGCAAGGGCCCGTTTGTGTATGGGATATCCGCCGTAGAACACAACCACGGTGGCCATCAGGAAAACCGGCCAGGCCAGAAGCTGCACGGCATGGGGTGACAGCTCAATGAAAAATCCCGAATAGATCGACCAGCTGAGCATCATGACGTTCATGGTTAAAAACAGGGTCACACAGATCCGGATAAATTCTCTTCTGTTTTTTTGGGGGGTCTGATCAATATCAGCAGAAGGGTATCCCAGTTTTTCAATGGCGGCATAAATTTTATCCGGGCATGTTTTTACAGGGTCATACACCACGCTTCCCCGGTCGCTGGAAAAATTGCACGAGGCGTTTACCACGCCCTTTGACCGGGTGAGGGTGGTTTCAATCAGCCATGCACAGGCCGGGCACCACATGTTTTGAATCTGGAGATTAAGGGTCAGAAAATTGCCGGCATCCATGGGAATTGCTTCATCTGTTTCGGACATATTTCTGGCAGGGGGGTCAAGGCTTGCTTCCCATGATTCCGAAGTCTCTTTAGTCGTGTCCGGCACGATACCTGCGGCAACACATTGTTTGTACAGGTCGGTATCCTTGAAATCTTTGGTATCTTTGTACTGATCCGATTCCATGAGCATGGCATGGACCATTTTGCAGCCCTGGCAGCAGAAGACGGCCTTTGTCTGGGCTTTGGAAACCTTAACGCCCAGGCCGCAAAGGGTGCACGGTACGCGTGTTTTCATTGGCGGCTCTTTAGGCCCATAATCAAAACAGAACCTCCCACATGGCGTGTCTTTTAAGCCGTCTTCTTCGTTGCCTTAATGGGCACATATTTCAATATGCTCCCATTAAAGCGCCTTGAATACAACTTAAAATCCTACACCATGTTTTGGAAGATTTTATTCCGATCATGGGCCTTATGCAGGGGATTTGATGGGGGTACATCATAGAACCGGAGATGATCAAAGGACGGTTTTCTGTATGTGCCGGATATACCGGATAACCGCTTCCCGGCTTTCAACAGACATGGAGCTTGCCAGGGCTGGCGTTTTTTTGCTTCCATAGCTGATAAAGGCAAACAAGTCCCTGTCACTCATGGCCATGGTTTTCTCACCGGTCAGATCCGTGGGCAGGGGGAAAAAGCTCTGTCCCACGGTTCCAAGCCCGTCCATTTTGGGACCGTGGCAATGGGAACAGAAGGCCTGGTAATCCTTTTCTCCTTTGGCCAGCACTGCCTGGGCAGGCCCAATGGGTTTCAGGGTAAAACCGGTTTTTAAGAGTTCCCGTATCAGGGCCTCACTTTTTGTGTCGGCAATGGTTCTTTTGTCCATTATAAGTTCCGGCTCCTCATGGGGCCGGATCACAGGGGTTTGATACATTCTCCCGGCTTTCAGGTTTGTATCGTACAGGGTAATGACCGTATAGACCCCGGTTAAAACCAGCGACACAAAAACGGCAAGAATCAGCACCTTTTTCATCTATTTGTTCTCCTTTCCGCTGACATGCTGGCCCAGGGGGTTTTTCTCATATACCGCATAGGGGGATTCCGACGGAAGGCTTTTCACGGGCCGGTAATCCCAGGTAGGAACGCCTTTGTCCTCCACCACCACAAAAGAGAAATATCCAACACCAAGTATGATGGCAACCATGGCCATGATCCACAGCCAGGTGCGCAAAAGGCTCTCTTTATTTTTGGTTTTGAGTGTGTCCATAATCTTATAATATTACCTCCGAAAGGCCGTAATACAGAATATAATACAGGGCCCATAAAACGGTACCGCCAACAATCAGGGCGATGACCATGGGAAACGGGCCGTCTGCTTTTGCTATGCCGTCGGCAAAGCGCTGGACGACTTTAAGGTTGGAGACCCTGGATCGGGGCCCGAGCATGGGCAGAACCCACAGGGTCACGCCAAACACGACTGCAAAGATAAGGGTCAGAATGATCATGGCAAGTACATGCTGGGTATTTAAAAGTTCGAAAAATCTCATTTATCAATCCTTAGTTTTTGGCCTCTGTTTCGGGTTTTACGTCTGTCTCCCGGATAAATCACTGGCTATCTGAAAAAAAGGGCATAGCCCACCAGGGCAAAGCTTGCCCCAATGGCTGCAAGGGCCAGCAAAAAGACACAATAGAGATCACGCCCGGCCTTGGTGGACGGTGCTGTTGCCGGTGTCGTGCTCTCCTCCATGGCCAGAAACCTTGCCCGCTGCTGGTCGGAGAATTGTCCGGTTTTCAGCGCCCATACAAACACGGCAACGCCGATAAACAGACCGGTCAGAATATATGCCACAAAAAACGGATAATACATGGGTCAGCCTCTATAGATATTCAAATGGTTATTCATATGCGGCATCAATTCCTTTGGGTTCCATATTTGCATCGATCTCGCCAATAAAATATTTAGCAATGTAGTTTCCCACATCCCATATTTTTTCAGATTCCAATTCCCGTTTAAAATAGGGCATGGCGGTGCCGGTAATCCCGTTCATGATCTGATAGTAGATGATCCCACCGCTGATACCCCGGCCTTTGAGGATGGTGAAGTTCAACGGCGGCGGATACAGATAGGGCTGGGCCGGACCCATGCCGTCTCCCACGGGTCCGTGGCAACCAAAACAGAAATCCTGGTAGATTTTTCCACCCCTTGCAAGGCCCGCCTCCGAGGCTGGATAGGGTGTGGGGATGTCGTGCCATCCCTTGGGGACATTTGCATGAATCCATGCCACGTTTTCGTTCACCCCCGACTCGTATGCGTCAATTGATCGTTTTTTCCAAAGGGTCTGTCTTTCCATTCTCAGGTCTGCATTCTTGAGCCCCAGGCTCTGGGTATACTGGATCAATATGTCCAGGTTGGCCTGTTTTAAAAATTGAAATGGGGGCATGATGGACAAGGGGCGGGTATATCTGGGGTTGATAAAATGGGCCTGGTGCCAGTCATTGGGATGCTCTCCGCCTTCCTGGGACAGATCAGGACCTGTTCTCTGGGAACCCAGGAGGATGGGGTAATCCTTCAGGTAATCCCCGGCCTGGGCCAGTCTTTCTGCGCCCAATCCCCAGTCCACCGATCGGATGGACTGGGTATGGCAGTAAACGCATCCGTTGCTGATATAGAGGGCCCGGCCTTTTTCTTCCATGGCCGTCCGGGTTCTGAACAGATCCGAAGGAATGGTTTTGCTGGTGTTGGCATAGGGAAGAATGATGACCACCGATACCACGGCAACGAGGATAAGAAGGCTGCCGATGACAATGGCTGTGGGTGTCATTTTCATGGCGTTTCTCCGGGAGTTGAAAAGAGTGATCTGAAAATATTATAAAACCCTGACAGGGCAGATAGAAAAATTAACAGCCCCAGGGACGCCCGGACAATATTGTATATGTGGATTTCAGGAAGTACGCGGTACACGGTTTCTCCGTTGAGCCAGGCATTGCCCTGGATGAGTCCGGAAATGGTTAACACGATGGTAAACCCGACCACGCCGATCAATACCATCCAGTATTGGAAATTGGCCAGGAACAGGCTGAAAAGGGGTTTGCCCGTTATTTTAGGAAGGATGAAATACATCCCCCCCAGGGCAATCATTCCGGCAAACCCGAGGACACCCACATGGGCGTGGCCCACCACCCAGTGGCTGAAGTGGGTCACCCGCTGGACATCGGGCAGGGCCATCATGGATCCCCGGATACTGACAATAAAATACATGATGGTTCCGGTGAACACAAATTTGCCACCAATATCTTCACTGATCAGACCCAGCTTTCCCCTGGCCGTGTACCAGATATTGATGAGAAAGGCCATGACCGGAATCACCATGGCAACACTGTCAACAATGGCGACCACCTTGAGCCAGGTGGGAACCGGCACCTGTAAAAGGTGATGGGTGCCGATATGGGTGTAAATGACGATCAAAGCCCAGAAGCCCAGCAGGGACAGGGTGTGACTGTAAAGCGGGGCCCGGCAGACCTGGGGGATGATGTAATAGGCAATGGCCGCAGCCAGGGGCGTCAGCAAAAGCCCGAACACATTGTGCCCGTAAAACCAGAGCAGAATGGCATCGGGAATGCCCACAAGGGCCCCCGAGTCCGGCTGCCAGATAACGTTGCCCAGGCTGTAGGTACAGGTGGTGAGAAGAATCCCGGCCAGCACATACCAGACAGAGACATACAGGATCTTTTCCTGCCTTTTTTTTACCGTCATCATGAAATTAAAGAAAATCAAACTGAACGCAATAACAATACCAACATCAATGGGCCAGATCATTTCAGCGTATTCCCGGCCCTGGGTATAGCCTGCGGCAAGACTGACCACCAGGGCCACAATGGCAATGTTCCACAGGACAACCGTGAAGACCCCCAGCCGTTCACTGTACAATTGGGTTCTAAGCAGCCGGGGAACCAGATAAAACGAACTGGCCAAAAGGCCCGGGGTAACAAACCCGAACAATACCAGGTTGACATGCATGGGGCGAAGTCTTGAAAAGAGAAGCCAGGCAATGTTGCCGGTTAAATCAGGGGCCACAAGTTCTATGGCCGCAATAAATCCTGCCAGGGTGGCCACCATCATCCAGACGGCAGAGGTCAAACAAAATCCCCTGGCTGTCAGGTAGGTGGCGGTATCGGGTTGGATTGGGTTCTCGGGCAAAGCAAATACTCCTCTATTAATTATGACAGGAAAGCCAGCAGCCCAGGTTGGCTTTTTCCTTCCTGTGACATTGGATACAAAATCCCATTTTAAATTCGTGGCGCTTAAGCCGGTCGGTTCCTGGGATATCCCCGTGGCAGGCTTCACACTGGAACTCTTTTTTTATGTGGCGTTCATGGTTGAACATGACATGCTCGGGCACATAAAAAACTTTCTTCCACGGTGTGGGCGTCTTGGTGTCAAAGTAATTGTGTTCTTTTCTTATTTCCGGGTGATTGGGAATAATAAAGTTGTGGCAGTAAAGACATTTTTCCACCGGCGGGATCCCGGGATGGACTGACCGGTCCACATATGAATGGCAGAAACGGCAGTCGATTTTTTTGTTGCCTGCATGGAGCCTGTGGCTGAAAGCAATGGGCTGAACCGGCCCTGCATTCACATGGGGCATGATATAATAAAAATAGACAAACAGGGCCAGCAGGATGATCAAGGCGCTTAAAACAAACAATTGGATTTTATTTTCTTTTACCTGGGCTGAAAAAGAGTGAAACTGGAAAACAAGGGTCAGGGGTTTGCCCTTTGTTCCCACCAGAACCACTATAACCAGAAGGGTTAAAATTGTCAGGGATACCAGTATTATTTCCATTCAGCCACCTCCCCTGAATCGGTTTTCAGTGCTTCAGGAAATTCTTTGAAATAGGCTGTAATGGAAATCACAATGAGGCTTAAAAAGCCAAGGGTAATGATGAGCTCACTGATGCCGATGGGAAATACACCTGGATCGTGTTCAAGGAAACTGGGGCCCAGAAGGAGAAAATGCTCGATCCAGAGTCCTGCCAGCACGCAGGAACTGATGACAATCATGCATTTTGGGGATTGTTTTATTTTTCTGCTCAAAAGGATGATAAACGGCAGGATAAAGCAACCGAGAAAGACGGTCCATGCAAGATAACTCCAAGGGTGGGTCATGGTTCGTTCAATGATATAGGCGGATTCTTCAGGAATATTCCCGTACCAGATGACCACGAACTGGGAATAGAAAAAATCCCCCCATACAATGCTGAAGCCGAAAAAAAGCGTGCTCATGTCGGCCAGTTGGGCCGGGGTAAGGGTAAAGGGAACCTTTGGGTTTAAATGAAGAAGCGATACCAAAAGGATAATGGCACCAAATCCCGCGTAGATGGCTTTGATAAAGGTGTAGGCCCCAAACAGGGTGGAATACCAGTGGGGATCCGCGCCCATAACAAGATCAAATCCGATGAGGGAAAGGCACATGGCAAAGGCAAACATATACCAGCCGGCAAAAACAGTCATCCGGCGTTTGATGGTTTCAGTATCCTGGGAACTTTGCTCAAAGCGTTTGCATAAGAATGTTTTCAATCGCTTATCTTTTGGGCTTGTCTTTAATTTCAACTTAAATGAGTGATAAAGATAAGCAAACCCAAGGCTGTAGAGAATAAAAAACGCCACACCGTCCCGGACAAATAAAAATGGCACATTCAGCCACACCTCTTTACCGTGGAGCTCTTGCCCCACCCATGGGAATACGTGGTTTTGTCCGATGAAAAGAAGTATAAAAAGAACAAAGGAGATAGGAAAAAAGGCGGAAAAAGCCTCTGCAACCGCCGCAAAGGTGTGGCTCCATTTGGCCTTGGTAAAGTGCATGAGGGTGGAAAATAAAAGTCCCCCGCAAGACAAGACGGTAAAGAACATGAAATTTGTCAGGTAAGCAAGCCAGGCTTTTTCAGGATGTCCAACTGCTACCCAAAAAATGAAGAATAGAAATCCTCCACCGGCAATGACTGCAGGAATAAAGAACACACTCTTTTTAAAAGGTGCTGAAGGTTTTGTGAATGCCCTATCCATGGACGTCATTTGTTTTCCCTCTGTTTTTTTATGGACCCTGTCTGGTCGAGCAGATCTTTCAGACTGTCAGCATCTTCGGGCGTTGAAGCCACTTCAATCCCATACAGAGAGCCTGAGCATTCCGGGTCATAATTTTTTTCATAATCTGGGTCAGGAAGCCCCACCTGGGTCACGATGCCAAGCACATTGCCAAGCACAGCAAACAAAATGGTAAATTCAAAGGCGATGACAAAAAACGGTATCCAGGAAATAATTGGCTTTCCACTGACAATGAGGCTCCATCTAGTGGCCGTGAACACAGCAAGGGAAAATCCGGAAATAAATCCAATGATCCCGCCGGTCAGGGTAAACCACCCTATCCTGCTTTTTTTCCTGCCAAGGGCCCTGGCAAGTGAGTTGCTGGGAATGGGGCTGTGAACCTCTGTTACCTTAAAGCCCTTTTCCTGTATTTTTTCCACAGCAGCCAGGGTTTCTTCCTGGTTTTGATAAAGACCTGTGACGATAATGGCATCCGTACTCATGAATTACTCCGTTTTATGTATCATTTCTTTCATTTCAGTCATGGAAACCGATGGCAGATGCTTGATAAACAGCAGAAACAGGAAAAAGAAGAAGCAAAAGGCCCCCACCATGATTCCTCCCTCCACAAAGGTGGGGCGGTAATGGCCCCAGGCATTGGGCAGAAAATCATGGGCAACGCTGCCGGCGATGATGACAAACCGCTCAAACCACATGCCGATATTTACAAAAATGGAGATGATAAACAAAGGGATGATATGGGTTCTGATTTTTTTCGATAAATAGAGAAGGGGAATGACGGTGTTGCAGACCACCATGATCCAGTATTCCGGTGCATAATGGCCAAAGGCCCGCCACCAGAAGGTTTCCATTTCAATGGTGTTGCGGCTGTACCAGGCGATAAAAAGTTCAGTGGCATAGGAAAATCCCACTATGATGCCGGTAAAAACAATGGTTTTTGCGATGCTTTCAAGTACCTCCATGGTGATCAGCGCTTCGTACTTGAGAATTTTCCTCAAGGGGATACATAGGGTCAAAACCATGGCAAGGCCTGAATGAATGGCCCCGGCAACAAAATAGGGAGCAAAAATGGTGGTGTGCCAGCCGGGTATCACGCTCAGGGCAAAATCCCAGGAAACCACACTGTGAACAGAAATAACAAGGGGAGTGGCAAGTCCGGCAAACAAAAGATAGGCCCTGGAATAGTTCATCCATTGACCGGTTCTGCCGGACCATCCAAGGGAGAGTACCTTGAAGATCTTTTTGCGTACCCCCTGGGACCGATCCCTGATAATGGCCAAATCCGGAATAAGGCCGGTATACCAGAACAGACTGCTCACGGTAAGATAGGTGGAGATGGCAATAACATCAAACATCAGGGGGGATTGAAAGTTGGGCCACAGGGTCCGCTGGTTGGGAAGGGGCAGCATATAAAACACAAGCCACATTCGTCCCAGGTGGATAAAGGGAAACAGCCCCGCAATGCACACGGCAAAAACGGTCATGGTTTCAGCTGCCCTTGCAATGGGATTTCTCCATCTTGCCCGGAACAAAAACAAAATGGCTGAAATCAGGGTTCCGGAATGGGCAATCCCCACCCAAAAGACAAAATTGATCAGATAGGTGCCCCAGTGGACCGGTGTGTTCATGCCTGCCACGCCCACACCCACAACAATCTGGTATATCCAGCAGGAAGCGCCCATGATGATCCCGCAAAACAGCAGGGCGATGATGCACCAGTAGGCCTTTCCCGGACGGGTCAGCGTGTCCAGGACCGTGGTATTGATTTTTTCAAAGGTCAATTGAGACATATGTTTAAAACCCCTGGTTGAAGGTTCATAGTTCCTGCACCATTTTTTTGAGATAAATAACGGCAGGTTTGGTATTCAGATACCCAAGAACCTGGTAAGCCCGTAACTCCCGGGCCAGGATGGAAACCGCACTGTTCTTGTCCAGGAAATTACCAAAGGTAAGTGCATTGGCAGGACATGTCTGCACGCATGCCGGCTGAACCTCTCCGTCCCGGATCTTCCGGTTCTCGTTTTTCGCTTGATTATGGGCTTTTTTAATTCTCTGTACGCAAAATGAACATTTTTCCATGACCCCTTTGCTTCTGGCGGTGACATCTGGGTTGAGCTGAAGGTTGAGGGGTTTGGGTCTGTCCCAGTCAAACCAGTTGAACTTTCTAACTTTGTACGGGCAATTCTGGGCACAAAATCGGGTGCCGATACAGCGGTTGTAGACCTGGTTGTTGAGCCCTTCCTTGGAATGGTGGGGGGCATATACCGGGCAGACGGATTCACAGGGTGCCGCATCACAGTGTTGACACATCATGGGAAGGAAAATCAACCGTTCGTCTGTGTTCTGATCCTGGTATCGTTCAATGCGTAGCCAGGCCATTTCCCGGCCCTTTATGATCTGCTCTTTTCCCACAACGCCGATATTGTTTTCTGCATAACAGGCAGCCACGCAGGAGTTGCATCCCACGCATTTGTCCAGATCCACGATCATTCCCCACCGGTAGCCGTCATGGTCGTGGGCCTCGTAAACATCTCGTTTTTTATCGTATCCCTCTTTGGTGGGAAGGGTTAATGGGAACTGGTTCATGTCCAGGCCCCCGCCCTCTTTTTTCCCATGCCCGTCAGGTTTGCCGTGGCCTGCAGGTTCAACATGGCCATCTTCGCCATGGCCGTTTTTGCTGTGGCTGTTTCCATAAGTCATGGACAGGGCAATTTTTCGTTTATACTGGGACCGGCTGCCGTCTGTCTGGGGAAGCGCTTCAACCTTTCCTGTCTGTTGAACCGAAGTGGGGGTGATGAGATAGGAGAGAAAATCAGAGGTCTCAAGATTGCCCGATAAAAGATCAATGGGGCTGCTGCCAAATCCTGAGGCATACCGGCCGTAAGATTTGTGTCCCTGGCCCATCTGCATGACCATCACTCCGGGTGCAACGCCCTGGTAGGAATAGACCGGTGCTTCAATGGCTTGATCACCGAATTCAATGGTCAGGATATCCCCGTGTGCGAAGCCTTGTTCTTCAAGGGTTGCCGGGTGAATCATGAGCATGGTTTCCCAGGCAATACTGGTCACGGGATCTGGTATCTCATTGAGCCAGGACTTGTTGGCCCCACGGCCGTCATATAGCCGAATCGACGGAACCGCCAGAAATTTTAATTCTGGTTTTTGAGAGGGTTCGATGGCGTAAAGTGCATTTTTAAGCGCCTTGATGGATCCAGGATCAATAAGTGGCCTTCCAGACCCGGGTTTACTGTTGGAATTAAAGATCCCACCTGTTTGAATTGTTTGAATAAAATGGGCTTTACTCTTTTCAGGCAGATGGGAGTACAGGTAGTCGGCAAGATATTGATAGTAGTCCTCAAACTGCCGGTCTTTGTCTAACAGGTCAAGGAAAACATCGCCCATGGAAGGGGCCTTGGTTAACCGTCCCATGGCAGGTTGAAGCGTTGAAATGCATGCCGTGTTGCTTTCATAACTGTCCCAGGTCTCCAGGGGTAGCTGCACTGGAAAGACAAGGTCAGCGTTTTTGGATGTCTCATCCATAACATTTGAAAAGCTGACCTTGAAGATCTCCTTACGATTGAAAATCTCTGTTAAATCTCTATTTTCAGGAAACGTAAACAAAGGGTTGGTATTATAAAATAAAAAGAGATCTGTGGAATCCGTAACTGCCGATTTAAATAGAGCTGCTGTCTCTTTTGCGGTCATAACCTTTTCAAGGGCGTGCCTTTGATCAAAATCATACAAGGAAAGATCCTTGTCCAGCAAAAGATTCATCAGGGTCACGGCCATTTCCAGGGCAAAGGAGGTGTCTGCCGTTGTGGTGGCTGTTGATCCCAGAACCAGGGGACGGTGGGATGCGAGCAGGGCTTTGGCCAGTCGGTTTTGATCTGCTGCCGTAAATCCGGTGCTTTCTTCAACTATTTCAGGTTTAAATGTGCTGACAACAGCTTTAAGTTCTTTTAAAAACGATGCAGGCAGATGATCTATTGTTCTGGTTTTCAAAATTTGGCGGATCACCCCCAGGGCCACCATATATTCCGTTCCCGCAGTGATGGGGAAAAACTTGTCTGCATTGGCGGCTGTCAAGGACATGTAAGGCCCGGCATGGACAAAAATCCCTTTTTTACCATCTTTTACGCTGTGCATGGTTTTGAATTTACGGATATATTCAACCGGTGACAGCCAGGTCTCTATAAAATCCGCGCCAAACCCCAGGATAAAATCTGATTTCTCCATATGATAAGAGGGAAGCATGGGGCTTGAAAACAGAGCCTTGTGGGCTGCCCTTAAGGCGTCGTGGGAGTAGGGTTCGTACACGGCTGGGGGAGTTGCGCCAAAGGCTTTAAGGGTGGTTGCAAACAGGGAGGAAAGGGGAGTTGATGTAATGCCGGTCAAC
Source organism: Desulfobacteraceae bacterium (assembly GCA_963674675.2). GTDB lineage: Bacteria > Desulfobacterota > Desulfobacteria > Desulfobacterales > Desulfobacteraceae. Next base: position 3,805,615 of record CAXXNM010000003.1, read on the forward strand.
AGTTTGACGCGATTGGTTCCCTTTTCCGATGCAGCGTGCATCCGCTTTTTTAAAATATCAAAGGCCTGCTCAAAGGAGATGGGTTTAAATGTCTGGCCTGTTTTGAGTTGGGGCATCAACAGCCTGTCCGGATCATAAACAGACTGAAGAGCCGCCTGTCCCCGGATGCACAGCTTCCCAAGGTTCACCGGATGGGCGGGATTTCCTTCCAGTTTAATGACCCGGCCCTCACGGTTTTTTGCAAGAATTCCGCATCCTGCAGGGCATTCCATGCAGGTGGAGGCATACCACACCGCCTGCCCCGTCACAAAATCTGCCGGGGCCGTTACCAGTGAGAAAATATTTTTATCATAGTCTGACTTGCAGCCATAGGCAACAGAAATGCTTCCGATTCCAGCAGTTTTAAGAAATGTTCGCCTATCCATTATGCGTCCTTTTATCGAAACGGTGCTGATATATTTTCATACATTTTTCCCATTCAGAGGCCATTTGAGTCAACCCGATCATAGCTCAAAGGGCCATCGGTCTGTAACAACTCATAAAGCATCGGCCAAAAGCCATGGTCTTAATTTGTAGAAACGGTTTTTAATTGTCTGTTTTTAATTGTCTATAATAATGACCTCTTAAAAATCCGCGATCTTTATTTTTACTACAAACCTTCGCAAATTTTATTTTGACCTAAAGGCCAATCGATATATAGGAATTCAAGGTGCATTGTTGCTGCATATGGTAGCCAAATTGTAAGAGTTAAAACCAATTTTAAATCTGGCGAAGGTGTTGATTATGGATAAACAACGTTTAAGTCCATCTATTATGATGTGGTAAAAATTTCATGGACAGACTTTTTACAGGTTCATCACTAATATATCTTTATTTCCTTGCTGAATGAATCACTGCGATGCCATTTGTCAACTTCTTGACTTTGATATCCTTAAATCCAATTTTTTGTAAAATAAGGCTTAACTCCCCGGGGAGTGGAAATGCGCGTATGGATTCCGGAAATGCGGTGTACGCTTCTGTTGAGCCGGTGATGAGCCCCCCAATTAAAGGCATTATCCTGAATGAATACAGATCATAAAGATATCTAAAAAAAGAGTTGTCTGGTTTTGAAAATTCCAGACAACACATGGAACCGCCCTTTTTCAACACACGGAAGATCTCCTTGAAACCGGTTTCAAGATGGGTGAGGTTTCGAATCCCAAATCCAATGGAAACAGCATCAAATGAACCATCAGGAAAAGAGATGGATTCAGCATCCCCTTGAACAAAGGTTACCCCTTTTATGGATTTTTTTTTCCCTTGTTCGATCATTTTCCGGTTCATATCATACACAACAGACACACCGTTACTGCCTGTTCTGGAAGCGGACAAACTGGCTATATCACCCGTTCCACCGCAGACATCTAAAATTTTTTCTTCCGGTTTGATCATGAGTGTTTCAACGGCCCTTCTTTTCCATGCATAATGAATTCCGCCACTCAAAATGGTATTCATAAAGTCGTATCGTGTGGCAATGGAATTGAAATGCCGGTTGACCCGGTGACGTTTATAGGATTCGGCATAGGAGGTAAACCCGAATTTTGCCGTCCGGGTTTTTGATACATACCCTTCAAATTGCTCGTACCGCTTTTCTCTATTGTACCATTTATCAGATTTTAAGATCATTCTCTTGTCCAGGGTCCACTTGATATTGATATGAAGATACTTTACTCATAGCACTTGCCACAACAAATGAAAATGTTTTTTTTATTTACCCGGGCGTCTTTTTGACCATGGGACTGGCGCAACAAAGACCTGTTGAAGATAGCGGATGGGCACTGGGCTCGAATAATAGAAAAGTCCTTTTCAAATCCCCTGTGCCATGTTTTAATGGAGAGCATGAAAACTCAAATTGCCATAAAATGCCCCCAATGTTCTTTATCTGATACATCGCCTTATAAAACTTATCAAACAGTTCATAATGGCTCCCGTCATATAGAGAGCGTTTTAAACCGGTTGTAATAATTTCATAGGGTTAGCTTTTTTTTCGTAAAAGTTTTCTGCCAAAACAAAAATAAGCTATAGTTATCTTAATTTGACTTAAAAAACATAAGGATAACTATGGCTTACTTAAACGCAGATTATCATACAAATCGAATTACTGTCAATACCCCACAGTGGGAGTTGACAATAGGTGACACCCAGGCAAATCGAAAAGAGCAGTCTTTATAGATGAAAAATGGATAAAAATAAAAGGCAGGAGGTACTACTGGCTTGTTGCTGTTTGAAGCAGCAATATATAATTGTAATAATATTTTCTCTTTTGCTTTATCATATCGACTTCTGTTTGTTATTTTTTACGGCAAGTGGCCAAAGATAGAACCACCCCGTTATGGATTATACTGTGCACTCTAATAACTTGAATAACTTGAGCTTTTCAAAACACTCATTTGGCCCTGATTCTGGGGAAAAATTCCCCTAAAAAGCTCAATCTCTACTGGCTGCACGAGCCTCTAACATCCTGCAGTTTAAAGGATCTGCTCTCATGAAAACCTCATCACCCCGTCTGAAAGGTTCCCTTTTAACAAAATCGATGATGTGAATCTGGGTTCCATGGGTGCTGTTTCCACGGGTTTCCACAAAATAGCTGACCTCTCCGCCCATGTAGCTGCGATCCTTTATAGTGCCGAAAAGATAGTTCATGCCCGATTCCGGCTTATGGTCACAGAGGTAGCCCAGGGTGAATTTCTGGGCTCTTATAACTATTTCCGCCTTTTCACCGGGTTTCAACTCCCGTGCCGGGTTGCCCAGAAACCTGGTTCCGTCTCCAAGCTTTGCATGTATCCATCTGCCATCCTTTCCCTCCACGGTTGCGGGAATAAAATTGGAGTGACCCAGAAAATCCGCCACAAAATGGTTGGCAGACTCGTTGTACACCTCTTCCGGGGTTCCTTCCTGCTGTTTTTTCCCATCCTTCATCACAAGTATCTTATCAGACATGGAAAGGGCTTCCCGCTGATCATGGGTGACGAATATTGTGGTGACACCTATCTTCTGCTGTAAATTGTCGATTTCCCTGCGCATGTCCTCCCTGAGATTCTCATCAAGCGCGGACAGAGGCTCATCCATAAGAAGGACATCGGGCTCAATGACAATTGCACGGGCAAGGGCAATGCGCTGCTGCTGTCCGCCGGAGAGCTGGGAAGGCATCCTGTTTTCAACACCTGGGAGCCTCACCATTTCCAGTGCATCAGATACCTTTTTTTTTATATCTTCTTTGGAGATATTTCTGTATTTTAAACCAAATGCAACATTGTCAAAAATGGTTTTATGGGGAAAGAGTGCATAGTTCTGAAATATCATTCCAAGATTTCGTTTATGTATGGGGGTGTCGTTGACTCTTTTGCCCTTGATTAATATATCACCCTCAGTGGGATTCTCTAATCCGGCAAGCATTCTCAGGAGGGTTGTCTTACCGCAGCCTGAAGGGCCTAACAAGGTAACCAAAGCACCTTCTGGAATATCAAGATCCATTTTTTCAACGGCAACAACTTTCCCAAAACGTTTTACAATTCCCTTGAACTGAACAAATGCGGGATTTTTTTCAGTATCCAAAATATACACTCCATAAGAAAGGGGCAGAAATAGATTCTGCCCATAAAGTTTCATATAAAAAAAATACCATAGCCCATAAAGTGATTACGCCCCTGCCTTGATTCTATCCCATTTTTCAGCCCATTCGATCTGATGGCTGTTCCAGTAGGCTGGGTCTGCAAATAGAAAGCCGTCCAGTTTGCCTGTGGGATCGTAGGCTGGAAGCTTCTGGATGGATTCCGGCATGGGGACCTTTTTTGGATCAAGGCTTGAGGGGTACCCCTGGGCATCAGCCACGGCAATGGCGCACTCAGGTTCAAGCATGAAGTTTAAAAGTTCCTGGGCAACGGCAAGATCGGTTCCCTTGAGTACGTAAATATACTCCATCCAGGAATAGGTGCTGGGAGGAGCAAGGTATGCGATGGGATGGCCCTGTTTCTGAAGGGTAGCCACCCGACCTGAATAGGCAACCGTAGCATCTATGTCGCCGCTGGCCAGAAGGCTCATGAGTTCAGCACCAGATTCCCAGTATTTTTTCATTAAACCCCGCTGTTCCTTCAGGGCATCCCAAACGGCATTAAGATCGGTGATGTTGTTGGGGCTCTGGCCGGTGTAAAGGGCAGCATACCACATGTTTGTCCTGAAATCCGCTCCCCAGCTACCTAATTTACCCTTTAGATCTTTTTCCCATAAAAGGGCAGCACCAAGCTTTTCAGCCCTTTCTTTGGATATTTTTTCGGTATTGTAGGCAATGCCGGTCTGGCCGATGTCATAGGGAACGGCAGAAAGCGTACCACCGGATATGGCCTTTAATGTATCCGTCATTTTGGTCATGACGTTTTTCATGTTGGGTATTTTACCCTCGTCAAGGGCAACACCAAATCCCAGTTCAGTATACCTGGCATAATCATAAACAGCGCTAAGATGGGCAAGGTTGAATTCTCCTCCCGGAGGAATGGAAGCCTTGACCTGGGTTAAAAATGCATCCATGCCGGTAAAGGCGGCGCTTATTACCTCTGTACCCGTAGCCTTGGTATAGGGGTCAAAGGCATGTTTTTTGAAAGCCTCTGAAACGGTTCCCCCCCATCCGTGAAATGTGATGGATTTCGATGCAAACGCATTTTGCACAAGGCCGAAGGGCCCCCCTGCAAGACCTGCCGCAGCTCCGGTCATGGTCAGGTATTTTATAAAATCACGCCTTGAGATATTGCCAGCCTTAACATCATCATACATTTGTCCAAGATTACCCATTTGATCTTTCTGCGGATTGTTTCCCACGATTAATACCTCCTTAATAAGATTAAATTTTTTTGAACAGCCACCACCACCCTTAATGGATAGGGGCTCCTTATTTCATAAGTAGTCGAGCATAAATAATCATATAAAATCATCTAAGAAAAACTTACGGATTAATTTTGCATAGGTAGTTAGAGTCTTACTTTTTACTCTCTCCCCGCGCAAATTTACGTGAAATATATCCTGCCATCAGGGGAAGGGAGACCGTCAAAACGATCATCACAGCACCCAGGGCATTGATTTCCGGGCTGATGGAATTTCTGAGCATACCAAAAATATGCACCGGCACCGTCTGATTTCGGGCTGTTGCCCAAAACAGAGTCGCGGTTACATCATCAAATGATATGGTAAATGAGAAGAGCATGCCGGCAAAAATGGCCGGTGCAAGCTGGGGGAAGGTTATGTTAATAAATGTCTGAAAGGGGTTTGCCCCAAGAGACATGGCTGCTTCTTCATATTCGCGTTTGATGCCCACCAGCCTCGCCTGTACAACAAGGAGAACATAGGGAATGGTTAGTACCACATGGCCGGTAACGAGCATGAGAAAGCTCTTGGGCTGCTGAAGCCATCGGATAAAAATCAGCAAAGCAACACCCAGTACCACCTCTGGAATCATTATTGGTGCCAGCAGCAGTGTATTCAGGGTTTCTTTTCCCGGGAAATTATATCGGACAAAGGCCATGGCCGCGGGTATGGAAATGGCTGTGGCAAAAACGGCAGTTAAGGAGCCAAGGATGAGCGAATTTTTAAAGGCTCCAAGGATTATGGAATTATGTGCCAGCTTTGCGTACCATTTCAGGCTGAACCCCTCCATGGGAAAGGAACCGAACTGCTGGGGATTAAATGACAGCAGTACAACAGCCACGATGGGAGTAAACATCCATATATAAATAAGCAGGGTGTAAATTTTGATTAAAGACCAGCCGGAAAAAAATTTCATGGTTTTTACCTTTCTTTTATTTCCTCGTCACTCATAAGTTCTCTGAATGATGACCATAAATGATATTTTTAAAGAAGTTTAAAATGCAATATATGGTAGCAGATGTTAGAACTTACGACTCTTGAGTTATTTCAGGCTTTTGAATACCTGATTGATTCCAAGGTATCTGTTGTAGGTATATACGATAATGCCAAGGAGTGCTAATAAAATGGTGCTGATCGCTGAACCAAAGGGCCAGTCAAGGGTACCGACAATCCGTTTGAAGATCAGGTTGGCTAACATGTCATTACCCGGGCCTCCGAGAATCATGGGAGGAAGATAGGTTCCGCAGGTCAGTACAAATACCAAAAGACACCCCGCACTGACTCCGGGAAGGCTTAAAGGGAGGGTTACTTCCTTGAATGCCTGCCATTCGGTGCAGCCAAGGGATTTTGCAGCCTCGGTAAGGCTTTTATCTATGCCGTCAAGGCTTACATATATGTTGAGGATCATGAAAGGCAGGAGGTATTGGAGAAGCCCCATGAGGACGGCAGCTTCATTATACAGCATGGAAAGGGGTGATGATATAAGCCCGGTTTTTATCAGGAGGTGATTGATAAGGCCCGAATCCCCAAGGATATTTATCCAGCTCAGGGTTCTAATGATAAAACTGATCCAGAAGGGGAGCATGATGAGGAGCATTAAAACCGGTTTGTATTTTGACTCGGTACGATAAAAAAAATATGCCGGTATATACCCCATGACAAGGCACAGAAAAACGGTTTCCACAGCAACCCGGATTGTCCTGAGGAGCAGGGAAGGGTAAAAAAAATCAGCAAAGAATTTAGCATAGTTGCCAAACTGAAATGCCGGGATGTCTCCCCCGCTGGGGGCCCTTAGCCAAAAACTGTAGACAACTACAAAGCATACTGGAACCACCAGAAGAAAAAATACAGCGGTAAGTGATGGGGCAAGCAGAGCCCAGGGTTTCCACGATTTGTTTTCCATAGTAACATCCTGTTTTTTTTTGGATAGATGATTACTTAAAGGCCCCCTGCAAAAGCTTGGGGATGGTTTTCACGCCAGCCATATTGTAGGTGTACTCCTTCACCGGGCAACCACGGTAGGTTGCCCCTGGAAATAATGCCCGAAATTGAAATCAAGCCTAAAAGCTTTTAACCCTCATCTTCGTGAATAAACAAGTTCACCGTTAAACACGGTAAGATCGACAGATATATCTGCAATTTCTTTTGGGTCTATTTCATAAATATCTTTCTCAAGCACAATAAGGTCTGCAAATTTTCCAGGAGATATGGTTCCAATATCCCTGTTAATACAGGAGGCCTCAGCAGGGACACTGATGTAGCCTTTTACTGCTTCTTCCACACTGAGTGCCTGATCCATGTACCATCCATTTTCCGGCGTGTGATTCATCCTTGTGCGGTTCACCGCGGAAAAAATACCGGCAAGGGGATTGGGATTGCAGACCGGTGCATCAGAGCTGAGCATCAGAGGGATACCAAGGTCCACGGTGCTTTTAAGCTGGTATGTGTAGGCTCCCTTTTCTCCCACACTCTGCTGGATCATGGAAATATCAAGGCTTAGGTTATTGGGCTGACACGATACTGCAACATGTTTTAACTGTCCTAATTTCTTAATGTCTTCCGGTTCGATCATCTGGAGGTGTTCGATGCGGTGGGGAAGACGGGTATTTATGGTGTGATTTTTCTCGAAGCGCTCAAACATGGCAATTAACTCTTTATTTGCCCTGGTTCCAATGGCGTGTATCATGATACTGAGGCCAGCTGCATCAGCCCGGATCAGGGCGGATTCAAGATATTCCATGGGTGTAAGGGGCATGCCGTATTCAGCATCTAAATATTTTTCGGTCATCCATGCAGTTCTTGCACCCATACCGCCGTCGGCAAAAAATTTGAGGTGCCCGATCCTTAGCATGTCATTCCCCATTCCGGTTCTAAGGCCAAGGGCTATGGCCTGATCCGTCATTTCTCCGGGCAGTGTAACATGGCATCTGATATTCAGCCTGTTTTGTTCATTCATTTTTTGCCATGCCCGCAGGGAATCCGCACCGTCAAGGCCCCCCATGAGTCTAACATCATGAATCCCTGTTATGCCAAGGGAGTGCAGATGGGCAATTTTTTTCTCCATGATTTCAAGAATTTTTCTCTCCGGTATGGGTGGCACGGCATTCTTGATCAGGTTCGGTGCAAACTCCCTTAAAACCCCTGTGGGTTCTCCTGAAGAATCTCTGGCAATAAGGCCCTCTGGAGGGTCCGGGGTTTTACGGGTAATATTTGCCTGATGAAGAGCCATTGAGTTGGCAACGGCAAGGTGAAGATCACAGCGCCATATACACACAGGATTGCCGGGAGCCAGCCTGTCAAGATCATACCTGTCCGGCATTTTATTTTCAGGCCAGTCTGATTCATTAAAGCCGTTTCCAAGGATCCATTGCCCCGCAGGAGATTTTTGTACTTTTTCCTTTAAAGCTATTTCCATCTCTCTGAAGGAGAAAGCCTTTGCAAGATCAATGCTGTCATAGTTTAAAACCCAATCAAAAAAATGGAAATGGGTATCTATAAATCCGGGAAGCATCAATCTGCCCCCAAGGTCGATTATTTTTGTTTTAGAATCAGTTAGGGATTTTATTTGTTTTGTTGAACCAATGGCTGATATTCTGCCGTTTGAAACAGCCAGGGCCTCGGATAGAGGTGCTTCATCATCCTGGGTGCGGACTGTGCCGTTGATAAAAATCAGATCAGGGGAAAAGACTCTGTTCATTAACTGCTCCGTTTTAAAATATCATAGAATCACACAAGCGGGGCAGGCATATCGATTTAATCCTATATGATAAACCCCTTGGGAAAAGGATCATCAGGTTCAGAAAAGAAACGGTTTATTCCCGTTAAATGGGCATTTCCCTTTATTCTGACCGAGACGCCTTTAAAACTGCCGATCATCATGGTATCGATTATCTCCCCCACAAAGGATGTATCAAGGGGACTCATGTTGACAAAAGGCTCATTGATGGACACCATAGCATGGTAGTGCAATAGTGTCAATTTTGCCGCAGTGCCGGTGCCGCAGGGGGAACGGTCAATGTGGGATTCTCCGTACACAACAACATTTTTCCCCTTTTTGAGATGGTGATTTTCAGGATCATAAAACTCTGTTACATCAATAGTTGTAACTTCAGGCCTAAGGGGATGGTATACCCTGAGCTGTTCATTTGCCGCGTCAATGATTTTCATTCCCAAATCCGCCAGGATCGGCATATTGCCTGGAATGAGATCAAGTCCTGTTTCCTTGGTTGAAACCATGGCAAAGAAACCTCCTGCACATACAAGATCGATCCTAAGACTGCCATATCCTGGCACGTCGATATTTCGGCCTGTATCAAAAACAAATGAAGGAACCATGTCTACAGCCACGGATTCAAGGCATCCTTTTTTCATAAGGGCCACGGCTTTCATGGGGCCTGAAGGGGTATCGATTTTAATGGTGTTTTTTCCCTCAGCGGTATTCAGACATCCTGTCTTGATAAGGGTTGCGACTGCGCCAATGGTTCCATGGCCGCAAAGGTAGGGATAGCGTCTGGCATCCATGTAAATCAGCCCGAAATCAGCGTCCTCGGAGACTCCCTTGGTCAGCATGGTGGCAAGTATCCCGCTGTGGCCCCTTGGCTCCCGCGTGAGCATAAGCCTTATGTGGTCAAAGTCGGACTTGAATGTTTCAAGCTTCTCTGCCATGGTGCTGCCGATAATATGCCCTACTCCCCCCACAATAAGACGGGTGGATTCTCCTGCCGTGTGTGAATCTATGGTGATAATTTCATTACCAAGAGCAGAAGATAGTCTCTCAATACCCTTTAATATATCCATGGAGCATGATTCCTGTATGCTTAAATAACTAAAAAATTTATAAGGGGCTGCCCTGAAAAAAGGGCTGCCCATGGCAGTTATTAGAAACCCTGTAGGGGGGCAGATTCCATATCTACCCCATTTACATATTTGTCATGATCGGTAATTTAAAAATTTTAATTCCAGACTGAGGTTAGTCACCTAGCGATCAAAGGGGCAAAATATGCCTTTCATTTTTAGTGGGATGTATGCCATGAAGTACAAGGCCGTTTCTACCGTCAATGGAGATGGGCTCTCCAAAGGAAATGCGCCTTCCACCGATCTCGCAATACTGCCTTGATTCATATACCTTTAACTGCCTGCATCCCACCACACAGGTTTTTTCAAGCCTGACAGCTACAACCGATGCGTGGGAGGTCTGGCCCCCGCGGGAGGTGAGAAGACCGTCTGCCAGATCAATGACTTTAATATCTTCGGGTACGGTATCCTGCCTTATAAGTATCAAAGGAACGCCCGGATCTTTCTGGCGAAGATCTTGAATATTATCACCTGAAAAAACCGCCAGGCCTGAACAGGCGGAGCCGGAAACCCCTATGCCTTTACCGAGGAATGAATTTTTCAAGTCCTGGGTTTCAATAAACACATCAAACTGCTCTTGTTTTTTGATGGTTATCATGTCCCTGGTCTGGAGAAGATAGAGCATTTCAGGTTCAGGGCCTTCAAAAGTAAACTCGATCTCCTGGGGGTTCCATCTTTTTTCATATACCAGGTTCCTGGAAATTGAGAGCAGGCGTTCATAAATTTTAGGAAAACGCTTTTCAAGGGTTTTTGTAACGTTTCTACCGTCCAGTTGGGCCTGCTCAACGGAAATGGGATAACTTGTGACAAGGCCTGACACTATATCTTCTCCTTGATCCCCATAGGCATAATCTCCCCACAGGGCCACCCTCTGAACCTTTCTATAAGGATGGGCTGTAAAAAGGACACCTGAGCCTGATTTATCGCTTTTATTCCCATATACCATGGTCTGAACAATTACTGCCGTACCCCAGGAATCAGATACATCCATAATTCTGCGATAATCTGCTGCCTTGGTAGTCTGCCAGGAATCTAAGACCATTTCAACGGCACCTGCCAGTTGAAGCCAGGGATCATCGGGAATACCCACCCCTTGAAGACGTACCAGTTTCAGATAATCAAGGGCAAGTTCCTGCATCTGTTCCGGCGTAAACTCCCATTTAAGTCTAACCTGATATCTATCTTTAGCATCATCCATCAAAGCCTGGAACTTATCCCGATCCATCCCTGAAATCATGGCCCATGACTGAATGAAACGCCGGTAGTTATCCCAGATCAGATAGGAATTATCATGTATTTTTACATACTCTTCTATAATATCTTCATTAAGTCCCACATTATGGATGGTCGCCATCATTCCCGGCATGGAAAGGGCAGCTCCACTTCTGACAGAGAGCAAAAGCGGGTTTTCCGGCGCACCAAACACCATGTCTGTCATGCCCTCTAACCGGGTAAGCGCCGAGCGGGTCCGCTGCATGAACTCATCCCTGGCCTTGGAAAAACCATATATGACCTCCCGGCATCGAAACACCTCGGTGGTAATTATAAAGGCAGGAGGTACCGGCAGGCCGTCCTGAATCAAGGTGATAAGGTTGAAACCCTTATTGCTCAAATGGATCAGGTCATGGGTGTAAGGGTTGGGATCATCGAGCATGGAGATGCTTTTCTCAGGATTATAGGTCATGAGCAAATCAAGTTTGTCCTTATCTAAAATATTTTTCTGGCGCTCCAGGGTCTGTATAATCCTTGCTATGAAAAGATCCAGATGCTGCAATCCAAAGGTTGAGGAGATTAAATCTCTAAAAAAAGATTCGGACAATCGGTGAATGGTAGTGGGCATATCGCCTTTAATCCATTCGGTTCTATATCTCGGAGAAAGATTATCCTTGCCGATGCGGGAAATGATTATGGACAGATTATTCTGGTGAATATTAGTATAATAGGAATAGATAACATCCTTAACTCCCTCGGACAGACCCCGGAAAATATCAAGATACTGGGTATAGGAAAAACGTCTCACTTTGAGGGAGCTGTCAAGCAGGGACATATAGGTATCAAGCCGTCTTGAGGTTATACCATCGATGCTGAGTGCTTTAAGATAAAGCCGGAGGCAGCGTACTATGCGGAAAAAAGTAGCCTGGGTAATAAAGGATAAATTCACGGTTTCAGGCAGTTTTTCAATGTAAAGCGTGGCCAGGTTTTCCAGCCGGAATGTCAGGCTCAAGGCATCGAATTTTTTTTCCTGATAGCTGCCGTACATGGATGGAATATCAACGGCAATATGTCTTTTATGATGAATAGCCTCTTTTGCCTTAAAAGTTTCCTTTGATAGAATGATGGATTTTAAAAATTTAAGCTGGGTCAGCAGGCCCTCCAGGCATTGTTCTGTTTTATCGATTTCAAGCACCTCCATAAGCTCATCCATGCCGGAAAAACCGTCCTTAGATGCTTGGGCAAGTTCTTTTTTCAGCTCTTGAAAACTCAAATTATACTTCTGGTGGACAAGGCGGTACATCTGAACCAAAAGATCAAACCGCCTGCGCTCCACAGCGGAAATATCCCTCTGGTTATTCAAAAATATCTTAATTTCTTTTTTACCCCAGGACAAGATATCATCCATTGAATTAAAATGATGGTCAAGCTTGATCCTTCTTGTCAACCTCTGCAGTTCATCTACAAAGGGTCCCTTTGTTTCAATCTCTTCAAAAACCTCCTCTGGAAGATAAGGTTGAAGGGAGGTCTTTTCCCCGGTGATCCAGAACTGGTATATTTCCTGAATAAATCCCACGATAAGATTCGAGCTTTCCACATGACTCTGTTTTCTCAGGAAATGAATCAGTCGATCCTTTCTTTTATGGGATTCATCCAGCTCTGTAGAGACATATCTTAATTCTCCTTCCGCACCAATTTCATTGAAAAAAACCGGCATTAGTTTTGCAAACTGTTTAACAAGATTATAGACAGGTTCAATGGGGTGATTGAGCAGATTTGTAATATCCCGTTGAAACAGATCAGTATCCTTTACACAGGTACCGGCAAGCTTGATATTAATGATCAAAGCGGAAAAGAGGGTGGCACACCACTTGGGTTCCTGGGTTATAAGGTGCAGCCACACACGAATATTGGTCAGATGGGCAGGATTTGTAATGGGCTGCCAGTCTTCATCTACCCCGGAAACCGAGGCATGTTGAAAACCAAAGCGTACAGCCTCCCACAGAAAAGTTTCCACCATGCGGCTGTTTCCACGCTTGAAAATTTCTTCGCCTATAATCTGAATACATTTAAGAGAGGTATAAGGATATTTTTTAACATTGGCCTTTAGAAGTTTAAATGTGGTTAATAAAAACGTCTCTATATCCTCGAAGCTTTGCTGGCGTATAAGAAAAACAAGGCGGTGATTGATCTCCCGCAGGGTTTCTTCATGAATGAGCTGTAATCCCCTTGTATCCATTATCCTGAACAAAAAAAGCAGGGTCTGATTTTCCGCGTAATTTTTAACTGATGTTTCACCATGATCAGCTAATTGATCGATAAATGCCGACTCGGATAGAATAGCTCTCGGAATATGGGCAGGCAGTTCTTTATAAATCCTGACAATATCCATATGAGCAGGCAGCGCAAGCATGGATATCAGCCCCCCGTCCCCACTTTTCTCAATATCAATGGCTGCAAGCTTTTCTTTATAACACTCCATTGCCCCATGGGATATGAGTTTGAACAAGGCTATTGGGTTAACAGATTCCTCTTCCTTTGTTATTTGTTCCAAAGCAATACCGAATGAAGACTCAAAACAATCATCCCCGGTTTCATATTTTTGAGTATATTTTTCCCCATCGTCAAGGAGCCAGGTAACGGGATCTATCTCTTCAAGCCAGTAGTCATAATTTTTTTTAAGAAGAGCGGCCATAAGAAAACCACAGGGCTTAAAGTTAAAGGAATCACCCGGCTGCCCGCAAAGTTCAAGGAGGCGCATGGCAACTCTTTTCATGGAATGCCGATCCTGGACAATTAGCATCATCAATCCAGGATGTTCCATGTCAAATTTTGCAATGCGCTGAAATAATACATTCAATACATCTTCATATCGAAGGATGTTCTCTTTATCAAAAAGTGATACTTGCTTGTCGATCCATACAAAAAGAGCTTCCACAACCTGGGCGGCCAGGAGCTCATTCTTCTCAGTTTCGATCAAAGCACTAAAAAAAATATCGCTGAGAAGTGTAAAGGCTTCGGTTCCCCTTTCATGCTTATTAAATATATGGCTGTTTTTCAGCACAAAACTTCTTAACTGGGGGAGAAGTATTTTCCAATTACGAAAGGAGTGGCAAAGCTCGTAAAGAAGGGCATTAAGGTTATTATGGATTCCCCTATAGTTTGCAACAATGTCAAGAAGGAGGTTGTATTCAGGCTTTATTTCAACATCCTCTGCTGTTTCAAGAAGGTTGGCCCGAAGGGCGTCGGATTCTATATATTCAGGTATGGATTTTCTTGTCATTCAGCCCTCCTAAGAAGCTCAAGAAATAGGGTCAATAATTTCAGGATTAGGGTTATCTCAATAATTTTCCATAGTAATATTTATTCCCTTATACGCACAAGGAAGCATAAAACATAGGTTTTACTCCGAAAAGGTTGGACACGCAGGTCTGCCCCTAAATTTTCATATAACCGGCATGGCCGGAGCATATTTTTACCCGGCCACAACGAAGATTGAAAGTTTTTAAAAAACAATACTTTACGGAGACTTTCATATAAACCGGCATGGCCGGAGCATATTTTTACCCGGCCACAACGAAGATTGAAAGTCTTTAAAAAACAATTCTTTACGGAGACTTTCATATAAACTGGCATGGCCGGAGCATATTTTTACCCGGCCACAACGAAGATTGAAAGTCTTTAAAAAACAATCCCTTACGGAGACTTTCATATAAACTGGCATGGCCGGAGCATATTTTTACCCGGCCACAACGAAGATTGAAAGTCTTTAAAAAACAATCCCTTACGGAGACTTTCATATAAACACCCATGATGGCACAGTCATCACAACGATGAATGAAAGTCTTTTAAAAACAAGTACTTATAGAGACTTTCATATAAACCAACATGAACTGCGGTTCACAACGAATAATAAATGTAGGGGCGGATTCCATATCCGCCCCAAATGGATTTATTTCCTATCTATCAATGGGGCAGAAATAGATTCTGCCCCTACACATTCAAATAAATATTATGACGCCGGAAATTTCATCAACATTCAAAAAATGGCATGACCTCTGAAAACTACAACAACTTGGAAGCATTCATATGAAGTATCAGATCAAGCATTCTATTGGAATAACCCCATTCATTGTCGTACCAGCTCATCACCTTGATCGAAGTGCCGATCACTTTGGTGGATTGTGCATCCACAATGGATGATCTGGAATCTCCCTGATAATCAATTGACACCAGGGGTAGTTCAGAATAGCCAAGATAACGGCCCGACGCATCCTTCAATGCCTGATTCACCTCGGTAACTGTGGTCTCTTTTTCAACTTCCATAAACACATCCACAAGGGAAACATTTGGGGTGGGAACCCTTACGGCCAGTCCGTCAAATTTTCCTTTAAGTTCAGGTATAACAAGGGCAACTGCAGCAGCAGCCCCTGTTTTTGTCGGAATCATGGAAAGACCCGCAGCCCTTGCCCTTCTTAAATCACTATGGGGAAAATCCAGCAGGCGCTGATCCCCTGTATAGGCGTGAATGGTGGTCATGAGTCCGCGCTTTATTCCAAAATTATCCTGAATAACTCTGGCCACAGGAGCCAGGCAATTAGTGGTGCAGGAGGCATTGGAAACCACATGATGATCGGCAGGATCATATTCATCTTCATTGACACCCATTACAAAGGTTTTGACATCTCCTTTGGCAGGAGCGGAAATAATAACCTTTTTTGCCCCTGCATCCATATGTCCCTTTGCCGATTCGGCATCCCTGAAAATACCTGTGCATTCGGCAACATAATCCACCCCCATATCACCCCAGGGAATGTCTCCAGGAGAACGATGGGCTGAAACGGCAATGGGCCTTCCATCCACAAGGATACCGTTGTCATCGCCTTTAATCTCGCTATCAAATGTGCCCATGACAGAATCATATTTCAAAAGATGTGCAAGTGTAGCATTGTCTGTCAGATCATTGATGGCAATCACCTCCACATCCTTGAAGGTATCGTCCTTGCTGACGGCACGAAAAATGTTTCTCCCAATACGTCCAAATCCGTTGATTCCGATTCTAATTGTCATGTGCTATCCTCCAAATTTAAAAATTGATATGATTAATATGTTTTCACAGTGGTGAAGAATCAATCCATTTCCCATATATCCAATAAAATGAAACCCATAAATATCGTTGGTAGAGATAGTCGGACTCGGCTGTAACGTCGGCCACCTGGCTGAACCATTATTCCCATTATTAATGGGTTAAATGAGATTTTTTTATCCTTAAATCATGGTTCAGACAACATTTGAAAAGATGAAAACGGCCAAAGATAGAATCAACCCAAGATATTCAATGGGAACATTCTTTAGCAATATAGCGCTATTGATCTTGAGAATCAACATATCATGAAAATATTAACTTTTTCCTGCATTAATTTTTTTATGGCAGACTTAAGCATCATAGGATATGATACCGGTATAAGTAAGATAAAGATACTTTGGCATCCTTCATCTTGCCTTAAAAGCAGTTGTCCCTTTTTTAAGGAAATTCCCGGAAAGTAAGAGGGCATTTTGGGAAAGTGTCAACTAAGTGAATGAGAGTATGTCAATACTTTCATAGACACACAAAAAACCTGGACTAATGAGGCCAATTATGTGTGTTTAAAAATTGTCTCCACATGTTTCGCCCCATGGGCCAAAACCTGATAAATACTATTCACTCTTAAAGTGAGGGTTTTATAAAAATATGAATCATCAAAATACATGTCTGCGCTGCGGTGCCTGCTGTAAAAAAGGAGGGCCTGCTCTGCATACTCGTGATCTGAACCTTATTACAAAAGGATACTTATCCTTAGGGCATCTGATTACTATTAGAAAATCAGAGCTTGCCCATGATCCTGTAACAGATGCTGTTAAACCAATCACATATGAATTAGTCAAAATAAGAGGAAGCAAGGGAGAGTGGTGCTGCTATTTTTATGATAAACATAAAAACGCCTGTAAGATATATGAACACCGTCCCCAGGCATGCAGAACGCTTAATTGCTGGAATACAGGGCCCATCATGGAACTTGCTGGTAAGGATCTTATTTCAAGGCTTGAAATAGTTGAAAAAGACAATCCGTTAAGAGCAAAAGTTGTCGAGCATGAAGACCTTTTTCCATGTCCTGATTTAAAAGCCCTTTCGGCAGAAAACAACCATTCCATAAATAAAATAATACCTGAACTGCAAAAAATTGTGACGGGTGATCTGGCCTATCGAACCCAGGTTGTGAAATCTTTTCAGTTGTCTGTTGAAGAAGAGTTGTTTTATTTTGGGAGACCTGTTTTTCAGTTAATAGAACCTTTTGGATTCATGATTCAGGATACAGCATCTGGAATCAAGGTGTTCAGATAGATATATAAGTAGAAAACAGTTACCAGGTAATAAGAAAATAGTAACATGCTAAATTAACTGCTAAGGTGATTTCCAGCAAAAAGCAGACCATAATTCATATGTGGATCATTCTGTAAACAAATATTGGGCCAAGATATTTGGTAAAACATTATCTGGAAATCACCTAACCTGGACAAGCCAGAACCAAAGAGGCTTTCCGATTCTCTTGCCAAAAAAGCACGAAAATTGGAGATAAGAAACTAACAGCATTTAAAAAAAGGGAGATGAACATGAATCGAATTTTTTTTTCTATTTTAACGGCATTTATAAGCCTGAATCTATTCTTTGCGTTTACCCCCACTGCCTTTTCAGAACCGGCATCTTTTCCTGAGGTAATGATCATAATAGACGGCTCAGGGTCCATGTGGGGAAAAACCGGTAGCCAGATCAAAATAAAGGCAGCTAAAAATGTCATCCATGAATTGGTATCTTCCCTGCCCCCTGAAGTAAAATTTGGACTTACAGCCTATGGCCACAGGTACAAAGGGCGCTGTGACGATATAGAAATCATGATCCCGGCAGGCAGCGATGACCGAAAAACTCTGCTGAACAAAGTTGATAGTATCAGTCCCAAAGGAAAAACACCCATTGCCGACGCTGTTAAACTTGTGGTCAATACACTAAAAACAAAAGAAAATGAAACCACAATCATCATGGTCAGCGACGGGGAAGAAACCTGTAATCCTGACCCTTGCGGCCTTGTCAGGAAACTCAAAGAAACCGGAATCAAATTTATTCTCCATGTTGTAGGCTTTGACGTTGACCAGATGCAGCAGGAAGAACTCACCTGTCTTGCCAAAGCAGGCGGGGGAATCTATTTTGGCGCAAGCGACGCCCAAGAGCTTCTGAATGCTTTTCATAGTGTTCAACAGGAAGTTGAAAAAAAGGTGATTTTTGAAAAAGCAAAGACCACCCAAACAACAACCAAAACTGGACTGGGCAGACTAAGGTTTATTTTTCCTGAAGGAGGGGAAAAAAGCTTGGCCCACATCAGAATCATACGAAAAAAAGACGACAAGACAATAAAAACAGCGGAAACCCCCAATGCAGATACAACACACCCCCTGATGTCTGGTGAATATGATGTTGTAGTGGGATACTCAAACAGCAACTATCAAAAACCTTCTGAAATCTATCCTATCCCCGTTTTTATCAATGGAGGAGAAACCTATGAAATAAAATTGGGGGCACTTGCATTCAATGTCGCGGATGCTCTGATGGATATTCCGGCTTCATCCGTTACACTGAGAAGCAGTGACGGCAGGTTTGTTATTAACACCCCTGCTTCGGGGAACAATTATTATTTCTTTACAACTAAACCCCTGATGCCCGGAAAGTATTCCTTTGAATATAAATATAAAACCATGCCTGAAACCGCAGTTGTTTCAAAAAATATTGTAATAACAGCAGGAGAAGAAACCGTTCTGACCATGGACAGCGGTATCAAGATAAAAAAACATGAACAAAGTATGAGTGGATTTGACCTTATCTCGGAAACATCGGAAGACACAGTTCTTCAGGTTAGAAGACGCTGGGACAATGATTATCCACTCTGGGAGACATTTCCGGTGCCTCCCGATACTTATACCATTCTTGTGTACCTGAAAGGCATGGACGAACCCCTTCCAATAGCAGAGGGTATCAGTATTAAAAAAGGCCAAATAATTGAACTGGATACCGGGTTATAAAGAGATAAAACATCCCCTATCATAAAGGGCACTGGGCTCGCACTATTCCAGCATACAACCCATTGTATTTCGAGAGTGTTAAAAATCACAATATATTGTGGTTTTTTGACACGTTGGAAGGGTGTGAGCCCAGTACCTCATAAAGAGGTAGGGGCTTTTATTTAAAGGTAAACTTTGATATTTTAAAGCCATAATTTATTATCGTGATCAATATATTAAAAAGTTGTTGATATAACAATGAACTTTCATCACTTGCTGTGGCGTGAATGCCTGCTACGGCTATTATAAGGTATTCAAAATCCATGAATCTTATATTGGATGAAGACAATAAATTCTCTCAAAACACATATCCTCTAGGCAATGACAAAAAATCCTCAGATAGAAAATTTATTGTTCTTTTTTTTATCTTCATAACAATTGTATGTGCTTTGTCAGGTGCTGTTAAAAGCCCCTTTCTTGTCTATTTCATACTTGTTCCTGCAGTGTCAGGAATAACTGTTAATACAAAACCAATCGTAATTTATGGCATGGCAACAGGTATTTCTATTATGATTTTTTTAATTCTGAGTTTTGCCGGAATCAACATGCCTAATGTAATTCCCTTACAATATTGTTCATTGCTTCTTGGATTAAATCTCTTGATAGCCATGGTCGCGACAATTTTTTCAAGTCATTTCATTCATAAGCAGTTTGCAAAACAAAAAAAAGAATTCATAAATTTCCAAGAAATCAGCTTGGTCCAATCGAGAAAATCAGACAAGGCCATTCAAACAAAAAGTGAATTTCTTGCCACAATGAGTCATGAAATAAGAACACCGATGAACGGCATTATCGGCATGATGCATATTCTTATGGAAACACAACTAAACCCTGAACAGCAAAAATATGCAAGACTTGTATTTTCAAGCGCCAACTCTCTTTTAACACTGATTAACGATATTTTAGATTTTTCAAAGATCGAAGCAGGAAAACTGGAATTTGATATAAGAAATTTTGATCTTCAGTTGATCATGGATGATATAAATGCCATGCCCACCATTCAGGCAAAACAAAAGGATATTAGTTTTTCATGCACCATTGATCCTGACGTACCGAGGCTGCTCAAGGGCGATCCAGGCCGTCTCCGGCAGATCATGAACAATTTAACCGGAAATGCCATTAAATTCACGGAAGCCGGAGAAGTCAGCATACATATCAGTCTCGAAAAAGAGTATGACACCCATGTCAGTTTAAAATTTAACATTGATGATACAGGTATAGGTATTCCTCCTGAAAAAATAAACGTAATTTTTGATTCATTTAAGCAGGTGGATGCCTCTACTACAAGGCAATTCGGAGGCACAGGTCTGGGACTTTCCATATCCAAAATGCTTGTGGAGTTGATGAACGGGCAAATCGGTGTTGAAAGTGATGAATTAATCGGAAGTTCTTTTTGGTTTATCATTGACCTTGAAAAACAAAAACTCGGGGATGAGCTTGATCTTGAATTTACAAGCGGTATTCAAAACAAAAAAATTCTTATTGTGGCAGATGATTTATCCATTGCAAGATCCCTTAAAAAAAATCTTGTATCAATTGGTGTTCAACCATATGAAGCAAATAGTATTAAAGTTGCTATGTCCACCCTTATGCAAGCATTCCAGGATAATCAGCCCTTCCAGGCCGTAATCATAGATGCCCAAAACGGCAGCATTAATGCAGCCGGATTAGGGAAAAATATTAAAGCACAAAAAGAACTGGAAGATGTAAAACTTGTTCTTATTACGGCAATCGGTAAAAAAGGAGATGCCAAGTATTTTGAGCAGCTTGGTTTTGCCGCCTATATGAGCAAGCCCGTTGATCAAACCCTTTTAAACGACTGCCTAAAAGCCATAATGTGCGTAAACTCAGATAGAACAAGCTCTTCACCCATATCCATAATTACCCGTCATTCCATTGCGGAAAATAAAAAATATTTCACAAAAATTCTTGTGGTGGAAGACAATGAAACAAACATGATTGTTGCAAAAAACCTATTATCAAAACTTGGGTTTAATGTAGATGAGGCTTCAAACGGCAAAGAAGCTCTTGAAAAATTGAAAAATTCCCATTATGATATTATATTCATGGACTGCTTAATGCCTGTTATGGACGGATTTGAAGCAACAAAAAATATTAGAGGACTTGAAAACAATCAACTGCATACAACCATCATTGCAATGACGGCTAATGCTATGAAGGGAGACAAAGAAAAATGTATTGAGGCAGGTATGGATGATTTTATATCAAAACCTGTTGACCCTCTGATTCTTTCTGATACCCTTAATCGCTATGTAAAGCCGTCAAGCCATATTCAAATTTCAGGCACTGCTAAAGTTAAAAACCATGGAAAAGATAATAACCAATTTGAAAAACATAAAAGTTCTGCCAGGGCTTCTCTATCTCCCCAGACATCGGAAATAATATTTGACAAAAAGGGGATGCTTGAAAAATTTGGTGGAGATGAAAAAAGTGTAGCCTCAATTTTAGAGGCCTTTACAGCAGAAGCTGCAAGACTGATTAAAAAAATTGAAACAGCAATTAAAAACAATAATATAGAGCAAATCAGGCTGAATACCCATGCATTAAAGGGATCTTCGGCAAATGTAAATGCATTATTACTCACTCAGACCACACTTAAAATGGAAACGGCTGTCAACGAGAAACAGCTTGACAGGCTGCCGGGCCTTCTAAAAGCCATTAAAAAAAATTTTCAAAACTTTTTAGATGAGATTTAAAATGATCGATATCCATAACATGTCTGTCTTAATCGTGGATGACATGCGCAGCATGCGTCTTTCCATAAGAAATATGTTTAAGCAATTGGGATTTGGAAAAAACATACGCCATGCTGAAAACGGCAGGGAAGGATTAAAAATACTTGAAAGCACTCCCATTGATCTTGTAGTAATCGACTGGAACATGCCGGTAATGAACGGGATTACAATGCTCAAAAATATCAGGCAGTCTAAGCAGCTAAGAGACATGCCGGTTATCATGATTACAGCAGAAGCAGAACGTGAAATAATTGCCAATGTTGCCGAAACGGAAATCGACGCATATCTATTGAAACCACTGACAATGAAATCATTAGATGACAAGATCAGATCTGTTATTCATTTTGCAAACAATCCACCCGAATCGACCATTCACCTCCAAAGGGCAAGGGACTTTAAAGAGGCAGGCGACATTAATTCCGCCATTGAAGAGACCAGGCTGGCTCTCCAGGAAAAACCAAGAGCATCGAGAATACTCAGGAATCTAGGACTGTTATATGCTGAAATAAATAACGATAAAACTGCTGAAAAATGTTTCCAAAAAGCCGTTGCCGTCAACAAGTATGATGATATTTCAAGATATATTATTGTGGATTTCTATTTTAAAAGGAATGATTTTTTAAATGCCCTTAAATTTTATGAACAATGCAGAACCTTTGATTCGGAATTACTTTCAAAAGGAATGAGCCTTGCAGAGTCCTTGCTTGAAAAAGGAATGACACAGAAAGCAATTGAAATATTCGATCAACTTATCGACAAATCTGAAGCTCCGTTGGAAAAAAAGGAAGAAATAGCAAATATTTTTATCCAAAATTCTGAACACACCTATGCAAAAAAACTATTGAACGATATCATAGAAAATAAACCAGACAGATTTGATCTTATTTTTAAAATAGCAGTGATTTATTATAATAGCGGTGATTTTGATAAGGCCTTGGACTGTTTCCAGAAAATCGATAATAATAATTTGAAAATAAAAAATATAGATGATAAAATAATCCTTGATGTGAAATTATATCTTGCAAGAATACTTGTTCAGCAAAAAAAGATTTTTATAGCAGACGATTATATAAACCAAGTATTAAAGATAGATCCACAAAATGAAAGTGCTCTGGAACTAAGAAAGCAAAACCTTTGATTTTTATGAATGTTTTGATTGTTTTCCTATTTATTCAGATGCCTTGATTAGATTCTAACCGCCATAATCTAAAATTGTAACAGCACAATTGTTTTTCTCAAAACAGTCAAAAAAAATCTGTGCGTCCTTAAATCCTGCGAGCCTTACCGAAATTTCAACGTCTTTATTGCTGTGGGCCTTTTTAATCTCATTAATATAGATATGATCAGGAATGCCGCACAGCATCGAGAGGCATTGACCAACGCTTATATTCTTGACATGGATATTAAATTCAAAAAATTTCTTCCAGATCAAAGTCATTTCCCACACCACATTAAGTATTTTTTCCGATTCATAATCATTACCGCGGATATACTCTTTGCAATGGGATTTATGGAAAGAGACTCCTCTTTTGCTGAGTACGGCTACAGTATTATCCATACCTGGTAAAGGATGGCAGCACATGGAAAATTTATGGACGCCCCTCTCAATTTCAAAAATTTTGAGTATATTTCTCACAGACTCATTATGGGAAGAAATGCCTGATTTTTTAGATCTTGGATGGATGCCGGCCACTTCCCAAATAAGCTCTTCCGGCGAAACAAGGTCCTGCCCCACATTTATAAATAAGTCCTCAAGTCCTTCATAATGTTTATAAGTTAAATAGTGAGCAACCCCGGGTCTGTACAACAATGCCTCTGTAAGGCCGTAACGCTCTAACTCCTGGGCAAATATATCTTTTCCGATTTTTGCGGCAGCCTTGTTACGCCTTTTTTGAAGATTCTTGTTCAATGCACTCCTGGCCTTTGGAGTCTTGCATTTTTTTTCAATATCCGGGGGGATATTCGTAAGCTTATCTGATGTTATTATTTTGACAATATCTCCATCTTCAAGCACATAGTCCGGCGGCACTCTGCGGTTATTAACCCAGGCATATTTACATCTATCTCCAAGTGAAGTATGTACCTTATAGGCAAAATCCAACACATTGCTTCCAAGGGGAAGGTATTGAGTTTCCCCCCTGGGTGTATAGGCAAACAGTTTTTCATCATCGGCTAACTGCCTGAACATGTTTTTACGGTTGGCTGGTGATCCTTGATACTCTCCAATATTTTTTAAGGCATCACCTATTGTTTTTTTATATTCTTCCAGTCTTTTTTTGTCATCCCAGTGAATTAAAAGGCCTTTTCTGGCAGTGTACTCCATTTCCTTTGTTCTTATTTTAACAAGGTATCTTTGATCCTTGTATATTATTCTTAAATGGAGGCTTTTATATCCATTGGCCTTGGGGTTGGCAATATAATCCCTTATAGTTTTAGGAACCGGAGAGAAAATAGTATTAGTATTGATTACGCCAAGTGCCCGGTAACATTCAAGAAGGTTATCAGTATCCATTACAACTGTGAAATCTACCATGTTTTCGGCATTTTCCAGAGCAAGGGTTTTTGTCACAGGAGAGTAGAAAGACCACAGGTTTTTCAGCCTGGGCCTAATGGTTACTTTAAAGGGAAATTTTCTATAGGCATTTTCAAGGCTGGACTGAATTTCGGTAATATCCGAGGATTTCATAAAATGATTCAATGTCAGCAATAATTTTTTGCTTTTTTTAGGGAATCTCTGTTTTATGGCTAAATGAAAAAGTTCTCGTTTTAAAGAAAAAAGATTTAGCTTTTCTGCCATGGGAGCATAGACTTCCATTGTCTCCTGGGCTATACGCTGACGCTTATGCTCCCTTAATGAACCAATGGTTTTCATGTTGTGCATGCGGTCAACCATCTTTATCAACAAAATTTCAGGGCTTTGGCTTGCCATCAAAACAAGCTTCTGGTAGGTCATATCCTTGGTAACATTAGGGTTGGTTCCAATCAGCTTCAGCTTTGTGCATCCATCAACAAACTCTGCTACATTTTTGCCAAATTTTTTTTCAATATCAGAGATTGTAACAGAACCTACATCTTCAACTATGTCATGGAGAATTGCAGCAGCTATCAATTCAGGATCGCTGAGATCGAGCTTGCCTGCCAATATTTCAGCGGCCGCAATGGGATGAGTTATATACTGTTCCCCTGATTTCCGAAGCTGGCCTGCATGATGCTTGTATGCAAATTCAAGGGCCTCCAAAACAAGATTTTTGGATCCATCTTTGTTTTTTTTACAGCAAAGAGCTATGACGTTTTTGTATTCCTCCAGAGGCATTTCTCCGGCAAGCTTTTCAATAATGGCAGGTTTGTTTATTTTTTTATACTTAATCAATGGAGGCTCCCGAAAAATTATAAAGTGTCGAATTGCTGCTAAGAATGCCTTTAAGGCTGGAAGTTATTTGCAGGATATCAAATTTAGACTTATAGATTGATATCAAGTATGGCTTTTGATCTGAACCGGAATACCTGCCACCATCCAGGTAACCTGATCTACTTTTCCAGCAATTTTTTGATTCACAAATCCCGTCATGTCTCTAAATTTTCTTGCCAACTGATTTTCAGGCACTATACCGGCTCCCACCTCGTTCGTAACAAGAAAAACAGGACAGGCAACTGTTTCTAAAGATCTTAGCAACTGTTCTGCCCTTTCAAAAATCCCTGTATCATTAATATCTTTAAACAATAGATTTGATACCCAAAGCGTAAGGCAATCCACTAAGATCACATCAGACTCTTTTGAAAGCAAAGTTATTTTTTCAGGGATTTCCATCGGCACTTCTTCAGTCTTCCAGGACTTTCCCCGCTCCAGGACATGTTTTTTTACCCGATCTTGCATTTCACTATCTGTTGGAACCGATGTTGCCATAAATAATTTTCTGCTGCCATTTATCTGATTGGCCATCTTAAGGGCATGGGCGCTCTTTCCGCTTCTGCAACCGCCAATGACGAGCATGGTCTTGTTTTTCATATATTTAACACCTGATCAATATCCACATGTTTTTCAAAATGATCTCTTAACAAGGTATAACTTTGTTCTTTTCGGGAGATATCGTTTTCCAGGGGGAGGGGAATATCACAAATACCTATGGAGTACAGCCATTTATACTTTATTTTATATACATCAAAAAGGCCGTGCATATATGTGCCTGAGACGTTCATTTTTTCTGAAAATGCCCCGTCATCGTCTTGGCAGGAAATTCTGTTTCTGGATTTCACGTGGAACATGGGTTTCCCAGATACCCGGTCCGTGTATCCCATATGAATTTCATAACCCTCTCCTATTACATCGTCCCAGGAAAATGTACTCAAGGTAGTTGTTTTAGGTGATTTTAAAACCGTATAAACATCAAGGAGATTTAAGCCGTCAGTCCTTCCTGGTGTATCTTCAAGCCCTTCCGGGTCATCTACATATTGTCCAAGAATCTGATAACCTCCGCAGATACCTAATACCTGGCCTCCTGATGCGGCATACTCTTTTATCCTTACATCCCATCCCGTAGCTCCAAGCCATTTCAGATCTGACCTGGTATTTTTAGAGCCTGGAAGCACCACGGCTTTGAACCTTGAGAGCACCATGGGTTTGTCCATAAACACCACCTGGATTCCAGGGGTTTCAGACAGGGCATGGAAATCGGTGAAATTGGAAATATGTTTGAGTTTTATTACTGCTATGGCAGGCTCATCACTTCGCAGGTTTGATATTGAGGGACATTTTTCTATTTCAACGGAATCCTCGGCATCCACTCTGAAATGATGATACCATGGCAATACTCCAAACACCTTTTTCCCAGTTTTTTGCTCTATCCATTCAACGCCATCCTGAAAAAGCCGGATGTCGCCGCGAAAGCGGTTTATAATAAAGCCCTTAATCATGGATCGGTATTTTTCAGGAAGACATTCAAGGGTTCCCACAATCTGCCCAAAGACTCCTCCTCTGTGAATATCCGCCACAAGTATGACATCCGCATCAGCATATTCAGCCATGGAAAAATTCACAATATCCGATTCCATCAGGTTCACCTCGGCACAGGAACCAGCACCTTCCATGATGATCATATCATAACATAAACTCAAACGATCAAAAGCTTTGCATGCTTCCTTGAAATAAAGGCTTTTTTTTAAATGATAATCCATTGCAGAGCTGTTTTCAAATGCCATACCGTTAAGTACAACCTGGGAACCTTTTTCTCCAGTCGGTTTAAGCAGTATTGGATTCATATCAACATGGGGTGCAATCCTTGCGGCTTCAGCCTGGACGATCTGGGCCCTTCCCATTTCAAGCCCCTCTGGTGTGATTCCCGAATTGTTGGACATATTCTGTGCCTTAAAAGGGGCAACACTAATTCCCCTCTCACATAAACATCTGCAGATAGCTGCTCCTACAATACTTTTTCCCACATCCGACCCTGTGCCAAAAATGGCAACTGGTTTTAAGTTTTTCACTTTTCAATACCTACCCGGGCCATTACTCCATTATCAAAATAATGTTTTACGGGTTTCATTTCCGTAACAAGGTCAGCGTGCTCAATAACCGCGGGAGTGGCACCCCTGCCTGTTATTACAAGCTCGACATGTTCTGGTTTTATATTCATGAGGTTTAACAGTTCATTCTCCGTAATTAAACCATATTTGAGCGCCACATTTGCCTCTTCTGCGATAACCAGATCATGGTTACCTGCTTTCAATATTTCAACGAGCTTTAAATAACCTTTTTTAGCAGTATTTTTTTCCTCAACAGATGGCTCCTCCTTAATAAAATTACCTATGCCGTACTGTTCAACAATAATCTGATCACTTAATCTTTCCAGAGCCTTTATTTCAGAATAATCGCCCTTTTTCATAAACTGAACGACAAAGACCTTAAGACCGGCACCGGCTGCTCTGATGGCCAGTCCCAGCGAGGCCGTTGTCTTCCCTTTTCCATCTCCGGTATATACCTGTACATAACCTTTATTCAACGGGCGTTCTCCTTTGTTTTTTTTAAAGGTCAAACATTAGTCAGCAATTCTCATATTTCATATTTTGCTGAATATCCCCTGGGAGTATACATAAAATCCAAATATTTAACAGAAGCTTCATTACCTACAAACAATATGGTCTGCATATCCACCTCTGCCATATCCATCTTTTCAAGGGATGTTGTTGAAACTTTCTGGCCCCGGCGCATGGCAGATGTCACAACTCCCACAGGCGTGTCTTTGTCCCTGTGCATTAAAATTAGCTCTTTAGTCCTTTTAAGCTGCCAGTCCCTTTTCCTACTCTTTGGGTTATAAATGGCAATGACAAAATCTGCTGCCGCTGCCGCTGAAATCCTCTTTTCTATTTTTTCCCAGGGAGTAAGAAGATCGCTCAAGCTGATTACAGCAAAATCATGGGTCAGGGGAGCCCCCATAAGGGATGCTCCGGCAGCAAGAGCTGGAATACCCGGGACAATTTCAATCTCAATACAATTTTCATATGTATTCTTATCCCATTGAGCACCGTGTCTCAAGAGTTTTATTCCTTTTTTTTCACACATCTCAAATACAAGACCTGCCATTGCATAGATTCCGGAATCCCCGCCGGACACCAGTGAGCATGTATTCCCCTTTAAGGCTTCTGAAATCGCTATATCAACCCGCTCCACTTCTTTTTTCATGCCGGTTGATATTATACGTTTATCAAAAATCAAATCCCTTATGAGTTCTATGTAAGTCGTATAGCCTGCAACAGCATCTGAAATTTTTAACAATTCCACTGCCCTGGGGGCCATATAATCTACATCTCCAGGGCCTGTGCCTATCACAAAAAGCCTTGGTTTTTTCTCGCCAATGCAAGTGTCGCATTTTTCCTGATAATCTTTGGAACAATCAGGTTTCCCCGGCTTGATGCTAAAATCGCTGCTGCTTCGCATACACTTTTTACTCCCAGATGTTTTTCCACCATCTCTGATGGTTTTGTTATATTTTTAACCGAATTCAATTCATCTCTGCCATAGAACACAATGGATATTTCCAACTCCCGTGCCAGGTCTAATATTCCTTTTTCATCTTGTTTCACGCCGACGGTCGCAATTTTTGAAAGGCTTTTTAATGATAATTTTTTTTCCTTAAAAGCAGCTTCAAGAAAAGCCATCAACTCCTCTTTTGTGGTTCCACGGTTACAGCCAATGCCGGCCACAAGGGAAGGCGGCCTCAGGATAAGGGTTTCACGTGAAACAGGCTCTATCCTGTCGGAACAAAACACCCCGAGTCCTTTAGAATCAGAAAGGAAAAAATTCTCAGTAAGGCAGTGTTTAACAAAATTCATGGGATCAACAAGGTGAATCTTTTCTCCACAGAGAAAGGCCATGTTAATTTTTTTAATCATGGACGGATTTTCAATTACAAGGCCCTGTTTGCCGGCAATCATATCAATGGATGGAAGGCCGTTTACATCCGTAGCTGTTGTAATAACAGGGCGTGCGCCTGTAATATCTGCGGCCTCTATGGCAAGGGCATTGGCACCACCCAGGTGACCGGAAACAAGGCTTATAGCATGGCGGGCTTTATCATCAATGACTACAACCGCGGGATCATCCAATTTGGATATCAAGATCGGTGCAATAACTCTCACCGCTATTCCAGTAGAAAAAACGCAGATATGGCGTTTGTAGAGATTGAAACACCGAGCCATTTCAAGAGGCAGGCTTTTAAAAACAGGGAATTTTTTTTTAATCTCAAAGCTATCGGCAATTCTATCAGATACTCTGACATCGCAATGGTTTAAACCAGCCCTCAACGCTTCGGATATTTTCAGGCCTCCCGGGGTGATTACCCAGATACATGTTTCATATTTTTTTTCCATTAAAAAATCCATTAACGGCCGCCAATAGCGCTAATATTAATTCCTGAATCCATGGGCAAATCCAACATCATAGAGTTTTGACTTGATTCCATGGGTTTTGTTTTTTGCAGCTTCAACAGCCTTACCCACAATTATCAATGCCTGGCGGTTAATATTTTCCTTTTGAACCGTTTTAACGAGGGCATCAATCCTCGTAAAAACTATAGATTCATCTGGATGACTAACCTTATATGCAACAGCACATATTGAATTTCCACCATAATGGGTTTCAAGTATCTCCTGTACCCGATCGACATGGGCCATGCTGAGATAAATGGCCATGGAGGAGCGGTGGGATGCCAGAAGGGTAAGAGCCTCTTGATCCGGCACCGGAGTTCTTCCAGAAATTCTTGTTAAAATCAAGGTCTGAGTTACTTCAGGCATGGTATATTCCATGCCCATGGCAGCAGCCGCTGCAAATGCAGCCGTCACACCGGGAATCACCTCAAAGGAGATATTGTGAGCTTCAAGTGCTCTCATCTGTTCAAAAATTGCCCCATAAAGAGATGGATCTCCCGTGTGCAGTCGCACAACCCTTTTTTTATTACCATGGGCTTCGCGTATCATTTCTACAATCTCATCCAGATTCATGGGAGCGCTGTCAACGGCCAAAGCATCCTCGCGTTTCCATTTTAACAATGCCCTTGGAACAAGGGAACCGGCATAAATAATAAGGTCTGCCGATTCAAGAGCATTTTTTCCTTTCACAGTTATCAAATCAGGATCGCCAGGGCCTGCTCCTACAAAAACGACTGGATTATTCTTTATTATAGTCAAGTTTACTTCCTCCAATTTTCTCCCCTGTAATGATCCAAACCGGATTTAAGGCTTCCAGGCGTTCACCAAAGGGCATTTGCTTTGATACAGATACCTGAAGCTGAATCAATTCTGTTTTAAATCCTGTTTCCAGCAATGAAGTTCTTGCCATTTCCATGGTTTGAAGCAAAACAGTATTGATTACGATTATGCCGTTAATAAAAAGTTTTTCAGCAGAAAGCCTTATTATTTCTCCAATATCTCTTCCTCCGCCTCCAATAAAAATACGGTTGGGTGTAGGAAGCATTTCCATACCATGGGGCAGGCTGGTATGGACAATCCTGACATTTGAAACTCCGAATCTTTTCACATTTTCCTGTATTAATGCAATCCTGTCTTTGTTTTTTTCAAGGGCAATGACAATGCCCTTATTTAAAAATCGTGATGCCTCTATGGAAACAGAACCAGAACCTGCACCTATATCCCATAGGGTATGATAGCCTGATACCAGCCGCAGTTTTGAGATAACCACACTCCTGACCTCAGGTTTTGTAATAAGCCCGTTTTCATGGGAAAACAGGTTTACCGGCATACCCGGATAAATGCCTTGATGATGGACCAGGCATTCATTTTTCTGGACATCTTTTTCCTCCCTGGTTTTTTCAAAGTCTTTTTTTTCAGGCTCCAACAAAGAATGCTCAGGAATTCTAAGAAGAATCACCACATTAGGCATGGAAAATTCCATTTTTGCAGGAACCAGCATGTCATCAAAAAACATTATTTTTTCGCCGGGGCTGCCTAATTTTTCAAACACATACATGCCGAAACAAGGCTCTTCCATGTTGAGCAGCATGCTTGCCAGCCATGCGGGATTGTGAACTCCATCTGTTAAAAAAGCTATCTTACTCCTCTTTTCCAGAATCCTGCTCAAATCATCACAGGAGCGGCCATGGAGGCTTATTATTTTTGCCTCTTCCCATGGTTCATTGATAGCGGCAAAAGCGGCTGGAACAGAGGAAATATTAGAGTATATCTTCACATGCTCTTTTCCTATTTCACGGACAATGGTGGAGCCGATTCCGTAAAACATGGGATCACCAGAGGCTAATACAACAATATTTTCCTTGATCATCCGCTTTTTGATCAACTCAATAGCTGATTTAATATCCTTTGTAATAACATGGGTATCGGCCCGGGTATCCGGGAAAAAAGAAAGATGGCGGCGCCCTCCTACCAGCAAATCAGCTCCGGAAATAATTCTCATATGTTTTTTTGTCAGATCATCTATGGAAAGCCCCAATCCAACAACTGAAACCGTTTTCATTATACCGTCATCCCCTAAACCAGCCTGCATTAATAAAACAGAGCCAAAAACACCAGAATTATTTTCCAGCAAGAATCAATGTCCAGTAATCGGGCTCCCGATTTTCCAGATCTTCGATGTCATTAATGATCTCTTCTCCCTCGCGGCCGCATTGGGATATGGCTACACTGTTCTCATAAAGGCCGGCAGCCTTTAAAGCTTCATTGTTTTTCTGTATATTTTTGTAAGCCTTCATCACTACGACATTTTCAACATTGCATCCCAGGTTTTTCAACTGTTCTCCTCCATAGGCACCTGAAGTGATCAAAAGAGACTCTTCCCCGGCTACCAGAGTTCTATTAAGCCTTGCCGCAGCCGCATGAAAAGAGGTAATTCCAGGTATGGTTTCAACCTTTGCCTGGGGCAGTACTTTTTTCAGGCTATTTAAAATATAGCCGAATGTAGAGTAGGTTGTCGGATCACCCAGGGTCAGGAATACGGCATTTTTTCCATCCTTTAAAACCGATGCAATTTCAAGGGCATTGCTCTCCCATGCAAGTTCCGTAGATTTTCTGTCCCGGGTCATGGTAAAGGCCAGAGACCGTATAACAGCGGTTTTGGCTAAATGGGGCCGGGCAATTTCAAGGGCCAGGCTATAATCTCTTTTTGCAGATGATGCCGTAAAAACAACATCTGCCTCATTTATAACACGCACTGCTTTTATGGTCACAAGCTCAGGGTCACCCGGACCCACGCCAATGCCGGAAAGCTTACCGTATTCTCTCATTGTATGCAATTTCCTTTTTCAGTTATCTGGCTGAACAATTCCGGATAAAGTATATTCCCTATCATTTCTATACCCTGCAACAACCGATAGCAAGGTCTTGATACGATCATTTCATCAATCAAATATATTTGATTATTTTTAACTGCTTTTAAAATACCAAACCCAGGCTCATTTTTTATGATTTCCATGGAGGTATGGTTCATGACCCCGGTTTGAGCTAAGTATACATCCATATTCATGGCATGGGAGAGGATTCTCTCTTTGCCGTAATTTCCAATATTCGTACCCCTTGATGCCTTTGCATCATCGGCAATGTTTATACCGCCGGCTGTTTCCAGCGCAAAAATAGCCATGGAGCCGGGAGTAAAGGTTTTCATCCTGGAATGAATAGCCTCAAAATAGACCAGCTTAGGCTGTTTGATTTTCATGGTAACGGCATCATAATAATCAATCTGCTTCTTGAATGAGCCAACCATTTTCCCAGCCTCTTCATTTCTGCCGGTCAATTTTCCAAGACTGAACCAATACTCGTACATCCCATCCAAGGTTGATGGTTGAAGAGAAACAACGGTAATCCCTGATTTTTCAAGACGGTTCATAAGGGCCGGATACCCTCTGTCAAGCATGGGACGGATCAGTACAATATCGGGCCCTGCCCCAAGAAATTTTTCCGGATCATCATGATAGGAAAACCATGGTTTAGTCTTTGCCTGTTCAGGAAATGATGAATTTCTTGAAACTCCGATAATTTTATTTCCGGCTCCTAAATAAAAAAGATTTTCCGTATGTGCTCCATAGAGCGAAATTATTCTTTTAAAAGGCCCATGAAAAACAATCTCTCTGCCATTGGCATCAATTAAAGTTTCAGATTTACAAACAGGGGTTAAGAAAAACAAAGCACAAACAAACAGGCATATCTTTTGAAAAACCCGAAGTGATAGAATAGCCGGTTTCCCGTGATCTCCAGGCAAAAATACATTTATTTTTCTTAATCCTGTAAGATAATTCATTGATTCACCTTGAAGTTCGCCTGTTTTGCACAGAGATATGGATTATAATCCACCGTTGATTTCACGTGAAACACATCTTCAATAATGGATTCATTCATGACCTCCTCTGGAGTGCCCCATGCTGAAATGCCGCCGTTCTTCATAAAAACAAGTTCATCTGAAAATACAGATGCAAGGTTAATATCATGAAAAACGGAAATCACGGTTTTATTGTTTTCCTTTACCTGTTTTTTAACAAGCCTGAGAAGATGTAATGTATGGCAGATATCCATACTCGAAAAAGCTTCATCTAAGAAAAGAAAGGGGGTGTCCTGACAAAGAGCCCTTGCAAATACACATCTTTGGCGTTCCCCGCCGCTCAGATCCGTAATCTTTCTGTGGGAGAGCCCATTGGTTCCCGTATTTTCCATAACCTTGTTCAGCATCTCAATATCTCCGGGGGCTGGCCGGGCAAACCTTGGGATATAAGGATGCCTTCCCATCATGACAACTTCTTTTACGCTAAATGGAAAATTAATATCATAACTCTGGGAAACCAAAGCAATCTGCCTTGCAGTTTCCCTTCGGCTGCTTAAAAAAAGCGGTTTATCACCAATAAGAACCTGGCCTGAATCAGGCGTTAAATGACCAATCAGTAAATCCAGAAGTGTGGTTTTACCACATCCATTTGGACCCAGTATTGAATAAAACCTGCCCTGTTGAAAATTAATGGTCACATCTTTCACAACATCTGTACTGTCATAGGCAAAAAAAAGATGATGGGCAGTAAGTTCCATGTGCATAGGACTCCTTATAGGTCATGCCTTGCCAGGCACAAAATATTTATCAGCGGATATTACCCCGTTTAAAAATCCAGCAGAAAACCGGGCCTCCGATGAGAGCTGTCAAAACACCGATGGGTATCTCATGGGCAAGAACCGCACGGGTAACAGTATCTGCTGCCAGTAGAAGCAAAGCTCCAAGGAGCATGGATACTGGAATTAAACACTTATTATCGGGACCGGTAATGAGACGAACCATATGGGGAACCAAGAGACCCACAAAACCGATGATCCCTGAAACAGACACGGCAACCGCAGACAGCATGGAGCCTGTAATTAGAAGCACCAGGGTAACCTGCCTGGTATCAACCCCAAGGCTTGAGGCTGATCTTTCTCCAAGTGAAATAAGATTAAGATCCCGTGCAAAAATAAGCGCAATAGAGAGTCCCGCAATTGTAAAAACAGATGTTGTAAAAACATCCATCCATGTTTTTGAAGCAAAACTGCCCATTAGCCAGAAGATAATCACAGACACCTGCTCGTCGGCAATGTACTTTAAAAAACTTATGCCGGCGGACAAAATAGCTGCAACAATGATACCCGATAGAATAAGGCTGTTGGAAGACAGGCTCATGGAAGAATTTTTTCCCGTACAAGACAAAAATATTACAAAAAAAAGTGTTGCACAGGCCCCTGCAAAGGCAAACAGGGGAACGGAAACAAAAGCGGCGCCAAGATTTAAAATAATGGCTATGCAGGCCCCAAATGCAGCGCCTGCAGACACCCCTAATGTATAGGGATCAGCCAGGGGGTTAAGCAGTATTCCCTGAAAAATCACACCAGACAGTGAAAGTCCTCCTCCCACAGCTACACATGTCAAAATTCTCGGTAGGCGCACCTGCATTATTATTGTATGAAATGTGTCGTTTACGGGTGTGAAAAAACCATCTATTCCCGGTATTTCACATGCAATAATTTTTATTATGTCAAAGAAATCAATTTTAACATACCCCATGGAGGCTGATAAAATAATCAAAATAACAAGCAAAAAGGAAAATAATATCAAAAACAAACCGGTTTTAGTTTCGTTTATGGCATTAATCGATATTTTTACTGTTTTTTCATGATCAATCATGCACCCTCATACATCCTTTTGTCTTATAAATCCTGGAACAACCGGGACTTTCATGCAAAAAAAAACTCAACTAAAACATTATCACCCAAAAATACAAACAAAAAATCCCCATACCGATCAAAGACAGTCGATATGGGGATTCCGTATTTATCCTCAAGAATTTTTTAGACCTAAGCCCAACCGCGCAGGCGTAAAAATAGATCCAATGCATCAGGCAGGTTTTCTGACTTTCGGTTCACATTACTCTCTGCGTCTTCCCATCCAAGGCTGTCTTTATGACAGGCCCCTAAACAATCATATCAACAGTGACATGCAGCAAATTTCATCCCCGATTACAGCGGCGGGTCCGCTCCTGATTTTAACAGGATTCCCTTTCCGAAACAAAAAAAATGACCAAAATTTCGGTATTACCTGATACTAAAGTTCATAATAAAAGAAACTACACTCCTATCTCATAAATTTTAAAATTATCTTTTAATTTTTTTTTCTATAAAAGTCAATGTGAATGTTCCAGGCAGGTAAGTTAAAACACCCTCTCCAGCACATTAAGGCAATGGGCAAGCTCTTCATTATCACCTGTATGCTTTGCGATATTGTCCGACAGCTTCACCGCATTATGCCATTGTTTATCCGGCGCGGTTCGGCATTTTACAAGCTTAATAACAATATTTAAAGGAATAACTCCCACATCATTTGTAAGATTCGTACCAATACCATAGGAATCCCTTATCCTACCCTTGCAGCGCTCATGAATATGAACAACCTTATCAATATCAAGCCCGTCAGAGAACACGATGGTCTTGGTGGTTGGGTCAATGTGAAGTTTTTTGTAATGGGCAATTATCTTTTCTATAAACTCAAACGGATCACCTGAATCATGGCGAACCCCGTCAAATAATTTTGCCTGTAATGTATCGAATGTTACCAAAAAAGCATCTGTTGTATAAGTGTCTGTCAAGGCTATTCCAAGGGAACCGTGAAATACCTGGGCCCAGGCATCAACAGCCGTTGAGTTGGCCATTCTGTAGCCGTTAAGAACAGCATGAAACATAAACCATTCATGGGCAAGAGTACCAATAGGTGTAATATTAAAATGCCTGGCAAGGTTTACATTACTTGTGCCGATTAATGTATTTCCCGGCACTCCCAGAATATCCTCTATCAAGTCTCTATGGGAAGCGGAAGAAAACCTCCTTCTGGTGCCGAAATCTGCAAATCTTATATTATTTTTACTGAGAATCTGGGTTTTATTCAAATTAATTTCTTTTAGTTTCTCATGGGGCAAAATTTCGGCATTGGTCATTATAAAGTAGAGTTCACTGATTATTGCCATCAATGGCACTTCCCAGAGTATTGTTCGATACCATGGACCTTTTATGGTGACTTTCAGTTCACTGTTATTTTGATCAATAATTACCTCGGCAGGATTGAACTCATAATGCTCAAGAAAATCCAGGTAAACAGGAGTCATAAAGTAACATGTTTCAGATAGAAACTTCTTTTCTTCAGGTTTTAGCTTAAATTCAGGCATTTTATCTACTTCAATCCTGAGTCTTTGTGCAAAATTTTTCGGAAATGGAGTCTCTGACCGATTAATAAAAACATATTCCACATCCACACGAGGATACAGCATATGCACCGCCTGCTGCATGGTAAACTTGTAAAGATCATTGTCAAGAATACTCTGAATCATTTTAATTGTTTCCCTAAAAATAATTACAAAAACAAACACAAATACTATTTATAACATATAACAAGTCTCATTAATTTTCAATTTGAAAAGAGTTTTGCTTAATTTAAAAGAAAAGCATTACATTTATGGAAATGAACAGCGCTGAAGCATGAGTTAAAAACCCCTAGAGCTGCGTGATCATATTTCAGCAGGTAATTTTTTTTGTCGCGCTATTTTTTTTAACAAGACAAAGATGGAAATTTTTGAAGCAGCCCAGAAAAAGAAAAAGCAACAATCTGAAGCCGAACTGCGCAAAATGATTGAGCTTGAAGGTTTAGAGCCCAAGAAGCATAATTCCCTGCCAAATTGCAAGTGTCCTTATAGCACAGTAGAAGAAGAACGTTAAGAATCCGTGACTGAACAATTAAGAATTATGAAAGCCCATCTTCCAATGTTATTGAAAAAATTATCTGAAATCAAAGATCCTCGGAACCCAAAAAATGTAAGCATAAACTCACAGTTATAATGATTTACGGAATACTTACATTTGTATTTAATATGTGTTCCAGGAGAGAAGCCAACCGGGAAATGACCCGTCCAGTGTTTATGCAAAACCTGGCTTTATATTTTCCAGAACTTGCAAAACTTCCTAATAATGATACATTGATGCGCTTGTTGTCCAAAATGACTTGGGGAAGCAGAAAACAATATTTTGAGTGGTTCAATGAAATTGAGTACAGGTAAGGCCCTAACGATAAAAAGAAAATTATTCTTCATGTTGTTGTCTGTGAAGAAACGTGGAAAGTTGTAGATTCTACCGGTTAAATCAAGGTTAAAAATTCTCGGCATGCCTGGGTATCGAGCAAAGCACTGGCTCGAAAAAATATTCATGAACGCTGCAACCTGGGGGCACGATACCGATGGGGAATAGAATCCGGAATAGAATCCGGCATACTGGTAGAAAAAAAGCATGGTTTCAGTTATGAACACTGCTTTTCGTACAATTGGAATGCAATGATGGGCTACCATTACCTTATGCGGACAGGCCATTTATTTATCATTTTAGCACAATACTCTGAATGCCTAAGCAAAAAAATAACACTGCTTGGTGTCAGGGGATTTATAAGGTTTGTTCGGGAAATCATAGCCAGCCCCTGGTTAGACCCTAAAATGGTGATAAAGCGGCTCAACAAAAATTTCCAGCTCCGCCTGGTATAAACTTTAAGGATTTAAAAAGAATAAGTTGGATTCCATAGGAGAGCTGTTCCTGCATCCAGCTATTTTCATATTTGTGAAAGGGAAAAGCATGTCTGAAAATTAATTTTGGAAAATATTTACAATAGGTTTTTGTATTATGTTTAAAATTTGGCAGATGTTAGACGCAATGGCTGTTTGTTAAAAATTTATGCGTCAGCACTGAATATTTAAATGCACTATTTACTTCATGAAGATAAGATGGTATCCTTACCAAGGATGTACCTTTCAACTCGGTTAAAGTTCTGAAAATCTAAAATACAATAAAGCATGTTACCGAAAAGATCAAATTTTTCATTTCACCCTAAGCCCCCCCTTTTGCCTTTCACGACCCCATATTAATTTTTAAAGCCATTTACAACAATGGTTCGGATAGTTTTAGCCCCTGAAAGCCCCATAAATTGGGTCAAAAGCTAATTATTTGCAACTCAGGGCTCATCTGAGTGGGCTCTGGGGAGAACTGAGTTGCAATTAATTAAACGTGGCCTCGTAACTATCTGAAATTATTAAATGGGCCTGAAGAAAAAGTGTCCGAACCATTGTTACAATCTGTCGATAGTTTGTCCGGGGAATAGTTCAGTTTTCACTGCCAAACCAATTTTTTCGAGTGTATATGGTTTCTTAACATATTGTCCAGCGCCTATCTTTTGTGCTTCCTTCACACGGTCTGTTTCTGAGAAACCGCTTGTAATAATTGCCTTTTGCCCTGCATTCAACTCCAGAATCTTTTTGTATGTATCTAGACCGTCCATCCCGGGATCCATAATCATGTCAAGAATGACCAAATCCACTAAATGAATCCTGAAATATTCAATGGCCTCCTCACCACTTGAAACCGTATCAACAGAATATCCCAATTTTTTTAGCAAATTTGATGCAATCTCTCTTTGCTGTGGAATATCATCTACTACCAGAATCTTTTCACCGTTGCCCCCATAATTACTAATTGGAAGGCTTTTAGCCTCTTCGACTTCCTTTCTTGTTACTGGGAAATAGAGCGAAAATTTACTTCCTTTTCCTTTAATGCTTTCTACATTGATATATCCACTATGATCCTTGACCGTCCCCCAAACAACAGCCATACCCAAGCCGGTTCCGCTTCGTCCCATTACTTTCTTTGTATAAAAAGGTTCAAATATCTTTTCCAAATCATCTTCCGCAATACCCGTTCCGTTATCAGCTACAATCAAGACTACATAATCTCCTTCCTGCACTTCGTCATACCCTTTTATGGGTATATCAACGTACTCATTTTTTGTCGATATGGAAACAACTCCTCCGCCATCTAAAGACTCAACGGCATTCGAGACTAAGTTCATAATCGTTTTGAACAGATGAACTGGTGATCCCATAGCGTTTAACAAATCCACCTGCAGGTAAGTGTTTACCAGAGCCTCTGGGTAAAACGACTTTAGTTTTTTATGCTCTGGCGATTTTAAATAGTCATTAACCACGTCATTAAGATTTAAAATTTCTGAAACAGCAACGCCTCTTCTTGCCAGAGTCAACAAATCTTGTACAATTTCGGCTGCCTTCTTGCCAGAATCTTGGATGGTCAAAACAGGTTTTCTAAGATGACTATTACTGGGAATATCCATTAATATCAGATCCGGGTAACTTACAAGGCCGCTTAATACATTATTGAGGTCATGCGCAACTCCTCCTGCCAATGTACCGATGGCCTCCATTTTTTCTGCACGCTGAAGCCGCGCTTCAAGTTCTTCCTTTTGGGCCTCTGCAAATTTTTGCCAAAACAAATCTCTGATAGCTGCCATTCTTACTACCTGTCCGTTATAATCCATAAGCCGAAATCGAATCTCGATGGGAAAAGTCGTTCCATCTTTTTTCATACCCGTCACTTCGTAAGGTCCAAAATCTCCAGAGTCGATTCTCTTGCTTATAATCTTCAATGAATCAGAAGCCACAGTTAGGCGAATAGCATCTTTATCGGCC
This sequence comes from Desulfobacteraceae bacterium, assembly GCA_963674675.2. Classification (GTDB taxonomy): domain Bacteria; phylum Desulfobacterota; class Desulfobacteria; order Desulfobacterales; family Desulfobacteraceae. The sequence continues at coordinate 3,846,011 of CAXXNM010000003.1, forward strand.
AGTTCTTCGGGCGTATAGCCGAACATTTTATAATACTGTTCATTGGCTTGGATGATGTAACCTTTATCATGTAAAACGATTCCTTCGAAGGTTGCTTGGGATAACTTTCGAAACCGCTCCTCGCTTTCCCGAAGAGCCTTGTCTGCCCGCTCTCGATCATCTACCATTTTGTTTGATAAATCAGCTAGCATCTTGAATTCTGCAAATGGAAGGCTGGATGGATTAATTTTTTCATTTGAGATTGCACTTTTTTGAAAAAATAATTCAAATACTTCAATCCCTTTCTTTATTTTTTCCGAAAAATAGCGAATAATGAGGAGCGTAATCAAAATGGAAATTGCTAAAAGTGCCAAAATGAATGTTATTTGCTTCCGAACTCCTGCTCGAAACAGCTCCAGCTTTTCATTTATGGCAATTTCAACATCGTCAAGATACACACCTGTCCCTATAATCAATTGCCATTCGTCAAAGGCTTTTGCAAACCCTAATTTAGGTACTTCCACTCCAAGGCTTGGCTTGTTCCATACATAGTTTACATAGACGCCATCCGGGGATGTGGCTGCCTTCAAAAGCTCACGGTTTATTTTTAGCCCGTTAGGGTCTGTAACATTGATCATGTTTTTCCCTATATATTTTTTTGCAATATGACTCACATATATTCCGTCGTACCTGAATGCGAAAATGTATCCGTCCTTTCCGAATCTGATTTTTGATATTCTTTCCATGACCTCCTGCTCAATCTCCTTTTCCATATCATCGAGGTATTCACCGGTGCCTATGAACCAATCAAATGGCTCAAAGTATTTTATAAAGGCTATTTTTTGAAAACCTCCTCCTTCCATCATTGGCTTTGTCCATAAATATTCATAGAATCCTTCCCCTTTTTCTTTTGCAATTTGGATCATATCCTTGATGACGTAATTACCCTGTGTATCCTGTATGTTAATGAGATCCTTACCTTCCAGTTCCGGTCTGTCTGCAAAAAGTTCTTCAATGCCGGTCAGCGATGTAGCGAAATAGTATCCTCTACCGTTGTTGAAACGAATGGGGCGAATGGCCTCTCTTACCAAATGCTGTAACTCTTTCTTATTTCGGCTATCTTTGTGAAGATTAAAAACATGCGTCGCCAGTGCATGGGCTTCGTAAACCCTAGATTTAATCTGTTGCCGTACCCTTTTCTTTGTCTGCGACTTTTTAAACGCAATATATTCGACAACCTTTTCCACCTCGGTTTTTATGGATTGCCGTTGTAATTCAATAAAGTCGCTTCTGAGTTTACTCGATTCAGTACGAAATTCCTTTTGTTCCTCATAAATCCAGAAATACCCCAATGAAGCGAAAAGCATCAATAAAATCAGAAAGGTGCTGATGAAATAGGTTCCGGCTATACTTTTATCTTTGAACATTTAAGGAGTCCCATTGCTGAGGGTTTCCGATCTGAATTGGTTTTGTCAAATTTTCACGGCGTATAAATTATTTTTCTGGTTATAACGGATTTGGGGGAGTGAGGTTTTAGCTGACATATTATTCAACTTTTGTTATAGTTGAGTTAGCAAGCTTAACTAAATGAAAGGAAATATAAAAATGTCAGGCATCAAATCGACTCCCCAACAAAACCGTACAATCGTTGTCCCATTTATTCAAGAAAAATATTCAGAGATTATTGAAAAGCCGCAACTTTTCAAAAAAACTTTGGACACGCTAATTCTATTTGGATCATAGATATTTCGATGGCCTTAGGAGCGCATTGTCCAGTGCTGAACGGGCTGTTTTAACGCCAATCTAACTTTTATAGCTGGGGCCGCAGGCGATGCCAATGGCTCTGTTGAAATGATTCGAAAGACACCAGGCCATATGGAAAAAGACATCATTGGTCGTCGCTTCTATCCTGAGAATGATGTCATGTTTATCATACATTTTTATTGCGGTGACTCCATTACCTTATGCGGACAGGCCATTTATTTATCATTTTAGCACAATACTCTGAATGCCTAAGCAAAAAAATAACACTGCTTGGTGTCAGGGGATTTATAAGGTTTGTTCGGGAAACCATAGCCAGCCCCTGGTTAGACCCTAAAATGGTGATAAAGCGGCTCAACAAAAATTTCCAGCTCCGCCTGGTATAAACTTTAAGGATTTAAAAAGAAGAAGTTGGATTCCATAGGAGAGCTGTTCCTGCATCCAGCTATTTTCATATTTGTGAAAGGGAAAAGCATGTCTGAAAATTAATTTTGGAAAATATTTACAATAGGTTTTTGTATTATGTTTAAAATTTGGCAGATGTTAGACACAATGGCTGTTTGTTAAAAATTTATGCGTCAGCACTGGGAAATGAATTTTTAAATTGACTAACACCTGATTTTAAGATTATAAAGAATGTTTATTTTTGATTATCGGTTAAAAAAATCGGACAAACTGTCATGACAGACTGTAATGGCAGAAAACCTGCCGCAAATGCCATAAAAAAGCAAGCGATTACGGAAAAATATAAATGATACAAACCATCAGAGGATTCAGGGACATTTTACCCGGGGATACACAGCTCTGGCAATCCATTGAAAAAACAGCTTCAGATCTGTTTAAAGATTTTGGTTTCCAGGAAATTCGCATTCCTATTATTGAAAGAACAGAATTATTTGCAAGAAGTATCGGTGAAGTTACAGACATTGTGGAAAAGGAAATGTACTCCTTTCCCGACAGAAAAGGAGATAAGCTGACATTAAGGCCGGAGGCCACGGCATCGGTTGTGCGCTCCTATATCCAGAACAAAATGTATGCGGCCCATCCGGTTCAAAAGCTTTATACAATCGGCCCGATGTTCAGGAGAGAACGCCCCCAGAAGGGAAGATACCGCCAGTTTTACCAGATAAATGCAGAGGTTTTCGGCATATCATCAGCCTATATTGATGCTCAGCTTATCCTTATATTGAACGAACTCTTCAAGCGCCTGGGCCTCTCCGGCCTCAGGGCCCACATAAACTCACTTGGGTGTCCTGAATGCCGGCCAGGGTTTCAGGAAGCTCTTTTAAGATTCTTAGATTCAAAAAAAGATACCCTTTGCAGCAACTGCAAAAGACGCATAAATAAAAACCCGTTAAGAACCCTGGATTGTAAGGTTCCTGCATGCAGGGAAGCCTTGACCGATGCCCCATCGACCCTGGACCACCTTTGTGATAATTGTGCAGATCATTTTAAAACCGTTAAAGATACATTGAGAACTCAAAATATAGATTTCTTTGTGGATAAAAACCTGGTTAGAGGCCTTGATTACTATTCCAGAACCACATTTGAAATTCTAACCGATTCCCTTGGTGCCCAGAGCGCCGTTGCCGGGGGAGGCCGCTATGATGCCCTTGTAAAAGAGCTTGACGGCCCTGAAATGCCGGCCATTGGTTTTGCGATCGGGCTTGACAGGTTGGCCGATATTGTGGAACAGATGAATGATACCAAGGTCTCGGAAGCCCCGGAGCTTTTCATAATTGCTCTGGGTGACAAGGCAATGAATATGGGATACCTCTGGCAGTCAGACTTCAACCTTGCAGGGGTTAGGGCAGAGATGGACTACAGCGGCAGAAGCCTGAAAAGCCTTATGAAGCTTGCAGATAAGCTCAATGCCGGCCATGTCATGATTATGGGGGACAAAGAAATAGAAGAAAAAGCACTTATTTTAAGAAATATGGAAACCAAAAAACAACACACGATTTCCATTGATTCGCCCATCGAAAAAGTCAAGGCTCTTTTGAATAGAGCCTAATTTATACCCTTATGTAATCAAACATGGCAGCTCACCGCCACAATATAAAAATGAAAGTCTTTTAAAAATAAGCTATTATAGGACTTTTTAATAAAAAAAATATTTAGAGGAAACTTACGTGACCGATTTACTTGAAGATATGAGAAGAACTCACAATTGTGGGGAGTTAAGACAGACAGATATTCATAAAGAGGTTGTGCTCATGGGATGGGTGCAAAGAAGAAGAGATCATGGTGGTGTTATTTTTATAGATTTCAGAGACAAAGAGGGGCTTACCCAGATTGTTTTCAACCCTGAAATCTCTGAAGCAGTCCATGAAAAAGCTCAAATTATCCGCAGCGAATTCGTGCTTGGTGTTCGAGGTAAGGTTGTAAGCCGTCCCGCTGATATGGTAAACTCCAAAATGCCCACCGGAGCCATTGAGGTGCTGGTGGATGAGCTTAGGATATTCAGCCAGGCCCAGACTCCTGTTTTCCAGATTGAAGACAGGATAGAAGCTTCCGAGAGTGTCCGTTTAAAACACCGCCATCTTGATCTTAGACGACCCCATCTTCAGAAAAATATAATTGCCCGGCACAAAGCAGCAAAAGCTGTCAGGAATTATCTAAATGACAGAAATTTTTTAGATATTGAAACTCCTTTTCTTACCAAAAGCACCCCGGAAGGCGCAAGGGATTATCTGGTACCGAGCAGGGTCAATCAGGGTTCATTTTATGCCCTGCCCCAGTCCCCCCAGCTCTTTAAACAAATGCTCATGATCAGCGGATTTGAGAAATATTACCAGATTGTACGCTGTTTCAGGGATGAAGATCTAAGAGCGGACCGCCAGCCTGAGTTTACCCAGATCGATATTGAGATGTCCTTTGTGGGCGAAGATGACATCATGGCGGTAACAGAGGGACTGATTCAGTCGGTGTTCAAACAGGTCAGGGATATTGACGTAGAGATTCCCTTTGAAAAAATCACCTATGAGGAGTCCATCGACAGGTTCGGGCTTGACCGGCCGGACATGCGATTCGGTATGGAGCTTTGTAATATATCTGACATTGTTAAGGATACGGGCTTCAAGGTTTTTGCCAATGTTGTAAAAAAAGGTGGACTTGTCAAGGCCCTTAATGCCAAGGGCTGCATGAACTTTACCCGCAAAGAAATAGACGAACTGACTGATTTTGCGGCCATTTACAAGGCCAAGGGCCTTGCCTGGATTAAGGTCCGGGAGGATGGATGGCAGTCCCCCATTGCCAAATTCTTCACAGATGCTGAAAAAGAGGCCATGAAGGAACGCATAAACATGGAAACCGGTGATCTGATATTTTTTGTGGCAGACAATGCCTCCATCACCAATGAAGCCCTGGGGCAGCTCAGAAATGAACTGGCGAGACGATTGAAGCTTATCGACAACAACACATATCGATTTGTCTGGGTCACCCATTTTCCCCTGCTTGAATATGACGAGGTGGAAAAGCGCTACCAGGCCCTTCACCACCCCTTTACAGCTCCCCTTGAGGAAGATATTGAAAAACTTGAAAAGGAACCTCTAAAAGTCAGATCAAGGGCCTATGACATGGTGCTCAACGGCACGGAAATAGGCGGAGGCAGCATTCGTATACACAACCAGGAACTCCAGGAAAAAGTATTGAATACTCTGGGGATCAGTCCCGAGGAAGCCCATGAAAAATTTGGGTTCCTTTTAGATGCCCTGGCATCTGGAACCCCGCCCCACGGCGGATTGGCCTTTGGTTTTGACAGGCTGGTCATGCTCCTTTGCCAGGAAGATTCCATACGGGATGTAATAGCCTTCCCAAAAACCCAGAAGGCAACCTGTATGCTTACGGACGCACCCTCTGTTGCTGCTGCCTCCCAGCTTCAGGAACTTGCAATAAAAGTTTCAAAAATAGAGGAATAATATAGGCGAATGAAGGAGCTTCACCATCACATAGAAAAGAGTCCCCAATACCTTGGTGACGGAATTTTAAAGGCAGATGCCTTTATCAATCACCAGCTCCTGCCGGGACTGACCAAACGCATGGGGAAAGCCTTTGAAGAAGAATTTACCCGGTCAGGAGTATCAGGCGTTACGAAAATTATCACGGCCGAGGTCAGCGGTATTGGCCCTGCCCTGGCAACGGCCATGGCCTTTGATGTGCCCATGGTCTTTGCCAGAAAAAAAAACCGGCTTTCATTACGGACTCCACTTTGTCGGCCCCTGCGGTGAGCAGAACCAAAAAAGAGGATGTCACACTTTACGTTTCCAGCTCCTATCTAAACAAGGATGACCGGGTTATCATCATAGATGACTTCCTTGCCACGGCATCGACATTAAAGGCACTGGTGTAAAAAAAAGCGGGGCAGAGCTTATGGTTATAGGCTGCATAATTGAAAAAGTCTTTGAAGGGGGCCGCTCAAAGCTTAAGGTTCCGATTATTTCATTGGCCAAAATCGATATTTCCGAATCAAGCAGCTCCTTTTGCATTATTTCAGAAAACAAATCCTAAATATGAAATCATGAAATTCAATCCTGCCTCACCCTTAAAAAAGATGCGAATTTGGGAATTCCGTTTTTGGTAAGCCCATGATATTTAAATGTCACCGTTGAACCGGGTTGCGGCGGCCTATGTCTGATTTTATCGCTAAAACCCGTACCCAGTTTAAAGGTAATACCATTTTCAAGCTTTACAGTCATTGACCCCATGAGATTCTTGTACTTTCCCTTGCCCTTGTTGATGCCGACAACAACCCCCTCCATATCGTGAAATTTTTTTACTTTAAGGAAATGGGGACTGCGGCCGGTGTGATAGGAAATGCCCGGGTTTTTAATGATTAAGCCCTCACCCCCCATTGATTCAATCTTTTTTAAGAATGCTTCCATGTCTGATTTTTTTTTAATTCTAATCTGAGGAATAATACGGGCATGGGGATTTTTATGTACTTCAAACCAGGTACGTGCGCGGTTGAGTCGGGAGAGAAAACCTCCTTTTTCATTGGGAACTTCAAAAATGTTATAGGTGATGTGTTTCCACCCTTCCCCCGGGGTTTGATCCATTACCACTGACTGGGTAAATTCAAAATCACCTCTTTTGCTCCAGAGTTCACCGTCAAGGGAAAAGGGCGGAAAATTTTTTATGAACCATGACGGTGGATGCAAAGAAAGGCCCTTCCGGGTAAACATCCGGTTGCCGTCCCAAAATCCCCTGATACCGTCTAATTTTTCACTCATGACCCATCCGGTTATGTCTTCTTGGTCGGAATAAACCTGGGGTTTCTGCAGGGCAGGTTCACCTGCAAAAAGGGAGGAATAAAAAGCCAGAGAAAGAATCAGCCCCCCTCTGGACAGTCCATGGAATGAACATTTTTTGATCTTTTTTAAAAAGAACATAAAAAACCTCATTTTTGTGTTTCATAGAAATATATGATACATAGAGATAGGTATGATGTCAATTATAAAAATACGCAGATTCATTCCCATCTCTTTTCGTTCAGAAAAGGGAGTCCCCTGCAATTTGCTCCAATGAGATTAACTGATGGGTCATGTTTTTGGTCATTGACAAAATACCTGTTAAGCATATAATGGAGTTCTGTTAGAGAATGCTTCTTGTCACGACATCAAAATCTTTGATCCAGTATCCTAAAATGACAAAAAACAATATCTTCATCTGTGAAAAAAGTCTTAAATGCAATTTGACAAAATAGTATTTAAAAGGAGGGTTTTTTATCATGATCAATTCATATTTCTCACGCTTAAAAACTTTTTTTTCATTGTTTCTAACTTTTGGTTTTATTTTCATTTGTTTTTCAGGTGTTATGGCGAAAGATACTCTTTCCCAAAAAAGCGGATGCACCTCTGAAGAAGTTATTCTTAAATATGAATATTTAGGGGCTTGCGGACATACTTCGATCAGTTCCTTTACCCTGCCTGAGGATGTATATATTTCCCGCATCAGGATATGGTACGATACCGATATCGGTGAGGAAGAACCTCTGTTTTTTTTGTCAAGGTCATTTTTCTATTTCAATGAAACCGACACGACAATCAAGGGAGATTGTGTCGGACAGTGGTGTGAGGCCTGGTGGGACATTAATGAATTGCTTGAAGCTGGAGATTATCAGCTATTTACAGATAGTGACTCGATATGCTCCAACCCTTCCGGTCAGACTACCTTGGTTTTGTACGGATGCGCTCCGGGAGATGTGTCAAACACAATAACTGATTTTGCATCCCTTGGAGCCGAGATCACAGATCTCCAGTTTTACGAATCAGGATCAGACGACGTTCCGTATGAAGAAAGGTTGTTTTCTGACTCTTTTGCAAAATCAACTTCTCGATTTATTAATTATCAAATATCCGTATCACGTCCTGAAACTGATCTTAATGCCGAACTGACGATTACAGCAAGGATATATGGATCGGATGGCAGCTTGTACGCTGAATTCTCAAGAGACCTGAACATTCCAAGTGAATATCAAAATTTTTGGTGGGCCCATGGATGGGGAAGCAGCGAGGCTGGCGGATGGCCTGCTGATACTTACACGCTCAAGCTGTTTGACGGAAAAAATGAAATTGCAAGAGGAAACTTTACCGTATTTGATGGTCAGGCTGTAGAAGGCCAGGATATTCCTGACAGTGTTGAAGTGGTAGACGCATCAAGTTCCCCCTCCAATGCTCCTGTGTATCTGGGAAAGGTTTTGACCGGCGGGAACGAGATGGAAGTATCCGTTGATTTCCCGGCCTATAATCAGCCGGTAGACATTTGGCTCGCTTTAGTTCTGCCCGACGGGCGTTTTTATGTTGCGGATGAATCAAATAATATTATCTCGGTTGAGACAACGGGACTGGTACCTTTTACCTCAGGGGTCTACGGAACTGCCATTACAAGTGAGATTGTGGCTCCCTTTGAAACAGGATCAAATGGAACACCCTTTGATCCATGGCCAGATGACGGCACCTGGACCGTTTACTGGGTCGTTGCACCGGAAAGTGGCGGCGATATATCAAAAGCATTTGCAGATGGGAAGTATGAATTGGGTTTCTACACATTTGAGGTTCATAGAGATACCGGGGAAGTTCCGGATCCGGATATTTATCTTCCAGGTGAACCAGCATCTAATGAAACAACTCCGGAAAGCAGAACCGGAGAGTCCCTTGACGGCAGTGCTCTGTTGGTCACACTTGATGATGCTACAAGCGTTTCAATACCTGAACTGCCGGGTGCCTATGAAGTTACACTTGAGCGTGCAGACAACGATCTGCAAATTGTAAAGGATTTTGAGTCGGATACATCCCTTGTAGCCACAGGTTCAATGCGTCATCTTCTTGTTACAGGCTCGGATGATCCCTCGAATTTGAAACCCGTCATAACGATACCTGCTCAGGAAGCTGGAAGTATTAACCTTGATACGGTCAACGTACTTAGAGTAGGCGATGTATTAGTTGATGGAGAGATAGTAAATGACTACACTGCCATTCTTCCCGTTTCTGTAGATGAAAACGGAAATCTGTGCTTTACAGATGCTCTTATGCCTGACGGATTGCTGGCTGCAGATGAGATCATTGGTACTGCATTTGATTATACATCCACCAGAGCCTCAAGGGTGAAAAAGGAATGGATAGGCAGTGCCCACTACGTTGTAATGAGTTTTCAGGATGATTTAAACTGGAAACGCCAGCCTCAGCTTGTACGCATGATTCCGGATAGTGAGGTGGGTGAAGAAGGAGGGTACCGCCACCCAGCGACCTCGGAAGAACTGACAGAATTGGCGAAAAAGCCTATCTGCAACCTTGTTGTTCTTGTTCACGGACATAATGAGGAAGAAAAAGAAGGGATTTACACAGCCTCGGAGGAGGCTCCCTGGCTTTTTGGCTACAAACGACGAGTATGGGATCTTCTTTATAAGGAGGTTACACAAGAACTTAATAATAAACCGTTTTATCCCTATGAATGTACCGCTTTTTATGAGTTTATATTTCCCACCTATAGGCCAATTTACTCTCCTGTTTCCGGCAAGACTGGACAATATCAAGAGACTCTGGGAGAGTCCCTGGGAAAATTAATAGACAATGAAATTAAGAGTAACTCCCAACTTAATAAAATGTTGGATGAGGATATGCCCTTCAACATTTTTTTTGTCGCCCATTCTCAGGGCGGGCTGGTTTCCCGTGCCGGATTTCAATTCATGCCCGAAGAATTTAAAGAGAAAATTGTAAGATTCGTTTCATGGGGTTCCCCACATCATGGTTCTGCACTTACCACACTTCTCTATGCACTTCAGGCGGGGCATGACATGATCGTAGACGAACACCGGCTTCCGTTACAGACTATGCAGCCGCTTATGACCAGGGTTTGCAACAGGCTCGCACTTGACACTCCCGGCACCCGGGATCTTAGATGGGAAGCATCCAGAAAAGACATGTTGAATATCAGAGAGCTGTTCCCGAGCATCAGCAACGATGCTGTTGAGGCAGCCATCAATCCTCCACTTTTCAATGAGAATCTTGTTGAGTTGAACTATAAGGGAGAGCAGGACATAGCCCATTCTCTCTTCTACGGAACAACAACTCAGAAAGCTAAGCTTCTAGACTGTGAGATTAAAGGTGGATGGCATTTGCAATGCAACTTACAAGAGGCTGAGTGCAAGATAAAACAGATATATAAATTTGCTGTGGATGCAACCGATATTCAAAAGGGAGCCAAATTAAATGATCTGATTATAAAGGAAGGGTACCGGGAAAGCGATGGAGCCGTGCCCGTATACAGCCAGAAAGGGGCGGGGATTCTGGGAGTTGAGTCGAAAGATTTGGGTAATACCTCCCATGAAGAGTTCTACGGAGGAGAACCTGAACATCGCAATATTGACAAGGGAACAGTAACCGCACAGAAGACATTCGCTGAACTAGATTTCACAAAGCCTGGACGGAGCTGTCCGGTTCTTGAGGCTGAAATTGAGCAGGATACGGATCGAATATTGATAAAAGGCAAACTGGACTTTCCTATGTATGATAACCTGTCAAATATCAAACTTGGAGATCAGATCAAGAGGATAGAAGCAAGAGAGGACAGTCAGGATGGTGAAGTTATAGATGAATTTTCTTTTACCCATGAGGATGACGCTTCATTTCAAGGAGAAGGAATATTAGAGGATATAGCCAATGAAAAAATCACGGTTGTAGCAATTTTAAAAGATGATAGTGAAGTGGCATTAGATATTGATATTTCACCATGTGAGGTGGATTACTCTAAATTGACCAAATATGAAAGTCCTACTTATTTATATTATGCTAATGAATATGGTAGGCATGGCCCAGCACTATATTGGTTTGATACGTCAAGAACTCAACTTGAAGCTCAAAGATTTTATTGTAATGGTGAAGTAGAAGGGCTTGACATACTTTGGTGGGCTAATGGTAATAAAAGATGGGAAGTAACTTATAGCAATGGTGAGGAGAATGGCCCTTTTTCATATTGGCACGACAATGGAAATAAAGATTGTGAAGGTAATAACTTTGACGGTTATTTGGATGGATTCGTTTCAGAGTGGTATTATAACGGCATTAAAAAAAGTGAAAGCAATTATACAAGTGGTAAACTGGACGGGCTTTACAAAACATGGCATGAGAATGGAGTTTTGAGTAGTGAAGTTTTGTATGCGAATGGTTCAATGATCGGTATTGGGAAATATTGGGACTATGATGGAGAATGTGACGCAATATACGATTACGACAATAACATTTCCATCCCTTGCCCATAGTCACAAACTTCCATGCATAACGGGGTCTGACCCCGATAAGTTATTATAGTATTCCAATTTAGGTTTTTCCTGGAACATAATTTGCTTTGTGTCGAAAAAACAATATGTTTGGAGTCATGTTTTGAGCATTTGTTGTTTTTTTTAGAAAAACCAAAGTTGGATCAGTATAACTCCGCCCCACGGAGGATTGGCCTTTGGGTTTGACAGGCTTGTAATGCTGCTGTGCCGGGAAGATTCCATACGGGATGTAATAGCGTTCCCCAAAACCCAGAAGGCAACCTGTCTGCTTACAGATGCACCATCTGCTGCTGCTGCATCCCAACTTCAGGAGCTTTCCATAAAGGTTTCCAGGATAGAGGAATAAAGAAAGCTTCACCATCACATGGACAATAGCGCCCGGTATCTTGACGGTGGAATTGTAAAGGCAGATGCCTTTATGAACAACCGGCTTCTGCCGGGGCTTTACTAATAAAGGCATGGGACAAACCTTCGAAGGATAGTTTTCCCGAGCATGAGCCTTCAGGTACAGCGAAAATCATTACAGCTAAGGTCAGCGGAACTACCCTTCATCAGGCTTGAAATTTTTCGATCCTTTTGCGCCCACAGATTATTGAGCCATTCACAGAATTCATCCCTGAAGTCAGAATCGGAAAAATAGTCTCCCTTTAATTTATCGGTAACGGGTATCACCTTTACATCAACGATGACATGCTTTACCCGGCCTGATATAAAACCCCAGAAGCTCTCGGCCCCCTGGGGATAAACAATGGTCACATCCACCAGTTTATGGATACTCTCCCCCATGGCACCAAGCACAAATCCAATACCTCCTCCCCTGGGCTTGAGCAAATTATCATAGGGAGACTTTTGTTTATCATGTTTGGCCTTTGTAAAACGGGTACCCTCCACGAAATTCATCACTGAAACAGGAAGGGTTTTGAATTTTTCACAGGCCCGTCTGGTACTTTCCATATCCTTTCCCTTGAGGTTGGGATGCTTTTCCAGAAATTTTCTTGAGTAACGCCGCATAAAGGGAAAATCCAGTGCCCACCATGCCAGGCCAAGAAGCGGAACCCAGATTAATTCTTTTTTTAAAAAAAATTTTAAAAATGGAATTTTACGATTAAATACCTTCTGGAGCACCAGGATATCTGTCCAGGACTGATGGTTGGAGAGAACAAGATACCAACCGTCCATCTCAAGGCTCTCCATACCGGACACATCCCATTTAATGGAATTAAACAAATCTGAGTTATAACCATTTACGCTGATCCAGGATGTTGCAATAAAAATCAACATCCTATCACATATAGTCCTTAACCCTGCAATGGGAATAAGCAGCTTAATCAAGGCTATCCATAGAAGGGGAAGACACATGACAATGGTATTTATTAGATAAAATAAAAATGAAGCAGCACCCTTTACGGGTCCTGGAAGAAACCTAAACATTCGTACCTTCTCTTATCTTTTATTGCCGATCATGATCGGTTATGTATTTTTTTACGGTTCTCCGGTCGAGGCCGGTTCTTTTAGCCACGGACTCATACGTGCCATGAATCCTGTATAATAGAGCACAGTATCCTGAAACAAGTTTTGAAGCTTTAATTGCGCCGGTTTTTATTCCATTTATCAGCTCATTTTCAATGGAATAGGGCCGAACCTCTTTCTTGTCTCCCTGGTAGCTGCGTCTTAAAATTACACGCTTGACACACTGCTCAAGTTCACGGACATTTCCAGGCCAGTGATAATCTTTTCCAAGGTGCCTGTCAATAATCCTTATAACCTTATTTACCATTTCAGGAGATGGATGTCCCAGTATCCTCTCCACGGTAAAGGACAGAAGATCATGAAGCTCTGCCGGATCCTGGCTGATTCTCTCCCTAAGGGGCGGGACCTCAAAAATATCAGAACTTAACCTGTAATAAAAGTCATCCCTGAAAACTTTGCCCTTTACAATCTCATCAAGAGAACGATTGGTAGCGGCAATTACTCTGCCCTGGAATCTGGATTTCACATGGCTTCCTACAGGATTAAACACCCTTTCTTGAAGCACCTGGAGCAGCTTTATCTGCACCTGGGAAGAAACCTCTCCTATTTCATCTAAAAAAATCGATCCATAGGGACTGCACCGATCCAGGACACCGGCATGATCCTCAACTGCTCCGGTAAAAGCTCCTTTTTTATGTCCAAAAAGTTCTGATTCCAGCAGGGATTCAGGATATTGGGAGAGATTAAGTGGTATAAATGCCTTTGTAAAGCTCTCCACAAAACAATTTTTTTTCTTATCAAAGGGAATAAATCCGCTGCGGCCTATGGACATGGCCGCGGTGCCCTTCCCGGTTCCGGTTTCACCAAGAATAAGCGTGGAAAAATCCTCCATGCGATTCCAGAGAAATTTATCATAAAACTCTATGTTATGGGTAAATACATTATTCCACAGGTTTTTCTTAAGCTCCCGCATACAGGGGCTGGAGCCTACCAAAAAATTTGAAATAAAAAAAAATGCCCGGCGCAGTTGAAAGGAAAAGGCAAAATAATGCAAAATATTTTCCTCATCAAAACCCCGACGTTTAAGAATAGCAGCGGCTTCATCGGAAAAATCAACATGAACAGGATTGTCACCGGCCTTTATCTGGTCATTGATCAACTGATCAAAACGATCCCTGAATTTATGAAATACATCAAACAGAAACACAACCCTGATAATGGTTTTATCCTGCCCCCTGAAGGCGTTCAAATGTCCCCTTCCCTCCTCTTCCAGTCTTTTGATGCGGATATCAACCTCCTGAACGCATCTGTCCACGCTTTCCCTGCGGGAAACAGATGGAAAAAGCCCTGCTATTTTTCTATCTAACTTTTCCCTGAGATCTCCAAATGGATTGGCAAAGGCTGCGTGATACACCGTTCTGAAAAAAGATCTTTCCTCTGAACTGAGTCTTTCCGGTTTCATTGTCCTCCATTTTTCAATGTACAATCCATGAGCTTTAAATGTCCATTCAATGTATAATGGCCTTTTTTTCTACCATACACACGAAAAAAAGGCAATCTTTGTAAATATTTAATATTTAAAGATATTATTGTTATCATCAAAATAATTTTGTTAATGGCACACTATTTGTATTATTAAATCTGGTTTGACCGTAGGGGCAGAATCTATTTCTGCCCTCCCCATTGATCGATATACAATTACAATTGATTGATTGATTGATTGATATAAAATTAATAGACACACAATCCCATTTGGAGCGGATATGGAATCCGCCCCTACACTCATTGTTCGTTGTGAATCTTTGCTCGTGAATCTTTATTAGAAACCCGTAGGGACAGATTCCATGTCTGCCCCCATTTCCATATCTACTAAAAAAACAAACACACAAAAATGGAGATACATATAAAATGCTGACAAGAATACTCAATTCAAAACTCCCCCTGATAGTTTACAATCCAACAAAAGTATTTTCCCTTCAATTTTTTACGGAAATCTTCAAAGCCGGGGGACTGCCTGTGTTTGACACGGAATTCATGTCCCGTGAAGAGATCATGGACGGGGTAAAAACCCTTATGGGCGAAGATATCCTGTTTGGTTTGAGACTTGTCAGGCCGGATCAGACCCTCATCGATGATTTGAAGCTGCTGGCTTCGGCAAAACTTGACACCATCGTCATGCCCATGGCTAAAGGAGGTACCACCCTTGATTTCAGCCTCTTTTCAGACACAAAGCTTATCCTGGAAATCAAGGACATAAATATCAATGAAGATATAAAGGCGGCAGATCCCCACGCACTGATACTAAAAGGCAACGAAGCCGGGGGACGGGTCTCCAACTATTCATCCTTTATTCTCATGCAATGGTACCTGAAAAACAGCAATATCCCCCTGTTTATACATGGCGGCATCGGTAGAAATACCGCACCAGGCATGTTTGCCGCGGGTGTCAGCGGCATCGTACTGGACAGCCAGCTATGGCTTTCCGAGGAATCCCCGGTGGCGGATAACTTCAAGAAGCTCCTGGCAGCCCTGGACGAAAGTGATTCCATTGAAATCACCACCGACCGCAAGTGCATATTCAGGGTATTTGCAAAGCTTGGCACAAAGATTGTTAAGGATCTCAAAGAGAGAGCAATTATCATGTCCAACGGGGACAATGCTACTGATCTAATATATAAAGAAATCAAAGATGGCATAACTCCCATTGACAAGGCCGATGCCCAGGCTGTTCAATCCTTGTTCTTTCTGGGTCAAGATGCTTTGTTTGCAAAAGACTTTGCCGGAATTTCCCCGAATATTTCACAAATCATCCCTGAGTTTTTTAAAGAAACAGGGCTTCACCTTAACTTGGTTGACCAGCATGACCCGATAATACCGGACTCTCCCCTTGCAAGAGATCATAATACCACCCTGCCCCTGATCCAGGGACCCATGGCCAATGTAAGTGATAATGCTGATTTTGCAAACAAGGTACTTGAAGCCGGTGCCCTTCCGTTTTTTGCCGTTGGCAGCCTTCCTGAATCCCTGGCAGATGCCATGCTCGAAAAAGGTGCAAATGAGGTTAAAAATTTTGGAGCCGGCCTCGTTGGTATAGAGGCATTCAACCCTTCGGTAAACGAACACCTTGAAATGGTAAAAAAATATAAGGTTCCCTTTGCCCTCTTTGCAGGAGGCGTCCCCTCTCAGGTTATAGAACTGGAAAAATCAGGTACAAAAACCTATCTTCATACTCCGTCCATATCCATGATGGAAAATGCCATTAAAAGCGGATGCAGAAGATTCATATTTGAAGGAAAAGAGGCAGGCGGCCATATCGGCTCTCTCTCCAGCCTGGTTTTGTGGGATGCTGCCATTTCAAAATTGCTGAAAAAATATGATGACACCCTGCACGAGCTGACCCTTGTGTTTGCAGGGGGTATATCAACCTGCTTTGCATCATGTTTTATCTCCGGCATGACATCTATTTTAGCGGCAAAAGGCATAAAGATAGCCATGCAGGTGGGAAGCGCCTACCTGTTTGCCGAGGAGATTGTTGAAACAAAAAGCATAAAACCCCAATACCAGAAGATAATCTGTGAGGAGCAGGAAACTATGGTTATAGGCAACAGCGTAGGCCTTGCATCCAGAACCGCTCCCACGGAATTTGCAAGAAAGATGATCGAGCAGGAAAAGGAGATGATCCGTAAGGGAGAAAAATTAGAGGTTCGAAAACGCTCCTTTGAAAAAAACAACATAGGCTCCCTCCTAATCGGAGCAAAGGGGTTTTTGCCGGATTTCAAACGCAGCGGCCCTGAATATTACATCCATTTCAAAGAAGAAGAGCAGGTACAAAAAGGAAACTATCTTGTGGGAGACAGCCTGGCCTTTTTCCAGCACCCCCTGCCCCTTAAAGACATCCACACAAATTTTTTTGATGCCAAGGATATGCTCTTCAGAAACCTTGGACTTTTAGAGGTCTTTTCATCGGAAAAAAACGCCATTCACGATGAGATTGCCATCATCGGTATGGGATGTATCCTGCCGGGTGCCATGAACCCTGAAATATTATGGGAAAACATCCTTGGCAAGAAATACTCCATAAAGGAGATGCCCCAGTCAAGGCTTAGAAGGGAGCTCTATTATGATCCAGACAGAAACGGCGAAGATAAAACCTATACCATCCTGGCCGGTATTATCGATGATTATACCTTTGATAGGGAAAAATTCGGATATGATGATAAAAAAGCAGCCAAGCTGTCCCGAAGCCAGCAGCTCCTCCTGGAAACCGCCTACCAGGCAGTGGAAGATGCCGGGTACTTAACTGATGATATGAGATTTGGCTCAAAAGATCCTGAAAGGACAGCGGTAATTATAGCCACATGCCTTGGCAACGAGCTTGGCAATGAACTCCAGCTAAAATACCATTTTCCGGAAGTTCTATCCATGGTCAGGAAAACCGATGCCTTTAAGGCGTTGAACGGGGAAGATCAAAAAACCTTAACCCAGGCTCTGCAAAAAGGAATGGAAGGCGCCAATGTAGGTTACGACCCTGTTCACGGCATGCTCCTTAATATTGAAGCATCGAGAATTGCCCGTCACCTCGGCATTCGGGGCACCAACTATATTGTCGATGCAGCCTGTGCCTCTTCCTTCAGCGCTCTTGATGCGGCCATGGGGGAACTCCTGTCCGGTTCCTGTGACGAGGTTGTTATAGGAGGTGTCAATACCCATCTGGCGCCAGAATCCTTTGTTGGTTTCTGTAAGATGGGCGCCCTTTCCGAAAAAGGCTCCTTCCCCTTTGATGAGCGGG
The DNA here is from genome assembly GCA_963674675.2 of Desulfobacteraceae bacterium. Classification (GTDB taxonomy): domain Bacteria; phylum Desulfobacterota; class Desulfobacteria; order Desulfobacterales; family Desulfobacteraceae. The sequence goes on from CAXXNM010000003.1 coordinate 3,863,785, forward strand.
CAGGAGGCTTTATTCTGGGTGAAGGTTCCGGCGTGTTTGTGCTTAAGCGCGTGAAAGACGCCATCCGGGACGGCAACAGGATACACGCCGTGATAAAGGGTATCGGGTCCAGTTCCGACGGCAGGGGTAAGGCCATCGCGGCACCAAATGTAAACGGCCAGATACTGGCCCTGGAGCGCTGTTATGATAATATGGAGGGAAGGGTGGCTCCGGAGGACATAGGTTTTATAGAAGCCCATGGAACCTCCACCATCATGGGTGACCAGGCAGAACTTGAAACCCTGAAGAAACTGTACAACAAATCAAAGACCGGTATCAGCTCAATCAAGTCCCAGATCGGCCACCTCTTAGGCGGTGCCGGAGCCGCAGGTCTTATAAAAGCTGTGCTCTCCGTTGAAAAGGGAATTAAACCGCCCAATGCCAATTTTGAGAAGCTTTCCGACAACCATCACATCGAAGATACGCCCCTGTACATTATAACTGAACCCGAACCATGGGAGGAAAAAGAGGGTAAAACAAGGAAAGCCGGAGTCAGCTCCTATGGATTCGGAGGCATCAACTACCATCTGGTAATAGAGGCATCAACACCGAACTATAAAGCTCTTGATAGAAGAATATTTGCGGATCCAGGCTATGATTTCAACGATGACAGGATCGTAATCGCGGGTATCGGGGTGTGCCTGCCGGGAGCACCCAACACTGAAATGTTCTGGAAAGCCCTTGAATCAGGCGAGAAACAGCTAGGCCAGATCCCTGAAGAACGCTTTGACAACAGCGTCTATGCAGAGTTTGATAAGAATTCCATCTTTCGGCTTCCCATGGTCAAAGCAGGGGTCATCAGGGACTTTAAGTTCAACAACATCAAGTACAGGATGCCTCCCACAATAGTCCGATCCCTTGAGAGGGGGCAGCTTTTCGGGCTGGATGCCGCAGATGAAGCCATCCAGAGTTCAGGACTTGCTGATCTGCTGGTCCATGGCAACAGGACCGGTGTTATACTGGGAACCATACCTGGGGAGCGCCAGACCAAAAACATCCTCAGAGTAAGAAAGGAACTCATTGGAGAAATAATAGAAAATGCAGAGGGACTCTCCCCAGAAAAGACCCGTCCCGTTGCCGCCGCAATTGTAGAGGCCATAAGAAAAAGAATCCCTGAAAACAACGAAGACACTACACCTGGATTATTATCCAACATCATATCAGGAAGAATAGCCAACCACTTCGGGCTGAACGGGGCCAATTATGTGGTTGACGCATCCTGTGCATCATCTGTTATAGCCATCAATAATGCAATCCGGAGCCTTTCCTTTAAAGAGCTTGACTTTGCTCTGGCAGGAGGGGTGGATGCCAATCTATATCCTGCGGTACTCATGGCCTTCAAGCGTCTGGGCCTTTTATCTGAAGGTGAGGCAAGATTCTTTGATGACAGGGCCGATGGATATTCCATGGGCGAAGGAGCTGCCATCCATGTGCTGACCACCTACAGGAAGGCAAAGGAATCAGGCATGGAGATACTTGGGGAAATCAATGGCTGCGCCATAAAATCCAGCGTGCCGGATCATCTGTTGTCCCCATCGGAGCATACCTTTGTCTCAACTATCAACGCCTGTTACCTTAATACCGGCATACGGAAAAAGGAAATCAACCACCTGGATCTTTTCGCGTTTTCCAATATATTAGGTGATATGATCGAAAAACAGGTGGTGGAAAAAGCATTTGATCACGAGATGTACTGCGGTAATGTAAAACCCCAGTTCGGATACTTCAAGGCAGCCAACCCTGCCGTGGCCATGGCAAAGCTGGCTTTAATGAACAAAAACCGCAAGCTCCTGCCGAACTTCAACTTTGACAGCCAGCACTCAACCCTTAGAACTGGAAACATCCTGAAATCAGCCGGGGCCGTCATCACTCCGCCGGACAATGCACCTCTGAGGTTTGCCTTTAATGTCAACGGCATTGGCGGCAATCATTGCCACATGATTTTAAGCACTCTGCCGGCAATGCTGCAAAAATCCAAATCAGCACTTAAAATCCCAGGAGAAATTCAGGCGTCGACAAAGGCTTCTGAGGAGGCACTAAAAGAACAATCAGAACCATTTGCCGCTGCATCGATTAAAAAATCATCCGCTTCAAAACCAGTGCCGGAGCATGATCCCCTGCGGGCAAGCTCTTCACAGCGCGAACCGTTACAGTCTAATAATCATATTGAAAAAAATACTCAATCCGCTTCCATTTCACCACGGCCTGAAAAGGTAAAGCGTCTTGCAAAGGCATCCATGGGCACCCCTCCTGTTATTCCGCCCGACGGCAGCCGTCACAAAATGGTGGCCCTTCTTTCCGGCCAGGGAGCCCAGAGTCCAGGCATGATGAAGGCTCTGTTCGACCATGACCCGGATATCCGCAACACCATGAAACGGGGAGAAGAAATATTTGTCCAAGCCCGTGGCTATTCGCTTCTTGAACTCATGTTCTGGGAAGATCAGAGGCTCAACCTGACGGAAAACACACAGCCTGCCGTGTTTCTATCCTCTGCGGCCCTGTTTGACCGCCTTGGTTCCGATGGCTTTAACCCTGATTGTTTCATCGGTCACAGCGTAGGGGAATATACAGCACTTTTCTGCAGCGGCATGCTGAATTTTGATGATGCCATGAAACTCATCATAAAACGATCGGATCTCATGAAAGAGGCCGCGGACAAATATCCTGGAAAAATAATGGTGGTATTCAGGAATGAAAAGGAAACATCCGGTTTTATCAGGGACGCAAATGTTTCAGGAGTATATATTACCAATAAGAACAGTGAAAACCAGACCGCTGTCTCAGGTGATGCCCGGGCCATAGAAGATTTTTGCGAATTTTTAACCTCAAAAAACGTGCTTTTCAAAAAACTGAATCTTTCCGGAGCATTTCACACCCCTCTGTTCCGGGAGGCTGCCGAAAGCCTTAGGGAATACCTTGCAACCATTACCTTTAACGAGGTTCCCTTCGGCCGGGTCATCTCCAATGTAACAGCTACTCCATATCCCGAGGACAGACGAGCGGTTAAGGATCTCCTGGCAAAGCAGATTACCTCCCCGGTGGAATTTATCAGATCTGTGGAATCGGTTTATGAGTCGGGCAGAACCCATTTCATCGAAATCGGTCCGGGCCGCCTGCTGGCAAATCTTTTAAAAAACATCAACATTGCCGAATACCAAAGCATCGTAACGGTGGACATAAAGCAAGGAGAATTAGAATCCTTTGAGGCCTGCCGGGAATACCTGAAAACCTATAGCAGCATATTCACCCGTACAAGGCCCTTGAAGGAAAATATTCTCCCCAAAAAGACCCGGATTGCCATGGCCCTGAAAGATGAGAGTTTTGCCCCGGCCATCACAGTGGAAGATGATTTTGAAGACTTTAAGTTAAAAAACCTGAATATTACGGAAAAGCTCCTGTACGAGGAATATCTCAGGCAGAAACGGGAAGCTGCCATGGAGGCGGTGGAGCGTTTCAATTTTACCACGGATAAAATACTTATATCCGGGGTTTCCGTGGGCCTGCCCGGCAAGTCCAAACGGGTCTTTGACAAGGACAACTTCAACAATATCCTTGAGGGACACAATTTTATTGAACCCCTTGTTCTGGAAGATCAGCTCAGAATGACGGATAAAAACATCACCCGTCTCTTTAAACAGCCCGACGGCAATGCAAGGTTCGTTGAAATCACCCGGACTGAAGATGTCATCCACCTGGCAGGCCAGCTTGGATATTTCAGCCTGACCGATGAATACGGCATAAAGGCCCAGTACGATATAAGCATGGCCCTGGCCGTTGCCGCGGGTATCGAGGCCCTCAAGGATGCCGGAATTCCCCTTGTGATGCAGTATAAAAAATCCTCCACCGGAGACAGGATGATACCCGATGGTTTTGCCCTGCCAAAGGAGATGCAGGACGAGACCGGCGTTATCATAACATCCTTGTTCCCCAGCAATGAGACCCTTATAGATGAAATGGAAAAATACTTCTATGACAGGCTCTATCTGAAACCTTATGAGGAGTTTGAGAACATCTATTTCTACCTCATGGAGCACATTAAGGACACCAGCGTAAAAGAGGAGATAACCGACTGGTTCTTCAAAATCAAGGAGAGGAAAAGAAAGGATATTGGCCCCTACAAGTTTGACAGAAACTTCATGACCAATGCCTGTCCCCTTGGTTCTGCCCATCTTGCCCAAATCATACGGGCCAAGGGTCCCAACACCCTTATCAGCAGTGCCTGCGCATCCACCACCCAGGCCATTGGAATTGCCGAGGACTGGATCAGGGTAGGCCGGTGCAAGCGGATGGTTATCATCGGCGGAGAAAATGCCACCTCCCATGCCCAGAACCAATGGATCGGATCAGGATTCCTTGCCCTGGGTGCTGCCACGGTAAAAAAACGGGTATCCGAGGCTGCCAAGCCCTTTGATGCCGAAAGAAACGGAACCATCCTGGGCAGCGGTGCTGTGGGCCTCATAGTGGAAAAGGAGTCCAGGGTCAGGGACAGGGGAATGAGGGGACAGGCTGAAGTCCTTGGCACCCACATGGCCAACAGCGCCTTTCACACCTTTAACATTGATGTCTCCCACATGTCATCGGAGATGAAAAAGTTTATCACAAAAGTGGAGCAGCAGCATAAGATGAAGCAGGAGGATTATGCTAAAAAACTCCTGTTCATGTCCCATGAAACCTATACGCCTGCCAGGGGCGGCAGTGCCGATGCAGAAGTGACTGCCCTCAAGACGACCTTCAGCAGGCACCTCAACGACATCTGCATATCAAACACAAAGGGATTTACCGGGCATACCCTGGGAGCCGCCATAGAAGATGTTGTCATGATAAAGGCCCTTCAGAAGCGCCAGGCTCCCCCCATTGCAAACCTGACAAACATACCGGAGCATTTCAGGGAACTCAACTTCAGCTCCAAGAAAGCCATTGATGCAGAATACGGGCTGCATCTTGCCGCAGGATTTGGATCTCACATTGCCTTTTTGTTTATAAAGCGCATTGAGGAAAACAGCTTTAAAAATAATCCAGCCTATACACGCTGGCTGCAGGAGATTTCAGGAGCCGCCAATCCTGAATTAAAGATTATCGACAACACCCTGTGCGTTGTAGACAGCACTACCCCTGGTGCCGTACCGGTGATACACGGTGAAGAATTGAAAAACCTTGAGATTCAACCTGTGCAACCGCAACCTGCAAATATTGAGATGGTTAAGCCTGCTGCAAATATTGAAATGGTTAAGCCCGCTGAAATTAACCATCCTGGAGTTAAAGCTGTTGCTGCCACAAAGGAAGGCGATTCTGCCTTGGTTTCTTCAGCAGACAAGGCTCCTGAGCTTCAAAGCGGCAGTATCCCTGTTTCAAGTGACAGTATTCCTGTTTCCAATGTGGATTCCAGTTTACCCCATAAGGAAACTTCCATGGCCAAGGTTAAAGAAATTATCGCGGAACAGACCGGATACACGACGGACATGCTGGAAGAAGACCTGGATCTTGAGGCGGATTTGGGCATCGACACCGTAAAACAGGTGGAAATATTTGCAAAATCAGCCGGGCATTTCGGCTTTCCCGTACCGGAAGACCTGAAGCTCAGGGATCTGAACACCATTGAAAAACTTGCGGGCTATATAGATTCAAAGATTTCCGGCAGCATGCCGGCCGCTTCTCCAGAGCCGCAGCAAGGCCCTGCCCATGGATCGCCTGAATCAGGGGAAACTCCATATAGTGAAGCTGAAAATATCCCGTCTGGTGAATCTGAAAAGGCCGATAACGCAGCAACAGCCGGCCAAGACAGCGCTTTGCCCGCCCCAGGATCATCCAAGGATAAAGTAAAGGAGATCATCGCGGAGCAGACCGGATACACCACGGACATGTTGGATGAAGACCTGGATCTTGAGGCGGATCTGGGCATCGATACCGTAAAGCAGGTGGAGATATTTGCAAAATCCGCCAGTCATTTCGGCTTCCCGGTCCCGGAAGATCTCAAACTGAGGGATCTGAATACCATTGAAAAGCTTGCCGCCTATATTGACGCGACGCTGGCAGGCCCCAAGGATACTCCTCCCGCAGGAGGCGGCGGCCATCCAAAAGGACAGACTCCTGCTGCGAAAAGTGCTACAAAAAGGGAAGCAGGCCCCGTATCATCCGCGTTCCAGACCCCTGGTGAAAAGATATCTGCCCCGGCTTTAAATTTAACTGAAAATATAGAAGCTGATACATTAAACCTGACGCCTTCGGGAATAAAACGCCTGGTTCCTGTTATATCAAAAACCAATATTCCTGTGACGGAACAATACGGTTTCAACGATAAGACCATTATCATGACCATTGATGGATACGGATTTTCAGAGGCTGTTGCCCGTGAAATAAAAGCACATAACGGAACGGTAATCGGCATTTCCGAATCTGATGATGATCCGGCATACTGTGATATTACTATGAAATATGATCTTTCTTCCGATGAGGCGGCCATTTCAAGCATTAAAGATATCATGGAAAATATCACTCTTGAAAAGAACATTTCCATTGACGGATTCATCCACCTTGCTCCAATAGATATTTACTTCAGCCGAAATGAAGAAGGAGAAAATAAGGGAGAAAGCCAGGTTGAATCATTTTTTCTGCTGATAAAAGAAATGTTCCCTCAGTTAAATAAGAAAGACAGCCTCATTGCCGCCTTATCCTTTGATTCTGTTCTGTTTCCCTACGGCCAGCCAAAGGGCGGCATAGAGCCATGCTTTGCAGGTATTTCAGGTATGATGAAAAGCATTGCCAAGGAGATGCCCGATACAAGGGTAAAGATGGTTGATTTTTCCCATGACACACCCCTTGCATCCATAGATGAAATATCCTCACTTTTCATAGGTGAAATTACATCCATGGATCCCAGGGTGGAAACCGGATACAGCAATGGAAAAAAATTCGTACTAAAGCTCGTTGAAAGGCCTGTTGATCATTTTGACGATTCCCATGAACAGCTTATTGCGCGTTCTGCACCTTCCCCTGGGCAGGCAGACTCAGAAAACCTCATCAGACAGGGAGACACACTTCTTGTTACAGGAGGCGCCAGGGGCATTACCTTTGAGATTCTAAAAAAGGTGGTTGAAGAGTACAGTACCAATCTGATTATCATGGCCAGGAGTCCAATCGATGATATTGATGAGGATTTTCTTGAAGACGAAGTTGATGAAGCCTATATAATGAGAACCCTGCGCGGGATCATGAAAGGGGTAAAACCCGTTGTTCTCAAAAATGAAACCACCCGCATCATGGGCATCAGGGAATCTCGCAAAAACATCGAAGCCCTTAAATCCCAGGGCGTTGAGGTGGCATATATTGCAACGGATGTTGCAGACAGAGCTGCTGTCACAGCCGCCCTTAACAACATCGATCATGTGGACGGTGTCATCCACGCCGCAGGCATAGAAGAGAGCATGCCCTTTGATAAAAAAGAGTTTTCCTCTTTTTCCAAGGTTTTCAACACCAAGGTAAAAGGATGCGCTAATGTCATCCGGGCGCTAAAGGGAAAAGGGGTTCGATTTCATGTGGGATTCTCCTCTGTAACCGCAAAATTCGGCAACGAGGGCCAGGCAGATTATACGGCGGCCAATGACATGATGGCAAAAATCCTCTTTAAGGAACAGGCCCAAGCACCCAATGTTTACTGTAAGGTCATGGACTGGACAGCCTGGAGCGGCAAAGGAATGGCAACCCGGGAAACCGTTAAAAAAGTTCTTACTGAAAGGGGGCTTAAATTCTTGCCCCTTAAAGAGGGTATTAATTTTTTCATGGATGAGATCCGCTCAATAAAACCCTCCGAGGTTGTTATAACCGGACTTGACCGCTCCTTTGACAGGGACTCAATCCTTGATATAGCCCCATTTTTAGCGGCAGTTGAAACCATCTCGGATAAAGAAACTGTTTTTTCACGTCATCTTAACATTGAAAAGGACAGATTTTTACTTGATCATGCCATGGAAGGAACACCCATATTCCTTGGAGCAACCGGTGTTGAAGCCATGGCCGAAGCTGCCATGGCCGCGGTTAATCCCGGGCAGTATGATGTGGATGAATTCCAGATTACAGATGTGAGAAATTTTTCCATACCCTACGGCATCAAGCTCTTAAGAAACAAACCCAAAGATATTATGGTATCTGTAAAACATGAAAAAAATACAGACGAAAAAAGCGGTGAACACATAAGCCAATGCACCATAACATCCCAGTTTATAAACAAATCAGGAATGGCAATGGGTGCTCCCAAGCTTCATTATCAGGCAGATATTGTAGTGGGAAAAAGAAAAACCGGTACAGAAAAAATAAAGATTCCTCCTTTTTCAAAGATAGAGGATTCTGAAACATTAGCCGGGATGATCTACCACCCGCAAAGACTTTTTATGGATGATCTCTTTAGAACCATCATTGATATTGTATCCTTTGACGGCACTACCCTTATCACAAAAATGTCTGATAAAAGCAGGTCAGCCTTTTTTACAGATGATCCCTGCCCCGCATTTTTAACAGATGTGGTTATGCTGGACGCCATGTTCCAGACCGGCGGAGTGTTTGAATTCCTGACAGACAGCTCCCTTGTACTCCCCTATAAGATCGGAAGCCTCAAGTTTTATGAACAGGGAATTAAGGATCATGATTATCTATGCATTACAACAAGAACTTCATCAGATGAAGAAACCGATACATTTGATATCGACCTTGTGGATGAAGCAGGAAAATGCCTGATGGTGCTCAAATATTTTCAGATGGTTAAACTCCATAAGCTTCCTGAAACATTGAGGATTAATACTCAGGTCAGCATGAAGTAGGAAAGCGGGGACAGATTTAAAATCTGTCCCCAAAGTGAAAAGACAAGTTATTTAAAACCGATTACTAACTTAAAATATCCTTGTAAAAAGAGATATTTTTGGAAATAAAAAATTTGGCAAAAGCGGCAACGTAATTTCAATCAGTTATCACCAGAATATAGATTTAAAACTTTATTTCCGAAAATGTCTAAGTAAAATTACCTTGACAAATTCAGGCTTTAAATATCATATTCAAAATAATTGTTTTTTTTACAACATTAAAGTGAATGTGAGTAATACAATGGAGGCTGTTAAATGAATATCAAAATAATACACAAAACTGAAAAAGGTACAAGACCCGATGACTCGGCTCTGGGTTTTGGTACTGTTTTCACAGATCACATGCTCAACATGGATTATGATCCTGAAAACGGATGGCATAATCCGCGCATAGAACCCTTTGCCGATTTATCATTATCTCCTGCAACCATGACCCTTCACTATGGCCAGGCAATTTTTGAAGGACTTAAAGCATATAAAACCCAAACAGGAGACATTCAGCTTTTCAGGCCAAGGGAAAACTTCAAGCGCCTTCAAAGATCTGCAAGAGGACTTTGTATTCCCGAAATCGACATAGATTTTGCAATGGACTCCCTGACGGAACTCCTTAAGGTTGAAAAGGACTGGATTCCTGAAGCTCCTGGCACCTCACTTTATATCAGACCTACGGTTATTGCAACGGATCCCTTCTTAGGGGTACGGGCATCCCATACATACAGATATTTTGTAATACTCTCCCCCGTAGGAGCCTATTATGCAGAAGGATTCAGCCCTGTGAAGATACAGATATGCATGGACCATGTAAGGGCTGTCAGGGGAGGCGTTGGTGAATACAAAACCCCCGGCAATTATGCAGCCAGTCTCTATGCCTCGGAAAAGGCCAAAAAACAAGGATATGCACAGGTTCTATGGCTTGATGGGGTGGAGTTGAAGTATATTGAAGAGGTAGGGGCTATGAATATTTTTTTTGTTATAGATGATGAATTGGTAACCCCCAGCCTTAACGGAAGCATTCTGCCTGGTGTTACAAGAGATTCTGTTATTACTCTTGCAAAGAAATGGAATATGAATGTATCTGAACGCAGGATAAGCATGGATGAAATAATTGAAGCCCATAAAAGAGGCTCCTTAAAAGAAGTATTTGGTTCAGGAACCGCGGCAGTGATTTCACCTGTTGGAGAGATAAAATTTGGTGATGAAATATTAAATATTGGGGACGGCACACCTGGACCCATTGCAGTAAAATTCAACAATACTATAACCGACATTCAATATGGAAAAGCACAAGATACTGAAAACTGGATTGAAAAGGTCATTTAGCCCTTATTAAATAGTCCTTGCATAATACCTTTTACCGTCGTAAATCACTTATGAATTCTTCAGTGAAGCATATTTTAACGGTGGGCAGTAGGGATTATCGAAAATGTTTAATCTTTCCTTTAATGTCTATTTTTTAAATAAAATATTAACCTTGGGTTGCCTTGATAAGGATAAGAGCAGGTTATCAATATCTTGACAACCCATTTTTTATCTGTTTATCTATGACTGAGCGCTCAATCAAAATTGTGCAGCTTATACATAATAAAAATTATAGTGGGTCAAAGGTTTTGATGTTATAATAGGAAGCATTTTTTTAAAATGATTCATTATATGTTTATCAAATGGTTTGGGCACTGGGCTTACACCGTTCTAAAGCGTCAAAAAATAACAATATATTGTGTTTTTTAATACTCTCAAACCACAATGGGTTGTATGTTGGAATAGTGTAAGCCCAGTGCCATGGTTTGACCCAGTACCATAAAAATAAGGAGCAGGAATGGCAGAGAATAAAGAAGAACTTGTTCCCATAGGAAAAAAGATACGGGGAATAAGACTTAATAAAAAAATAACATTGGATATTTTAGCCAATGAAACCGGGCTGTCCAAGGATTATATCAAAGAAATTGAGTCCGGCAGTCAGAGGCCGCCTGTGGGCACCCTGCTGCAGATATCAAGGGCACTTGGTATTGATTCAGGATTTTTACTGAAAGAACAGGAAGATGCGGCTGAGATGCGCGCAGAAGCATATACTAAAAGAACGGATAACTATGCTTATACAGCGCTTACACCCAGTGCGGAAAACAAGCATCTTAAAGCTTTCAGAATCACAGTTGAAGCAAATAAGGCGCATAAGGGTGTCGGGTTTCAACATGAGGGTGAAGAGTTTTCATATGTGTTAAAAGGAGAGGTTGAGATTACTGTGGGAGAAAATATAAATCTCCTGGGACCTGGTGATTCCCTTCATTTCAACTCAGCCATTAAGCATGATCTCAAGAACGTAGGCGATACAGATGCTGAACTGATTGTGGTCGTTTACAGTCCCTAATAAGGAGATCCTATGTTATTCAATCTAACCGATGAACAATTGATGATTCAGGGCATGGTCAGGGAGTTTTCCAGAAAAGTTGTGGCTGCCACAGCTTCAGAGCGTGACAAGACCAAGGAATTTCCCGCAAAAAATTTTAAACAGATGGGAGAACTCGGGCTTATGGGAATGATGATCCCGACAGAATATGGAGGAGAGGGCGCCGATACAATCTCATATGTTCTGGCTCTTTCTGAAATTGCCTATTCTTGTGCTTCAACATCTGTTGTCATGTCTGTTCAGAATTCCATTGTATGTGAAACCATCCTGAAATACGGAACGGAGGAACAGAAGCAGGAATTCCTGGTTCCCCTTGCCTCCGGTGAAATAATCGGTGCCTTTGCATTGACGGAACCAGATGCCGGCTCCGACCCGGTCAGCCAGAGTACGACGGCGATACGCGAAGGGGACGAATATGTGATAAACGGCACCAAACGCTTTATTACATCAGGAAAGCATTCCAGTGCTGTTATTGTGACGGCAAAGACAGATGAGGCTGCAAAGCACAAGGGTATAAGCGCGTTTCTTGTCTCAAAAGATACCCCAGGACTGATTGTGGGTCATATGGAAGATAAAATGGGGCTTAGGGCATCGGATACCACGGATCTGATATTTGAAAACTGCCGGGTTCCGGCCTCCTGTATCCTGGGAAAAGAGGGTGATGGATTTAAAATCGCCATGTCCGGCCTGGATGGGGGACGCATCGGCATTGCTGCCCAGTCCCTGGGAGTTGCCCAGGCAGCACTGGACGCGTCCATCAAATACGGAAAAAACAGAAAGCAGTTTGGAGTACCCATCACCAAACATCAGGGCATCCGCTGGCAGATTGCAGACATGGCAACCCAGATCGAGGCGGCACGTCAGCTTGTTCTCTCTGCAGCGGGCATGAAGGACCGGGGTGAAAAATACACCACCCAGGCATCCATGGCCAAGCTGTTTGCATCTGAAATGGTGAACCAGGTCACGGCAAGGGCCATACAGCTTCACGGCGGCTACGGGTTTACAAAGGACTATGATGTGGAACGCTTTTACAGGGATGCCAGGGTCTTCACCATATACGAAGGCACCTCTGAAATCCAGAGAATCGTCATATCCAACAATATTCTAAAAGACAAACGAAAACCCTGATATTACTCATCAGTCATAAGGTGATTTCCAGATAATGTCTTGGCCCAATATTTGTTTGCATAATGGTCCGCACTGGAAATCGCCTAAATTTTCTTAATTAACGCCAAATATGGTATTGGACTAAAATCTAATACAGATCATTTAGTATCGGACATGAGAAATTACGGTTCACAAGTGATATTATAATACCCAGGTGTTAAAAACCACAGATCATTTAAAAGGGCTAAGCCTTAGGTAAAAGGGCCAAGCCTTAAGCAATTTGAGTAAAGTTTATTTTCAGCTCAGTTAAAGAGGATAAAATTCCTAAAAAGATTTAAAAATTTTAGATGCAAGTTCAACATCTTCTGGACAGAAAACAAAAAGACATTTACCATCAGAGTCTGACACGGAACCATACACATAGTTGATATTAATCCCCTCTTCTCCAAACTTTCTTGTGATTTCAGATAGTTTTCCTGGAGAGTTGTCAATATCAATGGCTATAAGTTCTTTGGTGTCGAAAAGATATTCTTTCTCCTTTAGCAAAGATACTGCTTCATCAGTTTTATCCACAAGCATGCGGATCAGGGCAAACTCTGATGAATCCCGGCGCATGGAACTGTAGCTCGCTGAAGATGCTATTCTTTTCAGAGATTTTCCCCTTGCCTCAAAAAGGCTTTGAACATAACTTGACGCATCCTGGATAGTAATCGCATCGATATTAATCCCGGCATCTCCGAGCAATGCCGTCAATTTTCCAAGCTCTCCAGGTACATTTTTCAGAAAAAGTGAAATTTCAATTCTAATCATACAACCTCCCTGTTAATTTTATAAAAACAATGTAGAACACCTTAAAACATAAAATCAAGTCAATTAAAAGAAAAAAATTGATTGTAACCTTTTTAAATCTACACATAAACGTCAGGCAATAAAAAAAGGCTCTTACCGCTGAAACCAGTAAAAGCCTTTTTGAAATTTTATGTGGTATTCTTCTTAAACAAGCTATTTGTTTTTAGGATGACAGTCCTTACAGCTTGTCGGTGCCGGTGATTTGCCCTTTGGATCGCCATTCTTAATGTTGTAGGCCTTATGACAGTCCTTGCAGTTGGCATGAAGGGCTTCTTTTTGATATTTTTTAATCTTATCTTTTTTAGATATCTTTTCACCCTTTACAGTTTCGGTTTCCTTGTGGCAGACAATACATTTTTGAACATCATCGCCCATTTTCAGATCAAGGGGTTTGCCCTTGTCATCATGATGGCATTCACCGCAGGCGATTTTATGTTTTTCAATGTGATCCTTATGCGTGAACTCCACCAGGCCCTTTGTGTGTTCTTTGTACTCTTTTGTCTCCATTTTAAAGGTATCGGCAGGGTTTGTACCAGCATAGATACCGGTGGAAGCAAAAAACAGGGCAACACCTGCTGCTACCAAAAGCGTTACAACTTTTTTACTCATCATTTCCATACACTCCTTTTTAAAGTTAAAATAAATACTTTTCCTTATCCACTTCAGGCAACCCATTGCTGCCTGATTAAATCACATTTTTAAATTTTACATAAGGCGATTTCCAGAACAGAAATAATACACCAGGATTCATATGTGGGTCATTCTGTAAACAAACATTAAGCCAATATAATATATTTGGTAAAACATTATCTGGAAATAACCTGACACTGGGCCTACACCGTTTCAAAGTGTCAAAAAACCACAACATATTGTATATTTTCAATGGTCTCGAAACACAATGGGTCGTATGCTGGAATAGTGCAAGCCCAGTGCCAATAACCTAAAAGTATATGTAAAATACTGTTCTTTTAAAAAAGCTTTCATTTTTTTAGATTGTGGCGGCAAGCCGTCATGTATGTTATAGAAATGGTGTAACAAGCCCCATACTTATGGTTCATTCTTCTATCTCTCCATTCTCCTCCTCGGATTTCTTCACACGGTCTCTGTGAAAAATACGGGCACCAACAATGCTTATTTCATAGAGAATCATGAGTGGAATTGCCATCATAACCTGGGTGACAACATCAGGGGGTGTAATCAGAGCAGCTCCTGCAAAAAAGATAAGAACCGCATATTTTCTGTTTTTAGTTAGAAAAGCAACTGACACAAGACCCATTCTTGCCATAAAGGTAATGATCAGGGGCAGCTCAAAGACAAACCCAAAGGCCAGAAGCATTTTTGAGGCAAAGCCCAAATACTCTTTCATGGAGGGCATGGCCTGGATTGTTTCCGAGGAAAAGCCAAGAAAGAATTGAAACCCATAGGGGAAAACAATGAAATAGCCAAAACTTGAACCAATGATGAAAAATAAAATTGAGAGCATCACCACCGGCACTAAAAATGTTTTTTCCTTGCGGTACAATCCAGGGGATATAAACATCCAGAACTCATAAAAGAGAACGGGAACAGCCAGGATAATACCCCCCAGAAGGGCAATCTTCAGATAGGTGAAAAAAGCCTCTGGAAGGCCAGTGAAGATCATCTTGTGTCCTTCTCCCATGGCAGTTATAAGAGGCTTCATCAAGATTGCAAATAATTTTTCCTTGAAAAAATAACAGACCAGAAAACCTAATCCTACGGCTATAAAGCTCCGGACAAGCCTGTCTCTCAGCTCAGTGAGGTGCTCTGTAAAGGGTGATTTTTCATCTTCTATGGTCATGTCAGGCTCCATCTTTTTTCAGCCCTTCACTTATTGTTTCACTTTTTGCATTAAGCTTATCTTCAGGGATGTCTGATTTTTGTGTTTCCACCGGGGATGGGGAAGACGGGTCATCTCCGGTGTCAGCCCCGGGTTTTTCTGATGTTTTTTCAGCGCTGCCCACGGCTTCTTTAAGGTCGTCTTTTACGCTTTTTACAGGTTTTTCAAATTCTCGTACAGTGTTTTCCATATCAATACTGTGTTTAAAATCCTGGGCAGCTTTTTTGAATTCACCCATTGCCCGTCCAAGGGTCTTTGCCAGATCAGGCAATTTCTTTGGCCCAATGACCATAAGGGCTATGGCTAATATCAGGAGAATTTCAGGCATTCCCAAACCAAACATTATATATGACTCCTTGTGTAAGATTATTTAGCATATTTAATCAGAATTTTTGATTTTGTGAGCACATTGCTCATGTTGTTTTTATATGAAAGTCTCCGTAACAGGTTGTTTTTCAAAAGACTTTCAATCTTCGTTGTGGCCGGCAGCAATAACTATGCTCCGGCCATGCCGGTTTATATGAAAGTCTCCGTAAACGGCGGATGACTTTCATGGTTCGTTGTGGGCAGAACCGGGTCAAAACCCTTGGCTGCCCATGGCAGTTATACAGAACTGACAGAATGTGTCAATACCGGAAAAAACTCATTGTCTGAAAAATTCATATTATGCCCTCCATTTAAGCCTGCCTGGCAGAACCGGAAGAACTTCGCCGGTGCCGCTGGTGATATTTTTTCCTTGGAGGGCGGCGTTTTTTGGGTTTGTTTTTCTGGGTATCCTGAATTTTAAGGGGCCTTGGAAGAGGTTTTAACATATCATCATCGGGATATTCACAGACAAGTTTTTCCCCAAGCACCTCTTCTATGCCTGGAATATAAAAAGAACTCATCTCATCGGCAAAACTGACGGAAATACCCTCTGCGCCGGCTCTTCCGGTGCGCCCTATTCTGTGGACATAATGCTCCGGATCATCTGGAAGATCATAGTTTATGACGTGGCTGACGCCTTCAATATGAAGCCCCCTTGCGGCTACATCGGTTGCAACAAGGACTTTGATTTTCCCATTCTTGAAATTATTCAGGGTTTTAACCCGCTGGGACTGGGAGACCTCTCCTGAGAGTATTCCGCCTTCAAGTCCATATTGCCTGAGTTTTCTTTCAAGGCGGCGGGTGGAGTCACGCCGGTTGACAAAGACAATGACCCTCTCAAGGTTTTCTCCTGCTATGAGATTGTATAAAAGAATAATCTTTTGATCCTCGGTAACTATAAAGACTTTCTGGTTGATATTTTCCGATGCTGCATGGTCAGGATCGATTTCTATCTCTTTGGCATCCCTTGTCCATTGGGAGGCAAGCCTGAGTATCTCCGGAGAGAGGGTCGCACTGAAAAACATGGTCTGTCTTCTGTCTTTATGGGGTGTTGCATAGATGATCCTGCGGATATCCGGCATAAACCCCATATCCAGCATGCGGTCAGCTTCATCAATGATCAGGATTTCCACCTTGTTAAGCCTGGCAGCCTTTTTTTCCATAAAATCAATGAGGCGCCCAGGAGTTGCAGCCATTATATCCACATGTCTTCGTTCCAGAAAATCATACTGCTGTTTGTATGCCATTCCCCCGAAAACCGAAAGAATATTTAAAGGAGTATAGCGGCTCAGGGCTTTGGCATCTTTTTCTATCTGCAGGACAAGCTCCCTGGTAGGAGCTAAGATAAGGGCCCTGGGAGTACCTTTTGCCCTTTTTCCCCGTATGGGAGCACGAAGGAGCCTTGTAATGATGGTAATGAGAAAAGCCGCGCTTTTTCCGGTTCCTGTCTGGGCCTTTGCCGTTGCATCCCTGCCTTCCAAGGTAAAGGGGAGCACCTCGGCCTGCACCGGCATGCAATACTCAAACTCAAGATCCGCAACCGCGTGCATAACGCTCAAGGGAAGTTTAAGGTCATGGAAACGGGTAAATCCCTCCTTTGGAGCTACATCAAAACTTTCAATGCTCCATCTTGGTTTTTTCCTTTGCCGGGGTTTCTTATCCGTCCGTATCTTTTCCGAAGGCAGTGCCTGAGAAGGCTGCCTGGTGATACGCGTATCAGATGTCCCTATGGGAGCATCAGGCGGTAATGAATGAATTTCCTGGTTTTCAAAATTCCCGGAGTGGTCATCCTTTCTTTCTGATTTGGTTTGTCTTTTTAAGAATCCTGGTACAAATTTACTAAAAAATCGTTTAAAATTCAATCGGTTATACCTTTATAGTTTTGCAAAATGCCTCTATTGCACCATAAGCTGTTGCAACAGCAACACCTGATCCGCATTTCATACGTGCCCAGTCGCTGTGGGCCAATATGGAACCTGCTGCAAAAAGATTTTTTGAAAGGGGTTTTAATGGTCCGCTCAAGGGCCTGAACATGGCATCCACTTCTATACCGGCTCCATTTACAGGGTGGCCGGCTTGATGAAAAAGATCACCCATGTGCCACATACTTCTTTTTTCCGGCTGGGTCACAGGGATATTAAACAAGGCTTCCCTGATACCTGTCCGGCTTGATATGAGTCCCTTTCCCATAAAGCGCCCGGTTGCAAGTATGATCCCCTTTGTCTCTATTATGTGCCCTGCCCTTCCCTCACCGGCAGCAAGTCTGAAATGTCCATTGGGCAGAGTCTCCACAGCTTTTATCATTTCTGTCAAAGAATGCAAGTTCTGATTTTTCTCAAGTCCCTTTAAAAAGGTCTCCTGGAGCCTGATACCCGGCACGGAAACAGGGGGAGTTGCTATTTCAAATACCGGAATCCCAAGGAGGCTGCTGAATTGTGTTATGGCTTCATCTGCCCTGTACATGCCTAAAAGGGCTGGAAAGCCGATGTACTGATGGTTTTTAATTATGGGCTTTATGATGGATGCAAGCTTTAAACGGGTCTCAGGCAGATCAAGTTCCCTTGCGATATGCTCTGGAAAGACCTCTTCAAGATGGTCCATGCCGGGAAAATCAACAGTTCGGCTGTCAAGTCCAGGCCAGCTTTGGGAAAGGGTTTCTTTTATCTGCCGGGCACTGTAAATTTTCAGACCAGTAAAATCCATAAGAAGGGTGGGAGCCTTTTTTTCCAGGGCAATTACCCCGTTCCACATGGATTTTGGAATCATATAGCTTTTTTTGATGGTGCCTAAGGATGTAATTACATTTACATTTCTGAAGGCTGCACGGTCGTATTTAAGCCCTTCATTGTTTAAAAAAGAGTATATTTCCTTAAGGGCAGAGCTTATACTACCATTGCTGATTAAAGCATAGGGATGGGATGGAATATCATTTCTAAGCTGATCCATGGCTGCCCAAGGATCTTCCCAGTCTACGCCGGCAGGATGAACTCCCATGAGATCCATCAGGCCCGTGGCAAAATGTATGGAGCTGCTTTTGCCGGTCAATATTGTTGATATCCCGCGATTGGATGCAAATAATGCAGATGCAAGACCCGTCATGCCTGTGCCTATGATGGTAAGCTCTGTTTTGATTGAATAGGGCTTTTCCCGGGTCATGTGTTGTAACCTCACTGGATATTCATAAAAAATATGGGCATGGTTCATTCCTCTGCTGACAGTTTTTCAAAACATCTCTTGATTTTAGAAAATCCTCTGAAAAAAGTGTCAACTACTTTTAAGGTAATATGAAAGATGCCAAAACATGGTGGAATTGTCATGGTGTAAGTTCAAGATCAAAAAAACCGCAGTGCACGGCTTCGGTCAGCTCAGCCTGAATCAATTGTTCTCCCCAGAAAATAGGGCTTTGGCCCTTCCATCGCTCATTTAAAAAAGCTTTTATATCACGGATGCCGTGATTTGTCTTAATTTCTTCTTTATCGTACATGTGGGCCAGTACCCTGATGCTGCAGAACGCTCCCTGGCATGGGCCCTTGCCAAGGCGGCTCCTTTTGCCTATGTTCAAAAGATCAGGAATCTCCTTGTTTTTTTTTAATTCACTGGCAATATCATCTATGGTTTTTTCAGATATCATTTCACACTCACACAGGATTTTATCCTTTATAAAGGCTCCCTTTTGCAGCCATCTTCTCGGTGCCACTCCAGGTTCTGTCCATTTCCCCTCCATGGTGGATGGAAGGGGAACCGACCGGGTGGTACATGGCTCTTTGTTTCCAAGCTTTTTGCAGACTATATCCGCTGTTTTCTCGGCCATGAGACGGTAGGTTGTAAGTTTGCCGCCGGTGATTGTGATAAAATTCTCAAGTCCTGTTTCTTCATGGGATGAAAGAAAAAAATTTCGAGTGGCATTTCTATCATCATCTCCTTCCGTGTCCACCAGGGGTCTCACACCGGAGTATGCCCTGATATATCGAGTTGTCTCAAGGGATGGAATCATCTGGGCGGCCTGGCATACAATAAGGTCTGTTTCCCCCACCGTAGGCCTTATATGATCCGGGTCATCCACGCGCACGGAAGTTGTTCCAAGTATGGATACAGTGCCCCCAGGCACAAGAATATCAGCATCGGAAGGAGGGCGGAGACGATTGATAACCCCGTCGGTAATCCTGGACTGGGTGACAAGAAGGGTGCCCATGGAGCATAAGATATTTAGGCCGCCACCTGCAAGTGCAGCCACCTGGCCTGCCCAGGCACCAGAAGCATTAACGACGATTTGAGGTTCAATAAAAAAATCCTGCCCGGTTCGTGTGTTGTTTAAAAGAACCCTTTTAATGGTGTTTGATGCCATCTCAAACTTTACAGCCTTTGTATGGCACATCAACTCCGAGCCAAGGTTTTTTGCATGGGCAATGTTTTCAAGGGACAGCATAAATGGATCAATGGCACCATCTTCTACCTCAAAGGCAGCAATGGTATCCTTTGACAGTGCCGGTTCCCGCTCACATGCTTCTTCAGGGGACAGAGCTTTGCAGTACAGTCCGCTTTTTTCACACAATCCTGGAAAATCTGATATATATTTCTCATCATCGCCCTTTACGGCAACAAACAATCCGCCGCAGGGATCAATACACTGGGGAACTATTTTTTTTAATATTTTATTTTCCCGCATGCACTCAACAGCGCTTTCAATATCGTTTAAGACATATCTGGCACCGCTGTGAAGCAGGCCGTGGTTTCCACCTGATGCCCCTGCATTAATATCGCTTTTTTCCACTAAGATAGAGCTGATCCCCCTTAGGGCAAGATCCCTGGCAAGGCCGGTACCGGTTACCCCTCCGCCGATAATTAATACCTCAGTTTCCATTTTTGCCTCCGTAAAAGGACAGTGCTATGCCTGCATAAAAGCATGGTGGTCAAAGTATCATTTTTATTTTTGATTTTCAACGATAACTTTGATTTTCAAAGTTATCTTTTAAACTATCTACTCAACTTTCGGGAGAGTAAACTCCTCATCATTGTTCCTACAATCGGGACACTTGCTTGTTATGAAGGCCAAAATACAGATTATAACGGAAACGCTATGGAAAAGTCTTTGATGTTCTGATCGAGTTCAAGTTTGTCACGTTAAAGGATGCGGGTGTGACAGGAGAGGCTGCAAAACAGCGACTGCACTTTGTCTATTATATTGCAAGTTACTACGGATGAGTATATCATGAATGATACCCTGTATTCTAAAAACCAGTTCAAAAAAGGCAACAATGAACAGGAGGCATTAACTCATGATGAAATTTCCCTACGGCATATCTGATTTTAAAGCCATTGCAACCCAAGGATATTTTTATTGTGACAGAACAGATAAAATTCCATTACTTGAGAACTCAAAATCACAGCTTTTCATCCGTCCCAGGCGTTTCGGAAAAAGCCTTGTTCTGTCCATGCTGGAAAATTATTATGATGTGGCAAAAAAGGATGAATTTAAGGAAATGTTCGGCTCTCTTGCCATCGGAAAAAATCCGACGGAACTGCGGAACTCCTACTATATTTTAAGATGGGATTTTTCATGTATTGATACAACGGGAACTGTAAGAGAGATCAAACAGGCTCTTTTTGATCATATTAATTTTTGCATAAAAGGTTTTTTATTATACTATCGGGATTATGATCTGCCCGAAGTAGAGGTTGACCGGGATAATTGTATTAATTCAATAAATTCTCTTCTCAGCTCCGTGCGCATGACACCATACTCGATCTATCTTCTCATAGATGAGTACGATAATTTCGCCAATACCATCATGATGGGAGTTCAAAAAGAAAAACATAGGTATGATGCCCTGGTGCATGATGAAGGGGTTTTAAGGACACTTTTCAAGGCAGTAAAGTCTTCCACATCCGGTTCCATGTTTGACCGGGTGTTCATAACCGGCGTATCTCCCGTTGTTCTAAGTGATATTACAAGCGGATATAACATTGCAAAAAATACCTATTTTCATAAAAAGCTCAACGATCTTTGCGGTTTCAGCCAAAGCGAAGTGCTTGATGTTATTAAAAAAATAGTAACCTCATGTGATATGAGTGCAGAAAAGACAGATGAAACCCTTGATTTGATGAAAACATATTACAATGGGTATTGTTTTGCCCTGGGCCTGGATGAATATATCTATAACCCCACCCTGTGCCTGTATTTTTTTGAGCAGTTTCAGGAAATGTGTACTTATCCCAGAAAAATGCTGGATTCCAACCTTGCCGTGGATGAATCCAAACTTGAATACATTGCTCAAATTCCCATGGGCCAAGATATCCTCCTTTCCATGATGCAGAAGGATCACCATGTAATGGTGGAGGATATTTCAGACCGTTTCGGCATAAAAGAAATGATCGATGACAGATCAAAGGATAACAGCTTTCTTGCGTCATTTTTATATTATTTTGGAGTATTGACCCTGGCAGGCGAAACAGATGACTTAAAGCTAAAGTTTAAAGTGCCGAATCTGGTTACCCAGAGTCTTTATGTAGAGCGGGTTCAAAAGATGCTGCTTCCTGAACCGCAAACAAGGGACAATGGAAAGCTTGCCGCTGAAAAAGTTTACCAAAAAGGCGACATAAAACCCCTGTGTGATTTTGTGGAACAACGATATTTTACGGTTTTTAAAAATCGTGATTACAGATGGGCAAATGAACTGACTCTTAAAACCGCATTTTTGACGCTGCTTTACAATGACATTATTTTTATAATGGATTCTGAAACAGAGATTAACCGCAGGTACGCCGACCTTACAATGATCATCAGGCCTGACAAACGCTATGGAAAAGTGTTTGATGTTCTGATCGAGTTCAAGTTTGTCACGTTAAAGGATGCGGGTGTGACGGGGGAAGATGCAAACCAACTGCCAAAAGAGGAGCTCTACTCCTTGCCCCAGATTAAAAATGCCCTTGATGAAGGCGAAAATCAGGTGATCTGCTATGGAAAACAGCTTAACCGGAAATACGGCAATTTACGATTGAAGAAATTCGTGGTGGCTGCTCTGGGATTTGAGCGGGTATGTTTTAGAACCATCGACTGAAAGGCGTAAGCCCAAGAAAAGAATAGGCGGTAAATTTGGGTATTGTGCCTTGCATTCTTTTTTATCTCAGGATATGACATTCATGGAGTTTTAGAAAAAGGAAACAAATCTGCTGGGTTCTATTGAAACTGAATTATGTTAGACAGGCAGCATTTTTAAAAGGAGATATTCATGTACATAACATCTTACGGCGCGGTAAGGGAAGTAACAGGTTCCATGCATATGGTCAGTACCGATTTCGATCGTGTGCTTCTGGATTGTGGATTATTCCAGGGCAGGCGCAAGGAATCTGCGGAAAAGAACCGTGTTATGCCCATTGATCCCGGGATATTAACGAATGTTGTTCTTTCCCATGCCCATATAGACCATTCCGGCAGAATTCCTCTACTTGTTAAAAAAAATTTCAAAGGCCATGTAATGGCTACCCGTGCTACGGTAGATGTATGTAAATTTCTGCTTACGGATTCCGCACATATACAGGAATCAGACGCTGAATACCTTAATTATAAGAATGCCAGGCATTTATTGACACACCAGGGAAGAACATCGGAAGGGGAAAAAATTTCAAAACGGGAGTCTGATCGAATCCGTAAAATACTCAAGTCCGGCAATAATAAAGTAAACAGAGAGGTTGTAACCAAACTTGCAAGGCAATATTCTTTAAATGAAATAGAACCCCTTTACAGCATGGAAGACGCACAGTTTGCCTTGCAGTTTTTCAACGGTATGTCATATAATGAGCCGTTTACTATAGGTAAAAATATGACCTGTACCTTTTATGAAGCAGGACATATATTAGGCTCTGCCATCAGCATCGTAAAGTATGTCCACAATGGACAGAAAAAAACAATATGCTATACAGGGGATCTGGGACGCTTTGATATGCCCATATTGAGAAACCCTGCGACCCAATTTGAGGAAGGTGATCAAGATATTGATCTGTTGATTATGGAAAGCACCTATGGGGACCGCCTTCATGAGACCCATGGAGATCTCCGCTCAAAGCTCATAAAAGAGCTTAACATGGCCTATGAAAAGGGCGGCAGCGTTGTTATTCCATCCTTTGCCCTGGGACGTTCCCAGGAACTCCTTTACGTCATTCATGAACTCTTTGATAAAAAGGATGTACCTTTGATGCCGGTATATGTGGACAGCCCTCTGGCATCATCCCTTACAACCGTTTTTGGAGAACATCCTGAGTTATATGACCGGGAAACCCATAAAACCTTTCTTGAAAAGGGAAAAAATCCTTTTGACTTTCAAAAAGTTAAATTTGTTTCTTCTGTTGAAGAATCAATGGAATTGATGAGGGATGAAAGGCCCCATATTGTCATTTCAGCTTCAGGCATGTGTGAAGTAGGCCGTATTCTTCACCATCTGAGGTATAAAATTCATAATCCCATAAATACTATTCTCATCGTAGGATTCATGGCCCAGCATACCCTGGGACGCCGTATTCTTGATCTGAGTGAAACCTTTGAAAAACAGGGCAGAAAGGGAAAGCCTCCCCTTGTCAAAATTCTTGGAAAAGAATACCCCCTGGCTGCCAGGGTAGTAAAAATGGGTGGATTCAGTGCCCATGCGGACCGGGATGAAATGCTGGCTTTCCTGAAAAGGTCAAATCTCAAGATTAAGAAGATAGCTGTGGTTCATGGTGAGGAGACAAGCGCTTTTAAGTTTGCAGATCGCCTTGGAGACAATGGATTTAAAGCCGTTGTTCCAAGGCTTGGCGAGACCATCAGAATATAAGCGGAATGACCGCATCATCAAAACTGTAGGTGGCCTTGCAAAGGACAGGCACGATGGCCGGCCCCCTACAGATTTCTTATAACTGCCATGAGCAGACCAGAATTTTGACCTGGTTCTGCCCACAACCAAACATGAAAGTCCTTTAAAAATAAGATATTATAGAGACTTTTAGCATCTTTCATTTATCAGTTTACACATTTTTTGAACCATGATTTTTCTGATTAAAGGATTTCCCTTGATTTTTAATCATGTTCATCATTTAATCCTTTAATCATGGCTCAAAATTTTTAGAAAAGTGTAAACTACTTTCGAGTTGATATGAAGGATGCCAGACTTTTCTGATAAAAAATTAATTAAATGTCGTAATACAGATAAAACTCATGGGGATGGGGACGGCTGTTTACAGGAGTTACTTCGTTTTCCCGCTTGTATGAAATCCATTTTTCAATGGCGTCCCTGGTAAAAACATCTCCTTTTAATAGGAACTCATGATCTTTTTCAAGGGCGTCAAGAGCTTCGCTAAGGGATCCTGGAGCAGATTCCATTTCAGCCAGTTCTTCCGGAGGCAGATCGTAAATATTTTTATCCATGGGATCACCCGGGTCAATCTTGTTCTGAATGCCGTCCAGCATGGCCATTGTCATGGCGGAAAACGCCAGATATCCGTTGCAGGATGGATCCGGGGTTCTAAACTCAATTCGTTTCGCAGCCGGAGAGCTGGAATACATGGGAATCCTGATGGATGCACTTCTGTTTCTGCTGGAGTAGGCCAGGTTGATAGGCGCCTCAAATCCCGGTACAAGACGTTTGTATGAATTTGTGGTGGGGTTGGTAATGGCGCAAAGGGCCTTGCAGTTCTTAATGATGCCGCCTATGGCATAGAGGGCTTCCTGGGAGATTCCTGCATACTTGTTGCCGGCAAAAAGGGGTTTTCCCTCTTTCCAGATACTCAAATGGGTATGCATGCCCGTGCCGTTGTCTTCATAAAGTGGTTTTGGCATGAAGGTTACCGTATGGTCGTATTTTGCCGCCACGTTTTTAAGAACATATTTGAACCATGCAAGCTGATCCCCCATTTTCAAAAGATTTGCAAACCTGAGATCGATCTCTGACTGACCCGCGGTTGCCACCTCATGGTGCTGGCACTCCATGGCAATACCAAGATCCTCCAAGATAAGCATCATCTCTGTTCTCATGTCCTGGTATTTATCTGCAGGAGGCAGGGGAAAATAACCGTGTTTATGGCGTATTTTGTATCCAGTATTGGGCATCTCGTCCCGGGCACTGTTCCATATTCCTTCATCAGAATCAATCTCATAAAAGGCGGCATGCCTTTCGGAGCCGTATCTTATGTTGTTAAAAATAAAAAATTCCGGCTCGGGCCCCACATATATTGTATCTCCTATACCCGTGCTTTTGAGATATTTTTCCACTTTTTTGGCAATGTAGCGGGGGTCACGGCTGTAAGGCTCCTGGGTTATGGGATCATGGATGTCACCGATAATAGTCAGTGTGGGAACATCAAAAAAAGGGTCCATCTTAGCTGTGGAAGCATCAGGTACCACGATCATATCGCTGTTATCTATATTTTGCCATGCCCTCATGCTTGAACCGTCAAATCCAAAGCCATCTTCAAAGGATTCTTCTTTAAACTCGCATGCCGGTACGGTAAAATGCTGCCAGGTACCTGGAAAATCCATGTATCTGATGTCGATGACCCTGATGTTTTCGTCTTTGATTTTTTTAATAATTTCGGCTGGTGTCATTGATGATTATCCTTATTTAATTATAGTTTTTTAGACATACTTCATAATCCATAAAAAGTAATTGACACTTTTTTAGGGTGATTCCATTAAAAATGGCATCATCAGTCCCCAAAAAAGGCAAACGGTAAAAATTTATTATAATAAATTTACTATAATGGATTAACAAAGCTATTTTTCATCATTTTCAGTTATTAGTTAACAAAAAGCCGGCGATTAAAAAAACTATAAAGCATCAGTTCCTTTCTCACCTGTTCTTACCCGTATCACCTGATCCACCGGCAGTACAAATATTTTACCGTCCCCGATTTTTCCGGTATTGGCGGTATTGCATATGGTGGTGATGACATCATCTGTTCTTGATTTATCCACAATTATTTCAATCTTAATCTTTGGCACAAAATCCACCACATATTCAGCTCCCCGGTAGATCTCTTTATGTCCCTTTTGTCTACCATATCCTTTTACTTCGGTAATGGTCATTCCATGAATGCCGATTTCATTTAAAGCCTCTTTTACATCATCTAATTTAAAGGGTTTTATCACAGCTTCTATTTTTTTCATAAAATTCTCCTTTTACGGGGTTTATATTATTTCAGGCAGTGTTTTTAATATTGCATCTTTTATTTCTTCCTCTTTTTGAGGATCATCAATTTTTCTATTTTCAATGGATTTTACATAGAAGACATCAACAACCTGGTCAATTTTAGTGGCAACCATTGCCACGCTTACATCAACCCCAAGCCTGTAAAGAGTATTGGTAATGCCAAATAAAAGTCCTGGGAAATCATAGGTGAAGACCTCGATTATTGTAAAAAAATTGGAGGTTTTATTGTCAATATTAATTCTGTTGGATCTGGGAATCTGTCCTGATTGGCAGGTTATTTTTTTTGGCAGTCTTTCGTGAAGGCGGTCTAAAAAATTATCATCCATGATAGCTTTGTGCAACTCTTTTTTTGCTTTTTCCCATTTTTCATTTTCAAAAATCTTATCCTTAGGAGATATAACCTTGAAAACTCCAAGGGCTTTATTGCTATCCAGTAAATACGCGTTGGAGGCGATAATATTCAAACCGTTCAGAAAAAAAACACCGGCAAGTTTAGAGTAAAATCCGGGAATTTCGCGGCTGAGTATGGTAATGGTTCTTATGTTGTATTCTTTATCAGCGTCTACTTTCCATATAAAATCATTTTTCCCTAAATTTTTGTAAAGAAG
Source organism: Desulfobacteraceae bacterium (assembly GCA_963674675.2). Taxonomy (GTDB): domain Bacteria; phylum Desulfobacterota; class Desulfobacteria; order Desulfobacterales; family Desulfobacteraceae. Next base: position 3,891,042 of record CAXXNM010000003.1, read on the forward strand.
AAGATGTTCAACGATATCAACAGCAGGGACATATAAAAGATATCTATGGGTCATGACATCTATCTGATTTGTCAAAGAATTTTTATCCATTGTTTCAACAGGACAGAGATCAAATACTTCATTTTTTTTATTTTCAATGATCTGGGATGCTTTCTTAGTTGCCAGTTCCCCCCCCTTCAGTATTCCCATGGTTTTAATGAAAAGGTCCCTGAACAGGATTTCTATCCAATCATTCCAGGCCTTTGGACCCGTTGCCATGGAATCTGCAACAGTAAGAAGATACAACATCCTCAGCATACTCACTTTTTTAATAAGGCTGGCACAAAAAACAGAAGTTTCCTCGGAGCTTATATCCCTCCTTGTTGCCGTTTTTGCAAGAAAAAGGTGGTTTTTTACAAGAAAACAGGCATCGTTTATTTCAGATTCCTGATAGCCTGCACGGGTAAGTATTTTACGGGTAATTTTAGCACCTTTTTCAGAATGCTCCATTGCAGGATCTCCTTTTCCGATGTCATGGAAAAGAGCTGCCAAGAGCAGGATTTTCTTATTTCTCACCTCTCTATATACAGCAGAGTAAAAAGAATTTTCATTGTTTTTCTTTTTTTGCTTAAAGCTGTTAATAACCTGAACGCATCGAATGGAGTGCTTATCCACAGGAAAAAGATGATACTGATTATATTGAATCTTATTCAATATGGCAGAAAACTCAGGAATATAAGCGTTAAGCAGCCCCGTTGAAAGCATCGTGTTAAGAACATTAAACTCCCATAAAGATGTGGACATAATTTTTTCAAACAATTTAACATGTAAGGGATTTCTTCTGAATTTATCATCCACAAGATATGAAAATTCCCCAACTACACGCCTCGCCTCAATGGATAGGGGTTTTTGAAGCCTTCCGCTTTCCACAAATATTTTAAATAATAGATCCGGCTGCTGGGGAACGATTTCCAAAGATTCAAACTCAAGATGCCTTGCCCGTATGACAATACCATTATATCTGGTGGATTTGCGTAGACTGGTGAAGCGCCTTGCCTTTTTTGACAGAAGGATATTTTCAGTTATCATCTGGTTGATCTGTTTAAGAAAATCCATCTTGGCATGAAGTTCCCCCATAAAGCTTTCCACGGCCCGATGCCCTTTATCTTTTTTAAAACCAAGGAGCTTTGCCACTTCGATCTGGTATTCAAAATGAAGTTGATCGCATTTTCTCCCTGTTATATAATGAAGCCTGTTTCGGATATTCCATATAAAGTTCAGCGCATCTTCAAGTGCTTCATATTCTTCATGGGATAGAAAGCCGTATCGTTCCAGGTCTTTTCTCGATCTGATGTCCCCTTTGATTCTTGCGTACCATAAAATGGAATGGTAATCCCTTAGCCCGCCGTGACCTGATTTAAGATTGGGTTCTAACAGGTAGCTTGAGTCTCCAAAGTCATTGTGTCTTTTTATGCCTTGATCTATGAGACGGGTAAGGCTGGTCTGAACATATTTTCTGAAAAGTTTTTTCCGGAAATTTTCCATGAGCATGGAGTAAATATGGGATCCGCCGCAAATAAATCTGGCATCCAGCATTGTTGTTAAAATATCAAACCGGTCCCATGCCATTTTTAAACACTCTTTGACGGTTCTGACGGCATAACCTGTTTCAAGGCGTGCATCCCAAAGCGGATAAAGAAGTTCCTTTACAAGCTCTTCAGCATCAGGGGGTATCTTTTTTTCAAACAAAATAAGCAGATCCACATCTGAATGAATACACTGCTCCTGCCGTCCATAGCCTCCAAGAGCTACAAGGGCAACCGGGTTACCGCTGACACTCGTTTTACGAGCAGCAGAGCTTTTTGCAAGAAGAGTATGGAAATATTCGTCCACTATTCTTGAAAAAGATTCAAGAAAATCAGGGGCCTTGTTTGTGAGAAAAAGTTTAATAAGGCGGTCTTTTTCTCGGATTAATTGATTGGCTTCATTGTGCTTGACCATACACTATCTTCCTGAACATAAAAGGTTTGGGTTGGGAACCACAGGGATGTCTCTTTTTATTTACAAACAATATTAACAGCAAAAAACATACCATATTCGTTATAAGAGCATTTACCTTGATATACCGATGGTGTTGTTATTATATACAAAATAAAAAAATACCATATTGTGTCTTTCGTCGGTATGCACCATACAATATTGTATATTTGTGTTCCAGAAGCAATGTTCTGTCCATTATTAACTAAGAAAAAAATGAAAATTTAGATGAATGGAATACGCATAAATAATGCATATGAATGACCATTGGAAGGTGCAGCCACACAATCAATGGGAGCGGCTGCTTTTCAAATGTCAAAGGAGGCAGGGAGAATAATGCTTATAAGCATGCTGTTTGGCTAAAATTCTTTTTACAGTATTCTAAGGTTTTTTTATTGGTAATGCCCCATATATTCAGCTCGCTGATGCAAGGGTTTATGATTTAATATCCTCTTCGATTTTTTCAGGATTCTTGTCATCTTGCTCAACTTCTTTTGTGGCTTTTTTGAAGTTCTTTATTCCCTTGCCGATACCGGAACCGATTTCCGGAAGTTTTCCGGCACCAAATATTATAAGAATAATGACAAGTATAATTATCAGTTCAGGCATTCCTATTCCACCAATCATAAAGCGCTCCTTGATTATTTGTTAAACATGATAGACAAAATTTTTTAAAGGTTAAATAAACTCTCAATTAAAAGCATTTCCATATTATTTATTAACATTGAGCTTTTGCAGTGTCAATATTTATGATTGTCTTTAGAATAACAAGTCCTGATTTTATTACAGATAGAGATGATAATCTTGTTTTAAAATTTCCAAGAGTGTGGCATGATGTAAAATAAAAAAAATAAATGAGTGGCAGATGAGGTAATATTTTTTCACGGATAACTGTCAATATGGGTGTATGATATGAATCTTCAGGGTGATTTTGAAGGATTAAATCTGGCAAGCATTTTTCAACTCCTATGCAATGATCAAAAGACAGGTTTTCTAAGGGTAACAAGCGGAGACAGGGAAAGCAGGGTTTTTTTTGAACAGGGAACAATTGTCCATGCATCCGCATCCCTGAAAGAGGCAAGGCTTGGATTTTTAATGAGAAGTGATGGTATTATATCTGCCAAACAGCTTCAAAAGTGTCTTGCCCTTGCCAGGGAAAAAAAAATGTCTCTTGGAAAAATACTGGTTGATAAGGGGTATATTTCTTTAAATACCTTAAAAAAATACAATACAAAACAGGTTGAGGAAATTTTATACAACCTTCTTTTTTGGAAAAAGGGAAAATTTGAATATAAGGATGCCAAGCTCAATCTCCAGGGTATGGTGGTAACCCAGCTTAACCCCATGAAGCTGATATTGGAAGCATCAAGGCGCATGGATGAAATGTCTGTCTTGAATGAGGTGATATACAGCGACAAGCTTGTGTTTAAAATTTCAGGCAAGGTGGACAGTAAAGAAGAATTTAAGCTCAACGCCAATGAATGGAGGGTTCTTTCGCTGATTGACGGCATCCGGACAGTTCGCCAGATAATTACGGAAAGTGGTTATGATGAATTTGCCGTATATAAGATTCTTTATTCAGTTATCTCCTATGGTTTGATCGAGGAAAAGGAGGAATCTCAGCTTGAGGATGAACCTGGTGAGCAAAATGATTATTCTGCAATTCTAACTGTTTATAATGATATCTTACAATCCATGCGAAAAAATGTTGTTGACGAACTGGGCATCCAACGCACCACTGAGTTGTTTCATGAGTGTGTATCTGGTCTTGATTCCGAGTATAAAGCTATTTTTGAAAATTATCATCCAGACAATGAATCAGATATCAACACAGAGTCTGTTATTGAGGCCATGAAAGGCATGGAGAACTCAGATGAAGGCCGGCATTTTCTAATCGCAGGATTTAATGAATATTGTTCTAATTTTATTTTCTCTGTAGGTAAAATCTTAGGAGAAGAGCCCTTGAAGAAGATGCTGGCAGGAGTTGATAAAGTATTAAGTTACGTGAAAAAATATAAGGCAGGATCTGTTGAAAAGAATAAAATCGTTAATGACATGCACCAGGTTATCTTAGACATTGAAAATCAGTTTGATTTAAAAAAAAAAAAATCTAAGGGAATCTTCTCAATGTTTAAATAATCCTGAATAGTACTACTTTGTTAGGTTTTGTATTTTACCTCTAATTCCATGAATTGGTACTGGGCTCGCACCGTTATAAAGTGTCAAAAAATCACAATATATTGTGTTTTTTAATACTCTCGAACTACAATGGGTTGTAGGCTGGAATAGTGTGAGTCCAGTGCCTAAAATGTCGAAAGTTCGATCTGCAGTAGTTGACAATATATTTTAAATGCTTCGGTTCAGCACTGTAAAATTTTTTTTAAAAATTTTTTGGACTTTGTTCAATAAATTGTAGAGGCCTTCAACATCATTGGGATCATCAGTGGCAAGTTGAGCAAATTCTATGCTGGCTCTGACAAGTGAGAATGCAGGACTGTTAATAGCCGGCTGATTAGAGCCTCCCCTGAGTTTTTTTGCTGTTGCAGCCAGGGAAGCCAACTCAGATTCATAGGTGTTGATGGCTTTGATTTTTGCCGCCGGTTGTTTTTCTTTTTTAACCGGTTCAAGACTTTCAATTATTCGATTGTTCTGCTTTGCTGTCATATACTCTTCTTTCAGCCTTCTTTTTATGCCACCCCCAAAGTGAATTCTGTATGTTTGAAACATCCCGTCAAAAATAATTCTGCCTTTGAATGGCAATAAAGTAGTTTTCACATACATGGGAAGATTTGAAGGGTGAACCATTTCGTCAAATGAAAGGGCAATTCCCAACACACCGTATACCTCGCCTTCTTTAATGAAGACAGCATACTTTTTTAATAGACGTTCTATCTGGAAATCGCCTTGAACAAAGTTTTTCCAGCTCAAGAGTATGGATACTTTCTCTTTATCCAGCCTGCCAGAGTTTTCCTTTAAAAAATCGTCAATAATCTCTATGTGTTCATAAAGTTGTCGGCGGATTTCAAAGCGCTCCTGATCACTGGATTCCATGAGATCATCTATGTTTTTGATTTTAGGGTTGATACTAAATCTTTCATTTACATAAAGATGAAGTGTCCTCGTTAAATCGAAAAAAAGTTCAGCATCCTGTTCAGAGAGTTTCATATTTTTTCCTTTCTTCTTAAATGATAAATTGTTTGTGTTATTTAAAAAAATTTACTTTTCCTTCAGATTCGTTTTTTTGCCAATTAATAACATTATTAATATTGCATCAAAAGTCGTTAATTATAAGGGAAATTCAAGTTGTTACGAAGACTCTATTGCACAATTGATATACATTAAATGGATGCTTATGTCTATTGAGAATTAATTATATTATCAATTTTAAGTTGGATTTTTTGCAGATAAAAAGGATAATTCATGGTGGTTATCAAAAAAATAAAAATTTTAACAGGAGAAGAACATGGCAAAAATATCGCCCAAACTTAGTGACTGGCTAAACAATTATAACAAAGGGCTGAATCTTTTAATGAAAAGCGGATTCAAATTCACACCGACCAACGCAAGGGAGGGATTGGCCAGACTTACCCACCTTATGGTTCTGGAGTCACCTGATATTCCATGGATTCAGGATGATCTTGTAAATGCTCCTGCTTATGCGGTACCGGTTCGTATCTATCAGCCTGAACCCCATACATCTTTACCGGTGCTGATCTATTTTCATGGTGGCGGGCATGTGGCGGGCAGCGTAAGTATTTATGATCCGATCTGCAAAAAAATTGCATCAGCGACAAGACACATTGTTGTTTCGGTGGATTATCGGCTTGCACCGGAGTGCCCCTATCCTGCCGGAGTACAGGATGCCCTGTGGACTGCAAAAAACATATGGTCAAGCCTGGATACCTGGAACTTGAATTATCAACGGCTATTGTCAATTGCCGGAGACAGTTCCGGAGGTGCCTTGTGCGCCACGGTATCCCACCTGTCACAGTTCGATCCAGGTCTTAAACTAAGCTGCCAGATTCTGGTATATCCCAGCCTGGATTACACTCTGTCAACAACTTCCGTTGATGAGAACGGCTTTGGTTTCTTTCTTCAAAGGGACAAAATTGAGTGGTTTTTTGATAACTATTTTCTCCATGGAGAGAATAGAAAAACCGCATCTCCTCTTTTCATGGAATTTTCTTCTAAATTGCCGGATACCCTTATGATTACAACCGACCTTTGCCCGTTTAGAGATGAAGGTGCAGCTTACATGGAAAAAGTCAAAGAAACAGGGAGCAGGTGGGAGATGCTTCATTTTGGTGACATGCTCCATGCTTTTTTAAACATGGAGAACCTTGTTGCACAGGAATGCGAACTCGTATACAATACAATGGATGCTTTCTTGAATTTCAAGAACATGGACTGAAGGCAGAATCATCAAGCGAGCCCATTTGAAAGGAGGCTGTCATGTCATTAAAAAATAACGGCTTTAAAGAGGAGACCAGAATTGTTCATGGCATAAAAACCTGCCATACCACCACCATGGATCTGGTGCCGCCGATTCATATGACCTCAACATTCAAGTTTAAGGATATTGATCAGGGATCGGGTGTGTTTGCAGGAACTGAATCAGGATATCTGTACACGAGGGTGGCCAACCCCACGGTGGACCTGCTCCAGGAAAAGATGGTAGTACTGGAGGATGGTGAGGATGCCATCGCCACATCATCGGGCATGGCTGCCGTAGCCTCGGTTGCAATGACTCTGGCAAGGCCCGGTGATAATGTGGTGGTATGCAATGCTGTCTATGGGGGAACCTTTGCCCTGTTCAATACCCATTTAAATGATTTTAATATAAGCCCCAGATTTATTTCACCTCAAATGGCCAATGACCCAAACGATGTGGAAGACCTTATTGATAATAAAACCAGGATGCTTTACCTTGAAACGCCTGCTAACCCTACTTTGGATGTGATAGACATTCAGCTCTGGTCAAGGGCAGCCAAAGCCCATGGAATTCCTCTGGTGGTGGACAACACCTTTGCATCTCCTTTTTTGCAAAAACCCCTGTGTCTCGGAGCAGATATTGTGGTGCACTCCGCCACAAAATACCTTTGCGGGCATGGCGATATCATCGGTGGTATCATTGTGGGGAGCCGGGAGATAATGACCAGGATCAGGGATAGATACACCACCCATTTTGGCCCTGCCATGAGTCCTTTTAATGCCTGGCTTGTCCTTCGGGGTATAAAGACTCTGGCGGTACGAATGGATAGGCATTGCAGCTCCGCCCTTAAAATTGCCAAATGGCTGGAGGCACATCCTGAAGTTAAAGCTGTGCATTATCCAGGACTTCCTTCCCATCCTTTTCATACGCTTGCAGGAGCCCAGATGAAAAAATTCAGCGGAATCATGGCCTTTGAAGTAAAAGGGGGTATGGAATCGGGCAAGAAGGTACTGAACAATGTCAAGCTGTGTATACTTGCGGTCAGCCTTGGGGATTGCGAAACCCTTATTCAGCATCCAGCTTCCATGACCCATTCTACGTATTCCAAAGAGGCGTTAAAAAAAGCAGGTATTCCAGAAGGGCTTATCCGCATCTCCGTTGGGCTTGAACATCCAGATGATATAATAAAAGATCTTACCCAGGCATTATAATGGACTAACCATTGAAATTAGCTGGGCTAAAGGCTGAAAGATTTTTGATTGACCAACAGCTTGTTAATTATCAACATGTTCTTGCTCAGGGAAACATAAGCTTGATGATATACCAGACCACAGGCAGAAATATGGCCGGCAGCATGCTGCCGATGCGTATTTTGATCAATCCCATCAGATTTATACCGATGGCCATGATAAGCACCCCGCCCACTGCGGACATCTGAGTGACCACCTCGGGAAGAAGAAATGGGCGGACAAATACCGCCATCATGGTGATTGTACCCTGATACAATAACAGGGGTACTGCGGAGAACATGACCCCGATGCCAAAGGAAGATCCCAATATGATGGATGTGATTCCGTCCAGTGCGGATTTTGCAAAAAGGGTCTGGTGGTTGCCGGCAAGACCGCTTTCAAGGGATCCCACAATGGCCATTGAACCGACACAAAAAATTAGAGTCGCCCCGATAAAGCCCTGGTAAAATCCGCCGTCTCCATGGGAAAAACGCCGCTCCAGGGCCTTGCCAATATAAGCCAGGCCGTCCTCGATCCTCATCATTTCACCCAGCAGGCTGCCAATGGCCAAGCTGATAATTATAATTAGAAGCTCATCTGATCTCAAAGCACCTTTTATACCAATGACAAGTACGGCAAGGCTGACGGTCTGCATTATGGTTTTATTGTATTTATCAGGTATTCCACCCCTGAACATCAAGCCGGCAAGGCTGCCTGCAATAATTGCAGCCACATTAACAATCGTTCCAAACAATTTTTATTGCATCTCCTTTTTTTATTTTATGAACACCGTTATGCGTTATGGTTTTTGTAGGGGTTAGTAACTTCAATACCATGGAGAAAAATTTGATAATCGAGTAAAAGTAAGCGAAAAGAGGGTTATTATCCTGTTTTTGAGCCATTTCTCTGTTTGTTTATAAAACTAATAGCGTTTTATCAATAGTCCCGCCCTCAAAAAACCGCAAAAATCAATTAAATCCAACATTTCAGGAAACGACAAATGCCGATTCAGAAAAGCGGGATTATTGATAAAATGCTGTTGAACAATGCCGCTGTCATGCGGCGACAAATTTATTTTTGTCTATGGCTTTAATATCGTGGTCTTTAGAAAAACGCAAGGGTGTTTTAGTATAAATTGTAGGGATGATGAGCGGGATATTGGTTTGTTTGTCAGGCATGGAACATATCTCAAGGACTTCCAATATAAACCGGCATGGCCGGAGCATATTTTTTACCCGGCCACAACGAAGATTGAAAGTCTTTTGAAAAACAACCTCTTACGAAGACTTTCATATAAAATGATGGCTTCGTAGCTTGTTTTTTGAAAAAATTTGATTTTTTAGACGCACCTCTCCTGTAACGGCAAACGCCAAAAAAAACAACTCTTAAATTATCAATATAGAGCTTACAATGTATTGCACACCTCTTTTTTTCTGCCCGGTACAAGATAGGTATGATATTCAGGTTCAAATCCAATCACCTTAATCATGCACCCTTTTCCGAATACAGGGCAGCAGTTGATATCTTTTCCTGTAAGTCTAAGCATCATTTCCTGTGTTGTTTCCTTTATAGGAGGTATAAAAATATCCCCATTTTTTCCAACCAATTCCCGGATAATCCTGATGTTTTTTTTGTATCTTGGTGACAGGAATCCAAAATACCTGATTTTCCTTAACCCCTTTGGAAGAACGTGCAGCAGAAACCTGCGTATAAATTCATCTGCCTCAAGTGTCATGAGTTTTGTTTTATCGTCATCTGAACGATCTTTCCAGGTGAAAGTGACTTTCCCGTCTTCCATGGATTTAATGCGGTAATTTGAGATTGCCACTCTATGGGTGTAACGCCTAAGGTACTCTAAAACTTTTTCAGGGCCGGAAAATGGCGCTTTTGCATAACCGCACCATTTTTTCTTTGCAATGATTCTGATAAGCCGGTTAAATTCAGCGTCATCTTCGTACTTGGCTGTATTGCCCGGAAATTTAAGTTTGCCTGCATTTTTCAGTTTTTGCAGCCCCTTGATGTAGATATTTCTGAAGGCCGACATAAGGGAGCTTGTTTTGAATAGAAAATTATTTTTTGAAGGTGTCCAAGTTGTCTTTTTCCTTTGTCATGGTCTGGCATTTCGGGCAGTGACGGTTTCTGCACGAATTGTAGGACTGCTGGACATGGCCGCAATTATCACAGGCTTCAATGTGGCCTCCCAGAGCAGCAGTACGGCAGGTAATAATATTGTTCATCACACCAAAACAAATTGATTATTCAGGTAATCCTGCCCATGTTCTTTGAAAATGTCAGCTATTGATTTGAATTTTCTGCCATTAGCAAGTGACTGAGCTATTTTGACTGGAGCATGTTTTCAAACCTCATGTATTCTCAAAACGGTATACGAATTTTCCCTTTTTTAACAAGATTATATTGACCGATGTTTTGCTATGGACTCGCTGCGCTCGTCCGTGGTGGGTTTTTTAAGGCATAAGCAGGAAGGCTTGAATAAAAAACAAGCAGGAGCGGCAATGAGGACCGCTCCTGCTTCACTAATTAGGGCATTTTATTCAATGCCACCTGCTTCCGGCTATCCCTTTTCAGGTTTCCTCCCCAGGATATCCTGAGTCCGTTTCACCGAAACTGTAATACCTATCTTCTCTGAATTCTTCCATCCTTATATCAAACAATTCCTTAAGCATCTGATTTTCAGTATTTACCCACTTTAAGCTGATCAGAATGACGTCCATCAGCAAATATCCCATCTGATCAACTATTTTGGGCATTTTTTCTTCAAGCTCCTGTTCGTTATCGTGCATACTCCTCCCCCATATTAAAAATTTGAGTTGCCGTTTTTACCGCAACAGCTAATTGGCGGGCATGTCATCAGTGGTCTTGATTTTCAGTATCATGTCCGCATCCACTGTTTTTGCATCGCAGAACATGGCATAGGTCAGGGCCTCTTCACAGATATTGCCGATCAGTCTCGGGAACCCGTATGAGTATTCCTGTATGGCCGCTAAAGCATCTTCCTTAAATATTAAAGCTGTGCATCCGGCCCATTTAAGGCGTGATGCAATATAATCGACGGTGTCTTGGTCCGATAATCCGGTCATATGGTATCGCATTCTGATTCGCTGATTCAGAGGCTCCATGACAGCAAAATTCATCATGCGTTTTAAGTCGGATTGACCGGATAAAATGAGCAGGAATGGATCAAAGGAATCCATTTTAAAATTGGTCAGCAGCCTTATTTCTTCAAGCGGACCAGGCTTCAATAAATGGGCTTCATCAATGATGAGAACCACCGTCCGGCCCCGGTGCTCTCTGGATTCGAGAAGCTCTTTCTGGATTTGTTGATAGTTTGCACTTTTGGTAAACCGATTCTGCAATCCCAGTAAAGCGTTGATATGCCTGAGGATGTCCGTCCGATTAAGAGTGCTCAAGGGGGTATAAAGGACATTGAAAAGGTTGTCATTGAGGGTGTCTGCAAATTTCCTTATGGTAGTGGTCTTACCCACGCCGGGGTCCCCTGTCAACAACATGATACCGCCCCTGCGTTTCATATAATCGAAGCGGGCAAGGGTTTCCGTAAATATCGACGTATCAACGACATCAGCGGTTTTAATTTCCTTGTCAAACGGGTAGTGTTTAAAGCCGAACCAGGCCAGGAGATCTTTCATTTGCGCACCTTTCCCTTGGCATAAGAAATGGTTGCCTGGGCGTGGTTGGGCTTGAAAGTCCTGGCGTTTTGACGCTTATCAACGAATTTGAGGCGGCAGACCCGGATATCTTTGTCATAAAGATACAGTTCCTGATCCGCATCCACAGGATGACGAACATCAACACGCTGCCGAATATAAGCGGTAGGGACTTCAAAAATATTCCCCTTAAAGCTGATGGTCGCATCGTTGTTGACTACCCGCTCATGCCGTACAAGGAATATTTCATCCAATTCAGCCTTGGTCGGCCGGGTGATATCGGTGTGGCCGGCAGACCTGTGATACCGGTCAATGGGGCGTTCATCTATGCCGGTATGCAGTTTATGATGGTAATCTTCATGCAGCCAGACGGCGAAAGCTGCATTGAGTTCTTCCAATGTCAGTTTTTCGGTAAGGGCGGATAAAAACCGGCCCCGGACCGTTCTAAAAAATCGCTCAATTTTTCCACGGGAAGGCGAATCATAGGGTTTTGAATGGATCAGTGAAATACCGGATAATGCGCAGGTTTTGGCCAAAAAATTAGAACTGAAAGACGCTCCATTATCGACATAAAGACGTTCAGGAAGTCCAAATGCCAGAAAGGCATCCTTTAATACCACGGTCAGGGAAAGAACAGTTTCAGTAGGAGCAAAGGCATGCCCCACAATCATCCGGCTGTGATCATCTATGATGGCGCACAATATGGCTTTATGCGTTTTCCGGTTCACGGTTACCAGGGGGCCATGCATGAAATCCCCCATCCAAAGACAATTTATATGATCGGTTTCAAAGCTGGTCCGCTTATCCCGGCGCTTGTCTCCAAAAATTAACAACTGCTCTTCTTTAACGATGCGCAGCAGCGTATTGTAATGGATGGGTGGCTCTCCGATTTGGCCCTTTTGTGTCAGCATCTCATGGAGCCGTTTTACGGGAATATAAGGATAGGCCTTACATTGAACCTTGATGGCATCCATGACCTGCGGACTGGCTTTTCTGGGTCTGCCTTTATCGCTTCTAATTTTGGGCTTAAGGCCTTCAAAACCAAGCTTCCTGTATGCTTTGAGCCAGGACTTCAGGGTGGATACTTTGACCTTCCGGTTGCCATAGCGTGGGAATTCATGGTGTTTGCAGGCCTGGGTGCGGAAGTACTCATTTTGTACTCTTCCCGGCTCTGCCAACACAGGGCTGATCAACTTGTAACGGATCAAAGCAATTTGTTCTCGGGTCTCATTGTCCATAACACCTCCTGTAATGATATTTCTGCCAAAAAAGCGTTGTCATGGCCAATAACTTAACCGACTGAAATAAAAGGTGTTATCAATCCTGTGTCAGAATATACCCAAAAACGTCATCTCCATATCCCGGATTTACCCTGGTCAGCAGAATAGTGGTCATTTTCAACCCGTCACTTTATTTTAAGGAAGACGAATACGGTCACAGGATGTTCTACCAAATAGGCATTTTCCGGTTCGATTTAAATGATATCGTATGGCTGGCTTCATCTGGCAGGGGGCGGGGCAGTCAACACCGGTGATGCTTTTAAGATACAGATAAATCGTTGTGATGATTTGCCTTGAATCAGGTTGCTTTGTCCCGGGAACGGGGAATTTTTCATGGAGAGTGTGATGTCCTCGAAGGAAACCGGCCAGTATCAATACTGCCCAGGTCTGGATCAAGTACGGTGTCACAGAACAGTCCGGGGTAAGTTCAAGGGTGGTGCCATGGTAACCCTTTTGCCCACGGCATTGAAATTCGTATACTTTGATCAGGGTGCCGATAACTGCGTCAACCGTATATTGACAATAGGGAATCAGTTGGCTGGGCAGCAAGGAAAATGTTCTCCCAGTTTTATCGCATAAGAATCTGGGGACTGGAACTTTCCCCTTTTTAAAAGGAAACAGGTCTATGGCGTAACGATAATATTCTCTGATGGGCTTGTGGCAGTCTTTTTCACCACAAATAAGGCATTGGTGTCCGACATAATCTTGAAAATTTATGTTTGAAAAATCAGCTTTGTATTCCCAGATGTCCGTATATGTGTTAATGAATTGGTGTTGGATATTTTATATCCTTGGGAAGTTGGGAAGGAGGCTATTGGCATAGACACATCCTTCCCAACTTTTTCATTTTCAGCGGTTCCAGTCAAAATATCATTGTGAATTCCATACATTGAAAAACTGAATATACGCATATCAGCGGGCAAAATAATTTGCAAATTCATAGGGAAAATTTGAAGAAATAATATTGTAATCAACACTCCTTAGTTGACGCTTGCCACTTGTCTTTTGCAATGCCCTTTACACTGAAATTTATCTTTTCTAAAAAATTCTCAAATGATGTACACAGGGTTTTTTCATCAACATGATCCGTATAATCCATATGCCAGACTACCTGAGTCTGGGGATCAACCATGACCACTGTGTAAGTACGAAGGCCTGGTTCTTTTTCAAAACCTTCGTCCTCCTGAAAATACCCGGAACATTGAGCACCGGCTCTTACAAGAACTATGGCAGGATGAAAAGTTCCCGCCCATCTGATCCAATTATATAAAGTCTGCCGGCTTTTGAGTTTACGCCCGCATATTCCAATACCTTCAAAAGCACCGCTGATGCTTTGACCAAAAAGCACTATTCCCCTAAGAACCTGACCTATAATATCGATTGAGAAGTGCTTTTCCCTGGGAATAAAACTCGGCAGTAATGAAAATCTCTGCCCGCACTCCGTACATTGTACCATTCGAATAGGGAATTCATGCTTTTTACCTCCAGGCATGACTATTTTACGAGGCTCTTTGCGAAATCCACGCATTATATAGTTCTTACGGCATTTACATCCAAGTTTATGGCCCGTAGCATGCTTATTGTTGTTTGAAAGCTCTTTGACAACTTCATTCTTGAATTTCTTTTTATCACTCACAAGTTCATTATATTGTTCCCAGTCGCTCCAAGGGAAAATATAGCTTTTCTCACCTCTCTGAGAAACCAGGCAACCACGGCGGCATTCACGCTTTTTAACACAATCATTTTCAAATGAGTTAATCAGAGCTTTTTCTAGTTCATTGGATATCTCACTATCAAACTTATCTAATTTGGCCGGATAATCCAATAAGTGCTTAAGCATCAAATCAACAGATCTATATATTTTTGCTTGCTGCTTCTGAAGAAAAGTTTTCTTGGTTTTTTTTCCCGATGAAGAACGACTCGTTTCAATAAGTATACATACTTGATTTGAAATTTCTGTTATAAATATGACCAAAATTTCTTTGAAAATCGCAAAACCTGAATATACTTTATGGTCTTTAACCCAGACACGCATAGAACAAATCGCAGCCATAATTTCAAAATAAATCTCAGGATACTGATTTTCTCCGTACCAATTTTGCCTTGCCAAACGTTCCAATGCCTTTTCCAGCATAGTCAGGCAACGGAAAAAATCATTCAACACCTCGGAGTTATCATCATGTTTTTTTTGCTTTTCTTTTTGATTACTATCCTCTATTATTTTCATATTATCTCCTTATCAAAATTTCTCAATTCTTATGGGATTGAGTTCCTTAGGAGATAATAATTAATACTTTTATTCTAAGATGTTAAGCAAAAAGTCAACTCTTATAGACTTATCCGGAATTTTGTACCTTTTTTATCTGGCTCGAAAAATGCCCATCAAAGTCCTTTTATACTGGCTGGAGGTGACACATATGATCTTCCATGGATACAGGTCATGAATGTACATAATGCGTTCCTATTTACATCTAATGCATTTTAATTATAGATAATCTATACGGGTCAACACTTATAGACTTATCCGGTAAAAAATAAGTAAATTAGCAAAAAAGGCTGTGGAAGTGGCGGTTCAACTCGCCGTTATTAAAAAAAATCAAATTTTTCAGGAGGAATAATAATGAAACATATCAAGATGTTAATATGCCTTTTTGTTTTTACCTTTTCTGGTGCACTAACCCAGGCAGAAGGTATCTTTATTGTTACCTTTGATGATTTATCCTTGACATCGGCATCAAACGATTCACTCTACACCCTTAACAACGACAGCTCGCTCTACAAGGATGTAGTTTGGGACACTGGTTTCTCAGTTTTTGGGGAAGATTACGCTATCTGTGATGACTGCCCGTTTTTCGGCATACCCCATTCCGGGAGTTTTGCAATAACCAATTATGACGATACAGGCGGCTTAACCATGACAACTCAGAAGATACTTCTGGGATTCTGGGCGGGGAGGAATGAATATTACGGATACGACGGGGGCACGGAAGAGATCAGCGTCCATGCCCTTGACGCCGCAGGCATTGTTCTCGGCTCTGTTACTCACCAGTTGCCGGATAATTATTCCGGCTTGGCCGAACCTTTTGAATTTGTTGATACCTCCGCATTCACCAATCTGACAGCTATCCAGGCCTACCGAGTGGAACCAGCGCAAGGCTGTGACATGGATTGCAACTGGGTCGCAGATGATTTTGTGTTCACCGACGGCGCCTTTGCTCCGGTGCCGGATTCGGGACAGAACCAGTCCTTCACGGATACCTTTGGCGAGGATTCTGATTATACAATCAATCCTCAATCTTTCACCAAACTGGACGCGGACGGAAATCCCCTGAATGACAGTGCTTCATCCTGGGCCATGGTCAGGGACAACGTGACCGGTCTTGTATGGGAGGTGAAGACCGAAGACGGCACGGTTCACGACCGGGGAAATAAATACTCCTGGTATAATGAAAATCCGGAAACCAACGGCGGTAATGCCGGAACGCCGGGGAACGGCACTGATACCCAGGATTTTATCACCGCACTTAATGCCGAAAATTTCGGGGGGTATTCGGACTGGCGGCTTCCCACCCTTCATGAGCTGGCATCCCTGACTGATAAAGGACGCAATGATCCAGCCGTGAACACTGATTATTTTCCCCGCACTCAATCCTACTGGTACTGGTCTTCCACGACCTATGCCTTCTCCTTGAACGGGGAAGAGGCAATATGTGTTTATTTTTCCGCCGGCTACGACAATAACATCGAAAAATCGAATTCCGGGATTTTCCTTCGTGCCGTTCGATCGGATATGCCGGGTGCGGCACCTCCGGTCAGGTTTGTCGATAACGGAGACGGCACCGTATCCGACCGGAAAACCGGGCTGATGTTTCAGCAACATCAGGCGGAGGAACGTTTGGCCTGGGAAGACGCCCTCTCATATTGTGAAAATCTGATCCTGGCAGGATTCGAGGATTGGCGGCTTCCAACCATAGAGGAGCTCAGGGCCGTCGTGGACTACGGAAGACCTTCCCCGCCCCCCGTGGATGCCGATATTTTTCCGGATATATGCGGCAGCTATTACTGGACGTCCACGACCACGCTGACGGATACCGGAAGTGCCATGGCTATCTATATGCACGACGGTCAGGATGTATCGGCAGCGGACAAGAATGAGGCATACTATGTGCTTTCCGTCCGTTCTGATACCCCTGCCAACAGGGACTGCATCGTCATAGAGTCTGATTTGGGATTTACCCTGCCCCATCTGAACATGAACGGCGCAGCATTTGGTATTCATTTCAGTTATGCAGGAGCGGGACTTGACTTCACCGCAGACATAACGACCCTTATCTCCGCCGATGCAAAAGCCTCGGAAATCTCTTTTAATGAAGACCTGTCTTTGACCATTCCCTGTATTGATGTGAGCGGTGCCTGTTTTAAGGTAACCCTGATATCCACCACCGGGAACTTGATCGACTGGACTGTCACCTCAATGGCTGAAGCTCTTTAACTCCATTATAAAGCTGTTTAGGTAGTGACCGACATGTAATGCTGACACAATTTTTGGATGCTGGGTCAAACCGGTTGATAAACATATATGACCCTCGGTTCGATTGATCTTATAACATGTTGTAATCTCAGTAAAAAAATAACTCTGCTTTTTTCAGATGTTATTTTTTATATGAATAAATTCAAAAAGTTATGTGAGAGTGATCGAACCGGTGGTAATAAACCACTTTTTGCAACTTATTCCAGCTATGATATCAACACCTTTGACCCACTATCTTATTATTCTGGGTTTTAAACAGGCTGAATCAGGTGGCATTCAGCAGTTTTAATGATTTTTTATATTTTCAAGAATAATTTTAAGTATTCTTCTGATGGGTTCAGCAGCTCCCCACAATAGTTGATCTCCTACTGAAAATGCTGTTAAAAAGTTGTCTCCCAGGTTCATCTTTCTGATTCTGCCGATGGGAACTGTCAGTGTACCGGTGGCTGCCGCAGGTGTCAGTTCTCTGCTGGAGTCTTCCTTTGTGTTGGGGATGACCTTGACCCATTTATTGGAAGTTGACAAAATATCTTGAATCTCATCTACAGGCACGTCTTTTCTAAGTTTTATGGTAAATGCCTGGCTGTGGCAGCGCATGGCACCTATACGCACGCACTGGCCGTCTATGGGAACTGGATTGCTGCTGCGCCCAAGTATCTTGTTGGTTTCAACAAAACCTTTCCATTCCTCCCTTGTCTGCCCGTTTTCCATGGGAGAGTCTATCCAGGGGATCAGGCTTGCCGCAAGGGGAACTGACCAGTTATCCACGGGAAAACTGTCTGATCTGATGGTCTGTATGACATTTGTGTCAAGATCCAATATGGCAGTATCAGGATCATCTATAAAATCTGATGCATTTTTTCCTATGATACGCATCTGAGAGACCAGTTCTTTCATGTTTTTTGCCCCGGCACCGGAAGCAGCCTGATATGTCATGGAGGTCAGCCACTCAATGAGATCCCTTTGAAACAGGCCCCCAAGGGCCATTAACATCAGGGATACCGTGCAGTTTCCCCCCACATAATCTTTTATTCCAGCTTCAAGGCCCTTGTCTATGACATCTCTATTTACAGGATCCAGGACAATTATACTGTCCTTTTGTATTCTCAGGGTTGATGCAGCATCAATCCAGTAGCCTGACCATCCTTTTTGTCTTAATTTGCCGTGGACGGCTTTTGTATAACCTCCTCCTTGACAGGAAACCACAATATCCATTTCGGAAAGAGCCTCTAAGTTAGCGGCATCCACAAGCGTTGGAATGTCAATCCCGATATCAGGGCCCTTCTGGCCTGCCTGGGAAGTGGTGAAAAAAAGGGGTTCAAACCCATTAAAATCATTTTCTTTAAGCATTCTTTCCATAAGAACGGAACCTACCATTCCCCGCCACCCTACAAATCCTACTTTAATCACGTTGCACTCCTTTTTTTTATAACTGCCATGGGCAGACCAGGGTTTTGAACTGGTTCTGCCCAAAATGAACTCTGAAAGTCATCCGTCGTTTACGAAAGACTTTCATATAAACTGCCATGGGCAGATCAGGATTTTGATCCGGTTCTGCCCACAACGAATCATGAAAGTCATCCGCCGTTTACGGAGACTTTCATATAAAATTGATTTGATTTTTATCACCAGGCACTATATTGTCAAGCACAAAAAAGTGATGAACAATTAACTGAAAAATATAATGGTGATAACAATGCATCATAAGATACGGCGGCATGAAAAGAGTATGGAGAAGGAAGATGCCCTTTCCATTTTGATTAACGGTGAATATGGTATTTTATCCATCGTTGATAAAGATAACCTGCCCTATGGGATTCCTCTTAACTATGCCGTTATTGAAGATAGTATTTTCTTTCACTGTGCCCATGAAGGACGCAAAATAGAAAACCTTTCCTCCAGGCCGGAGGTTTCTTTTTGCGTGGTGGGGAAAACAAAGATAATGCCGGAAAAATTTACCACAAACTATGAAAGCGTTATTGTTTACGGTAGAGCATCTATTGCATATGGAGATGAAAAATTTCAAGGTTTGACAGGATTACTCCAAAAATATTCTCCAGACCAAATGGATAAGGGAAAAGACTATATGTTAAAATCCCTGGAGAAAACAACGGTCATCAAGATATCAATCGACCACCTGACGGGCAAAGCAGATGGAATCAAATGATACAGTTCAATATAATATATCAAAATATTCAAAATGCCATTGATTTATATAAAATAATATTCAATAATGATAAATTATGAAAGCAAAAGACGCATTGAGGATATTAAGAGTTTCAAGAAGCACTCTGACAAACTATGTAAAAGAGGGCAAAGTAAAAGCTACCAGACTTCCGACTGGTCGCTATGATTATGATTAAGAATCTATTTATAGCTTCTTAAACAAGAATATCAAAAGAAATACAGTTATTTATGCTCGTGTTTCAACTCCAAAACAGAAGACGGATTTAGAAAACCAAGTCGATGTATTAAAAAATTTCTGTTTTCAAAATGGTTGGCAAATCAACTCTGTTTATCAAGATGTGGCAAGCGGGATATCTTTTGAAAAACGTAAGGATTTCTTTCGAATGCTTGATGAAGTTCTTGTGAATAAAATTGATAAAGTTGTTATATCTTATAAAGATAGATTGAGCCGTGTTGGTTTTGAATTGTTTCATCATCTGTTCAAAAAATTTGGAACAGAAATAGTTGTGATATCAGAAGTCGGTTCAGCGAAACTTGATTCTCAAGAGATTTTTGAGGAAATAGTTGCAATGCTTAATTGTTACTCCATGAAGCTTTACACAAAACGTAAAAAGCAGAAAATCCAAGAAATTTGTAAACCTGAAAATCATGATAGTCAAAAGAGTTGAAAAACATCAAATCAAGAACAATGAAGCAATAGACCGGCTTTGTTTTAAAAGATAAAAAATGGCTTTGTTCGCTTTCCGAAAAGTGTGGATTTGGAACCAGTAAGGACGAAGATAGATAGTAGTTTGCAACAAGTCAGGATAATACCCGGAAATGTTACTTACACTATTGAAATTGTCTACAAAAAAGGAATCGACATTGAATCGAATGTTAACCCTGAAAAGTATCTTGGGATTGATCTTGGAATCAATAACATCACGGCAATGGTTTCAACCGATACTTCCCTGAAACCGTTGATAATCAATGGTCGTCCGCTAAAGTCCATGAATCAGTTTTACAACAAAGAAAAAGCTCGGTTAATTTCTTTTGTTGGCAATAAGGGAACATCAAATCGTATCGAGAAATTGGCCCACAAGCGTAATCAAAAAGTGAATGATTTCAAGCACAAAACATCAAGACTAATTGTCGATTATGCCAAGGAACACCAGATTGGAGCTATCATTATCGGGAAAAATGATGGGTGTAAGCAGGAGATAAATATTGGCAAGAGAAACAATCAATCTTTTGTGCAGATACCTTTCAACAAACTGATTGAACAAATTGAGTACAAAGCCGAAGAAGTAGGAATAGCAGTTATTCAACAAGAGGAAAGTTATACCTCAAAATGCAGTTTCTTTGATTTGGAACCAGTACAAAAACATGATTCCTATGTGGGGAAAAGAATCAGTAGAGGTTTGTTTCGTACAGGTACCAAAAAGAAAGTAAATGCAGACATAAATGGTTCTGCAAATATTAACACGGAATTTCATGGATGCAAACAACCCTAAAAAAGAACTGGCAACCATATTGATATTCTCTGCCTTTCAAGCGTAATACCTATAATATCAGCTACATAATGATTTGTGAACTTTTATTTAATATCTATAATTAGGGTTTTAACTCTTAATCAAAGATTGTATATTTTCATACTAATTTCTGGAATATTATGATTTTAGGGGTTAAAATGCAGTAAAAATCACATATTTAGCTTGCACTCTGTTAGAAAGTATGATTTTAATGCATTTATAAAACATAGCTATCATGGCATTAATTAACCCTAATTTTGGTGCTGTATGGAATGTAATGAATTTTTTACCAATCCCCAAAATACAGTTCAAAAACGCTATGAAGCTCTTCGAGCTTTTTACGTTGAGAAGCGTCCTGGAAAGGAAATCGCTAAACAATTTGGATACACGCTTTCATCATTTTATTCATTGACCCGTGATTTTAAAAATCAGTTGTCACAGAATAACCCAGCTCAATATTTTTTTATTTCTAACAATCCTGGTCGTAAACCCAAAGACACCACTGGCAAAACAAATCAACTGATCATCCAACTACGTAAAAAATATCTTTCTGTGACTGAAATCAAAGCAATCCTTGACGTAAAAGGTTTTTCCGTATCTGATAGATATGTTTATGATGTCATCAAAAAAGAAGGATTTGACCGTCTCCCACGCAGAAATTATTCCGTTAAAAAAAAGCAAGTTCTACTCTAAAAATCGATGCTCCAAAGAGTTTCATGCTTGATTTTATGCCTGAAAGCTTTTCAGGTGAAAACAGCCTTGGGATGCTATGTTTACTGCCATACATTCAACATTACGGTATCGACAAACTTATTGGACAATCTGATTATCCGGAAACAACCTCTATAAGCAAACTGTCTTCGATCCTTTGTTTTTCGGCTCTCAAACTCTCCGATGTAAGAAGATATTCGGCAGATGATATCTGGTGCATGGATCGTGGTTTGGGATTGTTTGCAGGCCTGAATGTTTTGCCAAAAACGGCTTGGTTTACTTCATATTCCCACCGGGTTACTCGATCAATGAACAGAAGTTTTTTACAAGGCCTTAATTCGATTATGCTTCGAGAGGGATTGCTCTCAGACACAAGCAACCTCGATTTTACAACGATCCCCTACTGGGGTGACGATTCTCACCTCGAGAATAATTGGTCAGGAACCAGAAACAAAGCATTGGCGAGTATATCAGCGGTATTAGCACAGGATCCAGATTCAGGTATCATCACTTATGGCGATACCAATGTCAGACACGGACAACAATCCAATGTTGCCATTGAATTTCTTGATTTTTACAGTAGTTGTAGTGATAGCAATATTAAGTATTTGGTTTTTGACAGTAAGTTTACGACTTATGCCAACCTTAGGAAGCTCGGAAAGAAAATCAAATTCTTGACGATTCGAAGACGCGGAAAAAACATAGTTGAAGAACTTAACAACAAGCCGCCGTCTTCATGGAAAAAAGTCAGAGTGACAATGGCGAATGGCAAAGGGCGGAATTTAAAAATAAATGATGAAAAAGTTTATTTAAAGGATTATGGAGGAGAATTGCGTCAAATTGCCATTACCGGTCATGGCAAAATAAAACCGGCTCTTTTGATCACAAATGATTTCGACAAGCCTTGCACTGAACTGATTAGAAAATATACAAGACGATGGCTCGTAGAAAAGAGTATTTCGGAACAAATAGAATTCTTCCATCTAAACAAAGTATCATCATCTATGGTCATCAAAGTTGATTTTGATTTGACCATGTCAATTCTTGCCCACAATATCATTCGGTTATTTGCATTGGGGCTCACAGGGTATTCTCACAACACTGATTATACATTGTATAAAAAATTTTTCTCTATGACGGGATCTGTCAAAATAGAATCTAACGATA
This sequence comes from Desulfobacteraceae bacterium, assembly GCA_963674675.2. Classification (GTDB taxonomy): domain Bacteria; phylum Desulfobacterota; class Desulfobacteria; order Desulfobacterales; family Desulfobacteraceae. The sequence goes on from CAXXNM010000003.1 coordinate 3,913,789, forward strand.
TTGTAATAAATCTAAAGAAAAAAAGACATCTTCCTGTTTTGCTTTCAGCAATGGAGCAATATAAAAGCGTGCGGATAAATTTTTTGGGTAACAAAAAATTTGTTGTTTTAGGCGATAGTACATCCTTATCTTACCAAGGTTAAAAATGTCGTTCTGCTCAAAAAAATTAGGGGTTCATTATCTGCCATGAAAATCCGTGATTATTAGAAAAGTAGTCCCGAATGCATTTGCGGACGGGATAGATGCGTTAGGGTTAACGCCATTGAAGGTTTTGCCTTCGTAAAGATTTTATGTCATATATTTAGATCATTTTGAATATTTTAATATATAATCATAACCTAACTGCCGAAAAATAACATTTTAAAAAAAATTTTCTGGTGGGAACCACACACCTCTTTATTATCCATCAATAAATTAGTGTGGTCACTGATCCTTGATGATATCAAGTATGAGCACCCTGGAGTTACGTTCCATATTGTAAGTTTTCCTTCGATGGGGGGGCAGCTCCTGGGGAGAAACATGGATAAACCCGAATTCAAAAAACCAGTCAGCAGCCTGGGTGGTCATTAAAAAGAGGTGTTTTAAGTCTTTTCTTTTGGCCAGAGAGATCAGGTACTTCATGATGCCACGGCCTACCCCAAGGGATTTATAGGACGGGTTGACTGCGATGGCACCTATCTCACCCCATCCGTCTCCTGTTTCAACAAGTGCTCCGCATCCGTAAACGGCGCGATCCACCTCATAGATACAATATTTGTCGATGGAGTTTTGTATATCCTTGTCCGTTCGCATGACAAGGTTTCCTTTTTTTATGTATCCATCTATGAGATGCATTATGTCGGGGACATCTTCTAACTTTGCCTGGCGGATGTGGGCATATCTGTTACCGTATATCATGGTACCTCCGCCTGCACTTGAAAATACTTCCTGGAGAAGACTCCCCTCCCGGTTTCCATCAATGATATGAACACGGTTCACTCCCCCCGGTTTTGAGATAACTGCTCTTGAATTTTCAAGAAGCTCTCTGTCTTCAAGGCTTAGGGTTTCAGGGTTTTTTTTTAGAATGAAATCTACGTGGTCAAGGTCAAGATTGGATATGATCTTTCCATTGGGATGTACCTGGGCACCGGGGGGAACTTTAAGGTTTTCAGTTGAAATTCCCTCGGTTTCTCCAATAAAAAAAAGTTTTTCAACATTCAAATCCATGCAGAGCCGACTGGCGATGTGGATAGAATTAATATTATAGCAGGTGCCTGTGGTGTTAAATCCAATGTTGTACATAACCGGAATGAACTGCTGATTCAGGAGCTTATGAACGATATCGGAGCGTACCCTTTCAACCTGCCCCGTGCTCTGAAAATCCACGCCATTATTTACTCCAAGGGATATGGCTCGTATCCAGTTACCCATAATACCGTTGGCACCACCTGCGGCAAGATGTGAGATAATGGTTTCCACAACCTCCATGGCAGCAAGTTTTACATGGGGAAGAGCTGATGCCGGAGTTATGCGAATGCCTTTTACAAAGGATGTTTCAAGCCCGGCATTTTTGAAATTTCGATCAATGGTGCAGCGTGTACCGGTAACGATGATTACCTTAACTCCAATGTCATGGATCTGGATAATATCTTTCATGAGCAGGGGCAGCAGGGGGGAATTGAGCAGGCAGTCCTCAATCTTCAATACAAATATTTTTTTTTTGTAGCGTTTGATATAATCAAATACATCCCTAATTGTGCTTACACTGGCCTTGCCGGTATATCGCTGGGGAAGTGAATTTGTAAAAGAATTAATCATTTTGTGCATCTCAAGGGGCAGGGAAGATTTTATACCTGTCCCCGCCCGGAAGATAGTAAAGTTTATAAAAAATCGCCAAGAACAACCCCTGAGTTTCTAACTCAGGGGTTGTTGACTATGAAATTAAGGCCATCCTTCATTTCCCGGCTTTACACTTTCTCTATGAATCTCTTTTTGTTTGGGGATTATCATCCAAAAAAGTGTAAACTACTTTTTAAGCAATATGAAAGATGCCAAATTAAGAATTAAGAATTTTACGTGCAAACTGATCGTTTACATCTGATACGTGGGGTATTCCCGTTTCCCTGGCCGTTTCTCTGTTACCTGAAAATATTTCATTGCGGGTAATCTGGTTTAAAGAGAATTTCCTGGCCCCTGCCATGAGCTGCTGCAGACCGCAGCCCAGTTTGTCCGCCAGGGTCCAGAAGGCAATTGCCCCATAGGGAATATTTTTCATTTCATCCTTACCTACTTTTTTCTCAACATCATGGTATCCTGCAAAAATTTCGTCCGCGTTTTTTCCTACTTCAAGAACGGTTTTGGGAAGCTCATTCCAGTTGCCGCTTACTTTTGCACGTCTTTCAGGATAGATGGAACCCTCGATGTTTGCCCCAAGAAAGCCCGGAATCATGATAGCCCTTCCCATGCAGATGAGTTTTGTATATGGTGCGCCCAGGGCAAGGGCTTTAAAAATATGGTCTTCCAGTGCAAATCCGCCGGCAAAGGACATATCAACGACTTTTTTGCCCTTGGCGGAAAGGATACCGGCATATTCATAGGCCTTGGAGTGAAGGTTGATGGATGGAACCCCCCAGCTCTGCATCATGTTCCATGGGCTCATGCCGGTGCCGCCGCCGGAACCGTCAATGGTGAGCAGGTCAAGATCGGCGTCCGTAGCAAACTTAATGGCCATGGCAAGTTCTTCCATGCCGTAGGAGCCTGTTTTCAGGGTGACTCTATTAAATCCTATTTCCCTCAGGTAGGCTACGGTATTCATGAAATCTTCCTGGACCTGGGCAACTGAATTCAGGTCAGTAGCCCCCAGCCTGCTGTGGCGGGCAAAGGACTTAATGCCACCTTGTTCAAATGCTTTTTGAACCTCTGGAAGATATGGATCAGGATCAACAATATATCCCCGGTCCTTTAAAAAGGTGGCATAATCAAGGCTTCTAACCTGGATTTCTCCGCCGATGTTTTTTGCGCCCTGGCCCCATTTCAGCTCAATGATGCACTTATCCCCGTATTTATCAACAACATACTCGGCAACGCCGTTTCTTGTATCTTCCACATTAAGCTGTACAATGATTGCGCCGTAGCCGTCGAAATAACGCAGATAGGTATCAATCCTTCTATCAAGCTCCGGCGCGCATTTGATTTTTCCCTTTTTTGTTTCTCCCGCATTAATTTCAGATTTACGGTCCACACCCACAACATTCTCGCCGATTACAACGGGAATACCTATAAGGGAGCCGCCAATGGCAAATGCGTCCCAGTATTTTTCAGCTATGAAGGTGGATCCGAGAGCCCCTGTCATCAGGGGCATGCGGATTTTTGTTTTAACTCTTTTGCCGAATTCCGTCTCAAGGCTGACATTGGGAAAAATGCAGTCATCAGGGCTGTTGGTCATATCCTGTGAAATACCCTGGGACCCGTAGGCATAACCCTGTATTCTTAATGAGTTATAAGACACCCCCACATGGGTTGTGTTGTTTGCGCCTGCTGTAACAAGGCCAAAGCTTCTTGGATAGAGAAGCTTACGTCCCACCATGCTTGAGAGCCATGTTTCACATTTGCCTTTACAGTCTGCCCGGCACAGGGTACACAATCCTGATTCTGCGGCATTTCCACGATTTACTGTTCCTAAAACGTCATTGTTTTTTGAGAATCTCATGTCATTCATGCTATTATTCCTTGTGACAAAAAAGTTAATAATCGCAGAACGCAAAACAGCGCCTGCTTATTCATAAAAGAAATAAAAGTAAAAGACGCCGTTGTCTATGTGTGATGTGCATGCACGCCATTGTGCATAAAAAAATTTTTATCCCCGTTGATAAGAATTTTTTTTAGGTAAATTAATTATTTTATTAGTTTGCTTGATTGGTTGTCAAGTTTTTTTAAGGCAGGTCAGTGGTTGCCCTTAATAATCTAACTTTAAAAACACTTCCTTTGCCAAGTTTCGATTCAACAAGGACGTCGCCACCCATCATCTGTAAAGCTTTTTTTACAGCGGCGAGACCAATGCCTGTTCCGGGATACTCCGACTGATTGTGAAGCCGCTGAAATATATTGAATATTTTTTCATGATATACCGTCTCAATACCAATGCCGTTGTCCGCAACAGATACGACGACATGTTGATCTTCAACTTCAATTCCAACATCAATAACGGGGGCTTCATCTGCCTTATGGTATTTTATGGCATTTTCAATAAGATTGATAAATACATGGGTTGATAATGCAAAATCACCTTGTATAACAGGCCTTTGATCAGGAATCACGACCTGAGCGCTTGTAGCTTTTATTTGATCTGAAAGTGTTTCGACCGCCGATTTCAAGACATCATCAAGCACGACAGGTTCAGACTTAAGGGATTTTCGCCCCATGCGTGAAAACTTCAGCAAATCATCAATCAACTCTCCCATCTGCTGGCTCGCCTTGATAATATTATCGAAATAGTGTTGCCCTTCTTCGTTTAGACAATTTTTATGCCTGCGGTCAATGATTTGGGCAAAGCCGCTTATAGAACGGAGAGGAGCGCGCAAGTCATGAGAGACCGAGTAAACAAAGTCCTCAAGCTCTTTATTGGCTTCCGCAAGTTTGGCTGTTCGTTTGCGAACCAGTAATTCCAAATTCTGGTTCAGTTTACGAACTTCTTGATCTGCCGCATACCTGTCTGCAAGAAATTTAGAAACCAATAATCCCGAAACAAAGCATACCAATAAAAAGAAATTCCTAACGAATAAATCCCTTGGCGAAATACTCGACGTAATCGCTGTCAGCAGTGAATCAGTACTTTGAGAAAAAGCATAGTGGCCCACAACACTGTCTACGACCCAAAAAATAATTCCAAGTAATATAAACACGCTTACCACGAAAGTCGTATCCTTTTGCCCTGGTTTGTGAGGCAGCATTAAAAATTTCCGAAATGGTCCGATATTTAACAGAACATGAGCAATGAGCATGAGAATATAAGCCGTCAACAAGTGTTTGATAACAACAAAATTAACCCATGAATACGATACATGACTCCATGTAATATCTGGATTCCACGGAGGAGGATTGAACGATACCAGCCATCGGAAAATGATATAAAAGCCTGATTCACTAATAATACGGAAAATCAATTCAACAACATACATGCTGTGATACCATTTGGCTGCCGGACCCTTGAAATTACGATGGTCGGCCCAAATCCCATGCCACACAATCCACAGAGTAAAAACCGGAACGGCATAAAAGACACCGTACCCATCTGTCCGCCACAGCCACCACATGGATTGGCACCCACCCACGAGAGCCGACAAGAGCCCAAACCTCCAGCCCCACGAGAGAGTGATCAATAGCGGAAAAAGCAACCCCAAAAGGATGCTGGCTTTGAATTCAACAAATTGAGCAAAGTTTATAGTATGAAAATTAAGTATAAATCCGATGAGTCCAAATAGAATTGAAATAAGAACTTTTCTTTTAAGCCTGGAATTGTCGGACTCCATTTCGGACTCCTTATTATTCATAAAATGATTTAAGTGATATTAGATTCAACTTTAAAACATTACATATACAATATTATTGACATATACTATAGCTGAACTCTGCATCAGACTGTTCATGGATATAACAAACATCGCGGCTTCCCGGGACTGGGCTCACACCGTTCCATATTCTCAAAAAACAACAATATATTGTAGTTTTAAAACACATCAAACCACAATGGCTTGTATGTATGAATAGTATGAGCCCGGTGTCACAAAATACCGGCTTGATCCAACAATGTCAAATCTTTTTCAGGCTTGGCGCATGAACAAATAAATGCTGCAATAATAATGACTTGAAAAAAACTTTTCACGCTAATTTGACCCAAATCAAGCCATAATCTATTGATATTATAACAACCACCATAAAAAGTCATGCGTCAGGGCTGAATCTTTTTCAGTGCTGAAGGCAGGTTTTTAGTTTTTGAAAATCTCATTTGAAATTAAAATGGCCTCTGCAAATTCACGCATGGATTTTCGGGAATCCATGCTCTTTTTTTGGAGCCATCTATATGCTTCATCTCCCATGAATCCCTTCTGGTGCATGAGTATTTCCTTGGCCTGTTCTATGATTTTTCTTGCTTCTAACTCTTCCTGAATCACCTTGGTTTTAACCATCAGCTCTGTATTTAAAACAGCTACTGCCGCCTGATTTGCCACGGCAGTAAGGAGGTTCACCTCGGTTTCGGTAAAATCGTGGGGCGTTGTGGTAAAGCAGTTGAGCACTCCCATGATCTTTTCTTCCCTGGTCTGGAGAGGAATGCCTGCCATGGAGGTGAGTCCTAATTCTTTTGCCATTTCCTTTTCTTTAAACCGCCTGTTTAAAAGAACATTTTTTACTATCAAAGGCCGTTTGCAGGTGGCCACATAACCAACAACTCCCTCATTAAGTCCCAGGGATCTGTTTTTAACATACTCCGGCGATATGGCCTGGGTGGCCCTGAGAAGTATCTCAGGCGGTTTTTTATCCCGGTTGATGAGCCAAAGGGAACAGATTGCAAATCCCGTAACTTGAGCCGTAACCATAACGATAAATTTTAAAAGGTCTTCAATGTAGAGATCCGAGGTAATGGCATTGCTGATATCTGTCAGTGCCTGAATATAATCCGTATAGATATCTAATTGTTGTTTTTTCATATTATTTTAATTTTATTTTCCTATGTGAAAATATCGGGGGTTAGCCAGCTATCCTTGCAAGGGGCAGGCACGGTGGCCTGCCCCTACAGTTTCTAATAAACACCCATGAGCCAAAATTCACAACAAATAATGAAATGTAGGGGCAAATTCCATATACGGCCAAAATGGATTATATATTTATCAATGGGGGGCAGAAATAGATTCTGCGCCTCACATTCAAATAAAAAGTCAATCAAACATATCAGAATGTTTTATATCAAATTTCATTTTTTCGATAAGGTGTTTCTCATTTTTTTCATTCAATCCGCATCGTGAGAGTTGGATGGCAATGGCTTCCGGAGTTTTTTCCACATGATCTATAAAGTCTGTTTCAAGTGCATGTGAATATAAATTTCCAAGACTCACTATGTTGGTCAAAATACCTCCCTCAAAGTATTCAAGGAGATTGTGATGATTTTTAATGCATGATAAAAGTGGCTGAGGCATATTCCATTTTTTCATCAGAAGAGCCCCTACCTGTGCATGGTCATATCCAAGGATTTTCTTTTCAGCCTCAAATGCCGGGATTGATTTTTTTTCCAGATCCTTAACTTTTTTAAAGTTTTCAATGCTTTTTATTAATATGGCAAGCTTTCCTATATCATGAAGAATTCCACCTACAAAAGCCTCGTCCGGATCAGAATATCCAATTTCAACGGCAATACGCCGGGATATGATGCCGCATTCCTTTGAGTGAATCCACAGGCCATGGCTAAGATCCTTTAAATCGGGATCACCACTGGGAAACATTGATCTGGTTGCCGTGGCAATGGCTATTCCTTTTATGGATTTAATACCCAGTCTTTTTACGGCTTCGCCCACCGTCGAAATTTTATCCATAGCCCGGTAAACCACGGAATTGCTCACTTTAATGACAGCGGCCATGATTGATTGATCCTGGGATATGAGCCCAATAAGTTTTTCCAGGTCATAATCAGGATCAGAGAGCAGTTTTAGTAATTTTGTCACTGTATGGTGCATGGGAGGCAGCTCGTTCACCGTTTCAGCAATTTTTCCCAGCCTTTCTTCCATCCTTGCTGATTCAGCCCCATTGTCTGAATGTATTGAGATATTCTGGAATCCCATGTCGGGATTCAGCATCCATGACAGGATTTCAAGATATTTCAAAGGTGAATGTTCTGCCTGTTTCAACTCTGAAATAACATAGAGGAATGTGACATGGGAGGCGGCCTTCATATAGGGTATTACAGCACACTGGGCATTATCCTGAATTTGATTTTTCCCTTTAAAAAAGGCTGAATTCAAATCATTTCCAAAAAAAGAAGCCCCTGCCTTTAAGATACTTACAAAAAAGGATTCCAGTTTCAAGCTTTGTTCAATGTTTTTTTTATAATTTTTTTTCAGTGCCCTTTTTTTATCTCTGAAGTAATGAATTTGTTGAACAACTTTATCCTTCTTTGCCGAGATTATAAAAAAGTCATTGAAACATGCCTTGCAAAAATTCAAAAGACCGGTCATTTTTTCGTTAGGGGTGGATGAGGTCAATATTTTCCGGCTTGCATTCTTAAAATCTTGAAAATACTTGTCAAAATACAAAACTGAATTTTTATTTTTCTGTGGTGTTGTTCCTGGCTCATGAAGGATTATCTTTTTTGAATCAATCATTTTCTTTAACAGCTTTATGGTTTCATATGATGGAAGAAAATTTTTTTTCATCAGGTCATATATGGATATGCCTTTTCCAATATCATTTGCCAGAATGGTTTCCATTGTGTTAAAATTATTATTTTTTAAATTGCAGGAGACCTGTCTTTGAAAAGTGGCTAAATCTCTTTCAAATTCATTTGTTTCATCAATCCATTGGGATATGGTAACGGCAATTGTTTGAGGGTTTAATTTGATGAAATCATCTGAAATACCTGTTTTAATTTCTATGAATTTGAAAATACCGTTTTTGAGCTTGAAAAACTCGAAAAACACTTCCCTGATACAGTTCAGGCAAATCTGCTTTACTTTTTTTTGATTTAACAGGTTTAAATTGTCAAGCATCTCCCGAACCGGCAGTCTTGTTTCCTGTTGAACCTGAAGCAGATATTTGAAATTATTCCGGTTAATCAGCCTGTAGATAAAAAGTGACTTGATTATTTTTTTGTCTGCAGTTTCAGAATGGGCATCTATGATGAAGTTGCCTTTTAATGTTATGGTTAAAATATTGGTATTATCCTTTATGGTCAGTATTCCCTCTTTATTTAGACTGGCCGCAAAGGTTAAAATATCCGGTGGATAAAAATTTATAAGGTCGCCTTGGAGCTGCATGAATTATTTTACACCTGTCTTATTTGTTTGCTTCAGTTTTTTAAATCTTATTTATATTATAGGCAGCGCTTCAATGACAAATTAATAATAAAAAAAATATTATTGTTCATGGCTGATAAATTGGAAAGGTCATGGGCATGGGAATCCTTTATTTACTGGTTGGCACTTTTTCAAAACCTACCGCTAATGGCCGAAATTAAAATCAACCCCGACAAAATTTAAGGTGTTCAGGCGGGACTGATCTATAGTTGATATGAAAAAACAGAAAGCTTATGCAGGTAAAACAATATGTTGACTGAAGTTACCGTCCCTGAGCTGCCGCTGATTTTAAGTCGTTTGGCCCAGGGAGTTGTTATAGAAAGACGTGAAATTAAAACTCTTCTGGGTCTGAGCCGACCAGATGATATATTTTTGCTTTTCCGAACTGCCAGAATGATCAGGCACAGGCATTTTAAAAATCAGATTTTTTTGTACGGTTTCCTCTATTTCAGTACTTTTTGCAGGAATAATTACAGCTTCCTCCAATATCAAAAAGCCAATACATCCTTTGACAGCTATAGGAAAGATAAATCCGAAATTCTTAAAGCTGCCCGTGAAATGGCGGATTCCGGTGTGCATCTTGTGGATATCATAATGGGGGAAGACCCCGAGTTTTATCTGTCCGGTGACAATGAATTTCAGGGCATTATAGAGATGGTAAGTGCAGTTAAGAAGGAAACCGGCCTGCAGGTTATGATATCACCTGAAACACCCCGGGGGAATATGCGGGAACTCATTGTTATAGCGGTTATGCGTCTTTTATTTCCGAATCGACTCATATCAGCATACCTTGATGTGGATGGAATGGATGCTCTTAAGGCTCGGCTGGATGCCGGAGCCAATGTCATCACATACATAGTACCGCCGGAAAAAGAACCTACCGGGCCGGCAAAGGATTCCCTTGACATTGAAGATGCCGGACGGATCCATGACAACATCTTGCCTATACTTAATTCCTGCGGGCTTGAAATAGCAGAAAAGGCGTTTTATTCTTCATGGCTCAACACCAGGAGACATGATTTTTTAAACATATGATAAATACATAATATTTCAAGGAATCCTTCATTTGCTGGCTGACATTTTTCAGAGCATTCCATTATTTTCCGGAAATTTCCTGAAAAAAGAGTCAACTCCTATTCAAGCAATATGAAGTATCCCATATTACGATGATTGGGTGAAAATAAAATAAAATGAAGATATACAATGACTGTATTCCATGTCTTGTGCGCCAGTCCCTTGATGCTGCAAGACTTGCAGGGAGTGATGAAAAAATACATCAGCAGGTTCTCAAGGAAACATTAATACGTTTGACACAAATAGACTTAAACCAGCCTCCGCCTGTCATGGCAGAGCACATACAGAATACCATCAGGCTCGTTACAGGAGAACATGATCCCTATAAAGCCTTGAAAGTAAAATACAATGAGTTTGCCCTTGCCCTGTACCCGGAGTTGAAAAAAAGAGTAAGTCAATCTTCTAAACCCCTTGAGACAGCTCTTCGCCTTGCCATTGCGGGAAATATCATTGATTTTGGTGCTGTTTCCTCTTTGGATGATGACAACGTTATGAAGACCCTTGAGCAGGCATTGACCCAGGATATTGCAGGCAGTCTTAATGAACTGCCCGAAGCACTTTTAAATGCCGAACATATCCTATGGCTGGCTGATAATGCCGGAGAAATAGTCTTCGACCGGCTGGTGCTGGATCTGCTGGATATGAGCAGGGTGGTTTTTGCCGTGAGAGGAGCGCCTGTAATCAATGACGCCACTCTGGAAGATGCCAAAAAAGCGGGTATCTGTGATATGGTAAGGGTCATCGACAACGGTACTGCCATTCCAGGAACTGTGCTGGAGCGTTGTTCCAGTGAATTTATCCAGGTGTTTAACGATGCTGATCTGATCATTGCCAAGGGTCAGGGAAATTATGAAACCCTGCCCCGGGATGATAAAAGAATTTTTTTTCTTTTCAAGGCAAAATGCCGGGTAGTGGCCGCTGCCGCCGGTTGTAAGCTTGGAGATATGGTTGTGTTTAGAACCTGATTTGCCCTTGACTTTTAATTTAAAATAAGATTATACACTCATTACCAGGCGCTTGATCCTGAGCTTAAAAGGGAACCCTGTGTAATTCAGGGACGGGCCCGCCGCTGTAACCGGAAACGAAGGCTGCATCTTAGTCACTGATTTTTTTAAATTGGGAAGACGCAGTTATTAGGAAGATCCGGGAGTCAGAAGACCTGCCTGGGATGAATGATGGATTATCCTCCGAGGACAGGGGATATTTATAGATACGAGGAAAAAAAGGGCATCCCCGGATCAATTTTATTATTGAGTCCGGGTTTTTTATCTCCCGGACTTATTTTTTGTCAGGAGATTAAATGATGAAAAAGAACATCAAGATTGTAGCTGTCATCGTATTGTCACTTTTAACATGGGCTGCCTATGCATTTGCCTCCTCTTCCCACGGACTTTCAGGCGCGGGAAAAAATGCCATTGTTCTTGCAAGTTTTGGAACAACGGTTCCATCAGCCGTAAAATCAATATCAAATATCAGTGATGTGATCAAAAAAGCCTATCCAGGCACAGAACTGCGTATTACATTTACATCAAATATTATCCGTTCCGTATGGAAGGAGCGCCAGGCTGATCCTGAAAAATGGCTTGGCCAGGGTATCCCCAGAGAAATTCTCTATGTTAAGAACTTTATTGCAACTGTGGGAGACCTGATTGAAGACGGGTATACCAATATTATTGTTCAGCCCACGCATATGTTTTTTATGGAGCAGGCCCACGATCTTAATCAATATGTCAGGGCCATTTCATCTATTAACACCATGAAGGCAAAATGGAAACCCATTAATAATATTGTCATGGGAAGACCTGCCCTTGGCATGCCCGGGGACCGCTATCTTTACCATGAGGACGTTAATGCCGTTATAAAAACCCTTGCAGGCGATGTAACCATGGCTAAGAAAGAGGGCGGGATACTCATGTACATGGGCCATGGAAACGAGCATTGGTCAACGGGTATTTATGCTGAAACCCAGAAAAAAATGCAGAAGGCCTATCCTGATGTTACCACATTGATCGGGGTAGTCGAAGGTGACCCGGCAATTGATGATCTTCTTAAATCTTTGGCTCACGAAAAGACCAGAAAAATTGTTTTAAAGCCGTTTATGATTGTAGCTGGTGACCATGCCACCAATGATATGGCTGGCCCGGAAGAGGATTCCTGGAAATCAGTGTTAACCAAGAAAGGATATGCCGTAAAACCTGTTCTTGAGGGGCTGGGTTCAAACAATGCTTTTGCACATATATTTGTGGATCATATCGCCGATGCAGCAAAAGAGCGTGGTATTGAATTAAAATAATATCTCATTGCAGGGACTGATCTGTTTATCCGTCCCTGAATTTTAAAAACAAGCTTGAGCTTGATTTCAATTTTGGTCATTATTGGTAGGGGCAACCCACCGTGGTTGCCCTGTGAAGGGTTCCCACAGTGGGGAACCCCTACAATGGCCGATGTTAGAACCAACCCCACAACCTTCAACCGCCTGTTTGCCTGCTGGAGTACTGAACAACCGAATAAACTGAGCTTTTCAGGAAATTTTTTTCCTTTGATAATGGGCATCCTTCATACTGCCTCAAAAGTAGTTGACACTTTTTTGAACTGATTCCCCAAAAATGGGAAGATTGATTCAGAAAGTGTCAACTGAGGACTGAAATATGCCTGATAATGAGGAGCTTACAACATGTCAAAACCTCAAGCTGAATCAGTGGACAGTATAAACTGGGCTTTCACATCAAGCCCCTATCCAGGTAGGAGCTGTTTACTTTAGTTGTCAATCTCAATCACCCTTGATCGGTCATAGAGCATTCGCACCATTTCATATTCAAAGGGAGAGCCTGTCATATAATATCTGAAAAAAATCTGATTTCTCGAATCAATCACCTGAAGGCTGCTGTAAATAATGGATACATCGGTATTATCACCGAAGTTGAATGGATCCATAATATTAAATGTAAGTGTTTCCGCCCCGCCTCCCAGAGCATCCCTTAAATTGGAAGGGCCAAGTACAGGCAGCATTAGATAGGGGCCAGGCCCTACACCATAAAAGCCCAGGGTCTGGCCAAGATCTTCCTGGTGGCGGGTGACTCCGTGCATGGATGCCACATCAAAAAAACCAAGCCCTCCCACCGTGGTATTGATGATTATGCGGTAAAGGGTCTCAAAGGATTTTTTTTGTTTCAACTGAAGTGCTGAATTGGCAAAGGTATATACTTCACCGATATTATTAAAAAAATTGGAGATGCATTTTTCTACTGGATCGGGTAGTACCATCTGGTATGTCCTTAGCACAGGCAGATAAACAAGTTTGTCCAGCATGGCATTAAACATGTACATCCTTCGATTTATTGCTTCAAAGGGATCTCTGACATCCTTTATTACATTGGGGTTTTCAGGGTTCAAAAATTCCGAGGCTGGTCTGTCTACAGGTTTCAGAGGCTCCTTTGCAGAGGGTTTGCATGGAAGAACAATTAGAGTGACAAATATCAGGCTTGCTGCCAGAAATTTTTCAATATTTAAAAAGGGGATATTACCGGTTCCCAATCTGTATAACCTCCATTTTATTTAACTCGTGGGTCGTAACTTCTCATTTTTCAAAGCCTATGTACTCCCTATATTCCCATTGAGCACTATATGTTATGATAAGTCAGAGAAGTTATGACGGACGAGTATTTACGCGAATATTTCATTAATTTTTTAAAAAATTAATCATGTGGGCAACGTTAATGGTATGTTCCATATTGCCGCAATGGCCGCCGTTGGGATATATCTTTGAACGCTCCTTGAATACCCTGACAAAAAATTCTATGGCATCCGGCTCCAAAATGATGTCATCATTGTTTGTGATGAGCCCTATTTTTTTTTCATTTTTAAGATAGTATTCAATACTTTTTAGGCTGATCTGATATTTTAGTTTTTTCCTGGTGATATCTGGATACCTTAGTTTGAAAAAGGGGAAAAAATACTCTTCAAAGTAATCGGCAAAGCTTATGTGAAAAGAGACAATTCCATAATCCGTGAGGGAGCTAAAGGGCGTCAATATCTGGTTTTCCGGAACTATATAGCCCCTGCGGGTCATGACATCCGAGGTAAATATCATGTTTCCTGATGATATCCTGAACGCAACGCCGATTAGTGCTGCCAGATCTGTCTCCTTTACCGGTTTGTGCCTGTACATCTCATAGAAGCAGTCGGGGTCTGACAATGAAATTTTATATTTTTTGTAATAATCAGCAAATTGATCAAAGATGGAATTGAAAAAGCTATTAAAGTTTTGAAGGCCTCCAGGTATATTTTCATCCAGCAAATCGTCAAGAATCGTGACGGAGTTGAACAGGTTCAGTGGGGGATTTATCATCAAAACCTTTTTGAAATTGAATATTTTTTCAGTATCGTCCATTTTGGCGACAAAAGCGGACTGGGCAGCTCCAAGGCTGTATCCGGTCAGATAAAAACCAGAAACTTGAAGCTTTTGTTTCATTTTATTTTGGATCTGTTGCCAGGCAAGCTTCATTACCCGGTATAGATCTTCAGCATCTTGCTGGATATGACCCGGTACCATGGTCTCTGATGCAGAGACTATGAAATTTGGGTATGTTGGAGAAGACAGGGAGACGACATGAAATCCCGCATTAAAAAAAATTTTTTGCAAACTCAACATGGTTATGGAATTGTAGCCTGAGCCGGTACCTGCGATGGTAAAAATAAGAGGAGCCTTTTTTTTCTGCCATGCCAGTGAGTAATGAAAGTGATCATGATACCAGAATACCCGTGGGATTTGTCTGTCAGCAAATACGGTCAGCTCAAAATCCCTGGTTCTGATTTTTTCAGGCAGCTTTACTTTATACAGAGACGGGGTGCCGAGCACCGTGGCTTCATAGGGATTGACAAAGGGATAGTCGTAGGGTTTGTTTGTTTTATTTGTCTCTGCATTAACAGGAAATGTTATACAGACAAGGCAAATAAGCGTAATAAAACTTTTCATAAAAGTATATTCTTTCCTGGGTATAGGCACTGGTAACTCAGTTTTAGATAGTTAGAAAATGCAGTATGTTTACCATTATCTTAAAAATAAACTTGCACTTTTTGGCATCTTTCATATCAACTCAAAAATATTTTACACTTTTATGAAAATTTTGAACCATGATTAAAAATCAAGTTAAATCCTTTAATCAGGAAAATCATGGTTCAAAAAATGTGTAAACTGACAAATAAATGATGCCCACTTTTTGGGATAAAAGTTCCGACAAACGAGGATTTTGATATGAAGGATAGCGGCTTTTTATAAATTTGAAATTCGGAACTCATAGGACAAATCAGACATATCTTCAGAGATTTTGATTTCATGAATCCGGCACCTTTTATGATTTTGATTTAAAAGAAGTTTGCTTTTTTCCCCTTTAATAAGGGTTCCGGCCATTATAATTTTCTGAACCGTCAACTCAGCCTTTGGTTTACTTCGATGGGAGTACTCCTGCATAGCCCTTTTTTTATGTACAGTCGTCTTATTGGAATCTTCAAATTCTTTAATGTCTTTTTTTCTATCATTTATTTGCCCTAACATATTATCTTGCTGCTCAAATGCCTCCTCAATCACCTTTTCTGCTTCCATTGTAGTTAACTGAAGCTCTTGAATTGTTTTCAGTGCCTCTTCAAGGGATTTTTGATTCTTTGATTTTTTTATATCTGGAAGCTGGTTCTTAAGTCTCCGAAGCTCAGTTTGGGCAATATCTTGTTCCTGGGCGTAATTGGTAATTTTTTCAAGCAATTGTTTTTCAGAATCATCTAACTCCTGAATTTCTTTTTTTAATAAGGAAATATTGTCATTGTTCTTTTTAATACCTTCATCAAGTTCCGCAATGATCATGTTCATGAGCCTGTCAATACCAATCTCAAGTTGTGAGGAAACAGCTCTAACAGTGCCGATACTTCCGGCCCTAACTCCTCCTTTAGCATAAATAAAAGAAGATAGAATAGAGCCTCTTTCATTAACGCATTCTCCACTCGTATAAATCTTGGAATCAATTATTTCCCTTTGAACTATGACGTTTCCAAAGGATTTTAACTGTGAATTGTTGACATACTTTGTTTGAATATGACCTTGAACATTGATAACATTAGAATTTATAATGCCAGAAGAAACATTAAGATTTCCAGTTATATTAATTTCAGCACCATGAATCTGATCCGCTGTCAGGTTGGCGCATCTAACAGAAAAGCCCTCTCTTATTGTTCCAGATACCACCAAATTGCCATTAAAATTGACATTTCCAGTCTCATAAGCCACATCACCTTCAATGCGAAGTTCTGGATAAACTGAAATGGCGCCCATGGCATCAAGATGGGGCTGTCCCTCTTCTGAAGCATAAATTTTCAGGTTGTCATCGGAAAAATGAGTATAGCTCCCAATTTCAAAAATCATATCCTCAGGAGGAGATATGGAAATAATATTTCCGTAGATATCTTTGCCTGCCGCACCGTTCCGGCAGGGCTGTTTCTCAGCAAGCAGGGTGCCCGGATTAACAAAGGGAATTGTGCCTCTTTCCCTGAAATCGATGGTACCGTCACTTTCTATTTTACCCGGATGAAGAAATTCGGTATCAAAGAAAAATTTTATTTCAGCATCAACCGGCTGCTGAGGAGCAATACCCTTTGCGATTATTAATGGCGTATTTACATCAGACATGGTCGTCAGCCACTCTTCAATAACTGTATCTTCAGGTATTCCAAAAACAATTCCCTCTTTTTTAAGCAGGCTCTTTATTTTTTGAAGAGATGCAAAGGTGCTTGAAGCTTCTATTTTAGTTTTAATCTGAATTGAAGCTGAGAGATTGTCTTCAAAAACAGTTAGTATAAAGTCTTTATCATCTTCATCGATATTTGACGTTTCTTTACTATCGGCCTCAGCATAATATTCGGCATTAAGAAATTCATACTCTAAAAACAGGTTAAGCATCTGATCGATAAGAGGTCTATCAATCCATAATTCCCGGGATAAAATTTCATCTACAAGCTTCTCGGCAGTGTTAATGGATGGATTTTTAATATGATATGCAAAAACATTATCAAGCTTCTGTAAAGTAATCGGGGTAGCAGCGGCAAAGTCTTCCATAAAACATTTCATTTTAAATGCTGTACTTTTAAACTCTTTTGAAAGTATGCCCGGTGACATCTCAATACCTTTCAGGTCAAGAAGCTGTATCAAGGAATGTTGTTTTTTCTTTTCTGAATATTTTTTCTGTTTTATCTTTACTGCCTGTAAAAGTCTTTTTTCTCTTTTAATTTGTCTGGCAAAAGAATTATTTTTTTCCTTTAATTTCAGCGCCAGTTGGTAAAGCTGTTTATTTTGGCGATTTGTTATTTTTAATAACCGCTCTTTTTTCTTTATTTGTTGAAAACACTCATATCTCTGGGAAATTTCCGAAAGGAATAATTCTTCTTGAAGGGGCAAAGAAAGACAGCTATGAATTCCCGCCCGGTTAATAGCTTTGATAATGCTGTTGATTTCAGGAGATTCAATTATTAATATACGCTGGGTGTCAGGAGCAATGGTCCTGGCATTTTTAAGCAGCTCCTCTCCATTCATTTTGGAAATTTGATAGGTTGCTATAATAACTGCAAATGGCTGCCCCCCGTCATCTTCAATTGCTGCAAGTGCTCCAAAGCAGGTATTAATCCTGGTTATGTTGTATCCGGCCTCGATAAGAATCTGAGACATATTATCCCCAAGATCCTGATTATTTTCTACAATGAGGATTTTTGCATCAAGTTCATTTTTTGTTGTTGCCTCAATATTCATAATAACTGCTTCTATTTGATAATAATTGACATATATTTTTTTAAGAATTATATCTAAATAAGATCTATTTGCCAGATATAATTTTCATTTCATTATCATGGAGAATTCCATCATTGTCAATGATTTAGGCAGTTATCTTTTTTTTGCCTTGGCACAATAACTTTAATTAGGAAAAAATTACAATGGAGCATAATCATAAAGTCTTAATCGTAGATGATGAAGTTCAGGTTGGAAAACTTATTGATCGTTTTTTAAAAATAATATCGGTCAATTCCGTCTATGCCTCTAATGCGATGGAAGCACTTTATAAAATAGAAAATATGACTCAACCTTTTTCATTGATCATATGTGATCAGAGGATGCCGGAGATGAGCGGCACTGAACTATTGGAAAAAGTCAGTCACATTTCTCCTAACACCGTTCGTTTCCTGATCACCGGATATACAGATATAAAAACAATTATTAACGCTATTAACAAGGGGAAAATACATAAGTACATCCCCAAGCCATTGAACTCGGAACAACTGATTGAAGATATCAAAGCTGGATTAAAGCAATACGAATTAAACCTGGAAAATGAAAAACTTTTCCAGATGGCCAAAAAACAGAATACGAAATTATATGCTCTTAACCTGGATCTGAAACGAAATGCTGCCAAGCAAACAAAAATTATTGCTACCATTGAAAAGGAACGCCAGGCTGCAAATGAAATAATAGACATGCCTGAACAATCATTTGTTAATAATATTTCATCTGTGTCACAGGCAGCTAAGGAATTATTAAAAACCCGTGGAATCACAGACGAACAAAAGTTGAATCCTCTCCTTGAGGCTCTTGTGGCTGAACTTTATGGCCGTTTCCAGGACATTGCCTTTAAAAAGGGATTTGAACTTGACTTGGGTATTGACCTTGCCCAAGTCTGAAACATACTCCTGACTTTAAACCCGCCGATACCGCTCATTTTATTTTTAATATTATATCCTTTATTTCTTTAATTCTTTTTTCAATATTTTTGGCGCTGATAATTTCTGTCACAAGACAGACGGTTTTTGCTCCCCTTGCAACAACATCCCGCAAATTGCTTCGTTTGATACCGCCAATAGCCACAAAAGGAATCTCATGGTTGGCAGCCACATGATCCAGGTAGTCAAGCCCGACAGCATCACACACATCTTCTTTGGTCCGGGTAGTAAAAATGGGACCCACACCTATGTAGTCCGCTCCGTCTTCAACGGCTTTTTTTGCCTGGGCAGAATTATGGGTTGAGCATCCGATCATCATTCCAGGGGCAAGTTTTTTCACCTCTTTAACCGGCAGATCATCCTGGCCCTGGTGGATACCATCTGCTCCCACCAGCAATGCAATGGCAACATGATCATTTATGATAAAGGGTACGCCTGCCTTTTCCGTGATTTTACGAATCTTGTAGCATTCATCCAGCATATCCTTATAACTTTTATCTTTTACCTTTTCACGGTACTGGAGGATATCCACCCCGGCATCTACCATTTGCCGTGCCACTTCAACATTGGTGCGCCCAAGCGAAAACTTCTCTCCTAAAATACCGTATATGCCCTTTGGGAAAGTATGCCCCGCCCGGGGTTCATCTAATAATTCTTTTTCAATCATTTTCTTTCTCCTTTGCAGTTTTTAAAACAATCGACGACATAATGGCTGCGATCATGGCAATCTTAGGTGGAAAAAATTCATAATCATCCTGATCCGATACAAAATCCCCGACAATATAACAATTCCCCATTGTCTTGACCAGGATACTATCCATATCTTTTCCTGCAATGCCGGAAGCGCAGACCAATGTCTTATGGATTCCGGACAATTCCTCAAGGATCATTTTTTTCAAGTGCTTGTCATCAAGGCCTTCAACAACGACAGCACATTCAGAAAACAGCTCCTGGGAATCACCAGGCAGGATTTTTCTATCAATCTTTTCAATGACCATGTCTGGATAAATATCTTTGAGATTGGCAGCAAGGCTGTCTGTCTTTTTTTTTCCAACCTGGGAAACACGATAAAACTGACGGTCAAGGTTGGAACCTTCCACCCTGTCGAAGTCAACAATCATAATTGCGCCTATTCTTGCCTGGGCAAGATGTCTTGCCACATTGGAACCGATCCCTCCGATCCCTGCTATACCGATCTTCATTAAGCCCTCTCCCAGTCTTTAAATACCGGTTGATAACCATTTTCCCGGATCATTTGCGTGACCTCATCAACATTTCTGGTATCGGTAATTTCAAACTGAACCGTGGCATCATCGGCATTTAAGGCATAACCTCCCACATCTGTTTTAGAGCCGGCAGAATATCTGGTTGCTCCCAGGTGAATGAGCCGGTCACGAAATTCTGCTGATTCTCTTGTTGACACCGTTATGCCAAGCCTTGGCATAAACATCCGCCATGCCAGCATGACCTGGACAAAATCAATATCTGACAATATGTGCCGGGGAGCAATGCCCCCTTCAACCTTGCTCATTCTCGGAAGGGAGATAGATACCTCCACATGGGGGAAGGACTTTTCAAGATACTTGGCATGAAGGCCGCTCATAAATGCCTCTGATCGGGGTTCTCCCAACCCAAACAAGGTGCCGATATTTATTGCACGAAACCCTGCACGGGCACCTCTTTCAGGGGTCATCAGCCGGTACCCGTAGTCGGTTTTTTTCCCTTTCAGGTGAACCTTTTTATAAATCTGCCGGTCATATACTTCCTGATATACCGTCAAAGAATCCGCACCTGCATTAATCAGCGAGCGGTAATCCTGTTCATCCATGGGAAAAATCTCAAGTGCAATGGATGAAAAATATTTTTTTAAAACCTCCATGGCACCCTCAAGATACGACATGGGTGTTTTGGAAGGCGCATCCCCTGTCAATACAAGTATATGACGAATCCCTGTTGATGCAATTGCCTTTGCCTCTTGTTCTATCTGTTTAAGTGTAAGCTTGGTGCGCCTGAATTCCATTGAACTGTTAAAGCCGCAATAGGTGCAGTGATTAAAACAATAATCAGAAATATACAATGGCGCATATATGCCTATGGTCCGGCCGAAATACTGCTGGGTGATCATCCGGGCTTTTTGAGCCATCTGCTCCAGAAAATCCTGGGCCATGGGGGATAAAAGATTAAGAAGATCCCGGTAATCAAGCTTATCCCTTTGAATGGATGCCTGGATATCTGAAGAGGTCACGGAATCAAACCAGCCTTTAAAGTCAAAGGATTCAAAACGGTTGACTTCATTCATGAAAGTCATGATATTACTCCCTTAAAAATCCTGTCAACGGTGATGATGCCTGGGCTTTTTGTTTTTCATCGGCCATATCGGCAAGACAGGCAAGGCGGCCTGCCTTGACTGCCATAGCAAATGCACGGCCTGCCATGGAAGGATCACCACTGGTTGCAATGGCTGTGTTTACCAGTACGGCATCCGCTCCCATCTCCATGGCTTCGGCTGCCTGGGAAGGTCTTCCTATGCCGGCATCAACAATTACCGGCAGATTGCTGGTTTCAATGATCATTTTAATCATTGGTTTCATTTCAAGACCCCGGTTGGTTCCGATGGGTGATCCCAAGGGCATGACGGCAGCGGCACCTGCATCATAAAGCTGTTTTGTCACGGTGATATCGGGCATCATATAGGGCAGGATTATAAATCCTTCTTTGGCTAATATTGTCGTGGCTTTCAAGGTTTCATGGTTATCCGGCAAAAGATACTGCATATCCGTTATGACCTCTATCTTGATAAATTTTCCACATCCAGCCTCCCTTGCGATCATTGCGATCCTGACCGCTTCTTCGGCAGTTCTTGCGCCGGAAGTGTTGGGAAGCAGAGTAACGGATTTTGGAATATAATTTAATATATTGCCTTCATCTGCCGTCGGGTCCACCCGTCTAAGGGCCACCGTGATCATCTCGGAACCGCTTGCCTTCAGCATCGGGGCAATGAGCTTTTTAGATGCAAATTTACCTGTTCCCGTCAGCAGGCGGCTTGTAAATTTCACCCCGCCCAAATTCAGGGTATCCTCTTTAATCTCAGACATTTATCCTCCTCCAACAAAACTTAATAATTCAATTGAATCTCCGTCCTTTAAGGCCAGCTTTTCCCAGGCATCCTGGCGGATGACTTGTAAATTGACTTCAGCGACCAGAGAAGCCGGGTCAAATCCTTTTTCCATGACAAGATCCATCAAATTATGGCTGTTAGATTCAATATTTTTTCCATTCAGTTTGATTTTCATAACATCTCCAAACCTGGTGATTGCTTGCTTATATGAAAGTCATTTGCAAACCCAAGATGACTTTCATGATTATAGTGGAAGTCACATGACTTGATACTTGGTTTTAGATATAACCGATTTATTTATATTTAAAGTTTCATTTTAGCATCAAGTCATTTGACCGGGACTATAGTTGTGAGCAAACCATGATTAAAATCCTGATCTGCCCATGGCAGTTTTATGAAACCTGAAAATGATTTTGTTTTTGGGAGTAAGGGAGAGGCTGGTAAATATATGCTGCTTTATAAGTTGCTGTTTGAGCCACTTTCCCTACGCCGGTGCTAACCGTATCAGGTTCCAAGGGTTGAAGTTTCCAACTTCTCTCAGCTCTTAACAAAAGAGCACCCCCAGTGAATTAACTGCTTTGTTATCTGCTTAAATTGACTCTACTCAGTCATAAGTTTGTTTTTTTTTTCAAAGTTGCCCAGTGGACAGGATAGCCACAGGGGGCTACCCCTACAAAAACAGACCCAAAATTATAATTTAACAAAGTAGTATTAAGTTAAAATATCTTATTTTTCAATACAAAGCAAGTTGTGTTCCATGAAAAATCTAAATTGGAATGCTATATCAAATTATTTTAAGAAGGCCCATTTTTTGTTTGATTCACCAGAACCCAATTATTCTTCCGGGCTTTTATGGAATTGGCCATCGTCTTTAATTTTCCCTCACATTATGCTATATTGTAGCACTACTATATTTAATATGTTATTATGATATTTATTTGATCTCTTATTTAAAACAAGAAAAAAATGCATCTTTCATATTGCCGAAAAAATAAGCATAGAGATAAAAATATTATAGAATCGGCATTTATCAAAAAAATATAGCATAGGTGCTTAGTTGACAATTTTTTAAGGAGATTTCCAGAAAACAGGATAATACTTTGAAAAAGTCTTAACCAGTGAATGAAGGATTCCAAAAAAAAGGTAATAAAAATTGAATATCAAAGAACTGATAAAAAAAAGCCGGTCAGGTGATGTGCTTGTGGGAGAAGAGCTTGTTTATTTACTCGGTCTGCCCCTGGATTCTGTTGAAAATTACATGGTCATGGCCGAGGCGTCTCGTCTTTCCAAGGAACTTTCAGGCAGCAGGGCTGAAATCCATGCTCAATTTGCAGTCAACATGGCAGTGTGTAACTGCAATTGTCTTTTTTGCTCTTTTGCTAAAATAAATGGTGTATTCAACCAGGAGTTTGAACTGCTGCCGGAACAAGCCGTGGCCTATGCCCTTCAATTTGAAGATAACGGAGCCAATGCTGTCTTCATGATGTCAACGGCACAATATCCTTTTGCAAAATTCATCGAGATATCCCGGGAAGTTAAAAAAAATCTGAAGCCTGAAACAACATTGATCGCCAACGTGGGAGACCAGTCTGTCAAGAATGCAGTCAAGCTTAAGGATGCTGGTTTTGCGGGTGTCTATCATGCCCTTCGCCTCAGAGAGGGAAAAGACACCGGGCTTTCAGTGGAAAAGAGAAAACAGAGTATCATCCATTTCAAGGAGGCCGGCCTTGAGGTAGGTACATGCGTCGAACCCGTGGGACCAGAACATACAAACGAAGAACTGGCGCAAATGATAGAATTCACGGCTTCATTTAATCCTGCTTACAGCGGCGCGGCAAGACGGATACCCATCCCTGGAACCGAAATGGCCGGACGGGGGACAATCAATGAGATGCGCATGGCCCAGATAGTTGCCGTAACCCGATTGGGGATGCCCCGTTCTGTAATGGGGAATTGCACCCATGAGCCCTGTACTCTGGGTGCTGTTTCAGGAGCAAACCTCTTCTGGGCGGAAGTGGGAGCCAATCCCAGGGACATTAAGGAAAAAACAGAAGAAGGCAGAGGTGAAACCGTTGAAAGATGCAAGACAATTTTCCAGGAAAGTAACTGGGATGTCTGGAAGGGCCCATCACGTTACTATAACCCCGCAAATGTATCCTGAAAAAGATGCTTCAAGCCTGTTTAAAAAATAGCATCCTTCATTTGCCGGTTTACACTTTCCATATCAACGTCCTTGTTTTTTGGAAATTTTATCCCAAAAACTGTAAACTAATTTTAAGCTGATATGAAAAATGCCTAAAAAATTTAAAATATATTTTCTTATCTCATTTCAATCAATTTGTTTTTTGTCTCTGTTTTTGTCCTTAAACAACTTTGCCAGGGCCTCGGAACCTGTTGAACAGGTGGTACTTACCATGGGTTCCTGGCGTACAGATGATATAAGGCAGATGAATTTTATCTTAGATAAATTTCACCAGTATCACCCGGGAATACGAATAATCTTCGACCCCACACCAGCGCCGGAATATGATGCTGTTTTAAAAGCCCAGCTAAAGGGTAATACTGCCCCGGATCTCTTTTATTTAAGATCCTTTGGCATCTCAAACTCCCTTTATGAAAGGGGTTTTTTAGAATCGCTGGACAACCTGCCGGGCCTGAAAAAAAATTTTGATCCGGCAATGACAGCCCCCTGGACCTCCGAGGAAGGTATAATTTACGGAGTGCCTTTTATAGCCGTATCCCATGGCATTTATTACAACATAGATATTTTTAAAAAATTGAACCTGGAATTACCGCAAACATGGGAAAGCTTTCTTGAAACCTGCCAAACCATAAAAGAATCGGGAATCATACCCCTTGCCAATGCTTCAGGTGATTCATGGACCATGAATGAAATCATTTTTTTCAACCTGGCCCCCAATTTTTTAGGCGGCAAACAAGGGCGGATGGCCTATCTTTCCGGCAAGAGGTGTTTCAATGACAAACACATGGTTGCGGCTCTGACTGCGGTAGGTGATCTTCTGCCCTATATGTCCAGAAACCAGGCCCTTCTGAAATATGCCGACAGCCTCCAGCTCTTTGCCCAGGGAAAAGCTGCCATGTGGATGGGAGGCTCATGGGACATCCCTTATTTTATGGATGAAAAACTCTCCTTTCAATGGAGCGTATTTGCCCCTCCTCCGCCAGAGGGAAGTTTACCCTATATTACCTTTCACTTAGATACGGGTATGGGCCTGAACGTAAAAACAAAGCATAAAAAAGCTGCCATGATATTTTTACAATGGATGACAACTCTGGAATTCGGCCAATTACTGGGAAACCAGCTTCCCGGTTTTTTTCCCATGCACCGCGATGCTGTAATTTTGGACAATGACCAGGCAAATACTTTTTTGTCTCTCAACAAGGGGCGGGGCAAGGATATCCGCCTGCCATGGGAAAAACTGCGCAGAGGCTCCCCAGATGGTTATATGCTTATGATGGATGCTGCAATGTCTGTCTTGAACAGGACTAAAACTCCGGAGGAGGCAGCCGGCTATATCCAGGACGGTTTGTCCCAATGGTTTGTCCCTGCCCGAAACTGCACCCCATAAAAGAAATATTTTTCAGATTTTTTTATGTAAAAATCTCCCTAATATCTTGTTTAAAAAAACTTTCATCCTTGGATTGGTAAATATTCGGCAAACCACGCATTAAAACACAATGTGTTGTATTTTGATTCAAAAAAAGATAAACGCATATTAATATATTGTATGATAGACAGGAGTCACCGAATGTTTACTTGGATTGTGACGTGGAAGACCCATGTATGTTATAATGAAAAGTGTACGCAAAAAGATTCTGGCCGGATACCTGATTATCCTGATTCTCATGGTGGGTGTCGGCGGCCTTGTGTTTATGAAACTTTCAGAATTCACCGGCCGGGTGGACGACCTTTCCAATAACCTTTCCAGGAAATTAACCTATTCCAAGGATATTGCCACCCATACCGCCCTTGCAAGGGTGTATGCAGAGGCTTACATTTTTGGTGGTTCAACCTCTGATCTGAATGAGTTCAACCGCCTTATGAGGCAGTTGGAAAAAAACATCCAGCTCCTGGAAAACAAGTCATCCACAACCCATGAACTCACTGCCATCGGCCCTATTAAGACGGCCGTAAAAAACTATACCAGCGCCTTCTCAGGGGCTGCCAGGTTGATTGAGACAAGGCAGAAACTTGTTTTTGGAAAATTAAATGAGAACAAATTCAACATAGAGAACAAACTCAGCGCTCTCAGGGTAGCAGTCTCTACTTCCAATGATTTAAAGGCCTTTTTGTCCTTTGGAAATGCCCAGGATGCTTTCCTGCGCATGCTTTTATACACAACCGAGTATAATAAAAATGGTGATGAGCGTTTCGGGGTTATGTATGACAAGGTTTTTAAAAATGCGCTGGCCTCGTTCGAGTTATTAGAGGAGCATTTCAGCAATTCCGTTGACCGTAAAAATGCGCGTCAAGCCCAGGAAGCAGTAATTGCCTACAATGAGGGTTTTAACGAAATCCGTAAAGATTTCAGAAAACAGACCGCATTGATCAATACAATATTTAACACCCTGGAGCCTGTTATCTCTGAAAGTGTTGCCAGACTCGTGCTGGATATTGAGCAACAGTATCAGACTCATAACATCCAGTCCAAAACCATCCTCGTGAACACCCGTAATAAACTTTTTTTATTTACACTTGTTGCCGTGCTTTTTGGCCTTGTAACTGGTTTGACCTTATCCAGGAAAATTACAGGGCCCCTTCACGAGGTAATGAAAACCTCCAAACAGATTGCAGAAGAAGACCTTAAAATTTTAACAAGCCAGCTCACTTCCCTGGCAGAGGGAGACGTCCGCCTGAGATTCAAGGTGAAATCCCTGCCCCTTAAGGTAGCTTCCCGGGACGAGGTGGGAGAAACCGCCCGGGCCTTTAACCAGATCATTTATCAACTGCTGGAAGCGGAAAAAGCCTTCGCAGATATGTCAGCCTATTTAAATAAAATGACCGAAACCGCCCATGCGATATCCAAGGGAGACCTTTCGGTTAAGCTGAAACAAAACTCTGACCACGACATTCTATGCGGTGCCCTGTCCCTGATGACGGAAAATCTGGCCGCCGCCAGAGCTGAGGTGGCTGGTTACCAGAATCATCTCGAAGAGCTTGTTCAAAAACGGACAGATGAACTGGATGAAAACAGGCGTCTTTTATTTACATTAATGGCTAACCTTCCTGGAATGGCCTATCGATGCCTTAATGACAAAAACTGGAAAATGGTTTTTGTCAGCCAGGGTGTCTTGGAGCTGACAGGCTATGAACCCAAAAACCTTATCAACAGCCGGGATATTGCCTATGGAGAACTGATACATCCCGATGACCGGGAACGGGTCTGGCAGGAAGCCCAGGACGCATTATCCAGGTTTGCACCCTTTGTTATGCAGTACAGGATCATAACCAAAAAAAAAGATATAAAATGGGTATGGGAAAAGGGCCGGGGGATTTTTTCCCATAACCAGGAATTGATCGCTCTGGAGGGTTTTATTTCCGATATTACCGAACGAAAGCTGGCAGAAGAATCCCTGCGCCAGGCCCATAAAATGGAGGCAATCGGCACCCTTGCCGGTGGTATCGCCCATGACTTTAACAACATGCTGGCAATTATCTTAGGCAATGCTGAACTGGCATTAATTGATATCCCCGAGGGGAATCAGGCTGCCGGGTTAATTGAACAAATATTGACGGCATCGCTCAGGGCCAAGGATATGGTACAAAAACTGTTAAGATTTTCACGAAAAACCCCGGAATCAAGAAAACCCATTCAGATCACCAGGATAGTTAATGAGGTATTGGGTCTTCTCAGGAAGACAATACCCGCCACCATTGATATCCGCACCAATATTCTATGCCAGTCGGAAATGATCCAGGCAGACCAGACTGAAATCAGTCAGGTTGTAATGAATCTGTGTATGAATGCCTCCCATGCCATAGGTAAGGAGCCTGGCATTATGGAAGTAAGCCTTGAAACCATAACCCTGGATCACCTTTATTCCGGTCCTTTTAAAGACCTCCCCCCTGGAGATTATGCCCGGTTAAAAGTTAAAGACAACGGCATAGGCATGAAGCCTGATGTCCTGGAGCGTGTCTGGGAGCCTTATTTTACCACCAAGGAGGTTGATGAAGGCCTTGGAATGGGACTGGCTGTCGTGCATGGCATTGTAAAAAAACATGAAGGCGGGATTCATGCGGACAGCGAATATGGAAAAGGAACAACCTTTGAGGCGGTGTTTCCTTTGATAGAATCACAATCTGAGGCAGACATTAAAAAAACCGACAGCCTGCCCACTGGAATGGAAAGAATTTTGTTTGTCGATGACGAGCCGCCCATTGTAGAAATGACAAAATTGATGCTGGAGAGCTCCGGTTATAAAGTCCTGGGAAAAACCGGAAGCCTAAATGCGTTGACGGCCTTTAAAGAAAGACCAGCTCATTTTGACCTGGTAATCACAGATATGGCCATGCCGGATATGTCCGGAGACCGGCTGGCTGTTGAATTGATGAAAATACGGCCGGATATTCCGGTAATCCTCTGTACCGGTTACAGTAAAACTATTTGTGATAAAACAGCATCGAAAATCGGCATAAAGGCATTTATCCATAAACCTATAGTAAAGGCTGATCTGGCAAAAACCGTCAGAAGAGTACTGGATAATGCCAAAAGGGAGGCTTGATGCCGATCTCCTGGCTTAAATATGAAAGATGCCGGAAATTTAAAAATTTCCTATTGGACAATTTCTATTTACTTGTTATTTTAAATACTGGCCTTTATCAACCCCGGATGGGGATTTTTTGTAAATGATGGGCAGGAAATCTGGATATTTCAGTATTCAGGATGATCCTGGCCGATATCAGGGTAAGGTAAATTAGCCGCCCTGAAAGGGTTTTGTATATGACAGACATAATTAATTCAGGTGATACCATTTCCGTTGACTACACAGGCAAGCTTGAAGATGGAAAGGTCTTTGACTCTTCTGAAGGTAAATCGCCTTTGACATTTACCGTAGGATCTGGAATGCTGATCAAGGGATTTGACACAGCCGTAATTGGAATGAAAAAAGGAGAATCCAAGACCGTTACCATTCCACCAGAAGAGGGTTATGGTTTCAGAAACGAACAGGCTTTTGTAGATATTGCCAGACAGCACATTCCAGAAGATATACCTCTATCTGTCGACATGTTCTTGCAGCTTCAGGATCCCCAGGGAAGGCCGGTTCCGGCCAGGGTGGCCGAAATTAGTGACGAATCCGTAAAAATGGATATGAATCATTACCTGGCCGGAAAAACCCTGACATTTGATCTAACCGTCAGGGAAACCGGATTGGAAGCACCTGAACCCCATCAATGTGGATGCGGATCCCATTCCCATGACTGCGGAGCAGGTAAGCAGGACTGTCAATCTGATTCAAAAGGGAATTGTGGATGCGGATGTTGAGAATTTAGTCCATTGATTGCCATCTTTCATTTGACTCAACAGTAGTTTAAACTTTTTTTAAATGAATCCCCCAAAATGGGGAGATTGATTAAGAAAGTGTAAACCGGAAAATGAAGGATACCCATTAATTTAACATTTTGCCCAGGATAAGCGGGCCGGTTTATCGCCGGCCCGCCGGGCTCTTGATTTTTCCTTTCTAACCATATGTCCATTAAAATTTGTTTTACTTTGCTGGAATTCATGATTTTTTTCCCCCCTCAGCTCTTTTCAGCTCCAGCCAGGCCTCAAGCCGCTGTTTTACAATTCGTTCATAGCCCCGTTCCGTGGGAAAATAAAATCTTTCGTTTTTCAACTCATCTGGAAGGTAGTCCTGGGGCACATAGGCATCCTTGTGATCATGGGCATACTGGTACCCCCTCCCGTATCCAAGATCCTTCATCAAACGAGCGGGAGCATTTCTCACATGAAGCGGCACCGGAAGATACCCTGTCTCCTCAATTCGTTTTTTAACCCGTTTAGCAGCCATGTACACACTGTTACTCTTGGGAGCGGTTGCCAGGTAAACCGCAGCCTGGGCCAAGGCATCATCCCCTTCTGGATGGCCTAAAAAACGAAAGGACTCCATAGCATTCAGGGCAATGGTCAGGGCTCCTGGGTCTGCGTTGCCAATATCTTCCGTGGCAAAACGAACCATCCTTCTGATAATGTAAAAAGGATCTTCGCCGGCATTCATCATGCGGGTAAGCCAGTACAAGGCTGCATCGGGGTCACTGCCTCTCAGACTTTTATGAAAGGCAGATATAAGGTTATAGTGCTGATCTCCTGATTTATCATACCTCATGGCCTTTTTCTGGATTGATCTTTCCACCTCATCGATCCCGACAAGCATACCGGAAGAAGATTGTGCGGCATTGCTGTAAAACGCTGCCGTCTCAAGGTTGGCCAAAGCAATCCGTACATCTCCGTCTGAAATCCCGGCTATATGTGCCAGAGCATTTTCGGTAAACTCTATTTCCATATCCCCCAGGCCGTTTTTCCTGTCTGTCACAGCCCGTTTTAAAATAGTAACAATCTCATGGGATTGCAGGGGCTTCAAGGGAATGACCCTGCATCTGGACACCAGAGCAGGAATCACTTCAAAAGATGGGTTTTCCGTTGTGGCTCCCACCAGAACAATGATACCCTTCTCCACATGATGGAGAAAGGCATCCTGCTGGGACTTATTAAATCTGTGAATTTCATCGACGAACAAAATTGTTCTCTTTTTATATAAACGCCTTCTCTCCTGGGCCTGGTCGATGATCGTCCGTATTTCCTTTACCCCTGAAAGCACTGCTGATATTTGAACAAAATGGGATTTTGTTTCTCCGGCAATAATCCCGGCAAGGGTTGTCTTTCCGCATCCGGGAGGCCCCCAGAGGATGATGGAAAAAATACGATCCTCTTGAATGGCCTGGTAAAGGAGCCCGCCTTTTGCAATTATGTGGGTCTGGCCCACCAGGCCATCTAAAGTTTTCGGTCTCATTTTATCGGCAAGGGGGCGATAAAGACCATCATCCAGGGAATTATTTGAATCAAAAAGAGACACTTTTTATTTCCTAAATATATCAATAATTGCGAGTGCTCCAATATCTTCCGTGCCCTCTGCAAGCGCTACCATTAGATTTTTTGGCCTGGTTCAAAATAGCATCTGCCAGGGCCACACTTTTACTCAGCCTTGGGGAACAAATATTTTAAGATAACAAATTAATACTAATGTAAAAAGTCATGCTTGAAATGAACCAGATCGGTTTCCGAAAGTGTTACCCTGATTTGAACCGGGCCGATTTTTTGTCATTTGACATCTTTTTATGGTGGCTGTAATAATGGTTGACCAGTTATTTCCAAGTAAAGTTTACCCTTGATGAGTTACGGGTGAAGAAACATTTAAAATTTATTAGGAACTGTAGGGGCAGAATTTATTTCTGCCCCATTGATAGATACACAGTCCCATTTGGGACGAATATGGAATCCGCTCCTATGTTTTAATTTTGTGTCCATAAGGGCATGGCGGTTATATTGAATAACACAAGTAAAGTCAATGCAGGCATAATGCTTATTTCATTAATATACCAAAATTCTAAAGCCTCCATGGTCTGCCCTGTGGGGTTTCATGGACCGACAAAAACCGATAGAATTATAAAGATTAGACAGGACTCAACAATGGGTATTAAAGAGCATACAACCCAAAATAACCATATTCATCACCTTTCACAGATGGGATGGACTTCCCATTTTCAGGAACAGATGGAAGACTTTTCCAGCAGCGGTTTCATCCCTGCCAGAGTGATAGGGGTAAGAAAAAACAGCTTTCGCACAAGCAACGGTAAAAACGAATGCCTTGCCACCCTGGCTGGAAAGATCAAACATGACCTGGACGGTATGTATCCGGTTACAGGGGATTGGGTACTCATGAGAGATGACGTGATTTCCAGGGTGCTGGTACGAAAGAATGCCTTGTCCAGAGGCGCTTCAGGCACACATAACAAACAGGATGCACAGCCGCAAAAGCAACAGGTAATTGCAGCAAACCTTGATACAGTATTTATCGTTTCCGGTCTTGACCGTGATTTTAACCCGCGTCGCATAGAGCGTTACCTTACCCTGGTTTACAACTGCGGCCTTAATCCCGTCATAATTTTGACAAAAGCAGATCTTCACCAGGATACAGATCATTTCGTCAGTGAATTAAAGTCCGTCGTATTCGGCGTTCCCATACATCTTGTTTCGGCATTGGATGACACTGGGCTGACCTATCTGGAACCATATCTGTCTTCCGGCCGGACAACTACCATGGTGGGGTCTTCCGGTGCGGGAAAATCCACCCTGGTGAACCGGCTTTACGGTAAAACCGTACAGCTTACCGCTTCCATAAGCACCCATGTGGGCAAAGGCAGGCACACTACCACCTCCCGGGATCTCATCATGATGCCCCGGGGAGGGATGGTGATCGACAACCCCGGCATCCGGGAAATCGCCTTCTGGGAAGTTGATAAAGGCATTGAATCTGCCTTTCCTGAAATTAAAGAGCTTGGCCTGGAATGCCGTTTTGCAGACTGCAGCCATACCCACGAGCCGGGCTGCCGGGTTCTCAGGGCGGTTGATGAAGGTAAAATTCCAAGGGATAGGCTGGAAAATTACCGGAAAATGAAACGTGAGCTGGGATATTTGTCCCAACGCCGGAACAAAAGTGCTGACCGTGTGGAAAAGGAACGCTGGAAAGAGGTGGCCTTGAAAATTAAAGCCATAAAAAAAAAGAGATGAAACGCACCAATGACCTGCTATCCTTTTTATGTTGAACACCCGGATAAACTGAATTTTTCAGGAAAATTTTTTCCTTTGATAATAAACCGTCAAAAGCTCAAATTTCGGCAGTGGGCGGTATAGAAACCGGATTTGGGAATGCTCACATAATACATATCCTTCCAGGGGTATCTTCCTGAACCTGCCCCACAACGGCGGCATGCTCAATTCCCTCTTCAGTAAGTCTTTTTTTCAGTGCCTCCGCCCGGTTTTCGGGGCACCCGATGAGCAGTCCCCCCGATGTCTGGGGATCAAACAATATATCCCTCATCACCGGGCCTACATGTGGTGCCAGGGTTATGATATTTTCTCGGAAACTCCGGTTGGCATGGGCACCTGCCGGCACCAGGCCCATGGCGGCAAAATCAAGGACATCATCCATTATGGGAACGGCACTGCTGTTTAAGTTGATTCCAGTTAAAGTGCCGTCAATCATTTCACATAGATGTCCGATAAGGCCGAAACCTGTAATATCTGTGCATGCTGTAACAGGAAACTGCGCCATAACCTCTGCCGCGTCTTTATTAAGCATGGCCATCAAACGAACTGCGGTTTCAGCGGTTGTATCAGAGGCCAGCCCTCCCTTTACCGCAGTATTTATAATGCCTGTGCCAAGGGGTTTGGTAAGCACCAGGCAGTCCCCGGGCTCCAGGCCATGATTGGCCACAATTTTCCGGGGATGGACAAACCCCGTTACTGATAAACCATACTTTAACTCATCATCTTCAATACTGTGGCCACCCACCAGAACGGTTTTTGCCTCTTTGAGCTTATCAATCCCGCCAGCCAAAATTTCCCGCAGAATACCTCCGCCTAATTTTTTTAAAGGAAAAGCGACCAGGTTCATGGCGGTTTTTGGAATCCCGCCCATGGCATATACATCGGAAAGGGCGTTGGCTGCAGCTATACGACCGAATTCAAATGGATCATCCACAATTGGTGTAAAAAAATCAACGGTCTGAATCAATGCAAGATCTTCCGAGATTTTGTAAATCCCCGCGTCGTCAGCGGTTCCCAATCCAACAATAACATTTTCATCAACGGGAATATCAAGACCGCATAAGGCCTGCGCCAGGTCCCCCGGCGCCAGTTTGGATGCTCAACCAGCCCCTTTGACATTGCGTGTTAATTGCACCTTATTGTACCTGTGTTCTGTTTTTTGATTTGTCATAATAAAAATACTTCATGCTCCAATTTTGTTATGATCTTCTCATTATCAGGCAATTGCTCTTTATGCAATAAAAATAAATCAGAGAAAATTATAAAAAAATATCAATAGAAACAGCAAATTAATTTGTGGGTTATGAATCAAAATTATCAATTGGATTTCAAAAAAAATATATGCAATTAATCTTACTTTATTAGGTTTCATTATTTACTCAGAAATCTATGAATTTTCACAATGAAAAACTGGCATCCCTCATCTGCCGGTTTACACTTTTGAGATTAATTTTTCCATTTTTTGAGGCTAATATTAAACATGCCGAAAAAAATTTAAAAAATCGGGCTTATTGCTTTAATTTTTAGCACAAGTTGGGTTGGATGCTAACATCGGCCATTTGTCTGAATCAGGGATAGCCAGGATGTACGGAATGATAGAAAAGCGATATCATTGGGCATGTTTCATTCCTCGGTTGACACTTTTTTAAAACATTCTCTGAATTTTAGAAAATTCTCTGAAAAAACTGTCAACTACTTTTGAGGCAATATGAAACATGCCTATCATTGAGGAAAAAAGGAGAAGAAGGATGAAAAAAATTTTAACTATTGCGGTGGCTGTTTTTATGCTTCCAGCTATGGCGCTTTCCATGGAAGTTTATAAAAAAGACGACATTTCCTTGAAAATCGGGTGGTGGGGCCAGGCCTGGTATCAATATGTCTCAGACATGGATACGGATAATGACGGAGTCGTGGATGACACGTTGAATGATTTTCTGATTCGGCGTTCTTATTTTTACACCAAGGGCACCTTTACACCGAATCTGAGTTTTTTTCTTCATCTTGCCGGGGATAAACTGGGCATGGACGAAATCAATGATAACTCTGGGGATGGGTTAGGCTCTGGCATTGCCTTGAGGGACTGCTGGATTACCTATAAATTGCTGGGCAATGACCTCATGGTACAGGTTGGCCGAATGTATGTTCCCTTTACTCGAAATTACGGTACCACCTCCACTAAAGCCATGCTGACTGCTGACCTTGACTGGGGCCAGGCCGGACTTAGAAGCGGTATCTTTTATCCGAGCACCATTGGCCGGGATGATGCCATTACGCTGTGGGGTAATGTTCTTCAAAACAAACTTCAGTATCGTTTGATGGTGGGTGAGGGCGAAGAGGATGATGCAAAAAATCCGGATGACAATATGCGCTATGCCGGACGGTTGAGCTATAATGTCTTTGATCCTGAAACCGCATGGTTCAATGCCGAAACCTATCTTGGAAAAAAACATGTGCTGGCCCTGGGAGCTGGATTTGACTTTGAGCAGGACCTCATAATTGGTGACATGGAAGACGATTATAGCTCTTGGACCCTTGATCTTTATTATGATCAGCCCTTTTCAAACGGTGACAGCTTAACCTTTGCACTTTCCTATATCGACATATCCCATAGCGCCAATGGAATCTCCTGGACCGATTTTTCCGCTGGAGATGACGGAAATCTGATTTCCGCAAAGGCTGGATATTATTTTGGCAATAATGTAGGACCGGGTAACCTGCAGCCCTATGCCCAAATTCAAAACATCAGTTCAGACGGAGGCGGTGATGATGACACCATTATCTATGGCGCTGGCCTGAATTATTATATCAAAGGCCCGGGAAATAAAATTACACTGGATGTCACCTTTATCGATCAGGATGAAGAAGTCGAAGACACGCTCCTTCAGGATAACATGATGATTACTCTTCAGTTTGCCGCAGGCTTTTGATGCAGAGTCAAAGGCTTGAGGCTCCAGGTAAAACACATGCTAAAAGCTGGGCATCCTTACATATTGCCTCAAAAGTAGTTGACACTTTTTTCAGAGGATTTTCTAAAATTAAGGGAACATTCTAAAAAAGTGTCAACCGAGGGATGAAGCATGCCGACTTTTTATATGAAAGTCTCTATAAGCACTTGTTTTTAAAAAATTTTTAATCTTTGTTGTGTCCGGCAGCCATAATTATGCTCCGGCCATGCCAGTTTTATATAAAAAAGGAGGTTGCAAATTCATGGGAAAAAATTTTTTTTCCACCAGATGGGGTATCATTTGCGTGGGAGGCGTCATCGGTATACTGGCCGCAGTTCTGCAAAAACTTGGAAATCCAGGGAACATGGGAATATGTGTGGCATGTTTTGAAAGGGATATTGCAGGTGCAATAGGCCTGCACCGGGCAGGGGTAGTTCAGTACATCCGCCCGGAAATCATAGGCTTTGTAATGGGCTCTCTTATTGCAGCCTATCTTTTCAAGGAGTTCAAGCCTCGATGCGGTTCAGCCCCTGTCGTCCGGTTTACTCTTGGAGTATTTGCCATGATAGGCGCGCTGGTATTTCTGGGATGCCCCTGGCGGGCCGTGCTTCGCCTTGCCGGTGGAGACGGCAATGCCATCGTGGGCCTTATTGGCCTTGCATTCGGTATATGGATCGGAGTGATGTTTCTTAAAAACGGATACAACCTTGGCAGAACCCAGGTCAGCCAGGCAGGGGCAGGATGGGTGCTGCCCCTTATAATGGTGGGATTCTTGGTGCTGATGCTGATCTATCCCCAAATTGAGGGAGAGACCCAAAGCGGTGTTTTATTTTACAGTGTTAAGGGACCAGGTGCCATGCACGCACCTTTGCTAATATCCTTAGTGATAGGTCTTGGCATTGGCTTTATTGCCCAGCGCAGCCGCTTCTGCACAATGGGTGCCTTGCGTGATCTGATTTTGTTTGGCCAGATTCACCTTTTATCAGGTTTCATTTCACTGGTGATTTTTGCCCTTGCCGCAAATGTTATCCTGGGACAGTTCAATCCTGGATTTGAAGGCCAGCCTGTTGCCCATACCATGCATATCTGGAATTTTGCCGGCATGGCCCTTGCCGGACTTGCCTTTGCCCTTGCCGGCGGATGCCCCGGACGCCAGTTATTCCTTACAGGAGAAGGGGATGGTGATGCCGCAGTATTTGTACTTGGCATGATAGTAGGGGCAGGCCTTGCCCATAATTTTGGCCTGGCAAGCTCTCCTAAGGGCGTGGGCCCCCACGGCATGGCAGCGGTGGCGATCGGCTTTGTTTTTTGCCTGTTCATTGGTTTTTCCATGAGAAAAACCATTCGCAGCTAATGAGCATCAAATTAAGCAATGATAGAGCATTATTGGTTGATTTTAGGGTTATCAGGTAACCGTAGAGACAAGGCATGCCTTGTCTCTACATTGAAATGAAAACAAACATAGCCTATTTTTATATTTGACGAAGCAATAGTTTGTTGTTTAAAAAATACCCGACAGAAATTAAAGACAGTATATTGAAAAAATAAGAGGGAAATAAAATGAGCGCAAAAGTTGACGCAAGGGGATTGTCCTGCCCCCAGCCGGTTTTAATGACCTTGGATGAAATCAAATCCGGAAAAGATAATGAAATCCTGGTGCTTGTGGATAATGAAGCATCCAAAGAAAATGTGACCCGTGCTGCAGAAAGCAAGGGGTGCAGGATAAAGGATATTAGACAGGACGGCAATGACTGCACCATTACCATCATAAAGGGATAAGCACAGTTTGTTCAAATTTAATTTTAATATATTTAAAAAAGACAAGGAAGCATCACTTAAAGATTCTCTGAAAGATCTGGGTATCCTTGTTTTTGAAAATACAAGTGAGGTAATCCAGGCTGAAAATTTTCTTAAATCAAGGGGCTGGCAGATCCAGGTTAAGGGCCCGCCGCCCGGAATTCAAAACGGCTGTGATCTGGTCATCGAGTTTCCCCTGATGGAGGAACTTGTCATCATGCGCGAACTTACCGAGGCAGGCCTGCCTCCAATCGAGATGGTTCCTGTTAAGGACCCTTTGCTTAAACCGGTTGATATTTTTCATATCAAGGATTTTGGAGACTATATAATGGTGAGAGCCGCAAACATGAAATTGACGGTGGAGAAAAAGACCGGGCGTATTGTA
Source organism: Desulfobacteraceae bacterium (assembly GCA_963674675.2). Taxonomy (GTDB): domain Bacteria; phylum Desulfobacterota; class Desulfobacteria; order Desulfobacterales; family Desulfobacteraceae. The sequence goes on from CAXXNM010000003.1 coordinate 3,951,744, forward strand.
AATGTATCCGGCGGAGGGTGCCCCGATGTTCCCTATCTGGCATTGAAAATGGTGGGTAAAACGCTGATGGATGCCCCCAGGCCGGGTAAGATTGGACAGACCCTCTGCGGATACGCCCTTGAACTTGCCCATAAGGAGATGCTTAAACAATGCTTGCTGTGGTAGGAACGATTCCTGATGATCAGTTTCCCATGAGCCTGGGAAAAGTCACCCTGATGGAGGATAATATTTGTATCAAGGGGTATACCATACCCGTAAACCGCGGAACGCCGGCTCTCATCGGGGCCTTGATAAAAGCTGGAGATGTGCTGGGGATTAATGATATACAGGCATTTTTGGCAGGTGATACAGGACTTGGACACGGCAGCCGGAATCTGTACAGGCATTTAACCGAAATTTTGCCGGAAATGACGATCAAAACCCTTACATTTCATTACCTACAGCCCGATGTTGACTGGCACAACCGCATTTTGTTTGCATTGGATGCCATGGGAAAGAGGCCTATCCTGATTGCAGATGCAGGGTTTATGTATGCTGCAAAAATGAGCGGCCAGGCAGGCTCCTATGATCTTTTTACCCCGGATGTGGGAGAGCTTGCATTCCTTGCCGATGAAACCGCTCCCCATCCCTTCTACACAAGGGGATTTATCCTCCACGAGGGCAACCAGGTGCCGGACCTCATCACCCGTGCCTATGAGTATGGCAATGCAGCAAAACATCTCCTGGTGAAGGGCGGTATTGACTATGTGACAAGGGGAGAAAAAATACTCATCTCTATAAATATGCCTGCCGCCCAGGCAATGGAAGCCATGGGAGGCACCGGGGATACCCTGACCGGAATTGTTGCAGCCCTTGTCGAATCAGGCATGGAAATTTCTGAGGCTGCGATGGTTGCGGCAAAGACAAACCGGCTTGCAGGCGTTTATGCAGATCCAACTCCCGCCACCCAGGTGATAGAGATAATCCGCCAGATTCCCAGGGCGTTGTCCGAAGCTCTTCTTTTGTAATCCTTTTGAGGAGACTTATATTTAGGGCGTTTGCGTCCTCTTTTGTGCTTTTGGCTCCCCTTGTTTTTGACACGAACCCGTACACCTTTTGGAAGGACATGGGCTGGAAAGGATGCCTATTTTTCCTTCATTTCATTGCGAATTTTTTCCATCCATTCCGGCATTGACGGGTTATCAATTTGATAATAGCCTGGATTGTAAGGTTTTATATCCAGCACCGGGCTGCCTTCAACAGCTTCCAAGCCCTGTACCCTCAACAGGTTGCCTTTGCGCTCCAGAAGCTTGACCGCTGTCACCAGAACCGGGTTGGGCCGGGCTGGGCTGCATGTTGCATATATCCCCTGCCGGGGGATGTCCTTACGCCCCATGGGATGCACCTTGAGCAGCTTGCGGCGTTCTTCATCCACCAGATGAGGCCAGTATAAAACCATGATGTGTGAAAATCCGTCGATGCCGTCCAGTATGCCCTCAAGTTCCGGCTTAATCCATATTTCGCTGATCGTTTTTTTGCGTTTGCGGTGATGTTCCGTGACATCAACATCCTGTTCTTCCTGAGAAAGACCTTCTTCATTTGCCCGAAGCACCGGTTTTTTGACAGGGCTGATGACGATTCCGACAGGTATCAGGGTAACGGGTTCCAAAGCGTTGATTCGGCTAAGGATATTCTCAGACTCTGTTTTCTGAAGCTGTGTACTCATATGTAAAATCTCCAAGTTATAATATATTTAAGGCTGTCTCACGACCCGTTAATCTGTTTTTTAGCAAGATTCAGATTGTGCCGGATTTCAGGATCATGGGGATCTATCTTCAAGGCTTTTATCAAAAATTCCATCGCTTCCGGTCCTCGTCCCTGGCTGAGATAAACCGCCCCAAGCTCACCAAGTATCAATGGATCCTCGGGAGCCAGGGAAAAGGCGGTTTCAAGATAGGCTTCAGCCTTGTCAAGCCGGCACAGAAGCCGTTCCACCATTCCCAAATATTTTACCGTTTCAACTTTGCGGGGAGCGAGGCTCGCCGCGCTGGACAGGTAACAGGATGCAGCCTGAAAGTTCCCGTTTTCTGCGGCCAAAAGTCCCAGGGCGGTAAAGGCGGGTTCATGATGGGGGTCAAGTGCAACGGCTGCCTGGAATTGCTTAGCAGCTTCGGGCTTTCGGCCGGAGGCGATCAGGGCGAGCCCCAGATTGTAATGGTCGGCCGGAAGGGCGGAATAGCTTGAAATTTTCTGTTTCATTTTTTCCGCCTGTAAAACAGCGCACTCCCTTTTCAGTTCAGTATCTCCGAAGACGGCGTATGAGGGAGCCAGAAATTGCCCGCAATAATCCATCACGATTTTTCGATATTGAATGTTCTGTTCAGGGGAAAGTTCATGGATATTTACCGCATCGAACATGGGCTCCCCTGCCGAGGCTGAAAATTCGATCAGATCCAGAAGGACATCCCGATTTCCCGCGTTTTCGAGGAACTTTTGCGTATCTGGATTAAAGCGCCTTTGGTTTGCGGCTATCCGGTCGATGTCAAGGTTTTCGGCATAAAGCTTCCTGGGTGCCATGAATTCCAGAACCGGCAGGTCGTCCGTATGAACCGGGCCTGGACCGAATAGCGCGGGCAGGTCTTCCGTGAGGATCAGGTGGGCTATAAAATCGATTCCAGTAAAACAGACGTTTCTCGAACCACGGGCGAACTCAAGCTTTTTCAGGGCGGATTCCCGGTTAAATCCCCCGCATTTCATGAAACCCATAAGCAGATAATCCACCGGTCCTACCTTTACCAGGGCACTGTCGGGGAATACTCCGGCAAAGGTTCTGCCCAGCAGGGAAAAGGTATCCCAATCCATTTCATAGGATTGAATCCACTGGGCGAAAATACCGTCGGATTGGAGCCGGTTCCGGACCAGTTGAAAAAATTCCCTGGTGTATAGATTTGCCAGTCCCGCCATCCAGGGATTGGAAGGTTCCGAAATAATCACGTCGTATCGTGAACGGGTCAGAGCGAGGTGATTGCGGCCGTCCTGAAGAATCAGGCTGGTTCTGGGATCATTTAGGCAATGATAGTTCCAGGAACTAAAATGCCGCCTGCATGCCTTGATAACCTGTTCGTTGATTTCCACCACATCCAGCGTTCTTACCGGATAGAGAAGCACCTCACCCGGCGTCATGCCGCTGGCCAGTCCAAGCACCATGACATTTTCAGGTTCCGGGTGAAACAGCATGGGAATATGGGCCGAAAGGGTCTGGGTGGATCGATCCCCATGGGACGAGGCATCTGCTTTTCCGCTGTTGAACATGGCGTATTCCACAGTACCCATACTTGTGATTTCCTTTTCCACCGTGGTGAAACCGCCGATGCCTTCCCCATGGAAAACAACTGACAGCCCCTGCCTGTGCCGGGCCAGTTTTTCTCCGCCCTTAAAAAGAGCTTCAACAAATCCCGTCTGATCCAGATCGGATTCAATGGCCGCGAAATCCCGGTACCAGCCCCGGGAAAGCTGTTCCCCGTGCCATGAAGGATAAAAAATCAGCAGACAAAAAACCAGAAACATCACCCCTGATCCGGCAAGGGCATTCTTCCATTTTTTGCGTTCATTACCGCGGATCAGGGCCAGGGAAGCAGTGAGACATTGGATGAGAATGACCAATTTCAGTCCGTTTTCCTTGCCAAGAAGCGGAATCAGTATGAATCCTGCGGCAAAGGATCCAAGGACGGCACCTATGGTGTTTACCGCGCAGGCCCTGCCAAGGGAACTGCCAAGGGCATTCATGGATTGGACATAGATACGGTTGACCAGGGGAAATGCCGCTCCCAGAAACAGGGTCGGTCCAAGGAGCAGGACAAACAAGACGATGGACTGAACCTGTATCAGCTGGGAAAAGTTGTCATGAAAGGTATAAATAATCTTTGCAAAAAGAAACTGGCTGTTACCCAGCAGATGGCTGACGGCCAGGGCGGACATAGCGGCGCCCCACTGGGTAAGAATCAACGCTGTGAACACGTTTCGGACGCGGTCCGCAAGAAATCCGAAAATCATGCCGCCCAGTGCCAGGCCTATGATAAACGTAGCAACAACAACAGTGAAGGAATAGGTTGTGGGACCCGCCACGAGGCCCAGCAGCCGGGTCCAGATGACTTCAAAGGCCATGGCGGAAAAACCGGATACGGCAAATATGGCAAGTACCCAGTGTCTGTCCGGAGTTTCGCCCCCTTTTTCCTGCCTGATCTTTTTCCCAGGCAAGGGCGCATGGCGGGGCTTCAAGGGGTTGGAGGGTTCAACATTCCATGTTGCGGTTAAAGGAATATATCGGGCAATCAGGATGCATGACAACCCGATCAGACCGTTGATGCCCGCGGCGATGAACAGGGTTTTCATGACTCCGAGGTTCTTTATCAGAATAAATCCGCACAAAACCGTACCCAGGGCAGCGCCTATGGTGTTCAAAGCATACAGGCGGCCGGTCCGGGAGCCGAGATGGGACATCCGCGTCACATAAAACCGGCAGAGTACGGGAAGCGTTGCTCCCATGAGGCTGGTGGGCAGGATCAGCAGCACCAGGCACCCGATAAAGGCGGCGGCCTGGTAACACCAGAAATGTTTTAGAAGCGGATCATAAATAAACCGGTAAACCGGCTCTATCCCGGCAATTAGAATCGGCAGGATCAACGCGTAGATGCCGATGCCGATCTCCAGCTTTCCATACAGCATCAGGAGCGCGGATTTCGATGGGCCGCGATCGGCCTTTTTTCCTGCCAGATAACCTCCAAGGGCCAGGCCGGCCATGAAAATAGACAGAACGGCGGCCACGGTAAAGGGAGCACCGCCGAAAACCTTGTCAAGCATCCGGAGCCACAAAACCTGGTAAACAAGACCTGCAGCTCCGGAAAGAAAAAAACAACCTGCAATGAAAAAATGTATCATTTACAACTACCCATCATCTCACCTGAAAGGTAAAAGCCATGTTGTACATGTATTCATCACAGACAGCCGAATCCGGATAGGGTGGTTTATGGGAAAGGAGAATCATCCAGTATCCCGCCTTATCAAGTTTCAGATCCGCCCGGCCCTGATCGTCAGTAACGGTTTCAACCGGATAATGTTTATGACCGTGTCCTTTTTTTGAATTGTCATATTTTGAATTCTCAGGCTTTGAATTGTTCTGTTTTGAATTGTCATGGGGAGCTATGTCTTCTTCCCCAAATCCTGCGTAGGTTGCGCGTACAGTGATTTTTGCCAAAGGATTCCCGTCGAATACCACCTTGAATGGAAGCAGGTTTCCAATTTTAAAATCAGAAGGATTCGCCAGAGAAATCACTTCGAGAGGCTGACCAGCCATGCCATCTATATTTTTATCCCCGCCGCCCGCGATAATAAGGGTTTTGGCATGGATATGAAAATTAGTACATTTAATGGGATTTGACACGGCTGTTTTGTCTCCCCATTTTCTTCCTTCAATGGTTTTGGTGAAAAAACCGGACTTGATTCCGGCAGTGATCAGATAGGCACCCGCCTTTTCAATCTTCAAGCGATAAAGTTCTGCCGATACTTTTTCAAGATTTACCTTGATGCCGTCGGGATCCAGCGCCTGAATATCTTCCACCCGGTCTTCCTTTACCTCCTGATCGATTCTGTTTGCCGGAAATTTGTGACCCCAGCCGATTCCGATATCCACGGTGGATCCCACCGATGGATAAAAATTATCCGGGTTGAGCCACAAATTATGAGCCTGGGCAGGCAGGCCGATGAAGATTATAGAAATAATGAAAATAAATACAGTTGTAATAAATTTTGTTTTCATGTTGGAATATCCTTTATTTCGGCAGTGTTCCAAACCTGTTGACGGTATTTTTATAACCCCTGTCCAGAGCAGGGCATTTCCCATATCATATCAAACGGATTTGGAACACCATCTTTATTTTTTCAATCTATCTACGCTGTGATTCAAAAAATCTCCTACGTACAGCAAATATTCAAAAGGCAGTTTTTCCATATCAAGCTCATCCAGAATCGTCCCGAGGGTTCCATGCATAACCTTTTCCTCTTTGGCGTAGCCGGCCTTGAAAACAATGCCCACGGGCGTATCAGAGGGATAGTGCTTTGACAATGCATCAATGAATTTCTTGAAGTCTGTTCTCATGGTGAACAATACCATGGTACTCTGATGAACCGCCATCTCTTCCACAGACCATCCTGATGCCAGGATGACGGAATGGGAATTACTTCCCTCTGTGACTCCGGCCCTCAGTGCGGCATTGGCGGCGTTGAAAGCACTCAATCCCGGCACCACCTCAGTGTCAAGATCGTTCAGCTCGGTCAGGGACCAGGAACAGGGACCGAACACCAGGGGATCTCCACTGTCAAGCATTGCAACGGTCTTGCCTTCGGCAATGGCCTTCCGGGCCATGACGGCGAATTCGGCCTGTTTTTTATGATATTCTTCACAGCTCATGCGTTCCCTTGCCTCCTGGGCAGGAGTCACATCAGAGCATTTTTTACCATAAAAGGGAAACAGGCGGTGATAGCCGTGGATTACCTTTTTGCCTTCAAGATATTTTTTAAATTTGTCGTAGTATCTTTTGTGAACAAAAATAAGATCGGCCTGTTCAATGACCTTCATGGCCCTTAATGTGGCGAGATCAGGGTCACCGGGGCCGAGACCCACCAGGTAGAACTTGCCTTTACCGGCCTTGTCCTGGGATGGTTTGATTTTACACTGGGCTTTTTCCAGGGCTTTGCCTACATAGACAATGGACAGACGCGAATCCAGATCCGGAAGTTCCGCCGCAAAACCGCCCACCGTGCCGGTAACTATTTCTTCCCGGCCGGCAATGCCCGCGTTGGAAATGATAGCGGCGGGAGTATCCGCGGGATGGACGGCAGCCAATCGGGAAAACAGCTCCTTCATGTCCCTGGGCATGAAAATGACCTGTGTGGCCCGGTCATGCCCCTTCAGATTCTCCAGTGTATCCCTGCGATTCTCGCGTTTGAAGGGGGCTGTCAGAATCACCTCGCCCAGACTCACCTTCATGGCCGCGTTGGCTGCATTAAAGGAGCTGAGGCCGGGCACCACCACAGGATCGAGTTCAGCCAGCTCCCTGACTGCCCAGATATCCGGTCCATAAATGGTGGGGTCACCGCTGCTTAATATCGCGACCCGTTTTCCTTCCTTGACCGCCTGGCGCACAAGCCCTGCGAACTCGGCCTGTTTTTTATGAAATTCCTCGCAGGTTTTGCCGTGCCAGGTTCTTTCTTCCTTAGGAATCTGAGAACAGTCCTTGCCGTAATAACGAAAAAGAACATTATATCCGTCCAGCACCTGTTTATCTTTGAAATCCACCAGTGTCGATAATTTTTCCTGTTGTTTTGCTCTGCAAAAAACCATATCTGCTTTCTGAATCACGTTCAGCGCCCTGGAAGTGATCAGATCCGCGTCTCCGGGACCGATGCCCACCAGATGAAAACTCCCCTTTCCGGTTTCGGCGGCATTCAGAGAGAGGGTTATAAAAACAGCCGGAATCAGCCAGAACAGCGCCGACAGGCAGATTAATCGTTTTTGCTTCATCCATTTCCTTTGCATATAAATTTCCTCCATACTGATAAATAAATAAATTTCATTAATATTGATAAAATGGCAGTGTTCCATACCCAGCAGATCCGGGATTCTGCCGATAAAATTCAGCTGATTTTCCGTTTTCCGGAACCATGGCTTTAGCTGGTTATCCCTTTTTCGGAACAACTATGGGTTCAGCTATCTATCTGTTTTCCGGAACCATGGGATTTGAAACCGTATATGATTCCCGCAAGGCCGAAGATCACGGACAGACCGGCTATGGTTCCCATGGTCCGTCGGGAAAGTCCTTGTGTGCCTGCCGCAGCGGTATTAGTGTCTACCAGGTTGGTTTTGCGCTCTTCCTCCTCCTTCTCCACGGTCAGATCAAGGGCCAGACGATGGCCCATCTCGTCCTGAACCACGACCTGCCAGTTTCCCTTCCGGTCCGGCTTGAACATTATCCTGCCGTTTCGGTCTGTCCGGGCGGCCTGAAAGGGGATTTCGGCATCCAGTGATTTAATTTCCACAGATGCGTAACTCATGGGTTCTCCATCATCATATTGAGCTGTGACCAGATAGCCTTCCGCCGGTGTGATATAGCCGTCAACGCCGTGGCACCAGGCAGGTGCTTTAAGAAACAGGACAATAATCAGTGTAAAAAAAAGTTTAATTATTGCTTGCATTACATATTTACTCCTTCATCAATGGAACTTTTCTGTATTACGGTACATCATGAAATTACCGGGGGGCAGACAACTTTTTATTTTCACAGGTGTTTTTTCCGCCTGACTGCTTCCGCGCAAAGTACAGGTAAACCAGAATCCCCAGGCCTATGGTGGCCAGACCGAACAGAGCGGCCACAGGACGGCTTTTAATGGAAAAAAAGATAATCCATAAATTGCCGATGATAAATATCAGCGGCGTAACCGGATATCCGAAGGTGCGGTATTCCGTCTGGATTTTTTCATCTCTTTTGCGGATTCTTATCAGTCCGGCCACCGTCAACATGGCAAACAGGGAAAGGGTGAATCCGATATAAATCAGCAGGGTTTCAAAGGATGCGGAAAGAACCATCACTATGGCGATTACGGCCTGAAGGAAAATGGACCAGGCCGGTGTTTTTCTGTTCATGCTGAGCCTGCCGAAAATGCTGAAAAATATTCCGTCTCTTGACATGGCATAGTAAATCCGGGGGCCTGCCATGATCATGGCGCTCAGCACCGACATAAGCCCCAGAGCAACGGCACCGGAAAAAAGCCTGCTGACGCGGTCTCCGAAAAGAAATACCGCGGATTTTGCTCCGATTTCCATCACACCGGCCATTTCTTTCTGGGGAAGGGCAAAAACATACACCACGTTAAGAAGGACATAAAAACATATGACGATCAAAGTGCCTGTAATAAGGGCAAGGGGAATGTTTCTGCCGGGACGGACGATTTCCCCGCCAAGATAGGCGGCTGCGTTCCATCCGCTGTAGGCAAAGGAAACAAAGATCAGGGACACCGCAAATTTTTCCGCTGAAAAAGGAGCCTCAGCAACCATGTTGAAATGGGTTACGGAACCCTTTCCAAGGAACAGGCCGAAAAAAATAAAGCAGACCACGATCAATGCCTTGAACACCGTCAACGCGTTTTGTACCCGGCTGCCGGTGTGCAGGCTGTGATAATGAACCAGGGAAAACAGGATGATCATTCCGATGGCCGCCATGGACAAAGGGGAAAAGGAAAGCGCCCGCACCCCGAACACGCTGAACACAAAAGGTTCACCCGCGGGAATGGAAAAAGCCTGAAAAGCATAGGTGGCAAAGGCTATGGATGCTGCGGCAATGGGCGCGGAAAAGCCCACAATCAACGAAATCCAGCCTGACAGAAATCCCACGGGTTTTCCAAAGCTTTCCTTTAAAAACACGTATTCTCCTCCGGCTCTTGGAAAACGCGCGCCAAGTTCTCCATAGCACAACGCTCCGCACAGGGCGAAGACACCGCCGCACAGCCAGCAGAGCAGGAGAGACCGGGGGCTTCCAAGTTCAGCAAGGATAAACCCCGATGTGGTAAAAATACCGGTTCCCACCATATTGGCAATCACCAGGATGGTAGCTGAAAACAGGCCTATCTTCCTTACCAGGCCATTGTCGTTGAGTCTGTTCTTCATCTTGATGCGGCAGGATGCTCCTTCTGAATCCTTGATTCAGGAGAGGACAAATGCCGTCCTCCTTTCTGTCAATAATATTCTGGCTATAGTTCCGGTCAAATGAACTGATACTTGAGCAGACATTTTTGGGTGAAAAAAATCAGCCAATTAAACGGTATTCAGTATCAAGTCGAATAACCGGCACTATAGTGATAATATACTCTTAAAACTCCATGCAAAGGGATACACCATAGGTGCGGTCCGTGGATGGATAGCTGCTGGCCTCGTAATACTCCTCATCAAAGAGGTTCTTGACAAACACGCCCACCTTCAGATCCTTGATATGATTCTTATCTTGCAGAAGCGTATGTTGAATACCGAAATCAAACACGTTGTAGGAGGGATTATCGACCTGATGAAATACCCAGATGTCTGAATTCGGCTCTGTTTCCTCGGCCACCTCGATGACCTCGTCTCCCTGGTAATAATAGTCTAACATAAATGTCGTTTTCTCAAACAGGGTGTACCTGAGCCCCGCGCTGACCCGGTTCTTTGCCTGCTCGTCCTGGGCCTGCTCTCCGGCAGGCTCCCCTCCCTTACTCTCGAATTCCTGCCAGGACCAGGTGAGAAAAAATGAAAGATCATCGGTGACATGGCCGTCCAGCTCAAGTTCCAGGCCGTGGCGCTGCATCTCTTCAAGGTTGATCTTGTAATCCGAATAGGCCAGTTCTCCGTAGCTTGAGCTATCGTAGAGGGCAAATTCTTTGTTGGTTGCGATGTAATCCTTTATTTCACAATAGGAATAATTTGTTTTCAGGGAAATATCCCTCCAGAGGCGGCGGCTGAAGACCAGGTCGTAACCCATGCCGTATTCGGGGTCCAGCCAGGCACCTGCCGGGCGGCCCTGGGGGTTATAATCACCGTGATAATCAGGAGCGTGCCAGATTTTACTCACTCCGGCGGAAAGGGAGGTGTCCCGCATCCATGGGGCCAGGCCGTCCATTTTCCAGGTGACAAAGGACTTGGGAATCAGTTCGTCCCAATTTCGCTCGATTTTAGGTTCCCGGCCCGGGATATGAACCGAATCTGTTGCCCAGTTGTCCACCCAGATGGTGACGTCTTCATAACGCATGCCCAGCCTCAGATCTACACTGGGTAAAACAGCCCATTGATGCTGAAGGTAAGCTCCCTTTTTATTGATCCGTTCTGTTTTATCATCTTCAACTATGCCGATGCCGTCATCGTACATCATGGCCAGGTCGAAACCCAGGGTGGTGGAGTGGGCCGAGTTCCACTGGATTTCGTCCTCCAGCTTGCCTCCGTGCTGCCACCAGTCGGTCACGGAGGAATAACGCTCGATGGCACCGTTTTTTTCTATGTACCAGGCCCGTTCCCGGTCTTCCTTGCTGGTATAGGCGTTCAGGGTGATGTGACCGATGGGGGAGGGCTGATCCAGTGCCAGGCGCAGGGAATGGGCTTCCTTGTCCCAGGTTGGTTTCTGCCATGGTTGAAGCTTCAGCCAGGTATCGTTAAACTCCGGGTAATCTCCATCGAAATCCGTTTCCCCGTCAAGGGTGGTTCCGGGATTACTCACGGGAATGGTACGGTCGGCCCAGGTGTAGGAACCGCTCACCGTTACAAAGCCGTCGGCAGGCAGCAGATAGCCCAGCCGGCCGAACACCGTGTCGATATCAGATTCCTGGCTGCGCATGTAGCCGTCCGTGGAATTTTTCTGATAAGCAATATCATAGGTGACGTTTTTCACTGATCCTTCCACTGTGACGTTGTGGTTTTGTGTATCATATGACCGGTAGCTTGTGGTCAGGCTGACATCCGGTTTGAGGGTATCCCTGGCCTTTGGCTTTTTTGTGACAAGATTGAGTACGCCGCCGATGCTCTTGGCATCGTATTTTGCCGAGTGAGGGCCAGGCAGGATTTCAATGCTTTCGATCAGAAAGGTAGGCAGCAAGGCGTAGTCCACGATGTGGGTGCTTTTCCGCCCTCCGGTTTTCTGAACGGTCAATCCGTCAATGGCCGTCACAAACCTGTTGCTGGTGAATCCCCGCAATGTTATGGTGTCGTCATCCGGCACAAGATCGGACTGTGCCCTGAAATCCACAATGGCATGATGCTTTAGTACGTCATCCACGGTACCGGGCACGCCGATAGTGGTAAAATCATCCATTTTAATGATCGTGTCCGTGGGTGTCTTGACAATGCCCTGGGTGTCACCCTTTCCCTTTATGACGACGTTTTCCAGTTGCAAAACCTCTCCCCGGACTTCTTCTTGCCGAATTTCTTCGGCCGTGCCGGGAAGACAGGTCAATAACACAATTACCGCCGGCAGCAAAATAAATTCTATCCACTTTTCTTTTCCCATCCTCATCCAAGTTTCTCCTTTTTTATATTTTAATATTTACCTGGTCAGGCCCGCCACTTCATAGGGATTGTATCCGGCCCCCGTCATTTTTCCGTACATATCCCCTGACACCTCAAATGTCTTTGAAACCGTCACAAATTTTTCCGGCTGATCCAGATATTTCAGCATGGCAAAGGTCATGGCTGGTTTGGCGCTGTCCTTCGGCACAAGTGCCCCTACCTTGTCAAAATCAAAGGAAAAGGCAAGACCTCTGCCTGCGTTTGTTTTTTTGTCCGTAATCAGCAGGATTGCGGCAGGATTATCAATTGTTATATTTTTTTTCTGTTCATCGGTAAGGATTTTCACGATCATGCCCTTTTTCCCGGGGGTCGTGTCGAGCATGGCAATAAAGGCGTCTTCCTTGCACCATACCGGACAGGAAATGATAGTATATTTTTCTCCCTTGGCCAGAGGATATTTTTCCTGGATCATTCTTGCTATGAGATATCCCGATGTCACACCGGGACAGATATGATTATGAATTTCAGCACACTTGAAATAATCGTAGGGCGCACCAATGGCCCAGGAACCTGCTGTGGTGGCAATGGTAAAAAGATCAGGGCCGCAGGCATACTGATCCTTTTTTTCCCAGAAGGCTTTTTCGGAAACCGTCTCAACGGAAAGATTGATCTTTTCCGTTACAGCCTTATCATCGCTGCAGGTTATAACAGCCGCGTCTCCCGTGGTCTTTTTAAAAAGGGTAATGCTTAAAGGGCTGACTGGATGCCGCTGGAAAAAAAGCATATTCTGTCCACCGGTCGTACATCCGGTCATCTGTTCCAGCAGCAGCACATGGGCAATACCTGAACCGGTTTTCATCCGAAGATATGGAGCATCGGTTATCACCAGCAGATCCGATGCTCCTTTTTGAACACCTATTTCCTTCATGCCTTTGGCAATCATCTCTTTGAAATCGGTTTCAGAAGCATAAATAGCCTGGGCAAAAGCCAAAGCAAAAACAAAACCAATCAAAATTATCTTTTTAAAATATCCATTCATCTTATATTTCCTCCAAACTATTACTACTTTGTTAAATTATAATTTTCGGACTGTTTTTGTAGGGGTAGTCCCCTGTGGATACCCTGTACATTGGGCAACCACAGGGATTTGCGCCTACACTATTCAAGAATATTTTTGAAGATAACAAAGTAGATTATTTGGGCTCAGTTCAACATTCTGGGCGGTAATCTGAACCTCACCTGCATCATAGACTTTTGCTTCATCATCCGCGTAAACGGAAGAATACACAAAAGGCAAAATCACCATCAAAAGCATCGGCAAAAGCCTTTTCCTTTTTTTACTCATTTTAAGTCAATTCCTTTTGATAAAAATTTAGAAATCCACAACAAACCTGATCAGTACAATTAAATGCAAAACAATTCTCTTTTGTTGAACAGGTTTACCATATTAATTTTATCTCCCTGAATTGACGAAACTCATCCATGATGGTAAGCTCTGTGATGAATTTTCCTTGTCTTTCAGGGAGATTCCCCAAAAAAGGCAGATGTCAAACCCTGGCCGGTTCCATCTGCCTTTATTATTTCATGTCAAATAAACTCACGGCGTTTCAAACCCAAGTCATGCCGCTTCAGACCCGCAGGTCATGTCAGTTCAAACTGTATGGTCAGTTCCAGCTTCAAATCTCCCTTAAACAGAGACGAAGGGGGGCTGGGAAAGGGAGCGGATTTTTTTACAGCTTCCAGTGCGGCCTGGTTCAGCTCCCTGTATCTTGAAGGTTTGCGGATTTTCAGGGAAACCACATTCCCGTTCCTGTCTATAATGAAAAACACCCGTACATTTCCCTCCTCATGACGGCGCCTGGCCTTTTCAGGATAGGCTTGGTTGGATTGGATTTTCATATTAATCATATCAATGTAGTCCCTGGTGGTGATAAAGTCGGGCGGTGTTTTTTCCATGGGCTCAAAAGCTACCATGCCTGCCACGGCTCCTTCTGGTACCGCGGAAACAGGAGATGCTTCGGGCACGGAAATACTTTCGGTAACAGGAGAAATTATCCTGGCCTCATTTACGGGAATTTTCATGGGCGGAATCCTTGTTTCCCGTACAACCTGCTGTTTAACATCCCGTACCTGGGGAGTACTGCTTCTCACCCTGGGCCTTGGAATGGATCTAACAAAAGGTTTTGAGACATCTTTCATGGAAAGCTCGATAACTACAGGGGTCTCGGAACTGTAAATCCTTGAAATATGAACAAACATCCACAGATGAATTACCAATGAAACCAGCATGGTTCCCCAGAAAACCATGTTTTTTTTTCGTTTTTCACAAGTATGCGGCACGTCCTGAAAATCCTTTTAATCGCGGAGCAGATTTTTACTGCCGATGCAATAAATTTGAAATTTTTTCCATTATAAACTAAAAGTCTTTTTCCGTTGCAAGGCAGAGACGGGCAGCTCCGGCAGCCTTGGCAAGATCCATGACCTTTACCGCCTTGTTCAGCATGACCGCCCGATCAGCCTTTACAATAACCAGTTGATCCGTCCTTGAACCGATCTTTTCCTTGAGCATGCTGAAGAGCCTGTCATGGGGAACCGGTTTTTCGTTTAGATAGGCCTTGCCTTCCCTGTCCACATATACCGTGATCTCCTCGGATTTCTGGGGAGCTGACGCCTTTGCCTGGGGAAGCTTGATCTTGATGCCCTCATCCACCATGAAATTGGTGGTAAGCATGAAATAGATGAGAAGCATGAACACAATATCGATCAGGGAGGTCAGGGGAGCCTGGATTTCATACCTTGGTCTCTTTTTTCTGTGTACAAGCATGTCTGCCTCCTGTTATTTTTTTCCGCTTATTTTTCTCCGCAATGTTCTTTTTCATGCTGGATACCCTGACATGATCAACACAATTAATTTAGTGTTTTCTCCTGCAATGCCTTTTATCATGGCTGCCTCCTGTTATTTCCCTCTGAAATGCTTTTTATGAAGGTCACAGAACCGCTCTGAAGGCGTGCCTCATACCTGTCAACCCGGGAGACAAGATAGCTGTGGGCAACCATGGTGGGCAGTGCCACTGCAAGTCCCAACGCGGTGGTGAGCATCGCCTCCCATATGCCCCCTGCCAGAACGGAGGCATTGACCTTGCCGCCCATCTCCTGGATCACCATGAAGGCCTTTATCATACCGACGACGGTACCAAGAAGGCCGAGCAGGGGAGCGATGTTTCCGATGGTGGCAAGGGTCTGTATATGGCTTGAAAGATCCCGCACCTCTTCTTCCGTCGCGTTGACAATCACGGTTTCCAGGGTTTCCCTGTCACATTTTTTCGCGTCAATGGCCTGGGCAAGAATTCTGCCCATGGGGGATTTGCTGTCCCTGGCCGTATCAAGCGCTGTTTCCTCTTTGCCCTGTTTGAGCAGTCCGACTATGTTTTCAGCAAGCCCGGCCCCCCGGCTTCTCATGCGTCCATAATAAATAAGTCTCTCGATAAAAATAGCGAGAGCCAGCACCGAGCAGATCATGATAGGGATAACAAGCACCCCGCCCTTTAACACAAATTCAACAACATCCTTTGATAAAAATTCCATCATATTTTTTTGATCCTGAAATTTTATTAACCGCTTTCACCGGCGGTTTCAGTAATATCGGCCACACCGTCGTAGTCCAGATCCTTTTCCCGCTTTACAAGGGCCTCGGCATCGTCATAGGCTTCCCATAAATCCGGCTGCCCGTCCCCGTTGGTGTCCTCCTCAACAGATAAAAGAGTGCCGCCTTGAAAATAATACCAGACATTCACCTTATCATCGCCATCGGTATCCTGCTCACCGCGGATGGCCTGCCCGTTTTCATCATAGAACCAGGTCATATCCATTCGTCCCGCGCTTCCTGAATCCTCCCGGCTTTTAACCAGTTTGCCTTCCCTGTTGAAGGTTTCCATGAAATCTATACTGCCGTCCATATTCTCATCAATATTCTTCTGCCGAAGCACCCCGTCCATGTAATAGTAAAAAGCTTCAGGCACGCCGTCCCGGGTTTCATCACGGGTGATTACAACGCTCCACTCAGGATCGTTAAAAGCCTGTGTGGTCTCAAAAAATCCGTCTCCATCATTATCACGGATCAGTTTCTGCTTCAGCCCCTTTTCATAGAAAACCCTGCAATCCACATTGCCGTCCCGGCTGTCGTCGGTTTCAATCCTGATAACCTCTCCTTTTGCATAGTACTGCCAGGTATCTGTCCGCCCGTCTTGATCTGAATCTGTTTCCACCCGCTCCTTTTCCTCCTCTTCATTGAAAAAGATACTTATTTCAGGTTTCTTGTCCTTGTTCCGGTCAAGGGTCTGAACACACATTTTCCCTTTTTTGTAACGGGTAATGGTTTCAAACCATCGGTCCTGGTCGGTATCTAATTTCACTTCCTGAAGCACACCGTTCTTGAAGCTGGAAATTCTGTCTATATTGCCGGTGAAAGCAGTATCCTTTTCTATTTTCAGTGGTCTGCCTTTGGAGTCAAATGTACAGAAAAAATCGTTTTTCCCGTCAAAATTCATGTCTTTTTTCTGGGAAACCGCTTTTCCCTTTTTAAAGGTGGTAAACTGATCCATGCGGCCGTCCAGATTGCTGTCTTTTTCTCTGTAAACCGGCTGGCCTCCTGCAAACTTCAATATCGTATCAGGTACGCCGTCAAGATTCTGATCCGTCTCCTGGGTAACGAGAGAACCTTTCTCGTACTTCCGAAGCACCTCAAGCTTTCCGTCCCCGTCCAGATCATGCACACTCTTATACGGCAGTCCCCGGGGGTTGAACCAGACCCGGCGCTCAATGCAGCCGTCCTCATTCTCGTCACGGGTTTCTTCCGACGGCACCCCCTTACTATAAACCACCCGGACATCAATGACGCCGTTTTCATTGGTATCACGGCCGGAAGACACTATGATTCCCTTGGTATAGTTATAAAAACTGTCAAAAATACCGTTTTCCGTGGTATCCTTTTTAACGGAAAGGGGCCGGCCTTCACCATCAAATGTCATGATTTGAATGGTTTTCCCCTTTTTTCCAAACCTTTCCTGACGGGTTCTTTTATCTTCCTTATAATAATCTATACATTCGATTGTTTTATTCCCTTCTTCCTGATACCGTTCTATCCTGACAAGCTTTTCATCGGTATAATATTGTATACTTTCAAAAAAACCGTCGGCATTGCCGTCAATTTCCAGCTTGTCGATTTTCTTGTCAGCACCGAAAAAGGCTTTCCGGTCAATAATACCATCACCATCGGTATCTTTTTCAATCACCCGGGATTCCGAGGCCAATCCATAGGCATATGGAAAAAAGAAAACCGCTGAAATCAGATACACAAAAAAAAGCATCACAATGCCAGGCCTGGAACCACAGCATTTAATAGATTTAATATTTTTTGTAATCATACCCTTTTTTGCAATCACACTCCTTCCCCCAAAAAAAAAGCCACGAAGGCATCACGGATATTGATCCGTATCTTTGCCTTCGTGGCATTCTTGTTATTTAAATAATTTTAAAACTCCGCACCGGAATTATTTTATAAGGTGTCGGATGGTATTCATCTTCTTGATGAAATATTTAAGCATTCCTTAATAAAGAAAAATTTATTTGTCAATATTTTTCATAAATCAAAAATTTAAATCTTGACCATCATGAAAACGAATTCTCCTTCATTGATATCAATTATCAGGTCTGCTCCCCTTGTCTCTGCATAATATATCCAGGCCGGTTTATTCTCGGTGCCGCATTCCCTTTTTGGATAAAAGTCCCCTGTTTTTCCATTCTTCCAGGAAAGTATCATGCTATTTGGGGATTTTTCCGCTGCCAGTTTTTTTGCCACGGTTTTTGCGGTTTCAAAATCAAGTTCTGGATTATCCATCTGGTGGTGAATATATTCAATCTTATTGCCTTTTGTTTCTGAAAAAATCTGTACCATATGATCTCCTTCATGAGCCTTATCGTTGAAAAATGCGGTTTAATCTTCGTATATTTCAAAATCAGGATAATACTTTTTGGCACATTCCCGGCAGATACCATGACTGAACTCTACATCAGAATATTTTGAAATATAACTTTCCACCTGGTTCCAATAGCCTTTATCATCCCTAATTTTTTTACAATGGGAACAGATGGGCAGCAGGCCGCTGAGTTTTTTTACCCGTTTTAAAGTTGTCTGCAATTCAGAAATCAGATTATTTTTCTCTGTTTCAAAATGCATACGTTCCGTAACATCTCTGGAAACCTCAATAATTGTAGATACTTTGCCATTAATGTCTTTTAATGGGATCCCGATATTTTCCCAGTAACTCTCACCTGCTGTTTTTGAAGCAGCTTGATACATGACGCCCATTTCAATGTTACCCGTCTTGAAAGCTTTAAGGCAATAGCATCCATCACAAATACTCTCTCTACCCGGAAAAGCTTTATAGCATGATTGCCCAATGGCTCCCTGGTTTAAATTTAACGCTGTCTTGTTAGCCCAGATTATTGTCATTTCCGTGTCAACTTCTAAAACCATATCCGTCAGGCTATCCAATATTAACTTGAGTTTTTTTTCGCTTTGAATCAAAGCATCTTCTGATTGTTTGCGCTCAATGGCCAGCCCAACCATATCTGCCACGGAAAGCATTACATCCATATCTGTCTGGTCGTAACGGTCAGCATCCGTATAGCTCTGAACAGCCATTACACCTATAATACCGTATTGGCTTTTCAGAGGTACTCCAAGCCAAACTTCCGACACAGTACAGGATGGAATGATTTTATCTGTTTTGCCGCTTTCTCTAATTCGTTCTTCTTTTTTTATTAAAAGCGGCCGGCCGGTTATAATAACTTTTGCTGTTAAAGATGCAGTATTGCTGATTTCGCTGACAGTTGGGTAACATTGATTTGCCGAATCAATGCAGTAGGGAAAAGTGACGCGGTCTTTGGATTTGTCATACATCGCAATGAAAAAATTGGTTGTGTCTATGATAGTGCTTAAAGCTCTGTGTATGGTTTCATATAATTCTTCAAGGCTGGAAGTCATACCTATGGCCTTAGAGATTTTAAACATTACCTGGTTGATGTTCTGAAAACGTTTTTGCAGAACTATTTCTTGTTCCAGTTGCTTTACATAAGCTTTTAGTTCCTCATGAGGTCTTTTATCATTCAATTGATTTACGACTCTCCACTGGCTTATTTTTTTTAGTGTTTTGTTAATTGTTTAAACACAATATATCGTGTTTGAACAGTAGAGACAAGGCATGCATCGTCTCTACAAGGCCACCACAGCAGCAATCACCATCACTAAATCACAAAATATGCCTGCATGTAAAGATAAGCAATAAATTTTTTGTTTTTTTCAAAAATCCATAATAAAATTAATTTCACTGTTTGGCATCTTTCATATCAACTCAAAAGTAGTTTACACTTTTCTGAAAATTTTGAACCATGATTAAAAACAAAGCTAAATCCTTTAATCATGGTTCAGACAGGTGGCCGGATTTAGAACCGGGTCTGCTCAATTTTCAGTCAGGTTTAGAAGCATCACCCGGAAATTATAACGGATTTGGGGGATTGATGTCGGGGTGCTGAGGGAGCACACGCTGCTTCAGGCAATTGCCCGGGTCAACCGTCTTCATGAGGGTAAGGAGTTCGGATTTATCGTCGACTATGCAAGCGTCCTCGGTGAGCTGGACAAAGCACTTACCATGTACAGTGCATTTGAAGGGTTCGATGAATCCGATCTGGTCGGTACTCTGACATCAATTAACAGTGAAATCGAAAAACTGCCCGGCCGGTATTCCGATCTTTGGGATATATTCAAAACGGTTAAACATTCCTACGATGAAGAAGCTTATGAAGTGCTGCTTGCCGATGAGAGCTTAAGAGAAGAGTTTTACGGCCGCCTTTCGGAGTTCGGGAAAACCCTCGGCATCGCACTCTCTTCCGAGAAATTCCTGACCGAAACCGACGAAAAAACTTTGTTTAGATACAAGGCAGACCTTCGGAAATTTCAGTCACTCAAGGCGTCTGTCAGACTCCGGTATGCAGAGGCAATTGATTACCGGGATTATGAACCAAAAATCAAAAAGTTACTGGATACCCACATTCAGGCCAACGAAGTTGTTCAGCTGAATGAGCCGGTCAATGTCTTTGACGACAAAATGTTCAATCAGGTCAAGGAGGAGCAAGGCGTTTACCAAACAAAGAAAACAACGGCTTCAAAGGCTGATACGATTGCACACGCCACAAAGAAAGTGATTACCGAAAAGATGGATGAAGACCCGGCGTTTTACGAGAAGTTCTCAAAGCTGATCCAGCAGGCAATTGAAGATTTCAGGGCTAAGAGGATATCCGATCTGGATTATCTGAACAAAGTCGCGGATATCCGCAACAAGGTTGCCTTCAAGGTGCATGATGATATACCGGATAAGCTTTCCGGGAATGAAGATGCCATGGCCTATTTCGGGGTGCTTAAGCCTTTCCTTGAAGCCTATTCTAAGCAAACTGGCGAATTAGGTGAAGAAGACCTTGAATCAGCTATGGCTGATACGGCAATTGCTATTCATGGCATATTGGAAAAACACAAGAAGATTCACTTCTGGGATGATGAAGACGCCCAGAAACAAGCGATTAATGAGATTGACGATTATCTCTATGATGAGCTCAAGACGGGAAGAGGGATTGAATTGTCGCTTGATCAGATGGATGACATCATTGAGAAGGTGCTGCAGGTAGCAAAGCACAGGAGCTATAACTGATGGAGGCATTAATCCATAACAACAAACACTCGGTTGTTTACGGCCGGAAGACCATCTATTTTAATCAGTTGTACTGTGACAGAAAAATCCCAGGCTGGGAAAAGATAAAACACAAGCTCGATCTCAGTATGGTGTAAGGGAGATATACCCGGAAATTGGACCAAACGATGATCAAGACCTGTTATCGATTCTGCGTCAAAAAAAATCCTCCAGATATAATCCCTCCACCCACCAGATGATATCCGTGAATACGCTCTCCTAAAAAGAGGAATGATATCAAAGATGCAAACACCGGAATCAGATAGAAAAACATGGACGCAGTATTGGGCCCTGCCCTTTTTACTCCCTCATTCCAGCAAAGATATGAGATGACGGATGGAAATATCCCAAGAAAGAGCAATGTCGATATGTTGTGCAGGCTCATCTCGAACCGCCCTTGTAAACCATATTCCCACATATACAAGGGAAAGATAAAAGGCAGCCCCACAATGATGATCGTCAATAAAAAGGTCATCGGCGGCAGATTCATTTTAAAGCGTTTCAGAAGCACGGAGTAGACTGCCCAGCTAAAAACAGCACAACAGGCCATCAGATCTCCCGCGTTTATTCGCAATGAGAAAAAATTGGCAAGCGATCCTTTGAAGATGATCAACACCATGCCGGTAAGGGAGATCAACATCCCCATTGTTCTTGCCACACTCTCCTTCTGGCCCAGAAAAAGCAGAGAAAGTATAAAAGTCATTGCCGGAGTTGCGGAAATAATCAGGGAGATATTGGTGACCGGGGTGTATTGAGCGGAAGCGTAAATCAACGTGTTGTAAAGTGTAATGCTCAATATGGAAAGGATCAGCACCTCCCGCCACTGCTTACGGAGGGTCGGAAGCGCTTTGATCACATGCTTGCCTCCCATGGGAATCAACACGCACAGGGCGGTCAACCATCTGAAAAAGGACAGCGCCATGGGCTGGATATCATGGATCATCTCCCTGGCCAGTACCGTATTGAGAGACCAGCTCAAAACCGCTATGGTCAGAAGCAGATAAGCTGTAAACTTTTCATTTTTTAGAACCGATAGGTTTAGCAAGATGATCCTTTAGTTTGATTCCATTTATTTTGTGATTTAGTAATGGATATTGTTGCCGTGGTTGTCTTGTAGAGACAAGGCATGCCTTGTCTCTACCGTTCAAACACAATATTGTATTTACGAACATTTTTAACTTTTATTAAATGCATCCACATCAGTATTAAACCGCGGAATGATACCGCTCACAACAGGTTCATAATATCTGTAGACTGTTTTTTCCCCCAACAGCTCATCTACCTGTTGCTGGATAGCCATGCGTTCTTTACTATGCATCCATTTATTCCAGTCCTCCAGAGAATTCCAAGTACTTATGACCATGTACTCACCTTGACAATCCAGACAACTGAAGGTTTGGCTGGTGATAAACCCCGGTTGAAGCATTGCCCTGGATCTGAGTTGAATAATCAAGGGGGCCAGCTCTTTTACCATCTTCTCATTCTGTAAAACTCGTTTAATAATAATTGAAACTGTCATGATACCCTCCCTTTTTAAAAAGATAATTGATAAATGGTATGGACAGTAAGTCTAAAGCGGAAAACCCGCAATCCATGTACTATTCTCAAGTTTATTTTTTTTGATAAAAAGCACAGGGATGGTGCACTGTAATGCCAATGATAAGCCATCTGTTCGCAAGAGTCTATCAATAATGGTATTTTCCTTATTTTTTTATATGACATCAAGATATGTATGACCGGATGCTATATTGATCAAGCAAAAGAGGGTTAATAACTGAACCATAAAATATATGTATCCTATTCAAATTCCGGGGCACTGGGCTCGAATAATAGAAAAGTCCTCTTCAAATCCCCTGTGCCATGTTTTAATGGAGAGCATGAAAACTCAAATTGCCATAAAATTCCCCCAATGTTCTTCATCTGATACATCGCCTTATAAAACTTATCAAACAGTTTATAATGGCTCTCGTCAATTACTACTTTGTCAAAGTTGCAACATCTGTTTTTCGGAAACCAGCAACACGCCTATGGAATATTTGAAATCACCAGTCAGTAAGATTGCCTTGCCCTTGAAGCTTCGAAGTGAAGGAATGGGCCTTCGAGCCACTGGGCGGGTGTTGCAATCCCACAAGAACACAATATCCAGGTGGGAAAAACTGTTTGTAGAACAAAAAGACACATTGATGCTATATGCCTTTTGCCATGAATTCATTTTCCTCACGTTTGAGAAGGATGAGCTGTACGCCATAGTGAACCAACGCACTGATCATGCTGATTCCCGGCGATGGACAGCGGTTATTATGGACCGAACCAGCCGATTTATTGTAGACCAAATATGTGGCAGGAAAGACGCATCCTTATTTAAGTCAGTTATGGAGAACGTCTGCAAATTCGTTGGCTGCACGAATGATTTGTCATTCCTGTCCGATGGTGAAAGACGGTATGGCAACATTTTATAATTGATACACAATTTTATTCGACCTCATTGGACCACAGGTCAAGTTCCTGCGGTTGCTTTGGATATTGTCGAAAATCCCTTTACATTCAAAGATATCCTCACCATGCAGAAAGCTGCTTAACATCATTGAGCATAAAGGGGAATTGCGGTATATTGATTTTGGGGAAGCATTGAAGCCCAGTGCCGAAGTTACGACTCACGAGGATATAAATAAAGGAGGTTTAAAATGCTTAATATTTCAATACCGGGATTTGATGATATATCACTCGCCCACCTTGTCATGGATTTTAACGGCACCATGGCATGTGACGGCATACTTATAGATGGGCTCAGGAAGTTGATTTTCAGCCTTTCCAAAAATATTCAAGTGCATGTGCTGACGGCAGATACATTTGGAAGTGCCGCAGGCCAGCTTAAAAACCTTCCCCTCTTACTGTCCGTACTACCGAAAAAAGATCAGGATAAGGCAAAGCTTGCCTATGTTGAAAAACTGGGCTGCAAGGAATGTATCTCCATCGGCAACGGCAGAAACGATGCTCTCATGCTTGAAAAGTCAAGGATAGGTATTGCCTTGATTCAGGAGGAAGGCGCTGCCGTTAATGCCGTTAATTCCGCTGATATTGTCTGTAAGGATATTCACAGCGCCTTAAATCTGTTTGTGCATCCTGGAAGGATTATTGCCACCTTGCGTTCATAATGATCATATGGAAACAGGGGATAAAAAACCCGCCAAAAAAATCGTTTAAAAACCCGCCAGTAGTGTTAGAGGACGCACTGTACGACATTGGTGTTGACCAAAAAAATGGCTTCCCTCAGCGCTGTTCTTAAGGTATTAATTGTTCCTGAATTCCATTAAAAAAAATCTGGCTATAACGGATTTAGGAAAGTGAGAGATTTTCATTTCACGCGAAATAAGAAAGGGGAGAGCCATGAAAACAACGGGAGAGAATTTCTCCAATAATAGATACAGGGCAGATATGGTTCTATCTGCCCTTTATAACCGGCATGGCCGGAGCATATTTTTTACCTGGCCACAAAGAAGGTTGAAAGTCTTTAAAAAACAATCCTTTACGAAGGATTTTATATAAAAAAGCTTATGATTTATTGTTTCAACTGATAAAGAATCTGCCTGCCCTCGGAGGTGAATATTTCAAAATCCAGCATACCATCTTGATTAAAATCATCTTCTTTAAGAGCTATATCATCATATAGTTTATTGTATTGCCAGTATGTTAAATCAGTTTCAGTGAGCCTGTGCATGAGATAGTCAGGCTTATAATACCAGGCATTTTCAAAGGTGATGACACCGGTATTGCGGTTAATACTATACCTGAATCCAAAATATTCCAAAAGGTTTGTAAACTGCTCCTGTGCGTTGAGAGCAGGTGGGATATCTTGAACAAGATCACCTTTATATATGACCTGCAATGAGTAATCATGGGAAGCGGGATCATATCCCTGCAAGGTAAAGGAAACAGGGGGAATTGTGTCTCCTGATTCTTCATCCAAAGCTATCTTTTCACCATAACCCACCATACCCGTGATAACCGGAGTTCCGTCTCCTGAATCCATAGTCCAGCGGCAGTCATCAAGAATTGTAAAATCCGTGCCCCAGCCGGCTGTCTCATTAATCATGGCAAAGGAATCACTGAATACAGGTGATGAGGTGATGGCAATATTATCTGATATGGTAACAAGACGGGTATCCGGCAAGAAATAGACGGCGTCTAAGAGTGCGGAGGAAATCACATCAATGGAGCTTATCAGCATGGAAAAATCGCTGTTGATGTTGTCATCCCATCTTATGTTGATTTTCATTATCCCCGGCTCGGAAAGCTTAGATGTCACAGATGCGTCCTCCAATGCATTGGAAAGAGTCTTTTCAATGGCGTCCCTGGGAGAGAAAGAGTTCTTTTGGAGAATAACCGAATCAAGAGTGGTTAATTTAGGCAAAGCCTCTTCAATTAAAAGGGCATTTTCAGAAAATATACCCTGGTCCGCCGACATGATTTGATTAATCAGGTTTGACCTGTTTACCAGAACCGGTATATTTACGCTTATAATGTCAAGAATATCTTGCAACAGAACCGGATTCTGTGAAATTGCAGCAATTAAAGCAGCCCCATTATCCTTAAGGGAAGCCCCGGCAAGATTAATTCCGTTTAAAACTGCGAGTTGGTCTGCAATGCCATTAAAAGCCCCATCCAGAACATTCACGATAGATGTCATCAATATTTCATTCAAAGGAGTTAAAGTATCTACAAAAGGCTTGATGATATTGGCAATTTCATTTGTAAGAGCGTTAATTTTTTCTGGCCTCAAAAGGGATGAATCATCTTGACTTTGATAGGAAACCTGTCTTGTACTCCTGGCATCATCTCCTCCGGTGAGATCTGAAAATGGGAGGGGATTTTGAAGCATGTTACTGCGGATAGTGTTGATAATATCGGCAGTTTCATTCTGAAGCTGGGTCAAGAGTTCAGATATTTCTTCTTGAGCGGTGCCGCTGTTGACCACGGCATTGACTGACCCGGAGATAAGACCAGTCAGGTCCCTGATGATATTTGTATTGCCGGTGATGGTGGTGTCCAATGCAAGGGCTTCAATCACATCACTGATGGGGTCAATAAGGCCTGTGAGCGCCGTATTTGTGCCAGTGTAAAAGCCTGCTGTTAAACCTGTTATAACGATGTCCGCAAGCTTACCTAATATTTCAAGGCCATCATCCTTATTTACAGAGTAGATAATTGCCGGCAGAGATTCCATGATGTCAAAACTTGAAGTTATTATGTAATCACGTTCTTCATGGGTCAAGTCGCTTTCAAGGGCAAGGTTTGAAATCTCAGATGCACGCTGCAGAGTATCCAGAAGGCCTTCGGTGTCCACATCATGACCATTCAGTGCTGCCTGCCCGATTAATGCCAGAACACCATCCACAACACTCAGGGCAAGCATGGCTTCTCCTGACGTTGCACTTCCATCTTCAAGCATTTCCTTGGCAAGCTCAAGGGCATCATCAGATTTTTTAATCGCCTCGTTTAGTTTTTCGGCAAACTCTTCGGGAGTTTGAGATGTCACAGCATCGGTATCATATAGCTGGTCAAAGGCAGCGTTTGCCTGATCAACCGCTTCTAAAAGGGGATTTTCAGGCACATCCGGTTCCGGTGTGGGATCAGGTTCCGGTTCCGGTGTGGGATCAGGTTCCGGTTCCGGTGCGGGATCAGGTTCCGGTTCCGGTGCGGGATCAGTATCATCACCATCTGGATCAATGTCGTCATCGTCCTGCACTGTTTCAGTGTATGTGGCGATGATCATGACTTCATTGGGGGGCATGAATACCGATGTTTCAGCAACTAAGATATCTTCCAATGTGGCGTTCTGGCCCTGCCATTTGTCAAACTTATATCCTTCAGGCGCCTGATCCGCCGTGATTTCGACAAGGCTTGCTGCAGGATATGATCCACTGCCGGAGCCGTTAACCACACTCAACTCAAAGAACTCACCCGGCATCTCGCAGTAAACAGCCTGCACTGTAACATCAACTCCGGGCATGACTATACTTGTATCCGGCAGGTTTATATTCACCATATTGGCAGTCTGGCCGGTCCACTTGTCAAACATCTCTCCATCAGGAGCGGGATCGGCGGTTATGGTAAGGGAGGTTTCAGGCGGATAGAGGCCGCTGCCTGAACCGTTTACAACGGACAATAGTACCTCCTCCCGCAGGGGACAATATGTTGCGATTACAATCACATCCTCGTCCGGCATGTACATGGTGGTTACTGACAGGTTGATGTTGGTTATGTACTCGGTCTGACCCGTCCATTTGTCGAACACATATCCTTCCGGAGGATCGGGAGCTGTGAGGACTATCAGTTGCCCCGCCGGAATGCCTTCTTCAGTTTTTTCCCCGTTACGCTGGGTTCGCGTGGTTGATCTGAGCTTTGTGCCTGTACCGTCTCCCAGTGTCTGTATCCTTATTTCAAGGTCAAAGACTGCCGCGGGGGCTGCCTTGTATACGGCTTTAACGCGTACATTGCCCCCAGGCATGGTAATGGTGGTATTGGGTATGTTTACATTGGACATAGTGGAGGTCTGGCCCGTCCACCTGTGAAATATCATGCCCTCCTCCGCCGGGGTTGCCGCAACGGTCACGATCCTGCCAGCCATGTATTCTCCATCTCCGGTTCCGTTGTCAACGTCAAGGGAAAATTTTTCCACGGATTTTTCCCTGTATGCGGCTATAAGCGTTACACCGGATTTGGACATAATAATGGTTGTATTGGCAAGGTTAATATTGGCAACCGTCTCGGTCTGGCCTGTCCATTTATCGAAAATCATGCCTTCGGGAGCGGGATCTGCCGAGATGGTCACCACCGTACCGGCCTCATAGCTTCCATCGCCGGTGCCCTCTGTTACCTTGAGGATGAACTCCTCCACCGGTTTTTCCTTATAGGCTGCCGTAAGCGCCACATCGGATTCCGGCATGGTGAGGGATGTATTGGCAAGGTTAGTATTGGCAACCGTCGCGGTCTGGCCTGTCCATTGATCAAAGATCATGCCTTCGGGAGCGGGATCTGCCGAGATGGTCACCACCGTACCGGCATCATAGCTTCCATCGCCGGTGCCCTCTGTTACCGTGAGGATGAACTCCTCCACCGGTTTTTCCTTATAGGCTGCCGTAAGCGTCACATCGGATTCCGGCATGGTGAGGGATGTATTGGCAAGGTTAGTATTGGCAACCGTCGCGGTCTGGCCTGTCCATTGATCAAAGATCATGCCTTCGGGAGCGGGATCTGCCGAGATGGTCACCACCGTACCGGCATCATAGCTTCCATCGCCGGTGCCCTCTGTTACCGTGAGGATGAACTCCTCCACCGGTTTTTCCTTATAGGCTGCCGTAAGCGTCACATCGGATTCCGGCATGGTGAGGGATGTATTGGCAAGGTTCACGTTGGCGACATTGGATGTCTGCCCCGTCCACTGGTCGAATATCATGCCTTGGGGTGGTGAATCCGCTGTTATGTTTACAACGGTTCCGGCTGTGTAGGCTCCATCCCCTGAACCGCTTTGAACCGCAAGTTGATATGTCAATTCAGCGAACAGGGCTTGAGCTGAAATATCAGAGGTAACATTGGTGTCTGTTCTGGGATTGGCGCTTGAACCATCGCTCCAGCCCGTAAACCTGTATCCCGCAAGGGGCGATACCGTCACAGGGGTTCCAGATGCTCCAAAGCCTACTGTCTGGGGGCTTGTGCCGCTTATGGTTCCACCTGTCCCGGCAGTATAGCTCAGGGTGAAGGCCCGGGTCGTGTACAACGCTGTGACGGTCATGCTCGCCTGTACATTGGAGAAATCCCGATCCCAGCCGGTGAAAGAATATCCCGAATTTGCCTGAACAAGAGGCGCCAAAGCTGATGAGCCCCCCTGGACGCTCTGAACAAGGGCACCGCCGCCCGTATGTGTGCCCTTACCGTCAAGACTGAAGGTCACCACGTACCAGGCAGGTGACGGCGGCGGGCTTGGCGGGCTTGTAGTAGTAAACGAAACATCCGCTCCATAGGCTGTACCCGCACCGTTGGTGGCATAGGCCCGGACATGATACGTGGTGCCCGATGACAAACCGGTGATGCTGGAGGTAAACGCACCCGTGGCACTTGCCTCGCCTTCATCGGTTTTGCCTTCATTGGAATCGACCGTCGGGTCAGCCGTTGTGGCCCAGCACACGCCGTGGGCGGTGGGGTTGGGTGTTCCAAGATCGGTGATATTGCCGTTACCCGTTGCCGAGGTGGTGCCGATACCGGTGACCGCCTGGGTGGTGACCGTGGGCAACTGATTAAATGTCCAATTCGTGTTGTTGCCGGAATCTGTGCTGTTGGTACCTCCGGCATCAATGGCCGATGCATTGGTATTGTTGGAATCCTTGACATCGAGGTAAGCCAGAGTTCTGGTTCCCTGGGGATCGATTTTCCACTGATCGTCAACGGCTTCGTCGTCATCGTCTTCACTGCTTCTGAGGGAAAGCGGCTCTCCACTGGCTCCCTGCAAGGTCAATGTCCCCTCGACCGTGGTGGTGGATCCCTGCATAAATGTCAGGGTGGCGGCGGATGTCACGGTTTTTTCCAGGTCATCGAAGGTGGTGTTTCCCATAAGCATTTGATCGCCATCGCCAAGGGTCACTTTATGGCTGTTGTGGGTAAAGGTGCCTCCGTTATCCCACATGCCGTTCACAGTGATGTCGCTATCCAGGGCAAGCGTGGTTGTGTTATTAATCGTCACATGGTGGAAAACCGGTGAGCCTGAAATGGTCTGGGTACCGTTACGCATAAATGAGACATAACTGGTGCCGGCGGTAAACGTATCTCCCAGGCTTGTGATTTCCCCAGCAAAGTTCAAGGTCGCATCTGCCGTACAAACCACACTGCCGCCGTTGGCATCAAAGGCTCCATTGAGGTTTACCAAAGCCGTTGACGCTGTTAAACCACCATCAATATCTGCGGCACCGGTCACGGTCATGTTATTGCTGCCCAATGCCAAGGTGGTATCTGACGCCACTGTCAACCCACCATTGATATTCAATAATCCGTTGGCAGTTTTGATGCTGGTACCGCCCCCTGAAATATTGAGATGGTGGTAGTTGCCATTTAAAACGACCTGTCCTCCTTCAAGGTCGTACCATACCGTACCATGATCTGTTGAGAGCGTGCCGAGTCCGGTCAGGGTTGCATTGCCCAGTTTCAGATGACCGTCTCCGGTAAAGGTGATATTTCCGTTTTGTGAATCAAAACTACCGTCGGCATCATAGGTGCCGGTTGCGGTGGTCAGCGTCCCATTAACGGTGGTGCTGCCATCGTTTTCAAGGGCGATGCCATCTCCCACAGTCAAGGTACCGCCAAACCCCACGGTGAAGGTGCAGTCTATGGTAGCATTGCCGTCGGCTGTTATGGTGCTGCCGGTGTCGATGAGCACCGTTCCCGAAGCCGGAGCCGATGACGGAGTTTCCCAGAGGCCGGTGGCACTGTTGTACTGCCACCAGTTGTCCGCATATGACCAGTTGCCGGTTTTGTAGTATTGCGTCATATAATCGCCGTCTGCCGGATTTGTGCCGTCAAACTCAAAGGCACCGATATCGCGGTTGTCATCCGGGGTGGTGGTGCCGCTATCACGGTATTTCCCTCTCTGATCAATGCCAAAGGCTCCGTTGTAGGTGTCACTGCCCACACTGTAAGGTATGGCATCGATGGCGATACTTCCCGATTCCAGGGCCAGACTCTGGGTAAGCCCGCCGTTGTCGACCAGGGATTGACTTGTGGTGCCGGTTCCAAAAAGGTCAGATTGCTGACCTGTCAAGGTCGTACTACCAAAGGAATAGTTGCTACCAGAATGGTCTTCTACAATATTGTATCCACCGTCGGTGAAAGTCGGTCCATTATTGTAAAAATCATCACCATCACCCGTGGCACTGTTACCGCCGATCAAACAATTTTTCACGGAAAAAGAACCTGTGTTGTCATTATCAAAAAACAGCCCGCCGCCTTTGCCGGCAACACTGTTATTTGATATGGTATTATTTATAAGTGCAGCAGAAAGAGACCAGATGGCAAGCCCACCTCCTCCCTTTACAGGATTGGTGGTACTGTTGCCAGATATGGTTGAGTTTACGATGAGATGATTGTCTCCATGATCCAACAGTACCCCACCTCCCCAATTTTCAGCACTGTTATTATTTATTGTGCTGTTTTCAATGGTACACTTATTGGTGGAATCATCATAAAAAATACCGCCACCATTCCATTTGGCAGAATTATTTTGAATCGTGGAATTTCGGATTGTCAGATCACCACTGTTGCAGCAAATTCCACCCCCATAACCATTCGTATCGTCACCTGGTGCAGAATTGTTCTCGATAACGACTTCGTTCAAATTTAGAGATGTTGCACCACTGACAAGAATACCACCGCCATCCTCGTTTGAAGGACCCACACCGTGCTTTATGGTGACACCATCAATGACAACCTCGCCCGACGTGATTTTCATCACCCGATGACCTGCCGTACCCGTCGTTGCCGCTGCCTGGATAATGGTTGCGGCACCATTTCCCTGTATGGTGATGGATTTGTCAATGGAGAGCTCACTATCCAGTGTGATGGTGTAATCCGAGTCAAAGGTAATGGTATCCCCATCAGCTGCATCGGCAAGGGTTTGCCGCAGGGAACCCAGGCCGCTGTCCTCGTTATTGGTCACCTTACCCGCAATGATTCCCGTACCCTGAATGGTAAAGGTATATGGATTTTCATCACTGTCATTGTTGGCAATGGAAATAGTGGCGGTTTTAATTCCTGTACTTGTGGGGGAAAAACGCATCGTAAATGTTGTATTTCCAGAAGCAGCAACAGGCGAGCTGGGCTGGGACTGAATGGAGAATTGATCGGCATTGGTACCACTGATTGTGAGTGGTGTTGTCAGTGTCAGATCGGCAGTGCCGGTATTATCAATGGTAAAGACGCGATCCACAGTGCTGCTGTTTACATAAGCCGCTCCAAAATCGGTATGATCGGAGGTATCCGGGGTGGTGTCTCCATCAGAGATAGAGGTACTGTTTCCCTTGATGTCAATCTCCGGTAAAGTAACTACTCCTCCATCGGTAATTGTCCAAGTATAACTGCTTTCCATGTTTGCCCTGGCAGCAGAGGCAGCGGATGTATACTTACTTCCACCTCCATGGAAATTGATATTTGATGGCAAGTTTTTCTCATTCCAGCCAATAAGCAGAGCATCGTAATTGGCAGGGGAAAGCGTAACCCCGCGGAACATAGATCTTGCTCCTCCATTGGAGCCACTATCAAGGGCAGTGGGTGACCATCCCCCTAAATTCTGGTCGAAACTATCACAATTATAAAACATTTCGCTCATATCTTTGACCTTGCTTACATCCCAATTACTAATATCAGCATTAAATTGTGTTGCGCGGTAAAACATAGTATGCATATCAGTAACGCTGCCCACATTCCAGTTACCAATATTCTGATTAAAAGCTTCAGCACCACTAAACATATAATTCATATCAGTAACGCTGCCCACATTCCAGTTACCAATATTCTGATTAAAGGCTTTAGCATCTTTAAACATATGATTCATATTGGTAACGCTACTCACATTCCATGCACCAATGTCCTGATTAAAAGCTTCAGCACCACTAAACATATTATGCATATCAGTAACGTTACTAACATTCCAGCTACCAATGTTCTGATTAAAAACATCAGCACCACCAAACATATATTCCATATCTGTAACGCTTTGAACATTCCAGTTGCTAATATTACCATTAAATGCCCTTGCAATGTAAAACATTCTGTGCATATCAGTAACGCTGCTTACATCCCAGCTACCAATGTCCTGATTAAAAGCTTCAGCTTGCATAAACATACGATTCATATCAGTAACGCTGCTTACATTCCATCCGCCTATGTCCTGATTAAAAACTTTAGCTATTAGAAACATTTCATTCATATCAGTAACGCTGCTTACATTCCAGCTACCAATGTCCTGATTAAAAGCTTCAGCTTGCATAAACATACGATTCATATCAGTAACGTTGCTTACATTCCAGCTACCAATGTTCTGATTAAAAGCTTTAGCTTTCATAAACATATTATTCATGTCAGTAACGCTGCTTACATTCCATCCACCAATGTCCTGATTAAAAACGACTGCTTCCGCAAACATATGATTCATATCAGTAACATTACTTACATCCCAGCTCGCAATATTTACATGATTAAAAGATTCAGATTCACAGAATGCATACGAAAGATCGTTTACAGTAGAAGGAATGCTATCTGGTACTACTGTCAAATTGAAGCATTTATAAAATGCACCTGTGAGACTGGTCAAACCAAGGGTGCCAAAACTTAATACCTGCTCCAGCATCTCATTGCTTGCTGCACTATAATGAGCACCACCTCCAAATTGAGTGACGTCCCCGGATATTTTTATGTGATAGATTCCGTCGCTGGCGTATTCATGAGAGTAAGATCCAGTTGGGTTATCACGGGTAATATTTTCATTAACACCATCTCCCCATTCGACTGTCGCATTAACGGTTCCCATGATGTACAGACTATATCTTTTACCGCTTTCATTATTCGTATCAATTACCAACTCCATGTAAGAAGATCCAAAGGCAGTGGAGGGGACAGATAACATTACCGAAAACAGGAGGGCAGCCATCCATACAGAAACGTAAGATTTCCAATTGCGAATCAATGCTTGAATGCACTGGATTGGAAAAACAAAATAAAGAGAGAGCATGGAAAAAAAGAAGATGGTGTTGTTTCTCAAAAAACGGGACATGAAGGCACCTCCTGATTGTTTTCAAGGGGATGAAGTTAACGGACAAACTCTTTGGAGATAAATTTTTAAAGAGTATAGCATACCAAAATCTCAGCAAAATCTCAAAACCAGCCAAAAAATGGAAAAAAAAGCATGAGAAAGAAAAAAATGGCCGGAGGGATTTCAAATGGAGGGTTTCCAGATTGAACTTTTACCGGTTTTTGAATAGAGTGAAAGGAGCTGCCGAACAGCACCATCTATCCCATGGGGAGGTTGCCCACAACAAAATAAATATCTATCAATGGAAATAATACATAAAAAAGAATCACTACTAACTTGCTAAATTGACTCTTTTTTATTGTTTTTTTGTTTCCTGGTGTTTTATTATTAGTGTATGTCTAAAAATTCAAAGGCTCTTATGAAAACAATTAGACTATGTTGTGTTGACATTTCAATTTTTTATCATTCTGCTTGTCTGAATCATGGCTTGCACAAAAATCAAAAAAAATAGATAAATGTAAACAGAACCTGATGGAAAAATAATAAAAACATAAAGGACTTATCATCTGGGTCTGTTCAGCAAAACCTTACAACTAAATCAATATATTTTTAATGTGATCCCAATGCCTTACAATCAACTTTCCCAACTTGAAACCATGACCATACTACTGGCTGAAGATGATGCTTCCACACGTAAATCCCTGGTCAGCACCCTTGGAATTTATTTTGCCAGGGTTCTTGAGGCACAGAATGGAAACGAGGCAATAAATATCTTTGATTCCAATAAAATAGACATAGCACTTTTAGATATTGATATGCCCGAAATTAATGGGCTGGACGTAGCTTCTTATATCCGGGAGGTTGAGCCGGATCTTCCCGTAATCATACTGACCTGCCATAATGACATCAAATACATGCAAAGTGCTGTAAGGCTTCGCCTTATGGATTATTTGATCAAGCCCATAAGTATTTCCCAACTAAAAGAGACCATGGTACACTGTTTAGATGGAATGCAGCAAAGGGGACACATAGAAGCTGTTTTAAACAATGGTGCTGTTTATAGCTCAACAAAGGGGAGTGTTCTCTATCAGGGACAAAATATTCAATTAACACACAATGAAAAAAAATTTTTAGATTATATGCTGAGAAAGAGAGGAAGCCTTGTTAACAGTCAACAGATTTGCATGGATATTGAATCTGGCAAGGAAATGAGTGTCAATGCTCTGCGTAACCTTATCTACCGATTACGTTCCAAAATCGGCAGAGATACAATAATTGCAGTTAAAGAGACCGGATATATTCTGCCATGAAAATGAAACCTTTGTTTTGCCTTATAACTGCCTTATTTGTTTTCACAGCAGCCTTTATTATTTCAATGGCATGGCTGATATTTCATAATGAAAAAAAATCAACGCCAGGGATTGCAAAGGCATCAGCAGAAACCACAACATCAGAAAAAAGCGGTCTGGATAAAAATCCCTGTCTTCTTCCAGGCTATCTGCAACCTTTTGATTTGGTCAATCTTGAGAGGTCTGAATTTCTGCAAGATTATATGCAATATCTCCACGATCCTGAAGGAAAGCACACCTATGCAACGGCATTATCAGACAATGGCTGGTTGCCTTTGACCAGACCAAGATTTGGTTATCTTAATCATCCGTTATGGACACTTATTTGCATCACAAATTCAGACAGTGTGGCACGCACCGTAATACTTTACAACCAGCGACCAATGCTTCAATATATGAAGATCGTTATCTTAGAAAACGGAGAGGTGATCAGAACCAGTGAAACTGGCTTTTTAAAACCATGCAGCTCAGAAAATGACATTGTTCACAGACTAAACAACATTGCCGTAACACTTCAGCCTGGCAAGACAATTACAGTTATAACTTGCATTAATACTCTTGGAGTGATTGAAGCTGGATGGCGGGCATGCACAAGGGCAGAGTTTTCAAGGGAGAGTCACCGTCTGACCATTATCCTGGGACTTTATTGCGGTATAGTACTGGCTCTTACTGTAAATGCGTTTATATCATGGTTTGCACTTCGCAAACCCCAATTTGGATTTTTAGTGGGGTATGCAATCTCTTTCCTTCTATACATGGCTCCTATTAATGGCATAACACGAATTATTAATTTTGGCTTGCCTCCCTCTTTTTGGAAAGTTGGAGTACCTATTGCCTTTTTTTTTACATTTCTATTCTGGATCCATTTTACTAAATTTTTTTTAAACACCTCTCAAACCATGCCTTTTATAAATAAATTGTTAAATATTCTCCAACTGCCCTTTGCAACTGGTATTTTGCTTTATATCTTTTCCCTGCAATTTCCTACAATATATACTTTCCTTCCTTTGTGGAGTATTTTTGCCATAACTCTCTATATCACAATTATTATTACAGGGATACTTGGTGTTCACCGAAGGCTGAATCATTCACGGCTTTTTTTTCTGGGGCATGTAACTATATTCACAATGTCAGGAATACTGGCCGTATTAATGCAAGAATCCATGATAAAAAATCTAAATATATTATTAATGATACATCCCATGGCTGTTACTATTCATGTAATTGTGATGTCTTTCTCCCTTGGACTGCTGGCAAGGGAATCCCAGAAACAACTGGCCATAAATGAGGAAAAGTTACAGGAATCCTCCCGTTTTGCTGAAATAGGCCGGACAGTGGGCATGATCGTGCATCAATGGCGAACCCCCCTCTCCCGCCTTGGAACCCAGTTGACAGAACTGTACGCCATCATTGAAAATAAAATCATTACAAGCATGGGGCATGATAAAGTTGGCAACACCGCCTTAACTGATAACAGTAAACACCGGGAGCATATCAGATATCTTTTAAATGAGCTGTTGCCGGAAATGGATTATGGTATCAAGGCAATGAATCGAACGGTAGATGATTTTACCGATATATTCTCTCCCAAAACAGAAGTTCAAACCTTTAGTCCGCATCAGGAAGTTGAAAAAGCTCTTACCATGCTTGTAAAGCGAATAAATGAAATTGGAGTAACAATAGAAAGAAAAAATTCAACGGCCCCAACAAAAGATTCAGAATCATTTTTTATGCTGGGGCATCCCACTGCCCTTGTCCATGTTATAACTGTCATTATTGAAAATGCACTTGATGAGTTTGAAAAAAACAGTATGAAAAAAGAGGAAAAGCCAAAGATTACTATTGGGTTACAAATAGAGACATATCAACAGAAAGTACTAAGTATCATAATTGAGGACAATGCCGGCGGCATTGATATGAATTTATCAGAAAAGAGAATCAACAGACCCTTTGTCGGCGACAAAGGCAGCAAGCATATGGGGCTGGGACTCAGCATTGCGGTGAAGCTTGTTGAGGATAGGATGAAAGGCAATATTGAGATGAAAAATTCAGGCAAAGGAGCCTGCTTTATTATTCATTTGCCGGTATAATACCCGTCTTTTTCTCAAAATCGTGACTCAATAGATTCAACAGCTTCCTGGGCAGCCTCATGCAGTTCAGAGTTATGGATTTTTTTCATCAACTCCCTTATATCGGCTTTCACCTTTAAATCTCCTGCCTCTCCCAAAGCATAAAGAATATCTCCCTGGACGGTGAGATCAAAATCATGAAAGCGTTCCAGCAGTTCCGGAACAATGCTTAATGCAAGCTCTGGAGCGCTTTCGGCAAGTTCTTCCAGCACGACCATTGCTCCCAGGCGGACAGACCATATCTCATGGGTTACAAGTCCAATGAATCCAGGGAACATTTTGCCGTATTCCTTGATTTTATCTGAAATCCAGTCGGCTTTTCCATCTTCCAGTATCATTTTTAGGGAGTGGGTGCTGAGTTTGGATGGATCACGGTCGGCAATCATGCCTGTTATTTCTTCAGGGGAAACAGCGCCTGTCCATCGGAAATCCTGATCCAATATCAGGCATGGAGCTGACATAACATTGTCCCTGCCTGCTTCATCAGTAAAAATGGTACCGTCCACAATGGTAACAAAGATATAGGGGCAGGCAAGGGCAAGGGGGATAACCGTTCTGACCACATCGGGGCAGTGGGGGCATTGCTGGGCCACATATAATTTCAGGGAAACAGGTATCTCTATTCTGTTCAGGTTTGCCTGTACCTTTTCAGAAAGTTCAGGTTTTATCTCATTATTGATCCATGAAAGTGTTTCAAGAAAGGGGGGAAGCTCCATTTCAAGGGGAACCGATGAAAAAATGATGTTGTCAAGGAGTTTTATTCCAGGCAGTTTTGCCTCATCTTCCTTTGAATCAATAAATTTTATTAGGGGAGCGGTCTCATTAAGCACAAGACAGAAATTTTCAATATATCTGTCTTGATCTTGTCCTGTGAGTATCTTCTGGATTTCCAGGGTTTTGGTCTGATTGAGGTTCCATTCAAGAATTAACTCTTTGTCTCTAATTTTAAGCTCGTACATGGTATCTCCTGTGTGAAAAGTTGTGTTACAGCCCGGCCTTCAGTTTTCAACCGTAAGTTATTGATAAAATTCATCGGCCTGTGTGAAAAGTTGTGTTATAGCCCGGCCTTCAGACCGTAAAACCCAATCCTTCAGGTTAGGAATATAAGCTTGTTCTAACAGGGTTGTTCTTATTTTCTGTTTCATCAGTCCAACATAATATCAGCGATGGTTTTTCTTATCCGGTCGTTCAGGCCGATGCTTTTTCTGTATTTTATTTCAATGTCTGCCATGCGCGAATAAAACGGGGTTCTGTCAAACCTGTAATATTTTTTATCAAAAAGATGAACTCCGGCATCACATCCAGGGCTTTTTAAAGGCGGGCTTCCAGGCCTGCACAGCTCATGGGGTATGCCGTGGAGCCTGCATATCATGGGGCGGTGGGCATATATTGAGCAGAGCCCATCAGTATTTAAAGGGCACATTATCCGTATGGATTTGTCCTTACTTGCAGCTTCACGCCTTGTTTTACATACTTGTTCTGCTTTTTCCATTGCAAGTTTTACAAATGAGTCTGGCATTTTTTTTAATCCATATAAAATAAAATCCTTTTCAATATAGGTGTGGTGGTAGAACTCCGACTCGCAGCAGTTGTCGGAGCATCCTGTGCATTTGAATCCATACATGGACGCGGTTTTATTCCAGGCCTCATCCATATCTGCATACAGATTTTTAAGAAGGTTGAAATATTTAATATTTTTCATGGGAAAACCGTTTTATAAAATTTTTGAGCCTATCTAAAATAAAAGCATATATGCCTTCAAGTAATGGGTAGCTCACAATGAGTACCCGGCCATAAATAATCATATAAAATCGTTTAAGGAAAACTTACGGATTAATTTTGCTTAAGGTATTTAGCTTCACACATGGGGTCTGGGAAAAAAAATATTTGAATAAAGTTCCAGGGCATACCGATCGGTCATGCTGGCAATTATGTCGCAGACAGATCTTTCAAGGGGGTTTTTGGAGGCCTCCCAGGGTGCCATTTCCATTCTTTCAAGTTCTTTTTGCAGAAAATCGATATTATTTAAAAAATAGTTGTAAAGTTCGATGAGAACCTTTTTAGCTTTGACAAACTCTTTGTGAACAGAAGGAGAGCGGTAAACATTTTCATAGAGAAACTGCCTTAAGATGGTCATGGCCGAAAAAATGGTATCTCCCATGTTAAGGGTAAAGCTTCCGTTTTTCATGCCGCTGTTGTAAATCAACTCCTGCATCATGGTTCTGGCTCTCTGGGAATGTGTTTTGCCAAGAGCTCTGGTACATACTGTGGGTATTTCATCGGAGGTGATAACCCTGCTTCTAAGGGCATCATCCAGATCATGATTGAGATAGGCGATGATATCCGCAATTCTAACGACCCTTCCTTCAACGGTGGATGCCGTGGCCCCGGGTGTGGACGGCATAATATCTCCGAATCCTTTGGAGTGTTTTAATATGCCGTCTCTGACCTCCCTTGTAAGGTTGAGGCCCTGCCCTTTTTTTTCCAGTTTATCCACAACTCTAAGGCTTTGCCTGCTGTGGGAGAAGTGGGGAGAATATATCTCTTTCAGGGCTATTTCACCGCCATGGCCAAAGGGAGTATGACCTAAATCATGCCCCAATGCAATGGCTTCGACAAGGTCTTCGTTAAGGCGCATTGCCCTTGCTATGTTTCTTGCAATTTCAGACACCTCAAGGGTATGTGTCATGCGGGTTCTATAATGATCCCCAAGAGGCGACAAAAAAACCTGGGTTTTATATTTCAACCGCCTGAAGGCATTGGAATATACGATTCTGTCCCTGTCAAGCTGAAAAGGGGTGCGGATGCTGCAAGGAGGTTCATTTTTTATACGAAACTCTGCCCGAATGCTTGGACAGGCATATTCGGCAAGAAAGCCTTTTTCCCTTTCCTGATATATTTGACAGATAGTGACATTCCCGGCATCTTGATTTTCATAAACGGGAGATGGTTGCTTTGCCAATATTACATCTTGTTTTTTAATATATTTCATTTTTTATTTGAATGTGTAGGGGGGCAGAATTTATTTCTACCCCGTTTCCATATTTGCCATGATCGGTAAGGTCAGGGCGGATATGGAATCCGCCCCTACATTTCATTATTTATTGTGAGTTTTGGCTCATGAGTGTGTCTTGGAAACTATAGGGACATGGCACCGTGCCTGACCTTTGTGAGGTACAACTTTGTCATTGCCATCCAACAATAGAATAAAAAAAATATTTGCGCATATTGTCAATATTTTGTAAAGGAATTTTTCATAACACTGAATGATTTGGCAGAACATAAGAGGTGGTCTATGAATTTGACGGAACATGAATATTACATGGGAAAGGCTTTAAAAGAGGCAGACTCTGCATTTTCCCGGGGAGAATTTCCAGTGGGATGTGTTATTGTCCAAGATGGTAAAATTATTGCGGCAGGCTCAAGGGCAGGCACATCTATTATTGGAAACAGGGCAAGCGAAATCAACCATGCAGAGATAAGAGCGCTAAAAAATGCTGAAGCATCAGGAGGCCTATTTATTCCAGAAAAGGCTACGCTTTATTGTACCATGGAACCTTGCTTGATGTGTTTTGGAGCAATTATTTTGTCGGGAATTAAACATATTGTTTATGCCTATGAAGACATCATGGGAGGAGGTACAACGTGTGATCTTGCGAAAATGCCTGTTCTATACAGAAACAGCAATATCAAGATTATACCTGGAGTACTTCGCCATAAAAGTCTTGGGCTTTTTAAAAAATTTTTCCTTGATAAAAATAACATCTATTGGAAGGGGAGTCTTTTGAATCGTTATACCCTTGAGCAGGCAGTCTGTACCCGGAAATAAAAAAATCTTGCAATTAATTTAAAATTTATATATATTTTTTTGTTGACATATATTATCAGCTCATAGAACGTATAAAAACATTTAATCAAAGCACAGGAGGTGTGGGATAGCTAAACAGAGTAGACGGGACAGGACAAATGTGAACCGGGATATTAGGGCGACTGAGGTTAGGGTGATCGGCCCTGATGGAGAACAGATTGGTGTAATGCCCATAAACGAAGCGCTTCAAAAAGCGGCGGGGTTTGACCAGGACCTTGTTGAAGTTTCGCCCAACGCTACCCCCCCTGTCTGCAAGATCATGGATTACGGGCGGTACAAATATGAGATGACCAAAAAACAACAGGAGGCCAGAAAAAAACAGAAGACCTCCCAGATAAAAGAGATCAAGGTCAGACCGAAAACCGACACCCATGATATTGAGACAAAGGTCAGACATATCAAAAAATTCATCGGTAATAATGACAAGGTCAAGGTGACCCTGGTGTTCAGAGGCCGGGAAATCACACTGTCACGTCAGGCAAGGGAGGTTCTTGTAACCATTGCCGAGATGACGGATGATTTTAGCCAGATTGAACAGCCTCCCAAATTTGAAGGCAGAACAATGACCATGATTCTGGCACCTAAATAAGCCCCGGTGGGGTACTTGATTTGATTTTTTATCGGTTTCATTTTGGGGTTCGCATCTTGTTTTTTGCATAGGCTGATTTTTTTAAAGTTTTCAAGGACTGTTAATAGTTATAGTCTGGCCTTTAGGCTTGGGATATAAGTTTGCTTTAGCAGGTGCTTCTGAATTTTGTTCCGGCTTGTAAAAATCAAATCCTATCTGCGGGCATTTTTTGTTTCTTGCTTTTGTTTCAGCAAGCCACCCAAGAGCTGTGTTTTGTAATTTTTAAGTTTATATGAAAGTCTCCGTAAAAGATTGTTTTTTAAAGACTTTGAATCTTCGTTGTGGCCGGGTAAAAAATATGCTCCGGCCATGCCGGTTTATATGAAAGTCTCTATAAGCACTTGTTTTTAAAAGACTTTCATTGATCGTTGTGATGACTGTGCCATCATGAGTGTTTATATGAAAGTCTCCGTAAACGGCGGATGACTTTCATGGTTCGTTGTGGGCAGAACCGGGT
Organism: Desulfobacteraceae bacterium; assembly: GCA_963674675.2. GTDB lineage: Bacteria > Desulfobacterota > Desulfobacteria > Desulfobacterales > Desulfobacteraceae. Next base: position 3,993,824 of record CAXXNM010000003.1, read on the forward strand.
AAAAACCCTGGGCTGCCCATGGCAGTTTATATGAAAGTCTCCGTAAACAGCGGATGACTTTCATGGTTCGTTGTGGGCAGAACCAGGCCAAAATCCTGGTCTGCCCATGGCAGTTTATGCGAAAAATCACAATGCTATGGTGATGATCGCCCTTTTAGTCGAGGGTGTTTATCACCATATCTTTTTTTGAGTTTTATTGCAGTTCCTGACTAAACTGGGTCTGCGTATTGAAAATTTTTATATTGCGTTTTTGCTCCAGGTATTGAGCAGAAATCCATCAAGGTAAAAAGGAAAAAAAGAATGCCTAAGATAAAAACCAACAGAGCCGCTGCAAAGCGATTTAAAAAGACAGGAACCGGCAAATTTAAGTTTAGAAAATCCCATGCAAGTCATATCCTGACCAAAAAGACTACCAAGAGAAAACGATCCTTCAGGCTGGATCAAATTATTGAAAAAAGTGATTTAAGGGAAGTAAAACGCCTTTTGCCCAATGGTTAGATGAACTACCTTAAGAGGGATAAAGAGGCTTATTGGGAAGCCTTGGTTCACCAGAATCAATATCCAGAAACGGATACTTAGATAATAAATGATAGAATGTTTATAACCTGGCTGAAAGATTAGACATTCTTTTAAATAATTTCAGGAGTTAAAAAAATGAGAGTTAAAAGAGGATTTAAGGCCCGGAGGCGCAGAAATAAGGTGCTGAAGCTGGCAAAAGGTTTCAGGGGAGGAAGAAGCAAACTTTACAGAACCGCAGCAGATTCAGTGGACAAGGCCTTGATGTATGCCTATCGTGACCGCAAAGCACGCAAAAGAGATTATCGCAAGCTGTGGATCATCAGAATTAATGCTGCTGCCAGAATGAATGACCTTTCCTACAGCAGATTCATGCACGGTCTTAAGTTGTCCGGCATCGATCTTGACCGTAAGGTATTGGCTGATCTGGCCGTCAGTGACCCGGCAGGGTTTTCTATAATCGCTGCAAAGGCTGCCGAGCAGCTTTGATCTCCTGAAAAATATAAGGTTGAGATTGTTGTGAAAAAGACTATACAAGAGATTGAGAAGGACGCCCTCGACGAGCTGGCACAGATAAAAGAGCCTGAAGATATAGAGACGCTGACCATCAAATACCTTGGCAGAAAAGGGGTTCTCACCTCTTTTCTGAGAAATATTTCAAAAATTCCCGTGGAGGAGCGACCCCAGGCCGGTAAAAACGCAAACCTGCTCAAGGTAAAGTTAGAAGGCTTATTGAAAAATGCGTTTACAGAGCTGGAATCCACTAAAGAAGACCGTGGGGACTCCATTGATGTTACATTACCGGGAAGACCATTAACCCGGGGTTCTGTTCACCCTGTCACAGGAATCACAAGGCAGATTGCCGAAATTTTTGCCAGAATGGGGTTTGATATTGTTGAAGGCCCCGAGGTGGAAACAGACTATTATAATTTTGAAGCACTGAATATCCCTAAGTACCATCCTGCAAGGGACATGCAAGACACCTTTTACGTATCTGAAAATATTGTCCTGCGTACCCATACATCTCCATCCCAGCCAAGAGTTATGGAGCGCTCGGAACCTCCGGTGCGTATAATCGCTCCCGGAAAAGTGTATCGATGTGATTCTGATTTAACCCATACACCCATGTTTCATCAGGTGGAAGGGCTTATGGTGGATAAAAATGTTTCCTTTGGTGATCTTAAAGGAACTCTTTCCGCCTTTGTTCACCAGTTTTTTGATGAGGATATTGCCTTGAGGTTCCGGCCCAGTTATTTTCCCTTTACTGAACCCAGTGCCGAGGTGGATATACGCTGCGTCATGTGCAGGGGTAAAGGATGCAGGGTATGCTCAAAAACCGGGTGGCTTGAAGTGCTTGGCGCAGGAATGGTGCATCCGGCCGTGTTTGAAAATGTGGGCTATGATACCGTGAAATATTCGGGTTTTGCCTTTGGAATGGGGATTGAGCGGCTTGCAATGCTCAAGTACGGGATCGATGATCTCAGAAAATTTTTTGAAAATGATATGCGCTTCTTAGGGCAGTTTTAATATGAAAGTTAGCACAAGCTGGTTAAAAGAATATACATCTGTGGAACATGAACCGTCCGACATGGCGGCACAACTTACCATGGCCGGACTGGAAGTGGAGTCTTTTGAAGATAGGTATACCTGTTTTGATAAAGTGGTTGTAAGCCGGGTGGAAAAGGTTGAAAAGCACCCTGAAGCTGATCGTTTGAGCTGCTGCACCGTCGATATCGGAGCAGAGGAACGCCTGAGTATTGTGTGTGGCGCGCCCAATGTTCGCGAGGGTCTGATAGTTCCATGCGCCACCATCGGCGCGGTACTACCCGGTGATTTCACGATCAAGAAAAGCAAATTACGGGGCCAGATTTCCCAGGGAATGCTTTGCAGTGCCATAGAACTGAGGCTTGGTACGGACAGCTCCGGCATTATGGAACTTGATCCGGGTCTGGCGCCTGGAACTCCCTTGGCAGATGCTCTGCATCTGAAGGACCATATGTTTGAAATAGACCTGACACCCAACCGCCCGGACTGCCTGAGTATGATAGGGGTTGCCAGGGAAATAGCCGCCTTTGACGGCACGGATAACCATGGCCGGGTAATTATACCTGAAGCAGAATTGCCTCCGCCATTGCCCGGCACACCTGATATAAGTGATTTTGCTGCTGTTGATATTGCCGATCCCGATCTGTGCGGCCGTTATGCGGCCGGTATGCTCATAGATGTCAAGGTAGGCCCATCCCCTTTCTGGCTTCAGGACAGGCTGCTTTCCGTGGGGCTTACTCCCATCAACAATATTGTGGATGTTACCAACTTTGTCATGATGGAAACAGGCCAGCCTTTGCACGCCTTTGACTATGACCATCTTGCCGGAGGGCGTATCGAGGTCAGGCGGGCAGGAAGTCAGATGAACTTTAAAACCCTTGACGGCAAAGCCCATAACCTTGAGCCTGACATGCTCATGATATGTGATGGAGAAAGACCTGTTGCGATTGCCGGCATCATGGGCGGTGAGAATTCGGAAATTATGGAAACTTCTACCCGTGTTCTTGTTGAGAGCGCCTGGTTCAATCCGGTTTCAGTACGTAAAACCGCTAAGATAACCGGTATTGCTACAGACGCATCCCACCGTTTTGAGAGGGGAGTGGACCCCCTTGTGACGGCATATGCCCTGAATCGCGCACTTTTGCTCATGGCGGAAGTTTCAGGAGGCAGCATATTAAACGGAATAATCGACGTTAACCCGATGAAGCATGTTCCTGTTGAAATTGTGCTGAATCCATCCTCATTAAACCAGCGCCTGGGAACCGACCTTTCATCTGGAGAAATCAAGAACCTGTTAGAGTCGGTGATGTTCAAGGTGGATTATGATTCCAATGATATGTTAAGGGTTGATGTTCCGTCATTCCGGGTGGATGTAATGCGGCCGGAAGATCTGTCTGAAGAGGTGGCAAGGCTGTGGGGATACAACCGGATAAAGACCAGCTATCCCGACGTAGCAACACGGCGGGAACTTCCCCCGAGGAAACTGTCTGTCCGGGAGCTTATACGGGATATCATGAACGGTTTTGGTTTCACTGAAGCTATAAACTATAGTTTCACCAGCAAGGAGATGTGTGATCGATTAGGACTTTCATCCAATGATGAAAGACGATCAGTGGAAGCCATTCTAAATCCGATTTCCGAAGAACTGGCTGTTCTCAGAACCTCTCTCATACCAGGACTCCTTGAAAATATGAGGAGAAACAATGCCCGCCAGATGGATACCATAAGACTTTTTGAGATAGGAAAAATTTTCCTTGCAACAAAAAAAGGGGATCAACCCCTGGAAAAAGAGATGATATCCGGTCTGTGGACCGGCAGCAGGGAGGAAACGGCATGGCACGGCAAAAAAGAAGCTTGTGATTTTTATGATTTAAAGGGTGCTGTAGAAGGACTCATGGGTGCCTTAGGTATTACTGGAATCGAATTTATTAATGCCCCCCAGAATATCTGCCCCTATTTCAGGAAAGGCTATGGCGCATTGATTACCCATGGCTCCCATACTATTGGCGCTCTGGGACAAATACATGGAGAAGTGCTCAAGCTTTTCGGCCTTAAGCAGGATGCTTTTTTATTTGATATTGATATGGCACTCCTGTTAAACCTTATTCCCGAATCCATTGTCAGCAGACCCTTGCCGAGGTATCCCTCTGTTTCACGGGATATTACTCTTATTCTGGACACCAGTGTACCCGCGGGAGCAGTCCTGGCGGACATTGTTGGATTTAAGGAAAAACAGTCCCTTTTGGAAGATGTATTTCTCTTTGATGTTTATGAGGGCGCGCCTCTAACAGAAGGTAAAAAATCACTCTCTTTTCGTATCGTTTACCGTTCACGGGAGAAAACTTTAAGGGAAAAAATGATCAAGGGCCTGCACTCTAAAATTTCATCGGAACTTGTGAAAAAATACAAGGCAGACCTCCCCTCATAGAAAAAATAACGCCCAACTGTTGACAGGAACTCAATTTTAAGCTACAGTATTTCATTGATGTTGATGCGCGGGCATAGCTCAGTTGGTAGAGTACAAGCTTCCCAAGCTTGGTGTCGCGAGTTCGAATCTCGTTGCCCGCTCCAAGTTAAGCTTCTGGGTTTAAGCTTCCGGGTTAATCTCCTGGCAGGGATAGGTTATGACTAAACTATAAACTTCTGGAGAATATCGATTCTCTCTTCTGATAAGTATCGGTGTTGGAGATCGTGTTATATGGTGCTTCGGTGTGGAGCACCTGATTGTTGATCACTTGGGAGCGGGCATTTGCCCGTTTTTCTGTTTTTGGGGATGACGCTATCAAAATTTTTTATATGAAAGCATCCATAAGAGTTTATTTTTAAAAAACTTTCATTTTTAGATTGTGGCAGTAAGCCGCGATGGGTGTTATTTTATTAAACAAAGCTTGGTTAAAATTGAAGATGAAAAAGAAAACTGTTAATAAATACAATAGGGTAGCGGAACAGGTAAAAGGACTTGCTGTTCCCCTGTGCAACTCGGAACAATTTGAATTTGTACATGCCGAGTGCGTTTCTGATCGAGGAACAACCGTTGTCAGATTGTATGTTGATAAGCCAGGTGGGATAACCATTGACGATTGTGTTTATCTAAACAGGGAGCTGGGGGACTTGATGGATGTCCACCTTGACGGCATTGATGCTTACCGGCTTGAGGTTTCATCACCAGGCCCTAACAGGCCTCTTACAAAGCCTGATGATTTTCAAAGATTCAAGGGACGAACGGTGCGTGTAGAAACTGTTCAGCCCATAGATGGAAGAAAGCGTTTTAAAGGCTTGCTTGGGGGCATGATGAACAAAAATATTATATTGACACTTGATCATAGCCGGGTAGAAATACCATATGATCAGATCGGCAAGGCAAGACTTGTTTAGCACACACGGGGAAAAAACATGCTTATTACAGATTTGAAAAGAGTGATTGAACAGGTCAGTCGTGAGAAAGGTATCAGCAGAGAGGTTTTGATAACCACTTTGAAAGAGGCGGTAGATTCTGCTGCCAGGAAAAAATTGGGAGCCCGTGCAGACATAGAAGTACATTACGATGAGAAGACCGGAGAGATTGAGGTCTTTCAGTTTAAAGAGGTGGTATCCCATGTTGTGGATCCGGATATAGAGCTAACATTTGAAGAGGGAAGAAAATACGATCAGGACTGTGAAAAAGGAGACAGCCTTGGGCTAAAGATTGATACCGCACTATTCGGCAGAATTGCCGCACAGTCGGCCAAGCAGGTCATCATTCAAAAGATGAAAGAAGCTGAAAGAAACGCTGTGTATGAGAATTTCATTCATAAAAAAGGTGAAATTATCAATGGTATTGTCCAGCGGGTGGACCGAGGGAATATAATTGTGAACCTTGGACAGGCAGAGGCAGTGCTGTCTCCCAGGGAGCAGATACCGAGAGAAAATTATCGACGGGGAGATCGTATCAGGGCATATGTGCTTGATGTGCTTGAAGAAGCAAGAGGTGCACAGGTCATCCTTTCCAGAACCCATCCTGAATTTTTAGTAAAATTGTTTACCACTGAAGTGCCTGAAATAGCAGAATCCATTGTGACTATCCAGGGAGCTGCAAGGGAGCCGGGAATCCGTTCAAAGGTTGCCGTCAGCTCCAATGAATCCGATGTTGACCCCGTTGGTGCCTGCGTAGGTATGAAGGGAAACCGTGTCCAGAATATTGTCCAGGAGCTAAGGGGTGAAAAAATTGATATTATTCAGTGGAACCCTGATGTGGCAAAGTTTGTCTGCAATGCCCTTGCTCCGGCTGAAATCCTAAGGGTAATCATCGATGAAGACAACAGGAGTATGCAAATCATAGTACCTGATGAATTTTTATCCATAGCAATTGGAAAAAACGGTCAAAATGTGCGGTTGGCTTGCAGGCTTACCGGGTGGCACTTAGATGTTATGAGTGAGGAAGAGTACAGCCATGAACTTAAGAAAGGTTATGAGTCCCTGATGCAGATTCCTCTGGTTAATCTTGATTTGGCTGAAGTTTTATATAAAAATGGTTTTTGTTCTGCAAAAGATATTGCAGTTGGAGATGCAGAGTCCATATGCTCTATAACATCACTGGATGAGGAGAATGCGCTTCTGTTGATAGAACAGGCAGGGGAATTTATTCAGCCTGTCAAAAAAAACGATGGTATTTCAACATCATCAGAAGCGGCAGAAGAAGAAAAAGAAGAAAAAGAAGAGCCAAACATGGAGACTCTCCCTGACATTAAAGAAAATACTCAGCCTGAAAGGGATGAAAACGGCTTTAATAAGCCTCAATTTGAGCAGAAAAAAGAATCGGGAGAGCAGCAGTTGTCGGGGTAAGAGGAAAGGCAGCGCTAAAAAGAGTTTGGAATAATTAGGGATAGATTAAACAGAACAAAAGAACAAATACCGGGGGGGCGAATGGCAAAAATCAGGGTATATGAACTGGCCAAAAAGCTTAGCATGACGAATAAAGCGTTTTTAACAAAGCTTAGAGCTATGGACATAGAAGTGAAAAGCCATATGAGCTCTCTTGAAGATGAAACAGTTGTGTACATCAAAGAGACGCTTTTTGGGGAAAAAAACAAAACGAATGATACCAGAGTGCGTGCTTCCGTTATCCGCAGGCGTAAGAAAAAAGAGAAAAAAAATGTTTGTGATATTTCTTTGAAGGAAGAGGCTGAAGAAAGTGTGCCTGATGGATCTTCAACTCCTTTTCAGACCTCCCGGAAGCCGATAACGGCCGAAACCGGGGCGGTGGTTGACAAGGTTTCTGCAAATAAGGATAAAGAAAATATATCCTCTGATGCCGTTGACCCGGCAGAGGCAGCCAAGGATGCCTCCACTGATAAAAAAAGTGAAGAACTGGATTCCAACAGAATTGCCGGCCAAAGCCCTTTAGATGCAGCCGAAAGTAATAACCAAACAAAAAAACGCTCAAATGTTTCAAATAAAGCTAAAGTCATCACTCCTGCTTCAAAGTCTGAAACAAAAGAGCTTGTGAAAAAAAATGCTGTGGCTGAGGTACAGGATAAAAAAGATACCTCCATATTTCTTGAAGAACCTGCTGCAAAAAAGGGTGAACAAATAGAAAATTTAAGAAAAATAGAACCTGACGTGCCTAAGAAATCAGAAAATTCTAAACAAAAGAAAGTATCTCCGATTTCTGATAACCATCAGACTGGTGAACCGTTGGATAAGACAGAAAAAAACAAAGAAAACAGACAGCAGCCATCTACCGAAGATATTATCCATAAAAAGGATAAATCTTTAGAAAGCAAGGAGGCTTCCCCTTCCCAGAACAAAAAACGAAAAAGAAAGAAGAGGCAAAAAAAAGTAGAACCTGCAAAAATTATAAAGCTTGCAGTTCCACCTCCTGCAGTATCAAACAAACGGAAAAATGCTGCAGTAAAAAACGGGGATTTGAAGCATTCTGATCCTGAGCCGGCAGAGAGAAAAAAAATTCGGTCGGAACATCCTGCTCGGAAATCTTCTAACATTCCAGAACCCATAAAAACTTCTCATCATGCTCAAGAAGGAGACATTGTTATCGATAACATAGAGCAGGCTGGGGCCAAGCGAAAAAAAGATAAAAAGAAAAAATGGGCATCTGGAGACCCAGATAAGGAAGATAAGGCCATTAAGAGTTCCCAGCGAAAAAGAAAATCAGTTGTAGAAGGCAAGGATCTCTATGAAAAAACCGGCGGCAGGAAAAAATCCCGTAAAAAAGATGGGAAAGCCAAACGTCCAAAAGCACAAAAAACTCAGATCACAGTACCCAAGGCCATTAAACGGCGCATCAAGATTGATGAGACCATTGAGCTTTCAGAGCTTGCCAAACGCATGGGAACAAAGGCAAATGAGATGATCCGGAAACTCATGGGTATGGGTGTCATGGTAACCTTAAATCAAACAATTGATTTTGATACTGCATCCCTTGTGGCGGCAGAATTTGATTATGAAGTTGAAAAAGCGGCGGCAGCAGAAGATATGCTGATCCACGCCCATGATGAAGATGATCCAGATGCACTGGTTTCTCGTTCTCCTGTTGTAACCATTATGGGTCATGTTGATCATGGAAAGACTTCTCTTTTGGATGTGATCAGAAAATCCAAGATAACAACCGGTGAGGCCGGCGGTATTACCCAGCACATTGGAGCCTACAGCGTGGAAACCCCCAACGGGGTAATTACCTTCTTAGATACACCGGGTCATGCCGCGTTTACCTCCATGCGTTCAAGGGGCGCCCAGGTGACGGATCTGGTTGTTCTTGTGGTTGCTGCTGATGATGGCGTGATGCCCCAGACCATCGAGGCCATCAATCACTCTAAGGCCGCCAATGTACCTGTGGTTGTTGCCGTGAACAAGATGGACAAGCCCGATGCTGACCCAGACAGGGTCATGCGGGAACTCTCCGACCATGGCCTCCTGGCCGAAGACTGGGGTGGTGATGTCATATTTGCAAAGGTGTCTGCCAAGGCTGAAACCGGTATTGACGAACTTCTTGAAATGATACTTCTCCAGGCCGAGGTTTTAGAGCTTAAGGCCAACCCTGACCGCCCGGCCATGGGTCATGTTATTGAAGCCCGCTTGGATGCTGGCAGGGGGCCCGTTGCCACTGTACTTGTGCAGCACGGCACATTAAAAGCAGGCCAACCCGTTGTCTGCGGCCTTCATTCAGGCAAAATCCGAGCCATGGTGGGTGATCTTGGAGAAACCATTGATGAGGCAGGACCCAGCACCCCTGTAGAAATCATCGGCCTTAGCGGAGTACCCGAGGCAGGAGATGAGTTCATTGCCCTGGAATCTGAAAAGGATGCAAAACAGATCAGTGAAAGCAGGATGCAGAAGGAGCGGGCAAAGGATCTTGCTAAAAAGAGCAGGGCCAACCTTGAAAAGCTTTTTGCAAACATGGGAACCAATGAAATCAAGGAGCTAAAGCTGATCATCAAGGCAGATGTTCACGGCTCCCTTGAAGCCTTGAACGAATCCATTGTAAAGTTAGCCCAGGATGAGGTGGATATCAAAATTGTCCACTCAGGAACGGGAGCTATAAACGAGTCTGATGTCTCCCTTGCAACTGTATCTGATGCTATCATCATAGGTTTTAATGTCCGCCCGACTCCCAAGGTTCGGGAGATGGCCAAGGAAGAGAATGTGGACATGCGCTTTTATGATATAATCTATAATGTTATAAATGACATCAAGGCAGCTTTGACAGGGCTTATGCCTTCAACATTCCACGAAATTATTATCGGCAGGGCCGAGGTGCGGGACACATTTGTCATTCCTGGCAAGGGAACCATTGCAGGCTGTTATGTACTTGACGGCAAGGTTGCCAGAGGCGAAAAGATCCGCCTGCTCCGGGAGGGAGTTATCAAGTGTAATAATGAGCTGCTTTCCCTTAGAAGATTCAAGGATGATGTTAAAGAGGTCACCCAGGGTTATGAGTGTGGTATCGGAATAGAGAAGTTCAATGATATCAAGGTTGGCGATATAGTTGAATGCTATGAGATTGAAGAGAGAAAGGCCAGCCTGGAGAGTATCAAGTAATGAAACCCTATCCCAGGGCAGAGCGTATCGGCATAAAGATTCAATCATGCCTTTCCGATCTTCTCAGTAAAAAACTTCAGGATCCAAGGCTTGAGATGACTACCATCAGCAGCGTGAAGGTCACCTCTGATCTCAGGGTCGCGTATGTTTATTTTTCCATCTTCGGGGATAAGAATAGAGTCGATGCTGCCATGGAGGGATTTAAAAGCTCCCATGGATTTATTAAAAAACATATTGCTCCAAAACTTGGCCTTAAATACATGCCTGATCTGAAATTCATACATGATTATTCCTTTGACCAGGGCACAAGAATCGATTCCCTGCTTAAATCTGTTTCAAAGGGAGATGACTGATATAATTTTCTTTTCATCATATACAGGACATCAGGGTTCGGATTTCTCTGAATAAAGCAGGTTCCAACTCCACCAGGGAGATAATTTTAATCGATCAATGAAACATGGTATTATTGCAATTGACAAGCCCCGGGGTATCTCTTCGGCCAGGGTGGTCGGGCGTGTCAAAAAAGCCCTGAAGGTAAAAAAGGCAGGACATACTGGTACGCTGGATCCTTTTGCCACGGGCCTGATGCTCTGCGGAATAAACCATGGTACCAGGATCTCACGTTTTCTGCTTGGAGGAGACAAAGTATACCAGGCAGGAATCCGCCTGGGAGTGGAAACAGATACCTTTGATATTACAGGCAGGATTCAAAGGACATGTCATGCCGAAGTTATCAAGAATATATCTTTATCCGATATAACAGCTCTAACTGTCAGATTCAAGGGGGCCCAGCGCCAGCTTCCCCCTGTATACTCAGCCCTGAAGCACAATGGAAAGCCGCTTTATAAGCTTGCCAGAGAAGGCCGCCCCGTACAAAAACCCCCCCGGGATATTAATATTTTTTCCCTGTCTTTAATCAACATGGAACTTCCCTTTATATCCATGGAAATTCATTGCTCTGCTGGAACTTATATTCGGACATTGGCCCATGACATGGGCCGGGAGCTTGGGTGCGGAGCATGTCTTTCTTCCCTTAGAAGAACAAGGTCTTCTGGTTTTTCAGTAGGGGATGCTATGACACTTAGTGATCTGGAAAAAACAGGCGCTGAAAAAGCACTGAGCAGCCTTATCCCCATGGCTGATGCACTCGAGTGGATGCCGAAGGTCTTTGCAGGTACTGAACTCATTCAAAAAATTCGTTTTGGCCGTGAATTGTTCCCTAAAGACATTGTCCTGCCCCTGGGAGGCCGGCAGAGTAACAATCCTGGTGAATTCTTTGAATCACCTTTTCCTGAATCACCCTGCCTGTCCCATAAACCTTCAGGATATTTCATTCAAATTCTTGACCCGGCAGGCGATATTGCAGCCATCATAGAATATGATAATATATTGGATAAATATAAATATTGTTGTGTTTTTATCACTTAATTGGTAAAAATAAAATTTTGCGGGCTTCATCTTAATGGTTCATTACAATTATAGATATTCTCAAGGGTATTGGCATCCTTCATATTGTTTAAAAAGTAGTTTACACTTGTCTGGATGATAATCCCCGAACAAAAGGATGTTCATAGAGAAAGTGTAAAACGGGAAATGAAGGATGGCAGGGTATTGATACTTTTTTGATATCCTGTAATTAAGAGATGCTATAGTATTCCAATTTAGATTTTTCCTGGAACATAATTTGCTTTGTGTCGAAAAAACAATATGTTTGGAGTTATATTTTGAGCATTTGTTATTTTTTTTAGAAAAACCAAAGTTGGATCAGTATATCAATTCATGTGTTGCGGTCATGTGTTGTGGTTGCGATAGAGTTTTGCCCCGCAAAAAAATCTCGCGCGCATTTTTGATTTTATATCAGGTATCGTTGTCTGAATGGAATATTGGATAACGATTTGTCAATGGGATGAATACCTTATCAAAATGCCTTAATGCTTTATTCCAAATAAGGAGTAGTAAAGTGGTTTTATTAGCTGAAAACAAAGAAGAAATGATTGAAAAGTTCAAACTCCATGAATCAGATACCGGTTCTCCGGAGGTACAGGTTGCTCTCTTAACCCATCGAATAAGCTATTTGACGGAACATGTCAAAGTGCATAAAAAAGATCATCATTCAAGAAGAGGACTTCTTATTCTTGTAGGACGGCGCAGGAGTCTTTTAGACTATCTGAAAAAAAAGGACATAACAAGATACCGTACCTTAATCGCGGAATTGGGTCTGAGAAGATAAGTTTATTAAAAGAGCCGGCAAGCTAATTCATAGGCACGCCGGCTCTTTGTTTAAATGGTGGTTCCACCGCCACAATCTAAAAACAAAAGTCTTTTTAAAAACAGTCCGTTATAGAGACTTTTATATAAATCAAAAACCTGCTTTCCATGGCGGTTGGCAGGCTATGTGTTCATAACAGGCGGTAATTATCCGGCAGATATTTGAATAAGTTCGCATATGCAGCATCAACTTGATTGTGATGCTTGATGCTGGAGGTGCGGATTTATTCTGTAAGGGCAAAGATATTAGATGCCAAAAACATCAGGATGCCAGATCAAATATTTAAAACCGGATGTTAAAAAAAAGCCGCTTTTACTACTTACTCCTCGGCCATAGGCTCTCTGAATTACCACCATACATGTTTTTTTAATCCTATCCTGGAATGCTGCATGGTGTATGTAAGATGAGAAGTTTGGACCCTCGAGTTACCTTAGGAGATATTATGGAAAAAATTTTTAAAACTGAAATAGGCGGGCGGGAGCTTAGTATAAGTTCCGGAAAAATTGCAAAACAGGCATCTGGTGCCGTTGTTGTTCAATATGGAGAAACCATAGTTCTTGTTACAGCGGTTTCCTCCAAAGACCCGAAAGAAGATATAGATTTTTTACCCCTGTCTGTAGAATATCAGGAAAAAATATATGCTGCCGGACGTATTCCAGGCAATTATTTTCGCAGGGAAATCGGCAGACCCAGTGATAAAGAAGTTCTTACCTGCCGACTCATTGACCGCCCCATCCGTCCCTTGTTTGAAAAAGGTTATAATTACGAGATTCAGGTTATAGCCACCGTGCTTTCCATGGACAAGGAAAATGAGGCTGATGTTCTTGCCATGATTGGTGCTTTTGCAGCTCTTGAAATTTCTGATATTCCCTTTGCAGGACCCGTTGCAGCGGTTCGGGTAGGACGTATTGATGGAAAGCTTATTGCTAATCCCACCATCGAAGAAATGGCAAAGAGTGATATTGAACTTGTTGTTGCAGGCTCAAGAACCGGTGTAATAATGGTAGAGGGTGGAGCTGATATTGTATCTGAGACTGAGATGCTGGAAGCCATCTTCTTTGCCCATGACAGCATGCAGCCCCTGATTGATATTCAGCTTGAACTAAAACAGGCTCTGGGCAGGGAAAAGCGCTCTTTCCAGCCCTCAAGTGTCGATGAGGATATCTTTTCAAAGGTTCAGGAAATCGCGGGTGATAAAATTTATGAAAAGGTCCAGACCCAGGGAAAAATGGCCCGGAGCCAGGCCCTTGATAATGTCAGGAACGAGCTTTTTGGGACCCTTGGGGAGACCTATGCTGATAAGAAAAAAGATATTAAAGCTGTTTTCAAAGATATTGTCAAGCAGACCAGCCGCGGTATCGTTCTAAAAGAGAACAAAAGAATAGACGGGCGTGCCTTTGATGAGATACGGGAAATTAACTGTGAGGTAGGACAGCTGCCCCGTCCCCATGGAAGTGCCCTGTTTACCAGGGGAGAAACCCAGGTACTGGGTGTTCTGACCCTTGGCTCCGGCCGGGATGAACAGCGGGTTGAAACCCTTAGCGGTGAAGAATTAAGACCCTTTATGCTGCATTATAATTTTCCGCCTTTTTCCGTGGGAGAATGCAGGCGTCCGGGCGGGCCCAGCAGAAGGGATATAGGCCACGGCACCCTTGCCACCCGGGCCCTTGAGCGTGTGATTCCGGACAAGGAAGAGTTTGAATATACAATCCGCCTGGTGGGGGAAGTAATGGAGTCCAACGGCAGTTCATCCATGGGAACAGTGTGTGCAGGAACCCTGGCCATGATGGATGGCGGAGTTCCCATCAAAGCACCTGTATCAGGCATTGCCATGGGCCTTGTCAAGGATGAGGAAAATACAGTGATTCTCTCGGATATTCTTGGGGATGAAGATCATTTCGGTGATATGGACTTCAAGGTGGCTGGTACACGGGATGGCATTACCGCTCTCCAGATGGACATTAAGATAAGGGAACTCTCCAAAGATATTATGGTAAAGGCCTTAAACCAGGCAAGGGAAGGCAGAATCCATATCTTAGACAAAATGCTGGCAACCCTTGATACAGCCCGGGATGAGATGTCTCCCCATGCTCCCAAAATCATATGCGTCAAAATAAATCCAGACAAGATACGGGATATTATAGGCCCCGGAGGTAAAATGATCCGTTCCATCCAGGCGGATACAAACACAACCATAGAGGTAAACGACGAAGGTCTTGTTAAGATTGCCGCGGAAAATGAAGCCGATGGTGAGGCTGCCGCAAGGATCGTTAACGACATAGGACTGGATCCTGAAATCGGCGGAATATATGAGGGTGAAGTTGTTAAAACAACGGACTTCGGCGCCTTTGTAAGAGTAAAGACAGGCACGGATGGTCTGGTACACATTTCAGAACTTGCCGATCATCGAGTAAAAAAAGTGACGGATGTCGTTAAGGAAGGTGATATTATCAAGGTTAAAGTCCTTGATATTACACGGGATGGTAAAATAAGGCTGAGCCACAGGGCAGTTAAAAAAGAACTTAAAGAAGAGTAGATGGAAAATGCCTGCATTTCCATATGTCCCCTTGCCAGCGGCAGCAGGGGCAATTCCGTTTATGTGTCCGGCACAGACGGCGCCATTTTAATGGATGCCGGACTCTCCGGCATAGAGCTTCAGAGAAGACTGGCAGCAAGGGGACTCTCGCCCGAGTCCCTTAAGGCGGTGGTGGTCTCCCATGAACACACGGATCATGTAAAGGGGGCAGGCATCATGAGCCGGCGGTACAATATTCCCCTTTACATCAATAAAAAAACCTATGATGCAGCAGCACAGAAACTGGGCCAAGTCAAGGACATCCACTACTTTGAATGCGGCCGCTCCTTTGAGATTTCCGGGCTCAGGATCAATCCCTTTTCCATCTCCCATGATGCTGTGGACGCGGCAGGATTTACCATTTCATATAAGGGGGTAAAGCTCGGCATTGCAACGGATCTCGGAGTTGCCACAAATCTTGTCAAGGAGCATTTCAAAGGATGCTCCGCCCTGTACATTGAGGCAAACCATGATCCTGATATGCTGCACAAGGGTCCCTATCCCTGGTATCTCAAGCAGCGGATAAAAAGCAGGCTTGGCCATCTGTCCAACTATGACTCTGGACGCCTGCTTTGTGAAGTCAAAAATAACTGCCTGAAAAATGTAATTCTTGCCCATTTAAGCGAAGAAAACAATCACCCTGATGTTGCCCTTAAAACGGTGCAGAATGTTCTTGGTACCCAGGATATTGATATTGATGTTGCCATGCCCCATGAGCCGGGCAGGATTATTCATTTGAATGGAGTTTCCAGCAAACCGTCTATATTGTGAATCCGGGCCGGTTATATTTTTCGAAATTCTACTGCTACTTTGTTAAATTATAATTTTAGGACTGTTTTTGGGTATGTTTCATTCCTCGGTTGACACTTTTTCAAAACATTATCTGAATTTTAGGAAATTTTCTGAAAAAACTGTCAACTACTTTTGAGGCAATATGAAACATGCCTGTTTTTGAAGGGACATTCCTCCTGTGGCTGGCCTGTCCAATCGGGTAACCACAGAGGTTTGTGCTCCTACATTATGCAAGAACATTTCTGAAGATAACAAAGCAGAACTACATTGTAGTATTTATATAATTTCCATATATATTACTCTTTTGATATAGATAATATGTAGTTTAGTATATTACCCCCCATCTTTTACTCTTCTATTCTTCAAAAGCTAAAATATTGAATTTATTAAAACCTGGTTTCCATACACTAAAAAATTAACTTTAATTTCAAGTTGTTATGAGATCAAACGAAATGTCAGTTGGCAGTTTGTTGGAGCCTGTTTTTTTATTTTTAATATTTTACGCAAAAATCATGTTATGCAAGGCTCAATATTTGCATGCAATAATGGGATGTTAACAAATGCGAAGTTAAAAATTTATCCAATCGATTAAATTTATCTCCTAATTCGCTTATTTTTTCATAATTTATTGAATTTATTAGCACCAAAAAAATACCGTTAAAAAACGTGCGTTAAGTTACAGTATATTATAGAAATAAGCGAAAAGAGAGATTTATTATTACTAAACAACGATAAACTAAAAGGAGGACATAGACCAATTTGGGTTAAAATTGAGGCGGGTACGCTCTTTTTATTATTTCGCTTCAATATTGAATTAAAATTTATTAACTTTAATTGCTCGAAAGGAGATTTGTTTTGAAAAAATCATTATCTTTTTTGTTAGTGTTTATTGTTTTGCTCTGCTTTGCTTCCATGGCACAGGCAACGAGTTATGCAGTTGTTTTCAGCGGCGGTTATAACCAAGATAACAACTTTGATAGATACTATGAAGAAACATTAAGAATGTGGACGTCTCTGACGACTACGCTGAACTATGATGTTTCAAATGTTTATGTGTTATTCGCAGACGGCACGAACACGGCTCCTGATAGATCCTCTGGAGTTAATTCAGACTGGTCCATGATTGAATCTGCCGGCGGCAATATTCAGTCTGCATATGAAAGCGATCTTGAAAACGTCTTGACCACTCTGGGCAGCACCATGGCTACAGAGGATGATTTTTATTTCTGGTCCTTTGATCATGGAGCGAATACCGATCCCCCTAATATTGATAATACAAGCCTGATTGCATGGCAGGGGGCTGGTGGTGATGGTTACATTCAAGACGATCAATTTGCATCATGGGTAAATCCTTTTAATGTAAACACAGAATCCTATGTTTTTGGTCAGTGTTATGCCGGGGGTATGGTAGATGATCTTGGCATCACTGATGGAGACGGCCGTTTTGCTACATGGGCAGCGGACTGGTATGAACCATCCTATGGCAGTGGCTATGTTGATGCATGGGCGGACGGAATTGATGCAGGGCTTACAAACACCATTGAGTTGGCTGAATATGCAATTGCCAATGATCCTTTTGCTCCTCCTGGTTACGAATACCAGGGAGAAACATATATAGAACATCCCGGATACACCGGTGCAAGCAATGATATTTATGCCAATTCTGTCCCAGAGCCCTCAACCATTGTTCTGTTTGGTTTGGGTATACTTGGGCTGGCAGGATATTCCCGCAGAAAAGAGTAATGCTGGTAATGTAGTCAGACGCTTTCGCCCCCATGGGGAGGCATAATGCTCAGGCAGAGTTTTTCCATGGCATCATTTGTACAGCCCTGCCTCTGGTGGATTGAGGCAGGGCGCAATTATCAGGAGATTTATGAAGTCTTTTGAATTAAAAACAGATTTTTTTCATGGTATTATTACCATAACCGCTTTTATGATACTGATATTTGTGCCTGTTATATCATCAGGTGGCGGACATGAAAGCAGCCCTGTGAAAAAAACAGAGAATATTGCTGTAGTTGAAAAATGTACTGGGAACAATGGAAATCACAATAAAAAAGAGTATGTTAAGTATTCTTTGGCAGGCGGCAAGCTTCACCTGGCTCACATGAATGTTATGTACAACTGCTGTCCTGACAAGATATACGGGAAAATAACCATAAAGACTGATAAAATTAAGATAACGGAAAAAATAATAAATGGAATGTGTAATTGTATATGCCCGTATAATTTAACCTATGAAATAGAAATAAGTGATTCAAGAACTTATGCAATTGAACTAAATAATGCTGTTCTTAAAAGAATTGACTTAAGCGAAAATCCTGAAGGTATTTTTTATCTTAATAAAAATTAGAATAATGAGATGAGGCTTTTCATGAAATCCTGCAACGCTATGAAATCCTGCAATAAGTTTATAAAGATACTATTGCTCAATACTATCTTTATTTGTGCTTTCATAATATTTTTAAATGCAAAAATCACTTTAGCCGATTCTCCAGTACCTGAGATTAAAGTCAATGGTGCGGATAATCCCATAGAAGTATCTTCCCTTGAGGATGTTACTGTCTCCGTAGGTTTAAATCCATACGATAAGCAGGGTATGAATGTTGACTGGTGGATTGCCGCATTCACTCAGGAAGGTTTGTATTATCTTGAGTTAAATACTCAAATGGAATTCCAGTGGAACAATGAAATAAAAAGATTGATAGAGTGCCCGATGTCAGATTTTCCTCAAATAGAAATTCCAACCCCTCCATTATCTCAAGGTAAAAATTATATCTTCTTTGCCCTTGATAATAATTCAGATGGCAAGCTGGATGCGACCTGGTATGATTTTGTTGAAGTGAATGTTGCCGATGCAAATACTGGTCTTATGAAATCATCAATCCCTTATAATGATTCACCCGTTTATGATGAGGCAGACCGTAACAGCCTGGTTAATAGCTTTTCTGATTTTACCATTGATTTCTATCATGAAGTAATTGAAAATGATGAGGCACAGGACAAAAATATTTTTTTTTCAACATATAGTATTGAAAATGCTCTTGCTATGATATGGGCCGGTGCAAACAATGATACCTCTGTACAGATAGCAGACACCCTTCATCTGACCCTGCCCCCAGAAAAATTTCATTCAACATTGAATGCCCTGAATATTGATTTAAACCAATGTGATGACCAGGCTTCTTCCTCTGGAGAGCCTTTTCAGCTAAATCTCATCAATGCAGTATGGAGTAGAATCGGATACCCGTTTCTTTCCTCCTATCTTGACACTATCGCAGAGCACTATAATGCTGGAGTGACTACTCTTGATTTTATCAATAATCCTGATGGAAGTCGAAAGATAATAAACCAATGGATAGAAGACCAGACCAGTGAAAAAGTAAAAAATCTACTGCCTGAAAATTCAATTACATCAGATACTGAAATGGTAATAACCAATACCATTTATTTTAAAGCATCCTGGTTATTTCCCTTTGATGAAGAATTAACGCACCCAGGTGATTTTACCCGGCTTGATGATTCTATAATTATATCACAGATGATGCATCAAATGATTAATACTCAATTCTTTACAGGTGATAGTTATGATGCAGTAGAACTTCCCTATGTGACTCTTACTGATGAAGAAGGCTGTTTAAAAGAGCTGTCCATGCTTTTAATTATTCCACATGAGGATAATTTTAAAACGGTTGAAAATACTCTTGATTATAAAAGTATCAGCTCTATCGTTTCTTCCCTTACTACAGGTTGGATTAATCTTACATTACCAAAGTTTGAATTTAACTATGAAATCAAATGTAAGGAAATCATGTATAATATAGGGATGGTTGATATGTTTAACCCACTTACAGCAGATTTCACCAAGATGGTAAATATAGATGACTCCAAGCCCTGGATAGATCAAATTTATCATAAAGCCTTTATAGCAGTTGACGAGAAAGGCACAGAAGCATCTGCTGCAACAGCCGGAGTGGGCATACAGAGCATCGTGCCCAGCATTTCCGCGGACAAGCCTTTTATTTTTTTCATTCGGGATAATATTACAGGTACAATCCTGTTTGTTGGTAGAGTTCTCGATCCAGTGTGACAACAGATACCTAATATTGACCCCTAATCTTTCCAACTAAGAGTTTTGAGCCTCTCTAAGGAGTATTGGCGTGTCCCCAGGCCGATCTCCTCGGCATATGCAAGCTGTAACGCCCAGTCAACATCAGGGTACAGCCCTTTGAACTTATCCTCTCCGGCCAGTTTGTTTTTTTTCAGGCAGGTGCCGGGAAGGGATGCTTCGGCATTTACCAGATCCGCGGAAGCCTGATCAAGGGCTACCGGATCCGTTGACGCAGCAATGCCAATGTCTCTTACAATGGGAAGATCATTGTATGGCAGGCAGTCACATGCCGGGGATATATCATTGATAAAATTGATGAAAAAGCATTTATCCTTCTTGTTCTTTAATACGGCTGCCGTGTATTCCATCATTTTTTCAAGAAATACCGGGATGGTCTGGTTCCAGCGGATATTTACCGATCCGGTGGGGCATCGTATGATACATTCCCCACACCCAATACATTTCTCAGGGTTAATCTCAGCTTTTTTTGCTTCAAGGGAGATGGCGCCGGCAGGGCAGTGTTCTGCGCATTCACCGCATCCTATGCAGGTCTTTTTTTTTATTTTAGGACTTACACTGGAATGTTGGTCTAATTTGCCCTTTCTTGATGCACAGCCCATGCCCAGGTTTTTCAAAGTACCTCCGAAACCTGAAAGCTCATGGCCCTTGAAGTGGGCAGCAGAGACAATGGCGTCGGCCGCAACAATCTCCGAGCCGATATAAGCATATTTACAGTGCCTGCCGTTGACTTCAATGGCTGTTTCAGCTCCTCCCCGCAGCCCATCGGCAATTACAATGGGCGCGCCATCCATGGTAGAGTAGGAAAAGCCGTTTTCTATGGCTGTCTTAATGTGTGACAGGGTATCGCTTCTGGTGCCGGCATAAAGAGTATTGGCATCGGTCAGAAAAGGGGCTGCTCCTGTTTTTCTGATGGTTTCAACGATGCGCCTGATGTAGGGAGGACGAATAAAGGCGGTATTTCCCCTCTCACCAAAGTGAAGTTTTACCGCAGTTAAATCATTTTTATCTAAAATATCGTTTAACCCGGCGGTCTTTATAAGTCTTTCAACCTTGTTCGGGAGGTTTTCCTTGGAATTTGCCTTGAAGCTTGTAAAAAATACTTTGGATTTCATGGTATTTTTCCTTATTAGCGTATGATTATATTCAAAAATAAAGCAGACTGTATGAATTGATATACCGGATAGATCTAATCATATAAGAATCTTTTTATGGCTTCATATCTATCTGTACGGTAAAATATTTTATGCAGACTACATAGCACTACTTTATTATCTTCAGAAATGTTCTTGCATAATGTATGGGCACCCCCTATAAAAAAGGCTGAAAATTATAATTGAACAAAGTCGTGATAGTTAGTCTTTAAAAGAGGATAGATCAAAATGTACAGGCAAAAGCTTAAAACTCTTAAAAATCTTTATAATCTGTATGAACAGTATATGGCAGAAACCGGGACATTTGCCTGTAAAAAAGGGTGTGCTACCTGCTGCACCTGCAATGTTACAATGACATCCCTTGAAACCGCCTATCTGTTTAGCCGCCTGGACAAAAGCCTTAAAAAAAATTTTATGGATAATATAGCCGCTAAGCTCTCACCCAAAAGATATCATCCCCTTGTTACAACCAATGGTTTTGCGGCCCTGTGCGCATCCGGGGAAGAACTGCCCGAGGAGGAGAACGATCCCCTGTGGGGGAAATGCCCCCTTCTTACGAATAATCTATGCCCCGTATATGAGTCAAGACCCTTTGGATGCAGAAGCCTTGTCTCGGAAAAAGATTGCGCTGAAATGGGTTACGCCCAGGTGTCTGATTTTATGCTTACAGTCAACAGTATTTTCATGCAGTTCATTGAGCACATCGATGCCTCGGGAGTATCCGGCAATTTAACAGATATGATTCTTGCTTACGGAGATGATTTTGCAGGTGCATTTTCAGATCAACCAGGCAATCATATTATCAGGAATCAAGAAGCCAGTTTGCTCGTGATTCCGCCGGATCATAGGCAACGGCTTATGCCATTATTAACAGAAATAAATGCCATAATAAAATAAGGGCTTGATTTCAATTTCAGCCATTATTTGTAGGGGCAACCCACCGTGGTTGCCCGGTTAAGGGTACCCACAGTGGGGATACCCCTACAATGGCCGGTGTTAAAACCATCCCCTAAAATAAAATATTTGCCCTTTTCCTGTTTGCAGAGGACAGGTTCCGTGATTTTGCAGCGGGTGGTCTTTAAGTACGGGGAATATGTTTAATCCGAAGCCGGATACGGTCAAAGCGGTCGTGTTCAACGCTTACCTGGTATTGAAGATCAAGGCCGGGCCCGGTTTTTCGGCTGGAGGTTTTCTTGAATTTGCCAGGGTTGATTCTGAGAAGCTTTCGCGCATGTTCGGGCATCTCAGTCAAGGTTTTAAAATCAGTGATAATCTGCATGAACTCAGTGGAATACACAAGTGTCTGGAACTTTTTGTAAAAGTATTCTGTGTCGGAAAACACCAATTGCTTCATCTGTTTTTTCTTATCCTGATATTTATGATTTTGCCGCTTTTGTCCAAATATGCAGTTGCCCTGGCAATAACTTTACCGGTAGATGTGCTGATAATATCAACATCTTCTTCAAACATCATAATCTTTTTATCATTCCCTGTGGTTTCAGATGGTACATCTGCTTCTGATGCTTCTGCCTGCTGCTCGTTGGATGTTGACAGGCTCGTTTTTTGCCTGGCCTTGTTCCTTGCAGCAATCATTTCACCGATAACTTTATAGTCATCTTCGTTTTTATCTCCGCTGCATCCAAAAATCATAAGAGCAGCAAAAAAAATGAACAATAACTTTCTTTTTTGAATAAAAAATTTCAAAGAAAACTCCTATTCGTTAAGAGTATCTGTCCTTTAACCCACCTCCATTATTAGTCTTAGTCCTAATACCCCCCATGATTGATGACACACCACAATAATAGATGAAAATCATTACATTTCAGAATGTTATGGAGAGCTTCTAATAAATGGATCAAATTGCCACGATGTTATATTAGACCTTTTCAACCTGAAACCGTCTGTTAAGTCTCATGGTGCTGAAAAGAGTATAAATATCATTGGAAACATTGATAACTTTAAGGTTTCTTCCATTCCTGGTCAATGTGTTATGTGTTGCAATAATGACTCCCAGGCCCACGGAGTCAACCATATCAACACCCAGCAAATCAATGACTAATTTACCCTGGGATTCATTAATAACCGACTGCAGTTCTTGTTTAAAATCCTCAGCCATGGAAGCAACAACGCTCATTCCGGGTCTGATAACTGTGTTTTCTCCTTCCTTGAGAACCTCACTCATCGTTTTCTCCTGTGATGTTAAATTTACCTTGAATTATGAACGAGTACCTATATTCAGGTTTAAATCTAAGTCTCTTAACAAAATAAAGCAGGGCAGCATAAAGTGGCAGTTACATAAAAAATATATGGATTTGCTTAATAAAAAATTCAGTTTATGCTATATTTTATAAAAAATCGGCAAGAAAACCTTTGTGCCTTCAGCACATGGTTTTTTAACCTTATCAGTTATAAACCTAACGAATGAATAATGCCTTGTCTGCCATTAACAAGAAGATTATCATTAACAGCCATACTTATCAAGAATCAATATGTTATTTTTTGCATGGCATAACTATTTAATTGCAGTTTTTTTTATATGAAACCCTATTTCTGCCCCATTGAGAGATACACAACCCCATTCGGGGCGGATATGGAATCCGCCCAGAGGTTTCAATTTCCCTTGTGTCCATCAGGGCATGGCCGTCATATTAACTCTGCACTGGAGTATGGATTTTGAAAAAAATACTTATCATCATTATATCCTTTATTTTGGGAGTTATGCTTTTAACCATATCCGGCATTGCCTGTTTTCTTTTCTACATTAACACAGATCATTCCAGGCGTTTAATACAGTCCCAGATCGGTAATAGAATTCCAGGCAGCATGCAATGGCAAAAGTTAAACATTTCTCTATTTCAGGGAAAAATCGAGATAACCGACTTCAGTGTTTCCAATGGGGATGATAAAATCCTCGAGTTTGATAAAGTTTTCATGGCTTTTGATCTCCCTGCTCTGGCCTCAAAAGAAATCTGCATCAATAAAATTCTTATTGAAAATATAGGGGCAGATATCCGCATGCAGGAAAATGGTGATTTGAATCTTATGAGCGCTTTTGGTGTTAAGGCAAAAGAGGAATCGCCTGAGATAAAAGAGCCTGATCAACCCTTTGTATTTCCCTTTAATATCAAGCTTGAATCCCTAAGCCTTGTAAACGGAAATATAGCATATGTGTCGGTAAGGGATGATATCAATGCCCGCCTTGAAAATCTTAATATTAAGGGAAGCGGCGACCTTCTTGAAAGAAAGGCAGAACTTATATTAAATACAGGCCGGGCAAGTTTTAAAAACGCCGGCATGGATGGGGCCATTGAACATTTATCTCTGAATGGGGCATATTTAAAAGATGCTTTGTCCGGGTTCAGTATCGATATAGGATCTGCCGCAGGGAATGCCAAAATCAGCGGCTCGGTTGAAAAGCTGTTGTCACAACCTGTTCTGGCCATCCAGGCGGAGGCCGGCCTGGCAGTTGAAAAACTCATGGGAATGCTCAACATTCAAGAACCCGTAAGCGGAATAATTTCCATCCATACCGATGTTGAGGGCATGGTAAATGATCCTAAAATATCGTGCCGCATAAACTGGGACAAGGGGGAGGTTATGTCCCGGAAAATAGAAAAAGCTCTTGTGGACATTGCCATGGAAAATAGAATCTGTGATCTGAAGGCGCTTGAGATTGTTCATGGCGCCGGCGCTCTGAGCGCAAAGGGGCGTATTTTACTTGACCGGATTTTTCCAGATGGATTCCTGGGGGCAAAAAAGAATTTTGACGAAGCGGCCTGGAATATAAGTATTCAAGGAAATGACATTCAGCCCGGCATTGCCCTTGATGCTGAAAACATTAAGGGAATTTCCGGGAAATGTTCTTTTAAAACATCGCTTTCCGGCACAATGATTCACCCGGAAGCATCCTTGTCCCTAACGGCCGAAGGGGCAAGGTACATGGACTATCCCGGGGCTGATATTAAGCTGAACGCGGCTCTGAAAAACGGAAACATCAAAATTGCAGGGCTAACGGTTCAATCCTGTGATACCAGGTTGAACCTTTCGGGTAATGTGGCGCTACTCAGGGAAGAGGGCCTTCATCTGCTTGACGACCCGGGCCTGAAATTAAATTTTTCCTCGGATAATATTAATATAGGAAACTGCCTTAAGACCCTTGATATTCTTGAAGGCCGGGGAATAGATGGAGATATTTTAATCCAGTCAACTATTGCAGGAACGCTGAAAAAGCCCCGTATAGCTTTAACCATGAAAGGCACGGATTTTTCGGCTGCCGGTGAAACAGTTTCAGGCCTTGACCTGTCCGCCCGATTCAAGGATGAAAAGCTTTTCCTTGATTCCCTGATGATCGCGGTTGCGGAGAATCAGACCATCCAGGGCAGCGGCTGGATGGGCCTGGACAAGAATTTTGGTTTATCCCTTGACTCCGATGGAATAAAGCTTTCAAGCATTAAACAAGTGCAAAAGGCAGATGTGGCTGATGGAACGGCCTCCTGCTCGATTTCGGCAAAGGGGCATCTTGATAATCCAGAGGTAAGCGGCACCATGGCCCTTCGGAATTTCAAGGTCATGGGACGGTCGATCCAGGATTTTACAGCAGACATCAGCCTGAAGGAGAATTATGCCTCTATTATGGGAAAACTGGGATTTGACATCAATGCCGGCTTTGATTTGAAATCAAAGGATTTCAAAGCCGATGCGGTATTTAACAACACCGATCTTCTCCCCTGGTTAAAGCTTGCCGGCCTGTCTGAAATTTCAGGAAGCACCACAGGAGTCATCCATGCCCTGGGTAATGCAGACACCCCGGAAAAAATCATTGCCACCGCAGATATTGGAAAAATTGCCCTGAACTTCCCCAATGATTTATCCATTGAATCAGGAAATATTAATGCCGAGACAAATGGAGAAACCTTTAAAATAAAAAAATTTAAAGTCAGGCTGCCTGAAAACGGGCACATCAGCCTTGAAGCGGAAGGCCGCATCAACGGAAAAATCAATGCCCTGGTTGACGCGGAACTTCCCATGTCCCTTGCGGCTTTGTTTGCGCCGGATATTCCTCCCATGAAGGGTATGATAGACCTGAATGCCAGGGCAGGCATAGAAAAAGATATCACCCGTTCCGACGTAAATGCCAATATCTCCATTGCAGATGTCAGCACGATTCTTCCCCAGAACATGGGGCGGCTCCACGGTGTCAACGGAACAATCCTGGCAGATTTAAATTCAGTTGATATTTCAGGTATCCAGGGAAATCTGGATTCCGGCAAATTTAATTTAACGGGAAAAGCAGCATTAAAAGATTTTATGCCGGAGAAATTTAACGTAAAATTAAAGGCCTCAGCCATACCGGTAAATGGGGTGGATGGCCTGGACGCATCGATAGATACTGATTTAACTGCTGCTGGAAATCTTGATGCCTCCCTTGTGGAGGGAAACCTCATACTTGTAAATGGAGGGTGGACAAAAGATATTAATGTGGAAAAGGAGATATTTTCTAAGATTACAGATAAAAAAAGGGTGCGCAAGGGAATAGATCAAAAGGTTTCCGGCGAGTCTTTTTTAGATACTATTGCATTAAATATTGCAATCAAGGGGAAAAAACCCTTTGTTATCGATAACAATATGGCATATATGGAGATACATCCGGATATTCAAATCCAGGGGACTGCAGCCTCTCCGGTTGTTTCCGGCCGATCTGAAATCGATCCCGGAACCATACACTACCAGTCCAGCGATTTTACCATGACCCGGGGAATCATCGATTTTGTGAACCCCTACGCCATCGAGCCGGAGCTTGATATTCAGTCCGAGCGCACGGTCAGGGACTGGAATATCCTGCTTGCAGTTTCAGGTACTCCTGAGGCGCTTGATTTTAATCTTTCATCGGATCCCAGGCTCGATCATGGAGACATAATTTCTTTGCTGCTCCGGGGCAAAACCATTGATGAGCTTATCAATGCAGAAGGTGGAACCACCCTTTCAACTGCAGGAATGCTTTCCCAGGTTGCTGCCTCGGCAGTAAGTGATAACATTAAATCAGCCACCGGACTTGATATTTTTGAAATGGGCTTTGGAAACAGTACAAGTGATAACGGCCTTGCTGATCTTAATGTCACTGTCGGAAAAGAACTCACGGAAAAGATGACGGTGAAATACGGCACTGAATCCGAGGATGGGGAGATGGTATATAAAACATCTGCCGAATATAAAATTATGGACAATGTTTCCCTTAACGGATTCCGGGATTCAGAGGGACAGTTCGGCGGAGAGGTCAGGTATAGATTGGAATTCCGGTAATTTTTTCTGGAACTACCACCATAAAATGGGATGATTTGAACCGGTTGATGAGAACTATCCCAGCACATAAGCCTTATTTTTATGGGCTGTCCCGGCTTATGGCGGTAGCCTTAGGAGTATTGCCGGAATAACTTGTAAAAATATTCAAACAAGGGGATTTTCATGAAAAAAAACTGGAACAATAATGAATTTTTGTTCGGCTTTATAGGCCCGGTTGTTTTTTTTTTATCGCTGTGGTTAATATTTATGGCCTGGAGCGTTTCAGCAGCACCTTCTGATAATTATATCCGGAGTACTGAAAATAATATTTCCATAGAAGATGCCATCCTCATGGCCATTAAGCAGAATCCAGACATCAGCATGGTGCGTGAAGGTGTCAAAATAGCCGAGGCAGCTCTCAAAAAGACTGATTCGTTATTCCTGCCAAGGGTCTCCATTTACAGTGAATATTCAACAGGTGATGCACCATCTGCATATCTTTTCAAGACCATTGATCAAAGAGAGCTGCCTTCTGCGCTCAACTTCAATGATCCAGGCTCCTTTACAAATCTTGAAACAGGTATAATGGCAAGCTGGAATATCTACAATGGCGGTGCGGATACCATTGATGCAAAGCTTGCCAAATCCTCGGTGGTTGACACTATGGAAGGGCTTGAGGATATAAAAAATAAAATTACTGCTTCAGTCATCCAGCTCTTTTTTTCTGTTTTAAAAGCCCAGGAATATGTTGCCATCGCGGCTCAGTCCGTTGAAACTGTCCAGGAGCAGTTGAGAATCATGGGGATTCGTTTTGAGGGGGGCGGTGTTCTGAAATCAGATCTTCTTTCCTTAGAGGTAAGACTGGCAGAGGTGAAAAAAGACCTGGTTCAGGCGAAAAACCTATATACCACAACTCTTACAGCCTTTAACCGTGTTCTTGGAAAAACCCCTGATGACGAATTAATATTATCAAAAACATGTGAATGCCCTGTAACTTTCCCGGATAACTTTGATGATGCCCTGAGTATTGCCATGGAAAAAAGACCCGAGATACTCCAGGCAGGAGAAAGGCTTAAAATGGCCGGGATGGCCTTTAAAAAGGCAGGCTCAGGTTATCTGCCCCGTGTTGACTTCCATGCCAGGTACTACATGGATTCCGAAGACCTCGCCTATGACTTGAAAAATGATAATTATACAGCTTCCGTGACCATGAACTGGGATATATATACCGGCAGGTCCACACAAGCTGATCTCTTAAGCGCCCGCCATGGACTTGAGAGTGCCAGGAAGTATTACCGCAGGGTTGAGCTGGATATTGTCCAGGATGTAAGGAATGCCTATCTCAACCTGGAGGATGCTGTAAAGCGTTTTGAGGTTTCAAAGAAAAGTGTGGATCTTGCCGATGAATCCCTGAGCCTTGTAAAAAAAAGATACGAAGGAGGCTCTGTTCCGGTGACCCGTTATCTTGAGGCCGAGCTTGCAAGGAGCAGGGCGAGCATGAACAAAACAGCCGCCTTTTATGATCGAAAAATTGCCTTAAGCGCTATAGGCAGATCCCTTGGAATACTGTCCCGGATTTGGTCGGATATTGATAAACAGGAGAATGAATAATGGGTTTTAAAGATAAGATAAGAATATGGATTTCAGAGATTTGTCTTGGTATTTTATTTTTAATCGCAATGGGTTTTGTTCAGTTATATGCGGCTGACAATCCCCTTGAAGGAGAAAAGCCTGGAGACGCCCGAGACGCCGTTGTAAAAGCGGTGTTGACAAATGTAATAGAAACCTATACCGCGGTTGGAACGGTAAAACCAAGGAGTGAGATGCAGATTGAGTCCCAGGTGGGTGCCCAGGTGGAAAAGGTCTATGTTCAGGCCGGGGACAGCGTACAAAAAGGGGATCTGCTTGTAACCCTTGACAGCCGCCAGCCTTCTTCCCGCCTGGATAGAGCAAGACAGGCTCTATACCAGGCCCGGGCAGGTAAACAGGAGGCACTTCAGGGTGTTAAGGCATCGGAGGCCGCCTATAACGAGGCAAAACTTCAGTATGAGAGAATAAAAAAATACTATGACTCCCAGGCGGCAACCAAACAGGAGCTTGAAAATGCCGAGTCAGGATACCTCCAGGCAAAGGCTGGAATGACCAGGTCAAAAGATGCTCTGACCGGGGCGGAAGCAGGTATCCGCCAGGCCATGGAGGTGGTGTCCGAGGCAGAAGTCGGCCTGGGATTTACAAGGATCAAGGCACCGGCCAAAGGCGAGGTACTAAAGCGCATGGTGGAGCCCGGGGATCTGGCACTGCCGGGCAAACCCCTGATTTCCCTTAGAACCGAAGACGGCTTCAGGATCGAAGCCCATGTCCGCGAGGGACTCATTGGAAAGGTGACTATTGGAATGCAGCTTAAGGCAGAGGTGGTAACCCTTGAAAAAACCTGTGATGCCGTTGTGGAGGAGATCATTCCCTATGCTGATCCATCCACCAGAACCTTTCTGGTCAAGGCTGCTCTTCCCCTGATAAACGGCCTTTATCCCGGCATGTACGGGAAACTTTTCATCCCGGAATCCCGGCAGGAGGTGGTAATGGTTCCCTACAATGCCCTGATTTTGACGGGCCAGCTTGAGCTGGTAAGAGTAAGGCAGGGAGAATCATGGCAGCTTAGATATGTTAAAACAGGGAAACGCTCCGCTGAAATGGTTGAAATTCTTTCAGGGCTGAAGGGCGGCGAGGTACTTAAAGCAGGAGGAATGAACAGGCCATGAATGACTTGAGGGAAACCAGTTTGGAAAAAAGTGAAAAGCAGGGATTCTTTTCCAGGATTGTTGAAAAATTCCTGGACGGCAAGCTGTCTGTAATGCTGATCATCATCTCCCTTTGCCTGGGCGGGACAGCACTCATGGTAACCCCCAAGGAAGAAGAACCCCAGATTGTGGTTCCCATGGCAGATGTGTTTATATCTGCACCCGGGGCCAGCCCCGAGGAAATTGAACAGCTTGTGGCAACCCCCCTTGAGCGCTATCTGTGGCAGATTGACGGGGTGGAGTATGTATACTCCATGTCAAAAAAAGACATGGCCCTTGTCATTGTCAGATTTTTTGTAGGAGAAGACCGGGAAGACTCTTTGATTAAGCTCCATAACCGGATATCCATGAATCTGGATCAAGCCACTCCCATTGTCAAGGGATGGGTAATAAAGCCCGTGGAGATCGATGATGTATCCATTATCAATATAACTCTGTTTTCAGATAACCACAGCGATTATGAGCTGAGGCGTGTGGGAGAAGAGATACTTGCCCGCCTCAGCCAGGTGAAAAACATTTCAAGAACCACCATCCACGGCGGGAGGGAGCGGGAAGTCCGGGTGAATCTGCTGCCGGAAAACATGAAGGCATTTAATATATCCTTTATGGAGGTTCAAAGAGCGCTCCACGGGGCAGATGCATCCATTACCGCCGGGGCCTTTTCACGCAGGGATACCTCCTACATTGTGTCGGCCAGTGCATTTTTAAAAGATACCGATGAAATCAAAGCCCTTGTGGTGGGTGTAAGCGATGGAAGGCCCGTATATCTGAGGGATATTGCAGAGGTGAAAGATACTCCTGAAGAGGCGGATAACTATTCAAGGATTCTCTTTTCCGATTCCTATGCAGGCAAGAGACCAGACATTGATCCTGAAAAAAAATACACATCTGTAACCCTTGCTGTCTCCAAGAAAAAAGGCACCAACGCGGTCAAGGTTGCCGAAAACGTCATCAAAGCCTTTCATACACTTGAAAAAGAGCTGCTGCCCCAGGGCATTCATTGGGAGATCACAAGAAACTACGGGGCAACCGCCCAGGAAAAAGTCGGGGGCCTTCTCAGCTCTCTTCTCTTTGCGGTGGCATCGGTGGTGGTGCTTTTAGCCTTTACCCTGGGATGGAAGGAGGCCCTTATTGTTGCTGTTGCGGTTCCCATCAGTTTTTCCCTTGCCCTGTTTGTCAACTATCTGTTCGGTTATACCATCAACCGGGTTACGCTCTTCGCCCTGATTCTCTCCCTGGGCCTTGTGGTGGATGATCCCATAACCAATGTTGAAAATATTCAGCGTCATATTGTCAACGGGGTGCTTGACCCCTTTCGTGCAACCCTTAGAGCGGTTGATGAGGTACTGCCCCCTGTAATCATGTCCACCCTTGCCATAATTGCCTGTTTTTTGCCTCTTTTTTTCATCACCGGAATGATGGGGCCCTATATGGCGCCCATGGCCGCCAATGTACCATTGACCGTTTCCTTTTCAACTCTGTGCGCTTTAACCATAGTGCCATGGCTCTCTCATGCTCTTTTGAAATCATCTTCTCCCCATGCTGTGCAGCAGCCTTCTGAAATAGAGCATTCTAAACCAGGGGATTACAATGCCGCCGAAAATGCTCCGGCCCAAATAGACGACCAGGAAAAAAAGCAGATAAAACCCCGGGATGTATCATCCCAGGGGATGCCGCGGAAAAACATTTCTGACACATTGTTATTTAAAATCTACAGAGCAGTTGTGGAACCTTTCCTGAATTCAGGTATCAAGCGTTTTGTTCTATTTTCCGGGGTTTTTGTTATGCTCATAGTATCCTGCTCCCTTGCGGTGTTCCGCATGGTTCCATTAAAGCTTCTGCCCTTTGATAATAAAAATGAATTCCAGATCGTAATTGATATGCCCGAGGGCAGCACCCTTGAGGCCACCGATGCCGTTGTTCAGCATTTTGAAGATTACCTCAGAAACGTAAAGGAGGTAACATCCATTGTTTCCTCTGTTGGTGATTCTTCACCCATGGATTTTAACGGCATGGTGCGCCACTATTATCTTCGCCGGGGGAGCCATTTTGCCGATATCCGGGTCAATCTCCTGCCCAGGGATGAGCGGGATCAGCAGAGCCACGCCATTTTGCTAAGACTGAGAAAGGATCTTGAGGCCATTGCCGTGGAAAACGGTACTTCCATCAGCCTGGTGGAGGTACCGCCGGGGCCTCCGGTACTCTCTACCATTGTGGGGGAAATATATGGAACCCTTGATCTGCCCCATGATAAACTGACAGCATCAGCTTCCCATCTTAAAAAGATCATGGCAAAGGAGTCCTTTGTCGTTGACATTGACGACATGACGGAATCTGATCATGAACGGATTGAGTTTGTGATAGACAAGGAAAAGGCTGCCATGCACGGCATCGATACCCGCACCATTACAACCACCCTTCATGGGGTTTTGACCGGCCTTGTCCCGGCATTTGTGCATCTTCCAAGGGAACGCCAGCCCCTTAAAATAAGGGTTACCGTTCCAAGGGCGGTGAAATCCGGCATCACGGATTTGAAGGGAATACCCATAAAAGCGGCAAACGGGAAAATGATCTCCCTTGCCGAACTTGTGTCTATTCATAAACTCCAGGATCAAAAAACAATCTACCACAAGAACCTTGAGCGGGTGGTCTATGTACTTGCCGACACAGCAGGCCGCGCCCCTGCCGAGGCTGTGCTGGACATGCAGAGCCGCCTGAAAGAAGACCCCATGCCCGAAGGAACCCGTGTGGACTGGGCAGGAGAAGGGGAGTGGAAGATTACCCTGCGGGTGTTCCGGGACATGGGCATTGCATTTGCAGCGGCACTGATAGGAATTTACATCCTCTTGATCATCCAGTCCGGCTCCTTTATCATGCCGGGCCTGATAATGATGGCCATCCCCCTGACCCTGCTGGGCATCATGCCGGGATTTTTATTGTTAAACAAATTCGGCACCACCCCCTCAGGAGGATTTGCAGATCCGGTTTTTTTAACTGCCACCAGCATGATCGGCATGATTGCCCTTGGCGGTATTGTCATACGAAATTCCCTGGTACTTATTGAATTCATCCAGGATGCCATGAAGGGCGGGATGGACTTCAAGGAGGCCATATTGCAGAGCGGAGCAATAAGGATGCGCCCCATACTGCTCACAGCCCTGACCACTGCCATAGGCGCCTTTCCCATCACTCTGGATCCTGTTTTCTCCGGCCTTGCCTGGGCCTTGATATTTGGGCTGTTTGCATCAACTCTGTTTACCTTGCTGATTATTCCTGTAACCTATTATTCCTTTTATAAAACCAAGGCGTAAATTTTTTTGTAATTTTTACCGGTATAGTATTCCAATTTAAATTTTTCTTGGAACACAATTTGCCTTGTATTGAAAAAACAAGATGCCTGAAATTATTTTTTGGAATTTTTGAAAAAACGAACGTTGGAATAGTATATTGAGTTTTACTTTAAAATATTTTTTGCAATCTGCCTTAACATTATAAAATTAAAATAGAGATTTTTTATATGAAAACAATTTTGTTGTTTTTTATGATTTTTATCCCATCCTTTGTTTTTCATCTTCCCTTTAATCCCATGGTCGGTGAGCCCGGCTTTCCGGCCTGGGCAGATGGGAGCCTATCCGGAAACACCGGCCAGCAGACGACGGAAAAAAAAAATGAGCCTATGCCCGAAAAAGAGCAGCCTCCCCCGGAAAAGAAGGCTGCTGAATGCCTGAAAATAGAGGATTTTCAATTAAAGGGAAACAATGCGTTTTCCGGTTTTCGCCTTAAGATGAGAATGAAGACCTGGCATTCGTCTTTGCTGCCGGGGGGCCTTGGCTGCCTTAACGAAAAATGGCTGGAAAAAGATATTCAATCCCTTATAGATCTTTATAGAAAAAAAGGCTTTCCTGATGTTGCCATAACCCCCATACTGGAAAAGATCGGCAAAGATGGGGTCAAAATTACTATTAACATTGAGGAGGGGCTTGGATATCAGCTTGTATTCCAGGGAAATGAATTTTTTTCCGATCATAAGCTTAAAAAGAAGATTGATCTCTCAAAAAAAGGCAATGTAAACGATTCCGCGTTAAGGCGGGGAATCAAGGCGATAAGGGATGCCTATATTGATGCCGGATTCCAGGATGTTACAGTTGAATATGACAAGCAGTTATCAAGTCTTGATGCCTCCGGCACATCACAGGAGCCTGAGACCTTTGACAGATCACAAGAACCTGGGACGGAAAAAATTTCCCGGCAAAAAGAAGATGATCATGACCTTGATTCCCAGGTTATTGAAGAGGAGCCGGCATCCTGGGATGTCCATATTATTATTAAGGAGGGGCGTCAAAGGATAGTGAACGCCTTGAAGATATCAGGCAATAAAAATATTGAAAAAAAAGATATTTTAGATGCCATGATTCTCAGGGAAAAGGGAATGCTTGAAAAAGGGGGTTTTAATTCCCGTGTTCTTGAAAAGGATATACAGGCCATTGAGCTTCTTTATTTAAGTCGGGGATATCTCCATATTGAAATAAAGGATAGCATAACAATTAAAACAATTGAAGAAAATGGAAACAAAACAGATGCTGTAGATATCGACATTGTCGTTAATGAGGGTGTTCAGACCCTTGTGGGCAGCGCGGGGATTACCGGCCTTGGAGATGCTATGCCTGAGTCTGAGGCATTAAAACAGATATCTCTTAAGCCCGGCACCCCCTTCAGGGAATATATGGTTAGAAGCGATGAAAATGCCCTTAGCATGTTAATTTCTGAAATGGGTTATCCCCATGTAAGGGTCAAAGGGAATTTTCAATTAAAAGAGAAAGATTCCCTGGCAGATATCACATGGCATGTGGAAAAGGGACCTTTTATCCAGTTTGGTGAAGTCATATACAAGGGAAACAAGAGACTCAAGCAGTCCATCATAGAAAAGCGCGTTGATATTACGCCTGGGACACCCTTTTCCCTGAAAAAGGTGTTTGACGCAGAAAAAAATATTCGCTCCATAAAGGCGGTAAAATATGTCCAGGTTCGTTCTCCGGAATTAAAGGACAGGAAAACTCCCTCGGATATTGAGGTTGTTGTTCAGGAGAATAAGCCCTATTTTGTTGAGGCAGCCGCAGGATATGATACTGAAAAAGAATTTTATCTGACTTCAAAAGTAGGCGATAACAATTTTGCGGGCCGGGAGATTGATGCCTGGCTCGAGGGCAGGGTCAGTGGCATTGGTTTTCAAACAGAGGCTGGATTAAGCAAGCCTTTTTTCATGGATACCAATATCAATGCCTCCTGTAATGTATATTACCAGGATGAGGAAGAACTGAATCAGGACTTCGGTACAAAATCCTGGGGTATATCCACTGGATTTTCAAGATTGATTTTTGAACATGTAACTGCAGGACTCAATTTCAAGTATGAGAACCGAACCATGTACGGAGGAGATGACGCAGATATGGAGGATCCAAGAAACATACTGGTTACCACATTCATGCTGGGATATGATACAAGGGATTCTGCCATGCGTCCCACAAAAGGATTCCTCTCTTCCGGTTCAGTGGATATTTATGCAGGTTTTGACAATGATCTCGACAGGTTTTTAAAGTATAAGCTTGATATCCGGAAATATACCACCCCCTTTGACAAAATTACATTTGCCCTGCGTACAAAACTGGGATATATAGAGCCCTTTGGATCTGAAAATACAGTGGCAGAGGATCAGTTTTTTTTCCTTGGCGGAACACCTGATGTCAGGGGATTTAAGGAAAACATGCTGGATTTCGATGAAAACGGTGACCCCCAGGGAGGACGAAGCTCCATTAATTCAACCCTTGAGGCAAGGATCGATCTGCCCGCAAATTTTGAACTGAACTGTTTTTTTGACACCGGCCGCATCGATGACCTTGATTCAGATGCCGAGTCAAAGGGGTTCCGTTCCTCCATTGGAGCAGGAATTCGATATGTCACTCCCATCGGGCCTGTGGGACTTCTCTACGGCCATAAGCTGGATCCCGAAGACGGGGAGAGTTCAGGCCGGATTCATTTCAGCGTGGGATATACTTTTTGATAGCGCTTGCTCGATTTTGCTTGACACGACAAAGCCATAACGCATATGTTTAGCTCTGTGAATTAAAAATTTTCAGTCTTTGGAATTCTAAAGCCATCAGACTACCGTGAAAAACTAACAGGCTGCCGTAAAAAAATTAGGGAAACCCGGGGAGCACCATTGGACAATCACGAAAAATATGCCTTAAGGATTGAGGATCTGTATAAAAATTTTGGAGAGCTGAAAGTGCTAAAGGGAATATCCCTGAGTGCCAGGGAAGGAGATGTGATTTCCCTTATCGGCTCCAGCGGTTCCGGGAAAAGCACCTTTTTAAGATGTATTAATCTTCTTGAAAAACCCACCTCTGGAAAGATTTACGTGGGAGAAGAGTTTATCCGCTTGAAAAAAAACCGCCACGGCAAAATTGTTCCTGAAGATCGAAAGCAGATTGACAGAATCAGGACAAAGCTTGGCATGGTGTTTCAGCATTTCAATCTATGGGCCCATATGACCGTTCTTGAAAATATAATGGAGGCCCCGATACATGTGCTTAAACGCTCAAGAAAAGAATCAAAAGCCTATGCAATGTCACTCCTTGAAAAAGTCGGTATTGCCGAGCGGTGTAATTATTTTCCGTCCCAGCTTTCTGGCGGTCAAAAACAGCGGGCAGCCATTGCAAGGGCTCTTGCCATGGATCCTGATGTTCTGCTCTTTGATGAACCCACATCCGCCCTTGACCCAGAACTTGTAGGAGAGGTATTAAAGGTGATGCAGGATCTGGCAAAGGAGGGGCGCACAATGATCGTTGCTACCCATGAAATGGGATTTGCAAGGGATGTTTCTTCGGATGTTGTCTTTCTTGATCAGGGAGTTATCGAGGCAAAGGGCTCTCCTGATTCTATGTTTAAAAATCCTGATTCCCCGCGATTACAACAGTTTATATCAAACTTTGTTTAAAAATAGTTGTGGTCTGTTTTTTGCTCAAAATCGAAAAGTCAATAACCCCTTAGCTACGAGATTCAGGGGCTTTCTTGCCGATTTTCTATAAAAAACATTATACCAACAATTTTATAAGGAATATTATAATGAAAAAAGGAATTTTGCTTTCAATTATTATCTGTTTTTTTCTAACTGCCTCAACAGCCTTTGGCGGGGAAATTAAACAGGTGCGTATCGGCACCGAGGGCGCATACCCTCCATTTAACCTCATTGATAAAAACGGCGAACTTCAGGGCTTTGATGTTGATATTGCAAAGGCGCTTTGTGAAGCCGCAGGCGTTGAATGCAAATTTGTTATACAGGATTGGGATGGAATGATTCCAGGGCTTCTCGCAAAAAAATACGATGCCATCATAGCTTCCATGGCCATTACAGAGGAGCGTGCGCAAAAGGTTGCCTTTACAGATAAGTATTACATGACTCCGGCAAAGTTTGTCGCAAAAAAAGGTGCCGGCATAGAAATTACTCCTGAAGGACTCAAGGGAAAAATTGTCGGCGTACAGAGGGCAACTACCCATGAGAATTTTGTAAGGGATAAATTCGGTAAATCAGTAACCATAAAATCCTATGCCACCCAGGATGAGGCCAACATGGATCTTGTATCCGGCAGGGTTGACCTTGTAATAGCAGATTCCGTTGTGCTGCTTGAAGGATTCATCGACACGGATCAAGGAAAGGACTGCGAATTTACAGGCCCCGGTTTTACAGATGAACAATGGTATGGAAAGGGAATAGGCATTGCCATAAGAAAAGAGGATAAAGACCTTGTAGCGCTTTTTAATGAAGCCATTAAAAAAATAAGAGCAAGTGGTGTGTATCAGAAAATCAACGATAAATACTTTGACTTTGATGTTTACGGAGACTAAGGGAAACTATCATTGTTTCATGTTGACGTGGATTAGGGGAAACTATCATTGTTTGATCTTCAAGGATATGGTTTCCTCCTTATAAAGGGAGGAAAACTCACATTAGCTGTCGGTGTCTGCGCCATGATTATTACCGTCCTGGTGGGACTGGGCGCATCTTTATGCAAGCTGTCTGAAATAAAGACTCTTCAGCGCGTGGCAGGGTTCTATACCACCGTGATCCGGGGAATTCCAGAGCTTGTATTAATTCTTCTGGTATATTACGGCGCTCCCACACTGATGCAGGATGCCCTTAAACTCTTCGGCATTGATGTTTATATCAGCATCAATCCCTTTATAGCAGGCACCTTGACCATAGGGTTTATCTACGGGGCCTTTGCGACAGAGGTTTTCCGGGGGGCGTTTATGTCTGTTCCAAAGGGGCAGATCGAGGCTGCCCGTTCCTGCGGCATGGGAGGAGTTCTAACCTTCAGGCGCATTATCCTTCCCCAGATGTGGCGCTTTGCCATTCCCGGCCTCGGCAACGTGTGGATGGTTCTGATCAAGGCCACGGCATTAATATCTGTGATACAGCTCCCGGAGCTGATGCGTAACGCAGATATTGCGGTCAGAAGCACAAGAAAGCCCTTTACCTGCTATTTTGCCGCATCCTTGATCTACCTTGCCATAACCATAGTCTCTCTTTTATTTCAGCAGTGGGCGGAAAAGAGAGCAAGCCGCGGAATAAAGAGGGCCCTGTAATGGATATCGGCATAATAGTTGAAAGTATACCCCGCCTTTTCAGCGGTGTAATGGTTACCGTTGAGATTACCGCCTTGAGCGTGGTTCTGGGATTTATCCTCGCAGTTCCTCTCTCCATAATGCGCGTATCAAAAAACCCCTTTATACGCCTGCCTGTTTACGGTTTCAACTTCTATTTCAGGGGCACCCCACTTCTGGTGCAGCTTTTTCTGATCTACTATGGCAGCGGGCAATTCCAGGAGTTTCTTTCAGATTGGGGATTATGGCGTTTTTTCAGGGAGGCCTACTTTTGCGCGGCCCTGTCGCTTACCCTTAATACCGCGGCTTACAGCAGTGAAATATTCAGGGGAGGTATTGAAGGGGTTTCCCATGGAGAGGTAGAGGCGGCAAGGGCCTGCGGCATGTCCGGCCTTCTTCTTTACAGAAGGATCATCATGCCTGCGGCCCTGAGAATAGCCTGGCCAGCCTATACCAATGAGGTGGTTTTTCTTCTGCAGGCATCTTCCCTTGTGTCCATTATCACCCTCATGGATATTACAGGGGTTGCCAGGGTAATTGCGGCAAGGTCCTTTGCATTTTATGAACTTTTTATCACAGCCGCAATTATCTATCTTGCCCTGGTTTACGGCTTGATTTATATCTTTAAAAAGGTGGAAAATAAAATCCTGGGCCACCTCAGTCCCGACACCATCTCGTCATGATTTCTTCAATACAAGCCCGCCGGTGATCATGGCTTTTTCAATATTTTAAAAAGACAATTCTGATCGAAAGTTATCCCCTGTCATCATGATTGATAAAATTGAAACTTTAATGCATTCCCTTATTCAGCATGGGAAGTTAAATGACAGAATTTATCTGTTAAAACTTGCCCATAAAGACTGCCCTGAAATTATTTTCCAGATAGATGATCTTGCGAAAAAAAAGGGCTACTCCAAATTGATTGCCAAGGTTCCATCTGAATTCCGGCAATGTTTTATCGATGAGGGCTTTCTTGAAGAAGCTCATATTCCTGGATTTTTTAATGGAAAAGTTAATAAAAAAGAAAACTCTGGAAAAGATGCTTTTCTCATGGCCAGGTTCAGGGATGCTAAAAGAAGCAATAATCTTGAAGAAAAATTTATTGATGATGTGCTGGAGTTTTCCCGTAAAAAAGGACGACTTAAGAAAACTCCCCATTTAAATCCTTGCTATGCTTTCAGGATTGCGGATAAAGGTGACAGCGAGTCCATGGCAAACCTTTACAAAAAAGTTTTTCCAACCTATCCCTTTCCCGTTGATAATCCCGGCTACCTGGTACAGACAATGAATGAAAATAGTCTCTACTTCAGCATTTGGAAAGGGAATCAGCTTGTTTGCCTTTCTTCGGTTGAAATGGATAAAAAGGAAAAAAATGCTGAGATGACGGATTTTGCAACCCTGCCTGATCATAGAGGCCAGGGCTTTGCGCTTTTTCTTCTTGAAAAAATGGAAAAAGAGATCAGAAAGAGGGGTATAAAAACAGCGTATACGATTGCAAGGGCCTTATCTTTTGGCATGAATATCACCTTTGCCCAGGCAGGATATACCTATTCAGGTACACTTATCAATAATACCAATATTTCAGGTCAGATTGAAAGCATGAATATTTGGTATAAAATACTAACATAAAAACCCGGTATCTTTCAGGATATACTGTGCACTCTAATAACTTGAGCTTTTCAAAAGACTCCTTTTGCCCTGATGCTGGGAAAACAATTCCCCCTAAAAAGCTCAATATCTACCGATGGGGAGTATAAATCAAATTCGGGTTACATTTTTTTTTAAATGAGTCCCCAAAAATGAGAAAGTTGATTAAAAAGTGTAAACCGGGAAATTAACGATACCTAAGGGGGCACCCCACTACCCTTGCAAAGGACAGGCAGGGTGCCCCCTATAGTTTAAATAAACTCATGCCATCAAATGGCTGACAGCCTTTTCCAGGCCGTCCAGGGAAAGCTCAAACATGGGAAAAATCGAGGCAATGGATAAGATGGTATGGGTATATCCCCACATATCCTTAAAAACAGGATTCAGCCACACCGAATGGGGAAAGGTATCGGCAATGAACTTCAATCTTTGAATACTGGGCTGACCGCTCCGCTCCCTGATATGAATGGACCCGTCCCTGGCCATGAGTTCATAGGGGGCCATGCTGGCATCTCCAACAACAATAAACCTGGTCTCGGGATCACGTTTTGTAAAGTCATCAACCATAATGGGTTTTCGGTATCTTGCAGGGTCCTCCCACACGCAGTCATAGATGGTATTGTGAAAAAAACAGGTTTTGACCTCTTTAAACTGGGATCTGGCATAGTCAAAAAGGGTCTGTACCACGGAAATATAGGGATCCATTGACCAACCGCCGTTATCA
Source organism: Desulfobacteraceae bacterium (assembly GCA_963674675.2). Lineage (GTDB taxonomy): Bacteria > Desulfobacterota > Desulfobacteria > Desulfobacterales > Desulfobacteraceae. The sequence continues at coordinate 4,034,947 of CAXXNM010000003.1, forward strand.
ATGGCAAGGATAACCTTGAGGCGGTCCCGCATGGCCCTGTCAAAGACCAGCTCAATTTCACCGCCGTTCTTCATGGTCTGATAGATGGTTTCATCCACATTTATTCTATCCTTTGGACCCGCAGGCATCATATTTCGGAGCCTCTTTAGTGCCTCGCCTATCATGGCCTCACTTAAAGGGCCCCTTGTGGAATAATCCTTGTACCTGCGCTCTCCTGCCACCTTTACCGCAGATTTGTTCCTTGATTCTCCTCCAACCCGCATTCCCCCTGGATGAAAGCCGGAATGCCCCACAGGAGATGTGCCGCCGGTTCCTATCCATTTACTGCCGCCGTGGTGCTGCTCGGTTTGATCCTTTAAACGTTTTTTGAAATATTCAATCAATTCATCCGGGCTGAGTTTTTTTAGTTCTGATTCATCCATGCCAAGGGCATCGGCAAGCTTTCTGGGATGCTTTAGCCACTCATCCAGCATGGCCCTTGCCATTTCATCTATCTCAAATCCATCGGTTTCCGGCAGAGGCACCCCTTCAAAATAAAAAGCAAATACCTGATCATAGAGATCAAAATAGCGCTCACTCTTAACCAGGATGGCCCTGGCACAGGTATAAAAATCATCCAAGGACGTCACAAGCCCCCTGTCCAGGGCCTTCTGGAGTGTAAGAAAAGATGTCGGGGTAACTGGAATGCCAACTTCTTTTAACTTATAAAAAAATTTAATGAACATTGTGCCTGCTCTCTGTTAAGTATTTTTCCATTCTAAAAAAATCTTCTTCTTGAAGAGAGATTCTTGGCCTTTTCATAATCAGGACTCTTTTTGAACAAAACACCCAGGAACGGCAGCTCTCCTTTTACAAGATCCTTTGCATGAAAATCAGGATCGGCATTAAGTGCCCGGATCCAGTTGATCAACTCCCGTGTGGCAGGTTTTTTTTCCATACCTTCCACTTCTCTCATGCCGTAAAATGCATTTATGGCATTTTCCGCTAATCTGTTATCAATATCTGCAAAATGTACGGCAATGATCTTGCGCATCATTTTAGGATCCGGGAATGCAATGTGATGAAAATTGCAGCGGCCAAGAAATGGATCTGAAAGATCTTTTTTGGCATTGGATGTTATGATCATTACCGGCCTGTGCTTTGCCTGGATGGTCTGATCCGTCTCAATAATATCAAACTGCATCTGGTCCAATACATCTAACATATCATCCTGGAAATCCGTATCTGCCTTATCGATTTCATCGATGAGAAGCACGGTACGGGTGTCGGCAGCAAAGGCCTGGCCGATCTTGCCCATTTTTATATACTCATTAATATTGCTGACATCCCGCGTGGAATCCCCGAACCTGCTATCGTTTAGCCGGGTCAGAGTATCATACTGGTACAGAGCTTCAACTAATTTCATACTGGATTTAACATTTAATATAATAAGGGGCATTTTCAGATTTTCTGCGATGGCATGGGCCAGCATGGTTTTGCCTGTTCCAGGTTCTCCCTTGAGTAAAAGCGGCATTTCAAGGGCCATGGAAATATTAACGATACCTGCAAGCTCGCTGTCAAGTACGTATTTGGTAGCGCCTGAAAATTTATTATGTAAAACTTCTATATTATTTGTCATCCTAACTCCCTTTATCTTAAAATAGACATTTTCGGCAATAAAAAGTTGGCAAAAACGGCAAGGTATTTTCAGGCAGTTCTCACCAGAATATAGATGGGAAACCTTATTTTCGAAAATGTCTAATATCGTCAGCCTGATTTTAAGATCAAGGCTGTAATAATAAAAATCCTGTCAAAGTTTCATCAGGGAGGAAAATAAAACATATAAGAGCCTATCACAAGTTTTTTCTAAAATCATTTAAGATATTAGGGAGCAAAACTCTTTTTCATTTTTTATCCTGACTGCAAAAAATCCTTGTTTTCAATCATTATTCAGTTTACCATTTTAAAAACTTTGGTAATTTTTAACAGCTTTTTTTAAGAGACTGGATATAAAAATTGGTATCTGAAAATAAGGACATTCCATCCCTCGGCGCTCTTGCCCTGCAATACGGTACTGTAACAAAGCAGCAGCTTCAGGATGTATTCGCCTATATAAAATCCCATGGAAAAAAAATATCATTTGCCGATGCACTCATTAAGAACAAGGCAGCAACAAAATATCAGGTTGATCTGCTTTTACTCATCCAGGACTTTCTCATTGTAAAGAAAAAGAGCGAACAATTCGGGAAAATTGCCATAGAAAAAGGTTTTGCCGCACCTGAAGATGTTGCAAAGGCTCTGGCAAAGCAGCAGCAGGAATTTAAAAAGGCAAAACTAAAACGAATGCTTGGGGACATCCTTGTGGAATCCGGCGTGATCACACAGCAGCAACAGGAAATGATCACAAGAGAACAGGAAAAATTGGCCGAAATGACGGTTAAGACCCTGGGGTCGAATAGAGCCTCCCGTAAAAATAAAGATTCTGTTTCCTTTAAGAGCTATGAAAAAGAATTTCTCCAGGTTAAGGCCATGGACAAGGCTTTTGCTTCAATTGTTATTGAAAAAGGCTATGCAACTTCCAATGAAATAAAAGATGCCCTTAAAAGACAAGATTCAGAATTTCACAGTCTTGGGAAAATCAATCTGCTTGGCGATATAATGGTTGCCCAGGGGACATTAACAAAACAGCAGAAAATATTAATCCTTGCCCACCAGGAAAAGATAAAGAAAAGGGTCACAACCCCAGATTCCATCGAAATTATAGTTGCAGATGATGGAATGGAGGCATGGGTTAAAATTTCAGATAACATGGAATTTCCTGTTTCTTTAAGTATGATAAAGGCTGCGCTGGAAAAAAAAGGATTAACCAACGGCCTGTACAGAGATTCGGTTATTCAGTGTCATCTTGACAGGGAAGATATTTTTTTTGAAGTTGCCAAAGGTACATGTACCTGGGAAGCCAGGCCGGATTATTTTTTTAAAAAAGGATTATCCCAAAGAGGCATAAAAAAAAACAAGCCATTGGCCGCCCTCAATATTCAGGAAACTATGCCTGTTGTTTTAAATGTGTTTGCCAAACCCGTAGACAAAAAGATACAGCATAAGTATCGCCGATCGCCTCTAAGGTGTGGAAAGGGAACCTCCATGTCTGAAAACCTGGGACAAATCATATCTGAAATATCAGGAATACCGGCCTGTACCTTAGAGGGGAGGGTTTATGTTTTTCCGGTTGTAAACATCCTTGAAGATGCAGATATAAGATTCGGCCCCATCAATCCCTTTGCAAGCGTTAATATCTCAGGAACATTAACCGGTGCGTTTCCGGTAAAGGCAGGCAGGATAAAAGCACATGAAATCAGGGGATGTGATGTGGAATGTCTCCAAGATGTAACCGTGGAGATGGGAATCACGGGCTGTCATATCCGGACCCAGGGCAGTGTTTACGCAAAATACATCCATAACTCAACGATCGATGCCTTTGGAGATGTGATTGTGGAACATGAAATAATTGATTCGCAGATATTCATCAGCGGAAAATGCCTTGCCGTGAAAAGCAGGATAATTGCCTCCAATATTGCTGCAAGAAAAGGTGTAACCGCGGCAGGTATAGGCAGTGATGTGACGGAACCTTGCACCATCTCTGCCGGCAGTGAGGAGCATTTGGTACGCCAGTCAATGAAAATCTCCGAAAAAATTAAACGGGCCGGAAAAGAGATACATGAGCTTCAACAGAAAAAAGAGGGTCTCATCGAAAAATGCGACAATATTTTTAATAAAATGGTGGAATTGAAAAGCATTCATGACCGTGCCAAAAAAATGGCTGATTCTTCATTGGCGAATTTAAAAAATAATAAGATAATCCGGGGAAACAGGCATCATAAAAAAAATCTGCGGTTATTAGATGCCCTTAAAAAGAAAATGAATTCAAGTGTCAAGCTGTTAAAAACCTTAAACAACCGGAAAAAAGAGATGGAACTGACACAGGGGCAGATTGATCTTGCCATGGAACGATTAAAGCCCAGGAAGGATAAAAAAATTATGGAGCTGGAAAGGGACAGGGCGGCATTCTTCCAATGGGGGGAAAATGAGCCGCCTGTGCCTGAAATCGAAATCAAGGGAAGGGCTGCCGCCGGAACAATCTTCAAGGGTATCTATTCATCCCTTACCCTTGAAGAAGGTTGTAAAAATATCAAGATCATGGAAAAACATAAAATAAATGACCATGAATCCCATTATTCCCTTGTGGTTACAACTAACCCATAAGTCGCTTATTTTTTTATGTCTTATTGAATTTATGCGTGGTTCTAAGGTAAGCATTCGGTAAACCACGTCTACCGTACAATATGTTGCTATGTGACCATCTTTTTTTGCATACAAACACAATATGCTGTATTTTAATACGGGTTTTACCGAATATTTACGTTCTAAGATCGGCCATTGCAAGCCTACCCCGCTGTGGGTATCCTTCATCGGGCAACCACCACGGTGGGTTGCCCCTACAAATAATTGCCGAAATTGAAATCAAGCAGCCTCATTTCTTTCTTCAAGAAGATTATCCAGCCATTCGGGATCCATTTCTGGAACCGATGATAAAAGCAGTTCCGTATATTCATGGTGGGGTGGTTTTAAAATTTCTTTTTTAGTTCCCTGCTCCACTATTTTGCCGTTTAACATGACCACGATCTCATCTGAAATGGCCTTAACCGTTGCAAGATCATGGGTGATAAAAAGATAGGAAACCCCTAAGTCGTTTTGAATATCCTGCAAAAGCTTTAAAACCCCTTCTGCAACCAGTTGATCCAGTGCAGAGGTAACCTCATCACAGATAATCAGATCAGGTTCTGCAGCAAGGGCCCTGGCAATGCAGATCCGCTGTTTTTCACCCCCGGACAGCTCGGAAGGGTATCTGTCCATATACTTTGCGGGCAGCTCAACCATTTCAAGAAGCTCTGCAACCCTGTCTTTCCTTTTTTTACCCTTTATATTAAAATAAAAGGAAAGCGGGCGTCCAATAATTTTACTGATTTTCTGCCGGGGATTAACTGCAACATCGGGCATCTGGTAGATCATCTGAAGGCGCCGGAGCGTTTCCTTGTCCCTTTGTGAAAGCTCTGGGGGCAGAAACTCACCGTCAAATATGATGCTGCCCCTGTAAGGGGGAAGCAGGCCCGTGATAATTCTGGCCATGGTGGTTTTCCCGCTTCCTGATTCTCCCACCACGGCAACGGTTTTCTTCTTCCTGATTTTCAGGTTTACGTCCTTTACCACCGGCTGACCAGGATTATAGGCAGCCGACACATTATCAATCTCTAAAATGACCTCTGGGTCTTTCGCAGAAAACCCGCTTTCCTCCTTTAAATTCCGTACAGCCACAAGATTCTGGGTATATTCCTCCTGGGGATGCTCTAAAATATCCCTGGCATCGCCTTCTTCAACAAGACTGCCGTTTCTTAAAACCATGATTCTGTCGGCAAGCTGGGCAACAACGGCCAAGTCATGGGTAATGTAGATTGCTGCTGTATTTTCCGCCTTGATAATTTCCTTTATTGCCGCCAGGACCTCAATCTGCGTGGTCACATCCAGGGCCGTTGTGGGCTCGTCAAATACGATGATATCAGGGCTGGCCGCCATTGCCATGGCAACCATGGCCCGCTGGAGCTGTCCCCCTGAAACCTGATGGGGATAGCGATAACCTATTTCCTCGGGTTCTGGAAGATCAAGGCGGCGGTATAATTCAATGGCTTTTTTTTCTGCCTCGGCATAACTCATAATGCCGTGCTGAACCGGAATCTCGGCAAACTGCCGGATGAGCGTGTGGGCAGGATTGAAGGAAGCAGCAGCGCTCTGGGCAACATAGGATATGCGTGCTCCCCGGAGGCTGCGTTTTTCCTTTTTTAGAATTTGTGTCAGCTCCATATCGTCAAAGACAATGGAACCGCCTGCTATTTTGCATCCTGTCCGCGTGTAACCCATGGAGGCCATGCCAAGCGTGGATTTGCCGGCGCCGGATTCTCCTATGAGGCCAAGAACCTCTCCGCGGTTCAGTCTCAGGTCAATATTTTTGATGACGGGCCTCCATTTATCCCCGTCAAAAGCCTCTAATTGAATATCTTCCATCCTTAACAGTTCTTGATTTGCTTCATTCATATATTACTCTCTTTTCCTTCAGGAATTTAATCCCTTTTAAGGCATCCTTCATTTGCCGGTTTACACTTTCCATATCAACATCCTTATTTTTTGAAAATTTTATCCCAAAAAGTGTAAACTACTTTTGAGGTGATATCAAAGATGCCCCTTTTAATCTAAAATTTGTCAGCCATAAATTTTCCAGAGTATTGATCGTTTTATCCTTCGTTTTGCCTGACAGGACATACCGGCTTATATATTTCTAATCTGGCTGCTCCTTTGTAAAAACCAGTCCACAATGAGATTAATGCCGATAGTTAAAAATGCGATTGCTCCGGCGGGCCAGAGGGGAATAAGAATACCAAAGGTGATTGCTCCGGCATTTTCCCGCACCATGCCGCCCCAGTCAGCAGTGGGCGGCTGAATGCCCAAACCTAAAAAGCTTAAGGCGCTTATGAATAAAAACACAAAACAAAAACGCAGGCCGAACTCTGCCAAAAGGGTGGGCATGGCATTGGGCAGGATTTCATGGCGCATGATCCACCACAAACCCTCACCCCGAAGGCGCGCCGCTTCCACAAAATCCATTACCTCAATATCCATTGCCACTGCGCGGGAGAGGCGGAATACACGGGTGGAATCCAGCACAGCGATAACAACGATGAGCACTGGAATGGAGGTGCCTAAAACCGACAGCACCATGAGGGCAAATATAAGGGTGGGAAAGGCCATTACAATATCTACGATCCGACCCAGCAGTTGATCTATCCAGCCCTTTAAGGTGGCTGCCAAGAATCCACCGGTAGCACCGATGAAAAAAGACAGCATTGATATAAGAAAAGCAATGGTAATGGTGTTGCGGGCGCCGTAAAGGATGCGCGTGAAAAGGTCCCGGCCCAATTGATCCGTGCCTATAATATGATCCAAACTTGATGGAAGCCAGACATCGCCCACAACCTGAGTTTCACCATAGGGAGCGATTAAAGGGGCAAAAACTACGGCAAAAAGATTGATTAAAACAATAGCCGTTCCAATACGGGCGCTGACCGGCATTATTTTAAGAAGTTTCATGATGCTCATAATTACTTTGTCCTTATTTCGGGTTTCTCAGTTTTGGATTGCTTAGCATTGCCAGCACATCGGCTGTCAGGTTAAAAAACACATAGGTGGCTGCAAAGATAAGGCCGCAGGCCTGGACAACGGGCAGATCACGTTTTGACACCGCATCAACCAGCAACTGTCCCAGGCCGGGATAAACAAAAACCACCTCCACAACGACGACACCGACCACCAGGTAGGCAAGATTCAACACAATAACATTAATGATGGGCGATAAAGCATTGGGAAACGCATGGTGAAGAATAATTCTCCCACGGGTCAGCCCCTTCAATCTTGCCATCTCAATAAACGGGCTTGTCAAAACATTAATGATGGCGGCTCGGGTCATGCGCATCATGTGGGCCACCACCACCATGGTTAAGGTCAGGCAGGGCAGAGCAATGGCATGGAGTTTCTGGAAAAAACCCATCTGATCCGTAATATTTGACATGCTGGGAAATACAAAAACCTGTACCGATAAAAGCGCGATAAGAATATAGGCCACAAAAAACTCAGGCAATGAAATGGCGCTTAATGTGGCAATGGAAATGGTTCGGTCAAACCATGTATTTTGATAAAGCGCTGCCATCATGCCGAGAATTACGGCCAGGGGAACCGCAATTAGGGCTGTGATGCCTGCCAGGAACAGGGAGTTGTAAAAGCGCCAGCTAATCTGCCCGGCAATGGGCCGGCCATTGGCCAGAGAATTGCCGAAATCGCCTCTTACAAATGAACCAAGCCAGGAAACATAGCGGACATGGGGCGAAAGATCCAGCTTTAGCTCCTTGCGGAATGCCTCAACGGTTTCCGGCGTGGCGCTCTGCCCGAGAACCGCCTCTGCCAGGTCTCCGGGGAGTGCTTCCACCCCCACAAAAATCAGGCCGGAGATCACCAGCAGGGTCACTATCCCGAAACCGACACGTTTCAATATCATTGAAGTTAAAGGACTCATCTTAGGCAAACCACCACCGCTCAGGGGCTCGAAGGCCGTCCAGCTCCCAGTTGACGGCCAGAGGGCCGTGGGCGATTTTATCGCTTGCCGCGGAAAGGTCAGCAGAGAACATGGGCACGACTACCCCGCCGTCATCACGAACGATTTTTTGCATTTCAACATACATTTGCCGGCGTTTCTTTTGATCAAGTTCCGCACGGGCCTCTATCAAGAGCTTATTAAAGGATTCATTATTCCAATAGGTGTCATTCCAGGGAGCACCTGCCCTGTATGCAGTGGAAAACATCATGTCTTCCGTGGGGCGTCCACCCCAGAATACTGCGCACCAGGGTTTTTTCAGCCAGACATTACTCCAGTATCCGTCATTGGGTTCCCGCACCACTTCAATATTGATACCGGCTTTGGATGCCGACTCCCTGTAAAGCACTCCCGCGTCAACCGCTCCCTTAAACGCCGCCTCGGCCGCATGGAGGCGGAAGGTCATGTTTTCCATACCGGCTTTTTTAAAATAGAACTTTGCCTTATCAGGATCATACTGGCGCTGTTCAAGTTCTGAGGCATGATAACGGTTGGCCTGGCCGATGGGATGGTCATTGCCCACGACTCCATAACCCTGGAGAATGGTTTTAACCATCTGTTCCCGGTCGATGGCGTATTTCAAGGCCATGCGGATATTGTTGTTGTCATAGGGAGCTGTGTCACAGCGCATGGCAAAGGTGAAATGCTTGGTTCCGTTTTGCTGCATCACCTGGATATTCTTACTTCTTTTCAGGAAATGCACGGTTTTAAGCTCGCACCTGTTCATCACATCAATCTGGCCCGTTTTCAAGGCATTGGTTCTGGCATTAACATCATTGATGGCAATGGTTTCCACCTCGTCAAAATGGGCACGCCCGCTCTTGAAATAATTGGGATTCTTGGTCGTAAATGCCCTCACACCGGGTTCATAATCCTTTAAGATATAACCCCCGGTGAATATGCCGCTGTCCGGCTTGCTGTCCTTGGGCATAATAAGCATATGATATTCACTCATTATATAGGGGAAATCTGCATTGCCGCCGCTCAATGTAAATATAACCGTGTTTTTGTCGTCCTTTTTAACATCAACAATGGACTCAACAAGGGCCTTGGCACCGGATTTACTGTCTTTTCCCCTGTGATGGTTGATGGAATGAATCACATCGTCGGCATCTAAGGTTTTGCCGTTATGAAATTCAACGCCTTTGCGAATTTTAAACATCCAGGTTTTGGCATCTGGGGAGGCTTCCCAGCTCTCGGCAAGCTCCGGGACAGGTTCGCTTTTATGATTGATTTCCACCAAACAGTTGCCTAACTGGCCGCATAGAAGAAGCTGCATCATAATATCGGTGGTGGTGGCGGGATCCAAAGAGTCGGTAGTGGAGCCTCCGGATAAGCCAAGTCTTAAACGTCCGCCCTGCTTCGGGGCAGCAGACCGGGCAGGTGTGGAAAACAACAAAGGACCCGCTGCCGCGGCCAGGCCCAGTACCGCAGAGCGCTCAAGAAACTCCCTTCGGGTAATTTTACCCGTATTAAACAATGATTCCAGATGTTTCAACCTCGACATAAAACCTCCTTATTTAAATCGTTACCATAATTGTTTTGTTTGTTTTGCTTCTGTACATTGCAGGCATAAACCTACTAATGCAGTTTTAGGATTTATTAAACAACATAGTACACTTTGTTTAATTTTTAGCAGCTACGCCTATATATGTACCAAAATAAGATCAAAAACACAAGTATTCCTCGTATTCTATTTAAATTCAGATATCTCTAATATCATATTTGATTTGATTTTATAATGAATGCCTTGAGATGAGCGTTGTTACTTTAAATAAAATATTATAAAAACAATATGTTATCAAAAAAAACAAGGCATTGCAAAAGCGACATCAAAAAATCTGGTAAAAATCGATCAATGAGAATTACTAAATTTACACAGCACACGATATCATAAATTTTGTACTTGCAAAGTATTAAAATTTAGAACTCGAAGCTTTTTCAAAAAAAAAGAGAAATGATAAAAACAGCTTATAAAAAGGGAGGTAAACATTCGGCAAACCACGTCTATCATACAATATGTTGGTATAAAATTATCCTTTTTATATATAAACACAATATATTTTGGTTTAATACTAACTTTACCGAATATTTACAAATGGAGAATAAAGGAGGGGTTTGAATAAAATAATATAGCTGATTCCAAATGAAGAAATCAGCTATATTGTTTTTAAGATCGTAAAATTGGGTTAGAGTTTTTAGCGAATCCGCTGTTTTCCCTTCCACTCCTTTTCACGAAGCTTGAATTTTTGAATTTTACCGGTAGCAGTTTTAGGAAGTGTGCCAAACTCAACATATTTCGGGGCTTTAAATCTTGCAAGATTAGACTTGGTAAATTCAATAATATCCTCAGGAGTTGGATTTGTCCCTTCCTTGGGTATTACAAAGGCCTTGGGAACTTCTCCCCATTTATCATCTGGCACTGGAATAACCGCAACCTCAAGCACATCAGGATGCCTGTAAATAACGCTTTCAACTTCAACCGTTGAAATATTTTCACCGCCGCTTATGATAATGTCCTTTTTTCTATCCATGATCTGAACATAGCCGTCCTCATGCACGGCAGCAAGATCACCGCTGTGGAACCAGCCCCCTGCAAAGGCCTCTTTTGTGGCCTCGGGATCCTTGTAATAACCAAGCATTACATTGTTGCCCCTCATTACAATCTCACCGATGGTGGTTGAATCCCAGGGTACCGACTCCATGGTCTCAGGATCAACAACATCCATGAAATGGGTAACAATATATGGAACACCCTGTCTGGACTTCTTTATGGCCTGGGCGTTCTTTGAAAGGCCTTCCCAGGCAGGCTGCCATGCACAGACACTGTGGGGGCCAAAGACCTCGGTAAGACCATAGGTATGGGTAATGTCTGCTCCGATCTCCTCCATGTTTTGTATGATGGTGGGGGCCGGCGGGGCTCCTGCCGTCATTATATTTAGTTTTCTCTTCATTTCCAGGTCTTTTGCCCCGGGCCATGTGCTCATCATAATCAGAACCGTGGGAGCTGCGCACAGGTGGGAAACATTTTCCTTTACAATCAATCTGTATATTTCTTCCGGGATAACATTTCTAAGACAGACATGGGTGCCGCCCATTGCTGTTACTCCCCAGGTAAAACACCATCCATTGCAGTGAAACATGGGAAGGGTCCACAGATAGACTGAAGACACATTAAATTGTGATTCCAGCATCTCTCCAATGGCATTTAAATAGGCACCCCTGTGATGGTACATGACACCCTTGGGTCTACCTGTGGTGCCGCTGGTATAGTTGATGGAAAGAAGTTGATTTTCGTCGTCTATGGCCCATTCAAAATCATCCTCAGCACCGGTGGCCAAAAAGTCATCATACTCTACACTGCCCGGCAGTTTATTGTCACTGGCATCACATACTGTCACGAACTGCTTAACATTTTCGAGTTTGTCCGGCTCCAGCAAAGATATGAATTCGCTGTCCACAACAAGAATCTTGCTGTCTGAGTGGTTGACTATGTAGGTAACTTCCTGGGGCGAGAGCCGGATATTAATACTTACAAGAGCCGCCCCTATCATGGGAACAGCATAGTGAGCTTCCAGCATGGCAGGAATATTGGGGCAGGCAAAGGCAACCTTGTCTCCCTTTCCTACACCGACTTTTTTCAGGGCGCTTGCCAGACGATTAATACGGTTTCCAAACTCCCTGTAGGTGTATCTATTGTCACCGTGTACTACGGCAACCTTGTCCGGGTAGACCAGAAGGCTTCTTTTTAAAAATTCAATGGGAGTCAAAATACTGTTGTTAACGCTGGAAATCTCCATAATGTTCTCCTTTATTTTGTTTTAATTTATTTTTATGTCCATATAACTACCATGGGCAGACCAGGATTTTGACCCGGTTCTGCCCACAACGAACCATGAAAGTTATCCGTCGTTTACGGAGACTTTCATATAAAACCGGCATGGCCGGAGCATATTTTTTACCCGGCCACAAGGAAGATTGAAAGTCTTTAAAAAACAATCTGTTACGAAGACTTTCATATAAAAGGTAAATTGCAGAAAATATTTTACCGTACAACTCAATATGAGGGTACTGGGCTCACACCGTTCCAACGTGTCAAAAAAACACAATATATTGTGATTTTTAACACTCTCGAAATACAATGGGTTGTATGCTGGAATAGTACGAGCCCAGTGCCGGCCATAAAGATTAATATTTAATTGAGGTTATCCGGTATATTAATTCATGCAGGCCACCTAAAAAAATTAATTCAACCTTATAAAACAGAATGTTCACTCGGAAGCGATGGACAAAAACGATAGTTAAATAATTTAAGACGATTCGCATACGGGCTTTAACTCAATAATGTATACGATAACAAAGAGTTCTTTCGCAATAGGATGAAAACGGATTTTGATGTAGGTTTTTTTCCTACATGGATTTGGTTTTAATCTGCAATAAACCTGCTAAGACTTCCATATCCTGTAACAATTACATTTTTTCTGGCTCTTGTTGCTGAAACATATAATAGAGATCTCTCGCTGGTTTCCAGGTATCTTTTGATTATTTTATCTGAGGTTTTTCCGGCACTGGGCTCGCACTATTCCAGCATACAACCCATTGTATTTCGAGAGAGTTAAAAATCACAATATATTGTGTTTTTTTGACACGTTGGAAGGGTGTGAGCCCAGTAACCATTTCCGGGTTTACACATTTTTAATCAATCTCCCCATTTTGCGGGAACTCTCCTCAAAAAAGTGTAAACTACTTTTGAGACAATATGAAGGATGCCTTAAATTCGATATTATCTTCAGGGAGCTTCGCCTGCAATGGAAAGACTTTATCACACATTCACAGACACAACCTGAATATAAGGCTGATCCTCTGTTGTCATGGTCTCTTCAATCCACTCTTGATACTCATCAAATTCCGATATTCTCTTTCCAATTTTCGTTGTGCCCTTCAAGGCATGGCCGTTATAACCAGGATATTCCCTGCCAGGTATCCGAACCAGTGGGGGGCTCACTTTTTATCCATCATTTTCCCATACGGCACTCAGTTTCTGAATCCGCCTTTCCACAGAAAGAACCTTTAGCTCTACTCTGATTCCGGCCGTTTTCCTTTGCCTCATATAATCCCTCATCTGCGAGTTCTACAAGTGCTTCTGCTGAATTATCCCCACCGGGAATCATGGTCGAAACACCCAGGCTCAAGGTCACATGATCACAGACTTTGGATTTTTCATGGGGCAGCTTAAGGTTCATGACATTGGTTCGCACCATTTCAGAAACAGCCATGGCACCGTCTGCATCAGTATTGGGAAGAACGAGAACAAACTCTTCGCCACCATATCTTGCAGCCAGGTCAGTAGGCCGTTTTGCGCTGTCATCAATTGCCTTTGCAACCTTCTGCAGACAATCATCGCCAGCCTGATGGCCATAATTATCATTATATAACTTAAAAAAATCAATATCACACAAGACAACTGAGATCGTTTTTTTATCCCTGTAATGACGTTTCCATTCTGAATCAAGATATTCATCAAATCGTCGCCGGTTTGGAATTTTTGTCAACCCATCCATGACCGAAAGCATCTTTAATCTTTCGTTGGCTTTTTGAAGTTCCTGCTCAGCCCTGACCGTGTCACTGATATCAATGGAAAAACCATTAAACCCGTCTATCCGGCCGGATGCATTCCGTGTTGTCTTGGCATAACATAATGCCCATACAAATGTATTGTCTTTTCTTTTAAGCCGACACCTGAAACGAATAACCTGTTCTGCTTCATTAACACCAAACATAAATTCTTCTGCCCTTTCCGGGTCAAAAAATGCCTGGGAAGCAAAATCAGTAATTTTTTCCGTTACAGCTTTTGAAGATTCGTATCCCATCATCCATGCATACTCTGGATTTGCGAATGTCACATGGCCTTCTGTATTGACACGGTAGACCCCTATGGGCGCAAAACCGAAAATATCCATGAGATACTGCTCCTGCTGTTTTAAATCAGCTTTGCATTTCAAGCAGGCGGATATATCTTTGACAAGAACGGCCACACCAAGTTTCTCTCCCTGAAAATTCATAATAGGCGAATAAAGAATATTACATTTTTTTTCTTCCCCTCTTTTATTTATAAAAGAGGTAGTCAACGATTTCGTACCTTTGCAATTTACAAGTTCTTGCGTGGTTAGGGGAATGAGCTCATATAAAAACCTACCCATTGTTTCATCTTCCGTATACCCGAAAAGAGCCTCAGCGCCCAAGTTCCACGAGGCCACTTGCAATTGTGTATTAGTCTCTATATATCCAAGCTTGGCCTGTCCGATTAAATTACCAAGAGTAAAAAATCTGTTTATTAATTTATATTCCATAGGATTAGTTCTATTTAGGGGATGTTTTTAACATCGGTCATTGTAGGGGTGCCCTTCACCGAGCAAAGACTGTGGGTTGCCCCCCTATAAATAATGGCCAAAATCGAAATCAAGCCCTCTATTTAATTATTGATTTAAATTAGGCATCCTTCATTTCCGGGCACTGGGCTCGCACTATTCCAGCATACAACCCATTGTATTTCGAGAGAGTTAAAAATCACAATATATTGTGTTTTTTTGACACGTTGGAAGGGTGTGAGCCCAGTAACCATTTCCGGGTTTACACATTTTTAATCAATCTCCCCATTTTGCGGGAACTCTCCTCAAAAAAGTGTAAACTACTTTTGAGACAATATGAAGGATGCCTTAAATTCGATATTATCTTCAGGGAGCTTCGCCTGCAATGGAAAGACTTTATCACACATTCACAGACACAACCTGAATATAAGGCTGATCCTCTGTTGTCATGGTCTCTTCAATCCACTCTTGATACTCATCAAATTCCGATATTCTCTTTCCAATTTTCGTTGTGCCCTTCAAGGCATGGCCGTTATAACCAGGATATTCCCTGCCAGGTATCCGAACCAGTGGGGGGCTCACTTTTTATCCATCATTTTCCCATACGGCACTCAGTTTCTGAATCCGCCTTTCCACAGAAAGAACCTTTAGCTCTACTCTGATTCCGGCCGTTTTCCTTTGCCTCATATAATCCCTCATCTGCGAGTTCTACAAGTGCTTCTGCTGAATTATCCCCACCGGGAATCATAGTAGAAACACCCAGGCTCAAGGTCACATGATTACAGACTTTGGATTTTTCATGGGGCAGATTAAGGTTCATGACACTGCTTCGCACCGTTTCAGAAACAACCATGGCACCGGCTGCATCAGTATTGGGAAGAACGAGAACAAACTCTTCTCCACCATATCTTGCAGCCAGGTCCGTAGAGCGTTTTGCGCTGTCATTAATTGCCTTTGCAACCTTCTGCAGACAATCATCACCAGCCTGATGGCCATAATTATCATTATATAACTTAAAAAAATCAATATCACACAAGACAACTGAAATCGGTTTTTTATCCCTGTGATGACGTTTCCATTCTGCATCAAGATATTCATCAAATCGTCGCCGGTTTGGAATTTTTGTCAACCCATCCATGACCGAAAGTTTCTTGAGTCTTTCGTTGGCTTTTTGAAGTTCCTGCTCAGCCCTGACCGTGTCACTGATATCAATGGAAAAACCATTAAACCCGTCTATCCGGCCGGATGCATTCCGTGTTGTCTTGGCATAACATAATGCCCATACAAATGTATTGTCTTTTCTTTTAAGCCGACACCTGAAACGAATAACCTGTTCTGCTTCATTAACACCAAACATAAATTCTTCTGCCCTTTCCGGGTCAAAAAATGCCTGGGAAGCAAAATCAATAATTTTTTCCGTTACAGCTTTTGAAGATTCGTATCCCATCATCCATGCATACTCTGGGTTTGCGAATGTCACATGGCCTTCTGTATTGACACGGTAGACCCCTATGGGCGCAAAACCGAAAATATCCATGAGATACTGCTCCTGCTGTTTTAAATCAGCTTTGCATTTCAAGCAGGCGGATATATCTTTGGCAAGAACGGCCACACCAAGTTTCTCTCCCTGAAAATTCATAATAGGCGAATAAAGAATATCACATTTTTTTTCTTCCCCTCTTTTATTTGTAAAAGAGGTAGTCAACGATTTCGTACCTTTGCAATTTGCAAATTCTCGCATGGTGAGTGGGATCAGCTCATATAAAAACCTGCCCATTGTTTCATCTTCCGTATACCCGAAAACAGCCTCAGCGCCCAGGTTCCACGAGGCCACCTGAAACTGTGTATTCGTCTCTATATATCCAAGTTTGGCCTGTCCGATCAAATTACCAAGAGCTAAAATTCTGTCTACTAATTTATATTCCATAGGATTAGTTCTATTTAATTATTGATTTAAGTTAGATACTGTCTACAGGAACCTCACCTGAACGGGTAAGGCTTTATCCCACAATCACCGACACAACCTGAATATAAGGCTGATCCTCTGTTGTCATGGTCTCTTCAATCCACTCTTGATACTCATCAAATTCAGATATTATTTTTTTTTGTCCCTTTTCAATTTCCCTGTTTTTCCTGGCATTTACCATCCTGCTATCCTGGAACTTTAGATCAAGGTGCTCCAATTTGCGGTCTTTCAATCGTTTCAACTCGTTTATTTTTTTTGAAGCTTCTCGTATGTTGCCTGCTGAAATTCATCTCTTCTGTAACTCATCCATTCTTTAACTTTTTCCACAGCTTCCGGCAGCAGATTTTTTAATCCTAGGATATCCACCTCTTGTTCAGTGTTTGCAAACTCACCGTTTATCAAATCAAGTTTTTGGGCCAGGGATTCAAAAAGTTCAATATTTTTAAATTCTTCATTTTGAAAACATATAGCAACCCAGCTATGAATAAGGGGATGACCTTTTTATTGGTATTAATCCGGATAGAATACAAATTGTTTCTCCATCATTTAATTTGCCGAAAAGTTTCAGAACCGGTGCCTCGTGGCGTTTGAATGCAGACATCACTTTATCGGTTGCCCAGGAGATGACAGGATTCTGCTCCCACAAATAATGAATAACAGGCCAGGCCTTTTCATTTTTTTTCCTTCGTTTGATCTCTTTTTGTATAACCGGCATGGCCGGAGCATATTTTTTACCCGGCCACAACGAAGATTGAAAGTCTTTAAAAAACAATCTCTTACGGAGACTTTCATATAAACCGGCATGGCCGGAGCATATTTTTACCCGGCCACAACGAAGATTGAAAGTCTTTAAAAAACAATTCTTTACGGAGACTTTCATATAAACCTCCTTGTCAGCAGAGAGTATTAGTTCATTTTTTTCTGGCCTGATTTCCACAGGAAGATACCTGAATCTAAAGTTCATATCTTTAGGAACTTTAACAATATCAACCCGTTTTTCATCATCATAAAAATTCCAGGATATGTTTTCACCCTGATGTTTCATCTTCAACAATAAACTGCTGATCCGTATCAGAAATGCCTCCATGGAGAACCTGAACCTGGTTCTCTTTCAAATTAAGATCCTCCGGTAAATTGCCATGCAGATATTTCAGGGTTTCAATTCGCTCCGTAAAAATAACCAGCCTGTCTTCGGAATCCAGTCCGGTCCATCCAAATCCGGTTTTTTTATTTTTTATAACATCAATGAGCTTTTGATACTTTGAAAACTCATCTTTGCCGATATTATCAAGCCTTTCATACAGCTCATTAAGAGCCTCTATAATCATTACAACGACAGCATAAGAAAGGGAAATAACATATCTCAGCACGATGAGATTTTATCCCAGGTCATGGCGTGCATCAAAAGTTCATTGGCATGTTTCAGGTTTAGTTTTTCTTTGATTCTTTCCCTGTAGGTTCCGATGGTCTTGATACTGAGACACAGATTATCTGCAATCTGCCTTGTGGTCAAGCCCTGACCCAATAGTTTAAAGACTTCAAATTCACGGGGGGCAAGCCTTTTTACAGGACTGTCATGTTCCCATGGATCCCGGCCGGAGCAAAACCCAATGAGCATCCTGTCTTTTATCTCATTGCTGAGATAAATTTTTCCGGCCAGCACGGTTCTGATGGCAATGACAATTGACAGGGGAGCCTCCTGTTTCATTATATAGCCCCTTGAACCTGCCATAATAGACCTTTCCGCATAAAGGGATTCATGATGCATGGAAAGAACCAGCACGGGAATATCTCGCTTATTCCTTTTAAGGTTTTTAACCAGCTCCAACCCATCACTATCTTTTAAAGTAATGTCTGCTACAACCATATCCGGTTCCAGGCGCTTGATCTCATTCCATGCCTCTATAACACTTTCCGCCCATCCACACACGTTCAAATCCGGCTCTTGGTTGATTATTTCACTCATACCCAGTCGGAACACCGGATGGTCTTCCACTATCAGGATTCGATTTTTTTTAGCCATGCCCAGATTCTCCATTGTTCCTTTCAATGTTTTCCGGCAGCCTTATAACAACCCTTGTACCCCTTTTATCTGGTTTTTCCCATGAAATCAAACTATTGATTTGTTTTGCACGGTGTATCATTATTATATGTCCCACCCCGATTTTTTTTCCCGTCTGGATCATTCCGGTCCCGTCATCTTCAACAACAAGAAAAATGTTCTCCTCTTTTTCCACAAGGCTTACATCAATTCTGGAAGGATCTCCATGTTTGAGTGCATTGTAAACAGCCTCCTGAACGATATAATAAAGATGGGCTTCTTGTTCTTCAGCCATTTTGATATCACATTTTTTGTAAAACCTGCATTTAATCTGGGAAAAACTTTCCACATTGGCGCACATCTCATGAAGGGCATTTACAAAACCGGATTTTACAAGCTGGGCTGGAAAAAGGCCTCTGGATAAATTTCTTGCCTTTTCCGTTGCCTCGGTAATGAGAACAGCAATTTTTTTCACCATGGGCAGATGATCACTTTTTTCTGTTTCAAGCCTGTTTATCAAAACCCTGGAAAACCCGGCAATTCCGATCAAGTGTGGACAAAGATCATCATGAAGCTCCTGACCTATGGCTCTTTGCACCCTGTCCCCCATTTCCAGAGCCTCCCGATACCTTTCCTGGCTTTTCAAAAGCGCCTGCTCCACAAGCCTTCTCTGGGCTATTTCCTGTTTCAGGCTCGCATTGTATTTTTCCAGTCTTTCCATGAAGGTATTAAAATAAGCTGATAATATACCTATCTCATCGGATGTGGCATTGGAAACCCTTGCGGTAAAATCACCTGAAATACCGGAGGCTTCAAGATGTTTCATCAGCTCTCCCATGGGAGTAGTCATGGAGGCACTGATTTTATATATCAAAGGAACGGCAAGAAGAATCGTCATGCATACGGTGACAAGAATCAGATTACGAACCGTAAACAGGGGGGCATAAAATTCATCTAAGTAGCTGGAAGAAGCCACAATCCAGTCAAATTCAGGCATATAGCTGAACAATACCAGTTTTTTTCTGAATCTTGTTTCACCGGGATTTTTCCACTTATAAATAATTTTTCCTTTTTTTTGCTCAAGCATGGTTGTAAAAAATTTTGAAGGCACATTTACCTTGGTATAAATGTTTACATCCTGCATTTTAGGATGAATAATCGTATTGCCCCGGCCATCTGTTACATAAGAATAACCGCTTTTCCCAAATTTCAGGGAAAGTACGCTTTGCCTGAAATCATCGACATTAATTAACTCGGCAAATTCTTTTCTATAGGAGGAAGCAGATATAATCCAGTCCCAGGGCTCAAAATAGGACATGTAAAGGGATTTGGGGCGGTAGGAGGTTTCGCTGGGATTTTTCCACTGATACTCGATATAGCCTTCCTTTTTCTCCATCTGAATCCTGACAAAATCAAAATCAGATACGTCGCTCCCCAGCACTTTTTCTCTTGGATGCATGGTTACAATCCCTTTACTGTCAATGCAATAAATATAACCGGATCTGCCTATGGTCTGGGTCTGCATGATCAAGGCGGCTTTTTCCTGGGCCTCTTTCTCCATAATCTCACCTTGTTCAAAAAGAGAATAATAATAACGGCAGATGTCCCGGTTTCTTTCAGACACTGCACGAAGATGATTTTTTATGGACACGGATACCGAGGTTCTAACCATATTAAAAAGCGTGGTAGTGGAATTTCTAAGTTCACTTTCCATATTTTTTTCAATAGTGTTTCTTACAAAAATATAGATAGTCAGGCTTCCAGCTATTGTATAAAAGATAAAAATGGAAAGAAAGCTGATAAGAAGTTTTTGTCTTATTTTAAGATTTACCCAGGTGTTCATGATTAACCTTTAATTTAACCTGAAAATTGGAATCCCTTTCATAAAGATCATAAAAAATACTTGAATTTCATCATTTATATCCAGAGTTGCACATTAGAACAAAAATATCGTGCTGACAAGCCAATTTCAAGGCAGAGGTTAGACCTTTTTGTTTGCAGATTCCAAAGATTCCAAGAATCAAGAAGAATTCCGATAAATCTGAAAATCGCCTTTTGTGTCTCATTTTCCCTCGATGAGATAAAAAAACAGCTAAAATTTACCTGCAAAACCTGTAATCGGGTGGGGTTGGGAATAATAGGGGGGTGGTGAAGGATATGGGATATTATGGTAACATCCTGTCTATAAAACAAAAAAAAGCCCTTAAACGATGGCTCGTCCAAGGGCTTATGCTTCAAATTTTCAAGGTGACTTTAATAACTAAACAAAAATGGTCAACTAGAGAGCAGTCACATTTGTTGCGGCAGGACCTTTTTGTCCTTGCTCAACGTCAAAGGAAACACTGTCTCCCTCATTCAGGGATTTAAACCCTGTTGAATTAATACCGGTGTGATGTACAAAAACATCTTGTCCGTTTTCTTGTTCAATAAATCCAAAACCTTTTGAGTCGTTAAACCATTTTACGATACCGTTAGCCATATTTGGCAATCTCCTGTAACACTGTAATAAGAAATAAAATCGGTTTTAAATAAAAATCAGCCCTTTTCTAAAAGGCCATCTATTTTTTTAAGATAAAACCTATGCGTTTCTATCAAACGCAAAACTTAATTATTATATATGAATAACAAAAAAAAGCAACAATTAAATTATTTTTAACAAAAAAAATGAAAAAGCTCATTCCAGTGAGCACGCTGGTTGCCATTTCAATTATCTCCATTCAGCCCATATGATGGTGTGTTCATCGTTGAACCATAAAAATAGAAAACGGTTACCATTATTAAATTTTTCGCCACTGGGCTCCCATAATTAATTTTTCTTTTCATTGCGCTCATTTTATTGCACCAAAGGCCCTACTCTAAAGGCAGTTTCCAATAATAACCAAACGGATCGTCTTTGTTGATTATTTTTTCGAGACTAATTGGATAGTTGGTGCCAAAAATGTCAATGCAGGGCATGGTAATGTCAAGGTTCTCTTCGAGTACAGCACAGCCTCCGGATGCACAGGTTGCCTGTCCATCTGCAAAGCCATTATTATATTCTATTTTCAATTCTTCCTGGGTACATTTACCATCAACAGTGCTGATTCCGCATTCTTCCGGGTTATCTATGCAGTACCGTTTGCCTGCTTCATATTGGGCATCAAGATCTTCCTGGGTGTAGGCGCCGCTATCACCGGTACCGCAATCACTCATATTGTAGCATGCTCCCTTCCACCAGGCATTCCCTATCAGTTCACAGTCATATTCACATTGGCAGAATTCCGGATGATCGGCACTGCACACAGGATTGTCGCCGGTTCCGACATACTCATAGGCTCCGATATCTATAAAGTCGTTTATGAAACGATCCGTTCCCTCAAGATCCGTATCCGCGATTTCATAGGCTTCGTTGCTTCCCTTATCAATGCAAGGAGAGTCTGAATTTAAATGATAATCATCATCATCCGGGGAAACAAAAGATGAATCAGCATTGATATTTGAACCCTCGTATTCACTTGTGCCTGCAACAACGCCGACGTTGTTGTTATAAAGTTTTTCGATTGTGGGTCCAGCCCAAATATCTTGATCCCCCGAACTATTTTCATTCTCCTGGATGACGTTATTGTAGATGCGCAAAAGGCGGGCCCCATCTGAAGGTATATTAATTCCTCCTCCACTGGTGCCATCATTATAATTTCTCAAAATGGTATTGTTGACAATCTCAAGTACGGCAGATTTATCATAAAGATGTATTCCCCCAGCCCCATTCTTGGCATAATTTTTGATAATAAGGTTATTTGTTACAGTTATGGTATCAGCATGACCATAGCGGCTATAAATTACGACACCGCCGCCCCAATCTCCAGTAGAATTATTTGAAAAAATATTATGAACCAGGAGAACTGAACTACTCAGACCTGTATCAATATATACAGCGCCTCCATCATCAGCAGCATAATTATCTGAAAAAGTATTTTTATCTAAAATTACTGAATTAATCTCAGAAATATACACAGCACCACCATACTGATTATAGCGTCCATTAGTAGTATTATTTGAAAAGATGTTTTTTTCTAAGGTAATTGAAGTTATACTATAAGCACGTAAACCGCAGCCACCATGGTTCGCAGCTCCTGAATTGTTTGAAAAATAGCTGTTATTCAAGATTAATTCAGCTGCACCATATACAAAGACACCGGAACCGGTATTGTCCAATACCCTGAGTTCCTCCAGGCTCACATTGCCCTGGGTGTTGATATATACCCCCCCTCCATACTCTGCTGAAACGTATCCTCTACGAATCGTCATCCTCTCCATTAAAACATCAAGGGATTGGGAAGATGCTGAAATTGTTATCGTTCGTCCCTGATCATTACCATCTAAAATGACCTGATCTGCCTCCAACCCATCCTCTGCTTTAATGGTAAGGGATTTTGAAGCACCGGTGGAGGTAGATTCATAGGTGAATAAGCCCTGGTATGTGCCTTCAGCCAAGTAGATGATCCCATCATTGCTGCTTGCCTCCATGGTTGTCAAGGCTGATTGCAACTCTTCAGCCGTTGTTACATGGGTCTCCGCCCCCAAAAGCAGTGATGGAATAAAACAAACAATTAAAACAATCAACATCAATGTAAATTTTTTCATGCACATCTCCTTAAAATGAATTCTGGGTTAGTCCTGGATTTTACATTTTTTCAGTACAACTTCATATGTTTATGAAATCCTTTAAAAAAACAAACGGCAGGATACGTTTCAGGTAGACTGAAAAGTGTCCAGTGTAAACACCAGGGAAAACGATTCTTTTATAAACCAAAAAAAACAGTTGAAAAATAATTATAAGTAAATGTCAAAAAAATCAAATAAAAAAATAATAAATTAAGTTAACACAAAGCAATCAGACACTGGGCTCACACAAATTTACAGGCAGAAAGTTTTAAAAATGAGGCAGAAGCTCGAACTGCCCTGGAAAAACTGCGTAAAAAATGGAAATATTATCAACTGTAAAAGATTGAAATTGAATACCAAATTAAGTGTACAGTTGAAAAAAATCTGGAACAAATTAAACAAATTGTGCGGGAAAAGGCCTGTTTTATAGTTGGTAGCAATATTCCTCAACTTGAGTTAAATAATATTCAGGTACTTCAAGCCTATCAAAATCAGGATCATGTTGAGAAAGGGTTTGGTTTTTTGAAAAGCTCGTTATGTTTTGCATCTGCGTTTTTTCTGGAAAAACCATCGCGAATAGAAGGTTTGATAATGGTAACAGTAGTTCCCGGTGAAAAACGTCTGAAAGCCTTGCCGTTCCTGAATTTACTACAAAAAACATTACGAAAAGTCAAGTGGACAAATCAAATAAAAACAAAAGGTTATGTGATGATCGGGAATTGCTGCCAAATAATTCAGAAAAAGAGTAAGACTACCTGCTCAATACGGGTGGGCTCATTTTATGTTTTAAGGGTGCCATGGAAAACTTGAAATCTCCTATCAGTAAGCTTACTTAGCTATGCAAAAAGCTGCCTGAAAGCTATGAAAACCTGGGGAGCAGTATCTAGTGTGGGGTGTTGGAACGATGGGAGTCCAGTGCCCTTCAACATATTGCACCGCAAATTTTTTAAAAAATGTAACAAATAGCAGAATAAATATTGGTATTATTTTCAAACTGACCGAAAAAGGTATGCAGCTCGGAACCGAAAAATATATTTGTACATGCTTCCATAGAAAAATGATCTGTATATTTTATATGAAAGTCTCCGTAAAGGATTGTTTTTTAAAGACTTTCAATCTTCGTTGTGGCCGGGTAAAAAATATGCTCCGGCCATGCCGGTTTATATGAAAGTCTCTGTAAAGGATTGTTTTTTAAAGACTTTCAATCTTCGTTGTGGCCGGGTAAAAATATGCTCCGGCCATGCCGGTTTATATGAAAGTCTCTGTAAAGGATTGTTTTTTAAAGACTTTCAATCTTCGTTGTGGCCAGGTAAAAAATATGCTCCGGCCATGCCGGTTTATATGAAAGTCTCTATAAGTACTTGTTTTTAAAAGACTTTCATTCATCGTTGTGATGACTGTGCCATCATGGGTGTTTATATGAAAGTCTCCGTAAAGAATTGTTTTTTAAAGACTTTCAATCTTCGTTGTGGCCGGGTAAAAAATATGCTCCGGCCATGCCGGTTTATATGAAAGTCTCTGTAAAGGATTGTTTTTTAAAGACTTTCAATCTTCGTTGTGGCCGGGTAAAAATATGCTCCGGCCATGCCGGTTTATATGAAAGTCTCCGTAAGGGATTGTTTTTTAAAGACTTTCAATTTTCGTTGTGGCCGGGTAAAAAATATGCTCCGGCCATGCCGGTTTATATGAAAGTCTCCGTAAACCCAATATGACTTTCATGGTTCGTTGTGGGCAAAACCAGGTCAAAACCCTGGGCTGCCCATGGCAGTTTATATGAAAGTCTCCGTAAACGACGGATGAATTTCATGCTTCGTTGTGGGCAGAACCGGGTCAAAACCCTGGTCGGCCCATGGCCGTTTATATGAAAGTCTCCTTAAACGGTGGATGACTTTCATGCTTCGTTGTGGGCAGAACCGGATCAAAATCCTGGTCTGCCCATGGCAGTTATAGAGAATATGGGGGCGAAGATAGGCATCCTGGTCGCTGGGAGAACAATATCCCTACAAGGTAAGTTCCAGATTCTGATTCAGGAGTGTTTTATTTATCAATTTTTCTTCAGGGATCATCATTAACAAACCAAATAAAAACAAGAGTCAATAGCCAGCAATTTAAAAAGTTGGGTATTGTTTTAACATAAAATTATTAATACCATTAACTATTTATTTAAAAAAATATGTCTACATATAGAATAAAATCATTTTTTCAATCGCTTGTTCAGTCGCTTTTCCATTATCCCTGAGATAGTTTCCAGCAAAACAGACAAGGTAGCTACCTGGGAAATGGAAAAGGCGCTCAGTCTCTTCACTACTTCCGGCATGTCTTTACCATGAAATTCTTCATGGGATTTAAATGCCAGCCATCCCAACTCCGTCAGGGACAACTGGATAGAAAGGCGAATCAAGTCATGAATAGTACTTCTTATAAGTTCTTTTTTGCTTTCCATGACCCCAGATAGCACATGCGCTTAACTATTATGTCAATCAAAAAATATTTGTAAATAATTTTATGGCGTGCCCCCGGAGGAATAGGGACACGCCTTTTTACATGAATGATGAGTTTTACATGGGTAATGGTTTTTTTCTGTAATCAGTGCATTGGGAAAAGTTAATTCTCCACAGTCTCATCCCCTGCCGTTTCACTTGCAGTGCTGTTCTGTTCCAGAGCAGGACATCCTGGCCTGCCCGCTTTAACAGCCTTTTTCATGAGCCTTTTGCCTGACATGCCGAATTTGTGAAATCCCATTGATATATTCAATTCAGGAGCAATTTTTTTAGCCTCAAGTGCAAAATCTATGCGTTTGACCATCAGCTCTTTTTTCAGATCACCAAGTTCACCGGAAAGCAGGATAAGCCTGTCTCTGTCCGGCGATGATGTTTCCATGAGAATTTTGATCTCTTCATGTTTGGCTGTCTTAGCTGCTCTCTGGGTGGCGGTATCATCGATGAATTTCTGATGAAGGGAATTGATCTGTTTTTTCTGATCATCTGAAAGCTTTGCCCACTCATAGGCAAACCCTTTGCCGAATCCGTAGCCAAAACCCTTATTCATAACATCTCCCTGACAAAATTTTGATCTATCTCTTTTGCCGCATCCATAGTTACCGGAAAACGCACTGCCTGCAAAAACCAGCATTGTGAATACAACGGCAATAGTTATAAGTGTTTGTTTTTTCATGGTGTCTCCTTATTATAATTACATTTTTTATTCTCATATGGGAAATAAGCATTTTGTTATTTCCTGTCATTTCCTGAATTTCTATAACAGCAATACACATGCCAAAAAGAAAAACATATATACAACATATTGAAACTACAATAGATATTTGTTAGTTTGTTGTTTTGATTCAACATGATCAAAAAAAGAAATATGGATATTTTATAACCACCCATGCTACTCACATGGATACAAAGTATCCACAAAAAAATATGAAAAGAATACATTTCATTATTCGTTGTGCCTGACAGGGCATGGGGGTTTATATGAAACACTGGATTGAAACGATATGGTAATTATTAAAAAAAGGCAGAATTCTTGCAGATACTATCTCAATCAAATGGATACAAACATGGAGAAAAAACGCAATGCGCATAACTGACAGGAATAAAAAATTTCAGGGCATTTCACCCTTTGTCATTGCCGGCATCATTATTATTCTTGTGCCCATATTCAGCTTTATGACCATGGACAGCATCCGTGAGCAGGACAGTCGTTCCATTGAAAAACTCATGGGTAAGGGAATGTTTTTGATAAGAACATTTGAAGCAGGTACAAGAACCGGCATGATAACCATGCGTTGGGGAGCGGCAAGGGTACAGCGCCTGCTCACGGAAACCGCATATCAGCCTGAAGTTACCTATATGATGATCACCAACAGTGCCGGTAAAATTTTAGCCCACAGTGATCCTGAAAAGGTGGATGAAATATATGAAAACATGCCGGATACCAAAAATCTGGATCAACTGCAGCAATTGTTCCATAGAGTGATTCAATCTGAAGACGGTAAAAAAGTATTCCAGGTCTTCAAGCTATTTACTCCGGCAAGTAGAAAATTTCGACCGGGCCGCCCTGAACCTCCTCCTTGTAATCCAGGTTCATCTCCTTTATGCAGGGGAGCAAAAAAAAATTTAGCCCCAGAGTGCATATTAAAACATGACCCTGATGAAGATGAATTCAATAACGAAGAAAAAGAAAAACTGGACTGGTTTAAAGCCCATTTTTTTTCCCATGTCAGGAAACTATCCATTGAAGATCATCCCCAGTTCATATTTGCAGGTCTTGGCATGGAGGAAGTAGAGGCATTGAAGAAAAAACATTTTATCCATTCCATTGCAATGGGGGTCATGTTTTTTTCATTAGGATGTGCCGGCATTGTCAGTTTAGTGGCTTTTCAAGGTTACAGGTCTGCCCGAACATCCCTTTCCCGGGTAAAAGCATTTTCCGACAAGGTTGTGGAGAACATGCCGGCAGGGCTCATTACCATCAATGAAAATATGATGATCACATCATATAACAAAGCAGCTCTTAATATTCTTGGCATTAATAATATTTTGACAGGCAGGCCGGACATTAAACTGCCCCGGGGAATGTCGGTCATGGCACAGGAATTAAAGGGAAAAAATAAAAAAATAGCACGGGAAATGAGCTGTACCGCCGGCGATGAGAGTTCCATACGTCTTGATGTCACGGGCTCTCCCATACGCGATCATGATGGCGAAATTTCCGGTTATCTTTTTTTATTTCAGGATCTAACCGAACTAAAACAGCTTAAAACCGAAATAGACAGAAGCAGAAGGCTTGCCGCAGTGGGGAAACTGGCTGCCGGAGTAGCCCATGAAATCAGAAATCCTTTAAGTTCCATCAAGGGATTTGCAACATATTTCAGAGAAAGATATCATAATATTGACCATGACCGCCAGGCAGCAGACATAATGGTACAGGAAGTCGAGCGCCTTAATCGTTCCGTGACCCAGCTTCTTGAATTTGCAAAGCCGATTTCGATAACAGCCAAACACGTCAACATCAGGGAAATGATTGAGCACTCAATAAAGCTGGTGGCCCATGATTTAAAACAAAAGGGAATAACAGCAGAAACAATGATACAAATTTCCAGGGAAAAAATAACAACAGATCCTGACCGTTTGAATCAAATTCTTTTGAATCTTTACCTGAACGCCCTCCAGGCCATGGATAGGAATGGGACGCTCAGCATTATTGCATCTGATACAGAAGATTCTGAGAGCATGGTCATCAAAGTATGCGATACAGGCAAAGGCATTGATGAAAAAAATATTGATCACATCTTTGACCCCTATTTTACCACACGGGCGGAGGGAAGCGGGCTTGGCCTTGCCATGGTTCACAGTGCAGTGGAAGCCCTGGGGGGTGAAATAGGGGTTAAAAGCGAAAAAAACAAGGGTACATGTTTTTATATTAAGTTAAAGTGCCGGGGAGAAATTAATAATGGTGGAGAAAAATAAAATCTTAGTGGTGGATGATGATATGGGGCACCGTACCATGTTAAAAACTCTCTTGACAGGCTGGGGGTATGATATCCTTCTTGCAGATGACGGAACCACCGGTGTGAAAATGGTTGAAAAAAAGCATTTCGACATGGTGCTCATGGACATGAAAATGCTTAAGATGTCAGGCATGGAAGCTCTGGAAAAAATCAATTCCTACAATCCATCCATACCGGTAATTATCATGACTGCCTATTCATCTGTTGAGACCGCGGTAGATGCACTTAAAAAGGGAGCCTATGACTATCTTACCAAACCCCTTGATTTTGACAGGCTCAGGCTGACGATTCAACGTATTTTCGAAACCATGTATCTGAAAAAAGAAAACCAGAATCTCAAACAGAGCCTTGGCAGGGAGTTCAGCCGGGAAAATATCATCGGCAGCAGCTCTGCCATAACATCCCTTCTTGAAACAGTGAAAATGGCAGCTCCCTCCGATGCCAATATTCTGATAACAGGTCCCTCTGGCACCGGAAAGGAACTCATAGCCGGAGCTGTTCATTACAACAGCCCCAGGAAAAAAGGCCCTTTTATCAGGATAAACTGTGCTGCCATAACGGAAACCCTTCTGGAATCAGAATTGTTTGGCCATGAACGCGGGGCCTTTACAGGAGCTGCAGGAAAACGCAGAGGCAGATTTCTCCAGGCCCACGGAGGCAGTATTCTTTTAGATGAAATCGGAGAGATGAGCCTTGCCATGCAGGCAAAGCTCTTAAGGGTAATTCAGGAAAAAGAGGTGACCCCGGTGGGAGGCGACGATAACATCAAAATCGATGTCAGAGTTATTGCATCCACCAACAGGGATTTAAAACTCATGTCCGAAGAAAAAAAATTCAGAGAGGATCTTTTTTTCAGGCTCAATGTCGTCACCCTTGATATTCCACCGCTCAAGGCAAGAAAAGAGGACATCCCTGAGCTGGCCCTGCATTTTTTAAAACGATTTTCCGATAAAAACCAACGTGATATAAAGGGCTTTACTCCTGAAGCAATGGATGCCATGATAAGATATGAATGGCCGGGAAACGTAAGGGAGTTGATAAACAGCATGGAAAGAGGGGTTATACTTGCACGATCAGATTTTCTTAGCCTGGAAGATCTGCCCTTTGTTAATCAAAAAGAGGAAGAATCATCTTATCAAGATATGGATCAAAATATGGGGGAACTCCATTCAAGCGTGGATATTCCCCTTGCCCAGGTTGAAAGACAGGCTGTTTTAAGCACCCTTGAATCAGCCAGGGGAAACCGCAGCGAGGCTGCAAGACGGCTTGGCATCACCCGGAAAACCCTGCTTAAAAAACTCAAGAAATATGGAAAAGCCTAAACATATCAGGCAGACTGTCTTTATATAACCCACATGTCCTAGCGTACACAACGAAGCATGAAACACTTGCAAGATTTGAAGAATGGTCATACTTATCTAATTTTTTTACTTTCCAAATAAAATACAAGAGGATAAGCATGACCAAAAAATCAGATAGCACATTAATTCAAATTGTTCACCCCATTTGTTGTGGTTTGGATGTTCATAAAGACAAAGTTTCAGCCTGCTTGATCACTTTGGATGATAATGGTGTAGAAGAACACGAAATTAAAGAATTTTCTACATTTACTCAAGATTTGCAAAAAATGAAAAAATGGTTAATTGAAAATAGTTGCCCAATTATAGCAATGGAAAGTACCGGAGTATACTGGCATCCGGTTTATAATACCGTTGAAGATATGATAAAAGTCGTTTTGGTAAATGCCAGACATATTAAAAATGTTCCTGGCAGAAAAACGGATATATGTGACAGCAAGTGGCTTGCCGGAGGTGTGAGGGGCGACCTGAAAGTGCCATATTCTTCCTGGTTTGAAGATGTATCTTCTTCCTTTTTATTTTCTTCCTGATCTCAATTTTTTAAACATATTTTCTTCATTTTCTTCCTGTTCCCCTGACAATTTTTTTCAGGCATAACCATATCCACATTTTGGACAATGATATGTGGAGGTTGGTTGTGAATGAGAGAAACTGAACAGAGAAAATGCCGTCATTGCAATGAATTGTTCTCCCCCGATCCTAGAAATGTCAACAAACAAGAATATTGCCGAAAGCCTGAGTGTCGAAAAGCCAGCAAGGCGGCCAGTCAGAAAAAATGGTTAAACAAGCCCGAGAACCAGGGATATTTTTCTGGTCCTGATAATGTGGAGCGGGTTCAAAGATGGCGTAAAAAGAACCCGGGTTATAGTCGGCGCAAAAAATTTTCGATAGCGTTACAAGATCACTTGCCTTTGCAACCTATTAAAAATAAAGAGGATATTTTCCCACAGTCATCTTATGCGTTACAAGATCACTTAGCTTCACAACCTACTGTAATAATAGGTTTAATATCCAGCTTTATTGGTTCAACGTTACAAGATGACATAGCCAAAACCCTCCTTCGTATGGAAAAATTCGGACAGGAAGTTCTATTGTCCCAACCCCAAAACAAAGGAGATAAACATGATTGTAAAAGAACCGGTTTTGAAAAACAGAATCCGTAAAATCCCCAAAAGTTTCAGCTAGATTGATCATTAGCTGGTCCGGCAGCGGTACATTGAGTCATGCAGCCATGAACAATTGGCCTTATATCTGTTCCTGGTCTGTGTCGCGGATGCCCGAGGGCTGAGCTATTACGCGGATAAATCCATCATTAAGCTGTTGAACATGGATATGAAGACCCTGAGCCAGGCCCGATCCGGTTTGATAAAAAGCAACCTGATTGCCTGGCAGGAGCCGATATACCAGGTCCTCAGCCTGGAGCCCCGGATCGCCCCACGGGGTTCGGGGCAGTTGATGAGCCTGGCAGACGTATTTGCCAGTGTGACAGGAGGTGGCCGATGATTGATTATGAGACTTATCTGAAGATCAGAAATTATTACACCCAGGATCAGTTGCGATACACCCAGATCGCAGCCAAGCTTGGCCCGGATCAACGGACCGTAGCCTTTTGGGCCAATGAAACAAAGTATCGTCCCAGAAAAACAGCCTTCAAAAAAAGCAAGCTGGATCCGTTCAAAGACCAGATTATCAGGCTGCTGGAAACCCATCCATACAGCGCAAGGCAGATTTTTCAACGTATCAGGGAAGGCGGGTTTGAAGGCGGTATCACCATTGTTGAAGATTATGTCAGGAAAATCCGGCCACCCAAAGTAAAGCCCTTTTTGAAACTGGTATTTGCACCGGGTGAATGCGCCCAGGTGGATTGGGGATCGTATGGTTCGGTCCGTGTAGGATCCACCTTTCGAAGGTTGAATTTTTTTGTCATGGTGCTATGTTACTGCCGGTTGATGTATCTTGAATTTACCTTATCCCAGACCATGGAACATTTTTTGGGTTGTCATCAGAATGCGTTTCGTTTTTTTGGTTCGGTTCCCGCAAAAATCATGGTGGACAATCTCAAATCCGCTGTGCTGAAAAGAACCGTAGGAACCGGCCCGGTGTTCAACCCGGGGTATCTTGATTTTGCCAGTCATTATGGCTTTCAAATCGTGGCCTGCAACGTGGGAAAAGGAAACGAAAAAGGCCGGGTGGAAAACGCGGTAGGGTATGTCAAAAAGAATCTATTGAGCGGCCTGAATATACCCGATTTCAGCGTATTGGAACCGCTGGCGAAGCAATGGCTGGATACGGTGGCCAATGTCAGGATGCATAAAGAAACCGGCAATCGCCCTATAGATATGTTTGCAGATGAAAAACCCTATCTTCGAGGGTTGCCGGTCTCATCTTATGATATCGGTCAGACCAGTCAGGTACGGGCGTCTGTCCAGTACAGGGTCAGTCTTGACGACAACCGGTACACGGTCCCTGCCCAACTGGCCGGTGTCAGGCTCTCCTTGAGAAAATATCCGGATCACCTGTGCATCTATCATGACAATACCCTGGTGCCCAGGCATGTCAGAAGTTATGACCGGAAAAAAGATATCCAGAACCCAGACCATTCCAAAGTACTGCTGGAACAACGGAAAAAAGCCGCAGACCAGGCCATTTACATGCGCTTCTTATCCCTGTCTGACAAGGCTCCGGAATATTATCAGCAGTTGGGACAGCGGCGGTTGAACCCCTTCCATCATATTCGTAAAATTGTTGCACTCAGCGAAATCTATCCCAGAGAACAGGTTGCCCTGGCCATTGAAGATGCCATTAAATTTGATGCGTTTTCAAGCGAGTACATCACCAAATATACTGGAGCAGCGGCTTCGCATGACCCACGAACCCGGCGCACTGCATGTCACCAGAAGCAGTGATTTGTTGAACCTGACCATTGATCCACCTGATCTGTCTGTATACAAAACCGGAGGTGATCATGAATGAATTTGAGACGCATTTGGCGTATCTGAAACTGCCGTATATCAGGGAAAATTATGAGGCTGTGGCGACAACAGCCGCTCAAAAACAATGGACCCATGTTCATTTTTTATCAGAACTGATCAAACAGGAGGCCGGGCTGCGAAAGGATAAGGCTATACTACGTCGAATCCGTATGGCTCGGTTCCCGGTTGTTAAAACAATGGATCAGTTCAACTGGTCATGGCCCAGAAAAATCAACCGACTTCAGATTGAAAACCTGTTCCGCCTGAAGTTCATCGAAGACAAAAGCAATGTAATTCTTATCGGATCCGTCGGTTTGGGAAAGTCACATATCTCCATAGCACTTGGATACCAGGCCTGTCTCAAAAATCAAAATGTGCTGTTTGTCTCTGCCATTGATGCCGTCAATAATCTTGTGGCAGCACAGCATGCAGGCCAATTGAAGCAGGAGTTCAAAAAATATCTAAAGCCATCTTTGTTGGTGCTGGATGAACTGGGGTATCTGCCTATTGATAAAACCGGTGCAGACCTCCTCTTCCAGATTATAACTCAACGATACGAACAGGGATCAATCATTATCACTACAAATCGAGTATTCCAAGACTGGCCGGCTATCTTCAACAATGACAGCACACTGACATCCGCTCTGCTGGACAGACTACTGCATCATACCGAGGCGGTTGTTATCGAAGGTGACAGCTACAGAATGCGAAAAAAAAAGATTGACTAAATATTATGGCCGGTAGACTCCAAAAGAGGACTCTGCCGGCCGTTTTTAAACACACATTTTCAAACCAGGCATTTTATGACATTTTCACGCCGCCGCTAACAATTTTACGAGGCTCTTTGCGAAATCCACGCATTATATAGTTCTTATGGCATTTACATCCAAGTTTATGGCCCGTAGCATGCTTATTGTTGTTTGAAAGCTCTTTGACAACTTCATTCTTGAATTTCTTTTTATCACTCACAAGTTCATTATATTGTTCCCAGTCGCTCCAAGGGAAAATATAGCTTTTCTCACCTCTCTGAGAAACCAGGCAACCACGGCGGCATTCACGCTTTTTAACACAATCATTTTCAAATGAGTTGATCAGAGCTTTTTCTAGCTCATTGGATATCTCACTATCAAACTTATCTAATTTGGCCGGATAATCCAATAAGTGCTTAAGCATCAAATCAACAGATCTATATATTTTTGCTTGCTGCTTCTGAAGAAAAGTTTTCTTGGTTTTTTTTCCCGATGAAGAACGACTCGTTTCAATAAGTATACATACTTGATTTGAAATTTCTGTTATAAATATAACCAAAATTTCTTTGAAAATCGCAAAACCTGAATATAGTTTATGGTCTTTAACCCAGACACGCATAGAACAAATCGCAGCCATAATTTCAAAATAAATCTCAGGATACTGATTTTCTCCGTACCAATTTTGCCTTGCCAAACGTTCCAATGCCTTTTCCAGCATAGTCAGGCAACGGAAAAAATCATTCAACACCTCGGAGTTATCATCATGTTTTTTTTGCTTTTCTTTTTGATTATTATCCTCTATATATTTTCATATTATCTCCTTATCAAAATTTCTCAATTCTTATGGGATTGAGTTCCTTAGGAGATAATAATTAATACTTTTATTCTAAGATGTTAAGCAAAAAGTCAACTCTTATAGACTTATCCGAAACATATATGATAACACCAAGGTGTTGAATAATTATAAAGCTTACAATATATATAAAGGGTGTTGAAATCATACGTAATTTTATTTAAAAATATGTAGTAAATTCAATATGTTTAATATCGATTATCTATAGATATAAATTTTAAACTTAACATGTTGATTTCTTTGATAAAATAAACAGTGGTTTCAACACCCTTATATAATGATGTCGTATCAAACTAAAAAAAACAGATGCTGGGTCAAAGCGGTTGATATAAACATTGAAATGACCTCTATGCAAGGCTCATCAAATATCATCCACTCTTTTGACCCACTACCAAAAAACAGAATCAGGCACATTGTTAATACAATAACTTTGCAACCGCACAAATTAGAACTAAACCATGTTTATTATTTACATGTCCTTCGATATCTTGTATTAAACACATTGTTTGGGCTGTTATAAATTATGCTGAGAGGTATTGTAATAATTAATATCAAAAAGATCAAATTTCCATTTTTCATAAATTCATAATAACCAGATTGCATGGACATGTATTGGCTTAATCAGTATTTTATGGGTTATTATAATTTGGATTATAATTTCTTCTTTAGAAGAATACCCGCATAATTTTAGACATACATATAAATTATATTTTAATTAAGGTGCTTTAATGAAAAAAAACATGCAAACAATTGATGGTAACACAGCAGCAACCCATGTTGCCTATGCAATGAGCGATGTTGCAGCCATATATCCCATTACACCCTCAAGTCCCCTGGGGGAGATAGCCGATAGCTGGGCATCTGCCGGGCGCAAGAATATATTTGGTCAGATTCTTACGGTAAAACAGATGCAGTCTGAAGCAGGAGCCGCCGGAGCGGTTCACGGCTCCCTTGCAGCCGGTGCCCTGACCACATCTTTTACTGCTTCCCAGGGTCTTTTATTAAAAATACCAAACATGTACAAGATATCAGCAGAATTGCTTCCCTGTGTCTTTCATATCACGGCAAGGGCTCTTTCTGCCCACGCGCTGTCCATCTTCGGCGATCATTCCGATGTCATGTCCGCCCGCCAGACAGGTTTTGCAATGCTCGCATCAAGCTCTGTTCAGGAAGCAATGGATCTGGCCCTGGTAGCTCATCTTGCAACCATTGAAGGCAGAGTGCCGTTCATGCACTTCTACGATGGTTTCAGAACCTCCCATGAAATTCAGAAGATACATGTTATCGATTATGATGACATGGCCTCCCTGTTCAACTGGGATGCCTTCAGGGCATTCAAAGCAAGGGCCATGAATCCTGAAAATCCTGACACCCGGGGCACCGCCCAGAATCCAGACATCTACTTCCAGGGACGTGAGGCTGCCAATTCTTTTTACAATGCAATTCC
This sequence comes from Desulfobacteraceae bacterium, assembly GCA_963674675.2. Classification (GTDB taxonomy): domain Bacteria; phylum Desulfobacterota; class Desulfobacteria; order Desulfobacterales; family Desulfobacteraceae. The sequence goes on from CAXXNM010000003.1 coordinate 4,071,096, forward strand.
AGCTATTGTAAAAAAATACATGGAAAAGGTAGGAGCGCTCACAGGCAGGGAGTACAACCTGTTTGACTATGCAGGAGATCCGGAAGCTGACAGAGTTATCATTGCCATGGGCTCAGGATGCGAGGCCATTGAAGAGACCGTTAATAAACTCAACGCCGATGGAGAAAGAGTGGGAGTTGTCAAGGTTCGCCTTTACAGACCTTTTGACGCCTCAGCTTTCCTGTCCGCAATTCCGGCTACGGCAGAGACACTCACCGTTCTTGACAGAACCAAGGAACCCGGGGCTCTGGGTGATCCCCTTTACACAGACATATGCACGGCATTCATGGAAAAAGGCGAGGCACCCCGGATTATCGGCGGCCGCTATGGGCTTGGCTCCAAGGAGTTCAACCCTCCCATGATCAAGGCCGTGTATGACAATATGAAGGCAATGGGCCCCAAAAATCACTTCACGGTGGGCATAAAAGATGATGTAACCCATTCTTCCTTGGAACCGGCATGCGGATTCAACCCTGCACCAACAGGCACCGTAAGCGCCAAGTTCTGGGGCCTTGGCTCCGATGGAACCGTTGGAGCAAACCAGAGCGCCATCAAGATCATCGGTGATAACACGGATAAATATGCCCAGGGCTATTTTGCCTATGACTCCAAAAAATCCGGCGGCATCACCATCTCCCACCTGAGATTCGGTGACGTGCCCATAAAGTCCACCTATCTTATAAATGAAGCTGATTTTATCGCCTGCCATAAATCCAACTACGTAGGGATATATGATGTTCTTGAGGGCATCAAGGATGGAGGCACCTTCCTTCTTAACTCGCCCTGGTCCCTGGAAGATATGGAAAAATACATCCCGGGTGACGTTAGAAAAACCATTGCCGATAAAAACTTGAAGTTCTTCAATGTGGATGCCGTGAAAATAGGCGCAGAGGTGGGCCTTGGAACCCGCATTAACATGATCATGCAGACCTGTTTCTTCAAGCTTGCCAATGTACTGCCCTTTGAGGAGGCCATTGTTCTCCTGAAAGCGGACATTAAAAAAACCTACGGCAAAAAAGGGGACAAGATCGTCCAGATGAACATAGATGCCGTGGATCAAACCCTTGATAATCTTATAGAAGTAAAGGTGCCGGATTCCTGGAAGACTGCAGGCGGATGGCCCAAGCCGGAAGGCAAGGCCACGGATTATGTGGAAAACGTCATGCGTCCCATACTTGCCCAGAAGGGTGATGAACTCCCGGTCAGCGCCTTTACACCTGATGGAGTCTTCCCTAACTCCACCAGCAAGTATGAAAAGCGCGGTGTGGCCATCAACATACCTGAATGGATTCCTGAGAACTGTATCCAGTGCAACCAGTGTTCCTTTGTTTGCCCCCATGCTGCCATTATACCCATTGTGGCCACGGAAGAAGAGCTTAAGGATGCCCCTGAAACCTTTATTACAGAAGCTGGTAAGGGCAAAGAACTCAAGGAATACAGGGTCAGGCTTCAGATCAATCCCTTAGACTGCCAGGGATGCGGCAACTGCGCCGACATCTGCCCGGCCAAGACACCTGCTCTGGTTATGAAACCTCTGGCCACCCAGACAGAGGTCCAGATAAAGAACCACGAATTCTCATTGACCGTTCCTTTTAAAGAAGGGCTTGCCAAACGAGAATCAGTCAAGGGAAGCCAGTTTGTTCAGCCATTGTTTGAGTTCTCCGGCGCCTGTGCCGGATGCGGCGAGACTCCCTATGTCAAACTGCTTACCCAGCTTTTTGGTGAGAGAATGACCATTGCCAACGCCACAGGATGCTCATCTATATGGGGAGGCTCTGCACCATCTGCTCCCTATTGCACCAATGTTGACGGATGCGGCCCTGCCTGGGCAAGTTCCCTGTTTGAAGATGCCGCAGAATACGGCTACGGCATGATGCTGGCATTCAATAAAAGACGGTTGATGCTGGCGGACAAGGTACAAAAAGCCCTTGAAGCAGACGTTTCCCAGGATATCAAAGATGCTCTGTCAGGATGGCTTAACGGCATGAAAGATGCCCAGGCATCTAAGGAGTTTGGAGACAAGCTGGCATCCCTGATTAAAGAAAATACAGGTAATGATATCCTTGACAGCATAATGGAAGATAGAAGCCTGTTCACCAAAAAATCCCACTGGGTTTTCGGTGGTGATGGCTGGGCCTATGATATTGGATACGGTGGCGTTGATCATGTATTGGCTTCAGGTGATGATATTAATATCCTGGTGCTGGATACGGAAGTTTACTCCAACACCGGCGGCCAGTCCTCCAAGGCAACTCCCACTGGAGCCATTGCAAAGTATGCTTCATCAGGAAAGAAAATCAGCAAGAAGGATATGGGTGCCATGGCCATGACCTATGGATATGTTTATGTTGCCTCCATTGCCATGGGCGCAAGCAAACAGCAGACCATGAAGGCCTTTATCGAGGCGGAAAGCTATCCTGGGCCATCTCTGATCATCTGCTATGCCCCCTGTATCAACCAGGGCATCAGAAAAGGCATGGGCAAGACCCAGCTTGAAACCAAACTTGCAGTGGAATCAGGTTTCTGGCCAATGTATCGGTACAATCCCCTGCTCAAAGCCGAGGGTAAAAACCCATTTACCCTTGATTACAAGGAACCCAACGGCACCATCCAGGAGTTCCTGGCAGGTGAGAACAGGTTTGCCGCCCTGGAAAAGAGTTTTCCAGAGGAGTCCAAACGACTTAGAGCACAGATTGAAGTGGAAGTTAATGAAAAATATGCGAAGCTGAAAAAACTGGCTGAGGGTTAATAATCCCTTTTTGGGCATGTTTCATTCATCGGTTGACACTTTCTGAATCAATCTTTCCATTTTGGGGGAATCACTTCAAAAAAAGTGTCAACTACTTTTGAGGCAATATGAAGGATGCCCCTTTTTGCTGATATTTTTTTGCTGTGGGCGGAACCGGGCCAATTCCTGGTCTGCCCATGGCAGCTCGGGCTAAGGCCTTCTGTGGCTGTTTCCCAATTTGCGACTTCCTGTTTTTACGTGCTTTTTAAGTTCTCTTATGCTTAAAGAGCACTTAATATCTGAAGCACCTGGGCGCATTTTTTTTTTGAGCGTTTTTCCAGGCTTTCCGCCTCTTTAAGGGTGACGGCTTTATACTTTTTATCCTTGATATTCTTCATGTTGATGAGCACGTTCCGGTAGGCCCCCCATATACCGGTTTCCAGGGCTTTGGCCCCCACCTGAACATCGGACTTTGATGCTGGATTTCCATATTTTGCAACCTCGCACAATGCATCCCATGCCTGATTGCCAAGACGCATGGTATTAAGAGGTACCTGAATGGCTGTTTTAAGGCCAGCCTGCATCTTTGCCGTTCTTGCCTCTTTTTCTTCAATAGTATTCCTGGGCATCCGAAGTCCCTCCATGAACTCATTGAAGGCGGAAGTGTCCGCATCGATCATGGGAATAAGCTGTTTTGTCAACTCATGGAGCACCGGGATATTTTTCTGCATGAACGGTTCTGCTTCTTCAAATTTACGAACCCCCTGAGTAAGTTTGGCCACCATGGCGCCAAGTCCGGTTCCCATGGCCGCCATGGCCGCCGATGCTGATCCTCCGCCGGGGGCCGAGGTTCTGGCGGCAATTTCTTCTATGAATTCCCGAACACTCATGCCTGCCAGTGCCTCATGGGGAGCTTCGGCAACAATGTATTCAATGATCCTGTCTTTCGGGTTAAAGGATGCAACGGAGTTGAGCCCGAGGCGCTCGATGGTTAGGCGAATTTTCCGGTCCTCCTCATAGATGAAAATATTTTCCTTTTCAATATAATAATCTGCGCCCATCAAAAGGGATTCAAGGGGAACGATACCCACGATCTCGGAGCCTGCGACACCGACATTAAGGGCTGCGGCCTCCTCCTTTACCGCCTCATATAATACATGGATGGGGGTAACCCTGTAATTGGTCAGGTTTACCGTCACCTGGGCCATGTTATACTCGTCCACGAACCAGCCCATGGCCTTGACCTCTTTTAATCGCCCGGGCCGGCCCCTTCCCCGGCCTGCCTCCCTCAGGTTCAGTGCAATACGGTGGGCCTGGTTGGGTGTGCCCAGGATGTTCACGTTATAGGCTATGAGAAACATGCGAGCACCCGTTGCCGTGGCTCCCCAGGATGGAATAAACTCACATGGACCAAAATCCGGTTTCCACCTGGGGTCCTTGAGGCGTTCTTCTAGTTTTTCATACTCACCTTTCCTGATATCTGGAAGTCTGCGCCGGTAGTCGTGCTTGGCTGCCTCTTCATACAGGAAAAAAGGGACATTGAGAGTCTCTGCCGCTTTTCTTGCAAATTTTTTCGCAATTTCAGCACATTCCTCCATGGTCACCCCGGAAACTGGAATAAAGGGACACACGTCCATGGCTCCAAAGCGTGGATGTTCTCCCCTATGGGTTGTCATGTCGATTCTATCTTTTGCAACGGCCCCAGCCGCAAGGGCTCCTTGAACAATAGCCACGGGGTCTCCCACAAAGGTATAAACGGTTCTGTTGGCGGAATGCCCCGGATTCACATCAAGCAGGGCACAGCCCTTGGTATGGGCGATGGCATCTGCAATGGCCTGGATGGTCTCTTTGTTACGGCCTTCAGAGAAATTTGGTACGCACTCAACAATTTTTTCCATTTCCATATCCTGTTTTTTCCATGTCGTTTTTGCTGATAACGATTTTACCTCTTTTTATAACCGTTTCAACGGTATTTACTCCCACATGATAGGGCATGAAACGATAGGAGGGAAATTCGAGGATGACAATATCGCCGATCTTTCCAGGATCAATACTGCCGGCGCTTTGGGTCCGGTTTAAGGCAGCGGCTCCATTGATTGTCAAGGCGGTTAATGCCTCTTCAGGAGTCAGCCCCATATAAAGGGTTGAAAGGGCAAAGACAAGAGGAATGGATCCTGAAAAACAACTGCCTGGGTTAAGATCCGTGGCAAGTGCCACGGCGCACCCCTGATCAATCATATAACGCCCCCTTGCATAGGGCTCTTTCAGGCTGAAAGCGGTTCCAGGCAGGAGGGTTGCCACAACCCCTTTTTCTGCAATATCTTTTATGCCCTGATCCGATGCCTGGAGAAGGTGATCAGCAGAAACAGCCCCGATTTCAGCGGCAAGCTCCGCACCGCCAAGGGAGGCAATTTCATCGGCATGTATCTTGATTTCAAGGCCGGCCTCCATGGCTTTTAAAAACAGCCTGCGGGACTGTGCAATGGAAAAGACGTTCTTCTCACAGAAGATGTCACAGAATTCGGCAAGTTGACGCTGTGCAATTTCCGGGAGCATCTCGATGATCATATCTATGAACTCATCTTCCCTGTGCTTAAATTCCGGCGGAACTGCGTGGGCACCGAGGAAGGTCGGAACGATATCTATGGGATGGATTTCATTTAATTCCTGCATGATTTCAAGCTGTTTGATCTCTGTATCATGATCCAGCCCGTATCCGCTTTTTCCCTCCACGGTGGTCACACCAAAGGAGAGCATGGAATTCAGGCGTTTCATCCCCAGGGCGCTAAGAGTCTGTTTTGAAGCTTTACGGGTCTCCTTTACCGTCTTGGTTATTCCCCCGCCCCGGTTCATGATATCCATGTAAGTATCCCCGCGAAGCCGCCACGCAAACTCATCCTCCCTGTATCCTCCAAATATAAAATGGGTATGGGAGTCTACAAAACCCGGTACCACGGATTTTTCGGCAGCGTCGATGATGTTGAATCCATCTGTATTAAAGTCTTTTAATATTGTCCCGGATTCACCCACGGATTGGATGATGCCGTCTTTGATGATAACGCAGCCGTTGTTAATGATGGACAGCTCCGACATCTCCCGGCCCTTTTTCGCTTTGAACCCGCTGCAGGTGACAAGCTGTGCCGCGTTTTTTATAATCAGGTTTCCGCTCATTTTTTTCTCTTTATTATTCTTTCATAAATCATAAGTTCTCTAATCGAGGACTAGATATTCCATTAAATTAGAATTTAAGATAGCAGGTTATGATTATATATTAAAATATTCAAAATGATCTAAATATATGACATAAAATCTTTACGAAGGCAAAATCTTCAATGGCGTTAACCCTAAAGCCTCTATCCCGTCCGCAAATGCATTCGGGACTACTTTTCTAATAATATTTGCAGAACCATTTATGTCTGCAATTAGTCTTGATGTTTTGTGCATGAAATAATTCACTTTTTGATTACGCTTTTGGGCCAATTTCTCGATACGATTTGATGTTCCCTTATTGCCAACAAAAGACATTAACCGAGCTTTTTCTTTGTTGTAAAACTGATTCATGGACTTTAGCGGACGACCATTGATTATCAACGGTTTCAGGGAAGTATCGGTTGAAACCATTGCCGTGATGTTATTGATTCCAAGATCAATCCCAAGATACTTTTCAGGATTAACATTCGATTCAATGTCGATCTCTTTTTTGTAGACAATTTCAATAGTGTAAGGGACTTCATAAGAATAAAACTACCCACTGTGAAAGCAGCCAACCAATATTGACGCGCATATTTTAATCGAATTGGGTAGATTATTTGTTGTGAACTCCCTAATCAGGAAAATCATGGTTCAAAAAATGTGTAAACTGACAAATGAAAGATGCCAAAAAATACTATTTAGTCCTGAGTTTCATTATCATCATCATCATAAATGCCCATATCTGGATAGTATTTTTCAGCACATTCCCTGCATATACCATGGCTGAATTTTGCATCTGAATGTTCTACCAGATAAGCTTCAAGCTGATTCCAATAACCGCTGTCATCCCGGATTTTTTTGCAATGCATGCATATAGGCAGAAGCCCGCTCAATGTCTTGACTTCGGACAAGGCATCTTTCAGCTCCTGCATGGTTTTGTGTAACTTAATATGCAGGCCTACTCTTGCTTTAACCATAACCGGGTTCAGTGGTTTTTCTATAAAATCCACCGCTCCTGCCTGAAAGCCCCTTGCAGCATCCTCTATTTCACTAACCGCTGTTACAAAAATTATCGGAATATCCTGGGTCCTTGGATTTTCCTTGAGCCTTTTGCAAACCCCGTATCCATCAATACCAGGCATGATGATATCAAGTAAAATCAAATCCGGCAAAATTTCACCCTCGAGTGCCTTAAGAGCCTGGTCACCATTTTTTGCAGCCATGATTTTATAATCTTCATGCAGAAATTCCGTTAATGTTTTAATATTAAATCGTTCATCATCAACAATGAGTATTCGATATTTTTTATCCATTTTATTCCGTGCTTTTTTTGATTACAGGTTCTTATCGCACATCCGTAGGGGCAAGATTCCATATCTGCCCCATTTCCATATCTGCCACTGATAGCTAAGGGCGGATATAGAATTCGCCCCTACATTTTATATGAAAGTCTTCGTAAAAGATTGTTTTTTAAAGACTTTCAATCTTCGTTGTGGCCGGGTAAAAAATATGCTCCGGCCATGCCGGTTTTATATGAAATTCTCTGTCGTTTAAGGGTTCTTATCATTTAGATCTTTGAGATAAGCCCATCTGATCTCTGCCAGGGTCTCAAGGGCATCTTCAAAATCCAGGTTTGCCGCCTGATCTACAAGCCTGGAACTTAGAGGGGAACTTATATCGCCATGGAGAACAAGCAATTCATTTATTTCTTCGGCTATGTCTTCCGCACCAGGATCCATTTCCCTTGCCAGCTCCTGGAATAAATTCAGAAGGGGGATTAATGTTTCTCTATCGATGGGCTGGGTAGTTTTGCCGGGCTGGGTAGTTTCAGTTTCAGCAGATAATGGCGGCATGAGTTTTTTTCTTATATCATCTACAACTTCCTGAATATCCTCCGCCATATTTTTTATAAGGGGTTCAACGGTTTCATATTGACCCTTTTGCAAGGCTGTTTCAAGCTGTTGTGCGCTTTCATAGAGTGCCTGGGCGCCGATTCCTCCTGCAACTCCTTTGAGGCTGTGGGCAGTACGGTGTGCCAGGGTGATGTCTTCATTTAAAATTGCATCGCTAATGATCTGATTATCATTGCCATGGAGATTAACAAAATCTTTTAGAAGTTTTATGTAAAGGTCACGATTGCCCGAGCTTCTATTTAATCCGATTCCCATATCGATGCCATCCATGTGATCGGGAAGCATTATTTTCTCAGCCTGGGGCTCTTCATGGGCTGTTTCGGATTGCACCGGCGTGTTTTCAAATACCGCCGGTATCCATTTAACCAGTGTTTCAAACAGATGCCCCGGGTCAATGGGCTTGGCAACATGATCGTCCATGCCGGCGGCAATACAGCGTTCACGATCCCCGGCCATGGCATTGGCCGTCATGGCAATGATGGGCAGCTTTTTTCCGGAGGCTTTGCCGCGGATGGCCTTTGTGGCTTCATAGCCGTCCATTTCAGGCATATTAATATCCATGAGTATGGCATCAAAATCAGTTTTTTCAGCCATCTCAACGGCCTGCTTTCCATTGTCGGCAATTGTCACCTGCAGGCCGGCCTTGGTCAGAATATGCTCTGCCAGGGTCTGGTTTATCCTGTCATCCTCGGCCAGAAGCACATGGGCCCCGCTGATATTTTCCAATGTTTTTATTCTCCATTGCTCTGAAGATTGTTCGCCCTTGCGAATTCCCCCTGAATCTCCAAGTATGCTCATAATGGCGTTAAAAATATCTGAGGGGGTCACAGGTTTTGTAAGAAATCCCTCCAGTCCTGCTTCACGGGCCCTGTCCATCATTTCCTCTCTGCCAAGGGCAGTCACCATGATGATAAAGGGAATATCTGTCAGGCCGCTATATTTTTTTATCAGCCTGGAGGCTTCAATGCCATCCATTCCAGGCATCATATAATCCATAAGTACCAGACGGAATGGCTCATCTTCCGGGGCATTCTTAATTGCTTCTATAGCTGCTTTCCCGGAATCAACACAGGTAACCCTAAAGGAAAAGGAGGCAAGGATCGATGCAAACATGTCCCGCACACTGGCAACATCATCCACGACCAATACCTTTAAGTTTTCTATATCCACCGGCAGCTTAGATTGTAATTTTTCCCCGTTCCCGGAATCCCGGCCAAGGACGGCGGTAAAATAAAAACTGCTGCCCTTGCCCGGCTCGCTTTCAACCCGGATAGTTCCATTCATCTCCTGGACCAGGTGCTTTGAAATTGCCAGTCCCAGCCCTGTGCCGCCGAACCTGCGGGTGGTTGAGGCATCAGCCTGGCTGAAGGATTGAAATATTTTTGATTGCTCATCCCGGGTCATACCTATTCCTGTATCCTTGACGATCACCTCAAGCTCTACACTGTCTTCACCCATTTTAACGGGCCGAATACCCACCACTATTTCTCCGGATTCAGTAAACTTCAAAGCGTTTCCAGAAAGGTTGAGCAGTATCTGTCCAAACCTCAAGGGGTCGCCTATTAAGTTCAAGGGTGTTTCAGGAGCTATATCAAACAGAATTTCAAGGCCCTTTTCCTGGGCCTTGATGGAAACCATGGTTTTCAAGTCGTTTAATACTTCATCCAGGCGGAAGGGACGGGATTCGAGTTTTAATTTACCTGCCTCGATTTTGGAAATATCCAGGATATCGTTTATGATGCCCAGCAATAAATGGCCGGACTGGTGAACCATCTCGATGTAGGTTCTTTGCTGGGGTTGTAATTTTGTCCCCAGGCACAGGTGACTCATCCCAATGATGGCGTTCATGGGAGTCCGTATTTCATGGCTCATATTGGCGAGAAATTTCCCCTTGGCCATGCTGGCTGTTTCTGCCTCGACTTTTGCAGCATGCAGCAACTGCATTGTCTCCTTATGCCCCTTGATCTCCATTTTTAAATCAGTGCTGGCTGCGCGGATGATCCGGTTGAGCCGGATAAAAATGCCTGTGGACAGGGCCATTATTAGAAACAGGAACAGGGTGATGACAATTACAGGCCAGTACTTGTTCAACACATCCTGGAGTGTTATTTCCCCCTGGTGCTCGTAGGGTGGAACCTGAAGAAGCTTCAGGCAGTCATGAACTCCCTGGTAATTCATTGGAATGGTCCAGCCGCTGCAGGAAGCAGATATTGCCGCTGATGAATCTTCCGGCATCTCAATCAGTTTAATGCCAACCATTTCCGCCAGTGAATCCGGTGTATGTTTTACTTTGGCCATGGGCCACTCCGGGTACTCCCGTGTGGAGTGCAAAAAGGGCAGATGCACGTTGCCGCCTCCATGCTCATGGATAACATAAAAATCATCAAGGTTTATCCTGCCCTCCAACTCCATGCGTTCCAGCGTGTCTGTCCTCACGGTTCCTGCGTCTACGGCCCCTTTTTTGACGGCATAAACAACCAAATCATGGGTTCCACCGAACTTCAGGGATGAAAAATCGGAAAAAGGATTGATGCCCGCCTCTTTAAGTTCTCTCCATGCCATGTACCAGCCCCCAAGGGATTTTTCTTCAACAGCCATGAAACTTCTGCTTTTTAAGTCTTTCAGTCCCTGGATATCCTCGCGGCTCTTTAAACAGAAAATAACACCGCCGAAAGTCGTGTAGGTTCCGTTCAGGCGTTTGTTTTTTAATGTGGCAATGCGGTTGACACCATACTTGACTTCCAGTTCTACATAAAATGCAGGATTGGCCAGTATGAAGTCAACCTCGCCTTTTTCCACCATCCGGGTTACAAGATCAAAATCAATGGGAAGGATTTCAAATCGTTTTCCAGGTAAGGCCTTTGTTAGATATTCAGCAGTGGGAGACCATTTTGCAAGGCATCTCTCGCGGCCTCTGTTTGCAAGGACTCCTATTTTCACATGGGACTCTTCAGTAAAGGTGGTACCGGGCATAAAGACAAGGACAAAAATGATAAAAATAACTGCTGCTCCATGTAAACAAAAATTTTTTGACATTTTTTTTATCCATTTCAGGGCATCTTTCATATTACCTCAAAAGTAGTTGACACTTTTTTTATGTAGTTTCCTAAAATCAAGAAATATTTTAAAAAAACTGTCAACCGAGGAATGAACCATGCCCATTTCAGGTACTTTATTTTATATCTCCTTTTGGCATCTTCTATATTTCGCCAAAAGCAGTTGACGCTTTTTTCATGGGATTTCCTAAAATAAAGAGAATGTTTTGAAAAAGTGTCAACCTAAGAATGAAACATGCTCTCTTTTAATTATACAGTCCCGGCCAAAAATTTTACTTTAAAGATGCTGACCCTGCCCGGCTCAGATTCTACCCAGACCTTTCCGCCCATGATCTGTAATACTTTTCTGACAGCCGCCAGGCCGATACCTGTCCCTGGATAATCTTCCTGACAGTGGAGCCTCTGGAATATATTAAATATTTTTTCCTGACATTCCTTTTCAATGCCGATTCCGTTATCGGCAATTGGATAGCACTACGTCACCATCTTCAACCTCACACCGGACATCAATAATGGGAAGCTCGTCTGGTATGCGGTATTTCATGGCATTTTCCAGGAGGTTGATAAAAACATGGGGTGTTAGTGTCAAATATCCCTGAATACAGGGCATATTTTCAGGGAGAGTTATCCGGGCATTTGTTTTTTTTATATGATCTGACAATGTTGCAAGGGTTGTTTTAAATATATCATAAAGCGGTATGTCTTCAAGTTTTAAGGCTTTTCTCCCAAGACGGGAAAACTTGAGCAGATCATCAATTAACGTACCCATCTGCCTGCCTGTTTTAATAACATTATCTAAATAGTGCTGGCCTTCTTCATTTAGAGAGGGTTTATGCCTGCGCTGGATTATCTCAGCAAAACCGGTGATGGAACGTAAGGGGGCTCTTAAGTCATGGGACACCGAATATACAAAATCTTCAAGTTCCTTGCCGGCCTCCTCCAACTGAATTGTGCGCTGACGAACACGAAGTTCAAGTTCCTTGTTCAGCAGACGATTTTTTTCTTCACTTTTTATCAGTGTTTCCTCTATTATCTTACGATCCTCAATCTCCTTGATTAATGAAGTGTTTTTATTTTTAATTTCCTCTATCTTTTTATGAATAGAACCGGCCATGCCTTCGATGCTTTTTGAGAGCATTCTTAATTCAAGGGAGCCCTGCATTTGAATTTTATGATAAAGATTTCCTTGGGCTATATCCTCTGCAACTTTTGTCAGGCGTATGATGGGCTTTGAAAGAAAGCTTGATATAATAAAACTTAAAACCAGACCCGTAAAAAGAACCAGCGCGTTAATAATAAAGGCGTTTACCATTGTTTTATGCAGCATAGCTTTAATATCATTGATGCTTATACTGGATGCCAGCAGGTAGGGTCTGCCTCTGCCGTCGCGTTTGGGGACAAGAACCATCCTTCCGTCTCCCCATTGATCATGAAAGGTAGTGTATTGAATATTCATGGTGCTGAAAGCCTGTTTATAAACAGCCGGGCTGGAGTGAATATCAAAAAACATTGCAAAATCACCTTTTGAGATGTCTTTTTCCGTAGATGTACCGCTTGTAAAGACGATTTTATCATTTTCATTATCTGCAATCATTAGAGTCCACACATACTGAAGGCCGAGTTTCGTACAGAATTTGTTGTATCTATCTACAATTTCAAGGTATTCATCCATAGGCACAGATGCCTTGCTGATGATCTTATCATGGTAGTTTCTGGGAAGAATCTCTTTAATACAATAAGCTGCCGTTAAAAGTTTTTTGTCTATCCCCTCTAAAAGAGTCCTTTTATGTGTTTTGTATAGAAGAACCGAAAATATTAATACAACAGAAATGATTAAGGCATTTGATGCAATAAGAATTAAATACTTTATTTTCATCTATTTTCTCCCAAGGTAATTTCTGAAAAATAATATACCGATTTTCTCGAATGATAGACAGGCTTTAGAAATACAGTCCTGGTAAAATATTTGCCGGAAATCACCTAACCCAATTAACTTGAAGTTTTTGATTCATCCAGAACCTTTCTAACGATCTTTGACAAATCTGCTTTAACAAACGGTTTATAAACAAAAGCTTTGATACCGATTTCTGATGCTGTAACAGCGGAAATTTTTTTGGTATATCCTGTGCATAGGATTACCGGGGTATCAGGCCTGACTTTCATCAGCTCCACAGCGAGGTGGTCTCCAGTCATATTCGGCATGGTCATGTCGGTTAATACAAGATCAAAATCCTGGGGCGCTGATTTAAACAGGGTCAAAGCTTTCAAACCGCTTAACTTTGTTGTAACCGAATAACCCAGCCTGCCGAGCAGTTGGGATCCCATCTTGCAGATTGAAGCCTCATCATCAACAAACAATATTCTTTCTGACCCCCTGGGAAGCTTCTCCGTTTCATAAACATTATAATCTTTTTTACTTTGGGTTATCGGCAGGTAAACGGCAAAGGTTGTTCCCTTTCCCAGGATGCTGTCAGCAACAATCCTGCCGCCGTGGGCCTCGATAATACCATGGACAACTGCAAGTCCAAGGCCTGTTCCTTCTCCGGGGGCCTTTGTCGTGAAATAGGGATCAAAGATATATCCCAGGATGTCCGGATCTATGCCGGCACCTGTATCTGAAATCTTTATCTCTACGTAGTTGCCGGATTTCAGATTTAATCCGGAAATCAAAGATTTGTCATCGATTGTAATATCTTTTAGATTTAGCTTTAGAACCCCCCCGTTATCCTCCATTGCATCGGCTGCGTTGGTACACAGATTCATGAGAACCTGATGGATTTGAGTCGGACTGCCCATGATGTATGACTCACTTTCAATATTGTGTATAATTTCTATTGTTGAAGGGATGGATGATCGTATAAATTTCATTACTTCTCCGGCAAGGGGACGTAATTGAACGGTTGTGAATTTATCGTCAGATTGTCTTGCAAAGGTTAGTATCTGGGCCACAAGATCTTTTGCCCGCCTGCCTGCCACATAAATCTCATGGACATCATCTTCCAGGTCAGAGCCCTTTTCAACCTCTTCCAGTGCCAGTTCTGAAAAACCCAGAATCGATGAGAGTATATTGTTGAAGTCATGGGCGATGCCCCCGGCAAGGGTGCCGATGGATTCCATTTTCTGGGACTGCTGAAGACGCTTCTCCATTTCTTTTCTATGGGTTAGGTCCAGCATTACACCTATTAGACCTGCAACATTTTCTTGATCATCCATATAGGTTGCTTTTTTAAACAGCACGTCATGCTTTGTCCCGTCTCCTGCTTTAAGCAGGGCCTCATATTGCTGGGAGCCTGGCTGCCTGAACAATTGCAAGTCCATTTGATGGTGTCTGTCTGCAAAATCCCGGGGAAAGATATCATACGCTCCTTTCCCTATTATATCTTCCTTGGATTTTCCCATAAAATCGGCAAAGGCTCTATTGCAGCCAATGTAAATTCCATCTATATCCTTGTAAAAAACCGATATGGGAATAGAATCCATAAGGAACTGAAGAAAATGATGCTGCTGCCTGATTCTTTCTTCTGCTCTGGTACGCTGGTCCCTTAAGTTCTGTTTTTCAATGGCGGCAAGTATGGTCTGGGGCAGGCGGCGGATGTGGTGTGCTCTCTTGATGACATAATCCGATGCTCCCTGCTGCATCGCCTTTACGGCAATTTCCTCGGAACCTGTGCCTGTAACGATGATCACGGGAATCCTGGGATTATAAGCTCGAACTGACTGAAGAACCTGAAGGCCTTCGAATCCGGCAATGTTAAAATCACTTAAAACAACATCAAATTCTTGTGTTTTCAGCAACAATTCGAAATCCTGCCTGTTGGATGCTTCGAGAACATCGAATCCACCATGCTCCTTTTCCAGAGCATCCTTTACAAGCTCCCTGTCCAGGTCATAATCATCGATATAAAGAATTTTTATGATATCACTCATTTTGTAGATAACCTTTTCTTGGTTCAATCCAGAGGAGGTTCAATATTCAATGTAAGCCAGTATTCAGATACGTTTTTTATAACCTTGAGGAATTCATCAAAAGAGACCGGTTTTACAAGGTAGCTGTTGGCACCGTTATCATAGCTCATGGCTCTGTCGCCCTCATCAATTGAAGAGGTCAGAATGATGACAGGCAGACGTTTCAGCTTTTCGGCAGATTTAAGTTTTCTCAGCACTTCATGTCCGTCAATTCCGGGCATTTTAAGATCAAGCAGAACAATATCCGGTAATGGATAGTGCTTACGGTCTGTGTAATTTCCTTTCCCAAACAAAAAATCAAGGGCCTCTTTTCCATTCCTGGCCACATGAATTTTGTTTCCCAGGCGTGCCTCTTTAAATGCGTCGATAATCAGTTCCACATCCATGGGATTATCTTCGACTAAAAGTATTGATGCAGGTCTTATCATTGGTATATCCTTTCAGGTATTTTTTGTTTGAATGTGTAGGGGCAGAATCTATTTCTGCCCCATTTCCATATCTGCCCTGCTCGTTAAGGGCGGATATGGAATCCGCCCCCTACATTTCGTTATTATTTCCGGCTTATGGGTGTTGTTTTTATAGGGATTTCGCCATAATATCCAGAAGGTTGATAACAACATGGATTGTCAGTGTCAAGTCTCCTTGAATTACGGGCATCTTTTCGGGAATATTCACCTAGGCATTTGTTCTTTTGATATGGTCTGAAAGCGTTTCCACGGCGGTTTTAAAAACATCGTCAAGGAATGTCCAGAACCCCATCGATTTGGCCGTCATCCCGGTATACCCTTGTTTTTATTTCAATTTCCCATGCACAATATCTGAGATCATCTTGTCGTCGGCAAGGCATGGAATTGTAATTTGAGCCTCTCCCCTGAAGGCGTCATTGAATTCCATACTTGTTTCAAGGGCATTTTTATTTCCGGCCCATGATCTTCTTGCAACACCTCCCATTACATCCCAAAGCATGGCCTTTTTTATAATTTCGTCTACCCTGGCACTACCGTCAAGAACAAGCCCGAACCCGCCGTTTACTGCCTTGCCTATACCCACACCGCCGCCGTTGTTAAGGGCCACAAGGCTCATGCCCCTTGCACAGTTGCCTGCAAAACACTGGATTGCCATATCTGCCATGATGTTGCTGCCGTCCTTGATGTTTGAGGTCTCCCTGAAAGGGGAATCCGTTCCTCCGGTATCATGGTGGTCCCTGCCGAGCATCACAGGGCCTATTTCTTTCTTTCTCACCATTTTGTTGAACTTCAGGGCGATCTTGATTCTTCCCGGGGCATCCTGATACAGAATCCTGGCCTGGGTACCCACAACAAGCCTGTTCTTGTGGGCATCCCTTATCCAGACATAATTATCCCTGTCCTGGGATCGCCTGGTCTCATCGATGCAATCCATTGCCGCCCTGTCTGTTTTTAAAAGATCTGATTCCCTGCCGGAGAGACACACCCATCTAAAAGGACCATAACCATAGTCAAACATCAAAGGCCCCATGATGTCTTCAACATAGGAGGGAAATATAAATCCATCTAAGGTGTTTTTGCCGTTTTTACAAATATCCGTAGCCCCTGCCTCAAAAACCGCGTGCATGAAGGAATTGCCATAATCAAAGAAATAACTGCCCTGATCCACCAAAATTTTTATAAGGCTGTAATGGCGCACAAGGGAGGTATCCACCATTTTCTTAAACCTTTCAGGGTCGTTTTTCAGCATGCTGGTGCGTTCTTCAAATGTCAGCCCTTGGGGACAGTATCCGCCTCCGTGGGCCACGTGGCAGGATGTCTGATCAGAGAGAAGATCAATCTTGATGGAGTTTTTCACCGCATACTCAAGCAGATCCACAATATTTCCATGAAAGGCAATGGCTATGGATTTTTTTTCCTTCACGGCTTTCCAGGCAGCATCAAAGCTTTCAGCAGGAGTTTTTTTGATCATGCTCACCCAACCCTGGTCATGGCGGGTTGTAATCCTGGATTCATCCACCTCGGCGATAATACCAACACCCTTTGCAATTTCAACGGCCTTTCCCTGGGCCCCGCTCATGCCTCCAAGCCCCGATGTAACAAATAGCTTGCCGCTCATGTCTCCATCTTCCGGTACTCCCAGCTCCATGCGGGTTGCATTTAGAAGGGTCCCGTAGGTTCCGTGGACGATACCCTGGGGACCTATGTACATCCAGCCTCCTGCCGTCATCTGGCCGTAGTTGGCAACTCCAAGGGACACGGCCCTTTCCCAGTTTTCCTGGTCATCAAACATTCCTACCATCATGGCATTGGTAATAATTACCCTGGGTGATGTGGGTGATGATTTAAAAAGCCCCACTGGGTGGCCTGACTCAACTACAAGGGTTTGATCCTGGGTTAAATTTTCCAGGTACTTTTTTATTAACTGATACTGCATCCAGTTCTGGCACACCTGGCCGGTTTCACCGTAGGTAACCAATTCATAGGGATAAAGGGCTATTTCAAAATCGAGATTGTTGTCAATCATTACCTGAAATGCCCGGCCCTCAACGCATTTACTTCTATATTGATCAATGGGTTTACCGTAAATAACCTCCATGGGCCTGAAGCGGTAGCCGTAAATACGTCCATGTGTTAAAAGCTCATCTAAAAATTCCGGAGCCAGGCGCTCATGCCATTTTTTCGGTATATAACGAAGAGCGTTTTTTACAGCGAGAGCTATTTCCTTTTTGTTAAGGGGCATGGGCCTTTTAGGGGCTCTTCGGATCCCTTGGGCAAATTCCGGGATTTCAGGGAGTTTTTTGAAAATATTATCCATTTTAATGCTCATTATATTTGAAATATTGATATCATTCATGATAGTTTCGCCCTGTTTTTGAACTGTTGGGTATAACGGCAATGGGCCGACCAGGCTTTTGATTCGGGTCTGCCTACAATGAGCCATGAAAGCTTTTTAAAAACAGGCCCTTATGGAGACTTTCATATAAACAGGCATAGCCGGAGCATATTTTTTACCCGGCCAAAACAAAGGTTGAAAGGCTTTAAAAAATAAGCCCTTATGAAGACTTGTATATAAAAGGGATTTCATCCCTTTTAATATAGTCGTAAATATGCTTTACAAGGGGTAACAGCAACCGAAAAGCAGGCTTTTATTGGCTAACGCCATAAGCAGGAATAATTATAGAGTAAAAAGAGGTTGATGCTTTTTTAAATATATTTGGCTTGGCATCCTTCATTCATCGGTTAACACTTTAAAAAAAACAGCATTTAAAAAAGAGATTTTTTTTAATTAATTTTGTTTTTAATCCGTTTTTTGGATAAAAAACCTCTCTATTTTGTTATAAGCAATTAAGAACAAAAAAAAACAAAACAGAGGAGGTTTTATGTACCAAGTATTACCATCGAAATCTGAATCAGACAAGGATTATACATTTAATAGTCCACTTTTTATTCGCAGGCATGATTTATCTATGTTTGATAGAATGACGATAGCATTTACCGTACTTATGGCTCAAAAACATAAATTATGGGGTGTAGTAACAGCTTTATCGATATATATGGTATCCCGCACGTTCATTTATATTCTGGCAAAAACATTGCAGGAAACCGGTGAAATCTTTTTTGGAAATAATCATTTTGAACAAACCTTAAAAGATAGAAAACCCCCATTGTCCTACATGTTGTCGCTAAGAATGGAAGGCCGATGTAGTATTGGCGCAACATCTATCATTATGGATCGGTTTGATGTCGAGCTTGCATCAACAGGGTCTATTAGTGAATATACAAAAAGGATTGGCACATTTTTACCTAATACAATCATAGAAGAAAATGATGAAATTCAAGCTCTTGTCTTTCTTAGCGATGAAATTTTTTCAAAAAGCATTCCTGTTTTAGTAACTATCGATCCTATTAGTTCTGCCATATTAAGAATAGAATTGTCTGATACACGAAAAGCTAAAGACTGGAAGAAACATTGGGAATGCATTGAGAAAAATGGTTATTATGCGCATTGTTTCCGATGAAGGCACAGGATTATGTGCCGGCCAAAAAGAGGCGTTAGCAAATGTTTTCAGACAACCAGATACTTATCATGCTATAGCTCACCGTATTTTTATACCTGAGCTATATTCAAAATTAGTGTTCCCTAAAATTTTGCGAGGTACTCCAGCAAACCCCGCGAGCCGTCACAGAAGCGCCACCGTCGGAAGTGACTTCCCCACCCGATGAAGCGCTGTTTGTAGAGATATTCGTGACCGCAGCGGTGGTAACCTCCGGCAGACTGCTCCCCTGATTGGAGACGGAGAGAATGTTTCCGGCATCGTCATAATCATAGACAATAGCGCTGTTACCTCCAAAATCCACACCGGTCAAGCGATCTTGATTGTCATAATTATAGGTGACGGTGATTGTTGCAGCATGAATATCAAAAATGGACCAACAAATTAATCCAACACAAGCCATTAGCACTTTAAACCCATTTTTCATTTTAAACCGACCTCACCTATAATTGTTAAAAACAATTTTTAATCATTAATGACAGTGAAATTTTTTACCAAATCCGATCCACACCATAAGAATCAAACATGGCGTCGCTACTCACTACCGGAATTGACTCCACCAAAGATTGTGCAATGATCCAACAGTCAAAGGTATCCCGATAATGAAACGGCAAGGTAAACACCTGGAGTATCCTTTCGCACTACCGGGTTTTCTTTTTTTTGAAATGGATTCCGATCTCTCCGGTAATAAAACAAGTAAACGAGCGGATTTTCCATAAGCATAGTGAAACTCATTACCCGAATCAAGATCGAATCATCGAATCAAGGACAGGAACGCTATCAAGATAGATCGTGTCCGGGCACAAGTCCTGCCCACCACTCCACTGAATCGTATCTTCACCGATCCTCACTGAATAAAATTTTTTGAGATCCTTCAGCTTCCGGAACACCCCTCTATCCAAGTATGGTTTGACATCAAAAATCCGTTCTTCTCCATTCTCAAACACCAACTTGAGCGTATAATCAGGGTTCGGATACACTTTTTTTACGACTGGGCTCATAACGCACTCCCTACTTCAGCGGATCGATCCTGAATATCTCATGGCCTTCAATGGCAAGATCCCAGTTGGCCATCAGCTCTTCTTGATGAATCTCAATCCATGCCTGAACGAGCCGCATCTTGTTCTTTTTCAATTCCCCTTCAATCAGTTCTCCATCAGGGATCGAGAATACTGCGTTCTGTCCCTGATATTTGACATGGATATGGGGCATATGGTGTTTTCTATTGTCCATGAAATACATATAAACCACAACACCGTAAAACATCGATATGGTAACCATAAATCAACCTCTGAAACTCCATAAATCAATCTTTCATCATGTTATTATAGCGACTCTAAATCACTTTATCAAAACCAAAGCCAAAGTTCTCACCAAAGCTCCGACACTGCGAGCGATGATTTCCCCTTCCCATTTGTAGAAGTCTGGTCTGTGTAGGTTGAATTTTTGCATGGGAAAAAATCAGTATTGCCCCATTTTTAAAGCCACAAATGAATGATTTTTCTGTATTTATAGATAATTACTATGGCCCGACCCCGAATCGGAATTGCCGGTTGTTGGGTTTCGTTCCTCAACCCAACCTACGCAGCTAATCAACATTAATGATGCAATCAGAAAATGTTTCACGGAATTCTTGGCTGAACTCACAGTTTTTCAAAACGTCATTACAGGTGTTGTCAACACAATCGTTATTAAACACCACTTCACTGGGACCGTATAAGACCTCCCCATTTTCACCGGTCAGGTACGCTTTAAATTTATAGAACCCTTTGGCCAGCTCAATTTCTCCAATTGCGAGGGGGAAAACAAAAAAGGTATCAAAATTATAAAGGTTTACAGGATATGGACTGGAAAGAATCGGCGTTTTTGTAAAGGTGAAGCTATTGCTCTCCATGGTATAATATAAACTTGGAGATTGGTCGTTCCAGCCATACTCATAAGGAAGTTGAGTCAATTCCAGATATAAATGGGCTTCTTCTGCATTTTGAGGTGCCCGAATACCCAATGAAATATTTCCGGGGATGTTGCTGACAAATATTTCAAATATGCTGCCCAAAGCGTCCGTCAATTGAGTGCATGTTTCTTGGGAAATAGTGGCTTGCTCTCTTGCCAGGGCAGCTACCTCCAGACTTTCCTCGGCTTTTGCTTTTGCTTCGTTTGCAATGACTGTGGCGGAGTTTGCAACTTCGATAATAGTTGGGACAAGGCTTTGTGCCTCTGCTGCTGCAATGACGGCCTCATTTGCTTTTTGTTCCGCTATAGCGATGGCCTCTTCGTTGGTATCGATCAGTGAAGTTTCATTCCATTTTCCTTTGACTATGTTCCCATCAGGATACTGATAAACACCATAGCCATTATAAGTCATTCCAGAGGTACTTTCTCCTTCATAATGGGATCCGTTGAAGTCAATGATTCCCAAAAAGTAATCATCGTTACCCCAATTACCCTCATATTTGTTATTGTCGCCCCGGTACCAACTTCCCAAGCCATTAATATAGCCGTCTACCCACTCCATTATCCATCTTTCGTCATCACTGCAATAGTTATAGTAAACCCCAAAACCGTTTAACGTGCCATTTTCAAATTGACCTTCATACCGCTCTCCATCATTAACGTCATAGGTGTAAACACCCAAGCCATCAGCCAAATCTTTCTTAAATTCCCCTTCATATCGGTACCCATCGGTCTCACCGCCAATGATCCACCAAACACCTAATCCACTTCTTACCCCGTCTTTCCATTCTCCCTGATAATGCGATTCTGTCTCTTCTTTGATGGTAATCGACACCCCCAATCCATTGCGGGTACCATTTTTATATTCAACTTCTTTTCTGATGCTCCGACCAAGGCCTTCAATATATTGATCTGCGACAGTGTAACCACTCATTTTACCGTTAGACATAAATGTCTTATAAGAGTTGTCATAGGTATAATTTTCGCCGTCTATATCGGCTGTACAGTTGGCCGTCAAAACTCCGGCCCCTTGCGCAAATCCGTAGAAACAGTCACCGCACCATGTGATATCATTCACGGTAAATTCTTCATTCGGATTATCATCAGCAGGCACTCTATACCACACCAGGCACCCGTTGTTTGAGGCAGAGTACCAATTGGCAAAGCTTTCAGATGAGATTCCAATGAGCAGAGTTAAAGTGCAAAGAGTGTTTAAAATAATCGAAGCGGGTCTTTTCAAAATAATCCTCCATGTTTTTGCTTGAGAAGCAGATACAATCATTAGACATTATATCGATTTTTCATAACTCATTGATTTTGTTGAAAGTAGAGTTTTGATACATTCAATAAAATCAAATACTTAACCAAAATCGGTATAATCACTATTAGATAAAATAATCATCAAGGCGCGTCTATTATCCAAAAATTATCGGCATCCGGACACCCAATTCCCGGTTTCAGGGTCTGTGTGGTTCCACCATGAGCAATCGAATAACCTTGAGGGCGGGGTCGTTTGAATGTATTGCCCCATCAAACCACGGCTTTCGATCCAGTGTTCCACACTTTCAAATTCACCGTACTCGGATTTATAATAAACGCCGCGTTCCAATACATCTTCTATAGAAGCCATTGTCAACGTTTCGGAAGCCGGGCTCATCCATCCCCCTCCCCTGTACCAAATTTTCCATATATAATATCCATTGTATATTTTATACTCATGGGGCGTTGCGCTTCGGCCCAATGGGGCGTCGGGTATGTACACGATGGGTCGATCATAACGCGACCAATGAACCCAGACCCATATATTTCTATCTACCTCATTGTCATAAAAGTTCTGAATAACACTAATTGTTTTGGCACTGCTGTTTTCATCATTCAAAGAATAGTGGACGTCGATCTCTTCATATTCCAAATTCTCGGTATCTGCGAAGGACTCATATCTAAAAGGGTCCATGATTCCATCCATAGTGTAGCCTGTTCGATCATATGACAAACAATATGAATGATCCCCATCTTCGTGTTGACTCCACTTTTCGCAAAACTCACCATTACTCGTAAATTCTTCACCGCATGTTCCCCTGACAATTTTTGTAATTGCATATTGTCGTGCAACCTCCCCGATAATGCCGTTTCCTGATGCAAGAACATAATACGTGTCCTGATCTTCGATCAATATGCGGGCTGAGCATTCCGCACCATTTTCGGTTTGACTGCAATGCATTTGCGTAATCGTTGGATTACGTGGGGGATTTTCAGGAATAACCATCCACTCCACAGTAGCGGGGTCGAATGTATTGTTGACCCCGTTCGTTGCATTCAATATCAACTCTACTTCCATATTCTCTTCTTCGGTTATACGACTCTCTCCGCGACTGAGATTCAGTTGTGGAAGGCTGAACAATTTTACGCCATCAAAATGTAATAGTTGTAAGTTTGTAAAAAATGTGTAGTCGTATTCGTCTTCTATGATTGTCAACGATGCACTCATATAGCTATCCAACCCCATTTTGACATCAAATTGCGTCGGATGAATTAATCTTGGATTCAATGCAGCAACAATCGCGGGTTCATTTGTAATATCTTCTGCTTTCAACTCCGCTTTTAGAAAGGGCTCTACTGTCATGGAACCGACAACAGTGGAATAAAATTGAACTTCGATCTCCGGAATCAATTTGACCAATGCATCGACGCTGCCGTTGATACTGATATCCGTCTCCAATGATTGAGACTCCCTATGAAAAGCTATGGGAATCCATTCACCTGTCCAGCGATTATATTCAACCCCTATTGCAACTTGTTCCGAAACATTGGCATGGGCGGATGCTGAAATTTCTGCTAAAGCGTGAGCGGATATTTGCGCTTTTACGGTCAACGTAATCGTCTGCAGTACAGGTACTCCACCGATAAAATATCGGACAGGAAAGGTTCTTGAGAACAATTCTCTATCTTCCGGCTCATAATTTGCCTCTGCACTGAAATTATATGCGGCGTTGGCATCGAAGCTCAACGTTCCACTGGCGACTAATTTTGCCCGCTCAAGAGTGGTGCTGAATAATCCCCCCGACCATGCCAGTTCTGTGGTAATTTCCGGGACAAAACTGACTGATGCCGACAAAGATACACTTTCTGAAACGGATTTAGGGGATCGTAGTTTGATATCGTAACGACCCGGCTCTTCGGCAGGTTGAATTAAGAGTTTATCATCATCGTGAATGTAATCGATTTGCTTAGCAGCAAGTAAATTGTCATCCCAGCTCAGGGTGCTGACGCGTTCATTTTTATCGTTCCAGATCTGTTTTGCCTTTAATTTTGATTGTGCGGGTTTTGATCGTGTAACCGCATCGACATCGAACAGTGTCAGCTTGGACGATATACTGCCTTGCTCAAATACATCGGAAAGGGATGCCGGACTTGTTTGAAGAATAATTTGAGAAGAGGTTGTGCTGACGTCGTCGACTCGGCGCAATACCCCCTCTCCCTTGTTGTTTTGGCTGACAATAATACTATCTATCTCTGGAATCGTGACATTTTGGGATTTACTGTAAGTTAGCTGATCTCCATTCACAGAGTGATCACCCAGGTTCAGTGTATCTGACGTGTTCACTGTATTGTTCGCGTTTAGAACCGATGGAGAAGAAAAAGTGGTTGCGGCCACAAAATTTTTGCCGGGAATGATTTCACCGGAATGGGTATGTGCCAGCACAGTGAAGTAGTACGTCGTTGCTGTCTCAAGATCGGTTATCTCAATTTGGGTTTTATTTGGTACTGTTTTGTAAAGCGTGTTGTCATCCGGTATATATTTTTCCGACGTTGACATATGGATGTCATATTTTTCAACATCATCGATGGGAAGCCAAGCAATGGTGAGCTTATTGACATCGGTTGGGATGGCAAGGACAATATCGGGACGTGGTATCTCTTCCATTCTAAATAACGCACTGATTCCCAAATCATAAACCGCTTCATTCAAGCTCTGGAGAAGATCCCCCCCATTTGTTGGGGAAACAAGCCAGTATAGTGGACACTCTCCGGTAATCTCCGATGCAAGGGGGGTGTTACCAATTGGAAAAGCAGTATTGATGGCCGATGTTGTTCCGACGGCATAAGGGACAAAATCAAGTGTCAACCCTCCAAATGCATCGACAAAGATAAGTTTGTTGGTGGGGCTGAAGATCGCAACATAAATATCGACTGGGGTACAGTACGATGGAAAATCAAGAGTGAACGTCTCATTATCGAAAACCATCGGAGCTTCGGTTGCATTCTCTGTTTTGTCAATGACCGTCAGCTGCTCTGGAACAGTGAGGCACTCTGCCGATGCTGTGCCGCAAATGTTAAGTAATGTTAAAGAAATAATGAAACTAAATAATAACGAATTTATAAAAGAATATCGACATTTTTGTTTATGGTTTATCATGATGTTCCCTTTTAAAAGCTAAAAAAACTAATCAACATTAATGATGCAATCAGAAAATGTTTCACGGAATTCTTGGCTGAACTCACAGTTTTTCAAAAAATCATTGCAGGTGTTGTCAACACAATCGTTATTAAACACCACTTCACTGGGACCGTATAAGACTTCCCCATTTTCACCGGTCAGGTACGCTTTAAATTTATAGAACCCTTTGGCCAGCTCAATTTCTCCAATTGCGAGGGGAAAAACAAAAAAGGTATCAAAGTTATAAAGGTTTACAGGATATGGACTGGAAAGAATCGGCGTTTTTGTAAAGGTGAAGCTATTGCTCTCCATGGCATAATATAAACTTGGAGATTGGTCGTTCCAGCCATACTCATAAGGAAGTTGAGTCAGCTCCAGATATAAATGGACTTCTTCTGTATTTTGAGGTGCCCGAATACCCAATGAAATATTTCCGGGGATGTTGCTGACAAATATTTCAAATATGCTGCTCAAAGCGTCCGTCAATTGAGTGCATGTTTCTTGGGAAATAGTGGCTTGCTCTCTTGCCAGGGCAGCTACCGCCAAGCTCTCTTCGGCTTTGGCTTTGGCCTCGATGGCAATGGCAGTAGCAGAGGTGGCAGCTTCAACGGCAGCATCGGCTACGTTTTGAGCCTCAGCTGCCATAGTGACGGCCTCATTTGCTTTTTCTTCCGCCAAAGTGATGGATGCGTCACTGGTATCTATCAGTGTATTCTCGCTCCATTGTCCTTTGCTTATGCCTCCATCAGAGTAATACATCACACCATAGCCATTGTAACCGACACTTGTCACTTCGCCCTCATAATGATTCCCGTTGTGCTCAACAACCCCCACACCATCGGGGGGACCCTCAAATTCACCTGAATATCTGAGATCGCTTTGGACATAGTACCGTCCTAAACCTATAAATTGACCATTTACCGATTCTCCTTCCCATCTTTGGGCTTCCGGTTTGTGAATAACCCCCAAACCGCTTCTAGCGTCATTTTCCCATTGGCCTTCATATCGCTGTTCATCATTGCCACCATAGATGTAGACACCTAAACCATCAGCCAAATCTTTTTTAAATTCCCCTTCATATCGGTTTCCATCGCTATCCCCCCCGATGGCCCACCATACCCCTAATCCACTTCGTACCCCATCTTTCCATCCTCCCTGATAATGCCATTGAGTTTCATCTTGGGTGGTAATCCTCACCCCCAATCCATTGCGAGTTCCATTTTTATATTTAACTTCTTCTCTGATGCTCCGACCAAGGCCTTCAATATATTGATCCACGACAGTGGAATCACTCATTTTACCGTTAGACATAAATGTCTTATAAGAGTTGTCATAGGTATAATTTTCGCCGTCTATGTCGATTGTACAGTTGGCAGTCAAAACTCCGGCTCCTTGTGCAAATCCGTAAAAGCATTCACCGCACCATGTGATGTCATTCACTGTAAATAGTTGATCGGGATTATCTTCAGCAGGCACTTTATACCACACCAAGCATCCATTGTTTGAGGTCGAGTACCAATTGGCAAGGCTTTCAGATGGAATTCCCATGAGCAGAGTCAAAATGCAAAGAGCGTTTAAAATTATGGAAGTGGGTCTTTTCAAAATAATCCTCCATGTTTTTGCTTGAGAAGCAGATTCGGTTGTCGAAAAATAATCATCAAGACGGCATCCTTCATTTCAACCTTACACTTTCAAGCTACCTCTCTCCATTTTGTGGAGATTTGCTTGGAAATGTGTAAACTCCTTTTGAAGGCTGATAAAAGATGGCATCAAGAAATGTTTTTTGTCAAAAATTTATTGGTATCCGTATATCCATTGTCCGGTTTCAGGGGTCTGTGAACTATTAAAACAAAGCACAATAGTAAAAAAATAGAAACATATACCTATAACCATGTTGCTCAAAGAAAATCAAGAAAATTTTATTGCATGGCCACTCAGTGTCAAACGTTCACTATTGATGCCCATCATAAGAGCTAATCCTGAAGGGCAAAAAGAAGAGGATGAAGAAAAGAAAAAGAGGGCAACAACCAAAAAATTTAACCTTTATGTTGGTATTTAAAGTCATTATATTTTATAAGGTTTCTTTGGTATCTTTTATAATGCGGTTGACCTGGGTATAAGGAGAACAGAGAAATAACGAGGAAAAGGATATGTACGCTGGCGATACACGGAGTGTTCACATTCGAACAGTTCGTAATTCTACTTTGTTGTCCTCAAAATGCAGGGGAAGCAAGAAAGACTTTTTTGCAGGAGTTAGCCAGATTTTATGAGGTTATTATTCAAAAGTGATGCTTTTTACTGGATAAGAGAATAAAGGGTCTGCCGGATTCCGGGTGTTTTCTGACGATGACTCTTGTTCCGTAAACGGTTTTAATGCACTCTTGGGTTATTACCTTTTCCGGCGGCCCTGATTGATGAATTTTTCCCTGTTTTCCATTGAGAAGGATAAGCCGGTCTGAATATTCGCCGGCCAGATTGAGATCATGGATGACCATGATGACCGTAAGGCCCAGCTTTTTGTTCAGGCTTTTAATCTGATCCAGGATTATGGCCTGGTGGGTGATGTCAAGGTGGGATGTGGGCTCGTCTAACAGAAGGAGTTCGGGTTCCTGAACCAGGGCCCTTGCAACGGATGCAAGCTGCCTTTCGCCGCCGCTGATTTCGTCCATGTATTTGTTTTTCAGGAGGCCTATGTTGAGAAAATTCAAGGTTTCTTCCACAAGGCCCAGGTCGTTGCTTGTTTCAAAGAACTGATAGCGTTTAAAGTAGGGAAGGCGCCCCATTAAAATATAGTCGCCAACACTCATGCGGGGCATATCAATGGTCTGGGAAACCCTTGCAATGGTTCTTGCAAGAATCTGCCTTGAAATTTTTTTAATCTCCCGTCCCTTAAGAAAGATTTCTCCTTTTTCAGGTTTTAAGATACCGCAGATTGTTTTAAGCAGGGTGGTTTTTCCCGATCCGTTGGGTCCGATTATACTTATAATCTCGCCTTTAAAAACCTCGAAGCCGATATCTTTCAGCACACAATTACCGCCCTTTTTACCGTATCCGCAAAAAAGATGATCAGCCTTTAAAATAGTTTCTCTGTCTGATTTCATTGCGCTCTGGTTCATGGCTGCTGGATTCATGCCAGAGACATCTTCTTGGTTAATATGTAAATTCATGCCGGAGACCTCTTTCTGGTGAGTACGTAAATAAAGACAACACCGCCTATAATGCCGGTTATCACCCCTACGGGAAGCTCCAGGGGGGAGATGATGGTACGGGCGATTACATCGCAAAGGGTCAGAAAAGAGGCACCGGCAAGGAATGAACCGGGAAGAAGGATTCTATGGTCTGCCCCCACGGTCATGCGGATGAAATGGGGGACGATAAGTCCTGCAAACATTATGATTCCGCCCACTGATACGCTTATTCCCGTAAGTATGGAGGCTGTCACGAAGAGTACCTTTTTTGATCGTTCTATGTTGATCCCAAGATTTATGGCCTCTTCCTCACCCAGGGAAAGCGCGTTGAGATCAAGGCAGAAAAAAAGCGATATGACAAGTCCTGTAAATGTTCCCATGCAGGAGACCTTGATCAGGGTAAGGTTGGTCTCATCAAGGGAGCCCATGATCCAGAATACTATGGTCTGGAGTTCATCACTTCTTGAAACGGCCATGAGGAGCATAACAAGGGAAGATGAGACAAAGCTTATCATGACTCCGGTCAGCAGCATTGTATCGGTCTTGATGATCCCGGTCTTGATGCTGATCAGGTAAACGAGGGAGATCACCGCGCTTGCCCCCAGGAACCCCGAGAGGGGATAGGCAATGATGCCCAGGATGAGATGCCATTTAAACATGATGTTAAGGCATACCCCAAGGGATGCGCCGCCTGATATGCCCAGGGTATACGGCTCCACAAGGGGATTTCTGAAAATACCCTGAAGAATGGCTCCGGCAAGGCTCAATGCGCCGCCCACGGCAATCCCCAGGATGATTCTCGGCATTCTGATTTTAAAGAGTATATTATAATCCGTCGTATCCTTTCCGTGTAATATTATGGATGGTATTTTTTTTACATCTATGCCTGCACTGCCTGTGCACAGGGCAATAATTACCGTAAGGGCAAGAAGAGCCGATAAAAGTAATATGATAAATAGCCAGTATTTTATTTTTGTTTGCGTCATGGGTTCATTTCCGGGGGGCTGATTCTTCTGAACTTGGGCATCCTTTATCTGCCGGTTTGCATTTTCTAAAAAAACTCCTGATGTTTTGGGCTCACCTCAAAAAAGCACAAACTGCTTTTTAGGTATTCTGAAAGATCCCTGAACTTGCTTTAGCTACCCTATAATAATTGATTCTATATTTTTGAATTAGATTCTCATTAGATATTAGAAGGTTAGATCATAAAAACTTATGATGTTTTTGCTTAGGTACTTATTTGATGCTATCTGGATGCCCAAAGCTTGCTGCTGAGTTCCGGATGAAGCAGAAGGGCTATGTCTTTCAGGCTCCTGGCAAATACAAGCGGGGTTGGGCTGCAAATGACCTCTGAATCCAGCAGGTGAATGGCATGGTTTTGAACAGCAGTCATGGAGTTGAAGGCCATCCACTGGGCCTTTTCCTTGGCACCCGCGGATTTGCTGGAGCCCATTGTGGAGATGAGAATAACATCGGGGTTTTCCTTGACCACCTTTTCCCGGCTGTAGATTCCTGATTCTTCTTTTCCGGCAATATTAATGCCTCCTGATCGTTTTATAAACTCGTTTACAAAGGTATTTTCATTGGATGTATGAATGGGCTTTATGCCGATCTGTATAAAAACCCTTTTAGGCGATAAATCTTTGGTAAGATGCTGGACACTCAGGACATCACCGGCTGCTTTTGCGACAATCTGTCTTGCCTTGTTTTCCCTGCCTGTCAACTGTCCCAGATAGATGGTGTTTGAGCATATTTTTTCAAAATTTTCCGGATTTTTAAACTGGATTGTCCTGATATTGAACTGATCCAGAACTTTTAGCTGTTTTTCCTTTGTAAACTGGCTTGCAAGTACCAGATCAGGTTTAAGGCTGATGATTTTTTCCACATTAATCTGAGTAAGGGAGCCGATTTTTTCCTTTGGTTTTAATGGGTCGAGGTCTTCACAATATGTTGTATCAGCTATAAGACGGTCTCCTGCCCCCAGCAGATAAATGGTCTTTGTCAAAACCGGTCCAAGGGATATGATGCGTTTGGGGAAAGGATCGTTTAATAATGTATTATTCCCGGCACTGGTTTGTTTTTTCGTGTCAGGGGGGGTAAGCGCCTCAGCCGGATCTGTTTCTTTGGATGGCGGGGGCTCTGTTGTATCTTGCGGGAAATCATAAAACTCCTCTATGCCGGTCATGATAGAGTTGAAGGCCGCTGCAAGGGGGCCTGGCAGACTTTTTGTTGAGGAAAACTCTTTGATGGAGTCAAGCTCTTTTCCGGCAATTTTTTCCGCAATTCTGATGCACATCCCTTCAAAAAGACCTGGGTCTTCAAAGTTTTTCAGCCCCTCTTTATCTTCCCGCCTCTCTTTATCTTCCAGAACCTTTTTATCTTTCAGTACCTCTTTATTTATTATATCCGATGCGGGGGCTTTACACTTGGCACCTATCAGGCCCTGGGCATCGGTAAGAGCAAATGCCGTCTCAACTATGGAGGCATATTCCGGCTCAATCAGCAGATGCTCCAGTTCGGCAGCCATGGTGTTCTTTAGTATCTTATTGCATTGGCAACTGGATGTCCCCGCAAGGTCATGGATTGTGATCCCCCGTTCCTTGAGCCGCTGAAACACATGGCGGTCCTGAGTAAGCCCGTTTTGCAGAAAGACTGCCTCCTTGACTCCGTCATATACCGCGCCTGCAATCAGCTCTCCCATTTTTGTATGGCCGCCCGCTCCGTTAATTAAAGTCCCCTGTCCCTGAACGATGATGATATTGTCCGTGCCCGTTCCTGTGGCCTGATACAAAAGGGGGTTAAAGGTGCTCCTAATATCCAGATCTGCAAGGGCCGCGCTTTTGGCCTCGGTGGCAGTGATTATGGCCCGTGTCATGGCACGTTTGCTCAAGGCCGTATTGGTAATTAGGATGATGTTGATGGTGCCGGGCTCATAAAAAAGGCCCCTTGACCGGGACATCCTCTGGGCATTGGATAAAACCCCTGCCGTCACAGCGGCATAGACCTCCATGTCCTTGTAATTTTTTTTTGTTATGGCCAGGTTATCCATGTCCGCGCCTGTCATTAACATGGCCGTGTTTTCAGATGTCCTGTTAATGGTCTTTAAAATCCTTTTGTTCACCGCCTGAATATCTGATGAATGGGGCATGCTCCAGGAAGGTGGAGGCAGGTAATGGTTGGCCACACTTGATACATCTTCCCGGAATCCTTCCAGGGTGGAGAGAATATTCTGGGGGGCATTAAAGTCAATTACAAGGGTTTTGTGTTGGAAATCCCCGATCCGGCTCATGATTTTTCTGGTATCTTTTACAATTCCAAGGTCAATGGAGAGCTTGTCATTTTTTATAATTTCATCTGGGAGAATCTGGCTTGACGGCTTGAAGAACTCATCTTCATAAATATAAGAAGATAACCATTGTACAAAATATCCCGCGTGGGAAGACGCCCGGCAGGTAAGCTCACATGGAAAATAGTATATCCGGTTGTTTTTTACGGCATCAACGTCTTTCCAGCCGGGCTTTCCAAAGAATTTTTCTGCCGCCCTTCGATCCTCACCACAGCCGAATATTACCTGGGGATTAAATTCCTTCCATTGATCAAGGGAAACCTCGGTAACAATGCCTTTTCCCTGGGGCTCCATGGGGATTCCCCCGGCAAATTTCACCAGATCGTTTAAAAAGGCTCCCTTTGCCGGTGTCATGATCTTATCCCTTCCCATGAGGCGGAAGACCCTTTTTCTTTTACTCTCAGGAATTTTGCTCGTTTTTTTACGGATAATGTCAAGCTCATCCTGTATCTTTTTTAACAGGGCGCCAGCCTGGGATTTTTTATTAAAGATGTCCCCAATAATTTCAATATTTTTCATGCCCTGATCAAATGAGGGGGTGTCCATGTAAAAGTATTTAATGCCTTTTTTTGCAAGCTCATCAATTGTTTTTTCCTGAAATTTCGAGACAAAGACCAGATCCGGGTTTAATGCGAGTATATTCTCAATCGAAGGGGATGAAAATCCACCTACCAGAGTTTTTCCATATTTTTCACGGGGCAGCACACCGTGATAGGTCACCCCTTTAAGGGAATCGGAAGCACCAAGACTGCAGATAATTTCCGTGGTTGAGGGAACAATGGATACCACCCTTCCTGGAACAGAAGCAAACCTGGCTGTTCTGCCCTCTGTATCTGTTATTTCACTAACCGCACCTGCATAAACGGCAATGGACATCACAATGATAAAGAAAAATGCAGGCATTATTATTGAATTTTTTAGTTTTTTCATTTTGTTCCTCAGAACGTATTAAGCACTTGATTCTAAAGACTCACAACACATCTGAATTAATCCAGAAAATGTCGTTCGCCTTTAGTGAAGTGTATTGTTAAACGGTAGAGACAAGGTATGCCTTGTCTCTACACGGTGGCCCTACATTTCATGCTTCGTTGAAGTTAAGCAGTCAGCGAATATTTTTTACTATAGTATTCCAATTTAGGTTTTTCTTGGAACACAACTTGCTTTGCATCCAAAAAACAAGATGTTTGAAATTATGTTCTGAGTATTTGTCAAATTTTATGGAAAAACCAAAGTTGGAGCAGTATATATTTTATGGAATATTAATGGTTGCCATGTTTGATAACAAAACACTTCCATCGGTTTTTGTTGCCTGGATTGCCGCAAGGCAGGAAAAACCACCAGAAAGCCCGGGCAGGGATAACTGAGTCATATCTGAAAAATCCATAGAAAATATTTCAGTTTCCCCGGTTAATGGGGGGAAAGCATATAAAAGCGTGTAATTTGATA
Organism: Desulfobacteraceae bacterium; assembly: GCA_963674675.2. Classification (GTDB taxonomy): domain Bacteria; phylum Desulfobacterota; class Desulfobacteria; order Desulfobacterales; family Desulfobacteraceae. The sequence continues at coordinate 4,104,385 of CAXXNM010000003.1, forward strand.
TATCATCCCGGAAGAACCAGTTCAGTATAAGATCGTTTCCATTAACCTCGGCCTGGAGGATTTCATCTGAAAGAAAAACGATCTTCTGGGGGTTCAAGTTGGTGCTGAAGGTCTCGTCCATGGAGTTGTCCCTTGGGTCAATAATGACAATCTCAGCATCGGTAATGTTGGTAACCCATAAAAGCCCGTTTTCATCAATTCCTGAACCAGCTTCCATGCCGGCAATATTTTTGTGCTGCAGCCACTCATGGACCACCCCGGCAACAGCTCCGGTGGAAGGGTTGAATTCATACAAAGTATTATCTCCCCAGCCCGCATAGCTCACAAAATATCCCTTTTGGGCAGATAAAATCGTCATGCCCGATATGTTTCCATAGGGGTGGCTGTTTTCGTCTCCGTCATCAAGGACAAGGGCAGCTGCATATGTGTCCGGGTTTATGGATGCAATACCTCCGCTGTACTCTGCCGGAGTTCCGCTCCAGGAACTTTCAAGCCTTCCCTGGCCCTGGACATAGATCATTTTTGATACTGGTTCATAGCAAATGGCAGAAGGATTTTTCACCGGAAGCGGAATACCCTTGAGGGTGGCGTGCATCCCGGTTGTTATCTCCTGATCCGTGGTGGTGTCAAACACCGCCACATAGGTTTCATTGGGCACCCAGTTATCATCCTGGTTAAGCCGCTGCATTACAATGAACAGTTTGTTCCCGACAATGACGCCGGTGGTCATTTCCGGGCCCATGTCATCCTGGTCGTCATAGGCGCTGAGGTTAAGTGTGCCGATTTTAAAATCAGCTTCCTGTTTTGCTTCCGGGTTTATTATCCATGCCACAGAGGTGTTGTGGCGAAGAACATAGGCCTTGGTCGGGCTTGCAAAGACAATGGAATGTGGATTTGCCGATGATACGGTATCTGCTTCATCCATAACAGAATACTGCCATATGGGTGTCGAAGGATTGTTGATGTCATACTTGGTTATGTTTTGCCCGGTCATCCGTTCAATGATATAAAAATATGGGCCGTAGGCACTTACGCTGATGTCTGAAATGGTGGGGTTAATGTCGTTTTGTACCTCCCTTGGCCCTCCCACGGGGTCAACGGAAACAACCGAAAAAGCTCCGCTGCTGTAATCCGCAGCTGCATTGACGCAGACGGCCTTTTGTTCAGCCTGGGATGAAGCCGGGTTTAAGGCTCCGAAAATTATGATGGCAAGTGCGGTGAGGAATGCTCCTGCCAGCCTATTTTGTAATCTGCCATGTGCCATGTGTAAACTCCTTTTGCTGTAAATGTTAATCATTTTTAGGCATCTTTCATATCACCTCAAAAGTAGTTTACACTTTTTTAAAACTGAATCCCCAAAAATGTAAAGCTTGATTCAGAAAGTGTAAACCGGCAAATGAAGGGTGCCCATTTTTAATGGTCTATCATTATGATAATAAAATAATGGTGGGGATTGTTTCTAATATATGAAACTGTCCGTAATTAGAATTAATTCCTATAATTGGTCAACCCCCTGTGGTTGCCCAGTGGACAGGGTAGCCACAGGGGGCTACCCCTACAAAAACAGACCCAAAGTTATAATTTAACAAATTAGTATTAAAACATATATTTAATTGACGCGGAAAAAGATCTGCCCGGCATGGGGTAGCGGTAAAAATCCTCATAATAATTATCCTGTATATTATTGACCCCGGCTGTGAAGCGTAAGTTTCCATTGACCAGGTATGAGAAACCGATGTTTATCTCTTCTTTGTCCTCTGCTTTCAGAAGGTTTGCAGTATCGTAATACATGCCGTTATCGGCAAGGTATTCCAGGAAAATCTTTCCTCCCCACCTCTGGGCCTCTAATTTTCCCATATAGGAAGCCTCATAACGCCCCGGCAGTTTCCCGCCGTCAAAGGCGGCTATATCGCTTTTGTTTTCCGTATCCTGGAGTGTCATGCTGCCGGACAGAGTAAAATAGTCAAACAGATGCATGTTAAAGCCTGCCTCTACACCGGAAATACGGGAACTGGATATATTGTCTGCCTTTCCGATTCCACGGGCATCATAGACCCTTGTAATAAGGTTATCCACATTGCTTTGAAAATATATGAGATTTAATGAAAGGCTTTGAACGGGAATATCCGGAAAGTCCCATGAAGCTTCTGCCCCGGCATCCCAGTTAACGCCTTCCTCGGCCTTGAGGTCCACGTTGCCCATGAAAAATCCCCTGTCCCCGAACAACTCGAAAAAAGAGGGCTCCCTCACATATTGATTGAGGTTGGTTTTCATTGTCAGCCAGGAAAGTGCCTGATACCTGATGCCGATCTGGGGATTCCAATGATCTTCATCATTATTGATCTCATCAAGGAGTGTCCCGTAAGGTGAAGTTTCGCTTTTAAGCTTGTTGTCTATATGGATGAATCTTATGGAAGGGGTTATGCTCAATTTGCCCCTCATGAGGAGCATGGTTTCTTCAATTCCCAGGCTGACCAGCGTGCGGCTGCTGTTAAGGGGAAGATTTTGATCAGTTAAATCCTCCGGTTCGTATTTCTCATGCCTGATGTCTGCCGTGGCAGTGAGGGTATTGGTATCAGTTAGCCATTCTGCAAAACTGTTAAACCCATATTTTCTGGTTATATTTTTAGTATGCTGGCGCCCAAGCCCAAGCATTCCCTGTAAATCATTATATTCCTCCTCCATCCAGCTTCCATCCAAAAGAAAGGCGGTATTAAGGTGAAGGGGAGAGATGTCGTCAAGTGTGAGCTTTAATGTGGTTATGTTCCGCCGGGTATCGAGGTTTGCTTCATTTTCAGGGTTATTGTTCCAGGCAGCAAGCCCCTGATCTTTTTCAAACCATTGATTAACAAGGGACAATCTGGATGCCGCGTTTATATCATATTCTGCTTTAGCAAGAATGTTCAATTGTTCAATTCCGGCATTTTCCCGGTCTTCCAAATCGTCATCATCTTTATTCCACAGGGTTCCATTGGTGTTATTGAATTCAAAATCATTGTCACTGTCCAGATACTCGGCAGACATCAGATATCCCCATCTGCCTTTTTTCCGGTTGATCATGGCCGATGACTGCCAGGTATTAAAAGAACCATAACCTGAAGATATATTTCCGCTCAAACCATCCTTATTTCTAATGGTTTTAATGTTGATAACACCGCCTATGGAGGGGGTTCCAAACTGGATTGGGGCTGTGCCCTTGTAAATTTCAATGGAGGCCACATCAGAAAGGGAAATATTACTCAGATCCACACCTCCGCCTGATGCATCGTTCAAGAGAACACCGTCTAAGTAAATCATTACCTGCTCGCTGGTGGAGCCCCTAAGAGACACGCTTGAGAAACTTCCAATACCACCCGACTGCCTTACTTGAATCCCTGCTTCCTTTTCAATGACCTGGGCAAGATTTATCATCTTCCCCTCGAACTCATCCTGTTCTATCACGGTGTAAAAGGCTGTAGTCTGGTTTAAATCCACATCTCCTGTCTGGAATTGATCCTTTAAAGTTTTGCTTGTGACAACCATTGTATCCATGGTTATCATGCCGGTCTGGGCAGCATTATCGTCTGCCGATACATCAAAGGTTAAAAATATCATAAGAACTGAAATGGAGAGTATCCGGCGGAAAATAGAGCTGAAACAAATCGGTAAACCCTTATGAAATCCTTTCTTTAATATCATAAAAACAACCCTTAAAAAGCTTACCCTCAAAAAGCTGTTTGCCTTCAAAGGGAGCAGCTTTGAAGATTGCAGCAAAAAAAAATAAAAAAGGGAAAATCCCCCCCGATTGTCGAAAAAATCGATCTGGAGATTTCCCCTTTTAATCTACAGTATCTTCATGCCTTGACACTCCCATGCAGGCATAAACTCATCAGGCAGGTCTTCTGACTTTCGGATCATTCTAATCACCGCGCCTTCCCATCAAGCTTCAATAAATATCTGAAAGCCCATTAGACAGTGGCATAAATGCAGTTTTTGTCCCCGATCACAGCGGCGGGTCCGTTCCCGTTTTTAACGAGATTCCCTATTAAGCCTATAGCACCCAATGTAACTTATAAGTTATTACAAGATGTTTGAAATAATGTCAAGAATATTTGTTTCCGGATAACGCTGAATATATAGTGGTTTGACAGTATCATACCCGTTATTTCTAAGACTCGATACAAGCTCCACCACTACCGCTTATGGACTACCAAACTTTTGCAGATATTGAACTTGAATAAATTTTATTATGATAGTACGGTTTATCCTGGGGTTTAAATTTTATCCTGATATTTTGTTCCCCTTCCGTATTTTTGTTAAATTTATTGGCATCTTTCATTTATCGGTTTACACTTTTTTTGAACCATGATTTTCTTGATTATTGGATTATCTTGATTTTTAATCATGTTCATCCTTAAATCCTTTAATCATGGTTCAGAATTTTTAGAAAAGTGTTAACTATTTTTGGTAATGGTTATATGTTGACTGATGTATCTGAAAATGCAATCCAGTGTAACCTAATTTTGTATTAATAATAGTGCGTTATCAATAAAATATCGCCAAGTTTTGAATGCCATCAGTTAACATGTTACCACTATCGAATTTTTAAGACGGCGCATGTTGTATGAAAAAGGATCGGTTATAATTTACGAGTATATACAAAAAATACCATTATAATCAGGAAAAAATTATGATTCACGTCAGCCAGAAAAACCTGGATAAATCATACAGGCATCTTAAACAGGAGTGCCAAAAAAACAGTTCAGGTTCTAATGCGAAATTATTGTTGTTCATATATGCTGTTGAGTGCGGGATGAAAGCTCTGTTGCTTAAACGCAAAAACATAAAAGATACATTTAAACTCTTGAAAAATGAGGGTAGAAGAAACCTGAGCCATAATCTTAAATCGCTTTTAATTCAGCTTCATTCTCCCTACCGCCTTCCTGAAAATTTTCAGTTCCGAACCCGTTCCAAAGTTAATGAGACAGTAGCGCTGATAAATTTGCATCAGGCTTTGAGATATGGGGGCACATTGCATATACAAGATGACAAAAGCAGCCTTGAAAGCAAATTGACAAAAATAGATTCCTGGTTACAGGAGGAGTTAGTTCTATGAAATTTTTAAGTTGGCTGGATGTAAAAAATAAAATTAGAAAAGAGACCGATAATTTTAGAACATTACCCCAAGGCATTCAAAATCTTCATTTTTATCCTGATGAAATAATTGTTGAGCAATTAGAAGAAAATAGAAAATCAATACAAAAGGCATTTAAAGAATGGTTCCCAAATCCGGACACATATCAACCTGAAAAAAATAAAATATATCTGGATATTGGCCATTCGTCACTTGATATAACAATTGAAATAGGTATTGCAGATCATATAGGAATTCATGAAAGGCCAAGATTTGATCATCTCTATTTTTCAAAAATTTTTCTTTCCGATGATGCGTTATCCAAAGTTCCTGAACCTAAACATAAAATAATTGCATTTCATTCCTTTAAAGGCGGTGTGGGAAGAACCCTTCACTTGGCCGCAATGATCAAATCCCTCAATGAAGTCATTAAGGAAAAGGGAATCCAGAAAAAAGTATTGGTTATTGACGCGGATCTGGAAGCCCCGGGGATTACCTTCTGGGAAAAAAACAGAATCGGGGGAGCGCCTCATGTCGGTTTTACTCAATTTTTAGATACCATACAATATTCAGATCCTGAAACTGGGTATACAACAGATGAAGTAATCCAATATTTTGCCCAGGAGATCCAGCGGTTTGAAAACGTCATTGATGAGTTAAAAATATATGTTATGCCTGCTTTCAGTAGTCCGTTAGACCTGTTCCAGATAAATGTAAGGCCGGAGCACCTTTCACAGGATGATAATCCTTGGAAATTGAGGAAAAGCATTGATAAGCTGGCCACACAGATCAATGCAGACTATATTTTCATTGATTTAAGAGCGGGAATCAGCGAACTAAGTGCTCCTTTTCTACTTGATCCCTATATTGACCGATTTCTGGTGACAACCCTGTCGGAACAGTCCCTTTATGGAACTGAACTGGTATTAAGGGAAATGGTCAAATTAAACAAAACAGGTTCTAAAGTACAGCGAAAAATGCTGCCGGAAATCATCATCTCCATGGTGCCGCCAGATCAGGATGAAAATCGGATGATAAAAGCTAAAACCCGGCTTGACAATACAATATTTGAAAATGAAGATGAATCTGGATCGAATTTTGATGATGAATTACTTTCAGAACCCATTTCAATCTGGCTGACACCCTTTAAAACAGAGCTGCTCAATATTAGATCATGGGAGGATGTTTGGAATAATGCCGGTTCTTTAATTGATGTTTTTAAAGATTATTTCCAAGGGCTTGAAGAACCTGAAGAGATTGAGAAAGAGGCTATTATAAATGGGGAAGAACGCCTTGCTCCAGTTAAAAAATTAAAAAATTTCTGCTCAGAATATGTTTTTGCAGAAAATACTCAAACTGAAGATTTTTTAAAAACGAATTTTTTCAAAGAATTCCCGAGACAATATTTCAGAGCCCTGCCTTTAGTTGTATCATTAGGCACGAAAGGATCTGGAAAAACATTTCACTTCATGCGCATGACAGGTTTTATGACCTATAAAAAATTTTGTGATCGAATTGAGCCTCATAAAACTGAGATAGATGCTGATTTTTTTCCAATCCTCCGTTCAAGTGATATTTTAGGAGATTCTTCAGTAATCATACGTTTGAAAAAAAATCAACCCCTGTTCAACCAGTTTGATTATAACGAATTTAAAGCAGGTCTGGAGTGTTTTCGAGATGATATTCATACTGAATCGGAATGGAAAATTTTCTGGGAAAAGCAGATAATCCGGGCGGTATCTGAAAAAAATAATAATCTCATAACATTCAGGCAGCTTAATGAAAAACTGGAGGAAAATCCAATCATTCTCCTTTTCGATGGGCTGGAGAATCTTTTTCCAGATATCCATTCTAATAAAAACCATCAGAATGCCATTTCAGCTTTACTTGACATCCCTGCACGACTTAGCGAAATTCGAAATCGAAACATTGGTTTGGTTATCTTTCTAAGGCAGGATTATCTTGGCAGTGCAAAAAGACAGAACAGCGGACAATTTGAAAAAACATATGAAAGCTATAGACTTTTATGGGATAGGATGGCTTTTTTAAGGCTGGTTTTCTGGTTTGCCATAAAATCCGGAGCATTAGAAAAAAAAAATGATTCAGATCCATCTTCCATGCAACAGCAACAATTAGAAAAAGAGTTAAAAAAGCTTTGGGGGCTCAAGCTGGGTAAAGACAATTCTAAAGAAGCAAATACCATAAATTGGGTATATGGCGCTTTGTCCGACTTTAAGGGATATCTCCAGGCAAGGGATGTAGTCCGTTTTCTGGAAGAGGCTGCAAAAGAATCAGAAACAGCTACACGCACTCAATGGAAAAACCGCTTACTTCCCCCTGCGGCCATACGTAAGGCTATGAACGGGTGTAGTACGGATCGGGTTAAAGAACTGAAACAAGAATCCAAAGTATTCGAAAGTTGGGCCAAAGCCCTGCAAAGTAAGGATGAACTTGTTATACCCTTTTCAAAATCTTTGCTGGGTGATGACAGCAGCCTTACATTGGTTGAGCTGAAAAAACTGGGTGTGGTTTATGAGGATACCTCAGATTCAACTGAAGATAATCGCTATTACATCCCTGAAATTTATCGTATTGGCCTGGGCTTTAAATTTAAAAGAGGGGCCCGGCCAAAAGTACTCAGCATTAAGCGCAAAGCCATTGGAAAAGGACTTTTATCTTAAAAAAGAGCAGGCTGGACAAATAAAGAGCAGGCTGGGCAAATAAGGAAGAGAGTAAATCGAATCTGCTGAATGCCCTGCTGTTTTGAAATTAAATATGTTATCAAGACAAAAAAAGGAGATGAAAAATGGCAAAGGACAAAAAGTATTTAAACGAAGAAAATTTGTCAGAAAAAAGTTCTCCCAGGGGCAAGATTAAAAAAGGTATTATCTTTTTTATGATCGCCGGTGTGGTAATTCTTATTATAGCGTTTAATTGTCTGGCCACCATTCCTGCCGGTCATGTGGGGGTTGCCACCCTATTTGGCAAGGTCAAGTCTGACACCTATTCCGAGGGTATGCATCTCATCAATCCCCTGCTTGACATTACATTGTTTGATGCTCGCCAGAAAACCCACAAGGAATCCATGGCAGTGCCCAGCCGAGACCAGCTTCTAACAAAATTTGAGCTCTCCATCCAATACAGATTGATCAAGGAAAAGGCACCTTCCATGTTAAAAGAGACAGGCACCCCCCAGGAGGTTATTGATGTACATATGATTCCCCTTTTGAGAAGCCAGATGAGGGAGCTTGGTAAAAGCGTAGACACGGCCGAGAAGTTTTATGATCAGGAGGTTCAACAGAGGATTCAGGTTGAACTATTGTCTGCTCTTCTAAGTCTGGCAGATAAAGGCATCAAAATTGAAAAGCTGTTGATCCGGGACGTTGTTCTGCCAAAAATCATCACCAATGCGGTGGTGCGGAAAAAAGAGGCAGCTCAGGCGGCGGAAAAAGCCAAGGAAGAGCTTAAAAAATTCAAGGTGGATCAGGAACGAAAAGAGGCCCAGGCCGAAGCTGAAAAAAAAGCAGAGATCATAGAGGCCAACAAGAAAAAAGAGGTGATGCTGATTTCAGCCAATGGAAGGCTTGCTGCCGCTAAAATTGATGCTCAGGCATTGCTGGTAAAGGCCCGGGCCGAGGCTGAAGCTAAAAGACAGATTATCGATGCAGTCAGCCTTGAAGGATATATCAAACTTGAGAGCATGAAGGCCTTAAAGGAACTCCAGAATGGGAATCACATGTTTGTTATTGATCCCAATGCAGCATCTCCGATTCCTTTTCTGAATTTGAACAGATCAGAAAAGTTTAGCGGTCAATAAATTTCCTGATAAACACCCATGTGCTGACAGCCACAACGAATAATTAATGTAGGGACGGATTCCATATCCGCTTCAAATAGATTGTGTATCCATCAATGGGGCAGATATGGAGAGTAGATATAGAATTTTCCCCTGCTAAAAATTCTCAACAAGGCGCTGGAGCTGAAAATCATCGGAAAATACCTGGGTGTAGGCGTTGATCTCGTTGAATTTTGAACGGGATAAGTTATATATGGCATCAAGAACATCAGAGGATGTACCTATCCCCTGTTCAAAACCAAGGTCGGTTACCCGCAGGTTTTCAATTGCTTCCCTTTTGCCTGCCGCTGCAACCTCTAAGTTGTCAAAGGCAACACTGATGTCAATAAGCGTGTTGTTCAATTCTGTTTTAAGAGCGTTTTCAAGTTCTTTTATATCGTGGCCTATGGCTTTTGTGCCCATGAGGGCCTGGCTTATTTTGGATTGTTTTTTCATGCCGTCGAACAGATTTACGGATATGGTCGCCTGGAATCTGATCTCATCATCGGTGCTGGCAAAGGAATCAATAAAATAATCATCACTGGTGGTGGAGCTGTAGGAAAGGGATAGATCAGCCTGGGGATAAAAGGCTGCCCTGGCTGCCTTGACCCCCATATCCGATGCCTTTAATGAGGACTTGAGGGCATTTAACTCGCTGCGGTTTTTCAGGAGCAGAGCCTCATATTCATGGTAAATTCTTCTGACCGGCAGGTTGTCGAATATGGAAAAATCAAGTGCCTCCCTCGTAAGTGCACGGCCTGTTTCAAAGGATAGAAAATTCAGGCTGCGCTCAACAGATGCCCTGGCTCTTCTCTCGGTCTGAAGGGCGTTATCATGTTCTACCTTTACTTTCAGGACGTCACTTTTTTTTAAAATACCTACCTTATATTTAAGCTGGATCTGGCGCAGCCTGTCCTTGTAAAGCCTTGTTTCATCTTCTGCAACTTTGAGGTTTTCTATTGTCCTATACACATCAAGGAATTTCAGAGCAACATGCAGGCATATGTCCTGGCGGGTTGATTCAAGTATGTGAAAGCTGTAATTCTTCATGCTTTGAGCGGCTTTCAGGTTGTAAATATCTTTGAAGCCTGCAAAGGTATTCCAGGAAAGTTCTGTCTTGAAATAGTCATTTTCCTTCATCTCTCCTGTGACGGTGTCGTGGTTCAGGCGGTTTATTGTATATGCCATATCAATGGAGGGCAGGAACTCGCCTTGTTTTTCCTTGACTTTTGCATGGCTGATGTCAAGCTCGCTCTGGTATTTTTTTATAATATCTCTGTGCTCAAAAGCATGTATCTGTAACTCTTTTAGTGTTTCTCCATTCACATTTTCCGATAAAGTATGAATTACAAAAAACAAAATCAGGCACAGTGTAAATTTGATGGGAAAAGACTTCATGGGCTCCTCCAGGAAAACCGTAGATTGGATTAGTCTTTAATATGCACTCTTTTTTTCTCAAGCCCTATGACAAAGCTTAACAGGGCCGGTATTACAAACAGCGTAAATACCGTTGATAAGGCAAGTCCGCCCAGTAGAACGCTGCCGATTCCCCGGTACAGCTCACTTCCGGAGCCTGTTGCGATTACTAAGGGCATCAGGGCGAAGATGCTTGTGCAGGCACTCATGAAAATAGGGCGGATTCTTGTGCGTACCGATTCAGATATGGCTTCGAGGCCCTGCATGTTATTATACCGTATATTGTTTAGAGACTGATGTACGATCAATATGGCATTGTTCACAACGGTGCCCACAAGAATTATAAATCCCAGCATCGTCAGCACATCCATGGGCTGGGAGGCAATAAAGGTATTCACCAGCTTTAACCCTCCAAGTCCGCCTGCGGCTGCTAAGGGAACGCTGAACATGATAATAAAGGGATAAAGAAAGTTTTCAAACAGTGAAGCCATGAGAAGATAGGTGATTACCAGGGCAAGCAAAAGGTTCCATTTCAGTGCGTTAAAGGTTTCTTCAAGCTTGTCTGCATTGCCCCCGAGGTTAATTTCCACGTTTTTGATCTTGCCGGACTGAACCAGCCCGTCTGCTGTTTTTTGAATTGTTTCTATGGCCGTCATCAGGGCAATGGATTCCGGCGGGGTGATCTCAAGCCTGATGTTCCTTTTTTTTTCTAACCGGTCAATTTGAGTCATGCCGCTCTTGTATTCAATGGATGCTACATCTCCTATGCGTACCATCTGACCTATGTTGTTGACTATGGATGTGTTAAGTATATCCTCAGGGGTCTTGAATTCAGATTCCTCCCCCCGGATGACAAGATCGATCCTGTCTTTTCCCTCGGGACCGTATTCGTCCACCTTTCTGCCGGTCATGAGAACATCCACGTAAACCCCGAGATCCTGCTCCGTAAGTCCATTGGCAGCCAGTGTCAGCTTGTTTGCTTTTACCCGGCTTTCCGGATAGGAGATTTCCAATGATGGAACAGGACGGATCTGGGATCCCGGCATGGCACCGCTGATTGCGCCGAACAATATTCTGCCGGCACCTACAAGGGCATCCATTTCATCCCCGGAGATGTCGAGATCCACGGTTCTTCCCTTGCCGATGCCGGACTCAAATATGCCGGGCTGGATGCTTATGCCGAACATGCCCGGCAGGGAGTTGATGAGTTTGTTCATGGCCGGTATGAACCTGGATGCCTGGGTTTCAAATTCTTTTTTGGCAATGACTCCGAAAAGGGAAATCCAGTCTGAAGATACATAGAAAACATTTTTAATCAAAGGCATTCCATGGTCTCCGGGTGTTCGGAATTCATCTGTTTTGTCAAAGATATATCTGCCTACCTCTTCTCTTTTTTCTGCCGAGTAACCAGGGGGCGGCACCAGGATGTTCATTATAAAGTTCCGGTTTCCCTGGGGAAGGTATTCGGCCTTGGGCAGAAGGGTTATGGCAGTATAAACGGAAAGGGATGTGAATATCATCACACAGAAGATACGGGTAAAGACATTTTTCTGAAAAAAATTTGAAATTCCCATAATGATGGATAGAAATAACCGGCCTATAAAATCTGTTATTTTTTTCTTCCGCTCGTATTTTACACTGTGATTCCGGTAGATGAAGTTCATAAACGATGGGATGACCGTCACTGAAACCAGAAGGCTCAATATGATGGCACATGTAATGGCAATGGAAATATCCTTGAATAGCTGGCCTGCCTCCTGTTTAATGAAAATAACGGGAAGAAATACCGCCACAGTTGTGAGGGTTGATGCAATTACCGCCCCAAAGACCTCATCAGCACCCTGTAAAACCGCATCAAAAATATTTTTACCAAGATGCCTGTGACGGTCTATGTTTTCAAGAACAACGATGGAGTTGTCCACAAGCATGCCCACGGCAAAGGAAATACCGGCAAGGCTTACAACATTGAGATTCCGATGAAATGCCCAGAGAAAAATAAAGGTGCCGATGGCGGAAATGGGAATGGCTAGGGCTATGGTGATGGTTGACCTGAGGCTGCCTATAAACAATATGAGAACACATATGGCAAGGGCTGCCCCTATCATGACATTTTTTTTCATCGTGTCTATGGATTGAAGAATATAGGGAGCCTCGTCATGGGCCCAGTTGATATAGAGGTTTTTTTCTGCAAGCACATCTTTGTTAAGGCGGTCAACCTCGGCCTTTACCCGGCTTACGATATCTATGACATTACCGCCCTTTTCCTTTTTGACCCCCACCACGATTCCCTCACGTCCGTTTTCCATGACGGACATGAACAAAGGTTCGTGCCCTATCCTGGTGGTTGCCACATCCCTTAAAAAGACCCGTTGAATTCCATCGTCATATATAACCACATCCAGGGGATCAAGGGGGTCTTGAAACTTTGCAACGGTTCGGATTCGGTAGTTTTTACGGTCTATGCCAAGAAGACCCGCTGATATATCATTGTTGGCGGCCACCACCTTGGAAATAATCTGGTTGATGGTAATACCCCGTCTGGACATTTTTTCCGGATCAATTATTATTTCAAGCTGATCTTCGGTGCCTCCTATTATGAGCAGTGAGGCCACTCCCTGTATCCGCTCAATATAGTGGCGTATTTCATTTTCAAAAAAGGTCTTGTATTTTAAAATTTCTTTGTCATCCCCTGACTTCATGGTCATAATCATCCATATGATGGGCCTTGATGCTCCTCCGGTATTGGACAAAATCGGCTGCTGGACATTATCTGGATATTCTGAAACTTCGTTCAGTTTGTTGGATACCCGTAAAAGGGCTGCATCAATATCCGTGGAAATATCAAAGGTCAGGGTAATGGTTGCATAATCATTGTAGGAAGAACTCTCCATTTTCTGGAGCCCCTGAAGGCTTTTGAGTGTATCTTCCTGGGGCTCAACCACCTCGCTTTCAAGTTCCGTTGGGCTTGCTCCGGGCCATGAGGTTCTGACCTCTATCTCAGGAAGATCGGTATCTGGTGCCAGCTGAACAGGAAGCTTGGATAGTCCGATAAGACCGAACAATACGATGAGAATTACGGCCACAGCTATTGTTACCGGCCTTTGTACTGCTATTCTGATAATGTTCATAGTTTATAGTATTGAAAAAATTAGTTATTATGGATTTTATAAAAAACCGGCAAGAAAACTCCTGGGTCTCGTAGCTCAGGGGGTGTTGACATTTTTGATATTGATCACAAAAAAATGACTATTCAATGACCGTCACGGGCTGGCCCGGTCTGAGCCGGTCATTGCCGTCAACCACAACGGGCATGCCGGCCTTAAGGCCATTACCTTCTATGGCAGCATGGGTTTCCATGAAGGAGATGATCCTTACCGGCAGGGGCACGGCATTTCCGTCATGGATGGTGTAAACCATATCCTGGCCATTGAAGCTTAAAAGGGCATCCCTTGGAGCCAGCAGCATATCCTGATTTTCTCCCATGGGCAGAAAAACCGTGGCAGACATGTTCAAGACCGCGTTGGCAAGTCTTGGTAATTTTACTTTCACAAACACTGTTTTTGTCTGGGGATCAGCAACCGGGATTATACCTTCTATGATTCCGGTAATCTCCTTTGCCATGGCATCTATGGCCACATGAACCTCTTGACCTTTCCGGGAAAAACGCAGGAAATTTTCAGAAACAGGGGCCTTTACGAAAATATCATCCAACGATGCCAGGGTACAAAGAACTATTCCTGGTGATACCCAGTCGCCCACCTCAGTCTTTTTTTCAAGAACAATGCCGTCAAATGGAGCATTGATGATGCTTTTGCGCCGTTTAAGGTTGGCAAGCTCAAGGGATTTTTTTAATATGATTTTTTGTTTTTCAAGATCTTCCTTGGACAATGCCATGTCATCGAATTCTTTTTCGCTGGCAGCATTTTGTTTGTAAAGGGTTTCATACCGTCTTAGATCTTTCTCAGCTTTTTTAAGTCTGATATTTATCTGCTCAATGCTTACCTTGATTGAATCAATTTCATTATTTATGAAATCAGTATTCAGGTGAAGCATTTTTTCCCCTTTTTTTATTATGTCTCCTTCCGTAAAACTCAAGGAGGCTACAAGCCCGCTTACATCTGTTGATAGATTACTGACGGTATCGAAAAAAATGGTACCCACTACTTTTGTGGTTTCAGCCACAGGTTTTTTTATGAGTTTTTCCGTTACGACTCTGGCCGGCGGCATTGCTTCTTTACTATCTGCATGACTGGTATTAGAAATGGAGAGAAGTATAAAAGAGAGTAGAAAAAGGAGGAAAATTTTGTTTGAATATTTCATATTTTTTGTCATAATATAATATTTCAATCTCTTATGATAGGTATTTTGTTGTTGATTTAACAGCTTTTAAACTCCAATACCTTAAGCTTTTAAAGATAAAAATCAAAGGCTGACCCTGTTTTGTTAAATTATAATTTTCGGACTGTTTTTGCGGGGGGCTTCCCCCTACATTATGCAAGAATATTTCTGAAAATAACAAAGTAGAACTAAAAAACATTTTAAAACGAATGACACTCTAAAACAGAGTCTAAATGATGTCAAGTTTCATTTTTTGACGGTTTCATGTTTTAAACCTGTTTAAACTTATATTCCATATATTTGAAAGCTGGACAATACCTTATAACTTCCACAACGAACATTGAAACGTAGGGGCGGATTCAATATCCGCTCTGACCGATCATGGCAAATATGGAAACGGGGCAGAAATAGATTCTGCCCCTACACATTCTAATAACAAAACAGGTGTTCTATGAAAAAAATCATTTTATTAATTTTGATTCTGAATTTGTTTTCATGCGCCAATTCACTGGATAGGCAGCATGGCATGACTGCCTTGAAATCCGGGAAAGTCTCTGATGTTTCCATGGGCCCCTCCCATGTAAAAAAGCTTTTAAAATCCCAGTATAAAAAATGGAAGGGCACAAGGTATCGCATTGGCGGGTTGAGCAGGCGGGGTATAGATTGTTCTGGATTCGTCTATCTCACATTCTTGAATAAATTTAATATAAAATTACCCAGGGAAGTGCGGGGCCAGGTAAAATGCGGGGTTAATGTTTTGAAAAAATCAATAAATGTCGGTGATCTGGTTTTTTTTAAAACAGGTTTTAGAAGGCTCCACGTGGGAATTTACTGGGGCCAGAATCGGTTTTTACATGTATCAACAAAAAAAGGAGTTATGATTTCCAGCATGGATAATTCCTATTGGAAAAGAAAATACTGGAAAGCAAGGCACCTCAATATTTAATTTATTTCAATGCGATAGCTCCCCAATAATGATGATTTTTCTCATTTTTCATACCCAATATTCTGTATGGGATTTAAATATAAT
The DNA here is from genome assembly GCA_963674675.2 of Desulfobacteraceae bacterium. Lineage (GTDB taxonomy): Bacteria > Desulfobacterota > Desulfobacteria > Desulfobacterales > Desulfobacteraceae. The sequence goes on from CAXXNM010000003.1 coordinate 4,120,117, forward strand.
ACTGTATGTGCTCTTAATTCAGACAACTTATGAGTAATGAGTGTCTTTTCCATTGAAATTGTTTTACAAGATGTAAAAAGACCTGACACGTTCATGAAAACTTTGATCTGTGGCATCAGATTCATATGGTTGATATAAAGCTTGATTAAACCGCATATGATATTATTGACCTGCTTTAATTCTTGAACCCTTTTGCTGGCATATTTATTGCTGATATTCACTAATGTATTAAAAACAAATACAACAGGTTGAATGGATTTTCTTGAAGGGAGGTAAGAATGTATAAAAAAATACTTGTTCCGTTAGACGGCTCCAAAAGGGCTGAGGCCATATTGAGTCATGTTGAAAAACTTGCCAAAGGCAATGGTGCCTCAATTATTTTTTTGAAGGTTGAGGAAGAAAGCATTTTGCTGGGACGTGACGAGGTTCTTGATACTGAGAAATACCAGAAAGAACATGAAGCCCAGATTAAACTATCCAACGATTATCTCAATACCCTGAAAGCAGATTTCCGTGAAAAAGGAATCAATGCCGTTACACGGATAGCAAGCGGAGCTGTTGTTAAAGCAATATTAAGATCGGCTGATGAGGCGGGGGCCGATCTGATCGCGTTGGCCACCCACGGTTTCAGCGGCCTGGCCCGGGTATCCTATGGGAGCGTGGCCGCAGGCGTACTGCAGGCCGCAGAAATTCCAATCTTACTTATTAGATCCTGTTCCGACAAGAATTGATACTGTTTTTGGGCATCATTCATATCACCTCAAAAGTAGTTTACACTTTTTGGGATGAAATCCCTAAAAAATAAGAATTTTGATATGAAAAGTGTAAACCGGCAAATGAAGGATGCCTGCTTTTGGTATCTTTTATATTACCAACATGATTGGTGACGCATTACAGCAAATATTGATGTGATTCCCTGAAATATGATTGATACCCTTTTTTACCGGGAGAAAACAAGGTGCGGCAAGTTGAAAAACATGATGAAACGTCAGACTTCATCGGCCGGGCGGCTGCTGTGAGAGGCACGGTGGTTGACGTTGTCTTTAACAAAGCTATTCCGCCCATTAACGGATTGCTGCAAAGTGCTTCAGATCAGAGAGTTATACTTGAGGTTATCGACCATATTGACGAACATACGGTGCGTTGTATCGGTCTTACCCCGACAGCAGGGCTGGGCAGGCATGACCTGATTAAGGGCAATGGTGATCCCATTAAAGTGCCTGTGGGTGAAAAATTACTCGGCCGCATGTTCAATGTTTTCGGGCAGACCATTGATCATAAAGTTGATCATAAAGCTGATAACAAGGTTGATAATCAAAAAGACCTGGTAAATATGGAAACAAGGTCCATCCACCAGCGCCCCATGCCCCTGTCGGACAGGGTTACCCACGAAGAAATTTTTTTAACCGGCATCAAGGCCATTGATCTTCTGGTACCTTTGGAGCGCGGGGGCAAGGCCGGGCTGTTCGGCGGAGCTGGAGTCGGCAAGACAGTTGTCATCACGGAGCTTATCAATAACATGGTGGGAAAACATCATGGGGTTTCCATCTTTTGCGGTATTGGTGAGCGCTGCAGGGAAGGAGAAGAACTCTACCGTGAGATGGATGAAGCAGGGGTTCTGAAAAATACGGTCATGGTTTTCGGTCAGATGAACGAATCACCTGGTGTGCGCTTCAGGGTGGGCCAGAGCGCCCTGACCATGGCGGAATTTTTCAGGGATGATCTGGGGCAGGATGTGCTTTTGCTCATTGATAATGTTTTCCGTTTTATCCAGGCCGGAATGGAGCTTTCCGGCCTTATGGGCAGGCTGCCTTCCCGGCTCGGGTATCAACCCACCATGGCAACGGAACTTGCCGACATGGAAGAGAGGATCGCCAGCTCCAAAAAGGCTGCCATTACCTCCATCCAGGCGGTTTACGTTCCGGCGGATGACCTGACCGATCCGGCTGCCGTGCATATCTTTTCCCATCTCTCCTCCAGCATTGTACTCTCCAGAAAGCTTGCCTCAGAAGGTATTTATCCGGCCATTGATCCCCTTCAGTCCCGTTCCATGATGCTCAATCCCCGCATTGTAGGCCAAAAACATTATAATGCCGCCCGTGAGGTTAAAAAGAGCCTTGCCACCTATGAAGAACTTAAAGACATTATAGCCATGCTCGGTATTGAAGAGCTTTCCCGGGAAGATCGTAAAACAGTATACAGGGCCCGGAGGCTTGAGCGGTTTTTGACCCAGCCCTTTGTCACCACCCGGCATTTCACCGGCCTTGAGGGCAGGCTTGTTGATCTTGCAGATGCCATTGACGGGTGTGAAAAAATATTAAACGATGAGTTTTCGGAAATACCCGAGAGTTCCCTTTACATGATCGGCTCCATAGACGAAGCCGGAACCGGCAGACAGGGAAAGAACCCATGAGCATTTCCACAATGCATCTATCTATTTTTCTTCCCGCCACCCGTTTACTGGAAGAGGATGTCAGTAAGGTCAAGGGGGAGAGCATGGCCGGAGAATTCTGCCTGAAACCAAGGCATATTGATTATGTCACAGCACTCAGGCCCGGTATCTTTTCCTATGTTACAACCTTGAACAGGGAATATTTCATGGCCATGGATCAGGGAATTCTGATCAAACAGGGGCCACGGGTCAAGATTGCCGTCTATAATGCCGTGTCCGGTGAACTGGGCTTTCTCTCCCATGAGGTGGAAAAGATGATGGATGAAAATGATGAAAGGGAAAAGCAGAATCGCTCTGCTGTTGCCAGGCTGGAAGTCGGCTTTCTTAAACGCTTCCTGGAATTCCGGGGGTAGTGTATGGGCAAAAGGGATAAAAAAGCGTTTTCTGAAAAGGTATCTGACCGGGAAAAACGCAGGCTTGATGCCGGAAGGCAGGATAAAAAAGTCTGGTTCGGCCTTGGCATGTTCGGAATGATCGGCTGGTCCATTGCCGTGCCTGCCGTGCTCGCGGCTTTTCTTGGTATATGGATGGATTCAAATCATTGGGGACACTACTCCTGGACACTGATGCTCTTTATGGCCGGCCTCTGCCTGGGGTGTTGTAATGCCTGGTACTGGATACAGAAAGAGAGGCGGGAAATCACCAGAAAGTAGGAAAAACGGAAAAAATTAATGATAACCAGAATGTTTCCTTATTTCATCGGCCTTTTCATCGGCCTTATAACCGGTTTATTTTATTTCGGCGGTTTGTGGTTTACGGTTAAAAAGCTTTGTCACAGCCGGAAACCAAAACGCTTCATGGCAGTTAGCAAGGCCGCGAGGATGCTTCCCACCCTGGCCGTTATGTTCATCCTGATCCGTATAGACCCTGGAATGCTGGCGGCCATGTTTCTCTCTTTTTTCGGCCTGCGCTTTATAATGATTAAAAGGATTATACAATAATAAATGCAGCTAAGCCCGGACAATATCATCTACCATCAGTTTGGCTTTATCCCCCTGAATGCCACCATCGTCTTTACCTGGCTGGTGATGGGTATCCTGAGCCTTGCCTCCTGGCTTATCACCAGGAGGCTTTCCACCGGGCCCCATATCCCAGGCTGGCAGAATCTTGTTGAGAGTATTGTGGTCATGATTTCAGGGCAGATTCGGGATGTCACCCGGCAGGAGCCGGTGCGTTTTTTCGCCTTTCTCGGAACTCTTTTTATATTTATTGCAACATGCAATCTGTTGTCCGTAATCCCGGGTTTTCAGCCCCCCACAGGCTCTCTTTCCACCACCACGGCACTGGCTCTATGCGTTCTGGTGGCGGTGCCGGCCTACGGCATTGCCGATACCGGCCTTTTGGCATATCTGAAAAATTATATCAAGCCCACCCCCATGATGCTGCCCTTTAATATCACCGGAGAAATAAGCCGAACCCTGGCCCTTGCCGTGCGCCTTTTCGGCAATGTCATGAGCGGCACCATGATCGGGGGCATACTGCTGGCCATTGCCCCCCTTATTTTTCCGGTAATCATGCAGCTCCTGGGGCTTTTGACCGGCCTTGTCCAGGCCTATATCTTTGCCATCCTGGCGGCTGTCTATATTGCTGCAGGACTTAAGGTGCATGAAGATAGTATGAACAGCTCTTTACCTGTTGATAAAGAAACAGAGCGGTCTGCATGAATTTTTATATTTATTTACAGGCATACTTACATTTGTCAGTTTACACATTTTTTGAACCATGATTTTCCTGATTAAAGGATTTAACTTGATTTTTAATCATGTTCATCATGATTAATCCTTTAATCATGGTTCAAAATTTTCAGAAAAGTGTAAACTACTTTTGAGTTGATATGAAAGATGCCTATTTCTACTGTAAAATATTTTCTGCAATCTGCCCAAATAGAAAAAAAGGAGTAACCCTATGGACAGCCTGACCTGTGTTGCCATGGCCTCAATCATTTCTGCGGGACTGTGTATCGGCATCGGTGCCATCGGCCCGGCACTGGGCGAGGGGCGTGCTCTTGCCCAGGCCCTGGCATCTATTGCCCAGCAGCCCGATGAAACAAACGCCATTACCCGAACGTTGTTTGTGGGTCTTGCCATGGTTGAATCCACAGCCATTTATTGTTTTGTGGTGTCAATGATTTTGATTTTTGCCAATCCGTTCTGGAATTATTTTCTCGCCAAAATCGGGGGATAAAACATGCTGATTGACTGGTTTACGGTCAGTTTCCAGGTCATAAACTTTTTGATTCTCATCGCCCTGTTAAAACGGTTTCTCTACGGCCCGATTATCCGTGCCATGGAGGAGAGGGAAAGCACCATCGCGGCCCGGCTCTTTGAGGCGGAAAGAGCCGAAAAAGAGGCTGAAACCAGGGCAGCCCTTCTGGCAAAGGATCAGGAGTCATTTGTTCGTTCCAGAAACCAAATGGAAGTTGATGCCCTGCGGGAAATAAACAAATGGAAGGAAGACTGTATTGAGCGCATCAAGGATGAAATTGAACAGAAGCGAACCTCCTGGCAGCAGAACCTGAACGAGGAACAGGAAGAGTTCTTACAAAAGCTGAAAATCCATATCAGCCGCCAGGTTTTTCAGGTAGCCCGGAAATCCCTGGCAGACCTGGCTGATACCAGCCTTGAGACCATTGTGCTTAAGAACTTTCTGGAGAAGGTTCCTCAGGAACCGGGGAAAGCTGTTGAAAAAAGTATTCAAAGATCAAACGCGGTGCTGGTAAAAACCGGTTTTCCCCTGGAAGCCCCCATGAAAGCAGAGATTAAAACCAGGATTGCCGGATATTTTCCATTGTTTGCCCGGGTTGATTTAAAGGAAGACAAAACCTTGGGATTTGGTGTTTGTCTCAGGGCGGGAGACCAGCAATGGGAATGGAATCTTTCCCGCTATATGCGTGATATTGAAAAAGATGTTATCAAGGGCATGGGCGGTCTGGTGAACGGGAAAAATGAATGAACAAAAACCATCGCCATCATTTATTGCCGGGTTTGTACTTTTTGAATCAAGTTTCCCATTTTTTAAGGCTTACATAGAAAAAATGTAAATTATTTTTGAGGTATTTTCAAGAATGCCGGAGTATCCATTACATAATATGTTGGAGAATGCAGCCTCAGAGTTGAAGGATCGATTGCAGGACTATCATGCCGATGTCTCCCGTGAGGAAATCGGGCAGGTTCATTCCATGGTCCAGGGAATCGTCTGGGCAACGGGTCTTGCTCATATAAAGAGCGAAGAGCTGGTGATGCTTGGAAATGATGTGCCGGGCATGGCCCTTGATATTCTGCCGGAGAAAACCGGCATCGTTCTCCTGGACCAGGACAGGGGCCTGAAAGCAGGCGATGAGGTGAGGCGTACCGGCCGTGTTCTTGAAATCATGGTGGGCCCCGGGCTGATGGGCAGGGTGCTCGATCCTCTGGGGCGGCCCCTGGATGGAAAGGGTGCGATTCAATCCAATGAATCCCTGCCCGTGCAGCAGGAGGCACCCGGTATCATGGTGCGGGGCCCGGTTAACAAGCCTTTGCAAACCGGCATTAAGGTGGTTGATGCCCTGATTCCCATTGGCCGGGGGCAGCGCGAATTGATACTGGGGGACCGCCAGACAGGTAAAACCGCAGTAGCATTAGATACCATTATCAACCAGGCCGGCAGGGATGTCATCTGCATCTATTGCGCAATCGGCCAGCGCAGTTCCTCTGTGGCTAAACTGGTGGCAGAGCTTCAGCGTCATAATGCCATGGAGTACACCATTGTAATGGTTGCCGAAGGAAGCGATCCTCCGGGCCTGCAATTTATTGCGCCCTATGCCGCAACCTCCATGGCCGAATACTTCATGGGCCGGGGCAGGGATTTACTCATCGTTTACGATGATCTCACACGCCATGCCCTTGCCTATCGGCAGATTTCCCTGCTGCTCAGGCGCCCCCCGGGCCGGGAGGCCTTTCCCGGGGATATCTTCTACGTGCACAGCCGCCTTTTAGAACGTTCCACCCGCCTTCGGGACGAGGCAGGCGGCGGTTCAATTACCTCATTGCCTGTTATTGAAACCGAGGCCCAGAATATTTCAGCCTATATCCCGACCAATCTTATTTCAATCACCGACGGCCAGATATATCTTTCCCCGGATCTTTTCCAGAAGGGAATTCTTCCGGCCATTGAAGTTGGTAAATCCGTGTCTCGTGTCGGGGGCAGAGCACAGCTGACGGCTTACAGAAAGGTGGCAGCAGACCTGCGTTTATCCTATTCCCAGTTTCAGGAGCTTGAAGCTTTTTCCCGGTTTAGAACAAGGATTGATGATGCCACCCGCAAAAGCCTTGAGCATGGCAGGCGCGTGCGGGAGGTCTTGAAACAGGATCAATTCGTGCCCATGAAAGCAGCAGAACAGATTGCCGTACTCCTGGCGGTGAACACGGGTATGTTAGATAATGTTCCGGTTGAGCAGATTCCCATAATTGAATCAAAAATAATTGAGATGCTTGCGGAAAACCACGTGCTTGCCGGCGCACTCGTTAACGCGGAGAAAAATGATGCGGCCTGGCAGCAGCTTGAAAATGAATTGCAAAAAATAGTTGTTGACCAGTAACTACCTGGAAAAATTATGGATAATTGACTTGGTTTCAATTTTGACCGTTGTTTGTAAATGGCCGTTGTTAAAACCATCCTCTGAACAATAAACAAAATAAATTAATGCAGGCATAACCATGGAAACCCTGGAAGCCCTGAGCCGGAAAATAAGGACTGCCCATGATCTTCTCTCAGTGGTCAAAACCATGAAGAGTCTTGCCGCGGTGAATATCCGGCACTACGAGGGAGCAGCCGATGCCATGGATGAATATGCCTCGGTCATAGCCTCGGGCTGGCATGGCTTTTTTTATAACCGGCCCCGGCTGCCGGGCAGCAGAAAAAAGACTGAAACCCTGTGTCTTGTGCTGGGCTCTGATCAAGGCATGTGCGGCCGTTTTAACGAGGTCATTATTCAATACGCCCTTTCATGGATTCGGGAAAATCCCCCGGAAACTGGCGCACCCCATTTCTGGTCCGCCGGGGAGAGGATACGGGGGGCCATGGAGGAGTTTCAGATAGAGGAACATTTTTCTCTGCCCTCTTCAACGGCTGCCATTGCTGATCTAATGGTTGATATTGTTGATCGTCTGGCCCGGCTCCAGGAATCCAGGACCGTTGATAAATTGGTTATTTTTTATAATCGTCCGGGCAGGGCGGGAAACTACGAACCTGGTATGCATCAGGTCTTGCCCCTGGACCATGGGCAATTTGATCAGCCTCCCGGAAAAAAATGGCCGACGCGCTGCTTTCCCATGCTGGGAACAGAGTCCAACTTTCTTTTTGAAGCGCTTTTTCACCAGCATATCTTTGCATCAATTTACAAGGTCTTTGCCCAGTCCCTTGCCGGTGAAAATGCGGCCCGGCTTGCCGCCATGCAGGCTGCGGAAAAAAATATCCTTAAAATGGAGGAAAAACTTCAAGGAAGTTTTCGGGAAACCAGGCAAAATTCCATTACAGCAGAACTTCTGGATATTATATCTGGATTTGAGGCTATCAAGGAAGCACAACAGCCTGTCCATGAAAGCCCGGGATTTTTTTTGAGGGGGGAGGAATGGCGCCCACATGCTCTATGAAAAATGGAAAGATATGACTCGTAGGATTTAAAAACTCGTCAGTCATAAGTTCTCTGGATAACCACCATAAATAGTAATTCAAAGAAGTTAAAAACACAATATGTGGTAGCAGATGTGAGAACTTACGACTCTTGAGTTAAAAAAGGAGGCACATAAATGAAAGAGAACAATAAATACATTCTCTGGTTTAAAGATATTACCAATGACGATGTTGCTCTTGTGGGAGGTAAAAACGCTTCTCTTGGTGAAATGTACAGAGAACTCATGCCTGAAGGCATTAAAATTCCCAACGGGTTTGCAATAACCGCCCAGGCCTATCGTTATGTCATTGAAAAGGGCGGGGTTATAGGAGCATTGAAGCAAGCCATGACAGGTTGTGATAAAAACAACATTACCGAACTTGCCAAATGCGGCAAAAGGGCCCGTGACCTAATACTTGGAGCCGGCATTCCCGATGATTTATGGCTGGAGATTAAAGATGCCTATGACCATCTCTGTCTGGAATATGGTGCAGATACTGATGTTGCCGTCAGAAGTTCGGCAACGGCCGAAGATCTTCCAACAGCTTCATTTGCAGGCCAGCAGGAAAGCTACCTGAATATCTGCGGCTATCATGATCTCAGGCAGGCGTGCAGCAAATGTTTTGCATCCCTTTTTACGGATCGGGCCATATCCTACCGCATTGATAATGGTTTTGATCATTTCGACGTTGCCCTTTCCATTGGTGTGATGAAAATGATTCGCTCTGATCTGGCTTCAAGTGGTGTTACCTTTACCCTTGATACTGAAAGCGGTTTCAGAGACGTTATTTTTATCACCGGAGCCTACGGGCTGGGGGAAAATGTTGTCCAGGGCGTTGTAAATCCCGATGAATTCTATGTGTTTAAACCCACCTTCAGAAAGGGGTACCGCGCAATTATCAAAAAAAATCTTGGCGGAAAAAAAATTAAAATGATCTACGGCATGGGAGATTCCAAAGTGTTGACCCGTAATGTCGAGGTTCCGGAAATCGACCGGGAGCAATTTTGTATTTCCGATGATGATGTTTTAACGCTTGCCGGGTATGCCGATGCCATTGAAAAGCATTATTCAAAAAAATCGGGCATGGCTCGGCCCATGGATATTGAATGGGCAAAAGATGGTATCACCGGTGATTTGTTCATCGTACAGGCACGACCTGAAACAGTTCACTCCCAGGCATCATTAGATATCCTTGAGACCTATGTTCTGGATAAAAAAGGCCCTGTACTGACCATGGGAAAAAGTGTTGGAGAGAAGATCGCCGCAGGCAAAGCCCGCCTGATCCATAATATTTCCCAGCTTGGTGACTTTCAACCAGGGGAAATCCTGGTGTCCAACACCACCACGCCGGACTGGGAGCCTGTGATGAAGACTGCGGCAGGAATCGTTACCAACCGGGGGGGAAGAACCTGTCATGCAGCCATTGTCAGCCGGGAACTTGGCATTCCCGCAGTTGTGGGTGCGGAAAAAGCCATGCAGGCCATTAAAAGTGGACAGGAAATTACCATCAGTTGTGCCGACGGGGATAATGCCGTTGTTTATGAGGGTCTTTTGCCCTATCATGTTGAAAAGGTCAGTCTCAAGGATATCAAGCGTCCCAGAACAAAAATCATGATGAACCTTGGTAATCCTGAAAAAGCCTTTTCCCTGTCCAGAATCCCCAATGACGGTGTCGGCCTGGCCCGCATGGAATTTGTCATTAACAGTTACATCAAAGTACATCCCATGGCATTGGTTCATCCGGAAAGGGTTGAAGACAGGGGAGAGATTACCGAAATCGAGAAGCTGACCTTTGGTTATGAAAACAAGACCGATTATTTTGTTGAAAAACTTGCCCAGGGCGTGGGCACGATTGCCGCATCCTTTTATCCCAAGCCAGTTATCGTGCGCATGAGTGATTTCAAGACCAACGAATATGCCAGCCTGATAGGAGGCAGGTATTTTGAACCCGGGGAAGAAAATCCCATGATAGGTTTCCGGGGGGCTTCCCGTTATTATGATCCCCGTTACAGGGAAGGATTTGCTCTTGAATGCAGGGCAATGAAGCGTGTCCGGGATGAAATGGGATTAACCAATCTGATTATAATGATTCCCTTTTGCCGGCGGGTTAAGGAAGGCGAAAAGGTGCTGGAAGAAATGCGGAAAAACGGTCTGCGCCGGGGTGAAAACGGGCTGGAAGTGTATGTGATGTGCGAAATTCCCAATAATATCCTGATGGTTGATGAATTCAGCCGCCTGTTTGACGGGTTTTCAATCGGATCCAATGATCTGACCCAGTTGACCCTGGGGGTTGACCGGGATTCGGAATTGATTGCCCATGATTTTGACGAACGGGATCCCGGGGTCATGAATTTTATAACCATGGCCATTGAAGGGGCCCGCAGGAACAACCGCCACAGCGGTATCTGCGGCCAGGCTCCCAGTGATTATCCTGAATTTGCCGAATTTCTCGTAAAAAAGGGCATTGATTCCATTTCTCTTACACCGGATTCCATCATGAAAACCACCCTGAAAATCATTGAACTGGAAAATATAATGGACTCCTGAATGGTATATTAACGACAAGCTCAGCGGTTTGCAGGGTTGGAAGCGAAGCTGAACCATGCAAATTCGCTGAAGCGATTGGCTGGGCTTTTTTTATGATCAATTTTTGCCAAGCATTTTCTTGGATATCAGTCGGTAGTTTTTTAGAAAAGCTTCTGCAAAATATCTTTCTTTACATCTGAATGATTTAATCATACAATGCGCAATAACATCATTCGATAATAATGCAAGGTGTTAATAGTTGTGACAGGATATTCTTTGAGAGCTACCCCCCTTAAAACCTATGCATAAGAGTGGATTATGATTTTATCTGTGCTATCCGATATCCATGGGAACCTTGAAGCCTTTTCAGAGGTTCTAAAGGAAATAAAAACCATAAATCCCCATAAAATTATATCTCTGGGTGACAACATCGGGTATGGCCCAAATTCTGAAGAGGTCATGAACCTGATTTCAAAACACAGGATTGAATCCGTCCTTGGTAATCATGAGATGGTTGTAAAGGATTACCAGCTTATAAGATGGTTTAATCCGGTTGCCCAAAAGGCCGTGAAACATACCCTTGAACACCTTTCAAAATCATCCATAAAGACAATCAAGGCATATGAAAAATTTATTGTCAGGGATGATCTTCGTTTTGTCCACGGTGTTCCGCCCTGTTCCGTATTTTTGTATATTTTTCAGCTTCAGGACAGCAATATTATGAAAAGATTAGATAACATGGAACAAAGAATCTGTTTCATCGGCCATACCCATGATCTGGGAATAATCGAATACGACGGCAGCAAACTGGAGAGAAGGTCATTGAACAGGAGGAAGAAGGTTCAATTGAGAAAGAACTGTCGTTATATAATCAATGCCGGCAGCGTAGGCCAGCCCAGAGATGGCGATACAAGCGCCAAGTTCATGGTGTTTGATACAGAAAAAGACACTATCGAGGTAAAGTATGTCCCCTATGATTTTACTTTGACTATGAAAAAAATAATCGAGGCTGGGCTTCCCAGCGTTTACGCAGAGAAGTTATCCCGGAGATTTTCATGAAAAAAATAGGTAAGTTTTTGGTTTCAGGCCTGCTTGGAAGAGGTGGTATGGGCAAGATATTTAAAATTGAATATCCTGTGACAGGTAAAATTGCAGCATTAAAGCTTCTTGATCCGCCAGATATTCTCTTATCCTTAATGGGAAAGGAAAAGATTGAGGAAATCTTTACAAGGGAAGCCGTGACCATGGCAAAAATACGCCATCCCAACGTGGTGGATATTCTTGATTTTGACAGGTTTGAGGATAAACTTTACTATATTATAGATTTTTTTTGTAATGATCTTGGAAAGTTGATCGGAGAGATTCTGGAAACTCAAAAATCCAGAATCATAACCATTGAAAAGGCGGTTCATTATACCAGGCAGACCCTGTGCGGACTTGCCTGTCTCCATTACGCAGGCGTTATCCACCGGGACATTAAACCCTCCAATATCCTGATTACGGACAATGATGATGTTAAGATCTGTGATTTTGGCCTTTCAAAGCTCAGGGGAGAAGATTTCGTGTCCCATGGCAGCATAAGGATAGGCTCTCCTTTTTATGCAGCTCCTGAACAGGAAAAGGATCATGATAATGTTGATGTCACAGCAGACCTATATTCCGCGGGTATCATGCTTTTCCGCCTGCTTACCGGAAGACTGCCTATGAACAAATCTGAAAAGGCAAGTTCCCATAACCACGACTTGGGTGAAGCCTGGGATGAATTTATTTTAAAGGCCATGGACAATGATCCTGAAAAACGATTTCAAACGGCGGATTCCATGATACAGGGCCTTGATAATTTAAACCGGATTTGGCTTGAAAAAAAGGATAGGATATGCGCATTGCCTCCTGAATCCTTGGTGGAATCTGAAAAAAACCTCAAAACTTCCTCCATTCGAAGCCATGGCAAAAAAATTTCCAGAAAAGAGGCTGGAGCTGTCTTTAATCTGAATGATCAGATGATGCCTGAATTTTATACTTTCAATGATTTTGAAAAAAGATACCCTGGTATTATTATCGACCATGCCACCGGCCTTGTGTGGCAGGAATCAGGTACCAGGTTTCCAGTTACCTGGAAAGGTGCCAAGGAGTATATTAACAGGATAAATCAGGAAAATTTAGGCGGCTGCAGCACATGGCGGATGCCCACCATCAATGAACTTCTCACCATTCTCTCTAAAACCCCCACAGGTCTTGATCATTGCATTGCACCGGCCTTCAGCACCCACCAAAAATGGCTCTGGAGTGCCGATAGATGCACTTATATATCAGCCTGGTATGTCAGCCTTGATATGGGATTTGTATCATTTAATGATTTCAGCAGTTATTACCATGTCAAAGCTGTTTCTGCAGCCTTGCCTGAATTATCATGATTAAAGGTGCCAAGTTTATTGTAGCCATTCCAGCGGCAGTAATTTAATATCAATATCCGGCACAATACCTGGTACCAGAAAAGAAAAATGAAAGAGGAAACAAATGCCCCTTGAGAAACAACTGGTTCTGATCGTTGATGACAACTCCCAGAACTGCATGCTACTTGGAAACATGCTCTCCAAAGAAGATTATGAAATCGGAATTGCGGAAGACGGCTTACAGGCTATTGAATTCGTAAAGCATGAGCCGCCGGACCTTATTCTCCTTGATATTATGATGCCTAAAATGGATGGTTTTGAAGTATGTAAAAGATTAAAACAAGATCAGAAAACAAAACATATACCCATTATTTTTCTAACCGCCAGGGCAACAGTTCAGGACGAAGCCGAGGCCTTCAATCTCGGAGCCGTTGATTATATTACCAAGCCTTTTGTTAAAGAGACTGTAAGGGCAAGGGTAAGAGCCCATGCACAATTAAAATTGTATGGAGACCGCCTTGAAGAGTTGGTTGAGGAAAGAACATCTAAGCTTAAAAAAACCATGTTCGATTTGGCATATACAAAAGAATCTGCCATAGTCCAAAGGCTGGAATATCAAGAAAAACGCCAAAAGATGCAAAATCAGCTACTGCAGGCCCAGAAAATGAAGGCCGTAGGAGAGCTTGCCGGTGGAATTGCCCATGATTTCAACAATATCTTGTTTCCAGTTGTTGTTTTGTCTGAATTGCTCACTGAAGACCTGCCGCCGGGCAGCCAGGAGCATGACAATGCCCTGGAAATATTAAAGGCTGGAAAAAGAGGCAGTGATCTTGTAAAGCAGATACTTTCTTTTGCACGCCAGTCCGAGCATAAACTGACACCGGTGCAGGTTCAGCGGGTATTAAAGGAGGTACTAAAGCTCAGCCGCTCAGTAATTCCAGCCAATATTGAAATTTCCCAAGATATCCAAAGTGATTGTGCCATGGTTATGGCAGATCCGACACAACTGCATCAGGTTGCAATGAATCTGATCATCAACGCCCTTCATGCCGTGGAGCATACCAATGGGAAAATATCGGTGGGGCTTAAAGAAATCCTTTTTCAACAAGAGGGCGAATATCAAGAAGACAGGTTCGGTATTTCCATTGATCCAGACAGATATGTCATGCTCAGCATCTCAGACACAGGAACCGGCATTGATCCTGCTATAATGGACAAGATTTTTGATCCATATTTTACAACCAAGGGAAAAAACAAGGGCACGGGGCTTGGTCTTGCCGTGGCCCATGGAATCATAAAAGAACATGGCGGGTACATTCTTGTTGACAGTGAACCGGGAAAGGGAACTACCTTTAATATATACCTTCCCCTCATAGAAAAATCCGGTAAGGCAGCCTCTTTGGAAAAAGTGAATGTCAATCCAAGCGGTAATGAGCAAATATTGCTGGTTGATGATCAAGAGCAAATTGTACAGCTTGAAAAATTAATGCTTGAACGGCTTGGGTATGGGGTGGAATTTCGTACAAGCAGCTTAGATGCCCTGGAGGCATTTAAGGCAAATCCAGATCGATTTGATCTGGTGATTACGGATATGTCCATGCCCAACATGACAGGAGACCAGCTTGCCATGGAATTAACTTTGGTCAGGCAGGATATTCCCATTATAATCTGCACTGGCTTCAGTGAGCGGATCAACAGGGAAATAGCTGAAACAATGGGGATAAAAGCTTTTCTGATGAAACCCGTGGTAATGTCTGATCTGGCAAAAACCATACGTAAGGTTCTTGATGCACAAGGCGTTGCCAATTGATCACTATATTAAAAACGTATAATATACATGGCGGTTCATCACCATAATCTAAAAATGAAAATCTTTTAAAAAACAAGCTCTTGTAGAGACTTTAGTATAAAATAGTTTTATTGCAACCTATTTTAAATAGAGGATCAATAATGAACATGAAAAGGGTGTCTTGCTATGTCATTATTATAATTTTTGTAATCTCTTTTGTAAGTGTTCAGGCTGGTGAACCTCCTTCTTTTTCCATCGATCCTCCTTTAAAATTATCAAAAAAAATTTCCATTGGATATTTTGAAGGAGGCCCCTGGATAGACTATTCAAAAATTTTTAAAAGCATGATTTCCCGGTTTATGGAGCTTGGCTGGCTGGAAAAGGCTGAAATTCCAACAAATTCTGATGATCAAGATTCCAGAGTGTTGTGGAACTGGCTGGCTGCTGAAGTTAAGAGTAATTACTTAAAGTTTCGGAAAGATGCCTATTATTCAGATGGCTGGGATAAAGAAAAATCAAAGATAAATAGGCTGGAGTTGCTGAACCGGTTAAACACCACCGGTGAAATCGATATTATGATCGCCATGGGGACACTGGCAGGTAAAGCCCTTGCAACAAACGAACATTCTGTTCCTACAGTGGTCTGCTCTGCAACAGATCCCCTGCAGGCTGGAATCATTAAGAGCATTGATGATTCCGGATACGATCATGTGACCTCCAGGGTTGACCCGACCCGTTATAAACGCCAGGTTGAGGCATTTCATGATATGATCAACTTTAAAAGACTGGGCATGGCTTTTGTTGATACCGTTGTGGGAAAAAGCTATGCGGGTTTAAATGATGCCCTTGCGGTCGCAAAGCTCAGGAATTTTGACATTGTTGAATGCCACACCATTGATGATATTCCCGATACAAAGCGGTGCAGTGACAGCGTGATTAGGTGTGCAAGAGAACTTGCCCCCAAAATAGATGCGTTTTACATGACTATTCATAACGGATACAAAGAGGCTCTACACTTAGTCCTTGAGGCCATGAATCAATACAGGATACCAATATTTGCCCAGCAAGATATGGATATGGTGAGGCAGGGAGTTCTCATGAGTGTGGACGATAAAAGCTATATAAGAACGGAAGGCTTTTTTTATTCCGACAACATTGCAAGAATCATTAATGGGGCAAAACCCCGTGATCTGAACCAATTGCATGAAGAGCCTGTAACCATCATTTTTAACAAAGAAGCAGCCAAGATAATCGATTTGGATGATAATACCTACAAACTGCTGTCCAATATTGCTGATGAGGTTTATGAAACCATAGATCCGCCATCCCATAACATACATAAAGAATAATGGGCATCTTTCAAAATACGCTAGTCCATAACTGATAGTGGTGGAGTATGTATCGAGTATCTATAAATAAAGAGTGTTAGACTGACAAGCCTCTACATATTTAGCACTACCCAAAATACTTCAAAAGTAATTTGTACTTTTTTCGAGACAAACCCCAAAAAAATGGGAAGATTGATTCAGAAAGTATAAACCGAAAAATGAAGAAAGCCGAATAATTAAATCAATCATGCATATCCAAAGATACAAATCAGGAAAATAAACAGCATGACGTTGAGGGACAAATTTCTTCTCCCCACCATATTGATGATTATCCTGGGTTTAGGCTCATCAATTCTTGCATCCAGGCATGTATCAAAAACAGCCATAGAAAAACTGATTAACAACGAGTTGATTTTAATGGCGGAATCAACCCAGCAGCAGCTTCAATCGTGGGTTGTTATCTGTAAACAGACTATCGTGTCTCTGGGGGTAGAAAAATACTCGAAAATAGCCCTTCGTGATACTTTCATGGGCAATGCTGCAAAAAAAGCAGCTCATAAGCTTTTACTTAAAAAAAAGTCGGAATGCGACTATTTTGGTGATTTTTGCATCATCGCACCTGATGGAATAATAGTAGCATCATCAGACCCGGACAAAAATTTTCAAAAGGTTATTTTTCTGGAACCTTACTTTGAAAATATCCTCAAGGGTGAAATAGTCATTACAGACATCTTTGAGGACCGGGAAACCGGGAATCCTGTTTTTATTATTGCAGCACCCATATATGAGCGGGATGAAATTGTGGGGGTAATTGCCGGCCATGTAAATTTTGGCTATTTTTGTGATATTTTTTTTGCTAAGGTGACTGTCGGAACAACTGGATACGTTATCATCTGCAACAAAGAGGGCAGCGTAGTGTGTCATCCTGACCATGGAATGTTCTTCAAAATTAAGTTGGAAGATATGAGTCTTGCTCCGGATATAGGGGAACTAAAGGCAGACTTTATTGAATATTCATTTAATGGGGTCAATAAGTACGGGGCAGCTAAAAAATTCCGGGATGCCGGCTGGACAGTACTCATGGTTGTTGATGTCTCAGATATTATGAAACCCCTGTCAAAGGTGAACTGCATCAATATGTGTATTTTCGGGCTGTGTCTGCTTGTTGCACTGGTTGTTATTCTTGCCTTTACAAGGTTTGTGATAAAACCGCTTAATCTTGCCATTAATTTTACCAGGGGGATAAAGTCGGGAAATTTTTTCCAGACCATAAATATAAAAACAAACGATGAGATTGGCCAGTTGTCCATTGCTCTTAAAGATATGGCAGAACAGCTTCATCAGAATATTAAATGCCTGGCAAAGGCCAACCAGGAACTTCTTAAGGAACGCGAGATTGCTGAATCTGCAAACCAGGCAAAATCAGAGTTTCTTGCAAATATGAGCCACGAGATACGCACCCCCTTGAATGCTGTAGCAGGATTCAGCGATATTTTATCTTCCATGATCACCGACCCCAAGCAGAAAATTTATCTCAAGGGTATAGATATCGCAGGAAAAAGTCTTTTGACCCTGATCAATGATATTCTTGATCTCTCCAAAATTGAAGCTGGAAAACTCGAAATTATGATTAAAGAGGTTAATTTAACGAAGCTTATCAAAGAGATTGATCTTATTTTCAGGGAAAGCACCGTAAAAAAAGGCCTGAATTTAATTATTGACGTGGATGAAGAAGTGCCGGATATTGTATTGCTTGATGAAGCCAGAGTAAGGCAGGTGCTTCTCAACCTTGTGGGGAATTCCTTGAAGTTTACCGATAAGGGCGATATTACAGTCATTGCAAGATCCAAAAATCTGAGGCAAGAGTTGGAAATTTGTGATCTTTTTCTTGGTGTTAAGGATACTGGATGCGGAATTGGGGAACAAAATATCAACAGAATTTTTGAGCCCTTTGAACAGGTATGTAAACCCGGGGAGAAGCTCCATGCCGGCACGGGCCTGGGACTTGCCATCTGTAAAAGTCTTGTGGATGCAATGAACGGGAAAATTACATTTACAAGCGAGATCGGCACAGGAACCATGTTTTCAATTATCCTGAAGGATGTGAAGATAGTTTGTAACAAAAATGGAAACTATCCCCATGAAATGCTGCAGGCCCATGAAAATATTGATTTTCAAGACTCGGTTTCAGAGCATATGGAGAATAGCTCATACATCTGTGAAGCCTTCGATGAAATATTAAAAACAAAGAAAGAGGAAAAATCAGGCAAAGGCTTAGATTCAGTGAAATCAGAGGCGGAGAATCTTGATATAAGTCAGGAACTCAAGGAAGTCTTGATAAATGAGCTTGGTTCTGCCTATGAATCCATTAGAAGTTTCATGCTTATGAGTAATGCCAGGGGGTTCGCATTAAAACTTAAGGAGCTTGGCTCAGAATATAACAATTCCTTACTTATAGATAGGTCCAGCCAGTTAATTGAGTATGTTGATGTTTTTGATATACAAAATATCAATAAGCTGCTGGACGACATTGGGGATATTTTTGAAGTAAAAATTCAATAATGCGGAAATAGGCTACCGCCATAACCCGGGAGAGCCCATAGAATAAGTCTTTTTTTTTATATGAAAGTCTTTGTAAAGGATTGTTTTTTAAAGACTTTCAATCTTCGTTGTGGCCGGGTAAAAAATATGCTCCGGCCATGCCGGTTTATATGAAAGTCTTTCGTAAACGGCGGATGACTTTCATGGTTCGTTGCGGGCAGAACCGGGTCAAAATCCTGCTCTGCCCATGGCCGTTTTATGGAAAGCCCTATTTTTGAGCCTTATGTGATGGAATTCTCTCATCAACCGGTTCAAACTGCCCCACTTTATGGTGCTATCCCATTTCATCCAGCTCTGAGGAAAGTTTTCTGAGGGTTCTGGCAAATTCGTTTTGAAATGCATGGCTTTCGGCATTAGTAAAGGCTGCAAAATCAATGAAGTGAAATTCTTTTATTAAATTGAGCAGATCAATCATACCTGTCTGTGCAAGGGTCTGGAATGCCGAGAGCCTTTTTTCTTTGTCTTTTGCTTTTTTCCCTGCCCCGGGCAAGTCTTTGTACAGGGCTTCATCATTTTTGAAACGATTGTGCAATACCTGGTATATGAGCAGAAACAAAGCATCAACCCGATTGCCTTTTATTAATGTGGGGCTATGGAAAAAAGAATGATTTTTATCCACACTTACATCTGCCTTGCCAAGGTATTCCGTTTTTTCAAACCAGTTTATAGTATAGGTCATATAATCTTGGAGCTGCCAATTATTTTTTTGCCAGGTATGGGCTCGGACGGCTTTTGTTAATTCAGAAATACATATATCACCGCTCGCATATTCAAAACTTCCCAAAAGTGCACCGGACTGGAAAATGTCTATGCCTGGTCTATGTGCATGTTCCGAGATTTCTGCACATAGGATGCGATTTTCCTTACCTTGTCTCAGGATTATAATTTTATAGGAGGGTTTTTCCTTTTTAATGCGCACCAGTTCTTCAGCGGAATCCGGTGGAATTATGGAGTTGGCAATCAAAGGAGGTAAAAAAGCTGCTAAAATACCGGGGCTTAGATCCACCCTTGCCAGAGCTGCCTTGAATACGGGCATATCTTTTTCTTTTAGAGGATGAACAGGTGTGAGCTTGCCCTTTTCCATATCAGGTAAAAAAAGATCCATGGCTGTTTCAAGGCCGGCTTGCCAATGGGCACTCCTGGGGTCTTTTTTTTCATCAATCCATTTTTTCGCTTTTAAGGCCATTTGGTCCATTAAACTACTCCTTTTTAAAATTTACATATATAAATCCGTAACAGGTAAGATTATTTTTTCTATCCACAGGTATTTTTTGATTTACGATTGCCTTATTTCATAAAATGAAAACCAAAAGCGAGGCAAAACAAGTTGGCGAAGTCAGTCCTGTTTAGTTGGGTTTGCTATATACCACAGCCATCTGAAAAAGGTATTGCCCTTTAACAGCTCTTTCTCCTGGATATCCAGGTTCATGTTGATGGTATCGCTATCTGCAAAGCGGTCTTTCCGGGTAATAATTTTCTTTTTTGGATCAAGTTCCTGGATTACCCTGGCTGGATTGCCGGCGGCAATGACATTGGCTGGAATATCACATGTAACCACGGAACCTGCTCCGATAATGCTGTTCTCACCAATGGTGACACCCTTGCAGATAATGGCGCTGTCTCCGACCCATACATTGGGAGCCAGTGTGACAGGGAATGCCTGCTCGGGAGGAAGACTTCGATCGTAAATTCCATGCCAGTCAGAATCGGTAATGTAGGCATTACTTGCGATCATGCAGTTGTCGCTGATTATGATGGAGTTTGCAGCACTTATTCTGACCCCTGGTGATATAAGGACATGGTCTCCGATGATGATACCGGGAATTTCTTTTTTATCCGACCACACGGTCAACCTGGTTTTTTTATCCGAAGATGCTAAAAGAGTTATATTGCCTCCGATGTAAACGGGTCTTCCAAATATTTCCACATGCCAGGGTTTTACAACATAGGCGTTGGGGCCCAAGTGCTCCAGATGAGGTTCCAAAAACTGTTTTAGATAAAATTTCAATAATCCAAACCAGAGTTTTTTAATATAATAGGGACGATGATCCCTCAGCATTTAATGAGTTCCTAATTTGTTTGTATAAAAATTTTAGTTTTAAGCTAACGGTTCGATCTTTTTTGCATAGCTTATTGAATTTATTCACATGAAAAAACTGACCTCTAAAAAACCAGATCATATTTAACTTAGATTGCAGCACCTTATGAGATCAATCGAACCGAGGGTTTTAAGGTTGCCAACTGTTCTAATTATATTATTGGTTGTGAGCATGCAGTCGTTTATAATTTGTATAAAAAATCATCCCAGGCATCATGGCTGAAAAGCCTTGATGCCGGAGTAAGGGAGTATAGTGCATCTGCCGCCATCAGGACGACCCCGTTGGTCCAGGATATTTTTTCCCCGGGCCAGATTACCATGTCAGGAAAGGTGTAACCGCACCAGAAGGTCCCGTCCTCATAGGTTCTATCCTGTATCCATGAAAAGACGATTCCGGCAAGCTTGTCATTGCCCATGCCGGACAGGGTAAGGACAAACTCCGAGGTTTCCGCCATTGTTATCCATGGATGGTCTGATACGCACCTGACACCCTGGCCCTCCACCACATACTTTCTCCAGTATTTCTCAACCCGTTTGGCAGCAGCTTCACCTTTGAGCGCGCCGGACAATATGGGGTAGAACCAGTACATGGAAAACCTGGATTTGCTTATATTGTATATATGAATGTTGTTTCTAATGGAGTTTTCAAGTTTTTTAAAGGCTTTTTCCCATGGGATCTTTGGCCTGCCCAGGATAGAGGAGATAGTTAGAGCGCATTTAAGACTCATGTAAATGGAACTGCAACCGGTCAGAAGAGCCATGGGGTCAACAATCCCTTTGGGACTTTTTGCCCAGTATATGGAGCCTCTGTCCGTCTGGAGGCTTATCGCAAAATCCACAGCCCGCTCAACACAGTTCCACATGGACTCCATAAAGTCTCTGTCCCTTGTGATCAGCCAGGTGTGGAAAACTCCGGTTGCAATATAGGCTGCCATGTTGGTTTCCCTGGTTCTATCCTCCGGGATTCCGTCAATGTATGAGGAAAACCATGAACCGTCTTTATTTTGATTATCCTTCATCCACTGAAAGGCAAGGCGTGACTCCGTAAAATAACCGCCTATATTGAGGCCCATGGCTGATTCCACAATATCCCAGGGGTCTGTTTTTCCTCCATCATGCCAGGGGATATCACCGGTTATCCGCTGAAGGCCTGCTATAAATCCTGCCACTGATTCAATGTTCAGGGAAGGTTGGGATTGCACTACAATCTGTTTCGGAGTCATTCACATCTCCTGAATTAATTTTTTATAAATTTGGGATAATTCTTATCAAAAATAAAGTTTTATGGCAAGTGAAGGCTTAAAAACCATGAATATTTATTCATTCGGTTGGTTGGTGAATAATTTTTTTATACAGCTTTGTCAATCAGGCCATAATGTTTACAATAATGATATGTAAAATTTTAAATTTAGATATGTTATGGGATTTATCTCTTTGGGATTAATTTTATAAAAAATCTTGACATCACCTTTGTTTTTCTGTTAATCAGAAATGAATCATCATTCATAAATAATAAAATGTCTTATCAAATCAGGCATCCTTCATTTCCCGTTTACATTTTTCATATCGATACTCTTATTTTTTGGGTGTTTCATCCCCAAAAGTGTAAACTTCTTTTGATGTGATATGAAGATGCCTCAAATCATACACAGGAGGTCATCATGAGTAGAAAGATCAGAAAGGCGGCGGTTATAGGTTCTGGGATCATGGGAGGCGGTATCGCCGCTCTCCTTGCCGGCGCTGGAGTTAAGGTGCTGCTTTTGGATATTGTTCCCTTTGATCTAAAGGATGAAGAAAAAAATGATCCAGCAGCAAGGAACAGAATTGTTAAAGCCGGTCTGGATGCGGCTCTTGCATCTTCCCCTTCTCTTTTCATGAGCAAAAAAGATGCAGCATTAATTCAGACGGGAAACCTTGAGGATGATTTTGATAAACTTGGAGATTGTGACTGGATCTGCGAGGTTGTTGTGGAGAATCTCAAGATCAAACAGGATCTTTTCAAACGCATTGAAGCCATCCGAAAGGCAGATGCCATAGTGACTTCAAATACATCTGGAATACCCCTCAAGGATATGTCTGAAGGATTGAGCCTGAGCTTTAAGCAGCATTTCATGGGAACTCATTTCTTTAATCCGGTCAGATATATGCATCTCTTGGAGCTGATACCAGGTAAGGAGACCCTCTCCGAAGTCCTTGAGTTTGTTGCCTCCTTTGGTGAGAGGCATCTGGGCAAGGGAATTGTATGGGCAAAAGATACTCCTAATTTTGTAGGCAACAGAATCGGAGTTCAGGGCATTGGCGAGATTATGAGGGCCATGCTGGAAGACGGGCTGACCATTCCTGAGGTTGATGCCATTTTCGGGCCTGCCCTGGGACGGCCCAAGACCGCTGTTTTCAAAACAACCGATCTTGTGGGCCTTGATACCATGGCCCATGTGTGCCGGAATTCCTATGACATGTGTGTGGATGATGAACAGCGGGATTCCTTTATTATTCCTGACTATGTCAAGAAGATGATCGATAAAAAACTCCTTGGGAACAAGACCCGGGCGGGATTTTACAAAACCGATCTTACTCCGGAATGGAAGAAGATCAGAAAGGTTATAAATCCTGAAACCCTGGAATATGAAGACTTGATCCGGCCGACCTTTCCATGCCTTGATGCGGCAAAAAAGAAAGAAAGCCTGGAAGATAAGATTAAATGCGTGCTGACAGGTGATGACAAGGGTGCTAAATTTGCCTGGAGGCTTGCCGCCAACAGTTTTCAGTATGCTGCAAGCAGAGTCCCTGAAATTTCCGATACCATTATCGAGATCGACAACTCCATGAAATGGGGATATAATTTTGCAAAAGGCCCCTTTGAACTATGGGATACCTATGGTGTTGCCGAGGCCGTGGGACGAATGACAGAGGAAGGCTTGGATGTGCCTGACAATGTCAGGGCCATGCTGGATGCCGGTCATACCTGTTTTTACAAGCTGGAAAACGGCATAAACTATTTTTATGACTTTTCATCTTCTTCTTACAAAGAAGTTCCTGTCAGTGACACCATGGTTTCCCTGACAGCGGCAAGGGGAAACAACAAGGTTGTGCTTGATAATAATTCGGCAAGCCTCATCGACATTGACGATGGTGTGTTCTGCCTTGAATTTCATACCAAAATGAATGCCTTGAACGCACAGATTATTGATTTTATTGATGAATCCCTGAACTATGTGGATGACAACGGGGTAGGGCTTGTTATTGGAAACCAGGCCGGCGGTATGCCAGGAGCCTTTTCTGCGGGAGCCGATCTTTCCTTTGTTTCAAGACTTGCCCATGATAAAAAATATGCTGAACTGGAAGCCTTTCTTGAGAGGGCCCAGACCGGTATTCAAAAAACAAAATATTCACCCTTCCCCGTTGTTGCGGCTCCCTATGGCATGACCCTGGGCGGAGGATGTGAGACCTGTCTTGGTGCCGACCGCATAGTTGCCCATGCTGAACTCTACATGGGGCTTGTGGAAATCGGAGTCGGACTTTTACCTGCCGGCGGCGGGTGCATGAACATATGGAAAAAATTTGTGGATGCCCTTCCCGGCGGTGTTGCTAAGGAGATCGATCTTGGAAAATTGTTTGTAAGCGCCTTTATGAACGTTGCCATGGCAAAGGTTTCCATGTCAGCGGCCCAGGCTGCTTCCAATGGTTTCTTAGGGCTTTCGGACAGAATCGTATTCAACAGGGATAACCTTATCGGAGAGGCCAAAAAAGAGGTTTTGAAGATGGTGGGAGATGCCTATGCTCCTCCCAGGAAAAAATCCCTTCGCGTTATAGGCAATGCAGGCCAGGGAATGGTGAATGCCGAGATTTACAACCTGTTTAACGGGAAATTCATGAGTGAATATGATGCCTTTCTTGCCAGACGCATTGCCTATGTCATGAGCGGCGGGGATGCTAATAAAAATACTCTGGTGCCTGAAGAAGCCATCCTAAAGCTTGAAAGAGAAGCTTTTGTGGACTTTGTAAGAGAAGAAAAAACCATTGCAAGAATTGATCATATGCTTAAAACCGGTAAGCCCCTGAGAAACTAATTCTATGTCAATTAGGCATCTTCCATATCATCTTAAAAGTAGTTTGCACTTTTTGGGATGAAATTTCCAAAAAAATAGCGATGTTGATATGGAAAGTATAAACCTGGAAATGAAGGATGCCTTAAATTAAGGAGAAACTACAATGAGAGACGCATATATTGTACAGTCGGTAAGAACGCCGGGCTGCAAGCAGAGAAGAGGACAGTTCAAGGAGACCAGACCGGAAGAGCTTTTATCTTTTATCATGAAAGCCGCTGTTGACAGAACAGACGGCTTAAAGGCCGAATATCTGGAAGATGTCATGTGCGGGTGTGCATTTCCAGAGGCTGAACAGGGCCTGAATATCGGCCGTGTCGCATCTAAAATGGCAGGGTTCCCGGATCATGTTTCCGGTGCAACCGTGAACCGGTTCTGCGCATCAGGGCTTGAGGCCATTGCCCTTGCCTCTGCCAGGGTTCAGATGGGATGGTCTGAAGTAACAATGGGAGCCGGTGTGGAATCCATGACCTTTGTGCCCATGGGCGGCAACGTGCCCCGGCCCCATCCGGAATATTCAAGAACTAACCCTGAGATGTATGTTTCCATGGGTATTACAGCGGAAAATGTTGCCAATCGATACAATATTTCCAGGGAAGATCAGGACAAGTTTGCCTCAAATTCCCAGACCAAGGCTGCCAGGGCCAGGGATAAGGGCCTTTTTACCGAGATAGTTCCAACTCCGGCCTACCGCTATGTGCCCCGGGCCGACGGAACAATGAAACAGGAGAGCTTTATTGTGGAACACGATGACGGTATCCGGGAGTCCACGCCCGAGGGTCTTGGGAAGCTCCGCGCCGTGTTTGCCGTCAACGGCAGCGTAACCGCAGGAAATTCATCCCAGACAACAGATGGTGCCGCAGCAACCATTATTGCCTCTAAGGAAAAATGCGACGAGCTTGGACTTAAGCCCCTTGCAAGACTTGTGGCCTATACCAGTGTGGGGTGCAGATCCGACGAGATGGGTGTCGGACCCCGCTATGCTATCCCCAAAGTGTTGGAAATTGCCGGGATGACAGCGGATCAGATGGATATATTTGAGATCAATGAAGCTTTTGCCTCCCAGGCCCTGTACTGCATCAGAGAGCTTGAACTTGAGCGGTATATGGATAAAATCAATATCCACGGCGGAGCCATCGCCCTTGGTCATCCCCTTGGATGCACCGGAGCAAAACTCACGGCAACATGTCTGGCCAACCTCCAGGAAGTTAAGGGTAAATATGGAATTGTCTCCATGTGCATCGGCGGAGGCATGGGATCTGCCGCAATTTTTGAAAGGCTTTAGATGATATGGAAGGAAATGAAACAATATATCCCTCTTTTTGTTTACTTTTGTAATATGCTTGTAAATTAACATAGATCAAATACAGCTTTTTAACTGATATTTTTTGGGTACCAATAAATTTAATATGTTATGAAAAAATAAGCGAATTAGGGGATATATGGCATCTTTAATATTACACCAAAAGTAGTTTGTCTTTTTTTGGGATGAAATCTATAAAAAGCGATGTGGCGATATAGAAAATGTAAAGTGTCAATGAAGGGTGCCAATATCTGCTTAAAAAAATACCTTATTTTCCTGAAAGGGCTGCTCGTTAATATGAGCAGCCTTTTTTTGTTGGTAGCTTGGCTTTTTTGGTCTTCATGGTGTTTGGGGGGGCTTTGGGGAATATTTTTAATGGGTGTTTTAAATTTAAAAAGGCTGCTTAGTTAATTCTAAGCAGCCTTTTTAAAAAAGGAGGAAAAAGATGAAAAACTAATTGTTTGTTATTAGTTTAGAATTTTAATATGCAATAGGCTTGCCATAGTTTGGGTAAGATTTTGATAAAAATAATATTGAATATTGTTTTGGCAAATATATGTATTAAAATTAAGCTTTTATTATTATTTTAATTTTTTAAATTTATTATTTATTTTGTTTTTTTGAAACTCTTCAATCTTTGTAAAAGTTCAATAAAATGAACTTTAAAAATATAACTTTGCTTTGATGTCAGCGTAACTTGTTTAAAATAAAGCTGTTTTATGAATAGTTCAAAATTATAAACTATCATTTTTTCCAGTTAAATTATTTTAACCGGAGACAGCTCAAGAAGAGCAAAATTTCTGCCTTGGCGTTTACTTCGGTCATGTTCTTATCTTTGCTGCTGCCTTCATCAAAATGATCAGGATGAAAAATGGACATGATCAAAAAAAAACCTGAGTTATCCTGTCTCTCCTGATTCAGACAGATGGCTGATTATGCCTCCAAAGTATTATGCTATTTTAGACTGTTTGAATGGAATATAAACAAATTTTAATCAATTAACAATAGGAAAGTAATGTTATACCTAAAAGTACAGGGTATCTTTCGTGAGAAACTTTAAAATTTTATAACTAAAGTATTGCATTCCCATAAAAAAAAATGTATCGTTTAAATTGCTTATGGTTGGTTCATTTCTATCTGACAATAATTTTAGTATCTTTAATGAGCTTAGAAACATTCATACACTGATGTTTTATTTCATTGAATGTTTTTTATAGATAAAATTCGTTTCTAATCTTTAAACAATTTAAAGATGAAACAGTGTTTATTTAATTTATTTTTGGAGGGACTTATGATTAAAAATCCTGATATTTTAACAATTCCTCAGGCTGCTCTGTATTGCGGTGTTACCCGGATGAGTATGTGGCGATGGGTTAAAGCAGGTAAAATTCCATCTTTTGTAACTCCTGGTGGACACCATAGGATCATAAAATCGGATCTGGAAAAATCCTTGAAGGCCCAGGGCATGAAAATGATGAACAGGCCCATTGACGCACCTCCAAGGATTCTAATGGTAGATGATGATTCCCTTTTAGTTAAAACTCTGACCAAGTTGTTTGAAAAGAGTTCCTTTGAGGTTGATCATGCTGCAACAGCTTTCCAGGCAGGTGTTCTGGCAAAGCAGTTTAATCCTGATCTGATGATTTTGGATATTGCCATGCCTGCAATAGACAAAGATGTTTGCAGGTATATCAAAGAAAATGAGACTACTTCACATATCAGGATACTCATTCTCACCGAGAATGCCACTGACGAGATAGAAGATGAGATGCTGGACAATGGTGCTGATGCTTTCATGGAAAAACCGGTTGACAATGAAGATATCATTTACCTTGTAGAAGATCTGCTGAGGCATCTGCACTGGATCCAGGACAGCCCCAGAACAAGAAGAGGAAGAAGACGGAGAAGAACTTAAAAAATATTAACTTGACCCCTGAATATACCTGGATGTAATACTTTTAATATAGGAATAGCTCTCATTAAAAGTATTACATTCTTTTTTATGTTTTTCGCTGAGCAAGAGCTTTTTTAGGGTTATGGGTATGATATACTGAACACCTGTATAAACTGAGCTTTTCAGAAAAATTTTTTCCTTTAATAATGAAGACATTATTACTACTTTGTTAGGTTTCGTATTTTACCTGTAATTCCATGAATTTTTACTGTGAAAATATGGAGAAATGGAGCGCAATTCTCTGATTTTCAGACCATCATGGCTAAGTTAGCAAAGTAGAATTATAAACTGCCGGAAGCTCAAGTTGCAGCAGGTGGTGAACAATACCCGGTTTCTGGTACTGGCACCCATTCGGAATTTAGCGAGCATGATATTGTCCCAGGCCCTTGGGGAACTCAAAGACGATTGGGAGCGTCATACCAATGATTCCTTCAAGTGTCCTGCAGTCTGCCAAGGAACTCAGAGGGCATGGATTTGATATGGATATCCTGCTGGGGAAAGGCGATTACGAGTCCCCGTTCTTTAAAAATTTTATCTATCTTAAAACGAATTTCCGTTTCAACATCAAGAAAAAAATCAATAAAAGACCAGTATCTAAGAGTAAAGATAAGGGCACTGTCTCCAAAATCATTAAATAAAACATTGGGTGCTGGATATTTAAGTACCTTGGGTGTTGAATTCGCTATTTCTAAAAGGCTGGTTCTGACCAGTTCTATGTCTGATCCGTACTCAACTCCCACAACAACCTTTCTCCTAAGCCGCTTGTCTTTAAAGCTCCAGTTAACGAGCTGGTTACTGATAAACTCCGAGTTGGGTATGATAATTGTGGCATTGTCATAGGTCTGGACAATGGTGGAACGGACATTGGTCTTTTTTACCGTTGCCCATGTACCGTTTACCTCAATGTCATCCCCTACCTGGATGGGGCGCTCAAACAAAAGAATAATACCGCTGATAAAATTATTAAAAATATTTTGAAGCCCAAAACCGATCCCAATGCCCAGTGCACCAAAGGCCACCGTCAAAGTTGTGGTGTTAAGTCCAAAAACGATAAGGGCAATAAAAATCCCGAAAATCCATATGGAATACACGGTAATTGTGGTAATGGATTCCTGAAGCCCATGTTCAAGCCCGCTTTCTCCCAGGAAATTCTTCTGAAAAAAATGCCTCCACAGTCTTGCTGCAAAATGTGTAATAACGATAATTATGAGGGCCTGTATAAAGCTTGCAATGCTGAAACTCATTGAACCCGCTTTAAAGGAATAAGTGGCTGTCAGATACAATTTTGGAAAAAGAAAGTCTATGGTTCCCCAGGAAAGAAAAAGCGCTATGGAAGAGAGGAAAAAAAGCACTATAAGGCAGAGCTGTTTTATCAGCCAGACCATGGAAAAAGTGCTGACATTTGATTCCTGCTGGGTATCTGTTCGGGTGATGGAGATGCCAGGTATCCATTCTTGGGATGCGGCAATGATCAAACTTGACCACATAATAACCATCATGGTCTTTGCCCAGGAAGAATACCAGTAAAATGCAAGGCTTCCATAGCCCAGAAGTTCCAGCATGAGGCCTGCAAGCGCCAGGATCATTATCCCGTTTCTGGAAAAAGAAGCAATTTTTAGAAAAATTTTATTTTGAGCCTGCTCAGACTGCCTTATTACGGGCATAATTTTTTTCCAGAAATTAAAAAGCCAGAAATAAAGAACAGATTCCCAGAAAAGCCGGTAAGCTATAAGAATACTGCTGTCACTCTTTAAAATATTTGCAAGAAAAATATAAATCATGGCAACAAGGTTTAATATTTTCAGGAAACGGGTCAGGCTTCCCAGGGGAATAAAGAAAAAATGCTTTGCCAGGCTTTTAAAAAAGGCCATCTGCCATAAAATAAAGATCATGATAAGGAGAAGTTGAACAATGATATTGGCAGTTATGGAATAGTTAAAAAAAAGTTTTAAATTAATACAAAGATAAAAATAGGCAGTGATAAAGGTGCATATCAGGTGTTTTTGGAAAATATCCAGCACCAGCCCTGTCCAATATCTTTTTTCCATAATGGGAGATATGGAAATTTTTTTAACATATATTCTGCTTCTTAGAGCAACCACAAAAAAAATTAAAAATACCACCATAAAAGAAATCAATTTCGGCAGGCCGGCCAGCCATAGAAAACTAAAGTTATTTTTCCATTTTACAACATCTGTAATTGAGAGCAAAATGTCGTAAATTTGCTTTATGTCCTCTCCTACACGCTGCCAGGTCTGATGGGTCAAAGGATTGATATTTCGACTTAAAAGGTCTGCCTTTTTGGCATCTTTAATACGGTTTTCAAGTTCATTGTTAAGGACTTCATATTTTACCTTAATATCTTCAAGTATCAGGATTCTGTTCTTTAAAATATCGCCGATGGACTTAATCAAAAGCATCTTCTTGGTTAAAGCAGTCTGCAATGTTTTTAAATGATTTTTTATCTGTTCAATCAAAATATCCTGTTTTACGGGGGGGGTGGTAAAACCGATCGTTGCGCTTTGATCAAAATCAGGGGGCTGTGCAGGAGCCGGCTCCGTTTCGCCAAGGCTATTTTCTTCCGATGGTTCAGATGGTACAGACTTTTCAGTAACAGACTTAATATCTACATTAACGATTTCAACAAGAAAATTATCATTGGAAAGCTTTTGTTCGTAGGATTTATCCTGCATCAGCTTGAAATGTTCATGTTCCTGACTGAATTTTGTCAAGTCATCCACAACGCTTTTCAGGGCAGCCTGGCTGGTCATGAAGGCTTTTTCAATGACCTTTATTTCTCCATCAGGAAGATGAAGCTGGCTGCCCCATGTGGACAATTGAAGAATGTGAACATTTACCTTTGATTCAAATTCCGGCTTATTTTTTTTAATCAGTTCAAGACGGGCTTCTATATCAGCAACAGCTTTCTGTTCAACTTCCAGCGCATTTTCCAGTAAAAGCGCCTGATCTTGAAATTTTAAAATTCCCCCGGCAGGTGAAGTTTCACTCTGGGCCAGGGAAAAATTCACTCCTGTTAAACCAAAGACAAACACATAAAAAAAGAATGCAAGTCTTGTTAATTTTTTCATATAAACCTCCATGCCCCATCGGGCACAACCAAAATTGAAAAAATGAAAGCCCTTTAAAAACAAGCCATTATGAAGACTTTCATATAAACCGGCATGGCCGGAGCATATTTTTTACCCGGCCACAACGAAGATTGAAAGTCTTTAAAAAACAATTCTTTACGGAGACTTTCATATAAACCGGCATGGCCGGAGCATATTTTTTACCCGGCCACAACGAAGATTGAAAGTCTTTAAAAAACAATTCTTTACGGAGACTTTCATATAAAACGCCCATGAGCCTGGATTCACAGCGAATCATTAAATGTAGGGGATATTTCAAACAAAAGGAATAGTGGAAAATATTCTGATTTAAATGAAGAACTCTGAATCCAGTATTGCCTACACAGTAGATAACATATCTTGAAACCTTTGTCTCTGGATACTCCTACTTCAAACCTTGCACATATTTGAAGGGTTCATCATGAATTATACCCAAAACGGGTATGAACTTCCAAAGTTTGGCATAGTTCAATACAGGGTCACATTTTCCCATGGGCCGGGATATACTCCTTTCCATGATGCAAAAGGAAAATCATCTAATGCCTGAGAATATTTCAGACCGTTTCGGCATCAAGGAGATGCTTGATGACAGGCCTAAAAAACAACCGTTTTCTGGCATCATTTTTATACTATAGCATTCCAATTTAAATTTTTTCTGGAACACAACTTGCTTTGCATCGAAAAAACAAGATATCTGAAAAGATAATTTATTGCTTTGTCAAGTCTAAAAATCAGGCTTGAACGAGTTGTAGAGACAAGGGATCCCTTGTCTCTAAGTTGTGTTTTCAGCTCATGATGTTACCTGATAACCCTAAAATCAAGAACTTAAAAAGCACTGTTGAAATTATCCAATCTATTTTTTCAATAAAAACAATCATTTGTAAAAAACTACCCCCTTTTTCCACTTTTTCCCGCCCAGGAAACTTAGTTTTCAATTGCTTTTTAATTGAGCGTCTGATATTTTTTTTACCTATAGACTTCTCTTTTTGATTGATTGCATAAAAATGTTTCTAAAGCATAAATCCAAACCAAAATCATAGGTCTTTTTAAAATGTCGCTCATAATACGATACTCGGGAACGACTCAACACAACAGCCGAAGACACGGACCAGCGCGCCTATTAACGCACGACAAGCTCAATTACCAGCGGCGCATATCAGTATGAGGTCGTTGTAGCTAAAATCGCCTCAAGCACAAGCCGGACCGGCGGAACCACCTACACCACACAATTGCCGGAGCGTATGACAACGCCGAAAATGGTTAAACCATCGTCCTTGTCGATACGGCCATCCTTGAGGACAGCATCGCCATAGGCACCACCAAAAACTTAACCATAGCGGTATCTCAAGATGCACAATACCCCCCGGGGCATTCATATCGTTGATATTGTTAATGAAATCATGAAGGAATTTGAAATGAAAACAAACTTGAAAAGATTCATGGAGTGGGGCCTGATCGCCTTAATCTGGACCGGACTTTTTGGCGTGCCGGGTGCATGGGCCGTGAACAATGATTTGAATTTTGACGGGACGGATGATTATGTGTCTGTAGCTGATGATTTAAGTCTGGATATTTCTGAAGGAACCATTGAAGCATGGGTTGAGTTCGATCTTTGTTCAAAAAAAGAGCTCCCGGTTGATGCATTTATTGATTGCACAGAAAAAGAGATTCTATTTATTGAATCCGATGTACAGGATTTCCATTTATTGATTGAGAGTATCCCGAGGACGGTTGAAATCGTGCTCATGGATGCCGGGCAAAATGGTTTGGACCAGATGGCAGAGATTTTATTCTACCGGAGAAATTTGGATGCCATCCATATTGTCTCCCATGGAAATGTCGGTTCATTGCATTTGGGTTCTGTTTCATTGAATATGAAAAATATAACCGAATATAAAGATCGGTTGACTACTTTGGGACGTGCTCTTTCACAAACTGGTGATATTTTACTTTATGGTTGTAATGTTGCCGCGTTGGGAAAAGGAAACGATTTTATCCGATTGTTCAACAAGACAACAGGCCGGGATGTAGCCGCATCCATGGACTTGACAGGCTCTTTGGCGTCAGGTGGTAACTGGGTGTTAGAGGCCCATGCCGGCAGGGTGGAAACAGAAACACTGTTTAATTCAAATCTCATTTATCAATGGGTATTGGAAACCATTGATATTACATCTGAAGCATTAGGCTCAGCTTCTGGTGGATTTAAGGCTATAGGCTCGACAGATTTTTCCATCTCGGATACGGGTTCCAACACTTATGGAGGAGGGGATGCCTACTATTCAAATGATGGAAATCTCGAGAATTTTTCATTTATCATCAAAACTTCTGGTGACCCTTTTACTCTGGATAAATTTTATATAAGAGAATTTGCTGATGATGGTTTAGGCGTGATGGGAGCGCTGACAGTTGTTCTCAAAAATTCTAGCGGAACTACCTTGATGACTAAAACAGGTAATGATCTTACGGATTCATTTTCCACTACTCCATTTGATATTTTATCATTGAGTGATTTTTCTGGTGTTACAGGCCAGACCGGTGTGTCTCAAATTGACATTACATTTGATAATGGGGACTGTACTCCCAATTGTTATGTTTCGGACTTTGGCGTAACTTCATTTGATGTAACCACTGGCTCTTCTACCATAGCATATTATTATAGAACAGATGCTGATGGCGGAAATTGGAATGTGCCTTCAGGCGATTACACCTGGACAAGGTGTTTAACAGAGGGCGGAAGTTACGAAAATACATATGAAGCACCTACCACATCCAATTCCGTTTCGGTTACTATTGTCAATGGTGCCACTGTAAATGTAAACACAAGCACCTCTATCGACCAGACCACAGTCGCCTCAGGCGGCACCCTGGCCGTGGCAAATGGCCAAACTCTGACCATAGCCGATGGCGAAGGCACAGATCTGACCGTGACCGGAACGCTCACAAATTCCGGAACTATCACTTGCAATTCTGATTCAAGTGTACTTTACAACGGCGGAGATCAGACAGTTCTTCCCCTTGACTACCACGAGCTTTCCTTTGTCGGAAGCACAAGTGGCAGCACCAAGACCTTTGCCGACGGCACGACTAAAGTAGGGACAGAAATATCCCTGACCGACACCATCACCTTCACCGGCAGCTCGGCAGATAACGTGACTGTTCAGGTGGACACGCCGGGGACGTCCACCTTCCGGGTGTTTCATATCAATGCTTCCGGAAAAGAAGTAACTATAAACAACATGACCATCAAGGGCGGAAAATTAACCACCGCGGATGGCGGAGCTGTTTATGTTCAGGCCGGTACTTTGAATCTGGATTCCGTGACTGTTTCCGACTCCATTGCACAAACCGGCGGGGGAATATATTTTAATGCTTCCACAATCGGCACGATAACCAATTCAACCCTATGCAACAACAAATCAACAGAAAATGATGGCAGCGGTGCAAGCGGCGGCGGTGGAATCATGGCTATTGGAAATCTGAACATGACCAGCAGCACCATCAGCGGCAACCAGGCCGTCAGGGGCGGTGGATTGTTTTTGATAACAGGTACTTTTGAACTTATTAATTGTACCATCTACGGCAATAGCCATTACGATTCAAACGATGCATATGGTATGGGAGTTTATCTCAAATCTTGTACTGCTTCATTCATTAATATGACAATCAGCAAAAATATTTCCAACTATCGACCTGGTGGAATACTTATTCATTTGTCAACTCTGGATATAAAAAATTCGATCATCGCCTATAATACAGGCGCATCTGAGGACGATGTTCGTTATGTTTCGACGACGCTAAACGATAACGGGTATAACGTAGTGGGCATCAACAATAATGCAGGTGTCTGGGATGGTACCGGAACATGGCTGGATACGGACGGAGACGGAACGTTTACCCAAAACATAACCGGTGCCACCGGAACACTGAATCTTGCCGCAAACCTTGCCGACAAAGGCGGCCCTACCCAGACCCTTGCCCTGATCTCGTCCGCAAGTATCGCGGTTGGTAACGGAAATACTGCTGAAACAACCGACCAGCGGGGTGCGAGCCGGAAGTCACCTCCAACCATCGGTGCTTATGAGTACATTGCGGACTTCAGAACCGATACAGAGTCAGGCACATCCTGGGGCACACCCGCCAACTGGGAGATTTTTGAAGGCGTTTTACCCTGGGAGGGAGCCAGTGAATACCCGGACGATGACAATTACACCTCCATAGACGTGCGCAGAAGCATGAACGTGGGTGAGAATGTCTCAATTGACAGAACAACTGTGCAGGCTGCAGCGACTTTGACCATAGACGCGGATAAAACCCTGACGGTTACCAACTGCGATGGTACTGACCTGACCGTGCAGGGAGACCTGATCAATAGCGGCACCTTGATCTGCGAGGCCTACTCAACGGTGTTTTTCTCGGGTGCTGAGACTTCCACTCTGAGCGGGGCAGGCGACTGGAATTTCAAGACTTTGACCCTGAACAAGGACGTTTCCGATGACCTTTTGGACATCAATACCGGCTCAGACCTGACCGTGGCCACTGCACTGACCGTAACCCAGGGTACAGTTGACCTGGGCGACTGGGAGCATAACCTGAAAATTGGCGGGACCATGGATATCGGCCCAAACGGCCGCTGGAGCAAACACGGCGACATGACCAATTTTATACAATTTTACGGCAACACCTGTACCCTGGGTGACACCAGCAGTAATCGCCCGCAGAATCTTGGGTATATACGAGTGGAGGATCTTCCGTAGGGGCAGACCCCCGTGTCTGCCCAATGCGTGTCTGCCCGGAAACGTCTGAACCATGAATAGTATGATTACAGGATTAGCACGATGAAAAACCAATAAAAATCAGGTAAATCCGGCGAATCAAGGTTCAAGACATTTAAGACAGGAAAATCAAATGAACAGAAAAAAATTGCCCATTGGTGTTCAAACCTTCAGCGAAATACGCCGGGAAAATTATTACTATGTGGACAAGACCCATTTTTTACTCGATGCGGCTACACTGAGGACGACCTGGATCAGGTCTTTGCTCCGGAGCTTGACGGGGTTGACCGGCAGGAGATCAGGCGCTGGTATAATGGTTATAGCTGGACCGGCGAAAAGGTTTATAATCCTTTTGATATTCTACTGTTCTTTACTAAAAAAAATATGCATCCTACTGGTTCGAGACAGGCACGCCCACCTTTCTGGTCAATTTACTGATGGAGCGGGGCGTATTCACACCGGATCTTGATCAGACCATTACCTTGGAATCCGTGCTGTCATCCTTTGATGTGGACGTCATGAGTGTGGAGGCCCTGCTTTTTCAGACCGGTTATCTGACCATCATCTCATCCAGGTTCATTGCCGGTCGAACCGAATATCGTCTCGGATACCCTAATCTGGAAGTTCAGACCGCCCTGAACGATGTGCTTTTAAAATCGCTGATACCCGGCGGTGTTATGGTTGATGCCAGAATGGGCCGTCTTTATGATACTCTGGTTAAAAATGATTTTTCAGCCCTTGAAACCCACCTCAAATCCCTGTTCGCCTCCATCCCCCATGACTGGCACCGAAAAAACGACATTGCCCGCTATGAGGGTTATTATGCCAGCGTGTTTTATTCTCATTTTGCCGCCCTGGGCCTTGATATCCGGGTGGAGGATGCTACAAGTCAGGGTAAGGTGGACATGACAGTACTTTTTAACAACGTGGTCCTGATTTTTGAATTCAAGGTAGTAGAGATTGAGCCCGGGGGCCGGGCCATGGAGCAGCTTTTAAACAAGGCCTACGCGGACAAATATATGGATCGGGGCGAACCGGTCTTTTTAATTGGCGTTGAGTTTTCCCGCGAGAAACACGAACTGGTCGGGTTCGAGGTCGAAACCGTAGGGGCGGGGCCTTAGGTGTTTGTCCAAAAAGGTCTTGCAGGATGTGACCGTGGCCACTGCCCTGGCCTTAATTCAGGGAACCATTGATCTGAGCGGCTGGTCTCATGACCTGAAACTCGGCGGATCTCTGGATATTGGCACAAACGATCGCTGGATAAAATACGGCAGGAACCTCAATTTTATGCAGTTTTACATTGATGCCTGCACCATGAGCGATATCAGTACAGGCGGTCCTCAGGATCTGGGATCTGTAAAGGTGGATGATTAGAGGATTGTTCTTATGCAAAATCAGCATATCAGGTGAACCTCAAAAATACAGTTCAGACAATTAGAGAATAAAATTATAACCCAAATTCAAAACTCGAAATAAAATTTTGTTTTTTTAATAGCAGGAGAGTGCCGTTATGAAAAAAAGAGTCCTTTTAAACCTTTTTTTGGTCATTACCCTGGTCGTTGGGGCAGGTGCAAATTCATCCCTACTTGCGGCTAAATTAACGCTTGAGTCCAATGCCAACTGCACTCAAATGGCTGTGGGTTCAGATGATACCTTGGCTGTAGGGCCTTACACATTGGCCATTACCGGGGCAACCGACATTAACGGTACCATGACCATTTCCACAGGCACGGTAGATGCCGGTGGGGCCTTTAACGCCACTAACGGGGCCATTACCTTCAGCGATGCGGGTAGCCTTGAGCTTGCCGGAAGCGTGACCAGCCTCGGAACATTCACGGCAGGCGCAAGCACTGTGACCTATGATGGGGATGGAAACCAGACCGTGGCTGCCGAAGCCTACTACAATCTGACACTTAGTGGCAGTGGAACCAAGACGGTTGATATGGATAGTACAACTATTTCCGGTTCCAAAATCATTTCCGACGCTGCTCAGGTAGCACTGACCGCCACTGCAACAGGTATCAACAAGGCTTACGACGGTACAACTGACGCAACGGTTACTTTAAATCCGGGCAATACTCTCTTCTCCGATTATACGGTTTCTGCCAGTGGTAATGCTGTTTTTGCCAGCTCGAATGTCGGCGATAATATTGAGGTTAATGTTTCCGGCATCACATTAACAGGTGCTGATGCAGATAAATTCTCTCTCTCTTCAACAACCGCTTCTACAACAGCCAATATTACTCCCGCAGCTCTGACCGTAACCGCCCAAAATCAAACAAAATATCAGGGCGAGACTTTTAGCTTTGATGGAACCGAATTCAACTCTTTGGGGCTGGTTGCAGCAGACAGCATCGCCAACTGTACCATCACCAGCGAAGGTGCAGCCTCGGGAGCGGCAGAGGGTACTTATGCCATCAATATCAGTAATGCAACGGGTGGAACTTTTAACTCCTCCAACTACAATACAATCTATGTAAATGGAACGTTAACAGTCGATATTGCGGCTCCCACTAGACTAGAACTCACCGGCCCGGCCACTATTCTCAAAGACGGCCTGGGCGCTTATACCCTGACCTCTCAAAACGACAATAACCAGACATCTCCGGTCAGTGAGGACACGACTTTCAGCCTGAGCTCCAATACATCGGGCAATGGCGCTTTTTACAGTGATGCGATCGGAGCAACCTCAACAAACAGCGCAACCATTGTCAGCGGGCAGAACTCTACTACTGTCTACTACCGTGACAATACATTCGGCACGCCCACAATCACCGCTACCCAAAGCAGCGGCATGGCACTGGGCAGTGACAGCAAAGATATCAGGGTCAGCGGAAATAATGCCCTCAGCTTTGACGGAACAGATGAGTATGTAGATTGTGGAAATGATGAATCCTTGCAAATTTCCGGGACGCACATCAGCATTGAAGCCTGGATCTATCCGGAGTCATTTGACGCTGATGTTTGGAGTAATGTGATTGTTGAAAAAGCTGATAATGGCGAATATGACGACACCGGAACCGGCTATATTTTAAGATGCGGCAACGGTCAGGTGAACTTCACCTTTGGTATAGGTCCGGACCCGTGCTGGGTCGTAGCAACCTCCGAAACAAATACGCTCTCCACCGGGAAATGGCAGCATGTCGCCGCAACCTATGACGGGAGTAACATTCGACTTTTTGTGGACGGAGTGGAAAAGCTGGTGCAAGCCGAAACGACTTCGATCGTGAAGAATGATACCACCAGTCTTAGAATAGGAGAGAGCGAAATTTGGCCCGGTCGTCATTTTCATGGGAAAATAGATGAAGTTCGCATCTGGAACGACACCTGTTCGGCAACAGAAATCCGGGCCAACATGCACCGCCAGCTTCAGGGCAACGAAGACAATCTGGTCGCCTACTATAAAATGGACACCGGCGAAGGAACCACGGCCAAAGACTCCGGACCAAACGGTCATGACGGCACCCTGACGGGCGGTCCCAGCTGGCAGACCTCCGGAGCCATGAGCGGGCCGGGGAATGCCCTGGATTTTGATGGGACGGATGATTATGTGGACCTTGGAAACAACTGCAAGCCGACATCAGCCCTTACTCTTGAATGCTGGGTCAACGCTGACAACTGGACCGGAGCAAGCGTAAACGAGTCCATTGCCGGCAATACCCAGAGCGGTGGATACAATATAGCCGTTTACACGACAGATAAAGTCGGATTCGCGGTTTATAGTGATGGCGATTATCGCGGAGTGGAATGTGCTACAACAGGTATGACCGGATGGCATCATGTGGTCGGTACCTTTGATGGACAATATACAAAACTTTACTTTGACGGCGTGTTAAAAGACACCGAAGACATGGGCTCAAGTGGCAATACCATAACCTATGACAATGACAATCATACATTGCTCGGCGCGGAAGCCGGCGCAGAGGCTACCCCTGATGCCGGGCATTATTACAACGGCCTACTGGACGAAGTGCGCTTCTGGAATACCGCCCGCACCGCTGCTCAGATTCAGGACAACATGGCCAGAACCCTGCAAGGCGACGAATCTGGACTCATGGCCTACTACCGTATGGATCAGCAGGCCGTGGCCGGACAGACCACCCTTTTTGACCAGGCAGGAAACGGTAATAACGGCACCTTGACCAGTATGGATGCCGCATCAGACTGGCTGGCATCCACTGCCTTCAATACCTGGATTGGTTCCGAATCGAACGCCTGGGCCACGGCCGCCAACTGGAGCCGAGCCGCCGCTCCCGGGGCCACGGACAACGTCGGCATCCCAGACTATTCCGACACCACCGGCTACCCAACCGGCAACGCGCCGGCCATTTCCGACGATCCCACGGTCAACCACTTTGCCCTGGGCACGGATGCGGATACGACTCTGTCCTCCGACCTGACCGCAAACGCCAATCTCATTTTGAACAATGCCTTTGCCGTGGGCACGAACACGGTCACTGTGGCCGGGACGACAGTCAATACCGGCACTTTGAGCATCAGCACCGGCACCCTGGACTGCAATGGCCCCTTTGATGCGTCCAGCGGGTCGACCACCTTTACTGACGCGGGCGACCTCATGCTGGCTTCGACCCACAACCTGGGCACCTTCACCAAGGGCACGGGCACGGTCACCTTTTACGGCACCTCGGCCCAGACCATCACCGGTACTTTCAACCCGTACAATCTGACCATTGATAACGCCGCAGGCGTGGACGCAACAGGTGCGACACTTACTGTGGATAATGATCTCGAAATCATGGGTGGCAGCACCTTTACCAGCGCTTCGGATTACAAAACCGTGTATATCAGGGGAACATTTAACCTTTCCGGAGATATAACGGTCAGCGGATGTTGGTTAAACGACGGTACCTTCAACCCCAACGACAACGCGGTCACTCTTGACGGAGCCAATCAGTACATAGAGGGAGACAGTACCTTTTATGACTTGGCCAAAACAGTCACTTCCGAAGCGACCTTGATGTTTCAGGCGGGTTCAACCACCACCATCACCAACACCCTTGATCTGCAAGGTGAAAGCGGCCAACTTCTGTCTCTTAGAAGCGCCTCAGCAGGCACGCAGTGGAGCATTGACCCCCAGGGCACGCGCACCATAGGCTATCTGGATGTCAAGGACAGTAAAAACACCAGCGAGACCTGCATGGACGCCGAGGACTATAACTGCGTGGATTCCGGCAACAACAATGACTGGTTCGGTCTTATTGCCCCTACCGTCACCACCCAGGCCGCGACCAATGTGGCTGAGACCACGGCCACGGGCAATGGTAACATCACCAGCTTAGGCCTGCCCAACCCCACGGCCCACGGTGTGTGCTGGAGCGGGACAGCCAACCCCACCACGGCGGACGCCAATGCAAACCACGGCGCGGCAGTAGCCACAGGAGAGTTCAGCACGGGTATAGTGGGTCTTGCTCCGGGCACGACCTATCATGTGCGGGCCTGGGCAACAAATACTGCGGGCACAGCCTATGGCGCGGATGTTTCGTTTACCACTACAAGCCCGCCAAGCCCGCCGCCGTCGCCTGCCTGGTACGTGGTGACCTTCAATCTTGACGGAAAGGGCATACGCACGGGCGGAGGGGCTCTTGTGCAAAGCGTTCAAGGCTCCTCATCAGCCTCCGCGCCTTCGGTACAGGCTAATGCAGGCTATGCCTTCACCGGCTGGGATTGCTCATTTTCCAATGTTCAGTCGAGCATGACCGTTACAGCCCAATACGCGGTCATGAAATTAACCTTGAGTTACAATGCTGGAGCAGGTGGAACCATTGTCGGTACAAGTCCCCAGACGGTGAACTACGGATTATCCGGAAGCCCTGTAACGGCCTCGCCGCTTGCGGGCTACAGGTTTAGGAGCTGGAGCGACGGCTCAACCGCCAATCCCAGAATTGATACTAATATTACATCGGATGTTTCGGTTAAAGCCGTATTTTCCAAGTTAACCTATCAACTCACAGTTCAAAGCGGTTCAGGAGATGGGGCCTACGCGGTCGGAACCGTTATAAGTATTACGGCTGATTCCGCAGCCGATGGCATGATCTTCGACAAATGGACGGGACAGACCGCCAATATCGCCAACTTGAATCTTGCCGACACAACCCTCACCATGCCTGAATCTGATGTGACGGTCACGGCAGCCTATAAGGAAAAGCCGGTAGAGGAATTCATCCTCACCGTAATGGACGGAACCGGCGATGGAACCTATGAGACAGGCACGGTTGTGAGTATTTCCGCCGAAATCGCTCCCGATGGCATGATCTTCGACAAATGGACAGGCCAGGCGGCCACCATTGCCAACACAAATCTTGCCAATACATGGCTGACCATGCCTGAATCCGACGTGACGGTCACGGCAACATACAGGCAAAAACCTGTGGAGAAGTTCATTCTAAACGTAAACAGCGGTACAGGGGACGGAGAGTACAATGCCGGCAGGATAGTGAGCATTGCCGCAACCCCGGCGGAGGAAGGCCTGATGTTTCACAGATGGACAGGCCAGACCGCTAATGTGGCCAATGTAAACATCCCCAACACCACCATTACCATGCCTGCCGGCAATGTTCAGGTAAAGGCCGTATACAAGGCGGATCCCTTTGCGGCCTTTGCTCTTGAAATCAGAACCCAGACCCAGGGGAACCGGTTAAGGATAGCCTCAAAATCCTCGGTTCGTGATGGAAAAATAGAAAGCATTCCCGCAGGAAGGCTTATTACCCTCATAGCTCCTGATCCTCCGGAAGGATACGTGTTTGACAAATGGACGGGTCAGACCGAGTACATAACCAACATCAACCTGCCTGGGACCACCATGTACATGCCGGACCAGGATGTGGTTGTAATTGCGACCTACCGGCCCCTGCCGGCCGAGGTCATCCTGTCCGTGGTAAACGGTTCCGGCAGCGGCATCTATGTCCCTGAAACCGTGGTACCCATTATGGCTGATCCTGCCCCTGACGGAGAGATGTTCGACAAGTGGACGGGCCAGAGCGCCAATGTTATGAACATCAACCTTCCTGATACAAGGATGGTCATGTCGGGGGTTGATGTGACGGTTCAGGCCGTGTACTGCGAGATGCCCGGGGAGGTATTTGAACTTGAAGTTGTCAACGGCTCCGGCAGTGGATCATATCCTGCTGCAAGCCTTGTGGAAATCACGGCGGACCCGGCACCTGAAGGGTATGCTTTTGACAAGTGGCAGGGGCAGAACGCCACGGTGGAAGATATTTTAAGCGCTGAAACCTTTGTGTTCATACCGCCCAGTGAAGTTATGATTATTGCCGTATACATCGAAACAGGGCAGGGCAATGATGACACGGATCCGGATGTTGATGATACCGATTATGACGAAAACGACACGGATCAGGACGGGGTACTTGATGCCTGGGAGATTGATAACTACGGGGACATCTCACTGAGTGCTGATGATTACAATGCTCTTGACACCGATGGGGACGGATATACGGATCTTGAGGAATACGGGGAAGACACCGACATCCGGGTGCCGGACAATCTCATCGACGGGTATCTTGTCCTGATGAACGACACGGGTTATCAGCTCGGATCAGGCAGCCGCACAAAGGTTTACGGCAACACCCAACCCAATCACCTGATAATTAAAAAGGGTGCCGCTGCAGAATGCTCGTCCTTTCCAGGAGAAAACATTTTTACCCTTCCATGGGAGTCATGGGAATTTCGCGTGTCTCG
Organism: Desulfobacteraceae bacterium; assembly: GCA_963674675.2. GTDB lineage: Bacteria > Desulfobacterota > Desulfobacteria > Desulfobacterales > Desulfobacteraceae. The sequence continues at coordinate 4,163,934 of CAXXNM010000003.1, forward strand.
ATCCGGCGCAGCAGTGAGCCTTGACGGGCCGGGTCATACTACTCTTGCTGTGCCTGCCACCACCACGGGACAGACCATTGTTTTTTCCGACGGGTCTGCTGTACTGAAGATAGAGGACGGCAGTGTTCACCTGGGGGATCAGATTGTGACGACGGTTTCCACTTCGGTGTCCGTCGCCCTGGGCATAATTCCCGAAATAACGGAACATCCCTCCGGCGATATCATCAATCCCGATGCCTGCCTGCTTTTGATGGGGGATGCCTCCTACACCATGAGACAGGGAAGCACCACCGAAATCTACGGAAGCTCGGCCATGAACACGCTTAACCTTGAAGGCGGTGCCGCAGCCAGGCTCTATTCCTTCAGCAACGCCAACACATTTTCCATCGGCGCGGACTCGGGCATATTTACCGTGTTCCGCTCTGGTGTGACTATGAGCCTTTCCGGCAGCGACGGCACCCTTTTAATTGTCGGCGCCACCCTGACTCCCCAAGAGATCCGGTTCACGGACAAAGTACTTGATCTGAAGATCGAATCAGGAAGGGTTATGCTTGGAGAACAGTTGGTGGAGCTTGACCCCGCACCGGTTGAATAGAGAAATTTTCTGATTTGTTTTAAACCCCGGCCCCTCTACTTAAAACAGGGAGGGGCTTTTTATATTACTCCAGGTACTCAGGTTCCGGATTGCTCTTTCTGAAGCAGTCTTCCCGTTTTTGGGGGGCTCATTTCAAGAAAAAATCTAAACTACTTTTGATGTATTTTGAAAGACACCAAAAATATTTTATATGAAACACATAAATATTCGGTAAACCCCGTATTAAAGCACAATCTATTGTGTTTATATGAAAGTCTTCATAAACGACGGATGACTTTCACGGTTCGTTGTGGGCTGAACCGGGTCAAAACCCTGGTCGGCCCATGGCCGTTTATATGAAAGTCTCTATAAGCACTTGTTTTTAAAAGACTTTCATCCTTCGTTGTGCCTGATAAGGCATGTTGGTTTATATGAAAGTCTCCGTAAGAGGTTGTTTTTCAAAAGACTTTCAATTTTCGTTGTGGCCGGGTAAAAAATATGCTCCGGCCATGCCGGTTTATATGTAAAAAAGACAAATTGTATACCAATATATTGTATGACAGACGTGGTTTACCGAATGCTTGCACATATTTTTCGGTTGTATTTTTTGGCTGTTAATAAATTCAATAAGTTATAAAAAATAAGCTAATCAGGGGCATGAAAGCTGTTGGAATGATGGGAGCCCACGGCCATGGATAAATAAAATTTATGCTTTATTAAAAAAAATATTTACAAAACATGTTTAAATCTGATTTACTAAAAGACTTGTAAAAAAGATGTGCTTTTTTGCAAAATTAAAAATTTATGTTAATATAATAGTTTTTTTTGAAAAACTATTAGCATGAGGAATGAAATTGGCGGAAATAGAGCTTAACGGCATTGTTATCATTGCCGGCAACTACGGCAGCGGTAAAACTGAGACCGCGGTAAATCTTGCCCTTCATAAAAAACAATCAGGTCTTGATGTCAGTATTGCCGACCTTGATCTTGTAAATCCATATTTTAGAACACGTGAAGCAAGAAAATTACTTGAAAGCGCTGGTGTTCGAGTGGTTTTACCAGAAGAAAAATACATGTACGCGGATTTGCCCATATTGACTCCTGCCGTGGGCGGACTTATCAGGAATTCTTCGGATTTAACCATTCTTGATGCCGGCGGAGATGATGCAGGAGTAACCGTGCTTGCCGCCCTCAGTGATATGCTGTCTCAACAGAAAGTAACCATGCTGCAGGTAGTAAACCCTTTCAGGCCTTTTACAGAAAATGTTGACGGATGTATAAAAATGATGGAAGAAATACAAAATTCTTCAAAATTAGAGGTTACAGGGCTTATAAGCAATGCAAACCTTATAGATGATACATCACCCGATGAGATATATAGAGGATATGATCTTATAATGGAGTTCTCTGAAAGGTCAGGCATAAAGGTGGTCTTTATTACAGCGGCAGTCAGCATTATACCTGAACTGGATTTAACAAGGGTGCCCTGCCCAATATTACCCATTGAAAGAAGGCTTGTTCCGCCCTGGAAGCGAAGCACGCATAGGAGTAGAATGTATGGCGTTTAAGCATATAATTGATATTGAAAGATGTAAGGGATGTGGTCTTTGTGCAGATGTGTGTCCCAAAAATGTACTGGAAATATCCAACAAGGTTAATGTAAAGGGATATTTTCCTATTTACCAGGCAAGACCGGATGACTGCATTCATTGCAGCCTGTGTTGTGTAATGTGTCCTGATGTGGCCATAACCATAATTAAAATGGAAAATGCTGAAAAAGAAATGGAGGAAAATTAATGGCCAAGGTGCTGATGAAAGGAAATGAGGCCATCGGAGAAGCTGCCGTCCGGGCAGGCTGCCTTAATTATTTTGCGTATCCCATTACGCCTCAATCTGAAGTGGCTGAATACCTTGCCAAAAGAATGCCGGAGGTCGGGGGAACATTTGTTCAGGGAGAAAGTGAAGTTGCTGTTGGATATATGATTTTCGGTGCCGCAGCATGTGGTGAAAGGGTTATGACCACATCATCTAGTCCTGGAGTAAGCCTTATGAGTGAGGCACTAAGCTATATTGCCGGTGCCAGATGTCCTGCTGTATTTGTCAATATAATGCGGGGCGGGCCTGGCCTTGGCGGAATTCTTCCATCCCAGGGGGATTATTTCCAGGCCACCAAGGGCGGAGGCCATGGGGATTATCACATGCTTGTAATGGCCCCGGAGGGTGTGCAGGAGGCCGTTGAAATGACCATGATGGCCTTTCCCCTTGCGGAAAAATACAGAGGTCCTGTTATGATAATGGGAGACGGCCTTATCGGTCAGATGATGGAGCCTGTTGAATTTCCAGATGATCTTTATGCTGCTCCCACCAACAAGGATGAATGGGCCACCAATGGTATGGATACCCGGGGCAGCACGAAAAATAATATTGTAAAATCTCTTTATCTGGATCCAAAGGTGTTAAATGATCATAATCTTCTTCTTAAATCCCAGTATGACAGGATGAAAAAGGAAGATGTAATGTTTGAAGCCTACAACACATCTTCTGATTATGAGATACTGATTGTAAGTTACGGTACAATGAGCCGGGTGTGCAAAACCGCCATCGATGATATGAAAGAGGCGGGAGTTGAAGTCGGCATGATCCGTCCCAAGACCCTGTTTCCCTTTCCTGAAAAGGTGGTATTGGATGCCGCTTCCCTAAAGTGCTGTAAACGGGTTGTCAGTATTGAGATGAACATGGGACAGATGGTAGAGGATGTTGAGAGGTCAGTAAAAGGCAGAAAAGAGGTTACATGGTATGGCCAGTGCGGAGGCGATGTTCCCACACCAGAGGCTGTTATTGAGCACATCAAATTTTTGCTGAACAGATAAAAAATCGGGAGATTTCAGATATGGGAAAAACATTTTCAAAACCAGAAGCCCTTTCCGATGCCTATACGCATTATTGCCCGGGGTGTACCCACGGGGTTGCCCATCGCCTTGTGGCTGAGGTCATCGACGAGCTGGGAATAAGGGGGCGGAGCGTTGGCATTGCACCTGTGGGCTGTGCTGTATTGGCATACAATTACATGACCTTTGATTTTCAGGAGGCTGCCCACGGCCGTGCGCCTGCCATGGCCACCGGTATGAAGCGTGTAAGACCGGATCTCATGGTTTTTACCTATCAGGGAGATGGAGACCTTGCAAGTATAGGCATGGGCGAAATTATCCATGCAGCAAATCGCGGGGAAAAATTTACTACAATTTTCATTAATAATGCCATTTATGGTATGACCGGAGGCCAGATGGCTCCCACCACCATGCCGGGCCAGCGGGCCACAACTGCGCCAGCGGGCCGTGATGTTGAGCTGACGGGCATGCCTATTCGCATGTGCGAGCTTTTGTCCAGCCTTGCAACCCCGGCTTATATAGAGCGTCAAACCCTGCTTAAACCAAAGTATATAAATAAGGCCAAAAAAGCCATTAAAAGGGCTTTTCAATATCAGATGGAAAATCGTTGCTTCAGCTTTGTGGAACTCGTGAGTACCTGTCCCACCAACTGGGGCATGACACCACATGATGCCATTAAATGGGCGGAAGATACACTTTTGCCATATTATAAACTGGGTGAGTTCAAATCCCCTAAAACGCCTGAAACTACTGTCGAATAAAACGTAAATTTTGGAGGACTATAAATGCAGAAAGAAGTCATGTTTGCAGGTTTTGGCGGTCAGGGAATTCTACTGAGTGCCAAGCTGCTTGCCCATGCTGCCATGAAACAGGGGGCCAATGTCATGTGGATTCCGTCATACGGGCCTGAAATGCGAGGTGGCACCGCGTATTGTACAGTGGTTGTCAGTGACCGGCTCATCGGATCTCCCATTATAAAAAATCCGGCCCACCTTGTGGCCATGAACAGGCCTTCACTTGAGAAGTTTGCACCGGTGGTAAAACCCAAAGGCGTGGTTCTTATCAACAGCTCTCTTATTCCGGTCAGAACTGAAAGAGATGATGTGCAGGAACTCATCGTGCCTGCCAATGAAATAGCGGTGAAACTCGGCAGTGTTAAATGTGCCAATATTGTTGCTTTGAGCGCCTTTGCCGCAAAGAGTGCAATGGTGGATGTTGATATACTAAGAGAATGTATTAAAAAAGAATTTGCCGCCAAAGCTAAACTTATTCCGCTTAACATGCAGGCCTTTGACGAAGGCCTTAAAATAGCACAGCAGGTTTAAAAAAATATTGACTCATGGGACTGACTGTGTGAAACAAAAAAATATCAATCCGATTCCGTTTTAAAAACCGTAGGGGCAGATTCTATGTCTGCCCCATTCTATATTTGCCATGATCGTTAGGGGCAGTGCCCCTATGGTTCAATTTTCATCAAAATTTTTAAGCTCCTGCTCCACATCAAAATCAAATACATTATAGCTGTCCAGACTGACCTCATTCACATACAGATCACTTGGATCGTCATTAACAATACCTATAACCTGCTTGTCCTGGTATTTGTAGTCAAGAAGAAGCAATGTGTTTTCAAACAGATTGTATTGAACCCCAAGGTAATGGAATGCACAAAATACAGAAACAAAAATGATTATGATAATGGGCTTGACAAAAAAAAATTTTTATATAATAAACTCATAGAGAGTATATGTTTATAAAAAGGGCTCAATACAAGCGTATTGTGTAAAATCGGTATCTTTCATATTTCCCTGAAAGCAGTTTATACTTTTTAAAAACATTATTCCTGAAAAACAGGAAAGTCGATCTTGAAAGTGCAAGCCGGTAAATGAAAGATGCCGTAAAACCTTATTATTATTTTTGAAAATCCATATTTCGACAGATAGGTGGACAACATGAATCATAAAAAGGTTAAAGAACAATTTTCCAGTTTAATGAAATACGCGGGGATAACTGTCAACGGCAGCAGGCCATTTGATATCAAGGTTCACAACGATGCCTTATATGAGAGGGTATTGAAGCACCCCGCCCTGGGGCTTGGCGAATCCTACATGGATCATTGGTGGGACTGCCTTTCACTGGATCAATTCATCGAAAAAATACTCCAGGCCAATCTCGTGAACAAAATAAAACAGGATTGGATAACCAATTGGAATTGCATAAAATCAAGCTTCCTTAACCTGCAGACCGCTAAACGGGCATTCATTATCGGCAAACAACATTATGATATCGGCAATGATCTTTACGAGAAGATGCTGGATAAAAGGATGCAGTATACCTGTGGTTACTGGCGTGAGGCCGAAACCCTGGATGCCGCGCAGGAAGCCAAACTTGAGCTGATCTGTCGTAAAATCGCATTAAAACCCGGTATGCATGTGCTTGAATTTGGGTGCGGATTCGGCGGATTTGCCAGATATGCCGCAGAGAATTATGGTGCCAGGGTAACGGGATTTACCGTCTCCAAGCAGCAGGCTGAATATGCTAAGAATCTGTGCCTGGGCCTGCCGGTGAACATCCATCTTGATGACTACAGAAAAGCCTCAGGCAGCTATGACAGGGTTGTCTCCATTGGTTTGATGGAACATGTGGGCTATAAAAATTACCGGGCATACATGAAGCTTGCCAGCCGCCTGCTCAAGGATGACGGCCTTGCCTTTATTCACACCATAGGTTCCAATGCCAGCAATAAGATATGTAATGCCTGGACCAGCAAGTACATCTTTCCCAACTCCATGCTGCCCTCGATAGCCCAGTTAGGAAAAGCCATGGAGTGCATCTTTGTTATTGAAGATCTGCACAATTTCGGAGAAGATTACGATAAAACCCTGATGGCATGGCACCAGAATTTCAAATCGGCGTGGCCGGAACTGAGAGAAAAATATGGTGAAAGGTTTTACAGGATGTGGGAATATTATCTTTTCAGTTGTGCCGGAGGATTTCGGGCAAGAGAAATGCAGCTCTGGCAAATCGTCATGTCCAAACCCGGCAGAAAAACACCCCGTTGCCGGATATCCTGACACCATGGCCCCTAAAAAGACAGATATTATCATTGTGGGCGGGGGACCTGCGGGATCGGCCTGTGCCTGGAAATTGAGACAAAAGGGCATGGACGTGCTGCTGCTGGATCGTCACCCATTTCCAAGGCAGAAGATCTGCGCTGGATGGATTAATCCAAAAGTGCTGGATGCCATTAATATCGACCCTGGGGATTATCCCTTTTTACTCAAGCGGTTTAACAGGCTTCATTTTTATATTTACGGCCGTCATATACCAGTCCGAACCCGTCAGTATGCCATCCGCAGGTATGAGTTTGACAACTGGATGCTATCCCGGGCCCGGGTGCCGGTTGAGGCCCATTTTGTAAAAAAAATTGTCCGGGAAAAAGAGACCTATGTAATCGATGAAAGATACCGATGTCAATATCTGATCGGCGCCGGGGGAACCCATTGCCCGGTCCACAGAACTTTTTTCACACAACTGAACCAGAGGCCGTCCAGTGCCCTAATTGCCGCTGTTGAGGCAGAGTACCAGATCAAAAATCCTCCAAAAGAATGTCATTTATGGTTTTTTGACCACCATCTGCCCGGATATGCCTGGTATGTTCCCAAGGGGGACGGATGGATCAATATTGGTATAGGCGGCAAAATGATGAAAATGAAAACCCGGAAAAAAACCATTTTGCAGCACTGGCAAGGCTTTACCAAAAAGCTGGAGGACCTGAAACTGATCCCTCAGTCCCCTCCGGGCCCCCGGGGGCATACCTATTACCTGAACCAGGGGCAAAAACACTGCAGAAAGGATAATGCCTTTATCATCGGGGATGCCGCAGGACTGGCTACTCTGGATATGGGAGAAGGAATTCATGCTGCCATTAAAAGCGGATTATCCGCTGCCGCGGCTATTGCTGAAAACAAGCCCTTTCAGCCGTCAGTATCTGCGAAATTGAGCCTGCCTGGAATTTTGTTCAGATGGAGGAGACAAAATGAATGCTCAACCACAAGAAAAACTTAAAATAACTCGGGAAGAATATCTTGAACTTGAGAGAACTTCAGAAATCAAGCATGAGTATTTCAATGGTGAGAAATTCTTTCAGACTCCACCGAGGCATATGACCGGGGAGATAAATTCTACCATTACAGGCTGATAAGAATTGAATACCTCACTTATAGAATATATCCTTGTCGCCCAAAAAAAATGCCAGGTAGAAAAATATGTTCGTGGAGATGAAGGCCTTATTTTTTTTTAGCATTATCCTGCTGATCGGCAAGGGGAAGCATAATGGACACTATCGTTCCCCGGCCCGGTCTGGATGAAACAGAGATGGAACCTTTGTGGTTTTTGATGATGCCGAACACAGATGCCATTCCCATGCCCCTGCCCTGGAATTTGGTGGAGAAAAATGGCTCAAACAGCCTTTTTCTTGTGTTTTCATCCATTCCATGCCCCGTATCTGATACGGACAGGCAGGCATAGTCTCCCGATTCGATGTCAGCTTGTGGCGGTTCCAGGTCTTTTAATTCGGATCGGCAAATTTTTTTAAGCCCCACCCGGACGGATCCGCCGTTTTCCATGGATTCATACGCATTGGACAGCAGCGCCGACAGAACCATCTGCATCTGGACGAGATCGGCTTCAATAACAAGGTCATGGTCATAAAAATCCAGGGTGACGGTAATACCCGCGTCAGGATCCGGCTGAAGAATAGACAGGGTATCGACAACCAGCCTGCGCAAAAACAAGGACTGGGTTTGAAATTTACCCAGCCTGGCATAGGCCATTAGCTGCGCGGTCAGTTTCCGCATCCGCTGGGTGGAGAGTTCGATGGGCCCTATATATTCATCTAGGGAGGTGTCATGGGAAAAATCATCGGCCATCAGTTCGAGATTGCCGACAACAACGGAAAGCGCGTTGTTGAACTGGTGGGCTATCCCGCCGGCCAGTGTGCCGATGGCTTCCAGATGGCGGGTTTTGAGATTTTCTTCCTGAAGCCGTTTTTTTTCGGTAATATCCCGGTTGCTGCCCCTTTTTCCAAGGAAACATCCGTTGTCATCATAAACCGCCTGGCAGATATGTCCGATCCACCTCTCATCCCCCTGCCTGGTAATGATTCGGAAATCTATAATGCCGGGGACGCGTGATTTATCCTGCTGAAGTTCATGGGCAGTCACCATGGCGAGATCATCCGGATGCACCATCTGCTGGAGAAGCCCTGGATTGTTCATGAAAGCTTCAGGGTCATATCCGGTGATCCGTCTGCATGAGGGGGAGATATATATAAAATTGTTGTCCGGCCCGATCCAGTATTCCCAGTCATAGGTGAAATCTGCAAAGGTCCGAAATTTTTGTTCACTTTCCCTAAGGGCGGCAGTACGTTCTGCGACCAGTTGTTCCAGATGGTTCCGGTAATTATTCAATTGGATGTGGATGTTGATCCTGGACAGCACTTCCTGGGGGGATATGGGTTTGGTGACATAATCAACCCCCCCGGTTTCAAGCGCTTTGACTTTTTGTTCCGTTTCGTGCACTGCGCTGATGAACACCACCGGAATATGCTGTGTTTCCGGATTCGCCTTAATCCGGCGGCATACTTCGATGCCGTCAAGTCCCGGCAGCCGGATATCCAGCAGAATCAGATCCGGTATACCGGCTTTCAGGCTGTCCAATGCCAGTTCTCCATCAAGGGCGGGCCTGACCCGGTAACCGGCCTGGGTAAGAATATCGGCCAGGTACCTGAGATTGGCACTGTTGTCTTCCACCACCAGGATTTCGCCTTTGGAACGGGTGGGCTGAGGGTCATGTGTCATATTTTTCCTTGAGCGCTTGATCCAGCAGCGCCATAATGTCCTTGTATTGAAAGTTTTTCACCATCTGTTTCAGATCCGCACCGGTTTTTTGACTGTCATCCCCCATTTGATCGATCAGCCTTAAACACTGCTCCTCATCCAGACGCAGGGCAGCGTTCCGAAGCTGCTGAATTACTTCCATCGAAAGGTTCAGAATCCGTTTTGACAGCTCCATGTCCGGTTTTTTGGTATCATCAGCCTGGAGGGCGGCCATAGTACCGGTTTCCCGGGAAAAAATAAATTGTAATCCCAACTGGGATACCATCATGTCATATACGTCTGCTGTTTTGTAGGGTTTACGGATGAATCCGTCACACCCGGCGGCCATGATTTCCTCACGCTCCTGTTCAAGGGCGTGGGCGGTGACCGCCACAATTTTTGTATCATATCCTTTTGGGGATTTTCGGATCAGCCGGGTGGCTTCCAGGCCGTTCATCACCGGCATGCGGATATCCATCCATATAAGATGGGGATGCCAGAGGGAGTGTATCTCCACTGCTGCTTTACCGTTTTCAACCGTTTTCAGCTCAAATCCAAGGGGGGCCAGCAGATGGTAAAGCAGCAGCATATTTTCGTGATTGTCTTCGGCTATCAGCATTCGAATATGCTGATACGCCTCCTTCACCCCAATAATCCTTTCATAAGCTGATTCTTTCAGCAACTTGCTGGATTTTTCCGGTATGTCCACCGGAATTCTGACATGAAAGCTTGAGCCTTTATGCAGCTCACTGTCCAGATGGATAGTGCCGCCCATCAATTCGGTATACTGCTTGCATATAGCCAGTCCCAGCCCTGTACCTGATTTCGAGACCGAGGGGCTCCCCACCTGAACAAATGGAAAAAAGATTTTTTCCTGATCCTGCCCGGAAATGCCGGGACCGGAATCTTTCACTTCAAAAAACAGCCGGGTACGGTCGGCCCTGTCCAGGCGATCCACACTCGCCTTCAGGGAAACGAATCCACTTTCGGTGAATTTGACGGCGTTGGTCAAAAGATTGGTCAGAACCTGCCGCAGTTTGTCGGAATCGATGATGATGTGGTCCGGCAGGTCCGATGAAAGGGTCATTTTAAACTGCAGCCCTTTTTCAGCCATTTTCAGGGACATCATCGCTTCCAGTTCCCTGAGTAGCTGTTTCAGATTCACATCGCTATCTTCCCTTATCATGTGCCCTGCCTCGATCTTGGAGATATCCAGCACATTGTTTATAAGGCTCAGCAGGTTCTCGCCACTGCCGGTAATGATCTCCAGATTCCTGGTCTGTTCATCCGTTAAACCGGCGGACTGTTTCATAAGTCCGGCAAATCCGAGTATGGCGTTCAGAGGGGTTCTCAACTCATGGCTCATATTGGCCAGAAACGTACTTTTTGCCCGGTTGGCAAGGTCTGATTTCTCTTTTTCACGCCGAAGCGCTGCATCCGCATTTTTACGGGCAGTGATGTCTTCCATCAGCAATATGGTTCCGCGGATCAGATCTCCTGCATCAATGGTGCGGGAAAGTTTCACATTGTAATACACCGGGCCATTTTCAGCCGGGATCTTTTTTTCAAATTCCCGGATCATGTCGGTACTGTCACCAAAGGACTTCAGATCATCGGCCAGCCAGGGAAACAGGTCGGTGCAGGCCGCTTTTTCTCCGGCACTCCCAACGGGGACGGTTTCAGATACCCGCAGCACCGGAACGGTCAGTTCTCCATTTCGGATGACCTGGTAATACTGAGATCCGGGCAGCCGGGCCCTGGAGAACAGTGATGCGGCAGAATGGTTCATATTGTCGATTCGGTAATCATGATCCAGGATAAACACATGATGGGGATGACTTTCGAAAATGGACAGATACTTGTTTTTTTCGTTGGTCATCAATCGGTTGTTGGCCTGGAGATTCCGGATCAGGTTTCCCTGATCATATTGGGTCCATTCCATTGCAGTGGCGATGAGCATCCGGTCAAACAGACGCTGGATTAAATGGATGCTGTTTTGTTCATACAATGGATCAAATGATTTATGACGAATCAGATCTGTATAAATCTGTCGGAAATAGATAAGCAGTCCCAGAAACATATTGAGGGAAATCCCCCGGTCCCGGTGACGGCCGGCTTCGAGTACGGCAAACCTGGAAACCGGATCGCCATTGTAATCATTGTCAGGACCCAGCTCGAAATCAGGAAAAAGCTTTTTCATGCCGATAATCAAGGAATCTGTCACCCCGTTTATGGCCAGCCGCCAGGATTCGATCAGGGGAGGCACATATTTGCCGAATTCTCTTTCGATGACATAGGATGTGAGCCGTTGAAGCAGCCATTTTTCCTCCATGGAAAAAAGAGCGCACAAAGGATCTACATCATAATTTTCGAAAGAAGTATTATCGTTCAAAACGGGCATCCTTTTACAGGAAAGGAATCATCTTTATTGAATCCCACGGATATACTCACTAATGACAATGATATGCTCCATCCAAAAGAAGGGAAAGGAATTATCTTTATTGAATCTCACGGATATACTTCAATACCCTGGGAATAGAACAGTATCTATCTTGTTAGACCATAAATCATAATTGAATTCAAGTGGTAATTGCCGGTCAGCTTTAAAAATGCGCGGTGACATGACACTATCTTCCGGCGGCATCCCCGAGGGATGTTTGGGATTGTTACCGAGGCTGATCAAGTGCCTTTCGAATGCATTGGGCTAAATCGGTTTTAGAGACCGGTTTCATCAACATACCATTGATTCCTAATTCATCAATACTCCTATCCTTAATCCGCTCACTAAATCCTGTGCAAAGAATCACCGGTATATCTGATCTGATAGACTTCATTTTTGCAGAGAGTTCGTCACCAGAGATATTAGGCATGGACATATCAGAAATTATCAGATCAAAAGCCTGTGGTTTTGCCTTGAATAATTCCAATGCCTCCAGGCCATTAAAAAGAATGGTCACTTTGTAGCCAAGACGTTCAAGTATTTGCTTTTCAAGCTTTGCAATAGGTTCTTCATCATCAACCAAAAGTATCCTCTCATGTCCTTTTTCAAGTTTTTTTGTTATTTTGCTGATATGAAGCTGATCGGGCTTCTCCATCAACGGTAGATATACATTGAAGATGGAGCCTTCCCCAATTTCACTGACGACTTTGATATCCCCATTGTGCTCTTTAACAATTCCATGAACAACTGCCAGGCCAAGTCCGGTACCCTTACCCTGTTCTTTTGTCGTGAAGTATGGATCAAATATTTTTTTAATAAGATCAGGAGGCATGCCGTGGCCTGTGTCGGAGATCGATATGTGTGCATATATGCCGGGTGACAGATTACCATAACGCTCGTCCATAGCTTTAATTTCCGTTTCGCATAATCGAACAGTTAATTTTCCCCCTCTATTCTCCATCGCATGAAAAGCGTTGGTGATGATATTCATGGCAACCTGATGAATCTGTGTGGCATCGGCCCTGACCATCCCGCAGTCGTTTTGAATGTCCTGCTGAATTTCAATGTAGGCTGGAATGGTTGCCCTTGAAAGCTTTAAAACTTCTCTTAGTATATTTTGAATCCGAGTTGGAACCATTTGATGTTCAGACTGTCGGCTGAATGCTAAAATCTGTTTAACGAGATCACTGCCCCGCATGCCTGCCCTTAAAATCTCTTCGGTATTTTCCCTCTCGGGACTTCCTGAAGGCAGATCTTCCAATAGCAGTTCTGCCATTCCGACAATGGGAAATAAAATATTATTAAAATCATGAGCGATTCCACCGGCCAGGTTACCGATGGACTCCATCCGCTGTGCCTGCTGGATCTGCTTTTCAAATTCCAACCGTTCTGTCATATCCTCCACCATTTCAATGGCTGCAACAACCTCCCCCTTTGTATTAATAATCGGTGAAGAAACGATTCTATAATTTCTGATTCCGCCAGCCTCGGGGGTATCGGTTATGGATTCATGCACCTTTCCATCACGGAGTGTTTTAGATGTAGGGCACCAGCTGCAGGGGGAATTAAACGGGGGATCATTGAATGCCTCATAACAGAGTGGAGCTGTTGATGTATCAATGTTCGGGCGCCATTTCCTCATCTGTCGGTTCATTTCCACAACTTGAAACTCTTTATTGATCAGGGACACACCAATGCCGATATTTTCAACCATGGACTGATATTTCTGCTTGGTTTCCAGAAGAGTCTGTTCAGCATACTTTGTATGGGATATATCCCGGACAAGTCCAAGCAAACCGGTCACTCGATTGGCGGTATCACGAACTGTAGTTCCAACTGATTCCGTTGGGAACACCTCACCATTTTTGCGCCTGTACTCCAGATAATAGGGCTCCAGCGATGGACCCAAATTTTTATTGTACCGCTCTTTCCCCTGCTGCAGGAAATCCTCTCTGGATGCGTACAGAATTTCGGTCTTTTTACCAAGAACCTCATCTGGTTTGTATCCAAATGTTTCTACAAACGAATCATTAACACGGATAATACGCCGATCCGTATCTGCATATACCAACGCATCCGGGATTGCTTGTAAAATCTGTTCCAGTTCAGCGGTTTTATTCAACAGCGCATTTTCATAATTCTTTCTTTCAGTAATATCACGAATAAAGCAGACGCACCGGCCATCTTCTTCAAAACTATATTGAGTACTTACTTCAACATCAAATATAGTGCCATCTTTACGGCGGTGCCTGGATTCAAACCTGTCTGTTCCTCTGTTGATTACCCTGTTCATATGTTCTTTGACAAGCTGCCTGTCTTCCAACGCGTCCAGTTCGCTGATGTGCATACCCAGCATTTCCCTTTCTCTGTAACCACTCATTTTGCAGTAAGCTTCATTAACTTCGGTCAGAATACCTTCAATGCTGGTCAACCAATACCCATCCATCATAGTTTTTAAAATAGTCCGATGCCGTTTTTCACTTTTTTGCAAAGCAAGCTCAGAGACTTTTCGGCTGGTTATTTCCTGGCTGGTTCCTATTATATGGTTTACACGTCCGTCTGCTTCCATCTGTGGCGTTAAAGTTGTTTCCCAGCAAGTCTGCTTCCCTTTAAATGGCAACCACTCTTCATATGAAATGACTTGTTTTAAATTAATACACTCTGTGTATTTTTTTCTGACATTTATAGCTGCTTCTTCCGGCAATACATCTTCCGGTGTCTTTCCTATGATAGTTTCGTTGGAAATACCTGTAAGTCCCTCGTGCCGGGGGTTAAGCCCGGCGTATTTAAATTCACCGCTTTCAGACACATCCACAACAAAAATTGAATGACTTATCCCGTTGTAAATCGCCTCTAAAAACTGCTCTCTTTCATGGGATGTTTTTTCATACTCTTTAAGTGCTGTAATATCCATCTGGATTGACGACGAATATAGGATGTCCCCATTGTCATCCTTGATCGAATCGACATTCAGAATCACCCATCGTCTATTCCCGCTCTTTGTTTGGATGATCATCTCTTCATTCCGCACCTTTCCCGTTTTTTTAAACATTTCAAACAGGGAATTCGCCTTTTTAAGGCTCTCCTCAGCGTAAATTACGGACAGCGGTTTTCCGAGAAGCTCCTCTTTCGTATAACCTAAAATGCTTAAAGCTGCCTCATTCATTTCAACTATGGTTGAATCTGGTGCTATGATATAAGCGTAAAAACCATTACTTTCAAAAAATTGATGAAACCGTCGTTTCATCTCACTAAGCTCAGCTTCTGCCTGCTTTTTTTCTGAAATATCATTATAGGTGACAACTACTCTGTTATTTTCAGGTTCTATTGGGGTTGCCGTTACATTGATCCAAGTAGTCTTTTCACTTGCTTTTACAATACCCATTTCACAGTTAGATACCAGTCTTTTTTCTTTCAGCGCCACAACACTGGCCCATTCTTCCGGAGGCATGTCCGAACCGTCCGGCCTGATGATGCGCCACTCAGGTCCGTCCACCTTTCGTCTCTCATGTTCTGACTTGTCCACACCCAGCAGTCTTTTAGCAGCAATATTGGTTTCAACTATATTTCCATCAGCGTCCGATACTGTGATACCGTGTGGAAAAGAATTGAAAAGTGTTCGGTACTTAACAGCCTCAGATTTAAACTGTTCAATCTTTTGCTCTAATTGGGCAACTCGCTTTTTCAAAACTTCATAAGTCAGATTTTCAGGCATAATTGCACCTATCTGTAATAAGAAATTTCAATTTTTCCATGGCTGTATTATTGGTCTCAAAAAAAATGTTTTACAGCATTTACAAATAAATCACTTGTTTTCAGAACCGGTTTGCTCCCTGTCTAATATCTCGCGGATTTTTTCAGCAAGATCTTTTGAAATGATGGGTTTCAACAATAATCCAGCAATCCCCAAGGCTGCCAGTTGTTCCTCTGTCATAGTTTCACTAAATCCGGTGCACAGTATTACCGGGATATCTTCCCGGATTTTGATCAACTCAGCGGCAAGTTTATCCCCCGGCATTTTTGGCATGGCCATATCGGTGATGACCATATCATACCTGTCAGACCCGACTCTGAAGGCTTCAAGCGCTTCGATACTGCTTGTACGAGAAGTAACTTTATAACCTAATCGTTCGAGAACCATTTTTTCCATTGAAATGATGGCTTCTTCATCATCGACGAGCAGAATTCTCTCATCTCCTTTCGGCAGAGGAGCCTTTATCCCATTCAAATTATGTTGGGAAGCATTTTTGACAACAGGTAAATAAACGCGAACTTCGGTCCCTTTGCCCTGCTCGCTATATACCTTGACTCCGCCGTTCATAGTCTTGACGATTCCGTGGACAACGGATAATCCCATTCCGGTGCCCTTCCCATTTTTTTTGGTTGTAAAAAAGGGATTAAATATCTTTTTCAATACCGATTTACTCATACCGATCCCCGTGTCTGATATTGTCAGACAGGCATATGTACCAGATGGCATATCCATTGCAGTCAAGTCATCTTTTTCAAGTTCAAGTTCTCTAAGAAGGACTTTCAAATCCCCTCCATTCTCTTCCATGGCATGATAGGAATTTGTTGCAAGGTTCATGACAATTTGATGTATTTGTGTCGGATCAGCTTTTACAGCCCCACAATTGGATTCAAGATTCTGATGAATGGAAATAGTTGTCGGAATCGTCGATCTGATCATCTTAAGGGCTTCTTTAACAATAGGTTGAATCTTTATCAACTTTAATTGATTTTTCTCCTGGCGTGAAAATGTAAGAATCTGTTTTACCAGTTCCTTTGCCCTCATCGCACTGGTATAAATTTGATTCAGGCTGTTCCTGATAGGATTGTTTTCTGGAAAATCTTCTAAAAGCATTTCCGTATGACCGACAATGGGAAAAAGAATATTGTTAAAATCATGGGCTATGCCGCCTGCTAAGGTCCCGATGGCTTCCATTTTATAGGCCTGCTGAAGACGGTCTTCCATGACTTTTGTTTCGGTAATATCACGGTATACGTTTAATTTTGAAATCGTACCATCCTCATGGTTAATCAAAGAATTGGAGACATGGAAAATTTTGCCCTTTAATTCAACAGAAACAAAACTATTATTTTTTTCCCCTTCCAAAATTTCTGAGTAAGCACAATCAGGACATCTTTCATCAAAACCAAAAATTGCCTTATAACAAATCTTCCCGGTTGAGTCTTCACCTAATAGATCAACCATGGCCGGATTCATATATTCTATTTTCAGATCATTTGAACAGATGTATGTTGGGTCTTTCATTGACTCCAATATTGCACGATATCTTTTTTCATTGTTCAGAAATGAATGCTTTGCCTGTTTGCGCTGTTCAATCTCTTTTTTTAGTTGTAAATTAGCCTTTTCCAGCTTTTCTATTCGTATCTTTATCTTTTTTTCTAGGCTTTTGTTCCAGATAAGTATCAATATTGCGATTGCAAGGATACTGAAGGAAATAATCCAGAATATGCAGCTTTTATAAAAAGGGCTGTTCCCCAAAGAAATCCACTTTCTGTAAATGTCATCTTTTTCAGCCTTGGAAATCTGAGCGAGCCCTTTTTCATCAATATCGATAATGGGCGGCCACCCTGCTTCATTGTTGACGATAATTTTTCCGTCATGTTCACTCAGCCATTGTCTCTCTTCTTTTGTCAGTGGATCTTTGATATTACAGCCACTCATTAAAAGGGTGACAAACAACAAAAGGATGATACATAATAGTCTGATATGATTTGGCCGGTAATGGCTTGTATTTTGAAGTTTTTCAAAGTGTTTGATATCAATCAGGTCTTGCGTTTTATACTTCATGGTTTGCCTCAATTTTGATCATATTGACCCATTACAGAGTTTAAAGGCATAAAATCTGGATCGTTTAATCCTTATAAAGATCATAATCAGGGTAATACTTTTTAGCACATTCCTGGCAGATGCCGTGGCTGAATTGTACTTCAGAATGTTCGTAAATATACTTTTCAATCTGATTCCAATACCCTTTGTCATCTCTAATTTTTTTACAATGACTGCAGATCGGCAAAAGACCGCTCAATTGTTTTACATTTGCCAGGGCAGTTTTTAAATCAGCAATCAATTCCTCATTTTTCTTTTCAGCCATATCCCGCTTATCTTTATTCCGGCTGTTTAAAAGAGCAATGGCGGCGAGTTCACCAAATCCGCCCGCGATACCGGCATCATCGTCTGTAAAGTCACCCTTTTTATTGGCAAGGCCCATTATGCCGATTGTTTCCCCTTTTATGACAAGCGGTGCAAACATGACATTATTAAGCCGTGCATGCCCTTTTGGCATGTATTTGATCCATTTGGAGTTCATAAAATCATTGTCATATACCGTGCTGTTTGTCCGGTAGGCGATTTCTCTCAAGCCCCTGATGGGCATGGGCAGTTCCGGATCTACCGAACAGGGCATGCCTCCGGCCTCAAGGAACAGTACCTCGTTTTCTTCCCCATTTTCGGATAACAGCGCCACATAGCCGGATGCAGAACCTATAGTTTCAGAACAGATATCAAAAACCTTCCTGGCCGTTGTCTGGAAATCAGTCTGTTCAAGGACAGCCCTTGCCCCCTTTAATAATGCATGGATTTCCCGTTCCCGGGTGTGAGAAGCTGCCAGGGCTTGTTCAATTTCTTGTTTGACCTCCTTTAGCTCGGTGATATCCGTGATCATGAGCAGCAATTCAGTTTTATCTGAATCAGAATTATAAAACGCTTTAGTATGAGATCTGGCACTGATTTGAATATAGCGCTCCTTGTTTCTTGCCCCGATAATTCTATATTCAGCCTGTTTGCCCTCGGGTTGTTTAAACAAAGCATTAAATCTTGCACGAAAAGCCCTGCCGTCTTCAGGAATCAGTAAATCCGCAAAGGCCTGATTTCGACTGTTCACCTTGTATTTGGGCATCATGGCTTTAAATGCGGCATTAAATTGTTTGATGATTCCGGCTGTATCCAGGACAACGTATCCGTTTGGCGCGTTTTCAAAAAGGCTGATATATCTGTTGTGGTTGGCTTCAGATAACAATTGGGCATTCCGGAGTTCCTCGTTTTGAATTTCAAGCTCTATTTGATGGATCTGAAGCTCTTCAACCATCTGGTTGACAGAATGCCTGTCCATGGTTTCAACCTCTTGGGATGAAGATACAAGTTTTTGGCGGGCTTTATGTCTCAATATTTCTTTAAAATCGCTTGAACTCATTTTGATTTAGCTCCTTTTGGATCTGTCGATATATTCCTGAAGCACTAATCTCTTTTATTATTTGCTTCAATCTGCGGGCTTATATCTTTAAACATGGTAAAGACCTGGAACGGCTGTTTTTCATCGTCCCTGTATTCGGGAATGGCATCCACATGGATCCAGCGAGTTTTTTTTTCTTTGGGGTGAAAGACACCCATGATAAAATCATTAACTGGTTTTCCGGTTTGAAGCGCGACCATCGACGGATGTTTTGTTCCATGCAGCGAAGCGCCGTCAGGGGTAATGACCTTCCAGCCGGGATCGACGGATGTTTTCCCTTTCATCTGCTCTAAAGTCAACCCCAGAATTTTCTGGGCAGCAGGATTGGCTGAAATAATTTCTCCATCCTTGTTCTGGTATACTACACCCTGACTGATTTTTTCAAAAAGTGTTTTGTATCTTACTTCTGTTGCACCGAGACGCTGCCTCAATTTTTCATGAATCGTAATATCATCAAAAATAACAGCCAGCCGGTTATTTGGAAGAGAGAACGCGGTCACCCGGTAATGACCGGAAATATTTTCATCCCCATATTTTAAATCATCAATGACGATGGGTTCTTCATTTTCCACAACTTTTAGAAATTGATTTAAAATTCCAAGCTCTTCAGCCTTTGGCCAGATTTTTTGAAATTCCATGCCTTTTAATTCGGCATTGCTGATACCGGTTAATTGTTCAGCTTTCTGGTTGCCGTCTTCAAGGATGAGTTTATTTTCTGAATTCAAGAGATAAATATACATCCCCGAGGGCATGTAACGGGAAATGTCCTTTGAAAGCATACGGCTGTCTTCAAGATCCTGTTTTATTTTTTCTGTTTCGGTCACATCAACAAAGATGAAAATAGTTCCGGCATAGGCATCAGGCCCGATATGGTAGGGTAATATCCGGATAAGATAAGCGGTCTGTTTTTGATCTGTCAGTTCCAACGATATCTGCTGATTTGTTTTCTGAACCTTCTCGGCCAGTTTTAATGGATTGAAACCATCAATTTTATGGGAAATATGATGAATGGGCCTCCCGATATCATTTTCCAGGATATTGAAAATAGCAGGTATTTTGGGTGAATATTTTCGTATTTCATTGTTTTCATCCAGGATCAAAATCCCCACACCCGAGCTTGATAACAGGTTCTCCACGTCGTTATTCATTTCCGTGAGTTCAGTAATTTTGTTCTGATACTCTGAATTAACTGTAAACAATTCTTCATTGGTGGATTGGAGTTCCTCATTGGTGCTCTGCAATTCCTCATTGCTGGCGAGCAGTTCCTCATTTGTGGCCTGAAGCTCTTCGTTGGAGGTTTCAAGTTCTTCAATGGTTGCCTGAAGATTTTCCCTGGCAAATTGAAGTTCCTGTTCCAGATCCTTAATACGCTGGCGGACATCCTGTTCAATGTCATAGGCCTCCTGACCCACGAGGGCTTTATTTTTTTCGGTTTGAATTTCTTCAAAAAAAACAGCTACCAGTGATTCAAAACCTTTTTTGTCCGGCAGGGGGATAATACGAAGTGTGGTATTTTTTCGTTCATCCTGAAAATTGAATTTTACATTGGAATAGACCAATTTTTCCCTGGTTCTCAATGCTTTCTGGATGCCGGTGGCCAGGGGAATGGCAAGATCTTTTTGAACCATTTTCGTAATATCATAAACCACTTTGCCGGAAGGAACCTTAAAAAAAACCTGGGTTTCCCCGAAAACATGAAGCAAGGTCATATCTTCGTTTACAATAACGGACAAGGGGATGTACTGGCCCTGTAAAATGCTTATGTATCGTTCCATCATGCCGTTGTCTTCAAGCCTTCTGTTCAGCCGCCGGGGTTCGCCCACGGTAAACAGATAGTTTGTTTTAAACGATGAGTTGTCTGAAAGCTCCTTGTCACTTAAGGGCATTTTTGCCTTATATTTTCCCACAGATCGATAGAGTTTGAATTTTCGATGGACAACATCAAAGCAATCGCTCATTTCTCCCACGGTTTCACTGCTTCCCAAAAACAATATGCCCCCGGGATGTAAAGAAAAATTAAACATTTCCAGTGCTTTTTTCTGGAGTACCGGCTGTAGATATATGAGCAGATTGCGGCAGCTTATCAGATCAATTTTTGTAAACGGCGGATCTTTTACCAGATTGTGCTGGGCAAAAACCACCATTTCACGGATATGTCTTGCGATCTGGTAGTTCTCTCCCTTTTTATAAAAATATTTACCTAAAAGATTGGACGTCAGGTCAGCGGTAATACTTTCCGGATATACCCCGTTTCCGGCATGCAGGATAGCGTCCCGATCGATATCTGTTGCAAAAATTTTAATATCCCGCGTAATGCCAAGCTGCAGCATGGTTTCTCTAACAAGGATTGCAATTGAGTATGCCTCTTCTCCAGTGGAACATCCGGCTATCCAGAACCTTATTTCACGGTTTTCCGCCCGGCGGATGATTTCAGGAAGTCCTTTTTCCATCAGCTCGTTCATGGCCTCCGGATCCCTGAAAAAACTGGTCACCCCGATTAGCAGCTCTTTATACAAAATCGCGACTTCTGCGGGATATTGTTGAATATACCGGACATAATCATCTAATTGATCCATCTGGGTAACTGTCATGCGTCGTTCAATCCGGCGGGTAATGGTGGAGGGTTTATAATAGGTGAAATCAACTTTTGTTTTTGCCCGCAGTTCGGAAAAAATTTTGGTCATCCCGTGCTCGTCTCTCAACAGCCGGTCCGATGGTTTTTTGCCTGCCACATACCGATGTCCCACATAGGCCATCAACTGGTCCGCCATTTCCCCGGGGGGCAGGATAAAATCAGCAACACCGGTCGATATGGCAGCCTTTGGCATTCCGTCAAATTTTGCTGTGACCTCTTCTTGAACCATGACCATTCCGCCGCTTTCCTTAACGGCCCTAACCCCCCGGGTGCCGTCACTGCCTGTGCCTGATAGAATAATGGCGATGGCTTTTTCTGCCGCGTCTTCTGCCAGGGATCTCAAGAATATATCAATGGGCAGGTTAACGCCCCGGATGTTATTATCTTTTTCTTTTAAAATGAGTTTACCGTGAAATATCGTCAGGTTCTTTTTGGGTGGAATCATGTAAATATTATTGGGTTTGACTTCCATGCCGTCCACTGACCGGTGAACCGGTATTTTTGTCTTCTTGGACAACAGCTCCACCATAAGGCTTTTATAATCCGGAGACAGGTGCTGGATGACAATGAATGCAAGACCGCTGTCAGTGGGCATTCGGCTGAACAATTCTTCAATCGCCTCCAAACCACCGGCAGAAGCACCAATGCCGACATAATGAACTTGACGTTCCATTTTTTTGTTCCTCTATAACCGGCATGGCCGGAGCATAGTTATTGCTGTCGGTCACAACGAACCATGAATGTAGGGGCGGATTCCATATCCGCCCCCAAATGGATTTATTTCGTATTGATCAATGGGGCAGAAATAGATTCTGCCCCTACACATTCATATAAACTGCCATGGGCAGAACCAGGGGTTGGCCCGGTTCTGCGGTTCTGCCCTTAAAAATAAATAAAAACCTTTTAAAAATAAAGAGTCCCTATTTCTAACCTAAGGCGGCACATCAAATATGCTTAAGCAGGTCAACATGGGCTTTTGCAAGCCTCTGAGTCTCGTAGCTCAGGGATAAAGTTGGCATGGGTTCTCAATTTCAGGATAAAAAATCATGCCCCTAAATTTCACCCTAAGGAAATATGCTTCGGGATAAATATATCACAAAACACATAATGATTCCTTACAAAAAACTACCAGTTTTTTACAGGATAAACCTGTTAAAAAATATTATTCGGATTGGAGGAATGTTTTCAGGCTAGTTTTCTTCTTTGAAAGATTTAATTTTTTTCTGATATTTTCTCTGTGGAAATATACGGAACGCGGGCTTATATAAAGGATATTGGCAATTTCTTTTGTGCTTTTATTTTGTTTTATTAAATTTGATACCTGCACTTCCATGGGGGTGAATGTTTTAAAAATCGCTTCAATTGAGGAATTCCCTTTAAACAGAATTTCTTTGATATTGGTGTTTAATATATCAAATATTAATGCAATTTCTTCACGGCTTTTATTTTTAATCGGCATATCAAAATAGGGTAGAATCAATTTTTTAAAACCCGCTATTATCTCTTTTTCACGTTTTTGTATCTCATCATTGCGATGATCAATTAAAACATTCAAAGCCGTATTCATTTGTTCTAACTTTGCGGTGTGGGCTTCGAGTTCTGCCTGTTTTTTCTGGATGATATCCTGTTGCTTTCGGCTTTCCGTAATGTCTATTGCGATTGAAAGCAGACGATTGAATCCCTGCAAATCAATAATTTCCCCTGAATACAAACAGGTCATGGAAAAACCGTCAGCACGGGTTAAGTCAAATTCAAGTTCCCTTACGCGCCCCTCTGTTACAAGAATATCTTTTAAACGTTTACGGTCTTTTGCTGATACAAAGCCTATTTCTACTGATGTTTTACCAATAACGGCTTCACGTTTATAGCCTGTGAATTTTAAAAAAGCATCATTGACTTCAATATAGGTCCCATCTTCTATATCACTGAGCGTTATCAAGATTGGTGCCGAGTTAAACACTTTTTCAAAAATTTCCTGGGATTCTTTCAAGGCCTTTTCCATTTTCTTTTTTTCCGTGGTATCAATGAGAAATCCTTCCATCCCAACAATGGTACCATCCTTTACAACCTGCCTTACCGTAAAGATATGATATCCAACAGACCCGTCCCCGCACTTTCTGGATAATTCATTGTCAGCAACGCATTTTCCATCCAGAATATGTTGAATAATATTTTTTAACTTGGTTTTATCTTCATCCACCTGTGTTACTGAAAAATGCTGTCCAACAACGTCTTTTTTGCCTTTATATTTATGGAGTTTAAGCCAGGCATTATTTACATCCTGAAATAGGCCGTGGGTATCAATAAAAAAATAGCCCGCGCTGCTGTTTTCGATAATCTGCCGCTGTCTTTCTTCGCTCACCTGTAATTCTTCCTGCATTTTTATATACTGGGTCACATCGGTTAAAACAGCATAATACCCTTTAACCTCCCCATTCGCATCGATGTCGGGGATAAGCGTTCCGTCGATATTAAGGGACTCTGAGTTCTTATAATCAAAACGGCCATTATAATTAACCAGGTTCCCCTTAAAGACCTTTTCAATATGGGGTTTTACCTTATTAAAAGCCTCTTTGCCTATCACTTCCATCAATGTTTTATTTAAAATAGTCTCTGGTTTTATACCAAATTGTTTTTCATAGGTTTCATTGATAAACCGGTATTTCAAATCCTTATCCGTGTAAGCAACAAATTGAGGCAGTACATTCACAATGGTTCGAAATTTTCGTTCACTCTCTTCAAGTTTTTTTTCTGCTTCCTTTCTGTCCGAAATATCACGGCAGGTATAAAGGACGGTTCCTCGACCAATTGAAATTTTTTTTACATTTACCAGCAGATAATGAGTAAGACCTCTTTTATCCTTGATCTTCAAATCAATATTAAAAATTTCTTTTTTCTCATTAAACTCTTCAAAATTAAAAATTTGATACCCCAGAAGATCTGAAACGCTTTTATGGTTTTTAATTTCTTCAGGTTCATATCCAAAGATCAATCTTGCGTTGGGACATACATATTCAAATTTTCCATCATCATCTGCAATTAAAACGGCATCAGAGATATTTTCAACAATCTCTCTGTGAAGTTTTTCTTTCTCTTTCAGGTCATCGTAGAGTTTGCCATGCTTCAAAGCCAGCGCGGCAATATCCCCGAATGATTCTGCTATTTTTGTATCTTCATCTGTAAAATCGGCAGGTTTGTTGGCAAGGCCGATAACGCCGACCGTTTTGTTAAAAAGGTTCAAGGGAGAGAACATCACGTTATCCAGCCGGACGTGTCCGGCAGGCATCAGGCTCAGCCATTGGCTTTCCATAAAATTATTTTCATAGACGGCTTTACTTGTATGGTACGCAAGGGCCCTTAATCCCTGAATCGGCATTGGTAAACCGGGATCCACAGAACATGGCAATCCACCGTCATCAAGAAAAAGCACTTCATTTTCATCTCCATTATCACTCAGCAGCGCAACATAGCCGCACGTAGAACCAATGAGAGACTTGCAGATATCATAAATAGACCTTGCCGATTCTTCAAATGAGCCTGAGGCAGGAATTGCTCGAACAGCCTTGAGCATCAAGGCCATTTGATCCCTTTCTTTACAAACTTCTGCTAATTTCTTATCTAACTTTTTATATGCCGGCTCATTAGGCATTTCAGTTCGTCCTTTTTTTGTTTTTTACTTCGTGTTTAACAGTTGTAGGATTATTTTTTTTAAAAATATCTTAAATTTGCAATAAAATCAACCATTCTAAGCTCCAAATGCCAATCGAACTAATCCTCTAAATCCGTTATAATCAGAAAAAATATTGCAGCCCAAGGTAATGGAATGCACAAAATACAGAAGTAAAAATGATTATGATAATGAGGGTTGACAAAAACATTTTTTTATATAATAGATTTATAGAGAGTATATGTTTATAAAAAGGGATTAATGCTGCCATTAAAAGTGGGTTGTGCGCTGCTACCGCCATCTCTGAAAACAAGACCTCACTGCCTTTAATCGCGCCCAGATTAAGTCTGCCTGGGATTCTGTCCCATGCCTTGTTTTAAACAATTAAAGACATCAATTCTCAAAACACAAACTGATCTTTTCACAAGAAGTTTGACTTAAATTGAAGTTTAACTTACATTCTTGAATCTGAATAGTGCAAGATTCAGTAATCTAAACAAAATCACATAGGGCCAAGCTGAGTGGTATATGAACCAAAAGGATTATTTTAGAATTATAAAAGGTATTATCATACTATCCATAGTCTTTATGAGTATTAATGTTTACGCCGCAGACATTCAGCCTGTAACCAATAATGGTAAAAAATGGCGAATCGGATACCTTGAAGGAGGACCCTATTTCAATTATCAATCCATTTTGAAAGACATGATTGAAAGCTTGATGCACTCAGGATGGATAGAAAAGGCCCCGATCCCTGAATGTAAATCCGAGGGAAATACCCGCTGCCTGTGGGAATTCCTGGCAACAAAGACATACAGCAATTACCTTGAATTCTCTTTAAATAATTACTGGAGTTTCAACTGGGAAGACGCAACACGAAAAAAACAGACACCTGTTGTGATAGGCCGGCTTAAAAACCAGAAAGGTATTGACCTTATGCTGGCCTTCGGCACCTGGGCCGGACAGGATATTGCCAATGACCTGCACAACACGCCGACCATGGTCCTGTCCGCTTCCAATGCGATCAAGTCCGGTATCATCAAAAGTGTTGATGATTCTGGTTTCGATCATGTGCACGTCTGGATAGACCCCGATAAAACCAAGCGCCAGATTAAACTTTTTCATGAAATTGCCGGATTTAAAAAATTGGGGGTCGCATATGAAAATGACTCTGACGGCAGGTCCTATGCCGGGATAGATGACATTTTAGAATTGTCCGGGGAACTTGGATTTAAGGTAGTGGACTGTTTAATGCCTGTTGCATCGGGCTTTGAGCAAGAAACAGATGAGTTGATTAAGTGTCACGAAAAACTGGCGCCCCAGATTGATGCCATGTACATTACCGATTATGTAGGACTGACTGAAAAAAGCATCTCCCAACTTTTAACACCGCTTTTCAAATACAAAGTCCCGATGTTTGCCCAGACCAGATATGACCTTGTTAAATACGGGATTATGATAGGTACCGGAAGAGCAGATTTCAGGGCAGATGCGGAATTCTACACAAATATATTCGCCAGAATTCTGCATGGTGAAAAACCCAGAGCCCTGCCTCAGAAATTTGAAAGCCAGCTGGATATCGTGATTAATCTGGAAAGTGCCCAAAAAATTGGTTTACGCATTCCCCTTGAAATCCTGGCGGGCGCTTTTGAGATACATGAAAAAATCCAAAAACAACCAAACGACTGAACCGGGGTATAAATGCGAATACCAAACGGCGCTTTTAATACCATCCGCTCGCGAATTCTCGGGCTCGTTATCATCCTGATGGCGGCAACCTCCCTGACATTTACCTTTATTACAACTCGAAATTATCGATCTGTGAATACGTCACAATACCATCATCTGGCCGATGAAAGCGTAGATTCGGTTATCCGGGTGATTGATGCTGAATATAATGACCTCCTAACATATGAACTCACTGCCATTAATAACCAGAGATCCCTGATGGAAAATTTAGGGAACAGTATTCTTGTAATGGCGGATTCATTCTATATCCAGCAGAAGGCCGGATTGCTTACCGAACAGGCAGCCAAGGAACAATGTCTGAATCAAATTGGTCGATACCGTTATCAAAAAGATAATTTCTTTTTTATTTGCGATGTTGATTTAACAGGGATGCTGCACCCAAACAAACAGATGCTCGGGAAAAAATGGATAGAATTTGAAGATATCCAGAAACGGGAGGCACTAAGCCTGGTCCAGAAAATCATAAAAAACAAAAAAAGAACTTTCACCGTTTTCATGTGGCCAAGACCTGAAGACATGAAACTGGTCAAACAACTGGGCTTTTTCCTTTATTATCCACAATGGGAATGGATTATCGGCACCGCATATCAAATTGGACAGATTAAACAGCAGTCCATGAAAAAAGAGGAGAGGATTCTTTCAAAATTAGATCAGATCATTGGTGAATTTAATATCAATGAGGTCGGGGGCATTTTTATATTTAACCGATCTGGAGATGTGATCCTCCATACCAGCCGTCTTGAAAAACTTGATGTTTCACTGGCCGGAAAAGAATTGGTAAAAACCATTGGAACATTGCAGATAAGAGCAGGCAATGAATTCAAAAATCCTGTTAAATATGAATATAAAGACAAGGATCAAAAAAAACACCCCCAAACGGCTTATATAAAACACTACCCATACCTGGACTGGAATATAGCCTCTTTTATAGACGATGTTGAACTTGAAAAACCAGGGGATGCCATTGCCGTGAGACAGTTGATCCTGTTTTTGGGTGTTCTTGCCGTCGGGATCATTTTAAGTGTTTTTATTAGTAAGAAAATCGCCTTTTCTTTATCCCTGCTGGCAAAATACGCCAGGCAGATTCCACACCATCATTTTAATTCCCAAAAAAATCCGGTACTGGAATCCATCAGGGCAACCGCCGACAATGAAGAAACCAGACAATTGACCGATGCCTTTGCGTTTATGGAAGCTGAACTTGGGAAAAACATAGAGCAGTTGGATCGACATCGCCGGAATCTTGAAGAACTGGTAGAGTTAAGAACCAGGGAATTGACCGATGCCAATTTGAATCTTCAAGAAAGTGAGCGCAATTTAAAAGCTGTCCTAAGTGCCTCTCCCGTCGGGATAGGGCGAATTGTTGACCGTAAATTGTCCTGGGCCAATAAAACCATGTACAAGATGATCGGCTATGATCAGAATTCTCTACTGGGGCAGAGCGCCCAGGTGCTCTATCCTGATGAAAAAGAGTATGAACGTGTCGGCAAAATACTTTATAACGGATTATCTCGGAGCAAAATATGCCAGGTGGAGACATGTTGGAAACGAAAAGACGGAACCCTGTTTGACTGTATTATCCGAATCACCCTGTTGGATGAGTCTGATCCCGCTCAAGGACAGATTGTATCCGTTATCGATATATCTGAATTTAAGCAAACACAGCTTGATAAAATTGAGGCCCAGAACATGGCGGCAGAGCAGAAAAAAATGGCACTGGTCGGACAGATAGCCGGGAAGATGGCCCATGATTTCAATAATATTTTAGGCATTGTGATGGGTAACGCCCAAATTGCGCTAATGGACTGTCAGAATGAAGGTGTCAAAAAAAAATTGGAGTTAATATTTAACCAAACCTTGCGGGGAAAAAATTTAACCAAAAACCTGGTCGCTTTTGCAAAAGATCAGGAAATAAAACAGAAATATTTCAAGGTTAATACAAAAATTGATATGCTGCTGAGCCTGATGCAAAAAGAATTGGAAAACATTACCATCATAAGAGACGATGCCCCTGACTTGCCTGAATTGCTGGCAGATCCCGGAATGATCGAGCATGCAATGGTCAATCTGCTTCAAAATTCCATTCATGCCGTATCCATGTGTAAAAATCCACAAATTTATATTAAAACGTTTTATGAAAAAGAAAAAATCTGCATTGAAATCAAGGATAATGGATGTGGTATTCCCCCAAAGGCTCTGGAGAGGATATATGAACCGGCATTTACCTTAAAAGGCAGTAACGACTGCTTGGGTGCCTATAAAGCAGGAGTTAAAGGAACCGGCTATGGGATGACCAATGTAAAAAAATATGTTGAAAAGCATCAAGGCACAATTTCGGTTCAATCAGAAGTCGGCATGGGAACAAAATTTAAAATTCAGCTACCTGTTATTCAAAAAAAACTGACTGTAAGAGAAAAAAGACGTATCCAGAATCAAACCATTGAAAAAGGCAAACGCATCCTGTTGGTCGAAGATGAATCTCCCATTGCCGATATTCAGCACACGATATTAACGACACCGCCATGCAGTCACCATGTCAGTATAGCCAATGACGGGAAAGCGGCAATGGACCTCTTTGAAAGCAAAGAATTTGATCTCATCAGCCTGGATTATATTCTTCCTGGAAAATTTAATGGGATGGATGTATATGAATACATACGAAAAAAAAATAAATTCATTCCCATATTATTTCTGTCCGGGAATATAGAGTTTTTAGAGTCGATAAAACATATGAAAAAAATGGACTCTAATTTAGATCACATATCAAAGCCCTGTCCAAACAAGGACTATCTGGACCATATTCATCAGTTAATGAAAAGATGTCAGGTGGCAAAGTGACCCCCTAATCCACCGCCTAAAAAAATCCCATTGCGCTTGATGAGTCAAGCAGATAAAGTCTTTGTGTAACCCCAAAAATATGATAATGTGTTGAATGTCAGATATGGCACTTCTGATGGCTACAAAAAGGCTGCTCTTGCTGCGTAAAAGTTTAAATAGACAACAAATATTGAAATTTTATGTAAGAAGAGTACACTCCAATCAAATAATCCACCAATTGCCTTACAAATTTTCCCAGCAGAACCATTATTTCATCATAAGTTTCCTGCCCCGCTTTTTTCTGCTTCTGAAATCCTCAATCGTGCTTTATGATGAAAAAAACAAATGGAGGATAAAAAATGAATGCTAAGCCACAGGAAAAACTCAAAATAGACAGGGAAGAATATCTTGAGTTTGAAAAAACTTCGGAAATCAAGCATGAGTATTTCAATGGTGAGATATTCGCAATGGTGGGAGCCAGCTTGAATCATAACCGGATAAGCCGCAATATTGCAGGAGAATTGACAAGCGTGCTCAAAGGCTCATCTTGTGAAAATTTCACAGGTGACATGCGGGTAAAGGTTGAAGCGATTGAAAAATATACCTATCCCGATATTGCGGTCGTCTGCGGAGAAATCCAACTGGAAAAGCATAAAGGGCTTGATACTCTGCTGAATCCCATTGTCATTATGGAAATTCTTTCAGACTCCACCGAAGCATATGACCGGGGAGATAAATTTTCCCATTACCGACTTATACCCTCACTTCTGGAATATATCCTTGTCTCTCAAAAAAAATGCCAGGTAGAAAAATATCTTCGTGGAGATGAAGGCGTTTGGCTGTACTCTTCATACGAGGGCATGGAACAGAGCACGATAATCGACTCCATCAAGTGTGAGTTGCGCCTGTCTGAAATCTACTACCGGGTTGAATTTGAAAAATAAGCTGTAGAGATTCGCTATGCCCGTTTCTGGATAAGCCTTATTTTTACAGGCACCCCTACCCTCTCTGCCAGGGTCTCTGCGGTTTTCAGAATCAGTTGCTCCAGTTCTCGAATCTCATCGGAAAACAAAAAATCACCCATGACAAGGGATATGGCCAGCATATCGGTGCCGCCATGGCGGATCTTTTCCATGGCGCAATCCGGGCAATCCACACCAAGGGCATCCCGCAAATAGATTTTTACCTGGCTCAAGGATATTTTAATACCGGAAATGATCATCATCCCATCGGATCTTTCGCTGAGCCATTCCATTTTCATAAGGGGTGAGTTACAGCCACAGGGTCCTGTTACAAAGCGGGCCATATCACCGGTACGAAACCTGACCAGGGGAAAAGCCCTGGCAGAAAGGGTTGTCAGCACCAATTCCCCTTTTTCACCAGGAGGCACTGTCATGCCGGAAACAGGATCGATAATTTCCGGCAAAATATGATCATCATTGATATGAAGGCCGCAGTGGCTGAGGCATTCATGGGCAATGGCAGGGCCTGGAATTTCGCTTAATCCGTAATTTAGCCATACATCCACATGGATACGGTCTTCAAGTTCCTTGACCGTTTCAGGCTCCACCGGCTCACCCACAAGTATTATTCGTTTTAGATTCAGCTCATTGGGATTATGCTCGCTGTCAAACATATGATCCACAAGCTGCTTTGCAAAACAGGGCGTTGTGACAAGGGTGGTGGTCTTGTAATCCCTTAACACCATCAATGTCTTGGCAAGGGACAGAGGAGAATTGGGTATGACACCGGAGCCTATGGTCTCGCCCCCATCCTTGTAATCCCTTCCCCAGTTGGCAAGCCCGGGGGGAAGGTTTATCTGAATAATGTCCAGTGATGTAACCCCGGCAGCATCAAGGCCCCGTGCCACCAGTTTTTTCCATATAAGAAGATCTGCCTTGGTATATCCGCTGATGGATGGATTAGTGCCGGTTCCAGGTGCCGTATGAATTCTTACAATATCCCTCAGGGGAACGGCAAAAAGCCCATAAGGGTAGTGGCTTCCAAGATGGGATCGATCCATAAAAGGGAGTTTTTCAATATCCTTTAATGAAATAATATCTTCAGGGAGTATCTGCCTTTCAAGAAAGCGGTTCCGATGAAAAGGCACATTTTTACAGGCTCTGTTCAATGTACTCTGAAGCCTCTCAAGCTTCAACTGCTCTTTTTCCTCAATACTTAAATCAAGCATGATCAATCTCTCCCCTTGTAAAGGCAGTAATCTTGATGGAGGCCCCAGGTAAATTTTGAATCCGGCTCCATGCTCTGTGCCTAATCCCTGCCATCGTAAAAATCCCCGTAATCTCTGCCCAGATAGGCCCGTTTTACATCATCATCCACAAGAAGTTCATCTGCACTTCCCTGGAGCACCATCTTTCCGGTCTCAAGCACATAGCCCCTGTCCGCGATTTTAAGGGCTGCCCTGGCATTTTGTTCCACAAGAAGAATGGTTACCCCCTCCTCCCTGAGTTTTTGTATTATACCGAAAATCATCTCCACAATTTTGGGAGCAAGACCCATGGATGGCTCGTCTAAGACCAGGAGTTTTGGTCTTGCCATCAAAGCCCTTCCAATGGCAAGCATCTGCTGCTCCCCGCCTGAAAGGGTGCCTGCGAGCTGATCCGCCCGCTCCTTAAGTATCGGAAAAAGCTCCATGATCATTTCAAAATCTTCTTCAACCTGTTTTTTAAGGCCCTTGCGGTACATGGTATAGGCGCCCATCCTGAGATTATCCATAACACTCAGGGGAGAAAATATCTGCCGGCCCTCGGGTACCATGCTGATACCCCTGCGTACAATGGCAGGGGGAGACATGCCGTTAAGGGGGTTTTCTTCAAATACAATATCTCCTTCCCAGCTCGTCAGCAAACCGCAGATGGCCAGAAGAAGGGTGCTTTTGCCGGAACCATTGGCACCGATAATGGATATCAAATCCCCTTGCTTGACAGAAAGACTCACGCCGTGAAGCGCCACGATACTGCCGTAACTGCATCTTAAATTTTTGATCCTGAGCATATTCCTTCCTGATTTTTCCGTGCAGATTCCTGAAATTAAAATGCTTTAGCCCTGACCCAGGTATGCCTCCATGACCTCCTGGTTATTCTGCACTTCCCTTGGAGTACCTTCTGCCAGTTTTCTTCCCCTGTCAAGGACAATGATCTTGTCGGAAATCCCCATGGCAAGGCTCATGTCATGCTCCACCAGCATCATTGTAACCCCCCTGTCCTTAACCTTTTTAATAAGCTTACCCAGGGCTTCCGTCTCAACGGCATTAAGACCTGCGGCAGGTTCGTCCAAAAGAAGCAGCAGGGGCTTTGAAGCCAGAGCCCTGGCAATCTCGGCCATCTTTTGCCTGCCCACCGGCAGATCTCCGGCAGGGCGATGGGCATAATCTATCAAGCCTGTAAATTCCAATAGGTTCAGGGCCGATTCTCTGGCCTGTTTTTCCTCTCTTAATACCCAGGGCATGCGGGTTATGGCTCCCCAGAAACCGCTCTTTGTTCTAACGTGCATGCCAACGAGGACATTTTCAAGCAAAGTCATACTGCCAAAAAGTTCTACATGCTGAAATGTCCTTGCAATACCGGCTCTGACCAGCCTGTGAACGGCCATTTTCCTGATGGATTTTCCATTAAAAAACACATCTCCGCTGTCAGGGGTATATATCCCGGTAACCATATTGAACAAGGTGGTTTTGCCGGCACCGTTGGGGCCGATGAGACCGCACACTATGCCGGGTTCTATGGAAAAGGATATATTATCCTGGGCCTTGACCCCGCCAAACATCTTGGTCAGTGAAACCACCTTTAACATCTCACCTGATTTTTCGTTTTTTTCCATTTAATTATCAAACATTTTTTCTAAAGATATAGGCTTTGATTCGTGATCCCTCATATATATCAAGCAGGCCCCGGGTAAGACCCTGGGGCATGAAAATCATCACCGTCATAAGAATCAGACCGAAGATAATCATCTCATACTCTGCAAAACCATGGAGAACCTCGGGCAGCAAGGTCAAAAGGGATGCTCCAAGCAGAGCACCCCACACGCTTGCCATACCGCCGATAACCACCATGGTAACTATCTTCACCGATACCATGAACCCAAAAGAGCCCGGGCTTATGAACATGACAAAATGTGCATAAAGGAAGCCGGCAACCGCGCCGAGAGCCGCGCTGAACATGAATATCTCCAATTTCAAAAAATGAGTATTGACCCCCACGGCCATGGATGCGTTTTCACCGTCATGAATGGATCGCAGGGCCCGTCCCATGCGTGAGGAAAGTATTCTTCGGCAAAGCACAATGGCCGCAAACACCACCAGCCAGACAAGAAAAAAATAATTTCGGCCGGACATGAAAACAACAGGGCCCGCCTCCAGCATGGGGATACCCACAAAACCCGAGGCCCCTCCGGTGATGATACTCCACTCCCGGAAAATAATATTGACGATCATCCCAAAACCCAGGGTACCCATAGCAAGGTAATATCCGGAAAGTTTCAATGTGGGAAGGCCGACAATAAAGGCGATGAGTACCGCGGCTCCAACGGCACAGACAAGGGCAAGCCATGGGGATATTCCATAGGTGCCGGAAAGAATGGCCGTGGTATAGGCACCAATCCCATAAAAGGCCGCGTGCCCCAGGGATACCTGCCCTGCATAGCCCATGAGCATGTTCAGACCAAGGGCAAGAAGGGTATTTATCCCGATAAAGGTCATAATCTGAAGATAGTATGTGTTTTTAACCAGTGCGCCGATAAGAATAACCGCCACGATAAAAGCACTGTTTTCAATTAATATTTTTTTATTTTCAGCCACTGATACCTGCTTTTTTCACACAAAAGTCCCCGTAAAATCCTGTTTTTAAGTGGTTAGCCAGCCATGCTGGTTATTTAAAACCGTTTGACCTCTTTTGCGGAAAAGAGTCCACCAGGACAAATGTATAAAATTAAAAGTAATAGAACAAAGGCTATGGCATCCTTCAATCCTGAAGAGATGAGCCCTGCCCCCAAAGCTTCAAGAACTCCAAGAAGAATTCCTCCTGCAAACGCGCCCCAAAGACTTCCAAGTCCACCTATCATGGCCGCACAGAAGCCTTTGAGTCCCAGCAGGGTGCCCATATCATAGCTGCTCATGGTAATGGGGGCAATGAAAATACCTGCAACAGCGCCGGATCCCGTACTTAGAGCAAATGCCAGTACCCCCATCCGTTCTGATGGTATCCCGGTCAGCCAGGCAGCCTTTTTATTCACCGCACAGGCCACCATGGCTTTGCCGGTCAAAGTTCTCTTAAAGAAAAAATGGATTCCTCCGGCAAGCATCACCGCTGCAAGCACAATCCACACACTCTGGGGAACCAGTGCGGCCCCTGCTATATCAATTGATTCATGCCTGGAAAATGAGGGTACGCTGAATGTGTCCTTTCCCCAGACAACCATTGATACGCCCCTGAGAAAAATAGAAGCCCCAACGGTGATGATAACCAATACTATGGGCTGGGGCTTCCTTGCCGTCCTGATGGCAAACCGCTCAAATATAAGTCCCATACATGAAACTGCTATAATCGTAATAAAAAAGGCCACGGGCAGGGGCAGTGCCATGTTAACCCAGAGGGTGACGATTCCCATGGCTCCCAGCATGACAAATTCACCGTGGGCAAAATTGATCAGCTCCGTTGAGCTGTACAGCATGGAAAGTCCCACCGCAATAACAGCGTATATGGCCCCTGTAGTAATGCCTGAAAAAATATATTGAAGAATTTCCTGCATGTATTTTTAACCTGATCTATAAAGTTGCTAAGGACTTAAATTTATAAAAAATCGGCAAGAAAACCCCTGAATCCTTGGCTCAGGGGTTGTTTGCTATTATTTTAGAAGCTTCCAGGTACCGTCTTTTATTTCAACCATCACAAAGGCATCAGGAGACAGGCCGTTGTGATCTGCCGGGGAAAAATTAAACTCTCCGGTAACACCTACATGTTTTGTAATGGATTCAAGAGCATCCCTTATTTTAGCCTTATCTCCATCACTGCCCTTTAATGCCTTGGCCAGAAGCTGCACAGCATCATAGGCATAGCCGCCGAACCCGGACACATTGCTGTTCCATTTTGCCTTATAGGCGGTCTGGTAATCATTGAGGATTTTTTTCTGAACATCATCATCCGGCAAAAGATCAGTGACAAGGATTTTACCTGTTGGAAGAACTATGCCCTCTGCAGCATCCCCTGCCAGCTCAATAAATTTTGGAGAGGCTACCCCATGGCTTTGATACAGGGGAATATCAATCTTGAGCTGGCGGACATTTTTTGCCACAACGGCAGGACCGGGATTGGTTCCCCAGCATACAATTGCATCAGGGGAAGCGGATTTTATCTTTGTCAGTTGGGCAGTGGTATCAGTATCTTTTGCCCCAAAACTTTCTGCCTGAACCACCTCAATTCCAAAATCCTTTGCCTGATTCAGAAGCTGGTCCCTGCCGCTCTCTCCAAAGGAGTTGGCAACACTTAACACACCGATTTTCTTGATGCCTTTGGCCTGCATGTGCTTGTAAACCGCAGCCACTGCCAGGAGATCGCTCTGGGCTGTCTTAAACACCCAGGGTTTCACTGGTAATGTAATTTTCACTCCTGCGGCACAACTGATGAGGGGCACCTGGGCTCTCTCGACAAAAGTCACTATGGCAAGGGTGGTGGGAGTAGTGCTTGGGCCAATGATGGCAAGCACATTATCCTTGTGCAGGAGCTTGTTGACGGCGCTTACCGCCTTGGCAGGATCGCCTTCGGAATCATAAATCACGCACTCCAGCATGTGGCCGTCAATACCGCCTGCGGCATTGATCTGTTCAACCATCATCTCCATGGTCTTTTTTTCCGGATCCCCCAGAAAGGATGCCCGGCCCGTGGAAGAAAAAATCCCGCCGATCTTGTAAACAGTCTTTGCCATAAGATTTGACACGGGCAGTACAGATAAAAGCACTGCAAGCAAAATAACAACATAGGTCTTTTTTTTGTCTGACATTTAAAAATCCTCCCTTTAATATGGTGCAGAATTAATTAAAATAAGAACTTAAACCCTGAAATGTTTTACAGCCCTTAAAAAACATACTGTGCAAAAAAAGCTGAGAGTATGAACCCACAGCCCCTTAAAAAATAAAAAACCATGGATTTACTGAATCTTTCAGTCTGCCCATGGTTTAAATTCACTGTTTATCTTTTGATATTTTTACATGATTTTCCCATAAGCAGACTTTATAAAATAAAAGCCGCTAAAAAAGGAAAACATAAAAAAGTAAAAATATCTGTTATTCATAATTTTTTCCCGGATAAATTTAATAAAATTAAATTATTGAATAACCGAGCTATTTCAAGGTGTCAAGCTTTTTTTCCAGGATGCCCTTAAAAAAAACCGATAGTGGATCAAGGCCGTTGATATCATATTAAGAAGTGTTTTGTAGCAATATTCCATCATATGTTTATCAACTGGCTTTACCCGCTACCCAATTTTCGGGTTATGCCGATAAGTTTTTAAATATTGTCAGGGGTAAGTATATCCGGAATAGTTTTCACTTGAGTAGGTTTTACAATATCCACCCATTTTCGACCCTGTTTCAGTACATATTTCCAGAAGTGCTGCAGGCGGTACTGGGCTCGCACTATTCCAGCATACAATATATTGTGCTTTCTTTGAGTGTAATCACGAAAATTCATGGACAACCTTTCATGATAAATCATGGAGATTGAACAAAATATTCAACTAAATTGATTTTGGAAAACTATTTGGCATGCTTTATTCAAAGTTCGGTTTAGATATTTTTCAAGTTTTACAGGGGTTGCATGATGTTTCCAATCCTGCCTTTCAGCCAGGATTCTTTGTGATACTTCCGTCTTTGTAAAACCTCTACGAAAAAGAGCCAGAGCATAAGAAAAATCAGTGGCAGAGTCATCACCCTTTTCATATTGAAATCGGGAAATATTATTTTTATGACACACTCCCCCCCCACCAGGGTAGATGGGAAAAGGTTATCTCAGTACTGAGGGATAAGGGGATTTTGGGAATGACTGCCAAATTTTTCCAGTCGATCCAGACGAGTTTTGCCAGGGGATAATTGCCAGCCAAAGTTTTGTGCTTTTTTTTCTATTTCTAAAGCCTGGGCATCTTCCCCACCTGTTGTTGGGATCGGCACCAGGATCATTGTGTAGTCGTTTTAACCAGTATCTTTTTTCATCAAGAGACAATGACCTGTCAGAATGGTTCCAGACCTGATAGTTTCCAGGAGAGGTTTCAACAACCATTCTGCCATATTTAAAATCATGTGATGGAAGTTGATGATGGCGGGCAATTAACTCAATGTTCAGGTCATCAACCAGCAAATAATAGGGTTCAATATTGGGGTTTGGTTTAAGAAGGATATGTCTGCCATTGGAGTTTTCAGCTTTAAGGTAAGGGATATTTTTGGTTTCAGGTTTGATTATCCATCTGCCTCTGGCTTCATCAAGGACGGCCAGGCAGCAGTTATTTTTAAAAAAATGGTTTATTTTTTGTAAAATATTTTTCATTGCAGTAAGCGGAAACGGTTTTGATATTTCCGCTTTAAGGGTTTTAAATTGATGTATTGTTTATATTGTCATGGATAGGGTGAGGCTTTTTAGAGCGTGGAGAAGGCTTTCTTGAAAAGGTTTCCATGAAGAGTTTTTCATCAAGCTGGGGACAGTCCTTTTTCAATCCCATGGCAAGCAATTGTGCAGCCATGTTGTTGAGAACCCTCTGGTTCCCGACACAGTGTTCCACAAGTGTTTCCATCAATTTATTTGTCATGAGATGTGGAGCACCAGCCTGTTCCAAGGCGTGAGCCATGTAGTCTAAAAGCTCTTCCTTATTATATGGCTCCAGTTTTAAGCGGAAGCGCATCCGACTTCCCAGTGCTATCAAATCCCTTGCCCGGAAGCGTTCAGAGAGCCTGTTATCTCCGCAGATAACGGTTGTTAAGAGATTCTGGGAGTCAAAATCGGCACTGCTTAACAGACGTAATTCATTCAGGCATGCCGTGAGCATCTCCTGTGCTTCATCAATGAGAAGGACAGGTCTGAAATTTGTGCAACTTGCCTGCCTGTTCGCTTGTCCACAACCCAGGCAATTGACTTGTCCCA
This sequence comes from Desulfobacteraceae bacterium, assembly GCA_963674675.2. GTDB lineage: Bacteria > Desulfobacterota > Desulfobacteria > Desulfobacterales > Desulfobacteraceae. Next base: position 4,202,985 of record CAXXNM010000003.1, read on the forward strand.
GCTACTGAAACAAACATTAAGCTGATGAATATGATTAAAACGTGAACACGGAATTTCATGGATGCAAACAACCCTAAAAAACAACTGGCAACCATATTGATATTCTCTGCCTTTCAAGCGTAATACCTATAATATCAGCTACATAATGATTTGTGAACTTTTATTTGATATCTATAATTAGGGTTTTAACTCTTAATCAAAGATTGTATATTTTCCACGGATTTTCATGGCAGATAATGAACCCCTAATTTTTTTGAGCAAAACGACATTTTTAACCTTGGTAAGATAAGGATGTACTATCGCCTAAAACAACAAATTTTTTGTTACCCAAAAAATTTATCCGCACGCTTTTATATTGCTCCATTGCTGAAAGCAAAACAGGAAGATGTCTTTTTTTCTTTAGATTTATTAGAATATCGTTAGATTCTATTTTGACAGATCCCGTCATAGAGAAAAATTTTTTATACAATGTATAATCAGTGTTGTGAGAATACCCTGTGAGCCCCAATGCAAATAACCGAATGATATTGTGGGCAAGAATTGACATGGTCAAATCAAAATCAACTTTGATGACCATAGATGATGATACTTTGTTTAGATGGAAGAATTCTATTTGTTCCGAAATACTCTTTTCTACGAGCCATCGTCTTGTATATTTTCTAATCAGTTCAGTGCAAGGCTTGTCGAAATCATTTGTGATCAAAAGAGCCGGTTTTATTTTGCCATGACCGGTAATGGCAATTTGACGCAATTCTCCTCCATAATCCTTTAAATAAACTTTTTCATCATTTATTTTTAAATTCCGCCCTTTGCCATTCGCCATTGTCACTCTGACTTTTTTCCATGAAGACGGCGGCTTGTTGTTAAGTTCTTCAACTATGTTTTTTCCGCGTCTTCGAATCGTCAAGAATTTGATTTTCTTTCCGAGCTTCCTAAGGTTGGCATAAGTCGTAAATAAACCAAGCCGTTTTTGGCAAAACATTCAGGCCTGCAAACAATCCCAAACCACGATCCATGCACCAGATATCATCTGCCGAATATCTTCTTACATCGGAGAGTTTGAGAGCCGAAAAACAAAGGATCGAAGACAGTTTGCTTATAGAGGTTGTTTCCGGATAATCAGATTGTCCAATAAGTTTGTCGATACCGTAATGTTGAATGTATGGCAGTAAACATAGCATCCCAAGGCTGTTTTCACCTGAAAAGGTTTCAGGCATAAAATCAAGCATGAAACTCTTTGGAACATCGATTTTTAGAGTAGAACTTGCCTTTTTTTTAACGGAATAATTTCTGCGTGGGAGACGGGCAAATCCTTCTTTTTTGATGACATCATAAACATATCTATCAGATACGGAAAAACCTTTTACGTCAAGGATTGCTTTGATTTCAGTCACAGAAAGATATTTTTTACGTAGTTGGATGATCAGTTGATTTGTTTTGCCAGTGGTGTCTTTGGGTTTACGACCAGGATTGTTAGAAATAAAAAAATATTGAGCTGGGTTATTCTGTGACAACTGATTTTTAAAATCACGGGTCAATGAATAAAATGATGAAAGCGTGTATCCAAATTGTTTAGCGATTTCCTTTCCAGGACGCTTCTCAACGTAAAAAGCTCGAAGAGCTTCATAGCGTTTTTGAACTGTATTTTGGGGATTGGTAAAAAATTCATTACATTCCATACAGCACCAAAATTAGGGTTAATTAATGCCATGATAGCTATATTTTATAAATGCATTAAAATCATACTTTCTAACAAAGTGCAAGCTAAATATGTGATTTTTACTGCATTTTAACCCCTAAAATCATAATATTCCAGAAATTAGTATGAAAATATACAATCTTTGATTAAGAGTTAAAACCCTAATTATAGATATTAAATAAAAGTTCACAAATCATTATGTAGCTGATATTATAGGTATTACGCTTGAAAGGCAGAGAATATCAATATGGTTGCCAGTTCTTTTTTAGGGTTGTTTGCATCCATGAAATTCCGTGTTAAAAACTAACCCATACCAAACCCTACCTTCTTATGAAAAACTTGTAGGTGATTTGTCTGGTGCATGTTCAAGAAGATTGAATATTCAACATAGAATCGTGTATCAAATTATAAATGCTGATAAAGTTGTGAAAGTCTTTCGTATGTGGACGCATTATGAATAAATGACAGAACCAGACGCTGGAGAAGGACCGGGGTTACTGCGCGGCCTTTTTGGAAGTATACAGTTTAAGGAAATTGTAACTTTCATCTGAGGCTTTGGGTTACAAAAGCCCGGTCCCTCAGCTCCCCGTTCGGAAAAATGAAACGAATAAACATGATCAATGAATTAAAAAAAATGTTATATAATAGTTGGTCCGAATGGTGCCGGGAAAACAACTTTTGCAAATGAGTTTCTCCCCATTGAAGGGGAGCGCCTCAATTTTATTAATGCTGATTTAATCGCAAAAGGACTTTCTCCATTTCAGCCTGAGAAGGTCGCACTTAAAGCAGGTAAGTTGATGATTCAACAAATGAACGAGTTCGTTTCAAGAGGTGAATCATTTGCAGTTGAAACTACATTCAGTGGTATGGATTATTTAATCAGAATTGATAACTGGAAATCATCGGGCTATTTCATTATCGTCTACTACCTAAATAATGCAATCAAGATGCTAAAGTACGATATAACTATTTGGTTTTACAAGGGTACGTTAAAAGATACTTTTTAAATCAATTCTTTATTTTTTCAGATAGTTATATTAATAAAATCTGTTAAAATTTAAAAAAGTACCGCTTTTTTTATAAATTTTCTTAAAAATCAAATAGTTACAATGAGCTTGCATTTTTTAGGTTTCAGACAGATACCATGTTGTTTCGACCGTTGCAAGCTTATTTTTAAAAGCGGGTATTGCGGCAGGATAAGCTGTTATTCTCTTGTGAATCTGTAGCGGGATAACGGCGGGGTAAGCTGGGTATGTTTATTAATTTGATTGGCGGGGTATGGCCGCGGGGTACTACCTGGGAGGCGTTACACCATTTTGTCATTAATTCTGGGGTAAGGCGTTACACTATTTGAATGTTAGCACCCCGATGGAATTAGAGATATTCAGTCAGTCTCATTGAACCTATCTGATATTAATTCAGGTCTAATCAATATAAGCATGTCATTGATTGATGCGAGCATAGGAAGGTTTGAAGCGGTCGTCATCATCCCTGCCGACACCCACCCAAGGCTGTATTCCTTATCTGTGAACGCCAGAGATAATTTAGGATATACGGATGTCAAAATCATTGAGTTTGAAGTAACAAGAAAGTCGGTAGAGACAGTAGCACCAAATCAGACAGCCGCCCAGCAAGTGGATAATCCAATTGATAACCAGTCCCTTGAGATATACATTGAGATCAATGAAACGATGCAGCAGCGCAATAACGGCGGCGCTCTTGCAGCCATCGAGAACTGCTATGTTGAGGTAAGGATTTATCAACCAGATGGAGAACTCTATGATACCTATGAGGTTCAAGGCTATAAGGATATTATGATCGACAATGCAATGAAAGGGCAGTGGACATATGAGACCATTAACTACTGCGCCGAATCAATTGATGTTGAGATTGAAACCCGAGGTGCCAATACGGGCATTCTGACCGGAACGGTCAAAGATTCCATCACCCGTACAGGTGTGGAGAATGCCCAGGTTCAATGGTCTCTGGGCGGGAATGCCACGACTGATGAACAGGGATTCTTTTCAATCGTGGCAGTTGCTGGGAGTTGCGCACTTGTGACATCGGCGGATGATTACCAAATACGGCTGAGAGCGGATGTATCCTTATCTTCCGGAAAGACAACTACATTAGCTATTGAACTTATTCCTGAAGTTTTTGAAGCACTTCCGATGCCGGACTCCCAACTCATGGAAAAAATATTAAACCCTGCCTCTAAAGCAGATTATTTGAACCAGCTGCTTGCCGCAGTTGTCGAAGACGATAATTTAATCATCTCAACATGTTTTGCGGCCTACCAGGAACCGGTTAGTATTTATCTTGGGATTACACTGGATCATCCTGATTTATCATCATACTTTTTTTTGTTCAATAGCGATGATCAACTTAATTTTTTAATGGATGTTCTTTTTCCCTGGCGAGAGATGACTTCTGACTGGAATGAGGTTCAACTTTTTTCCCTTCCGGTTACGGCATTACCAAAAGCTAATTACACATTTTATCTTCTGATTACCGATGACCCGGAGACTCTGAGCCGTTATGATTTCAGGTTTTTTACAATAAAAATCGAATAAAGCAAAAATAGTAATATTCGTATCGCAACAACACGCTTAACGAAGACGCCGAGAACGGGTGGCGCTTACCCGTAAGTCATTGGCGGCGCTGGTGAGCTCAACGTGTGATTAACAGAAAATAAGAAAAATGGGCACTGGGCTCGCGCTATTCCAGCATACAACTTATTGTATTTCGAGAGTGTTAAAAATCACAATATATTGTGGTTTTTTGACAGGTTGGAACGGTGTGAGCCCAGTACCATTGGGGGCATTTTATGGCAATTTGCGTTTTCATGCTCTTCATTAAAACATGGCACAGGGGATTTGAAAAGGACTTTTCTATTATTCGAGCCCAGTGCCATATCTGCCCCTTTTTTATCTTTAGCCTGTTTTAATATCTTCCCGGCAGTTATTCCAAAAGCTTCAACGCTCTTTCTACAATATTTTCAGGGGTAAATCCATATTCGGCCAATACCCGGCCTCCGGGTGCCGAAGCTCCAAAACCCGTAATACCGATTATATCACCGGCATCCCCCACATACCGCTCCCATCCCATGGGACTTCCTGCCTCAACAGCCAGTCTGACTTTGACCTCCGATGGAAAGATTCTTTCTTTATATGGTGCAGGAGCGCTTTCAAAAAGTTCCCAACTGGGCATACTCACCACCCTGGCATGAACTCCCTTATTTTCAAGCACCTTGGCTGCCTCGATGCAGATATGAACCTCGGAGCCCGATGCAATGAGTATAATATCTATATTTTTATCATTATCCACATCCTTGATGGTATAAGCACCATACCTCAGATCCCCGTCTACCCCGCCCCTATGCAGAACAGGAAGCTTCTGGCGGCTTAAAATCAATGCCGTGGGAGAATCAACCGTGATGAGAGCCCTGGTCCAGGCATCTGCCGTTTCTGCGGCATCGGCAGGCCGGATCACGTTGAGTCCTGGAATGAGTCTAAGGGATGCAAGGTGCTCCACCGGCTGGTGGGTAGGGCCGTCTTCGCCTACGGCAACGCTGTCATGGGTAAACACATAGATCAGGGGAAGCTTCATGAGGGCAGCCACCCTTACAGCGGGTCTTACATAGTCGGCAAAGACCAGAAAAGTGCCTCCATAGGGACGGATGCCGCTGTGAAGATACATCCCGGACATGATGGCTCCCATGGCATGTTCCCGGACACCAAAGCGAATATTTCTGCCGTCATAGGCATCCTTTTGGAATTCACCAAAGGCATCGAGAAAGGTTTTGTTGGAGGGGGCAAGGTCGGCAGAGCCTCCCATGAGAACGGGCAGGTTGTTTGCAATGGCATTCAGCACCCTGCCCGAAGCCGCACGGGTTGCAATGGGGCCGTCTTCAGGGGTGAATAAAGGAATATCGGCATCCCATCCCGCTGTCAGAAAGCCGCTGACGGCATCCACAAAGTTGTCTGCAAGTTCAGGAAAATCAGACTTGTATTCATTAAAAATATCCTGCCATGCCTGTTCATGGACATCTCCCTTTACCAGGGCCTCCCTGCACTCTTTAAGCACATCATCCGGCACATAAAAGTCCTGATCTTCAGGCATTCCATAAAAGGCCTTGACCAGTTTAATCTCATCTGCTCCAAGGGGTGAGCCATGGGCACCAGGGGTGTCCTGCTTGTTGGGGCTGCCATAGGCTATGTGGGTGGAAACCTTGATTAAACTTGGTTTTTGTGTCTCTTCCCGGGCGGCTTGAATGGCAGCGGCAATGGCCTCGGTATCGTTCCCGTCGGCAACGGAAACCACATGCCAGTTCATGGCCTCGAATTTTGCCTTGACATCTTCTGTAAAGGCGATGTCCGTGGTGCCTTCGATTGTAATGGAGTTATCATCATAAATGCATATGAGACGGCCGAGACCCAGATGGCCGGCCAGGGAGAATGCCTCACAGGCAACCCCTTCCATGAGATCTCCATCACCGCACATGACATAGGTGTAATGGTCAATGATTTCCCTTTTCTCCCTGTTGAACCGGGCGGCAAGATGGCGTTCAGCCATGGCCATACCCACGGCATTGGCAATGCCCTGGCCAAGGGGGCCTGTCGTGGTTTCAACTCCGGGGGTGTGGCCGTATTCCGGGTGTCCCGGAGTTCTGCTTTTCCATTGCCTGAAATTTTTCAGATCATTAATGGTAAGACCGTATCCATTCAGGTAGAGCAGGCTGTACAGGAGCGCGGATGCGTGCCCTCCTGAAAGAACAAATCTGTCCCTGTCTATCCAGGCGGGGTTTTTCGGGTTGTGTTTCAAAAAGCGATTCCACAGAACAAAAGCCGCGGGTGCAAGGCCCATAGGGGCTCCAGGATGCCCGGAGTTTGCCTTTTGCACGGCGTCTATGGAAAGGGTTCTGATGGTGTTGATACATTGCTGTTCAAGGTTCTGGTTGGCAGCAGCCATTTTATTCTCCTGTTTCATGGAAGGGCTGATGGATATATTTTTTCATTCCCTTGCCTGTTATTTTTCGGATTTAAAATCCAATATAATTTTTTTCTATTTTTATATTAATGTGTAGGGGCAGAATCTATTTCTACCCCATTGATAAATACGAAATAAATCCATTTGGGGCGGATATGGAATCCGCCCCCTACATATAGTTTTACAAAGCCCTCATATATTCCGGTTTCAGAGCAACTTTCCCCTCTAAGGCACTGGCAATAAGAGCGAGTGTTCTTTCTTTATCCTGGGGCAGCTTTGCCCGGATGGGCAGATAATTGGATGCGTGGTTGGCATGGAACAGTCCAGCGGAAAGATGAGTCGAAGCGATCATGGTGCCAAGTTCTTCCAGCATCTCATCGGGGGTGATGAGTTTAAAATCGCCATTTTTATAATCCCTGTGCATCTTTGTTCCCGGTATCAACATCAGGCTGAGGGCGCCAACGTACTCAGGGTCGATTTCAGATAATACACGTCCCGTTTCCCTGGCATGGATATCGGAGCGATCCCTGCCTGCCAGACCCAGCAGCACTGTGATGGAAAGCTTTATGCCGGCCTGCCTGATCTTTTTACCCATTTTGATCATTTTTTTTGAATCAGCACCCTTGTTAATTTTTTTCAGAGTAACATCATCGCCGGTTTCAAGGCCCATGTAGGCAATTTTCAATCCCAGTTTCCTCAGGGCCGCAAGTTCTTCTTCGGTCTTCATTGCAATGCTCTTTGTGTTGGCATAGACCCCGACCCTTTCAACCCATGGCAGCCTGTCCTTTATCCGTTCAAGGATGGGTACAAGCCTTCTCTGGGGAATAATGAGAGCATCTCCATCACATATGAAGAGCCTTGTCTGGCGGCGGCAGTATTTTGCGGCAAACTCTATATCCTCATAGATGATGTCATCCTTTTTTATGGTAAACCTCTCCCCTGAATAGGCACCGCAAAAGGTGCATTTGTTGTGGGAACATCCCACCGTCACCTGGAGAAGGATACTGTTTGCCTCGCTGGGAGGTCTTATAATATTTCCCTCGTAGTGCATTTTTTTTAATTACATCCTTAATTAATCATAAATAAAAATTTTTCATAATTCATGGGTGCTTTTTACCTGAAACAGGCTTAAAAAACAATATTTTAATAAAATTCATGTTCTCCATAACTGTTTGTGGACATCATTTTATCCGACACTGCCTTGACATTTTTTTTTTTGCATCAATTATTTAAAAGCAAAACAATAAACGTAAATATTTGATAAATCCCGTATTAAACCACAATATGTTGTGTTTGCATGTGAAAAAAATAAATTATACACCAATATATTGTATAGTCGACGTGGTTTGCTGAATGCTTACCAATAAACAGCATTATTATTGATCATGGACTATCATTAAAGATACCAAGAGAATAAAAAATAACAGGAGAAACAATGGGTACAAAAAAAGAAACATGTGAATTTAAAACCGAAGTTCAGCAACTTTTACATCTTATCATAAACTCTCTTTATTCAAACAGGGAAATTTTTGTAAGAGAGCTTATATCCAACGCGTCAGATGCCATTGACAAGGCCAGATTTAAAGAACAGACCGAGCCTGAACTTTTTGAAAAAGACAATGACTATCACATCCGCATTTCCACGGATCCTGAAAATAAAATTTTTGAAATATCAGACAATGGAATAGGCATGACCTATGATGAGGTCAATGACAACATCGGAACCATTGCCAAAAGCGGCACGGCAGCCTTTATGGAAGCTCTTGAAAAATCCAAAAGCGAGAATGTTTTAACCCCGGAACTCATAGGCCAGTTCGGTGTGGGATTTTACAGTGCTTTTATAGCAGCAGAGCATATCACCCTTGTAACAAAGGCCCCGGGTGCTGAAAAAGGAGTCAAATGGGAATCTGACGGCCATGGTTCATATACTGTTGAAGAGGCGGAAAAGGAATCCAGGGGAACCACAATAACTCTGAAACTAAAGGAGACCTCTGAAGGGGAACAGGATTTCACGGATGAATATACCATCAGGCACATTGTCAAGAAACACTCTGATTTTGTAACCTACCCCATAATCATGAACGTGGAAAAAACAGAACCCCTGCCGGAAGATAAAATCATCAAAGATTCCGACGGCAAACCGGTTGGAGACACCTTTAGAAAATTCATGGAAGATGAGACCCTGAACTCCATGAAAGCCATCTGGGCCAAAAGCGCTGACGAGGTTACAAAAGAGGAGTATGAGGAGTTTTACAAACACATCAGCCACAACTGGGATAAACCCCTTGAAATCATGCACAAGAAATTTGAAGGTGTAACAGAGTATGATGCTCTTTTGTTTATTCCATCCAAGGCTCCCTTTGATCTGTTCCGCCCGGAAAGAAAGCACGGCATGCAGCTTTACTGCAAACGGGTATTTATCATGGACGACTGCAAGGAACTTCTGCCGGAGTACTTAAGCTTTATCCAGGGTGTTGTTGACGCACCTGATTTGAATCTCAATGTAAGCCGGGAAATCCTCCAGGAAGACAGGCTTGTCCGCAATATCCGCAAAAATCTTGTCAAAAAGATATTCAGCCTGTTGGAGGACATGGACAAGGAAAAATACGAAGAATTCTACAATGAATTCGGCCAGGCCATAAAAGCGGGACTTCCCACGGATTTTGCCAATAAGGACAGGATTGCATCTCTCTTAAGGTACAAGACCACCAAGTCCGACGGTAAGTATGTGACCTTAGATGAGTACATTGAAAACATGCAGGAAGATCAAAAAGAGATATACTACATAACCGGCGAGAATATGAACGCCCTTATGAACAGCCCCCTGCTTGAGACCTTGAAGGCAAAAAACTTTGAAGTGCTTCTCATGGTTGATCCCGTGGATGAATGGGTAACCCAGTCCCTGCCCGAGTACAAGGAAAAGAAACTCAAAAGCGCTGAAAAGGGTGATCTTGAGCTGGACAAGGTGGATGACAAGAAAAAAGATGAATATACACCGCTTTTTGACTTTATAAAGAAAAAGCTTGAAGACAAGGTTAAAGAGGTTCATGCTTCCAGCCGGCTTAAGGATTCCGTATCCTGCCTTTCCGGCGATGACTACGGCATGAGCGCCTATATGGAAAAAATCATGAGGGCATCTGGCCAGGAAGCCCCGGTTCAGAAGCGCTCCCTTGAACTTAATTTAAGCCATCCGGTCATGGAAAAAATAAAAAATCTGTTTGAAACAGATACCACCAATCCCCTTCTCCAGGATTACAGCGAACTTCTCCTGGACATTGCAATCATAAGTGAGGGCGGAAAGATCGATAATCCATCCAAGTTCAGCAGGCTGATGGGTGATATTATGGCAAAATCCATATGAGGATTTTCCTTGAAAGCCTGGGATGCTGCAGGAATCAGGTAGACAGTGAAGTCATGCTGGGCAGGCTGGCATCCCGGGGTCATTCTGTATGTAATGACCCGTCCCGGGCCCATGTAATAATTATCAACACCTGCGGATTCATAGCAGCGGCCTCGGCAGAGGCCGTTGATACCATCCTTGAAATGGCCAGGTACAGGAAAACAGGTTTGTGCGGGCGCATTATAGTCACCGGGTGCCTGCCCGAACGGTTCCGGGATGACACCCTGGTTGAGGCCCTGCCTGAAGTCGATGCATTCCTCGGTACCGGGGCCTGCGATGATATTGTTGCAGCAGTGGAGGATAATGCTGAAGATAAGACGATGGTCCTGCTGCCGGATCCCTGTGCAAGGATGTTTCAGGGCTATCCTTTGCCAAGGGTTTTGAGCCTTGGTTATTCAGCCTTTGTTAAAATATCCGAGGGCTGCAACCGGAAATGCACCTACTGCATTATCCCGAAGCTCAGGGGTATTCAGCGCAGCCGCCCTGTCAAAGATATTGTTCAGGAGATACAATATCTTTTTTCAAAAAACATCCGTGAAATCGTTCTAATAGGGGAAAACACCACGGATTATGGAACAGATCTCACGCCTCCGGTGCATCTCTCCCATTTACTCAGGCATGTGTCCTTGACACCAGATGCTCTGGAAACAGACCATTGCGATTTAACGGCAGGCCCCCGGGTATCCAGGACAGCAGATGGTTTTGATGGAACAAAATCCGATGAAATTTCTTTGGATAAAACGGGGCACAAGAAAACCTCCACAACATGGATCAGACTTTTGTACACCCATCCTGATTCCATGGATAATGGCGTTATCAAGGCCATTGCCAACCTTCCCAATATCTGCACCTATTATGACGTACCTGTACAGCACGCAAGCTCTAAAATCTTAAAAAAAATGGGGCGAAATTATAACCGGGAATACCTTTACAGACTCTTTCATGCCATCAGGGAGGCAGACCCGGATGCCGTCCTTAGAACCACTCTGATAACCGGATTTCCCGGCGAAACCGATGCAGATTTTCAGGAGTTGCTCACCTTTATCAACGATATCCGCTTTGATAATCTGGGGGTTTTTTCCTATTCAGACTCAGAGGATCTGGCCTCCCATCATCTTAAAGATCATGTGTCTGAGGAAATTGCCGAGCAGCGCCATGATACCCTGATGGCCAGGCAGGCGCAGATTTCCGAGGAGATAAACCGGAAATACCTGGGACAGACTCTAAAGGTGTTAGTGGAAGAAAATCCGGACGAGGGGCTTTTTCTTGGCAGAACATGGTTCCAGGCCCCGGAAGTGGACGGTATCACATTTATTTATGGATCAGGACTTGAAATAGGCACCTTTGTTGATGTAAAGATAACACAAACCCATGAGTATGATCTGACGGGAGAATGCCGATGAAAAAGGATTTGAAAACTATAATCTTGAAAAAGGTTCAAAGTGATCTGGCAGACATAGAAACTGCCCTTCATGAGAATTTGAAACCCAACATCGATCTTGTATCAGACATTGCAGGGCACCTGCTTTTCAGCGGAGGCAAGCGCCTCAGACCCCTGCTTATGCTTCTAAGTGCGAGGCTCTGTGATTACAGAGGGGATATGGCGGTTCAATTTTCTACCATATTTGAATACCTTCATGCGGCTACCCTGCTCCACGATGATGTGGTGGACGGCGCTGACCTTAGAAGAGGTAAAACCGCGGCCCATACCAAATGGAATATTCCCAAGGTGGTTCTGACAGGGGATTTTCTCCTTGCCCGTTCCCTTTCCCTTGCGGCAAAAACAGGCATTCCTGCCATCATAGATGTAATGGCCGGTATAACTGAGGCCATGTCCCAGGGAGAAATCGACCAGATGGAAAAAAAGGGAAATCCAGATGTAACGGAAAAAGAATACCTCCAGGTCATAGAAAGTAAAACCGCCGTGCTCATCCAGGGAGCCTGCCGGAGCGGTGCCATCCTTGGAAAAGCCGGACCAGAAAAAGAACAGGCCCTTTCAGATTTTGGTTATCATCTTGGCATGGCATTTCAGATGGCGGACGATCTTCTGGACTACACGGCTGACGCAGAAAGCATGGGTAAAAACCCAGGCGCAGACATAAGAGAAGGCAAGCTGACACTGCCCCTGATACACGCCCTTTCCAATGCAGGGCCCGGTGACGCAGACTGGATGAAAAAACTGATCTCATCCCCTGAGTTAAGCGGACAGGAATTCCAGATGCTGAAAGAAAAGCTTGTTAAATACAGAGGCATTGAATACACAAGAAAAGAAGCTGCCCTGCAGGCGGACAAAGCTAAAAAAAGCCTTGAAATTTTTTCTCGTTGTGAATCAAAAGAGGTGATGACAATGCTTGCCGATTATGCCATATCAAGAAAGGTCTGAAAAAAACAACAAAACCAGCAGGGAATTCTATTTGGATAAAAAGCATCCTTCATTTGCCGGGTTACACTTTTTCTATGAACATCCTTTTGTTTAGGTTATCATCCAGAAAAGTGTAAACTACTTTTTAAGCAATATGAAGGATGCTGGATAAAATCAGAAGGTTTCCTTGCCCGGGAGGATGGAAAATGAAATATTGTCACATCTCAATCATATCTTTTGCCTTGTTTTTAATGCAGGCTGCATTCTGCAATGTTTTAATGGCCGGTACAGTGCCGGACGAGGCCGGTATAATCAGCATCGGGAAAGGCAGAATTACGAATAAAAACATTGATACAGGGAAACAATCAGCTCTTCAGGATGCTCTGGCCTCGGCGGTTGAACAGGCAGCCGTGGAAATTCTTTCTCCGTCGGAATTAGCCGCCGGCCTGGAATTCATTTATAATACCGGTCAAAACCTTGCAGATCAGTTTATAATCACTTATAAAATACTTGGAGAGCTTCAAATAAAAAATACCTATATTGTTGCCTTGGAATCCAGCATTGCATCTGAAAAAATAAAAACGCTGTTGAGCCAAAATAACATCAAGAGCAGCGATTGTGAGTATCCTGGCATAATGTTTTTCATTACTGAACAGTCACCAGGGGAAATATTGCCAAGATACTGGTGGGGTAAAAATCCTCTGCCCTATCATTCAGATGCGGAAAACGCCCTGATTGACTTAATGGTCGATAAAAAATACAAAGTTGTCGCATCCGGAAAAAAACGGCCCTCTCTTGAAAACTTAGATATAACCTTTAATGCAGTCAACGATAAAGATGCTGCCATCGGCCTTGCCAGGGCGTTCCATGCTGATTTTGCAGTCATGGGCAAGGCACTGGCCATCGAAGATGCAAATATTATGGGTGATGAAAGATCGTACAAGGCTGTCTTGTCCCTTAAAGTCTATGCCGTGGATTCCGGCGATGAAATCATTGCATTTGAAAAAGAAGCTGTTGCCAAAGGCGCTGACATTTCCAAAGCTGTCACCACCAGCCTTGCCCTTGCAGGGAGACGGGCAGGAGAGCGCCTTGCATTAGAGCTTGGGAAGAACCGGACAACATCAAAAAACAGCGGCACCCAGATCATAGAAACCAAAATTGAGGGTAATGATTATCTTTCCAGTTTTATCATGCTGAGAAAAACCCTTAACGATATGTCCGGAATAAAAGATGTATTAACAAAGGAGCTGAGTTCAGACCAGGCTTTTGTGGATATTGTGTTCCAGGGAAATGCCAGGAAACTTGCGGACGCCCTTATGGTGAAAAGCTTTGATTCCTTTGGTCTGGAACTCTCTGATGTGACGCTGAACTCATTGACCATTCGGTTTGTGCCCAAAAACAGCGCAGCACCCATTGAAAAATCAGATATGGAAGGGGCATATATCTCTGAGTAAAAATCATATAGGGCAAGGCACTGAGACTCAAAAAAAAGGAATCCGGCAGTTTATTTTCTTGACACAGATAACCCTTGGTGATATTAAGAATTCTCTATAAAGGCGCGTAGCTCAGTTGGTAGAGCGCTACCTCGACACGGTAGAAGTCAACGGTTCAAGTCCGTTCGTGCCTACCATAAACACTTCCCAATTGGTTCAAATTGGTTCATAACCCTTAACAATTACAAGTTGTTAAGGGTTTTTTATTTCCGATACAGTTCAATAAAAAACCTTGATATTCGACGGTATTTCAACCATACCGCAGAGTAGATACAGTAATATATAAAACTCTTCAAAATGGGAGGCATCATGAAATCATTATTGATTCGAGCAGAAGATAAAAACAGATGGGAAAAGAGGGCTCCCATTGTACCTGAAGATTTGAAATATATTATTGATAAGACCGGTGCAAAGGCATATGTTGAGTGCTCGGACAAACGTTTTTTCACCGAAAAAGCCTATGAGTCCGCAGGGGCACAAATTTGTGATAATATGGATAAAGGAGATGTAATTCTGGGCGTAAAGGAGATTCCAGAAGATAAAATCGTTGATGACAGGATATACATTTTTTTTTCCCACACCGTAAAGGGTCAGGCCTCAGGCATGTCTCTTCTTAAAAAGATCATGGCAAGCGGTTCTACTCTCATAGATTATGAAAAGATAAAAGATGAAAACAACCGGCGACTCATATATTTCGGCAGGTATGCCGGAGATGCCGGTGCCATTGACATTTTGCACCTGATGGGCCGCTACTGGAAGCATCACGGCATAGATACTCCCTTCATCCATTGCAGAGCAGCACACCAGTACTCCTCGGTTGAGGATGCCAGGCAGCACATAGGGAAGATCGGTGATAATATTAGAAACAATGGATTTCCTGAATCGTTATCCCCTATGCTTTTCGGCATTTTAGGGTATGGTAACGTATCTGGAGGTGCTCAACATATACTGGACTGCCTCCCTGTTGAGCGGATCCCGCCAAAAGATTTGAAGGCTTTTACAAAAGGCTGTAAATTTAATGCAAACACCTTATATCTGTCCGTGTTCAAGGAAGAGGATCTTGTTGTAAATAAGGAGGGAAAATCCTTTGAGCTTCAAGAATACTATGACCATCCGGAAAGATTTGACAGTGTATTTGAACAATATCTGAACTGCTGCACCGTTCTTATTAATGCGGTTTACTGGGAAAAACGCTACCCCAGATTTGTAACATGGGAGGGATTAAAACGCCTCTATGAAGCGAGTCCTGCCCCTAAACTCTGTGGAATTGCCGACATCTCATGTGATACGAACGGGTCCATCGAGTGTAATGTAAAATCCACCGATTCGGGCATGCCGTCCTATATTTGTAATCCCATCACCCGTGAAGTGACCGACGGTTATAAAGGCGATGGTATTTTGGTGCTTGCCGTGGATAATCTTCCATGTGAGCTTCCCAATGATTCATCCACGTTCTTTAGCGGGCAGTTGAAACCATTTGTGCCAAATATCCTGGCCTCAAATTATGATGTTCCCCTTGAACAATCAGGGCTTATGCCGGAAATCCAGAATGCCGTCATAGTTTACATGGGAGAGTTTACACCATCTTATCGTTATCTGAAGGATTATCTATAATGTCAAAATTCTGGTCTGCCCATGACAGTTATAACCAAGATGTTTTACCCATTTTCAAGCAGCTCAGAGGCATGAGCAAGGGTGGCCTCCGTGATGGTATCACCGCCCATCATCCGTGCAATCTCTCTTGTCCTGTCCTTCTGGCTGATTAACGGAGTAATGGACGTTGCTGTCCGCCTGTTTTTAACCTGCTTTTCAATTTTAAAATGGGTGGTGCCGTATTTGGCTATCTGGGCCAGATGGGTGATGCACAGAACTTGGTATGTTTCAGCAAGCCTGCTGATCTTTCTGCCTACCTTGTCCGCGGTTCTTCCGCCTATGCCCGCGTCCACCTCATCAAAAACAAGGGTTCCAAGGGATTCTGTTTCAGATAGAATGGCTTTTAACGCCAGCACAACCCTGGACAGCTCCCCTCCGGAGGCGATACGGATAAGTGGTTTCGGGGCTTCACCAGGATTCGGAGCCATTAGAAAAGAGACCTTATCAATTCCTGTGGCAAATATTCTAAGACCGTTGATGGAGGCCGGATCAGGCTGAAAATCTGGTTGGTTTGTATCTTTTAATGTCTGGATTGGTACTGGAATATGCTTTAAATCGATTTGAAACAGGGTATCTCCCATATCAAGCTCTTTTAATTCATTTTCAGCAAGTCTGGAAAGTTCTTTTGCGGCGGATTTTCGTTTTGAAGAAAGAAATAGTGCTTTTGCCCCTAATTTTGTTGAAAGTTTTGCCGCCTTTTTTTCCATAACTTTAATCTTTTGAGCCATGTTTTCAGTGCTGGATATTTTATCTTTCAGGTTTTCATAAAAGGCAAACAGATCACTTAAAGTACCGGAGCCGTATTTGCGTTTCAGTTTTTGAATATCATCGAGCCTGGCCTCTGTTTCCTCAAGGATTTCCGGGCTGAGATCAATGCGTTCAGCCATGCCCCGCAGCTCCTCGTTAAGATCCTCCAGCTCGAACATGGTTCTGGACAGTTTTTCAACAATGGGAATAAGACCTCCATCTACTTCACTGTGTTTTTCAAAACCTGCTCTGATGCTGCCCAGGCGTTCAAGTACGGATTCCTCCTTAGTGTAGATTACATCCATGGCGGCCTGCATTGTTTCAAAGATTTCCGTGCCCTTTTTCAGGCGGTTCCTCTCGGCCTCAAGCTTAATGTCTTCATCTATCTGAATTTTCGCGCTTTCGATTTCATTGATCTGAAATTTTAAGAAATCATTTTCCTCAGACAGTTTTTCCATGTTTTCCTTGATCCGGGCAATCTCTTTGCCAAGGGGAATAAGTTCATGGTACATTTGATTAACTTCGTTTCTAAGTGGCCATGTGCCTGCAAACCGATCGAGAATATCCAGGTGATTATCCTCTTTGAGGAGTCCCTGATGGGCGTGCTGGCTGGAAATGGATGCAAGGTTTTCCGTTACCTGTTTTAATAGCTGGATGGTGCTCTGGCTGGAATTGATAAATATCCTATGCCTGCCGTTTAAGGCAATAATTCTGCGTATGATCAGGCCCTCTTCCGGGGCCATCTCCCTTGATTTCATGATTTTTGCGGCGCCTGACTCAGGAGGTATTTCAAAAAAGGCTTCAAGTTCGGCGCTCTTTTCCCCTGTCCTCACCAGGTCTGCCGAGGCTCTGCCCCCAAGGAGAAGATTCACGGCTTCTATTATTATGGATTTTCCCGCACCGGTCTCTCCTGTCAGAACTGAAAGGCCCCTGGAAAATGAAATTCTTATGTCATCTATTATTGCAAAGTTTTTTATGGCCAGTTCTCTCAGCATGGAGTCTCCTGACAAGATTGAGGATGTTGAAGAGGTAAATGGCGGCAATCGCCGCGCTAAGTCTTGGAATCCACAACCATAGGGGTAATATTCCAAGGGGTAGAAAAAGAGCGGGATCTTCGATCATGGCATGGTTGATGCCGATGGAAATATGAAGGCGGGTAAGGTCTTCCCTGGAATATGTGTTGGTTTTTGTCTCCTCCACAATAAAGGCGGCACCGTAGGCAAGGCCGAAACAGGCGGCCGTGAGCCACAGAAGGCCGGTTTTGCGGTTAAGCCCCATGAGGGATAGAAAGGGGTTCATAATTCTTAGGAGATATTGAATCAGGTTGAACTCCTTCATGAGTTCCATGCCTGTCATCAGGGGAATTATGATGCACAGTATCTGGAAGCATAGCCCGGCCGTATCCCGCACCCAGTCCATGAGCATGGAGGAAAGAGAAGCAGCTTGATGTGCTGCTCCCTCCATGACTGCTCCGGCAATTACCGGGGATGCCGGTTCCAGGATTTGGGCGGCGACCCAGGTAACCATCAGGGAAGTCATCAGCCTGAAAATCGAGGCAAGCCAGGGATTAAGACCTGACTGGCCCTGTACCGTGCTTTCCACGGGCAGGTTGTGGGATATAAGCAGAAATATGGCAATGAGGGTCATCTGATCCTGGGTCAGGGGCATGGTTGCCATGGCCGCGACAGCCCCGTATATTCCAGTGAACAGGCCGATGATAATGGGAAGGGCCGCCGATGCAGGCAGATAAAGAATCCCCATGACCGGCTGGATGAGAAAATCCAGTTTATAAAGCCAGCCTGAATAGATGAGAAGTACCGTGGCAAAGGATATTGGAATCAGTATTTTCAAGAGCCACAGATATCCGAACCATCCCCTCATGAATCCGTCTTTAAAGCTTTTTTTAAATCTCTCTTTCATATGCCGAGGTACGCCTTTTTAACATCTTCATCGGCCAGCAGATCGGCTCCGGTCCCTGTCATGGTGATGGCACCGTTTTCCATAACATAGCCCCGGTTGGCGATTTTAAGGGCAAGGTTGGCATTCTGCTCTACTAAAAAGATGGTCGTGTTATTTTCTTTGTTAATTTTTTCGATAATTTCAAATATCTGCCTGGTGATGATGGGGGCAAGTCCCAGGGATGGTTCATCCAGCAGAAGGAGGCGGGGGCGGGTCATGATCGCCCTGGATATGGCAAGCATCTGCTGCTCACCGCCGCTGAGGGTGCCCCCTGCCTGGTGGCGTCTTTCCGCCAGCCTTGGAAACAGCTCAAAGATATAATCAAGATCCTTTTTGATTTCATCATGGTCTTTGCGCAGAAAAGTCCCCATATCCAAGTTTTCCATGACGGTCAGATAGGGAAAAATATGCCTGCCCTCTGGAACCTGACTGATGCCGAGGGATACGATTTCATCCGGGGGCATGTTATTTATGGCTTTTCCCTGAAAGATAATCTCTCCTTTTCGTGCCGGCACAATGCCGCTGATGGTCATGAGGGTGGTAGATTTTCCAGCACCGTTGGCACCGATGAGGGTAATGATCTCTCCTTCTTCCACCTCCATGTTTATATCTTTGAGTGCCTGGATATTTCCATAAAAAGCCTGGATATTTCTCAGTTTAAGCATCGGCATCCTCCCTCCGCTGTATAATCCATCCCCCAAGAGATGGAGCCTTGATATCTCTCAGTTTAAGCATCGGCGTCCTCCCCAAGATATGCTTTAATTACAACAGGATTGTTCCTGATATCTTCAGGAGTGCCCTCTCCGATTTTTTTACCGTAATCAACCACGTAAATTTTTTCCGATAAACTCATGACAAGTTTCATATCATGCTCTATAAGGAGAATGGAGATACCCTCCTCATCCCGTATCTGGAGGATAAGATCGTCCAGAGCCTTTGTCTCCTGGGGGTTCATGCCTGCCGCAGGCTCATCAAGCAGCATTAGAAAGGGATCCGTTGCCATGGCTCTGGCAATCTCAAGGCGGCGCTGGGCACCATAGGGAAGATTGATGGCCAGCTCATCCACGTATTTTTCAAGGCCGATTTTTTCAAGAATGGAGTAACTTTTTTCCACAATGAATTTTTCCTCAGCCCTGGTGGCTTTTCCCCTGAAGATGGCGCCCATTACTCCTGCCTTTGTAACGGCATGACACCCTATCATGACGTTTTCCAAAACAGTCATGGATGTGAACAGGCGGATGTTCTGAAAGGTTCTGGAAAGGCCCTTGCGGGTGACGATGTTTGGTTTAAGGCCGTTAATCTTCTCCTTTTTTCCGCCTTTTTTAGCCGGCGATATGAAAACCTCTCCTGAGGAGGGCTTATAAATTCCTGTTATGCAGTTGAAAAATGTTGTTTTTCCAGCACCGTTGGGACCTATCAGGGCAACGATTTCTCCCTCATGGATAGATAGATTCAAGGTATCAAGGGCCCGAAGACCCCCGAAATCCATTGTCATGTTTTTGACTTCAAGAATTGGCTGCATCATTGTTTCTCAAATTTGTAGGTTTTGCGAACATTTTCAATCATTCCACCGGGCCTGAACACCATCATTAGAACTAATACCATGCCAAAGGTGATCATCCTGAATTCACCAAAATCCCTTAAATATTCCGGCAGGAGTATCAAGAGCAGAGCACCTGCTATGACGCCTGAAATGGAACCCATGCCCCCCAGGACAACTGTACATAAAATAATGATGGATTCCCAGATGGTAAAGCTGGCAGGGTTGATGAAGGTGGTCTTAGCCGCGAACACGACGCCTCCCATGCCTGCCCAGGTGGCACCAAGCGCAAAGGCCCGGAGTTTTGTCCTTGCCTTGTCAATGCCCATGGCCTGGCAGGCCACCTCATCGTCTTTAAGAGCTATCCAGGCCCTGCCGATGCGCGAGTCCTTGAGCCTGTTTATGACGAATATGGTGAATATGACTAAGGCAACTATAATATAAAAAATATAGATGGTGTATCCCTCAAGGGAGAGTTCCATGCCGAAAAATTCTGGTTTCGGGATGTTGGCAATACCGCTGGGACCAAAGGAAAAATCGTTCCAGTTTTCCAGTACCAGCCGGATGATTTCACCGAACCCCAGGGTAACTATGGCAAGGTAGTCTCCCCTCAGCCGCAGTACTGGATAACCAAGAATAATGCCGAATATGGCGGCAAGAATACCGCCCAGGGGCAGGGCGATCCAGAAGGTAATGCCATAGTGAAGATTCAAAAGGGCATAGGAATAGGCGCCAACGGCAAAAAACGCGACATACCCAAGATCAAGAAGCCCTGCAAGGCCGATGACGATGTTGAGCCCCAGGCCCAGCATTACGTAGATAAGAGCGGAAATCATGATTGTGGTCTGGTACATGGAAAAAATATGGGGAAATGCAAGGGTAAAAAGGGTGAGGGCAACAATGCCGGGAAGGGTAAATCGCTTTTCATTCAGGATACGCTGTAAAAAGGTCAGCTTGCCTTCTTTTTCCTTTTTACCACCCTCTGTTTTTTTTTTAAGGAGATATCTCCAGAGCATGGAGAGAAAAAAAGCCCCCACTCCGACGATCATCATGTTTTTCCAACGCCATTCCACCGTGTCGGTGACGGTGTTTACCTTGATCACCATGATGGGAAATGTAAGAAACATGAACCACAGGGAGGCTGAAAATGCTTTTTTTATTTCTTGATTTATAGTTCTCATCGTTTTAAACCTTTTGGGTTTCAGATCTGCCAAGAATTCCAGAGGGCCTGAATATCAGGATAACGACAAGGAACAAAAAGGCAAATACATCCTCGTAATCACTTGAAATATAACCGGTGAAAAAACTCTCTGTCCAGCCTAATACCAAGGAGCCAAGCACCGCTCCAGGGATGCTGCCGATACCGCCAAGAACCGCAGCCACAAAGGCTTTAATTCCTGCTATGAAACCCATATAAAAATTGATCTGCCCGATGTGGGAGGCAATGAGCAGCCCGCCGATGGCTGCCGTGGCAGAACCTATGACAAAGGTTGCCGAGATAATCTTGTTTACATTTATGCCCAAAAGAGCAGCCATCATTTTATCCTGGGATGTGGCCCGCATGGCCTTGCCGATCTTGGTGAACTTGATAAGAAAAGTCAGCAGAATCATTACAACAAAGGTGGTAATGAGAATAACAAGCTCAGGGGATGTAAGTATGTGGGCATAGGGTTCCCAGAATTCAAAGTCCGGTATCAGGCTTGGAAAGGGAAGAAAATCAGATGTCTGGGCCAGGAGGACATAATTCTGGAGAAAAAGGGACATGCCGATGGCGCTGATGAGGGCCGACAGCCTTGGAGCGTTCCTAAGGGGCTTATAGGCTATTTTTTCCATGGTATAGCCATAGGCACAGGAATAAATAACGGCAGCCATGGCAGCCAGGACCATGACCGCGAGGGCAGGCATTCCCATCATGGTAAGAACGCTGGAAACGATAAGACCGGTAAAGGCGCCGATCATGTAAATCTCACCATGGGCAAAGTTGATAAGCTCTATAATGCCGTACACCATGGTATAGCCAAGAGCAATGAGGGCGTAGATGCTTCCCCGGGTAAGTCCGCCGAAAAAAAGTTGTGTAAAATATTCAAAATCCATATAAGACCTGCTTTATTGCTGCCTTTCCCTGCAAAAGAGATAGGGGGCAGAACAAGGGCCTGCCCCCTTTGTGGTTCCTTGATCATTTTTGATCATTGGAGATGAAAAAAAATTAATTGACTTCCGCAAAAACACCGTCTTCTACCCTGTAAACGGAAAAACCGATATTGGTGGCATCACCGTTTTCATCAAATCTGATTTTTCCAAGGGTGGTCTCGACATCCTCTGTGCGAAGGGCTTTCGCAACCGCCTCAAACTCTGTTGAACCTGCTTTTTCAATGGCATTGAGGATTGCCTGGGTTGCGGCATAGGCGTTATCAAAGAATGCTCCAGGGTCTGAGCCATAGGCATCCTGGTGCTGTTTTTTCGCTTTTTGTGCTATTGCGTTTTTGGATGTGTCCCTTGGACCGGTGGCATAAACACCTTCTGCGTATTTTCCGGCAACCTTGATAAAGGTGTCATCTTTTACGCCGTCACAGCCCATGAAAACGGTATCCATGCGTTTTTTTCTCATGAGGGTGACAATCTTGGATGCCTCAGGATGGTAGCCTCCCCAGATAACCATATCCGGTTTTTTGCTCCTGACCTTGGTCACGATGGCGGAATAATCAACGGCACCGGGGGTTACACCTTCAAAGAGCACAACTTCAGCTCCTGCATCCGTGAAATATTTTTGAGCAAGTTCTGCCTGGCCCTTTCCGTAGTCGCCTTTGTCATGGAGCACGGCAACTTTTTTTACCTTCAGGCTCTCCATGGCAAATTTTACCTGAATTTGTGCCTGAACCGCATCATGGGCAATGGTTCTGAAAAAATTGGGATACTCACCGCTCAATGTAAGATCAGGATTTGTCGCAGAGGGAGAAACCGCAATTACACCGGCATCCTTGTAGATTCCCATGGCAGCTTTTGTGGCTCCGCTGCATATATGGCCCATGACAATGTCAACACCGTCGGAGACCAGTTTTGTCGCGGTATTGCCCGCCACTTCCGGTTTGCACACATCATCTTCAATTAATAACTCAACTTTTTTACCAAGAACCCCGCCAGCGGCATTAACGTCTTTTACCACAAGTTCTGCTGCTTTAACCGATGGCAGGCCATAGGATGCAAGATCACCGCTGTGGGCTCCTGCAACACCTAATTTGATCGTATCCCCTGCCAGTGATGTGCCTGCCAGTGCAAACATCAACACAGATAGCACAGCCATTATTTTACCCGCTTTTTTCATACTTCACTCCTTTAATTTTAACTAAATTGAATTACTCACGCCTTAAAAGGACAGGCGTTTTAATGCATCTTTAATATGAAAGTCTCCGTAAGAGGTTGTTTTTCAAAAGACTTTCAGTCTTCGTTGTGGCCGGGTAAAAAATATACTCCGGCCATGCTGGTTTATAAAAAACTCAAATAGCCTATATTTTATACTGATACAAAGATATGGAGTCAAGCAAAAACAGGAAAACCTGCGGCAAATCAAGGTATTAGCCAGACATATTCCCTAAAAGAAAATTTATTTTAAAAAAAATCTTGCATAATACCTGTTGTTGTTTGTAAACATGCCCTGAGAAAAAACTATCACAATCACTGGTTGCCATTTAAAAGTGCAGAATTTTGCGAATGTTGAAATGATGATAATGGACTAATATTTATGGGTGGTGTCCTAAATTAGTTGCTCACTCATTAGGAAAGTATTGATGGGTATGGATTTTTGAAATTCCATCAATAGTTTTAAAAATTCCATCAATAGTTTATAGGATACTATTATAGTTATGCTTGTTGAAGCTTGGAAATAAAAAATGAATAAAAAATGTGTCGGTCTGGTTGTAAAAAAGGATATCAGAGCACAAAAAAAAGCGGCAGAGCTTGAAAAATGGTTAAAACAAAGGGGTGTGGAGGTAATAGTTGCAGATGGGTTTTCCCAGAATGGGCAGCAGGATCAAAATGTTTTTAAAGATAATCTTTTTTGCGTGATCGTTCTGGGGGGGGATGGAACATTTTTAAGTGCAGCCCGTCTTATAGGCAGCAGAGATATTCCCATCATGGGAATTAAATTCGGGGAGGTGGGTTTCCTGGCCGAAACCCTGGAGGCCTGCCTGTTTGATGCTGTTCAGGCAGTGCTTGAAAAAAAATTTTCCGTTGAGATGCGCATGAGGCTCCAGGTGTCCGTCATCAGGGAAGAAAAACAGATCACCTCGGTGGAAGTTCTAAACGATCTTGTGCTGAACAAGGGAGCTCTGTCCCGGCTTGCCTATTGTGCCGTATATATTAATTCAGGATACCTTACCACCTTTAAGGCCGATGGACTTATTGTGGCAACGCCCACCGGTTCAACGGCATATTCACTGGCCGCCGGAGGCCCTGTGATTCATCCGGCTGTACCAGGCATAATTTTGACCCCAATCTGCCCCTTTACCCTTACAAATCGTCCCCTGATAATTCCGGATAACTCAGAGGTGGAAATTCAGCTTGAGGGAGATCCCACGGACATTGTGCTTACCTTTGATGGGCAAGAGGGTATGGCCATAGATTCAAGGGATAGAATCATCGTGAAAAAGGGGCCTCATCCTGTCAGAATGATTTCCTTTTCCCATGATAATTATTTCAAAGTTTTAAAGGCCAGGTTGATGTGGAGCGGCGGCCGAGGTTAGATCCTCCTGCTATCAGTTCAGACAGGTGGATCACTTTAAAATTTTTATTCTGCATTAAAGCACCGCCCCTGAGCTGCATGACACAGCCTGGACATTCCGTCACAAGCAGTTCTGCTCTGGTATTTTCCACATCATCTAATTTTTTTGTGAGAATTTCCTTGGATACATTTGGAAAATTTACGGAAAAGCTTCCGCCGAATCCGCAGCAGGTCTCCTCTTCAGGGGCCTGAATAAATTCATGCCCACTCTTATTCATGATGTCTTTTGGCTCTTGCCTGATGCCGAGGCCCCGGCATAGATGGCAGGGCGAGTGCCATGTGATCTTTTTTGCTCCCGAAACTGGAATCTGCTCTTTCATTCCGGCCTTCTGCTGAATAAACTGACTGAAGGGCATCACCTTATCGGCAAAACTGCCGGCAGCGTTTCCAGCCGTTTCACCGGCAAGAGCCGGCAGTCCATTTTTCAGATGGGAGGCGCAGGACGCACAAAGCGTAACAATGTAATCCAGATCAATATCCTTGAAAGCATTGACATTTTGAACGGCCATTTCCCGGGCAGCATCTTTTTCTCCCATCATCAGGGCGGGAAGGCCGCAGCAGGACTGCCCCATGGGGAAAAAAAGGATGATTTTCCGGCTCGATTTTTCCATAACCCTTAGCCCTGCTTCAAGATGTTCAGGGTAGACAAAATCCTGTACACAACCTGCAAACAGCCCAACCCTGATATAATCTTTTTTATCCTCTATTTGATCCTTACCTGTTTTTTCCATCCCCAATGGTACATGTTCCCCTAATGCATTGAATTTTTTCCCAAGTGATTCCCAGCGGTCCCTGAAGGGAACCTCGGCAATGGCAGGAAGCCTTCTGAAGTTGTGATCCTTTGAGAATATCATGGGCAGGTGTCTTAAATAGGGCGTTCCTCCGGTAGCCGGTTTCCGGGCAGCACCGGCTGCTCGTAAGAGAGCATGAAACAGCTTTCTGTTCTTCAGTACCTTGCCGAGCATGAGGCTCTTTAATGGATGGCATTCCTCGTCCTGTATACGGGCATGAACCTCCTTGATTAGCCGGGGCAGATCAATACCTGCGGCGCACACCTCCTTGCAGGCCCCGCAGTTGGTGCAATTCTGAACCAGGTTTTTTGCGTGTCCAGCACCATGGAAAAAATAGGTGGTGATAAGCCCGATGGCTCCTATGTAAATATATCCAAGTTGATGGCCTCCCACCATGCGATAGACCGGGCACACATTGGCACAGGCTCCGCAACGGACACATTGGAGTATCTGGGCAAAATCGGGATCCGATGCGATTTTTTTCCGGCCGTTGTCCAGCAAGACCATGTGCATCTCCCTTTTTCCCGATGGGGACAGGCTGCATTCAGAAGGGCCTGTGATCCAGGTGACATAGGAGGTCAGGCGTTGGCCTGTGGCGTTTCGAGGGAGCACCTTTGTAATTTTCAAAGCATCTTCCAGGGACGGCAACAGCTTGTCAATCCCGGTCAGCACCACATGAACCTTCGGCAGAGTGGTGACAAGGCGGGCGTTGCCCTCATTTGTCACAATGCCGATGGTGCCGGTGTCTGCAATGGCAAAGTTGGCACCTGTGATGCCCATGTCTGCATGCAGGAATTTTTGCCTGAGTTCCTTTCTGGCCACCTTTACCAGTTGTTCAATTTCCGGTGGCTGATTTTTTTTTGTAATATCGGAAAAGAGGCCGGCCACCTGAAACCGGGATAGATGGATGGCCGGCATTACCATATGGGAGGGACCCTCATGGCGGAGTTGGACGATCCATTCGCCCAAATCCGTCTCCGTGACTTCAAGGCCGTCATTTTCCAGCCGGTTGTTGAGATCTGTCTCTTCCGCAGTCATGGACTTGGATTTGATGATTTTTCTTGATCCGCTTTTCTTTGCGATTTCCGCGATGATTTCATTGGCTTCCTGTCCTGTGGCAGCAATATGGACGTGGACGCCGTTGGCTTCTGCCCTTTTTTTAAACCGCTCCAGCAGATCATCAAGGTGATGGATGGCATTTTTTTTAATTTCAGCAACTTGTGAGATCAATTCATCAACACTGGTATCCATATCGGCAAAGGCCTTTTTACGGCTGTCTCTGTAGGCCACGGCAAATTTGTCCATGGCATCCCTGAGAAAATCATTGGAAAGAGCATGGTCGATTCTCTTTTTATAGCCCCTCAGATGCTCGCCTTTTTTTTCTGATTTTTGATTTTTCCCCATGATTAACTCCTTAACGCCTTTGTTTCAGGTTTTTTATCATAGTCCACGTGAGGCCCACTATTTTCATGGGCTTCGTTGATGTGGGCCCCGTCATCGATCAGAATAATGTGCAGCTCAAGGGGGCCGTGAACCCCGATGGCAAGAATTCGCTCAATGTCTGCGGTACGGCTGGCACCTGTAATAAATGCGGTATAGGAACAGGGCTTTGATGTGAGAGCTTTGAGTTCATGGGCCATGTCCAGGGCCGTTGAACGAATTCTTGATAGAGGCAGCAGGGCAACATGTATTTCACTTAGCATGGTCGCAAGCCGTTTTTCTTCGGAATCGGAATTTATCACCAGAGTACCGGTATCTGCAATGCCGTAATCTGCAAAGGTAAGCCCCATGTCTATGCCCTGGCCGTAATTTCTCAAGGTGCCGGTGACAAGGGTTATGTGATGATCCAGGCAAAGATATTTGATGGCTTTTAAGGCATCCTCCTTGAGACCGGGTGCGGCCAGGGTTCTATGGGTGCCGGTACCGCTGAGGAAATTGGCTGTTTCCTTTTCATCAGAGATGAAATCAGATATCCGGCTGGTATTGTTTTTTTTTGACTTGCAGATGGAAACCGCAGTTTCAAGGGCCTCTTGAAGCGTTTTAACCTCGTACATAAAAGACGACACAAGGGCTGCTTTTTGCCTGAATTCCGTTACTATATTAATTTTTTTCAATAATTTCTCCTTTTTCATTCGTTATAATAAGGTCTTAAAAAATAAAAAGGAAACCTTGTATATGTTACCAGAATATCGTTGAAATGAATATACATATACTGTCCACTGCCTCAACCTGAACTTTTGATAATGCCTATGGGGTTATAACGGCCTTATTATCAGGGAAAAATATTTACCCTGAAAAGCTCAATTTATGAGGGTGTTAAATATAATCAGTTTACCCATTGGCAGAGGGATCCCATCATTCCAACAGTTTTCATATGCTACTATACTCGCCAAGTTTTCGCTAATCTCAGGCAGTTTTCTGCATGGTTAGAATATTTTCGAGAGTAAAGTCACTGGGCTCACACTATTCCAGCATACAATCCATTGTGGATCAAGACGATTCGGAAATACAATGTATTGTGGTCTTTTGATAATATGGAACGGTGTGAACCCAGTACAAATCCTTTAAAATGGGTGAAAATTAAATCTCTGGTATCAATCAGGAAAATTAAGGTTCAGATAAAAAAAGATAAATATGCATGTAGGGTGATATTTTGATTGTCTGAAATATGATCAAAAGGATTAAGGGATGGCCATTGTTTCTACCTTTAGATAAATTTTGTCTGTTTTGGTAGTCCATGCAGGATACAGAGACGAATATGCTGGAGTGGTTTGCTTTTTGATAAAAATTGTTTAATACTGAATTGTAGGCACTGGGCTCGCACTATTCCAGCATACAACCCATTGTATTTCGAGAGTGTTAAAAATCACAATATATTGTGGTTTTTTGACACGTTGGAACGGTGTGAGCCCAGTACCAGCTAGATCGACTTCAGAAGAATAAACGCTCCTTCCAGGGGAAAATTTTTAATTAGATGACTCTGAAACAGTGCCCTCAAAGGGTATGGGTATTATTGATGATAATAAAGGAGAGTAATAATGCTGAATAGTTTTTATAAAATCGTTATTTGTACTTTTATCATGCTTAGTTTGCTTCCTGCTTCAGTTTTTGCCGGCAACGAGAAAATATCTGTTTTTGTCAGTATTCAGCCCCAGGCATATTTTGTTCACCGCATTGTTGGTGGACTTGTTGATGTGGAGGTGCTGGTTCCGCCTGGTAAAAGCCCTGCTACCTATGGGCCTGACCCGGCCCAAATATTGAAGCTGGCAAGGGCAAGGGCATTGTTTACCATTGGCGTGCCTTTTGAGAGTGCATTGCTGCCTAAAATAAAAACCATGTCACCCAGACTTGAAATTGTGGATACTACCAGAGATATCCCTCTTAGACGCTTTGGAAGTGAAACCGATGAAGACAATCCAATGGAATTCCATGACCATGCAGCAGGGGCATTTGACCCGCATATCTGGATGTCTCCTGTGCTTGTAAAAAAACAGGCAGACACAATTTGCGATGCTCTTGGGGCAATAGTTCCGGAACATGAAAATATATTACGTCGAAACCTGAATGCTTTTAAGGCTGATCTTGATGCGCTGGATTCAAAAATACACTCTGCACTGGCACCTGTAAGAGGAGAGACCATTTTTGTATTTCATCCCGTGTTTGGATATTTTGCCGATGCTTATGCTTTGAAACAGATATCTGTTGAAAGGGGGGGGAAAGCTCCCCGCGGAAAAGAGCTTGCAGCTTTTATCCGGGAGGCAAGAGAAAAAAGTGTTCATGTGATTTTTGTTCAGCCTCAATTTGATAAAAGCGTTGCCATGAAAATTGCTTCAGCCATTAACGGGGCTGTGGTACCCCTGGATCCCCTTGCATATGATTATATTGAAAATCTTTCTGAAATGGCCTTGATTATAAAAGGATCTTTTTCCAGGTAGGGCTTAAGAATCAATAATCTCACCTACAATCATCAGCTATGTTATTGTTGAACAATTCTAAATCCTCTGGTATTAATAAAATTTGCGGAATCTGTCATGGCATGGAGTTTTTCTTGCACATATTTGTTTTCCGTGTATGGCAGTAAATAGAAATATTTTTTTTTATTTTTTTAAAAATTTGCTTTCCCTTTTCTGCTTTTGTATTTTTATATGTTGACTGGTTTGTCGGATTGCTCTCTCTGGCTTGGCTGAATTGATTTTTATAATGTTTGCGGGGATGAAATATTGTCGAATACACTCTTTGTAAAAAATAGATGTCATACTCGTCAAATAAATATTGGACGAGTAAAAATAGGCGGGGTGGCACCCATTGCCGTACAGTCCATGACCAATACCCCTACTGCAAATGTCGTCGATACAGTAGCTCAGATAAGCAGGCTCTCCTGTGCAGGATGTGAAATCGTGAGGGTGGCGGTGCCGGACATGGAAGCCGCCCTTGCCGTTAAGTCCATTAAAAAACAGATAGATATTCCGTTGATTGCCGATATTCATTTTGACTTCAGACTGGCCCTTGCCGCCGCGCAAGCCGGTGCCGATGCCCTGCGTATCAATCCCGGGAATATCGGTGAACACAGGAAAATAAAGGCGGTGGTTGATTGTGCTAAATTACATGGTATTCCCATACGGGTGGGCGTGAATGCCGGCTCCCTTGAGAAGGATATTATGGAAAACATGGGATGTACAGCCCAGGCCATGGTGGAAAGCGCCCTGCGGAATATAGCAATCCTGGAGGATTTTGATTTCCATGATATCAAAATTTCCCTTAAAGCTTCTGATGTTGAAAGAACCGTTAGAGCCTATCGTTTGATTGCCCGGCAAACCGATGTTCCCCTTCATGTGGGGGTTACCGAGGCGGGAGGTCTTTTTGCCGGCATTACCAAGTCTGCCCTGGGTATCGGTATGCTGCTTGCGGACGGTATCGGTGATACCATCCGTGTTTCCCTGACCCGGGATCCTGTGGAAGAGGTACGCGTGGGATGGGAAATATTGAGGGCGCTCGGCATCAGAAAGAGGGGGCCTGAAATTATCTCCTGTCCTACATGCGGGAGATGTAAAATCAATCTCTTTGACATTGCCGAACAGGTTGAAAAGGCCCTCATGAATTCTACTTTGGATATCAAGGTGGCCATTATGGGATGTGTGGTAAATGGTCCGGGAGAGGCAAGAGAAGCTGATATAGGTATTGCCGGTGGAGATGATTTCGGCATTTTGTTTAAAAAAGGTAAAATATTAAGAAAAATCCATCAATCAGAGCTGGTTGGGGAGCTTTTGAAAGAAATTGATAATTTTTAGGCATGTTTCATATTGCCTCAAAAATAGTTGACAGTTTTTTTAGAGAATTTTCTAAAATTCAGAGAATGTTTTGAAAAAGTTTCAACCGACGAATGAAATATGCCAATTTTTATATATAAAAAAAATAATAAACAAAACTGGAGGAAGATAAATGGGGAAAAAGGTTACAACTGCAATAACACCGACTCGCGAGGAAGACTATCCAATGTGGTATCAGGAGGTGGTAAAAGCCTCTGACATGGCGGAAAAGTCTCCGGTGCGGGGCTGCATGGTTATTAAACCATGGGGATATTCTCTTTGGGAAAACATCATGCAGCAGATGGACGGCATGTTCAAGGAAACCGGTATAAAAAATGCTTATTTTCCTTTATTCATTCCCTTGAGCTATCTTGAAAAGGAAGCAGAACATGTGGAGGGGTTTGCCAAGGAATGCGCCGTTGTAACCCATCATAAGCTTGAAAAGGGAGAGGGCGGTAAGCTTGTGCCCGCAGGGGAGCTGCCGGAGCCCCTTATCGTCCGCCCCACTTCCGAGACCATAATAGGAGAGTCAATGGCCAGGTGGACATCAAGCTACAGGGATCTTCCTATTTTACTTAATCAGTGGGCCAATGTTGTACGCTGGGAAATGAGAACCCGTATTTTTCTTAGAACCAGTGAATTCCTGTGGCAGGAGGGACATACTGCCCATGCTACGGAAAAAGAGGCCCGGGAACGAACTGAGTTGATGCTTGACGTTTATACAAAATTTGTGGAAGAGTATCTTGCCATGCCGGTTGTCAGGGGCGCTAAAACTGCTTCCGAGAGATTTCCCGGGGCTGTGGATACCCTTTGTATTGAAGCGATGATGCAGGACAAAAAAGCGCTGCAGGCCGGAACATCCCATTTCCTGGGGCAGAACTTTGCTAAAAGTTCCGATATAAGGTTTCAGAATGCAGATAAAAAAGAGGAATTTGCCTGGACAACTTCCTGGGGATCATCCACCCGCATGATAGGCGGAATGATAATGACCCATGGAGATGATGACGGTGTTATCATGCCCCCCAGGGTTTCACCATCCCATGTTGTTTTGCTGCCCATTTTCAGGACTGAGGATGAGCGTTCCGAGGTTATGGCTTATACCGACTCCATTGCCAGTGAACTCCGGAAAAAGGCTTACTTCGGCAGAAAGCTTGTCGTGGAGATAGATGACAGGGATATCGGTGGGGCAAGGGGATGGGACTGGGTTAAAAAGGGTATCCCCTTGAGGGCTGAAATCGGTCCCAAGGACATTGCCAAGGACTCCTTGTTTGTAGGCAGAAGGGATAAAAGCCCCAGGGAAAAAACAAGCATTAAAAGAGCGGATTTTTTAGACAAAATCGAGGAGACTCTGGATAATATCCAAACTAATCTGTATAATAGGGCATTGGAATTCAGGTTAAAAAATACCTTTGAGATGGATGAAAAAGAGGCCTTTTATGAATTTTTTAAATCCAGCACTAATTCGCAAAACACTGGCTTTGTAATGGCTCATTGGTGCGGCAGTGGTGAGTGTGAGGCCAGGATAAAAGAAGATTTGTCGGTAACCATAAGATGCATTCCCTTTGACAATGGGTTTGAAAAGGGCAATTGCATCTGCTGCAATGAACCAAGTGAGAAACGGGTTCTTTTTGCAAAGGCCTATTGATTGTCAATAACCCCTGAGCTGAAGACTCAGGGGCTTCCTTGCCACAAATTCTATGAAACTGCAGGGCAGGCCACCTTATTACCTGTCCTTTGAGAGGGCACCCACAGTGGGGTATACCTATGTTTCATCCTTTTTTCAGGGGAGTTGGGTTTTGAATGATTCGAATCAACGATATACTGGACAAAATTGTTGAGTATAATCCCGAAGCTGATCTTGATATTCTTGACCGGGTTTATATCTATTCTGCCCGGGTTCATGAGGGGCAGGTCAGGCTTTCAGGAGAGCCATACCTTTCTCATCCCATGGAGGTTGCCGCCATCTTGACTGATATGCGGTTAGACGTTGAGAGCATTGCAGCCGGCCTTCTCCACGATGTGATTGAAGACACCCATGCCACCTATGAAGAAATAGAAAATATGTTCGGCCACAATATCGCCCATATCGTGGCCGGAGTGACCAAGCTGTCCAAACTGACTTTCTCCACCAGAGTGGCCCACCAGGCAGAGAATCTAAGGAAAATGATCCTTGCCATGGCAGATGATATCCGTGTTGTACTGATAAAGCTGGCGGATCGTCTTCACAATATGCGCACCCTTAAATATCATGAAGATTCTGAAAAACAAAAGTCCATTGCACGGGAAACCCTTGAGATTTATACACCCATAGCCGCAAGACTTGGAATTTTCTGGATCAAGCAGGAGTTAGAAGATATTGCTTTTTTTTATACTCATCCTAAAGAGTATGCTGATATTGATGCCCTGGTAAACAGGAAACGGGAAGAAAAAGAAAACTACATAAATGAGGTCAGGGAAAAACTTACTGAAAAAATGTTATCTGAGGGCCTTAAACCCATTTCAATCAAAGGCCGTTATAAGCAGCATTACAGCATTTATCAAAAAATGGTCTCTCAGAATCTTGAGTTCAACCAGGTATATGATATCATTGCCTTCAGGGTCATCTTGGATAAAAAATCCCAGTGCTATGAGGCCATGGGAATTATCCATGACATGTGGAAACCCATATATTATAAGTTTAAAGATTATATAGGGATGCCAAAGTCCAACAGGTATCAATCCTTGCATACAACGGTTATAGGCCCCCATGGAGAAAGGGTGGAAATTCAGCTCAGGACGGAGGAGATGAACTATGTGGCTGAATCAGGGATTGCAGCCCACTGGAGCTATAAGGAAGGGGCTGCCGTTGACGAAAAAACCGGTAAAACCTTTGCATGGCTCAGGAATCTGGTGGAGCACCAGGAAGATTCCGATGATCCTGATGAGTTTCTTGAAAATGTACGAATCGATCTATATCCTGATGAGATTTACGTTTTTACGCCTGGTGGTGAGATTAAAACCCTGCCCAAGGGAGCTACACCGGTTGATTTTGCCTATATGATCCATACCGAGGTAGGCGAGCAGTGCTCCGGTGCCAAAGTGAATGGAAGATTAGTTCCACTGGCCCACAGGCTTGAAACAGGTAACACTGTGAGTATTTTAACCACAAAGGGCCACCATCCCAGCCCGGACTGGCTGAATTTTGTAAAAACGGTGAAGGCCAGAACCAAGATTCGGCATTGGATAAGAACCCAGGAAAAGGAGAGAAGTATTTCCCTTGGCAGGGAGATGTGCGAAAAACTTTTCAGGAAAAAAAATCAAAATTTCAATGCGTTGCTGAAATCAGGCGATATAGCCAGGGTGGGAGAGCACTTTGGTTTCAAGACAGTTGATGATCTCATAGCCCATGTGGGATTTGGTAAACTCACCCCTCTTCAGGTATTTCACAGGGCTGTTCCCGAAGATGATGCATCTGTCCGTGAAAAAGCAGAAGAAGTAGAAAGGATAGGCAGCAGTTCACAAAGAAGGAGAAAAACCAGGGAAGGTATAATCGTCAAGGGACTTGATGATATTTTAGTACGGTTCTCAAAATGTTGCAATCCCCTTCCTGGAGATCCCATTATAGGTTATATTACTCAGGGACAGGGGGTTACAATTCACAGAAAAAATTGCATCAATGTTATGAAAATGAGTCCGGAGAGGCAGATTGAAGTTCAGTGGAGTGAAGATGACCAGGAGACATATCCTGCAAATATACGTGTTCGCTCCACAGATAGATCCGGTTTGCTTGCAGACGTAGCAACAGCTATAAATAAGTCAGGCTCCAATATTATTAATGCCCATACAGAAACCTCGGAATATGGTACGGTCAGGAGTTATTTCACCATTTCCGTAGAAAGCACGGAGCAACTGAGTAAAATTATGAACGCACTCCGAAAGGTAAAGCATGTCAAAGACGTAAAACGAATCATTTCAATGGATTAAAAAATGCCTGTTTTAAGCAGGTATCTTTTTTATAATTATACTTTGTTATCTTCAGAAATACTCCTGCATAATGTAGGGGCAACCCACTGTGGTTGCCCACCCAATGGACAGGCTAACCACAGGGGACAGGGGGGATATCCCTACAAAGACAGTTGGAAAATTATAATTTACCAAAGTAGTAAGAATTGTCAAATTATTACCCTTTATTCGCTTATTTTTCTATAACCCACTGATTTTATTGATAGTGAAAAATTTATTGGCAAAAAACACATAGCAATTTTATCTTTGATTACAGCATGTTATAAAAATAAGCGAAAAGTAGGTTATCAGGGTGCTTTAACCACATATCCTGATTTAATACATTTTGTACAAACATCGATTCTCTTTACCTGTCCGTTGTATAATGCCCGAACTCTTTGTAGATTAGGGTTGAAACGACGTTTGTTGATGTTGTGAGCATGGCTGATATTGCTCCCAACCATTGGCTTTTTACCACAGATTTTGCATTCCTTGGACATATTTCATTCTCTCCTTAAAATATATAAATTTAAAACAAATACTTATATATTAAATCTGTTTTAATGTAAAGTAAAAATCTTCCTGTGCTGATGGGAGAGTATTTTTACAATGCAGGCCGTCAAATATTTTCTTTTTCAAGCATTTTTTTACAATAATCAATATTGTCCAATGCTTTTTTGCCGGGCTCTGTATCAGGATACATGGAAAACAAATACTCGAACCTTTTGATTGCAGCCTTGTAGTGGTCAGTTTTCAGATAAAAATTTGCTACATAGGCTTCGTGGCCGGCCAGATTATCGATGCATTTTTGAATTTTGTCTTCAGCTTTTAATGCATAATCTGTATTTGGAAATATTTTAATAAGTCTATTAAACTGTTCAAGTGCCTTTCTTGAAGGCATTTGGTCTTTATCAATGTGTGGGATACGGTTGTACCAGCAAAGAGCAGTTCGATAAATGATATAGGGGATTGCTTCATTTTGTGGATGAAGCCGCTCAAACTCCTGATATGCAAATATGGCCTCTTCATAGGCCTCCAGCTCAAAATGGGCATCGGCAATTTTCAGTTCAGCGAGAATTGCGTATTTACTGAAAGGGTACCAATCCTTTAGTGTGGTAAATGCTTTGATTGCATTTTTGTAATGCTCATCTCTGAATTCAGTTGAAGCTTCTTTGACGAGCTGTTCTGCACTTTTTTCCATCTCTTTGCTGTCGGTGCCGAACCAGGAGCAGCCTGAAATGGTAAAAATCAGAAGGGCTGAACAAAGAGCAAATAAATTTTTCATTTTAATCAGTCGAGTATCTCCTTTTTAGCTGACCAGATTTTCCAGGAAGTGCTCAGCAGATACCGCTGCAATGGCAGCATCTCCCACCGCAGTTGCGATTTGTTTTAGGGGTGTGGTCCTGACATCACCTGCTGCATATACGCCAAGGGCAGAGGTTTCCATGTGTTCATTTGCAACAATAAACCCCCCGGCATTCATTTCAACAGCGTCTCCCACAAAGGCCGTGTTAGGTGTAATTCCAACCCAGATAAAACAGCCTTGGGCCTGAATATTTTTTTCTTCCTCTGTTTTAACATTTTTGATTTTTACCTGTTCTACGCCGAAAAGGCCGTCCATGCCGGTCACTACGGAGTCCCAGAGTATCTCTATTTTATCGTTTTTAAATGCTCTTTCCTGGAGAATCTTGGCTGCCCTAAGTTCATCCCTTCTGTGAACCAGATATACTTTTTTTGCAAATTTGGTTAGAAAAGTGGATTCTTGTACTGCGGTATCTCCCCCGCCTACGGCAACAACGGTTTTATCCCTGAAAAAAGGACCGTCACAGGTGGCACAGAAGGAAACTCCCTTGCCCATGAATTTTTCCTCTCCAACATTCAGCCGCCTTGGAGATGCACCAGATGCAATTATAACGGCCCTGGAGGTAATGCTTTTTCCTCCGGAGGTGTTAATTGTGTTTCTTCCTGGAGACAGTTCCAGGCTGGTTACGTCTTCCATTTCAATGGGCAGTCCCAAATTCTTTGCCTGTAACAGCATTTTTTCTCCAAGATCATAGCCGCTGATACCATCTGGAAATCCAGGATAGTTTTCAATCCAGTCAGATACGATAACCTGGCCCCCAGGAGCTGCTTTTTCAAGAAGAATTACATTCATCCTTGCCCTGGCCGCATATATACCTGCGGTGAGCCCTGCAGGTCCGCCCCCAATAATAACAAGATCATAATCTGTCTGTGCCATGAAATGTTATTTCTCCTTAATTTCTGATAAACCTTCATGATTACTGATGTATGAATAATTATCCATGAAAGTTGTTTTGTTGCAATGCGTTATGGATATTTACAATAAAAGTCTGAATACTAAAAACAGGCTATATAATCCCTTTCAGGGTTTCTTCCAGATTCGTTTTTGCCACCATTCCGGTTATTTGTTCAGCAATTTCTCCATTTTTGAAAAATATCAGAGTTGGGATGGCTTTAATACCATATTTGCTTGGAGCAAGAGGATTTTCATCCACGTTGACCTTAACAAATTTCATTTTATCTCCGTAGGACTTTTCAAGCTCTTCAACAATGGGAGCGATGGCACGGCATGGCCCGCACCATGGCGCCCAGAAATCCACCATAACCGGTATAGCCGCATCTATCACTTCTTTTTCAAATGTATCATCATTGATTTCCATAATATTTTGTGCCATTATCATTCTCCTTTTTTGAGTAAAAAACATTCAGATAAATATAGGAGGTTGTTTGGGGTTTGTCAATATTATCCCAATCTCCTTGAATCAGGTGGTAAAATAAAATATGGTGTATCATATCATAAGCCCATTGCAGAATCCAGTTACTCCGTATGAAATAGGGGCGATTCTTGGCATGTTTCATTCCTTGGTCGACACTTTTTCAAAACATTCTCTGAATTCTATGAAATTCTCTGAAAAAAACTGTCAACTACTTTTGAGGCAATATGAAACATGCCTAAATGACTATTAATTAAAATAGAGGTGGACATGAAATCACTACCTGTTTAGTACTATCAAATAATATTTTAAGGAGGATAAAAATGACCCGTATAATTAACGTTGGAACATTGATTTCAGGAGGAGGGACAAATCTCCAGGCTATTATTGATTCATGCACCCAGGGAAAAATTGATGCTCAAATTGTTTTTACAGGCTCTGATAAACCAGGTGTCAAGGGCCTTGAAAGAGCACAAAAGGCAGGGATAGACACTTTTGTGGTGGATTACAAATCAATAATTCAAAGCTTTCGGCAGTATCCGGATAATTTAAAGCTGCCGGATGATTTTGATCTGAATGAAATCATGGACAAGCAGGCCCTGTTTCCCAGGGAGACCTCTGCACAAAAACTCTATTTTTTCTTAAAAACAAGGGCCGTGGCGGAAAGAGCCCTACTTGACAAAATTATACCATATAACATCGATCTCTTGGTTTTAGCCGGCTTCATGCGCACATTGACCCCTTATTTCATTGACCGAATTAACACTGATGCAGGCCGGAAAAAAATTATGAACATCCATCCAGCCCTTCTTCCAGCTTTTCCAGGTACGGATGGTTATGGTGATACATTCCGTTATGGATGTAAGGTGGGGGGGTGTACGGTTCATTTTATAGATTATGGTGAAGACACCGGTCCTATTATCGGTCAAAAGGCTTTTCCCATTAAAAAGGGGGATACTCTGGAGGATGTAAAGAAAAAAGGTCTCGAGCTTGAGTGGAAACTTTATCCAGAGTGTATTCAGAAATTTGCCAGCAACCAATTGTAGGCAAAAGGGGCTTTGTAAAAGGGGCAAAGTTTTTCTCCTTTAGGGTGATCAAAAGAAAGCATCACCCTAAAGGGTCTTTACATCAATAGAATCAGAAAAAACTTCTATGTTTAATCTTTTTGCTACGGCTTCGGCGCCTGGGTTAATCATGGGGGAAATCACAATTTTGCGGGACGCCTTGCGATTATGTTTAGTTTCATAAAACAAGACTTTTCGATCAAAAATATACATATCAGACTTGCTGATGGATGATTTCAGCTCACAGATGATAAGAAGACCATTTTTTACAATAAT
Source organism: Desulfobacteraceae bacterium (assembly GCA_963674675.2). Classification (GTDB taxonomy): domain Bacteria; phylum Desulfobacterota; class Desulfobacteria; order Desulfobacterales; family Desulfobacteraceae. The sequence continues at coordinate 4,241,757 of CAXXNM010000003.1, forward strand.
ATCTAATTCAACCTGATCAGGGTGGCCAAAAACCTTACCGTCATGGTCATACTCATTTACATTGATGACCTGAACATCAAAACTTACCTCCAAGATACCGGCAAGGGCATTTCTGAATGAGGATTCAGACTTCATACCCCACCTTGAACCCAGCGCACCGATGCTTCGATCAACCTTCTTGGCATTGGCCATGATTTCTTCATGTATTCTGTCAAACTCCCTTTTGTTTTCTTCCCATTTTTTATCCTGCTTTAGTTGAAAGTCCTCCCATTTTTTATCCTGCTTTAGTTGAAAGTCCTCCCATTTTTTATCCTGTATTAGTTGAAATTTTTCCCATTTATCGTGATGCTCGATCCTCAAAGATTTCAGTTCATCAAACATTCGATCAAAACGGTCTTCCGTTCGATCCTTATCAGGGTACTTATCTTTTGTAATTTCAATAATAAAATTACGAATTTTTATATCTTTCTGGATTATTTCAGGTAAATAGGTGTATATCATTTCTTTAATCTGATCCTGTGTCAGTTCCATGATATTTTCCTTATTTTTGCAACATACATGGCGGAATGACCGCCACAATCAAAAAGACGAAAGCCTTCCTAAAAAGAGACTCTTACGGAGACTTTCATATAAAACTGCCATGGGCAGCCCAGGGTTTTGACCCGGGTCTGCCCACAACGAACCATGAAAGTCATCCGCCGTTTAAGGAGACTTTCATATAAACACCCATGATGGCACAGTCATCACAACGATGAATGAAAGTCTTTTAAAAACAAGTACTTATAGAGACTTTCATATAAACCGGCATGGCCGGAGCATATTTTTTACCCGGCCACAACGAAGATTGAAAGTCTTTAAAAAACAATCCTTTACGGAGACTTTCATATAAAAAATCAAAACATAAACCCATAGAAAATAATGAAGGTAGGGGGATTCCATATCCGCCCTGGCCTTATCAATCGTGTCAAATCTTGAAACAGGGCAGCAATAGATCCTGCCCCTACAGTTTCTAATAAAAAAATTCTGGCTGAGAGCTTTATCTCCCTGTTTGCCATTACAGGATATATTAACCTTTGAGGTACTCAAAGTCAACTTAAGCTCAACAGCAGGGATGATTCAGAGTGAAAAAGGCTTTCTATTTTGAATGGAGAATAAAATTTTTAACAGCAAGATATTTTAATTTTTGAAAAGTATTTAAAGATGGGTCATCCAGTACCTTTTCCAAAAGAAATTCTAATATTTTACCTACTTCCGGCCCGGGAGGAATGCCAAGAAGTGCCATAGTATCGTGGCCTGATATATTAAGGTCTTTGATGTTGAATGCCGTTTTTTTCTGTCCCTTTAACTCAGTTTGTATCTTATTAAGCCTCAGCCGTATATCTGAGAAGGTGTATGGATGTTTTGCCAGGTTGCCTGCCTTGTCTGCGATTCTGAGCCTCATAAAATCCCGATAGCTGATCTCTTTTTGTTCCAGCATTGCAAGGAGGCGCCTCACGGCCCTGGGAGTAGAGTCTTTTCTAAGGGGCCGCATGTGAATACTCACAAGTGCATCAATGCGGCATATTTCCCTCCGGCTGAATTTCAGTTTTTCAAGATCATTTATCATGGAGTCTCTTTGTTTTTCATGACCTGGGAATGTGAGTCTCCCCTCCTTTATACAGGCTGCCTGATATTTACCGGTATCATGGAGGTAACCGGCCAGCCTCAGAATGGGCTTTTTGCACGATATTGCATCTCCCACAAGCATGCAGTGTTCAAAAACGGTTTCTCCATGAAAGGGGCCTCCATCTAAAGTAAAACATACATCTAAGGAGGGCAGGATCATCTCAAGCAGGCCTGCCAAACGAAGTGTTTTAAAAAATATGGAGGGCCTGGGATGGGACATGGCTTTTAAAATCTCATGGTGAATTCTCTCCGGAGCCGCTTCTTGAATCAGCAGATCACGGTTTCTTTGAATGGCCTTCAGGCTGACCGGTTCAATTTTTCCCTGAATGTACGAGGCAAACCTGCAGGCTCGGATCATCCTGAGGGGATCTTCCTTGATCCGTAAATCCGGGTTATCCGTGAACCTGATGATTTTATCCTTAATATCTTTTTTTCCTGAAAAGGGATCAATAATGGTGCCGGCGGAGATTTTGCCCCCTCTGGCAACGGAGTCTTTGAAAATTTCGTCCAGGGGATCAAGGGCCATGCTGTTTATGGTGATGTCCCGCTTTTTCAGGTCTGATCCAGGAAAAGTATCAGAAGACCCATTATTGTGACAATGGGAGCGGCATGAGGCCACCTCAATATCGTTGACAATGCATACTGAAAAAGTTTTTCCCACCTCCTTTGCCCGGTAGCCGTTGCTGAACAGGTTCCGTATGGTCTTTTGGGGCGCATCCGTTACAATATCAATGTCCAACGGAATCTTGTCAAGCAGGATATCCCGTACAGCTCCTCCTGTAAAATAAGCTTTCCAGCCATGACTGCTCAAATGAGAAACAATTTCCATGGCGTTTTTTATATTGTTTTGTAATTTTTGCATCCAGGCCCTATGTCGGTTAGATCAGCATCGGTCAGTATAATTTTATTTTTAAAAATATTATCGGCATGTTTCATATTACCCCAAAAGTAGTTTACACTTTTTTGAGGCGGTTTCCAGAAAATAAATGAATTCTTTGAGAAAGTCGTCTCAATTAGTGAAGCAAGGAAGCATAAGAAATTAATTACAAATCAGGATTCCATCTTGGTGTGAGATTGCTGTTTATTCCAAGGTGATCAAGGACTCTTGCCACTACCGTGTCCGCAAGCTCTTCAATGGTTTCAGGAAAAGTATAAAAAGAAGGGCAGGGCGGCATAATAACGGCTCCTGCTCTGCAAAGCCTTGCCATGTTCTCAAGATGTATGAGGTTAAGAGGTGTTTCCCTTGGCAAAAGAATCAACGGCCTTTTTTCCTTTAAGCATACATCTGCAGATCTGGTGATGAGATTGTCTGCAATTCCCGATGCAATGGATGAAAGGGTCTTCATGGAGCAGGGCGCTATTGCCATACCATCATGAAAAAAGGAGCCACTGGCAGGAGCGGCTGCATAATCCTTTTCGGTCAGGATATCCAGCCTGGTCTTCGGGTGAAGTATAATCCCTTTTTTTTTCAGATAGGTACTGAAATCATATTGATGGAAAGATTTGAGTTCATGGTCAAGAACCCTGAACCCCCCGTTTGAAATAATTGTGATAATCTGACAAGGGCTTTGACCTAAGGCTTTAATGAGTCTTACTCCGTAAATTGAGCCTGATGCGCCGGTGATAGCAACTATGTATTTTTTATCTGACAATGGCTTCCACCAATATTCCTGTGAAGAGCAGAATGGATATCATGCTGTTCATGTGGAAAAAGGCTATGTCTATTTTTTCCAGATTGTCCGGGCTGACGATTCTGTGTTCTGCGATTAAAAGAAGACCGATGAGCCCAAGAAAAACAAGGAAAACCGGATGCATTTCAAATGTCAGGTGCATGGCCATTAGAAGAGAAAAGGTGCACACATGCAGGATGGTGGAAATGCGCATAGATACTTGCGGGCCCAAAATGGCAGGCATGGAGAAAAGATTTTGTTTCCGATCAAAGTCAATGTCCTGGCATGCGTATAATATATCAAATCCCGCAATATAAGTCAGTAAAGCCAGGCTGAGAAGGATTACGCTTAAAGATAATGTGCCTGTGACGGCAACCCAGGCACCGGCAGGGGCAAGGGAGATGGCAAATCCAAGGTAGATGTGGCAATACTTTGTGAAGGTCTTGGTGTATGAATAAAAAAGAAGACATCCCAGCACCGGAAAGGAGAGCCATAAGCACAGGCTGCCGAGCATGGCCGCAGCTAAAATAAACACTAAAGAAGATGCAAAGACAAATAAAGCCGCTTCTTTTTGGTTCATAAGGCCCGAGGGAATTTCCCTGATGGCGGTTCTGGGATTTTTTTCATCCAGGACCGCGTCGGTGATTCGGTTAAATCCCATTGCTGCAGAACGTGCTCCGGCCATGGCTACAAGAATCCATAAAAGATCGGATATTTGCGGTGGATGATCCCGCCATGCCATGATCACGGCACTTAAGGCAAAGGGCATGGCAAAAACAGTGTGGGAGAATTTGATCATTCTTCCGTAGAGAAAAATTTTATTTTTTAAAACAGAAATCATAAAAAAACCTTGATTTGAAAATATTTTATTAGAAAGCAGGGGCAGATTCTATATCTGCCCTATTTATACTGTACAATCTCATAACTTGAGTTTTTCAAAACACTCATTTGGCTCTGATTCTGGGAAAAAGATTTCCCTAAAAAGCTCAATTTCTACCGGCGGGGAGTATATATATGCCCTATTTACATATCTGTCCTCATCGGTGAGGGCAGGTATTGGAACCTGCTCCTAAATTTCATTATTTGTTGTGATGCATCAGCAATCATGGTGGTTTATTTAAAAAATACCGTAGATATCGGTATTACACTCAGGACATTTTCCCTGTGATGAGACTTTGTTTTCAATGTTGTAGGCAAACCGTTTTATCAGCAGGGTCCCGCATCCGGGGCAAAAGGTGTTTTCAGAGTCCAGGCCGGGCGCGTTGCCTGTGTAAACATATTTTAGCCCGGCTTTTTTTCCTGCCAGAAATGCATATTTCAGCGAATTTAGTGGAGTACTGTCCTTTGTTGTCATTTTATAACAGGGATGAAACCTGCTGATGTGCCAGGGAGTTTCCTCTCCAAGGCGCTCTGCAATAAATTCTGCCATGGCAGCTATTTCATCTGGATCATCGTTTAAGCCCGGTATGAGAAGTGTTGTAACCTCCACAAGAATACCAAGGGATTTCATGAGAATAAGGTTTTCCTTTACCGGTTCGAGCCTGGCTTTGCATTGTTTTTTATAAAAAACTTCATTAAATGCTTTTAGATCAACGTTGACGGCATCCACCAGCCCGGCCATCATCTCGATTAATTTTGTGGACATGAATCCATTGGTGATGAAGATGTTTAAAAGTCCATGCTGCCTTGCAATCTTTGCGGTTTCCATGGCAAGCTCAAAAAAGACAGTGGGTTCGGTATAGGTATAGGCGATGCTGGCACAATTTCCCCGGAGTGCCTGCTGAACAATAATTTCCGGAGGCACATCAACTCCACGGATGGGAGCGCTTCTGTCCGCTGCCACCTGAGAAATATCTGAATTCTGGCAGAAACTGCATTTAAAGTTACACCCCGCAGTGGCAATGGAATATGATTTTGAGCCTGGCTTCATGTGAAAAATCGGCTTTTTTTCTATAGGATCGATTCCCCTTGCAATCAACTTTAGATATACAAGGGAAAAAAGCTCTCCTTTTATATTTTTACGCACCTGGCATATACCGCACTTCCCATCTTCAATAACGCAAAAATGGCTGCACATACCGCATTTGACTTTGTTGTCATGGAGTTTGTCAAATAAAAGGGTTTTCATTTTAGGCCTCGGCAGTTTTCTGAAAAATAAAAGTGAATTATCAAGATACTATTTATCAAGTGTTGATTAAAAATAGCTGTTCTGTAAAGTTTATGGATGTATTTTAAATTTATGCGGGCATCTGTTCTTTATCACGATGATGTTTCGATGATGGATGGTGATCCATGGCAAATCCCCTTACAGGATTATAGGCACTCTGTTTTTTGATTTTCAGGGAAAGGGGGCGTGTATTGAATTTAGGTATCGGTGTGATTGCCATGCCTATCATGGTGCCAAAGGGAGATTTCTGAATCAGTTTCAAGTTTTCAACAAAACGGGTATATTTATCTCTTTTGCAGGGAAACTGAAGGGTAGTCCTCCAGGAAACCGGGACGTCTCCAAGTATGGCAAAGATAATCTGTTTCAGTTCCCAGATGCTGAAAAAACGCGCGTGGTTTAATGTATTTTTAACAAAGAGTCCTTTGATCCTCCGCATAATATTTTGGGGTGCATACTTATTCATTACACAGATAAAAACTTTATCCTTGGCAACTCTGCATGCCTCTTCAATGGCTTTTGCCGGCATTTCGGTAAACTCAAGGGATATGATAAGCAAAGCATATTCAAAGCTGTTGTCATCAAAGGGCAGATCCTCTGCAAACCCCCGGTGAAGGTCTGCCTTGTGATGAAGTTTTTCCCTCGCAATATCAAGCATGTATGGAGACGGATCTATTCCTGTAAGCTGAAGCTCGTATCCCAGAAGGGGTTCAAGGCTTCTTCCTGCCCCGCATCCAATATCTATGAGCCTTTCACCCGGCATCGGGGACAGCATGTCAATGGCCATACCCATTTCGACATCAAAGGCGTAAAGGGTTGATGGCAGTGTGCACCAGGCTTCATAAGATTTTGAATCATTGAAATCAAATATATATCCCATAATCAAAGTATATTACGCTGAAACAGGATCAAGATTCAAGATCATTTTTAAGTTTTAGAAAAAAAATGAAGAAAATCCGACATTTTTCATTTGGCGGGTTGCACTTTCCATATCAACATCTTCGTTTTTCATGGGTATTTTATATGACAGTCTTCGTAAAGGATTGTTTTTTTAAAGACTTTCAATCTTCGTTGTGCCCGGTAGCAATAACTATGCTCCGGCCATGCCGGTTTTATATGAAAGTCTCCGTAAACGGCGGATGACTTTCATGGTGAGTTGTGGGCAGAACCGGGTAAAAACCCTGGGCTGCCCATGGCAGTTATACCAGAAAGTGTAAGCCACTTTTGAGGTGATATGAAAGATGCCAAAAAACCAATTCTTCATTTTTGATCAAATATATATAAAAATATTGGTTGATATTTTTTTGAGATCATGGTGTTAAAGTGATTTCAGGGCAATTGAAATCGGCATCCTTTATTTATTTACCGGTTTATACTTTTACTTTGTGTCTTCAGAAATTTTGATGATCGATCACTTGATTTGATAATTTGTTCAGTAATGCCCACCCTTGGAAACCACATCATTGGTATTAAAAACAGGAAATTGAATAAAGTCTGTGAGATGGAGGAAATATTTTGAGGCTGCACAGTGGGAAATTGACATTGATTCTTATAACCATGATCTGCATCCTTGGAACCATTATTATCATGGTGACGATTAAAATCGTCGACAGGGAGATGCGCTTTGATTTCCTCAAACAGGCGCAGTTGGTAGCACAGGCTATAGATGTTGAACGGATCAAAGCTCTTAAAGGTTCAAAAAAAGATCTATCTGCGCCGGATTATATCCGCCTTAAGGAACAGCTTGACTGTGTTAAAACGCTTAACAGGAACTATCGATTCCTTTATCTTGTGGGGCGCCGCCCTGATGGAAAGGTGTTTTTTTTTGTGGATAAAGAACCTGCTGGTTCCGGGGATGAATCACAGCCTGGAAGGATTTTTGATGAGCCCCCTGATGAGCTGCTGAATGCTTTCCGGCGCCAGACACCATTGACCGCGGGTCCTGTAAAGGATCGACGGGGTACCTGGATATCTGTATTTGTTCCGCTTACACAACGCGGCATGGCCATGGATAATATGGCAACACCTGAAGATGCCCGGTATATTGTCCAGCAGGCTGTGGAATTCTACCGTGTCCGCGGCCGGGACTCACTTATTGATGAAATGAACAAATCAGATGGGCTGTTTTGTAAAAAAGACCTTTACGCCTTTGCCTACGACATTGATATGACATTCCTGGCACACCCGGTCAAGCCCCACCTTGTGGGACAAAACTATATTGAAAAAAAAGACAGGCCCGGGGGAAAATATTTTAGAAAGGAAATTCAGCATACAGCTATTTCCAAAGGCATCGGATGGGTGGATTACGAATATGAAAATCCCGTTAATAAGGAAATAGAGCCCAAAACGACTTATGTACAAAGAGTGGATGATATTATAATCTGTGCCGGAGCCTATAAAGGATCTGGAAGCAGTGTGGCTGTTCTGGGCATTGATGTTTCCGCGGAGCACAGGAATCGTCTTTTTGTGGGGGCAGCAATACCACCCGTCCTGTTCACGATGGCTATGGCCGTTATGGTTCTTATTGGCTGGGTCCTTTTGACGAAGCGCTTGCGGGCCGACTCGCCGAGGCCTTGGATGAATTGTATTGAAGCAGGATTGATTGCCTTTTGCGGGCTTGTGTTAACTTTGTATGCGTCATGGTCCTCGCATACTATGGAACACCGTTCAAAGATTGCCTCCTTTAGGAGTATTGCTGAAGGTAAAATAGCCATACTAACCGAAGCCTTTCACGATATTGAACATATAGAATTAGAATCCCTGGCGCGTTTTTATGAAAGCTCAAAGAAAATTTCAACTGAGGAGTTTAGTCATTATGCTTTTTATCTGAGCAGGAACTCCTCGGTACAGGCATGGGAATGGGTTCCTGTTGTCACTTCATCCGGGAAAAAGCTTTTTGAAGAATCTGCCCGGAAGAATGATTATGAACATTTTCAGATATGGCAAATGGACAGCTCCGAAGGCCCTTCACCAGTGACGGCAAGGGATGAATATTACCCTGTATATCAGGTAACACCGGTACCCGGTAATGAAGACTCAATCGGTTTTGATCTTGGCTCGGAACCTGTCCGTAGAAAAGCCCTTGAGACGGCATTGGGTACAGGACTGATAACTGCTACAGATTCCCTGTTTCTTGCCCAGGAAAAAGGCAGCCAAAAGAGCATGCTGGTCTGCCGCCCTGTTTTTCAATCCCCTGAATCAAAGACCATTAAAGGTTTTGCAATTGCTGTACTTCGCCTGGGTACAATGCTGAAACGGGCTGCTCCTGACGGTCTTACATACATTGAGCTTTCACTTTTAAATGGAGGGGGAACATCTGAGATTCTTGCGGCATTCAGTGAGAATGAAATAACGGAGTTGTCTGTTTTATCAGACTTCTCATTATCCAGACCCGTTTTTGCCTTTGGCAGGGTTTTTGTGGTAACTGCCAGGGCCGGGCCGGAATTTTATAAAAATTATCCTGTACGGGCCGGCTGGCTTGTATTGTTTATGGGTATTTTCCTGTCCGGTGCCCTGGTCGTGTTCACTGATATCACAAGAAGAAGGCGCAGGGAAATAGCGCTGAAGGAATATAACGAGAGAATCCGCAAAATCATGGATACGGTGCAGGCCGGTATTGTGCTTGTGGATGCTGAAACTCGCTGCATCGTTGACATCAATTCGGCTGCCTGCAAGATGATCGGTTTATCAAAAAGCGAAACCATTGGAAATATCTGTCACAGATACATATGTCCTGCCCATGAGGGTCAGTGCCCCATCATTGACCTTGGTCAGGAGGCTGATAATTCCGAACGAATTGTTTTAACCGCGGCTGGAGATGAATTACCGGTTCTGAAAACAGTCATCAGGTTGAACATGGACGGCCGTGAGTATCTGCTGGAAAGTTTTGTGGATATCAGTGAACGCAAAAAGGCTGAAAAGAGGCTAAGCGATATGAACAGGGCCCTGGAGGAGCAGACCGCCATTGCCCGCACTATGGCAGCGGAAGCCACGATGGCAAGTGCCGCAAAGAGCGAGTTCCTGGCCAACATGAGCCATGAAATTCGTACGCCCATGAACGGGGTTATAGGTATGACCGGCCTTCTTCTGGATACAGAACTCACAGATGAACAGCGCCATTATGCAGAGACGGTCCAGGCCAGCGGGGAGTCGCTTTTGAGACTTATTAACGATATTCTGGATTTCTCCAAGATTGAGGCAGGTAAGCTGGATCTGGAGATTATGGAATTTGATCTTGAGAATCTTCTGGAGGATTTTTCTTCCGCCCTGGCTATGCAGGCCCATGAAAAGGGGCTGGAATTTTCATGTGCTGCAGATCCTGGAGTGCCGACGCTTTTACGTGGGGATCCAGGCCGCCTGCGCCAGATTCTTATGAATTTGACGGGCAATGCCATCAAGTTTACCCTTAGGGGGGAGGTGGCTGTCCGGGTCTTGGTGGAATTTGAAAACGACAATACGGCCATGCTTCGTTTTTCAGTGCGTGATACCGGTATTGGCATTCCAGTGGACAAGATAGGCCAGATGTTCGATAAGTTTACCCAGGCAGATGCTTCGACCACCAGGCAGTATGGCGGTACAGGCTTGGGCCTTGCCATTTCCAGGCAATTGGCAGAAATGATGGGCGGTAAGATCGGCGTGGAGAGCCAGGAGGGATATGGTTCGGAGTTCTGGTTCACCACCCGCCTGGACAAGCAGGCAGAATCTGTAAAACCGGAAATCTATCTGCCCCCCGACCTGCGCGGTACAAGGGTGCTGATCGTGGATGACAATGCAACGAATCGTGAAATCCTGACCAAGCGGCTTGAGTCCTGGGGAATACGCCCGGCAGAGGTTGAGGACGGTACCGAGGCCCTTATAATTCTTTTGCAGGCCATGAAAGAAAAAGATCCTTTTAAGCTTGCATTGATCGACATGCAGATGCCGGGTATGGATGGTGAAACCCTTGGCAGAAATATCAAGGCGGATAAACGCCTTTCAGATACCAGGATGGTCATGCTTACCTCACTGGGGACAAGGGGCGATGCCCGGCGATTTGAGAACATTGGTTTTTCTGCTTATCTTACTAAACCTGTGCGGCATCAGGAACTCAATGCCGTCCTTTGCCTTGCTTTGAAGGATCGGGACAAAGCAGAAGATAGCCAGAGTCCCATTGTGACGCGCCATACCGTACGGGAAATGCTGCATCGCTTCCAGGGCTGGAAGGTGCGCATTCTTCTGGTAGAAGATAACATTACCAATCAGCAGGTGGCACTGGGGATATTGAAAAAACTGGGATTGAAGGTAGATGCCGTGGCCGACGGTGCTGAGGCGGTTAAGGCACTTGAACTAATCCCCTACGATCTTGTACTGATGGATGTCCAGATGCCTGTGATGGATGGGATGGAAGCCACCCGGGTGATCCGATCCCCGGAATCCTCTGTTATTAACCATGACATTCCCATAATAGCCATGACCGCCCACGCCATGCAGGGAGATCGTGAAAAATGCCTTGCAACTGGCATGAATGATTATGTTTCAAAGCCGGTTTCTTCTGATACTCTTGCCAAAGCACTTGAAGTTTGGCTTGTTAAACCGGATGTATTTGATAATATGGGCCCCAGGTCAGAAAAAAACATGGACATTGTCAAAACATCCGCAGATAAAGATTATGCAAACGGAAAAGTTCAACCTGAGAGCAGTAGTCGACCTGCGGAGAGCCAGAGCATTAAAACGGAGACAGATAGTTCTGAAGGCGGTGAGCCCATGCTTGAAATATTTGACAAAGAGGGAGTGCTTAATCGGCTCATGGGGGATGAGGAGTTTTTACAGGTCATTGTTGAATTATTCCTTCAGGACATGCCTGAACAGCTAACCGCTATGAAAAATTATGTGGAACTTGGCGAAGCTGATATGGCAGGCTCACAGGCCCACAAGATCAAGGGTGCTGCTGCCAATATCGGCGCTGAGGCTGTTTTTGCCGTAGCCCGTGATATGGAGGATGCTGCAAAGGCCGGTGATAAAAAACGGCTAAAAGCATTGATGCATAGGTTGGAAGAGGAGTTCCATCGGCTGAAAAATGCCATTAATCTCAAAGATGTTTGAAAAAAAGGATGTCTATTGGGGCGTCTAAATCCTCCATTTTTGATTGCTCATTTTTTGGCTCTCTTTTGAATTTAATATGAAAGTCTCTGTAAACCCAATATGACTTTCATGGTTCGTTGTGTGCAAAACCAGGTCAAAACCCTGGTCTGCCCATGGCAGTTATTGAAAAGCCTCCCAGAAAAGGCATTTCACCCAATTTTAGCAGGTCCAAAAACTGAGCAAAAAAAGAAGGCCAAAAAGCGGGTTTTTAGGCAGCCCAGATGTCTATATTAAAATTGTAATGATAATGTATATTCTGTAAAGAGATTTCTATGAAAATTTTAATTGCTGACGATAACCCCACATGCCGGATGATACTTCAGGCGATTCTAACCAAGTGGAACTATGAAGTGATAATCACCAGTAACGGTGAAGAGGCTTATTCCGTGTTTCAACAGGATGATCCTCCCCAGCTTGCCGTACTGGATTGGGAAATGCCGGGAATAAACGGTGCTGATTTGTGCCGCAAACTGCGCGCCCAGGAGCAAAAAAAACCCCTGTATCTGATCCTGCTCACAGGTAAAGATCAAAGGAAGGATGTTATTCAAGGACTTGAAGCCGGAGCTGATGATTATATTTCAAAACCCTATAATAATGAAGAATTAAGAGCCAGGATTAGCGTGGGGAGGCGAATGGTTGTACTCCAGAACAAAATGCGGGAACGGGATAAATTTCAAGGCATCCTGGAGATGGCCGGAGCTGTCTGCCATGAGTTAAATCAGCCCTTGCAGGTGGTGTCCGGTTGTTCTGAGCTTGTATTAATGGATTTGGAAATCGATGATCCGAATTATAAAATGCTCAAAAGAATTCACGCCGGTATTGAGCGTATAGGTAAGCTGACCCGAAAAATCATGAATGTCACCAGTTATCAATCAAAACCTTATTTGCAAAGTAAAATCGTTGATCTTGACCAGGCTTCTCGGTCTCAAAAAATGGTTTAAATCAGGTCAACTTTAATACTTCTTCAAAAACGCTTTAGGCTTTTTGAGGCAATTTTTCCGAAAAATGAGCGTATGGTAGTACATACAAATAAAACTGCCCGCTTTTAAATCATGTCCCATGTGATAATTAGGAACGCATTCACCAAATTGGGTAGATTGTAAATTGTTATTTATAGTTTTTTAGATAATTAATTGGGCATCTTTCATATAACATCAAAAGTAGTTTGCACTTTTGGGGATGAAAGTCCCAAAAAACGGGGATTTAGATATGAAAAGTGTAAACCGCTAAATGAAGGATGCCATTAATTGTATAAAGTTTTGTTTTCAATTCTTACATTTCCCTATTCGCTAATAAATTACCTCAAATAGTGAAATTAATTTTATTATAGGTTTTAAAAATTACAAAAAAATTTATTGGTTCCCTTCGCATAGCAGCATATTTAGTGATGGTGATTGTTGCTGCAAAAGTAAACTCTTGCAGAGTTGCCTAATACATAAATAATGCAATCAAGATGCTAAAGTAAGATATAACTATTTGGTTTTACAAGGGTACGTTAAAAGATACTTTTTAAATCAATTCTTTATTTTTTCAGATAGTTATATTAATAAAATCTGTTAAAATTTAAAAAAGCACCGCTTTTTTATAAATTTTCTTAAAAATCAAATAGTTAAAATGAGCTTGCATTTTTTAGGTAATAAACTAAGTGCCATTATTTCATAAGTATCGGTGAATTATTCCCATAATATTATACACCAGCCTGGCTGAGGCAAAGTCAGATGCATGAAGTCCATCAATGGGGGCAAGCTCAACCACGTCAAAACCCGCAATGGTTTTTTTACTGATAATGGTTTTTAGCATATCCATGGCCTGGTACCAGAAAATACCACCAGGTTCAGGGGTGCCTGTAGCCGGTATCACCGAAGGGTCAAGCCCGTCCACATCAAAAGTTATATAGATTGTTTCAGGAAAATCATCGGGCAGGAGGGGATTGGGAATGCCTTCACTGAAAAGCCGGTTTGCATCTAAGTGGGGGATGGCCTTTTTTTTTCGGAATAGAACTTCCTCCGGGGACAGGCTTCTGACACCGATTTGGAATATGGGAAAACCCATGGATACAGCTCTGTTCATTACACAGGCATGACTGAAGTCACATCCCTTATAGGTTGGACGAAGATCTGCATGGGCATCAAACTGAACAATGCCCACGGGAGTGTCAAGGGATTTTAATGCTTGAAAAGCACCCATGGACACCGTGTGTTCTCCTCCTAACAGCACAGGAATTTTTTTTTGAGCAAGACAGTGTTGAACTGCTTCTGCAATGGTATTAAGCACTGTTTCCACAGGCCCGCTGCACTCCAGAGGCGCCAAGGTGAAAATGCCCCTCTTAGATGGATTGCCCATGCCGTCGTATAATTCCAGGTATTGGGAGGCCTTGAGGATCGCACAGGGTCCCCTTGATGTGCCGGTTCCGTAGGACACGCTTTTTTCAAAACCTGCTGGAATTATATGGAACAGGGCTTCTGAAGGAGCTGTTTTCCCCAACTCTGATTCAAGGAATCCTTTGAATAAAGGTGTCATTTTAATCTATTAATTCTCCCTGATTTGTTTTTATTAATGTGCAGGATTATAGAATAGGATATTTTGTCTGCCCTTTTTAGATGTCTGTCCTTCTTTTAGGGGACATTCAAGAAAGCCGGTTTTTAAAATCATCGTAGCCAAATACCCTTACCACCTCCAGGTTTCCGTTGTCATGGAACAGGATGGAGGGCAGTCTTATGCCGTTAAATGTATTGGTTTTCACCATGGAGTAGATGGCCATATCCGTAAATACAAGGCGGTCACCAATTTCAAGGGGGGTATCAAATGAGTATTTCCCGATTACATCCCCTGCAAGGCATGACGGGCCTGCCAGGCGGAAGGTGTATTTTTTTTTCCCGGGCACGGAACTGTTTATCACATGGGGACGGTAGGGCATCTCAAGAACATCGGGCATGTGGGTAGCCGCAGATGTATCAAGGATGGCAACCGGCATGTCGCTGTGGATTACATCAAGGACAGAAGCAACAAGAAAACCTGCGTTCAGGGCCACAGCCTCTCCAGGTTCCAAGTAAACTTCCACTCCATATCGTGCCTTTACCCGGTTGATCACACGGCAGAGCCTGTCTGTATCGTAATCTTTTCTCGTGATGTGGTGACCTCCGCCGAAATTAAGCCAGGAAAGGCCTGGAAGAAAGCTTGAGAATTTTTTCTCAAAGGCATCAATCGTTCTTTCCAGTGCATCGGAATTTTGTTCACACAGGGTATGGAAATGCAGGCCGGAAATCCCTTTCATCTCTTGATTTACGAAATCCCTGTATCTCACTCCAAGGCGTGAATCAGGGGAGCAGGGATCATACATCGGGGTTGTGCCTTCGGAATGCTCTGGATTTACCCGTATGCCGCAGGAAATGGCCTGTTCTTCTTTGTCGAGCATGGATTTGAATCTGTGCCACTGGCCAAAGGAGTTAAATATAATGTGGTCGCACAGAGGAACAAGGGTCTCAACATCCGACTTGCTGAAGGCTGCGGCATAGGCATGAACTTCCCTCTTGAACTCCTCTTTGCCCAGGCGGGCTTCATCTGGTGAACTTGCGCACACGCCGTCCAGTATAGTTCGCAGAAGCCCGAAGCACCGGAACATGGCAAATCCCTTAAGGGCCAGGAGTATCTTGCAGCCGGTTTGTTTTTTAACTCCGGCAAGTATGGACAGGTTGTACCTGAGGGCGTCGGCGTCCACCACAAAGGCCGGGGTATTTATCTCGGTTATATCAAATTTAAAAATATTCATACTCAGATTCGCAGTCTATAGATGATATGAATTATAACTGCCATGGGCAACCAATGATTTTGCTCCGGCTTTGCCCACAACGAAGCATGAAAGTCATACTGGGTTTACAGAGACTTTCATATAAACTGCCATGGGCAGCCCAGGGTTTTTACCCGGTTCTGCCCACAACGAACCATGAAAGTCATCCGCCGTTTACGGAGACTTTCATATAAACCGGCATGGCCGGAGCATATTTTTTACCCGGCCACAACGAAGATTGAAAGTCTTTAAAAAACAATCCTTTACGGAGACTTTCATATAAAAAAATTCAAAGAATCGTCTCTTTCCATGGGAGCCCGTGAATATTGAGTTTTTCCATAAACGGATCTGGATCAAACTGCTCCATGTTGAACACTCCCCGGGCCGACCATTTTTTCGTAAGCATCATCATTGCACCTATCATGGCAGGTACGCCGGTGGTATAGGACACGGCCTGGGCTCCAACCTCTTTATAGGCTTGTTCATGATCGCAGATATTATAGATGTAATAACCTTTCTGGTTTCCATCTTTAACACCTTTTATAGAGCACCCGATGCAGGTTCTGCCCCTGGTAAGTGGCCCCAATGATGCTGGATCAGGAAGCAGGGCCTTTAAAAATTGCAGGGGGATAATCTCCTGCCCCTGATAGATCACAGGATCGATGCGGGTCATGCCCACATTTTCAAGTACCTTGAGATGGTTCAGGTAATTGTCGGAAAAGGTCATCCAGAATCTGGCCTCTTTGATTTCAGGCAAATGCCGGGTCAAGGATTCAAGTTCCTCATGATATAAAAGATAAATTTTACGGGGGCCGATTCCCTCTGGAAAGTCAAACTCTCTGGAGAACTCCATGGGCATAGTTTCTATCCATGAGCCCCTTTCATAGTATTTTCCAGGCTGGGTCACCTCCCGGATGTTTATTTCCGGATTAAAGTTGGTGGCAAAGGGCTGGCCATGATCTCCGGCATTGCAGTCAATGATGTCCAGGCTGTCAATACGGTCGAAATGATGTTTTTTTGCCCAGGCAGTGAACACATTGGTGACCCCTGGATCAAAGCCGCTGCCCAGGAGAGCCATGATCCCCTTTTCCCTGAATCTGTCATGATAATCCCACTGCCAGCGGTAGCAGAATTTTGCCTCATCCCTGGGTTCGTAATTAGCGGTATCAAGATAGTGTACCCCGGTTTTGAGGCAGGCCTCCATGATGTTAAGATCCTGGTAGGGAAGGGCCACGTTGATGACCACGTCCGGCTTGAATGATTGGATCAGGTTCACGGTTTCCGGGATATTATCCGCATCCAGCCCCGCAGTTTTAACGGGCCGGTCAATATCTTTTGCAATGGCTTCGCATTTGGAAGGGGTGCGGCTGGCCAGAAGAATATCGGTAAATACCTCGGGTACCTGGGCGCATTTATGGGTTACAACCTGTCCCACTCCGCCGGCACCGATTATCATAACTCTTGACATATCTTTTTCCTGTTCCTTTCCTTCTGCTCATTCTTATTCATCAGGTATGAATGATGAGAAATCAGGCAGTCTGCATGAAACATTTTATCATACAGCTAAATATGAAATCATAAAGATTCATATATGATTCGAGATTTCCGGTATACTAATTCATGCAAATCGCCTTATTGCTTAGTCAAGTATCCCTATTCCTGTTCAAAGTAGGGATAACCTCTTAGTCCTTCTTCATAGGTCTTCATTATTTCCCGGCGCTCCACCGGGGTGATAAACCCCTCCCGGACAGCCTGTTCCGCGGTGCCTCTGAATCTTTTGGTCATTGCCCTGGGATCGTACTCTACGTAAGATAGTACATCTGCCACGGAATCTCCTTCGGTTTCTTTAACAAAGCTGTAGGTGCCGTTCTCTGATACCCTTACGTTAACCACATTGGTATCTCCCAGGAGGTTGTGAAGATCCCCCAGGGTTTCTTGATAGGCCCCCACAAGAAATACACCAAGATAGTATTCCTGGCCTTCCTTGATACTGTGGAGCCTCAGCACCTTTCGTACCCCCTGCCTGTCTATGAAGCGGTCTATTTTTCCATCACAGTCACAGGTGATATCTGCCAGGATGGCGTTGCGTTCAGGCTCTTCATCCAGCCTTTGAACCGGCATGATGGGAAATAAATGGCCGATGGCCCAGGAGTCGGGAAGGGACTGAAATACGCTGAAATTAGCATAATAGGTATCGCTCAAAGCAATGTCTATATCCTTGAGATCCTTTGGCACGAATTTGAGCTGGTCGATATTGTCGTTAATGGTCTGGATGATGTTCCAGAATATTTTGTCTGCCAGCCCCCTTTGCCTAAGGGTAATATCACCTGTTTTAAACATCTGCCGGACCTGGTCTCTGTAGAAAAGCACATCATTATAACATTCCTGGAGGTTTCGGACATTGAGGTTTTTTAATACATCGTACATGTTAAGAATAATATCGGGTATGTTTTCCGGAAGTATCTCAGGAATGGAATCAGTATCAACAAAGCTTGTTTCAAAAATATTGAACAGCAGAACGGAATAGTATGCCACCGTGGCCCTGCCTGATTCCGTTATGATTGTAGGGTGGGTAATGGTATCGTCATCTAAGTTTTCAACAATGGCCTCGATGATATCTACACAATACTCATTCAGGGTATAATTTCTGGAGTTCATGTAATTTGTCTGGGAGCCGTCATAGTCAACGGCAAGGCCTCCCCCAAGATCAAAATACCCCATTGGCGCACCCTCATCTATAAGCCCTGCGTAAACCCTGCAGGCCTCCTGGATGGATGCCCGGATGTCCCTTATATTAGGAATCTGGGAACCCAGATGATAATGCAGAAGTTGAAGGCAGTCCAGCATATCAGCATTTTTGAGCTTTTCTACAACCTCTATGATCTGGGAAACAGTCAGGCCGAACAGGCTTCTCTCGCCACCTGATTCTGTCCAGTGTCCCCCTCCCTTGGTGGAAATTTTGAATCTGACCCCAAGAAGCGGCTTGATACCAAGTATTTGGGATCGTTCCAGGATCAGGTTCAGTTCTCCCGGCATTTCAAGGACAAAAAAACAGTTATGACCCATTTTGCGGGCATACAAGCCTAAGTCTATAAATTCACTGTCCTTGTAGCCGTTGCATACAAGGCAGGCATCTTTGTCATCTAAAAAGGAGAGAGCGGCAATCAATTCTGCCTTGCTACCTGCTTCAAGGCCGTGGTGATACAGTCTGCCTATGTTGGTGATGGCTTCGATTACCTGTTTCTGCTGGTTCACCTTAATGGGGTATACCCCTTTGAATTCACCTTTATAATCAAGCTGGGAAATGGCGGAACGAAAACTTTCGTGCATCTCGGTGATCTGGGAATCCAGTATATCTTCAAAGCGCAGCAGCACCGGCATATCATATCCCCGTGCCGTTATTCCAGATATTATTTCAGGCAGATTTACAGACACCTGCTTATTGTTTCTAAGGGGGGTGACAATAACATCTCCCGTTTCTGAAATATTAAAATACCCTGCACCCCACTCCCTTATTTGATAAAGGTCTGCGGAATCTTCCTTTGTCCATCGTTCAAGCGTGTGATTCTGATTCATTGTTGTTTTATTTATTGAGTGTTTGTCAGCTTGTAGGCCATATATTATATGCCTGATATAGTTTGTCTGGATGCTTTGACCAGAATTTTTTATTATACAGGAAAAGATTTTCAATGCAAGATGATTTACAAGCGGTTTTTAATAAATTTAGCTGCATTTTAAAGGCATATCTTCTTATCTGAAATGATAACATTCCTGAAGGATGGTTATGCCTTGTATTGTAAATTCCTATGGGTTTTCTAATTTATTATTGGTGATTACAATTTGACAAACCATGGGGTGAACCATAGATTTAATTTTTTAGAAATCCGTAGGGGTCGATTCCATATCTGCCCCCCATTTCAATATTTGCCCTGATCGGTAAGGGCGGGCCGGGGCCGATATGGAATCCGCCCCTGCATTCATTATTCGTTGTGGCCGGCAGCAATAGGTATGCTATGCTCCGGCCATGCCGGTTTATTATTGATTGAGGAGTGGGAATATGATGCCAATAGAGATTGATGGAAGGGGGCTTGCATGCCCTGGGCCTGTATTGAAAACTAAGGAAGCTGTTGAAAAGGGAGATTTGACAAAAATAACCGTACTTGTGGATAACGATGCAGCCGTTGAAAACGTCAGCCGCTTTCTGACATTCCAGGGATTTGATGTCTCCGTGGATTCAACCCCCGAGTCTTCCATAGTCACAGGCCGGAGGGAGGAGACGGGAACTACTGCCTCCAGATCAGATGCTTCTACTGGAAAAGAGCCGGAAAATTCAGATAGCCAGAAGATAATGGTGATGATAGGCTCTGAAGCCATAGGCAGAGGGGATGATGAGCTTGGCCGGAAACTGATGTTGAGTTACATTAAAACATTGAAAGAGATGGGAAGGGATATCTGGAGACTGGTATTTGTAAATGGCGGAGTCAGGTTTGCCATTGAAGACTCTGAGCTCCTTGGGGATTTAAAGGCATTTGAAGAGAGCGGCATTCATATACTTGTCTGCGGTACCTGTCTTAATCATTTTGATATATTAGATAAAAAGCGCGTGGGGGAAACAACAAATATGCTGGATATTGTCACGGCAATGCAGCTTGCTGATAAGATTATCAATCTTTAATTTATCATTAGAGATTCTTGATATCCTCCATGGAAGTGTCCTGACTTCGGGGGCTGGCTGGGAGGTTGCGAAATATTCCTCAATCCTTTTATTTGACCCTTTTAAAGCGCCATCATGGCTCAATGTTGACAGATGGTTGGAGCATAATTTTAAATAAACTTTGTCTGTAAGGGATGGCGCTTGAAGTTTTTTTACATGTCTTCGGCAATTGTGACGGTTCTATCACCCAAAATATTGACATAGCTGCCCATTTCATTATCATACCATCCATATATGACCGTCTGGGTAATGGGAACCTGGATATGGGTGGTGTTCAGGCTGGCAACAATGGTTTGATCCAGGCCGGGCAGTGCCCTGAGATCAATGTTTACTTCGGCGGTTCTGGTGTGGGTCTCATGGCCTTCAATGGTAGCCGCTGCCCTTGGCATGCCTATGATATCTCCTGATACGTTTTGTTTTTCAGTGTAATGCAGATATTGTTGTGGATCACTATATGCGGCCTGCCGGTAAATATCGTTGATAAAATCTCTGCGGATGGGTTGACCCTGGATGTCTTCTTGAAGATTGAGTACCAGGATAACCAGGGATCCCGTGCTTGTGGGAATACGAACAGATTCAGCTATAAAACCGATTTTTTCCATTTCAGGGATTACCAGGCGCAAGGCCTTTGCAGCTCCGGTTGATGTGAGGATTATATTGTTGAGGATGCTGCGGTTTTTCCTAAGATCAGTGGCCCCTATTTTAGGAAGCCTGTCCAGAACCTGCTGGGAACCCGTGGCTGCATGTATGGTCGCCATTGATGCGGAAAGGATTTTTTTTTGCCCAAACACATCAAGTATGGGTTTCATCATGTGGGCAAGACAGGTGGTTGTGCAAGATGCATTGGATATGATGGAATGTTTTCCAGAATCATACATATGATCGTTGATACCCATTACCGTTGTTACTGCATCTTCGGGCATTGCCCCTTTTAAATCCATGCCTTTGTCCTTGATTTTAAAGGGTGCCGAAGCAATGATCTTTTTTGCACCTGCCTTTATATGTCCACGAATAGAACCTTTGGGAGCATCCCAAGGCTCGGTGGGATCCAGAAATTGACCTGTGGTATCCACCACGAGATTGGTCTTGTTTGCCTTCCATGCGATTTGTGCAGGATTCCTGGCTTTTCTTAAAAAAGTGACCTTTATACCATCCACCAGCATGGAACCCTGTTCTTCATGGAGTTCACTGATGACGGGTTTAGCTTTGCATCCGTAAAGATAGGAACTCAATAGGCCGTAGGTGGAGTCCCTTTCCATGTAATGGGCAATATCTTCAAGACTTTTTCCAGCATCCCTTCCCACGTTAATGATCAGCTCGTCAAAGTACCTCCGGCTGATGTGGTGCCAGGCCGTAAGCTTTCCGATTCTGCCAAATCCGTTGATACCTAATCTTTTTTTGCTTTCCGTCATTTCCATGTTTCTATCCTCATCATTCTTTAAAGGTTTTTATGCAAGTATTTTTTAAACGGTATTATGAAAAATGCTAAGAAATAGTGCCTGTTATTTTATATTTAAACAATTATTTTCAAAAAGATGGGAATTTATTTCTTATAACAATTATTAGTGGTAAAATATGAAGATGTCAAGGAAGGGCTTTTATAGTTTTTTAAAACAAACAATCGTTCAATCATGGAACTTACAAAAAAGGAAAAAAGGAATATGCAGGAAATAAAAGAAAAAAAATATGAGAATATAAAAAATGATAAAAAAAAGGGAGTGTTAACTAAAATACTGAGATGGATATCCTCAGGAACCGAGAAAGCCTCAAAAAATGGAGCTTTTTGCAATACATGAATAAAAAAATAGTAACTTTCCTGCCGGGCCGGCAGGCTTAATGAACATGATTGCGCTATTTTTTTATTTTTGTTGGGCAGATTGCATAAAATATTTTACCGTGCGGTTAAATAAGAAGCCATAAAAATTAATATATAATTCAGGCTGTCCTGTATATTAATTTATGCAGATCTCCTTATGATGGTAAATAATTCTGAGTAAATTAAAAGGGTCATAGGCGTTATCCCATGACCCTTTTTACATTTCTAATCTTGTTAATAGGACTTATGAAAATTATTCTTTGGATTCAGAAAGATTATTTAGTTGTTCCTTAATTGCTGCAAGTTCAGCTTCGAGCATGGCAGCCCTGTTCTGCAATGTTTCCTGGGTTAGGTTAGCTGGTGCAGGAGCAGGCATGTTCCACTGGCCGTAACCTTTGCCCCAGCCGGGTGCCTGGCATCCTCTTCTGCCATAGCCTCTACCTCTGCCCATTCCCATACTATTTCCAAATACTTGGCCTTGATCCACAGATCCAGTGCAGACCCCTCTACCTCTACCTGTCATGGGCCCTTGGTTCATTGGTCCCCTTTGATTAAATCCCGGCATGATAATTCCTCCTTATTATTTTTAGTGTATATTAGATAAAACGGCTTATTTTCCATGGCCGAGACCGCGACCACATCCCTGACCGCCGCCGCATCCCTGTCCTCTGCCTTGCCCGGTTCCTTTCCCCTGGCCGGTTCCTCTGCCTTGCCCGGTTCCTCTGCCTTGCTGACCGCCGCCGCATCCCTGTCCTCTGCCTTGCCCGGTTCCTTTCCCCTGGGCTTGTAAGATATTGTTATTCATTTTTATTTTCTCCTTATTATTTGAATGTGGTTAACAGGACATTTTAAATATTTTTATCTTCCATGGCCTGATCCATGTCCACCGTTCTTTTTTCCATGGCCGTGTCCCCGGCCATGGCGCCCACGTCCATGCCCCTGTATTTCATAACAACCACCCTCAACTTTAAGGCGGCGTGCCTTTACAAGGGCCTTTGAAATGTTGAAACGCCCGGCCTTCAGTATTCTTCCAAATGTTTGCCTTGATACATTCATAATTTCTGCTGCCCGGCTTTGATCCAACCCTTCAAAATCGATGAGCCGTATGGCTTCAAATTCTTCAAAAGATAGAATCACTTCTCCTTTTTCTTCAATACCCTCCGGCCTGAATCCCGTGATGGACGGGCGGGATATGATACATCTCGGTCTTTTTGGTCGTGGCATATCTTTTCCTTTTTAGAATTTATTCCATGAATCCCTAAATGATAAATGTTCATTCATGGAATGGTATTTCAGTCATTTGACTATAATTATAATGGCGTTATGGACCTATGTCAAGAAAAAATAATGGTCAAATGACTAAAAATATAATATGATGGATGATATTTGATGGTAGAGTATGAGACTAACTGATAGGAAGTTCCCATGAGTTCGCACAGCCCTGGAAAAGGCTCCATGCCCATGGGGGGCTAATTTTATCTATGTGTGGTGGGCGCTATAAATAGATGAGTGTTTATTGAGGCTTGTTTGTAAGTACTTGTCTTGGTTTTACACCGTCCGAAGGCCCTACAATCCCCTTTTTTTCCATGAGGTCAATGATCCTTGCTGCCCTGTTGTAGCCTACTCTGAGGGCCCGCTGAATGCCTGATATGGATGCCTGTCTTGTGGCAATCACATATTGAAGAGCCTCGTTATATTTTTCATCATACTCATCATCTCTGAAATCATTGCTGTCTGGTTCTTCCTCTTTTTCAGTAATGACATCAAGAAGGTAATCAGGCTGTCGCTGGGCCTTGATGAAGTCTGTAATTCTGACAAGCTCCTGTTCTGAAAGGTAGGTGCCATGCACCCTTGTCAGGCTTGCAGTTCCAGGGGGGACAAACAACATGTCTCCTTTGCCCAGGAGAGTCTCTGCACCGTTGGAATCGATGATTGTCCTGGAATCTGTTTTAGAGGAGACCTGGAAGGATATTCTGGTTGGAAAATTGGCCTTGATGATTCCGGTGAGTACATCCACCGAGGGTCTTTGGGTTGCAAGAATTAGATGTATCCCTGCAGCTCTTGCCATTTGCGCCAGGCGTGTAAGCGAAAATTCAATATCCCTGGAAGCGGTCATCATCAGATCGGCAAGCTCATCAATTATTATTACGAAATAGGGCATAAATTCATGGATTTCTTCTCTGTCCAACTCTGCTGGATCAATGATTTTGAGTTTTGTATTGTATTGTTCAATATTTCTTACCTTCATATCTGCCAGGAGGTCATAGCGGCGCTCCATCTCCCGGACCATCCATTGAAGTGCGATGTTAGCTTTTTTCATATCTGTAATTACCGGGGTAATTAAATGGGGTATTTCATTGTAAAAGGAGAGTTCTATGCGTTTGGGATCAATCATAAGAAATTTGACCTCATCCGGTGTGGATTTATATAAAATGCTTGTTATCAACGCGTTAAGAGCCACACTTTTACCGGTTCCTGTTGCACCTGCAATGAGAAGATGGGGCATTTCTTGAAGTTCGACCACCACTGGATTTCCAACTATGTCTTTACCAAGGCATATGGGTATCTTGGATTTACTGTTGATGAAGTCATCTGAGCTGACAATATCTATGAAGGGGACCAGGCTTTTTTTCTCGTTGGGAATTTCAACGCCCATTACATCTTTCCCTGGAATTGGGGCAACAATGCGTATGCTGAAGGCACTTAGTGCCAGGGCAAGATCATCAGCTAAATTGACGATTTTGCTGATTTTTATGCCAGGAGCAGGCTTATATTCAAAGGTTGTTATTACAGGGCCCGGAGAGACTCCCATTACCTCTCCCTTTATACCAAAGTAACCTAATTTTTGCTCAAGTAATTCAGCATCCCGCCTGATACCGTGATGATCGATTTCTGTTTTCTGGCGGGATTTTTGGAGAAAAGACAGGGAAGGAAGTTGAAATTCACCTTTGTTTTGGAGCGTTTTATCTGCAACATGATGGTAATTGGCATCTGGAAGATTGATGGGAAAGGAGGATGACTGTGGAGCTTGTGATGTTGACAAAGGTGACGGCATGCCCTGGGGTTCATCAAGTTCTGCTTTTCTCTGCCGGGCAGTGATTTCGGAAGGAGACAGGGTGTCTGACGCGGTTTCTGCAACAGACAAATGAGCTGATTGATCCACTGGTTCAGTCTCCGGGGAATGTCCGGGTGTTTTTTCTTTAAAGACCGTTGGAGTTGAAATGTTCTGGTCCTTTTTATGGGAGACTTCTTTTTTATTATCAGCCTGATCAATTGACTCATGTGTAGTTTCTTTGAATGAACATAATAGGTTATGGGCTGTTATTTTTCCATCTTCATCTTTGGAATTTTGAGTATGTGACGCTCTGTCAGGGCTGGGAAGGTCTGTTTTAAAAGATTGAGTTTGTGATGATTGGTCAGGTTTAGTAATTGATTTGGAGAATTTGTTTTGTGGTTGAGTTGACAGTGAATTTTTTTCCCCATTTGCCGGAGTAATATCTATGTTGTCAGCTTCATTTGCAGGGAAATTTTCAGTTTTGTCTTTTGGATCGTTTTCTTTTGATGTGGGCTGCTGGGGTTTAATGTCTTCTTTTTGAGGAAAAATATTGTCATTAGAGTGATCTATGGCATGAGGGAACTTACCCGACCTGGTTTTAATCGCTTCAAGTTCTTTTTCCAAGCGTGCATATTTATCTTCTAATTTGACATATTTTTCACAAATATTGAGGTTGGCCAGCAACAGGGCCGCATATGGGCTGGTTGTCTCTTGAGGGTTATCCAGCCTCTCAAGCTCCTTTACCATGGTTTTGGCAATTTTTTCAGCATAGGAGGTAATGGAATTGTTTTCGATTTTAAATTTAAAGGTTCCACAATCGGTTGTTATGGACAATATATTTTTGTCGAGGCAATAGCTATTTTTTTTCAAAGTATTAACTGCATTTTTTTGTTTAATGGTATAAATCCCCTGCCTCCTTAGGATAGAGGCAATTTACAAAATTTTCAGCTTATTTTTTTTGACATATACTGACCACTGGTTTGAGCTTTCGAGGGTTATTCTGAAGTTCTAAGGTTCTCATTATCAGAAGAAAGGTTTGTTTTTGCAAAGCGCAATTTATCCGGCTGTTCAGTATACGGGGCCTAAAAAATTAGTTGTAATTTATTAAAATATAACACATCCCATAAATTAAATCCATTTGAAAAAATATAATCAACGCACTAAGAGATATTTCTATAATTCAGGCTGTGGATAAACACCAAAGTCATTTGTTTTTTTCCCCCCTGGAACTGGTAGCCGATTTTAAAACACCTTTCGCTTGGTTTGATCAGGAGGTATATAAGATTGCCCTTTGTTGTTTTGTAGTTTTTTTCTGGGGGGTAGTATTGGCTGTGATTGGCATGGGTGGGGATATTCTTTTTAGTATATTGAATATGCCGCCGGATATCAAGGTTTTTTAGCTAAGTGTACCGGGGAAACAAAAAAACCCTTAACAACTTGTAATTGTTAAGGGTTTTGAACCAATTTGAACAAATTGGGAATTATCTGTGGTAGCGATGCAGGGACTTGAACCCCGGACTCTGCGGATATGAGCCGCATGCTCTGACCAACTGAGCTACATCGCCAAAAAACTCAATCTGTATACTATATAAGGTTATGTGTGTCAATAACTAAAATTATTTTTTGGGAATATCTCTTATGAAATCAGAAACAGTCACGGTAAAATTTTCAAGATTTTCCGGGAGATCTTCAAATACGACCATGAATGGTCTTGCTTCGCCGGGCTTTATAACTGATTTATTCTTACTGTCTATTTTATTAAGAAGCTTGTCTATCTCCATAATGCTGATAGTTTTCAGTTCTTCCTCAGTGATGATGTTGTCACAGTAGACCTCTTTATTTTTGATACTGATTTTTTCTTTGTTAATGAGAGTGGCTTTTATCTTGACATGAGTGCATGAAATTGTTGAGTTGTTTACAATACTGCCTGTAATGATAAAAAGGGTTCCTGAGTTAGAATTTACAATAAATCTGCCGTTGACTGTTTTTTGGTCGGGAGAAAGTCTCACTGGGGGTGGCGGCGGAGGAGACAGGTAGTCTGTCAAATAGGGGATTTTAATTTCTGAAATATAAGGAATCTGGGTGCCTGTCATTATGGTTGCAGCATATCCTGCGATCAAAATTATGAGAAGTAAAAGAATAAAAGCAAGAAACATTCCTGTTTTTGATTTCTTTTTTGCTTTGATATGTCTTTTTTCCAGGCTTTCAAGAGAGTCAGAGCGCTCAATATCTCCTAAAGAATGTGTTTCAATGGATTCCTTTTTTAGGTAATATTGCAGACCCTCTTTGTCTGATTTACCGGCGGTTTTTGTATCATGGTCTTCTAAATTCTCTGTGGATGATGGTGTGATTTCAGGTAAAGCATCCTGTTCCAGAGTTTGTTCATCATTTTGTTCAAGCAGATCATCGATTTCATCAAAATCCATCTTGTGCTGGGGAAATGCCTCATCCAGCTCAATGTCGTCCGTCAGATCCAGCTCATCATCAAAAATTATATTCTCTTCATTCTTAAGGGATTTGTCTTTGGAGGAATCTTTTTCAGTCATCTCCCCATTATTTATAACGGGGCTGTTATCATTTTCCATTTCGAGAATAAGCCCTTCTTCAAGGAAATCGTTTTCTTCAAGTATGAGATCATCCTCAAATAGATCCTCCTCAAACAGATCATCGGAATCCATGGAAAGATCACTATCGGTTTTTGCATCCTCTTCATCCTCAAGGAGTGTGAGATCATCCTGAAACATATCATCGGAATCCATGGAAAGATCACTATCGGTTTTTGCATCCTCTTCATCCTCAAGGAGTGTGAGATCATCCTGAAACATATCATCGGAATCCATGGAAAGATCACCATCGATTTTTGCATCCTCTTCATCCTCAAGGAGTGTGAGATCATCCTGAAACATATCATCGGAATCCATGGAAAGATCACCATCGATTTTTGCATCCTCTTCATCCTCAAGGAGTGTGAGATCATCCTGAAACATATCATCGGAATCCATGGAAAGATCACCATCGGTTTTTGCATCCTCTTCATCCTCAAGGAGTGTGAGATCATCCTGAAACATATCATCGGAATCCATGGAAAGATCACCATCGGTTTTTGCATCCTCTTCATCCTCAAGGAGTGTGAGATCATCCTGAAACAGATCATCGGAATCCATGGAAAGATCACCATCGATTTTTGCATCCTCTTCATCCTCAAGGAGTGTGAGATCATCCTGAAACATATCATCGGAATCCATGGAAAGATCACCATCGGTTTTTGCATCCTCTTCATCCTCAAGGAGTGTGAGATCATCCTGAAACATATCATCGGAATCCATGGAAAGATCACCATCGGTTTTTGCATCCTCTTCATCCTCAAGGAGTGTGAGATCATCCTGAAACAGATCATCGGAATCCATGGAAAGTTCATCCTTTATTTCCATGTCATCTTTAAGCAGGTCTTCGCCATCGATGGTTAGGTCATCATCAAAATCGAAATTATCATCAAAGTTTATATCGTCATCTTGAGATGCTTCATCGTTTACATCAACATCGATTTCAAACATATCGTCGTTGAAATCCAGGTCATCAGTAAACTGATCATCGTCCGGGCTAATGGTTGCAGGGATGGAAAAGTCTGTCTCTTCCTTGTCTGTTGTGTCTTCATCGTATGAAGCGCTTTCTGGCGCGTCATCAAATTCAATATCTTCATCTCGAATGGATATTTCTGATGTTTTTTGAGATGGTTTTTTTTGCTGATCGTGCTGTTCAAGGGAAGGGCTTGGTGGTTCTGGTTTACTATCCTTGAGACTCGGGGGAAGTGCTGTAAACACATG
This sequence comes from Desulfobacteraceae bacterium, assembly GCA_963674675.2. Taxonomy (GTDB): domain Bacteria; phylum Desulfobacterota; class Desulfobacteria; order Desulfobacterales; family Desulfobacteraceae. The sequence continues at coordinate 4,270,572 of CAXXNM010000003.1, forward strand.
TTTACAAATGCTGCAGCGAACCTTGGAACCTTGTTTTTTTATGATTGATTCATCGAGATTGAATTTGGTTGAGCATTTTTCACATATGATAATCATTGGTATCCCCTTGGTTTGTAATATTTAGTCATACTCAGGCCTTATTAAATATCAGGTTATCTTCTTCAGCCGGCTGACATTTAAAAAAACCGGCGGGGCTAACCTAAAACCAAATCATAAATTGCCGGAAGACTCCTGTACTTTTCATTGTAATCCAGACCATAGCCCACGATAAATCCATGGGCAATCTCAAAGCATGAATAGTGAACCTCTATTTCAAGTTCCCGTCGTTCTTTTTTATCAATCAGAGAGCATATTTTGACTGTCGCCGGGTTCAGGTTTTTCATGTGCATGATAATGGCGGATAATGTCCTGCCGGTATCGACAATATCTTCCACGATAAGGATGTCTTTACCGGCAAGGTCAATGTCCGGTTTTTTGGTAAATTTAATTTCTCCTGTGGTACGGGTGCCCTCATAACTGGATGTTCCGATAAGGTCGATCCCATGATCAATGGAGATGTTTCTCGTCAGGTCTGATAAAAATATAAAAGCTCCTTTGAGTATTCCGACAAGTACCAGGTTTTTGCCCTTATAATCGCTGGAGATTCTCCGCCCTAACTCTTTTACTTTGGTCTGTATCTCCTCCTGGGAGATCATGGGAATAAGTTTTGTCATGATTATGTTTTATAGTCCGGTTTGTGCTAATTTTTCAACAAGTTTTTTCTGAGCTTCATTTAGTTTTTTTGGCATGGCAACATGTATAGTTACATAAAGATCTCCTGTTCTTCCGCCATTCATGCTTGGAATCCCGTGGTTTGAAAGACGTAATTTTGCTTTATGCCTGGTGCCTGGTGCCACATTTAGGGCAATTTTTTTACCTATGGGGGTGGATACGTCCACTTTGGTTCCAAGAAGAGCATCGGTCAGCTTTATCTTTTTCACTGTGGTGATGTCATTATCCTTTATGTGATAATCAGGATGGGGGATGGCCTTTGATTTGATAAAGAGGTCTCCTCTTGGGCCGCCATAGGAGCTGGATTCTCCTTTTCCCTGAACCCTGATTTTTTTCCCGGGTACCATGCCCTTTGGTATGGTTACGCTAATGGTGTCGTTGTTACCCCCGTGGTTGATAGTTACGGTTTTTTTACATCCGTTTATTATCTCTTCAAGGGTAAGGGGCAGTTCATACTCAAGGTTGTTTCCCTTAAGCTGTGATGTCCTGTGAGCGCCGCTTCTGCATCCGCCGCCCATTCCATTGGCAAATGGGTTACCGCCCATGGATCCTGAAAAACCACCGCCTCCGAAATTTCTTCCAAACCCGGCCTTGGATCCGCCTCCAAAGCCGAATTCCCTTAAAATATCCCCCAGATCAAAATTTCTGAAAATATCTTCCTGGGAATAGCGCTGTTGAAAATCGGCAGAACCATAGGTGTCATACTGCTGTCTTTTTTCTTTATCGCTGAGAACGGCATATGCTTCACTTATTTCCTTAAATTTTGCTTCTGCATTTTTATCATCTTGATTTTTATCAGGGTGATATTTGAGCGCAAGTTTATGATATGCTTTTTTTATTTCAGCATCAGAAGCTGTTTTAGAAACCCCTAATGTTTTATAATAGTCATTTGCTGACATTTTTTATTTTCTCCTTGTGGTTACCATATCGCTTAAAAGCCTGAATTCTTAAAAATTTTTTTTGTTTAGACGTGTAAAAAATAACCTGAAAATTCAAGGTGTCAAGCAGATAATTGCTTCTTGAAAGCCGTAATTCCGATCATGATAACAGATATGGCAGCAGGAGTCATGCCGTCTATTCTTGAGGCCTGGCCCAGTGATTGGGGCATGATTTCCATCAGTTTTTCCTTCATCTCGTTGGATAGGCCGTGAAGGTTTGAAAAATCAAGATTTTCAGGTATTTTGATGCTTTCCATATCTTTGAATTTTTGAATTTCCCTAAGCTGCCGGGCAATATATCCCTCATACTTTAATTCTATCTCAACCTGTTTTTCTATTCTTGGATGCAGGTCTTCAGATGCAGGAGCTATTTTTTTGACAGCTTTATAGTCCATATTTGCCCGTTTAAGAAGCTGGTCAAGTTTGATTCCGGTTTTAAGGGCAGGGCTTCCGAGCAGGGAAAGCCAGTCATTTACAGATTTCGAAGGTTTTACAACGGTGTTTCGGATGCGATTTATTTCTTTTTGGGTATCCTCTTTAAGGGAGATTGTTTTTTTTAGTGCATCTTTATCGATCAGCCCGATCTGGTAAGCTTTTTCAGCAAGGCGCAGGTCTGCATTATCTTCTCTTAGCATCAGGCGGTATTCAGCCCTTGATGTAAACATTCGGTAGGGCTCCCTTGTGCCCCTTGTGACAAGATCATCCACCATGACGCCCATGTAGGCCTCAGCCCGGTCCAATATAAAAGGAGGCCGATCCTGGATTTTGCAGGCAGCGTTGATACCTGCCCACATGCCCTGGGCAGCGGCTTCTTCATAACCTGATGTACCGTTGATCTGGCCGGCAAGGAAAAGCCCTTTTACGCGCTTTGTTTCAAGGGTAGGTTTCAGTTGCCGGGGGTTGATGTAATCATATTCTATGGCATAGGCCGGCCGGATGATCTCTGCCTGCTCAAGGCCCTTCATGAAACGGACAAACTCCACCTGCATTTCCCACGGCAGGCTGTTGCCAAGGCCGCTGGCATATATTTCATCTGTTTCAAGCCCCTCGTGTTCAAGGATGATCTGATGGCTTTCCCGATGGGGAAATTTAACAATTTTATCTTCAAAAGATGGGCAATACCTTGCAGATCTTCCAAGAATATGGCCGCCGTATAGTGCAGAGTATTTTAAATTTTTTCTGACAAAATCATGGGCTTCTTTGTTGGTCCGCCCCATGTAGCTCGGCATCATGGGCAGGCTTATTTTTTCCGTTGAATAGGAAAAAGGATTGGGATTTTCATCGGAATCCTGGCGGTTAAAAGCGCAAAAGTCGATGCTGTTCCGGTGAAGCCTTGGAGGAGTACCGGTTTTCATCCTTTCAAGGCTGAAACCTATCTTTGAAAGGGAGGCTGCAAGACCGATGGAAGAAAACTCACCTGCCCGGCCTGCCTCAAAAGCATTTGATCCTATATGCACCATCCCCTTTAAAAAGGTTCCTGTTGCCAGTATCACTGCATCTGCTTCAAAGCCAAAGCCAGTCTTTTCAATGATTCCGCAAACGCTGCCATCTTCAATAACAAGGGATTCCACCATTACCTGCTTGCAGTCAAGGTTCTTTGCCCCTTCAAGAATGTTTTTCATGGTGGTGTGGTATCTTGACTTATCGTTCTGTGTTCTGGTTGAATGAACTGCGGGTCCTTTTCTGGTGTTAAGGGTATGATATTGAATGGCAGATGCGTCAGATACCTTGGCCATGTATCCCCCCAGGGCATCAATTTCTTTCACCAATTGTCCCTTGGCCATGCCGCCTATGGATGGGCTGCACGGCATTGCTGCAATCTTGTCCAGATCAATGGAGGCCAGGAGAATATTACAACCCATGCCTGCCGCGGCAAGAGCTGCTTCACATCCGGCATGACCTGCCCCTACAACGATAATATCATATTTTTTTTTGTAGAATTTCATAGAAAAGTAATATATATCTGCTTGTTGTGAAGGTCAAGATAAGGTTTATGTTTATGCCATTAAATTTGTTCATTTTATTATTTGCTGTAAGTCTCAGTTCATGGGAGGAATTGAAAATAGATAAGAGATATAATGATTATAATACCTATCTAAGGTCTATATTCGGGGAAAGGGTACAAAAGATTACCATTGACACGGGCCTTGGATGTCCTAACCGGGACGGAACTATTTCAAGGGGCGGGTGTATTTATTGTAATGATCGCGGTTCCGGCACAGGCCTCTGGCAAAAAGGACTGAGTATTACAGAGCAGATAGAAAGGGCAAGAAAACCCTTGGCAAGAAGATATAAGGCTAAGAAATTTTTAGTGTATTTCCAGTCCTATACAAATACCTATACCACCTGTGATCACATGGAATCCATGTATGAGGAGGCTCTCAGCCCCCAGGGAATTGTGGGCATGGCCATTGGAACCCGTCCCGACTGTATTGATGATCAAAAGCTTGATCTTATCGCATCCTATGGCAAGGATTATCTTGTCTGGATGGAGTATGGTTTACAGTCCGCCCATGATAAAACCCTTGCTATCATAAACCGGGGCCATACATTTGAGTGTTTCACCAAAGCGGTGAGGAACACAAGGGATCGGGGTATCAATGTCTGTGCCCATGTAATTCTGGGGCTGCCTGGTGAAGATAGGGAGATGATCCTTGAAACGGCCCGTAAGCTGACCGAAACGGGCATTGACGGGGTAAAACTTCATCTGCTCTATGTTATTAAAGGAACAAGGCTTGAGGCCATGTGGAAAAACGGGAAATATAAATGCCTTGAACAGAGAGAATATGTAGATATTCTTTGTGATTTTTTAGAGAGACTGCCGGAGAATGTCATCATTCAACGGGTTACAGGCGACCCCCATGAAGAAGAGCTTGCAGCACCGGAATGGGCCATGGAAAGAAACAAGACTTTCAAGCTGATTCAGGAAACCCTGGAGGAAAGGAACACCCGCCAGGGAAGTGCGCTTTTTTCGTAAGCATTCGATAAAGCACGTATAGCATACAATATATTGGTATACACCTCATCTTTTTACCCATAAACACAATATCTTGTGGCTTAAGACGGGGTTTACCGAATATTTACCTTTTTTCATGAGAATTATTTTTTTTAATGGTCATTAGGCGATATGTATGAATTAACTTACTTTGGAAACAGCACCGACATATAATTTGTAAGCTTGCCTTGTTTTTCTTTTTTTATGATCATGCACTCGGTTTCATCAATGGTGTTCACCAATTTTATTCCATCTTCCGGCTCCATGACCATGAGGGCGGTTGCAAGGCCGTCGGCAAAGGTGCAGGTTTTTGAAATTACGGTCGCGCTGATCACTCCGTTGGAAACAGGATAACCGGTAGCAGGATTGATAATGTGAGAGTAGTCTTTGTTGTCGATGGTGATGAAGTTTCTATAGTCCCCGCTGGTTGCCATGGCCCTGTTCTTTAGAGGCACTGCCCTGTATATGGCCTGATTAATCGGCGTGGTAAGGTGTTTTTTCGGAGTGCTGATGCCCACTGTCCAGGGATGTCCTGATTTTTTTTCACCCATGGCCATCACCTCACCGCCGATTTCAACGATAAAATCCTTGTAACAGCAGTCTTGCAGGAGTTTTGCAATGGCGTCCACTCCATATCCTTTTGCAATGGAACCCATATCCAGGGTGATGGTCTCGTTCTTTTTTTTCAGTCCTTGAGCTGATATTTCAATATTATGAAAGCCCGTCTGATCCACAAGGGCATCTATTGCCTCTTTTTCGGGAAGCTTTAAAATACTGCCCTTTGTACCGAATCCCCAAATATCCACCAGGGGTTTCACCGTTCCATCCCAGGCACCGGAGGTAAGCTGATAAAGGTGTTCTGAAATTTCCATTACTTCCATGAAATCATGGGAAACCGGAACCAGGACACCCTTTTCAGCAGCATTGAATATGGATATTTCACTTTTAGGATCATAAACAGACATGCTTTGATTTACTATGAGTAGCTGCCGGTCGATTCTTTTTGTCAGAGAATCCAAGTCCAGTCTGTTCTTTTTAACCACCTTTACATGGTAAAAGGTTCCCATGGTTTTTCCTGAAATGGAGTGAATATTCCGGGTATGGGCCCTTGTTGGAGGAATTGAGACAAACAGGATAAGGATTATGGCTTGGATGAAAAAGAATAAGAGAATTAGATGCTGTTTTTTTTGGGTGGGGGTGCTTAAAGTTTCTGGAATATTATTCAGTGTTGGTTTGTCCATATGTTTCATTTTTTATCAAAATTTTTAATTTTGTGCCAAAAGGGTTATTTTAAAACAAACAGGGGAATGGTTTTGCTGCCATTCCCCTGTTTCTTACAATTGATGTGCATTATAGACAAACAGGCTGACTTTAGGCATCTTTCATATTGCATCAAAAGTAGTTGACACTTTTTTGAGGGGATGCCCTAAAATCAAGAGAAATTTTTGAAAAAGTGTCAACCGAAGAATGAAACATGCCTGATTTTAAACCTGTTTTTAATCCATGGATCGGTTGTTTTTACCGGCTGTTCAAAGCTCTTTACCAGGAATTCATCATGCCGATACCCATGAATTTAACCACCTCTTCCTGGAATTGTTTAGATCTAAAGCCTACCACCTGTAAGGTATATTTCATTAGTTTATAGCCGATGGACGGCTCATTATCCATCAATGTCGTCAGGGCTACGCTGCTTATTTTTATGACCCTGCATTTTCTGGAAACGCAGTAGGCAGAAAGCCGCATCTTGTAGGGTGGAATAAAGCACGACCATCCAAAAACCTGGGATTCGGGCGTTACATTATCGTGGGATGATATGGTTGAATCCGAAGTGGGGGGAAGAGCATTGGGCATTTCAAATCTCAGATCAACCTTGCCGTCTATTACTATCCATACATCTCTGGCCGGCTCTCCCTCGGCAAAAAGGCGCTGATCTCTCTGGAACTCTTCCTCGGAGCACAGTTCCTGAATTTTTTCAAGTTCACCATCAGTGAGTGCTTTGAAAATATCAAGGTTCTCCAGTGTTTCAAGGGTTGTCATGGTATTTCTCCTTATTGCATAAAGGGTTACGCGTTTATAGTATCTGGGTTGTAACAGGTCCTGCAACAGTTAAGACAGCGGTTAGCCTCGGCAAGCGCGTCTTTTTCCGGTAAAACCAGATCAACTTCTACCATGGAATTGATGCGGGCTTCCACGGGAAGTTCAGGCATCTCAGCACGCTTTATGGGGTTTACACCTGGAACCTCGGTGAAGACAGATTCTTCAATCCTTTTGTTCTGGAGCGAATTTGGAACCGGTTCAATCTTTTCCCCCTTCAGGTAAAGATCGATGGAACGTGCAGCCCGTCTGCCGCCTCCTATGGCATCAACCACAAGAGAAGGGCCAGTGGCGGAATCACCAGCGGTAAAGATATAGGGAACCGATGACTGCAATGTTTCAGCATTGTTGTCAATGGTGCTCCATCTTGTCAGTTCAAGTTCTTCAAGGCGTTTTGGTCCGTTTTCCTTAAAGGCCGGATCCGGTGCCTGTCCAATCGCAGTTACAATGGTATCAACCTCAAGAAGGGTTTCAGAGCCTTCAATGGGAACCGGCCTGCGCCGTCCGCTGGCATCTGGTTCACCAAGCTCCATCTTTAGATACTCAAGGTGGGTTACTTTACCATCGTCGTTTCCAACGACCTTTGACGGTGCGGCAAGAAATACGAATTCAATACCCTCATGTTCCGAGGCTACAATTTCAACCTCGTTGGCGGGCATTTCCTTTCTGGTTCGCCTGTACACCATGTATACCTTTTCCACACCAAGCCTCAGCATGGTTCTGGCGCAGTCCACAGCGGTGTTTCCACCACCTATGACGGCAGCCTTGTTTCCAAGCTCAAATTTTTCTCCTCCTGAGGATCGGGAGAGAAAGTCGATGCCCGTATAACATCCTTCAAGTTCATCTCCTGGAATACCAAGTGAGTAGTCTTTCCAGGCTCCAATACCCATGAAGATGGCCTCATAACCGGCAGTTACAAGGGAGTCAATGCTGAAATCAACACCAAGTCTTACGTTGGTGTGGCATTTTATGCCAAGATTCAGTATTCCCTCGATTTCCCAGGCAAGGACTTTTTTGGGAAGCCTGTACTCAGGAATACCATAACGAATTATGCCGCCGAGTTCCGGCATTGCTTCAAATATGGTTACCTCATGGCCGATTCTTCTCAGAAAGTAGGCACAGCTCAGGCCAGCCGGACCGGCGCCTATGACAGCTACTCTTTTGCCGGTATCCGGCGCACACTTTATGGGCTGCCTCGAGCCTGAGTTCATTTCGTAATCTGCTGCAAACCGTTTTAGCTGATTTATGGAAACCGGTTCGTCAACAATGCCTCTTCTGCAGTCGTTCTCACAGGGATGGGGACATACCCGCCCACAGGACAGAAGAAGTGGATTTCTCATGCGAATGGTCTGCACTGCCGCAGCATAATCTCCATTTTTGATGTGTGCTATATACTGGGGAATATCGATTTCTGCGGGGCAGGTCTGGGAACAGGGTGCCAGGGGATCATCAAGTTGATTGAACTTCAGCAGTTTTTCCGTCATGGTTTTGACTTCAATAATGTTCTTGGGGCATGCCTTGTTACAGGCACCGCACCCTACGCAGATGTTCTCATCAACAACGGGATAACCAGATGGGCCCATCTTAAGTGCTCCGAAGTTACAGGCCTTGACACAGTCCCCCAGGCCGAGACACCCAACCTGGCAGTCCCTCTGGCCTCCAAAAACAACTGACATGGCTTTGCAGGAGTTTACTCCCATATAGTGATATTTATTAGAGGCTCTGTTACCTCCGTCACACATGCTGTAGGCCTGCAAAGGCTCCGCTGTTCCAGGATCAAGCCCCATTATGGCAGCAACCTGCGCAACACCTTCAGCACTTGAGATGACACAGACACTTGGTGGAGCCTCTCCTTTTACAACAGCTTCTGCCGCAGAACTGCAACCGGCATAGCCGCAGCCTCCGCAGTTGGCTCCTGCCAGGCTGTTTTCAACCATGGCAATTCTTGGGTCTTCATATACGTAAAATATCTTAGATGCAAAGCTGAGTACGATACCGCATAGCCCGCCTAAGCCCAGCATAAATAAAAGCGCTTCCGTCATAATTACCTCATGGTTTGTTTTTCAGTGCATGGTTAAATTCCCGATGAAATATAAATTACACCGGGCTGCATCCACTGCAGGGCAGGTTTAAACCATTCCTTTGAATGTAAAAAATGAAAGTGCAATAATTCCAGCGGTGACAAGACCAATGGAAGTGTCCTGAAGAGGTTTTGGGACTCTGGCTATATTGATTCTTTCACGGATTCCTGCAAAGAGTACCAGGGCCAGGCCGAATCCCACCGCATAGCTGAATGAGGAAACAACAGACTGGAGAAAGGTGTACTCTTCATTAATATTAATCAGGCATACACCCATGACAGCACAGTTGGTTGTTATCAAAGGAAGAAAAATACCCAACCCGGCATAAAGGGCGGGAATGCTCTTTTTTAAAAACATCTCCACAAACTGCACTAAGGATGCAATAATAAGTATGAATGAGAGAGTCCTTAAAAATTCGAGGTTAAGGGGTTTTAAAAGATAGGTTTCTGTTATCCATGTTATGATACCTGCCATGACAAGTACGAAAACAACAGCCATTCCCATACCTGTGGCTGTCTCCATTTTTTTGGAAGTACCCAGGAAAGGGCAGTTTCCAAGAAATTGCGCAAGGAGAATATTGTTTACAAAGATACAGCTTATGGCAAGAACGAAATAGTCACCCATTTTGCATTATCTCCTTTTTATTTCTTTCCGATGAGGTTCATAAGACATAGCAACAGACCAAGGCATACAAAGGCACCCGGCGCTTCAACCATAAAGGTAAAGGGCTGGAAACTTGAACCAAAAATCGGTGCTCCCAGAATTGTACCTGCGCCCAGGCATTCTCTTACCGCACCCAGTGCGCCAAGGGAAAGCGTAAAGCCGATACCCATTCCAAGCCCGTCGGCGATTGCCAGGTGAGGCGCATTCTTACTGGCAAAAGCTTCTGCCCTGCCAAGAACAATACAATTCACAACGATCAAGGGGATGAATATTCCCAGTGTTAGAAAAAGTGGATATGTATATGCCTGCATTACCAGCTCTACAACAGTTACAAACGTAGCTATAATTACGATAAAACAGGCAATTCTAACCTTGGCAGGAATAACATTTCTTAAAAGGGATACGAGGAGATTGGAACAGACAAGAACAAATGTAGTTGCGATCCCCATTCCTATTCCATTTTCAACTGATTTGGTTACAGCCAAGGTAGGACAGAGGCCCAGAACGAGACGAAATGGTGGGAGCTCCGCCCAAAGGCCTTTGGTAAACTCTTTTACCATGGATTGTGCCATTTTTATAATCTCCTAATTGGCCATTTGTTCGGTTTGTTTTAAAATTTCCGGTTTAAGGCGCTGGTAAATTTCTTTTGCCGCAGCGGCTGCCACGCATACGCCCTTGGATGTGATGGTGGCGCCGGACATGGCATCTATGTCACCTCCATCATTTTTTACGGCAAAAGTTTTATCAAGGCCCATGCCCGCGAACTGGGACACAAAATCGGGATTATCCTTTGCCCGCGCGCCGATACCCGGAGTTTCACTGTGAGTTGTTACAGATACCCCGATGATTTCATCGGATTCGATGTTGATACCCACCATGAGACCAACTTCTCCTCCAAAGCCTTTTCCACTTGTTTCAAAGGTAACTGCCTTTGGAGCACCGTCATATTTGCCGACAAAAAAAGTGAGATCTGTTTCATTATTTTTTAATGTGAAGCGATCCTGAAGAGGGTCGTTGGAAACATCACTCAATATTTTTTTGATTGCAGGTGCCTTCTGGAATTTCAGCACCTGGTTCTCTATCTTGTCTTTTGTTCCTGTTCTGACAGCCGCCAGCATGCCGCCTGAAAAGGCGCTCAGGATGGTCAGAACAACAACCATGCTAATCATTTCACGCATTGCTCACATCCTTTCCCAAAGCTTTTGGTCTGATTTTGTCGAGGATTGGGTTGATAAGGTTTATCAGAAGAATAGCGAAAAACGTGCCGTCGGGATAGGCACCGATATTTCTGATAAGTATGGTCATAATACCCCCCATTGCCCCGTATATAAGCATGGGAATGAAGTTAACGGGGGAGGATGAGCTTTCCGTGGCAAGGAAAAATGCGCCAAGAAGGGTATAGCCGGTGAAAAGATGAAACATGGGAGCCGCATATTTATCCGGGGCGGACATGTTGAAGAGAAAAGCCGTGATAAGAATGCCGGCAATAAAGGATACGGAAATCTCCCATCTGATGTATCCCCTGATAATCAGGTAGATACCACCAATAATTATACCCAGTCCAAAGGTGGAACCAATGGCTCCTACCTGTTTGCCCATAATAAGATCTGATAGGGAGAACAGATCAACGGCGGCCGGACCTTGATGGCTCAGGGCTCCGAGGGGGGCAAGGGCTGTGTAGTCAAACTGGTAGGTCAAGAGGGCCGCATCCGCATCAAAGTAGCCCTTCCATGATACCATGAGAATGGTAATACCGATTACGGCAGGGTTGAAGGGATTAGCTCCGATACCCCCGAATACCTGCTGTCCCACAACAACGGCCACAAATGTGCCGGTGATGACAACCCACCATGGTGTCGTGGCAGGAAGCATCATTCCAAAGATAATGCCGATAAGGGCAGCATTGTAGTCATGGATATTTATAGGTTTTTTGGATATAAAACTGAAAAGCGCTTCCCAGGCCATGGCAGTGGATATGGAAAGGCATATAACACCGAGGGCCGGCATTCCAAACTGCATAATACCGAACAGTATGGCAGGCAGGGTAGCCAGCATAATATGCAAGTTCATACATTTAATACTGTCGCCGTCATGCCAGAAAGGAGCATGGGACACAGTGAATTTGTTCTGCTTAAGCATTGTCGGCCTCCATTTCAGATTCCAGCCTTAACAGCTCATGCTTGGCAAGCCTGATGTATTGAAAAATCGGGATCTTAGCAGAGCAGACATAACTGCACAGGCCGCATTCAATACACGAGTTAAGATCAAAGCTGTCTTCAGCTTCCTGGTAAAGGTTTGCCTCAAGATATCGCACCAGCAGGTTGACCGGAACATTGGCCGGGCAGATTCTGATACATTTCCCGCAGTTGATGCAGGGATAATCCGAGACATGGGGGATGTCGTCCTTGTCCTGTATGATGATGGTATCGGTATCAGGTTTAACAGGATGATCAAGGCTGTATACGGCAACTCCCTTGAGGGGGCCTCCTATGATTATTCTGTCTCTGTTTTCCGTCTTGAAACCCAGTTGATCAAAAATTGTCTGAAGCGGGGTTCCAATGACCGCGCTGACCCTTGCTTTTTGTCCATTTTTTCCTATGACAGTGACGATCTTGTCGTAGGCAGGTGCCTGGGCCTTGTAGGCATTTGCAAGGGACAAGAGTGCTTCAATGGATATAAAACATATGCCTGTTTCATCAAGGGATTCTCCGGCACCAAGCGTTATCCCAAGGCGTTCTTTCAGGATTATCCTGGGCTGATTGCTTGTATATTCCTCTGGAATTTCAAGGGTTTTAATCCCAGTGAATGCGGAGAGCCTGGACATGGATTCTGGAATGGCAATACATATTTCATTGATGCCGGTCATCTTTTCAAGCAACTCAACAGCGTCTTTTATCTCGTCTTTGGATCGGGACAAAATATACTGCCTTGTGGTTGACATCAGATCGTCATCTGTTCCAGAGATGACAATTTTTTTGATTTTTCCGGCAGGGTTGGAAAGAATTTTCAGTGGAGGCGCTCCTGGAAGATATCTCAGAAATTTGTCAGCGGATTCAAGGTCAGGCGTTTGGGAAACCTGCGCAAACCCGTCGTCTGCATCTTCTTTCTGATCCGTTTCCAGGGTAAAGCGGGTAACAAGGTTACCAAATTCCCCTGCAAATGAAATGATGGATGTAATGGTGCCGGATGTGGGTATGGAGATGTATTCCGTGCTGTCTTTATACAGGCACAGTCTTTCCCCTTTTTTTACCATGTCCCCAGTTTTGATCAAAGTGATTTTGGTGCTGTCCAGTGGTTCGTCCAACTGGAGTATCAATCTGGGTGGAATGGGAATTGCTTCCGGCTCCTTTGGACCTGGCTCGACCAGATCGCACATGAGCTTTGTTTGAGTCAATCCGATAAACGATCTCTTAATCATAACAAACCTTTATCTGGTGAAATAATGTTCCACGCGGTTAACCTTAATCCGTTTTGTTTCTCTGGATATTCAGATTACAGTGCATGGCATGAATTACACTCCACAGGGCCGGCTCCCATATCTTCATGGCAGCCTTTGCACTGGGCGTGCAACGCGTCTGTTCTTCCCGGCATGTCTTCATCACCGGTTGCTTCGTGGCATTCGCTACAATTGTAGATTTCATCATCTTCAATGTTGTGATGACAATCCTCGCATGAAATGTCATAGTCATTGATATGCGTCGTATGCCCGAATAACACTTTGCCTGCTGCATTTGGAAACATCAGGCGAATGGGTTCTTCAGGCGCAGGTGGCGGAAAGGCCGCATAACATGTCATTCCTGCGATGAAAAGTACGATTGCCAGTAGTGAAGCGATTTTTAAATCTTTTTTCGAGGTCATCTGTCTTGCCCTCATCCTTAAGCGGTAAAGCTGTTAACATTATTATAACGATAAGCTAAACAGTACGCTTACTAACTCAGAACAAGACAATATTCAAGTGAAAATTCTTTTTTTTTAAATTTTGTTTTGGAAAAGGCAGGGACAGGGAAGGGGGAAGTTGTTTGGTGTCAAGACCGGCCATTGTATACAATATGTTGAATTTATTAATATTAGTATTGATATTTAGAGTGGTGTGAGTAAGAAGATGTTTTGTGAATGGATTTTGTGTTGAAAGGTGTGGTGATTAATTGAAATGTTGTTTTTTAAAAAACAGGTGATTAAATAGCTTTAATCGCTTTTAATCACCTGTTTTTGGTTATTTCTTTTTTAAATCATCATGTTATGTTACTGGGGCTGACAGGTGGAATCTGCCTTGGCTGCAAATCTCATTAGAAAAGGCTTGTACTCGTTATTTTTTGCCAGGGAGTTGTTAATGAATCGTATAACCCCAAAGGAGAGGCAAAAGCAAAACATGCCGGCTCCCAGGGATGTAAGGGAAGGATCTGTCCCAAAACCCGGGGCAAGGGCCTGCCCGGTTGCAGCACCTGCTATTAAAAGGATAATGGGGAAGACGTACAGCATGAATGTGATTTTCATAAGGGGGCCTGTCTTGAATCCAACTATAACCCTGTCCCCGGTTCCGGCATTCAGAGAGTTTTCTACCTGAATGGTTATTTCCAGCGGTTTATTGCTCTCCGCACAGGAATCTTTTGATTCACAGGCTTCACATGTTTTTGAACGAACGGTTTTTACCCAGGCTTTTGTCCCTGCTGCGCCGGTCACAATTCCTTCTTTTAATATCATATTTATTAAATCCTTTTTTCAGGCATAGGCACTGAAGTTAAGCTGCTGGTTTTTTTGTCTGTACTCCTGCTCCAGTTTCTGTTTTTTCTGTATGAACTGATTTTCGAGTTTTTGCTTGCGGGTATCGTGCTGCTCTTCAAGTTTGTTCTGTTTTTCATCGTACTGCTGTTTTAGTTCTGCTGTTTTTGATTTTAAGCTTACGGTATAGGCGTTCCCTTTAGAGTTTGAAGCGTTTTCCCGGGTAGATTGCGTAGATGTGGAGGCGATGCTTATATCAGATGTTTTTAATACCCGCATCTGATTTAATGCTGTCGTATTGGTGGTGTTGATGATACTCAGCATTTTTTATACTCCTCTACTATTCAAAGCTCTATATTTGTTTTGTTGGAACAGCTTAAAATTAGTGAATCAAGTCAATCGGCTCAAGGATGTGGTGATTATCCTGTAAGGTTGATAATCTGGCCTGCCTGCACCGCCTGACTGGTGTTTTGTATTCCTGTCTGCCCATATCCATATTGAGAGGTTTCAGGCGTTTCCATGACACCAGGTGTCTGGGCAGCAGAGGCTTGTTGCAGGGCTTCCGGCGTGATATTGACCTTAAATGCCTGATTATTTGCAGGGGGAACTCCATATTGCTGAACCGCCTCCGTCTCGGAGGCCATATCCTCGTTTTTATTCAGCCTGCCTGGCCGTGTGGTATCTTCGGCAGGCTGAATATTCTGCATTTGATTTGTATTCTGTATATTGTTATATGGATTTGAACTGTATGCGTTGTTGATAATCATGACACACCTCCTAACTGATCTTTTAAAATCTAACACTGAACTACTATCTCTAAAATATATAGGCAGCTCATTAATGTCAATTTTTTTATTTTTTTTCTTGACATGGGACACCATGGTGGTATATAAACGCCAAGTCTTTTACGGAAATCTGTTTTTTTTTCGTCAGGGTCTTTGCTCCTCAGTAGCTCAGTCGGCAGAGCAAGTGGCTGTTAACCACTGGGTCCGCGGTTCAAGTCCGTGCTGGGGAGCCACTCCTAATAAATTTTGCATTAAAGCCTTGAAAGTCATCTTTCAAGGCTTTTTTTGTATGATTCCTTGAGTCGTAATTTCTCATTTTCTATACACTATGTGCCGCTTTAAATTCTAATTCAACACCATATGTGGTAGTAATTCAGAGAACTTATGATTCGAGAGGTATGATTAAGGAGAGATTATGCTCTTTCAGACCTCATCAAAGTGGTATCTCCATCCGGTGTTTATTTTTGCCTGCTCCATCATTGCTCTGGCAACCTCCCTTGTGTTGACCATTTACTGGTATATGGAGATAACCGCCGCCCTTGAAATAATAATCAAAAGATTCCACATTGATCCTGGTCAGGTATTTCCTTCAAGAACCGGGATGACCATTCTTGTTCTGACTCTCCTTATAACAGTTGTCCTTGCCGGAATACTTCTGGCCTTCATTTATTACCAGAGAACAGTGCGGCTGTTTCGCCTTCAACATAATTTTATCTATAATTTCACCCATGAACTTAAAACCCCTGTAACTTCTTTAAAAATTTATCTTGAAACCTTTTTAAAACATAATCTTGAACCAGAAGATATTCACAAGTACAGTGAATACATGTTGACGGATGTGGACAGGCTCATTGAAAATATCAACAGTATCCTTAATCTGGCAAGAATCGAGAGCAGAACCTATGGTGCGGAACTGACCTGTGAGGATCTTGTATCTGTGATCAGAAGATTCTGTGATAAAAATCGAAATATGTTCAGAAAGTGTGAAATTGTGGTTAAGGATCCCGGCAGGCGATTTCCTTGTCCCGTAAACCTTCAGCTCTTTGAGATGCTGTTGATGAATATTTTGTCCAATGCTGTTAAATATAATGAATCAGACATGCCCTTCATAACAATATGGTTCCGTTTCTATAAACAGAAGCTGTTCATAGGATTTGAGGATAACGGAATAGGTATTGAAAAACAGGAGATCCGGAAAATTTTTAGAAAGTTCTATCAGACCGGGAGGGCAAGGGCCGGCGATGTCAAGGGAAGCGGACTCGGTCTGTACCTGGTTTTCAGTATCGCAAGGCTGCATGGCTGGAAGGTTGCGGCTAAAAGTGAAGGCAGGGGCAGGGGGTCTGTTTTTACATTGACCATTCCAAAAGAGGCTATGGGGGATATAAGAGGGAGGAATTTATGGAGTATGCTGAAAAAGAGCGTGTCCTGGTAATTGAAGATGAACATCACATTGCAGAAGGAATTAAACTGAACCTTTCCATGCAGGGCTATGATGTCAGCATCGCCCATGACGGCATTCAAGGCCTTGATACCTGGCGGGAGTGGAAACCTGATCTAATAGTTCTTGATATTATGCTTCCCATGATTGACGGTTTTTCCGTATTAAGGACCATCAGAAATGAGGATGAAAAAATACCAGTACTTATCCTTTCCGCGAAGAGCAGTGTGGATGACAAGGTCAAGGGCCTTAGATGCGGTGTGGATGACTACCTTGCCAAGCCATTTGATCTGGAAGAATTTCTGCTCAGGGTTAAAAGGCTGCTTGCTAAAAAATCCTGGTATGTAAAACATCCTTCATCGGAAAAAAATGAATTCTATTCTGGTAATTCCTATCGTTTTGGAGATAATTTCGTTGATTTTACTACTTGCCGGGCTGACTGCGCAGCAGGCAATATAATATTGACGGATCAAGAGGTTAAGCTCTTAAAGGTCTTCATAGCCAACAGGGGCACCCCGGTTTCCCGTGGAAAGCTCCTTGAAGTGGGATGGGGGTATTCCAGTGAGACCAGCACCCGCACCGTGGATAATTTCATGGTGAGATTCAGAAAATATTTTGAAAAAAATCCAAAAAAACCGGTTTATTTTAAAAGCAGGCGATCCGTGGGTTATATTTTTGAGCATGATTCCGATGCCTAAGCCTTTATTTTTTTTTAACCAGTTTGTTACCGGTTCCGGCATTACAGTCAGATACGGCTCCATATCCGGTTTTGTTGAAAAAATCATTCCCAGTGTTAATTTGAAAACCATCAGAAACGGGAAGCATATTTTTTTTCAAGCCAAAAACTTTAACTTTAATTTTTTGTCAAAATCCGATCTTGAGAGGGTTAACGGATTTAAAGCCCTGAAAAAACAGGTGGAATGGCTGTCCGGCAGATGCTTGATAAAGCAGATGGTTGTTGATCTTCTTAATACAAAAATAGATATGGAAGATGTCAAAATAACCTATGGGGCACAAGGGGCGCCCTATTTGCCTCAGTTTCCATCTATCCGTATATCTCTTAGCCATTCAGGAGACCTTGTTGGCGGGGCAATGGGGATGACAATGGGAATAAAGACGGGCCATATTGGCCTGGATATTGAAAAGATAAGGAATATTCCCGATGAAAATTTCATGAAGATTGCCTTTACAGATAGAGAAATTGAAGATATGCGGCCCTATATCTCCCAAGATGTTTTTTCCAGGTGGACAATAAAAGAGGCTTTTTTGAAATACATCCAAAAAGGGTTTCATGAATCCCTTCACAAGGTTGAGATTATAGGCGGCCGCATATTTTATAAAAGTCAACTGGCAGATGTTCGGGTATTATCAAAAATTATTGAAAATCACTATGCCCTGTCTCTTGTGACTGGTAAGGGGTTTTATCCCTTTTATAGTGGAAGTCACATGACTTGATACTTAATTTTAGATATAACTGTTTAGATATAACTGATTGATTGATTTATATTTAAAGTTTTATTTTAACACCAAGTAATTTGACCGGGACTATAATTTACCCGAAAATATGTCTTAAAATGGGCTTAATACCCGCCCCCCGAAAATTATTTTATTTTCAGGCTGTTCCCTAAATGCAATCAGGATAGTTGTTTACCGGCACCGGGTCCTGGAGATACTCCATAAATACCTTCGATGTGCAGAATAACAGCTCCTTTTGATTTTAAGGGAAAGCCTGCCTTAGCACTTTTTTCCTCTATCCACTTTGCAGTTTCTTCAAAGCGCTTTCCTTTTGTTTCAATGGTGATGCTTCCCTTTATCTGGTATCCTTCGCGTCCTTCCCAGAAGGTTACGGCAGCCTGGGGATTGGCTTTTAGATTAGCCAGTGTTTTGTTAAAAAACTGGTCTGATATGAGAATGGTTTCATCGTCTATGATTTTTTTGGCTCCCACCGGTACTGCATTGGGTGAGCCATCCTGGGTTGATGTGGAAAGTACCGCTGTTGGAACCTTGTTGAAAAGCTCCTGCATTCTTTGTGTCATCTTTGCCATTTAATATTCTCCTTTTGTTGTTGTGATCCTATAATTCATTGTTGTTATTTTGATTATTTTGAGTCTGGCAGGGAGTCAAATCAGTTGATCAAAATATGATCCAGCCTGACTACAAAATGCTTCCGGTCATGACATCAAAACCTTTGATGCATTATTTTTTGAGTTTTAAGGAAATACCACAAACTATCTTATGCTAACTCTACCAGGACAAAAAAACAATAAAAAAATTGGCATCCTTTATTTCTTAGTTTACACTTTCTGAATTAATCTTTCCATTTTTTCGGTTCGTTTCAAAATTGGTTTTTATACTTGCCAGAATTAAATAAAACTGTAAATTAAAAGGGGATACAATTCCTAAATCAAAATATTTGATAGAGGTAAATATTATGACAACCAGAAGAATCAAGCATCACCCTGTTCTTGAAGTGCCTGATGATTCAACCATTACCTTTTCATGGAACGGGAAATTTCTGGAGGGCAGGGAGGGCGAGATGATTTCATCTGCCCTTTTTGCCAATGGAATACAGATATTCGGCCATCACCCCAGGGATGGAAGCCCCCAGGGCATGTTCTGCGCCAACGGCCAGTGCTCCCAGTGCCTTGTCATTGTGGACGGCCTTCCCCTTAAATCCTGCATGACCCCCTTGAGAGCTGGAATGAAGGTGGAAAGTGTGGAAGGCATTCCCAGGCTTCCAGAGGATGATGCCCCGCCTGATTTTGAGTCGGTTTCAACTGAGGATGTATCTGTATTGATCATAGGCGGGGGGCCTGCCGGTCTTTCCGCCGCCATAGAGCTTGGTAAACTTGGCGTTGATACCCTGGTTATTGATGATAAGGACAGGCTGGGCGGCAAGCTTGTGCTCCAGACCCACAAGTTCTTCGGTTCTGTGGAAGATTCCCATGCAGGCACGAGGGGCTTTGAGATAGGAAATATCCTGGAGGGCGAGCTGGAAGAGCTTTCTTCGGTGACTCTCTGGCTCGAAACCACTGCGGTGGGTGTATTTTCCGATAAAATCGTAGGGGTGGTAAAAAAAAATAAATATATTAAAATAAGGCCTGAAAAACTCCTTGTCGCCACGGGAGCCAGGGAAAAGATGCTTGCCTTTCCCGGTAATACCCTGCCTGGTGTCTACGGTGCAGGGGCCTTTCAGACCCTTGTGAACCGGGACCTTGTCAAGGCATCGAACCGGGTGCTCATAGTCGGGGGCGGCAATGTGGGCATCATTGCAGGGTATCATGCCATCCAGGCAGGGATTGAGGTGGCTGCCGTTATTGAAGGACTGCCCGAGGTGGGCGGATATAAGGTTCATGCCGATAAGCTTGAACGCCTGGGGGTTCCTGTTTTGACCCGGCACACAGTGTTTTCCGCCAATGGAAAGGATGCCGTGGAATCGGTGACCATCGCAAAACTTGATGATGCCTGGAAGCCTTTGCCTGGTACGGAAAAAACCTTTGAGGTGGATACGGTTCTAATTGCTGTGGGCCTTTCTCCTGTCAATGAATTTTATCTCAAGGCTAAGGAATGGGGCATGGATGTGTATTGTGCCGGCGACGCCCGGGAAATCGCAGAAGCCTCTGCCGCCATGTTCACTGGAAAGATTGAAGGCCTTCGCATAGCAAAGGCCCTTGGGGCCTATGAAGGTGATATCCCGGAAGATTGGATTAAAAAGGCCGAGGTACTGAAATCAAAGCCCGGTTTTCCCAGGAAGGCTGTTTTGCCCGAGGCGGAAGAAGGGGCTATGCCGATTTTCCACTGCTTTCAGGAGATTCCCTGCAATCCATGTACCTCTGTATGCAAAGAAAACATCATCAGAACCGAGAACGATCTCATTACGGGCCTTCCCTATGCAACGGATGTGAGCCAATGCAAGGGGTGTCTAAACTGCGTCGGTATCTGTCCCGGACTTGCCGTAACCCTGGTGGATTATCGAAAGGACGCGGATTTCCCCATTGTTACCCTTCCCTATGAGCTGTGGCGGGATAAGGTAGAAAAGGGAAGGGTAATTACCGTCACCGATATCAAAGGTGAGGTAATAGGAGAGTATCCTGTGCACCGGGTGGTGAAAAACAGGAAAAAGTTTCCAGCCACCCTTTTCGTTCAGGTTAAAATGGAAAAGGGCGTTGCCAAGAGAGCCATCGGCATAAAGGAGCAGAAGAAATTCCTTGAACCTTTGGATGTGCCGGATACATCCGCTATTCCCGACGAGGCCGTGATCTGCCGGTGTGAGCGTATAACCGCCGGTGAGATAAGATCGCTGATAAGAGAGGGCGTGCGGGACTTAAATCAGCTAAAGGGTCTCAACAGGACAGGTATGGGCTCCTGCGGTTCCAAGACCTGCCGTTCCATGGTTCTGGCCATTTTCAGGGATGAGGGCATTGATTTAAAAGAGGTGACTGACAGGACCGACAGGCCGCTTTTTGTGGAGGTTCCCCTTGCCACCCTGGCCGGCATCAAGGGAGGTGAATGATGAAGACCTGTGATGTGATTCTCATCGGAGCCGGTTCCGTAGGCCTGCCTGTTGCCATGTCTCTCGGTGATCTCGGGGTAAAAACGGCCGTGATAGACAAGATGCCATCTCCGGGGCAGGGGGAAAACAAGCATGCCATCGGCGGCATCCGTGCTACCCATTCAGATCCTGGAAAAATAATTGTCTGCATGCGCTCCATTGATATTTTTTCCACATGGGAAGAAACCTATGGAGATAATATAGAATGGCTGCGGGGGGGCTATCTTTTCCCCGTGTATAGAAAGGAAGAAGAAGAGCTTTTAAAAAGCTTTTTGCCTATACAGAAAAAATATGGGCTTAGTATTGATTATGTCGATCCTGATACCGTGGCTGATATTGTGCCGGGTATTAATCGGAAGGGCCTTATAGGAGCTACCTTTTCTCCCAATGACGGCTCGGCCTCTCCCCTTATTACTGCCAGTGCCTTTTTTAAAAGAGCGGTATCCACGGGCAAGGTGGATTTTTATTTCAAAGAGACTGTAACGGCCGTCAATCAAAATAGGGGGAAACAAGATGGTCAAACAACTTTTTTGGTGGTTACAGATAAAGATACCTATGAAGCTCCCATGGTCATCGATGCGGCAGGCCCCTTTTCAAGGGAGCTTGGCCGCATGGTGAAGGTGGATATCCCCGTTTTCCCGGACTCCCATGAAGGCGGGGTCACGGAACCGGTGAAGCCTTTTTTCCAGTCCATGTTAGTGGACTTGAGACCCGCTTCCGGCTCAAAGAACTATTATTTTTACCAGAACGCCCACGGCCATATCATATTCTGCATTACCCCTGATCCTCCTATCCTGGGGATGGACAAGCGGGAAACCTCGGTATTTCTTCCCCAAGTGGCGGTGCGGATGCTGAATCTCTTACCACGGCTTAAAAATATCCGTGTGCGAAGGGTTTGGCGGGGACTTTACCCCATGACGCCGGATGGCTGTCCCATACTGAGCTGGAACCGGGAAGTAAAAGGGCTTCTCCACGTAACAGGAATGTGCGGTCAGGGTTACATGCTTGGGCCGGGACTTGGTGAGATTACAGCAAGGATGGTAACCGAAGAAACAACAGAAGATGACAAGATTGTGATTGATGAGTTCTCTTTGTACCGGGATTTCGGCGGTGAAGAAGGACTGAAATAACTGCCCTGGGCGGGCCAGCGTTTTGATTTGGATATGCCCATAACAAACTTATTGTCATGCCGGTAATACAATTATTGTACCGGCTTATGGCGGTAGCCTGCTTGGCGTTTGAATTTCAGAATTAATCTTTGACACACGAATTGAAAAGTATTACCATTACCAGTAATACTTATTACTGGAGAAAAATTATGAAAGTAACTGTAAAAGGTCAAGTCACAATACCACAGTATATACGTGAAAAATTAGGTATTACACCATCAACTGAAATCGATTTTATTGAAGAAAATGGTCGTTATTTTTTAGTAAAAAAAAAGGGGGGGGCACATCAAAAATTTAAAAATCTTAGAGGTATATCAAAGATAAAAATGACTACTGATGAAATCATGGCCCTTACGCGTGAGATCAAATGACCGGAGTATTAGTCGATTCCAATGTTATTCTCGATATTTTTCTTGATGACCCTAAATGGGCAGATTGGTCTGAGTCTACTTTAGAAAGATACTCTGAAAGCTCAACATTATACATTAATCCAATTGTTTATACTGAAATTTCTATTGGTTTTGATAGAATTGAGGACTTGGAATATGCTGTGATAAAATCAGGCTTTAAGCTTTTGCAAATTTCAAGAGAAGCATTATTTCTTACAGGAAAGGCTTTCTTAAAGTATCGTAAAAATAAAGGAACCAAGTTATCACCACTTCCTGATTTTTATATTGGCGCTCAAGCTGCAGTGCTCGGAATTGAATTGATTACTAGAGATGTCGCCAGATATAAGACTTACTTTCCAAATGTCAGGTTGGTTACGCCATAGGTATTTTCAAATTAAAATGTTCCGGATTAAATTTTAATTCAATACTATATGTGTTGTTAATTCTGAGAACTTATGACTGATGAGTAATAAAAAAAGGAGTACAACATGACAGATATTAATTTAAAAGAAATCAAGGTGCTGGAATACAAGCGCCCGGAAATAGAAAGGGGATATAGCAACAAGTCCCTGCATATAGATGTCTCATCCTGTGACATTACCATTAACTCCATTGATGAAAAGATTAAAGATAAGTTCATAGGCGGCAAGGGCTATGATTTGTGGCTCATGTGGAATTCAGTGACTAAGGATACCAAGTGGGATGATCCTGAAAATCCCGTGTGTATATCCTCCGGCCCCCTTGGGGGAACCCCTGGATACCCCGGAGGCGGCAAGAGCATTGTCACCTCCATATCTCCTGCAACGGGTATCCCCATTGACTCCAACGTGGGGGGGTATTTCGGGCCTTACAAGAAGTTTTCAGGGTTTGATGTGATTGAGCTGAAAGGAAAGTCAGATAAGGAAGTCGTCATTTTAATAGACGGCATTGAAGAAAAGGTTAAAATTTTTGAGGTATCAGGTCTTGCCGATGATTCCTATGCACTTTCAAGGGAGCTGACAGACTGGTTTGACAAGGAAAAGCCTGTGAACATATCCGTTGTTTCCACAGGAACCGCGGCAAAGCATACCCTCATGGGATGCCTCAACTTTACCTGGTTTGACGCCAAACGAAAGATCGTCCGGTACAAACAGGCGGGCAGGGGGGGGATAGGAACCGTGTTTGCCCACAAGAATATCAAGGCCGTGGTTGCAAGATGGGGATCCATTACACTTAAAACCAATAATCCTGCTGATCCTGAAGGTTTAAGAAAGGTATTAAGGGCCCACACCCACAGCATTACCTCCCTTGATCCAAAACAGAACCGCATGGCCCTTGTGGGAACCACCCATCTTGTGCCCATCATGAATGACCATGACTGCCTGCCGGTAAACAATTTTCAGTATGGACAGCATCCTGAAGGACACAACCTGGGCGAGAAAAATTTTGAGCAGATTTTTGACAGGGGGTTTGACGGATGCTGGAGGGGATGCTCCGTAGCCTGTGCCCACGGCGTAAAAGACTTTGTTCCCTTTACCGGCCCCTACAGGGGCCAAAAGGTTTTCGTGGACGGTCCTGAATATGAAACCTGTGCAGGATGCGGTTCCAACCTGGGGGTGTTTGATCCATTTTTTGTCCTGGAGATGAATTTTTACTGCGATACCTACGGCATTGATACCATATCCGTTGGAACATCAATAGGTTTTGTCATGGAATGTTATGAAAGAGGACTTATAACAAAGGAGAATACCGGCGGCCTGGAAATGAGCTTCGGGAATCGTTTCGGCGCATTGGAGATACTCCATCAGATGGCCGAGGGCAGGGGTTTTGGTGCCATCGTGGGGCAGGGCGTCCGGAGAATGAAAGCAGTTTTTGCAAGGGATTTTGGTGCAGATCCCGCCTTTATGCAGGACATAGGAATGGAATCCAAGGGCCTTGAGTTTTCCGAGTACATGACCAAGGAATCCCTGGCCCAGCAGGGTGGATACGGCCTGGCGCTCAAGGGACCCCAGCATGATGAGGCATGGCTGATCTTTCTTGATATGGTTCATAATTTTATGCCTACCTTTGAGAACAAGGCCGAAGCCCTGCACTGGTTTCCCATGTTTCGTACCTGGTTCGGGCTGTGCGGCCTGTGTAAGCTTCCCTGGAACGATGTTGTTCCAGAAGACAACAAGAAAAACCCGGAGCCTGCCAAGGTGGTCAAGCACTGGGGGTTTTATGCTGAATTCTTTTCCACTGTAACCGGCCGCAAATCCTCTCCCGATGACCTCATTGCCATGAGCGAAGTGGTTTATAACTTCCAGCGCCTTTTTAACTTGAAGATGGGCTACGGCACAAGGGAGCATGATGCCATACCCTATCGTTCCGTGGGGCCTGTTACCGTGGAGGAGTATGAGTCCCGCACTGAACGCTACGACAAGGATCTTACGGAAAATTACGGTATGGATATATCAGGCATGGATATCAAGGAAAAAATAGCGGCTCTCAGGGCGAAACGTGAGGATAAGTATGAAAAGCTCAAGACCGCAGTCTATGAACGCCGGGGCTGGACACAAGATGGAATTCCCACCGTTGAAACGGTGAAACGCCTTGGGATTGATTTTCCAGAGGTTATGGATCTGCTCAAGGCCAATGGAATTGTCTGATTTCTAATAAAAAGGGTGTTAAAATGACCTCTAACAAACCTAATGTGGTGCTTGTCCGCCTGGCAAATCCCAACGTAAATATAATCACTCCTCCTATAGGAATTGGTTATCTACTAAAGGTCCTTAGTCAGATGAAAGGCATTGAACCGGTTTTTATTGATTGTAAGCTTGAGAGGCTTGATGATGAGTCTCTCTTGAAAAGATTAGAAGATCTTGATCCTTTAATGGTGGGATTCCAGGTTTTTTCTGTCGATTACAGCCGATTTACTGATTTGCTTCCCGATATAAGAGCCCGATTACCTGAAGTTGTGATTGTAGCAGGGGGACCCCATGTTAGTGGACTACCTGAATACACTCTTAATACAAATACTGAAATTGATTATATTATAGTTGGAGAAGGCGAGGGAGTTCTGCCTCTTTTGGTTAAATATCATCTTGACACCACGGGAAAAATTAATATTGATAAAATCCCCAACCTCGTTTACAGAGAGGCACAATCATGTGTGTACAATGAAAAACAGCATATTGATGTCAATGCCTATGGAGCGCCTGCCTGGAATTTGCTGAGGCCGGAACGCTATCCGCCTATTCAGCATGGAACCTTTCATAAAAGCAAGCGTGTTGTACCGATTTTGACATCCCGTGGCTGCCCCTATCCTTGTACCTTCTGTGCCGGGCATCTCATTACAGGAAAAAAAATCCGTCTTCGCAAACCCAAAAGTATTGTTGACGAGATTGAATGGTTACAAAATAAATATTCTTATGAAGAGTTTATTATCGAAGATGAGAATTTCACATTCTACAAGCATCATGTTATTGAATTTGCAGATGAGTTGGAAAAAAGGAAGATCAAGTGTTTCTTTTCTTTCCCAAACGGAATTCGTATAGATAGGATAGACGAAGAAATTGTTGCCCGTTTGGCAGGCATTGGTACCTATGTTGTGTCTATCGGCTTAGAGTCAGGCTCTAAGAAGACTCTGAGAAATATGAAAAAAAACTGGGATATGGATCTTATCGGCAAACGTATCAGTCTGTTAAGGAGATATGGAATTATTGTCAACGGTTCTTTCATCCTTGGTTATAGAGATGAAACAATCGATGATATTGAGCAAACCATTAAATATGCCATTGGTTTGCCTATTGATATGGCATATTTTGGAAACTATCTTCCCTTACCTGGATCTACGGATTTTAATATTCTTTTAAAAAGAGGTGAGCTTGTCTTAGAGCAAATTCGCTGGGATAAATACAATTCATACACAGGTACTCTTCCATATCATCCCATAGATGTTTCAGAAGTCGCTCTCAGAAAAAGTATCAGAAAGGCAACTATTCGCTTTTATCTTCGCCCTCGCATTGCTTTTGGGTTCTTGAGAAGAATGACCTCTTTTGTTTTTATAAAAAGTTTTTTCTTTCGTTTTTATAATATTATGTTTAAACATTAGTTCTACTTTGTTGTCTTTAAAAATGTTCTTTAACAATGTAAGGATAACCCACCGTGGTTGCCCGGTGAAGGTTACCCACAGTGGGGTACCCCTACAATGGCCGGTGTTAAAACCATCCTCAAAAATTATAATTTAACAAAGTAGTATTAGAGGTTAGACAAATTGCAGAAAATATTTTACCCTACAACTCAATATGAAACCATGAAGATTCATATGTGATTGATGGTATCCGGTATATTAATTAATGCAAACCGCCCTAAAGGCTTTTTCAGTAGAAAGTTAATGAATTTTTAAGACTAATTGGAAAATATTTTGGACAGGCCTATGAAAATCAAACGATTACTTCCCTCTAAATCGCAGATTGAACAGGTGCTGAATCTGGATATAATAGAAGTCCCCAGCTTTCCACCAGTAATGGCCAAACTGCTGGATTTGTGCAGTAATGAAGATACTTCTGTCGCTGAACTATCCAGGCTTGCTGCAACCGATCCCGGGATTTCCGTAAAAATAATGGATCTGGTTAACCGTGCCGTTCATGCCCGGCGTGAGAGAATAATCGATGTTTCCGAAGCCATAGTTTTCCTCGGCCTTGACGAGGTGAAACGCCTGGCATTAGGTGCAGCAGTATTTGAAACCATGTTCAAGACTGGTAGGCGAAAGGTTTTTGACCGGATTATTTTCTGGCGTCACTGCCTGTGTGTGGCCGCTCTGAGCCAGGGTATTGCAGTGGAAACTGGATTCGATAAACCAGGAGAGGCCTATTTATGCGGGCTTCTTCATGATTTAGGGAAAATTTTTTTTGATTTGCAGGGTCGGGTTAATTATGATGATTTTGTCAATAGCCTTGCCGGGAATTCCGCTCCTCTGATTATTGAAGAACGGGATTTGATGGGAATGGGACACGATGACCTGGGTGCCTATTATTCTGATCTGTGGGGTCTGCCTGGCACACTTACCCTGAGTATCCAATACCATCACCGGCCTTTCGGGCATCAGGGTCTCTCACAAAAAACATCCCATCTCATTGCCATTGTAAGCCTGGCCAATTTTTTGTCATGGACCCAGGGCATGGGATCCTTTGATGTTATCCGTCCACCTGTTCTTCAACCGCAAGTCCTTAAATTCATCGATCCGGCTAAAATCAATTTTAAGAAGGTGATTGACCAGATGGACCGGGAAATGGAAAAAAACTCCCGGTTCTACAACTTTGTTTTCCCCTCAGCCAGCCAGTTCAGGGAAAATATGCTCAAGGCCAGTCTTGATTTGTGTCATATCAACACCCTCTATTTTTACAATCGCCGGGAACAGGAGAAATTAACGGATCAAGCCATATTCAGAAACAGCATAATAACGCCCCACCGCAGCCTGGAGTCCGGGAAAATAATCTCCACGACACTTACAGCCATCAACTTGGATTTTGATTTAGACCGGCTGTATGTGATGACAGTCATCAAAAAGACACGGCATCTGAAAGTAATCAGTTTTCTGGATTCAACACCGGAGCCAATGGACTTCAAATCGATTGAGATTCCTATCACCATGGATTCCGGAGGATTTGTCAAATGTTTGAGAAGCAAGGAACCCGTTTTGATATACGGCAGGAATGATGTTGAAAAACAGGCCCTGGTAAAACTGGGGGCAAAGAATATCGTTATTGTACCCGTCTGTAACAACGACAAAATTATCGGTATTTTGGGCATGGATAATGCCAATTCAGGAATCCCTATTCCCCCGGAAGTCATTTCATCCATTGGCATCGTGGCTGGCGAACTCGGCATGGCTCTTGAAAACGCACGGATCTACGGCGAGGCCAAAGCTGTGTCCCGGCAGGACGCCCTGACAGGCCTGTTGAACCGTTTGGCCATTAATGAACTTTTAGCAAAATCCTTCAGGAGTGCGGTAAGCGGACACCATAATTTGTCCGTTGTCATGATCGATGTGGATTTTTTTAAAAAATTCAATGACCAGTTCGGTCACCAGACCGGTGATAACATATTAAAGCTGATTTCTACCACTCTAAAAAAATTGTCTCGGCCGTTTGACCATGTGGGGCGCTACGGTGGTGAAGAGTTTATCGTTATTCTCAATCAGACGGATCTGCCTAAAGCCATAGATTATGCTGAACGAATTCGAAAAGCAATTGAGAGGATGGGGCGGTTGCTTAAAAGGAGGCTCCCGGGCCTTTTGCTGACCATCAGTGCCGGAGTCAGTCAATATCAACCTGGAATTAAAAATCAGGACGCCCTGGTGGCGTTGGCGGACAAGGCGATGTACCAGGCAAAGCAGACCGGAAGAAATAAGGTAATGTCGGCATAAGTAATGCTGGTACTGGGCTCACAGCGTTCTAAAGTGTCAAAAAAATATAATATATTGTGTTTTTTAACACTCTCAAAGTACAATGGGTTGTATGTTGGAATAGTGCGAGCCCAGTGCTGTAATGCTGTAACGGTAATAAAAATAATTTAAACCGGTTGGCCTTGAATGACCAATAGCGACAAAAACACTATAACCAGCCATTGGGGATGTTTTTCAGTTGCTGATGCTTCATCTGAAAAAATCCCTGGGCATAAATAAGGAATCGTTAATGAGAGCCTGCCCTTGTTGTTCTAACTTAGACTATGAACATTGTTGTGAACCTGTAATAAGAGGAGAGAAGACTGCCATAACTGCCGAGCAGCTCATGAGATCAAGATATACGGCATATGTCAACACTGAAATTGATTATCTAAAAGCGACGATTCATCCTGATAATCGAGCTGATTTTGATGCAAAGGCTGCCAGGGACTGGTCTGAAAATACTGAATGGAAAAAACTTGAAATTTTAGAGACTACAGGTGGCGGACCTGAAGACAGTGAGGGCATTGTCGAGTTTATTGCCCATTTTACCAGCAAAACAGTTGTTCAGAAGCATCATGAACGTGCAGAATTTAAAAAAGAGGCTGATCAATGGTATTTTGTTGATGGCCAACATGTGAAACCTGTACAGGTAAAACGAACAGGTGCCAAGGTTGGCAGAAATTCCCCCTGTCCCTGCGGGAGTGGGAAAAAATATAAGAAATGCTGTGGATAATAAACTTGGAAATGTACCGGTTTGCCTGGTGCATTGTTTTATCTGGAATAAGACTATTATTTTTATTCTTTGAATTTGAAAAGAGACTCACAACGAATAGTGAATGTAGGGGCGGATTCCATATCAGCCCCAAATGGATTGTGTATCTATCAATGGGGCAGAAATAGATTCTGTCCTTACACATTCATATAAACCGGCATGGCCGGAGCATATTTTTTACCCGGCCACAACGAAGATTGAAAGTCTTTAAAAAAACAATCTGTTACGGAGACTTTCATATAAACCGGCATGGCCGGAGCATATTTTTTACCCGGCCACAACGAAGATTGAAAGTCTTTAAAAAAACAATCCGTTACGGAGACTTTCATATAAACTGCCATGGGCAGATCAGGATTTTGATCCGGTTCTGCCCACAACGAATCATGAAAGTCATCCGCCGTTTACGGAGACTTTCATATAAACACCCATGATGGCACAGTCATCACAACGATGAATGAAAGTCTTTTAAAAACAAGTACTTATAGAGACTTTCATATAAACACCCATGATGGCACAGTCATCACAACGATGAATGAAAGTCTTTTAAAAACAAGTACTTATAGAGACTTTCATATAAAAACGTTTAAATTAAAACATTCTCATACCCATGGTAAACCAGAAAACGTTTGTTCTTTGCCCGGCCAATAATGGTCATTTTCAGATCCCTTGCAAGCTCCAGGGCCATATGGGTAATCCCTGATCTTGAAAGTATGGCAGGTATCCCCATTCTGGCTCCCTTGATGACAATCTCTGAAGTTATACGACCCGTGGTATACAAAATTTTATCACTGCCGGATATATCGTTGATCCACATTCTGCCTGAAATTGCATCGGTTGCATTATGCCGGCCCACGTCTTCAATAAAAATAAGCACCCTGGTTTCAAAGCATAGGGCACAGGCATGGACGGCACCTGCCTGGCGGTAAATATGATTTTTTTTTGCAAGATTTTTTAAAAGCTGATAAATTTGAGACTGTTTAATCTGTAAATTGGGCATTTCCACATCATAAAGGCTTTCCATGCTGCAGCTAAAAAGAGTTCCCTGGCCGCACCCGCTTGTCACAATCTTACCGGACAGCTTTTTTTTTATGTCATGGGTATCTTGCCCTTCAACAGTTTTTACCTCAGCTTTTTCATGTACCCAGTCCACCATAACATGGGCTATCTGCGAGAAATTTTCTATCAGGCGCTGATTTCTAAGATAACCAATCACCAGCTCCTCAGGATGATCACCTATGGTCATCAGGGTAACAATTTCATGTCCATCAAGTCTAATGGTCAGGGGGTGTTCGCCTGCAATATTTACGTTTTTTAAGGTGCCGGTCTCATCCATGGCTTTGACGCTGTGAACGGGCATCAGAGCGGCGTCACTCATTTTAAATTTAGTTTTATCAGTCATCCCATTTCACATTTTGCATTGATGTGATAGTAATCAGGCGGATCTGTTTATTTTTCCAATTCAAAAGCTTTCTCCATATTTGTCTAAAACCTGTACACTTGAAATATTGTCCAACGGAACTGCATATTTTTTAATATGCCTTGAAAAAAAAATATATTTTTTAAAATGCACCTCCCTTAACACTAAGTGTGTAGCAGTTGCCGACAGGTCAACAACGTCTGCATGGTTAATTTTACGGGTTTTAAGGGCTGGATCGTAGGTTTTTAATACCAATCTGATTTTTTTATCCACCAGATTAAGATAATCGCCCACTTTTTCAAGCTTTAAAATGCCATGTAAGCGGAAAGCCGCATGGTTATGATTTTTATTCAAATTATTTCCAAAAGTTTTCAGAGGATGAACTTGTTATTAATGATTATGTGTCATTGCTCTATAACAGACCGTATACTTAGATAAGTTCTTTAGTTTCATAAAAAATCGGCAAGGAAACCCCTGAGTCTTTAGCTCAGGGGTTATTGACGTAAACTTACTGGATAGAGAAGCCACCTAACTTGGTTTCAAGATATTCCTCAATGCCTTCAGATGCCCCTTCCCGGCCAAGCCCGCTTTCCTTCATCCCGCCAAAAGGTGCAGCAGCCGCAGTTGGATTAATATCATTGATCCCTATTATACCGAAATTTAATCCCTCAAACATCTTGAAGGCCTTGGAAATATCCCGGGTATAAACATAAGCTGCCAATCCATAATTGGTGTCATTGGCCATTTCAAGAAGCTGGCTCTCATCATCATAAAAAATGACAGGTGCCACGGGTCCAAAGGTTTCCTCACGGTAAATAATCATGTTTGGATTAACATCACTCAAAATAGTGGGGGCAAAGAAAAATCCCTTATCCAGACCATCCTCCATCAGCCGATGACCACCGATGATCAGCTTGGCTCCTTTAGAAACAGCATCTTTTACTTGAGCGTCAACTTTTTCCAGTGCTGTGCCGTTGACAAGGGGTCCTATGCTGATACCTGGTGAAGAACCAGAACCGGCACGCATCTTTGCTACACGTTTTGTCAGTTCTTCCAGAAATGGAGCTGCCTTTTCTCTTTGCACAAATATTCGGTTGGGGCTGATACAGGCCTGGCCAGTATTTAAAAATTTAACCAAAGACAGGCCCTTGGCAGCATGAACCGGGTCTGCATCTTTGCAGACAATAAAAGGAGCATGGCCTCCTAATTCCAGGGAAATACGCTTCATTTGATCGGCAGCTCCCCTTGCAAGCATTTTTCCTACACCTGTTGAACCTGTAAATGTAAGTTTTCGGATCCTTTTGTCATTAATAAATATTTTTCCAACAGGCCGGGGGTCTTTACAGGTGACCAGATTTACAACACCGTCTGGTATTCCAGCTTTTTCAAAGATTTTAAACATTTCAATGGCACA
This sequence comes from Desulfobacteraceae bacterium, assembly GCA_963674675.2. Lineage (GTDB taxonomy): Bacteria > Desulfobacterota > Desulfobacteria > Desulfobacterales > Desulfobacteraceae. The sequence goes on from CAXXNM010000003.1 coordinate 4,303,178, forward strand.
AAGGGGGGTTGCTTCGGCAGGCTTAAGAACGATGGTACATCCGGCTGCAAGGGCTGGCGCAACTTTTCTGGTAATCATGGAAACAGGATAGTTCCAGGGCGTAATGGCACCCACAACACCCACTGGCTCGCGGGCAACGATAAAACGCTGATCCGGCCGTTGGGCAGGGATGGTTCTGCCGTATATCCGCTTGGCCTCTTCTGCAAACCATAAAAGAAAATCCGCTCCATACCTGACTTCATTCCTGGCTGCCTTGATGGGTTTTCCCTGTTCCTGTGTCATTATGGCTGCAATATGTTCAAGGTTTTCCATCATCAAATTGTGGGCTTTGAGTAGAAATGAAGAACGCTGATAGGCGGTTTGAGCAGACCAGGTTTTAAAAGCTCTGTCTGCTGCATTAACAGCTTTTTTAATATCCTCTTTATCTGCATCTGGAACTGAGGTGATAAATTCCCCTGTTGCAGGATTTGTCACATTAAAAGTTTTATTGTCAGCCGCATTGAGCCATTTTCCATTAATATACATATTCCTTCCTTAATTTTATTCAACCCAAAATAATTTGATCTAATAAATATTATATCTTGCGGCGGGGTACCCAAACAATGCCCTGACCACAGGCTACAATGGAGTGTTCTACTACGCATTCAGCATCAAAAAAAACAAGCTGTTTGCCAAGATTTATATCTATCACTGTTATTTTTGCATTTATTGTATCCCCTATATGAACGGGTTTTACAAACTTCATCTCCTGGTTTACATAAGCGCTTCCCGGACCTGGAAGGCGGGTTCCAACCAAGGTTGACCAGAGGCTTGTAGTCAGCATTCCTTGTATAATACGGGTTTTGAAACGGGTCTGATATGCAAACTCCTCATTCAAATGCAGCGGATTATTATCGCCTGAGATGGCAGAAAACATTATTACATCGGCCTCTGTAATGGTTTTTGCAAACAAAGCACTCATACCAACACAAATGTCTTCAATATAATACCCATGCTGCTGTTCAAAAAAAGATTCAGTCATTTTCTTTTCCTGTGATTGAGCCTAAGCTATTTTCCGGCAGACAAACAGTAATTTTTTTCAAAGCATCAAAATGACATAAAGTTGTTGATAAATATACCATTTTGAGAATTACGTTAAAAAGATTGTCAGAATATTTTTATGAATTAAAATTACTTTATTTATGGGAATATGTAAAGTGTTTAGTCATTATAAAGATAATGGTTATACTGCTTTTATTCTGTGTTTTTTAGGAGAGAGATTCATTGTGCCTTACAATCATTTTTGAACTAATAAATTCGCTACTTAGCTCATCTAAGAGTTTGTAATTTGTAATATCACACTTAATTGGCGTAATGGAAATATACTGATCCATAATTGCAGCATCATCGGTTTCTGAATCAAGACTTATGGGGGGCATGCGGCTATACCAATAATAGAATTTTTTTCTGGGGTCTTTTCGCTTTTCAAATTGTTTTGAAATATTTTCCATGGATTGCCGGGTGATTTTAGCCCCTTTGACTTCTTGAAATGAAACTGCCGGGCCGTTGATATTGAGAAAAGTTCCCTTTGGAAGTCCCAAAGCATGCACCCGGTCAACTACCATCTCCATGTAGGAGGCCATGCCTTGAAAGTCCATCAGTTTTCCATATGCAATGGAAACAGCAATACTGGGAATTCCGTTCAGGGCCGCCTCTCTTGCTGCACCTACGGTTCCTGAATAATGAATGTTTACCCCGGTGTTGGAGCCTGCATTGATGCCTGAGATTACCAGATCCGGTAATGTGGCGCAAATATCGAACAGGGCAAGCTTGACACAGTCCGCAGGGTTGCCGCTCACGGCATAGCCCATGTCTTGTCCATTAACCTGAACATGTTCAACCCTCAAGGGCTCATTAAAAGTAAGAGCGTGCCCCACGGCACTCCTCTCAATGCTCGGTGCCACAAGAACCACCTCATGGGTGTGTCGAAGTTTTTCATACAAACTCCTTATCCCCGGTGCCAGATATCCATCATCATTGGTCAGCAGTATCTTCATTTTACTATCATTTTCCCTTTAATTTTATATGAAAGTCTCCGTAAAGAATTGTTTTTTAAAGACTTTCAATCTTCGTTGTGGCCGGGTAAAAAATATGCTCCGGCCATGCCGGTTTATATGAAAGTCTCCGTAAAGAATTGTTTTTTAAAGACTTTCAATCTTCGTTGTGGCCGGGTAAAAATATGCTCCGGCCATGCCGGTTTATATGAAAGTCTCTGTAAGGGATTGTTTTTTAAAGACTTTCAATCTTCGTTGTGGCCGGTTAAAAAATATGTTCCGGCCATGCCGGTTTATATGAAAGTCTCCGTAAACGGCGGATGACTTTCATGGTTCGTTGTGGGCAGACCCGGGTCAAAACCCTGGGCTGCCCATGGCAGTTTATATGAAACTGTAAGGGCAGGTCGCCGTGTCTGCCCTTTAATTAATTCAGCGGTATAGGCTGCACTCGGCGATTCGATGGTCGATTTCTTTTTCCACCATTTTGTAGGCTTCGTTGTCCAGATCATGGAATTTTTTTTTAAATTCCAGTTCCATGATTCCTTCTGGTAATCCGTCGATGCGAGGCATGAAATCAGTATCTTTTTTTATATCATTCATTCGTTGTTGAAGTATTTTAGCTTGTTTTCTGGAACCTGTCGCTGTTTCGGCAAAACATATACCTGCTCTGTCTGCTGCAAGATCAGCGAAACTGAATCCCGTACCTCCTGCCGAGTCGTCCATTTCCTTGAAGACCCCCACCACATTGGATAGGCTGCTGTCGGCAGTAGATGCAATTGCCGCTGATACCAAAAAATGTTTGGGAAGGTCATTCCTTTCAAATAGCAGAAGGCTCAACTTTCGAGGCTTGTTGAATTTTTTTGTTTCAAAGTTTCCAATCCATTCCTGTGGTGATCGACTCAAGCTGAAAAAGGTCAGGCTTAAAATCAATGCCCGGTTTTCCTCTACATGATCCCCGTTTCTTTGACTCCGTTCCAGGGCAAGGGCGAAGAGCGGTTTGAGAAAAGTCGCCATGGAGGCCTTATCTCTTGTCGTTTCGTGTGATAAGGATGCAATCATACGGTAATATTGGGCCATTCGATTCCTGTCTGAATCGGAGATGACCATTTTTCTTGCCTTGTCTTTAAGTCGTCCTGCCAAATTCTTGTCCCATTTAAATAACAGTACTATTTGATCTTTTTTTAGCATGATTTTTTCGATGGACTCAATGGCATCCAGGAAGGGCATTAAATCTGGATGGCGTTGAGCTTGCCCTATTATGAATGAGCCAACTATATTAAAAAGCCGGCCCGGCATTGCCAGGCTTCCGATTTGGATAGTCTCAAATTTCAAATATTCTTCTTCAGGAGCCACTTTTACGATTATATTCAAATATTTTCCAATGGGGTTTTCCGGCAGGGTGATCGTAAAAAAAGCTGTTGCAAAATCAGCATGAAGGCTGGCCTGGTATTGAATCTTGTCCTTATATGGCAGCAGGGCGTAATCTACCAACAGATTTAATTGGCGTTCGCTTATAGGTAAGCTTTTAATGTCACCATTTTTTAGTTTTCGAGGATCATGTTGTTGTATATAGCTTTTAATTCTCCCGATATCCTCTTGGCCCAATGCCTTTTTATGGGTGATAAGAGGCGTGGACTCCAAGGCTACTGCAACCAACCATAGGGGCAGAACAATGCCCATCAACAAAAGGGGAAATATGAAAAACAAAAATATGATTTTGGTTTTTAAATGATTCATTGTTTGCTTTTTTAAATAAATGGTTTGTTATCAAAATTTTTGTCTGATGTGAATTCCTAAATATGTTTTGCTACGTCAGATAAGCAAGTATCTAATACTTGACAAATAATCAATAGCTATATATATAACCAACAAAATAATTCTATTTTGTTAGGTTCCAAAAGTTAGCAGGACTTTGGCATCCTTCATTTCCCAATTTACACTTTTTGAATCAATTTGTCCATTTTGGGGAACTTACTTTAAAAAAGTGTAAACTACTTTTAATACAATATGAAAGATGCCCTATTTTTGAAGCAATATGTAAGGATGCTTGAAAATTTCATAAAGGCCACTGTATACTGAACACCGGTATAAACTGAGCTTTTTAGGAAAATTTTTTCCTTTGATAACGAGGACATTATAAACTATCAAAAGCTCAAGTTACAGCAGCAGACAGTATAATGAGAGGCCATTCATATTTTTGTAAATAAAGATAACAAAGTAGAAATCGTTGCTATAATGAATTTTATATCTGTGATTTATGGGTATTCATAGTTATTGCCGATTAAGCCTTTACCTCTTTTATTTTTTACCGTTAATATGTTTTTTGGTAGCTTCCAGGAGATAAGAATTTTATTGTGCCAAAGTTCCTGATAAAGAGACTAAAATCAACTGACTCATATATCGAACTCTAAAGATGAGGTTGTTGTGGCAAAAAAAATATTGTCCGTTACCATAGACCAGGATCAGATTAAAGGTATTGTTGTAGAAAAAGCAGCATCAGCCTGTTTTGCCGGACAATTAATTGATCTCTCCTCTGATAACGCCTTGAGAGAAGCCTGCCGAAGTTCTGAAGAAATATATATCAACGATACATTTATGTCGGCTTTTTATGTATGTGAGCTTTTTCAAAAATTAGACAAAAGAAATCTGACTGCCCTCTTGTATCAGGATGCTCTTGACCGCTTGAATACCCAGGATGATATCCACGTAAAGCATAGTAAAATTGAGGATGTTCAGGTCGACCTCCAGGAGCAGACAAGGGTTGCCTATATTGCCGTTTATGATAGAGATATCCAGGCAATCTGGGATATCTTCAAAGTTTATGCCAAGAAAATAAAGGGAATTAGCTCATTTCCATCCTGTCTTGCCAATGCAACCGCCCTTTTTGACAGTACAGATAGTGATTTCATTGTTACATGGATCGGACCTTTACAGTCCACAATTATTATTGCCTCTCCACGAGGCGATATAAAGGTGACCAGAACTTTTCCTTTTATAACATCCACTCTGGATTTTACAAAGCCCAATGATATGGCGGTAATTTCTTCTAAAATTAATAAAGAAATTGCTCTTACCATAAATTTTTTTAAACGCTCTTTCAGGGAGCCTGAACCTCAAAGGCTGCATCTGTTTGGCCATAGGGAGTTGAGCAGCATTTTTGCCGCTTATCCTTTATCTCCTGATGAAATGGAATGCCGGTTTGATCTGCCTGGCATTCCTTTTAAAGGTTATGCTGAAGGGGAGTTGACTGAAAATCTACATGTTTTATGCAGTATTTTTCCCCCTGAAAATTTTATATTTTTCCCCCGGCAGGTATTAACCGAAAAAAAGATCAACAAGGTATATTATCCTCTTTGCATATTGCTTATGATTTGCATTGGAGGGCTTTCTTTGTGGGTAATTTCACTGAATAGACAGATGGCCGCAGCAAACAGCAATCTTTTGGCTAAAGTAAGGGAGCATCAAATAATCTGGAATGATGTGGATAACCTGGAAAAAAGAAACGGTAAATGGCGGCCTTTTCAGGGCTGGAAAGATTTTTACGACCTGACATTTAATGATAACCCGTCCTGGAATAAGATTGTCAGTGACCTTGGCGCCCTTACTCCGAAAACAATCGTATTAGATTCAATGAAGATTGCCCGAAATCCCAAGGCTGCCAATAAATGGCTGGTTGCAATTGAGGGAGAAGTTCAGGCATCTACCTGGCAGGACGGTCTTAGAGAGTTTCGTGAATATGGGAAAAGAATACAATCCTCTTTGTTTTTTTCTCCTGTAATAGACCTGAAATACATACCTCAGGATGTTGAAGAGCACTCCAATTTTTTTAAATTTAATATGCTGCTAAATCTAAAAACCATGGCAGGTGTTGATGATTAAGAAAATTTTGATTGTGAGCTTAGGGATATTGTTGATTTCCCATCTTTCTTTTTATTGCAAGGTAAAAAAAAATTCCATCAAGGCCGTTGATGCACGCCGTAATGCCTATGAAAATCAGATCCGCCGGTTAAATTTTCAAAAGCTTCAGGCCAATAGAGCCTATAAGCAGATCCAAACAACTGTGAAAAGCCTTCTGCCCTGGCTCAATACCGGCTTTGACGATTCTGAAAGAGGACTTGTTAAGTTTCTCGATTTTTTAAACCCTGAGTTGCTTCAAAAAACAAACGCAAAGATCACTTTTACGGGCGTCCCCGTATTCCAAAAGGTTCCTGTCGCGCTCCAGAAAAGTAGTTTCCAAGTTGGTTTTGAATTTGTGAAAACAGCAGATGCCGAGGCTTTTTTAGAAGCCTTTTTATTACAGCGCGTCTATCCTCTTAAAGTCAACTCGGCAGATATCCAAAGGGGAAAAGATGGAAAAACCACAGGTAAGATAACTATGGATTTGCTTTTGCCTGCAAGCCTTCTTGAAATGGACTTGAATGCTATTAAGGAGCTTGGAATATAATGGACAGGAAAGCAGTCGTTGGTATTATCGTCCTCCTTATCCTTTCGATCAGCGGCATTGGATATCTTAATTTAAAGGTATTGCCTTCGGAAATAGCCTATCCTGTTCCTCCCTTACCCCCGCCTGTTATCCAGCCTAAAGATATTCCTGTTGATCCAGACCCTTACAGGAAATCTAAAGAAGTTGTTAAAAATGTTGATAAGAGTTCTGGGCCTTTGGTTGCCGTTGAAAGGAATCCTTTTCTATGGCCCGATGAAAAATCGGCTGACCTTTCTGATAAGAATATTTCTCCTCCTGCCCCTCCTGAGCCTGAGCCTGACAATTCCTTTAATCTGGCTATGATTCTTGAAAGAGAAAATCGTAAAATTGCCCTGATCAATGATGTTTTTATAACTGAAGGAGGCATTGTGTCTGGTTTTACTGTTGAAAAAATTGAATCTCAATATGTTTTGCTGTCAAGGGAAAATGAGACAGATATGGTCTGGTTGCCAGGTCTTGACAAGCCTCTTCAGCATCAAGGGCCGTCAAAGAAGATTTTAAGAGATAGAATGCTTTCAAGGTCGTATCAGGCAATACCCAAGAGAAAATCCCAGGAAAAGAACAGGGATAATAAGATCGATGCCTTGGTTCAGGAATTTATGAGTCAATATCAAAAACCCAAAGAAGATATTTCCCTTTAAATTAAATTAGGTATTGTAAATATGAATTTAACTTCGACAAAAGAATTAAATGGGCGGGGAACCAATGGACGCGGCTTCTCCTGTTTTTTGAGACTCAAACATTTGTGGTTATTATCTGTTCTGATTTTTTTTTCCTGCTCCATTCCCCAGCCGCCCCTTCCCAAGCCTGCCATAGTTTCTGAAAAATCAACTGACACCGCTGGGCTCCCCCAAAATATACCACCAGACATGCTTATGGATAAAGATCATGAAGAATTTAATGATTTGTCCCTTGCCCTTGAAGATAATTTTTCTCCTATATTTAAACCTTCTTATCAGACTGCCCTGGATGAAGAGATGCCTTTTGATGAAAAACTTTTCTCCTTTTCCGCCAGGAGCACCCCTTTACGCGATGTATTAATAGCCCTTGCCAAGGAAGCAGAACTCAATCTGGTTCTTGGAAAACATATCAATGCTCTTGAACCGGTGTCCGTGGAGTTCACTAATCTTCCTTTGAGGCAGGCCATGGAAGAGATATTAAATGCCTTTGAATACTCCTATGAGATCAACGGGAACATGCTCAGGGTTAAAGCCATTGAAAGGCGAATTTTTCACTTTGATTATCCCCTTGTTTACTCGAAACCATCGTCTTCGGTAGGCGGTGATATGCTGGGGGGCTCATCTGGTGAAGGAAGTGGTATCAGTGCATCCTTTACCGTTGATGTGGAGATTGAAGACGAGGAGAGCTTGAATATCTGGAAGCAGATCAAAGATATTCTAAAACCTGCGGAAGAAGATATCCAAAGCAGCAGCACTGATGATGAAGATGAGGCGACCCCCCTGCTTTCGGAAATCGGCAGGGCCACCGTTGATTCCGCCAGCGGCACCATTGTTGTGTTTGACAGGCCTGATGTACTGGACACTGTGGAGGCTTTTTTGCTTAGGATGAAGGAATCTTTAAGCAGGCAGGTTCTCATCGAGGCCAAAATCATTGAGGTTAGACTGGATCATGCCCATCACTACGGTGTTGACTGGTCTGTTCTTGGAGACAGGCTTGAGTTTCCCTTTTCCCTGGAATCGAACCTTGGAACCAGTAGCAGTGGGACAGGAACCTTTAATTTTAAAATTTCCAATGAAAATACAAATGCCGATGTTGACGTTGGGGCCCTGATTGATTTTATAAGCACCCAGGGAGATGTAAACACCATTTCATCCCCAAGACTAAATGTTATAAATAACCAGTCTGCCACAATTTCCATTGGAAAGGTTATCCCCTATCTTGATTTTGAACCAGGAGATTTTGAACAAGATGAAAATAACAGATGGTATAATACTGCTATGCCGACTGTTGTGACCGTCCAGGCCGGCATAAGTCTTGGTATCACGCCCCAGATCAGCCGCACAGGCGTTATTACCCTGCATATCATTCCCGTTATAACAGATCAGGTCGGTGAAAAGAATTTCAGCTATGAGGGGGTGACCTGGAATGTGCCCATTCTGGACACAAGAACCACCTCCACCATAATCAGCGCAAGGGATGGTGAAACCGTTGTCCTGGGAGGATTAATGCAGGATAACTCAAGTGATAACCGTACCAGTGTTCCAATATTTAGTAAGATTCCGTTTATTGGCAAAGCATTGTTTGCCAATCAGGCAAAACAATCGGATAAGACCGAGCTTGTAATTCTGCTGACCCCAAGGATTATGAATAGATGAGCCTTATCAGCGAGTATCTCAAAAAAACAGCTCCTCTTATTAAAGAACGTCAAAGGGAACTTATTCCCCCCGTGCTTCTTCGAGGGAAAAAAAGGGATTCCACTATCAGTCGTATTAAGATATCCTCAATAGCCCTATCCTTTTTACTGGCTGCTTTGTGTGCCCTTTTTATCTTCAAGCCTCCCTTTTCAAAATCTCAAAATAATAATGTCTTTGTTACAGGCACAAGCTTGCCTGCTCCTTCAGCTATAGCAAATCCTGCTTCTAAGCTTGATAATATACCATCATCTCAAAAGCTTACCACGGTAAAAAAGGAAAATATAGAACATGGCCCAGCTCATGCACCTTCTGTCCAGTCAAAAGAGCCTTCTACTTCTGCTCCTAAGCCCCGTTCAGAAAATATATTGACAGCATCAAGCCAAGATCTCCGGCCTGTTGAGCATGTTACGGATGGGCATGCTCAAGATTCTGTTCCAGCTTACGTGGAAAAAACTTCAACTGCCATACCGGAATTTTCAAAGAGTTTTGATATTTTTCAGACAAGGTCCATGGAAACTCTCTTTAAAGCAGAATCATCCCTTAACAGCAGCGCTTCCCCAGGAAAAAACTCTGACGGTATAACCGAAAATGATTCTTCAAAACCGGAACCATCAGCTCCTCAAGCGGATTACAAAGCCTATTTCAATCTTGCTTTGTCTGCGCACAAGGCAGGTGACAGAAGTAATGCCTTTCGATATTATAAAAAAACCATAGCGCAAAATCCTGAATTTTCAAAGGCCCTTGTCAATCTTGCCGCACTTTATATTGAGAATGGTGAGGATGACAAGGCCAAGATGATTCTTGACATGCTTTTGGAAAAGGAACCACAAAATATTGATGCCAATGTTAATATGGGTATCTTTTTCTTGAAAAAGGGTGACTATGAAAAGGCTGAAAAAATGTTGCTCAATGCCTTTGAAGGTGATAAAAATAATATTACAGTGCTTGTTAATCTTGCATATTTGAATGAGATTCAAAATCGCATGGAACAGGCATTGAAATATTATGAACACATACTTGTCAATGATCAGGACAATGCAAGGGCGCTTCTTTCCGCGGCTCATATCCTGGAAAAAGAAAAAAAATATCAACACGCGCTCCAATATTACCGTAAAAGCCTTGATACAAAAGAAGTTTCCAAATCTCAAAATTTTACCATGAAAATAATGAATCGAATGAGATTGCTTCAAGACAGGCTTGCTAAAAATAAATAAGCGCAAAAGACGTTAATTCTATTTTGAGGCAATAATGATATTTAATCAATTAAGTTACATGTTCTGCAGGCTGTCTGTGGGTATCAGTCTGGTTGTCATCTTGAGTGGATGTGCATCAGGAATCGCAAATCCTTCCAATATGCTCCACGAAAAACAATATTATGTAACTGGAACGGTTCATGATCAATCCGGCTCTCCAGTTACACAGTGCCGGGTTTACCTCATTAAAAGAAGGCTTGCCCCAATTGGTAATACCAAAGAGAGCATTGATTCCTCCATGCGTCAATACATGGTTAATGTGGATGCTTCAGGCCGCTATATGTTAATGTTTGAGCCGGATCGATATAATGACCTATGGATCGGTTTTTCCGATTCTCCTGGAAAATATGAACCCAGGGTGGTACGTATTAATGAATACATGGGCGATTCTTTGCTGGAATATCCTGGAAACTCTCCCCTCATCATCAACATGGTGCTTCAAAATAGAAGAAAAAAGGATATATAATCTATGCCTTTGTTAGGTAATGTATTAATAAGAGAAGGAATGATCAACGAGCAGCAGTTGAAGCTGGCCCTTCAAGAGCAAAAACGTACAAGGGAACTGTTAGGGGAAGTTCTTGTTAGGTTTGGAATTGTAACGGAAAAGGCCATCACAAGGATTGTTGCCTTCAGCTCTGATATTCCCTATGTGGATTTAGAACAGGCCTTGATTGATCCTAATGCCGTCCAGAGAATAGATGGTGCTGTTGCCAAGCGTTTTTTATTAATGCCCTTTAAGCTTGAAGACGACCTTTTGTATGTGGCAATGGATAATCCCTATGATGTTAGAGCCATTGATACCATAAGCCGGGAAACAGGCTTAACCGTAGAAGCATACACCTCAGACAAGCAGGACATCTTGAAAGCCATTGAGCTGCATTATAGTATGGCGGAAACAATAGATGAAGAGATCGACACAAATATTGCCGCTGCCATGGGAAGCATGGGTATAGACGTTGATGAGACCAATGCTCCCATCGGCAAACTTATTGACATGTACATAGCAAAGGGCTTGAGGCAATCAGCCACTGATATGCACATTACACCGGAGCAAAAAACCATACGGGTAAGCTACCGCGTGGATGGTGTTCTTCAAAGTGACAGCATTCTTCCCATTGAGCTTCATTCTCCTTTGATTACCCGGGTTAAAATTCTTTCCGGCCTGAATATTGCCGAACAGCGCCTTCCCCAGGATGGAAGCATGGATTTTCAGTTCATGGATAGAACCGTTGATATTCGTACAGCAACCTCTCCTTCCATAAAAGGAGAATTCCTCTCATTACGATTCCTTGATAAGGGAAACATTGCATTAAATATAGAGAGTCTTGGATTTAATGAGGAAGAGGTTGCCACTATTAAAAAACTGGCAATGATTCCCCACGGCATTATATTAATAGCAGGACCCACAGGTTCAGGGAAAACTACAACCCTTTACAGCATGCTCAAACAAATCAACGCTCTTGAAAAAAATATTTTGACCATCGAGGATCCTGTGGAGTATGAAATGCCGATGATCAAACAGGTGCAGCTAAGTGAACAGGTGGGATTGACATTTGAAAAGGCGATCAGGCATTTTCTCCGCCTGGATCCGGATGTGCTTCTCATTGGTGAAATCAGGGATTATGAAACCGCGCTGGCAGCTTTTCAGGCATCCATGACAGGCCATCTTGTTTTTTCAACCATTCATACCAACAGCGCCTCGGCAACGGTTGCAAGACTTCGTAATCTGGGACTGGAACTCTATTATATTCCATCAACGGTGAGAGCGATTATTGCCCAGCGCCTTCTGCGGATACTTTGCAAATCATGCAAAGAACCATATCAGCCGGATAGGGCAGAGCTTGATTTTTATGGGATAACGGAAGAAGATATTCCTAACCATGAGATTTACATGCCAAAGGGATGTGAAAAGTGTAATTACACCGGTTATCGGGGAAGAACCGCAATATTTGAAATATTTGAAATGACCCCGGAGTTAAGCCAGGCTATTTTTGATAATGCTTCCACTGCCGCACTGGATAAAATCTGTGCAAAAAAAGGTATGGTGACCATGAGGGATTCCGGAATGGAAAAGGTGCGCAAGGGGCTAACCTCCCTTGAGGAAGTAATAAGAGTTACAATGTAACGGCTGCCCCTGCCGTGTGGAGGCCCTGGAAAAGGGTGGATACTAAGGTTGAACCTTACAGTTTAGGGGCACCATAGGCCCCAAAACATCTTCAAAGGAAAACAAAATTCTTATGCCGGATTATTCCTTCAAAGCCGTAGACCAGATGGGCAAGATCAAAACCGGTGTCAGGTTTGCAGCCAGCGTCAGTGAGTTGCGTGCAAGCTTGAAGCAGACAGGTTTTTCCCTGCTCAAAGCCAGGCAGGGTAAGGGGCTCTCTGAGCTTATGGATTCTCTTAGCACCCTTCAGTTCGGAGGCATAACAAGGCCCCAGCTTATTGAACTGTCCAATAATATGGGGGTTATGCTCAAGGCAGGTGTTCCCTTGGTGACGGCGATTGATGAACTCAGAGAAGATGCCGGCACAGGATATATTAAAGCTCTCCTGGGAAGCGTTCTTGAAAATATTTCTGCCGGCGATACCTTGTATCAGGCAATGGCCAGGCGTCGTTCTGATTTTTCTCCGCTTTATCTGAACCTTGTCAAGATCGGTGAAGAAACCGGTCATCTTAATGAGATTTTTTTTAATATCTCAAGGCATTACAAGAGAATTGATGATCTTGTAAGAAATGTCAGAAAAGCTATGCTTTACCCGCTATTTGTTTTTATAGCTTTAATTATAGCGACCTTTGTTTTTCTCATATATGTTTTTCCCCCGCTGTTTACCCTGCTTGATGATTTTGAAGTCGAACTTCCCATGATCACAAAGATTGTTATGGCCGTTGCAAGTACTCTTCAGGAGCAGTGGATGTATATAATAACCGGGGTAGTCGGTTTTTTTATCACTTTTTTTCTTTTAAGGAGCTATAAAAAAACAAAGTTTCTTCTCGACTGGATTGAAATCAGATTTCCTTTCCTAAGCCGGGTGCTTATTCAGATTCACATGACCTTTTTTCTCAGATACCTTGCATTGATGTTATCCTCTGGTATTGATATCCTCCGGGGCCTTGATTACTCGTCACAATCAGTCATGAACTTAGATGTGCGGAAGCAGTTGGCGGGATGCAGATACCGAATCATGGAAGGTGAGATGTTTTCACAATCATTGAGACATCTTTCCATAATTCCAAACACGGTCATCAGAATGATCTCCGTGGGTGAATCTTCAGGTAACCTTCCAGAACAAATGGAGTATCTTGCGGATCTGTATAATGAAAACCTGGAACGCCTGATGGCCACAGTCATTGCCATGATCGAGCCGATATTGATTTTAACCATGGCAGGGCTTGCCCTGGCTTTGATCATGGGAGTGCTTCTGCCCATCTATAATATGGTATCAACGCTTTCAAGCGGTGTGGGCACAGGAGGGATGTAAATGAGATATATTTTATATAACATAAATGGCTTTTTGCCCTCACAATTAAAAAATAAAAGCCTTTTTAAGAACATTCCATTAAAGAGATTTTTGTATAACCCCCATGGCGGCTCACCGCCGCGATCGAACAATGAAAGTCTTTTAAAAACCGACTCTTATGGGAACTTTTATATGAAAAAAAAAGGCTTTGCGTTAATGGAGTTAATGGTGGTTCTTGTTTTGATTGGCATAATTATTGCTTTTATTCTGCCGAGGATGTACCGCACATCTCTTGAAACCAAGTATCAGTTACTTCGCCAGACCTGTACCGAACTTGCAGGATGGGCCAATGAATGGGCGGAAAAAGAGCTTGAAATTCAGCCATCAGTCTCGGTGAGTACCTTAAATAACTATATGGAAACACTTGGTGATGACGGCTCCGTGGACTGGATTGCCGCATCTGCTAATTCCAGCAACTGGCAGGGGCCGGGAGCTAATCCTCCAGGTGCTTTGCAGACTGTTGCAGACAGGGGCGGTTCAGGGGTATCACTTGTTCCCAATACAGGAGTCAGGGAAATCATGCCCCTTAACAAAATACTGACTAATCCCTTTAACGGCCTGTCAGTATTTATTGCTGATAATAATCCTGTTGCCGTGGCCAATGCCGTGACCGGTGCGGTTGGTTGTGCCTATGTTAATGATGCAGGCTATAATTATTTTGCTCTTATTTTCCAGGGGGCTGATTCAATAGGCACTTCCGGCTCGGGTGCTTTTTATGCAGGACAGGATGAAGGGAATTTATCAGGATTGAGAAATGGTATTTTCATGGCCAGGCCGATCCGGTAACAAAATTATGTTCTCAACCTGATTTTGAATAGTGTCCAGTTCCAATTGAAAAGCCTTATTTATCAGGCTTTTTTATAGATATTGGCAAAAAGACCGAATGATTGATGGCGTCAGGGTATTAAGTACCATTTTATGACCTCATTTCAATAATCCAGGGACACAAGGTGATTTTGCGTTGCCCCTTAACTAAATTGCATAACTAAATAAATTGCATACAATATATTTATGGAGGTAATATGAAAATACTTAATCGAAGTTCAGGATTTACGATGATTGAGCTTTTATTTGTGCTTGTTGTCATGGGTTTTATGCTGGCCGTAATTACTCCAAGGGCATACAGGGCAAATATTGATTCTAAATATGGTGCTCTAAGGCAGGAGTGCGCTGAGCTTGTATCCTATGCTACAGAGTGGGCAAACCAGGGTATTATCTCTCAAGAACAGGAGTTGTCAACATCAAGCTTTGATTCATACATGAGGTCCATTGCAGGCCAGGTGCCCGGTACTGCAATATTCCCCAATGCCGAATGGATCGCAGGAACCGATATTTCCGGTGCTTCCAACTGGAATGCCGCGACTCCGTTGCGGGGAATTCTGGGAAGAGATGGGGATGTTGCAGGGGCGGATGATCCCCCTGAAAATGCAATTCAGGATTTGATCCCGCTGACAAAGGTTCCCGTAAATCCGTTTAACGGTGTTAATGTTTTTACCAGTGCTGCCAATGACCCTGCTACTGTTGGTAATACCGTCACAGGAGCCATTGCATGCGGCGGCGTGGATGAGGGTGGTGGAAGTGGATGGCATTATTATGCCCTTGTCTTTCAAGGTACGGACAATACTGGTGGTGTGGCGCTGAATCCTTCTGGGGCCGGAGTTTTTTATGCCGGACAGGATACTGCTACGCTTGCCGGTCTTCGTAATGGTATCTTTCTTGCAAGGGAAAGATAGGAAATTACATTTATTGGAAAGTCTTTTGCAAACCCTGTATGACTTTCATCGTTAGTACTACTTTGTTGGATTAGCTTTTAAGCTATTGATATTATTGAAAATGATACATATTAATACAATTGGTTGTTTGTAATAAATTCAATATATTATATTGAAACTGACAAAGTAGAATTAGTTGTGGGCAAAACCGGGTCCAAAATCCTGGGCTGCCCATGGCAGTTTATTTGATGCGTATTGTATTTTTATAACTTAAAGGTAAAGGAGGAAACATGTTTTTACACAATTCAGAAAAAGGTTTTACTTTGATTGAGCTGCTTCTTGTTGTAGTTATAATAGGCTTAATGCTTTCGGTCATTGTGCCCCGGGCATGGAGAGCAAATATTGATGCCAAGTATGGTCTTGTGCGTCAGAATTGTTCTGAGCTTGCATCTTTTGGTCAGGAGTGGGCCGAGGATCAGATACTTGCTCAGAATGAATCTGCTTCCATAGCTACAGTTGATGCGTATTTTGCATCTTTATCAGATCATCAAGCTGGCCCTGGTGCTACAGCCGTTTTTGCAAGCGGGAACTGCGAATGGGTTGCAAGTCAGACCGGATCTAACTGGTCAGAGTCAGGATCTGGCGCCGCTCCGGCAGGAAGGCTGGCAATATTGGGTAGAGAGATATTGCCGGGTGCGGTTGCTCCTCCGGCTGCTGCAACTGCAAATGTACCGGAAGCCACTGTACAAGGTTACATGCCCCCTGAAAAAGTAATTAGAAATCCTTTTAACGGCGTCGATGTTTTTAATCCACCTAATGATCCAGCCTCTGCAGGTGGTGGAAATGTTGTAGTGGGTGCTATCGGTTGTGCTTCTTTTCTCGAGACAGTTACTGCAACGGATAACTGGCATTACTATGCGTTTTTATATCAGGGCACAGACAGTACTACTATTGATATAACCCAGGCCACGACTTTTTATTCAGGCCAGGATGCAGCAACATTGCAGGGAATGCGTAACGGTATCTTTTTTGCCCGTGTTCGTCCATAATGCGTTTGCTTATATTGTTATCAATATGAAGTAATATTTTTTTTAATTTCTATTTTTGATCAAAAAATGCCTTAAGCCGGGGAGCAGATTCAAATATATGTTCGCTTGATTTGCTCCCTGGTGCCTTTCTTCTGCGCTTGAACCCATATTTATTAAAGTTACACAATAATCATTACGTGTTAACAAGACAATTCGTTATGCGATGACATGCAAATAAAAAAAAATTCAGATCAGAGCGCATTCTCTCTTCTGGAACTAATTTTTACCGTGATCCTTTTTGGTATAATGGTGATTATTATCTTTCCAGCCGCGCGCCATGCCTATCTGGAATCAAGGTTCAGCATTGTCAGGCAAAATGCGTCCGAGGCTGGAAGTTATGTCGTCATGTGGGCCCAGGACGAGGTTCATACTCAAAAAGAGAGCAATTGCCTGACCATGGGTGATTATTTGATTGGAAAGCCTGGCAGAATCTTTTTTGATGATGTGCCCCGTGGTTTGGTATCTCATTATACAGGACATGAGGCATTTGACGGGGTTGAACAGTCTTTTCCTACGGTTCAGAGTATTATAAATCCTTTTAATAAGAGTTCCATATTTGATTCTAAAAACAACGATATAGAACTTCCAAGCACATATCCAGGACTTTTATACCTTGCCTCAGTAACCGATAAGAACGTTTCTTTTAAAATACTCTATTTCACATTTACAGGTACAAATTCTACTTGGTACAATGGGGTTGATCCGGAAGATGAAAATTCGTTGAGAAAAGGAATTTTTGTCGCAAGGATTTCCTATCCTGAGCATTAACAATTTTTTTATAACCGGCATGGTCGGAGCATATTTTTTACCCGGCCAGAACGAAGGTTGAAAATCTTTTAAAAAACATGCACTTATGGAAACTTTCATATAAAAAGCCATCAACTTTCGGACTGTTTTTGTAGGAGCAGCCCCCTGGGTTTAGCCTGTCCATTGGGAAGGTACGGAGGGACTGCTCTTACATTATGCAAAAACCTTTCTGACGATAACAAAGTAAAACTAAAGGATATGTGGTAATTTTTTGTCGCTGTTCCACCCATATTTTGATCCAAAGGGATCTTTGGGTATCTGTTTCAAGTATCCGTTGAGGATTAGCTCTTCAATGGTTTCAGGGAAACGGCCTCTTTCTGCTTTATACTTATCTGCGCATTGCATGATCAAATCCAAATTCAATAAACGCTGGATTTTTTTAGCATAGATTATTTTTAAATTTTGCTTGTCTGTCCTGTCCATCAAGGCTTTCATGGCGATGGCAGCCCTGTCGAAACTACCTGCTTTTTGCATGGCTGAGAGCATAATGGCAAGAAAATGCTTAGGTGCCTCAGGCTTGTTATAAGCTTCCCATAGGTATTCTGAAGCTTTTTGGTATTCCATTAAATGGTTGTAATGGCCATATCCTGTCCAAAAGGGGAGTTCCCATGAATCGGGAAACTCTTTCATTCCTTTTTTTAGGATTGGCTCTGCAAGTCGTACATCATCAAAGGCATGGACAAGTCCCATGGCGGAAAACAGATAAGCCGTAAAAAATTTAGGATCGAGTTCTGTTATAACATCCATCATGTCATAGGCCCATTTACTGTCGAAATTGATATATAAAGGCTTCCACATTAAACTTCCCGAATGTAGATTTACCTGGATGAAAAGCATATCTGCCAAAAAACCTTCATGATCAAGAGCAATAAATTTTGAAAGGCGGGTATCAGCCACTATTTTTATCTCCGGTTTTACTATAAAGGGATAAAAGTGCAGCCTGATGAATCCCAGGATGAAAGCCAGTAAAAGGCAGCATATGCCCAAAAAAATACTGTAGTCTGCCCGGATATTTTTTTTGATGGAAATTTTAAAAGGCATTGGATTACATATCCTTTTTTTTCATAATAATCGAGGCAAGAATCATTATTGCAGTCAGATAAAAAAAACCGTACCCGGCTGAAACAAATATTTTTAAGGCAGGTATCGGTTCATGATGGAGGAGTGCCAGGCGAAAATTAAAAAAATCAAAATCAGGAAGGATAACACAGATAACTTTTACAATAAAAAGATGTATTTTGCTGCCGAATTGCCCAAGGGCGATAAAGCTTAGGACGGCTTCCCTTGTGGAATGGCCAATGACATAGGTGGCAAGAACAAGCATGGCATTTAATGTAAAACCGATATCAAGGGTGTAAAAAAAGATCCCCACTGCCATCAAAAGGCCGAATTCCAGTATGCTCCAGAAAGCAGCCGCAAATATTTCAAAGTGATTTGTACCGTCAATATACAAGACCACAAAGAATATCCCGGAAGCCATAACAAAAGCAAATATGGCCTGAATTAAGACGGTTCCTGAAAACCTGCCGATAAGATAAACAGGCCTTGAAATCCTATTTAAAATGACATACAGCTCGCATCTGTTTTTTTCCTCGTAAAGGGAGTAAAGGCCGAACAATATGGTCACGGTAAGGGATACAAGAGATAAGCCGGCCATTCCGGCATTGAGAATAAATCTGGCCGGTGTATCAAGGGATAGAAAGCTTATATAGACAGAAAATCCAAGAAAAAAAATTAAAAAAACAGTCAGGCTCCAGAAAAGCTTGCTGCGGATGGATTCCTTTAGCATGCTGGCTGCGATATTTATAATTGCCCGCATAAGACCTCCTGTTTGAAAACTTCCTCAAGATTCTTGGCCTTGGTATTATGGATCATGGCATCAAGTGGTTCCATCCTGGTCAGCTTTCCTTTGACAAGAATTCCGATACGGTCACATATCTGTTCAACTTCAGATAGGATATGGGAGCAGAAAAAGATGGTTTTACCGGCATTTTTTTTGGTTATAAGAAAATCAATTACTTCGCTTCTACCCACTGGATCAAGACCGGATGTGGGTTCATCTAAAATCAGAATATCTGGATTTCCCACAAATGCCTGGGCAAAGCCTACCCTCTGGCCCATTCCCTTGGAAAGGGCTGAGATTCTTCTGTGGGAGAAGGCGTCCATGCCGACCTGCCTTAACAGGTCAAGGCTTTCTTCTTTTGCGGCATGTCCGTAAATACCGGAAAGCCCACAATGGAATTGAATATATTCCAAAACCGTTAGATTTGGATTGGCCTTGAAGCTTTCCGGCAAATATCCCGTGTTAATTCTGGGCTCTGCGAATTTTTGTTCTTTGCCAAGGAAAAAAATTTTTCCGGAATCCTGGGTAAGAAAACCCATTATTATTTTTAACGCGGTGGTTTTTCCAGCCCCATTGGGGCCCAGAATTCCAACAATTTCTCCTGAATAAACTTTACAGGAAATCTTATCAAGGGCTTGAAAGTTAGTCCCTTTTTTACCTTTATAGGTTTTGCTGAGGTTTTGCATCTCCAACACTACCTTTGTTTCTTTCATATATCATATCACCTTGTCTTTATTTTTTGTCAAATACCCAGAGTTTTCCTGAAATTTTCCAGTCATAATCTATATCATTCGACATGAGTTTGTGAAAATAGAGTACTTTTGTTCCCCTGTCGTTATAGGTTTCAGACTTGTAGGTCTGGTGAAACACAGCATATGCCTTATGGGCATCCAATGGATCTATTAAACATATGAGGTCTGATATTTGTACTTTTAGATAGGAAATCTTATTAAATGAGTCTTCTTTTTTTGAAAAATATTTTTCTTTGGAAATTATCCTGGGACTGGTTCTTGACATATTGTAAATGGATTGAGTATTGGCATAATGTTTCATTAATCTTTCACTATCTTTTGCATTCCAGGCATTGAGCCAGCTTTGTATGCAGCCTTTTAGAGATTTTAGGTCTTCTTTTGCAGAAGTTTTCCCATTATAAGGACTACCGCCAGAGTTTTCAGCACCTGGGTTTGTGTTATAAAAACCTTTCGTGTCGTCAAATACGATCACAGGAGTTACAGCATTTTTGCTGCTTGATTTGATAAGATTCCAGAAGGTTTTATTCTCAATTTTTACCGTCATGAGATATGAAATGGAAGGATTAAACAAAAAATGGTCGCCTTTTCCTGAAATACCGGCCATATAGACCCCCGCCGGGTAGTTCCATAAAAAGTTGAATGCCTTATCTTGGGCGATTTTCCCCTTTTGCCTGTGGTAGCTTGTAAGCTTGTGATCATCTTTGTCAATGACAATAACCCGCCCTTCATCACCCTGGAGCAGAAGAGATTCGCTTATAAATGATTTCTTATTTTCTAAAACTATTTTTTGGGGTTCAGGATTGGTTTCATGGGGTCTTTTTATGTTTTCTATGGGTTCAGGAGGAGTTTCGTTTGTTCTTTTTACACTTTTTGGGGGTTCAGCATGTTGTACTGGCCTTTTTTTCTCTATGACTGTAACAGGAGGGCCAGAGGTTTTCAGCATGTTCCAGGCTGGTATCGGCATTTCCATTGTATTATGTTTAACGGCATTGAGCGTTTTCATTAATAAGGGTTTATTTATAAAACTCCATATGCTAATGGTAAACAATAAAATCAATAGCAGCGCAGGAACCCTTTTTTTTGTTTTCCCCAGGTCTTGGTATGATCTTTCCCCTTCAATGCTTAAAAGGGCTTTTTTAAAATGCTTCATTGTGATTTTACTGGTCTCGTCAACCCATGCTGCCATAAGAGATCGTTCACACACTATATTGATAAGCCTTGGAATCCCCTTAGAATATTTATAAACGGCTTTTATGACACTTGGATGAAAAAAGATGGGAGAAAGGCCGCTTTTTTCTGATGCAACATCAATTCTGTGAAGAATATAGGATTTGGTTTCTGATTTACTCAAAGGCTGAAGCCGGTAGCGGATGGTTATACGTTGGGCCAGTTGGCACAGGCGGTTGGCGGAAATCTTTTCTTCAAGTTCTATCTGGCCCACGAGAATAATCTGAAGCAGTTTGTTTTTTTCTGTCTCAAGATTGGAGAGCATTCTCAGCTCTTCCAGGGTTTCATCCGGAAGATTTTGTGCTTCATCAACAATAATGATAATCTGTTTGCCGTTTGCAATGCTTTTAAGCAGAAAATTTCTAAAAATAGATATGAGATGTGTGCGTTTCGGAGTCCCGGTATGGTTTACATTAACTCCCAGATCTTGCATTATAAAGTAAAGAAGGTCATCTGCCTGTATATTGGAGTGAAGGATAAGAGCAATCAATACGGTTTCTTTTAATTGATCCAGAACCTTACGAAGCAGCATGGATTTGCCGGTACCTGGTCTTCCTGTAATCTGTATAAACCCCTCGCCTGAGTGAATGGAATATAGCAGGGTTTCAAGAGCTTCCTGGTGAGTGGCGCTGGAAAAAAAGAAATCAGGATCCGGAGTCAGCCGAAAGGGGGGCTCGTCCAAGCCGTAGTGTTTTTTGTAGTCCAAGCATAACTCCTTCTTAAACCGCTTTTAGTTTTATAAATTATGAACACAGAGTCCGGCAGGTTGCCATTTTATTTTAAGTTAAGGCATAAATCGCTAATATTGTTTAAATAGTAAAGCCTTGGCATTATCATGAAATCAAGTTTTTTTCATAAATTTTACCTCCCATTATAATGGACTTTTGTCTTTTGTCAAAATATTTGCTTCACTGAGCTTAGACATTGAAGGTGATGACTTGTATCTAAAATAATCTAATTGTTGGTGTTTGTGTGTTGGCATTCTTTTTGCTTTATTTTTAATGAATGATTACTTACAGGGGGATTATTTTCCCATGACAAGACAACATTTAAATTAAAGATACTTCATAATCCTTTAAAAGTTGTTTTCATTTTTTTTTGAAGTCATTCCTGAAAAATGTCCTGCTTAGAAAAAAAGTAATAACCGCTAAATGAAGGTTGTTAAATTAATTAAACATAAGGAGATTTGAGCTATGAAAAAGTTATTAGCGTTTTAATTGTATTTTTGTGTATGGCAGTAAACTCGTGGGCAACTATCAATTTCGATGATATTGATACTTCAGCACAAGGAAGTTCATCTAGTCTTGTTAATATTCCGGTTCCAGATGATTACCAAGGGTTCTCGTGGGCTAAATTAAATGGATCTTCATGGGATGATCAGTTTTTTGTTCTTGATAATCAATTCTACAATGATGAGTACCTTGAGGGCTTGGCAGTTGAGGGCTCGGAAACTGATTTAGATTTTCCTTCTAATGAGAATGCTGTTTATAATGGTGGCGGGGCTTATTCAGTTGCCTTTACCAGCACAGAGCTTTTTTCTTTTT
Organism: Desulfobacteraceae bacterium; assembly: GCA_963674675.2. Classification (GTDB taxonomy): domain Bacteria; phylum Desulfobacterota; class Desulfobacteria; order Desulfobacterales; family Desulfobacteraceae. Next base: position 4,325,813 of record CAXXNM010000003.1, read on the forward strand.
CCGGCGCAAGCTTTGCGAGCTGGGTAAGCACAGATTCTCCAACTGGTGGACAGCTCGATACCCCTAAGTATCAAGGTTACTCTGCTCGTTCAGTTACTGTCATCGGTTTAAATGGCTCGTCAACAGTAGGCAGCCAGACCCTTAGCCTCAATTCAAACGGGACTTTTTCTGATCTTTCCCTTGCAAGCGCGTGGGAGGTTGATACATTACAGTTTTTCTCGAGTGGCGAAGACGAAGAAAGCTATTGGCTCATGGATGATTTGCTAATTGATACTGATGGCGGCGGTGATGACCCTGGCCCCGGCCCCGTTGGTCCTGTTCCAGAGCCTTCCACTATGTGCTTGTTAGGATTAGGTATTCTTGCATTTGCTGGTACCAGCAGAAAAAAAATCTAAGGATTTAATTTATGATGTTGCTGCATTTTAGATGAATAAATGCAGCCAAGGCAAAATAGTATTGCAGGCGACTTTCATATTTTTTTGACTTAAAAATAGCAGAAAAAATGGAGGTCGCCTTTTTTATTTTTGACTGGTTGCATAAATAGTATTCACACAGTTATGGGATTATATCATCATCCGTATCTACCAGGCCGTCAGGACCTGCTGAAAAAAACTTGTGGTAGTGAGGATCTGCTGATGTATAATATTTGTGGGCGCAGATACTGTCTCCGCATCCCCAGATATACCCATTGAACCAGGGGTCAATCATTGTTGTAACAGGCATTGAAAATAAGCTGTATATAAAATATCTTGCGCAATCATCTCTTATTTCACTTCTTCTTGCAAATGGATCCCATGGGGCCCATCCGGTAGTTATTGCTCCCCAGGGCCTTCCTGCAATTATTGCACAGCCGGAATTATATATATTAGCTTTTATATAATCAAGTGTGAATGTGCCGACGTTAGGGTCAACGGCTGTTGCATTGACATCCGGGTTAGGCGGGCATACAGGCCAGTTATCTGGATCCCAGGGGTGAGCTCCTCCAACAGATGAACGCCCCTGCTCACAAGCATAATCTTCATCCACAATTCCGCTGTTATTGTTGTCAATGCCCTCATATATGGCATCAAATGCATTCACTTTGCTTTGCAGGCTTTTTAAATCAGCCATTACGATTTCTTTTGCCTCAGTGGATACATCAATAGGTTCCAGAATATCATCCCCAGATGTTATGAAATCCGGGTCACCGCCTATTGTAGCAGCTTCAATGGTTTGATTTGGGCCTCCACTTATCAAAACCCCGGCAACATTTTTTCCGTCAACAGTTACTCCCGTAATAAGTGTTCTTTCTAAAGCGCCTATTACCAGCAAGGTGAAACTTCCGGGGCCGACACCGCTCCTATCATAGGTTATGGCGCCTTGATTAAGCTCTCTGTTGTAATAAAAATACTGCCCCCATCCATCTATTCTGTATTTTTGTTCCATATCAAACTCATTTTGGCTGACGGGAATATGATTAAGGACACCTGGATTAATAGGATCCGGCAAATCTTCATGTCCCCTGTAATAATCCCGTGCCTTTTCAGCTATCAGATTCATTCTTTTTTTTGTTTCTGTCATTTTGGTCATATTCTGGACAGAGTTTGAAATTCCAATTGCAAATACTGCAATAACTCCTAAAAGGGATAGCACAACTGCAATTTCAAGTAAGGTAAAAGCTTTATTATTATTTTTCATATTATTCCATCCTTAAATAATAAAATTATTTTCACATATAATATGACATTTAATTTCCATTTATATAACCTTTTTTTCATATAACTGCCATGGACTGACCGATCATGGCAATGGAATAGGGGCAGAATTTTATTCTGCCCCTGCACATCCAAAAAGTTAAAAGGCTTGGCTATTCTGAACACAATACCCTTTTTTCCAGGATGTCATATGAAGTCAATGTCTTTTTTTTAGAGATCATCGATAATACTCGTCAGTCATAAGTTCTCTGAATTAATACCACATATAGTATTCGATTCAAGTATAATACAGAACATTTGGTATGGAAAAAGAGAAGTTACGACTCACGAGGATAATAGTGCTCCAACAAAAAATCAAAGAGTCCTATCGTTAGCTTAAACCCATGGTCATTAAAAATCAGCTTTGTCCTCCAGAATATTCTTCATGAAATCCTCTGCAAAAGCTTCATCAATATCTTCGTTTCCCTTTGCCGTGTCTTTTAGTCGGGCATCCTCCTTAAAAACGCTTTCCGCTTCAAGGGCATCTGCTCCTGAAATTTTATCCTTGGGCATAGAGGCAATAATCTTTTCAAGCATTTCGTTAGCATGTTTTTTTTCGGAAAAATTCCTCTTTGATGCAAGGGCCCGGCTCAGATAGCTTCCAGCCTGATGGTTTTTCTTTAACTCATACATGGCCATGCCCATATGATAGTTTATGGAAGGGTCTTTGGGATTCCCGGCCAGAGCCCTGCCAAAGCAGACAACAGCCTGGTTAAAATCACCCTGATTATAGTATATCCATCCAAGGGTATCTGTAACGGCAGGATTGCCCGGGCTTTGCTTTAAGGCATCAGTGGCAAGGCCGAGGGCTCTGTCAAGTCCTGCACTGGTATTGGGTTTTTCCGTAAGAAGATAGGCTAAATCGTTTTTGATTTCAAAGTTATCAACGCCTGTTTCAAGGGCTTTTTCATAAATCTTTATGGTGTTTTCCTTTTGGCCTAATATAAGAAAAAGATGGGCCAGTGATATATGGGCAGCCGGGCTGTCAGGATGAGCCTCAACATCTTCTTCAAATATTTTGATAATTTCTTTTTTCTTCTTTTGGGCCAGATACAGGCCGGCAAGGTTCATGCGGGGTTCTTTCCATTGGGGAGCAAGGAAAATTGCCTTTTTAAAGGCTGTGCCTGAAAGAGAATAGGATTTTTTCAGTCTGTGTATCTTGCCTTGTAAATTATAGGGTAAAGGGTCCTTGGGATATTTTTCACTGAATATTTTACAAAACTCCAGGGCCTTGTCATACTTTTTATCCATAGCATAAATCTGTACCAGTGAAGAAAAAAGAATTTTTGAATCTGGATTGGCGCCATATCCTTCCTCAAGAATCTTCAGTGCCTCGGCTTCTTTTTTCTCCTTGGCATAAAGGCGGCTCAGTTTAAAATATCCAATGGGATTTTTTTGAGAGCTTTTAATGATTTTCCTGTAGTGCTCCTCTGCTTTTTCAGTTTGATTCAATGCAAGCAAAAGATCTCCTAATTCCATCTGAACCGCCAGGGCAGAAGGGTTCTTTTCAAGTAATTTCTCCAATTCAGCCACAGCTTTTTGACTATCTTTTTGCATGACAAGTACACGGGCATAAAACCTTGCAATTTCCTGCCAATTGGGATTAATGGTTAAGGCCTTCCACAGGACGGCCTCAGCACGTTTTAAATCATTTTGCCGGATCAGAGCGGTTGCCAGTTGTCCATGGGTCTTCATAAAGCGTGGATTAAGCTTTATAACCTTTTCAAAGGCTTTAACTGCGGCATCGTTCTCTCCCTTGATCAGGAGTATTTCACCGTTGATGAACAGGGCTTGGGGATGTTCCGGGTATTTGTTAATGACCTGGTGAATAAGCTGTTCTGCCTCTCTGGTTTGCCCTACTGAGAAAAGTATCTCTGCAAGGGGAATACTTAGAGCGCTTTTCCTTATCCCGGCATCCTCGGTATCGGGAATAAGGGTAATGGCCTGACGCAGGGTATCGATGGCCATCTGGGTTTGCCCCATCCCCATGTAAAGCCTTGAGAGCATGGTACATAAGGATTCATTTCGCTGGGCGGCCTTTATACCTTTTTTTATGATTTCTTTTGCCTGTTCAGGCTGGTTTTCTGCAAGATACAGGCGTCCAAGAGCGGCATAGAGATCGGCTGAGGATGGATTTTTTTCTATTCCAATTTTGAGAGCATCTTCAGATTTATCCAGTTTATTTAAGCCATTGTATGCGGCAGCAAGCATGAGATATTTTTGAGGTGTATTTATGTCATTTAAAGTTTCAAGATGATCTATAGCTCCTTTAAAATCTCCGCCGGTAATTAAAAAGGCGGATTTCATCATTTTTGCTTCAGCATGGTTGGGTTGTTTTTTCAGAATAAAGTCAATTCGTGCAAGGGATTCTTCTGGTTTTCCAGCTCCGCTAAACATCCTTGCCAGTTCAAGCCGGGCACCCAGGTGGTCGGGGTTCAGGTTTTCAGCTTTTAAAAAGCTGTTGAAGGCACCTTGATAATTTCCCTCTGCCAGCTTCACCTTTCCCATCATGAAATGACCGTCGGAAAATGTCGGGTCAATCTGAAGAGCATTTTTAAACTCAATGGCGGCTTTTTTAAACTCTGCTTTTTCAAAGAAATTATTACCGTTTTGTAAATGATTTATTTTTTTTGTTTCATCAGAAGCGCATCCGGAAATCAGAATCAGTATCATTGCAATGGGAATTAAGTATTTTTGTAAATTCATTTTTTGCCTCCAGCAAAAGCATGCAGAGAAACACAGGCGTAAATGACACTGCAGGATCCTCTGACGATAAAAATTATTGACATTCTTTTGAAAAGAATTAAAACTAAACATTTAAAATTAAAGCGCACTAACTTATTTTTTAATATTCTTATTTTTTTGAATAAATGGCAAGAAAAAAAGATCTGGATATTTTTGCATTATATTTCAACCAGTGTATTCTAATCAGGTAATTATTATGGATAGACTAATGAGACAGACCAGCGGGAATGATTTCTTATGGGTAAACTAATGAGACAGACCACCGGGAATGATTTATCGATCAGATATTATCTGATCCATTTGTTTTTTTTGCTGATGATGTTCTCCATGGCAGGATCTGTGGATGCAGCTATTTATAGCTGCCACGACGGTAATGGAAATGTTTATCTGACGGACAGCCCCGGCTCAGAAGGCCAGAAAGTGAATGCCCCTTATGAATTGCTGCTTCCCGACATTGATTCCCATGGAGGCGGAAAAGGTAAAAAGGATATCGGAGCCAGCTCTATTTTGACCAGCTTGTTCAGCATTGCTCAGCAAAAGCAACTGCCCAGCGCTTTGTTGATGGCCGTTATAAAGGTGGAGTCCAATTTTAATCCCAAGGCGGTGTCTCCCATGGGCGCCAAAGGACTGATGCAGCTTATGCCCGGTGTTTGTGAGGATTACGGGGTTACAGATCCTTTTGATATCGTGCAGAACATCAGTGCCGGCGCAGGATACCTGCGTGAAATGATCGACCGCTTTAATAATCTTGAGAAGGCCCTGGCAGCTTATAATGCAGGGCCTGGCGCGGTTGAAAAATACGGGGGGGTTCCCCCTTTTGATGAAACCAAAGATTATCTTAAGAGGATTTACAATTACCTGAAGCAATACTACGGAAGTAATTGACTATTGCTCCACCAATATTTTAGCATCTTTTGTACAGGGTATCTTATAGGCATGGGAGGAGATAATTTTGCTGTTGACGGCGTCAATCATCTTTGCCGTAATATAAATATAATATTCTCCTGTCACATAGGTTCCCACGAGCACAGCCTGGGCTTCATGCCTGAGGCTTATATCCTTTAACTCCCTTGACAGTAAAAATTCTCCTTGTTCTTGTTTAATATATACATCTTTTCGGAGCAGCATCTCAACAACGTGATAGCCGCTGTCTGTGAACTGTGATGCAACCTGCTGGGATGATATTCTGCCCAATGATGAAGAGCTTGACAGCTTATCCAGATTAACGAAACTGGCTGTAATAATGGGCTTGTTTTTATCCAGTTTTCCCTCGGACTTCTTTACAAGGGTTTTTCCTGCGGCCTGGTTGTTTTCAAGAAGGCTGGATTCATGAATGATGTATGGGACAGGTTGAGGAGCGGTGCAACCCCAAATCAATAACATAAAAAAGATTAGAAGTGTGATTGATTGTATTTTTTTCATTATTTCTTTCCCTTATCTAATATCAGTTACTTCAAAGGTGGCCAGAGGTTTTGGTTTTTCGTAATTTTTTGTATTATCAGGGTAAAAATAATAAATCTGGGAATCTGATATGATGATCTGGCTGTTTTTAAGCCCCTGGGTGGTGATCAGCACTTCAACTTTTTGCTCGGTTCCCTGCCTTCCCTGGAAACCATCACCTATATCGGAGAGATCTACCGTGGCAATCCCCTGTTTATTGCGTGAAATTATCTGGACATGGTATTTAAGGGTCATGGAACTGATCTCAGGATCAATTACTAGCATTGCTCTTTTTGAAAGCAACTGGCTTGTAAGTAAATGGTACAATGCCTTTTCAAAGGGGCTGGTTTTATCCTGGATTTCAATGAAAATTATCTCATCTTCAGGAATGGTTGCTGCGATTTTTTCCGCTTCCAGTTGGGCATACAGGTTCCAGTGATGAGCGGTCTGCATCAGTTGCTGCTCACTTTTCACATATGTTTTTGAGTTCGGGACCGGGGAGTGAGAACACGCAGCCAAAAAAGGCAGAAGAATAAGCGTTATTATTGTAAATTTGTTCATTTGTGCTCCTTGCATATAGTTACTTTAATTATTGCCTTGTACTTTTACTTGTCTGTTTAGTCCCATGCCGGTATCCATGGTATTATTGTGCCGGCTGTGGAATATATGCCTGAACCGGGATATCATCGGAAGTTAGATTCCCCTTGGGGGTTGTGACATCTACAATGAGATAATCATCGATATCCACACCGTTTTTAAGCCCTTCATCAGGTATGTATAAAATAAAGGAAGTATTGAGAGCCCCCAATTCATCGTCAATGTAAAAACTAATTTTATTGGATTTTTCACCGGTCAAGCCTTTTATCAAGCCTTTTGAAATTTTTACACGTTTAAGAGCCAGTCCCGTCGGTGCAGTGATTTCTACTTTGGAATTGTGGGGCATGGTGTTTTCATTTTCATCATGAATTTCCAAGGAAATTGTTTCTTTTTCATTACTCGTGTTTAAGTCGGCGGAGAAAGGATCGATGGTAATATCAGCAAAACTGCCGGACATAACTATAACCTGTGAACTTCTAATATCAATCAATTGATCCGTACAATTGTTTCCATAATAACAAAGAGAGCCGTTATATATGCCGTTTTTTTCTGTATATTGCCCGTTGTTATCATTATCAAGAAAGCGTTCAATTCCTGGGTCATATTTTAGGTTTTCATTAATATCCAGGAAGGCTTCAGGCATATCTGTTATGAGATCATCTGTCTCATTAGTATACAGTGAATCGTCATCTCCATCAAGAAAGGTTTCATCTCCCTTTGTAACCGCCATAACAGTAACCCTGCCGTCATCGGGCCTTGGTTCCTGGGACCGCCAAATAGCGGTGCATTTTCCGTTGTCATCTGTTATGGCGGTTGGGATAATGGCACCTCCTTCCGCATAAAAATCGACAACGGTTCCTTGGGGAACAGGATGGTTGTATCGGTCGGCTACACGAACGGTAAAGCTGATTTCCAGCCCGTCATACCTCCATCCTTCGACGGCAGAGTTATTATTGTCATCGTCATCAATGGCAAAACTGAAGCTGTCCTGGTCCGCCTGACCAGAGCTTTTTGAATTGTCAAAGGGGATTACTACAAAGGAAACAGGGTCTGATGTAAGTCCGCTGTTTGAACCTGAAACCGTGATATAACCTGCGCCGGTTTCATCCCCAGCCCGCCATGACAAAGATGCCTCGCCATTTTTATCGGTTAACACCATGTGGTTTTGGCTTTCAATAAAGGTTCCCGTTGTGGCAGTAACAGTGAGCAGTTCATTTACAGCAGGCGCTGCATTTTGGCAGGGCTTGATATTGAGGAGTGCCTCTTCTCCCTGGGTGACGGTGTAAATGGTTTCTCCCGTCAAAATAGATACTAAATCTATACATATTCCAAAATCATCATCTTCGGGAACATCATTAATGGGAAGAATTTGAAAAAACCTTGTCTCTTCTGTTGCAACTGCTTCCACGGTTATGATACCGGCACCTGTCGAATCTCCAGTTTCCCATAGAATTTGAGCTACTCCATCTTCATTGCTTAAGACAGTTCCATCTTCAATGTTTATAAATGAGCCTTTGGAAGCGGAAAAGCTGACCATCTCATTTACTACGGGTTTTGAATTTTTTGTTATGGTTGCTATTAAATATGCAGAATCTCCCTTGTTTATGGTGTAAATGTCTTTATCGGGTGTTGTTGATGTTGAGTGCATCTCAATATCGATTGTATAATAATCAGATGCCTGTGAACTGCCAAATGGAGTAATTATAAAGGCTGCTGCAGGATCCATTATAAATTGGCCGTTTTCCGCTGAAATGGTTATCTGTCCTGCTCCTGTTTCATTCCCTGCCTGCCATGTCACAAAGGCCTCACCGTTTTCATCGGTTGATACGGGCCAGTCTTGTAACAGGCCGCCTTGTTCTATTTGAACATAAGCTGGTCTGCTTGATGTGATCGTGACCGGTTCATTGACCGCGGGTGCATCGTTTCGCCAGGCCGTAATTTTAAGAACAGCCTCTTCTCCCTGGGTAAGTTCATAAATAGATTCCCCCGTCATATTGGATAATATATCCGCACCTATTTCAAGTTTATCAATATCGCATTGGCCCCGAGAGTTGTCTCCAGCGCCCATTATATTGTTTCTGCTTGTTAAACCCACCGTGTGGAAGGCTCCGGCATCAACCTGTATTATATTTGTCCATGAAGAAACATTGCATTGCCCGTTATAATTATAGCCGACCGCAATGACATTGCCTTTGTTTGTTAATCCCACTGTATGGTGGCCTCCAGCAGCAACCTGGACTATATCAGCCCATAAAGAGACATTGCATTGGTCATTGGAATTATAGCCGGCAGCCACGACGGTGCCGTCGGTTTTTAAAGCCACCGTGTGGTAACTTCCGGCATTAATCTGTACTATATCAGCCCATGAAGATATGTTGCATTGGCCATTGGAATTATAGCCGGCAGCCACGACTGTATTGTTGTTTGTTAACCCCACCGTGTGATGGGCTCCGGCATCAATCTGTATTATATCAGTCCATAAAGAGATATTGCATTGGCCAACATAATTATAGCCGATAGCCACGACGGTGCCATCGGTTTTTAAACCCACGGTATGGTAGTCTCCGGCAGAGACCTGCTTTATGTCAGTCCATGAAGAGACATCGCACTGGCCATAAAAGTTGTTTCCAACGGCCACGACGGTGCCGTCGGTTTTTAAACCCACACTATGGTGCTCTCCGGCAGAGACCTGCTTTATGCCGGTCCATGAAGAGACATTGCATTGACCGCTCAAATTATACCCGGAAGCCACGATGTTTTGGTCGGATTTTATACCGACTGTGTGAAATGAACCGGCGGATATACTTGAATTTTCTGGAATTTCTACTACAGCATCAGAAAGGTTTGCAAATGTCATAGTAATATTCATGAGAAAAAAAATTACATTGATTAGTAAAACAAGAAATCTGGGTTGCATTTTTTCTCCTTACTCATCAGTCATAAGTTCCCTTGATTAACCCCACATATAGTATTGAATTGAAATTTAATACAGCTCATCTGGTATGGGAAATGAAAAGTTACGACTCACGAATTCCTTAATAAAATAAAAAAACTTTCAGCTATTGGTATGTTTCATTTCTCGGTTGACACTTTTTCAAAACATTCTCTGAATTTTAGGAAATTCTCTGAAAAAACCGTCAACTACTTTTGAGGTAATATGAAACATGCCCAGCTATTATCATAAAAAAATCAAATCTCAGTAATTAGTTTTATAATCAATCAGTTCTGATGCTTATTGTGCAGGTTCTGGGATATATGCATAAACCGCAATAGATTTAGACGTGAGATGTTTCAATTTAGGTGTTGTGACATTTATAACAAGGTTGTCATTGATATTTATACCATTTTCACGCCCTTCATCGGGTATATATAAACTAAAGGAAAGGGCCAGATGTCCCAAAGTATCATCGATGTTGAAAGTGATTTTATTGGAGTAATCACCATTCAATTCTTTTATGGTACCGGATGAAATCTTGATGTTCTTAATCTCCAGGCCTTCTGGTGCAGTTATTTCCACCGTAGTACCGTGGGGCATGGTATTTTCATTTTCATCCTGAACGGTTAAACTAACCTCTTTTTCATAATATATTTTGTCTAATGTAATGCTGTATAAAGGGAAAACGGTGATGTCAGCAAAGCTTCCAGACATAACTATGACCTGTGAACCTCTAATATCAATCAATTTGTCTGTACAATTGCTTCCATAATAACAAAGAGACCCGTTGTACAGGCCATCAGCATATGTATAACGACCGTCATTATTATTATCAAGAAAGAATTCAACACCTGGATCATACATGCCGTCCTCATCCGCATCCAGGAAGGCCTCCGGCATATCTGTGCTCAGAATGTCTATTCCATAGGTATATAGTGAATCGTCATTGGCATCGAGAAAGGTTTCATCTCCCTTTGTTACGGCCATGATCGTCACCCTGCCATCATAGGGCCTTGGTTCCTGGGACCTCCATGTGGCTGAACATATCCCTTGTGAATTTGTTTTAGCTGTTTCGGTAATGGCTCCTCCTTCCGTGTAAAAATCCACGACGGTTCCCTCTGGAACCGGGTGGTTATATCGATCTGCTACACGGACGGTAAAATTAATTTCTTCTCCATCATAGTTAAGCCCTTCGACGGCTCTGTTATCGTTTTGATCCATAGCAAAGCTGAAGCTGTCCTGGTCTGCCTGGGCCGAGCTTTGTGAATTATCAAAGGGAATTACCATAAATTTCACGGCAGGCTCTAATGTCAGGTCTTCGTTTACCGCTGAAACCGTTATATAACCTGCGCCGGTCTCATTTCCTGCCCTCCATGTCAAAGATACTTCGCCATTTTCGTTGGTTAATACCGTTCCGTTTTGGGTTTCAATAAAGGTTCCCATGGTTGAGCTAACGGTGATAAGCTCTTTTGCGGCAGGTATATCACCCCGCCAGGCCTTGATTTCGAGAATGGCATCTTCTCCCTGGGTTATCGTATAAATGGGGCTTCCGGTCAGGGTGGACAGCAAATCCACACTCATTTCAAGCCCGTAATCCTCTTCAGGGTCATCATCTATGACGGGAATTATTTCAAAGAATCTGGTTGCCTCTGTTTCACCTGCTTTTACGGTGATGATACCAGCACCTGCCGTATCTCCTGTTTCCCATAAAATTTCAGCTATCCCATTTTCATTGGTTAATACCGTTCCATCTTCAATCTCTACAAAAAAGCCTTTTGACACGGAAAAGGTTACCATTTCATGGATTATGGGTTTTGAATAGTCTGTTATGGTTGCCCTTAAAATGGCTGTTTCCCCTTTGTTAATGCTGTAAATATCCTGGTTGGGATTTGCCGTTGAAAACATCTGAATATCGATTTCATACAAGTCTTCAGGGATAAAAGCTTTTACGTTCACCTGCCGGGAAGATACATGACCCTTTGGAGTAGTGGCCTCTATTGTCAAGTAATCTTCAATATCAATTCCGCTTTCAATCATTTCATCAGGTATGGACAGTTTAAAAGATAGTTTCAGGGGGCCTAAGCTCCCAGCATCACTGCCCACCGTAAAAGAAATTGCGTTGGAGCTTCCATCAGTGCTGCCGCCTTCATCAGTGCCGCCGCTGGATTCCAGGGATATATCTTCTGCACCCTGAAGTATCTTGACATTATCAATTACCAAATCTTCAGGAATAGAGATGGTAACCTTGGAGTTATAGGGAATCGTGTTTCCGTTGACATCGTTTATTGTTACATTAACCGTGGTTGATGTGTAGGTATGATTTAATGAAATCCTTGAAGGGCTTATAGTAAAATAGGCGGTGCTTCCTGACATGATAAGAACCAGGGAGCTTCGCACATCAATAAGCTCTTTGGAGCAGACTGAAAAATCTTCGCATAATACTCCATTGTACTTGCCGTCTTTATCTGTAAAGATTCCATCTCCGTTGTTATCAAGAAATAGTTCTCCCCAGTCAAAGACCCCGTTTTCATTTGCATCAAGGTATGCTTCAGTAAGATCCTGTAAAATATCACCTGAATTAAATAAAGAATCATCATTGGCATCTGCAAATGATTCATTTCCCCTTGTTGATGCCATTATTGTAACCCGGCCGGCCTTCCCTGGCGGTTCTGTCGGTCTTGGGGCCTGGGATGTCCATGTAACATTGCATGCACCATTGGTTGTTGAGCAATATGTGTCGATACTTCCGCTTTCTGCATAGAAATTCACAACTGTTCCATCGACGACGGGATGGTTATATCTGTCAGCCACCATGACATAAAGCTCAATGGTTTCACCGTCATATTGCCAGGCTTCTGCAGAAAAAGTTTCAAAAGTTCCAAATGAAAAGCTGTCCTGGTCGGCCTGTCCTGAACTCTCGGAGCTGTCAAAGGGAATTATGATAAAGTTTACCTCAGCAGTATTTACAGCGCCGTCTACGGAAACAGTTATGGTCCCTGCGCCTGTTATACTTCCTGCCAGCCAGGTTACAGAAGATTTGCCGTGTTCATCGCTCAAAAGAAGCTCATTTTCAGTCTCAATAAATAAGCCCGCAGTAGTACTGACTGTGATCAGTTTATTTTCAACGGCCCTGTTTCCGAGTTTAACCTCAATTTCAAGGGTTCTTTCTTCACCCTGGCTGGCAACATTGGTCGGCTCACCGGTCAAAGGAGATAATAATTGTGCAGAAACTGTAAGCTCTTCCTCTAATATTTCCGTTCCTTCATCATCATCTACAGTTTTGCATCCAGCACTTATAAATGTCATAAAAAACATGATACCAAGGATTAGATAGTAAATTTTTTTTTTCATATTAATATTAATTCCTTCATACGGAGCTGCTAATCAGGTGAGCTGATGGGTGGGTGATGATAGGTGAGGTTGATAAAAAATTACTTTATTAGGCTCACCAGATATTCACCAGAAAGCATGTTTTTACCAAGGTGTTAAATAATAAAGATAAATTCAAAAAAATAAATTTTTATGTAACCTGTATTAGGATTATCCATATATGTCAAGAAAAACAGTTTGATTCTTGATAATATTATAATTTTTTTTGTAGGGAGAATGAGCGTATCAGTCCCTTGGTTTTAAAAAATAGTAATTTTATATGATAACAATGAGAATATCAATGTTAATACAAACGGCAATATCAACGAAAAAGTAGAGACAAGGCATGCCTTGTCTCTACTTTAGAATAGAGGTAGCTAAGGAAGGGGATTTTTAGGAAGAAAATTACACTCACTGGGAAGTTAAACCTTCCTGATAGCGGAAATTTTTTCATGGGCTTCAAGGATAAGTTCTTCCGTGGTTTCCCATGAGATACATTCGTCTGTTACGGAAACCCCGTAGATCAGGTTTTCAGGACCGCAGGATATGCTCTGATTGCCCTCACAAAGGTTACTCTCCAGCATGAGTCCCTTGATGGCTTTATTTCCGTTGAGATACTGGTTGATAACATCCTCCCACACTATTTTTTGCCCGGCAAATTTTTTGCCTGAATTGGCATGGGAGCAGTCCACTATTATGGACTCGGGTAGATTCCTTTTGCGCAGGTCCTCCAAGGCCTGCCTGATGCTCACGGAATCATAGTTGGGGCGCTTTCCTCCCCGGAGGACTATGTGGGCGTAGGGGTTGCCCGTGGTTTTTACGATACATCCCTTGCCGTGGGGATCAATGCCTAAGAAACTCTGGGGAGAGGCTGCCGCTATCATGGAGTTGATGGCTGTATTAAGTGCGCCGTCGGTGCAGTTCTTGAATCCCACAGGCATGGAAAGGCCGCTGGCCATTTCTCTATGGGTCTGGGACTCTGTGGTCCTGGCACCAATGGCTGCCCAGCAGACCAGGCCGGCAATGTACTGGGGAATAATGGGATCAAGCAGTTCCGTTGCAGTGGGAAGTCCCATGGCGGTAATATTTAATAGCAGGGTGCGCGCCCGCTGCAGGCCCTCCATAACATTACGGCTGTCGTCCATACCAGGATCGTTGATCAGGCCCTTCCAGCCTATGGTTGTCCTTGGTTTTTCAAAGTAAACCCGCATGATAACGGCAAAGGTGTCTTTGACCTTATCCCGCAGCTTGCATAGTCTTTCAGCATATTCCGTGGCAGCGGTTTCATCGTGTACCGAGCATGGCCCCGTGATTACCATAAGCCTTTCATCTTTACCGGAAAGAATATTTTTGATCTCTTCCCTGCCTGATAACACGGTTTCTTCCGAAGCTGGGCTGAGGGGGTACTCGTCTTTGAACTGATCCGGGGTTATCATGGGTAGGAAGGCTTCAACGTGTACGTCATAGGTCTGTTTTTTCATGTTTTTGTTCTCCTTGAATTATTGGCTTTTTCTTTCATAAAATGAATCAATTATTAAAAAAGCTATTTTTTTTTGAATAAGTAGCCAAGCACAAATAATCATATAACATCGTAAGGAAAATTTACGGATTAATCTTGCTTAGGTACTTAGACAATGAATACATGAAAACCGCGATATTTGATTTTTCCTGCCAGCCTTAAAAAAACAAAAAAGCCGCAGGTTTGTGGCCTGCGGCTTTTCATGTCTCTATTAAAAAATGGTTCAGGACAGCGCAGGCAGGTATCCGTAAAAATAGGTAAAATAGAAATATATGCCTGCAAAATTCTGAAACATTCAGTTACTTCCTATATGTTAAATTATTAAATTATCTTAACCCTATACAGGGTTGATCCGGGGTTGTCAATACAAATTTTTTATCATTTGTCCTGTACCCTTGCGTTGTTGTCCACAAAGAAATCATCTATAATTGACTTGGCTTTTAAATCCCGGCCAAATTCAGCAGCGCTTTTTTTGCTGTCAAACTGGGATATCCTAACGAGATACCAGGTTTTACCACCGCCTTGTGTTCTTGTTATATATGCTGCAAGCCCCTTTTCTTTGAGATCGGTTACGTATTTATCTGCATGGCTTTTTTTCAGATAGGCTGCCACCTGGATGGTAAAGGGTTTTGGTTCGGCTTTTACTTCAATCTTTTTTTCTATGACTTTGGGTGGTTTAGTGCTGCGGGACAGGTGGATGAAGGTATTGGCCATAAGTAATATCAATCCTGAGCATAGGATGGATATGATACCCCACTTGATGGATTTTCCTATGCCCGGGCTGGTTTTGACGGTTTTAAAGGTTGAGCTTATAATATTTTGGGGTTTTTTAAATATATATATGATAAGAAAGATGGCTCTATCTGGTATAGCCGCCATGGCAGCGCCGATTTTTTTGAATGTTTTTCTAAATATCCGGTTTGTTTTTTCATCATGAAGAGGCTGTCTTTCCAGGAAGGAGGACTTCCCATTTATAGTTTTTTTGAGTTGTTTTTGATTTTCAACAAATGCGTTGACTTCTGTATAAAGTTTTCCATGGATGTCAGGGTTTGACTGGATGGCTGTAAATATTTTCTGAGCCGCGAAATCTGTTCTTCTGGTTTTCATGAATATTTTTGCCATCAGAGGTATTAATTTTACATCATCTGGATTCAGGGACTCGGCAATGGTGGTAAGTAGCTGATGCTCCAGGCTTCCTGGGTTTTCCATTTGAAATACCTTCTTAAGCCATAAAGAGATCAGCTCTTTTTCATGGGGGGCTGTTTTAATAAATACGGCAGCAGCCTTTTCAAAGGAAGAAGAGCAGTTGGAGAAAGCCAGGGAAAATCGTGCAATGGCCCCTGTGAGTTCTCTTGCAGCTTTTCTGCCTGACCATGGGCCTAACAGGTATGAGTCAAAAATATTTATGGCCTTTAAATATTTTTCTTTACTTTTTTCCGGATATCCTGCCCTTTCCCACTGGCCTGCCTCCCGGATATATCCGCGGATGGCTATTTTCCCGGCCATGTTCATCAAAAAACCTGTGGTAATGAAAAATAAAGCAAGAATACCAAGTACCGCCAGGGGTGGGTTTGGTGCCGTAATGACACCATTTAAGCGGGAAATCAGGATAAAGGAGAGTGGAATTCCCTGGACAACGGTTAATGATAGGCGGACGGCAATATGTCTTAATAAGATAATCACTGAAAGAATTCCCTGCAAAGACTTTGATTCTGTTTCAGAGGAATGGACATGGTTTCCCCGGCACCAGTTGATTTTGGTGCACATCCGGTTTTAATATCTGCCTCTTCAAAATGAATCCCGTCGGGTATGGGAAAATCCCTTGGAGGCTGGGCCGCCATGGCCTGTTTCATGAAGTCGGCCCAGATAGGAGCTGCCCCCCGGCCCCCTGTGATGCCCAGGCGTCCTCTGGTTTTCAGGGTTTTGTCCCGGTCGAATCCCGTCCAGACCGAGGTGCATAAAGAGGGAGTAAAGCCTGTGAACCATGCGTCTTTAAAACTGTCAGTGGTGCCGGTCTTGCCGGCGGCAGGTCTTGTGAAACCCATTTCCCGGATGGATTTCCCGGAACCCATGTCAATTACGGATTTCATCATGTCAACCACCTGATATGCAGTTTCAGGATCCAGCACCTTTTTACCCTGTACAAGGTGTTCATAAATTACCCTGCCAAAGGCATCCTCTATCCTCCATATTAGAAACGATGGATGTCTTACACCCCCTGATGCAAATGTAGCATATGCCGATGCCATCTCAAGAGTAGTTACATCCGAGGTTCCCAGGGCCACCGAGTAAACCGGCTCCAGGGGGCTTTGAATGCCGCAAAGTCTTGCCGTGTCAATAACCATTTCCGGGCCGGTTTTTTCCACAAGCTGGGCAGCTATGGTATTCACGGAATGGGTCAGGGCATTTTTAAGGATCATGGAGCCTTGTGTTTCCCTCTCAAAATTAACAGGTCTCCATGTAGGTGCACCGACAACGGGAATCGCCACGGGTTTGTCTATCATTATTGTTGCTCCGTGGAGGTTAAGCCTTTTAAGGGCGCTATAGTAAACAAAGGGTTTAAATCCTGAACCGGGCTGGCGCCTGCTGTTGATGGCCCGGTTGTACTCGCTTTTATAATAGTCCCTGCCTCCAATCATGGCCTTGACGGCACCGGATCCGGTATCTACGGCAACAAGGGCCGCCTGGGGTAGAGAAACGGAATCATTTTCAAGCCCCATGAGGTTTTTTAGGTTTTCAAGTCCATCTGCGACAGCCTTTTTTGCCGTTTCCTGCATACCTGCATCCATAGTGGTCGTGACCCTTATGCCTCCATGATAAACCACATCCCCTCCATAGCGCTTAACAAGTTCCACTATTACGGCATCAAGAAAATAGCTTCCTGTTCTGGCATCTGCACGATCGGCATGGAGCTTTGGTCTGGACTTTAGTATTTCATGAAATTCGTTTTCCTCAATATATCCGGCATTGAGCATACACTGGATAACCACATCGCGCCTTTTTAATGCTCTGTCATAATGGCGGTAGGGGTTATAATTGGTGGGGGACTTGGGGAGCCCTGCCAGAAGAGCTGCCTCACTAAGGGTAAGGTTAGCTGCGGGTTTGCCGAAGAATACCTGGGCGGCCTTTTCAACCCCCTGGGCTCCGGCACCAAATGGAATCTGATTGACATAGGCATGGAGGATTTCTTCCTTGGTGCAGGTATGCTCGATCTGAAAGGCCACAAGGAGTTCCTTGAATTTTCTTATATAGGTTTTTTCAAAGCTGAAAAACAGATTCTTTGCAAGCTGCTGGGTAATGGTGGAAGCACCTTGAATTTTTCCAGGTTTCATCAATGTGATGTAAAGAGCTTTTAATGTTCTTAGTTTGTTTATGCCGTGGTGTTCCCAGAACATGTGATCTTCCACGGACAAGATGGCATTGATAAAATGGGGAGATACCCTGGAAAGGGGTATGGGTTCCCTGCCTCCAAGGGTGATGAGAGTCTCACCTGTGGATGCGTAGATGACGGTTTTGGGTGTTTCGATAATTCGGCTCAGGGGTTCCGGGAGCTTTGGAAGATCTTCTGCGGTTATAAAGATTAATATGGTTAGAACGATTCCCGCAAGGGCGGCAAAAATCAGCAAAGAGTAAAATATAAAACGTGTGGTACGGACAATTAAGTCAAACAGGCTCATCGGTCACCTCCCATGAGCTTCATGCTCAAGCGCCAGACGGCCCACTCTCTTCCTTTGATGAATAATACGCTTGTTTTTGTATCGTTTTTGAATTCAAACCCAAGCTTGATGTAACCTGCATCCACCTCATTCCATATGCCCGCACGTATAATTTCTCCTTCCTGGCTTAACAGCCTGTCTGTATTGGTGATGAGGTCTGGAATGATTTCCTTTGGAAGCTGTAACAATGCATTGAAAAATACCGATGCAGGATATATGCGCCCTTCAAACCCAGGTATTTCTTCCAAGGGACCCGGGGAGGCTTCTCCATCTTTTTCAAGGCGTTCTATGTCCGCCTTTTTTAATGTTATTTTTTTGATGACCCGGTTGTTGGGATTGAGAAAGAAAATATCAAGACCGGTCGCCTTACCTTCACAAAAGATCCGCTGCAGGCCCGTGCCGCTGAAAATCCATATCAGTTCCGCAGGCATGATCAGCTCCCGGGCCATGGTATCCGGCAGATCACGATAGAGTCTCTTAAAGTGATTTTTATCGATACCTGCCCACTGACCTGGAAGAATTTTGGACGTCAGTTCCACAAAGGAGGAGGCCTCCTGGGCATGCCGGGCTGCGTTCTGCCTTCCGTCGGTTATGTTTTTGAGGTATGTATGTGCCCTGGATGTCTGGCGTCCGGCTTCCCATACGGCACCGGTTTCCGGCCGTAAGTTGTTGATTGATGCTAAATATGCACCGATAATGCTTTCGCACCAGTCAAACCTGAGCTCAGAGATTATAATCGTTGCTGCCAGGATAAAAATCGTCAGGTTCAGGACTGAGAATATCCTTTTCAGCCATTGAGATGTGTCTGTGGGTTCATACCATCTTGTCATGCTGAAATTGTATGCACAAAATGATCATGTTTTGCAAGGATTTTTTGGCATCTTTTTTATTCCGCCTGCATCTTGGATGGGCGCTCCTGTCTCCTATCTTTCAGCACAAAGCTTTTTTATATTTACGGGATATTCATGGAATATTTCAGCTTCAACGGGCTGGAGATAGTACATAATATCGGCAAGGCAGAATTTTGTAGGGGAAGCTTTTGCCTTTTTTTTCATTTTAAAGATAATATTGCCGGCCTCCTCTATGGAGCATAGGCGCTCCACACGGGCGGGAAGTTCCAAGATGGCTGTGCTGACTGTGGTTAAAGGAATTTCACGCTCTATCCCCTCTCTATCTTTTGCAAAAATATAGCCTTTTTTCAATGCTTCCGGGTCATAAAAACTTTCTGCGTTGGTTTTAAACTGGCGGGCAATTGTTTTCATCTCCCGTAGAACCTCATTTCTGGACCCCCCTTTGATGCCAAGGAAAAAATCATCTCCTCCCACATGGCCGGCAAACCTGTTTTCCGGAAGTTCCGCTGATTTTAACATATCAGCAAACATCTGTATCAGCCTGTCACCGTTTCTAAATCCATAGGTATCATTGTAAGGTTTAAAGTTGTCAAAATCAAAATACACAAGATAATAGGTGAAATCCATATCTGAAAGAGCCCTGGAAAAATATTCGTGGATCAGGGTATTTCCCGGCAGCTTTGTCAGGGGATTCTGATTCCTGGCTATGGTCAGTTTTTTTTCGTTGATTATTTTGAGCAGGGACTGGGGGCTTATAAAACCGATGTATTTTAGATTGTCCACAATGAGAATACCCTCTTCGCAGTTGAGCTGGGAGTACCGTTCTATCAGTTTTTCCACTGAAGAGTGGATGTCGGCTATGGGAATCCTTGTTATGAATCGATTTATATCCTTGCCGAATGCGGGATTTTCAAGGAGCTGGCGTCCAAACTTGGAAAATATGAAATCCTTGAAGGAATTTTCACGGATAATGCCGATGGGTTCTTCATAACAGTTGATCACCGGAAAAAATGAGTTTCCCACCCCCTTGAATTTATCAAAAATAGCTATGATGTTATCCTTTGATGACACCGGCTTTATATATTCCATTTTATTTCTGATAAGGCCTTGATCCTTTGCTGAATTATCTCTTAGATCGTTTTTTGTAAGGCATTCTATGTTCATGTACTGGAGTTTTAATTTTGTTAATTCCAGGCAGGGACGCTGGACAAAGTATCCTTGAACCATGTCACATCCCATGGCTCTGCAGCTATTGAACTCCCCTATGGTTTCAACCCCTTCTGCCATGACAAGGCTTCCCATGAAGTGAGCCATATTAACGATGGTTGAAACCATTAATCTTTTTATGGGATCATTTTCCATATGTTGTATAAAAAAACGGTCAATTTTAATATAGTCCGGCTCAGTAAAATATAAAAGCTGAAAGCCTGAAAAACCGGCGCCGCAGTCATCCACAGCAATCTTGAACCCCTGGGATCTGTAAGCGGCAAGGGTTTGCAAAACAGCCGATGAGTCAGGCACCTTGTGTTTTTCAGATATTTCAAAGCATACATCATCTAATGAATAGCCATATTGTTTGAGAATAGCAGAAGTGCTTCCGGCAGCATAATCCCTGGAATCAAGGAGTCGGTTATCTAAATTGAAAAAAAGTTTTGTGCGCCGGCCTTTTTTAAAAAGAGAAAATTTTTTCATAGCTTTTTTTCTGAGTTCAAGGTCTACCTGGTGCAGGACATTTTCTTCCCATGCCTGGTCAAAAATGTCTTCAATGGAATTGAAACCGGCCTCCCTGTGATTTCTTAAAAGTGCTTCAAATCCAAATGCGTTTCCTGTATGAATGTTCACGATTGGCTGAAATGCGTAATCAATTTTAGAAAGTCTTAATTTCCATTTGGCATCGGTAAGTGTTACCATGATATTGTCCCTGCTTTATTGTTCATAATGGGTTTAAGTTTAATTAAATAAAAGGCTTAGTTTGATTGAAAAATAGTTTCTATAATTTTTTTATCGAAATTATATATTTTTTTTGTTAGCACTTTATTAGCAAGATATATTATTTTTAATATTATCCCATTATTTTTTAGGATTATGCTTAGTACTATTTTGTTATCTTCAGAAATGTTCTTGTATAATGTAAGGGCAACCCCTTGTGGTTGCCCAGTGGACAGGGTAGCCACAGGGGGCTACCCTCTACAAAAACAGACCCAAAATTATAATTTAACAAAGTAGTATTAGAACTTGTCTTTTAAAAATATTTTTTGTAAACATTTACATGTTTTGCCTTGTAAACATCATTTGTGGTTGACTTTGTAGCTTTGTTGGAGCATCAATATAGTTTTCCAGAAAACTATTTTAGATTTTAATGCTAAAAAATTATATAATGATGGTTCATTGGCATTAATCAATACCAAGTTTACTATCTGGAATAATATATAGTTATCATATTATTTTAACATCACTTAATTAGTGGAGGATATATGAAGGTTACAAAAATAGATCATCTTGGAATAGCTGTAAAAAGTATAGATGAAGGAAAAAATTTTTGGATGGATGTACTTGGAATGAAATTTGCCGGAACAGAGACGGTAGAAGCACAAAAGGTCACCACTGCTTTTCTGCCTGTGGGTGAGAGCGAAGTCGAGCTTCTTGAATCCACTGCACCTGACGGCCCTGTTGCAAAATATATCGAAAAGAAAGGCGAGGGTATCCAGCATGTTGCCTTTCGTGTTGAAAATATCGAAGAAGCTTTGCAGGAACTTAAGGAAAAGGGCATTCGCCTTATTGATGAAAAACCCAGGATGGGAGCGGGAGGAGCAAAAATTGCCTTTCTTCATCCTAAGGCAACATCAGGGGTTTTAGTCGAACTGTGTCAAAGAGACTAAATTTTAAGTAATGAGCAAAAAATAACATTCCCATTTAGAAAGAGGAGACCGATTTAAAAAATGGGCGGGTTATTTAAGACCGATTCCTAAAAAATAACATTAAATTGAAAAAATCATATCAAGGAGATTAAGAATTTTACCATGTCACAACAACCGGATTTGAATAGCTGGAAAGCATTAGCTGAAAAAGAATTAAGGGGAAAACCCCTTGATGGTTTGAACAAGAAAACCCCTGAGGGAATTACGATCAAACCTATATATACCTCGGAAGACCTTGAAAAAGTTGAGTTCAAAGACTCAATGCCGGGCTTTGCACCCTATGTTCGGGGGCCAAAGGCCACCATGTATGCCGGCAGGCCATGGACAATCCGCCAGTATGCAGGTTTTTCCACTGCCAAGGATTCCAATGCCTTTTATAGAAAAAACCTTGCAGCCGGTCAAAAGGGCTTATCCGTTGCCTTTGACCTTGCCACCCACAGGGGATATGATTCTGATCATCCCAGGGTGTTCGGTGATGTTGGAAAGGCAGGAGTGGCCGTGGATTCCGTGGAAGATATGAAGATACTATTTGACCAGATTCCCTTAGACAAGATGTCTGTTTCCATGACCATGAATGGAGCCGTACTTCCCATCCTTGCCGGTTACATAGTTGCCGCAGAAGAGCAGGGCGTGAAACAGGAGCAGCTCATGGGTACCATCCAGAACGATATTTTAAAAGAATATCTTACCAGGAATACCTATATTTATCCTCCCATACCATCCATGCGGATTATTGCGGATATTATCGGGTACTGCTCTGAAAACATGCCGAAATTCAACACCGTCAGCATCAGCGGCTACCATATGATGGAAGCTGGTGCAGATTCCGTTCTCCAGACGGCTTTTACCCTTGCAGATGGTCTTGAGTATATTAAGGCAGCCATCGATGCAGGGCTTGACATCGATACCTTTGCACCCAGGCTTTCATTTTTCTTCGGCATCGGCATGAACTTTTTCATGGATATTGCCATGCTCAGGGCTGCAAGATTTCTGTGGGCTGAAATCGTGAGCCGTTTTAATCCTAAAAACCCGAAATCCAGTATGCTGAGAACCCACTGCCAGACCTCGGGCTGGAGCCTTACCCAGCAGGATCCCTATAACAACATCATAAGAACGACCCTTGAGTGCATGTCAGCAGTGCTCGGCGGAACCCAGTCCCTCCACACCAACTCCTTTGACGAAGCCGTGGGCCTTCCCACCGAGACATCTGCAAGGGTTGCAAGAAACACCCAGATCATCGTACAGGAAGAATCCAAGGTTACTTCCGTCGTTGATCCCCTGGGCGGTTCCTATTATGTGGAATCCCTTACCCAGAACATCGTGGATGAAGTCCGCAAGATTCTAAAAGAGATTGAAGATCTCGGCGGCATGGCCAAGGCCATTGAGACCGGGATGCCCAAGATGCGCATCGAAGAAGTTGCTGCAAGGCGCCAGGCCAGGATTGATCAGGGTTTTGATGTTATTGTAGGTGTTAATAAATACACTATCGAAGATGAGAAACCCATTGAGGTATTGGAAGTATCGGATGAGGTTAGGAACGAACAGGTGGCCATGCTGGCAGACATAAGAAAAAACAGGGACTCTAAAGCTGTAGAAAAAGCCCTGGATAACCTTACAAAGGCTGCTGAAAATGGAGAAAACCTCCTGGCCGCGTGCCTTCCTGCAGTCAGGGCCAGGGCAACAGTAGGAGAGATATCCGACGCCATGGAAAAGGTTTTTGGACGGTTCGTGGCAACCACTCAGTGTATTTCAGGAGTTTATGCTTCTGAATTCGGTGATTCCGAGATACTGATCGCGTTGAGAAAAAGAACCGAGGATTTTGAGAAGAAAACAGGACGTCGCCCCCGAATACTTCTTACCAAAATGGGGCAGGATGGTCATGACAGGGGTGTTAAGGTTATTGCCACGGCCTATGCGGATTTTGGATTTGACGTGGATATAAGCCCCATGTTCCAGACTCCGGAGGAGGCTGCAAGGATGGCCGTGGAGAACGATGTGCATGTGGTGGGAGTTTCCAGCCTGGCCGCAGGTCACAAGAGTCTTGTGCCCGCACTTATCAAGGCCCTTAAGGACGAGGGCGCAGAAGATATAAAGGTGGTTGTGGGCGGTATTATTCCTCCTGGAGATTATGATATGCTCAGAAGTGTTGGTGCTGTTGATATCTTTGGCCCAGGAACCGTTGTAACTGAATCCGCCAATAGAACCCTGAATTGCATAGGGGCATGATTCAATGGAATTTCAGGATATAGATGTTTACGTTCAGGGCGTCTTGAACCGCCAGCGCCGCATCATTTCAAAGACTATCACCTTGATTGAAAGCACTCTTCCAGTACACCGGGAAATCGCGGCCCAGGTGATGGAGGGCATCATGCCCTACACTGGAAAGTCCGTGCGTCTGGGCATCACAGGCGTACCAGGAGTCGGCAAGAGCACCTTTGTTGAAAATCTTGGATGTTCCCTTGTTGAAAAAGGACATCATGTTGCCGTTCTTGCCGTGGATCCATCAAGCCGCAGGAGCGGCGGCAGTATCCTGGGGGATAAGACACGCATGGAAAAGCTTGCCGTTCACCGCAACACCTTTATAAGACCCTCTCCCTCTGGTGAGACCCTGGGGGGAGTTGCGGCCAAAACCCGCGAGATCATGCTGGTATGTGAGGCCGCAGGCTTTGACGTGGTGCTGGTGGAGACGGTGGGGGTCGGCCAGTCCGAGACCAGCGTGGCTACAATGGTGGATTTTTTCCTGGCACTTATGATAGCAGGTGCAGGGGATGAACTTCAGGGTATTAAAAAGGGTATTCTTGAAGTTGCCGATGCAATTGCCATTAACAAGGCTGATGGAGAAAATGTGCAGAGGGCACAACAGGCAAGGCAGGATTATGAAATAGCCATGCAGATGATAACACCGGAAACACCTACCTGGCGACCTCCGGTTTTAACATGCAGCTCTGTTCTTGAAAATGGAACGGAAAATGTATGGAAAACCGTACTGGATCACAGGACAAAGATGCAGGCTACCGGCGAATTTGACCAGCGCAGGAAAAAACAGGCTCTGGATTGGATGTGGCATCTTATTGATCAGGGGCTTAAATCCAGATTCAGGGAAAATCCCCAGGTAATCGAGGCGCTCCCGGACATATCTTTGAATGTCAAAAAAGAGCTTAAGTCGCCTACAGCGGCTGCCCAGCAATTGCTCTCTTTCCTTGATTGAGGGCTTTTTTAATATAACGGGCATGCCCTGGCGGGCACAACAAATGATGAAAGTTCGTTGGTGCCTGTAGAGACAAGGCATGCCTTGTCTCTACTTTCATATAAACTGCCATGGGCAGCCCCAGGGTTTTTACCTGGTTTTGCCCACAACGAATCATGAAAGTTATCAACCGTTTACGGAGACTTTCATATAAACGGCCATGGGCCGACCAGGGTTTTGACCCGGTTCTGCCCACAACGAAGCATGAAATTCATCCGTCGTTTACGGAGACTTTCATATAAACCGGCATGGCCGGAGCATATTTTTTACCCGGCCACAACGAAGATTGAAAGTCTTTAAAAAACAATTCTTTACGAAGACTTTCATACAAATAGCCAGAGCAGTTTTTTTTGCAGCGGCAAAGATTAAAAACTCTTATGATTACAATAGGTTGATTAGATTTTTTTGTAAAATAATTTAAGGAATTATTATGAAAATACATGAATACCAGGCAAAGGAACTCTTCAGGAAATATGATGTTCCGGTTCCTGAAGGAAAAGTGGCTTTTTCCGTGGAAGAGGCCGGGGAAAATGCAGAAACCCTTGGCGGATACCCTGTTGTCGTAAAGGCACAGATTCATGCCGGCGGCAGGGGTAAGGGTGGAGGCGTTAAGCTTGCATCATCCCGTGAAGAGGTTCTTAAACTGGCTGATGATATACTTGGCATGACTCTTGTGACCCATCAGACCGGGCCCGAGGGAAAAGAGGTTAAAAAACTCCTTGTGGAGGCAGGGCAGAAAATAGCAAGCGAGCTTTATCTCAGCATGCTGGTGGACAGGGGCACAGCCAAAATTGTTATCATGGCCAGCCGGGAAGGCGGCATGGACATCGAAGAGGTGGCTGCCAAGACCCCTGAAAAAATTATTAAGGTTTATGTGGATCCCCTTCTTGGGATTCAGGGCTATCACTTAAATGAGCTTGCCTTTGGGCTTGCCATTCCCAAACCTGCCATGAAAGAGTTCGGCGCCCTGGTAAAACAGCTTTATACCCTGTTTGTAGCCAATGACTGCTCCCTTGTGGAGATTAATCCCCTTATTCTGACATCCGATGACAGGGTGCTTGCCTTGGATGCCAAGGTGGATATTGATTCCAATGCCATGTTCCGCCACAAGGATCTAATGGAGTATCGGGATCTTGACGAGGAAGATCCCCAGGAAGTAGAAGCATCAAAATATAATCTCAATTATATCAACTTAGATGGCAATGTGGGCAATATAGTAAATGGTGCCGGCCTTGCAATGGCAACCATGGATATTATCAAGCTTGCCGGTGCCGAGCCTGCCAACTTCATGGACGTAGGAGGCGGAGCTACGGCTGAAATGGTTGAAAACGCGCTGCGGATCATACTTATGGATGACAAGGTCAAAGCAGTGCTCATAAATATATTCGGCGGTATTTTAAGATGTGATGTCTTTGCCGAGGGAATTGTCACCGCCGCCAAAAAAACAGGCATAAAGATTCCGGTTGTTGTCCGCATGGAAGGAACCAATGTGGAAGATGGTAAAAAGATACTTGCCGATTCAGGACTGAATCTCACCAGTGCGACTGATTTAAAAGATGCGGCTGCAAAGGTTGCAGCAGCCGTTTAAGATATTGCTTTAATTGCGAACTAAAAAAGTTAATTGATTCATCAGCATAAATAATACATAATACTTTGTTTTAAAAAAACTGAATATATGAAAATACTTGGGAGAAAATTGTGAGTATATTTGTTAATAAAGAAACAAAACTGCTTGTACAGGGCATTACCGGAAGGGAAGGCCAGTTTCATACAAGGCAGTGTGTTGAATATGGTACTAATGTGGTGGCTGGCGTCACCCCGGGAAAGGGCGGCCAGGACATGGACGGTATCCCCGTGTTTAACACGGTTAAAGCCGCCGTTAAGGAGACAGGCGCAAACGCAAGCTTGATATTTGTGCCCCCTCCGTTTGGTGCAGGGGCCATCATGGAGGCTGCCGATGCAGGAGTGGATGTTATTGTGGCTATAACCGAGGGTATTCCGGTACTTGACATGGTAAAGGTCAAGAATTTTCTGGCCACTAAATCATGCCGTCTCATCGGGCCTAACTGTCCTGGAATTATAACTCCCGGCGAGTGCAAGATCGGCATCATGCCCGGCAAGATTCACATTAAAGGGCCTGTAGGGGTTATTTCCCGATCCGGTACTCTGACCTATGAGGTGGTGGATCAGCTCACAAAGCTTGGCATGGGGCAGACCACCTGCATCGGTATCGGCGGAGATCCGGTCAATGGAACCAATTTTATCGATGTTATTGAAGCCTTTCAAAATGACCCTGAAACCAAATCCATCGTCATGGTGGGTGAGATCGGGGGCAATGCGGAAGAAGAGGCCGCACAATATATAAAAGAGAATGTCACCAAACCTGTCGTGGGTTTTATTGCGGGACTGACAGCCCCTCCCGGCAGGCGTATGGGCCATGCGGGCGCCATCATCAGCGGAAGCAGCGGAACAGGACAGGCAAAAGTTGAAGCCATGAAGGCAAACGGCATCCATGTGTGTGAAAACCTGGGTGAAATCGGTGAGTTGTGTAAGAGTGTTTTTTAATTTGGATGTTTTTTAACAACATCAAAATCTGATGGCCGGGTGGAATAGGCATGTTCACATATAGTTTTTCAGATAATTTATTTTATAAGATTTTATTTTCAACCATTTGAAAATATTGAATTTAATTCTGATATGCTGCAATTGTTTTTCTGAACATCTATAAAAGGCTTGGTCATTAAGGAGGATAAATGGAACGTCTGATAGTAAACGATAAAATTAAAAAGAGCAGGATTCCGGCAAGGCTGGATCTGGCCCAGAGCGGTACAGGGCTTGTCCTTGGACTGTTCATGTGGGCTCACATGATGCTGGTTGCAAGTATTCTGCTTGGCAAAACTTCTTTTAACTTTGTGGCAAATTTCATGGAGCTGTCATTTCTTTCAGATACTGGTGAAGGATATCCTGCTGCCGTGTTCATTGCCGTACTCTGTGTGTTTACGCTCTTTATCATCCACGCTCTCCTTGGGGTCAGGAAATTCCCCATTTCCTGGAAACAGCATGCGATTTTAAGGCAGCAGATGGGAATGATGAAGCATGATGATACCAATCTGTGGTACATCCAGGTGGTTACAGCCTTTATAATGTTTTTCTTAGGTTCTGTGCATCTTTTTATCATGCTCACCAACCCGGGCCAGATCGATCCCTATCTGTCTGCAGACAGGGTGATCTCATCCCATATGTGGCCCCTTTATCTAATACTTCTTTTTTCAGTGGAGCTTCACGCTACCATAGGTCTTTACCGCCTTTGCATGAAATGGGGCTGGTTCACGGGAGATGATTACAGAAAATCCCGGGAAAAACTCAAGACATTGAAAAAAAGACTGACCGTTTTTTTTCTGACCATAGGTCTTCTTGCCCTTCTGGTATTTGCCATTACAGGCATAGGCCATAGAGATCAGGCCGGACAGCCCTATGATACCCATGCAGCCATGGAGGATACCATCTCTGCAGATGATACTGCAGCCGCCTCAGACCATGAATAAACGGTGAAAGATTAAAAAATCACACAAGGAGTAACAGATGAAAGTTGTATATACGGATTCACTTGTCATTGGTGGTGGCCTGGCAGGACTCAGGATTGCCATTGCAGCCCGGCAGAGGGGCTATGACACCATTGTTTTGTCTTTGATGCCTGCCAAACGTTCCCATTCCGCTGCTGCCCAGGGAGGCATGCAGGCCAGCTTGGCAGCCGGTATTAAAGGGGATGGGGACAGCGAGGAAATTCACTTTGAAGATACTGTAAAGGGAAGTGACTGGGGCTGCGATCAGGAAGTGGCCAGGATGTTTGTGAATACCGCTCCCAAGGCCATAAGGCAGCTGACTTCCTGGGGTGTTCCCTGGAGCCGGGTCAGGCGGGGAGACAGGGAGGTCATAATAAACGGTAAAAAGGTTACCATCACCGAAAAAAATGAGGCCCACGGTCTTATTACCTCCAGGGATTTCGGGGGTACTAAAAAATGGAGAACCTGCTACACCTCGGATGGAACAGGTCATACAATGCTCTATGCCATGGACAACAAGGCCATCGAACTTGGGATT
The DNA here is from genome assembly GCA_963674675.2 of Desulfobacteraceae bacterium. Lineage (GTDB taxonomy): Bacteria > Desulfobacterota > Desulfobacteria > Desulfobacterales > Desulfobacteraceae. The sequence continues at coordinate 4,354,984 of CAXXNM010000003.1, forward strand.
CCCGTGCATGAGAGAAAAGAGGCCATAGCCCTTATCCATGAGGATGGTGTCTGCCATGGAGCCGTTGTCAGGGATCTTGTAACAGGTGAACTCATTGCCTATGTTTCCAAGGCCACTACCATTGCGACCGGCGGATATGGCAGGCTTTATTCCGTTACCACCAATGCAGTTATTTCCGAAGGAATCGGTAATGCCATCGCCCTTGAGACCGGTGTAGCATCCCTTGGCAACATGGAGGCGGTACAGTTTCATCCCACGGCCATCGTACCTGTTGGTATTCTCACAACAGAAGGGTGCCGCGGCGACGGCGGGCTTCTCTTGGACAAGGATGGATACCGTTTCATGCCTGACTACGAGCCGGGCAAAAAAGAGCTTGCCTCCAGGGATGTTGTATCCCGGCGCATGACGGAACATATGCGCAAGGGCAAGGGGATTCCTTCCCGTTATGGAGATCACCTGTGGTTAGACATCACCCTTCTCGGTAGAAAGCACATAGAAAAAAACCTGAGGGAAGTAAAAGAGATCTGTGAATACTTCCTGGGTATAGATCCTGTTGAAGAGTATATTCCCGTACGTCCCACCCAGCATTACTCCATGGGCGGTATCCGTACCAAGCCCACGGGAGAGAGCCCGACCCTGAAGGGACTCTTCTCGGCCGGCGAGTCTGCCTGCTGGGATATGCACGGCTTTAACCGCCTCGGTGGTAACTCTGTTGCTGAAACCGTTGTGGCCGGCATGATAGTAGGCGAATATGTGGCTGATTATTGTGCGGAAAACACGCTTAATATCAACACCAAGCTCATTGAATCCTTTGTAAAAAGGGAGCAGGACAAGATCACCGATCTGGTGGCCCGTGAAAAGGGAGAAAATCCCTATGAGCTTAAACAAGAGATGCAGAAGATCATGATGGATAAGGTGGGTATATTCAGGAACGAGGCTGATCTTGCAGCGGCTGTGGAGGAATTGAAGGTACTGCACCAGCGCTCCAAGAATGTTGTCCTGCGCCATAAGATAACATCTTCCAACCCGGAACTTGTGGAGGCCATCAGGGTTCCCAAGATGATCAAGCTTGCCCAGTGCGTGGCCTATGGCGCCATGCTCAGAAAAGAGAGCCGGGGAGCCCATGCAAGGGAAGATTACCCGGAAAGAAATGACCGTGACTGGCTCAAGAGAACCCTGACATACTGGAAGGACGACAACGAGGATCTGCCTGAAGTTGAGTATGAAGAATTAGATATCTTTAAGATGGAAATGCCTCCGGCATCCAGGGGTTATGGCGTGGATAATACCATCCATCATCCAGACACGGAAAAGAGAATCGCACAGATCGAGGAAATCAAGAAGGACAATCCCCAGGCCGATCGTTTTGAACTGCAGAAAATTCTCAATCCCATTGAAATACCGGAAAAATTCAAAGGAAAAAACGAGCGCATAGGGAGGGGTTTTAAATAAAATGAGCGAACAGGAAAAGACAAGAGTTCTTAAATTTCATATTTTGAGATACAATCCCCAGGTAAAGGGTGACGCACCTGTCATGAAGACCTACGAGGTGCCAGAAGCTCCTGGGATGACTATATTTATTGCATTAAATGATATTAGGGAGCATCAGGATCCATCTTTGCAGTTTGACTTTATATGCAGGGCAGGCATCTGCGGATCCTGCGGCATGGTTATAAACGGCCATCCGGATCTTGCCTGCCGGACTTTGACCTCCAAGTTTCCAGAAGGCGAGATTACATTGCTTCCCCTGCCGGGCTTTGAACTCATCGGTGATCTTTCCGTAAACACAGGAAAGGTAATGCGCGCCATGAGTGAGCGTGTGGAGAGCTGGATCCATGATCAGTACTCGGAAAACCTTGATCTTGACCGCTTAGAGCAGCGCATGGACCCTGATGTGGCCGATGAAATCTATGAGCTGGAACGCTGCGTGGAGTGCGGATGCTGTCTTTCCGCCTGTGCCACCAAACGGATGCGGGAAGATTTTCTTGGTGCTGTGGGTTTCATGAGGCTTGCAAGGTTCTATCTTGATCCCAGGGACAAGAGAACCGATGAGGATTACTATGAGATCATCGGCGACGACGACGGTGTATTCGGCTGCATGACCCTTCTTGGATGCCAGGATTATTGTCCAAAGGATCTGCCCCATCAGACCCAGATCGCCTTTCTCAGAAGGCGGATGGCAATGATTAAATAATTGCAATAACGGGAACGGAAAACGGGGACGGATTTCACGACAATGGGGACGGTGGATTTTAAACCTGTCACCCTCAAAATGTTCCTATTCGACAATGGGGACGGATTTTAAATCTGTCCCTTCAAATCCCGTTATCAAAGGAGGGTTGTAATGACTGATTTTAAATATAAGAAAATGTTTCCCACAGGTGAAGATACCACTCCTTACCGTCTTATTACCAAGGACTATGTCAAGACTAAGGAATTTGAGGGAAAAGAAATACTGGTTATAGAGCCCCAGGCCCTGGTTGACATTGCAGAGGCTGCATTCAAGGATGTGGCTCATCTCTACAGGCCTGCCCATTTAAAGAAACTCAAAGCCATTATGAATGATCCTGAAAGTTCTGATAATGATAAGTATATTGCTTTGGAACTCTTGAAAAATGCCGTGATATCCGCTGAAAAGGTTTATCCCATGTGCCAGGATACCGGCACCGCCATCATTATGGGTAAAAAAGGCCAGCAGGTATGGACCTGGTCAGATGATGAAGAAGAGCTCTCAAGGGGCGCTTTTAACGCATATACCAAAAATTATCTGAGATATTCCCAGAACGCTCCTCTTACCATGTACAAAGAACAGAATACAAAATGCAATCTGCCGGCCCAGGTCGATGTCTATGCCACCGGCGGTGATGAATACAGGTTTTTGTTCATGGCCAAGGGAGGGGGATCTGCCAACAAGACATTTCTATATCAGATGACCAAGGCTGTTTTGAACTCCGAAGAGATTCTGCTTGATTTCATGACGGAAAAGATGAAGTCCCTTGGAACGGCCGCATGTCCTCCCTATTATATTGCTTTTGTCATCGGCGGAACATCTGCCGAGGCAAATCTTAAGACGGTGAAACTTGCATCTGCAAGATACCTTGACACTCTTCCCACTGAAGGTGATGAAACCGGTCATGCCTTCAGGGATCTGGATCTGGAGGCCAAGGTGATGGAGAGGGCGGCAAAATTAGGCCTGGGCGCTCAGTTCGGCGGCAAGCATTTTGCCCTGGATGCCAGAGTTATCAGGATGCCAAGGCACGGGGCCTCCTGCCCGGTGGGCATAGGCGTCAGTTGCAGTGCCGATCGTCAGATCAAAGCAAAGATTACAAAGGAAGGACTTTTTCTGGAGCAGTTGGAAGAAAATCCATCCCAGTACCTGCCCATGAAAGAACCTTCAATGGCCGAGGCTGTAAAGGTTGATCTGGAACGCCCCATGGATGAAATCCGTGCCCAGCTCAGCAACTACCCAGTGGCCACCCGCCTTCTTTTGTCCGGCAGGATTATAGTGGGACGGGACATTGCCCATTCCAAATTCAAGGAGCGCTTAGACAAAGGGGAAGGACTGCCTGATTATATAAAAAATCATATTATTTATTATGCAGGGCCTGCCAAAACTCCCGATGGAGAAGCATCCGGCTCCTTTGGACCCACCACCGCCGGCAGAATGGACCCCTATGTGCCGATCTTTCAAAAAGAGGGAGCATCCATGATAATGCTGGCCAAGGGCAACCGGTCCCAGCAGGTAACCGATGCCTGTAAAAAGTACGGTGGTTTTTATCTGGGCTCCCCTGGAGGGCCTGCTGCAAGGCTTGGCAAGGATTTTATTAAAAAAGTCGAGCTTGTGGAATATGAAGAACTTGGCATGGAGGCTGTTTTCATGATTACCGTAGAAGATTTCCCGGCCTTCATAATTGTGGATGACAAGGGCAATGATTTTTATAGCGATTTGTTGTAAAATAGGCTATCAATAATAATTGATTTTTAAATCCTTGGATTTCATGCTTGCCGATTGACTGTTTTTTTGAGTAATTATATGTAAATTATTATTTTACATTAATTTGTATTCTGCTATGATGGTTTATATATGGGCAAACATTCTGTTATGGCAGGGTGATACTGCTTCACAAAACATGAAAGCCCTGTAATATCACCTTTTTTCAGGGCTTTTATATCATGATTCAGGAGAAATGCCATGGACGAACAATTTGATGAAGAACTGATGGATCTGGAGTTGATAGATGAAGATATAGCTCTTGATAGAATTGTTCGCCGATCCTTCAGGGTTCCATTGAAAGATAACCCGGATTGTCTGGTTTTGATTGGCGGAGAATTATTTCCTTTGATTGATATAAGTCCCCATGGGGCATGTTTTGCATCAAAAAATGAAATGTCCTTTCAGGTCAATCAGGTTCTGCACAGGTGTCGTTTAACTCTTGACGGCAATGAAATACGCGATATCGATTGTAAGGTGGTCCGTCTGTCGCCCGGGAATGGAAAAAATATTTTATACGGAATTGAGTGGATTAATATCACGGGAGATCAGAAACAGGCTCTTGAAGCTATATGTGAGTTCTTTAAAAAAGAGCTGCTTAATAAAGAAAAAAATGACAACAGCGATGCAGCCGGTTGAAATATTTTATCTTTCAGATTCTGTGGGTAGTGTAAAGTGAGCAGAAAAGACAATAAAAGTATTATAGATGACATCCTAAGCGAAAAGTCCGCAGATATTTTACCCGGCATGGATGAGCTGGAGTGCTTGATTTACCGTGATCCCTCTGATTTGCCGGAAGAAGATTGCTGTGATATTGCGGATGCAGGTCTTATTGAGATAACGAGGAATGATGTTACCATAAAGGTATGGGAATCAAAGGCAAAACTCAGGCTCCGGGTAACCCCGGAAACAAAGGCTGCCATATCTATGAAACGCATTGCTGACATCGCCATGGATGCTATTTTGGCGGAGCTGAAAAAGGAGAGCAAGTGAGTATAATTGTCTGTCCAAAATGTTCAACAAGGCATAAGGTAAAGCTTGACAAGATTCCTGATGGAAAGAGAATGATGGCTAGGTGTAAATCCTGTGGTTTTCGTTTTCCTGTTACTTCCGCTGAATTGAAGCCTTCCATGGAGGAGATGATACCCGTAAAGAGCCGTCATGGGCGGGAATTGAGTCAGACTTCTGAGAAAACGAATAAGCAGCCGAGCCCGAAAAAGGATGCTACCGAGACAGAAAACAGGAAAAAGCCTGGTTCCTTGGTGCGTAAAAACAGAGTTTCCCCCCCCCGTGTCGGGGCGGTTAAAAAAGAGCCTCGTCCTGAAAGTGATTCAAACCAGCCTGAAGCCAAAACCTGGGCTGGTGATGATAAAGAGACAACGGGTAAGATAACAAACATAACCCGGAGGATTTCGGTATCATTGAGCAAGGGCGGTGTTGGAAAAACAACCACATCCGTGAATTTAAGTGCCGGCCTTGCCATGGCGGGGTTTAAGGTTCTTCTGGTGGATACGGACACCCAGGGGCAGTCGGCCTATGTGCTTGGCAAGCAGCCTGGAGCAGGATTGACGGAACTCTTGACTGGTGAGCTTCCAGCCGATGATACCATCGTGCCTGCCAGGAAAAATCTATGGCTCCTTTCCGGGGGGAGATCCCTTGCCGGTGTGAAACGAATCATTGATAAAAAGAGTTTTGGGGCGGAATATACCCTTGCCGAGGCATTCGCTAAATTTGAGGATCAATATGATTTTGTTATCATTGATACTTCACCGGGATGGGATCAGATGACGGTGAATGTCCTGTTTTATGTTACGGAGATTCTGGTTCCTGTTGCCCTGGAAATTATGCCGCTTCAAGGGCTTTCCGAGTTTATGAAAAGTCTTGGTTCCATAAATAAATATCGCAAGGAAGTAGCATTAAAATACGTGGTTCCCACTTTCATGGACACAAGGATCAAACATCCCCAGGATATTTTTATGAAACTGAAACAGCTTTACAGGGATTATATCTGTAAACCCATTAGATACAATGAAAATTTCAGCCAGGCTCCTGCCTATGGTAAAACCATATTTGAATTTGCTCCAGGATGCAGCGGTGCCGAGGATTACAGGGAACTTGTGAGAAGGGTGACCCTTGATGACACCATGCTGCGCTGAATTTTTGATAAGTGTAATGTATTAAACCACTAACTGTTCTATTTAGATACATGTTTTAATCTCTGTTTTTTAAATTTTATATAGCCCGCCTTTTTTGTTCATCTGCTTTAAATTAATTTCTTTAAATTTATATTCTATAGATAAGCCCTTGTTTTTTTTAAATAAATATTTTTAAATAAGCCATTCCTTTTTAAGTGTTTTGTTGTATAATTGTGTTGGCTGTCATGGTTTTTTTAAAATTATTTTTTTCGCCTGGCATTTCAATTGCAATTTAATGATTATAACAAGATCGGTTGTTTTCGTTGGGGGTTATACATGAATAAATGTTTATGGCTATTTAAATGATGGTGTTATAGACATTTAAGTATCCAGAATATTAGATACCAGGAGGTTAACATGAAAAAGACAGATATAAAAGGATTCAAGGTTAGAGGTTTTCAGGTACTTGAAAATGAGTGTATCTGGATGAAGGCCGGCGTAGTGAACTTTCGCCTCTGTGACAAGGCCTATGATTGCTTTGACTGCAATTTTGATACAGCCATGAGAAAGGCCATGGAAACGAGCCGTCATGATACAAAAACATCCTGGAGAAAATCCCTTAAAGAGGCCTATGATGGTTCTGTTCGTCCATGCCGTCACGTTATTACAGGGCGCATTGATCCGCCAAAGATATGTACCCATAACTATGAATGCCATAACTGCGCCTATGATCAGATGCTGGACAATCTTGAGGCATCAGAATACGGCTCAGAGCCGGTTTACCAGACTGCCGCGGGTTATGATGTGCCCCAGGATTATTATTTCCATTTCGGCCATACCTGGGTTAGGCTTGAACATGGAGGCATGGCCCGGGTGGGTTTCGATGATTTTATCATGCGGATGTTCGGCAGCGCGGCCTTGACAGGTGATGGTTTATCCATGGGAGGACATATGAAAAGGGGTACATCCGGCTGGGGCATCGCCCAGGATGGACACCTTGCATCTGTACTTTCTCCGGTGACGGGAACTGTCTTAACCGTTAACCAGAGGGTCAGGCACAATCCTGAACTTATGCACGAGGATCCCTATGGGGAGGGCTGGCTCTACATCGTGGAGCCGGATTCTCCTAAAAAAGATTTTAAAGAGCTTTATTTCGGACAAAACAGCCTTATCTGGATGGAAAATGAAAACAAGCGCCTGATGCACCTCATGGGTCCTGAATACGAGAATCTGGCGGCAACCGGTGGAGAGCCTGTAAGGGATTTCTTTAAATATCATCCTGAAGCTGGCTGGGACAGGCTTGTCAGGACCTTCCTCGGTACCGACTAATTTTTTTGTTCCAGGCTGGTTAAAATAAGGGTATTTGATGGATCCGTACTACTACTGATATGGTATTCTATCTGGTCAAGGCAGTATGGGCAAAAATAGTTCAAAACCTTGTCAAGCTGGTCACAGTTTTTTGAAAATTTCATCAGGCAGCCCGTTTCATCGCAATGGCCAAGACTAAGCAGGTGGCCGAATTCATGCAAGGCCACCTTAACCGCTTTTTCCCTGCTTTCCATCAATCTGAAAACAGACACAAGGGCGCATTTGCCTCCAAGCCTTGCCTCTCCCATTACATGGGAGAAGACCGGTATAAAAAGGTCTACGTCTATAAGGGCGATGACTTTTTTTATGCCTGAAAAAGTCCCTGAAAAATACATGGACTCAAGCTCTTTTATGATCATTCCTGCATCATACTGAATTCTTTTTTCATTAAAGGCATATTCTGGATGCTCCATGGGAGTCAGTATCCTGGCCGACAGATTAAGCTCTCCAAGGAATGCCGCTGCAACAGTTTTAGCATAGGTTTCATCAATTGCCCCTATGGGCTGGATTCCCACCAGAAAATCCCTTATCTTCCTTTGTTTTCTTTTGCCCATGGATCTTTGCATACTTCATATTGTTCCAAAAGTAAATCTTGTACCACAAGACCTGACGGTATTTTTTGTTCAGATGTAGTTAATTTAAGACATTATAAAATCAAATTTCACAGCAAAGTCAAATGATACACGCTTTAGTTTACATTTTTCTATATCAGAATCCCGAAACAAGAGGATATTACCGGGGAAAGCGTAAAACGGAAAATGAAGGATGTCCCTTTGTTCAATGTCTTTTCAGTTGATGGCGTTTGATCATCCGGTGCAGGGTTCCCCGGCTGATATCCAGGGTAAGAGCGGCATGGGAAATATTCCAGTCATGCTCTTCCAATATTATTTTTACATGCTCCTTTTCCATCTCCTTGAGGGTTTTGGGAGTGGAGCTTTTCCTGTCCGTACCTGCCTGGTTTAAAAACAAAAAGTCCTGCTTGGTCAACACCCTGGACTTTGCAAGAACCACTGCCCTTTCAACAGCATTTTCCAGTTCCCGGACGTTTCCGGGCCATTCATATTCCTTGAGAAAATTCACAGCTTTTTTATCAAGGCTGTCCACCTGTTTTGCTGTCTCCTGGTTATATTTGTATATAAAATGTTCCGCAAGCAGCGGGATGTCAGCCTTTCTTTTCCTAAGGGGCGGGATTTCCATTGTAATGACATTGATCCGGTAAAAAAAATCATTTCTGAATGTGCTGGTTTCAATTTCTTTTTGGAGATTTTGGCGTGTTGCGGATACCAGGCGAAAGTTTACGTCTATCTGCCTGGTATCGCCCAAAGGGTTTATTTTTTTATCTTGAAGCACCCTGAGTAAAGATACCTGCATCCGGGGGCTGATCTCACCGATTTCATCCAAGAAAAGGGTTCCGCCTTCAACAACTTCCAGAAAACCTTTGCGGTTCTGGTTGGCACCGGTAAAGGCTCCCTTACGGTATCCAAAAAGTTCGCTCTCAAGCAGGGTGTCCGGCAGTGCCCCGCAATTAATGGGAACAAAGGGGAAGTTCTTTCTATGGCTTTTGGCATGGATGGCCCTTGCCACCAGTTCTTTACCGGTTCCGGTTTCCCCAAGGATTAAAACCGGGGTATCTGTATCGGCTACTTCTGTGATCAGTTTATAGATTTCATTCATCTGTTTTGATTCGCCGATGATATTATCAAACCGGTTTATTTTTTCAATCTGGCCTTTAAGGTATCTGTACTCTGATTCACGGCGTCTTTGTCCTGCTATTTTTTCCATTATTAAGGAGAGCTGATCCGGTTTGAATGGTTTTAACAGATAGTCTGATGCGCCGGCCTTCATGGCTTTAACAGCAGTATCTATGGAACCATAGGCGGTGATGATGATAACGGCGGTTTCAGGATAATATTCATTGACCTTTTCAAGGAGTTCAAAGCCTCCCATTCCCGGCATTTTCATGTCAACAAACATGGTACTGAAATTATCTTTTTCAAGCTTTTCAAGGGCGTCCTCTCCCGATGCCGCAGTCATTACATAATATCCCTCCCTGGAAAACCAGTGAAACAGGGATTCTCTGACAACCAGTTCGTCATCAACCACCATGATTTTCATCTGATTTTTCATAGTTTTTTCTCCTGTTCCATGCCTTTGCATTGGGGTAATAAAATGGTGAAACTTGTACCCAGTCCTGGTGTGCTGTCAACATTTATAGTTCCGTCGTGCTCTTTTATTATGCCGTAAACAATGGACAGGCCAAGGCCGGTACCCTCTCCCACAGCCTTTGTGGTGAAAAAGGGGTCAAAAATATGTTCCATGTCTTTTTTTGAGATGCCTATGCCATTGTCATTGATCTGTACTTTAACCTTGTTATTATTATTCTGGCTGGTGGTCTCTGTGGAGATAAGTATTTCTCCTCCATCGGGCATGGCTTCGATGGAGTTGAAGATAAGGTTAAGAAAGCATTGCTGAAGCTGATTGCAGTCGCCGTAAACGAGTAAAGGCTTGGGAAAAATTTCTGTTTTAAGCGCTATGTTTGACAAAGCAAGCTTATGGGATGTCAGGGATATTACGGAATCCAATATGGTGTTTACGTCCACGCCGATAAATTCCAGGGGAGATTCCCTTGAAAATGCGAGAAGCCCTGAAACGATCTGCCCGCATCTTTCAAGCTCCCTTGTCATGTGGGGAAGAAACATCTTGAATTTTTCAATATCTTCGGTTTCAAGGTGGTTCTTGCCGATCATTTCTTCCATCATATAACTGAAGGTCAGCAGTCCCTGAATGGGGTTGTTTATTTCATGTACGCTGCTGGCAACAAGCTTTCCAAGGGAAACTAGCCTGTCTTCCTGGATGATTTTCTTCATATCCGCTTCAAGGCGTTTGACTTTATTTGCCCATTTCTGGGTCATCTCCGATGTAATATCCCGCCACAGTTCTATCACCCTGAAAATTTCATTGTTTTGATCCCGGACAGGGTAGGTGGCAATGTTGAAATATGCTGTTTTGTCCTTTGAAACAGGATAGTCATGAATTATATGGGAAGAGGTTCCTGTTTCAAGGGTTTTAATGAGGGGACACTCAAACCCCGGCTCTGTTGCAGGGCAGGGGGCAAAAAAACCCTTGACCACTTCATGGCATTTTTTTCCTATTACATGCCTTCCTGTTTTTCTGACAGCCCTTAAATATACGTCATTGGCATCTACAATGGTGAAATCCCTGTCAAGGACTACGACCCCAAGGTTGGATTGTTTGAATAAAATGTCGTAGTATCCTTTTTCCATGCCGGTGCGGCGTTTTTCCAGCATGAGTTTTTGATTTATCTCAAAGAGATAACGGAGCAGGCGGCCGATGTTGTGTTCTATGACCCCGACCCTTTCGGGCCGCATGGCAATTAGTTCGGGAAGGGCTTTGCTGTTGGTCAGCTCAATGACGGCGTCCAGATCCTTAATTTCAAAAAGTTTTTTGAAATTGTCCATTGTTGGAATGCCCATCTTTTGGGCAAGGAGCATTCCCTGGGCCTTTGGATTGATGTCACAGACGCATTTAATGCGGATGTCAAGATAGGGAAAAGATTCCTCAGCCAGGAGATCTAAGAAGAATTTGCAGGCCCGTCCACCTCCTACAATGGCTAAATTGAACTTTTTTTTCTCCTGAAGGGGTTTTTGATCAATTTTGCTGTTGATGGAATTCATGTTTACACCTCATTTTTATAACTGCCTTATATATCCGCCCTGACCTGCCCTGGCAGATGTGGAAATTGAGCAGATATGGAATCTGCCCCTACTTTCTAATAAGACCACCATGAATGTGTTCAGAAAATAAAATATTTCCACTAATAACCAACGGTTCGATCATTTTTGCATAATTTATTGAATTTATTCACATGGAAAAACTGACTTCTAAAAAATTAGAGTTGCATTTTGCTTAAATTACAGCGTCTTATGAGATCAATCGAACCGAGGGTAATAATGAAAGTACAGCAGGGAAAAATCTTAAAAATGTTTGAGTTAATATCAGCTATCCTGGAAATATTGAACAGTATAGGTAATAACCTTTAAATTCCCTTTTTCCCAGGCCTTTGACGGAAGGCCGGCCTTTGTACACAGATGGGAGAGAAAACTTTCAGGCTCCGGCAGTTGATCCCATACCTGGGGAAGAAAGGTTGCCCTTGATGATCCTTTTTGGATAATAACTCCGTGAACACCTGGTTCAAGTTTTGACAATAGCTCTGAGAGGCCTTTGTATTTAAGGGGCAAGGGTTTTGAGAGGATGCTGATTTCAATATGTGTCTTGCCAAGTTCGTCTTTTTTTAATTCAGGAAACCTTGGATCGTAAAAAGCCGCATTCAGGGCATTTTTTTCAATGCCCTGCTTGATAGTTTCACTGTCATCAAGGGTGCCGATACACCCCCTTAACCTGCCGTTTTTATGGAGAGTCACAAAGGTGCCTCTTTTTTGGAAGAAAACAGGAGCTTCAAGGGCTTTTTTCAGAGCAATGCTTTGTTCCTGATCTGGTTTCTCACCAAGTTTTTCCCGGATGGTTTGCCTTGCAAGCTCAACAAGATATTGCCCCTCTACTTGGGAAAGTTCCACTGACTCGGATTTTTCATTCATTATAAATACCTTTTTTTTATATGAAAGTCTCCGTAACAGATTGTTTTTTAAAGACTTTCAATCTTCGTTGTGGCCGGTTAAAAAATATGCTCCGGCCATGCCGGTTTATATGAAAGTCTCCGTAAAGGATTGTTTTTTAAAGACTTTCAATCTTCGTTGTGGCCGGATAAAAAATATGCTCCGGCCATGCCGGTTTATATGAAAGTCTCCGTAAGAGGTTGTTTTTCAAAAAACTTTCAATTTTCGTTGCGGCCGGGTAAAAAATATGCTCCGGCCATGCCGGTTATACGAAATTTTTTTTAAAAATCTGTAATTAGAGGGTTTTTATTTTTCGTTGCACCCAGCAGCAATAAATTCAGTACATGAGATTTGGGAGAAACAAAATGATCTGTGGAAAAATCATGAGGATTAAAATTCCCAGGGCCGTTGAAATCAGGAATGGAAAAATTCCCCTGAAGATATCCTCAAGTGAAATATTTCCAACAACACTTCTTGAAACTCCATAAACCACATATACGTTAATCCCCACCGGAGGCGTAATAACGCCCATTTCGGTGACAAGGACGATGATGATGCCGAACCATATGGGATCATAACCAAGATTGATTACAATTGGATAAAAAATGGGAATCGTGAGCATAATAAGCCCTAAAGAATCCATGAAACATCCACCGATAAAATATATTCCTATTATGATAGCCATAATAAAAAACGGTGGAAGGTCAAACCCGCTTATCCAGGTTGCAATTTCAAAGGGGATCCTTGTAACGGCGAGAAATTTTCCAAAAACAACAGCACCAGCAATTAAAAAAAGTATCATGCAAGATGTCTGGAGGGTCTCGTAAAGAGATTTAACAAATCCTGCCCATGTAAGCTGTCTTTTTAAAATAGAAATAACAAGAACACACAAGACTCCCACGGCAGCAGACTCGGTGGGAGTAAAAAAGCCCCAGAAAAGGCCGCTCATCACCATGGCAAACACGGCAAGTGTATCTGCAAGCCCTGCCATTGATTTAATCTTTTGTTTCAGAGAAAATTTTTCACCCCTGGGTCCCTTATGGGGATCCAGGCTGCATGAAATAAAAATACACCCTATGAACAGAAAAGTCATCAAGAATGCCGGTAATATTCCGGATACGAAAAGAGCACCAATGGACTGTTCCGTTAATATCCCGTATATAATCAAAACAATACTTGGAGGCATGATCATTCCAAGGCCCCCGCCCGATGCAACCGAACCTGCAGAAAGAGAATCCGCGTAATTAAATCGTCTCATCTCAGGCATTCCCACCGTTGCCATGGTAGCGGCGGTAGCAGGGCTTGAGCCGCATACTGCGCCAAAGGCAGTACAGGTTGATATGGTTGCCATTGCAAGCCCACCTTTAATATTTCCCATGAAAGCATAGGCTGTATTGTATAATTTTCGGCTTATGCCGCCGTTAAATGCTAATTGACCCATCAATACAAACAATGGGATTGTGGTTAGATCATAGGAGGAAAAAGTATCATAAAAAACTCTCGGCAGAAGGCCCAGCCCTGCATTGGGAGAAATAATAATGCTGAAACCCGCAAAACCGACAATCATCATTACAAAGGAAACCGGCATTTTTGTCATAAAAATGGCGATCATGATAATAATACCAATAATACCAATTAACGTAGGGCTCATATATCTTCTTTCACCCCTTTAAAGAACATAACAATATCTTTAAAAATAAAGATGGAAAAAATTAAAAAACAGAAAGCCAGTATATTTACGATATAATATGTTGGAAATTCCAGGTTCATTGAGCGTTCTCCTGATTCTGCCATGGTCATTGCATAGATAAACATTCTAACTGTCAACATGCCCATGAAAATCAGGGAAAGAGTTTGTGTCAGGACTTTAATTATTGATTGAGTTTTTTTTGAGAAAAGCCTGACAAATATTTCAACTCCTATATGTACATCTTTTTTATAGGTGTATGGAAGCGAAAATGCAATGGCAAGGGTGGCAAATATGCTCACAATCTCTTCTGAGCCAAATATCGGCATGTTAAATGCCGTTCGCAGGAAAACATCGGAACATGTCATTAAACACATCCCCATAAGGAAGAATGCTGCAAGCATTTTCATTTTATCTTGAATCTTTTCAAAAAAAAGCCACAGTGATTTCATATAAAAAAGCCTTTAAAAATTTTTAAACAAAATATTCATGAGCCAAAGGCTCATAATTGATGATAAAATGCAGGGGCAGGTTCCATAACCGCCCCTTTTTATAATTTGTTACTGGTTTTACTTCAGGGAATCTGCAATAAAACTGACAATTTCCGTTCCTTTGAAGCCCTGCTCATTTAATTTTTCAGCATAGTCTTGAATTGCGGGTTGGGCTGCTGCTTTCCATCTTGCGGACTCAGCTGGCTCAAGCGTGATAATTTCATTTCCTTTTTCAAGAAAGAATGTTTTTCCTTCCTCATCACTCTGATCCCATGCTTCGCCGTGTTTGACAGACCATTCGTCATTGATTTCAAGAATTGCTTTCTGGGCTTCCTGGGAAAGTGATGCCCATTTTGCCTTATTCATGGTAACGATCATGGCAGTTGTATAGGCTACGGAATCTTCGGCAATACAATAATCGAGGACCTCGGCTAATTTCCAGCCTTTATTGGATTCAAGGGGATGGGCACACCCATCTACAACTCCTTTTTGAAGGCTCTGATATGCGTCTCTCATGCTCTGGCCTACCGGTGTTGCGCCTAATGCTCTTACAAGAAAAGTGCTCATGCCCGTGGACCTGATTTTAAGGTTTACCAGATCTTCCATCTTATGAATTGGTTTTTTTACAGTATGAATATATCCAGGGCCATGGGCATGGAGGAACATGACCTTGGTATCCTTAAGTTCTTCCGGGTTAAATTTATTCATAACTTTATTTGCAACCTTTGTTGCCACAACACCATTGGGGTATCCCATGGGAAGATCAACGGCCCCCATGACAGGGAATCTGGCCCTTGTATAGGCCATAACCGTCATTCCAATATCAGCAATGCCTGTTTCCACACTGTCATATATCTGGGGGGCTTTTGAAAGGGTGCCGCCGGGATAATAGTCAATTTGTACTTCCCCGTTTGTTCTTTTCTCAACTTCCTTGCACCATGATTCAGCAAGCTGGGACTGAATATGAAAGGGTGGAAAAAAATTGGCATAAGTCAGTTTAACTGTCTGGGCACCGGCTGATGCTGTAAAAGCAAACAGCAGGGCAGACAGCATCGTTAAAGTCAGAAAAGCGATAGTTCTTTTAAGCTGCATCTGTAAACCTCCCTTGAATTTTGGGATGCTCAAGAAAAAACAAATGTAATTCAAAGATCCCAAAGTTTAAAAAAATACAAAGCTTTATTGTTGTGATATATACAAAGCTTTGTTGCAATGACTGATTAAAAATAATTCAGTAAAATTTAAAATTAAACATTCATAAGTACAGTATTTTAGACGGAGTTTCAAGCAAACGAATTGAATTTTTGTAAAACCTTCATATTTACAACAATTAATGTTAAATAAAGAGGATTAAAATGGATTAAAGAAGATATGGTGTTTTTGAATTTGTCCGGTAATATAGTGTTAACTTTTTTGACAAGAGCAAGATTGCATGCAATAAGGTGATTTCCAGATAATGTTTTACCAAATATTTTGGTTTGAGATTTGTTTACAAAATGCCCGACATATGAATCCTGGTATATTTTTTTTGAAAATCGCCTAATATCTAAAGTTATGAGGAGATAATAAATAAATGATTAAGTGGCTGCCCATGGGTTTTGATGAAGCTTTGAAAAAAACTCTTGAAAGCATAAGCCCCCTTGGAACCGAGATTGTTTCCATAGACCAATGTACCGGACGCATTGCAGCGGGTGAAATGTTTTCCAAAGTGGACTCGCCATCCATAGATGCCTCTTTAAAGGATGGATATGCAGTTCAATCAAAAGATGTGAAAAATGCCAGTCATGAAAACCCAGTACATCTTAAAGTCATTGGCTCCGCCTGTGCCGGCGGGGGCACCAGCAAACTAAGAGTTGAACCTGGAAAAACCTTCAGAATTCTCACAGGAGCAAAAATCCCAGAAGGAGCTGACGCTGTTATCGCTGAAGAATATGTAGAGGTTCAGGGTAATGTCATTCTTGCCGGGAAGACCGCGGGGCCCGGCCGCAATATTATGCTTAGGGGCACCGATGTATTTTACGGCCAATCCATTATCAAGAAGGGAGAATATATATTCCCAGGACTTGCCGGGCTCCTTGCTGCTGCAGGTTTTGGTGAGGCTTGTGTCTTTAAGCTACCGGCTGTGGGCATTATTGCAACAGGCGATGAGGTGGTGGCTCCGGGGCGCTCCCTTCCAGAGGGTAAATTATATGCCAGTAATATGGTGACATTGGGAGCCTTTTGCACTCACTACGGCATGAAGGCATCAATGGGCACGGCAAAGGATAATTATAACGAGATAAGAGATGTCCTTGACAGGGCCCTTGAATCATCTGATGCCATCCTCACCAGCGGAGGAGCCTGGACAGGTGACAGGGATATGATGGTGAAAATACTTTCAGATATGGGATGGACAAAAGTATTTCACCGCATAAGGATAGGCCCTGGAAAAGCTGTGGGTTTTGGTATGCTCAGGGGCAAACCGGTTTTTATCCTGCCCGGGGGGCCGCCATCAAACATGATGGGATTTTTGCAGATTGCCCTGCCGGGTCTTTTGAAGCTTTCCGGCCATACCCTGCCGGGATTAAGCATAAGGATGGCCACTACCTCCCATGATCTTTATGGAAGGGATATGGACTGGACTCAGTTTCTTTTTGGTTTTTTAGATCAAGAATCTGATATACCTGTCTTTTATTCCCTTAAACAAAAGGGCAGGCTGCAATCCATGGCCCAGGCAACAGCCATTGCCGTTATACCTGAAGGAAAAATAAAGATACCTGCCGGTTCAATAATACCTGTACAGATTTTGCATGTCTGAAAGGGGCTTGTTATACTCATAAAAGCGGTGTATATATATTCTAACACTCAAAGTTTGGCACGAAATATCGTTTATTCTATCCATAAAAGCGGCCTATAGTCGATGGTGGTTTGATTAACGACCTGAATTAACAGCAATAGGTGGATAATCTTGTGATGGAAAATCAGAAAAAATTCAGCGCAATTATTGTATCTGGTGGATTGAACTCCAGAATGGGAGGAAAGAATAAAGCCTTTCTTAAAATAGGTGGAAAAACCATTTTATCAAGACAACTGAATCTGCTTGGCAAACTGTTCCAGGACATAGTTCTTGTCACAAGGAGCCCCCATCATTATAAAGACTATCCTGTTCATCTTGTAACCGACATTTATGAAGCACGCTCGTCACTGACAGGCTTACATGCAGGCCTTTATTATGCTGAAAATGATTTTTCCTTTGTTATACCGTGTGATGCTCCCTTTATCCAGGAGCCGTTAATACATTTAATTATGGGATTTGTTGAGCCTGAAAATGACGTGGTTATTCCCTTTTATGACGGCCACTATGAACCCCTTTGTGCTGTTTATTCAAAACGCTGTGTTCCTGAAATTGAGGCCCTCCTTAATATTGATGATTTCCGCATCTATAATTTTTTCAAAAATATTGATTTGAAAACAATACCAAAAGATAGTCTGCAAGAGGCTGATCCAGGCTTGATTTCTTTTTTTAATGTCAATACCCCAGAATCCCTTGAAGATGCCATCAAGGCTGCCGAAGCTCTAAAATGAACGTATTCTCAATAAAATCTGCAATGGCTGTTATATCGTTTATATCAAAAACAGGCACATCCATATCCATATTTATGTCGGAAAGCATTGCAATAACAGGGCTGTCAGTTCCTTTCTCATAGAGACAGGTCTCATGGGCAAGAGATCTGAACACCTCAATCTGAGGTTTGCCCGCCCTTTTATAACCTTCCGTGATAACAATATCCATGTCCATGAAATAGCTTTCCACAATTTCGTCTATGGGCAGATCTTTATTCACATCTTTGATAAGTGATATTTTCCATGGGGATGAGATCATGACACTGTCCGCACCTGCCTGTTTGTGTCTGTATGTGTCTTTGCCTTTGTGATCGATTTCAAAGCCGTGGGTGTCGTGTTTAAGTATCCCTACTTTGTATCCTCTATGTTTGAGTTCAGGAATTAATTTTTCAAGAAGAGTGGTTTTTCCGGCATTCTTTTTGCTGATGATGGAAACAACGGGTGGTTTTGAGAGATTTAACATCATATTTTCCTTTGGGAATGTAAAAACCGATCATTTTATTTTGGAAATGTTCAGCCGGCGCTGGCACACCCAGACTTTTTTTAGAATCTTAAAAATGGTATTTGGCATACCCTCGGGAAGGTCCACGGTACTGAATTCATCGTCAATATTAATATGGCCGATGTGTTTAGCCTCAAGGCCGGCCTCATTTGTAATGGCACCGACAATGTCCCCGGGACGAACACCGTGGGCATGGCCGACTTCAATGCGGAATCTTTCCATGCCTTTTTCAATATGTATTTTTTTTTGTTTTTTAGGATCAGGCTTGGCCTGAACTTTTGTCTCCATATCTGTTTTCCGGGGCTCTTGTTTTCCAGGCTTCACCTTTTTCGGCCTAATGAGCTTATCATCATCAACAGAGTCTTTTTTGTCATATTTTTTCCTTGAAGCCTGTTTTTTTTCCCTGGAAAGTAATAATGGTTTATCTCCATGAAGCATGACTGCCAGGGCTGCGGCAATATCAAGGGCAGGAACATCTTGCTCCTGCCTGTATTGATCCATGAGATCCCGCAGGCTATCTATTTCCTGGGATGCAAGAGTGTCTGTTATGCTCTGCTTGAAATCGGCTATTCTCTTGTCATTGATTGTTTCCGTGGAAGGAAGATTCATCATCTCCATCTTCTGCCTGGTTGCCTTTTCAATAACCCTGATCATCCATCTCTCCCTTGGCGATGCAAACAAGATGGCATCACCCCTGCGTCCGGCACGGCCTGTCCTGCCGATACGGTGGATATATGATTCAGCACCATTGGGAATATCATAGTTGATTACATGGCTTATGCGTTCCACATCAAGACCTCTGGCTGCAACATCCGTGGCAACAAGAATATCAATCTTTCCCTTTTTAAGCCTTTCAATTGTTCTTTCACGGGATTTCTGGGCAATGTCTCCGTTCAGGGGTTCTGTTGCAAATCCACGGGCCTCAAGTTTTTCAGCGATTTCAACGGTTGCAGTTTTCGTCCTTACAAACACAATGATTCCATCAAAGGTTTCCGCCTCTAAAATCCTTGTAAGAGCATCAAGTTTATGGGTGCCCTTTACCATCCAGAAACGCTGATGAATAGTATCTGCCGTGGTGGTACGAAGTTTTATTGATATCTCTTCGGGATTCTGAAGATATTTTTGAGCTATCTTTTTTATGGCAGTGGGCATGGTTGCTGAAAAAAGAGCCACCTGGCGCTCAGGAGGTGTTTTTTCAAGTATCCATTCCACATCATCGATAAAACCCATGCGCAGCATCTCATCGGCCTCGTCCAGCACAATACACGAGAGTTCCTCAAGGTTCACCGTTCCCCGGCGCATGTGATCCATAAGTCTTCCAGGAGTACCCACAATAACATGTACGCCTCTTTTAAGCTGTTTAAGCTGGCCTCCATAGGCCTGGCCTCCATAAATTGGAAGCACCTGAAAGCCTTTCATGCGGGCAGCATAGCCCTTAAAGGACTCTGCCACCTGAATGGCAAGCTCCCTTGTAGGTGCAAGAACCAGCACCTGGGGTTTTTTCTTTCTAAGATTAATTTTAGATAACAGCGGCAGTGCAAAGGCTGCTGTCTTTCCAGTACCTGTCTGGGCCTGGCCGATAACATCCCTGCCGTCAAGCACATGGGGAATAGTCAATGCCTGAATGGTGGTTGGAGTTTCATATCCAACGTCATTCAGGGCTTTTAGAACGGATTTGGAAAGATTCATTTCATCAAATCCGGGTTGTAATATATTTTCAGATGACATATTTTTTTACCTTAATATAAGTGTCATGCCCCTTACAGGCACAGGATTTAAAATTTTAACTAAAAAAGGGCGGACCCCCAGGTCCACCCCCTGAATTTTAATATAAAACCCCCATGCCCTATTGGGCACAACGGGCAATGAATGCAGGGGGAATTTCATTTCCGCCCCCAAATGGATTATATATCTATCAATGGGGCGAAAATAGATTCTGCCCCCCTACACATTCAAATAAAAAATAAATAATCAGCATATCAATAAAGTGATATTAACACTTATGTATATAAAAATAAAGTAATTCATAGAAATCATGGATGATTCAGGCATTTGTCCTTTCAAAACAAGGCGTTTTTTTTCAACAATTTTAAAAAAACAACAGGTTGTTTTTTTAAAAATTGATATTTTTTCATCGGTTGTTGGTTCTGCATCATCATAGTGACAAGACCTTTTGAAGATCAATACCGTATTTTTTCATACGATTCCAGACCGTCACCCTGTTTATGTTTAAAATTTTTGCAGCCTTTGTCTGATTGCCGTTTGTCTTTTTCAGTGCCTGGATGAGTTGTAATTTTTCATCGGATACCCCCTTTTTTCCATTCAACCTAAGAACAGGTGAAGGTTTTTTCAGTGATTCAGTGATTTTTCTATGCAGGTTTTTTGATTCTATGGTCTGCCCATCTGTTGTAACATAGGCATATTCCATTGCACTTTTAAGCTCCCTTATATTTCCCGGCCAGTGATAATCCATAAACATTTCCATGGCCTCATGGGTCAGCCCATGAATACTTTTCCCTGTCTTCACGTTCAGTCGGTTGATAAAGGTATTAACCAGCAGTGGAATATCTTCTTTTCTCTCTCTCAAGGGAGGCAGGTGTATGGGGATAACATTAATCCTGAAGAACAGATCCTGGCGGAATTTTTTTTTGTCTATTAACTCTTCAAGGTCTTTGTTGGTGGCGGTTATAATGCGTACATCAACTTTTACAGGTTCAATATCCCCGACCCTTTCAAATTGCCCTGATTCAAGCACTCTTAAAAGTTTTGTCTGGATGGACATGGGAATATCGCCTATTTCATCAAGGAAAAAATCTCCATGCCCCGCTGCTTCAAATCTTCCGATCCTGTGGCTGTAGGCACCTGTAAATGCACCTTTGACATGGCCGAACAATTCACTTTCAAGGACAGCTTCATTCAATGCCGCACAATTTAGCTGAATAAATGGCCCGTTTTTCCTGGGGCCGCACAAATGGATTGCATTGGCAACCAGTTCTTTACCGGTTCCACTTTCACCAAGAATAATAACAGGCGCATTGCTTTCAGCAGATTTCCGTATCATATCAAACACATTGAGCATTTCCGGGGATTTACCCACCATGCCTAAAAAATCATTTTCCCTTTCAAACCGACGGGTCAAGAGATGAACCTTTTCATCCAGCTTCACAAGCTCGGAAATATCGGTAAGGGTTTCAACAACCCCCAGGACTGTATTATTTTCATCCCTTAATATAGAGGCATTTTTTAAAACTGGGATAAAATTTCCATTTTTGCATTTAACTCTGCATTTGCATTTTTGAATATCTTCCTGGCCTTCTTCAAATAATTTGCACCATGCAGAGCCTTTGCCTGCCTGCATGGTTTGCTCGCAGGCATCGCAGCCTAATATCCCGCAGGACATGCCTATGATTTCATTGGAAGAATATCCGGTTAAAGACTCAAAAGCTTTGTTCACCATTAAAATGGAACCTTCAGGGCTGATAAATAACAGGCCGTCGTTAATGGTGTTCACTATTTTTTTCCAGAATGTATTCATTTCATGATCATTCATAAAATTTTTGTTCCCTTGTCATAAAATTTCTGTTCCCTTTAAATAGAGTGGGAACTGTTTAAATACTATTAATATTTAAACACCTGTTTAAATACTATTGAATACTTAAACAGTCAAGACAAAACACCCATAGGTGATTTATCTTACAATAAACAAAGCCTTAAAACTATTTCATGCTTTTTCGTTTAAGCCGGTATGGGTGTTGCATTTATTCAATTTAAAAAACTATTATGATGTATCCCTCTTTTCGCTTGTTTTTATTAACGCATTGATATTATTGAATAAAAAATTTGAAAAATATAAATCTTAAAACAATAAATTCAAAAGCTTAGTCAAAAATAAGCGAAACTAAGGATGTATTTCTGGATGGATGGTTTTAACACCGGCCATTGTAGGGCTACCTCACTGTTGTAAGGGTACCCCACTGTGGGTATCCTTCACCGGGCATGCCCCTACAGATAATGGCCGAAATTGAAATCAGGCCATCTTTCTGGAGATTAGTATGATTTCTAAAATATTACTGGATATTCAAGGATTAATTCCTCCTTTGGCATTGCTCAAATGCAAGAGCTGCTTAAAAACAATGGAGAGGGGCTCTGTTTTAGAAGTCTTGCTTATGGATATTGATGTTGCAAGGGATTTAATCATGATAGTTGAGCGCTCAAATGATGAGATCATATATGAAAAAAAGAAAGAAAACCATACCTGTCTTGGAATCAGAAAAGGATAAAAATTAAATTTAAAAGGAGGAAAAATGCAGCTTTCCAGAAGGAATTTCTTTAAATTCATGGGAGCATCCAGCGCATCTATTGCGACAGTGCCCTCATCTGCGGGTGCTTGGAAGTCAAAGGCCCCGCCGGATCCCTATGGGTGCCTGGTGGATTTGACCCGGTGCATTGGATGCCGGAAATGCGAAGAGGCATGCAGCAAGGTGAACGCCCTGCCCACACCTGAAAGACCCAACTGCCAATGCACTATTTTTGACAAAAAAAGAAGGCCCGATGACAAGGCTTATACAGTGGTCAACCGATACTTTACCGGCAGGCTTGATCATTTTGACAAGCCCCTGCCGACCTATGCCAAGGTTCAGTGCATGCACTGCCAGGATCCAGCCTGTGTTTCCGCCTGTATTGTAGGAGCATTGACCAAGGACGAGACCGGCGCGGTCATATATGATGTAAAAAAATGTATTGGCTGTCGGTACTGCATGGTTGCATGCCCCTTTGAAATTCCTGCCTATGAGTACGATGATCCCATAACACCAAGGGTCATGAAATGTACCTTTTGCCATGACAGAATATCAAAGGAGGGCGGCCTTCCAGGCTGCGCAACCATATGTCCCACAGAAGCCATTACATTCGGGAAAAGAGAAACACTTTTAAAGGTTGCAAAAAAAAGGCTCAAAGAAAACCCTGCCGAGTACATCAATCATGTTTACGGTGAAAAAGAGGTGGGTGGAACCTCATGGCTCTATATCTCTTCGGTTCCCTTTGAAAAAGTCAATCTACCTGTACTGCCGGAGAATCCTGCACCAAAGCTTGCTGAAACCATACAGCATTCCTTGTTCAGCTTTCTGTGGTCACCCATAGTCCTTTTCGGTGCCCTTGGCGCCTTGATGTACAGGTCAAATAAATCCCAAGAAGAACTGCAAGACAGAGGAGGCGACTGATGGCACATAAAGCAGCTCCTTTAAACAGAAAATTCTGGACGCCGGGTGTTCTTGTAATGCTGGTGTTCATGATTGCAGGTGCCTTTGCCATAATTGCAAGATTTACCGGAGGTATAGGTTATGTCACCAATCTCAGCAATGCCAGGCCCTGGGGGCTCTGGGTGGGGGTCGATGTGGCAACGGGTGTGGCTCTTGCAGCAGGCGGCTTTACTACGGCTGCCCTGGCCCATATTTTAGGAAAGCATTATTATGAACCTGTTACACGCCCGGCATTGCTCACCGCTGTTTTGGGATATACCTTTGTGGTGCTGGGATTATTGGTGGACATAGGCCGCTCCTGGGCTATCTGGAAACCCATTTTTAACTGGAACACAAATTCCGTGCTCTTTGAAGTGGCCATGTGTGTAATGATTTATCTGCATGTGCTTTATATTGAATTTATTCCAATTATTGCAGAACAATTTAGAAACCGGGTTAATCTTCCAGGCCCCCTGACTGTTTTCAACGGGTCCGTGGAAATGCTCTTAAAAACAGCGGACAAGCTCCTTGACAAAATTATGTGGATATTTGTTATACTGGGAGTTGTCCTGTCCTGTATGCACCAGTCAAGCCTTGGGTCTTTAATGCTTGTGGCTCCCACAAAACTTCATCCTCTATGGTACACCCCGATACTGCCCCTGCTTTTTTTAACATCGGCATTTGCAGTGGGATATCCCATGGTGGTATTTGAGACCACCCTTGTCACGTCTTCCTTTAAACTTGATTCTGAGATGAATATCCTGGCACCCTTAACGCGGATCACCGTCTTTCTCTTAGGCATATATATGTTTCTAAAGCTTGGAGATATGCTCGTCAGGGGCACCTATGTCTATCTTCTGGACGGGACATATCAGACCAATTCATTTATTGTAGAGATGTTGTTCGGGGTAATACTTCCCTGGGTAATGCTTCTTTTTGAAAAGCTCAGGAATTCAAGAACAGGTATTTTTACAGCCGCATCTTTGATTGTCGCAGGTGTGGCATTAAACAGAATTAATGTGTTTATTGTGGGATACAAAGCCCCATTGAGTGAAAGCGGCTATTTTCCTGCGCCAGGAGAAATTTTAGTAACCTTCGGCCTTATAGCAGCTCTAATGTTTATTTACCGCATTGTTGTGACCTATCTGCCCGTTTTACAGGCATCAAAGGAGGTGTCGCCATGATAAAGAAAATCATTTTGGGGGCTGGATTAATGATCTTGACGCCTGTCCTTTGTATGGCAGAAGTATGGAAGGCACCGGATCAGGAAAAGGCAAGGGAAAGGGCAAAGGAGCTTGTGCCTTTTGTCAAAGAGTATCAAGATGATGGTCAGATTAAACGCAGGATATCTCTTATGGACGCAGGTGTTTCCATAAAGGATGTAACAGATGTTTATTTTTTGCTGGACAGTCCCATCATTAAAAAAAGGGAGGATCATTACGAGCCTGTCAGGTTTGCCCACAAACGCCATGCAGCATTGATCAATGATTGTACAAAATGCCATCATTACAGGCCGAAAGATAAAAATGCCCTTGAAACAACAAGGTGTTCAGCCTGTCATCAGGAGTCTTTCAAACAGGATCACCCTGAGCGCCTGGGTCTGAAGGCAGCCTATCATCAGCAGTGCGTGGAGTGCCATAAGGCCGAAGCCAAAGGCCCTATTGACTGCAGGGGGTGTCACCTGAATAATGTTCCTGATCACAAAAAACTGGTAAAGCTGCCGGAAAATGCCGGTCCTTTTCAGGTGACCGAAGAGTGTCTGCGCTGTCATGATGCTCAGGGTCAAGATATGCTGAAAACAGCTCACTGGCTGTGGAAGGGCCCCTCACCATACACACCGGGGCATCGAAAGGACATCCTCCATGGAAAGGGCACTACAGCCCTTAACAACTACTGAATCAGTCCCATCAGCAACGAGGCTCGTTGCACAAGCTGTCATGCAGGATATGGATGGAAAGATGATTCTTTTGATTTTAGCGATAAAACAAGGATAGACTGCCTGGTTTGCCATGATACCACCGGCAGGTACAAGAAAGATCCTCCAGGAGCAGGCATGCCTAAAAAAGATGTTGACCTGAAATTCGTTGCCGAAAATGTGGGTCATACGAGCAGGGCAAGCTGCGGAGCCTGTCATTTTAACGGCGGCGGCGGTGATGCCATCAAACATGCCGATATGTCAAGACAGCTTCTCAAGCCCAACAGAAACTGTGACATTCATATGGGGGGGTATGATTTTTCCTGTGCAGAATGCCATAAAACCAGAAATCATAAAATAGCAGGCAGAAGCTCTTCCGTTCCCGTTGCCGAGGGTGCTGTATCCTGCCAGGATTGTCATTCCCAATCACCCCATTACTGCGGCTCTCTCCTGGACCATCATTTAAATAATCACTCAAAAACCCTTGACTGCAATGTCTGTCATTCACCGGTTTTTGCAAAATGCAAACCAACCAAGACTTGGTGGGACTGGTCCAAGGCCGGGGATAAAAAACGCAAGCCCAAAAAGGATAAATACGGTCAGCCCGATTACAACTGGAAAAAGGGTGAATTCAAATGGGAAGAATCTGCCCAGCCCGATTACGCATGGTACTCAGGATACATGGAAAGGGTGCTCATGGGGGAAAAAGTTGACATAAATTTAGATGTTATCAACCTTACACAACCCGTTGGTTCAATCCATGATCCTGCCTCCAAAATAACGCCTTTTAAAATCATGAAGGGCATCCAGGCTGTGGATGCGGATCACGAGCATATCCTGGTTCCCCATCTGTTTCCAAGGGACAAGGATGATAAGACAGCCTATTGGAAAAACCTTGACTGGGAAAAGGCCTTTGAGGATGGTATGAATGCCGTGAACCTTGAATACAGCGGCTCCTACAAGTGGAAGGAAACCTGGATGTACTGGCGTCTTGATCATGAGGTAATGCCTTCAAATATGGCCCTGTCATGTGTTCAATGCCATGAGAGCCTGAAGGGTGAAAAGACCTGTAACCGGTGCCATCAGGATAACCGTAATGTTGATTTTAAAAAGATTGCCCACAAGGGTACGGATTTTTCCTTTATGAAATCCATAGGAAGGGATGTGGAACATCTGATCAACAAGACAGATTATATTAATTTTAAAGCCCTGGGATACAAGGGAGATCCAATTATCCATGGCGGCCGTTTTAAAAAGCTGCCCATGGGATATGAAAAAATCGAATAAAATAACCGGAATTTTTTTGGCCTGGCACACTTTTTTTCTGTGTGCCGGGCTTTTTTTGTTTTTATCAAATTTTTTTGGTTTGTAACTTAGGCTATAATACAAAATATGATCTATCGCTTAAAAAAAATAATAAATCTCTTGTAGCCTGCAAAAGGTTATGCAATATAACAAACATGGAGGCTCACCATCACAATCGAAAAATGAAAGCCTTTTGAAAAACAAGCTGTTACGGAGACTTTCATATAAAATTCATCTTAATATTTACAAACAGGATAAAAAAAGGAACCAAGCAATGACCGATATTTATGATGATTTAAAGGGAAAAACCCGGGAATTATGGCAGGAACACCAACTCTTGAATGAACAGATTAAGATCACTGCCAGGGCTCTTTCAAGTCAGGAAGCCATTGGAAACCCGGAAGATGATGACTATCCCATCCAGAAGGGCAAGGAAAAACTGATGCAGGCTGACTTCAAGGGTTCCCTTGGACAGGCCTTTACCGATCATTATGGAAATTTCAGTGGAACCCTTAACGATATTCTTGAGATGCCTCTTCATAACAACTACAGGCGATCCATATTTATTTCAGCCATCAATGCCGTGTCCCGGCATCTGAGACTGACTGATGGTACCATTCACTGCAAAGATGAAGAGCCTGTATCATGTGCGGTTAAATTGCTGGAAAATATAAAAGCAAACTATGCCGGGAATCAGACATCCCCGTTAAAAATTACACAAATCGGATTTCAACCCAGGATGCTTGAAAAACTCTCCCCTTTTTTTGATATGAGACTCATAGACTTAGATATTGATAACATCGGAGAGACCAAGTTTTCTGTGAAAATTGAGGGGCCTGATTCCACGGATGATGCTGTTGACTGGTGTGATCTTCTGCTGGTAACGGGTTCTACCATTGTAAATGGAACAGCAGGCAGGTTCATTGGAAAAAAACCGGTAATCTTTTACGGGACAACCATTGCAGGCCCAGCTCAAATTCTTGGACTGGATCGATTCTGCGCTGAATCAAAGTGATATAACCGCCATGGGCTGCCCAGGGTTTTTACCCGGTTCTGCCAGCAGCGAAAATTGAAATGCAGGGGCGGCTTCTATATCCGCCCTGAACCCACCATTACCGATCATGGCAAATATGGAAATGGGGGCTTGGTATAGAATCTGGCCCTAGTGTCTGATAAATATTTGCTCCACAGAATTTTTGCATTGCCTCCTGAACGGCTTTCAATTTTCAGTGGCAGGCTCCTCATTTAGAAAGACAAAAAACATGAGCACCCCTCCGGCAAGGGCAATAAGCGCGCTTCCCATGAACAAAGCACCTTGAAGAGAATCATAAAGCATGCCGCTTATCATGAATCCTGCCATCATGCCCGCGCCATATGTTACAGCATTGTTCACGGCCTGGCCAAATGTTGAGGCACCTTTTGGAGAGAGCCTGTCCACGGCAAGAATGCTTGCCACATGAAAAGATGCATAGGTAAAGGCATGGAGAAGCTGGGAGAAAAGTATGACTTCAGGTTTTGCGGCCACGAACAAAATACTCCATCTTACCACGGCCGCACCAAAGGAGAAGATCAAAATGGTTTTTATTTTAAATTTTGAAAAAATTTTGTCGGAACATGCCATGATTCCAATTTCGGCAATGGATGCCAGGGCCCAGGCAAAACCTGTAAATCCGGGACTGAAACCAAGGGCCTCAAGATATATGGAAAAAAATCCATAATAGGCTCCATGGCTTACCAGCATAAGAAAGGCGGCAATGAGAAACAAGGTTGTCTGAAGGCTGAAGAAGTCTCGAAAACCGGATAATGAAAGTTTCATTCCCTGAAGAGGCAAATCTTTCGGCATGCCCAGGCTTAAGAGGGCCTGGATGATCATACCGCCAAGAATAAGGGGAATGATAATATCTGTGGATGCGCCAGAAAGCAGCTTTCCAAGCACTATTGCCATAAGGACAAACGCAATGGATCCCCAGACCCTGAAGGCTCCATATTTTTTTTTCTGCTTGCCAAGGATTTCCATTGCATAGGCTTCGATAAATGAAATCACAGGGGAATAGAAAACAGAATGGGCAGAAACAATTAAAAGAATAGGCAAAAAACTACGGGGAATGGATAAGAAACACCAAGTCAGTGCGCTTAGTGCGGTACAGGAAACAAGGATCGATTTTCTGGCATTTAAACGATCAGCCGCCATTGCCCATATAACAGGAAAGACAACCACAACCGCTGTCTTTACAGAAGAGATTAATCCTATCTGAAATCCTGAAAAGCCAAGGTGGTGGCAGAACAGGTTAAAAAAGGGAAGAAAAATCCCAAGGGTTCCGAAATAAATAAAATAATTAGCGCCTAATAATATTTTCATTGGACGGAGTTTTCTTTTTTTCTTATTTTTTATAACCGCCATGGGCAGACCAGGGTTTTGAATTGGTTCTGCCCATAACGAAACATGAGATTCTTTTTAAAAACAAGCTCATATAATTCCATACTTTGACGTGCCTGAGGCATCTATAAAGGTTGGCAATATTAATTATTTCCGCAATGCCCCTAATTCCAGGCCAAGCTCCAGAGCCTTCTGGTTCATTTCAATGAAATCTTCCGGTACTCTGGTTTTTAAAATCTCCATAACCGACGGTGGTTTTAATACCTCTGTCACACCAATCAGTGCGCCAAGCATGCAGATATTAAACACAATGGATTTGCCGATGGAGTCCATGACCGATTGGTACATGGGCAGTTCAATCTGTTTTGCATCCACTTTTTTAAAGGTTTCAACAAATTTTGAATCGGTTATCACGATCCCTCCGGGCCTTACAAGGGATGAAAATGTGTTGTAAGCTTCCTGGGTCAGGCAGACCAGTATGTTTGTCTGGTTTACCTCTGGGAAGTATATTTCCTCGTCTGATATAATCACATCACTTCTCGTGGCGCCTCCCCTGGCTGCGGCCCCGTAGCTCTGGGTCTGAGTCGCGTTCTTTCCCTCACAGATCACGGCTGCCTCTGCCAGAATAATGGCTGCGGTAATTACGCCCTGGCCTCCTGAACCTGATAAGATAAGCCTGGTTCGTTTCATATCCTCAATTCCTCTTCATAGCTTTTTCAATGAGTTTTTCATACTCCTGGCAGTATTCTGGGGCATCATTGTCAACAAAAATGCCCCTGGGAATAAGCGAGGGATCCTTTTCGAGGGCTTTGGAACCTATTTTTGCCGTAGCTTTTTTCTGATACTCCAGCATCTGGGGGGCATCTCCTTCCTTGTTCTTTCTGCCGTAATGGGTGGGGCACTGGGACAGGAATTCCACAACGGAAAAGCCCTTGTGATCAATGGCTTTTTTCAGAATATCCACAGATTCCAGCACATGATAAGCCGTGGTTCTCGCCACAAAGGATGCACCTGCCGCAATGGAGAGCTTTACCACATCAAACTCACTGTCTATGGTTAAAAAGGGAGCTGTGGTGGCTTTTTTTCCAGAGCCGGAAAGGGGAGAAAACTGGCCTCCGGTCATACCGTATATGCGGTTGTTCATGACAATGGCGGTCATATCAATATTGCGCCTGGCAGCGTGTATGAAATGATTGCCTCCAATGGCAAGGGCATCACCGTCCCCCATGGGAACTAAGAGTTTAAGTTCCGGTTTGCTCAGTTTCACGCCTGTTGCAAATGCAAGGGCTCGGCCGTGGATGGTGTGCAGGGAATGGAAATCCACATATCCTGAAATCCTCGCGGAACATCCGATTCCCGATGTCATGACAATATCATTTTTATCAAGCCCCAGACCTTCCACTGCCCGGATGAGTGAATTAAGTACAATGCCGTGCCCGCATCCCGGGCACCACATGTGGGGAAAATACCTCTGTCTCAAATAATCTTTAACTGCCATTTTTTATACCCCCCTTCCCTGGATCACCCTAAGGAGCGTCTTGATGTTTGTCGGTGTGATCAGTTTACCGTCAATGCGGTTGGCTAAGAACACATTTTTAGGATTATCCAGAGCGGCTTTGACATGACCCATTACCTGGCCCATGTTCATCTCCACAACTATCACGGCTCTTGCTCCGGCGCATTTGTCCCGAATCAATGCTTCTGGAAAGGGCCACAGGGTCTGCAACTCCAGCACCCCTATTTTTTCACTCCGGGCCCGCCTGTTCTTGGCAAGGTGAATGGCGGATCTGGCCGATGCTCCATAGGAGATAAGGACATAGTCTGCACCGTCAAGATAATGTTCTTTATACCTGGTAATTGAGTGTACGTTGTTCTCGATTTTGTCCACAATGTGATGGAGCAGCTCTCTTACAATTTTTGGATTATTTGAAGGAAAACCCCACATGTCATGGAAAAGCCCTGTAACATTATAGCGGTGATCTCCCCCGAAATCAGACATGGGGAGCCGTCCGTCCTCCCTTGGCAGATAGGGATGATAGTCAACGCCCTTTGCCAGTGCAGTTCTCAGGCGCCCCACAAGTGGAATTCCACCTGGTTCGGGAACCACAAGCTTTTCCCGCATGTGTCCTACCACCTCGTCGAAAAGCAGGATTACCGGAGTGCGATAGGTCTCGGCTATATTAAAGGCATCAACGGTCATGGCAAACACATCCTGGTGATTTGATGCTGTCAGCGCTACAATGGAGTGGTCCCCATGGGTACCCCACCTGGCCTGATTGACGTCCCCCTGGCTCACATGGGTTGGATTACCCGTGGACGGGCCTCCCCGTTGAACATTGACAATTACGCAGGGAATTTCTGCCATGCAGGCATATCCAAGGGCCTCCTGTTTAAGAGAAAACCCGGGGCCGCTGGTGGCTGTCATAACCTTGTGGCCCGTAAGTGATGCACCGATAATGGCGCACATGGAGGCTATTTCATCCTCCATCTGAATAAATTTGCCCCCCTTTTCAGGAAGCCTCCTGGACAGATGTTCTGCAATTTCAGTGGAAGGGGTTATGGGATAGCCTGCAAAGAAATCAAGTCCCGCATAAATAGCTCCCTCAACACATGCCTCGTTTCCCTGGATAAATTTTATATTTTTATTCATTTTTATCACCCTGGTATGTCAGCACCTCAATTGCAAGATCAGGGCACCTGAGTTCACAAAGTCTACAGCAAATGCAGTCTTCCGGCCTTGCCGCGACCGCCTTTTGATCGGAATCAAGTTCAAGAACCTGTTTGGGACAGAAATAAACGCATATCCCGCATCCCTTGCACCAGTCTCTGTTTATCACATGTTCCTTTAGTTTGAGCCTTGTCATACAATCCTCATAAATAATTAGCTTATATTCTCCTGCAAGAGAACAGCCGGATAAGTAATCCATTCCCGGAGATGTATACATGAATGAAATCCCTTTATTTTTGGGGATACATTTTTATATAACATGCATGGCGACTTGCCGCCACAATCGAGAAATTAAAGTCTTTAAAAAACAATCTTTTACGGAGACTTTCATATAAACCGGCATGGCCGGAGCATATTTTTTACCCGGCCACAACGAAGATTGAAAGTATTTAAAAAACAATCCTTTACGAAGAGTTTCATATAAACTGCCATGGGCAGACCGGGATTGTGACCCGTTTTGCCCACAACGAACAGTGAAAGTTATCCTTCGTTTAAGGAGACTTTCATATAAACTGCCATGGGCAGCCCAGGGTTTTTACCCGGTTCTGCCCACAACGAACCATGAAAGTCATCCGCCGTTTACGGAGACTTTCATATAAAAAAAATAACACAATTAATCCAAAATGGGTATATGTCGTATCGGATTTTTTTAAAGCAAAAAGCAAACCACACCGCTATGATTTGTTTGAGGTTAGAAATCATGCTCATTCCTTAGTTTTTGGTACGGGGTTAAGTCCGTTGATACACTAATGCTACCCTTGCCAGAAAATGGATTAGCCTCAAATCATCAATGGGTTTTGCCCACTACCTAATTTTTTTAATCAAGGTCCAGACATTCAATCTTCCATTACACCTCGTCCCTCGTTTTATTCCCTTACGTTCCGATGAGGATATGATGAGGATATACTGGACACTCGCATAAATTGAGCTTTTTCTGGGAAATCTTTGTCCCTGATAATAAGGACATTATAGCCCTATAGGGATTACCAAAAACTCAGGTTGAGGCAGTGAACAGTATATCTCTGCCCGGACCAGAGTTAATGCTTGCCTGGGTAAAGGATAAGGCGGAAGCCTGTGACGAAGTCCCTGATATCCGGGGCCAAGCTGTGCCGGTACGCCGACCGGCAGTGAAGGGCGATATTGCGCCAGCCGCCGCCTCGAATGACACGGTAAGAGCCTGTAGATGAGCCTACAGGATCAAACAACGATATATCGGCATAACTCCCGTACAAATCCTGACACCACTCCCAAACATTTCCATGCATATCATACAATCCCCAGGCATTAGGTTCCTTCTGAGCTACCGGAGAATGCATTTCAACAACATTTCCGCAATACCAGCCCATAAGATCAAGATTGGGGTCATAATCACAATATAGCTCGGTTATATCTCCGCTGGCAAAGGCTGTTGTAGTCCCTGCACGGGCTGAATACTCCCACTGGGCCTCGGTGGGAAGTATATAGGTTCCTTCCCCGCGGGTATTCAAAATTTCAATAAAACCCTGAATATCATTCCAGGAAACATTCTCAACCGGGCAATCCGAACCGCAATAGCTGATCCAGGATGGATTATTACCCATCAATTCCTGCCATTGACCCTGGGTCACCTCCGTAGTCTGCATGTAAAAGGCCTGGGTAAGGGTTACCTTACGCTGGGACTCTTCCCAATCATTTCTGCCCAACTCACCCTCAGGGGAACCCATCATGAAGGTGCCGGCGGGAATCTGGTTAAAAGTCATCCCCAGGGAATTGGTGAAAATCTTGCCTGAAAATACCGGGCCTTCATGATTATAATTTTCAAGAAAATTTTTCACAGCTATGTATGATGCGTGGGTGCAGGTGTTGGAATCGGAACACAGCACTTTAGCTTCTGAAAGTCGAGTACCTATCAACAGATCCGTATGACTATAGCCTGTAAAATTTTTATCAGTGTTATATTCGCCAGGGTGAACATCTTCATCAAAACCTAAGACAAATTCGGTTATTTTTGCTACATACCGGGTATCATTTTTTAATAATGCTTTTGCGTTTTCTATACCATTTTTTGTAAAATTAGGATAAAAACGCTGACCTTCATAAGTTATTAATTTGTCTCCACTGTCTATTATGTATTCGCTATCTCTGTCTGTTGTTAACCCTATTCCCACCTGAATAGGAAGAGCATCAGGCAAACTATTAACTGTATTTGCCAAATTTGCCGGTAACTTCCCTTCTGTTTTATCAATCTTAAAAATTTTATGAAGCAGTGAGACATCAATATTGTATTCTCCCATCTCATAGGTCGATATTTGACGCGCCCCTTCAAATGATAACGCATCCTGACCACATGGCAAAATAACATCATCCAGTGTTTTTATGTGATCAAGAATTCCTGAATGCGGTGTTCCCAAAGTGGTAACAGAGGCGACAAGGGCTGAGTAATCATATCCACTGGTGTTTAATTTCTGCACTAAGGTGCGGGTAACTATTCCTCCAAAAGAGTGTGCAATGATATGTATTTTTTTATTGGTTTTCATATAGGAAGCTATAGTGGAAAGGCATTTACCCAGATCATCAGCCACATCCTCAAACTTAGCATTTGTTTTCCATTGAAATTCAAAAGGAATATAAGTTTTGTCTCCATTCATATTTTGAATCAGGAGCGGGAAATTTCCCCAGGTTTCTTCGCCTCCTCCCAAGCCGAGAACTGATGGCTTATAACCATGTATAAAAAGAAGTGCCTCACCTTCCAAAGTACCTGAATTTGCAGGTTCTGGCTTACTTGAATTTAGAGCATAGGCATCCTGTAATAAAATTGGAAAAAGCAATAATTTCTCTTCCCATGTTAAAGTAAATTTGGTTGTACCATCCGGCAGTCTCCAGCCATAAACTTTTGTAAAATATTTTTTTGAATTTGTAATGTAAGAATATTTGATAGGATAACTACCTGAACTCCCCAATAATTTATTTTTAAATTTGCGCATCCTGTCAGAATATCTGTTACTGTCAAAAGAATCGGAATCGGGGAGATATACGTCAAAAGTACCGTCAATATTTCCATCAGCAGTAATATCAATAAAATAATTAGCTGATGCATCCTGACTCTGAACAATTTTTATTGCAACATCTTGAGAAACAGCACCGGCAGGAATTTCCACAAATATATCTTCTGATGATGCAGAGACAGTGCCTCCCTCAGAGGTAACCGTTCCGCTTCCAATCTCAACTGTCTGCATCACATAAATGACCCCCTCCAAAGTCAGACTCTCATCAGATACAATATTGAGCACTTTCACCTTAAATGGTATGAATATTTCAGTTTCAGAGTCTTCTGGTATTGTATAGGTAATTCTCCCTTCAATGCTGACAGCTATTTCAGAATGAGCATCTTCTATTTCAAAAGAGAAGCTGTTATCCTGACTGTCGCTTATAATATTGATTTTTACATCTATTGATTCACCTGGAAATCCAGACACCTGATTGTTTTCATTTATGAACAACTCAAGGATGCCAGCAATCGGCCTTATAGCGGCAGAATCAGCACTTACCTCCTGTAACCCTAACATTACCTTGTTATTGATGATCACAAGCTCTTTGCTTACATCATAAAAACAGATTATCTGGATTGAATTGGTTGCCGGCATTTTCAAAACGGTTTGGTCTGCCCCCTCAAAGGTCACTACGGCACCAGAACGGGACATTGTGAAGTTGCTTGAGTCAGACTCGATGGTTATGGTGTTGATGCCAGGAAAATTAACAAGCTCGGCATATGCACCAGCGTTTATGGTGACTTGGTTGGCACCCTGCGTACCATATACCGTTACAGATGCCCCCGATGGCACCGTAACATCAGGACGCTCCTGTGTAAGAACTATCTGTTCCAGGGCTTCTGCCGAAAAAGATAGCAGTATTAAAAATAATACCACAAGCAATGAGCTTTTTACTAACCGTGACATGTTATCTCTCCATTCGTCTATTTTTTACTCCTTGATTAATTGTTCAGATACAACATATTGTATTTTAACAGTAGAGACGAGGCATACCTTGACTCTACAAAAACATCTCAGCAATAATAATTATCACAAATCATAAAATATACCGGCAAACAAAAAAACTAATGATTCCGGCTGAGCTTATTTGATCGTATTTTTATTTTAAGTATCTTTATTAATTCTACTTTGTTAACTTCGCCATGAGGCCCCTAAAATCAGGAAAAAAGGACCAAAATTTCTTAATTTTTCTAATTCTCATTTTGAAATTACACGAAATTTTGTGTAATTTATGAAACCTAACAAAGTAGAATTACTTATTTGATTTTAATTCTCAAGTCAATAAATAGATCAATATTATCAATAACATTGATTTTTCTTTTTATGGCTGATATTCTTTTTAAATTATAAAAAGTTTTGTTTT
Source organism: Desulfobacteraceae bacterium (assembly GCA_963674675.2). Lineage (GTDB taxonomy): Bacteria > Desulfobacterota > Desulfobacteria > Desulfobacterales > Desulfobacteraceae. The sequence continues at coordinate 4,391,346 of CAXXNM010000003.1, forward strand.
TTACATCCATGCAGCAGAGCATAAGACCTTTAGGAGAGAAACAGATTGAAAACAACGGGAAAAGATCGTTCACACTTCCTAATTATAGATGATCAGAAAATTATTTTGTCTCTGGCAAGCCGCATGTTGAAAAATAACGGTTATAAAAATTATACCATTGCCACCAGTGCTGCTAATGCCCTTAAAAAGTTGAAAAAAGATAGAGAAATTAACTTCATTATTCTTGACTGGGAGATGCCTTTCATGAACGGCATCGAACTCCTGAATCATCTGAGGAAAAGCGAGTATTATGCAGATATTCCTGTTTTGATGCTCATTGAAGACATCACAGATAAAAAAATACTGTACGCCATTGGAGAAGGTGCTGACGGCTATATGGAAAAACCTTTTTCTGAAAAAGAACTCATCATAATTATTAATCAGGTGCTCCAGGCAAAACTCCAACCGGATCCCATGAGGTACCACATTCAAAAAATCCATTCTCTGCGACTTCAGCGTCAAATTAATGAGGCCATCTTAGAGGCCAAAAAAATTCTGGAAAAGCATAAAAATGAAAGTATAATGTTAGCTCTGAGTCAATGCTATTTGACTAAAAGAAATTTTAGAGATGCAAAATTAACCACACAAAAGGCAATTGATATGAGCGGTTCGTATCAAGCCTATCATCTTTTAGGCAAGATATGTATAGAAGAGGGCAATTTTGAGGAGTCCATTGAGTATTTGCAAAAAGCCTATGAGATAAATCCCATGCTTACAGATGCCCTCATCGACATGGGTAAAGCCTACCTGAACCTGGGTAATACTAAAGAGGCCACAGAGCTTTTCGGCGCACTCCAGGACAGTGACCTGACAGACTTTAATTATACCAGCATTGCATCTGCCTATCTTGGAACCGGGGATATGAGTACCGCAGGAAAATACCTGGAAGAAGCCAGGGCTCCCATGTTGGAGAGTATCGGGATATTCAACAAATACGCAATAGAACTTAGAAAGGCGGGGCAGCTTGAGGAAGCCATTGAACAATACAAACGATGTCTTAGAATAGACCCATTAAACCATATTCTTATTTTAAATACGGCCTTGACTTATACGGAGTTGAAAAATTTTGAAGAGGCTGAAAAGCTTTTGATAAAGTGCCTTGATATTGATCCAAACTATGAAAATGCCAAAAGACTATTAAATTTTGTCCGCTCCAAAAAATTGAACTGAGACAATAACAAAGAAGACAGATATTTAATGCCCCATAAAAACTGCGTTTCCGTCATTATTCCCACTTTTAATAGAGGATGGGCGATTTGTGATGCCCTTAAATCGGTTTTGGATCAAACCACTCCTCCCCATGAAGTCATTGTGATAGATGATGGTTCAACAGATAACACGAAAGATGCTCTTGAACCATTCAAGGATCGGATAAAGCTTTTTACTCAGAAAAATAGCGGTGTCAGCGCAGCAAGGAACCTGGGAATAAAAAAAAGTTCAGGAGACTTTTTAGCCTTTCTGGATTCAGATGATCTCTGGCTTCCGGAAAAGCTTTCCTGCCAGCTTGATTTTTTTAACACCCATTTAGAGGCCATGATCTGCCAGACAGAAGAGATATGGATAAGGAATGGCAGGCGGGTAAATCCTAAAATAAAGCATAAAAAACCATCCGGGATGATTTTTGAAAAATCTTTGCATCTATGCCTTGTAAGCCCTTCTGCTGTTATGATGCGCCGCATATTTTTTGATATAAAGGGATATTTTGACGAGGCTCTGCCTGCCTGTGAAGACTATGATCTGTGGCTCAGGACCGCTATTGACATGCCGATATTCCTTGTTGATATTCCCTGTATCATAAAAAACGGAGGCCATGAAGACCAGCTTTCCGCCAATCATTCCTTAGATAGATACCGCATTCAGTCCCTTGCGAATTTGATTAAGAATCATCCTCTGAACCCTGAACAGAAAAAGGCAGCTATCTGTGTTTTAAAGAAAAAATGCGAGATTTACGGAATGGGGTGCATCAAGAGGGGAAAAGCCCAGGAGGGAAATCATTTTCTATCAATGGGTTTAAAGGTAGCAGATATGGAAAAGGGGCAGAAATAGATTCTGCCCTGCACATTCATATAAACCGGCATGGCCGGAACATATTTTTTAACCGGCCACAACGAAGATTGAAAGTCTTTAAAAAACAATCCCTTACAGAGACTTTCATATAAACCGGCATGGCCGGAGCATATTTTTTAACCGGCCACAACGAAGATTGAAAGTCTTTAAAAAACAATTCTTTACGGAGACTTTCATATAAAACATGGCGATTTGTCGCCGCAATCGAAACGATAAAATCCAGGGGGCAGGATTTACATTTGTTCTAAATCATCATGGATATCTCCTTGCAGGCCGCATTCAGGCGTTTGGGAGATACTTTCAGCGGAGTTTTTAGTTCCTGGGCAAAGAGAGACACCTTGTACTCTTCTATCATCCAGTAAAAAGCCTCCACAGCATCGGCCTTTTCCTTGGATGAGTCGGTGTTAAGCGAATCCAGCATGGTGCTAAGTTTTGCCGAATAAATTTCCACCTCTCTGGATTTTTTTTGATCCCGTACAGGATCCACAGTCCCCCTCTGGGCTCTTATCCGTATTGCTGCCACATACCGGTGGATGTCCCCGATCTTGTCATAATTATAAACCCTTAAGAAATTTTCAGGAACCATTGCTTTAATATCTTTTTCAAGGGATTCCAGGAGTTCAAGAACCGGCAGCCGGTTTCTATTTTTAAGGGATAGCTGTTTCAGCGTTTCAAGGCAGTTTTCATACTCCCGGCAAAGCACGATGACCTCTTTGATCAAGGACTGTCCCATTTTATAGAGGCCCGGCAGCATCGCCTCTGCATGGGCATAAAATTCTTTTTTCGTCCTTATATCCCTTGCAAACAGATGATTCGTGATACAGTCAAACAATGCTCCTCCAAAGGATTCCGCACCCCCGAATAAAGATGCGTATTTTTTTAAATCCCTTGATGCCCTGATGTCTTTTCTAAGGGCATTGAAATCTTTTTCAAAGCATATCTCATATAGACGCCGAACTCCTGTTTTATGGGACTTTAACGCCGTGTCAGAGGTTTTAAAGAGGCGGAGGGAAACTTCTCCATTGTCCCTGCTTAATCCTGGAAATACACTTATATGTATATCTTCTTGGGAGGTGGCCTTTATGGTAGTTTGATACTTGATATGATTTTCAGGGGGCCCGGCTTTTTCTGCACACTTGTTCTCCCCGACCGGTTCCCCATGGGCTTCTATTTCAATGGAATACGCAACATCTCCAAAATCCCAGCTGGTTATGTCTGATCTCTCATAGCTTTTTTTTGCCTGTTCAAATCCTTTTCCTCTGGATATTTTCTGGTCGGAATAATCCTTTAGGATATTCTTATCCCTTGATACTGCAAGTTCTTTATCGCTATCATCTCGTATGGACAGCCTCATTTTAAGATGTTCATCCAAGCCCTCATCAGACCATGCTGAGGCAGGTACATCCACATTGAACCTTTTTTTGACAAACATGCTTAATTCGGAAAAAAGAGGGCGCCCCTGGTGGATCATCTCCCCTGCAATAATATCTGCCGTGGTGGATACAGGCACAAGTTTTACCCGGTGTTTTTTGGGAAGATTTTTAATAAGCGCCGTTACCTTTTCCTTGAACAGCCCCGGCACCAGCCATTCAACAGCCTCAGTATCTGCAGAAGCAGCAGAAACCGCAGGCACCTTGACCGTCACTCCGTCCCTGTCTGTTCCCGGCTGGAAATCATACTCTAAGCGGAAACTTCCCTGCCCCATCTGAATGGCATCGGGAAATTGTGATAGGATATCCTCATCAGGGCTATTTTTCTGGATGTCTTCAAGGGTCATTCTTAAAAAGCCGTCATCTTTTTTGTCTTTGAGGTATTTGGCAAAGGTTCTCAGGTTATAAAAATCTTTTTCCAGCCGGCTCTGATAAAAAAGATATATATCCTCCTCCGAGGCAAGGATATCCCGTCTGCGGGTCTTTTCCTCTAATTTCAGGATTCCATCAATAAGGGACTGGTTGTGCTGCATAAAGGGGAATGGCCGGGGAACCTCTCCTTCAACAAGAGCGCTTCTTATAAATATTTCACCGGCTTCAACAGGATTTATTCTGCCATAGGAAACGGTCCGTTCCGGAACAATGATAAGGCCGAAAAGGGAGACCTGCTCCTTTGCCACCACTTCCCCCCGCTTTTTTTCCCAGTGGGGGGAAGACCATGTAAAGGTACACATATCTCCGGCAAGGGGTTCGAGCCATTCAGGATCAATATTGGCGGCTGTTCTTGCAAACAACTGGGTGGTTTCCACAAACTCCGAGGCCACAATCCAGCTGCCTGCCCTGTTGAACAGGCCGGACCCGGGAAATATCATTGCCTTTTGCCCCTTGGCTGCCTGAAATATGTTTTTTTCTTTTTTATGGGCAATGTTGGCAAGATATCCAGTTAAAAGGGATTTATGCAGTTCCATGTAAAGGGGGCCGCCTATATCAAATTCCTTTGATTTAAGTCCCTTGGTACCGGCATTAAGTGCTGTTGGCTTTTCTTGTTTGATGCCGTGTTCTTTAAGTACCGAAGTAATCTGTCTGCGGATATCGCTCCATTCCCTGAGGCGCTTGAAGGAGAGAAAGTTATCCTTGCAGAACTTTCGTACCTTGCCCCGTGTTTTGAGGGATTTTTCCGCGTTTTCACAGGCCTTCCAGATATTTAGCAGGGTGATAAAATCCGATGACGGGTCTTTGAACTGGGCATGCTTTTGATCTGCCTGCTGGATCTTGTCCTGGGGGCGCTGTCTTGGGTCTGAAATGGAGAGGGCGGAAGCAATGATAATGATCTCTTCAAGGCACCCCCTTTCATGGGCTTCGATGAGGATGCGGGAAAGCTTGGGATCAACTGGAATACCGGCCATGATACGCCCCCTGGGCGTTAGCAGATATTGTTTTTTGCACCTGCTCCGTTTATCAGGCTTTATGGCGCCAAGCTCGATCAAAGTGTCAAAACCGTCTTTTATGGATTTGGGCGCAGGTGAATCTATGAATGGAAAGGATGCCACATCACCAAGGGAGAGGGAGATCATGCGCAGGATGACCTCGGCAAGGTTGCTTCTCAGAATCTCCGGGGATGTGTAAAGGGTTCTTGAAGCATAATCATCCTCATCGTAAAGCCGGATGCATATGCCGTCGGCAACGCGGCCGCACCTTCCCTTGCGCTGGTCCGCGCTGCTTCTTGAAATCGGCGTGACCGGCAGTGCAGTTGTTCTGGTGCGGGGGGAATAAAGGGGTATCCTGGCAAGTCCTGAATCCACAACATATCTTATACCTGGTATGGTAAGGGAGGTCTCTGCCACATTGGTGGATACGATGATCTTTCTTCCCGGGCCCCTTGAGAAAACCTTTGACTGTTCTCCGGCAGAAAGTCTTGCGTACAGGGGGAGAATGACCACGCCGGGATAACCTCTGCCCCGGATAAGCTCTATGGCCTCGGTAATATCCTGTTCCGTGGGCATGAAAATCAGAACATCTCCATAACGGGATTCTCTGTGGATTTTGTCCACGGCCTCGGCCGCGGCCTCCACATAGCCCTGATCATCCTGTTCCGGGTCATCATATCCCTGCACCGGCATGTACCTGAGTTCCACAGGATACATCCTGCCTGACACCTCGATAATCGGTGCATCCTCAAAGGCTTGGGAAAATTTTTCCGTATCAATGGTGGCAGATGTGATGATCAGCTTAAGATCTCGGCGTTTTTTAATGAGCTGTCTTAGAATTCCCAGGGTAAAATCAATGTTAAGGCTTCTTTCATGGGCCTCATCCACAATTATGGTGTCATAGGCGTTTAAAAATGGGTCTTTCTGGGTTTCGGCAAGGAGAATTCCATCGGTCATCACCTTTATTACTGCATCGGAGGATGATTTATCATCAAAGCGGATCTTATACCCCACTGTGGCTCCAAGGGGCTCTCCCAGCTCCTGGGCTATCCTGCCTGATACATTGATGGCGGCAATTCTTCTTGGCTGGGTACAGCCGATGCAGCCGGCAGCACCCCTGCCGGCCTCAATGCAGAACTTGGGGATCTGGGTGGTTTTTCCGGAGCCGGTCTCTCCGGCTATTATTACCACTCGATGGCTTTTTATGGCCGAGACGATCTCATCTTTTTTATCCGTGATGGGAAGTTCAGGGATGTATTTAATCTCCGGCATGGCTTTAATACGCCTGAGTCTTCTATGGGCCGAGTGTTTTGCTCTTTTAAGCAGGGAATCAAGAGCTTTTTCAAGATTCTCGTCCTTGCCGTGCCTGGTGAAGCGTTTTTTAAGTTTTCTTGTCTCCTTAAGGAGATGAAATCTATCAACGCACATGGCTTCATGCAATATTTTTTCAATGGCTTTTATTTTTTTCATGATGTGGGATATTATTACAGCAAATTGAAATGTCAACTCCTGAAATGCTTATGGTTTCTGAAAAAATTTCATTCCACGGCCTATACATAAATAAGGCTGGCCAAAGCCTTTAAATGATGATTATACAATATTTTTTGTTAAATAGGTTGACATGCCGCCAATAATAAGAGAAAAAACAAATAATAATAAAAACTGCGGCATTCTTCATTTGCCGGTTTACACTTTTAACGTCAACAGCCTCGTTTTTTAAGGATTTATCCCAAAAGGTGTAAATCAGTTTTAAGGTGATATAAAGTATGACAAAATTAATTGCAAAATACCCAAAGTGTCAAAACACTTTAAGTTTCAATATAAACGGAGGATAGTAAAGCATGGCTGAAACTGCTATTAAGATCGGCGGAAAACGAAAGAGTGTTTTCAAAGACAAAGTGATGGAAATTCTGCCCGACGGTGGAAATCTCAACGCCTGCCTGACATGCGGCGCATGTGCATCAGGCTGTCCGGCAACCGGCCTTGCCGGAATGGATCCCAGGAAATTCCTGAGAATGGCGGCCCTTGGGATGGATGAAGAGATCCTGAGTTCGGAATGGGTCTGGATGTGCTCCATGTGTCAAAGATGTATTTATGTCTGCCCCATGGAAATCAATATACCCCAACTGGTATATAATGCAAGGGCCCAGTGGCCCAGAGAGACAAGACCCAAGGGTATCCTTGGCTCATGTGATGCCGCTCTTTCCAATGAATCCGGAAGCGCCATGGGTACCCCCATGGATGATTTCGAGTTTGTTGTGGGAGACGTTCTTGAGGAATACCAGGAGGCCCAGCCTGAATTTGCTGAAATGCAGGCTCCCATCGATAAGCCCGGGGCTGAGTTTGTATTGAACCAGAACTCAAGGGAACCGGTAACAGAACCTGATGAGCTGGTGCCCCTGTGGAAGATTCTCCATCTTGTGGGTGCGAACTGGACCTATACCAGCAAGGGCTGGGCAGGGGAGAACTACTGCATGTTCCTTGCAGAAGACAAGGACTGGGAACATCTTACAAGACAGACCGCAGAAGCGGCAATGAAAGTGGGGTGCAAGACGTTCCTCAACACCGAGTGAGGGCACGTAACTTTCTCAATCCTGGCAGGATTGAAAAAATTCAACATCGAACATGACTTTGAAGTAAAAAATATTTATGAGTATTATGCAAAATGGATCAGGGAAGGTAAACTAAAGGTAAATTCCGATTGGAACAAGGATCTCAAGATCAAGTTTACGGTTCAGGATCCATGCCAGATAGTCAGAAAAGCCTATGGTGATCCCATTGCCGAAGATCTCAGATTTGTTGTGAAATCCATTGTTGGAGAAGAAAACTTCATCGATATGACTCCCAACAAGTCCAACAATTTCTGCTGCGGCGGCGGCGGCGGCTTCCTCCAGTCCGGATTCAAGGATGAGCGTCTCCTTTACGGAAAGATCAAGGATAACCAGATCAAGGCCACAAAAGCCGATTACTGCATTGCAGGGTGCCATAACTGCCATGCCCAGATTCACGAACTAAGTGAACACTATGGTGGAAATTATCCTGTGGTTCATCTTTGGACCCTCATCTGTCTCTCCCTTGGTATTTTAGGCCCCAACGAGCGGGAATACCTTGGTGATGATCTTAAAGAGGTAAATGTATTCCATCCTGAAACAGCGATGTAAAAATTAAAACATTTAATGTAAAGGAAGAATAAGTCTCTGGACAAAAAAGAGGCATACTTCATATTGCTTTAAAAGTAGTTTACACTTTTTTGGATGATAGTCTCGAAATAAGAGGATATTCATAGAGAAAGTGTAACGCGGGAAATGAAGGATGCTAAAAGATTGACATATAGTTCAAGGTATATTCTCTAAAATAATTAAAAGCCCGGTGGATGATTTAACTCCCCCACCGGGTTTTTTTGTTTTATCCCGGTTCTTTATACTTTGATTTGCCATGAATTATTCTTCTGCCGTTCTATCTGCAATGGATAATTCGCGGCGGTGCAAGGTTATAGTCAGCTCTGTCAGAGCATTATTGTTAATCCATTCCATGATGCAGATAATATCCACAATCATACCCATTTTCATTATTATTATTTTAGGCTGGGTGGTCAGAAAGAAAAATTTTCTGCCCGATGGTTTTCTTGGGCCTGCCAACCGCCTGGTATATTACATTGCCATTCCATCCATGATCTTCAGAGCTGTCTCCAAGGCATCCTTTCATGAAGAGTTCAACACCACAGTCTTAATCATTACCCTTTCCTGTGTTCTCATTGTGTCGGCAATATCCTGGATATTTGCCCTGGTAATCAAAATGCCGGACAAGCAGAGGGGAACCTTTGTTCAGTGCTCATTCCACAGTAATTTGGGCTATATAGGCCTTGCCGTGGTTTTCTATTATCTTGGTGAAGACGGCCTTGCCAGCGGCGGCCTGTTTGCAGGATTTATCATGATTCTCCAAAACATCCTGGCCGTCTCTGTTTTACAGATGAACGGCGGAAAGGACCGCAGGCACAGCCCAACGGCAAGGGAAAATATCAAGAGGATCATGGGACATCCCGTCATCCTTGCCGCTCTTTTCGGTATTACCTTTTCCATCCTGGAGCTTCCTTTGCCGGTAATTGTTGATCGAAGCCTGGGTATTTTAAGCGGCATGGCATTGCCCCTTGCCCTGCTCATCATAGGGGCGACCCTGTCCTTTAAGCTGATAAGAACCCATTTAAAGGGCATCCTTGAGGCAAGTCTTTTCAAGCTTGTTGTCATGCCGGGATTAGCCTTGATCCTGTTCCGGTTTTTTGCAATCAGCCAGTCGGATTTTCTTCCTCCCCTTATCCTTCTATCCTCTCCCACGGCAATACTTGCCTATGTCATGGCAAAGGAGATGAAGGGTGATGAAGAATTTGCCGTTGCAGCCATTTCAGGATGCACCGTGTTATCGGCTTTCAGCTTTACGTTCTGGCTAACGCTTCTCAAGTAATTTGACATAAAGATTATTAAGGCATGCTCATATAAACCGGCATGGCAGGAGCATGGTTATTGGTGCCGGTCACAAAGAAGGTAAGCATTCGGTAAACCACGTCTATCATACAATATATTGGTGTACAATTTATCTTTTTTACATATAAACACAATAGATTGTGGTTTAATACGGAGTTTACCGAATATTTACTAAAGAAGGATGAAAAGTAGAGACAAGGCATGCCTTGTCTCTACTATTAACCCAATTGCCTTTCAATGGTATCTCAGGCTTTCTTAAATTTTTTTTCATAGGCGCAGGCTACAATATCGGCTGCTGCGCCGGCATCTGAGATGTAATCCCTGTTTATGACAAGGTCAAATTCATAGGGGCTTGCATCCTTTTTCTGGTATATGGATTTGAAAAAATCTTTCTGCTCTTTATCAATTTGCTTGAGCCGGGTTTCCGCATCTTCCTTTTTAATTCCCAGTTCAGTGGTAAGGCGTTTGATACGGAACTCATGGCTGCATATAAACCTGACGGCAAGCACACGTTCCCGGGGCAGGATCAGATGGGCGCCCCTGCCCACAAAAAGGGTGGGCTCAAGGTTTGACAGGGCAATAAGCGACTTTGCAAGTTGTCTTGCATAATCGCTTTTGATAAATGATTTTTCCTTGGTCAGCATTGCCATGAATTCAGCCATTTTACCGGGATATCTTTCATCAAAAAAAGAAACTGTCTTTTCAGTGAGATTTGCCTGTTCAGCCATGTGCTCCAGTATTTCACGGTCAACAACCCTGAAGTTGATTTTTTCCCCCACTATATCTGCTATTTCCAGCGCTCCAACACCGACTTTTCGAGAAAAACATATTATCGGATGATCTATTGCAGCATCTTCCGGGGCATTTCTCTTATCTTGGCGCTCTGTCCACTTTTTTATGTGGGCATTAGTCCAATCAGAAGCGCTTAATCTTTTTTTTCGATATTGACCAGGCATGTAGGTCATGGAATCCGATGTTTTTGTCATGATTTTCTCCTTCAGGCTTTTCAATTATATTAAAAACTGTTTTAGGATTGGTGCCGCCGGCATATATCGTAAATTTTTAACTGCGGCATAATCCTTACCTCTCATCCACTATTATCCTATGAAATTTAATATCAGCAATTGTTGTGCCATGGGATTGCAGGCATTTTTACATGGATATTCTCACAATATATCTGAGAAAAGCTTGGGAGAGTGTCCGTTTTTTTTACAATTTGTAAATCCTGCCGTCGTTGATATCAGTAAAGATAGTGCTTACAGCTCTGAAAAAACTTGACATTGATTGGCAGGCCATATATTTAGTTGTACTAAATATAATAGTGATTAATATTTAATGAGATTTTTAATTATGGCTACTAATAAAAATACGGATAAGGCATGGAATATCTTTACCAAGGGCAGGAAAATTCATGAATGGATATTTCTTCTGGAGAATCGCTACATGGCTAAGACCGCCATCAATAGAGCCTTTGGAGATTTTTCCTTTGCACAGATGCGGGCAATAAAGTTCGTCAAAACCAAGGGGCCGGTGTCCATCACCAAACTGGCGGAGCTGCTTCATGTCTCTGCCCCTTCAGCTTCAACAATGGTGGAACGCCTTGTGGAAAAAGGTGTTTTGATCCGGGAACCTGACACAGTGGATCGACGTAAGGTGGTTGTGAGCATCTCTCCTGATATGCTGTTAATTGCCGAAGAGATTGAAAAAGAAATTTTTGGTTCTTTTGTTGAACTGGTGGAAAAAGTCGGCCCTGAAATCGCAGATGACTGGTGCCGGGTACTGGATAGAGTTGAACAAGTTCTTGATCGTGACACCTTATAACAATCATGCCCGGGTTTTTTAAGCTTTTCATGGTGATGGCTTAATTTTCTGTAAAAAAGGTGGGGCTTGATTTCAATTCCGGCCATTATTTTTAGGAGCAGCCCATTGTGGTTGCCCGGTAAAGGGCAGGGCGCAATGGTCTTTATGTAAATCATCCCCAAAAGGTGAAAAAATGGACAGCATCATTATTAAACGGATTTTTATCTGCACGGCAATCTTGATGTTCGGCTTTATTGGAATGAACTCCCTTGCTGCCTTGAAAAAACCGCCTGCCGAATCAAAATCGGAAGAACGCCCGATCCTTGTTGAGGTACTGAAAGCCAGAAGGGAAACTATACCCGTAACGATTACCGGCTACGGTGAAACACTTGCCCTTGATACGGTGGTAATAGCTCCCGAGGTCAGCGGAAAGATAGTTGAGGTTCACGAGCGCCTGGAGACCGGGGAAATCATTTCCGCAGGAGATGTCCTTTTTAAAATAAATCCCAGGGATTACGCAGCCAATGTCGCCAACGCCCAGGCCGTTGTGAAACAACTTGAAAATACAATTTTAAGATTGAAAAAGCAGTACACAATTGACATCAAGAGATCTAAAACACTTGAACGTAACCGTGATCTGGCGATCTCTGAATTTCAACGAATAAAGATCCTTTTTGAACGGGACAAGGTCGGCACCCGTTCAGGGCTGGACGGCGCGGAAAAAGCTGCAAATTCGGCTACTGATCAGTTGGATCTTATTAACCAGGGCATCCAGCTTTATCCGATCCAGATAAGAGAGGCGGAAAACAGCCTCAGTGCTGAAAGGGCCAGGCTTGATATTGCCCTTGCAAACCTTGAACGCTGTACTGTAAAGGCGCCATTTACCGGGCGTATCAGCGCTGTATCCTTAGAATCAGGTCAATTTGTAAGTCCGGGTTTCAACGCTGTTACGTTGGCCAATGATGCCGTCCTTGAAATCTTGGTGCCCCTTGACAGCCGGGACGTAATAAACTGGCTGCAGTTCGATGCCGGGGCCGACAGCTCTGGTGCCTGGTTCCGCAACCTTGCTGAGATGCCCTGCACCGTCAGGTGGACGGAATCACCTGATAAACATACCTGGACGGGTTTCCTGCACAGGGTTGTCAAATTTCAGCAAGAAACGCGCACCATTACCGTAGCTGTAAGGATTCCGGCAGCCATGGCCCTTTCAGAGCCTGCTTCCTTTCCTCTAATGGAAGGGATGTTCTGTTGTGTGGAAATTCCGGGCAGGCCCATGGAAAATGTTTTTACTCTTCCCCGCTGGGCGGTGAGTTTCAGCGATACGGTTTATACCGTAAAGAACAACCGCCTTCAAACCGTTCAAGTTAAGGTTATTCGTTCCCAGGGTGAAGAGACATTCATATCAGAAGGCCTGACAGAGGGTGAGCAGATTATCACCACTCGCCTGGTTGATCCCCTGGAAAACTCGCTGGTCAAAATTATCGAAAGCGGGGACAGATTTTAGAAAGCGTTAGAAGGCGGAAAGCGTTGACAGATTTTAAATCTGTCCCCAAAATGTACAAGAAAAGCAAGATGAAAAGGAGACGGCAATTTCTACCCTGAGTTGAAGACTAAAGGGGTTCCTTGCCAATTTTTTATGAAAAAAGTCTTAACCGCATTTGCTAAAAACACCGTTTTTGCCAATATAGTACTTCTTATGATTTTCATGGCAGGCGGAATTGCGGCAATATCCATGGTCAGGGAAAATTTTCCGGAATTTTCCCTTGATATGATCATTGTGTCGGTTCCCTATCCCGGTGCTGATCCAGAAGAAGTTGAGGAGGGGATCTGCCGTAAGATAGAAGATGCCATAGAAGGTGTCGAAGGCATCAAGCAATACACCACGGAATCCATGGAAAACCATGGTTCTGCCAATATTGAAGTAAAAGAAGATTACGATGTGACCGATGTGCTTGACACTGTCCGAACTAAAATAAACGCTATCTCAACCTTTCCCGTGGATGCTGAAAAACCGGTAATTTACGAACTGACCCTCAAGGATCCGGTCATAATGCTTTACCTTTCAGGTGATATGGACGAGAGAAGGCTGAAGGAGTGGTCTGAACAGATCAAAGATGAAATCCAGCAGCTCCCCCCGGTCTCCCAGGTTGGAATCTTCGGAACAAGGGAATACGAGATCGGCATCGAGGTCAGCGAGGCAAAACTCCGGGAATACGGGCTCTCATTGGATCAGGTGAGCGATGCGATCCGCCGCAGCAATTTAAACCTTGCCGGAGGAACCATCAGAACCAGGGAAGAAGAGATCCGGATCAGGACCATGGGAAGGAAATACAGCGGCGAAGAATTGTCTTCAATTGTCGTAATGGCTACTCCCCGGGGCGACATTATTACCCTTGACCGCCTGGCAAAAATTGTGGACGGGTTCTCTGAAGATCCAATAAACGCAACCATAAATGGTGAGCCTTCCGTGATGCTTATTGTTTACAAAACAAAAGAGGAGGACTCCCTTGCAATCTCAAAGGCAGTACAGGGTTTCGTCAAGGCCGAGGCGGCCCGTATTCCTGACGGGGCAAATCTGAAAATTCTCTATGACAATACCGACATGCTGCGTGACCGCATCAACCTGCTGCTGAAAAATGGCATGATCGGCCTGATCATAGTGTTTATCCTTTTGTGGATGTTTCTCAACCTGCGCCTCAGTTTCTGGGGGGGCATGGGTATCCCCATCTCCATAGCCGGTGCCCTTGCAGTCGTATGGGCCATGGGGGGAACCATAAATATGATATCACTTTTCGGTTTCATTATGGTGCTGGGGATCATAGTGGATGATGCCATTATTGTGGGAGAGGCCATCTATGTTCACAGGAAAGACGGAAAACCGCCCCTCCAGGCAGCGGTGGATGGCGTGATGGAGGTCGGTATGCCCGTTGTAGCTGCCGTTGCCACCACTGTTGTGGCTTTCATTCCCCTGGCATATGTGGGCGGCATTATGGGCAAATTTATCGCCGTTCTTCCGGTTGTGGTTATCTCCTGCCTGATGGTTTCCCTTGTTGAGTGCCTGATTCTGCTTCCTTCCCATCTGAGTCATCTACCGGACCTCAATGTTGAAAATAAAGGTAAAAACAAACTGCAAGAACGCATAGATGCTGTTCACCGGCTTACCAGCACAGGCCTTGAATGGTTTGTAACAAAATTTTATTATCCATTTCTTGGCTACTCACTTAACCGGCGTTATATCTTCCTATGTACCGCCGTAAGCATTCTTCTCTTGAACATCGGCCTTATCATGGGCGGTATTATCAAGTTTAAGGTATTTCCTTCAATTGACGGCTTTATTATGACTTCAACAGTCGAATTTCCAGCGGGCACACCACCGGCAGTAACCCGCACTGCGCTGGACCGGATAGAAACCGCCCTGCTGGACCTGGCACAGAGAAGTAAAACTAAATCAGGAGAACCCCTTCTAAAAGACCGGCTCACGCTGGTTGGAGGTACACTCAGCGATATTCCCAGTTTCGGCCCCCAGTATGGAGCGGTCCAGGCTATTTTACTGCCCTCTGAAAGAAGAGGGATACACGTGGATGACCTCATGGTTGCATGGGAAAAAGAAGTGGGCAGCATTTCAGGGGTCAAGGCACTTACTTTTACCGGCCTGTCAGCCGGCCCTCCCGGTTCTCCCATTGAAGTATGGATTCAGGGGAACAATATGGACAATATCCTGGCGGCCTCCCAGGACCTGATTATGCGTTTGAAAAAATTTGAAGGGGTTTATCAGATAAGGTCTGATTTTTCACCTGGAAAAAATGAATTGCGTCTCAGCCTTAAACCCGAAGCCAGGGCCCTGGGCCTGACGGTAAATGATCTTGCCCGCCAGGTTTATGCCGGGTATTACGGAGAAGAGGCGGTAAGGCTTCAAAGGGGCAGGGATGACATCCGTGTAAAGGTACGCTATACCGCAGATGAGCGCAGCCGGCTTTCAGACCTTGAAAAGGTAAGAATCCGTACAAAGGAAGGAAATGAAGTCCCCCTGTTTTCCGTGGCAGATTTTTCGTTTTCCCCCGGCTTTTCAACCATAACAAGAACGGACGGTCTTAGAAGGATAGCCGTGAGCGCCGATGTCGACTCAAACAAGGCAAATGCCAATGAAATTTTCGCGGAGCTGATACACAATTATTTTCCAGCCATGAAGGACAGATACCCGGATTTACATGTGGCCCTGCAGGGTGAGCAGAAAAAAATGCGGGAATCCTTCAGCAGCCTGTACGTGGGATTTCCCCTGGCGGTTCTGGGAATATTTGTCATTGTTGCTACTATGTTCCGCTCCTATATGCAGCCCTTTGTGATAATGTTCACCATTCCATTCGGTATTATCGGCTCTATTTTAGGCCATTATTTCATGGGATATGATCTTTCCATAATGAGTATCTTCGGCATGGTGGCCCTGACAGGTGTTGTGGTCAATGATGCAATTGTGTTAATCGAAAGGGTAAATGAAAATCTGGCTGAGGGGCTTTCTTTTTTTGAAGCCGTTAGAATGGGAGGAGTCAGAAGGTTTCGGGCCATATTTCTGACCACCCTCAGCACGGTGGGCGGGCTGGCTCCCATGATCATGGAAACCGATATGCAGGCCAAGTTTCTGATTCCCATGGCCCTGTCCCTGGCAGCCGGAGTCGCCTTTGCAACGCTTCTCACCTTGATATTGATACCGAGCCTGCTCTTTATCCTTAATGATCTCAGAAGGCTTGTCTTTCGCCTCAGATACGGCAGGTGGCCTGGCCGTGAAGAGGTTGAGCCTGGTACCACGAGGCATCACAATGAAATGGAAGAAGATGTTATTAGGTGTTAAAAACATCCTCAATAAACGCTTAAGTACCTATGCAAAAACAATTTTAACGTTTTGATTTATAACTATTTGATATATCAATAAAATTTAATTTAAAAAGTTTAGTATTAATTATGCTTAACTGCTTAGACGTTAAGGAAAAAAATAACTCAAGTTTGGAGTTTTTTTAATATGCAAAGAATCGGAAGCAGATTAATATTCATGCTGATTGCTTTATGCCTTTTGAATACCGGCATCCCGGTCATGGCGGACTCGAAAGACGGAAATAAAGATATGCCGGATATAAAAACAATTCAGATGCTTGATCTGAACACAGCCTGCAGGATAGCGCTCTTTGAAAGCCCGACCCTGGCCGCAGCAGCCCAGCGCCTCGAACAGGCCCGCCAGTTGGTGAACCAGGCCCGCGGAGCTTACTGGCCCAACCTGACTGCCACAGGATCCATAAATCGTGTCAGGCAATCGGACAGTCAGTATCAGACTAACCTGGCCACCCTCAAGGGCCTGACCCCCTTGGCGTCCCTTAATAATCCCGAGGACTATTACGAAACCGGGCTCAGCGCGAGCTGGACCATTTTTGATGGTTTTCGACGGCACTTCAACAATGCTGCTGCAAAATATGGAAAAGAACAAAGCGAAAATATGCTTCTTGATTCCAGGCGCCTGCTGCTGTCTGCCGTGGCCGGAAGTTTTTATCAAGCCCAACTGGCCAATGAGAATCTAACCATTGCCACCTCCGATGAATCCTTTAATCTGAAGCAGGTTTTCGAGGCCAGAGCCCGGATGAGGGTGGGAACCGGGTCGCTAAGTGATGTCCTTAATTTTGAAATACAGGTCAACTCAGCCCGAGACAACCGCATAAAAGCAGATCACGAATATCTGAGCGCCATGAACGGGCTGGCCGCCTTACTGGGGATTTCAGAGGCAAGATTTCCAGAGGGGCTTAAACTGGTCCCAATGGAAAAGGAATCTGCCATGATTACAGAGCGCTTAGAGGCGGATGAGCTGATAAGCTACGCGTATAAAAACCGCCCCGATATTCTGGCAGCAGCACAGGGACTGAAGATGGTTGATGCGGAAATAGGAACAATGAAAGCCGGTTTTTACCCTTCTGTTGTGCTGTCCGGCACCCTTATGGGTGAACGTACTGAAAACGGCTCCTTTGAAGGCGATGACTTTGGCAGCACGGTCGGTGTTATCTTCTCCTATGATCTGTTTTCCGGTGGAACAGATAAAGCCAGGGTTAACGAGGGCCTGTACAAAAAAAAAGAAGAGCTTAAAAACCTGGATGCCCTGAAAATATCCGTTGTCAAAGAGATAAACAACGCCCTGAGCCAGCTTGAAGCCGCACGGCAGCAACTGAAACTCCAGAGTAAAAATGCATCCCTGGTACAGCGTAACCGTGATCTGGTTGAAAAGGAATATGCCGCAGGACAATCCTCCCTTGTACGCCTTAATGAAGCCCAGCGAAATCTTACCCAGGCCCGCAGCCGTCTTGCCTCTGCCAGGCTGTCCCTGCTTTTTGCGTGGTCAAACCTGCAGGCTGCGACGGCAAAAAATCTTGAGCTTTACAACGAATAAGTGGTACCGGGAAAAATTTTCTTTAACCCGGCACAGGATAATTGGGTTTGTCAAAAACCTCTATATTTTCCTGGTATAGCATTTCTCTTCTGATACGTTTAGATTTGATCCTTGATTTTTCGATGCTCTCCATTGGTATGCTCTTTTCTTTGTACCATTTATCCGGATCTGAGAGAAACTCTATCAGTCCCGTTAATGCCTCATCGGCATTGCGGCAAGGCAGTATCAAATTAGGGATAAAATCAGGGCCGTATTTTCGTTCTGCAATTTTTACAGCCTGTTTTTGAGCATCTTCCCATAAATTGTCAGGATCAAGAAGTACGATGGGGGCAAGGGGGTTTTCATGAATCTTCATGGATGTCATTGTAATGGCAAGTTCTTCTGCACTTCCATAACCACCGGTGTTGATGATGGGCAGATTACTGAGTTTTTGAATGTGATCCTGGCGGGCCAGGCGGAGTCCTTCTTTATATTTGATGAGTCCGTCGCATGTGGTAAGGGAGGCTTGGTGTTCGCCTTCAAGGTCAATGGCAATGCCGATACTCATTATGTTGTGCTTTCTTGCAAGGTCATTTGCCTCCTTCATGATACCGGGGCCTCCGCCGTGGACAATACCCATGTCATCTCCAAGTTTTGCTGCAAGCCGGTTCAGGAGTTCGATGGTAAGCCGGTTGTCCGCCTCATTGGTATGGGAGCCATAGAATGCAATCCAGTATCTTACCCTGTCAAATCTATCCTTGTCATCGGGCTCCATGAAACAGCCGTGATAAAAGGTATATAGTTTGTCTGTGTCATCATCATACCTTAAAAATTCACAGTCAGAATGAGTGATATGGGTAAGTTCTGTCATTTTTTTTACAAAATCATCTTCAAAGGAGGGGTTGTTTGAATTGATCAAAAAGGTGCGAAGCCCGCTCCTTCGAAGGGCATCTATCACCTCGGATGATGGAAATGATTTTCCGATGAAAATACGGCTGTTGATTCCGCCAAGGACCGACAGTTTTTCAAGGGTCTTTTTAAATGCACCGTTTCCATTGTCCGGGAAGAAGAGCTGGGATCTTCTGGTAGTACTTTCAACCACAGCATTCTTGATGATTTGAATCTGTGCCTCCCCATCGGGGTTTAATGCCCTGGAAATTTGGACAAAATTTGCCTTGTTCAGAATCATGCCAAGGGATGTCTTTTCAATAAAGTTAAAGAGGTTACTGACCTCTGCATTGGTAAGAAGATCGCACAGGCAATACCCCTCCTTGACCTTATTTTTTTCTAAGGGTACCGTTAAAGGATTTTTTGACCGGAAGAATCTGATTTTTATCTTTATGCTGGAAAGGGAAGTTTCCCTTTTGCCGAAATGCAGAAGTTCCACCTGCCTGTCCCGAAAGGTTCTGAAGGGATCCAGCACTCTTGCCGGAAGATGTTCAATCTGATCTGCCTCGGGTTCTACAACAGGGTCGATAATGGCATATATGTCCCCCAGGGAAACCTTGATGGCTCCGATAAATAACTCTCCGGGTTTTAATGTGCTTGTTTTCATATCAACCGATACCCTGGATCTAATCTTGTTTAATGCGCTGCGCCCCTTCTTTATTACTTCATTGACGGTTGTAGGGTTGATTGCAGAAGGTTCAAACCGATATTGATAGGGTTCAAGTTCCACTGTTATATAATTGCATAGTTTTCCTGTAAGGGGGTCTTTTTCGTCGTGTATTTCAAATCCTTCATAATATCCCTTGCTGATCTCCCGGCCTACGAACAATCGTTTGTGCAGGTAGTGGCGGACATCATGGATTCTAAGTTCCGGATCCATAACCACAAGCCGTCCGATTTCATCTCCTTTTTTAAACAGCTCCAGTACATTTCCGAGAAGAGGATTAAGGTTTTCAATCCGGCCTTCAATGAAAACCTCCTCATTTTCAATGCAGGGGGGGCTGTTAACATCTATTTGATATGTTTTCAGACCGATTTGGGCATTTCCGCTTCTGCCTGTAAAAAAATAGGGCTTTTCTTCTAAAATTGCCCCTCTTATATAGTCGGACACAAATGGAAAGTAAAAAGCTGCATCAAGAGCTTCGGTTTGAGCGGTTTCAGTATCAATAATTTGTTTTTCTTCATCCTTAGGCTGGATAGCGTGAATGTATCCATCGGGGCTGATAATTTGTGATATTTCCATAAGTTTACTACCTGTTTAGCATTAACTTGTTTTAAGATAAAGGATTCGATTATATATCTTTTTTCTGGGAAGGCTGAATTTTGACGAGATTTCTTTTGCAAGTGAAGATGTACGAATATCAGGGTTCTTGAGTGAAGATAGAATTTCTCGGTCAATATCCTTCTGGGAAACTTCCATGACAGTATCCTCCCATGCGATAAAGAGCACGCATTCTCCCTTTACCGAAGACCTTGTTTCAAGGGCCTTTAAGATATCCGAAAGCCGCCCCCGGATATATTCCTCATGGATTTTTGTCATTTCCCTTGCAAGCATGGCAGGCCTGTCTCCAAGAATGGCGATAACCTCAAGGATAAAGGATATGATTCTTTTAGGAGATTCATAAAAAATGAGGGTGGAGGTTTCATTTTTTAAATATTCAAGGCGGTTACGCAGAGCGCTTTTCTTTTTGGGAGGAAATCCAGAGAACAGAAATACATCTGAAGGAAGACCTGAAACACTCAACCCGGAAATGGCGGCGCAGGGGCCTGGGAGCGGCAGTACCTGGATGTTGTGCTCCAGGGCCAGGGCCTTGATGATGCGGTAGCCAGGATCAGAGATGCAGGGAGTGCCGGCATCGGTTACCATGGCCATATTAGAGCCGTTTTCAAGTTTTTCGGCAAACTCGGCAATCCGGTCTTGTTCGTTGTGCTCATGGCAGGAAATGAGGGGCTTTTTGATCTGGTAGTGGTTCAATAGTTTGGCGGTATGTCTGGTATCCTCTGCTGCAATGAAATCAACTTCCTTTAAAATCCTGATGCTGCGAAAGGTTATGTCTTCAAGGTTGCCGATGGGGGTTGCTACAACATAAAAGATTCCAGCATCAGAGATGTTTATCTTTTCCACATGATACCTCTCTAAAAGGCATTGTCTATAAGTTCTATGTTAAATCCGCCCGGCACCGCCATCATGGATACAACATCAAATCTGACCGGAATACCCGTTATTTTTTTTTGGCGGAGAAAGTATGAGGCAGTGCTTCGTATTTTTTGCTGCTTGGCAAAACCGACCGCCTCTCTTGGACTGCCTTTTTTATTGTTTTTTCTGGCTTTTACTTCGGTGAACACCAAGGTCTCACCATGGCGGGCGATGATGTCAATCTCCCCAAACCTGGTTCTGAAATTTCTCTCAAGGATGGTATAGTCTCTTTTTTTGAGAAAAACACAGGCAGCCTCTTCGGCCTCTTTTCCAAATTTTATCCTGGCATCACTCATAAACCTCGGTTCGATCATTTTTGCATAACTTATTGAATTTATTCACATTAAAAAACTGACATCTAAAAAATTAGAGTCATGTTTCACTTAGATTACAAGACCTTATGAGATCAATCGAACCGAGGGTCATAAATCTTTTACCCCTTTGAAGGTCCTGCGATGGACAGGGCAGGGGCCATACTTTAAAATGGCCTGTTTATGGGCCTTGGTAGGATATCCCTTATGCCTGTCAAAACCATATTCAGGATATTTTGCATGTAGATCAAGCATCAGGTTATCCCTTGTAACTTTTGCAATGATGGATGCGGCTGCAATGGAAATGCTCTTTGAATCCCCCTTGATTAAAGCTGTCTGGGGAATGGAGGAGGAGATGGTGAATTTGCCGTCGATCAGCAGGTAGTCAGGAGGGGGAAAAAGCCCTTTAACCGCCCTTTCCATGGATTTTAAAGATGCCTGGAGAATGTTTATGTGGTCAATCTCCTCACAGGATGCAAGGCCTGTGGAAACGGCAACCGCGCCTTCCATTATACTGGGAAAAAGGTATCCGCGTTTTTTAGGTGTTAATTTTTTGGAATCATCAATTCCATAATCAGGGAAGTTATCCGGAAGAATGACAGCGGCGGAAACAACAGGGCCGGCAAGGGGGCCCCTGCCGGCCTCGTCAACCCCTGCCGTGAATTTGTAACCCCTGGCTGCTGCCTTATGTTCATAAGACCACATGTAATAAAGGTATTAGACCATGCGTCTTTCTTTGATTCTGGCGGCTTTTCCCCGCAGATTGCGCAGATAATAAATCTTGGATCTGCGGACACGGCCCCTGGTCACAACCTCAATCTTATCAATGGCAGGTGAGTTAAGGGGGAAAATTTTCTCAACCCCTACACCGCCGGAGATTTTTCTAACTGTAAAGCGGGCACTTGCAAGACCCTTGGTCTTTTTAATGACAACGCCCTGGAACACCTGAATACGCTCTTTTTCTCCTTCACTGATCTTTACGTGAACCTTGACGGTATCTCCTGCCCTGAAATCGGGGAGATCAAGCCTCAACTGTTCCATTTCCAATTGTTCAATCACTTGCATTTTAAATATCCTCCATAAATATCTATATAAAATAAATAATTTTTTTATTAATTTGGCATCTTTCATATTGCCCCAAAGTAGTTTACACTTTTTTAAAGGTCAGCCCCCAAAATGGGAAGATTAATTCAGAAAGTGTAAACCTGGAAATGAAGGATGTCATTGATTTTTATTAAAATTTGCCCCGGCTTAAATGGATTCTGTCTAAGATTATGGACACTGCGGAGCGAACAGACAGGTGGTTATACTCTGATATCCCTGTAACCGGCTCCAGCACATAATCACATTGATCAATAAAATCCGGTGAAAGTCCCCAGGCCGTTCCAAAGGCAATGACATGGGATGCCTCATCATTCAATCTTTCCGCGAACCGGTTCAGTGATACGGCAGCTCTATGTTGGGCCGCTGTGGTTGAAGTGACCATCACAGGCCTTTTATTCCTGGATTCAATGTCAGCCAGGACATCTTCAAAGGATGAAACAACCCGGATAAGTTCCAGAGCCGTCTTTCTAAAGGGATTCATCTCTCCACCTATCCCTTCTGTCCAGTGGGATATAACTTCGTGGGCCAGAATCTGTTGATCCCTCAGCGGGGTCACCACATAAAAACCCCGAACTCCGTATGTGACGGCTGCCCGGGCAATGTCGTGCATATCAATTGTGGTCAATGCGGATGCAATGGTTTTGCCTTTTTTATTGGTCACCGGATAATGGATCAAGGCCAGATAGAGATTATCCCTTGACAAGCGCTTCCAGCTCCCTGCACCATTGTTTCATAATTTCCTTTTCTTCCGAAGACAGGGGTGTTGTATCAAACAGGTCCCTGCGTTTCAAGAATGTTCTTTCCAGTGATGATCTCTGCCGCCATTTTGCCACCTTTTCATGGTTGCCGGAAAGAAGTACATCCGGCACCTTCATTTTTCCAAAAATCGGCGGTCTCGTATACTGCGCATGTTCAAGCCGATCATTTTTGAACGAATCAATTTCAGCGGATTCAGCTCCGCCAAGAACCCCTGGTATGAGCCGGGTCACGGCATCAATGATTACCATGGCCGCAAGTTCTCCGCCGGTCATGATATAATCTCCAATGGATATTTCTTCATGCACCATTGAATGGCAGATCCTCTCGTCTATGCCCTCGTAGCGGCCGCAGACAAAGATAAGCCCCTCTTCTCCGGAGGCCATTTCCCATGCCTTCTGCTGATTAAACCGGCTTCCCTGGGGAGTCATCAGCACCACCCTGGAGCCGGGATTTTTTCTTGCAGCATGGTCCAGGGCCCTGGCAAGGGGTTCCGGCTTCATAACCATGCCGCATCCACCGCCATAGGGCCTGTCATCCACTGTATTATGGCGGTTCTCTGCAAAATCCCTGATATTAATACATGATGCTGAGATCAGTTCTCTATCCAAAGCCCGGCCTATCATCCCATGGCCGAAAAATGATTCCATTAATTCCGGAAAAAGGGTAAGGACAGTGAAGTTCATGACAGCCTCAAAAATCAGAGCCCTTCTGGAAGGTCAATGAGCATTTTTTCATCTGTTAAATCCACGGAAAGTACTACCCATGGCAGAGCAGGGACAAGGGTTTCACATTTGCCGTCTTTTACCACATACACATCATTGCTGCCTGTGGGCATGATAGAATCAATTTTACCAAGATAGCCTTTGTTCACATCCTCAACAGCAAGCCCTATCAGGTCTTCCCAATAAAATGTACCAGGTTCAAGTTCAGGCATATCCGACCTTTGCAGGCACAACTCTCCTCCCACAAGGGCCTCGGCAGCATTTCTGTCAACCCCCTTGAATAATACCAATAATCCCTTTTTATGGGGCCCCACCCTTATGATTTTATACCATTGATTATCTTTACGGGGAAGCCGGATCAGGATTGATGCCCCGGCACAGAACAAGGTGTCAGTGTCAGAGTCCTCAAATGACTGAACCTTGACATATCCCTTGAGACCATGGACGGAAGTCACCTTTCCCAGGACCATAAGAGATGCGCCGTCCTTCATGGATTATTCGACAATCTCCAGAACAGTCCTCTTTTTAAGTTTTGCAGATGCAGCACTCAGTATGGTTCTCATGGCCCGGGCGGAACGTCCCTGTTTTCCAATTACCTTTCCCAGATCCTCTTTTGCCACCTTAAGTTCCAGCACTGAAGTTTTACTCCCCTCCACTTCTAAAACCTCTACCTCATCAGGATTGTCAACAAGAGCCTTTGCAATGTATTCAATCAGGTCTTTCATAAGTCCATCTCCTTGTAGTATTAGGGTGTTGAGAATACGTAAGATCCATATACAATCTGACATCTTTAAAAAAGGTTTCTTTTAAATCATTTTGAATTCTATTTAAACGATTATGCCGTAGAGCAGTCAAGGGAAAAACCGGCAATGGGTTTATTCTGCTGACTCTGTTCTGCTGAATCCTTGTTTTTTAAGAAGATGTTTAACCGTGTTTGTCAACTGAGCACCCTGGCCCATCCAGTATCTGATCCTCTCTTCTTTTAAAGTGACTGCCGCGGGGTCCAGCATGGGGTCATAGGTACCAAGATTTTCAAGAAATCTGCCGTCCCTTGGGCTTTCAATATCAGCCGCCACTATTCTGTAAAAAGGTTTCTTTTTTGCACCATGCCTTGTTAATCTTATCTTTACCGACATTTCTTTTTTGTCTCCTTAAAACGGCAGCATGCCCTTGAGAGAGCGTAAACCACCTTTATTAAATTTTTTAACTATTTTCATTGTCTGGGTATAACTTTTGAGAAGCTTATTCACATCCTGCACTGTAGTTCCGCTTCCCTTTGCAATTCTTTTTTTACGGCTACCCTTGATGATGGTGTGGGTATTTCTTTCTTTGGGTGTCATGGAGTTGATAATAGCTTCAATTTTCACAAACTCCCTGTCATCAATGTTCATGCCGCTAAGTTGTTTTTTGTTGATTCCCGGCAGCATGCCTATGAGTTCCTGGATGGATCCCATCTTTCTGACGGAGTTCAACTGATTTCTGAAGTCTTCAAGGGTAAACTGATTTTGCCTTAACTTTTTTTCAAGGGCTTCTGCCTCTTTTATATCCACAGCTTCCTGGGCCTTTTCAATAAAAGAAAGGGTATCTCCCATTCCCAGGATTCTTGAGGCCATGCGTTCAGGATGAAAGGGCTCCAGTGCCGTGGATTTTTCACCAACCCCTATGAATTTAAGGGGCTTGCCGGTAACGGCCTTGATGGAAAGCGCAGCACCTCCCCTGGCATCTCCATCCATTTTTGTGAGTATTACTCCGCCGATGTCAAGGGTTTTATCAAAGGAGCCTGCAATATTAACGGCATCCTGTCCGGTCATGGCATCGGCCACAAGAAGAATGTCAGATGGTTTTATTTTTTTCTTGATTCCATTAAGTTCCGCCATGAGTTCTTCATCCACATGGAGCCGGCCCGCAGTATCAAGAAGCAGTGTATCATAACCATTTTTTTTTGCATAGATCAGCGCGTCCCTGCATATATCAAGGGGATTCATATCCATACTTGACGGGAACACCGGCACATCCATCTGTTTTCCGATTTTTGTAAGCTGATCAATAGCTGCCGGCCTGTATATATCCACCGGTACAAGGCAGGGTTTTTTCCCATTTTTTCTCAAATGAAGTGCAAGCTTACCTGCCGTGGTTGTCTTACCGGAACCCTGAAGCCCCACCAGCATAACCGAGGCGGGAATCTGCCCGTCCAGGCGCAGTCCCTCATGGGTATTTCCCATCATCTCGGTAAAGGCATCATAGACGATCTTTATAATCTGCTGACCTGGAGTAAGACTCTCCATTACCTCCTGGCCAAGGGCCCTGTCTTTTATATCTGATATGACCTGTTTGGCAACCCTGTAATTGACATCTGCCTCTAAAAGTGCCATTCTTACCTGTTTGAGGCCGTCTTCGATATTTTTTTCGGTAAGGGTTCCCCGCCCCTTCAGTTTTTTAAAAGCAGTATTCAGCCTGTCACTTAAGTTATCAAACATAATACAAAATCCAACCACGATTTCTTTAGATTAAAAATTCTTGAGCTTAATATTGATTCCATGATAAGTCAAGTAAAAAGAGGAATCACAGGGGCGGACAATTTGAAAATACTGCCTGAAATCAACCATCTGCGCCCAGAAATATACAAAAGAAAAGCATCTTCATTTACCGGTTGACACTTTTTCAATTCATCCCTCAATCTTCAAGGGTGCGTCCTCGGACAAATGTCAACTACTTTTAAGATATTATGAAGGATGCTCAATTTTTTTCAGAATTATGAATTATGCCACAAAAGGAAAAACTTATTTCACCATGGAAAATATAACGGAAAATATAGAAGATATAATAGATTACTCAAGGTATGCCCTTGGAAGATGGTTTGAACAGCAGGGCATGCGCTCATTCAGGGCAGGTCAAATTTTTAAATGGATTTATCTGCGCCAGGCCGACACCTTCGATGATATGACGGACTTAAGTAAGGATTTGCGGGAGTTGTTAAAAAGGCGGTTTTATATCCCCCGCCTTGTTTTAGAAGGCTCCGAGATGTCTAAGGACGGAACAGAAAAACTCCTGTTCAGATTAAAGGACGGAAAGTACATAGAATCCGTTTTGATCCCCCAAAAGGGTCATTTTACCCTGTGTATATCTTCCCAGGCAGGCTGCTCCCAGGGATGCAGGTTCTGCCTAACGGCTAAGGGGGGATTTCAACGGAACCTAACATCAGGTGAAATCGTCTCCCAGATCAGGGATGCAAGGCGCCACCTGTCCATGCGTAACACGGAATGGCAGGGGCCCCTTTCCAATATTGTCTTTATGGGTATGGGTGAACCCCTTGCCAACTATGACGCTGTGATCAATGCCCTGTCCATAATTACCGACAGCGATTACGGCCTGAAATTTTCACCAAGACGCGTTACCCTATCCACATGCGGACTTGTCCCGGAAATTAATCGTTTGGGCCGGGATACCGGAGTTAAT
The DNA here is from genome assembly GCA_963674675.2 of Desulfobacteraceae bacterium. Classification (GTDB taxonomy): domain Bacteria; phylum Desulfobacterota; class Desulfobacteria; order Desulfobacterales; family Desulfobacteraceae. The sequence continues at coordinate 4,418,484 of CAXXNM010000003.1, forward strand.
CTTGCCGTTTCCCTGAATGCAACAGATAATAAAACACGCTCAATGCTAATGCCCGTCAACCGGAAATATCCCATGGACAGACTTCTTCATGCCTGCCGCAACTACAAGATGAAGCCGAGGAACAAGATTACATTTGAGTATATCCTTATCAAGGGGATCAACGACAGTGATGAGGATGCTTTGCGTTTGGTCAAGATGCTTGCCCCTATCAAGGCAAAAGTAAACCTTATTCCTTTTAACGAGTATGAAAACAGTGATTTAAGGCGGCCTTCCCCTGGAGCTGTAAGTCATTTTCTTCAGATACTCCTGGACAGGCAGTTGACAGCCATAGTCAGAAAAAGCAAAGGTGATGACATTTCTGCTGCCTGTGGTCAGCTTAAGGCTAAAAAAAATTGGTAGTCCATAACGAGTGGTGGAGCAGTATCGAGTATTTATAAATACTAAACATAAGATTGTCCTACCACTACATTTTTAACTCTGCCAAATTTTTATTATTCTCCTATTACATACCCACCGCAGACGGAGGTACTGGGCTCATACCGTTCCAAAGTGTTAAAAAAATCACAATATATTGTTATTTTTAACACGATAAAACCACAATAGATTGTATGCTGGAGATGTAAGATAAGAACCTGCCACCTGGGGAGGAACGGCCATGACATCGAAAGCAAAATTTAAAGCCGGTGATGCCGGGTAAGGAATAAAAATGAAAGGTTTTTTTAAGCGCCTTTTGATCATCGATGTGAGCACAAAAACATTTTGTTCAAAAGGGATAGATGACAAACTGCTCAGAAAATATATGGGGGGTAAAGGATTTGCAACCCATTTACTTTTAGAGCATAATCCCCCGGGAGTGGATCCCCTGTCGCCGGAAAATTGCTTTATCATTGGGCTTGGCCCGGCAACGGACAGTCCTTTTTACGGTAGCTGCCGGTATGGTCTGTTTTCAAAATCCCCTTTAACCGGATTTTACGGCGAGTCCTACTCGGGAGGAAAGGCAGCCATTCCCATGAGCCGTACCGGATATGACTTTATGATCATCAAGGGTGCTTCGGATAAACCCCTGTGGATAGAGATAACCGATGAAGATATATTGTTCCACTGCGCTGAAGACCTGTGGGGAAAAGACACCTATGAGACTGAGGATCGTTTAAAGGAAAAATGTGGTAAAAAGGACAGCACAGCATTGGTCATCGGCCCGGCAGGAGAAAATCTTGTAAAGTTTGCCGTGGTGGAAAACGACTATTGGCGTTCTGCCGGAAGAACGGGAATGGGTGCTGTTCTTGGCTCTAAAAAGGTCAAGGCTCTTGTGTTTCATGGAAATGCCAGGCGGGAGTTCCATGATCTGGATAAGATCAAGGCCTACTCAAAAAAGATGCTTCAGGATTTAAAAAAGCATCCTGCAACGGAAACTTACAGGAATCAGGGAACTCCTGTAATGGTGGCAGGATTGAACAATGCCGGGGCCTTTCCCACGAAATACTGGAGCAAAGGCACCTGCGATCATTGGGAAAATATCAATGCAGCGAGCATGAAAGATAAAATGGATGCAAAACCCCGTTCATGCAAAACCTGTTTCATGGGTTGCGGGAAATATGTTTCCGTAAAAGAGGGGCGGCACAAGGGCTTGAAATTAGAAGGCCCCGAATATGAGACCATCTATTCCTTTGGCGGCCTTTGCATGGTGGATGATATCCAGGAAATCGCCTGGCTCAACGACATCTGTGATCGCCTCGGCATGGATACTATGAGCGCGGGAAATCTTGCCGCCCTTGCCATTGAAGCATCCCAGCGGGGAAAAATAAGTGAGAAACTGGAATATGGAGATGCCGATGCCGTGGCAGACCTTCTGCAGAAAACAGCAAGGCGCGAAGGCCTGGGCGGGCTAATTGCCGAGGGGATAAAAAATGCCAGTGCAGAGCTTGGCATGGAAGACATCGCCGTCCACGTCAAGGGTCTTGAGCCTGCCGGATATGATCCAAGGGTATTAAAGGGCATGGGCCTTGCCTATGCTGTAAGTCCAAGGGGGGCATGTCATCTCAGGAGCACCTTTTACAAGCCTGAACTTGCAGGAATGATAGATCCTGATCAGATTGAAAACAAGGCTGAAATGTTTCTGGATTTTGAGGATAGATGCACATTGTTTGATGCCGTTATCCTATGCCGTTTTTACCGGGATTTCTATACCTGGGAAGAACTTTCCACCGTATTTGAGCTTACCACGGGAATAAATCTGTCAAAGGATGAGCTAAGGGAAGTGGCTGGCAATATTACCGATGCCACCCGCCTGTTTAATATCAGGGAGGGCCTTACCATGGCTGATGATACCCTGCCAAGGAGATTCTTCAAGGAAAAGCTGGAAAGCGGCAAAGGCATTACAAGGGATGAACTTGCTTACCTGGTCAGGGATTATTACCGGTTAAGGGGCTGGGATGAAAACGGCGTGCCCAAAGGCTCTGCATGATAGGAAAATTTGGCATAGCATATTTCATAATCCCTCAAAAATAGTTGATAGTTTTTTTCAGTATGATCTCTAAAAATGGGAATATTAATTGAAAAATTGTAACCGGCGAACGAAGGATGCTGAAAATTTCCTATTTTCTTTTTAGATACGCTTTTGAAAACCGCACATTCTTTTTCAAAAGCCATGGGTTTCCAATGATAATATTTTTTGTAAACTGTCAGCTACTTAAATTTTAGGTAGGCCATAACTGATAGTGGTGGAGTATGTATCGAGTATCTATAAATAAAGAGTGTTAGACTGACAAGCTACTACATATTTAGCACTACCAAATTTTAAGGATAACAAGCCCGGCAATTTATCTCCCGCACTAAATGTTGAGTGGTTTTATTGTCAATTTTTATAGAACTGCCATGGGCAGGCCAATGTTTTGACCTGGTTTTGTCCACAACCAACCATGAAAGTCATCCGTTGTTTGCGGGGACTTTTATATAATAAAATTTTTTAAAGAATAATACAAATGATAGAAAAAACTACCAGGCAGATTAGAGCCCTTGGGCTCTCCTCAGGAGGGCTTGACAGCATCCTCTCTGCCATGATCCTCAAGGCACAGAATATTGATGTAACTTGGGTAACCTTTGAGACCCCCTTTTTTTCTCCGGATGCAGCTTTGAAGGCATCGGAACAAACGGGAATTCCGCTTATCGTGGAGGAAATAACCGATATTTACATGGGCATGTTAAAATCACCTCCGGCAGGTTACGGGAAAAATATGAACCCCTGCATGGACTGTCATGCCCTTATGTTTTCATTGGCGGGCAGATTCATGGAAAAACAGGGATTTGATTTTCTGTTCAGCGGCGAGGTGTTAGGTCAGCGCCCCATGTCCCAGACCCGAAATTCCATGAATTATGTGGAAAAGCATTCCGGCTTCAAGGGGCGTATCCTTAGACCCCTCAGCGCCAAAGTTATTCCTGAAACTTTGATGGAGGCGCAGGGAATGGTGGACAGAGAAAAACTATATGCAATTACAGGGCGCTCAAGAAAACCCCAGATGGATTTGGCAGCTTCCCTGGGTATATTGGATTATCCCCCCTCTGGAGGTGGGTGCCTTTTGACAGACAAAGGATTTTCAGATCGCCTCCGGGATATGCTGCACATTCAGAAAACCTACGGGAAGCGAGATATGTATCTCCTGCGTCATGGGCGCCACCTGCGCCTGGATAATAAAACCAAGATCGTGGTGGGAAGATCCCAGGCCGACAATATCCAGATTGCAAGGATGTTCAACCCTGATACGGATCTGCTTATAAAACATAATGCTCTGCCCGGCCCGACTGTCCTGGCTCCCCTGAATATCAGCCGGACAAATCTTTACAAAGCCGGGGCCATATGTGCGGGCTATACAAAGACAGCTCCGGGAGATGCTGCTAAGATTCAGGTATTATCAAGAGGCCTTGAGGAGATTCTCTCCGTAGCCGCTATTGAACCATCTACATTAAAATCATTGATGATTTAGCGATTATTTCTATTAAATACAAAGATTAATTGGCATTGCATAACTTGCAGGCTCCTTTAGTTGCTTTTGGGTATAATGCTGTTGAGCATTATTGTAAGAATATACTCTAATACTACTTTGTTAGGTTTCGTGTTTTACCTATAATTCCATGAATTTTTACTGTTAAAATATGGAGGCACTGGGCTCGCACTATTCCAGCATACAACCCATTGTATTTCAAGAGTGTTAAAAACCACAATATATTGTGGTTTTTTTGACACGTTGGAATGGTGTGAGCCCAGTACCAGAAAGCCCATCGTTTTCATTTTTTAAAATAATTTCATCTTTGTAATCAATATCTTTTTTGAATACAAAAATGCAACTAATTGTTTCTATCAAACATTTCCCACTATCTTATCTGTATATCTTAAAAATAAAATACCCTTATATAACAAGTTGTTAATATTAATTCTTTTCATTTTGCAGATGGTTGGCATCATATGTGCTTTCTAAAAAAAATAGTAAGATCGCTGATATTATAGTTTAAAACTATTTATTAATACTAACAAGGAGATGGGATAAATGAAGAAAATTGAGGCAATTATTAGACCGTTTAAGCTCGATGAAGTCAAAGAGGCTCTGAACGAATGCGGCGTTACCGGAATGACCCTTTTAGAGGTAAAGGGTTTTGGGCGTCAGAAAGGCCATAAAGAGGTTTACCGGGGGGCTGAATATACCGTTGATTTTGTTCCCAAGGTTAAACTGAGCATTGTTGTTGATGATGCAATCCTGGACAAAGTTGTAACTGCAATTACTGAGAAAGCAGGTACAGGGAAAATTGGAGATGGCAAGCTGTTTATAATACCTGTGGAAGATGCCGTCAGGATAAGAACAGGCGAGAGAGGAAAAGAAGCAATTTAAGCCTGTAAACTGTTTAGTTTTTTTTGATCAATTAAAATCCTAATAAAATAAAAATTAATTAACAGTGGAGATAGAACGATGAGTGAAAAATTTTTTAAAACAATCAACTATCTGGCAGCGTTTGTCATGATGGCCATTACCATCACAGCCTTTTCTCCCGTAGGGGCGGACGCAGCATCGGACGAGGCTGTTAAAATGGCAATTGAAAAATATCCGGCATCCTTATTCCAGGGCAAAACCCAGGATGAAATCCGCAGCGAGCTTCCCGTCTCCGGCGCATATAGAGACGAGGTAACACCCATTGAAGAAGAGGTTGAAGTATTAATAAACGGGCAGACAATCAAAACCAACATTGTTCGATACCTGACGGACATGGAAATATTTCAGTATCGGGGAGATGTCTTATGGACATGTATTGCGGCATTCCTGGTATTTTTAATGCAGGCTGGATTTGCCATGGTTGAAGCCGGCTTCACCCGTGCCAAGAATGCTGTCAACATCATGATGAAAAATATCCTGGATTTCTGCATAGGTACCTTGGCCTTTCTGGTTATCGGTTTTCATATCATGTTTGCAGGCCCTGACGAATCCCTGATCTTCTTAGGCAATACAGGAGCAACCCAGTGGGGATTTCCATTCTGGCTGTTCCAGTGCGTATTTGCTGCTACCGCAGCAACCATTGTTTCCGGTGGTGTTGCCGAACGGACAAAATTCAAAGGGTATTTAGCCTATAGTATTGTCATCTGCGCATTTATTTACCCGGTTTTCGGCAGTTGGGCCTGGGGAAGCCTTCTGGATGGAAGCGGATGGCTTGAAAGCGTTCTTGGCGTAGGATTTTACGATTTCGCAGGTTCGACTGTCGTGCATTCCATCGGCGGCTGGCTTGCCCTTGCAGGTGCCATCGTAATCGGCCCTCGTATCGGTAAATTTGGTGCCGACGGCAAACCAAGAGCTATTCCAGGCCACAATCTCCCCTTTGCTGTTATCGGCGGTTTCCTGCTGTGGCTTGGATGGTTTGGATTCAACCCCGGGAGCACAACGACCTTTGACGGTAACCTCGCACGTATTGCAGTTATGACGAATATCTCCGGTGCCGCAGGCGGTATAAGCGCCATGGCAGCGATCTGGCTTGTCTTTAAAAAACCTGATGTAGGCATGACGGTAAACGGCTTCCTGGCTGGTCTGGTTGCAATCTGTGCTGCTGTTGATGTTGTGAATGTGGCAGGGGCGCTTATTATAGGGTCGGTTGCCGGTGCTCTGGTAGTTTATAGTGTTCTTTTTATAGAGCGTTTCCTTAAAATTGATGATCCTGTGGGCTGCATCAGTGTACACGGGGTATGCGGAGCCTGGGGAACGCTTGCATATGCCTTCTTTGGTGTTGAAAAATTCAGTATAGATGTCTTGTATGCGCAGATGATAGGTATCGGAACCGCATTTGTATGGGCACTTGGAACCGGACTGGTTCTGTTTTTTACCATAAAATATACAGTAGGCCTCAGGGCATCAAAAGAAGAAGAGATCACAGGACTTGATATATACGAGCATGGTAATGAAGCCTATAGCGGTTTTCCCATTGATAAACATGCATAAACCAACAATTTTATAACTCATACCCCAGGTGAAGCCGGTGCCTGCCGGCTTCACCGATTTAATCCTCTTTTATTTCAAGGCATCCTTGATTTTCCGATTTTGGCTTTCTGAATCAGTTTCCCCGTTTTTGATGGCTAAACTTAAAAAATTGCAAAGTGCCCGGCATCCCTCATTCATAGGCCGGCACTTTTTCAAAACATTTCTTTTGAGATATGGGCATCCTTCATTTCCCGGTTACACTTTCTCTATGAACACTCTCTTGTTTCGGGATTATAATCCAGAAAAGTGTAAACTACTTTTGAAACAATATGAAGGATGGCGAGATATGTTTAAAAAATGTCATTGTTTCTGATATTTTTATCGTATGAAGTTGGTCATCTTCTTGCCGACCTGAGCGGGGGGTGGTACCTCTTTTTTACCTGCCTCCATAACTTTCATCAGCCATGCCATGTTTCTCCCTAATATTTCCATTATTTGCTTGCCCTCAGCATCCTTTTCCATCTCTCCTGGATGCATTCCATGGGCAACATGCCAATAGTTGGAACTTGGCAGCATCATTTCAGAATAGATGAGATAATGGTTCAGTGCGTTCACAGTTGGCAGTCCCCCTGATCTCCTCAATGCTGCAACAGATGCTCCAACTTTGTGCCTGAGAAGGCCGTTATTCACTGAAATGACAAAAAATGCTCTGTCAAGAAATGATTTCATGGTGCCGCAGATTCCGGAAAAATGGACAGGAGAGCCAAGTATAATACCGTCGGCTTGTTTCATTTTTTGTACCCATTCGTTTACCGGATCATCGTTAAATGCACATTTCTCATCTTGATTTTTTGCACAGGTGAAACATGCCCTGCATCCATGTATGGTTTCTTTGCCCACATGAATTAATTCCGTTTCAATGCCTTGTTTTTCCAACTCCTCAAAAACAATACCAATAGAAAAGGCGGTGTTTCCCTTTTTTCTTGGGCTTCCGTTAAAAGCAACAACTTTCATGATTTCTCTCCTTATTTTCAATTTGGTTTTGCTGTTAAATAAACTAAAACTTGAAAAGTAAATAACCTGATTGTATAGTTAATATACTGTGATTTGATGTTTGTCATGGTGAACAAAATTATACCACAATATACTGTTATAGTCTAATACCAAGAGCTTTTCCCAATCAAGGTTCAGTTAATTAAGATGGGATTATGTTTCTAACATCTATAATTGTTTTGTAAAAAAAAACGGCTTTTTTATTAAATTGTGTGGTTATTTTTTTGCATAGGCCTTAACGCCATCTTAATTGAAAAGCCTTTATCACATTTTGAAGTACAACGATTTTTACGTATCATGTGGTGCCTCTGCAATCATGGGGGGTATATGAAAGTCTTTCGTAAACGACGGATTAATTTCATGCTTCGTTGTGGGCAAAGCCGGCTCAAAATTCTGGTCTGCCCATGGCAGTTATAACAAAACATAAGGAGTTATTTATGCCAAATACAAGTTACTGGGCAGATGACTATGTCGATAAGAAGCGATCCATAGAAGACTCCATTGATTTGATACATTCAGGCCAACGGGTTTTTATAGGATCATACTGCGGCGAACCCCAGGCCCTTGTCCACGGGCTTGCAGATGCCTCTAAAAGACTTACGGATATTGAAATTATCCGCCTGATGTCACGGGAGATTACACCGCTGACACAAATTGCCAACCAGACCCATGACCAGCGGATGAATATCCGTTCCATCTATCTTGGTTCAGCCAAAACCGAAGAACTGGCAAAGAACAAGCGTTTTTATACTCCTGTTAATATGGCAGAGGTGCCACGCCTTTTCAGCAGCAGGAGAATACCAATTAATGTAGCTCTTATTCAGGCCAGCCCCCCCGATGATTTCGGCTGGATGAGCCTTGGGGTTTCAGTGGATGTGACTCTTGCTGCGGCATTGTCCGCTGATTTGGTTATAGTTCAGGTTAATTCCAGGATGCCCATGGTTCTGGGTCAGAGTTTTATTCACATAAATGATGTGGATGCCATAGTGGAACATGATGAAGAACTTATGAGTATTTCTTCCATTCCCACATCGGAAAAAGCCAAGCAGATTGGTCAAAATATTGTCCGTCTAATAGAGGACGGCTCCACCCTTCAGATAGGTCTTGATGCTGCTTCCCAGGCCACCAGCCAGGCTCTTTCCAGCAAAAATGATCTTGGCATTCATTCCCAGTTTCTTACCCATGACATAATGTATCTCTATGCCATAGGGGTTGTCAATAACCGCAAAAAGGGTTTTATGAACGGCAAGCTTGTGGCAAGCTGCTCCGTGGGAACCCAGGCATTGTATGAGTTTTTGCACCTTAACCCGGCAGTGGAGTTCATGCCTTCGGATTATGTCAATGATATTGAAATTATTTCCAGGCATAACAAAATGGTTTCCATGAACGTGGCCCAGGCCATTGACCTGTCAGGCCAGGTTTCCTGTGAAGCCCAGCATTATACACATTTTGCCGGTGTTTCAGGTATATCGGATTTTATCAGGGGTGCCAACCGCTCATCCGGGGGAAAATCCATTATAATGCTAAATTCCACTGTTGATGAAGGCAAAACAAGCTCCATAGTTCCCTTTTTTAATGATACAGTTGTCACGGTGCCAAGGGAAGATGTCCGCTATGTTGTGACTGAATACGGTGCAATTAATCTTTTCGGTAAAAGTACCCAGGAGCGGGCTTTTGCCTTGATCAGTATTGCCCATCCTGATTTCCGGGACGAACTTTTGATTAAAGCGAAAGAGATGGGTATTATAGGGCGGGAAAGAGCTCTTGGGGAATCCGTATTTGGGATTTATCCTGTTCACCTGGAAGAACTCATGACCATCCAGGGAGAAACAATAACTTTTCGGCCGGCAAAACCTGTGGATGAAAGAAGAATACAGGAACATTTTTACAATTTGGAAAAGGTGGATGTAGTTTCTCGTTTTTTTAATGAGAAAACCCATTTTCTACGCAACGATGTAGAGGTTATGAGCAGGATTGACTATAAACGTAATCTGACCATTATAGCGCTGGTGGGGGAGTCCGGGTTTGACAGTGTCGTGGGAATAGGGAGTTATTATCTTGAGCCCTCAAGTAACATGGCAGAGGTGGCGTTTTCTGTGAGTAAATCTTACCAAAGCAAGGGGTTTGGCCGCATACTGATTAGAAAATTAGCCCAGGCAGCCAGAGACAACGGAATAAACGGGTTGTTTGCGGTTACATCTTCCGGTAACAAGAAGATGATCAATCTGTTTAAGACTTTATCCTATAAAATTAAATCGGAACTCAATGAGGACATGGTGCTTAGCTGCCGGTTTGCTGAACCGGTTCAGCAGGAAAAATAATTAAAGAGCTTTAAGTGTGTTTTTAGCAAGAACAATAACCTTACTAAAAAGGAGGATGTCGCATTTCTTCCCAGGACAAAGGCCCTGCGGTTTCCTTGCGCATGAATACTATGACAGATATGAAAGAACAGCTTAATTTGCCTCCCGTCAGGGAGATCGACAGCAGAATTATAAGGATTAAACTTATTAACGATGTGTTCATCACAGGTCAGTTGAATATTAAGCGCCAAAGGCAATATGGATGCGACAGATTAAGCGATTTGTTGACAAGGAACGATGACCCATTTCTTGTGCTTTTTTCTGCAACAGAATCCCATCCTGGAATGGAACACCCGATCAAGCACAAGACCATTTTTGTTAACAAGAAGCATATCCTATGGGCAGCCCCTGATGAAGATGAAAAATAAATTATTTCTCATGGGCTATGTAAAAAATGAAAGTTCATAAGATTAACGCCTGGATCAGCATGGAAATATGAATTCATCAAGTTTTTCAAACATGGATTCCGGCCACTCCTCGGCATGGAGAAATAATTCAACCTCTTCTTTTGTTAAGCTCTCCTTTATATTGGGGGGCAGGCTCTCAAGGGCCATCTGACGCTGTGAGGGTTTGTTTTTTTTGTCTTTGTCTTTTTGTGAATTTTTCAATGGAGCATTCCCTTTTAATTTTTTGTTTGTTTTTTTAATTTGCCTGGTTGTCATTATATTTGTTGGTAAGTAGCTGGACATATTTTTTTTCTGATAGGTGCTAATTCTACCAGAGCATTACTCCCGGTAAACATGCAAATATTTTTGGCATTGTGCTTAATTAATTGGATGGTGGGGTGAATCTTGAAATCATAAAGGGCACTGCTGTTTCAAGCCTGAGAATTCTTCTGCCAAGACTTACCGTGCTAAACCCTGCCTTTTCAAGGGTTTTTACTTCAAGGTCAATGAATCCTCCCTCTGGACCAAGGGCTATAATACCTTGTTTTTTAATGTTGCAGGGGCATATTTCATTTTTTCCTGGGTGGGCGGCCAGGGCCTGTCTGTTTTTTGTTAATTCTGGTAACTCTTCTGTAACAAAAGGCTTGAAAAGGCGTTTTAGATAAACTCGCGGCATGAGTGTGTCCTTTGCCTGCTCAAGGCCCAGTGCAAGCTGTTCATTGATTTTCTCAGGTGTCAGCAGGGGTGACGACCAGAAACCTTTTTCCACCTTCCAGGCATTGATAAGATAGATTTCCTTTATTCCAAGGGAGGCCGTTGTCTGAAGAATCCGTTTCAGCATCTTGGGCCGGGGCAGGGCAAGGACAAGTATAACAGGAAGAGGAGGGGGAGGGGCCTGATCCAGCGTTACATTCATTTCAATGAAAGTTGTATTGGTTTTTATGATCAGGCCTTTTCCCATGGCATCGTTCATCAGCCCCAAATGGAGAGTGTCTCCTTTTTTGGCTCTATGGACTTTGATTACATGTTCCATTCTTCTGCCGGTGAGCCTTACCACGTTATCATTTGTAAAATCCTCCGGAAATAGAAGGATCAGATTCATAGAATACCCCTGTCTCTTTTTTATAACAGCCATAGACAGACCAGGGTTTTGACCTGGTTTTGCCCACAACGAACCATGAAAGTCATATTGGGTTTACAGAGACTTTCACCTAAATAATGCAATCAAGATGCTAAAGTACGATATAACTATTTGGTTTTACAAGGGTGCGTTAAAAGATACTTTTTGAATTAATTCTTTATTTTTTCAGATAGTTATATTAAAAAAAATCTGTTAAAATTCAAAAAAGCATCGCTTTTTTTATAAATTTTCTTAAAAATAAAATAGTTACAATGAGCTTGCATTTTTTAGGTTTCATATAAACCGGCATGGCCGGAGCATATTTTTACCCGGCCACAACGAATATTGAAAGTCTTTAAAAAACAAGATATTATGGAGACTTTCATATAAAAAAATTCTTAGGGGCAGATTCCATATCTGTCCTCATTTTAATATCTACCCCCGTTGTCATATCCGACCTGACAGGTAAGGGCAGGTATGGAAACTACTCCTAATCTTTTATGTTTCTCTGCCTCCCTCAGTGATAGTTATTTTATAGGTCAAATGTAATCATGGAGTTTACAAGATCAAGGTTGCTTATCTCCTGGGCCACGTTGTCAGGTACAGGAGTGTCGGTGCGAAGGAAGATGATGTTTCTATCTCCATCATCTTCACGTCCCACCATCATTCTGGCAATATTGATTTTGTGCTTGCCAAGGCAGGTGCCTATGTTTCCTATGGATCCTGGTTTGTCTATGTTGTGGATCAGCGCAAGATGGCCTTCTGGAATAACTTCAAGGCGGAACTTGTTTATACGGATGATTCGGGCATCATCCTTTCCGAATATGGTGCCGGAAACCAGATTCGTATCATTATTCTCTGTTACCACTGTGATGCGGATAAGGTTTATGTAGTGATCACTTTCCTGGCTGGTTATTTCAGAAACCTTGATACCCATATCATTTGCCATGGATGAGGCATTAACCGAGTTTACCTCATACTCCACAAGCGGGGTCAGGATGCCCCGGATGGCTGCCAGGGTAACGGGTTTAAGATCAAAATCCTTGAAGTTTCCTGCATATTCGATGTTGATTTCCTTGATGGGGCCCTTGGAGAGAAGGGACTGCATTTTGCCCATTTTTTCTGCAAGGTACAAAAATGGTTGAAGCTTTTTGAGCAGCTCACCTGTCACTGATGGAACATTAACGGCATTAATTACTGTATCATGCTTTAAATAGGCGATGATCTGGTTGGCCACGGCCACGGCAACATTTGTTTGGGCCTCTTTTGTTGATGCTCCAAGATGGGGAGTGGCAATTACCTGATCAAGCTCTAACAGGGGGTTGTCCTTTGGTGGTTCAACCTCAAATACGTCAAGGGCAGCTCCTGCGACCTTGCCTGACTTGATGGCATCATAGAGATCACCCTCATGGATGATGCCGCCCCTGGCACAGTTGATGATCATGACGCCGTCCTTCATGATGTCAAAGGAAGTCTTGTTTAGAAGATGGGTTGTGCTTTCAAGCTTTGGCACATGGATTGTTATGTAGTCAGATTCCCTATAGAGCTCTTCAAGGGTAACGCTCTTGAATCCCGATTTTTCAATATGTTCAGCCGTGACATTGGGATCATATATGATTACCTGCATTTTCAGCCCCTGGGCCAGGCTAGCAACTATGGAACCAATGTTTCCAAACCCGATTACCCCCAGAACTTTATTGAAAAGCTCTCTTCCCTGGAGGTTTTTCTTTTCCCACAAAGATTGCTTCAATGTAGAGGTTCCCCTTGGAATATTACGGGTCAGGGACATCATCATGGCAATGGCGTGTTCTGCCGTTGTTACAGTATTGCCCCCGGGGGTGTTCATCACGGCTATTCCCTTTTTAGTTGCCGCCGGAATATCCACATTGTCAAGGCCGATGCCTGCTCTTCCAATGACTTTCAGGTTGGTGGCTGCATCTATTATTTCACTGGTTACCTTGGTTGCGCTTCGTATGGCCAGGCCATGATAATCGCCTATAATGGCTTTTAGTTCCTCTGGTTTAAGGCCGGTCTTGTAGTCCAGTTCAATTTCTGGTTCGTTTCTGAATATTTCAAGTCCGGCTTCCCCCATCTTGTCGCTGACAAGGACTTTCATTATTGTTTCTCCTTTGCAAAAGTATCCATAAAATTGATTAATGCGTCAATTGCCTCCATGGTTGTTGCGTTGTAGATGGACGCACGGCAACCTCCCACGGAACGATGGCCTTTTAATCCGCCAAGACTGCTTTTCGTTGCCTCTTCAACAAACTCTTTTTCAAGATCTTCCGAGGGCAGACGAAAGGTGACATTCATAAGGGAGCGGCTGTTTTTGTCCGCAGTTGTTTTATAAAAACCGCTGTTTTCTATGAAGTCATAAAGGCGTTTGCCTTTTTCAATATTAAAGGCTTCCATTTTTTCAAGGCCGCCAATCTCTTCTTCAAGCCATTTCAGTACCAGTTGCACGGTGTAAACACTGAAGCATGGCGGGGTGTTGTACATGGAATTTTTTGAAACATAGGTGGAATATTTCAGCATTGATGGAAGATCTTCTGCTGCGGTCTTAAAGAGATCATCCCGGAGAATGACCATGCAGATGCCGGCAGGGCCGATATTTTTCTGGGCCCCGGCATAGATCATTCCGAATTTGTCCATGTCAAGGGGTCTGCTGAAAATGTCTGAAGACATGTCTGCAATGATGGGCACATTACCCGTATCTGGAAAGGTATGCCACTGGGTTCCCTTGATTGTGTTGTTGGAGGTGATGTGCACATAGGCGGCATCAGGATTGAACTGTATATTTTCCGGGATATATGAAAAATTTCTGTCCTCAGATGATGCCGCAATTCTGAAATTTTTTTTCAGAATTTCAGCTTCCTTGATAGCCTTTGTTGACCAGGTTCCGGTGTTTACATAATCCGCGGATTTTCCCCCGGTAAGGAAGTTCATGGGAGCCATGGCAAACTGAAGGCTTGCCCCCCCTTGAATAAACAACACATGAAACCTGTCATCGAGTTTAAGAAGGCGTTTGGCCCGTGCAACAGCATCATTTATAACATCATCAAACCATTTGGATCTGTGGCTGATTTCGGTAATGGACATTCCGCATCCCTTGAAATTCAAAAAAGATTCCTGAATTTCCTGGAGAACGGGAAGGGGCAGGGCTGCGGGGCCTGCATTAAAATTAAAAATTCTTTTTTCTGTCATTTTTTCTCCTTTTTTTGGCATCCTTCATTTCCCGGTTTACACTTTCTGAATTAATTTGCCCTTTTTTAGGGGCATTTCAAAAAAAGTGTAAACTATAGCGTGTTTCATATGACTTGATAGCAAAAATTTAAGCTAACTTCCTAAAAATAAAGTTCAAAATTAGTATGAAGTCAAACGAGCTGCGCTATAGTTTTGAGTTGTTTTGAAAGATTCCCTTTTTTTTGCACCAGATAAATGGTACAATGTTTTTATATTTGCTTTTTTGACAGGATGCTTATTTATTCACATCCCGGTAGTCAGTTATATTCCCTTGTCTTGTGAAATGTTATTTTGGGCCATGCTTCCATGGCAAACCCAAGTTGATACTCGCTGGTGGTAAGGAAGGTTGTCCATCCTTCGGAATCCGTTGCAATGGTTGAGGCATTTTTGCTTATGAATTGATTCAGCATTTGAGAGTCATCACAGGTGATCCATCTGGCAACGGAAAGATCCACCTGTTCGTGTCCGGCATCCACTCCATACTCGGCCTTTAGCCTGGCCATGGTCACATCAAACTGGAGTATTCCCACTGCGCCAAGTATATAATCGTTGTTTATTCTTGGCCTGAACACCTGTATTGTGCCCTCTTCGGCAAGCTGGGTCAGGCCCTTTTGCATGGCCTTGGTTTTCATGGGATTTTTCAGGATAACCCTTCTGAAATGCTCAGGAGCAAAACTTGGGATACCAAGGAATTTAAGTGGTTCTTTTTCCGTGAAAGTATCACCTATCTTTATGGTTCCATGGTTGTGAATGCCTATGATGTCACCGGGGTAGGCTGTTTCCACATTGCTTCTCTCCTGGGCCATGAAAATAGTGGCGTTGGAGATGATGACATCTTTACCTATTCTGTGGTGCCTTACCTTCATGCCCTTCTGGAACATGCCGGAGCATATCCTGAAAAATGCGATTCTGTCACGGTGAGCAGGATCCATGTTGGCCTGAATTTTAAAGGTAAATCCGGAAAAACCGGCTTCTTCGGGAAGCACCTGTCTTGTGGATGCCTGGCGGGGGCCCGGGGGCGGGGCTATTTCCACAAAGGAATTAAGCATCTCCCTTACCCCGAAATTGTTTATGGCGCTGCCGAAAAACACGGGAGTCTGGGAGCCTTTAAGGTAATATTCCATGTCAAAGGGATCTGCCGCTCCCTGGATAAGTTCTATGTCTTCCCTCAGTTCAAGGGCCTGTTTACCCAGTTCCATGTCAAGGTCGTTATCTTTCAGATCTTTTATGACAATTCCGTCTCCGTCCCTGGGGGTGTATCCGGGTGAGAAAAGCCCCAGTTCCCTTTTATCAATGTGATAGACTCCCCGGAATCGCTTGCCCATACCAACAGGCCAGGTCATGGGTGTGCATTCGATCTGCAGTTTGTCTTCAATATCTTCGAACAGTTCTAAAGGCTCGAGGCCCTCCCTGTCCAGCTTGTTGATGAAGGTTATGATTGGAGTGTTGCGCATGCGGCACACCTCCATGAGCTTCCTGGTCTGGGGTTCAACCCCCTTGGCGCTGTCGATGATCATTATGGCGCAGTCAACCGCTGTTAATACCCGGTAGGTGTCCTCGGAAAAGTCCTTGTGGCCCGGGGTGTCAAGGAGATTTATTTCATATCCTTTATAGTTGAATTTCATGACGGAGGAGGAAACACTTATTCCCCTTTCCTGCTCGATGGAAAGAAAATCACTGGTGGCCTTTTTCTGGGTTTTCCTGGATTTTACCGCGCCTGCCTGCTGGATGGCTCCTCCAAACAAAAGCAGTTTTTCCGTCAGAGTGGTCTTTCCAGCATCCGGGTGGCTGATTATGGCAAAGGTACGCCGTTTTTTAATTTCCTTTAACGTACGCGTATTTGTTTTCTGGACTTCCATATATTTTTAATTATCCTAATTTGCAATGGGCAATTATGTGTAAAAACTTATTTAAATAAAACATTGGGCAATAATAATCAAGAATATAGTTGCGGCTTAGATTCAATCAATTTTAATATTGCCAAATTTTATAACCAATACTTCGGACAGTTTTTGTAGGTGTTTGTTTTTGTTAAATCCGTTAATTTGACCGTAAAAGGTTCATCTCCTATAATTTCAACAGGTTATATTTTTAGATGTTATGATAGCTAAAAACTGTTCGAACCATTGATAGCGGGATAATCATAAAATACCATTGAATCCAAAGCAGCCAAAGGGGTGTGTGTGGTATTAGAATGTTTTTGAAATGAGAATGGGCTGGTAATCCATGGGCAAATCAAGTATTGAGCAGATAAAAGGCGTCTGTTTCAGCCCCCTGGGAATCAATCAGAAAGTCTAATGGCAATTTCCTCAAATATAGCTTCATCTTCTAAAAAAGCATCAACAACATCAGGATCAAAATGTGTTCCCCTTCCTTCAAGGATTATTTGCTTTGCCTTTTCATGGGTAAAGGCTTTTTTGTACGCCCTTTTAGACGTCAAAGCATCGTACACATCAGCTACAGCCATGAGCCTTGCAGATAAGGGTATATGCGTTCCTTCAAGTCCTTGATTATATCCTGAACCATCCCATTTTTCATGGTGGGACAGGATGATTTCCTTGGATAATTTTAAAAAAGATGAATCCGAGTCAATGCCGGACTCTTTTTCTGCTTCGTTAATGGCCTCCCATCCATAGTTAGTATGGTGTTTGATTATATTAAATTCTTTCTCTGTAAGTTTCCCCGGCTTTAAAAGAACAGAATCTGGAATAGCTACCTTACCTATGTCGTGCATGGGTGCGGATTTATATAAAACTTCAATGGTATAATCATCAAGCTGATCTTCATAATCAGGAGATAAGGAGAGCCTTTGAGCAAGTATTTTAACAAAAACAGCAGTTCTCCTTATGTGAAGGCCTGTTTCCTTATCCCTTTTGGCAGCAAGAGACGTAATACCGATTATTGTTAAGTTTTGAGCAGAGACCATCTTTTTTGTTCTTGTAAATATAATTTTTTCTCCAATCCTGAATCTGATAAAACTCAGACAGGAAAAATTGGCTGTAAGGGTTAAAAACGGATAAAACATTGAAATGGAAATATGTGCTTTTTGCAGTGCTAAGAACTCGGTATACAATATAGCAAAGGCAAGAAAAAATAGAGAAATCATGCATAATAAGGGGCTCATGGCGGCAAGCATAAGAGCCGATAAGATTCCTATTAAACCGGTAAGACAAAACTTTACTGCCCTGTCCCATGGAGGCCGGGATATAAGGTTTTTATTTATAATGTTGTCTGCTGCAGTAGCATGGATTTTAACCCCTGGAAAGACTCTGGAGATGGGTGTTGAATGCTCATCTCTAAGCCCAGATGCTGATGTGCCGATAAAGATGATTTTTTTATTCAGTCTGTTTTTATCTATCCTGTTGTTTAAAATATGAGATGCTGATATTGACTCAAAATTTTCACCTTTGGCGCGATAATGGAGAAGCATATTACCGTTAGGCATAACAGGGATTAGAGTATCTTTTATCCTGATTGCCTCAAGACCGTATGGATTAGTATATAAAGCAATTTTTTTTGTTCCTAATTTCTGCATCACGCTTGCAAGTGAAAGGCTTGGGAAAAAATATTTTTCATACTTTGTTATCATGGGAATTTGGCGAATAATACCGTCGTTATCGGGTAGAATGTTAACAAATCCACTGTTCCTACAGGCTTTGGCAAGGGTAGGGATCGGGGCAATTATTTTTTTCCATTCAGGAAAATGCTGAAAATCAACCTTTGTGTTATTCTTTGAAACAATAAAGGTTTCAACAGGTACGGGGCCTGGCGGGAGTTTTTTATTATCGTTTTGAGTTAAAAATTTATAAGACATGACAAAAGGACCCTGGGGCAAGGTTTTTGCTAAAAGTAAATCATTGTCATGTAACGGCTCTGGAATTGTCTCTAATGGATACTTTATACCAGTTCTTAAATAAAGTTCTTTTAAGACAAAAGAAAGAGATGTTCTGTCCGGTTCTGCAAAAACGATATCAATTCCCACTGAACTTGGTTCTGCTTTAATGATTTCATCTAAGAGTTTTGCCATATGGTAGCGCGGCCATGGCCATTGTCCTATTTCTTTAAGGCTTTTTTCATCTATATCAACAATAAGAGGCTCAGGTTTTCCCTGACTTGTAAGGTGGGCATGCATTAAATCATAGGTTTTTTGTTCAAAAAAACTTATGGATACAGGATTGTAGAGTGACAATAAAAGAAAAAAAGATGAAATAACCAGGCCGGATATAAGAATTGACGCTGCCCCTTTATTGGGTATAAGTTTTTTAGCCAGAAAATGAAATAAAGTTTTCATGATAATTATTTACCTGACTATTACTTCAACCCTTCTGTTAAGAGGTTCTGCAACATTATCTTCCGTAGGAATAATAGGATTTCCCTCACCATGGGAAGTGACTTTAATAAGTGATGGATCAATATCATTTTCCACTATGATTTGTAAAATCTTATTAGCTCTTTTTAAAGAGAGTCTTTCGTTATCCTCTTCATTGCCCAATCTGTCTGAATGACCGTTAATGCTTATGTCTGTTGATTGGCGTTTTTTAATTGCTTCAATAATTTCAGTAATAAGCTTTCTATCTTCTGCAATTACAATATCTGAGCCCTGTTCAAAATGGAGCATGAATTTTGCGGGTGTTTCAGGCTTTGCCGCAATAGCTTGTGAAAAGGTTGCATTGATCTCTTCTTCAGACATCTCAACCGGATTGGCGGGAGGTTTGTTCAGCTTCATGGTAACCGACTCTCTATGCCTGGTAATTAAAGCTGTGCCGTATTCATTTTTAAGCTCAACTTTCCCTACGGAGTTATCATTATCAGATAGAAGCACTACTGTTGTGTGTTTTGTTGAACATCCTGAGATAATAAAGATAGACATGATAAAGATGGATAAAATTATATTTAAACAGGTCTCAGGGTTTATCTTTTTTACATAGTTCCATCTCTTGATAGTATTCAGAGTATTACCTTTAATTAAAATCATGAGACTTAGACTCCTTTATTTTAGGCTGGTTTTAAACCTATCCTCATACATAAATTTTTTGGTTTACGTGATTCTAAGGGTTAAGGATTGGCGTGCAGATGAATTCACCGCGATATTACTCAGCCACTTTTACTAAGAATTTTGTTCCACGAATTGCAATTGTACCATCAGGGGTTTCAATTTTTATGGACTCTGGTGAAAGTTTTCCTATAACACCGGATATAAACATAAAGGTACCTTTAAATAGTTTGGTTGTAAATGAAAATTCATTTTCTTTAGGGTTAAATAGAAATTCCTCCATGCAAAGTTCACTGTTGGGTCCAAGGGATATTATGGTGTCATCTTGAAAAATAATCCCGGCAGAGCTGTCCGGGCCTGATCTGATTAAATCTTTTTGAAATAACCGTGTGCCTAGTTTTGCCTTGAATTCATTATTTTTATGGATAACAAGCACATCTCCTGTCATTTTAGTTAAACTGGCACAGTGATTATTATCTGCCAAAGTCATTTCAGAGGCAAATAAAACTAAAACACTTGAAATTAATAGAATCATCTTCATGTTTTTCTCCTTATCTTGCGGGATAATGCATTTTTATTAAATCCGTTTGTTGGAGATTCTCAATAACGGCCATGGGCCGACCAGGATTCTGATCCGGTTTTACCCACAACTAAAAATGTAGGGGCGGATTCCATATCCGCCCTTTGACCGATCGTGGCAAATCCTGACCGGTCAAGGCAAATATGGAAACGGGGCAGAAATAGATTCTGCTCCCTGCATATTCTAATAAAAATCAAATGGCCTATGTTAGAACCAACTTCAAAAAAAGATATTATATTATATATTATATATTATGAGTTAAATTTATTATCAACTGATTTGAGTCAATATTGATTTGTTTATCCTGATTCCCAGCGCATTATCACTACTTAATTTTATAGTCCCTATTTTCCAATCATTCTATTTTTAAAAAATATTTCAAAGGGGCGGTAGCCTGGTTTTTTTTAGATTTGACAGACCGCGAATATCCCTCTTTTCGTTTATTTCTCAAGAGTCGTAAGTTCTAACATTTGCTACCATATATTGTGCTTTAAACTTCTTTGCAGATACCATTTATGGTGGTCATTCAGAGAACTTATGACTGACGAGTTTATTTTTATAACATAAAAAAAATTAACATAAATTAGACGGCATATTGCATATGACCTCAAAAGAACTTTCCACTTTTTGGGATGAAATCTCTAAAAAACGGGGATTTGATATGGAAAGAGCAAAGCCTCAAATGAAGGATGGCATTGAAATATAGACTTTTTAGGAAAAATTTATTTTTATATTAATAAATTCAATAAATTATGAAAAAAATAAGCGAATTGGAGGTGATGGGGCATGACTGGGGTAAATAGTATTTATTATGCAGTTAATTGAGCTTTAGCCCATTGATATTTATGGATTTAAAAGCCAATGCTATAAATGGGATTCATTATCTAAATAAGACTTGACAAATAGTGGTCTAATCAATTACTTATTAAGCGTCAGAAATACATATCAGGTTAATTAATAACCAAGTGGGAATAAGTGTTTTTTGTTCAATTACAAGTGATTGCAGATGCTGAAAAACGGTTCGCAGGAATAAATCAGCGATTCTCTTATTTGCTTGTAATATTCTATTGATAATATGCTTATTTCCCCATGGGCGCCATGAGGCATGCCTCACTGACTGATAGGTTTGAAATTTGACTAACACATTGGGAATTTGTTTGCGAAAACTTGTTACATATAATTTTTATATATTAACCGGACCACTTTTTCGGAGGTGCGTATATGCAGTTTAGAAGACGGTTTGAAGCTGGTGAATTCGCCTGTCTGGTTCAGATTGAACCTCCCAAGGGAACAGATGTTTCATCAATGGTTAAGGATGCTGTTAATGTAAAAGGTGTTGCTGATGCTTTTACTGTGCCTGAAATGGGCAATGCCGTGATGAGGATGAGTTCCCTCGGTGCTTCCCTTGTGCTCCAAAATAAGGGCCTTGACACCGTTATGCAGGTTAACTGCCGGGACAGAAACAGGCTGGCGCTTCAGGCTGATATTCTTGCCGGCGCAGCCTGTGGAATTAATGCTCTCATGTTTGTTACAGGTGAAGACCCGAGTTTTGGGGATCATCATAAGGCAAAGGCGGTCTATGATGTCGACCTTGAAGAACTGATTGCCGGTACCATCGGACTGGAAAACGGCCATGACATGGCAGGAATTGAACTCTCCGGTGCTCCGGATTTTTTAAAAGGCGCTACCTTAAATACCTGTCTTCGGGGAGGGGAAAGGGAAAAGGAACTGGAAAAAATGAAAAAGATGATTAATTCAGGCATCCGCTTTTTCATTACCCAGCCCCTGTTTGAATTTTCAATGACCCAGCCATTTTTGAAAACAGCTGAAAAAAATGGCGCGAAAATTATTCCCACAGTAATTCTTTTGAAATCCCTTGGTATGGCAAGGTATATGGCCAGGAACGTTAATTATGTAAATATGCCGCCGGCTATTATCGAGCGTTTGCAGGGTGCCTCGGACAAGGTCAGAGAGTGCACAAAAATAGCAAGGGAGATGATGCAGGGTGTAAAGTCCGAAGGTTACGGCGGCGTGAATGTATATACCATGGGCTGGGAACATAAGCTGCCCGAGATCCTGGGTGTGATGGAAGGCCTGAAAGGTTAGGAGGATATTTAATGTTGGAAAAAGCAAATACAAGTAATCTTGCCGGATCCGTAATGGTTCTTGGTGCTGGAATCGCCGGCATGCAGTCAGCCATTGATCTTGCAAATTCAGGCTATTATGTTTATCTTGTGGAAAAAAAATCAGCCATTGGCGGGATGATGGCTCAGCTTGACAAGACCTTTCCCACCAATGACTGTACCATGTGAGTTATTTCTCCAAAACTGGTCGAGGTCGGCCGGCATATGAACATAGAGCTTTTAACAAACACGGAACTGATTGATCTGGAGGGCGAAGAGGGTAATTTTACCGCCCGAATTCGAGAAAACCCAAGATATGTAGACCTTGAAAAATGTACAAGCTGTGGTGAGTGTACAAAGGTTTGTCCCGTTGATTTTCCCAGTGAACACAATCTGGGGCTTAACACCCGTAAGGCCATATTTAAACTTTATGAACAAGCCATTCCCGGGGCCTATGGTATTTCCAAACGATCAACAGCGCCTTGTAAGGCCACCTGCCCCGCCCATGTCAGTATTCAGGGTTTTGTAGCGCTGATTAACGAGGGAAAATACCGGGAAGCTTTGAAGCTGTTCAAGGATGAGCATCCATTCCCAGGCTCCTGCGGAAGGGTTTGTCATCATCCATGTGAATCGGAATGTACCCGGGGTGATGTGGAAGAAGCTGTCGCAATCCAGCATCTTCACCGTTTTCTTGCAGATTCTGATTTCGCATCCGACGATCCCTATATACCTGAAACAGAAGAGCCAAGGGATGAAAAAGTCGCCGTTGTCGGCTCGGGCCCAGCAGGAATGACTACTGCCTACTACCTCGCCAAACGCGGATACGGCGTGACGGTCTTTGAAAAACTGCCCGTAAAGGGCGGCATGATGGCCGTGGGTATTCCCGAGTACAGGCTTCCCAATGAAGAACTTCAAAAAGAAATATCCGTTATCGAAAAGATGGGGGTTGACATCAAGACCGGTGTTGAATTTGGAAAGGATGTTACCCTTGACAGCCTTAAGCAGGATGGATACAGCGCCCTGTTCCTTGCCACCGGCCTCCACGGCAGCCGCGGCCTCGGGGTCGAAGGAGAAGACCTTAAGGGAGTTATTAAAGGCGTGAGCCTGCTCCAGGCATCTGCGTTGAAAAAGGCTGATCCTATAACCGGCAAGGTTATTGTCATCGGCGGAGGTAATGTTGCCGTGGATGTGGCTTTAACTGCAAGGCGTCTTGGTTCTAAAGACGTTACGATGGTATGCCTTGAGGCAAGGGATGAGATGCCTGCCTGGGATTATGAGGTTGAAGAGGCCCTTGAGGAAAAGGTTGAGATCGTCAACAGCCTTGGCCCCCTCAGATTCATTGAAAAGGACGGTGCCGTAGGTGGTGTGGAGTTCAAACGCTGTACCGCGGTTTTTGATGAAGAGGGGCGCTTTAACCCCCAGTATGATGAAACGGATTTAACTACCATAACCGCGGATAATGTCATTATCGCCATAGGTCAGATGGGTGAACTTGACTTTGCAGAGCCCCAGTCCATTTCCGTTACCCCCCGGGGTGGTCTTGATGCAGATCCCGTAACAATGCAGACCCCGATTCCATGGGTTTTTGCCGGAGGAGACGCCTTTTATGGGCCCAAATCCGTCGTGGACGCGGTTGCCAATGGAAAAGAGGCGGCCGAGAGTATCCATAGATTCATCCAGGGAGAGGATATTGCCGCAGGCCGGGAAAAGACCTTTGAGTTTGAAAAGCCCGACATCTCAGGGGAAAAGAAAAGAGCGCGTATCCATCCGGGCAAGCTTCCGGTTGAAAAAAGGGAAGGCAATTTTAAGGAAGTAGCCTTTCCCCTTTCCGAGGTACAGATCAGGCAGGAGGCCACAAGATGCCTTTCCTGCGGTATCTGCTCGGAATGTTATCAATGCGTTGATGTCTGTCTTGCGGAAGCCATAGATCATTTTCAGATGCCGGAGATCAGGGATCTGTCCGTTGGCTCGGTCATCATGGCTCTGGGAAGCAAACCCTTTGATCCATCGGGTCTTGACGATATTTACATGTATAAACGATCCCCCAACGTCATGACAAGCCTTGAGTTTGAACGGATATTAAGTGCCGGCGGCCCGACCATGGGGCATCTTGTGAGACCCTCTGATCAAAAGGAGCCTGAAAGTATTGCATGGCTCCAGTGCATCGGCTCCAGGGATACCAATAAGTGCGGCAATGGCTATTGTTCTTCAGTATGCTGCATGTATGCCGTAAAAGATGCCATGATTGCCAAGGAGCATTCTGAAAAGCCCCTGGACTGCGCTATTTTCAATATGGATATGCGGACATTCGGCAAGGATTATGAAAAATATTATATCCGGGCCAGGGACGAGGAAAAGGTACGTTTTGTAAAATCAAGGATTCACAGCGTTGATGAGGATCGTGAAACCGGGAACCTTATCCTTAATTATGCAGATGATGCAGGGGTAATGCGCCAGGAAGAGTTTGATATGGTTATCCTTTCTGTGGGCCTTGAAATTCCCCGGGAAAACAGGGAAATTGCCAACCGCATCGGTGTGGAGCTGGATAAATATGGATTTGCCAGGACATCACCCTTTTCGCCCCTTACCACCACCCGTCCCGGTGTATATGTATCCGGTGTTTTCCAGGCACCCAAGGATATTCCATCATCCGTTACCGAGGCAGGTGCCGCTGCCTGTGCCGCGGGCATGAAACTGGCTCAGGTAAGGGATACTTGTACCAGGAGCGTGGAGGTCATCGAAGAGCGCGATGTCGTCGATGAGGACATAAGAATCGGTGTTTTCGTCTGCAAGTGCGGCATCAATATAGCCGGAATCGTGGATGTGGACGAGGTCTCGGAATATGCAAATAATCTGCCTGGAGTGGTTTATACCGGTGAAAATCTGTTTACCTGCTCCCAGGATGCCCAGGGTACGATAAAGGAGATGATCCAGGAGCATCAGCTCAACCGGGTTGTGGTGGCTTCCTGTACCCCCAAGACCCATGAGCCGATATTCATGGATACTCTGGAAAAGAGCGGTCTTAATAAATATCTGTTTGAAATGGCCAATATTCGAAATCAGGATTCATGGATGCATTTTCATGAACCTGAAAAGGCGACTGAAAAGGCAAAGGATCTGGTTAGAATGGCTGTTGCCCGTGCCGCGACCCTGCATCCTCTCCATGAGAAAAGGATATCCGTTACCGTAAGAGCGCTTGTAATCGGCGGAGGTGTCGCAGGCATGACCGCGGCAAAGGGCCTGGCAACCCAGGGATTTGATGTGGTACTGCTGGAAAAGGAAGCCGCTCTGGGCGGTCTTTGCAATACTCTCCATAACACCATAGAGGGAGCAGATATCCGGGAAAACATTGCCAGACTGGTGGAGGAAGTTGAAAATCACGATAAAATACAGGTGCTGAAACAGGCCCTGATCGTTGATTTTACCGGCTATAAGGGAAACTTCACCACTGAGGTGCTTGTGGGACCGGGAATGTATGAGCGCAAGATCGATCACGGGGTTATGATTATCGCCACAGGTGCCAATGAATATTCACCGGAGGAATACCTCTATAAAGAAAGTGACAGGGTCGTCACCCAGCTTGAACTGGGAGATATACTTCATACAGAGGGTGCCGAGGACCTGAATCAGGTAGTCATGATCCAGTGCGTAGGCTCCAGGAACGAGAAGAATCCAAACTGCTCAAGAGTCTGCTGTCAGGGCGCGGTAAAGAATGCCCTGCTCATCAAGGAGCTTAATCCCGATGCAGAAGTTTTTATTCTTTACAGGGATATGCGCATGTATGCCATGCTGGAAGAATATTACACGGAAGCCAGAAATAAGGGAGTGCTTTTTTTCAGGTTTGATCCGGAAAATCCTCCAGAAGTTGAAAAAACACCGGATGGTCTTACCGTGACCTTTACAGATCATGTCTTAGGCAGAAAACTTGCCGTAGATGCCGATCTGGTTGCTTTGAGTGCCGGTGTGGTGCCTGCGGATACGGAAGAGCTTTCAGCTATACTGAAAACTAACAGGAACCGTGACGGTTTCTTTATTGAGGCCCATGTGAAGCTCAGTCCCGTGGATGCGGCTACTGAGGGAATATTTATCTGCGGTACTGCCCACGGTCCTAAACTGATTTCAGAAACCATTGCCCAGGCAATGGCTGCGGCATCCAGGGCTACCACATACCTTTCCCGGGATTATCTGACATTGTCGGCGGTTACGGCGGAGGTTGATCCTGATAATTGTGCTTCCTGCCTCATCTGTGTGCGTTCCTGTCCCTATGAAGTACCAAAGATCAATGAGGAGGGGGTCAGCTATATCGATCCTGCCCTGTGTCAGGGATGCGGTGTGTGCGTGTCCGAGTGTCCTGCCAAAACTATTAAACTTAACTGGTATGAGGATAATCAATTGCTCAGTAAGGTCGATGCCTTGCTGGAGGGGGTAATATGAAGAATGGGTTTGAGCCTGTAATCGTGGCGTTCTGCTGTAATTACTGAGGGTATTCTGCTGCGGACCTGGCAGGTTCCATGAGATTGAAATGCCCTGCGAATTTTAGAATCATCCGTCTGCCCTGTACCGGTAAGCTTGATGTAATACACCTTCTTCGGGCCTTTGAAAAGGGCGCGGACGGGGTTTATGTGGTGGGATGTATGGAAGGGGAATGCCATTTTAAAACCGGTAATTTCCGGGCAAGAAAACGGGTGGAGCAGGTAGCTGCCATCCTTGATAAAATCGGGGTCGGCGGTGAAAGGGTCAGAATGTACAACCTTTCAGCCGGTGACGGCCCCCTGTTTGCCGAGTATTCCATAGATATGGATAACATCATCAGAGAACTCGGGCCCAGCCCCATAAGAGAGGCCCTCCAGGCCAGAAAAAAAGCAGCCTGAATGAGGGGTGATCCGCGAACTTTTAAAGAGCGCATCCAATGGGCGGTTCAAAACCCTGGTCTGCCCATGGCAGTTATGGAAAAAATCCATTGAGCGTCTGTGATTCGTTCATTAATATAATGAGGTATTTATAATGATAGTAGCAGATAAAAAGCCCATAGAAGAAATCATTGAAACCGTCAAGGATTATGACAGGTTGCTTATACTGGGTTGCAACGAATGTGTGACCGTGTGTGAGGCCGGAGGTAAAAAAGAAGTTGAAGTGCTGGCATCGGCCCTGAGAATGCATTTTATCAAGGAAGGCAGGGAAAAGAAAATCGATGAGAGGACCCTTGAGCGGCAGTGCGATCACGAGTATCTTGAAGAGATACGGGATGTCATTGATAATTATGATGCCGTGCTTTCCCTGGCCTGTGGTGTAGGGGTTCAGTTCTGTGCGGAAAAATATCATTCAACACCGCTTATACCGGGTGTGAACACATGCTTTATGGGTGCCAACGAGCAGCGGGGCATGTGGACGGAGCGATGCCAGGGATGCGGGGAGTGCGTGCTGGCAAGAACTGCCGGAATATGTCCCATTTCAAGGTGTGCCAAGCGCGTGATGAACGGCCCCTGCGGAGGCTCCTCCAACGGCAAGTGCGAGATCAACAAAGATTTGGATTGTGCATGGCAATTGATCATCGATCGATTAAGAGACCTTGGAAGACTGGATGATTATGAAATTGTGGCGCCCATTAAAGACTGGTCAACGGAAAGATCAGGCGGACCCAGAACCGTGGTAAGGGAGGATGTGCAGGTATGACTTTAAAAACTTCAAGTAAGCTGGAAAAGATTTTAAGGCAGGGACATATTGCAGTCACCTCCGAATGCGGTCCCCCCAGGGGAAGTGATCCAAAAGCTGTTACAAGCAAGGGTGAGCTGATCAGAAACCATGTGGATGCGGTGAATATTACAGATAACCAGACATCCATGACAAGGATGTGCTCCCTTGCGGCATGTATTCATCTGAAACAGATGGGCATAGAACCGGTGCTTCAGATGGTCACAAGGGATAGAAACCGCATAGCCCTTCAGAGTGATATTCTTGGAGCCGCGTCCTTTGATATTCATAACATGCTTTGTCTTTCCGGTGACCACCAGAGTTTTGGAGACTGCCCGGGCGGGCAGAATGTGCATGATCTTGATTCCATGCAGCTTATTCAGACCGTCCGGCACATGCGCGATGACGGCAAGTTCCTTGGCGGTGATGATATAAAGCGGCCGCCGGATATTTTTGTGGGCGCAGCCGCCAATCCCTTTGCCGATCCTTTTGAAATCCGGGTGCCGCGTCTTGCCAAAAAGATTGCCTGCGGAGTGGAGTTTATCCAGACCCAGTGCATTTACAACTTGGATAAGTTTGAGGAATGGATGAGAAGGGTAAGGGAGAGGGGCCTTCATGAAAAGGTGTTTATCATGGCCGGCATGACCCCCATGAAGTCTGCCGGGATGGCAAAGTTCATGAAAAACCGTGTGCCCGGCATGGATGTTCCAGACGAGGTAATTACAAGGCTCTCCGGGGTTCCCAAGGATAAGCAGGCCCAGGAGGGAATCGATATATGCGTCGAGGCCATCCAGAGGCTGAAAGAAGTGGAAGGCGTGGCCGGATTCCATGTCATGGCCATCGAGTGGGAGGAAAAGGTTCCTGAAATAGTTGAAAGAAGCGGTCTTTATCCCAGACCGGAAGTGTAAAATCAATCAGTTGGTTCATTTTTGTCGTTAAAAAAGATTGCTAAACAAAAGGGCCTTTCATGGTTTATGAAAGGCCCTTTTTATATGAAAGTCCCTGTTGTCTCAGGATTTTTATTTTTTAACTCAATTTATATGCCCCTCGTTCCAGGGCTTTCAACACTTTAATTGTGGCGGTGGGCTGCCATGTCGGTGTATAATATATACGTGATTGCCCAAACCTTTTATAGAGTAATTCTCTGGCTCATATCTGCCCAGGTTAATAGTCTTTGTTAATAATTATACTGAACCGTGGATCCACAAGGTCATCCCCCTTTACATCTCCTTCAAAAAGATTGTACTTTTTAAATATGACAACCATCTGATCCAACCCGTATTTATAAATCGTGGTGGGCATATCAAATGTCGGCAGATCATAAGCCTCTTTGAACTTGAATTGGGACAGGTCCATATGTGTCTCCCGTGCAAGGATCTCCATGGCCTCATCCCGGTGTTCATGAATAAAAAGGCGGGCAAGCAGAATCCCATCCACAAATTTTCGAATGGCCGTGGGATGTTTTTTTGCAAAGTTATCCTTTACCCACCAGCCACAAGAATTATAAAGATACTTGCTGATGCTGGAGGTATGAACCTTCCTGATTTTGTCACCGTACATGGCCATAAAGGTGGCTTCACCTATGGCACCGTCCACCTTACCTGAGAGCAGAGCGGACAGGGCCAGGTCTTCGGTCCTTACATCAATCACCTCGGCATTGATATTCTGGTCATCAAGATCATAGCGAAGCGCCAGCCATGGGCCTGAGGGGCGGGGCTTGTTGGCGATTTTTTTGCCTTCAAAATCTTTAAGAGATTGGATCGGTGAATCCTTAAGGACATAAAAATCAAAGGTTCTGTTGCCGTTTCCTGCCACCTGAACAAGCCTAACCCCCTTTGAGTAGGCGGTAAACGCACCGGAAGAGGCAAGAAAACAGCCGTCGACACCCCCGGATCCGATGGAGGAAATGATAGTGGCTGTTCCTCCTTTAACGGTTACCGGATCAAAATCCAGCCCCAGAAGATCAAAATACCCTTTCTCCTTGGCAATAGTTACATCCATGGTGATGTCATAGGTGGTGGTGACGACGCGCATTTTGTCCCGTTCAAGGGCCAAGGCCGGAATAGCCATGGTCATCATCAACAGGACAAGCATAATCGATTTCATACAGGTTTTCATGTTGCAGTTCTCCTTGATTTTTTATTTTTTTAATGAATCAGCGAGAAAGGGTTTTTCCCTTTTGCCAGGGCATCACCTTTTTCTCAGTGTAACGAACGAGCCAATCAAGAGTAAAACCGAGAATACCGACCACGATAAGGGTCATGAACATGGTCGAGGTATTGAGGCTTTCCCTTGCATCTTCCAGCAAAAATCCAAGGCCGCTGTTGCCGGAAATGATCTCTACAAACAAAAGCATGACAAAGGATGACGTGGCGGCGATCCGGATCCCGGCGTAAATGGACGGCATTGATGCGGGCAGAAGGACCCCGAATACGATCTGACGGTCACTGGCGCCCATGGACCGTGCGGACTTCACCAGAATGTTATCGACATTACCGACCCCTTCCAGGGTGGGGATTACCGTATAAAAAAAAGCAGCCAACCCGATCAGCAGTATTTTTGGGAAATCCCCGAACCCGAACCAGACAATCAAAAGAGGGGCAAGGGCTGTTTTGGGAATGGCGCGGCTGAAATTCAGGGTAATATCGAAAAAAATTTCCAATGGTTTGAACCATCCGAGAAGGACTCCCAGGCTGATGCCGGCGGCAGATCCGCAGAAAAATCCTATGGCACATCGCCTCAGACTCACCGTGAGATGAAAAAGAAGCTCTCCGTTCATTAGATACTTCACAAAATCGGCCCCAACCTTTTCCAGTTTCGGTAAAAGAATGGGGGGTAGATCACCGTAAATTACCAAAAGTTCCCAGGTTGCGAAAATAGACAGGGGAAGAAGGCTTTTCAATGCCAATCGGCCCAGGACCTTTTTTAGACGGCCCTCAACCATGTCTCCCCTCTTTTTCATTGTCTGAACACGTGGTGTTAGTTTCTGAGATCATGAGCCGAACGTGCATTTCCATCTTGCGAAACCCTTCTTCCAGACGGATGGAAAAATTCCGTGGCCTTGGCATATCAACAGGCATGACTTCTCTGACCCTGCCAGGATCTTTGGACATTACCACGAGCCGGTCTGACAGGAAAATTGCCTCTCCCACGTCATGGGTCACAAAGATGATGGTAATTCCCGTCCGCCGCCAGAGATTTAGAAGTTCCCTTTGGCAGATCTCCCTTGTCTGTGCGTCCAGGGCGGCAAAAGGCTCGTCCAGCAAAAGGATTTTCGGGCTGTTGGCCATGGCCCGTGCCAGGGCTACCCTCTGCTGCATCCCCCCGGACAGCTCATGGGGGTAGAACTTTTCAAATCCACTGAGGTGAACCATCTCTATATGGCGCTGGGCAACCAGGCGTCGCGTTTTCCGGTCGACACCACCTATCTTCAGCCCGTATTCGATGTTCTTTTGCACGGTCAACCAGGGAAAAAGACCGTAATGTTGGAAAACAATGGCCGGTTTTTTGGGAACCTTTTCCATGCAAAGGCCGCCAATTGAAATCTCGCCTTGGGTCTGCATCTGAAGACCTGCCATAATTTCTAAGAGTGTCGACTTTCCACAGCCGCTGGGCCCTACCACGGACAAAAATTCCCCGTTTTCAACATCAAGATTCACCCCATCCAGGGCGACAAAGCTTCCCCTGTTATCTGAATTGTAGTCTTTTCGCAGATTTCTGATGAGAAGTTTCATGAAAAAAATCCTTTCTCATACAGGGTGCTGGCAACGGCGTTCAGGTTCTCCAATGGCGTTTCCGGCGGGAATTCACAGGCCGGCATAAGAATAAATCCCCCGGAATGCTTTTTTCCCTGAGAAAGGCATCTCTCAACTTCAACTGTTACGCTCTCTTTGCTCCCCCAATGAAGAAGTGTGTTATTGATATTTCCGGCGAGAATATGGTCTTTGCCAATGGCAGCACCGGTGGTTTCAAGGTCCATTTCATGACCAATGGAAAATACAGTTCTATGTGGGAGATCGATTTCTTTCCAAAAGGGAAGATTGGCGGTATGGTCGCCGCACAGGTGTACCACAACGCTTTTCACCCCGGCCGATCGGTAGAACCTGAAGATTTTTGAGATGTAGGGTTTGGCGAATTTTGCAAACATTACCTGGGAAATTAACTGGTTGGATTCCATGGGAACCCCGCAAAAAACTGAACAGTTTTGTCCCCCGAATTTTTTTATGGTGCGTTCCGCCGTTCTTAGTATAAACTGCGTCACCTTGTTCTGCAGGGCATGGACCGCCTCTGGGTAACGCACCAGCCATCTTAGAAAATTGGCCCGGCCCACAATACCGGCGGAAAGTGTTGTCGGCGTGCCTCCGGGCAGCGACGCAGGGAAACCGTGCCTGCGATTGAGGATGTTAAACCGTTCAACCAGAGGGTTCATCCCGGCGATTTTTGGATCAGGATCAGGAAGATCCTTAACTTCCCCGGGCTCTTTTAGCAATGAAACCGAACATGGGGCGATGAAACGATTATTGTCCGGCCAGAGGACTTTACCCCCGAATTCCCAGGAACCCCTGTCCGCCCAGCCATAGGATGGCCTGCAATTCATCCAGGGATAGGTTTTCATTAGATGCAAACCTGCAGCAAAGGCCACTTCCGGATTTCGGTAAAATTTACCCCTGTCAATGCCGTAGATTCTGGCCGAA
Organism: Desulfobacteraceae bacterium; assembly: GCA_963674675.2. Classification (GTDB taxonomy): domain Bacteria; phylum Desulfobacterota; class Desulfobacteria; order Desulfobacterales; family Desulfobacteraceae. The sequence goes on from CAXXNM010000003.1 coordinate 4,451,176, forward strand.
AATCCCATGGAACAAGGATTGAATAGTACACGGTCCGGGAATTCTCCGTTGATGAGAGCCGCCATGCGTTCTTTTGCTGTCAGGGTATCTTTGGCGGAAAAATCCATCATGTTCTCTCAGGATGGCCTATCCTTGCCGGAACCGCCCTCATCCATGGAAACCCAGAAAGGGCATCTAAATGGCTAAGGCCTGTCAATTCATTGGCATTGGCCTTTACCCATCCATGGGTCAGTCTCAAACAGTCACAACGTACCTCTCTGGTCAACCGAGCCTTGATATCCAGACTGCCGTGCCGGGTGGCGAGTCTCACCTTTCCACCGTCGCATATCCTTAAAGAGGACGCCGCATCAGGGTGTATATCAAGCACCGGATCCGGCATTTCAACCCTGCAAGAAGGACTTTCTCTGAACTGACTGTGCTGAAAATAAAGTACCCTGTCTCCGGTACTGAGCCAGAAAGGAAATTCATTGTCAGTACCGTAGGGAAGTTGGAATGCCTCCGGGGAAGGAAGAGGTAAATTACCTGTTTTTGCCACCAAACCAGAAAAGTAATGGACCTTTTTATCTGAAGTGTTCCATTGCCCTGGTTTTCGATCTTCTGGTGGATACCCGATTGTTGAAGATGGGCTGTTAAGAAGATCGTCCAAAGAGGCGCCGCTGGGAGCCATCCGGTATCGAATCGCCTCTTCATTCTCCTTCCAGGGAAAAAAATTCTCCAGACTTAAGGTTTGCGCCAGACGAAAAATGAACTTCCAGGTCGGCCAGCCGAACCCTGATTCTACAGCCGGGCGTATCAGTCCTAAATAGGGTTTTCCGCCCCGGCCGTAATCGATAAGCTCAAGGTTCTCCAGAAAAGAAGCAGCAGGGAAAACCAGGTCCGCTGTTCGGGCTGTAGCGGTGTTGAACAGGTCAAATACGGCCATGAATTCAAGTTTGGCAAAAGCCTTTCGATACTCCGGTGAGCTTGGAAAGGTCATGAGCGGGTTTCCCCCCACGACAACCATGGCTTTGACCGGATAAGGAGTGTTTTCCAAAATGGCCTGGGGGAGATACATTCCCTGACCCTGGTTCAGGTTGGAAAAAAAAAGTGGGCGTTCCACCTTGCCTATGGGATCGGGCATCGGTGGATAAAGATCTATGTTTGGAAGGGTGTTAAGCCGGGTATACATGGGTGCGGTAACCGCATTTGGATCCAGAATGGTGAGCAAGGATGAAATGGTGCGTACGGTTTGAACGCCGTTGGGCTGCAGTTCCAGACCGGATCCGGTCTGGACCCATCCGGGCAGATGACTGAACAAAAGGGAAGCTGCGAACTGGAACTGATTTTCCGTAATTCCGGTGGGCCTGAGAAGCTCCTCCATGTAGAGGCCGGAAACCATTTCGCTCAAATTATCCCAGCCGTTGCCTTGTTTCAGAGAGGTGTGGGTGTGATGGTTCTCGACGGCATATTTAATGAACGCAAGAGCCAGGTATCCGTCCGAGCCGGGTGTAACGGCAAGATGGCAGTCTGCCAGTTTTGCTGTCCGGGTAAAAGAGGGGTCAATGACAATTAGCTTTAAACCATTCTTGACCGCCTTTTTCAATGCAATTCCTGATCTGGCAAGGGAAACGGCTGGATTAGCTCCCCAGACAACGGCTGATTTGATTCTGGAATAATCGGCTGAAGGCATTCCGCCGCAGGTCAGCTTGAACCCCAGGGTCATGGCAAAGTGGCACAGGCTGGCTACCGTAATATAATTGGGGGTTCCGAATCCATGGGCCAGGTGGCTGAGATAAAGTGAAGTTTCCTGGTGTTTCAGGGATTCTCCCTTGTAAAACACGACGCTTTCCGGACCATATTTTCGTTTGGCCTGAAAGAGTTTTTCTGCAAGCATATCAATGGCTTGGAGATAAGAAATTTCCTGCCAGCCTGATTTTTTTTTCACCAATGGACGGCTTATTCTATGAGGGGAGGTATGGAGCTGCCCGTAACGCTTTCCGCGAATGCAAAGAAAACCTTTACTGACAGGATGCAAAGGATTGCCTGAGATATGAACGCCGTGGCTGTCCTCTCTTACCAGGGTTCCGCAATTTTCCTTGCAGACATAACAAATGGACGGAATTCCGTTGACTTTGAGATCACTCACTTTTTATTTTCCCGTTTCAAAAATTAGCTCACCACACTGAATAACAATGCATAGTTAAAGGAAAAACAAAAAGAATGTCAAATTGAAAAAAACGATGCTTTTGTCGCCATGTATAGAGATTTAGAATTTTGGCGCTCTTCCGCTACTATTTTGATTATACATTAGTCGTAAATTTAATAGTTAATATAAGGCTTACAGGAGTACCCAAAAATAAACAGGTCCAGGATGGAATCGATATCTGTGTCGAGGCCATCCAGAGCCTGAAAGAAGTGGAAGGAGTGGCCGGGTTTCATGTCATGGCCATCGGGTGGGAGGAAGAGGTTTCTGAGATCGTTGCGAGAAGCGGGCCTTATTCCAGGCCCGAAGTGTAGCATTAATAAGTTGGTTTATTTTTATCGTTAAAAAATATTGCTAAACAAAAGGGCCTTTCATGGTTTATGAAAGGCCCTTTTTTTACCCTGAATGAGTCTTAAAAAAACAATATGTATGTATTATCTCGTGAGTCGTAAGTTTATATAAAAAAAATGATGACACTTTGGAAAGAATGGTGCATTTTGAATCTTTCAATATTATGAACTCCAATTCAACAAGGAAAGATTCAAAATGCTTAAGTAAATTTACCAGACTCTGATCTTTTTTAACAAGGCTTTTTCAAGAAAAACTACTTGGCTGATGTTTTGTATGATGTTGTTAGGATTTATCGGCACCCATGAAATGGTGGGAGTTACCTCTTTTTGTAGATTTTGGGGTCTGAGCAAAATTGATACACCTATGCTAACATAAATTGATACACCAAGCAGTGGCAATAGATGTTCTGTACAAAAGACAAAAGCAAAAATAAGAACAAAAAGAAACTCCTGCGAAACTATGAAAAAGATTGCAAAAAAGAAGTGAGGGGAATAACTATTGGGTTGAACAAAGATCTTTTAAAAAGATGCCCAAGATAGATTCCCCTTGCAGATACCTTATCATATAAAGGTCAGTTTACATCATATAAAGGTCAGTTTACAAGAGTATTATGATAATTGGTTGATTCCTGATTTTTCAGACAAATGCCCTATTTGTTGTGGAGTTGATTGCGCCTGCTACCTTGGCTGCTACACCCGAAAAGCAATTTGTCCCATAACAGGATTCTCTGTACCGGACTTGCCTGTGTTACGTTTTTTTTGTTGTCGCAAAGGCAATGCTATAATATGTGAGCATGTGACGTTTTCTTTACTTCCTCTTCTGCTTGTTCCTTACCGTAGTTTATCTCTCAAGTTCATGGTGCTGGCCGTATGGATCAGGGTTAGCGGTCACCTGAGTCTAACTGATTCCCTGGAAGCCATAGAGAATGAACTGAATCATCTGCAGGATATTGCAGATTTCATCAATATCAGTACCCTGCTGTCATGGGAACGAATGATCCTGGCGGGCGGGAAGCTGCTTGTGTCATCCAATACAGCTCTGGCATCGGAAATCCAATATGTCCAACTACAAGACAGCCAAGGGTTACTTCAGTTTTTAGAGGCAATCATTCACCATAGATCCAGGATCAGTAATCATTCTATACGTAAGTTCTCAATAAGTCCGGGCAATTCAGTGAATCCTTTTGAATAGAACCCGGAATTTAAAGGGTAAGCAGGCTTTATCACCCCAGGTTATTGAGAACTTGCTTCTATACGAGGTCCGGATGCATTTGCCCTGGATTTTTATCAACAGTGTGGTGGCGTTGAAAAGAATGCTCCATTTTTGTTTGGCCGGGCATCACAGCACAGATATTAACCGTCGGCATTCCCCACAGGTGAAGTGTGCACAACAATTGATGATAGTTCTGTCATAACTGTTCGGCTGTGATTTGTTTCTTCTCTTTTTTCTCTAAAGTATCATATTTTCTATATCCCTCCCATGCTACCTTCTTTTCACACAGGCTTACAATCAACCGATTGACGTTTAGGGTATATTCCAATGGAACGGAATAATTTACATAGGCGGATATCATGGTTGAGATGATCGAAATTATGGATGAGGGTTCGGGAACTGTCCCGCAAACTCAACATCAGCAGTAACACTGTCCGGAAAATCATTGAACAGGAAGGTGAACAGCCTGAAATTAAACGGCCGGATAAAATTCATGTTGATCCCGTGCTTCTTGGGAAACTTTACAAAAAATGTGACGGTTATGCCCAGAGAATCCATGAAATCCTTGAAGAAGATATGGGCATTGCCATTGGATACTCCACATTGACACGGAATTTACGGCAACTTGGCCTGAGCCACTCAAAAAATGAAAGGTGTGACCAAAAGCAGGATATCCCTGGTGAAGAGATGCAGCATGACACATCCCCTTACAACACTAAATTTGGAGAAACCCGGTTCAAAGTTCAGGGCAGCCTTATTTATATGAGGTACTCGAAATTGAAGTATCTGAAATTTTACCGTTCTTTCAATCGATTTGCCATGAAATGCTTTATCCATGAAGCATTGACCTTCTGGAAGTATGCCGCCGGGATATGCATTATTGACAACACCAATCTTGCCCGCCTTCGGGGAACCGGCAAAAATGCTGTTATCGTGCCTGAAATGGAGCAATTTGCCAAGCAATACGGCTTTAAATTTGTCTGCCATGAAGTTGGACATGCCAATAGAAAAGCAGGTAATGAAAGAGGTTTTTATACCGTGGAAACCAATTTCTTCCCGGGCCGAAGTTTCAAAAGCCTGGAAAATATGAACCGGCAGGCCTTTGAGTGGTCCACCATGAGGATGGCGAACAGACCGGTAAGCAAAAGCAACCTGATTCCGGCACGGGCATTTGAGTATGAACAGACGCTTCTTGTAAAAATACCGCCCTATGTAACGCCCCCGTATCTGACCCATGAGCGGGGGACGGACCAATATGGATATGCCACCGTCAATGGTAATTTTTACTGGGTTCCCGGCAAAACACGGTTTGACGTCAAGATACTCGAGTTCTGCGACCATATGGAAATCTATCACCAAAGAAAAAAACTGGCTGAGTACAAAATCCCTGCTGACGGCGTCAAAAATAAAAAAGCCGGATTACATGGAGATTGCTGAACAAGGTAATTTCTCGCCGGTTCGTCTACTTACGTACGTTGTTGAACAGGAATTTAAAATTAAACATGAAAATGCCAGAAAAAGAAGGATTGTCCATGCCAGAATCCCGGAACCATATGAGATCGAGACGTTTCCTTTTGACAGGCAGCCAAAGTTAAATAGGAAGAAGGTTCTCTCGATCTATGATTCTTTCGATTATATTCTAAAACAGCATAATATCATCTGGATCGGCCCGACAGGTACAGGTAAAACCGGTTTGGCCACAGCCTTTCTCACCCAGGCGATAAACAAAGGATACAGAGGGAAGTTTATTTTGTTCCCGGAACTTGTGGAAACCCTCTATCAATCCATTGCCGATCACACGGAATCCAAAGTCTTGAAGACCTTTGCATCTTACGATTGCCTGCTGATAGATGAGCTGGGGTTTATAGAAATAGAACCTGTACAGGTTGGGTTGTTTTTTACTCTGATGCACAAACGGCATAGGGCAAAATGAACCCTGATCACCTCAAATCTCGGGTTTGAAGAATGGGAAACTTTTTTGAAAAATGCCCAGTTGACTGCCGCACTCTTAGACCGGTTAACCGAATGCAGCCATGTAATTAATATGAAAAACTGCATGAGTTTGAGATCAAAGCTGGAAACAGTGTAGCCGGTGAAATTGACATGGATTCCCCTTGTTATAGCCGTCGACATATGTTCACACTTCGAAATCACATCCCAATAGACAGGGTAATTGAAGCTCTTTCCATCCCCTTATCAAACCAGACAGGAAAATATCGGTTCAGCTGCCCCGTCTGCAATGAACAGAACACCGGGGTTAATCCGAAAACCAATCTGGCACGATGTTTTAATTGTGAAAAAAATTTTAATACCATTGATCTTGTAATGAAGGTCATGGATGTCAGTTTTATCCAAAGCGTTGCGTATTTGAAAAAACTGAAAGCTGATACACAGGTACCACCCGCACCAACCACCCATCCCCGGAAAGCCGTCAGGCGTAATGATATGGTTCATATTGGTGATGTTTTTAAGTCCTTGATGCATCCCAAGCCCGACAGCGACATCCTGAATCAACCTCCAGGCGATAAAAATCAAGCCATAACAGATCTTGAAAAAAGGATCTCCGTCCTTGAAAACCAGATAACTCAATTAACGAAAAAAATTACACTGCTCCAATTGAGGTAGGCAGTAACTTCTGCTTCATGGCAGTGGTAAAAACTGCTGGCGGAGTTTTTTTTATTTTTTTTGGTGGGGTAACTGTTTGCCTTTGTGAATCAACGTATCAATTTATCTGAGTAGAACTGTATCAATTTATTTGAGCGCTATAGTCCACCAGGGCTTTTTCAAGATAGCACCCATCGGGATGGGCTTCCCCGGCCCGCAGGGCGATGCATCCTTTTGGTTCAAGATGATTTTTTTTGGAATAAAGCAGATAGCAGGCATCCGTTATCGGGATAACATATCTGCTCTTTACAAGATGGGGCAGATCCGCCGGAACAGTCCTGAAATACTCGCCTTTTTTATTATATTCCCCATAGGTTCCGTCAATATTTTTCACATACCTGTGCTTTGTAATTTTGTCAAAATATTGATCCGCTGTGGCCTCAAGCCTCAAAGCAGAAGAACTGCCTGGAGTATTATGTGTTTTCTGGCAGTTATAAAGGCGGTTAATGACTTCATGGGTTTTTACGATGTCCAGGCCGGCATCGCTGTCACCTATAACGGCAAGTATCTCATCTTTATTATTGATAATAAACTGAAGCATACTCTGGGATCCATGGGTTTCCCTTGTGGAATCAAAATTTTTTTCCACCTCTGCCATCTCGGAATAATATTGAATCAAACCGTTCAAGGATGCTTTTGATGCTGCTTCCCGTATGGAATCCGCACCCCATGCACAAAAAACAAAAATAAATAAACTTAAAATTAGCATTAAAATAATTTTTTTTACCATGATAACCCCCTTTTTTATTATGGTTTTTAATCTCTGTTATGAGAGATCGTGTTATTGTTGATCTGCTCATATTTTTTCAGTGAGATTATAATAAAATAGTTGATCATCAATTACAGATAGGTTACGGATTCAAAAAAATAACCGGGAGCATGGTTTTTATATGAAAGTCTCCGTAACGGATTGTTTTTTAAAGACTTTCAATCTTCGTTGCGGCCGGGTAAAAAATATGCTCCGGCCATGCCGGGTTATATGAAAGTCTCCGTAAGAGGTTGTTTTTCAAAAGACTTTCAATTTTCGTTGCGGCCGGGTAAAAAATATGCTCCGGCCATGCCGGTTATATGAAAATGTAGGGGCAGGTCTCCTTGCCCGGCATTTAAGAGGGCACCCACAGTGGGGTGCCCCTACATTCATTTTTCGTTGTGCCTGAAAGGGCATGGGGATTATTATTGTTTATATAATAGCGCTGGGCAGTATAATTAATAATACATCGTTTCTAAAGCATATTCGTCATTATCGTAGAAAAGCACCATAATTCGTCTGGGATTAGAAAGGAAAGTAAAATCAAGGAGGTTTTTGGCAAATTTCTTGGACTGCCAGCTTTCGATGAGCCTGTTGCCAGACCATTTTACCCCCATAACCTGATCTGCTCCTTTGTTTGCATTAAAAATTTTTTTAAGGATTGTACCGGTGCGTTCCTTATATATTAAAAAGCACTGGTTATCAAATTCTGGTCTTAATTCAAAGCGGCGCGGTGCGTAAACGGTTTGGGAGGTTTTTTTATCCGAAAATCCCCCGAAATACTGATCTTTTTCCAGTTTAATAGGATAACCGGTTTCTTTGAAATCACCGTAATTCCTTGGGCCTGAAGCTTCCAGCCTTTCTTGTGGAGCAAAATAGCCATGGAGATCATTACCAGCTTCCAGTATGATCAACCGCTGGGAATCATTGGGCATGAAATTAAACTGGTAAATCGAGTAAACCCCTGCCGCAGCCCGATAGGGTTCTGCGATTTTCGGCTGCCTTGATTTTTCATCCCATGTGATCTGTCTTATGGGGCCTGCATACTGGATATATTCACCTTGTTTTTGTGCCAAAGCCACCTTCTGTCCTGTCCTATTAGAAATAATATTTAAATAATAAGACCAGTCCGTCACCAGGGGTTCAAGGGAACCTTTTTTGAAAGTCAAAATTTCCGAACAGAGTTGATTGTCTTCTTTATCAAGGATAACAATAGGTTCTGCCAAAGTTATAAACAATTCATCTCTTCCGTCATTATCCATGTCCATTGCCTGAAGGTTCAGGGGAAAAACATTTTTTTTCTTAAAGGTATAGCTGTGCTTTTGAGACAGCCTCGTACCGGCAAGTTCATAAATCGAAACGCCATCATCATTAAGCAGCGCAAGGTCGGTTATGCCGTCACCTTCCAGATCAAAAGCAGCTATTCTTGAAAATGCCCTATCGAGCCGGTAAAAATCACTTTTCTGTTCATGGGCGGAGTTCCCGGAATACTCCAGGCCTGATTGGGGGCCTGCGTGGGTTTGTCCAGGTTTTATGGCAGAAGGCGGCTCTGTGGCGGAAACAGCCGGCAATGAGGTTTGATTGGTTTTAGGCCTGTTAGATGAAGGTAATGGTAAGGGTTTAGTTTGAATGTCGTGGCCCGCGGGAAATAAGGTTGCAATCTCAAGAGCGCTTTTTCGGGTTTCATAACAGAGAAGTTTGCCTTCTTTTCCCCGAATCACACGGCAGACAAGGTGGTCTGCATCGAATTCAAAACGCAGGATAAGATCGTTGTCCCCCAGGCCTCCCGGTATCACATCCTTTTGCGCTTCTCTTATTTGAAAACCGGCATTCAGGAGTTCTTTTATCAGGTCTTGATAGGAAGAAAGGGCGTGTTTTGATTCAATATTGGAATATACATGGACAATGGGAGAAGGGGGTGTCAAGACCCAGTCATCAGGCTCCACAGCCCTTGCCATGACCTGTTCCACAGATGCCATGACCGTCTCCGAAAACAGGGCTTCAACTTTGAGCCATGCAACCTGTTTTTGAAGATGAGGGGATACCCCTTTTTTATGATCACATACCCAAAGCCCCTGTCCTACATTGATGTTGTTGATTTCATTGTTTTTGTCGAATAAGACCTTATCCTGTGCGACCTCTTTAACCCTGCCTGCAATCTGAAAAGGAGTCCCGTATTCACCTTTAAGACAGGTCACGACATCGGTAAACGCGGGCTCCTGGCAAAAGGACGGCATTACATTAAAAACAAAAATAAAGATGCTCAACACGCAGAGTTGAGTTGTTTTTTTGATATTCATATGTGCCCTGTTTTTTTAAAAATTAAAGGAGACTCAACCAAGTAGGCAGGTTAAGTCTCCCGATGTGAACGAATTAAACACCTGAATAATTGTCATGGGAGGCCGGAATTTTTACCCGGTTGTGCCCACAACGATGCATGAAACGTAGGGGCACCCCACTGTGGGTGCCCCGCAAAGGACAGGCAAGGCGGCCTGCCCTGCAGTTTCTAATAAATCCAGGGGGCTGATTAGAAGGACCAGATCATTTCAACGGTATTGATAAAGCCTATATCGTCAAAATCATCACCGCGGATGTCTTCTACAGCATCGCCGGGATCAAACACAGACAGGCAGTTACCCAGGGTAAAATGTTTTCCAAACTTGTAGGACAGATGGATATCATATTCCGTGCCTACATAGTCGTCAATGTCGCGGCCGTAAACATCTTCAAGTGCGCCTTCCTCTTCAAAGGTCATAAAGATAATCTGGGCTCTGTAGGCAAATGCGTTTATCTTGCCTTTTATACCGACTCCATAGGTCAACATTCCGGGGCTGTCACCGTTCGCACTGTTACCTATGCCACCATAACCTGGTGTATCGCCGCCCAGCATTGCAAAATCATTGGCGTACAGGTGGGAACCGAGAACAGGAATATAGCGGTAAATAAAGGCATTTTCCATACCAAATGTAGGGGTGTATCTGGAAATGTTGGTAATGCTGTTGAATGCTTCGATGTCATCATCATTTGCATTATCATCTCCTGATAGATAGCTCATTCCAAAATATGGAACTACAGCAGGGGATACGTTGATGTCGGCGGAGGCATAGCCTGCCAGACCGCTGATGTCATAATCCTGTCCGGTTGCAGCGCAGGTATCTGTATCACCGGTGGCATAAACCAGTTCAAATCTCGGGGTAACCATGCCCAGGTTTCCATATCCTTCAAAACCCAGGTAATGGACCTTTGCGTTGGCTGCCTTTGCCTCATCATTATCACTGTAGGCATAGAAAGGGCTTAATATAAAGCCGTTGGGGAGCTTGTAATTCAATTTAAAGGTATAGGCTCTCCAGTCCAGAGTATCTGCATCGATGGCACCGATACCATCAGTTGCGGTTTCATCCTGAATAATGAGATAAAGAGCTTCCCAGGAAATACTGTCGTTAAATTTTCCATCAAGGCCGATATAGGGATGATCGTCGCCGTAAAGCAACCCGCCGGTTTTAATATCTAAGAAACGGGTGTTCCATCCGGCTTTAACGGCTAAAGGACCAAAATCGTAGCTGACATTGAATTTCTCAATACCGAAGTCCTCACCACTCATACCGGAGTCCGAGGGGCTGCTTCCATCAAGTCCCCTGTCCCCGTTGGCCTTGTTCAGGTTGAAGTCTGATTCAAGAATGGCCATAAAATCCCAGTTTTCACCTTTGACCGTCCAGCCGATACGAACCTCGTTGCGGATATTGTGATCCGCCATCCAGCCATTTTCATCCAGAACATGGTCAAAAGAGGTGTCGTCATCGTTCAAATCCACATCTGAAAGAAATGTCGGATAGGTTTTAACACTGCCGAAAAAATTAACCCCAACGTCTTTACTCTTGGGTTCCATGGTGCCCATGGCAGCAAAGGAAATTACCGGAACAAGAACAAATAATGCAAAAATCAAACACAACAGTCCTTTTTTAAAATTTTTCATCTTTTAAGCTCCTTTTAAGCCTTTTAATTGAAGATTAATCCCCCATTCAAATAAAATCTTCTACAAATTACCGGCATGTTTCATTCCTCGGTTGACACTTTCTGAATCAACCTTCCCATTTTGGGTGAATCACTTCAAAAAATTGTCAACTACTTTTGAGGCAATATGAAGGATGCCAAATTACCTTGTATATAAACCTCTATTGCGGCTTATCGTCGCAATCGAAATAAGGATCACATACAAGTTTACACAAATTATTAATCGGCAATATCACCTCCTTTTGGGTTGTGGGTTGTTTTTTAAATAAACCTCAAAAGCGGTTTACATTTTCTGGGATGAAATGCCCAGAAAATGAGGATATTTGATATGAAAAATGTAAACCAGCAAATGAAGGATACTCTGCGCAAAAAAAAATGATTCAACTAATTAAGCCTACTATCATAATAGTCAAATGTTATTGTATATTTTACATTTCTGGTCAAGAACTTTTTTGTGTTTTTTTTATAATTTTTTTGTTTTAGGACATGACTACGGAAAAAAGGCGTGGAAATAATTATTCCCGGCTCTCCTTCAGGATAAAATAATTGACCCTTAATTACAGATACGTTAGAAATTCAGCTATTGTACTCCGATTTATTCTGGATAGAGAATCCTTGAAAAGTATTTCAAAAGTTAGCCGCATTGTTAATTTTTTATAAAAAATCGGCAAGACAACCCCTGAGTCTTTAGTTCAGGGGTTGTTGACTCCTGAAATTCTGATGAACTCCGGCTTCGTCAGTCATTAAGCAAAGGAAGGTGCTGTGTATATTTGTCGGACTTTTTTCCAATCATCGCTTCGATTTTCAGCACACCATAGGTCGTGTTTTTTTTGAAGGTTCAACCATAAATCAGGGCTGGTATCAAAGGCCCTTGAAAGTCTTAATGCCATCTCTGGAGTAACCGACTTCTTTTCATTTACAATGGCTGATAATGCTTTACGAGATACATTGAGCGTTAGCGCTACCTGAGTAATGGTAATATTCAGCGGCCTGATATACATATTCTTCAATATTCTGCCGGGGTGAGCCGGTTTTCTTTGTGATGTCATGGTTGTTTCTCCATTAATGATAATTTAGATAATCTATAATATAGGCATCTCCGTCAACAAATTTAAACGTCACCCGCCAACCACCGGATACATTGACTGCCCATATTTTGTTCTTTTTGGGCTTTAACTGGTTAAGCCCTGATCCTGGATAGTTAATATCCATAAGGTTTGATGAGGCATCAATAATATCTAAAATATCACTCAATTTGTCAACATGCCGTGCTTGAATACCCTTTTTTATTCCTTTGTAAAAAAAAATTTTTAAACCCTTATGCTTGAATGATTTTATCAAAATATTTTGTTCCACTGGTTAAATATTGAAACCCATAAGGTTACACAAAAATGTATGGGGTTTGTAAATGAAAGTCAAGATATTCGGTTTTTTTGTCCTTAAATTTTAAAAAAAGTGGCAGCCCTGCTGTTGCTTTATAGTTATATTGACAGTTGAAATTTTTGAAAAAAAGGATATGATATTCTAAATTTTTAATCAAAATAAGAGAAGAGAGGAGTGCTCGATGTAAAACCTCTGGATTATTTTGGTTTGGCAGCCGGCGCAAAATTAAATCATTTGTAAAAACTATTTTTTAAATGACTCATTAAGGACTCATCAGTCATAAGTTCTCTGAATTAACACCACATATCGTATTGAATTAAGATTTAATACAATACATTTGGTATGGGAAATGAGGGGTTACGACTCACGAGTTAAGGATATCAAGGAGATGAATAGGAATATTATGGGAGGATATTATATAAGTCTGAGGGCAAAGGTCTTTTATCTTTTTGCTGCCATGGCATCTATTACATTGGCCTGTTTTATACTGATTTTATGGTACACCCACCAGATTGACAACATGCTGATCAACATGGTGCAAAAAGAGGTGGTTCTCTATAAGACCGCCCATGACATGGAGCTTGCCCTTGCAAACCAGAAAGGATTTTTAACCTATTATTTTGTTGACGGCAATGCAAAATGGCTCAATAACCTTGGGCAGTACAGGGAAATGTTCAGGCAGACCCTGAAGAGCGCATTTTCCTTTGACCTCAATGAAAACCAGAGACAGAGCCTTGAAAAAATTTCCGATGAATATAAATCCTATGTGGATGCAAAGGACAACGCCATTGAAAAGTACTCTAAAACCCTTACGGATACAAATATTTCCAACATGCATGAACAGCAGAGAAATGTTTTTTTCAACCTGCTTGAGCTTTGCAGACAATTCCGGGAAAACCAGTGGAAGGTCATTCTTGATGCAGAACATCTTAACCAGCAGAGATCCGAATATCTCAGATTAATTGCCTACAGCGCCCTTATTTCTTTTATGATACTGTGCCTGTTGATTTTTTATATTCTCTATAAGCAGATACTTGAACCTATAAGGGGGCTGGCCATTGAAACCGGCAGTTCTCCATTGGAAAGCTCAAAAGATGAGATACTCTCCCTCAGTCATTCCTTAAAAGGAATGATGAAGGATTTTAATGAAACCCATAATCAATTGACCAAGAGCCGGGAGAGCCTTGTCCAGGCTGAAAAAATGGCCATGGTCGGCGAGCTGGCCGCAGGGGTTGCCCATTCCATAAGAAATCCCTTTACATCCATTAAAATGAGAATGTTCTCCCTTAGCCGGTCCACAGACCTTACCGATGTACAGAACGAAGACCTGGAAGTTATTACCGATGAAATTGGACGAATCGACAGGATTCTGCAAAATTTTCTTGAGTTTGCGCGACCCCCGAAATTAGCCATTGATGCCTGTCATGTCACTACAATAATTGAGTCAACCATAACCCTTTTGGAGTACCGCCTAAAAGAGTATAACGTAAAGATCACCCATAATCCGAAAAACGATCTTCCAGAGGTGAGGGTGGACAGGGACCGCATTAAAGAGGCTCTGGTAAATCTTATTACCAACGCATGCGAGGCCATGGAAAACGGAGGCAGGATTTTTATTTCCGAAACTTTGGTGCCTGATTCAGCAAAGGGGGAGGTCGTGCGCATCACCCTTAAGGACAACGGCCCGGGTATTCCCGATAGAATCATACAGAAAATAACGGATCCCTTTTTTACCACAAAGGAGAATGGTTCAGGCCTGGGACTGAGCATTGTATCCAGGATTGTAAGGGAACATAATGGCCTGTTTTATGCATCTCCTTTTTTAGAAGATGGTGCGGAATTTATCATTGAATTGCCTGTGAACAAAAGCGACAGCTAACATATTTCGGCATGTTTCATTCCTTGGTTGACACTTTCTGGATCAATCTTCCCATTTTTGGGGAATCATTTCAAAAAAAATGTCAACTACTTTTGAGGCAATATGAAGGATGCCCATATTTCAAACATATTTCAGCAAAGGTAAATATTCGGTGAAACCTGTATGGAGGCACAATTTATTGTGTTTGCGCTCAAAACAAGATAAATACGTATCAATATATTGTATGATAGACGGGGTCTGCAGAATGTTTACCGGCAAAGTGTGACAAAAATGAGTTTGATACTGATAATTGATGATGACCAGCAGTTGAGCTTAAGTTTTTCTAAAATTCTCACCCAGGATGGATACGATACGCTGGCTGCCTTTTCCGGTCAGGATGGCATAGATAAGGCCCTGGACATGAATCCGGATTTAGTGATCTTGGACATATGTCTGCCGGATATGAGCGGCATGGACGTATTTGAAGCAATCAACAGGGTGAAACCCAAACTTCCTGTGATAATAATAACGGCCTACGGCACAACTGAAACAGCCATCGGTGCCATCAAGCAGGGAGCCTATGACTATATTTACAAGCCCTTTGATGTCCCGGAAATGCTCTCTTTGATCGAAAAAGCCCTGGAAGCCGGGCGCTGCATGTCATCCCCGGTGGACGTAAATCCTGAATTCTCAGAAGAATCAAACAGAGATGCCCTGGTGGGTACCAGCCCCGAGATGCTGGAAGTTTACAAGGCCATAGGACGGGTCTCGTCAACGGATGCTACAGTCCTGATAAGGGGAGAGTCCGGCACCGGCAAAGAGCTTGCCGCAAGGGCCGTGTATCATCATTCCCTTAGGTCTGAAAAACCCTTTATGGTGATTAACTGCGTGGCCATACCGGAGACCCTGCTGGAAAGCGAGCTTTTCGGTTACGAGAAAGGCTCATTTACCGGAGCTGCCCACAGGCGGGTGGGTAAAATCGAGCAGGCCATGGGGGGTACGATTTTCCTGGACGAAATCGGGGATATACCCATGAGCATCCAGGCTAAATTTTTACGACTCCTGCAGGAAAACAGCATCGAGCGGCTGGGAGGAAAGGAAACCATTGCCGTTGATGTCCGTATCATTGCCGCCACAAACCGGGACCTTGAAAAAGCCGTTGCCCAGGGAGAATTCAGAGAAGACCTCTATTACCGGCTGCAGGTGATCACCATCACCATGCCACCGTTACGGGAAAGAAAAGGAGATATTATTAAATTATCAGAATATCTTCTTTCCCGCCTGGCTGCTGAACTGGGAAAAACAAACCCGGGTATATCCGCCGAAGCCATTAAACTTATTAAACAATATGACTGGCCCGGAAACATTAGAGAGCTGTTAAATGTACTTAGAAAGGCTCTTATCTTCAACAGGGGTGCTCCAATCATGCCCGAGGAGATAAGCATATCTGAAAGCGAGAATATACATGGGGTTGATAAAGAAGATGACGCACCCCTTTCAGATATAAAAAAATGGATACACTCCTGCTTGAAAGATGACAAAACAGACAAGCCGTTTGACAGGTGCCTTGACCATGTGGCATCGCTTCTCATCAGCGAAGCCCTTGATTTAACCGAAGGCAACCGGTCCCGTGCGGCAAAACTCCTGGGCATGTCCAGGCCGACATTTCATTCAAAACTTGACAAATACGGTATACGCATAGGAACCACGAATAAGTCTTCATAGGCATTATTCGTGGTTAATACTTTCTCATTTTTGATACAGTCGAGGGCATCTTTCTACCTCAAAAGTAGTTGACACTTTTTTCAGGGGATTTCATAAAATTAAGAGATGTTTTGAAAAACTGTCAACCGAGGAATGAACCATTCCCGGTCGAGTCATTTTAATTCTTATCTTTTAATCAAGAAATGACCGGGCATAATCTCTAAACCCTTTTTGTTTGTCTTGCATGTGCATGCAGCTAATTGCCAAAGGCGTTGTAACAGGAGATTTCCAGGCTTTTATAGGGCTGGCATTTTTACGGGTAAAAATGGCTGTTTTTACAAGAAAATTGATATCTCCGATAACAGGCTGAAAATATATAAATCCATCTTTAACTGAAATATGCATATTCAAACCATACTCTTTTACCTTTTCCCATGCAATATATGGTTTTGGGTAATAATTGACGTTTTTATTAAGAAATCTAATATCCTGATTATCGATTCCGTTTAATTGAAAGCTTTCAATAATTACATCCTTCTTCAATATTGGATCAAAAGCCGCCATGCCGCCTTTTTGCGGGCTATCTGGATTATTGGGAAGAACTTCCATCACCATGTGGCAATCTTCTTTGCTTTTTTTCAGTGCCAGGGCCAAGCCTTCATTGTCTATGGAGCCTGTAAGATAATCAAGATCTTCGATATTATAGGATATTTTCATTTCCATATCTTCAAGTATGTCACCGAATTGATCACTGCTCAAATAGCTTTGGCATCTGTTTTCATTGATATAAAAAATTTCGTTGCTCATGGTTTGCTCAATGGCGATGTGACCATGGTTGTGCAGCCGTTTGGGGGCGAAACGGTCATAAAAGATCTCATTATGTTTGAAGTTAATTCCATGATAAGGTTTCTGGATCATAAATAAGATATTAAATTTTGAAAAACCATAGAACCTGTGTTTTATAAATTCATCAATAATAGAGCCATACGTGGCTTCGTTCAAAACAATCAGCATTTTTTGTTTTGAAAGAACTTCTCTGTGGTCATATCCGAATGATTTAGCAAAGTTACAAATATCATAGGAGTATTGGAGCATGTGTCGAACACCCAGAGACAAAGGAAGAAGCTCAGATGGACTGCAAAGGCTCTTATTCCGGAAGAATTCTTCAGAAACAGAGTTTCCTTTTTCCTGGTTGATGAGCTCGGTTATTTTCTTGAGCGACAGGTCCCTTTGTATATTAATCAAATATTTTGTTCCCAATTTCAGACGTGTTGCCTCACCGGCTGCGGTGTGTTCAGTAAATAATTTGCCGTCTGCAATACATTTCCATGCCTTGATATAATCACCTTTATTGAGAGTTTGATTATCCAGCAGTGCTATATTTTGGGGTTCCTCTAATTCTTTGAGATGGTTATAGGCATTTACATTGTTAAGATCGTTTTCAAAATCCGATATGCTATGATAAGATGCAACTTTAGAGATCGCAATTTCAAGACATTGATCTATATAACTTGGGTGATCTGGAAATCTATGGAAAATGGAATCTAATTGAGTTAATGATAACTGATGCATTATATCCTCCAATTTACTTGAATTAAATTAACAGTCATGAGCCGCGCTTCACAACGAATAATGAATGTAGGGGCCTATTCCATATGCGCCCCCAAATGGATTTATTTAGTATTTATCAATGGGGCAGAAATAGATTCTGCCCCTATACATTCATATTAATTTAAAAAGCAGATAAAACGCAATTATCATACCATTACTGCATAAAGATTTTTACATCTGAACATTAAAATGCCACAACATTTGGCAAGCCTCATAACACCTCAAAAATAGTTTGCGCTTTTTTGAAAAAAATACCAAAAAAATAGGCATGTGCTTCGGAAAGTGTAAACCGGTAAATGAAGGATGCTAAAATTAGCTTTGCATTGTGTAAAAAAAGCTGACACCGTTCTTAAATAAAAATCCCCTGTTTGAATCAAACCCTGCCGTGAAAATCAAAGCCCTGAAGATACCCGAAAAATGGCATATTAATTGCTCTTTAAAAGCCTGAGTATTATTCAAATAAAACACAAAAAAGGGGTTTTGATGTCAATTCAGGCCTTTATTTGCAGGGGCAGCCTACCGTGGCTGCCCGGTTAAGGCTACCCGCAGCGGGGTAACCCCTGCAATGGCCGGTATGAAAATCATTCCCTAAAAAGGAGAGTTTCTATGCTGATAAAAAAATGGATGAGTTCGCCTGTGACTACCGTAAACGTGGACACCTCATTAATCGATACCTCCAATTTGTTTCGACAAAAGGTTATTTCCATGCTTCCGGTTTTAGATGAAGGCAAAATGGTGGGCATTGTAACCGACGGAGATATAAAAAAAGCATCCCCTTCTGAAGCCACCTCATTGGATATCTATGAACTTATGTCGCTTTTAAGAAAAATAAAAATTAAAAAAGTAATGTCTCGTCCGGTGTTTAGCATAACAGAGGATCGTACAGTGGAAGAGGCGGCAAGAACCATGCTCTTGAAAAATATTTCAGGCATGCCCGTAATCGATACAAAAGGAAGACTGACGGGAATTATAACCAAAAGCGATATTTTCAGGTGTCTTGTTTCATTTACAGGGGCAGCTCAAAAGGGGCAGGTTTTTGCTTTTAAAATAAAAGATATGCCGGGTACCATAAAAAATTTGACAGACATCATCCGCATGGGAGGAGGGCGTTTAAGCAGCATCATGACCTCCTACGACGATATTGAGCATGGTTTTAGAACCGTATTCATACATGCCTTTGGCATCCCCGATGAAAATTTTGACAATGTCCTTGAACAACTCTACGGTGCCGGTAAAATAATCTACATGGCAGATCAGACAAGAGATATAAGAAAATTGTTCTAAATCCTTAAATCATGGTTCAGACAACATTTGAAAACATGAAAACAGCCGGGAATGAAATCAATTACAGATTAATATTATAAAAAAGGAGAGGCCTCATAATGAAAAAGATAAACAAAATAATGGCTTGTGTTGATCTATCTGAATATTCCATAACCAACTTAGAATATGCCGTTGCCATTGCCGGCAATACCGATGCTGAAATACATATCATTAATGTTTTAAACCAGCGGGATATCAATGCCGTTAAAATGGTCAGCACCTATTACCCCGATAAAATTAACATGCAGGAATATCTTAAAGAGACCACGGATGAACGCAGGCGGGAAATAAAAACAATTATAAAGGAAAATTTCTTTGAACAAAAATCATTCATGACCATACATATGGCAATAGGAATTCCCTTTGAAGAAATTATTAAAAAGGCAGAAGAAGAAAATGTGGATCTGATTGTTATGGGCAACAAGGGAAAGGGAAACCTTGCAAGAACCCTGTTTGGTTCCCAGGCGGAAAAAGTGTTCAGGCATTCCCCTATACCTGTGGTAAGCATAAGAAACAAGGTCCATAACAGATAAGGAATATAATTTTTTTCAGGCATCCTTCATATCAACTCGAAAGTAGTTTAAACTTTTCTGAAAATTTTGAACCATGATTAAAGGATTAAATGATGAACATGATTAAAAATCAAGGGAAATCCTTTAATCAGGAAAATCATGGTTCAAAAAATGTGTAACCTGACAAATGAAACATACCTTTTTTGTTATTTGGCAAGCGCATTGATTTTTTCATGTAAAGGCCAGATGCTGACAGCACTTTTTTCCACAAAACTTTGATATCCAGCCATTTCCCAATCACTGAAATACTCCTTATAAGAATGGATAATGACCTGAACAGGAGCACCTGATTTCCCGCTTCTCAGTTTTTTAAATACTGATTTATTCATTATATCGGGAAGTTCAGGATCCAGTACAATAATATCCAAGTCATTGGAATCGGAGATAAAGTGCAGCATCTCGGCAACATTCTTTGCAGTTTTGA
This sequence comes from Desulfobacteraceae bacterium, assembly GCA_963674675.2. Classification (GTDB taxonomy): domain Bacteria; phylum Desulfobacterota; class Desulfobacteria; order Desulfobacterales; family Desulfobacteraceae. The sequence continues at coordinate 4,471,219 of CAXXNM010000003.1, forward strand.
CGATATGACCCCTGGCTGTAAATTCTCTCTTCAGCAGATTACGAACATGGGGATTTATATCTGTTACAAGTATGTTTAATACCTTATGCAATTTTTTCTCTCCTTTTTCAAACATGCCCTTAGGGGAAGAACAGTATATATACGATTATCTTAGATTTTTCAGGACAGCACCATAAGGCATGAAGTGCAGGGGCATTCCCCCGCATTTTTATAAAAGAGTGTGAATTATGGCAGGATCTGCCATGATCTTTTTAATGAATCCAAGCGCTGATAATGCTGACATAAAAAAGATGATCGTACATAAAATTGATGCTCCGATTACCCAGATTGTGTTTTTTGTCGTAAAACCAAAGCCTCGAATCATGCCGGTGCCGGCAAGCCACCATTTCCAGGGTTCTGTTAAGAGCATTAAAAAAGGAACCCATGCTGCAATAAGGGTAGTGCCGCTGGAAAATGCATATATTGTAATAAACCTTGACATGCTCACCTGCTTTTTTATGAACATGGTGGATATGATAAAGCTGAAAAATGCGGCGATAAAAACCATTCCCATGGCATTGATAAAATAAATGCCGCCGGCTATCACAGGTTTGTCTGGAGAACAGATACTGAGCCCGCCTGCAGTTGAGATCAAGCATGAAACAGTTAAAAAAAATAAAGAAAATTTCAGGGCAGGCCCATCTGGTATTTCACTGAAAAACTGCCTGGGCTCCCTTAATATACGAATCAAAGTACGAATATAATAATGAAGGGTTAATTCAGTCATTGTTAGATCACTCCGTTTAACTTTAAGGGGAATTGTTTTAACACAGGCCATTGTAGAGGTACACCGCTGTAGCTACCCTTCACCGGGCAATCGCGGTGGGCTGCCTCTGCAAATAATTGTCAAAAATGAAATCAAACCCCATCTTTTTAATGCTCAAAACAGGTCTGCTTTATAGATAACACCAAGCCCCAGCATAACAATGGTCAAAAAAAAGAATATCTTTCTCTCCAAATCTTTTGTAAAATACATCCTGCCATTCTTGAAATACAAGTCTCTTTCCGCTTGATCTTTTTTGTTATCCATTATAGTAGACATGGTTTCCGTTCCTTATATTTTCACGCAAATCAACGTGTAGTTTATATGAAAGTCTCCGTAAGAGTTTATTTTTCAAAAGACTTTCAATTTTCGTTGTGGCCGGGTAAAAAATATGCTCCGGCCATGCCGGTTTATTAGAAATCCACCCCTGCATTTTCTTATTTGTTGCGAGTCTCGGCGTTTATTGGAAACTGCAGGGGGGAATGATATCTCTTTAAAATCCAGGAAGAGAGCCAAAACCCCTGAATCCCCAGTAAAATATAGTTAAAATGGCAAGCAGCACATTGGCAATCACCCACATGTAGGCACCTATGCGAAAATAATCCTTGGGTTCCAGGTAACCGCTGGCATAGACAATGGCATTGGGAGGGGTGCCGATTATCAGGCAGTATGCAAAGGAAGACGCAGCAGCCGTACCCATTGCGATAAAAGGCAGAAAGGTGGTTCCAGGATGCACGAGGCCTGCCATGTTCAATGAAATCGGGCCTACGGCGGCAGCGGCAGGGCCGTCTGCCATGAGATTGGTCAAAACGGCTGTAAGGCCGTTATTCACAACCATAAGCGGAATACCGGACTCCATGCCAAGGGGTGAAAGCAGATCAATCACGCTTCTGGCCATCCAGTAGGCAGCTCCTGTGCTGTCCAAGGTTCGTCCAAAGATAATGGCTCCGGCATAGAGCCAGACAACACCCCAGTCAACCTTTTCCTGATAATCTCTCCAGTTGACGATGCCGGCCATTAAATAGGCTACCGCACCGGCGATGGCAATTACGCCTATGCCAAGCCTGACAGGAACGATTCCCATATTGTAAAAAATCTTTTCAGTAAACCAGCCAAATACCATGATGATAAAAATAATCATGGCCGCGATCTGTTTCCAGTTCCAGGCCCCCATCCTGTCTATTTCTCTTCTCAAATGATTCATGGCAGGTTTAAGATCCGTTATGGCGGGCTTGAAACGCCAGTTAAGGGTAAGCCAGGTAAGAGGAATCATGCATATAACAAAGGGAAAGGCATAACTCACCCACTGAAAATACCCGATATCAAATCCGAACATATCCTCAAGATATGTCATCATGATCACATTTCTTGCACCTCCTGAAGGGGCACCAAACCCGCCGATATTACAGGCCATGGCAATGGCTATCATCAACATTTTTCCAAGTTCAGGATCTTCGGGAACCTCGGGGGTAAGGCTGTTCTGGTAAAGCAGGATACCTATGGGCAGAAACATTGCGGCAAGGGCATGGTCGGAAATAAAGGCGGCAAGGGGAGCTATGATAATAAAAAATATCAGCGTAATCCAGCGCACATTGGGAACCGCCAGCTTTTTAAATAACATCAGGCAAAATCGTTTGTCCACACCGGTTTTCACAAAAGCCGTGGCAAACATGAGACTTCCCATGATGAACCAGCAGGCATCACTCCAATAGAGCATGGCAACCTCCCGCCTTGACACTACATTGGTGAATACAAAGCTGAGACCTATGCAGAAGGCAACGCTGGGAAGGGGGATGCACTCGGTGACAAAGCAGAACACCACAAAAACCATGGTGGCAATGGCCACCTTGATATCCCAGCTTCGTTTGTCTGCAATCTTTTTATCCTTTTCATTGAGTTCATCATAGGCAAGCTGATCTTTTCTCAAATCAAGGCATTCTTTCATCATGGCTGCAAAAGCCTCATCAGTCAAATTCTCATCTACAAAGGCCATGGCTTTTTTAAGGTTGGAAGAATCCACATCTATGTTGTACTTTTTGCACCATTTGGCATCTCTTTTAAGGAGCCTTGCCTTGCTCATGGCGCCCATCTGGAGATTTTGCTCCATCATGCGGGCTGTAAGCAACTGCCACTGCTGGACATCTCCAGGCTTTCCCTGAAAAATTTTTTCCGTTATGTGGTTTATAACTTTACCGGGGCCAAGGCCGTATTCCGTACCCACATCTTTCATGCTGTTGGGGGTGGGCAGCATCAATATCAGTGCGAACAAAACGACTGGAAAAATAAAAACTTTCCAGTCCACATATTTATCATAGCCGGCTATTTTTTTCTTTTTTGTCTGTGTCATTTTGATATTATCTCCTGTGCGTCAAAAAAATCGTCTTGTAACAACTCGTGAATCCTAACTTCTCATTCCCATAGCCCTTTGTTGGGATCGCGGAGAATTTATTGAGGTTACAACATCATGTTTGCCATCTCAAAAAAGATATCCTGCTCTCTTATCACTCCGACAATTTTTTCATTGTCCCTTACAAGCAGCCTTCTTCCGGTTGTGTACATGAGATTTGAAACTTCCATGAGGTTTGCTTCGGCATCCACCGTGGGAGGTGTTTCAGACATGAGTTCCCCGACTTTTCTGCCCGCCAGTACTTTGGTTTGACTATTGAACAGACCCTCCCAGAACATGGAAGAGTACTGCATGCTGTCTGCCATGGAAGGTTTGGGAGCTGACAGGTACGCGGGGCGGATGCCTTCAATAAGATCCATGATAGCCAGAACTCCCACAGGTTCTTTGCTGCCGTCATACACAAGAAGGGAACGGTGGCCGGTTTCCATGATTTTATCACTTGAGATAAATCCTTTAAAAGATGCCATAAGGCTTTCCATGGCCTCTTTCACCGTGTTATCAATGTTTACTGTTGTGTAATCCTCAATATGAATCATTATTTCCCTTGCTTTTTTTTCAGCCCGGATGGGACCGTGTTTTTTAAATATAAAGGCATCATTAACCTTGGATGCAAGGATATCAATGTCACATGGTTTGTTCAAATAATCAAAGGCATCCCTGATCAGGGCCTTAATGGCGGAATCAGGGGTTCCATGCCCGGTGAGCATGATGACCTGAACATCCGGGTTGATTTTTTTTATTTGTGTCAGAGCTTCATGCCCGTCCATTCCTCCCATTTTGATATCAAGGATCACAACATCCTGGGGTTGTTCCTTGATGATCTTTACCGCCTCTTCTCCACTTGCCGCAAGGGTTGTCAGAAAACCCTTTTTCTTTAGCAGCTTTGAAGTGGTTTCTCGGAATCTTTCTTCGTCGTCCACCATCAGGACTTTTATTTTTTCAGCCATATTCCTTTTCTCCTTTGCATGAAAATTATTGAGTATCGGCGTGTCTTTATCTATGTTGATCCATCCTGGATACACCTTGATTCTTCTCTTATTTGCAAAGGAGGTGCCATAAACCCAATATCAAACAACAGGAAATGTGGGCATCCTTTATAATTTCTTAAAAGTAATTAAGGCTTTTTTGAGAAGCAGGCACTAAAGATGGGGATATTGATTCAGAAAGTGTCAACCGTTAAATGAAGGCTGCCAAAATGTGTTCTTTTTTTATGGGGATTTACAGGATTTGAGGAATGGATATTAAAGCATGTACCATGTCAGGACTTTTTACAAACCGTAAAAAAACATTTTACTTTTTTATTTGAATGTGCAGGGGCAGAATCTATTTCTGCCCCATTGATAAACTGGATTAGTTTTGAGGGGATATGAACGATTTTTTTTAATTATTTTCTATGGCGAAGGGCAAGTCCCTTGAAAAAATTTCTAAGGAACTGGTCTTTGCACTCCCTGTAGTTCTTATGTCCTTCTCTTCTGAATAAAGCAGACAGCTCACCCTTTGAAACCTTGGCCCCTGCCAGCCTGAAAATTTCAAGCAGATCTTCCTGTTTCAGTTCCAGGGCGATCTTCAGCTTTTTCAATACGATATTATTGTTAAGCCATGGCTGTGACAAGCCCTGCCTCTTCTCGTGAGCTGGGTTTTCATCTTGTTTTCCCCGGTTATATACTATCAACCCGTCAAGAAAGAGGCTTAATAATTCATTGGAACAGGCTGCAAATCCAGGCTCATCTTCTCTTTTTAAAAGACTTTTAAGCTGAGCTTTGTCCATGCGGCATCGGGCGGTTTTAAAGACACTCAGCATCACAGGATCACTGATGTCTAAGGCATACCGAAATTTTCTCAAAATATCGTTGTTGTTCATCATCAGGCAATCTTCCTTCCTTCTTCTACTGCATGACAGGCCACAAAGCTTCCGCTGTCAAGGCGGTTTAAAACAGGTACTTCCCTTGAACATCTCCCATCGGCATAAACGCATCTGCCATGGAAAACACATCCTAGAGGCAGGTGTACAGGAGTCGGCACCTCTCCCTTGAGTTTGATATGTTTTGCTTTTTTTTCCCCAACCCTTGGAATGGCACTGAGAAGAGCACGGGTATAGGGATGTCTCGCTGTTTTAAAAAGCTCTGCCGCAGGTGCCACCTCACACAAAGTACCAAGGTACATGACAGCCACGCGGGTGCTTATATGCTGAACCACGGAAAGATCGTGGGTGATAAAAAGATAGGTAAGCCCGCGCTCTTTACCTGCATCCATGAGCAGGTTAAGTATCTGGGCCTGAATGGAGACATCCAGGGCAGACACAGGTTCGTCCGCAACAATGAACTTAGGATCCAGGATAAGAGCCCTGGCAATGCTGATCCTCTGGCGCTGCCCTCCGGAAAACTCATGGGGATACCTGGTTCTCCAGGCTGGATTAACACCCACCTGATCCATGACGGATGCGATCTTTTCTTCGATATCCCGGGTATTCATACGGGGATTGTGGAACCGGAGGGGTTCTTCTAAGGTCTGCTGAACTGTTTTCCTTGGATTTAAGGAGGCATAGGGGTCCTGGAAAATCATCTGCATCTTTTTTCTAAAGGGAAGCATACCCCCATGATTCAGGTTGTCGATCCTCTTGTCCCTGTAATATATCTCTCCTGAATTGGGCGGATATAAGCCCATGATTACCCTGGCAAGGGTGGATTTACCGCACCCGCTTTCCCCCACTACGCTCAGGGTTTCTCCTTTATCAATAGCAAGACTGACATCGTTGAGAGCCTTGACCGTTGTCTTTTCCCGGACAATCTTTCCATTTTTAAATTTCAACTGATCCAGCAGGCCGCCGGAAATATCGAAATGCTTCACGATTTTTTTTACGTTGAGGATTGGTTCACTGATAGTCATAATATCCTTGGGGGTTTCATCCCTGTAAGTACCTAAGCAAAATTAATCCGTAATTTTTGGCATCTTTCAGAATATCCCAAAAGTAGTGTACATTTTTTTTGAAATGAGCCCCAAAAAATGGGAAGATTGATTCATAAAGTGTAAACCGGGAAGTAAAGGATGCCAGAATTTCATCAGGTTTTCTATTCGATCAAGTGACAGGCCGCCATAACCCCATTTTTTTGGGGAACAAGTGGGGGCACTTGCATCTCACATATATCCATTTTCATCTCACACCTGGGATTAAAGGCACAGCCCCGGGGAATATCGGTCAGGGTCGGCATCATGCCTGGAATCTGATAGAGTTTATCCCCTGGAGATATGACCCCGGGCAGAGACTTGATTAGTCCCTGGGTGTAAGGGTGAACAGGGCTGGCCACGATGATGTCTGTGGGGCCGGATTCAATTATCTTTCCAGCATACATGACGGCCATCTTGTCTGTAACCTGGGAGACAACACCAAGATCATGGGTTATTAGAATCAGACCCATGTCTTCAGATTCACATAACTCCTGAAGTAGATCCATTATTTCAGCCTGTATGGTCACATCCAGAGCCGTGGTGGGTTCATCTGCAATGATGATTTCCGGATCCGTTAAAAGGGATATGGCAATGATGATTCTCTGGCGCATGCCCCCGGAAAACTCATGGGGATACTGGGAAAGGCGCCTCTCAGGAGATGGGATATGGACTTTTTTCAATTTTTCGAGAACAATCTTTTCAGCATCACGGCGGGAAATATTGCGGTGGGCATAAAGGGTCTCCAGCATCTGGGTTCCAATGTTAAACACTGGATTAAGGGTCATCATGGGGTCTTGAAATATCATGCTGATCTTGTTTCCCCTGATTTTGCGCATTTCTGAGTCAGGCAGCGCACTGATCTGTTTGCCTTTAAAAAAAATTTTGCCGCCTGAAATAAATCCAGGTTTGCTGATAAGATTTATAACGGCAAATCCTGTAACGGATTTTCCAGCTCCGCTCTCGCCCACAAGTCCCAGGCGTTCTCCCTTTTCCAGGGTGAAGCTTACGCCGTTAATGGCTGTGAGGGCCCCTGTGCGCAGGGCAAACTTTACCTCAATATCCTGTACCTCAAGAAGGTGAGACATATTTAATTAATCCTTGATATGCACTTGGCCGGGCATTTTTTTATGCTTTAATAAAAGTTTTTAACCTTTATAGAGTTTTGGATTCAGCACGTCCCTCAGCCAGTCCCCTAAAAGATTGATCACCAATACAAACAATATGAGAAAGATACCTGGAAAAATGGTAATCCACCAGGAACCTGAAAAAATATACTCAAAACCTGACTTGATAAGGGAACCTAAGGAGGGCATGGTCACCGGCATTCCTAAACCTAAAAAAGAAAGGGCAGCTTCACTCATAACGGCATTGGCAACCTGAATGGTGGAAATGACCATAACAGAGGTAAGTGTGTTGGGCAGAACATGGCGCATCATGATTACGGGGCGGGAAAGCCCTATGATCCTTGCAGCCTCGACATATTCCTTGTTCTTTTCTCCCATGACCGATGCCCGTATGGTTCTGGCATACACGGGCCACTCGGCAAGCCCGATTATGACAATCAAAAGGGGTACGGCCAGTTTTTCATAACTTCCGATACCAAATAATATTTGAAAAACAGCACTGATAAAGATTGCCACCATAAGATAGGGAAAGGAGAACTGAATGTCTGCTATGCGCATGAGAACAGCGTCCACCTTTCCCCCAAGATATCCTGCGGTAAGCCCCACCATGATACCGATCAATGCCTGGAGAAAAACCGCTCCAAGGCCGATGAGCACTGAAATCCTGAGTCCGTAAATCATTGTGGAGAGAAGATCCCTACCCATGTTGTCAGTACCGAGGAGAAAATCAGATGTACCCTCCTCATACCAGGCAGGAGGGATTTCCGAGTTCATTATATCTATATTTTCGGCATCATAGGGATCAAAGGGAGAGACCAGGGGTGCAGTCAGGCTGAGCAGCAGAAAAATACATAAAATTACAAAACTGAAAACAGCAACACGATCACGTTTGAAACTATAAAATAAATAGGATGCCTGAAAGGTTTTAAGAAAATTTTTCATTTTCGTCCTGCTATTCTGACCGTAGGGTTGATAAAACCATAGAGGATATCCACTGCCGTATTAACTATGACAAATACAGAGCCCACCACAATGAGATAGGCTATAAGAAGGGAGATATCCGATCTCTCCACCGCCTCTAAAAACATGTAGCCCATGCCCTGCCATTGAAACACGGTTTCAGTCAAAATGGTAAAAGCAAACATTATGCCTATTTGAACTCCAAATACCGTTACCACGGGCAAAAGGGTGTTTTTAAAGGCGTGAACCAGCCAGATTCTCATGGGTCTGAGTCCCTTTGCCCAGGCGTATTTTATGTATTCTGTTTCCAGCACCTCCATCATTTCCGAACGAATGAGGCGTATAAAAAGGGGCAGCATGATGGATGCAAGGGAGATGCAGGGTAAAATCAGATGTTTCAGTCCGTCCAGTGTGAAAAATCCCGACTGCCACCAGCCATTACCAAATATATCCACGGTTTCACCCCGGCCATAGGATGGAAGCCAGTGAAGCTGAACCCCAAAGATATATATGAGCATGATGGCTGTGAGAAACACCGGCATGGAAACTCCAAGTGTGCTGAAACTCATGATGAATCTTGAAAGAAGGCTCCTTGGTTTCAGCGCAGTATAAACACCAAAGGGCAAGGATACAATGATAATGATAAGGGCGGCACCGATCACCAGTTCCAGGGTGGCCGGTGCCTTGGAAATAATAACATCCAGGGCTGGTTTTTTATAAAAAAACGAGAGTCCTATGTCCCCCTTAAGGACATTGGCGAGGAAGCGGCTGTACTGCTTTACAAATGAATCGTTAAGGCCCAGCTTTTCCCGAATAAGGGCCCGCTCATCAGCGGTAACTCGCTCTCCCACCAGATCACGGACAGGGTCACCGATTTTGTTTTTGATGGCAAAGCCTATCATGCTGATGATAAGCATGACAAATATCGCCTGTGTTATTCTTTTGATAATAAATGCAAACATTATATCTACTTTTTTTAAGAACGCCGGAGGCTGTTTTTTCTTATAAACTGCCATGGGCAGACCAGGATTTTGATCCGGTTCTGCCCACAACGAACCATGAAAGTCATCCGCCGTTTACGGAGACTTTCATATAAATGGATTTATTTTGTATCTATCAACGGGGGAGAAATAGATTCTGCCCCTACGGATTTCTAATAAAAATCATAATGGCCTGCTGAGGCATAATTACCAACGGTTCGATCATTTTTGCATAACTTATTGAATTTATTCACATGAAAAAGCTGACTTCTAAAAAATTAGAGCTGTCTTTTACTTAAATTACAGCGACTTATGAGATCAATCGAACCGAAGGTAATTATCGCGGTTATTCAATCACAATATCCCCGAAATAGGGAAAGTTCATTGAGTTAATTATCGGCTGAATGCCTAATTCATTTTTTCCGGCATAGGAATGATTCTGCCAGTGAAAGGGAATAAATGCCGCCTCGTCATAGAGAATCTGCTCAATCTCCTTGAGCATTTCGGCCCGTTTGGCCAGATCGGTTTCAGACTGGGCTGCAATGGTCAGCTCGTCCACCCTTTTGTTGCAGTAATTGCCGCTGTTGTACTGGCCATAACCGGTTTCCTTGTCTGGACACATGATAAGAAACTCGGAAAAATTGCCTGAATCTTCGGTGTCAGAGTGCCACCCGATCATCTGAATGTCTGCGGCACGGGCGTCAAATTCATCCCAGTACTGGGCCTTGGGCATGGTTTTCAGGTTTACCCGGATGTTTATTTTAGCCAGCATCTGCACCGCTGCCTCGGCAATTTTCTCATCATTGACATAGCGGTTGTTGGGGGCTATCATCGTGCATTCAAAGCCTTTTTCAAGGCCTGCTTCCTTCATGAGCTGTTTTGCTTTTTTCAGATCATATCTTGGAATAAGCTCAGCTTTGTAACCGGCATAGCCCTCGGGGCCCTGCTGGGCTGCCACGGTTGCAGTTCCCTTCATGATTTTTTTAACGATTCCTTCATTGTTGATGGCAAAAATCATTGCCTGGCGCACCCGGACATCCTTGAACTCCGGTCTTCTTTCCTGGTTCATCTGAAGGGTTATTATACGGCCGCCGTTGCAGGTCACAAGTTTAACCTTGGAGTCGGAGCCAATGCGTTTGAAATCCTGGGGAGGAACAGGCGAGATAAAGTCAACATCTCCGGAAAGAAGGGCAGCAACCCTTGTGGCATCTTCCTTTATGGGGGTGAGGATCATGGTATCTACATTTCCTGGGGACTGGGTATCCCAGTAATCCTTAAATCGCTCAAATACGACCTTTACTCCCTGCTCCCGGGATTTTACAACAAAGGGACCTGTGCCTGACTCATGATTCAGGGCAAAGGAGGGGCCTATTTTTACTATGGCATCCTTTGGCTGTCCTGTTTCATCGGTTCCAGAGTAGAATTCACTGTCCATGGGGAAAAAATAGGTGGCCATGTTCAACAAAAGGGCATAGGGTTTTGCCGTCACCACATCGATTGTGTAATCGTCTATAATGGCAATACCCACAAAGGGTTCTATGAGTCCTTTGTAATCAATACTTTTTCTCATGCGGTCAAATGTCCACTTGACATCTTTTGCGCTAAAGGTGTTTCCGCTGTGAAATTTTACACCCTTGCGCAGATAAAAGCGCATGCGGTACTCGTTGATCCGCTCCCATTTGGTGGCCAGGCGAGGTTCAAAGGTCATCTCCTTTGTCCACCTTACAAGGGGATCAAAACACCAATGGGAAAGCTGAAGCATTCCGCCTGAAAGCTGGACATGAATGTCCAGGGAAACCGGGTCAGCATCGAGACCCACGGTCATGGTTTTTGCACCGGCGGAAAAACTAAATGCCAATACCATAACAATACCCAAAGCTAATAAGCCAATTTTTTTCATTTTTTTCTCCTTATTTGATTTGAATAAACCTGTAAATTTTAAAAATCTTGAAAAACCTTGAAAAACATTTAAAAAAAGCTATCAGAGGACACATGCAAGGTCAAGAAAATACTGTGCGTTCGTGACAGGACAGCGCCGGTGCCGGGCTAAATGAATTTTAAAAATTTGGCATGGTTCATTTCTCGGTTGACAGTTTTTCAAAACATCTCTTGATTTTAGGAAATCCTCTGAAAAAAGTGTCAACTACTTTTGAGGTAATATGAAAGATGCCAAAAATTTTAGTGAATCATTTATCCTGTTTTCAGAAAAAACTTTTATGCGGTTTTTTTCAAGAAGAGCTGTGGTCACACCATTTCCAGGTACAAGATTACCGGAAAAACTACCATCGTAAATTTGACGGCAACCGCATGAAGGGCTTTTTTCCTTTAAAATGGCCATACAGGCATCCCCAAATCTTGCCATTTTCAGGGTATGATATGCTCCCTTTATAAAGGCATCTGTAACATCTTTGCCCCTGCATGTAATGACCCTTGCATATCCATTCAGGACATCTTCACCGTTTCCATGGATGATTTCCGCAGGATCCCGCGGGGTTTCAAGCCCTCCTGATACTTCGGGGCAAACACTGATCAACCTTCCCTTGTTAAGGCAATCCTTAATAAAAAGATCCTGGATCATCTGATTTTTAAGATCATATCTGACTGGGTTCCCCAGAAGGCAGGCGCTTATTAATATTTTATACATATTGACTAGTGAGTCGTAACTTCTTTTTTTCATACAGCATGTGTCGTCTTAAATTCTAATTAAACACCATCTGTGGTGGTAATTCAGAGAACTTATGACTGGGAAAGTATATCTGGTTATAATCATCAGAAAATAATAAAAGACATCAGCATAAACAATAAAATTTTTTGTTCATTTTGCTGCTATATTTAAAAATATGGTTATTGTCTTTAGACAGCCTGGCGAATCTTGACAAAATAAAATGTATTGTTATTTTATTTAATTAAAAAATATATAATAGCATGTTTCTTATATTTGACAAAACAGCAAATAAATAAAAGGATTTTTTGGTATGCCTATATTTGAATTTAAGTGTTCTGAATGTGAAGAATTCTTTGAAATTCTATTTATGAGTGGTGATGATGCAAAAGAGATAAAATGCCCAAAGTGCGCCTCCAGCGCAGTGGAAAGGGTTGTCAGCTCTACCAATTATGCCATGGGTGCCACTTCTGGTCAGAAAAACCAGAGGGTTGAAACACAGACAAGAAACTGTTCCAGTGGTTCCTGCACAACCTATACTGTACCAGGAGACAGCCGGGGCTGAAAAAAACTAAACAACTGCCGCCCCTTTTACGGACACACATCCCTTAAAACCCCTTGATACATAAAAGCAGGGGGTTTTCTTTTTTCGATTTGTCGTTTAAATTTATGCCATCCTTTATTTCCCGGTTTACACTTTCTCTATGAACATCCTTTTTTTGGGGATTATTAGCCAGAAAAGTGTAAACTGATTTTTGAGCAATATGAAGGATGCCAAAATTATTCTGATTTTCATAATTTTTGATTTGAGGAGGTTTCAATGTCTGAATATGCAACACTGATCATTGATGGAAAAGAGTATACTCTGCCTGTAATTGAGGGAACTGAAGGTGAAAAGGCCATTGATATTCGTCAGTTGAGAAAAACTACAGGGCATATCACCTTTGATCCGGGGTTTGCCAATACCGGCAGTTGTGAGAGTTCCATCACCTTCATGAACGGAGAAAAGGGAATTTTGCGTTACCGGGGCATTCCCATAGAGCAGTTGGCGGAAAAATCCACTTTTGTGGAGACAGCATACCTTCTTATCAACGGCAATCTGCCTGACCGCCAGAACCTGATCCGGACCAGTGTCATGCTGAATGATTTTTCCCTCTTGCATGAGGACATGAAGTTTTTTTATCAGAATTTTCCCATCAAGGCCCATCCCATGGGAATTCTTTCCACCATGATAAACGCCCTGAGGAGCTTTTACCCTGAGTTGATAGATCTGGAAGAAGATTTAAACAGCACCTTTTTGCGTCTCATTTCAAAGGTAAGAACCATGGCAGCCATGGCATACAAAATTTCCCGGGGCCATAAGACAGTCTATCCAAGGCCGGATTATTCCTATTGCGCAAATTTTCTTCATATGATGTTTGACAACCCTGTTATCCCCTATGAGGTGGATAAGGACCTTGAGCGGGCCTTGAATGTCTTCTGGATACTCCATGCCGATCATGAACAAAACTGCTCCACCTCTGCTGTAAGGCTTGTGGGGAGCGGAAAAGTCAATATCTATGCTACCTTGTCCGCGGGCATATCGGCACTTTGGGGGCCTCTGCACGGTGGAGCCAATCAGGCCGTAATCCAAATGCTTGAAGCCATGAAGGAAAAGGGCTTGAGTCCGTCCCAGGTTGTTGCCAAGGCAAAGAATAAAAAAGATCCATTCAAGTTGATGGGATTTGGCCACAGGGTCTATAAAACCTATGATCCAAGGGCACTGATAATGAAAGAAATGTGCCACAAGGTATTAAGCAAATCAAAACAAGGTGATATTCTATTAGACATTGCCATGGAACTGGAAGATGCAGCATTAAATGATTCTTATTTTCAGGAAAAAAACCTTTACCCTAATGTGGACTTTTACAGCGGTATCGTGCTTCGTGCCATGGGAATTCCGACAAATATGTTCACCGTTATGTTCGCCATCGGCAGACTGCCGGGATGGATCGCCCAGTGGCGGGAAGATGCACTTGATGTGAACCAGCGTATCAGCAGACCCAGGCAAATTTATACAGGAGAAAACTATAGGGATTATATTCCCATGGATGAGAGATAGTGAACGCCCCCTATCCTAAAGGGATAGGGGGTTTACGCCATTTATATATACTGTGCACTCCCATAACTTGAGCTTTTCAAAATACTCATTTGGCCCTGATTCTGGCGAAAAAATTCCCCTAAAAAGCTTAATTTCTACCGCTGGGGAGTATAAACCAACGATTCGATCATTTTTGCATAACTTATTGAATTTATTCACATGAAAGAACCGACTTCTAAAAAAACAAAGTTATATTTCATTTAGATTACAGTACGTTATGAGATCAATCGAACCGAGGGTATAAATATACCGAAAATAGACATCCTTTATTTACGGCTTGATACTTTTTAAAGCATTCTGTTATATTCTGAAATTTTTTCAAAATTTACAAATTACTCATTAAGCTTAAAGCGCTGTACCATTGCATTCAGCCGATCTGCAAGGCTGGAAAGATCTGAAGCACTGTCCTTGACCATGGAACTGCGGCCGGATATTTCTCCGGCAGAAAGGCTGACTGTGGAAATGTCCTTTGCCACTTCTCCGGCTACCTGGGAGGTCTGGGAAACATTTTCAGTGACTTCCGTTATTCCTGTTGATGCCTGGGAAACATTTTCGGCAATTTCACTGGTAGCTGCTGACTGCTCTTCAACCGCTGCTGCAATGGATGAGACAATATCGTTGACCTCCTTTATTACATTGGTGATCTCATTTATATCGCCGATGGTTTCTTTGGTGGATGTCTGCATTGTTTCTATCTTGGCCCGTATTTCCTGGGTCGCCTTTGAGGTCTGGCTGGCCAGGTCTTTGATTTCGTTGGCAACAACGGCAAATCCCTTGCCGGCATCCCCTGCGCGTGCAGCTTCAATGGTTGCATTCAATGCCAGAAGATTGGTCTGCTCTGAAATTTCGGAAATAGTACCGGTCACATTGCCGATCTCATGGGAAGCCTTACCTAAATCAGCCATTTTTACGGAAGCGTTTTCAGCCTTTTGAACAGCTTCTGTGGTAATGCCGCGGGATTTTTCAGAGTTGCCGGCAATTTCATTTATGGTTGCGTTCATCTCTTCAGCCGCAGCAGCCACCATGCTTACATTGGTTGATGTTTCTTCCACAGCAGCAGCCACAGCATTCATATTACTGCTCATCTCTTCAGCCGCGGCAGCCACACCATAGGCCAACTGGGAAGTTTCATCTGATTCCCTGGACATAATATCTGCTGCACCGCTCAATTCTTTTGATGACATTATAAGACTGCCGGCACTGTTTTTTATATCACCGAACATGGTGCGAAGATGGGCTGTCATGTCATTCATGGCCCCGGCCAGAATTCCAACTTCGTCTTTCTGGTGGATATCCAGGTTTTTAGACAGGTCCCCCTTGGCCATGGTTTTGGCAAACTCGACTCCCAGTCTGATGGAGCTTGTGATGGATCTGGCAGCCAGAAAAATTATTAACCCTGCAATCAAAAAACCTATCAAGGCGATAAAAGCGCCTTTCATAAGCCTGCCCTGAAGTTCAGCATCTGCCGCCTCCAAGGATTGAATAACCTCGAATGCTCCGTGGATTTCGCCGGCTTTCCAGTTTTCAAAGCTTCCGCCGGTGGGATCTTTACCATCAGCACGCCCCCATAGTTCCTGTGACTGTCTGGGATCTCCATGGCAGATGAGACAGCCCTCAGTGAGTTTTACCGGCAGGAAATAGCGCACGGAATTTATGCTTTTATCGATAACATAATATTCCCTTAAATTTTCTTTTTTGATTTTTTCCAGGGCAGGGCCTTCAATTTTTTCGGCAAGGCCGTAATCGGGCTGGTTTTCCGGGTTGCGGGGATTAAATTTTGGTATTCGGAAGGTATAGCCTCCGGCATCTGATTTTCTCATGGCTGCCCGCCAGGCAGAAACCACAGGTACCGTCAATAAAAATTTTTCCTGTTCACCGGCAT
This sequence comes from Desulfobacteraceae bacterium, assembly GCA_963674675.2. GTDB lineage: Bacteria > Desulfobacterota > Desulfobacteria > Desulfobacterales > Desulfobacteraceae. The sequence goes on from CAXXNM010000003.1 coordinate 4,487,122, forward strand.
CCGCCAGTTTTTTCATCATGTCAACAGAAAAGAGGCCATTGTTCCATTTTTCCTCCATCTCTTCCCGGGTTGACTCGGAGATCAGACATATGGCCCTGGCCTTTGCCACAAAGGATTCCACAGTCATCTTCTTATCGATTTTATAGTACAGAAAAAAAAGAACAGCAACAAGAACAGCCATGACACCTATTCCTGCGGACAAAAATTTAATCAATAATGGTAAGTCCCTGAAACGAATCATTTTATTTCCCCCTTTTAAAAGTTGACAGTGCAATCACTGGTTTCCATGTAAACACCCTCGGTTCGATCATTTTTGCATAACTTATTGAATTTATTCACATGAAAAAACTGACATCTAAAAAACCAGAGTCATATTTCACTTAGATTACAGTATGTTATGAGATCAATCGAACCGAGGGTAAACAGGCCTCTATGGGTTAAATTCATCAAAAAACTGTATAGCGAACTCGATTAAGGCATTGGTTTAGGCTTATCTTCAGGCAGAATCAAATTCATGAATACTCCCAATATACCTGCAAGGCCGATGCCCTGGAGGGTGAATTCACCTGCGGAAAAGCTCATGCCGCCGATGCCGAACACCAGAATAAGCGCAACTATGGACAGGTTCCTGGCCTCTGTCAGGTTTTCCCCTGACTGGACAAGGGTGTTAAGCCCGATGACCATTATGGCGCCAAAGAGCAAAAGCATTATACCGCCCATGACAGGGGATGGTATGGTTTGGAGTATGGTACCGATCTTTCCCACAAAGGCAAGCAGCACGGCGCAGATGGCGGCCCAGGTCATTATGGCCGGGTTGTAGACCTTTGTCAGGGCAACTGCGCCGGTCACCTCGGAATAGGTGGTATTGGGCGGCCCCCCGAGAAAGGATGCAAAGGATGTGGCAATGCCGTCTCCAAGCATGGTGTTCTCAATGCCCGGCTCCTTGAGGTAATCCTTTCCCGTGACCCCTCCGATTGCAAGAACGTCTCCAAAATGTTCAATTGCCGGGGCAATGGCAATGGGTACTATGTAAATAACAGCCTGTAAATTCCATTCAGGCAGCACAAAATCAGGCATTGCAAACCATGGCGCTGCGGCCACGGGAGAAAAGTCAACAATGCCGAAAGTCAGAGAAAGTATATATCCGGTAATTATGCCGCATAAAATAGGGATTAGTCGGAAAATACCCCTGCCTAAAATGGAGGTCAAAACGGTGGCGGCAAGGGAAATCAAGGAGATGATCATGGCGGTTCTCTGGGGAAAAAGCTCAATAGATCCGTCTCCTGCCCTTCCCATTGCCATGTTTACTGCCACCGGAGCGAGGATAAGCCCGATAACCATAATAACCGGGCCTGTTACCACCGGGGGAAGCACCTTTTTGATGACACCGCTTCCCTGCCACCTGATGAGAAAACTTAAGATAATATACACAAAACCGGCGGCACAAAGCCCGCACATGGTTCCAGGAATTCCCCAGGTTTTAACCCCATACATGATGGGCGGCAAAAAGGCAAAGGAGGAAGCCAGAAAAATGGGGATTTTGCCCCGGGTGATAACCTGAAATATCAGGGTGCCTGCCCCTGCCGTAAAAAGGGCTACATTGGGATTTAGGCCCGTTAGCAGCGGAACCAATACCAGGGCGCCAAATGCGACAAAGAGCATCTGGGCCCCCAACAGTGAATCTTTTAGTTTAAAATTATAATCCGTTGATGAAACAGTGTGTTCAGACATTTTTTCTCCTGGAATAATCTCGGTGGTATCTTCATTTTTTTTGGGGGTGATATTCAGCGATGTAAGTTGTCTTGCTATTTTGTGCCGAATATCTTATCTCCGGCATCCCCGAGCCCCGGAAGAATGTAGCCCACCTCATTTAGCCGTGCATCGATGGAGGCTACATAGATATCCACATCCGGATGTTTTTCTTGAAGATTTCGGATGCCTTCTGGTGCGGCCACAAGGAAAAGACCCTTGATATTAGTACATCCAGCTTCCTTTAAAAGATCAATGGTAGCGATAAGGGTACCACCGGTGGCCAGCATGGGATCCAGGATAAGGGCGGTTCTCTTATCCATTTTGCTTGCTGTTTTTACATAATACTGAACCGGCTGAAGAGTTTCTTCATTACGGTAAAAACCAACGACACTGACCTTTGCCGAAGGAATGAGATCTATAACTCCGTCCATCATGCCGAGTCCCGCCCTTAGAATCGGCACTATGGTAATTTTTTTTCCTTTAATCCTCTCCACTTCAACAGGGCCTGCCCATCCTTCAATGGTCCTGGTTTCCGTTTCAAGATCCTGGGTGGCCTCATAGGTTAAAAGCCGGGCTACTTCAGAAGACAAATCCCTGAAATCCTTTGTTGAAATATCTTTTGCCCGCATCAGGCCTAATTTATGTCTGATCAGGGGGTGATCCTCTACGTATACTGGCATGCTATTCTCCTTAACTTATTGATAATGAAGGCGTAAAAGTTCCTACCCCTGCCCTGTCCCAAAACAGTGGACGATTATTGAGGCCCTATCAGGAAGTCCTCATCATAAGCGGATTAACTGATTTGGGACACCAACCCTTAATTCAGGTAAGCCTGGTAAAAATAAGGGCAGGATAGTTTACTGACAGGTGTTTAAACAAATTTTTTCAACCTATGAAAAATGCTCCGGCAGGTCAAGAAAAATAAGTGTTCTATTGATATTTTTCCTTTTTTGTGGTGAAAGGGAAACATGGAAAATAAAGCCTATGTGGAGGTTGCTGTGGCACTTCCCGTTGATAATACATATACCTATGAGATACCGGATCATTTGAAGGCCGGTGCCCTTCCAGGCATGAGGGTGCTTGTTCCCTTTGGACGGCGGAGGGTTACGGCTTATATTCTGGCTGAAATACCGGACAGCAGGGGTTATCAAGCAAAAAAAATTATAGACCTTTTAGATGACGGGCCCCTTTTTCCAGCATCCATGATACCCTTTTTCAGATGGATATCAAGGTATTATCTCCACCCCCCGGGGGAGGTAATCAAGGCTGCTCTGCCCGTTGGATTAAACAGTTACGATGTATCCATGTTATCTGGTCTTAAAAAGGGAATAACAGCCTGGCGGCAGGGTCGTCTGACTCCGGGGGAATCCAGGATAATGGCCCTCCTGCCCGAGGGAAGCGAGGTGCCTTCAAAAACCATTACCAGGCAGCCGGGACTCTCTGGAAGTCACGCTTTGATAAAAAAAATGGCCTTAAACGGCTTGATTGAGGTCACATCTAAGCTGAAGAAGGACCAGACCAGGATGAAAATGGAGAAGTTTATCCGCTTATCCCCCCTTTCTCCCCCGGAACATGGTCTATCTGCCAAGCGCAGAGAAATACTTAACACTCTTCACGGGCATAAAGAAATTTCTTTGAGGGTTTTAAGAAAGGAGATTCCCTCTGCTCCAAGGCTTATCAAGTTCCTCAAGGAATCCGGCCATATTGAAGTCTTTGAAAAACAGGTTTTTCGCGATCCCTTCGGGGAAGCGGTTGACCCTGATGTGCCCCCCAGGCTAACCGATGAGCAGGAGGGGGTCGTCTCAGAGGTAAAGGAGCATTTTAATCTGGGATTCAAGCGTTATCTTCTTTCCGGAGTAACAGGCAGCGGCAAGACGGAAGTTTACATGCGCCTTGTTTTCGAAGCTGTTGAAAGAAATATGGGGGCCATTGTGCTGGTGCCTGAAATATCCCTGATATCCCAGACGGAAAGGCGTTTCAGGGCAAGATTCGGCGACAAGATTGCAGTAATTCACAGCGGGTTGTCAAGCGGAGAGAAGCTGGATCAGTGGAAACGCATCATGAACCAGGAGATTTCCATTGTAATCGGGGCAAGATCAGCCATATTCGCGCCTTTGGACAATCCTGGTATCATCATCGTGGATGAAGAGCATGACACTTCCTACAAACAGGAGTCAACTTTCAGGTATAACGCGCGGGATATGGCCGTTGTCCGGGCAAGGTTCAATAATATTTCCGTAATCCTTGGTTCTGCTACCCCGTCAGTCCAGACCTGTTACAACGCCTGCCAGGGGAGATTTCAGGAGCTTCAGCTAAAGCAGCGGGTAAATAAAAGGCCTTTGCCGGAAATTACCCTGGTTGATTTAAAGAAATACAAGGATTTCAGGGGTATGGATAAAATCATAACCCCGGAACTCTCAAAAGAAATCGGTGCCTGCCTGGCCCGGGGCAATCAGGCGCTTATATTTCTAAACCGCCGGGGGTTTGCCACCTTTCCCGTGTGTAAATCCTGTGGTGAAACAATAAAATGCAGGTTCTGCGACATTACCATGACTCTGCATAAGGCAGCAGATCAGTTGTTGTGCCACCTTTGCGGATATGCTGCTCCCTCAAACATGAAGTGCCCCAAATGCGGTAATTGTGGAATACAACACCTCGGGTTTGGCACGGAAAAGATCGAAGCCATGCTCAAAACCATGTTTCCCCATGCAAGGGTGGCAAGGCTGGATCAGGATACGGGCGGCAAAAAAGGGGCCACAGTACAGATATTGAAAAAGGTGAAAAACCATACAGTGGATATCATCGTTGGCACCCAGATGCTGGCCAAAGGTCATGACTTTCCATCCATTACCCTTGTCGGGGTAATCTGTGCGGACATGTCCCTCAATTTTCCGGATTTTCGTTCCGGAGAGCGCACCTTTCAGATACTTGCCCAGGTTGCGGGCAGGGCAGGCAGGGGGGATCAGCCGGGCAAGGTTATCATGCAGACCTACAACCCCGATCATTTCAGCATAGAGGCGTCAAGAAACCAGGACTTCATGGAGTTTTACAACAAGGAGATACCTTTTAGAAAGGCATTGTCTTATCCACCCTTTGCAAGGATAATCCAGCTAAAGATTTCCGGTAAAGACATGGAAAAGGTAAAGGCCCATGCCATGATGACGGGCGGGATATGCAAGGGGCTTATTGACATCCATAAGGAAACAGCCCACCTTGTCGAGATGCTTGGGCCCATTGAGGCGGGAATTCCCAAGATATCCATGCGTTATCGCTGGCAGGTGCTGCTGAAAAGCCCTTCTGCAGCTCTTTTGAACATGATGGTTCAGGATATGAAAAAAGATAAAAGAACATTTCAGAACCGGGATGTCAAGGTCAGTATTGATGTGGATCCATATTTTATGATGTAGAAATATCTATGGAAACTTCGGGAATGGTTTTATATTCCTCACCGGTAAAGATTGAGCTTTTTAGAGGAATCTTTTTCCCAGAATCAGGGCCAAATGAGCGTTTTGAAAAGTTCAAGTTATGAGGGTGTACAGTATAACACCGGCCATTGCAGGGGTACCCCGCTGCGGGTACCCTTTACCGGCCTATTGTCAACAGGAGAACAGATGAATGAAGTAATCAAGCCGGAACATGGGGCCCATAAAGGCATTTTAAACCGTAAAAGGCCAAAGCTTCTTGTTATTGATAATTATGATTCTTTTACCTATAATCTGGTACAGATGTTCATCGGCTATGAACTGAACATCATCGTGAAAAGGGCGGATAAAATTACCATACAAGAGGCGGAAAAACTGTCTCCTGACTACATCCTGGTCAGCCCGGGCCCCAGGGACCCCTCCCATGCCGGCATTTCAAATGAAATTATTCGGCATTTTCATGCGCGTATCCCTATATTGGGCGTATGCCTTGGAATGCAGTGCCTGAATGAGGTTTTCGGCGGCACCACCATAAGGGCTCCATTGCCGGTGCATGGAAAGACAGACATGGTTTTGCACAATGCCGGAGGCATTTTTCACGGGATGCCAAGCCCTTTTGCCGCGGCACGTTACCATTCATTGATCGTCAAGCCCGAATCACATGAACTTGAAATCACGGCCTGGAACAGCCTGGGTATTCCAATGGGGCTTCAACTCAAGGGATTTCCTGTTTTTGGGGTACAGTTTCATCCGGAAAGCTTTATGACGGAAAAGGGTGATATTCTCATAAAGAATTTTTTGGGTACCCAGGGCAGGGAGAATCCTCTTGTTTTATGTTCTACATGAATAAGCCCTATACATTTTCGGATTTTATATTTATAATTAGGGGTTTCAGCAAGCAATATAGTTAATAAATATGAAAAATAATGAGGAGTATATATAATGCAAGTTGTTTTCCCTTCCAACAGCGATCTTGGTCTTACCGGATCTGTTTACAATCACTTTGGTTCTGCACCTTTTTTTGTACTGGTGGACACGGAAACCAATGAGTACCAGGTGATTCCCAATAAAGATAAAGACCATGATCACGGTCAATGCCGGCCTATGAAGGCCATGGACGGGCTTTTGCCCCAAGCTGTTGTGGTCGGCGGGATTGGAAAAGGGGCATTGAAAAAACTCACGGATTCAGGAGTCAAGGTCTTTCGTGCCTCAGAGGGAAGCGTAAAACACAACTTAGCACTCTTACAATCCCAGCGTCTGGCAGAATTTACGCAGATGCAGACCTGCGGCGGCCATGGAATTGACGGCGGTTGCAGTCATTAAAAAAGAGGTAAAAAATAATATGCTTGAAATACGTTTCCACGGCCGGGGAGGGCAGGGCACAGTGCTGGCCTCCATTACTCTGGCCAAGGCTTTTTTTGATTCAGGATACCATGTACAGACCTTTCCCCTGTTCGGGGTTGAGCGCAGGGGGGCCCCGGTGGAGGCTTTCCTGAGAATCTCCAAAGACGATATACTGATCCGAAGTAACCTTTATACTCCGGATCATCTTATAATAATGGACAATAAGTTAATGACAAGCATTGATGTCACCAAGGGCTTGAAAAAAGATGCAATGATACTTGTCAACGCATCAAAACCGCCGGAAAACATGGAAAAATTCAAAGGCTTCAACATAGCGCTGGTGGACGCGGCCGCCATATCTCTTAAACATGGTCTGGGCAGCAAAACCCGCCCCATCATCAACACAGCCATGTTAGGCGCATTTTCAAGGATGATGGAGATGCCTGATTTTAAATATATTGAAAAGGCCATCTTAAAAGAGGTTCCGGTAAAACAGGAGCAGAATGTTGATGCCGCAAGGGAAGCCTATGATTCTTTAAAGTTTTTGGATAAAGTTTTAAGCTGATTTTAAGGCGGCATTAAAGATGTCGAAAAATCGATATAACCGGCATGGCCGGAGCATATTTTTTACCCGGCCACAACAAAGATTGAAAGTCTTTAAAAAACAATCCTTTACGGAGACTTTCATATAAACCGGCATGGCCGGAGCATATTTTTTACCCGGCCACAACGAAGATTGAAAGTCTTTAAAAAACAATCCTTTACAAAGACTTTCATATAAAAATAACTATTACAAGAAGAACATGAGAACAGTGAAAGAACCATGGAGGAACAATGGAATCCCAGGCAGTTGTGAAAAAGATACCAAAGCCGGGCAGACTGAAAAACAACGTATCTCTATATATCTCAAAATCAAATAAAAGTTCGAGGATCAATAAAACCGGTTCCTGGCGCTTTGCCCGCCCTGTTTATGAGAATAAAACAGCACCTTGCAGTGCTGCCTGCCCAGCAGGCAATAATATACCGAAAATTGAAATGCACGTATCCCGGGGTGAATTCACCAGGGCATTCAGGGCATTGATGATGGAAAACCCATTTCCTGCCACCTGCGGCCGGGTTTGTTTCCACACCTGTGAGACGGCCTGCAATCGAAGTTCCCAGGATCAGCCCTTATCAATCCGGTGCTTAGAGCGCTTCATCGGGGATATGGCCCTTGCAGAAAACTTTAAATCCAACATTAAACCCTTACAGGCTAACGGCAAAAGTGTCGCCATCCTTGGAGCAGGCCCTGCCGGTTTATCGGCAGCCTATTTTCTGTCCATCCTTGGTTTTGCCTGTGAGATATTTGAAGCCACGGACAGGCCCGGAGGGGTTATGCAGTGGGGGATTCCCTCCTACAGGCTGCCTAAATCTGTTCTAAATCATGAGATTGACAGAATCATAAAAATGGGAGCCCGCATTCATTTTAATCAATGCTTAGATGCTGCCTGCATTGAATCGGCACACCAGCACCATGACGGGCTTTTTATAAGCCCTGGACTTTCCCTGCCCCTGACCATGGGCATAGAGGGAGAAGAATATGCTGCCCAGGGCCTTGAACTCCTGATGGAAGTTCAGCAAAATGACTCCCCTGTAAAAAAAGGCAGGGTTGCTGTGATTGGAGGGGGAAATACAGCCATTGATGTGGCAAGAACCGTGAAACGCCTCGGAGCTGATCCTGTTATTGTCTATAGAAGGCGCAAACAGGATATGCCGGCCTTTGAAGAGGAGATCGATGCTGCCGAGAGGGAAGAAATAGAGATATTAGAGCTTAGATCGCCTGTTATGATTGAAAGGCAGGGGGAGAACCTCAGCCTGACGGTTCAGCCCATGCAGCCAATGGAATCCGGGGAGGATGGAAGAGCCAGGGTAATCCCGTCAGAACAAGACCGGGAAACCATGACGTTTGTGGAAATATATTCCGGCATCGGTGCCGCCCTTCATGAATCCTGGAACCCGGGAGTTCAGAATTCGGTAGACCAGATACAGGGAGATCAGGTTAAAGGCATGTCCCTGAATAATCTAAAAATCGATTTTCAGAATATCCCTATTATGTACGGAGGAGACTGCGTAAACAAGACCCAGAGCGTCACCCATGCCATTGCATCGGGAAAGGAGGCGGCCATTGCCCTTTCAGCCTTTTTTGATAAAGGCATTGACGGGATCAAAACCGCAGTGGATGCCTGCCGGGTGGGCAGCGGCTCTGCCCTTTCCTTAGAGGCCCATCTTCTTGGTAAGGCAGACCGTTCAAACCATGTGGTAAAGGATACGGAAATCAACAGGGATTATTTTACCTCTGCGCCAAGGATTGAGCCCCTGCATGATCCTCTTGAAACTTCGATTACATCCTTTGACGAGGTTGAAAAGACCTTTGCAGAGGACGAGGCGGTTAAAGAGGCTGCACGATGTTACCAGTGCGGTTTCTGCAATGAATGTGATAACTGCCGGATTTTCTGTCCGGAAAATTCCATCACAAGAAAGGATGGAAAAAAAATCATTGATCTTGATTATTGCAAGGGGTGCGGGGTATGTTCCGTTGAGTGTCCCAGAAGCGCTATAACCATGGAGGAGGAAAAATGAAGCAGGTTATCGAAGGCAGCCATGCCATATCAGAGGCGGTCAAGCTTTCCAGGGTAAAGGTGGTATCAGGGTATCCAATAACACCCCAGACCCACATCATCGAGGCCATATCTGAATATTGTGCAAGCGGTGAGATGGATGCCAGGTTCATTCCAGTGGAAAGCGAACACTCCGCCATGGCCGCGGTTGTAGGCGCTGCAAGCACAGGTGTCAGAACCTTTACCGCAACCTCTTCCCACGGCCTTGCCCTCATGCACGAGATGCTCCACTGGGCATCGGGGGCAAGGCTCCCCATTGTCCTTGGAGAGGTAAACCGGGCTCTGGGTCCAGGGTGGAATATCTGGATGGATCAGAGTGATTCCCTTGCCCAGCGGGATACGGGATGGATACAGCTTTACTGTGAAAACGGCCAGGAGGCCATGGATACGACCATATTTGCCTTCCGGCTGGCAGAGCTTGTCAACCTTCCTGTAATGGTGGTTATTGATGCTTTTTTTGTATCCCATACCTTTGAGCCTGTTCTGATTCCTGATCAGTCTGATGTGGATGAATTTCTACCTCCTTTTGAACCCAGGATCGCCCTTGATCCTGAAAATCCCTTTGCCCTGTTCCAGATGGCTCCGCCCAATGCCTACATGGAGATGCGGGAGAGTATACACAAGGCCATGATGCACACATCCACTATCTATGATGATGTGGAAGATGAATTTTATTCGGTATTTCACCGCCGCTATGGTATCATCGAAGAGATCAGCTGTGATGGTACCGACATCGTGCTTGTAACATCCGGCTCCGCCACCAGCACGGCCCGGCAGGTACAAATGGATATGGAAAAACAGGGTGAAAAATTCGGTATTCTCAAGATTAAGATGTTCAGGCCCTTTCCAGGAGAGCGTATCAGGAATGCCTTAAAGAATGCCCGGAAGGTGGCGGTGCTTGACAGGAATTTTTCATTTGGATCCGGCGGCATCTTTGCCCAGGAGATCAGAAGCGCTCTGCAGCCCCTTTCAGACGGGCCCGTGGTGTTCAATTACATCGCGGGACTTGGGGGACGGGATATAACCACGGACACCATTTCAGAGATATATATGAATACCAGGGACAGGGATATTCCTACTTCTGACTGTGAATGGCTCGGCCTGAATCCCTATGAAGATTAAAATAAATAAAGACTGTAAAATTCCACTTTGTTAAATTGCAATATGACCCGTTGAATTTATTATAAATATTTTTTTATATTGAACCCTGATATACTCTATAATATAAAATAGTTATAAAACAGTCTAACAAAGTTCTAAAAAGCAGCAGGAGTTGAAATATATGCTTCAATTAAATGTACCAGATATTGACTTTGCAGAACCAGGAAACATGAGCTGCCCCGGGTGCGGCGCCAGCATTGCCATGAACCTGGCCCTAAAGGCCCTGGGACAGGATACTATCCTGATTATTCCGGCATGCTGCTGGGCCATCATTGCAGGCCCCTATCCCATGTCATCCCTTAAGGTGCCCATACTTCATACCGCCTTTCCCACGGCTGCCGTGACCGCGAGCGGAGTCCGGGCAGGTCTTGATATGAAGGGGGATACAAAAACAACCGTTGTTGCCTGGGCAGGGGACGGCGGCACCTTTGACATAGGAATTCAGGCCCTGTCAGGTGCTGCGGAGCGAAATGATGATATTATTTTTGTGTGCTACGATAATGAAGCCTACATGAATACAGGGGTTCAGCGCAGCTCATCCACACCCTATGGAACCCGTACCACCACAACCCCGGGTAAAGGATGGAAAAAAACCAGGAAAAAGAATATCATCGAGATCATGGCAGCCCACGGCATTCCCTATGCAGCCAGCGCTAATATCGCCTATCCGGAAGATCTGGTCAGGAAATTCAAAAAGGCAAAAGACATGAAGGGCGGCACCCGTTTTATCCATGTTTATGCAACATGTACCACGGGATGGGGTGCTCCTTCAGAGTACGCCGTCAAGATTGCCCGCCTTGCCACCCGCACCAACACCTTTCCCCTGTACGAGGTGGAAAATGGTACAGACTACAATTTGAATGAGAGGGGAGATACACCCATAGAGGCCTACCTCAAGATACAGTCCCGTTTCAAGCATTTGACTCTTGATGACTGGAAGGAAATCCAGGCCCAGGTTGACAGGGATTTTAAGATATTGGAAAAGAAATCTGTATAGACAGGTCCTATACCATTGGAGCTAAATTTGTCTATGTGGATTTTAGGATATTGGAAAAAAATTTGTGTAAACTGATCTTTGCAGGGAGGATTCACCAGGTAAAAATAAAATAGTTGATTATTACTATCTTGTTAAATTATAATTTGGGAACTGTTTTTATAGGGTAGCCTCCTGAGGGCGACCCTGTTAAATACTAAAATTTTATTCCCCAAGGAGGTCGTTTCAATGAAAAAATTACTATGCCTGTTCTCTTTATTCTTTGTTTTTCTTTGGACATCAAATACTGTGGCTGCCATGAAAATTAAACTGGCCGTAGTCACCAAACCAGGTTCTGCCCAGAATATTGTGGCGGAAAAATTCAAGGACTTAATCGAACAGCGCTCTTCAGGTAAGATAAATGTCAAGGTTTACCATTCTGCCTCCCTTGGAAATGAAACGGAAATTCTGCAGCAGATACAGATGGGAACCGTTGAGATGGGAATAATCACAGGCGGCCCCTTTGACACCTTTGATCCCATTGTCCGGGTTATCAACTATCCGTTTTTATTCAAAGATAATGCCCAGGCCGATGAAATACTTGACGGACCCCTCGGCATGGAAATATTGAAAAGCCTTGAAACCACAGGTTTTAAGGGCCTTTGTTTTTCTGAAAACGGGTTCAGGAATCTTACCAACAACAAAAATGCTGTTAAGACTCCAGATGATATCAAGGGACTTAAGATCAGAGTAATGGCATCGCCTCTGCACAAGACCATATGGCAGTCCCTGGGGGCGAATCCCACGCCCATGCCCTGGCCCATCTATACGGAACTGGAGCAAGGAGTTATCGACGGCCAGGAAAATCCCCTTTGGGTAATGGAGGTTTATAAGTTCTATGAGATTCAAAAATACATGACCATGACCCGTCATGTTTATTCACCCCACATTGACGTTGCCAGCCTTAAATGGTGGAATACTCTTGATGCAGATACAAAGAAACTGTTAGCAAAAACCATGCACGATGCCGCCTTGTTCCAGCGGGCAGACAACAGGGCCAAGGACTCGGACAGGCTTAAACTTCTTAAGGAAAAAGGTATGGAAATAGAATTTTCGCCTGATGTAAATGCCTTTCGTGCCAAGGTCGCAGATCTTAAGAATATGGAGCTTTTTAAGGAGTCCAGGGTTAATGCCCTGCTCGTAAAAATGCTTGAAGCCACAAAATAATGACTATGTTTGATAGACTGAGTGGATGGATAAACAATAAGGTGGAGTATTCCATTTTTATATTCGGGCTGGCCATGACGATTATCGTTGTAGCCCAGGTCTTTGCCCGGTATGTTCTCAACGCCTCCCTGTTCTGGTCAGAAGAGCTGGCAAGGTATCTTCTTGTATGGCTCACATTTCTTGGTGCCTCGGTGGCCTATCGCCAGGGCCTGCATCCAGGCGTGGATTTTTTTTACATCCGCATGCCATATGCATGGAGAAGGCGTTCTGCCATACTTGTCCATCTTCTCTCCCTTGCTCTGTTCGGCATCATGGTGCTTAAAGGCGCGGCATTTGCGTATTTTGTGAGGCTTCAGATTTCCCCTGCTCTGTCTTTGCCGAAATGGCTCATCATGGCCATTGTTCCTGTGAGCGGGGCAATCTTTTTCATCCACGGGATGTACTTTCTTTTGCTTGAAATAAAAAAAACAGGGGGCACTTAAATGATGGCTGAACTGCTGATACTCTCCCTGTTTTTTTTCTTTATTTTGAACACCCCCATTGCCATTGCCATTGGTCTTGCATCCCTTGTAACCATAATTGTCCAGGGGGAGTTTTCCCTGATGATGGTCATCCAGCGCATGGTCAGCGGCACGGATTCATTTCATCTGATGGCAGTCCCTCTGTTCATGTATGCAGGTGTAATTATGGAAAAGGGTGACATCAGCAGGCGCCTCATAGATTTTGCCAATGCCCTGGCCGGCTGGCTGCCCGGGGGCCTGGCCGCTGTTACCATCGTGTCTGCCATGTTCTTTGCAGGCATTTCAGGCTCTGCGGCAGCCGATACCGCAGCAGTGGGTGCGGTGCTGATACCGGCCATGAAGCGATCCGGGTATGACTCTGATTTTGCGGCTGCAGTCCAGGCCTCGGGCGGGTCATTGGGGGTAATAATTCCTCCGTCCATACCCATGATAATTTTCGGTTTTTTGACAGGTGCGTCCATAGGACAATTGTTTGCCGCAGGTATTTTGCCGGGACTCCTCATTGCCGTTTCCCTTATCTCCATCTCCACCTTCATATCCTGGAAAAAGGGTTATTCTCCTGAGACAAAATTTTCGATTTCAAATATTTTATACACCTTTAAAAGGGCATTTCTTGCACTTGGTGCGCCGATTATCATCCTGGGAGGAATTTTAACCGGTGTTTTTACCGCAACGGAATCAGCCGCCGTTGCCGTTGCCTATGCCCTGTTTGTTTCCATGGTGATTTACAGGAAAATTGAATTTAAAGATCTGTTCCAGCTTTTCAGGGATGGTTCAGTGACATCGTCCATAGTTATGTTTATCATTTCCACCGCATCGGTTTTCAGTTGGATAGCCGCCATGGAAGACATCCCGGCTATCCTTGCAGGTTCCCTGCTTGGCATGACTGATAATCCAGCCTTTTTGCTCATATTGATTAATATGGTGCTGCTCATTGCTGGAACCTTTGTTGAGACCACTGCTTCTCTTATCCTCCTCGTACCCATGATAACCTCCATGCTCCCATCCCTTGGAATTGACATGGTTCAGCTAGGCGTCATTGTTGTCACTAACCTGTCCATAGGGATGCTTACCCCGCCCATGGGAATCTGTCTTATCGTGTCAAGCTCAATCTCAAAGGATACCCTGGGGGCGGTAAGTCAAAGGGTTCTGCCTTTTTTAGGCATATTGATCATTGATCTCATGATTATATCATTTTATCCACCACTGACCATGTGGCTTGCCCATATTGTGGGTAAATAATTTGTAAAGCCTGAAAATTTGCGATGCGGTATAATGGATTTGAATGGGCGATGTTCACTAAAATTGTCAATCTATGATGTCGTGGGCTTGGCTATAGTTTTTTCGATTAAAAGCATTGAAATTGTTAAACAATAGACTTTTTATTAAAATTCAGCATTTTAAATTGGCCATAGGGCGTTAAAAATGCCTTATAGGAAGCCAATAGAAAGCAGGAGTATTCCTGATTTTTATAATGTTTTACAAGGAGGAATAAATTATGAAAAAAATATTGTTTACGTTTTTTGTGATACTGTTGATTTTTCCATCTCTGTTGATGGCAGATTGTGCAACGGTGACCGACAATGTGGATTTAGATATCAACATTCCCTGTGCGCAGTTTTCCGGGGTTGGTATTTCGGTTCAGTTTGATCGATATTATCCGCCTGCATCCCAGAACACCGGGGTTTTTTATACTCTGAGCGGGCTTAATTTTAACACGGTTGTGAGTTCATGCGCATCTGTTGACACAAGTTATAATGTCAGTGTTTCGTGCCTGTCCTTCATGGGCGGTGAGTATTCCATTTATTTGAAATATGATCCAGCAAATAATTATTGGCAGCTTACCCAGGTAACCCCGGCAGATACCGGAGGTAACCAGAAACCTATGGCAAGCTCCTTTACCATGAGTGTTGACTCATCGGTGCCTTATTTTACAAAACAGCTTTCCGCCAGTGATCCAGATGGCGATGTTATCACATATGAGCTGGTATCTCCTTACACTTCTGAAGGTTATTCGGCTGCCTATATCAACCCGATGAGCGGAATGCTTTATATCACCCATGAACCTTTTGGAAATGACATATTTACCATCTCATACAGAGTAACGGACGGCAGGCTTTTCAGTGATAATGCAACGGTTACGGTTCAGGTCAATTATCTGTCGGATGATGAGAAAAATACGGGAAGAAACGATGTTGATCCTGAAACATATTCCACCTTCCGCCTAAGCTATTTAAGCAGTGATCTCCTGGGAGCCATGGGAGAGCAGCCAACCCAGCCCACATCCATGGATTTAAGCTCCAATTTTCCCAATCCGGGAGATCAGGGAAATCAGCAAAGTTGTGTGGGCTGGGCCACAGCTTACGCTCTTAAATCCTACCAGGAAAAAGTTGAGATCGGCTGGTCATTGAATACGCCTGATCATCTGTTCAGCCCGGCATTCCTCTATAATCAGATTAACTATGGCCAGGATCAGGGATCCTATATCCATGAAGCATTGCAGCTAGCCGTGGACCATGGTGTTGCCACCCTTTCCACAATGCCTTATTCAGACAGCGATTATCGTATTCAACCCTCCAGCCAGGCCAAGGCAGAAGCGGCCAATTACAAGGCCAAAAGCTGGGCTAGGCTTAATGATACATCCCAGATCAAGGCCGCCATTGCCAACAGAAAACCCGTGGTAGGCGGCATAGCGGTTTATAATGACATGTTAAATCTCAAGGGGGCTGATTCCGTGTATAATACTGCAACGGGCAGCAGTCTTGGAGGACATGCAATAACCATAGTAGGATATGATGATGACAAGTACGGCGGCGCATTCAAGGTTATTAACTCCTGGGGCCAAACTTGGGGCGACAGTGGATATTTCTGGATGCCCTATGATTTTGTTTCAAATGATGGTCCTGTTCTGTCTCAAGCTTATGTGCTTGAAGATGCGGAAAATTCATCGGAACCTGTAGATGATGAGGAACCTACCGAGCCGGAACCGGATTATACTTCACTGCCCAATCTAACCCCGTCATCCTGGGATGCGAAATATGATCCCCGCCCCGGTGGTTCAGGCTTCCTTACCTACAGAGTAGACAATACAGGTTCAGCTATTGCTCCAAAGGGTGCCAATATTGCTTTCGTACTTTCAACCAATCAAGACATCAACTTCAATGACTATCTGGTTGTTTATGAACCTATTCAATATGACCTGAATCCAGGAGAATATGTTTACAGGGATGATGCCCACGCCATTAGATTTAATTTTCCTGATGAAGTAGAATCCGGCACCTATTACATGGCTCTCCTGGTGGATGACATGAATATACTCAAAGAGTCCAATGAGAATGATAACGTCTCCCTGGGAGCCAATACCATTTCAATCGAAAACTCATCCCCGGATCTGACCGTATATTCCTGGTATGCTGCACCATGGGACAATTACGGTAACTGGTTCCTTACCTATGAGGTCAAAAATGATGGTGCATCAGCAGTGACGAATTCGGACTGGTATGTGAATCTTATTCTGGACATAGACAAGAGGCCTGGGAATGGGAATGAAATATATCTGTTCTATGAAACAGGACAGGAACTTCCTGCTGGTTATGTATTATACAGAGATTGGTCAAATCCTGAATACTTCAATATTTATAATGATATGTGGGGAAATCCAGTACCATCAGGAACCTATTACATGGCATTGTGGGTCGATGATTTAAATGCAGTAGCAGAGAGCAATGAGATAAACAACGGTTCATATAGTTTTGGGACAATACCCATCAGAAATTCTTATTACAGGTCAGGATCGGACAAGTCATCTGACAATATTGAGGATGATGGTAATGATTTAACCCTGGAGGCTTACAACGGCAGAACCCTGCCCTCAAAGGATCTGGTATGGAAAAAGGTAAAAATTTCCAAAAGCATCAACGGGAGCATTCGTATGACCGGGGCAGATATGGATATTCAGCCCCCCCAGGTGGGAGAGGGCGAATGCTCACCATCAAAATCCATGTCTTCAAAGGCTAAGTTGATTTTTCCCAATATTAAAAAATATCTCATGCAATGATAAATAGGGAATGGTTTTAACACAGGCCATTGTAGGGGTACCCCATTGTGGGTACCCTTCACTGGGCAGCCACGGTGGTTTGCCCCTGCAAATAATGGTCAAAATCGAGCCCGATAAATATAAGTGGGCTGTTTGAATCCTGCATTCCTGTAAACGGAGAAATGATCATGTTTATGATAAGGGATATGTTTGAAAGATGGAACTGGAAGCGGTTTTTCCGTTTTTTTATGGCATTGGGTTTTGTCGTAATTATTTCTTGTTCCAGCAGCCAGAATAATTTCACCCAAGACAAAGTTGTAATTAATAAACAGCAAGACCGTCCTGCAATGGCCAATCCTGCGGCAGTAAAATGTGTAAATGATGGTTATAAACTTGTACCTGTTATTAAAAACGGGGTACCGGTTGAATCATTTTGCGTGAACCCTGAAAATGGAAAAGAGTGCGAGGTGTGGAAATATTTCAGAGGGGAATGTGTTTTAGATGATTAGTTTAGACAAATGGCCTATTTTTGACTTTTAATGGAGATTTTCATGGCACTTGCACAAAATAATACGGCAATAGGATTTATCGGCATGGGGGTTATGGGCACCAGCATGGCTGGGCATATTATGAACAAAGGCTATCCTTTGCATGTTTTTACACGCACCAGGTCAAAGGCGGAAAAAATATGCGGGGCAGGAGCTATTTGGGAAAAGACCATTAAAGATATTGCAGAAAAGTGCAACGTGATCATCACCATGCTGGGTTACCCTGCGGATGTGAAGCAGGTTTACCTTGAACAGGGAGGTATACTGGACAACGCGGTGCCTGGCTCGACGGTGATTGACATGACGACCTCAAGCCCAAAGCTTGCACAAAAGATATATAAAGAGGCAGGGGCCCGCTCCATCAGATGTCTTGATGCTCCGGTGTCTGGAGGAGATATCGGTGCCAGAAATGCAGCTCTTTCCATCATGGTTGGTGGAGATAAATCGGTTTTTGATGAAATGATGCCGATTTTTGAAATTATGGGTAAGAATATTCAGCTTCAGGGTGGCGCAGGGTGCGGACAGCATACAAAGATGGCCAATCAGATAGCCATTGCCGCGGGCATGGTTGCCATGTGCGAATCCCTGGCTTATTCAAAAAAAGCGGGTCTTAACCTGGAAAATGTACTCAAAAGCATCGGCGGAGGCGCTGCCCAGAGCTGGTCTCTAAATAATCTTGGCACACGCATCATTGAAGGAGATTTTAAACCTGGTTTTTATGTAAAGCATTTTATCAAGGATATGGATATTGCCCTGGAATCTGCAAAGGCCATGGGACTTGATACTCCAGGGCTTGCCCTTGCTAAAAAGCTTTATGACAAACTTATATCCATGGGTTTTGGAAATGATGGTACTCAAGCGCTTTACAGGCTTTTTATATCTGATGGGTTAGGATAATTAAGCTAACTGAAGAAAAATATTCAGGCGGAGTTAGGTAGGAAAAGCCTAATATTTACAGGGCGTTTTAAAAAAAGTTTTGCCAAATTCAAATAAAAAAGGGTTTAGAGAATTGGTCAATTTTCTCTAAACCCTTGATTTTTCTATGGTGCCGAAGGGGAGACTCGAACTCCCACGATCATGCGACCACTAGTCCCTGAAACTAGCGCGTCTACCAATTCCGCCACTTCGGCTTTTTGTATTTATCCAAGCTTTTAACATGCCCAATACCTTAGATTGAATCTTCAGATAAAACACGTTAAAAGGACAATCCATAAAAAGGATTGCTTTGAACTAATAAGTGGTCTATATATACGTGTTCGGAGGCTTTGTCAAGCCCATTATTATTAAATTTAAAAAGGTTGTTATGGAACTGATAGAAGATATTAATAAAATTGAAAAGCCCTTTAAAAACGCGGTGGTTACCATAGGAAATTTTGATGGGGTGCACATGGGCCACCAGGCCCTTTTCAAAAAAGTCCTTGAAACTTCGGAAAAGATAAACGGCACATCTGTTGCTATTACCTTTGAGCCACATCCATTGAGGGCTCTTGAAAACAACGGCCCCCCTTTGATCACCCGGAGGGATCAGAAAGTTGAGCTGATTACTGCAGCAGGGCTTGACAATCTTGTTACCATTCCCTTTACAAAGGAGTTTGCATCCATTTCTGCCGAAGAATTTGTCGTTAATCTTCTTATGGAAAAAGTCGGCATGAAGGCAATTGTAATTGGTCCTGATTACTCCTTTGGAAAAAACAGGCAGGGAGATGTTTCATTTCTTAGAGAAAAGGGAAAAGCCTGTGGGTTTGACGTTATTGTACCGGAATGGGTAAATGTTCCTGGAACAGGTTCACAGCGAATCAGCAGTACCTTGATCCGGGAGCTTGTAATGGAAGGAAGAGTGGATGAAACATATCCGTTTTTAGGCAGGTATTATCAAATCAGGGGTAAAGTCGTGAAGGGCCGGGAGCGCGGGGGCAGCCAACTGGGCTTCCCGACAGCCAACATTAAACTCCATGATGAACTTTGTCCTAAAATGGGAGTTTACGCGGTTACCGTAGAGACAATTCATGGTCATTTTAATGGTGTGGCAAACATAGGTTACAGTCCCACATTTGATGATCACCTGTTTACCATTGAGGTTCATATACTTGATTTTTCGGAAAATATTTATGGTACAAGACTCAGGGTAAACATGATCAAGCGCCTGAGGGATGAAAAGAAATTTTCAGGTATTGCAGAGCTGTCTGCCCAGATCCACTCCGACATTAAAACTGCTGAAAAAATTTTAGCTGAAATATAATAAACATGGCGGTTCACCGCCACAATTGAAAAGTGAAAGTCTTTTTAAAAACAAGCTCTTATCGAGACTTTCATGTAAAATTTTATTTGGATTTATTATGACAATATTAAACATCGTTCAATATCCTGATCTTTTCCTCAGGGAGAAAGCAAAACCAGTTGAAAATATTGATGAAACAATTTTAAAACTAATTGAAGACATGGGTGAAACCATGTATGAGGCTCCTGGTGTAGGACTTGCAGCACCCCAGGTAAGAAGTGATAAGAGAATCATCGTTTACAATCCAGATGCAGGATGTGAAGAAGATCATTTTGACGGAGAAAATGCCGGGAAAAAAGAATTCCAGGCCCTTATCAATCCGGAAATTATAGCCGCATCCGGCAGTATCATATCGGAAAAAGAGGCTTGTCTGAGCGTACCGGATTTCAGCGCTAATGTTAAAAGATATGAGTTCGTTACGGTTAAGGCTCTTACGCCGGAGGGGAAAAAAATACAATTTGATAAAGATGGCATTCAAGCCGTTATCATGCAGCATGAAATAGACCATCTTGACGGAGTTCTTTATATAGATCGGATCAGTGCACTCAAAAGAAACATGTATAAAAAGAAAATGAATAAAAAGAGATAAAGGAAAAGGCAGACTGACCTTGAAAAAAAAAATCAATATCATATACATGGGTACGCCTGATTTTGCCGTTCCTCCCCTTAGGGCACTTGCCGGATATGAGGGGTGCGGTATTTCCCTTGTCATCACCCAACCGGACAGGCGCTCCGGCAGGGGAAGAAAGCTCATTGCTCATCCGGTGAAAAGGGCCGCCATGGAAATGGGCCTTAACTTTATCCAGCCTGAAACCATGAGTTCTCCTGATATCCTGAAAACCCTGAAATCCTTGAACCCTGATTTTTTTGTGGTGGCGGCATTTGGTCATAAACTTACGAGGGAGGTCCTGGATATTCCCAATATTTTTCCCATAAATATCCACGCATCCCTGCTGCCGGCCTATCGGGGGGCATCTCCCATACAGGCAGCCATTCTGAACATGGATAAAGAAGCGGGTATAACCACCATGGTCATGGATACTGAACTGGATACGGGTGATATGCTGCTTAAATCCAGGACAAAGCTAACGGAAGCTGATACGGCACAGACCCTGCATGACAGGCTTGCCCTGATGGGAGCTGAACTTATAATCAAGACCATTGAGGGCGTTTTAAACAACACGATTATTCCCCAGCCCCAGGATCACTCCAAGTCAAGCTATGCCCCCATGCTTAAAAAAGAGGACGGCAGAATTGACTGGTGCAAAACACCGGATCAGATATCTGCCCAGGTGAGGGCCATGACCCCCTGGCCCGGGGCATTTACCTTTTTAAATGATGAGCGCATCAAGATTATTGAAGTGAGGCCCATGGATATACAGACCGAGTTTGATCCAGGCACGGTTTTTTCCTGTGACTGTGATGAAATTCAGGTTGCAGCCGGCAGTGGCTCCGTGGCCATTTTAAGGCTTCAAGGCGCTTCAGGTAAATGTCTTTGTTCTGATGAATATCTCAGGGGGAAACGCCTTGACACAGGGGAATGCTTTTTGTGAATTTCCGGACTGTGGACAAACAATTGGAAAATGAACCCCGCTACCTGGCCCTTCAGGTTCTCATGGAAAGCGCAAAGACAAGAGTTACATTGGATAGAACCCTTGATGATTTTGCCCCCAAGCTTGACAGGCTCTCAAAGCTGGATAGATCGCTTGCCAATGCCATCATCTATGGAACCTTGAGATACCAGGGCTATCTTGACTGGATCATCGCCCATTTTTCCACCAGGCCCATTGATGATATAAAGCAGGATATCCTTTATCTGCTCAGAATAGGGCTTTTTCAGATAATCTTCATGGATAAAATCCCGGTTTCAGCCGCGGTTAATACCGCTGTTAATGCGGCAAAGCAGGTATCCCATTCCGGCGGGGCAGGCTTTGTTAATGCCATATTAAGAAAGGCATCAACGGAACATGCCATGGTTGATCTGCCGGATCCCGACAAAGCCCCTGAACTTTTTGCCGCAGTCAAAACATCCATGCCGATCTGGTGTGTGAAAAGGTGGTCAAAAAAGTACGGCATGGAAAAAACCCTGGCTCTTTGCCGTTCCATGAACCTGATTCCTCCCATCACCGTAAGGGTAAATACCCTTAAGACAGACAGGGAAGAGCTGATGGCAATGCTTGGAGAAGATGTAAATGAAATCAGGAAAACAGACTTTTCAGACCATGGCATATCCTTTACAAGGCCAAGGATACCAATACATCAAACCCAAGCCTTTAAAAACGGTTTTTTCCAGGTGCAGGACGAGGCTGCTCAGCTTGTCACAGATCTCTTGTGCCCCGGGCCCGGAGAAAAAATATTAGATGCCTGTGCCGGCCTGGGTGGAAAAACCGGTCATATAGCCCAGATGATGAAAAATCAGGGAAGCCTGACGGCTTTTGATACCAATGGGGAAAAACTCGGCATACTGCAGTTAGAGATGGCAAGGCTTGGTATTACCATTGTCTCGACCATGAAGATGGATATCCTGAAAATTAACCATAATACTTTTAAGGAGCGATTTGACAGGATTCTTGTGGATGCACCCTGCTCCGGCATGGGTGTTCTTCGCCGGAATCCAGATACCCGGTGGAAACGCACCAAAAAAGATATTGCAAGGCTTGCAAATAAACAGCAGAAGATGCTTTTAAAAGCATCTGATCTTGTTAAGCCGGGGGGGCTGCTTATGTATACGGTATGCTCCTGCGAGACAAGGGAAAATGAAGATGTCATGGATTTTTTCCTTAAAACCAGGCCTGATTTTTACGTTCAAGGAACATTTCCAGGAATGAATGAACATTTAAAGAAAAAAACTGTCTTAAAAAGAGGGTTTTTTAGAACTTACCCGGAACTCACTGATATGGACGGCTTTTTTGCGGTGGTTATGAAACGCTGGACTCACAGATAATATCTTATGTTTCATCTTTCTAATAACCCCCATGCCCTGTCAGGCACAACGAATGATGAAACGTAGGAGCTCCCCACTGTGGGTGCCCTCTCAAAGGGCAGGCACGCTGGCCTGCCCCTACAGTTTTTATATGAAAATTTCGAGGAGCTATAATAATGGCAATAATTGCACCATCCATTCTTTCTGCGGATTTCACAAAACTTGGCCGGGAACTCAAAGATATTGAAGTGGCCGGAGCTGACTGGGTACACATTGATGTAATGGACGGTCAATTTGTTCCCAATATATCCTATGGTCCCATCATAGTAGATGCATGTAAAAAATCGACAAATCTACTCTTAGATGTTCATCTAATGATCGAGAAGCCCGATCTTCTTATACCGGACTTTGCCGAAGCAGGCGCTGATCTAATATCTGTCCATGCTGAAGCCTGTATTCACCTGCACAGAACAATTCAACTGATAAAGAGCCTTAAAAATGACCGGAAACAACCGATCAAGGCAGGGGTGGCTCTTAATCCTGCAACCCCTGTAAGCTCAATTGAATGGGTGATAAATGATCTTGATTTTGTTTTGGTTATGAGTGTCAACCCAGGATTTGGAGGCCAGTCTTTTATTCCTTCCAGCCTCGATAAAATCAAGGCCCTCCGTACTTTAATCAAAGACAAGGAGGCCCAGACCATTATCCAGGTGGATGGCGGCATAGGCCCTGAAACCATCAAAAATGTGGCAAAAGCCGGATGTGATTCCTTTGTTGCAGGTTCTGCTGTTTTCAAGACACAAGATTACAATAAAACAATATCTCTTTTTCGGAGCATAATTAAATCCACCATGGCAAAACCTGTTTCTTGATACTTGAATTTTTCGGCATCCCTAATTGGCATCCTTCATTTGCCGGTTTACACTTTCCATATCAACATCCTTGTTTTTTGGAAATTTTATCCCAAAAAGTGTAAACTACTTTTAAGGTAATATGAAAGAGGCCCCTAATTTATCTTTTGACACTTTCGAGTTCGACATGCCTGTTTCCCAGGAAGCTCAACAAAGTGTAAAATCTTTTTTTTGGGGGGTATGAAAAGTGGCAATTTTTCTTTTCATTGTTCCCATTTTGTGTTTTAACTATTGATATGAAAAAAATTTGGGTATCCTGCCATCAGATAGTATGGGGCTGAATGAAGTGAACTACCCCTACCCTAAAGGGATAGGGGTTTTACGCCACTTTGATAAAAACTATTAAATAAGAAATCAGTAAAGGAGAAAATAATGGGATATCTTACCAAAATGCTGTTATTATATCTCACTTTTTTTGTTATTTTTTTTGTGGGTGGCTGTTCTACCAATCAGGTTGAAACTGCTGATTTAAAGCATTACCCCATGGACAGTTTGGAAGGCTTAATCACTAAATCCGGAGTCATGATAGATAAAAAAATAACAAGCGATTCTAATGGTTCTTTGCGCGTTGTTGTTGATAAACCAACTACTGCACTGCTATATGAAACTGGTGATATTGATATTGAAAACGCAAAGCTTATTTATCAGGCTAAACTTCGAACCAAAGATATTGAAGGGCAGGTTTTTCTTGAAATGTGGTGCCATTTTCCTGGAAAAGGTGAATTCTTTTCTCGTGGTCTTGAATCTTCATTGTCCGGAAATAATGAATGGTCATCCCAGGAAACTGTATTTTTTATGAAAAATGGGGAGAATCCTGATAATATCAAGCTTAATCTTGTCGTTAATGGTACCGGAACAGCCTGGATAGACGACATTCATTTGATAAAGACATCTTTAAAATAAAAACAACCCCTCTTTTAGATAGAACTATCTTTAAAGTTAGCATCCATTATCGTTCAAATTATAATTTCCTGGAGAGGGGATGTTTAGGTACTGGGCTCACACCGTTCCAACGTGTCAAAAAACCACAATATATTGTGATTTTTAACACTCTCGAAATACAATGGGTTGTATGCTGGAATAACGCAAGCCCAGTGCCAATGTTTAGCCTTGTTTTATTATTTTATGATTTTATCAGAATTTATTTTGTTTTCTGCCTCTGTTTTTCCCGTCACCTGACAGGAATTCCTCATTCATGTGGAAATTCCCATTTTAGGTAGAATATAAAGCTGCATCAATAGATAGATACCGACAAATACGATAAGCAAAACCAGTTCTTTCATTTTAAATCTCCATAATATAACTTATAAATTTAATTGTTTTTATCTCTTCAAAATTGCTCTTTAGATGTATTTTGTAAATTTTGATATAACCGGCATGGCCGGAGCATATTTTTTACCCGGCCACAACGAAGGTTGAAAGTCTTTAAAAAACAATCCTTTACGGAGACTTTTATATAAAACTGCCATGGGCAAACCAAGCTTTTAACCCGGCTTCACCTACAATAAATAAATTGTTTAGGCTCACCTTTTTATGTTAATGTCTCTAAAATAATATTAACCAAGATAATGACTTTGATACCAGTCTGCAAGTTTTTTTGTATTAATATTTTGTATCAGGGTTCATTAAAAAAAATTGTTGAATATAATACATGCACTTTTTTGTCGTTTTCAAGCATCATTACGGCAAAATAATCAAATCAACAAGGAGGGGATTGAAATGGGAAGATGCTTGAATCATCCAGAAAGAGAAACCAGTTACAAGTGCATGAAGCACAACTATTTTTTGTGTGAAGACTGTCTTGAATGCAGGGATCCCGATATTTACTGTAAATTCAGAACTTCCTGTCCCATACACTTTATCTCCAACAAGAATTTTAATGCTCCTGATGAAAAAGAAGATCATAAAGCAGATGAAGAAAGTCTCTGTACAGTTTTTTTTAGCCCAAGCGACAAAAAAATAAAGGTCTCCATCGGCACCACATTGCTCCAGGCCGCTGAAAAGGCGGATATTTACATCAATGCCTCTTGCAATGGCAAGGGATCCTGCGGTAAGTGTCGTTTGATTGTAGAATCCGGAAATGCTGAGAGTGAAAAAACGTCCCTTCTGAGCGACCAGGAAAAAGATCGAGGTTATGTCCTTGCCTGCCAGACAAAGGTTCTCGGAGATATTCATGTTAAGATTCCTGAGGAGACCCTGGAGAAAAAATTAAAAGCCGAGGGCATGGGGAAGGAGGCCACTGAAAAATTAAAAGGCCTGGTGGAAGTAATTGAGCCCCTCGTGGATAAAACGGTTATGCAGTTAGCCCCTCCTTCCATTCAGGATTCCGTTAGCGATCTTGACAGGTTAACACGCCAGCTTAAAAGAGGTGGGTGTGATACCGACCGCGTAAGTACAAGCCTGAAGGTAATGCGCCAGTTGACTAATATTATAAGAAAGGAAAACTGGAACATAACGGTTTCTGTTTTAAGAAAAAAATGCTCAGGAGAAATAGTTAATGTGTCCTCTGTGGAAGAAGATCAGAAATCCCTTGGCTTGGCCGTGGATCTGGGTACAACATCCATTGTTGTTTATGTGGTGGACATGGAGGATGGTGCTGTGCTCTCTGCTGCCTCCGGCCACAACCGCCAGGCCGCATGTGGAGATGATGTCATCAACCGCATAGTGTGTGCGGAAAAAGACGGGGTTAAAAAATTGAAACACATGGCCTTGGCCACCATAAATAATTTGACCAAACAGGCTTTGAGTATCCTTGATGAAAGCTTTTCACATATTGAGAATATTGCAATTTCAGGCAACACCACCATGACCCACCTGCTTTTGGGGTTAGAGCCCACCTACATAAGAAGAGAACCCTATATTCCAACCGTATCTGAATTTCCTGTATTAAAAGCCTGTGAGATCGGTTTGAAGGCAGCACCCTATGCCGGGGTTTTTATCATGCCGGGGCCGGCAAGTTACGTGGGGGGAGATATCGTTGCAGGAGTTCTTTACACCGGCTTTCACATGGCCGACGAACTTACCTTGTTTATCGATGTAGGTACCAATGGCGAAATTGTTTTAGGCAACAATGAATTTCTCATGACTGCGGCCTGTTCTGCAGGGCCTGCATTCGAGGGGGGAGGTATCCGCTGGGGCATGCGGGCAGAAGATGGTGCCATTGAGGCTGTTTTCCTTGATCCTGATACTTTTGTCTTAAATTATCAAACGGTGGAAAACAAGCCTGCCAGGGGAATATGTGGCTCCGGCATGATCGATCTCATGTCTGAGATGCTTTTAAAGGGCGTTATTGGTCAGGATGGAAAATTCAGGTGGGGACAGGAGCACCCCCGAATGAAACTTTTTAATGATGAATTAGCCTTTATAATCGAAACTGCGGACAATCTTGATTTAGATGAAGATATTATTTTTACGGAATCAGACATCAGAAGCCTGATTCTTAGCAAAGCGGCTGTATTTGCAGGTTTCACCGTGCTTTTAGAAGAACTTGACATGGATTTTTCCATGGTTCATCAGATGATCATTACCGGTGGGTTTGGGCAGCATCTTGATATTGACAAGGCAATTATAATGGGGCTTCTGCCGGATATCGACAGATCCAAGTTCAAATACATGGGTAACAGTTCCATTGCCGGAGCATACATGGCCCTTCTTTCCAATGAATTTCGCAAAGAAGCCCTGCGTATTTCCAATTCCATGACTTACATGGATTTTTCCAGCAGTACAAAGTTCATGAATGAGTTCACTCGTGCCCAGTTTTTGCCCCATACTGAAGGGAAACTTTTTCCAAGCGTAGTGATTTCCCCCATGAGGAAAAAGGGACCGGCATAGTAATTTATCCTGACTGGCTGTGTAGAAAGGATTGTTAGTATCTCAGAACTGTTAATGATATTTTCGGAAATTATTCTCAGCAACACTTTTCGAATGAAGGATCAACATGTTTAGGATACTATCGAAAGGATTCTTTTAAAATGAATTTATTGTGTTTATTTTTTCATAGCTGGGAAGGTTGTGTTTGTAAGAGGTGTGGCAAGACAAGACCCCATGAATGGGATGGCTGCATATGCGCAAGATGTGGACAGACAAGGCATGAGTGGTATAATTGTATATGTAGGAAATGTGGAACAACCAGACATGAATGGGATGGCTGCACATGTCTTAGATGCGGGAAAGTAAGGGATGAAGGCCATGACTGGGACGACTGCATTTGCCGTAGATGTTTTAAAACAAGACATGACTGGCACATTTGCACATGTAGAAAATGCGGAACAACCAGGCATGACTGGGATGGTTGTAAATGCCTTAGGTGTTCCATAACAAGGGATCAAGACCATGACTGGGATGGCTGCATATGCCGTAAATGCTTTAAAACAAGAGATGAAAATCATGACTGGGATGGTTGCAGGTGTCGAAGATGCGGGATGACAAGAGAACACGACTGGGATGGTTGTATATGCCAAAGATGTGGGAAAATACGTGATGAATACCATTATTGGGATGGTTGTATTTGTAGAAAATGTTTTAAATCAAGAGATAAACACCATGACTGGGATGGCTGCACATGCCTTAAATGTGGCCGGACAAGGCATGACTGGAAAGGTTGCATATGCCTCAAATGTGGACAGACAAGGCATGATTGGGATGTATGCGTCTGTATAAAGTGTGGAGAAACAAGACATTATTGGGAAGGCTCCAAATGTCGCAGGTGCGGACAAGATAAGACATGATAGATAGGTTCCACTATGCAAAGGATATTTAATTAATCTGTATGGAAATTTATTTTTTAAAATAATCAGGGTATAATTTTTTTGCACAATCAGGACATATCCCATGGCTGAATTTAACATCCGAGTGCCTGGTGATGTATTCGTCAATCTGATTCCAATACCCCTGATCATCACGAATCTGTTTGCAACTGGCGCATATGGGCACCAACCCGCTGAGCATTTTTACATTATTCAATGCTTCCCGGAGCTGAGAGAGCAGGCTTTCCCTTTCTTCTTCTGCTTTCATTTCTTTAGTAACATCGGTTAGAGAGCCAAGGGAAAGGTATATTCCATCTTCCTGGTATTTTTCTATATTAGCTTTGTCATTTAGCCATATATGATGATCATAACTAAGCCTGATTTTGTATACTGCTTCGGTAACGCCTGCGCTTACACTTTCACTGCGGATAGAGCTTCTTTCACAGTTAAGAGAAGTTTCATTAATATCTTTTTTGTGAATATTTATATTTTCATGCATTGTATCGTATTTATATATGCGGCTCTCTATTACGCTTTTACGAAAGGCTTCTGCGGTTTTAGATGGTTGGCATTTTAGAAGAAAAGATATTTTTTTACAAATATATTCATACCATATGCTTTTTATGCTTTTTTTCTGCTCCTTCCAGGAGGCAATATAGAGCATTGCAGGGGTGCCGGTCTTTTCAAGAAGTTTAAATGTATTGATGTATTGGATAATGAGTTTTTTTAAAGAGTCACTGTAATTGCCCTTTAGAATATGGCCATAATATTCTGGGCAATTGTTTTGCAAAATTGTTTTAGTTACGGTCATGGTTGTACTCCATTTTGCCTGCTATTCATTTTATCCATATGTATATTAAATCGATGGCCCCTTTAATTACAATTCAAAATTCCCTCTGCCACCTTTTGTTGTTCTTTGTAAGTCAAATATGGATGCATAGGCAGGCTGAATATTCTTGAAGCAAACTTTTCTGATACAGGTAAATCCCCAGGTTGATAATCTAAATATGAGAAAGCTGTTTGAAGATGCAGGGGCCTTGGATAGTACACTGCTGTCGGGACACCGATTTTTTTAAGTTGTTTCTGAATATGGGAGCGCATATCTCCATTACAGGCAAGTATTGAATATTGAGCCCAGCTACTTTCATAGCCGTAAAAAGTTCCTGGGAGCTTCATACTTCCTTTTTGGGGGCTTGATGACAATAATTGAGTGTATATTTTAGCTGCCTGTGTTCGTTTTTCAAGCTCATGGGGAAATATCTCAAGCTTTGGAATAAGAATAGCAGCCTGTAATGTATCAAGACGCCCGTTTATGCCGAGGCGTACATTATCATATTTGTTTTTGCCTTTACCATGGGCTCTTATGGACATTAATTTTTCAGCGAGTTCACCAGAATCCGTAAAAACTGCTCCTCCATCCCCATAACAGCCCAAAGGTTTTGCAGGAAAAAAAGATGTGCATCCAACATGCCCGAGAGTGCCTGCGGTTTTTCCTTTATATATAGCTCCAAAAGATTGGGCAGCATCTTCAATAACAAACAGATCATTCTCCAAAGCTATTTTATTAATGGCATCATAGTCACAGGGAAGGCCGAAAAGATCCACCGGGATGACTGCTCTGGGAGTCAGTTTAACTCCTCTATCTTGTTTTAATGCCCTAACAGCAGATTCAAGTTTTTCCGGTGAAATATTAAAGGTATCAGGGTCTATATCTACAAAAACAGGAGTCGCTCTCAGAAAACTCACAGCTTCAGCCGTTGCAATAAAAGTAAAGGCGGTTGTGAAAACAGCATCTCCAGGTCCGATACCTATAGCCATAAGCGCCATAATCAAGGCATCTGTACCGGATGCACAGGAAATGGCATGTTTTGCGCCTGTAAATTGGACCAGTCTATCTTCAAGTTCCTTAACTTCAGGGCCCATAATGTATTTGCCGTGTTTTAGTACGCCCTGGATTCTTTTTTCAATATCAGGATAAATTCTTTTTTGCTGTGCACCAAGATCGACAAATGCCATGGAATCGTTTTTATGGTGGGTTAGATAGCCATAATCTTTTCCGCATAGGGCGCAAACCATTTCTCCATTAAGTTTTTCACCGCATTTACACATCCAGCCAGCATGCCTTGCAGGGTTCCCTATAAACAGAGCATGGTCTGGGACATCTTTTGTTACGACAGCCCCGGCACCAACAAGAGCGTACCTGCCAATGGTCACTCCGCAGACAATGGTAGAATTTGCGCCCAGAGAAGCTCCTCTTTTTACAAGGGTAGGGCGGAGATCATCCATTCTACTCACATGGGCCCTGGGATTAAACACATTGGTGAAAACAACCGAAGGCCCGCAGAAAACATCATCCTCTAAGGTTACCCCTTTATAAACGGAAACATTGTTTTGAATTTTACAGTTATTCCCTATATTGACATCCGGTCCCACAACAACATTTTGCCCGATATTACAGCCTTCACCGATTTTTGAATTCTTCAATATATGGGAAAAATGCCATATCTTTGTATTTTCTCCTATGTCAACATTGTCATCTATGGCCGAGGTTTTATGGACAAAGATGTTTTTTTTTCCCAGAGAACTCATAATTGCACCCAAACCCTTGTCAGTCCAGTACTCTATTTTTCCGGCTTTACTCAACAGGAAAACCAGGGAGAGTATATTTAAAATTTGGCATCTTTCATATTACCTCAAAAGTAGTTTACACTTTTTGGGATAAAATTTCCAAAAAATAAGGATGTTGATATGGAAAGTGTAAACCGGCAAATGAAGCATGCCTAAAATTTAACCCTTGATTGAGCTTGATTTTAATTTTGGCCATGGCCGGTGCTAAAACCATATCCCCTTGATCTATTTGGTATTAAACATGGGATGCCCAGGCAAGATCAAAGGCCTGGTCATTGTCCTCCAGATTGGTTATAATCAGGGAAGGTGTTATCCATGCCTGGTCGTCAAAGTCATTTTTTTCCGCAATCTTGATGGTTGGGTATGCGGTCTGCCGGGCAATTTTTTTGATGGTCAGGAACCGGGTGGCGTTTTCACCCGAGGCAATTTTTGTAAATGCCAGGTGCAGGACATTGTTTCTCTGGGCAGCCTTCTGATAGTTTTCAAAGTCTTCCATATCATACTGCTTGCCGGGCAGTATTTCCATTCTGTTCATACACCTTGTGTCTCCATCTAAGGATATGAAGTATTTGTGGTCGTCAAAGTCGATCTCATATCCGTCATAAAGGGTATAGACATTGCCCAGGATGGTAATGAGTTTTTCAAAATTTTCGATTTTTTTGGCATATCTTTCTCCCTCCTGATTTTTGCCTACATGGTAATAATCCGCCATGAAAAGACAGTGTTCCGGTAAAAGCAGCAGTGTCTCCTTGTTAAACTCCCTGAGTATATATTTTGACATTATTTCCCTTATTTTAGGGGCCTTTGTGGGTCTGCCTGATACAAGAAAATATATGCCGTCCAGTCTTTTTTCCTTTCTCCATTCGTTTAGCAGGGCATATTGCTTGCCAAATAGAAGCTCAAGAAAACGTGAAAAATCCTTTTCAATGAAACGGTCGCAATCCCACCATTTTTCTTCTTCATCTTCATGGCGGCCCTCCCTGTAGGTGTCTGCAAAATATTCGCCTGCTTTTTTTTCGGAAAAAGACTCTTTGCGTTTCAAGGTGGTGGTGATTCCAAGATCCGGGTCTTCAAAGGAACGCATTAAAAGGATGCTGGCATCTGTTGTCAGGCCCCCTATGTCCACATGGCAGACTACAAAGTTTAACTCCTTTTTTTTATCAGGCCCGTTTTTTCTCTGGGAAAAGAGAAAATCCACCTCGTTTAAATCAGGAATCCTGTCCTTTTCGCAGGACAGATCCCAGAAGGGCATCAATTTGATGAGATTAAGGAAGTACAGCTCACAGGCTCCGCTTTCATCTGCGGAAATATTGACAAAGGTCTTTTTCAGGCTTCTAAAGTTGGCTGGAAAGAGCTGTTTCCATTTTCTATGGGACAGAAACTGCATGCACACGGAATATATGTTTTCACGATATCCTGCTCTCAGGTTTTCTATGAACAGATCAGGCACCGTAACCCTGATCTCCGTAATCACGGGAATGGCAGGGCCGTTCCATGGTCTTCCTTCCTTTGGTTCTGTAATGTACTTGAAGCTCTCTTCAAGCACCTTCTTGATGTAGAGTCTGAACTGGGGCACCTGCCCCTTGTAGGCGGCAAACTTGCCGGCAAAAACGGATTTTGCACTTTTGACTATCTGGCTGTTGGAAAAGGTGAGTCCTGAAAAGTCATCTATAAAGGAAAAATCTCTTTCATCTCCGGAAGGGGGATTGATAAAGGCCGATGGAAACCCGCCTCCCTGTGTATCTCCGTTTTTATAGTGTACCACATACTGCCAGGTATCGGTGATTTTATCCCGGCCGAAACTGCAGGGCCAGCAGAGGACAGATGTCCTGTAGGATCCGAAATCTATAAAAAGAATGTATTCTTCCCGGTTGTTGGGATCCCTTGGGGTTCTGCCCGCAATGGTCTCATAGTAAAGCCGGTTGTCATCTTCAAGTTCTAAGTTGAAATCATCCACCACCGTGGGTTTTTTTCTGAAAAAATTAAAAAACATTGTTCATATCCTCCAGAGGGGCTCCAAAAACATCATGATCCCCCCGTATCAGTGCGTTTGGCACATAAAGTTCCGCCGTATTCATGATAATGTAGGGCAGGTCTTCTTCCCGGGTTCCAAGGAATCCTTTTTTATCGGAATCCAGTCGTTCCTGCAGGTTTTTCCACAGGGTCTCTGAAATTTTTTTGCATCTAACATCGTCGCTGAAAAACTGTACCAGGTATTGAGAAAAAATTGATGTCCAGAATTTCCTGTGATCTTCGATCAATCCTTCACTCTGGGCTGCCATCTCGTTTTTAAAGAATGATCTTATTGATTTATATTTTCCATGAATAATGGTGTTGCGTATCCTTTCTTTGATTTCCTCCACTTCATCATAGGTGTCGATTTCATTCATAATGATCATGGCCTTTTTAAGGCATTCTTCACTGTCTATTATCCAGGGTTTCAAGAAAATATTATCAAGGGCTTCCTGGATATGGGAGTTTTTACATATATCCGTAAGAAGTCCCCTTGACCACTCAATCCCCCCGTCTCTGGCTATGTTTTCCCTTATTTCCTCCACATCCCTGTAATGGCTGATTTCATTAATCCACTCATACACATGGGGGCCCGGCTCGCTGAATGTAACAGGATAAAAAATATTATAGGGATTTATTAGCTGTACGGTGGTGTCAAAGGAGCCATGGCTTCTAAAGTCTGTATGAATGTCCTTTTTAACATGGGTGTTGCCGCAGTATCCGGTTATGGCACTGGCACCCTGTAAAGAGAGTATCAGGGGAAGCTTATGACCTGAAAAATCTGTTTTAAGAATTTCCCCGTATTTCTTTAAAATTATGTCCATGGGATGCCCCAGGGGAATGGCTACCTTATGCTGGAAACAGGCCACCAGTATGCCGGGAAATTTTTCCAGGCTTCTTATCAGGTTCTTTTGAAAGGTTTTGTGAAGAAGTCTTTGCTCTTCCTGGGCATCTGCCCCCTCTTTTATTCCGGGATATTCTATGACAGGCAATGTCATGGGGGTTTCACCGGATGGTACAAGCACCTGAAGGAGATAGTCTTCCGGTATTGCTCCCTTGGACAGATCATAGAGTTTTCCAAACATGCTGGAAGATATATCATCCCGGATGATCTGTCCGGTACTGATGGAGAGCTGGCGGATAGTCAGGCGATCGACATTATCTGCCGGTTCCACAAGACAGGGTACTGCTGTGTTTTCCGAGGTATTGTGGATTTTTACGGAAAACAGATTCCGCAGCGTTTCATTATCGAAAAGATCCAGCAGATAGCTTGTTTTAAAGGATTTGTCGGTTCCGATAATATGTACATACACCGGGGTATCTGTGGCCGGCACAGAGTTAAGACACCCATCGCATAGCTGTATGACCTCCCTTGTCTTTTCCCTTTGTTCATCTGGAACATTTAAAAGTTTTTTAAGGGTAATTTCAATTTTTTGTTTTAAATGCAGTACTCGGTTTACGTTCAGGCTCATGTCGCTTATATTCATGATTTAATCAATTTCCACAATCTCATATCCACCATCGGCGGATTTTATGATTTTAAGTATTTTGTCGTTGATAGCAAACTCCATTGCATTGATTTCATGTTTATAACTAAAGGTTATACTGTCGCTGTAAACCATGAATGTGAATGGATTGAACAGATTGATGTCTGCCCTGTCAAATTTAACATTTCTGCCGTCTGCCAGTTTAGCCCGGAAGTATTCAACCCGCTTGAACAGCTCAACGACTCCGGTTCTGCCCGGGCTTATGTTAATGGCCTGGGTTGAGGTGCTGTCGTCCTTGGATAGCTGAACCAGTGTGGTGTTTACCTGTATGGGATCTCTTTTAAGGGTGATGTTGTCGCTCTCTTCAAAGGATGATTTGCTGATGAGGTTGGACAAAACCAGAGAGGTCAAAGGATCATAGCATTGAATACCATATTTCCCCTTTGAATCTTCCATGAGAAGCTCCCGATGAACCGATACTGAAAAATCACCTTGGATTTTTTTCAGGCCAAGTTCTGCAATTTTGTTTGAGATGATCTCTAATTTAAAGGTCTGGCCGATTTTTTCAGTAAAATAGCAGATGGAAGTTTCTGAAAGATTAAGCTTTTGTCTCTGGTCGGCATCAATTTCATACCATGAATGGTTTGGCTTTGCTGATTTGTTTTCCAGTATCTCTTTGCTGATTTCCCTTGGCAAAAGCGTTGATTCCCCCCTTCTGAAAAACGCTGCAAAATCAATTTTCCCCTGATCCCTTTTCCTTGTAAAGAGGTACCAGTCAATGTCATCAATGGGATGTTCTATCTTCAGGGGGGTAAAGGTATAAACATCGCTGAGGAAATTTTTAAGCTTAAAGCTTATGCTGTCTTTTTTGAGCATCTCTGAAAATTCTTCAGCATCCCTGATGCGGGTATAGTCATTGTAGCCAATCATGTTGTCTGTTAAAAACTTTGTTATCTGGGGGCTTTTCAGATCCAGATCTCCTACCTTGAAGTAAAAAATATTGCTCATATAACTGGATTGTGAACATGCATATATATTTGAAAGCCGTTTAAATTCAGTGCCCTCTAATTTTGTTTTGTGTTTTTCAATGAGGTTTTTCACCTGTTGATTGTAGTTAAAATATACAAAAAGGGTCAGGCGCTGCCCCTTGTAATTGTGTTTTGAATGCTCCTCCCTGTACCAGGGCTTATCCATGAACTCAATGGGGCCTGAGACAAATTCCGGATTGAGCAGAGCCTTGGCAATAAGCCTTTTTTCCGGCAGTTCCGAGTCCTTCCATCTATAAACTTCAGGAAACAAGGTGCGATAAAACTTCATTTCAGGAGAGTCGATTTCTGGAATATACTGGGCAACCCCTAAGCCCTTTTTCAGGAAAAAACTCTGATAGATAAGATAACCGGCACCGGCAAAAAACAGCAGTATAAATAGAGGAATAATGATTTTCATGAAGAGATTTGTCTTTGGCCCGCTTTTTTGAAGCTCCTTAAGCAGGGCGATTGCCCTGGCATGTCCTGCTGAAGCATCTTTTAATACAGCATTGGCACCATAACCCGTCAAAGATTTTTTCTTTTCCTCAGACCTGAAAAATACCCAGGAGGATCCTATATTATCCCCCCTGGCAATTCTGATCTTAAGGTATTCAATTAAATCTTTTTTTTCAGCATTGGTGAGTTTTGCCATGGGAACCGGCACCATGTCCTGGTCAAGTTGAATTTTTCCATCTATATTTATTATGCTTACATTTAGATGTGTGGTGATACTCTGATATCTCCTGACATCCTGGAATAAACTGCATTCCTGGGGAATGAGGGCCTCATAAGTCAGGGGATAATCCTGGATTTTTTTTATCGGCAACTCAAATTCTTCAAAACGGCCCATATATGTCTTTCTCCTGTGGATTTTATCATGGTGGTGAAACAAAAGAATATTTTTATCTAAAAATCATGTAAAAGTCAATTTAAGGCTTGACCCTGTATTATGCAAGAATATTTCTGATATATAACAAAGTCGGATTAAATTGCCTGTTTTTTTGACATCTTTCATTTGGCGGTTTACACTTTTCATATCTAAATCCCCGTTTTTTGGGACTTTCATCCCCAAAAGTGTAAACTACTTTTGATGTTATATGAAAGATGCCGTTTTTTTAAAGGATTTTTGCCATGTTTCATTCCTCAGTTGACACTTTTTCAGAACATTCTCTGAATTTCAGGAAATTTTCTGAAAAAACTGTCTACTACTTTTGAGGCAATATGAAACATGCCGGATTTTTTTATTGATTTTTTCTCAGAGACGTTTCCCTCTGTATATTGGTTTGAATGACAAAAATGATTTATTTTTATTGCAAAAATATAACCAAATTACGATGCTCTAAAAAATTACTTATTTTTGATATGTAAATCCAATAAGAATATAGCACAACAGTGGAATTTTGTCCTCTTATATGTACGCCTAATTATTCATTTCGGAAGATGGCACTTATTTTGCTTAGAGAATTTGCTTAGAGAATAGATAAACATTCTAAATAATTTCAGGCACAATTTTTTTGCTGTTTTACACTTTCTATATCAAATACCCTTGTTTTTTAGGGATTTTACCCTGAAAAGTGTAAGTTATTTTTGGCATCCTTCATATTGCCTCAAAAGTAGTTGACAATTTTTTGAGAAAATTCCCAGAAAATAAGGGAACCTTTTGAAAAAATATCAACCAGTGAATGAAGGATGCCTTATTTTTGAGGTGATATGGAAGATGTCGAACTTTACATTTATTTGTTCAGACTTTTTGCAAAGAGAAGGAGAACCTATGACGATCGGAAACGCCCTGACCTTTATTAAACAGGGGCTTAAAGACAGCCAACTGCGAAAGCACCTGAATAGCGCATCAAGCTCAGCAGAACTCTATAATGTTCTGGCAGATGAAAGATTAACATTTTCACTCCAGGACTTTGACCAGGCCTTTCACCTTTGCCTGGTCAAGTGTCAGGAGGAGGAAGATGCTGAAGAACTCAAAGAGTTCAAGATGTGGTGGAACCTGCTGTTAACGATATTGGGATCTGGTGCATGTGAAACTCAGTGTGCGACGGGCTGCGGCTCATAATACTACAAAAAGGATAAAAAAGCATGAAAAACTCAACTGTACCCAAAAATTTAGGATGGACTATAGCTGGTGGCGGTGAAATAAGC
This sequence comes from Desulfobacteraceae bacterium, assembly GCA_963674675.2. GTDB lineage: Bacteria > Desulfobacterota > Desulfobacteria > Desulfobacterales > Desulfobacteraceae. Next base: position 4,524,927 of record CAXXNM010000003.1, read on the forward strand.
TTCCATGGCCGGACTAAACAAGATTATGGTTGTTATATACTCCCCACCGGTAGAGATTGAGCTTTTTAGGGGAATCTTTTTCCCCAGAATCAGGGCAAAATGAGTCTTTTGAAAAGCTCAAGCTATGAGAGTGAACAGTATAAGCTCAAGAGGTGCTTTAAAGTAATGAGTTTTTCAAAGACTTCATGTGTTGGGACGGCGCCAGGCCCTCTGCTCTGAATACCGCCTCATATTGTCTGTAAATTTCAAGGACTTTGTTTTTGTTTTTCATAATCCCATAAATCTCCATGATCTTGTGGTACAATGATTCCAAAAGCGGTTCTATTGAAAGGGCTTTTTGACAATAGTTGAGGGCCTCATCCAATTGCCCTTTGTTTTCAAGGGCCTGTGCTGTTTTTTGAATTGTATTTAAAAATCCGGCCTTTATTCGTTCCCTTTCCGGGATTGCCCACAGGGATTCTTCCCCGGGAAGGAATGAGCCTCCATAGAGTTTGAATAATTCCTCTGAAATATCTGAAAGGCTTTTTTGTGTTCCTTTCGTTGATTTTATGGAAAAATCATTTTTAATCAAAAAACCAATTTTTTTGCAGCAAGATTCAAAGGCCCAGGTGTCTGTCCACACAATATGTTCATTAAATGAAATACGGGCACCCCTATGGACAAGAGCCTCCTTGTTATCAAGTAGTTTTCTTAGACGGTGCAGAGTTGTGCTATAGGCGTTGCGGGCAGCATCCCCGTCGCTGTCTGGCCACAGGGCATCCTGAACCCTGTACTCAGGAATATCTGTGCCTCCTACTGCCATGAGATATTTCACCATGGAGATGGGGCGTTGCTGGGCCTTTCTTGAAAAGGTAAGCTCCTCTCCCCTTATTTCTATTTTGAATCTACCAAGAGAATAAATCCTCACAGGCCATGGCCAGTTCCAGATATTCCAAGGCGGCTTTTCAGTAATGAGGTTGTGTTTTATGACAAGGGACTGAACATAGGCTACTTCAATATTACGCTTCAAAGCTTCGGCGCAAAGCCTTGCCATTTCCCGGGGGTGCCACAGGAATCCATACATGTAATCCCATTCCCGGCCAATGGCAAAAGCCTCCTTTAGAGTCATACCCGCCTCATCATCTTGATGGTTGTCCAGCAAAAATATCCCACGGGTAAGAAGCGCCATAAACTTGTCCTGAATGGTTCCGTATAAATCGCACAGCCGAAGTGATTCCCTGATGTGTTTTTCAGCATCCTCAATTTTTCTCTGGGCATAACACATTTTTGCCATCATCAGATGTGCTCCCGTAAGCACCATATCGTTACCGGCCTTTGTCTCCTTTTCAAAGGATGCCAGGGCATGGAACCTGCATTCTGCCATGTTTCCCAAAAGAAGATGAAGCCAAAAAAAAATATAGTGATATAATCCCTGCATCCAGATTCCCTCCCGGTCAAGAAAAGGGGTAATCTCTTCCAACAGCTCTCTTGCAAGCTCCAGTTTTCCAAGCCCTATGGCAGATGCGGCCCCATGGGTTCTAAGTCCTAAAAAAATCAGATTAATTCCAGTCTCTTTTTCCACAGCCATGCCCCGGCGCGCAGCAGTTAGCCCCTCTTCAAATCTGCCGCTCATCCATGCATGAAAAGATTTTAAGTCCTGCAAAACCAGATAAGATAATGGAGATGCCTTTTCATGGGATACCTCGTGAAACATTTTTAAAAGATGATCCGCACCAGGAAGGTTTCCCTGCATTATCCTTAATATAATGAGGGGCATAAATATCTGAAGGGTCATATTCACATCCTTTACCATATGCAGTATTGCCCATCCCCTTTCAATCCACTTGTACATTTTTTCTGAATCAGGATAACGCATTACAAGGGCATTGAGCATGGAGGCGGTAAGTTTGAGCTGTATTTCAGGGGATTCTATTTCACCAAATTTTTTTTCAAACAGAGAATATTTTTCAATATAAATATCTAATTCAGAAAAATCATTGAATTGATAGGTAATGGAATCCATGATACCTGACAGGGCAATATAACATCCTGCAGAATCCTGCTGTGCCTCGAACATTTTTAGAGCCTTTTCAAAAAGCCCTCTTCCCTCTAAAGGTGACACTGGTATTTTGCAGGCCCCTTTCCAGAAAATAAGCCAGGGCATCTCGGAAACAATTTCAGGTGGCAGTGCGTTGATCCACTTTTCAAGTGTAAAAATCCTCCCCTGGGCAGAAAGCATTTGCGCCTGGGTAAGAATCAGTTCAACCGCCTCCATGGGATGGTTTGACTGTATATAAAGGTGGACAGCCTCTTCAAACTTTTCTTCCTGTTCAACAATGTAGGCACTTTTTGACTGGATAATTTGAAATTCAAAAGATGAAAAATAGTTTTTAGCTTTTTTCTGGAGAAATTCTCTGAAAAGCGGGTGGAAATGATATTCAGGTGGATCGTCTATAGTTCTGTATGTAAAGGCATTTTGTTTGTTAAGAGCTTTAAGAATGGCTGGAGTGCGCGTACCTCCCAATATTTCGGCCGCATTCAAAGATATTTTAGAAATATGGCATAATTTTAAAAGAATTGTTTTAATTTCAGGCTCAAGTTTTTCAAAAATGCTGGTTCCAAGATAATCAAATATTTCTTCAGGAGTTTGTTCTGCTATCATATGAGGCTCCATGTTTTCAAATTCACCTCTTTTAATGAGCAGTATCAGGGCGGCAATCCAGCCATCAATTTTCTGGTGCAGGTCGGAAATGATTTTTTCAGGATATGAAGTGCCTGCGATGGATTTTACAACCCCCTCTATTTCGTTTTTTTCAAGCTTAAGATGGTTCCATCCGATGAGCTGTATCCTGCAGTTTGCCCTTGGACGGGCAAGCGCGGGAGGGGGCTCTTCCCGGCTGCAAATAAAAAAGCATATATTTTGCTGAAGATCTTCAATGGCGGTGCATACAACCTCATGAAGCAGAGTCTCTTGGCCTGCTGCCTGGTAATTATCCAAAACAACGGCAAAGGGAAGACTGTACATGCCGAAAAAAATTTCAAAATACCTTTTAGTAAAAATAGATATCCCGGGAAAAAATTCCTGGGTCAGCAGGGGCAGGGACGATGTCTTTTCAGGTGATATCTGTTCCGATGCCCGGCCCATGTAATAGAAAAAAGATGCAATGTCCGTATCTGTTTCATCAACATCATACCAGATACAAGGAATACCTGTCCCGTGAAGAAAACTGTTGACCAGGGTTGTTTTGCCTGATCCTGCAGGCCCGCATACCCATATTGCCGATGTCTTAGTATATTCAGCCAGGATGTCGAACAGGCGTTTTCGAGGATATACGTTCTGGAGTTTAGGTCTTGTTAGCTTGATCGGAATAGATGGGATATGATTTGAATCTTTGTTGTACATATTTTTACCCCATAGGTTGAGTTAAATTTAATTTTTAAAAAATAAATTTTCACAACAGAAGTCTTAAAGATACCCACTGTTAAGAAGAACAAGCATCCTATTCCAAAAAAACAAAAACAGATATTTGTCAACTATAGCATTTTTCATATGGTTTCACGCCGATTTCAAGCTTTAAGTATAATATTTTTAATGAGTTAGTTTGATTTTTGGCATATAGTCATATGAACTATACTATAATCATGGGCGAATTCGGTTATGTAAGCTTGGATTTCATGGGGTTGAAGTTTTTCTTTCGATAAATTTTATATTCATGGTTTCAAGTTCCCCGAGTACTGGTTTGTAAATTTCCGGGTGAACCGGAATGCATACTCCTTTTAACCTGATTTTTTCTTCGGCAATAAGTCTGGCTGCAATGGCGGCTGGCAATCCTACTGTTTTTGACATGGAGCTGTCTCCACCAGGAGTGCCCGTGTCCACCAGGGTGGAACTGGTGAATTCTTTTCTGCCGTCAGGATACTCCCCTACAAACTCATGGTGCTGCAATAATTGATCGACTTCTCCGTCATCATAGATTAGCTTGTTTTTTAAAATATGGGCAAACATTTCAAACACGGAAACCGTTGCAAGGTCAAGACACTTATCACTGAACATACCCAGCCACTGTAGCTTCTTGATGGTCAGGGCATGCTTTGGTATTTTAAGGTATGCTGCCACATCCTCCTCAATATCTTTGCCATCACTATTGATAATATTGGCAATAACCTGGCGGGGGGGGGTATCTTGCATGTCAAACTTCATTTTTGAATTCATCAGGCCAAGTTTTCTGAAAAAATCCCAGGTTTCACAATATCCAATATTCCGCAGGGTTCCGCGATAGATATTTATGGCAGATGCGATACCATACAAATCCAGATAGGGTAGTGAGTCTCGATTCACATAGGCTTCATAAACCCCAGAGCCCGGTATTTCTTTCAGCCAGTAATGCTCGAACAATTCGCAGCCTGGAACCTCTATGATCCGGCCATCTTTCAGGTATCTCCCGTCATTACTGGCTGCTGACAGAGCCCCTTCCGGGCTCCAGGAAAATTTGTAGCCCAGAGGATTATTGTTGTTAGAAAGGGCAGGCAGGCCGCCGCAATAGGAATAAAAACTTGTGACCTCCCCACCGGTAGCCTTTATTTCATTTATGGTTTTCATGGCTGCCATGTGATCTATGCCGGGATCAACACCTATTTCATTCAAAAAAATCAACCCCTTCTCCCGTGCTGCATCATCAAGGGAGCGCATCTCTTCCTTGACATAGGATGCGGTGATAAGGTGTTTACCAAATTCAAGGCAGAGGTGGGCGATTATGGGATGTAATTTCCAGGGAAGCAGACTTATGACGATATCTGAATCAGACACCACCTTGCTAAGTTGATCTCCATCTTGAACATCCAAGGCAATGGCCCTGCCCGATGGATGGCCCCCGATTAATTTTTCTGCCTTACTCAACACCTGATCGGCAAGGATTAAGCGTATATTCGAGAGTCCCATCATATACCGCACAAGGGGGCGTGCCACAAGGCCTGCCCCGAGAACAAGTATCTTTTTTATCATCATACCTCCCAAGATATGTGTTGCTGCCCCTGTGAAAACATAATTCCAATCAATATGGAGTGTCAATATCTTTTGGCACTGGACTCGCACTATTCCAGCATAAAACCCATTGTATTTCGAGAGTGTTAAAAATCACAATATATTGTGGTTTTTTGACACGTTGGAACGGTGTGAGCCCAGTACCTATCTTTTTAAAAGGGTCTTATTTTTACAAATATAAGCACATGAGTACCTTTCATTATGGGTACAACAAATAATAAAAGGAAAATTAATCATGTAAGCCCAGTGCCACACCAGGGGTCAGATATAAAATCTGCCTCTACGGATTTCAAAATTTCTAATAAATAATTTTTGGTTATTTAAAAAAATTCCGGGAAAGAAAAAACATGGGAGGAACTAATATCTTTCTCTCAATTTTATTAGAAACTCGATTATAAATAACACATTTAAGCTTATCATCAATCGTTGAACAGGATTTTATGATAACCCCCTTATAATTTTTCTTATATGTTTCTCTGGGCTCAGGCAGGGCAAAAGGGTTATCAAAGCAGTGATCCATCAATTCGTATGTGACCTCGAACAAGAGATGTGCCGGCAAACAAGTCTTAATAATAATTTCAACAAACCTGTCCAAATAAGGTTTATAGAAAAACTCTCCTTTTTTATTAATGCGAATCATGATTTCCAGGGCTTTTCCGATGGAAGATGCTCTTTTGTAAACCCTCTCGGCAGAAATTGCCTCAAATGTATCTGCAATACCGATAACGCGGTAATATTTTTTAGAGGAAGCATAAATTTTTTTAAACTCAGCTTTGGCATCCTGGGTCAAATATTCATAAAATGATGTGTGAACATCATGGGCAATACTATAACTCTCTGGAATTATTCTATTTTCCTTGGTATGATGCAGAGCCATAACAAAGGCCTCAAAATCAAAAAACTCCTGATTGTTTGACATCATTATATAGGAGAGGAGAACATGACTCTTCATAATATCGTTTTCAATCTGGGAAAGCCTGCCGTTTTTGTAAATGATGGATTCAGGAACCAAGGCCTTGCCGCTGTCATGCCCCAGGCAGATCAGGCTTAACTTTTTATAGTCTTTTTCTGAAAAATCATCTAATTTTTCAGCCAGGATCAAGGAAAGCCAAGAAGTTTTTATGCTGTGATCAATGGTTTCTCCAACATAATCATCACCAAGCTCAAACACCTTCCTCTCATTTTCTACAATCTTATTAAGGGCAGCCGCGGTTCCAATGTATTTTTTATCAGATGTAATAACACTGGCTGCAAATTCCAGATAACCCCGCACTTCCTGGAAATGGTCCTGAAAGGCTTTAACCTGATTATTAGTAAGCGAATGATTAATAAATGATCGAACACTCTTTTGAATGGCTGGGATATTCTCTTGCTTGATGCTGTTTAAAAAATCCCTCTTACTCCTTATAAGCTGAGCCATGGCACTGTCTAAGGTGTGGTTTCTCTCCTCATCGGTCAAAGCGTGCTTATTTACCTTAAAACTGATTTTCAATTCATCAAATATTTTAAGCAGATCAATGGAAATTCGGGTATTGGCAGGAGCTATTAAATCATTTTCGTAATAGGTATTAACGGCAAGCTGTTTTCCAAGAATAGGCGTAAAAATAGCCCTATATTTTTCATTAAAAACACCCTGGGAAGCATCCTCAAAAATGCTTTCATGCCTGCCCATCTTTTTTAAAGGAAAATAAAGCAATGTTCTGTTGTTTTCTTTTTTTGAGTATGATTGCATAGGCTTTCAGCAGCCCTTATTATTCAGTGCTCCATTCATGCGGATAAAGCATCCCTTATTTTTTCAGATAATTCATTAAGAGTAAAGGGTTTTTGAATAAATCCCTTGCAGCCAAGTTTAATAATCTCCTGGGCCTGACCGTCCATGCTGTATCCGCTGGCAAGGAGCACCCGGACACCGGGATTTATTTCCTTTAAACGGCTGAACATCTCTCCCCCGTTCATTCCAGGCATTATCATGTCAACGATTACAAGGTCTATACGTTTCTGGTTCTTTACATAAAGCTCAAGGGCATCTTTACCGTTTAAGGCAGTGATCACCTCATAGCCCAGTTTTTCCAGCAAAGGTTCTCCCACCTCCAGAATGATCTCCTCATCATCCACAATCAGGATGGTGCCCTCCCCCATTACGATATTATCCTGGGAAGCTGCCGGGACTTCAATATTTTCCTGTGAGGCAGGCAGATAAATGGTAAAAGTTGTGCCCTTTTCCTTTTGGCTGTATACGTTGATAAAGCCTTCATGGTTCTTAATTATGCCGTAAACAGATGCAAGCCCTAAGCCGGTGCCGTATCCAAGTTCTTTAGTGGTAAAAAAAGGATCAAATATTTTACGGCAGGTAGCTTGATCCATACCTATTCCCGTATCTGTGACTACAATTTTAACATATTGGCCGCTGGGAATTTCTATGAAGCCGCTGACATCCATGATACCGAATTCATTATTGGAAATGGATAGATTTTCCGTTTTTACATAAAGATCACCACCCTCCGGCATGGCCTGCCAGGCATTGACATAAAGATTCAATAATGCCTGCTGAATCTGTCCCTGATCCACACTGGCAAACCATAACCCCTCGGCAAAAGATTCATGGATGATGATCTCCTTTCGGGTTTCTTTGAACATGCGGTTTTCATTAGAGATGAGTAAATTTAGATCCGTAGGGCTTACTTCATACTTACCGCCCCTTGCAAATGCCAGCAACTGGCGTGTCAAAGCAACTGCACTTTGGACAGAACTCTCGATGCCTGTAAGATGTTTAATGTCCCTATGGGGCTCTTTTTTATCCATCTTAATCAGGGAAACTCTGCCCTGGATACCCATCAGAATATTATTAAAATTATGGGCAATTCCCCCTGCAAGGGTTCCTATGGCTTCCATTTTCTGGGCCTGGTGAAGCTTTATTTCCAGCTTTCTTTTGTCTGATTCGGTTTTTTTCAACTCCGTAATATCCCTGCCCTCAGGAATAAGAAAGGCAATCTTTCCATCAGCGTCCAATACGGGTTTCATGGAAAAATCGATATTTCTGATCTCATTTCCGGCTGATATATTTGTAGTTTCAAGACGGACAAATAAGCCGGCAGCCACCTTTTCTACAGCATTCTTAATATCTTCCTGCAAAGAAGGATCATGGCGCCACCATGGTCCCTCCCAAAAATAACGGCTGAGTACATCCCGGGCATTACAGCCTGCAAAACGAAGAGCTGTTTCGTTAACAGCCTCAATCCTGCCGTTGGGATTCAATATGGCTGCCAGTTGAAATGATTGATTAAAAAGAGCCCTGAATTTAAGCTCACTTTCCTTTAAGGCATCCTGGGTTGCAAGATGTTTTTCCATTTCAGCATTAATCTGTTCATGATAGCTTTCCAGCCGGTTCATGAACTCATCGAAATACTTAGAGAGCTTGCCAAACTCGTTTGATTCATTGTAATTCATACGGATTGAATAATTGCCCTTTGCGCCGGTTTCTAAGCGTTCCATGAGAAATTCCAGAGGTCTTGTAATGGATGTGCTGATTAAAATCGTTAACAAAGCAGCCAAAATAAAAATAATGAAAAACACGACAAAAAGGACTCTTAGGACTGTATTAAGAGGCTCATAGATTTCCTCCACATAGCTTGAAGACGCAACATACCAACCATATTCCGGGAGATAGTTGAACATGACGGTTTTTTCCCTGGCCTCTGATTCACCCGGGTTTTTCCAGAAATATCTTAGAATACCCCGTTTTCTCTCCATCATTTCCCTGACAAAATCCACTGGGCATTCAGTATATTTTAAAACATTAACTCCTTGAAGCTTGGGATGTACAAGAATAATCCCTTTTTCATCAAACACATAGGCATAACCGCTTCTTCCAAATTTATATGAGAGTACGCTTTCACGAAAATCCTCAATCTCGATCAGGTGATTGAATTCCCCTCGATAGGTTGACGCGGAAATAATCAAGTCCATGGGTTTGAAATAGCTCATATAAAGTGCCTTTGGCCGTTTTTCTTTTTCCCCTGGATTTTTCCATTCATACTCAATATAACCATCTTTGAGTTCAATCTGTTTTTTAACAAAATCAAACTTAAAAACATTGGTACCCCGAAGCTCCTCCACCGGATGAAAGATCAGGTTTGCCTTACTGTCTAAGCAATAAATGTATCCGCTGATACCTATGCTCTGACTCATGAAGGTTTCCTCGATGATTTCCATGGCCTGCTGCCGGGTTATCAGCCCTGAGCGGTACTTATTGAAATAATATTCGGCAATATCTAAATTTTTTTCAGCAATAGCCCGCAGCCGGTTCTTGATGGAAATAGATGCGGATGTTCTAATCATTTTAGACAAAGAATCCGTTGTATTCTTAAGTTCCCTGTCATAGCTTTGTTCAAGAACCGCTTTAACTTTAAAATAGGTAACCGATGTCCCAATCAAAGTTAAAGGAACAAAAACAAGAAGAAAGGAGAACATCAACTTGTTTCTAATTTTTAACTTCCTGAAAAACATAAAATAAACCCTATGAAGATGTGAGCGAAACAAACAAAGCAACTCCGGCAAGCATCATGGCCGTTCCACATGGAAAAACAAACTGAAGATCAAAAAAATCCATGGCAAATCCCGCGCCCATGGACCCTGCCATCATGCCAAGGCTGTGGGCCACTGTAACCACCGCCACAACCGATGCCATGGCGGATTTTTCATTGCCCTTTATCACCGTAAGAGCCATGACCGCGGGCATGGATATCCCTCCCCCAAGCCCAAAGACAATAACGGAGAAAATAAGGTCAAAATAGGAGCTTGAACTAAACATCATGAACATTGACCATGCACAGATCAGGCCGCCGGCAAAGACCATCATACGCTTATTGGTTATATCGGCAAGATATCCCATGGGAATCTGTAAAATACCGCTGATAAAAACACCAAGCATTACAAGCACACCGGTGGAGGCGCCGGAAAGCTCGAACCGGCTCTGGGCAAAAATGGGGAGAAAACACCAGATAATACTAATGCAGGAAGTATATGCAAACCTGTATGCAAAAAGCCCCATTACATGAAAATCTTTTAATATAAGATTCCAGGGAATCGCGGAAACATTCCCATGCTTTACAAACTCCTTTTTCACCGGGGGAAGAAAAACTATGCTGAGTCCAAGCCCTATGGCAGAGAAAAGTCCCATGAATCCAAAGGCCGCATCCATTGACCATAAATCAGCAATGACACCTCCCATAAGGGGGCCCAGACTGAGGCTTGCAAACATGGACATATTAAACAGGCTCATGGCATATCCTTCACGGCCGGCAGGAGTTATTTCCCCGACATAGGCCTGTACCACAGGCATGATCATGGCCGAGGCGATTCCCTGAAAAAAACGTATTATAATCAGCGAAGAAACGCTGGTACTTAGCATAAACGAGACGGCAATTATGGCGTAGCCTGTAAGGCCGGTAAGGATAAATGGTTTTCTTCCCCGTTTATCGGAAAGTCTGCCGAAAAACGGCAGCAAAAGGGTTCTTGAGAGGGAAAATGATCCGAAAATCAGACCCACATAAATACCTGAGGCGCCCAGCTCCATTGCATATATGGGCAAAAGGGGCACCACAATACCAACTCCTGTTACTGTAGCAAAGATGGTAAAAAAAAGAGTGATAAATATGGGTTTGTTGAAGGATGGAATAATCTCAAAACCCTTCAAGCCCTGTTTTGTATAGTTAATTTCTGTTTCCATTGTCTGTTTATATCTATTTTTTTTTTCTTTGGCAACACAGCAATGGATGAGATCAAAAATTTGACGAACAATTGTGGCTGTTATGACCATTTTGTTCTTTGTTGGAGTAGAGACAAGGCATGCCTTGTCGCTATACCAGAAATTAGGTGTCTGGAAATATCCACAAAAAAACGGCCATGGCAGGTTCAGGCATGCCATGGCCGTCTGTGGTTTAATTCTTAGTTTTAGCTGATAGAGGTCTCTATCCCAGTGTAATGGGCATACCCATTAAGGGCCAGATGACATAAACGGCCAGAGCGGTAATCAGCATGAGAATAATACTGGTGGGAACTCCGTGCATGAAGAACTCACCGGTGGTAAACTGTTTTGAATCATAGGCAATGGCGTTGGGAGCAGCACCTACCAGCAGCAAAAAGGGCATACCAGCTACCACAAGAGATGCAAATAAAATAGCCTCGCCTGCCACTCCAAGGTAGGGAGCAATGACAAGGGCCACAGGAAGGGATATGGCAATGGCTGCCACGTTCATTATAAAGTTGGTCATTATCATGACAAAAAATGCTATGCTCATAACAAACACGAACCAGTGGGATTCCTTAAACATGGTAAGCCAATTGATAGCCATCCACTCTGCCGCACCTGTTTCCCACAGGCAAAAACCAATGCTCATGGCACCGGCGAATAAAAGGATGATATTCCAGGGTATCTCCTCCAGATCATCTATGGTTAAAATGCCTGTTATAAAAAACAATATGGTGGAAATCAGAATAACGGCTGTTTTATTAGGCGGAACAAAGCCCGGAACATATGCCTTTAAAATGGCGAAGGTGGCCAGGGCAAAGATACAGGCAACAACAATCAATGCTGCCACCACCTCGTTTCTGGTGATCTTTCCAAGCTCGATGTAAAGATTTTTCGCCCTGTCTTTTAAGCCTGGAATGGTTTTTTTTTCGGGCTTTAATGCTATCATGAAGTATCCCCAAAGCGCAAAAACCATTAGCCATCCTATGGGCAGCATATAGTAAGTCAGTTGAAAAAAACCTATATCTTTTCCCATGATGTCTTTAAAAAATCCAATGGCCACGGCACCACGGGCAGCACCAAGAAGTGTTACAATGGAGCCCGCGCCTGCCACATAGGCCATTCCCATAAATAACCCCTTACCGAATTTTGTCTGCTTATCTCCCTCTCCATAAAGGGAATAAATGGCTACCAGGAGAGGATAAATTGTGGCAGCAACAGCCGTATGGGCCATAATATGGGCAAGCCCTGCGGTTACTACAAAGCAGCCAAGATATATCATGCTGGTTCTCTCCCCCACAATGGAGAGCATCTTGTAGGCAAGGCGCTTGGTCAGGCCGGTTTTGGTAAAGACAAGCCCGATTACGATGGAACCAAATATAAACATGACGGAAGGATCCATGAAATCCTTAAAAGCCACCTTGGCCGGCCTGATTAAAAACAGGGCCTGCATGACACCAATGGCAAGGCTTGTTACGCCTATGGGAACCACCTCAAAAACCCACCAGGTACCGGCCATGAGAAAAACGGCAATAGCCCCCTTTCCGGCTTTACTCAATACAAAATGTTTTCCCATGGGATCAACGGCATCGGGCCATGCCGGAGAGTAATAAACCAAAGCAAAAAGTCCTATACCGACAAAAAGACATATCATCTTGGTCCAGCTTTTTTTTTGCACCTGTACTTCTGCATCCATAATATTTTACCTCCTCAAATAGAGACAACTATAGTACGTTACATATATCTTGATACTTATAGGATTTTTCAAAAGCCTGATTCAAGGGCAATCTGTCGTATTTATTCAGTATCAAAATTTACGTGATAAGCTATAATATAATTCCAACGAGAGATACTTTACTCATCTACGATGTTGCAAGTCTTCATAGTATCACATACCGAGGCAAACACGTCTGTCAGTCTCAATATGCCGGTGACTTTGTTCTCCTCTCCACACACAAGGAGGGACTGGTGATAGCCGCACACAAGCTGGTGAATAGCCTCGTCAAGGGATGCCTCCTCGTCTATATATTCACCTTCGGTCGGCTTTCTCATAAATTTTGCAACGGAAATTTCTCCTGCTTTTTTGCAGATATCCTCAAGGGGGGAGTCCCAAAGATGATAATTACTCAAAAGAGATTTCATGAACTGGCGGGAGAACCCGTACATGGCAAGACCGCTTCTCTCCTGCATCTCTTCATATTTAGGCTCCAGGGCCCGCAGCACATCAGTCTGCCCCAGCTTACCTGTTACCTGATCATCGCTGTCCAGAATCAATATGGCCCGATGGGGATATCTGGCACCTTTTTGGGCGTCCTGGGCCTTTTCAAGTGACATAACAGCCTCATAAAGGGATGCTGTCTCACGTACCGTCGCATATTCAGCCAGTGATACCATCAAATTTTTTACTTTAGTTTTCAATTCTATTCTCCTCAATTCTAACGGTTTTATCCTTAATGACCTTTGGTCTATATCTTCAGCACTTACGGTGCTGCAAAATCCGTTTTGCCACGTTTTTTTTCAACATAGGTTTCTCCCCAGCAGTTCTAATTATGACACTTAATGGTTTTAAAAACAGCAATTTTAGAGTTTTGCTCAACGTAATTTCAGCACGTTACGAAACATTGATGTCATCTACAATCCATAATTAGAATTGCTGGTTTCTCCCTGCCTTTTATGCTTAATCAGGCCTGTCCAAGCATGGCGTTGCATATCACAACATTTTTTTACAGGTCAAAATACGCCTACCACAAACAAAAAACCAGGTCAAGATAATGGTTTGAAATAACTATAATATCAAGGCACCTTTTTACTCCTGACTGTTCAGTCAGCCCAATAGATAAAACATAACAATCCCATTGAAATAGACGACAACATCTTGATATAAAAAACCATTCATGGTAAGTCAGCATCGAAGCAACATGCCGTAATAAAATGTATGACATCATTAATAATATTTAAGGACATATCATGCAGGAACTACAAAATCTTTACGACAGAATCGTTCAACGGGCAAACATAAACCTGAGAGAACTTGAATTTGACGTCAACCCCTATGTTAAGGATCTTATCCCCTTTGAGCAGATGGTTAAATTCTATGCTTTTTTCGGTATTTCTCCCCATCACTCACTGAATTTTCAATTCAAGCACTCAAACCTTGCGGGAAGTTATTTTCTTGGTAAGTGCAGGGTAACTAACTCTCTGTTGTACAAAAGCGACATAAGGGGAGATGAACTCAAGAAAAAAGGAGACCTGTTCCAATACTGTGATTTTGAAATCCCCGTCACCCAGGATGAGGAGATCAATATCACCAACAGCATGCTCATCAAAACCCTGGTGCATAATTTTTCCCATGATCCTGAAACCCTGGAAGAATTTTTCATCAAAGATACCATCTCCATTAATTATGCAAATATTCATGGTTCTCCCTCGGATGGATGCTTTTTGGGCCCCTGTTCCACCGTGGATCTCACCACCATGCGTGACTGTTTAATAGGAAGTTTTTCCTATATCCAGGCTGGAGAAATAAGCCATCTTGATATTTCACCCGGCACCGTATGGGTCCGCAGTCCCGGCGAGTTCAACTTCATGTACCGCCACCCGGAAGAAGAACTGAGCCACTATATTTATTTCAAGCCCGGCATAGCTCCCCAGGGAAGGTTCATTGATTTTATAGAGGACAGAAAAGAGGCTTTTCAGCGCGTGTTTGATTTGGTGAATATCGAGCATACCACTCCGGTACCGAGCAGCGCATCCCTTGACAGGTACGCGGTAAATAAACCCCCCACCCATATCGGTGAAAACGTGCTGGTATCCCAGCGGGCATTTCTTCAAAATGCCTGGCTCGGCAAAGGGGCCAACGTACAGGAAAATTGCTATATAATAAATTCCCGCCTTGAGGGCTACGATGTAACCGCCCATGGCGCAAAAATAATAGAGACCGATGTTGACAGCAACGTATTTGTAGGCTTCAACAGCTTTCTGAGGGGTGCTCCGGACAAACGCCTGACCATTGGACATGAATGTATAATCATGCCCCATACCATCATTGACTGTAAAGAGGAAATCAATATTCCAGAAGAGAGACTGGTCTGGGGAATGATAAGAGAGCAGTCGGATCTGGACAGGCACAGCATTTCCATTGATGAATTTTCACGCATCGAGACCAGCCTGTCCATAGGGAACATGTTTTTCGAAGGCAGCGGGGAAAGCTTTGTATCTGCCTTTAAAGAGCGCATTCACCATATACTGGAGGCCAACGGGGCTTTTTTCAATGGCAGTGAAAAAAAGGGACATGCCCAGAAAAATCAGTATATTTCATTTAATACACTCCAGCCCTATCCAGAGGGCACCCAAAAGGGCATGTATCCCACCATCGTGATCAAGCCCTGAACTTAAAAAACGGAGCAATGTTTGTCCAAAAAAGATGAAATTTTAAAAACTGCCATTATTCTATTTGCTGAAAAAGGATTTCAAAATACATCCATGGCAGAAGTTGCAAGAGCGACAAACGTTTCTAATGCTAATATTTTCTATCATTTCAATAACAAAGAAACTCTTTTTTTAGCTTGTTTGGAACATGTCAAAAACGGTATTATCGAGAAATTTGAACAATACATGACGGGACAAAAATTTGAATCAGGCATTCAAATGATGGAGGGGATAATATCTTTTTATCTCTATCTTGCCGGTTCCATGGAGGCCTGGTTCCTCCTGCTTCACAACCATTATCCATACAGGCTGGCCATAGTAAATGAACTATGCCGAAACCATCTTGAAACAACATATAACAGCCTGATTGATATTTTTGAATATGCCGTTATACTGGGCAAAAAAGATGGCAGTATTGAAGATGTGGATTCCAGAAAAACAGCCCTGATTATATTTTCCATGGTGGATGGTATAGTAAGGTTTAAGATTTACAACCTTTATGACGGGGCATCTCTATACAAGGAATTGATACGTTCGTGCAAGAAGATACTTAAATGCAAAAACTAATCCCCTGCATTGGGTCACTTTTTTTCTCCAGGCCTGTGCTTGAGGGCAAAAGAGTCGGATGAGGGGTAAAAAAACAACAACTTTTAAATGAACAGGTGGTTAAATGTTAACTAAATTTTTTCCGTTTCTCCTTTGGTTTAAAGGCTACAACCTTGAGAGCTTTAAAATTGACTTCATATCGGGACTTACCGTGGCACTGGTTCTGATCCCCCAGTCCATGGCCTATGCCCAGCTTGCCGGTATGCCTTCCTATTATGGGCTCTATGCATCTTTCCTGCCCCCCATGATTGCGGCTCTTTTCGGATCCAGCCGCCAGCTTGCCACGGGTCCTGTGGCCGTAGTATCCCTCATGACCGCAGCATCCTTAGAACCCCTTGCCACCGCAGGCAGTGAAGGCTACATCATGTATGCCATCCTGCTGGCCCTGATGGTAGGTGTTTTCCAGCTATCCCTTGGCGTACTGAGGCTTGGCCTGGTAGTAAACTTTCTCTCCCATCCCGTTGTCAACGGCTTTACCAATGCCGCAGCCATCATCATTGCATCTTCACAGCTCTCCAAGCTTTTCGGCGTATATGTTGACAAGGCTGAACATCACTATGAAACAATTATAAACGTATGCAAGGCAGCGGTTCACTACACCCACTGGCCAACCCTTATTATGGGATCTTTATCCTTTGCCATCATGTACGGGCTAAAAAAATTTTTTCCCAAAATTCCCAATGTACTGGTGGCCGTTGCCATCACCATCCTGATTTCCTGGGCCATCTCATTCCAGCACAACGCTTATATCGATTACAACGCCATAGCATCTCCGGAAATCCGGGGGGATATCGAAAAGTTCAACACCATCATTGGTGAAATACCAAAGCTTGCCGAGATAAGAACAAAGAAAGGGGCTCTAATGGAGCAGGCCAAAGAGGCCCATGACGATATTGGGATATTGGATATTGAGCATGAGTTAAAGGTCATAGGCGTGAAGATGGAAAGGCTTAAACATGAAGCCCATGTATATCGTGAACAGCTTAGATCTATTTTGTTTGCGGGAATTGCCCAGGAAGACGAAACCTTGAAATTTTATTCAAAGGAAAATGTCCCCCAGGGTGCAAGAACAGACGGTAGGACCTGGAGAATCAAGGTGGGCAATACTCCCCTTAAAACAGAAGAACTTCTCATGACCGGCGGCGGAGCAGTTGTAGGTGTTGTTCCAAGGGGCCTTCCATCCTTGACAGTTCCAAAGATTGATTTTAAAGTCCTTGGCTATCTATTCCCCTATGCCGTGATAATCTCCCTTTTGGGCTTTATGGAAGCCATTTCCATTGCCAAAGCCATGGCAGCTAAAACAGGGCAGAGACTGGATCCCAACCAGGAACTCATAGGCCAGGGTCTTGCCAATATCCTTGGTTCCATTGGAAAAAGTTATCCGGCCTCCGGGTCGTTTTCCCGCTCAGCGGTAAACCTTCAGGCAGGTGCGGTATCCGGCCTTTCCAGTGTTTTTACAAGTCTTGCGGTGGTCATTGTACTTTTATTTTTCACTCCGCTTCTCTATCACCTGCCCCAGGCAGTATTAGCCTCCGTAATCATGATGGCGGTTATCGGTCTTATCAACGTATCTGGTTTCATCCATGCCTGGAGAACCCAGTGGTATGACGGGGCAATATCCATCATTACCTTTATTTGTACCCTGGCATTTGCACCACATCTTGACAAAGGCATCATGGTGGGTGTAGTTTTATCCTTAGGTGTATTTCTTTATAAGAGTATGCGTCCAACGGTTCCATCCCTGTCAAGAAGGGGAGACGATGCTTTCAGGTGCGCTGTTACCCACGGACTCAAGGAGTGCAAATATATTGATATGGTGCGATTTGACGGGCCTCTTTTCTTTGCCAATGCAAGCTATCTTGAGGATCAGATCAGCGACCGGATGCTGCTTAAAAAGGATCTCAAGCATATCCTCATCGTATCCAATGCCATCAATGATATTGATGCCTCCGGCGAAGAGGTATTGTCTCTAATTATTGATAACATAAGAAGCTCAGGGCTTGACATTTCATTCAGCGGGGTAAATGAATCCGTATACAAAGTATTTGAAAGAACCCATCTTCTGGCAAAGATAGGTGAGGATCATATTTATCCCACAATGGAGAGGGCAGTCTGTGAGATACATGCAAAAACCCATGATGAAGCTGGAGACTATGAAGCAACATGCCCGCTTTCAACGGCCTGTTCTTTAGCATAGCCCATCATGGATATACTGAAAAGACTCGCCAGTCATAAGTTCTCTAATATAGAACTACATATTGTCTTAAATGAGAAGATAAGACAACATATGTTGTATCAAAAATGAAAAGTTATGACTCATGAGTGAAAGACTGAAATCGATAAAACTCCGGCAATTGTTATATGACTGCTAAAAAAGCACTCAATGACAAACAGCGGCATCTTTCATATCACCTCAAAACCAGTTTAAACTTTTTGGAATAAAATGTCCCCAAAAACAGGGATGCTGATAGATAAAGTGTAAACCGGCAAATGAAGGATGCCCAAACAGCTTACGTAAATACATTTTTTTTTAAAGGAAATTATCATGTCAGTGATTACAATATTCAGCGGCAGCTTCTGCAATGAAGACGGTATTATAAAGGTGCTTACGGATAACACCGGTTACACCTACCTGAGTTCAGAAGATATAATAAAAAAAGCCGCAAATCTTTCCCGGCTTCCGGAAAAAAAAATCACGGAAGCATTTACAGCAAAAACTTCCATTTTTAACAAATTTACCCATGAGAAAGAACGTTCCATAGCATACCTTCGTCTTGCCATAGCAGATATCTTAAAAGAAGATAAACTTCTACTGGCAGGATTTCCGGTTCAACTTATTCCAAGGGATATAAGCCATGTTCTGAAAATCTGCCTGATTGCCGATGTTAAATATCGTATTTCCCAGGCAGCGGCTGAAAATCAAGGTGAAAAAAATGCAATAAAGATCCTCAAGGACAATGAAAAGAACAGCACTGAATGGATAAAAAATCTTTTTAATTTAGATGATCCATGGAACTCTACTTTATATGATATTGTAATTCCCATGGACAAGTCCGGTATTGAAGATGCTGCAAAGCTCATATTGGAAAAGGCGGACAGTGAAGCCGTGGCCTATACTGAGCGCTCAAAAGAGGCGGTCAATGATTTTCATCTGGCATCCTTAGTTGAAACGGCTCTCGCTGATGAGGGTCATAATATCAGCGTATCTGCAAGAAACGGTGCCGTCAAACTGACCATAAATAATAATGTGTTGCTGCTCAAAAAACTTGAAGAAGACATCAAAGCCATTGCCCAGAAGGTCCAGGGCGTGCGCTCCGTTGAAACGGAAATAGGAAAAGGATTTTATCAGACAGACATCTACAGAAAATATGATTTCCAGGCCCCGTCCAAGGTGCTGCTTGTGGATGATGAAAGGGAATTTGTTCAGACCCTTTCAGAACGCCTGCTGCTCCGGGATATGACATCCGCCGTCACCTATGACGGCGAATCCGCCCTGAACATAGTGGATGAAGACGAGCCGGAAGTTATGATCTTGGACTTGAAAATGCCGGGTATCGATGGTATAGAGGTACTGAGAAAAGTAAAGGCCACCAAGCCGGAAATAGAGGTCATAATCCTTACAGGGCATGGTTCCGAGGCAGACAGAAAAGAGTGTATGGGACTTGGAGCCTTTGCCTATCTGCACAAACCCGTGGATATTGATCTTCTAAGCGATACCCTTAGAAAGGCAAATGAGAAGATAAAAGAAAATCTTAAAAACAAATAAGGTGCAGCAAAAAAGGGCGTGTTTCATTCCTCGGTTGACACTTTTTCAAAACATTCTCTGAATTTTAGGAAATTCTCTGAAAAAACTGTCAACTACTTTTGAGGCAATATGAAACATGCCCAAAAAAGAACTTAAAAAACTAAAAGCGGCTAAACCCTTTTTAAATAGAGCCTGTTTGAAAATTCAAGCAGGCTCTATTAAATCGAGGAAAACATGTCCATAATAGAAAAGTTAAAACCTGCATTTCTTGAATACCGGGTGCCCAAAGAAGGCCCCCTGAAAGATACCTTTAATTTCAGGAAAATCTGGAAAATAGCAATACTTCTTACCGCTGCAGTAACCCTGATTCCTTTGATAGCCATTACCATTATAGATTATAATGTTACCCAGAAATCTCTGGAATCAGAAATTCTACTGCGTACCAGCCGGGTCGCCTCCAACACGAAACGATCAATCTCTTTTTCCCTTATCAACCGCCAATCAGCACTTGATTTTATTATTCAGGATAACTCTTTCAAGGAATTGAACGATGTCCACCGCCTGACAACCATATTAACCAACCTGAAATCAAGCTTTGGAGAATTTGTTGATATAGGTGTCATCAACGAAGAGGGTATTCAGACCACCTATGTGGGAGACTACAACTTAGAGGGAAAAAATTACAGTGCCCAGTCCTCGTTTCAAAAGGTAGTTGAGCAGGGCATGTACATAAGCGATGTATTCATGGGCTTTAGAAACAAGCCCCACTTTGTCATTGCCCTGAAATACACCAATGAAGACGATTCATTCTATGTGTTAAGGACAACCATTGATACGGATCATTTTGGTGATCTCTTATCCAACCTGGAACTGAGCGGAATGGGAGATGCCTTTATCATAAACCATGAAGGCATAATTCAAACCTCCAGCAGAATCCACGGCAATGTGCTTGAAAAAATTTCCATGCCTGTACCTGAATATTCCGAAAGAACCATGGCTATGGAATACACGGATAAAAAAAATAAAACCTCTATTGTTGCCTACTCCTACATACCAGATACAAAATTCATACTCATGATCATCAAGGACAAGACTGCTCTCATGAAATCATGGCGTGCTACCAAGTCTATCCTGATCCTGTTTCTTGCAGGCAGCATAACCATAATCCTTGCCGTTATCCTTTCCATGACCACTTTTTTAGTAAACAACATGTACTATGCAGATAAAAAACGATCCCAGGCCATGCACCGCATTGAATATGACAACAAGCTTGCAACCATTGGACGTCTCGCAGCCGGAGTTGCCCATGAAATCAACAACCCCCTGGCAATCATCAATGAAAAGGCAGGTCTTATAAAGGATATGTTTACATATCAAAATAAATATTCCGATGACCAGCGCCTCATAGGGCTTGTTGATTCAATTATCTCATCGGTGTCCAGGTGTGGCAGCATCACCCACAGGCTTCTCAGCTTTGCAAGGCACATGGAGGTGTCCATTCAATCAGTGGATATTAAGAAACTCATTACAGACGTATTAGGCTTCATGGGAAAAGAGGCTGAATATCGCAGCATACAGATTATAATTGACATACCGGACAACCTGCCTTTCATGGAATGTGACAGGGGCAAGATGCAGCAGATTTTTTTAAATCTTATTAATAATGCCTTTGCCGCAATGGGTTCGGAAGGGGTGCTCAAAATAGAGGCAAAAGAAAAAGACAAAGATTTTTGCACCATAACGGTCACAGACAATGGATGCGGCATTGCAGAAAACGATCTTAACCTGATATTTGAGCCTTTTTTCACAAAAAAATCAGACCAGGGAGGGACAGGATTAGGGCTTTCCATCACATACAGACTCATAGAGGAGGCCGGAGGTTATATCAAAGTAAAAAGCGAAATGGGTAAGGGAACCAGCTTTATGGTTACCCTGCCGTATTTACATAAAACAGGCAAGGAGGAGAAAACGTGCGAGTACTCTTAGTGGATGATGAAATTGAATACGTATCAACTCTTGCAGAGCGTCTTACTTTCCGGGGTATTGAATCCACATGGGTGTCAAGCGGTAAAGAGGCAATCAAAAAACTTGAAACCGAATCCTATGATATTGGAATCCTGGACGTGAAGATGCCTAAAATAGGAGGCATTGAACTTAAAAAGAAACTGTCAAAAATTAATCCTGACATGAAGTTTATCTATCTTACAGGTCACGGCTCTGAAGAAGATTATCATAAGGGTATTGCCGATTCCTCCTATTATCTTATTAAACCGGTTGATATTAACGATTTGATAAAAATGATGAAAAAAACCATGAAGGAAACCGGATCATGAGAAATCAATCTGATAAAGTGGGAGATACTTTGGACAAGGATGACTTTGACACCCTAAGGGAAACGAGTCTGGCATATTTTGGACAGATGAGCGCATCTATCTCCCATGAAATTAAAAATTCCCTGGCAATTATCAATGAAAATGCCGGGCTTATGGAAGACCTGAGCACCATGGCAATTGCGGGACGCCCCCTTGACCCGGAGCGGATCAAAGCTCTTTGCGGAAAAGTTATTCAGCAGATAAAGCGGGCAGATGATATAGTTAAAAAAATGAACAAATTTGCCCATACCGTGGATGATCCCCTAAATCACGTCAACCTTGCGGACATTGTAGATCTGACCATATCCATGGGTCAGCGTTCAGCAGCATCCTACGGAGTCACTATTTTACTTACCCCTCCGCCTGCCCCCATATCCATCCGAACCAATGCTTTTTTGCTCATGAATTTATTGTGGATGCTCATGAAATTTTGCTGTCCAAGAACCGATGAAAGCAAAACCGTCAATATTTCCATCCTTAAAGATGAAACAAAGATTGTGATTGAGTTTTCAAAGCTTGGCAATCTCACCAACAACGGCTCATCTAATTTGTTCCTGGAAGATAAATCAACCAAGGAACTTTTTAAAATTTTAAATGCGGCCTTTCAAATTGATCATGACAGGGGTATAATAGAAATGATCATTAATATCTAATATCAAAAGATGGTATCCGATATTGAACAGATACACAGCTAACATATTGAAATACCGGATATACCCGGCCTGACGATTCACAAAAAAAACTCTTGTCAGGCCAAGAAAGCAAAGCTTAAATCTTTCATAAGGAGGAGTGAAAATGCCTGAAAAAGTATTATTGATTGATGATGAAAAGGATTTTCTGGAGGCCATGTCAGAGCGTATGGCCAACAGAGGCATGAATGTTGACACCGCCATATCTGCAAAAGAAGCCTTTGAAAAGGTAAAAGGAAAAGCCTTTGATGCCGTTATTGTTGACTTGCTTATGCCTGAAATAGACGGGATCGAGGCCTTGAAGGAATTAAAAAAAATGAACCCTGAACTTCAGGTTATCCTGTTGACAGGCAATGCAACCGTGGAAAAGGGAATTGAGGCCATGAAGCTTGGGGCAATGGACCTTGTTGAAAAACCCGCGGACATGAACAGCCTCGTGGCAAAAATCAAAAAAGCTAAGGCTAAAAAAATGATCCTGGTCGAAAAAAAGACTGAAGAAAAAATAAGGAAGATAGTCAGCTCCAAAGGATGGTAAAATATCGGGATGTAAAATATCACCATGGCCATAGCATCAAATAGAATAAAGTAGAGACAAAGTCATGCCTTGTCTCTACTATCGGAGAGGCTGATGTTTACTCGGAAACTGATGGTTATCAATAGCTCGAAAAGATAAGTCATTGAAATCATTGAATCTGATATTTTTATACTCAATAAATTAGACTCAATAAAAACAGGTAGTTACAAAAACTGTCCAAAGTGTTGGGTTATACGGAAACCTCCTTTTGAGCAGCCTCAATCCCAAGCCCGAAAGCTTTCAGGTTCATATCCAGAAAGGCCTTCTTTGTCCTGATTTCTATTGCTTTTTCAACATTTTTCCTGGAAATTCCAAGGGCCCCTGACTGCACAAGAGCACCTAAAAGCACAATGTTCATGGTCATGGGGCTGCCGGCCTCCCTTGCAAGCTTCATGGCATCAAATGCGATGAGATTTTTTGTTCTCTCCCGTATTAATTCCACCATTTTCTCAATTTCCGGATACACCCCTCTTCCTATGGCTGCCGTAAAGGGCGGCAGGGGTGCAAGATTTGTGATGACGCTGGTATGGGAATTACACCGTCCCATGGCTCTCAGGGTTTCAGAGGGCTCAAATCCCATGAGAATATCTGCCTCTCCATCGGAGATAATGGTGCTTGCCGCATCCCCAAACACAATGGCGGATTCCACAACTCCGCCCCGCTGGGCCATGCCGTGTATTTCACTCATACGGACAGGTATTCCTGAAATCAGCGCTGCCTCACCCAGGACCTTGGAGGCCAGCAGGTTGCCCTGACCGCCTACTGCCACGATAATCAGTCTTGTTATATTCATATATTCAAATCCTTTTCTGTGTCAGAGATAGGCATCCTTCATTTACCGGTTTACAGTTTTTCATATCAATATCGGCATCCTTTATTTGCCAGTTTACACATTCTTTGAACCATAATTTTCCTGATTAAAGGAGTTAGCTTGATTTTTAATCATGTTCATCATTTAATCATGGTTCAAAATTTTCAGAAAAGTGTAAACTACTTTTGAGGTGATATGAAAGATACCCATAGATATTATTATTTTTTTAAAGGCGTAATGGCATTTTCAGGGCATATCTGGGCACAAAGGGCACATCCCACGCAGGTATCGGCATCAATTTTAACCCTGCCTTTTTCAATATAAAAAGAGGGGCAGGCTATTTCATCGATGCAGTCCCTGTGGTTAACGCATCTATCCGTCACCTTGAAGGGCCTTGGTTTCAGGGTCTTCAGGCTCTTGGCAAACAGAGCGCAGGGCTCCTGGGAAATCACCACGGAAACGCCTTTAAAGGCAAGGGCATCCTTTATGGCTGCAATGCTCTTTTTCACCTTAAAGGGCCTTATAACGGTGATATGCTCCACCCCGACTGCTCTTACAATATTTTCAATGGAAACCTGATTGTATCCCTGAAAATTCATCTTGGTCATATCCACACCGGGATTGGGCTGATGCCCCGTCATGGCTGTAATGCCGTTGTCAAGAATAACAAGGGTAAAATTATGGTTGTTGAAAACCGCATTTACAAGACCTGTAATGCCGGAGTGGAAAAATGTTGAATCTCCTATAAAGGAAACAATCTTTTTATCCGTTGCCCTGGAAAAACCGCAGGCACTGCTCACGGATGCGCCCATACACAAGACAAAATCTCCGGTGGAAAGGGGCGGCAGAAATCCAAGGGTATAACACCCTATATCCGAGGGACAGATAATATCCATTTCTCCTGCTGCCTTTTTCACCTCATAGAATGTAGCCCTGTGGGAACATCCTGAACAAAGATTTGGCGGGCGCTGGGGAATATCAGGCAGGGCTGCCGTATCCACGGCCTGCCCGGGTGTGTAGTCTATATCAAAAAAACCGGCAATGTTCTGCCTTACCATGGCTGGATCAAATTCATAGAGCCTGGAAAAAAGGCTATCGTCCTTACCCATCACAGGCAGGGTTAAACCAGCTTCCTGGATAAAGGCCTTAACCGCCTCCTCCATGAAAGGCTCGCCCTCTTCAATCACAAGAATTTTGCTGCATTGCCGGGCAAAATTCTTGATCATGGTGCCTGGCATGGGGTTGGAAAATCCAATGCGAAGTATCCGTGTTCGGGCCTCAATGCCGAGATCCTTTACCGCATCAATGGCATAAAGATAACTGACCCCGTTGCATATAATTCCAAGATCACCCTGGCCTTTTATAAAGTTATAGGAAGATCCCTCTGATATTTTGGAGGCTTTCTTGATATTTTCTAAAAGCCTGACATGTAGCTTCCTTGACACGGCAGGCACAGTAACATAGGACATGGGATCCTTTTCAAAATTTCCCTTAGTTTTTCTTTCCTTAATTTTTCCTATGGTAACAAAGGCGCTGGAGTGATTGATCCTGGTAGTTGTTCTTAAGATCACAGGCTCCCCAAGGGCTTCGGAAAACTCAAAGGCTGCGATGGTCATGTCCCTGGCCTCATCCACAGAAGACGGCTCCAGGACAGGCAGGCCGGAAAGCTTTCCATAATACCTGTTGTCCTGTTCATTCTGGCTGGAGAACATATATGGATCATCTGCGGTTAAAATCACCATCCCGCCCTTGACGCCGATATAGGCAAGTGTCATCAGGGGATCGGCAGCAACATTAAGACCCACATGCTTCATCATACACATGGTTCTTAATCCCGAGACGGCAGCGGCAGCGGCAACCTCTAAGGCAACCTTTTCATTGGTACTGTATTCAAAATAAAGATCAGTTTCCCTTGATATCTGGAAAAGATTTAAAGAAAGCTCCGATGATGGAGTACCGGGATAGGTGGTGGCAAAGGCAAGGCCCGCCTCCACAGCGCCCCGGGCAATGGCTTCATTGCCAAGGAGCATTATCTGGTCTCCGATGTTTTCATTTAAAAGTTTATGCATAAAAATACCTTGATTTAAAAATTATTCGGCATCCTTCATACCGCCTTCAAAATATATAATGATAAGTTTGCTTAAAAAAGCGGAAAGCGGAAAATAAAGGATTTCAATTGTTCTAACCATAAAGTTTTTCGGCATCCTCCAGGGAAAGGGCATATCCCTTAAAACCCTGGATATCTTCGCATGAATTAATGGATTGTGATGCAAAAAAGCCCTCTACCATGCTCTTGTCCCCATGCTTTATAAGGCCCAGAAAGAGAACCGGAACAAGGCTCAATCCGTTTTTTCCAAAAAGCACGGCATGGGGAACCGCGGCCTCGTTTTTATAAACAGCATAAAGATTCTGCTGGGCCGGCATTATCTGTACAATTTCTGGATGATCATGGGTGTGGGAATGGGTATGGGAGTGTTCCTGACAGTGGTTACACATTTTTTGTTACCTCTTTTGTTTTGTCCATATATTTCGGTATCCTTCATTTGCCAGTTTACATTTTCTGAATTAATATTCCCATTTTTTTGGGGCTCACTTCAAAAAATTGTAAAGTATTTTTCAGGTGATATGAAAGATGCCTGTATTTCTAATAAATAAATTGAAAGTTTAATGTGAGCATAGACTGTTGTCAAATTTTCTGTATTATTTTTATCGTTTTGGGGAATGAAACCCATATTATTTTACCATGTGCTCAAGGTCGGAGCGAGTGAAAGCATACAGTGTATTACAATGGTGGCACCTTATCTCAACGGGAAAAGGGCCGTTTTCAAGAATATCCATCTTATCTTCCAGGGGCAGGCGTGATATATAACCGGCCATGACTTCTTCAGTGCACCGGCAGAAAAATTCCACCCGATGGCCGCCTATAAAAACGGGCGTAAGGGAGTCAAATTCAGCCAAAACAACGGAATCCGGGGATCGGTTCTCAGAAATTTTCATTCCCAGGGAAGGCATCTTTGCCGCCATATCCTCTGCTCTTGCCACAACATCGTCATCACTGCCCGGCATTGCCTGTAAAAAAAGACCGCCGGCACCATCCACATTACCGTTGCCATCAAAATGAACACTTAAATGAAAGGCTGTAGGGGTCTGTTCCGACTGGACAAAATAATTGGCTAAATCCTGGGCAAGGGTACCGTAGGACAGCATTACCTTTCCTGAATAGGGGGCTTTAGCATCTTCAAGGTATTTTGTCAGGGTAAGAAAGCCTGCTCCAAACACAGTGCCAAGGGAGGCCTCATTGCCGCTCATCTCCTGTGAAAAATAAGGATTTTTAAGAAAGCCCCGGACCTCTCCATAAACATTGGATTCCACATCCAGACCCTTTACAGGGCCCGAGCAGTCAACGTGGATGCTGATTCTATCCTTACCCTTTAAAGTGGAAGTCAAAAGGGAAGCTGCCACATAGGCCTGACCAAGCACAAGGGTTTCCACAATTCCAAGATCATGATTAGCGCGCATTTCCATGATCATCCTGGTACAATTCACAACCGCGCCCTTAAGCATACCGCCTGCCAGCATGAACCTGTGGAGCCTGTCCTTGGAAGATGCCAGAAGCTGGTCTTTCATGCTGCCGTCAAAAACGTCTTTTTTAATCATTTTATCTTTCCTGTTTGTAATAAACACCTTGTCTGAAACTCAATCACTAAATAACACATTTATTGAAATTCTTCATCCTGTTTGTTGAAGTATAGAAACAAGACATGGCTCATAAATTTCCTTATCATATTCAGCTTGAACAAATTGTATTATGATAGTAGAATTTATATTGAGCTTTGATGCTGTCAGCATAGTGGCAAAATTGAGTTAGAACCAAACAAAACAGGAGAAAAAATGGAAAATATCAAGCTTATCTCAGGTGATATCACAACAGCGCATGTGGATGCTATAGTGAACGCCGCCAATTCTGTTATGCTGGGAGGAGGCGGAGTAGATGGAGCCATTCATAGGGCTGCCGGGCCAAGCTTACTGGAGGCCTGCAAAAAAATAAAAGCAGTTAACGGCATTCGGTGTCCTGTGGGAGATGCGAGAATTACTCCGGGGGGAAATTTGAAAGCCAAATTTGTAATCCATACGGTGGGCCCCATCTACAATAGGGATCCTGATCCTGCAAAGCATCTTGCTTCCGCCTACGAGAAAAGCCTTTATCTTGCAATTTCAAATGAATGCAGATCCATAGCATTTCCGGCCATATCCTGCGGAGTTTACGGATACCCGGCAAAAGATGCAGCAGATATTGCCATCTCAGTGTGCTGCAAGAAAATATACAAAGATATCGATATTTATTTTTATCTCTTCAACCGGAAGATAATGGATTCCTGGGCAAAGGCCTTGAAAGCAGCCAGTGGGTACTGAAATTACCCTTATTGATAACTGCAAGTCCCTAAGTGCCGTTCAAATGTTTGGTTTCTATCAAAAAAATCACATTTCTCTATATTGAACAGCCTCTGCCACATGTTGCCTTAAAATCGCCTCAGAA
Organism: Desulfobacteraceae bacterium; assembly: GCA_963674675.2. GTDB lineage: Bacteria > Desulfobacterota > Desulfobacteria > Desulfobacterales > Desulfobacteraceae. The sequence continues at coordinate 4,553,458 of CAXXNM010000003.1, forward strand.
CCATCAAGATCGGCAATGGTTCTTGCAATTTTCAGCACACGGGTATAGGCTCTTGCAGACAGGCCCAGGCGATCCACTGCTGTCTCAAGTATGGATGATGCGCCTGGGTCAAGGGCACAGAATTCACGAATATCCCTGGTTCTCATGCCTGAGTTGCAGAAAAATGTTTTATCCTGGAATCGTTTAAGCTGTATTTCTCTGGCATCCATTACCCGTTTGTGTATCATAGCCGATGATTCTGGTTTATCACTGCCTGTCAGCTCCCCATATGAAACTGCAGGCACCTGGATATGTATATCAATTCGATCCAGCAGGGGGCCTGATATTTTAGCTCTATACCTTTGAATCTGAACATGGGAACAGGTACACTCCTTGACCGGGTCACCATAATATCCGCAGGGACAGGGATTCATGGCGGCAAGAAGCATAAACGATGCAGGATAGTTCACCTTTTCACCGGCCCTGGAGATGATGATCCGTCCCTCTTCCATGGGTTGGCGCATTACCTCCAGCACGTTTCGTTTAAATTCCGGAAGCTCATCAAGAAACAAAATTCCATTGTGGGCAAGGCTGACTTCCCCGGGAGCAGGCTTCAAACCGCCCCCAACAAGCCCCGGTGCCGTAATTGTATGATGGGGAGCCCTGAGGGGCCTGGATGTCACTATAGGCATGTCTTCTTTTAACAGGCCTGCAACAGAATATACCTGGGTGGTTTCAAGGGCTTCTGAAAAATTCAGCGGAGGCATGATGGAAGCCATTCTTTTTGCCAGCATGGTCTTGCCCGAACCAGGAGGACCAGTCATAATGAGATTATGATTTCCGGCAGAGGCGATCTCCAGGGCCCGCTTGGCATGGTTCTGACCGGATACATCGGAAAAATCCAGGGATTCATCTCCCTTCCGGAAATCAAGGAGAGAGGAAAAATCGCTTGTAAAGGCTTCGATCATTTTAAATCCTGAAAAAAACTCCACCACCTGGATAAGGGATTGCACAGGAAGGACATTGATATCATCCACCACAGAGGCCTCATACCTGTTTTCAAAGGCTGTTATGATGCCCTTGTATCCCATTTTCTTAGCTGCCAGGGCAGCAGGCAGTACGCCCGGCACCGGCCTTACCCTGCCGTCTAAGGAAAGTTCTCCGATCATCATATAGGAAGATAAACCATCTGCCGGTATGACCTGGGAGGCGGCCAGAATACCCATTGCAACAGGCAGGTCAAAGCCGGTACCGTCTTTTTTCACATCTGCAGGGGCAAGATTGACTGTAATTCTGTCCATGGGAAAGGGATAACCTGAATTTTTAATGGATGTTTTTACCCTCTCCCTGCTTTCCCGGACAGATGTCTCAGGAAGACCAACAATATTGAAAACAGGCAGACCAAAGGATATGTCCACCTCAACCTCAACAATATAGGCATCTATTCCCATTACCGCACTGCTGTTAATCCGGGCCAGCAAAACATTTCTCCTTTTTTATCAATTCATATCAGGCAATAGTTCGGACACTTTTTTGATATCAGAATATCTGAAAAAGATAAGTCATTGAATCTGAGGTTTTTACACTCAAAAAATCAAACTCAATAAAAACAGGTACTTACAAAAACTATCCTAAGTGTTGATAAGGCATTCTGAAACTAAATTTGTAAGTACCCCATTCATGCAAAGATCAGAAACGGATTCTGCCCCTACATTTTCCAATACAAAAATTTAACATCCATGACACCCGCGTATGGCATCTGCCGCAAGACGGCCCTGCATATAAAGGGACAGGGTATTGACGGCCCTGTCACATACGGTGAAAACCGGCACTCCGCTTGCAGTGAGCGCATCCCTTAGGGGATCATAAAGCCTTCCTCCATCAACCACAGTCACAATGGGGGTACTGCTTTTAGCTGCGATATTTGTTATAATATTTTTGATGCTGTCCTTGCTGTCCATATCATAGATGGAATGGGCATGATCCGCCAGGGTACGCATTGACGGGGAGAGCGGGGCAAGGCTAACCACAATGGCATCCACATTGTCATCATCCACAAGGGCCTCGGTTATAAGCCCGTGGGTTTCATCATCTGCCCCGGGATTTATATCTAAGGGATTAGTTAGGGTTACAAAGGCATCTAACTTTTTTTTCTTGAGAATTCGGGTAATGCGGAAAAATGTTCTTTTTTCAAACCGGGCAAGCTTCATGTGAAAATCATCTGATACAATGGAATCAGCCATACCCACTGCTTCAAAACCTGCACTGCTTACCGCTGCAAGCCTGTTACCTCTAATTCTTTTACGGCTCAGGTTTTCTGCAAGAAAAAAGAGTTCCTGGAATTCGTTGAAGTTTCTGGCAACAATGGCACCGGCCTGGCCCACACAGCTCTCGCACACCATATAATCCCCGGCCAGGGACGCAGTATGCCCGCTGGTGGCAGCCTTTCCCTCCGGAGTTCTTCCGGCCTTGTAGAAAATTACATCTTTTCCGTTAAGAACAGCATCATGTACTCCCCGGCAAAATTCAAGGCCATCCAGGTCTTTAAATCCTTCTGCATAAACCGCAATGACATCCACGGTTTTTGAATCTTTAAAATAAAGGATCATGTCCCCCAGTGTCAGGTCTGTCTGGTTACCCATGGAGATCATATAGGCTGGCCTGAGTTCCGGGCACTGATGGCTTCTATGGGCCATAAATGCCCCGCTCTGGCTGATCAGGACGGCCCGGTGATATTTCAGGTTTCGCTCTTTGGGGAGTTTTTCCTCGGGGATAAACCAGGTATCATAACCTCCGGGTCTGGAGATGACCCCCATGCAGTTGGCACCAAGAAACACCGGCCCCCCTTTTTCCGTGCCATGGCTTTGACGGATTTTTTTAATAACAAGACGTGCCCTGTCCTGGCTGTCAAGGGTTTCTCCCATGCCACCGGGAATGAGCATGACACTGTCAGCCCCATCCAGTGTAATTACATCATCTACTATGTCAGGTACCTGGGAAGCATCAACAGCAACGATGAGCAGATCGAGTTTTCTATTCATTTTTTTTACAATAAAAGATATATCCGGCACACACTCGATTCCATCAATCTGCTTGATTCCATCCCTTATGATCACCAGCTTTTCAGGGTTAAAACCCTCTGCAAGAATATTATCAAGAATAATCCGACCAAAATTTTTTCTTGCTATGGAAACCCCTATAATGCCAATACTTTTGGGATGAAGCAGTCTGTCTATTTTAGAAACGGGGCGGGGAAACTCCCTTTTCTCAGGCAGAGAAAACCGGCACATGCCGTCCAGAGGAACCATGAGATAGTCGGTAAAGGTAAATGGGTTTATCTCCAGTTCTTCAAGGACAAAAAGGTTTTCAGGATTGCAGGGAGAAAAATGGTTGCCAAGCTGGATAAAAGCTTCAAAACACTCAATGAGCTGCTCATCAGTTACAATGCGCCTTTGTCCACGGGTCAGACCCGCCAGTTTTCGGTAGGATATTGTTTTTTTAAATATTTGAAAAAAGGAATCCCCGTCATGCATTTTGGTGGAGCCTGCCACGATGGCCTGGCCTTTTCTGAATCGCTTGGCATATAGCTCCGTGTCTGTTCCCCCAAGGCCTGCGCTTATAACCGTGCCGAACTCCCTGGTGCGGCGCAATCCCACAATGAGTTCATTTCCAAAGGCCATGGAGTCCGGCGGCATGAACTGCACCTGGAGGACTCCTTTAAGGTCCCTGCTGATGGCAGCAATCAATGCCTCGCCGCCCAGGGTTCTGTATTTTTCCGGTGCTGCCTGGGGGTATCTTTCAATCCAAAGTGCATAGTTTTCAGGTACTTCATAAAGCATACGGCGTACAGTGGAGCGAATTTTGCTGGACTTTTTTTCAACAATTCGTACTCCCCCAACCTCTGTCTTGTGAATAATTAAAGGGGATACGATCTTTAAAACTGCCTTGTCTCCGGGCAGGGCATTAAGCTCATCATCCGGGGGTATATTTCCCCGTGGAATCAGCAGGTTGGCAGGAGGTGCTTCCGCACCGGAACAGGCTAACAATGAATATACTTCGTATTCGAAAAGAAAATCCCGGCCTTGATTATGGGCCGTCTCAAGAAGGCTTGTAATACCTTTAAAATCAATGGCAAGGTTCATGAAATGTTCCTGTTCAGGATTTAAAATTGATAATTCATAAATTTTATGGAGTCTGCAAGCATTTGATAATTGAACACCTCAATAGAAACAACACCATGATATTTTTTCAAAACTTCCCTTGTTGATTTAAACCTGTCCTGGGGAGTTTTGTCAAGGCTTTGATGATCCTTTGGATATCCCAATGAATAATCAACACCGTGGAGATGAATCAGGGGAATTCTGGATCGGTATTTTTCAAAGACTTCGATGATGTTAAATTCGCATTTAATTAGATGACCTGCATCTATACAAAGAGACATACCGCTGTTATCAATAAGGGGATACAGATATTCAAATGGGTATTCCAGGGTCTCAATGGAGATAATCCCGGGGTCGGAAAGAAATGATGCAAGGGATGAAAGGCTTTGTGCAGCCCTTTCCTGCCAGCAAAGAATGCCTTTTTTATCATTTTTAGCATCTTCATCGGAGAAGTTGAGATGCAGGGTGTTAGTGGTAGGATTTAAAGGCTCGCACAGCTCAATTACTTTTTTAACTGTATCTACGCCTTTTTCTCGTTTTGATCTTGAAATATCTGTAAGGTTTATATCCACTGGAAGATGGACATTGTAGGTCACATCTAAATCCCTGTTAAGGCGGGCAAGCTCCTTTATTTCCCTGAATGATGGCAGTACCGGGACAGGCCTGCCTTTTTTAATAAAGGGACGGCTTTCAAACAAGAGAAGCTCTATTTCGTCAAATATGGAGCCAAGTTTTTCAACATTGGGTATGATATGATCCGGATAAATAAATGATGTAGTAGCAAGTTTGAATGGAAATGAGTTTTTTAATCTCAAAAGCATGTTCCTTTAAGAATATTGTCTCATGAGGGTGATAGATTTTAAATATATCGCTTTTGACATAACGGTCATGCCCTGAAGGACACAACAAAGGATGAAACTTAGAGGGCACAGGTTCCATACCTGCCCTTATCTATCAGGGCAGATATGAAAATGGAGGCAGATATGAAATCTATCCCTATGAATTTTTAATAAATAAACATGGCGGTTCACCGCCACAACGTAAAATGGAAAATTACAAAATAAGTATCATGAAAAATAACATGGAAACAAAAGCTGATAGAACCATAAGGTCACATGACAGGGTAATCTTGTTAATACCAGGGGGCTGAAACCGGCTTCCTATATATGGCTTTTCCACCAGTCTGCCATGGTAGTAATTAGGACCTCCAAGTTTCATTCTCAATGCCCCGGCAAAGCATGCTTCAGGATATCCTGCATTGGGGCTTTTGTGCATTCTGCCCTCTTTCAGGGCAGTTTGAAAGGCCATGATTCCTTTTTTCCAGGATATAATAGATGCCCCAAGGCTTATGAAGATCACCGAAAGCCGTGCCGGTATGAAATTGGCGGCATCATCGATCCTGGCCGCAGCCCTGCCAAACAGTATATAGCGATCATTTTGGTAACCCACCATGGAGTCCAGGGTATTCACCATTTTGTAGGCCACGGCCATGGGAACGCCCCCTATAAAAAAGAAAAACAGGGGAGACAGAAAGCCGTCCACAAAATTTTCGGCAACGGTTTCAACGGCTGCCTTTATAACGCCTGTTTCATCAAGGTATTTAACTTCCCGGCCCACTATCATGGAAACAGCCAGCCTGCCGGCCTGTAAACCATTATGTTCAAGTGCTTTTTTTACCTTACATGCTGCCCTTTCAAGGGTTTTGACGGAAAAACAGAAAAAAAGCAGCAGTACCTCGGCTGCATTTCCGGCAAAAGGATGAAGTGTTGATAAGCTTTTAATTGCTGCAAAAGCGCAGAACCATGTGGAAAAGATCAGAAAAAACGCAAAAAGCAGGCCGGATATCAGGTCGTTTTTTATGAATTTTCTGAAAACAGGCTCGAAAAAAGATATAGCATTGCCCATCCAGACTATTGGATGGGGAAGGCGCCGGGGATCTCCTATAAAGAGATCAAGAATGAATGCCGCCGGCAGTATGTACCAGGTTAAATTAATTAACATGTTTCAACCGTTTTTTGGGGATACTTCATTGACTGGTTTACACTTTTTGAATAAATCTTCCCATTTTTGGAGGCTTACTTTAAAAAAAATGCAAACTACTTTTGAGACAATATGAAATATGCCCATTTATTTGGGGTTCAAGGATCATTTTTACGACTATTTTTTTGCTGTCTGTCGTTTTTCCCGTCTATTGTTTTAAATAATGGAATCAGCCAGATAAGGCAGGCAATGATCCATACGATAGTACCGGCAATGGTGAAAATATCTCCATCCATGCAGGCCGGCACTAAAAATATCAAGGCAGATACAATAAAGCCTATAATGCCGGCAATTTGATAGTGTTTTTCCTGCAAGGTCATCTATTTTATTTTTTTCAATATATTGGTCAGTTTCAGGTTGGTTTCATGATCCCTTAATGAAAATCTGATAAAACGTTCTGACAAACCATGAAAATTTGAACAGTCCCGTATCAATATTCTTTCATCGCCTGTAATCATACAGACCTCTGATGATGTTGATTTTCCGGTCAGCTCGGCAATGATAAAACAGGTTTCAGAAGGATAAAGCTTTATTCCTGGAACAGTCTGAAAATTTTCATACAGGAAATTTTTTTCTTTTTTGAGAAAGTCACGGGTTTTTTTCAGAAAAGGAAAAATGTCGTCAATATTGTTAAATATATGAACAATGGCTGCCTGGGCAAGAGCATTGACAGACCAGGGCTGATAAAAGGCCATGAATTTTTCAATAACACCTGGATCCGCACAGAGATAACCTGTTCTGAGACCCGGAATTCTGAAAATTTTTGACATGGAGGACATGACAATCAGGTTTGGAAACCGTGTTTCTGCAACAAGAGTTATCTTTTCCGCCCCGTCAACAAAGGGCAGATAGGACTCGTCAACTATAAAAAAAGTATCAGGATGGTTTGTTAAAAGAGTCACAATCTTGTCAAGGGAGATCAGAGTTCCGGTGGGGTTGTTGGGATTGCAGATTACAATGGTATCAAATTCCGATGCCATGGTGGAAATTTTTTCCATATCCGGCTGAAACAGGTCTTTTTTATCTGAAAAATAAAATTCATGGGTAACCTTGTGCATGATACACCCGTCCCTGTAATCAGAGTATGTAGGCCCAACTATGAGCACTTTTTGAGATTTTAAGGCAATGGGAAAAGTGTAGATAAACCAGGTCGTGCCGTTGCCGCCCATAACCCTGGCAGAATCCATACCATGGTATTTACTAAAGGCATCCACCATATCCCCGGCATCGGGCTGGGGCAGGGCTCTTATGAGATTTACATTTGCCGCAATGAAATCTTCAAGCCCCCTTGGAGGGCCTAATGGGTTTATGTTGCTGCTCATATCTGTGATGTCATCTATGTTGCAGTTATTTCTTTTTGCAAGGGCATGTACATTGCCCCCGTGACCTGTAATCATTATATTATTGCTCCTAAATTAAAATTTTCATGCCTGCGATCAGGAACAGCAAAGATTCCGTTACTTCCGTCATGGCGCCAAGCATATCCCCTGTGATACATCCCATCTTTTTTTTATAAAACACCAGTATTAGAAAGACCGTGAGGATAAAGGCAATATTTATTATCCCCCCCCTCAAACCCAGAAATAAAGAGAGCAGAACCGGAACAACAAGCCAGAAAAAATCCTTGAAGGGCAGCCTCTTCTCAAAAAGATCAAAACCGGTTCCGCTGTTTTTTCTGCCGTATCTCAAATACCTGATGCCAAAAAGCATGCCACCCCGTGCATATGCCGGAATCATTAGGAGTAAAAGAGCTGTATCAAAACCGGTACAGGCATTTTTTATGGAATAGATGCCTGCTGTTTTTAATGAAAGGATAAAAAAAACAGCAACCAGTCCCATCATTCCTGTCCTGCTGTCCTTCATTATTTCCAGGGCGCGTTCCCTGGATCTGTGGCTGAAAAGGCCGTCCGCAGCATCCCCAAGCCCGTCTATATGAAAGGCCCCGGTGAGTCCGGCAAGGACAAGAACATCGATCAGCGACACCACAGATGAAGGCCATAAAATAGATGCAACACTGTCCGTAAGTATCAGTATCAAACCTAAAATAAGGCCGACAAATGGAAAAAATTTAATCATGCCAACAGGAGAAAACTCATTTCCTTTGCCAGCCGGCAAAATGGTAATAAACATTATGGCGGATTTCAGGTCGATTAAAGAACTTTTAACGAAATTTGGTTTTATATGAATCAATTATTATTGTCCTTGTTGGCGGTCTGATAAAATATACCCCTGTCCTGCCTTAGTGCCTTGATTTTACCATCTACTTCAAGGGCGGCAAGATATTTATTGATTTCATTGATGTGGGAACCCAGAATTTCTGCCAGATCCTCCGGCGTACAGGGTCGTCTGAATATGGTCTCTTCAATGGCGGATTCCATGTCCTGCCTGTAGGATTTTACAGCTTTTCTTTCAGGCGCGGATGCTATGATCTCAATGTTTTCTTCTCCTAAAAAGGATTTGATTTTTTCAAGTTCCGCCCCTGTGGCAGCCCGGATGCCCGGCACGATTCCCGGCCTGTCAAGGGTATTTAACTGTACGGTATCAGGCCTGATTTGTTTTAATGCATCTTTAATTGCCTCTAAATCCTCCTTGCTGTCATTTACTCCGGGCAGGATCAAAATCTCCAGAGCCATTTTTCCGTTGAACTCATTCCTGAAATCAACAAGCCCCTTAATATATCGGCTTAAATCAATTCCAGGATGGGGTCTGTTGATCTTTTTAAAAGATGACTGTGTAGCAGCATCAAGGGAGGGCATTACCAGGTCTGCCGCCAGGAGTTCTTTTCTGACAGCCCTGTCATCGAGCAAAGTACCATTGGTCAGGACTGCAATGGCAATTCCAGGCTTTCTTTTTTTGATATATGCAATCACATCTCCTATATCGCAATTTAATGTGGGTTCACCAGAGCCGGAAAAGGTTATGTAATCAGGATCCGGGTTATTTTGAAAATAGTGATCAATCTCGGCAATCACATCTTTAAAAGGGACATAGGATTTTCTTTTCAAAGTAAGTTTAGTGGTTTTACCGCATTCACAGTATATACAATTAAGAGAACAGATTTTATGAGTCACAAGGTCAACGCCAAGAGACATTCCCAGACGGCGTGAGGGTACTGGGCCGAAAAGGTATTTATACATGTTTACCTCCCTGTTATAACTGCCATGGGCAGACCAAAATTTTGACCCGGTTCTGCCCACAACAAAGCATGAAAATCATCCGCCGTTTACGGAGACTTTCATATAAAAACACTTTAGGTAAAAACCTGCTCAACCTAACAGTGAAAATACTCAAAATCAAGGAAAAATCATTGTCGTAAAACTTATATCCTGTGATTGGGACTTCTCCTTTACAATTAAATTGGACATTGGTACAAGATTCTTATTATATGTTTTTTTGCAGCTTGGTAAAATGCCTGAAAAGTGATAATGGATACTTTTTTAAATAAAGGAGGAAAAGCAATGGCGGATATGTTCAGAAAAGAGGCTGAAAACAGAAGTATTGATGAGTCCTGTCAGCCCATCATTGCACAGGGAATAAAAAATGGAATCGAGACGGCCTGGGAACGCCTTGAAAAACAGCAGCCCCAATGCGGTTTCGGTCAGCTTGGCATCTGCTGTACCAATTGCGAGATGGGCCCCTGCCGCATCGACCCCTTTGGCAAGGCTCCCCAGAAGGGGGTATGTGGTGCCACGGCAGATACCATTGTTGCCAGGAACCTCATCCGCATGCTGGCCACTGGAGCCGCGGCCCATTCAGACCACGGCAGGGAAGTCGTGGAAGTGCTCTATGAAACCGCCGTTGGAAAAGCAGAAGCTTATTCCATAAAAGATGTGGACAAATTAAAGGCCCTGGCACAGGAGTACTCCATTAAAGATGATGGAAAATCAACCACAGAACTGGCTGAGTCACTTGCCTTGAAAATTATGGAAGAATTCGGCACAATAAAGGGGCATCTCCAGTTCTTCGACAGGCTTCCGGAAAAACGTAAAAAACTTTTGAAGAATCTTGGCATTATTCCACGGAGCGTGGATCGAGAGATCGTGGAAACCATGCACCGGGTACACATGGGTGTGGACAATGACTATATAAATCTTTTAACCCATGGTCTCCGTACAGCCCTGTCAGACGGCTGGGGCGGCTCCATGATGGCTACGGAAGCTTCGGATGTACTTTTTGGAACACCTGCCCCTGTTACATCAAAGGTAAACCTTGGGGTTTTAAAGGATGACCATGTAAACATCATTCTCCACGGCCATAACCCCGTACTGTCGGAAATGATTGTCAATGCCGTTATGGAGGAGGGCTCAAAGGCAAAGGCGAAAGCTGTGGGAGCTGCGGGTATCAACCTTGCCGGCATGTGCTGCACGGGAAATGAGCTCCTCATGCGCAGGGGAATTCCCATTGCCGGCAACATGCTCAATCAGGAACTGGCAATAATGTCCGGTTCCGTGGAAGCCATGGTTGTGGATTATCAGTGTATATTTCCAGCCGTCGTAGATGTGGCGGGCTGTTTTCACACAAAGGTGATCAGCACGGCCTCCAAGGCAAAATTTCCCGGGGCAACCCACATGGAGTTCGAGCCCCACAGCGCAAGGGAGACCGCGGCCGCAATCGTGAACCAGGCCATTGAAAATTTTCCCAACAGAAAAAAAGAGCGCGTCTGCATTCCTGATAAGCCGGCAGACTGGATGGCAGGTTTTTCCGTGGAGGCTGTGCTGAAGGCCCTGGGCGGGACGGCAGCACCCCTGATCGATGCCATAAAGTCGGGCCAGATCCGGGGAGCCGTGGGAGTTGTAGGGTGTAACAATCCCAAGGTAAAACATGATTTTTCCCATGTGCGGATAATCGAGCGTTTGATCGCAGACAATGTGCTGGTGGTGGGAACCGGGTGTGCCATGATCGCGGCAGGCAAGGCCGGCCTCATGATGCCGGAGTCGGCACAAAAAGCAGGGGACGGCCTCAAGGCCGTATGCCAGGCCCTTGGCATTCCTCCTGTACTGCATATGGGTTCCTGTGTTGATTGCAGCCGGATCCTGGTTCTGGTGGCGGCCCTGGCCAAGGCATTGGATGTGGATATCAGTGATCTCCCCGTGCTTGGCAGTGCTCCTGAATGGTATTCGGAAAAAGCCGTGTCCATTGGTTCCTATTTTGTGGCCTCGGGCGTTACTGTCCATCTTGGTCTTCCCCCAAGAATCCTGGGGAGCAAAGCAGTTACTTCTCTCTTGACTGAAGGGCTGGAATCTGTTGTAAAGGCCAGCTTCTTTGTGGAAACCGATCCTGACAGGGCTGCGGATGAGATGATTAAAAAAATAGACCTGAAAAGAGAAGCGCTTGGGATTTGATTTCACACTGGGAGGCCATGATGAAACAAAATTTTATAACAGGCCTGAAAAAATGGGATGATATCCGCACCATAACTATTTCCAGGAGGTTCTGATGAAACAGTATGTCATAGTTGGAGCCAGTGCGGCAGGAATGGCGGCTGCCGAATCCATAAGGCGTCATGACAGAAAAGCAAAGATAATCATGGTGTCGGAAGAAAAGGAGAGACCCTATTTCCGGGTGATGCTCTCCTTTGTCCTTGCCGGCTCCGTCGCCGGGGACAAACTTTTTCTTAGGTCTGACAATTATTTTAAAGAGCTTGGAATATCATTTTTGGCGGGAAAAAAAGCCCTTGGGATTGATACCTCTAAAAATCAGCTTTTTTTAGATGACGATACCCATGTGGATTATGACTCTCTCCTGCTTGCCACGGGTTCCCGGCCCCGCCCTTTAAATGTTCCCGGCCTGGATAAAAAAGGGGTATATTACTTTAGAACAAGAAAAGACATGCGGGCAGTTCAGGATGCTTTAAAAGATACAAAAAGGGCCGTTGTCATCGGCGGTGGGCTCGTGGGCATCAAGGTGGCGGACGCGCTTTGTGACCGCGGGATGAAGGTAACCATGATGGTGACATCAAACAAAATATTGTCCCAGACCGCTGATGTTAAAACAGCGGATATTGTTCTTAATATTCTCAAAAACAGGGGCATGGAGGTAAGAAGGGGTGTCTCGCCGGCCCAGTTCCTGGGAAAGGGAGAGCGTGTTGAAGAAGTTCTTACTGACAAAGGGGAACGCGTTCCATGCCAACTGGTCGTGATCGGAAAAGGTGTTCTGCCCAATTCCGGGCTTGCCGGAGACATATCTGAACAGGCCCAGGAAGCTGTCACCTCAGGGGCAGGCCAATCTGCGGTTGCAGGGGATAACAAAAGAGAAACCATTGACAACGGTGATGGTATTAAAACAGATAGCTTTCTGGCTACCATGGTTCCCAACATTTTTACGGCAGGTGATGCGGCCCAAACCCTGGATATTGCCACGGACAAGCCGGAGATCCACGCAATCTGGCCTGCAGCCGTGGAGCAGGGGAAAATTGCGGGGTGCAACATGTGCGGGAAAAATATTCCCTACAGCGGCACGATTCACCGCAATGCCTTTCACATAGGCTCAAGTTATGTCATAACCGGCGGACTGTTTAACCCGGGTATGGATGATGATTGTAAAATTCATGTTGAGAGCAATGCGATAAACAATGTTCACCACCGGATAGTTACCCGTGGAGATAATATTGTAGGCATGAGTTTCGTCAATGATACAACATCTGCCGGGATTGTCCTTGCCATGATTCAGCGAAAACAGAAAATTTCTTCACTACCGGCTGATATCTTTTCCCCGGGATTTGATTTCAGCAGATTGAGATTATAAAGGAGATAACATGAAATCAGTCATTCTTGATCCGGAAAAATGTGTAGGGTGCAAGCACTGCTATCTTGCCTGCTCAATTGTACATTCCAAAAGCGGAAACCTTTTAGATGCCATGGATGAAACGCCCATTCCAAGGGCGCGGATATTTGTGGACATTGCCTATGATCAAAAGGCCTTTCCAAACCGATGCAGACATTGTGACCCAGCTCCATGTTTGAATGCCTGCCCATCGGGTGCCATATTCAGGGACATGGATACGGAATCCGTCTTGATTGATCATGAAAAATGCATAAACTGCGCCATGTGCGCCATGTCCTGCCCCTTTGGTGTAATACGGTTTTATCCTGAAGCAGATATGCCCTTTCATAAGGTGGTGGCACTCAAATGCGATAATTGTGCTGACAGACTTCGGGAAGATAAGCTCCCTGCCTGTGTGGAAGCCTGTAAAACAGGTGCTCTTTTATATGGTGAGATCAATGATCTGCTCCGTGAAAGACACCTGGTGGCCATCAGGCAGGAAAAACAGCCGGAGGAAATACAGATTTGGAGGCATTTTAATGCTTCTATGGATAGCCCAAGGGTGCTCCCCCTTACAAAAACAGTCTAAAAATTATAACCTTAGTTTCGCTTATTCTTGATTAAACTTTTGAATTTATGGTTTTAATATGTTTTTAGATTTGTTTTTTTAAAATTTGTTATTCAATAATATCAATGCGTTAATAAAAATAAACTAAAAGAGGGTTATAATTTAACAAAGTAATATTAAAGTGGTTTTAAGTATAAAATAATGTGAAATAATTTGGAGAATACGTTTTATGGCTTTTATAGCATCACCCGTAAAATACGAGGTGAACTTTATAAATTCAGGTGAAACCGCAGAGGTCTTTCACGAAGACCTGGAAAGGGCTGTGATTGATTTTTTTGGAAATTACAGCTCTGAAAATATTCTTGGCATCACCTTTTTTGATGCTGTATATGATAATGATGAGCACTTGATGTATCAAAATTTGCTCAAAAAATGCGGCTATGAAAACCGCAGTGTTGATTTTTTTAATGATTTGATATCCCAACTGGAACAGGCTGACTCGACAAGGGACAATCCTGTGAAAATGGGAGAGGTCACCTTTCCCGTCATTTTCCTTCTGCCTGTGCTTGAAAAAATTATTCCAGGCATCAAGTATATGACCGTAAGGAACGAAGCTCAGGTTCAGTCCCTTGCCAACATGAAAGTTCCCGATGCCGAAAAGGATGACATCAACCGGGTCATTGAAAAATACCCGGTGCGTTTTTCCATGCACACCATCCGTCAGATGCGGGTGTCTAAAAGCGTTGCATACCAGTATCTTCCCTTTGTAGAAGAGCTTGAAAACGTGGGACACACCAATACCTGGATCGGCCAGTTTCACCAGGGACTTTTAGAGCAGATGTACCAGAACCGGGTGATTTTTCTCCTGAATATGTCCTGCCCTGTTTACTGCCGCTTCTGCTTCAGGAAACACAAGGATTCCAGAAACGAGAGCAACCCTACCCCGGAAGATGTCAAAAGGGCCGTTGACCATGTAAAAAGTTCCCCTGCCATCAAGGAAATTGTTATTACCGGCGGGGATCCCTACCTGAATCGTGCCAACATGGAAAGTGCCATCGACGGTTTAAAGGAGATTCCCCATGTGCAGACCCTTCGCCTTGCAACCCGCTCTGTTGCCTATTATCCGGATCTCTTTCTCAAGGACAATGAGCGCTGGCTGAATTACCTGAAAATGAAAAACCTGGAGCTCATGCAGATGGGCAAGCGAATTGAGGTGGCCACCCACTTCATTCATCCCGATGAGGTATCTATCCAGAGTCTTTACATCATATCAGAACTTGTAAGAGCAGGTATTGCCGTGTACGTGCAGACCCCGTTTCTCAAGGACTGCAACGACAAGGGGCCTGAGCTTGTGCGCCTGTTCAGCATGCTGAGGGGTGCCGGTGCTGAATTGCATTACATCTACATCCCATGCAGTCCCATCCACGGCAACAGCGTTTACTGGGCTCCCCTGTCGGATGGGATTAATGCGGGTATTTTTCTCAGGGGCCACCTGTCGGACAGGATTATTCCCAGAATCTGCACGGCTACCCCCATAGGAAAAATGGACTGGAACAACAGCGGATGGGCCGTTGAGAAGGATTCTGAAAGTGACTCCTTCATATGGTTGAGAAGTCCTTACACCCCGGAATACTTCAATAATTTTGCGCCTGTGGCCAATGACCTTGAGGTAATTAGAAAAAACGAGGATGGCACCATTGATGTGAGATACATGGCACAGATCGGAGATGATTCTCTTTTTTACGGCTCCCGCCCTCCCCGTCCCGATGATCTGAAAATAAATCCCTTTAACGGCAGAAAATATGATCTCTCCAAAGAACTCCTTGACAAGTATAAGGGGATAGGAAGAACTATTGTTCCTCTGTCTTCCTCTGCTTTGCCTGGCCCTGCATCCTCTACCCTGGCACGGGTTCATAAAACCCGCGTGGAATTGGATATATCTTACAGTGAAACCGACATCGAATATATCAGGGATAACAGGGACATCACCGACGTGGTACTGGTATCTAAAGGGCCTGATCCAATGCTATCCCCCGGCAAACTAAGGACGCTGGCCTTTATTCTCAAGGATATTCAGCATGTGAACAGTCTGAGGATTCGCTCCCTTGATTTAATATATCGGCCCCAGACCTTTACCCACGGCCTTTTGGAGACACTTGGTCTCATCAATTCCCTAAGCATTTCCAACCCGCTCCGAATAGACATCGAAACATGGGTGCTCCATGTAAATGAGCTGACCGAATTCCAGAAAAAACTTACCCGGGAACTATATAAAAAGGGGATTACCGTTTATTTTAACACCCCCCTTATTACCGGTGTAAATGATAACGAACATGCCATTCACGACATTGCCTACAAAAGCCGGCAGTACGGCATGCAGTTCCATCATGTTTACGTGGCAGGTCTTGATATTCAGCAAAAATTGAATGGTGAACCTGCCGTGGACATGTATGATGTCATAGACATCGCTACGAGGGTCAGGCGAGACGGCAGCGGTCGGGAAATCCCAGCTTATATCGTTCAGACTGAGGTTGGGGAGGCCGATTATGGCCTGTGCACGAAGTTCTGTGTTGACAATGGAAACGTTATTGCAGAACTGCTTCCCTATTCCCTGGCATATTTTAAGGACATGTCACCTGATTTTGAGTGGCCCGAGGGTGTATCTGTAAGTGACGATGGCTGTCCGGTTGTCAGAGTGCAGGGCCTTAAGCAGTCTGTGGAATTTTCCATATAACTGCCATGGGCAGACCAGGGTTTTGACCTGGTTTTGCCCACAACGAACCATGAAAGTCATCCACCGTTTACGGAGACTTTCATATAAACCGGCATGGCCGGAGCATATTTTTACCCGGCCACAACGAAGATTGAAAGTCTTTAAAAAACAATCCTTTACGGAGACTTTCATATAAACACTCATGATGGCACAGTCATCACAACGATCAATGAAAGTCTTTTAAAAACAAGTGCTTATAGAGACTTTCATATAAACCGGCATGGCCGGAGCATATTTTTTACCCGGCCACAACGAAGATTGAAAGTCTTTAAAAAACAATCCTTTACGGAGACTTTCATATAAACCGGCATGGCCGGAGCATATTTTTTACCCGGCCACAACGAAGATTGAAAGTCTTTAAAAAACAATTCTTTACGGAGACTTTCATATAAACACCCATGATGGCACAGTCATCACAACGATGAATGAAAGTCTTTTAAAAACAAGTACTTATAGAGACTTTCATATAAACCAACATGAGCCGCGGTTCACAACGAACCATGAATGTAGGGGCATGATTGCCCTTTGCACAAGGGCAGCCACAAGGGCAGCCCCTACACATTCATATAAACCGGCATGGCCGGAGCATATTTTTTACCCGGCCACAACGAAGATTGAAAGTCTTTAAAAAACAATTCTTTACGGAGACTTTCATATAAACTGCCATGGGCAGCCCAGGGTTTTTACCCGGTTCTGCCCACAACGAACCATGAAAGTCATCCGCCGTTTACGGAGACTTTCATATAAACACTCATGATGGCACAGTCATCACAACGATCAATGAAAGTCTTTTAAAAACAAGTGCTTATAGAGACTTTCATATAAACCGGCATGGCCGGAGCATATTTTTTACCCGGCCACAACGAAGATTGAAAGTCTTTAAAAAACAATCTTTTACGAAGACTTTCATATAAAACACCCATGCCCTGATGGGTACAACGAAAATTGAAACCTAAGGGCACCCCACTGTAGGTGTCCTTCGCAAAGGGCAGCTACTGTGCCCTGTCCCATGATTGCGGATGTATTACGGGGATATATGAAAATATTCAGCATATTATGGTTGGTTTATAATGGATCAATATACAAATGATGTAAGCTCAGTTTCTTAAAATCATGTTAATGTTTTTCCCTGAATACCGGAAAAAGCACGCTAAACTTGGTACCTTTGCCAAGCTTACTGTCAACGCTAATAGACCCACCATGGCTTTTTACAATACCGTGGACCACAGCCAGCCCCATGCCGGAACCTTTTCCAAATTCCTTTGTCGTGAAATAAGGATCAAAGACCCGGTCAATTAGTTTTTCATCTATTCCAGAACCTGTATCGCTTATGCTCAATTTTACGTAATCCCCTGGAGTCAGGTCAGGATAGCCATTAACAGCTTTCCTGTTCAAGTTTATGTGGTCCACGCTGATTTCTAAAATTCCGCCGGACTGCTCCATTTCATGGGAAGCATTAAGGCAAAGGTTCATTATAATCTGATTGATCTGGATGGGGTCTGCAAGAATGATTTTATCCCGGGCAGGCATATTCTTGCGGATTTCTATATTTGCTGGAATAGTTGATTTGATTAAACTTAGTGTGTCATGAACTATCTTTATTATTCCGGTGGGTATCAATTCCTGTTCTGTCTGCTTGCTGACACGGAGAAGCTGCCTTACTATGTCGGCAGCCTTTAAACTGGCTTTTCTAATGGTTTTAAGGTGTAAGTAAGCAGAGCTCCATTCATGAACATCGTCTAAAGCCAACTCTGCATTCCCAATAATAACACCAAGAAGATTGTTGAAATCATGGGCTATGCCCCCGGTAAGAGTTCCGATCGATTCCATTTTATGGGCCTGCCTGATTTGGTTTTCGATGTTTTTTTGCTCAGTGATATCCTGGGCTATTTCAACCACCCCCATCAAATTTCCCTGGGAATCAAAGACAGGTTCACCGCGTTCATCCCACACACGCCCATCTGGTGTCTTTATAATTGCATTTGCGGATTTCTTTGTTTCAAAGGCCTTAATGGTCGGGCAATCTTTACAGGGGGTTGAAGAATTCCCCCAGAATTCATGACATGGACGGCCAATCATTTCCTCTGGTTTTTTATTCACGGATTCAGTAGCTGTCCTATTTACCCAGATGATCTTCAACTCTTTATCCACAAATGCGATGTTGGCAGGAATTCCGTGAAGTATGGCTTTTTTCTGTGATTCACTTTCCTTTAGTAAAGCTTCTGCCTTTCTGCGTTCATCAACTTCAACCTTTAGTTGTCTATTAAAAAATAAAAGGGTTAAAGCCGCAATACCAATGGCAAGGGTGATCAAAAGTGCGATACCGAGTATCCATCGTATCCATGTCAGTTCCGGCTCTGGATATGGGTTATAAATAAAACCTTCAAGGGAGTACTCAGGGTTGATCATCCCTAATCTTAGATATGTATTTGCAATATGGCGCCAGCGGCCCGGGTTCATATGACCCATTTGAACCAGGTCAGGCAAAATCAGCTTGCGTGTGGCATCTGCCTCAAATCGCAGATGGTCTCTTGTCTTTTTTACCCCGTATCTTGTTAAAATTACATCTATGATCTCTTCTGAATTGTCCATCGCATATTCCCAGCCGCGCAAGGAGGCGGCAAGAAAACTGTTAACACGCTCAGGATGATTTTCAATCTCATTTTCCGTGGTAAAGAGGCAGTCACTATAAAAATCAACACCATAAATTGAAGGCTTAATAATTCCAGGCCTGATTCCAGCCTGTTCAAGATACCATGGCTCATTAGTCATGTAGGCACTGACGGCATCGGTATGTCCATTAATGAGATCGTTCAGGTTATAGGATTGATCCATACGTTTGATTAAATCAAGCTTTATGCCTTCATTTTGAAAAACAGCCAAAATATCAGCATCTTTATTGCCCGGCAGCAGCATTACCCGCTTGGCGATAAGGTCCTGGGGATGTTCTATTTTTGAATCACCCCTTGTCAGGAGTATGGATGGGGAATGCTGAAATATTGAGGCCAAGACAACAAAGGGTTCTTTTTCAATCCGGTGAAGAATAAGTTCAGCACCTGCAACTCCGTACTCAGCCCGTCCGGAAAGAACTTCTTCTCTGGCAAAGCGTCCTTCTCCGCCTTCCATGACGATAACATCAAGACCTGCTTCTTCGTAATAGCCCTTAACATAGGCCGCATAATATCCGGCAAACTGAAATTGATGCTTCCATGCTAATTGTAAAATCACCTTCTCTTTTTTATCTACGGCATCGGCCTTTGAGTTAAAAGACAGAATTGAAAGATATAGTAAAATTGCCCATAAAATTATGAACGATATGTGTTTTAATGATTTACAGGCGATCAAACTGTTCCCTTTGCTTTAATCTTTTTATATGAAAGTCTCCTTAAACGACGGATGAATTTCATGCTTCGTTGTGGGCAGAACCAGGTCAAAACCCTGGTCGGCCCATGGCCGTTATATGAAAGAACTCATGGTCAGTGGTTAGAGTTCTTTCATGCTTCGTTGCGGCAGATGGGTCTGCCATGGCCGTTATATCAGTTAAAATTAGAATTTATAATAGAAAGGAAAAACTATATGAAACTAACCCATATATCAAGTAAAAACGAGCAGATCTTCAGATATCCTTAGTTTCGCTTTTTGTTATAACCGGTTTTATTTTCTAAAGGATCAAATAGCCTGAATATTTTTTTTCCTTGATCATCTGTTTAATACATTCAACAGCATGGTTTTTTACGTTTGTGATATGTTCCCCAAGCACCTCACATGCTTTTTCCGAATTTCCTGAAGCAATAAATTCATAAATCCTTGCATGGGCCTTGTCCACCGTACCCATGGGAGTGACAAATATGATATTGCCCCGGTATTTTAGGTAGAGAAGATCAAACAGATGCCTCAGCGTCTTAACCTGAAGAGTGTTGTCTGAAAGTTCAGCCAGGCTCATATGGAACTCCATGTCTTTTAAAAGCCGGTCTTTAAGATAAATATCCCGGACAGCGTTTAAATGATTATTAAGGGCTTTTTTCAGCTTTGCCAATTTTTTCTTATTCATCTTTGAGATGGTGCCCGGAAGAAGAGATACCTCGATGAGTTCACGAAATTCATAGATTTCCATGATCTCTTTAAGGCTGATTTTTTCCGTATAGTATCCACAATTTGGTTTATGTCGTACAAGCCCCTGGAACTCAAGACGCTTCAAGGCCTGGATAATCGGGGTGGAACTCATATTAAGGCGTTCTGCAAGATCCCGGTAGGAAATTTTCTGGCCCGGGACGATTTCATTTGAAAAAAACATCCGCCGGATTCCTTTGTATGCTTCATGGGTAAAATCTTCCCTGGATTTCTTTTTTTTTGTGGTTTTTTTTGTCATATTTTCAGCTTTCCATCTATTGCAAGCACAACATAATGTGGCTTTGATTCACTAAAGCATACTATATGTATGGTATATGTGATGATATAAAAAATTAAATGTCATATTACAATATAATAATCAGCATGGTTTTCAGCATGTTTAATGCAATTTTTCTAACAATTCATATCAATATAAGCCAAGATTCTATTGGTTATAACACAATATGTTGCGCTTATTAAATACAAAATCAGCTATGATACAGACATTGGTAGGGGATATGCTATGTGTTGATAGTGTTTCATATCCACCGATTTATCAGGCTGATAGATATACTATTGCTTCCATAAAAGCAAGGATGATATCCATTAAAATGCAAGTATTTAATTATTTATTTGATTAAATTTCTTGACTTAAGAGAGGAGTGTCTGTAAAAGGGCAGTATTCAATCATAAATTTAATCAAATATTTGATTGAATCATTGCGTTAAGCTCAGTAAAAACGCATAATAATAAAGGCAGGTTTCATATTATCTTAAAAGTAGTTTACACTTTTTTTGAGATGAGCCCCAAAAAATGGGAAGATTGATTTAGAAAGTGTAAACCGACATATGAAGGATGCCATAATAAAGATGTAATTTATGGATGAGGTGTGAAAAAGAACACCGCGGGAGAAAAAATATGGCTTTGTCATTTATGGAGGGGAATGAGGCAATCGCAAGGGGGGCCATGGCTGCTGGCTGTTCATTTTTTGCCGGTTACCCCATTACTCCGGCCACCACGGTTTTTGCCAATATGTTAAAAATGCTGCCCCCCAAGGGCGGCGTGTGCATCCAGGGAGAAGATGAGATAGCATCCATGGGATACTGCATAGGTGCTTCCATGGCAGGTAAAAAGGTGTTGACCGCCACATCCGGGCCTGGAATCAGCCTTTACAGCGAACAGCTCTCCTTTGCCATAGGAAGTGAAATTCCCATCGTAGTTGTGGATGTTCAGCGCCTGGGCCCTTCAACGGGGTCGGCCACCCGGGGAGCGGACAGCGATATTCAATTTTTAAGATGGGGCAACACGGGCGGTGCCCCTGTCATTGTTCTGGTTCCTAAGGATACTCTGGACTGCTATCTTTTAACGATTAACGCATTCAACTATGCCGAGGAGTTCAGATGCCCTGTTTTCATAGCATCCAATAAGGAGATCGGCATGACAAGGGAAAGCGTTGATCTGAATTCAGTTGCAATTCCGCCTTTAATAACACGCAGGCCATACCAGGGCAGAAACTACATCCCCTTTGATGCCGCACCGGATGCCGCACCGGATTTCCTGCCCATAGGCGGTACTACCATTGTCCGTCAGACCTCATCCACCCATGGCCCCGACGGCTACATTACCATAGACCCGGATGTGATTGAAGCAGCCCAGAAACGCCTGCACACAAAACTTCTTGCTGCAGAAGACAGGATATCCCTTTATGAGGAAAATCAGAGAAATGGTGCAGATACCCTGATAATAAGCTACGGGGTCACTTCAAGGGCAGTGGAAGATGCCTGCTCCATGCTTGAAAAGGACGGACGGCCAGTCTCTTGCCTGACCCTTAAAACCCTGTGGCCGGTTCCTGAAAAACTTTTGTTAGATAGAGCAAAGGGCTACAGGCGCATCGTGGTCATTGAAATGAATATAGGGCAGTATGTCAGGGAGATAGAAAGGGTGCTCAAAGATAAAAGGATAGATTTCTACGGCCAGATGAACGGCATTCTGATTACTCCGGGAAAGATAAAGGAGGTCATCGAAAATGAATAGCCTGCTGAATCAAAAGCGTCCCCCTGTTTTCTGCCCGGGATGCACCCATGAGAGAATTACAAAGGAGCTGGATAAAGCCCTGATCCGTCTTGCTATTCCTGCCGATAAAACCGTCATAGTCAGCGACATAGGATGTTCAGGACTCTTTGACACGTTCTTCAACGTTCATGCTCTCCACGGCCTCCACGGCAGGGCTTTGACCTATGCGTCGGGATTGAAACTTGCAGACCCTGACTTAAACGTGATCGTCACCATGGGCGACGGCGGCCTTGGGATAGGAGGTGCCCATGTTCTGGCATCCTGCCGTAAAAATCTTGATCTGACCCTGATCATTTTAAATAACTTCAATTTCGGCATGACCGGCGGCCAGTATTCAGCCACCACACCCACGGATGCAATCGCAGGCTCGGAGTTCCTCAACCACGCGGAAATTCCCATTGATATCTGTGCCGTGGCCGAAAGTGCCGGAGCAACCTTTATAAAGAGATGCTCCGGCCATGATGATAATCTTGCTAATAACCTGGTAACGGCCATGCGGCACAAAGGCTTTTCCATCGTTGAAACCCTTGGCATGTGTACCGGCAGGTACACCAAAAGAAATCAGCTAACCCCAAAGGTCATTGATCAGATAATTAAAAGCATGCCCAGGTATGACGGGCTGATTGAAAAAAATCAGCGTCCTGAATACGGAGAACAGTATCGAAGGCTTGCAGATGAAAAGGCAAGTTTTCCTGAACTGGTGAGCATAAAAAAAACATTTGAACTTGAATGCCCTGAAAGACAGGAGATCGTCATCCTGGGCAGCGCCGGTATGCGCATAGTAACGGCTGGAGATATTGTCTGCTTTGCCGGTATGAGTGCCGGCATGAATGTATCCATGAAAAATGACTACAACATTACGGTGCTCCGGGGCCAGTCCGTAAGCGAGCTTATTCTGTCTTCGGAAAAAATTGGATATGCGGGCATTGAATCGCCCACAACTGTCCTTGCCTTGAGCGATGAAGGGGTTTTGCGCCGGCAAAAAATATTTGAAAAACTTCCACCCGATACCTTTGTAATCAAGGAAAAAAGTGTTGATATACCAGATACTAAGGCCAAGGTGCTTGAGATGGATTTCAAGGAACTCAAAATCAAGAAACATGACTGGGCCCTTGCGTCCCTTGCCATTTTGGCGAAACAGGAAAAGTTTTTAACAAAAGACATGTTGATATTTGCTCTTAAATCCAGATTTAAGGAAAAGGTTTTTAATAGTTCAATGGAAATAGTTGAAAGAATATTAAACAGATGACATCGTTTTTAAAAATTTTTATAAGCTTAGACTTATAATAAATAATGAAATGGATTTCTAATAAAAAGAATAATCAGGATAAAATAATGGATTTCAGACTTTCAAAAGAGATGACAATGCTGCAAAAGGCAGTGAGAGAATTTGCCAAAAAAAAGATTGCCCCCAATGCCGATGAATGGGATGCAAACAATTATTTCCCCTATGAGGAGGCAGTGCTTCCCATGGGAGAGCTTGGTTTTTTCGGCACCGTTATCCCGGAAGAATATGGAGGGGAGGAGATGGGATGGCTGGCAGCCATGATCGTTACGGAAGAGATTGCAAAAGCCTCCAGTTCCCTCCGGGTTCAGGTGAACATGCAGGTTTTGGGATGCGCCTTTACCATCTTTAAATACGGTACAAAAGAGGCTAAAGAAAAATATATCGAAAAGCTGTGTTCTGCTGAATACCTCGGAGGTTTCGGCATTACCGAAGCAGATGCAGGTTCCGATGTCATGGCCATTCAAACAACTGCCGAGGATAAGGGGGATCATTTTGTCCTGAACGGCTCAAAGACCTGGATTTCCAATGCCGGCATAGCAGATGTTCTTATCTGTTACGCCTACACGGACAGGGAAAAGGGCACCAAAGGACTTTCCGCCTTTGTCATTGAGCCCAAAAACTTTAATGGTATTTCCACCTCGGGACTGGATAAGCTGGGTTCCCATTCTTCGCCTACCGGTGAGGTATTTCTTGACAATGTAAAGGTTCCACGGGAAAATCTCCTGGGAAACCCGGGGGACGGGACCAAGATTGTCTTCAGTTCCCTGAACCACACCCGCCTTTCCGCTGCCGCCGGCGGTGTGGGTCTTGCCCAGGCATGCCTGGATGAGGCAATAAAATACTGTAATACAAGAAAGCAGTTCGGAAAAACCATCGGTTCCTTCCAGATGAACCAGGACATGATAGCCCAGATGGCAGCAGAAATTGACGCTGCACGTTTCATGGTGTACCGGGCCGCAGTTGAAAAGGACAATGGTAAATTAAACAACGGCCTTGATGTTGCCAAGGCAAAATACCTATCAGGAGAAATTGCCACAAAAGCCTCCAACTTTGCCATGAGAATTCTTGGCGCATATGGGTATTCCACGGAATATCCCGTTGCCCGTTTTTACCGGGATGCCCCGACATACAGCATGGTGGAAGGCTCTGCCAATATCTGTAAGATGATCATTGCCCTTGATCAATTGGGAATAAAAAAGGCGAACCGCTAAATGTTAAATTACCCTGTCCCTCACCTTGTCATCGGTGAGGGTTAAATTGATATAGCTGCCATGCCCAGAGATTCACAACAAATAATGGTTTCTAATAAACCGGCATGGCCGGAGCATAGTTTTTACCCGGCCACAACGAAGATTGAAAGTCTTTAAAAAACAATCTTTTACGGAGGCTTTCATATAAATTCACAGATAAATCTATAGAGGTATGACCATGAGCACCGCATTCACGGTTTTTATTTCAGGTATTGTCGGCGTTACAGCCGGAATGACCCTGCTTTACGCTTCCTTAAAACTCACATCTTTGATAATAGACAAATTTGAACTATCAACTTCTTCAAAAAAATAATTAGATGAGGATCTTTCCCCATGCTTGATTCAATTCAATTTTTGACTGTAACCACCGGATTTTACCATCTTACACCTGGAATGGCGGTCATGTGGATAATCGGCCTTACCCTGGTTTATCTTGCCATTGCAAAGCAGTTTGAACCCTTGCTGCTGCTTCCCATAGGCTTTGGAATTATCCTTGCGAACCTTCCCCTTGCAGGGCTTATGGAGCCGGAAGAAGGGCTTTTGTGGAAGTTCTATGAATACGGCATCCACTGGGAAATAATTCCGCCCCTGATCTTTCTTGGTCTGGGGGCTTTGACGGATTTTGGCCCCCTTCTTTCCATGCCCTCACTTATATTCCTCGGAGCCGGTGCCCAGGGCGGGGTGTACCTGACCTTTTTCATCGCCAACAGCCTTCTGGGATTTGATTTAATGGAATCCGCCACCATCGGCATCATAGGCGGGGCTGACGGTCCCACCACCATATTTCTTGCGTCAAAATTAGCTCCCCACATGCTGGGGGTCTGTGCCGTGGCTGCATATTCCTACATGGCCCTTGTGCCCATTATTCAGCCGCCGGTGATGAAGGCCCTGACCACTGAAAAAGAAAGAAAGATCAGGATGAAAAAGGGGCGGAAGGTCAGCAAAATGGAAAAACTCCTCTTTCCCATTATTGCCACCTTTGTTATTATCCTTATTGTTCCTGCATCGGCTCCCTTGATTTCCATGTTCATGGTAGGTAACCTGTTCCGGGAATCCAAGGTGGTGGAGCGCCTCACCAAGGCCTCCCAGGAGGAGCTGCTAAACATAGCAACAATTTTTCTTGGTCTTCCCGTGGGTGCCACCATGAATGCTGAGAATTTCCTTCAATGGCAGGTAATATCGATTTTTATGCTGGGACTTTGCGCCTTTATTCTCAGCACCGGGGTGGGGGTCTGTATAGCAAAGGCCATGAACCTTTTTAGAAAGGATAAAATTAATCCCCTGCTGGGAGCTGCCGGAGTATCTGCAGTTCCCATGGCGGCAAGGGTGGTGCACAAGGTCGGCCAGGAGGCTGATAAGAAAAATTACCTGCTTATGTATGCCATGGGGCCTAATGTGGCAGGCGTGATAGGTACAGTTATTGCCGCTGGAATCTTTTTAACCCTGCTTAAATAAGCCTCCATATAAAAAACCGTGGGAGGCAGAAATAAAGGCTGTTATAATAAAATAAATTGTTATATTTACAATGTGTTAGCATGGATTCATACAAAAAACATATAAGGAGAAAATCATGAGCGAAGAATTACTTGCCCCTCTTGCGGGTAAAATTATTCAGATTGATGTCAATGTTGGTGACAGTGTGGAAGAAGATGATGATGCGCTGGTCATTGAAGCCATGAAAATGGAAACCCCTGTTTATATTCCCTGTGATGGAAAAGTTGCTGAAATCAAGGTGAAGGTGGGAGATGAAGTCGAAGAGGACGATGTGCTCTTGATCGTTGAATAAAGTAGAATTAATACTATTTTAATTAAAGTAATCTGTATCGGAGAATAGAATGAGACCTTATTTTGAAAAAATGCCTGAATTTGGAAAACCATTGAAAAAGGGGCAGATCAAAAGGGGTGAAGATAATTCCAAAAGCTTAAAAGAGGTGGAAGCGGAAATTCAGGACGCAGTTGATGCCGTTAAAAATGCTGGATTTCCCGAAGAAAAAATCAATGCCAGGGGCCAGATGACCGTATGGCAGCGTCTTGACTACCTGGTGGACCCCGGCACTTGGTCTCCCCTTCACATGCTGTACAATCCCGCAGATAATTCAGAGGGCACGACCAATGTCATTGACGGCCTTGGAAAGATATCGGGAAAATGGGCAGTTATTATAGGATTTGATAATAAAATCATGGCCGGAGCATGGCTTGCCGGCCAGTCCGAGAATATTCTGAGGGTGACAGACCTTGCAAAACGCCTGAATGTTCCCCTTGTATGGTTAGTGAACTGTTCTGGAGCCAAGCTGACGGAGCAGGAACAGTTCTATGCCAACAGGAGGGGAGCAGGCACGCCCTTTTACCGTCATTCCGAGCTGAACCAGATGGGGATTCCAGTGCTTGCGGGCATTTATGGAACCAACCCTGCCGGAGGTGGTTATCAAAGCATAAGTCCGACCATTTTGTTTGCCCATAAAGATTGCAATATTGCCGTGGGCGGCGCAGGCATCGTCAGCGGCATGGCCCCCAAGGGCGGGTTTGACCTTGAATCGGCAGAGCAGCTCATTGAAAGCACCAGGCATTTCAAGAGCCATCCCCCAGGAACCGTAAAAACCCATTATGACCAGACCGGTTTTTTCAGGTATGTTTATGAGGAAGAAAAAGGTGTTCTTGACGGTTTAAAAGATTATATGAAGAGTATTCCCGCGTATAATCCAGAATTTTTCAGGGTTGCGGAACCTGCCCAGCCCAGATTTGATATTGAAGATATCTATAAACTCCTCCCCATTGATCAGAAAAAAGTCTATGATTTTGAGGAAATCCTGGCGCGCCTTGTGGATAACAGCGAGAACATGGAGTTCCGCCCTGATTACGGCCCCGAGGTTTATACAGGGCTTTGCAAGATCGACGGCTTTCTTGTGGGAATCATTGGAAACCGCCAGGGTTATCTTGGAAAGGGCTATCCGGAATATGGGGATTATCCAGGTATCGGAGGCAAGCTGTACCGCCAGGGCATGATCAAGATGAACGAGTTCGTAACCCTTGCCGGCCGGGACAGGATTCCCCTTATCTGGTTCCAGGATACCTCGGGGATAGATGTGGGTGACATTGCTGAAAAGGCTGAACTCCTCGGCATAGGCCAGAGCCTTATCTATTCCATACAGCAGACAGATATTCCCCAGATGATGGTGCTTCTGCGCAAGGGTTCTGCTGCTGCCCATTATCTTCTTGGGGGCCCCCAGGGCAATGATCACAATGCCTTTTCCGTTGGAACCGCTGCCAGCGAAGTATATGTCATGCACGGTGAAACCGCTGCCGTGGCCATGTATTCAAGGCGCCTGGTCAAGGAAAAGGATGCCGGACGACCCCTTGAGCCAATAATTGAAAAGATGAACAAGGTTGCAGACGACTATAAAAAATTTTCCCGTCCCAAATACTGTGCCAAGGTAGGATATGTGGATGAGATTATCAAGATGAATGAGATCAGAAAGTACATGGTGGCGTTTACAGGTTCTGCCTATCAGAACCCAAAGTCCATATGTCCCCAGCATCAGATGATACTGCCCAGGATCATAAAGGGATAAATTTAAAGAAAATCTGATCATTTGATCTTTTTCCAGACCGCTGATCTTTCCCGGGCATGGGATATATAGTGATAGAGCAGCAGATACAGGGCTATAAGCATAAAGGAGGCATCCCTTGCTATTGTCCAGATATCCGCTGCTTTTTCAGTTTGGGAAGTTGAAAAACATCCGCAGCTTATATCAAGCCCCCTGTACAGGTTAAATAAAAGAGCACCTGAAAAAATCAATAAAAGCAAATTTGAAAGAACAATTGTACCCGGCATCCACAGGCCGCATATCAGAAGAATACCCAGGATAAATTCAAGCCAGGGTAGACTAAGTGCCGTAATATTTATCAACTCATCGGGTAGTATCTGGTAATTATGAACGGCAACGGCAAAATCCGCCGGATGGATAATCTTATCAAAACAGGCATAGAGAAAAACCCCTCCCAGTATCCACCGAAAAAGCCTATAAACCAATAATGGAATGCTTCTCCGGGTATATTGTCTTAAAATGGTTTTTACAATATTTACATGATAATCAGGCATCTATATCCCCTTCAACCGGCATGCCCGAGGCTGACCATAAAGACCATCCATTTACAAGTACCCTTACTTGAAATCCCAGATCCTTTAAAAAAAATGCCAGATCGTGACTCAGGGTACATGACTCTCCATCACAATAGGTTATTATCAAAACATCTGGATTAATATTTGGTATGACCTCCATGAAAAGCTCCTGGGCCTGGTGCCAGGGCAGGCTCAAAGCATCTTTTATGTGTCCGGTTTTAAAATCTGCCCTGCTGCGGGCATCCACAAAAACAGCGGCCTGGTCATTGAAAAGAGTTTTTGCATCCTCCAGGCTCACCATCAGTTCCTCCCCTGCTGTTGTGGTTAGCTGTGCTTTATTTGACCAATCTCCTATAAGGGGCATAGGGGAGGAGCGCATAACATTGCTTGCCAGGCCGGCAAATACCGATATGGAAATAATCACAAGCATCTGAACAAGTGACCGGATAAGCATATTTTTTACCGGTTCACCAATGTTAGTCATCAAGGATTCCTTTGCTAAAAACAAGTTAAACAACAACTATGTTATAAAGCTTACAGGTATTATCCCAAATAGTCTGTGCCAGGGGTTCGACATCAGTTTCTTTTACCTCTGCAAGCTTCATTAATACCTCCTTTACAAAAGCAGGCTCGTTTCTTCTGATTTTGTTTTTCATGGGAGCCGGTGTGAGGTAGGGAGCGTCTGTTTCAATAAGAATACGCTCTTCGGGGATCAATGGTGCAATTTCCCTTAAAAAGGCACCCCGCTTTTTAATGGTGATAATACCGGTAATGCCGATGTGGTATCCCAAATCCAGGTATTTGAACATTTCTTCTTTTGTGCCACTAAAGCAGTGCACTACCCCTTGCCGATCTCTATGATTCATGGATTTCAGTATTTCCAGAAATCTACCGTTGGAATCCCTTTCATGGAAAATCATGGGGAGATTACATTGATCTGCTGCCTCGATCTGTTCCAGAAACCATTTTTCCTGAACATCTGTAGGGGAGTACATTCGGTTAAAATCAAGGCCAGTTTCTCCCCATGCTTTGACGCTCTCATGTTCTTTTGCCTTTTGCAAGAGTTCTTTAATGATTGTTTCAGTGCAATATTTTGCATCATGGGGATGCATTCCTGCTGAAACAAATAGATTTTTATTTTCTCTGGCAAGCTCAATGGCTTTTAATGTGGTTTTCATATTGATGCCAACCACCATGATGGCCTCAACCTGGGCATCATTTGCCCGTTCCAGCATCTCATTAAAATCATTATCATAACAAGTATCGTCTATATGTGAATGGCTGTCAAATAGCCTCATTTTTATTATATTCCTTTTGTTGATTCTAACATCTATTTTAACATAAGCCAGGCTGTGATAATAGACAAGGGTTAATCCTGGTAGCTTTTTAATCGTTTTTCAAAAATTATATTTTCAACTTTTCAAGATTGGCTAATTTTTTGAACCAATTTTGGGGGTTAGTAGTTCATATATTCTGTGTGCACATGCTTGATTCTAATATTTTTTTCGCCCTGAAAATTAATGAGTGCTATTTTTTTTACAGAAAATTTGTAATTGAGGCAAGAAAAATGTAAAAACAATGGGCTATTTTTAATTTACTTCCTTCAATTCGCTCATTTCTTTTTATAACATATTGAATTAATTTATATAAAAAAATAATTAGTGAAAAATCTAAGTTAAATTTGTTTTAAATTACAGTATGTTGTAAAAGTAAGCGAAAGAAAAATATATATGTTAATAATTATAACTTTCATACATAGAACGGCATTGGGCTCACACACTTCCAAATATTAAAAAAATATAGTATATTTTTGAAGAACTGCCATGGGCAGACCAGAGTTTTGACCTGGTTTTGCCCACAACGAACCATGAAAGTCATATTGGGTTTACAGAGACTTTCATATAAACTGCCATGGGCAGCCCAGGGTTTTTACCCGGTTCTGCCCACAACGAACCATGAAAGTCATCCGCCGTTTACGGAGACTTTCATATAAACCGGCATGGCCGGAGCATATTTTTACCCGGCCACAACGAAGATTGAAAGTCTTTAAAAAACAATCCTTTACAGAGACTTTCATATAAACTAAAGTCACTACATATTTTATATTTGAACAATGTAAGTCAATGCCTATAAGACTATTATTAAGGAATTATGATGGACTATAAAAAACTTCTCAAGCTTGGAGTGAAGCAACAGGCGTCAGATGTACATATCAGTGCGGGGCAACCTCCTTTGATAAGGATTAATGGGGAATTGGAAAAAATGGATTTTTCCATACTTGAAAAAAATGATGTGCACGAGATAATATTAAAAATATTAAATGATCGTCAGCGTGAGCTTTACGCAAATAATAAAGAGATAGACTTGGCTATATCCCTTGAAGGATACGGTCGATTTCGTGTCAATTGTTTTTATCAATATAGGGGTGAATCTGTAGCTTTTAGAATTATTCCCAATGATATACTATCTTTTAAAGCTCTGGGAATTCCAAAAACATTTGTTAAGATAGCCGAATACAAAAGAGGTCTTGTCCTGATAACGGGCCCTACCGGCAGTGGGAAATCAACAACTCTTGCAGCAATCATTGATTATATAAATAGAAATCGAAAGGAACACATTTTAACCATTGAAGATCCAATAGAATTTGTACATGAACCAATAAATTGCCTTATTAACCAACGTGAATTAAATGAGCATACCAATAGTTTTGCGAATGCTTTGAGAAGTGCATTAAGGGAAGATCCAGATATTTTGCTTGTGGGAGAAATGAGAGACCTTGAGACTATTCAGCTTGCC
This sequence comes from Desulfobacteraceae bacterium, assembly GCA_963674675.2. GTDB lineage: Bacteria > Desulfobacterota > Desulfobacteria > Desulfobacterales > Desulfobacteraceae. The sequence continues at coordinate 4,585,377 of CAXXNM010000003.1, forward strand.
CTTACTGCTGCGGAAACAGGACATCTGGTTTTTGCCACCCTTCATACCAACAGTGCACCAAAAACAATTAATCGTATCATTGATGTATTTCCAGAGGGGCACCAAGCTCAAATTCGTACCCAGTTTTCTGAAACAATCCAGGCCGTAATAGCGCAACGTCTTATAAAAAAAAATGATCAAACCGGAAGAGTCCCTACCTTTGAAATAATGGTTGCAACTCCGGCAATTCGAAATTTGATCAGAAAAGGCAATGTGTATGAAATACCTAATTCAATTCAAACCGGCCAACAATCCGGCATGATGACCATGGAAGCTTCTTTTAGAAATTTAGTAAACAAAAAAATCATTACTCAAGCCCAATGCGAAGACTATCTTCATCATTTATAATTGAGATTTTTATACCCGTGCAAAAATCAGATATTTCTATTGTTTAACTTCAGAGCTACTGACACTACAAATCTAATATATTGTTTTAACTGAAAATATTCAAATTTAGGACCGTAATTTTAAATGCATAAAAAAAACAGGACAATTACTATATGTTGTGCTTATTGCCTTTATTTTTTAAAAAAACACTATATATAAAAAATGATTATGCATTCGAAATTAACTGAGGTCAGGAGTTCTGAACTTGGAAAGTGAGATATTCAGTCCATGAGGGTGAGGTTTTTTTATATTTAATTCGTTTCTCGCAGGTTTTGCTTCTCAGTACCCAAATCGAATACCCCTTAACTGATTATGGATTGGAATTTTTCTGTTATTCGTTTTTTATCACGGGAGTAGGATAACAACATAACACAACTGAGCTTTTTAGAATAATTCTTTCCTTTGATAATGAAGACATTATAAACTGTCAAAAGCTCAAGTTGCAGCAGTGGGCAGTATAGTTCTAATTCAGGCCAAACTCTGATTTTTTGAGGCTGTCTGAATCAGACAAATGGCCAATGTTAGAACCAACTCCGACTTTTACTTTAAGTATTTACCGTTATTCATGTTTCCCTTGACATGATTATAGGTTTGAAGCAAAATAGTTTATTTATTATTCGTACATCGGCTCGGTGATTTATCAAAAACTTTAAAAACAGGCTGGTTTTCAGCAGTTTTATCTATACCTGGAAAAAATATGGAAAAACTTATCATTACTGTTGCCCCTACAGGCTCTATCCCCACAAAAAAAAAAACCCCCATGTCCCCATAACCCCTGAGGAGATTATTCAAACGGGCATAAATTGTGAAAAAGCAGGCGCCGCCATTATACATATCCATGCCCGTAACCCCATTGACGAAACAGCTTCAACGGATTTTCAGATTTTTAAGAAAATATATCAGGGTTTAAAACAAGAGACCAGGCTGATCCTCCAAATTTCAACCGGCGGCAGGGCCGGAACAGAGTATGAGAAAAGAAGCACAAGACTGCGCCTTATGCCTGAGATGGCAAGCCTTACAACCGGTTCCGTGAATTTTCCTTCATCGGTCTATGAAAACAGTCCCGCCCTTATCAAAGCCCTGGCCAGGGATATGAAGGATTTGAACATCAAGCCTGAAATCGAGATATTTGATGTCAGCATGATCCAGAATGCCCTTGACCTTGCAGACCAGGGACTGATCAAAGCCCCCATGCACTTTGATTTTGTGATGGGTCTTAAGGGGGCAATTCCAGCCACCATAGAAAACCTGGTTCATCTCAAAAATACCATTCCTTCCGGTATGACATGGACTGTGGCAGGTATCGGCCGGTATCAGCTCCCCATGTGTACCCACGCAATTGTCATGGGCGGCCATGCAAGGGTAGGGCTTGAGGATTGTATTTATTATGAAAAAGGCGTTCCTGCCACCAATGAACAGCTTGTTCAAAGAGTAGTCGGCTTAAGTAAAATCCTGGGCAGAGAGGTGGCATCAGCAGATGATGCAAGGAGGATTTTGGGATTAGCCTGATTGTGATTTTTATTGTGGTAGGCTGACCTGCCATGACTTTTTATAACATAATATTTAGGGAGGCAAGTTTTATGAACAGGAAAAAGATGTTTTTTTTTAACGCGATAATGGCCGCTGTTATTTCCATTGCATTTCTATCAACACCGGTAGGTGCTGCCAAAAGGCGCTATGTTTCCATCGCTGCCGGATGGGTAACAGGAGCCTATTTTCCAATGGCCGGCGCTATTTCAAGGATTGCATGGAAACATCTTAAAGACCAGGGTATTAAGGTTACCGCAGAATCTTCCGGAGCATCGGTTGCAAATGCAAAACTTATCGGTGCAGGAGACACGGATTTTGCTATTTTACAAAATGATATCGCCTCCTATGCATACAACGGCAAAGAGGGCATGTTTTCGGAACCCATCACTCAACTGCTTGGAGTGTGCACCCTTTTTCCCGAGCATGTTCAGGTGATTGCAAGAAAGGATTCAAACATCAAATCCATTGGAGACCTTAAAGGTAAAAAAGTCGCCATCGGGCCCGTGGGATCCGGTACAATGGAAAACGCAGCTCAGATTCTTGAAGCCTGGGGACTCTCCTTTGACGATCTTGCGAAATCCGAGCAGCTCACAGCGTCCCAGTCTGCCGATTATATAAAGGACGGTCGCCTTGATGCAGCGTTTTTCACCGTTGCCCTTGGCGCAGCAGTAATAATGGATACAGCCCTCATGGTTCCCACGGACATCGTGCCCATTGAAGGTCCCAATGTTGATAAGCTGATAGAAAAATATCCATTTTACGCAAAACAGACGGTTCCAGGCAAAACCTATAAGGGCAATGACAGTGATATTCAGACGGTATCTGTCATGGCAATGCTTGCCGCAAGTGAAGAAATTGAAGCAGACATTGTTTATGCCATCGTAAATGCCATGTATTCCGATCTTGAGCAGTTGAAAAAAGCCCATGCCAAATTTCAGGATATCTCCATGGAGAAGGGCCTGGTGGGAATGGGAATTCCCCTTCATCCCGGTGCTGAAAAGTTTTTTAAGGAAAAGGGTATCCTGAAATAGGAAAATGGATTGTAATGATGCTTTTATCTCATTTTTAATAATCCTTAACCAGATTCCCTAAAAGGGTACAAGTACCGGAAAATCAACATAGCCTTTTTCCGGTACTTTTTTATTCACATTGTATATAAGGCTTTATAATTCGTTGATGGTTCTATGATTTTGGAGGTGGTTAAGTGCAAGAAGAAAGTATTCATGATGGTGGAGATCTTGGTAAGAAAATCATGGAAGAATCTGAATCAGGTTCCAGAAGACTGACAGGAGGTGTTGCGCTTTTCATATCCTTTGTTGCAATAGCAATGTCATGTTTTCAAATTTATACGGGCTTTGCAGGTGAACTTGCAGGATCAAGACAATTATCTGTTCATCTTACCTTTGCCATGATTCTTTGTTTTGCATATTTCCCTGGAAGAAAGGGTTATAAAAAGACGAATCTTCCCATTGATGACATTGTTCTTCTTGTTCTGGCGGGCGGCTCTGCATTTTATCTTTTTGCCAATTACGATCATGTGGTAACCTCGGTGGGTGATGCGGCAGGCTATGACATCGTCATCGGAGCCATCTTGATTCTGCTTATACTTGAGGCCACCCGCAGGAGTATCTCTCCCATACTTCCCATCATTACCATTATTTTTCTCTTATATGCCTATTTTGGCCCCTATATTCCAGGAGAGCTGGCCCACAGGGGTTTTAGGGTAAAAAGGATAATAGATCACCTCTTCATGTCCGGTGAAGGCATCTGGGGGGTTCCTCTGAGGGTGTCAGCAACCTTTGTTTTTCTTTTTGTTCTTTTCGGGGCCTTTCTCGATAAAATCGGCGCAGGTGAATATCTGATTAACCTTTCATTCGCCATGGTGGGAAAGTACAGGGGAGGGCCTGCCAAGGCTGCGGTTGTGGCCTCCTGTGCCATGGGCTCCATTTCAGGCTCTTCCATAGCCAACACCGTGACCACCGGTGCCATGACCATACCATTGATGAAAAAAGTAGGGTTTAAGCCCCATACAGCCGGCGCCGTGGAGGTTGCAGCCTCCACCAACGGTCAGCTCATGCCGCCCATTATGGGTGCAGCAGCCTTTATCATGGCGGAAATTATCGGTATCCCCTATGTGGAGGTGGTGAAAGCCGCCTTTATTCCCGCGCTCCTTTCCTATTTTGCCATTTTTTCCATTGTGCATCTTGAGGCTGTGAAGGAGAATATCCGGGGGTTGACCCCGGAGGAAACTCCCCCTCTGGTCAAGACCTTTCTTTCCGGCGCCCATTTTCTCATTCCCCTTGTGATTCTAATATGGCTGCTTCTTGTTGTCCGATGGACACCCACGACGGCGGCGTCCTGGTCCATCCTGGCCGGAGCTTTTATTGCCGTTGGAAATAATTACTATAAAAGCTCCTTCCTGTTTCCAGCAATTGTGAGCCGTAACACCTCGAGCACGGATCCGGCATTTGTGGACTACAAGGAAGATTCAACCCGCTTTTTTTTCAAAAGAACCCATAAGGAACTTCTCGGTGCAATGGAGACCGGGGCAAGGAATATGGCCGGTATCGCTGCTGCCTGCGCCTGCTGCGGGATTATCATAGGCGTGGTAACCCTTACCGGGCTTGGACTGAAAATGGCTACCCTCATCACCGAAGCAGCAGGGGGTAATCTTTTTCTTACGTTGCTTTTTTCCGTATTTGCATCCATCATTCTGGGCATGGGGCTTCCCACCACGGCCACCTATATCATAATGGCTGCCATGACGGCACCGGCCATTATGACCATAAGCGCGGATCTCTCCCTGGGACTGCCTGTTGTCGCTGTGCATCTTTTCGTGTTCTATTACGGTATTGTGGCAGATGATACTCCGCCTGTGGGATTATGTGCTTATGCTGCAGCGGGAATATCCGGGGCTGATCCGGTGAAAACAGGGTTAAAAAGTTTCCGGCTTGATCTTGCCGCATTTACCCTGCCCTTTATGTTTATCTATAATACCAAGCTCCTGATGATCGGCACATCCTTTCTTGAGCTTATGTATATCATTCCGGTTTCCCTTATCGGCATGTTCTGCTGGTCCATATTCATCCAGGGGTTCTGGGTTACCAAAACCTATTGGGTGGAGCGCTTTATCTTTCTTTTGCTTGCATTCATCCTTGTGAACCCAGGCCATATGTATGTTATGGGTGTGCACATCAACCAGCATGTTTCCAACCTGTTCGCACTTATCACCATGTTTTTAATTTTCATGTGGCAGAGGGCCAGAAAGGCAGGCGGGGCAGGGGGCATGGAAGCCAAGGCATGACCCCTGGAATATGACTTTTATGCTCCGTTTTTGCAGATGGGTCTGTCATGCCTGTTATTTTATATTACCCCTTTATCTGGTTTTTTGCCTGTTAACGTGTAAAATGACAGCCTTTGTGATACGCCTTCCTGATTTCAATGATCGGATTTATTTTCTTGAGCCTGTAAAAGAGGGGGATGAGATCACTCTAACCTATCGGCATTCCGTGGAAAAGACCCTTGTAAAGGGCATTTTCATGGTCTCGTTCACCTCTTCGAGGGGGAATTTTTCTGGATTAAATTTTTTTAAAACAAAATCAAAACCAGCCTTTAAGGCAAAGGAAACCTGGATGACCTCCGTTGGTACGGGACTTCCCAATACCTTTTTTAACAGGACAAGGCAGGATGGAAAATGGCTGGTTGTGGATGAAGGGCTTAAAAAAATTGAGGGTTTCCGTTTTTTTATATCCCCGGTGAATGAAACCAGGATTTCCACTCCCTCCGGTAGCCTGGATTTAATGAGCCTCCCTGCCGGGACAATCATTTTGATAGGTGTAGAAGGGGTTAACCTTATGGATTATGGTGGATATTTTTTGAAACACGTTGTATTCAGCTAAATCCTGAATATTGCATTATGAATGCAAGGGCCTGATTTCAATTTCGGTAAACCCATCGTGGCTGTCAGGTGAAAGGTGCCTATAGTGGGTAACCCTTCAATGGCCGGTGTTAAAACCATCTCCGAATATAGAAACAGAGTATGCCTTGTGTCCAAGTTTTCATTTCTGCTTGTGACAGGCCCGCCTGTCATGGGCTTTTATTAATTTGAAGGGTCGTAATGATGGATGAAGAAACAAAAAATAATGATATTCCAGGCAATGTATTCCCACGCAGACTTGACAGACCATTAAAGACTGCCGGAAGTGCTGAAGGTATCTGGATAGAGGACGAGGATAAAAATAGATATATGGATGCAAGCGGCGGGGCCATTGTGGTCAATGCCGGTCATTGTAGAAGGGAAATAGCAGATGCCGTATATAATCAGCTATTGTCCCATGATTATATCCACCCCACCATGTTTACCACAAAGCCGGTTGAAGCCCTTGCAGCAAAACTTGCCGCCAAAGCACCAGGAGATATTAACCGGTTTTATTTTCTGTCCGGCGGCTCCGAAGCCAATGAGACAGCCATTAAGCTTGCCAGGCAGATTCACATGGCAAACGGCAGAGACTCTAAATCTGGTTTGATAGCCCGGTGGAAATCCTACCATGGCCTGACCCTGGGTGCATTATCCGCCATGGGAAGAACAGCGTTTCGAGCCCCTTTTACCCCTCTTTTGAAAGATGCTCTGCATATTTCAGCACCCTATTGCTATAGATGCCCCTTTCAACTGGAATATCCTTCCTGTAATTTAAGGTGCGCCTACGCACTCAATGACATGATAGAGGATGCAGGCCCGGATACCATATCCGCCTTTCTTGCCGAAACCATCCCAGGCGCAACCATTGCGGCATCACCACCTCCGAAGGAATATCTCAAGATTATAAGGGAAATTTGCGATACCCATAAGGTGCTGCTCATCCTTGATGAAGTGATGTGTGGAACAGGAAGGACAGGGAAGTGGTTTGCCTGTGAGCATTATGATGTGGTGCCGGACATCGTCACCTTGGGCAAGGGGCTTTCCGGAGGTGCCATTGCCCTTTCCGCCCTGGGGGTACGAGAATGTCATTTCAAAGCCGTTAAAGAGAATCTGGGCGCTTTTGTTCATGGGGGCACTTTTTCCCATCATCCTGTGGCTGCTTCGGCGGGCCTTGCCCTCATGGATATTCTGGATCGGGAGTCTCTGGTGAAAAAAGTCGCCATTAAGGGGGATATCCTTGGCCGTATGCTCAGGGAAAAACTCCTGCCCCTTGATTTTGTGGGAGATGTCCGGGGTAAGGGCTTTTTGTGGGGCATTGAGCTGGTTGAGGACAAAAAAAGCAAAAAGCCTTTTGAGCGTTCCAAAAGAGTTGCAGAACGCCTCTGGGAGAGGCTTTTTCAAAAAGGCTTTATAATATACACCGCCACGGGACTTGCCGGAACCCATGGGGATGCCTTTGTGGTGGCTCCGCCCTATATCATAAGCGATGATGAGATGGTCATGCTTGTCAATGTTCTGGAAACTACTTTTAAGGAGTTTTTTATGAACTATTATGATTGATGGGTTATAATAAATGAGCACGAAAAATGGAGACAAGGCATGCCTTGTCTCTACTGTGTGGCTGCCTTGAAAAATGCGGTCCCAGGGTTTTAGAATTAATAAACAAAAAGGAAGACACATAAAATGCCTGAGTTAGCCTATTTAAATGGAGAAATAAAACCCATTGATGAAACCTCTGTGCCTGTCAATGACAGGGGATATATGTTTGGCGATGCCGTGTATGAATTCATAGCAAGCTATAATGGAAAACTGTTCTGCATGGACGAGCATCTTGACAGGCTGGAGCGATCCATGTCAATGCTTTCATATCCCCCCATGGACAGAAAGACACTGACAAAACAGGTGCAGGATCTGTTTGATAAGGCAGGAATTTCAAGAGCCGCTGTCTATATTCAAATTTCCAGGGGAGTGGCTCCAAGGGATCATGCCTATGCACAGGATATGAAAATTCAGTTCTTGATGACCGTAAGGAATGTTAAAGAGATACCCACGGAAATCAGGGACAAGGGCATCAGCATCATCACCGTTGAAGATGAAAGGTGGTCAAAATGTGATATTAAGACCGTTCAAATTCTTCCCAATGCCATGGCAAAGCAAAAGGCAAAGGATTCCGGTGTATTTGATGCCGTGTTCGTATCACCTGAAGGCGTGGTAAGGGAGGGTACCAGCTCTAATTTCTTTTTTGTGAAAAATGGCAGGCTCTTTACTCATCCTTTGACCAATCATATTCTTCCAGGGGTTACCCGTAAGGTTATTATAGATATTGCCAAAGATATGAATATTAAAATAGAAGAAGGTTTTTTCAAGCGAGATGACATCTATGGAGCAGATGAGGCATTCTTAAGCGGCACCGTGACAGAGGTGCTTGCCGTCATCAATATCGACGGTAATGTAATAGGGACAGGTCAACCAGGTGAAATAACAAGAAAACTCTATCAGGGACTTAGAAAAAAGGCTGAGTGATTTCAGATTTGCTAAAACAGAGGTTTTTAATTAAAGCTGTTTGACTGTATCCTTTAATTATTTTTGTCCAGGTATACTTAGGCGGGTTGCAGAAAATATTTTACCGCGCAAATAAATATGAAATCACAAAAATTCATATATGATGCAAGATATCCGGTATATTAATTCATGCAGACCGCCTTAAATATTTGCTTTAGAGTGATTAGAGGTGGCTGGACAAATTAAGAATCAGTTACCTTAACCCCGCCATAGGCCAAAAACGACAAGCCTGCCGTTCTGAATAATGCCCTGATGATGTCAAGAATATCTTTATCCATAAATTGTGTAAAAATTATAACATAGTCTGCTATAAATAGAAGCATGGTAGTTATGAGTATTAGGTTGATTACCTTACCGACTTTACCACCGGCATATTTTTTTCTGGCCTTATTAAATACAAAGATAATAATAAGATATATAATCAACGTAAACAAAAGAATAACTGTGCTTGCTGCCATTGAGATCTCCTTACATAAACGATTGCTTTGTTTTTTTATATGAAAGTCTTCATAAGATATTGTTTTTAAAAGACTTTCATTCATCGTTGTGATGACTGTGCCATCATGGGTGTTTATGAGAAAGGGATTTGATAAAATTTAAAACAGTGTTCATTAGAACAGTATCATCAAACTCCTTTTCTTTTATCACTCCCAGGTAGTAATTACCAACAGGAAATATAAAAATATTTTCATTGTTTCTTCGTGAAAGTAATAAACATCTGAAACGAGACAAATCTATCGTATCACAATTTTTACCGCATTTTAACGCTAAGTCTGAAAGATATTTAGGGGTACCTGCTTTATATGCTGCAATTTTTCCGTCATTTCGTACAAGAATGTAGCCTTTGATCCCCTTGAGCTTGCTGATGATGCCTTTAAATTCTTCTATGGTTGCCATTTTTTCTGAATTTTTTCCATCAAAATCATCAAAGATTCAGGGAAAGGAAAATTTTTCAACGCCACTACCATAAAAATTTTTTCCCTGAGCGGTCTGAGCACTACAATTTTATCTTTTGAAAATAAATGTGCATCATAAATATCAGGATAAATTTCATTGCATGATTCATAATTTTCCGACAGGAGCATTGCAAGAATAACCAGGTCTTCTTCCCCTATTGATTCTGGCATTTTGTTTTCAATAACTCCTTTATCCAAATGATAAACAAAAGAACCAATAACCTTTGGTAAATCGTTGATTTTATTTAAAAAAAAATCAGACTGCCTCTTTTGTCCTGCGTTTTTTTTGAGAGTTGCCCTGGAGGTTTCATTTCTTGGGGGCAATAGATAATTATTAGAATAACCGCAGTCATGGCACCTGAAGATTGCGCGGCCACTCTTAATATGCTCCTGTTTCAGCAGGTTTTTAGAACCACAGTCTTCGCAAAAAAAGATCAATTCCTACCCCCTTTTCGCATCACCGGAGCTGAACATATTTTTTAGCTTTGACCATATCCCTGTTTTTTTAATCTCTTTTTTGGGAGTAAAGGGCGCGGAGTAGTTCTCCATCATTTTTTCAATCAATCCATTAAAGGCATGAAGGATTTGGGTTATGATTTTATTTTCAGGGTCATTAGCCCATATTTGTTCAAGGTAAACGATATCTTTATTTATTTTAAGGATAATCTCGCTATCAGGGTAAGTCATATTTTCTATGCTGGAATATATCTGATCTAAGACATTTAAAGACTCGGTGTTCCAGTTAGGTTCTTCTATGGTCTCAACATCTTCAAATTCGCTAATATCTTCTGCTTCATCATCTGTAATAGGCTCAAAATCATCGTCTTCAAAATTTTCGTCTTCAAAGGGAATAATTGTTTCCTCATCCACCTCATCTTCCGATGCTTTAAAAGGGTTTTTTATATATTCATCTTCTTCGGCTTTGGAGGGGGTAAGTTCTTTATAATCATCATTCCCGGATAAAGAAGAAGGCTGTTTTATATCTTCTGAATCTTCAGAAAGTGGAGAGTCAAAAAATTCATCCAGTCTGTCCCCAATTTCAGGAATCGGCTCAACATCGCGTTTGGTTGGAGTAAATTCCTGCATTCCAGGGGGAACAGACGCCTTTTTTTCCCTTTGTTGGGGAAGGTTTTGCTGGGAATCGGTTACATTAAAATTCACCCGGTGAATTTCTTCTAACAATTCATCCATTTCTGAATCTTTAGGGCTGAACAGATCACCCATTACATCACGGGGGGGAGGGGATTGTTTTGCAGATTCTTTTTTCGTTGATTTTAAAACAGTAAGGTCATCATCGTTATCGGAATCCAATAACACCAAAGGGGTGAAATCATCTGTGTTTTTAACCTTTGTTCCAACATGTTTGATGTGTGAAAGAGCAGGCTGCAGCATAGAATCCGTTTCATCCGGTTCAAAATCAGCATCTTTTTTCTTGGAAATACCTGGCTGTAAACTCTGGGTTATTTTTTTTTTAAATTTTTGAAAACGACTAATATCAGCACCAAGTATTTCTTTTTTTTGTCCATGGGGCATGGAAGGTGTTTGATCAATTAGTTCAAGATTCTTAAAGACTGAATTCATGAATGAAATAGTTTCAGCATGGGCTTTGTCTTTTTTTGTAAAAATGTAGTTCCCCAAGCTGTAAATTATATTTAAAAAAGATATACGGATATTATCTGTTTTCCATTGTAACTTGAGTTTTTTGATTATCGTTTCAAAACTTTTCATTGTCTGGTGATTAATTTCCCAGTCCATGGAAAGCAAGATGGTTTTAAGTTCTGCAACACCTCCTGTAATGGTTCGACTGCCGACTATTTTCTTTTTGAATGTATTAAATTTTTCCAACTCAGTTGAAAAAATTTGATTTTTTTCCAAATCGCTTAAGTCCGGTTTGATGACAAAGTTTTCAAGAGCAGTTACAAGGGATTTGAGCAACGGAAAGGCATCATCATGAAGGTTTTTCGTTTCTGTAGTAAATATGTATTTAACTAATGCCCATAACATCTTTGCAAAAACATTTACAGGTTTTTGTTGTTTAAATGCACTTGCAAGAGAATCGAGTTCTTTTCTAATGGAATTGTATAGATGAACAGATGTTTCCCCTTGGGAAATGGAATCTATTATATCCTTAATGTTTTGCAGATGAACAACTGGAGACTGGCTTGTTTTTATAGGGTTTTGGCTGTCCACAACAACCTCCTTAAAAGAGCTGGTCTTGAATGGATGTCAAGGTCATTGAAATAATTCTTTTCAGAGTTGGGATAACATTGCCGCCGGTGACGGCACTTGCCTCAAAGGCAGGGGCTTTTAAAAGGGTGTTGAGATCTTTTTGCATTGTAGCCGATGATAGAATGGGAATATTTGTTTTTCTCAGATCAATTTTATTATACTGCATGATCAAGGGCATACTAAAAAGATCCAGGTTATAGGTCAGCAGGTTTTCATAGAGCTGATTTAAGGATTCAATATTTTTCCTGCGCTGTTCTTTTATAATATCTGCGACAAAAACAATACCGTCAACTCCTCGTAAAACCAGCTTTCTTGTTGCATTGTACTTAACCTGTCCCGGAACGGTGTATAATTGTATAGTTACATCACAGCCTTTGATTTTACCGACATCAAAGGGTAGAAAATCAAAAAAAAGGGTTCTGTCATCATGGGTTTTCAGGCTGACCATCTCCGTTTTGATGCGATCCCGATATGTTTTGTTGATGTATTCAAGGTTAGTTGTTTTACCACCTCTGCCTGGTCCATAATAGACAATTTTAATCTGCACTTCCCGGGTTTTGACATTAATAAGCGCCAAATTCACCTCCCTTGAATTTGTCACATTGCAGCTCGAATTTTTTAATTCTTATAACAGCCCCATAAAAAATAAAAAAGCGGCATTTTGATTCGGCTGAGCGCTTGAATATTGATTTGGAAAGCGACAAAGAAGGCATCGGACATTTTTTTCCTGTTAAGTTTCATTGAGCAAAAATCCGGTTTTGTATATTCTCTTTTCTTAATAAATTCATAGGCATCCTTCATTCACCGGCTGACACTTTTTCAAAAAATTTTTCTTATTTTCCGGGAATTCCCTAAAAAAAGCGTAAACTAATTTTAAAGCAATATGAAATATGCCAATTTGGTAGTGCTAAATATGTAGTGGCTTGTCAGTCTAACACTCTTTATTTATAGATACTCGATACATACTCCACCACTATCAGTTATGGACTACCGCCAATTTATGCTATGATTTTATTAATCGAACGAATGGTTTCCGCAACTTTTAATCTTACAAGTCCAAGAGAAATTTTTTTCTTGAACATTGTAATAAGGAGAATATCTTCATTGACCTTGCTAAAATGAATACTTGATTTTTCACCCTTATGAAACAATAATGAAAACTCTGTTTCCCCAACCAGTTTTGCCATGGCATCAACCGCGGCAAAATTACCTGCGGCAAGGGCGGCAAAAGCAGTTGCGTCAAGATCGCTTTGATCATTGTTATGCTTGGTGATGGAGTTTCCGGCCATATCCATTAAAATGACGTAATCCACCCCTGACTCAACAAGGTTGGTTTTAATCGCTTTATCTATGGCATCAAGTTGGCTGTAATTAAACATGGAACTCATGTTAGCCCAAATTAAATAATTGTGCAATAAAATGTGATTATTTTCTTAAGAAAAAAATTTCAATGGAACCTAAGGAATCTAATATGACAAGAATTGTTACCGTAACAAGTGGGAAAGGAGGTGTTGGAAAAACAAATATTAGTGCCAACTTAGCGCTGCATCTGGTTGAACTTGGATATAAGGTATGCCTGTTTGATGCCGACTTTGGTCTGGCAAATATTAATATTGTGCTGAAAATTCACCCTGAATTCAACCTAAAGGATGTGATCCTCGGTAAAAAAAACTTAAAAGATATTATTATAAAAAATTTCAATGGAATGGATATAATTCCCGGAAGCTCAGGGGTGGAAGAGATGGCCAATCTTTCTTCCGGGCAGATTATAAAGCTCATTCATTCTTTTTCAAGCCTTGACAACTATGATTTTCTTATTATTGATACCGCAGCAGGAGTGTCAAAGGACGTAATATCTTTTTGTCTTGCTTCCTATGAAATTATTCTTGTTATTGTCCCGGATCCCAGCTCCTTAACCGATGCCTATGCCCTGCTTAAGATTTTATCCTTAAATGGTTTTAAAATACCTGTAATGGTTGTTATAAATATGTCTCCCAGCCTTGAGCATGCAAGAAAAGCCCTGGCTAAGCTTGCCTCAACAACGGAGCGTTTTTTGTCTCTAAAGCTTGTACCTCTTGGTGTTATACAAAGGGACACAAAAGTGCTTACCGCTGTGGAACGCCAGCAGGCTTTTATTTCAATTTTTCCCGATTCCCAAGCTGCAAAGAGCGTCCGGATAATTGCTCAAAATCTTATATTAAAAAAATCAAGCCTTCTTGAAAATTTCAAAATGGAAACCTTCTGGGAAAAATGTCTTTATTTTTTTACTAAGTCATTAAAAACCGGTAAAAAAAAAACAAATGCAGAAACAAAGAAAAAGCCTTCTAACAAACCGGCCCCGGCACCTATGAGAGATTCCGGGCCGGAAAATGGGAGTACAACTGAAACAAAACCAAAACCTGTCAAAGAAAGTGTTAAAAAAAATATAGACCAGATATCCTCTAATTTAGTCCCGTCTAATTTAACGGATGTCCCTTCCCGGTTTGAACAAGATGGTCTTGCCATGGAAACTAACCGCCTGTTATCCAGTGTTGTTGAAAGTGTATCACAGATGGCGGAAGAGATAAAGGAGATCAGGGAAATCATTCAGGCTCAAATTACAGGTAACACCAAAAACTCAGAAGAAAAAAAATCAAAAAAAGAAAAAGCTTATATTGCTGAAAACAAAAAAAACAACCACCACAATGCTATCATGGATCAACTATCAAAACTTCTTGACTCCTATGCAATGTTTAAGGGCCTGAAACAGGATGAGATTAAAGGTATTGTCTCCCGGTTGAAAATAAAAGAGTATAATAAAGGAGAGATAATTATTCAAAAAGGCGAGGCTGGAAAAAATCTTTTTATTATTACATCAGGAAAGGTTGAGGTCGTCGATGACCAGGGAACAGTATTGGATGTAATGGAAAAAGAGGATGTCTTCGGGGAAATGAGCTTGATCAGCGGTGATCCAGTTAATGCGACTATAAGGGTACTTGAAAAAACCAAGCTCTTGTATCTTAATGCCAAAGCCTTTATTAATATTTTAAGTCAATATCCGCCATTACAGATGTTTTTTGCAAAACTCCTCAGTAAACGACTGGGCAACCGCCTAAAACAGGCAGATCGTTCCAAAACAAAACTTCTTGAATCAGGGCTGGTGGGAAATCTCAATGAAACCAGCCTTATAGAATTGCTTCAAATGTTGAATATGGGCCAGAAAACAGGAGTGCTCTCTTTTTATTTTACAGGAGGACGAGCGTCAATATCTTTTAATAACGGCAATCTTGTATATGCAAAATACGGCAAAACAACAGGCAAAGATGCATTTTTTCAAATATTGATGGAAAAAGAAGGAAGGTTTATCTATAATTCAGATATTCCTGAAGAACATGCCCTCATGCCTGAAATAGGCCACTTTATGAGGCTGCTGATGGAAGGGATGAGTCTGATTGACGAAAAAAACTGACTATAACCCTCGGTTCGATTGATCTCATAAGGTGCTGCAATCTAAGTTAAATACGAGTCTGGTTTTTTAGGCATACTTCATAATCTCTCAAAAGTAGTTTGCGCTTTCTTGGATGAGAATCCAGAAACAAGAGGATGTTTATAGGGAAAGTGTAAAGCGGAAAATGAAGGATGCCGTTTTTTAGACCTCAGTTTTTTCATGTGAATAAATTCAATAGATTATGCAAAAATGATCGAACAGTTGTTATAAATAGGCTTTCCAAAGAACTGCCATGGGCAGACCAGGGTTTTGACCTGGTTTTGCCCACAACGAACCATGAAAGTCATATTGGGTTTACAGAGACTTTCATATAACTTATCTGCAATTTTCTTGACACAGGAACAGATAGGGATTAACTTAGTTCATTTTATTTATATATTATTTATATATTACTATTAACAAATATCATTATATTATTAATATATAATAACTCGTCAGCTATAAGTTCTTTGAATGACCACCATAAATAGTATTTTTAAAGAAGTTTAAAGCACGATATATGGTATGGAACTTACGATTCTTGAGTAAATATATAATATTAGATGATGTTTAGTCTGCTTGAAGAGCTTACAGTGTAAGATATCTGTTCTCCAGAGCTTTTATTGTACAGGAAGGAAATAATGCAGGTAAGTATAGAAGACAAAAGCACAGTAAAAAAAATTATTCATGTGGAAATCCCCAGCAAGGATATAGCAGCAGAGCTGGATAAAGATTACAAAGAAATAAACAAAAACACCACTCTCAAGGGATTTAGAAAAGGTAAGATACCAAGGAAGGTTCTTGAAAGCAGATTTGCCAAAAATGTTCATGCAGAGGTGAGTTCAAGGTTGATTCAAAAAGCTTTTATAGACACTGTGGAAGAGCATAAGATAAATATCTTAGGGACTCCGCAAATCGAACCGCCAGAGATAACACCTGGAGAAGACTATGTTTTTGATATGACGGTTGAAGTAAAACCAGAGCTTGAAGATATAGACTTTAAAGGTATTGATCTTAAAAAAAATATGTATAAGGTTTCCGAAGATGATGTTGAACAGCAGATCTTTGCGATACGAAAGGATCTGGCAACCAAGGAAACCGTAACCGAGGAGCGTCAGGTAAGAAAAGATGATTTTGTACTCATAGACTACCAGGGATTCCTGAATGGTGTTCCCTATGATAAAACCCCCAAGGTAGAAAATTATGTCATGGCTATTGGCAGCCCTGATATGCCAGGAGAGTTCTCTAACCGCTTGACAGGAGCGATTCCCGAGCAGGAGATGGAAATAGAGGTTTCTTATCCGGAAGAAATCATCAATAAGGATATTGCAGGGAAAACAATCAACTACAAGGTAGTGCTCAAGGAAATTCAAGAAGAGATACTTCCACCTGCCGATGAGACCCTTCTGGAAAAATTAGGCCAGTTTGAGAGCCTTGAGGCCCTGAAAATACATATCCGCCAGAATCTTGAAACGGGAAATGCAAAAAGAGTTGAGCATGAACTTGTCGAGCAGGTATTTCAAACCCTTCTTGAAAAATATCAGTTTGAAGTTCCTGATATTTTTGTGGAATCTGAATTAGAAGGAATTTTAAGGGAAGCACAGGGACTGTACAAACAAAACAATATGACCCTTGAGGATGTTGGCTTGACGGAAGAAATGATCAAAGACCAATATCGTCATGTTGCTGAGAAACAGGCCCGGCGCCACATTCTGCTTGGCAAAATAATTGATCAGGAAAAACTTGAACTGACCGATGAAGATATTGAAAACGGTTTTAAAAAAATGGCAATGGATATGAGAGTAACCGTTGATTTCGTTAAAAAATTTTTTCAAAAAGATGAAAAACAGCTTGAGAATTTCAAGTACACACAGCTTGAAAAAAAGGCAGCAGACATTATAGTAAAAAATGGTAATATAACAGAAGTAGAGCCAGAACTTGAAGAAGCTCTGGTGACCGAAGCGGAAACAAACTCTGAAACAGAAGCTGAACCAGTAGTTGAAGAACGTGTAGTACCAGAACCTGCTACTGTTTCATCCAATGAATCAGAATTAAAAACAGATTAAAATTAATAAGGAGATGGACGTGCCTTTAATTCCCATGGTGGTTGAGCAGACTAATAGGGGAGAGCGTGCCTACGATATCTATTCAAGGCTTTTGAAAGATAGAATTATCTTTCTTGGTTCTGCCATAAATGATGAAATTTCCAATTTGATAGTTGCCCAGCTTCTATTTCTTGAATCAGAGGATCCTGAAAAGGATATTAATTTTTATATAAATTCTCCTGGTGGTTCAGTCACGGCAGGGCTTGCCATTTATGATACAATGCAATACATCAAACCTGATGTCGCAACTCTTTGTGTCGGACAGGCAGCCAGCATGGGAGCTTTGCTTCTTGCTGCAGGCGCACCAGAGAAGCGTTATTCTCTTCCAAATTCAAGAATCATGATCCATCAGCCCCTTGGCGGTGCCCAGGGCCAGGCTTCAGATATAAAAATTCAGGCCAATGAAATTTTGCGCATGAAAGATGTTTTAAATGAAATCCTGGCTCGCCATACAGGCCGGGATATTAAAAAAATATCAGAAGACACGGATCGTGATTTTTTTATGTCAGGCAATGAAGCCCTTGAATATGGGCTGGTGGACCGCGTTGTCACTGACAGAAATGAGGTAGAGCCTTCAAAGGAGGCATGATATGACCAATTCAAAAGATGACAGTGATCAGTTTTTTTGTTCGTTTTGCGGAAAAAGTCAAAAAGAGGTCAAAAAACTCATTGCAGGCCCCAGCGTTTATATATGTAATGAATGTGTTGGATTGTGCGATGAAATTATTGAAGATGAGGAGCGGACAGAGCAGCACCCGGATACGGCAAACAAGAAAAATCTGACTCCCAAAGAAATCAAGGATGTATTAGACACCTATGTTATAGAGCAGGACAGAGCTAAAAAGGTGCTTTCCGTTGCGGTTTACAATCACTACAAACGCCTTGATGGGGAAAAAGATAAAAACGATGATGTTGAAATCCAGAAAAGCAACATTCTTCTGATCGGCCCCACTGGATGCGGCAAAACCCTCCTTGCCCAGACTCTGGCAAAATTTTTAGATGTTCCTTTTACAATTGCCGATGCAACAAGCCTGACAGAAGCAGGGTATGTTGGAGAAGATGTTGAAAACATAATCCTGTCCCTTGTACAGAACGCGGACTATGATATGGAAAAGGCCCAGCGGGGAATTATTTACATCGATGAAATCGATAAAATTTCCCAGCGGGGGGACAATCCTTCAATTACCCGTGATGTTTCAGGAGAAGGGGTTCAGCAGGCCCTGCTCAAAATAATTGAAGGTACAACCGCAAGCGTTCCGCCAAAGGGTGGCAGAAAACATCCTCAACAGGACTTTGTCAAGGTTGATACCTCCAATATTCTGTTTGTTTGCGGCGGCACCTTTACAGGCCTTGAAAAGGTTATTCAGCGAAGAATCAGCAATAAATCAATGGGATTTGGTGCAAAAGTTACCAGCACAAAGGATCAAAAAGTAGGTGAACTGCTGGAACACCTTAAACCTGAAGATCTCATAAAATTCGGTCTCATACCTGAATTTCTGGGAAGACTCCCGGTAATAACATCTTTGTCTGAATTAAATGAATCATCATTAATAAAAATTCTTACAGAACCAAAGAATGCCCTTGTTAAACAATATCAGCGCCTTTTTGATTATGAAGGAATAAGCCTGAAATTTACCGAAGAAGCTCTCAATGCCATGGCAAAAGAAGCGGCGGGTCGTAAAGCCGGTGCCAGAGGTCTTAGAGCCATTATGGAAGAGACTATGCTTGATATCATGTATGAATTACCTTCCATAGAAAATGTTAAAGAGTGTATTATCGGTGAAGAGGTTGTCATGAAAAATGAAAAGCCTATACTCCTTTTTGAACAGAAAAAAAAGCAGGCATAAAAAATAAAGATTCCCACAAAATTGGTAATTAATTCTCCGGCATAAGGCTGGAGAATTAATTACTAATAAAATTATAAACAGGAAAAAATCACTCATAAGATGATCAGCATTTCAAAATTTTTTAATCCTGATGGAACTGAGACTGAAAAGCTGGAACTCCCACTTGTACCGCTCAAGGACATTATCATGTTTCCCCATATGATAGCTCCTGTTTTTGTGGGCAGGCAACATTCCATTAAAGCTTTATCTGAAGCAATGCTCAGGGATAAGAGGGTATTTCTTGCCACACAGAATAATCCGGAAACGGTAAAACCAAAGGCAAATGAAATATACATGACAGGAACCGAAGCCACTATCACTCAGATACTAAGGCTTCCAGACGGTACTGTAAAAGCCCTTGTAGAGGGTATCGGCAGAGGTAAAATTACGAGAATCCTGGAAAAAGACGGATATATAAACGCCGAATTTATCCATATAATAGAAGTCCCCATGGAAACAACGGAGCAGGCAGTGGCCATCCGCCTTGTTACCGAAGGCTTCAATAAATTTGCCAAAGCTTCTGGATCTATTTCCAAAAGTCTTATGCAGAGCCTTTCTGCTATTTCAGATAATCCATCTAAATTTGCAGATACAATTGCTTCTCATATGCCCTTTAAACTTACCGATAAACAAAAACTTCTCGAGGCATTCAAGCTTGAGGAAAGATTTGATCTGCTTTTAAAACTTATGCAGGAAGAAAGCGAAGCCTTTGCCATATCAGAAAAAATAAAGGGCAGAGTCAAAAAGCAGATGGATAAGCTGCAAAAAAAACACTATCTAAACGAACAGATGCGGGCCATAAAAAAAGAGATGGGGGATGAAGATGATCAGCACCATGAATATAAAGAACTTGAAACCCAGATTAAACGCAAGCGCCTGCCAAAAGATGCGGCTGCTGTTATCCGCCGGGAATTTGACAAGCTGAAATTAATGGCTCCCATGTCTTCAGAGGCAACGGTGGTCAGAAATTATATCGAATGGATACTCTCTTTGCCCTGGTACAGAAAAACAAGAACAAAGATGAAACTCGACCGGGCAGAAGAGATTTTGAACGAGGATCATTACGGCCTTGAAAAGCCAAAGGATAGAATCCTTGAGTACCTTGCGGTGCAGACGCTTGTTAAAAAGATCAAGGGACCCATTCTGTGCCTTGTCGGTCCTCCCGGGGTTGGGAAAACCTCCCTTGCCCGTTCCGTTGCCAGAGCCATGGGCCGGTCATTTGCCAGGATTTCCCTGGGCGGCGTCAGAGATGAAGCTGAGATCAGGGGGCATAGAAGAACATATATCGGTGCCATGCCCGGTAAAATAATTCAGACCTTGAAAAAAACAGGATACAGCAATCCGGTTTTCTGCTTAGATGAAGTAGATAAGATGAGTACCGATTTCAGGGGTGATCCATCATCGGCTTTACTTGAGGTTCTTGACCCTGAACAGAATCAGACCTTTAATGACCACTACCTTGACATTGAATATGATCTGTCGGATATACTCTTTATTACCACCGCAAACACCCTGCATGACATCCCTGCCCCCCTCCAGGACCGCATGGAAATCATCCGTATCCCAGGCTATACTGAGTATGAAAAGGAACAGATTGCCAATGGTTTTCTCATTCCAAAGCAGCTTGAACAAAACGGCCTTGATAACGATCTTGCTGTTTTTTCAAAAGATGCCGTTATATCCATAATCCGGGAATACACAAGGGAAGCCGGTGTAAGAAACCTGGAACGGGAAATTTCCTCTGTTTTAAGAAAAATTGCCAAAAAAATTGTCCTTACAGGTAAAAGAGAGCTGCAAACCATCTCAGACAAGTCCGTCAAGGAACATCTCGGGCAGCCCCGCTTCAGGCACGGCATGCTTGAAAAGATGAACAGAATCGGCATTGTGACCGGCCTTGCATGGACCCAGGCAGGAGGAGAACTCCTGACCATAGAAACAGTTACCATGCCTGGAAAGGGCAATGTGTCCGTTACAGGGAAATTAGGTGACGTGATGAAAGAATCTGCCAGGGCCGCTGTCAGCTATGTCAGATCCAGAAGCAATGAATTAAATATCATGGAAGATTTTCATGAAAAATTGGATATTCATATTCATGTCCCTGAAGGCGCCATTCCAAAAGATGGGCCTTCAGCAGGCATTGCCATGTGTACAGCTCTTGTTTCTGTTCTCACCGGATACCCTGTGGACAGGAAAACAGCCATGACTGGTGAAATAACACTTCGAGGACGCGTACTACCCGTGGGAGGGCTGAAAGAAAAACTCATCGCTGCCCATGCAAGTGGAATCAAAAAAGTCGTTATCTGTAAGGAGAATGAAAAAGATATTCAGGAACTGCCTGAATCCATTCAAAAAGAGCTTGAAATTATGATGGTTGAAGAAATGGAAGAGGTACTTGAGATTGCATTGGTAAAAAAAAAAGAAGATGATTAATCTTTTTGCTTGACACACTTCCATTATACTGGTAGATATATCTCGTTTTTCAGCAACAAGGGGCGAATAACTCAGTTGGTAGAGTGCAACCCTTACAAGGTTGAAGTCACAGGTTCGAGCCCTGTTTCGCCCACCATCTGCTGAAAGACAATTTATTGCGGGGGCGTAGTTCAGTTTGGTTAGAACGCCTGCCTGTCACGCAGGAGGTCGCCGGTTCGAGTCCGGTCGCTCCCGCCACTAAAAATAAAGGCTTTGAGAATTTTTCTCAAAGCCTTTTGTTTTTAAAGCCCTTGATCTGCTATCAAATAATGTTCTTAATGAAAATTACTGGTAGTTTTTCATAGGCCGATATATTGAAATCTCTAAATGTGCTTAGGTATTTCGGCATGCTTCATTCACCGGTTGACACTTTCTCAAAAAATTCCTTTGTTTTTTGGAATCTCTTCAAAAAAGCGTCAAATATTCTTGGGTTAATATGAAGGATGCCGGTATTTTGAATTATTTCCGATAAAATCTAATAATCAAGTGAAGATACCTCCAAGGCGTTTGTCTGGATGAAGTTTCTCCGGGGTTCCACTTCTTCTCCCATCAACAGTGTAAATATTTCATCGGATTTTTCCGCATCATCCACCGTTACCTGAAGCATAATCCGTTTTTCAGGATCCATGGTGGTTTCCCATAGCTGATCCGGGTTCATCTCGCCAAGACCTTTGTAGCGCTGGATACTGATACCTTTTTTTGCCTCACCCATAATATATTGAAAAAATTCTTTTTTATCGGCAAAGGAGATAAATTTATCCTGGGAAGTCCTGGAATATACCTTAAACGGGGGTATGTCCAAAGGGTCTATTTTATCATAATTTTTAAGCATTGTCTTGTAATCGCCCGTAGAGATAAGGCTTTTCCCTGCTCTGACATGCTTGATTTCCAAAGGATAAATAGGAGAATCAAGGTTTTCCTGATTTTTCTTGATTTCTATATCCATGCCGTAAATCTGTACTTCATCATCAAACTCAAGTTCAGCAGGCGCATATCCCTCATCCATGAGAGTCTGTCTTAGGCTGAGCATCTTTTCCCTGTCCTGGAGAAAGAATTTATCCCTTAACCCCTCTTTAATCAACAGAAGCAGCAGGTCTATATCAAACTCCCTTTTTTCAAGCCTTTCCACGGCATTATAATAATCTGCAAGATCCTTTAAAAAATTGTACAAAGAGTCATCTGTCAGCTCCCTTTCCCCGTCTGATATGGCAACGATTTTCTGCTCACAGATTCGCCTGACAAGGTAATTCCTGTATTCTGCCTCATCCTTCAGGTAAATACCGCTCTTTCCCTTTCCAACTCTGAAAAGAGGAGGCTGGGCAATATAGAGAAATCCCCTTGTCACAAGTTCGGGCATCTGCCTGTAAAAAAAGGTAAGCAGCAGAGTGCGAATGTGAGAACCATCCACGTCTGCGTCGGTCATTATAACAACTTTGTGGTAACGTATTTTCTCTATATCATACTCTTCTTTACCTGCGCCTGTTCCAAGCACGGTAAAAATATTTTTTATCTCATCGCTTCTTAGAATTTTATCAAAACGGGCTTTTTCCACATTTAATATTTTACCCTTAAGGGGAAGAATGGCCTGAAATCGCCTATCCCTTCCCTGCTTGGCACTGCCGCCGGCAGAATCTCCCTCCACAAGAAAGAGTTCCCTCTCTTTGGGATCTGCATACTGGCATTCTGCAAGTTTTCCAGGGAGGGTGGAATCCATCAGAGTTCCCTTTTTTCTTGCAAGTTCCCTTGCCCGCTTTGCAGCATCCCTTGCCCTTGCAGCATCAACGGCCTTCATCAGAATTTTTTTTGCAACAGATGGATTTTCCTCAAGAAAAATAGCAAGTTTTTCATTGACAAGGGATTCAACAATACCTTTGACTTCACTGTTTCCAAGCTTTGTCTTGGTTTGACCTTCAAACTGGGGATCCATGACCTTGACGCTTACGATTGCCGTCAATCCTTCCCTTACATCATCCCCTCCGATTTTTATATTCTGTTTGTTTTTTGGAAGATTTCCGGCAGATGCATAACTATTCAAAGTACGCGTCAGGGCGCCCTTAAAGCCGGAAAGATGAAATCCCCCCTCAATGGTATTAATATTGTTGGCAAAGGAGTACAGCTTTTCCTTAAAGGTATCGTTATACTGAACAGCAACGTCCACTTGAACGTCATTTCTTTCACCTTCTATATGAATAGGGTCATGCAGGGGAGTGAAATTACGATTCAGGTATTCAACAAAGGATATTAATCCCCCTTCGTAGCAGAAATCATCTTTTTCAGCAGAACGCTCGTCTTCAATGATAATGCGGACTCCCTTGTTTAAAAAGGCAAGTTCCCGCATTCTTCTGGAAAGTTTTTCATATTGAAATTCGTTTTCATTCATAACTGAAAAATCAGGATAGAACAATACCCTTGTACCTCTTTTTTCAGTTTCACCGGTCACTGATAACTCACATTGTTTGGCTCCTTTTGAATATCTCTGATAATATATTTTCCCGCTCTTATAAACTTCGAGTTCCAGGTTTTCGGAAAGAGCATTGACAACTGAAATTCCCACACCGTGAAGTCCGCCTGATACCTTGTATGAATCCTTATCAAATTTTCCCCCGGCATGGAGTTTAGTCATAACCACTTCAGCGGCAGGCAGATTTTCCGTTTCATGCATTCCAACGGGGATACCACGGCCGTTATCCTCTACGCTGACACCCATGTCAGTATGAATTACAACGACAATGGTATCACAATATCCAGCCATGGCCTCATCGATGCTGTTATCAACAACTTCATATACAAGATGATGAAGTCCTTCCACGCCTACATTTCCGATATACATGGAAGGCCGTTTTCTTACAGCTTCAAGTCCTTCCAGAATTTTTATGTTGTTTGCACCATAATCTTTTGATGCTTCAGAATTTCCCATTATATTTCCATAAAATATATTTATAAAAGTGGTGGCGTAACATCCCTATCCCCCTACTATCGTGCAGTTCATTTGACTTTATACTCATTTTAAATGTTATTTTTAGCAAGTTAGCTTAAAATTTTGGTATTAAGTCATATGAGACACGCTATAAGATAGGGGTAGTTCGCTACCTGTTTAGATCAGACAGACATAGCCATAACAACGCAAACCAGGCTGGTATCATCCACCCCATGAATAATACATGGATTTTTTTCATCTTTGACATAAAGTATAACTCTGTCGCTTTTAACGGCATTTAGTGCATCAATAAAATATTTAGGATTAAATGCACACTCAAAAGCAGTTCCTGAATATCCTACTGCCAGTTCTTCCTTTGATTCTCCTATATCCGGATTGGTGATTGTCACAGTAAGCTCATTTTCATTAAAGGAAAAAATAACGCTTTTATAATCATCTGAAGTCAAGATAGACATTCTTTTCATCATCATGAGAAATAAATTTCTATCAACTTCAACCGAAGTAAATGGGTCAGTATTAAGTACCCGTTCATAATTTGGGAATTCACCATCAAGCAGTTTGATCATCATTGTTTCATTTTCTTTCCGGACAATCAGGTGATTATCTTTAATACCCAGCTTAACTTTATCATCAGTATCAAGAAATTTTCCAAGTTCCGATAAGCCCTTTTTAGGAATAAGGATAATTGTTTCAGGTAAATTAAATATACCTTCGCAATCATAATCAATACAATATAATCGCCTGGAATCTGTTGAAACCATCCTTATCTTTTGCTGATTCTCTTTTCGCAGGTCTGAATCGGTTTTTTCATCTGTATTTGGTGCTGATTCTGTTCTTTCAGACAGATTAATATTTTCAAATAAAACACCAAGTACATAAATTCGTTTTTCTTCTGTGCTGAAATTAACAGAAGCCGAAACTTCCGCCATTCTTTTTAATTTGACAGCATCTATTTCAATAAAAGAAATATCTTCTATAACAGGCGTTTCAGGAAAATTTTCATAATCTGAAGAAACAATATGGTATTGAATATTACCCTCTCCTATCTCCACCCATCTGTTTTCTATTTCATTTACCGGAAACAACGTGTCAGGATATTCCCTGACTATCTCAAAAAGTTTTTTTGCATTAATGGATATTATTCCATCGGATTCAATATCGGCTTCATACTGACCCTGGAAAACTGTTTCAAGATTATTTGCAATAATGGTAATATATGGACTTTCTGCTTTAATCAGAACATCGGAAGTTATGATGAGATCTGTTTTTTTTCCGGTAAGACCCTGTATTAATGAAAGTACCTTTGATATACTTTTTCTGTCTGCTGTAAATTTCATGAAAAATACCTGTGTCTGGGTACGCCAGATCGAAAAAAAGATTTTTAAATATTTTCATGGCAAATTAAATTGCCATACAGTTTTTTATTAAAATAATATTCATAATATTCTGAAATATAAAGATTTTAATGGGTGGTTGAAATGCGTCAGCAATCATGGGTGTTCTATGAAAGCCTCCGTTTTTTTGCATGTTTCATATTGCCTCAAAAGTAGTTGACAGTTTTTTCAGAGAATTTCCTAAAATTCAGAGAATGTTTTGAAAAAGTGTCAACCGAGGAATGAAACATGCCCGTTTTTTCAGGGTTTTTATCATTTCAATTATGACAGTGAACAGCCATGCTGATTATTAAAAATGCTTAAGAAGACTTAAACCTCAAGTTTAAAAACACCAAAGATATATTTATATCATTTTGTCAATATTTTTCAATAGAAATTAAATCATTATTAAATGGTGTTGAAAACAGGCAGAAATTCGTTTAAAACCTAAATAATGCAATCAAGATGCTAAAGTACGATATAACTATTTGGTTTTACAAGGGTGCGTTAAAAGATACTTTTTAAATCAATTCTTTATTTTTTCAGATAGTTATATTAATAAAATGTAAGTTCTCAATAACCCAAGGTGATAAGGCCAGCTTAACCCTTTAAACGCGGGATAGTATTCAAAAGGATTCCTTTAATCCCCGGGCTTATTGAGAATTTACAATAAAATCTGTTAAAATTTAAAAAAGCACCGCTTTTTTTATAAATTTTCTTAAAAATCAAATAATTACAATGAGCTTGCATTTTTTAGGTAAAAATACATAGTAAATTCAAAACATTAAGAAGATTCCTATAGAAATGTGTATTTATCCGTATAGCATATTTGCTTTGTAAAAAAACAAGATGAGGTTTCAACATCCTTTAATTTCCCTTTTTAAGAGAGTCAATGGATATCTCGTCCCCCTGACAATACAGGCGGTTAACATGGCTCGATAAGATAAGGCAATACGCAGATTGCGTGTTTATTCAGGTGTTATTATTTTTTTTTAAGCAAAATCCTTGCATTTTCATAACCACCCCTGCACATGTTTCTATTCGTAGAAACATATAGTTGGCTATACAGAATAAGGAGAGTTCTCATGGTCGAGAAAATGAAGAGATTGATACTGGCAGGGATATTTTTATTTACGGCAAATCTGTTGTTCGCGGCAGAGCCGGTTAAAATCAGGTTAAACCCAATGGGAGGAAATTAAAGTGGGAGAAAATACTAATTTATATATATTAACGATAATCCGATGACTGCAGATAAAATGGTCTTCATGTATGGTATGAACTCCATGATTAGAGGCTGGTGGAAAAAAGTAACAATAATAGTATGGGGAGCTGAGAGCAATCACGATAATCCATGGATATCCATTCAAGATAAATCAGGGGGATTGTGTAAAACAATCAGGCAAATCAATTTTGCGAGATAATCAGGGCTGGAATGGTTGCTCCAATTTTGTCTTTCAGCAATAATACGATGTGCAATTTCAGTCTGAGTAAGTCCCCTGCGAAAAAACGCTAAAGCATAGGCAAAATCAGTGGCAGAGTCATCGCCTTTTTCATAATAAGAACGGGTAAGCTTGTTTTTATGACACACTCCCCCCCAGGGTTGATGGGAAAGATTTTCATTTTTACGCAACTTTAAAGTAATTTCGGGGATGTCGGCTTTATTTTTCCAATCAACCCATACAAGTCTTGCCAAGGGGTATTCCCCTGAAGATGTTCTGTGCTTTTGTTTTCTGTTTCTAAATCCAGGACATCGTTCCCAGCGGTTGTGAGGATCGGCACCGGGATCGGATTTGAGGCGATTGAGCCGACATCGTTTTTCATCAAGTTCTAATGCATTTTTGGAGTGTATCCAGACCTGATATTTACCGGGGGAGGTCTCCACAACCATTCTGCCGTATTTGAAAGTTTTGGGATTTAATTTGTGATGACGGACAAGCAAAGCAGTGTCCAAATCATCAACAAGAAGATAGTATGCTTGGATATGTTGATCCGCCTTGACAAGGATATGTCTTCCGTTGGCGTTTTCAGCTTTTAAATAGGGAAGATTTTTGGGTTCAGGCTTTACGAGCCATCGTCCGGCTGCTTCATCCAGAACGGCAATGCTACAATTGTTTTTGAAAAACCTATTGATTTTACATAGAATATTTTTCATATTGATGAGAGGAAGTGCAGAGCATACTTCCTCTTTTATCAGCTTAAAAAGTTTGTGACTCTATTGTGAAGTCGGGACCTTCTTCTGCTGATTCATTTCGTTATTTGCGGAACTGTTCAAAAGCCTGAAAATCATCTTTTGTGTTTTTAAGTGCTGCAAGGAGAGTATCCAGGATGAAATTTTCCAATTCATCTGTTAGCTGTTGTATTCTTAAATTCAGATTTCCATTTTTATAGTTAATCATAGCATCCTCTTTTTTTATAATTGCCTGCCAGTGGAATTTTCTCCAAAGCGTTTTGAAGAAGGCCTTATTGAAAAAACTTCTATAAAAAGCTTTTCATCGAGTTGAGAGAAGGCCCATTGCAAGAAGCTCTGCTGCCGTGTTATTCAGCACTCTGTGGTTCCCTGCACAGTGATCTACAAGGGTTTTCATTAGAGTCTTTGTCATGAGTTGAGGGGCTCCTGCCTGGTTCATGCAGTGTTCCATGTAATCCATAAGTTCTTCTCTGGTATAGGGCTCTAATTTTAATCGGAATCGCATTCTACTTCCCAGGGATATCAACTCTCTTTTTCTGAACCGTTCAGTCAGCCGGGTATCTCCACAGACGACAAAGGTTAAAAGATTCCGGGAATCAAAATCAGCACTGCTTAACAGCCGCAGCTCATTTAGACATCCTGTGAGCATTTCCTGGGCTTCATCAATGAGAAGAACAGGCCTGAATAAGGTTGTCTTTATATGATTCTTCCAGCGCTCTCTAAGATCTTTAAACCCTCCGTACCTGTTGGCAGGCGTAAGGTTGACACCGAACAACGAACCCATTTCACGGTAAAAATTACCTACACTACTTTGAGGACGTTCCATCACGCCCACAACAACTTCATCAAGTTTGCTGAACTTATGGGCGATTACCTGTAGAGTTTTTGATTTCCCCAAGCCGGGTTCACCGCTGATCAGGGCAAAACCCCCGTTCATGGCCATATTTTCAAGACGAAATATAAAGTTGTCCATATGAGGGGTATGCCATAAGGATTCTACGGGAATGTCTGGTAAAAAAGGATTCCATTTAAGGCCATAATAAGCAAGCAGTTGTTTGTCGTTTTTCATGATTCTCCTTTTAGTCTTTGGGAATAAATGCTGCCGGCATGCCGGTTTCTGCATATTCTGACATGATTTTTCTGAGCAATGCAGGCTCAAGGGCTCCACCTTTGTAAGCATGGCAAGCAGCCTGCCCTCAAGATTACCCCAGAACGATTCTTGTTTCCCGTTCTGATAGGGACTATATGGTAATGTTGTTTCATGACTGATACTCAATTTTGCAAGGCCGTTGCAGTTTTCATGGGCGATCATGGCACCACCGTTATCCGTCATCAAGGCTCTGGGCAGCCCTCTTTTTTAGAATGCCTGGGACAACCCGTGAATTAAGACCTCAGAAGTTTCATTGAGATACCATTGGATGTGACAACACAGCCGTGAATGATCATCAAGAACACATAATACCTTGGGGGTATGCCATTCTCCATTGGCGTCACTCACCCGTCTGCTGCATTCATGAAAATCCAGATGCCATAATGCGTGGGCATGCTCTGCCTCATAACTGCGAACCTCATAATCCTCAAGCCGCTGGGCCGCTGCTTCCTGCCCTGAAGTCAGGTTCTTCTTTTTAGACGCTTTTTTTGCCCATCCTCTTTCTATCATCCGTCTTCTGACACTTGCATATGACGGAAATTCATTTGTACAATCATTATGTTCTTTTATTTCTGCCGCAAGATTGTCGGTATTAAGCTGATAGCTCCACTCCGGGTAGGTTTTGTATTGTTTTCCAAGAAGGGTAAACCTGTATTCGACAGTTGTAGGTTCATTTTGCCAGACTTTTGTTAAAATATCCAATAAATTCAGCAAAAATGTGGTTTTGGCTCCCAAAATCAGTGGGCATACGAGTTTAAATTTTTCACTTGACATGTTTGAGAATACATGCTTTTTATATGGGCATGTATGTGCGTAGAATAAAACGAAAGAACAAAGACGGGTCTGTGGTTGAGTATATCCAGTTAGCCCACAATACCCGGCACCCTGAAAAGGGCTATACCCGGGCCGAGGTGATCTACTCCTTCGGGCGGCGGGATCAGTTGGACGTGGCGGC
Source organism: Desulfobacteraceae bacterium (assembly GCA_963674675.2). Lineage (GTDB taxonomy): Bacteria > Desulfobacterota > Desulfobacteria > Desulfobacterales > Desulfobacteraceae. Next base: position 4,615,529 of record CAXXNM010000003.1, read on the forward strand.
TCTCAAGCGTCTTATAGCCAGCCTCAGTCGGTTCATCAGCCCTGAAGATGCCCATGAACTGGAAGCCCAGGGCACAGGCCTGAAATTCATCTCCAGCAAACCGGCCGGTGGCGCCTTGCTGCTTAAGGGGTTGTGGGAGCGTATAGGCATTGGCAAGTGTCTATCCGAAGCCCTGAAGGATAGAGACTTCACCACCCCTGTGGAGAATGCCATTTTTGCCATGGTAGCCAACCGGGCACTGAACCCATCCTCGAAACTGGCAGTGGAAGAATGGGCGGCCCATGATGTACACCTGGACATCCAGCAGCCGATTCAGGTTCAGCATCTTTACCGGAGTATGGATTTTTTACTGGAACATGAAGCTGCCATTCAGGAAAAAGTATTCAGGGCCACTGCTCACCTGATGAACCTTACCGTGGATCTTATATTTTTCGACACCACCAACACCTATTTTGAAATGGAAGATCCTGGTGATTCAGATCTTCTGGCGTATGGCAAATCCAAACATGAAAGAGATGATTTGCCCCAAGTCACCATTGGGTTGGCTGTCACCCGCGAAGGTATTCCGGTCAGGTGCTGGGTGTTACCCGGGAACCAGAATGATGCCAAATGCGTTGACCAATTACAGAAAGATCTGAATGATTGGCACCTTGGCAATGTCATCTGGGCCATGGACCATGGAATGACCAGTGAAGAGAACCGGCGCAATCTGCAAAGAGCTGGCGGGCAATATATCCTTGGTGAAAAACTCAGGGGTATCCATATGAATGAAGAGGCCTTGAATCGCGGTGGCCGGTTTAAAGTCTTCAGGGACAATCTCCATATCAAAGATGTCTTCGTTGGAGAAGGCACTGGCAAACGCAGGTTTGTCATTGCCTACAATTCGAAACAGGCTGAACATGACAGCCATATCCGTCAAAATAATCTGGAACGGATCAAAGTGGAGCTTGAAAAACTGGAAAAGCAATCCGGAAAAACACACCTCAAAACCAAATATGCGCTCCTGTCCCACAGATCCATGGGCAGATATCTCAAGGAGCTTAAGTCAGGCAAGCTGAAGGTGGATAAGGCCAAGGTCAAGCGGGCAGAAAAACTGGATGGTAAACACCTGCTAAGTACCAGTGACACCAGTCTGTCTGCAGAAGACATCGCTTTGGGATACAAGCAGCTCATGGAAGTTGAGCGGGCCTTCCGTACCCTGAAATCCACCCTATCCCTCAGACCAGTGTACCACACCAAATCTGAACGCATCCGATCCCACGTCATGCTGTGCTGGCTTGCTCTTCTACTGGTCCGGGTTGCGGAATTTGAAACTGACCTGACCTGGCCAACGGTCCGCACCGAGCTGGAACGACTCCATTTGGGAAAATTTTCACATAAAGATGGACATATACTACAGTACACCGAACCAACTCAAAAACAACGCAATATACTGAAAAAATTAAAGATAACCATACCAAAGAGAGTAAAATCCTTCACTGGAACCCCCTAACCCGAGTTTACGACTTATGAGATGTCATGTAAAAAAAAGTGAACAATTTCAGTTGATTCGAAAATTTTTTTTGTACCCCCTAACTTTTAAAAAACAAAGACCGTTGGTATTGTTTATTGTTAGGTCAAAAATATCATAATTGTACTCCCTAAATATTAACAATTACCTTTTTTAAAGGTATATTTGCCATATGATAATTGATATCATGATTTTCAGGACCGGCGGTGAGAAGATTCCAACCATATTTTTTAGGATGATTATAATAACTTAGGATGATTATAATAACATGGCGTACATAACTCGTAAACAAATAAAAGGCGTCATCTATTATTATGCTGAGGAGAGCGAACGGATTGATGGTAAAACTCAGAGAAAATGGCAAAAATATTTAGGGCCTTTGCATAAAATAATGGCCGCAATAGATGGTCTTCCATCCAAACCCCAATATGCAGAAATATTTGAACTGGGATGTCCGGCAGCGTATTTGAACGTTGTCCAGGAATTTAAGATTATTAAAATTCTCGACGGTATTCTCCATAAACGCAGTCAGGGCTTGTCGACTGTTTTTTATTTGGCGTTGGCAGCAATCAACAGAGGAATCGAACCCGTCAGTAAGCGCTCAATGTGGGATTGGTACAAAGATACGATCTTGCTGAGAGCCTTTCCAGAGGTGGATAAAAAAGCCTTATGTTCTCAACGTTTCTGGGACAACCTGTCAATTATCAGTGAATATGAGATTAAATCATCATGGATGGGCCTCATTAACTCAGTTTTGAGCCATGAAACTATCGATATGTCCAGCGTCTCTTATGATGGTACAAATTTTTATTCATTTATACACTCTTTCAACACCCATTGTTCCATGGCTCAGAGAGGAAAAAATAAACAAGGTCGAGGAGATTTGAAGCAAATCAATTATGCTTTGTTTTGTACTCGTCAAGATCAGTTTCCACTTTACTTTGAAGTGTACGAAAGAAACCGTCATGATTCAAAAGCATTTGAAGGAGTTATAGAAAAATTTTTTGATGCTTTCGGCAGCAGACTTACCAATGGAAAAGAAATGACAATTGTATTTGATAAAGGAAACAATTCTGACACAAATATCAACAAATTCATAACGGATTCAGGGTTCCATTTTGTCGGGTCAGTGAAACCGGATGATCATAAAGAACTGGCCATGATTTCCAATGATGATGAGTCGCTTAAGCCTTTGTCTCATCCTCGGTTAGATCATGTCAAAGCTTTCCGGACGCAAAAAAATATATATGGTAAAAACTTGACAGTCATCGTCACTTTCAATAATGCTTTATATACATCTCAACTTCAATCCATTAACAATGAAATCAACAAATGCGTTGAAAAATTAAGTCTACTCTCATCAAAATTAGAAGATCGTATAGCCGGAATAATCACAAAAGGTAAAAAACCGACAAAAGACTCCATAAAAAAAACAGGCTGCATCAATACGCTCCGGCCAGCATATGAAAAAACTGATTTCTGTTATGGTTACCGAGTGCAATGGTATTCCACGGCTCAGTTACCAATTGGATAATGCTGCCTTTGCTGAATTGTTCGATACATATCTTGGTAAAAATATCATAATTACTGATAATGAGCATTGGACAACTGAAGAAATTATTGTATCATATCGTAGTCAGTACATCATTGAAGATGTCTTTAAACAGATGAAGGACAGAAAAACAGGAAGCTGGTGGCCAATGTTTCACTGGACAGATCAAATGATAAGAGTTCATGGGTTGTACTGTTCAATAACCTTGCTGATTCGGGCTTTAATGATGAAAAAAATTCAAAATGCCGGGATATCAATGTCCATCAATAAAACTCAAGAGAAGCTATCAGAAATTCGGGAAGTCTTAAATGTATTTCCACAGAAAAGGAAAAAAAAGATATCCCAATCCGTAGTTTCTAAAATGGATGAAACTCAGCAACGATTGTTTGAGGTCTTTCAAATGGAGAGTTTTTTATCAAGTTAGGGAGGATACATGCCATCATTTTTTTGTATTAAATCAAATAGTTGAAGCTCTAACTTTTGATAACTCGTAAACTCGGGCTAAATTCCCCTAATTTTGTGGGCACTACGCCATTTTTTAGGATAGCTGTATGCCTTTAATGACAGGCATCTTCACATTCCGTATACCTACCACTGTCGAAGACAGGCTCATGAACTTTCCAGTCTTTCGAAAAGCAGTAAGTCTTTCGCACTTTACGAGCGTTCCGGTTTCTGTCTGTTCCGTTGTGCCGTTCAATAAAAGCTGTATTGACCTGACTGCTTACCTCTGATTTTTCCAGCGCCTATATAGCACTCTCATCACTGCCGAAAACCGTCCTGAATTCAATGTTGATCACCTTTCCGTTTTCACGTGTTTTATGAACAATTGCATAATTGATATTTTCAGGGGAGGCGATATAAGGTTTCATAGGCCGTCCCGGTTTTCCGGTCCGTTCGGGAACGAATTCTTTACCATATATGTTGTTAATAGCTGTCCTCGTGAGTCGTAAGTTCTTTTGAGGAGAATTGATGACACCTGTCCCCCCAGATTTTCTTCGCGATCCATTTGGATTTCTTTGTGACTTTATTTCTAAGTTTCAGCACAGGATTTTTTCATTTCATGTGTTGAATTTGATCTTTGACATCTCAGATTATCACCTTTTTTCCCCTTGAAACAGCAGGCTTGAATTTCATGCATTACCGCGCCAGCAGCGGAACTGAAGAAATTCCTGACGATCAAATTGGCCATTACCACTTTAACCGTCCGTTCAGAAGGAAGGCTTCGTGACTTTGTTCTCAGAAAGCCGTCATAAGCCTCCCATATGTAGTGCTCAAATTTAAGCGCAAGCAACTGAAGCAAACCAAGTGCAATGGCTCCGGTCATGACAAAGCGTTCATATGCGGCAAAACAGCGTTTGACTTTGTTTATCTGATCTATAGTCATCGGTTTTTTCAATGACTTGTTCTTCACAGGTTTCCTGGAGTGACGGGGTAAACCCTGAGTCCAGAATCGATATCGGAAAACACCCATGACATTTTTAAGCATGTCAAACATGGTTTCAATCCGGGTTCGGGCACAATAAAGTTCAAGAGCTGCAACCGCGTTTTGATTCAGATCACTGCACATCAATACAATCGGTCAACGTTCGTTAACAGCCAGGGCAAAGCGAATCAGACCGCCTGCTGGCTTCCACAATAGATCAACGACGGCAATAGAGGCCATTTCAACTCTACCATAAATAGTGCATTCCACCTTTTCAAACCAATCCTGATAGTCAAACAATTCGGATACCTTAATTTTTTCACCATATTTTCGAGGGCGTCCCCGGAGTTTCTTTTCAGGAACCTTCGCTTCAAAATAAGCCACACAGTTCTTTTTGGCTCTTATAACCAAGGTAAGCAGTGGACATCGGTGTCTGATGGACCACATAGATTCAGCCAGTTTGAATACTGTCCCTCCAGGGGAAAAAAGCATCCAGAACAAGGATGCTTGGGATATCGTGCTGTGTAACAAAATCAAGACCCATTTGAATAATGCGTGTTCCCAGGGTCTCATTGTTTTCTTCCTTTTGACTTTTTTCATTTACATGCACAAGACCCTGGTGAATCCCAAGGGACAACGGTATGCAAAAAGGAGATGCCAGGGAACCAATCAACATACCGACGGCTCCCCAACAATGTCCTCGGAAATATGATGGTTTGCTTTGGGTTTCAGAATGCTGGTGCATGGTGACAACGCAAGGCATTTGCCGTCCGTCCTTGGGAACATTGGTATGATCGCCCAACAAAACTACTCTCCCATTGGATCTTACTGTTTCTTTTTGTGAAAGAACAAAAGTCCACCAACACTCCATGACCTTGTCAAGAGACCATGCCGATACCCAAAAAAAATGAAAAAACGCATTATAGCCGGGTGTACTCAGCTATAGGGATGGAAGATTTATGAATAAAAAAGACCTGAATTGGCAAATTTGGCTGAAGAAAAGTGATTTAAACTGGCAAAAATGGTTGAAAAATGGTGATCAATACCTAATGGCAGCAACGCCTAAAGGGGAAAAAAGCCGTTTTGGTGCCGACATAAGATATAATTTGCTATCGTTATCTTTAGAAGGCTATATTATGGCTATACTGGATTATCATAACGATTTACCGTTGAATCATACATATACTGATCTTATTAATTCTCTTGAAACAGTAATCCCAATTGATAAAAAGCTTAAAGTACGCATTTTGAAATATGAGAACATTCAATCTATTTGTTCCATTGAAAAATATCATCGCACCAATCCCACGGAAGAAGAACTGGATGATTTAAAAGGAGCTGTTACTGAGATAAGCAAGATAGCCCATGGGGTGACCGCACCTTAATAGGCTAATCACCCGGGTCATTTTTTCATACTTTATCAAAGTCTCAATTTCCTTGTCTTTGTAGACTCTGTTGACATTTGCTCTAAGTGCCTGATAATATTATTATCCAGTTTTATTAAAGCAGGTTTGACATATTGATTTCACTGGATGTGATTCTGAAATGTCAACAGAACCTATCACCCCTGAAGAATCCTCCTCACACTTTACAATGTTTTAGAATACTGGTATCAAAGACTGTTAAAAATTTTCTTGGATCAAACGGGAAATGCCTTATTGACGGCAAATAGATGTTTGATTTTTTTTGCCGGTTAACGCTTAATTGTACTGGGCTCACACCGTTCCAAAGCGTCAAGAAAACACAATATATTGTGTTTTTTAACGAGCTTGAAACACAAATGCTTGTATGCTGGAATAGTGCGAGTCCAGTAGCGGCTTAATAGTTATTGAGGTATTTAATTTGACATATGTAAAGCTTTTTCTTACCGCTGTTTTTTGGGGTGGTACTTTTATCGCAGCCAGATTCATTGCAGGGGATGTGCATCCCCTTCATGCCGCGTTTATCAGGTTTACCCTTGCATCGTTTTTTCTGCTTATCATAACCTGTAAACTTGAGGGTAAACTGCCAAAGATAAAAAAGCAGCAGATCATCCCATTGATTCTGCTGGGCAGTACCGGGGTATTTGCATATAATATTCTTTTTTTTACGGCTCTTCAGCATATTCATGCAGGCAAGGCAGCCTTGATAATCGCCAACAACCCCATTATAATAAGCCTTTTTTCCGCACTCTTTTTCAAGGAAGAGTTGAATATCATCAAGTTTATCGGAATACTCATGTCTGTCACCGGCGCATTAATAGTTATTTCCAACGGTCATATAACAGATTTCATGGGTTATGATTTTGGAATTGGAGAACTGTGTATCTGTGGATGTGTCCTGAGCTGGGCAGCATATTCCCTTATAGGCAAGGCGGTGATGGGTGACCTGTCTCCCATGGCATCGGTCTGTTATTCTTCTGTGGCAGGAACCGTGCTGCTTTTTTTTCCGGCGGTTTTCCGTGGTGGTTTCAGAGATGTGTTGTCCTATTCGCCCATGGACTGGTTTTCTCTTTTTTATCTTGCCCTCTTCGGGACGGTATTAGGCTTTTTCTGGTACTATGACGGTATCAATAAAATAGGCCCCATGAAGGCCAGTGTCTTCATCAACTTTGTACCAATCAGTGCCATTGTTTTTGCCTATTTTATTCTGGATGAACCTGTAACTCCATCGCTGTTTCTTGGTGCTGCACTGGTTATTTCCGGGGTATATTCGACCAACGCGTCTAAGATTATTAATAAATACTGGCAAAGAGCCAGGGGAGTATGGCAGTTATAGGATATTTTTAATATGGATATTTTGATTAAAAATGGCATGGTTCTAACAATGAACCAGAATATGGAAATCATTGAATATGGAACTGTTTTAGTTCAGGATGGAAAGATTACAGGCATTGGAAAGAAAGATGATTTCCCTGAAAACGGGGTTCAAGAGGTCATAGATGCCCGGGGCGGAATTATCATGCCGGGGCTGATAAACAGCCACACTCATGCCTCCATGACCCTCTTCAGGGGGCTTGCCGATGATCTTCCTCTGATGGACTGGCTGAACCACCATATTTTTCCCGCGGAAACAAGATTGACCCAGGAGAGGGTATATGCCGGTGCCATGCTGGCCTGTGCCGAGATGATGCTGTCCGGCACCACATGTTTCTGTGATATGTACCTGTTTGAGAATGCCGTGGCACGGGCTGCCTCGGATGCGGCCATGCGGGCCGTGGTCGGTGAGGTGTTATATGATTTTCCTTCGCCTAACTACGGAACCCTTGAAAAGGGATTCCAATATGTCTCTGAAATGATGGAAGAATGGAAAAATCATCCCCTTGTAACTGTGGCGGTGGAGCCCCATTCCACATATATATGTGCTCCTGAACTTCTTCAGCGGGCAGCAAAAATGGCCCGCAGCCACAATGCTCCTCTAATTATCCATGTTGCGGAAACCAGGACTGAAACACAAATCATCAGAAACAAATATGGCAAAACCCCTGCTGAGTTTCTGGGAGACCTGGGGGTGCTGGGCCCGAATCTGGTGGCCTGCCATTCCATACACTTAACGGATTCCGACATGGACCTGTATAGGGAGTTTGATGTGAAAATAGCCCATTGCCCTGAAAGCAACATGAAGCTTGCATCGGGAGTGGCTGCCGTCCCCGAGTTGATTCAAAGGGGTATCTGTGTGGGGCTTGGTACAGACGGGTGTGCCAGCAACAACGATCTGGATCTTTTTCTGGAGATGGATACCGCGGCAAAGCTGCACAAGGTTTTTTCCATGAACCCGGAGGCTGTCAATGCCGAGACAGCGGTGCGGATGGCCACCATCAACGGGGCCAGGACCCTTGGGATTGAACAGATTACAGGTTCCATTGAAATTGGAAAACATGCAGACATTATTGTTGTTGATACATCAAAGCCCCATATGGTACCCATGTACAATCCATACTCCCATCTGGTCTATTCCGCAAACGGCAGTGATGTGAGTGCAACTATCATCGACGGCAAGGTGGTCATGAAGGACAGACAGTTGTTGACAATGGACGTGGACAGGGTTATGGATGAGGTGATCGCCCTGGCCTTTGAAATCAAGGAAAACGATATGAAGCAGGGATAGAGATTGCGGCATCCTTAATTCACTGGTTGACATTTTCTTAAAATATTTCCTTATTTTCAGGGGATTTCCTCAAAAAGGTGTCAACTGATTTTGATGCAATATGAAGAATGCCGGGATTTCCCTGGAGAATTTTATGAAGGAAAAAATAGAGGCATCCACAGGAAGAAAAAAAGCTGACAGGCTTTTTATCAACGCCAAGGTAATCAACGTGTTTACAGGGGAAATCCTCTCTGAAAACGTGGCTGTATCAGACGGGTATATCTGCGGTTTTGGAAATTACGAGGCCCGTGAGATTATTGACCTGAAAGGCATGTACATGGCTCCCGGGTTCATGGATGCCCATGTGCATATCGAAAGCGCAATGGTCACCCCGGGAGAATTTGCAAGGGCCGTTCTTCCCCGGGGCACCACAACCCTTATTGCCGATCCCCATGAGATTGCCAATGTTCTTGGCGTTGAAGGCATCAGGATGATGATGGCATGGGCCCAGGACCTTCCCATGAACATGCTCTTTGCCCTTCCCTCATGCGTGCCCGCAACTTCTATGGAAACATCGGGGGCTCTGATTGATGCCGGACAGATGCCTTCCCTTTTTAAAGAAAGCCGTATTGTTGCCCTGGCAGAGATGATGAACTATCCTGGAGTAATCTTTGCCGATCCAGATGTGATGGAAAAGCTGAAGGCTGCCAGGCGGGCCGGGAAACCCGTGGATGGACATGCCCCGGGGCTTTCCGGCAGGGATTTATACGCCTATGCTGCCGCAGGCATTCTAAGCGATCATGAATGCACATCAGCCACAGAGGCCATGGATAAACTCAGGCTTGGGTTCCATATCATGGTCAGGGAGGGGACATGTGCCAAAAACCTGGACGACCTCCTTCCCGCCGTTACTGATCACACCTGGCCCAGGATGATGTGGTGTACCGATGACAGGCATCCTGAGGAGATTCTGACCCAGGGACACATAGATCATATCATCCGTAAGGCCATTCACAGGGGCCTTGATCCGATAAGGGCCATTCAGATGGGAACCATAAACTGTGCCGACTATTTCGGCATTAAGGATGCCGGAGCCATAGCACCGGGCAGGCGGGCTGATATGGTAATCTTCAAAGATATTAAAAACCCTGTGGTTGAGGAGGTTTATTCCAAAGGATATCCTGCTGCCAGCCTTGGAATTATAAATCCTGACTTAAATTTTTCCCAGCCTTTATCATGTCAACCTGTCATGAACCTGAATCTTGACATGATAGATTTTTCCATCAAAGCCAAAGGGAATAACGCGCGGGTTATCAGGGTCGTGCCGGATCAGGTTCTTACAAGGCATGAGATTATGACTGTTTGTGAGAAAGAGGGCAGGGCTGTTGCAGATACTCAAAGGGATTTAATCAAGATCGCCGTCATTGAAAGGTATTCCGGTAAAACCGGTATGGCAAAGGGATTTGTAACCGGGCTGGGCCTTAAAAAGGGAGCTGTTGCATCCAGCGTTGCCCACGATTCCCATAATATAATTGTGGCCGGGACAAATGACAGGGATATGATGTGTGCCGTGAAGGCAGTCAAAGAGGCAGGGGGCGCTCTTGTGGCAGTGTGTGAGGGCTCCATCCTGGAGATTCTCCCCCTGCCTGTGGCGGGGTTGATGTCTTCAGAATCCATGGAAACGGTAAACCATAAGATGAAAAAACTTATACTGGCCGCAAAAAAGCTTGGATCTACCCTGAGTGATCCCTTCATGACTCTTGGATTTCTTGCCCTGCCGGTTATTCCTGAATTAAAGATAACCGACAGGGGCTTGGTGGATGTACTTAAATTTGAATTCACAGATCTTTTTGTGTAAAAAAAGGGCATCTTTCATATTGATTCAAAAATAGGGATAATGCTTTGGCAAACTCTTGAAAAGTCAACTACCCCTGAGCTGAAGATTCAGGGGTTTTCCTTGCCGATTTTTTATGAATTAAGGATGCCAAAAATGAATTAAGGATGCCCAAAAGGTGATGATAATGAAAGTGGATGGAAGGGATATGAGACCCATCTGGTTTGATGCCGAATCTCAAACGGCAAAGGTCATTGATCAAAGAAAGCTGCCCCATGAACTTGTGGTGGCAGAGCTTCAAACTGTGGATGATGTTATTGTGGCCATCCGAAAGATGTTTGTCCGGGGGGCCCCTCTTATTGGTGCCACCGGTGCTTTTGGAGTATATACAGCCCTTTTGCAGAAGCGTGAGGAAGGTGATGCTGAATTTGACATAAAAGACGAGTGCCGGCGTCTCAAGGATGCCAGGCCCACGGCTGTGAACCTTGCCTGGGGCGTTGACAGGGTACTCAAAGTTGTTTTAGATCAAGGGGAGAACCATGAGGCAAGGCTTAAGGCAGCCCTTGGTGAAGCCTGTGCCATTGTGGAAGAAGAGGCTGAAAACTGCCGGCTCATAGGCGTACACGGCGCATCCATTGTGGAGACCATGAGCCGGGAAAAACAAGGCGGCCCGGTTAATATACTTACCCATTGCAACGCAGGATGGCTTGCCACAGTGGAATACGGCACAGCCACGGCACCCATTTACGCTGCCTTTGACAGGGGCATAGATGTCCATGTATGGGTTGATGAGACCCGCCCGCTGAATCAGGGGGCAAGGCTCACGGCCTGGGAGCTTGGGAAATACGGTATCGATCATACTGTAATTACAGATAATGCAGGGGGCCATTTAATGCAGCACGGCATGGTGGATATGGTCATTGTGGGCACTGATAGAACCTGCAGAAACGGTGACGTGGCCAATAAGATCGGGACCTATCTTAAGGCCCTTGCTGCCTGGGACAATGATGTTCCATTTTACGTGGCTCTTCCATCCAGTACCTTTGACTGGGAGCTGAGAGACGGGTTAAAGGATATTCCCATTGAAGAGCGGGACCCTGACGAGATACGTTATGTCCAGGGCCTTGACCCCCAGGGAAAGCTTACCCATGTCCTTGTAACCCCATTGGATACCAGGGCGCTGAACCATGCCTTTGATGTTACTCCGGCACGCCTTGTGACCGGCTTTATTACAGAGAGGGGGATTTGCAAGGCTTCTGAAGAGAGTATTTTGTCTCTCTTCCCTGAATGCCGGTAAACTGACGGGGCATTAACTCCCTATATTTTTGAGCCAAAATCCTATTAAGGCGATTTTCAGAAAAAAATATACCAGTATCCATATTGGGGTATTCTGCAAAGAAATATTTGACCAAAATATTTGGTAAAACATTATCTGGAAATCATCTAAGTGAATTTTTTGGGGGTGTTTTTAATACCGGCCATTGTAGGGCTACCCCAACTGTGGGTACCCTCTCTCGGGCAACCACGGTGGGTTTGCCCCTACAGATAATGGCCAAAATTGAAACCAAGCCCATTTTTTTATTGATTGAATATCTTATATGTTAACTGAATTTGAAAAAAAAGTTGTTGCATCCCTACAGGGGAACATTCCCGTTACCAGTAGACCTTTTCGTGAATTAGCCGAGGCCGTGGGCATATCCGAAGATCAATATCTGGAGATCGTTGCAAGCCTTAATGACCGGGGAATTATCAGGCGTTTCGGTGCGACAATCAAGCATCAGAAATCAGGATTTAAGGCCAATGCCATGGTTGCCTGGAAGGTAGATGAACAAAAGGCCCGGGATGTGGGAAAAATAATGGCGTCTTTTCAGGAAGTTACTCATTGTTATCGAAGAAACCCTGCTGAGACCTGGCCGTACAATCTCTATACCATGGTGCATGGTCCTGATGAAGATGCCTGCCATGCCATTGCCAAAAAAATTTCCAAAGCTGTGGGAGTGAGCGAATATTCACTTTTGTTCAGCCGTAAAGAATTAAAAAAGACATCAATGAAATATTTTGATTCCCTTAAATAACTTAAAAAATGGAGGCACAATTCCTCCCCTGACCTGAATACTCAGGGGTTTCCTTGCCGATTTTTTATGAATAATCCCCATATCCTGTGCATAAATCCGTGGATACATGATTTTGCAGCCTTTGATTTCTGGTCAAAGCCCCTGGGACTTTTGCAGATTGCCGCCATCTTGCGAGATCATGGTCTCCGGGTGAGTTATCTTGACTGTGTGGACAGGTTTCATCCAAAGGCAGGCATGGGAGTTAAGGTGCTTAAAGACGGCAGGGGACCCTTCAGGAAAAAAGAGATTGCGCCTCCCTATGGCCTTGAAGATTTTGGCAGGCGCTTTTCAAGGTATGGTATTGAGCCTGAATGGTTCCGGCAGGATCTGGAAAATCTTGAAAAACCGGATTTAATTCTTGTGACATCCTTCATGACCTACTGGGCCTCGGGAGTAAGAGAAACCATCTCCGTTATCAAGTCTGTTTTTCCTGATGTGCCTGTTGTGCTTGGCGGCATCTATGCCACGCTCTGTCCGGAACATGCACGTTTTAGATCCCTTGCAGACCATGTTATCACCGGTACCGGCGAGGGAAAGATCGCCGGGCTGGTGAACTATTATACAGGGTTTTCCTTTTCTCCTGAATTAAATCTCCGGGATTTAGATTCCCTTCCATGGCCTGCCCTTGATATGGTTTCCCGTCTTACCTATGCCCCCATCATGACTTCCAGGGGCTGCCCTTTTTCCTGTGACTATTGTGCATCTTCCTTTCTTGAAAAAGCTCTCAGGCATAGAAGCCCTGAATCGGTTTTTAAGGAGATTCAGCACTGGCATCTCCATTATGATGTTAATAATTTTGCATTTTACGATGATGCTCTTCTCATAGATCCGGAAAATCATATTATACCACTTCTGGATAAAATCATAACTTCCGGTATGGAGCTTGCGTTTCATACACCCAATGCACTCCACATAAGAGAGATTAGGCCAAAGGTTGCAGATATGATGTTCAAGGCAGGTTTTAAAACCATACGCCTGGGACTTGAAACCTTTGACTTTTCATTCAGCAGACAAAGCGATGCCAAGGTAAAAAAAGAAGATTTTTTTCAGGCTGTAGCCAGCCTTAAAAAAGCAGGATTTTCATCGGGGCAAATCGGTGCCTATCTTTTGTGTGCTCTGCCTGAACAGGAACTAAGTGATGTGGAAAGCTCTATTTTATCTGTTAAAGAGAGCGGCATTGAGCCGGTACTTGCCTACTATACTCCCATTCCCCATACTCCCATGTGGGAAAAAGCTGTAGGTCATTCACGGTTTGACCTGGAAAAGGACCCGGTTTTTTCCAATAATGCCCTTTTTCCATGCCTTAAAAATGAAGGGGCAATAAAAAAAATTTCTCAATTGAAAAAAATGACTAAATAACATATATAGCCTTTGAATGCTTCTTCAAATTCTCAATGATTGCAGTTTGTTTGCCCTGTGTGTAAACAAATGATAATTATTTGATAATGAGCATGAGTTTATTTTTATGATAAATATTTGAGTTTGCACTTACCCCTATCCGGCGGATGTTTTGGCCTGAACATGGAACTGAAAAGGTATTAAATTGGATCTGATTGATATTTTCATACAGACAATTGGCGGGCTGGGGCTTTTTATCCTTGGCATGAAGATGATGACCGAAGGGCTTGAGATGACTGCGGGCAGCCGCATCAAAAAAATCATGGGAGCCATATCATCCAACCGGTTTATCGGCTGTCTTACCGGGGCCGGTGTTACAGCTGTTATTCAATCTTCATCTGCCACCACGGTAATGCTTATAGGTTTTGTCGGTGCCGGAATCATGAGCCTGCAACAGGCAGTCGGGGTTATTCTTGGTGCCAATGTTGGAACAACCGTAACCGCCCAGATGATCGCCTTCAAACTCACCAGTGCGGCTCTGCCTGCCATTGCCCTGGGGGTTCCCATGAAGTTTTTTTCAAAAAGGCGGCAATTCCGGCATATCGGTGATATTATTTTAGGGTTTGGTCTATTGTTCTATGGCATGACCGTTATGAAGCACGGCCTTGCACCCATACGATCCAATCCTGATTTTATTGTCTTTTTTACAAAATTTAATACAGATACCATATGGGGAATATTGCTTTGTGTCTGCATGGGGGCCCTTGTTACCATAATGGTTCAGTCTTCATCAGCAACTGTCGGGCTTACCATGACCCTTGCAAGCCAGGGACTTATCTCCTTTCCCACTGCCATGGCCCTTGTGCTTGGTGAAAATATCGGAACCACCATTACCGCAGAGATTGCCACCATAGGTTCAACAAGCCTCAGTGCCCACAGGACGGCAAGGGCCCATACTCTGTTCAATGTCATAGGGGTTTCCATGATGGTGATTCTCTTTCCTTTTTTTGTAAAATCAATTCAATTTATAACCGCTTCCATGGGAGGAGGGGCTGTGACCGAGACTGTTGGGGGAGAATTTATCAACATCAGCAGGTACATTGCCAACGGCCACACCATGTTTAATATCATCAATGCAATGTTTTTTCTTGTTTTTTTACCCAAACTCATTGATGCAGCTATTTTTCTGTCTCCAAAGGAAAAAAAGAACAAAGAGAGATACCGGCTGCCGGATTTTGATCAGCGTTTTATAGATTCTTCCATTGGAGCATTGGCAAAAGTCCAGGGAGAAGTTATAAAAATGGGTGAATTTATAAAGATCAATCTGCATAAAATTCTTCAATGCCTTTTTGAGAGGGATGATGATAAACTTGCAGAAAGAGAGGCTGTGGAAGAACACATCGATGCAATGCAAAAGGAGATCCTTAAATATCTGACATCCATTTCCCAGGGCGGGGTTAATGAAACCGAGGCCATTGAAATATCTGAAATGATGAGAATCACCAATAATATTGAACGTATTGGGGATTCAATGGAAAATGTTACTAAAATTTTCGAGCGTATTTACGATCAGGATATGCACTTAAGCGAAGGCGCCATCAGCAACCTGAATGCCATATCATTGGAGGTGGAAAGTTTTTTGGCCCATGTCATTAACGGCATACATGAAAAAACACCTGGTTTTTATCAAAAGGCAAAGGAAAAAGAGAATCTCATAGATAAGATGCGTGAAGATATGCGTCAGGATCACATTGAAAGGCTCATGGTCAAGGAGTGTTCTGTGGATACCGGCATGCTTTTTATAGCTTTGCTGTCAAATTTTGAAAAAATGGGGGATTATTGCTACAATATTGCTATTGCAGTGGATAAGATAAAGTAAACATGAGATGAAAGATGATTGTATTTGATTTAGAATGTATTAACGGACATGCTTTTGAAGGCTGGTTTGGTGATAGCAGTGATTTTCAAACACAGTATGACCAGGGGCTTGTAACCTGTCCTGTGTGCGCAACTGATGCCGTGAGCCGCAAGCTTTCTCCCATTGCTGTTAGAACCGGCTCAAACCCGTCATTTGATCCGGATGCTCGCATGGATGCCCTGGTGGAACTCAATGCCAGGCTCACGGATTATGTGGAAAAAAATTTTGAAAATGTGGGTTCAAATTTTGCGACAGAAGCATTGAAGATGCACTATGGCGTGACAGATGTGAAAAATATCAGGG
Source organism: Desulfobacteraceae bacterium (assembly GCA_963674675.2). Lineage (GTDB taxonomy): Bacteria > Desulfobacterota > Desulfobacteria > Desulfobacterales > Desulfobacteraceae. The sequence continues at coordinate 4,631,586 of CAXXNM010000003.1, forward strand.
GTACAACAACATCTCAGGAGGATAAGATGCTGGACAAGGAAGGTGTGCCTGTGATTAAGTTCAATATGCCGGTAAAACCCGATGAAGAATTAAATTAATACCTTATACTGCCCACGGCTGCAACTTAAGCTTTCGACAGTTTATAATGTCGTCATATCAAAGGAAAAAAAATCCTGAAAAGCTCAGTTTGTCCGGGTTTTCAGTATATATATGGTTCATAGGTTTTACCTATTAGAGCATTGTGGTTGTAAACCATGAACGTTTTTTATGTAAGGAGTAGCTTTGAAAATTATAAAATATTCAGATGTAGAGCCGCTAAAAATAAATAATGATGTTGCAAGAGGCGTCTCCGGCCGTGTCCTCATAGGTAAGGATGACGGGGCCGATCATTTCTGCATGAGGCTCTTTGAACTTTCCCCCGGGGGATACAGCCCCTGTCACACCCATGACTGGGAGCATGAAATTTTTATTCATTCAGGAAACGGAGAGGTTTTGTGTGACAATGAATGGCAGCCGATAATTAAGGGTACTGCTGTATTTATACCTGGCCATAAAGAGCATCAGATCCGAAATACAGGTGATGCCCCCCTTGCTTTTTTATGCCTTATTCCATCTGGGGCTCCTGAGTTATGATACCAGGCTCTATTGATCGATGCATAACCTGCGTGTCTCCTGAAGGCAGGTTTGTTTTTGGAATACATAAACCCTCTTTTTATGTCGAGAACTTCCGGGAAAACGATTATATCACATCCCTGGGAGAGATGCCCGGTGGCAAGACCGTGGAAAATCAAGTTAATTTTCCTGCCCATGCGGTTGAAGAACCCTGTGCTGATTGTATTTATGAGATTCCCAATGCCTTTCCCTTTAAAGGAACAACTTACATAAATTCCCGTTGGGCTGATCCAAAAGCAGGTATATCTGGTGCCATTTTTATACCCCGCCCGGAACCTTGTTCTCTGAGCAGAGCACTTAAAATCTGGCTTTCTTCGGAGAATCATGAAGACCTGGGGGTGGATGGCCTGTTTTCGTTTTTGCCAAGACCTATTCTTCTATCCCTTGCAGATGCCTCCACTGATCCTCAGGAACTGGCCACCCTTGCCAGGACCTGCTGCAAGTTTTTGTTTGATGATAAAGGCGAACCAGATGGAGTGATGTTTAAAAAAGGGAAGGCTGGGAAAACGGTTCCGGACATAAAAGACCACATATTATTCGAAGTTATTGCAAACAACCCAAATCTTCCTGATTCTTATAAAAGGGTGATGGTGCTCAGGCCCGGCATACAGGGGAGCAGCGAAATTACGGGAGAATGGCTGGAAGATGAGGGTAAAAGCCATGTCTTTGAATATTTGAGGAGAAACAGCTATATTCCCTGGGGACATTTTGCCGCCAACACGGCAGATGATACAGTGAGGTACCGGGCCTGTGATCTTTCATTGGAAGATATGAGGGGAATGCGCCATCTTTACTATCAGAGAACCTATGCCCGCCTTGCCCGGGAGTTAGATATTTCCATGCCCTCCGGGAACAAAATGCTTTCCATGGTAGATTTGGAGAATTTGCGGCTTAAAATTCAAGGATCAATTTCAACCCTGAATCATAATGATGCACCTCTTGTTTTTAACAGCTCTTTGTGGGGCTGGAATTTTGGTTTTGGTTATGCCCAGTCCGGTTACAGGCTTCACGCTTCCCATCAGCAGATTCATCAGCAGTATGCCATGATTCCTGCCAGGACCGATGCTTTTGAGGATGAAGGAACTATACCTTCCTATGCCTGTGGAGATATGGTGGCTGATTTTGTCGCTTTATACAGAAAAAATACTGGAAAAAGTTTTTTTGAAAATTATGTAAAGGCTATTCGATGCAATAAAAGAACCGATGGCCGGACGCATCTTCCGTCAAAGCTCGAAATTTTTGAAGATGACAATGTTCTTTTGTTTGTTCCCAAGGCCCAGACCTCCCAGTGGGAAGTTCAGCTCATGCCCCTCAGGACCTGTGGCAATATACTTGAGGCAGATGCTGCCATGCGGGACTCCTTAGACAGGGCCATTCTCCTGGCCCTCCATATTCTGGAAAAAATGGGGGCAAAGATGGTAAGCACCATAGAATATTCCAGGCGTTTTGATGCTGATAACAAGGATCAGCAATTGCTGTATGCTTTTTTGCCAAAGTTGCCGGAATCTCCGGGTGCATTCAGTGAAGCTCAGCTCCGCTGGATCAACGGTCATTTTCCTGAAGATTTCGCGGCGGCCTGCCGCGGTCAATATCTTTCTTGACATGTAATACTCGATTTCTTATATACTTGCACTGTGAAATAGTTCTTGTTAAAAAAATGGATTGTAAAGATGCTTATTGAAGAAATACCTTATGCAAAACTCAAGGGAATCGGCGATGGATTCCGTTTGACTATTGATCCATCAGCCCCTGAGGCTTTGCTTAAAAAAGAGATATCAGAGCTGTTTAAGCGCCTTAAGCATCTGTCTGTCAATGCCAAAGTATTCATCGACACTGCCGATAATGATGTGGATGATGAAATTTTTGCAAAACTTGAAAATTTTTTAAAGGCAGAATTTAAGGTTGCCAGTGTCAGCCTCTCCCAGGAAAAAGTAACGGCTCCAGAGGATAGGATACGCCAAAGGGATCTGGCAAGAAGCTGGACAAATCATAAGAGTGATGTGCTTATGCTCAAGGGAAGGGTCCGTTCCGGGCAGAGGATTGAGACCAGGAAACACCTGGTTCTTATGGGAGATGTAAATCCAGGTGCAGAACTCACGGCTGCCGGTAATATCATTGTCATCGGCAGTCTCCAGGGCCGGGCATCAGCAGGCTGGCCAGATGATGAAGCATCTTTTTTGATAGCACTGGATTTTAAGCCCACCCAGATTCGTATTGGCTCTGTAGTGGCTTCTAATTTTGACGGTGTCCTCACTGGAAGGGCTATCTACGCATCTGTTCAGTCAGGAAAAGTCTGTTTTGAGGATTACCTGAAACTTAAGCCTTTTAAGCACATTCCATGGCCTACGGCCATTTAGTATCTGTTTTTTTAGATGATGACGGGCACCCTGTGGATGCCTTTTGTTAATGGGAACCAATGGTACTTTCAGGGGGTGCCGCTACAATTCAATTTTTATTTGATTGAGGTGATCATTGGAAGGGAAAATTATTGTTGTGACATCTGGCAAGGGCGGTGTGGGTAAAACCACAGCTACGGCCTCCATCGGTGCAGCCCTTGCCCTGGAAGGGAAACGGGTTGCCGTTATTGACATGGACATTGGTCTAAGAAACTTAGATGTGGTTCTGGGGCTTGAAAATAGAATTGTATTTAATATTGTGGATGTAGTCAATAAGAGATGTAACCTGAGTCAGGCTCTTATCCGGGACAGGAGAATCGAAAACCTTTTTTTGATACCAGCCTCCCAGAGCGATAACAAAGATGTCTTGACAGCCATAGGTGTGCAGCGTATTTCAAAGCTTCTCCGCCAGGAGTTTGATTATATTTTTATGGATTCTCCTGCCGGTATTGAGAGGGGATTTGAGAACTCCATTGTGGCAGCAGATGAAGCAATTGTGATATGTACCCCTGATGTGTCTTCTGTACGGGATGCAGACCGGGTGATCGGACTTTTACTCTCCAGATCAATTAATCCTAAGATTATTGTCAACAGGATTGTACCTGAAATGGTGGCAAGGGGGGATATGCTCAGCCATGAGGATGTCATAGATGTGCTTTCTGTTGAGCTTTTGGGACTTGTTACCATGGATGAACAGGTGGTGGTCTCAACCAACCTGGGAATGCCTCTTGTCATGCACAATCAGTCCCTGGCAGGCCAGGCATTTCGGCGTATTGCAAGGAGAATTAATGGTGAGGTCGATTTGCCGATTAAAGTGCCTGTCTGCAAAGCAGGCGTTTGGAGCCGACTTACCCAGAAACTTGGATTTTAACTTATAATTTAAGGACATGACATGCTAAATGGTTTCTTTAAAAAATTGTCCCGCCAGAAACCCAGCAGACAGACGGCGAAGAAGAGATTACAGTTTGCCCTTGTGTATGATAAGCTTGAAATAAACGATACTACCCTGTCAAATCTTCAACAAGACATTGTCAAGGTGATTTCTAAATATTTTGAGATTGACACAGATGCTGTGCAGTTGGAGGTTCAGCGGGAAGACGATCTGTCTGCCCTTGTTTTTAATACCCCCATAATTTGTGTGAAAAAAAGTCATAGTCATTAAAAAAAAACAGCAGTTAGATTAAATCTGGAAATTGTTTTTCAATTATGGTGAAAAGCAGTTTTCCGGTTTTTATGCCTTGATCAATAAAATTTGGGCCATATTTTTTGCCTGTTTCAGTCCTGAAAGTTCCTTTAATCTGCTCAAGTTTTGCCATTCCGCCGGGATACCTTTTAATAAAGGTTTTAATGGGCATATCTGCAAATATTACCATGTCCCAGATTGTATCTGTAAAATTATCGACCCCCCATCTGAACTTATCTGCATCATACAATGCGTCTGATATAAGAGAGCCTGTTCCATGTTTAATACTTCCTGCATCAGTGAATGCCTCGTGTTCCCTGATTGCCGTACATATAATATCGATTTCTTTGTCGTTAAAGGAAAAGTCATCGCTGTTTAGTATTTTTTTTGAAAATCTGGCACCTTTTTCAGAATGATTTTCCTCTTTTCTCTTGATGTCGTGCAACAGACCCGCTGTTTGAACAAGAAGCATCTGATGCTTTACAGAAGAAATCATTGGGGAGGAGGTATCTGATGAGTTTGTGAGTTGAGTCCCCAATTCCACTTGGATAATGGCCCCTGCATCAACGCTTACCAGCTTGGAATGCTGAGCGCCATGACCAAAATCATCGTCTATCAGGGGAGATATTTTTTTTTTGATGGCGGCAAGCTGGGGGTGGTATTCCAGCATGTGCCTTGATGATGCTATTTCGTTTTTGAATATTTGGTAAAAAAGGGGGGAGGGCAGGGTGGCAACAATGCTTCTGGCTTGTTTTCTTAATTTCAGATATATGTCCATGATATTTTCTACCATTGAATATTTTAATCCTGTTCAACCGTTTGTTTTAAAGAAAAGGGCATCGTTCATATTGCCTCAAAAGCAGCTAACAAGCAGCTAACACTTTTTTGAGGAAATTCCCGGAAAATAAGAATTTTTTTTATAAAGTGTCAAGCAGTAAATGAAGTATCCCAATAATAGTGCATTGAATTGTTTCACAAGCTGATAAATTGTTATCTGAATTTCAGATTAAAGTAAATGATAAAGGAGCAAAAAAATTTTGATGTTACGTTATCATTGCCGTATTATAATATTCTGCTTTTTGCTGCTGATTTCTGCCCTGTCACCACCTGAGTGTTCCGGTGCCAAGAAACTTGTGGAAGAACTCGTTGAATTGAGTATTGAGCAGTTGATGTCCATTGAAATCAGCTCAACCAGTTTTTTTGATATTCCCCCGGAAAAAGCCCCCGGCTCTATTTATCTGATCCCGGGAGATCGGATTGAAAATTCTTTTGCCTCAAGCATAGCTGATTTTCTTGGCTATTATGTGCCGGGAGTACACATATCAGGAGTTTATAGTTCGGGCCCCCTATATTCCACCCGGGGGATTGCCTCATCTTCCAACGCAACTACTTTGCTAATGCTGGATGGAGAGAGCATGAATATCAGCAGCGGTGCAGGTATTAATACAAATCTGAATCTTCCTCTCCTTGGTTATATTGACCGTATTGAAGTTTTAAAAGGTCCCTGCTCCATTATCCATGGAAGCGGATCAATTAATGGTTTCGTCAATATTATACAAAAAAATGGTAAGGATCATCCCGGAGGGTTTGTCAACACAGAGGCAGGTTTTCCCCACGATCTTATGAAAGCCGAGACCGGATATGGATTTTCCTCAAAGGAAAAAGGTGATTTTTTTCTATACGCCGGAATGGTTAAATCCGAGGGCATCAAGGAGAAAAGTATTAACTCCAACTCCTTTCCAGATATCAATACCCGTTTTTCCTTGAATTGGAAAAAAAATAATTTCAGATTGACTGCATTTTTTCAGGACGAATCTGTGGATTCTACCTTGAAGTTAAGGCATATTGATGAAAGTTATTCCGAAGTATCCATGAAAAGTGCGGCCCTGGTGCCTGAAGTGGATTTTCAGCTAACAGACATGGAAGTGTTTACCATTGGCCTTCCTTTTCAATACTTTGAATACGAACCGGATTATCTTTTTTTAACCAGTCAAAACCTTGATTCTGAATTGCAGATAAAGCCTAACATGCTTTTAAAGACAACCAGGTTTCCAGATCACCGCATTGCTATGGGTTTTTCATTGTTTTTAAAACGCTTTCGTTCAGATAATATTTTCATAGGTCTTGATGACGCGGTCAATGGATCTCAAATTTCAACGGAAAGCTATGCTGATAGCCAGGAAAAAATAGCCTTTAAAGCCGATGGTAGCTGGTTGGAAACAAGTATTTTCTTTGAAGATAATTACCAATTATCACAAAATATAAGCCTTTTTGCAGGCCTGCGTTATGATGGGATTTATTCCGATGATTTTGAATTTAAAACAAATGATTTTTCCTATGACCTTGACGGTGGTTCCTTAGATGTAGTAACCCCAAGGCTTGGTATTACCTGGGATTTGGCCGGGGATCATACCCTCAAGTTCATCTATCAGGAAGGGTATCACTATCCTGATTATATAAATTTTATGACCTATGGAGACACAACCGAACTCCTTACCGAAGAAGATGTAAAGAGCTATGAGCTGGGCTATTACTACAATTTTATGGATAACAGATGCAGTTTTAACCTTAATTTTTATTATAATGTTTTTGATGATACTGTATATTTTCTGCCGGACTATGATAGTGATATGTCTTCCTCCTTGGAGGAAAGCGATACTGCCGGGGGGGTTGAGAGGGAGATCAGCAGGCGGTTTGCCTCAGCAGGATTTGAAGCTGCTTTAAGCTTTAGCCCCAATGAGGTTACCTGGTTTGAATTGTCCTATGGTTTTTCACAACCCCATTGTGCTGATGATACGGTTATTCTTAACAACCTGACTGACAGGAACGGTAAATATTGGAAAGTTTATCCGGAACATACAGTGAAATTAAATTTCAACACTCGCCTTTTGGGTGACAAGCTCGATATCTCAACGGGATGTCTTTACAATAATGGGATTAAGACGGTTGAGGACACTGATTCAAACGATAATGATCTGTTTAATCACAATCGTTTTGTTATCAATGCTTCATTTAAATACAATTTAACGGATAGATGTTCAATTATAGTCAAGGGAGAGAATATTTTTAATAATGATGTTCCGGCAGCAGGCTATTATTATGATTCCCTGAACAAGCAGAATATATCTCTGGAAAGCCCCATTTATACAATCGGGTTTAACTGGAAATTCTAATATGACCGGTTATCTATTTATGATGATAAAGAAACCTGGGAATTTATGGGGGTATGGAAGCCTGTTCAAAGGATCATATCCCGTAAAATTGCTGATATATGCCTGCCTTTTTTTGTCATTGCAGTTTGCTTACCTTATTGTTTTTCCCCCCGTGGCAGGTGCTGAAGAAATCTCAAAGCAGGAAATTCAGACAGCCCTGATTATTAAATTCACCGAGTTCATAAAATGGCCTGATTCTTCCTTTGAGAGAGATTCTGAATGGTTCACAATTGCGGTTCTTGGTGAAAATGATTATGAAGGCCTTTTTGAATCTTTTACAGACAGGATTGTTCAAGACAAAAAAATACGGGTTGTCTATTATACCGATGATAAGGAAATCGGAAAAGTTCAGATGCTCATTGTCAGCCGGTCGGCAAGAAAACAAAGTGATAAACTCCTTGAAAGACTTGCCGGTCTGCCTATTCTTACCATAGGTGATTTTCCGGGCTTTGCCGAGATAGGGGGGATTATCAATTTTTATCAAAAACCCGATAACAGAATCGGGTTTGAAATCAATATGGATGCTAAAAATTTATCCGGTATTAAAATCAGTTCATACCTTCTTAGGCTGGCAAAAATTGTTAGGCGAAAGTTAGAACCAGCTATTGATTAGACATTATGGGAAATAAAAAACTACATCTCCCCCCTATGTTACGTCTATATTGGAGTGACGTTTGTTTAAAAAGTGCCTGGGGATAGAAAAGGGGAATATTTATTTTTTATCGAATCCCTGATGGACAGGAGCATATATGGGACTTGCCAACAGGCTTATACGTTTTCTTTTATCAAGCCGTACCATTAAGGCCAAAATATTTCTTCTGGTATTGATCAGTAACGGGGTTGCATTGGTTTTTGCCGGAGGTTTTTTTGTCATCAACGATTTTTATATCATGAAAAAAACCCTGAGTTATGGATTCACTTCTCTGGCTTCGGTCATGGAAAAAAATGTTGAGGCGCCCCTTTACTTTAACGATCCGGATGCAGCCGCTGATACACTGAAATCCCTTATGGAAAACAGGGATATCCTTGCGGCTTCACTTTATGATGAAAAAGGAGAACTCTTTGCCTTTTACATTCGTGATTACCCGCCTGATACCGCTGTTAAAGGAAAGGGAAAAATAACCCCTGAATCCCTTGCCGGATGGCCCATTAAACCCGATGGGCTGAATCACGATCTTGGATCCCTGGAATCCCATACATCCATAACATTAAACGATAATTATTTAGGACATCTTATTATCATTGCCAGTAAAAGCAGGCTGATTCAAATTATTCAATGGTATGTCATCTGTAATCTGTTAATACTTGCGGCAACCGGCATGATAATTTATATTGTTTTTTCAAAATTTATGAGGGTTCTGGCAGCTCCCATTGCATCCTTGCTTAATGCGGTCAAAACCATATCAAAGGAGAAAAATTACTCTCTTCGGGTGGCTTGCCCTGATGGTTATAATGATGAGATTAAGTACATGATCCTGGCATTTAACGATATGATCAACGAGATTCAAATCAGGGATCAGGAACTGGAACGCCATAAAACATTTCTGGAGCATAAAGTCTCCCAAAGGACCCGCAGCCTTGAAACCCTCAATCATGAGCTGGTTTTGGCAAAGGAAAAGGCTGAGGTTGCCAACAGGGCAAAGAGTGCCTTTCTTGCCAGTATGAGCCATGAATTAAGAACCCCTTTAAATGGTATCCTTGGTTATACCCAGATCATGGAACGAAACGGCAATCTCCAGGACAAGGAACTGAAACAACTTAGAATCATAAGCCATAGCGGTGAGCATTTATTGATGATGATTAACGATATTCTGGATCTTTCCAAAATCGAGGCCGGTAAAATGGAAATCAATCCCGCACCATTTTCTTTGAGGGAACTTCTGGAATCAACAGCAGCCATCACCCGCATCAAGGCCCGGAAAAAGAAGATAGATTTTTCTCTTCGTATATCTGACACCCTCCCGATCTGGGTTTTGGGGGATGAGGTGCGTATCCGCCAGGTGCTTTTTAATATCCTGGATAATGCTGTCAAGTTTACCCATGCCGGCGGGGTTGAGTATGTAGTTGACTTGGATACTGATACTCCTGAAGGTCTTGAAAGCTATATAGCCTTTGAGGTAAAAGACACGGGCCCAGGCATTGAAAAAAAGGATCTGGAAAAAATATTTCATCCCTTTGAACAGGCCGGCACCATCAATGACGGTGCCCAAGGCACCGGCCTTGGCCTTGCAATCTGCAGGCGCTTAGTTCAGCTCATGGGCAGTGAACTGAAATTGGTATCAAAACCGGGCAAGGGGAGTATATTTCGTTTTTCCCTGCATCTGCCGGAAACAGACACAATGAATATACGCCTGGAACCTGATCAGCACATTATTGGAATTTCCAATGAGGATTTTCATATACTTGTGGCCGATGACAATCTAAATAACCGTGAACTGCTAAGGGATGCTCTGGAACCCATGGGTTTTCATGTTCACATGGCTGAAAACGGAAAAGACTGCATTGAAAAAGCCGGGAAAATAAAACCGGATGTGATCCTCATGGATCTTATGATGCCGGAGATGAATGGATTTGAAGCTGTTCATGAAATTCGCGTGAGTGCCGACCCAGCTCTTAAAAATACGCTTATTATTGCCATTTCAGCAAGTGTGGTTAATGAGTCAAGGGAAAAGAGTTTACGTGCAGGATGTGACGCATTCTTAACAAAGCCCGTAAGTCTTAATTCTCTTTTTACGGTTCTATCTAAATATAAGGATATTGACTGGGAGTTTGCAGAAAGAGGGGGCGGCAGTGATGATGAAGAAATATCCATGACCGGCCATGATGATGGGGATTTTTCCATTTATGATATAAGGCTGTTATCAGAAAAAATTAACAATATGGACAGGCTTGTAAGCATTGCAAAAAAAGGTGATATTGCCGGTATACAGGAATGGGTACAAGCTCTCCCGGAAGAAGAACCAAGAGATATTGACGGGGTTCAAGATTTCCCCCCATCTCTTATTTTATGCTTTAAAAACAGGGTAAATGAATTTGCCGAAGGCTTTATGATTGATGAAATTTTACATCTGGCAGAGTCGATTTTGGAGATTAAAGCAGGATGAATAAAGGGTATATATTTCAGAATACAGATCATGAACAAAATCATGATGAAAATAAAATATTGATTGTGGATGATAATCCAACCAACCTTAAGGTCTTGTTTGATTATTTAAGCGGTGAAAAGGGAAATAAGATTTTTGTGGCAAAAAACGGCAGGGAAGCCTTGGAGAGGACAGCCTTTGCTGAACCTGATATTATTCTTCTTGATATCATGATGCCGGAAATGGATGGTTATGAAACCTGCAAGCGGTTAAAAGAGGATGAAAAGTTCCAGGATATTCCCATTATTTTTCTTACAGCCTTTGCAGATACGGAAAATAAGATAAAGGCCTTTAACCGGGGAGCTGTTGACTTTATTGTTAAACCCTTTAACCAGGAAGAGGTACTGGCGCGTATCAAGACTCATTTGACCGTTTCAAGACAGAAAAAAGCCCTTGCAAGGGCAAATCACGACCTTGAATATGCAAATAAAGCCCTTGCAAAGGCAAATGCTGCAAAAGACAAGCTTTTTTCAATTGTCGCCCATGATATGAGAAATAAGCTGTTCGGACTTACCGGCAGTATAGACATGATGAAGACCTTTTTTCATGAGCTTGATGATAATGAAAAACAAGAAAGAGTTAGGGCCATGGCCGATTCAGCCCACCAGATGTACAAACTTTTTGAAAACCTCTTTACCTGGGCAAGAATGCAGACCCGCAGTATTGAAGTTGTCAAGGAAAGCGTAAATATCTCACGTACGGCAGCGGAAATTATCGAATGTTTGAAGGCGGAATCCGATGCCAAGGGAATCGAGCTTTTATCTGATGTGCCCAAGGGGTGCGAGGTTATTTATGACAGGAATATGATGTCCTTTATACTCAGGAATCTTGTACACAACGCCATAAAGTATTGTGACACAGGGGACCAGGTCTATAGCGCTCAGATAAATTGATACAGTTCTACTCAGGTAAATTGATACGTTGGCTCACAAAGGCAAGCAGTTAGCCCGCCAAAAAAAATAAAAAAAAACCCGCCAGCAGTTTTTCCCACTGCCCTGAAGCAGAAGTTACTGCCTACCTCAATTGGAGCAGTGTAATTTTTTTCGTTAATTGAGTTATCTGGTGTTCAAGGACGGAGATCCTTTTTTCAAGATCTGTGATGGCTTGATTTTTATCGCCTGGAGGGTGATTCAAGATGTCGCTGTCGGGCTTGGGATGCATCAAGGACTTAAAAACATCACCGATATGAACCATATCGTTACGCCTGACGGCTTTCCGGGGATGGGTGGTTGGTGCGGGTGGTACCTGTGTATCAACTTTCAGTTTTTCCAAATACGCAACGCTTTGGATAAAACTGACATCCATGACCTTCATTACAAGATCAATAGTATTAAAATTTTTTTCGCAATTAAAGCATCGTGCCAGATTGGTTTTCGGATTAACCCCGGTGTTCTGTTCATTGCAGACGGGGCAACTGAACCGATATTTTCCTGTCTGGTTTGATAAGGGGATGGACAGAGCTTCAATTACCCTGTCTATTGGGATGTGATTTCGAAGGGTGAACAGATGCTGGCGGGTATAACGAGGTGAAGCCATACCAATCTCACCGACTACACTGCTTCCAGTTTTGATCTCAGACTCACGCAATTTTTCATATTAATTACATGGCTGCATTCCGTTAAGCGGTCTAAGAGTGCTGCTGTCAACTGGGCGTTTTTTAAGAAAGTTTCCCATTCTTCAAACCCGAGATTTGAGGTGATCAGGGTGCATTTTGTCTTATGCCGTTTGTGCATCAGAGTAAAAAACAACCCAACCTGTACAGGTTCTATTTCTATAAACCCCAGCTCATCTATCAGCAGGCAATCGTAAGATGCAAAGGTCTTCAAGACTTTGGATTCCGTGTGATCGGCAATGGATTGATAGAGGGTTTCCACAAGTTCCGGGAACAAAATAAACTTCCCTCTGTATCCTTTGTTTATCGCTTGGGTGAGAAAGGCTGTGGCCAAACCGGTTTTACCTGTACCTGTCGGGCCGATCCAGATGATATTATGCTGTTTTAGGATATAATCGAAAGAATCATAGATCGAGAGAACCTTCTTCCTATTTAACTTTGGCTGCCTGTCAAAAGGAAACGTCTCGATCTCATATGGTTCCGGGATTCTGGCATGGACAATCCTTCTTTTTCTGGCATTTTCATGTTTAATTTTAAATTCCTGTTCAACAACGTACGTAAGTAGACGAACCGGCGAGAAATTACCTTGTTCAGCAATCTCCATGTAATGATCCCAATTGGCAAGTACCCCTCGAAGACCTATGTATTTCAGCTTTTGTTCAAGTTTTCCGTCCATTTATTCCTCCGTATCATTGTTGCCGTCTGAAGGCTTTTTATAAACTGACAAATCCGGATCTGTTGTGAATTGACCTTCAAGATATGCCGGTCTGTTTATAAACGTATTATCTGTCCGGGGTAACGGCATTTCATAATTTGACTGCCTTAAAAACAGGCGGATAATATTTTCAAGGGTGGCAAAATTACTGACCCTGTATTTCAATGCCCGTTGAACAGCTCTGATGAACAGATCAACGGGCGTTTTTTTATACAAGCTGTACAGTTGCCGGATCATACTGTGCCTGGCTTTGCCTTTCATCACCAGGATAAAATTCAGGTAATCGTCAATTTCAGGGGCTGCATTGCGCAATATACGTTCCTCTCCTGCCGTGGGCTTTTTCCGATTCCGGGGATGATGTTTGGGCGCTGCTCCTCCTTGGGGTCCGACTTTTTTATTTTTGACGCCGTCAGCAGGGATTTTGTAGTCAGCCAGTTTTTTTCTTTGGTGATAGATTTCCATATGGTCGCAGAACTCGAGTACCTTGACGTCAAATCGTGTTTTGCCGGGAACCCAGTAAAAATTACCATTGACGGCGGCATATCCATATTGGTCCGTCCCCCGCTCATGGGTCATATACGGGGGCGTTACATAGGGCGGTATTTTTACAAGAAATGTCTGTTCATACTCAAAGGCCCGTGCCGGAATCAGGTTGCTTTTGCTTACCGGTCTGTTCGCCATCCTCATGGTGGACCACTCAAAGGCCTGCCGGTTCATATCTTCCAGGCTTTTGAAACTTCGGCCCGGGAAGAAATTGGTTTCCACGGTATAAAAACCTCTTTCATTACCTGCTTTTCTATTGGCATGTCCAACTTCATGGCAGACAAATTTAAAGCCGTATTGCTTGGCAAATTGCTCCATTTCAGGCACGATAACAGCATTTTTGCCGGTTCCCCGAAGGCGGGCAAGATTGGTGTTGTCAATAATGCATATCCCGGCGGCATACTTCCAGAAGGTCAATGCTTCATGGATAAAGCATTTCATGGCAAATCGATTGAAAGAACGGTAAAATTTCAGATACTTCACTTTCGAGTACCTCATATAAATAAGGCTGCCCTGAACTTTGAACCGGGTTTCTCCAAATTTAGTGTTGTAAGGGGATGTGTCATGCTGCATCTCTTCACCAGGGATATCCTGCTTTTGGTCACACCTTTCATTTTTTGAGTGGCTCAGGCCAAGTTGCCGTAAATTCCGTGTCAATGTGGAGTATCCAATGGCAATGCCCATATCTTCTTCAAGAATTTCATGGATTCTCTGGGCATAACCGTCACATTTTTTGTAAAGTTTCCCAAGAAGCACGGGATCAACATGAATTTTATCCGGCCGTTTAATTTCAGGCTGTTCACCTTTCTGTTCAATGATTTTCCGGACAGTGTTACTGCTGATGTTGAGTTTGCGGGACAGTTCCCGAATCCCCATTCCTTCATTATGAAGAAGAAAAATTGCTTTACGCTTGTTTGCATCGATCATTCAACATCTCCATTGCAAGGCTGAAGTGCTCCATAAGTTTGATAATTTCCTGAACAAGAAGCCCTGCCTGAGCATGGAACGCATCATTATTCAGCTTGTCATCCTTGACCCTGTAGGTGATTTTTTGCATATACCGCTGTAAGATTTCCAGGTCCTTGAGCATTTTTTGCTCTGCACTCGTACACTCCGGTGTTTGGGCGGCTGATTCTTTCAGTTTGGATAATCCCCAGGCAATGTTCCCCTGTTTAATGAGCTCCTTAAAATCTTGAGATCCTTTGAAAAAACCGGTGGCCAACAGGTCAATATCTCGGATGCTTAACTCTTTTCCGGCAACTGATTTTACGAATTCATCAATCTCAGATTTTGAAATGCCGTTTATACGTATAAACTTTCGCAGGGTGTACATATATGAATAAACCGGGAAGTCTCCATTGAATACCCGTTTGGCTACATACGGACTCATTTCACGGATAATGCCGGCACGCACGCTTACCCAGGCCTTACTTTTCTGGAGAAGGTCGGCAATATCCCTGTGGAGCATGCCATGGGCTTTTTCAAGCTCATCTATCATTTTGGCCTGTTCTAAAATTGTAAGCGGACGTTCTAATGAAGCACGGACCAGTTTGATAATCCCCAATGCCTCATCGCCACCGAGTGCCGCATAGGGAACCGTCCCTATGTTGAGCTTTTTTGCACAACGGTACCGCTTGAATCCATCCAGAAGAACTTTGGTGCCATCTTCAAGACTGACTCCTTTGAGTACTTCTTGAATACCATTCTCTATTATGGAGGCAAGCAATGCCCGTTCGGATTTTTTAGATTTGACCCTCAGTTTTTCGTATCTTAAGTCCAGATCTATAATTTCGATCATCTCAACCATGATATCCGCCTATGTAAATTATTCCGTTCCATTGGAATATACGCTAAACGTCAATCGATTGATTGTAAGCCTGTGTGAAAAGAAGGGAGAATGGGAGGGATATCGAAAATATGATACTTTAGAGAAAAAAGAGAAGAAACAAATCACAGCCGAACAGCTATGACAGAACTATCATCAATTGTTGTGCGCACTTCACCTGTGGGGAATGCCGACGGTTAATATCTGTGCTGTGATGCCCGGCCAAACAAAAATGGAGCGTTCTTTTCAACGCCACCACACTGTTGATAAAAATCCAGGGCAAATGCATCCGGACCTCGTATAGAATGATCACTGATCCTGGATCTATGGTGAATGATTGCCTCTAAAAACTGAAGTAACCCTTGGCTGTCTTGTAGTTGAACATATTGGATTTCCGATGCCAGAGCTGTATTGGATGACATAAGCAGCTTCCCGCCCGCCAGGATCATTCGTTCCCATGATAGCAGGGTACTGATATTGATGAAATCTGCAATATCCTGCAGATGATTCAGTTCGTTCTCTATGGCTTCCAGGGAATCAGTTAGACTCAGGTGATCGCTAACCCTGATCCATACCGCCAGCACCATGAACTTGAGAGATAAACTACGGTAAGGAACAAGCAGAAGAGGAAGTAAAGAAAACGTCACATGAGCACATATTATAGCATTGCCTTTTCGACGACAAAAAAAACGTAAAACAGGCAAGTCCGGTACAGAGAATCCTGTTATGGGACAAATTGCTTTTCGGGTGTAGCAGCCAAGGTAGCAGGCGCAATCAACTCCATCACAAATAGGGCATTTGTCTGAAAAATCAGGAATCAACCAATCATCAAAAGTATCATAATACTCTTGT
This sequence comes from Desulfobacteraceae bacterium, assembly GCA_963674675.2. Classification (GTDB taxonomy): domain Bacteria; phylum Desulfobacterota; class Desulfobacteria; order Desulfobacterales; family Desulfobacteraceae. The sequence continues at coordinate 4,647,739 of CAXXNM010000003.1, forward strand.
AAATTGACCTTTATATGATAAGGTATCTGCAAGGGGAATCTCTCTTGGGCATCTTTTTAAAAGATCTTTGTTCAACCCAATAGTTATTCCCCTCACTTCTTTTTTGCAATCTTTTTCATAGTTTCGCAGGAGTTTCTTTTTGTTCTTATTTTTGCTTTTGTCGGTTGTGCAGAAAATCTCTTGCCACTGCTTGGCGTATCAATTTATGTGAGCATAGGTGTATCAATTTTGCTGAGCGCTATAGGACCAGGTTCATATTTCCTGTACCTGGGATGAAAAATGCCATCATATATTAGTTCGGGACAATGGACTGGGCATGAACCAGGAGGTGTGTGACTCCATTTTTGACCTTGCCGGAAAATGCTCAAGGCCCGGAACCAGGAAAGAGGTGGGGAGCGGCCTTGGCTTGACGGTGGCAAAGGAGTTTGCCCATTTAAACGGAGGTAACATTTCCATAACATCCCGGGAAGGGGCTGGTACTGAGGTTGTACTCTCTATTCTGACGAGATAATGGTGATTTGGTTAATCCAATATGACTTTCATGTTTTGTTGCGGGCATCAGGTAATGAAGTTGATATGGGATGTTCATTGGGAAAAACAGCAGACCTCCAGGCTTTTATAACTGCATGAACAAGGGTTGCAAGGGGAATAGCAAGAAATAGTCCCCAGCCTCCCCACAGTCCTCCGAATATCAGCACGGCAACTATAATGGCAACCGGGTGTAGATTCACTACTCCGGATAAAAGCAGAGGGGCAAGGAGATTTCCGTCCAGAGCCTGGATAATACCGTAGGCACCAACCGCGTAAAGGCTTTTTGAGACAAACCCCCATTGGAAAAATGCAACCATTGCAACAGGAAGCAGCACCAGAGCAGCACCAATATATGGGATAAGAACCGAAAATCCCACTAACATGGACAGCAGCAGGGTGAATTTCATTCCAAATATGTAAAATGTTGTATAACTTATAACCCATACTATGATGATTTCCCAGATTTTACCCCTGATATAATTGGTAATTGCAAGGTTTACCTCGTTCCATACCTTTTGGGAAAGGGTGCGGTTATCAGGCAGAAAACTTTTAAGCCATATTAATATTAAAGTCTTATCCTTTAGAAAGAAAAAAACAAGCAGGGGAACCAGTACCAGATATACGATGAGGGAAATCAGGCTCATGACCGAAGCAAGGGACAAGGAGAGAATCTGCTGAACCTGGTTATACACCTCAGAAGCTATGGTGTTAATTAAATCGTTTAGCTGGGCTTTAGTTATAAATTCAGGATAGCGTTCCAAAAGCGCCTGTATAGACTTGTGTCCTTTTCCCAGCATGGAGGGCAGTTCCTGAACAAACTGTAATATCTGGCGGGACAAAAGCGGAAAAAGGCCGACCATGGTCAGAATCAGGCATGTCATAAACAGGCAGAACACTATAATAACAGAGGCTTTTCTGGGAATTTTAAAGGATTGCAGGCGTTGAACAATTCCTTCAAGCAGGTAGGCTATGATGACCCCGAAAAATACTGGAATCAGCATTCCACCCAGGGAGGATATGGTTAAAAAACCTAACAAAAGCAAAATTGCAAGAATAATTACCTGGGGATCTGAAAAATATCTATTAATCCAGGTGCGAAGCATTGTAAACATATGATTAACTCTGATATAAAAATGAAAAGTTATTGTTAAGTTTCAATGAATCGTAAAATTTTTATTAGAAAGTCTCTTTAAGGAGCTGTTTTTAAAGAGGCTTTTATTTTTAGATTGCGATGATAGACTGCCATGCCGGTTATATAGATACCGGAGTTGCGTTCTTTAAGTCAACAAAAAAACAAAAACCAGGCTGTTCGTATCTGATAGCAAGTTATTTTACTTTTCAATTGTTTATGTTTTTGATATATTAAATCATTTTATTATTCGTTTCGAAGGTAAGGTTCCAGCCCCTTTTATATGAAAGTCTCCGTAACAGATTGTTTTTTAAAGACTTTCAATCTTCGTTGTGGCCGGGTAAAAAATATGCTCCAGCCATGCCGGTTTATATGAAAGTCTTCGTAAAAGATTGTTTTTTAAAGACTTTCAATCTTCGTTGTGGCCGGGTAAAAAATATGCTCCGGCCATGGCGGTTTATATGAATGTGTAGGGGCTGCCCTTGTGCGAAGGGCATGCCCCTACATTCATGGTTCGTTGTGGCCAGAACCGGTTCAAAACCTTGGTCTGCCCATGGCAGTCACAGGGAAAAGCAGGAGGAAATAATGAAATCAAAGGAAATGTCCCCGGGAAATCTTCTTGAAATTTCAGGCGCTTATTGGCAGACATGCGCTTTGCACAGCGCTGTTAAGCTGGATGTTTTTACCGCCATTGGGGAGGATAAAAAAAATCTTGAAAAAATTTCTGAACAAACTGGAATTCCCCAGAGAAGCCTTGCCATGCTGCTTAATGCCATGTGCTCCATGGATCTTCTGAAAAAAAAAGATACAGACTACACAAACACGGCTTTTTCAAGAACATTTCTGTGTAAGGATTCCCCAAAGTACATGGGTTTCATGATCATGCATCATCATCATCTTGTTGAGTCCTGGTTTCGCTTAGATGAATCAATTAAGTCTGGTAAACCGGTACGAACCAAGGCTGTATTTGCAGATGAAGAAAAAAGGGAAAGCTTTTTAATGGGCATGTTTAACATTGCCATGGGCATGGCACCGGAACTCGTTGCTACAATTGATCTGAAAGGCAGAAAAAAGCTCCTTGATCTTGGAGGGGGGCCGGGAACCTATGCCATCCATTTTTGCATGCAAAATAAAGGGCTTGAAGCAGTGATCTTTGACCGTACGACCACCAGGCCCTTTGCAGAGAAAACCGTTGCAGCCTTTGGCCAGCAGGATCGGATCATCTTTCAGCCCGGTGATTTTCTTGAGGACCCCATAAAAGGCAGATATGATGTGGTGTGGCTCTCCCACATCCTCCACGGAGATTCACCCCGGGACTGCGAAAAGATTGTGGAAAAAGCAGTTTCAGTGCTTGAACCAGGAGGCATGATACTCATCCACGATTTTATTCTGGACAATGAAAAAGACGGCCCGCTTTTTCCTGCACTTTTTTCACTAAATATGCTTCTGGCCACCGATGGAGGACAGGCCTATTCAGAAAACGAGATTAAAGGCATGCTCCAAAGGGCGGGTATCATAAATATCGGGCGCACCTCCTACAGAGGGCCCAACGATTCAGGCATTGTCGCTGGAATCGTACCCGGCAGGTGATTAATTTTTGATTATGTGTCATGCAGATTCCCATTGGAAGGAACCCCTACTCATTAAAAAAGCAAGAGAAACAATAGACTTATACGCCATGCTTAAACCAGGGGATGCTGTTTTGGCAGCTATTTCAGGAGGGCCTGATTCTGTGGCACTCTTGTTGCTGCTCAGGGAATTGAGCCTGGATTTTTCCTTGACAATAGGCGTTTCCCATTTAAATCATACTCTCAGGGGGAAAGAATCTGACCGGGACGAGGAATTTGTCTTTAACCTTGCCGCAAAATTTAATCTGCCATGCCATATACGCCGATCAGATGTTTCAGCCTTTGCCGAAAAAAATCGGCTTTCCCTTGAAGAGGCAGCCAGGGATGTCCGTTATGGATTTTACAACGAGCTGGCTGATGAAAAAAAATATACTAAAATTGCTCTGGGGCATAACTACGACGACAATGCAGAGCTTGTGCTGATGAATCTTCTAAGGGGAAGCGGTACAAAGGGGATTGCCGGCATTCCCCCTGTCAGGGGCAGGAGGATAATCCGTCCTCTGATCCGGGTATCAAGGGAGGATATTCTGGATTATCTGACTCTTAGAAATCAGGATTATGTTGTAGACAGCTCCAACAGTGATACCGTTTTTCTAAGGAACAGGGTCAGAAACGATCTGCTGCCTCTACTTAAAAAACATTATAATCCAGGTGTGGCAGATGCCTTAAACCGCTTAAGCTCCATTGTCATGCTGGAAGAAGAATGGATGGCAAAGGAAACTAAAGCCGTTTTCATTAGAGCCATACTGCATCGGACAAAGAGCGACGTACATCTTGATAAAGAAGTGTTTAAGGGGCTTCACCCCGCTTTGTCACGGCGGGTTTTAAGGCACGCAATCAGGAGTGTTAAAAAAGATCTTCGACGCATTACTCTGGCTCACATTGATGATGTTTTAAATCTCATTTTAACTGGAACCAACGGAAAAAGCCTTGATCTGCCGGACAGAATCAGGACTTTTATACATAATGGTAAGATTTGCTTTAAACATGAGAATTTGCCCCTCAGGCAAATTGGGAAAAAAAACAGAAAAGGCTGAAAAAGGATATGGCTTAGAAACCCTGCAAACTTTTTCTTGCTTAATCAAAAATCATGTTTATTATTGAAAATAATTATTTTTTGTGATTTTTCTTTTATATGAAAGTCTCCTCCGTTTTTATTTGCACGGGACTTTCTTGGTTCGTTGTGGCAGACGGGTCTGTCATGGCCGTTTATATGAAAGTATTTTGCAAAGTCAATATGACTTTAATGGTTCGTTGTGGGCAGAACCGCGTAAAAATCTGGTCTGCCCATGGCAGTTATATTTAAGATGCCAACCCCTTCAGAAAGGAAGTACCTTTGAATCAGTTTTACAAGAATCTATCTCTATGGCTGGTTATAGTATTGATGATGGTCATGCTATACAACATCTTCAATCAGCAGCAGGTGACGGAAAATAATATTGGATACTCGGAATTTCTTGCCATGGTGGAGGGAGAACGGGTACAGCATGTCCTAATTCAAGGACAGGATCTTTATATCACCGATATCAAGGGAACAAGGTTTAGAACCTTTGCTCCCAGGGACGGTGATCTCATAAAAACCCTTAGAGACAATGGTGTTGCCATAAAAGCCAAGCCTCCGACTGAATCCTCCTGGTTCATGTCGATCATTATTTCCTGGCTGCCCATGATTGTATTGATAGGTGTGTGGATATTTTTCATGCGTCAGATGCAGGGCGGGGGAGGCGGCAAGGCCATGTCCTTTGGAAAGAGCCGGGCACGGCTCATGTCTGACAAGGGTAAAAAAATTACCTTTGACAATGTGGCAGGCATTGACGAGGCCAAGGAAGAGCTTACAGAGGTTGTGGAATTCCTTAAAGAACCCGGTAAGTTTACCCGCCTTGGCGGGCGTATCCCCAAGGGGGTTTTGCTTGTGGGCTCTCCTGGAACGGGAAAGACTCTCTTGTCCAGGGCCGTTGCCGGAGAAGCTGGGGTACCTTTTTTTACAATAAGCGGTTCTGATTTTGTCGAAATGTTTGTGGGTGTAGGAGCCTCAAGGGTTAGAGACCTGTTTGCCCAGGGCAAGAAAAATGCTCCATGTATAATTTTTATAGATGAAATTGATGCCGTGGGAAGGCAGAGGGGCGCGGGCCTGGGCGGCGGCCATGATGAACGGGAGCAGACCTTGAACCAGCTTCTCGTGGAAATGGATGGATTTGAGTCCAATGAGGGCGTTATTCTTATGGCTGCCACGAACCGGGCAGATGTCCTGGATCCTGCCCTTCTCAGGCCCGGCAGATTTGATCGCCAGGTTATTGTGGATATGCCGGACATAAAGGGCAGAATAGGAATTTTAAAGGTTCACATGAAAAAAACGCCCTTAGACGACGATGTTGATGTGGTTACCCTTGCCAAGGGAACCCCTGGATTTTCCGGTGCAGACCTGGAAAACCTTGTTAATGAGGCAGCTCTTCTCGCGGCGAAACGCGGTCATGAAAAGCTTAATATGATGGATTTTGAGGATTCCAAGGACAAGGTTTACATGGGCCTTGAAAGAAAATCCAAGGTTATCCGGGAAGATGAAAAAAGAACTACTGCCTATCATGAGGGAGGCCATGCCCTGGTGGCAAGGCTTTTGCCCCATACCGATATTGTCAATAAGATTACCATAATCCCCAGGGGAAGGGCGGCGGGTATTACATGGTTTCTGCCTGAGGAACGGGATTTTAAATACAAGGATCAACTGGAAAATGAGCTTGCAGTAGCTTTTGGCGGCAGGGTTGCAGAAGAGTTGATTTTTAACCGCATAAGCACCGGAGCCTCCAATGACATAAAACAGGCAACAGCCATGGCCAGCAAGATGGTCAGAAACTGGGGTATGAGCAAGGCCTTGGGTCCCTTGAGTTATGATCAGGGAGATGAGCAGATCTTTATAGGCAGGGAAATAGCCCATCCCAAAGAATATTCTGAAGACACTGCAAGAAAGATTGATGCGGAGGTTTCAGCCATCATCAAACGAAATTACAAGGTTGCCCAGGATGTTCTTGAAGAACATATTGAAATCCTGCATAAATTAGCTGAATTGCTTCTGGAAAAAGAAACGGTCATGGGCGCTGAATTAGATGAGCTGATTAAATCAATCAAACCTGATTTTGATCCTCCTGAACCAGAGGCTCTGTTTGATGATGAAGCTCTTGCAGCCTTTCTCAAAAAAGATGATGAAGAAGAATCAAAAGAGGATGCCGTTTCTTCAGATTCTGAATCTTTAAAAGATAAATCAGAAGATGAGCCGGAAGAAGACTCAGATAACAATACTATTGATAATCCTGATGACGACGTGCCGGATAAAAAATAATTATGAAGAAAGCAATTAAAACAATCATTGAATGGGGCAGGTTTAAACTTGATTTGAGTTCCAGAACCTGCCTGATGGGTATTTTGAACACAACACCTGATTCTTTTTATGACGGCGGAAAATATTTTTCCTTTGATGATGCCGTTGCCCAGGGCCTGCTGATGGCGGATCAGGGCGCAGACATAATAGATATAGGAGGGGAGTCTACCAGGCCCTTTTCAGAGCCGGTATCTGCAAAAGAAGAGATGAAAAGGGTTATTCCTGTTATAGAAGCTCTTTCAAAACAGATAGATATTCCCATTTCCATAGATACCATGAAATCAGAGGTGGCAATGGAGGCACTCAGAGCCGGGGCATCCATTATAAACGACATTACCGCCATGGAAAATGATCCAGCCATGCTGACGCTTGCTGCAGAACAAGGAGTACCTGTAATATTAATGCACATGAAGGGTACCCCGGAAACCATGCAGCTTGATCCTAAGTATGATGATTTCATGAAGGAAATAACCGATTACCTGTCCAATAGGGCAAATGAGGCCATTAAGGCCGGCATTAAAAGGGAAAATATCATCCTTGATCCCGGCATTGGTTTTGGTAAGACCGTTGCCCATAACCTGATGCTTATCAAGCATCTTGATCGATTGCACTCCCTTGGATTTCCTGTGCTCATGGGTCCCTCAAGAAAGTCTTTTATCACCAATGTTCTGAAGGCTGAATTTAAAAGAGAGGTGCCAAGTGTTTCCATGGATGCGGAAAAAGGCACCATGGCCGCTGTTGCGGCCTGCATCATGAACGGCGCACAGATCATCCGGGTTCATGATGTTGGTAGTGCAAAGCCCATTGCGCATATCATGGATGCCATTGTAAGAGCCTGATTCAATTTTGTTATCTTCAGAAATGTTTTTGCATAATATAGGGGCACCCCCCCCCTCTCTGTAGCTGCCCAATGGATTATTAATAAATTCAATAGGTTGTAAAAAAAATAAGAGGATTATGGGATTTAAGGCCGCTTAAATAATATCAGGGGACAACCGTAAAAATTGAGGAATGAAAAACAATGCTGCTTGTGATTGACGTGGGAAATACCAACACGGTCATTGGGGTGTTTGAAAATGATATTCTGATAAGAGATTGGAGAATACAGACCGTTAGAAATACCACTGCCGATGAATTCAATATTCTTGCAAAGGCTCTTTTCGCAGACAAGAACATCAACCCTGAAGATATAACCAAGACGGTTATTTCCTCTGTTGTTCCGCCGGCAGTTACAATCCTGAATACATTTTGCCAAAGATATTTGAACCAAGATCCCCTGTGGGTTAGCCCCGATGCCGTACGGAACCTTATGCCCATTCTTTATAACAACCCGGCAGAAGTGGGAGCCGACAGAATCGTCAACGGCATTGCCGCTTATGAAAAATACAAAAAAGCTTTAATCATAATCGATTTTGGAACGGCAACAACCTTTGATGCCATATCGGAAAATGGAGAATACCTTGGCGGTGCCATTTGCCCAGGTGTTATGATATCTTCTGAAGCGCTTTTCCAGAAAGCCTCCAGGCTGCCAAGGGTGGAAATTTTCATGCCTCCTGAAGCTGTCATAGGAAAGGATACCATAGACAGCATTAAATCTGGAATAATATATGGAAATGCCGCTATGGTTGACGGCATGGTCATGAGGATAAAAAGAGAGATGGATGCAACTCCCATGGTTGTTCTTGCCACAGGAGGTCTTGCAACTCTTATTTCAGGCCTATCTGAAACCATTGAGGCTGTGGAGCCAGACTTGACCTTAGAGGGCCTTAGAATCATCAGCCGGGAATTGACTTAATAGATTTATGCTATTGTACTTTTGTTCAAAACGCGTTTCTCGATTGATAACACGAATTTTCAATATTTTAAATGCTCCGGTTCAGCAGTGTACAGTTCTTGTTGACTCTTCTTTTGAGGATTTAATCTTTGATAGCCATTGAAGACTCAAGGAGAAATATAAATTTGCTGTTTTTTTTATGATATTTCAATACCCGACTTCAATTATTGCATTTGATAAAAGATCTCGAATGCAAACAAAGTTAGTAAATATATTTTAGATGGTGGATTCAGGATTAGCCTATCCATTTTTGAATGGTCGCAAAGACATGTTCCCTTTTTAATGGCTTGGTTAAAAAATCATCCATCCCTGCTTCATTGCATTTTATTTCAAATTCTTTTAGAACATTGGCTGTAAGAGCTATAATGGGAATTTTTGTTCTTTCACTCACATCACCATTTACAACTCTTTCCTGTTCAATCCTGCGAATTTTTCTTGTGGCCTCAAGTCCGTCCATTTTGGGCATGTTAATGTCCATGAAAATCAAATCCAGTTCCTGGTCTGAATTTATGAATTTTGCTACGGCATCTTTGCCGTTAGAGGCAATATCAACATGATAACCAGCCTTGGACAGCATAATTTTTGCCATTTTCTGATTAACAACATTGTCTTCAACAAGCAAAATTTTTATGGAGCGTTTCATATCTTCAGCCAGGGAATGGGTGGTGAGGATGTTTTTTGCCATATCACTTCTTTTTCCAGATACCTTGCCATATCCCAGGCCAAGAATAGCAGCGATCATTTTAAAAAATTTTTTTCGCTGAACAGGTTTGGGTAAGAATCCATCAAAGCCGGCTTTATTACATTTTTCAGCCCCTCCTGGATCAGAGGCGGCACATACAAGCAAGGGAAGTGCGGAACACCTGCCGGGCAGTTTTCTAATTTTTGTCGCAAATTCAAGGTGTTCCTGGGTGCGCATACCAGCATCTACAATACAGATATCGAAAGAGATCTCATTTGTTTCGTCCAGTTTTATGATGGCTTTTAGAGCATCTTCCACCGTATCATAAACAGCCAGGCTCATACCGGCGGTTGTGAGTTCATGACTCAAAATATCCCTGAGGGGGGTTTGGTTTTGTATTACCAAAATTGCTTTTTTGCCATTTAAAGAGACCGGCCTGAATATGTGAGAATCTTCCTTGATTTTTTTTTGAAGATATGAAGTAAAATAAAAACTACTTCCCTTGCCAAGTGTGCTTTCAACCCAGACTTTGCCCTGCATTTTCTCGGCAATTTTTCGGCAGATGGCAAGCCCAAGTCCAGTGCCTCCGAATTTTCGTGTAGTGGTATCGTCTGACTGCTCAAAGGGCTCAAAAATAGTTTTTATATTATCCTGGGAAATACCGATACCGGTATCTCTGACCTCAATTTTCAGCATCACATTTTCAGAAGTTTCTTCCTCTGTGTCCAGAGAAAGTTCAATAACACCATTGAATGTAAATTTTGCCGCATTCCCAAGCAGGTTGAGAAGAACTTGACGAAATCTGAATGGATCTCCATATACAAGTCCCGGTACGGTGTCTGAAACACGGCAGATAAGCTCGACCCTGGCCTCATCAACCTTGCTTCTGACCACCTCAAGAGCTTCAAAACAGAGCACCTCTGGATCAAACTCTATATTTTCAAGATTAAGCTGACCCGCCTCTACTTTAGAGAAATCAAGAATATCATTTACAACGGACAAGAGGACTTCGCAGCTTATTTTTACATTTTGTACATACTCCATTTGCTCGTCTGTAAGCTGAGTATCAAAGAAAATATCGGTATAACCTAAAATTCCGTTGAGGGGTGTTCTCAGTTCATGGCTCATGTTGGCAAGAAAATCTGTTTTTGCCTTTGCAGCAGCATTGGCTTCTTTTGCCAGGGCATTGGCCCTTTCTATGGCAAGGTTAAGATCATGATTGGTTCTCCTGAGTTCAAAAAGATTTCTTTTTTCCCTCTCAATACGGTCAATCCTTGCAACAACCGAGTTGATGCCAAAGGGCTTTGTCATGTAATCACAAGCCCCGGCATCAATGATATCAACATAGGAATATTCTCCGGAAAATCCCGTCATAATTATAAAATCAAGTTCTGGATATTTTTCTTTGACCTTTTTCATAAACTCAATACCATCCATTACAGGCATGGCAATATCCGAAATCACAAGATCATAGGAACCTTCAGATATCATACTAAGGGCAACTTCTGCATTTTCAGCTTCATCACAGATATAACCCATGATCATAAGTGACTTCATGAGCACACTTCTAAGACCATTGTCATCATCCACAACAAGAATTTTCTTGATCAAGGCATCTTCAGCCATATATCTTTTTTTTTTATTCATTGACTCTTTCAACATATGCACAGGTTCTGGTATCGATTTTAAGGAGCTGCCCTTCTTCTATAAAGGGAGGCACCTGGATTTCAAACCCGGTTTCAAGGGTTGCAGGCTTGGTGCTTCCCGTGGCGGTATCACCCTTTGCCCATGGATCCGACTGGCTCACCCGCAGATTAACAAAATTAGGCAGGGTAAGACCAATGGCTTTTCCATTAAAAAACAGAACCGTACATACAATATTTTCCTTGAGAAGGTTTATGGCCTCTCCAACCTGATCCTTTCCAAGGAATTCCTGTTCGTATGTGGAGGTATTCATAAAACACAAACTATTACTTTCTGCATAAAGATACTCCATTTCCTGTTCGTCAAGGGCTGCCTCTTCAAACTTATCTCCGGATCTAAAGGTTTTTTCAAACTGGGCCCCGGATATCATATTTCTAAGTCTGCATTTATATAAAGCCTGGCCTTTACCTGGTTTTTTAAACTGAAAATCCACAACAACATAGGGGTCTCCATCAATCTGAAATTTCAGCCCCTTTCTTAAATCACTTGCATCATACATATACTGCTCCTGTTAATCATTACGTTTTTTTATATGAAACTGTAGGGACAGGCCACTGTGACTGCCCTTTGAGAGGGCACCCACAGTGGGGTGCCTCTATGTTTCAATTATCGTTGTGCCCATCAGGGCATGACCGTTTAATAAAAATATAATTAAACGCCCTTCATTCAGGCTTAGTGAATTTTTTATAAAAGCATATTAAAACGATATTGGCAATGTTGAGATAAAAACAACTTGATTTTTTGTTTTGGTTATATGAAAAATAGGAAAAATTTAATATCATACATTTTTCAATTAACCAACATGGCGGTCCACTCACAACAAATAATAAAATGTAGGGGCGGATTTCTAATAAAATTTTTTCCAGAAGGCGCATTTTTTATGATACTTATTATAGATTTTGGTTCCCAATTTAATCAACTCATCGCAAGGCGGGTCAGAGAACATGAAGTGTATTGCCAGGTGGAACCCGCAGGTATCCCCATTGATAGAATAAAATCGCTAAATCCAGAAGGTGTCATCCTCTCCGGAGGCCCTGCAAGCATATATGAAACCGACAGTCCTTCCATTGACCCAGGTATTTTTGATCTGGGCATACCCGTCCTTGGCATCTGCTACGGCATGCAATTCATGGTTCATGCCATGGGTGGAAAAATCACCAGATCTGAAAAAAGGGAATATGGATTTACCAACCTTAAAATAAAAAAAGCCGATCCTCTTTTCAAAAATATGGAAACTGAATTCCAATGCTGGATGAGCCATGGAGATTCCATACGGGAACTGCCTGAGACCTTTACCATTACAGCTTCAACAGATAACACTAAAATAGCAGCCATAGCTGATTTTAAAAATGATTTTTTCGGTCTTCAATTTCATCCTGAAGTTGAACATACCGTAAACGGCACCAAAATGATCCGTCATTTTTTGTTTGATGTCTGCTGTTGTGAAAAAAGCTGGAACATGGAATCCTTTGCCCAGGGAGCCATAGCACGGATCAAAGAAGAGGTTAAGGATAAAAAGGTGATAATGGGACTCTCAGGCGGGGTGGACTCCTCGGTTGCCGCCCTTTTAATCCATAAAGCCATAGGTAAAAATCTCCACTGCATCTTTGTAGATAACGGGGTTTTAAGGAAAAATGAGCGAAGAAATCTTGAAAAAAGCCTTATATCCCATCTTGATATGAATATCTTGTTTGTTGATGAACAAAAAACTTTTCTTAATGCCCTTGAAGGTATCACAGATCCAGAAGAAAAAAGAAAGATAATCGGCAGATTATTCATTGAGGTATTTGAAAAAGAAGCAGGAAAAATAAAAGACGCTGATTTTTTAGGCCAGGGAACCCTTTATCCTGATATCATCGAATCAAAATCCGCGTTCGGCGGGCCCACATCCATCATTAAATCCCATCACAATGTAGGCGGGCTGCCTGAAAAAATGAAATTAAAGCTCATCGAACCCCTGCATATGCTCTTCAAGGATGAGGTCAGAAAACTTGGCATTGAATTAGGCCTTAATGAAGATCTTGTCTGGCGCCAGCCCTTTCCAGGCCCTGGATTAGCCATACGAATCATGGGAGCCGTATCCAGGACCCGCCTGAATGTTCTCAGGGAGGCAGATGTTCTGCTCCTTGAAGAAATTCGTAAAGCTGGTCTTTACCGGCAGCTCTGGCAGTCCTTTGCCGTGCTTCTTCCCATTAAAAGCGTAGGGGTCATGGGTGACAAAAGAACCTATGCCAACTGCATTGCCATCAGAGCGGTGAACAGCAAAGATGCCATGACAGCGGACTGGGCTCGTCTTCCCCATGAACTCCTTGCCAGAATCTCCAACAGAATCATCAACGAGGTTGATGGTGTCAACCGTGTTGTGTTTGACATTACATCCAAACCTCCGGGAACCATTGAGTGGGAATAATCAGTTTAACAATATAATTCGCCAGTCATAAATTCTCTGAATTACCACTATATATGATGTTAAATTAGACTTTAGGACACCACATGTTGTATGAAAAATCACAACTCATGAGAATATATAATTACCCTAGGTTCGATTGATTTTATAACATGCTGTAATATAGTCAAAATTTGACTCGGATTTTTTAGAGATGACCTTCTCAAATGAGGATAAGGTTGTTATGAAAGATTTCAGCATATCCGATGCCGGCAATGGATATGATATTTCCGCAGCATTGTACAAAGAAGAGCTAAACGATTTGAAAATTGAAAAGCTAAGCAACAGAGTCACCATTATTTCAATTATCATCCCCTGCCTTATCTGTGCAGTTCTTGTATTTGGCTATCTTGACATTAAAGAGAGACTGATAGATGTACATGATACCGGGCAAACAGAGGTAAAAGGAATAGCAAAGGACTTTGAAGCAAAACTTAATGCCATGGATGTTCAAACGGCCAAACTTAGATTCTCCATTGAAAAAACAATTCCTGACATAAAAAAACAGATTATTATTTTCAAGGAAGAAATGGAAAAAATACTTTCCACCAAAGCCGGCATAACGGAAATAGATACAAAGCTTGACACTCTTGAAAAACAAATTAACAAAAATACTGATCAATATAATGGTGTCCTTCATATTCTTGATAGAACTAATAAAGAAACTTTGAGGATTTTAAACAACACTGCCAAAAAAATAACTAAAAAAATGGATGAGGAGAAAAATGCCGTCACAGCAACGATAAACGGCATGGAAGAAAAGCTGCAAAAAAATGAAGACAGGCTCAACACAAATGATGAAGCTCTGCAAAAAAAACTTGCATCATTGGATAGCATGCTGCTTGAATCCCAGACCATACTCACCCAATTAAATGAAACAAAAAGACAATTAAATAATATTAACCATAATATTGAAAATATGAAAAAAGAATTCAACCGAATTTTAAAGGCCAAGGTAGAAAAAAAAGAGATGAATAATGCCCTGAGTGATTTAAAGCATGATTTAATGGTTACAATTGAAAAAAATGATGTGAGCATGGCTACCGGGCAATCTTCTTCTGAGCTGAAAAAAACAAAAAAACAACAGGATAAAAACGGCACGACAATCATAATAAAAGACATAAAACCAGGTACTATCATAGAAAAAGATTTAGCCCAGTAAAGGCTTTAAACGGATGAGTAATTTCAACTCCTGAAAATGCCTTGAAACATTGATCAAAATAGGATATGATTTTGAACAGTTGAAAGTTACATGAGTACATTCTGTTTGAAAAGCTTTCAAAGCCAAAAAAGGAATTAAAATGTCAAAGCAATATCCTGAATGCCCTCTTTATAACCATGCAACCTGTAAAGAACTGCACAATCCTAAATTATGCGCCATTGTCAGGGAAGATCAAATCTGCTTCAAAAAAAGGCAGAAATCCAAAACCAAGGACAATGATAATTCCGAAGACAACGATTCTAATTCATGATTCAATCCATGTATACTGCCCGCCACTATAAAAGGGTGTTGAAACCTCTTTTTGTTTTAGTAATAAAATCAGTATGTTAAATTGAAAAGTATGCATTTGTATTTAATTGGCTTTAACATTCTTAATTTATTATATGTTTTTAGGAAAAATCGTGTTCGATTTCAACACCCTTTATAAGCTGAGTGTTTTAGAGTTAGATATTTATCCCCGATTCCTTTAAAAGATAGTCAATCATTGATTGCAGAAGCATAATTTGGGGCAGTGTAAAGTATAAGTAAAAGAAACATAGACAGGTGATGATGGATGCCTACGAAGAATTAGATATAAGCAATCTAAAAACATATTCTGCTGCCCATAGGAAATCTAAAATTTCCTTATCCCAGGAAGCCACACCACCCCACTACGGCATGACAATGGCTGAATTTCTCAAAAGCCTCCCATCTACCTTAAAGGCAAATGACCTCAAAACCATTGCCCAGAAGATTGTCCATGCCCGTAAAATCAAAAAACCAGTCATTGCCATGTTAGGAGGTCATGTCATCAAAACAGGATGCGCTCCCATATTAGCTGATCTGGCATCCCACGGTTTCATTACCCATTTTGCCTCAAACGGTTCAGCCGCCATCCATGACACCGAGCTTGCCGTATTGGGACATACATCCGAAGATGTGGATAAAGAGCTTATGGAGGGTTCCTTTGGCATGGCATCGGACACAGCTTCTGTGATAAATATGGCCGCGGTAGAGGCATGCCGCAATAAAAAAGGATTTGGTCAGGCCGTGGGCGCCATGCTGTGCCATGATAACCTTGCATATAAAAACAGGGCTCTTCTTGTCAGAGCCTTTGAACTTAAAATTCCCTACACCCTGCACATTGCCATTGGTACGGATATTGTTCATCAGCATCCTGACGCAGACGGCGGTGCCATTGGCGAAGCTTCCCTGCGTGATTTCAGAATCTTTGCCAAAGCAGTAACAGGGCTCGGTAATGGAGGGGTGGTATTAAACTTCGGCAGCGCCGTCATAATGCCGGAGGTTCTTTTAAAGGCATTTTCCATTACCAGAAATCTGGGTTATGACCTAAGCCGATTTACCACTGCAAATTTTGATATGATTCAGCACTACAGGCCGCTCCTGAATGTCGTTAACCGGCCTGTTAAGGCCGGAGGAAACGGGTATGCCATTACCGGGCATCATGAGATAATGATTCCTCTGCTTGCCGCCGCGATTCATGAAGCAGCCGAAGTTTAAATAATCGGCATGGCGGTTAACCGCCACAATTGAAAAACAAATTTTTTTTAAAAAAATAGATTGTTGCGGAAATTTTTCAATAAACACCCATTAACTGAGACTCATAAAGAATAATAAAAACATACACTTCCATGCTATCAAACAGCCCATCTTAAAAAAAATCATGAAATTCCATACAGATATATTAAAGCAGACCCGAATACTGGTCATTGGGGACATCATGCTGGATTGTTACCTGTGGGGAAAAGTCGAGAGAATCTCCCCAGAAGCACCGGTTCCCATTGTCCATGTCCAGAAAAAAACCCATATGCTGGGAGGTGCCGGCAACGTAGCGTTAAACCTATCCTGCCTGGGCTGCCAAACGCAAATCATTGCCATGTCTGGAACAGACCGGTCAGGCAGGCAGCTTGCAGCCCTTCTTGAGAACAATAAAATAAAAAACTATATATTTTCCGAGGCATCTTACAAGACCATCACAAAAACCAGGATCATGGCCCAGGAGCAGCAGCTTCTAAGAATAGATGAGGAACAGGTAATACCCCTAAGCCAAAATAAAAAAAAACAGCTTTTAGAAAAACTGAAAAAAGATATTAGCCTTTTTGATGCAGTTATTTTGTCGGACTATGGCAAGGGAATGCTTCAGACCCAGGGCTTGACGGAAGAAATCATTAATATTTGCAGGGAAAATAAAAAATACGTACTGGTGGATCCCAAAGGCAGGGATTGGGACAGATACCGCTTTGCAACCTGCATTACTCCTAATACGGTAGAGCTCAAACTGGTGGCCGAGAGTAAAACAGATACAGAATCAGAACTAATCGAGACAGCTATCTCCATTTGCAATGTCTATGGCCTGGAGTGGCTTCTCGTTACCCGAGGCTCCAGGGGCATGTGTATCACTGGAAAGGAGATTCTCCCTTTTTTACTCTCCACCCAGGCCAGGGAAGTCTATGATGTTTCAGGAGCCGGAGATACTGTTATTGCGGTTCTTTCAGCAGGGCTGGCAGCAGGGCTGTCCTTCATGGAAGCGGCCTCCCTTGCAAACAGAGCAGCAGGCATTGTTGTGGGAAAAATCGGAACCCAGCCAGTCACAAGGGAGGAGCTGCAGGCTGCTATGCCTGAAATCGGTTTTTCTCCAGGCAAACTGTTTATTGGAAATCAGTAGGGGCAGATTCCATATCTGCTCCGTTTCCATATTTGCCATGATCGGTAAGTGCAGGTCAGGGCGGATATGGAATCCGTCCCTACATTATACAAAAATATTTCTGAAGATAACAAAATAGAATCAATAAGTTGAAATAATAAGCTTATCCCCTGGATGAATGACCGCTTTTGTACCCAGTTTGTTAAGCTTTAAAAGCAATGGAATGGATATTTTGTATTTTTTTGCTATCATGGTGAGATGTTCCCCTTTTTGGACAATATGATAACGATTTTTATTACCCAGGTGCCATTTTTTGAAACGTGTTGAAAATGTTTTTTTAAATTTTTTTTCCTTTCCCTTGGGAATGAGAATAGTATTTTTTCCCTTATCTAAATAATAGCCCCTGATTTCAGGATTCAGATCCTTGATGGCCTTGAAACTGGTTTCTGCAGATGAGGCAATAAGCATAAGGGGAACATCCACGGGAGATTCAATATTTATCTGTGCAAAGGAAAGTACCGGATAAAAATTTTCACTGGAAAAAATAAAGCCGTATTTTTCAGGATTCTGCATGATCATTCTTGCGGCAATCACCTTGAAAAGATAGCGCTGGGTTTCAAGGGAAAGATAAAGGGAGTAATAGTCATTGGTTTCCTGGAGCTTTATTCTTGAGGCAAGGCCGTTCTCACCCATGTTGTAGGCCGCAAGGGCAAGGGGCCATGATTTGAACTGAGTGTAAAGATCTTTTAGATAGGCACAGGCCGCCCTTGTTGAGGTAAAAAGGTTTCTGCGCTCATCAACACTTGAGTCCACACGTAATCCATAGCGCTTCCCCGTGGAACTCAAAAACTGCCAAAATCCTACAGCACCCTTGGAAGAGCCTGCATGGGGTCGCAAAGAGCTTTCAATAACTGCAACATATTTAAGGTCAAGGGGCAGACCCTCTTCTTTTAAGATTTTATCCATGTGGGGAAAATATTTTGATGCCCGTTTGATCCATAAAATCACTTGGGCTCGATCCCACAGGGTAAGGAGCATCTCCTTTTCAAGGCGCTCCCTGACATCCTGTCTTTCAAGGGGAATCTTGCTGCCGCAAAAACTGATAGGACCTTTTAACTGGGAGCTTTTGATCAAAGAAGGGAGCATCTCTTCCCTTAACACTTCTTTTTTTTGTGTTTCAGCATGGGAGATGCTAAGGCCTACGAGGATACAAACAATCATTGTCAAAATTTTATTTATGCATTTAAAAGCAAAATTATAATTTAACAACTTCATAAAAACTCCTTGGTTTAAGCTTGTTTTACATGTACCTGAATTACAGGCTCAAAATTTTTTCATAAAGGTAAAAGGCATTCTTCATATTACTTCAAAAGTAGTTTACACTTTTTTTGATGATAATCCAGAAACAAGACGACGTTCATAGAAAAAGTGTAAAACGGGAAATGGAGGATACCAGGAAAAAGTGTTGTTTTTGACTTTTCAATGGTGATACGCTAATATTCAGCAAACAAAAAAAATGCCAAGTGAATCATAAATAGGTTTTTTTCAGGGATAATTATTTTTAATCCGTCCCTGTCAAACCATTACAGAAAAATTCATTTCAATCAAGCCATGTTTGGAAAAAATAAAAAAAAGAACATAGCATCAGATGATGCATTAAAAGATGAGGCAAAAGCCCCTAAAAAAGGCAAAAAAGATAAGATGAACAGCACATCAGGGGTATCTGGTGATGATACAAAAAAGAAAAAAAGATTTTCCCTGAAAACAATATTGTTTATTTTTCTTTTCTTAGGCGCTTTCGGCGTTGCCGGTACCGTGGTTTATCGAATATATTTTGTAAAGGATGAAAATGCCTACGCGAAAAAGGAACTGGATCATGTGACACTAGGTGATGAGATAATGAGATTCACCTATGATTTACTTCCTGAAATATATGAGATACTTTTAAATTTCAACAAAGAGGTGATTCTTCTTAACGGGGAGATTCAACGCATCAAGGCCATAGGAGACGCCTACCCGGATCAGATAAAAATCGCGGAAAAGGAGCTGAAAATTTGGGAAAAAACAAAAACGAGTATGTTAAAGAGCTTCACAAAGATTGAACAGCAGGTTGAATCATTGTATGTATTATACAGGATCAATAACGAACAGGGGCTGGCACAGATAAAAGAGATGCAAAAAGATATTATCCAGAGTGCCCGCGAAGCATTGGTGCCATCCTTAGAACTGACTAAACGTCTGAAAATAGTACCGGTTGAAAATATTCCCCAGGGATTCATAAAAGGCAATATCTATAAAATCAAGAAAAAAGCATTAAGTTTTTTTGATTAATACCGTGCATCTCTCAAAAAATCTCACAAATAGTTTACACTTTTTTTGAAATGGTCCCCCAAAAAATGGAAAGATTGACTCAGAAAGTGTAAACCGGAAAGGATGCCTAATCCGGCAAGGCAAATTCCCGCTGTAGTACTAAAGTGATCTGTAACTATCTGATGTTGATATGTTTTCAAAACATTGGAGCAGAAGCATTTGCATTTCAGTTGCAATGGAGTCATCCTGTTTATTTTTTTTCAGGCAAATAGAATTAAAAAATCTTTTGCAGATGTTTTTTTGCTTTTCATCCCAGCCAGCAGTGATTCCTTTCTTCAAATTTTTTGATATCTCTTCTGAGAGCCTTTCAGAAAATTCAGCATCAAATCTATCCTGCCTGGAATGGGCCCAGTTGATGATATTTCCGTAATAGATCAATACCCTGTCAAGGAGAACAAACATCAACTGAAAATTTTTCAAGGGGCCTATGCGGATATGATCCTTTCCAAGGCGGATACCCTTTATTTTAATGTCAGCCATTCTCCGCCCGCTTAAAAGTGCGGAACCATAACCTATTGCCCCGCCGATGGCTGAAAAGATACCAAAGGTAAGACCGGCCGCGGCCACATCAATGACAGCCCCCGCAGCCCCGCCTGCAATTCCTGCAGCAAGGGCAGCCTCGCTGGGTTTTAAGCCTAAAAATCGCCATGTCTTTTCACTGAAAAGCTGTTCTTTTAAAATGGAGTTTTTCGGAAGATCCACATCAAAGATGTTGTGTTTAAATTGTTTTCTTATGTTTAGATGGGCGGTTTTCTCCAATGTTTCAATTTTTTTTATGAATACATTTTCCAATTTCAGGTTTTCTTTGGCAGAAGTTTGGCCTCCGGCAACATCTCCCACAACAGATAAAGAAAAAATACCTTCAATCATTTGAACTATCAGAGCTGAACAGCGCTCATTTCTGTGTCTCCAGTCATCTTTAAAGGCAGTAATTACCTGTGAAAGTGCAGGCTGCCAGTCTTGATCGACGATCTTTAAGCTCTCCAATAGATCAATACGTTCGGCATAGGTTGCCCTGTGGGCGTTAAATCTGCGGATGGCATTAAAATGCTTCTGAAATTCAGCCCTCCATTGGTTCAGCCAGGTGCTATCATCATCTGCCTTACAGTTTATAATGGAAATCCTTGGCCGGCCAGTGAGTCTTAAGACCTCCATTTCAATACGGTCTACATTTCTCAAGGGTCTTGAACCATCCACGACATAAATGATGCCTGCGCCCCTTGCCACGGGCCTGAAAAGCTCGCATTCATCCCTGAAATCAGGATTTCCAAGGTGTTGTTTGATAAAGTCATCTATAAGCTCTTCATCAGGCCCCTTGTATTTTTTCATCCAGCTCAGGGTCTGCCTGGGATTCTGAAATCCAGGTGTATCTGTAAACCGGATTATTTCCCTGCCGTCAATTACAACGGGAAAGGTCTCGCAGACAAGGGTTTCTCCGGGAATGGGGCCTATCCTTACGCTGTCATCCTCGGCAAGGGTGGATACCACGGATGATTTTCCCTCATTGGGATGGCCGATAACGGCAAATTCAGGAACATTTCTCCTGTCACTCATAAGGTCACCAACTTTTCAACACTCAAATATGGATCTCCAATTTCAGTTGCTTTCATCTTCCATACCTTCCAGTCTACTTCATCCACAGGAGTAAAAAAATTTCCGTCGTAGGGTTTACCAACAAGAACAATGATAAGGGGAAACTTATTACCTACTGTTTTTCTGATCTCTTTCAAAAGCTGAATCATCTCCCTTATGGGGGGCTGCCATGCCTCCTGCAAAAGAATAATAGACAAAACAGGCATAGTGGTTGGAACGTTTTTGTGTGGAGTATCGCCTGGTTCTTCCACAACTATATTATGATCAAGATAATCTTTTATCTCCCCAAGGAGCTGATCAAAATCAAGTCCTATCTCCATCACTCCTTTCATATCAAATCCCAGTGAATTTTTCACGATTTTTTGAAAATCACTTAAATCAATGTCTTCATAGATGTCACCAGGGACAATTCCCAGGCAGGCTCTAATCTGCTCCTTTTGAATTTCTTTTTTTAAAGGTAGCCTGCTACCGTCAGATGCAGGTTGAAGTTGTTCATGTCTGACATGGGCAGTCCCGGTACCTGAATTTTCTCCAAGGGCAGGCTCGAGAATGTTTTTTCCCGCAGTCCCGGCACCTGAAGCTATTCCAGTATCTGAGGTAATTCCAGCATCTGAAGCGGTTCCGGCATCTGAATAGATGTTTACATGGGAATCCCGTAAAGGCGGTGAACTTATTGGGGTTTCACCTTTTGATTCATATTTAAAATCACGGATGTTGGTTGTAACAAGGGGCCTGGTCATACGGCGCAGCAGACCATTGCAGGTTCCATGATCAAAGTTCAAATTTTTAAGGCTTCTCACCAGAAAAGTATATCCGCTCCCAAGCAGCAATACCCTTGGCAAAAGACCGTAAAAAAAAATGGCAAGGCAGAGAAAGGGCCACCATGCCACAAGATCTCCCGTAGTAAGATGAAAAATACCCTCTTTCAGGATCATTCTGCTGCCCTCTATCTGGTCTAAAGAAGGAAATCCTGCAGTTTCGGGTAAAAACCAGCTCCAGGGCATTGCTATAAAGGAAACAATCCTATGTACCCCCTGGGCACTGAGCTGTATGGTTGACTGCCATCCAAAGGCTGTATCAAAAAAAACAACTCTGAAAATTGTTGACAGAAGAACTGCAAGATAAAAACCTGTTCCCAAAAGCTGAGTAAGAATAAAAAGAGGCCAGAAAAAAACAGTTCCGTAAACCTTATGAGCTGCTCGAAACATCCCGGATATAACCGCTGTTTTTTCCCTTTTTTGTGCTGAAACAAAAGTATGCGCCTTTTTGGCCATAATATGGATTAAAAAGTCAATAAGCCTGCCGATATACAGATAATTAAAAAAAGAATCCTTAAGGGAATTTGAGAACGAACCGGTTTTCACGTAGATGCCAAGGCCAAATAAGAGCATCAGGAAAAAAAACTGGGGGAAAAGTGTGATGGCAAGGAAATATGAAACATTGAGGGGATTTTGCCCGGTATAGGTAAAAAAAGCACTGCACAGGGATACTCCGGCTATAAAACCGGTCACGGTAAAAAAAATACCCAAAAGCCTCATGGTATCATCATATATACGGCCCGGGGACAGCGTCTGGTCATTTTTTCTAATCTCCCTTATACTTGACAGCCACATGCGGATCAATATGAACGGAGAGACCGTATCTTTACCCCCTGTTAAAGAAAGATAAATCTCTCTGTCTCTTTTTTTGACACTCATGTCTTCTCCAGCTTCTTCATCTAATTTCAAAAAATATTCCAGATCAATGAGATCAGACGGCGTCCATTTATTTATCTTCATTTCTTTACTTTTCAAACCTTTCAATAAAAATTTAGAATTCAGGTTAATTTAACCCAACAAAACTATTATTACCAGTTTACAAAAAAAAAAATCTGGGATAATAATCTATCTTTAATAAATTACAATGCTCTGACATTAGAAATGGCTCGTGAACTACACCTACCCTAAAGTGATAGGGTATTTACGCCACTTTTATAAAAAAAATCAGGCATCTTTCATATCAACCTCAAAAGTAGTTTGCGTTTTTTGGAATAAAATTTCAAAAAAATAAGGATGTTGATTTAAAAAATGCAGACCGACAAATGAAGGGTGCCAAAAATCGCCATAAAGAGAACCTGATGACTGAACATGTGAATATATCATATTGGCTTAAAGATTCCGCCCGTAAATACCCATACAAGCGTGCCATAGTGTATCCCGAGTCAAGAAACAAAAAAGGCAGGGTTCTTTACTCTCAACTCACATTCAAACAACTGGATCAAGAATCAAATTACCTTGCTTACGGCCTTCAAGCCGCGGGAATTTCAAGGGGAACAAGAACCATCCTGATGGTGCTGCCGGGTCTTGATTTTTTCACTATTACCTTTGCGCTCTTCAAGCTTGGTGCCGTTCCCGTGGTTGTAGATCCCGGAATGGGGATAAACAGGATGCTTTCGTGTTTCATGCAGAGCAGCCCCGAAGCTTTTATAGGAATAGAAAAGGCCCATTTATTAAGAATACTGAAACCCAACACCTTTAAATACGTCCGAACCTGGATCACCGTGGGAAGACGTTGGCTGTGGAGAGGACATAGCCTGAAACAGGTCAGACAGGTCACAAAAAAACCCTTTCCTGTTGTTAAAACTCTGCCGGATGAGACTGCCGCGATTCTTTTTACAACAGGGAGTACAGGTCCTGCTAAGGGAGTTGTCTATACCCATGGCAATTTCGATGCTCAGTTAAAGCAGATTAAATCCCATTTTAATATAGGCTCAGATGAAATTGATCTTCCCACATTTCCTTTATTTGCACTTTTTGATCCAGCTCTGGGCATGACGGCGATTATTCCGGACATGGATCCTACAAAACCTGCAAGGGCAAACCCGGAAAGGATCATCGAAGCCATCGAAGATCAGGGGGTAACCAACATGTTTGCCTCACCTGCCCTGTTAAACCGGGTGGGACAGTTTGGAAAAATCCATATGACTTATCTTCCATCCCTGCGCCGGGTCGTCTCGGCCGGTGCCCCTGTTACCCCTGCCAACATTGAAACATTTTCAAGTATGCTGAAACGAGATACTCAAATACACACTCCCTACGGAGCCACAGAAGCTGTTCCCATTGTATCAATTACCAGCACCGAAATCCTGGAGGAAACCAGAAAACTCTCTGAACAGGGCTATGGCATGTGTGTTGGAAGGCCCATCTGCCATACACGTGTGGAACTCATAGAAGTTAAAGATACCCCTATACTGAACTGGTCCGACAGCCTTATTGTTCGTAACGGCGAGGTTGGAGAGATTGTAGTGAAAGATGATCTTGTAACAAGGCACTACTATGACAATCCAGAGGCAGACAGGCTTTCAAAAATCGAAGATAGCGAAGGCAGTTTCTGGCACAGGATGGGGGATCTGGCCTGGAGGGACAATGGCGGCCGCTTGTGGTTCTGCGGTAGAAAAAGCCAAAGGGTAATAACTTCCCAGGGAACCATGTACACCATACCGTGCGAGGCAATTTTTAACAATCATGAAAAGGTATTCAGGAGCGCGCTTGTGGGTATCGGGCCATTAAACGCCCAGGAACCGGCCATATGTATAGAACCTGTCGCCGGCATGAAAAACACCAAAGAACTCCTG
Source organism: Desulfobacteraceae bacterium (assembly GCA_963674675.2). GTDB lineage: Bacteria > Desulfobacterota > Desulfobacteria > Desulfobacterales > Desulfobacteraceae. The sequence goes on from CAXXNM010000003.1 coordinate 4,672,508, forward strand.
AAAGAGCTTTATGATCTATCAACTTCCCACCCGCTTACCCAGGACATCAAACACATTTTAATCCACAGGGAATTCCCTGTGGATATAAGGCATAACTCAAAAATATTCAGAGAAAAACTCTCCATATGGGCTGGAAAAAAATTAGGCATGTAAATCCTGCCCCGGTATCTTGTTTGAGCACCCCAATCAATCCGGCATCAAATCATAAAAGTAAAGCATTACATCGGAACGGGTAACAATACCGATAAGTTCATTATCTTCGATCACAGGGATTCTTCCGACATCATGCTTGATCATAAGTCTGGCTGCCTCAATGGCACCTTTATTAGGTGAAATGGAGATCACTTCCCGGCTCATGAAAGCCTTGACAGGAGACTGTATATCTTTTTCCTTTTTTATTTTCCTGAAATCCCTCCTTGATATAACCCCTACTACCCTGCCTTCATCGTCAACAACGGGCATTCCGGTACAACCCTTGGAGCTGAGCATCATAATCAGGTCCTCTATGGGTTGGTTCTCGTTGATTGCGGTAACCGGATATGACATTATATCACTCAGCATGACTGATGAATGCTGGTTGCCCTGTATCATCTCAAGTATCATTTCCTCAATCACATCGGGATTTGTGGAAGTAAGAAGGGCAGAACCCGCGCCTGGATGGCCTCCGCCTCCCATACTCCTCATGATTGATCCGATGTTGAGATTATCTACATTGCTCCTCCCGATGACCACGCACTTGTTTCTGTCAATGTCCCGGAAGATGGCAAAGGCCGCATCCACATTTACAATTTCCCTGTACATCTGAACCACCATGGAAAGATTCTGGATATGGCCTTCTATGTCCATTCTTGAAATACTTATATTAAAGGAATTAATCTCCTGCCTCTTGGCGTTTTGAATCATTTCAAACAGAATATCTTTTTGACGCTTACCATAGGCCTGCCTCAAAAATGTAGACAGAATATGAAGATCAGCTTTTCTTTCAAGCAGGTAAGATGCCGCCATTGCATCCTCGGCCATGGTGGATGGAAATGTCAGATTGCCCGTATCCTCGTAAAGCCCCATGAGAAACAGGGTCGCCTGGATGGGGGTGAGAAGTTTTCTCTGTTTTTTTAACTCCCTGATCATTATGGTAATATTTGCGCCGATTTCTTCTCTATATTCAATATCTGCCTCAATATCTCCTTTTAGATGGTGATCCCACAGAATAATCTCCAGATTTTTTTTCCCTTTCAAAGGTTTCATTCCCTCAAGGCGGTTCCAGGAATTGGTGTCAACAACTACAAGGCTGTCAACCTCTTCCAGATCAACCTCCTTTGGAGAATAAAATCCAAACAGGTCCTTATGAATGGAAAGAAAGCTTTTAAGATTGGGATTTACCGTGTTGGGAAGCACGGGTCTTGCTCCGGGATATAAAATGGTTGCAGCCACAAGTGAAGCAAGTGCGTCAAAATCCGTTCCCCTATGGGTAGTTATTATCTGCATGATTTACCCCTTTGATAAATAAGGCTATTTCCAAAAAAGAATATATCAGGATTCATATGTCGGTCATTCTGCAAACAAACTATTAAACCAGGATATTTGGTAAAATACTATCTGGAAATCACCTAAGAAACTAATCAGATGTACTCTTGCCGCTCTCGGAATACTCCACCATAAGTGGAGTCCCGTCTGAATGATGTTCAAGTCCTGGCAGCCCCTCCTTTTTTCTGCCATATTCAAGCTGGAGCTCAAATTTTTTGATCTCGGTCTGGGCTTCCATGCTTTTTCGTGCAAGCTGGTACTTCATATACATGAACCAGGCAAACAATAGAAAAAGCGCTGATACCAGGGCTATAAAAAACCACTTGAAATTAAGAATGGTTTCTATGCTTGTTTTTGCAAGAAAACTCAGAAGGTTAGGAACAATCCAGTACAGGAGAACACCGGATAAGATAAGAAAACCTATAATGAAAATATTAAGCCTGCTGATCTGATGCAGGATATTTTCAGCACCGATTTTAAGGTGGCTGCCTTTTTTAGATGATGTTTCAGCGGGCCCATCATCTTCTTCAGCAGGAAAATTTTTTCCATAGAGCATGGCCATGGCTGCCTTCAGTACAAAGGCCAGAAGCAGAACAAGTCCGACTGGAATACCTATGGTGGCCGACAACCAGGCTCTAAAAGGAAATGGCACCTCTTTTGTAGCAAGCTTTACCTGATACTTATCCAGGGGCCCAAAGGTATTTTCAAAATAATATTTATTGAAATTTGTCAAGGTTGAACCTTTTACCTCATAAATGATCTCTCCTGAATCATCCATCACATTCATCCATGACTGCCTGCCTGATTTCATCAATGCAACGGCAAATATCTCGACTTCAATAAGAAAAAAACCAATGATAATAACAAGAAAAAGTGTCTTATTTTCCTTTATAATATCTGACCAGCTTTTGTTAGCCATCTACTTTAAAACCCTCTCTTTTTTAGGCATCCTTCATTTGCCGGTTTACACTTTTCATATCAAAATTTTTTTTCCGGTGATTTTATGCTAAAAAGTGTAAACTAATTTTGAGTGACATGGAAGATGCTCTTTTTTTACATGTAAATTATGTTAACCTGACAGTTCACCTTTCATATTACTATATCCATACTTAATTGAAACTTCAATGTTTTTAGAAATTCAAATTGTCTTTGCCCGGATTTCAAATCAGGCAAAAATCCTTTAAACCTTTTTTAAGCTTTACCTTAAACGCGGAATATAATATTTATATGAACCTATATAACTTCCATGGGCAGACCAGGATTTTGATCCGGTTTTACCCACAACCAAACATGAAATGCAGGGGTGGATTCTATATCCGCTCTGATATGTCCTTACTATAGTGGAAGTCACATGAATTGATACTTAATTTTAGATATAACCAATTGATTTATTTATATTTAAAGTTTCATTTTAACACCAAGTCCTTTGACCGGGACTATAATCTGGGGCAGATATGAAGATCGGGGACAGATATGGAATCTGCCGTTAAGGATTTTTTATAAATTTAACAGCGTGAGTTTTATTAAATGAATAAAGTCATCGTAACCGTCATTGGAAAAGACAGGCCGGGCATTATTGCCGCAGTGTCAAAATGTCTTTTTGAACTGGACTGCAATCTTGAAAACGTCAACCAGATGATACTTCAAAATGAATTTGCCGGTTTTTTCATTGTGGAGCATCCCCCGGAACTTGACATCAAAGCCCTCACCGCGGAGCTGGAACATGGGCTTTCAGGAAAAAAACTAAGGGTATATGTGGATATTTTAGAAGAAAACGGGCTCGGATATCTTGAAACAAAGGGAGAGCGGTTCTTGATAACCACCATCGGCCCGGATCAAAAAGGCCTGGTAGCAAGATTCACTGAAATCATTGCCGATTACGGTGTTAATGTTGCGAATCTTAAAGCTGTATTCAAAGGAGGCTCTGACCCGTCTGCCAATATAATGAGCTATGAGGTGGACATTACCCCGGACACGGATCAGCCAGGACTTTTTAAGGATCTCAGACAAAAGGCCCTGGAACTTAATCTGGACATCAGCATTCAGCATAAGAATATTTTTGAAAAGATAAATAAAATATAACACATATTTGATATCATTCACTTGCCGCTTTACACTTTCCATATCAACAGTCTCATTTTTTAAGAATTTTATTCCCAAAAGTGTAAAATGGTTTTAAGATGATATGAAATATATCTCATATCTATAGAGTATTTTACATGGAAATATAGGCAGCAATTCTAATTATGGATTGTAGATGACATCAATGTTTCGTAACGTGCTGAAATTACGTTGAGCAAAACTCTAAAATTGCTGTTTTTAAAACCATTAAGTATCATAATTAGAACTGCTGAAATATAGGAAATCAAATGTTTAACGAACAGGAAATCATTTCAACCATAGAAATGGTAAAAAATGAACATCTTGATGTTCGAGCCGTTACCCTTGGTATCAATCTCTTTGACTGCATCAGTCATGACCTGAAAGTTTTTAAAAAAAATATCAGGGCCAAGATTTTAAGGAACGCGGCCAAGCTTGTACCTGTGTGCAACGATGTCGGTGAAAAATACGGCATAGATGTGGTAAACAAACGCATATCAATCAGCCCCATTGCCCTTGTTGGAGCCCCTTTTTCCGCTCCCCAGATGGTGGAAATAGCCCATACCCTCAATGACATTGCAAAGGAGGTGAACATCGATTTCATGGGCGGCTTCACCGCGCTTGTGGAAAAGGGGATAGCCCCCGGGGATAAAGCACTGATAGAAGCTCTTCCCCAGGCCCTGGCCCAGACCCAGCGCCTGTGCGCTTCGGTAAATGTTGCCACCACCCGTTCGGGCATCAACATGGATGCGGTGAACGACATGGCAGGAGCCATCAAAAAAGCTGCTGCTTTGACGGCCCATGAGGACGGCCTTGCCTGTGCAAAGCTGTGCGTATTTTCCAATATTCCCCAGGATATGCCCTTCATGGCCGGTGCCTATCTTGGTGTGGGAGTCTCTGATGCCGTCATCAACGTGGGTGTAAGCGGGCCCGGAGTCGTCAAAAAAGCCATTGAAAGAGCATTGGAAAACTCTCCCAAGCTGCGCCTTGGCCAGATCGCTGAAATAATAAAAAACACGGCCTGCAAGGTAACAAGAGTAGGAGAACTCATAGGCCGCGAAGTTGCAGATACCCTGGATATTCGATTCGGTGTGGTGGATCTCTCCCTGGCTCCTACCCCTACCGTTGGGGACAGCATCGGCGAGATATTTCAGGCCCTTGGCCTTACCAGCATCGGGGTGCCGGGATCCACCGCAGCCCTTGCCATGTTAAACGATGCCGTGAAAAAAGGCGGGGCCTTTGCAAGCTCCTACGTAGGCGGCCTTAGCGGGGCATTTATTCCGGTCAGTGAAGACTTAAATATAGCCGAAGCCGCAGCCAGAGGCTATCTTTCCATTGAAAAATTAGAAGCCATGACCTGCGTCTGCTCGGTGGGATTGGACATGGTTCCCATACCGGGAGATATTTCAGAAGAGACCCTTGCCGGAATAATCGCCGACGAGATGGCCATCGGCATGGTCAACAACAAGACCACAGCCACACGACTCATCCCGGTTCCAGGGAAAAAAGCCGGTGACAAGGTTTACTTTGGCGGTCTTCTCGGGGAGGCTGTAATAATGGATGTGCCCCATGCCGCCAACAAGGATATATTTGTAAAATACGGTGGCCGCATCCCCGCCCCTATACACAGCATGAAAAATTAAAACCAAGAATGGTCATCCCCCTGAGCTAAAGACTCAAGGGTTTTTTTGCCAATTTTTTATAAACTTACCATCCACATCTTCTATTTTACTAATTGGCAGGCTCAGTTTCACTTTGTGAATAGGTGACGCCGAAGATGGTGTCTCCCAGCCATTTTTTGAAGGATGGATTATCGCTGAACTGTTTTAAAAGTTCCGTATGATCTGCGATCAACTCTACCATGACACGACCAAGGGCGTTGTCATGTTCAATACGGGCATTCTGCTTGTCAGAGTTTTTCATGGCGTTTTGATAAGCGGTGTCCGCAGCCACTTTACCGGGGATTTCCCCGGTAATGACTTTTTCAATGCCATCTGCGTCTTTCCAGTTGATGTTCCCCAAAAGGTCGTTAAAGGTTTTGATGATATTGCTGAGTTGATCCAGCTCTGGTTCAGGTTTTCTACCACTGATAAAAATACCCATATCAAGTGCCAGTTGTGTCTCGTTGCCACTGTAGCGTAACTGGCGGGTCACGCTGAATATATTCTGACCAAAGAGTTCCCTGGCCTTCTCATTATTTGCCGTTGGGCTGCCATAAAAGAGAGTGATGGAGTCAGGGCCGTGTTTAATCCCTTTACGGAGTACATCAATAATACCGCGTTTGGCAACTTCACCCTGTAGCCTGTGTAAGAACTGAGTTCTTATGGGGCAATCTTCTTCAAGGCAGAGGCGTTCTGCAATTTCCGGCTGCGTTGCCTGAATAAATGAAGTCAGCTTAACAAGGTCAACAGCATGGGAACGATCATAATCCGATGGCTTTCCTGGCTGATAACCAGCTTCTTCCATCAAAGATTTGACGATGATGCGTTCAAGTCCTGCTTCGCTTATATCGGTAAACTTCATTTTTCAATGCCCTCCAGTAATTTTGAAATCTCTTCCGGGCCCGGCAGTTCTCCTTTGAGAGCCTTTGGCAGTGTTTTGGTGATTTCGTAGGTTGCCACCCCAATCGGTTTTCGAGCGTCATGCAGGGCATATTCAACAACTGTCCGGTTTTTCTCCTTGCACAAAATGATGCCGATGGAGGGGTTTTCATCCTCCATGCGCACCTGTCTGTCCAATGCTGTCAGATAAAATTGCATCTTGCCCACATATTCCGGCTGAAATTTACCGATCTTGAGTTCAATGGCGACCAATGCTTTTAATCGGCGGTGAAAAAGCAAAAGATCAATAAAAAACTCGTCTCCATCCACCTCCAGCCGGTACTGACTGCCCATAAAGGCAAACATGCCGCCCATGGCCCGCAGAAAGTTTTCGATTCTGGCGATCAAAGCTCTTTCCAGTTCCCGTTCGCTGTGTTCTTCTCCCAACTCCAGAAAATCAAAGGTGTATTCGTCCTTGAGCGCCAGTTTCGCCTGGGCCCGTAATTCCGGTGTCAGAGTGCGGTCAAAATTGGTCTGCCCCAAGAGTGATTTTTCATAACTCTGGTTCTCGATCTGGTGTATGAGCACATTTTTTGACCAGCCAAATTTGCGAGTCATGCGGATATAAAATTCTCGTTGCAATTTATCATGGCAGCGTTCCATGATAACGATATTGTGACTCCAGGCAATTTCTCGCACCAGTGGTGCGAGTTTTTCAATCCCTTGATATGCCTCGAAAAAAGCCTTTATTCGCCACAGGTTAGATGCAGAAAAACCACGTATTCCAAGAAACTCCTTTTGTAAATCTTGAGCCAGTTTTTGGACAATGGCCTTGCCCCGACTCTCGCCCTTTTGCCGCTCTACAATTATGCCTCCAATATCCCAATACAAGCCGACTAACTCCTTGTTGACGGCTTTCAGAGCTTCATACTGCGCAGAACGAACCCGCTCCTTAACACTAATCAGCAACAGGCGATAATCTTCAGGCACTTCCGGTAAATCTTTCTTTCTCATTCCTCGATACCCTCCGCAATCAGATCTTCTTCCGTTTCCTCGTCATCCATTACCTCCAAGTGAGTAATCAGTTTGCAGATGTCCTGAATATGATTTTCGTTCAGCTCGCAGTTCTTCTTGCCCATGTTTTTACGGAGGGACTGATACCAACCGGTTGCATCAATAAGCTGAACTTTACCTTTGCGTTCCTCGGATTTTTGATTTGTCAGCACCCAGATATAGGTTGAAATACCAGTGTTATAGAAAATATTCTCAGGAAGAGAGATGATGGCCTCAAGCCAATCATTTTCAATGATCCAACGGCGGATGTTGCTTTCACCTTGTCCGGCATCACCGGTAAAAAGAGAAGACCCGTTGTGAACCTGTGCAATGCGGCTGCCAAGTTTGCTGTTGGTCTTCATTTTCATCAGCTTATTGACCAGGAACATCAACTGACCATCGCTGGATCGGGTGAGCATCCTGTATTCAGGATCATCTCCATATTCCAGAATGAAGCGTGGGTCTTTCAGATCACTTTTTCCACCCATGCGTTCAAGGTCGGTTTTCCAGCTTTTACCATAAGGAGGATTTGAGAGCATGAAGTCGAACTGCTTGGAGATAAACTTATCGTCGGACAGTGTCGAACCATACTTGATGTTGTCAGCCTCTGCACCTTCTCCTTTAAGCAAAAGATCTGCTTTGGCGATGGCATAGGTTTCGGGCTGTACTTCCTGACCATAAAGATGTATGGAAACTTCCCTGCCTGCTTCTGAAGCCAGATTTTGGAGACGTTCTTCTGCAACAGTAAGCATGCCTCCGGTTCCGCAGGCACCGTCATAAACCAGATATGTACCTGATTCAATTTGATCGGCAATGGGTAAAAAAATCAGGTCTGCCATGAGTTTCACCACATCACGGGGTGTAAAGTGCTCTCCGGCCTCTTCGTTGTTTTCTTCGTTGAATCGGCGGATCAGTTCCTCAAAAACGGTTCCCATGCTGTGGTTGTCAAGCCCGGGTATCTTCTCTTTGCCGTCAGCATCCAGAACCGCTTTCGGGCTCAGATTGATATCGGGATTCAAATACTTTTCAATCAATGCGCCTAATATATCCGCATCAACCAAAGTCGGGATCTGGTTTCTGAACTTGAACTTATCCAGAATTTCTTGAACATTTGGAGAGAATCCGTCAAGATAGGCTTCGAAATCGGCTTTTAGCTGTTGAACCTTTGCCCTGTTTTTTAAGTCTCTTAGTGCAAAGGGAGAGTTATTGAAGAACGCTTCACCTGAGGCCTGACAAAGTGCAGCTTCCTGATTGGCTATACCTGCTGAATCAAGATTTTCTTTCATCTTGAGGACAGACTCTTTAGTCGGCTCAAGCAGGGCATCAAGCCTGCGGATAACGGTCATCGGTAATATGACATCACGGTATTTACCACGGACATAGACATCTCTCAGGACGTCATCTGCGATGTTCCAGACAAAGTTAACGATGGTATTTTGAATTGTATGGTTCATATCGATTTTTCAGGTAGTGGTTGAGGGCGCTGGGTAGTGGTTATATGTTAACTGACGGCGCTGAAAACAGCGCCCTATGTAAAAATTTCTTATAATTAAAATAGGGTGTTACCAATTAAAAACTACCCTTAATTTTTCAGCATACTGTTTTCAGTAATCACCTGATGGGCCACAACATGGAGTGAAATTTTTTCCCTGACCATCTGCGCGATCTTCTCAGGCTCAAGGGCCTGAAACTCATGAAAGGGGATCTCATCCAGTACGGTGAGATCCATTTGATGTCTGCCATGGAAAACAAGGGTATTTTTGGGCAGCACATTAATGGTGCCATTGATGGCAATGGGAATAATGGAGCATTTCATCTTTTTTGCCAAGATGAATGCACCGGGCTTGAAAACCCCTATTTCACCGGTTCTGGATCTTGTTCCCTCTGGAAAAAAAAAGATTGAACAGCCCTGTGCCAGATGTCTCTCACATGTTCTCATCATGGTTCGGACGCTATCCTTGTTTCCTCTTTTTAACTGGATATATCCGTTTAACCGCATATTCCATCCAATGACGGGCAAATTAAAGACCTCGGCCTTGGAAACCCATTTAAAGGGATAAAAAAGGCCGTAGGCCACGAGGATATCCAACTGGGACTGATGATTGGAGACAAGGATATAGCTCTTTTCCCAATCCAGGTTTTCTCTACCCCTGATGGTGACGGACCAGGAAGGCATGCACCAGATATAACATGATGCCCAGAACGAAGAAAAAAGATGAAGCAGGGCCAAGCGTCTGTCAAACAGGAATGTTACCAGATAAATCATCAGGGCAATTACAAAAAAGCCCAATGAGGTCAAAGCTATAAACACAATATATGAATATGAGAAAATGCGATCAATCATGGCTTATTAAAAATTGTTTTTATAAAAAATCGGCAAAAAAGCCCCCTGAGTCTTGAACGGGGACAGATTTCTGAGTCTTGGAACGGGGGACAGATTTTAAATCTTTCCCCAAAGCAAAGCAAAGCAGTCAAATGGCAAGTTATTAAAGACCGATTCCTTAGGGGTTATTGAGCTTAAGGATTCTTGACTATCAAAGCTCATAGGGAGTGAGGCTCTCACAACCAGTGTCGGTAACAAGGAGTGTCTGCTCAAACTGAGCGGACAGGGATCCGTCATTGGTAACCGCCGTCCACTTGTCATCAAGGATATGAAGTCCCCTGCCCCCCAGATTGATCATGGGCTCAATTGTAAAAACCATGCCGGGAACCAGCTCAACTCCCTTACCCTTCTTTCCAAAATGAAGAACCTGGGGCTGTTCATGGAACTGGATACCTACGCCGTGACCCACAAACTCCCTTACCACGGAACAGCCGCAGGACTCTGCATAGGTCTGGATGGCCCAGCCTATATCTCCTATATGCGCTCCTGGTTTAACCATTTCAATGCCCCTTTTCAGGGATTCTGCCGCCACTGCCACAATATTTTTTCCATCCCTGGTTGGGGTTCCCGCAAAAAAAGTCCGGTTGGCATCGGCATAATACCCGTTCAGTATGGGAGTTATATCCACATTCACAATATCCCCGTCGTTCAGTATCCGCTCCCCTGGAATGCCATGGCATATGACCTCATTTACCGACACGCATACGCTTTTGGGAAATCCCCGGTAATTTAAAGGAGCTGGTATGGCTCCGGCCCGAATGGTTTCTTCATGCACAAGTGTATTTATATCATCTGTTTTTATTCCAGGCCTGATCATATCTTCCACCATGTCCATGATTTTCAGCAAAAGGAGCCCCGAGGCTCTGATACCTTCTATCTCATCTGGTTCCTTCAAAATGATGTCAAATTTTTTTTTATACATTTCCTTCAGGGTTAAAGAGTTCTTGTTTATTGTCATGCAGCAGTTCTTGTATTTTTTACCGCTTCCACATGGACACAGACTGTTCCTGCCTATCTTGTTTTTTCCGGACTTGTTTCTCATAAATCTTTATTCCTGTGAATGCTTCCCCACAATGAATGGGGATATGCCTGTTCAATTTTTATTTCAAGGATCATTCCTGGTTCTATGTCTTTTGCGCAACCTGTTTCTATATCTTTTGCGTAAAAATGAACGATCTTTCCAGATTCTGTTCTCCCTGTCATCTGGGGAACTTTATTTTTTTCATTTTCAGCATCCTGCCTTTTTTTAAGGCTTTCTCCCTCTACAAGAACCGATTTTACGCTGTTTACAAGGACCTGATTCTTCTGCCCGGTAATCCCTTCCTGGAGGTCAAGGAGTTCATTGAGACGCTTCATTTTTTCATTTTCTGAAACCCCGTCTGAAAACTTTGCAGCCGGTGCATTGGGCCTGTCGGAATATGCAAAGGCAAATAACCCGTCAAATCTTATGGTTCTGACCAAATCAAGGGTTTGATCAAAATCTTCCCTTGTTTCAGAGGGGAATCCAACAATCATGTCTGAAGACAGTCCGATCTGGGGACAATGATCCCTCAGTTTTGCAATCCGATCAAGGTAAATTGAGCGGGTATAACCCCTGTTCATTTTTTTAAGGATTCTATCAGAGCCTGACTGAACCGGAAGATGAAGCTGACAGCACACCTTTTTAAGATCTCTTATGGCAAAGATCAAATCATCGGAAAGGTCCTTGGGATGGGAGGTTGCAAAGCGGATGCGTTCTATGCCCTTGATGGCATTCACTTTTTCAAGGAGGGCGGGAAATGAACATATGCCTTCCTTTTTGCCATAGGAGTTTACATTTTGGCCCAGCAGGGTAACCTCTTTAACACCGTTTTGTGCCAATATTGCTATCTCTTGAAAAATACTCTCAGGGGTGCGGCTTCTCTCCCTTCCCCTGACATAGGGAACCACGCAATAGGTGCAGTAGTTATCACACCCCTGCATGATGGTAACAAACCTTGATACCTTTCCACTGTCAAAGGCCTGGGGCATGGATTCAAAAATCTTGCTGCTGGTTTCTATATCGGTCAAACGGCTTTTGCCGGACTTTATGGAGGTAACAAGAGCCGGCAGGCGCTCAAATGCCTGGGTACCAAGGACAATATCAAGATAGGGAAGCCTTTTAAAAACAGCATCCCCCTCCTGCTGGGCAACACATCCTGCCATGATGGAAACAAGATGGGGTTTTTTCTTCTTTAATGCCGCTGTTCTGCCAAGAAAACTGAATGCCTTTTCCTGGGCCTTTTCCCTGATTGAACAGGTATTACATACCACAATATCGGCAAGCTTCAAGTTATTTGTCGTTTCATAGCCTATTCCATTCAAAATGAATTCAAGCTTTTCAGAATCATAGATGTTCATCTGACAGCCAATGGTATAAATATAGGCGTAGCCCTTAAACCTCATGAATGAATATTTCCTTTTTTAAATCCCTCAAAACGGCATCTACCTCCTCAAGGCAGTCAGGGGCAATGGCAAGGCGTACCATGCCGCCCCCTGCATTAAGCGTCGTGATCACGGCAAGCCCGTCATGGGCCTCAAAAATAAATTTAAGAAATCCGATGCGGCTTTTTTCAACTCTGTATATTTTATGAATTGTCTGCATGTTCAGTTCTGTTGTTATCCCCAACTCTTTTATTTTTGCATAACTTGTTGAATTTGTTGGTCCTCAAAAAAAATTTGCTAAAAAGCATGTAATAACTTTGGCATCCTTTATTACCGGTTGATAATTTTTGAATTAATGTTTCCATTTTTAAAGGATTGTCCTGAATATAGTTAAGCTTTTGGCGAGCTTCTGAATATGTATAAACTTTCATTTGTATAGGCCAAAAATATATTTGTATCTGCTATAATTTTCATAAGTACAGTTGTACTTGTAGTACGTCGATCTGTCAAGCTGAACAACCAAGAATAACCTTTTTTGGAATCGACAGCGTTTGATTGACAATCTTAATTTGGTAGTCCATAACTGATAGTGGTGGAGTATGTATCGAGTATCTATAAATAAAGAGTGTTAGACTGCCAAGCCACTACATATTTAGCACTACCCTTAATTAAAGACTTTCATTCATCGTTGTGATGACTGTGCCATCATGGGTGTTTATATGAAAGTCTCCGTAAGAGATTGTTTTTTAAAGACTTTCAATCTTCGTTGTGGCCGGGTAAAAAATATGCTCCGGCCATGCCGGTTTATATGAAAGTCTCCGTAAAGGATTGTTTTTTAAAGACTTTCAATCTTCGTTGTGGCCGGGTAAAAAATATGCTCCGGCCATGCCGGTTTATATGAAAGTCTCCGTAAGGGATTGTTTTTTAAAGACTTTCAATTTTCGTTGTGGCCGGGTAAAAAATATGCTCCGGCCATGCCGGTTTATATGAAAGTCTCCGTAAACGACGGATGAATTTCATGCTTCGTTGTGGGCAGAACCGGCTCAAAACCCTGGTCGGCCCATGGCCGTTTATATGAATGTGTAGGGGCAGAATCTATTTTTGCCCCGTTTCCATATTTGCCATGATATGTCAGGGCGGATATAGAATCCGCACCTACGTTTCACCCTTCGTTGTGCCTGAGAGGGCATGGATGTTATATGAAAATCTTTTTAAAACAAGGAGGTTGCATAGATTTTAATATAAAAAAATATTGACACAGGATATTTTTTATCACAATCTGTTGGATATTGTGTGACAGTATTTGTTTTTGTGATATCAGATTTTTTTCAAATTTTTTATTTAATAATATCAATACTTTAATAAAAACAAGCGAAAAGAGGGTACTATAAGAGCTTAATATGATAAAAAATCTTACCTTTACTATCTGTTGCACCATCACCTTTTTTCTATCTTGCTTAATTGCAAATGCTGAGCAAAATATTGATAAAACACCCAGTCAAAAAATCATCAACGGTGAAAAAGCATCCTCTGGTGCATGGCCATGGATGGTCGGCCTGGTTGACGGACCTGATAATTATCTAAATCTGTTTTGTGGCGGTGTACTTATCGGACCCAAATGGGTACTTACTGCTGCCCATTGCGTGACAGAGCCTCCCTTTGAAATTCTTCTTGGAGTCACCGACCTGTCGGACAAAGGAACGCGCATAGGAGTAAGCAAAGTCTACATTCATCCAGAATACTTTAACAGCAACGGCACGGCCGTGCCTGACCTGGCTTTGATTGAACTTGAATCAGAAGCAGCCTTTGACCCCATTGAGCTGTATCAGGGATCAGATTCCCTGGAAGGGGTAATGGGAACCATAATCGGATGGGGATCCCTCCGGCCCAACGGTACACAGTTTCCCCATGATCTCATGCAGGCAGATGTGCCCATCGTCTCCCATGACGAATGCAATGATGTTTACGACGGGATTATTACCGAATATGAACTGTGCGCGGGTTATTCCGAAGGAGGCGTTGACTCCTGTTCCGGAGACAGCGGCGGTCCCATAATGATATTTGAGGACAACACCTGGAAGCTGGCAGGCATTACCGCCTGGGGTGAAGGATGTGCCAGACCCGGGTATTACGGTGTTTATACCAGAATAAGCCGGCTTCTGGACTGGATAGACTGGAACAAAAATCAATACACCCAGAAGGATATGGCTGATTCAAATTGCGCATCATTTGACGGCAGTTCAAATATTCTGCACATACCCTGCATTGATATTGGTACAAAATACTGGTTTGATCTCGAACTTCAGGACTCCCATCTGACAATAAATGATTTTGGAGCATTTTAATTTTTCGCCCCAACATCATTGTCCTGATCCTTAATCGGGGATGAGTCCATGAAATAATAGCTTTACAGATTTTTTTTTCTCTTTTATAATGCCTTAAAAGTGTTTGTTGTGGTTTCTTATGGTTTGATTTTTCACAATTCCGGGCTTTTAGCATGGCACAAAAAGGACATCAAAAATCAGCCCCCTTTAAAGTATGGGGCAAGGGTATCGACCCTGCGGCGTTGTCTCAGATGGAAGATGCCTGTTCCCTTCCCATATCTTTACGGGGGGCCCTCATGCCCGATGCCCACAAAGGGTACGGCCTCCCCATCGGCGGTGTTCTGGCCGTCAGGAATGCAGTTATCCCCTATGCCGTAGGCGTTGATATTGCCTGCCGCATGTGTATGAGCGTCCTTGATCTTCCATTTGAAGAATACGAAGAAAATCGGGGCAGATTCAAAATAGCGCTGGAAAGGGAAACCTGCTTCGGTGTAGGGGAGACATTTTCAAAGCCTAAAAACCACCTGGTTATGGATGAGGACTGGTCCTTTTGCAGGCTCACCCAGGATCTTAAAGACAAGGCGTGGCAGCAGCTTGGAACCAGCGGGGCAGGCAATCATTTTGCCGAGTTTGGAAAGCTGATTCTCCAAAAAGATGAATTAGGGCTTAAAAAAGGCGAGTATCTCTCATTGTTGACCCACAGCGGCAGCAGGGGAACCGGTGCCTCCATTGCCGATCATTACAGTTCCCTTGCAAAAAGACTTCATCCAGAACTTCCCAAACACTTAAATAATCTTTCCTGGCTTGACCTGAATGGGTCTGAGGGAAAGGAATACTGGAAGGCAATGACCCTCATGGGCAGATATTCTGCTGCAAACCATGAGATTATCCATGAAAGCGTGCTGGGAGCCCTTGGTGCTGTTTCCATCCTCACCATTGAGAATCATCACAACTTTGCATGGAAAATGCAGTGTGGTCATAGGGAGGTGATAGTTCACCGTAAAGGAGCAACTCCGGCTGAAAAGGGAGTGACGGGAATTATACCCGGTTCCATGGCATCTTCGGCATATGTGGTTCAAGGGCTTGGAAATGATGAGAGCCTTAATTCAGCAGCCCATGGAGCCGGCAGAAAAATGAGCCGTAATGCGGCAAAGAAAAAATTTCACTGGAAGGATATTGAAACTCTGCTAAGGGAAAAGGGAATAACTCTTATTTCAGCGGGAATCGATGAAATACCCATGGCATATAAGGATATTGACCGTGTCATGGAATATCAAAAAGACCTTGTTACCATTATTGCCAGGTTCGAGCCTAAACTTGTGAAAATGGCACCTCCCGGCAGAAGCAAAAAAAGAGGCAGAAAAAAAAGGAGATAACATGTCCAGGATTCTCAGAATAAATACAAAAGAAAAAACATATACATTTGAAGATCCCTCGGAAAGCCTGGCAGGCTTGGGAGGAAGGGCTCTTACGTCAAAAATGATCCTAAATGAGGTGCCTGGTGCCTGCCATCCTCTAAGCGCATCCAACAAGCTTGTCATTGCCCCGGGTCTTTTGTCCGGCTCACCTGCCGCCAACTCCGGACGGCTTTCCGTGGGCGCTAAATCCCCCCTTACCGGAGGGATAAAAGAGAGCAACTCCGGGGGCCTGGTCTCCCAGAAACTGGCAAGGCTGGGTATCAATGCCCTGGTACTGGAAGAAAAGCCCATCGATGATAGCTACAGCATAATCGTGATTAAAAAGGATTCCGTGGAAATCCTGCCCGCCGATGAATATGTCGGCATGGGCAACTATGAGATCATGGAAAAACTCTGGGAAAAATACGGTAAAAATACAGGAATCATGAGCATAGGCCAGGCAGGAGAGCAGCGACTTAAAGCGGCCAGCATCCAGCAGGCAGATCCCAAGGGAAGACCGGGACGTGCCGTGGGCCGGGGCGGCCTGGGTGCTGTAATGGGTTCAAAAAAAATAAAGGCCATTGTTGTGGATGACAAGGGATGCGACCGGCTCACCATGGCGGATCCCGAGGCCTTTAAGGCCGCCAGCAAACGGTGGCTTGAAATGCTCAAAGAACATCCGGTAACGGGCCAGGGGCTGCCGGGACTCGGCACCGCCGTGCTGGTAAACGTCATCAACGAGGCCGGGGCTCTGCCCACCAGAAACTTCACCACAGGCCGTTTTGAACATGCCCAGGACATCAGCGGTGAAAAGATGGTGGAAAATATTGAGGCCAGGGGAGGCATTGTATCTGAAGGATGTCATCCAGGATGTATTATCAAGTGTTCCCAGGTTTACAACGATAAGGACGGCAATCAGCTAACCTCCGGGTTTGAGTATGAGACCCTGTGGGCCTTTGGTGCCCATACAACCATCCGTGATCTGGATGATATTGCCATGCTGGACAGGCTGTGTGATGATATCGGCCTTGATACCATAGATACGGGTGTGGCCCTTGGTGTGGCCATGGAGGGAGGACTCCTTGAATGGGGGGACGGCAAGGCATCCATAGAACTGGTAAAAGAAGTTGCCAAGGGAACTGGTACCGGCAAGATCCTGGGTAACGGAGCCGCCTTTACCGGTGATGCGCTGGGGGTGGACAGAGTCCCGGTTGTTAAACGCCAGGCACTTCCAGCCTATGATCCAAGGGCGGTCAAGGGCGTGGGTGTCACCTATGCCACCAGCCCCATGGGAGCTGATCACACAGCAGGATACGGGGTAACAGCCAATATCCTGAAGGTTGGAGGAGACATTGATCCTCTTAAAAAAGAGGGAAATATTGAATTGTCCCAGAATCTCCAGATTGCCACTGCCGCCATTGATGCAGCAGGCCTTTGCCTGTTTGTAGCCTTTGCCGTACTTGACAATGAAGACGGTGTTCAGACCATCGTGGATCTTATCAACGCGCAATACGGACTCAGTCTCACTCCAGATGATGTGGTAGCCCTGGGGAAATCAATTCTCAATGATGAGAAGGAGTTCAACAAAAGGGCAGGATTTACAAAGCTTGATGACCAGCTTCCCGATATGTTTGATGTCAAGTTCCCGCCCCATAATACCGAATGGGATTTTTCCGTGGACGAACTTGAAAAAACTTTGAGTTTTTAGATATCCTTCATTTCCCGGTTTATGCTTTCCGTGCCGGTATTCTTGTTTCTCAGGCATTTCATCCCAAAAAGTGTAAACTACTTTTAAGGTGATATGAAAGATGCGGTACTGGGCTCACACCGTTCCAACGTGTCAAAAAACCACAATATATTGTGATTTTTAACACTCTCGAAATACAATGGGTTGTATGCTGGAATAGTGCGAGCCCAGTGCCGATTTCCTCCTTTTGATATTAATATTTTGCAAGTTCAACGGGCACTGGGCTCCCATCATTCCAGCAGCCTTCACATGTTACTATAGTCGCCAAGTTGTCGCTAATCTCAGGCAGCTTTCTGCATGGTTAGAATACCTTCGAGAGTAAAAAAATTTGAAAGAATCCCCAGGGAGACGGCAGGAACTTCTTTTGTCATCCAATGTGGATGAACAAAATTGCGTATGACTTTATGAACATCCAATGTTCTTTGCAAGTTTTTTTTGTCTTGGCGTAGGTGTTTGTTCTTCTCTTGAAAGTGCTGTTCCTCCTTATTATCAGCATTTTTGGCTTCTATGTGGTTTGCATGAATTTCAGAGTCCGGCAGACCTTGAGCCGTATCAGGATGTTCCCTATGAGGAGCTTGGTATTTGGGGCCTTTCTTGTTTTTTTGATTTTCCTTATTTTTTACGAGTACCTTTACACCCTTGGGAAGAATTTTGGGTGGGCGCCCAGCCCTCTGAATCCATAGGATCGGTGCGTCTACCGACTATGGTGTAAAGCTTATCTCCTTCAAATGTGAGAGAAACAAATTCATGGCAAAAGGCATTATGTAGAGTCAGATATAATGGGGAGAAAAGCTGCCTGAATACCACCAATTGGGTGTAAACCCTTGAAACACTCCCCATAATAAAGCATACTCATCCTATCTTAAAACAAGAAAGGAGGATGTTTTTATGAATCAATTACATGAAACCAGAGAGGCAATAAATTCCGTATTGCGCATTATGGCAGAACGTGAATATGCTGATTCAACTATTAAGGTACATCGAGGAATTCTTAATTCCCTGATAAAGTTCATGGAGAAAAATCATTATACCAAAATGGAGGAACATGTTGGTCTGGCCTACATTAAGGAAAGAACCGGTGTGACTATGGATGGATTTTGGGGGCGAGGCAATCGAAAAATTAATACTGCTCTCAAACCGCTGCAAAACCTGTTTTATTACCTGGATAATGGGGATTTATCTTTTTTCATGCGCTCTAAAATCAAGCCGTTTCAATGTCCTCCTGCGTTTAAGTCTGAATATCAGTTATTTCAAAAAGAATACCGTGAACGAAATTATGCGGATGCAACCATTGTATGCAACAACAATATTGTCAATCGATTGCTTAGCTTTTTACATAAAAAAAAATTAAATCCTCAGATGATATTACAGCATCCCATTTAACAGAATTTCTGGCGACATTCGCCGAATGCAAGCCCAGATATGTTTCTACTGTCCTTTCTGTGTTGAGGAATTATTTCACATTTTTGCAAGATATGAATATCATAAAAACAAATCTTACGGCATCACTGCCGCATGTAAGAATTCTTCGCAATGCGTTTATTCCTCATGCATGGAAAACAGATGACGTAAAAAAATTACTGGCATCAATTGACCGAAATTCTGCTAAGGGTAAGCGGGATTATGCCATTCTTCTTATAGTAGCGCATCTTGGTCTCAGAGTCAGTGATATCCGCAACATGAGGCTGTCAAATCTAAATTGGAACAAAAAAATAATTGCACTGAGTGTACGAAAAACAGGACAAGCACTGGAGTTGCCACTCCTTGATGACATTGGGTGGGCTATTATTGACTATTTGAAAAATGGTCGGCCTCAAACAGCATGCAATAGACTTTTTGTTCGACATCGTGCTCCCTTTGATTCTTTTGGGGAAAATCAGAGTTTCTACAGTGAATTACAAAGATACATGCAAGTTGCAGGCATTATTCCGCCTACCGGTGTACATTGTGGACTGCATTCCTTGAGAAGCACGCTTGCCAGAAACATGTTGGAAGCCAAAACCCCTCTTCCAGTTATTTCAGAAGTTATAGGGCACACAAACATTAATACCACCAGCATTTATCTTAAGATTGATCTTGACGGATTGAGAAAGTGTGTCTTGGATCCTGAGGAGGTGTTTTAGTTATGACAGAAATTTATCAATGGTACAGTGATTTATCTGGCATGATGACTTCCTTCCTTAATGAAAAAAGGATGACGGGTTATAAGTACGGTAATCAGGAAAAATTACTTCTCCGTTTTGACAACTATTTTGACAGAAATGGATATACAGGAATACGTATAACAAAATCCATGGTGGATGACTTCATATATTCACCGCAGTAACAGCCGTCGACTCACTATTTGAAAGAATGTCTGTTGCGGGATTTTGCATTGTTTTTGATTCGACAGGGGTACCGGGAAGTATACGTTGCAAAAATAAAATCAGCACCTGTTAAAAAATGTTCCCATATTCCCTATATTTTTACAGAAAAAGAAATGAGGCATATTTTTACCGCCGTTGATGCCTGGGAGGATTCATTTTATACAAATAGACACATGGTTGACCCGGTTCTTTTCCGCCTGCTCTATGGAACTGGCATGAGAGTGTCTGAAGCGTTAAATATAATGCTTAAAGATTTTTGACGGGATCAATGGTGTTCTGAGCGTATATCATGCCAAAAACAATAAGGATCGACTGATCCCGCTTGCGCCAAGTCTTACCAACAGGATAGACAAATTTATGAAGGTCTTTCATAAATACTCTCAAGATGCAGCTTACTTGTTTCAGTCGCCCAGAAAAGGCAAGATGGACCAAAGCACAGTGTATCGTCGTTTCCGCCAATACTTACAATGTGCCAATATCCCTCATACTGATGCTGGCCCGAGAGTGCATGATTTTAGACACAACTACGCGGTCAAATGCTTGAAAAAATGGGTGCTTGCGGGTGAAGAATTAAGCAATCTATTACCCTATCTGGCAGCATACATGGGCCACTCTGATTTCAGAGGCACGCAGTACTATCTCCGCTTAACTGCTGATTTGTATCCTGATATTATCAACAGATTAGAGGCAGGCTTCGGGCACGTTATACCGGAAGGAGGGTCAGTAAATGAAGGATAATAATTTCCCTAAATACCTCTCTGATTTCCTGTCAAAGTATCTACCCGGGCAAAAAAACGCCAGTACACACACAATTGCGTCTTACCGCGACGTCTTTAAGCTGCTATTGATATTCTGCGACTCAGTTAAATCAATTAAGCCAGAAAAAATCAAGGCAAGTGATCTGTCGAAAGAGCTCATCCTCCACTTTCTTGATTGGCTTGAAACAGAACGAAAATGTTCCATCTCAACTCGTAACCAGCGACTTGCTGTAATTCATTCATTTGTTCACTATGTACAGAAAGAATATCCAGAAAATTTGTTTGAATTTAAAAAAATACTTTCAATACCGAACAAGAAACACCCCCGAACGTTAGTCGCCTATCTAACTGGTCACGAATTGGAAATCCTCCTCACCCAACCTGATACGTCTACAATTGAGGGATTCCGGAATGCCACACTTCTGTCGGTGCTCTACTATACGGGTTCCAGAGTTCAGGAATTGATAAATATTAAAGTAAAGGATGTGCGCTTATCATCCCCAGCCGTCATAAGATTGTACGGTAAGGGTAGCAAAACTCGACAAGTACCGATCATGTGCAAAACATCTGAGATTCTTAGTTCATATCTTGAAATTAAAAAATATAATCCTGGGATCTCCAAGGGTGATAATTACCTGTTTGTAAACCAGAAGAAGCAACCACTGTCACGATGGGGTATTTCTTATATCTTGAATAAATATGTTGAGAAAGCAAACGATGATGTTGGTTTCAATGTTGATTTTCCAGTAACACCCCATGTACTCAGACATTCCAAGGCGATGCTCTTACTTCAATCCGGTGTTAATTTGATTTACATCCGTGATTTTTTAGGTCATGTTGACTGTTCTACGACGGAAATTTATGCTAGGGCAGACAGTGAGATGAAACGAAAAGCAATTGAGAAAGCCTATGTAAATCTGGTG
This sequence comes from Desulfobacteraceae bacterium, assembly GCA_963674675.2. Taxonomy (GTDB): domain Bacteria; phylum Desulfobacterota; class Desulfobacteria; order Desulfobacterales; family Desulfobacteraceae. Next base: position 4,694,026 of record CAXXNM010000003.1, read on the forward strand.
CCGGAGACAGTTCCGAAGTGGGAAGAAGATGGTAATTTGATGAAATGGCTGAGCTCATTGTGTAATTAGGATCAATTATAATGGGGATTGTTTTTAGATAAATCACCCGCAACAGTTGGATTATCAATGCTGACTCCCCATTATATCTAACTCTACATAATGCCGAAGGTCGTGAAATCTGGACTCAACACCCGCGGCCCTGGTAATTTGTCGGTAATAATTTGAGATGGTAGAGACGTGTCTATATGAAAATATTTTTCCTATATCCTGTTTTCCCATAACTGCCTTGGCGGGGGCAACAAGTGGCACCAGGCGTTCTTTATTCCCTTTCCCGTAAATCGTGATAGTATCCCCCCCATGAACGTGTTCATACTTGGCCGCTACAATCTCAGCCCTACGGACACCAGTAAAAATAGCAAACTCAATGATTCGTGACATCTCAGGCTTTGTTTCCGCCGCCATGGTCCTGATGGCTTCCATATCCTCCACGGATATTATCCTGGGGAGCCTTTTCCCTATTTTCATATACTTAATTTGTGGCGGTTGTTCTGTCATGAATTCATTCGCATGAGCATAATTCAAGGCGGCTCGAATATGTCGCAAATATGAGTTGATTGATGTGGGAGCGACTCCCCTGGCACTACAAGCGGTTTTGAATTCTGTAATATGATTTTTCCTGATGCTGTCAAGAGAAAGGTCTCCAACTACATCTTGAAACATTCTCAATGCCAGTTCATCTGCTCGGTGGGTGGCCGGAGACAAATCTCGACGATCTGGGTCGGCAAGATACCGCTTTTTAAACTCTCCCAAGGAAATTTTATTTGTAGCAAGTTTCAGTATTTTTCCTTGAAGATATAATTTTTTTATTTTATTGAACTCTACCTGCGCGGCTCTCTTGTCACGGGTACCCAATGACCTTGCTTTGCCCCTGCTGAATTCTACATAATAAATGCCGCGCTTGGTGTATAATCTCATATCCATGGTATGCTATAAACTCCTGAGTATGTCAACGGCTTTTTGTTCGCCTTGGAAACACGGGGCAAGACGATATTCATCGATGCTTTCTCTGTCAAATATCCAGTCTCCCCTGGTCGAATCTGGGTCTTTGTATCCACGTATTAAACCATCTAAGGCTAATTGTCTAAGCCGAGCTATACCATATCCTGAATATTTGGCGGCAGCCGATAATTTCAGCCACCGGGGTTGTGCTGTTATTTTTTCAGCTATTTTGGTTGCCAGATATTCTATTTCTAATGCTTGCATGTCAGATTCACTCGTTTTCTCCAATGATGTATCCCTATCAAACTTGATTTTCGAGGGTCAGCTTTTGCCCCGTGGTCGGGATCACGGGGAGAAGGAGGGGGACAGGGCGAAAAAGATGGAGGCCAAAACGCAAAAAACCCGCCCCGGGTTTTACACCAGGTACGGGTTTTATTTTTTACATTGTGATACTGCATCGAGCCTCCCTAATAGGAGGGGCTCGGAAGATTACGTGACGATCAATAATGGCATAATTTAGAAATGGGTGTCAAGGAATTTTGTCCTTGACAAGATTTCACCCTATCCCCAGTTGGCGCATAATTAACTTACAAAGGCTCTCCTTGATTTCATTATGACGAGGTACAGGTGTGGCCTTCCCGGTTTGAGGGTTCACATAAAGATCATGCCTTCCTCCATGCCGTTTTAGATAGCATCCCTGGGCAATGAGCTTTTTAATAAACTTCCGGCGTTTCATGCAACAATCAGGTCTATCTGTGTTGTTAGTACCTCACCAGGATGAAACTCCGCCTTTTCCTCCATAATCAGTTTATAAGCATCCTGGATATTCTCAATCAATTCTTCCAAAGTCTCACCCTGGCTGAACACTCCGGGTATTTCTTTGACGGTTCCTACGAACCAGCCGTCGTCCTGCCAATAGTTCATTGTAAATTTCATATATCCTCCTTTTTTCACCCTATCCCCGGAAACTGGATCAGCTTGCCGTGTTGATGTTGTAATATGTTGCATTGTGTTGTATCTTTGTTACAATAAAATATATTGAAAAGGGAAATAAATGCCAGATATTAACAAATTAAAATCGGCTTCGTTCGGGTTTAATCCCGATTACAGCAGGTGGGATATAAGTTTCAGCCTGGGAGTGGTCAACAATGCTGTTGCCACATTCAGGGCAGTGAAAATGAACGCCCAGTCCATCCCGCCGGGTGCGTTGAAGTATAGATTTTCGATGCTTTTGAAAGCAGTTTACACAAAGGTAGTGTTTCGGCTCAGTGCTTTCACAGACAGGCTTGAACACGTACACAAAAACACCGTCAGTGATTTCGGTAAGAATATAATTTGGTACGGTCTTGTTCTTCCAGTCTTTGCATTTTATTATTTCTGCCTTCATCATATGCTGTTTCTCCTGAAGCTCCAGTGCCAGCGTCTGGAACTTAAACAAAGACTCATAGAGCAAGGCGATTTCAGCTTTGATCTTGCTGAACGCCTTAGCTTCCGCGTGTTCGTTGATTAAGGCTATACTGCTCTGAATAGATTTTAATACTTGAAACATTATAATTCCTATTTGCAAAAACCAAGATATTTTCAGAGAGCAAACTTACCTCCTCATGAATGGGATTAACTTTCCAGGCTCCCGTTCGTGCCGTTTTTTTTATTTGCCTTAGCCTCGGCCTCCTTAACTGTAAATTCAATTTGACGCTTCAACATTTCCAATGATGCGTCTCCTTCCAGTTCCTCCAATCTTACCATCAATTCATTTATTTTTGCAGCTAATTCCTTATTTCGGAACTTAGTTACAATGTCAAAATGCTTTTTTATTATTTCGTCATGGATGTGCGCACAGGTGGGGCAGGGTTGGGGCTGGGGGGTGGATGGGATGATGGGGGCAGAGAGTTGTGGCGGAGATAAGTTTTCCCCAAAATCATAAAACTCTTTGAATGATTTTTTGAACTGTTCGGCAATAGCAGTCCAGGTCTCTATCGTCCCGTCCCTATCTCCTTTTTTAAGGTCTGAAATATATGGTTGTGACTTCCCTATGGCCTGTCCCAATTTTGTTTGAGTCATTCCCCTTGTTGTCCTTAAAAAATAATCGAGTGCCATACTTAAAGGTGTCTGCATTTCCTTTTTATAGCAAATAGTTATCATGACGGCAAATAGGCGGCCGCAATTGGAGGACACGGGTTATTTATGACACTAATTTGCGCACGGCTTATCTGGCAGGCAGGTATCAGCAGATGACAGACCCGGATGTTACGGCAATGAGGCCGTTCTGGCAGTACAGGCACGGGAACAGTAAGAGGCCGAGACCGGAACATGTCGCTCTTGACGGTATGGTTCTCCGCCATGATGACCCGTTCTGGTCAACTCATTATCCGCCGAGTGGGTTTGGCTGCAAGTGCCGGGTGGTCACCATGAGCCAGAGAGACATGGACAGGGAAGGTAAAAACCTGGATAAAGCTCCTGATGTGGAATACTACGACTGGACTGACAGAAACGGCAATGTCCACAAGATACCTAAGGGCGCTGATCCTGGATGGGATTACAATGTGGGGCAGGCTGTGGAGCGATCATTCAAGGCGCTGGCGGCGACTCAGCGCACACACATACTTATCTTTAAACCTAAAATATTATGATGTAATTGTAGCCACAAAGGATTAAAAATGTTTGATAAAAATAAAAAGTGCCCATTATTTAAAAAAAAATGTTTAGAATATAAGTGTCAATGGTATATCAAAATTATAGGTACGAACCCCCAGACAGGGCAACAAATAGATCAGTATGGATGCGCTGTGGAATGGCTGCCCATACTACTTGTGGAATCATCACAACAACAACGGCAAACAGGGGCAGCAGTGGAAAGTTTTAGGAATGAGATGGTTGAGCAGGGTCAAATAGCGATAAACATGGCGCAACAATTGCCAGGAAGTACCGTGGAGGTGAGAGAATGAGATTGGTGGTTATACCGGATGATCAAAAGATGGTGAAAGATGAAGTTGTTTTAAAATTCGATTTTCCAATGCCAAAAGAAATTCATGCAGTCCAATGGGATGATGATGTTGGTCATATTGAATACAACGATGGTACTGAAAATTTAGAATTATCTGATATATCAGAGATCCAAACATATATTGATATGTTTGACACGGAAAAAGCTAAACTCGATAGTTGTCCCGATGTGGAGCCTTGGGAAGTAGCTATTTGGGATGAAACATCTCAGAAATGGACTGTTAATGATAGTCCGGATATTGTTGATAAAAAAAAAGAAGCTCTTGCTGCCGTACGTTTTGAGAGGGAAACGGCAGGAATAACGTTACAAAACGGGACAAAAATCCATACAGACAGAGAATCACAAGCATTAATTACAGGAGCTTATTCAGCTTCACTCATAAATCCAGACATTAAAATTGACTGGAAAGGAGAGAACGGATGGGTGAAAATAGGAGCCGCTGAAATAACTGCTATTGCAGGTTTTGTCGCTGAACATGTTCAGGCGTGTTTCAGCCATGAACGGGTCTTGGCTGAATTAATTGCACAGGAACCTGACACAGATATTACAACGGGCTGGCCTGAATAATGGCTGGTTGTGGGGCAGATCATGGGATAGCAAAGCTATTTAAAATCCCCAGGTGGATGTCTCAGGGCTGGAATGATTGCTGAGATGTGCATGATCTCCGGTACAGAGATCAGGAACCAAAGGAATTAGCCGACAAAGAACTGATCCAGTGTCTTAAAAAAAATACAGCATCATCCCCGTTTTGGCAAAGGCCGTTGAAACGTACCGGAATTATGGTAATTCGGTGGGCACTTACTACTCAGTTGAGCTGGGAGTGTTATCGGGCTGCAGGGGAGGATTAATCATTAGAACCCCCACCTCATCACCCACGGTTATTGAATAATTGCATATCAGGTATGCAGTCCATGGTTGCAATATTTATAAGGGCTTGCTATATGCGGTACAAGCGGTATGCAAACGGTATGCATTTTGCGCACCAAAAACGCCAAAATAAAGGGTTTTGAAGGGAAAGGAAAAAAGCCTGGCAAGCTGAAATGCTTGACAGGCTTGAATTTACTGGAGCCGACGAGCAGAGTCGAACTGCTGACTTGCTGATTACGAATCAGCTACTCTACCAACTGAGTTACGTCGGCCTTGCTGGAATTTGATTACCTTTAATGCTTATGAACTTCAAAATCAAGAAAAAAATGATAATAAATTTATTTAATCTTTTAAATACGGAAAATCCCTCCCTTGAACTGACCGGCCTTCAAGGTTCTGAAAAAGCCTATATGACAGCCGAGCTGTTTCAAAAAATGAATAAATCCATTGTTGTTGTTCTACCAGCCCATAAAGATGTGCTGCGCTTTATGGAGGATTTATCTTTTTTTATGTTGGACAGCCATAACTCCATGGTGTATTTTCCAGGATACCATATCCTGCCCTATAAATCTTTATCCTATCACAGTGAAACATCGGCAAAAAGGCTGGCGGTTCTCTATGAACTCATGGAACATCGGAGAAATAAGATTGTAGTTACCTGCATAAATACACTTATGCAGAAGGTTATCCCTAAAACAACTATCACGGAACATATTGATCTTGTTATCAATGGCGAAGAAATTGATCGGGATCTGCTCATCGCAAAACTCGGTTCCGGAGGGTATCAGCGTGCTTCCTTAGTTGAAGAACCTGGTGACTATTCGGTGCGGGGGGGGATACTTGATATTTTTTCCCCTAACTATGATAGCCCGGTTAGAATTGAGCTTTTCGGGGATTATGTGGAATCCCTGCGCCATTTTTCTCCGGTCAGCCAGAGGGGGATTGCCGAAATGGAAGAGGCCGTTATCATACCCTCCAGCGAGGCCGTGCTTAAAAAAGGGGAGATTCCCAATATACTGGGACGATTGAGACAGGCCGGAGCAGGAGCCGGGGTTGATACATCAAGAATCCGGGACTGTGTTGAAAAGATAAAAAATGAAGGGCGGTTTCCCGGGATGGAAAGCATGCTCTCCATTGTTTATCCTGAGCTGAGTGTTTTTTTTGACTATGTGCCGGAAGATGCTTTTATTGTCCTGGACCGGCCTGATTCACTAAGGGATCAGGCCGGGGTATTTTATGGGGCTGCCCTTGAAAATTATGAGAACGCGCTGGAAGACAGGCGTCTTTGCGTCAGCCCTGATACTATTTATATCAAGTGGGATCAGATTGAGAAAAATGCGGATAAACATCCCTGCATTCGGGTTAAGGAATTTGATTTGAACAAACCCCTTGAGCTTCAAACCGAAATTCCCGGGAAAAAGGTTATTAATACCTCTTTTCAGAATAATGCCGCAATATCCTCCAGAATCAAGACCGAAGGGGCAAAAGAGCATATCTTGCAGCCCCTGGCAGACTGGTTTATTGATAAAAAGGAATCCGGCATAAAGGCCGCGGCCCTGTGCGGCAGCAATGTCCAGGCCCACAGACTGGCCTCCCTGATGCGGCCCTATGGAATTGAACTTATCAGGTTGGATGGATTTAATGAGCTTTGCCGGTCTCCTGCCGGCATGTACTATATTCCGGGAAATCTGTCTTCTGGTTTTGTTTTTCCCGAGTCTGAGATTGCCCTGATTACGGATCAGGAGATTTTCGGCCTTAGAAGAATATCCAGGAAAAAAGTTAAAAAAAGAATTAAAGAGAGCTTTATCACTCCGGAAGAGCTTAAGAAAGGAGATGTGGTAGTTCATGTTGAGCATGGATTAGGGCTTTATGAGGGTCTTGCAACAATTGAGATAGACGGCATATCTGGAGATTTTATTCTCATCTCCTACCGGGATGATGATCGTCTTTATCTTCCCGTTGACCGCATGGAGATGATCGAAAAATATGTTGGGGTTGAAGGATATACTCCTCTTCTGGATAAAATGGGGGGTAAGACCTTCAGTAAAGCCAGAGCCAGGGCTAAAAAAGAGGTGGAGAAAATGGCAGGTGATCTGTTGAATATCTATGCCCGGCGCAGGGTCAATAAGGGCCATGCCTTCAGCCCTGGTGATACCTATTATGATGATTTTGAAGACTCCTTTTCCTATGATGAAACCCCTGACCAGCAAAGGGCCATAGATGATGTGCTTGCTGATATGGAATCTGAAATGCCCATGGATAGACTGGTGTGCGGAGACGTGGGATATGGAAAAACCGAAGTGGCTGTGCGTGCCGTGTTTAAAGCCGTGAAGGATGGAAAGCAGGCAGCAGTTGTTGTGCCCACAACCATCCTGGCCGAACAGCACCTTCAGACCTTTTGCGGGAGATTTAAAGATTACCCGGTTATAGTTGAGGCTTTTTCCAGGTTTAGAACTCCCAAAGAACAAAAAAATATATTAAACGGGCTTGAAACCGGTAAGATCGATGTGGTAATCGGCACTCACAGGCTTTTACAAAAGGATGTCTCGTTTAAGTCCCTGGGGTTAATCGTCATAGACGAAGAGCAGCGTTTCGGGGTGCGCCATAAGGAAGCACTGAAGAAAAAAAGAGCCACCGTTGATGTGCTGGCATTGACTGCCACACCCATTCCAAGAACCCTTCACATGTCTTTAACCGGGATGCGGGATATAAGTGTTATGACAACTCCGCCCGCAGACCGCCAGGCCATTGTATCCTATATTTCCGAGTATGACGATGCAGTTGCCGCCGAGGCCATCCGCAGGGAACTTGCAAGGGCGGGGCAGATATTTTTTATACACAATGAAATCAAAACCATTTTCAAGATGTCGGAAAAACTTCAGAAACTGGTTCCCCAGGTGAGGATAGGGGTCGCCCACGGCAGGCTGTCCGAGAGCCAGCTTGAAAAGGCTATGCTTCAGTTTGTCAATCGAGATATCGACATGCTTGTCTGTACAACCATTGTGGAGTCCGGGCTGGATATCCCCTCTGCCAACACCATGATCATCAACAGGGCAGACCGATTTGGCCTGTCCCAGATTTACCAGCTTCGGGGCCGTATAGGGCGGGGAGAAGATCAGGCCTTTGCCTATCTGTTTGTTCCAGATGAGAACAGGTTGACAAGGGATGCGAAAAAACGCCTTGGCGCACTCATGGAACACCGGGATTTAGGTTCAGGATTCCAGATTGCCATGAAGGATCTCCAGATCAGGGGGGCGGGTTCAGCCCTTGGGGCATCCCAGTCCGGGCATATTGCCGCCGTAGGGTATGATATGTTTTTAAAGCTTCTTGATGAGGCTGTGTCCGCGCTTAAAGGAAATCCTGCGGCTGCTTTGCTGGAACCTGAAATAAACGTGGCCATGTCCGCCCATATTTCAGAGGACTATGTTCAGTCAATCGAGCAGCGCCTGACCCTTTACAGGCGCCTCTCCCAGATGACGGAGCTGTCTCAGATTTCAGCCATGCAAAAGGAATTAGCCGACAGGTTCGGCCCCCTTCCGGAAGAGACTACAAACATGCTCTTTAAAATAATGCTGAGGGTACTTGCCCTTAAAGCAGGCGTAAAGATGATGGATGTCACTCTTACCACCATTGTTCTGGTATTTTCCGAGGCCCATCAAAGACGCCCGTTTGTACCTGACGCAGCATGGTCAAGCGCACCCGCAGGGCATGAGTTTACAGCGGAAAATATATTAAAAGTTCACTTGGGGAGTAAAAATAAAAAAATTTCCAGAGCGCTGGTAACGGCAAAGAAAATTTTACGGGAAATAGCATTGCATGTTCAGGTAAATTAATGTATTCTGAAATCTTTAAAAGATAGTAACATGCTGTGGCTTTTTAATATTAAAAACTATTGATATGGGAAAAAATTTATGAACTGGGACTGGGATAAACTCAGAGACAAGCAGGAGCAGTACGAAAAAAGGCGGGGTGCCGGCGGAGGAGGATTTCCAATGCCCCCACAGATGGATGAGCTGCTAAACAGGTTTAAAAATATTAAATTCCCCGGTGGAATTTTTCTGATTATTGTATTATTTTTTATTTTTTTTGGAAGCTCGATTTTTTTCACTGTGGAAATCGATGAAGTTGGGGTGATCCAGCGTTTTGGAAAGTATAATCGTATTAGTCAGCCTGGACTCAATTTCAAAATGCCTTCGGGAATTGAAAAAGTGACAAAAGTTAAGGTAAAAAGGGTTTACAAGGAAGAGTTCGGCTTCCAGACGGTCAAGGGTTACGATGATTCGCGTTTTTCCACCGACAGGGCGGATATTGGGACAGCTCTGATGCTCACAGGTGACCTCAATGTGGCGGTTGTTCCATGGATTGTTCAATACCGTATTTCAGATCCTTACAACTATTTGTTCAAGGTCAAGGATGTTCGATCCATTCTTAGGGATATGGCCGAGGCTGCCATGCGTACCGTTGTTGGTGATAGAAGCATCAATGAGGTTATCTCCAAGCGCGAGGAGATCGCTGTGGCGGCCAGGGAAAGGCTTCAGCTTGAGATGATACAGGCTGAAACAGGACTACACATCGTTACCATTGAAATGAAGAAAACCAATGTCCCGGAACCGGTACAGCCTTCATTTAATGAGGTTAATGAGGCGGTTCAGGAAAAAGAGCAGCTCATTTACAAGGCAAAGGAAGATTATAACAAGGCCATCCCTGCGGCCAGGGGTGAAGCCAGAAGGGTTGTAAAGGATGCCGAAGGGTATGCCCTTGACCGGGTGAACCGGGCCCTGGGTGACGTGGCAAGGTTTACCTCAATTTACCAAGAGTATGTTAAGGCCAAGGATGTAACGGAAAAACGGCTTTATCTCGAAGCCATGTCTGAAGTTTTTCCCATGCTTGGAAGAAAATTCGTAATTGATTCAGATCAAAAAAATCTGCTGCCTTTTTTAAACATGGGAGCTGGATCAGATCTGTCTTCATTGCCTGCATTGAAAAATTGATTAAAGGAAAATGGTGTCTGATATGATGAAATATAAAGGAGTAGCCATTGCATTGGCGGTTTTGGCAGGTTTTTTAATGTTCGCGTCAGCCTATGTGGTGGATGAAACAGAGCAGGTTGTGATTACCCAGTTCGGTAAGGTGGTTGGTGAGCCGGTAACCACACCAGGACTTAAATTTAAGGTTCCCTTTATACAAAAGGCGAGTTATTTTCCCAAGAATCTCCAGGAATGGGATGGAGATCCTGGCCAGGTTCCCACAAAGGACAAGACCTTTATCTGGGTAGATACCTTTGCGCGTTGGAAGATCGTTGATCCTATCAAGTATTTTCAGACGGTGAACAACATGTTGACGGCCATCGGCCGCTTGGATGATATAATTGATCCGGCCATGCGAAATTTTTTGACATCCTACCGCCTGGTTGAGAGTGTCCGCAACAGTGATCGGCCAATGGACACCTTTGACACTTTAGGCGATGTCGATGATGGTAAAAAACATTCCCAGTACAAGATAACAGTGGGAAGAACCGAGATCACAAACAGGATAATGGCCCAGGCCCAGCCCAAGCTCCAACCATTTGGAATTGAGTTGGTTGATGTAAAGATTAAACGCATCAATTATGTCGAAAAGGTAAGAGATGCCGTGTATGGAAGGATGATTGCCGAGAGAAATCAGATTGCTGAAAAGTTCCGATCCGAGGGCAGAGGAGAGGCCAGTAATATCCGAGGAGACAAGGAAAAAGAGCTTCAACTGATTAAATCAGAAGCATACAAAACATCCCAGGAGATTAAGGGAGAGGCAGATGGCAAAGCAGCGGAAATCTATGCTGCCGGATACGGTGTTGATCCGGATTTTTATTCTTTTATTAAGACCCTTGATGTATATAAAAATACCATGAATAAAGACACTACCATGGTTCTTTCAACTGAATCTGAATTTATGAAGTATTTTAAGAAAATTTCAGATTAGATGAATCAAGGGTTAGATACCCGGACGATCAGGACAGGTATGGAAATGGGGCAGAAATGGATTCTGCCCCTACACCTTCAAATAAAAAGGGAGCAGATTGAAAAATCTGTTCCCCCCTTACGATGTGTCTATGAACTATTTGCAGATTATTTACCCTTGCGTCTCTGGTGCCTTGTTCTTGCAAGAAGTTTTCTGTGTTTGTGCTTTCGCATTTTTTTCCTTCTCTTTTTTATCACACTACCCAAAACATCACCTCCCTTATAAAAAAATTGACTGGTAAAAGCATGATCGTTTTTTAACAGATTAATCTTGCATTCATACCATGTTTTTTTGTAGGATGTCCATCCTTTTTTGAATATCACAGGAGCATCTGTAATGGAGAATAAGTCAACCTTTGCCCAGGATCAGTTGAAAATAGTTGATGACGCGGTTTTAATTGCCGAGGAGCTTGTCAGCAATTATTTTAAAATGTCATCTGCCCAATGGCTTAGAAGCCGGTATGATGTGCTGACTCTTAAAAATTTTAAAGATGAAGAGAGAGTGGACGGCCCCCTTGCCCAGGTGCTTGGCTATGAGGGCCGGAAAAAAAATGCCGGCCTTGGTTCTTCTGTATTTAATTATTATAAAATATGTTTTCAAGATGATGCCATTATCAAGTTGTATGAAAAAGAAGAAAATATGGATTTGTTCCCTCTGATTCTCTATGTTGCGGTACATGAACTGGTTCATATAGTGAGGTTTTCCACCTTTCAAAAAATGTACAGCGCGTCTTCAGAATCAGATTGTGCAATGGAAGAAGAGCAAAAAGTTCACAGTATAACATGGATGATTTTAAAGGATGTTTCCGTTGCCGGAATGGATGTTGTCCTTGATTTTTTTGAAAAATGGAGAAAGGGCTTTTCCTGGGACATGGATGCTTAAAATTTTTTGCGGAATCCTTGACAAGGGTTTAAGACTGACTATTATATTTTTGTTTTTGACGCAAGACCCAATAGAAAAAAGATGGAGAAAAAAAGATGCCTATTTATGAGTATGAATGTTCACAATGTGGTAATGTTGAAGAGGCTTTCCAGAAAATGTCCGACGCACCTCTCAAAACATGCAGGCAGTGCGGGGGAAGTCTCAGTAAAATTATGTCACACAGTTCATTTCATTTAAAAGGATCAGGCTGGTATGTTACTGATTATGGCGGATCATCGTCCAGTCCCAAGGATAGCAGCTCCGTCCAGACTAATAAGCAGAAAACAACAAGTAAAAATGATAAATCATGTTCGGGTCCGAAATGCTGTTCTCCCTGCTCGAATGTGAAAGCTAAAGAATAATTCCCTAAACGTCACCGTTTTATTTTTTTTAGTGAAGACGGCTTGTCAGGTCAGGCCGCGGTTCAGTGTAATCAAAATTATAGTAATAAAAATTATATCAGATAGAAGTTTTTTTAGCACTATTTTAGATGCCCTGGCCCATTTAAACCTGATTCACTGATAACATTTTTAAGGGACTGGTGAAAAAAATTTCAGGCACCTGTAAAAATATTGAAGGGCTTGAAAATCAAAGTGCCGGGAATTAATATAATCCAAATGAACAAATTATAAATTATTTTTAAGGAGAAAAATTATCATGAGTTTAAGACCGTTGCAGGATAGAGTTCTGGTTGAGAGAGTTGAGGAGACGGAAAAAACTAAAGGCGGAATCATTATTCCAGATACTGCCAAGGAAAAACCGGCAGAGGGCAAAATAGTTGCTGCCGGTAACGGCCGTGTTGGCGAAGATGGAACCCTTATCCCCATGGAGCTAAAGGTAGGTGACCGTATACTGTTCAGCAAATACGGCGGAACCGAAGTTAAAATAGACGGTATTGATTATCTTATCATGCGCCAGGATGATGTTCTTGGTGTGATTGAGTAGAAGCTCGTTTTTTTAATTAAGTTTTGAAAATTTATTAATTGAATTGAACATAAATTTTATATATATGGAGACCCATAAAAAATGGCTAAAGAAATAAAATATGATGCAAAAGCCCGCGAAGCAATGCTCAAGGGTGTAAGAACTCTGGCTGATGCAGTTGTTGTGACCCTTGGACCCAAAGGAAGAAATGTTGTTATTGAAAAATCCTGGGGTTCTCCCAATGTTACAAAAGACGGTGTGACGGTTGCTAAAGAAATAGAGCTTGAAGACAAGTTTGAAAACATGGGCGCCCAGATGGTTAAAGAGGTTGCCAGCAAAACAAGTGATATGGCAGGTGACGGTACCACTACGGCAACCGTGCTTGCACGTGCCATCTATGAAGAAGGCCAGAAGCTTGTTGTTGCAGGAAATAATCCCATGGGAATTAAACGCGGAATTGACATGGCAGTCTCCAAAGTGGTTGCAGAACTTGAGTCTATGACCAAACCCACCAAGGACCAGAAGGAAATTGCCCAGATCGGTACTATTTCAGCAAACAATGATGAGACCATCGGTAATATTATTGCCGAAGCCATGGGTAAGGTCGGTAAAGAAGGTGTTATCACCGTTGAAGAGGCAAAAGCCATGGAAACTACCTTGGATGTTGTTGAAGGTATGCAGTTTGACCGTGGTTATCTCTCTCCCTATTTTGCGACAAATGCGGAAAAGATGGTTGCGGAATTAGCCGATCCTTTTATATTGATATGCGACAAAAAAATCAGCAACATGAAGGATCTTCTTCCTGTGCTGGAAGAGGTTGCCAGGATGGGAAAACCCCTGATGATCGTTGCGGAAGATATTGAAGGTGAGGCTCTTGCCACTCTGGTTGTGAACAAGATTAGAGGCACCTTGAATGTTGCCGCCGTAAAGGCACCTGGATTTGGTGATAGAAGAAAAGCCATGCTTGAGGATATTGCTGTACTCACCGGAGGTCAGGTGGTATCTGAAGATGTTGGTTTGAAACTTGAAAATGTGGGCGTAAATGACCTTGGCCAGGCAAAATCCGTTGTGATCGACAAGGATAATACCACCATTGTTGATGGCGCCGGCTCAAGAGAGGATCTTGAAGGACGTGTTAAAATGATCCGCTCCCAGATTGAGGAAACCACATCTGATTATGACAGGGAAAAACTTCAGGAGAGACTTGCAAAACTCATCGGCGGTGTTGCCGTTATAAGCGTTGGAGCTGCAACTGAGACTGAGATGAAAGAGAAAAAAGCAAGGGTTGAGGATGCTCTTAATGCAACCCGCGCTGCAGTTGAAGAGGGTGTTGTTCCCGGCGGCGGCGTGGCTCTTGTACGCGCAATTTCTGCGCTTCAGAATGCTGAAGGAGATCCTGAAGAACTTCTCGGAATCAAGGTTGTTGCCCGTGCCATTGAAGAGCCCCTGCGTCAGATTGCCAATAATGCCGGTGTTGAAGGCTCTGTTGTGATCAACAAGGTTAAGGACGGTGAGGGTGCTTTTGGGTATAATGCAAGAACAGATGTCTATGAGGATCTTATACTGGCTGGTGTTATAGATCCTAAAAAGGTTGTTCGTTTTGCCCTTCAAAATGCTGCAAGCGTAGCTTCCGTTATGCTTACTACCGAGGCAATGATCGCGGAAAAACCGGAAGAAAATGCCGGCGGCGGAGGAATGCCTGCAGGTGGAATGGGCGGAGGAATGGGTGGAGGAATGCCCGGCATGATGTAAGATAGCATTCTCATGCTTTATCCTTAAGGTGGTCTGCATCAATTAATATACCGGATATTCTGAATCATAATTAATTTTTATGGCTTCATATTTAATCCTGCGTTAAAATGTTTTATGCATCCGCCTTAGTACAATTTGTTAAAAAAAAGCCCCTGCATCACTTAAATGTGCCGGGGCTTTTTTTGTTTGGCCTGTAAAAAGTCAGAACGGCTTTATGCAGGTCTTGACAGGAGGGCACTGCTCATATAGCATGATCGGGTATATTCAAGAGTTAAAGAAACGGACCGTCTGTTTGTGGGAATCTGATATAAAAGAATATTATGAAAATCTGGAGCTTATGAGACTATGAACCTTGAGTCAAACACCCTTATAAATATGCTGATCAGTGCAGGGCCCGTGGTAAAATCTGTTTTGCTGCTGCTTTTCTTTTTTTCAATTACCTCCTGGGCCATTATCTTTATTAAATACAGGTATATCCGGAAAGCCTACAGAGATTCCGTTGATTTCACAGATATTTTCTGGCAGTGCAGGAGTCTTTCCGATGCCTTTTCAAAGGCTAAACTGCTGCGCTCAAGTCCCGTGGCCAGGGTCTTTATTACCGGATATATGGAGATAAAAAAATTTGACAGCGCCGGTGACGGGTTAAAGACACAAAAGGATCCCCATGCATCAGGCACGGGCTATCACATTATGGGAAGTGTCAATAGATCCCTTCGCAGATCCATCAATGTGGAGATCAGGAGGCTTGTTCAATTGACTCCTTTTCTTGCTACAGCAGGTAATACCGCACCCTTTATTGGATTGTTCGGTACTGTATGGGGTATAATGAATACCTTTCACGGCATAGGCATGAGTAGGTCTGCAAGCCTTGCCGTGGTGGCTCCCGGTATTTCAGAGGCTCTTGTGGCTACGGCCGCGGGTCTTGCCGTTGCCATCCCTTCAGTAATGGCTTATAATTATTTTACGGACCGGATCAGGGTGCTTGATTCTGAGCTGCAGAGTTTTGCTGCTGATTTTTTAAATATCATAGAACGAGACCTTCAGAAAATCAAAAAATAAGGGGAAAGGATGCAGGCGGGAAACAATAATGATCCACTCATGTCAGACATTAACGTCACTCCCTTTGTGGATGTGATGCTGGTACTTTTGATAATATTCATGGTGGCTGCTCCCATGATGGTTCAAGGCGTGGATGTTGATCTGCCCAAGGTTTCTTCTGCCCCGCTTGAGAGCGAACAGGATCACCTTGTGGTATCAATCAAAAAGGATCAAAAGGTGTATATCAATGATCAGGTTATAGATGTAACTTTTTTGTCTGAAAAATTTAAGAGGATTCTTGAAAATGTAGACGAAAGAAATGTTTATCTGAGGGCTGACAAAGACGTACCCTATGGTGTTGTTGTAAATATTATGGCAAAACTCAAGGATGCAGGGGTGGACAGCCTTGGAATGATAACCCTTCCTGAGGAGAAAAACGAGAAATAACTACTATGGATACACCACATCAGTTTCCGGCAGGCCGGAAAAGTACAGGTGGAGATAATGGGTTTGATCGCAAATCCGTTGTGGTATTTTATAGTGTCTCTTTTTTGCTGCATCTGCTGGTGATTTTGGCCATGGTATATATTGAAAATTTTTCAAGCTCAATTCCCCGCCCTCCTGCCATTCGGGTTGATCTGGTATCTTTCTCACCCTTTCCCGGAAAAAAATCATCTTCCCTGCCGGCTGCTTCAGAGGTCCAATCAGATTCCCCCGGAGCTGAACCGGAAATTGATTTATCTGTCGATGTGACAAAGACTCCCATGGATCTCATCCCGGAACCGGAAATCCTTGAAATGCCTGAAGATGAGAGCCTTGTCGAGGTGCCTGATGTAAAAGAATCAGAACCGGTTGTCGAAAAAATCATTGATGCTCCTCCGGAACCCCAGGTTGAACAAGAAATTGCAATTCCCGTATTAGAGCCTTCTGCTGATTTGAAAAAAAAATCAGACAGGCCTAAAATTAAAGAGCCGCCCCAGAAAAAAAGTTCCCTTAAAGGCAAAACCTATAAACCGGAAAAGGTGCTTGCCAGTGCCAAGAGGCGCATTGAACAGTCTGTGAAAAAAAAAGATGAAGATACTTTGACCAAGGCTCTTAGCCGCCTGCAGAAAAGGGTGGACAGCAGTGCTAAGCAGGGAGGAGTTGGAGGAAGCCCTTCTGGAAGATCATCAAAGGGTTCCATAGGAGGCGGAACAACATCCCATATTGATCTTTATAACCTGGAGATTATGTATAGAATCCGTCAGAACTGGGTATTCAATGAACGCCTGGCCGGGGCTGATAACAACCTGGAGGTCAGAATTCTGATTAAAGTTTTAAAAGACGGTTCAATCCGGGATATTTTATTTGAAACAAGATCCGGCAATGCTTATCTCGATGATTCGGCCTTTAAAGCCATCAAAAAATCAAGTCCGCTTTCTCCGCTTCCCAAGGGATATAATTCCTATGATGTGGGGCTTATTTTTACACCGTCTGGTTTAAAATAGCATTTTTTTAAAACCGTCAGGGACAGCTCAAGATTTTGCAAGCAAAACCAGTTAATTAAGTACCTGGACATATATTTTTTCTGATAAATTTCAATTCTACCAGGGCTTTGCTTCCGGTAAACATGCAAATAATTTTGTCCGTGTACTTAAGAATACCAAAATGACATTGAATATATTTGAGAGGGTTTTTCTGTATGCAGTTTTCCAACAAGATAATTTTAATCCGCCCTTTACCGGCCTTGCCGATTCATAACTTAACATCTAAGGTATCATTTTTAAATAGTTCAACTTTTATTCTAAATGCTTCAATTTTTAAGAATGCTCTGGGAGCCTTGAGCATTTTTTGTCTTGCCTCTTTCATCTTATTTTTTCTTTGGATTTGTCCGGTATTTAGTGAAGATTACTCATATATCAGCATCAATGATCCCTTCATCAGAAAGATACCCGTTGCCGTGCCTGAATTTAAAAGCCTTACCGGAAATGAAAAAGAGGCTTTGTTGGAGCAGGAAGCCAGAAAAATCCTGGGCGACGGGCTGGATTTTACAGGCTATTTAAAAATAATGGACCCCCTTTCTTTTTTGGAAAAACTTTCTGAAAAAGGTGTTACAAGAAAAGATATAAACTTCAAGAACTGGACTACCATTGGAACAGAACTCCTTGTAACCGGAGAGATCATCCAGCAGGGCAGCAGCGTGCGCCTGAAACTGAGGCTTTTTGATACATTTAAAGAATCCCTGCTTGTTGGAAAGATATATACCGGGCACCAGGAGGATATCCGGCGCATGGTTCATCGATTCTGCGGAGAGATTGTCCATTATCTTACAGGAAAATGGGGGATTTACAGCAGCAGTATAGCCTTTGTGTCAACGGTGAACGGGAATAAAGAGATATTTGCCTGTGAGTTTGACGGACACAATCCCAGGCAGCTTACCAATTTAAAGACCATTACCCTTTCTCCATCATGGTCATCAGATGGTGAATGGCTCGCATATACCTCCTATGCCGCGGGAAAACCAGATCTTTATATAAGAAATATTAAGGAAAACCATGGCTCAGTGGTAAACCTCGAAGGCCTTAACATCACACCTGACTGGTTTCCAGGCGCCTTTTCCCTGGCAGCTACTTTAAGTTTTTCCGGTGACCAGGAAATCTATCTGTTGACCGGTAAAGGAGATATCCAAAAAAAATTGACAGACAATTGGGGGATAGATGTTTCACCTTCTTTTTCTCCGGATGGGAAAAAAATGGCCTTTGTCTCTAAAAGATCGGGCACACCCCAGATATATATCAAGGATATTGAATCTGGAACCGTTGTAAGGCTTACATTCCAGGGACGCTATAACACATCGCCTGCATGGTCGCCGGAGGGAGATAAATTGGCCTATGTGGGTATTGTTAAGAACAGTATCAACATTTATGTGATGGGAGTATACGGGGGAGACCCTGTTCAATTGACTAAGGACTCTGGAGATAACGAGGATCCGTCCTGGTCGCCGGACGGAAATCTAATTGCCTTTTCATCTACACGTGAAGGTGTATCAAGGATTTATGTTATGACATCAGCAGGCGGAGAACAGCGCCCCCTTCTGAAACTTGAGGGGGCCCAGACCGATCCTGACTGGTCCCAGGGCCATTAAGTACCTAAGCATAATTAATACTATTTGAAATTGAATTTTATTCATATATCAAATGGTTATAAAGTGAAACATTAAGATTGTTTTTACATAGCTATTTAGCTTAGTATCTAAGATAAAAGCTTAAGGTTTGTGATTGATAAACAGTAAGGCTGATGAATGGCCAGGATATGAAACAAACTAAAAACAGGAGGAAGCATGTTGAAAAAACTAATGGTAAATCCAATGATTATTGCTGTAATGCTTGGTCTTTTGTTCACGGTGTCTTGTGCAAAAAAAGAGATCGCAACTGATTTCAAAGGAGCGCAGACGCTGAGTGCGGAAGAGATCGCAGCCAGAAATGCTGCAAAGGCTGCTGCCGAACTTGAGCGGCAAAAAGCCCTTGAGGGAGAACGAATGCTACAAGAACAAGCCCTTCGTGAAGCTGAGGAAGACAGAAAAAATGCAGCCCGAAGAAGGTTTGAGAATCAAGATATTCATTTTGCCTATGACAGCGCGGAACTCACCCCCATGTCCCAGATGCTGCTGAAGGAAAAAGCAGCCTGGCTTGAAGAGCACCCTGGTGTATATATTGAAATTGAGGGACATTGCGATGAACGGGGCACAACCGAGTACAACCTTGCCCTTGGTGAGAGGCGTGCCCTTGCCGTAAAGCGTTTTCTCGTTGATTTAGGGATTATTCCATCAAGGATGAGCATCATAAGTTATGGTGAAGAAAAACCCCTGGCCCTTGGCCATGACGAAACAGCTTGGGCAAAGAACAGACGGGCCCATTCAGTGATTCGTTAAAATTTTTTGCCGGACCCTGCCCAGCCAGACCTGCGGGATATCTGATTATCCCCCAGCTAAATTCAGGCTGGTGCTTTAGTTTCTATGTAAGACATCCTTCATGGCGAAATAACAATATTTTATGATTATTCCGCTTTTTTGAAGGATGTCTTTTTTATGATTTATACATTTTTTTGAGTATCCTTTATTTACCGGTTTACAACTTTCAAATCAATATTGTTATTTTGGGAGGATTTTATCCCAAAAAGTGTAAGCTGCTTTTGAGGTGAAATGAAAGATGCCATTTTTTCTATCGGAGTATCGATATGAGAACTATTTGTTTTAACATTATTTGTATTTTTGTTTTTATTATGCTGGCAGGATGTGTGGAAACCCAGGAGTTCACGCGGCTTGAAAATCGTGTGACCGCCCTTGAAATGGACAACACTCGATTTATGGGAAAAGAAGAAAATTATGACAGGGCACTTGATGTGAATCTGCCTGAAATTTTAAGCAGACTTAATGCCCTTGAAAAATCCCAGAAGGTCAAATATGCTGAAGTAAATGTAATGATGAGCAATATAAAGCAGGAAATGCTTATGCTCAAGGGGGCAATCGAAGAATCCGAGTACCGCCTTTCCAGGCATGGAATTACCCCTTCTGCGGGGAAAAGTTCAGATTACGCCCGTCTGGATGATGCCATTTCTAAGAACTATCAGCGCCTTAACAGGATTGAGGACTATCTTGGGTTTGAGCCTTCCGGTTCTTTGCATGATCCGGCATCCGGTGTTATATCCTCCCTGGATAATGCCGGGGCTGTGAAGCTAAATGATGCTGCTGGTGAAGAAGCCCTGTATAAAAGCGCAAAAGATATGCTTGACAGAGGTAATAATGAACAGGCCAGGACTTTATTTGAATCTTTCTTGAAAAAATACCCGGATTCAGATAATGCGGATAATGCCAGATTCTGGATTGCAGACAGCTATTACAGGGATAAGTGGTATGAAAAGGCGATTTTAGAGTACCAGAAAGTTGTTGTTAATTATGCCAAGGGAAATAAGGTGCCTGCGGCCATGCTGAAGCAGGGATATGCCTTTTCAAATCTTGGCGAGGATGCCAATGCAAAGCTTGTTTTAAAAGAGCTGGTAAAAAAATTTCCCGGAACCAGGGAAGCTGATATTGCCAGGGAAAAATTAAAAAAATTATAAATTCCTGTTTTTGTTTATTTGCGCAGCATATTGATTATACCCGTCAGTCATAAGTTCTCTGAATAACTGCCGGACATAGTATTTTAAAAAATCTAAAACCACAATATATGGTGGCAGAAATGAGAACTTACGACTCTTGAGGATTATACTGAAGAAAAAATTTATTGGGAACTTTTTTCATCCTTCATATGGCCTCAAAAGTAGCTGACACTTTTTTTGAGATAAGCCCTCAAAAATGAGAAGATTAATTCAGAAAGTGTAAATCGGCCAATGAAACATGCCGAATTTTTTAATTATTTTTTAATATCAGTATGTGGAATTAAAATAAACGAATGGTGGAATAAACTCAGGGAATTTTTATGATCAAGGTTGTGGGAATTGATCCGGGGCTTGCCGGTACCGGCATTGGTATCATAGAGGGGCATGGAAGGCAGGTTTCAGCTTATGCTTTTGGAAGTATCAACACGGATAAAGGGGATTCAATCGGGTTTCGTTTAGATACTATTTATACCCGTACGCTGGAGTTGCTCAATGAGAATAAACCCCAGTTGGTGGTTCTCGAAGATGTTTTTTCCCTTAATAAATATCCCAACTCAGGAATTGTACTTGGAAAGGTTACAGGGGTTTTGCTCCTTGCTGCACATAGGACAGGTGCGGTGATTGAAGAGATTTCCGTAAGGGAGGCAAAAAAAGTGGTTTCCGGTACTGGAAATGCAGATAAATATCAGGTGGAAAAGGCCGTTAGAAGATATTTGAATCATCAGGATAAAATTCGTCCCTTTCATGCTTCAGATGCCCTGGCTCTGGCTTTAGCCGGTTTTTTCAGGCGGGGTTGGAATCTATGATAGGATATCTGGAGGGCAGGGTAAAGAAGGTCAGGCAGGACGGTATTTTGCTTCTGGCAGGCCACATAGGATATGAGGTGCTGCTGCCTAGGGTGGTTCTGGATAAAATAAAATCACTGGGGCCGGATGATATGGTTTGCCTGCATATTTACTATCATCAGACCGAAAGACAGCCAAAGCCTGTACTTATTGGATTTCATTCTGAATCAGAAAAAGAGTTTTTTCAGATATTCATATCCGTGGATGCCATCGGCCCCTTAAAGGCCGTCAAAGCCATGGAAAGGCCCGTGGGTGAGATTGCCATGGCCATTGAAAAAAAAGACGTAGGCTATCTTTCTTCTCTTAAGGGAATAGGTAAGCGTACTGCCCAGAAAATTGTGGCTGCCCTCCATGGGAGAGCCTCATCCTTTGCGGCCATGTCGGTAGATTATGAGGCATCTAATGACAAAACTGGGCCTGATGAAGGTGTGGCTGCTGGATTAATGCCCGTTACCATGAAGCAGATAGCTGATCAGGTGGTGGATGTTCTCGTGGAACAGCTTGGATATACCATGGCCATTGCCAGAAAAATGGTTGCTGGGGCCCTTGAGAGAAATGCCGCCATATCCACTCCTGAGCAGTTGTTCGATGAAGTCCTGAAGAATGCTCCTGTTAAGCGCTTGTAGATATTAAAGCCTTTTTGGCATTTTTCAAGTTTACTCGTCAGTCATAAGTTCTCTGAATGACCACCATACATAGTATTTTTAAAGAAATCGAGAGCACAATATATGGTGGCAGATGTGAGAACTTACGACTCTTGAGAAGTGTACGCTTTTTAGAATAAAATCACCGAAAAAACAGACTGTTGATGTGGAAAGTGTAAACCGGCAAATGAAGGATGCCGCCTTTTTCTATTTTTTTGTCATGGCAGTAATAAGGAGAGTGCCCTGCGATGAGTGATGCTGTTATTTCTTTTTCCTCTAAAGGATCCGATGTGTCCAGCCCGGAGAAAACCGCTCAGGATAAGGAATCGGAAACAAGGGGGCTTCGCCCCCGTAAATTTGATGAATATGTTGGCCAGGCCGAGACGGTTGAGACCCTTAAAATAGCTATCCAGGCGGCAAAAATGCGAAAGGAGTCCCTGGATCATGTGCTCCTTCACGGGCCTCCAGGGCTTGGAAAGACAACCATTTCCCATATTATTGCCAATGAAATGGAGGGGCTTATCACCGTAACATCGGGGCCTGTTCTGGAAAAGGGAGGAGATCTTCTTGGCATGCTGACAAATCTTGGTGAGGGGGATTTTCTTTTTATCGATGAGATTCACAGGCTACCCAAGGCCGTGGAAGAGTTCCTCTATCCTGCCATGGAAGATTATGCAGTGGATTTTGTTTTTGACAAGGGCCTTAACGCCAGAAGCCACAGGTTTCGTTTAAAACCCTTTACCCTGGTTGGAGCCACAACAAGGGTAGGGCTTTTGTCATCTCCCCTCAGGGACAGGTTTGGACTTTTTAGAAATCTGGACTTCTATACAATTGAAGAACTCATGATCATAATAAAAAGATCAGCATTACTATTGGAGGTATCAATGGATGAGGCAGGTGCGGCTGAACTCGCAAGACGTTCCAGGGGCACTCCAAGGATTGCCAACAGGCTGCTCAAAAGGGTGAGGGATTATTCCCAGGTTCGTTCCGGAGGGAAGGTAACACTAAAGAGTGTGCAGGCGGCACTTGACCTCGAAGGTGTAGATTCCATGGGCTTGACCCCCCTTGATAGAAATTATCTCAATACCATCATCATGTTTTATAAGGGCGGCCCCGTGGGCATAGAGGCTGTGTCCGCTACCCTTCAAGAGGAGACAGACACCCTGGTTGATGTTGTTGAACCTTATCTTTTAAAGTGCGGGCTTGTTTTGAGAACCTCTTCGGGCAGAAGGGTTTCTAATAAAGCATATGAGCATCTTGGAGTTCCTTTTCAGAAAGAATTGTTTTAAAACCAGATATGATTTTCCCCCATTCGCCTATTTTTTCATAATTTACTGAAAAACTTATACTATATTAGTCTTAAATTACAATATATTATAAGACTAAGCGAAAAGAGGGATCATTATTAAATCTAAGAGTTTAATTATGAGTTTATATTTTGTGCGGTTCTTGAGAGTTTTTTATTTTTTTATATTTCTATCGGGTGCTTCCGCTTTTTTTAGCCCTGCTTTGTCAGATCAGCAGGAATCAGATCAAATAAAAGAACTTTTCCCAGCCTGCCTGATAATGCCGGGCAGTTCTGGAAATGCTGTTTTGGTTGAAAAAGCCTCTCAAACCCTTTTTCTGTATCTGTCAGAAAACAGAAAATTTTATAAGAAACTTCAATTTCCCTGTTCCACCGGTGAGGCACCAGGACCCAAATCCCTGGAAGGAGATAAAAAAACCCCTGAGGGAATATATTTTTTAGAAAAGGAATATGATGACCGCTATCTTTCACCCATTTATGGCAAAAAGGCATTTACAACCAATTACCCCAATCATATGGATAAAATGGCGGGCAGAAACGGCAGTGCAATATGGATTCACGGCACCAACAAGGAATTGAAACCAATGGATTCCAACGGCTGTGTTGCCATGAATAATAAAGATATTATGGAGCTGGAACAATATATAGTATTAAATGAAACGCCTCTTATTATTGTGGAGAACATTGATTATGCAGATGCAGATGAAATAAATGCTGAAGGATTGAAAATAAACCATTTTATGTCTCGATGGATAGATGCCATGGATAAAAGCGAGTACAATAATTTTTTATCTTTTTATTCTGTTGATTGTAAACCTAAGATGGACTGGTGGATGGACTGGGTGGGACTTAGAAAAGATATGAAAAAGAGCTATGATGGGATTTCACTGACTTATGATTGTGCAGGAATATTTGGTAGTAAAGATTATTTTGTTGTTTTTGTTATTATTAAAAATTGTTTTGCTCAACACTGCATGCCTATTGGACGAAAAAAATTGTTTATTACAAAAAAAATGACTGAATACAAAATTGCCGGACAGTTTTGGTAGTGTTATAGATTTTTTATTCACTGTTATTATTTCCTTATCATTCATAACTCTACTTTGTTAGATTTCAAATTATACGCCATTTTATCAAGATAAATGCCTTAAAAGTGAGCCAAACGAGATCAAAAATAGCAAATTATTGAAACTTTGATACGAATTTAATGGGTATTAGAACGAGTTAAAACGTAACCTAACAAAGTAGTATTAAAAATGGCGTATAGTTCTACTTTGTTAGTTTTAATATAATATATTGAATTTATTATAAATAACTAATTGTATTTATATGTATCACTTTTAATAATATCAATAAGCTACAAGCTAATCTAACAAAGTAGTAATAAATTCTCTGGATTAATACCACATATAGTATTGGATTAAAGTTCAATGCAGAACATTTGGTATAAAAAATGAGAAGTTATGGGTCACGAGAACCCAATAAGTTATGCAAAAATAATAGAAGCGTTGGTAGTATCCTTCATTTGCCGGTTTACACTTTTTCTATGAACATCCTTATTGTTTAGGATTATCATCCAAAAAAGTGTCAACTACTTTTTAAGCAATATGAAGGATGCCGCGTTGGTAATGATATTTTAACATAAGACTTGACACAAAACACATAATAAAGTATGTATTCCAAATTATTTTCTAAATTAGGAGTGTGAAAAATTGAAGAAGTATACATATAATGCGAAACGATGTGATAATAAAGAGAAGTGGTGTGTGATCGATGCTACGGACAAGGTTTTGGGGAGACTTGCATCTGAGGTGGCTTCAAGAATTCGGGGGAAAAACAATCCGCTTTTTACTCCCCATGTGGATACCGGAGACTGGGTTATCGTCGTGAATGCTGACAAGATCCGTCTCACCGGAAATAAGTGGGATCAGAAGACCTACTATCGTCATACCGGTTATCCAGGTGGTATTAAGTCTGTTACGGCAAAGGAATTGCTGGAGAAAAAACCTGAAGATTTGGTGCGTAAAGCTGTAAGAGGCATGTTGCCGAAGAACAGACTTGGTAGAAAACTTAACACTAAGTTATTTGTTTATACGGGCGATCAGCATCCCCATGCTGCTCAAAAACCTGATATAGTTGAAATATAGTATGGGAAGATAAGGAAGTGGTAATAATTTATGGAAAATGAAAATATCTATTACGCAACAGGGAAACGAAAAAGTTCCATCGCAAAAACTTGGCTTAGACCTGGTACCGGTAAGATCACTGTAAACAACAGGGACGTGGATAATTATTTTGTCCAAGATGCCGCAAGGGAGTTGCTGTTTTCACCCCTTCAACTGACGGAAAATCAAGATGCCTTTGATATTCGTATCAACGTGCTTGGCGGGGGTGTGATGGGTCAGGCGGGCGCTGTCAGACACGGCATAACAAAGGCTCTTCTTCTTGCGGACCCTGATCTTCGAGGAGTGTTGAAAAAAGCCGGCTTCCTGACCAGAGATGCCAGGATTAAGGAGCGGAAAAAATACGGTCAAAAAGGTGCAAGAGCTAATTACCAGTTTTCAAAAAGGTGATTTTTTATTGTTATTATGCTTATTTCCGGGAGGGGGACAGGTGAATTTATACCTGTGTCCCTTTTTTGTTTTTTGTATGACCAACCAACATGGCGGGTCACCACCGCAATAGAACAATAAAATTTTATTTGATCATATCATATGACAACACTTCTTTTTTATGACTTAGAAACCAGCGGACTAAACTGCTGTTTTGACCAAATATTAAGTTTTGCCGCTATCAGGACAGATACTTCATTTAATGAGCTTGAGAGGCACTCTTTGACTGTATCCCTTCGTGATGATATCGTCCCGTCTCCTGGTGCTTTTATTACCCATAGGTTGTCAGAAGAGGTACTTTCCAGGGGGATTTATGAATATGATGCTGCCCAAAAAATTCATAAAATCCTTAATTTCCCAGGAACTGTCAGCCTTGGCTACAATACCCTTGGATTTGACGATGAGTTTTTGAGGTTCACCTTTTACAGAAACCTGTTGGACCCGTATACCCATCAATATGCCGCCAACTGCTCCAGGATGGATATTCTGCCTGTAACAACCCTTTACCGCATATTTAAGCCTGATGTGCTAAGGTGGCCCACACGAAATGAAAAACCAAGTTTGAAATTAGAGCTGATCAGTCAGGAGAACCATCTTGTTTCATCGGGGATGGCCCATGATGCCATGACCGATGTTGAAGCCACACTGGCATTAGCTAAGCGTCTTGCAAAGGAAAACGATAGCTGGGATTATTCCCTGGATTTTTTTGATAAATCAAAGGATAAAAACCGCCTTAAGAATATCAGCAAAACATTTTTTGCAGGCATGGAATCTTTCAGGGTAGCTATAATGGTTTCTTCGGCATTTGGTTCTGACTATATGTATATGGCACCGGTGATTCATATCGGATATTCGGATCCATATCCCGGTCAGAGCCTCTGGCTCAGATTAGACAAGGATATTTTTCCCGATATGAAAAATCCTGATACTCTAAATCTTGATCTTGAGAGTGAGAAGCTTTTTGTGATTCGGAAAAAATTTGGTGATGCAAAAATCCTGCTGCCTCCCCTTGATCGTTTCTGGAGCCGCATTACGGAATCCCAGAGAGCTGTAATGGAAGAAAATACTGCTGCCATCAAAAATCACTTAGACACATTCAGAAAAATTGCGGCCTATCATCAGGGTTTTAAGTATCCTTTTATTCCAGATATCGACCCGGATGCTGAACTTTATCAGTCAGGTTTCTTCACCCATAGGGAAAAACAGGAAATGATGGGTTTCCATAACTGCCCGGATGTGGATAAATGGAAATTTATCCACAAGATGAACTCAAAACGGGTAAAGCTTTTGGCAGAACGAATTTTGTTTAGAAACTTTAAAACAGAGGGTTGTCCTGTTTCCCTTGAAGAATCCTTTAATGAATATACTAAAAGGGTATTTTCATCTCTTGAGAAAGATGTGATTAAAGGCTTCAGGGGCGATGAAAAGCTTACATGTGAAGGCGCAATTGCTGAAATAGAAAAAATAGAGGCAGAACAAAAGCTTGAACAGGAGCAGTTGGATATACTTCGTTGGGTCAGAGTATTGATTGAGCATAGCCGCTGCTGATCCAGTACTTGTCGCAGCCTGTTTTTTTATTCACAGCCCTGGTAGAACACTCTGATGGGGAATGACGGTTTGAAAGGGCAGGCTGAGTTCAGTTGAACACAAGATCTGCCCAAGTTAGTCAGGGGTGGTAGATTATGGGGTTTAACTTGACCATGTTTAAGGGGGGTACGGCATGTCTTTGAGAATTGTATTTTATTTTACAGCATCTTTCAGAGCTTTACCTGCAACGAATTTGGGTACATTTCTGGCTGGAATGTCAATCTCTTGACCGGTCTGGGGATTTCTTCCTTTTCTGGCTTTTCTTTCAGCTATCTTAAAGGTTCCAAATCCCACCAGAGTTACTGTCTCCTTGCCGGCAAGAGCCTCTGTAATTGTGGAAAAAACACAGTCCACAGCGGCCTGAGCATCTTTCTTGCTGTTGAGTACCTCTGCTACTTTATTGGTTAAATCTCCTTTGTTCATACGAATTGCTCCTTTCTTTAAAAATTGTTATAATAGCGCAACTATCCTTAAATTATATTAAAAATGTTCTGTATGTAGTAATTGATTTGACATTGCTCCAAGGTGGTGGCTGGTATCTGTCTAATCAACTAATATCTATAATCGTGTGATTTGTAAATCAATAAAAATAAAAAGTCAAAAATAAAAAAAAGAGTTGCGGTGTCTCCAGACATTTCATTCTTCGTTATGCTCGATAGGGCATGAGAGGTATAGGAAAAGGATTTTTATCCTAATTACCCAAATTATTATGATGCCTAAGTTATTTGTTTGGGTGCAGGGTGTCAAGTCTTTATTGGGAATTTTACAACTTATTGTTTGTCTTTGAACAAAATATAAAATTATATTATAATGCCCGTCACAAAAGAAAATATTTTTTACCAGCAAAGGCTGTTTTTAAAACAAAAAGGATTACTAATGGATGCTCAGGTTGTTAATAGTTTTATTGAAGGGACTTTTCATATCCTTGATACTACAGCTTCGGTTAAGGCCCTTCCAGGAAAACCCTATCTAAAGAATAATTCCCAGGCCAATGGCGTAATTACAGGGCTTCTTGAACTTTCGGGTGAAATAACTGGAACCGTTGCTGTGACTTTTACAAAAAAGAGCATTCTTGGCATTGTGTCTGCCATGTTTGGTGAAGAGATGCTTGCAATTGATGATGAAATAACGGATGCTGTTGGAGAAATGGGCAATATGATATCAGGCCAT
Organism: Desulfobacteraceae bacterium; assembly: GCA_963674675.2. Classification (GTDB taxonomy): domain Bacteria; phylum Desulfobacterota; class Desulfobacteria; order Desulfobacterales; family Desulfobacteraceae. The sequence continues at coordinate 4,722,828 of CAXXNM010000003.1, forward strand.
GTGAACACAAAAATGACCGAGATGGGCAAGGATGTAAAAGTTAAGCTTGGAGGGGTGAAAGATGGGACTCCTCATATTGTTGATCATCCCAAGGATAAGGCCATACTTACACTTCCTTTTAAAACAACCAAGGGAGATCTTTGGATAGAAGTTTGTTATTAGATACAAAAGGTTGATTCCGTATCCGTTTCAAATGGATTGTGTATCTATCAACGGGGCAGAAATAGATTCTGCCCCTACACATTCAAATATAACCTAAATAATGCAATCAAGATGCTAAAGTACGATATAACTATTTGGTTTTACAAGGGTGCGTTAAAAGATACTTTTTAAATCAATTCTTTATTTTTTCAGATAGTTATATTAATAAAATCTGTTAAAATTTAAAAAAGCACCGCTTTTTTTATAAATTTTATTAAAAATCAAATAGTTACAATGAGCTTGCATTTTTTAGGTATAACATTAATATTATCCTAAATAGCTGAAATACCAGTTGATGAGATAGGTTCCATAAAAGACATACAGCACAGCTCCGGCAGACAGAAACGGCCCAAATGGGATTCTAAGTTTTGTATCGTTGAATCTTGTCATGATCATAATAAAAAGTCCCGCAATCGTTCCCAGCAAAGAGGCCGTAAAAATGATGAATAAAATGCCTTTCCAGCCTGTTGCAGCGCCCATCATGGCAAGCAGTTTTATGTCTCCTCCGCCCATACCCTCTTCTTTTCTGATCAGGTAGTAAGTAAGTGCCACTATGTAGAGGCTTCCGCCGCCGGCAAGGACTCCCAGCACGGCATTTTTTAAAGTCATGCCCGGCACCAGAAATATCGACAGGGAAAAGACAAATATGCCGGGAATAGAGATAATATCGGGTATGATCTGCAGATCAAAATCAATGAAGGATATAACTATAAGTACAGAGATAAAAACAAACCAGAATCCAGCTTCCAGGCTTAAATTGAATTTGACAACTGAGAATACCGCTGCTAATCCGGTGATTATTTCCACCAGAGGATATTTTATGGAAATACCGGCTTTGCAATTGCTGCATCTGCCCCTTATTAATATATAACTAAGAACTGGTATATTAAGGTAAAAAGGAATATTTTGGCCGCACAGTGGACAAAAAGAACCGGGGAATACTATGGATTTATTTCTTGGAATGCGATAGATGCAGACATTTAGAAAACTGCCGATACATGTGCCGAAAATAAAGCTGAAAATTAACACTGCCTGGGGAATGTTCATATGTCTGGTTCCTTGTTTTTATATAAAAGTCTCCATAATAGCTTGTTTTTAAAAGACTTCCATTCGTAGTTGTGATGACTGTGTCATCATGGGTGTCTATTTGAATGTGTAATTGTTCGTTGTGATTCTCAGCCTATGGGTGTTTATTAGAAATTTCTACATTTCATTATTCGTTGTGAGTCTCGGTTCATGGGAGAATATAAAAATATTAGCTCTTCATAAATATTCGAGGCGGTTAAGTCAATTGTTTTTGATGGTTTTTTATCAAATTTTGATTAGGACCCAAGTTCTGATATTGTAAAAAATTAAAAATGATTTATCTTTTACAATTAATATTTCAAATTTCAGGTAAGACTAAGGAGTTTAAATGGCGGAAACAGATATAGATGATTTGATAGAGATAATAGAAAAAGAGGGAGACATCGAAAACATTCCTTTGTACCTGCCCATGATGCCGGTTCGGGATGTTGTGATATTTACCGATATGCTTCTGCCTCTTTTTGTGGGACGGGAAAAGTCTATCAAGGCGATTGAAGAGGCCGCAAAGACTGATAGATATATTTTTCTTTCAACCCAGAAGGATTCCGACATGGAGGATCCAGGTGTTGATGATATTTTTCAAGTGGGAACGGTGGGCCGGGTGCAAAAGATGCTCAGGTTGCCCGATGGCAGAATAAAGGCTCTCATTCAGGGCATTGCAAAGGCAAAGATTGAAAAGATCAAGAAAAAACGATCCTGGTTTAAGGTTAAAATAGAATTTCTAAAAGACGAAGATGTAGATGAAATTGATATTGAAATCGAAGCCTTAATGAGAAATGTCAGGGAGAACAGTGAAAAGATTTTAGCCCTCCGTGGCGAGTTATCAAGCGATGTAGGTGTTCTTCTTGAGCATATAGAATCCCCTGGAAAATTAGCGGATTTGGTAGCTTCCAACCTGAGCTTGAAAGTGGAGGATGCCCAGGCCCTTCTTGAAACCATAGACCCTCGGAAACGGCTTATCCGGGTGAATGACCTGTTGGCACGTGAGCTGGATCTAACCACGGTTCAGGCCAAAATTCAGACCAATGTTAAGGATGAAATTTCAAAGACCCAGAGAGATTATTACCTTCGCGAGCAGGTAAAGGCCATCTACCGGGAACTTGGGGATGGGGACGACAAGCTGGCTGAAATTGAGGAGTATACAACAAAAATAAAAAAGGCGAAAATTCCTGAAAAATGTGAAATAGAAGCTTTAAAACAGGTAAAACGCCTTGAACAGATGCACTTTGATTCTTCAGAAGCCTCCATTATAAGAACTTATCTGGACTGCATCGTGGAAATGCCCTGGAGTAAAACAACCAAGGATTTCCTTGATATTCAGAGGGCCGGACTAGTTCTTGAGCAGAATCACTATGGATTAGATAAGGTTAAGGAGAGAATCTTAGAGTATCTCAGCGTCAGGAAGCTCAATCCATCCATGAAGGGTCAGATACTGTGCTTTTCAGGCCCTCCAGGAGTAGGAAAGACCTCCCTTGGCAAGGCCATTGCAAAGGCAATGAAACGCAAGTTTGTGAGAATTTCCTTGGGGGGAATTCGGGATGAGGCCGAGATAAGGGGGCATAGGAGAACATATATCGGCGCCATGCCTGGAAGGATTTTGCAGGGTTTAAGGCAGTGCAGAACTAATAATCCTGTTTTTATGTTAGACGAGATTGACAAGCTTGGAAATGATTTCAGGGGCGATCCATCATCTGCCCTTCTTGAGGCCCTTGACCCTGAGCAGAATTCCGAATTCAGTGATCACTATCTGAATATGCCCTTTGACCTTTCCAATGTTCTTTTTCTGCTCACCGCAAATATGACTGATACCATCCCGTCAGCTTTGCTCGACAGGATGGAAGTCATAACAATTCCGGGTTATACCAGGGAAGAAAAGAAATTGATCGCCATAAAGCATCTTGTACCCAGGCAGTTGAGGGAAAACGGCCTTATCAGGCGCTCCATCAAGATCAGCTCCGGTGCCATGGATTCCATCATATCGGAATATACCCTTGAGGCCGGCCTCCGGGAACTTGAAAGAAAAATCGGGGCTGTATGCAGGAAGATTGCAAGGCAGATTGCCGAGGGTGCCAAAGGAAAATTCAGTATAACAAGATCCAACCTGACAAAGTATCTTGGCCCTCCTAAGTATATAGAAGAGTTAGATCAGGAAGAGAGCCAGGCAGGTCTGGTGACCGGCCTTGCATGGACAGAGGTTGGAGGAGAGCCCCTTTATATTGAGGTGTCCCTATGCCATGGTAAGGGAGAACTCCTGGTAACCGGTCAGATAGGTGATGTCATGCAGGAGTCTGCCCGGGCCGCGTTTACCTATACCAGGGCAAATATGGAGCGTTTTGAAATTGATAAGGAGGCCTTTGAAAACAGGGATATCCATATCCATGTACCGGCAGGCGCCATACCAAAGGACGGCCCGTCTGCCGGCATTGCAATGGCAACCGCCTTGATTTCTGCTTTTACAGGAAAAATCGTCAATAATAAGGTGGCCATGACCGGGGAAATTTCCTTGCGGGGCAGGGTGCTTCCCATTGGAGGGCTTAAGGAAAAGGCTCTTGGGGCTCTCAGAGCCGGTATTAAAACCATTATCATTCCTGAGAAGAACAAAAAAGATATCTATGATATGCCTCCAAGCGTGAAAAAAAAGATTGAATTTATCTGCGTTAGGGAATTGGATCAGGTGCTGGAGATCGCCTTTGTCAATGAAAAAGACTGAAAACATGAAGATTCTTGTTGTGGATACTGCTGAACAGAGCTGCTCAATTGCCCTTGTTAACAAGGGTATTACCCTTGGAGAAGCCTTTTCATCTTGCAAAACCAACCATTCAAAGTCACTCATGAATATGATCCATGATCTTATGGGGAATATGACGGGAATCACCATAGATGATGTAGATGGTTTTGCCGCTTCCTGCGGCCCCGGCAGTTTTACCGGGCTGCGCATCGGTATAAGCGTGGTAAAGGGCCTTGCCTTTGCAACATCAAAACCTGTTGCAGCCATATCAAGCCTTGACGGTATCGCCTGGCAACTTGCTTTTTCAGGTATTCCGGTCTGCGCCATGATGGATGCAAAACGAGGGGAAGTGTATTGCGCTTTGTACAATTTCCATAATGGAGTTCTAAAAGAGAAAACCATGGAAATGGCACTTTCTCCTGAAAATGCCTTGGAAATGGCTGGAAACAACGTGTTGTTTGCCGGTTCAGGTGCTGTGGCATTTCATAAATTAATTAAAGATACTCTAGGGGATGGAGCTTTTTTTGCCCCGGGGTTTCAAAATTCCATCCGGGCCAGCGCTCTTGCCTTTGCCCTGCTTGAAAAAACCGACCCCTTTTCCATGGGGCAGGATGCCTTGAAACCGGTGTATCTGAGAAAATCCGATGCGGAAATTCATTTTGAGAACAAGATTAACCCAAAATAATAACCCCTCCTGAATCAAAGGTTCAAAAGGGGCTTGTAAAGTCGTGATTTGAATCACCGTCGGTCATGGGCTTTTGTTGACATCGGGGCGGCTCTCTGTTATTAATTTGAAAAATGATAATAAAAGTGTTGCATGCTGTTTGATATTATTAAAAGATGGGCATCTGCCAACCTAAGTGAGTTAATACGGCTAAGTAAGACGCCAAGGGCTTTAAGATATGAAAAATTCAAGGTGGCCGGAAAAAGCGGATTTTCCCCTTGCAAGACCTGGATGGAAATATATCTCCATGGTTGCAGGGATTTCCCTGCTGATTTTTTTGTTCGGCTGGACTGTTGCTGGATGGTGTTTTTTGCCCGTCCCTTTATTTGTTATATGGTTTTTCAGGGATCCTGAAAGAAAGATTCCAGGCGAACCCAACTGCCTTGTTTCTCCGGCAGACGGCAGAGTTATCCTTGTGGAAAAGCCTGGGCAGAATCCCTATTTGGAAGGACAGCAGATTAAGGTAAGTATTTTCATGAATGTTTTTAATGTTCATGTGAACCGGGTTCCCTTGACAGGTGTTGTGGAAAAGGTGATTTATGTGCCGGGGAAATTTTTGAATGCCTCCCTTGACAAGGCATCTGAATTCAATGAGAGAAATGCTTTGATTATAAGGACTCCTGCCGGTATCAGATACGCTGTAGTTCAAATTGCCGGCTTGATTGCAAGGCGCATTGTTTCTGATGTAAAGGAAGGAGATGCCCTTACCCGGGGAAAACGATATGGAATGATCTGTTTTGGTTCCCGTCTTGATTTATATCTTCCTGAAAATACAGAGGTTACGGTTTCTCCCGGTGACAGGGTGATGGCAGGAACTTCCGTACTAGGGCATATTAAGTAACAAACTATAGAGGGTAAAAAAAATGCAAAAAAAAGAGAGTTTTAAGAAGAGTATTTATGTCCTTCCCAACCTGTTTACATCAATGAATATCTTTTGCGGTTTTTATGCCATACTGTCTGCTGTTGACGGTCGTTTCATTCATGCTGCGGTTGCAATTCTCATCGGGGGGGTGTTTGATCTGTTAGATGGTAAAATTGCCAGGGCCACCAGCACAACGAGCCAGTTTGGTGTTGAATATGATTCTCTCGCAGACCTGATCTCTTTTGGACTTGCACCAGCTTTACTTATGTTTCTCTGGGCATTAAAGCCCTTTGGAAGGCTTGGATGGCTTGCAGGTTTTTTGTTTATGATTTGCGGCGCACTCAGGCTTGCAAGATTCAATACGGCAGCACTGAGCGGCAGCAGCACCTCCCATTTTCAGGGGCTTCCCATTCCGGCTGCTGCCGGGATGAATGTATCTGTTATCCTTTTGTTTTCAAGGCTTGGTGTCGAACCTGGAGCTTATAGTTTTTTAATGTTGATAATGCTCTATGCTCTATCTTTTCTGATGGTCAGTTCAGTAAAGTACAATAGTTTTAAAAAGGCGGGTCTTTTTAAAAGCATGACCTTTAATAAGCTTGTTACCGTTATCCTTGTGCTTGTGTTTGTTGCCTATGAACCAAGCATAGCATTGTTCGGGTTTTTTTTGATATATGTTTTTTCAGGCCCGGTTCACTTCATTGCAACAATGTCCCATGAAAGGGATGGAGAAGAAACAGAGGTCAGTTAATTTCATTATTAGTTGTGAGCTTCGGCTCATGGGTGCTTGTTGAATGTAGAGAAAAGCCATGCCTTCTCTCTATATTTTATTTTTAGTTATGATGGTTAGTTAATCATGACGGCTTATTTAAATTTGATTTGATGGAGAAAGAGCAGTTTGGAGCAGATACCAATTACAATAGAAGGATTTCAGGCTCTTAAAAAAGAGCTTGAAAAATTGAAAACCGTTGATAGACCTGAAAACATTAAGGCCATTGAAACGGCAAGGGCCCATGGTGACCTTTCCGAAAATGCCGAATTTGATGCGGCAAAGGACAGACAGTCTTTTATTGAGGGCAGAATCGGTGAATTAGGTTATAAGATTGCCAGTGCCAAGGTCATTGATCCAGATACAGTTCCCAAAGACTGTGTTCGTTTTGCATCAAAGGTTCTGCTTGAAAATTTAGATTCCGAGGAAGAGGTTGAATATATGCTGGTTGGTCAGGAGGAATCAGACATTTCCAAGGGGCGCATATCCGTATCATCTCCTCTTGGCAGGGCTTTGCTTGGAAAAAAAACAGGAGATGAGGTAGTATTGCAGGCACCTGGCGGAAAAAGAACCTATGAAGTGATCGAAATTTTATAACTTGGAGGTTGTATTTTGGCAAGAGTTACCATAGAGGATTGCCTTAAACATGTGCCCAGCAGGTTTGCCCTGGTTCACATGGCGGCCCAGCGCGTGAGGCAGGTCAAGGAAGGTGCGGATTTCCTCATAAAATCAACGAAAAACGAGGATGCTGTCACCGCGTTGCGGGAGATTGCAGCCCGCCGTGTTTTTATTAAATCCAACGAAACAAAAAAGTGATGTGATCCCCTCTGATTTGAAAAAAGGTATTCTGAAAAAACTGATCCATGCCTCGGGAAAGGTAATTTATGATTATGGCATGATTGAACATAAAGATAGAATACTTGTCTGCGTTTCAGGGGGCTTTGACAGCCTTGCCCTATTGAGCCTGCTTGGGCATTTTCAAAAGACAGCGCCGGTTACATTTGACTTGCTTCCAATTTATGTGGATCCAGGGTTTGAAGATGGATTTGCAGGGGAGCTTAAAAAATATGTGTTATCTCTCCATGGTAACATGCAGGTACTTTACACGGACCACGGTATCCAGGCCCATGGAGCTGAAAACAGGGAAAATCCTTGTTTTTTATGTTCAAGATTGAGGCGCAAATCTTTTTTTACCCTTGCGGCTAAGGAGGGTTGTACAAAAATCGCCCTGGGACATAATAAGGATGATATCATTGAAACGCTTTTAATCAACATGTGTTATTCCGGCAGAATAGGAACCATGATGCCGCGCCAGACTTTCTTTGACGGCCGGATATCCATTATAAGACCCCTGTCATATGTTGAGAAAAATGATATTATCAAGTTTGCCAGGACATCAGGATTTCCGGAATTTATAAATCCCTGCCCCAGCGACGGGATAACCAAACGAAGCTCGGTCAGAAACTTTTTGCATCAGCTTTACAGTGATAATAAACATATTAAGGGAAATTTGTTTCGATCCATGAGCAACGTTCAAACAGACTATCTTTTAAAAAGCAAAAAAAATGATTGATATTCAAAAGCAGCGGGATTACCGCAATATTCCTATTGACAAGGTCGGCATTAAAGGTTTGAAATACCCCATCAAGGTTCTTGATAAAGAAAGCGGCCTTCAGTCCACAGTGGCAAAGATAAACATGTATGTGGATCTTCCCCATGAATGCAAGGGCACCCATATGAGCCGCTTTGTTCAAATGCTGCATCTTTTTCGTGCCCAGGTTTCTCTGCCCTCCCTCACCGATATTCTCGAAGACATGAAAAAAACCCTTGGAGCAAAATCAGCCCATATTGAAATAACCTTTCCCTATTTTGTAGAGAAAAAATCTCCGGTAACGGCCTCAAGGGGCCTGATGGATTACACCTGTACCATCATCGGCTCTTCCAATTCTGTGGAAAACCATCGAGATATCATGCTCAGGGTCGGCGTCCCCATTACCTCGCTCTGCCCCTGTTCCAGGGAAATCAGTGACTGCGGTGCCCACAACCAGAGGGGGGAAGTCCAGGTCAGTACGAGATTTAAGAAGTTCATCTGGATAGAGGATATTATTGATCTTGTGGAAAATGCGGCTTCCTGTGATGTTTTTTCGGTGTTGAAAAGGGAAGATGAAAAATATGTTACAGAGCTTGCCTATAATAATCCTAAATTTGTAGAGGATATTGTCCGGGATGTTGCCAAGGTCCTTATAGATGATGTGAATATTACCTGGTTTTCAGTGAGCGCTGAAAATTTTGAATCCATTCATAATCACAGTGCCTATGCCTACATTGAAAAAAGCAGTGATGATTCCTCAAAAACTTAATTGGACGATAACCCTATCTATGAACTTTAATCCTCTTCAATTTTCCAAATAAAATTTTTCATTTTTCGGTATCTTTCATTAACTGCTTGGTGTTTTCTAATAGTGTATAAAACTCTCGAAAGCGCAAGCTGCAACGGTGGGCAGTTTCCTTATTCCAGAATTAAATCAACCTCAATGCCAATACATAAGAGGAATTTATGTTTAAATCATTGAGATCAAGAATATTGTTGATTGTTGTATCCATAGTTCTTCTTACGGTTACCGGTATTGTCTATTTTGTTCAAAAAGAAACTATCAAAACCTTGACAGGTCTCCAGGATGAAAGCGCAAGAAACATTTTAAACGCCGTTGTACTAAATGTTGAAAATGAATATGAAAGCCTGCTCTTTCATAAAAAAAATGCCCTTGAAATAAGGAAAATAGAAGGGCAGAATATTGTTACCTTTGCCATAACCGCCATTGATGAAATCCATAAAAATTATGAGCAGGGCATTTACACTGAGAATCAGGCCAAAGCTCAAGCCGTTACCATTATTAAAAATATGCGGTACTATAATGGTGTAGGATATTTATGGATCAATGATATGGGAAGGCCTATTCCCAAAATGATCATGCATCCCACCATGTCCGAGCTGGACGGTAAGGTGCTTGATGATCCAAAGTATAATTGCGCCCTTGGTATTAAACAGAATCTTTTCCAGGCCTTTGTTGATGTCTGTCTTGCTGACGGACAGGGCTATGTAGACTATCTATGGCCTAAGCCCACTAAAGACGGCCTCACTGCGGATCAGCCTAAAATCTCCTATGTGGCCCTGTCCAGGCCCTGGAACTGGGCTGTGGGAACCGGTGTATATATTGAAGATATTGAAACAGATGCCGATAAAAGACTTAAGGCTATTATATCGGAACTAAGCCACACCTTTTCAAAGGTAAGCCTGGCCAAAAGTGGCTATATGTATATCTTCAACAGTAAAAAACATATCCTTGTCCACCCTGTTCTTTCTGGAATCGATGGCAGCACTTTAATAAATCCTTCCTCTGGAAATCTTCTTTTTGATGATCTTATGACTGCATCAAAAACAACGGAAAAACCATATGAATATATATGGGATAAACCACCTGATCACAAAAAAGAATACAAATTTTTAAAAAGGGCTTATATTAAATATTTTAAACCTCTTGATTGGTATATCGTAAGTTCTGTTTACGTAGATGAAATTGAAAGTGTTTCCAACGGGTTGATAAAAAAATTTTTTTATTTGTCCATATTTTTCCTTGCTGTTTCAATTCTTTTAGCAACACTTCTTTCCAAAACCCTGACAAAACCTTTAAGCAAGCTGATGTTTTCAGCAGAAGAAATTGAAAAAAGCGGCATTCCTTCTATAAACATACCCATTACCGGGACGATAGAAACAAAGGCTCTGGGAAAAATTTTGAGTAAAATGATCCATTCTATCGGTAAATCCATTAATGAAAAAGAAAAATTGCTGGAAGCTCTTCAAGATGCCCATGACAAGCTTGAACAGCGGGTGAAAGAACGCACCTTGGAGCTGGAGGAAGCCAACAGGGAGCTTATCCAGTCAAAGGAAAAGGCTGAAATAGCCAACCAGGCCAAAAGTGAATTTCTGGCAAATATGTCCCACGAGATCAGAACCCCCATGAATGCCGTGCTCGGGTTTACTGAAATATTAAAAGAGGAGATAAAAGATCCTAAATTATCCCATTACCTTGAATCAATTCATTCCAGCGGTAAATCTCTTTTAAATCTTATCAATGATATCCTTGATCTTTCCAAAGTCGAAGCAGGTAAACTGCAACTTGAATATATGCCGGTATGCATTCAGGATATTTTCAGGGAAATGGAGATTTTATTTAAACAAAAAATAGATGACAATGGCCTTGATTTTATTATCGATATCCCTGATGGTCTCCCAAAAGCAATACTCCTTGATGAAACCAGGCTGCGCCAGGTTATGGTAAACCTGATCAGCAACGCAATCAAATTTACGGAAAAAGGAAGCATTATCTTATCGGTTAAATATGATTCTTCAGATGATAAGTACAACCACACCCTTGATTTAAGCATATCGGTTAAAGATACCGGAATGGGCATGGCAGAAGATGAAAAAGACAGAATTTTTGATTCTTTTGAACAATTGGCGGCTGTAAAAAAAGGAAAATTTGGCGGCAGCGGTCTTGGACTTGCCATTACCAGACGTTTGGTTAATGCCATGAACGGTGAGATTACGGTTGAGAGTGAACTTAACCGGGGAAGCTGTTTTTTTATTCTTTTCAGGGAAGTGGAAATTGCTTTCATGGATTCCCTTGGTGCAAGACAATCGAGGCAGATTGATTTTGTTTCATTGAAATTTAATAAAAGTACCGTGATCGTTGCAGATGATATTGAATATAACCGGGAACTCATAAAAGCCTACCTTGCGCAATATGATTTTGTTATTATTGAGGCTGAAAATGGAAAACAGGTAATTGAAATGGTAAACAGGCATCATCCCGATCTTATTCTACTGGATATTAAAATGCCTGAAATGAGCGGCTATGAAGCATTGGAAATTATTCAACAATACGAGGGGCTGCAAGATATTCCTGTCATAGCCATTACCGCCTCAGCCATGAAACAGGATGAAAGAAAAATACGAATTGTATGTAATTCCTATCTCAGGAAACCTGTTTCCAAAACAGAGCTGATTTCAGAAATGATGAAATTTCTGCCCCACTCATTTTTAGAATCTGAATTAAATGACGATGAAGAAGTATCATCTCCTGAAAAAGAAAGGAACATACTGTCATATGATATAATTTGCCGGTTTCCAGATATCCTTGAATTTTTTAGCAAGCAGCAACAGCGTTGCCAAACCCTGTCTTCATTTATGGCCGTTGATGAAATAGAAAACTTTGCCCTGGAATTAAAAACACTTGGTAAAAAACATAATTGTACACCCCTTGTTGCCTGGGCAGAGGAGCTTTATCTGTCCGCCCTTCAGTTTGATATGGATGAAATTAAAAAAAAGTTGCATGATTTTCAGGCATTTATTGCAAAAATAGATTGAATCATTAGTAAAGGGCAGCTCTTATGAACAATTATAGTAGAAAAGATAGCCGTATCCTTGTTGTGGACGATGTGCAGAAAAATATCCAGTTGATTGGAAAAATTTTACGGAAACAGGGATTTCTGGTAAGTGTTGCCCAAAGTGGACAAGACGCGTTGAAAATTGTTAAAATAGCTCCGCCGGATTTAATTTTAATGGATATCATTATGCCCCGGATGGATGGGTTTGAGACCTGCCGTCGCCTGAAAGAGGATGAAGAATCTAAATCCATCCCTGTCATTTTTCTAAGCGCACTTTCAGAAATAAAGGATAAGGTGACTGGTTTTAAAGTAGGTGGGGTTGATTATGTTACAAAACCCATAGAGGCGGAAGAACTCCTGGCCAGGATTGATCTTCATCTGACACTCAAAGCTCTCCAGGGGGAGCTGGAAAAACAAGTAGATATTCAAACACAGGAACTTCTTAAAACCAATGAAGCCTTAAGAAAGAGAGAAGAAGAGTACCGCTCGGTTATGAAAGCCGTTCCCGACCCGATTATTGTTTATGATTTGGAGGGTCGACCTGTTTATTTGAATCCCGCGTTTACACGGGTATTTGGATGGACATGGAAGGAAATGACCGGCAAAAAAAAAATAAATTTGGTTGTGGAGGGTGAGTTGGAAAGAACAGAACAGGCCATCCAAAAAACTCTTAGGAACGGTTATCTTACTGATTTTGAAACCCGCAGATATACCAAGGAAGGAGATATCCTTGATGTCAGCATAAGTGGAGCAACCTATCTTAATAAAGAAGGGCAGATTATGGGAATGGTATTCAATTTAAGGGATATCACTGAACATAAACTACTGGAACAACAACTTAGACACTCTCAAAAAATGGAAGCAATCGGCACATTAGCCGGCGGGATTGCCCATAATTTTAATAATATTTTGTCTTGTATTTTTGGCTTTACAGAGCTGGTAAGAATTAAGTTGAGCGGGGACGAGAAAGCAAAAAAAAACCTGGATCAAATAGTGGCTGCCGGCATAAGGGCCAGGGATTTAGTTAAACATATATTAACATTCAGCCGCCAGACAGATGTGCAAAGGAATTCAATACGGATAACTCCCCTTCTCAAAGAGAGCTTAAAATTTATCCAAGCCGCACTGCCTAAAAATATTAAAATCAGGCACGATTTTGATGTTTCCCACAGAATGGTAATGGGAGATCCCTCTCAAATTCAACAGGTTTTAATGAATCTATTGACCAATGCCTCGCATTCAATGAAAAAAAACGGGGGTGTTCTTGATGTCACCTTAAAAGCGGTTGAAATTCACGGAGATGAAACTTCCCGGCCCAAAGAATTAAAGGAGGGCAGATATCTTATATTGACTGTTACAGATACTGGATGCGGTATTCCAAAAGATGTTATAGGAAGAATTTTTGAGCCCTTTTACACCACAAAGGGCCGTGGAGAGGGCACAGGGCTTGGGCTTTCTACGGTTTACGGGATTGTAAAAGACATGGGAGGTGCTGTTTCCGTGTACAGTGAACCTTATACCGGCACAACTTTTCAGGTTTTTTTCCCTGAATACCAGCAAGAGAGGTCAATGGATACTGATTCTTCCGGTAATTCTCCATTGAAGGGCAAAGGGAGGATTCTTCTGGTGGATGATGAAGAATTAATTGTTAACTGGAGTCATCAGTTACTTGTAGAGCTCGGGTATGAAGTTGTCGGAACGACCAGCAGTTTGGAGGCTTTTGAGCTTTTTAAGCAAAGTCCCAATGAATTCGATGTTGTGATAACAGATATGGTAATGGCTGACATGACCGGCCTTGAATTATCAAATCAACTGATAAATATAAGGCCTGATATTCCCATAATTCTTTTTACAGGCGCAAATGAAGGATTAACACCGGAAATAATCAAAAATAACCGTGTCTCCTATATAATCACCAAACCAATGACTGCCGATGAACTTGCCGAGGCGGTTCATAAAACTTTATTTTGTGGTTCATAAAACTTTAATATTTTTTGCAGCCTGTCTAACCGCTTTTCGCATTTTTATAATGATGGACTCATAACCTCTGCCCGGCGCGTTGACCATGACTGCAAATGGATACATGCCTCTATCGGTATAAAAATATCCACATCTTGTTCTCACCCCGTTTAAAGTACCTGTTTTATAAAATTCATTTCCCTTTTTCCGCATGAGGTTGTGATATTTTTTAAATGCCTGCAATATCTTAATCATGGATGCGGGTGAGACGCGGTTTTGCCTTGACAGGCCGGATCCTTCGTTAAGGGTCAAGTCCTTTATATTAATTATTTTTTCTGCATAGTCAGTAAGTGCCATGACTCCCTTTTGAAGGGTGGCCGGCGGGGAAAAAACATCGGCCCCAATGGTCAGCGTCAACTGGTTTGCAATGAAATTACTTGAATATTTGAGCATCTTTTGAATAATATCTTTGAGTTCATAGGATGAATTCCAGGTTAAAACATGGGTGTCCTCGGACCCAATTTTACCGAAGCCTGTTTTTCCCTTCACCTTGATGCCATTTTTTTCAAGAAAATACTTAAGCAGATTCCCGGCATAGGCTTTACTTTCATTTTCGTTCAATATTATCCTTCCCTTGGATTTTTTAGATGCTGCAACATATTTATGTAAATAGGGAAGCAGCGGCGTCTGGGGCTCATCACTGACAAAGCGATTATCTTTTCTGCTGAATTGAAATGACACCGTGTTAAAATTAGCGCAAAAAGCTCCCAGGGGAGCGTCATAGGGATTATCTGAATTACCGGTACCGGGGATTTTAATGTTGCTGTCGAAAAAAGTGTTGTCTATTATGATGGATGTCAGCGTTGATATATTATGCAGTTGTTTTAACTTTTCTGCAACTTTTGAGGCAATTTTTTGGATTTCCTCTGATATAAGAAGGGGATCGCCATATCCCTTGACCTTAAGACGGGATTTTTTATCCAGAAAGAAAACAGTTTTAAATGAATGTTTTTCACTTAAATAATGTATGGCACACATCCCTGTGAGAACCTTGATTGTGGATGCGGGTATAAGCGGGGTATGGGGGTTTTTAGACAGAATTGTCTCTCCATCAGGCCCGGTCAGGACATACCCTTCTTGTTTTTGAATATCCTTTGCATAGGCATTTTTATAGAATCCTTGTTTTAACGGTATGCAAAGGAAGACTGCCATAAGAGCTGTCAGATGTAAAATTCTCATCGTAATTACACGGCCAATTGATTCATTTCAAAAATAGGCAGGCAGATGGAAAGGACTATGAAGCCCACAACTACCCCCATTATCAGGATTATTATGGGTTCCAGCAGGGCCGTAATGGTGGTCAGGGATGTATCAACTTCCCGGTCAAACAGGTCTGCTGTTTTTTCCAGCATCTGTTCAAGCCTGCCGGTTTTTTCCCCGACTTTTATCATTTCAACGGCAAGGGATGGAAATTCTCCGCTGTTTTCCAGGGCACTTCCTAATTCCCCCCCCTGTTCCACCTGCTTTGCTGCATGGGCTATGGTTTTTTGAATTTTGGTATTGCCTGATGTAGCCCTGGCAATTTCAAGTGCCGTCAGCATGGGAACTCCATTGCCAAGTAGTGATCCGAGTATCCTCGCAAGCCTTGACACTGTTATTTTTTTTAAAAGTGTACCGGCCATTGGTATGACAAAGAGGGATTTATCTGTCAACTCAAGCCCCTTGGCGGTTTTCCTGAGGGCAGCCACCAGCCCGTAAGACAGAACCGGGAGGAGCAAAAGCACTATCCAGAAGGACTGAAAAAACGAGCTGATGGATATTAGCAGGCGTGTCGGTGCCGGTAAAATTTGATTTATGTCTGCAAAAATTTCTATGATACCTGGAACAATATATGTGATAAGAAACATAAGCACAAAAAACCCTGTCAATGCCATGACCATGGGATAGGCAAGGCTGGCCTGGATTTTTTTTCGGGTATGTTCCCTTTTTTCCATGATATCTGCCAGCCGTTCCAGAACCAGATCCAGAGTTCCAGATGCCTCCCCGGCATTTACAATGTTGATATAGACAGATGAAAAAATGGAAGGGTATTGGGAAAGAGCCTGGGAAAAGCTCTGGCCTTCTTCCACGGCATCTTTAATTTTGGAAAGAACCCGTTTAAGTTTTCCCGAGTCGGTCTGGGCTATGAGAGATGAGATTGCAGATACAAGGGGAAATCCCGCTGAAATAAGGGTGTATATCTGCCTTGTCATCATGGCTGTCTGGGCAGGTCTTACCCGGAAAAAAAAATTAGACCCGGGAATACCTGGACTACGGGTTCTGTTTGTAGATGTCTCAGATGCAAGCTCTTTGATGGAAACCGGAAAAATTTCTTTTTGCCTTAGCTTTGTCCTTGCAGATAAAGGGCTTTTTGCATCAATGATTCCGGTCTTTTTCTTACCCAGGCTGTCTATAGCTCTGTACTCGAAAACAGGCATCAGATATTCTCTTTCTTCCTATTCTTTTTTTATTTTCAGTTGCAATCCAAAACCATGTATATTAATCATGTTTCTGTATTTAAATCAAACCTTGCCATAAAAAAATCGGCTCATGAGGCCAATGATGTGAGACTTAAAAAGAAGAGTTTTTGTTTATGTGTGTTTAAAAATTGTCTCCACATGTTTCGCCCCATGAGCCAGAAAATCAAGGCTGATACAAAAAGGAGTCAAGATGATAATTCCCGTGGTACTTGCCGGAGGATCCGGTACAAGATTGTGGCCCCTGTCAAGGGAGCTTTTTCCCAAACAGCTTTTGAGCCTGACCGATGATCATTCCATGCTTCAAAATACCCTTTTAAGACTTGCAGGTATGGAATCCATAGATTCTCCGATTATTGTCTGTAATGAGGTCCATAGATTCATGGCTGCCGAACAGATGAGGTCTGCGGGGATAAATCCCCGTTCCATCATGCTTGAACCTGTGGGGCGAAACACGGCTCCTGCCATTACCGTGGCTGCCCTCAAAAGCCTTGAAGACGGTGATGATCCAGTGCTGCTTGTTTTGCCTGCCGATCATGTTATTGGAAATATTGCTGCATACCATGAGGCAATAGAACTTGGAAACAGGTTTGCCCAGGACGGCTATCTTATTACATTTGGAGTGATCCCTGATGCTCCGGAGACCGGATATGGCTATATAAAGCTTGGAGATAAGCTTGGGGATTCTTCTAAGGTTTTTTCCATAAAAGATTTTGTTGAAAAGCCGGACTATGATACAGCCTGCCATTATGTTGCATCAAAGGATTATTGCTGGAACAGCGGTATGTTCATGTTTAAGGCATCAAATATAATAGCTGAACTTGAAAAATATGAGCCTGCCATGGTTTCAGTCTGTAGATCAGCCTTTGAAAAGGGCATGGTCGATCTTGATTTTTTCCGCCTTGACCATGATTCTTTTGAAAAATCCATTTCTGAATCCATTGACTATGCTGTTATGGAAAAGACAGATAAGGGCGTAATCATTCCCTTTAATGCCGGATGGAATGATCTTGGCTCATGGGATGCTCTCTGGATGACTGGTGAAAAGGATGAGAATCAAAATGTCGTAATGGGAGACGTCCTTGTATCCGGGGTGAAGAATTCCTATCTAAATGCCCAGAGCCGCCTCATAGCGGCAGTGGGACTTGAGGATCATGTGGTGGTTGAAACCGGTGATGCAGTGCTTGTGGCACCCAGATCCCAGGTTCAGGATGTAAAAAAGCTTGTGGAAATTCTCAGGGAAAAAAAGAGGGATGAGGCGGTCTGTCACAGCAGGGTTTACAGGCCGTGGGGTGATTATGAAACAGTTGATATGTCACACAGGTTTCAGGTTAAACGAATCACGGTAAAGCCTGGAGCTAAATTATCTTTACAAAAGCATTATCACAGGGCAGAGCATTGGACAGTGGTGTCCGGCACAGCTCTTATCACAAGGGGAGATGATAAGATCATGCTTAAGGAGGATGAGTCAACCTATATTCCCCTTGGAATGATCCACAGGATTGAAAACCCGGGTAAAATCCCTCTGGAATTGATTGAGGTCCAGTCGGGCAGCTATCTTGGGGAGGATGATATTGTGAGGTTCGATGATGTATACGGCAGACATGGAGAGTAAGGGATATTTTTAGCTATGTTTTGCCATATTTCATACTGCTCCAAAAGTAGATTAGATTTTTCTGGCTGATAATCCCTAAAGGGCTTGATTTCAATTTTGGCCATTGTCTGTAGGGGCAACCCACCCTGGTTGCCCGGTGAAGGGTACCCACAGTGGGGTACCCTTACAATGGCCTATGTTAAAACCATCCCCTCCCTAAACAAGAAGATTTTTCTGGGCAAAGTTGAAAGCGGTAAATGAAAAATGACCATGTTTTTTATAAAAATATTGAAATTTAATCATCTATTTAATAATCTAATGAAAATTAGTGTGGAATGCCCACAATAATTTAATATAGCCTTATAAACAAAATCATGCATTGGAGAGCCTTATATGTCTCAAGATAATTCCGGATATTTAAAGGGCCATTTTCTAATGGCCATACCCGGTTTACCGGATCCCAACTTTGCTCAGTCTGTTATCTGCATGTGTGAACATAACGAATCTGGCGCACTGGGTTTTATCATCAACAAGATACATCCTTTGCTCACTGCCAGGGAATTGTTTGATGATCTTAATATCCAATACCCCAACCATATAAATCATATGGATATTCATCTTGGAGGCCCTGTGCAGCCCAGCGGGGTATTTATACTGCACGGCCCCCCGTTTAGCTGGCAGGGGTGCATGAAGATTACAGACAATGTGGGACTCAGTAATACAAGGGATATTATTGAAGCCATTGCCATGGAAGAGGGGCCTGAATCTTTTCTGGTTATGCTCGGCTGTGCCGGATGGGGGCCTTTTCAACTCGAGCAGGAAATCAATGACAATGCCTGGCTGTCCTGTCCCATATCGGAAAAAATACTCTTTAAAACAGAGGCTGATATGAGGTGGGAACAGGCCATGATGCTTATGGGAGACGAATCAGGCAGAACCACCGGCATATCGGGGCAGGCCTGATTGACCTTCATGAATAAAGAAGCTGATATATTTGACGAAATTTCCGGGATAACATCTGATCTCCTGTCTGTATTTGAAAAAATGAAGCATATAAAGGGCATGACAGATGATAAGGTTGAACAGAGCCGGATGATCGCCCTTGGTATTCCAGAGGCAATTTCTCAGGGTATAATTAAAATTGCCGTGGTAGGGGCCATTAAATCCGGGAAGAGCACCTTTGTTAATTCTTTTGTTAAAAATGATATTTTATTAAGGGGGGCGGCTTCCCTTACATCCGTTGTCACAAGGATAAGGCATGGTGATAAGCTTGAGGCCATTGTGTTTTTAAAATCATGGGATGAAATTAACCAGGAGATAGAAAAGGCTCTTATGATGTACCCTGGAATGAATGATAATGCTCAGAATATAAATCCCAGGGGATTTGACCTCAGGCGGAAAACCGACAGGGATTCTTTGAAATCCGTTAAAATGAGGCTTAATTCATCCTTTTTTGTGACTGATCAAGGTATAAGACCGGAATCTTCTCTGGTTAGCCACGCTCTGGATGGTTATGAACTTATAAAACATTATGTCATGGCTGATCCTGCCTCCATTGTGTTTGATGTGGATAAATTTCAGGACCATAAGCTCTTTACAGGTCATGATGCCACTTCCTTTTTTGTAAGGGACGTGCTTTTGCATGTCCCTGAGACTAATTTGCCCTCAAATATTGAGATGGCTGACTGCCAGGGAAGTGATTCACTTGAACCTTGCCATATGTCAAAAATTCAGGATTATCTTGTATCAGCCAACATGCTTATTTATCTTATAAGCAGCAGAACAGGCTTAAGGGAGGCAGATATTAGATTTTTGAAAATAATTCAAAAAATGGGTATTCTAAGCAATGTTTTATTCGTTTTAAATGCGGATTTGAGTGAACATGACAGCCTTGATGACCTTTTGCGCGTTGAAAAAAAGGTGCGGAGGGATCTGGGATATTTTCTTGAAAACCCTGAAATTTATACTTTCTCATCCCTTTATAACCTTTTTGCGGCAAATCAGAATCTTCTTTCATCCAAGGACGCTGCAAGATTCCACCAGTGGCAACAGGACAGGGAAATAGAAAAATACTCCCTTAAAATGACCCGGAATTTTAACGCTGATCTAACTGAAAAGATTGAAAAAGAAACCTTTTTTCTCATGGTTTCCAATCACATGGCAAGGCTCAAATCCATTACCCGGGCCATTGAAAAAAAAGTAAGTGTTTTCAATGATCTTTTATCGGAAGATGCTCTTATGGCAGCCTCTGCCGTGGATGCTCTTGGAAAAATGAAAGAAGAAAACAAGAGTTTTGAATCCATGCTCACCAGTGCCATTGAAAATGCTGTTGATACCCTGAGAAGGGAGATTGCCGTAAAGACATCTTCTTTTTTTGATAAAACCCATGGCAGTTGTTTTATGAAGATAAGACAGTTTATTCAAAATTATCCTGTGTATGACTTAAAATTTGAGAAGATTGCCAATGAAACAGGAATGAACAATGCTCTCTACTCCATGTTTCAGCGTTTCAGATTTGATCTGGATATATTCATGACATCTGAAATAAACCCTGAAATTACAGCCTTTATCCAGGAAGAGGAACATGGGATTGAGTCTTATTTTAAGTCACTCTATCAGGGATATGCCTTAGATCCCCTTGGGCTTTGCCCTGAGCGTTTTGAAATTAAACAGAGCTTGCGGGAATCCGAGACAGTAGAAAATACCAAATTCTTTGTATCTGATCCAGTGGATATCCCCTCTGCCAGGCGCATCCTTGGCTTAAAATATCCTGCTGCCTCCTTTGCAACTGCTTACAGCGCGAGGATACGTATGGATGCCATGGCAAATTTTGGCTTTTATTCATTGGTGAAAGTTTTTGCCAGGATTTTAAATAAAAGCTTTCGCTCTGCCGGCATCACATCTTTGAAAAAAGCTGAAAAGCGGATAAAAAAAGAGGCCCTGATATCTGTTACAAGGCATTTATCTAACTATAAGAATAAGATAAGGGAAGATTATCTATTTCCTCTCATAAAAGCGGTTGCAAGGGATTTTCATGACAAAACACTGGAGAGGTTTCATCTTTCCCAGGTAGAGAGCAGTGAAATTGAAAGCCTGATGTCCCAGGCCCGGGAGGAAAAAAAATCCCAGATCACCATGCTTAGAGAGATCAAATCTGTTGTAGATGATGTTCTTGAAAGGATCGACTCGCTTTTTATACAATACCACAGTACCATATTTTTATTACAAGGAGGTATGAAATGATTGTAAACAGAATACTTTGCTGTGTTGATTTTTCATCCAATTCCGAAAAGGCATTTACCGCATCCGTGGATATGGCACAAAAGTATGGTGCAAAGCTTCATTTACTCCATGTGCTTCCACCGGTTATAAGCCCTTTAATAACAGATATTGACATTGCCGTTCCAGAGGAATCATCCAAGACGCTTCTTCAAAAACTTGAGGATCAGATGGCGGATGAATATGGAAAAAGGATCCCTGAAAATATGGAGGCAGCCCTTTCAATCAGGGAAGGCCATGTCTCATCTGAAATTTTGAACTATATTAAGGAGAAGGCCGTGGATTTTGTCGTGGTTGGTGCCTACGGCCTTTCCGGTGTGGAGCTGGTGCTGTTTGGAAGCGTGGCCAAGCGTATTGCCCACAAGGCTCCTTGTTCTGTGATGATCGTTAGATAGCTACCATGCAGGATGATGATTATTCCTTGTATTTAATTGTTCGGCTACCGCCATAAGCCGGGACATCCCGTAAAATAAGGCTTTGCAGAAAGGCTTTATTTGTGAGGCTGACAGGCTGTAAGACTTTCATCAACCCGTTCAAATTGTCCCGCTTTATGTTGGTAGCCAATTGTTCTAACGGTTAAAGATTTTCATTTGTATGCCTGGTAATATCCATCATATCCTGGGCAAGCATAAGGGGGCCGGCATAGGTTTTTCTGCATTGGGCCGTTATGTCGACCTTTTCACACTCCGGGTAAAAATGGGTCAGCACAAGGCACCGGACTCCGGCGGAGGATGCGATTTTTCCCGCAAGAGATGGTGTTAAATGGCCCTTGACTTTTTGATCATCTGGAAAAGCAGACTCACATATGAGTATATCGGCATCTTCGGCAAACTTGATAAGATTGTCTGAGATGTCTGTGTCTCCTGAATATACCATGGAGAATCCATCCTTTGATGTGATTCTGTAGGCCAGGCTCTCATGGTTGTGATTCATCTTTTCATGGAGTATACTGACATTTTTGAATTCCATGGGTTTTAAGCAGGGAGTTTTCAGCTCATGACGGTGAATTATGCTGCCCGGCAGGCTCAAGACATTGTTGTAGGCTCTGTTAAGGGTATCATAAAGGTCGTTGAGTCCGGCACCGCCCAGGATATGAAGCGCCTTGGTTCTTGGTTCTTCACTTCCGTACCTGCTCGCAAAGATAAAAGCCGCAAGTTCCGAGCTGTGATCCAGATGAAAATGGCTTAAAATAACAGCATCGATGTCTTTAATTTCAACCCCGGCCTTTAAAAGCTGTTTCATGGTACCAGGGCCTGCATCTAACAGGAAATTTTCATCTCCTGCCTGGACAAGAACCGAGCAGGCGCTTCTTTTTAAAGAAGGCACGCAGGTGCCGGAGCCCAGGATTTTGATTCCCATAGATTTGATTTCAGGTGGCATTTTATAAATTTTTCCTTCTTTTTTTCACTATCACTGATCGGGTTTGATTTCAATTTTGGCCATTATTTGTAGGGGCAACCCACCGTGGTTACCCGGTGAAGGGTTCCCACAGTGGGATTATCCCTACAATGGCCGATGTTAAATAATTATTTAGTTTAAACCGGTTTTAAAGCCTATTTAATTAACTTTTAAGTACTCGTCAGTCATAAGTTCTCTGAATGACCGCCATACATAGTATTTTCCAAGAAGTTTAAGCGCGATATATGGTAGAAGATGTTAGAACTTACGACTCTTGAGTTAAGTATCAATCCACTAATAATAACCCATGCGTTTCATATTGAAAATCATTTTTTGTATGACGCTTATTTTTTCATGTAAATGTCTATGATATTAAAAAAAATTATTTCAGGCGGACAGACAGGGGCTGACAGGGCTGCCTTAGATGTTGCCATAAAATTCAATATTGATCATGGGGGCTGGATCCCTGCGGGCAGGCGCACCGAGGACGGAGCCCTTTCAGATAAATACATGCTCATGGAGATGGATACAAAAAGCTATCCCAAAAGAACAGAGAAAAACATCAGGGAGGCCGACGGTACTCTTATCGTTTCAAGGGGCAGGCTTGCGGGCGGCTCCCTTTTGACCTGGGAGATAGCATCAAAGCTTGAAAAGCCGTGCTTTCATATAGACCTTTTGAGTTTTGACGAGTTTGAAGCAGCCATAGCCCTGCATGGCTTTATCCATGATTATTACCTTGAGGTGCTTAATGTGGCAGGCCCCAGAGCCAGCCATGATCCAGGGATTTACCGATCTGTAAAGGATATTCTTGAAACCCTCATGTATATGGAGCTTATGGAAACAGGCCCAGATGAACTTCGATCCGATGATATTATCATTATTGAAAGAAAACCTGAAAAATTCTGTGAAACCATTGATGATGCAGTGAGTTTGATGGCGGAAAAAATTCACTTAAGAACCCGCTCAGTCATTGCAAACTGCCATGACAGTGAAATAGCCTCCCTTTACTTTTCCCTTTCCGATAGAATCAAGGTGACCCTGGGACTTGATACCGGCAACAAACCTCTGTTAAAGGCCTGCTCTAACACCCTTGGAACCGATGACATTGATATAGATGACGCGGCAATGGTGATATTAAAGGCATTGAAAAAATTTCTTGAAAAAAGTCATGTACTTAAGGTTGTCAAATGATACCAATCAGAGATACCCAGCCCTCTAAAAGCGTGCCTGTAGTTACTTATTTTATCATGGGTCTCAATACCCTGGTCTTTTTGGCCCAGCTTGGCATGGGGCCTGAGTTAGACAGATTTGTCTATACCTATGGACTGGTTCCTGCCAAGTTTACGGTGCCGGAATTATCCGCATGGTTTTCATTTCCAGGGGCTTTATTATCATTTTTTACATACATGTTTCTCCATGGCGGCTTCTGGCATTTTATCGGTAATATGTGGTTTTTATATCTTTTTGGAGATAACGTGGAGGAACACCTGGGTTTTTTTCGTTTTGCCGGTTTTTATCTTCTTTGCGGCATTGCCTCGGCCCTCCTTCATTTTACCCTCAATCCCATGTCCACTGTCCCCACCATAGGAGCAAGCGGAGCCATTGCAGGTGTCATGGGGGCTTATTTTATACTATACCCCCGTGCCAGGGTTCTAACGCTTATTCCCATTATAATCATTCCATGGTTTGTTGAATTGCCGGCCTTTCTTTTTTTAGGCCTGTGGTTTGCCATCCAGTTTTTTAATGCAGCAGGAAGCGGCAGCTCCGGTATCGCGTGGTGGGCCCATGTTGGCGGTTTTATCGCAGGCATAATTTTGATAAAGCTTGGCCCCAAGGTTCCCCAGCCGAGGGCCGTTGAAAAATTGCGGGCAGCCACTGTAAGAAAAAAGACGCCCAGGTTGCAGCGTATTTCCGTTAATCCCGTAAATGATTCCTTAAATCTTCATGGAACTATCGAAATCTCCTCCATTGAGGCCGTTTCAGGAACCCATAAGATCGTGAATATCCCCTGGGGATTTTATAAAAGGCTTTACAGGGTAACCGTTCCCTCCGGCGTCAAAGACGGAACAAGGCTGAGGCTGGGAGGTATGGGCAGGGGAGATGCTTCCGGTGCATCGCGGGGTGATCTATACCTCACCGTTTCCATAAGGAATATCCTTTAGTGGTTCAAAAAACAATCAAAATATTGTCTGTGTCCTGGGAGTAATAATCAGGATGAATGAATGTTCTTTAGTGGTGCAAAAAATAATCAAAATATTCCTTGTTTTTTTTTCAATTTTAACAGTGCTTGTTTTTATTGTCCTTCCCCATGCCCTGCCGCCTGTGGTTGAAAACATACTTAAAAAAGAAATTCCCCTTCGTACCGGCATGGATTCTTTCTCCCTTAATGTCTCTTCCATTGGTCTATCAGGAATAGGACTTAGAAAAATAACCACCGCTAAAACTATTTCCGTGGATTCTGTTTTTCTAAGTTATACTCCTGCATCTCTTTTTCATAGACAATTAAAAGAACTCCAGGTTTCCGGCCTGGATGTGAGGGCACACCTTGAGGGATCAACCCTTGTTTTTGATGATTTTTCCCTGCCGGAGCCCCCTGAGGTAAAATCCTTGGAGAAAAAGCTCAAGGACACTCCTTTTACCCTCTCTCCTGAATTTGTTTCACTTCTGCCCAAAACCATCAACATTCATCATTCTTTTTTTAACTTAAATGTTAATGGAATCCCGCTCTCCATTCCGTTTAATTTATCCTGTTCCATTAAAGAACCCGAAGGTATCCATAATAAACCTGATGCAATCAATAAAACAGATAAAAATGATGAAGTTAAATATGCCGTTATTGAATGCACATTACAGATATATCCCTTTGGCCAGAGGATTTCTGTTAATTTGAGCGGGGACATGAAAGGTGGTATTACATTGGCGAGCCTCCAGGCAGATGCCTTTGATTTAGGCCATTTAAACGGGGTGCTGAAGGACATTATCCCGGGTCTGGCATTGATGGGAAATACTGATATTAAAATTACCATGGCTCCTTTAAATTGGACGGACTGGCACATAAATCTTAGCCATATTGCCATGGATTCACCGGTAAAAGGAGCAATAAATGATCTGAGCTGTTCCTTATCCATTGATCTTTCCGGGGAGCGTTCAAATGAACCAACTGGGCAAAATACCAGTCCTCCATCCTTGAGCTCTTTGAGTGGAACTGATGTTCACAAGTTTTCCGCCAAGGGAGATTTCTCCTTAGAGCAGGACAAATTCTCTCCTTTAAATATTTCATATGCTGCCACAATGGATACTTCCCGTAACTGGTCTCTTGGGCTTAAGGCCCAAGGGGATATGGAAAGAAAATTTTCGTTCAAACTTAATGCTGATGCCATAAAGATGGTTTCCCCCGGTCTCAGGATGGATTCAAAGGGAAGGGGAGAAAAGGGTTCTTCCGTGTTCTTTATTGAAGTCCCAGACACTCATGTGGAACATGATGGACTTCGGGCAAGTGTTACAGGGTTTCAACTCAAGGGAAACACCGCATTTGATTTTTCCCATAGGGGAAATGGGCTTGAGCTTTCATTTGATGTTAATTCAGATGGTGTGGAAATTGAGACTGACGGGATCCATGGAAAATTCCCCGGCATTTCCATACCGGGGACCATCAAACTTGACAGGCAGTTTACTCCAACCGTGTTTTTGCACCCATCTGTGAAAAGGGGAAGGCTTGAGCTCAAAAAGTATGATCTGGCCGTTTCAAGGATTGATTTTTCTTTGCCCGTTGTTTATGCCCTTAAAGGGGATATCCCCGATTCTCTGAAGAAAGATGGAAGAAAATTAGGCAAACAAGATGTAACAAGGCAAGTCAAACAAACGGGTAACATCCATGTGCTTCCTCAATTTCAAAAAGGCTCCTTCTCTCTGGCTGGCATTACCTATCAAAAAAATGATCTGGGAAGGATTAATGGGCATATATCCGGTACACCATCCGGGGCCCTGGTGCGGGGCAATGTTGATCTCTCATTTTTAAGCTCCCGGAACAACAAAGACCGTCATGCAGCCTCATCACCGGATCTTTCATTTGAATCCCAACTTACATTGACAGAGGATAATATGTTAGATGCAATTGTGGAGTTCGGGCTGAAGCCCTGGAAGGTTTCATCTGACCTACTGAAAGATAGTCTTCCGCCTCCCCAGGCAGATTCATTGACCGGCCTTGATTTTAATTTTTTGCTCTCTTCCAAGGGAAAATTCCGATTTCATGACAATCATCTCACCAGCGATCTTCATCTATCTGTCTCCCAGGGATCACTTTCATTTGTGGAGAGCGGCGTTACCCTAAAAGGCATTAATACAGCCCTATCTTTTCAGAATCTTATGCCCTTGAGGAGTAAACCTGCCCAGGTTTTGAGCATTGCCTCTGTGTCGTCGGCAAATAATATAAGCCTCTCTAATGCAGCCATTACATATTCTATAGAATCTCCTGATTCATTGCTCATCGAGAACGCAAGCTTTGACTGGTGCGGGGGGCGGGTGACTTCCCAGGCCCTAAGGTTTTCTTCAAAACAAGATACATACGAGATGCTGCTTTTTTGTGACAGGCTGAAACTTTCGGAGATACTAAAGCAGGTCGGCTCTTTTCATGCAGAAGGAGAGGGCAGTCTCAACGGCAAAATACCGATTTCCTATAAAAGAGGTAATATATCATTTGATAACGGCTTTCTCTACTCAACCCCGGGTATGGGGGGCAATATCAAGATACAGGGGACTGAAATACTTACTGCCGGCATTCCCATGGATTCACCCCAGTTTGCCCAGATCGACCTTGCAAGGGAGGCTTTGAAAAATTACCGGTACAACTGGGCAAGGCTTGGTTTTAACACGGAAGATGATGACTTGCTAATTAAAATGGAGTTTGACGGAAAACCGGAAAACCGTCTCCCCTTTTCCTATAACAAAGAATTAGGCGGTTTTACCCGGGTGGATGCCTCAAGCCCAGGCTCCAATTTTCAGGGAATAAAAATTGATGTTAATCTGAAATTGCCCTTCAATAAAGTTCTGAAATTTGGAAATAAAATCAATAAATTATTTTAAAAATGTGCTTTCCGGATTAATTACCTTGGAATTCGGCTCATGGGCCATAAAATAGGAGCGAGCTATGAAAATGCTGCCCATAGGTATATCCACATTCTCTGAAATCGTAACCGAAAATTACTGCTATGTGGATAAAACTAAATATGTTCGACAGCTTATGGATGGCGGGAAATATTATTTCCTCTCTCGTCCCCGGCGTTTTGGCAAAAGTTTGTTTTTGGATACCCTGAAATGTGCCTTTGAAGGTGAAGAGGAACTTTTCAAGGGTCTTTACCTTGAAAATAACTGGGAGTGGAACGACAAATACCCTGTAATATCAATCAGCTTTGGCAGAGGAGTGTTGAATGGCAAGGAGGAACTTAATCAAAGGATAAATGCTATTCTTAAAGACCAGGCAGAAAAACATGCTATAAAATACAACCACGAACTGATTGCAGACCGATTTGCCGAGCTGATTCAAAGGCTTCATGAAAAATATGGCAAAAAAGTTGTGATCCTTGTGGATGAATATGACAAGCCCATATTGGATCACATTGAAAATATTCCCAAAGCCGAAGATATGCGTGACGGCCTTAAGAATTTCTATTCCGTGATAAAGGAGAGCGACAGTCATATAAGGCTTTGTTTTATAACAGGAGTGAGCAAATTCAGTAAGGTGACTATTTTTAGCGGTCTTAACAACTTAAAGGATATCTCCCTTGATCCCCGCACAGGCTCAATTTGCGGATATACTGAATCTGAACTTGTTACAACCTTTGAATCAATGCTTGAAGGCATGGATATTAATAGAGTGCGTGGGTGGTATAACGGGTATAATTTCCTTGGCACAGAAACCGTTTATAATCCCTATGATATTTTACTCTTTCTTGACAGAGGAGAGTTCGGCAACTATTGGTTTGAAAGTGCCACCCCAGGTTTTCTTATTAAGCTGCTTAAACAGAAAAGGTTTTATATTCCACAGCTTGAGGATGTGGATGTGAATAAATTTGTAATATCATCCTTTTCCATGGAGCAGATGACCACAGAAACCATATTATTTCAAAGCGGCTACCTTACCATAAAAAAGGCCATGAAATTTGGTCCAAGGGATGTTTTTCGTCTTGGTTTCCCCAATCAGGAGGTGAAATTAAGCTTCACCGATGCCTTGCTCAATGGCTACACCCCAGATACGCTGAATACGGCAGGCTTTCAGAATGATATGTACCGTGCCCTTGAAGCAAGGGATATGGATGTTGTAAAAGCAACCCTTGAAAGATTATTTTCATCCATCCCCTTTGAATGGTACACGGCAGGTAATCTTGATAAATATGAAGGATACTATGCTTCTGTGGTATATTCATTTTTTGCATCCCTTGGTTTTGATATTACTCCTGAACAAAGCTCCAGCCATGGCAGGGCGGATATTGTGCTGAAAACAGAGGAGAGGGTTTATGTTTTGGAGTTCAAGGTGGTGGAAATTGTTGGGGATGGGGAAAAAGCCATAAAGCAGATTAGAGAAAAGGGTTATCACCATCAGTATGTGAAGGAAGGCCGGGATGTTGTACTTGTGGGGATAGATTTTTCCAAAAAGGAGAGAAATATTGTGGGTTTTGCCTTTGAAATGGGGTAAAGATTGTTTGTTCAGGCGCATCTTGAGACATTGACAACCCGTAATGATATTTCCCGGAGATATGAGTCGAAATTTTCCCTGATCCGTGCGCTGTATGATAAAGGGTAAGGCAGACAGGAGATCATTGAGATGGAATAGGGAGGCCGCTTTTTCGGATCAACAGATTTGTGTTTCAAGGAGGGAGAACATGATATACCCGTTACCTGAACGAATCGGCGAACCTGAACTTTTAGTGGGTCGTGAAAAGGAGTTTGCCCTGTTCCACAAATGGATTGGGCGCATTCCAAAACGGCTTTCAAAATCAAGGGTTATCCTTGCCCGCCGCAAAAGCGGTAAAACCGCCTTTATTCAGAGACTTTTCAATCAGCTATGGCATGAAAACGGTAAGGTCATTCCCATTTTTTTTGAAATATCCGAGGAAAAAAAATGGCTTCCTGATTTTGCGGTTGAGTATTTTTGTACGTTTGCATCTCAATATATCTCTTTTTTAGAAAGAGAATCTTATATTGTCATCAAACCCATGACACTGGAACAGATAAGGGAGTATGGTGTCTCAAAATCCCATAAATACCTGGTAAATGATGTGGATTCAATACAAAGGAACAGGGATATATCTTCTTACGGCCTGATGTGGAAAACAGCCTATACAGCTCCGGAATCTTATGCCGCGGTATTTGATGCAAGGTTTCTGGTTATCATTGATGAATTCCAGAATATCACAGAGTATATCTATCGGGATAAAGCCTGTGAAACCGCAAAGGATGAGACCCTGGCCGGTAGTTTTCACGGAGTATCGGAATCCAAAATTGCCCCCATGCTGGTGACCGGTTCCTATGTGGGGTGGCTTGTGGGCATTCTGGATAAGTATCTGGAAGCCGGTCGTTTGAAACGCTTTTTCATGAATCCCTATCTCACCCCGGAAGAGGGATTACAGGCGGTGTTCAAATATGCTGAGTATTATGAAGAACCCATCACCAACGAAACCGCCACCCAGATAAATCAGCTCTGTCAGTCGGATCCTTTTTTCATCTCCTGCGTCATGGAGAGTGAATTTGAGGGTAAGGATCTCATTACCCGTCAAGGTGTCGTTAATACCGTCAACTTCGAGATTTCAGATCGAAGATCCGAGATGTCCATGACCTGGGGTGAATATATTGAGCTGACCCTTAAGCGTGTCAACGATATCCATGCCAAGACCATCCTGCTGCACATGAGCAAACATGCGGATCGCTACTGGACACCAAAGGAACTCAAAGATACCCTGAAACTGGATATTGCCCCCAATGAGATACAAGATAAACTGCGCACCCTTGTAAAGGCCGATCTTCTCAACGAAGGCATTTCAGATATTGATTTCAGGGGGCTCCAGGACGGTACCCTTTATCTAATCCTCAGGAACCGCTTTGAAAAAGAGATCAGTAACTTTGAACCGGATCTGAAAAAGGATTTCAATGAAGAGCTGGATCAGCTTCAAAAGGATAAAAAAGCTCTCCGGGGAAAACTCAACAATCTGGTGGGAAAATTTGCCGAATACCAGCTTGCAACGGACTTCAGAAGCCGCAAAAGATTTTCCCTGTCCGTCTATTTTAAAGGGGTGAGCGATACAACGGAGCTGAATATCATGGACGTAAGGCAGCGTGTGAAGTTTCACAGACCCGATGGCAAGGAGATGGAGATAGATGTTATGGCAGCATCAAAGTGCGGCAGGTTGGTGATTGTGGAGGTGAAAAAGACAAAGGAAAAAATAGGAGTAAAGGTGGTGCAGGATTTTCAGGAGAAGGTTGACGTATATGTCCGGCAGTTTCCTGACAAGATTACTCTTCCGGCCTTTCTCTCCACTGGTGGATTTACTGAAGATGCCTTGACGTTCTGCAGGGATAATCATATTGGAACGGCGGAGGGGATTGCGTGGTTTTTTGAATGAAACTGTGATTCTGATAGTGGAGAGATGATTCCATAGGGTTATATCTGGTGTGTCTAAAAATTCGCTTTTGGGCCCTCTTTTTGTGCTCGGTTTTGGCTGCTAAAATTGATTGAAATGCTGTTTAGAAGGAAAATCAAATGTTTATAAGGGTTTCTATTTTATTTTTGTTATCCTTGAACCTGTTTACAGGCTATTCCTTTGGAACTGACATGGAGGAGCAGGTTAATGAACAGGTATCCCCAGTTCAATCCAGGAGCGATAGTTCTCTTGAGATGCTCACTTCAATTATTGAGCTGAAAAAAACCCTGAAAAAAAGAATCGCAGATAAAAAAAAGGCTATGGATGCAAGCACATCAGATACGGAAAAAGAAGATATCCGTCAAACACTTGAAAAGCTTGACAAACAGCTTGATGACACATCCTTTGATTTTGAGAGTATTGCCACCGGCATTGATATGGCCCTGTTTTCTGAAAAAAAAGTTGAATCCTTTAACTGGAAAGATGAGGTACTTTCCCTGATTGAGCCGGGAATTAAAGAGTTAAAACTCATAACCCTGAAGGCACGGCAGAAAACAAAGATCAAAGAAGAAATTGCTTATTATGAAAATCTGGTACCAATTGCGGGAGATGCCATTGAAAACATTAAAAAATTAATGGATGAAACATCAGATAAAACATTGAAAAACAATCTGAAGTCACTGCTTCCAGAGTGGCAGGGGGTTAAGGAGCAGCTTGAAAATAAATTGAAAATTACCCAAATGCAGTTGTCCCAGATGGAAAATGAAGAAAAATCCATGGTGGAATCCTCCAGAATTTTTGTTAAGGATTTTTTTAAAACCCGTGGATTATATTTGTTTATTGCTCTTGCTGCCTGCTGCATAGTAATCGTTTTGTTCAGATTTTTTTATCTTTTAATGAAAAAAATAATGCCTGGCTTTAACTCTGAGAGCAGGCCTTTTTATATCAGAGTTATTGATCTTACCTTCAAGTTTGCAGCATTGGTTTCAAGCCTGTTTGCAATGATTTTCGTTTTTTACAGTGCTGAAGACTGGGTTCTTCTCAGTTTAACCATTATTTTTTTCCTGGGTTTAGGGTGGACAGTCAAAAATACTCTGCCCAGGCTTTGGCACCAGAGCCGGCTTATACTCAATATAGGTTCGGTAAGGGAGGGGGAGCGGATAATTTACCATGGTGTTCCCTGGATTGTTAAAAATATTAATGTTTTTGTCCGCCTTTATAACCCTTCACTTGATATGGAGCTTAGAATTCCCATTGAGGCGTTGTTAGGCCAGTTATCCCGGCCGGTGAAGCGGCATGAGCCCTGGTTTCCATGCAGAAAGAATGACTGGGTCGTTCTTTCCGACGGTGTCTGGGGAAAGGTAACAAACCTGTCCCATGAGATGGTGGAGCTGGTGCAGAGGGGCGGTGCCCGTAAAACCTATCAGACCCAGGATTTCCTGGGTCTGTCACCTTTGAATATCTCATTGAACTTCAGACTGAAGGTCACATTCGGTATTGGCTATGATCATCAAAGGGAGGCCACTGATTTGATACCGGAAGTTCTCCATGAGCATATTCTGAAGCAGATTGAGGCAGAGGGTTACAAGTCCTCCCTTGTTAATTTAAGAGTTGAGTTTGAGCAGGCCGGTGCATCATCCCTGGATATTGTGGTTATAGCGGATTTCGATGGTAAGGAGGCCGGCCTTTACAATAGATTACAGCGTGCCATTCAGAGGTGGTGCGTGGATGCCTGTACAAAAAATGACTGGGAAATTCCTTTTCCCCAGCTCACAGTTCATAGAAAATAGGCCCTGTTCTTTTCTTCTTACTCGTTCTTACCCATTGGGTTGAACGATGAAAAATTCCTGCTTCGCAGAGTATGCCCGAGCTGACTCATTTACCGGGTTACACTTTTTTGGGGACAATATGAAACATGCCCATTTTTCGATGTTTTACCTCAAAAAAGTGCCAACCACTTTTGGGGTGATATGAAAGCTACCCAAGATCGGATGGCTAATTTATTCAACGATAACAGGAGAGGCGTTTTCATCAAAGGGGTTGGTCCTCATTGCAAGGGAGAAAAGATATGGATATTCCTTTTTTAGATGCTTCATATAAGTAATCCACTGCACTATCAGGTTTTTGTAAGCACGGTTCATATCGTTTGTAAGATGCTTTATATCCGGCTCTGGAAGGGTGTTTAGATTGTTTCGGTTGCTCAACTCATCCAGCACATGGAATACACTGAGCAATGAATCACTGAAACCTTCATGTTCAATAAGTACCGGGTTTTCAAGAAGGCCGAGAAGAAAGTCTCTTTTGCTGGCCAAAAAGGCCTTTAACTCCTTAAAATCTAAATCAGAGGTGTCTATTTTTATTTTATATTTTTTGATTGTTTTTATGGCGTTTATAAACTGGACATCGCTCCAGTTAAAGCCTATAATAAGATGTTTTTTTACTTCATTATTGATATTATCATGGCCGGAAAAAAGCTTTAAAAGCTTATAACCTGCCTCGGTGAAAAAAATACCTAAGACCATATTAAGCTTTTTGATCCTGGTTTGTGCTTCCCGTTTTAAAATTAATATTTCAGTGGCATTTGCAATTACCCCAAGAAAGGTTGCCCCTCCCATTACTATCAATAGAATTGCGAGCATCCGGCTTGTTTGATTGGTTGGGTGAATATCTCCATATCCCACCGTGGACATGGTAACTATGTTATAGTAAAATGCGTCTGTAAATGACAACTCCTCCAATACCATGAATCCTATTGTTCCAATTACAGTGACTATGCAAAATAATGTTATAAATATCCGCAATCTTCTTTGCACTTCCTTCATAAATCTGTCCTTATTTTTCTGCCCCGTCAATTACTGTCCGTATGGTCTTGGCAATTTCCTTCATAGCAACCGGTTTCATGATATAGGCAGCTATATTTGAGTTTTTTGCCTTTTCTTCATCCATCAGAGCGCTGTGGCCTGTACAGATGATTACAGGAATATCAGGGCGTATTTCCTTGATTCTTTCAGATAAGATAACACCTGTCATTTTCGGCATGGTCATGTCGGTTATCACCAGATCAAATTGCCCTGGATCAGCACTGAAGTGTTCCAGGGCATCCAGGGGATCCACCGCTGTTGTAACTTTATATCCCAGTCTTTTCAGCAGCATTTGAAACATGTTTGCAATTGATTCTTCATCATCAACAAAAAGAATAGCTTCATTACCCGGCAGAAGTCCTCCTGGTGTATTCTTTTCAGAGCCTGGTTTTTGGTCAGCAACTGGAAAAAGAATAGTGAATTTGCTGCCTTTACCGGGTTTGCTGTCAACAAAAATTGCACCATTATGATTTTTAACGATGCCGTGAACTACTGCCAGCCCCATGCCGGAACCTTTGCCCACCTCTCTCGTTGTAAAATATGGATCAAATATTCTGTCGATAATTTCATGGTCTATTCCAGGACCTGTATCGCCTACCGTTATTTTAATATGGC
This sequence comes from Desulfobacteraceae bacterium, assembly GCA_963674675.2. GTDB lineage: Bacteria > Desulfobacterota > Desulfobacteria > Desulfobacterales > Desulfobacteraceae. Next base: position 4,757,498 of record CAXXNM010000003.1, read on the forward strand.
TGCCGCTTTTCAAGTCAGGATAATCTTTGGCTGAATGATCATCCAGAATCACCTTTTCCACATTGACTGTGAGCTTTCCACCGGTCTGTTCCATAGCCTGGGCAGCGTTGATACACAGGTTCATCAGAATCTGGTTTATCTGGGACGGGTCGGCAAGTATGGTTTCTTCTCTGACTTGAATATCCTGAACAATATCTATGGTGGTTGGAATTGTTGATCGCAAAAACTTGAGAGCATCTTGAACAATCACATCAATTTCAATGGTTTGCAGATTCTGGTCTGTCCTGCGGGTGAAGCTCAGAAGCTGTTTAACTATTTTTGTTGCCCTTAAAGAGGCAGTCTTGATTTCCTTAAGATTATAATGGGCAGGGTTCCATTCTGGAACATCATCTAAGGCAAGTTCCGTGTTACCGACAATAATACCGAGAATGTTGTTAAAATCATGGGCAATGCCCCCTGTCAAGGTGCCGATGGACTCCATTTTATGGGCATGGCGAAGGTTTTCTTCCATGGTTTTCATTTCTGTTATATCATCTATAATTGCAACCATACCTTCAAATATACCTGAAGAGTCAAAAAGAGGGGCGGCATTGATGGACAGCAGAACCCGCCTGCCATTGGGCCATGTAATCCCGTGTTGAACCCCAAAAACAGGCTCACCGGTTTCTTTTACAATATTATAAGGAAGATCTTCCACGGGAAAAGGGGTGCCGTCGATGGCTGTTATCTTCCAATCGGGGTCATTGTATTTTCTCCGGCCGTTTTCTGATAATTGAAATCCAAATATTTTTTCCGCCCGTCTATTTGCGTATACTACAATGCCATGGTTATCAACCCTTGTGATGCCGGCGGGGCTGGTTTCCATGAGCCTTTCAATAAAATCACGCTCAGCCTTCAAGTCCTCTTCAGCCTGTTTTTGTTCAGTTTCATCGCTGTATACGGCCACAATTTCCCCTGATGGTAACTTGTATATATAATTATCTCTGAAGCCTGAGATTCTTTGATCCCTGTAATGAGCTATGGGTAATCTTTCCGGTTTTCCGGTTTTCCATACTCTCTTGAATACATCTAAAAGTCCGAATTCCTTTATGCTTGGGAATATTTTAGTAACGCGTTTATTTAAGAGTTCTTCTTTTTTGATCTTTTCAATCTCTTCGCCGGCCTTGTTAAAATCAACAAAAATAAAATCATCTCCATCATCAACGGCTTTATAAACCGCGGCTCCGCTGTTTATGTTATGAAACAGGGCCTTATATCTTTCCTCGCTTTCATGCAGATCCTTTTGATCTTTTTTCCATTGCGTAATATCCCGGGCAACCGCGTAGGTCTTTCCTTTGTCGGGAATAGGGTGAGATACCCAGCTAAACCATCGATAGCTCCCATCTTTACAACGATAGCGGTTTTCAAAATTTATCACTTTTTCACCGGCCAGCAGTTTTTTTTGAACCACTGAAAGGGTTGAAGCTATATCATCTGGATGAACAAAATCAATAAATGGTTTTTCTAACAATTCCTTTTCAGAAAAACCAAGTATTTCTGTAAATGCCGGATTCACCTTGATAAAGGTAGCAGTATTGATATCAGCTATACAAATCATATCAAGGGACATGGAAAATATCTGATTAAGCATTGATTCTGACTGCTTACCTTCATAGTCGGCTTTTTCCAATGCCATAATCCGATTTTCCAATTCTTCACGGGTTGGCCTGTTGGTCATGTTAATCACCTATTTAAGCTATGGCTTTGTCAATGCTTGATTTCGGGCTTGTCATGTAACCTTGTAAAGCTAAATACAAGGCATGACTTATCTCTATTTCAAATGAAATCAGACAGACTTTAATTCTACTTTGTTAGTTTCAATATAATATATTGAATTTATTACAAATAACTAATTGTATTTATATGTATCATTTTCAATAATATCAATAAGTTACAAGCTAATCTAACAAAGTAGTATTAATCTGTATCCTATTCAATTGCAGGGGTAAAAATATTTTAAAGTTGGCCATCCTTCATATTGTTTCAAAAGTAGTTTACACTTTTCTGGATTATAATCCCGAAACAAGAGAGTGTTCATAGAGAAAGTGTAAAGCGGGAAATGAAGGATATCTAAAGTTGTCCCGCTTTAGGTGGGTAACCTTCTTTTTTTCAGCAGTCGCTGTATTGTAGATGCCAGCTCCGTCTGCATTACAGGCTTAACTAAGACAGCCTTCAACCCTTGAATTGATTTAGCATTTTCAGTAATTTCTTTGCTGTAGCCTGTACATAGGATACAAGGCATCTCTGATCGAATATTTTGTATCTCTTTTATCAATCTGTCTCCTTTCATAAGGGGCATTGTCAGGTCAGTTACAAGAATATCAAAACTCTCCGGGTTTTTTGAAAAAATATTTAATGCTTCTTCAGGATTATTTGCCGTGGTAACTTGATAGCCGTAACGTTCCAGAGACATTTTCCCAAGCTTTGTTATTGAAATTTCATCATCGACAATCAATATATGCCCCTGGCCCTGAACCAGATTCTCTGCCGCAACAACTGAAGATTTTTTTTCTTCATGTGTTATTGGAAATAATATCTTAAATATTGTTCCCTCATTGATTTTGCTTTCAACCTTAATCGTGCCTTCGGCCTCTTTAACAATGCTTTGAACCATCGCCAGACCCATTCCTGTTCCTTCTCCCGGTTTTTTTGTCGTAAAATAGGGCTCAAATATACGATGAATAATTTCCACAGGGATGCCGGGTCCTGTATCTGATATGGTTAATTCGATATATTTACCCGGTGCTATGTTATCCAGATATCTGGTTTGTGAGTCATCAATAGATACATCTTTGAGGCCCACCTCTAAAAGACCTCCTTCAGCATCCATGGCATGGCCGGCGTTTGTACAGAGGTTCATGACAATCTGATGAATCTGGGTCGGGTTGGCCATGACCTTTGATTTGCTGTGAATGTGATTTTTGATGGCAATATTGGACGGTATGCTTGATCTTAGAAATTTAAGGACTTCTTTAACGATTAAATCCAGTCTTACCGACATTTTTTCATCTTCTGATTTCCTGGCAAATGTCAGTATCTGCCTGACCAGTTCCTTTGCCCTTAATCCGGCTTTATAAACTTCATTGATATCTTCTTCGAGCGTTGTTCCCTTTTCCGCATCGTTTAAAATGAGATTAGTATAACCAAGAATACTTGTCAGTATATTGTTAAAATCGTGGGCGATACCGCCTGCCAGGGTACCGATGGCTTCCATTTTGTGGGCTTGAATCAAATCTTTTTCAAGGCGTTTTCTATCTGAAATATCCGTCATTATACGGATGATCTGTTTAAGTTTTCCGGTGTCATCAAAAATCGGTGTGCAGGATACAATAAAAGATTTATTCATCGACTGGATATCAGATTCTATTATATTTTCCTGGTTTTGAGCTGTCATTTTTTTTGCGGGACAATCGTTGTGTATCTTATGGGAATCATGCAAAATTTCATAACATTTTTTACCGATTAATTCTTCTGGTGATTGTCCCGTCTGTTTGATAGTTGATTTATTTACTGCAAGTATATTAAGGTCCCCATCGAGAACCATGGCCATATGGCCTATGGCATCAAATATGTCTTTCCAATCCTGCCTGGCTTTCTGGGCGGATTGCTCAGCTTCTTTTCTTTTTTCTATTTCCAGAGTCATATCCATGTTTTTCCGGATTAACTCGGCAGTTCTTTCCTTAACCTTTTCTTCAAGTTCATCTTTTGCTTTTTTCAAACCATCTTCAAGTTTTTTTCGATCCGTAATATCCCTTATGACTCCGACAGTTCCCAGGAATACCTTATTTTTGTTTTTAACCCTGTCTGAATAAAAACCTGAGCTGTTGACCTCAACAACAATGGAATCATCTCCGAGATTTTCTAAAACTCCAATGAAATCACTTCTGCCGATTTTCGGCATCAATCTTATTTCAAGGCCGGTTGTTTTCCTTTTTCCTGTTCTTCTTTCATCAAAAAGGCCAACCGGTTTATCACATTGGTTTTGTGATTCTTTTCGTAACTTCATGGCCTCTTTCCTGGAGATGACAGGCACATCGACGGGCAGGATAATGCTGCTGAAATGGATGCCGATGAGTTCTTTGGGATTATATCCCAGTTTTTTTATTGCATCATTAACAAATGTAAAGTTACCTTCCGGGTCAATTCTGTAAACAATATCAGGAACCGTATTTACAAGTGTTTCAAACCGTAATTCAGATGCCTTTAAATCATCATATTGTTTCCGGAGGAGTCTTTCAGATTTTTGCAGTTGCCTATTCTGCCCATCCAGCCTTAGAAACACATTTACCTTGCTTAAAAGAATTCTGGCATTAAACGGTTTTACCAGAAAATCCACAGCTCCTGAATCATAGCCTTTAAAAACATGATATTCGCTGGAATAAACCGCGGAGACAAAGATTATGGGAAGGCTTCTGGTTTTCTTTTCCGACCGGATAAACTCTGCAAGTTCATATCCGTCCATGTCAGGCATCTGAACATCAAGAACAGCAAGGGCAAAATCGTGGTTCAAGATGGCAATCAGGGCTTCATTGCCGCTTGATGCACTGATAACCTCCGCGTTTATCTCTGAAAGTATCTGCCTGAGACTGAATATATTTTCAGGCCTGTCATCTACGATCAATATTTTTGACCTCTCATTCATGGAGACCCCTTTTTTTACGGTCAAAAGTTCTATATCTTAATATAATATGAAGTTCGGACCTGGTTCTAAATTCAGACAACATTGTAAAAGATAAAAATAGAATCAATCCCATTAAATTTTATAACAATTAAAAAGCATTACATGGGGTATGACAAGTGAGAACTTATAATTTACGAGTTTTCTTTTATAAAGTCCATTATCTGACGAACAGATAAAATATCATCCACATCACCGGTATCAATGGCTGCTTGAGGCATAACCCCGGATTCTGCTGAATCCGGGTTTTGCGCGATGGTATGTCCCCCCATTTTTTTTATGGATGAAATTCCCTTTGCCCCGTCATGGTTTGACCCGGTCAAAAGTATGCCGGCCAGTTCCTCTCCATAGACAAATGCCGCGCTTTCAAACAAGACATCAATGGATGGCCTGGCATAATTGATCTTGGGATCAATTGACAGGGCAAAGGTTTCATCCTGTTCCATCAGAAGATGATAATTGGCCGGAGGAAAATAGATATAGCCCGGTCTTATGGGTTCCTTGTCATTGGCTTCTTTTATTGCAAGATGGCTCTGGAGTCTAAAGAACTCAACCAGGCCGCCATTATCAAGGGGGTGTAAATGGCAGACAATAATGACAGGCACCTTTAAATCGGGGGGCATGCCGGAAAAAATAGTTAAAAGCACCTCCATGGATCCCGCAGAGCCTCCCATGACGATGGCTTTGTATTTATTCTTTTTCATGGGGCTGTTTTTTGAAAAATTTTATTTTTTTGATCAATCACCTTAAAGCTGTCCTGGTGTTTTGAGAACAAAAGATTCTCTTTCATGCCAAGACATAAAAATCCACCGTGGACAAGGCTGTTATAAAAAAGGTCAATAACCCTTTCCTGTAAATCTTTATTGAAATAAATCATTACATTGCGGCACAGGATAAGGTGTGTCTCGCTGAACACATGGTCAGTCACCAGATTATGATTTGCAAAAGTGATATTCTTTTTTAATGAATTATTGAGGGCAAGAGCCTCATACCGGGCATGGTAATAATCTGAAAAAGAGCCTTTTCCCCCTGCCAATTGATAGTTCTGGCTGTACTGCCTGGCCTGATCAATCTCCAAGATGCCATCTTTGGCCTTTTTCAACGCATTGTCATTGAAATCAGTGGCAAACAGGGTGGCTCTTTGTTCCAGTGCTTCCTCCTGTAATAAAATCGCGAGAGAATAGGCTTCTTCTCCGGTTGCGCAGCCCGCATGCCAGATTTTTATGAAAGGATAGGTTTTTAAAACAGGCAGAACATTCTGCCTGAGGGACAAAAACATTGACGGGTCCCTGAACATCTCCGTAACGGTTATGGAAAACTCCATGGCCATTTTTTCAAAATAGGATTCATCGTGAATCAACTTGGGGATCATTTCGGAAATCGATTCAGCTCCAGAATTTCCCATGAATTGAAGGATCCTTCGGCGTATGGAGGCATTTGCATAGCCCCTGAAATCATATCCATACCTGAGGAAAATGGCATTGAGCAAAAGCCTTATTTCCATGCTTTCAATATCATTTGATTTCATAAAGTTACAAATCCCATTGTTGTCTATTATCGATGAAGTTAGCCCTGAACGAATGACAAGGAGGCAGGTTTCCAATTCCATCTTTGCTTACTATCGATACAGCCAGACCCTCATCATGGATAACAGGCGGTCAATCTCTACCGGCTTTGCAAGATAATCATTTGCTCCCGCAGCCATGCAGTCTTCCTTGTCCCTTTGCATGGCTTTGGCGGTAAGGGCTATAATGGGCAGGCTGCTGAATCTCTTCTCCGCCCTTATCTTTTTCATGGTTTCATAACCGTCCATTACCGGCATCATGATGTCCATAAGTACCAGATCAATATCATTTCTCTGGTTCAGTATCTCCAGGGCCTTAATACCGTTTTCCGCCTTGATGGTATTGGCACCTTTGTCGCTCAGGACTTTGGACAGGGCAAAAACATTGCGCATATCATCATCAACGATAAGAATGGTACGGTTCTGAAGAGCCTGGTCAGAGTCATGGAGTATTGAAATCATTTTCCTCTTTTCTTCAGGCATTTTATCGATCACGCGATGAAGAAACAATGAGGTTTCATCAAGAAGCCTCTCTTCTGACCGTACACCCTTTATAATAATGGAATCTGAATATTTTCTCAATTCCTTTTCCTCGTCAGGGGTCATTTCCCTGCCTGTATAGACTATCACAGGAGGAGGTTTAATCAATGGATCATTGTCCATTTTTTTAAGAAGATCAAAACCTGACATGTCAGGAAGTCCCAGGTCAAGAATCATACAGTCGAATTGTTTGCTCCGAAGCAGTGCAAGGGCATCTTTTCCATTAGAAACATCCTGTATGGCAACGTCATTGTCATTTATAAGCTTGGCAATGGCATGTCTTTGATCTGCATTATCTTCGATTAGAAGAAGGTCTTTCATCTGTTTATTAATCATTGTTTCAAGGTTGATTATAGCTTTTTCCAGGCCTTCAGGGGTTGCCGGTTTCGTCAGGTAGCCCACAGCGCCCCTTGAAAATGCTTCGGGAACAGGATCATCTCCCGACATGAAATGAACCGGGATATGCCGGGTGGAGGGATTCTCCTTTAGTGATTCAAGAACCGTCCAGCCATCGATTCCCGGCAGGTGAATATCCAGGATAATGGCATTGATATTAAAGGATTCGACAATTTTCAGGCCCTCTTCACCGGTAAGAGATATCAGCACCTTGAACCCCTTTTTCCTGCATAATTTCAATAGTGTTGACGCAAAAGCCGCATCATCTTCAATAATAAGGATAACTTTGTCTCTGGGATCAATCTGTTCCCGATCATCTAAAACGGCAGTCGGTAATTGTTCCGGCAAATCATTGTTAAACTCCAGTTTTTTGGCAGGAGTCAGATTTTTTTTATAATCCTGGGACTCCGGCATTGAAAGAGATTCAGGGCCCCCAGCTTTTATCGGTAGAAACAGGGTAAAGGTAGAACCTTTATCTAAAGTGCTTTCCAATTGTATCTCTCCCCCAAGAAGGGTGGCAAGCTCCCTTGATATGGACAGCCCAAGGCCTGTACCGCCGTATTTTCTCGCGCTGCCGCCTTCTATCTGCTGGAAAGCTTCAAAAATAATTTTCTGTTTGTCTTCGGGAATGCCTATTCCCGTATCCTGCACGGAAATAGCAATGGTGTCTTGACGCACAAGGCTCTTATTCAAAAAGACAGTAGAGTTTTCAGGCCGGGAAAACTCCACGGTAATCCCGCCGGTTGATGTAAACTTGCAGGCATTGGAAATAAAATTTTTCAGAATCTGCATAACCCGCTGGGGATCACTGACAATGACCTCCGGGGCATCCTCCTTGATGGAAATATCCATGAAAAGACCTTTTTCCTGTATTAGTCCCCGGAAGTTCATGTCAAGGCTTTCCATTAAATCCTTTAATGGTGTTTCGGTCGGAGATAGCTGCATTTTACCGGCTTCAATTTTTGCCAGATCCAGAATCTCGTTGATCAAAGCCAGCAGATCATTGCCGCTGTTATAGATGATTCTGGCCGACTCAACCTGTTCATCCAGCAGATTATTCTCTTTATTGTCCGCAAGAAGCCTGGACAGGAGCAGCAGGCTGTTTAAAGGAGTTCTTAGTTCATGGGACATATTTGCCAGAAATTCTGACTTGTACTTGCTGCTGATGGCCAGATCTTCCGCTTTTTGTTCCAGTTCACCACGCAAGTCTTCCAGAATCCTGTTTTTTGCTTCAATGTTTTTTTTGTTGCGCTCCAGATACTGGGTCTTTTCCTCAAGCTCTTCATTGGCGGCCTGAAGTTCTTCCTGCTGTTCCTTTAATTTTTGCTCCGATGCCATAAGCATATGGGTCTTTTCCTCAAGCTCTTCATTGGCGGCCTGAAGTTCTTCCTGTTGCTGCTGTAGCTCTTCTGTCTGCTGTTTGGTTTGAACCAGGGCATTATCAAGCTCCTGCCTTGACCGGGCAGCAGAAATAATAACGGCAATATTGCCGGCTGTTTCTTCAAGAAAAATTTTATGCTGCTCAGATATCTGCGTGAAAGATCCAAGTTCCATGACCGCTTCTACCCGATCATTCAACACAAAGGGGACAATTGCCAAGTGTTCTGGAACACTGTCTCCCAACCCTGAGGTTATTGATATGTAATCATGGGGGATTTCGGAAACAATAAATATTTTTTTTTCAATTGCTGCCTGCCCGGGCAGGCCTTCTCCTGCTCTGAAACAATCGGAAAATCCCTTTCCCGGTTGAAATGCGTAACCGGCAATGTACCGGTAGTCACTCCGGCCGTCATGAACATGAATAAGCCCTACCTGTCCATTAAGATAAGCTGCCATAAAGGTTATTATATTTGTGCAGACTTCTTTAAGAGACAAATTCCCTCTAATTTTTGTATCAAGCTCCAGCATTCCCTGCCTGAGCCAGTTGAGGCGGTCGGCAATTGTTTTTGAGGTTTCCAGTTCCTGTGCCATGGTATTAAAGGAGTGTGTTACAGCAGCTATTTCGTCAGAAGAAGTAACCGGTATTCTGTGTGAAAGATCGCCCTTTCCAAGTACCTGGGCACCGGATGCCAGCCGGTTAAGCGGGTGGTTGAGTTTAGTGATAAAGTACAGAGCCATGACAATGGCAGCCACCAGAACAAACACCAGGATTGTCACCTGCCGAGTGGTGATCTGTGTTACCGCAAAAAGGGCTTCCCCAACCGATTGTTCAACAACCACCAGGAGATTCAATTCTTTTAATGCAGCAACATTGGTTATTACGTCTATGTTCTTTTTGTTGCTGTAGGTCTTATTGCCACCAATCCCTTTCCGACCTTCGATAAAAGCCTTTATCAGAGGATTGCTTCGTGCATTGTCACCTGCCAGAACCATACTGTGATCCTGGTGAACAAGAATCTTGCCCTGGTCATTGACAACATAAACATATCCTGTTCCCCCCACGCGCAGGTCAGCGGCAAAACCCAGAAGTTTTTCGATATCGATTTCCGCGGCAAGCACCGCAGCCACCTTACCATCCATGGGGTTTATTAAGGGTATGTAGATATCAAAAATCAAAAATGACTGGTCCGCGGTATGCATGGATCCAATGATCGGCTTTTTATCTTCAATGTTGGAGAAATCGGGCAGATTAATGTGCTGTTTCAAGTCTGCCTGACTGTACACGGCGTTACGCGCGACTTTTACCCTTTCCATGCCATTGATATCAACAATTTTCAGGGCATGGAGATGGGGAAGGCTCTTTATCAACATCTGCATCAGCCATTCCTGATCTGAAACATCTGCGGCTTCCAGCTCATTGCTTTCTATAACCAGTTCAATTTTTTCCAATGAATCGGCAAGAGAGGATTTAATCCTTTGAACAGCACTTCTGATTATGTTTCCGTGGATCTGCTCAATGGAAAGCAAGCGGGTATGACGGATATCCCTGATAGTGGATATGCCGAACCCGGCAAGGGGAAGCACTGACAGGAGAAGAATAAAAATCGTCAGTCTATAACTCAGGCGATGCCACCATTTCATTGGTATGTCTCCCATTTTATTGAAAATTTTCCATAACATGCTGAAACACAACGATCTTTATGTATGGTTTTATGCATCAGCAATCATGGGTTTTATTAAAATTTGATGTCCACAATTTTATCAGCCATGCGCCATACCCGGCGGGGTAAATTCAGATCCAGTTCTTTTACCAGGTATCTGTTGATAAGCAGTTCAAGTTTTTCCGGAGTTTCCACGGGGATATTTGAGGGGCTTATACCATTAACGATCTTGTGAACCAGACGGGCCGCCTGCCTGCCGTTTTCGTATCTCGAACCTGCATAGGATGCAAAGGCACCATTTTTTATACTGTGTGAGCCAAATCCAAATATCGGAATTTTCTCGCCCATTGCCCAGGGTAAGATGACGGGCCTGAGACTCTGCATTGTAAGCGGAGTGGGAAGTTGAAGTATAACATCCACATCTGACCTTGATAAAGAGGCGGCAGCCTTTTTGATATCTGCCTCAGACTCCACTTCAACGACCTGAATGTCAAAACCAAGGGCAGACGATGCGTTTTGGGCCACGGCAAGGGATTTAACCGAGGGCACGAGGGATGGAACATGAAAACAAAGGACTTTTCCGGCATCTGGAAGGATTTTTCTGATATACCAGAGCCGCTTTGCCATAAGCTGGCTGTCATTGGTATCAATGCCTGTAAAATTATTACCTGAGCTGATCATGCCGGCAACAATTCCCCGATCAACGGAAGATGAGACCGAGAGAAAAATTACTGGAATGGCGGTCCCGGCAGATGCCGCCAGCAGGGCATCTGCCTCTACCCCTCCGCCGGCAACGGCTATATCAGGCTTGCCGGCAATGATTTCTTTTGCCAGACCTGATAATTCCCCACGGTTTCCGGCAGCATTTTTTACAGTATAAATAAAGGTATGCTTTTCCTCAACAGCGTGGTCCACCAGGGCATCTTTTAAACCTTGTACCGTGTCCTGGCGGATATCACCGACCATGAGAATGCTGATATTTATTTCCTTGGCAAATACAATCGTTACAGATGTAAATGTTACAAAAAAAATAGATGCTATTACTATAAAGATAATTGAGAGTCCCTGATGCTTTACTTTTTTTCCACCCATGGTTTTCTCCCTTGTTGTTATGAATTTTAAATTATGCTTGTTTCCATGTCTGCAAATTCTTTGCTGCAAAATCGGCATCTTTCATATCAACTCAAAAGTAGTTTACACTTTTCTGAAAATTTTGAACCATGATTAAATGATTAAATGATTAAATGATTAAAAATCAAGCTAAATCCTTTAATCAGGAAAATCATGGTTCAAAAAATGTGTAAACTGACAAATGAAGGATGCCCAAAATCGATAATAATTTGACATGAGCATACACTTCTTGCAGATTATCTTCAAGCTCAGTTCTTTTCTAAACCTCATTAAGGGCTAAGTCATCCCCTTTTAAAGCCTTGATTTCAATTTAAGATAAAACAAAATTTCAGTGAATACTATTTAGTCCTGAGTTTCATTATCATCATCATCATAAATGCCCATATCAGGATAGTATTTTTCAGCACATTCCCTGCATATACCATGGCTGAATTCTGCATCTGAATGCTGTTCAAAATAGGTTTCAATTTGATTCCAATACCCGCTGTCATCCCTAATTTTTTTGCAGTGCATACATATAGGCAGAAGCCCGCTCAATGTCTTGACTTCGGCCAAGGCATTTTTCAGCTCCTGCATGGTTTTGTGTAACTTAATATGCAGATCTACTCTTGCTTTAACCATAACCGGGTTCAGTGGTTTTTTTATAAAATCCACCGCTCCTGCCTGAAAGCCCCTTGCAGCATCTTCTATTTCACTGACGGCTGTTACAAAAATTATCGGGATGTTTTGGGTCCTTGGATTTTCCTTGAGTTTTTTGCAAACCTCGTACCCATCAATACCAGGCATGATGATATCAAGTAAAATCAGATCCGGCAGAATTTCACCCTCAAGTGCCTTAAGGGCCTGGTCACCATTTTTTGCAGCCATGATTTTATAATCTTCATGCAGAAATTCCGTTAATGTTTTAATATTAAATCGTTCATCATCAACGATAAGTATGCGATGTTTTTTATTCATTTTATTCCATGCTTTTTTTTTGATTATGGACTTTTATTGGAAATCCGTAGGGGCGGGTCACCGTGCCTGCCCTTTGCGGGGGCACCCATATTGGGGTGCTCCTACGTTTTAATTTTCGTCAAAATTTTTAATTTTGTGCCTATCAGGGGACATGGCCATGATTTTAATCATCTATATCGCGGCAGTAAGCCCCTCTTATCTCTTCCAGGGTCTCAAGGGCATCTTCAAAATCCAGGTTTGCCGCCTGATCTACAAGCCTGGAACTTAGAGGGGAACTTATATCGCCATGGAGAACAAGCAATTCATTTATTTCTTCGGCTGTGTCTTCCGCGTCAGGATCCATTTCCCTTGCCAGCTCCTGGAATAAATTCAGAAGGGGGATTAATGTTTCTCTATCGATGGGCTGGGTAGTTTTGCCGGGCTGGATAGTTTCAGTTTCAGCAGATAATGGAGACATAAGCTTTTTTCTTATATCATCTACAACTTCCTGAAGATTCTCCGCCATATTTTTTATAAGGGGTTCAACGGTTTCATATTGACCATTTTGCAAGGCTGTTTCAAGCTGTTGCGCGCTGTCATAGAGTGGTTGGGCGCCGATTCCTCCTGCAACTCCTTTGAGGCTGTGGGCAGTACGGTGTGCCAGGGTGATGTCTTCATTTAAAATTGCATCGCTAATGATCTGATTATCATTGCCATGGAGATTAACAAAATCTTTTAGAAGTTTTATGTAAAGGTCACGATTGCCCGCGCTTCTATTTAATCCGATTCCCATATCGATGCCATCCATGTGATCGGGAAGCATTATTTTCTCAGCCTGGGGCTCTTCATGGGCTGTTTCGGATTGCACCGGCGTGTTTTCAAATACCGCCGGTATCCATTTAACCAGTGTTTCAAACAGATGCCCCGGGTCAATGGGCTTGGCAACATGATCGTCCATGCCGGCGGCAATACAGCGTTCACGATCCCCGGCCATGGCATTGGCCGTCATGGCAATGATGGGAAGTTTTTTTCCGGAGTCTTTGCCCCGGATGGCCTTTGTGGCTTCATAGCCGTCCATTTCAGGCATATTAATATCCATGAGTATGGCATCAAAATCAGTTTTTTCAGCCATCTCAACGGCCTGCTTTCCATTGTCGGCAATTGTCACCTGCAGGCCGGCCTTGGTCAGGATATGCTTTGCCAGGGTCTGGTTTATCCCGTCATCCTCGGCCAGAAGCACATGGGCCCCGCTGATATTTTCCAATGTTTTTATTCTCCATTGCTCTGAAGATTGTTCGCCCTTGCGAATTCCCCCTGAATCTCCAAGTATGCTCATAATGGCGTTAAAAATATCTGAGGGAGTCACAGGTTTTGTAAGAAATCCCTCCAGTCCTGCTTCACGGGCCCTGTCCATCATTTCCTCTCTGCCAAGGGCAGTCACCATGATGATAAAGGGAATATCTGTCAGGCCGGTAGATTTTTTTATCAGCCTGGAGGCTTCAATGCCATCCATTCCAGGCATCATGTAATCCATAAGTACCAGACGGAATGGATCATCTTCCGGGGCATCTTTTATTGCTTCTATAGCTGCTTTCCCGGAATCAACACAGGTAACCTTAAAGGAAAAGGAGGCAAGGATCGATGCAAACATGTCCCGCACACTGGCAACATCATCCACGACCAATACCTTTAAGTTTTCTATATCCACCGGCAGCTTAGATTGTAATTTTTCCCCGTTCCCGGAATCCCGGCCAAGGACGGCGGTAAAATAAAAACTGCTGCCCTTGCCCGGCTCGCTCTCAACCCGGATATGTCCATTCATTTCCTGAACCAGGTGCTTTGAGATTGCCAGTCCCAGTCCTGTGCCGCCGAACCTGCGGGTGGTTGAGGCATCGGCCTGGCTGAAGGATTGGAATATTTTTGATTGCTCTTCCCGGGTCATACCTATTCCCGTATCCTTTACCATCACCTCAAGCTCTACAGTTTTTTCATCCATTTTAACCGGCCGAATCCCCACCACGATTTCTCCTGATTCAGTGAACTTCAAAGCGTTTCCAGCAAGATTTAGCAGTATCTGTCCAAAACGCAAGGGATCGCCTGTTAAATTGAAGGGTGTTTCAGGAGCTATATCAAAGAGAATTTCAAGGCCCTTTTCCTGGGCCTTGATGGAAATCATGCTGTTTAAGTTGTTTAATACTTCATCCAGGCGGAAGGGACGGGATTCGAGTTTTAATTTACCGGCCTCGATCTTGGAAATATCCAGGACATCGTTTATTATGCCCATCAATAGATGGGCAGACTGATAAACCATCTCGATGTAGCTTCTTTGCTGGGGTTGTAATTCAGTCCCCAGGCACAGGTGGCTCATCCCGATGATGGCGTTCATGGGAGTCCGTATTTCATGGCTCATATTGGCCAGGAACTTGCCCTTGGCCATGCTGGCTTTTTCGGCCTCGGCTTTTGCTGCCTGCAGCAGCCGCATTGTCTCTTTATGCCCTTTAATTTCCCTTTTTAAATCAATGCTGGCGGCGCGGATGTTCCGGTTGAGCCGGATAAAAATACCTGTGGAAAGGGCCATCATTAGAAACAGGAACAGGGTGATGACAATTACAGGCCAGTACTTGTTAAAGACATCACGAAGGGTTATCTCGACTTGATGGTCGTAGGGTGCAACATGAAGAAGTTTCAGACAGTCATGAACTCCCTGGTAATTCATTGGAATGGTCCATCCGCTGCAGGATGCTGATACTGCCGCCGATGAATCTTCCGGCATTTCAATTAGTTTAATGGCAACCATTTCCGCCAGTGAATCCGGTGTATGTTTTACTTTGGCCATGGGCCACTCCGGGTACTCCCTTGTGGAGTGCAAAAAGGGCAGATGCACATTGCCGCCTCCATGCTCGTGGATAACATGAAAATCATCAAGTTTTATCTTGCCCTCCAACTGCATACGTTCCAGCGTGTCTGTCCTAACGGTTCCTGCGTCCACGGCACTGTTTTGGACAGCATAGACAACCTCATCATGGGTTCCCCCGAACTTCAGGGATGAAAAATCGGAAAAAGGATTGATACCCGCCTCTTTAAGTTCTCTCCATGCCATGTACCAGCCCCCAAGGGATTTTTTTTCAACAGCCATAAAGCTTTTGTCTTTCAAGTCTTTAAGTCCCTGGATATCCCGGCGGTTCTTTAAACAGAAAATAACACCGCCGAAAGTCTTGTATGTCCCGTTAAGCCGTTTGTTTTTTAATGTGGCAATGCGGTTGACACCATACTTGACTTCCAGTTCTACATAAAATGCAGGATTGGCCAGTATGAAGTCAACCTCGCCTTTTTCCACCATCCGGGTTACAAGATGGAAATCTATTGGAATAATTTCAAATCGTTTTCCAGGTAAGGCCTTTGTTAGATATTCGGCAGTGGGAGACCATTTTGCAAGGCATCTGTCATGACCTCTGTTTGCAAGGACTCCTATCTTTACATGGAACTCTTCAGCAAAGGTGGTACCGGGTATAAAGACAAGGACAAAAATGATAAAAATAACTGCTGCTCTATGTAAACAAAATTTTTTTGACATTTTTTTATCCATTTCAGATACTTTATTTTATATCTCATTTTTAATGATACAGTCCCGGCTAAAAATTTTACTTTAAAGACGCTACCCATGCCCGGTTCAGATTCTACCCAGACCTTTCCGTCCATGATCTGTAACACTTTTCTGACAGCCGCCAGGCCGATACCTGTCCCTGGATAATCTTCCTGACTGTGAAGCCTCTGGAATATATTAAATATTTTTTCCTGATATTCCTTTTCAATTCCGATTCCGTTATCGGCAATTGATACAACTACATAATCATCTTCAGTATCACACCGGACATCAATCATGGGAAGTTCATCTGGTTTGCGGTATTTCAAGGCATTTTCCAAAATGTTGTTAAAAATATGGACTGTTAGTTTCAAATCTCCCTGAATAAAAGGCATGTGTTCAGGGAGAGTTATCCGGGCATTTGTTTTTTTTATCTGATCTGACAATGTTGCAAGGGTTGTTTTAAATATATCATCAAGCGGTATGGTTTCAAGTTTTACGGCTTTTCTCCCAAGACGGGAAAACCTGAGCAGATCATCAATTAATGTGCCCATCTGCCTGCCTGCCTTAATAACATTATCTAAATAGTGTCGGCCTTCTTCATTTAGAGATGCTTTATGCCTGCGCTGGATTATCTCAGCAAAACCGGTGATGGAGCGCAGGGGGGCTCTTAAGTCATGGGACACCGAGTATGCAAAATCTTCAAGTTCCTTGCCGGTCTCCTCCAGCTGAAGTGTGCGCTGACGAACACGAAGTTCAAGTTCCCTGTTCAGCAGACGATTTTTTTCTTCACTTTTTCTCAGTGTTTCCTCTATTATCTTACGATCCTCAATCTCTTTGATTAATTCAGTATTTTTATTTTTAATTTCCTTTATCTTTTTATGAATAGAACCGGCCATGGCTTCGATGCTTTTTGAAAGCATTCTTAATTCAAGGGAGCCTTGCATTTCAATTTTATGATCAAGATTGCCTCTTGCTATATCCTCTGCAACTTTTGTCAGGCGTATTATGGGCTTTGTAAGAAAGCTTGAGCTGATAAAACTTAAAACCAGACCCGCAAAAAGAACCAGCGCGTTAATAATAAAGGCGTTTACCATTGTTTTATGGAGCATAGTTTTAATATCATTGATGTTCATGCTGGATGCCAGCAGGTATGATCTGCCCCTGCCGTCGTGTTTGGGGACAAGAACCATCCTTCCGTCTCCCCATTGATCATGAAAGGTAGTGTATTGAATATTCATGGTGCTGAAAGCCTGTTTATAAACAGCCGGGTTGGAGTGAACATCAAAAAACATTGCAAAATCACTTTTTGAGATGTCTTTTTCCGTAGATGTAGCGCTTGTAAAGACTATTTGATTATTTTCATCACCTTCATTATCTGCAATCATTAGAGTCCACACATACTGAAGGCCGAGTTTCGTACAGAATTTGTTGTATCTATCTACAATTTCAAGGTATTCATCCATAGACACCTTGCTGATGATCTTATCATGGTAGTTTCTGGGAAGAATTTCTTCAATACAATAAGCTGCCGTCAAAAGTTTTTTGTCTATCCCCTCTAAAAGAGTCCTCTTATGTGTTTTGTATAGAAAGACCGAGAATGTTAATGCAACAGAAATAATTAAAGTATTTGTTACAATAAGAAGTAAGGACTTTATTTTCATCTGTTTTCTCCTAATGCAGGCTGCAGATTGGGCAGTTATCTGTAGGGGCGGATTCCATATCCGCCCTGACCGATCATGGCAAATATGGAAACAGGGCAGAAATAAATTCTGCCCCTACAAATTCATATAACAGCCATGCCCTGACGGGCACAACGAAGATAGAAACGTAGGGGCGGATTCCATATCCGCCCCAAATGGGATTATATATCTATCAATGGGGCAGAAATAGATTCTGCCCCTACACATTCATATAAAATCAAGTTAAAATTTTTGATTCATCCAGGACCTTTCTAACGATCTTTGACAAATCTGCTTTGACAAACGGTTTATAAACAAAAGCTTTGATGCCGATTTCTGATGATGTAACAGTGGAAATCTTTTTTGTATATCCTGTGCATAGAATTACCGGGATATCAGGCCTGACTTTCATCAGCTCCACAGCGAGGTGATCTCCAGTCATATTCGGCATGGTCATGTCGGTTATTACAAGATCAAAATCCTGGGGGGCTGATTTAAACAAAGTCAAGGCTTCCAAACTGTTTAACTTTGTTGTAACCGAATAACCCAGCTTTCCGAGCAGTTGGTATCCCATCTTGCAGATTGAAGGCTCATCATCAACAAACAATATTCTTTCTGAACCCCCGGAAAGCTTCTCCGTTTCATAAACATTATAATTTTTTTTACTTTGGGTTATCGGCAGGTAAACGGCAAAGGTTGTTCCTTTTCCCGGGATGCTGTCGGCAATAATCCTGCCGCCGTGGGCCTCGACAATACCATGGACAACTGCAAGTCCCAAGCCTGTTCCTTCTCCAGGAGCCTTTGTCGTGAAATAGGGGTCAAAGATATATCCCAGGATGTCCGGATCTATGCCGGTGCCTGTATCTGAGATTTTTATATTTACGTAGTCACCGGATTTCAGGTTTAATCCGGAAATCAAAGATTCATCATCGATTGTAATATCTTTTATATTTAGCTTTAAAACGCCGCCGTTATCCTCCATTGCATCGGCTGCGTTGGTACACAGATTCATGAGAACCTGATGAACTTGAGTCGGACTGCCCATGATGTATGAGTCACTGTCAATATTGTGTATAATCTTTATTGTTGAAGGGATGGATGATCGTATAAATTTCATTACTTCTCCGGCAAGGGGACTCAATTGAACGGTTGTGAATTTATCGTCAGATTGTCTTGCAAAGGTCAGTATCTGGGCCACGAGATCTTTTGCCCGCTTCCCTGCCACATAAATCTCCTGAAGATCATCTTCCAGGTCAGAGCCTTTTTCAACCTCTCCCAATGCCAGCTCCGAAAATCCCAGGATCGATGACAGTATATTATTGAAGTCATGGGCGATGCCTCCGGCAAGGGTACCGATGGATTCCATTTTCTGGGACTGCCGAAGACGTTTTTCCATTTCCTTTCGATGGGTGATGTCCAGCATTACCCCTATTAGACCTGCAACATTTCCTTGATCATCCATATAAGTTGCTTTTTTAAAGAGAACGTCATGCCTGGTTCCATCTCCTGCTTTCAGCAGGGCCTCATATTGCTGGGAGCCCGGCTGTCTGAACAATTGCAAGTCCATTTGATGGTGTCTGTCTGCAAAATTCTGGGGGAATATATCATACGCTCCTTTCCCTATTATATCTTCCTTGGATTTTCCCATAAAATCGGCAAAGGCTCTATTGCAGCCAATGTAAATTCCATCTTTATCTTTGTAAAAAACGGATATGGGAATAGAATCCATAAGGAATTGAAGAAAATGATGCTGCTCCCTGATTTTTTCTTCGGCCCTGGTACGCTGGTCCCTTAAGTTTTGTTTTTCAATGGCTGCAAGTATGGTCTGGGGCAGACGGCGGATTTGGTGTGCTCTCTTGATGACATAATTCGATGCTCCCTGCTGCATCGCCTTTACGGCAATTTCCTCGGAACCTGTGCCTGTAACGATGATCACGGGAATTCTGGGATTGTAATTACGGACAGCATCAAGCACCTGAAGTCCTTCGAATCCGGCAATGTTAAAATCACTTAAAACAACATCGAATTTACGTGTTTTCAACAATAACTCGAATTCCTGCCTGTTGGATGCTTCCAGGACATCGAATCCGCCATGCTCCTTTTCCAGAGCATCCTTTACCAGCTCCCGGTCCAAATCGTAATCATCGATATAAAGAATTCTTATGATATCACTCATTTTGTACATAACCTTATATGAAAGTCTTCATAATTGCTTGTTTTTAAAGGACTTTCATTTTTCGTTGTGCCCGGTAGCAATAACTATGCTCCGGCCATGCCGGTTTATATGAAAGTCTCCGTAAACCCAATATGACTTTCATGGTTTGTTGTGGGCAAAACCAGGTCAAAACCCTGGGATGGCCTCTTTTCCATTCCTGGCCACATGAATTTTGTTTCCCAGGCGTGCCTCTTTAAATGCATTGATAATCAGTTCCACATCCATAGGATTATCTTCTACCAAAAGTATTGATGCGATTTTTATCATTGGTATATCCTCCATGTGCTTTTTTTATATGGAACCGTACCTACATTATACAAGGACATTCCTGAAGATAACAAAGTATAATTAAGAACTATTTTTTTTCTCATGATAGCGATTTAACAGGGTTTCCACCGCAGTTTTTAATGCATCTATTTGAACGGGCTTTTCCAGGAATTCCGATGCACCCAGGCGCAGCGCCTCTACAGCCTGTTTTTTTTCACCATGGCCGGTGATGATAATGGCCTTGGAAGCGGCATGGATATCTCTGACCTTTGCCAGCAGTTCAAGGCCGGTCATGCCGGGCATGCTCAAATCCGTAATCAAAACAGGAAAGGGTTTTTGGGTAAAGGCTTCAATCGCCTGGAGAGGATCACTGAATCCCTGCACGTCAATATTCATGGGCTTGAGTATTCTTGCAATAAGCTTTATGATCGTAGGTTCGTCGTCCACCACGATAACCCTTCGATCCTTTTTTAATAACAGGTTGATGGCCGTGTCAACCACATGTTCATCATAGGCTTTGCCCCGGCCCCGTGTCAGTTCATTGATTAAATCCGAGGTCAGTAGGGCCGGGCGGTAGGGCCGGTGTGTAATCATGGCGTCCATTACGTCTGACACGGCCAGAATGCGCGCCCACTGGTGAATGTCATCGCCTTTAAGCTTTCTCGGATATCCCGTGCCGTTGAGGCGCTCGTGGTGCTGGTATACAATTTCGGCCACGGGCCATGGAAAGGGGATGCGGCATAATATTTCATAGGCAATTTTAGGGTGCTCGGCAATAAATCTCCACTCATTGTCGGACAATTTGCCCGGCTTGCTCAGTATGTTCGACGAGATGGCTATTTTACCGATATCATGGAGGGTGGCACAAACCTGAATGCCGTAAACATCATCTTCCTTTAGACCCATTTCCCGTGCGATCCTGACAGACCACCGGGCAACTCCCCTTGAGTGGCCTGCCGTATAGGGATCCCGAATCTCCACAAGTTCGCTCATGGCTTCGGTAATACCGGCAAAACTTTTGCTTAGGGTTTCTGTTAACAACAGATTTTCATTTTCGGTCTCTGTCCGGGGGCTAACCTTCTTGATGACCGCCACGGCACTTGACACGGTACCCTGGCTATCCTCTATCGGAAACAGGGTGTACTTAAGAACGCATCCCAGATGAGGTTCTTCCTTTTCCTGCTCCATGACTTTACCGGTGGTTAAAAAATGGTTGAGCGGGCAATAATCAGGTGGAGATTCGCTGCCATGAACCAGGCGGTAACAGATGTGTTCCTGCTCTTTTGTAATATCCACCCTTAGAAGGTCGGCAGCAGCCCTGTTCATCCTGAGCACCCTGAAATTCATATCCATGACAAGTACGCTGTCGGAAACGGCGTCAAAACAATTGAACCACTCTTTTTCGTCCCCAGTGTTTGAAACCCCATT
The DNA here is from genome assembly GCA_963674675.2 of Desulfobacteraceae bacterium. Classification (GTDB taxonomy): domain Bacteria; phylum Desulfobacterota; class Desulfobacteria; order Desulfobacterales; family Desulfobacteraceae. The sequence continues at coordinate 4,778,998 of CAXXNM010000003.1, forward strand.
AAGACAGGTTTTATCATTTTCCTTAATGCTTTTTTTTTCGGGAGATTTATAATTCATTTTGTCTTCCTTCCTATTAGAAACTGTAGGGACAGATTCCATATCTGCCCCATTCCGTATTTACCATGATCTGTAAGGGCGGGTCAGGGCGGATATAGAATCCACTCCTACATTTGGCAGCAATAACTATGCTTCTGCCATGCCGGTTATAGGCATTAAATTGGCCGGCAAGCACCTTGATTTCCTGTCTAACCCGGGGAGGTATGCCTATGTAAAGGGCTTGTAACCACCTGGTTTCTGCCCTGTTTTTTTGCCTGATAAAGCGCCTTGTCAGCCCTTTCGACAAAATCATCCGCCAGTTGATCTTCATGAGCGCTGTATTGCGCAATCCCGATACTGATGGTTATCTTAAAATCAGAGCCTTCATAGCTGAACAGATAGGCAGCCACTTTTCCCCTTAACCTGTCACAGACCAATTTCGCTTTTTCAAGATCAAGGTCGGGCATCAATATAGCAAATTCTTCACCCCCGTACCGGCAGGCCACGTCGTTTTCCCTGAAGCTCTTTTTAACAATTTTTCCAATTGTTTTCAGTACCTTGTCCCCGGTCGTATGCCCATAGGTATCGTTGATCCGTTTAAAGTGGTCCAGATCCATCATGGCGAGTACCAGTTTATGCCCGTATCTTCTGTCCCTTGCCATCTCATTGTCCAGCATATCCTGGAAGTGCCTGCGGTTATAGAGTCCTGTCAATTTGTCTTCTATGGCCATCTCCTGAATTTTATCGTGCATGTGACGTATTTCTCGTTTCAGGCGGACCTTTTCCAGGGTGTTTCCTATGCTCCGGTTAAGAACGTTTTTTGTTATCATGAGTTTCGGGATATAATCATAGGCTCCTTTCATAACAAGGCGGGAGGCCACGATTTCATCCCCCTGTCCGGTAACGATGATAACAGGAATATCCACGTCATTTTTATGCAGGGTTTCAGAAAAGGTGAAAGCGTTTCCATCGGGAAGTATATAATCGAGTAAAATAAGATCAAAGGGTTCCTGCTTCAGTCTTTTAAGGGCAGTCTCAACATCCATGGCACGTATCAGCTCTACTAACGGATTGTCTGCCATGGCTTTTCTGATAACCTCAAAATCATCATCAGAGTCCTCCACGGAAAGTATCTTTATGGTTTGATCCAGCTTGATAATGGACACGTCATCCACATAGGGTTTTGTTTCATATTTACGGATACTCTGAACTTTTTTTATTATTTCGCTGATTTTATTTCCTGCATCCTCAATATCATGCAGGCAGTCCCTGAACTCCTCAGGATCATATTTAAGTGATTCCAGCAGTCTAATGTTTCCAAGTAGAACCGTCAGGGGCTGATTCAACTCATGGGCCGTGGATCCTGCCATTTGAAGTAAAACCTTTAGACGTTCATCCTCTATAAGGGATTTCTGGTCATCGATAATTTTTTTATTGGCTGCTTTTAGCTGGGCAACGGATTCTTTTAATTCCATGGTGCTCTTTTCCAGGGAAAGCTCCAGCTCCTTATGTTCCGTAATATCCCGTATGGAGAGAAGCCAGGCAGGTTCTCTTTCCCAGTCAGTTTCCGAGACACGCATTTCAGCTATTACCGGGTCTCCCTGCCGGGCAAAAAGTTCTATCTCCGCGCTTTCATCTTCCACCACTGGAAAGCCAAATAGCTGGCCCAGAAATTTTTCTGATTTTGTATTAAACAGCAATTCTCCGGCCGGATTGATAAATCGAACAAAGCCCTCTTTGTCCACAATGAGGATTGTATCTGTTGTGTTTTCAATTAAGCTGCGGAAGCGGGCCTCACTTAATTGCAATTGAATGTTTGCCCGGGCCTTTTCTATGGCATTCTGGATACTGAGAACAAGCATCCGGCTGTCGAGCCGGTCCTTGACAAGATAGTCCTGAATTCCATTGCGAAACAGCTCAAAGGCTGTCTTTTCATCCTGCAGCCCGGTCAGGGCCAGGATGGGTATCTCCCCTGCGTGGTCACGAATTGTTTCATAGGTCTCCATGCCATAGCTGTCAGGCAGATGAAGATCCAGGAGTATGGCATCTATTCCTCCTGAGGATAACCGTCTTAATCCCGTATCAAGACCATCCACATGTTCCAGGTCATAGCTGTCATTAACGGATTCCGTCAGCATTTCCCGGATGAGTTCTGCGTCACCCGGATTGTCCTCGATCAGGAGTATTTTGAATGAATCGTTATTCATTTAATAATTTCCTTTTATGGTCAATTGTTTGACAGATTTTTTTTCTCGGAAGCGTCAAAGATTTACACTTACTGATTGTTATCAATTATGCCTTCCATCGAACCCGTTATTCCTGGAACAAAGTTTCAATGCGCTCCATCTCGTCCGGCGTTACATTTGAAGGGTGGCCGGACAAAATGCCGGTAATATTTCTAAAGGCCTTGCCTATGTGCATGCCTGCCTGGTCTATTGTAAATTCCCTGATATCCTTGTCATGCATTGACCCCCGCATTTTGAGTACGGTCAGGGCCCGCCTCATCTCTCCAAGCATCTCCACATACCTGAGCAGTATAATGGAGTCTGTAATGGTGGATATATGGGCTTCGGTGATGGAAGTGCCCCCCATCAGCGTCGGGGTGGTGGATGTGAAAAAACCTGCAATTTCACCGTGTTTGATAAAACTGGTCACTCCGATCACAAATTCTCTGAAGCCTTTTCGGCTTGAAACCCTTTCTAAGGCGGACAGGCTGTCCACTGCCACTCGGTTGGGCTTGAATTCATCAATGATCTTTTTCATACGGATCATGTGGTCTTCCATACCCATGATTTCGGGATAGGCACACACAACCTTGAGTTTGTCCTCCCGTTCCATCTTTTCAAAATCAACTCCCCAGCCGGTGGCATTTCTGAAGAGCTGCTCCCGGCTCTCCTCAAATGCAAACAAAAGACAGCGTTCACCGCTGGCAACCCCGCCTTTGACAAATTCCGTTACCATAAGGGTTTTGCCGTTGCCCGTGGCACCGGATACCAGGATGATGGAATCCCTGAAAAAGCCGCCGCCGCACATTTTGTCAAGTTCAGGATTTCCGGAACTGATACGGATATCCGATGATTTTTGTTTCAGTTCCATGGCGGAAAGGGGCATGATTACCACTCCCTCATCGGGAAGAACGGTAAATGGAAATTCTCCCTTCTGGTGGGATGTCCCCCGGAATTTGAGTATTTCGATGGTTCTCCGGCGTTTTTCCTCTTCAAGGGAATTTCGCAGAATAATCACATTGTCCGCCACGAACTCTTCCACGCCGTAGCGGGCAATTTCGCCGTACTCTTCTGTCCTCTCAGCAGTGAGAAGGGCTGTAATACCCATGCGTTTAAGGGCGGTGGCAAGCCGGAACAGTTCTGTTCTGACAATGCCGCTTTCCGTAAACCGGGTAAAAACGGCTGCAAGGGAATCCATGGAGATACGCCCGGCCTTAACCTTTTTAATGGCGTATTCGATGCGGCTGATAAGTGCCCCAAAGTCATAGGCTCCGGCAATGAAGGCTTCCTCATCAGGCTGGGGAGATGCGTCCACAAAGGCCAGTTTCCCCTCTGACTCCCATTGGGCCAAATCCCAGCCAAACCCCATCATGTTGGTTGCGATGTCTGACGGGGATTCTTCAAAGGTGACAAAGACTGCGTTTTCATTGTTTTCGATGATGCCCCGGGCCAGAAATTGAACGGCAAAGACCGTCTTGGCGCTGCCCGCGGTTCCTGATACCAGTGTGGTCCTGCCCAGGGGAAGCCCCCCCTCTGAGATCAGGTCAAAGCCCGGGATACAGGTTGCATGTTTTTTCATCACAGAGATATCTTTCATTTTGAATCTCCTTTTTCATCAGAGTTTGAGCAGGGCTGGATATCCAACCCGAGAAGCACCTTCTCTCTGTTGGAAAGGTCCCCAATAACACGCTTTAAAGGAGGCGGTAAATCCTTGATCAGGGTGGGGGTTGCGATGATTTTTTCATTTTCCGCCAGTTGAGGCCGCTCTAAGACATCGATAATGGTTAATTCATACTGCCCTTTAAGTTCTTTTTTGCAAAGGTCTTGAAGATTTTCGATGGCTGTCCTGGATCTCGGGCTCTGTCCCATGATATATAATCGCAATTGAAATTTTTTCATGATTGACATTTTCCTTTATTTGAATATGTAGGAGCACAGCAATTCTAATTATGGATTGTAGATGACATCAATGTTTCGTAACGTGCTGAAATTACGTTGAGCAAAACTCTAAAATTGCTGTTTTTAAAACCATTAAGTGTCATAATTAGAACTGCTGGTAGGAGCAGAATCTATTTCTGCCCTGTTTCCATATTTGCCATGATCGGTTAGGGCGAATATGGAATCCGCCCCTGCATTCGTTGTTCTTTGTAAGTCTCAGCTCATGGGTTTTTATTTTCATGCTTTGTTGTCTTTCCGGACAAGCGCTCCTACCGTCCAACAGCATATCTGCGATAGTAAGCCGTCAGATACCCCATCATTTCTATCAGCATAAAACGCCCTTCCTCTGCATAGGCTTTGAACTTCTGGGATGTGGATTGTCCCTGTTTCTTTGAAAGTGCGGACGCGTAAATTTCCACCGCATCCCTGGGCATAGCCTTTAGTACTCCTAAATTTTCTCCCATTTCAAGAAGCCCTTCCGATATATCATGTTTCACTTTGTAGGTGCGTTTTTCCAGAGCATGGTCCATGATAAGGCTGTATTGGTCAACAAGTTCATCAAACACCTCCGGTAGAATCTCCCGCAGGGGCCCCATACCGAAAAGTTTTGCCGTCATATCTGTTTTGCCCGGGTCTGCAAGGCGTTTAAAAAATTGAATTTCATCTCTTTCACGCGTTTTTTCACGTTCAGCCTCCAGAGCACTTATAAGCCCTTGCCGTTCAATGGCATAACGGATGGAGCGGACCAGCAGAGCAGCCTCAATTTCTCCCTTTGCCAGGTAATCCTGGGCACCGGCTCTCATTATCTGCATTGCGGAGACCTCATCCTGGGCGCCGGTTAATACCACTACCGGAATATCCGGGGCATAGGAATGGATTTGAACAAAGGTATTAATGCCCTGGCTGTCCGGAAGGGAAAGATCCAGAAGGATCAGGTCAAACCGGCTGCCTGCAAGACAGGTGGTCCCCTGGGACAGGGTGCCTGCAACCGTTAATTCAAACATCCCGGCCCCGGCTTCCTTGAGCATTTCCCGGATCAACAGTGCATCACCTGGATTGTCTTCAACAAGCAATAATTTTGTTTTAGCGCTTTTGGTTTTATCTTCCATCCTTAATCTCCTCAAACCGGAGGCAGTTTTACCACAGTGAACCAGAACTCCTCAATGCTGTTCACTATTTTGACAAATTGATCTAAGTTTACAGGTTTTGTGATATAAGAGTTTGCATGAAGGCTGTAGGTTTTCACTATATCGGATTCCTCATCTGAAGATGTCAGGATGACAACCGGTATGAGACTGAGTTTTTTGTCATTTTTGATCTCCTTAAGAACTTCAAATCCTGTTTTTCTGGGAAGGTTTAAATCCAGAAGAATCAGATCCGGCCGGGTTACATCGGTATATGCCTTTGTTTTAGTTAAATAATCCATGGCCTCCTGGCCGTCTCTCACCACTGTCAGGTTGCTGTACATCTTGGATTCCTTTAATGCCTCCTTTGCCAGGAAAACATCTCCTGGATTATCTTCCACCAAGAGAATTTGAATAGGTTTCAGTCTTGTCTGGTTACTCATGGTATCTCCTTATTATAAACCGGCATGGCCGGAGCATATTTTTTGCTCAATCACAACGAAAAATAAAGCTCAAATAATTTCAATAAGTTGTCTGAAGCTTCACTCGAACAGATGTGTCCTTGGTCTTGTTTTATGATTTTTACTCCCAAAGGGTAAAGTAAAAAATGGTCCCTTCCCCGGGCCTGGATTCCGCCCAGATGCGTCCGCCGTGCTGATCAATGATTTTCCTGCATAGGGCAAGACCGATACCTGTACCGGGATATTTTTCCTGTCCATGCAGGCGCTGGAAAAACTGGAAAATCCTTTCAGCATGTTTTTGTTCAAAGCCAATGCCGTTGTCCTGGACGGAGAAGAGTCTAAATTCATCTCCGGCAGTGTCTGCCGTTTTGAATGTGTGAGGCAGAGTGTCCGGCAGGGGATTTGAAATGCGGATACACAGGGGCTTATCACTCCTGAATTTAACGGCATTTGTGATCAGGTTTTGAAAGAGCTGGTGTAGTTTTGTAGGATCGCCCCATACAGGGGAAGAAATATCACGGATTACCTCGGCACCGCTCTCCTCTATCCCTGAGTCAAGTTGTGAAAGAATGGTATCAATAAGCTTGTCGCAGTCCACCCATTCATTGTCACTGCCGGTTGTACCAAGACGGGAATAGTGCAGAATACTGGTTATCATATCCCGCATACGCCGGGCCCCATCCACGGCAAAATGGATGTATTCCTCGGCAGTTTCATCAAGTTTATCTTTGTATCGTCTTTCAAGCAATTGTAAAAAGCTTGTCACCATCCTGAGGGGTTCCTGAAGGTCATGGGAGATTATATAGGCAAACTGCTCAAGGTCTGTATTGGATCGTTTCAGGTTTTCCGCCATCTCGGCCAATGCCTGTCTTGCCTGCTTTTCCTCATCTATTTTCCGGCTAAGGAGGCTGGCCTGGTGCTGAAGCTGCTGTGTTTTGCGGTGCAGTTCCACAAAAACCGATACCTTTGCCCTGAGAATTTCAGGGTTATAGGGTTTAAGGATGTAATCTGCGGCATTCCGGGCGTATCCCTTTTCAATCTCCTCCCGGCTCGGGGATTCAGCAGTAATAAAGATAAGCGGAATGTTGCAGGTCCTGGAATTTTTTCTCATCAGGTCAGCCGTTTCAAAGCCGTCCATATCCGGCATCTTAACATCAAGGAGTACCAAAGCAAACTCATCGTTTAAAAGAGCCCGCAGGGCGGCTTTTCCAGACGTTGCCTTTACAAGATTACAGTCCTGGTCTGCCAGCACCTCTTCAAGAACCAGGAGGTTTGCCGGGTTATCATCAACAAGAAGTATCTTTGGCTTTTTTCCTGCCGGCGGCTGGTTGTCAACAGAGATCATACCGTTTCCAGACTGTACACTCATTCTATTATCTCCCCTGAGTTTTGGGCATGTTTCATTTATTGGTTTACACTTTTTTTGGACCGTGGGTTTTAGCTCATAGTTGGCTCACTCATTCAATACATATGTGATTCCTTTTCTTCCAGCACTTTCAGCAGATTCCCCGATATTTTCTGCCTGTTTAACAATTGTATGTTTAATATTTTTCGCAGCAGGAAGAAAAATTATAAAGTCAGTCCCTTTTAGTAGCCTGCTTTCACAGAATATGGCGCCATTGTGGGAACGGACGATGCCGTCTACAACCGATAAACCAAGACCGGTACCCTTTCCGACCTCTTTGGTTGAAAAAAAAGGATCAAAAATCTGGTTTCGTGTCTCTTCCGGGATTCCAGTGCCTGTGTCTGAAATAGTGATGCGTACATATTGATCTTTTTCCAGGATAGGGTATCGCCTTCTGAGCTCCTCGCCTACGGCAGCATTATCTGCGCTGATGGTCAGTACACCGCCATCGGGCATGGCGTCTCCGGCATTCAGGGCCAGATTGATCAATACCTGTTCAAGCTGGTTTGCATTGGCCATGACAAGCCACAGGTTGTCCTGAAGATTAATTTTAATCTCAATTGCAGGGGGCATTAATTTTTTGACCATTTCATAATTTTTGTTAATAAGCTCATTTAATGACAAGGTTTCATGCTTACTATCATGTCTGTGGGCGAACAGAAGCATTTGTCGGACAAGTTCCTTGCCCTTCACTGCTGCGTGGAAGATGTCCTGCAAGAATTCCCTTTCAATACGACTGGTTGGTTCATCCATCAGGAGTTCGGTATTTCCCATAATAATGGCGAGCATATTATTAAATTCATGGGCTATACCGCCTGCCAGCGTGCCCATGGTTTCCATTTTCTGACTCTGAAATAATTGTGCCTGCAACTTTCTTTTTTCCTCAAGAGCTTGTTTTTTTTCCGTAATATCTATTATCGCCGTCTGGCAATGGTTCTCTCCAGAGTCATAATCCAGCACCAGGGCGCTTTCAAGGGATACTGAAAAAATCTTTTTCTGGTGATCAATCATTTCTATTTCATCGACGGCTGTTTTTTCTACATGCTGCCATACCTTTCTTAAATGTGAGGCCAACAACTCCCTGAAAGGCGGGGTAACATAAAGAAATAACGGTTTTCCAATATATGAGTTTTTGTATTTTCCCAGCATTTTGGAAAATGTAAAATTGATATTCTCGATCACATTATTTTTGTTCAAGAGCACATATCCCACCGGTGCAAAATCAAACAAATCATGATGTTTTTTTGCGGAAATTTCGATTTCCCTTTGAGCTGCAACAAGATCATCATTCTGGACTTTTAATTCTTCCTGGTGTACATAAAGATCATGAAGAGTTTCCTTATGCTTTGCCTCAAGTGCTTCATGATCGGCAACTTTTTTTTCCAAAAAATTAATCCTGTTCTTCAAGTCCCTGTCCTCATCTTCCTGGCATGACATTATTCTCCCCCGGAACATTTTGGTTGAATTTTAGCCTCATTGTTTTAATTTTTACAAAGAAATTAGCTGGTTCATAAAAAATCGTCAAGTAATTCTTTTCTCAAGACCAGAAGCAACTGCTCATGATCCGTGGGTTTGCTCAAATATTCCGTTGCACCGGCCCTTAGGCATTTTTCACGGTCTCCTTCCAGGGCTTTGGCAGTCAGGGCTATTATGGGCAGGGATGCAAAACGCTGACGCTGCCGGATTAGCTGCATTACCTCATACCCCTGCATACCGGGCATCATGATATCAAGAAGGATCAGATCCACCTCTGTCTGCTGAATTGTTTTTAAACATTGTTCACCGTTTTCTGCAATAAGAACCTGTGCGCCGTGATTTTCAAGCAGGCTCCTTACCGCAAAAAGGCTTCGCACATCATCATCCACAATAAGGATTCTTTTTCCGGTAAAGGCGGCTATGGAGGTTTTTTTTCCGGTTTCACCCGTGTCTGCCAGTCGTGCAGCATACCTCACAGCATTGTTGAAAGCTCTTCCGATTTCACCAGCCATACCGGGAGTGTTTTCCGGCATGGCAACGGACAGATCACCCTTTGCAAATGCCTTTAAACACTTTAACAATAATTTTTCATCTATATTTTTTTGTATTTCCATTTTCCCGTTTGAATTCTCCTGCCCTTTGAGAAGGGCACCATAGTGGGGTGCCCCTATGTTTCATTTTTCGTTATGCCCGGCAGCAATAACTATGCTCCGGCCATGCCGGTTGTACTAATCATCCAGTCTCAGGCGCAGGGCGGTGAAGAGTTTTTGGGTATCCCGCATGCTTCCGATAATGGTGACCTTTGGTTTCGGCTCGACAAGGATCAGCATGGGTACGGCAACAACGCTGTATTCCAGGGCCTTTTCAGGATTGAGAGCTATGTCAATCATTTCCAGGGACAGAGGATTTTTTATATGCTGATCAAAAAACTTTTTCAACTGATTTCCGGCCAGGACAGACTCCGGTGTTTTTGATGAAACAAAAAGCTTTATATCATATGCTTTTAAAGTGGAATCATTTTCCATTTTATTTTTTCTCCAGGCTTTCTTCACCGGTCTTTCTAAGCAGGCTCCTCTGCGCGCGGTTTTTTTCCCACATGTCCGCTTCTTCCTGTAATGTTTCAAGCATCACGGTGGAGGTTTGAATTTCAGCAAGGTATTTTGCCGTATTGGCCTCAAGAGCCGCCCGGATCTGATTAATTTTCTGCTTCTGAATTTTAATGCTCTGATTACGCTGCTTGTGGAGCAGTAATTCCCGTGCTTCCTGGTCTTTTCTTGCAACACCTGTTAATACCGAACCTTCACCGTCATACACATCTAAAATGTCGATTCCGCTGCCTGTGATGTTAAACTCCCGGTATTGATTGGAATGATTGAATCCACGGGATTTTATCACCATCAACATCCGGTTCAACTCGCCTTCACTTTCAATATAGCGCACCATAATGATTGTATCCACAAGGGATGAGACTTCCATCCCCGTTATTCCGGAAAATATGTCAGCCGTGGAGGACTGGTTGATCAATATGCAGGTGATTCCCTTTTGTTTGCATGCACTGATGATACTTACCAGATAATCAAAGGTAGTTTGAGTATTTCCCATTCGGTGACAGGCGGAGATGGCATCAATAATAAGATGATCCGGTGCAAATTCTGCAATCGTTTCAAAAGTATCCACCAGATGCTCTTCGGCAAGCTTCAATTCAGGCATGCAGGCCATGATGTGTAATTTGTCTTCTTTCAGCGCAGGGTAGAGATCAATGCCGACATTTTTAGCAAAGGCAAGCATCATCTTTGTGGTCTCTTCAAAATTGATGTACAATGTTTTTTCATTCCGTTCCCATGCGGATTTAACAAATGTTCCGGCAAGTGTTGTCTTCCCGGTTCCGGTGGGCCCGGATATCAAAATACAGGAACCGGACCGGTAGCCCCCGCCCAATATGAAATCCAGCCTTGAAAGGCCGCAGGAGATGATTTCCCCTGGTTCAGGATCTTCGATTCCAGCAGCATGGGAGATGGGAATAAGCTTAATACCGCCCTTTTTAATGACGACCGGATAAAGGCTGCGCCTGAATTTGGAGCCCCGGTATTTGATTACTTCCAGTTTGAGAGCAGTAACCCTGTCATAGCTGATCCGCTTCATGTGAACAACGCAGTCTACGAGAAAATTTATAAAACCATATCTGGGGGCTATTTCTCCTGAGATGGATTTCATTGTAATAATAGATGTAATTTTATGATCCAGAAGCCAGTTATGGAGTTTTTGGATCTCGGATTCCTCTTGTATGGGGTTATCCAGATGGCGGAGCAATACATCCACCGCGTCTATACACATCAAACGGGCACCTGTCTTGTCAATCAAGGCTTCCAGCATTGACAAAAGTCCTTCAATGCTGAACTCATCCGAGATGACCACGGAATGTGATAAATTCGGGGTAAGAATTGAAAGATCACCCTTGTTTTCCAGTTCTTCCAAATCCCATCCCAATGTTCTGAAATTTGTTTTCAGGTCCTGGGACTGCTCCTCAAAGGAGAGGAACACACCCGGATTTCCATTTAATGCCGATTTAAACAAAAACTCCATACCAAGGATAGTCTTGCCGGTACCGGGTCCACCTGTTACGATGGTTGTCCGGTTCATGGGAATTCCACCGTGGAGAATCTCATCCAGGCCCTTGATGCCTGTGGCAATTTTCTCGATATTATCGGTTTTGTCCTGATCATTATTTTTGAGCATTCTTGACTCCTTGTTAATTTAAACTATTTTTTCAGGATTGCCTGGTCCCACTTAATCTTTCCTCACGTTCGGTAACATCCACAATACTCAACAACAGGCTGAGTATCTCTTTGGAATCATTCACGATGGGCTGCAGGGTCATATCTGTGTAGGTTACCTGTTTCACAGATTTGTCTGTAAGAATGGAAGGTTGGGCAAATATGAAATGAGGCTCTTTGGTTTTGATTACACGCTCAAAAATTGCGGTCAAATCATTATCTGGATGCAGATCAAAATAATTTTTCCCCACAAAAAACTCCCGGGAATGTCCATTGGCATTTGCATAGGGATAATTCACCCGGAGGTAATTAAAATCCGTGTCCATATAGGCGATCATGACATGGATATTGTCAAAGGTTTTTTCCAGCAAATCGTTTGTCTCACGTAATGCCTTTTCAGCCTTAGTACGATGGGCAATCTCCTTTTCTAATTTTTCATTCAGCGCGGTCAACCGGGCAGAACGATTCCGGCTTTTTTGAAGTGCGTGTTCCGTGGTGACAAGATCGTCTATATCTAAAAAAATCACCATTGCACCAAAAGGTTTATTCCTTTCGTCCAGATAAGGAATTATTTTTAATCTGTATATTCGTCCCTGGGCCTCAATATCAACTTCCGTAGAGCAGCCCTGAATAGCTGCTTTAACAAGGATTTCTCTAAAATCCTTTAAAATGAAGTTAAACGGAATTGATGTTATGATCTGGCCGATATCGGTTGTCACAATATTTATGAGCTGTGATACAGTTGGAGTATAACGTGTCACCCTCAGATCTTTATCCACGATGACCATTGCAACTCCCACATTTTTGAGAATATTCTCAAGATCTACGTTGGCTGCGACAAGCTCCGACGACTTGACCTGAAATTCCTCGTTCACAGTGGTCAGTTCTTCATTGGTGGATTGCAGTTCCTCATTGGAAGTTTCCAGCTCCTCATTAGAGGATTGAAGCTCTTCATTGGAGGATTGAAGCTCCTCATTCAGGGACTGCAGCTCTTCATTGGCGGTTTCCAACTCCTCCACAGTGGTTTGAAGATGTTCCCGTGCAGTGGCAAGATCGTGTTCTAACTCGGCAATGCGGGGATCTTCCTGATGTCCTTCCTTGAGGGCTTTTTGAAACTCCTCCCTGTTTTCAATTTCAGCTCTTTCAAAAACCACAAGGGTCATTTGGCTGCTGGTACCTTTCAGGCGGGCAGGTCCTATTCTTAAAACCACACGGATAAGCGTTCCGTGGAAATCCATATCAATGTTTCCACTTTTAACGGCAATATTTTCCCTCATGGACTTGTGAATGAGGGCACGCAGATCCATGCGCAGGGGATGGCTTATCATATTCAGAATGTTCAGGCCCACTTCACCCGGAGGCAGGGAGAGGTAGGGGCTTGTATCTCCGTAAACAAAAGCTATTTCCTGACGCTCGTCCACAAGCACTGCGCAATGCTCATAGATATCCATGAGGGCTTCACCAAAAACCTGTCCCAGGGACAATTGCTTGTTTTTTATTTCCCTGGGGGGGGGAAGACACATCTGCAAATCCTTTCATGCGTCTGAAACCTCCTATTTCCAGAGCCTGTACCCGCAATGTATCTCTGCGGCGGTATATTTTCCATTTCTTGACGGCAGGCTCAAAAAGTTCAGAGAACTGGCCTATGGTTTCTGATTTCCCCAGAAAAAGAATTCCTCCGGGATTGAGGACATAATGAAACATCTGAACAAGTTTTCTTTGAAGTGTTGTGTTAAAGTATATCAATAAATTGCGGCAGCTAATAAAATCAAGATGGGAAAACGGGGGATCCTTGGTCAGATTCTGCCTGGCAAAAACAATCATCTCACGGATTGACTTAATGATTTGAACAGAAGATTCTTTATTGATAAAATATTTTTCAATCAATCTCTTTTCCATGTCTGCCGTTGTGGCCGATGGATAGAGTCCTTTTCTCGCTCTGAGGATTGCGTCCCCGTCCAGGTCTGTTCCAAATATCTGAATGTTGTACTTGTTAATGCTGCTTCCCAGAATTTCGGCCAGAATAATTGCAATGCTGTATACTTCCTCTCCTGTTGCACATCCCGGTATCCAGAAACGAATGCTGTCACCGCTTTTTTTGTTTTCGATTATTTTTTCAAATATCCTGTAAAGTGACTGAAAAGCTTCCCCGTCCCGGAAAAAACCGGTCACGGAGATGAGAATATCCTTGAACAAGGAATCCAGCTCCCCGGGTTCCCGCTTTATATAATTAACATAGTCGGCGATGGAAGATATTTTATGCAGGGCCATGCGCCGCCCGATCCGGCGGTTGATGGTGGGCATTTTATAATCGGAAAAATCCACGCCGACATTATCGTTGATCATGGTCAGTATATGGTTCAGATTAAGGGGTATTTCCTGTTCCGCCGGCGTCCTGGGGATCAGTCGGGGATAACTGGTAAGGCTCGCAAGTTCAGGCCCGATGTTTTCAGGATTTAAAACAATATCAACATGACCGGTTTCAATGGCGGCATGGGGCATGCCGTTATATTTGGCGGATTCCTCGGTCTGCACGATGGTAATCCCGCCGCCTGCCTTGATGGCCCTGATGCCGTGGGAGCCGTCACTTCCGGTTCCTGAAAGAATTACCCCCACTGCACGATCCCCTTGTTCCTCGGCAAGGGATGTAAAAAAATAGTCAACAGACGGTTTGGGTCCTATGTCCGCCAGAGGCTTACTGAGGATAAGTCTGCCTCTGGAAAGCGTTACATCTTTTCCAGGCGGAGTAATGTATATATGGTTTGCTTCGATTGAAGCTCCGTCATTAGCCTCCAGCACCGGCATTTCAGTATGACGTTCCAGTAAAGATGCCAGAAGACTGCGATGTTTGGGATCCAGATGCTGGGCAATGATAAAACACATGTTATCTTTGGAGGGAAGGCCGGGGATAAGCTGCTTCAATGCTTCCAGGCCTCCTGCAGACGCACCTATCCCCACAACAATGATTTTGCTGCCTTGGCTTCCCTTCATTTGAGAGCATGTTGCAGATTCATTGTCTTCAACAACTTTCTTTTCCCTGTTGTCTTTTGCAGTTTCCTGCTCTTTTTCTGCCATTAAACTATCTCCTTGGTACCTTTCTGAAACTTTTTCAAATAGATATGAATCAAATATCGGATTTAACTTTCAGATTCTCCTGATGCCTCGGATTGGTGTCAACAACACAATATATAGTGTTTTAATACGGGTTTTCCCGAATATTTACCCTGGTCTGCCCATGCCTGACAAAACAGCGGAAATTCCTTCCACTGACAAAATCTGATCTGCTGCATTCTCCCGGATGGCGGACAGGGGCATAATATCAGCTTCAGCGGTTTTGGGATCTTGAACCAGGGTAATACCGCCCCATCGTTTGATCTCCGACAGGCCCCTTGTACCATCCCTGCTGGCCCCTGTCAGGAGTATCCCCAAAAGTTTGTCCCTGAAAATATAGGCAGATGACTCAAACAAGAGATCAATGGCCGGCCGGGAATAAAGCACTGGTTCTTCCATGGACAAAACAAAATAATCGCCTTCAACAAGAAGGTGATAATCGGCCGGAGCCACATGAATAACCCCTGGTTTAATGGGTGTTTTATCTTCAACCTCAATCACCGGTATTAAACATGATTTTTGAAGGAGGTTTACCAGTAGCTCATCTAAAGAGTCTTTGCTGCGATGGAGTACCACTGCTATGGGCAGTGGATAATCCGCCGTTAGACTGCTGAAAAGTTTACAAAGAACCTTCAGCCCCCCCAGTGATGCACCTATAACTATAAACTTAATTTCATGATGAGTCGATTTTAATTTTGATTTCATGTTTTTCCTGAAGCCTCTTATCACCGGATTTTCCGGTATAGTTTCCAGCGGCTGTCCACATCCTCGTAAAAAGTTTCCTTAGAGGTGAATCTTAGGCTCTCTTTGCTTCCAAGCCCAAGGATTCCAAAATTGCACAAGCTTTCATACAACAGATTATGAACGCGATCCTGCAATTTTTTATTGAAATAAATCATTACATTGCGGCAAATAATTACATTAAACTCATTAAAGGATGTGTCCATTACAAGGTCGTGGGATGCGAACACTAAATTTTTCTTGAGTTTTGAACTGAAAATAGCATCATGGCCCTGTGCCGTATAATATTCGGAAAAAGCCCCCTGACCACCGGCCTTAATATAGTTTCCGGTAAACTCACGCATGGCTTTCAAGGCAAAGATACCGTCCCTGGCTCTTTTGACTACACTATCATTGATATCGGTTGCATAGATTTTACACCTGTCATACAGTCCTTCCTCATGAAGTAAAATTGCCATGGAATATACCTCCTCGCCGCTGGAACAGCCTGCATGCCAGATACGCAAAAACGGGTAGGTCCTTAGCATGGGCACCACCTTTTTTCTGAAAGCAAGGTAAAAGCCTGGATCACGAAAGAAATCAGTCACATTGATGGATATATCTATCAATAATCGATCCATGCAGCCCGTGTCATGAAGGATCTTTTCCTGAAGGCCTGAGACGGTCGAGAGCCCCTCATCCCGAATGCGTTTCCATATTCGGCGTTTAAGGGAGGCTTGGGCATAGTCCCTGAAATCATAGCCGTAATGCTGAAAGACAGCTTCCAGCAAAAGAGGAATTTCAATGGATTCAATGTCCGGTTTCTGCAATTTTATTCTCCCTTTTATTTGTAAGTCCAGACTCGAATCAATGACAATAGCTGATCCTTAACCACAGGTTTGGCAATGTAATCTGATGCACCTGCCTCAATGCACTTTTCCCGATCCCCTTTCATGGCCTTGGCCGTAATCGCGATGATGGGCAGGCTTTTGAATTCTTTAATCTTGCGGATTTCACGCATGGACTCATAGCCATCCATATCCGGCATCATGATGTCCATTAAAACAATGGAAACATCAGGATTCTCCTTTAATAATTTAAGGCCTTCCATGCCTGTTTCGGCAAAGATAACTACCATATCATGTTCTTCAAGCACACTGGAAAGGGCAAAAATATTACGGACATCATCATCTACGATAAGTATCTTTCTGCCGCTTAATGCCGGATCCTTTTTGTAAAGGGCAGACAGCATTCTCTGCTTTTTTGCCGGCAGGTTTTTATCCACCCGGTGAAGGAAAAGTGAGGTCTCATCCAGCAGGCGGTCCATTGATTTGACATCTTTAATTATGATGGCTTCAGAAACGCGCTTAAGCTCGGTCTCTTCCTCCCTGGTCAATTCCTTGCCCGTATAGATAATGATAGGAATATTTCTGAGCTCCGGATCTTCGGAGACCTGCTTGATGAATTCAAATCCTGTCATGTCCGGCAAACCTATATCTAAGACAATACAGTCGATTTTTCTGCTTGTAAGGATATCAAGGGCTTCCTTGCCCGTTTCCACAGCTTCGGTGTGAACATCTCCATTTCCGATGACTTCAACAATGGCCTTGCGAAGTTTTTCATCATCTTCCACTATCAGCAGCTCCTTCATGCTTCTTTCTATATAGCTGCTGATCATTTCAAATAAATTTTCAAGCTTTTCACGGGTCACCGGCTTTGTTAGCTGAGAAATCGCACCCATCTTCAAACCTTTAGTACCTTTTTCCGTGGCCGAGATAATATTGACGGGTATATGCCGGGTATCTGCATGATGCTTGAGATGGTCAAGGAGAGTCAGTCCATCCATATCCGGCAGTTTGATATCTAAGGATATGGCATCGGGCCTGAATGCCTGGACCATGGCCAGGGCAACGTCACCCCGCAGGGCCACCAGTCCCTTAAAGCCCTTTTCCCGGGCTGTATCCAGAAGAAGACCTGCAAATTTTTTGTCATCTTCAATAATCAATATTACACGGTCGTCAGGCCCTAATGATTCTCGATCGTCCTGTAGTTCATTGGTCTCCAGCAGGGAGGCAGCCGGCTTGGGCTGGGCCTGGGTATGGGTTTCCAGGGTCCGGGCGGCAGATTCCGGGCCATCTGATTTCCGGGCAGTTTCCAGGCCATCGGATTTCCGGGCAGGCTTTGCAGGCAGACCCCTGGAGGAAGATGCGTGGAGGGGCAGGTAGAGTGTAAAGACCGTGCCTTCACCTTCCTGGCTGGACACATGGATCTCACCTCCCAGGAGCCGGGCAATCTCTCTGCTGATGGACAGCCCGAGACCGGTACCGCCATATTTTCTGCTGGTGGTTCCGTCCGCCTGTTGAAATGCTTCAAAGATGACTTTCAGGCTTTTTTCAGGGATGCCTATGCCTGTGTCTTTTACGGAAAATGCGATTACCTTAACGGCAGTGTCAAGTATTTCATGATCCCTGCTCCAGCCTTTGTCTGCGACTGATATTTCCAGTTCCACGCTGCCTTTATTCGTGAACTTAATGGCATTTGAGAGCAGATTCTTAAGCACCTGCTCTAATCGTTTGCGGTCGGTATTGAGCGATGCCGGCAGGTTCCGGGACAGGGTAACTAAATACTTCAGAGCCTTTTTCTCGGCGGTCTGTTGGAAACTTTTTGAGGCCCAGGACTTTAGTTCCAGAAAAGATACTGCTTCAATATCAATACTCATCATTCCGGATTCAATTTTAGACAGATCAAGAATTTCGTTGATCAGGTTAAGCAGCTCTGTTCCCGATCCATGGATTGTTCCCGCAAAATCCACCTGTTTATCGGTCAGGTTTCCATCCTTGTTCTCTTCGAGCATCTGGGACAGGAGGAGCAGGCTGTTTAAAGGTGTCCTGAGTTCATGGGACATATTGGCAAGGAATTCGGATTTATACTTGGATGACAGGGCCAGTTGTTCGGCTTTATCCTCAAGGGATATCTTTGCCTCTTCCACTTCCCTGTTTTTTCGTTCCACTTCCGAGTTCTGCATTTCGAGTTCCTTGGCCTTTTCTTCAAGTTCCTCGTTGGTCTGCTGGAGTTCTTCCTGCTGGCTTTGAAGCTCTTCGGACATGGATTGAGATTCTTTAAGCAGCTCTTCCGTGCGCATGGTGGCGGCAATGGTGTTGAGCATGATGCCGATATTTTCCGTCAGTTGATCGAGAAAAAGGAGGGTGGTATCAGAAAATTTGCTGAAGGATGCCAGTTCAATAACCGCCTGAAGCTCGCCCTCAAATACAATGGGCAGCGCGGCAATATTGAGTGGAGTAGCTTCCCCCAGTCCGGAGTTGATCTTGATGTAGTCATCGGGAACATTGGTCAGGAGGATGCGTTGTTTTTCATAGGCGCACTGGCCGATGATGCCCTCTTGCAGATGGAATTGCTGGGAAAGGTTTTTGCGCTCTTTAAAGGCGTAGCTGGCAAGCAGTTTCAAAACGGTCTGGTTTTCTTTTTCGTACGCAACATAGAAGATGCCGTGCTGGGCATTGACAAGGGGTGCAAGTTCCGAGAGAATCTGGTTGCCTACGGCCAAAAGATCTCTCTGGCCCTGGAGCATTCCCGCGAACCTTGCCAGGTTGGTCTTCAGCCAGTCCTGCTCGGAATTGATCCTGGTTGTTTCCCTCAGGTTGCTGATCATTTCGTTGACCCGATCCTTCAGATCCGCCACCTCCCCCCGTGCATCCGCCGTGATGGAACGGGTCAGATCCCCTTCGGTGACAGCGGTTGCAACTTCGGCTATGGCCCGGACCTGGGTAGTAAGATTTGCGGCCAGTTCATTAACATTGTCTGTAAGGTCCCGCCAGATGCCGGCGGCGCCTGCGACCCTGGCCTGGCTCCCCAGTTTGCCCTCAATGCCCACCTCCCGTGCCACATTGGTCACCTGATCGGCAAAGGTAGCCAGGGTATTGGTCATTTCGTTGATGGTTTCAGCAAGCTCTGCAATTTCACCCTTGGCGTCCAGACTCAGCTTTTTTCTCAGATCTCCGTTGGCTACGGCTGTGACGACCTTGGCAATGCCCCTGACCTGATTGGTGAGGTTCTCACCCATAATATTGACGTTGTCGGTGAGATCCTTCCAGGTACCGGATACTCCCGGAACCACGGCCTGTCCTCCCAGCTTGCCTTCTGTGCCGACTTCCCGTGCCACACGGGTTACCTCGGAGGCAAAGGAGGAGAGCTGATCCACCATGGTGTTAATGGTATCTTTCAAGGCCAGGATTTCACCCTTGACATCCACCGTGATCTTTTTTGAAAAGTTGCCGTTGGCAACGGCCGTGGTTACTTCGGCAATGGCGCGCACCTGATTGGTCAGGTTGTTGGCCATCATATTGACATTCTCCGTCAGGTCCTTCCAGGTACCGGATACCCCCGGTACCAGGGCCTGGCCCCCGAGTTTCCCGTCGTTTCCGACTTCCCGGGCTACGCGGGTTACCTCTGATCCAAAGGCCCGGAGCTTTTCCACCATGTTATTGATGGTATTCCTAAGCTCAAGTATTTCTCCGCTGGCTTCCACGCTGACTGCTTTTGAGAGGTCTCCGTTGGCAACGGCCGTGGTTACTTCGGCAATGGCGCGTACCTGGCTGGTCAGGTTGTTGGCCATCATATTGACGTTTTCAGTCAGGTCCTTCCAGGTTCCTGAAACTCCTTCCACCTTGGCCTGGCCTCCAAGCTGACCGTCGGTTCCAACCTCCCTTGCCACACGGGTTACCTCGGAAGCAAAGCTGCCGAGCTGGTCAACCATCCGGTTGATGGTGTTACGCAGCTCAAGGATTTCACCACTGGCTTCCACTGTGATTTTCTTGGTAAGATCTCCCCTGGCAACCGCCGTGGTTACCTCGGCGATATTTCTGACCTGGCTTGTAAGGTTGTTGGCCATGGTGTTGACGTTGTCCGTTAAATCCTTCCAGGTACCGGAAACTCCTTCCACCCTGGCCTGGCCCCCTAACTCTCCTTCGGTTCCCACCTCCCTTGCCACACGGGTTACCTCCGAGGCAAATGAGCTGAGCTGGTCAACCATCCGGTTAATGGTGTCGCCAAGTTCCAGTATCTCACCGCTGGCATTTACAGTTATTTTTTTGGTCATATCTCCATTTGCGACAGCGGTGGTTACCTCGGCAATATTACGGACCTGTCCTGTAAGATTATTTGCCATGGTGTTTACATTGTCGGTGAGATCCTTCCAGGTGCCTGACACTCCTTCCACCTTGGCCTGACCTCCAAGCTGGCCGTCGGTTCCCACCTCCCTTGCCACACGGGTGACTTCGGAAGCAAATGAGGAGAGTTGATCCACCATGGTGTTAATGGTATTACGCAGCTCCAGGATTTCACCGCTTACCTCCACGGTGATCTTCTTGGTCATATCTCCATTTGCAACCGCCGTGGTCACCTGTGCAATGCTTCGCACCTGTTCGGTCAGATTGTTGGCCATCATATTGACGTTGTCGGTTAAGTCCTTCCAGATACCGGAAACCCCCTCCACCGTTGCCTGGCCCCCAAGCTTGCCGTCGGCACCCACCTCCCTTGCCACCCGGGTAACCTCCGAGGCAAAGGAGCTGAGCTGATCCACCATGGTGTTAATGGTGTCACGAAGCTCAAGGATTTCGCCGCTTACCTCCACGGTGATTTTTCTGGTCATGTCTCCATTGGCAACCGCCGTGGTTACCTCGGCAATATTTCTGACCTGGCTTGTAAGGTTGTTGGCCATGGTGTTGACGTTGTCGGTGAGGTCTTTCCAGGTGCCGGAGACTCCCTCCACTTTTGCCTGGCCCCCCAGCTTTCCATCGGTTCCCACCTCCCTTGCCACGCGGGTCACCTCCGAGGCAAAGGAGCTGAGTTGATCCACCATGGTATTAATGGTGTTCCTGAGTTCCAGAATTTCACCGCTGGCGTCCACCGTGATTTTTTTTGCAAGATCCCCTCTTGCCACCGCAGTGGTGACATCTGCTATGTTTCTGACCTGATCGGTGAGGTTGTTGGCCATGGTATTGACATTATCCGTTAAATCCTTCCAGGTGCCGGAAACTCCTTCCACCTTGGCCTGGCCCCCCAGTTTACCTTCAGTGCCCACCTCCCTTGCCACACGGGTTACCTCGGAGGCAAAGGAGGAGAGCTGGGCCACCATGGTGTTTATGGTATCCCTTAGTTCCAGGATTTCACCCTGGGCTTCAACCGTGATGGTTTTGCTTAAATCCCCATTGGCAACCGCCGTGGTTACTTCAGCTATATTTCTAACCTGTTCGGTGAGATTGTTGGCCATGGTGTTGACATTATCCGTTAAATCCTTCCATGTGCCGGAGACACCCACAACCCTGGCCTGGTCACCAAGCTTGCCTTCGGTGCCGACGGCCCTTGATACACGGGTAACTTCCGAGGCAAAGGATGAGAGCTGGGCCACCATGGTATTGATGGTCTTTTTAAGGTCCAGGATTTCACCCTGGGCATCCACCGAGATTTCCCGGCTCAGATCACCCCTTGCCACCGCGGTGGTGACATCTGCTATGTTGCGAACCTGATCCGTCAGGTTTTTTGCCATGGTATTAACGCTGTCGGTTAAATCCTTCCATGTACCTGAGACACCCTTGACCGTGGCCTGGCCTCCAAGCTTGCCTTCGGTGCCCACCTCCCTTGCCACACGGGTTACCTCGGAGGCAAAGGAGGAGAGCTGATCCACCATGGCGTTTAAGGTTTTGGCGGTTCTTTGAAATTCACCCATGAGCGGCATACCTTCAACCTCTAAGCTCATTCTCCGGCTCAAGTCACCCTGGGCAACCGTCCCGATGATAAAGCTCATTTCCTTTACAGGCTGAACAAGATCCTCTATCAGAAGGTTGACAGAATCAATACAGGCTGCCCAGGAACCCCTCGCACCTGTTATGGCTGCACGCTGTTTGATCTTACCCTCCCTGCCCACCGTATTTCTAATTCGATCCAGTTCCTGTACCAGAGACTGATTGGTCTCAACCACCTCGTTAAAAACATCGGCCACTGCTCCGGCCATGCCTATCTGACCATCGGGCAGGCGAACAGTAAAATCGCCTTTTTTCAAAGCTTTCAATGCTGTAAGCAACAGGCCTGCATCCAAACAATCTGTTTCTTTGGTTAATGGTTCTTTACTCTGCTTTTTTTCAGTCATTGCTTAATCTCGCTTTTTTTAAGGATTTTTATATGCAGTTTATATTTGTATCTGACCATACTTTCTTTAAAGATAATTTGCAATCATCAAGAAATACTCATCAGTCATAAATTTTTTAAATTAACAGCACATATGGTATTGAATTGAAATTTGATACAGCACATTTGGTATGGGAAGTGAGAAGTTACGACTTACGAGAAGAAATATCAGGAGCCAGTAAAAGTTTCATCATTGCCATCAAGGCATCAATGTCGATGGGTTTTGCCAGGTAGTCGGTAGCTCCTGCTTTCAGGCATTTTTCCCTGTCACCGGTCATGGCTTTTGCGGTTACGGCAATAATCGGCAGATTTTTGAAATCATCCTGTTTCCGGATGGCTGCAATGGTCTCATAGCCATCCATGACAGGCATCATGATATCCATAAGAATAAGAGAAACATCAGGATGCTCGGCCAGTTTTTCAAGTCCTGTCCTGCCGTTTTCAGCAATAATGGTTTTTATGTTATAGTTTTTGAACAATTTCATAAGGCTGAAGGCATTGCGCATGTCATCATCCACCAGCAGAATTTTCAGGCCCTTCAGGATTTCATCCGGCATTGATGACGGCTCTTTTTTCCTGCTGGTTTCTAAAAGGCTGCCCGGCTCTGGGGAAACCCGATCCCCCGTGGAAAGGCTTTCCCCTCCTGCCGGGATAACCTGGCTGTTTTCCATGATGTGATCACCGTTGAGGGTCTTTGTTTTTTGAATATGCATGGGCAGAATAATCTGGAACCTGGAGCCCCTTCCCTCTTTACTTTGCACCTGGATTTCCCCGCCGAGAAATCGGGAAAATTCCCTGGAAAGGGTTAAGCCCAATCCTGTTCCCCCGTATTTTCTGCAGGTGCTGCTGTCTGCCTGGGTGAATGATTGAAAAATCAAGTTCATTTTGGCTTCAGGGATACCAATGCCTGTATCTGACACATAAAAGAGAAGGCTCTGGTCATGTTTCAGGTTGCTCTGGCTTAGATCCGTATCCGGCAGAGGTCTTGTTACTCCTAATTTTACTTCACCGATGTCTGTAAATTTAAAGGCATTGCTCAAAAGGTTTCTGATGATCTGGGAGAGCCGCTGGGCATCGCTGGTTATTTCCGCGGGCAGGTTCTCGTCAATTTCTGTTATAAAGTTGATGTTTTTCTGGTGTGCCTGAACCTGAAACTTGGTTTTAATATCCTGAATAAAGAACTTTAAATTGAACTGTTCGGGATGCAGTTCCATTTTAGCAGCCTCAACCTTTGACAGGTCAAGGAGATCGTTGATCATGGTCAAAAGATCCCTGCCTGAAGCATTCATGACCTTTGCACTTTCAACCTGTTCATCCGTAAGGTTGCCGGTGCTGTTTTCCATGAGAAGCTGGGAAAGGATCAGCATGCTGTTTAAAGGGCTGCGCAGTTCATGGGACATGTTTGAAAGAAATTCACTCTTGGTCCTGCTGGCCTTTTCAGCATCCTCTTTTGCCTGTTGCAGTTCCTCTGATATCCGCTCCCTCTCCCTGATCTCTTTTTCCAGTTGCCTCACTGTTTCCTGTAATTGCTCGGTAAGAAGCGCCTTTGCCTGGGCAGCTTCCTTTTCGATTCTGGCACGTTCGGCTTTCAGCTCATTTTCCTTGAGTTTACGCCATATCTGTTGATTGTCTAACTGAATATAACGCCTGCGCAAAAGGGCGTATAACCGGGATTTTATGATGGAGATATCATTTGATTTTCCTACAAAATCATCTGCTCCCGCTTCCAGAGCACGCATCATTTCTGTTTTGTTTTCATGGGCTGTAAGCATCATGACAAATAGGGGGCGGTTATCCTGGGATTTTTTGTTATCTATTGCTTTACATACGGCAATCCCGTCCATCCCGGGCATGACAAGATCAAGAAGGACGCAGTCATATTCTGTTTCTTCTATCATTTTCAAGGCCTTTTCCCCGCTTTCGGCAGTATCGAGTGTGATCCCGTCTTTTTTAAAGGATTCCTCAAGAAATATCAGGAATGTGGGGCTGTCGTCAACGGCCAGGATACGGCTCTTATGAAACGATATTCTCTCCTTGTTTCTGAATCCAACATCTTTTGATTGAGCCAGAATAGAGCTGATTTTCGCAATCAGAAGCTCCTCATCCATCTCCTTTGATGCAAAATAATCCGCACCGCTTTCCAGTGCTGCGCTCTGGCTTTCAGCGCTGCCTTCTACGGTAAACATCAAAACAGGTATGCTTCGGGTATTGATATCCATCTTGATGTTCCGGCAAAATTGATCCCCATTCATTCCAGGAAGGTGATAATCCACAACAATGAGGCTGTAGTTTTTTTCTGCTATGGATTCCAGGGCCTGTTCGGCGGTTTCACACCATTGGGTCTGCCAGCCCTTGGTTTCCAGGATTGAAGATAGAAGAACAGCCTGGGTTTCGGAATCTTCAACAATCAGGATACAAGGATCTTTGGGTTGCATAATTCATGGCTCCGTTTTAAGGTTTGGCAGTCAGTTCCAGGATTCTGCCGGGGATTTTATCAAGGGGCAGGCTTTCACATACCGCATTAATTTTCACCGCGGCAGCAGGCATGCCATAGACAACGGCCGTGGATTCAGCCTCTGCTATTGTGTAGCCCCGGGCATCCTTGAGTGCCTTTAATCCCCGGGCGCCGTCCTCCCCCATACCCGTCAGCAGAACACCGATGGAGTTTTTACCGCATTGTTCAGCCATGGATTGAAACAGAACCGTTCCCGAAGGCCTCTGCCGGCAGACCGACGGGGTTTTCATCGGTAATACATGGCCGTTTCTAAGGATCAAGTGGTGATCCGCAGGCGGCAGGTAAACCTTGCCTGGAACGGGTATCATGGGAGAGCCTGTCATCACTACGGACAATGGGGTTATTGAGTCGAGCCAACTGACGAATCCGTCATGAAAGCTCGCGGTTATGTGCTGGACAACGAATATCGGCAATGGAAAATTGCGGGGCAGGCCTCCCAGTATTTCGCTCAATGCCTTGGGGCCGCCGGTGGAAGCCGCAAGCCCAAGGCATGTATAGGAACCTGTCCTCTTGAAGTTTCCCTGCCCCAGGGTCCGGCAGCTATCCGGCGCCGAATTATGCCGGGGCAGGACTGTGTCGGTTTTAAACCGTTGGGAAACAACCTTGACCTCGCTCATGATGGCAAGCTGGGTGCAGATTTTATCGGCTGCCTGTACATAGGATGCCTGATTGAAATTTATTGGTTTTTCCACAACCGAAAGAGCCCCTGCCCTGAGGGCGTTCATGGAAATTTTCAGATCCTCCTTTTCCACGCTGGCGGAAACAACCACAATCGGTGTGGGCCGAACCCGCATAATCTTCTGGGTGGCTTCAAAACCGGTCATTCCGGGAAGCCGTATGTCCATGGAAATGACATCGGGCTGAACATTATGGATTACATGGATGGCCTCTTCACCGCTCTCCACGCTGGCTGCTACCTCAAGGCGCGGATCCTGATTGATTATATGGATCAGCAGTTCCCTGACGGTGGGTGAATCTTCAACAATCATGACGCGTATTTTTTTCATAGTATCTGTCCGATGGCTTCCAGTAAGTTCTTTTGATCAAATTTCTGTTTAATAATATAGGCATCCGCTCCAAGCTCCAATCCCCGGGCCATGTCCTGTTGATCCGCCATGGAAGAGACAATGATCACCGGCATCTCTTTGAGCCGTTCTGATTTTTTCATCTCCTCGATCAAGGTGAATCCGTCCATTTTCGGCATTTGAATATCTGCAACAACAAGATCTATGTCCGTGGTTTCCATCAGATCTAAGGCATCCAGGCCGTCAACAGCCATGTAAACCTCATAGCCCTGGGATTCCAGGATGGTTTTTTCCAGCGTTCGGGTGGTCACGGAATCGTCAACAATAAGGATTTTTCGTTTTTCCTGTTGAACCGGCACCTCTGCCGTATTAAAAAAAGAAAGATTATCACCGCTGGAGCGGAGCAGCGTGTCCATAAGTACGGCGGGATTCACGATAAGGGAGACGCAGCCGTCTCCCCGTATAAAACCACCCGTAAAATGAGAGGCCCGGTCTGCAGGAGCCGGCAGATCCTTGATCTGAATTTCCTCCTCCGACAGGACGGCATCCAGGGTAAGAGCCATCATATCGGAGCCGGCATGGAGCACTGCCACGGAGATTAATTCGTTATCCTTTGGGAATGGAGCCCTGCCAAGAGCCAGAAGGTCGGACAGGCCGGCGAAGGGTATGGGACGTTTGTCATAATTAATAACAGGTTTTCCTTCAAGCGTGAAGATTCTGCTCAGGCGGATCTTGATCAGGCGATCAATGCTTTCTAAGGGTATACCGAAGGTCTGGCCCCCTGCCTGAACCAGGAGAACCCTGTGGGTGGACAGGATCAATGGTATCAACAGAACAAATCTGGTTCCTTTATTTTCCCGGGTTTTGACATTGATTTCACCCCTTAGACGTTTCACGGCCTCCTGGGCAACGGACATGCCTATTCCTCTTCCCTGGAGGTCGGTGATCATTTTTACGGTGGTAAAACCGGGTTGATAAATATAGTGGAGCAGTTCTTCATGACTGACGGTTTTAATATCTTCCCGGGAAAGATAGCCTTTTTTAAAGGCCAGATCGGATATTCTCCCAAAATCCAGTCCCTTGCCATCGTCCTCAACGGTTATCCGCAGTCGATTGCGGTCAACTTTAATAAAAAAATGAATGGTGCCGGTGGGCTCTTTGCCCGCAGATTCCCTGGCTTCCGGCAGTTCAATACCATGACTGACGGCATTTCTGAGCATGTGCATTAATGGATCCTTGAGCATCTGCAAGACAAGCCTGTCCGCCTTTACTTCAAGTCCCTTGATTTTGAAATTTACCTGTTTGCCTTCGTCGGCAGCCATATCCCGGACCATTTTTCTGAAAAATTGAAATATGTCTTCAGCAGGAACCATCCGGGTGCTGAGAACATCAGAGCGGATCTGCCGGATCAAGCCGGTATTCATTCGCCAGGATGATGAGTGCAGCCTGCCGAGCTCTCTTATCTCGGCTGCCAGCTTAGGCAGTAATTGTTTCTGTTCCCGGAAACAGTCAAGAATGGTTTCAGCAACGGCTTGATTTTCGATCCTTTCAAGGGTTCGATGCAGTATCTCCCAATGGTAAACACTGTTTTTTACCATGCTGGAAATTCTGGTTTTCAGAGCTTTGATACCCTGGGCTACCAACTGCTGCTGCAGTCCCTGGGACAGGATTTCTTCTGCGGTTCGCTGAAGTTGATCCAGGCGTTCGGCATTGATATGTATTGTTGCATTGTTATCTTCAGACAGATGCTGTTCAGGGATTTCTGCTGCTTCGTGTACCTGTTTTTTTTGAAGAACAGGCCGTTCCTGCTCCTTTGATTCCGGGGAGGGTGAGGTTTTCATTGCAACGCTCTGAACCGCCGGCTCCCCGGAGCGGCTAAGTGATGCCACATGGTCTTCAATGGCGTCCAATCCCTGGGCAATTTTCCGGATCAAATCCGCTCCCGCAGGTTTTTGATTGTCCCTGATGCCGGAAAACAGGTTTTCGATTGTGTGGGCGATCTTCTGGACAGCGGGAATATCGGCAGCCCTGGCAGCGCCTTTTAATGTATGGGCGGAACGAAAAGCTCTGTTGATCTCCTCCTGGGCCGGCAGGCTATCAGGGGGCATGGTGTCCAGGATACGCCGGATGACTTCAAGATGGGTTCTGTACTCGTGTTGAAATGCCCGGAAAACTTTGGCCTTGATGTCATTTTCATTTGCGAATGCCGGAAGGGCCGGTGTTTCCAATTCTTTTTCAGCAAATGGTTTTGTTGCCTGAACAATCGGAGCCTTTTTTGGGCTCTTCCCTTGCAGGCAGTTATTAAGAACAGCGATCAGATCCTCCGGGGGCTTGGATTCGGGATCAGTTGCAACATTTGCCACATAGGCTTCTATGCCGTCAAGAATCCTGTGAATAGCATCGGAAATGTCATCGCCGAGGTCAGAGCCATCCATCCTGCCGAAGAGTTTTTCAAGGCCGAGCGCGGCTTCCTGAACAAAATCAAGCCCCGCAGCCCGTGCAGCTCCTTTCAGGGTGTGGGCGCACCTCTTTAGGTCAAGCATGTCCGTTCCGGAATGATGTTTTCCTGTCTTTTGGGCTGCCAGGAAACCTCGGATGGTTGTCAGATGGTTCTTATGCTCCTTCTGAAAGGCCGCCAGTACCTTTTTTTGTATCTCGTCCATTGGCTAATCACTTTCCACAATGGTTTTAAGCCTGCTGCTCAGCTCGTTCAGATTGGCAACCGCTGTTTCAATCTGCCCGATACCTGATGCCGTCTGTTCCGTTCCCTGTTCAATATCCTTCAATGCCTGGGTTACCTGATCCAGGCCGATTTGCTGCTGGCCGGTTCCGGCAACAATCTGCTGAAAGGCGGTGATACTTTCCGTTGTTGTATCGGTCAATTGTTTAATGGTATTGGCTGCAACCTCTGATTTTGACCGGCCGGTTTCCACTCGTTTAACAGCTTCTTCGGTGGACATTACCGATGTCCCGATACCTCCCTGTATTTCGCTGAGGATGGTGCGTACTTCAACGGTGGAGGTTTTGGCTTGATCCGCAAGGCTTTTCATCTCATTAGCCACAACGGAAAACCGCTCTCCGTGTTGTCCGGCGCCAACCGCCTCGATGGCGGCATTCAGGGCCAGAAGATTGGATTGTTCGGCAATGTCGTTCACCGTTGCTATAATATCTCCGATGGCCTGGGTTTTCTCGCTTAGGGAGACAATGTTCTGGGCCACCTGCTCCACCTGGGCTCTGATGGATTCCATGATCTCATGGGTGTCTTCCACCGCTCTTATGCCGACTTCACTGGCGGAACTTGTGGCTTCCGCCACCCGGGCCACCTCTTTTGCCCTCTCTGCCACCTGGGAACCCGTCTCCCGGATTTCCTCCATGGTGGAGCTGGTTTCCTGAACGGCGACGGCCTGCTCTTTGATACTGCTGGACTGCTGCTGAATCGCTGCCAGAATTTCTGCGGATGTGGAGTTTAGATTCTGGGCACCCTCCTTAAGGGGAAGGCTAAGGGTGCGTGAAAAGAAAAAGCCGATGAGAATCACGGCAACCATGATGATAATTCCGATAAACCAGAGGGCGTCCCGCAGTTGGTAACGGGTTTGAAAAGCGTCTTTTTCATCAACTTCGGCTATCAGTGCCCATCGTATCTGGAAAAAATCCACCGGCGTATAGGCGCTCAATACGGATTGTCCACGATAATCAATGGTCAGGGCTTCTCCTGTCTCGCCGGCCAGGGCCCTGCGGACAGGCTCTGTTTCCGTCTTGCCGGTATCGGGATTTGAAAATGATGCTGTGACGCTTCTGTTTTTCGGATCTAAAACCGAGTCCGACCGCATCAGAAAATCTTTTCCCACGAGATAGGATTCTCCTGTTTTGCCAAACCCTGTTCTCTCCTGTATGATTTTATTGATGGTTTCTATTTGAAGCTGCAGGGCCATGACACCGATAAACTCACCATCATTTTTGATAATGGGGACCCCGAGAAAGCAGCCGGGTTCGTCATTACTGGGGGCGTATTTCCTGAAATCTTCCACTGCAGCGCTTCTGGTTTCCACGACCTTTTGCCATACCGCAGCTAAGGGACTGTCCCTGTAGGGGCCGAACCCCAGATTGGTTCCCAGATCCTTGCCGTTTCTGAGGCTGTACATTACATGGCCGTGGGGCCTGCAGATGATAAACAGGTCATGATATCCATACCCTCTTATGTAATACTCCAGAAAGTCGGTATTCTCCTGGGCCAGCAATTTGCTGTAGGCATCTGTTTTTACGAGAAAGGGTCCCTTTTCTTCAGCCTCTATATCGTTATGATACTTAACCAGGTTATTGACGAAACCTTGGACATCTTCTGATTTGGCAAGGGTTGAAATATCCCTGGCAATATCATTGAAAAGCTTTGTGAGTTGAACTTTTTTGGCATTGCGGGTTGAGGCAAGATGGCTGAAAACTTGCTTTTTCATGTATGTGTTCGCCCGTTGAAATGAATAAAGTCCGATGATTAGAAAAGGAACAAGTCCTGTCAAAAGGAATAAGCCTATTAATTTATTTTTTAAAGTGAATTTCATGCTTGGAAATTTTCCTTTTTAGTTAGAATTTCGTGAGTTATAGCTTCTCATTTTCCATACCAGATATTTTGTATTAAATTTTAAGGTATCCATCATATCAACTCAAAAGTAGTTGACACTTTTCTAAAAATTCTGAACCATGATTAAAGGATTTAAGGATGAACATGATTAAAAATCAAGGGAATCCAATAATCAAGAAAATCATGGTTCAAAAAAAGTGTAAACCGATAAATGAAAGATGCCAATTTTAATTCAATACTATATGTGGCATTAATTCTGAAAACTTATGACTGATGAGTGAGAATCGGATGGGACATTAGTTTGGCAGAATTCAACAGGACGACATTTTCCTGAAAAACGGCGTTGCCGTACTGGGCCAAAACAAAGTGGTCTTTTTTTTTAATGTCTGCTGCATCTTTTTTCCGGACATAAAGGATCTGATCTATCCCATGGACTCTCAAGCCTAATTTGCTTTTCTTTAAAATGAGAATGTAACCTGCTTCATCCCCCCCGGGTGTATCCAGCCCAAGCAATGAGGATAGTTCAACAACACAGCGAAGCTCACCGCGAATATTGATAATACCGCAGATCATTTTATCCGATTTTGGAACCGGCGTATAATTGTGAAAGGGAAATACCCCGGACAGCTCTTCAAGTTCCAGGGCATAACGTTCATCTCCTAAGACAAAGACTAACACCTGCTTTCCATGGTCCTGTTTTGATGCCGGGGGTTTGCGGCCGGCAAGATCCGCTGCCCGTTTCCGGAAGATCTCCGCCATTTTATCCTGGTTAAGGCCGGCACAGGATATTTCTTTATTATTCATTATCTCTCCTTATCGCTTTCATTACCCTTTGAGCACTTTCAGATGAAATAGAGTCAAGGATTTAAGTTGTCCGGCTGAGATACCGTCAGCCATTTCAAAGATCAAATCGTCATCGATCTTTTGGAGAAGATTGATTACGTTGATAAAATTTTTTTCAGCCTTTTTAAGCTCCCCAAGGCTCTGGTGAAGCAACCCGAGGTGATAATGCCCGATAACAAATTTTCTGTCGAGATACAGGGCCTTTTTCAATGATGCCACAGCATCCCTGATAAAGCCCTTTTGCTCCAGTATGAACGCGGATAAAAGAAATAGGGTTGTATCCATCTGTTTTGTCTTTATCAAGGCATCGCACAGAGTTGATGCTTTATCCCACTCACCATGGTTGATAAGCGCAGCCAGGGTTTCAACCGGCGGCACTTCCTTGCTTGGGGGCTTATCCGGTCTGGATTCAGGCCGTGCCGGCGGCTCTGGTTCCTGTTGGCAGATTTTATCGTTAATCATTTTGCTGTTAATAGTAAACCCGGGGGATTTGCTGATGTTCATATCTACTTGTTCATCTATTTTAAAGCTGTCTGCTTTAAAGCTGTCTGATCTATTTGAAACAGGCATTGCCCAGGATGAATTTCCCTTGTCAGGGCCGGTGTTTACTTCATCCGTGCTGTTTTGATAAAATGAGGTATTGGGCAGCATCACGGTTTTAAAGGAGCCGAAATGCTGGATGTTATGATCAGCATGGCCCACCGCGAGCCAGCCCTCCGGAACAAGAGCTTCCTGAAATTTACGGATAAGCTTCTTGATGGTGGGGGCATCAAAATAGATCATGACATTGCGGCAGAAAATAATATCAAAGGAATAAAGATTGTGAATAAACGAGGGACAGGGCATGCTGATAAGGTTATGGTATTGAAACGAAATTTTTTTCCGGTATTGGGATTTGATACGCCAGGTTCTGCCGGAGGCTTGAAAACAGGCGGTTCTGATCTCTTCGGGGGTTCCCCGGAAGGACCAGTCAGAATAATCGCCTACCATGGCCCGATGCAGAAAACTTCGGTTTATATCGGTTCCAATAATTCGAAGATCCCAATCCTGAGGAATCTGCGGAAAATACCTGTTGATAAGAATCGAAAGTGAATAGACCTCCTCTCCGGTTGCGCATCCTGCACTCCATATCCAGAGCCGTTTCCTGTTTTGATTTTTAAGGATGACTTCAGGCAGTACCAATTCCCGTAAGCTGCGAAACAATGGCGTGTCCCTGAAAAAATGGGTTTCTCCGACGGTAAGTTCGGAAACTAAGGTATCAAATTCTCCGGTTCCGTCATGGGGTCCGGTGTTGATCATAGCGAGGTACTGCCTGTAATCCGCCGCTTTTGAGCGTTTCACAGCCCTGTCGATTTTCCGGCGCAGCTCATCCTCCTTGTCCCGGTAGTAGGTCAATCCTGTCCGGGAAAAAATAAAGCTCTTGATCTGCTCAAAGTCTGCAGGATTTATCATCGATTTCAGCGTCCCTGTTGTAGATCATCTATCCGTTTTTAAATCATCTATCCGTTTCTGGGCTTCCTCCTGAAACTCAGTTATTTTCTTTTTTTCCTGGGCCATCAATATCCGTTCAAGGGATAACAGGTAAAAGGTATCTCCCCGGCTGTTTTTCCCTGATCTGGAAACACACCGGTTAAAAACAGCCTCATCATCCAGCAAATAGAGCGAGCCTTTTTCAATGGACTCGATGCCCAGAACCTTATCCACAATAAACGCCAGCCAGCCGGATTTGATAACTGTAATGACAAGGGGGGTGTAAAGTTCAATGGCCGGACTTGGAAGCCCCATTAGAGAAGCCAAGGATACAACAGGAATTGCCGCGCCTTCAATATTGACAAAGCCGTTTATAAATGAAGGCAGCCCCGGCGGGCTGATCAGTTCCGGCATGTGAATCACCTCTTTTGTATCCTTCAAAGCCAGAGCAAACACCATGTCTGACACCTGGAACTGAACAAGCCGGGTTTTGTTGTGCTCTGTCTGGGTCGTCAATGACTTTCCGGTGGCTGTTTTTCTGATTATATCCATTTGTTATTTCCCATGATAGCGCAGCAGAGTTTCCATCGCAATGTTTTACTATAATTTTATCATAACCGGCCCATTCGGTCCTGCCGCTTTTGTTTTTTTTCATACTTGATTTTCTTCATACTTGAATGTAAGCACAGCTTGTGTCATAATTTGTTCGTCATTGATGATACTTTTTTAGTACATAAAGACTTTATCTTTTTTATTGATTAAGCGCAACGGGATTTATTTTTTTTTTTAGGTGTGAATCAGGGCTGGTTTATCTCATCTCTTGCCTGAAAAATCTTAATGGATCGTGAAAGCACGAGCTAATCGATGAGTACACGAAAAGGAGGAGCCATGCAATCCATTGCAATAAAAAAAACGGCCTTGAGAAACTCTATCCTTGGTCTTTCCGACCAGGAAATTGATTTGCTTGATAAATTCATAAAGGAACTTCTTGCCCGGAAATCATTAAAAAAATCCAGGCCGCTCACCTTAGAAGGTATCTGGAAGGACAAGGGCTTTGACAAGATCAAAGATATTGAATCAGAAATTGGGCAAATCAGGGCTGAAATCGGTAACTCGATCTTGAATAGAGAATTTTGATGCAATACCTGCTTGATACCGTCACAATTGTTCGCTATTTTTCCTCCATGGGTAAAATTGGGAAAGGAGCCCGTAAGATACTCAACAATTTTGAAAACTCATTTATCATTTCTGTTATCAGTCTTATGGAAATCATGTACCTGGCGGAAAAAAAGCGCATGTGGAAAAGGTGCTGGTAGGGCTCGATTTTATCGAAAAAAATCAAGGTTGATTTATAACATGAAAGACATTCAAATTCAGATTGAACAACTCAGGCAGGAGAACGACGAACTGCGCCTTCGCCTGCAGGAAGCCCGGGAAACCCTTGCCGCCATCCAGAGCGGCGAGGCGGATGCTCCGGTCAACCTGACTGATATGAGCCAAACGATTGAACTTGAAAATGAACTCAAAGAGAACCGTGAATGGCTGGCAACAACCCTGAAAAGTATCGGTGACGGCGTTATCGCCACCGATGACCGGGGGATAATCTCATTTATCAATCCAGAGGCGGAAAAGCTTACCGGCTGGCACTCTGATGATGCAATCGGTCAAAGACTTGAGCAGGTATTTAATATAGTTAATGAGATAACCCGGAAACCCTGCGAAAATCCGGTTGAAAAAGTGCTTTCCACCGGAAATGTTATCGGATTGGCCAATCACACAATCCTGGTCGCTAAAGATGGAACTGAAATCCCCATCAAAGACAGTGGCGCTCCGATTCGGATGAGCGACGGCAGAACGGTCGGGGTTGTTCTGGTTTTTCAGGACGACCGCCAAAACAGGGCTGCCCAGGAAACAACTGAACGTGAAAGGCTCAGACTGAGAAAAATCTTGGATAACCTTCCCGGCGGTGTTTATATCGGCAGCCCTGACTACGATATTCAATATGTCAACCCTGCCCTGAAAAAACACTTCGGTTCTCCTTACGAAAAAAAATGCTATGAATATTTCCATGATTTTGATGTTCCCTGCAAGTGGTGCCCAAATAATAAAATTCAGCGGGGAGAATCGATTCAAACTGAGTGGTACAGCAAAAAGAATGACAAGCACTACGAGCTTTTTTATAGCCCCTTTGTGAACGATGACGGCACCATATCACAATTTGAGGTATTCCACGATATTACCCGGCAAAAAAGAGCTGAATTAGAAAGGGACAGACATCTCCGGGTATTGACCATACGCAATGACATCAGCCGCATTTTCCTGAACTACCAAGGTGATGAGGTATATGGCAAATCCTTGAATGTGCTGTTAAATGCAACCAAGAGCGATTTGGGCATCATGGGGTATATGGACGTGGACGGTAACATGAGGGTGCCCTCCATAACAACCCATGTCTGGGATCGATGTAAGGTAAAAGGCAAAAGCATGGTTTTCCGCCCGGATGACTGGGCAGGTATCTGGGGAAGGGCCTTTAAAGAGAAAAAAACGATCGTGGCCAATTCTGCCAAAAAATTTAATATACCCGAGGGCCACGTTCCCATTGAAAATCATCTCGTTGTTCCGATTGTTTACAATAAAGAACTGGTAGGTACCATCCAGCTATCGAACAAAAAAGGCGGATATGATAAAAAAGATGTCGAGCTTGTGGAAAGCATCGCTCAATTTCTGGCACCGGTTTTAATGGCCAGGGTCGAATCTGCTCGAAAGGAGGGGGAAAAACATTTCCTGGAAGCAAGATTGAAGCATTCCCAGAAAATGGAATCCATCGGCACCCTTGCCGGCGGTATTGCCCATGATTTCAATAATATCCTTACATCCATTATCGGTTTTACCGAATTATCCCTTGATGAGACCCGGAAAGGTACAACCCTTGAAGATAATCTCCAGGAGGTATATTCAGCCGGGAAAAGGGCCAGGAACCTTGTAAAACAGATACTGGCCTTTGCCAGGCACTCTGAAGAGGAAATGAAGCCGGTTCAAGTCAGTACGATTGCTAAAGAGGTTTTAAAATTCATTCGGGCATCTATCCCAACGACTATCACCATAAAAACCAGGATTGAAAGTGATTCTCTTATAATGGGTTCGGCTACCCATATTCATCAGATTTTTATGAATCTTTTCACCAATGCGGCACAGGCAATGGAAGATCAGGGGGGCGTTCTTGAACTTATCATTAATGAAATCCAATTAACCTCTTATAATAGTTTGGCAATCCATGGCTTAAAACCTGGGAATTATTTGCAGATTAAAGTCTCTGATACGGGTGAGGGAATTGACGATAACATTATCCACTCCATATTCGAACCCTATTTTACCACCAAGCCCACCGGTGAGGGCACAGGTATGGGCCTGGCTGTTGTACATGGTATTGTCGAAAGCTACGGCGGCTTGATCACCGTTGACAGCGAACCCGGCAAAGGGGCCAGGTTTTTAATATATCTTCCCATAGTCAAAAAGGGGAAGGCGGAAGGATTGGATGAACAGCCGGTACTGCCTTCCGGAGCGGAACGTATCCTGATCGTTGATGATGAGCCTTCCATAGTAAAAATGAGCAGTATGGTTCTCGGTCAGTTGGGTTATTCAGTTACAACGAAAACCGATAGTTTAGAAGCCCTGGAACTATTCAGGTCAAAGCCTTGGGCTTTTGATCTTGTCATATCGGACATGACCATGCCGAATATGACCGGTGATAAATTAGCCCGGGAATTTATTAAAGTAAGGCCTGATATTCCGGTGATTTTATGCACCGGCTACAGCAAAAAGATATCCCGTGAATCTATTGCTGAACTCGGCATCAAGGCTTTTGCTGATAAACCCATTGTAAAAGCGGATTTGGCAAAAGTCGTTAGAAAAGTTTTAGATGAAGCCAAATAAGTTTTGGTTTTTCTGCCTTGTTCCCCAAAACCCCTTATACTGGACTTAGTTTTTGGAGCCATGTGAAAATTGGAGCGTAAAACTTTTTTGGCGCTGGTGAGCTTGTCTTTTATGCTGCTTCTCTAATATCAATAACTAATTCTTTACCAAGAGCCTTTAAAGCTCCAACTAAATTGGAGAGGGTGGTATTATGATCAAGTTCTAAAATTCGACGGACTTGCCGGTCATCAATATTCATACGTCTGCCTAAGGATGCTTGAGTGATACCTTGATCTCGCATTCCCTGATAAATAGCTAATTTCATAGCTATTTGGGGAGGAAGGTTGATAGTTTTTTGGCCATCTGCCGGTAGCGATGGCTTTGGAATATTACGATGCTCATTCATATATCCGGAAAGAGCAACAACAACAGCATCTTGTGCCCACTCAAGTGCGTTTGTACTATCTGCTCCAACGGTGATAGCCTCCGGAATATCGGGAAATTCGGCTATAATTGTACCGTTTTCATCTGGAGTTAATATCACAGGGTAGCTTTGTAACATAATAATCACCATTTAAAGGATATTGTTCGGATTAATTCCGAGTTGTTTGCATATTTTTTTTATGAATATTGGGCCGAGATCAGCATCACCGTGAATTGGAATAGTCGCTTGTTTATCTTTATATTTAGCAAGTCGATGACCACCTTTGCCTCGTTCCTTTTCAAACTCAACTCCATGTTTTTTAAGCTTTTTAATGAGTTGTTTCGTTTTCATAAATTATATTTTAGGACATTTTTGTCCTTGCGTCAAATTAAATTTCAAGGGTGTATAGCGCTAATCGTCTTCATAAAGGTTCATCTCAGGATAATGCTTTGCCGCGCATTCCGGGCAGATACCATGGCTGAAATCAGCATCGGAATGTTTCTGTATGTAGGCTTCAATCTGATTCCAGTATCCATTGTCGTCGCGTATTTTCTTACATATGGAACATATCGGTATAATACCCCGCAGCGTTTTAATCTCATTTACGGCTTTTTTCAATTCTTCAATCAGCTTATCTTTGTCCATTTCAGCAATTTTTTTGCCAGTGATATCATTAAAAACCGTGACGAATTGGCCCTGCTTGGGGCTGTAGGCTTTTACCTCAAAATATTTTTTTAACTCTTCGGAATAATCTTCAAACTCCATGGTATTGCCTGTTAATGCCACTTTGCCATAGTTTTCGATCCACCAGGCTTCCGTCCCGGGCAGTACCTCCAGTACGGTTTTTCCTATCAAATCTTTTGCTTTAAGACCGGTCAATTTTTCAAAGGCAGTATTAATATCCAGAAAGCGATAGTTGATTGGTATGCCTTTATCATCGCAGATAATTTCATGCAATGCTACACCGCTGATCATCTCTTCAAACAGGGATTTAAACTTTTTTTCAGATTTGTTGAGTTCTCTGAACAAGGTGTCATAGGGTTTTTTTATGCCGGTTTTAATTAAAGCAAGATAGACGAGAAAAAATGAAAGTATCTTAAAATAGTGTCCTGCAAGATTAAAATAACCGTAAACACTGGTATAAAGAGTAAATGCCAATTCCTCAAAAATAGTTATAACAATGGAAAATAGCATTAACCGGTAAACAGTCTGATCCAGCTTTTTCCTTTTTTGATAGAGCAGGAAGCCGGCAAATAACAATATAATACAAATGATATATTCGCAGGCTTTTTTAAAAAAAGTCAAACCGGTTCCCTCAATAAAACAGTCAGGAAAAATTTTCCAATAGAATATGGTCGCAAAGATCAATGCGGTAATGACAAAATAGATTATTATTGTAACATGGTGACGTATATGCTTAAAAAATAGAAGGGGAAAAATAAAAAGTGAAATGCTTTCCATAAGACGGGCAGCTATCCATAATTGCGTGGCCGGGTTGGCCCCCCACTCTTTGTCTATTACCCCCATACCCTTGTAGGAAAGGCAATGCATTAAATCAATCGAACCTATGAATAGATATGCAATCCCGATAAAAACAAAGGCCCTGTTATCGGTTAAATGCCGTGAGTTCCAGCCTATAACAAAAAGACTCCACGCTATGGTGATTGAAAAGATTTCTGCCAGGGAGTGAAATAACAAATAATTATATCTGCTGACGACGTATAGAAACAGGAGCAGCAAGAGCCCTAAAAATGCCCCCATCGCCTTTTTGGTGCAGGGTAAAATTGTGGCGCTCATTATTTGGTGCCCGTTTTTTGAGATGGCCGTGGCACCAATCGGGAAATCCTGGTCTGGTTTGTCTTTCATAGGTTAATGTTTTCTATTTAAGGTTAAATTATTGGACATCCTTAATATCAACTCAAAAATAGTTGACACTTTTCTAAAAATTATTCTTTATATTCTCAAGCACTTCATTCCTTGTTTTTTGGGGGTGGTTCGTATTCCCAAAGGGTAAAGTAAACGCAGGTCCCTTTGTCCGGTTCAGATTCCGCCCAAATGCGTCCTCCATGATGAAGGATGATTTTTTTGCATATGGAAAGGCCGATACCGGTACCGGGATATTTCCCCTGTCCATGGAGCCTTTGGAAAACCTCAAATACCCGGTCGCCATGCTTTTGTTCAAAACCGATGCCGTTATCCTGAACACTGAAGAGTTGAAATTCGCTCTTGGCCGTGTCCACAGTTTTGAATGCCATTGACAGCTTGTCAGGCAAAGGATTTGAAAAATGAATGCGTAGGGGGTTATCACTTCTGAATTTTATGGAGTTTGTGATAAGATTTTGAAATAATTGATGCAGTTTTATGGGATCACCCCATACGCGGGGAAGGGGATCACGGGTCAGGACGGCATTGGCTTCTTTTATTCCCAGGGTAAGCCCTGAAATAACCCTGTCAAGAATCTTGTCGCAGTCCACCCATTCATAGTCCATGCCTGTTGTGTTAATTCGTGAGTAGTGCAGGATACCGGTAATCATCTCCCGCATACGGTTGGCTCCGTCCACGGCAAAACGTATATATTCATCGGCAGCTTCATCTAATTTGCCTTTGTATCGTTTTTCCAGGAGTTGCACAAAGCTTGCCACCATTCTGAGGGGTTCTTGTAGATCGTGGGAAATCACAAAGGCAAACTGCTCAAGCTCGGCGGTTCTTTCTTGAACCTTAAGTTCCAGGGTATCATTTGCCAGGGCAAGTTGTTCTCTGGATTGTTTCAGCATGGCTTTTTGCCTGTCCAACTGCAGAAACACCTTGGCCTTGCTCAACAAAATTTTAGGGTTATAGGGCTTAACAAGAAAATCCACAGCTCCTGCTTCATACCCTTTAAAAACATGGTAATCAGTGGAATAAACAGCAGAGATAAAGATAATCGGTACCTCTCTTGTTTTTTCTTCAGTGCGCAGCCATTCTGCCAGTTCATAACCATTCATATCGGGCATCTGAACATCCACAATGGCCAGGGCAAATCTATGGTTCAATGCGGCACTAAGGGCATCATTTCCCCCGTCAGCCTTGATAATGTCCGCGTCCAAATTTCCCAGCACCTTTTCAAGGGCATACAGGTTTCCGGCTTGATC
The DNA here is from genome assembly GCA_963674675.2 of Desulfobacteraceae bacterium. Classification (GTDB taxonomy): domain Bacteria; phylum Desulfobacterota; class Desulfobacteria; order Desulfobacterales; family Desulfobacteraceae. Next base: position 4,819,367 of record CAXXNM010000003.1, read on the forward strand.
ATCCACAATCAGTATTTTTTGCCTGTCATCTATCATTAAAAACTCCCAAGGGCAAAGCTGTTTTGAATAAATGATGATTATAGCGTTTTGGTCTGATAAAGTCGTGCATTTTTATTTTTTTGTTTGTAAGTATTTCTCTCCATCAGTTCCTCGCTGGATGCTTTTAGTTCTTCCTGGTGAATCCTGAATTTTTTTTCCGAGAGTCTAAGGGCCTGTGTCTGCTCTTCCAGTTCTTCATTGAGTGCTCTGAGTTCCTCCTGCTGGTTTTTAAGTTCTTTTGTCTGCTGCTGGCTCATTCCAAGGGTTTTCTGTAACTGCTGACGCGCAAAAGCAGCATCAAGGGCTATGGAGATTCTTTCGGCATTCTCCTCCAGAAATTTTTGCTGGTCTCTGGAAAAGGCCTTAAAGCTGCCAAGCTCTATGACACCCAGGGTCAATTCATTTAAAATAATGGGTATAACGAAAATGTTTTTAGGAGGTTTTTCTCCAAGTCCTGAAGATATGGCAATGTAGTCATCTGGTACATTGGTGAGCAGGATGGGCTGCTTTTCCAGGGCAGCCTGACCGATGAGAGCTTGTCCGGTTTTAAATTCATTGGACAGGCTTTTCCGGATTTTGTAAGCATAGCTGGCCTTTAGATGGAAAACCCCATTACCGTTATTCAGGTAAAATACCCCAATTCGGGCACCGAGGTATTCGCTGATAAAGGTGATAATCTTTCTACACAGGACATCAGGGTCCTGGACCCCCCGCATCTGGTCATCAAGCTTTGACAGGCCTGTTTTCTGCCAGTTCCGGCGTTCCTCCTCAAACCGTGATGATTGCAGTGATTTGACCGCGTCCCTGAAACTTTCATTCAGGATGCCGATTTCGTTTTTAGGGGCATCAATGTCCTTCAGCGTAAGATCACCCTTGCTGACCTTGCGGGACCAGTCAGTAAGGCTCCGGATGGGTCGGGTGATACGGGCCGAGGCAAAAAGGGAAAACACAAAGACCACAAGGGCTACTCCAATGGCCAGCCCGGCCGTGATCCTTGCAAGGGCAGCAACCGGGGCCATGGCCTCGGCCATGTCCACCTCGGACAGGATGACCCATTGAAGCCCGTTGACCGACATTGGAGCGTAGGCACTTAGGACTTTTTGCCCCCGGTAATCGGTAATTACGCCCACGCCCGATTTTCCGGCAAGGCCTTCACGAACGGTCTCCGAATCAATCCCGTTTTGCGTTATCGTCCCGGAGAGAGAGGCTTTTATCGTTCTATTGACCGGATCGTTGAAGGCATCGGAGCGCATGCGCAGATCCTGCCCCACCAGGTATACCTCTCCGGTGGTGTCCATTCCATTTCGCTGGCCCATGCGCCGGGAAAGGTATTTTAAGGGGAGTTTAAACACAAGGTAACCCAGGCAAATGTCTTCCCTAAAAACCGGTGTGCCCATGAACATGGCCACATGGTTCTCAAAAAGGGCTGCATCCACGACAATTACCTCTCCGGGCCCGGCCTCCTTGAGATTCTGGTACAGATGGGCCAGGTTGGTCTCCTCATAGGGCTCCGAAAGCAGGCTGACGCCGAAATATTGTGCTTTTTCCTCCGTGTAAAGCACGTTTCCCGCCCTGTCCATGAGCAGTACATCCTCGTATTGTTGAGTTTTTGTATAGCTTTTGAAAAATCTGTGCTCCTCCTGATGCACGGCAGAGTAGGCGCTCCCGTCATCAGCCGACTCCAGGTCCGGCTTGGCAAAATAGAGTGATTTCAGCCGGTCAGCTCCTATAAAATTAAACCCTGCCGCCATGTCCACAATGTCGCTCTTGAGGCTTTCCATTTGGGAAACAAACAGTATCTCCAGCTTCCATCTGTTGAACAGGGTTAAAACGGTATTTTTATTGATCTCCCTGGTTATCACAATTTTTTCCATGGCACTTTCAACAAGAGCATCCCGGGCCCGGTTGTAGGAGATGGTACTGACCAGGGCCATGGGCACCAGGGCCAGGAGGAGAAACCATCCAAGCAGCATTCCCCGCAAACCCTGAAAAAAAGGAATTTTTCCCGTTTTATCTTCAATTTTCGTTGATTGTTCAAAGTCCATTTTCCATCCTTGTTAGTGTCTTGCGGTTAATCCCCTACAGTTTCTAATAAGCCGGCTGCCAGCGCCCTTCCTTGACTTTCAGGATGTGAATAGTCCGGATGCCGTCTCCCTTTTTGTCAAAGGCCATCATGCCGGCGGTTCCACGCCAGACTCCCATGTCCGCCAATCCCTGCCTGATTTTATCCCTTTCTTCAAGAAGTCTTTCAGGTTGTCCTGTGATCCTCTTTTTTTTCATGATGTCTGCCACAAACATCAGAATATCATGGACCACAACGTCATATTGTTCAGAACCGCAGTTCATCCCAGGATATCTTTGTCTGCACCGCCTGGTGAATTCTTTAACATAGTTCCGTACCTTGGGATTTGGATCTTCCGGGTAAAAAAGACTCATGGACCAAAGATCCTCGGCCCCGTCACCCGCTATTTCCAGGACCTTGGGATTGGCGGTGGTGCTGATGCCGAGTATGGATTTCTGGTATCCCTGGCGGCGGAGTTCTTTAATTAGTAGTCCTGCCTCCTGGGGCAGAGCCGAAACAGCAATTCCCCCGGCCTTATAACTCAAGGCCTTTTTTACCTCATTGCTGAACTCTGTTTGTCCCACTGGAAAGGATATCGGTTCATTCTCATTTAAAATCCTTACATTCAACTCTTTCATGGTGTCAGGCCAGATATTTTCTGCTATGTTGTAAGCAAAATCCGATTCCCGGTCATAGAGTATAACTACATCCTTGATTTTATTCAGCGCAACCCAGCTCTTGACCAGAGGGATTTCTTTCTTTTCCGATGTCACGGTCATTCTAAAGGCATAGGGCCATTTAGTCAAATCGCTTACCCCTGGTTTTGAGGAGCCAGTGGCGATGACGGCCAGCTTTTCCTCGCTGGTGACCGGAAAAAGATCAATGCATTCGCTGGTGAACAAGGGGCCGATGACAACTAAAACCTTATCTTCTCCCGCCAGTTTCCGGTAGGCAGTTACAGCCTGTCGGGGACTGGTGCAGGTGTCTGCCGTGACCGCTTCCAACGGAATTCCTCCCACCCCGCCGCGCCGGTTTAAAGCTTCGATGGCCATCTCAAGGCCGACAACCTGTTTTTTTCCCCAGTCGGCGTTGGAGCGCCCCGTAATGGGAGCCAGCAGTCCTATTTTCAATTTACCCTGTTGTGCCCACAGGGGATTGGAGAGTAGAATGATCAGGCTTAAACACGCCGCCAGGATAAGCATAGTCTTTTTTTTCATGGTTTCATCTCCTTCCGGTTCATGTGGAATGTTGTTATTTGTTCTCAAAAAAGTGTCTCAACAATAGTAATTTCATCCTTTGTTATGGGCAGAAGCTGGTTTTTAATTTTGTGCCGTAAGGGCATGACCGTTATATTGCGAAGGGGAATGAACGGTTATCCCTGTTCAATGGGCAGTACCCGGACACCATCCCCCATGACGAATTTTACTCCGAATACCAGTGGGGGGCCTTGGCGGTTCATCAAGGCATTGTGTCCGAAATACTGAGGCGGCTCGCTGAGTTCATTCAATACGGCGGTGACGAATTCCGATCTTGCCTTGTACATGAGAAATGGATTGGATCTGCGTTCCTCCCCGATGGTGGTAAAGGGGGCATCACGAAGATGTGCACCGCATAGGGAACCCGCGCCATGGGCTGGAAAAACACGGGTGGCATCCGGAAGCTTTGATACCTTGTTTGTCCATGTGTCAAAAATGGCATTGGCAAGGGCTGCCGAGGTTGTCCCCATAACAAGATCAGGCCTTCCCACGCTGCCCACAAAAAGATAATCACCACTCAACATGAACTCGGGTTCGGTCTTTCCCTGGCTGTACACCAGGGCACTGGTTGCATCTGCCACATGTCCGGGAGTATCCATAAAGGCTATCTTTGCCTTACCCACCTCAAGTGTATACCCATCGGTTACAGGCTCGATTTTGTACTCAGCCCTGCTCAGGGCACTCTGGTAAACCGGGCAGTTCACAGCCTTTACCATCTCCATGTGGCCTGCCACAAAATCCGCGTGGGAGTGGCTCAGAAAAACCCCTGTTATGGTGAATCCCCCGGCCCTGGCAGTATCTAAGTAAAACTGTATGTCCCGGCCCGGGTCAACCACCAATGCCTTGCCCTCGCTTACAATCATATATGAATAGTGTGACAGAACAGCCAGGTTAATCTGGATGAGCTTAAATCCGGGATACTCATAGGTATCGGTGATCTGATACATTGAAGCGCTGTCTCCGTGGGTTGCTGATTCAGTATCCTTTATCTGGGCACCAAGGGCATTGGAACAAAGCAGCCCCATGATAAGAAGACAGCTAAAAATACAAAACCTCATTTGACGAAATTTCATGCTTTACCTCCTTTTATTTCCACTTTGTTATCTTCAAAAATGTTCTTGGATATAAACACCTATGCCCTATCGGGCATAACGAATAAAACACAGTATATTGTGTTTGTATGCAAAAAAATATGATCACATAGTAAGATATTTTATGGTAGACGTGGTTTACCGAATGTTTACAAAAACAGTCCGAAAATTGTAATTTAACTATTGAGTTATGCTTTTTTCAACACATTTACAACGCTTAATGCAACTTGATAAGCAACCGGAGGTGAAACAGAATTACCTATTTGACCAAGGATTTGATATACAGCTCCAGCAAATTTCCACGATTCAGGGAAGCCTTGAATTAGACCGACATCTTGAACTGAAAGCCTAAAATGACCATTTTTCGCAGGAAATGCTGATGCCTTTGTCCTGTCTGCTTGAACACCATTTGGCCATATTTGCATATCCCCCCAAGCCTTTTGACCTGCTGTACTATTTAGAATAGATGTAGTGTTTCTTTTACCTGTAAAAGCACTTCTGATAGTAGGCGCTAAATTGTCAAATCCAATATTCGGAAGCCCTAGACATTCCCTAACTCCAGATGTTTTGTCCAACCCATCATCGAACAGGGAAAGGTTATATAATGAATCTTTTTTACCTAAATGGCTCCAAGTATGAGTGGGTTGAGGAGGTATGAATTTATTAAGTAGCATTTTACTTTTAAAGCCAATAAAAAACACTCTCTTTCTGATTTGTGGAACTCCATAATCTGCAGCATACATATCAAATGAAGCTATTGAGTAACCTGAAAACTGATCGAAAATATATTTCTTAATAAAACCTTTGAACTTAGGACTTAGTATTCCAGGTACATTTTCTGCTACAAAAACCATGGGCCTTATTGTGTTCACAGCTCTGCTAAATTCTCCCCACATATTTCTTTTGTCATCTACGCCTTTTTGTGAACCAGCAATTGAAAATGGCTGACATGGAGGGCCACCATGAACTATGTCTATTTTTCCTTTGTAATCACCCCAATCTACGTTTGTAACATCACCTTTTTCAGGGCCGCAGCATATTTTTCCACATGGCAGATTTGAAGATAATGTATCTTTACATATTGGTATAAGTTCATAAGATGCAACATGTTTATATCCTGCCCTTAAAAAGCCCAAATCCAATCCACCGCCTCCGCTAAAAAGACTGATTGTGGTTAAACCGTTACTTTTCAAATGAGGCATTAGAAAATCCGGATTATAAGGCGGAATATTTACTTCGTGGATACTATCAAGAAGCCCTTGTTCGGCAGCGAGTTTCGACAGACGAGATTCATGTGATATTTTTCTATATAACTCTCTTTTTTCGTCTGTAATATTATACAACTTTTGAGCAGCGTTCTTATAAATTGATGTATTATTGAATGATTTAGTGATTTCCATCTATCTTACCCTCGAAGTATTCCCGAACCATAAATCGTAATTGTTCAGCATGATTTTGTGTGATTTCCGTCCACCCATTGAAATAGGAAAATGGGATATGCGGATTATTCAAGGTACTTCCTCTTTTAATCAAATATTTTGTGCGGTCTCTTACTATTTCCAGCATCCTTCTTGGGCTATAGCCTTTTTTTAAATCCTGTAGTAGTAGATATTGCTCTTTCTTATATTGCATTTTCTGTATCGCTTTAGCATCTTCATAAGTGTATATATCTTTTTTTCCTATAATATGATACATATCTTCAAGATTGATTTTGGCTGGTACAAGATTGGCCAATTTGAAATCTGACGAAATATATTTTTCTTTACTTTTAATCCATTTTTTCATCATAGATGGAGAACCATATTTATAATATTCTTTACCCCTGATAAAGAAACCTATAAGCCAATGTTTATCTTTCCACTTTAGTATGTGATCAGGACCAAAGTCTCTCACTGTAGTAACAGAACCTTGGGAGGTTGTTTTCAGTTCAAAAGGAATAGTCTTTCCATCCATATTAAGATAAGCATCTACGCCAGACCGTCCTTCTGTTTGATCTTTGTAAAGATCAAACAGGGCAATCATTGCCTCTTCTCTATCATCGTCTTGAAAATTATTGGCCATTTTCTGTGATCCTGGGGCTGACAAAAACAGTATTATATTCCTTTTAATAATCGACCGAAAATATCGGCACCGGTGATGATTCGTCTGCTGTCCCTTCCCCAGAATAATACCACATCTTTTTCAATGGGGATATCCGAGTTAATATCCACTTTGCTTCTTAACTGTTTGATCAACCTGCCTAAGTCCTCTTTTTCATCCTTGACTATGAGGGGAATATGGCAATGTTTTTCTATTTTTTCAAAATGGCTGGAAAACAGCCATGATCTTATAAATTCATCCGCATCCATTACCAGTTGAGGCTCATTTTCTTCATCGGTAAAAACGATCCATTTTTTCCCTGATCTGTTTATTTTTTGAATAAACGGGTCATCTTTTTCTCCGGAATATGAAGGAAAAACAATTTTACCCTTTTCTCTTTTTAATTCAATAATGCTTACCGGATCAATGGGTTCTCCTTCCTGGATAACCTTTAAGTCGTCCAGGGAAAAAAAATTGATGGCTCCTGTTCCTTCAATATGGTTAATTTCATTGTTGATATTTTCCATATGTTTTTTTATGAACAGCTTGATATTGTTTTCTCCAAAAAAACGGACAGATTCTTTTCCAAGCCAGGAATCAAGTAAGAGCGCACTTGGTTTTGCAACGGGAAATAAAAGAATCTGATAGAACTTTAAAACAGGTGCCAGTAGGGAAGCCATGCGCAGGGCGTTTCTTGAAAAATAGGCCTGGGGTATAATTTCTCCAAAAAAGGTGATCAATACGGTTGAAAAAACAAATGACATGGCGCCGGCCATTACCGAGTCCGAAAGCAATGTCAATAAAACATTAATACCTACGTTACCCCACAGGATAGTAGTTAGCAAAAAATTGGAATCTTCACGCATGGCCAGAACCTTTCCGGCACCGCTGTTTTTCGATGTTTCAGCTTCAATTTCAAGCCTCAGCCTTGTCAGGCTGAAAAAAGCCAGATTAAGCCCTGAAAACATCGCCGATTGAGTTAGACAAAAGCCGATTCCTGTCCAGATAATAATATTATCCATAATTTAAAACCACTTGTTTTTTTTGAAATAATATAACATACATCCTGCAACCGTGATCATGAAAACCCACATTATATAGTAACTGTACTTGAAATGCAGTTCAGGAAGAAATTCAAAGTTGGTTCCATAAATACCCGCAATAAAGGTCAGCGGGATAAATATGGAAGCAAAGATCGTAAGAACCTTCATGACATCGTTTGCCCTGTTGCTTACGTTGGTATTGTAAAGGTTTAACTGATCTCCAACCATATTGAAATAGGTGTCTATCGCATCGTTTGAATGCTCAACCAGATCGTGTAATTCCTGAAAATAAATATGGGCTTCTTTTTTAAGTAGTTCAGAATCAGATCGCAGCAAGCGGGTCATCACTTCTCTCAGAGGGCGGATGGTTTTTCTGAAATAGGAGATTTCGGTTTTATAATAAAATAATTCATCGCTTAACTCATTATCCGGATCGGACAGCCTATATTCAAGTGCTTCAATCTTGCTGCCAATTTGTTCAATGGTAATTAAATAATTATCCACAAGACAGTCCATTAATGTATAAAGTAAATAATCGGCAGATGATTTTCTTATACGTCCTGTATTAATCATGATTCTTTTACGGATCGGGTCAAAGTGATCACCTGTTTTTTCCTGAAAACTGATAAGAACATGCTCACAAAGGACAAAAGAAATCTGTTCGACTGATATTTTATTGGTATCTGCGTCGTAATAAACAGCCTTTGTTATTATGGTTAAGTCATTTTTATCATCAAAAAATTTGGATCTCTGTCCTGTGTTTAAGATATTTTCCAGTGCCAGGGGCGATATGTCAAAGTGTTTGCCGATTTTTTGAATAATTGATGTGTCATGGAGGCCGTCTATGTTTAACCAGTTTATTTGATTTGGTTTTATGTCCTTCAATGCCTTCTCAATGGTTTTGTATTCCTTTTCTGCCGCAGTTTCCAGGTTAAAATTGAAAAGTCTTATCTTAGGGGTTTCCATGGTTTGGTTGCCCATGAAAATAAGACTTCCAGGAGATGCTCCCTTTGCTTTTTTTCTGCTTTTTAAAAATCTGGCCATATTTTTTATCTCTTATGTTTTTTGAAAATGTTTTTAACACCGGCCATTGTAGGGGTACCCCACTGTGGGTACCTTGGCGGGAATCCCTTCACCGGGCAGCCACGGCGGGTTTGCCCTGCAAATAATGGCCGAAACTGAAATCAAGCTCTGTTTTTTTGTTTTGCCCAAGGCTGTACTATTTTCCCTGATGAACGGTGATCTGGGGAAATGGTATGCCCCATCCATATTCATTACAGGCATCTACTGTTATCTTTTGAATGCTTCTGCCTATCATGTAATAGTATTCTGCGGCCTGGCCTGAAAATTTTACAAAGATCAATATATCAAGGGAAGATGCCCCGGCTTCTTTAAACTGAACTAAAATATCCAGGAAGTGTGCCCCATATTCTTCTTTTACAATCTTTTCCGATATTACAGCTTTCAACTTTTCAGGGATTTCATGGGTTATAATGGATTGATGCTCGTAATCCATGCCGAAAGTTACGCCGATACCAAAATTATTAATGGATAGATTAATGGGATTCTGGCTTAGAAAAGAGGTGGAAGGATATGTTTTAAGACACCCTCCAAGAACTTCAAGGGTCACCGTTTCAGGAGTCTGGATCCTTACCTTTCCAAATGTATTATCTGCGAGCACCACATAATCTCCCCTGCGGCTGGGAAACCATAATTCATCATCATGAAAAGGGCGTGACTGCAGGCCTATCAATGATTGAAGGGGCAGCCTTCTTATTCCTCCCTGCAGTTCAGGATTTTCCAGAGTCGTCAAGAGGTTCAGGGAAACCACCTTCCATGGTACACCATCGTAAACCAGACGTTCAGCATCCCTTACCGTACCGATATTTAAAATAAATTTGGCCTGTTCCCAGAACATGGAAAATCCATTTCTTGTTGTCCATGCAATGGCCACGAAAAAAATTATGGCAATACTTAAAAGCATCCAGTCTCCAAAATTATAAAGAAGAAAAAGGGATGCAACCACTGCGACAAAAAAGGTAAAGGCATGATAGATTACCTGGAAAAGGCGGCTGTAGAATGACCTGGAAGTAGATTCAGGAGTTTTTCTTGATTTATAAATCCACCAGTATAAAAAACGGAATAATATAAAAATACCAAAAAAAGTTAAAACAGCAAGAAGGAGGTTTATGCCCCGTGTTTTAAAAAAATCATTTCCTACGCTTTGCAGCGTTTTTATGATTGATTGTTTTGAATCGGTTTTTTGTTCAAGCTGATATTTGGATGATGCTATCTGTCTACTAAGGTCTTTTTCTTTTTCCTGCCATTCTTTTTCAATGTTTAAAAGTCTTTTCTTTAATTTTGGGTCAACAGCCTCACCTGTTAATTTATTTATATTTACAATGCATTGCTGAACCATGGGAAGCTGCTTTTCATAGTAGCCGATCTCTTTGCGTAATTTTTCTATTTCCCGGGGGCGGCTGGTAATATTTTTTAACTCTTCAATAAATGGTCTGAAAATTTCCTGGATTTCATCTTTTATATCAAATTTTTTAAATGGTTTGGGGGTCAATGCGTCAATTTGAGTGCCAAGGGCAATGGTTTCAAATTCCCTTTGTCTTGTATCTATTGTTGTTATTATTTCATTCATCTGGGAGGTTATTTTGGTCTTTTTTTCCTCTGTTTCAGCACTTTTATACTGAATTTTCTTAGCATCAAGATCCTTTTGCAGGTCTTCCATGGATTGAATAATATCTTTTAATGTTGAAAGCTTGCCCTGTGCGGAAGCCTTGTCCTGTTGAGCTGCATTGTCAGATTGAACAGGTTGTATCTCTCCATATGTAACAGGACAATGGTAAGTGAAACAAATTAATGTAAGACAAAAGAAAATTTTAATAATTAACGGCTTTATATTCATTTTTTATCTCTCCTTTTTTTTATTAGAAATCCGTAGGGGCAGAATCTATTTCTGCCCCATTTCCATATATGCCATGATCGGTAAGGGCAGGTCAGGGCGGATATGGAATCCGCCCCTACATTCATTATTCGTCATAGATCAGCAATCATGGCTGTTTTTCATCAGTATCGGTCTGAATCCCCAAGGCCTCTGCCTCTTTTGCCGCCTCAGTGGATTTAGCCTGTTCCTTAAGGGCCTTTCGGGCAGCCGTGTCAGCATCCTTTCTGGCTTTTAATGCTATCTTGAGTTTCTCAGCCATGGTATCGTCCAGGCTTCCGCCGGCAAGTTCTATTTCATTCATTTTTTCTGCTGCAAGTTCTGCTGCTTCCAGGGCTGCTTTTTCGGCACGGGCAGCCCGCAGGTTTGCAGATTCCAGGGCATCCAGGGCCTGGGCCAGAACCCCGGCCTCTCCTTCTTCAGGTTCAGTGTCCAGCGCGACTTCCTGGCCGGCCATGACAAAAGCAGTCACCCCCAATCCAGACACAAGTTTCTCAAGAGGATTTCCAAACATATCTAACGGTGCATTATTCTTCAAGCAAAAGGGCATAAAGGTGAGGGCCGTATCCTTTGATATGTTTATAATTGTTTCCGCATCGGCATTGGCGATTATAGCGGGCTGGGCCTGAATCCTGGCCTCTTCAAGCAGGCCTGTTAATTCTTCCATATTTTTTTCTGAATCCTCATCATAGTTCACGGCCAGTATCCGGATGGACGCGTTACTCCAATGTTCGTTCCGGGTGACAAGAAAGGCCAGGAGCAGCATCAGGCGGCTGGCCGCATCCCCCTTCCACCAGACATTTATATCTTTTTTTTCCGCTTCCTCTTCAGATAAGGTTTCCCATTTTTCAGCCGGGGCATGGAGAATGACAATGTGGCATCCCATGTAAAAGGCTGTGCGAAGATGTTCACCGTAGCGGAGAAGCTGGTACCCGGGGGAAGGCATGTCTTCTCTCATCCAGTTAATGAGGATCGTGTTTGCCTTTACAGGGCCGACTCCGAATGCCTGGATAGTTGCCTCCAGAGCTTTTCCTGGATCAGGCCCCGATACCACTAAGGGAAAAGCGTCTGCCCGGTGCTGGAGTATCTCTTTTTTCAAGGCATCTCCTGCTTCAGCCCTGAGTTTTCGCATTTTCAGCCCGTCACCCTGGAGAAACCGGACAACCGTGGTCATGCCGCTGCCCCCTTCAAGCCATGAGGCAAATTCCAGCAGGTTTTTCCTCCGCTCGGGATCATCGGACAATGCCAGCAGATAGGGGCGCCAGTCCCTGGGATGATCCGGGTCTGAACCCGCGGCCAGGAGATTTGCACGAACCCGCTGCAGGTGATGGGAGCGCTGGCTGTCTGCCCATCTTGCGGGCCCTGCCGTGCGCTGAAGATACTGGTAAATCCCGAATAGAATTGCAATGGCCACGATGCCGATTTTAAGATCAATGGCCAGCATGACTCCAAGGCAGGTCAAAAATCCCATGAGGCTGATGGAAGGATGATACCAGCGGAAACGGGGGCGGAATGACGGGCTGGCTGCCTTTGCCTCAAAATATGTGGCATAATTGAGCAGGCCGTAGGAAATCAGAAAGAACATGGACACAAGTCTTGCAATAAGATCAAGCTGGCCAAGGGCAATGGTGATAAAGGCAATAACGGCAGAGAGAAGAACGCCCCTCCGGGGATTTCCAGTGGGGCCGAACCCCTTGGCAAAGGGTGTTAAAAATGAGAATATCCTGTCTCCTGCAAGGGATTGAAGAATGCGCGGAGCACCAAGAAATGAGGCCATGGCCGATGACAGGGTGGCTGCAATCACCCCGGCATCGATGAAAAAACCCCAGTAGGCAATCTGGTTCATGGCGCTGTAATCAAGGCTGAGTATCTTTGCGGGTTTGCATGCTGCAAAGAGAACAGCTATGGAAAAATAAATGATAATGGAAATCCCCACTGCCATAAAGGTTCCGGCAGGCAGGCTTTTGCCTGGATCCTTCAGATCTCCTGACATGCTTACCCCCTGGGTAAATCCTGTGACGGCAGGAAAAAAAATGGCAAAAATGATCCAGAATCCAGGGCCTCCCAGGGGTTTTGACCAGTTATCAATAATGAGGGAGCTGTCCCAGTGCATGAATCCACCTATGTAAAAGGAGATAAGGGCCAGGATCAAAAAGGCCATGACTCCGAACTGGAATTTGGTGGCCAGATCAGCTCCCACCCAGGCTAAAACAAAGAGAAACGCCACGGCAGCAGCGGCAATTATCTGGGGCATGGCAGCACCTGAGCCGGATATCATGGATGAAACAGCCTCTCCAAAGCCGATGCAGTAAAAGGCAATGGACACAGACTGGGCAAGAAAGAGCACAAGCCCCAGTGCTCCTCCGAATTCAACTCCCAGGGTTCGGGAAATGAGATAGTAATCTCCGCCTCCCTTGACCTTGAGGTTGGTGGCAATGGCGGCCAGGGAAAAGCTTGTCAGCACGGAAATGATGTTGGCAATGGCAATTATGACAAGCGCCTGCATAAGTCCCGCGCTGCCCACCACATAACCTAAACGTAAAAAGAGAATAATGCCCAGAATGGTAAGGATGCTGGGGGTGAACACCCCGGAGAATGTACTCAATGTCCCGGGTTTTTGTGTTTTACGCAGACTATCATTCATCGGTACTCCCCTTGTTTTATAGTTTTAATTTGTTTGTTAAAAAATAAGCTTCGTAAGTCCTCAAAAGTATTTTACATTTTTTTGCGGGAAATGCCTTAAAAAAATATAAGCCGTTAAAATTTTTTAAAAAATCCTTGTGGAAAAATATCAGGCTTTGATAAATGTAGCTCAGTATTATCTTCCCACTTGCTAATAAACCGGCATGGCCGGAGCATAGTTATTGCTACTGTCCAAACACAATATATTGTGTTTGAATAATTAATAAAAGGATATTACATGAAATTTCCATATGGCATAAGCAACTTTAATGTCATCAGGACTGAAAATTACTATTATTGCGACAGGACAGACCGCATTTCCAAGCTGGAAAATGCAGGCAGATACCTGCTCTTTATCCGGCCCAGGCGGTTTGGAAAAAGCCTGTGGCTGTCCACACTCAGACATTATTATGATCTAAAAATGAAGGAAAATTTCAGCAAGCTTTTCAGGGGTCTGGCAGCAGGTAATAATCCAACTCCCCTGCACAACAGCTATCTGATTCTGCAATGGGATTTTTCATGTGTTGATCCAACCGGCTCGATTTTAGATATTCGCAGGGCACTTCATGATCACATCAATAACCGTATCAAGGGTTTTTCACTTTACTACCGGAATATTCTTGAGACAGACATCCCCATTAATCCAGACAATGCACTTGATTCGCTTGGGACCTTGTTGAGTATAACCCAAAGTGCCTCCCAGCCTTTATACCTGCTTATAGATGAATATGACAACTTTGCCAATGAACTTATGTCAGGGCTCAGAAACGATAAAGACGATTACAGATTGCTGGTGCATGAAAAAGGCCCTCTTAAGACCCTGTTCAAAGCGGTAAAATCCGCGGCCGGGGAAGGAACTATCGACAGGATGTTCATCACAGGCGTATCTCCGGTGGTATTGAGCGATATAACCTCCGGGTTCAATATCGCGGAAAATATTTATCTAAAACCGGCATTCAACGACCTTTGCGGATTCACGGAATCCGAAGTCCTGACACTCCTTGAACAGGCTGCTGAAGAATGCGGCATCAAAGATAAAGCCGGAGAATCTCTCTCATTCATGCGTACATATTATAATGGATATACCTTTACTCCGGATCATCAAACCAGGGTTTATAACCCGACCCTTGTCCTTTATTTCATGAAGGCTTTCCAGGAAGACTGCGTCTATCCCCGTGAAATGTTAGATGCCAATCTTGCCGTTGACGAGGCAAAACTTGCCTTTATTGCAGCTCTTCCAAAGGGAAAACAGCTATTGCTTGACATTACACGGGAGGCTGATCCTGTGGCTGTCACCGCTATTTCAAATCGATTCGGGATTTCTGAAATTCTGAGTGACGGCGGCAAAACCCAGGATTTTCTGGTTTCTTTTCTATATTATTTCGGTGTGTTGAGTATTAAAAACCTCACTGAGTCAGGACAGATTGAGCTGGGTGTGCCGAACCTTGTTACCCGCGGCCTTTATGTGAATCATATAGCCCGGTTTCTCCTTCCAGCTCCCAATGACCGTGATGAGGGACGCGCAGCAGCAGAGCTTGTCTTCACAAAAGGGGATATTGGACCTTTATGCCGGTTTGTGGAAGAAAGATATTTCAAGGTGTTTCATAATCCTGATTATAAATGGGCAAATGAACTCACAGTTAAAACCGCTTTTCTCACCCTGCTCTACGATGATATCCGTTACATTATGGATTCTGAGCGGGAAATCGGCAGGGGATATGCAGATCTTACCATGATTGTACGGCCGGACATGCGGAAATATAAGCTTTTAGATGTGCTTATTGAGTTCAAGTACGTAAAATTATCCGATGCCGGGTTAAGCGGAAAAGAAATAAAAAAGTTAAAACTCCATGAAATCAAGGAGATTCCCATTATGAAAAATAAAATGTCAGAAGCCGGGGAGCAGGCAAATCGCTATGCAGTTGATCTTAAAAAGAAACACGGCAATCTTTGTTTAAAGAGCTTTGCCGTTGTGAGCCTTGGGTTTGAGCGGGTTTGGGGGGAAGCGTTATGAGGTATATCAGATAAATATTCAGGATGCATCTTCCCAGTGTACAATAAAGCGTTCGGGTGCTTTTTTCGTTTTGATTTGTTAATGGGGAGATTTTGCGGCAAAAATGGTTAATTTAAGTTCTGCGTCATCTAAAAGAACATACACAGGTTTTTGTCCCGAGAGCTTCTCGCTTTCAGTTATTATGATCGGCACTCCTTCCCCTCGTTTATCCATAATAAAACTTCTTTCACTGCCCATGGCGTTGACGTTCATCGGGCAGCGGGCTAAAAGTGAACTGAGCAGCTCGTTGCGTGCGGATTGGCGTTCTGAAAGACTGTCAATGGTCATTGTGTTGGGAATGCTTCCAGGTGAAAAGATTTCGAGCCTGTCACCAAAAAGATGCAGCCTTATTTTTGATCCATAAACAGAGTAGTCCCTATGGGCAACAGCATTTACGACGGCCTCAAATACCGCGTTCATGGAAAACTGGGGTGTTTCGATGCGGTTTGGAGCTTTAACGGCATAAATCCGCATATTTCGTTCAACAAACCTGCAGGCATCTTGAATCTGGATATCCAGAGTTCCTGTAATATCTTTTGCATCAAGTTGGTAGGCAGAGTTCCGCTCCGTACCACGATAGCAGACCGCCTGTATAAAAGCACTTGGTATAAAGGTTTCAGGCGCATCACTTGCCATCAATATTCCGCTGACCGTAGGAAAAATGACATTGTCTTCATCCCTGGAAATCAGTTTCATTTTTTCCAGAAACACCTGGTCATTTTTTGAAGAAACAACAGTTCTGAAACGCTTCCATAATTTGGGATTGAGATCGTCTGTCTTTGCATTCGGCACAATCTGTTCATCAAATCGAATCAGCCTGACCTGGCTTCGCTGCTGAAACAGGCGTGCCAATACCTCTGGTTTCATCTGGCGTTTTGAACTTCCGATACGCCGAAAATACCCCCCGGGGCTTTGATGTACAAAAAGGCTTCGTGGAACATCCACCCGGATAATGAATTTTTCGCTTCCATTTTTCATTATAAGCGGCAGTTTCCGAATAATGCAGTCCAGGGGCGGGTCAACAAGGTCATTACATATGACCCTCAGCCATGTTTCCACCATATCTAACTTATCATATGGTATTCCGTGAATGGCCTTTGATTTATCATCCACACCTAACAATATGACACCTGTGTGGGTATTTGCCATGGCCGCCAGTTCGTCCGCCATGCTTTTTCTGTCGGGCCCTTTAATTTTACAGCCTTTGAAATCAACTGTTTTAAGCTCTAAAACCGAGTCTTCACCAAGGGAAATATGTTTGATTATATCCACCTTATTTTTAAACATAACATCCTCTATGTTTGTTTTTATTCCTGTTGCGGCACGGTATATTATCGTGATAAATTAATTAAAGGAAGATAAATTGTAAAGGTGGTTCCCTTCTTCACTGTGCTGGCGACTTTTATATCTCCATCGTGTTTTTTAATGATGCCGTGTACTACCGCAAGGCCGAGCCCGGTTCCCTTTCCATGGGCTTTTGTTGTAAAATAAGGATCAAATATATGATCCATCGCACCGGGATAAATACCGCATCCGTTATCGGCAATTTCCAGGACTGCGTATTTGCCGGGTTTCAGGAGTTCCCCTGTCATTTCAATGGTTTTGAGATCATTTTCTTTCAGTTTTATTGAAATGGTTCCACCGGTTTCTTCCACTGCATGAAAGGCATTTGTAATAAGGTTCATGACAACCTGGTGTAACTGGGTAGGGTCAATCATGACCAGGCCGCAATCGGTTTGAATATCCTGTATGATGTCGATGTTTGAAGGAATGGTTGACCTGATTAGCTCGATAACCTCTTTCAGGGTCTGCTGTATACGTATAGGTATTTTGTCCTGTTCAGATTTGCGGCTGAAGGCAAGTATCTGTTTGACGAGCTCTCTTCCTCTTATTCCGGCTTGAAGGATGGCCCTGGCGTTTTTATATTTAAGACTGCCCTCTGAAAGATCATCCATGAGAAGTTCGGACATGCCTATGATAGGAGAGAGAATATTGTTGAAATCATGGGCAATACCTCCTGCAAGGGTGCCTATGGATTCCATTTTTTGTGCCTGCCGCAGCCTGGCCTCTGCTGCGAGGCGTTTTTCCTGGAGGTCTTTTAGCTGGGCAATGAAGGTTTCCTGAGCCTGTTTGCGCTCTTTTTCAGCCCTTTGCCTTTTAATGATGAACTCAACAACGACGATTCCAAGTATAGCAAAAAGTCCCACTACCATAATACGGGAAACGATCTGATAGGGGGGAACTCTTAACAGAATCGTGTCAAGATAGGAGGCAGGCTCAGTGAAAATCATTTCTTTCAGATTATATTCAAAGGACAGATAGGACCAGATACTGTCAAGAAACCAGTATAAGAGACATACAAGGCCAATGCCAGTATATCCCTTTAAGCGCATGGCCTTTTGATCATTCATAGCTTACTCATATATTTCACTTGCTATTCTTATAATGCTTTTCGGAATATTAAATCCAATCTCCCTGGCGGTCTGCATATTAACGGCAATGTCAAGGGGGTCTTCAAAGATCTGTTTCAGTGTTACAGGTTTTGCTCCGTTCAGGATTTCTCCGAATTTCATGGCATTGTATCTGCCAAGTTCCGAGTAGCCCGAATCGCTGGAAATGCTGAACATGATTCCCTGCCGGACAAATTTGGAGCCCATCATTGAAAAGGAGGGGACTTTAGCTTTTTTAAAAACCTCGGCGATCTCCCGTGTCAGGCGGTCTACACAGGTGGGGGCGGTGAGGTACACGGCATCAGCCTCCCTTGCCAGGCGGCGGTAGCACTCCATACATAAGGCATCTGATTTTTCCACATCTACATTTGAATCCACGATTTCACAGGAAATGACTTTAAACCCCCTTTCTCCGGCGATCTGATGCACCTCCTGAAAAGCAGCATAAATCTTTCCATCCGGCGTGTTTTCATAGGCTATGCCAAGGCTCTTGAAGCCTGCAATTCTATGGAACATCCTTAACTGGCGGAGATATCTGGCCGGGTCAACCCTGGCGGTGACATGATCGTAGCCGGAGCTGTGCGCGTTTTTGATAATCCCGGCTTTAATGGGATCGGAAGTTGATAATACCATTGTAGGAACGGAATGTTCATTATTGGCAAGGTCCTGGCCGGCCCAGGTGCCCATTGCAATCACAATATCTATTTTGCCCGATTTCAGTTTTTTCATCAGATGGTTTTGAATTTCCTTTCTCCGGGAATCATCCCAGCCGGCAGAATAGGCATCATCAGGATTGAAGGATAAAAAAGATGTGCTGCACCGGCTCAGCCACGACCAGTAAGGCTTGGGGGTTTCATCGAAAATTTCCGGAATTTTTGCTTCTTGGAAACCCTGTATCCATCCTGATTCAGCCAGGGCCTTAACAAAGGTTCTCATGGTATCGGTGTAGTCGGAAAAGGGCCCGCCTTCGTAATAGGCGATGCGCCATTTTTTACCATTGTTTAGTTTAGGATTGGCGGCAGCCCATAGAAAATCAGTGTTCAGATAAAAGAGTGATAGGGAAATAAGTATAAAAACAGCATAGTTATGAATAGATATTGTGGAAATCTTTGCCATGGCAGCCTCCCGTAAATTTGACTCCGTAAATTTAATTCCATAGAGCCAACATTATTATACAGTATCCAATTACAATACAATGCGATTACAATCAAGTAAAGTAATAATAAGATTCTATCTGGACCGGTTTTAATGGATTGTTTTTATAGCCATAGCTCTCCCCATCCGCTTATTTTTTTAAAAGCCTCAACCAGTGAATTCAGGATAACTCAAAAAATTCTTGATTAATTGTACTGTTCAGTTTATCCAAAATAATAAAATTAATTTCACTATTTAAACTAAGTTATTAGCACATGGGGAGATGAAAAATGCCAAAAGGTGATAATATATTGTAGTCCACCGCTGCTATATTTATTTAAAATCGGAGCACTGTTATGAAGTATATTTTTTTTATTTTCAATTGACTTCAGATAACCACAGATACGTTCAACAGATTTAATAGGATTCCCAGTTCCATATTTCCTTTTGATTGGTCATTTTACTATTCGGCTATTGCTTTGTGCTGTGTTTTTATTCATATTGAGAATAATATCGATTTTGCCTTTTCCTTGGCGTGAATCAATGCACTGTCCCGGATCAATTCAATGTTATCCTGACACTGATTTCTCTCCATTTTCATAGATCACATCCACAAGTTCATCATCAAAGCCTGAAAATCCAATAACGGTTCCACTACCTTTCTTTTTGTGGACAGTGCTGACAACAGTTTTACCTATAGAAATATTTTTATCCATTATTAATCAACCGATCCTGAAGCTCATTATATGAAGGAAATATTCTATCAAAGCTAATTAATTGACTATTGTAATAAACAGCAGTCGCAATAATAATACGATCATGTGGATCTTTGTGATGTTCAGGCAATGCAACTGCCATGGATGCAATCAATTCCAGATATGGATATCAAGAATAATCATGGTTATTGAATCCCCCAGTCTGATAATGGAGCAGAACTCATGACATCACCGATTTCCTTTACTTTTCCTGCCAGTTCAATCGGCGGCTTTCGTTTTCTTTTTTTTTCAGGCAACGATTCTTCATCCAATGGAATAATCAATATTTCGATATTTCTGTTTATAAATGTTGGCGGCAGATCAATATATAGTTGTGTTGTTTGAACTTTTTTTTATAAATCGTTTTACTTCCATCACTCTATCCCCCTCATCAATTCTAAATTATTTATAAAATTTTACATTCCCTCACTATTGATTGTTGAATGCTGTGGATTACATCATGCAACGCCTTTGTCAATTTAATCCCAAAACCAATCCAAGACCATAATCAACTTCTTCCATCAATGTCCGAGAAAGAGAGACGACTTTGCTTTCAAGCCAGATTTTGTCAATCGTTGCCATTTGACTGACATTGATCACTGATTCTTTCGGCAGTCCGCTTTCATTTTTGGAAAGCAGGATATTTCCCGGCATGTCAGCAAGTCTTTTGTTGCTTGTAATTGTAATGATAATTACAGTGGCTATTCTACTTCTGTTGAAATTGTTATCCTGAACGACTAAAACAGGTCTGCGTAATGAAGGCTCTTAGCCTGTTGGTTCTCCAAGATCAGCCCACCATATTTCTCCCCTTTTTATCGTTACCATACAGAATCCAATATCAGTTTTTTACTTGCTTTTCTGATTTGTGAATTTACAGATGTATCTACCTGCTCACACACTGAATTAATTTGTTTTACAATTTTATCATTCTCTTCTTTTTCCATTTTGTTAATGTAACTGCTAATTGCCGCTATATACAATTCACTACTGGAGAGACGATTCTTTTCAGCATATTTTTCAACGAGATAAAATAATTTATCTGGAAGTGATATAGATGTTTCCATTGAGCACCTCAATTTAATGATGAATAATTTTAAAAAACAAGTTTTTTTCTGGGTAGTCCATAACTGGTAGTGCTGGAAAATTTATCGGACTCTGTGAAATAGAGATATTTATTCTGACAAAGCACTACTTGTTTAGCACTACCGCAAAAAAAATCGTCACTACATGTTAAGCACTACCGTATTTAAATGCACCAACTGGAGACATCTTTAAAAATAGATCATGATAAAGGATACTGGCGTTGGTAAGTATCAGATCATTCGGTTGAGTATTGAACCACTCTTTTATCCCTGAAACCAGCTCAAGTTCAATCTTCTCATCAGCAGACTCAATATCACTGGTGAGATTCACTAACTCTTTACCGACATCGACCAGCTTCCAGTTTTCAGAAGATAGAAATTCAATGATTTTTTCTTTTTTATTCTCATTTTTTCCAGTAATGGCCAACAGTTTGAATCTCAAATTATCTGCTTGTGTTAAGTAAGTGTTTATCGTTCCCATAATGCCCTGTAATTTATTATGTTTTGGTTTAAGAACACGTTTCTTTAGATTATTGTTATCTCCAGTATCTGTCTTTGTTCCAGGCCGGCATTGCCAAATCTTTCATTTATCGGTTTACACTTTTTTTGAACCATGATTTTTTTGATTACCTTGATTTTTAATCATGTTCATCCTTAAATCCTTTAATCATGGTTCAGAATTTTTAGAAAAGTGTCAACTATTTTTGAGGCAATATGAAGGATGCCAATAAACCATTGAATTAAGGATACATCAAAAAATTCTTGATTTATTGCGCTGTTCAGTTTATCCAAAATTGTTCAAACACAATATATCGTGTTTGGAGAGTAGAGACAAGGCATGTCTTGTCTCTACAAGGCGGCCACAGCAACAATCACCATTACTAAATCACAAAATATGCCGGCATGCGAAGGGAATTAATGATTTTTTTTGGCATCCTTCATTTTTCGGTTTACAATTTTTGAATAAAACTCTTGATCGGAGATACCAAATTGAATCAAATTCCCTTTAACAGCTTGAGAGTATTCATCCCCTTTGCTATGGGCTATTTTCTCTCCTATGGATACCGGGTGGTTAATTCCGTTATTGCACCGGATCTTGTTTCAGATATTAACATGGATCCCTCCCAGCTTGGATTGCTTACTTCCACCTATTTTATCTCATTTGCATCGTCTCAACTGGCTCTTGGGGTGCTTCTGGACAGGTATGGCCCAAGAATAATCAACTCCTTTCTCCTTCTGTTTGCAGCCACAGGTGCATTTATCTTTGCTACCTCCACCAGCCTTGCCGGAGTCATTGCCGGCCGTGCCTTGATTGGATTCGGGGTCTCTGCCTGTTTAATGGCGGCATTTAAAGCCTATGTTCTGTGGTTTCCCCCAAAGATGTGGCCAAGGGTTAACGGGCTTCAGATGGCAGCAGGGGGGCTGGGAGCATTGAGCGCCACCACGCCTGTTGCCTGGGCACTTCAGGTCACGGACTGGAGGGGGCTGTTCATGGGGCTTGCCCTTTTGAGCGTCATGATTTCGCTGATTATCTTTTTCGTGGTTCCGGAAAAGCGTTCTGAAAAATCAGTTGAGTCCTTTCAAAACCAGCTATCAGGAGTAAAACAGATATTCAAAAGCCGGAGATTCTGGCGTACAGCTCCTGTTACCACCATGTCCCATGCAGCATTCCTCTCCATTCAGGGGCTGTGGGTAGGCCCCTGGCTGAGGGATGTAGGGGGCATGGAACGCCACGATATTGCGGCTTTGCTTTCATGGATTGCCCTTGCCATGGTGGCAGGTTTTGTGACATTGGGCATTCTTGCTGAAAGATTAAACAATAAAGGAATGGATCTGCTTTTGATATCTGTCATGGGTATGACGGTTTTTACGGCGATTCAGGGGGCGGTTTTGCTGGAAATTTTTCAAAAATCAGCTTTTATCTGGATAATGTTCGGATTTTTCGGCACATCCGGTATCATATCCTATGCCGGACTCTCCCGGCAGTTCCCGGGCCGCCTGTCCGGGCGGGTGACCACTGGACTGAATCTGCTGGTTTTTGTCTCTGCCTTTGCAGCCCAGTGGACCATCGGTGCCATAATTAATTTCTTTGAAGGTGGTGCAGGAAGCCTTGATCACTATGGAGCTTCCGGGTATCGTGCCGGGTTTGGCCTGATGATTGTGCTTCAGCTCATAAGCATAGGCTGGTTCTTTATTTCCGGGGCTGGAAAAGATTCCAGGGTTTGATTTTCAATTGTGGTAAAAGGAATGCACTTGTAAAGATTGATGCCGGTATTCAAGCTGTCAGAGGCATGAACCGCAACGGCTGCCTGGCAGAGATTCTTAATTGGAAATTTGAAAAAAGTCCAGTTGCCTGGTTTATCATTAAGGGGTTTTTCAAAATGGATAGATGTTTTTTCCCCTTGTATTTCAAAGCTGAATTTATTCAGGGGAATGGATAGCCCCATTCCCTTTGCTTTGATATAAGCCTCTTTTAAAGTCCATATTTCTAAAAATGATTGGGTTTTTAGATGATCCGGGAGGCTCTTCAAGTATGAAGACTCTTTTTCAGAGAAAAAACGATCTGCAATATTTAGATTGACTTTTCGGCTCACATCCTCCACATCAATACCGATTTCTTGATTGAGCGTGACTGCGCAGGCTGTGATTCTCCCTGAATGGGAAATATTGAATTGCAAGGGCGGTTTCCCATGTTTTGACTTCAGTTTAGGCTTGCCGTATTTGTTTTTAATAAATTGCAGATCTTTCGGTGGGATATTGGAATAACGGGATAAGACAAACCTTACAAGGGCTCTTGTGGCAAGGCAGGTAGTTTTGTCTTTTTTAAAAATGAACCGGTTGATTTTTCGTCGATCAGGTTTAGATAGGACGGTGTGATAATAGCTGGTAAGCCTGGGATTTTGGATTGTTTCATTAACAATTGTGTAAAAAAAGTGTACCTGCCCCGGTTTCATCAAAACGTGATTGGATAGAGTTCCATCATGGTTATTCCATTTCGCATATTCAGGTTTCAAGATAAAGGCATCCGATCCATATTATCTGTAAAAAGTGCTGTACAAATAAGTTCATGACTGCTTCGCAAATGCTTTATAGCGCCGTGATTCTTCAAGATTTCCTAATTCTGCATAGATGGTACTTACCTTTTTGTAGTAAGCGGGCTGATGTTCAGGGTCCTCCATGGCCAGATTTAGATAAATATCTATAAGCTGATCAGAATATTCTCCAGATGCAAAGCTTGTGTCGGCAAATCCCAGGCGTAAATAAAAATCCGGCCTGCGCCCGCATGTGTTGCAAGAAGCCATTAATTCAGAGTAGATATCCTTTGCCGCCTTTGGGTTCCCCGCGGCTTCAATGGTCTTTGCAAGGGCTCTTAAAATAAGTCCTTCTCGGCCTCTTTTGGTTATTAGTTCCCTGTAATAGTTTTCCGCTTCATCATATCGTTCTTCCTGAAACAAAGTTTCTCCCTTTAGGAGATGGATCAGCAATGAATCTGCAATTTTTTCAGAACAGGTGTTCAATAAGTTCTCAGCCTTTCTGAAATCTCCTGATGCCCACAGTGTTTCACATAAAATTTCATATCCCCTTAATGAATCAGGAAAATATTTTAAAAATTGTTCAAGCAGATCAACCGCTTTTTCATAATTTCCCATATTTAGATGGCAGGTTGCCAATTCCAGGCGGATGTAGTTTTTGCCATCCACCTGGGTTTCCAGTGCCATGGCAAGTCTTTGGGCTGCGGAATCGAATTGTCCCTGGTTCAAATCAACAAAGCCTTTTATGAAATCATCACCATAGGAATTATATGCACTCTGCTCTTTTTGTGTCAAAGTAGAGCATAAAGCCTCAAATCGCTCTTCATAGTTGGAATCATCCATTTCTATGGATTCTTGAATAAAGTTTTCAGTGCTGTTGTTATGGTTTTCATCCGGGTCTTCATCTTGGTTTTGCCGGTCCTGAATATGGGTTACCTGAGTTTTTTGTGTTTGAATCATAATTTGCTCAAGTTCAGACGCCAGAGTTTCATTTTTTGTCAACTCTAATGCCAGTGTAAAAAATTCCCCTGCATCCTTAATGCAGTCTGCTTCGATTAATTCTTTGCCGCGTATGAAATGTTGTTGGGCAAGTCCTTCACAGGATTGTTGAATTTTATCGTTGATTCTTTCTCTAAAGCTGCTGTCCAATGAGGGTTTAAAGTTGCTCATTGATTCTGCCTTGTCATATGCTATTTTTGCTTGGCCAAAAAATTCCTTTTTAAAATATGCATCTCCCTTTTTTTCATAATCTTCAGGTTTCTTCCTTAAAAAAAAATCAAAAAATCCCATAATTCTCCTTATTAAACCCGATAACTGCCATGGTCAGGCAGGATTTTGACCTTGTTTTGCCCATAACATGGAAATGGGGCAGAAATAGATTCTGCCCCCTATACATTCAAATAAACCGGTATGGCCGGAGCATATTTTTTACCCGGCCACAACGAAGATTGAAAGTCTTTAAAAAACAATCCTTTACAGAGATTTTTATATAAATTGTCATAGGCCCTTGAAACCAGCTTAACTTATTAAAACAAAAACAGATGAACATCAAGCAATATCTGATTAATTTTTTTGGTATGAAAGAAGGGTTTTAATGGGTTGTCATTGATTATGTAAAAACATAATTTCATACACAATTTTATGAAATTTTTTTCCCATTATTGAAATTTCTCCTTTAAAATAATGACACAAATGAAATATTTTTTGGTCGGCATTTTTTTTGCATATTATATTAAGCATATAATAAATTTGTGTTGTATGTATGGCATTCCTTAAATATCATTTTTAAATCCCACATATTTCTGATATAGAAATGGTTCTTTGTGGAATATGAAAAGAATTTTTTTAGAATTTGGAGGATAGGATAATGAGGTATCTGATCGATTTTAAATTGTTTATAATTGAATATCATAATATGGTCAAAAGCGGCATGACCCAGGAAGAAGCCCTTGAGAAACTCACGGAAAAATATGGAAAAAGATAAGCTTATAAAGGGCAGCTCAGATACTGAAACGTCTGATTAAGAAACAGGTTTATGTTTTTTTGTAAATATGTCTTGACAACTTTACTGCTTCAAGGTAAACATCTTTCATAAACAAATAGTGAAAAAGGGCCAGCTTTTTCATATTTGGCTTTCCCGGAGAGCACGACTTCACGTTTCCGGGAGTTTTTCGCCAAAGAGTGTAAATTGTTTTTCGGCTCATATGAAAGGTGTCTGAAAAGGAAGCATGTAATTTTATGAACATTTTAAATACTGAATCACCTGTGCCGTTATATCATCAGTTGGCAGATATTTTGATTTTAAAGATTCGATCAGGTGTGTATCCCCTTGATTCCAGGATTCCCTCGGAAAACATTCTTGCAGCAGATTATGGTATCGGCCGTCCCACGGTCAGGCAGGCCGTTGACATACTTGTCAAAAAAGGACTGGTGTGCAAAAAACGCGGTTCTGGCACATTTGTCAGGCAGGTCGAAGATGAGGTGGATATTTTTTCCCTTGCAGGCACTTCATCAGCCTTTCAAGCCAGGGGAATCACCATTGACATGCCTATACTCCATAATATTTCCCTTAAAAAAATTCCTTTAGATGAAGAAAATCCTTTTGCCGGAAGCCGAGCCTATTTTTTTTCAAGACTGATCTTAGCTAAAAATGAACCGGTTCTCATTGAAGACATCTATCTTCATGAAGCTCTGTTTCAAGGCATTGAAAATATCGAGCTTAAAGGAAGATCCTTGGCCCAGGTGGTGTCGGACAGGTTTTACATGAAACCTGTGGGGGGAAAACAAAATTTTTCAATTTGTTTTTTAACTGAACCAAGGACAGAGATTCTTGGAGTATCTGAAAAAATTCCCGTTCTTGAGGTTAAACGCTTTTTGAATTTTTCCCAGGCAGATAACGCTGTTTATTCGGAAATATTCTGCCGCACGGACCGGTTTGTATTTTCACAGAAAATTGGAGGCAGTATAAATGGAGTATAGAGGGTATTACGGGGACTTTGGCGGGGCTTTCATTCCTGAAGTCCTGGTGGCTACATTTGATGATCTGGAACGCCATTTCCGGGCAATAAAAGATGATCCTGTTTTCTGGAAATCCTATTTGGATCTCATGTCAACCTATTCATGCAGGCCTACGCCCCTTACCTTTGCCGGGAATCTGACGGCTCATTTCAACGGGGCAAAAATTTACATAAAACGCGAAGACCTTAACCATACCGGTGCCCACAAGGCCAACAATGTCATGGGGCAGGGGCTTTTGGTGAAACATATGGGAAAAACCCGTGTCATTGCCGAGACCGGCGCGGGACAGCACGGCGTTGCCACGGCAACCATGGCGGCAAAGTTCGGGTTTGATTGTACCATCTATATGGGAGAGGTGGATGTGAAAAGACAGCGTCCCAATGTGTTCTGGATGGAACAGATGGGAGCCAGAGTTGTACCGGTAACTGATGGTACAAGGATTTTAAAGGATGCCATTAACGAGACCTTCCGGGACTGGGTTACCAACATGGATGATACCCATTACGTGCTTGGAACCGCCTGCGGCCCCCATCCTTTTCCTGAAATGGTCAGCTATTTTCAGTCCATCATCGGTAAAGAAGCTAAGGAACAGATACTTGAAAAAGAGGGGATGCTGCCGAAAAAGGTCTTTGCCTGTGTAGGCGGAGGTTCCAATGCCATGGGTATCTTTCAGGGATTTATGGACGATGCAGTGGAACTTGTCGGGGTTGAGGCGGCAGGAAGGGGCCTTCATACAAAGGAGCATGCTGCAAGGCTGTGCTGTGACGATGCCAGTGTGGGCGTG
Organism: Desulfobacteraceae bacterium; assembly: GCA_963674675.2. Taxonomy (GTDB): domain Bacteria; phylum Desulfobacterota; class Desulfobacteria; order Desulfobacterales; family Desulfobacteraceae. The sequence goes on from CAXXNM010000003.1 coordinate 4,846,880, forward strand.
GCCCAGGGGTATAAAACATATTTCCTCCAGGATGATGACGGTCAGATGAGGGAGACCCATTCGATTGCCGCAGGCCTGGATTATGTGGGAGTGTCTCCTATTTTGTCCAATATGCACAAACAGGGCAGGGCAAGATTTGAAGGGGCTACGGATGAGGAGGTTATCGATGCGGTAAAGCTTACAATGAAAAAGGAGGGTATTATTCCGGCACTGGAATCTGCCCATGCCTTTGCAGGCGCATTCCGGGAAGTTCCCCATATGTCAAAGGACGATATTATTATTATCAATCAGTCCGGCAGGGGAGATAAGGATATCTTTACTGTAGCCGAGGCCTTTGATGATCCTGGATGGAAGGCATTCATTAAAGAAAAATCAGCAGAATACAATACATTTTAAAGGATTGGAGACAGGCATGCTTGAGAATTATATTAAACAAACTCTTAAAAAAAAAGATATTCTGCTGATGACCCACATTGTCATAGGCTACCCCTCTTTTGAAGAATCCATGGATATTGTGGAGCAGATGGTTGAGGCAGGGGTTGATTTGATGGAGCTGCAAATTCCCTTTTCCGAGCCAATGGCCGACGGCCCGGTGATTTTAAGGGCCAATCAAAAAGCCCTGGAGTCCGGTGCCGGGGTAGGGCGCTGTATCGAGTTTGCAAAGGAGGCTGCAAAGCGTTTCCCCATTCCTTTTTTGTTCATGACCTACTATAATATTTTGTTTAAATATGGGGTGGAACGGTTTGCGGCAGACATGGCCTCCGGCGGACTTAAGGGTGCAATTGTTCCTGATCTCCCTCCTGAGGAGGGAGAAGAATACATGGCAGCCATGAAAAAAGCAGGGCTTGCTCCCATTTACATCTTTTCTCCCACCACCTCGGATGAGCGAATGAAGTTTCTGACCTCCCGGGCCAGTGGTTTTATTTATTGCATGGCAAGAAAGGGCGTTACCGGAAAGGAGACTAATTTCTCAACAGGTCTGGAAGCTTATCTTCTTAGATGCAGAAAATTCACCGACCTTCCCCTTGCCGTGGGCTTTGGAGTTAAGGACAAGGCAGATGTGGACTATTTAAAGGGAAAGGCCGACATAGCCGTGATAGGTTCCCAGACCATAAGGATCGTTGAGGAAAAGGGTGTTAAGGCATCTGGTGATTTTATCAGGGGATTGCTTTTGTAAACTTGCCATAAAATATTATAATCTTTTGGTTTTGAAGTGTTTGCCGGTTGATTATCATTTGATGTAGTTTTTTATTGACAATACAAAAATAATATGTTCTGATTAATTAAATTCAATCAAATTTTCTTGCCTATTAAAGGAATTAATTAGATTCTGATTAACTGTCAAATACCCCCTGATCTAAAGATTCAGGGCTTTCCTTGTCGATTTTTTATGACAAATGAGAGTTATGGCTCACGATTGATTTATTATAGCGTTTTTATAAAGATATTTAAAATGATACAAAAAAATTTAAATATAATATTTAATTCTGGACGTTTCTTTTTTAGAAACGTCCATCCGGTATAGATACGCAATAGCGGTCATACCCCGGATGGACTATCGAGTCTGTCCGGGGTTTTTTTATTTAAGCCCTGGAAGTTAAACTTTCAGGGCTTTTTTTGTTTGAATGTAGAGGCAAGGTCTGCCTTGGTCTCTATTTTTCATTTTTCGATTGTGGCAGAGAGGCGTCATGTTGACTATATGGGGCATTTATATGAATGTGTAGGGGCAGAATCTATTTCTGCCCCATTGATAAATACGAAATAAATCCATTTGGGGCGGATATGGAATCCGCCCCTACATTCATTATTCGTTGTGAACCGCGGCCCATGGCCGTTTATATGAAAGTCTCCGTAAAGAATTGTTTTTTAAAGACTTTCAATCTTCGTTGTGGCCGGGTAAAAAATATGCTCCGGCCATGCCGGTTATATTAAGGAGATGAGACAGTGATACTTGTACTGGAAAAAGACATAACACAGACCAAGAAGAATCAATTGAAAAGCGTCCTGGCTGAAGAGGGGTGCATGATACACCAGCCCGGGGGGAGCGGTCAGAATATTTTAGGCATCATCGGCAGTAAGACCCGGGACAAGGATTTTTTTCTTTCCTTAGACGGGGTTGACGATGTAATTTCCATTTCAACGGCCTACAAGCTTGTCAGCAGGCAGATGAAAAAGGAAGACTCCATCATTAAAATCGGGAATGTAGAGGTGGGAGGAGACAATATCACCATCATTGCAGGGCCCTGTGCCGTTGAGAGCAGGCACCAGGCTCTGACCATTGCAAAGGAGGTTAAAAAATACGGTGCCACCCTCTTCAGGGGAGGCGCTTTCAAGCCCAGGTCATCGCCGTACTCCTTCCAGGGCCTTGAAGAAGAGGGGCTTAGGATTCTGGCCGAGGTGAGGGAGATAACCGGCCTTAAGGTGGTGACGGAAATAACTTCCCCCATGCAGGCGGATCTGATGATGAAATATGTGGATGTGATCCAGATCGGTGCCAGGAACATGCAGAATTTTGAACTTTTAAAATCAGCAGGACGCATGGGCATGCCTGTGGTGCTCAAGCGGGGACTTGCCTCAACCATTGAAGAGTGGCTGATGTCAGCGGAATATATTGCATCGGAGGGCAACGATAATATCATTTTATGTGAGCGGGGTATTAGAACCTTTGAGCCCTATACGAGGAATACACTGGACCTTTCGGCGATTCCTGTTTTAAAGCAGTTGACCCATCTGCCGGTTATAATTGATCCCAGCCATGCCACCGGTATCCGGGAAAAGGTCAGTCCCATGGCCAGGGCAGCCGTTGCTGCCGGTGCCGACGGCTTGATGATAGAGGTGCACCATAATCCCGATGAAGCCCTTTCCGATGGCCCCCAGAGCCTTTATCCCAAGCAGTTCGGACGCCTTGTCCGGGATATTTATGTTATTGCACCGGTGGTGGGAAAGCAGTTCCGCCATGATTATTCAGGTGCAATGGGCACATCATCCCTTGATATTCCCGAAGGTTTAAAGGGTGATAAGCGTGTGGTCTACCTTGGTGAACAGGGTACGTTCAGTCACAAGGCGGCGACGCAGTATTTCAGCAGTGACGTGGCAAGCTTTCCGGCACCCTCGTTCAGGGCCATTTTCGAGGCCGTAAAAAAAGGGGATGCTGATTACGGCATCGTTCCCATCGAAAATTCCCTGGCGGGCAGTATCCATGAAAATTATGATCTGCTCCTTGAGTATGAGCTGTTCATTACAGGAGAGTTGTCCCTCAGGGTCGTTCACAATCTCATAGCCCACCCGGATACGCAATTGGATGAGGTTAAAAACGTGATGGCACCGCCGCCTGCTTTTCAGCAGTGCCGCGTGTTTTTAGATAATAATCCCGGCATGAAAATTGTGCCCGTCAATGCCACTGGAAGCGCTGTTAAACGCGTTGCTGAGTCCGGTGATAAAGAAGATGCAGCCATAGGAAGTGTAGAGGCTGCCGAGCTTTTCGGCATGCGTGTACTTGAAGAGGCCATTGAGGATAATCCAAGGAACTTTACAAGATTTGTCGTAATTGAAAAAGAACCTGTGAATGGCGGTCCAAAAAACAAATCCTCCATTGTTTTTTCAACTTCCAACAAGCCGGGAGCTCTTTTTGAGGTGATGAAGATTTTTTCTGAAAACAGTATCAATCTTGTAAAGCTTGAGTCCCGCCCCATCCATGGCAAGCCCTGGCAGTACATGTTTTATGCAGACCTTGAAACCGATATTAATGATGAAAAGGTTAAGCTGGCGCTGAAGACCATAGAGAATAGTACGGAATTTTTGAAAGTCCTTGGAAGATATAATTGTGGGACTTAGAAATTATCAAGGGCATTTTATCTGTTCGTAAACATGGGCTTTCAAATTATTTTAAAAACCCCTATCCATTTATAGTGTAAGTCACATGACTTGATACTTGATTTTAGATATAACCGATTGATTTATTTATATTTAAAGTTTTATTTTAGCATCAAGTCATTTGACCGGGACTATAGTTTAGGGTAGGGGGGAAATTATGATTTAGCTTTTTTTTCGGCTCCCGGGTTTTCCTTTTCTTCATTTTTATCAACCTTTTTTTTGGTATCCACAGCCTGGGATGACTTTTTACCCCTTGTTTTTTGAGCAGCAGTATTTTTTGGAGGAGGAGATTCTTTTTGGGTAATATCATCCTTGGAGGATTCCTTTTTTTGGGACTCTTTTGCAGGAATCTTGCCTCCTTTCAGGATTTTCATAATATTATCCTTTTCCCTGGCAAGTTTCAATGAAATGTCCTCCATCTGCCTTTCATCAAGCTCAAAGTCTTCAGCCTTAAAAAAAATATAGAGATTGTCAGCAATATCCAGCATCCTGTCGTAGGCGTCAGCCTCTTTTTTGGTGGCAAATGTCATTTTTTCTTCTCCATCCCTGACAACCACGTATTTGACAATTACTGCCATAATAAATTCGTCCTTATCTTATTCAATTAAACAATTTCAATTAAACAATGCATCGACAAAAAGATCTGCATCAAATTCCTGAAGATCATCTATTCCCTCACCGACCCCGATGTATTTCAAAGGGATATTCATGTTTTTGGCAATGGCTGCAACTATGCCCCCCTTTGCCGTGCCGTCCAGTTTGGTAAGCACAAGATGGGTAATACCCACTGCCTCATGAAAAAGCTTTGCCTGGGACAGGGCATTTTGTCCTGATGTTGCATCTAACACCAGAAGCACCTCCTGGGGAGCCCCCTGCATGCGTTTCCCAACCGAACGTTGAATTTTTTTCAACTCTTCCATGAGATTTTTTTGCGTATGAAGACGCCCTGCAGTATCAATTAGAACAACATCAACCTTCCTGGCTATGGCCGCATCCACGGAATCAAATGCCACTGCCGCAGGATCAGCACCTTCCCTGTGTTTTACAATGGAAGCGCCTGCCCGGTCAGCCCATATTTCCACCTGTTCAATGGCAGCAGCACGAAAAGTATCAGCAGCGGCGATCAGAACCTTTTTTCCATTTGATTTATATTTCATTGCAAGCTTCCCAAGTGTGGTTGTTTTTCCGGTGCCGTTCACTCCAATGAGCATTATGACAAGAGGTTTTTGAATGCTGTCGGTGCCTTGGGATAATTTTTTATCCTCGGGAAACAAGGCTCTAACCTCCTGTTTTAAAACATCCCTTAGTTCATCGGCAGTTGAAAGTTTTTTTGCTTTTTTTCCAAGTTTTTCCATAATATCCATAGCAACGTCAATGCCGATATCCGACATTACCAGAATTTCTTCCAACTCTTCTAAAAGTGAATCATCTATATTTCTATGACTTGAAAATAGTTCGTCTATATCTGTAAACAGAATGTTCCGGGTCTTGCTCAGGCCTTTTTTCAGGGTTTTTAAAATACTCATTGTTTTATCCTTGCTTTTTTATTTTTCTTTTTTTATCTTCGCTGTATGTGTATTCCCGCATTTCTTGTTGCTTCTTTCCTGTTGCTTCATGGATAGGCAGGGTGATTAAAGATCATACATCTATCTTTATCAAAGGACACTAATAAAAATCAATTGTTCAAAAATAAAATTTCAAATTGTAATTTTTTTATATGAAACCGTAGGGGGTGATCTGGGTGTGCCCTCATTTTTTTGGGGCAATGATATATTAAGTTGATCACAAAATTATTATTCTTGGTTTCATGCTTTGTACACAAATCATTTTTTAAAGGAGAATTTTAAGTATGAAAAAAAGTTTGGCTATTTTAACAACCCTGGCGGTTGGCATGTTTGTCTTCATTTCAGGGGCCTCATTTGCCGCGGATATTGATCTTGCAAAAAAGTCAACTTTGGAAAAGGTCATGCAGAGTGGAGAGCTGAGGGTCGGATTTGAAGCAGGATACATGCCCTTTGAGATGACGGACCAAAAGGGAAGGTTTGTAGGATTTGATATTGACATGACAAAAGAGATGGCAAAGGCCATGGGAGTAAAGTTTGTTCCAGTCAATACAGCATGGGACGGGATCATTCCATCACTTATTACCGATAAATTCGATATAATTGCAAGCGGAATGACGGTCACCCAGGAGCGGAATTTAAAGGTAAACTTTGCTGATCCCTATATCATTGTCGGTCAGACCATCCTGATAAATAAAAAATATGAAGGAAGCATTAATTCCTATAAAGATCTTAATGATTCTAAATACATTGTGACATCCAAGCTTGGAACAACGGGTGAAATGGCTGTTAAAAGAAAAATCCCTAAATGTACCTATAAGTCATTTGAGACGGAAACCGAAGGTGCCCTTGAGGTGGTGAACGGAAAAGCAGATGCCTTTGTCTATGACCTTCCATACTGCGTGGTGTTTATGGCCAATCAAGGAGAAGGCAAAGTTATTTTCCTTGATGAGCCCTTTACATATGAACCCCTTGCCTGGGCCATAAACAAAGGAGATCCTGATTTTTTAAATTTTTTGAATAATTTCTTAAAACAGATCAAAAATGATGGTAGGTATGACATAATATACAACAAGTGGATAAAATCCACAGATTGGATTAAAAATGTACAGTAAAAATTAGACCTGATATCTATTTGGCTTGATTTCAATTCTGGCCATTCTCTGTAGGGGTAACCCCACGGTGGTTGCCCGGTGGAGGGTACCCACAGAGGGGTGCTCTTGCAATGGTCGGTATTAAAACCATTCCCCCCTAAGGGCACATTTCATTTTTGGTTGTGTCCATTAGGGCATGGCCTGTTTATATGAAAGTCTCCGTAAACGGCGGATGACTTTCATGGTTCGTTGTGGGCAGAACCGGGTAAAAACCCTGGGCTGCCCATGGCAGTTTATATGAAAGTCTCCATAATGGCTTGTTTTTAAGGAATTTTCATTTTTCGTTGTGCCCGGTAGCAATAACTATGCTCCGGCCATGCCGGTTTATATGAAAGTCTTCGAAAACCCAATATGACTTTCATGTTTCGTTGTGGGCAAAGCCGGAGCAAAATCCTGGTCTGCCCATGGCAGTTATAAGGAGTATGATTTATAAATGGATTCCCCATCCTCTCTGCTTCAAAAACAGCAGACAAGAATCTACTACATGTGGGTTGCCGTATTTGTCCTTATTATTTTTAGCCTTATCGGCGGTCTCTATTACTGCACATTAAAGATTGATTATACCTGGCGGTGGTATCGCGTACCCCAGTATTTTTTCTTTAATGAAGAAATCGAGGTCAAATCCGAAATAGACGGAACCATCAAAGCCATTGTTGAGGAGCCTGAGAAAACCCTTATCACGGTTGTGGAAAATGACGGCACACTTCATGGCTATCGTATTCCATCAAAGGAAGTTATTATCTATGAGGGAGATATGGTTTTTGAAGGAGATGTCCTTGGTAAATATCATGAATGGAAGGTCGGTATTCTGCTCCAGGGACTATGGCTTACCCTTAAAGTAAGTTTTGTGGCCATTATTTTCGGTATTCTCCTGGGTCTGCTCACCGGCCTTGCCAGAATTTCGTCCAATCCCGCTTTTAAATGGCTCTCCATAACCTATATAGAGCTTGTTCGGGGTTCTCCTCTGCTGGTCCAGATTTTTATCTGGTATTTTGTTCTTGGAACCCTTGTGAACACTATGCTTGCCCAGTACGGCATAAACCAGATACCTCCTCTATGGTTTGGTGTGGCCTCCCTTGCCACCTTTACCGGAGCCTATGTGGCAGAAATCGTCCGTTCCGGTATCCAATCCATTCACAGGGGGCAGACCGAGGCTTCCCGTTCCCTTGGCATGACCTATATCCAGAGTATGTACCATGTCATTCTTCCCCAGGCGTTTATCCGCATCATTCCCCCTCTGGCAGGTCAGTTCATCAGCCTAATCAAGGATTCCTCCCTGCTTGGAATTATAGCCATCAGGGAATTGACCAAGGCTACACGGGAAGTTGTTACGACAAGTTTGCAGCCTTTTGAGCTTTGGTTTGTGTGTGCCCTGCTGTATCTTGTTTTAACCTTTGCGCTGTCAATGGTGCTTCAGTATGTTGAAAAGAGGATGATCCATTCATGATAAAAGCGAGTAATCTATACAAAACATTTATGGTTCCCCACAGGGTTGATGCCTTAGTTGATGTATCTGCCGATATAGGCCGGGGAGAAGTAGTTGTGGTTATTGGTCCTTCAGGCTCCGGGAAAAGTACATTTTTAAGATGTCTGAATCGACTTGAAACCGCGGACAGCGGGCATATTTATATTGACGGGATAGATATTCTTCACCCTAAAACCGATATAAATAAAATGCGGGCGGAATTGGGGATGGTCTTTCAATCCTTTAATCTGTTTCCCCATAAAACCGTTAAAGATAACCTGAATCTGGCCCAGCAGGTAGTTAGAAGAAGATCGAAAAAAGAGGCTGATGAGATCACCATGGTGTTATTAAATAAGGTCGGTATACAGGATAAACAAGGGGTTTACCCAGATCAGCTCTCCGGGGGTCAGCAGCAGAGAGTAGCCATTGCCAGGGCCCTTGCCATGAACCCCAAGGCTATTTTGTTTGATGAGCCGACCTCTGCCCTTGATCCCGAGATGATAGGCGAGGTTTTGGATGTTATGAAGACCCTTGCCAGGGAGGGTATGACCATGGTGGTGGTGACCCATGAGATGGGGTTTGCAAGGGAAGTAGCTGACAGGGTAATTTTCATGGATGAAGGAGCAATAATGGAGACGGGAACTCCTGAACATTTTTTTAAAGCACCGGAACATGACAGGACAAAACTTTTTTTGAAACAGATTCTGTAGGATTTAATATGACAGCGGATAATTTGAACAAAGACAAATATATCTTTGAGCTGAAAAACAAGCTGAAAAAACTCCAGTCACAAAAAGATATTCTTCTGAGTGAACTCAACAGCATGGAAGAAAAACATGAAAAGACGGTTCAGCTTTACAGTAGGTCTCTACCCCCCATCCTTGATTACATTCAAGACGATAATCCATCTTTTGGAGCGGCCTTAAAGGTGCTCAGCACTTCATTAAAGAGGGGAGAATCCACAGAAAAAATCGAAGTAATTTTAAAACTTGTCCGTAATTCCATTCTGCAAGACGTATCTGAACATAAAAAATCAAGGGGGAAACAATCTTTTTTTTCTTCTTTTTTAAAGGGCTCATCCGGTGAAGAACAACTTAATCAATTCAAAGAAGGCTATCTGGAGATCATCAGTAATTTAAAACAGATGATTGATGCTCACTATGGAGATCAGTTAAATCAAATTGCAGAAAAAATTACCCAGGCAGATAGTTTTAAAAATATTGTAATCATCAGAAATCAACTTTTTGATATTATTCAATCATATATCAACAGCATAGGTACGGATCGGGAAAAAATATCATCTTTTGTCCAGGAGATAATTAAACGCATTTTGATGATTGAGAATCATTTGCTCAAGTCATATGATACAAACGAAAGCAGTGCAAAATCCAATGAAGCTTTCAGCTCTATCCTGAATAAGGAAATTGGAGTCTTGAAAAACAATGTGGATGTTGCGCAATGTCTTGATGATCTTAAAGCCCAGGTTTCAAAAACCCTGTCTTCCATTGAAAAAGCCATTATCGAAAAACAAAAAAATGATGAGAGGCTTGTTGATTCATCCCGAAAAAATCGTTCCAATTTCCAGGGAAAATTTCTTAAACTTAAAAAAGAGCTTGATCAGGCTCTGAAACATTCCAGGAAGTTAGAAGCAAAACTCAATCATGATCCACTGACAGGCGCTCTCAACAGAAGAGCCTATAATAAACGCATAGACAATGAAATGGAACGATTCAAAAGATATGGATCTATATTTTCCCTTATTATAATCGATATTGATCATTTTAAAAAGGTGAATGATACCTACGGCCATGCCGTTGGAGATAAATGTCTCCAGGAGATAACAAGAAGAGCTGCTCCTGTTCTTCGCAAAAACGACATGCTCGCAAGATACGGGGGAGAGGAGTTTGTTGCCATCATGCCTGAAACCTCAAGCAAAGGGGCCCTGGCAGTGGCTGAAAAAATAAGAAAGACCATTGAGAAGATAGAATTTATATATAAACAAGATACTGTTAAAATGACGGTAAGCATTGGCGTATCACAGGTAAAAGACGGTGAAACTTCCCATAAGCATATTTTTGAACGGGCCGATACGGCACTTTACAGAGCCAAAGAAGCTGGAAGAAATAAAGTTGAACTTGAAGATTAAAAATCGATATTGGGCAAATATCCAGCTAACATATTGAAATGATTGATATTGGTCGAAATATTGTATTTTGGTTTATTCGATGCTGTCAATGGATTATGATATGAATGCTCAATATGGGTAAAACAATAAGAGGTGAGAAAAATACGCTATGAAATCCTCTGATAAAATGGATATTAAGACCCTTCTTAGTCATTTGAAAATCGAAAATGTTATCGCTGATATGAACGCTGAAACTATTGAACGCAGAGCATTTCAACCCCATACATGCGAAATATTTTCCCACGACTATATTACACTTAAAAATGAAACCCAATATAGCTTTGCGACGGATCGCGAAGCTAAGAAAGTTCTTCCTGACATCATTGATAATACAGTCCAAAAACTGGTTTCAGGGGATCCTGATGATTCTCCAGGAAAAGCATTTTTTTTTAAAAAAAGAAACATAGGTATTGTGTTTTCCGGCGGGCCTGCTCCAGGAGGCCATAATGTTATCGCCGGCATTTTTGATGCGGCAAAAAAAGCCAACAAGGATTCAAAGCTTTTTGGCTTTATTCTTGGACCGGAGGGTATCCTTGAAAACAGATATGTTGAAATTACCAGGGAGCTTGTGGATACTTACAGGAACTTGGGTGGTTTTACAATGATCAAAACAGGAAGGGCTAAAATCGATTCTCCGGAAAAAATGACGCTTTCAAGGGAGTCGTGTAAAACTCTGGGATTAGATGCGCTTGTCGTCGTAGGCGGAGATGACTCCAATACCAATGCTGCGTTTCTTGCCCAGGAACTGAAAAAAGACGGTGTTCAGGTTATCGGTATTCCCAAAACCATAGACGGAGATATTCAGGTAAAGACCGAAGAGGGCAAGGTACTTTGTGCCATATCTTTTGGTTTCCATTCAGCAGCCCGGGCCTTTGCACAGAATATCAGCAATCTTTGTACTGATGCCAGCTCTGATTTAAAATACTGGCATGTCTGCAAAGTTATGGGAAGGGTGGCAAGCCATCTTGCCTTAGAAACAGCTCTGCAAACCCATGCCAACCTCACCCTGATTGGAGAGGAATTAGCAGAATACGTAGATGAGGATCGACTCAAACAAGCACGGGAAAAAGGGCAGGTTGATTATACTGCTTACGGAATGACTCTTCGTCATCTATCAAGACTTATTTGCGATACCATTGTAAGCCGTGCCGCAAGTGGTAAAAATTATGGGGTCATGATCATTCCTGAGGGGCTTCTTGAATTCATCAATGAAATTCAAATTTTTATTATAAAGCTCAACACCATCATTGCGGATTATAATCAGATACACGATATTGATTTTCATGCCGCATTTCCTTCTCTTGACGCAAAACAAGACTATCTGCGACGCCTTTCCAGGGGGATCAGCGATAAAGGGGCCTCTCCCATATGGAATCTAAGGGATGACGAGCTGTTCAATGATCTGCCGTCCTTTTTTCAAGAGGGGCTTCTTGTTGAAAGGGATACCCATGGAAATTTTCAGTTTTCCCAGGTGAAAACCGAAAAGATCGTTATGGATATGGTAGGGGATTATTTGGATATATTAAAGGAACAGGGCGAATATAAGATCGGCATAGAAAATTCCTATTACCATGAAACCATGGCGCGGAACAACCTTGACGGGGAAAAGATGGGACCTGCTTTATTCAGAAACTATGGGAAAGACAGCTTTCTTATTATGAAAAAAAGTATTATTTCCATCAAGACCCTGAAACAGGCACTGGTATCTGCAAACCTCATCCAGGAAGATGATGATATTCCAAAAACTGTTCTGGAGATTTACAGAAAATCCGTTCCAAACTTTAAGAAGCAGACTCATTTTTATGGTTATGACGGCAGGGGAAGCAATCCCACGCGCTTTGACTGCAACTTCACATATAATTTAGGCCTTACCGCGTTCAGCCTGATAGCCAACAATGCTACCGGCCAAATGGCGGTTATAAAAAATCTGGAACACACCTTTGATCAATGGGAACCCCTGGGGGTTCCCATTGCCAGGCTGATGCGTCTTGAAGAAAGAAAGGGAAAGCTGACCCTTGTCATAGAAAAAAATATAGTCGATATTGAATCCAATGCATTCAGGGTGTTCGATGCCATGCGGGATAAATGGCTTGCCGCGTCCCCGGGAGAAGATCATTACAGAAAACCCGGGCCTATCCGTTTTGTGGGAAAAAGTGAAGAGGACAGGCCCATCACCCTTGTGCTGAATTCCATTTAAACCCGGTATCTATTTAATAACCAACTCGGCGTCACCGCCGCAATCTAAATGTAGGGGGCAGGTTCCATACCTGCCCTTAGGCGATTTTCAGAAAAGAATATACCAGGCATGATTAAAAACCAAGCTCTTCATTGACAAGTATAATTTTAACGCGTTTAGGTGGGAAACATTTTTCCGTAATTGTCCATGTATTGCAGATGCGGTCGGGGCTGTTGCAATCCTGGCAAAAACCTGTCTTGGCGCAGGGTGTTTTCTTGTCAAGATTCATGGTATTTAGCGGAGCAGCATAGTTTTTTATTCTGTACATGGCATCATCAAGATCAAGTGTGATCTTGTTTCTGCCAACGATAATAATGACATTTAAAGGGCCGAATGTGATGGCGCCGACGCGGTTGCCGATCATATCAAGATTCACTAACTGACCATCTTCGGTCACGGCATTGGTTCCGGTAATAAACAGATCTACCATCAAAGACTGCCTTCTCATCTCCATTTGTTCCTCAAAGGATAGAGATCTATCAAAGGTATTTAATACCTTGAGAGAATCATCATCTTTCAATGCATGGAAAAGTCCTGTTGCGACAAAGCTCATGGAACCTCCCCAGGAAATACTTTTAACATTGAGTTTTGGTATTATATTTGTCAAAGCAATATTTTTTGCATCATCGGCAGTTTGGGCGACAAACACCTCAAAATTATTTTCCTCCAGAGATTCCTTTATTTTTTCCAGTCTCTTATTCCAGTAGTTTTCAATCGGTTCTTTCATATATACAACCTCCAAATAATTTAAAATTTCATCATTTTTCATCGTTAACTGACACCATGTGGATACTACAAAAAAACTTCCATCAGATCAAATTAATTTTATTTTATTTTTTTTGAAAAATTGTATTGACTAAATAGGTTTTTCTTTTTATAGTCAAATGCACGATATGAATGAGCTTCATTTCAGCATTTCATTTTTCTATTTTTGAGACGGTTTTATCAGCGATATTTAGAGCGAATCATGGCGACTTAAGACAAGACAAAAAAAGATTCAAACTGTGCATATCTGCACAATCAGAACTACTCAGTTTTTTAATGTTCATATTTTCATATGTATGTATGACAAGCATTTAGAGATAAATTCTACATACATATGGCCGTATCATAATTCTCAACAAGTCTGTTTATATTTTTAAAGGAGGTGATAATTTATTTTAACTTCAGCTTCATAAGTATAATAATTTTACCCTTTAGGAAGTTTACTGTTTATACAACCTTAATAACGCAGGAGATTATCAATGGGCGAAAAAGAAGCATTAGAGACCACAGAAGCGCAGATCGCAGTACACTGGAAAGAAGAAGAACTTTATTATCCCTCAAGCAAATTTGTCGGACAGGCCAATCTGACAGATCCTGCTGTTTACGACAGATTCAGCCTGGACAATTATCCCGACTGTTTTATTGAGTACGCTGAAATGCTTGACTGGTACAAATACTGGGATGTGGTACTTGATACCAGTGATGCTCCATGCTGGAAATGGTTCAAAGGTGGGCTGATCAACGCAAGCTACAACTGCATTGACCGCCATCTTGAAAAAAATAAAAATAAAACTGCCATTCATTTTGTTCCTGAACCTGAAAATGAAAGAATTGATCACATAACCTATCAGGAGCTTTATGTCAGAGTAAATGAATGCGCGGCCCTTCTCCGGGACTTCGCAGGCTTGAAAAGGGGCGACAGGGTCACCATCCATATGCCCATGACAGCGGAGCTTGCCATTACCATGCTTGCCTGTGCACGCTTAGGGGTAATTCATTCCGTTGTTTTTGGAGGTTTTTCACCCAGCGCGTGTGCGGACAGGATTATGGACTCCCAGTCCAGGGTACTCATATCCATGGATGCTTATTACAGATCAGGTACTTTGTTAAACCATAAAGTTAATGCCGATGATGCCGTGAAGATAGCAAAAGACGGCGGCCAGGTTGTTGATAAGGTATTGGTATGGCAGAGGTATCCCGGGAAATCATCTACTGAAACTCCCATGGTTGAAGGCCGTGATTATTTTGTAAATGACGTGCTTAAAGACTATTATGGCGAGCGGGTTGAGCCGGAAAAGATGCTTGCGGAAGAGCCTCTATTTCTTATGTATACCAGTGGAACTACAGGAAAACCCAAGGGCTGCCAGCACAGCACCGGAGGCTACTTGGCATATGTAACAGGAACATCAAAATATATTCAGGATATTCATCCCGAAGATGTTTACTGGTGCATGGCTGACATCGGCTGGATCACTGGACATTCCTATATTGTCTACGGCCCTCTGTCACTTTGTGCTTCCTCTGTTATTTATGAAGGAGTACCAACATATCCGGATGCAGGCAGATCATGGAGAATAGCCCAGGAACTCGATGTAAATATTTTCCATACCGCTCCCACCGCCATCCGCGCATTGAGAAAGATCGGTCCTGATGAGCCGGCCAAGTACAAATATAATTTCAAGCACATGACAACCGTAGGCGAGCCCATAGAGCCTGAGGTATGGAGATGGTATGAGAGGGAAGTCGGCAAGGGACAGGCTGCTATCGTCGATACCTGGTGGCAGACCGAAAACGGAGGTTTCCTGTGCAGCACCGTACCGGCTATAAAACCCATGAAACCGGGCAGTGCAGGTCCAGGAGTCCCGGGCATTCATCCCATCATCTATGACGAGGATGGACATGAAGTAACCCAGGCTGGAATCGCGGGTAATATCTGTATCCAGAATCCATGGCCAGGTCAATTCCAGACCATATGGGGAGACAGAGATAGATTTGTTGACACCTATTTTGCAAGATACTGCAAGAACCCCGACAGCAAGGACTGGCGTGACTGGCCATACCTGGCCGGTGATGCAGCCACCAGGTCCGAAGACGGATATTACAGAATCCTTGGTAGAATCGATGATGTTATCAATGTATCAGGCCATCGCCTCGGCACCAAGGAGATAGAATCAGCATCCCTTGTTGTTGAAGAAGTAGCGGAAGCTGCCGTTGTTCCGGTTGCCCATGATATAAAAGGTAAAGAGCCCGATCTTTACATCGCTCTGAAACCGGGATACGAAGCAAGTGATGACCTTGCCAAGAAGATTTCCGACGCGGTCTGCGATCAAATCGGAAAGATTGCCAAGCCAAGAAAGGTATGGATTGTGCCGGATATGCCGAAAACCCGCTCAGGCAAGATCATGAGAAGGGTACTTGGCTCCATTTCCAACTACAAGGATGTTGGCGATGTCATGACCCTGGCAAATCCTGAAGTGGTTGAAATCATTAAAGACATGGTACAAACCGACTAACTTCCATAATTAACACTTTTCCATTCAAAAATGGGGACGGTTTTCAATACCTGCTTGTAAGCTTAAAAAAAAGCTTGAAATCCGTCCCCTGATAATTCTCAAAAAAATCGGCATCCTTTATATTTCCTCAAAAATAGTTGATACTTTTTTGAGGAGATTCCCGGAATATAAGGGAATTTTTTGAAAAAGCCTCAACCCGTGAAGAAAAAGGATGCCAAAAAATCAATGTTAAATATTCTTGCTATTTTAACTAATTATTATTTTATAGAGGATTCTATCTATGTCAAACTTGTATACAGAGGCTTATGAAAAATCCATTAATGATCCTGAGGGATTCTGGGGACCGATCGCAGAAGAGTGCCACTGGTACAAAAAATGGGATAAAGTGCTTGATGATTCCAATAAACCTTTTTACAGATGGTTTACCGGTGGTGAGATAAATACTTGTTACAATGCCCTTGACCTGCATATCGACAACGGGAATGGAGATAGAAAGGCCCTGATCTACGACAGCCCGGTAACAGATACGAAAAAAACATACACCTATACGGAATTAAGAGATGAAGTTGCTAAATTTGCAGGAGTTCTGGCATCCAAAGGCGTCGTAAAGGGAGACAGAGTAATTATCTATATGCCGATGATTCCAGAAGCGGCTATGGCTATGTTGGCATGTGCCCGTATTGGTGCGGTTCATTCCGTCGTCTTTGGAGGGTTTGCTGCCAATGAGCTTGCCACCCGCATCAACGATGCGAAACCAAAGGTCATCGTGTCCGCCTCCTGCGGTATTGAGGTAAAGAAAGTAATCAAATACAAACCCCTTTTAGATGCAGCCATAGAACAGTCCACGAGCAAACCAGAGGCTACCATTATTTTTCAGCGTCCAATGGAAAAAGCTGATATGATGGAAGGCAGGGATTTCGACTGGAATGAAGTTATGGCGGATGCAACACCCCATGACTGTGTACCGGTTCTGGCAACAGATCCCCTATACATCCTTTATACATCAGGCACAACAGGCCAGCCCAAGGGTGTTGTGAGGGATAACGGCGGTCATGTAGTGTCACTGAAGTGGACCATGAAAGCCATTTACAACATCGATGAAGGTGATGTTTACTGGGCAGCCTCGGACATCGGCTGGGTAGTTGGTCATTCCTATATTGTTTATGCCCCCCTGTTTAAGGGAGCCACCACCATATTGTTTGAGGGAAAACCTGTAGGAACACCGGATGCCGGTACCTTCTGGCGGGTGATTTCAGAGCATAAGGTAAAGAGCCTTTTCACGGCTCCCACCGCTTTCAGGGCCATCAAAAGGGAAGATCCCCAGGGTAAACTGATAGCCGATTATGATCTGTCCTGCTTTGGTTATCTCTTTCTTGCCGGTGAAAGGCTGGATCCTGATACCCTTCACTGGTCCGAAGAGAAAATAAAAGTGCCTGTGCTTGATCACTGGTGGCAGACGGAAACCGGCTGGGCCATTGCCGCCAATTGCATGGGACTGCATCATTTTCCCGTTAAACCAGGCTCTCCAACCAAGGCCGTACCGGGCTGGGATGTACAGGTGGTGGATCCTGAATGTAAGCCTGTTGCTCCGGGCGAAATAGGCGCCATCGTGGTCAAACTTCCCCTTCCTCCAGGAACTCTGCCGACACTGTGGCAGAATGATGCCAGATATGTGGAAGCTTATCTTGAAGAATTTCCAGGATACTATAAAACAGCAGATGCAGGCTATATAGATGATGAAGGTTATGTTTATGTAATGACCAGGACCGATGACATCATCAATGTAGCAGGACACAGGCTGTCCACAGGGGCTATGGAAGAGGTGCTGGCCAACCACCCGGATGTTGCAGAATGCGCAGTTATGGGTGTTGATGATAAGCTTAAAGGACAGGTTCCCCTGGGGTTCCTTGTTCTTAATGCAGGGGTTACAAAGGATCATGCTGAAATTGTAAAAGAGGCTGTTCAGATGATCCGGGAGCAGATTGGACCGGTTGCAGCTTTTAAAACAGCCACGGTAGTTAAAAGGCTTCCCAAAACCAGGTCGGGAAAAATCCTCAGGGGAACAATGCGAAGCATTGCAGACAAAAAGGATTATAAAGTGCCTGCCACCATAGATGATCCAGATATCTTGGGAGAAATTGAGGATAGCCTGGGTAAAATCGGTTATGGAAAAAAAGCTACCTGATATACGACAGGAGATAAAAAAAATTATAAGGATTAAATGGATACAAGCCGTTTGTGTAAATACCCGATTGAACTGATAAATTAGCATATTCAGGGTTCTATCCATTTGATTCTGCCCTTTAATAAGGAGATAAAGATGAGCACACAGACAATTGAAAAGGTCCCAACACAGGCATGGATCACCACTTTTTCAGGCACGGCAATCAACCTTTGCCTGGGAATTCTTTATGCATGGAGTATCTGGAAATCAGCCCTCGTTGACGTTGATAAGGCTGGAGAGGTAATGACAGGTATAAATGAGGGATGGATATATCTTACCAATGCCCAGGCAGCAACTCCTTTCTCGCTCTGCATCATCGTATTTGCAGTTCTGATGATCCCCGGTGGAAGAATTCAGGACAAAATCAGCCCTAAATTTGGTGCAACAGTAGGCGGACTTCTCTTGGCCATCGGTTGTATCATTGCCGGTATGATGAAGAGTTATACCGGTCTTATCATCGGTTTTGGAATATTTGGCGGTGCCGGCATGGGTATAGGTTATGCTGCTCCAACACCTGCTGCCTTGAAATGGTTCGGGCCTGAAAAAAGAGGTCTGGTTGCCGGTCTGGTTGTCGGTGGATACGGTGGAGCCGCCCTTTATATTGGATGGCTCGGCCAGAAACTTATAGATGCTTACGGTATCAGCGGAAGTTTTGTATACCTTGGAGTATTTTTCGCGGTTGTAGTTGTGATTGCCGGCCAAATGCTCAAAACTCCCCCTGAAGGATACAGTCCTCCGAGTGCTGCCGCAGGAGTAGGCCAGGCTTCCGCAACGGAAAAGACCCATGACTGGGAAGCCGGTGATATGATGAAGACCTGGCAGTTCTATGCTCTGGTTTTCATGTTCATCCTTAGTACCCAATCAGGACTTCTTATTATAAGCAGTGCCAAGGGGCTTATGGTTAGAACAGCCAAAGACATGCCGTTCTTTGCCGCCAATGCCTGGATACTTGTATCCTTTGGAGGTCTTGTAAACGCATCCGGCCGTGTAGGAACCGGTTACTATTCAGATAAAATAGGACGCCTCAACGCCTATTGCCTGAACTTGTCAGTGTCTGCCCTGTGCCTGTTTGCGCTCCCCTATGTTATATCTACTGCGAACCTGTTCTTATTGTTCCTGGCTGTCGGCATTGCTTACTGGCAGTATGGCGGCGGGCTGTCACTCATGCCTTCTTTTACCGCAGATTTCTTTGGATCTAAAAACCTTGGTTTCAACTATGGACTGGTATTCATGGGCTGGGGTATTGGATTTTTCATGGCCAGGGTTGGCGGAGTCATTCAGGATATTACAGGAAGCCTTAATCTTGCCTTCTATATTTCAGGAGGACTCCTGATTGCCGGCGTTCTTCTTGCGAGAATTACCACCAAACCTCAGTACACAGGCTGATCTTGTAGGTGCAGAGATAAAATCAGTGCTTTACAAAAAATATATAAGATGATTAAATGAAAAGGTCGGTTGTTAGCATGGGTTAAAAGGCTAATGATCGACCTTTTTTGTTAAATTAATTTTAAATACCGACATCTTTCATATATCCTAAAAAGCAGCTTAAAATTTTTGGGATGAAATTCCTCAAAAACGAGGATGTTTATATGAAAGCCTTTATAAGAGTTTGTTTTTTAAAGACTTTCAATTTTCGTTGTGGCCGGGTAAAAAATATGCTCCGGCCATGCCGGTTTATATGAAAGTCTCTGTAAGAGGTTGTTTTTCAAAAGACTTTCAATCTTCGTTGTGGCCGGGTAAAAAAGATGCTCCGGCCATGCCGGTTTATATGAAAGTCTCCGTAAACGGTGGATAACTTTCATGATTCGTTGTGGGCAGAACCGGGTAAAAACCCTGGGCTGCCCATGGCAGTTTATATGAAACTGTAGAGGCAGAATCTATTTCTGCCCCAGCAATCTATTAATGATGGATACATAAATACCAGGAAAAATACCTTCATGCCTGAAAATATTTTCATACAGATCCCATTTGTTCTTGATTTTTCTAATTTTCAATTTGATAAGGCTGTTATCTTTTTTGTAACCACTCTCTTGGCCATAACCGTAAATGCCGAGGGCCAGGCTTTCATGGCGACATTATTAGGAGATAGCCCTAAAGATCCAAAAGATCGTTTTCATTTCAACCCATTACGTCATATAAACCCGGCAGGTCTTATTTCTTTTGCCGTAGCCGGGTTTGGGTGGCCGAATCAAATCAAGGTTAATACTGAAAAATTCAAGCATCCGGGTATATACTGCATGATAATAAAATTTGCAGGTGCATTTGCCAATATATTTCTTGCCGGTATAGCAGCCAGTATTCTATGGATTTACACATATTTTGACGTCCCGGATCAAGTTTTTCCCATTGTTGTGGCGGTTAATGTCATGGTGTTTGTATTTAATATAATTCCCCTGCCTCCCCTTGCCGGTGCCAGTATTTTATCATTACTTGTGCCTGAGAAAATTAAAAAAACCTCCATGGCCTCATATTTTTCCCAGGTCTTTCCCTATGTGCTTGTATCTTTTTTTATTTTGATGCGGATAAATGACTGGACACTCTTTAATCAATATCTATATCCTGTGGTTAGAAATATTTTTCGCTTCATGTTAAATTAAACATGCTTGAAACCACCCACATTTTCGGGGTCCTTCATTTCCCGTTTTACATTTTTTCTATGAACATTCTCTTTTTTCGGAATTATTATTCCAAGAAGTGTAAACTACCTTTGAAGCAATATGAAGGATGCCCCTATTTCATAATTAAATTATTCTGTACAGGGGTCTTCCAGGCCTGCCCAGTTTATTTACCCTTTCAATTATTTCTTTGTCCTGCTCAAGTTCAGGCGCATGAAAAGGTTTTTTCCTGGCATCTATGATCAGGGGCCCGGCGCAGCCCCAATGTTTAAAATCTGTGGAGCTTCCTACTCCGTATATGTCATGGGATGGATTGGAACGCGAAAATGTAGTCCAGAGGAAAGTATTAAAATCATCAGATACTTCCATGGCATCATCTGCAATTACCATTAAAGGAAACCCTGCTGTTTTTTTCTGAAAGGAAAGATGATCTGTCAGAGCCGAGATCATCTTTCCGGCATCATCATAATCTTGAAAACCAGGAGCCTCAATAACAAGCATACCAGGCCCTGCAAGTTTTGGATTTGAAAATGGGTTGGGGATATTAATATCTCCCGGCAGATACTTCAACAGTTCCCGCTTTTTTTCTCCAGCAGCCGCCATAATCAACTTGGATCCCTGATTCAATTCCTGGGATGAATAATCAAGAGTGTCCATGGTGGTGCATGTTTGAAAATGAAGGTCATACTTAAAATCAATCCGTTCCAGGAGATGGGCCATAAAACCCATTTCATCGGACACATCCAAGTCTGGATTGTCGCTGTGGGAACAGATGAGCAGGTATTTCGCAAGGGAGAGCTGCCCTGTTCCAAGAATGGCGCAGGCATGGGTTAAGAGTTCCCTGGGCTTTTGATCTTCAAAGGGAACATAGCGCTCTTCTGCCTTGGCAAGGAGAAGGGGATGTACCCCTGCCGCATCCACGGCATGTACTGCCTTAACACCTGGAATTGTATCGGGAACAGCACTGGCCGTCATCTCATGAATAAGCCTGCCAAATATGGAATCTTCCCTTGGGGGACGGCCCACCACTGTAAATGGCCAGACAGCGTCCTTTCTGTGATAAACAGATTCCACCTCAAGGTATGGGAAATCATGGGCCATGGAATAATAACCAAGGTGGTCGCCAAAGGGCCCTTCTTTTTTGGTTTTCCCTGGAACAACCCGGCCCGTGATGCAGAAATCAGCATCAAGGGATATTACTGAGTCTGATTTAACCCCATAGCGAAAGCGCCTTCCTGCAAGAAGGCCTGCAAAGGCAATTTCAGGCATGCCTTCGGGCAGGGGCATGACAGCCCCAAGGGTATGGGCCGGGGGGCCTCCTACAAATATGCTTACCCTAAGGGGCTGCTCTCTTTCAAGGGCCTTTGCATGATGGTTGCCGATTCCGCGATGGAGCTGATAATGAAGCCCAACCTCTCTGTTTCCGGCATAATCTCCTCCGCTCATCTGCACCCGGTACATCCCAAGATTGGAATTCATAATACTTTTGCTGCCCGGGTCCTGTGAAAAAACCTGGGGAAGCATGATAAAAGCACCGCCGTCCCCGGGCCAGCATCTAATCATGGGAAGGTCACTGATTTTACATTTTTCCTGGAGGACGGGGCCCTTTCTTTTTTGCCATGGAAGTGCATGGAAAAGGGATGCAAAAGAAGCTGATGAGGTGATAGGTGATTGAAAGAATTCAAAAGGAGATGATTTTAAAGCAATAAGGTGTTTTATCCTTTCTAATCCTGGTTCCAGAATTTTTAAGGCCCTCTCATAGGTACCAAAGAGATTTGAAACCGCAGGAAACCGGCTGCCCTTTACATTTTCATAAAAAACAGCAGGGCCGCCGGCCTCAAAAACTCTGTTGTGGACTTCAGCCATTTCAAGATTTGGATCCATTTCCTGGGAAATACGTACAAGTTCTCCTTCTCTGTCAAGAAATTCAACACACGCCTTTAAACTGTTAAAACCCATGGTTTACTCCTGTATTGTTAATTGTCCGCTATAGCCTGTTTCATATGACCTGATACTAAAAATGAAGATAGCTCACTGAAAATAATACAACTAAATTTGAAAATCAGTCTGAAATCATATGAAAAATGATATAACTTCTTTTTTAAATCCTATCTTGACCCTATTGTCCATGTACAGAATTTTTTCAGGTACAAACCGGAAAAACAAGGCTCTGTAATTCTCTTTTATAAATTTCAGGGGGGCCTTTCCATCGTAAGTAATTCCGAAGCGCTTCATATATTTCAGAGCTGCAAGGGCAGCTTCTTTATTGCCGCTGACCTTTTCAATTTTACCCCTCATTTGAATGCCTCTTATGTCACGGAAAGATTCTGAATCCTCAAAAATAGATGCTCCGGCCCTGCCATTTTCCGCACCCAGAATGTGGCGGGAATCTGGAGCAGAAAAAAAATAAAAACATTTATTGGCGTAAAGGTAATATACCGGGGCAGACCAGGCCCCCTCCTTCCATGGCGTGGCAAGGGTCATGACCTTTCCAGAATTAATCAGAAAACGGGTTAAACTCTTAATATCCGCCATTTTTTATATTACCTCAAAAGTAATTTAAACTTTTTGGGATGAAATTACCCAAAAAAAGGATGCTATAAGAATGGGTGACCCTACTTTCGCTTATTTCTTATAACATAATGATTTTACAGGGTAAAAAAATCTAATCCCTATCAAAATCGATTTTAATTATGCTTTAATATCAGTACGTTAAATTAGAATGAACGAAATATGGGGGGTAATATCTCATAAATTCTAATTTTTAATATATCCCCATTCCTGTAGTTTTTTGTAGGCATGCTGGGCATACCGGCCCTGTTGAACCTGTTTCAGATATTCCTGATATTGAGATGCTGATTGTGGTATTTTATTCATTTTTTCAAGGGAATATCCTTTAAAAAAAGCCGTCCCCGGGTTACCGGGAAGCAGTTGATCATACCTTGTAAAATTTTGATATGCCCTGTCAAATTCTTTCAGGTTAAGGCAGGCAAATCCTGCAACATGCCAGGCCTGGGCTTCTGTGGGATAAATCTGTTCCGCCCTATCTGCATACTGTTTTGCCTGGGCGTAATTTTCCTGCATGAGAAAGCATTTGGCAAGCACGATGTTTGCGGTATAATCGGATGTATCCTCACGCAAAGCCGACTGATAGGCATTCTCAGCCTCTTTGTACTTTTTCTGGGCCATGAGGGCATCTCCGTCTTGAAGCAGAGTCACGAGCTTTTCTTTTGCCCGGAGCCCGGCTGTGCTATCCATGTAGCGCTCCCGGTTCAAGGGATATGATTTAGATGGTCGGTACAGGCCTCCAGCCATTTTAACCGCTGTTTCATAGCGTTCGGAACTCATGGGATGGGTGGAAAAAAGCATCTCAGCAGAGGAGTTATGATTGTTATTCATATTGTTCAGCAGATCCATCAGGCCGACAAAGCCATCTGTTGAGTATCCGGCATCCACCATATACCTATTACCAAGGGCATCGGCCTCTCTTTCATTATCCCGGCTGTACCGTGCAAGCAGCACCCCCTGTCCCAGCATACCGATCTGCTGTGCCAGTTCACCTAGCTGGGAACTTCTGGTTCCGATGACTGCGGATAAACCTCCTATGAGAACTGAAGAAAGACTGTTCTTGGAAATCTGCTCGGCACTGTGCCTTGCATTGACATGGCCTAATTCATGGCCTAATAGTGCTGCAAGTTCAGCCTCATTTTTCAGTTTAAGCAAAATACCCCGGGTTACGGCAATACTGCCTCCGGGAAAGGCATAGGCATTTACATAGGTTGCATTGACGCACCTGAAAGAATAGGGCATATGCAGTCTGTGGGTATGCCCCGCGACCTTTTTACCTATATTATCGATATATGAATTGAGTGCCGCATCCTGAACCGGCCCGTAGTCGCTGGAAAATTGATGGGGAGACTGCTGCCTGTCAATCTCTATTTCGGTCTGTTCGGAAACCATCATAAGCTGATTTTTTCCCGTAACCGGATTGACTGCGCATCCTGTGACCATAACAGCCCCGGCTGCTGTAAATGCTGAAAGCTGCAAAAATTGGCGCCGGGATAAGTTTGATTCTTTTAGAGTATATATCATAGTAATTTACCTCATATAAACACTCATGAGCTGGGACTCAAGCCGAACAATGAATGTCGGGGTGGATTCCATATCCGACCTAAATGGATTGTGTATCTATCAATGGGGCAGAAATAATTAAAAATACCTAAGTATTAATTTTTTACAAACAAACCTATCGCAAAAAGCACTGCTCCCGTTGCCAGAAGAAGTTGATAAAAGGGAAGATCATAGAGCATATAATCAAAGCCGTTCTGTACTATCTCAAATGGAATTCTGCTTGTAAAAATTTCAAAAAAATCACCGGCAAAATCTCCAAGAATGATTTCTGTCCACATGATGTCCTTTTCCATTGCCGTTGAAATCCCCTGAACTATCAAAACAATAAGACTTCCGACCCATGACAGGATACCAAGCAGGCTGAAAGTATTTATTTCCATATATCACCTTTTAAATCATGAAGCTGTTAAACCCATATCGAGCAGTCATATCAAGACCTGCTTGATAGCATTGAATAAACAAAAATATAATAATTAACCTGCTGTCAATTATGTCAATATGTTACCGGGCATCTGCTCAATGCTGGATTAAGGATGTTAAAAAAATAAATTTAATTTTTTTATTCTATGATGTTGAAAATGGAGAGTCAAATATTTTCAGGAGTTATTCGCTTTTATTTCTGTTTTTTATGTGATAATGACCAAAGTCATGGATAAACCCAATAAATCAAACCCATCACCAAAATCTGGTTCAACCTTCAAGAAAATCGGCATTGCCTCGTTCATTATGATGGCTTCTGTGTTTACAAGCAGGGTCATCGGCCTTGCAAGGGAAATGGCCATTGCCTATAAAGGAGGGGCAGGAGGCGGGGTAGATGCCTACCAGGTGGCCTTTATAATTCCTGAAATACTAAACCACATAGTTGCCAGCGGTTTTTTATCTGTAACATTTATTCCTATATTTGCAACTTATCTCAGCCAAAACAATGAAGAACAAGGATGGAGAGTTTTTTCCATTGTTTTTAACACTTTTAGCTTGATTTTACTCATATTCTTGGCTGCTGCCTTTTACTTTGCCCCCCTGCTTGTATCCATCCTGGCACCGGGTTTTACAGATCCTGCCCTGTTTAAGCAGGCTGTAAAAATGACCCGTATTATAATGCCTGCCCAGTTTTTTTTCTTCTCAGGCGGTCTTTTTATGGCTGTTCAGTTTGCAAAGGAAAAGTTTATAATCCCTGCTCTTGCTCCGCTTGTGTACAATGCAGGCATTATTGCAGGGGGAATAGGTTTTAGTTCTATTATGGGGATGGAGGGGTTTGCCTGGGGAGTTCTCGGCGGTGCCTTTGCCGGCAATTTTGTTTTGCAGTACATGGGTGCCAAAAAAATCGGAATGAAAATTTATCCCATGATTAATTTAAAAGACAAGGATTTCATAAAGTATGTGGTGTTGACGCTGCCCCTTATGGTGGGGCTTACCATGACATTTTCAACGGAAATCCTGCTTAAATATTTTGGATCATTTTTGTCCCAGGGGAGCATTGCAGCCCTTAACTATGCCCTTAGAATCATGTTTATCCTGGTGGGGCTTTCCGGCCAGGCCCTGGGTGTTGCCTCATATCCTTTCATGGCCAGGCTCGCCGCAGACGGCAAAATCCGTGAGCTGAACCATCTTTTAAATCAGAGCCTTAAATTATTATTTCTGGTAATTCCACTATCTGTCCTGTTCATGGTTCTCAGGCATGAAATTGTGTTTCTTCTTTTTCAGCGGGGCAGGTTTGATGATAAGGCGACTACACTGACCGCAGGAATCCTTCCCTGGATACTTTCCGGCACCTTTGCCTTTGCAGCCCAGACCGTTGTGGTAAGGGGCTATTATGCAATGCAGAACACCTGGTTTCCAGCAGTTGTAGGTACGCTGTCGGTTATAGGGAGTCTTCCTGTTTTCTATTTTTTTATGATATACATGGGTACCCCGGGAGTTGCTTTATCGATGTCCCTTACTGCCATGGGACAGACGCTCCTTTTATTTCACCTGTGGAATAAAAAGAGCCATAACACCGAAGCCTGTACCGTATATATTTTTTTCATGAAAATTCTTTTCTTAAGTATGCTGATCAGCATTATACTCTGGAAAATTACAGGCCAGCTTCAGTATTTTTTCAACGGCAGCACCTTGGCAGGCGCTCTTTTCATATGTTTTATAACAGGATTATTTTTTGTGGTGCTCCTTTGGGCCGCCGGGTATCTGTTTAAAATTGAGGAACTCTCTGTTGTTATGAAAAGGGTTAAAAATTTTAAAGGCTCAAAGAATTCTTTTTCCAAGGGCTGAAATTGTCAGATCAACGGCAAGCCTTGCGGTCTTGTTGGCCTGATCCAGAATGGGGTTGATTTCCACTATATCCATGGAGGTCAGCTTGCCTGAATCTGCAATAATTTCCATGAAAAGATGGGCTTCTCTAAAGGTGAGCCCGCCTGGCACAGGAGTCCCAACACCTGGAGCCTCCACAGGTTCAATGGCATCCATATCCAGGCTGATGTGTATTCTCTTCATATGGACAAATTTCATGAGGGCCTTGTTTGTGACTGCATAGATTCCCTGCTCGTCAATATCTCTCATGGTATAGACTGTAATACCGCTTCGTTTCAATCTACGGCGCTCATCTAAATCCAGATCACGTATACCTATGACTACCACGTCTTCCGGGTCGATTTTAGCCCCCTTACGACCGATGTTCACCAAAGCATCATTTCCATCACCGATAAGGGCAGCCAAGGGCATTCCATGGACATTGCCGCTGGGAGAACTCTCTTCTGTATTGAAATCTCCATGGGCATCGATCCAGATAAGGCCGGCGGAAGCATCATGGGTGACGCCTCCTACGGTTCCCATTGCTATGGAGTGATCTCCTCCTAAGAAAAGAGGAAAAACTCCATCGGAAAATGCTCTGCGCCCGGCCCCATAAACCTGCTCGCAAACACGTGTAATATCATTTAAAAAATTACCCTGTCTTTTGTTTGCCCCTGAATCTCTTACCGGCACAGGTATATCGCCTATATCGTCAACCTCATAACCAAGGCTCTTAAGCTCACCCACAAGACCGGTATAACGCAGGGCAGCAGGCCCCATGTCAACACCCCTGTGGAGCTGTCCAAAGTCCATGGGCACTCCGATAATTCTTATTTTTTTTTTCATGAGTCTCCATAAAAATACAATGACGGATAAGTTTTTTTGAGTACCCTTCATTTTTCAGTTTACACATTTTTTGAATCATGATTTTCCTGATTAAAGGATTTCCCTTGATTTTTAATCATGTTCATCATTTAATCATGGTTCAAAATTTTCAGAAAAGTGTAAATTGTTTTTGAGTTGATATGAAAGATGCTAACTTTTATTGCAGTAAAGTTTTAGAGGATATATCATAATAAATTAAATCTATTCAACGATAATATAATTTCGGACTGTTTTTTTTAAGGTCACTCCTCTGTGCCTACTCCATCCATGGGCTGACCACAGGGGGGGCTAACTATAGTAGATTATGCAATAAAATTTCTAAAAATAACAGCATCCTTTATTTCTCAGTTTACACTTTTTAAATCAATTTCACCATTTTGGGGATTCACCTAAAAAAAGTGTAAGCTATTTTTGAGGTATTCTGAAACATGCCAAAATAACAAAGTAAAAATAAGGAATTAAATTTTATATGCGACCAATGGAAAAAATTCGAGATAAAGAGACGGTTAATAACCTAAAACAACTCATTGAAGACGGAGCTGAAACAATTTCTGTTATCATGCGGCACTCAGACAGGCATTTCCATGAGGACAGCACCATGGAACCCTTCATGGGACTGACGGAA
This sequence comes from Desulfobacteraceae bacterium, assembly GCA_963674675.2. Lineage (GTDB taxonomy): Bacteria > Desulfobacterota > Desulfobacteria > Desulfobacterales > Desulfobacteraceae. The sequence continues at coordinate 4,875,399 of CAXXNM010000003.1, forward strand.
AAGGGTAAAGATGCAGCATTCCATCTTGGAAGAAGCCTTCCCTTAGAACCTGTCCCACGAATATTTTCGAGTTTTTTCGGCAGATGTATTGAAACCGCATGCCTGATTGACAAAGGATATATTAAAAAGCATGGCAGGTTTATAGACCATAATACCCTGGCCGGGGAACTTTCACCCTTTTATATAAAAGACATTCAAAGGGCCATTGCCATGGTTTCAGAGGCTGGAACCGCGGATTTTTTGAGAAGCTGGTTTAATAATGAAATTTCCGATGATATCATTATGAATCCTGAACAGGCTTCAGATACCATAGCAACATTTATGGTAAAACATATGAAGGAACTCTCTTCAAAACAGGTTTGCCTATGCGTCTCCCATGATTGGAACCTGTTTACCTTAAAAGAGTACAAACTTGGCTTGAAACACGAAAACTACGGCAATGTGGGCTATCTTGAGAGTGTAATTATCTTTGAAAAACAGGGCAGATACTATATAACCAATTTCCAGTCTGAGCCTCAAGAGTTAGCTCTTAGGCCGTTTATACTGGAAAACGAAAAATGAGGAGATAATATGGGAAAAACACAGATTACAGTGGTTTGTGAAAATACAGCAGGAAGGGTTCTTGGGGTAACCGGAGAGCATGGATTTGCCGCATTGATCGAGAGAGATGATGAAAAAATTCTTGTTGATACCGGCCAGGGAATGACCCTTAAAACCAATGCAGACAGCCTGATGATCGATCTGACCAAGATTCAGAAAATTGTTTTGAGCCATGGTCATTACGATCATACAGGGGGATTGCCCCATGTGCTGTTTCCACCCAGGGGAGTTGAAGTAATCGCTCACCCGGATATATTTGATGCCAAGTATTCAGAGCTGCCTTTTCAAAATGAATTAAGACATTTTTTCATCGGAACAAAATTTCGGCGGGAGTATCTTGAAACAACCCTTGGTGCAAAATTTTCATTGAAAAAAGAATATTGTGAGATTTCTCCTGGTATATTTTTTTCAGGGGAAGTTCCCCGAGTTACGGAATTTGAACACCCTGACACCCATCTCAAGGTCAAAAGGGATGATGGGTTTATGGTTGATCCGCTCAAAGATGATGCATCTCTTATGATAGAAACAGATTCAGGTCCCGTTATTTTAACCGGATGCGCCCATACCGGTATTGTAAATGTCATGAAGCATTTTCAGAAAAAAAGCGGCCATGATGCTTTCCATGCCGTAATTGGCGGCACCCATCTGGGATTCATGGGGGTAGGAGAACAACTTGAAAAATCCCTGGATGCCTTTGATGAGTTTAAGGTAAAAATGATCGCGGTATCCCATTGCACGGGCAACGAGGCCGCTGCTATCTGCTATAACCGGTTCCAGGATCGATTTGCCTTTGCCAATGCCGGATGGACCCAGCAGTTTTAAATATTTCAAATCTTAAAATTAGAATTGCCTCAGCAGATCGGCATGTTTTATATTGCCTCAAAAATAGTTGACAGTTTTTTCAGAGAATTTCCTAAAATTCAGAGAATGTTTTGAAAAAGTGTCAATCGAGGAATGAAACATGCCAGCAGATCAGCCGGAAAGTGTTTATGCAAAAAAATTTATATCTACTTTTTCCGGCAATATTTCATGATCATAAAGTAAATCAAAAAAAATTTTCAGGGCCTTAATCTTGATGCTGTCCAGATCGCATTTTAACAGATCAAAATATTTTGTGACATAGGCGGTATCAAGGTTAAGCTTTGATGCGCCCGCTGAAATAACCTTGTCAATATTATCATAACCAAGTGTGCGGGATCGGTAAAACAGCTCAAGAATTTTTCCAACACTTTCATGGGCATTTTCAGCAAATTCTTTTCTCACCACCCACAGGGCAAATACAAAGGGAAGACCCGTTTGGTTGAACCATACCTCACCAAGATCAAATCTGTACTTGAATCTGTCCTCCCAGGGCTGGGTCATGGCAGCATCTCCGATTATCATGGCGGCGTCTGCATCTTCTGATACATCTGACAGACTGTAAAGCCGGCATGTCTCATATTGGGGTCTCACATCTTTTTTTGCCATGATCAGCTTTACAAGATATGATGATGTGGCAGAATCCTTAGTTAGGAGTAATTTTTTTTCATGCAGGGATTCAATTGGATAGTTACTCATTAAAATAACGCTGAGTACCTGGCCGTGGCAGGAAATGGAAAGATCCGGCAGCACCAGCAGATCTTTATAATTCGTGCCGTAATATCCGGCGGAAACAGGACTGATTTCAATGTTGCCATTTTCTATCATTCCGTTGAGTACAGCCGGTGGATGGGGAAGCATTTCAATCCAGTCGGGCAAAAGTCCGTGATCAAGGCCATAATAAACCGGAGAGGCGTTAATATAATCAATTTTACCCATGGATAGTTTTTTTTTCATAATAATTCCGCTTTAGCTGTGGAAACCCAAGCCTTCAGGCTTGGCCAATTGACGTAAACTTATGTCCTGTGATGATTTCAAATATATTTCTTGAGTGTTTTATGTGAATTGGAAGATAAATAAAATCGGCTTTTCTGCCCTTTTCAAGGGTGCCTGTGAATTTATCGATACCAAGGGCCATGGCTCCATTTAAAGTGGCCATGGCAAAAATGTCTGCCGGGTTAATTTGCGGATACTTTTGTGCAACAAATGCCATCTCATCAAACATGCCGAGCGATGGTGTGCTGGCAAGACTGTCTGTTCCCAGAGCAGGCATAAGCCCTGCATTTAAAAATTTCGGCAAATCCGGAAGTTTTCCATGCAGGGCCATGTTGCTTCTTGGGCATACAACCGGCTTTGTCCTCGACTCTGAAATGATGTTCAAATCCTTTTTATCCACATTAAGCAGATGAACCGCCATGGTCTGGCTGTCCAGTAATTTCAGGTCATCAAGATAGGAGACAGGACTCCTTGAGGGAATCGGCCAGTTGTGAAAATCGATTCCCCGCTCGTTAAGAAATGATGCCCATGGACCCTTTGCCGTTGTGATAAATTCGGTTTCATCTCTTGATTCGGCAAGGTGAATGGAAAATGGAAGGCAGTTGATGGAACAAATTTGTTTTAATTTTTGCAGGAGTTCAGGAGATGAGGTGTGGGGTGCATGGCCTGCCAGGGATAAAGGAGGCAGTCCATATGCTTTTTGGGGTGGTGTATCCTTTTCGGATGCCTCCTGTTCAATATTAGAAGATGAAATAGAGCCTAAAAATTCTCTAAACCATACACCACCTAAGCCTGATTCCCTGAATAGAGATTCCGTGATGCCAAGGGTTGATATTTCCGCCGCAGACAGGGTGCCTGTTGTAAGGCAGGCTTTCATAGCCCTTGAAGCTTTCTGTTTCAGGGTGTCTTCATCAATGGCTTCTCTTTTTTGAAGCACCTGCCTGACCCATTCCTTGAATGGTAGATTGACCTTGCTAAGGCCCTTTAAAGCAGATAATTCAAAATGGGTATGGGCATTCACAAGGCCGGGCATGAGCACCCCCGGCCCATGATCTATGATGCAGATATCTGATGTTATTGAGCTTGGTTTTCCATGGGATACATTGACAATGGTGCCGTTTATCGTCTTGATATATCCGTTTTGAACGATATTCCATTGGTTAATGATGACCCATCCTGCCCTGTGTATCTCTATATTAAGACTATTATTTATGATCTTTATATTTTTGAACAATTCAGTTTTCAACATTTCTTATTTGAATGTGTAGGGGGCAGAATTTATTTCTGCCCAATTGATAGATACACAATCAATTTGGGGCGGATATGGAATCCGCCCCTACATTCAGGGTTTTTTTGTCCATCAGGATATGGCGGCTATAATATATTATAAAAACAATCCCGTTGTCTGGGCGTAAACCCTGCTGTTTCTATCAGGCGAGATATCTCCTCCCTGGGCAGCATGAAATTAACTCCAGCCGAGGCAACCACATTTTCCTCGATCATGGTGCTGCCCATGTCATTGGCGCCGTAAAAGAGCGCGGTCTGGGCGATTTTATCACCCTGGGTTACCCAGGATGCCTGTATGTTATCAATATTATCTAAGAAAATTCTGCTCAAGGCAAGCACCCTCAAGTATGTTACAGCCGAAGTTTTCTCTGCCTTTATTCTGGTATTATCAGGCTGAAATGTCCAGGGAATAAAGGCGGTAAATCCCTTTGTTTTGTCCTGGAGTTTTCTGATCTTATACATATGCTCGAAGATGTGACGGGGAGTTTCAATATGCCCGAACATCATCGTGGCAGTGGTTCTCAGTCCAAGTTCATGGGCGCGTTCCATTACTTTGAGCCAGGGCTGTGACATACATTTGTTGGGAGAAACCTTTTGTCTTATCTCATCACAGAGAATCTCAGCTCCGCCGCCCGGTATGGAACCAAGTCCCGCCTCCTTTAAAACCTTAATGGTTTCCTTGATGGGTAAAGATGATTTTTCGGCAATAAAGACTATTTCAGGAGGAGAAAAGCCGTGGATATGAATGTCGAAATTTTCCTTTATGTCCCTTAAGAGCTCAACATAATAGTCAAGTTCAAGATCGGGATTCATGCCGCCCTGGAGCAGTATCTGGGTGCCTCCAAGATCCAGGGTTTCCTGAATCTTGTCATGTAGTATATCCCTTGAAATCACATAGCCTTTTTTACTTTCCGGGCTTTTGAAAAAGGCGCAGAAGCGGCATCCTGATACGCAGATATTGGTATAGTTGATATTTCGGTCAACAACAAAGGTTACCACCCTTTCAGGATGAATAACAAACCGCTTGTTTTCCGCCAGCCTTGCAAGGGTTAAAAGAGGGGCCTTTTGATACATCAAGAGTCCCTCATCCATATTGATCCTTTTTCCGCTGGAAATTTTTTCAGCAATATTTTCAACTGTTTTCATCACATGCTCCGTGAGGCATTTTCCCAGTCTCTATTTCATTATAAAAGGAGTCCCGCTCTACAGGTAAAAAACCCGCATCTGTAATCATTTTTTCCATTTGTCCCCGTGTGAGGCCCTTGGCTGAGGTTGCGCCTGCCGTGTGAGTTATTCTCTCCTCAATGATGGTGCCGTCCAGGTCGTCGGCTCCATAGGAGAGCGCAACCTGGGCAAGTTTTTCGCCGATCATCACCCAATAGGCTTTTATATGGGGAAAATTATCAAGCATAAGCCTTGCAACCGCGATATTTTTCAGGTCATCCATTGCGGTCGTAGGTCTAATATGGGACAATTTTGTATTTTTTGAATGAAAGGCAAGGGGAATATAGGCTGAAAATCCGCCTGTTTTATCCTGAAGCTCCCTCAGCGCCATAAGATGATCCACCCGCTCCTCCAATGTTTCGATGTGGCCGTAAAGCATTGTCGCATTGGAGGTAAGGCCTGCCCTGTGAACGGCTTCCATGATTTCCATCCACCGCCTGCTTCCCACCTTTTTGGGAAAAAGCTTTTGACGTACCCTTTCGCTCATGACTTCTGCGCCGCCTCCCGGCATCATGTCAAGACCCGCAGCTTTAAGTTTTTCAATGGTATCTTCCACAGAAAGACCCGATATCTCAGATAGATAGTCGATTTCCACGCAGGTAAATGCCTTGATCTTTGCCTCAGGTCTGATATTATTGACAGTCCTCAAAAGATCAATAAAATAATTAAAATCAAGGGCTGGATTGAGGCCCCCGACAATATGCAGTTCATTTACCGGTTCATGGATACGGTCAAGGAGCCGTTTTTCTATATCCTTCATATCCCAGGAATATGCACTCTTATCTCCTGCATCCACAGCATAGGCACAGAACAGGCATCTGTTTTTACAGATATTAGTGTAGTTCAGATGCTGATTGTAAACATAAAAGGCTTTATTGCCATGCCTTGAGCGCCTTTTTATATCTGCAAGTATCCCGACTCCGGTTAAATCTTTTGTTTCAAAAAGAAGAAGCCCGTCTTCCTTTGAAAGACGGGTTCCGTTTTTTGCCTTTTCATGTATGATTTCAAGCCGTTTATCGGCAAATGAAATTTTCATCAGCGTTTCCTTTTTACGCGTCTTACCAGCCTTTTTTTCTTTTTAGGCGCCTTGTCTTTAGGGGATTCAGCTATATTTTGAGAGGGAGCCATTAAGTTGTTCTGGGAATAGAAACAACTTGCTCTTGGGCATTTAAGTCCCTTTTCACCGATGTCAGTTTCAAATTCAATTAAAAAAGGATTTTTACACATGGGACAATTAAAATGATAGGGCTTTGACCAGCTTACAAAACGGCAGGATTTGTTTGAACAGGTAAAATATTCATTTTTTTTCTCCGTTATGGTAGAAACAATACTCCCGGTATTGCATACAGGACAGACCATGGCCAGCTCGGACTCAAACTCAGCGATCCTTGATGCCAGATCATTTTCTGACAAAAAGGCTTTTTTTTCAGTTGACCCAGGCTCTTTTTTTAAGGCATCGGGCTTATGCTGGGCGATTTCCCCAGTCTTATTATCCAACTGGTCCGCCTTTGCCTGCTCAAGTTTTAAAACCTCGGTATTTGACTGTTCCTTGGCTTTTAACTGTTCCTCTTTAAGTTTAAGTTCAGCCTCCCTGGCCGCAATCTGGGCCTGGATCAGTTTTAACTCGGCCTCCTGCCGTGCTAATTTTAATGCAGCAGCTTCGGAACTCTTAATTTCCCTTTCTCTGGAATCCAGCTCTACAGCCCTTATCTCTATATCCTTTGCTCTTTCTTCATGTGCCTTTAAAGCAGCTTCCGCTTTTTTGAGATATGCCTCCCTTCTATCAAGCTCCTCAGCTTTTTTTAAAGCTGTAAGACGTGCTTTTTTTTCAGCCTTATCCTTTTTTATTCTCTCTTGCCTCTCTTCTTTTTTGCTTTCAGTCTCTATTTTTCCAAACAGGGATTTTACCCGGGCCTTATCTGATACCTTGCCTTCTGGCATATAAAACGAGGGTCTTTTGTCTGCCCGCTTTAACTTAAGCCTCTCTTTTAGCTTTGGATTGGTTATACGTTTTAGGTTAACCTCCTTAAGTTTATCTATATATGCTTTATCCCTTTCAAAAGAAGTAGCAGCTACAATTTCCCGTGCTTTTTTTTCAGCTTTTTCCCTTGCTACGGAAACCCCGCTGTTTTTTAAGGTTTTTGAGAAGCTATCCTTTGCTGTTTCAAGGGATTTTCGGTTGGAAAGCACCTCATCATTCATCTGCATGATAAAAGCTATCAGATGCAGACCTTGAATACCTGGAAATATATTATCAAGGAAGGCAACAACTGTATATGCCGATACTTCAGCCTTGATATTTCCATTTTCATCAAGGCTCAGATAACCCAGATCCATTGCTGAATGAAATGCCTCCATCAGCATCTTGTCTTTTATAAGGCCGATATCTTCAAGTTCATTAAAAAAAGTTTCTTTGGTAAATCTTTCCGGAGGTGATTCAGGAGCATTTTTGATCTCTCTTTCCCTTTCCACAGCAATCAAAATGCAGGAAATCCCGGCAAGGTTATAAATTCTCAAGGCAGATTCATAATCAATTTCGATTAGACGGGTAATCTCCCTTGTGAGTATTTCATCAAGCTGGCCCCTTACATATGCTGCATCGCTTACAGTCTTTTTTTCTATGCTATGGTTTTGCGTCACGAACCGCCATCCTTGTTAATATCCCATATCATTTCAGCCAGTTCAGATGCAATTCCGGTTCTATCCACAAAACTGGGTTTTTCATCTTCCTCGCTGGAAACGTGCTGGTCTGCCTGTTCGCCTGATGTCTCAATGGTAATGCATTCCCCATCCCTGTCCAAAATAATTGAAAGTGCAACCTTGATATCAAAGTCAAGCTGGTAGGCCACCTGGTTATCATGCACAATGATATCACCTTTTTTGTAATCTACTTCATCCTGCATATGGAATCTATATTTTTCAAGAACCAGCTCTTCAATAGCCTCCCAGTCAAGTTCAGCATTAATGGAATCGATAAATTCCTTTGCATTCATTTTTATTGTATCCGGGCTGGTAATTTTCATTTTGCAAACCTCCATTCAATTACAGTGAAATTATGTTAAAAAAGATATAATTTCGCAGGCAAATTCAAGATATGCTTTGGAGCTTACTGCCTCCAGATCATGTAAAAGTACAGGTTTTCTTAATTCGTCCATCTCTTTAATAAGAATGTCATGGGGAATTGATGAAGAAAAAACAATGTCTTTTATGTCAGTCATATCTTTTCTTTTAAGCAGACTGTCCCTGTCCTCTATGGACTGTTGAAAATCGGATCGACAAAAATTAAAAAAAATTCCAGCTACCTTGAGTGGAATATGATACTGGTTTTTTATAAATTTTATGGTTTTAAGTAAATTTTTGAAATCCACAACAGAGCCTGCATCCCAGGAAAAAGGGGAAACAATCCAGTCCCCTGCGATCAATGCAGATAAGGACATAAAGCTGAATGAAGAAGGGCAGTCAATAATGATATAATTATATTCCCGGCTTATCTGCCGGACAGTCTGCCTTAATTTATCAGGACTTTCAAAGCCCTGGGGAAAGGATGTAAAATCCTTATAAAGATTTAAACCAGATGGAAGGATGTCCATGAATTCAAGCTGAGTTGTTTTGATGCTCTCGGATGCTGTTGCTTTGCCTGTAACTACGGAAAACAGGTCAGAAGTACTGCCCCCATGTTTTACACCTGTCCATGCTGTGGCAGACCCTAATGGATCGCCGTCCACAAGAAGTGTCTTGTTTTCATAAAGGGCAAGAGCTGCAGCAAGATTTACGGCAGTTGCGGTTTTGCCGCTGCCCCCTTTATGCCCGGCTATTGTGATAATTTCAGTCATGAATTTGAGGTTAGCATTAATCTTTTTTTTTTTCAATAATGGAAAGAAAAAACATGGTTTGATATAGTTTGCGGAGCGCAACATTAATTGAAATAAAAATAACTAAATTGCTTCATGAATGGCTTGACCGTGTTTTTGTGGGGTGTATAATATTTCTGTTAGCCGGCATTTTTGATTTTGTTGTGCCTGTCATAACATGAACTCTTTTGAACCAAGGAGATTAGGATTATGATACCTGAAAGATTTGTTCATTACTTTTATTTGGCTTTTATCAGCAGTTTAATGCTATTTTTTTCACAGCCTATATCTGCTGAAACAAAACAATCCATATCCGCAGATCAATTTTTAATATTAACCGATAGTACTTCTCATACATTATCATCGAATACTCTCATCCATGTTTACGGCAGCCCTGGAAATAACAACATTGTTCTTGAAAGCGGTGCTTGTGCCAGGCTCATGAATTTTCCCGGTAATAACACAATTACCATTGAAGCTGAATCAGGCTTATTTACAGTATCCAGATCAGGTGCATCAGTAACCTTTGACGGCACAGATGGTACTATTCTGGTTATGCCCGCAACATTGACACCTCAGTCCATCATTTTTTCAGATGTAAATCTGGATTTAGTGATTGTTGACGGTGTTGTAAAGCTTGGCGCCCAGGTAATAGGAATAGATGGGGCCGTTATTGAAGCCGTGCCCCAAGCCAAGCTTGTAAAATCATCTGCCCCTTATGATGATTCTCCAGATTATGATTCGGCTGATATGGAGTCACTGGTAAATGGATTTTCTGATTATACTTTTGATTTTTACCGCCAGGCCTGTGCAGATGAAAACCTCCAGGATAAAAATATATTTTTTTCAACCTATAGTATAGAAAACGCCCTTGCAATGACCTGGGCCGGGGCAAACAACAACACCGCCGATGAGATGGCAGGCAGTCTTAACTTTACACTTCCTTCAAACACCTTTCATTCCACGCTGAACGCCCTGAATGTGGATATAAACAGCCGGGATGACATTGCGCCCTTTTCAGGGGATGCTTTTCAGCTCAATTTAGTCAATGCGGTTTGGAGCAGGATTGGATACCCCTTTCTCTCCGCCTATCTTGATATTTTAGCGCAAAATTATGATGCTGGTGTCCAGACCCTTGATTTTATAGGTGATCCTGATGGCTCACGATTGGTAATCAATCAGTGGGTAGAGGATCAGACTAATGAAAAGATAAAAGACCTTCTTCCTGAAGGTTCAATCTCATCGGATACGGCAGTGGTTCTAACCAATGCCATCTATTTTAAAGCATCATGGTATTCTGAATTTGATAAGGGACTTACAACTCCAGGTGATTTTACACTTCTTGATAATTCTACCGTATCATCACAAATGATGCATCAGATGCTAAATACCAGGTTCTTTCAAGGGGATGATTTTGATGCTGTTGAGCTGCCCTATGTGAGTTCTAACTATGAAGAATATCAATATCCCCAAGAGCTTTCCATGCTTTTAATTGCTCCACATAAAGGCAGATTTAATTCAGTTGAAAGCGCTCTTGATAATAATTTTATCCAATCTGTTCTTTCAGCTTTGTCCATGGGGGATGTTCAATTTACTTTTCCGAAATTTGAGTTTGATTGCGAAATAAGTTGTAAAAAAATCATGCTTAACTTAGGCATGATCGATGCTTTTAATCCCTATGAAGCAGATTTTACCAATATGATTGATCCCGGGGATTCAACTCCATGGATCGATGAGATTTATCATAAAGCCTTTATTGCCGTTGATGAGGAAGGTACGGAAGCCGCTGCTGCAACAGCCGTTGTCATGGCAGATATGGCCATTCATGAGCCGCTAATCATTTCTATGGATAAACCATTTATCTTTTTGATACGGGATAATTTTACAAAAACCATCCTGTTTATGGGCAGGGTGCTTGATCCATCCTTATAACGGCCATGGACAGACAAGGGTTTTGAACTGCTTCCGCCCACAACGAAGCATGAAAGTTATATTGGGTTTGCGGAAGGCCTTCATATCAAATAAAATATTTTGAAAATTATTTGGAGTATAATTTATGGCCAATGGGGCTATTACCTTAAAGGGGATTGATCAGGCTATATCGAGCCTTAATTACAGGAAAGACTCAATTAAGGAGAAATTTATTCTCTCGATTAGACGCCAGTATGATTCTGACCAGTCAACCTTTGAAATCAACTCCATTGATGCTGACAAACTAATTCAAATTATATGGGATATTCAAGATGAGCCCGTCAAGATAAAGTCAAAACGAAAAAATTTTAACAGCATCCGTTCCGCTGTTAAGTCAGATATGGAGAAACTATACTGTGATACTGAAAATCCAGAACGAATAACCATTAATTCCAGTAATATTTTTGACATGAATGAAGATGCCAAAAATAATATTTTAAATTCCTTTTCCGATGTTATCAAAACTTCAGATTACGATCCCCAGCACATTTCCGAGATATTAACCGTTATTACGGATTTGCTGAAAGATATTGAAGCCCATCCTGTGTCAGAAAAAAACAGCTTTTCGGAGATTATCAGTAAAATAAAAACTATTCTTAACACCCTTGACGGAGATGAAATGGATGTAGTTTTGTCCGAGGAGGATGAATTTGAGAAGTTAGACGAGTCAGAGGGGCAGGACGAAGAATCAGATGAGATTGAATACATTGATGAGCAGGACGAAGAATCAGATGAGATTGAATACATTGATGAGCAGGACGAAGAATCAGATGAGATTGAATACATTGATGAGCAGGACGAAGAATCAGATGAGATTGAATACATCGATGAGCTGGACGAAGACGAGCTTTTAGAGCTGGATGAAGATGGAGAGCTTGAGACCCTTGAAGATGATCTGGATGATTTTGAACAAAGAAGAAAGCAGAAAAATTTTGATGATCTGCTTGGAGAAAGGGAAAAAGATTATAATATCTATGTTGTTGTTCCCAGGGGCAGATACACTATAGGGAGCAAAAAAAAAGGGTATAATTTTCTCCCTATTCAAGAAATAGACATGAAAAAACTTTTTTTTGGGAAATATCCTGTTACCAACTCTTTATTTGAAATTTTTATTCTGGAGACCGGTTATATAACAACGGCTGAAAAAAAAGGATATGGAACGGTTTTTACTGGAAGATTTAAAAGAGATCAATCAAGTTCTGTTTGGAGGGGGGCTTCGGGAAGTGCGGAGATAAAGGGCGCATGCTGGCATAGGCCTGATGGTCCCGGCAGCTCCCTTTATAATAAGAGAAATCATCCTGTGGTACAGGTCAGTATCAATGATGCTTGGAGTTTTGCCTCGTGGATCGGCAGGCGTCTTCCCACCGAAACAGAATGGGAAGCTGCCGCACGTACCGATAATGCTTACAGTTATCCCTGGGGCAACAATTGGGAAAAAGATGCGTGTAATCTCCAAAGCACAGCCCTTTCCACCACAAACGATGTAGATACTTACAATAAATACCAGAATGATTTTAAAATTTCAGACTTGCTGGGAAATGTTCTGGAATGGACTGCTGATACGGTTTTGGATCCACTAAAAGAGAACAGTGGCAAGGTGTTTTATGTTGCAAAGGGAGGCGGCTGGACAGCATCTGATGATATTACCCTTGGCTCACGTTTCTTTTTAAGGGAAGAGTTCACCTCCAACACCGTGGGATTCAGATGTGTTTCAGAGTTTTTTTTATAATAATTTAAGATAACTATCAATGCTAAAACAGGGCACCGTTAATTTTTTGGAGGCAAAAAATTGAATCAGGAAATACCACGGAGAATTGAACGACTAAGAAGCAAAATGTCAGAAAACAAGATGGATACCATTATAATTTTATCAAACGAAAACAGGAGATATTTAAGCGGATTCACCGCTGAAGACAGCGGTTTTGATGAAACCGCAGGGCTTTTGATTATCACCGATAGGGAACTTTTACTTGTAACCGACTCAAGATATGACATCCAGGCTGAATCAGAGGCGGTTCTGTTTTCGGTTTACCGGTATGAAAAAGAGCTTTCAAAGGAAATGCCGGAACTCCTCAAATCCGTAAGGGCCCGTAGGGTAGGGCTGGAATCATCCAGAATCCCCCATAATATGTTTATAAAATTTGAAGAGGAAATTGCTCAGTATGATAATAAGGTTGAACTTATTTCAGCAGATGACTTTCTTACAAAGCTGCGCATGAAAAAGGATGATGAAGAGATTAAGGCCGTCATGGCTGCTTTAAAGGTTGCGGAATCGGCATTTCTTGAATTAAGGAAAAATATTCATCCAGGCATGACGGAAAAAGAATCGGCATGGATTTTTGAAAAACTGATGCGGGAAAAGGGGGCAGATTCCCTTTCTTTTCCCGTTATTAGCGCGTCGGGAAAAAACAGCGCACTGCCCCATGCCATTCCCGGCGGGCGGCAGTTCAAACTCAATGAACCCCTGCTTTTTGATTTTGGTGCCCGTCTCAATGGCTATTGCAGCGATACAACAAGAACTCTGGTCATGGGAACACCTGACAGCACATTCAAGGAAGCCTATGATATTTTATACAATGCCCAGAAAATGGCCATAGAAGCCATGAAACCAGGTATAAAATGCAGTGATGTGGATGCTGTTGCAAGGAATTATATTGATGATTCAAAGTTCAAGGGAAGTTTCGGACATGGATTAGGTCATGGGGTGGGCATTGCCATTCATGAGGCTCCAAGGCTTTCCAAACGTGATGACACCCGTCTGGAAGCTGGAATGGTTGTCACGGTCGAACCTGGAATATATCTGCCGGAATGGGGCGGTATCCGGCTTGAAAATATGGTGGTGGTAACAAAAGACAAGGCAGAGGTGCTCAACGAAACAGGATATGAAGACTATATCCTGTCGGTTTAGCAGGTATACTGATCCAACTTTGGTTTTTCTAAAAAAACAACAAATGCTCAAAACATATTGTTTTTTCGACACAAAGCAAATTATGTTCCAGGAAAAATCTAAATTGGAATACTATATTTTTATCTTTTTTACATATAAACCGGCATGGCCGGAGCATATTTTTTGCCCGTCCACAACGAAGATTGAAAGTCTTTAAAAAACAAGTAGTTATAGAGATTTTCATATAAACCCCCATGGGCTGTCACCCACAACGAACAATGAAAGCTGTAATCAGTCGGTGACTTTCAACAGCTTTCAAATAAACACAATAGATTGTGGTTTAATACGGGGTTTACCGAATATTTACAAAACCAGAATCGTATTTCACTTAGATTGCAGCACCTTATGAGATCAATCGAACCGCGGTAATTCTAATTATGGATTGTAGATGACATCAATGTTTCGCAACGTGCTGAAATTATGTCGAGCAAAACTCTAAAATTGCTGTTTTTAAAACCATTAAGTGTCATAATTAGAACTGATGATCGAACCAAGGGTTAATACATTTCATATTTTACAAGCCTGCCGTCAAGACCACCCGCGCTTATGGGCATTTTCCAGGAAGCTTTCAGCCCCATATACTTGATATATTCCAGATCTCCAAAATAAATATAGGCAGAAGAACCCCTGCATTTTTGTTTAAGAAAGTCACCTAAGTTATTGTGAAATAGTTTCAGATCCTGGTCTTTGCCCATTCGTATTCCATAGGGTGGATTTGCTACGATGATCATGTTTTCAAGGTTTTCAAGGCTGGCAAAGTCCATCTGCCTTATGGATACCTGGCTGCCCTGGTGGATGCCCATTAGATTGGTTTTTGCGGCGTCCACAGATGTTTCAGAAATATCGCTGCCGGAAATCATATCCATGGCAATGGGTTTGATGGCGCCGTCAGCCTCTTTTTTGACCTGTTTCCACAGCTCAGGATTATAATCAGGAAGCATCTCAAATCCGAATTTTTCCCGGAATATTCCCGCTGGAATACGGCAGTGGTACATCAGGGCCTCGCAAAGGAGGGTGCCGGAACCGCACATGGGATCGTAGAGCCTGACAGAGCCGTCCCACCCGGAAAATTTGATGATGGCTGCGGCCACTGTTTCCTGCATGGGTGCTGAAACAGATTCTTCCCTGTATCCTCTTTTATGGAGGGCTCCGCCGGATGCGTCGATACTGACATCTGCCATATTTTTTCTGATATGCAGATTGATGAGAACATCTGGATTGTGGGGATCTACATTGGGGCGCTTCCCGCTTCTTTCCCTGAAGTAATCGACCACAGCATCTTTAAGGCGCAGTGATGCAAATTGAGAATGATCAATGGTGCTGTCGGAAACATTGGAAGTCACGGCAAAGGTCTGCTTTGGAGAGAATAAATGTTCCCATTTGATTTTTTTCCCATATTTATAAAGTTCGTCATCATTGTTGCAGGAAAAGGAATAAAGAGGGGCTAATATCCTTGATATTAACCTTGACATGTAGTTAATTTTATAAAAAACAGATTTTTCCGCGTTAAAGTAGATACCTCTGAATGCGGGTTCAATATTGGTTGCTCCAAGTTCTTGTAACTCTTTTACCCCTTCAGAGTTTAAATCATCTGCTATCTGGGCGAAATATCCTGAATCCTGCTGATATTTAAAGCCTGAAGCATATCGTTTATGCTCTCCCGGCCTTTTCCTGATAACCCGTTTTGCTGTATAATTTGTTCTGTTCATTTTGATCCATTTTTTTGTAAATCTGCCTCACAAACTCTGCAATATGAGAGTTTATGATTTTTGTCAAATTTTTTGGCCATCTTTCAAAATATCTCAAAAGCGCTTTCCGCTTTTTGGGATGAAATACCTTAAAAATGAGGCTGTTGATATTGAAAGTGTAAACCGGCAAATTAAGGATGCCGATTTTTGCAGTTTGTAAATTCTTTTTATGATATGATCATCATGCCATGGAGGCACAAATAACCATGATGCTTAGGGACAGGTTCCATACCTGCCATCACCGGTCAGGGCAGATATGGCTGATATAGAATCTGCCTATACGAATTTCTAATAAACTCTCATATTTTTTAAATATTGACAACACTTCTTATTATATTTCATAATAGAAGGCTTATGAGAAATTTAATTTTTAATATAAAAAATAGCAAGTATCAGGTGATTTTAGGCCTTATTGCGGGTCATTGGAAGAAACTATCTCTTGCAATGATGTGCATGTTGGTGGTGGCGGCAGCTACTTCTGCCGCTGCATATCTTGTTAAACCCATGCTGGATGATATTTTTGTCAATAAAAACAAAACCGGGCTGATTCTTATTCCAGGAGCTGCTGTTTTAATATTCCTTTTAAAGGGCGCTGCAACTTTTGGCCAGCAGTATTGGATGAATTATGTGGGAGAGAAGATCATCCGGGAGTTTAGAAACTCCCTGTATGAGAAGATCATTGATCTGCCTTTGTCCTTTTTTCATATGGAAAAGACAGGGGTTCTCATGTCGAGAATCACCAATGATGTCAATATTGTGAAAAACATGGTTTCAACCGCTGTGACGGGTTTTTTAAGGGATGTTTTTACCATTATCGGGCTTGTGGGCGTAATCCTTTATATGGACTGGAAGCTTGCCCTTGGAGCATTTCTTATTCTGCCGGCGGCCTTTTACCCCATTGTGATCTTTGGAAAAAGAGTTCGGCGTTTCAGTACGGGATGCCAGGAAGCCATGGCCGATCTCAGTGTATTCCTCCATGAAACCTTTACAGGGACCAAGGTAGTCAAGATTTTTACCATGGAGGAGTTTGAAAAGAAGCGCTTCAGGGTCAAAACCGATAACCTATTTAGCCTGGAAATAAAGTCCGGAGTTGCAAAATCCCTTTCATCTCCTGTTATGGAGTTCCTTGGAGGCTTTGGCATTGCCTTTATTATCTGGTTTGGAGGCTCACGGGTAATCAGCGGGGCATCTACGACCGGCACGTTTTTTTCCTTTCTTACGGCTGTCATGATGCTGTATGAGCCGGTAAAAAAACTGACACGCCTTAACAATACCCTGCAAGAAGGGCTTGCCGCAGTTACACGTATATTTGATCTTATCGAAAGAAAGTCCGAGATCAGGGAGCCTGTAAATCCTGTTTTGCTGGATGGTGTGTCCCTTGGAGTTTCATTTGAGAATGTTTTTTTTGCCTATGACCGTGACAGCACGCCGGTACTGTCAAATATATCCCTTGATGTCAGCCCTGGTGAGGTTCTGGCATTAGTGGGCATGAGCGGCGGTGGAAAAACCTCTCTCGTCAACCTTATTCCGCGTTTTTATGATGTTACAGAGGGCCGTATTTTAATCGGGGGCAGGGATATTAGAGAGCTTTCACTTAAATCCCTCAGGAATATGATATCCATTGTGACCCAGGAACCCATTTTGTTCAATGAAACCGTCAGGGATAATATCAGGTACGGAAGACAGTCTGCTTTGGATGAGGATGTGGAAGCTGCTGCAAAGGCAGCCTATGCCCATGATTTTATTACCTCTTTTCCAAGGGGATACGATACCGTCATAGGTGAGCTGGGAAACAGGCTGTCCGGAGGGGAAAAACAGAGGATATGCATTGCAAGGGCACTGATAAAGGATGCACCCATCCTGATACTTGACGAGGCGACTTCTGCCTTAGATGTAGAGGCGGAAAGGGTTGTTCAAAAGGCCCTTGCCAATCTTATGAAGGGCAGAACAACCTTTGTCATTGCCCACAGGCTTTCGACCATTGTCCATGCCCATAAAATTATTCTGCTCAAAAATGGAAAAATTGTGGAAAAAGGAACCCATGAGCACCTTATGGCCTTGAAAGGAGCCTATTATAAATTGCAGACCATGCAGCATTCAAACGGGATTATTCCGTCTGCTTATCCATTATCTAACTAAGATCATATTGTTAAGGTTTGAAGTATAATTTGTTTTAATATTAAATAGTTAAGGGGGAAATTATGGCTGTGTCCGAGGAATTGCTTGAAATTTTAGCCTGTCCCAAGTGCAAGGGGGACATTTATTTGAATGAAAAAAAAGATGGGCTGATCTGTGACAACTGCCGCCTTGAGTATGAGATCAGGGATGATATTCCCATCATGCTCATTGAAGAGGCAAGGCATCTGGATAAGTAGATGAGTAAGCCAAGAGAGCCGGATCCGGCAAAACTGGTTATAAGCCTTCTCATGAATGACCGCTTCATTTTGGATGGTGTCTTGCCCATGCTTGAAGAGCTTTTCGGACCTGTGGATTTGATCAGTCCCTGGTTTGAATTCAATTACACTGATTACTATCAAAAGGAGATGGGTTCTCCCCTTTTCAGGAGGGTTGTCGTCTTCACCAATCTAATTGACCAGGAGAGCCTTATTGAAATTAAAACCGCCACCAATGAAATTGAAAAAAAATGGGAAAATAACGGCAGGCGATCCCTTAATATTGATCCTGGTTACATGCTGCTTTCCCGTTTCATTCTTGCCACGGGAAAGGACTATTCCCATCGTGTATATATTGGAAAGGGTATTTATGCGGACCTGACATTGATGTATCAGCAGGGACAATTCAAATCCCTTGAGTGGACCTATCCTGATTACGCATCGGATGAAATGACAGCTTTCCTTAAAAAGACAAGGGAAATATATGTACAGAACTTTAAAGAGAGAAAAAATAAATGATTAAAAGCATGACAGGCTTTGCAGAGGCATCCCATGGGGAATCTCAGATCAGGTGTGATGTGGAAATTAAAGCCTATAACAGCAGGCACTTGGATGCGGCATTGTATATGCCCCGATCCTTTAATGGATACGAAGACGGTATCAGAAAGCTTGTTTCCCGGAAAATTTCAAGGGGCAGGGTGGAAGTCCGAGTTTCCATTGAAGATGATTCTGAGGGGGCAATGGCTTTTCAGGTGGATACAAAAAGGGCAGAAGCCTATTACCAGGCATTGGATGCCCTGAAGAAAAAAATGGGTATTACATCGGAGATCACCCTTGAGACATTGCTTGACGGTAAAGATATGATTCTTTATGAGGAAACCAAAAAGGATGTTGATCTTGTATGGAAGGTGGTTTCTGTTGCGGTATGTAATGCCCTGGATGATTTAGACACCATGAGACTGGGGGAGGGTGCCAATCTTGCTGTGGATATTGAATCCCGTTTGTGTCTTATTGAACAGCTCCTTGAAACGGTTAAAAAAGAAGCCGCCATGATCCCGGTTATTTATCGTGAACGCCTGATGGAGAGGATTGATGCTCTTACATCGGGGATGGATGGCCTTGATCCTGTCAGGCTCGCCCAGGAGGCTGCCATAATGGCGGATAAGAGTGATATTTCCGAAGAGATTGCCAGGGCGGCAAGCCATGTCAAGCAGTTCAGGGAAATCATGGCATCTTCTGAGCCTGGCGGGAAAAAGCTTAATTTTCTTATCCAGGAGTTTAACCGGGAATTTAACACCATGGGTGCCAAGGCCGGTAGCTCTGATTTATCCCACACCATTGTCGATCTGAAATCAGAGCTTGAAAAGATAAGGGAGCAGGTTCAAAACATTGAATAGGCACATGGACAAAAATATTTGCATGGTTACCGGGAGCAAAGCTCTTGTAGCCTGCTCTACCCATGGCAGTTATCAGAAAAAATATATGTCCAGGTATTTAGAGGAGATAGTATGGAACAGGAATTGTTGAATTTAGGGTTCGGTAGTACTGTTGTCGCAGACAAGGTGGTTGCCATTCTTACACCGAATTCATCACCCATGAAACGCACTAAAGATGAGGCCAAAGAAGACAGACGTCTAATAGATGCCACCCATGGCCGCAAGACAAGATCCATATTGATTACAGAGAGCAACCATGTGATTCTTTCGGCAATCCAGGCAGAAACCATTGCCCAGCGCTTTATCTCCATCGGCCAGGAAAAACAGGCCGGACAGGATAAGGAATAATGACGGCGCATGATATTTCTCAAGGGATGAAAAAGGGAGCTTTGTTTGTTGTATCAGCACCTTCAGGGGCCGGCAAAACAACCCTGTGTAATATGATGAGGAAACGCTTTCCAGATATTGCCTACTCCATATCCCATACAACAAGACCACCAAGAAAAGGTGAGAAAAACGGGGTTGATTATTATTTTATCTCAAAAGATGAATTTGAAACGCGGATTAAAAACAGGAGATGGGTTGAATGGGCAAAGGTGCATGACAACTATTATGGCACATCTTTGGATTTTATAGAAAGTTCTGTCAACAAGGGTAAAATTCTTCTGTTAGATATCGATGTCCAGGGAGCAAAACAGATAAAGTCCGCCTTTCCCGATGCGGTTACCATTTTTATAATGCCGCCTTCATTTGAGGTTTTGGAAAACCGATTAAAGGAAAGGGGCACCGATGGGGATGAAGTTATTGCCCGGCGCCTTGAAAATGCTTTGGCAGAAATGGAGGAAAAAGCTTTCTATGACCATGTGATCGTTAATGATGATCTGGATACTGCTGAAAAGGAGATGGGGGAAATTTTTATAAAAAGAGGTGGATTGTGACTACAAAAGGCCGATTTGTGACTAAAAAGGCCGCTGGTGGAAGATTAAGCAAAACACCGCCGCCTGAATCTGATGGCTGTGAAATTTTGTATGGAATTCATTCGGTGCTGGAAGCTCTTCTGGCCGGCAGAAGAAAGATTTATAAAATATACATCTCCCAGGGCAGAACACCGGCAAGGGTATCTGAGATTATCGACAGGGCTCGCGGAATGGGTGTTGAAGTTATCAATGTAAACCATGATGTAATGGAAGAGATGAGCCAGGGCCTTAAAAATCAGGGCGCGGTTGCCAGGGTAAGCCCCCTGCCGCTGAAGTCTGAGGCATCCCTCATAGAGGGAATTTCCAAACATATAGAGGGAATCTCTAATCAGGGTGAAGATGTTTTTTTCTTGATCCTGGACAGCATAGAGGATCCCCATAACTTAGGCGCTTTGATTCGTACCGCCCTGTGCTCCGGGATTAATTGTATAATGATTCCAAAGGACAGGGCTGTTTCCCCATCCCCATCGGTTTCCAGGGCTTCGGCCGGCGCCATGGAACACGCGGATATCTGTGTTGTGGTAAATACCAGTGTTTTATTAAAGAAGTTGAAAAAACTTGGATTCTGGATTGCGGGCTTAGATGCCGGTGGAGATACCCCGCTTTTCAAAGCTGATCTCACCGGCAGGCTTGCCCTTGTTGTTGGTGGAGAACATAAAGGGATCAGGCCCCTTGTAAGAAAAGAGTGTGATTTTCTTCTTTCCCTGCCCATGACAGGTGCCGTTACATCCTTGAACGCCTCTGTTGCCGGCGGTATTGCCATGTATGAGGCTCTAAGGCAGCGGTGTTTTTCTCCATGAAGCAATTGGGAACAGCGCTTATGGATGCGTTTTTTCCCCTGAAATGCCTTTTATGCGGAAAAATGCTCAGGAGAGGGGGTAACGGAAAAATTGGTGCCTCCTTTGAAAGACGGCATTCTATATTGTCAGATTTTTTAAAAAAGGATGAAAAAGAATGCTTTGAGATTCTTTTTTCGGAATTTTTCTGTATTAGATGCATTCAGCCCGGGTTGACCCAGACTGCTTTGACCCAGACTGCTTTGACTCAGACTGGCTTGACTCAAACCGTGTTGGTTCAACCAGGTTTCATTGAATCAGATTTGGCTGTTCCGGATTTTATGCACCAGGGACATCGGGTTTCCATGGAAAAGCCCTTGATGGTGGCTGCTCTCGGAGCCTATGCCGGGCCCCTCAAGGATTCAATACATCTTTTAAAATACGATAAAAAGACCAGTCTTGCAAGACCCTTGGGGAAGCTGCTTTTTTTAGAGTTTATAAGGCGTTTTTCAGATAGAAAGATTGATCTGATTATCCCCGTTCCCCTGCATGGTGCAAGGATGAGAAAAAGGGGCTTTAATCAATCTTTTTTGCTGGTAAGTCATTTTAAAAAGGACTGGCATAAATGGAAAGAAGAACTTCCAGGCTGGCATGTAAATTATAAACTCCTTACCAGGGCAAGGAACACAAAATCCCAGACCGGTTTTGACAAGAATCAGCGCCGGAAAAACATTATGGGGGCCTTTGCCGTTAAAAAGCCGGAACAGATAAAGGGTAGGGCGGTTTTGCTGGTGGATGATGTTTACACAACCGGAGCAACCTCTAAGGAAGCCGCCAGGGTCTTGTATGAAGCCGGGGCTTTGTCCGTCAATATCCTTGTTTTGGCAAGGGCATGATCACCCTCGGTTCGATTGATCTCATAAGGTGTTGTAATCTAAGTAAAATATGACTCTGGTTTTTTAGGGGTCAGTTTTTTCATATGAATAAATTCAATAAGTTATGCAAAAATGATCGAACCGTTGGTGATCATTGTATGCTTCTTTGAATGCGTAGGGGCAGAATCTATTTTTGCCCTGTTTCTATATTTGCCATGATCTGTAAAAGGGGTTCGGGGCGGATATAGAATCCACCCCTGCATTCATTTTTCGTCAAAATTTTTAATTTTGTGCCCATCAGGGCATGGTCAGTTGTGACAAGGAATATGGGAAAAAATAATGGAACCATCAAAAATTATTTCTGAATCCAGAATCAGGGATATTGGCCGCTCATTGCGGAGCCAGGGCAAAAAAATCGTATTTACCAATGGATGTTTTGATATTCTCCACGCCGGCCATGTGAGTTATCTGTCCCAGGCTGCCCTTGAGGGGGATGTGCTTTTTATAGGGCTTAACTCAGATGCTTCCGTAAAGAAGATTAAGGGTGAAAAACGCCCTGTTAATTCCCAGCATGACAGGGCAATGGTATTGTCCGCCCTTTCCTGTGTAGATTATATTGTTGTTTTTGATGAGCCTGACCCAGAGTGTTTGATTCGTGAAATAAAACCCCATGTGCTTGTAAAAGGAGCGGACTGGGAGGAGAATGAGATTATCGGGGCTGATTTGGTAAGGGCCTCGGGAGGTAAAGTCCGGAGAATAAAGCTGGAGCCGGGTATATCCACAAGCGGAATCATTGAAAAAATTATCAAAATATACTGTCCTTCGCTATAACTGCCATGGGCAGACCAGGTTCGGTGCATGATCCATATGGGGCTGTTGCATGATTCTAAAAAAAAATAAAAATCATCCTGATTATTATCAGTTTAAAAATTTTAATTACTGTTCCGGGCTGGCCCACGGCGTTTTTACCAGGAAAGGAGGGGTAAGCCATCCCCCCTTTAATTCTTTGAATGTCTCTTTTTCCACAGGGGACAGCAGGGACAATGTGGTTCAAAACCGAGCTATTATATTAAAATGCCTGGGATTTCAGCGATCCTTGTATCTGAATCAGGTGCATGGAAAAGATTTCGCCTTGTTCAGCAAAAAAGATGCCGGGTCTGATTGTTGTAGGGATGTATCCACCGTGGTTGATGCAGACAATACTAATACTGCCGATGGCCTAATTACGAACATTCCAGGTATTCTCCTTGTCATTCAGGTGGCAGACTGCCAGGCCGTTATTTTGTATGATCCGGTAAAAAAGGTGCTTGCCAATATTCATTCCGGGTGGAGGGGAAGCATTCTTAATATCATCGGCTCCGGGGTTGATATAATGGTTGAGACTTTTGGATCAAACTCCGGTGATATATTAGCCGCCATCTCGCCCTGCCTTGGCCCCTGCTGTTCTGAATTTATCAATTATCGGGATGAAATCCCGAAAAAATTTTGGAAGTACAGAATTAGTGATCATTATTTTGATTTCCGGCAGATAAGCCGGCATCAGCTGGAGGCAAAGGGGATTTTGCCGGGACATATTGAAATGGCAAGATTATGTACAAAATGTACTTCAGACACTTTTTTCTCCTACCGGAAAAAAAAAATTACCGGCAGGTTTGCCGTGGCTGCGGGATTGATTTAAACAGCGGCACTATAATGACCCTGATAATGTTTTTTTTTTAGATTGATTGACTTGATATGAATCATGTGTTAATTCCACTTAAATCATTGTGATGTCCAGCCTGGTTTTAGAGGTATAAAGGTTCACAGCCATGGAGATAAAATGAAAAAAGAGACATCAAAAAGCATCAAGGAACTTGCCTATTACAGCAGCCTGGGGCTGTCTGTTGCGCTTGCTGTCTTTATCGGACTCTTCCTTGGTGTATGGCTGGACGGCAAGTTTGATACAAGCCCTGTGCTTACACTGATTTTTTTAGGTCTTGGTATAGCAGCAGGATTTAGAAATCTGGTAATGGCAGGAAAGCGGAGCAGGAAACTTTAGAACTTAAGAAACATTAGAAAAATTACTGCCAGGAATCTTTAAAACATTGGTGTTCCATGGTAGATATCGAGAATACACAGGATAATAATAAGGTGGATATTCAGTCCCGCATGATTAAATTTATTACAAAATCAAATTGGTATCTTTTTATCCTGGGCAGTTTGCTGGCCTATATAAATACTCCGTTTAAATTTGCCATGGGGATTTTGTGGGGAAGCCTTTTGGTAACTATTAATTTTCATCTTTTAAGGCACACTCTTGTCAAGGCATTTGATCCGGTAAAGGTCATAAAGAGCGGCCGCTCAGTGCTCAATGTCGTTCTTGTCAAATATTATATTAGGTTTGCGATAAGCGGAATTGTGATATTCACGCTTATAAATAGAAATATTGTTGATCCGTTGGGTCTGGTGTTGGGCCTTTCGGTTGTGGTTGCAAGCATTATGGCTGCAACCATGCTTGAATTAACAAGACTAATTTTCAAGGAGGCGGTCTAAGGTGGAACATCCATATCTGTTTTTTGTGAAGTTTTTTGAATTGATAGGGTTGGGTCATTTTGCCCACGCCAATGTACATGTTATTTATATGTGGGTGGTTATGGCAATTTTGATTATACTGGGATGGCTTGCCGGCAAAAATACCAAGCTGGTACCAGAACCTGTTCAGAATGTTTTTGAGGTGCTGATTTCAGGCCTCGAAGAGTTTATGGTCGATATTACCGGTGAAGAGGGAAGATGGCTTTTTCCCCTTGCTGCAACAATTTTTATCTTTGTATTTCTCGGCAACCTCATTGGTCTTGTCCCGGGATTCTTTCCACCCACGGCAAGTTTGAACACAACCGCTGCTCTTGCTCTTATTACGGTGCTGTGGACCCATGTAATCGGTATCAAGTACCATGGAGCAAACTATTACAAGCATTTTATAGGTCCGGTATGGTGGATGATTCCCATCATTTTGCCCATTGAGCTTATCGGCCATGTGGCAAGAATATTATCCCTCTCTTTCCGTCTTTTTGGAAATATGATGGGCCATGAGCTTGTGCTTGGTATCCTCTTTGCCCTTGCAGGTGCTTTTTTTGCTCCCCTGCCCATCATGGCATTGGGTATATTTGTAGCGCTTGTTCAGGCATTCGTGTTTTTCCTTCTCGCGGTCATGTACTTTACAGGTGCCATAGAACATGCCCATTAAGATTGTAGTAATTATTATGCGGCATTAACAGTGCTGCTGTTTCCTTCTTAATAAGGTTGTTTAAAAGAACTCGGCATCCTTTATTTGGCGGTTTACACTTTACATATCAACATCCTTGTTTGTTGGAATTTTATCCCAAAAAGTGTAAACTACTTTTGAGGTAATATGAAAGATGCCAAGAACTCTAAGTTTTATCAGATTGATGATTCATAAATTAATTAAAGATTTTGCTATAGGTTAAATCTTTAATGGTGGTAAACCTTCAGCATGGTGCTTGAGGTTTAAAAATAAGTTTGTTCATGCGGGTTATGGAAGAAGCCGCAGAAACATTAATTTATCTAAAGGTAAAAGGAGAAAAAAATGGATTTTTTTACCGCATGTGTTTGGGCAGCAGGCGTTGCCATTGGAATCGCAGCATTTGGTTGTGGTATTGGTCAGGGTTTTGGTGTAAACGGTGCTGTTCAGGGTATTGCAAGAAATCCTGAGTCTTCAGGTAAGGTAACTGTTACACTGCTTATCGGTCTTGCCATGATCGAGTCCCTTTGTATTTATGCCCTCGTTGTTGCTCTGATTCTTATCTATGCACATCCCCAGGCTGCTGATTTTGCAAAGATGGTTGTAGGTCACTAAGCCTGAATAAAATCTAAGATTTTTTTCAGATAAAGTTATTAAGGGCGTTAAAGCAGATATTTCTGCTTTAACGCCCTTTTTTTTAGGCGGCGTTTAACAGGTACCCATGATCCTTGATAAACGGGCAATAAATAACAAAGTTTTCTTGACAGACCAGGATATTCATTCTATGAAACAATTTGGATCATGAAGATGCCAAATCCTTAGAGATCAGCACCGGGGAAATTATCCTTAGACAAGATTCCAGAAAAAGTAAAGCTCCTCTCAGGGCGGACAGAAGGGGCAGCAGAATTACCAGGGGAAAAAATGAGCTTGGGAAAATTATACCCGTAGAGATTAAAGTTTTCATACGTCAGCGTAAAATCAATTAGGAGTCAAAGATGACCAACAAGGTAACAGGTTCTGTCGCGGTAGTCGGAGGCGGCATTTCAGGAATGCTGTCGGCACTGGATCTTGCGAATTCAGGCTATTATGTCTATCTTGTGGAAAAGGGACCCTCCATCGGCGGAGCCATGGCTCAGCTCGATAAGACCTTTCCCACAAACGATTGTGCCATGTGAATTATCTCACCTACACTGGTCGAGGTCGGCCGGCACTTAAACATTGAATTACTTACATTATCTGAAATAGAGGGTATATCCGGGGAAGCAGGAAATTTTGAACTGACCCTGAACCGATCCCCAAGATATATTGATACCGGCAAATGCACGGGTTGCGGAGAATGCGCAGACGCTTGCCCTGTAACACTTCCCAGTCTCTTTGAACAGGGACTGGGACAGAGAAAGGCCACTTACAGGCCCTATGCCCAGGCAGTTCCAGGGGCTTTTTCCATTTCGAAAAAAGACAGATCCCCCTGTACCAATGCCTGTCCCAATGAGGTGAACGCCCACGCGTATGTTAAACTTGTGGGACAGAAAAAATACAAAGAAGCCCTGGAGGTCATCACAAGAAACCTGCCCCTGCCGGGTTCCATCGGCAGGATATGCCCCCATCCCTGTGAAGATGCCTGCAGAAGACAGCAGGTGGAAGCCCCCCTTTCCATATGCACCCTGAAACGCTTTGTGGCAGACCAGGTCGATCTAAAAACTCTTGAGATTCCAGAGGTGACTCTGCGGGATGAAAAAGTGGCCATTGTCGGGGCAGGCCCCGCAGGTCTTACGGCAGCATGGTTTCTGGCTCAAGAAGGTGTCCAGGTAACCATATTTGAAGCGCTGCCGGCAGCAGGAGGCATGCTCAAGGTAGGTATCCCGGATTACAGGCTGCCTCCGGAGATACTTGACAATGAAATATCCTTTATTACAGACAGGCCCGGAGTAGAGGTTAAATACAATTGCGCCCTTGGCAGAGATTTTACTGTGGATTCCCTCATGGATGAGGGCTATAAGTCAGTTTATCTTGCAATCGGATGCCACCAGGGTATGAAGCTTGGTATCCCCGGTGAAGAATTCGAAGGAGTCATTCCAGGGGTGAAACTTCTCAAGGAAGTGGCTCTCGGTGAATTCGGCCGCCTTAACGGTCACGTAGCCATCATCGGCGGCGGAGACGTTGCCATTGATGCCGCCAGAACCGCTCTTAGAATCGGTGCTGAAAAGGTAAGCATCCTTTACCGCAGGACAGAGGCCGAGATGCCGGCCAGGGACGAGGAAATAGAGGATGCCTTAGAAGAAGGCGTTGATATTCAGTTCCTGGTGGCACCTAAGGAAGTGATTGCCGAAAACGGCAGAACCGTGGGTTTAAAGTGCTTTAAAATGGAACTGGGAGAGCCTGATAAGAGCGGAAGAAGGCGTCCGGTGCCTGTGGAGGGCAGCGATTACGTCTTGGATATAGATTATCTTATTCCAGCCATAGGCCAGAGAACCGATGCCTCGTGCATTGAAACCTCCACCGGGGTCAACGTCAACCGATGGGCCAACATAGAAACAGATCCCATCTCCTTTGAAACCAGCCGTAAGGGTGTTTTTGCAGGCGGTGATGCCCAGACCGGCGCGTCCATAGCCATCAATGCCGTGGCAGCAGGCAAGGAAGCAGCTATTTCCATCTTAAGGCTCCTTGATGGAAAAGACCTTAAAGAAGGCCGGGAGCCCATAGAATACGCTCAAAAGGATTTTAATAAGATTCCCGACCATATCGAAAAAACCCCCAGGCAAAAAATGCTCAGAATCCCCATGGAGGAGAGGAAAAAGGGTTTTACCGAAGTGGAACTGGGATTCACCGAAGAGGATGCCTTAAAAGAGGCGGGCAGGTGTCTTGACTGCATGGTATGCTGTGAGTGTTATGAATGTGTGAATGCCTGCGGAGCAGGTGCCCTTACCCTTGAGACCCACATGCAGAAACCGGAAAAGCTCAAGATTGAGATCGGCTCCATTGTACTGTCCCCAGGATTTGAGCCCTATGATCCGTCCGGCCTTGATTACTACGGGTATGACAGGTTTGCGGATGTGGTAACATCCATGCAGTTTGAGCGGCTTTTATCGGCATCAGGCCCCACCCAGGGGCATCTCGTGCGCCTGTCGGATCAAAGGGAGCCAAAGAAAATAGCATGGTTCCAATGTGTGGGCTCCAGGGATATGAACCGCTGTGATAATCCTTACTGCTCCTCGGTCTGCTGCATGTATGCCATAAAAGAGGCGGTTATCGCAAGGGAACATGCCGGCTCAGGACTTGAATGCACCATATTTAATATGGACATGAGAACCCACGGCAAGGATTTCGAGCGTTACTATGAAAACGCAAAGACCCAGGGCATACGCTTTGTCAAGAGCCGTATCCACACTGTTGATAAAGATACTGATTCCGACATGCTCAGTGTCCGTTATGTACTGGATTCCGGGGATATTGCCGAGGAAACCTTTGACATGATCGTCCTGTCCATAGGCCTTGAAACCGCTCCAGAGGTGGTTGAGATGGCAAAGATGCTGGAAATCGAACTAACCCCGGGCAATTTTTCAAAGACCTCCAGCTTTGCCCCTGTTTCCACAACAAGGGATGGTATCTATGTGTGCGGCGCCTTTCAGGGGCCAAAGGATATTCCCCAGTCCGTAGTTGATTCCAGCGCGGCGGCGGCAGCGGCAGGCGAGCTTTTAAGCGAGGCCAGAAATACCCTTATCAAAACAGCGGAGGTAATCCCTGAAACCAATGTGATTGGAGAGAGGCCCAGAATCGGGGTATTTGTCTGCAACTGCGGCTCAAACATTGCCGGGGTGGTGGATGTAAAGGCAGTGGCAGAATATGCTTCGACCCTTCCCTATGTTGAGTACTGCACGGACAACCTTTATACCTGTTCCCAGGACACCCAGGATACCATGGTGGAACAGATCAGGGAGCACAACCTAAACCGCATAGTGGTTGCGGCCTGTACACCTAAAACCCATGAGCCCCTTTTCCAGGAAACAATGATCAGTGCCGGGCTTAACAAGTATCTTTTTGAGATGACCAACATCAGAAACCAGGACTCCTGGGTTCACAAAAACAACCCTGATCTGGCCACCCTGAAGGCAAAGGATCTGATCCGCATGTCCGTGTCCAAGGTAGCTCTCATGGAACCGCTTCAGGAGGCAGAGCTTCAGGTACACCAGACCGCCATGGTTATAGGCGGCGGCATCTCCGGCATGACTGCTGCAAAAAACCTTGCAGGACAGGGATATGAGGTACATCTCCTTGAGAAGAGTTCTACCCTTGGAGGCCAGGCAAACCATCTGTATCACACCTTCCAGGGGGAAGACATTCAGAAAAAGCTTGCCGAAATGGTAGCTCAAGTAAAGGCGGACGAAAAGATTCACCTGCACATGAACACGGAGCTGGGAGCTGTTGAAGGATTTGTGGGGAACTTTAAATCCATGTTAAAGAGCGGTGAAACCCGGGAGGAGATCGAACACGGGGTAGCCGTACTTGCCACGGGCGCGCATGAGTACAAACCTTCGGAGTACCTGTACGGGAAAGATCCGAGGGTACTTACAAGCCTGGAGCTTGACAGAAAATTCATAGATAATGATCCTTCCCTTTCCGATGTGGACTGTGCCGTATTCATCCAATGTGTGGGCTCAAGGGAGCCTGACCGTCCCTATTGTTCAAGGGTGTGCTGCACCCACTCCATCGACAGTGCCCTGGAGCTGAAAAAACGCAAACCAGACACCAATGTATATATTCTCTACAGGGACATCAGAACCTATGGGGAGCGAGAATACATCTACCAGAAGGCCAGGGAGGCTGGTGTCATCTTCATCCGCTACCAGGTTGACGCAAAGCCTGTCGTATCCCTACAGGACGGTAAACTCCTTGTAACTGTAAAAGATCATATACTGAACCTTCCCATGGAAATACAGGCGGATGTCTTGACCCTTGCATCGGCCATCGTTCCCAACCGGGATGAGATACTTGCCAACTTTTTTAAAGTACCCCTTAATGAAGATGGATTCTTTGTGGAAAAACACGCAAAGCTTGGTCCCTCTGAGTTTGCCACGGACGGTGTATTCCTGTGCGGACTTGCCCATTATCCCAAACCCATAGATGAAGCCATAGCCCATGGCCAGGCCGCGGCCTCCAGAGCCGTCACCCTGCTTGCCAGGGAAACGGTTCACACCAGTGGAACCGTCGCAAATGTCGACCCAATGTATTGCAGCTCCTGCGGGGTATGTGTATCCATCTGTCCCTATTCCGCTCCTTCTTTCATTGCTGAGGGCAGATTTGCAGGCAAGGCCGAGATCAACCCTGTCCTCTGCAAGGGATGCGGGCTCTGTGTTGCGTCCTGCAGATCAGGAGCGCTTCACCTTAAAGGATTTGACAACAATCAGATATTTGCCCAGATATTCGCCCTTGATGAGGCTGTTTAAGAGGAGAAACAAATATGGCAGAAGATAAAAAAACTAAAATTGTCAGTTTTCTGTGTAACTGGTGCAGCTACGGTGCCGCGGATCTTGCCGGTGTCAGCAGAATGCAGTACCCGGAAGATATACGCGTCATACGAATACCCTGTACCGGCAGAATGAGTCCCAAGTTCATACTTTCGGCATTCAGGGAGGGAGCCGACGGTGTATGGGTTTCCGGTTGACATCCCGGTGAATGCCATTACCTGGAAGGTAATTACTATGCAAGAAGAAAATTCGCGTTGATGGGCAACCTCCTGGAACACATGGGTATGGAACGGGACAGGGTGCATTTCTCCTGGATATCCTCTGCAGAGGCGACCAAGTTTGCCGCTGTGGCAAAGGATGTCACCAAGGCTGTACAGGCGCTTGGACCCAATACTAAATTTGTCAAAAATCAGATTTAAGGGGTAAGTTACATGGAACAATTAACTGAAAAAATAAGGGAACTTGCCTCGGACCTCCTGAGAGACGGCAAAGTTGACATGGTCATCGGGTACAGGGAAGGAACCATCCCCATGGCCACAAGCCCTTACATAGCAAGAACCCCGGACCAGGCAGAGGAGTTCATATGGAACAGCAACTGTACCATGAACCTTGCCAATTTCATAACCGGGAGAAAAGAAAAAATAGGCATCATAGCCAAGGGGTGTGATTCAAGAAACATAGTAAATCACATCGTTGAAAACAAGATTACAAGGGATCAACTCTATATCATAGGCGTGCCCTGCAGGGGAATGGTTGACAAGAAGACTATTGAGGTGCTCTTTGATGATGAGGTTATATCCAGCTCCCAAAAAGGCAGCACCATTACAGCTTCCTCAGCCCATGCAGAGGTTAAGGTGGAAGTGGAAGATCATCTGCGGGATAACTGCGCCTGGTGTACCCATAGAAATCCCGTGATATATGATGTCCTTGCCTCGGATGAAGTCCAGGAACAGGTGCTTGATGATCCCTTTGCCGATGTGAAAGAGATCGAGGCCTTGGATGCCGATGCAAAATGGAATTATTTTGATGATCTTTTAAAAGACTGCATCCGCTGTTATGCCTGCAGAAATGCTTGCCCTTTGTGCTACTGCCCCACATGTTTTGTGGATGAATCAGCCCCCCAGTGGGTGGGCAAGGGCCAGGATGAAACTGACATCAAGACCTTTCATTTCCTGCGGGCCTATCATTGCGCAGGACGATGCACGGACTGCGGTGCCTGTGAATCAGCCTGCCCCATGGGCATCCATGTCCGGGCCTTTACAAGAAAGCTGAACAGGGATTGTGTGGAAATCTATGGATGGGAGGCAGGGATGGACATAGACAAGCGCCCGCCCTTAGATACATTTAACCCTGATGATCCCAATGAATTCATCAAGTAATAAAAAGGGCACTCATATGAAAGTCATAAAGATTGATAAAAAAGACTGGACCAGGGGATTAGATCAAACCAGGGAATCCTATCAGCTTTTCGGCCCCGTTAAAACCGGTAAGAATACTGTTTTCGGTCCCCTTGAAAAAGATGTCTTTCCAGATATGGAATGCACTGAAACAGTTCTGTCTCCAAAATCGGTTCTGTTTCCCCAGACGGAAAAAATGCTGTTTGCTTCCTTGGATGAATCCCGGGAAGACCACCATATTATGAAACCCGTGGAAAAGGACTCTTCTCCCCGCGCGCTCATAGCCATCAGGCCCTTTGACGCCCGTGCAAAGGAGTTGGTTAAACTCAACTTTGACACTAAGGAATACAGGGATCCCTACTGGTGTGACGCCTATGAGGCAACCACCTTTATCGGGCTTGCCATAAACAATCCTTCGGTGCATGATTTCAGCACTGCCATGGGTTCGGGCCCCTTTGATGAAGAGGGGTTAGACGTGCTCATGGTGGACTGTGACAAAGAGTATCTTGCAAAGGTACTCACACCAAAGGGCATATCATTCATGGATGCCGCGGGATTCAATGAAGAGGCCGATAAAAATGCCCCGGAAAAAATCCAGGCCATGAAAGAAAAAGCTGAAAACAGCATCAAGACAAAGGTGTCAACAAAAAATCTCAAGGATAAACCCCTGCTGGATCTTCACCAGGCACCCTTTTGGGAGGATTTCGCGTTTCCCTGCATCAACTGCGGAACCTGCACCTTTGTATGCCCTACCTGCTGGTGTTTTGATATTCAGGATGAGACAAAGGGTAATAATGCGGTAAGGATGCGTAACTGGGATTCCTGCATGTTTCCTCTTTTTACACTCCATGGTTCAGGACACAACCCACGTGGAGAAAAAATCCAGCGGGTTCGGCAGCGTTTTATGCACAAGTTGAAATATTTCTTGGATAAATATGATCAGGGCACCATGTGTGTAGGCTGCGGCAGATGCGTTACGTCCTGCCCCGTGAATATTGATATCCGTCAGGTATGCAATGCCATGAACTCGTACGAACCTAAGAATTAGGAGGAGGAAAAATGGATAATCCCTATATACCTTATCCGGTTCGCATCGATGAGATTCAGATTGCAACTGAAGATAAGTCACTTAAAACATTTAAGTTTGTTTTTCTTAATAAAGCGGATGAAGAAAAATTCAACCACCATGCAGGTCAGTTTGCCGAACTCTCCATCCCGGGCAAGGGAGAGATTCCCATTGGAATTGCCTCCTCACCCACGGAAAAAGGATATGTAAAGTTCACGGTTTTCAAAACCGGTGTGGTCACCTCATATCTTCACAACATGAAGGCCGGTGACATCATGGGCATAAGGGGCCCCCTTGGAAACTGGTATCCCTGGGAAAAATTAAAGGGTAAGAATCTTGTCATCATCGGCGGCGGGTTTGCCTTTACAACCCTTAGGGCCTCCATAATATACATGCTGGATCCTGCCAATAGGGGGAATTTCGGCAATATTGACGTGGTTTACGGTGCAAGATCCCCCGGAATGCTGCTCTACCGGGATGAACTCTTTGAGTGGGAACAGCGGGATGACATTAACATGCACATCACCGTTGACGGAACAGATGACCCGGACTGGAAATATCATGTGGGCTTTGTACCCACCATTGTGGGAGAAAAGGCACCCAAGGCTGACCCGAATACCTATGCCATTATCTGCGGGCCCCCCATCATGATAAAGTTTACCCAGCCGGCCTTAGAAAGCCTTGGATACAAGCAGCACCAGATCATCATGTCCCTTGAAAACAGGATGAAATGCGGCATCGGCATGTGCGGCCGGTGCAACATCGGAAAGGAATTAGTATGCAAGGACGGCCCGGTTTTTACCCTGGAGGAACTGAACCGCACCCCAAGGGAATATTAGGAAAAATACATAAAATCAACTACAGGTGATTCAATGACTTGACTTTCAATCTCCATTGTGGCAAACAAAAGGCTACAATTGAGTGAAAAGAAGATTGTTACTAAAAGAATTATAGCTCAAAATGATCGACATCCTTCATAATTTAGGGCTTGATTTCAGTTTGGGCTATTATTTGTAGGGACAATACACCGTGGTTGCCGATCAAGGCACCGGCCCTATAATGGCCGGTGTTAAAACCATCTTCATAATTTCTCAGAAGCGGTATTTTTTAAAACTCATGGCCTTGGTTATAGGGAACTCCAAGAAAACCCAGTCCGCTTACTGCGGAGATGAATTGGTGAAATAATTTATGAAAAGTAACTGCAATACAGTTTATCATTGTTGAGCAGATCATGGGTATTGTGGCATACCCTAAACGAATAAGAGCTGTTTGACTAAACTTCGTTTGAATCCACGGGGCTTGCCCTGTGGAGTATCACTTAAAGACCATGGAGTTGGAAATTAAGGATGTCAGGTGTTAAGAAATGATCAACATATCACAGAATTATTAGAATTTAATTTTTTGGTACTGCTCATCTAAATATTGACAATGGAATCAGGGTGAGTTAATCTAAAAAATGTAAATTCTAAAGATAAGACGGCAAGAATTAACGATAGAAAATTAATCTTTTTACAGGAGGAAGTTTAATGGCAACAGTAGAAATGAATGGAACAACCTTTGAAATCGATGAAGATGGATTTCTGCTTGACTATAAGAGTTTTACCAAAGACTGGGTTGAGTATGTAAGGCAACAAGAAGGTATTGATGAACTCAATGATGAGCATTGGAAAGTTGTAAATGTTCTCCAGGACTATTATGAGAAAAACGGTATTGCTCCCATGGTACGTGTTCTTTCTAAGCTTACCAAGTTCAAACTGAAACACATCTATGAGCTGTTTCCCTCAGGACCTGGTAAAGGTGCCTGCAAGATGGCCGGACTTCCGAAACCGACCGGTTGTGTATAATTTTTAATGCACTGACAGTTTTTTGATTTAAAAAGGCTCTGCATTTGGTGCAGGGCCTTTTTTTATTCAGTATTCCCGCCCCTTATTTTTATTATTGGGATTTCAGATTTTTTATTGGCGCATAGAAAGTTATGAGCATGGCCCTTATTGATGATACAGATAAAAGAATAATAAATCGGATTCAGACCTCTTTTCCCATTGATTCAAGACCCTATAAAATCATTGCCAAGGAACTTGGAATGACGGAAAACGAGGTTATTTCAAGGATCAAAGATTTAAAGGACAGAGGGATCATCAGGCGGATAGGCGGTAATTTCGGCCCAGGCAAACTTGGATTTCAAAGCACCCTGTGTGCTGCCAGCGTACCTGATGAAAAAATCGATGTTTTCACAAAAACCGTAAACAGTTATCCAGGTGTGACACATAACTATATGAGGGAGGATCACCTTTACAATATTTGGTTTACTTTTATCGCAGAATCCCAGGAAATTATTCAGGATCACCTTGATGCTATTTCAAAAAAAACAGGGGTAACAGATATACTTAACCTCCCTGCCACAGATGTCTTTAAAATAAGTGCCAATTTTAAGGTAAAATAGCTCCTTCCACGACCCTTCATTTCCCGGTTTGTAATTTCTGAATCAATCTTCCCATTTCTGGTGCCCGCTTAAAAAATGTAAACTACTTTTGAAGTATGCCGACATTTTGATTTTTTGTTTTTTTTAAGTTACCCACGGTTCGATTGATCTCATAACGCGCTGTAATCTAAATGAAATTTAACTCTAATTTTTTAGAGGTTAGTTTTTTTATATTAATAAATTCAATAAGTTATGCAAAAACAATCGAATCGCTGGTAGTTATTGTCGAAAACTTAGATTATACCTAAAAAATGCAAACTCATTGTAACTATTTGATTTTTAATAAAATTTATAAAAAGATGCGGTGTTTTTTTTAAAATATAACTATTTGAAAAAACAAAGAATTAATTTAAAAAATATCTTTTAGCTCACCCCCACAACGATTGAAATTAAACAAAACATCAGGACTGATTCCCTCATTATGGACAGCCCGACACAGGTTCATCAGATAATGATGAATCTATGCATGAATGCAGTCTATTCCATGGAAAAAGACGGAGATATTCTTACAGTTTGTTTGAATGATATCGCGGTTGATTCCAATTTAGGCAAGGAAATGGTAGATTCAAGACAGGGTGAATATATAAAAATTGAAGTCTCAGACACGGGTTCGGGAATCGAGCCGAAAATCTTGAAAAAAATATTTGAACCTTATTTAACTACTAAAGAGCTTGGCGAAGGTACCGGCATGGGATTAGCCGTGGTCCACGGTATTGTAGAGAGTTACCATGGCAAAATAATCGTCAGCAGCCAGCTTGGTCAAGGGACCACGTTTTCAATATATTTGCCCATTACAAAAAAACGCGGAGCCTATCGAGCCTACGAGCCTGAAGACCTGCATTCAGGAACTGAAAACATCCTGTCTGTTGATGATGAAGCTCCAATCGCCAAAATGGGCGCTCGCAATTTAGAAGAACTTGGGTATTCGGTAACGACCCGTACAAGCAGTGTGGAAGCTTTTTAGCTATTCAGATCAAAACCGAAAGACTTCGATTTAGTCATTACCGACATGACCATGACTAACATGACAGGTGACGTTTTTGCGGCCGAGATGATGAAAATTCGGCCGGATATTCCGATTATTTTGTGTGCCGGATAGAGTAAGATCGGAAAAATTGGTAACTGAAATTGCCATTAAGGGGTTTGCTTATAAGCCAGTTGTGAAGGCTGATTTAGCCAAAATCATCCGAAAAAGCCTGGATGAGGCCAAGTCTGAAAATTAATCTTTATGTTCTCATATTCTCATTAGTCATAAGTCCTCTGAATTTAATGAATGTCGGGGTGGATTCCATATATATAAACCGGCATGGCCGGAGCATATTTTTTACCCGGCCACAACGAAAATTGAAAGTCTTTTGAAAAACAACCTCTTACGGAGACTTTCATATAAACTGCCATGGGCAGCCCAGGGTTTTTACCCGGTTCTGCCCACAACGAACCATGAAAGTCATCCGCCGTTTACGGAGACTTTCATATAAACAAACATGGCGGTTCACCGCCACAATCGAAAAAATGAAAGTCTTTTAAAAACAGGCCATTATAGATATTTCCTAATAAAATATATTAAATTTGACACGGAAGGGGAAAAAAGCAGCTCTAATCTCTGCAAGGGCTGCCCACAAATTTGGAGAAACAGTATGCTGTATATCTTATGGAGCAACAAAAATAATGTCGGAATTCCAATAATTGACGAGCAGCACAGAGGAATTGTGACAACAATTAATTCATTTTATTATTTTATTCAGGAGGGACAAGGACTCAACGCATTAAAACCAACATTAAACATCCTGGAACAATACACCTTTATTCATTTTAAGACAGAAGAAACTTTAATCAAAGAATCAGGGTTTCCAGACATTGAAAACCATCTTATGCTGCATAGTGAATTGATGAAAAGAACTAAAACAATCGCCAGTGAGGCGTTATCACTCCAGGATCCCCACCTTGCATTGTCTTTTTTGAAGGAATGGTGGCTGAATCATATTAACAGGGAGGATAAGAAATACAGCCCTTATGCCAAAAAATATCTGGGAATCCCTTAAGTTTTTAGGTAGTGCTAAATATGTAATGGCTTGGCAGTCTAACACTCTTTATTTATAGATACTTGATACATACTCCACCACTATCAGTTATGGACTACCAGTTTTTAGATTCGTGTTAAATGCTCCCAGCACCTCAAAGAAATTAAAAACCGGGAAATGAAGGATGTCCAAAAAAGCTGTTAATTTTTTCAGGATTCAAGTATAGTGCAGATATATGCAGCTTCTTGGATTTTAGGTTTGATCCCTTAACGGCTGCTGAATAATCTCAGAATTCTTACTAAATAAGGTGAGAAATTCAATCCTTATCAAATAACCCGTTTATACTGCCCGGTGCTGTAACCTGAGGGTTCGACAGTTTATAATGTCCATCAAAGGAGAAAAATTTTCCTGAAAAGCTGGGTTTCTGCGGGTTTCAGAAGTTTATAATATTGAAAGATATCTTAAAAATGTCAAATAAGACCCTGTCATTATTAATCGGAATATGTTTGTTCTTATCCCTGCCCGGCCGGCCCTATGCTGAAAATGTGAGGGTGGTTAAAATACTTGTTTTAAATTCCTATCATAAAGGTTTTCATTGGGTCGACGGTATTGTTGAAGCTGTAGAATCTGGTCTCAGGGCCGAGGATTTTAATTATGACCTGAGAGTGGAGTATATGGACACTAAGGCGGTTAAATACAATGCTGCCTTTAAGAAAAAACTTTATGAGTTTTATTCATTTAAATACGCTAATTCTAAATTTGATGCAATTATCTGTTCAGATGACCATGCATTTGATTTTCTGCGGGAATATCATAAGCTTGCAGGGTTGTCTGCTTCATACCAAAACCATTATCCAAAAAAGAGCTATCCATTAAAACCAGAGAAGTTTTGAATAATGTTGATCATTGATTTGCGAGAATAATCAACAACCATGAACAATAAAGACTTAACCAAAGAAAAACATAAAATTATGGTAATCAAAGAGGCTATAAATGTTTTAAAACAGGAAGCCCAGAGCATCCTTCACCTAACCGATAAAATCGGGCTTGATTTTGAAAAAGCGGTTGAAGTAATATGCCTGTCCACGGGCAGGGTTATCATATCCGGAATCGGGAAATCAGGCCTTATTGCAAGAAAAATTGTAGCAACCCTTACCAGCACCGGCACCAATGCCATGTTTCTCCATCCTGTTGAGGCCATGCATGGAGATTTAGGCATGGTAACGAAAAAAGATGTGTTTATAGCTATTTCCAACAGTGGAGAAACTCAAGAACTCAACATTCTTATGCCCTCCATAAAAAAGCTTGGATGCACCATGATAGCCTTTACAGGGAACTTGAATTCATCCATGGCAAAACTTTGTGACCTTATTATTGATACCGGTGTGGAAAAAGAGGCCTGTCCTCTTGGGCTTGCCCCAACCTGCAGCACCACTGCCCAGCTTGCCATGGGAGATGCCCTGGCCGTGGTACTTATAAGCAAAAAACATTTTAACAAAAATGATTTCAAAAGATCTCATCCTGGGGGGGCACTGGGAAAACGCCTCTCCTGCATGGTTGGAGAAATAATGTTTTCAGGGCCTGCTGTTCCCCATGTGCCCCTTGGCACTCCCATGAACCATGCCCTTGATGTAATGGAAAAATTTCGTCTTGGTGCGGTTTTCATCGTTGATGAAAAGACCAGACAGCTTGAAGGTATAATCACAGATGGTGATATCAGGCATTGTATAGCTCAGAAAAAAAATAACTTTGATTACCAGAATGCAGATGAAATCATGACCCGCCATCCCCATGTGATAATGCCTGAATCTCCACTGTACGATGCCCTGAATCTTATGGAAAAGCACCAGATCACCGTACTGCCCGTGGTAAATGGTGAAAAAAAACTCCAGGGAGTTCTTCACCTCCATGACATACTCGGTAAGGGTGCATTTAACTTCAGCAGTTGATATTAAGGAGAATTACATGAACATTGAAAATCTGATCACTGAGATACAATGCCTGGGAACGCCAAAAATCAATTCTCCCCTGAGTGTAAGAATCAAGGGAGGATACACCAGTCGGTTTGTCTCAGATGATGATCTTGTTGTCAGCACCATTGATAAAAGCAAAATAACAGCTTTAATAAAAAATGGCGTGGACATACCAGGATTTGAAAAAGCAGGCCCAAGGGGAAAAATTTATTTTGACCCAAGCAAACTCAAATGCGCCATTGTAACCTGTGGAGGACTATGTCCTGGATTAAATGATATTATACGTTCCGTGGTGCTTGAACTCCTTCATTGTTATGGTGTGCAAAACATCTACGGCATCCGCTACGGCTTACAGGGATTTATCCCGGAATACGGCCACGACATCATGGAGCTGACCTCGGAATCTGTATCAAAAATTCTTGACATGGGCGGAACCATCCTTGGTTCATCCAGGGGAACCCAGAATATAGATGATGTGGTGGACTGTCTTGAGAGGATGAGCATAGGTATTTTGTTCATGGTGGGAGGAGACGGCACTCTGGTGGCTGCAAACAAAATTGCCGACAAGATCAACGAGAGAAAACTGAAGATCAGCGTTATTGTAGTACCTAAAACCATTGATAATGATATTTATCTGGTATCCAAAACCTTTGGATTCGATTCTGCCGTGGACATTGCCACCAGCGCCATAAAAGGTGCCCACAATGAAGCTGCGGGCTATCCCAACGGCATAGGGCTGATAAAGCTCATGGGGCGTCATGCCGGATTTCTTGCAGCCACGGCCGCGCTTGCCCAGCAGGATGCAAACTTTGTTCTGATTCCTGAAATCAAAGTGGATCTTTATGGAGAAAACGGTTTCTTTAATGCCCTTGAAACAAGGATTTTACATAGAAAACATGCGGTCATCGTCGTGGCAGAGGGGGCAGGCCAGGAGTTCTTTGAAGACAAAAAAACAGAATATGATCCATCTGGAAATATTAAGCTCAAGGACATCGGCATATTTTTAAAAAATGAAATAACCAGGTGGTTCAAAGAAAAGAACATTCCCATAACCCTTAAATATATTGATCCCAGCTATATGATAAGAAGCCTTCCTGCCAATGCAAACGACAGCGTATACTGCGGTTTCCTGGGCAGAAACGCCGTCCATGCCGGTATGGCAGGCAAAACAAAACTTATGATCAGCCACTGGAACAACATTTACGTTCATATTCCCATGGAGGCCTCGGCAGGAAAAAAGAAAACCGTGGATCCCCATGGAAAACTGTGGCAGTCGGTTCTGGAAGCAACTGGTCAGGGCTCGCTTACAGGGGATTGATCGAGTTCTACAAATATTCTGTTTTTAACGGTGATGAAAAAAAGCTCCTTATGGGGCTTTCCAGACGCCTCAAACATTGTTTTTCCAGTAACTCCGTTAAATATTCTCTGCCCGGCCAGGGCCTCTTTTAGAGTCTGCCTTGATTCCACAGACGGTTCCATGGATGTTTTAATCAGGATGGAGACCGTATCATAGGCTATTGCCTCGATAAAACCCGGATCACTGCCATAGGCTGCCTGAAATTTTTTTGCAAAACGAGCAGGTTCATCTTTCAGGCTTCCGGGAAAATAACCATCTGTGATAACGGCATTCTGGGCATAATCTGCTGCATTCTTCAAGAGGACATCACTGTGCCAGATATTCGTTCCAAGAAGATATATATTACCAATTTCATTATAAACCAACTGGGGAAGGATAAGGCTTACCTTGGATGGAGAATCTGGAA
This sequence comes from Desulfobacteraceae bacterium, assembly GCA_963674675.2. Taxonomy (GTDB): domain Bacteria; phylum Desulfobacterota; class Desulfobacteria; order Desulfobacterales; family Desulfobacteraceae. The sequence goes on from CAXXNM010000003.1 coordinate 4,916,743, forward strand.
TGAACAGGGCCCCGTATGGAGAACCGGAAAGGTTAGATGAGGGATTCCATGCGGAAACGAGCTTTTCTATAATGTTTGAAAAATCCGTCTGCTTGCCGTCATAGGATTCTATTGAATCAAGCTCTCCTCCCATATTTTTTACAATATCCCAGTACAGATTCATGTATTTTTTTCCATATCTATCATCGGGATACATAATGGCAAAACGATTAACATTGAGATGTCGTACAGCATGGGAAACCAGAGCCTCAACCTGTACATCAGGGGTCAAAAAATTGACAAAAATATAATCTCCCGTTTCTATAACCCCGTTTTTCTGAGTCATCACAACCATTGGAATCCCGTTTTTCTGTGCCTCTTGTGCAGCAGCTTTTGCAGTCACCATGGGTCCTGCAATAGCCGATACATTATCTGAAATAAGCTCCCGGACGCAGGCAGCGGATCGTTCATTATCTGATTCACTGTCCTTTACAAGAATACGTATTTTGTTTTTATTTTCCGCAGAAATATCCATCAATGCCAACTGAACTCCCTTTAATGCCCTCTGGCCGAAAACACCGAATCTTCCGGACAGGGGCAGGATGCAGCCGATGGTGGTTTTATCCATGGTAGTTTTTTGAGTGATTTTCTGTTCAATGGCCCGCAGGATATCCTCAGCATCGCCAGCATCTTTAGCGGCGGGGTATTTATCAAGAAATTCTGAAAGAAACTGCCGGGAACGGTCATAATCGCCTTTTGAAGCATGGGCAATGCCAAGCCGGTATAGAAGTATGGATTCAGGTATGGCATTTTTATCGGATTTTAATATTTTTTCAACGTCCTGAACCTCAAGCAGGGGAAGTACAGCTTCTATTTTGTTGATGATACCAGCACTTACGCTTTCAGGCACTCGGGGAATCAAATAATTGTATTTATTCAGGGCCTGTTTGATGCTGCCGGAGGCTGCCAGCTCATCTGCCCTGGCCTCTATTTTCCTGAGATGGGCTTTCACGGGCAGTTGTGTTACAGGTTTCAGGTCCGAAGCAGAAGGGGTATCTTTTCCGGCAGAGGGCCTTGCCGGCCTTGATAGCTGACAGCCTCCCAAGAAAAGTAGAGTAAGGCAAAGCATGATTAAATGCAGCAATAAATTTTTCATTGGTTTATTTGACATTTTTTCCTATCCCAGTTTTTTTAAGTACAAACTATCTTTGATGTGTTTTTACCCTCGGTTCGATTGATCTCATAAGGCGCTGTAATTTAAGCAAAATACAACTCTAATTTTTTAGAAGTCAGCTTTTTCATGTGAATAAATTCAATAAGTTATGCAAAAATGATCGAACCGTTAGTTTTTAAGGATACCTCATTTAAAAATTGACAAACGAGCTGTTCTGCTTTTTTTGTTTCCCAAGGCTCAAGCCAGATTATATCTGTTTCTTTTCTGAACCAGGTAAACTGGCGTTTGGCATAACGCCTTGTATCCCTCTTAAGAAGACGCAGGGTCTCATCCCATGTAACAGATCCTTTAAGATAATCACAGATATGGCGGTATCCTATGGATTTCATCGGCTTCAAACCGCAGTGATAACCCATTTGATTTAATTTTTTCACCTCATTAATAAGCCCCTGTTCCATCATAATATCTACCCGTTTGTCAATTCTGGCATAAAGTTTTTCCCTTTCCATTTTAAGACCGATTTTGAGCGTAGTATAACACTCATCAAGAAAACCATGCTGCTTCTGGAGAGTTGTTATGCTACTGCCCGTGGAAGAAATTACCTCCAATGCCCTGATAATTCTGAATCCATCATTGGGATGCAGACGGGTAGCTGTCTCAGGATCGAGGCTTTTTAGGCGTTCATACAGCCCATGGGAGCCTTTTTCCTTTTTTTCCTGTTCAAGAGCTTCAAGCATGAGCTGATCCGGCTTATGGCCCTTGAAAAGACCATATATAAGGGCTTTGATGTAAAAACCCGTACCCCCTGCCACAATGGGCAGCCTTCCCCTGCCCGCTATGGTCTCGACTGTATAGGCGGCTGTTTTTGCATATCTTGCAGCATCAAAGGTGTCCCCAGGATCAATGAAGTCAATAAGATGGTGGGGCGCCATGGATCGTTCATGTTCGTCAGGCTTTGCGGTGCCGATGTCCATGAATTTATATATCTGCATGGAATCCGCGCCGATGATCTCACCATCAAAGGCCTTGGCAAGATGAATTGCAAAACCTGTTTTACCTACTCCGGTGGGCCCGCATATGGCTATTATTTTTTTTTTCATGATTATCCTTCAATATCATTATTTTATAATATCTCCAAACAAAAAAATTGGCTCATGAGCTGATAAGTTATTTATTATTTTATTTTTTTCATTGACATTTTCGATCATATTTGAGTTGTTGATTATATGGTGATTTTGGCATCTTTTATTTCCCGGTTTACACTTATGCTGTGATAAAATTTGCGATATATTGTTTTGGCAGGAGAGCTTAAGATGACCATTTTCCTTGATAAAGAGAGAATTACAAATGATGATCTGGTTGCGATTGCCCGATACAACGCTTTGGTGGATTTTTCTTCACAAGGTGAGGCAAGGGTGGAGAAGACCAGTGCTCTGATTCGCAGATGGATAGCTGAAAAAAAGGTTATTTACGGCATTACCACAGGTTTCGGTGCCCTTTGTAATGTCACCATACCTGAGCGGGAAACCCGAAGGCTTCAGCAAAATATTTTGATGAGCCATGCGGCAGGTATGGGCAATCCTTTGCCCCGGGAAGTGGCGCGAGCCATAATGGCATTGAGGGTGCATGACCTTTCCCTGGGATATTCGGGCTGCCGCATGGAAACCATCCGTCATATGCTTACCCTGCTGAATAAAGGAGTTACGCCCGTTATTCCTGAAAAAGGTTCCGTGGGCTCCAGCGGGGATCTGGCTCCCACCGCCCACCTGGGTTTGGTATTGATCGGCCGTGGAGAGGCTTTTTATAAAGGAAAACGCCTGCCCGGAGGCGAAGTGTTACGCCGGATCGGCCTTAAGCCTCTGATATTGGAGGGAGGAGAAGGTCTTGCGCTGATTAACGGAACCCAGGTTATGACCGCCATCGGGGTATTGGTGGTAAATGATGCCCTGCAGCTATCCAAGACTGCTGATATTGCCTGTGCCATGAGCCTGGAAGTTCTTATGGGGACCAATTCTGAATTTGACCCAAGAATTCATCAGGTTCGCCCCCATCCGGGACAGATCGCCACGGCAGACAATATTTTGAGATTGATTCAAGAGAGCGCCATCATTGAGTCCCACCTGGGATGCGCCAGGGTGCAAGATGCTTATACCCTGCGCTGTTCTCCCCAGATTCATGGCGCCAGCAAAGATGCCGTGGCCCATGCCATGCGGGTTATTGATATTGAAATCAATTCCACAACTACTAATCCTCTTATTTTTTCAGATACACAAGAGGTGCGTCTTGGAGGCAATTTCCATGGCCAGCCCGTTGCCATGGCTGCTGATTATCTATCCATGGGGATTGCAGAACTTGGCAGTGTTTCAGAACGCAGGATAGAGCGTCTTGTTAATCCCCAATTAAGTGATCTGCCGGCCTTCTTAGTGAAAAACGGAGGGGTAAACTCCGGTTACATGATCGCCCAGTATGCTGCGGCAGCACTGGTTTCTGAGAACAAGGTTTTAGCCCATCCTGCCTGTGTGGATTCCATTCCTACTTCCGCCAACAAGGAAGATCATGTAAGCATGGGTACCATTGCCATGCGCCAGAGCCGTGCAATCCTTGAAAATGTTGAAAACGTTGTTGCCATTGAGCTTTTGTGTGCTGCCCAGGCCTATGATCTGATTACTGAAAAAAATCCCATGTCCGGGGGGCTTGGAACCCGTGTGGCCTATGAGGTAATCCGGCGCCATGTGCCTTATCTTGATAAGGACAGGGAGCTTTACAGGGATATTGAAGCAATGGTGGCGGTGCTCAGAAGCGGTGAGATTGTTGAGGCTGTTGAAAAAGCTGTCGGGCCCATGAAAAGCAGTTAAACTGTTGTGGGAGGCAAGATATCCGTATTTTTCGGACGGAATGATTTTCCATCATTCCAACAGTCTTCATATAGGGAGTCCGGTGGTTTTCTCTACGATAGATCATTTGAATTTCCATTATTATATTTTGCCATTGATTAAAAGGTTTTCAAGGTATTGTTTGTAATCAATTCCTGCCGTCTTAAAACCCTGTCTTCCATATTTTACATTAGCCTCAAGTATTGAAAACCTACCCTCATGCTCGATGATATCGATACCTACATCATCCCATCCACATAGTTTTGCCGTGTTAAGGGCAAGATCCAGGGCCTCCATGGGAAGGGGATCGAACCTTATTTGTCCGCCCTGGTGAACATTTGTCCTGAATTCTCCGGGCTGGGCAACCCTCCAGTAGGCAAGGGCAATTTGTTTGCCGATGATAATAATACGCATGTCCCGGTCAATGGGATAATATTCTTGAATGTAGGCAGGCCCCGGGCAGTTTGCTATGTAAGCTTCCAGCTCTTTTGTATCATGAATCAGAAAAACGCCTTGTCCCATGGAAGAGCCTCTTGCCTGTTTTGCGATAAAGGGAAACTCAAAATAGACGGTAATTTTTTTTTGTTGACTTTTTCCGTAAAACACGCGGGTTTCAGGATGGGGAATATCCAGCATTTGAAAAATGGCTGTCTGCCGGATTTTGTCCTGGGCATATTTATAGTTATTATGGCTTGGAAAGGTCTGTTTACCCATTGTATTGAACAGATCAGAATAAAAGGCCGTTGGATAGTATACTTTATCAGCCTCAAGGATAAGAGTTCTCTCCTCCTTTGAGTAATCCGAAAAATTGGGTTTTAATCCAAGAGTCCTGACCCTGGCGCAATTTTTAAGCCGTGCACCAAGGGCTATAAATTTAACATCATGCTGCTTTGCCGTGATTGAATTTTTCAGTTCACCGCTCCATTTTATTCATCATTTTTGATAACGGCCACGGGCCGATCAGGGTTTTTTCAACTTACCAGCAAGCTCAGAAATGGAAATCGGGGTAGATATGGAATCTGTCCTTAGGGATTTCTAATCAAACGGGCACAGGAAATCTTTAAAACAGGAACTTTCTCATACTCTTTTTCCGGTAGAACTTCAATGATAAAGTGGGTTTTATCTTCCTGGGTCATTTTAAGCTTTGCTTTAAATTTATCTCCGGAGGCTGATTTAAACACATAGGGCCGTGTAGTCTTGCCGGATACGAGGGCCTCGATATTTTTTACAGTCAGCTTTTTGCCGCAAATCTCCTGCCAGATTACAAAGAGGCAACCCCCGTCTTCAGGCCGCCAGTTGGAGCAGCCATATCCCTTTTTGCCCTCAATGATTTTTCCTCCGCATAAAGGGCAGGCAAGGTCTTTTGTCAGCGGCAGGGGCGGCCTTTGTTTTTTGCCTGATGATTCTTTGCCTGCCATTGATTCATTATTACTTGATTCAGAATTACTCCTGGCCTTGTCTTGGCCGTTTTTCTTTCTTTTATTGCTGGGTTCATCCCATTTGTTTCCAGAGCCAGGGCCTGATTTTTTCCAGGAATTGTCAAAATCAAAGGAGACCTTCCATTCTCCCTCAAGGTTCTGGATTACGAGGGATGCCGAGAAACGTTTTTTCTTTTTTGATATAAAGCCCTTAAAGGGGCCTGATTTTCGATATTTCAGCAGATTGGACGCCATGACAGGGGAGATCATCTTTCCTGCAATTTTCTTCCATATGGCAAATTTGCAGTCCATGTTGCTGCAACTATAGGCCCTGCGGTTCTCCAGGACATCGCCGCCGCAGGCAGGACATGCTCCCAGGACAGTGGATGCCGGGACATCTATCTTGAAATTATTTGATTCAAAGGGGGTCAGTTTAAGCTCTTTTACGGAATCTGCCACGAATTTTTTGATCCCCTCAAGGAACTTTGCATCCGTGGTCTCTCCAAGGGCGACGGCATTGAGGCTCATCTCCCACCGGGCTGTTTCTTCAGGTGAGGTCAAAACCGAGGATACTGGACATTTTCTGAGCATTTCAATGAGCAGACTTCCCTTTGGTGTTGCAATGAGTTTTTTTCCCTTTCTATTAACATAGTCACGGGATATAAGGGTTTCCATGATCTGGGCACGGGTTGCCTGGGTTCCTATGCCCACATCGCCGCGGTAGAGCTTTTTTATTTCTTTTTCCTCCACATACCTGCCTGGATTGGTCATGTCTTTCAGCAGTAGAGAATCAGTATAATCAGGCGGGGGCGTGGTCTGTTTCTCCTCTGGAAGAATTTTTTCCGCAATGCCGGTATCTCCCTTGACCAGGGGCGGAATCAGCGCAAGGGACTCTTTTGGCCCGGAGATTTCCTCATACACCCTTCGCCATCCAGGCATGAGGATTACCCTGCCCCGGGTCTGGAAGGTTTCATTGCTAAACAATGTTATCACATGGGTATTTTCAACGCGGCAGTCTGGATGAAAGGCCGCTGCAAACCGCCTCATTACAAGATCAAATACCTTGTTCTCGTCACTGCCTGCTCCCGGCGGAATGGGCTTGAAGGGGATCAGGGCATGGTGATCGGTGAGTTTGGCATCATTGAAAACCCTTTTGTTGGAAATAGATACCTGCCGGGGATCAACGGCTTCAAATATTTCATGATAGACCGGTTTTAGTTTGGAAATAATCTCTTTTACCATGTCAAGGTTCTGGGAGCCCAATACCCTTGAGTCTGTTCTTGGGTAGGACAGGCATTTTTTTTCCTGATAAAGGCCCTGGGCAATATTCAAAGTCTTTTTTGCTGGAAATCCGAATTTTTTATTGGCTTCCTGCTGCAGATCGGTCAATGAAAACAAAAAAGGTGGAGGCTCGCTTTTTTTTTCTTTTTTTATGGATTGCACCACCCCTGGAGAGGTTTCTTTAATGAGGCGATTATAGAGGTTGTCTATATCCTGTTTTTTTTTCAGTTGAGTCTCTTTGGCCTTAAACCAGGAGCCTGTCCATTTTCCCTTGTCTCCGGAAAAAATAATCTTGAGTATCCAGTAGGTTTCAGGAACAAAGGATTCCCGCTCCTTTTTTCTATCCACAATCAGCGCAAGCACCGCGGTCTGAACACGCCCCACAGAGAACAGATCCCCATGGAGCCTCAGGGTCATCATGCGGGTGCAGTTCATGCCCACCAGCCAGTCTGCGACCTGCCTGTAATAACCTGCACGCCATAGCCTGTCATAAAAGGTAATGGGCTGCAGGTTGTTCATGTGTTTTCTTACCACATCCGGCACCAGGGCCTGGCTCGTCCAGAATCTGAAAATCCTTTGTTTATCAATAAAGCCTGACTCCAGCAGGATGGTCCTGGCTATGACTTCCCCTTCTCTGCCCGCATCCGTGGCAATAATAACACGGGAGAGATTTGGCTCCCTTAAGAGGGTTTTTATGATTTTAAATTGCTTGAATGTTTTTTTGATGGGTTTATATTTGAATTTTTCAGGGATCAGGGGCAGGGTGTCCATCTGCCATTTTTTTAATTTTGGATCATAATCCTCCGGCTCCCACAGTTCCACAAGATGCCCCACAGCCCAGGTTATGATAAGGTTTTCATTCCTGAAACAGCCTTCTGTTTTTTTCTTTACACCCAGGGCCTTTGCAAAATCCGCTGCCACGGAAAATTTTTCCGTCAGTATCAGTTCTTTCATGGCATTTATGGAATAAATTTCAGTTTATAGGGTATTATCCAGTGATCCTTTAAGCTATTTCTATTAATTTTTTTACCCTTATTGCTATTCTCGTCAGTCATAAGGTCTCTGAATGACCACCATACATAGTATTTTAAAGAAGTTAAAAACACAATATGTGGTAGCAAATGTGAAAACTTACGACTCTTAAGTGCTATTAAAGCAGCTTTAATACCCTTTATTCGCTTATTTTTCTATAACCCACTGATTTTATTGATAGTGAAAAATTTATTGGCAAAAAACACATAGCAATTTTATCTTTGATTACAGCATGTTATAAAAATAAGCGAAAAGTAGGTTAATATATTGATTTCTCTGGATGTGATTCTGAAATGTCAATAGAACCTATAATTTCCTTAAAAAAGTGTCAACTACTTTTGAGGCAACATGAAAGATGCTATCCTGATTCAGACAAAGGGTCGATGTTAGAACCAAGCCCAGAAAACCGAATAATTTTTAAAAGGATGAAATAATAGATGATAAAAAGAAAGATTTACGCAGACCTTCACAATCATACCACGGCATCTGATGGGGATTATACGCCGGAAGAGCTTGTCCGGCAGATAAAAGAACTTGGTATTTCAGCATTGGGAGTAACCGATCACGATACCGGCAAGGGCTTAGACAGGGCCATTGCCGAAGGATTGAAAACAGGAATTAAAGTAATACCCGGGGTGGAGGTGTCCGTGCGTTTCAAGGAGCCTCTTTTCACAGGAACCCTCCATGTGCTTTGTTATTTTTCCAAGGATTTGCTCAAAGAGCCAGATTTCAAATCAGCCCTTGACGGGACCTTGCAAAAGGGCAGGGGAGAGGCCCTTGTCCGGGCACGGGTAAAAGAAATCAACCGGGCTTTCGGCCCTGAAGGGGAAACTCCCATGCTTTTAAGGGATATGACTTTTAGAGAGGTTTCACAGTACAGCCCCATCATTACCCGCCGTCATTTTGCCCTGGCCTTGAATGAGTTGCACGATATCAAAGACCCTGATGTGGTCAACGGAATAATAGGCAATGACAGTCCGGCTTATCTGCCTTCGGGTATTGATCTTGACACTGCCGCGGCATTTATCAAAAGCTTTCCTGTGTTAAGCGTACTGGCCCATCCTGCTGCCGGCTCCTTTCCCGGTGGGGGGCATTATAAGGAGGTACTGCCCCCCCTTGAAATCGTTGAAAGGCTTCTGCCCCGTTTCCTTGATGCCGGCATAAAGGGGCTTGAAATTCATTATCCAGGTCACATCGCGGCCCATAGGGAGATTCTCCTTGGCTGGGCATTAAAACATGATCTTGTTGTGACGGGGGGATCCGATTGCCATGATCCTGTCCACCGCCCAGCCGGAGTGGAAGGTATAACCAAGGAAGAATTTGATATTTTCGAGAAAAGCTTTTATAAGTAATGAATTTTTTTATATGGTTTGAGCGTCTTGGCATCTTTTATTTATAGGTTTACACTTTTTCCGAACCATGATTAAAAGATTTGCCTGATTTTTAATCGGCATCCTTCATATTATTCCAAAAGTAGTTGACACTTTTTTTGAAATAAGCCCCCCAAAAGGCGAAAATTGATTCAGAAAGTGTAAAGCGGCAAATGAAGGATGGCTTTTAATCATGTTAATCTTTAAATCCTTTAATCATGGTTCAAATTTTTGGAAAAGTGTAAACTATAGTGAAGCGCAGCATAGAAGGGGCAAGAATAAGCGGTATTCAGAACAATTTTGTTTTGAATTTACTGACTAAACTTTTGACCCATTTATGATGCGCCTTACTATACTTTCGGGAATAAAATTTCCGAAAAACCGGGATGTAAAATATGGAAAGCGCAAACCGGCAAATATAAATTATCTTAAAATGAGGATATATAAATGAATAATCTTTCCCATCTTTTCAGTCCCATCCAGGTTGGTTCCATGGATGTTAAAAACCGCCTCCTTATGTCTGCCATGAGTATTAACTTTGGCGTGGATGAAAATTGTTATGTTACAGAACAGTTGACAGAGTATTTTGTTGAACGGGCAAAGGGTGGCGTAGGCATGATGCTGGTCGGGGGCGGCAGCGTTCATCCCGGAGGCCAGGAACTCCCGGATCTGCCGGTTCTCTTTGATGAAGGCTGCATTCCATCTTTAAGGAAAATGGTTGAAGCTGTCAGACCCTATGATGTGAAGTTCGGGGTTCAGCTCATGCACGGAGGAAGACAGTCCTACCTTCCAAAGAAGGTTGCTCCATCTGCCATTCCAGCCCCTGCCGTGGTAAAAGGGGAGGTGAGGGCCCTTGAGATACATGAGATAAAGGAGCTGACAGAGTGTTTTGGAGACGCTTGCAGGCGGTGCCGGGACGCTGGATTTGATTTTGTTGAAATTCATGCTGCCCACGGCTATCTGATCAACCAGTTCATGTCTCCCTGCTCCAACATCCGTACCGACGAGTATGGCGGCTCCTTTGAGAACAGAACAAGATTTCTCTTTGAAATACTTGAAGACATGAAGAAAAAGGCTGGAGATGATTTTCCCATAGGCATACGCATGAACGGAAATGATTATTTTGACAACGGCTGGACCCTGGATGATGCCGTAAGGCTCGCTCCTATGCTGGAAAAGGCCGGGGCCGCATACCTCCATGTTTCAGCCGGAGTATATGGTTCCACCGAGCTTACCATTCCATCCATGTACACCGCTCATGGATGTTTTGTGCATCTTGCAGAGGCCGTAAAACCCCATGTGTCCATTCCCGTTATCACCGTTGGAAGAATTAAAGATCCCAGAATGGCTGATGAGATCATCAAGGATAAAAAGGCCGACATCGTTGCAATGGGCAGATCCCTTATTGCAGATCCCTATTATCCTGTAAAGGCAAAGGAGGGCCGGTTTAAGGAGATACGCCCCTGCATGGGATGCTGCCTTGGATGTATCCATGCCGTACTTTCCAAGGAGCCGGGCTCCTGCGTGGGCAACCCTGATGTCGGCCGGGAATACAAAATCAAGGATGAAAAACCATCTGAAAGACATTGCCGTGTCATCGTGGTTGGGGCAGGGCCTGCCGGCATGGCATGTGCCAGACTGTTCGCCCTTCGCGGGCATGAGGTTATGATAATTGAAAAAAATGAGCGCTCCGGCGGGCTTCTGGGGCTTGCTGCCAGGGCTCCTGGAAGGGGTGAGCTGGGAGATATGCTTGACTTTCTGGTAAACGAACTTAGGCGCCTCCATGTTGATGTTAAATACAAGACAAAATTAAATGAGGCCCTGATTAAGGAGTTCAAGGCGGAAAAAGTAGTTCTGGCAACCGGTTCCATGCCGGACATGCCGGTGATAAAGGGGCTTTTCCAGACTAAGATGGATCTTGTCACCAACGTTGATGTCCTTAACTGCAGTGCCCGGTACGGAAAGCGTATAATCGTTCTCGGCGGAGGCATGTCCGGCCTGATCACCGCGGATTTTCTGGCTGACAAGGGTTGTGAAGTGGTGGTTCTGAACAGGAAGAAAAGCTTTGCAGAAGAGATGTCATCCAATGATAGATATTATCTGAGGGAGCAGCTTAAAAAGAACAAAGTAAAGCTCTTTAAAAAGGTATCCATTCAGGAGTTTACAGAGGACGGGGTACTTTTTAAGTCCAATGGCGAACAAATAGAGCTTGATAAGTTTGATTCTGTGGTAATATCGGAAAAACAGAGCGCCATCAGGGATGCCAAAAAATTTGATAAAACCACTGACGCGGATTTTTATCTCATCGGGGATGCCAAGTCTCCAAGGCATCTTATGTACTGCATCAGCGAGGCTGAGGAGATAGCAAGGTCTTTTTAAAAAAATTAAGAATGCCGGTTTTTAATCTGTTGTCTCCATGGATTTTGTGACATCTTTTATATCACCTAAAAAGCATTTTACACTTTTTTTGATAAAATCACTGAAAAAAAAGGCAGTTGACATGGAAAGTGTAAACCGGCAGATGAAGGATATAGATGTTGTTATGAGAATTTTGACTGTGGCAGATGTTGTTGTTCCGTCTTTGTACAGGGAATTTGACCGGGAAAAATTTAAAAATATCGATCTTGTCCTTGCCTGCGGAGATCTGCCACCTGAGTATCTGAGTTTTCTTTTGCATGTCTTTGAGGTTCCTGTTTATTATGTCATGGGTAACCACGATATACGCCATAGCAAAAAACCGCCCATGGGATGCATGGATATTCATGGCAGGATGGTACACCATAACGGAATTAAGATCATGGGGCTTGGGGGTTCCCGCTGGTATAACGGAGGCCCCAACCAGTACCGGGAAAAAGAGATGAAGGCCGTTATCCGCAAGCTGAGGCTTACCCTGTGGTGGAACAAGGGGGTTGACATCCTCATCACCCATGCTCCACCAAGGCATATCCATGATGCCGAAGACCGATGTCACAGGGGCTTTCAATGCTATGTTTCCTTTATTAATAAATACAGTCCATCCTATCTTATCCACGGGCATATCCACAAAATGTTTGATTATCCGGAACAGAGAATAACAACCGTTAATAATACAAGGGTGGTTAATGCCTATGGCTATCACATCATCAAAATCAATGCTGAAAAAGATTCTGGATAAATTCATTAAAAGTAAGGACCGCCAGCAAACCCTTAAGGGAGTCTCCTCTTTTGAATTAAAACAAAAGAAAGAAGGGGCCTATGACAGCCGAAAACTTGGGATTCAAACGGTGTCCCTGGATCATATCTTAGGCAGTGTGGGACGATATCAGGATTTTGATGAACAGTTCAGGTTCAAAAGCAGACACTATTCCCAGCGCTTTAAATCGATTTTAGAGGCCATGCGCGCCGGCCATCCCATGCCTCCTGTTAAACTATACCAGATCAAGGATGAATACCATGTTCTTGACGGCAACCATAGGGTGGCTGCGGCAAAGCAGCTTGGACACGATGAGATACTTGCCGCGGTCATCGAGTTTATTCCCTCCAATGATACCCTGGAAAACCTCATGTACAGGGAACTGATGGATTTTTGTGACAGGACAGGACTTCCCAGAACCATAAAATTCACAGAGCCCGGGCAGTATAAATATCTGATGGCCCAGATCACCGAACATTTTGAATTTATGCAAAATGGGAACTCCGAAGAATGTGGAAACATTGCGGTGCCCGGTCAAACTACCGTTGATACTTGCCTAAGTGCAGAAGATACTCGTCTGGGCGCGGAAAACAGGCCATTTAAAGGGGATGAAGTTTCCTTTAAAAAAGCGGCACGGGACTGGTATAAAACCATTTATATGCCCTTTTGCACTATTATTGAGAGGGGGCGTCTTTTAAAAACTTTTCCCGACCGTACCATTTCAGATATGTATGTATATATTTCCCTGGGCCATTGGAAGAAACAGCATAGGGCAAAGTACGGCATCGGCATCGGAAAATTAATTCCAAGGGATATGGAGGCATTTAGAGAAAAGATGGCAGAGCTTAACGAGGTTGAATATCCTGAGATGAAACGGGGCATTACGGCCTTTGTTCTCATGAACGTTACAGGAAAACAGGAAAAGAAAATTATTGAAAAACTCTTTGCCTTAAAAGAGGTGGAGGAGATTCATTCCGTACACGGTGATGTGGACTTCCTTGTTAAGGTCTGCCTGACAAGGGATCTGCTTAGTTCTGATGCGGAAATTATTTCCGAATTTGTTCACCAGAAAATGCGCCAGCTTAACGGGGTGATAAGTACCAAAACCCTTATTCCGGGCCTGTCTAAAATTAAACCAAAGGATCAGGCTTGAAGGTTAAAATCCGACCGGATTAAGGGCCTGTCCGTTATTGTTAGTTTACGAATGTTTTGTTTTTCACCAGTATTTTTCCATCTACTATAACATGGGTAACATCATTTCCTTTAACACCGTAAACAAGGGTTGAAAATGGATTATACATGGGAACCAGGTGGGGATTGCGGGTATTTATGATGATGATGTCAGCTTTTTTTCCAGATGTGATGGATCCGATGTCGTTATCAAGCCCCAGAGCCCTGGCTCCTCCCAGGGTGGCCATTTTTACAACGGATTCGGCTTTTAGCGCGCAGGGGTCCTGTTCGGCGGTCTTGTGTAATTTTGCTGCCATATCCATCTCTGTAAACATATCTAAGTTGTTGTTGCTGGCGCTGCCGTCGGTGCCGAGTCCCAGGGGAATATCTGCGTTAATTATGGCAGATACCGGCGCTATCCCCGATGCCAGTTTCATGTTGCTCTCGGGACAGTGAACAACTGCGCATTTTCTTTTTTTGATAAGATTGATATCGTTTTCATTTAGCCATACGCAGTGGACAAGAAGGGTTCGCTCGTCCAGGATGCCTAAATGATCGAGCCATTCCACAGGGTTTCTTTGCCGGTTTTCATTAATGCAGAAGGAGGAAGCATCCAGGGTGGTGGGAATGTTTTCCTGGATCATGGATGATTCATTTTCTGTTTCTGCTACATGAATCTGGAAAATAAGATTGAGTTGGTTTGCCGCCTGTTTGGCTTTTATCAAGGTTTGTGCCGAGCATGTGTAAGGAGAATGGCAAAAGATTGAAGGCCTAATCCTGGATGATCGGTTTATCCATTTTTCTGCAAAACTTAGTGCTGTATCAATATTTTTCTCAGGGTTGGGCACCCCTGGAGCTGGAAAATCTATTACCCCATGTCCCAGTACAGCCCTGATGCCGGATTGTAAGACCGCATCTGCCACCTCATCCTCATGAAAATATCCGTCACAGCAGGTTGTTGTTCCTGAAAGAAGCAGCTCCCGGCAGGAATGAAGTGCCCATTTTCCAGTGGATTTAGTATTTATCTGAGTCGCTTCGGCAGGAAACATGTGATCGTTTAGCCATACATCCAAGGGCAGGTCATCGGCAAGCCCCCTGAAAAGGGACATAGGCAGATGGGTATGGCAGTTGACAAGGCCCGGCATGACAATGCTTTCTTCAGCATCAATAATGGTAGTTGATTTATCATCAAAGGTCTTATGGGTTTTATTTCCAATATCAGCTATGATGTTATTTTCTATAAGAACATTCCCCCCTTTTATGACGGGGCAGGCTTTTTCCATTGTGATGATGGTTCCGTTTTTTATCAGTATTTGATGGTTCATAAAAATGCGGTAATAACTCCTTTTGGCTAAAAGGTACAAAATATAACCACTCTTGGTATCCTTCATTTCCTGGTTTACACTTTCTGAATCAATCTTCCCATTTTTTTAATGCAAAATACATAATTGCATGGTAATTATTATTCCTCTGAAGTAAAAGGCTGGATTAAAAGGCATCCTTCATTTCCCGCTTTACACTTTCCATACAAACATTCTCTTGTTTCGGGATTCTCATTCAGAAAAGTGTAAACTACTTTTGAAGTAATATGAAGGATAGCCGTTAAAATTACAATTAATCATTTTATTTTTACATTATTCTTAAGGAGTACCTCAAATGCTGCAGGAGAAAAAAATCGGTTTTATTGGAAGTGGAAACATGGCAGAAGCCCTTATCAGCGGTCTTGTGATCTCGGAGGCGGCAAAGCCTGAAAATATAATATGTTCAGATGTCAGGGAAGAACCTCTTCTGGAGATCAATAAAAAATATGGTGTTTCCACCACCGCTGATAACATAGAGGTGATCAACAGCTCTGAAATTATCATATATGCCACAAAACCCCAGATACTTGCCTCTGTATTAAAGGAAACGGCAGATGCCCTTGATAGAAGCAAATTGATTATTTCCATTGCAGCAGGTGTCCCCCTGGCAGCCATAGCAGCAGGTGTGGGCAAGGAGCTTCGTCTTATAAGAGTTATGCCGAACATATGTGCCTTTGTTAAAGAGAGCGCAACTGCCATTGCCGCGGGTAAATACGTGAAAAACGGGGACATCGAGCTTGCCAGAGCCGTCTTTGATTCCGTGGGTAAAACCGTTTTTATCAAGGAGAATGTCCTGATGGATGCCTTTACCGGTCTGAGCGGGAGCGGGCCGGCCTATGTATTCATGGTCATTGATGCTATGGCAGATGCCGGGGTCAAGATGGGGCTCTCAAGAAAAGACTCTCTTTTGCTCTCTGCCCAGACGGTTATGGGCGCTGCAAAATTGCTCCTTGAAACCAATGAGCATCCAGGTTATTTGAAAGATCTGGTAACATCACCTGGAGGGACTGCCATAGCAGGAATACATACCCTTGAGCAGGGGGGGCTTAGGACAACAATAATTAATGCAGTGGAAGCTGCCACAAATAGATCCACCGAGCTTGGCAAAATAATGGTAAAAAATTTTGAAAATAATAATAGCCATTAGTTGCCATCCTTCATTTCCCGGTTTACACTTTCTCTATGAACATCCTTTTGTTTGGGGATTATCATACAGAAAAGTGTAAACTACTTTTTAAGCAATATGAAAGATGCCCATTAGTTTTTTAAACTTGCAGATAAGACGGCAGCAGATCGAACACTTCAAGGGGTTTTTTGATACTTCGCCGGCTGTCAACCTTGAGTTCTTCATCAATATTTGGATCCTTTAAATTTATGGGTTCAGCACTTTTAAAGAGTGGAGTCTCATTGGTATCTGTAAAGGGCAGAACAAGAGGGCCTGCACTCTCAAGAACATAGGCCATTTGACCATTTCTAAGGTATAAAATGCTGCCTGTTGGATAAATACCCACGGTTTGAACAAAGGATAGAAGAATATACTGAAGCATCTTATCTTTTTTCGCGTACTGCCTGAAAATATCGGTTACCACACTTACCTGGTTGAAGGCCTCCTTGTAACAGCGCTTGGATGTCATTGCATCGTAAATGTCTGCAAGTTTACAAATTTTAACGTAAAGATGAATATCAAATGGTGATTTTTTTTGGGGATAAGATCTATTTTCGCCCTCATATAGCTTGGCGTGGTGGTACTTAACAATATTTCTAACAAAAGGAGTCTTAAGATCATTTCTATTTAAGATTTCAGGGCCAAGTTTGTAGGAGTGGGTTTTGACAATGTCAAACTCCATGTTGGTCAGTTTGCCTTTCTTGTTCAGTATTTTATCGGGAATCAATACTTTGCCTATGTCATGCAGGAAAAAACCGATGCAGATATTTTTAATATCCTCTTTGAGGTAGTATTTATAGATTTCTTTATTACTGTCATCACTTGCAAAGGAGGTGTATAAATCTTTGCCGGTATGATTTAGCTGGTTGTTTATCATGGAGCTGAAGTTGTTATTGAACCGGTTCAGCACTGCCGTGCCAATGGCGCATACATTCACCGAATGGCTGTACAGATAATCATCGTAGGAAAAGATTTCCTTGGTTAGGTATGAAAACGGATTCTCGGAGAGTGTTAGAAATTCGACCAATTCTGAAACATTTTTTTCCACCTCATTGTAGTCAAATGTACCCCCGGTATTTTTAATGTCGTCCAGAACCCTTTTGGCGCTTTGTTTGGCATTATTATACTTTATCAGGGCGGCTGTCTTTATCTCTTGAATTTTTTTCAGCCGGTTTTCGATTTCTCCGGTAGTAGAAATAGGGTGTTTCTTCAGCGTGTCAGCGGGCTCTGGCGGGGGCAGATCCAGGGGAGTCTTCAGCGTGTCAGCGGGCTTTGGTGGCGGTGGACCCGGGGAGATCAGTTTGCCATGGTTGTCCCAGATACCGCCATGATTGTGTGCATTGAGAGGAAGGACATTTAACCCCTGTTCTTTAATGATTTCAAGGGTTCTGGCCTTGGAGACAATGATATCTTTTTCTAATAAAAGTACGCCCTTTGCATTAAAAACATCTATTCCTGTTTTGACTCTTCCACCCTTGCGTACAATTCTTATAAGATCATCGATGTTAACCTCTGTTTTCAAATGTCCTCCTCATTTCATGTTTTGACCCCTGAAGTGGGAGCTGAAAAAAGATATTCCTGTGGTTGGAAAAATTCACCATTACAGCTTTTTTGGGCATCCTTTATTTACCGGTTTACACTTTTTTGAATCAATCTTTCCATTTTTGGGGGCTGACCTTAAAAAAAGTGTAAATTACTTTGGGGACAATATGAAACATAGCCTTTTTTAAGACTTTTATTACTTTTAATCTGTTTTACTTCCTGCATGTTTTTCAACCTGTTCAATGATCCAGTCGCCTAAAATGGTTTCATCACTGATTTCCCGCTGCAATTCCTGAAGCTTAATTTCCACCCTGGCCATGGTTTGGTGCCCCCCTGCGGAGCCCAGGCTGCCAAATGCCTGTTTGGCGGTACTGCCGGCGCTTTTACGAAGTCCGTCATTGCGTATTATGATAATTAGCTGTTCATTGTATATCCCTGAAATCACACTCCAGTTTGCAGATTCCAGTTTCATGAAGAAATCAGCGGTGATGACACATTGATCCGGGTTGATTATGCGGCCTGTATGGGCATATATCCTGTGGTTGATAATTTTTTTATGTTTTATGGCTCCTGCTATGAATTCAAGGTCATTTTCCTTGAATTCAGCCTGTTCAATCCTCGCCAGAAGATAGGAGTTCACAAACTTGTATAAATACTGAAAGGCTCTTACATCCTCCATGGCTGTCTGGCGTAAGAATCCTGCTGTATCTGTTTTTATGCCGAGCACCAGTGCCGTGGCTAATTTTTGGGAGGGTTTTATTCCGGCTGCCTTTAAATAATCCGTCAACATAGTTGAACAGGCACCGCATTCCGGTCTTATGTCAACAAAATCTGCGGCATCGCAGGTTACAGGATGGTGATCTATGATGGCATTGTAGCGGAACATTCCAAAGCATTCATGGTGGTCCGGCTGGGAGTCCACCACTACAAAACGGTCATACTTTTTTTCATCAATGTCTTCTATGGGGATTAGATTCATGTCCAGCACCCGGATCATGGTGAGATTATCCGGCCGTCTTATTTCATTAAAATAAGTAATAGTTACCTCTGCGACTTTTCTCCATAAAAGCCTTTTAACGGCCATGGCGCTGCCCATGGAGTCCGGATCGGCATTGATGATGACAAGCACATGATTTTCTTTGGAAAAAAGATTCAAGAAGCTTTCAAGACGTTTGATATGGCTCATGTGTTACCCTTAATCTAAGATGTTTATCTGAATCCATGTCCTGTCTTTTTATTATCATTTATCCCTGTGTTTATCAAAGGCAGTTGAAAAAAATGTCGAATTTATTTTTGTATTCATGTAGTAGATAGCCATGATAATCGATGCTGTATTTTCAGATATTGGAGATAAACCGTTTTTGCAGCATTTAACAAGATGATTGTTTTTAATAAAATGGGCATCTTTCATATCACCTCAAAAGTAGTTTACACTTTTTGGGATAAAATTTCCAAAAAACAAAAATGTTGATATGGAAAGTGTAAACCGGCAAATGAAGGATGCCATAAAATGGAGGAAAAAAATATGTCAAAAAAAACAGTTAAGAGCGATAAAGCACCAGCAGCCATAGGTCCCTATTCCCAGGCCGTTATAGCAGGAGAACTTATGTTCACATCGGGCCAGCTTCCCATAGACCCCATATCTGGCAAGATTCCAGAAGGTTCCATTGAAGATCATGCACACATTGTCTTTAAAAACCTGGCTGCCATTGCTGAAAAAGCCGGAACCAGCCTTGATAATGCCGTTAAAACCACGGTTTTTTTAGCTGACATAGCAAATTTTCAGGCGGTGAATACAGTGTATGCCAAGTATTTCAAAGAACCCTTTCCCGCCAGAAGCGCTTTTCAGGTGGGAGCCCTTCCCCTGGGAGCTGATCTGGAAGTGGAAGCCGTATTTCAGCTTTAACTCGATATTCAGCCCCATGGTTTTTAATCCTTGAGGCTAAATATCCATGAGGGCAAAAAAATTCCCCATGAATGCGGTGAATCAGGGTTGAGACTTCAAATCTAAAAAGCCATCAGGGCTGCTTTTTAGAAGGCGTTAAACGCCCCATGGAACATGCTACTCCGGCGAGGCTCATTCCTGTAAAAATCAGCATGGCTTTTTGAAGACTCTCCAGAAAAAGAGGAGCTGTAGAGGCATTAACAGGCCTGTCTCCCATATAATGTGCAACGAGCATGGCAGAAATCGTCATGCTCGTCAGCATCCCCAGTGTCCTCATGGTTGCAGCAAGGCTGGATGCCTGGCCATAGGCGTTTTTCGGAACGCTGTTCATGATTACCGTCATGTTTGGGGAGGAAAACAATCCAAAACCTGTTCCCAACAAAATAAAAATCAGGAAGATCATCAAAATGGAAGTTTCTTTATCCATTCCTGTGGCAGCAAAGAGTCCCAGGGTGCAGATTAGCATACCTATTGTGGCAATCCTTCCAGGATAAACTTTGTCTGCAAGCCTGCCGGCAGCCGGAGAGATGAAGCATTGAACAAGAGTCTGCACAATCAGAACCATGCCGGCAGTCTTGGCTGAAAATCCTTTTATTCCCTGCAAGTACAGACTAAAGAAAAAGATAATACTGAAATTTGCCGCATAGTTTATAAGAGTTGCCATAACTGTAAAGCCAAGAACCCTGTTTTTCATGATCATTTTGATATCAAATATAGGAAAAGGAACCTTTGACTCAACTCCGAGAAAGATAATCAGCCCTGAAACACCGGCTGTGCTCAAAAAAAACGATTGTGAAATAATTTCAGCACCGGTGATACCTGCAATGAGGCAGCCCAGAGACACCATATAAAGAAGCGTTCCAATATAATCAACCTTCTGATCAGGTGAACCCCTCCACTCTCCTTTCAAATGGGTAACGCTCAAACCAAGGGCAAATAGTGCCGCAATTCCGGTTAAAATAAAGAGTGCCCTCCAGCCCATATAAAAAACAACTACACCGCCAAGGCCGGGCCCTGCAGAGAGGCCTGCATAAACAGATGCAACAATAATACCAATACTGCGTCCCCGCCGCTGGGGGGGAACCACGGAGGATAAAATGGCAAAGCTTGTGGAGGTAATCAGGGAGACCGAAAATCCCTGTAAAAAGCGGATTGCAAGAAATATATCCATTGAGGCTGTTATGGCAAGTAAAAACGTGGTGATTATAAATCCTGATAACCCTGTAAGAAAGACCTTTTTTCTGCCCATTATATCTGCTGCCTGTCCCGCCGGCATTAAGAAAAGCGCTACGCCAAGCATGTACATCATCTCAGCAAGGCCGAGTTCAAAGGCACTGGCAGAGAAATGGCGGCCTATAGTGGGAAGGGCTACCCCGACACCGGACATCATGAAAGGGGTTATGAATTGGACTATACAGACCACGATGGTGGTCATTGATTCACTGATTTCTTTATTGGCGTGCATGATAACACTGTTCCTTATTTTGTTATACAATTTTCAGAAAGCTTTTTAATCATGGAGTTTGATATTTTTCAAGAATTGATTTAAAAAGGGATTGTTCTGATTTGTTCAGGGCATAATGCTCTTTTTTTTATATGAAAGTCTCCGTAAAGGATTGTTTTTTAAAGACTTTCAATCTTCGTTGTGGCCGGGTAAAAATATGCTCCGGCCATGCCGGTTTATATGAAAGTCTTCGTAAGAGTCTGTTTTTCAAAAGACTTTCAGTTTTCGTTGTGACCGGCAGCAATATCTATGCTCCGGCAATGCCGGTTATTAGAAATTAGTAGGGGCAGATTCTATATCTGCCCCATTTCCCATATCTGTCCTGATCGGTAAGTGCGGGTATGGAACCTGCCCCTGGGTTTCAATTTTAGTTAAAATTTTTCATTTTGTTCTCATCAGGCATGGCTGTTATAAAGGATTCCCTGTGAATCTTCAACTTTTTAAAGTTTAATGAAGCAATATAATGATCAACCGCAAAAATTTTTTTTCATCATTTATAATCGTACTTTTCAGCCTTGTTTTTTCAGTATCCATGGTTTTTATTCAAGGATGCGTTAATTTTAACCCATCCCCAAGACCCCTTGAGCCTGGGGGTATGCCTCAATCCTACAGGCTGGGCTCCAGCATATCCGCCCATGAATCTCCAGTATTTTCAATATCCACTGCTGTTCCTTGCAGATGGTGGGAAAATTTCGGCAGTGAGGAGTTAAACCGCCTTGTAGGA
Source organism: Desulfobacteraceae bacterium (assembly GCA_963674675.2). Classification (GTDB taxonomy): domain Bacteria; phylum Desulfobacterota; class Desulfobacteria; order Desulfobacterales; family Desulfobacteraceae. The sequence goes on from CAXXNM010000003.1 coordinate 4,938,453, forward strand.
CAGGCTTTGGATAAAAATTTCTCCATTAGAGTTGCCCTTGCCAGGCTTGAACAGGCCAGGGCGGCCACGACATTGACCAGGGCTTCCCAGTTTCCCCTTATCAGTGTTGACGGCTCGTTTTCCCGCAAACAGACAGATGATTCCACTACATCCTTCAATACTTTTTCCACGGGCCCTGCCGCATCCTATGAGGTTGATCTGTGGGGACGGATAAAAACCGACATCAAGGCATCTAATTTTCAGGAAAAGGCATCTGAACTGGATATGGAGACCGCGGCCATGTCCCTTGCCGCGGAAGTTGCCGACACATGGATTGATCTCATCGGCACGGGAGAAAAACTCAGCCTTATTATAAAACAGGTTGAAATCAATACCATGGTTCTGGATCTGCTGGAGTTTCGTTTTGAAAAATCCATGTCCAGTGCCCTGGACGTGCTCCAGCAAAGAGAGGTGGTTGAAAGAGCCAAGGCAAAGGTGCCTCCCCTTGAAATAAAAATGGTAGAGCTTAAAAATGCCCTGGGCCTGCTTCTGGGTGGGGAACCGGAGAATTTTGTGTTTGATTCTAATGAACCCCTCCGGGACATTTCTCCCTTGCCCCATGCCGGCATACCTGCGGATCTTCTTGAGAACAGGCCGGATATAAAGGCTGCCCGCTGCAGGCTTATATCGGCTGACTGGAGCGTGGCATGGGCCAGGGCCCAGCGTATGCCGTCCCTGACTCTGACCGGAAGCCTTTTGTTTCAGGATTCCAGCCTTGATGAAATACTGAAAAACTGGATATTGTCACTAACTACAGCCCTTACAGGGGTTGTTTTTGACGGCGGTAAAAAGAAGGCTGCCGTTGATCAGGCAATGGGTGTAGTAAAAGAGCGCCTTGCACTATATGAAGAAACCGTTTTTACGGCAATCATGGAAGTTGAAAACAGCATTGCATCTGAAATGTACCGGAAAAAATGGATTGGTCTTTTAAAAGGAGAACTTGATGCTGCAAATCTTGCTCTGGAAGAAGCCAGGAAACGTTATATTAACGGACTTGATCCTTTTATATCTTTTCTGACCGAACAATTGAATGTCCAGGACCTGGAAATATCCCTGATCGATCAGAGAACCGCGCTTTTTCAGGATAGAATTTCGCTGTACAGGGCTATGGGAGGCGGTTTTGAGGAGTTCTTCAACGATTCTCGAAAGAGGGGACAGATTTAAAATTCGTCCCTAATATACAACTCCAACTTTGGTTTTTTCAAAAATTTAAACAAATACTCAAAACTTAGTTTCAAACATATTGTTTTTTCGACACAAAGCAAATTATGTTCCAGGAAAAATCTAAACTGGAATACTATATATAATAAAAGAGATAAAAGAGAAAATGGAAAATATAAATAAAAAAAAACACTGGATCATAAGGGGAGTGAGGTTCCTTATCCCCATTATCGTCATTGCAGCCGGGATTGCCATGGCAAGGTATCTTTATGCTACCCGCCCCCTTGCAAAGCGCGGGCGGCCCGTTCAGCAGCCTCCCTTGGTTGAAACCATCCGGGTTACACGTTCAAATCATTTTGTTGAAATAGATACCACAGGAACCGTCACGGCATCCAGAACCATGATACTGAAGGCAAGGGTAAGTGGTTTTGTGCTTGAGACATCGGAGCATTTTCTCCCGGGAGGCCTTTACCATAAGGGTGATGTGATCTTGAAGCTGGATCCCCAGGATTTCATGCTGACCTTGAAACAGCAGGAGGCAATGCTTGACAGGGCAGATGCAGAACTGAAAATTGAAATGGGAAAACAGGAGGTGGCAAGGGAAGAGGTCAGAATAATGCAGAACACTTCAGGTCGGGTCATTAAGGATGCGGGCCTTGCACTGAGGGCTCCCCATCTTGCCCAGATCAAGGCGGATATTGCCTCCATCCGTGTAGATATGGAACGTGCCGGCTTAAATCTTGAGAGGACCGTAATACGAGCGCCCTTTAACTGCATGATAATGGAAACCAATGTGGAGCCGGGCTCCCAGATATCCTCCCAGGATAATCTTGCCGTGCTTTCCGGCACCGATGCCTATAGGATTGAAGCTTCTATCCCCATGGATCATCTCAGGTGGGTTGACTTTCCCATGCAGGAAAAGGTAAAGGGCAGTCCCGTTGAGATCCGTACAAAGAATGGGCAGCTTCATACAGGATGGGTTACCAGGCTGCTTGGAGAACTAAGCGATAAGAGTCTCCTTGCAAGGCTTCTCATAACTGTTGAAGATCCCCTTTCCCTTAATTCATCCAATGAAATACCATCTAAAATACCTTTGATTCTAAATAGTTATGTCAATGTGACAATCAAGGGCAAAAAATTAAGCCAGATCATAACCCTTCCTAGAAATACTGCCAGGGACGGCCGTTTTGCCTGGGTGGTGAAAGATGGTCATCTTGTGATTAAACCGGTCGATATAGCATGGAAAAATTCTGACTTCCTATTTATTAAAGACGGTCTTATTGCCGGAGACGAGGTGGTGGTATCGGAAATATCAGGGCCGGTGGAGGGCATGGCTCTTAGAACTTCTGAAATTTCTCAATCAGGTACAGGTGAAGATAAATGAGATTTCAGGCACAGGCATCTGATAAAAGATTAAAGGGGCCCATTTCCTGGATGGCCGGCAACAGTGTTGCGGCAAATCTTCTTATGATGGTTTTTCTTGCCGGCGGGATTTTCATGGCCTTAAATATCAGGCAGGAGGTGTTTCCTGAGTTTGAAATGGGCATTGTAAATGTTTCCGTTGTCTATCCGGGAGCCAGCCCCGAAGAGGTTGAACGGGCAATTATCCTTGTCATTGAAGAGGCGGTTCAGGGCCTTGACGGCATAGAGGAGATGCGCTCCACAGCCTCGGAGGGCCGGGGGGTTGTATCCATAGAGGTCATGGAGGATATGGATGTCAGAAGCTTTGCCCAGGAAGTGGAAAGTGAGGTCAATGGAATATCATCATTTCCTGATGAGGCGGAAACCCCCATGACAACCGTGGTTACCAGAAAACGCCAGGTGACTTCCCATGCCATATACGGCAATGTTTCAGACGGGGTTTTAAGGGAGCTTGCAGAACAGCTAAGGGATACACTATTACAGGAGCCGGGAATCACCCAGGTGAGCCTTCAGGGTATAAGGGATTATGAGATTCATGTTGAAGTCCCCCAGGAAAATCTCAGGCGTTACGGCATGACATTGAAGGATGTTTCAGACCGCATACGCAACGCATCCGTGGAGCTGCCCGGAGGAAGCATCAAAACCGGGGGAGGCGAGATAATGGTAAGGATGAAGGAGCGCCGTGATGTTGCATCAGAATATGCGGCCCTGCCTATCATTACTTCAAAGGATGGTTCCAGCGTACTTTTAGAGGACATCGCATTCATCAAGGAGGGGTTCTCGGATTCCAGCCGATATGCCACCTTTAACGGCAAGCCTGCCATTAATATCGAAGTTTACCGGGTGGGCAGGCAAAAACCCCTTGAGGTGGCGGCCACGGCCAAGCGCGTTATTCAGGACTTTATGATTACTCTTCCCGATTCCGTTGCTATTTCCCTCATCAGTGACCGTTCTGAGATATTTGAACAAAGGGCAACCCTGCTTGTGAAAAATGGATTCATGGGACTTGGCCTTGTATTCATACTTCTTGCGGTTTTTCTTGAAATAAGGCTTGCCTTCTGGGTCTCTCTTGGTATTCCCATCTCGCTTCTCGGCTCTTTTGTACTTTTGCCTGTTACGGATTTTTCCATTAATCTTATTTCCATGTTCGCCTTTATAGTAACCCTTGGCATTGTGGTGGACGATGCCATTGTGGTAGGTGAGAATATATATTTTCACCGCGGCAGCAACTCTTCTTTTTTAGATGCTGCCATAAAGGGGGTTAAAGAGGTATCGGTTCCGGTTGTATTCAGCATCCTGACCAACATCGTGGCCTTCATGCCCATCATGTTTGTTCCCGGCACCATGGGAAAATTTTTCAAAATTATACCCATAGTGGTTATCACCGTTTTTATAGTGTCTCTTGTGGAGAGTCTTTTTATTCTTCCTGCCCACCTTTCCCATGATAGAAAACCGGGCACTATAATGGCCTGGCTGATAAAACGGCAACAGGTCGTCAGCCGGGGACTTGTAATGTTTGTTGAAAAAGTGTATGCGCCCTCCCTTGGGATCATGCTGAAAAATCGATATATTACGGCATCCCTTGGCATTGCCCTTTTGATTGTTGTTGCCGGATATGTCAAAAGCGGCCGTATTGCCACAACTCTCATGCCCAGGGTGGAGTCGGATTACGCCTTTGTTACCGCCACTCTGCCCTATGGCAGTGCCGATGAAAAAACCGCCCAGGTGCTTGAGCGCATAGCTTACGCCGCCCGAAGAGTCATCGATGAAAATGGAAAAGAAAGGATATCCAGGGGATTCTATTCCCAGGTCAGTGAAAATGTCGTTACCTCCCGTATTATTCTTACTCCGCCCGATGTACGACCCATGTCCACCGCAGATGTAACCGAGTTGTGGCGTAAGGCCGTGGGAGATGTGCCGGGTCTTGAGTCCATCATGTTCCAGTCCGACAGAGGAGGTCCCGGCTCCGGCTCTTCCTTGACCATTGAGTTGAGCCACCGGGACATCGATACTTTAACCGAGGCAAGCCTTTTTCTTGCCGATGAACTTGCCTCTTTTCCCAGTACAAAGGACATAGACGATGGATCAGCCAGGGGTAAACAGCAGTTTGATTTCAAGATGCTGCCGGAGGGAGAGTTTCTGGGCCTTGATGCCAGGGATGTGGCCCTTCAGGTGCGCCATGCCTTTTATGGTGTGGATGCCTTAAAACTCCAGCGGGGCAGAAACGAGGTAACGGTTCTGGTACGCCTGCCCGAATCAGAGCGTATTCATGAGAGCCGCCTGGACACCATGATTGTCCGGGCACCAGACGGCACCGAGGCGCTCTTGCGCGATGTGGTCACCATGGATCGGGGACGGGCCTATACCTCCATAGAAAGACGGGGGGGGCGCAGGATTTCCACGGTTTCCGCCAATGTGGTACCAAGGAATGAAACCAGCAGAATAATTTCCGTCCTCAACGCCGAGGTGATGCCCATATTAAAACAACAGTTTTCAGGTCTTACCAGCGAGTTCCGGGGGCGCCAGGCAGATATGCAGGAGAGTACCATGAGTCTTATCTCCGGGCTTTTTCTTGCTTTATTTGCCATCTATGCACTGTTGGCTGTTCCCTTTAAAAGCTATGTGCAGCCCCTTGTCATAATGGCCGGCATTCCCTTTGGAATTGTGGGAGCCGTTATCGGCCATATTCTTCTTGGATATTCTCTCTCCCTAATGAGTCTTTTCGGACTTGTGGCATTGTCCGGTGTTGTGGTAAATGATTCCCTTGTTATGGTTGATTTTGCCAACCGAAGGCGCAGGGAGGGCATGGCAGCCCTTGAGGCCATTTCAAGTTCGGGGCAGCAGCGTTTCCGTCCCATAATGCTCACCACCCTGACCACCTTCGGAGGGCTGGCCCCCATGATATTTGAAACCTCCCGCCAGGCCAGGTATATGGTTCCCATGGCAATTTCTCTGGGGTTCGGTATTTTGTTTGCCACGGTTATCATACTTGCCCTTGTGCCGGTATTTTACATGATTGTGGAAGATGTTATCTCATTTTTCCAGATAGATTAAACTGTCATTAAACCAGCATGGCGGCTTACCGCCACAAAGGATTTTTATTTATGAAATCGGAATTTGACATTGATATTAAAAAGCTCAGAAATAACATAGATGCCATTGACCAGAAAATTTTAAACTTGATTTCAAAACGCCAGAAGGAAGTTGAGAAGGTTGTAGCTTTAAAGAGGCTTCACAATGTTCCGGTCTATCATCCGGCCCGGGAAGAGGACCTTCTTTCAGCACTTCGCGTTCAGTCAAAGTCAATGGGCATTGATCCTGATTTCATGGAAGATCTTTACAGGATAATTTTGCGCTATTCCAGAATCCATCAGGGTGTGGAGATGAAGCAGCAGGGAATAAGGGCCGGCTCAAAAATACTCATCGTTGGTGGAACAGGTGAAATGGGAAATTATTTTGCCGGCCTTTTTTCAGATTCCAGCTACAATGTGGAAATCTTGTCAAGAGGCAACTGGCATGAGGTTGAAGATCTATGCAAAGATATTGACCTTGCTCTTATTTCCGTCCCCATAGATGTCACAGTGGAAACCATAAGGCGTATTGGCCCCCATCTGCCCGGTAAATGTGTATTGGCTGACCTGACAAGTATCAAAGAGGCTCCCATGGAGGCCATGCTGGAGTGTCATGAAGGCCCTGTCATCGGCCTGCACCCTCTTTTCGGTCCCACCTCGTCCACCCTTGACAAGCAGATAATTGCCATAACCCCGGGCAGGGATCATGATGCCTGTCGGTGGCTCGTCGACCAGTTTTCCATATGGGGCGCAGTCATTGTCTGTTCCAATCCCAGTGAGCATGATGAAATCATGGAGATTGTCCAGGCACTGAGACATTTTGCCACGTTCTGTTTCGGCAGGTTTCTTGCCGAAAGGAATATCAGCTTAGATAGAACCCTTGAGTTTTCAAGCCCCATTTACAGGCTCGAACTTGGCATGGTGGGAAGGCTCTTTGCCCAGGACAGCGGCCTTTATTCAGAAATTATTTTTGCAACTCCTGCGAGAAGAAAATTGTTAAAAGATTTTATTGCGTCCATGGCAGAACATGTGGATATGCTGGAGGATAACGATAAAGATCTGTTCATAAACCGCTTTAAAGAGATTTCCGGGTGGTTCGGTCCCTTCAGCGAACAGGCCATGCGGGAGAGTACATTTATTATTAACAAGCTCATTGAACGATTTTAGCCCTTGTTTGAAAATTCTTGCTATTGTGTGGTGTTATTACGGTTCTGTCTTAATGCCTTGAGTCAAGGCTTGAATGGGGTAAGGATTTGACACTAAGTAGTTCATGTAGTAAATGCTTGATTTAGCGGTTTTATGCGTTGTCGGAAATATTTTATTTTGCCTGAAGGCTGTGAAATGCCCTGTCAGGCACAACGAAGATAGAAATACAGGGGCGGGATTCCATATCCGCTCCAAATGGGATTGTGTATCTATCAATTAATGGCTCAGAAATAGATTGGGGCAGAAATAGATTCCTGCCCCTACGGTTTCATAAAAACATTCGGTAAAAGATGCCGATTTGGCGGGAGTGATATTTTGAAAATAATTATTGTCGGAGCCGGAGAGGTGGGATATCATATTGCCAGCCGCCTTGCATCCGAGAACAAAGATGTGGTAGTCATAGATAAATCTCCTGGTGCCGTGAGACGGATATCTGAAAATCTGGATGTCCAGGTGATCAACGCGTCGGGCAGTTCTCCTGCCGTCCTCGAATCAGCAGGAATAAGGGAAGCTGAAATACTGCTTGCTGTAACCAACAGTGATGAGGCAAATCTGGTGGCCTGCCTCATGGCAAACATGCTCTCTCCTGCCACCAAAAAACTGGCACGTATCAGAAACGCTGTTTTTGACGGCTATCACGAAATTTTTAAAAAAGAACCACCCCATATCGATACGGTCATCAATCCTGAAATAGAGGTTGTTAAAACCATTCACAGGCTCATGAAAATCCCGGCAGCCGTGGACATGGGAGAACTTGCAGAGGGCAGAGTCAAATTTGTCGGCCTTCATCTGGATAAGGATTCCCCTGTGGCCGGGGTGCAACTGGCAGATTTTGCCGGAATGTTCGGCCAGGCAAGGCCCCTTATCGCAGCAGTCGTAAGAAATGATGAACTGATAGTTCCAAGGGGAAACAATACTCTTGAACCTGGAGATCTGATCTATTTTATCTGCGAAAGCCAGCGCCTTGAAGAGACATTAAAGCTGTTTGACAAGAATGTTCTTCCCATAAAAAGGGTTATGATTGTCGGGGGAGGCCGTATCGGGCGCCGCTTTGCCAAGCTCTTGGAGCATGAATCCATAAGCACCAAAATCATCGAGTCCAATCTTGAAAGATGCAAAGAACTGGCGGAAAAAATGGACAAAGCCGTTGTTCTCCATGGAGACGGATCAGATCAGAAACTCCTCATGGATGAAAATATCAAGGATGTGGATGTTCTTGTGGCCCTGACCCATGATGAAGAAACCAATATTTTGGTATCCCTGCTTGCCAAAAACTTAGGTGTGCATACGACCATTACAAAGGTCAGCAAGTTCAGCTATTTCCCCCTGATGTCCACCATCGGGCTTAAAAAAGTAGTCAGCCCAAGGCTTTCAGCCATCAGTACGATTTTGCATAATGTCAGGAAAGGTAAAATTCTTACGGCTGTATCTATTCTGGGGGAGGAGGCTGAAATGATAGAGGCAATGGCCCTTGAAACCTCTCCCATCACAGGAAAACCATTGAAAAAGATATCTTTTCCCAAGGGTGCCATCCTTGTTTCCATTATACGGGAGGATAACATCATGATTCCCACCGGGGAAAGTATCGTGGAACATGGGGATAGAATAATCATATTTGTAAGACGCCAGGCAGTTCAGAAACTTGAAAAAATGCTTACGGTAAAATTGGAGTTTTTTTAGATGAGATGGCAATGCATTGCAAGCGTTATAGGCATTCTACTGTTGTTTTTAGGACTGTCCATGATCTTTTCTGCTATTTGCTCTGTTCTGTTTCACGATCAGAGCCATGGAGCTATTTTCCAGGCCATCACCATTACTATTATTTCCGGCAGCATGTTGTATTTTGGATCGGGGCGCCCGGACATTGAATATATCAGCCAGCGTGAAGGAATGGCCATAGTGGCCCTGGGCTGGACCGCCATCGGTCTTTTCGGGGCACTGCCCTTTTATTTCGGCGGAGCCTGTCCTGGTTTTACTGACGCTTTTTTCGAGTCTGTTTCAGGCTTTACAACAACCGGCTCCTCAATTTTTACCAACATAGAAGGTGTGTCCAAGAGCCTTTTGTTCTGGCGCAGTTTTATTCAATGGCTGGGAGGTATGGGCATCATTGTTTTATCCCTTGCAATTTTGCCGTTTCTTGGAGTAGGGGGGATGCAGCTCTTCAAGGCTGAAGTCCCAAGCCCCGTACCGGATAAGCTGACTCCAAGGCTTACGGACTCGGCAAAAATACTCTGGTATGTCTATACTCTTATCTCGATTCTCGAAGTGATTCTTCTATATTTTGGAGGCATGACAATATACGATGCCCTTTGCCACACATTCACAACCATGCCCACAGGAGGATTTTCAACAAAAAATTTATCGGTTGCCCATTATAACAGCGCCTATATAGACTATGTAATTGTTATTTTCATGATCCTTGCAGGGATCAATTTTTCCCTTCACTATCAGATGCTGAGGGGAAAAACCCTTATCTTCTGGCGGGATTCAGAATGCCGGTTTTTTTTAGGACTCACCCTTGTTCTTACACTGATGATCACTTTTGATGTTTACGGTACACTTTACGGTTCCTTTGAACAGGCTTTTAGGTTTGCCTCGTTTCAGGTGGTTTCCATCATGACCACGACAGGGTATGCCACTGCCGATTATGAGTTATGGCCGGGCATGAGTCAGGTGATCCTTTTTATCTGCATGTTCATCGGTGCTTCTGCCGGTTCCACGGGAGGCGGAATGAAATGTGCCCGTATAATGGCCTGTTTTAAATATTGTTATCGGGAGTTGTTCACCTTGATTCATCCGAGCAGCGTATCCCAGGTGAAATTAAACGGCACGGTGATTCCAGACCATGTGCTTAGAAGTATAATGGGATTCTTAGCCATTTATATGGGGTTATTTGTTTTATGCAGTATATTGCTTGCCGCCATGGGAATCGATATGGTTACGGCCTTTAGCGCAGTGGCCGCCTGTATTGGTAATATCGGCCCTGGTTTTGGAGCTGTGGGCCCCGTGGATAACTTTGCAGCCATTCCCCAAATGGGCAAATGGCTTCTTATCTGGTGCATGCTTCTTGGAAGGCTTGAAATTTATACGGTATTAATATTATTTGTACCGGAGTTCTGGAAAAAATAACAGCGTTTTAAAAAAAACATTGACAAGATAAGTTAAATTGTATAAGTTCGCTTTGTTTTTGAGGGTCGTTAACTCAGGCGGTAGAGTATCTGCCTTTTAAGCAGAGAGTCACTGGTTCGAGCCCAGTACGACCCACCAGAAATTTACTGCGTCCCCATCGTCTAGCCCGGTCCAGGACACCGGCCTTTCACGCCGGCGACAGGGGTTCGAATCCCCTTGGGGACGCCACCTAATAAAATCAAGGGTTTAGGGTCAATTCCTAAACCCTTTTTTTTGTGCCTGTTTTTTGATTTCCAACCTTTTGTCATGTTTTCGGGGTATTTGGCACTGGGCTCGCACTATTCCAGCATACAATCTATTGTATTTCGAGAGTGTTAAAAATCACAATATATTGTGGTTTTTTGACACGTTGGAACGGTGTGAGCCCAGTACCCTAATCTTTACTCAACCAACATTGTTTTGTAAATAATGATAAACCATGCCATATAAAAATAACAAATGAAAATGTTTCACCCGCTAAAAAAGGAGAACTTATTGATGGAGTAACTAAGCTTCTTTCAAAAATCTTAGGAAAAAATCCGGAAACAACGGTTATCGTCATAGACGAAGTAGATACGGATAATTGGGGTATAGCTGGGGAAACCGTTACAGTCCGGCAAGGGCGCGGTCAATAATCAGGGAAAATCCTGAAAATAAAATATCTGTTTGTCGGCTGCTAATATTCTACTATACTATACACCGTTAGAATTTGAGCTTTTCAGGGGGAATATTTTTCTCAGAATCAGGGCAAAATGAGTCTTTTCAAAAGTTCAAGTTATGAGAGTGCACAGTATATTAACGATTGTAAGGCATATTTGCGGGTAGATTAAAAGGGATGAAATCCCTAATTCATGCAGATAGCCTGAAAACAGGTATTGGCGGAAAATAACAAACGACAAGGTGAAAATAATGGACATTGATTGCGTTGTTATTGGTGTGAACTCTGAAAAAACCCTTAAAGTATGTATTCAGAGCATTATTGACAGTAGATATACTCAAGGCAGACTGCATATTTACTATGTAGATGGAGGCTCTACTGATAAAAGCGTTTCTATTGCATCTGAATTTGACGAGGTTAGTGTTATACAGCTAAATCCTGAATATCCAACCCCTGGAATGGGAAGAAACGCGGGCTGGAAAAGGGGAAAATCTCCTTTTGTTCATTTTTTTGACTCTGATGTAATTGTTGCTCCTGACTGGATGGAGAGAGCTGTTAAAGAGATGAAGGTGGATGATATAGGTGCTGTAAGAGGTAACCTTAATGAGCGGTATCCTGATCTATCCGTCTTCAACTGGATTGGTAATTTAGAATGGAATGTAGCGCCTGGTAAATGTGACTCATTTGGTGGAATCGTTATGATCCGCCGCTCTATTCTTGAAGATACAGGAGGTTATGACGAAGAACTTGTTGCCGGAGAAGACCCTGAGTTGAGCCAGAGAGTTAAAATCCTGGGCTGGGAAATTCTCCACCTTGATGTTCCCATGTGCAGCCACGATCTTGCTATGATGAAGGTAAGACAATATTGGAAACGAGCCCATAGAACAGGTTATGGATATGCGGCAGTAGCATTAAAACAGCTTGTTATAATGTTAAAAAGATTTGCAGAAAAAGGTGGCGGTAAAATTTTATTGCAGTCAGCAGAAAAAATTGCAGGCAAACCTTTGGGGCAAACCAGACTAAAAGGGGTGGATAAGATCGATATATCCTTTAATAATTTCTGGCTGTATGAGTGCTTCCGCATTAAGATTCGTGGAGGCGGATTTATTTTTTTAACCCTGCTGTCTATTCTCCTCATTCCATGGGCTGTTCATTCTGAAGGTATTGCTTATTTAATAATTATGATGATAAGCTTGGGCCTGTTACTCCTTTTTTATCCTCTTCTTTTCAGGGTATCATGGTTTATGAAAGATAAAAAATTAGAAAGGTCAAAGGCTCGAATTTATGCGGCCCACTGCTCTCTTGTTGTAATTCCTGAATTTTTTGGGCTTATACGCTATTTTGCGGGCCTTATATTTAACAGACCTTTAAGAAACAAAAGGGCAGGACTGGGAACCGGGGTATCCAGAAAAATCTGAGTTGAATTAACAGGTTTCAATTTTTCAAATAGGATGGGCTGTAATGACAAATTCAAACAATAACTCAGCTTTAAAAGAGTTAAATAATATATCCCAGGCAAAAGATTTAAAACTTGCCTATCTCTCCAGTGAATATCCTGGTATCTCTCACACCTTTATATTCAGAGAGATAAAGACTTTAAGAGAACTTGGTTTTCAGGTTCTCACAGCTTCGATCAGAAGACCTTCCCATATAGATAAAATGACATCTGAAGAGCAGAAAGATTCAGAAGATACCGTTTGCATAAAAAGTTCATCGTTTTTGCAAATTATAACTTCCCACCTATCTCTTGTTGGAAAGAGCTTGAAAAGTTATCTTGTCATGCTGGCCAAATCCCTCTCATTTGCTGCTAAAGCACCCCATTCTTTTGTTAAAGGCGTTGGGTATTTTATTGAGGCTGGTCTTCTACTATCCTGGATGCACAAAAACAGCTTGAGACACCTGCATGTCCATTTTGCCAATCCAGCGGCAACCGTAGCAATGATTGCTTCGTGTTTCGGCACAATATCCTTTAGTTTGAGCGTGCATGGGCCTGATATATTTTACAATGTTGATACAGTCCTTCTTGGGGAAAAGGTAAGATGCGCAAAAAGGGTAAGATGTATAAGCCTATACTGCAGAAGTCAACTGATGCGTATTATTCCATATAATATGTGGGAGAAGCTTGATATTGTAAGATGTGGAGTTGATCCCGATAAGTTTTTACCCAGATCCGAACCTGATAACAAAATACCTGAAATTTTGTGTGTCGGGCGTCTTGTGCCTGCAAAAGGCCAGCATATTCTTTTATCAGCCTGCGGCATATTAAAGGAGCGGGGTCTTAGATTTTCCCTTGTTTTTGTAGGAGATGGTGAGGACCGCCCCTCTTTGGAAAATCTTGCTCAAGAGCTTGGTATTAAAGATCAGGTTATATTCACGGGTGCCATAGGACAAGATCAGGTAGTTCCCTATTATAACAGGGCTGATATATTTGCACTTGTAAGTTTTGCTGAAGGAGTACCTGTGGTTCTTATGGAATCCATGGCAAAGGAGATTCCCTCTGTTTCAACAAAGATTACAGGCATACCCGAGCTGATTGATAATTTAGAAAATGGGATATTGATAACACCATCAGATATTGGAGGGCTTGCGGGCGCGCTTGAAACGCTCATAAGGGACAAAGAGTTAAGAATTAAACTCGGCAGACAAGGTCGTAATAAGGTAATTGAGCATTACAACTTATCAGACAATTGCCGAATGATGGCAGATTTTTTTAATAAGCTTATGTAGGTTTCTTGTAACCTGTAATTTCTCATTTCCCATACCAAATGTGATGTATTAAATTTTAATCCAATACTATATGTGGTGTTAATTCAGAGAACTTATGACTGACGAGTAGGTTTTTATGCGTATTAAATGGCTTGATAATCTAAGGGCAATCGGAATATTTTTCGTGGTTCTCGGGCATACTCCAGGCGTTCCAGAACCTTTTGAAAAAATCATATTTTCCTTTCACATGCCCCTGTTTTTCTGGTTATCAGGGCTTATGTGCAAAGAAAATATCAGGCAGACACCCTTTGGAGACTTTATAAGAAATAAAGCTTATAAGCTCCTGGTTCCTTATCTTTTTTTCTCAATTTTAAGCTACCTTTCATGGTTTTTTCTCTTTCGTCATTTTGGTTCCCAGGCAAAACTTAGCCTTTCCCCGATAACACCCCTTATTGGTATTTTTTACGGCAATGGCATTCATAATTTCCTTGCCCACAATACAGTTTTATGGTTTTTTCTATGTTTGTTTATTACAGAAATTTTTTTCTTTTTTATAATCAAACTCAAATCAAGAGCCTCTATTTTAGGGGCCTTGATTCTCCTCTCCGTGTTAGGATATATAGATGTCTGGCTAAATCCTCCTATTCCCGGGAGATTTCGGCTGCCATGGAATATTGACATTGCTCTTACTGCTGTTGTCTTTTACGGGGCTGGTTATCTTTTGTCGCCCTACCTGCTTAAAAAAAAATCAGGTTTTGTTTTTAATTCTGCCATGGCCCTATGTTATATTACCTTCTCGCTTGTTAATAAAAAGGTTGCTATGGTTGCAGGAGTCTATGGTAATTATCTCTACTTTTATTTTGCCGCATTTTCAGGGATTTTATTCTGGAAATCTGTTGCTGAACAAATCAGCAATACTTTTTTATATGAAAGTCTCCATAAGAGCTTGTTTTTAAAAAAAATTGAGTTTTCCTTGTGGCCGGCAGCAATAACTATGCTCCGGCCATGCCGGTTTATAGAGAGGCTGATTTCAAAAATCGGACAAAATACCCTTACTATTTTTTCACTTCATCTGCTCTTGTTTCCATTTCTGACCGCTGTTCAGGTCTATGTTTTCAAAGTTTCAGCATCTGTAAAGCACGATTCCATTTTGCTCTCTTTTATTTATACAATAGTAAGCATAGCCTTGCTGCTACCTGTTTCATATGTCCTTAAAAGATATCTGCCCTGGTTAGCTGGTTCAAATCAACGCCCCCTTAGATAGAGACCCAGGGCTTTTCTTGCCGGTTTATATGAAACTGTAGGGGCAGAATCTATTTCTGCCCCATTGATAAATACGAAATAAATCCATTTTCGATTGTGGCGGTGAGCCGCCATGTTTTTTGATAAACAGGGATTTAACCTGCCACGGGAGAAATAAAAAATTATGATTACAGCAATAATCAATGTTGTTTGCACTCTAATCTCTGTATATATTGGAGTAACAACATTCTATCTTTTTATTTTAACAATCGCAGCTTTTAGATTTAAGAAAAAGGGAAAAATATCAGCCAAAGGCTATGAACCCCTTAAATCTCAATCCAGACATCCTGAATCTGATGTTTCAGTTTATCAATCAGACTTCTTAAATATTGCCGTTATAATTCCAGCACACAACGAATCCTTTGAGATAGCAAAAACAGTGGGCAGCATTAAAAACACTCTTAATTATCCTGAAGACCATTTTAATATTATTGTAATTGCAGATAACTGCCAGGATAATACTGCTGAACTTTCAAGAGAAGCCGGAGCAGAGGTTGTTGAGCGTTTTGATCTCTCATCTAAAGGCAAGGGCCAGGCTTTGGATTGGTTTTTTAAACTTCATAAATCCATTTATCTTAAATTTGATGCCATCGTTATTATTGATGCCGACACTACACCTCACCCGAACTTTCTTAATGAAATTTGTGCAAGCCTTTCCCACAGCGGAGTTGATGTTGTTCAAGGATTTTATGGAGTATCAAACCCCCAACTCAACTGGCGTACCGCCCTTGCATCTGCTGCTCTATCTGTTTTTCATCACATCAGACCTGCTGGAAGAAATCAGATTGGAGGCACGGCAGGACTTAAGGGAAACGGCATGGCATTCAGGACAAAGATAGTTGAAAAATACGGCTGGCCCGCATTCTCAGTTGTTGAAGATATTGAATATTCCATTCTGCTGCTCATGGACGGTTATATTGTCCATTACAACCCCGATGCTGTTGTGTATGGAGAGATGGCTTCCGGTTCCCACCAGGCACAAACTCAAAGAAAACGATGGGAAGGAGGAAGGCTGGAGCTGATAAAAAAATATCTGATCCCATTGATTAAGCTTTTTATAAAAAACAGAAAAGTTCTCTATTTTGACGCGGTTATGGAACTTTTAATTCCCCCTTTGTCACTTCTTGTTATGGCTCAGATGGTAATGTTTGCTCTTTGTGTTATTATATCCTTGTATCCATATTTTCAGGGTCAAAGCATTGGCACTATGCCCAATATAAATATCTGGCTCAGCTATCCCCGGATATGGATAGTCTTTATTTGTGTCACTGTTTTTTATATAATCTCAGGATTGGTATTGAGAAGAGCGCCTTTTTATGTGTGGAAATCTCTTTTTTTTGCACCGTTTTTTATTATCTGGAAGATTCCGCTTTATTTTAGTCTCATAATAAACAGAGGGGCAAACATGGCCTGGGAACGTACACAGAGAGAATCGGAAAGAAGAGATGATAAAGCAGAAAAATAGAACAAGAGGGGCAGGCATCTTTTATATTGCCTCAAAAGTAGTTGGCACTTTTTCGAGGGGTTTTCATAGGATTAAGAAAATGTCTTGAAAAAGTGTTACCATAGGAATGAAGCATGCCAGAGAGAGATATTGAAATCACAATGTTAAACTTAAGAACATGTAAAATATTATCGATTATTTTTATCCTGCTTTGTGCTGCATGTACGGAGATCAGGCCGATTCCATCTGATAATAAACAGGACGCGCCAACAAAGAAAGAATCTCTTTTTGAGATAGAAGGTGTAAAGGCAAGCACAAGATATGCTTCACCGGAAAATGTCAGGGAATTTTCCATGTCCGTAGATAATCCTGTCTATCTTATTGGCCCGGGAGATGTTTTAAGCTTAAATGTGTGGGGAAGACCAGAGGTATCAGCACCGCAAATGATTGTCGGGCCCGATGGAATAGTTACTATTCCAAGAATAGGTTTTATTCAGGTTAATGGCCGGACAAGAGATGATCTGGCCGAAGAGATCAAAACAAAGCTGATGAATTTTTACAGCCACCCGGAGATAAGCCTCTCTATTATTGAATATAAAAATAACAAGGCCTTTGTGCTGGGCAGAGTTGAAAATCCCGGTGTAGTTACATTTCCGGGGCAAGGCACGCTTCTTGAGGCACTTTCAATTGCAGGAGGTTACTCAACTGAGGCGGAAGACACATATTTAACAAAATGCGCAATCATAAGGGGCAATAACACTATTATATGGATCGATCTTAATGATCTGCTCCAAAATGGAAACATGGCTCTTAACGCAAGAATAATCAATAATGACGTTATATTTATTCCTGAGAGCCAGTCTGAGCTGGTATATGTAATGGGAGAGGTCAGAATTCCAGGGGCATATAACATGACAGGTCATCTTACTGTGCTTGACAGCCTTATGCTTGCAGGAGGTACCACAGACGACGCAGATACCATAACACTTTATTTGATTCGTAAAGGTACGGATAAAAATGGTATTGTAAAAGAAATTAATCTTAAGGCAATTATTGAATCCGGAGATTTCAGCACAAACTACATTATGGAAGATGATGATATTTTATATGTATCTGAAAAACCTATAAGCCAGTTTAACTATGTGCTTGAAAATATTTTTCCTTCACTTGAGGTCATTCAGATGAACACTGATATTTTAGAGAGCTTCGGTGTTATGAAAAAAGCCCGTGAAAAGATGTGGGGTCAAGAAGAGTAAAATGTTAATGTTTAACTTAGGGCATAAGTCAAAATAAGTTGTACGTCTGTAACGTATGACTCACTGAAATATTATGGATTACAATTCAGATTTGTACAGTTTATTTTAACTTATTGACTTAGCGGATTAAAATGGAAAAAGATATTATAGAAGCCCCTTTTCCTGCTGCCGGGATAAAAAAGAGCAAGCCCATTGATATAATCAGGTTTTTGAAACGATATACGGTTATGATCATTGTTCTTGGAAATTTTATCTTTGCTTTAATTGTCCCGTTTGCTTTTCTTGCAATTAAACCTTTTTATAAAGTTACATGCAGTATTGAGATTAATCCTGTTACACAGACCATTATCGGCAAAGACCAGGAAAACTCAATTCTTCAGCAATACTCAGATTATATAAAAACTCAAGCATCCCGCCTGAGAAACCATGAACTCCTTAAATCAGCTATTGAAATTCTGACACCTGAAGATCATAATGCTCTTTTTCCCCCGAACATTCCAATAGAGACTGCAATTTCGATTCTCAATTCAAAGCTCTATATCAAACCGGTCAGCAATACCCACCTGATTGAACTTGGAATACAGGGCAATTCAAAGGAGGGGCTTGCACCTATTCTCAATAATATCATGCTGACCTATAAAAAAACCATGGATACTGAGCAGAGAAATCAGAATGAAAACCGCCTTCAATTCCTTGAGTCTGAGCGCGATGCCCTTATAAAGGCAATTGAAAAGAAAATAAATATTCTAAGAAGTATTGCCAAAAAGACATTCACAAGCGAATTCAGCGAGGCTTTTAATTTCTTTTATAAAAAGGCAGAGCAGCTTCAAGATGCAAATGTAAAGATAGCTCTCCAGCTTATGGATGTTGAGAGTGGTTATAAACAAAAATTAATGGAAAAAGACAAGATATCCAAGTTGAGTATGGATTCCCAGGTTGAAGAGGTGGTTGCAAGTGACTGGGGGCTTGATTCTACGCAATCATGGACCTACCAGCAGCTTCAGGATATGAGGACAATGCTTGATGGTTTGAGTAAAAACAGTCAAGACCGAATATATATTGAGCAAAGAATGGATGCCATGCGTCAATATGAAAAAAAAATGACGGACGAAGTAAGGCAGCTTGCTAAAAAGACCGTTTATGGTAAACGGAATTATGAGCTTGAGATCAATCTCCTGCAGGAACAGAGCAGATACGATGCCTTGAAAAAAGCATCTTCGGATCTGTCCATAAAACTTGAGACAGCAAAAAACGAGGCTGCCATCAACTCTGAGCTGATGATTACAGGAAGACAGATTCAAGCTGAACTTGCTCATATGCGCGAACTGCTGTTTAAATACGAATCTCGAATAAATGAACTGGGTGTGCAGTCAAAGGCGCCAAGCAGAATATCAATTGCTACTACTGCATATCCACCTTTTACCCCTGCTGGAAATAATGCCAAAAAACTGCTGATGGTCTGTTTGGTGTTTCCCTATGGATTAATGGGCGCTCTGTTTTTTGGTATTGAATTTCTCGATAACCGGATCACAAGCCCTTTAAACATAACCCATGCCCTTGGGGCTCCTTCAACATGGCCTGTTGCCCGGGCGGGTTCAGATACCCCTTTTGATAAAATAACAAAAAATCATCCTGAAAGCCTTGCGGCAAAGGCTCTTAGAAGCCTTGCCATCAGGATATACAAAGATCATCGTGTTAATGGTTCAAAAATTTTTCTTTTTAATAGTGTAGATGAAGGGTCCGGCAACAGCGATATTCTGCTTAATGTTGCCCATCAGTTGGGTGAGCTTGTACCAAATGTTCTTATAATTGAAGGGGTAACATCTAAACCTGTCTTAAAAGACAGGCTCAATGCTCCTGATGAGTATCCTGATATTGGTGAGCTTTTACTACAGAAACAGCCATCAGAGAATATTTTGTATGTAGATGAAGAACTCCGCGCAAAGGTAATCTTTGCCCCTGAAATCTGCTGCACCTATGGGGGGTACGATATAACCAAAATTTTCGGTGACGTTATTGAAGATGTTGCGCGATCCTTTGATCTGATTCTTATTGATTCAAGCCCTGTCATGAAAAATGATTTTACAGAGTATCTGAGTGTATTTACAGATGTTTTAGTGCTCATTATTCATGGGAACCGTACCCTCTACCGTGATCTCAGGCGGGTTGTAGAACTCTACATCCGCCATGAGATGCCGGCCATTATTCCCGTACTCAACTGGGGAGGTTCTATTCGGGGTGCTGCACCGGGAATAGTTTCTGCCATATTGGGCAGGTATGAAAATAATTTTTTTATAAGATATGCTTTAAAGATACTAAACCGGTGAGAAATAGACTATGAAGGGAAACATAATATGTCTGCTGACACTGACTTTCACCATTCCGGTTGTACTGTATATATTTTCAAAAGAGCCCCCGCATAGAGCTGTAATTATCTGTTTTTTTGGAGCTGTACTCTTTCTTCCCATGGAAAAACTCCAAGTGCCTCTTATCCTGTACAATAAGATGAGTGCAACAGGCATGGGTGTAATTGCCGCTATATTAATGTTTGATGGAGATCGTATAAGGGAGTATCCATTTAAGGCCGTAGATATTCCCATGGTTGTATGGTTATTATCTGGAATTTTTGCATCACTTTTAAATGGACTTGGATTAAAAGATGGACTTCAAGAGGCTTTTAATACATTTATGCTCTGGGCCGTCCCTTTTATAGCAGGGCGCCTTTACTTTTCAAGTTACCAGAATCAGGTGATATTATGCAGAGCCTTTTTTATTGCAGGTTTAATGTATATTCCTTTTATAGTTTTTGAACTTGTTATGAGTCCCCAGGCCCATAGAATTGTATATGGATATATGCAGCATGATTTTTCTCAAGTTATTCGAGGGGGCGGGTACCGACCCATGGTTTTTATGCAGCATGGTATTATGCTTGGTACTTTTATGTGCATGTCAGCATTTGTTGGGTTGTGGTGCTGGTTTACAAAGGTATTTCCTAAAAAAATGTGGGGAATTCCAACATGGATGCTCTCTTTAACATTGCTTATCTGTGCTGTTGCATGTAAATCTTCAGGAGCAATTGGTTTGCTTTTTATGGGGATAATAGTTCTTATCGCAACTGTGAAATTAAAGACAAGGCTTATTGTTTTTATTGTGCTGATACTTCCCGTGATATACGTGGGTTCCCGGGCATCTGGATCATGGGATGGACAGAACTTAGTCGATTTTATAGCTGAAAAATTCAGTGAAGACCGTTCTCTGTCTTTACAATTCAGGCTTGATAATGAAAATATTCTTATTGAAAAAGCCTTGGAAAAACCTGTTTTCGGCTGGGGGGGCTGGGGGCGATCCAGGGTTTATGACGAAGATACAGGTGAGGATAAAAGCACAACTGACGGTTTCTGGATCATCACGCTTGGACGCTGGGGATTTGTCGGTCTTATATCTATCTCTCTGGTGTTTCTTCTGCCGATGTTGATGTTTGTCATGAAACACCATCCTAAAAGATGGAAAGAGCCTGAGATTGCACCTGGTGCGGTAATCGCCCTTATTCCCCTGCTCTTTTTAATAGACTGCTCCCTTAATGCCATGGTTAACCAGATGTATATTATTTTTGCAGGTGCGGTAGTTGGCATGAGCAAGCAAGCTGACAGTGCCGTGGACTTAAACGAAGAAATTATGAAAGACCACAAAGGGCAAAAACCTTTCGTAAAAATACCAGACAGTGATATTGAAGATAAAAAAAAGCCATTTACTATAAATACACGTTTAAATTTAACCAAGAACTATTCAGGCCCGAGATTTAACGTGGGGGTGGGTTCAAAAAAATTATGAAAAACAGAGAACCAAAAAATACAGTGGCATGGTTCTGGATTGGTTCTCATGAACAATATAACAAATTGTTGGCCTTTTTAGTTTTACATAAATCGAGCTCATTGTGTTTTTAAAATTAAGCATAGGGTAAGTAGTCTTTAGTGTATCCAACCTTGCAAGTCGTTCTGAGTCCACTTTTCAGATTTACAGGAAAACGTTTGGCATCTACCGTTCATAGATATAAATGAACCAATAAATTTTAAAAAACAATTTTTTAGATACTGATGGGACAGAGCCATGAACATCTACAAAATAGGTCTGGTGCTGGGGAGTGGGGCTTCTCGGGGATGGGCACACATCGGGGCCATTGAAGCGCTTCAGGATGCGGGTCTCCCTATTCATTTTGTGGTTGGATGTAGCGTTGGTGCTTTTGTTGGCGCAATTTATACTAGTGGCGGCCTGGAGAAGTTGAAAAAATATGTCATTGATATGGATGGTGAGAGCATGTTCTCTTTATCAGATTTAACTTTTCTTAGGCCAGGACTTTTAGATGGTGACAAAAAGCTTAGGGAATTGTTCTGCATGCATAGTAATAAAAAGACTTTTGATGAACTGAATATTCCTCTGAAAGTCATTGCGGCTGATATGCACTCCGGTGATCAAGTCGTTTTAGACTCTGGAGACCTACTTAAAGCTCTTCGAGCATCTATGTCTTACCCTGGCCTTTTTGCACCAGTATACCACAAAAATCGATGGTTAATAGATGGCGGGGTGGTTGATCCGGTTCCTGTTGGGGTAGCTCGGGCAATGGGGGCGGACATCGTGATTGCGGTTAATTTAGATTCTGAACTAATATCGCGCAAGCGTCATCAAAAAGTCGAGAAAGTCTCTGACATTAAGCCACCTCACTTTTCTAACGTTTTTTTAAGAGCCCTTGCTGCCCGTTATGAAGTCGTTGAAAAAACAATCCGTAACCAGCAGGAAGAGCAGAGGATAAAAAGACCAACGACACCCAGTACCCGACAGGTTATAAATGCTGCAATACAACTCATGCAAGAAAGAATCACGCGGGTAAATTTTGCTGTTAACCCACCTGACATTCTAATCACACCTCGGTTGGGTGATCTGAAAATGCTTGATTATGATCAGGTTGAGCATGCCATAGAAGAAGGGTACATTGCCACCAGGAACAAAGTGAATGATATCAAGATGCTTATTGAAATCAAGGAAATCGATGCGAAGGAGAGAAAAGAAGTTTAATTGTGACCTGAAATACTTCAGCAATCATTCCTGAAATCTCCAGAGCTCTTTTTTAAATTCACACGACAACGTGCTTGACACACACCCGCTTGGTCCACTAAATGGAGCCCCCTTCAAAAAGAAGGGGGGGAGGCTTGGCATGTATGTTCTAACGATTCTGACGGGGGACTCTTTATTCTTCTGATACAAAGATTATGCGATTTTAATTTCGATTTGTCTGGGTTTTACCGCTTCCGACTTGGGAAGATGAAGTTTCAGAATTCCATTTTTCAATTCCGCTTCAACTTTATCGATCTCAATAGTCTGCGGTACTGAAAAACTCCGTGCATATTCAACATCCGTAAATTCTTCGTAAGTGCGGACCCCTTCTGTTTTCAGTTTTCTAATGCCTGAAAACGATAAGATTCCATTATCGATATCAACCTTGATATCCTCTTTGACAACACCCGGCATCTCCACGTGGAGAAGAATTTCGTCGTCATTTTCATAAATGTCCACAGCAGGGGTCATTTCATTCATTTCTCGGGTTTTTTCAATGTTTTTTTCCTCACGTTGTACAATATCTCTTTCCATGATACCCTCCTTTCATCTATCTATTCAAACACGTTTCTTTACACTGTATCTGTCCATTTTTGTTGAACATTGTGGAGATATGACCTCTCCACAATGTCGATTTATTGTGTCGGTATGCGTGACCTTCATATCGCGATCTTTAATTGACGGTTATTTTCTTCAATTTTGCCTTTTCCGATTTAGGTAGTATGAGATACAGAATCCCATCCTTCAGCGTTGCATCTGCTTTTGAAGGGTCGACATCGGCGGGCAGTGTAAAACTTCTGGAAAAAGAACTAACGCCCCGCTCCACTCTATGGGATTTGAACCCTTCAGGTGCATCGGATTTTCTGGTTGCGCTGATTTCAAGATAGTTTCCCTGGATTTTTACATCCAGATCCTTTTTTTCAACACCTGGTACTTCTGCACGAATCTCAAAATCATCGCCTTTTTCGTAAAGATTTGTTCTGGGAGCAGTTTGCTGAAATGACCATCGATTGCCTGGGGTGCGTCTGTAATCGCCATAAAAAGTGTCCAAATTTTTTTGAAGAAGATTCATGGTTCCGAACAATCTATCGATATCACTAATTCTTGTCATCATAATGCGGTCTCCTTATTTGGTATGGGTGTTGGCATAAATCTGATTTTTTGAAAAATAGTTTTAGTTTCCATTCATTGTGGCATTTTTATGTTTTTCTAAATATCAGTATAAAATGATTAAATCGGTTACACTGTCATGATATCAGGCATATTTTACTTCTATCTGTTTGACCTGCTTCTCAGGAAGCGTCATTCGCGGAATAGTTATGTCAAGTACGCCATTTTTCATCTTGGCATCAATATGATCAACATCACTATCCTGTGGCAAAGAGAGTGTCCGTTGAAATGATCCATAGGAGCGTTCAAGTCTGTAGTAATTTTTGTTTTTCTCTTCTTTTTCCTGTTTTTTCTCTCCACGGATCGTGAGGGTGTCGTTGAGCACCTCCAAATGAATATCTTTCTCGTTGACACCGGGCATTTCCAAAGAAATGGTATAGTTCTTTTCTGTGGCACCCAAATCCAGCCGGGGTTTCAACAGTGATCCATTGATATTTTCCAGCAGTCGATTTTCTGTCATATGAGGTGACAAACCAAATCCTTGAAAAAGGGTGTCGAACAATCGATTAATGTCATTGTGGGTATGGGGCATATTGGGATAATGGTTTTGTCCTATTTTGTTTTCCTGATGTATCACAGGTACTGAATGCTCAGTTTCTTCGTTCTCTTTTTTGAACCAGTTCCAAGGTGCAAATTTCTTGATATCCATTTTTCATCTCCTTTTTTTACTATTGTCATCTTCACGCGATGTGTGAGGTCAAATCTGGTGCATGTTGAAGAATAGCTTTCAGAAGATGCTGCCTTACATGATCGGTTACATTGCTTTGATTTCGATCATTTTCGGTTTTGCCGCTTCTGCTTTGGGAAATAGATGTCCACAACGGGGACGAAAGATTTCATTGAGGGCTTGTTCTCAATGGATTTTTTTTCATTTTTGACAAGATCTTTATTTTCACCCATGACAATCTCCTTCAAAACATGATTAAAGTTTTCCGATTGAATGTCTCATGACTTAATGGCAATCTGTTTGGGTTTTGTCGCTTCCGATTTGGGAAGAGTGAGATAAAGTATACCGTCTTTTAATGTGGCTTCCATTTTGTTGGCGTCGACATTTTCCGGAAGGCTAAAGCTTTTTGAGAAGGTGTTACTCATTCTTTCACTTCTATGAACTTTGTATCCTTCAGGGGTATCTACAATCCGTTCTCCGCTGATCTCAAGATATTTCCCCTGTATTTTAATGTTCAAATCACCCTTTGAAACACCAGGAACCTCAGCCTGAACTTCAAAATGATCACCACTTTCCAGAAGATTGGTTCGAGGGGCATTTGCTGGCATGGAAAAAACTGGATCATTGAAAAAAGAGTTGTCAAAACCCTTGAAAATTATGTCCATTTTCTTTTGAAGTAGCTCCATCGCAATAAACATATTATTGATTTCATTCATTCTTCTCATCATCGGATACCTCATTTGGTTTGTTGTTTGGTATTAGAAGGTGTCTTCGTTTTTCATTTGAAATCAAAATAGGAATTAAAATGTTTATGTCAATATAGTTTTTATTACTTTTTAATTTTTATTGACAAAGTAATGAGCTTGAATTAGTTTTTTATCCATGAAATCAATAATGAGGTGTAGTGATGAGCAAATCGAAATCAAAAAATGCCAATTTTTCTATTGATGCTCTGAAAGACAAGCAATCGGTTCGAGCGACGTTCACGCTTTCTACGCATACCATTCATTTGCTCAGTACCGTTGCAAACCAACTGGGTGTAAAGCAGAAATCAGTATTTGATCATTTGGTTGAAAACAAGCATCTTCTTGGTAAAATTGCGGGTGAAGCGCGAAACTATCATCCCACACAACAAAAGAGAAAACAAAAAACCTTTGTTCTCAGCAAGAACTCTTTGAAATCTCTCAATGCGTTTGCAAGAGAGTATGAATTGCCTCGGAATGTACTGGTGGAAGTTTCCTTAAAACAGTTACATCCCGTGATTGAAGAGGAAAAACAGAAAAATGAAAACAGAAAAATGTTGTTAAAAGAGATGGATGAAGTGCGTTTATTGACAATTCAGTTAATTGAAAAATCCCGGCTTCTTGTGGGAGAAGATGATGAGACCAGCCGGAATCTTGATCATATTAAATATCTTTATGAAAAACAGATCGACGAATTGAAAAAAACAATTGAGAAAGGAAAGGCATGGAAAAAATTCAATGAAAATCATGGTGAGCAAAAGTTTTGCCATAACAGTGCCTGAAGAGGCATTGAGCAATGTAGTGAGATATTTTAATAACAGCCATGGCAAGACCACTTGTCATGGTAACGTATGAAAACGCTCGAATCAAGAGCGAGAGCTTTTTTCAAAAACAATACAATTTGATATTATTCAATGAAGATTTTTTTTAGCAGAGGTGCTATCATGTCAAAGAACTATTATCTTGTATTGGGAATTACTTCAGATGCAACACTGGGTGATATCAAAGAGGCATACCGAAGACTTGTAAAAGAGTTTCATCCGGATCGTTACGGTAGTAATCATTCGCCGTTCCTGGCTATCCAGGAGGCATACTCGGTTCTGTCGGATCCCATAAAACGGCAGAATCACGATGGGTACGTATTAAATCAACGACCAAGAGCAAAGCACATTTGGCGAAAAAGCAGGCATGGAGAATCTTCAAGGGGAGCGGTGGAACCGCTAATTCCGGAAAAGAGGGACGCTTTTGATTTCAATGCATCATACCCTAAAAGGTATTATCACTCATATATCCCTTCATATCATCAACTTTTTGACGAGATGTTCAGTCATTTTAGATGGACACATGATCCCACAGTGGATCGATTCGAACATCTTGAAGTCGTCGTGAATATAACCGCGGAAGAGGCATATCGGGGGGGCCAGTTCAAGGTTTCTTTACCGGGTAAAATGACCTGTCCGTCATGCTCAGGTAGGGGGTGGATCGGGGAGTATGAGTGCATACGGTGTCGAGGGGAGGGGGAGATGGCTGGTAAGTACCCTGTGATGCTCAGTTATCCACCCGGCATCCCAGACAATCACACGATTCAAATGCCTTTCAATTCTTATGACGGGCAAATCCAAAATCTGACTATTCGGTTCCACATCGTAAATCGGTGATTTCTGAAATCCAAATACAAATTTGAAATCAAAAGTTTGATTTATGGCAAAGATCATTTCATATCAACGAACAAAAAATTGTAAAAGGAGGAAGCCATGATGAAAAAATGTTGTAAAGATTGCGGTATGATGTTATCTCCAAATACACATGTTTGCCCAGTTTGCGGATATGATAACAGTTCAAATGAAAGATTTGATGATGAATTTTATGTAAACCGATACCTTGATTTCGGAGACAAATTCATACCAGATCATTACCCTGAATTGTAATTTTTTTCACTTCCTTTTGTAATTAGAATCTGCCATGACTGGAAAGAACCAGATCTGGCAGATTCTCGTTCCATGAAGGCATAGGCATCTCAAAGAGATGAAAATCGGCAAGGTCGAGCTTGATAGCACTAAGATCAAGAACAAGTCGAAAAACAATAAGGCAAATATTTTTTGAGTAGCAGTGAGCTGAATTAGAAAAAGTGTAGCTGATAACTATTCAGACTGATGAAGTCGTCATTTGTAATACAAATGAATAGGCCCATTTCACAGTGAGTAATGGAAATATTACCAAAGCGTTTTGAAAAGTTTGCACTGGGCCTTAATTCAGACAAAACCAGCTTGGTCGCCTTTGGAAGACCATCAAGTAAGAACAAGAAAGACAAGTTCAGTGGAACA
This sequence comes from Desulfobacteraceae bacterium, assembly GCA_963674675.2. Taxonomy (GTDB): domain Bacteria; phylum Desulfobacterota; class Desulfobacteria; order Desulfobacterales; family Desulfobacteraceae. Next base: position 4,965,899 of record CAXXNM010000003.1, read on the forward strand.
TTCAACTTTTTAGGATTTACTTTTTATTGGTCAAGATCACATCATGGATACTGGGTGATTAAGAAGAAAACAATAGGTAAAAGGTTAAGACGTTTTACAAAGTCTATTTGGTAATGGTGTAAAGATAATCGGCATAATCCGATAAAACAACAACATCAAAAGCTGTCTACAAAGCTAAGAGGATACTATCGTGTGTTCCCATTACCTAAACCCAGAATAGTCCACAATATCTAAATTAATATGGTTTGAAGGACAGCAAAGTTATGTACCGGACGGGGTGTCGCTTGTCCGATCGAGGATTCGGTAAAAGAATCTGAGCCGAGGAACCGTATGAGGGAAATCTTCAGGTACGGGTCTGTGGAGGGAGCGCCGGGTAACCAGTGCTTCTACCCGGAAGCTGACCCGGGGGGATAGCGGCTTTTTGAAAGTCCTTGGTTCTTGAAAGGATTTGGCTTTTACAACGTGTTCGGCAGTCGTCCTCCGGTCGGCTGAGCTCACCGTTAGCAGTTTATTCTCGAAAAACATCGTATTTATATGTTACTTAACAATAATGGTAAATATTCTTGAACGTTTCTAAATTCAATAGCAATTCTCAGAAGCCGTTTCCAGATACACACGTCAACTTAGCAGACATCTACCGTATTTGAACAAAAATAATGGAGACAGAATGATAAAAAAAAGAATAAACATATATGATTGCATACCAAAGGTCTCAAATTATGAAGATATGATGCATTCTCACGGCAAACAAATGACTTTGACTCTCATCATCATATCCACCATACTTTTAACCTCACTGGCATTTGCCAATGAGCCGATTATCGTTTCTCAAGTCGAGCTATCAGACTCATCCCCAGGTGGGCTTGCCGTGGATGAAACCACTTTTTGGTTTGTTGACATGGATACGAATATGATTATCAACATCGATGGCACCGGCCAGATACTCTCATCGTTTACATCACCAGGTGATAGTCCCAAAGGGCTTACATATGACGGGAGTCATCTTTGGTTATCTGAAAGCGCAGATAATAAGATATATCAGTTGACGAAAAATGGAGAGATTGCCACATCATTTGATACTCCTGGAAATTATCCAAGGGGATTGGCATTTGATGGAACATACATGTGGCATTCAGACAGTGACAAAAACAGAATCTACAAACTTGATTTGACCGGAAACGTTGTGGGCTCATTTGGGGCGCCAGGTTCCTCCCCCCATGGGCTGGCATTTGACGGAGAGAATTTATGGGTTGTGGATCGAGATTCGGAAACTATCTTCAAAATTTCTACCTCAGGAACCGTATTGAGATCCTTTGATGCACCCAGCGAGTCCCCCTATGGGATTGCCTTTGACGGAAAATACCTATGGTGCGTCATCAGATACGGAGATTATCTTTATCAACTCGATATTGATCATGACCTGTCTAATGTGCCGTTTCTACTCTCGACGAGATGGGGACAACGAGACCAATTCGCCCGGTTTACTCCTGACAATTACCGGGCAGGTTGCTGGTCAACAGCCTTTTCACAGATTCTCTATTATTACCAACTGCAACCGGTGGGCAGTGTCAGCTATACCACAAGTACCGGATACACCCTGGATGAAAACTTCGATTCGTATCCATTTAACTGGAAGTTTTTTGTGGATACCTTCACTGAATCCACCACTGAGCAATCCATTGATGAAGTGGCAAAGTATGTCTATTTTACATCTGTCGTGATTCAGAAGGATTTCAATACTGGAACCTATGTTCTCAACAATTCTGAGAGAGTGGCAGCACTTGAAACGCATTATGCATGTGATGTCACCCAATATCAATTGTCCACCACCTCCCTGGAGGAATTGAAACAGATCATTCAAGATGAAGTTGATGCTTGTCGGCCGGTGATGCTATATCTCACCCACCCGGAAATCGGGCACGCCACGGTGATTGATGGCTATACCACATCAGGCGGTATGGAATATGTACATATCAACATGGGGGGAGAGGGGAGAAATGACGGTTGGTATGACATCAATGCCCCGATAATACTGGACAGTCATGAAATCAACAAAATATTCACCGTAAATCCTCTCAATATCGATACCACATCCCAAGAATTTTGTAACGTTGACGATGACGTGGTTCACACGAAAAATTTTAACGATTCTAATCGACTTTTTGACTGGGCAGAGGTGACATTCCCTGATTTTTTCTATCCGCCAAACCAAGAGACTTTTGAACTTGAAGGCTTTATCTATAGATACTATTCATTCACAAATACTTATATTGGAACTTTTGATCGAAATCTTTTTCTATATGGGTCACTTTTCAATGGCTATTTGCTAATTGGCGAAATTGATGAATATCTTCCATAACTCCCTGTAAAAATATTCGGCTAACAAATCAGTCCACCAGACCGCGAGAACGGGTGGCGCTTTCCCGTCAGTCATTGGCGCGGCTGGTGACTTCAGGCGTTATGCTCAAAAAAACTGATGAATATCAAAAAATTTTCTAAAATATCAGGAATCTCTGCATACACTTTGAGGTATTATGAAAAGATTGGCATTTTCCAAGAAGTTAGGCGTAATTCAAGTGGGCATCGAGATTTTACTGAAAATGATTTGTTGTGGGCAAAATTTATCAACAGATTAAAAGAAACGGGAATGCCCTTAGAGCAAATTAAAAAATATGCATTATTGAGACAACAAGGAGAAAGCACTGCTGACGAAAGAAAAAAATTGTTAGAGGATCATGCATCGACCTTAAAGAATAAAATTTCAGATGAAAAGAAGCACTTAGACAAAATTAACCAAAAAATTGATTATTATGAGAAAGTTATTTTAAATAAAAAATCTTCTTGACTTAGAGTTTACTCTAACCTGTAAGCTGATTTTGCACGTTAACCCAAATAGTTTACAGGAGAAACAACATGAAAAATGAAAGATTTGAAGCGGGCTTAAAGAAACTGAATGAAATTGACGGAGAGGCAGGAGAAAAGGTTATAGAAAGCTTAGCTCCTATAGCACCGGATTTAGCAAAGTACATAATAGAATTTCCGTTTGGTGATATTTATCAACGTCCAGGCCTAGACCTAAAAAGTAGGGAAATAGCAACAGTTGCAGCTCTAACCGCTTTAGGAAATTGTCAACCGCAGTTAAATGTCCACATAAATGGAGCTTTAAATGTTGGATGCAAACCAGAAGAAATTATTGAAGTAATAATACAAATGGCCGTATATGCAGGATTTCCAGCAGCATTAAACGCCATGTTTGTTGCAAAAGAGGTGTTTTTGGAAAGAGAAATAATAAAAGCATAACCAGTCATTCCACCTGACCATTACTCCGCTGCCGCTCCGTAATGGCAGGTGAATTCAGCGTTAGACCAACAAAGAGGAGCCTACAATGAAATTATCGCATCAAGAGACAGCATTGTATTTTTCGCTCATGTGGGAGTTGCAGTACTTTGTCAAAGAACGACTTCAGCTCCTTCCGGACATCACAACCTTACAGGAGTATATTGCGTGCTCTGTCGAAGAAAAGCTCCAGATCGGTACTGGGTTCACACCGTTCTAAAATGTCAAAAAATCACAATATGTTGTGGTTTTTAACACTCTCAAGCCACAATGGGTTGTATGCTGGAATAGTACGAGCCCAGTGCCAACCGGCTCACTTGGCATCATTATCCAAGCAAAGAAAATGGGCCATATACATTTTGAGATACGTGAAGTTGTAAGTCAAATGCAAGCTCAAGCTATCTATTTGAGCGATAAGCTTATATCTTTCCCATTGAGGCAGGTTGGTGAATAAAAGTGTAGGAACAACCGTGAATGTCAATAAAAAATACGTTAAATAGATTTGTTAATAAAAAGGTACTATGGAAAAATTTTGTATTAAGACCCATGATTATATTGTGGGTATCAGGAATTCTATTTGTAATTATAATTTCCTTGATTCCCCATGGTAGTTTAAGCGAAATCAATACAGTTACAGGGGTTGACAAGATCGCCAGGATAGTTGTATTTTCAATACTTTCATTTATCCCGGCAGCTTTTTTTTCATCTATAAAGTTTGGACTTTGCATGGCAACAAGCATAGCTCCTTTTGGTTTTCTGCTTGAGCTTGCCCAGAAATATTTTCCAGCACGCCATTTTTCTCCGGAAGACATTATAGCCAATAATATCGGGACAATTATAGGTATCCTTGCTGCCTTGGTGATAAGAATTATTTTTCATACCGGCAGACGCCCAAGCTGAAATTTTAGGATATACTCCCCACCGTTAGATATTGAGCTTTCTATGGGACTCTTTTTCCCAGGATCAGGGCAAAAAGAATTTTTTAAAAAGCTCAAGTTATGAGGGTGCACAGTATATACACATCACAAAAGATAATAGACATTTTCGGAAATAAAAAATTCGGGAAAAACGATAAGGTATTTTCAGGCAGTTATCATCAGAATATGATGGAAAATCTTATTTCCGAAAATGTCTAATAACTAACGGGGATTAAGATGAACAAGGATAAGATAAAAGTCCTGATGATTATGGAGCAGTGTAACCCTGAATGGGCATCGGTGCCTCTTTTGGCCTATAATTTTTACAGTGAAATTAGAAAACGTGCCGATGTTGTTCTTGTTACCCACGAAAGAAACCGTAATGCACTTGAAAAAATAAGACAGGACCATGTAATTCACTACATATATGAACCACAATGGCTGAAAAAATACTATCGTTTGATTGCGGCTATTACATCTAAGGGAGGGGTAAACTGGCCCCTTCACCATGCTCTATCCTACCCCCTGTATGCCCAATTTAACCGGGCTGTTTACGAAAAATTCGGCTGTGGTGTCATGGTTGGAGAATATGATGTTGTCCATGCCATGACTCCGATACTTCCCCGATACCCTGTAAAAATTATAGAAAAGTGCAAAAACACTCCTTTTTTGCTTGGACCCTTAAATGGGGGAATCCCTTTTCCAGAGGGGGAAGGTTTCGGATATGTGGCAAAAAAAGAGTTTGCGATGTTCAATTTTCTTCGTCTTTTTACCCGTCTTATTCCTGGATATCGTTATACCTATTCTAATGCAGATGCAATATTATCCGGTTCCGTATATACCATGGGCATGATAAAAACTTTGTTTTCCATTGGTCAGGACAGTGATAGAGTTAAAATTTTCCATGAAAACGGAATACTTCATTCTTTTATCGGCAAACCTGAAACAAAGAATGGAAAAGCTTATGAAGATAAAATTAATCTGCTGTTTGTAGGAAGGCTTGTAGCCTATAAAGGCGCTGATATTGTTATTGAAGCACTTGGCCGGCTCCCGGAATTTAAAGACAGACTCTCTTTTACCATTGTAGGAGACGGGCCTGAACGCGGCTTCCTTGAAAAATTGACAGATAGGTATGATCTAAAAGATGTTGTCGAATTTACAGGCTGGGTCAAGCAAGAGGATACGCTGAATTACTACAGAGATGCAGACCTTTTCTGTTTTCCGTCCATTCGTGAATTCGGCGGCGCGGTAGCTTTAGAGGCAATGGCCTGTGGAGTGCCCTGTATGGTGGCTGATTATGGAGGTATTGGAGAGTATGTCAGCGAAGATTCCGGTTTTAAATTTAAACCTATTTCAAGAGCCTATCTTGTAGAACAGTTTGCGCGACAGATATCCAAGGTTATTGAAAATCCCGAAATTTTAGATAAAATGTCTGAAAAAGCCATAGAGCGGGTAATATCCTATGAATGGGGACAAAAGGCGGAAAATATGATAGATATTTATAAAAAAATTATACAAAAAAAGAGACTGATATAAAGCATGTTGAAATCAAAAAAATTTCTATCTTTAATCATATTATCTGTTTTTATTTTTTTATGTGTAGATGCACAATCTTCAGATACAGATAATCAGGATTATCCAAACAGGTTATCTCCAATGGGGATAAACTTGACAAGTATCAGCTACTGGTCGACTGAACTGCCTTTTAAAGATATTTTTAAACACTCTCAACCTTGGGTATCCCAGCAGGAGGGAGAACCCTATGGAGAGGGTAAAACCCTTTCACTGACTGATGATGGATGGATAAAGTGGCTGCTTCCAGGGCAGTCTGCTGATACACTTATGTGCCGTGGAGACGGCAACTACCATGCTGGAAAATATCTGCTTTTTTATCATGGAAACGGCCAGATGGATTTACTTTTTGACGCTGTTGAAAGTATACGATATTTTGAGGCTCTTGAACCTGTACACTCAAGAGGATGGATAACATTTAACATCAATGCCCCCTCTTCAAATGGTTTATCATTAGTTATAAGTAAAATTGATGATCTAAATCCCGTTTCCAATATTAAAATTGTACACAGCGATTTTCAAAATGATTTTGAGACAATACCTTTTAACCCTGAATTTATTGAGAGATGGTCAAAGTTCAAGGTAATAAGGTTTATGGACTGGATGCAGACAAATAACTCCAACATAAGCAGTTGGCAGGATCGCCCGACTGTAAATATGCAGACCCAGGGCAGCGAAAAGGGGGTGGCATTGGAGTATATGATTGAACTTGCCAATACTCTCCATGCTGATCCTTGGTTCTGTATGCCCCATCTATCTGATGATGATTATGTTACTCAATTTGCGGAAATGGTAAGTCAAAAGCTCAATCCCGATCTGAACGTATATGTAGAATATACAAACGAGGCCTGGAACAGCATGTTTGATCAAAATAGCTACTGCAAGCAGACAGGTACATCTATGGGTTTAAGCGGGGATCCGTTCCAGGCCGGCCTTTACTACTATGCTAAACGTTCCATGGAGATTTTTAATATATGGCGATCTCAATTCAAAGCTGCCGGAGGTGATGATAATGCTGAAAGGGTTATAAGGGTGCTGTCCGCCCAGTTTTCCAATCCATGGACAAGTGAGCAGATTTTAGAATATGACAATGCCCATCTTAAAGCGGATGCTTTGGCTGTTGCACCATATTTTGGATCGCATCTCGGCACGAACAGCCGCTCTAAAGCCGGTAAGACAGATAAAGCCGGTAAAACTAAGCTTTTATCCCCATTTAAAACCGCGTCAATGACCCTGGAGCAGATACTTGATGCCTGTGAGGCTGATATTGATAAAAATTACTCAATCATTCTACAACATGCCGCATTGGCAGCAGCATCAAAACTTGATCTTATTGCCTATGAAGGGGGACAGCACCTTGTGGGCAGTCAGGGCCTGGAAAATGACGAGACATTAACATGGCTGTTTCATCAGGCAAATAGAGATCCTCGTATGGAAGATTTATATCTTAAAGACCTCAATTCATGGAAGAGCGCGGGAGGTAAATTGTTTGTAACTTTCTCTTCAATGGGGAAATATAACAAATGGGGAAGCTGGGGACTTTTGGAGCATCCAATGCAGGATAGCGGGACAGTTCCCAAGTATCGCGGTGTTATGAAATATATTGAACAAAATAGTATCAAGGGGTTTCCTCCCTTTTAATCTACCCGCAAATAAACTTTACAGCCGGCAATACGGTTGATGCAGGCGTATTTTATTTTAAAGGTGATTCCTAAGGGGGAGGAGAATAGGAAAAAACATGACAAACCATCTTTCATGTGATTTTATTCAGGAATTTAAAAAACATTTGTCTAATATGGAGGTGATTGAGAAACTGAGGCTGGATATCAACAGCATTCATCTCTCACCTGGTCCATTAAAAGGAGATTTTTATCCATCTGATGTAACTTATAAGGCCTCTGTTGCAGATACCCATGGAAATCTCTCGGCTTTTCTGCTTGTCTCAAATCCCAATGGAAAGATGCAGGTAGAGCAAAATGTCCAGAGAGCATTAAGGGCAAGGCAAGCTTTGGGGGAACGACTGAACTGGGCTGTTGAGCCGCCCATCATCAGAGGATTTTTTAATGGAATATCATGGGCATTATTCCATATCAATTATCCGCTTTCCCATGGGCGGATAAAGTGGATTTTACAGAGGAATCTGCTTGGGCCTGCAATATTAAAATGGCTTGCAGGGGTACTTAAAAAAAGTTGGAAAAAACTGCCTGAACAAAATATTTTTACTCTTTTTACTGACCCTCTAAAGACAATGGTTAATGATGGTGATTTTTCAACAGATATCCGTAAATGTGCCTCTAATGCTCTGGACTCATTAGAGTCTGGCCTATGGAATCCATCTGTCTGTCTAAGCCATAACGATCTGTGGAAAGGCAATATTATGGTGCCTTTAAGTTATCCTGATGATTTAATAAAGCATGATAGAGGAAAACTGCAATCCGGCAGTTTCAGGGTAATTGACTGGGCAGGCTCAAGCGTTGAAGGCATCCCTTTTTTTGATTTGATAAAATTTTGCCGGAGTTTTCAGTTACCGGTGTATTATACTCGAAAGGCTGTTTCAACCCATTGCGGGATATTGGATTGCAGCATGAGAGAGGCTCGTTTTTATCTCATTGCGGCACTCGCACTGCTGGGTCAAAATTTAGATCAATTTCCCCGCAGTGCATATCTTGATCTCTCGTATAATTTATTTAACCATATGACTGCCATGGGCAGATTTTGATTGCCGCATAAAAATTTTCACGGGTTAGTTTGCATTAGTAAGCCTCTGATACACCTCTTTCAGAACCGCCCCAGCCACCAGATCACTGAACTCTCCCTCTTCCATCACCCTATTGAAGATGTCAGTATTTTGATCCATTCTCTCTATCACTTTATTGATGAAAGCATCCTCAAACGGGAACTTGAAGTTATCAATGGTGTTTGCCAAGGCCTGAGTCTTCAGATTTTCATCTGCTATACAATCTTCAGCGATCTGATCAAAAAAGAGTCGGTCTGTTTCGTTAAATTCAGTTCCAAAACGATCATTGATGATGTTGATGATCTCTGATAAAGGGGATTTGTCTTTATCTTTTTTTCTTCGGATACCGGCTTCTGCGGCACCGGAAAGTGTCCATTCCATACTCTTTTCAAGGACAATATCCCCGGCACCTGTCTGGTTGAGCCTGTAATACTCAAGTGCCACTTCATCATCAAGCTTCAGTCTCTCTTCGATACTCTTTTTCGGAAGTTTCTTCAACAGGAACCGGATGTAGGGAAAGAATTTTTCAAGCTCAATATCATGGAATGGAATGATCTGTGATAAAAATGAATAGAGACGGGTAAATGAAAAAAGGATGTGCTTGAAATCATCCTGGCATATCAACCCATCAACTGATGCCTCTTCAGGAAGCGCTTTAAATCGTTCCACTGCGGGATCAAGAAAAGCATTCAGTTTAGCTTGATTTCTGGTTTTGAATTTGGGATCAAAGTATTTCTTTGCAAAATTTTCAACTTCCGATGACCATATTACCTGAGCAGCTTCAATGCGGCTTTTTTGATCATACAAAAGATTTGGATCGGTTTTTTCTTCAAGTGTTGTTACTTCGTAATATGGCTGGAAAGAATCCTTGATGTCTTCAACTTCGTTTGTAAAATCAAGGACAAAGGTGTCCTCTTTCCCACGGCATTTCCTGTTCAGTCGGGAGAGGGTCTGTACTGCTTTGACACCGGATAATTTTTTATCCACATACATGGTGTGTAAAAGCGGCTGATCAAATCCGGTCTGGTATTTGTCTGCAACCAAAAGGATCTGATACTCAGATGTATTGAACTTTTTTGGCAGTTCCTTTTCTCCAAACTGATTCATGCCGGTTTCTTTATACTCGATTCCATCATCATTCACAGTGCCGGAGAAGGCGATAAGGGTTTTGATATCTTTGTATCCCTTTTCCTTCAAATAACGGTCAAATTCAAGTTTATATCTTACTGCATGGAGCCTTGAAGATGTCACCAGCATTGCCTTGGCCTTTCCATTGATTTTTCTCGATACAACCTGCCTGAAATGCTCAATCATCACCTCTGTTTTCTGGGACAGATTATGAGGATGCAGGGACATGAACCTTGCAATGGCGATTTTCCCTTTTCTTTTATCGATCCTGGGATCATCATCAATGGCTTTGTTCAGTTTGAAAAAGGTTTTGTATGTTGTGTAGCCTTTGAGGACATCAAGTATAAATCCTTCTTCTATGGCCTGTCTCATGGAGTAAAGATCGAAAGGCTCTGGTTTTCCATTAACCCCTGCTTCTCCAAACACCTCCAGGGTCTTTGCCTTGGGTGTGGCTGTGAATGCAAAAAAGCTGAGATTTTTCTGTTTTCCCCGTGACATCATGGTTTTTCTGATTTCATCTTCCGGTGAATCATCATTTTCAAAATCCACGTCTTCAAGCATGGCTTCTTCCAGACTCTTGGCAGATAAAACTTCCTTCATTTTTCTGGATGCTTCACCACCTTGACTGCTGTGTGCTTCATCAATGATAACAGCATAGTTTCTTGACTTTCTCTCACCTTGAGATTTTTCCATCTCTGCAATTTTTTCGATCACAAAAGGAAACTTCTGCAATGTGCTAATGACGATATTGGAACCGTGATATATGGCATTTGCAAGCTGATCTGATTTTTTGTCGATCTTCTTGACCACCCCTTCCTTGTGCTCAAACTGATATATGGTGTCCTGCAACTGGGAATCCAGTACCCGCCGGTCGGTGATGACAATCACAGAATCAAAAACACGTTCATCAAATCTGTTGTGAAGGCTTGACAGACGATAGGACAGCCATGCAATTGAATTGGATTTACCGCTTCCGGCACTGTGTTGAATGAGATAGTTCCTGCCGGCACCATTTTCCTTTGCGTGATCAGATAACTTCCTGACCACCCGGAGCTGATGGAACCTTGGAAAGATCATCTTTTGCTTGATTACTTTTTTTCCCTTCTGCTCCACAGTTTCTTTTTCAAGGTGGATAAACTTTTCAAGGATGTCTAAAAAGGAGTCCTTTGTCCAGACCTGTTTCCACAGGTAATCTGTCCTGTAACCATGGGGATTTGGGGGATTGCCCTTTCCATTGTTGTGACCCATGTTGAAAGGAAGGTAAAAGGTCTGTGTACCCATCAATCTGGTGGTCATCCAGGCTTCATCGGTATCGACGGTGAAGTGTACCAATGCTCTTTTATTGAACTGGAAGATCAATTCTTTGGGATCACGATCAAACTTGTACTGCTGCTTGGCATTGTCAACACTCTGGCCGGTCATCTGGTTCTTCAGTTCAACGGTGGCAACCGGTAATCCATTCAGCCCAAGTACCAGATCAAGGGAGTTTTCATTCTTCAGGGAGTACCTTACCTGCCGTGTGACAGTCAGGATATTGGCGTCATAGAGTTTTTGAGAGTCTGGATTGAGACTACTTTCCGGTTTGAAAAATGCGGTCTGAAATTTAACACCATAGTCTGTGAAGCCTTTGCGGATAACATCAAGAGCCCCCCTTAAGCCGAGTTCCTTGATAAACCTTTTGATGACATCCTCTTTGGTATTGGCTCCATGGATGGTGTGCAGCTTCTCCCACTTATCCGGCTGGGATTGTTGAAGGAACTGTATGAAGGTGGTTTTATCCAGTGCAATCTCTCGATCAAAGAGATTTGGATCTCCGGCAATATATTCACCGTTCTCAATCAGATCTTCTACGATGGCCTTTTCGAATGTCTCTTCTGTGTGTATGAGAGTTGTCATTACTGGTAAAATCCTGACCTGGACATGCCAGAGTTTAAGAGAGTATTTTATGTTCTATATTGTAAAAATATACAAAAAGCTAAATTTCCATATTTTCATTTAGGGTGTTTATATCAATTTTCCCTGCCTGCAACTTGATAGCTTCAAGCATTTCCTTAAACTGTTCCTTTGTGAGCATACCTTTATGAAGCAATGATTTAAGCATTTCGATCTTTCCTTCAATCTTCCCTTCATTGCGGATATGTTCTGATATTGTGGTTGCAGTAAAGCTCATTTTTACCTCCCTTTTTATATTTTCGACTGTTTTGTTCGGCAATTTTTTATAGGCATTGACCCACTGCTCAATCAGAAGTTTCTTGTCATTATCAAGCTGATCTTCCATACCGGCAGCAGATTTGTAAATCTCTCTTACAAGATATTCCCTGTCAGTGCCTTTGTCATCAGCCTTTAAAGCAAGAAGTTTACACATGAGTGAATGCTTCTGAACCAGTTCTGAACTTTTTTCAGATTTTACCTTGATCACGTCAAAGTGGCAGTGCTGTTTCTCCATTTTATCGCTGAATCCATACCAGAAGGTATCAGGGACATCTTTTCTCCATACAGCATCATCAGTATAGACCACAATGCTCCAGACAGGACGCTTCCTTAAAAGCCAGGCATAACAGAAATATTCAAATATGCGTTGAGAAACATCTTTACGTTTACTCATGCTTTCAATCTGAATCACAATTTCATGGAGGACATTGTCTATTTCAACCTCCATGATAAGAAAAAGATCATCTTTAAGGCTCTCTTTCAGGGCTTCATATTTGCTGATAAATTCCTTATCTATAAAGGTATATTTGCCTATTGATCTTTTGGGAAAATAGTGTGCAAAAAATTCTTCGGTAAATGATGCTATTAACCATTTCATCAAGGCATCATGTTTTTTTGGGTTTTTCTTTTCAGTTCTTTCAGACATAAATCACACTCTTTTGAATATCCTCAGCAACTCTTTTTACCGTGATTCCTTTTACTCCATCAGGTGTCAAAACATCAGTCTTCTTACCCAGAAAATTCTCAAGATACTCTGTAAATTCAACAAACTTGAGACCAATTGGTTTGTCAAATTCAGCAATAATATCAATATCACTATCATCTGTTTGTGCATTTCTGGCATAAGACCCAAACAGTCCGATTCGTTTGATTCCATATTCAGAAATCAGATGTGGATATTGCTGCTTGATTTTCTTGATGATTATTTCCTTATCCATATGCAAATAATCCCCCTACATGCTATCTGGAACGCATTAAGACTATTTAAACCAAAATCAATCAATATATCTCCAAGCCCTGAATTGATCTTGCAATTCAGGTATGTATTTAAAAGCCTGAAAATATAGATATTCCGGTGCAAAATCAGCACCATTAGGCCAGACAACAGTATCAAGCTCTTTATCCAGTTTAAGTTGTGAAAACAATTTTTTATCTTTCAACGGATTGAATACTGATCCATCCAGAGATTGAGACAAATCAGCGATACCTTTCTTTCCATCATTGAAAGAGAGTTCAAGCTGGTAATCCTTTAAATATTTAGCTTTTGTGACATGCAAAACCATGAATCAAAGAAATTCCATTTCATCCAGCAACGTTTCTGGTGCAATATCCTGTTCATCAGGCCATGTCAAAGCACCAAATAAAACATGCACCTGATTAAAGTAGCTAATATCTTTCAATTTTTTAAATACGCCGTATTCCAGATAAGGTTTTACATCAAATATCCCTTTTCTGCCGTCTTCTATTTCAACAAAGACCTTGTAATCCGGTAATGGCTTTGAAACTTTTACATCCCAGTACATAAACACCTCTTATAGCGGACGAATCTTGTAAGGATTTTCACCACTTATTGCTATTTCCCAGTTGGCAAGCAATTCATCTTTATACAGTTCCACCCAGATTCAATGTACTGTCATTTAATATATTGTATGCTGTTGGCAAGTAATTCATCTTTATACAGTTCCACCCAGGCTTGTACGAGCCTAAGCTGTTTTCTTGGCAATTCTCCGGCAATTATCTCTTCATCTTTTATTGTTATTGAGGCCTCAAATTCAGCGTATTTAGCATGGATGTGTGGGAGACTGTGTTGTTTATTGTCAAGAAGATACATACGAATAATTATTCCATAAAACATTGAAATGATAGGCATAAATAAATTCCTTTATATTGTTGTAATTAAATCGTATTGTTTACATCATTAAATATTTCATCAATTTCTTCCTCATTATAGTCAAAGATATACTCTTTTTCCTTTTGCAGCTTTTCTATAAATTCAACTTTATTATAACCTGCAAGTTCTGCTGCCTTTCCCAGTGATAGCCGTCCTTTTCTATAGAAATACAATGCAGACAGAAATTTAACCTCATGCGTAAATCCATCTTTTGTTTCTTTTATGGATAAGAGGATATTTTCCTTGATTGGAAAAGAGATATTTACTGTTCTTTCCTGCATGGTGTAATCTCCTTTTTTGATATGGATTTAACAGGCAATCTCCGGTGCTTTCCAGTCTCGGACATCAATTTTTCCGGTTACAACTTCGCTGATCAGTGCTGTGCGGTATTCTTGTAATAGTTCGATTTCTTTTTTGGTCTTGGTGGCGATCGTATCGATGCGGGAGGTTTCATTTTCAAGATATTTTATGATTTGTTTTTGTTCATCAATTGGTGGGGTAGAAATTTTAAGATTATTATATTTATCTGCACCGATGTTTTGTATAGTGGCTTTAATAAAGATACTGTTTTTCCAACTTTCATATGCACCTGAAAGAGTAAATAAATATAAATATTTGGATAGAATTTTATTTTTGTCTGCTGTTGCCTTTATTAAATATCCTGCAAAACATGCTTGACCTTGATAATTAACAAATTGATAAGTTTTTCCAACAGTGGCACCACTTCTTGCAAACAACACATCACCTTCTTCCAATAAATACTGCTCTGCAATCTCAAATGGTAATGATTTAAAAGTATCTTTTTTTAGCAGTCCATTATTTCCAAAATCAGTAATTCGTATGTATCTTGGTAAAGAACGATCTTCTAATTCTGCACTTTCATTGGCACCATACATGATTTTATCAACAACAAGATTCTTTAACCTTACTACATCCCAATGCTCCGGTATCTCCCCCAGGCATTCAATACCAGAATCTTTCATGGGAACATCAGGATCAAGACCTTTGGTAACGGCTTCATTGATAACAGCAGTACGTTCTTCTTTTAACAGGTCAATTAACCGTTTCTTTTTTTCAATAAGAGTGTCGATTAGGTGGGTTTTGTGGTCGAGGAAGTTGGCGATTTGTTTTTGTTCGATAAAGGATGGAATTGGAATATGGCAGAATCCAAGAATAGGAACGCTTATATTTTTCTGTGCAGTACCCCAAGCAGTTATATCAAAATATGTCTGCCCCATATTGCTATTGATAAAGTAATAGTAATATTTAGGTGAATAACCATCTATCAACGTTGAAATTAACATTGTAAAGCATTGTGACTTATCCAATATTTTAGGTACTACAGCAGTTATGCCTGCATTGCCTGTTCTGACTGTCAATAAATCATTTTTATAAACTGCTTTTGACTCAAGAGATTTTACAAATTGTGGATCTAAATACAATAACTTTTCGGTTTGGATTTCACCTTTTTTTAAATTTGTAGTACGTATTATTGGTACACCTGACTCACGATATGCATGAGTTGCAGCTTCTGCAATACCAACAACAATCCTTGTAGTGATTCTACGGTAATGAGCGACTCTCCAATCTACAGGTATTTCACCAATCCACTCCACCCCAGAATATTTATACTTCGGATAAGCCTTCATCATTCAAGCACCTCACTCAAAAGCCCATCAGTTTCTTTCTCCAAAGCCAGTATATCCGCACGGATTTCAGCAAGCGATCTAAGCGGCTTATATTCATAAAAATATTTGGTGAAATTGATCTCATATCCCACTTTTGTTTTTGAATGGTCAACCCAGGCATCGGGAACATGGGGCAGCACCTCTTTTTCCATGTATTCCTGAATATCTTCTTCAGAGGATTCAGCCTTTCCTTGCTTCAAGGGGATGTTTTCATAGTCACGCAATTTGGTATCTGGCTTGGGGATGCCCTGTTTGGTGGTCACCACTTCACCATTTTCCATCAAGGGACGTTCAACCGTGACACGGGAATATCCAAAGTCTGAATTATTGAAAATCTTGCAGTATTTTCCTTCTTTGAATTCACCGTAAACTTGTGTGATGGTTTTGATATCTTCATCGGATATCTCATTTCGTTTGTTTCCAAGGGACCGGCTCATCTTGTGGGAAAAGGATACTGCATTGATGAGCTGCACCTTTCCCTTTCGCTGATCGTCCTTCCTGTTGGTGACAATAAAGAAATAGGTGGAGATACCAGTATTGTAAAACAACTGGTCTGGAAGTGCGACAACTGCTTCCAGCATGTCATTTTCTATGATCCATTTTCTGATTTCAGATTCACCTGAACCAGCACTCCCTGTAAAGAGTGGAGAACCATTAAAAACAATGGCAATGCGGGAACCACCATTGGAAGGCTTCATCTTGGATATGAGATGTTGCAAAAAAAGCAGAGAACCATCAGATACCCTTGGAAGTCCTGCACCAAATCTACCCCCAAATCCAAGGCTGTCATGCTCTTTTTTAATCTGCTTCTGCACTTTTTTCCATGCAACACCAAAGGGTGGATTTACAAGGCAGTAATCAAATTTATCATCCGGGAATCCATCTGCTGTAAACGAGTTTCCGAATTTGATATTGGAAGCCTTCTGGCCCTTTATCATCATGTCAGCTTTGCATATGGCGTAGGATTCATCATTGAGTTCCTGACCAAATACTTCAAGGCGGGCATCCGGGTTAAGTTCTGCAAGGTATTCTTCAGCAACCGAGAGCATTCCACCTGTACCACATGCACAGTCATACAGGGTTTTCACGATGCCTTTCTGGGAGAGAATATCATTATCATTATTGAACAGCAGATTGACCATGAGTCTGATAACTTCTCTTGGTGTGAAGTGCTCCCCTGCGGTCTCGTTACTGATTTCAGCAAATTTTCGAATGAGTTCTTCAAAGACATATCCCATCTCCATTGATGAAACCGTGTCAGGGTGAAGGTCAATTCTTGCAAAAGATTCAAGGACAAGGAAAAGAAGATTTTTGTCATCAAGGTAGGATATCTGGTCATCGAATTTGAATTTGTCCAAAATTTCTCGTGCTTCAGCAGAGAAGCCGGCAACGTAGTTTCTCAGATTGATTCCTATTTTGTCATGCTCTGCCAGAAGCTTGCTGAAATCAAACCTGCTGCGGTTGTGGAAGTTGTAGCCGGACTCCTTGTTGAGGATCTTGTCAATGGCATCCTCATTCATGCTCTGGATGGCGTCATACTTTTTCAGTACATTCTCTTTGGTTGAAGAGAGTACACAATCAAGGCGTCTCAATACGGTAAATGGAAGGATCACCTGTCCATATGATGACTGTTTATAGTCTCCACGAAGAATATCTGCCACACCCCATATAAAATTTGCAAGTCCTTGAACGTTCATTGATACTCCAGTTCTCATTGTTTAATGTCAGTTTTTTTCTCTTTAACGGCAAGATCAGCGTTTTATCAATCAATCTTTTTTGCAATATAAAAGCCGTAGCTGTAATACTGTTTGTATTCCTCATAAAGAGCAATCTCTTTTTTTTCAGCTTCAACTACTGCTTGAGCGTCGACGCTGTTATCATTTTGTTCAAGAAATGAGGGGAATCTGTTCTTTAATGGAAGATAATAATTTTCGATCCAGCAATACTCAGGCAGAATAAAATATCCCATTGGAGAGTAACCGCTGTTTTCCAGAATAGTGATTTTTGAACCTGCAGTATCTATTTCCGGATATTCAGCCTCCCAATATTTTTGGATTTCAACAGGGCGATTTTTTGTTATCCATGTGATCTCCGATACAGCAAGCAGCCCATTTGGTTTCAAAAAACGATTCCAGTATTCTATGCCATTCCTGAAACCCATATTGTATATGGCACCCTCCGACCAGATAACGTCAAATTCTTCATCATTAAATTGAAGATTGTCCATGGAGCAAACAACAGGATTTATTTTATCGGCCAATCCTTGCTGTTTTGCATTAGACTCAAGCACCTCAATAAACTCTGGTAAAAAATCCACAGCAGTGATATGGGAATTTAACACCTTGGAAAGTAAAATAGTGGAAACACCGGTACCGCATCCTATGTCGGCTATTTTCAACGGTGCGGAAGGGTCAATCATAGCCAAATCCATTGCTCTTTTTGTTTCCGCGTCCCCTCCGGGGCCTTGTCGTTTTGATCTCTTATGAAGGTCTATGAGTAGTTGATAATCTTCCATTAGTGATTGTTCTCCAATTATTTATCAATTTCCATGAAACGGTCAATGGATACTTTAAAAGATATAGAACAAATGGTAAACATAGTCAATCTGATGAATTCAACCCATATCCACCATCTAAGTTCAGTTTTCGATGTAAAATCAAATCATTAGTTATTATTTTCTTTCACCGAACAGGTGAAAGGGGAATTATGTTAAACTCTTGAATTAACATATATATCACAATTTAGACAGTGGATTTAGCTTCAACAATTGGCGCGTCTCAAAATATGAAGAGAAAAAAAAAATGAAAAAATTTACCTTACCGGCATTCAAAAAAGAATTGGCAAAGAAAAAAAAAGATGATTTGATAAAAGAAATTTCATCATTATGTCAAAAATTCCCACAGGTCAAAGAATACTATAAAGCTCAGTACGGAGATACTTCTGATATTCTCAAAAGATATATTGATATCATTGAAAAAGAGTTTGTTGACGGAAAGAC
Organism: Desulfobacteraceae bacterium; assembly: GCA_963674675.2. Classification (GTDB taxonomy): domain Bacteria; phylum Desulfobacterota; class Desulfobacteria; order Desulfobacterales; family Desulfobacteraceae. The sequence continues at coordinate 4,984,377 of CAXXNM010000003.1, forward strand.
AAGGGGAATGCCAAAAGCTCGAATATCAGTTGCTAAAAAAGCAGTAAAAGATTTCAGGAAATTGATTTCTGACGCAGACCTTGTCGCCGATGTTATGCTCACCTTTGTTGAGCGCGTATCAAACTTCAATGATGAATTTGGCGTCCGTGAAGAAGACTACTATACAGAACCGGAAGATATGTTTGAAGAGGCTCTGCAATGGATCAAAAAAAATGAGTTGACAGATAAATTCCAGGAAAGAGCCTATGATATTTTTGATAACGCAACTGATGCATATGGACACTACGACTCTCTCAAAGAAAGATATGAAGAAGTCTATGGGGATATTGAATAAAAAACATTCAGGGTGTTGATTTGATTGGGAAACGATATGACCTAACGCATTGAAATTAATGAAAGATATCCAACTCAACAAGCCTTAATTTTTTATTGACACAATGGTTAAGAACATGTACTATATGTGGCCATGGAAAGCAAACAAGAACTTATAAAAAGTACAATTCATGATCTGATCCGCGTTGCTAAAATGTATTCGCGTATTGAAGAGCTGCCCATAAAAGTCCACGAAGGGCTGGAGGTTACAACACGTGAAGCTCATACAATTCAAACAGTTGGAGAGAATGAATTAATGAGTGTAACCGAATTATCCTCTTATTTTGGAATTACAAAAAGCGCTGCATCCCAGATGGTTACCAGGCTGGTTAAAAAGAATTTTTTGTTGAAAAAACAGGCCCCCCACAGCAATAAAGAATTCCAGTTGTCCCTGACGGAGTTGGGATGGCTGGCATTTAAAGCCCATGAAGAATTTCATGGTAAAGACATGTTGGAACTTCTGAAGCGCCTAAGCACCTTTTCCATTTCCCAGATAGCAACTTTGTCTGTTTTGCTGGAAACAATCTCAGGCATAATGGAAAAGCGACTGAACGAGCGATTGAAAAAATAATTTTTTTTTGCGCCAATAGTTAATATGCTTAATAAAAAATATCTGCATTATATATGGAAACATATTTTTTTAAACAAATAGTTAATAGTATTAATAATTTTATATTAAAACCATACCTAACTTTTTAAATACCTGTCTATTGGGTATTATTTTTACTTGGTTTGTTCTGAATAGAGATATGTATTGTACAGAGCGATAATTAATCATATTAACCAATTGTTTTGTTTTGAGGTATTAAAATGAAATCCTTTAAAAGTTTTATCATTGATTTTTCGGTCAATCATCACAGGTTGATCCTGGCCATGACCATATTTTTTACATTGGCGACCGGGGCATTTTTTCCTTTCGTAACTATCGACACAGATCCTGAAATATGCTTGAAACAAACGAGCCGGCCCGGGTTTTTCACAATGAAAGCAAAAAAAAATTTAATCTCAGTGATATTGTTGTGGTCGGAGTTATAAATAATAGGGATCCGAACGGGGTCTTCAATCCAGCCACTCTAAAACGCATTTATGATCTGACGGAATTTGCCAGAAATCTGCGCTGGAAAGATAAAGACAGGCAGGAAGTCTCAAGCGGCGTTATTGAAGTGGATATGATCGCTCCTTCCCTGGTTGACCATATGAGCCGGCAGGGACCTGGAACAATTTCCTTTGAATGGCTCATGCCCCGGCCCCCTGAAACCAGGAAAGAAGCTCTTGTAATAAGGGACAGGGCGCTTTCCAACCCTTTGCTCAAGGGACAGATGGTTTCAGAAGACGGCAAAGCCATCTGCATTTATCTGCCCTTGACCGACAAACTCCTCAGCTATCGCGTTTATACGGAACTTCGCAAAAAGATTGATACTCTGGGAGGCAATGAAGAATATCACATTACCGGCCTGCCCGTGGCGGAAGGGGCCATCGGCGTGGAGATGTTTACACAGATGAATACGGCCTCTCCCCTGGCCATGGCTGTTATCTTAGGTTTGCTGCTTCTGTTTTTCCGCAAATGGTTTATCATTATTTTACCCATGATTATTGCCACAGTTTCAATTGTCTCGTCAATGGGACTGATGATCGCATTGGGTTTTCCTGTTCATATTCTGAGTTCCATGCTTCCCATTTTTCTTATGTCCATTGCCATGGTGGATTCCGTACATGTTCTGTCGGAGTTTTTCGATATCTACACAAAAGAAAGGGGAAGAAAGGATACCATTAAAGATGTTATGGATACCCTCTTTGCCCCCATGCTTTACACCTCTATGACAACGGCTGCCGGGTTTTTATCCCTGACCCTGGCCCCCATCCCACCTGCCCGGGTTTTCGGGGCCTTCCTCTGTATCGGTGTCATGATTGCCTGGTTGGTGACCATATTTTTTGTGCCTGCCTATATCATGATGATCCCTGAAGAAAAACTGATTGATTTTGGTCTGGGTGCCCGGAAAAAAGAAGAGCATGCACTCCTTACGCGAATCCTCCAGACAGCCTGCAGAATGAGCTATAATCATGCAAAACCTCTTCTGGCTTTTTTCCTGGTTCTGATTGTTGTGGCGGTCTGGGGAATTTTTCGGATTCAGATTAATGACAATTATGCCAAGCGATTCACCATGGCCCATCCCATACGTAAGGCAGATACTGCCCTTAACAGACATTTTGCCGGGGCATATACCGCCTATCTTGTACTGGAAGGGGATAAAGATGCGAAAAAAGCGCCCCAGGATATCCTGAGCCTTAAAGAAAAATTGCTGGATTTCAGCCAGGAAATAAACAATGAATATCCCTCTGCTCCTCTTCAGGCAGAGAAACTCAAGGACAAACTTGAACATTTTGCCGAGGATGCCGTCACTATGGAAGGGTTTCTGGATGTAACCATCCAATATATCGATGATATCTCGGCCAAAGTATCGGACGACGATTATTACAGCCTTCAGGAACTAAAAAATTTTTTCAGTGTTGAAAAGGAAAGACTTAAAATTTTTAAACGACCCGACATTCTTGAATATATGGCGGCTCTCCAGGCCTATATGGAGGAAACCGGCTTGATCGGAAAAAGCACTTCTGTTGCAGATGTTGTCCGTAAGGTCAATCAGGAAATGATAGACGGTAAACCGGAGAATTTTCTTATTCCTGATAAATTTCAAGGCGTTGCCGAATGCTACATGCAATATCAACAGAGCCATAGACCTAATGAGCTATGGCATATGGTGACTCCCGATTATATGAATGCAAGCATCTGGATGCAGTTTCCCACCGGAGACAGCATGAATACAAAAGCAGCGGTTGAAGCGGTTGATGCCTATATAACTACCCATAGGCCTCCGGTCAGCCTGGTGCACCGCTGGGCCGGCCTTCATTATATTAACCTTGTTCTGGAGGCCAGGCTGGTCTGGGGTTTCTTAAAGTCCTTTGCCGGCAGCTTTATTGTGGTTTTCCTGATGATGTCCTTTCTATTTCGTTCACCACTCTGGGGAATTTTGTCCATGGTGCCTCTTACGATTACTCTTGTGTTGATATATGGCATTATCGGGCTGATTGGAAAGGATTATGATCTTCCCATTGCTGTTTTGAGCGCATTATCAATTGGTATGGCAGTGGATTTTGCCATTCATTTCCTGGAAAGAAGCCGTATTGCCTATGGTGAAAAAGGTTCCTGGGAAGAATCAGTGCCGAAAATGTTCGATGAACCTGCCCGGGCAATTACCAGAAACGTGCTGGTTATTGCCATCGGCTTTCTGCCGCTGCTTGTGGCTTCGCTGATTCCTTACAAGGTGACCGGGGTTATGCTGTTTGCCATTCTTTCCTGTTCCGGTGTTATCACCCTTCTTGTCCTTCCGGCGGTTTTAACCGTGGCTGAAAGGTCTTTTTTTAAAAAAAAGAAAGCTCACGGAGGTGGAGGTGGGGACAGATTTTAAATCTGTCCCCAAACCTAAATATTTTGTTATCAGCAACAGGTAGAGGCGGTGACAGATTTTAAATCTGTCTCCAAATCTGTCCCCAAACCCAACCATAAAAGAAGCGAGGTGTGAAATGAAAATAAAAATATTTATTACTGCCCTAATAACAGGGATTTTTGCAACCTATGTCTTTGCAGCGTCACCGTCGGTGGATGAAATAGTCACAAAAGCCAATCATATGTCCCTGTACCAGGGAAAAGACAGCAAGGGAAGGGTTGATATGGTGATTACCGATAAACAGGGGCGTGTACGTAAACGGGCCTTTAATGTGCTTAGGAAGAATGATGATGATCAGGATCAAAAATACTTTGTCTTTTTTCAGGTTCCCGCAGATGTCAGGAAGATGGTTTTTATGGTACACAAACACGCTGCATTGGAAAAGGATGATGACAGGTGGCTGTATATGCCCAGCCTTGATCTTGTCAAACGCATAGCCTCAAGTGACAAACGAACAAGTTTTGTGGGCTCTGATTTTCTATATGAAGATATTTCAGGACGGAATCCCGTAGAGGACATCCATGAACTCAGCCGGATCACCGAACAATATTATGTTATTAAAAACACTCCTAAAACTCCTGAGAATGTCGAATTTGAATACTATACAGCCTACATCGACAGGAAAACCTATCTGCCTGTAAAGGTTGAATATTTCAAAAAAAATGATCGACTTTACCGGATAATAACCTCTGAAAAAATTGAACCGATAGAAGCGGAGGAAAACGGGCAAAAAGTGATTTATCCTACGGTGACAAGATCAATTGCAAGAGATGTGGAAAGCAGAACTCAAACGGAAATGTCCCTTTCCAATATCAGCTATAATATAGGTATCAGTGATCGAATATTTACGGAACGCTATCTTAGAAGACCTCCGAGAGATGCAATGCGATGAAAAGGATTTTCGTTATATATCTTGTTGTGATTCATGCGGCAGCACCGGGCCTGTTCCCGTCACATGTTAATGGTGGGGAAAATAAAATGCCTTTGTTTTCTGATAATTTTGCAGCCCCTGAAATACATGGTTTCTGGGAAGTGCGTGCCGGTGCCCGCACGAAAGAGGACCCCCATGAAAAAGATATGTCAGTGGCTGAAGCGCGCTTCCAGGCAGAGCTTTTCTATTGCACTGATTTTTTGGAATTAAAGTGCAAGGGAGATATCCGGGTTGATGATATTACTGAAAAATTTGAAGAAGACATGCGCGAATTTTGGTTTTTTTTCAGGCCGCTTGATTTTATGGATTTAAAAATCGGCCGCCAGGTATTGACCTGGGGAACAGGGGATCTGGTTTTTATTAACGATTTATTTCCAAAAGACTGGCAGTCATATTTTATCGGCCGGGATGCGGAATATCTCAAAGCCCCGTCGAATGCGGCAAAAATAAGCCTGTTTTCTGAATTTGCCAATATTGATATAGCTTATAGCCCTCAATTTGATCCGGATCGCTATATAACCGGAAAGTATGTCTCCCATTGGAGCGGATCATCAGCCGCACTGGCCGGACAAAATAATATTGTTGATGCTGACAAGCCCCATGAATGGTTTCAAGATGATGAACTTGCCCTGCGAATTAATAAAAATATCAACAATTACGAGCTGGCGTTTTACGGTTATTTCGGCTTCTGGAAGCGTCCGGGGGGGGAAAGTTTGTCCGGTGTTTCATTGTTTCCCGCCCTGAATGTTTACGGATGGAGTCTTCGGGGACAGATCGGCCCCGGTATCGGCAACATTGAGCTGGGCTGGTATCAGTCCCTTGATGACAAAAACGGGACAAATCCTTTAATAGACAATTCCGAAATGCGCTATATGATAGGGTATACCCAGGATATTGGAAAAAATTTTAACGCGAGCCTCCAGTACTATGTTGAGCAGATGCTGGACTATAATGAATATAGACAAAACTTATGTGACTGTTCTCCGAGAGATAATTGGCGCCATGTCATTACTTTGCAGTTAAATAAAAAACTGATGAATCAAAATCTGGAACTGACCTTGTCGGGGTATTGTTCTCCCAGTGACCAGGATGCCTATTTTCGTCCCTGCATTCTCTATAAGTATACAGATCATCTTTTACTGGAATGTGGTGCTAATATATTTTTCGGTTCTAAACTGCAGACCTTTTTCGGTCAGTTTGAAAACAACACCAATATTTACTCTGCTGTTCGTTATAGTTTTTAAAAAATTTGCGGTGCGATATGTTGAAGAATAAGTTACATCAGATGGATAAAAACCTCCTTGTTTTTAAGGTATAGCCGATATTGAGTAGGTGTCCAGTCAGTGTATTGAAATAATTGATATAAAAAAAACTTGGCATGGCATCCTTCATTTGTCAGTTTACACATTTTTTGAACCATGATTTTCCTGATTAAAGGATTTACCTTGATTTTTAATCATGGTTCAAAATTTTCAGAAAAGTGTAAACTACTCGTGAGTCGTAACTTCTCATTTTCCATAGCAAACTTTTCATTTTTCATACTAAATGTATTGTATTAAATCTTAATTCAATACTATATGTGGTGTTAATTCAGAGAACTTATGACTGATGAGTAAACTACTTTCGAGTTGATATGTGAGTCTGATCATTTTCATCTTTTTTCCCTTAAGTTTCAATCCTTGTTTTTCTGGATTTGAGGCTCCGGGTTGATAACGCTTAGCTAACCGGCGCAAAAGGGTGGAGGGAGCGCAGCGACCGGAACCCTTTTGCGTCCGAGTTCAGCGCCGGGTTAGCTGGCTTTTTGAGCCTATAACTTCTTGATTATTAAATCTATAAATCTTTTTGGCAAAGTTTCACTTTCACAGACAAGTACTTTGATCTGTTGTCTGATATTTTCTGGAACAGGACCAAAATCTTTTATAATATTGCAGGTATGGGGAATTACGCATGTAACTGCTTCAGCAGTATTGATGTAGGAATCTTTTCTGAGAAAAGGTAAGTCTGTCGGTGATACTTTTAATTGTGAAGCAGGTAGAAATCTTGTTCTGGGATTTGAACTGATAAAGAAAAACAAAGGTTTCTCCTCACAGACACATATCGCATATTTTTCTTTCGGGCCAGGTCTTGTAAATCGAAATTTTATCAGATATGCATTTCTGCAAGTAAAAGACATATTCATACCTGTATGTATTGTGAACTTTCTTCCATATTTTCTAAAATTTCGCTTTTAAAGGGGTTCTCATCATCAATTAATAACGCATAATCTATTTTTTCATTAGGATCGGTTTCATAGTAACATTTTTCTGAATGAGTTGAATTGTATAATTCATCAAAAGACATATCGCCGTACTCTGATAATGAGTTTTTAAGACAGGCTATATCAGTTTTTGAAAAATAGTCCATATTCGGTTCTCTTGTTGCAGCAAGTTTATAACGATTATCGCTTTTATCAATAATTAATGAAGTTTTTATTTGCTCAAGTTGTTTAGGGGATAACCATGAATTTTCTGTTATAAGATCACGAACACCAGATGGAACAGGGCCGTAAGGCATTCTGATATATGTATCTCCTGTTATAGGTCTTCCGTATTTATTAATATGCATTTTATCAGCATAGAATAAAACTTTAGCTACATGGTAAATATCTATCCCAGGTTTCATGTTTGCCAACCAAATAATAACCTCGGTTGTTTTGTCATAACTGATTTTAAATTGAATAGGATTGCTCATATTATTTCCTAATTTTAATTAAAATAATTAAAATTTTAATGACTTTACTTTTTTTAGTACAAATACCAAAAATAATCAATAAATTTTAATGTATAGGCCAGCTAACGACCAAAATCACCGGTTTCATCCGGTGCATTTTTATGGTTGGACGTCGTTTAGTCCGATATTTCAGCATATCTCACACAGCAGCGATTCTCTTATCCTTGACCCAGCGATTTCCGTTCGTGACGCCATGTCCCGGTTCGGCTGGTGAGGGTTGCTCCGATCCCGATAGAAATTTAGAAATATTCACAGTGTTTCATGATATCTGTGCCTCATCTGATTTTTTAGGGCATCATAAAGGTCATACCTATTGCTCAACCGAATAGGAATTTAGAAACTGCCGTCTCCAAAGGAGTTTTCTATCCACATCATTCAGTTCAGCTTCTTCACAAACAGTCCCCCAATTTTGTTCTATTGCATCAGTTAGAGCTCTGAATATTTCTCGGGCCTCTTCCTTGGAAAGAAGGAAGTTGTGGGCAGTCTCAAGACAAGTACTGAGTTGGCTCAGGTTATTGTCGCCAGATATTAACATGGCCTGAGAAGCCACATTGCCTGTACGGCCTTGTGGGCAAATGTCATAAGCAGGCGTCAGAGTCAGTGCTCTACCGTCCCAGAACGCCGCATGATTCCGTGCATGATCATCTGTATTTCCGCATAGAATATTAAAGACGAGCCGGGAAAAGATCTCTTTTAGCGTAGTCCTTGGACTGGTGAAATGATGCCGGATAATTTCTGATAATGTTTCATAGCTGGCGTACCTCGCCATCATTTCATCCAGGCCGAACAGGGTCAGGGCTGAGACCATAGCCTTTCGTGTCCACTTATCGCCTTTTGGCTCTCGGTCAAAGCGTTCGATCAAGAGTACGTCTTTGTTCGCTGCTTTTTTCAACTTCACTGGCGCAGTATTCAATCCAGCCAATTCAGCCAACCGCATGGCAATGAATTCCGCTTTCACGACGCTGTACAGATCGGAGCTGGATGAAAATTTTGCTACGTATTTTTTATCTTGGTCTTGAACCAGGGCCTTGGGACGGGCACCGCCGATAGAGCTTCCATGAAATAAAGCCTGGTCAAGTTCCGGTGTGAGGGGAATGCCTTTTTCAACTCGTTCTGCAGATTCAATCAACTCTTCTATGCTTACATTATTTGCAGTACGTGGTACATATTCTGTCGGAGAACGCTGAAAATCGAGTGCACCGATCCGGTCCGAACCAGACTCCAACAAATAAGTTAATTCTCCTAACTCAACAGTATCAGCGCTGGTCCCTTTGAGACCTAACTTTCGATTGATAATCACGCGTCGGCCCCATGCATCAGGCGCGGCATCCCTGATACAGCCAGGCATGGCCAAACCCTCTGGCAATGGAAGCACCCCGGACTGTAGGGGCAACTCGGGTTCGTAAATTGGAATAGCAGGTTTGCTATCACCGATACGATTCAGATAGCTTTTACCATAGTTGAACAGAATATTGCCATTATCAGCTTGGAGCCGTCCGGCCACGACAGGCTTAGTTTCACCCGGCAGCCATATCCAAACAAAGGCTTCCTTCTCTGTTTTAAAAGTCATCATGGACCGGTATTGATTTCTTGCGTACAGATTTTGGCAGGAGTGCCAGCTTTTCCTTGGTTCGGCCCAGGTGTTTCGTCAAGGCGTTCTCATCGGTATCAAAAAGCTTGATGCCGATAATGGTTGCAACTTCAAACACGACTCCAATTTCACATTTAAGATTACCTTTTTCAATGCGTTGCAGCAACCCTCTTGAAATACCGGCTCGGTCAGCCAATTCCTGGGCAGTAAGTTTGCGCTCATTACGCGCTTCTCGAATCAATGCACCGAGCAAGGCAACCGCATCTCGACTATAACGTGAGTAAGTGCGTATGATGGACTTTGGCATGATTTTTTCCTTGGTTCTCATATAGACCATAAGGTAGCTTAATGATCTTTATATAAATCAAAGGATATTATGCATTATTTCATTTGTCAAAGAAAAAATGTTGCGTATATAGATCTTAATGTCCCTATATGGTTTATATATGAACCAACAGCTGGAATTTGTCCCTAAAATATGTTCCACGCGCGATTTTCGTACGTCGATTTTCAATTCCGGCAGCGGTATTTAGATCAAGATGTCTTGGTTGTTCGTGCGCACAACGTTTAGGTGAGCAGCCGGGCCAATAGCCTCCGCGGAATTCGGCAAACGTTCTCGAGATCTGCTCTACCGACTGGGTTTAAGGGTTGGGCATTTTTTTTCTTTACAAACAGATATCTCTTTTGATATTGTGGATATATGTGAAATTTTCACAAATACAGCTATTAAAAACAGGTGGTCGTTATGTTGATTGAATTTAGTATTGGCAATTATAAATCATTTAAAGATATTGTTACGTTTAGCATGGTAGCAGCCAACTTGACATCTAAAAATAAGGAGTTGGATGTAACAAACATATTCATCTATAAGAAATCAATGAATTTGTTGAAGGCCGCAGCGATATATGGTTCAAATGCAAGCGGGAAAAGCAACTTTATTAAAGCACTTGTTTTCATGCGTGGTTTTGTAATTAGTTCTTCGAAAGATACTCAGGCAACAGAAGAAATTCGAGTAGAAAACTATGAGTTAAGTACAACTACAGAAAATACACCGTCATATTTTGAGATAATTTTTGTCATAGATGGTATCCGATACCGATATGGTTTTGAACTTGATAAAAACTCTATTCATTCAGAATGGCTTTATCGTGCCAAAGATAGGGAAATAAACCTGTTTCTTAGAACCAAAGAAGAAATTTCACCCAAAGGTCCCTTTTCAGAAGGGAAAGGACTTGAATCTAAAACAAGACCAAACGCATTGTTTCTTTCTGTTTGTGCTCAATGGAACGGAAAAATTTCCCAGGAAATTCTCAAGTGGTTTAAGGATTGTGGTGTAATTTCTGGACTGAATGATTTTGGCTACAGGCATTATACGGAAAAGCAGATAGATCATCCAGACACAAAAAGTAAAATTTTGGATTTTATCCGGGAATTTGATTTTGGAATTTCAGGCCTGAATGTTCAACGAACTTCAGTCACAGTGGATTCTTTACCGAAAGATTTCCCGGAACCTTTACAGAAATTAATTTTAGATCAAGGGGGAGACAGAACCACTGTATTTACGACTCATAAAAAATATAATGATAAAAATGAGTATGTTGGAGATGTGCTCTTTGACCTGGACAAAAACGAATCTGATGGTACTCAAAAAGCATTTTCTTTTTCAGGGCCTTTACTTGATGTTTTAGCTAACGGAAAAGTGCTCTTTGTTGATGAATTAGATGCCAGATTTCACCCTATAATTACTCAAGCTATTGTGCAAATGTTTCATGATCCACGCACAAACCCCCAAAATGCTCAGCTCATTTTTGCTATTCATGACACCAATTTGCTCGACAATAAGTTTTTCCGCAGAGATCAAGTTTGGTTTATGGAGAAAAATAAGTATGGAGCTACTGATCTTTATTCACTTGTAGACTTTAAGGTTAGAAACGATGCTTCTTTTGAAAAGGATTACGTTGCTGGAAAATATGGAGCAATTCCTGGCATCCTTCATTCATCGGTTAACACTTTTAAAAAAAACAGCATTTAAAAAAGAGATTTTTTTTAATTAATTTTGTTTTTCATCCGTTTTTTGGGCATGCTTCATTTGCCGGTTTGCACTTTTCATATCAACATCCTCGTTTTCTGGTAATTTCATTCCCAGAAGTATAAACTACTTTTGAGGTGTTTTGAAGGGTGCCAACAATTTGTATTTAAAACGGTCTACCAAGGTATTTCAGGAACTTTACTGCCGAAATGCGTATCAAAAAGAGCGGTTAAGGCATGTTTGATTATATTAAGGGATTCACATGCTTTTGCCTGTTTTCTTTTATTACGGCTGTTTCCAGGCCCATTTAAAATATATCTTAGAATATGCCAGCCCGTTTCAACTCCTGCGTTCGCTAATACCGACAATATAGTGTAATTTTTTCTAAAATATAGATATTCGCTTCTCATTCTGAACTTAAGAACCTGGGAGCCTCCTTTGTCAAAGGTTAGATCATCTCTTTTTTTCGCGCTCGCGCCGCCTACATGGACAACCTCTGCGTCCGGTATGAAAAAGACTTTCCAGCCATTACGTTTTGCCTGAAGGCAAAGGTCGGTTTCTTCATAATAGATATAAAATCGTTCATCAAATAGAAGCTCTGAAAGGGATGCCAGCATCTTTTTGCGGTAAATGGTAAATGTACCGGGAACCCAGTCTACCTCCATTACGCTGTTATGATCAAAAAATTTAAAATCCCCTTTTCCAATTATTTTAGATGATGGATAGCGGTCTGCAAGACCGGAGAGAGTAAAGAGCTTGTTAATGCTGTTTGGAAATCTTCGGGCAGAGGGATCTAACCTGCCTTGGAGATTTACAAGGCGCCCACCTGCAAGACCACATTCAGGATGATTTTCCATAAAAAGTATCGCACTGCCTATTGTTCCGGGCTTTATGAATGCGTCTGGATTGAGAAGAATAATATACTCACCACCGGCCTGCTTGTAGGCCTGGTTGTTTGCGGCGGCAAATCCCATGTTAATCTGGTTTTCAATAAGATTAGCCTGCTTAAAATATCTTTTGACCATATCAGCAGAGCCGTCGGATGAAGCATTATCCACTACAAATACCTCCATATCCTCTTGTTCAGAGTATTGGAACAGATTGTTAAGGCAGTCTTTTAAAAGAGATACTGTATTATAACTTACAATTATTAAAGATATTTTTTTCACAATTTCACCTTTGGCATCCTTCATAATTTTTTGGTAGTGGGTCAAAAGAGTGGATGATATTTGATGAGCCTTGCATAGAGGTCATTTCAATGTTTATATCAACCGCTTTGACCCAGCATCCTTTTTTGAGTACAAATCCCTAAAATCAGAATATTGATTCAAAAAACGTTAACCGGCAAATGAAGGTGGCCTCACCTTTTTAATTATTTTCTGGATAGGTTGAGTTAAACGTGACCATTCATTCTGGCTGAGAAACCATTTTTTAAGTATAAATCCCGTCAATACAAGATAGAGAGAACCAGAAATTAAAATTTCAACAAGACTCATCCATCTTGAAAAATCAGGCATCAATTGAAGAGATACCGCTATAAATAAAGCTCCAATGCAGGGGGCAATACACGGCAGCAGGGTCTGTTTAATATAGTGTGTACAGGCTATCTTGAATACTCTGTTTGTTCTCCATATAAAAAAGATGCTTGGAACGGCACTGCTTAATGCCGTTCCAACCACAGCGCCCCGCAATCCTCCTGCAAAGGCAAAACCCGGTATTAAAATAAGCACCATAGAGAGCTGCATAACTATATATTCAAGCTCCCTTCCTGTACGGTTGAGTCCTTTTAATATAGATGTTCCCGTTCCTGTAGAGACATGGATAAAACTTGAAATGGATATAATTATGGTGATACTTATAATTCCATCGGCTGCGGAACCAACCCATGCAAAAAGAAGCTGGGGAGCTGTTGCTATAATATAGGCATAGAGGATGGCATTGATAAGATTGATACTGCGGGAGCCGGTAATATACATTTGGTCGATTTCTTTTGAGAACAGAGTCTCTCCCTTTTGCATGAAGTTTTTAAACCATTTAACAAGGGGAATCCCGGGATACAATATTGCAATAGAGCCTGTAAAAATAATCAACAAAAGAGGGTCCGATATTATATTGTCAATGGTAAACCCCCTTGATTTTAAAGCTATAATTCCGTAAGGAAGCATACAGGTTATGGATATTAAAATACCGATCAGAAAAAGAGAGCCGTATTTTGTGATTTTTTCTCTAAAAGTAGGAAGGTGGCCCCCTTCCCAGTAATGTTCCGACGATGAGGCAGCAGGCAGAAAAGGGGTAAAAGCAGCCCTTGTAACGCTTCTGCCTGTGAATGGCAGTTTACGCCCGACTTCAAACATACCGTTGGCTTCAAGACCAAGAAGGGATGTAATGACCACTCTGTCAAATGTATTAATAAAAATGGAGATTATCCCTACTCCTTGAACTTTACCCCCAAATACAAAGAGGGCTTCAAAGGATTCACGGTTCAGCATGGGCTTGATTTTTAATCCGTCAAGCCGTTTAAAAGCATACAATAGATGGGTTCCCATTTCAAAAACTGTTTTTATTATATAGGCGTACATGACACCTTTGATTCCATAACCTGAATACAGGAAGAGCATTACAAGGCCAATTTCAAGCAGTGTTGCAAGAAGCCATACTGTTCTTGTAAGGGCTATTTCCTGTAATCCTTCAAGAAGTGATTTAAAGGCTCCAAGCCAAAGCTCTAAAAGAAATGCCGCGCTTGTTCCAAGGAGCATGAATACGGCAAGGGATGTCAGATCCGGGCCAATATTAAACTGCTTCATGATAAATGGTGAGGCAAAAGCTATAACAGTGTAAATAAGGGCGCATAAAATACCCATGACGGTAAGACCCGTTGATATTAAAATATTAATTGAACGAATATTATTTTGTTTGTAATATTGGGCAGCATACTTTACATAGGCATTTTGTATTCCAAAAGAGGTCATTCCAGCATATGAAAGAATAACAAAGCAGATTGACCACATACCGTAGTGGGCCATGGAGACATAGTAAAGAATCATTGGAATCATAATCAGACGGCTTACAAGATAGACCCCGGTTGCGATCATGCCGATAATTGATCCCCGTGCTATTTTACTCTCAAGTATTTTTTTTTGTGAGGTATTTCTCTTTTGTGCGTCTTGATTCTCCATTGATTCATTTTTCCTTAAAATTTTTTAAATTCAGTCCAAGAGGTTTTATATGAGCGGCATTAAGCATGAGACGAGTATAGTACTTGGAATACCGATTGACAATCTAACATTTATTGAGGCGGTTGAAAATATTTTTACTATGGTTGAAGAATTTTCCCAGGACTCCGTGCCTAAATATGTGGCAACCGTTAATGTGGATTTTATAGTAAACACTCTTTCATGGATGCCTTATCAAACCAGGCACCCTGAGCTGCTTGAAATTTTAAGGAAAGCTGACATGGTAACTGCCGATGGTATGCCGGTTGTATGGGCTGCAAGGCTTCTTGGAACTCGTTTTAAAGAGCGGGTAACAGGAGCAGACCTTGTACCTGCCCTTGCTCAGGAGGCCGCGAAACGGGGAAAATCCATTTACCTGCTTGGAGGCAGGGGAGATGTGGCCAAAAGGGCGGGAGATATATTGAAAAAGGCCAGTCCAGAGCTTGTAATTGCCGGGATAAAAGCACCATTTGTTCATGTTGAGGGTGATTTTGTTGAAAATACGGAAGATGAAGATACAGCTATTATTAACGATATTAACAGGGTCAAGCCTGATATTCTTTTTATCGGGTTCGGCAACCCTAAACAGGAGATCTGGTTTGAGAGGAACAGAAACAGAATTAATGCTGCCGTCTCCATAGGAATCGGTGGAACCTATGAATTTATAACCGGCAGGGTCAAAAGGGCGCCTGAGTGGATTCAAAAGACAGGTTTTGAGTGGATTTACCGTATCTATCAAGATCCTCTACGCCTGTTTAAACGTTATTTTGTGGGATTTTTCAAGTTTGGAACAATGATTCTGCCCTCTGTCTTGTATCTGAAATATCGTACATGGCTTTTAAATATATCCTGGGGAAAAAATACTGAAAAAGATACTTTTAAAATAGACAGTGATCTTTTCTTCAATGTAGTCAGGCTTGAGCAGCGTATAGATTCGGAATGGGTCAATTCCAAAGGCGGCGAAGTTTTATCCATTGCAGCGGGAAAAAACACGGTCCTGGATTTTTCTGATGTCAACTTTATAGATTCTACAGGAATAGGTTTTCTTATGAAGGCTTACCGCCAGTGCCACAGGGAAAATGAGTCAAGGCTTATCTTGTGCGGTGTTAAGGCTCCTGTGATGAGGACTTTTCAACTTATTCGTGTAAGCGATGTGTTTGAAAAGATTTCTGTAAATACTGTGGAAGATGCTCTTGCACGTTTTACAGATTCAGTGGCTGATAAATATTTTTACTATTTCAGCGACATTGATGATGGTGTGGTAACACTCCAATTGTTCGGCAGTTTGGACGGCGGGCAGGTGGAACAGAACAAGACCGCTTTGGAATCTGTTATTAACAGCAATAAGCATTTTATTATTAACCTGAAAGAGGTTGCATACATTGATAATAGAGCTTTGGTGTTTCTTTTAAATCTCCAGAAAAAGGTAAAACAGAAGGGTAAAATATTTATTATCTGTGTGGATAAAGGCAATGTCAGGCAGATGTTAAAAATATCAAAGTTAGAACATCTGTTTTCCATTGTAACTGATCCTGCTGCCGCAAAAAATATGATTGAAGTTAAATTTTAAAAAAAAGAAAGTCTTCTGAAAAATCAAATAGGTCTACATTGGGAAAACGGTATTCCTGCCGCTTTCTTTAGCCTTATAGAGAAAGCCATCTGCAGCCGTGATAAGATCAGCAGGTGAAATATTCTGGCTGCCTGAAACCGTTGCTACCCCCAAACTGAGAGAGACATGATCGGCAACAGTGGATGCTGCATGGCTTATGTTCAACGCAGCCACTGTGGTCCTGATTTTTTCGGCCATGGTTATTGCTCCGTTTATATCGGTTTCCGGAAGAATGACGGCAAACTCTTCCCCCCCATAGCGGGCTGGAAAATCAGCGGCTCTCATTGCACAGTCTGCAAGGGCTTTGGCCACTCTCCGAAGACAGGTATCGCCTTGGGCATGGCCATAATAGTCGTTGTATTTTTTGAAAAAGTCGATGTCGGATAATATCAGTGACAGAAAAGCACCACTTCTGGCAACCCTTCGAAGTTCTTTTTCAAGGGTAATATCGAAATTCCTGCGATTGGGAATTTCAGTGAGACCGTCGATGGAAGCCATGCGGTCAAGAAGATCCGTCTTGCGTTTCAGATGGATATGTGTTCTTACCCGGGCTTTTACAATGACCGGTTTAAACGGTTTGGAAATATAGTCAACTGCCCCCAGTTCAAATCCTTTGGCCTCGTCATCAGCGGCATCAAGGGCGGTGACAAATATTACTGGAATGTGCATTGTCCGGGGATCGGCTTTCAGTCGGCGGCAAAGCTCATATCCGGTGAGCCCCGGCATCATAACGTCCAGCAGAATCAAGTCCGGAGGATTCGGCCCATGAATTGCGTTCAGAGCCTTTTCCCCACTCTTGGCTGCCATTATCTTGTGCTCTTCACGTAATAGTTCTGAGAGCACTTTGATGTTGTGGCGTTCATCGTCTACTATCAGGATTCGGCTGAATTCATCCATGCACAATCTCTCCTTTATTGTCCGAAACAAGCTGATTATATTCGCCTGGAAGTTTAATACTCAAAATATTTTTTAGTTCTGCCAGCGTTTCAAGCGCCTCTTCAAAATCCATGTTTGATGCTTGTTCTGCAATCCTGGCACCTATTGCTGAATTTAAATCACCATGGGAAATAAGCAACTGCCTGATTTCCTCTGCTGTATCTTCCGCATCAGGGTCCATCTCCCCTGCCAGCTGCTGGAATTCTTCCATAAGAGCAGCCAATGTTTCCCTGTCGATGGGTTGTGTGCTTTTATGTTCCCTCTTAGCGGAAAATGATGGCATCAGCTTTTCTTTTAGATTATCCATAACTTGCCGCAAGTCCCTCGCAAGATCGGCTATCAGCGGGGCGGCGGTCTCAGGTTGGCCGGTTTTCAGTGCTATTTCCACTTTTTGAGCGCTGTCATAAAGTGCCAGAGCACCGATCCCTCCTGCAACACCTTTTAGGGTATGGGCAGTTCGGTGTGCCACGGTGATGTCGCCACTTTCAACCGCGTCCGCAATTATCTTGATGTCGCTGCCATGATCGGTAACAAAATGCTTCAGAAGATTTATATAAAGGTCATGATTCCCGCCGGTTCTTTCCAATCCGATTCCGATATTAATTCCTTCCAGGTGGTTGGGGAGCATTTTTTTCCGGCTCTGGGATTCCTCATGGATGATTTCTGGCTGAACCGGTTCCCTTTCAAATGCCGGTATCCATTTAACAAGTGTTTCAAACAGAAATTTGGGCTCAATCGGTTTGGCAACATGATCGTTCATGCCGGCGGCAAGGCAGAGTTCACGGTCACTTGTCATGGCATTGGCCGTCATGGCAATGATGGGCAACCGGCTTTTTGATACGTCGGTTCGTATGACTTTCGTGGCTTCATATCCATCCATCTCAGGCATCTGAATATCCATCAGTATGGCATCAAAGCTTGTCTTACCAGCCAGTTCAACGGCCTGCTTTCCGTTTTGGGCAATGCTCACCTTTAACCCCGCCTGGGTTAGGATATCCTTTGCCAGGAGCTGGTTGATGGTATTGTCCTCAGCCAGAAGCACATGGGCTCCCTTGATAGTTTCCAAAGTCTTGATTTTCCAACTGTCTGAAGATGATTCGCCTTTGCGGACTCCTCCAGACCCTCCGAGTGTTTTTACAATGGTATCAAGGAGATCAGAAGGGGTAACCGGTTTTGTAAGAAATCCCTCTAAACCGGCTTCTCGGGCCTTGCCTATCACTTCTTCCCTGCTGAGAGCCGTCACCATGATAATGAAGGGAACATCTTTGATAGACAATGATTTTTTTATCAATTTTGAGGCTTCGATACCATTCATCCCAGGCATCATGTAATCCATAAGCACCAGACAGAAGGGATCATCTTGAGGGGCATTTTTGATTGCTTCCAAAGCAGCTTTCCCGGAATCGACACAGGTCACCCGAAAGGAAAAGGACCTGAGGGTCGCGGCGAATATATCCCGTGCACTGGCAACATCATCCACTACAAGGACCTTAAATTGCTCCAGATCCACTGGGAGTCCAGATTCGGCTATTTTTTTAGTTTTAGCAATCCGGCCCAGGACAACAGTAAAATAAAAACAGGTTCCCCTGCCAGGCTGGCTTTCAACCCAAATTTCCCCTCTCATCTTCTGGACCAGGTACTTTGAGATGGATAATCCAAGCCCTGTGCCGCCAAACCTGCGTGTTGTTGAGGCATCCGCCTGACTGAAGGATTGAAAGAGTTTTGATTGTTGATCAGGAGTCATTCCGATCCCTGTATCCTTGACAGCCACCTCAAGCTCCACGGTGTCTTTGGTTAATTTAAGCGTCTGAATCTGTACCACGATTTCTCCGGATTCCGTGAATTTCAACGCGTTGCCGGAAAGGTTAAGCAATATCTGACCGAACCGCAAAGGATCACCTATTAAATCAAGGGGTGTTTCCGGATCAATATCGAAAAGGATTTCAAGACCTTTTTCCTGGGCTTTTAAGGAAATCATGTTGCTTAAATTATTTAATATATCATCCAGGCGGAAGGGAATGGATTCAAGTTCTAATCTACCGGCTTCTATTTTTGAAAAATCAAGGATATCGTTTATTATGCCTAGCAGTAACTGGGCAGATTGGTGGACTATCTGGATGTAATTTCGCTGCTCGGATTGTAACTCTGTCCCCAGGCATAGGTGACTCATCCCGATGATGGCGTTCATGGGGGTTCTGATCTCATGACTCATGTTGGCCAGAAAATCGCTTTTAGCAATATTGGCAGCCTCGGCTTCGGCTTTTGCCTGGTGCAGTTCCTGCTCGGATCGCTTCCTTTCGGTTATATCCTCGATAACCCAGACAGCGCCTTTTGCCAAATCAGGCGGGGTAAGGGCTTTTCCATTGAACAGACACCAGACTGTGTGGCCGTCCTTATGGCGAAGCGGGAATTCTATGTTGACTATTTCTTTGTTTGATAGACGCCAGTAGTATTTTTTCCCGAATTGGTGAAAATTTTCCACGGACAGATGGAGTTGCAGAGGTTCTTTACCAATAATCTCTTCCTTTTTGTATCCGAGCATTTGAGCCATACGTTGGTTGACTTTCGTTATAACCCGATTCTCAAGCACCATGATTCCAACGAGGCTGCTTTCAAAAATTGCTGTCTGCTCAGTCAGAGCATTACGAAGATTGGCTTCAGCAGTTTTCTTTTCCGTTATATCAACAAAAGCCTCAAGTAGGAGAAGCTCTCCTTCCAGGTTAATTTGTATAACACTTTTCATTACCGGGATTTTATTGCCGTCCTTATCAAGAACGGTCCTTTCGGATGAATCAACTGCTTGGCCAAGATCCAGAACCGGGCAGTTGCATTCTTCAGCAGGACAGATATTGTTGTGACATACCTTGCCGATGAGGTGATGATCATCATCAAAGCGCATGATCTCCAAAGCGGTCTTGTTTACGGACTTAATCAGTTTATCCCTATTGATTAGAACCATTCCAAACGGAAGATTTTCTATGATTGTTCTGGTCGTTTCCAAAGCATCTTTAATATGCTTGATCAATGTGCCTGTAAAAAAAAGTGACGACAATGTAAAAAGAACAAAACCCAAAATGCTGTAGCACAACATTTTATAAATTTCCTGGCTCACGTTTTTTTGCATCAACCGGGTATCATACCCGATTCTGATAAACCCTAATAATGAGTTTTTATCACCTTCAACTGAATCAATTTCTTTTTGGAAGTGCAAAAGGAATTTGTTGTTTATCTGTTCTTCAGAGGTCTTTGTCAAGGATCGGCCCTTAGCGTCAAGAAAAGTTACATAATTAATCTCAGGGTCTTTGGAAGCCACGGAAGCCAGTTCATCAAGCATGAAGAAGTCAAAATTCTGGTAGCTTGAAATGCTGATTTTCTTGAGTAAAACCGTGATTGTTTCAATTTTTGATTCCATTGCTGCCGTTAGCGCTTTTTCATGATCCCGTACCATCATCAAGGTCATTGGTCCAAAAACCAGTACTGTCGGGATAATAATTGCCCCGATCAGCTTGATATAAATTCCTTTAATATCCTTAGAAATCAAATTTGAACTCCCGTGTAACCCCTGCTTTTTTCAAGAGTTGAAGCGTGAATTTAAAATCTTCAACGGTTGTTGTGATAAATTCGGTAATCGCCATCTCTTTTTTAACGCTTAAAGCGCTGACTGATTGATCATTTTTGAGATCCAAAAGGGCATTGTGCAGTTTCTCTGCGATGGCTCTGTCCGTCTTCTCAGATATGATCAGCGTTCCATTTGGGTTCTCACCAGGATCTTCTCCCAAACGCATGAGTCCTGGATAATTCTGTCTGGCTTTATCCCATACACGATTTTTTATAATGGCAAAATCAGCAGCCTGGCGCGCAAGCGAATCAAGTGCAGTGCCGTGGGAGGAGGCTTTTAATAGAGTTGCACTGGAAGAAGAGGAACCCGCCAATGAATGGAAATAAAATTCCCCGGATGAGGCCATGCTGCAAAAAATAACGGTTTTGTTATCGAAAAAGTCTGCATTCTGGGTGAAACGTTTTGAGCCTTCCGGTCCAATAACCACAGCCCAGTAGGTACTCCATCCATCAACATTTACAGGGCGTACAGCAGGATAGGCCAATTTCTTGATGATCATACATCCTGCAATGCCGGAACCGGAAAACATCCCGTCTGCCAATCCTGCTTCAAACAAATCGGCAGCGTGGGTGTAGCTCCTTGCTGCGACAAATGAAACATCAATATCTTTTTTTTTCAGGTAGCTCATCAAAGGTCTGTATTTTTTCGCTGCGCCTTTTCTGTCCTGCATTATAGCTATTCGAAAATCTCCATACACTATTGCTGAAGTGAAACCATTAAATATTAATGCCATCATAATACACAATATAAAACGTTTTTTTACTTTCATAAGTCTATCTTTCTCCATTTTTTGTATCTAAATGTCCTACAGTCGTGAGTCGTAACTTCTTATTTTCCATACCAATTGTGGTGTGTTAGGTTTTAATCAAGTACTATATCTGGCGTTAATTCAGAGAATTTAGGAGTGATGAGGTACTACATTAAAAAAGTTTCTTTTTTGCAATGGAGTGTTTCATGAATCAGGAGCAAGATTTTAGGCAAGCTTCATGAAGCCTCAAAAGTAGTTTACACTTTTTTGAGGGAAATGTCTCAAAAATGGGCATGTCGCTTCGGAAAGTGTAAACCGGTAAATGAAACATGCCAAATTTTAGATATATTTAGTCATAGTCAGGATATTCCATCCTCCATCATGGCTATATGTTACATTTTTCATTTTTTCTTTTATGATAAATATGCCATAACCGCTTTCAGGAAATTCATTGAAATTTGGTTCAGCAATACCATCAAAGTCAAACTCATCATTTTGATCTTTTACTGTGATTGTGAGTTTATGCTTTGAATCCGCCTCACTTTCAATAGAAAAGGTTACTATGATATCATTATCTTCACGTTCCGGGTGGGAGCAATGTTTAACAGAATTGGTACAGGCCTCACCCACGGATATCTCAACATCTGCTGCAAACTGGTCGCTTTCAGGTACACATTCTTTATTTGAAGAGCCTGAATGCTCGGCTTTTATTAAATGGTAAAAGGCTTTGCTTATCTGTGCAGCGGCAACAGTTCCTAACCTTGCATTTTTAAGGGATGCGGAAAATTTGAGTTCTAACTTATCCATAGCTCCACCATTAACCTGCCTGCCGGGTATTATCAAAACTTGACACTGCTGTTTTTGTATCATCATATATTTCAATCAGCCGGTGGCACCGGGTAAGTTGAAAAATCGATCTTACCTGTTCGTTTAAGCACGATACTTTCAGCTCTCCGTTCATCTGCCGTATCTGACGCAAAGATGCTACAATACCTCCAAGGCCGCTGCTGTCAATGTAATTTACATCTTTCATATCAATAACATAGTTAATCTGCCCGTTATCACAAAGAGATTTTATGGATTGCTTGAAGTGTTCTGATATGGCGGAATCAAATCTTCCCTCCATTCTGATGACTGTAACTCCATTTTCTTCCGTAGTAATGTTCATTTTCACCTCACAGTATCTATCCTTATTAGTTCAAGTATTTTGATTTAAGATATTCTAACCCATTGTGTTTATAATGGATTGTTTGCATTAAGAAATGTAAATTCTTCAAAATCTTTGGTATTGACGGTGTACAGTCCGGCAATACCATAATCTTTCAGCGTGGCAACCAGTGCCACATCCAAGATTTTCTTTCGCGTGCTCACAGATTTAAGCAAGCTCATCAAGGTGACAAGCTGTGTTGGTTTAGGATGGAGGCTTGTCACGCCGGTATCAAGATAGTCTTGCAACACCTGAATAGCATCAGACAACGACAGAGGAGCTTCAAGTCGATGCCATGTGATGACATTGAGGAATTCCATAAGGATTTGTGCAGGAAAACATACAGAGAGTTGCCCATCAGCATTCCGGGAATTCATAACCTGCTCGACAAAGATCTTGGCTGGCCTATGGTACGGAGATTTGACATTATGCGCATAGACGAGAAGATTCGTATCCAGGGCATACATCATCACATACCTCTTTCAGCATACATGTCTTCGCGATCACAGGAAATATCCCTTCCGAGATTAAAGGTCCGAACCCGAAATGAGGCAGAGGGTACATTAGGAAATACTGTATGGGCAATATCACGTTTTAGCGATTCAAGAAGCACCTCGATCACCTGAATACGATCTGTCAATGGAGCCTGTTGAAGCTGTTGTACCATTTCTTGGGCGATCATCTGTTATCCTCCTCATATCTGCTGTTTGAGTTCAACCTCATATCAACGTTAAGCCCTTCCATGCACCAGTTTTTTACAGTACTGAGTCCTGATGTATAGTTCTTTTTTTCTAAAAACATCTATGATTGCAATCGTTGGCATCTTTCATATCAACTCAAAAGTAGTTTACACTTTTCTGAAAATTTTGAACCATGATTAAAGGATTAAATGATGAACATGATTAAAAATCAAGCTAAATCCTTTAATCAGGAAAATCATGGTTCAAAAAATGTGTAAACTGACAAATTAAGGATGCCCAATCGTTCCATTTTTTGTCAAGAGTTACTTTACTACCCAACGATGAAATATAGCCTTTATAAGCATCTTGAGGCCATTGAACCAGGATCGATTTACCCCGTGAAAACGCTCTGCGATTTCACTCTCGTAAGTTCCTGTCTCAAGACCTTCTCCTTCAGAGTATGAGTATATTCCCGGCAGATACTCCTTGAAATCTGATATAAAATCACGGTTAACAGGGGTATCCTCCAGCATATAGTTACCCACGAGTTTTATTTTTCCTAAGATGACTGCCTTATAAAATGTGATTTTATCCAAACCGAGCAGATAAAATAGTCTCTCGCTAATTGTCTTGTTTTTGTTTTTAATAATATAAAAGTTTTTTACATTACCATGGCTGTTAATTAAAAAAGATTTTTGTGTAACAGTCCATTTTTTCTGGATTTTTAGCAAGCTGTAAAAAATAATAAAAGGGATGAATTGAATCATCAACAGAAAAAGAGCGGCAACAGAATTAAAAAAAAGGCTCAGTGGTGAAAATGAAGATGTCTCCTGCATTTTAGAGAGCCAGAAAGCGTCTTCAATTACAAGTTTTTCTCCATACTCAGGAGATAATATTGAAGAGCCATCCACTATTTTTCCTTCAATAGTAAGATGTTTTCCTACGTAACTGCCCTCCATTATTACGCTTTGTTCTATGTGGCTTCCTGTGTCAATAATCACATTGCTGCCGATGACAGCAGACGGCCCTGTTACCGCATAATCCATAAGCCGAACATTGCTGCCAAGTATAACCGGTTCTATAATCTTGGTATTTTGATTGATCTCAACATTGCTTCCAATGGTTACCCCTTTTTCCGTACCATAACCAGGCAGAACATAATGAGACTGTTCTTTTTCAATTATCTGCATGTTGATATCAAGAAGATTTTGAAGGTTTTCCAAAGAAGATAGCGATATTGTTTCATTAATGCTGTCTTCAGGAATGGAAATTGAGTCTGAAATTGAAGCTGAAACTGAATCTGAATTGAAATCAGATACATTGGTAGCAGACAAATATTGAAGAGCCCCGGTTTTACAGCTTAAAATTTGATAAGCAGTTGAAAGAGGCTTATCTGAAATCGCTGATTGTTCAGAATTGTATTTTTCAAACATAGCAGTATAATCTTCAGATTTATTGTAGTGGATAAAGAAAAAGCCGTCCATAATAAAAATCGGTGAAAAAGAACAGTATGAGCTGTTTTTTTTGAGAACAACCTCCATTGACTCCTCCGGCATCAAGTTAGCATAACTTATCTCAACACCCCACAGCTCTCCTCTTTGAAAGTATTTCTCAATGATCCCGTCCGGGTCATCAACCACAATTCTGATAGCAGTGCACCCTGTTAAAACTGCAAAATCTACTATAAACTCCAATAGATGCTTATTGCATATCCGGATCATTGCGGGGTGTTGGGACGGGAAAAATTCGGTAAGCCATTTATACTCTTTTTCTCTGATAACAATTAAGGCTTTCATAAAAAATCGGCAATGAAAACCCTGATTCTTCAGCTCAGGGGAGGAATTGCCGCCTCCATTTTTTAAGTTATTTAATCTCCATAGGGCAATATTTTTGATCAATGGTGTTTTATGAAGAATGGTCTGATTCCCTAAAAGAGTCAGCAGCCTCGTCTACGGTTTTAAATATCTTGAAAACCTTGTTCGCCCGTGTCAGCTCAAGCAGCATATTGACGGATGGAAGAACACGGGCAATTCTTATATCTCCGCCTTTTTCTATTGCCAGCCTTAATGATGAGATAAGTGCACCAAGGCCTCGTGAATCCATATATTCGAGTTTGCTGCAATCTATTACAATATTTGCATTGTTTTGTTCCAATATTTGACGCATCTTAGAGCGGAACATATCCGGCTCTTCAGCATCTAAACGCCCTGAAATGTTTATAATCAATACGTTATCTAAAGGGTTTGTCTCAATCTGCATTTTTTTAACCGCCTGTAACTATAGATTGATAATTATCTATTTTCAATTGAGCCTGATTCCCTTTTGCATGATTGACTGACTGAAAAGGCTGTTCATTTCAATAAATTTCTTATGCATTTTTTTTGTATGTGTTATGACATCTATGGGAATATATTTTTGCAAATCTCTTATTGCTCTGGATATTTTCAATGTGATTTCTTTTTTTTCTCTATAACTTTGAGGAATAAAATCATCGTTTGTCACAACATAAATATCCAGATCACTATCATTATTGGTCGTTCCCCAGGCATGGCTTCCGAAAATAGAATCAAGCTGAACCAAGAGTCAATAGGCCCCCTTACCTGTAAATACTGCTGGAATGGTTTTAAGAAGTATCATGATATCGGTAAAAACAGACGAGCTTCTTATATATTGAAGATCAAGCTGAACTTGACCTGTAAACGGGATATCGCTCCTGCCGCTTACCTGCCATATTCCAGTTATCCCCGGAATTGCGTGAAGCCTTTTTCTCTGCTCTAAGGTGTAAAGCTGCACCTCTTTAGGGAGGGCGGGGCGGGGACCTACAAGACTCATAGTCCCCTGCAATACATTAAGCAGTTGAGGAAGCTCATCAATACTGAATTTTCTGATAAATTTTCCCACCTTTGTAATACGCGGGTCATCTTTCATCTTAAAAATAACTCCATCTGAGGATTGATTCTGGTCAGCAAGTTCGTCTTTTATCTTGTCTGCACCAACAATCATGGAGCGGAATTTATAGAAATTAAAATGACGCCCGTTTCTGCCTACACGCACCTGGCTGTAAAATACCGGGCCTGGATTTTCCAAAACAATTGCCGCTGCGGTGATGATAAAAACAGGTATAAGCATCGTCAGCAGGAGAACAGAGCAGATTATGTCAAACAACCGCTTTAATCTTTTTGTCCATTTAACGGTCTGCCGCCATATTAAAATTTTTATTCTATATTGATTAGATGCCAGCCCATTATCAATATAGGCTGTTTTTTCAAGCTGACGGATCAATGAAAGACGATCCGTCTGCCCCTCTTTATGGATTTTTTCCATTGATTGACAATCTCCTTTCCATGGCCTGGTTTCAAATTCGCTCACCTGTCTGAAGCATGATTAACGGTTAAAAGGGATTTTTTCATCATGCTGATCCTTAAATCGTAAGCATTCGGTAAACCACGTCTATCATACAATATATTGGTGTACAATTTATCTTTTTCAAATATAAACACAATAGATTGTGGTTTAATACGGGGTTTGCCGAATATTTACCTTAAATCTTTAAATCATGGTTCAGACAGGATTTGAAAATATGAGAATGGCTGAAAATAAAATCAATCCCCTTTTTCGCGATTCAATGAGCAGCGACTGATTATCTATCAATTGTGATGACGATACATGAGAAATCATCGCTAAAGCTGGTTTTGCCTGTAAAATTCTGAATGGTCAGTTTTATATGATCAATAATATTATCGGGTGAAAGATCGCGATATTTCAAGAGTGTATCAGCAAGTCTATTTTCCTGAAACATCTCACCATCAGCTCTTGCAGCTTCTGTTATACCGTCTGAGTAGAATAAAAAGATATCACCTTTATCAAATTTTATAACATTTGGATGATATTGTGCCTCTTCCAGCATGCCAATAGGAAGAGAATCTCCCTCAAGAAAAGAGCAGGCAGAAGAATCTGCATGATAATGTATGGTTTTAGTATGTCCGCAGTCAATATAGCTCATAAGATATCTATCTAAGTCAAATCTTGCAAAACACAGAGTTAAGAATATATCAAGCTCCATCATCTCGTTGATTGACATTGAATGGGCAAGATCCATAATTACATCTATGCGTGAGAGATCAGATAAATTGTTTTTACAGCATGGGCGTGGATTCATACTGCAATCGTACATACTCAATGACTTAAGAAAAATAGATTTAAAGCCGGCCCCAACTAATGCGGACTGAACTCCTTTTCCCATGACATCGGCAATTATAACGTCAAATTTTTTATTGTCATAAACTATAAAGTCGTAGAAATCTCCATCAAGGT
The DNA here is from genome assembly GCA_963674675.2 of Desulfobacteraceae bacterium. Taxonomy (GTDB): domain Bacteria; phylum Desulfobacterota; class Desulfobacteria; order Desulfobacterales; family Desulfobacteraceae. The sequence goes on from CAXXNM010000003.1 coordinate 5,011,900, forward strand.
GGCCCGATGGAATTGAAAGAGATGCCACGGTAGCGCCTTCAAGGTTCTCCGGTGAAGTGGAAAGGAGTAGATACTGCTCTATTTTTTTTTCATATTCTCTATTTTTTTCTTCAAGCATTTTTTGCTTGTCTTGGGATTCTATAAGTGATGACAGCGCCTTTTTCATCTGTTTATAAGATTTATTTGCTTTGAGTGCCATATCTTCCGCAATGCTCGTCTGTTTTTCAAGATCAGTGTTGAGCAATTCAAGTTTTTGTTTCTGCGTCTCCAGTTTCTGTTTTTGCCGGGAAATAGTCAGATGTGTATTTATTCTCGCAAGAAGAGTAGCCTTAACTATGGGTTTTGTTATATAATCCACTCCTCCTAATTTAAAGCCTTCAGCCTCATCTTTCACATCATTCATTGCGGTAATAAAAATTAATGGAATATCAGAAGTTTTAGGATCATTTTTAAAATGACGGCATGCTTCAAAACCATCCATCTCCGGCATCATAATATCAAGCAAAATCATATCCGGCATAACATGCGTGCACACATTAAGAGCCTCTTTTCCATTCACTGCAAAAAAGAGTCTGTATTTATCTTTAAGAATATGCTGAATAAGTTTGCGGTTATTAGCTTCATCATCAACTACAAGTATTTTAGCTTTTTGCTCATCCATATGAATTGTCCTGCTTAAGGCAGATTGCATCAAATATTATAGCCTGAGAATAATATGCACCCATAAAATTAATGGCATCTTTCATATCACCTCAAAAGTAGTTTACACTTTTTGATATGAAATCCCTAAAAAATAAGGATGTTGGGCATCCTTCATATTGCTTCAAAAGTAGTTTACACTTTTATGGATGATAATCCCGAAACAAGAGGATGTTCATAGATAAAGTGTAAACCGGCAAATGAAGGATGCCAAATTAATATATGATTTAGGATATTCAGTATATTAATTCATGCGGATTGCCTTATGTCTTAATTATTGAAAATATTACTCTCTCGTGAGTCGTAACTTCTCTTTTTCCATACCAAATGTTCTGTATTACACTTGAATCTAATACTATATGTGGTATTAATTCAGAGAACTTATGACTGACGAGTTACTCTTGATCATTTTTTAATTTATCGGTGAGCTTTAACAGTTCATTTCCGGCAGCACCGAAATTAAGGTCATCAACATATTTTTTTATCGGTTTAATATCCCCGGTTGGAATATATTGTTCAAGGGCATCTATTAAGGGCTCAACACCATCAATGCTGTATTGGGACATACATTCTTGTAGCCTGGTTATTATCGAATCTATTTCAGCCATATTTTTTTGTTTGTAATCAAGCTTTTCTGAATCAGTGGTTCCAGAATCAGGGCTTTTTACAGATATATTCTCATTTTCCGGCAATTTGAGATATCCTGCATATCTTTTTTTTAAGATGTTTATTGCATTTAACGCGCTGCTAAGTGCTTCTGATAAAATTTCCAGGTTATTTTGAGCATGCTCAATAGTTTTTCCATCACCTTCAAGATATTTTTTTATATCTGAATTAATTTTTGAGCTCAATTGAGCAATTTTTGTAATAGAGAGATTAGAGGCAATTCCTTTCAGGGCATGGGTGATTTTATATGCCTCTTCAATCTGAACTTTATCTGGTTGGAAGCTGTTTGGCAACTTCTTATTTGTATTGTTATTTCCATTAATAAGTTTTCCGATAACCGATGCGGCATCTTCATAATCATCGGCAAATTTGATAAGAGACTCAATGTAAATAGATATGTCCTCCCATCTGTTTAATCCGTCCTGAAAATCTATATCTTGAGATATATCTGAACTGTCTTGTAATGTTGACACCACCAATGGAGCAGATGCCGATTCAGTGCTGTTTTTTTGATCCCCGTATAGTTCTTTATTGTCAGGATATGGATTATCAGTATATGAAATATGTTTATCCATTATCCTGGCCAGCTCATTGAAATCAATGGGCTTAGCCACAACATCATCCATACCTACTTCAAGAAATCCCTTAACTTCATATTTCATCACGCTTGCCGTAAGTGCAATTATTGGAATATGCCCACCTTTATAGGCCTCAATAGAGCGTATTTTTTCAGTGGCTTCAATACCATCCATTTCAGGCATGTGAACATCCATTAAAATTATATCAAAAGATCCTGACTCAAACTCATTAACCGCCTCTGCTCCATTTTTTGCAAGTGTTACCCTATGCCCCTGCCCTGTAAGGCGTGTTTTAACTAAAAGAGCGTTTGCTTCAATATCTTCTGCAATAAGTATTTTAAAATCACGTCTATAAATGCTGTTGTCCTTGAAACCCTCTTTAAGGAGCTTTTCTGATTTAACATTGCCTGTTAACTTAATATTTTCAAGTAAATTACCGGAACTATCAGATGTCATATCACAGGTGGCGGTGCCTGAATCATCAATTTTTATCAGCGGTATTGTAAAGTAAAATCGACTCCCTTTACCTAACCCGCTTTCTACCCATATTTTACCGCCCATAAGTTCAACAATCTGTTTTGATATAGTTGTGCCCAGACCTGTACCGCCATACTTGCGTGTAGTTGAACTGTCAGATTGGGTAAAGGCTTCAAAAATATGACTAATTCGGTCGGGAGGAATGCCTATTCCTGTATCCTCAATGATAAAGTGGACCATTACGGGAGTATTTTGTTTTATCTCATCTTTATCTTTCAGAGCCATAACATCATCATCATCATCATCAGGAGGAGGAGGAGGAGGAGGAGGAGATAGATTTTTACCGGGTGTCACTTCACTGTCCATGGCCGTAATCTTTAATGTTACACTGCCTTTATGGGTAAACTTGATTGAATTGCTGATAAGATTAACTAAAACCTGTTTTATCCTGAGAGAATCACCAAGGAACAGGCAGGATAGACTTTCATCAATATGAAAATTAAGTTCAATGCCTTTTTCACTTGTCTTTATAAGCATAATTTCAAATATCTGCTCGATCAATCGAGTCAAGCTGAACCTTACATACTCGATCTGAACCTTACCGCTCTCAAGTTTGTTCATATCAAGGATATTGTTTATCAAAGACAATAATCCTTTAGCAGAACCATGGGCTATAGATAATTGTTTATAATGCTCCTCTTTAATTGAGTCATCTTCCAGCACAAGCTCTAAAAAACCTAAAACTGAATTCATGGGTGTTCTTATTTCGTGGCTCATATTTGCAAGAAATTGACTTTTAATTGTATTTGCACGCTTTGCCTCTACAACCGCCTGTTGAATAGCAGTATCACGATTGCGAAGCGCGCGGGTAGTAAGAACCGCTACCATTATAGATAAAAGACAACTTATAAATGATATTAAACCAAGAAGAGCAACTCCTGTAATTCTTCGTTTGCTCACAAGGTTTGTCTGCTGGTGAAGATTTTTCTGCACCTGACCTACTATTGTTCCAATCTCCTGGGAAAGAATTCCCGCCTCTTTCCTGCCTTGATTGATTAGAGATAGAATTACAATATCTTTTTCAATCTGTTTTCTTCTAACATCAAAGGGATTCAGTTCGTTTTTGGTCAGCTCGATAAAATTTTGTTCAATATAATTAAGATTTACATTTAAAATAGGATTTCGTTTGGATAACTCGCCTTTATCAAATTCATTTGATGCTAAAAGAAATACATTTAAAGATCTTCTTGATTTATTTTGCAGTGGGAAAATATCGTCAGGGGAGCCGGCATGCATTGCCATATTAAGAAGGCTCATAAGCAGGGCACTCTCTGCTTTTATATCAAGGGCTGTTTGAAGCGGTTTTATAGATGTTTCCGTGAATTGATTAAGGGAGTCTCTCAGATGTTCAATATTATAAGTGTTGTTATTAATATTTTTGGTTAAAAGTCTAACCGTTCTCTTTCCAAGAAGCTTGGTTAAAGATGTAGTCCCCCAGATAAGCGGCCCTAATGTATCATCAAGATATGCCTGAAGTTTTAGAAGGTTGTCAAGTATATCACGGTGAATTTTGTTCAGATCAATTTTTTCTTCTACCCTTTGACGTAAAGATGTCTCAATTACGGAGACACGCTCCAAGCTCTCTTTAACCGCCCTGAGAGTTTGAGGATCGGCAACTTTATAAAGACTTTCAAGAGCGCTTCTATTTTCCGCCATGTGTCGTTCAAATTCAGCATACATGGTGTTTATCTGATCTGTATTTACCGCGGCACTAAGCGCGGGAGCACTTGCTGCAATAAGGGCGGTTCTTTCAGAAAGCCTCATTGCGGCAAGTGCCGCAGGAAAGGTCTCCTTTTCTGTAGTATCTATAACCTGCCCAAGATTATAGAGTGTATAGATACCAACGCCTGATGCAACAACTACGAGAATGAAAATAAATGCAAACGCGCTGTTTAACTTTAGATAGAAGCCTTCAGCATCTTCAGGGTTTTTGTCCATTTTCTATAAGCCCGTTATTTTTAAGAATTTCTGGAGCATTGGTTGAATCTATAACCATTGTAGGCAAGACAACATCAGGCGGGATATCTTCTCCTTTAAGCAGTTTTAACGCTTGACGGATGCCTTCAGCTCCAGGAGTCATATAAAGAAATGTGGCTGTCAAAGCTCCATCGTAAACCCATTTGACACCTTCGGCTGGAATGGCATCAATTCCAAGAAACATAATCTCCTCTTCTCTGCCCATATCTTTTGCGGCAAGAAAAGCACCATAAGCCATGGGATCATTATGTGCGTAAACAAGATCTATCTTATCAAACTTATCAAGAGTGTCCGCCATAATTGAATATGCAATATCCTGCTTCCAGTCTGCATCTATTGGGGGAATAAGGCTTTTAATTCCAGGCTCTTGACTTGTTGCCTCCATAAACCCTGAATGCCTGTCCTGGGCAGGGGTTGAGGCCATACCACCCCATATCTCAACAACATCCCCTTTTGCCTTACCTTTACCTCCAAGACGTTTTACAGCATACTCCCCAGCAGTTCTACCGATAAGCTTATTGTCTCCGCCTATGAATTGCGTATATCTTTTATTTGCAAGATCCCGGTCAAGAACAATCACAGGAATCCCTTGATCTATAGCTTTATTTACAACGGGCGTTAAGGCATCCGCAACTTTGGGAGAGATCAGAATAACATCAACCTTACGTGATATAAATTCCTCCACATCTGAAATCTGTTTTTGAGCGTCATCAAGCCCATCTCTAACTATCAGCTCTATTTCAGGATACTTGTCAGCCTCGGTACGAAGCTCTTTGTTGAACAGCAAGCGCCATGGTTCTGTAATGGTGGCCTGGGAAAAACCAACCACATATCTAACTTTTGCCTCAAGTGCGAAACAGGTGTTTTTAAATTGCGTAACCATACAAAAAAAGATAAATATTAAAGTGAGTAACAGCTTTATATTTTTCATATACCCTCCAAAAAATAGTAAGCATTCGGTAAACCACGTCTATCATACAATATATTGGTCTTTAACCCATTTTTTTTGAATATAAAGACAATATTTTGTGGTTTAATACGGGGTTTGTCGAATATTTACAAAAAATAATTCTCAATTAGTTAGCCCCATTGATGCCCTGTATATTTTTTTCTGTCGTTCACGTCCTAATCTGTCTGTTATCTTTTCCCACTCATTTGCAACCTTATCCATCCCCTGCTGTATATTCTGCCTGCCTTTAATTATGTGATCAAGCTCGGATTCAAGAATGCTTATATAGTCGTTATATCCCAATACCCGTAAATCCAGAGCAGCGTTGGGAGAGTCAAGACTCTCTTTCAGAACACTTAAAAACTCTGAAGCGGCACGGGATGAAAAGGCTTTTGTCCATTCATCTATGGCAAAAAAGTGGGAGTACCTGTATGGGTTCACACCGGTTCCGCTCTTTACAACATCACCCAGGCTGTTTTCGGGATTGGAGAACCACATGATATAATCCCATGCAGCTCCCTTATTTATACTGTTTTCAGGAACACTTGCAACCCATCCTCCAAATGCAAGAAACGGGGCGTAAAAAGTATTTTCTTTAACATCCCATTTTTTAAGTTTGTGGTTCCATATCTCTTTTGTGCCGGGCAGAATAAAATATCCTACTTTATCGACAATTTTTGATACTTCATGATCTGCTGCTATCTGGGCGGTATCCCCCCAATCCAGGCACATGGCCGTCTTTCCATTTACAAAAGCCATGCGGCTGTCAACAATATTGTAATTTAAAGCATCAGAGGGACAAAATTGCAGAATATCAATATATTCGGTAAGGGCGCGTATCCAGCCGGGGTTATTTATTTGAGCCTTCATAGTTTCAGGATCAAAAAACTGACTTCCGGGGTTATCTGGGTGATTTACGTAAGCGGAAACTCTGCTGAACAGGTCCCAGTATGATTGCCCGCCATAGGCAAACGGTTCAGAGGTTCCATATAATTTAACATTTGATCCATTAACATTAAACAGAGTAAAAAACTCAGCAATATCACGATACATCTTCCATGTTTCAGGCGGAGATAGTTCATATCCATATCTTTGTTTAAAAGCCTTTCTATTGGCAGTGTCAGCAAAAAGATCCTTTCTGTAATATCCATTAAAAAGATCACCATCAATAGTAACGGCAATCCATTTGCCGTCCCACAACATAAGCCGTTCACGATATGTTGTATGGACATCATCAAAAATATCACTCTGAGTCAGCTCTAAAGGCAGGGGAGAGAGCCAGTCGTGGTAATCCCCTACCCAGGAGGATGCGTATAAAATAACATCAAATTGAGATGGTTTTACCGAAATGCCCTTTTTAAGAGTTCCATAGAGCTGTCCAAAAGGATATCTTCTGATGATTGCTTTTCCGCCTGTTTTTAATTCCCAGCTCTTTGCGTGTTCTATGGCAGGAGCACCGATGGCAGGAGCATCCTGAACACCTATAACTATGGTAGTTGATTGAAATGTTTTATCCTCTGCCGGGAGATTTACAGGAGACAAGCCAAAGATAATTATAATTAATAAAAATAACAGCACAGGTTTCCAAAGATTTATAAAGGTATAAATTGAGGTTTTATGATTAACCATTTAAATCTCCTTTAAATTAAAACTGGTTATAACAGATTTGCACTGGGCTCGCACTATTCCAGCATACAACCCATTGTGTTTTTATAGTGTTACAAATCAAAATATATTGTGGTTTTTTGACACTTTGGAACGGTATGAGCCCAGTAACAAAAAGAGTATAATCGTTGCTTCATTTGATCAAGAAAAATATTAGAAAGGCTTAGGAGAAGCCCTAAGCTTTTTTTGTCTTATCACCAGTGCTGTGGCAGAGATGATGATTATCCCGCCGGCCAGGGTTCTTATTTCAAGAGTTTCCCCCAGGAGTAGAAATGCTAAGATAATTCCGTAAACAGGTTCAAGACAGGTTATGATTCCCGCTGTGTAGGCTTTAATGTGTACCAGGGATTTGATGAACATTAAATGGGCAAGAGCCGTACAAAACACCGCCAATGCTGATATCATTATAATTTCAAGGATGCCTGGAAAAGGATATCCACCCAGAACCGTCACTGGTAATAGAACAGCAGATGCAAAGAGATTCTGATAAAAGGTGACGGCAAGAGGAGGTGTTTTTTGGACATTTTTCCGGTTCACCAGGGCCAGCATGGCAAAGGTGAGCCCCGATAAAACACCCCAGAAGGCTCCTTTTGCAGGAGCCTGGCTGAAATCAAATGTGGGAATGACAAGGACAAGGCCGGTAAAGACAATAAAGGCAAGTAGTATATTGGATGCGCAAAGGGATTCCTTGAAAAAAAAAGGCTCCATGAAGGTTACAAACAAAGGGAATGTGGAAAAGGTCAAGAGTCCCACTGCTACAGAGGATATTTGGATGGAGTAGAAAAACATGCTCCAGTGCGCCGCAAGAAGTATTCCCTGGAGAAAAAACAGAAAAAAAGCTTTTTTGTCTCTACCTATCCCATTTTGTTTTGAAAATATAATTAGAGGCAAAAGGGTGAGCGCTGCCAGAAAGGTGCGGCCAAAGACAATCACCGCGGGACTGCAATGGAGAAATTTTCCAAAAAGCCCGGAAAAGCCGAACAGGAGAACGGCAAGGTGAATTTCCAGGATTCCCGGCCTTAGATTCAGGGTCCTCTGTTTCAGGCTTTTCAGGGAAATTGAATTAAACATTTATTCCATTTTATTTGAAGCTATCCCAAAAATACAGAAATATACCACCAGTTGTGGGTTTCTGTTTTCATTTTCCCCATATTTTGTGCGCAATGACATTTTTGGGATAGGTTTTATTTCAATGCCTCATGAGTCACTTCTCATTTTTGATACAGCATATATTGTCTTAATTTTTATTTTAACACAATATGTACTAATCTATTAGAGAACTTATGACCGGCGAGTTCAATGCGTAGGGGCAGAATTTATCCCTCTAAAAATTTTTTTTGCTGACTATTGGTATTTTATTTCTGTTCCGTTTCCGTATTTGCCATGATCGGTCAGGGCCGATATGGAATCCGCCCCTATGAAGCCGTGGGCGGGACAGCTTACCTCGTCAACTGCCTGTATTTGATACGGTGGGGCTGGTCTTCCTTGATGCCGAGGCGTTTTTTGCGATCCTTTTCATAGTCTGAATAGCTTCCCTCGTAAAAAAAGGTCTGGCTGTCCCCTTCAAAGGCCAGGATATGGGTGGCAACGCGATCCAGAAACCAACGATCATGGCTGATGACGACGGCGCATCCCGCAAAGTTTTCCAGGGCCTCTTCAAGGGCACGCATGGTGTTGACATCAAGGTCGTTGGTGGGCTCATCCAAGAGCAGCAGGTTGGCCTCCTCTTTGAGCATCCTGGCAAGATGTACACGGTTTCTCTCTCCTCCGGAGAGCACCCCCACTTTTTTTTGCTGGTCTGATCCTGAAAAATTAAATTTGGATACATAGGCTCTCGAGTTTATTTCCCGCCCACCCAGTAGGATGGTGTCATTGCCGCCGGATATAACCTCCCATATGGATTTATCCGGGTCAAGGACATTGCGGTCCTGATCAACGTAGGCGATTTTAACGGTCTCACCAATTTCGATGCTCCCGCTGTCTGGTTTTTCCTTATCGGTTATCATGTTAAAGAGTGTCGATTTTCCGGCACCATTGGGTCCCACAACTCCTATGATGCCGCCGGGGGGAATGATAAAGTTCATGTCTTCCACCAGAAGCTTGTCATCAAAGGCCTTGGAGACATGATTGGATACCACCACCTTGTCTCCCAGTCTCGGTCCCGGGGGAATAAAAATTTCCAGCTCCTTTTCCCGGAGGTTTTTATCCTGTTTGAGCATCTCATCATAGGATTTGATGCGGGCCTTGGATTTCGATCGTTTTCCCTTGGGCGACATCCTGATCCATTCCAGCTCCCTCTCCAGGGTTTTCTGACGCTTGGTATCCTGTTTCTCCTGATTTTTAAGTCGGTTTTGTTTCTGTTCCAGCCATGAAGAATAATTTCCCTTCCAGGGAATGCCCTCTCCCCTGTCTAACTCCAGTATCCATCCTGCCACATTGTCAAGAAAGTACCGGTCATGGGTAACGGCAATGACGGTGCCGGGATATTTGCTTAAATGATGTTCCAGCCAGGCCACCGAGGCTGCATCAAGGTGGTTGGTGGGCTCGTCAAGGAGAAGAATCTCCGGCTTTTTAAGAAGCAGCCTGCAAAGGGCGACCCTTCGTTTTTCTCCACCTGAGATTATGTTTACCGGCGTGTCTTCAGGAGGGCATCTAAGGGCGTCCATGGCCATCTTGAGCCTGGCATCTAAGTCCCAGGCTTCCATGTGATCCAGTTTATCCTGGACTTCAGCCTGGCGGTTGATAAGATTATCCATTTCATCGTCAGACATGGGTTCTGCAAATTTTTCGTTGATGGCCTCGTATTCTTTCAGCAGATCCACTGTTTCCTGCGCACCCTGTTCAACGATTTCCCTCACGGTTTTATCCTCATCTAAAAGAGGCTCCTGCTCTAAGTAGCCTACAGAAAAACCCTTGGAAAGGATGGTTTCGCCGTTAAACTCGGTATCAATGCCGGCCATAATTTTAAGAAGCGAGCTTTTACCTGAGCCGTTGAGACCCAGAACTCCTATTTTGGCTCCGTAAAAATAGGACAGGGAAATATCCTTTAGAATCGGTTTTTTATCATAAAATTTACTCACTTTGATCATGGAGTAAATCACTTTTTTGGTATCTTCAGACATATGCTTTTATTCCTCCGGTATATTTTTTATGGGGCTGGTTTTAACATCGGGCATTGCAGGGGGCGCCTTCATCGATCAGCCACGGCGGGTTGCCCCTGCAAATAACGGCTGAAATTGAAATCAAGCCCTTTTTTATAAACACCCATGATTGCACAGTCATCATAACGATAAATGAAAGTCTTTTAAAAACAAGTGCTTATGTAGACTTTGATTTGTTATTTTCAATGGAACGGTATCCATGTTTTTTTGCATGATAGGGAAACATTTCAATGGCTTCATTCAAGGGAATAAAACCGGTAAAGGCACGGATTTTCATCATTTTATAGTTTTTCAGAATCTGGAAAAATCCCCTTGCGGGGCTTGCCCCGAAAATAGAGTTTTGATGATACCATGCCTGATTGTTGACCCCGAATCTTCTGGTCTTTAAAAGCAGGTGAACAATCATTTTCCAGTTTTCAGTAAAATATATCAGAGCTTTTTTTAGATTTTTTGAGTTCATTGGTTTTCAACCGGTATGGGATTATTAATCATGAAAGGTTATTACGGGATCTTTTAGTATCATGTCAATGGACTCAAGGCTTATGCTTGCAACCTGTGGAAAGTTGGAACCAAGCCCTGTAAGCTGGCGAAGGTTTTCCGCGGTTCTAAGTATCAGTCTTGCCAGGTCTCCCTCGGCAAAAGGGGAGCGCTGTACAACATTTTCCCAGGGCTCACCCGCAGCCCAGGAAAACATGGTGGCAGCAGGCTGTAGAAAAAGGTTGGGAGCCTTAAACCCGGATGTTATAAGCCTGCCTGCAAAGGGGGTTAAGCCCTTTCGCAGTTTCAGAAATTCCCTTGTCAGTACGGGCGGCAGCAGCCTTTTTGCCATGAGGTCGTCATCAAATTCCTTTTCATTTACAAAGGCGCACATTACTGCGGCAAGCAAAATAGGATCCCTCTTGGGAAGCAGTCCCTTTCTTAAGCAGTGGGCCACCATCAAGGGCGCATCTATGCGAAGTTGGGATGCCCATATGCCGTCGCTGGTAAGCCTGCCCTCCTGGGTGACAAAACCTTCATCTTTGAGAAAATTCAGGTGGGCCAGAAAATCCTGCCACAGGAATTCAAGCTCCCGGCCGTATATTTTTCTTGCGTATTTACCTCTTTTCCCCCGGTTCAGCATATAGGAGGCAAAGGATTTTTTCAGTATATCCCTTATCTGTTCCGGGTCATGGGAGAGGAGCAGGTTAAGAACCATGGAAAAATCTATTTTGATCTGGCTCTGGACATCAAGGGAAGGGGCAGATACCATCCTTGCGGCATGCCTTATATCCATGAATTTGCCCGGCAAAAGGATGGCAAATCCTATGTTGTCCATGCCCCGGCGTCCGGCCCTTCCTGTCATCTGCTGGAACTCGCTGGCGGTCAGGGGGAGAAAATCACTGCCGTTGAATCGGTCGGAGTTTAGAATGACCACGCTTCTTGCCGGGAAGTTCACCCCCGCGGCCACGGTGGAGGTGGCGAACATGGCATCAAGCAGTCCCTCGGACATTAGGGTTTCCACAACCACCTTCCAGGCAGGGAGCTGGCCGCTGTGGTGGGAGCCTGTGGCGGTTTGTTCAAGCTGCTGTCTTTGAAGATGGCCGGCAAGGTGGGTATTGCCCCCTATCAGTTCCTCGATGCGCATGGCAAGCCTGGCTTTTCGCTCTGGCTGGCGGGATATAAGCTGGGAGGTGCAAAGCCTTATGGCCTGGTCACAGTCTGCCCGGGATTTAAGAAAGAATATCGCGGGCAGCAGATGAAAGGAGTTAAGCACTTTGAGGATTTCGGAAAATCGAGGAAGCCTTCCAGGCAGTGAAATCTGGGGAGGATTTTTGTCTTTAAGAAAATCCAGGGTTTTTTTATGTAAAATTGGATTCTTGCCGGGCTGGTGGGCATTTTTTAAAAGAGGCTGAAGATTGCCTGATGGATGAAAGAAAAGCGGATACAGGGGAACCGGCCTCTTTGTTTCCTGGACGATTATGCAGGCCTTGCCCCGTATGGATTCAAGCCATCCTGCTATATGTCCCGGGTTTCCAATGGTGGCGGACAGTAAAAGCAGGGGGATTCTCACGGGAAGATAGATGATGATCTCCTCCCATACCACACCCCTTTCCATATCACCAAGGTAATGGGCCTCATCTAAAATGACAAGACCGCACTCAAGATCCTCACCTGTGTGCATGGCATCATAGAGCTGATTTCTGAGTATTTCAGTGGTTCCGATTATTATGGGGGCATCAGGATTTTCTTTTTTGTCACCTGTGAGAATCCCGACATTTTCTTTGCCGAACATGTCAATAAACTGGGCATAGATAGAGTTGGTAAGTGCTTTCAGGGGCGTTGCGTACCAAATTTTCTGTTTTTCATTAAGTACGGCATTGGCCGCATTTTCGGCAATCCAGGTTTTTCCCGAACCTGTGGGGGCGGTGACCAGGCAGTCTGACTGTCCTATGGCATCAAGGGCCTGTATCTGGAATCTATCCGGTGAAAAGTCTTTTTTCGGGGGTACCCCGATTTTTTTAAATACACTTTTCAGTTCTCTGTCCGCACCGGGTGTCATTGCTGTCAGATCAGCATTGTTTTTTTTTCTTTTTTTGTAACGATATTTGGGTTTCATAGGTATATAAAACCACATACACTGAAATTTTGCAACTTTCTTTCTCCTGCATATCCGGAGAGTTTTGCAATCAGGAAGGGTTTGCCTTATGTTCTGCTGACATTATTTTCAGGCAATTAAATTTTTTTATTGCACTCATTTGTGTTTTAAGGATGCCATAAAGATACAAAAAATACTTAAGTATGCCGATAGTATCGTGAAAGCCTATAATTTATAAGCATCATCATGATTTTTGAAGGTATGGAAGACAACCACCTTTTCCTTTTCAAGAATTTCAAAAATCAGGACAAAATTGGCGATATGGGTTCGACGCTTGTTTTTCAGAACATTTCTCAAGGGCTTGAAAATGTACGGATTTTCCAAAATTTTTCCCATTTTTTTATTCAAACGTCTGATAATTTCATGTTTTTTACGGACTTCCTTGCAATCCTCGTCAAAATTAGATGTCGTCTTAAAATCATATTTTTTCATTACAATCTGTTGATATGCTTAAAAAAATCATCAAGGTTATCGTGGCGAGTAAAGTTTCCTTTTTTGTAGTCTTCCTCACTCTTTTCCACCGCACGAATCAAATTATCGCTAATCTGACTTTCCGGAGGCATAGGGGACGCATCATCATCAAGCACTATTTCCTCTACCTTGGCAACAGTAATTGTAAAGAGTTGTTCCGGCGTGACCTTGAATTCCTTTTGCCAATCAATCAGCAGTAACTCACTTCCTTTCAAAGTTTTTTTAACAAGTTCTGCAGACATTTCTTTTTTCTCCAAAGCTTTTATAACGTTTAAATTTCTGGTTGCCTCCATTATATGAATTTCCATAAAATAAAGCAAACTCAATCGAAAAGTCGGCAGGGGTTCAGGCATTATTCTGTCGTGGTATTGACAAATTCTCTTAGGTCTGAATCCAGTATGTTTTTAAGCTCAACAAAGTTATCCTCCCTTGTTTCCGTGAACAAGAAACCAAAGACAGGATACTCTTTATAATCAATTTTCCTTAACTCTATTATTTTTTCAAAATTTGAGAGTAATGTATCATAATCAAATGATGTAATCCTATGGCCCTCTATGCCGGTGGAATTGTCTAAAACAATAATACTGAAGAGCTTTCCTTCTTTTCCCTTAAGGAGTTCCGGCCAGTCTGGTTTCTTTTGGGAGTAATAATGAAGATAGGCGTTAAACCCATAGGCAGAAGACGAGACATCAGCGGTGGTGCACCAGCCGCCAAAGCGCATGGGATTCACCTCAATGGGAAGCAGATTACCATTATCTTCCCTCCTGAGTTCCATATGAACCGGAAAGTTTTTAACTCCTGACAGAGCACCTATTTTGCCTGCAAAATCTGTAAAATCCTCAAGGTTTTTTTCAATGATTTTTTTCGATGTTATATAAACCCTGTCGCTTACATCCGTATCTGAAGAAAAAACATGTTGAAAGATGCTTAAGATAACAGGTTCTCCTTCGGAGTTATAGTAGGCATCAACGGCAAATTCATCGCCGGTAATACATTGTTCAATTATAAAGGAGCTTGTGTTTATTACCTCTTTTGGGTATAAACCTTTAATTTGATCAATTTCCTTTATTATGGAATCAATGGCATTGGACCACTCCTTCCGGCTTGATATCTTATGGACTCCCATGCTGAAAAAACCAACTGCCGGTTTGATGATAAAGGGTAGTGGAATTTCATGGAAATCAATCTTTTTAAGGGATTCCAGATCAACCTCTTTAAAATAAAAATCTGGAAATATCGGCTTTGTCAATTCCCGAAACTTCAACTTGTTTTTAAACAGCATTATTTTTTCAGGAAGGTTTGTGAATGCCAGGTGTTTTGTTATCCATCCTATTGAGTTTTCAGATGTAGTATAGACTTTAAGATCATCCGTTGTTTCAGCCATTTCAACGGCCCTGTCTTGGCTGATGATTTTTGTGCCGGTGTAAAGACCTAATTTTTTTGCTATATCTGTACCTACTACCGGGATTTCATTGTCTCTGAGTGTTGTTTTGAAAAATTCAGAAATGTATGGCTTGTCTATAAAAAACATATTTTTTGTCCGTTGTTAACTTTTGAAGTTTCTTCCGTCAAGTCTTGCCTCGTTGACTTGCCGTGGGCCTGATTCCGCGTTCATTTTTATTATGAGTTTGAACACCCTTCATTTGCCGGTTTACACTTTCTGAATCAATCTTCCCATTTTTAGGGGCTTATTTCAAAAAAAGTGTCAGCTACTTTTGGATAATATGAAGGATGCCTGAGTTTGTTGCATAAAATGCTTTAAAAAGCTATAAAAAATTAAAGAATAAAATAATAAAACATTAAAAATAAATGCGGCACCAGCAGGGAGTTTTCATATTAAAAAAGTAAGAGGTAATGGAAGGAAAAAACAAAAAATGAGAGCACAAGAACAAGCCAAAATAACCAGGGAAGAGTATCTTGAGCTTGAAAGGGATTCAAAAATCAAGCATGAATATTTTGACGGTGAAATATTTGCCATGACCGGGGCGAAACCAAATCATAATCGTATCCAGCATAATATCAGCGGCATTTTATGGAACCAAATGTTAGAAAGCCCTTGTGAAGCTTTTCTAAGCGATCAAAGGGTGAAGATTGAAGCAATCGAAAAATACATCTACCCTGATGTGTCCGCTGCCTGTGACAAGGTTGAGTTTGATGGGGACTCCCCTGAATCATTGTTGAATCCGGTTGTCATCATAGAAATTTTGTCCGATTCCACCGAAGCCTATGACCGGGGGGTTAAATTTGAGCACTATCAGCTTATTCCCTCTCTTCAGGAATATATTCTGGTTTCACAAGACCGCTGCAGGGTGGAGAAATTTGTTAGGAGCGGCGATGGCAGTTGGAATTATACAGCATTCACCAACATGGAACAGACCTTGAAAGTTGACTCTATCAAATGTGAATTGAACCTTTCAGAGATATACCGCCGGGTTGAGTTTGAAGGTTGATAAAAACAAGAAAAGACTTCAAACCATTAGCGCATTGAAATAAGAAATTGCCCCTCCCGGTTTAAACATTGATAAAACAAGAAGAGATTTCAACACCCTTTGACAGCCCTTAAAAGGGATGAAATCCCCAACAGGAAATAAAAATCATATGGCTAAAAACAAAAAACCATCCATTCTTGCACCGGCAGGTGATATAGACTCATTTCTTGCGGCTGTTGCAGCAGGGGCCGATGCGGTTTACTGCGGGCTCAAGATATTTTCGGCACGCATGGAGGCCGGTAATTTCGGTATTGATGAACTGTCCAGGCTCAGCGCCCTTGCAAGGAGCCGGGGGGTGCAGATACATGTGGCCTTTAATTCCCTGATTAAACAGGGCGAGCTTGAAAAAACGGCCAGGCTCATAAAAAAGCTTGATAAATATGTCCATCCCCAGGCACTGATCGTCCAGGATCCAGGGGTAGTGTCAATTGCAAGAAAATGCGGTTTTGCCGGGGAAATACATCTTTCCACCCTTGGCAACTGCACCTTTTCTTCGGGTCTTGGTGCAGCAGAAAAAGCCGGGTTCAGCCGGGTGGTTCTGCCAAGGGAATTGAGTATTGATGAGATAAAATTCATGGCAAAAAATAAACCACCGGGACTTGATCTGGAGGTCTTTGTCCATGGGGCGCTGTGTTACGGAGTATCCGGCCGATGCTATTGGAGCAGTTGGTTCGGCGGGAAAAGCGGTCTTCGGGGCAGATGTGTCCAGCCCTGCCGGCGGATGTATGTACAAGGGGGCATGAAACAGCGTTTTTTTTCCTGCTTTGATTTTTCAGCAGACGTGCTTGTTAAAATTTTAAAGGATATCCCGGAAGTTACAACATGGAAAATCGAGGGGAGAAAAAAAAGCCCCCACTATGTTTTTTATACTGTCAGGGCATACAAAATACTGAGGGATCAGGGGCATGATCCCCAGCAGAAGAAAACAGCCCTGGCATTTTTGGACTATGCCCTTGGCAGGCCCTTTAGTCACTATAACCTCCTTTCCCAGCGTCCCCAAAATCCCTTGAAAAAAGATGCTGAAACAGGCTCAGGCCTTTTTGCCGGAAGGGTTAAGCCCGGTGAAGAACCCCATCTCATTACCCGTGAACCACTTTTTAAGGATGATCTTCTGAGAATAGGGTATGAGGATGACAAGGGGCATGCTGTTCAGCGTGTCACCTTTCCTGTTCCCAAAAAGGGCCGGCTGATTTTAAAAAGAGGAAAAGAGGGAAAAATCGTAAAAGGCGCGCCTGTTTTTATTGTGGACAGAAGGGAGAAAGATGTCCGGCTTTTGATTAATGAACTGGGCGTGGAGCTTGAAAAATACAGATCTCCCGATGTCATGCCCGTTGATGCCGAATTAGACGACAACTCTGATGGCGGGGAAGATATGAGATATATTGAATCAAAAACTCAGGATTCCCGCGGGTCAGGAGCCGGCACATATGTTCGGGATAAAAGGCGGTCAAATCACAAAAAACACCGCTTGCCGGGGTCTGCTTTGGGGAAAAGAACTGGTGAGTTTTTGGTGTCCCTTCACAGGAACAAGCCAAAGGGCAGGGTTAAGGGCAGGGCAGGGGCATGGCTTCCAAAGCTTGCAGAGAAAAATATGTCGGGAAAAGCGGCGAAAAATACCTGGTGGTTCCTGCCCCCGGTGGTCTGGCCCTTAGAGGAGGAATGCTTGAGCGCCAATGTGAACAGCGTTCTTGCTCTGGGAGGTAGAAATTTTGTACTGAACATGCCCTGGCAGATCAATATGTTTGAGCAGCCGGAAAGCCTTAATATATGGGCAGGCCCCTTTTGCAATATTGCCAATCCTTCCCATGTAAATTTTTTAAAAGATGCCGGGTTTTCCGGCGCCGTTGTTTCCCCTGAACTTGACAAAGAGGATTTCATGGCTCTTCCCGTAAAATCTTCCCTTCCCCTCGGAGTCGTGATTTCTGCCAACTGGCCCCTTGCAATATCCAGGATTGTTTCACAGGACATCATCCTTGACAGGTTCTTTACAAGCCCCATGAGGGAAGCTGCCTGGGTATCCAAAAGGGAGAGCGATTACTGGGTTTTCCCAGGATGGCGCCAGGATTTAAGCAACATGAAACCAGTGCTTGCGGCATCTGGATATAATCTTTTTCTGACCATGGAAGAGCCCCTGCCAAAGGGAATAATTTTAAAGGAACGGCCTGGGCTTTGGAACTGGCACTTGAAACTTTTATAATCAGTTTTCGGCATGTTTCATATTACCTCAAAAGTAGTTTACACTTTTTTTGAAATAAATCCATAAAAATGGGAATATTGATTCTGAAAGTGTAAAGCGGCAGATGAAGGATGCCCAGTTTTCTTGTGAGTCTTAAGTGTTTATTTTTTTGCGGCATGTACCGCCTTAGAAATCGCTCTTAAATAACTTGCCCACTTTTTTTAACTTTGAGGACAGCTTTTAGATCTGTCCCCGCTTTCGCGCTTTCGGATTAAAAATGTAGTGCTGAATTACAGAAATTATGACTGATTAGTCAGTTTTTTTTAAAAAAAATGTTGACGTTTGACTTTTTTTTAAATACATCAAGGTAACTTTCCTGGGAACGGTTATATCAGAAGTTAAGCGTCAAGCTTTAGAACGAACTTAAACCTAATGGATATGGAGTTCTACTATTGAAAAATAAGCAACGCAAGACACCATTTTTTATTACATTTTTTGTATTACTTTTCTTCTGGCTGATTTTTTCAGGCAAATTTGACTCGTTTCATTTAACCCTGGGCATTATATGCTGTTCCTTAGTGGCCTGGTTTATGTCTGATTTGCTTATAACATCGCCGGAAACAAAGCGTCTGCCAAGGATATGGATGGGATTTCTTTTTTATTTCCCGTGGCTTATCTGGCAGATCATCCTTGCTAACTTCCATGTGCTGTTTCTTGTCATAAGTCCTGACATGAAAAGCAAAATTAATCCCCAAATCATTAAATTCAGAAGCAGAATTCAGGATCCCCTGGGGCTCGTAACCTTTGCCAATTCAATAACATTGACGCCGGGAACCATCACGGTTTTCCTCAATGTTTATGGCGATATGGCGATACATGCCATTGACAATGAATCCGCAGCACCTCTTCCCGGTGACATGGAGAAAAGGGTTGCAAAAATCTTTGGTGAATGATGGACAGTTTTATTTTTACTTCAGCTATTGTACTTTCCATGCTCATGGCAATTCCGCTTTACAGGGCAGTGCAGGGACCGACCGTCCTGGATCGATTCATGGGTGTCAATGCCATTGGAAGCAAAACCACTGTGCTTTTGATCATGATAGGGTTTATTTACGGAAGGGTTGACATGTTCATAGATATTGCCCTTGCCTATGCCCTGTTGAACTTCATTGCCGTGATTGCTGCAGCCAGGTATTTTCATAAAAAAAAGGGTCTGAGCAAGGAGATGGAATCATGAATTTGACAGCAGCTATTTTGATTATAATCGGGCTTGTTTTTTTTCTTGGCGGTTCCATAGGCGTTATCAGGCTACCTGATTTTTATTCGCGCCTCCATGCCGCAGGAATGCTTGACACCATGGGACTTTTTTGTTCGATGCTGGGAATGTCCTTGTATGTTATCCATGAATTTTCCCTTGGAAATGTTCTTTCCGCCCTGAAAATCATGCTTATCGTTGTTTTTGTATTCATTACAAGCCCCACGGCAACCCATGCCATTGTCGATGCCGGAGTCAGGGCCGGTTTAATGCCCTGGAAAAAGATCAAAGGAGATACCGATGATTTGGCAGCTTGAACTGATAGTTTTCGTGCTTGTGATAGTATGCGCCGTCGCAGCAATAAGGGTAAAAGATCTTTTGAGCGCGGCTATTTTGCTTGGTGCCTACAGTTTTCTCATGTGTCTTTTATGGGCCATCATGGGGGCTGTTGATGTCGCGTTTACAGAGGCAACCGTAGGTGCCGGGGTCAGTACCGTATTTTGTGTTGCAGCGGTATTTCACACCACAAGGAGGACAAAAGATTGAAGATTCTGGGAAAAATAACCATAACTCTTTGCGGACTGCTTTTGCTTATTTTTGCAGGAGACTTTCCGGACTGGGCAGATGTCAACTCTCCTGCATCAACTCACCTTTCTCCCTATTTTATTCAACACACAATGGAAGATACGGCTGTTCCAAATATCGTTACATCGGTACTTGCCGATTACAGGGGGTTTGACACCATGTTTGAAACCACCGTTATTCTAACGGCTGGTTTAGCCTGTTTTTTACTTCTGCGAATTCCCCAGGCGGGTGCGGAGCATAAATATTACACGCATCTCCCTACGGGAATCACCTTGAGAATCACCGGTAGCAAACTTCCGGCTGATTCAAAGGTTTTCAGGCGGATGGATTCAAAATGGGTTCCCTATGACTTTATAATACGGCATACATGCAGGCTCGTGATTCCATTTATCCAGATTTTTGCCCTTTACGTGGTTGCCCACGGCCATCACAGCCCCGGAGGTGGATTCCAGGGCGGGGTAATTCTTGGTGCCGCAATTATTCTCTTTGCAATCTCCCGGAATCTCAGGCTTGCCATCTTAGGGTTCAGTGAAAAAGCCGCAGCTATTTTCAGTGCCACCGGCGTTTTCCTTTATGCCGGTACAGGAGCGCTTTGCCTTATTCTTGGCGAGACCTTTCTCAATTACAGTGCATTGTCTCCGATTTTTGGAACAGACCGGGTAATGGCAAGATCCCACGGTATTCTTGTCGTTGAAATCGGTGTTGCTCTGGCTGTCATGTCGGTTATGATCTGGATATATTACAATCTGTCATCATCAGGCAAACAGGATGAGGGGCTCTAACTCTCTAAGTTTTTTTGTTTTGCCCGGCCGATTAACTGATATGCCTTAACAGGGATTTTCCGTTGAATATTTACGGGAAGTATAATCAAAGAACAAAGGATGAACATGGAATCGTTAGTAGCATTGGTTATTGCAAAGGCAAATTACTGGGCCTACATCATAATTATGATGGTGGGCATGTATGCCATGATTGCAAAGAATAACCTGATCAAAAAAATCGTGGGTATGATTATTTTTCAGACGGCAGTTATCATGTTCTATGTTTCCATAGGATGTAAAAAAGGGGCAACCATACCCATTTTGCTTCATGGCCACGGCCATGAATCTGCGGGCTCTGTGGCCCATGCCTCTGCGGCCCACGCTTCTGCTGCTGCTCATCATGCATCTGCAGCGGTTAATGTAGCGGACTATATCAACCCCCTTCCCCATGTGCTTATGCTCACGGCCATCGTTGTCGGCGTGGCAACCCTCGGCGTTGCCCTTGCCCTGGCAATGAAGGTTTATAAAGAGTATGGCACGCTTGAGGAAGACGAGATTAACCAACAGCTCAGGAATGGATAGAAACTATGACCAATAATCTTCCTGCACTATTAATTATTGTTCCTCTTCTTGCTGCCCTGGTTGCGTCCGGGGCTGGATGGGTAAACAGAAGAGCGCCTTTTCGTATTGCCGCTGCCTCGCTCGCATTTTCGTTTATATGCGCTGTAGCGCTGGTGATTCAGATCGTCAAAACAGGCATTCCTATAGAGTATAGGATGGCAGGATGGGCACCCCCCATAGGTATTGTATATGTCATTGATCATTTAAGCGCTATTGTTTTAACGGTGATCACGGCGGTCTCATTGATAAACCTTGTTGCAAGTAAAAGAATTATAGATATGGAATATAAGGGCAAGGAAGGTGCCTTTTATTCCCTGTATGTTTTATTTACCGCAGGACTTGCGGGCATGACAGCCACCGGCGATGCCTTTAACCTTTACGTGCTCCTTGAGATTGCATCCCTTTCAGGTTATGCTTTAATCGGCCTTGGTAACAGCAGGGCACCCTATGCAACCTTGAATTATCTTTTTCTGGGAACCATCGGCGCCACCTTTTATCTTCTTGGTGTGGGCTATCTCTACATGGCAACCGGTTCTCTCAACATGGCCGATCTTTCAAACATACTGCCCGGAATGATGGATTCAAGCATTGTTCTTTTTGCTTTTTTCATATGCATGACAGGGCTTTTTGTGAAAATGGCTGTTTTTCCGGTCCATGGATGGCTTCCCGGTGCCTATTCCGAATGTACCTCTCCTGCCGCAGGTCTTATCGCTCCCTTAACAACAAAAGTAACAATTTATGTTATGGTAAGAATCTGCCTTTCGGTTTTTTCCGCAGAATATATTTTCAACTATTTGAAAAGCGGCGATTTCATGTTATGGCTCGCGGTAATTACCATAATTTTCGGCTCCCTTTCCGCGCTTGCCCAGAAAAACTACAAAAAAATGCTCACCTATATTGTCATTGCCGAAGTCGGCTATATGGTAGGTGGGTTTTTCCTGGGCAACCGCATGGGCGTGTCCGGTGCCATCCTGCACATCATTAATGATGCGGCCATGACCCTGGCACTTTTCCTTGCCGCGGGTATATTTGTATGGAAAACAGGAGGAGAATCACGGAATGATCTTCAGGGCCTTTTTGCAAAAATGCCCTTTACCATGGCAGCCTTTGTGCTTGCCGCCCTCTCGGTGGTAGGTGTACCCCCCACATGCGGTTTTTTCAGCAAATGGTATCTCGTGTCAGGCGGCGTGGCAGCCGGAAATTATCTGTTTGTTTTCGCATTGATATTCAGTTCCCTTGTCAACGCGATTCTTTTTTTCAGGATTTTTGAAATTGCTTTTTTTGAACCCTTCACGGATCATCATCATGGCTCCTCCCATGCCTCTGAAAGCGTAATAAAAGAGGCTCCATTGGATATGCTGGTTCCATTTGTATTTGTATCGGTGATGCTCGTTGTGCTGGGCTTGTATTCTGGAAAAATTGTTACCAACATTATTCAATTTGCCATACCGGCAGGGGTGATTTAGCATGACACTGGAGACTATAATTTCTATAAAACCTGTTTTTGCTGTTCTTGTTTCTCTTATTGCCATTCCCGGTATTATTTCAAGCAGATCCGCAAATATCAGGGAGAGCTGGACTTTTGTTGCCGCCGGCATAAAGTTTTTGATTGTTATATCAATGCTTCCCTTTGTTCTAAAGGGAGGGGAGATTCAATACACGCTTTTTCAGGTATTTCCGGATCTTGGAATCAGTTTTCGGGTGGATGCCTTTGGCATGCTCTTTGCCATTGTTTCATCATCGCTGTGGATCGTGACCTCCATCTATTCCATCGGATACATGAGAAGTCTTGATGAACACAGTCAGACCCGTTACTTCTGCTTTTTTGCAGTGGCACTTTCCGCAACCATCGGGGTTGCCTTTTCCGCCAACCTTTTAACCATGTATCTCTTTTACGAGATGCTCTCTCTTGCCACATATCCTCTTGTTACCCATCATCAGGACAGGGAGGCCAAGAGTTCCGGCCGTAAATATCTTTTTTATATACTTGGAGGCTCCATCGGGCTTGCTCTTCCAGCCATGCTGATTACCTACCATTTCACAGGTACCCTTGACTTTGCCGCCCAGGGCGTTATGGCAGGCCATGTCAACTCAGGCCTTGCCCTGCTCATGACCCTGATGTTTCTGTTCGGTTTTGCCAAGGTGGGTATCATGCCCATGCATTCGTGGCTGCCCGCCGCCATGGTAGCACCTACCCCGGTAAGTGCTCTGCTCCATGCCGTGGCCGTTGTTAAGGTCGGAGCCTTCAGTGTTGTGAGGGTACTCACCGGAATCGTCGGTACGGGTGTTCTAAAAGACTTCAATCTTGGTATAGTTGTATGCGTTATTGCTTCCTTTACAATTATAGTGGCATCTTTGATTGCCATGTCCCAGGATGGTCTGAAAAGAAGACTTGCCTTTTCAACCATTGCTCAACTCTCCTATATTGTTCTTGGAGTGGGCCTTTTGTCTGCATCCGGCGTGGCCGGCGGTATGCTCCACATTGCCATGCACGCCTTTGGCAAGATCACCCTGTTTTTTTGTGCCGGTGCAATATTCTGTGCCACAGGCATTAAAAATATTAGTCAAATGAAAGGAATCGGTAAGCGAATGCCCATCACCATGACTGCATTTTTTATCGGTTCTCTAAGCGTTATCGGGCTGCCCCCATGCGGAGGCTTTATAAGCAAATGGTATCTGGTAGTAGGCACCTTAGAAGCGGGGAGTATCCCCCTGCTTGTGGTACTCTTGACCAGTTCATTTTTAAATGCTGTTTACTTTTTGCCCATAGTTTATAACGCGTTTTTCTGCTCCCCTGAGGAGTCAATGTTTGAGCCGGAAAGAAAAGAGCCGCCTATTTATTGTGTGGTGCCATTGGTAATTACTTCGGTATGTTCAATAGTACTTTTTTTCTTTCCCCAGCCCTTTCTTAATCTTGCAAAAATGGCAGCAGCAGCGGTTCTTGGAGGATGATAATGGATAATGATGTGGAAGAAAAAGATGTGATAAAACATGAGGCAACACCTGGGTTTGCATATGTATATTATGCCTCCATGGCTGTAGCGCTAATCTATCTAATCATCGTGATTTTCTTTGGTAATGGACATCACTGATGTGATAAATCTGTATAATATTTGAGGTAGAAATATGAAACAAAAGGAACTGAATACTTTTGATAAACCCCTAAATATAAAAATTATGCTTGGAGGATTTTTTGTTTTTCTTGTAGTTCTTCTTGTGCTTGATTATTTTATTCACAAACATGCATACTTTCCCTGGGAAGGTGCGCCTCAGTTTTTTGCCGCATATGGTTTTGTTTCCTGTGTTGTTGTGATTACCATTGCAAAAATATTAAGATTTTTCACAAAAAGAGATGAAACATATTATGACT
Source organism: Desulfobacteraceae bacterium (assembly GCA_963674675.2). Taxonomy (GTDB): domain Bacteria; phylum Desulfobacterota; class Desulfobacteria; order Desulfobacterales; family Desulfobacteraceae. The sequence goes on from CAXXNM010000003.1 coordinate 5,036,495, forward strand.
GATCTAATAACAAACGGAACTCCCCCTGCTCTGATATTCATTGTAGGAGCAATACTAATTCCTTTTTTCAAAGGTAAATTGAAGTCTGCTTACATGCTGCTGCTGCCCTTAATGGCATTTGCCGTACTTATATCGGTGCCTGAAGGGGAATACTGGCATGTTGGTTTTCTGGATTATCAACTTATTTTCGGAAGAGTGGACAAGTTAAGCCGGGTGTTTGGTTATATTTTTCTGCTGATTTCATTTATAGCTACTATATATGCCATGAACGTCAAAGACGACCTTCAGTATGTAGCAGGATTCTGCTATGCCGGTGGTGCCCTTGGCGTGACCTTTGCCGGTGATTTTTTTACCCTGTATATTTTCTGGGAAATCATGGCGGTTGCATCCACCTTCCTTATTTTAGCCAGGCGTACCAGTGAGTCTCGGAAGGCAGCATTCAGGTATATACTTTTTCATATAGTTGGTGGTTTGTTTCTGCTGGCCGGAATTATTATTCAGATCACGAAAACCGGGCAGATAACCTTTGGTTTTATGGAACTTCAGGGTGTCGGCGCATGGCTTATTTTCTTAGGTATTGCCGTCAATGCAGCAATTCCGCCATTCCATCCATGGCTTAAGGAGGCATACCCCGAGGCAACCATAGCCGGCGCGGTATTTTTAAGTGCCTTTACGACAAAAAGCGCTGTATATGTCATGGCACGGGTTTTTCCGGGTGCGGAAATTTTGATCTGGCTTGGTGCAATCATGACTATTTATCCCATCTTCTATGCTGAAATAGAAAATGATATGAGGCGGGTACTCTCATACAGCCTTATGAACCAGGTGGGATTCATGATGTGCGGCGTGGGAATAGGTACCCAACTGGCATTGAACGGAACCGTATCCCATGCGTTTGCCCACATCCTCTATAAAGCGCTTCTTTTCATGTCTGTTGGTTCTGTTATGCATGTGACCGGCAAGAGCAAGGCAACTGATCTGGGAGGGATGTATAAAACCATGCCTATTACCTGCATGTTCTGTCTGGTGGGGGCTCTCTCTATATCGGCCTTCCCATTGACCAGCGGATTTGTCAGTAAATCAATGATCATAAGTGCCTCAGGCCATGAACATTATGCTATTATCTGGTTCATGCTTCAGTTCGCATCGGCCGGTGTTATAGCCCATGCAGGAATAAAAGTCCCATTTTTTACATTCTTTGGGCATGATTCAGGCAGGCGGGCACAAGAGCCTCCGGCCAATATGATGATAGCCATGGGGATTGCCGCATTTTTCTGTATATTTATAGGTATTTATCCACAGTTTCTATACAATATTTTACCCTATCCTGTGGATTATGTTCCCTATTCAGGAGCACATGTAGTAGGACAGTTGCAGCTTCTCATGTTTGCTGTGCTTGCATTCTATTTCCTCTTGAAATCAGGGCGCTATCCAGACGAACTCAGAGCCATCAACATCGACCTCGACTGGTTTTATCGAAAACCTCTTGCAGGATTTGCAGACTTGATGGGAAAGTTTTTAAACGGAGTCAATTCAGTAATGGATTTGCTCCTGGTGCAAAAATTTACTGGTGCTGTAAACAGCTTTGCAAGACATGCAACTGCTTCGACGCTGTGCTTTTTCCTGTCTTTTTTTCAGAAAAAGGCTGAGGTTGAAGACGGGGCTGATGAATCCCTCTCCAGCAGGCTTGAGCTTGCATTTGCCACGGGCACTACTCCCATCGGAATTTTTGCCGCCTGTGCAGGTTTAATGATTGTTGTGCTGTATTTATTGGTCTAATAACAGTCTGTTGGTCTAATAACATTCTGGGGCTGACGGCCGCTGATTATATAGCCAAGGATGAAAAATTGGGGGCCAGGCATGCTGGCTGGTCTGCCCCTGCGGTTTCTAATCATCCCCCCCATGTAAGCGGGACATTGGTTTGACAAAAAAATTATTGATATTTATAAATCGAGGATCAATATATGATAAGTAAAGCAGAGCTGAAAAAAGATTTTTTCATGAAGAATTTAACCGATGAGATGCTTGAGAAAATAGTTTCCATTACTCAGGTGATCAAGGTTCAAAGCGGTGAAGTCATCTTCAACGAAGGGGATTCAGCAGATAATTTTTATATGGTAAAATCCGGTAAGGTTTTGCTTGAGCAGAAAATATCTGATGATATCATGGTAACCGTGGGAGCCATAGAGGCTGGAGAGGATTTTGGCCTTTCTGTATTGTTAAATGAAGATGCCTGTTCCATGTCTGCCATCTGCAATGAAGCGGCTGTGCTTTATGCTGTGCACAGGCAGTCTATCATTGATTTGATGGAGTCTGATCATTCAATGGGATATTTGATAATGAAACAGGCTGCAAGTGTTTTGGATGAGAGGCTCAGGCTGCGTACAGAGCAGTTCTTGAGATCCTTGAAATCACACCCTGAAATTCATGAGCTTGACTATAAAAATGATAAGGAATTTGTTTGATTTTTATTTGACTCACAATTCGTTTTAATATCAAAAAAGGCTTTCGGTGATTACACGGAAAGCCTTTTTTTATTACTTATGCCAGCATATTTTGTGATTTAGTGAGGGTGACTTTGAGACAATATGAAGGATGCCGATATTTTGACTCGTTTCTATACTATATCTACACCTAAAGAAAAAAGGGCTTACGATATTTACCGTAAGCCCTTGATTTCATTGGTCGGAACGGCTGGATTTGAACCAGCGACCACTTGTCCCCCAGACAAGTGCGCTACCAGACTGCGCTACGCCCCGAGTATCCTTAAAAAGAACGCAAACTTAATATCATCTTGAACTTTAATTGTCAATGGTATTTTTTAAATAAGAGATGTTTTTTGCCCCTTGCTTTTTTATCCGAATATTTTTATTAGAACCCGTAGGGGGGGGGCAGATTCCATATCTGCTCACATTCCATGTTTGACCCATTTGCATATTTGCCATGACAGGTAAGGGTAGGTCAGGGCGGATATAGAATCCGCCACTATATTTTATTATTTGCTGGGAGCCTCGGTTCATGGCTGTTTGTCCGATACCAGGGTGAGATGTCAATAACCCCTGAGCTAAAGACTCAGGGGTTTCCTTGCCGATTTTTTATGAATGAAAAAAAATCAGTGGAGAATATGATGTGATCCTTCAAATTCCAAAAAAAATTGTCCCGGGCAATACCATAGGTGTGTGCGCTCCATCGGGAAGTTTTGAGCCTGACATCCTTTACCAGGGTATCAGGGTAATTGAATCCATGGGATTTAAAACCTTTTTGCCGCCCGGGCTGGATTTTCGCAAACGATACCTGGCAGGTGAAGACACCCACAGAGCATCTATTTTGAACATGCTTTTTGCCGATCCAGGCATTGATGCGGTCATGTGTGCCAGGGGGGGGTTCGGCGCTTTGAAGCTACTGCCTCTGATTGATTATGATCTTATACAGAACCATCCAAAACTTTTTGTTGGATTCAGTGATATTACGGCTTTGCTTCTTACAATTAGAGAAAGGGCATCTCTTCAGGTGATACACGGTCCTGTTATTACATCCCTTGCAAAATCATGTGATTTAACCGTAAATTCTTTGTACCTGCAGCTTACAGAAAACATCCCTGATACCATAGAGTTAAAGCACGGGATTTCATTGAGACCCGGTAATGTAAAGGGCAGGTTTGCAGGAGGCAATCTTGCCACCATATCCCATATGGCAGGAACGGCCTTTCAGCCTGATTTCAGAAAATGTATTCTGTTTTTGGAGGACACGGGAGAAAAACCCTATAAAATTGATAGAATGCTGACCCATCTTAAAATGGCAGGGGTTTTTGATGGTGTACAAGGTGTTGTAACAGGATCATTTAGCAATTGTGGGGATATAAATATGATATATGATATTCTGCTGGAAATTTTCGATGATAAAAATGTGCCGGTTATGGCGGGGCTTGATGCAGGGCACGGCAAGATCAACATGAGCCTCCCTTTTTCTGATGTGGTTGAGCTTAATACTGCCGGCCCTATTATTCGATGGTGTGGATGATTGTGTATGGATTCAGTTTCTATCAAAATGGAACAGGGGGTAGATGAGGGAGTTTTTCCGGGAGCTGTGCTGCTTGTATCCCTTGGTGATTCCCTTGTATTTCACAGGGCCTTTGGAAGGGCTGATATCTTTAGCAATCAGATTATGACTCTGGATTCCATATTTGATCTGGCATCCCTTACAAAGCCCCTTGCAACTGCTCTGTCTGTTTCAAGGCTGATTGAAAAGGGTCTTCTTTTTCTTCAGCAGCCCATTGGAACGGTTCTTAAGTCAGCACAGGGAACCGATAAACACCATATTACGGTTGAATCTCTTTTAAGGCATTGCTCCGGCCTTCCCGCCCACAGATCTTATTATAAAAGTCTTATCAATACAGCTCCGGAAAAGAGAAAAGATATTCTGCGTGAAATGATTATAAAGGAGCCGCTGGAATATGAACCTGAAACCCGGGAAATTTACAGCGACCTTGGGTATATGCTACTTGCATGGGTTGTTGAAACGGTTTCTGATAAAAGGCTTGATGTGTTTGCTGCAGATGAGCTGTACCATCCGCTTGGTGTGCAGGATCTTTTTTTTATTGAATCCTGCACGACATATTCTTCAGCAGGTGTGGATTCATTTTTGGATAATACTGAAAGATTTGTTTCCACCGAGGACTGCCCCTGGAGAAAAAAAATAATCCGGGGCCAGGTTCATGATGACAATGCCTGGGTAGCAGGCGGGATTGACGGCCATGCAGGGCTTTTTGGTACTGCCCATGCCTCATGGATGGTGCTGAAAGATATATTGAGAATTCTAAAGGGGGGATCAGGTAAGATCATTTCCCGTGGACTTTTAAACAGGCTTGTTGTAGGTCAAGATGGCAGGGAAAAGGTGGCAGGATTTGATACTCCGTCAAAGAACTGTTCATCATGTGGAAAATATTTTTCATCCCTTAGCCTTGGCCACCTGGGTTTCACCGGTACTTCATTCTGGATGGATCCTGAGAATGAGCTTATTGTTATATTGCTTACAAACCGGGTGCATCCGACAAGGAATAATTTAAAAATAAGAACCTTCAGGCCAAAGATACATGATTTGATTTATGAAAGATTATTTCCCACGACATGATATTTAGGATATATCCTTTTTTTATTCTTGTAAAAGTAAAGGTTTTCTGTTAGCTGTTATTTTTTATTTGAGTCTTTTTTTATATGAAAGTCTCCGTAAGAGGTTATTTTTCAAAAAACTTTCAATTTTCGTTGTGGCTGGGTAAAAAATATGCTCCGGCCATGCCGGTTATATCAAAGAGCAGGTTTTTTAAATCATTCATGGGAAGGGGTAGTATGAATCTTATAATAGATTCTGTCCTTGGTGTGTTTTCAAGTGACTTGGCGCTTGATCTTGGTACGGCCAATACACTTGTATATGTCAAAGGTAAGGGAATTGTTCTAAGCGAACCATCGGTGGTTGCTGTGCGTACCGATAAAAGATCAAAAAACAGAGTGCTTGCCGTGGGCCTTGAGGCCAAGAAGATGCTTGGCAGAACGCCTGGAAATATCATAGCCATACGTCCCATGCGTGATGGCGTTATTGCTGATTTTGAGGTCACTGAGGCAATGCTCAAGCATTTTATCCGCAAGGTGCATAACAATCGAAGAACCCTGGTGCGACCCCGCATAGTGATTGCCGTTCCATCGGGTATTACCCAGGTGGAAAAAAGAGCGGTCAGGGATTCTGCAGAACTTGCCGGGGCAAGGGAGGTTTTTTTGATTGAAGAACCCATGGCAGCAGCCATCGGGGCCGGCCTTCCGGTGACGGAACCTACCTGTAATATGGTGGTGGACATAGGCGGCGGAACAACCGAAGTGGCTGTTATTTCCCTTGCCGGGATCGTTGAGAGCCGCTCCATCCGTATTGCCGGGGATAAAATGGACAATTCCATCAGCCAGCACATTAAACGAAAATACAATCTTCTTATTGGCGAGCGAACAGCCGAAATCATCAAAACAAAGATAGGCAACGCATATCCAGATCCTGAAACCATTGAAACCATTGAGGTCAAGGGCAGGGATCTTGTGTCAGGTATTCCCAAAATACTGGCAATAGATTCAGAGGAGATATGTATGGCAATCTCTGAACAGATCGAGGCCATCGTTGAAACGGTAAAGATCGTGCTTGAGCTTACCCCTCCTGAACTTGCCGCAGATATAGTGGATACAGGAATCGTTCTAACCGGCGGAGGCGCACTCCTGAAAAATTTGGATAAACTGCTGCATGAAAAAACAGGCCTTCCCATTATAATCGCGGATGATCCCCTTTCCACGGTTGCCCTTGGCTGCGGAAAAGCACTCGATGCCATTGATATCTTGAGAGAGGTAGTAATACACTGAATATATGTTTTCAAAAAAGATTGTGGTATTGACATGCGTTATCTTTTTTATTGCAATGAACTTCACACTTCTTGCCGTAAGCAGCCAAGGAGTCTGGCCAAAGAACAGTGTCGAGCGCTTGGCCATGTCTTTGATCGCTCCCTTTCAAAGGGTTGTTTCAAGAACGGCATCATGGACTGAAAACATATGGAATGTTTATTTTTCAACGGTTTCTGCGGCTAAGGAAAACTATGAGCTGAAGAACAAGCTTGCACTTTCCGTTGAATATGAAAACAGGTGCAGGGAGCTTGAGCTTGAAAACCATAGGCTTAGAAAGTTTATTAATTTCAAGGAGCCTGACCAGGAAATGTTCGTGGCTGCAAGGGTGGTGGGCAGAGATCCATCTCCTTGGTTTAAAACCATAATGATCGACAAGGGGGAAAAATACGGTGTCGTAAAAGGATTGCCCGTTATCGTGTCAGAAGGGGTGGTCGGCCAGGTAGTTAATGTTTCGGAACAATACTCAAGGGTGCTGCTGATAATAGACAGAAACAGTGCCGTTGATGCCCTTGTTCAGGACTCCCGGGCAAGGGGAATGGTCAAAGGCAATAATATGGAACAATGTCTTTTTAAATATGCCCTTAGAAAAGATGTGATACTTACGGGACAGGTGATTATAACCTCGGGGCTTGACCAGGTGTTTCCCAAGGGCCTGCGCATTGGTGTTGTAGTCGATGTGAAAAAAGAAGATTCCCGCCTTTTTCAGAAAATAGTTTTGCAGACATGTGTGGATTTCGATAAACTTGAAGAGGTGCTTGTCATTACCAGGGCCGTTTTTGACGGTACTTTTAAACAATGATTAATATTGTATTTTATGTTCTGACGTCTCTTTTTCTAATCATTGCCCAGACATCTTTTTTGCCTGTTTTTTCATTTTTTGATTATAGTTTTGATCTTTTAATTATTAATGTTTTATGCCTGAGCTTCCTGTTTTCAAGCCCTTTGGTAATCGTTGGTATTCTGCTTTTAGGCCTGTGTATGGACAGTATCTCCGGTGCTCCTTTTGGAGTTTACACTTCTGCCTATATCTGGATATATTTCTTTATCCAGGCAATGAGATGCTTTGTTCATTATGGAAATATGATTTTTGTGCCCATGGTAAGTGCTCTGTCCGTGCTTATGGAAAACGGTTTTCTTTTTTTTACTTTTTTTGTGAGCCGCGGCAGATCAGCCATTTCGGTATCGGATTTAGTGATGATGGGAAAGCAGATGTTTTTTGCCTTTTTCATGCTGCCTGTCTGTATAATGCTTATTCATATTCTTCGGAAGCGGTGGGAATATATTATTAAAAAATATGCTGGAAAATAGTCTGGAACCTGGGACGGATTCTGCCCTGGACGAGTACATGAAGAATCCAGACAGGGAATGGTTGAAAAAGAGGCTGATGGGGGTTGCTGCCTGCCTGATGATTGCCTTTGCAGTGCTTCTTATCCGTTTTGTCTATCTTCAGGTGATCCAGGGGGAAGAATACCGCCGCCTTTCAAAGAATAATTGTATCAGGCTGCAAAGCGTGCCGGCCTCCAGAGGCTTGATATATGACAGAAACGGAGTGCTGCTGGTGGATAATCGGCCTTCCTTTGATCTTCAGATTGTGCTCAATGATGCTGTCCCGATCAAAGATACTGTTGAAAAGTTGAGTTTTTTTACAGGCCTGTCCCTTGTTGATATTATGAAAAAAATTGAGGAAGGCAAAAAAATTTCCAGGCACAAGCCGCTCCTCATTGAAAAGAATATTACCAGAGATCAGCTTGCCGCGGTGGAGGCCCATCTTTTCGATTTGCCTGGGATTTCCGTTAATGTGGAACCAAAACGAAATTATATATACAAAAAGAGCGCGGCTCATATCATAGGGTATCTTGGTGAGATAAATGCCAATGAACTGAGAAGCTCAAAGTATCCGGATGTGAAATCCGGTGAATCCATTGGCCGTTATGGTGCGGAAAAGGTGTTTGAGCAGACTCTTCATGGCAAAAGGGGGGGAAGGCAGATTGAGGTCGATGCAAACGGCCGGCTGGTAAGGATAATCAATACGGTGGACTCACTTCCCGGCAAAAATATTTTTTTAACCATAGATTCCCGCCTGCAGCAGAAATCAGAAGCTCTGCTTGAGGGAAAGGATGGAGCCGTCGTGGCCATTGACCCTTCAAACGGTGATATCCTTGTCATGGCAAGCAGTCCATCCTTTGATCAGAATGATTTTATCGGCGGAATATCAGTCAAGAAATGGAAGAAGCTGATGGCCGATCCCGGACGTCCCATGTCCAACAAGGCCATTCAGGGGGAGTATCCACCAGCCTCTACCTATAAAATACTCACAGCCATAGCAGCCCTTGAAGAGGGCGTCATAAACAGGAATACAACAAGATTTTGCCCTGGATATTATAAATACGGCAACCGGTCCTACAGATGCTGGAAAAAATGGGGGCATGGCAAGGTAAATGTAGTTGGTGCCCTGGAAGAATCCTGCGATGTGTTTTTTTACAGGGCAGGAGAGGAAACAGGAGTTGATACCCTTGCCCAGTATGCAAGGGGATGCGGTTTTGGAAGGCCTACAGGCATTGAATTGGAAAATGAGCGCCCTGGACTGGTACCCACGTCTGCCTGGAAAAAAAAACGCTTTGGGGTTCCCTGGCAGGGCGGAGAGACACTTTCCATTGCCATCGGCCAGGGATTTAATCTTGTAACCCCTCTTCAGATGGCCGTTTTTATTGGGGCAGTGGGCAATGGAGGCACAATTTACCGGCCCAGAATTTTAAAATCTCTTCAGGAGTACGATGGAAAGAAGATACCACAGGAGGAGCCCGATATCATAGGGGGGCTGCCCGCGGGCGGCGATACATTGAAAATTGTCAGGCAGGGACTATTTAATGCTGTTCAAGGCGGCAGAGGTACTGCCAGATCCATCCGGATAAAGGGTTTGACTATTGCCGGCAAGACCGGCACTGCACAGGTTTTCAGTTTGAAAAAAGGGGACAGAGACAGGTTAGATGAGCTGGATTACTATCTGAGGGATCATGCCTGGTTTGTGTGTTATGCTCCCGCGGAAAATCCTGTTATAGCGGTATCTGTCATGATTGAGCATGGGGAACACGGCTCAACTGCCGCGGCTCCGGTGGCAAAGGAAGTAGTGGCGGCTTTTTTCGGGAAAGATGAAATTATTAAGGATGACTGACCATGTTTGACAGGCGCCTTTTGGAAAATTTTGACTGGGGGCTGCTTCTTATTACACTATGCATAAGTTGTGTCGGCCTTGCCGTACTTTACAGCGCTGTCACTGCCGGTGCCATGGGCGTTACTATTCATGTCCTGTTTAAAAAACAGATTATATGGATGGGGGGCGGCCTTATTATTATGATCTTTTCTTTTCTTGTTCATTATAAAATTTTTGATAAGACCAGCCTTGCCATTTATGCCTTTTGCACCCTTCTTCTAATTGCAGTGCTCATCTGCGGTAAGCTTGTAGGCGGTTCAAGAAGATGGCTTGCCCTGGGCCCCTTTACCATGCAGCCCTCGGAGTTGATGAAGCTTTCATTGATTATTATCTTATCATCGGTTTATTCCAAGTTCGTTTCACAAGGCGGCCTTTCCTTTAAGGAGCTTGCAAAACCGGGTCTTTGCCTTTTTTTCCCCTTTATGCTCATCGTTAAACAGCCTGATCTGGGTACGGCTTTGCTTCTTTTTTTTATAACGGTTTCCATCACTCTTTTTATTAAGGTTGAAAAAAAAGTTTTTTTTACCTGTGCAGGAATAGGAGCTTTTGGGGCCCCCTTAGTATGGTTTGTTTTAAAGGATTACCAAAAGGGAAGAATACTCACCTTTTTAAATCCAGACAGGGATCCCCTTGGGGCTGGATACCATATCATTCAATCCAAAATTGCAATTGGTTCTGGAATGCTTTTTGGAAAAGGCTATTTAAAGGGTACACAAAACGCTCTTGCTTTTCTTCCAGAGCAGCATACGGATTTTATTTTGTCCGTTCTTGCTGAAGAATGGGGTCTGGCAGGCTGCTGTTTTTTGTTGTTCTTATATTTTTTGCTGCTTTTATGGGGGCTTAATATTGCCTACTGCTGTAGAGATATGTTTGGTTCCATTCTTGCCTATGGAATCACCATCATGATTTTCTGGCAGATTTTCATCAATATTGGAATGGTAATGGGGCTTATGCCTGTTGTAGGGGTGCCGCTTCCCCTTGTAAGTTATGGAGGAACTTCTGTTATCACAAATATGGCGGGGATAGGTTTGCTTATGAATATCAGCATGCGTAAATTTGCCTCAGGCTGATTTTGTTGGTATGGATCATTCATAGGTTGACAGTTTTTCAAAACAGCTCTTAATTTTTAGGAAATCCCCTGAAAAAAGTGTCAACTACTTTTGAGGTAATATGAAAGATGCCATTTTGTTTAATGGAAATGTAACAGAACAGATAACTTTAAAAACATATTTGGATGTTGACAAAATTCTATCTTGATGGTACTCAAATTCGGAATCTTGTGTGGATTAAAGTTGCACCCTTATTTTGCGGGGCGTGACTGTATTGAATATTGGCAGGTGTTTTTTTATCTACTACTAACAATTATTAACTGGCGGAGGGAAATGTATGGTTAGTGTTGATGGTTCATTGTTTATTCAGATCATCAATTTCCTTTTTCTCTTGTATGTGCTGAATCTGGTACTGTTCAAGCCTATTCGCAGGGTTCTCCTGGAACGCAGGGAGAAGATAACGGGACTTCAGGAGGGTGTTGAGTCCCTTTCTGCCGAATCTGTTGAAAAGGACGAGGCTTACAAGGATGGTTTGAAAGGTGCGAGAGCCGAAGGCCTGAAACAAAAGGAAACTTTTGTTGAACAGGCTTCCCAGGAAGAGAAAGAGATCATTGAACGGATCAATAAAAAGGCTCAGGCAAATCTTGCAGAGATTCGACTGCAGGTTGCCGAAGAGACAAAAAAGGCTCAGTCTGCTTTGGAACAAGAGATTGATACCTTTGCCAGAGCGATTGGCGAAAAAATTCTGGGGAGGGCGTGCTGATGAACATTATACGGTTTGTAAAAAAGAATTATAAAACCATGGTTCCAGCGGTATGCTCTCTTTTGTTTGTTTTTGCCGGTATTGCTCTGGCTTCATCAGGCGGCGAACATGGTGCTGCCGAGCCCAAGGGCTGGCTCGCTACCGATACCTATAAGGTAATGAATTTTGTCGTGCTGGCTGGAGTGCTCTTTTATATTGCCAGAAAACCTGTTGCGGAGTTTTTCTCATCCCGGGTTAAAGGTATCCAGGAAGAGCTTGCAGAGCTTGAGCAGAAAAAAACGGACGCAGAAAAATGCCTGGCGGAATATGCAGACAAAATGGAGAACCTTGACAAGGAGTCCCAGCGTATAGTTGAGGAGTATACCAAACAGGGAGAGGCCGCAAAAAAGAGAATACTTGCGGAAGCAGAATCCCAGGCTGCAAAATTAGAAGAAACTGCTAAAAGAAATATCGAGCAGGAATTCAAGGCCGCCAAGCTTAAACTGCAAAAAGAAATTGCAGAAAAAGCCCTGAACCAGGCTGAAACGCTTGTAAAAGAATCCATTTCCACGGAAGATCAGGACAGACTGGTTGATGAATATCTGGAAAAGGTGGTGGCATCATGAAAAATCTATCTGTTTCAAGGCGGTATGCCAAGGCTTTGATGCTTATCGGCGAAGAGGACGGTAATGCGGATCTGTACCGGGCGGAGCTTGATGACATTGTTGGGGTTTTTAACTCCCATGTTGAGCTTGAACAGGCAGTAGTCAATCCTTTATTTGATAAAAATGACAGAAGAAATGTGCTGAAATCTATTTTGGACAGGTCTGATTTCTCCTATATTATGAAATCATTTCTTATACTGCTGTTTGACAAGGGGCGTATCGGTTTTTTAAGGGAAATTTGCGAGTTTTACAAAAAACTTGCAGATGAACTCCAGGGCGTGGTTCATGCCACTCTGGTTTCCGCAACAGAACTGTCTGCCGATGCAACGGAAAAAATTCGACAGGGTTTTGCAATAAAAACCGGTAAAGATATTATTCTGGATGTTGAGCAGGATCCCTCCCTTATCGGTGGAATAGTCACAAAGATAGGCGATCTTGTGCTGGACGGCAGCGTAAAAACTCAACTGTTCAATATGAGAGAATCATTAAAAAGGGGTGAGAGTGTCTAATGGAAATAAGAGCTGAAGAAATAAGCCAAATTATAAAAGAGCAGATCAAGGATTTCGATAAAGAGGTTGAGCTTAGCGAAACCGGTGTCGTTTTGTCGGTGGGTGACGGTATCGCCCGTGTTTACGGGCTGGAAAAAGTAAAGGCCATGGAATTGGTAGAGTTCCCCGGCGGCGTGCTGGGATTGGCATTGAACTTGGAAGAGGACAATGTCGGTGTTGCCATCCTTGGTGAAGATAAGAAAATCAAGGAAGGGGATGTTGTTAAACGTACCGACCGCATTGCCTCTGTTCCGGTGGGCGAGGCTGTTTTGGGCCGTGTTGTTACAACTACAGGCGAGCCAGTGGATGGTAAAGGTCCCATTGATTCATCCATTACCATGAACATGGAGCTTGTTGCCCCTGGTGTTATTGCAAGAAAATCAGTTCATGAACCCTGCTATACCGGTTCCAAAGCCGTTGACGGCATGACACCTGTTGGCCGGGGCCAGCGTGAGTTGATCATTGGTGACCGTCAGATCGGTAAAACAGCCATTGCTGTTGACGCTATTATAGCCCAGAAAAATACCGATATTAAGTGTATCTATGTTGCCTGCGGCCAGAAGAAATCAACCGTCGCCCAGGTTGTTGCAGCCCTTGAAGAGCATGGCGCCATGGAATATACAACCGTTGTTATAGCAAGTGCCAGTGAGTCTGCGGCAATGCAGTATCTTGCCCCCTATGCCGGATGCGCCATGGGCGAGTATTTCCGTGATAAAGGTGAGCATTCTCTTATTATTTATGATGATCTTTCCAAGCAGGCCGCAGCTTACCGCCAGGTATCTCTCCTTTTGAGACGTCCGCCGGGACGTGAGGCTTTCCCTGGAGATATTTTCTACAACCATTCACGTCTCCTGGAGCGTTCTGCAAAGATGTCCGATGAAAAAGGCGCCGGCTCCCTTACCGCCCTTCCCATCATCGAGACCCAGGAAGGTGACGTTTCCGCCTTTATTCCCACCAATGTTATTTCCATCACCGACGGCCAGATTTATCTTGACAAGGGCCTGTTCTTCTCAGGCGTGAGACCTGCCATCGATGTTGGATTGTCCGTTTCCAGGGTAGGTGGTGCAGCCCAGGTAAAGGCTATGAAACAGGTTGCAGGTACACTCAGGCTTGATCTTGCCCAGTATCGTGAGCTTGAAGCCTTTGCCGCATTTGGAAGTGACCTTGATGCCGCAACCCAGAGGCAGCTTACCCGTGGTGAGAGACTTGTTGAACTTCTGAAACAACCTCAGTTTCAGCCTCTCCCCATGGAAAAACAGGTGCTTGCCCTTTATGCAGGAACCAAAGGCTATATTGATAAGTACCCAAGGGAAGCTGTTACAAAATATGAAACAGAGCTTCATCTGTTTGTGGAAAACAGATTTCCTGACATACTTACGGAACTTGCTGACAAGAAAGAAATCACAAGCGATCTGGAGGCCAAGATCAAAAAAGCCCTTGATGCCTTTGATGAAGAATTCAAGGATGCTGCTTAATGCATCTGATAAGTTCTTTTGTAAAAAAACATTATTAACAAAAAGGCTTAAAAGGTAGATCTTATGGCAACGTTAAAGGAAGTACAAACTAAGATAAGTAGTGTTAAAAAAACCAAGCAGATCACATCTGCCATGAAAATGGTTGCTACTTCCAGACTTCGCGGTGCCCAGGACAACATGGATGCGTTCAAACCCTATGCATCCAAGTTTGCCGAAGTGCTTGGAAGTATCGCAGGCAAGGCCGGTGAAGATGCAAGTCCTTTGCTTGCCCCCAGGGAAGCGGTGAAAAAGGTAAATGTGATCCTCTGTACATCAGATAGAGGACTCTGCGGCGGTTTTAATGTAAACCTTATCGGTAAAGCTGATAAATATATCAAAAACGAACTCCAGGACAAAGAGGTTTCCATTACCTGCTTTGGTAAAAAAGGCAGGGACTGGGCCAGAAAATCAGGCGCAGTTATAGAAGATGAATACCTTGGGGTTGTAGGAGGAAATTTTGATTTCAGTGTGGCATCGACTTCAGGACAGAAACTGATAAACAGTTTTCTTGAAGAAGCTGTTGACGAAGTATATCTGGTTTATGCGGATTTTAAGACCCTGGCACGCCAGGAGCCTGTAATCAAACAGCTCCTCCCCATTCCATCCCTTGAGGATATGGCGGAAGTAGAAAAAGCTGAAGAAGATAAAAAAGATGATTCGGTTTATCTTGCCGAGCATATCTGTGAACCTTCTTCCGATGTTCTGCTTGGTGAAATGCTGCCCAGGAATATTTTTATTCAGATATATGATGCATTGCTTCAGACTTCAACCAGTGAGCATGCCTCAAGAATGAAAGCCATGGAAAATGCAACCAAGGCATGCGAAGACATGATTGATGAACTGCAGACCATCTTCAATAAGACCAGACAGGCTGGAATTACTTCAGACCTCATGGATATAGTTGGCGGTGCTGAAGCTCTTAAGGGATAATGAATTGATATACTTAAATGTAAACAGCTTTTACAGGAGGAATAAATGGCTGAAAATATAGGTAAAATAGCACAGGTGCTTGGTGCTGTTGTTGACGTTAGATTTGAACCCGGAAAATTACCCCCTCTTTTAACCGCTTTGACGGTGACTAATTCAGTTATCAATGATGAAGAGGATAACCTTGTAATAGAGGTGGCCCAGCATCTTGGTGACAACGTGGTTCGCTGTATCGGAATGGATGTAACAGACGGCCTTCAGAGGGGAATGCCTGTAAAGGATACCGGCAGCCCGATCATGATGCCCGTTGGCGAAGCTTCCCTTGGAAGGGTACTCAATGTTGTTGGAAAGCCCGTTGATGGTCTTGGAGATATAGATCGGTCCAAACTGCTTCCCATTCACAGGTCTGCTCCTGAATTTGTGGAGCAGGATACCTCTGTCCGGGTACTTGAAACCGGCGTAAAGGTAATCGATCTTCTTGTGCCATTTCCCCGTGGCGGCAAGATGGGCATGTTCGGTGGTGCAGGTGTAGGCAAAACCGTTATCATGATGGAGATGGTAAACAATATCGCAATGCAGCATGGTGGTATTTCCGTTTTCGGCGGTGTTGGTGAAAGAACCCGTGAAGGAAATGACCTTTACCATGAGATGAAGGATTCAGGCGTTCTTCCCAAGTGTTCACTGGTTTACGGCCAGATGACGGAACCTCCGGGAGCCCGTGCAAGGGTTGCCCTTTCAGCTCTTACCTGCGCTGAGTATTTCCGTGATGTAGAGGGCCAGGATGTGCTTCTCTTTATTGACAACATCTTCCGGTTTACCCAGGCCGGTGCAGAGGTTTCTGCAACACTTGGACGTATGCCCTCTGCCGTTGGTTACCAGCCTACTCTGGCCGTTGACATGGGCGAGCTTCAGGAGCGCATCACATCAACTGACAAAGGTTCCATTACAGCGGTTCAGTGCGTTTACGTACCTGCCGATGACTTGACTGACCCTGCTCCTGCAACGACATTCGCCCATCTGGACGGTACTGTTGTACTTTCCCGTCAGATAGCAGAGCTTGGTATCTATCCTGCCGTGGATCCCCTGGACTCCACATCAAGAATTCTTGATGCGGCCTATATTGGAGAAGAACACTATCAGGTATCAAGAACCGTGCAGCAGACCCTTCAGAAATACAAAGAGCTTCAGGACATTATTGCCATCCTTGGTATGGATGAGCTCTCTGATGAGGACAAGATTACTGTTCAGCGTGCCAGAAAACTTCAGAGATTTTTGTCTCAGCCCTTCCATGTAGCAGAGACATTTACCGGTATGGCCGGTAAGTTTGTAAAGGTTGAAGATACGGTACGTTCCTTTAAGGAAATCATTGATGGAAAGCATGATAATCTTCCTGAAGGTGCTTTCTATATGGTAGGTTCCATTGAAGAGGCCGTTGAAAAAGCAGCCAAAATGAGTGAGGATAAATAATTCAGGGGGATAAGATGGCTGAGAATATTTTTCTGGAAGTGGTCACCCCTTCAAAGGCTGTCGTCAGCGAAGAAGCCCAGATTGTAGTTGCTCCCGGATCAGAAGGTGAGTTTGGCGTACTTCGAGGCCACACGACCTTTCTTACATCCTTGAAGATAGGAACTTTGCGTTACAAGGATGCATCGGGAAAGGAGCGTTATGTGTTTGTCAACGGCGGATTTGCGGAGGCACTGCCTAATAAGGTGACCCTGCTGGCCGAGTCTGCGGAGAGAAGAAAGGACATCGATGTGGACAGGGCTAAAATGGCCAAAGAAAGAGCCGAAGAAAGACTTGCAAAGGCCTCGGCTGACATTGATATAGTCCGGGCTGAGGCGGCTTTGAGGCGGGCAATCTACAGGCTGTCCTTAAAGCAGGCCTAACCTTTCTCAACAGGTCGGTCTAATCGCTTTTATAGTGGAAGTCACATGACTTGATACTTGATTTTAAATATAACCGATTGATTTGTTTATATTTAAAGTTCTATTTTAGCATCAAGTCATTTGACCGGGACTACAAATAGGAAATTTTTATACCTGTTTAATCAAATTCGGGGGTGTCCGTATTATGGGGACACCCCCTTTTTTAATTGTTTTTTTGACATCCTTCATTTGCCGGTTTACACTTTTTTTGAACCATGATTTTTTTGATTATTGGATTACCTTGATTTTTAATCATGTTCATCCTTAAATCCTTTAATCATGGTTCAAAATTTTTAGAAAAGTGTAAACTACTTTTGAGGTAATATGAAAGATGCCGTTTTTTTGACGTCTTTAATTTGCCGGTTTACGTTTTCCATATATGAATGTGTAGGGGCAGAACCGGGTCAAAACCCTGGGCTGCCCATGGCAGTTATGGATAAATTTCCATTTAAGGGGTTGTCATGGATTATAATCGTTTTGGAGTTGTGATTCTTGCAGCAGGTAAGGGTAAGCGAATGAATTCCGAGCTGCCCAAGGTATTACATTGTGTCAACGGCAAGACTATGATATCAGCAGTTGTTAATTGTGTGGCTGATGTGTTTAACCAAAATATTGTTGTTGTGGTTGGTCATCAGTGGGAAAAGGTAAAAGCAGATATATCGAAAAACTTTGATGTCTCATATGCATTGCAAAAAGAGTTGCTTGGTACCGGAGATGCTGTAAAATCCGCCATTCCTTATTTTAAAGATCACATACAGGATGTTTTGATTCTATGTGGAGATGTCCCCTTGATCCGGAAGGATACTGTTTTGGCACTGGCTGATGAGCATGTTAAGAAAAAAAATCATGTTACGGTGCTTGCTGTTGATGTGGATGATCCCAAAGGATATGGGCGGGTGATTGTTGACACTAATGGAGATTTTATATGTATCAGGGAAGAGAGTGATGCAAGCCTTGAAGAGAAAAAGATTAACCGTATTAATACCGGGATTTATTGCGTTGATAAATCTTTTTTAACCCAGGCACTTGATTTGATTGGCAAAGATAATGTACAAAAAGAATATTACTTGACTGATATGGTTGAAATTGCCGCGCAACTTTTTAAAAAAACAGGATACATAATAGGCTGTGATCCACGAGAAGTAACGGGTGTTAATACAAAAGAAGATTTGAAATCTGCAAATAACCTGGGCAGATTAATGGATTTAGAATTGTCTTGACTTTGTGAAATGCTATGAATTATAGTTGTTTTAAAGCTTTGTGAGGGAATAAATTGGAAAACGAAACATTGAATAATACAACTGAAACATTAGATAGTAAATTTGATGATATTGACGAGAAAGTCGATTTTTTAATAGAGTTGTGTCAATCGCTGACTGCTGAAAACGCTGAATTAACTGAAAAAAACAAGATGCTTGAATCTGAACTATCAAAAAAAAATGAAATAGAATCATTATACGATAAACAACAGGTTATGATTCGGGAAAAAGTAGACGGGCTGCTTTCAAAACTTGATAATTATTCAGAAATTCCTTGATTGACTAATGTCTGAAAATCAAGAGAGCGACCTGAAACATCACAATAAAGACACTTCATTAGGCGGTGTTGTTAAGATAGACCTTTTTGGTACTGAATTTAGATTTCAGTCAGATGATCAGGTTGCTAATCCAGAGCAGGTTGCTGAAGATGTCAGGAGTTACATAGAAGATGCTGAGAGTCAGATTCCACATACATCTTCAGGCAAAAATAAAATGGCTATCCTTCTTTTGGCCGCTATTAATATATCCAGCGAGTTGTGTGCACTAAGGCGGGATTATTCCCAGCTTGAAGCCCGGATAGAAAAACGCATAACTTCATTGCTGGAAAAAGTAAACAGAGAAATCCATTAATGCTTTTCCAATGGATAATTTGTTTAATATAACATTAATACCCCTGCTGTGTGCGTGATTGTGAAATTGTCCTTTGCCTAACGCTACAAACAAGGGTGTTCACACTGATGCTGGTGTGCATGTTCCTCATTGTAAGGAAAAGCCTTAAGGCATTAATGGACAGCCCACTTAATGAACCTTCGGTTCAAAGACAAAAACAACACGGCATTTTGTGGGGGTATTTGTACATTTACTCTATATCTTATCGCACACTTCTTTCCAAATCCTTTCCAAATATCACATTTCAGTGTTTTTCAAATTTATTTATTGTTTTACAGACAATGGAAAAAGGTTATACCCTTTTTGCCAAAAATAAAGGCAGGGGATGGTTTTAATCCCGGCCATTGTAGGGGTATCCCACTGTGGGTACTCTTCACTTGGTAACAACGATTGCTTGTCCCCTGCAAATAATGGCCAAAATTGAAATCAACCCCATAAAGGCATATGGGTGAGGTAACAGAGTCTTTGATTTTTTTTGAAAAAAACAACTTTTTTGGGAATGCTGTTAATATTACTTTGTTATCTTCAAAAATGTTCTTGCATAATATAGGGGCAACCCCCCCCCGTGGTTGCCGGGGCTGGCTGGGTAGCCATAGGGGGCTACCCATACAAAAACAGCCTGAAAATGATAATTGAATAAAGTAGTATTAACCATCCCTATGTTTTGTTAATATTTGATTACAGGGAAAAGCCGGATATAGGCCTGGTTCAAAATAGCATCTGCTATGCTCACACTTTTACTCAGCCTTGGGAAAAGAGCATTTTAAGATAAAATTTTGATATTAATGTAAAAAGCTATACTTGAGATGAACCAGATCGGTTCCCGAAAGTGTTACCCTGATTTGAACCAGGCCCGGATATATGATTTAAAGATTGGGAGAGATGATTGATGGAATATATGCTTGTATTTTTAGGATTAGGATTTGGTTCTGCTGCGGGCTATTGGATTACTTTAAAAAAAATTCAGCACCGTGTTGATGAGGCAGCCCAAGAGAAAAAAAGAGTGCTTGATGATGCTGCCAAACAAGCTGAAACCCTGTTGAAGGAAGCCCAGCTTGAGGCTAAAAGCAGATTGATTGAAATGAAAAATGCTTTTGATGCCGAAACTGGAGAAACCCGTTCAGAAATGAAAAGGGAAGAGCGGCGTATTTTGCAAAGGGGGGAGCTGCTTGGTAAACGACAGGAGCAGTTTGAAAAACGTGAGCTGGATTTTCAGGCCAGGGAAAATGATTTTAATTTAAGATCCGATAAATTGTTACAGACCGAGCAAAAGTATTCAAAATTATTGGATGATATTAAAAAAGAATTAGAGAAAGTGTCAAGCCTGACATCTGAGGAGGCTAAGGAAATCCTTTTAAAGGCCATGGAAAATGAGGCAAGGCATGAGGGGGCTTCCCTTGTAAAAAGAATTACAAGTGAAGCTGCTGAAAATGCAGATAAAGAAGCTAAAAAAATTATTTCAACGGCCATTCAAAGATATTCCGGGGATTTTGTGGCTGAGAGAACAGTCTCTGTTGTGCAGCTTCCAGGAGATGAGATGAAGGGACGTATTATCGGCAGGGAAGGTCGCAATATAAGGGCTCTGGAGGCTGCAACTGGAATTGATCTGATTATTGATGATACGCCTGAGGCAGTCATTCTTTCTGGATTTAACCCGGTTCGTCGTGAGATTGCAAGACTTTCTTTGACAAGGCTGATATCTGATGGAAGAATTCATCCTGCAAGGATTGAAGATGTGGTGTCAAGGGTTACGGAAGAAGTTGATATGATCATAAAGGAGGCCGGCGAACAGGCTGCCTTTGATCTGAGTGTTCATGGCATTAATCCTGAACTTATAAGGGTGCTTGGGCAGCTCAAATTTCGTACAAGCTATGCCCAGAATGTTCTTCAGCATTCTGTTGAAGTAGCTTTTCTTGCAGGTGTTATGGCTGCAGAATTAGGTTTGAATGTAAAGTTGGCAAAGCGTATGGGGCTTTTGCATGATATTGGAAAAGCTGTGGATCATGAGGTGGATGGCCCCCATGCCCTTATTGGTGCAAAGCTTGCCAAAAAATATGGTGAATCAGATGATGTTGTTAATGCCATTGCATCACACCATGAAGACCGTATGCCTGAAACTGTATATGATTATCTGGTTCAGGCAGCCGATGCCTTATCCGGTGCCAGGCCGGGTGCCAGAAAAGAAACCCTTGAAAATTATATTAAACGACTGGAAGAGCTTGAAGGCGTTGCCAATTCCTTTGAAGGGGTATCTAATACCTATGCTATACAGGCCGGTCGTGAGATTAGAGTTATTGTTGAAAGTGATAAAATATCAGATACTGATGCAGTTCTTCTCAGCAGAGATATTGCAGGCAAGATTGAGGATACATTGACATTTCCAGGCCAGATTAAAGTCGTTGTTATAAGGGAGACAAGGGCTGTCGAGTATACCAATAAATGATGCATTAAAAAGATGGGGCATCTTTTATATAACCGGCATGGCCGGAGCATATTTTTTACCCGGCCACAACGAAGATTGAAAGTCTTTTGAAAAACAACCTCTTACGGAGACTTTCATATAAACCGGCATGGCCGGAGCATATTTTTTACCCGGCCACAACGAAAATTGAAAGTCTTTAAAAAACAATCCCTTACGGAGACTTTCATATAAATCTCAAAAGTAGTTTGCACTTTTTGGGATGAAATTTCCGAAAAACAAGGATGTTGATATGGAAAGCGTAAGCCGGCAAATGAAGGATGTCAAAGACGGGACGATTTTTTTCAAAAAAAGGAATCTAAATTTAAAAAAGGATTTTAAAATAATGAGTGTGCTGAATATATTGAAGGAGCGGGGATTTGTTGAGGCGCTTACCCATGAAAAAGAGCTTGAAGATTACTTGAACAGCGGCAAAACAAGCTGTTATATAGGGTTTGACCCCACGGCATCAAGCCTTCATATCGGCAGTCTTGTATGTATAATGGCCCTGGCACATATGCAAAGAAACGGCCATAGACCCATTGCTCTTGTTGGAGGGGGTACCGGGCTTATAGGGGACCCCAGTGGCAAAACAGAAATGCGTCAGGTTATTACCCAGGAAGAAATTGATATCAACAAGAAAGGGATTAAAGAGCAGCTTTCAAGGTTCCTTGATTTTTCACATGACAGGGCCCTGCTTCTGGATAATGGAGACTGGCTCAAAGGCCTTGAATATATTTCTTTTCTCCGTGATATCGGTCGTCATTTCAGCGTAAACCGTATGATAAAGGCTGAAAGCTATAAAATGCGTATTGACTCTGACGAAGGTCTCAGCTTTATCGAGTTTAATTACATGCTCCTGCAGGCCTATGATTTTATGGAACTGAGCCATAGATACGACTGTTTGCTCCAGATGGGAGGCAGTGATCAATGGGGAAATATTGTGGCGGGGATAGATCTTGTCAGAAGAACCAAACAAAAAACAGCCTTTGGGATAACATTTCCTTTAATCACAACGAGCAGCGGCATCAAAATGGGAAAAACCCACAAAGGTGCTGTTTGGCTTGACCCGGAAAGAACCCCTCCTTATGAATATTATCAATTCTGGATAAATACCGATGATGCAGATGTCTCAAGGTTTTTATTATTATTTACTTTTATTCCAATAGATGAGATCAAAATAGTTGATTCCCTCCAGGGTTCTGATATCAATGTTGCAAAGGCTGTGCTGGCTTTTGAGGCAACCGCCATTGCCCATGGAAAAGAGCAGGCTCTCAAGGCATTTGAATCATCTGCATCTGTTTTTGGAACCCCATCCATACCAGATACCCTCATGCCTTCCAGTGAAATACCCAGGGCCAGGAAAATTAACAGGGTTGATGATTCTGTTCCATTTACTGTTTATGGAGAAAAGAGATTGAAAGAGGGTATTTTGGCTGCTGACCTGTTTGTTGAGGTTGGTTTGTCAAAGTCAAAAAGCGATGCGCGCAGGCTCCTTGGTCAGGGAGGAGGCTATGTAAATGGAAAGCGGATCGATGGCTTTGATTACCCCATAAAATGGAACGCGGGTCAGGATAGAGAATTGTTTCTCAGGGCAGGTAAAAAAAGGTACCATAAAATAATTGTAGAATAATATATTTTTATATTGACATAGAATTTTAAATTATATATAGTCACTTTTTAGTTGCAGGGGGGATAAATTTCTCCTGCAATTTTTTTTGCTCCGTTAAAAGAATCAGATTTGATCTTTTATTTTGATGGATGTGAAAAAAAGCTTGACAGGGTTTTAGTTTGAGTGTATAAAGCTCTGGTTTTCTTGGATGGGAAATTAAAAGCCCCCTCAGGAAATAAAAGCAGCAAAAGAAATTGATCTTTGAAAACTGGTCAGTGATTTATAAGAGAAGAAAGACTCTTTTAATTAAGTATTTTTGTGGGTATTTTTGTCTGGTATGACTTTTTGTCTTTTATGACAGGATTGTTAAGAACCGGATGAAGCCTGTAAGGAAATTTGATGTAGAGAGAAGAGTAAAGGAATTATAACTGGAGAGTTTGATTCTGGCTCAGAATGAACGCTGGCGGCGTGCTTAACACATGCAAGTCGAACGAGAAAGGGACTGCTTGCAGTCCTGAGTAGAGTGGCGCACGGGTGAGTAACACGTGGATAATCTACCTTTGAATCGGGAATAACTGTCCGAAAGGTCAGCTAATACCGGATAAAGTTTTTACGGCCATGGCTGTAGGAATGAAAGGGAGCCTCTGATATAAGCTTCTGTTTGAAGATGAGTCCGCGCACCATTAGCTAGTTGGTGGGGTAAAGGCCTACCAAGGCATCGATGGTTAGCTGGTCTGAGAGGATGATCAGCCACACTGGAACTGACACACGGTCCAGACTCCTACGGGAGGCAGCAGTGAGGGATTTTGCGCAATGGGGGGAACCCTGACGCAGCAACGCCGCGTGAGTGAAGAAGGCCCTTGGGTCGTAAAGCTCTGTCAACAGGGAAGAAGTTACGGATTTTTAATAGAGATTTGTATTGACGGTACCTGTGAAGGAAGCACCGGCTAACTCCGTGCCAGCAGCCGCGGTAATACGGGGGGTGCAAGCGTTATTCGGAATTATTGGGCGTAAAGGGCGCGCAGGCGGCCTTGTCAGTCAGATGTGAAAGCCCAGGGCTCAACCCTGGATGTGCATTTGAAACAGCAAGGCTTGAGTACGGTAGAGGAAAGGGGAATTCCTGGTGTAGAGGTGAAATTCGTAGATATCAGGAGGAACACCGGTGGCGAAGGCGCCTTTCTGGACCTGTACTGACGCTGAGGCGCGAAGGCGTGGGTAGCGAACAGGATTAGATACCCTGGTAGTCCACGCAGTAAACGTTGTACACTAGGTGTTGCGGGTATTGACCCCTGCAGTGCCGGAGCAAACGCATTAAGTGTACCGCCTGGGGAGTACGGTCGCAAGACTAAAACTCAAAGAAATTGACGGGGGCCCGCACAAGCGGTGGAGCATGTGGTTTAATTCGACGCAACGCGCAGAACCTTACCCAGACTTGACATCTTGAGAATCCGCAAGAGATTGCGGAGTGCCTTCGGGAGCTCAAAGACAGGTGCTGCATGGCTGTCGTCAGCTCGTGTCGTGAGATGTTTGGTTAAGTCCAGCAACGAGCGCAACCCTTGTCTTCAGTTGCCAGCATTAAGGATGGGAACTCTGAAGAGACTGCCCCGGTTAACGGGGAGGAAGGTGGGGATGACGTCAAGTCCTCATGGCCCTTATGTCTGGGGCTACACACGTGCTACAATGGCAGGTACAGAGGGCAGCGAGCCAGCGATGGTGAGCGAATCCCGAAAGCCTGTCCCAGTCCGGATTGGAGTCTGCAACTCGACTCCATGAAGTTGGAATCGCTAGTAATCGCGGATCAGCATGCCGCGGTGAATACGTTCCCGGGCCTTGTACACACCGCCCGTCACACCATGAGAGTTGATTGTACCCGACGTTACTGGGCCAACCATTAATGGGGGCAGGTACCTAAGGTATGGTTGATAATTAGGGTGAAGTCGTAACAAGGTAGCCGTTGGGGAACCAGCGGCTGGATCACCTCCTTTCTAAGGAAAGAAACAAAAAAATCTCTATTATTTCACTGATCAGTTTTGAGAGATCAATTCTTTTGGGCCTGTAGCTCAGTTGGTTAGAGCGCACGCCTGATAAGCGTGAGGTCGGTGGTTCAAATCCACCCAGGCCCACCATAGTGGGGGATTAGCTCAGCTGGGAGAGCGCCTGCCTTGCACGCAGGAGGTCAGCGGTTCGATCCCGCTATCCTCCACCACTATGTTCTTTGAAAATTTGTTGTAGTAGATATCAAATATATTAAATACGGCATTGTTAATACTACTTTGTTAGATTTTGTATTTTATCTGTAATTCCATGAATTTTTACTGTGGAAAAGTAGATCGTAATTCTCTGATTTTCAGGGCATTATGTCGAAGTTAACAGAGTAGAGTTAGACATGCTAAAAAAATATATTCGCATCAAAGCGTTTAAACTTATTTGTGTTTTTTGTAGTGGCTAAGCTATGAAGGGCAAACGGTGGATGCCTTGGTGCCAGGAGGCGAAGAAAGACGTGGAAAGCTGCGATAAGCTTCGGTTAGCCGCTAAACAGGCTTTGATCCGGAGATTTCTGAATGGGGAAACCTGTCATGGTCAATGCCGTGACATCCATGTGTGAATACATAGTGCATGGAGGCGAACGGGGAGAACTGAAACATCTTAGTACCCCCAGGAAGAGAAAGTAAAAACGATTTTCTTAGTAGCGGCGAGCGAACGGGAAAGAGCCCAAACCATGTACTTCCGAGTATATGGGGTTGTAGGACCGCCATAAAGTGATTCATAATTTAATAGGAGAATGATCTGGAAAGATCAGCCAAAGAGGGTGAAAGCCCCGTATCTGAAATTAAATGTGACATGAGGCGGCACCTGAGTAGGGCGGGACACGAGAAACCCTGTCTGAATCCGGGAGGACCATCTCCCAAGGCTAAATACTACCTGGCAACCGATAGCGTACCAGTACCGTGAGGGAAAGGTGAAAAGTACCCCAGTGAGGGGAGTGAAATAGTACCTGAAACCGTTTGCTTACAAGCAGTGGGAGCAATAGCATTAGTTATTGTGACCGCGTGCCTTTTGCATAATGAGTCAGCGAGTTATTTAGCGCAGCAAGGTTAAGCCGTGAGGTGTAGCCGTAGCGAAAGCGAGTCTTAATAGGGCGATGTAGTTGCGTTGAGTAGACCCGAAACCAGGTGATCTATCCATGTCCAGGGTGAAGCGCGAGTAAAATCGCGTGGAGGCCCGAACCGCCACAGGTTAAAAACTGTTCGGATGAGGTGTGGATAGGGGTGAAAGGCCAAACAAACCTGGAGATAGCTGGTTCTCTCCGAAATATATTTAGGTATAGCCTCACATGTTTCTTATCGGGGGTAGAGCACTGGATGGGCTAGGGGTCTCACCAGATTACCAAACCTAACCAAACTCCGAATACCGATTAAGTTAAAGTGTGGGAGTCAGCCCGCGGGAGCTAAGTTTCGCGGACGAGAGGGAAACAACCCGGACCGCCGGCTAAGGTCCCGGAATCTATGCTAAGTGGGGAAGGAAGTGGAAATGCTTAGACAATCAGGAGGTTGGCTTAGAAGCAGCCATCCTTTAAAGAAAGCGTAATAGCTCACTGATCGAGTGGTTCTGCGCCGAAAATGTAACGGGGCTAAAGCATAGTACCGAAGCCGCGGAATAAAATTTATTTTATTGGTAGGAGAGCGTTGTATCTGTATAGAATCGTCATGGTGATGTGATGTGGAGTAGATACAAGAGACCATGCTGACATGAGTAGCGATAAAGGGGGTGAGAAACCCCCTCGCCGATAGCCCAAGGATTCCTGAGTAAAGCTAATCTTCTCAGGGTTAGTCGATCCCTAAGCCGAGGCCGAAAGGCGTAGGTGATGGAAAACAGGTAAATATTCCTGTACCACCGAGTTATCGATTGAGAGAAGGGGGGACGCAGGAGGGCAGGTCATCCGTCTGTTGGAAAAGGCGGTTCAAGCTTGTAGGCTTAAATTCCAGGCAAATCCGGGATTTTATAAGGCTGAGAAGTGATGAGTAGGGTTTTTAACCCATAAAGTGACTGCACCCATGCTGCCAAGAAAAGCCTCTATCGAGATAACCGGTGATCGTACCGCAAACCGACACAGGTAGGCAGGGAGAGTATCCCGAGGCGCTTGAGAGAACCCTGGTTAAGGAACTCGGCAAAATGATACCGTAACTTCGGGATAAGGTATGCCCTTGTTTGTGAGTTTACTAGCTGAACAAAGCGAACGAGGGTCGCAGAGAAATGGCGGTAGCGACTGTTTACTAAAAACATAGGACTCTGCAAAGTCGCAAGACGAAGTATAGGGTCTGACGCCTGCCCGGTGCCGGAAGGTTAAGGGGATTTGTTAGCGCAAGCGAAGCATTGAACCGAAGCCCCGGTAAACGGCGGCCGTAACTATAACGGTCCTAAGGTAGCGAAATTCCTTGTCGGGTAAGTTCCGACCTGCACGAATGGCGTAACGACTTCCGCACTGTCTCAACCAGGGACTCAGCGAAATTGGAATGGCGGTGAAGATACCGTCTACCCGCGAAAAGACGGAAAGACCCCGGCACCTTTACTACAGCTTGACATTGGATTTTGGGATATAATGTGCAGGATAGGTGGGAGACTTTGAAGCAGGCACGCCAGTGTTTGTGGAGTTACCCTTGAAATACCACCCTTTGTATTCTATGGTTCTAACGTGGTCCCCTGATCGGGGATACGGACATTGTCTGGCGGGTAGTTTGACTGGGGCGGTCGCCTCCCAAAGAGTAACGGAGGCGCGCGAAGGTTCCCTCAGGCTGATTGGAAACCAGCCAAAGAGTGTAAAGGCATAAGGGAGCTTGACTGCGAGAGAGACATTTCGAGCAGGTACGAAAGTAGGTCTTAGTGATCCGGCGGTTCTGAATGGAAGGGCCGTCGCTCAACGGATAAAAGGTACGCCGGGGATAACAGGCTTATCGCCCCCAAGAGTTCACATCGACGGGGCGGTTTGGCACCTCGATGTCGGCTCATCACATCCTGGGGCTGAAGCAGGTCCCAAGGGTTTGGCTGTTCGCCAATTAAAGTGGTACGTGAGCTGGGTTTAAAACGTCGTGAGACAGTTTGGTCCCTATCTTTCGTGGGCGCAGGATATTTGAGGAGATCTTTTCCTAGTACGAGAGGACCGGAATGGACCAACCAATGGTGTTCCTGTTGTCGCGCCAGCGGCATTGCAGGGTAGCTAAGTTGGGCAAGGATAACCGCTGAAAGCATCTAAGCGGGAAGCCAACTCCAAGATGAGATATCCCATCATGTAAAGTGACTAAAGACCCCTTGAAGACTACAAGGTTGATAGGCCGGGTGTGTAAGCACAGTAATGTGTTCAGCTAACCGGTACTAACCGGTCGTGAGGCTTAGCCACTTTTAAAAAACCAAAGAAGTTTAAACGCTTTAATGTGGATATATTTTTATGATATGCTATTTCAATCTATGTTTTTTTCTGGAACATAAGGTGGTTTTGATCGAACACAATGTGCTCCTCATTGAAAGAACAAGATGGTGGAATATAATGGTTAAATCATATTTGATGGAGCTTTTTCTATTGTACTGAGACTTGAGAGATATTCCAATTTAATAAGAGGGATATTATACTGAATCGATAAGTGAATAACCATTAAGGTATCTACTGCGGCAATAATAAATATATAAAGTTTAATCCGGTGGCAATGGCAAAGCGGTCACACCCGTTCCCATCCCGAACACGGAAGTTAAGGGCTTTAGCGCCGATGGTACTGCACGGGAGTCTGTGTGGGAGAGTAGGACGCCGCCGGATTATCTCTTACAAAAAGCCCTGGGCATCAATGACTAATTGTTAATTTGATGTTCAGGGCTTTTTTATTTTAAGAATAAATAATAGGCATCCTTAATACCCCGATTTACACTTTCCATATCAACATTCTTGTTTTTTTGTAATTTTATCCCAAAAAGTGTAAACTCCCTTTGAGGGGTTTTCAAGAATGCCCAATTTTTAGATTTGACAAAGCAGTGGGCAATTAAGGACTCCTTAAAAGGCGCTATAAATGATAGATATTTACTTTGGGATAATATCAGATTCAATCTGGCTTGCAATATTAAGAGCTGTGTTCAAGGAATCATTAATTATAAAAAGCTGTATTTTAAGTGTTTTCAGGGATGCAGGTGTTGCTGTAATTTTTTCTGAACTTGATAACACTTTTGCAAGTTCCTGGGATTTTTCAGAGAATGCCACTAATTTCTGACTAAAGTCATTTATCTCAGTAGCCCATTTTTTTCTTTCATCTTCGGAAAACTCAATCTGAGCATTTCCTGTTCCTTTGATAAGGTCATCAAGCTTATAGTCTTCTGGATTTGCTATGATCTCATACATAATATTTTTCTCCTTTTTTTCAAGGCACTTGATAAAAATAAAATTTTCTCTTTATGTGTAAATGATATTTTGATTTTATTGTAGTTCATGGTAGCTGTCAAGGTTGAATATATGTGTCTTAACATCTTATTTTTTACTTTTAAGATTTTTTATTCTGTCTACCATGCGTATCACGACCTATTTCTTTACGGCATTTATGAGAGATATAAAAAAATACAGACAAATAAATTTTCATGTAGTATATTGAGCTGGCTTAGGGTGTAAAAATAGGAACCCCATAGACTACACTTATATTAAAGAAACCAGAGATTATCGATCTGGCGAAATCGCAAAGATACTTGCGGCCTCGGAACGTGATCCTGCTTCATACAGGATTGTTTTCAGAACCGGTGTTCCGTTCCGGGAAATTTTGGCTGCCATTGAGGAAGAAAAACCAGATATTCTCGTGATGGGTACAAAAGGCCGGACAGACTTGGAAGAAGTCCTTTTCGGGAGCACTGCCCAGAAAATGTTCCGCCGTTGTCCCATTCCATTGTTGAGTATTCGCATGAAGACCAATGATTAATAAATAACAATTTGGAAAAAAACATGGCCTGGAATAATTCCCACACTAAAATTTATTTTTTTTCATTTATTTTATGCTGCACTTTACTCTATCTGGGTCTGACAGACCAGGCTGCAAAAGCATCAGAAAAATTGGACTCCCAAAAGATAATTATAGGTACAAAACAGGCACCCCCTTTTGCATTCAAAAACGAAGCCGGTCAATGGGATGGCATCAGCATTCAGCTTTGGAAAATCATTGTTGAAGATATGAAACTTGATTATGTTTTTAAAGAATATGATTTAAAGGGGTTGCTGAATGCGGTCGAGAACAACTCCGTGGATGCTGGGGTGGCAGCACTTACCATTACTGCCGAAAGGGAGAAATTTTTCGATTTTACCCATCCATTCCATACCAGCGGTCTTGGTATAGCGGTTTTACAGGTTAAAAAAAATTCCTGGCTGGCTGTGTTTAACCGTTTCTTTTCCCTGGAATTTTTAAGAATTGTTTTAGCCCTTGCCCTGTTGCTTATGTCGGTGGGAATGCTTGTGTGGTTTTTTGAAAGAAAAAGAAACCAGGAACAGTTTGGAGGCACCACCCTGGCCGGATTGATATTTTATTTCATTACTTAGGAGAACCTGCCGCCTGAATAACTTACATAAGGGTAAGTTATTTTGGCATTGTTCATATCTCCTCAAAAGTATTTACACTTTTTGGGATGAAATCCTAAAAAATAAGGACGTTGGTATGGAAAATGCGGACCGGCAGATGAAGGATGCCGTTATTTTGTAAAAATTTTTTTTAGATCATCTTCTGTATTTATCCTGAAAAACTGGAGCGACCATGAAAAAAAACAATTTGTTTTTAATTTTAACGCTGTTATTGATTTTCTGCTCTTCCTGTTCCCAGGAACAAAAAGAAGCTGAGAATAGTTCATCTACAAACGAATCTGCCGAGAACAGTGTTTCAGATAGTAATGAAATTTCAAATATTTCAGAAACACCCCGGGAAATAACGATCATGACCCATGACAGTTTCAGCGTTAGCGCAGAGGTAATTAAATCTTTTGAGAAGACTTGCAATGCAGCCGTTAAATTTATAAAAGCCGGTGATGCAGGCGAAGCATTGAACAAGGCCGTTCTTTCCAAAAACAATCCCCTGGCAGATGTATTTTATGGTGTGGATAATACCTTTCTTGCAAGGGCCTTGAAGGAGGATATTTTTCTTTCATATCCATCCCCCATGCTTGCAAAAATAGACGAACAATTCAAGCTTGATCCCGAGAACAGGCTATTGCCGGTGGATTTTGGTGATGTATGCATAAATTTTGATAAAAATTGGTTTGTCCAACATAATTTACTGCCTCCATCTAACCTTGATGATCTGACTAAGCAGGAGTATCACTCGCTTCTTGTTGTGGAAAACCCTGCGACTTCGTCACCGGGCCTGGCCTTTCTTCTAACAACCATCAGCAGGTTCGGGGAAGAGGCCTATCTGGATTTCTGGAAAAAACTTAAAGCCAATGAAGTATTAGTGACAAACGGATGGAAAGAAGCCTATTGGGGAAAATTTACAGCAGCTTCCAAAGGAGATCGCCCTTTGGTCGTAAGTTATGCATCAAGCCCTGCTGCTGAAGTCTTTTTTGCAAAGGAAACCCTTGAAGAATCTCCAACCGGTGCACTTATATCAGATGGTTCAGCATTCAGGCAAATCGAATTTGCAGGCATATTAAAAGGCACCGACAGAATTGAACTTGCTCGAAAATTAATGGATTTTCTCTTATCCGAGACCTTTCAGGCTGATATCCCTTTGCAGATGTTTGTCTTTCCCACCAACAAAAGTACGCCTCTTCCCGATGTGTTTATAAAACATGCCCGGCTAACAGATCATCCTGCACATGTTTCTGCCACTGTTATCAGTGAGAAAAGAGAGCGTTGGATAGAAGAATGGACAGAGTTAATGCTGTGACAGGCCATCTTTTCAATCAAGGCTGGGCATTCTTCATCTCCCGGTTTACACTCTCTGGATCGATCTTCCCATTTTTTGAGGTTCATCTCAAAAAAAGTGAAAACTACTTTTGAGGTATTCTGAAAGATGCCCAAGGCTGTAAATCATTTTTAAAATATTTCATCACCTTTACATATTCAAATAAACCAGCATGGTGCTTCACCTCCACAATCGAAAAAGAAAAGCCTTTTTAAAAACAACCTGTTACGGAGACTTTTATATAAAATTTTTAAGTTTATTAAAGTTTGCCTCCATAGCCATAATTCCGTTCGGCTTTCTTGGTGTTTTTTATTTTTATCCGCTGTCCGTGATTTTTTTCAAAAGCTTATTAGGAGACGGCCCTGGATTCATATCCATGGGCATCAAGGTATTGAACTCCTCCAGGATGCTGAAAATTATCTGGTTTACCTTCTGGCAGGCAGGGATTTCAACCGGCTTAACCCTTATAGCGGCTTTTCCATGTGCCTTTGTCATGGCACGGTTTTCTTTCCCTGGGAAAAAAATATTACTCAGCCTTGCCACCATTCCCTTTGTGCTGCCCACCATAGTTGTGGCAGCCGCCTTTCAGGCACTTGCAGGGGATCATGGTCTGCTGCATGGATTTTTGCAGCAAAACCCTCTGCTTCTGATTTTTTTTGCCCATGTTTTCTATAATTTTTCCGTTGTTTTAAGGGTTGTTACAGGCTTTTGGACATACATTGGAAATGCACCGGCAGAAGCCGCTTCCATGCTTGGGGCAGGCCCTTTTCAGATTTTTTTCAAGATAATCTTGCCCCTTCTCAAACCAGCACTACTTAGTGCTTTCATGCTGGTTTTTATCTTCTGTTTTTCGAGTTTTGGTGTCATCTTAATCCTGGGCGGCCCATCCTTTTCAACCATTGAAGTAGAAATATACAGGCAGGCGGCCCATCTTTTTAACCTGCCCATGGCAGCCTTTCTATCTTTAATTCAAATTGTGTTCACCTTTGCCATGATGTTTATATATACACGCCTTCAAAAAAAGGTGATAGTTTTCCAGCCAGCATCTGAAGCATCATCTTCAAAAAAACCGGAAAGCCTGGGAGAGTTAATTGTTGTGATCATCTGCGTCATCTTTATTTTAAGTTTCTGCACACTTCCATTGCTTGTTCTGATTTTTGAATCCATATCCTATAATGGAACACTGTCATTAATTTTTTACAAGGCGCTTTTTCTAAATACAACAGGTTCAATTTTCTATATATCTCCAGTTAATGCCATGTTCAATTCTCTTATTTTTGCATCTGCAGCACTTGTCATGGCCCTCGTGATCGGGGTTGGTGCGGCACTTAGCATACAATCGGCAAAAGGGATATTTTCATCCTTTCTGGATTCTCTTTTTATGCTGCCTCTTTCCACCTCTGCTGTGACGCTTGGCTTTGGTATAATTATCTCCTTAGATAAACCTCCCCTTAATTTACGGGCATCTCCTGTTCTGATTCCCATGGTGCATGCCCTTGTGGCCTTTCCATTTGTTGTAAGGGCTGTGTTGCCGGCCATCCAGGCAATTCCAGCATCCCTTAAAGAGTCTGCATCCCTTTTAGGTGCTTCTCCTGCAAAGGTATGGTATTATGTTGATCTTCCCATTATGGCAAGGGCCTTTGCCGTGGGAGCAATATTTGCCTTTACGGTAAGTCTTGGGGAATTTGGTGCCACCATTTTTACTGCAAGGCCGGAATCCGCCACCATTCCCCTTACCATCTACAAATTTCTGGGGCAGCCTGGGACGATGAATTACGGCCAGGCCATGGCTGTTTCATCTCTTTTGATGATGGTTACTGCTGCTGGTTTTATGGTTATTGAAAAATTCAGGATCATGGGACAAGATGGGTTTTAAAAAAATGCACATGGCTGTTCTGAATTCCGGCCTTGCCCCTGCTTTGATTAAAAAGAATAATATGAGCGAACTTGTCATTGAGAGTATAACCAAAAATTATCAGAAAGCACCGCTTTTAAGGAATATTACACTTTGCATTGAAAGGGGCCAGAAACTCTGCCTTCTTGGGCCTTCCGGATGCGGGAAGACAACATTGCTCCGCATAATTGCAGGACTTGAAATGCCGGACACCGGAGATATAGTCTTTCGGGGTAAAAGCGTATTGCATCTGCGACCCCATAAAAAAAAATTTGGAATGATGTTTCAGGACTTTGCCCTTTTTCCCCATCGCAATGTGTTTCAAAACATTGCCTTTGGATTGGAAATGCAGAAAAAATCAAAAGGGGAGATAAAAAATCGGGTTAGCCGGATGCTGGAACTTGTGAACCTTGAAAATTATGGGAATCGCAACATCAGCGAGCTTTCAGGAGGGGAACGCCAGCGTGTAGCCCTTGCCAGAACCCTTGCTCCGGCACCTGACCTCATCATGCTGGATGAGCCCCTGGGTTCCCTGGACAGGCTGCTGAGGGAAAGGCTGCTTGCTGATTTGTGTTTCATTTTGAAAGAAACCCGAATTACAACTATTTTTGTTACACATGACCAGGCAGAGGCCTTTGCAGCCGCGGATCTGGTATGCGTCATGGATAAAGGAACGGTGGAGCAGGTCGATTCTCCGGAAAGGCTGTATAACCATCCTGCAAACAAAAGGGTTGCAGATTTTCTTGGATTTCAAAATTTTCTACAGGGCAGTTTTAAAGAATCTAATTGTTTTGTAGATTCTGAAACCGGGATTACGTTTTATTGCTGCCGGGTCCCAAGAGATTTAAATAGAGAAAGCCATCTATTCTCTGCCGGCTTAAATACCACCGGGTACGGCAATATTAATAAAGATGTTCTTCTGATGCCTAATTCGGCAAGTATCATTTCCCAGCATGATTTTTTTAATATAAAAAAAAACAAGATAGCAGGTACACTTGAAAAATGTTTTTTTCAGGGAAGCTTAACGCGTATTTCCGTCCGAAATGAGAACGATCGGCTGTTGTATTTTGATATGCCTAATCAGATAAAACTTCCTTTTGAGGGTGAAAAAATTTTTATATATGTTGATCCAGAGGGAGTGAGGCAAATCGGGTAGCTTTTTTAAGGGCATTT
Source organism: Desulfobacteraceae bacterium (assembly GCA_963674675.2). Lineage (GTDB taxonomy): Bacteria > Desulfobacterota > Desulfobacteria > Desulfobacterales > Desulfobacteraceae. The sequence continues at coordinate 5,071,481 of CAXXNM010000003.1, forward strand.
CCTAAATTGTTTGATATTGTTTGTGTTTAATTCTACTTTGTTAACTTAGCCATGATGCCCTGAAAATCAGATCATTTTTCCATATTTTTACAGGAAAAATCTATGGTACTGGGCTCACACCGTTCCAACTTGTCAAAAAAAACACAATATATTGTGATTTTTAACACTCTCGAAACACAATGGGTTGTATGCTGGAATAGTGTGAGCCCAGTGCTAAATCTATGGAATTAGAGGTAAAATACGAAATCTAACAAAGTAGTATTAATCGCCTTGTTTTTTTAAAATAACAGCATAAATCGAAACCGACAGGGTGACAATAATACCATATACCATACGGGTCCAGAGTCCGGAAAGCCCTGCGCTGATAATCCCTGCCTCGATTATACCGATTATTACGGCACCGATAAGAGTACCGTATATTGTTCCTGTTCCTCCAAATACCGATGTCCCGCCGATAAAGACCGAGGCAAAAACCATCAGCATGTATCCCTCTCCCTGGGTTGGCCACCAGCTTGCCATCTCGGTACACACAAGAATTCCTGAAAATCCGCTTAAAATACCCATGAGAACAAATACGCCCATACGGACCCCTGGAACAGGAACCCCCATTGTAAAGGCTGCCCTTTGATTGTCCCCGGTAAATCGTATGTCATCGCCGAATTTATGCCTGTTTAGAATAAGCCAGAAAAATACGGCGGTCACCAGCATCCATATTGTCTGGGCTGGAATAAAACCATAGAGCCTTCCCACAAGAAATCTATGCAGGCCAGTTTCACGGATTTCAACAAGGGGTATGGCAAGCCCCCCTGAGGCAAGAACGGTTGCGCCACGCCAAAAAAACTGGGTACCTATGGTTGCTATGATTGAAGGAACTCCTACCCAGACCACTATAATACCGTTTATATAGCCTGCCATGCCTCCTGTTAAAAGACCTGACATTACGCCAAGAACAGGAGAGCCCGTATGGATAAACACCGATGCAAACACAAAGCCCGATGCAGCCATAATAGATGGAAAGGACAGGTCGATTTCACCGGTGACAATCACCATGGTCATTGCAAGGGCTGCTATGGCCGTGAAAGGAATTGTGGACATGTAGGCAGTATATATTCTGCCTGATAAAAATGTCCGGGGACTTGCTATAATGAATACAAATAAAAGAAGGCCCAGGATGGATGTTATCATTATCTGGAACCTGTATTTTAATAGGAAATCAACCAACCTGCCGTTCCTTTACTCCCCCCATCAAAATATCTGTCAGGCCCCTGAGGCTGATTTTTGATTTTAGATAATTACCGGCTATTGTTCCATGATCAATAAATACAAATCTGTCGGCTGCATCATAAATATGGCTGAGATTATGTGAAATAAAAATACATGATTTCCCCTTTTTCCTGATATGCCGGATAAAGGAGAGCACTTTTTCCACTTCTTTTACTGCAAGCGCTGTTGTGGGTTCATCCAGAATAACTATATCTGCGTTAAAATACATTGCCCTTCCTATGGCAAGACCCTGGCGCTCTCCCCCGGAAAGGGCAGACACATTGGAATCAGGGGTTACGCCGACACCTGCAAATCCAAGTACATCTTTAAGCACCTTCATTGTTTCAGCTTTTTGTTTTTTTACCAGTATCATTCCAAAATTGTTGGTTATTTGCCTTCCCATGAAAAAATTTCTCCAGATAGGCTGTTTTTCCCCAAGGGCAGGTTCCTGGTGTACAGTCTGAATACCAAAGCTTCTGGCAACAGAAACAGAGTAGTTTTTTGTGTCCACTTTTTTGTTTTTGATGTAAAGATCTCCGGTGTCCGGCTTGGTTACCCCTGATAGTATCTTGATAAGGGTGGATTTACCCGCGCCGTTGTCACCGATCAGACCAACAATTTCATTATGCTCCAATGTAAAATTAATATCTCTAAGGGCAACAATATTGCCAAAGGATTTACCCACATTGTTTAACTCAATGAGAGGGCACATTCTTTTTCCTTATTTATCATTTTAACTTAGGATTTTTTAAAAAAAAATTACCCGGCCATTGCATTAACAGTAGGGTCAGGGAATGCGGTACTGGGTTTGCACTATTCCAGCATACAATCCATTGTGTTTCGAGTTCGTTAAAAATCACAATATGTCGTGCTTTCTTGAGACTTTGGAACGGTGTGAGCCCAGTACCGGGCATGCCTTGTTTCTAAATTTAAATGAAATCAGGCAGACCCTGGTTTTTAGATTTGACAAAATACCAGGGGTTTTATGAAGTTTAGCGAAGGGCTTTTTTTGCCAGAGGTTCGATCAAACCAAGGTTGTTGATGTCTATAAAGCCTCCTCCAGTATCTATTGAGAGACCTGAAAACCCATATTTTTTTGTAAGGGCAATCTGGATAACAGAAAAATATCCCAATAGAAATGGCTGGGCATCGCCCACAAGGTCCACATAACCGTTTTTTATGGCAGACGCAGTTGCAGGAGAGAGGCTGAATCCTGCAACATTAACCTCATCGGGTTTTACCCCAGCGGCCCGGAGGAAATTTTCCATCTGGGCCGTTAATGCACCGTGGTCAACAACCATCAGTCTGCAGTCCGGGTGTGATGAAAGGTAGCCTGTAAGAACCGGTGTTCCCAGGGATGGATCTTTATCGATTTCCGGAGAGATCTCAAGGTAATCCACCGTAATGCCCTGGTTTTCAAGCCCCTCTATTATTCCTATTGCACGCCGGCCCCTGGTGGGAAGGCGTTTTAGCCCCCAGACAAAAGCACGGTCTCCCTTTTTGAGTTTAAACCTATGGACGGTTTCCGATGCCATCATCTGTCCCTGGATATAGTTGTCTGGCCCTATATATCCGAAACCCTGAGCCTTATATTTCGCCTGAATTTTCGGCAAGGGAGTATCTACACATGTTACAAAGATACCAGATGCTCTTGCCTCATCAACAAAGGGAGCGTATGCTGTATCACCTGGATGGCCCATGATCACAATACCGTCAGGTCTTGATGCCATGGCTTTTTTAAAGTTATCGATCATTTTTTCAGGCTGCCAGTCCGAGTAAACAAAGGTTATATCCGCTCCTATATCGTTTGCAGCAGATTTTGCCCCGTTATAGACAACCATGTTGTATGTCCCGCCCACAGGCCCGCCGGTATCAAACCATATTTTAAGACCTTTGCCGGTAGTATCAAACTCGGCTGAAAAGGCACCTGCAGAAAAAAAAGCTGTAAAAACAAGCACCAGAAATATTTTTTTCATTTTCCCTCCTGGTTTTATATAGCCGCGATGGGCCTGAAGAGTACAATCCCTTCAAGCTGAGGATTAATATTTTCTGGAAATGTCAATTTCATAATATTAATGGATCAGCGGATTTATATTGTAGATTTCTATGAAGTGTTTTTGTCAAAATGGCCAGAAACTCTTATCAAACCATATTTCTTCTGTTAGCATCTGATCAATTTTCTGAAGTTTTTTCAAATGTGTGACCTCCCAGGCAGCAAGCCATTTATACATTTTCTTCTCCTCAGGATCGGTTGCAGATTCAGCACGCTTTGAATATAAGTCAACAGCCCTTTGTTCAAGGGCTATGGAAGCAGTAATGGCTGTTGCTTCAAAACCGGCCCCGGATATTTTTTCCTTTAGTTTCTTACTTAAAATATCAACAGGAGGTTCTGATGAAGGTTTTACATCATATTCTCCGGGTAAAAATCTCCCTTTATTCGTGTAGGCTTTAAACTGTTTTTCAATGATATGCATGTGTTCTTGCTCATCGGCCACCATATCCTTAAAAAAGGTTTTAATATCATCGTCTTGAGCATTTTCCATTGCTTTTTGGTAAAGGCTCATCCCTTTTTTTTCAATAACAAATGCATTTTTTAAAATATCAAGAGTATTTGATTTATCCATACAAATTCCTTTTACTAAAAATATTGAGGGTGATAATTTTTGGGCCGCCCAAAAGGGTATCCTTTATTCACTGGTTGACACTTTATCAAAGCATTCCCTTATTTTTTGGGAATTTCCTCAAAAAAGTGTCAACTATTTTTGAGGGAATATGAATGATGCCCCGGAAAGTATACGAAATACTCATCACATATTGAGAATATTCAGCCCCTCTCCTGTCTCAAAATAGGGTTTAATATCATATCGGTATCCTGGCACGCCTATATATACGGCAAGGCTTTCGGCTACAGCCTGGAGACCTTGTGCAAGTCTTGAGTTTTCTACCTCGTAAAAGGTAATGGAATGAAACCCGCCTTCTGTTGAGGAAGAAATATAAGGCCCTTTTTTATTTAAAAAATCAGGCAGTACCGGGGCAGTAAGAAATCGTTTGGTTATTTCACGGACGCTTTCCGGAGGGTATGTTACATTAGAAATGAGAATCATTTTAATATCTCCTTTTTAAAAATATATGATTTTTATTATGATTATTCATAGTTCTACTTTGTTATCTTCAGAAATGTTCTTGCATAATGTAGGGGCAACCCCCTGGGTTTGCCCAATGGACAGGCTAACCACAGGGGGGGCTGCCCAAAAAAAGTCCGAAAATTATAATTTAAAAAAATAGTAAGGCAGTCTGCAGAAAATATTTTACCGTACAACCAAATATGAAACCATAAAGATTCATATTTGATTAAAAATATTCGGTATATTAACTAATGCAGATCGCCTAACAGCCGTACATATAATATCAATTTTTAAGTATATAAAGCAAGTTTCTTGCCATGCGCAAGCCGCACTTAGCCCCAAAGATCATTCAGAAATCAATTGAGTGTTGATATAACCATGATTCAAAATCAAGAACAACAGCTTTATTTCCCCCTTTGCCTTCAATGAGCTTCTTCACGCTGTTAAACTGTTCTACAAGCTCAAAAATAGTGGATTCAATATTATCGAGCTTTTCCTTTAAATCATCTTGAAGCACTTCTTTTTCTGGGTACTGAGCATTTTTTTGTTTGTCATTGGTTGGGCTTTCCTTAAAGGATTTGGATAAAAAAGAAAAGCAGCGATCCCAGAAGAGAGAAAGAGGCAGATCCCGTCCATTATCTTGGCGGCCTGTTTTATCTGCTATGGTTTTAATACACCTGGCGGCTTTTGAATCTGGAAAAAGCATTACAAAAGGGGTCTGTGCCACCACAGCCATTCCCACATGCTTATCTTCCACCACAAGCCCTATGGGCTTCAGGGTAATGGATAAAAACCGTTTAGCCGTATTATTCAACTGGGTGTAAACACGCCGGGCCTCTTTTTCAGAACCCACCTGATTGAGGATCACCTGGACTGACTTTTCATAGCCATTGCTGGATAAAACTTTGAGCAGGGAATAGGCATCTGTGATGGATGTCGGCTGGGTTGTAATAATCAGATATATCTCATTTGATGCCATGCAAAAGGATAGTACCTGGCTTGAAATACCAGATGAAGTATCAAAAAAAATATAATCATAGGAGGCAAAGGATAAAAAAGATGTGATCAATTCATGGGATGAATGGCGGTTAAGGTCTGCAAGCCTCTCAACACCGGTGCTTCCCGGAATTATGTCAATCCCCTGGTAATTTCTGATTATTATATCCTTTAGTTCACATCGGCCATCAATCACATCCATAAGATGCTTTTCAGGATAAATACCGGTCAAAATATTAATATTTGCAAGGCCAAGGTCTGCATCAAAAACAGCAGTAGAAAAACCTTTTTCAGCCATGGTAAGGGCAAGATTAAGGCAGATGGAGGTCTTGCCGACCCCGCCTTTTCCGCTTGTCACTGTAATAACTCGTGTCATGTAATCACTTTATCATAAAGGGATCGGTATCATTCATAATGTTTTAAAACCAGTTGACGCTTTTTTGAGTATGAATTCCTGAATATGGGGATATCGATTCAGAAAGTGTCAACCGGCAAATGAAGGCTGCCAACGGGTCTTGCTGCAATTTCCACATTATATTGTTCTCCTGTTAGAATAATTTCCAGCTTTTTGCAGCAATAATATGATGTCAGGGCTTGAAAGCGCTCCCGGATAAATGCGTTAAAAGATGCAAGCCGGCTTACACGCTGGCTCTTACCGGTTAGCCGGCGCAGCATTTCATATTTTAAGTATAATTCCGAAATTAGAAACTGGTCATCTTCCGGATCACATAGAATGGTTTTATACCTGAATAAAAGTTTGGATTCCTGGCTAATTCCCTTCCTGTTGGATGCACCATTATCCTGAACCGCAACCTGCTGAGGGGGAAAAAAATCTGTCGTAAAATGGCGGTACAGCTTTTCAAACAATGATTTAAAATGGGGTAAGGGAATAAAAACCGGGATAATCCTGTAATGGGGAAGTTTAATATTTAATTCACGAACAAAGATAAGGCTCTCAGGACTTGTAATTCCCACAATAATGGAGCTGTTTTTCCGTACCATGGGAATAACAAGGTTTTGAGCTGAAATGTTTATATCAAGCAGTGCAGTCAAAGCCTTTTTTTCAGCTTGATCATAGGAAAATCGGCTCACACGCCGGTATGGAATGTGGTAAAGCTCAAATACCCTCTGCTGCAGGCAGCTCAGGGACATAATGCCATGCTTCAAAACCAGATCAAAAAATGAATAAACTCCTTTTTTCTGCTCATTAAGGATCAGCCTTATCTGATCATGGGAGATTTTTTCATAACGGCTAAGAGACATCTCCATGGTATATACTTTTTTATTGTTATCCAGCACAAAATAAAGATCAACAGGTGTGATCAGGTTTAAATCACATAATATCATACCAAAAAGCCGGCCGGGTTTATTTCCAGGGGATTGGTCTTTTTTTTTCTGGACACCCACTGTTTTTTTGACATCTTCTAAGGTAATGAACCCGGCCCCTGCAACCAGCATACCTGTTTTTTTTCCATCCGGAAGATGGTCAAAACCATTAAATTTATGAATGCTGTGCAATGCTGTCTTCCCGTTTCAACAGGGTATTGATCTTTTCACCCATCTGTTCAATTCCATAGGGTTTTTGCAGAAACGAGCTGCATTCATCTTTTAATAAATCATCGACTTCACATGTTTTTCTGTATCCCGTAGTAATTAATATCTTGGACATTGGATTTATTTTTTTTATATAGCCAAACACCTCTATTCCATTCAAGCCCGGCATTACCATATCAAGCACCACAAGGGAAATATTGTCCGGTTCTTCAAGATATTTCTGTACCCCGTCTATGCCGTTTTCTGCAGTAATTACCCTTAAACCCATTTTTTCAAGCATATCTGCCGATTGGGTGAGAATAACCGGATCATCATCAATTACAAGAACCGCGTTTTTTCCAGTGCCGGTCTCCTGTTCCGTCTTGTATATTAAAGGCTGTTTGTCCTTATTCCCGGGATTTTCAGCAGGCGCGGTTCTATTATTGGAAGCATACAGATAGATTATAAACTCGGCACCCTTATCAGGCTCACTTACAACCTGAATTGCCCCTTGATGCTTATTGATGATGCCATATACGGATGCAAGGCCAAGACCTGTGCCTTCACAGCGTTTCTTTGTTGTAAAGAACGGGTCAAATATTTTTTTCTGGAGATGTTTATCAATGCCGTGCCCTGTATCCCTGATGGTCAATTTTACATATTTTCCCCATCTACGATTAATCACTTCGGCTGATTCATTATCAAGCATAGTATTTTCACTTTTGATGAACAACTCTCCCCCATCAGGCATGGCATGATGGGCATTGATGAAGAGATTTAAAAAAACCTGCTCCATCTGGCAGACATCAACCTTAACGGGCCACAATTTTTTCTTCAAATCCAGATGAATGCGGATATTCTTTCTTGAAATGGAAAAAAGCTCCAGGGTGTCTTTTATGATATAATTCATATTGGCAGGCTTAATATCATAGTGGCCGCCTCTTGCAAAATTAAGAAGCTGTGCCGCAATATTGGAACCCCTCCTGATATGTCTCTCAATGGCACCAAGTTTTTCATAACCTGGATGGCCAGGATCAATTCCCATTTTAATAATGGATGTCTGCCCCTGGATGTTCATAAGCAGGTTATTGAAATCATGGGCAACCCCCCCTGCAAGAATGCCTACAGCCTCCATTTTCTGTGTGTATATAAGCTGCTCTTCAAACTGTTTTCGATAACTTATATCCCTGCCAACAATACAAAGCTCCACACCATCATGATTTTTGCCCTCATCAAAATGAAAGGAGCAATTGCTTTTTTTTATCTCAATATCAACCAGCCGGCTTCCCGAAGGATTACCCGGCTTACATTTCATACGAATCTCCGCACCCAGGGTGGCTCTTCTGCCCTTGTTCGACCGCCTGTCATTTAGAAAAAAATGTATTTTGTCATGATCTTCCTCATGCACCACCTCCATCAAGGATTTGTCTTTAATATTCTTGAAACAATAACCTAGGGTGGTCTCAAAGGTTTTATTAATAAATGTAAAACAGCTATTTTCATCCAGCATGAAAAACAGATCAGGAGAATTATGAATCATATCCCGGTATTTTTTTTGGGCAGCCTGGAGCGTTGAGTTGATTTTTATATTTTCTTTTTCAAGTTTTCTCTGGGCAAGGGCGTTATTTACGGTATTCATAAGTTTTTCATACTTGAAAGGTTTTCTTAGATAATCATAGGCTCCCTTTTTTAAAGCTAAAATAGCTGAATCAATACTGGCCTTTCCCGTCATCATGATAAATGGCACGCCAGGGTGGTGGACCATTGTATAATCCATGAATACAAATCCATCCTGGCCAGGCATCTGCTTATCTACAAGAAAAAGATCAAAGTCATTTTTTTGCGCAAGGCTAATGGATTCTTCAACTGAATGGGCAACCTCTACGTGAAATCCTTTCATAGTCAGGAAGACGCGAATGGTTTCACAAAATCTGAGTTCATCATCTATAACTAATATTTTTAAAGTATCCATTTTAGACCAACTCTCATCAAGATTGATGCCTGTTCAGGAAACAGGCAGAATTATTCTAAAAACAGTCCCTCTTCCCGGTGCTGTTTTACATTCAATTTTTCCGTTTATTCTATTTACAATATTTTTGACAATGGAGAGTCCAAGCCCTGAATGTCCTGTTTTTTTTGAACTATTGCAGGGTTCAAAAAGACGGCTGTTTATGTTGTCGGGGATTCCAGGCCCATTGTCCTTTATAATTATTTCAAGCCTGCCTGGTATTTTTCTTTTTTCATCAATCATAATTTTTTCAGATCCCGAGATACGTCTTGTAATTATATCGATCCTGCCTCCTTGTTCCATTGCTTCGGAAGCATTTTTCAAAAGATTAATGAAAATCTGTTTAACTCCGTTTTTACAGGTTTTTATTGGGGGCAGATTCATATCGGGATTAAATACCGCCTCAATTCCCCTGGGCACCAGCATTGTTTTTTTCAGGATTTCAAGGATTGAGGTAAAAAGAGCATTTATATCAACAGATTCAATTTTATCCTTCAAAGGAGCGGCGCAATCTGAAAGCTGGGTAAGAAGGGTGGCTATCCGATCGATTTCTTCATTTATAACCTTCAGCTCATTTTGTGCCGGGTGTTTATTCGGAAGCTTCAGGCTGAGAATATTTAAATAGTTATCTATTATACCAAGGGGGTTATTTATTTCATGAATAATACTACGGGTAGTTTCAGAAGCAGCTCTTACCCTCTCGTTTTGCATATCCGTGCTTCGACTCTTGCGATAGCCGATATTATCAAGGCAGACGGCTGCAAGTTGTGAAATCATCTCAATGACGCTGGAGTGCCTGATCATATCCTGGGCACAATCCTCAGATACGCCTATTATTATTACTCCAAGGGGTTTTTTTCCGGCAAGCATGGGAAAGCAGAACATCTCTTTAGTTTCCATCAGTCTTAGAATCTGGCTATCTGAAATGGCTGCCTGTTCCTGCATGTCCAGATTAATTGAATTTACGGCAGATCTGTCCACCAAGGACTTGATAAGCAGGCTTTTGCCGTTGGTAAATGGAACCGCAATGCTGTTTATAATCGTTTTTTTTCTATCATCGGGATGGGCCCGCCCTATCAGCAGTTGCCGTTCCTCATCATGTAAAAAACAAAACAGCCTTTGGGCACCAAAAAGTATCTTTATACCGGTATCAACGGCATTTAAAATCTCCTGCTCTGTTCCTGCATACAAGAGGTTTTCAATGGTTCCATAGATGAATGAAGCACCTTTTACCTTGAGTTTCAGGGAATCTTCAGTCAATTGACGGAAAATATCCTCTGAAATGGAAGGAGAAGCTTTATGGTTTAATAAAGGCTTTTTAATACCAAGATTTCTGGCCTGAACACTCACTTCTTCTTCAGCATCCACAAAAAGCTGCTCTGCTTCATCTTGATCCATCCCGGCCATAATAAGAAGCTCTTCACCTGTATCATCAGGATCAAAATCAGCCAGTCTGCTGGCTGCAAATACTATTCTCACAAGGGGAAGGGCAGATGCAATGCTTTCTTTAGTTTCGTTCACATAAAGTATGGCATCACACACCAGAGGATTTAAATCCCACTGACTGCACAGCCAGGCACCTGCTTCAAAACGACTCATTTTAAACTTTTCTTTTTCAGCTTCGATGATATCTTTTTCGGTTTCATATCCTGCAAGGATCGATGCGTATTCTTCGGGAAATGTTGAGAAAAGAAGCATGGCTCCAATATCATGCATAAGGCCTGCCAGAAAAGCTTCTTCCGGATTAACATCTCCTGTTCTTTCTGCAATTTTCCTTGAAATTATGGCGCAGCTAAAGGAGTGATACCAGAATGCATTCATATTCCATTCAGGTATTTTTTTCGGTGCATCAAAGACCTGCATCATGGCCATACTGATGGCCAGATTTCTTATGGTATTGATTCCAAGATATACCACTGCGGTTTCAATGCTCTTGATTTCCCGGTTAATATTAATGTGGGCAGAACCCATAATGCTCATTAAACGGGCCGTCAACCCAGGATCTGCAGAGATTATCTCTATCAGTTCCGTGGTGCTTGTTTCATTTTTATTACAGGCTTCAATAAGGTTCAGTATCACCTGGGGCAATTTAGGAAGATTATCAGAGCGTTTGATTTTACTCAATGCGGTTTTTGTAAGCATAATAAAATTCGCAGGCTTATTAATATAGTATTGGTTATTTTTTACCACATAAAACTCTAAATATTAACCATTAAATGAATATTGGGCATTACCGCTTAAGTCAAGGATAAAAATGATTCATATTGAGTTTTTATCCTTCAGGTATGTTTGATAACGATATATCCCTTAAAAAAGGGTAGCTCAAATCCTTATCTGAAACAATGGCAGAATCCACTTGCCAGGTAATATTAAGATCAGGATCATTATACAAAATACCGTACTCATCTCCAGGGGCATAAAAATTCGAGCATTTATAGGTCACATCGGCATAATCACTCAAGACGGAAAATCCATGGGCAAAGCCCTCCGGCACAAACAACTGGCGATGGTTTTCATCGGACAAAAGACATCCTGTCCATTGGCCAAAGGTAGGAGAGCCCCGTCTTATATCCACAGCCACATCAAAGATGCACCCCCGAACAGCATACACCAGCTTTGCCTGGGAATGTTTCAGTTGATAATGAAGGCCCCGTATTACTCCTCTTTGGGAGCGGGAATGATTGTCCTGGATAAAATCAGCCTTCACTCCAGCCTCTGCATATTTATCTCTTTGCCATGTCTCAAGAAAAAATCCCCTGTCATCATCAAATACTGCCGGTTCTATGACAAGTACCCCGTCAAGCACAGTTTTTTTCACGTTAAATCCCATCAAATAAGGCCCCCTGGTACAAGTATTCCACCAAGCACTGTTTTTCTTACATGAAATCCCATTAAATAAACTCCCTGGCAGATCTTTTTTCATGAACCAGCCTCATCAGGTACTGGCCGTAATCATTTTTAAGCATTTCTGCTGCAAGAGCTTCAAGGTCGGAGGCAGTGATGTATCCCAGCCTGAATGCAATTTCCTCAATACAGGCTATTTTCAAACCCTGGCGGTTCTGTACAGCCTGGACATAGGCAGATGCCTGCTGAAGGGCCTCATGGGTACCGGTGTCAAGCCAGGCAAAGCCCCTGCCCAGGAGTTCTACCTTTAATTGCCCTTTTTTTAAATAAACATTGTTAACATCGGTTATCTCCAGCTCTCCCCTGGCCGATGGTTTTAATGAAGCTGCAATATCAATAACCTCGTTATCATAGATGTACAGGCCCGGAACAGCATAACCTGATTTTGGTTTCTCCGGTTTTTCCTCAATGCCCATGACCCTGCCGGATTCATCAAACTCAACAACTCCGTAACGCTGGGGATCCTTTACAGGATAACCGAAAATCAATCCACCTGTTTCCATTTTAACGGCATTTTTAAGAACTGACTGCAACTGGCTGCCGTAAAAGATATTGTCCCCTAATATCAGGGTTACGCTGCTTTCTCCAATAAAGGATTTTGCCAGAATAAATGCCTGGGCAATACCTCCCGGCTCAGGCTGTTCTTTGTAGGACATGGAAAGTCCTATAGCCGAGCCGTCCCCAAAGAGATCCCTGAAACGGTGCAGGTCAACGGGAGTTGAGATAATCATGATCTCCCGGATACCGGCAAGCATGAGCACAGACAGGGGATAATAGATCATTGGTTTATCATACACAGGCACCAACTGCTTGCTGACAGCCCTTGTAATGGGGTAAAGCCTTGTTCCCGAGCCTCCCGCAAGAATAATTCCTTTCATATTTTTTATCCTTTCAAAGCATCCTGGTATGCCCATGGCAGTTATTTAAGAATAATGATCATCAATCCATTTAAGATATTCACCTGTTTTAATTCTCTTAACCCAGTCCATATTATTAAGATACCATGCAACACTCTTTTCAATACCTGTTTCAAAGGATTCCTCTGGTTTCCAGCCAAGCTCGGTTTTAATTTTGGCGCAATTAATGGCATACCTGAAATCATGCCCAGGCCTGTCCTTTACAAACTCTATCAATTCCTTAGATGAGTGTAAACCAGAAAAGGTTTTACCGGTACTGTCAATAATATTGCATATCTGCTCAACCACTTCATAGTTGGAAAGCTCGCATTCCCCGCCTATGTTGTAGGATTCTCCTGTTTTCCCCCCCTGCATGATCATCCAGATGCCGATGCAGTGGTCCCTCACATAGAGCCAGTCCCTTATATTTGTCCCGTCTCCGTAAACGGGAAGCTGTTTTCCCTCAATAGCATTCAGCAGCATCAGGGGAATAAGCTTTTCAGGGAACTGGAATGGGCCGTAATTATTGGAGCAGTTGGACAAAGTTATGGGAAGTCCATAGGTGGTATGATAGGCTCTTACAAGGTGATCAGAAGATGCCTTGGATGCCGAATAGGGACTGTTTGGCGAGTAGGGTGTCATTTCCGTAAAAAATCCGGTTTTACCAAGGCTGCCGTAAACTTCATCTGTGCTGACATGGTGAAACAGCAGAAAATCATTCCTGCAAAGCCTCGCACACTCCAGAAGATTGAAGGTTCCCTTAATATTGGTATCAATAAAAACCTCTGGAGATGCAATGGAGCGGTCCACATGGGATTCTGCCGCAAAATGACACACGGCATCTACTTTATATTCTTTAAAAATCCGCTCCATATTCTGGATATCACATATGTCTGCTTTTTCAAAAACATACCTGTTCATAAAAGTTTTCCGGATATCTTCGAGGCTCTCAAGATTGCCGGCATAGGTTAATTTATCCACATTAATAATTCTGCCGGTAAAACCGGATTCCTTAAACAAATAACGGATGAAGTTGGAGCCGATAAATCCGCAGCCACCCGTTACAAGAAGATTCTCCATCAATCCCTCCCAAAATACTCCTTACAGCATGAGTTCATCTGAAATTGCTTTTTATTAGAAAGTCTCCATAATATACTGAAACAAAATGATTTTCATTTATCGTTGTGATGAATCAGCAATCATGGGGGTATTAGGAATCCGGGTTTGGTTCTAAATTACCCACCTGTCTGAACCATGATTCCCATGATTAATGGATTAAACAGGATTTTTTCATCATGTTCATCCAGGTAACCTTAAATCATGGGTCAGATAACATTCTTATATATCAGTTCTATTCACCGGCAAAGGATCTTTCAAAAAGAGTTTTTAAAGCAGATTTTGCATCTTGTGTCAAATTACGGGTACCTGTCCCTGCAAAGGTCTTATGGCTGATAACCGGACTTACCTCCTGCCAGGAATTATCTATCCATGAAAACCAGACGTTGCGGTCCTGCTCATATACAAAAAGGGGTCTGTTAAAAAGTTTTGCAAGTTCAACCCCCCAGCCGGTACCGCCTTTTACTGTATTATCCGGGAGAATCCAGCCCACGACAAACACCTGATAGCCCTTGTTCACCATGTGAAAAATAGACTGAATGACCTTTCTGATTTTATCTACCTTGGAAAATTTTCTCCCCAGGCGTGCAGACACTATGTCCATACTGACATTGCCCTTTTTCAGTTCCTCATCTGAAAGAATCACAAGACCGGCACTCCGCTGCATTTTATGTCCTTCAAAGGAAAAATTGACTTCAGTAACTCCAAATTGTTCAGCAAGCATGCCAAACTCTGCTTCCGCACCCCTGTGCCCTCCACTGAAAAGCGTAACACCAGACGGGTTTCCCATATGTATCTCCTTAAATTTATTATTCTTTTAAAAATATTTGTCCATATACCCTTTGGATATATGGCTTAATCTTCTAAAGCTAACAGACAACTTATAAAGGGTGTTGAAACTGAACTTAAAAACAATAGAAAAAATATCAGAGGCTCAATTAGAAAGCAATTAAAAACTAACTTTCCTGGTTCCAAAGAAATGAACAAAATTTTGACAGGGCCTTTATCGATCCAAATGCCGCCTTTCCCGTCGGAAATCAATGCTTCTACATTGTTGTGCTACCGAAACTATACAGAATACAAAAGTATTGATTCTTCTTATACCGATTGTTATACTTTAGCAAACAGTGGAGGACTTAATATGCCAAAAATAAAAACTGCTATTTCTATCGAAGAGCCTGTTTTTGAAAAGATAAATATTCTTGCGAAGAATCTTAATGTTTCGAGAAGTTACATTTTTTCACAAGCAGCTAAAGAGTACATACAGCGTCATCAAAATATTGAAATACTAAAACAATTAAATGAAGCATACAACGACCATCAAGCCGACTCTTTAGTGAAAAAAATGCATTCCAAACATAAAGAGCTGGTGGAAGATCAATGGTAAAACAAGGCGAAGTCTACTGGATTGATCTTGGGGAACCACGTGGCTCAGAACCCGGCTATCGGCACCCTCATCTTGTAATCCAAAACAATCTTTTCAATCATAGTCGAATTAATACAGTCGTTGTTTGCGCTCTTACATCAAACCTAAAAAGAGGAAAGGCACCTGGGAATATTACTCTCAAACAAGGCGAAGCTAATATTCCAAAGAAAAGTGTTGTCAATATCACCCAAATATTCACTGTAAACAAAAGTGATTTGTCTGAAAAAATTGGCATCCTATCAAAAAAACGTTTTACAGAAGTATTACGAGGCCTCAATCTTCTACTCGAACCAGTTGAAATTGATTAATAAAATGCACAACCAAACGTTTCAAACACCCTTTTTTAAGTTATAATGGGCTTAACAAATAGCTACAGATGCGTTTATTATAGAAAGTAGGGGGCAGATTCTATATCTGCCCCCATAGTCTTCCATAATAGGTTAATTTTCAGGCATTTCACATGGATTACTCTAAGTATCGAAAAAATTTCATAGAGTGGGTAAAATCCCAGCTAACAGGGCCTGCTTCCAACCAGGAAATCCTGAATGGGATAAACCCCATTGACAGGTATCAGACAGGCATGCTCTTTCCCATAGTTGAAGGAGGTAAGGGAATCGATCCTGCTTCTGAAGTTGAATCCCAAGAAGATGAGCCATTCTTACTGCATGACGATTCAGCCGATGCACACTCCACAGAAACAGCTCGTGAAGCAGCACAGAAAAAATACAGATACATGCCTCCATCTTCCGTTGGATTTTCCTTTTTTGCCCGGGGAGAAGATCTTGAATTCCAGATTCAATGCTTTGCTGTTCGGTATGAGAGAGAGGAAAGACATGATGAAAGAGGTCGATTCATTGTAAATCAATGGAAACGGGTGCAGCTTTGCCCTGAAGAAGGTCATGGAATAAATATTAAGGCCGGGGATTTAATAAAGGATGAAAAAAGCAAGACTCCTCTAAGATTAAGGGAATCAGTCCTTCAAGAACATGCCCAGCTTGATGCCCTTTTAAGGCCCTATGCCGGCGGCTGGATCGTTACAATCTCACTTTATAATTCCAAAAGGCTTTCACTGGATGAAAATGTTGAATATCTGTTCAATAAAAAGAATGAACTTTCACTTTTTGAGGTGGGATTAAGTTGCTTCCTTGATAGGGGGGAGGCAGGAGAGTATCCAAAAGTGGATCAGAACCTTTTAAGTGAAGAGGAACAGGAGCTTGAACTTCAATACAGGCATCACCTTATATATGCCATAGGACATGGCGCGGCAGTGGACTGGTCATCAAGAAATGGCCGGGTAAATGAAATCAGGATTGAGTTCATACCGGCGGTCGAGGTTCCCCAGGTTACCGCGGATGCGGGTGGAAGGGATAACAAGGTCCTGAGTATCGCCCGCCTGTCCAATTGCAGGAGCCAGGTAAAACAATGCACCAGGGAACTGGATCACTTTGTTGATGAATATAAAAACTGGGTGCTGGACAGACAAAGAGAAACAAATTCTCTATCAGGGCTGGAAAAGGAGACAGCATTAAGGATTGTGGGGCACATGGACAAGGCTTTGGATCGTATGAAACGGGGCACTGCCCTTCTCAGAAAAGACAAACACGCAGCACATGCCTTTGCACTTGCCAACCAAGCCATGCTCCTTCAAATGTACCAGAGCGACAAAAGCCTTGGTAAAAAGCGGGAGAAAAATCACTACAGATGGCGTCCATTTCAGTTGGCTTTCATCTTGACGGTACTGGAGTCTTCCATAAACGAGAGCTGTCTTGAGAGGGATATTGTGGATCTGATCTGGTTTCCAACAGGAGGCGGGAAAACCGAAGCATATCTTGGGCTTGTTGCCTTTGTAATCGCCTGGCGCCGTTTGACTAACCCGACTTCCGGAGGCGGCACATCCGTATTGATGCGCTATACCCTCCGTCTTCTGACTTCCCAGCAATATCTTCGTGCCACCAGGATGATATGCGCCCTTGAGTTGATACGCCGGGAAAAAAAAGAATTAGGAGATGAACCCATATCCATAGGCATGTGGGTAGGCATGGCAACAAGTCCCAACACATACAAAACCGCATTGGAGCTGGTAAGCAAATCCTCCCTGGCCGATGGGTCACCTCCGGCAAAGCTTGTCCTGGATAGCTGCCCCTGGTGCCGCAAGCCATTCAAGGCTCCGGATAACTACCATGCTGCACGCTTAAAATTTAGATTTTTATGCACCAATCCATCCTGTGATTTTGGAGGTTATGCTTCAGGGGAAATCCCGTGTAACGTTGTTGATGAGGAGCTTTATGCAAATCCACCGACCTTTTTAATCGCAACCATAGATAAATTTGCCAGACTGGCCTGGGAAGAGAGGACAAACGCATTTTTCGGCATGACCCATAATCGCCCGCCGGAACTGATCATACAGGATGAACTGCATCTTATCTCAGGCGCCCTTGGTTCCATTGCAGGAATTTATGAGGCTGCCTTAAATACGGTATTAATAAAGAGGGGGATTTATCCCAAATACATTGCATCCACTGCCACCATCCGCATGGCAAAGGAGCAGGTAAGAAGGCTCTACGGCAAAAACCTTGCTGTATTCCCACCTCCTGGATTAAATTGCGATGACTCATATTTCTCAAAAAGCGTTTCCCTTGAAACCAGGCCTGGTCGTTTATACATGGGGTATTTCGCACCTATGCTCAACCGTCAAAAATGTATGGCCCCCCTGGCATCAATACTGCTGGCAGCACCTGAAATTGTTTTCCATAAAGGACAGATTGATCGTGATAATTTACTGGAGGCCTGGTGGACCCTGGTGATATATCACGGCAGCCTCAAAGGGGTAGGAAACAGCCATAATTCCTTTAATATTGATGTTCGGGATTATTTTAACCGCTTGAAGGAGGAGGCAGCAGAAAATAAAAGGTCTGTCAGCCGTGAACCCGGTAATATCGCACAGTTGACAAGTGTATCCAGTGCCGAAGAGAACGCAAAGACCTTCTTACGCCTTGAATTTACCAGGGATAAGGAAGATTGCCTTGATGCGGTACTTGCCACCAATATGATTTCCGTCGGCCTTGATGTTCCGCGTCTTGCCATGATGATTATTAACGGCCAGCCCCTTACGACGGCAGAATACATCCAGGCCGGCAGCCGGGTGGGAAGAAGCGATGTTCCGGGTATAGTCTTTATAAATTATTACCGGGACCAGGCCCGCAGCCTCTCCCATTACGAAAATTTCCGGCCATATCATGAATCCTTTTATCGATTTGTGGAACCCACAAGTATCACACCATACACCTTTCAGGCAAGGCGCCGTGCCCTTCATGCCGCATTGGTCATTGCTGTACGCCACGGCTGTCCCCACATGCTCAAGAATGAACATGCAGAACTGTTCGATCCGGATGAACCCTCAACAAGGCAGATAATTGAATTGTTGAAACAATGCTGCCGGCTGGCGGATGAGGAAAGAGCAGAGGCAGTCCATCGTCACATTGAAAAACTTGCCCGGGACTGGAGGGATACGGTTAAGCATTGCCAATCCGTAAATCGTAATCTTAATTATACCGCGCCTGGAAGAATCAACAACAAGGACCGGTTGCTGCATAGCCATGACGATAAAATCAAAGGCTTATGGGCGACCCTTCAATCCATGCGCAATGTTGAAAACAATGCCCTGTTAAAGCTGCTGTAATAATGAAAAATAAATACATATCCGTCCGTTTATCCCATGTCCTTGGATCCTGCTCCCCGGGCTCCATCATACGCGGCCCCGAATATCTTATGACTCCAAAGGATATTAGAGAATGGACGGATCGAAACGGCAGGGTTGCTGCCCGCCTTATTACCTATGTTGACCAGGTTCGCAGTGCCCTGGGAATCGACAAGGAGCTTCGCGAACCCCCGATTGCAAAAGAGCTGGGCAATGGCTTGGTTGATGGAGCCTGTATTCCGGCTGTGCCTTTTCCCTCGTGGATGCGATGTCCAAATCCCCAATGCGGCAGCCTTTATTGCAAACCCTGGCGTAACCAGTCAGAGGGCATGCCAAGGTGCGGTAAATGTGACAAGGCCCCGGAGCTTGAACAGGTATCCTGGGTGTTTGTACACCCGGATGGGCATATGTCGGATGTGCCATGGCATAGATTAACACACTCACGCCCGGTTACCCAGGGCCAGCGGCAATGCCGTATGGACTGGAACGATTCCTATATCAGGCTCATAAACAGGCAAGGATCAAGATATGAACTGTTCTGTGAGAGATGTAATATTAAATTTAAATTCAAGCTCCCCATAATGCTGCTTTATGGAAAATTACGCAGGCAGCCCTGGATATTGGAAGGAGTGGCGAATACAACCGGTGATTCCGAACATCAGGATAAACAGACCCCTGAATCTGAGCTGGCTCAGGTGCTGGATATAAACGATACCCGTATCCACAGTCCTGTAAACCTGAACGCCCTTGTCATCCCGCCGGAATCTCGCATACGCAGGGGCACAGTGGTGGATCGTCTTTATGTGAACTCCCATAGACGCCGGGAGATCGACCGGAATATGAATCCGCTCCAGAAAAAAAGTCTTCTGGGACGGCTTGCAGATGAATTTCAATGCACCAAGGCTGAAGTAGATGAAGCCATCATGGAAATCAAAAGCGGTTATCCTCTTTACGGCCGCCATACGACTCCTGGTCTTTTGTTAGAAACAGAATACCAGGCCTTGATCCAACCGATCCCCAACCTTTTTGACGATGAAGATTTTGTGACAAAACACCATACCAAAGGGTTGAAAGACCTGGGAAAAAATCTGAAAAAAGACTCCAGGCACTTGGGGATTGTTAATGTCATAGACCGGCTGGTAGCTGTGGATCGCCTCAAAGAGATACTTGTTCTTAAGGGCTTTCAAAGGCTGGGAGGTGAACTTGTCCCGCCTGATATAACTGGAGAAGAAAGCTGGCTTCCCGCGCTTGAGCTATACGGCGAAGGTATTTTTTTTACACTTGAAGAAAATATTTTACAAATCTGGGAGAAAATACCGCCGGTCCTATCCAGGATACTCCCCATTCAGCGTAGATTTAAAAGATCTGGGCGCAGCTTTGAGCCTTCAATTTCAGTCACCCCCAGATTTGTCCTATTGCATACCCTGGCCCACATCCTTATAAGACAATTAGAAGCAGAATCCGGATATCCGGCAGCCTCATTAAAGGAGCGGATTTATAGTAAATCAGGAAAAAATCCAATGGCCGGCATTCTTGTTTATGTAGCGGTCCCGGATGTCGAAGGCTCCCTTGGGGGCCTTTCCGAGCTGGCGGACCCACTACGTTTTTTAAAGCTTATCATCAATGTGTTTGATCATGTCGATTGGTGTTCCCTGGATCCGGTATGTTCTGAGCATGAGGGCCAGGGCCCGGATTTTCTGAATCTTGCTGCCTGCCATGCCTGCACGCTGATCCCTGAGCCAAGCTGTGCCTATGGCAATATCTTGCTGGATAGAGGGATCATAAAGGGGGACAAGTCACAATCAACGGATTCCATGCCTGGGTTTATAGATATCGCTCCTAATCCTGGCACAGGGCTCACACCGTTTCAAGTACCATAGAAATAACACTATAGTTTTTCAGAAAAATAATTTCATAAATTTTAGGCTCTGTTGACATTTCAAAGCCACGTACAATAAAATCAATATGTTGCATTGATTTCTAAAATTTTGAGGGCCTGTATAATGCGTAAGCATTCGGTAAACCACGTATGCCATACAATATATTGGTATACCCCTCATCTTTTTTGCCTATAAACACCATATGTTGTGTCTTAAGACGGGGTTTACCGAATATTTGCGTATAATCAGGCATTTATAGCAAATGTCAACAGAACCTAGTGCGTCAAGCATTAAAATGCATAGGAAATGCTGGCTCCGCCATAAGTTTTTACGTCAAGGGGCCCGCCTTCATCGATATCCACCAGGTTGTCATCATCGATTGCATCCACATAAACAAGACTGACACCCAAGCTTACAGCGTCAGTGATTGCATAGCCCAATGAGAAGGAAAGGGAATAATCATAAAATCCTGCATCTGCATCGCCGCAGTACTCGTCTCCGGCATAGGCTACTGAACCACCTGCTTCAATGCTTGTTTTATCATTAATTTCATAACTATAACTCAAACCTAAGACCGTATAAAATTCCTCAACCTCATCAAAATCATAATAATAATCCAGGCTCACTGAAAAGCCTGCAGGAAGTGCGGTTCCTAAACTTACATAGAACTCGCGTGTGCCAGGAGCCCCGCCCATATCCGTAGTTGGGAAAAGGTATTCAATCCATCCTATACCCACATCTACTATACCAAAGGTGGCTCCATAGGACAATGTCAGGTCAACTTCCGAAAATTCTCCCTCATCCAGGCTGTTATCATAATCATCAACATCTATATTTCCCCACACATTGAATCCAAAACCACCTTGGGCGACATCCACGCTGGGCTGAATCACAAGACCATCGTTAAATGTTTGCCCTCTCCATACATAGGCGGAATTAATATCAACTGCAGCGGTGACGTCTGCTGCAATTGCAGGGGCTGCTGACCAACCGATTAACAGTACAATTAATGCTGGTAAAACAATTCCTTTTTTCATCTTTTTTATCTCCTAAAAATCAATCCGTTATAACCAGAATAGAAACATCATTCTCATCCAGCAGGGGGTTATCTTCAAAAGAAAGCCGCCTTTATTTGTCTTGAGCTTTCCTACTTTCAATTAACCATTCAGGACAGATGCTCCTTAACATACCTTCTTATATTAGGTATTTTCCTTAATTTTTTTACATGGCACTATTTTGCACTTTACATGCCACTGTTTTTTTTAAGGGCATAAATACAATTTTTGTCAATAATTATAAATATATAAAATCTAATGCGTTGGTATTGATTATTGATTGATAGTGATAAGTTGCTACATATTTGTATTGCAAAATATGATAAATGACAATTATGTTTAAAGATTTATATGAAAGTCTTCATAAACCGCGGATGACTTTCATGGTTCGTTGTGGGCAGAACAGGGTAGAAACTCTGGGCTGCCCATGGCAGTTATTGAAACCTTATTCCTTTGCGGAGGCCTTAAGGCGGTTGTCGAGTTTCGGCGTGTATGAAACGAAGTCGCAAAAATATACTGCCTAATGCTGCAATTTGAGCTTTTGACATAATGAGAAGTTACGAGTCACTGCAATGGAGTAATTTATTATATAATCAGATTTGAATTTGTTGTTGACAAAATTTTTTCTTCAGTATATAAATCTTTCTGTTATTTGATTGAGCGGGAATAACTCAGTGGTAGAGTGCGACCTTGCCAAGGTCGAAGTCGCGGGTTCAAATCCCGTTTCCCGCTCCAGTTAAAATAAAGTTAAATAGTATAAAGGCGGCTTGGCCAAGTGGTAAGGCGACGGCCTGCAAAGCCGTTATTCTCCGGTTCAAATCCGGAAGCCGCCTCCATATAAAAAAGATAGTAAAAGCAAAGGCTTAGAGAGAGATTTCTAAGCCTTTTTTATTTTTCGTTTTTTAGGTTTCCAGTTATATACCCAATCCCCAAGGCTGTTTTGGGATTATCTCAATTTTTCCAACAAAAAAAGACCACTCTCCGATTAATGAAAATGGTCCCTTTTAAAAAAAATGGTCCCTTTAAAAAAATATTGCTATGCGCTTCACCTGATTCTAAAATTGTTTTTAAATGCGTAAAAATGGTGCACAGGCCCATGGCCCCTGCCTATGCTATACTCTGCCCCTGCTTTAAGTGCCTCTGTGATATATGCCTTGGCGTTTGTTACCGCAGTTTTAAGCTCGACACCCCTGGCAAGGCCGGCGCAGATGGCCGAGGACAGGGTACAGCCGGTGCCGTGAGAGTTGGGCGTGTTGATTCGTATGCCGGGCAGTTCCGTCATCCTCTCCCCATCCTTTTGATAAAGAATATCAGAGCTGCTCTCATTATTAAGATGTCCGCCTTTTAAGAGGACATTGGCGCAGCCGAGATCGGCAATATCTTTTGCCGCCTGGGGCATGTCTTTAATGTCAGTGATGCTGCGCTCTAACAGAACCGATGCTTCCGGCAGGTTGGGCGTGATGATGGAGGCCATGGGAATGAGATTTTTTTTCAGTGCATGGACAGCATCGCCTAAAAGCAGTTTGTCACCGCTTTTTGAAACCATGACAGGATCCAGTACGATATTGGGGCACTGCCATTGAGATAATCTATCTGCCACCGTTTCGATGACATCCGGGGAGTGAAGCATTCCTATTTTAACGGCATCGGTGCCTATATCCTCCATGACCGCATCAATTTGTTGACCTATAAATTCTGCCGGAGCCGGGAAAATACCTGTGACAACCCGGGTATTTTGGGCAGTCAGGGCTGTGATGACGGACATACCGAAGCATCCCAATGCTGAAAAGGTTTTTAAGTCTGCCTGGATACCGGCTCCTCCACCGCTGTCTGACCCTGCTATGGTCAATGCCTTGAAATAAGATTTCATTATATTTTCTCCTGTTCCTGTCAGTCATAACCCTCGGTCCAATTGATCTCATAACATGCTGTAATCTAAATAAAATCTGACTCTGATTTTTCAGAGGACGATTTTTACATGTGAGTAAATTCAATAGGTTATGCAAAAATGATCGAACCGTTGGTCATAATGTTTCCCATGGCTCAACAATTTTCCTGTTTAAAGATTTCCCTGATCTGATCTTCGGATAACAGGTAAAGGGCATCAATAAAATTTACCTGAAGGCTTCCAGGGCCCTTTGCCGTTTTTGCGGCTATTTCTCCTGCAATGCCCATGACAGCCATGGCATGGGCCGTTGCCCTTTGATATTCAGGGTTTACCGCGGCAAAGGCTCCACACAGAGCAGATGCTGTGCATCCCAGGCCGGTTACTCTTGGCATCATATCATGGCCGTTATCTATCTGAATGATGTCTTTATCTGACACAATATAATCTTTTTTGCCTGTTATGCAGACCACGCAGCCAAAATTTCTGCTGAGGTGTCTGCCTGAATCAATTGCCATTACCGAGGCGCTGCTGCTGTCAACGCCCCTGGTGCCGATCTCCTCCTGGCAAAGAGCCATGATTTCGGAGCCGTTTCCCCGTATAATGTCTGGATAAGATTCCTGGATAAGATTTCTGGCAGTGCCTGTTCTATATTTTGTTGCCCCAGCGCCCACGGGATCCAGGATAATGGGAATATGTTTCTGCCCGGCCCTTTTGGCTGCCTTGAACATGGAATTTATCCATGAATCGCTAAGGGTACCGATATTGATGACGAGGGCCTGGGCAATATCTGCCATATCCTCCACTTCAGCCCCGGCATGGGCCATGACCGGGGATGCTCCAAGGGCTAAAAGGGCATTGGCCGTATTGTTCATGACTACATAGTTGGTGATATTATGTATCAACGGTGATTTGTCTTTGATTTTTTTAATATCTTCCCATATATCTGATGGTGTGATTTTCATTGTTTTTTCCTTTACCAGGTATGAATAAGCCCTGCCGCATCCACCCTGTTTTCAATCAGTCCGTATTTAAGGGCAAAATCTGCAAATGCCTGCCATTTTTCAAGATCATGGCTCATATTTAAGGCAAAGTACGGCCTGGTGAGTTCAAATGCCTTTGTTTCAATTTCCCTGTCAGCTTCTGGAACAGCAGACAGATAGGTTTTCAGGGCATCTTCAGGATTTTTTCTTGTGTAGTCAAGGGCCTTTTCAAGGGCCTTGACAAAGCCTTTGACAGCCTCTGATTTTTTTGTCAGGGCTTTTTTGCCGCAGACAAATATCAGTTCTTCATAATCGGGAATTCCCCATTTTTCCAGCTCAAAGAATCCAGCCTTATGACCGTGGCTGGCCATGCCTACTGTTTCATAGGTCTTAAAGGGTCCCATGACTGCATCTACTTTGTTTGCTGCAAGGGATGGAAGAATGGTAAAGCCCACATTGACAGCTGTATAGTCTTTAATATTGTTGATGGAGGCAAAGGCTTTTAAAAGGACATCCATGAGTCCTGGAACAGTATAACCTATTTTTTTACCGGAAAGATCCGAGGGGGTTTTTATGCCTTTGCCCTCAAGAAAGAGCAGGGTAGTTAAAGGATGTACTACAAGGGGAGCCACCACCTTGATATCAAGTCCTGTGCCCGCAGCCATTATAGTCTGGGGCTGATAGGATACCGCCATGTCAACATTGCCCGATGCCGAAAGTTTAAGTGCATCAGAGGTCTCAGATGGGCTTATGATTTGAACCTCGATTCCCTGATGGGAAAAATATCCCTTTTCCTGGGCCACAAATATGGGCAGATGATCCACATTGGGAAACCAGTCCAGCATAAGTGTGAGTTTCTGTCCTGCCTGGGCCAGTGGGGCGCACAAAATAAACAATGTAATAATAAATGTGAATATTCTTTTTTTCATAATTTTTTCCTTTATGATTTTTTGGAATTTCATTTTTTTAATTTCATATGAAAGTCTCCGTAAAGGATTGTTTTTTAAAGACTTTCAATCTTCTTTGTGGCCGGGTAAAAAATATGCTCCGGCCATGCCGGTTTATTGGAAAATTTGGGTTTGGTTTCAATTTCAGTCATTATTTGTAGAGGCAACCCACCATGGTGGTACGGTGAAGTGTACCCACAGTGGGGTGCCCCTACAATGGCCGATGTTAAAATCATTCCCAAAAGTTTACTGCAATTTCCATTTAATAATCTTTTTTTCAAAAAATGCTACAAGATACCACATGAGAACTCCCATGATCGTAAGCCAGAGTATGGCTGCAAAAACCAGATCCACCTGAAGCCTGGCATTGGACTGGATCATAAGATAACCCAGTCCCTTTTGTGCCCCAACCCATTCACCTATTACCGCCCCGATGGTAGCCACGCTTACCCCGACTTTAAGTCCTGCAAAGAAATGAGGCAGAGCCCAGGGCCAGTAAAGCATTGTCAGTGTTTTATGAAAAGGCGCTCCCATTAACCTGAACAATACTATAAATTCTGGATCACAGCTTTTTAACCCTTGAAGCAGGCTGACGGTAATGGGGAAAAAGATAATGATCCAGGCCATGAATACCTTGGATGCAATTCCATATCCAAGCCATACCACGAGAAGCGGGGCAAGGGCAAAGACTGGAACAGCCTGGGAGGCCACTAAAAACGGGGCTAATGCCTTTTCCAGGACAGGTTTTGCAAACATGGTAATGGCCAGGGGCAGAGCCGTGGATACCGCAAGAACTATTCCTAAGATTATCTCAATAAATGTAATTGTAGCATGGGGAAGAATCAGGGGGGCCTTGAGTACCGCCGTGGTCAATATGTGCCAGGGGGAGGGCAGTATGAATACAGGAATTGATAAAAGGCTGACGGAAGTTTCCCATATGCCAAAGATCAATATCATCAATGTCAGAGCAATCAAATTAGCCCGGGTCAAGGATTCAGATTCCCCTCAAGTTCAGCCAGGACATATTTTTTGATTTCCATTAATTCAGGGTCGTTAAATTGTCTTGGTTTGGGTTGATTCAGGATAAATTTTTTTTTAATAAGCATTGGTTTGGGGCTGAGCAGGCAGACCTCATCTGCCAGGAGGAGAGCCTCTTCAATATCGTGGGTTATCATGAGTATTGTTTTTTTAAATTCGGTTTGTAACAGCAAAAGAAGAGATTGCAGGCTTGTCCGGGTGATGGCATCTAAGGCGGAAAGGGGTTCGTCCAGTAAAATCAGCTCCCGGTTGAACATCAGGGTACGCACAAGGGCGCAACGCTGGCCCATGCCCCCGGATACCTGGTGGGGCATATGGGATTCATATCCTTTGAGTCCCAGGCGGGAGAACAGAGCCTTTGCCTGCAGGTGAGTTCCTGTTTTATCCTGTTTTCCGGCGTTTACAGGAAGCATGGCATTCTCAAAAAGGGAAAACCAGGGCAGCAATAGATCTTTTTGCTGCATATAAGCAGCATGACTACCGAGGTGGGGCAATATTTGATTGTTCCAGGATATGGTTCCGCTGTTCAGCTTTATTACACCGGTGAGTCCGTCAAAAAAAGTGCTTTTCCCGCAGCCCGAAGGCCCCACTAAAACCTTGAACTGACCCGGCTCAATTTCCAGATCAAAATTCGAAAATATCTGGTTTTCATCAAAAAATTTTGTAATTCCTGACACACGAAGCATAAAAGCATAGCCGCCATTGAAAAAAGGCTTTAAAAAATTTGAATTTTCAGGCAAATAATGTAAGGTGGATATGAATTGAGGCAGGAAATAAGAACAGAGACTTTCCTTCGCCAGAATAACCTGGATCAGGTTCCAAGGGTCGAAACGAAATTCAAGTTTCCTCTCAGCCGATTTTCACCGGCTCCCCCAGTCCACCATTGCACATAGCATTAGTTTAACGACCCTATCACGGGTGTAAGGCCTTGTCAATCAGGGATTCTGTTCTTGTATTCTATGGTTTTTAGCATATGTCTGTAACCAATTGGAAATTGGTAATTTTTTTAAACTTATTCAGGGCTATACACTTCTTTGTTTTACACATTTTAAGAGGTGAAAAGGAAAATGCTATTAAAGTCTGTTCCCGGTAAGCATTATGAAGACGGTTTCCTTCCTGTTGAAACATATGAAGATGAAATACAAGAAGAAACCGATAAAGAGATACGCTGTGCATTTTGCGAAAACAAGATTACCGATATGTCCCGGCGCATTTCAATAAATGGAGCCCACGAGCATATATTTGCCAATCCCCACGGCCTGATATTTGAAACCGGTTGCTTTAAAAAGGCAGAAGGGTGCGCTATCGCTTCTCCTCCCTCATCGGAGTTCACCTGGTTTCCCGGATATATGTGGCGCATCTCGGTTTGCAGCCATTGCATAAATCATCTTGGCTGGTTTTTTTCCTCTGAAAATGACAGTTTTTTCTGCCTGATTCTTAAAAATCTTATATTTCCATAATGATTAGAGTCATTGCTATTTATCGCGAAAATATACTATAATTTGGCATGCTTCATTCACCGGTTGACACTCTCTCAAAATATTCCCTTGTTTTCCGGGAATCTCTTCAAAAAAGTGTCAACTACTTTTGGGTTAATATGAAGGATGCCTATAATTTTCATGATTCATGATGACCGAAAAATCGGCCATGACTTTTTATAAACGCAATCAGGCTGTTTGAGGAATACCGGATTTTACCCAAGCGCCTTTGACACAATCTCAAATACATCCCTTGATAGATTTGGCTGTTCCATGATCCTTTCCAGCTCCTTTTTCATCTGTGTCTGCCTTTCAGAATCATATCTTTTCCATCTATTGAAAGCCGATGCAAGTCTTGCCGTCACCATGGGGTTTGATGGATCAAGATGAATAATGGCATCGGCAAGAAAGGTATATCCCTGCCCATCCCTTTTATGGAAAACAAAGGGGTTTAACATGGCAAAGGCGTTGATGAGGGACCTGACCCTGTTGGGGTTTTTCCATGAAAAATCATTATGCCCCGCAAGGGCCTTGATATTTTCAAGGGTGCCGGGAAGGGTGGAGCACGCCTGTACAGTGAACCATTTATCAATTACAAGGGGTTCGTTGTGCCATTTTGAATAAAATTTTCTAAGGGCCTTATCCCTGAATTCGTAATCCATGTTACACAGGACTGCAAGGGCTCCAATTTCATCCGTCATGTTTTGTGCGCTGTAAAAATGATTATCAAGAATTTCATGGGATTCTGGTGTGTCAATGCTTCCAATATATGATAATGCCGCATTTTTAAGGCTTCTGTCAGCCATGGCTGAGTGGCTCAGGTCATGGGGAGGCGACAGGGAACACATATTCACCAGGTCCATGAAATTATCTTTAAGTTCCAGTGCAAGGCCCTGCTTCAGGATCTTGCGTGCCAGATGAATGCCCTCCACATCTACGGGATCATAATTCTGGGCAATCTCGTTTTCATCGGGCAGAGTTATGGTCCTGGCAGTCAGCGCTCTATCAGCCTCCTGGTTTGTCAAGGCAGACTTAAACGCCTTGATAAGAAGGGGTGAAACAGCTGGTGTTTCAACGGATTTCAGGGTTTTGAGTAAAGTATCAATTTCCATGAAATAGAGCTGCTGGGCAGCATCCCATCTATTAAATGAATCAGTATCCTCTGCCATTAAAAAGGCCAGCTCATCGGGCGTGAAGTCTGTTTTTAGTATTACAGGTGCTGAAAATCCCCGGAAAAGGGAGGGCAGGGTTTCCTCTGGTATGTTGTCAAAAACAAAGGTCTGATGTTCTTTTATTAAATGCAGCAGGCCATTTTTTTGAGAAATGTTATCAGGTGTTATGTCCCTGCCGGAGCTGTCTATTAGCCCGAATTTTACAGGTATATGATGGGGCTTTTTGATGGCCTGGTTTTTGTCCGGGGGGGTGGTCTGGCTCAGGTGTATGGAGAGCCTTTTTTTATCTGCATCATAGCTTCGCTTGAGGGTGATCCGGGGAGTTCCCGACTGGGAATACCATAGCTTGAACTGGGAGAAATCCATTTTTTCCCCTGCGGCATCCTCCATTGCTTGCACAAAATCCTCGGTGGTCACGGCTCTGCCGTCGAACCGCTCAAAATAAAGATCCATGCCCCGCCTGAAGCTCTCTTTGCCTAAGAGTTCGTATATCATCCTGATGACTTCAGCCCCCTTTTCATACACGGTCATGGTGTAGAAATTGTTCATTTCAATGTAGGATTCCGGCCTTACCGGATGTACCATTGGGCCGGCATCTTCGGGAAACTGAAGGGTTCTCAGATTTTTTACATCTGTGATGCGTTTTACCGCCCTGGAGTTCAGATCAGATGTGAACTCCTGATCCCTGAATACGGTCAGGCCTTCCTTGAGGCTCAGTTGAAACCAGTTTTTCAGCGTCACCCGGTTGCCTGTCCAGTTGTGAAAATATTCATGGGCGACGACCCCCTGGATATTCATGAAATCCATATCTGTTGCGGTTTCTGTTTTTGCAAGCACATACTTGGCATTGAAGATGTTGAGGCCCTTGTTTTCCATGGCCCCCATGTTAAAGTAGCTGACAGCCACGATCTGGTATAGATCAAGATCATATTCCCTGCCAAAACGATCCTCATCCCATTTCATGGCCTGTTTCAAAGATTCCATGGCATGGCCGCACTTATCTTTGTTTTCATGTTCCACATAAATCTGAAGTGTGACATCCCTGCCGGAGCAGGTGGTAAAATGATCTTCAATGCAGGTCAAATCCCCTGCCACCAGTGCAAAAAGGTAGGAGGGCTTTTTAAAGGGATCTTCCCAATGGGCATAATGCCTGCCATTTTTCAGATCACCTTTGGAAATAAGATTACCGTTTGAGAGCAGTACAGGATATTTTTCTTTGTCCGCAGTGATGATACACGAAAAGCAGGTCATCACATCGGGTCTGTCTGGAAAGCAGGTGATTTTTCTAAACCCCTGGGCTTCGCATTGGGTGCAGAAGGTTCCCCCTGATTTATAAAGCCCTTCAAGGGATGTGTTGTCAAGGGGTTTTAAGCGGTTCTGGATTTCAAGGACAAAGGTTTCAGGTACCCTGAGAATTTTAAAAAAATCTTCGCTAACCTCGTATTCTCCTGAATGGAGAACCATGTCATCGGCAATGACATTAACTAAATCAGGGGAGCTGCAATCAAGTATCAGGGGAGTGAATTTGTCTGCAACATCAAGGTTACGCCGGATTTTCATCTTTGATGTGACGAAGGTCTCGTTTTCATTTAGATCGAACTGGATATCTACTTTATCAATCCAGTATGACGGGGGCCTGTAATCTTTAAGATATTTTGTTTCATGTTTTTTCATGATAAAATTATTATTGCCTTGTCTGTTTGTCAATAGTTCAATACTTTGAAAGAAATCCACCTCGTTTTTATGAAAAGGCGGCAATTTAAAAGTAAATATTCGGTGAAACCCTTATTAAGACACAATATATCATGTTTGTAGTAAAATAAGATAAATAGCAATATATTGTGTTATAGACGGGATTTACATAAAGTCTGCCTTTCAAAAAAGTGTATACATATTTTCAAGAATTCCGAAATAGTCAAGGCTTTTTCGGAATGTATTCCGAAAAAGACGTAGTGTTGACTATAAATTGCCTGTCATCATGCACAACCCCATTACAAAAAATAATGGACAATAAAGTCCGGGGCCGGCTCATTGAAACATAATGGGATGAAAGGCTATCCTTTGAATATTCAGGGGCCGGCAGATCAACGATAATTATAACCTCATTTTCAAGGCCCTTAAACTGATAAATCCGGGCAAAGCTAATGTTTTCAGGCGGAAAGTTTCGCATTGAATATTCATCAAGGATAGTTATCTGCCTTGTCAATTTTTCCGGGAGAAGAGCTGCTGAAGAATCCATGTAGGGCAGGGAAGACAAAATGGTTATGCTGCCCAGGGCAATGTTTCCGGAATGAATGATCTCAGATACTTCCCTCTCAAGAATTGACACTGATTCTTTCCTGGAAAAAACTGTTGTTTCCCGTACTTCAGGGCCCTGTCCTGATCCACGTACTCCCATGTCCGCCCCAAGGGTCTGTTTTACTTTTGTGAGAATATTAAAGGTATTTCTGCAATTGCTGTATAAAGGTACTTTTGCAGGGTTAAGGCCTTCAAGGTAATCAACAGCATCCTGCTCCGCCACTTTCACAAGCCCTGACTGATTGTTGATATCATGGAATATACACCATTGCCCCCTTTCCAGTCCTCCCCTAAGGAGGGAGCCAATTCGATTTAACGATGATTTATTGAAAATATCCTGCCCCTCATCCACAATCATTGCATCAAAGTGATTAACTCCGGCACGAAGGGCCTCAACTTCCAGGGATTCAACCAGGGTTAGAGTCAAGCCGGGAATTGTAAAACGAGTTTCAAGGTATCTCTTCAGCCATGGGGAGCCGCAGGGCATTAGCACTTTTTTGGTTTTTGATGCCCATCGCCGGGCCAACTCCATGGCAAGTAGTGTTTTGCCTGTACCTGCACCACCGGAGCACAGCACCCTGGGATTGGCATCAATCACATCAAGAAATTTCATCTGGTCTTCAGTTAATTTTGCTACATGTACGGAAATTCTGCCTATTTGGCTGAACAGGCTTTCCACTGTTTCAAATTCCGGTCTCAGATAAGCTTTTAATCTATTTAAGGCTTTATCATCAGTAGTTTTCAGGAAAGTTTCAGGGAGAGTTTTCGGTGAAGCATTCCTTTTCTCCTGCCAATATTTGAATAATTTGATCAGCCAGCCTTCGATGTTATTAAAGCCACGTTGATCAAGTATAATATCATGATTCCATTCAGCACCGGTCCTGTCAAATTTACAGTCGGGAAAAATAATACCATAGCCGATAGTAAATTGTGATAAAAAAAGAGCTGGAAAATGTGAAGCAAGTTTGGACATCAAACCATGCAGCGCTGACTGGGCCTGTTTAAAAGGACCCTCCACCGAACATGTGTTTAGCCCATATCTATTGGTGTAGAACCAGTTACCTTGTCTGCAGGCGACCCGGCCTCCCTTTACCTCAAGCACAAAGATTCCCGGGGGTCCGCATACTAAAAAGTCAATCTCACCAAAACGTTTGTGTACATGGTTTGTCAGGTTCATGGAATGGTATCCGGAAAAGTGCTCCTTTTTATCACCACTAAAGGCAGTACGTAAACGGTCAAACACCTTTTTTTCCGCCATGCTGCGGGTTCCATGGGGAGAGGAAGGGATCATTTTCATCATTTTTTTCCTAAAATTTTTCTCACCTCATCATTTAGTCTATCTGAAATTCTGTTCTCTGATAATTCCTGGTATAATTTTTCTAAAAATACCCTATGATCCACCTCGTGGATTACACTTTTTTCCATGCCCTGTATGAGAATCTGCACTCCTCCTCCGCTGCCCACTTTCATCTGATAATCGCCTTTGCCCAGGGTTATCCTGGTATTAATACAGGGCCATTTTTTATTTTTTGCCAGGAGTAAGGCTGCTTTTTTTTGTTTGGCATTCCATCCCTTTTCCAGGGGGTTGAAAAGCTGCCTGAATGTGTGCGGTGCAGAAGGGGCGGCTCCAAGGTTGACGCCGGTATTTGATATCTGATGAACCATTTCTGCCATGCGGTGGTTTATGTTAATCTGTAAAGCCCTGCTGCCCCTTAAATCCCGGGGCAGGCCGAGCCACCCGTCACGAACTCCGAAAAGAATTGCAGATGCAAGATAATCTTTTTCAGCAAGTTTTTCGTTTTGATACTCAAGTATATCCCGGCATTTTTCTTTCAGGAAAAAGAGAATGAGCGCCCTGGAAAAGGTTTTGGGATGACGCTTTAACAGCTCTGATATGGTATCGTTTGAAATGTCAGTTATAGAGTGTAATTCATGGATAAGGTTTTGGAGTGCCCCGCGTAATACTTTATTTTGTTCACCGAGCAGCCATTTTGTAACCACATCATTTAAAAAATTCAAAACAGCATTATTGAGGTTCATGCCATTGGGTGATCTGTGTTTTGCAACGGCATCAAGGGCACCAAAGAACATTTTTTGGGACAATCCCTCTAAAGTAGCCGGCATTGGGGCGTTCTGGAGCCATAACAGGGAAGCATCGATTAGTGAATCGGTTTGTAATGCTGAAATATCTCTATAATCATAAGGCCTGAAAAAAGCTGATCTATAAGCCTGATCTCCTATTTTGCTTTTATCAGCCATCTGGTGGAGCATGGCCATAAGCCCCCCTCCGGCGAAGGCTCGATCAAAGACAGGCTGCAAAGGCCGGGGTTCCTTAATACAGAATTCTGCACCGGGCCATGGAAACTGAACACCTTCTGGAAATATATCCTGTTCTTTTTTATTTTTTTTTGATGTTTTAAACAGCTTCTTATTAACCCTTAACCTGAAATTCCGGTAAGTGACATTTTGAAAATCATCTGCGCCCTCTTTGAATAGAGCCATCTCTGTATTGGATTTAAAATAAATTGTATCCAGCCAGTGTACCGGCAGGGGTGCGGGTATCAGCAGTGAGGCTTCGTTACCATCTATATCATCCAAAAATTTAACATCCTCATGAACATTACCCTGCCTGTCAATGGATATGATTGATCCTGTAAGGCCGCTAAGATTTACACAGGCTGCACAGGAAATGAGATGGGAAGCCTCTTCTGTGGACATATCAATTGCTTTTGCTGGAATCATATCTGGAAAAATGAGAATTCTGCCCGGAAACAAGGACAGGGTATCTTTATAGTATTTTTTACCAAATCCCTCTTCCGACATAATCAGGCCTGCACCCATCATATAATACAGGTTTAGATGGTTGGTCACCAGATACCATTTTATTAAAAGTTTGTCTTTTCCATTGGAAGGTACTGGTTCTTGCTTTTGTGTCATCTAAACCCCTTTTGTAGTATCAGTTATATTTTTAACCATAACTCTTTTTAGTCGATTTATCTCAATTTTAATTACTTTTTACATTTTAAATATTAACAGGACATCCTTCATTCACTGGTTGACAGTTTCTCAAAAAATTTCCTTGTTTTCTAATACTACTTTGTTAAGTTTCGTATTTTACCGGTACTTCCATGGATTTTTATTTTGAAAATATGAAAAAATAGAGCGTAATGCTCTCATTTTCAGGGCATCATGGCTAAGTTAACAAAGTAGAACTAATAATTTCATGAAAACCGTGTCAACTGCTTTGAGGTGATATGAAAGGTGCCAAAACCGTCTAATATTTCGGATATGCTTCTAATACCATATTATCTTCTGGTAGAATGTTTTTAACAGGGCAATACCTTCCCTGTTGTTGGAGGAGAAATACATTGTTTCTGGCCCTTGCCACCATGACATAAAAAGAACGTTTTATTGTATCATCACTTTCTAACGGGTATCGAT
Organism: Desulfobacteraceae bacterium; assembly: GCA_963674675.2. Classification (GTDB taxonomy): domain Bacteria; phylum Desulfobacterota; class Desulfobacteria; order Desulfobacterales; family Desulfobacteraceae. Next base: position 5,106,622 of record CAXXNM010000003.1, read on the forward strand.
ATTCATCAATGTCCACAATAAACACATGGTCAAACTCCAGCCCCTTGCATGCCTGGGCGTTGATTACCATGATGCCGCCTTTATTGAAATGTACAGGAAATCTATTCTGATAACAATAGGTTCTGATATAGAGATTTGCATTATCCAGATTGTTTTTGTCCAGCCTGAGTTTTAGTTCATCATGGTATTTGAGTCGGACAGTGTTATTGGGTGCAATAACGCCAATTAGTTGATGGGGCTCCCTGTCAGCCATTTTAAGGATTCTGTCAATCATATGTGGAAACTGGCTGGGTTTGTAGGTGAAAACTATGGGTATCCTCTCCAAGTCCGCTATTTTCCGTGGAAGCTCCAGGGGCGGGCTTGCCCTCTCTCTTGTGTAAAATGCACTGGCAAGTTCTGCAACAGCTCTTGTGTTTCTGTAATTTTCTTTTAATTCAATAACCTTTTTATGGTTGAGACCCAGAGCAAGTTCAATATCTCTACGGCTGCTGTTCTGTCCTGAAACAATCTGTTGGTTTTGATCTGCAACTACAAAAAAATTTTCAAATCCAAGGCGGATCAAGGTATGATAAAATTCAGGGGGCATATCCTGGCCTTCATCAATAATCAGATATTCAGGCCTGGAAGAAGAATCAAGATGGTCCAGGGAAAGAATAGTATCTGCGGCGTCCCAGTCAACAGCGCGGAAGGTTGAGCCTGGTTCAGGCTCCATGCGGGGAACTTCATGGCCTGTTATGTTCCTAAAAATTTTGAGAAACCAGCTCATCCATTGTTGACAGTTGATTTTTTGACTGCCAAGGTGGCAGCTTGCCTCCTGAAGAAGTTTGTTGTATACGAGGAAAAGGTGGGGCTCTTTGGCACTTGCATGGCGTCTTGCCCTTAGAAGGGCAATGACTGATTTTCCGGTTCCAGGTCCTCCTATGACGAGGTGCTGTCCTGTTTTGGACAGTGCCCTGACAGTCTCCTGCTCCTTGGTTAGATCCTGAATACCGGGAAGCTCAAATATTCGCTGGGCCATTTCTTATATCCCATTGCCATGTTGATGCAAACATCCGTAGGGGCAGATTCCATATCTGCCTTCCTAAATTTAGTTGTGGGGCTTTGCTCATGGATGTTTTATTTGCCGATACCGGACAATGCGACAGGTAGGGCTCTGTAGCTGGCCTATATTGAACCGGTAAAGCTTGTCAGTCTATCTTTGATTGATATTTTGTTCTATCTATAAGGAAATTTTTATATATTTGGTAATGTTCCGTTTCTTCGTATTCAACTACGCGTACTGGTGCATGATCAAAACTGTAAATTTTGGCTCCTTCACAGGCCAGTAGAATCGGAGAGTGCGTAGCAATAATAAACTGTGCATGGCCTTTTTGACTATTCTTTATGATAATATCGAGTAATTCTAATTGACTCCGTGGCGATAGTGCTGTCTCGGGCTCATCAAGCAAATAGAGGCCCTTTATCTGATAGCGGGAACGGAAATAGGACATCATGGATTGACCATGTGATTGTGTCACCAGGGATTTACCACCAAAGTATTGCAATTGACCTGGATCGGATGCTGCCCATTCATCAAGAATATTTTTGAAATCTTTGAAGATCTCTGACCCAAAAAATGCTCCTGGTACTCTCCCATTCGACCATTCCAAGGATAGATAATTATGTAATTGTTTTTCATACCGGTTGGCTTTATAACGCCCACTGTCAGCCTTACTCCAGATATGGATATCACTTCCCCGGGCCAGAGCTTCCAGCAAGGTGGATTTCCCTGTGCCATTTTCCCCGGCGAACAGGGTCACAGGAGTATCAAATACTAAATGCCTTGTTTGATTGAAAATTGATAATTTGAATGGGTAATGATTTCCTGTTGGGTATTTCTCATGTAGCAAAGTAGCACTTTTTATATGATTAATCATTGTATGTCCGTAATGTCATTCAGTTCTTGTTAATTTCCTTTTGTCAGCCAAATCGGGGGCTGTTTTCAGTTCGCATCGGTTTGAGTGACTTGTTAACCTCGTTTTTGGATACTTTCCATTTACCCATCAATGATTTCATTTAAGCCCTCAATAATGAGATCCAGATATTCAGGTTTTGCTGAAGCAATTTTTTTTTTCAGGCGTTTAACGGACAATGTACGAATCTGACTTGTTTTTACCCATGATTTTTTGGGAAGGTTAATATCCTCAAACTCAAGGGTCAACGGAAATCCTGCCTTTTGAGGCTGAGCTGTGATGGCAACTGCAATCACAGTCCCGGAATGTTTGTTGAATATGGCATGGCTCAAAATAAGTACCGGCCTGAGTCCTGACTGTTCATGTCCCATAACAGGATTCAGATCAGCCCAGATAATATCCCCCCTTAATATTCCTGCCATTCATCCAGCTCCATCTCACAACCTTTTTCAGCAAGATTTTGTTCAAATTCAACACTCAATTTTGCACATTCCCGGGCAAGCCTGCCTTTTTCAAGTCGATCAATTTTTTCTGCTACAGCTTCTTGGATAGCACGGCTGCGATTGGGGAAAAATTTATTTTTTACTAAAAAATCCAATCGAGCCAAAGTGTTCTGATCAATTGTAATAGCGATTTTTGATGTGGCCATATCTTACCTCCAGTATTACAATAGATCATACTAAAAAAATATTCAAGGATTTATATTAGAAACTGTAGGGGGCAGGCCACCATGCCTACCCTTTGCGGGGGCACCTAAAAAGGCCTTCATTTTTTGATTGTGGTGGGGAACCGCCATGTATGTTATATGAAAGTCTCCGTAAGAGGTTGTTTTTTAAAGACTTTCAATCTTCGTTGTGGCCGGGTAAAAAATATGCTCCGGCCATGCCGGTTTATATGAACAAGCCTCTGATGAATTCCAAGGGAAAGCGGAATGCAAAAAGGAGAGGCCAATAAAGTGACACTCGACATCTCATGGCTACTTATAAAACTCAGTAGCACAATACAAAACATAAGCCAGGTAAATTTTCTTGAAAAAATTTTGCGGAAAAATATCAGACTTTGATAAATGTAGTTCAGCATTTTAAGGGTGTTGAGACCTCTTTTTTTAGCAACAAAATCAGTATGTTAAATTGGAAATTATACATTTGTGTTTAATTAGCTTTAACATCCTTAATTTATTATATGTTTTTAGGTAAAATCGTGTCCGATTTTAACACCCTTATTTTGAATATCTCTTTTTTGAGTTGTTACTTAAAATATTGAAAAATTCAAAATATCTTCTTTTTCTACAGATGTTGCGCAATGATTTCAAAAAAACTTATGACTAACGATTACTTAAAAAAAATCTTGAATGTCTGAATTCTTGACACCTCATCAAACAGCGTGTATTGTTGATTTGTATATGTTTTGTCTTAAAAAACTGTTTGTTCCTTAATTCAATGCTATTCATCAGATGCGATTTAGAGAATGAGTAGGTTTATATTATTATGTTTAATGATTTTTGTGCCCATCAGGATATGGCAGTTTATATGAAAGTCTCCGTAAGAGATTGTTTTTTAAAGACTTTCAATCTTCATTGTGGCCGGGTAAAAAATATGCTCCGGCCATGCCGGTTATATGAAAGTCTTTGTAAACCCAATATGGCCTTCATGCTTACTTGTGGGCAGAACCGGCTCAAAATTCTGCTCTGCCCATGGCAGTTATATTAGTCAATAAGAAAAAAGGAATGGAAATTGTATGGCCGATAAAAAAATACATACTACAGACGATATTCTCCTGATTCTGTGTAAATCCGTTGAAAAGGTTTTAACCAAAGCATCTGCCAAGCCGATTACCTTTTCACCTATTGTCCAGAAAATAGCCAGAACCTGCCTGAAACCGGACATTGGATGTTTTACCGTGTTTGAAGGAGGTCTTTCCGGGCTGCTTATCATGAATTTCACGGCTGAGGCTGCCATGGAATTATACAGAAGCTATATGACCAATATGGGAATACCCCAGGAGGAACTTTCCATCCTCCATACTTCAGACGACGTGGCCAATGTGCTCGGTGAACTGATGAGCCAGGCAATGGGGCATTTCCAGACTGACTTGAGACAGGAACTCCAGGTCTCCATCAAACAGAATCAACCTAAAATGCTTGTGATCAATAAAGATATAGCAATATCTGTGGATACAAAAATCGACACTCCCCAATACCGGAGAGTCTCCTTTGAAACAGAAAATCGCAAGCCCTTTTTCCTGGAATTAGGCATTGAAAATACTGAGTTCGAGACACTTTATCCCTTTGAGAAGGAAAAAGAGGAAAATATTGAAGATATTCTACTTGCTGCCCAGAATGCAAAAAATAGAGAAAAACCACCAGTTAAAGCCCCGGCAGACAATAAAGATCAAGAAAGGGTTGATGATGATTTTATGAAAGAAATGGGGCTTTAATTTGTCTCAAAGGTTTGTGTTTTTTTTAAACCTTGTTGTGATTTTTTTGCGAGAAATAAAGCATTACAAGCCTTTCAGCAAGACCGGTGTATGTTCCAGGGGTAAGGTTTTTCATTTTTTCCCTAAATTTTGGCGGTACTTTATCAAGGGTGCCTACAAAGATTTCCAGCTCCTGTTTTCCGATTTTCTGCCCCCTTGTCAAATCTTTCAGCCTTTCATAGGGGTTTTCCTCTCCAAAGACCCTCATTGCGGTCTGAAAGGGTTCTGCAAGAAGAGCTGGATTGGCATCCAGATCCTCTGTCAGTGCTGCCTTGTCAATATCGATCTTGCCAAGTCCTTTTACCGCGTTTTTAACGCCGATCAAATAGTAGCCAAATGCCGAGCCAAGGGATCGCAGCACAGTACTGTCACTGAGATCCCTTTGAAACCTTGATTTTAAGAGCTTAACCGCAAGGTGCTCCATCATGGATATGGCAATTCCCATATTTCCCTCACTGTTTTCAAAATCAATGGGGTTGACCTTGTGGGGCATGGTGGAAGATCCTGTCTCCCCTTTTTTCAGGCGCTGTCTGAAATATCCTAAAGATATGTATCCCCACATATCCCTGTCAAAATCAATTACGCAAGCTGCTGAGCGGATAAGTGCGTGGAGAATATATGATAATGACGCACCAGGATTAATCTGGGTTGTAAATAACAGGGGTTCCAGATCAAGCCGGAGGGAAAGAAAGTTTTCCCCAGCCTCAATCCAGTCAGTGTCTGGGAAAACAAAGTAATGGGCATTGTAATTTCCGGTAGCCCCATTGATTTTAGCCTGAACGCGGGCATTTTTAAGGATTTCGTTTTCCCTGTTAAGACGCCATGCAAAGTTGACAAATTCCTTACCCACGGTAGTGGGGGTTGCGGGCTGGCCATGGGTTCTGGACATCATTGGAACAGACTTATATTCCATAGCCTTTTTTTCAATTTCAGATATTAAAAGATCTTGAATGTTTGTGAGAACATCCTTTCCTTTTTTAATCATTAACGCGTATGATATGTTGTTAATATCGTCCGAGGTACATGCGAAATGCACCCATTCCTTTATTTTTCCCAAACCGGATTCTTCCAGCCTGTTTTTGATAAAATACTCCACGGCCTTGACATCATGATTGGTAGTTTTTTCAATTCCTTTTACGATTATCGCATCTGATTCATTAAATTCATGGGCTATCTTATTCAGATTGTCTGAATCAGTAATATTGATATTTGTTAGTTTTAAATCATTTATAATAAATTGCAACCATTCTATTTCCACAAAAACCCGGTGTTTAATCAAGCCGAATTCTGAAAATATTTCTGTCAGTTCAATAGTTTTTTCTGCATATCTGCCATCAAGTACGGAAAGTGCTTTAATCGTATTCATTTCCATCCCTATTTACGTTTTTTTTTGGTTTGATTTCAATTTTGGCCATTATTTGTAGGGGCAATCCACCGTGTTTGCCCGGTGAAGGGGGGGTACCCACAGTGGATTATCCCTACAATGGCCGATGTTAAAACCATCCCCCGTTTTTTATATTACCTTGACAAAAAGATTTGACAATATAACCTTATCTCTAATAATATCCAGATAGTTTTTCATCCTCTTATTTTAAGATTGTCAGATTATCAAAAACAATACCGCTTCACAACAATAATATCTGCTACGGAGAATCCATGAGTAATGTTCATGATGATAACTTGATTCAATTTGAAGAAGAATTTAGCTTTACCCGCGTTGATAAAGATTCTCCCCCCTGGAAAATACTGATAGTAGACAGCGACGACGAGATACACAAGATTACAAAGATGTCTTTGATGGATTATACCTTCAAGGGCAGGAAATTGTTTTTTTTAGATGCATTTTCGGAAAAAGATGCAAAAAAACTGATCCGGCAGAATCATGATCTTGCCCTTGTTTTGCTTGATGTGAACCTTGAAACACAAAATGCCGGACTCAATCTTATCCATTACATCAGAAAAGAGCTTAAAAGCCGTATCCTTCAGATTGTTATCCGTACGGAAATTTCAGGACTTGCACCGGAACAAACTCTTATTGAGATGTATGATGTAAACGATTACTGGCTTAAAAAAGAGATGAGTCCTCAGAAACTTCATATTGTTGTGACGGCATCCCTGCGGTCATTTCAGATACAGTCCGATCTTAAAGAAGAGCTTAGACTCAGAAAAAAGATTGAGCATTCCCTGAGGGAGAGCCGGGAAAGATTCAAAGATATAGCGTTAAGTACAGGGGACTGGGTATGGGAAACCGATGCCCGGGGCAGATACACCTTTATTCCAGATAATATTAAAAGCTTGACGGGCTACACTGCATCTGAATTTGAAAATATTAATATTTTTGATTTAGTGACTGATGAGAGCAGAAAAAAGATATACAAACGTATTTTTAATATCATGCAGTCCGGTGAAATCTTTACCAATATTGAAATAATAATAAGAAAAAAAGATGGGACAAGGGCATATTTTCTTACAAGCGGAAAACCTGTGAAGGATCATACCGGTAAGATTTTAGGATACAGGGGGGTAGACAAAAATATTACCGGCATTAAAACTGCCGAGCAGGAGAAAGAAAAGCTGGTCCTATACCTGAAGGAGGCACAGCGGCTTGAAGCCCTTGCCACCCTTGCCGGGGGAATCGCACATGATTTCAATAATATTTTAGGTTCCATACTTGGGTACACACAGCTCCTTCAAATGGATGTGGGTGAAAATGAAAAGAGCCAGCGCTATACGGAACAGATCATAAAGGGATGCACCAGAGCAAAAAATCTGACACTTCAAATACTCGAATTCAGCAGGCAGCGCGGCGACGATGCCCGGGTGAAACATCCTGTCCTCCTGTCTTCAATGGTAAAAGAAAAAATAAAACTCCTTCAAGCTTCAACTCCTTCATCCATAAAAATAAAAATAAAGATTCAGAAAGACCCAGGCCATATAATGGTTTCTCCTAACCAGATTCACCAGATACTCATGAATCTTTGCACCAATTCCTTGCAGGCCATGGAGAACAACCAGGGAACCATAACAGTGGCCGTGGAAAATCTTATTGTAAGTGAAAAGAACAATACTTTGCCGCCCGGCATTTCTCTGCCCTATGGAGAATATGTTACTCTTTCCGTGGAGGATGACGGCAGGGGTATAGAGCAGCATACCCTTGAAAAGGTATTTGATCCTTATTTTACAACGAGGACAGGGGGGGATGGAACAGGGCTTGGGCTTTCCGTAGTGCGGGGTATAGTCAGCCGCCACAAGGGAGACATTTATATTAAAAGCGCTACGGGTAAAGGTACCTGCATTACCATTTATTTTCCCAGGAAATCATTTGATGAGAATAATAAACTGGATAAGGAGGCGGAAGCCTCAGGAAGGGACGGGCATCATATTTCAAAGGGAGGGGGTTCTATTCTTTTTGTGGATGATGAACCCATGCTGGTGGATCTTGGAAAAATGATGCTGGAAAAAATCGGTTACCAGGCCGTTGCCCTTGAATCCCCCCGGGAAGCCTATAATCTGTTTAAGGAACAACCCGATAAATTCGACATGGTTGTGACGGACCTTACCATGCCGGATATTCAGGGCACAGCTCTTGCCAAAATGATCAAAGAACTCCGCCCCGACATCCCTGTTATTCTTGTCACAGGTTTCAGTGATATCTCATCTTCAGATCATCCATCTCCATCCTCAATAGATGCCGTACTTTCAAAGCCTTTATCCATGAATGCCCTTGCCATGATAGTTGAAAAACATATTCACAAAAAACATTGATTTCCTACAACTGCCATGTTCTGTCGGGCAAAACGAAAATTGAAACGCAGGGGCAGGTTACTGTGAGTACCCCTGCAAAGGGCAGGTACGGTGGCCTGCCCCTACTTTCTAATAAAATTAGTCCTTCTCAATTATCGGTTGTTGAAACCTTCTAACGGAAACCTGTAAAAGAACTTGACAATTCTGCTTAAATAATAGGATAGACGAATTTATTTTATTGAACAGTGTTTTTGCAAACAAACATTTATTTATGGAGGCGGTTTTGAAACTTTTAAATCCCAAAAAAGAGGGCTTTGAGCATTTGGATGAACCATCAAAAAAAATCATGAAAAAAACAATTGCCTTTTTTGAAAAAAAGGGCAAGGAAAAATTAAAAGAGGATTATCATGCCAAGGTCTGGTACGCTGATTTCATCGAATTTGTGAAACAGGAAAAAATATTTGCCACACTTTTAACCCCTTCCCAATACGGGAATAAAGGTTTCAGGTGGGATACATTTAGAAATTGTGATTTCAACGAGATACTTGGTTTTTACGGCCTGCCCTACTGGTATACCTGGCAAGTGACTATTTTGGGGCTTGGTCCCATCTGGATGAGTAATAATGAGTCCATGAAAAAAAAAACAGCCAAACTGCTGGAACAGGGCGGCATTTTTGCCTTTGGTCTTTCTGAAAAAGAGCATGGAGCAGATCTTTACTCCAGTGAAATGACCCTCACTCCCATAGGTGATGGAAAATATGTGGCAGATGGAGGCAAATATTATATTGGAAATGCCAACAAGGCCGCTCTTGTTTCGGTATTTGCAAAGGATTCTGAAACCGATGAATATGTTTTTTTTACGGCAGATCCTGACCATGAGAACTATGATCTTGTTAAAAATGTTGTCAGCAACCAGTCCTATGTAGCGGAATTTAGCCTTAGCAGTTACCCCGTGGCTGAATCTGATATATTATCCAGGGGCAACAGTGCCTGGGACTCTGCCTTGAATACCGTTAATGTGGGTAAATATAATCTTGGCTGGGCATCCATTGGTATTTGCACCCATGCTTTTTTTGAAGCTATTAATCATGCCTCTCACCGTACTCTTTATGGAAAAAAGGTAACTGATTTTCCCCATATCCAGGAACTTATGACAGATGCCTGGACCAGGCTTATTGCCATGAAACTCTTTGCACGGCGAAATTCCGACTATATGAGAAACGCTTCCAAAGAGGACAGGCGTTATCTGCTTTATAATCCCCTTACAAAAATGAAAGTCACCACCCAGGGAGAAGAGGTGATCAACCTCCTTTGGGATGTCATTGCTGCAAAGGGTTTTGAAAAAGATATGTATTTTGAAATGGCTGCTATGGAGATCAGAGGGCTTCCCAAACTTGAGGGCACGGTACATGTCAACATGGCATTGATAGTTAAATTCATGGCAAATTATTTCTTTGCTCCAGGGGATATGCCCCGGATTCCAATTGTTGATGGGCCAAATAATGATGATTTTCTATTTGACCAGGGGCCGACCAAGGGCCTTGGGGGAATCCTTTTCCACGATTATGAAAAAGCCTATGCCTCCTTTGATCTGCCGAACATCAACATATTTAAAGAGCAGATAGAAATATTAAAAGAGCTTCTCATAAAGGCTCCTCCCCAAAAAGATCAGGTAAAAGATATTGATTTTCTTTTGATATTAGGAGAGCTTTTTTCCATTGTAGCCTATGGGCAACTTATAATAGAAAACTCTGGATTAAGGAATGTGGAAGATGCTATTTTAGACCAGATTTTTGATTTCATGATCAGAGATTTTTCCAAACATGCTCTTTGCCTTTACTCCAAAACCAGCAGTAGCCCGGATCAGATGGCCTTTGCCCTGAAACTCATCAGGAAACCTGAAAATAACCCCGATAGATTTAACAGGGTCTGGTTGGATCATGTTTTTTCTTTAAAAGATACCTATGAAATGAATAGCTAAAGTTCAATGGATTTTTAAGATAAGCACCTGGTCATGACCAGATAAGGTTCTGGGGCTTTTCATTGGCTTAGGCTGTCAACTAATAGCCGTGGCGTTGAATTAAAATGCCGAATTTAGGTAAGTTCTCAATAAGTCCGGGCAATTCAGTGAATCCTTTTGAATAGAACCCGGAATTTAAAGGGTAAGCAGGCTTTATCACCCCAGGTTATTGAGAACTTGAGAATTTAGTTATTAAGATACTTAATTCACTTGACAAATCCCCATCAATTAGATTATTTAACGTAAATATTTTTGAACTTGATTCTTAAATAATACTCAAAGAATAATGATAAATACAACAGAATTTTCAGTTGCAGGAGATGGTATTCATGGCATTGACCAAAACAGAGATTACAGAAAAAATTCAGAGGCGACTCAATATTTCAAGAACCACATCATACGATATAATGGAAAGTCTTCTCGATATCATTAAAGATACCCTTGAAAGTGGTGAGGATGTCATGATAAGCGGTTTTGGAAAATTCTGCGTAAATGAAAAAAAGTCAAGAAAGGGCAGAAATCCTGCTACCAACGAGGAGATGAGGCTTCCTGCAAGAAAGGTGGTTACATTTAAGTGCTCCGGTAAGCTCAGAAAACTCATTAACGGTTAAAATTCCATATGCCTCTTTCTTTTACGTCTACCCAGGGCAGCATTATTTTTGTGATTATTTTGTCCAGTGTCTTAATTGATTTTATAATTGGCGTTGCAGCCGATTATTTAAATCTTGGAAGTATTGAAAAGAGTGTTCCATCTGATTTCAAAAGCTATTATGACCAGGATAAATATGAAAAATCCCAGGAATATTTAAGGGTATGTACCAGGTTCGGCCTTATTACCTCATCTTTCAACTTGGCCGTGTTTCTGATATTCTGGTTTTTCAAAGGTTTTCCCATGATCGATGGACTTGTTCGATCATGGGATTTTGATTCCATAACAACGGGACTTCTTTACGCAGCAATCTTAATGTTTTTAAAGGGCATCATATCCCTTCCATTTGCCGTTTATTCCACCTTTGTCATTGAGGAAAAATTCGGATTCAATAAGACGACTCCCCTGCTTTTTATCCTGGATATTTTAAAATCCATTGTGATTTCAGGGATCCTCGGAGGGGTGCTTCTTGCGATTATTCTGGCATTGTTTGAATATGCAGGTGAATGGGCCTGGCTGATATGCTGGGGTGCTGCAACGGTTTTTATTCTTTTTGTGCAGTATATCGTGCCTACATGGATCATGCCCCTTTTCAACAAATTTACTCCCCTTGAAGAAGGGGAGCTTAAAACGGCAATTCTGGGATATGCCCAGTCCATCAAATTTTCCATTAACAATATTTTTGTTATGGATGGTTCCAAAAGAAGCACGAAATCCAATGCTTTTTTTACAGGCTTCGGGAAAAACAGGAGGATTGCCCTTTTTGATACATTGATAAAGAATCATTCAACTGATGAGCTTGTTGCCGTGCTTGCCCATGAAATGGGGCATTTCAAGAAAAAACACGTCATTAAAAGGATGATCACCGGCATCCTGCACATGGGCGTTCTTTTTTTTCTGGTATCTTTTTTTATTTCCTATCAGGGTCTTTTTGATGCTTTTTTTATGGAGCAAAAATCAATATATGCGTCTCTGATATTTTTTGGGCTGCTCTACTCCCCCATTGACATGGTATTGTCTGTTATAATGCAGTTCATTTCAAGAAAAGATGAATATGAGGCAGACAGGTTTGCCGTTGAAACCATGGGCAGTGGACAAGCCCTTGAAAAAGCTTTGAAAAAACTTTCGGTGGACAATCTTTCCAACCTTAATCCCCATTGGTTCTATGTGTTTTTAAACTATTCCCACCCCCCTGTAATGGATAGGCTGTCAGCCATTCGCGCATTAAAAAACTAAGCTCCTGAGCTTTTAAACCCAATATGATTCTCTCGGTTGGTTGTGGGTAAAATCGGGTCAAAACCATGGTCTGCCCGTGGCAGTTACAGCATAGAGATTCTTTTCAAAGCTGTGAGTTTCTGTCTTGCGATCAAGAGTCTCAGCCATTCATGACAAAGGGATGCCAGCCTGTTGATACCCGCCTCTTTAAGCTCTGCCTGATCTATCTGTTTTCCATCTTCATTCAATTTCAGGGTATCTTTTTGTTCGATCATATCTGAAAGGCGTTTTGCAGCCTCTTCTATCGCGGCATCCTTTGCAGTCTTTTCTTCAGGATTCATTTTCAGAAGTCCTGTATAATGCTCCAGTGCCTGATTATAATATCCCTGCTTTTCATAAAGTTCTGCCAGGTTTTTTGTATAATATGTTTTTTCCAAAATTCATCCTTGTTATGAAAATGGCCTAAAACCACCATTCTTTTAGGGTAAGGGGGTATTTATTTTAAACCATAGTTGTTTTGTTTATTCGTTTTCCCTGAATCTGAAAATAAGTTCATTTTGTGCAACCATTCCTAATTCATGCCTTGCAAGGTGCTCAATGTAACGAATGTCTTTTTGCAGCCTTTCGATTTTGATTTCAAGGGCTTTGTTTTCTTTTTCAATTTCATGATTTGCCTGGATCAGCATCTTTTCGTGGGAATGCAGCCTTGTTCTGTCCATATATGCCTTTTCTCCATAGAGAATGAAAAATCCAAGAATTATCAGCATCAACATACTGCAACTAAAGCAAATCTGTTCAATTAGTTCAAATTTGATTAATTTCATTTTTTTTGACCAACTTTATCATAAAGGCCATTTCAGGCGTTTTAAATATTATACCAAGCCCGGCATAAATAAGTATTCCAAGGAAAATACATATACTCACCCCGGCAAAAAGAGAAAGGTTTCCCCAGATTTCGCAATTATTCCCATTGACCCCGTCAATCATTGACGGGCATAAAAAAGATGCTGCCGATTTTACAGAGACAAACATTATACCAGAGAAAAAAACAGATCTGCAAGCAGACTTCATGATTTTTTTACAGGAGGCAGCACTCAAATAGGGGCCTGTACCAATGAAAAGTATGGCAAAATTAACCATTGATGCAGCGCAGACCCCAAGCGCAATGCCCTTCAATCCCATGATTTTCATGAAATATAATGAAAAAATAATATTGGCGGCCATGGAAATCACCCCTGCTTTAAATGGGATTTTTGTGTTTGAAAATCCATGGAATAAAATAACAAAAAGTCTGTTTCCCGACAGGGCCCACAGGCCAAAGGAAAAAAATATGAGCACGGAACAGGTCCCTTGTACTGCGTTTGCATCAAAGGCCCCCCGGAAGAACAGCAGCGTGACAATGGGCTCCCGCAGGGCGATCAAACCGGCAAGGGAGGGCAGGGTGATAAAAAATACAAACTCTATACCCCTTTCAAACAGATCTGAAATATCATCGGGTATTCCTTTTGCCACTTTTTTTGAGAGTTCAGGTAAAAGAACCGTTGTCACAGATACGGTGAAAAGCCCAAGGGGGAACTGAACCAGCCTGTCTGCATAATAAAGATGGGAGATGCTTCCCTGGCCCAGGGTGGATGCTAAAAAGGTTCCTGTCAACATATTGACCTGATAGGCTGAAAGCCCTGCCATAGCCGGGAAAAGCCGTTTGGCTGCCAAAAGGGTTCCTGGATGGAACAAGGTACTTTTTTTAAAAAGCTTAAATCCCCTTGAAATCAAAAAAGGCCAGTGAAGTATTAGCTGAAGAAAACCGCCGGTGGTGACCCCGAGTGCCAGAGCAAGGGCAGGAATTGGAAGCCTGGAAGAAACAAATCCTGCAAAAAAAAGTATAGTCAGGTTTAATATAATGGGTGAGACAGATGGTGCAAAAAAATGTCCCATGGCATTTAAGGCTCCCATGCATACAGCCATGAGGGAAATAAAAACAATGTAGGGCATCATGGTTTTTGCCATCATAACGGTGACGGAAAATCTATGGAAATCTTCGGAAAAATTAGGGGCAATTGCCTTGAAGATGACAGGTGCTGAAAAAAATCCGGCAACCATGGCAATGGTTCCCAGCAAAAAGACAAGCATGAAAGAAGACCTGATCATGTCAAAGGCATCTTCTTTACCTTTTTTTATCAGTATCTGTGTAAATACTGGAATGAATGAAATGCTGAGGGTGCCGTCGGAAAAAAGTTTTCTCAAAAAATCCGGTATTCTGAATGCGGCAAAAAAAGCATCGCTGTATAAACCTGCCCCAAAAAGCTTTGCAATAAATGCGTCCCTGAAAAAGCCAAGAATCCTGCTGACAAGGGTTGCAAAGCCGATCTTCCCAGCTTTTTTAGTCATGGTTTTGGGTGGATCGAGCATTATTTTTTCCTTGACAAAAAAAACAAATTTATTTAAATTAATTTTTTTAATAAAATAATAATTTTACTATATTAAGAAGGAGTAAGACAACATTGGCTAATCATAAATCTGCAATAAAACGTGCAAAACAAAACGAGGTAAAACGCCTTAGAAACAAGTCAAGAAACTCTGCCATGAAAACCGCCATTAAAAAAGTACAGGCAGCAAAAGCAGAAGGTGCTGAAAACACTGGTGACCTTCTGCAGAACGCACAATCTGTTATTGCCAAGGCCGCAAAAAAAGGAATTATACATAAAAACGCGGCTGCCCGGAAAACATCCAGGCTGACCAGGTATGTTAATTCCTGAATCTATTAGACTATAGGGGGCGGGCCCTTTTGTGCCCGCTCTTTTTTTACCTCTACCCTGTTTATTTATTCCCTGTCCGCATTTTTTGTCCTTTTTACCTTAGAAATTGTCCATCATCTGGCTGACTAAGCGCTGGGCCACCCTGTCTGCGATTTTTTCAACCGCTTTTTTTTCTGCTGCTTCATCATTTTCATTGTCCTGCCTTACGGAAAACACCTCGCTATGACTGAACCCGGATACTGAAAATATAGTTTTCCCATCTTGATTTTTCATTTCAACATCCACAGATGCTGTTACCTGTCTTTCATTTACCGAATCATCGGAAGACCGGGTCAAGGCCCCTAATATTACGGATGTAACCCGGCCATGGATGACGCAATCAGCATAGCTTTGATTTACGATTTTAACTTTTGCGTTTTCCAGAAGTTCATTTATCAAAGCATTTGTAAAAGCTGCTTCAGCACCGATTTGGGCACTTTTGTTTTTGAACATCTTGACGGCCACATTGGAGGGTCTTCCAGGTAAAGAGCCTCCGCCTTCAAGCCGGTAACCACAGGAAAAGAGCATAAGAGCGGCAATGAAGCAGCCGAGATGCCATATATGTTTTTTCATAAGATTCTCCAGGAAAAATAGGCATGCTTCATTTTCCGGTTTACAATTTCTGAATCAATCTTCCGATTTTTTGGGACTCATTTCAAAAAAAGTGTCAACTATTTTTGAGGTATTATGAAAGATACCGAAAAATCCAGCATACTATTCTGGAATGCCGTGTCAGACAACAATATTGACAAGTTTTTTCTTGACCACGATGATTTTTTTGACGGGCTTGTCGTTAATATGTCTTTGAACAGCCTCATCGGCAAGGGCAAGCTCTTTCAGGGCTTCATCATCGCTGTCCGCAGCAATGGTAAATTTGGATCTAAGTTTACCGTTTACCTGGACAACAACGAGGATTTCATCTGTCACAAGCGCGTCTTTACGGTATTCAGGCCATGGCTCATCAACGATGCTGGGCTCATGCCCCATCTTTTCCCAAAGCTCTTCTGCAAAATGGGGCACTATGGGTGAGAGCAGCAGAACCACGGTTTCCATGCAAAAGGCTGCCACAGATTTCAATTCAGTGTCGTCTGAATCCAGATCCCCGGCATACATGGCATTTACAAGCTCCATAACAGCGCTTATTGCCGTGTTAAAATGAAAGCTGTTTTCAATATCTTCAGTTACCTTCTTGATTGTCTGGTGGGCCTTTGCATAGAGTTTTCCAGCCCCGTCATCTTTGAGTTTTGAAAGCTCTCCCCGAAAGGGCTTCCCTGGATTTTCATCGGCCGTGAGCTTGAGGGCAAGGCGCCATACCCGGTTGATAAACCTGTAACATCCTTCTACACCGTCATCGTTCCATTCCAGATCTTTTTCAGGGGGAGCCGCAAACAGACAAAAAAGTCTTGTAATATCTGCCCCGTATTTTGACAGGAGTATATTGGGATCTATGACGTTCTTTTTTGATTTTGACATCTTTATCACCCTGCCCACATCAATGGTGCTTCCACATTTTTTGCAGGTTAAGGTGTTGTTATCGCCGGCTGTCTGGGCATCTTCCGGAAAAATATATCCGTGTTTCGGACAGGTCATGGTTTCCTTACATACCATCCCCTGGGTCAAAAGCCTTGTAAAAGGTTCTTTAAAATCAATAAGATTCAGATGGTTGAGGACCCTCATGAAGTATCTTGAATAGAGAAGATGCAGTATGGCATGTTCCACTCCGCCGATGTATTGATCCACGGGCATCCAGTATTTTACGGCTTTGGGGTCAAACATTGCCGTATCACATCTGGGGCTGCAATAACGGATGAAATACCATGAAGATTCTACAAAGGTGTCCATGGTATCGGTATCGCGCTTTGCGTCGGAACACCCGCATTTGGGGCAGGTGGTTTTTTTAAAATAATCAAGACTTGGCAGGGGAGATGCTCCGTTTTCAAGAAGATTGGCATCCTCCGGCAGAACCACGGGAAGCTCTGATTCCGGGACAGGCACCACACCGCAGTCCGGGCAGTGGATTACAGGAATGGGAGTTCCCCAGTATCTTTGCCTTGAAATTCCCCAATCCCTGAGCCTGAAGCTCACCGTTTTTTTCCCAAGGCCCTTTTCCTGAAGCCGCTGGGTGATCTTATCCATGGCTTCTATATTATCCATGCCTGTGTATTCCCCTGAGTTTACAAGGATTCCCGGTTCTGTATAGGCCTGGCTCATACTCCCGGTATGTGTATCAGGATTTTTTGTTTCAGGTTCAATGACAATCTGGATTTCAAGGCCGTATTTTTGGGCAAAATCAAAGTCCCGCTGGTCATGGGCAGGAACAGACATTACCGCGCCTGTACCGTATTCCATGAGGGCGAAGTTGGCCGTGTATATGGGCATACGCCTTCCGTTTACGGGATTGATACACCATGCACCGGTAAAAACACCTTCTTTTTCATATTTTTCAAGGGCATCTGTTGATCTCTCCTGGTCGGCTATTTTATCCACAAAGGCTTTTACTGCTTCGGCCTGGGATGTTCCCCTTGAAAGGGAATCCACCAGGGGATGCTCAGGGGCAAGACACATGAATGTTGCCCCGAAAAGGGTGTCCGGCCGTGTGGTAAATACCTTTATATAATTATCCTGTCCTTCAATCCTGAATTTGATTTCAGAGCCGATGCTTTTTCCTATCCAGTTCTTCTGCATCACCGTAACCTTTTCAGGCCATCCAGGAAGTTTGTCGCAGTAAACCAGCAGATCTTCTGCAAAATCAGTGATTTTGAAAAACCACTGCCACAGTTTTTTCTGCTGAACCGGTTCACCGCACCGCCAGCACATGTCAGCCTCCACCTGTTCATTGGCCAGGACGGTTTTGCAGTGTTCGCACCAGTTGACATAGGATTCTTTTCGATACACCATGTCCTTTTCCAGCATTTTGAGAAACAGCCATTGTTCCCAGCAATAGTATTCAGGACGGCAGGTGGCAATCTCCCTTTCCCAGTCATAGGAAAATCCAAGCCTTTTGAGCTGGGTCCGCATGGAGCTTATATTATCATAGGTCCAGGCAGCAGGATGGGTATTATTGTCTATGGCGGCATTTTCAGCAGGCATTCCAAAGGCATCCCATCCCATGGGATGAATAACATTTAAGCCCTTCATCTTTTTATACCGGACAACCACATCTCCGATGGTATAGTTTCTCACATGGCCCATGTGAATTTTACCAGATGGATATGGAAACATCTCAAGCAGATAATATTTTTCTTTTGAGCTGTCTTCATCAGCACGAAAAAGTTTGTTCTTCTCCCAGTATTCCTGCCACCTTGATTCCACTTCTTCAGGACTATAATGTTCATCCATAATATATCTAAGGCCTCCAATAAACAGATATTTCAAAGTTTTTTTCTTTAAAGGGCAAGCCCTGAATCTAAAAAAAAAACAGAACCGCCAGATCAAAATACAAAAAAAATATAAATGCCATACTATCCTTTAAATAGCAAGCTTGATACTTTAAGATATGCAATAACTGCCATGGGCAGCCCAGGGTTTTGATCCGGCTCTGCCCACAATGAAACATGAAAGTCATCCGCTGTTTACGAAAGACTTTCATATAAACTGCCATGGGCAGCCCAGGGTTTTTACCCGGTTCTGCCCACAACGAACCATGAAAGTCATCCGCCGTTTACGGAGACTTTCATATAAAATAATTTGACTTGCACGTCTCAATTTAATAGTTATTAAGATTAATTCAAATATGGACATGATCGGCATCTAAAGATATACAGGCCTGAAAATTAATGTTTTGAAAAAAACGGCTTGATAAAATAATACAGATTATGTCACCAACTAAATCAATGACCTTTATTTTAAAAGGATAGAGGGGATTCCTTGGAGGATTTTATGAATATTTATGGAGGAGGCATAAAGACTTAATTAATGACAAGAAAAATACTGATCAATGCGCTGGATTCTGATGAATGCAGAATTGTAGCAGTCAAAGACAGCAAATTAGAAGAACTTCACATTGAGACCGCATCCAGGGAGATGACCCAGGGTAACATTTATAAGGCATCTATTGTCCGTGTAGAGCCAAGCCTGCAGGCTGTTTTTGTGGATTACGGAGCTGAAAAAAACGGATTTCTTCAAAAACAGGAAATTCATAGTGACTATTTCCTTGACAATGATTCCGGCGACAGAAATTTGACTCAAATCCTGAAAAAAGGACAGGAACTCATTGTTCAGGTCACCAAAGACCCCATTATGCACAAGGGGGCTATGCTGACCACTTTTATTTCCCTGCCGGGAAGACTATCTGTGCTTATGCCGGGAACTTCCACCAAGGGAGTTTCCAGGCAGATCGTTGAGGATGAAGAGCGAAAACGCCTCAAATCCATCATTGACAGCTTAAAACTTCCCGAAGGGTTCGGCCTTATCGTCAGAACCGCGGGAAGGGATGCTACTAAGACCATGCTGAATAATGATCTTAAATACCTTCTCAGGGCATGGAAAAGCATTAATGATAAGGGTATAAAAAGCAAAACCCCTGCCTTGCTCTACAAGGAGCAGAACCTTGCAGTGAGATCTCTAAGGGATTACCTGACATCGGATGTCAGCGAAATCCTCATAGATAATGCAGATGTTTACAAAGAAGTCAAAGATTTTATAGAGATCATTGCTCCAAAACAGAACAAGATTGTCAAGCTGTTTAAGGGTGAAAAACCAATATTTACAAAATATCAGCTTGAGGATCAGATTGCATCGATTTTTGAAAACAAGGTCCCTCTGAAATCCGGCGGTGCCATTGTCATCGACCAGACCGAGGCCCTTGTTGCCATAGATGTCAATTCCGGTAAATCCACCGGCAAGAAAAATATAGAGCAGACCGCATATCATACCAATCTTGAAGCAGCAGAAGAGGTGGCACGCCAGCTCAGGTTAAGGGATATGGGGGGCCTGATTGTCGTTGATTTCATTGATATGAAAGAGCGACGCCACAAGGCTGAGATCACCAAAAACCTTAAAAAACATCTGAAATCAGACAAGGCCAAGACCAAGGTTGGTGGAATATCCAGGTTTGGCCTGCTGGAAATGTCCCGCCAGAGAATAAGGCCGGCCATAACCTTTGGGAGTTATGAAACATGCAGGCACTGCGGCGGAAGGGGTATGATGCCTTCCACTGAATATCTTGGGCTTTCATTTTTACGTAGGCTTAATCTTGAAACCGTCAAGCACGACATCAAAAAGGTTACATGTACGGTCCCCCGGCAGGTGGCAGACTATCTTTTAAACAAAAAAAGAAAAGAAATTATGGATATTGAAATAAAGCGAAGCCTTACCATATGCATTCAAGGGGATAATAATATGTTACCCGGAGGCAGCACCATTGTCTGTAATAAATAGGTTTAGGCTCTGCAGTCAACACCCCCGAGCTAAAGGCTTAGGGGCTTTCTTGCCTATTTTTTATAAACAAATATGACGGCGTGCCGTCACAATAGAAAAGTGAAAGTTTTTTAAAAACAGCACCTTACAGAGACTTTTATGTAAAAATAGTTTGGATTTTGTTTGACAGAAAAAGAGATTTTGGAAAAATTAATTTAAGCATATTCCTGGAGACTATAATTCTAATATCATCAGGGGAACCTTGACATAACAACTTGTTTTGTGTATCTCAGACAGTCGCAGCCTTTGGTTTTAAAGGATAGACAATGGCTCATATAAACAGGAGAAAAAAAAACAGATCACTTGTGATTGCTGCCGCAGTCATAGCCATGGTTTTAATAACAGCCGTTGCGCTGATGAAATCAACAGACAAAACAAACTCTGCTTCTTTTATTTTTAAAACCCTTAAATCATCCTGCAGGTTTGTGAAGAATTTTGTTGGAGGGGATGGGGCATTAGAGGATTTTTTTGTAGATGGTTCAGGTGTGGATGCTTCTGGTATAGATGCTGCTGGGGCTAAACAGGGAAGATTTGCGCATATGAACAGTGCGGACCGGGTAGACGGGATGGACAGTTATGGAGTAGTTACTAAAAAAATGCCGTCTTTTTCAGGCCCCACCCTCCGGGAAATGAAAGTGGATGTTGATTTTACGGAGCTTGAAAATGATCCCGATGCCTTAAAAAAAATGATTAAGAGAAAGGAAGCCTTTGGGATTAAAACAGGTCTTGATATGGTTGTCAGATCCAATGAAACCTTTAAATTAGGTTCCATAACTATATCCATGAGGGACATTCTTGAAAAAATTTATCTAAAAAAAGGGGAACTATTTGAAGAAAAAATAGATGATACCGGTGAAATCGACCAGGAAAAAATAATTGAGTATGGGATATACGTTGTTCAATTCAGAGATAATATTTGGAATATTCATTATAAAATTATCAAAGAATTTTTTGCTCATAGAGGAGTTCATGTATCGGAAAAAGCGGATGAGCCCCTGGGAAACGGCAGGAGTTCCGGGGTGGGAAAGCTGCTTAAGTTTTCAGAAACAACGGTTTTTATTTACAATTTGCTGGAAGATAGCATAGACGACAATATTGATCTTTTGGAACCTTTAAGCAAGGTTGTAATTTACAATATTAATGAAATTTTTTCATTGCTGGATGAAATTGATTTTAAACATGTGGATGAAATCCAGTTTGATGGCCAAGCCATCTGGATACCCGCAAAAAAATTAGATTAACTTAATTATATTAAAAGCAAACCAGGAGGAATGATTATGATTAACACAGCATATGCCATGGGACAGGCCGGGTCTATGGGAGGACAGGCAGGCGGGGGATTTACAGCGTTTGTACCATTGATTTTGATGTTTGTAATTTTTTATTTTCTGCTTATCAGACCCCAGCAGAAAAAGGCAAAAGAACATCAGAACATGGTAAACAATCTTAAAAAAGGAGACAGGGTCATTACCTCCGGAGGTGTCCACGGTACCATTACTTCCCTTGGCGATACCACAGTATCCATTGAAATAGCTGAAAATGTTAAAATTAAAATCAACAGGAGCAATGTGGCAGGCCTAAGCC
Organism: Desulfobacteraceae bacterium; assembly: GCA_963674675.2. Lineage (GTDB taxonomy): Bacteria > Desulfobacterota > Desulfobacteria > Desulfobacterales > Desulfobacteraceae. The sequence continues at coordinate 5,128,474 of CAXXNM010000003.1, forward strand.
AGGGAACTTCTGCTGCCCCGCCCCAGAAAAGCAAAAAAAATAAATAAATGACAGTAATGATAATAACCCATATTTCGTTTATTTTAATTTGACGTACTGATATTAAACTCGATTATCAAGTTTTTTTGAGTATCCCCTGTTTTCGGGGTTCTCCAGACTGCAATAATTTGCTTTTCAATTATCAAAAACCATCATTTTTAAGGTTTTCTGTTGTTTGAGCCTAAAAAAACTTGAGTATCAAGTTAAAGCATGATTAAAATTGGATTTTTTTATTCTGTAAAATTACTATATTATAAGAGATAAGCGAAAGTATGGTAATAAAAGCTGTTAAAACAAATATTGAACTTCCCCCATGCTTTACATTATTAAATTGGGGTGTGGTTTTATAAAAAAAACATTTCAGGAGTAATCAGATTGAAGATTTTTACGTGGAGGGGAGCGCTTATAGCCGTAGTGATGATTACCGCACTGATCTATATCATTCCCACATTTTGTGCGGATTGCTGGCCGCATAAAAAAATTAATCTTGGGCTGGATCTCCAGGGCGGTATGCATCTGGTGCTGGAAGTTCAAACTGAAAAAGCCGTGGAAACCACCATCGAAAGAACCATACACGAACTCAAACGGGAACTAAGGAAGGAAAAGATCAAACACATTGGTATTTCCCGTACCCCTAAAAATGATATCACCGTACTTTTGCAGGGCAAAGCAAACCTTGATGGTTTTAACAAGGTAATCACCGATCAATTTTCCGATTTTGAGATTAATAGAGCGTTAAAGGACGGTGAAACAACAAAAATTTCTCTTGCCATACCAGGCAAGGAAAAGGCAAACATAGAAAAAATGGCAACTGAACAGGCACTTGAGACCATTCGGAACCGAATAGACGAATTTGGTGTCAGTGAGCCTGATATTAGAATTCAGGGTGCTGATAGAATACAGATTCAGCTTCCAGGTATCAGTGATACTCAGCGGGCAAAGGATCTGATAGGCAGAACAGCCCGTCTGAACTTTCAACTGGTGGATGAATCAGGAGATGTGGAGACAGCCCTTAAGGGCACTCCTCCACCCGGTGTTGAAGTTCTCTATCAGTTAAAAGAGGATAAACAGACCGGCAGTACAACAAGGGTTCCTTTTCTAATAAAAAAGACCGTGCTCTTAGATGGAAGCTCCCTTACTGATGCCAGGGTTATGATAGATTCCCAGTTTAATGAGCCCTATGTGAGTATTGATTTTGACCGTAAAGGGGCCAGAATTTTTGAGCGCATCACCGGTGAGAACATCAAAAATAGACTTGCAATTGTCCTTGATAAGAGCGTTTACTCAGCCCCTGTTATCCAGGATAGAATTGCAGGAGGAAAAGCCAGAATCACCGGCAACTTCACAACCGAAGAGGCAAGGGATCTTGCCATCGTCCTTAGGGCCGGCGCTTTGCCTGCACCTGTAAAAATTATTGAAGAGAGAACCGTAGGCCCGACACTGGGTGTGGACTCCATACGTATGGGGCTCATCTCCATGATCGTGGGCGGTATACTCGTGATCCTGTTTATGATTATTTATTATAAAGCTGCTGGACTGATAGCAGATATTGCCTTGATTGCCAACATTTTGCTCATAGGAGGCGGCCTTGCCGCATTCCAGGCAACGCTTACTCTGCCGGGTATTGCGGGTATCATCTTGACCATAGGCATGGCCGTGGATGCCAATGTTATTATTTTTGAGAGGATCCGGGAAGAGCTTGCCATCGGCAAGACTCCTGGTGCTGCCGTAAAAGCCGGCTTTGACAGGGCTGCCCTGACCATACTTGATGCCAATATCACCACTTTGATTACAGCCATTGTTCTTTTTCAGTTCGGAACAGGCCCTGTAAAGGGATTTGCCGTCACACTGGCATTGGGTATTATTGCAAGCCTGTTTACCGCCTTGATCGTTTCCAAGAGTTTTTTTGAATATATAGTAACATCCAGAAAAATCAAGGTACTTAGCATATAATTACAAAGGAAAGAAATATCTGATGCAGTTTATTAAACCAGACATAAATATTGATTTTACAGGGAAAAAAATGCTGGCTTTTTATTTTTCCCTGGCATTGATCATTATCAGTTTTGCCTCGCTGATTATCCATAAGGGTCCCAATTATGGAATTGATTTTGCCGGCGGCACTCTGGTTCAAGTGAAATTTCCCCAGGGCGTTGCAACAGAAGATATCCGTACTGGCCTTAACCAGGTTGGCCTTGACAATTCTTCTGTTCAGCATTTCGGTAAAGCAGATGACCATGAGTTTTTGATCCGGACCAGCAAACCTGCCATGACCGGTGAAGGCTTGAGCCAGTCCATTGAAGAGGCCCTTGAATCATCAACCGGTTCGAGACCTGAGATCAGGCGGGTGGAAATGGTCGGCCCCCAGGTTGGAAAGGATTTGAGAAAGCAGGCTCTGCTGGCCATGTTTTATTCTCTTTTATTTATTACTATCTATATTTCAGGTAGATTTGAAATGAAATGGCTTGTATCGGGAGTCACGGCTGGGGCATTGATGACCGCCGTGTATTTTCTGGCCGTCTTTAATTTAAGTATCCCCATATTGATTACTGTAGCTCTTATCGTGACCCTGGCGCTATTCTGGTATCTGAATTTGAAATATGCCATGGGAGCCATTGTGGCGCTCTTACACGATGTTCTTATTACCGTGGGTATTTTTTCCATTCTTGGACTTGAATTTTCCCTGCCCATCATAGCGGCTCTGCTGACCATAATCGGTTATTCCCTTAATGATACCATCATTGTCTTTGACAGAATTCGGGAAAACAGGGTTCAGTCAGCCAAATTAACCCTGGAAAAAATCATTAATAAGAGCATAAATGAAACCCTGAGCAGAACTGTATTAACCTCCCTGACAACTCTTATTGTTCTTTTATGTTTGTTTTTTTTAGGAGGAGATATAATACATGATTTTGCCTTTGCAATGATTACAGGGGTAGTTATAGGAACCTATTCATCGATCTTTGTGGCAAGTCCAATTCTTCTTTTAGCAAATGGTAAATGATGTCCATGCCTCTTTAATCGGTGTTTTTTTAAAAAAATGTGGGCATCCTTTATATTGTCTCAAAAGTAGTTGACGCTTTTTTGAGGAAGTTTCCGGAAAATAAGGAGATGTTTTGAAAAACTGTTAACCGGTGAATGAAGGATGTCAAAATGTGATGTTAATGGGGTGGATAAATGATAGCTTTAAAATCATCTGTTTTTCCGGCATGGCTGGTGCTGTTTATTTTCTTCATCAGCCTGTCTTTGATCAGTGGTTGCATGGCCCCCAGAAAAACTCTGGAGGGCGTTGGGGCAAAGCCATATACATCATATGAAATTATGCAGATGCAAAAAAAAATGGATAGCCTGGCCCGTGATATGGATGGACTTGAGAACAAGCTTGCCGAAAATGAAGCGGCTCTGGCCCGGATTGCTGAGGATATGAAAAAGATGGGATCTGCCTCCATGGCTTCTTCTTTAGCATCCGGGGGGCAGACTGAAGCTTCCCTTTCCCCTATGAGTTCCTCTGACATATCCCATGTGGATAAAAATTCTGATGAAATGCCTGGAACGAGCCTGATTTTTCCTTCTGCTCAAACACCGGAAGCTCTGTATCGGAAGGGGCGTGCCCATCTTATGGATAATAAGTATGAGCCGGCCGAAAAGCTGTTCAGACAGTTAGCCGAGCAGTATCCGGATCACAGGCTTGCCGTGAATGCCCTATACTGGATGGGGGAGTGTCACTATGCCATGCAGGATTACCATGGAGCTATAATGATATTTAAAAAGCTTTTAAAAGAGTACCCCGAGGGTATTAAAGCACCGGATGCTCTTTTGAAAACCGCCTATTCTTATCTGTCCATTGATGAGACTGAAAAAGCCCATCATTATTTAAAGATGGTTGTTAAACAATTTCCCTTTTCTGCTGCCGGGGAACAGGCTGAGGAGAAGCTTAAGCTGTTTCAATAACTATTATGCCCCAAAACGGGGCATCCTTCAAAATTCTTCAAAAGTACTTTATACTTTTTTTTGAAATAACCCGCAAAAAATGGGAATATTAATTCAGAGAGTGTAAAACGGGAAAGAAGGATGCCCAAGCTGGCGTAAAAAATCTGGATTTACAGCATGTCTGAACACATACATAAATATCAGCCCTGGTTTACCTTAAAGGAGGTGTCTGGTATAGGCAATGTTCTTTATAAAAGACTTCTGGATAAATTTGGTACACCTGAAGATGTTCTCCATGCACCATCTGAGAGCTTTGCACAAATAAAAGGTATTAATTCAAAAATTATCAACAGAATTAAAACCGCCAGGCCCAGCAAAAAATCCTCCCAAGAGATAAAAAACGTTGAAAAATCAGGATTTAGCATCATAACAATCAACGATGCACAATATCCTGTTCTGCTGAAAGAAATACCTGATCCCCCGCCTTTTTTAGTTTGCTTTGGTTCCATGGATAACATTTCTCCCTGCATTGCCGTTGTCGGCTCAAGGCTTGCAACCGACTATGGGCTTCAAACGGCATCAAGGCTGTCAAAGGAACTTGCATCAAAGGGATTCCAGGTTGTCAGCGGCATGGCCAGGGGTATTGATTCGGCGGCCCACCTCGGAGCCCTTGAGGCCGGCGGAAGGACCGTTGCCGTGCTGGGCAGCGGCCTTAACAGAATTTATCCCATTGAAAACCGCAAGTTATATCATCGAATTGCCGAACAGGGCGCTGTTATTTCAGAATTTAATTTAAACGCCGGGCCTGATGCAAGGCATTTTCCCATAAGAAACAGGATTATAGCAGGCATGTCCACCGGTACCATTGTGGTTGAGGCTGCAGCAAAAAGCGGCTCCTTGATTACGGCAAGGCTTGCAGGAGAATATGATAGAGAAGTGTTTGCCGTGCCGGGAAATGTGGATTCCTTTAAGAGCACCGGAACCCATGCTCTTTTAAGGCAGGGCGCCAAGCTTGTGGAAAATCACCAGGATGTCATTGAAGAACTTCACCACGTGATCCACGAGGATAAAGCTCCTAAGGCCCCTTGTCCTAAGGACGATGGAATGCTTTTTACTGCCCCGTCCGGGAAAAAGCCTTGTAAAAAAAATCCTTTTTCTCCGGCACTTCCCGAACCAGCAAACAAATATCAGCGGGCATTGATGGATATACTTACCCCCGATCCTCTGCACATAGATATTATAATAGATCGTTCAGGGCTTGATACAGGGGGCATTTCAGCAGCCCTGTTTGATCTGGAAATGCAGGGCATTGTAAAACAGTTTCCCGGCAAACTATTTTCATTTTAGAGGAGTAAAATTGGCTAAACCACTGTTGATCGTAGAGTCTCCCACCAAGATTAAAACCCTGAAAAAGTTCATAGGCAAAAATTATAATGTGGCAGCAACAGTAGGCCATATAAAAGATCTTCCCCAAAAAGAGCTGGGCATTGATATTGAGAATGATTTTAAACCAAAATATATCAATATCAAGGGAAAATCCAAGGTTATAGGTGAACTCAAAAAGGCGGCAGGAGATACAGATACAATTTATCTGGCACCTGACCCTGACCGTGAAGGAGAGGCCATTGCCTTTCACGCTGCTGAAATACTCAAGAAAAAGAACAGAAAATTTTTCCGGGTGCTCATCCATGAACTGACAAAAAAAGGGATTGCCGATGCCCTGGAAAATCCCCTTGAGCTTAACGATAACCGGTATGAAGCCCAGAAGACAAGGAGAACCCTTGACAGGCTTGTAGGTTACCAGATTTCTCCCCTGTTGTGGAGGCGTGTGCAGGGCAGCTTGAGCGCGGGCAGGGTGCAGTCTGTTGCCGTTAAAATTATATGTGACCGGGAGCGGGAGGTCAGGGCTTTTAATCCAGAAGAATACTGGACAATAACAGCGGAACTTGAGGCTGAAAATCCACCCGTTTTTTCTGCTGCCCTGGCAAAAAAAGACGGCAAAAAGCTCAAGGTTCCCGATGGCAAGGCAGCCTCGGCAATTCTTGTTGATCTTCAATCTGCGCAATTTAAGGTGGAGAAAATCAACAAAAAAACCATGAAGAGAAATCCTCTGCCTCCTTTCATAACCAGCAAGCTTCAGCAGGACGCCATTAATCGTTTAAGATTTTCAGCAAAAAAAACCATGATGGTTGCTCAGCAGCTCTATGAAGGTATTGAAATCGGAACCGGGGGCCCGGAGGGCCTTATCACTTACATGCGTACCGACTCCACCCGTATTGCTTCAGAAGCTGCCCATGAAGCCCTTGAACTCATTGCCGGTACATACAGCCCTGAATATGCCATGGATAAACCAAGGTTTTTTAAGAACAAAAACAAGGCCCAGGATGCCCATGAAGCCATCCGGCCCACATCGGTTTATAACACCCCGGAAAAGGTCAAACCCTATCTCAGCCCGGACCAGTTTAAGCTCTATGATTTAATATGGAAACGCTTTGTTGCATCCCAGATGACCCAGGCTGTCATAGATCAGAAGACAATTTCCATAAAGGCTGACAGATACACCTTTACCGTGGGTGGCAGCACTGTTAAATTCCAGGGCTTTATGCTGGTTTATGCTACTGCAGAAGACAGGGGCAGGGAAAAGGAAAAGCAGTTACTTCCGGAACTTGAAGAGGGAATGGACCTTGATTCAAAGGAGATTATTCCAAAACAGCATTTCACCAAACCTCCTCCAAGATTTTCCGAGGCATCCCTGGTAAAGGAGCTGGAGGAAAAAGGCATCGGCCGTCCAAGCACCTATGCTGCCATTCTTACAACCATAAGGGACAAGGGGTATGTCGACCTGGTCAAACGTTATTTCATCCCCAGTGAGCTTGGATTTATTGTAAACGATTTGCTGGTTGCCTCATTTCCGGAAATACTTGATACGACATTTACGGCAGGCATGGAAAACTGCCTTGACGGCATTGAGAACGGCGCTATGAAATCGGTTGAGATCCTGAATGATTTCTACTCTTCCTTTAAGGAGAAGCTTGATTATGCAAAGGAACATATGGTCAGCGTTAAGGGCGTTGGAATTCCTACTGAGCTAAAATGCCCATTGTGCCAAAAGCAGTTAAACATAAAGATGGGAAAAAACGGCCATTTTATAGCCTGCACCGGATACCCGGAATGCTCATTTTCCAGCAATTACACAAGGGATGAAAAGGGCAGAATAGAGATTCAGGAAACTAAAGTGGATAACACCAAAGTAAAAGACTGTGAGAAGTGCGGCAGGCCCATGGTGAAAAAAGAGGGGCGTTACGGGGTCTTTCTCGCCTGTACCGGTTATCCTGAATGCAAGCACACAGAATCCCTCAACGGCGGCTCAGGCAGGGAGACCGGTATAAAATGTCCTGTGGAAAATTGTACCGGTGCCATTGTCGAGAAAAAATCCAGGAGGGGAAAGCTTTTTTACGGCTGTAACAGATATCCTGATTGTGATTTTGCATCCTGGGATAAGCCTGTGAACAAAAAATGCCCGGAATGCGGCTCTGCCTTTCTTGTGGAAAAGACTACCAAAAAAGAGGGTAAAATTTTGAAGTGCCCGGTCAAGGGGTGTTCTTACAGGGAAAAAGATGAGGCGGAAGAATAAAAATATTTTCCTACGAAAAAAAGGAAAGCTTCATGAGCGAAGATATTCGGTGGAAGCAACGCTTTTCCAATTATAGAAAGGCTTTGAATCAGTTACAGAAGTTTATCAATAAGGGCGAATTATCGGAACTTGAAGAGCAGGGACTGATAAAGGTTTTTGAGTACACATATGAACTTGCCTGGAATACATTAAAAGACTTTCTTGAATTCAGTGGTCAATCAGATATTTACGGTTCAAGAGATGCAATTCGAAAATCATTTCAGCTGGGCATTATAGAAGATGGTGATGGCTGGATGGATATGCTGAAAAGTAGAAACAAAACATCGCATACCTACAATGAAGATACTGCAAAGGAAATAAGTAAGGCGGTCTTCACTCTCTATTATGGGCTTTTTACTAAATTAAATGAAAAATTTGAACACTTGAGTTCTGATTCTAAATAGTTGGGAATAAGATGCCCTACGGACTTTCTAAAGAGACCTTAGAAAAAATTAATATTGTTTTTCAGCGCTTTGGAGAGGTTGAAGAGGTCATTTTATATGGATCCCGTGCCAAGGGAAATTTTAAACCAGGTTCTGATATTGATATAGTGCTCAAAGGAGAAGCATTGAATCTTCACCTGCTAAACAGAATAAGTCTTGAACTGGATGAGCTGCTGTTGCCTTATATATTTGATGTTTCCATTTATCATCACATCAATAACCAGGATTTAAAAGAGCATATTCGCCGGGTTGGAAAAAAAATACTGATTATATGACTTTTTTCTATCTTGCTGTTTTTAAAGTCCAAAATACTACAATATATCCAAGATTGGCAGGCTGGTACTGGGCTCACACCGTTCTAAAATGTCAAAAAATAAGAATATATTGTGTTATTTAATACTCTTGAACTATAATGGAGTGTATGCTGGAATAGTGAGGGTCCAGTGCCACTGCTTCCAATAAACCATAAATTGCATCAATAATAAATCACCTCTGTTTTAATTAATTTTATTTATATTATACATCCAGTTATGAAGTGCGGAATCAGATAGTGATCCAGTACAAAGCAGTTTCCATTTTTCTGCAATCTGCTTCCATTGATAGGTGGATAGAGACACTGGCGCATCATGTTCATCTGCTGGATGTTCTGTAAAAATTTTTTGAATATAACTTATATCGGACAAAAGAAAAGAGAATAAACTTCGTATCGTAAGCAGCCTTGCAACACGCCGGATTTCAAAATCAGGGGTGCGTGTATCAATTTCAAATCGATTAAGAGATTCTTTACCCGATAGGATAAAATCAGCGTTATTGTTGCTTGTCATGACAATATAGAGTTTCGCAAGGGTTTGTCGCTGCCAGGCAGGCAGGGAATCAAACCATATCCAGAAATGGCATTCAGGATTATCATGATCATGTGTATCAGAGGGAAACAAGTTTTTAAGTCCTGTTGGATAAATTAGGTTTCACATATCTTACGGCAAGGAAATCATTAACCCTTACTTTGGCATCTTCAAACCATTAGGGTAGGAGGAAAATTGCCGCCATGTTTGTTTATATAGCCTATGGATCGCATACCCATTGAATTGTATTTAAATTATCTACCATACTGATTACATGATTTCAATAGCCCGTGGAGAAGTTGATAAAAGCAGAAAAAAAGAAACGATGGAAGGAGGGGTTAAAAAAAGTTTTAGCGCACAGCTCAATGCGATCTTTCTGTTTACTTCCTAAGTTATTTTAAAGAATAGTAAAGGAGATCACATTGATCTGTGCCTTATGGTTCATGGTGCATTGATTCCTTAAGGGGTGGAATTAGTACCCGCAACCGACGATTTTACCACCGGCTTCTTGTACAAAGGTATTTTTTTCCTTGCCGCCCCACTGATATTGTACCCATACTCCGTCTGATGTGGCTTTTATCAGCTCGTCATAGATCACTTTAAATTTTTCTGTGCTCAGATCTTTAATGGCATCTTTCTTAGGATGTACAACCAGCTTACCGTCCTTTTCCATGACAAAAATATACAGACCTTCAGGTGCGTTTGCTTTACAGGCATCATCGGTGAAGGCACCTCCAGTTGCGACGGCAGAAACCGCTTTTTCAATTGCTGCTTTATCTGCTGCAAAACCGCAAGTTGCAAAGCAGAGCCCGACAAACAATACTAAAGAAAACAATACTGATTTTTTCATGTAAATCTCCTTGAAAAGTTTGTGTTGGAAAAAAATACTAAACAGTTAAATCAAATCGGTTTAAAGTATCACCTCCCTTTGGCATATTTTGAAAGATTTCCTATTTGGAAAAATTCATATAATGTCCATGATATATACAGCCTAACACAGACAAACAATGAAAGTCCTTTAATTGAATATGGGATAGACTTTCATATTACACGGCAATGGATAAAACTTACATACAATAAAAATAAACTACATCAAAAACACAAGATAAGGGCTACGAATTCAAGCGATGATGAACAACGATAATATTTTATTTTTATATTATAAAAATAAGGCTTATTTTTTTTTGAATAATAATTAGTCAATATCCAATCGAAGTAAAAATATCAAGTATTAAAATTTTTTCATGAAATTTTTTGGCATCTTTAATATCGCGTCAAAAGTAGTTTACACTTTTTTGAAGGAATTTCCGGAAAATAAGAGAAAATTTTGAAAAAGTATCAACCGTTGAATAAAGGATATCCAATTTTTTTCGCACATTAAGCATGGACTTAAGCGCCGCAATTTTCAAAGTACTCTGATAGAGTCGGTTTACATCAATCAACAGTCTGTCATAAAACAACTTTCCCGGCAAATGAAGAATTTTCTGTATCCATGAAAAAGTCAAAACATGAGTCATCCTTCATTTGTTGGGGTTTGAAAAATTTTGATCTCCCCATGGGCTCATTTTAAATTTGAAAAAATTAATTTTGCATGATGGCTTGCAAAAGCCAAAATTCGTTATATACTACGGAAACCGTAGCGGGGCAGAATCTATTTCTGTCCCATTGATTGACATATACATAATCTCATTTGGGGCGGATATGGATTCCTCCCCTTCGTTTCTATCTTCGTTGTGCCCATCAGGGCATGGCTGTTATTAGATATTTTGGCGTCCATTATTTTCCGCTTTACACTTTCCCTGTAAACAATCTCTTGTTTCGGGAGTCTAATCCAGAAAAGTGTAAGCTATTTTTGAACTGATTCTCCCAAAATGGGAAGATTGATTCAGAAAGTGTCAACCGAGGAATAAAACATGCCTATATTTTTTTGGGGGGAAGACCATTGAATTTACAAGAATCCAATACCTTGATTTTTAAAAAAAAAATAGTGCATGCCGAATTTAAAACACAAGATGGAAAAATAAGGCAGGCACCCATTGAAATAAGGATAAATCCCATTACCGGCAGGACCAGCAGAATCGCATTCAGCAGATCCGGAGAAAAAGAACCAGGCTCTGAAACTCTGCCCCAGCCCCCGCCCCATGCCTCTGGAGAATTTTACTGCCCTTTTTGCTCAGATCATGTTCTGAAGGAAACGCCTGTTTTAAGACCGGATATTTTTGATCAGGAACGTTTACGCACAGGAGATTCCATCCTCTTTCCAAATCTTTTTCCATATGGGCCCTATTCAGCGGTCAGCCTTATAGGCGCATGTCATTTTGTAGAAATCGGAACAGCTTCAGCGGATGAATATACTGACAGCCTGCTAAACTGTATTCATTATTTAAAATGTATTAACAATTTTGATCCGGAAGTTCGTTACCTTGCAATTACCCAGAACCATCTTCCCTCTGCGGGTGGATCACTGGTACACCCTCATCTACAGATTAATGCAGAAGTTCATCCAGCCAACCATCAGCGATATCTACTAAATAAAGCCTTGGAGTTTAAAAAAATGAGTGGTAAACCTGTTTTTTCAGAGTACCTGAAAATTGAAAAAAATACTAAGGCCAGATATGTTGGAAATACTGGAAAATGGGAATGGTGTGCCGCATTTGCTCCCGAAGGATTTTTTGAAATATGGGCTATACTTCCTGGAATAATGTCCATGTTCGATCCAGGCGATAGGGATTGGGCAGACCTGTCCCAGGGCATAATCTATATCCAGCGTTTTTACAGAAGCCTCATGCGAAACGGCTACAACCTTGGGCTTATGTCATATGAAGCGCCATCAAGCCCGATGGAGCTTCGCTTGGTGATCCTTGCCCGGTCAAATTACGCACCCTGGGTTAGAAATGATCATACAGGTTTTGAGGTAATGCTTGGTGACATGGCAACATTTACAAGTCCGGAGGATACGGCATCTGCTGCCCGATATTTTTTTAGAAATTAAATTTTAACCCTCGGTTAGATTGATCTCATAAAATGCTGTAATCTAACTGAAATACGGCTCGAATTTTTTAGAGGTCAGTTTTTTCATATGAATTTTAAGACAAAAATTTTTTTAACAACCATGATAATTCTTACCACCACACTTTTATTAAATTCCATGATGAGTATTTTTTCATTTGAAAAAAGCTATGTGAATTCTCTGATATCTACATATGAAATAGCAGGTAATGCTCTTAAAAAGAAAATTGAACAATCTCTTCTTTTTGGGAAACCTCTGGATAAATTTCAGGGCATGAATCTATTGTTTCAAAAAATGGCAGATCAGAACAAACATATCTCGCAGATATGGATTGAAGGAATGAATGGAAATATCCTATACGAATTTAATAAGATTGACTCAAAGGATAAAGGGTTATCATCTTTTAAAAATCCAGATCTGATACAGGACGGGAGTACAAAAACTCTTTTGAGTCACAATCACTATTTAACCGTTATTCCATTAAGAGGTGCTTCAAAGAATATTGTCGGGTGGTTGTATCTTTCATTTCCCCAGAAAATTATTTACGACAAAACAAAAGAGATGATTAAAAGCAACTTAAATATATTGTGGCCTATTTTTGTGACCACTTCTTTTTGTCTGATCTTTTTTCTGGCCATATTAATATTTAGACCATTGAATAAAGAACTTGCTCAAATAATAGAACTATTTAAAGAATCTCCAGAATCAGATGAAACAGGTCAAATCATATCGCCTGGGAACAGGGAACTGCAGGAATTTCATTCCGCTGGTATTGATGTTCAGAAGGTTAAAAACGAAATGGATATGCTCAAGCAGCAGATCATGAAATTTATTGTTGATTCCAGCTTTTTTATTCAAAGGGCAGGGGAGTTGAAACAGGAGCAGGAGCTGCTTTTTGCTTTGACTGACAACCTGAGACAATGCGAAATTGACCTTCAAAAGGAAATAAAACATGTCCAGTACTGTGAAAAAAATAAAGAGGCATTAATGATTCAAACCATAATCGATGAAAGCCGTTATGTAAGAGAAACAGTCTCCCTGATCAATGAAATTATTAGAGACATGGAATTGTTTTGCTGTCAGGGGGCATCTTTCATATTGCCTCAAAAGTAGTTGGGACTGTTTTCAGAGGATTTCCTAAAATCAAGAGCGGTTTTGGAAAACTGTCAATCGAGGAATGAACCATGCCTGTCAAGGATGATATTTTTTTGAATAACCGCGATGGGCAGACCGAGCTTAGAGCCAGGTCCAAAAAATTATTTCAGCCAAAAATAAAAAGGAGATTTTGATAAATTTTAAGATGAATCTGCGAATAAAGGTATTTGTTATTGCTGTATTTATTATTGTCCTTGGCCAGGTGGGATTTTCTATAAAAAATGTTAAAATTTTCCAGGAAAGTTATATATCCACCTTAAAAACAAAATATGAAAAACTTGCTTTTTTTTTGAAAGATGACGTTGAAAAGGTTCTTAGTATAGGCATTCCTTTAACCAAAATGATAAGAATTGAGGGAACTCTACATGAAATACTGAAATCAGGTCAGGAACTGAGTTTTATTGAAATTACAGACAATAATGGTTATATGCTTTATTTTGCAGATCACAAAACCATGAAACAGATCAAACATGGAAAACAAAAATCTCTTTTATATAATTTTGAAACAATAAAGCTTACACACAAATATGGTTTAACTCAAAACGATACCAATATTGTCCTTCCGATAATGAACCCGCGTAAAAAAATACGGGAAGGATATATTAATCTGCATATATCACCACAAATAATTGTCAGCAAATCAAATCAGATTTTCTGGGACGCAATCACAGTTATATTGACATCCATGCTCATAACATTTGAATTTTTAGGTTTTTTTGTAGCTTATGAAATCAGTTCTCCTCTGGAGAATCTTTCACGCGCGATGTATCTTTCCATCAAAGAAAATTCACTCATGCCGGAACAGCGTTTTATGTTCATGGATGAACTCTATACCGTGGTGGATAAGTTAAATTATCGCATGCTGCGGTTGCAGCAGCATTTTACCTCGGTTATGGCGGCACATCAGTATTTTCCCAAAATCAAGACGGTATTTGATCCAAGAATCAAAGAACAGCTTAACCTTATAAATATTATTCTGAAAAATGAAGAAAAAATATCTGACTTGGATGAAATATCTGAAAAAGAAAAATCCTTGATTAAAACATATAACCTGCTCAAAATGATACAGGAAAAAACAGACATTCATTCAGAAAATTTAAAATCTTTTTTCTTTGATTCCGTAAACGCTAGAAAAGCTGAAACAGCTTCAATCATGCTGAATTATGCCTTTATAAGACCTCTTATTTTTCTTTTTCTCATGGCTGACGGTTTTTGCATTTCTTTTCTGCCCATGTTTATAGAGAGCCTTTATCAGCCTGTGTCAGGACTTCCCAAAGAGATCGTCCTGGCATTACCCATATCCCTTTTCATGTTTATTCTGGCTGCGGGTATGCCGGTTGCGGGTGAAATGACTGATAAATATGGCTGGTATCAGCCTCTAATTACAGGGATACTTATAAATGCTGCCGGTCATTTCCTGACAGGATTCTCCATGAACCTTGTTCAACTGATCAGCTTTCGCTGCATAACAGCAGTTGGTTTTGCAATGGTATTTATCTCGTGTCAGCGCTTTGTTATTGATAACACCAATGTAAATAAAAGAGCTATTGGAATGTCCTCATTTCTTGCGGCGTTTTTCAGCGGGGATATCTGTGGAACCGTTATCGGGGGCATGCTGGTGGATCGTATTGGATATTCATGGATTTTTTTCTTAAGCGGATTTTTTTCCATTTTTGCATTTTTAGTAACATTATTTATTTTTCATAAATTCAAAGCCCAAAAGATTAAACCTCCAAAAACATCTGATTCCACCGTTTCTTTTTCATTAAAAAAAGTTTTTAAAATTTTTAATGACCGTGAATTCTGTGCTGTACTGTTTTTCCAGGCAATTCCTGCTAAAATGGTTATGGTGGGTTTTCTTTTTTATTTTGTTCCCCTTTATTTGCAGGAGATTAATATCCTGCCATCTAATATCGGAAGGGTTATAATTTGCTATTCTCTATCACTTATTTTTCTGGGACCTTTGTTTTCAAAATACCTGGACAGGGAAAATCTTAGAAAATACTATATTTTACTGGGTGGTATCATTACAGGTATTTCATTACTTGCTTTTCAGATTCATCCATGCGGTTCAATGGTTCTTGGTATTGTTTTATTGATTGGTGCGGCTCATACATTTTCCATCTCCTCCCAGGCTGCCCTGATTTCTGAAACAGATTTTGTGCGCAGGTTCGGGCCAGGGACGGGTATGGGTATATTTCGTTTCTGGGAAAGGGCTGGTAATGTTATTGGACCTTTAATTATGGGATATTTTATTTCGACAGCAGGCTATTTAGCCTCCATGTCAATCCTTGGTGCGATTGCTTTGATTTGCAGCCTGGTTTATTTATTTTTGATTAATTATAAAAAGGAAATCAAGTAATTTATGTATAAATGCTGTAGCTATCTTAATTTTGTCTCAACTAATTGTATTAATGAAGATAAATATTATGAATATCTTGATTCTAATATAAACAATTGTATCAATGCCGATGTCGGTTTTACCTGCCTTATATCAAACGCTCTGTATCATTTTGAGCCTGAAGAAGAAAAAGCTTTTTTTCAAAGATATGAAACAATAAAGGAATTTCAAACAAAAAGTCTTGAGCTTTTTAATGCAAGCCTTAATGGTGAGTTTGACCCTGAACTTGCAGATTTGTTCATTAATGAGCTGCCTGGAGGTCAAGGACTGAATTTCCATAAAAATTTCATGGCAGGCAGGCTTGATACACCTGTCTTTTTCAGAACAGATGAGGTTATTCCCGGAAAAATATCTGAAATCCAATGTCCTGGTTCAGCCTGGGGGCTTTATGAACAGACCTATCAGTTCTTTAATGAGTTTAAATCAAAATTTAAAGACTCCTCAATCTTTGCCAATGGACTGGCAAGAAATTTTGCAGAGACTCTGATAGATTATTTGCCCAAAGAACCTGTGCTTCACCATTTAATTGATAATGCATCTATTCCCGCTGGAATGATTTTTTTTATTCAAAAAGTACGGGAGCAGGGTATAAAATATTTTGGTTATGACAAAGGGATAACACCCTATGACTGCAATTTTATCCGGGCTCATGCTTTTGCAGGTCTTCTTGCCGATAATCATTTTAAATTCCGCTTGGAGAAAAGCCGTGATGGAAAAGTTTTTTATGATCTGCCCCCATCGATTATCTTTGATGAAAAGATACCCCTTATTCTTCCCTTTTGGGAAAAGACCAGAGAATATTTTACCGATGCTGTACGTGATATTTTTCCCTATGCCCAGTTGATCAGACCGGAAGGCTTTGTTTTGGAGGATGGAACTTTTGTCAGCCTTGAAAAATTTATAAATCTGCCCCGGAACCAGCGAGATTATTACATTAAATATGCAGGCAGCGATCTTGCTTTGAACTGGGGAAGCAAGGGGGTATTTTATGCGGGCAGCCTTTCCAAGACTGAGGGTGAAAAATTATTGAATATGATCAAAAAAAATTTTACTGCAAAAAAATACTGGATCATTCAAAAAGGATATTCCCTAAAAGAAAATGCCGGTTTTATAAAGAGAGATAATATTGAATACAAAGCGCAGGTCCATTCAAAATTCAGTGGCTTTTACGGTCCCAATGGATTGATGGGCATTCTGGTTATGCAGAGAGACTTTTATAAGGTACATGGAAATAAAGATACTATCATAAGTATTGTTTGATAATGTTTCAATAAGGAGGATAATATGAAAACTAATTGCCGTTTCAAAAGATTTTGTTTGTTTGTTTTTGTTGTCTTGCTTTTAATTTTTCCAAATCAGGTAATCGGTGGAAAAATTTTTAAAATCGGATATCTTGAAGGTGGAGAATATTGGTTGTTTTCCAATACCATTAACTCTGTAAAACAAGCCCTGGAAAAACAGGGCTGGATAGATAAAATTGAATTTGTAGACAATGCTTTTTTTAGCCCCGGATGGGAAGAGGGTGAAACTGTATGGGAAGAAAAAGCAGAAATACTTATGAAACGTGATGACCTTGACCTCATTATATCTATGGGTACAGATGCTACAAGAGCTTTGTTAAAAAAAAATAATAACAAAACTCCGGTGCTGGGAATGGCTGTATCTAATGCTTTAAAATCAGGATTTATTAAAAATAATGAAAATTCAGGAATAGATAATTTTACAGTACGCATCGTACCTGGAAGATATAAGCGTATGTTTGAAATTTTTCACCAGGTGATAGGTTTTAAGAAATTAGGTCTAATATATTCTGACACTGAAAGCGGAAAAAATTATACTAATCTTGACAGCGCAATGCAGGTTGCCAAAGAAAGAGGTTTTGAGCTTGCTGAATATAAACTTGAACGCGAAGACTTTGACGAGTGCTTAAAAGGATTGGAAAAACTTGTTGATCAGAAAATGGATGCGTTTTTTATCCCCTCTCTTCTTTGTTTTGACTGGAAAAAAAGCGATGTTAACAAGCTTTTTCAGTTTCTCCAGCAAAAAGATATTCCATCATTTGCCAGAAATGGATCCAGGGATGTACGCGCAGGGGCTTTAATGGGCTTTTCCACCATTGATTTTACCAAAAGAGGGGAGTTTCTCGCGGACAAGATCGTTAAAATCTTTGAGGGAGCAAAACCCAGGGATCTGATAATGAAGGATAACGCAATTCCTAAAATCAGCTTGAATATTTATGTTGCAAGCGAAATCGGGTTTGATCCGCCTTTTGACATCCTGGCTGCAACAGACGAAATTTATCAGGAAATTACCTTACCAAAAGACAGGCTTGTGAAGTAGTTGCTGTATTTTTGAGCATCCTTCATAATCCTTCAAAAGTCCTTGATTCTTTTTTAGGAGGAGTCATTAAGAAATAAGGAGATTAGTTTAGACCAACGGTTCGATCATTTTTGCATAACTTATTGAATTTATTCCCATGAAAAAACTGACCTCTAAAAAACCAGAGTCATATTTCACTTAGATTACAAGACCTTATAATGTCAATCGAACCGAGGGTTTAGATGGTGGCCAACGGTAAATGAAGGATGCTTACCCTTATGGATACATTCTTTTGGAATATCAAAATCTAAGATATACGGCAGATATTAGCGTCCAGGAGAGAATAAGGGCGGTGATTATCATACAGGAAAACGAGACAATAGCATGGAAAAGACCTTCTTTATTAATTTCCTGGTAACCCAGCATCCAGCCAAGAAAAATTCCCCCTACAATTCCTCCTCCATGGCCCCAGTTGTTGATTCCGGGTATTGCAAATCCAAAAATTGCCAGGCTGATCACCCAGCCCGAGGTTTGTTTAAAAACGGCTTTGCCCAACATTCCACCTCTTGCCTTGCCATAGTACAATGCCGCACCTATGAGGCCGCATATGGATGCGGATGCGCCTATGGTAAGATCAACGCCTGCAAGGTACGACAGATAAAATCCGACTATTCCGCTCAGCGTGTAAATGATAAACATCCGGTGTGTGCCGTAGATATTGATAACAAGATAACCCGTCTGCGTTAGAGCTATCATGTTGAAAATAATATGCAGCAGGCTTCCATGGAGCCAGCTTGCCGTTATCAAAGACCACCATTGATTGTAGTGATCGATGGGAAGCGTACCTGTGGCGCCAAAAAAAATAAGGGTTTTGTAAGATGGGGATAATGCCCTAAGGGGATTGATTGAAAAATCCACTTCATTGCCGCTGAAAAAAAGTGCAGCGGCAAACAGTGCGCTGTTCACATATATTATAGCCTTAATAAGAGATTCAGGTTCTGGAAATTTGTTATCCATGTTTGGTTTTATATAAAAGCCTCCGTAACAGACTGTTTTTTTAAATTTATATTTTTCAATTGTGGTGGTGAGCCGCCATGTATGCTATATAATTTCAACCGCATTTATGTATTCTTTAACCGCGCCCAGTGTCAGTGTCAGCATTTTGGTACCGGTCAATATTACCGCGGCATTGTCATGGCAGCCGCAGGCATCGGCAAAGGCCGGGCCCATCACATGGGATGGGTCTGTTAATCCTTTTGAGTTTTCCTGCATAACTTCCAGATAGTCGTCCAGGCGTTTTTTCAATACGGCAAAATAGTCGATCTCCTGGCCGCTGGTGGTCTCTGTTAAATCAGAGATATTTTTTGCGATCTGCTGAATGTGCTGCCAGAATATTTGGGTCAACTGTTTTTTATTTTCACTTTCCTTCATGTAAAATGATATTGCCCATCCAGCACTCAGTATTTTAAGAATTTGTAATTCATATTCGACGGTTGTAGCATTAATATCATTATCCTGGGGCATGGCCCTGAGCAGCATTTTCAGATCATCTCTGTTAATGGCAAAGCTTGCCAGGTTTTCAGCCAGTTTATATACTGATAAAGGTTCTTTTTTTGCTTGACCCATTTAATCCTCTTATATAATTATACTATTTGTATCGGGCTACTCAAAAGTCCTGTACATGTCCCTTTAAATATTTTTTTCACTATGGTGCGTTTCTTTGTTGGGCATAACATATCTCCTTGACAATTGAGGTGCCACTATTAAACGGATTTTTATCCCGACTTACAAAATTTAAAAGAATTTATTTAACATTTTACAATAAAAGTGTAAATAACAATGATGAAAATTGAATTAAAGCTCTTTGCTACAATATCAAAATATCTGCCCGGTTCATCGGAAAATTATGAACTTCCAGAGGGTAACAATGTCGCTTTTTTAATCAAAACCCTTGGTATTCCAAAGGATGAGGTCAAGTTGATATTTGTAAATGGTAAGAAAGCTGATTTGGACTCTGAACTCTTAGATGGTGACCGGGTTGGAATCTTTCCGCCGGTAGGGGGAGGATGAATTTTGACGGATGCCTGTACAATGGAAAGATATATAAGGAATTTTAATACCTTGAACAAAGATGAGCAGCATTCATTATCAAGGGCAAAGGTATGTGTTGCAGGACTTGGAGGTCTTGGCGGAGGAATTGTGGAGACCCTTGCCAGAATAGGCGTGGGCAGCCTTTACCTGGTGGATGGAGATGTATTTGATACAAGCAATTTAAACCGGCAGATCCTGTGTACTGAAAGCCTTATCGGAACTTTTAAAGTTGACGCGGCACAGGTTCGGGTAAATGAGATAAATCCTTTAATTCAGGTAAAAAAGCATAATTTTTTCTTGAATGCTCAAAATTCCAGTTCTGTTATTTCTGATGTTGATATTGTGGTGGATTGTCTTGATTCCATTAATGATAGGTTTTTACTTCAGGAAGCTGCAAAAAAATGCGATATTCCCCTTGTTTCCGGGGCCATTGCCGGCACTGTGGGGCAGGTTACCACTGTTTTTCCCGGAGACCCTGGATTTGAATTGATTTATGGGGAAAAAAATCAAACAGAGAAAAAACAGCAGGGTATTGAGCAGGAACTGGGCAATCTTTCTTTTTGTGCCATGTTCATAGCCGCGGTTCAGGCATCGGAAGCAATAAAAGTGCTTTTAAAAAAAGGGGATATTTTAAGGAACAAAATCTTTATTGCCGATCTTATGTTCAATAAATTTGAAATTATGGCATTGACATGACAAAGGGCCTTTATATGAATGTGTAGGGGCAGGCCACCTTGACTGCCCTTTGAGGGGGCACCCACAGTGGGGCGCCCCTACGTTTCATCATTCGTTGTGCCCGCCAGGGCATGGGGGTTATAAAAATTAGAAGGAGCATTTTAAACCATGTATGCGCAATGTGCAAAACTCATAAAGGATTCGTCCAGAACCATAGCTTTTACAGGAGCCGGGATTTCCGTGGAAAGCGGTATTCCTCCTTTCAGGGGTGAAAATGGTCTTTGGAATAAGTATGACCCCTCAACCTTTGATATAAGCTATTTTCTTCAATATCCTGAAAAGTCCTGGGAGGTGATGCGGGATATTTTTTATGATGTATTCGGTAAGGTTAAACCCAATACCGCCCATTACACCCTTGCAGAGATGGAAGAGCGGAATCTTTTGCATGGCATAATCACCCAGAATGTAGATAACCTTCACTCCGATGCCGGCAGTAAAACCGTTTATGAGTTTCATGGAGCGCTTCGCAAACTTCAATGCATGAAATGTTCTGGAACCATTCGTGTTGAAGATGCCGATTTAAATAAACTTCCCCCTTTCTGCCGGAAATGCGGGGGAGTTTTAAAACCAGCGGCTGTTTTTTTTGGAGAATCCATTCCAGCCCATGCCCATTCCCGATCCTTTAAAGAAGCTGAAAGGGCAGACGTTTTTATACTGATAGGAACAACTGGTGAAGTTGCGCCGGCTAATATGATCCCCCGCATGGCAAAGCAATATGGAGCAAAAATTATAGAGATCAATACGGATAAATCTGAATATACCAATACGGTGACGGATATTTTTCTCCAGGGCAGAGCAACCGAGGTGATGGAAAGCCTGCTGGATGAGATTGACCGGCTTGAATAGGTGAGGAGCGCGGTTATACAACGCCTGCCATTTGCACATATACAAAAGCATCTCAAATTTGCGGGAGAATAAAGTAAACAACCCCTGGCATCCTTCATATTGCCTCAAAAATAGTTGACACTTTTTTTAAATAAAGCCTCAAAAATGGGAAGATTGATTCAGAAAGTGTAACCCGGCAAATAAAAGGTGCCCAACCCCTGCTCTGAAGAACAGGGTATTCCTTGTAGAAGATATATAGAGCCAATAAACCAGGGAATCAACAAAGCAAATTAAGAAACTCTATACCACTAAACATTAAAGGAGCAAATCAATGAGTCAAGACTGTCTGTTCTGTAAAATTGTAAACGGCGAAATTCCTTCTGAGTTTTTATATGAAGATGACGCATTTATTGTTTTTCGCGACATCAAGCCCCATGCCCCGGTGCATCTTCTTATTGTTCCCAAACGACATATCAGAAGCATCAATGATCTGACGGCAGAAGACAGCAAAACACTTGCAGACATGTTCATGGTTGCAAAGGAAATGGCCAAGCTGGAGGGAGTGGACAAGAGCGGATACAAACTGCTCTTTAATGTTGAAAAAGGCGGTGGGCAGGTGATTTTTCATCTGCACCTGCATCTTATGGGAGGCTGGAAATAAGTGATCACTCAGTATCCAGAACCAGGGCGCGCCATTCTTATGTTCTGCGGTGACTGCGTCACATTTACCCTGAGTGTACCCGCGGATGTGGAAGGGGATGCCTGGATTCGTACAAATCTTGGTAAGGCAAATGTATCGAGAAAAGAGATTACCGATCAGGTTGATAAGGGTGAAATTCCCCTTAATGAGGCCTGGCATGACATAAAAATGGTGCAAAGGGACAGCACCACCTGGCAGGTCAGGCTGCCCCTTTATGAAACCGGGCATTTTGAGGCCAAATGTTTTTTTATGAACCGAATGGGTTCCAGGCCTGTGTGGCCGGCTGGTGAAAATTCAGTTATCAATGTTGAATCTGCAGGCTCATGCAGTGCCAACATTGTGTACAATGCCTTTGTAAGGCAGTTTGGAATGACAAAATGGGCAAAGGATAATGATCTCCATCAAAAAGATGCTGAAAAAGAAAAACTCCTCATGGATATGGAAGAAGAGAAAACCGTAATTGAACGGCTTGATAAAAAAGGCTATTCCGTAATTCCATCATCTGGTAAATTCAGGGATCTTATAAAAGAGGTGGATTTTATCTTTTCAAAACTTGGCTGCCGGGTTCTTCATCTTCTTCCAATTCACCCGACACCAACCACCTATGCACGCATGGGCAGATATGGAAGCCCCTATGCGGCCCTTAATTTTACGGATGTTGATCCTGCCCTTGTGGAGTTTGACCCATCTGCCACGCCCATGGAGCAGTTCATGGAACTTGCAGACGCGGTACATTCCTATTGCGGATATATAATCCTTGATATTGCCATTAACCATACCGGATGGGCATCTTCAATTCATGAGAGCCATCCTGAGTGGCTGTGCCGCAGTGAAGATGGAGCAATTGAAATGCCCGGTGCGTGGGGAGTCACATGGGCTGATCTCACAAAGCTTGATTATTCCCACAAGGATCTTTGGCAGTACATGGCTGATATTTTTCTTCTGTGGTGCCGAAGACAGGTAGACGGTTTCAGGTGTGATGCCGGATACATGGTTCCTGTGGCTGCCTGGGAATATATTGTGGCACGGGTGCGCCAGGAATACCCGGATACCCTTTTCTTTCTTGAAGGCCTGGGAGGGGGTATACATGCCACCTGTGATATTCTGAACATGGCCAACCTTAACTGGGCCTATTCTGAAATGTTTCAGAACTATGAGCGGGGACAGATCGAGCATTATCTTCCCCAGGCCATCGATATTTCTGAAAAATACGGATTAATGGTTCATTTTGCAGAAACCCATGACAACCCGAGGCTGGCTTCGGTATCTAAAAAATATGCCATGATGCGAACCGCTGTTTCCGCTCTTTTTTCCATTTGCGGCAGCTTTGGCTTTGCTGCCGGTCTGGAGTGGTTTGCAACGGAAAAGATCGATGTTCACGAATCTTCATGCCTTAACTGGGGTGCCGGGGATAATCAGATAGAATATATTGTAAAACTCAACCGGATACTGAAAAATCATCCTTGTTTTGCCCATCAGACCAGGCTTAAATTCGTTCATCAGGGAGGGGGAAACACGATGGCCCTGCTGCGTCATCATGTACCTTTAAACAAACGCCTTTTAATTCTTGTAAATCTGGACTGTAAACATTCCCAGATGGTAACATGGTCAAATATTGATTGTGGTATCAGCGGTTTGTTTCGTTATGATTTACTTTCAGGAAAACAGCTTGAACCCAAAAAGAAAGACAACGATCTGCGCACACTGGAACTTCAACCAGGTGAAGTAATAGCACTTGCGGGTAAAATGGCGGATATGGCATATCTTGATGATCCGGTTCAATCATTATGCAGGATGCCCAGGATGGTTTTGGATCAAAAATTCAAAAGCCGTGCATTGAAAATATATTCTGTATTCCGGGGATATGGAAATATGGATGATTTTGATGTGGAAGCCGGGGCAAAGGCTTTATTTGACAATCCCTTTGAATTTTGCAGATTCACGAACCCTGATGGAAAGGAGAGCCGTGTGGTGCTCTGGCACTGGGATAAGGATGTACGGCGCTGTGTTATGGTACCCCCTGGATTCTGCCTTATGGTTATCGCGGATAAGTATTTTCGTGCCGATATAAGGGATGAATCTCCTAAACATAGCAAAACCTTGGGATACGAGGAAGCACTGCCCACCAGCGGCGGGGAATTTTTTGCCCTTTTCATGCCCCTAAAGCCTCCCCTGAGACACCGTAAATATATATTCAGAATTAGGGTTTTTCAGAATGGATTTACCAGGGAAGAAAAGGCAGATCTGCTTTTTCTGGCATTTCCTGAAAAGCTTTTCATGAGGGCTGAATTTACCAGAAAAGAGATCACTTCAGATCCCTCGTTAAAACTCCTTGGATACAATAAAAAAGGAGGGATGCTTCGGGCATCAGCCGTCTGGGGGTTCCTGGAAAGCCGGTATGATGCACTGCTTGCAGCAAACTTAAACAAATCATATCCTGAAAATCGATGGATTTTTCTTTCAAGATGCCGAATCTGGGCCGTTTATCAGGGATATACCAGGGAGCTTACCTTAGACTGCCTTGAAAATTTTATATTTTCCTTTGACAGTGCGGCTCAATGGACTTTCAAGATCCCCGTCTGCGAAGGAAAATATTTTAAAATAGCACTTCACCTCAAGATGGTTGAGCGTATGGACTGTTTACAGCTTATGATTTCCAGGCTGCCTCCGGAAAACGGAGAGTCTTTTCTTGAAGAAGATAAAAAGATTGACATAATCATAAGGCCGGACATTGAGGACAGATCTTTCCATGATACCGTAAAAGCCTGGCAGGGCCCGGAGAATAACTGGAAGCAGGCAGTAAAGCTTGGTGATGATGGCTTTTTCTTTTCTCCGGAGCCTGATAAAAGGGTGTTAAATGTCAGGACATCCCGGGGCAAATTTGTGTGGGAGCCTGAATGGAACTACATGGTTTACCGCTCCCTTGAGGCTGATAGGGGGCTTGACCCGAAATCTGATCTGTTTTGTCCAGGATATTTTTTAATTTCACTTTGTGGCGGGGAACGGCTACTCCTGACCGCATGCGCGGGTATAAACGAGGCCGAGGCTGAAGTTATCAAGCCCATTGTCACGGTTCCTGTACCATCCTTTGTTGAAGGATGGTCTATTAAGGATGCACTCTTAAAGAGTCTTGATGCCTTTCTGGTCGAACGGGGAACAGACCAGAGTGTCATTGCAGGTTATCCATGGTTCCTTGACTGGGGCAGGGACAGCCTGATTTTTTGCCGGGCCTTGATTGCGGCCGGCCGGTTTGGCCGGGCACGTTCTGTCTTAAGGCTTTTCGGGCGTTTTGAAGAAAAAGGGACCCTGCCCAATATGATCTCCGGCACGGATGCTAAAAACCGGGAGACATCTGATGCTCCCCTGTGGTTTTTTGCATCATGCAGGGAATTTGTTGAAAAACAGGGGGAGGCATTTTTAGATGAAAAAATAAAAGACAGAACCATCCGGGAAATACTTGTTTCCATGGCATGTTCCATGATTGAGGGAACACAGGTCGGAGTCGGGGTAGATTCCGTCAGTTTTCTCATGTACAGCCCATCACATTTTACATGGATGGACACCAATTTTCCTGCAGGTACCCCAAGACAGGGCTTTCCCGTTGAAATTCAGGCCCTGTGGTATTATGCTCTTACCTTTCTTGACAGGATTGATAAATCACAAAGGCAGGTTTCCTGGAAGGAAATGGCGCAAAATGTTCAGAAACATGTAATGAGGCGTTTTTATCTTGAAGATAAAGGTTTTTTTTCAGACTGCCTGCATTGTGATTCCCTTAAAAAAGGGCTTGATGCAGCGCCGGATGATGCTCTGCGTCCCAATCAATTATTTTTAATTACCTTTGGACTTGTGAATGATGAACAAATGTGTATAAGATGTCTTGAATCCTGTATGGAGCTGCTTGTGCCGGGTGCCATAAGAAGTCTTGCAGACAGATATGTTTCATATCCCCTTAATATCCGGCATGGTGAAAATCTGTTGAAAAATCCCCATTATCCATATTCAGGATACTACAGAGGAGATGAGGACACCCAGAGAAAGCCGGCCTATCACAATGGTACGGCCTGGACCTGGCTTTTCCCGGTATTTTGTGAAGCCTGGGCAAAAGTATTTGGTCAATCAGGAAAAAAAACCGCGTTGGCGTGGCTTGGAAGCTCTTTAACATTAATGCAGCAGGGATGTGCGGGATATATCCCGGAAATCACAGATGGCGATGCGCCCCATGAGCCAAGGGGGTGCGATGCCCAGGCCTGGGGAGCCAGCGAGCTTGTCAGGGTATTCAGTGTATTGGATCATGTTTAAAGCAGTCTCTTAATTTCTCAAGAGTCCTAAGTTATAACATCTGCTACCATTTATGGTGCTCATTCAGAGAACCTATGACTGACGAGTTAATTTAAAGATCATGACTATCTCATCAGCCATAAGTTCTCTGAATTAACATCGCGTATAGTGTTGGATTAAAGTTCACCACAGCACATTTGGTCTGGAAAATGAGAAGTTAGGGCTCACGAGTGAGTATCAGAACCTTTTATTAATTGTTCATTCAAGAAGGAGGCTGATCTAATGAGCATAGGCAAGACAAAGCCAAGAGTTCTTATTGTCACACCAGAAGTCACATATTTACCAGACGGCATGGGAAACATGTCTAATTTTTCCGCAAAGGCAGGAGGGCTCGCCGATGTTTCCGCTGCCCTGATAAGTGCGTTGTTCGACATTGGTGCTGATGTTCATGTAGCTTTGCCTGACTACCGCTCCATGTTTGACGGCTACCTTCCCAAGCTGTTCAACAGGGAGCTTCAAAGGATAAAGACCAGAATCGAGGATGAGAGGATTCATCTTGCAGAGGACAGGGTGTTCTATTATCTGACCCATGTTTATTCAGGCTATTTCGAGACTAACCTCAAGGTTTCATTAGCCTTTCAGCGGGAGGTACTCAATAATATTATTCCCAGGGTCAGCCCGGATATAATCCACTGTAACGACTGGATGACCGGCCTTATCCCTGCCATGGCAAGGCAGCTTGGCATCCCCTGTTTATTTACCATACATAATATTCACACAGTGACCACCACAATGGCCCAGATTGAGGACAGGGGCATAGATGCTGCTGCTTTCTGGCACCATCTTTATTTCCGTAATCCCGGTATGAACTATGAAGATTCCAGGGATAGGAGTTCTGTTGATTTTTTAACCTCCGGAGTATTTGCCGCCCATTACGTTAATACCGTGAGTCCGACTTTTTTACAGGAAATCATTGATAACAGGCATCCCTTTGTTGAAGGATGCCTGAGACAGGAGCTGGCTAATAAATGTCATGCAGGCTGTGCAGACGGGGTCCTTAATGCGCCTGATCCTGAATTTAATCCTGCCATTGACGAGATGATCCGCCATAATTACGGCCCGAAGAATCATAGAGCCAAGAAGCTTGAAAATAAAAGATATATCCAGGATCTTTTGAACTTAAAAATGGATGAAAATGCTCCGATTTTTTTCTGGCCCTCACGTTTAGATCCTGTACAAAAGGGATGCCAGCTTCTGGCAGACATTATATACGATATCATCTCATCCTACTGGGATGATAACCTACAGATCATCTTTGCCGCAAGCGGCGGATTTCAAAAGTATTTCAGAGATATTGTCGAGTTCCACAGCTTTCAAGACAGGGTTTCCATAAATGATTTCACAGAAGTTCTTTCCCACCAGGCCTTTGCATCTTCTGATTTTTTATTAATGCCGTCCAGTTTTGAACCATGCGGGCTCCCCCAGATGACCGGCTGCATTTACGGAACCCTTCCCATTGTATTTGATACAGGCGGGCTGCATGACACAATTTCACACATTGATCCCGAAAATGATACTGGAAATGGCTTTGTTTTCAATGTCCATAATGCCGAAGGGCTTCGATGGGCCGTGGATAGAGCCATGGAATTTTATAAACTTGATCCTGATATTAAAGAACACCAGATCAAAAGGATAATGACCCAAGGCGTTCTGGAATTTAACCATACTGCATGTGCCACAAAATATATTGAACTGTATGAAAAAATGATCAATAGACCTTTTATTGTATGACCACTATGATGCCGAATAATCTTGAAGTTAATGGGAATAATAATCACTCTTCCTGGGCTGACCCCTATCTGCTGCCTCACCTGCATACCCTGGATAAAAGACTGAAATATATAAATGACAGGGAAGAACGTATTACCTGCGGCGGAAGTGTTTCCCTTTATGATTTTTCCGATTACCATGAATTTTTCGGGCTTCATAAGTCAGGTAATGGATGGATTTTCAGGGAATGGGCACCCAATGCCGTTAGAATGTATATTGTCGGAGATAGAACCGGATGGAAAGCCGATAATAAATATACTCTCAGACGAGTCAATACTGAAGGTATATGGGAAGGCCGCTTTTCTGAAGACTCTTTCAGGCATGGAGACCTTTTCCGGCTTAAGGTGGCCTGGCCTGGAGGGGAAGGGGACAGAATTCCCTCCGGGGCAAGAAGGGTCATTCAAGATCCGGATTCATTGATTTTCAATGCTCAAGTCTGGCAGCCTGAAAACAAATATTTGTGGAGGCACTCCAGGGTACCTGGTTCTCCATCTCCCTTGCTTATATACGAGGCACACATCGGAATGGCCCAGGAAAAGCCCGGGGTCGGCACCTGTAAAGAATTTATGGATGTGGTAATCCCCAAAATTGCGGAAGCCGGTTATAATACTATTCAGCTAATGGCGGTGCAGGAACATCCTTATTACGGCTCGTTTGGTTACCATGTATCTAATTTTTTCGCGTTTTCTTCAAGATTTGGTACACCGGATGATTTCAAAAGTCTGGTGGACAGCGCCCACGGCCTTGGCCTCCGGGTAGTTATGGATATTGTTCACTCCCATGCCGCTAAAAATGAGGTTGAGGGTCTCAGCCGCTTTGATGGCTCCCTTGATCAATTCTTTTACCCGGGAGACAGGGGATTACACAGGCTTTGGGATTCCAGATGCTTTGACTACAGTAAAGACATGGTTGTAAGGTTTCTTCTATCCAACTGCAGGTACTGGATGGAAGAATTTATGGTGGATGGATTCAGATTTGACGGCATAACAAGCATGTTGTTTAAAGATCATGGTATCAGCAGAGCCTTTATTAATTATGATGATTATTTTAAGGAAAACGATGTTGATTTAGACGCCCTTTCCTATCTCCATCTTGCCAATAGCCTTGTTCATAACATTTCCTCATCAGCCATTACCATAGCAGAGGATGTCAGTGGATATCCGGGCCTTGCCGCCGCATCAGTTAACCCGGATATACCGGATAAAAAAAGCCCCCAGGTAAGCGGTTTAAAGTATAGTATTGGATTTGATTACAGGTTTGCCATGGGAATACCTGATTTCTGGATTCGGCTTTTAAAGGAAAAAAAGGATGAAGACTGGCATCTTGGAACACTCTGGCATGAACTGAACTCCAGAAGATATGATGAAAAAAGCATAAGCTATGCAGAATCCCATGACCAGGCCCTTGTGGGGGATCAGACGATTATGATGAGGCTCATGGGAGATAGAATTTTTTCTTCCATGGAAACGGATAATGAGAGCATTGAAACCGTCCGGGGTGTTGCCCTTCACAAGATGATTCGCCTCATCACAATTGCAACGGCAGGACATGGTTACCTTAATTTCATGGGTAATGAGTTTGGTCATCCAGAGTGGATAGATTTTCCCAGTGAGAGAAACGGCTGGTCCTATTTTTATGCAAGAAGACAATGGTCCTTGAAGGATGATGAAAACTGTTTTTTCTCAAGGCTTGCGATTTTTGACAGGGATATGATTACCCTTGTCAAAGATCAGAATCTGTTTTTATCAGGCCGTCCCGATCTTCTTTTCATCCATGAAGATGATAAGATCATCGCCTTTAAACGGGGAAATCTGATTTTTATCTTTAACTTTCATGGAGAAAATTCTTTTTTCAGCTATCCCGTGGATGCTCCCCCTGGAAAATATCGCGAGATATTAAGTTCAGATTCTCCTCTTTATGGAGGAAGAGACAGGATGGCTTCAGGTCAGATTCATTTTACCCTTCATGACCCTGGGATGTATGGTGACAGAAATATTTTGAGGTTGTACCTGCCCACAAGAACGGCCATTGTGCTTTTGTGGAAAAAATGAGCCAGCTCCTATTTCAAAAAGAAAAATTATTCTGCGGTACAGGGGACTGCATTTGGAATACTCAACTGCTTAGTATAGTTTAAGTCGGCAGCACCTGATAACTTGCCTGGGTGAACATGCCGATCAATGCCCAAATACCTCCCATCATAAAGTCTCCAATGATCAGGCCGATGAAAAAGAACCGGATTCTTTTGAATAAAACCACCCCGCCGTACCTGATGCACAACGCATTAAAAACCCATCCAAGGAAAAAGCTGAACCACAGTATTCTCATGGCGGAGCTGTAGGCGGTAAGATATCCAATGGGATGGAGGGGCCACCAGTAAAACTTTCGATAGCAGACCACCATAACCAGCATTACAATGGCCCCGGCAAAGGCAAATGTCATTACCCAGTGGCCCGGGCGGACAGGGGTTTCCATGAGGGTGAAGATGTTTTCGTAAACGCTGATGGTCGTCCTGGATGCCCATTCCATGTCAAGTACCCTCAGCCCGTATTTATAGCATAGTGCCAGCATGGCACCAAAGGAGATAATTACACTGCCCACCAGGGTCAGGAATATACCGGTGAGAATCGTTTTCTTGCTGCTGATTTCGGAATGAATTTTTCCTGTATGGAGCAGGGAGGGCATGAGGGATTCGCGAAGATCCACAAACAGCATTTTCTGGACAATCCCGGCAATTAAAATTCCCGCACTCGTAAAGAACCCGGGCCCAAAAAAGGTTAAGAGTCCGTCCATGGGCGCTGCCGTCAAGGTAAAATAGGCCACGCCGCCCTGGGCAATTATGCGGCTTGCCACGATCATGATCATGAAAAATGCGCATACCGTAAGGATGGAAACCATTGCCGGCATGCCGAAATATGTAAGCCAGGCCATGATGAGTCCCGAGCCGATAAAGGCGCCCCAGGCAGACCATTCAGCATTGAACCACTGGGTATAGAAGGGTTGTGAGCTGCCGGGATTCACCATGGATTTTAACGTATTGAGAATATGGTCTCTTGATAACCACATGAGAAAAATAAAAAATACGCCAAAGGCACCCAGCATCTGGGTTTCTTCCGGGCGGGACAGGGTGGGCCCAAAGGTGATGCCCAGGTTTGAGGCAGGGATGTTGTACCCTAAGACGGCAAGCAGGCCCATCATCAGGCAGCCCGTTATAAAGAAAAACCAGAAGCTGAAGGATATCTGCCTTGAGGTGATAAAGGCAAACCCGATGAACGCGGGATAGAAATATATTTTCAGTTTATGAAAACCTGAAAAAATACCGTATTCCGGGAAATATGGGCCGGCAAGTACAAGGGTCGGCAGTTGAGGCACCGAAGGAAAATAAAATGCAAGTCCGTTAAGGGTATGCAGGCATAGGGGGATGAGGAGGCCTGCAATCAAAAATGGGTTGGACAGGAGCTTGGCCATACCCCCATTATCCAGGGCCTCCGTCAGTATTGTCGGAACCCTTAACAGGGGAAAGTTCATCCGTTCGTTGTGTATCCACTGGCGGCTCAGGACGTTTACCATGCAGAGCATGACAAAGTAACACAAGAAAATGAAAAAACCCCAGGTTAAAAGAGGCGTCAGCCAGGCATCCCATGGAATGTGCCGGATAACGGTGAACCAGTCCATGTCATGACCCTCTTTTAATCCGGAATAAAGGGTCTCCACGGCATCCCTGTTTGAAGGAAACCAGGAGGCCGGCAGCATGGGATGAAGAACCTCCTCCCAGCGGTTTTCCACGGTGGCAAACCTGAAGGGAACCGTAAGATTAAAGAAAAATGTTCGGACCAGGCCCGTGTATGCTATTCCTGAACCAAGGACCATCTGTATCCAGGCAAGCAGGAGTTCTTTTCCTGTAAAAAGGGTTGAGTGTTTACAGCATTTTTGCCAGAGGGCCATGAAAAGGCTGATCCAGACCAGGATAAAAAAGGGGGCCAGTGGAAAATGCCCTCCCCCCAGGGGAGTTGCATTTCGATAGGCATTGTTGAAAGGAGTTACAGCACAGATAATAAAGGTGAAAAAAAGTCCAAGTACCACTGCCCTGAAGCGTACAGGGCTGCCTGGGTCATTGGTGCCGTTATCCGGTGATTTATGCATGATTAACTTTTTTCTCCTCAGTCATCTTACGGCTTTTTTTCAAAAACCACGGGGCTAGCCCCGTGGTAGGTTACAACCGTTTTTTGGATTTCAATAACTGCCATGGGCAGACCAGTATTTTGACCCGGGTCTGCCCACAACCAAGCATGAAAGTTATCCGCTCTTTACGGAGACGTTCATATAAAATTATTGGATTTTTACAGGCTGCGGATCATACCCGCGAATGAGTCCTTTGCTCCATCGTTCAGGGAGCGCCAGATTAGAAGCTGTCTTCGTATTTCATGGACAAATCTGCGGTTGATTCGAAGCCAACTGTTCATTTCGCCGGATTCCCTCTTTATCTGCATGTGAATCTCCAGATAACCTGCATTTTCCATGGATGGGCTGAAGCAGATATCAATATTTTGCATGATACCAAAATCAAACGGGGACAGCCACACCTGACTTACGATATGAAGGGACGGCTTCCTGGCATATGGTGTTTTTTCAGCTTCCGGCTGATCAGGTTCATCTTTTTTCCGCTCAAATTCAGCTTTCTGCCGGCCAGGTTCATTATGTTCAGCTATTTGTCGCTCAGGTACAATCTGCTGCCGGCCAGGGTCACCTTTTTGCGGCTCAGGTTCAACCTTCGGGAGGTCATCCTCAATCGGGTTGGGATCATAGGAAAACATAAGGGTGAGGGTGCCCGTTGAAAAGGCGCCCTGGGAATAGTCCTGGTGGTTATCGAAATAGTTGTACAGAAAACCGCTTATGCTTTCCCGTTCTGCCGCCTTCATCAAAAAAGGCAGGGTGATGTTAAGCATATCGCCTTCAGGCAGCGGCAGTTTCCATGTGCGGTTGATATCTGGTATGGCAATGCGGGCAGCCACACGGGAGGGATAGATGGCCGAGATCATTACGACTGTCATTACCAGCACCATGGCCGCAATGCCTGCCGTGGACGAGTAATTGACGGTGATCCCCTCCCACAGGGATGTATGGGCGAACAGGGTGGCGCTGGTCTGGGCTGCAAGATAGCCTGTTACCCCGCTGATGACGGCAAAGGCCATTGCCTCTGCAATAAAAAGGAAAGATACATGGGAGGGGGCAAGGCCCACGGATGTGTAGATGCCGATCTCTTTTTTTCTCTCATAGACCGAGCTGATCATGGTGTTCAGGACGATGAAGATGGAGATGAGGATGGGAATCAAAATGTTGGGGACTCCACTGTAATTCATTGTATTGCTGACATTATATACAAAGGTGCCCCCAGGCTCTCCACTGAACAGCATAAGCGCAAACCGGTCCACCAGTTCTTCTGCCAAGGTCTGGATGGAGCTATTTGTCTGCACGGAGCGCACAGCCAATGCCTTTAATCGCCCGCCTGCTGCAAGAAGCTGCTTTGCCGGCATTATAATGGTCTGCTCCGGGGGTACATGGGAGTATCTGCTCTGGAAAGAAAAAATATCTTCTCCGGCTTCCATAGCCTCCATTTCAACCTCGGTGACCTCCATGGACATCTCCGACGGAAAGGTGACAGGCGTCATGGGTTCTCCATCAAGGTCTTTTCTTTCCATGAAGGCCCCATGATCAAAAATTCCCACAACCTGGAATATTTTACCCCAGATTATTACCTGATTTCCTGGGGATGAGGGGTTTTTATTTCTAATTTTTCCGGTTACCTTTTCCGCTGGATTTTCCGGTGTGATATGAATATCAAGGGCCTCGGCAATATTGTCCGGCAGCAGCACGGCATCGGTTTCACCGGGAAGAAACCAGCGTCCCGCAATCAGGGCTCTATCCATACCGCTTACGCCGGGCTCATCCGGGTCAAGGCCCATGAGGCCCGAGGCGTTAAAGGTTTTATCAAGATTTTTCAGGGGAATGGAAAGAGAGGCGGTTCTATCGTGGGCTTCCATCCACACCCTGGGCGCCGTAATCTCTTTATCAGTGAAGGCGTTTTCCAGTACCGGCAGGGCCTCGGGGGGAAGATCATTCCAGTTGAAATTTTTCATGAGAAATCCCTGGCGGGGTGATGTGTCATGTAAAAGAGTACGGGCATGGCGGCGCATGGACTTAACCGTGGTAAATCCCATGATGGTAAAGGTAAGAATCACAAGGGTGGTGCAGGTAAGAGCTGTTCTGACACGCCGTCTCCTGAGATTGCTTACTCCAAGGTAGAATGCGGCAATAAATGCCTTAAAACTGCTGATCTCTTCCTGACGCATCTGTGTTGCCTTTCTCTGAATCAGAACCATCTCCTGCTCGAATCTCAAAAAGATGATGAGGGTTACAAGCATGGACAGGCCGATGATAAAAAAGGCAATAATGATCACAAGGGGGCTGTAGGCCAGCTTGAAAGCCGGATGCACCTTGTAAACGATGGCAATCTGTAAAAGAAGAATGATAAAAAAGGCCGATATACGTCTGTAAATGCTTGTAAAGCCAAATAAAAGCCTCTCAAAGCAAAAGGCAAAAGGGACGAACAGGGCTATGTAGAACAACACGCCGAACAATACATCCTTTCTTGTTCTTTCAACATCCTCATACACACGGGTGGCAAGGGCCCAGGAAGCTAAGGACGCCTCAAGGAACCGGTCATATTTCAGATTTTTTAAGGATTTTTCGGCAGTATTTAAAAGTTTAAGTCCCTTTTGTTCCATCTTGTTGATTCTATGATTAAAGATGCCCTTTTGTTCCAGGTTTTCAACCCTGGGGGTGATGAGATGCCACATGTCATTTGCCACTCTGTAGTGGGTATTGTGTATGGCGGGCCAGTCCTCGACACGATATCCCCTGCCAAGGTATTTTTTTTCATCTGCATTGGTCAGTATCAGCTTTTTTTTGAGTATGGATTCGGATAATGTCAATTTTAAATAAGTACCAGGCTCCAGAAATATCGAGGTGAGTATGGAGGCACGGGTGTCGATCCGGCTGTACCAGTATTTCAGGGGGGGAGCATCCCTCCTTCCGTCAAGGAGGTTGATCTTGGTCATGTAATTAAAATTGCGGGGTTCCATGAGATTGAATATGGTGGTCTGCCTTGCGTTGAACAAGATGAGATCGGTTTCCATGTCCCGGCGGTTCATCTTCAGGCGGTAGGCAGGTTTTCCGGTCAGCTCCTTGTCTATGGCCCATTTTACAGACCCGTCTGATTCGTTGAAGCGGTATCCTTCTATGATGACCTTGTCCAGGAGATGCTTTTTATCAGCGACACCTTTAATCTGAAAGGTTCCGGTAACATCGGACATGGCATAATACCGGCCGGGTCCCTGAAAAGAGAATATAATGGTATCAGGAGCCGGGTGGTCGGCAAAAAGCTCCCCATGCAGTTGGAGCCTGCACCTTCCTGTAACGGTGGCAAATCCGTTTCTGATTTTTCCTTTTTTCTTTATTTCAGGCGCCGTGCAAAGATCATGAATCAGGTGTGAAATTTCCAGGCTCTGGCGGGATGCGTTTTCAATATCCATCCCATCCATGGTATCCAAGGGAGTGCCCCAGGCCCAGCGGGCATCATTGACCGTTGCAAGGGTAAGACCTGGATATCCTGCCAGGGCACTTACTTCACCGCCAAGGGCAGGCCGGTCAACTAACCATGATTCCCAGGGGGTAAGACGGCTGGGTTTTAGAGTATCCCTGTACTGACTGGTTTTTTTTGTATGTTCCTGCCATGAAACAGCGCTTTTTTTAAATATGGAGTCAATGCCCTGCAATGCAGATGTTCTGTTGATCCTGGCTCTCAATGGATAGTAAAGCCAGCCCTTGTCAAAGGCCCCAAATCCGTCGCCATGGCTGGAAAGATGCAAAGACACAACAGCTTTAATGTCCATCTCTTCAATGGATTTTCTGAATTTGACGGCCTTTTTAACTACCTTTAACTGTTTTTCAAGATACTTGAGGTTGTGTTCACATCCCCTGGCTGCAATATCAATCAGGCCGGCCAGAATGGCTCGTTCCCCATGGGAAAGGCCGGTATAATCAGATGCCCAGCCCATCTTGCGTATCATGAAGCGCTTCCTGGCAAGTTCCTTGATTTTTGAGTCGCCGGCAGCTTTGTTTTTCGCAAGGCGCAGGGCCATCAGGTCCTGGGATATATCATCCACAGCCATTGCAAGAGGTTCTTTTATTGCCCTTTGAAACTCAATACTGGATTTTTCATCCACAAGGTGTTCAAGGAAAAGATGCTCATCATTATCCTGGGAAAGATTGTCATCATGATCCTTGAAAAGCGTATCATAGTGTCTGGAAAGATTGCCGCGGCCCCGGGGAAGATTGCCGCTGTTTCTGGAAAGATTTTTTTTATCTAAGTTTTGATGATTGCCGGATAGGGGCTTCTTTATACAGGCATTAAGACAGGCAAGCTCATTTTCAGCCTCCTTGACAGCAGACTCCAGTGCTTTTTTTGACTGCTTCAGCTCCTTTGATTTAACGGCAAGGCTCCACATCATATCCCGCCACCCGGCCAGGGCCTGGTCATGACCTGCCGTGGCAGCAAGCATCACGGATCTAACAGGGGGATGTTTTTGCAGGTGATCGGCCAGGGCCAGCAGGGTAGCAAGGCTGCACAGCTGATCCGCGCCGGGAGAAGAAAGAGCGGACACGGGGGAGGCATCATAAAATGCCTCCACGATGATAAGTTCTCCTGCCAGGGACTGACCCGGAATCATGGCGTAAATATTTTCCGATAACTGCCTTTTCCAGATCATGTTGGTTTTCACCAGAGCTTTTTGGGATGTGCCGGGTACAAGGTTAACCAGTGGGCCTAAAGCTTTTTCAAGCTTTTTCTTTGGAAGCCAGAACATGGGAAAGTTAATGGGTGTCAGTTCTGTCTTATCTTCAAACGAGGTTAGGTCGGTTGTGGATTCGGCACCCTCTAATTTTGGCCGTCCAGGCCACTTCTCACCAGGCGCAAATTCGTTCTTAGTGGAGTTGATATCTACGGTTTTGGCATATATACCGGAATCATAGAAAATAACGGCCTCTGCGCCCAGGCTGGCAGCATTTAACCAGTTCTTTCCAGAATGAATATCCATGAGCACGATGGCATCCTTGACCTGGTGCCCATTGAAATCTTTTATCCTGCCTTTGCCTGCAAATATCACATGGCCGGGTAATCCATCAGGAGGGGTTGATTGGGGAGTCACCGCGTTGTATCTAAGGGGGGTCAGAGGGATTTTAACATTTTTATCCGGCAGAAAGAGAGTGCTGCCCCCATGAATCTGCTCAGGCATGAAAAATGGATAAGTATTTATGTCCTTGATACCGATTTTTTTAAAATATGACTTTATGAATTCAGCGGTTTTTTCCCGGCCTGCTCCATCAATTTGTTGATTTCCCCCGTCAAGGGCCTGGATGATGGACTGAAATGTATCCAGATCCCTGGCGTTTACGGGAGCCCGAAAAAGGAGGTAACAAAGGAGAATGGAGCATAAGAAGATAAAACACCGGCAGACTTTATCCATATTCTTTTTCTTCACTGAATCTGTCCGATTGATATGGATAGTTCATCTCTTTTTTCAATTTTTTCAACCCGCCCGTCCCTGATCCATACAACCTCATCTGAGACATTGAGCATTTTAAAGTCATGGGTGGCCGAGATAATAGTTACCTTTCTTGTTCTGCTCAAATCCTTGAGAAGGTTGATAATCTCTTCTCCGGTTTTAAGATCAAGATTGCCCGTTGGTTCATCTGCCAGAATAATGGCAGGATCGTTGGCAATTGCCCTTGCTACGGCAACCCGCTGCTGCTGGCCCCCGGACAGCTCCGATGGTTTATGGTTGTACCTTTCGGCAAGGCCCACAATTTCCAGGAGTTCCATGCCTTTTTCCATGGAGGCATCATTGCTCACGCCGGCAAAGGTCATGGGGAGAGTTACGTTTTCAAGGGCGGTCATCACAGGAATGAGATTAAAGGTTTGAAATATATAACCGATTTTTCTGCAGCGCAGCCAGGCAAGTTCATAGGCATCTAACTGGGCAATATCCACCTCATCGATGAAAACCCTGCCTGATGTAGGTTTATCAAGTCCCCCGATCATATTAAAAAGAGTGGTCTTGCCGGAACCGGAGGGACCCATGATGGAGAGGTATTTTCCGGCTTTGATTTCAAGATCAATGCCTTTTAAAACCTCTACTTCAACTTTGCCAAGGAGAAAATTTTTGGTTACACCGGTAATTCTGACAATTTTGCTTGAATCCACCATTCATGCTCCAGAGTTGTTTAGTTTTCAATTCTCATGGCATCCACGGGCTGCATTCCGGCTGCCATTATAACCGGATATATGACGCCGATCAAACTTAAAATACATCCAGTGGCCATGGCTGATGCCATAGATTGAATCAAGGGTGTTATATCCATCAGAGACAGCATAGTCGTGCCATAATAAAACATTGCGCTTAAAACGGCAGATAAAGCACCGGCACATGCACCAATGATGGCTCCGGTAAGTCCCTGCATCAGGGCTTCTAACAGGAACAAGCGGACTATGAACCTGTTAAGTGCTCCCAGGCATTT
Source organism: Desulfobacteraceae bacterium (assembly GCA_963674675.2). GTDB lineage: Bacteria > Desulfobacterota > Desulfobacteria > Desulfobacterales > Desulfobacteraceae. Next base: position 5,167,377 of record CAXXNM010000003.1, read on the forward strand.
CATGGTGCCGATTTCCCTGAAACGTTCCGTAACGGCCATGAGCTGGGCATTCACTATACCCACCACGCATACAAGGAGGGAGAGAATAACTATCCATCTTTGCTTGGGGCTGTTTTCCACCCTGGTTTCACCCTCTTGAACATCATAGCCGGACATAACCACTTTTTTGATCATTTTCTGATCTTTACCCCTTAGAATATCATTCACAATATTGTTGCTCACCTGGGTAAAGCTTAAAAAAGATACGGCAAGGACGAGGCTGATAATTGTAATGATATTCCTGAAAAACCTTACTTTAATGCTTTTAAAGGCAATTTCAACGGATTTACCAAAGGGCAGAGCCACAAGTCTTTGAATATTTTTTTGGGGTATGCGGTTATTCTTACCTGGATCACTTTTGCGTGTCAATTATACTTCACTCCGTTGGCTGAAGACCTTGTTTTTTAATGTCTATCATTATCTCCGGGTCTCTTAAGGGGAATATCCAGTTTTTTCATGTATTTCCAGACAGATGTTCTGCTTTTTCCGATCTGCCTTGCAACCTCCGCCTTGTTCCAGTCACATTCATGGAGAAGTTTCATCAAAAGCTCCCTTGTCAGCTTGGATGGAGGGATGGGTCTTGGCATGCGGGGATTTTTTTGCTGATGATTTTCTCCTGTAAAATTTCTTATCCTGCTCAATTCTTCAAAGCAGAATGAAGACTCCCTGATTTCCACGGGAAGATCCATATCTTCAATCTGATTGGAGCGGCAGAGCACAAAGGCGTGTTCCATTGCATTTTCAAGTTCCCGCACATTACCCGGCCAGGAATATTCCATAAGTCTTTCCATGGCATCCCTTGAAACATCCCGAATATTTTTGTTCTCCCGTTTATTTCCCTTGTCAATGAAATAACGGACCAGCATGGGAATATCCTCCCTGCGCTCTCTTAAGGGCGGCACCTGGATGGGGAAGACCTTGAGCCGGTAGAAGAGGTCTTCCCTGAATTTGCCCTGCATGGTAAGATCATACAGGTTCTGGTGGGTTGCCGCAACCACCCTGATATCAATTTTAATTTTTTTTGAATCTCCCACCCGTTCAATTTCCCTTTCCTGAAGTACCCGCAGAAGCTTGATCTGCATATAAGGAGTCAGCTCTCCGATTTCATCAAGAAAAATTGTACCTCCATGGGCCTCTTCAAAGCGCCCCATGCGGTCCTTATGGGCACCTGTAAATGATCCTTTGACATGCCCGAAAAGTTCACTTTCCAGAAGGGTTTCTGAAAGCGCGCTGCAGTTTACCGTGACAAATGGGCCCTGGGACATGGGGCCGTTGTAGTGAATAGCTCCTGCCACCAGCTCTTTTCCTGTACCGCTCTCACCCTGTATCAGCACCGTTGCCCGGCTGTCTGCGGCAGCCAGAACAGCATCGAACACATTTTTCATGGCATGGCTTTTGCCGATGATATTGCCAAGACGGTGCTTTTCCCCCAGGCGCCTTTCCGCATCTTCGGCTTTTCTCCGCATCCTGTTTAGTTCGGTTAAATCGGTAAGGGTTTCCACAATACCGAGGAGTTTGCCGTCTTTATCTTTAACTGCCCTGGCGCTTTTTATAACCGGCACATCATATCCCTGCTTGTGCCTGACATGGCACTCCTTGGCTTCTGATTTTCCATGCTTCAGTACACCGCAGGTTTCCATATCCGAGGGACAGCTTTTGCCGAAACATCGGCTGCATTGAAGGAGCCTGCATCCATTGCCCATGGCCTCTTTTGCCGTGTATCCACTTATGCGCTCCATGGATCTGTTCCAGGATGTGATGATACCTTCTCCATCCAAGGTAAAGAGGCCATCGGCCATGGTATCTAAGATCTGGTTGAAGAAACTTACGTTCCAGAACTCATGTTTTTCCATTTTATTTCGCCATCCTTCATTTTCAGGTTTACACTTTCCGAGTCAATTTTCCCATCTTTTGGGGCTGATTTCAAAAAAAGTGTAAACTATTTTTTAGATATTTTGAAGGATGCTTTTATTTTTTTGATTTTTGAAGCGCCTGCTCTGCGGCAATGGTAATAGGCTCCTTGCTCGGCTCTGATGCGCAGTCTGGATTGCCCGCGCACATAAGCATCACAAGATCGGAGATTTTCTTTTCTCCAAGGATTAGCGCGTTGATGGTATCGATCTCTTTTACCGGAGCATCACTGTCGCTTATAATCTGGCCCCCCAGTAGTTTCTGGGAATCCTTGTCAAAAACAAGTTTGATGGTCCAGGGTTTTACCCCTGGGATCATGCTGTGTTTGCTCACGGAATCCACTGTGGCGCACACCGGGGTAAAACCGTTTTGCCGGGCATCTTCTTCGGTAAAGCCCGTTGCTGAAATACTCTTCTCAAAGAGTTTCACTGCGCTGTTCCCAAGGAGTCCTGGAAAGGGAAGATCATATCCTGCCAGGCGTTTTGCAATAAGGCGTCCCTGGATCACGGCAGGTCCGCGAAGCTGAATGGGGGTAGGCGCCTTTGTGATAAAATGAAAATTATCGATGCAGTCGCCTCCGGCAAAAACGTCAGGATCGGATGTTTCCATGAATTCATTGGCCTTTATACCGAATTTTCCCATTTCAAGACCCATGGCCGTGGCAAGCTCCAGATTGGGCCTTGAACCCACATTCATGAAGACCATGTCTGCTTCCAATGTTTCTCCGGATTCCAGCTCGACACCACTCACCTGTCCATCGGCTCCCAATATCTTAACCACCTTTTCTCCCATTCTCATGGTCAGATTCTTTTCCTCAAGGTAGGTCTGGACCTTTCCGGCCATCTCAGGATCAAGCATCAATCCCAGCGGGTGGTTGAGAACCTCCACCACGGTCATCTCATAAAATTCAGGATTAGATTCCTTTAAAAGACTGGCAACCTCAAGGTTCAAAAAGCCGGCTCCGATGAACAATATTTTTTTCGGAGTTTTTTCTTTAATGTAATTGAGCACTTTTTCCGCATCAACAAGGGCCCTTATGGTAAACACGCCATTTAAGTCATTGCCGGGAATGGGCAGCATGAACGGTGAAGATCCCGTTGATATAACAAGTTTATCATAGGAAATATCTTTGCCGTCACTCAAGGTAACGGTTTTATTTTTCCTGTCCACCTTTTCAACCCGGTCTATAATAACATTGATATTGTTTCCTGTAAACATGGTATCGGGGTTAACAATGGAATCGCCTGTGACCAGACCGGCCACTACATGGGGCAGCGCTCAGCGCACGATGAATCTGTCTTCGGCCCGGATAAGGGTGATATTTATCTCCGGCATGAGCTTTCTTGAAAGCATGGCCGCCGGTGCTCCGACTCCGCCGCATCCTACAATAACAAGATGTTCTCCTTTTTTCATAGGTTTTCTCCTTTTTTAATGATTTGATTGGCAGTTGTAGAGACAAGGCATGTCTTGTCTCTACTATTTATTTTTAATGAGCTGCATGTACTACGGCAGGTTGATTTATGTTAATTATCAATAATTTGTTTTGTTCACTACATGTTCAGGCGGTTTCTCATCCATGCGGGAGCTCTGCGGCAGTGAATAATAGCGTGAATCTTTATCTCATTTCCTGAAACGGTATAATAAATTGCAAAAGGAAATTTTTTTGACAGCATCCGCCGATAATTCTTGTGGACAATCCGATGTATACCAGCATACAACAAAAGAGACTCAACGTCCGAGTAAATGCAATCCAGGAAATGCATCCCAAGTCCATGTGTTTGATTCTCATAGAAATTGTACCCTTCAACAAGATCATCTTCTGCTTGATCAAGGATATAAATTTTCATAGAATTCTATCGGCTATCCGTTTTTTTGCTTTTTCCCAGTCCACGAATGCTGCCCTGCCTTCTTTGGCGGATTTTTCTCTTATGTCCAATATATCTTTGTGCCATTGAGGAACCGGAATTTGGTTTTCATTACAACAAAGATCGCTCCAAAGCTCTTCCATAATCTGCAGCTTCTCCTTTACCGTCATTTGTTCGAGTGGAAGCGTTGGCATATTTTTTCTCCTTATTGGGATTTGCCCATCATCTGTGTTTTCGAATGTCTCATGCGTGGTTTCAATAGGTATGTAGTTTTTTTATCAATATGTAGCATAAATGGGGTTCATGATCAATAAACTCATTTAAAACGCCGCCCGACCTTTGCCGGATCTCCTTTATAGCCAAGGGCCGTAAAATCCATCACTCCATCAGAACTGTGGCAGTCAAGGCAGGACAGGGCTTCTTTTTTCGGCACCACGCCATGGTTCAGGCGCCAGTACATAACGGTGTCGGTAAAAGCAATTTTGCCGCTGAATTTCAGGCCTGCCGCTTTCATTCCTTTTTCGGCTGTTTCCTGCCAGTCATGGGTGGCGAGCAGTCCGTCTTTTCCAATCAGATGCGGTATGATGAGATGAGCGTACTCAGCATCTGCTGCCTGATGGCTCCGCATAATTTTGTAAGGGGTAATTTTTGCGGAAGGATCCGTGATATCTCCGTCCGGTTTATTTAAAGGTGTGAGTCCGTTCAGATCAACCTTATCTCCCTTGAGATATCGATTATGCTTTCCATTGTACCAGGCATAGGTGGGGCGTAGATTTTTTTCTAATACCTTTAAGCCGATTTTGGTTTCCATCTCGATTCTATTTTCTGTCTCTAACAGAATTTTCGTCTTTTTACTGATTTTTGATCCATCTCTGTATGTCAGGGTAAGTTTGTTTTTTGCGAACATGGGAATATGGCATGCCTGGCATGAGATGGCAGTGCCGTGTTCATTAAGTTTTCTGAGAAGCGGGGATGAGCTGTCATGGGGATTTTCATCATGACAGTCCGTGCAGGAAACCAGCCCCTCACTGACGGAGGAAGTCGTACTTCGACCTGCAATGCGGTGTTCTTTTGTGGTATGGCATTCCTGGCAGGTAAAATTCTGCCCGCCCATATGCACGTCAAATTCAGGATCGTAATTGAGCAGATCACTGGCTAAGTCTCCATGTTTGACATTGTCTCCACCTCCGCCGTACCAATGGCAGTTACCGCAGTTTTTCAGGCCTGGAATCCCCACATTTTTTGCAATTTCAGTCAAATCTAATCCTTCATCGGGATAACCGCAAGTGTTTTTCTTTTTGGAGTATTTCCCTGTGGTATCATGGCATATAAGGCAATCGATATTTTCCATATCTGAAAAATCAAAGGTTTCATCCTTCCATCCGTAACCTGCATGGCATTTGGTGCACCCGCACCAATTGGATTCAATGCCCACTCAGTAATCGTTCATTAGATTTATTTTACCGAAACTATTGGCAGACTCATGATTCTTCAGGAAAGGTGACTCCCCTTTCCACAGCCAGTGGGCTGTTTTGATAAAATCTTCCCCTGTTGAATCATGGCATTCAAGGCATGCACGGGTAACGTCACCAGGTGTTACCAGGGAAGTTTCAATAAATTCAGAGTGATCCACACCAGCATGGGATGCGGTGCTGAAAAAAACTAAAGCCAATATGATAAAGAATTTTTTATTCATATTTTCTCCCATAAAAAATTAACGGCAGTTTATAATTAGGAAGTCCTCTATTGTTAGCACATCCTCTAATTAAAAAAAATATATTATTTTTTTAAGAATCTTACCTTTAAATTTGATAGCTAACCGGTGTTATCAAAAAAAATATCTGTATTTTTAGCAATACGCCGATGTGATAATGCAAATAGAGTACCATTTTTATTATAACCCTGTTTACTGCAGCATAAATGGCGGATAAACATCTCTACCCCCAATAGAAACGATAGAATATAAATGCAGGATTAGACTCCATACCCGGCCTTAACGGTAAGGGTAGATATGGCAACGGGTCAGAATATAAAATCGGGCAGATATAGAATCAGCCCCTACAGCTTATAGTAAAAATATTTTTCAAATAAAATTGTTTTTTTGTCGTTACCATTGCGTTGTAGTAACGTTACTATAACGGAATTTGTGTGATTGGCATTAACTTATATCTCTGTAAAATCGGTTTATAAAGCATTTTCATATGCTTTTTTAAAGTTGGAACGTCATTTGCAGATAGCCTTAACAGGCCAATAGCTATATCTTAGACTGTGTTTAGTGAAACGGCCGGTGCACAAGCGGAATATAAGCACAATAAACGAGGAGAATTACCCAGCCTGAATTACAGCCAGGAGAGGAAATGGAACATAAAATGCCGACGGAAAAACCACTCTATCACTGGGTTTTAAAAAAGCATCGTCTGGAACAGGTTCTGATCCTTTTCTTTATCATGTTAAGCATTATCCTGCAGGTGATTCCCCTGGAGCTGCAGAAAAGAATCGTGAACATTGCCATCAGAAACGGAGATGTTAAGCTTCTCATATATTATTCCCTTTTTTTTCTCATTGCCTTTATTTTTTTCGGACTTTTGAAATTTACCGTTAATATGATGCAGGCCCTGCTGGGGCAGAAGATACTCCTTGAGATCAGGCAGGAACTCTATGCCCACATGCTTCAACTTCCCATGAACTTTTTTCGCACAAATCCTCCCGGCACGGTAATCAATGCCATGTCCGGTGAGTTATCCGAGGTGGGGCACTTTATCGGAGGCGCGGTTACGGTTCCCTTAACCATCGGGCTCACCTTTATTGCCTTTGCAGGCTACATGTTTTATCTCAATCCTCTCCTCGCCGCCATCAGTCTCTCCATCTATCCTGTGGAAATAGCTTTACTGCCGTTTCTACAGAAGCGCTACAATATCCATAACCGCCGGCGCATAAACACAGTCCGGAAGATGAGCGATAAAATAAATGAATCGGTTTCCGGCATTCATGAAATCCACAGCAATGCCATTTATTCCCGGGAACAAGCGGGTTTTGATGCTTTTGCCCTTTCTTTGCTTGGCACAATGAAACAGCTTTTTATTATCAAGTTTATCATTAAAACCCTTAATAATTATTTTCAAAGTACAGGCCCGTTTCTTTTGTTTATTATCGGTGGTTATCTTTCCATCAAGGGAGAATTCTCCCTCGGAGCCTTGATAGCGTGCCTTTCAGCCTATGAAAAGGTCTATGATCCCTGGAAGGAAATGATCGGATTCTATCAGGGTTACCAGGATGCCTCGGTCCGGTACAGGCGGGTCATGGAAACCTTTAACCAGAAACCGGATTTTCATATTTTACCTTTCAACAGGAATCTGGTTAAACTTCCGGGAAATATCAAGGTTAATAAACTGAGTTATTCCGTAAAAAACAGCATTGATCTCATCCAGGATATCTCCTTTGAAGTCCATTCTGGTGAGCATCTTGCAATTGTGGGGTTTTCAGGCAGCGGCAAGAGCACCCTGGCTCTGATTTTAGGGCAGCTATATAAATACCAGAGGGGCGAGGTTCTCTTTGACGGCTATCCCAGAAGGAGTTGAGTAAATTAGACATAAGCCGCAACCTGGGATATGTGCCCCAGAATCCATATATATTTGACAGCACAGTGATGGATAATATAGTGCTTGGCTCCCCCCGGGTTTTCACCTCGCGCAGCAATGGCGATGTCTTGTCTAATTCTATCAGTTCAGATCATGCCGGCACCTCATATGATGCCGGAATTTTACCTGCCACGGGCAATGATGTGAACGTGGATAATGCCCGGGAAAACTTAGATATCATCATCAGATTGATAGATGCCGTGGGCCTGACCGATGATGTTATAAGGTTCGCCCTTGACAGCATACTCTCAAAGGAACTCCAGGAAAAAGTCGGTAAAGCCCTGGTTCAGTTCAGGCCCGTGCTGAGGCAGAATTTCGATAGTGCTCTGCATGACAAAATTGAAATGTTTGATGCGGGACAATTCCTGAATCATACTGATATTTATGGTAATCTTGTTTTCAGCGATGTTTATGACATTGATCTGACCAGGGAGCATATTGCTGAAGATATCAAATTCAGAAATTTTCTGCAGCTTCATCAACTTGATGATATATTAATTGAGCTTGGTTATGACATTGCAAGACAATCAACCCTGCTTCTCAAAAATCTTTCCGATGATCCCCATTTTTTCAAGGCAACTCCCATATCCATGGATGAAATCGAGTTTTATGACACTATAGTTCAGAAATATCCGTCAGGAGATATCAGAACCATGGATAAGGCTGACAGGAATCATTTTTTCACCCTTGCACTGGCATATGTACCGGCAGAGCACAAAGTTGGGGTTGTTTCAAGCAAGGTTCAGAAAAAAATCCTTTTGTTCAGAAAAGATTTTTTAAACCATTTTTTAAAGATAAACTATGACCAATGCGCCAGGGCAATGAAGGCATTATTAGCGGGTGATGTTCGAGACATAAAGCCCATTACCACATCTTCTTCAAGAAATTTTACCGTATATTGCCCTGGAGAGTATCTATCTTCCAGATCAGTCATGGAAAATTTGCTGTTTGGAGGCATCAAGACGGAATACGCTTCGGCATACCCCAAGATCAAATCAGCCATCGTGGATATTCTCAAGCAAGATAGTCATATGTACGGCCAGTTGATTAAAATAGGTCTTGAGTTTAAAACCGGCAGCCAGGGTTCAAAGCTGTCTGGAGGTCAAAAACAGAAAATCGCCCTGATCCGGGCATTTCTTAAGAAACCTCGGATATTGATATTGGATGAGGCAACCGCCAGCCTTGATAACAACTCACAAAAAAAGGTTCAGTCATATATAACGGATCATCTTAAAGGAAACACAACTGTTTTGTCCATTATTCACAGGGTAGATCTACTGCCGGATTATGACAACATCCTCGTTCTGAAAGAAGGCAAGGTCGTGGAAAAGGGAAAATACCATGATCTGCTGGAAAAAAAAGGAGCACTGTTTCAACTGGTGCACGGAGGATAATCAGGCGAGGTTTTTATATAACTGCCGTGGGCAGATCAGGGTTTTGACCTGGTTCAGCCCGCAACGAACCATGAAAGTCATCCTTCATTTATGGAGACTTTCATATAAACTGCCATGGGCAGCCCAGGGTTTTTACCTGGTTTTGCCCACAACGAACCATGAAAGTCATATTGGGTTTGCGAAGACTTTCATATAAATCAGGAGGGAAAAAATGGAAAATACTAAATCTGTTACACAAAAAGGCTTTATGGGTAAAATTGTGCCTTTTCTGGTAATTGCTGCACTGGCGTTTATTCCTTTGAATGCCGGAGCAATGACTTTTGAGGCAGGTGATTACGGAGAAATGAAGATAAGCGGAGCCTTTAAAGCCTGTTTTGGTATGACCCAGTACCTTGACTTTGTGGATGACTATGACAAGGGCGATGATACGGATTTTGACGCCACAAGGGAACTTGCCCTGAAGGTCCAGTGGATTCTGAGCGACAACCTTAAAGGCGTGGCAAGTTTTCAGATTGGTGAAGGCAGAAGCCAGGGTGGTTACTTTGGTTCTGTGGATGCTGCCGTCGGCGGAGAAGAAGACGGTGACATCATATTTGAGCTTGACCGCTTATACATAGATTATACAGCCAATTCAGGACTTAATTTAAAGGTGGGCTCCCAGCTTGGTCATCTTCGGGAAATCGCCTACGGCAGTAATCTCATGTACGAGGTGCCGGCAGGTGTTACCATGACCGCTCCTTTTTCAAATGCTGCATCCCTGGAGTTGGCATGGTTCAGGATGGCGGATCTCATGGACGACAGTGAAAATAACACAGATGATCAGGCTGATCTGTTCTGGGCAAAGGTACCCCTGAAAATGGGGGGTGTTTCCCTGACTCCCTGGGCTGCCTATGCCAACATTCAAGAAGATGTCGTGAGGAATGCTCCCAGCCATTGGACCTACGCATATTTTGATTATCCCGGGTTTATCACAGGCTCAAATTCAGCCGTTACCGATCCCATGCCAACTGATGATGTGACATCATGGTATGTCGGCACCAGCCTAGGTTTTAATCCCAATGAGGCCCTTTCCATAAAAGCCAGCATAACCTATGGTGACATGGAGTGGGAGACTGCAGAAGTGGATACCGACATTGCCGGGTATTTTGCAGACCTTGTCATTGACTACAAAATGGGAATCCTGACTCCTGAATTATTCGGTTTTTACGGTAACGGTCCCGATGCCGATGACGACGATCTGGACATGATGCCCGTACTCATCGGTGGACCGACCTACACAAGTTCCTATTTCGGCGGCAGCAGGTTCAATGATAACATGTTCGACTCCTACGACGCCGTCTATGCAACATCCATGTGGGCCGTTGGGTTCAAGTTAAAAGATATCAAAACAGGATCAAAGATTTCCCATGAATTTCAGGTCATGTATGCGGAAGGTACGGCAGATGACAGCATTTTTGAGTCCCCCGATGACATGCTTATGAATGAGGATGAAAGCCTTGTAGAGGTGAACTTTAACTCTGAATTTCAGATCATGGATCATCTTTTGTTCGCCACCGAGTTCGGATATATTACCTTTGATGAGGACGGTGACTATGATGAAGCCGCAGATGGCACTGTTGAGGATTTCTGGAAAGCTGCATGTTCCATCGAGCTTAGTTTCTGATTTATAATTTTTGTGTGTAATTTTAATTTGTTAGATTTCAAATTATACGCCAATTTATCAAAATAAATGCTTTAAAAGTGAGCCCAACGAGAGCAAAAATAGCAAATTATTGAAACCTGATACCAATTTAATGGCTATTAGAACGATTTAAAACGTAAACTAACAAAGTAGTAGTAAGTACACGGGTAAAAATATTTGAATGTTTACCGGAAGCAAAGCTCTGGTAAAATTGATATTTATCAGAAAAAATATACGTCCCAGGTAATTATCTTATACTGCTGTTGTCTGAATCATGATTTAAGGATGAACATGATGGGGAAATCCTGTTTAATCCGTTGATCATGGGAATCATGCTTCAGACAGATTACTGAATTCGAAATCAGGCCCGTCAATTGTTTACCGGATAGCTGTCTGAGTTAACCTGACGGATATAACCTCCAAAGCCCTGCCGCCGCCATTACGGCAGGGCACCCTTAAAGCGTTTTCCACTTCTATTATTTTTTATTTCATGATAAAATTCTTGTTATTTTTTTATATAAAATGATAAAAGTTTTATTGCCTCCATGATTTTGAGGTCAACACCCCATGATCTAAAAACCCAGGGAGGGCTTGCTAATTTTTTATAACCGGCATGGGCAGGTTCCGCCCGCAACGAACCATGAAAAAGGATTGACACATGAACGCAGACAAGGCAGATATTGACATGCAGCATAATGAATCAGAGAGTATCTTGGAGCAGAACCTGGAAGCCTTGCGCCGCCTGCCCGCATTCAATAACATTCCCATTGACATTATAAGCCTGTTTGCGTTGATGGCGGAAAGAAAACAATATGCCAAAGATGAAATTATTTTTAATTATGGAGAAAGTGTATCCACGGCATATTTGATTATTTCAGGAAGAGTCAGGCTGTTTTTACCCCATAATAACAAGCAGGTTGATTTGGAAGAGATATCTTCGGGTAATTTTTTCGGCTATATGTCCCTGCTTGCAAGCCTGGAAATCAAGTTGAGTGCCATTGCCGCTGAACATTGCGAATTCCTTACCCTTGATCGGTACAACTTCAGAAAGGTGATGGTCAGATATCCTGAAAGCTGCATCAAAATTGTTGAAAGCCTTATCCTGCAGAGAATGCAGCGCATGGAAATTCATATGAAAAAGCTTATGTCGTTGCTGCCTGATGATGACCGGCTCATGACCGTTGCTAAAAGCATGGCCCTGTATAGAGGTTCAGGAAAATAATTGCAGCATATCAGAGTTGAATCAGCTATAATTTTTAAACAGTTGAAAGTAAGGGGATTACATACAAATAAAAATACCCGCTTTTAAAACACGCCCCATGTGATATACTGAGCACCGGGATAAACTGAACTTCTCAGGAAATTTTTTCCCTTTGATAATGAGGAGATTATAAACAGTCGAGACCTCAAGTTGAAGCAGTGGACAGTATAACTGGAACTCACTTACCAAACTGAGCATATTATTATCTATGTGCTGCCTAAGCAATTCCTGTTGATATTTGCTATATCTACCTGATTATACAGCTACTCAAAATTTTCGAAATCCATGCAACAGACACCATCTATTTATCTTTACTGTAAAATGTTTTCTGTAATCCGCCTTAAGCCATGGAATTAAAAACCACGAGGAGGGAACATGAAAAGAAAGACTTTTGTTTCAGTAAAATTTATAATTATTCTTTTTATCATTTTATCCGTGTCATATGGGGGAGAATCAAGGGAACTTGTTATCGTGGGCACTGGAAGCGGTGTTTCTCTTTTAAATTCAGTTGGAAGGGTTTTCACGCAACAAAACCCGCAGATTATCATAAGCGTTCCAGAAAGCATCGGCTCAGGTGGAGGCATAAGGGCTGTTGGTAATGATGAGTATGTCCTGGGCAGAATTGCAAGAGATATAAATAGCAGAGAAAAAAAATATGGCCTTAAACAGGTACTATTTGCAAAAATACCAATTGTGTTTTTTGTAAATGCCAGGGTTCCTATTTGGGACATCAGCCCTGAACAGGCTTGCGGAATTTACAACGGCACAATCCACAGATGGGAAGATATCTGCGAAGGAAAGGGAAGAATTCGTGTTATAAGAAGGCAAGATGGAGACAGTTCGCTTTTAGTTTTGCTTAGGACGCTTCCCGGTTTTAATGATATAACCCTGACTTTGAGATCAAAGACGACTTTTACTGACCAGGCAACCATAGAAGAGTGCATCAATCAGGAGAGTTCCATAGCTTTCGGCACCTGGGCCGATGTAAAAGATAAAATCCATATCCGTGCCCTTAAACTGGCCGGCATACATCCCGTCGACTCTCAATATCCCTGCTTCGCCCCCCATTACTTGGTATACAAGGAAAAAAATTACAATGGAGATTTGAAAAAATTTGTTGACTTTATTTCATTGGATTCTGTGAAAAAGACCATCATTGATTCAGGTGGCTTGCCAATGGAATAACCCCCCCAAAAATGGGAATATTGATTCTGAAAGTGTAAAGCGGCAGATGAAGGATGCCCGATTTTTTATGAATATTAAGACCAAAATATTTTTTTCTACCTTGGGTATGGTCTTTTCTACGGTTCTTATAACCACCTTTTCCATAATGTATATTATGGATCGGAGCATGGGCAAACAGACTGAGACATTGATTGAGGATCTGAGTACCCAGTCCTGCAAGCGTATAATTTCCGGAAATAAGGTTTTACATAATTATATTGAAAATTATATTATGGTTTTTAAAAGTACAACATCAAACCTTTGCCGTGATGAGATAATAAGTGAAGGTATTACAAAAGGCCAGTGGAAATCAATATTTGCTCGATTGGAAAGTATATGCAAAAGAACAGGCATTGATTTTATTGTTATTTTTGATCCAAAGGGCAGGTTTCAAATCTCCTGGCCTGAACAAATAGATGAGGAACTTGCGGAGGCTCACTTTAACGAGCTGGAAATATTCAGAGGTTTTGAAAAATATCTTGATGTCCATGACCTGTTCGATGTCCCTATTTTTTCATCATTTGAAAAATGGGATACCAAGATTCACAAGAAATATAATTCAGATATTGATGATGATGCAGGCATTGTCATTTTATCAGCAGGAATTATTCCCAATGATTATTTTGACGAACCTTTAGGATATGTTTTAAGCGGAGTTACAAGCTTACGCCTGCTTCCGATTTTTGTAAATTTTTCTGATGCAACAGGATATTTATCCTTGTTTTCCCACGGAGAAAACCCTCTTATCTGGGCAGGCGTTAACTGGGGAAAAGATGATATCAGAAAATCTTTACGTTCCCTGGATCGTAATAGGATCAAGAATGCTCCTTTGGATATTTACTGGATGAAATTGACAGATTCCGGAGAGAAGTATCATATCCACTACAACCCCCTTGTCAATTTTTCATCTCCTGATATTAGTGTTGGAGTTAGTGCTACAGATGCTGCCTTTGTTGTTGGAGAATCTTACAATGTGATTTTTCAATCAAATGAAAAAATAAAACAGCAAATCAACATAACTAAGAGAAATATTCTGATTACAACCCTGGCCATATCACTGATAATAATATATTTAAGTGCTTTTGTTGCAAATATTATCGGAAAAAAAATTGCAAAACCCATTACTCTTGCAGCAGATATTTCAGATCAAATAGCAACTGGAGATCTCACTCAGGTTATGGATGAATCAAATTCCGATGAAACAGGCAGGCTGTCTAAATCAATGAACATCATGATAAAAGAATTAAAGGTCCTGAGAGATGAGAATGAAAGCCAGTTGCAGTCCCTCAGGGAGAGTAATAATAGAAATGAAAGTCTTTTCGCTTCAATCCAGAATGGCCTGATCCTTATCGATGCCCATACCCATGAGATCATAGAAGCCAATCCCGCGGCTTTGGATATGATCGGTGCGGAGCGTGATGAGATCGTCGGCCGCATTTGCCATGGCCTTATCTGTCCTGTTGAAAAGGGTGCCTGTCCCGTCACTGATAAGGGAGAACTGCCGCACAATTCAGAGAGCGTACTTATTACAAAGGATGGCGGACAAGTTGAGATACTCAAAACTGTAGTTTACATTACACTGGATGGACGTAAATGCTTGAGCGAAACATTTGTTGACATCACTGAGCATAAAAATGCTGAGAAGCGAATTGCTGAATCTCTGAGGGAAAAGGAGGTTCTACTGCGGGAGATTCACCACCGGGTAAAGAATAACATGCAGGTAATTATAAGCCTTTTGAGAATGCACTCGAGAAGGACGGACGATGCGCGTCTGGGAGAGGTTTTCGATGACTGCCGTGATCGTATCAATGCCATGGCATTAATTCATGAGGCCCTTTATCAGTCCCATGATTTGGCCAGAATCGATTTTAAAGTCTATCTGAAAAAATTGTGTCGGAATTTAAGCCAGGCACATGGAGCTTCCGGTAAAGGAATCAGTTTAACGGCGGGGCAGTGCGATGTGGCCCTGGGAATGGATCAGGGCATTGCTGTGGGTATGGTGATCTGTGAACTGATCTCAAACGCTTTCAAACACGCCTTTCCCGAGACCATGGGAGGGACTGTTTCCATAGGCCTGTCCACCCATGGAGAAGATATTGAGTTGATTGTCCAGGATGACGGGATTGGTTTTTTACCTGACATCGACATTTTGAATCCCTCTTCCCTTGGTTTAAAGCTGGTAGTTAACTCTGTAATAAGGGAACTGGGAGGAACCATAGAGCTGGATCGGAGATGCGGCACACGATTTGTTGTTTGTTTTAAGTCCAAACGGGCATCTTTCGTACCATCTTGAAAGTAGTTTGCGATGAAGCAGGGATTTTTCATCCTTCATACCTAATCCCTTGGTTCGATCATTTTTGCATAACTTATTGAATTTATTCACATGAAAAAGCTGACTTCTAAAAAACAAGAGTTGTATTTTACTTAAATTACAGCGATTTATGAGATCAATCGAACCGAGGGTAATAGGTAAGAATGATTAAAAAGAAAGGAACAGGGGTTAATGGATAGCGCAAAGATCATGATCGTCGAAGATAACACTATGGTTTCCGAAGACTGCCGAGATTGCCTTGAAAGCCTTGGCTACACTGTTACCTCCATTGTGGCCTCGGGTGAGGAATCCATTGAAAGAGCAGGGGCGGAAATGCCGGATGCGGTTTTGATGGATATTCGCCTGCGGGATCATATGGATGGTATACAGGCGGCAGAGGAAATTCATTCCCTCTTTGATATTCCCGTAGTATTTCTTTCAGCATACAGTGATAATGAGCTGTTAGAGAGGGCCAAACGGGTCGGGTCCTTTGGTTATCTGGTTAAGCCCTTCGAGGAACGTGAGCTGTACGCCACCCTTGAGATGGCCCTTTACAAAGCCAGAACAGATAAGGAGCGCAGGCAGATGGAGGCATCTTTTCGGCAGGCTCAGAAGATGGAGTCCATCGCCACATTAGCAGGAGGTATTGCCCACCAGTTCAACAATTGCCTGGCTGTGATTACAGGCAATGTAGATCTGCTGGAGATGGATTTTGCAGGTTATGCTAAAATAGCTGATTATGCCCAAGAAATAAAAAGTTCTGCCCATCGTATGTCATACTTGAGTTCTCAACTCCTGGCCTATGCCAGGGGCGGCAAATACCAGACTGAAAAAATATCATTGAGTGATTTTGTAAAACAGACATTACCGCTTTTAAAACATGCCATTGATCCTGCCATGTCTCTACATTTGGATCTTCCACGTGATATTTTCAATGTAGAAATAGATTTGGCGCAGATGCAGATGGTGCTGTCCGCGGTTGTGGTGAACGCCTCCGAGGCGATGGAGGGGAAAGGCAGTATTTGCATTGTCTGTGAAAACAAGGTTCTGACAAATGAAACTGTGGAAAATTATCCTGAACTAAAGCCAGGTGACTATGCCTGCCTGACAGTTACAGATGATGGCATGGGCATGGATGAAGAGATCAGAAATCGTATGTTTGAACCTTTTTTTACCACCAAGTTTCAGGGACGAGGCCTTGGGATGGCTGCGGTATATGGTATAGTCAAGAACCATGACGGCTGGATTTCAGTTGTTTCAGAAAAGGGTCAGGGAACCACAGTTAAAATTTATCTGCCTGTTGCAAGATATTCCGATGAAAAGCATAAAGAACCAAAGCCCAGGCAGGTGAAAGGCAAAGGCACCATACTGGTTATTGAAGATGAAGAGTCGGTTATGAAAGTAAGTCGGGCAATTTTAAAAAAGCTTGGTTACCGTGTCATAGAGGCCAAAACCGGAAAGGCAGCCATCAATAGGGTCAAAAACTTTGACGGAGATATTGATCTTGCCATGCTTGATGTTCTTCTGCCTGATATGAGCGGGAATGCTGTTTATCCATTTTTAATGGAAGCCCGTCCCAATCTAAAGGTGATTGTCTTCAGTGGGTATTCCATAGATGGTCCTGTCCAGGAAATTCTGGATGCCGGTGCTCAAGGTTATATACAAAAACCATTTGCGATTGCAGAATTATCAGAGAAATTGAAGACTGTTTTGTCAAAGAGTTAATTACTTGAAAGTTCCAGTATCTTGCCCCGCGCTGTTTTAAGGTAGACTGGAAACATTTTTTTCAGGGTAGGGGTCAGTTCCATGCCCCAGTTGATGGTTTCAGGCTCAATCCCAAGGACATGCAGGACCGGTTTTTTGCCCATTAATTTTGACATGCTCAAGGAATCTAAGAGATCTATGTCGTGCAAGGAAAGAGTCTGTCTGCGGTTTTGTCTTAAATCAGATTCATCAAGAAAATAGATGGTACCGGGCGCCTTGCCGGCCTTTACAACGTCAAGCACAAGGATTTGTTCATAATCTTGAAACAGATAAAATATGTCCTGGGTGAATGTACCGCCGTCAATCAAGTCAATATTATCCGGCCAGGTTTCCTTTAAAAGTTCATGCACTGCATGAACACCTATTCCTTCATCCATCATAAGGATGTTTCCCACACCAAGCACAAGCAGTTTTTTCATTAATCTTCTCTTTTGAGCAATCCTAAAAACAAATCAGGGGGAAAACGCCTCCCCCTGGTTGTTCAATGTATTTGCATTATATTTCTAAAGCGGCAGTTGTACAACATTTTCTTTCCCTGTTTCAGCGTGCAGCACGTGCACGGCACAGCCCAGTCAGGGGTCAAAGGCGCGTATCAGGCGCCCGACATTAACAGGATTTTCCGCATCAGGTACAGGCACACCGATCATGGCCTGCTCAATGGGGCCCCTTTGTCCCATGTCATCCATGGGGTTGGCATTCCATATTGTGGCTGATGTTATCTGGTAATTTTTTATGGCGCTGTCTTTTATGTCGATATAGTGAAGGAGTGCGCCACGGGGAGCCTCGGACAGGCCAAGCCCTTCGCCTGATTTTGGAACAGGGGTAGGTACAAAGGTTTCTTCACCAGGTTTTGCTTCGGTAAGCCATTGTTCCATTGCTTTGGCAACTAAGAGAGTCTCCTCCGCCCTTGCCACATGCCTGCCCAGAATAGAGAAGGCAGCATCACCGATGTCACGAACATTTTTTACACCAAGTGCTTCCCGGCCTGTCTTGGAGAGTTCAGGATTGGTGATCCACATTCTTGCCAGAGGGCCTCCCTCGTGGGGCTTGCCGTTATATCTTGGAGATTTGATGAAGCTGTAGGCACCTTTTTTTTCAGGATCAGGTACGGTTTTGCCTACTTTGGGGTTAAGCCCCGTGGTTGCATCATCAAAGTAGGAATGTTTCACATATTCTTTGATTTTATCCGGATCAAAGGGATAATCCTTGCCGTCTGTATAAACACCTGATTTCAGAAGGGTGATGCCTCCGGAATTATCCATGGGAAAAACACCAAAGGCTATGCAGTTCTTGTAGCCGCTGCCGGTTTTCAGAAGATCACCATAGGGGCCTGCCAGCAGATAAACAAGTGGCAGATATTTTTCTTCCACAAATTTTCTCACGGTTTTAAACCTTTCTGCATAGGCATTTAATTTTTCAAGGGTGGGAATTTCCGTGGTTCCATCGACCACGATACCTTGTACGTGGGGCATTTTTCCCCCTAACAGCGCTACCATTTCATGGCAGATTTTTCTTATGTCCAGTGCTTCAAGGTATTGTGAGACCCCGATATCGTTTGTGGCTTTGTCCAATCGCACATCATTTTTTTTATACCTTGGAATAAAGGGAGCAACATCCGGGCCGTTGACATAGTCAAGTGCAGCGAGGTGATAGAAATGTAGAATGTGGGATTGAAGGAAGTTAGCACCCAGGATAAGATTTCTTGCAATCCTTCCGTTGTTGGTGGGTGTGACGCCAAAGGCATCATCCAGGGCAAGTGCCGATGCCATGGCATGGGCAGTGGGGCATACGCCGCAGATTCTTTGAACAATCTGGGATGCATCCCTTGGGTCCCTTCCTGTTAATATATTTTCAAAGCCCCGGAACATACCGCCAAAGCATCTGGCATCAACAACCTTTCCTCCGCTTACTTCAACTTCAATTTTAAGATGTCCCTCAATCCGTGTGACAGGATCGATGGCAACCTTGATTTTCTGTCCTGTGGCTGCCGCCGGAACAACTGCTGGATTACAACCTGACATATAAGAACCTCCTTGGTTTTATTCTCTTTTCGGGCTTACAGACGTAAGCATTCGGTAAACCATGTCTATCATACAATATATTGCTATATGTTTATTTTTTTTGCGTACAAGCACAATATATTGTGTTTTAATACTGGTTTTATCGAATGTTTAGTTACAGACTCTCATAAAATGGAGAAAAAGCATCCGGGAATCCGGGCTCTACACAGCCGATGCACACGGCGTTTTCAACGCACCAGTTCAAGCCGCTGTTCCAGCGTCTTTTAAAACAATCTGCATACACTTCAGGGCCTTTGCATCCTATTTCCATTCGGCATCCTTTTTTATCGGTAAAGGTTTTACTGTAGATGTCCTGATCAAAGTATTCAAGGTATGGGCAGTTTTCGTGGATATTTTCACCAAAAAAGAGGAGAGGTCTTGCATTTTCATCCAGCTCAGGAATACCCTTTGTCAAAAGGTAGGCAATGGATCCGACTATCCAGTCCGGGTGGGAAGGGCAACCCGGGATATTAACCACAGGGGTTTGAATTGCATATTTCTTAAAAACCTTCTGCACCCCGGATGCCTGGGTGAGGTTGCCCTTTGCACCGGGAATGCCGCCAAATGTGGCACAGGAGCCGATGGCAAGCACGCTGCCGGCCATTTCTCCCAATTCCTTTGTCATTTCCAGCATGGTAATCTCTTTGTGGTTTAATTCCCCGCAAATACAGTATTTACCGTTGGCAGCCATGGGTATGGCACCTTCCACCACAAGGGAAAATTTGCCCTTGTATTCCTCTGCGATTCTGTAGAGGTTTTCCAGGGCGGTTTCACCTTCAGCAGCCATTACAGTTGGATGGTATTGAAGGCTTATGATGTCAAGAAGAATTTTTTTAATTGATGGGTCAACACTGTTTAAAAGGGATACGGAACACCCTGTACAGCCCTGTCCCTGAATCCATAGAACAGGATGATTTTCCAGTCCTTTTTGCAAGGCCGATACAAGGGCCGGGTTGAATATTTGAGATAGGCCGATTCCAGCAGCAGTGCCCGTTAATCCTTTGAGAAAGGTACGCCGGGAAACTCCTGATCTCTCCTGTTTCAATTCAGGCAACTGTTTTAAATCTTTCAATGGCACCTCCGTGATGCTGTTTTTAATTAAAAAAAGATTAATCCCTATGAATTATAGTCCCGGCCAAATGACTTGATGCTAAAATAAAACTTTAAATATAAATCAATCAATCGGTTATATCTAAAATCAATTATCAAGTCATGTGACTTCCACTATAATTGTAGTTGAATTTTTGGCATTCTTCATATTGCCTCAAAAGTAGCTGACAGTTTTTTTTGAGTGTATTCCCGAAACCGGTAAATAAGGGAAATGGGTTTACAAAAGTGTCAAGCCTTGAATGAAGGATGCTCAATTAGTTTTGTTAATTAAAAAAATGAATATATTATTTTGTACAGCTTATTTTGCTGAAATGTCAAATTAAAAAAAATGAAGTTTGAATAAATTCAAAGGTTTTAATTGTATTTTTCCTGAAAATTAGAATAGTTTACCATAATATTACCATTTTTTCACCATGTTTTGAATATCGTCCATATAATTTCAAGAGTAATGATGGACATTTTTGATATATTGTGGCAGTTTATATTAGTGTTTAGGGGGCAGAATCTATTTTTGCCCCTTTGATAGATACAAAATCCATTTGGGGCGGATATGGAATCCGCTCCTAAGTTCTAATTTTCGTCAAAATTTTTGATCTTGTGCCCATCAGGGCATGGACTTTATAGATTCAAATTAAGAGGTGGAAAACAATATTGAAAGAATTAAAAGGATCACAGCGAAAATATCTGAGGGGGATTGCACATGACTTGAAACCCTCGGCTTATGTGGGACAAAATGGCTTGACAGAAAACCTTGTGAAAGAAATCAGCCAGGGGCTCCATGCTAATGAATTGATAAAAGTTAAATTTGTTGAGTATAAAGAAAAACAAGTTAAAGCTTTAATGGCTCAACAAATTGCTGATAAGACAGATTCTCATCTTGCAGGGATTATAGGCCATATTGCAATTTATTACAAAGAGCACTTAGAACCTGAGAAGAGAAAAATTCAACTGTCATAAAATCAAGAGGTTCTATCAAATTGCGTCTTAGGCAGTTTAACAGGCTGCCCGAACATGACATCGGCATGGGGAAATGGATTTGTAGTGTTTATGGTAGAGCTAAATAAAAAAGAGGCTTAACCCAAGAAGGGTAAAAGCCTCTAACTTATTGAATATGGCGGAGAAAGAGAGATTCGAACTCTCGATGGAGTTTTACCCCCATACTCGCTTAGCAGGCGAGCGCCTTCAGCCACTCGGCCATTTCTCCACATCTTAATGCATATCAAAAAAACTTATCAACATGGCGGAGGAGGTAGGATTCGAACCCACGAAGCTTTGACACTTAACGGTTTTCAAGACCGCCGCCTTCAACCACTCGGCCACTCCTCCCAAATTGATTTTGGCACCTTATAGCATCTTGATCTTATAAGGTCAATACCCCAACTATTTTTTTTGGAATTGATGTGTTTCAAACTCATTAGTCGTAACTTCCCGTACCGCATCTGTTGTCTTGAATTTTAATTTAACACCATATGTAGTGGTAATTTAGAAAACTTATGACTGAGGAGTTTCAAACACCATGGATTAATAAATTGATTATTTAATAGTCAATCGCTTTCTTCATCTCAAAAACAGTATTTATTATGGTTGACACCAAATTTATTTGAACTATACTTAAGAATTTATTATTTGTAAGATTGCTGTGTCCTTAAGGGCATAGACGATATATTAATCAGGAGAGTTTATATGAAGCAGAAGTTTACCTTTACAATTGATTCTACAAAAGGCTTATTGAAGCTTGCCGAAGCAGGTGAGGTGGACATGGGAACCTTTCAGACCGTGCATGAAGAATCCTATGACCTTCAAGAGATTATATCTGCCCTGAAAGACGGGCAGGCCGCTTTTATCGAGAAAATCAGACGGAGAAATCTTTTCCCTCCCTTTGATCTTATGGTTAAACTGTTTGAGTCTGCCAGGGAATTTTTGAAAGATGGAGCAACAGAGTCTTCTGAAAAGTGCATTGTAGATTACGATGATACTGAGGCTTTTCCAACGCTGGAAGATGATGACGATCTTCTCGATGAACTGGAAGAAGAAGATGATGATGAGATTGAAGTCGATGATCTTCTCAAGGATGATACTGAGGATTTGACTGAGGATGATATAAAAGAGATCGATTCAGATGATGATACCCCTAAATTTTTACCGGAAGACAACTCGGAACATGAGAACTGATATAACCGGCATGGCCGGAGCATAGTTATTGCTGCCGATCACAACGAAAATTGAAAGTAATTTGAAAAACAGACTCTTACGGAGACTTTCATATAAAACAACATGCCCTGTCAGGCACAACGATGAATGAAAGTCTTTTAAAAGCAATATCTTATGGAGACTTTCATATAAAATAATGAAAAATAAAATTAAGCAGTTGATAATTGCCGGTGCTGAAAAAGCCTTTGAAAAAGGTCTTCTAAATTCAGATCAGTTTCCGGAAATGGAAATCGAAGAGCCCCGCCATGAAGGTCATGGCGATCTGTCAACTAATTTTGCCATGGTATCTGCCTCGGTTCAAAGGATGGCGCCCAAGAAAATTGCCCAGATTCTGGAGGCATCCATTGATGATACCGATGGGATAGTGGAAAAAATACAGATTGCCGGACCTGGATTTATCAATTTTTTTTTAACAAAGGCTGCCTGGCTTCCTGTTCTTGAAAAGATTCATGATAAAGATGAACATTACGGAGCCAGTGAAATCGGCCGGGGCAGGAAAGTACAGGTGGAGTTTGTAAGCGCCAATCCCACAGGCCCTCTTCATATAGGCCATGGCAGGGGAGCTGCCGTTGGGGACTCTGTAGGTAATATCCTTTCCTTTTGCGGCTATGAGGTCCAAAAAGAGTATTATATTAACGATTCCGGCAGGCAGATCAGAACATTGGGGCGATCCGTATGGCTCAGGCTTTCCGAGCTTCAGGGGCAGGATGTCGATTTCCCCGATGATTGTTATCAGGGAGATTATATAAAAGATTTTGCCTCTGAGTTAGACGCGGAAATGGGAGATATGCTTGCCCGGAAAGAGGAAGCCAAGGCAGTCGACATATGTGCCAAATTTGCCGCGGAAAAGATTTTAAGGGAAATCAAGGAAGATCTATCGGATTTTGGTGTTCATTTTGACAGGTGGTTCAGTGAGCAGAACCTTTATGACTCAGGCAAGGTAAAGGATGTAATAAATAAATTTCAATCCCAGGGCATAATTTATGAAAAAGACGGTGCTCTGTGGTTTAAGACAGAGGAGTTTGGAGATGAAAAAGACAGGGTTGTTGTAAGGCAGAATGGTCTTACAACATATTTTGCATCGGACATTGCTTATCACATGGAAAAGTTTGACCGGGGATTTGACAGGGTTATTGATGTCTGGGGGGCAGACCACCATGGCTATATCAATAGGATTAATGCTGCCATAGATGCTTCTTCTGCTGTATTCTGCCCGTCTGATGGTTCCCGGGATCAGCATGATGCTGCCTTGAATGATTCCAGAAAAAAAAGCGACCGCTTTGATGTCATTCTTGTCCAGTTGGTGAATCTTCTGAGGGACGGTGAGCCTGTTGCCATGTCCACCCGTGCCGGGGAATTTGTTACCCTTAAAAATATTGTGGATGAGGTTGGAGCTGATGCTGCCCGGTTTATTTTTTTGAGCCGCAGCTATGACAGCGGGCTTGATTTTGATCTGGAGCTTGCCAAGCGTAAAACCAGTGAAAATCCTGTGTATTATGTGCAGTATGTCCATGCAAGAATCTCAGGAATCCTCATTAAAGCAAATGACCAGGGTTTGATTTTCAAGGATGACGGGGTTTTATATTCCCATATTTCAATGCTTGACACCCCGGAGGATATAAAGCTTCTCAAGATCCTTGCCTCGTTTCCCGAGGCGATTGAAAAAAGCTGCCAAACCCTTCATCCCCATGTTATTTTTACCTATTTGATGGCGCTTGCCTCGGCCTTTCATGGATATTACAATAAACATAAGGTTATTACCGATAACGAATCCCTTTCTTTGGGACGGCTCTGCCTTGTTTCTGCCGTGAAAAAGGTCATTAGAAACGGTCTTGCGCTTCTTGGGGTCTCTGCTCCAGAGAGGATGTAACAGGTGTTGATTCTAAGGGGAATGCTTAAGTATGCTGCCCTTTTTTTATTGTGCGGATGGATGTTTTTTGTGGGAGTCATGGTGGGCAGGGGTACGGCTCCTGTGAACTTTGATACCCAGGCTTTCCAAAAAAAGCTGATAGCTTTTTACGAACAATTTAGTGAAAATGAAAATGTTCAACAAAAACCGGAATTAAATTTCTATGATGCCTTAAAAAAGCCAGAAGGCGCGGGGGCTTATGTGGCCGATACAACTGCCTTTCCCATTGAGAATCCATCGGAAAAAGGGTATAGGCCGGAAAAACGGGAAAAACCTGATGGGATGGAATCGGATCAAGATGATCTGGAAAATACCGATGCACCGCCTTTGAAAAAGAGCAAAAAGGCCCTGACCTATTCCTTAATTTCTGTGAAAAAAAAGCTTTCTCAATATCCCCTTGTTTCACAAAAATCTCCCTCTGATACAGGGGACGGCGCGTCCGAAGACAAACCATCCCTTAAAACCAGAACCGCGGCAGAATCCCTTCAGAATTATGAATCTGCTAAAAAGATACACCTGCCCGAAAAAAACTATGATCAACTAAGCTTTGATGAATCAAAAGAGAAAAATATGGATACCAAAGCCAAATATGCCATCCAGATTGCCTCGTTTGTTGATGAAAATGATGCTGAAAAATATATGCTTTCATTGAAGTCAAAGGGATTTTTTCCATACATGGCCAGCGTAAAGATCAATGGTAAAACATGGCATCGTGTAAAGACGGGTTCTTTTGAGAGTATAGGGGGTGCACGCAAATACCTTGAAAAGCTTGAGTCTTATGGAATCAAAGGAATAATTTTATCAAAGGAGTAAAAATGAAAATTTCGAGAGAGGATGTGGTTTATCTCGCCAACCTGGCACGCTTGAAAGTGGATGATTGCCTCGTGGATAAATATGCTGAACAGGTTGGCAGGACCCTTCAATATATAGATAAGATCAAAGAAGTGGATATTTCCAATGCAACCCTCATGTCCGGGGCTGCTTTAGAGACAAATGTATTCAGGGAGGATGTTCCGGTGCCGTCACCAGGCCCCGGGGTAACCCTGGACAATGCACCTGAGCGGGATGATGACTTTTATATTGTGCCTAAAATTGTGGGATAGGAGTCTTAAATATGGAATTGCACGAACTGAGCATTCAAGGGGCAAAGGAACTGCTTGATAAAAGGGAAATCTCCTCAGTGGAGCTTACATCTGCCCTACTTGACAGAATAGATGCACTTGATGGTGAAATCAGGGCATACATAACAGTTGACAGGGAAGGTGCCCTGGAGGGTGCTGCCGGGGCTGACGCCCGCCTGAAAACCGGAAATACCGCGCCTTTGCTTGGCATTCCCCTTGCGCTTAAAGACCTGCTTTGCACAACGGGACTTGCCACTACCTGTGCCTCAAGGATTTTGGAGAACTTTGTCCCCCGCTATGATGCAACAGTGGTAAAAAAGCTTAAAAATGCCGGGGCAGTGATCCTTGGCAAGACCAATATGGATGAGTTTGCAATGGGATCTTCTACGGAAAATTCCGGCTTTCATGTTACACATAATCCATGGAAAAAAGACTTTGTTCCAGGTGGTTCCAGCGGTGGTTCAGCCGCTGCCGTGGCATCAAGGATGTGTACGGGAGCCCTTGGAACCGATACGGGCGGCTCCATCAGGCAGCCTGCATCCCACTGCGGCGTAGTTGGATTAAAGCCGACCTATGGACGGGTATCGCGATATGGCCTTGTGTCCTATGCATCTTCTCTGGATCAGATCGGCCCCATCACAAGGGATGTTACCGATGCTGCTCTCATGCTTAATGTTATTTCCGGCCATGATGCCAGGGATTCAACCTGTGCCGACGTGCCGGTGCCTGATTTTACAGAGGCTCTTGAAGCCTTTAATCAGGATGGATTAAGGGGCATGCGTGCCGGGATACCAAAGGAGTTTCTTGAGGTAAAGGGACTGGATGATGATGTTGAAAGGGCCTTCAGGGAATCTGTCCGTGTTCTGGAGGGGCTGGGCGTTGAAATTGTTGATATATCCCTTCCCCACACCGATTATGCCGTTGCTGCATATTATGTAATAGCCCCATGCGAGGCAAGTTCCAATCTTGCCAGGTTTGACGGTGTAAGATACGGATTCAGGGCCCATGGGGCACAGGATCTTATGGAAATGTACAAGGAGACTAAATCCCAGGGGTTTGGATCCGAGGTACAAAGGCGGATCATTATAGGAACCTATGCGCTTTCTGCTGGATATTATGATGCCTATTACGGGCGCTCAACCAGGATACGCTCCCTGGTCAGCCAGGATTTCACCAATGCTTTCAATAAGTGTGATATCATCATTTCACCTGTTACCCCTACTCCTGCCTTTAAAATCGGAGAAAAGATGGATGATCCCTTGACCATGTATCTTACCGATGTTTTTACGCTGTCCACCAACATGGCGGGGCTGCCCGGTATGTCTGTGCCCTCAGCCTTGTCATCCAATGGTCTTCCCATAGGCCTGCAGATTCTGGGAGGCCGCTTTGATGAGTTCTCCCTTGTCAGGGCAGGGTATGGGTTTGAGCAGAGTGTACGGTTGGGAAAACGCTTTCCACCGTTGTAATATTTCTAATGGATCAGGCTTTATAGTACTTTAAAATGAGCTAAATTAATGAAAAAGATTTTAATTTTTCAATTATTTTTTTTCTTGCTGACTTCTTTAACTACAGCCTCTGAATATGACAATTTGTCAAATGCTTTTGGAGCCGGCAAAATAGATGGAGAGGCAGGATTTAATTTCCGCGTTGATGATGAAGATGACAGTTATCACCGTGGTGATATTGGTGTTTCATATTTGGATTTTGCTTTCAATTCCCTTTCTTTCAATAATTTCAAGTTTGGTTTTCAATTTATTGCTGTAGGAGAGCTGTGGGCAAACGATGAATGGGAGGACGCCTTTGAGAGCGATGAAACATTTCAAAGAAATTCACTTTTAAAAGAAGTTTACCTGGAATACTCCATTCCCGGCATTAAAACAGAGATTAATGCAGGTAGGAAGAAATTTAAAAAAAATCCATCAATGGATGGGGATTCCCACCAGGGCATTGAGCTAAAGACGAAAATTATTCCTTACACTAAGTTATATTGCTCTGTTATTAATCGCTGGGTCAATAATGCCACTACTGATTATGACATGGATGGTATTCAAAGAAAATGGCGCAGGGGAGATGATGTTTATAAAGGTGCATCTGACTTGATTTATTCAGTTATTGCGGATATCGAATTTGATATTTTTGGAGGGATGATAGGTTTTTCACCTTTCTGGAATTACCAAAATAAAGTAATAGTCAACTATGGTCTTGATTTTGAATTTGAAAAATCTCTGTTTGATGGTTTTGTGCTGGGTATGGATGGTATTTTTGTTCTTTATGATGAAGAAACTACATCCCCAAAGGATGAAGATGCCAGATCTTTTCTCGTGCATACAAGGCTTAACTATAGAAATTTTGAAGTTGGTTTTGGCAGTTATAATATGAGTTATGATGTCAGGGTTAGGCGTAAGGCAATAGGTAATGATGAGTTTGATCCCATGGAGGAAGGTGTTTATGGTGGTGATCCTGGTGATAATACTCTCTGGATCGATGCCAGTTATGATAGTGATCCATGGGAAGTTAAACTCGTTTTTGGTGAAACCGATGTTTATAAATCAGATGATGGGTGTATAGAGCTGGATATATATTTAACATGGTTTATGACCAAGCTGATCACAATGGAACTAATGTTTGTAAATGTTGATGATAACGATTCTTTGAGAGATTATAAGGTCTATGCCGGTACTCTGCATTTTAATTTTTGACAAGTTGTAAGTTGTTTTTGGTATGATTTGTACCATCATTCATGATACCATAAGAGTGGTAGGTGTTTTTTTTGTGGATAGTTTTGAAAAACAATAATAGCGCCTCTGAAAGTGTAAATTAAAAAATAAAAGATGTCCAATTAACGCATTAAGGAGTAAACATTATGGGCTCAATAAATGTTCAAGGAGAAAGTCTGCGAAAAGCTGTTCAGTGGGTTTCTGAACAGAGAAAGGAAAAGCCAGGTAAGAATCCCATGTCTTTTGTGGATTCAGCTTGTATCAAGTTTGATCTTAGTCCCGATGATTCTGAATTTTTAAGCAGATTTATCAAAGAATCAGGAAAATAAGCTTTTTGGGGCATCCATCATTTACCGGTTTGCACTTTCCATATCAAAATTTTCATTTTTTAGGGATTTCATCCCAAAAAGTGTAAATTACTTTTTAGGTGATATTAAAGATGCCTCTTTTTTAATGAAGACATGCAGCGTCAATGAGGACCTTTATCTAAATGGCTGATGTTAGAATCCTGCCGGAAATTATCTCCAACAGAATTGCCGCAGGAGAGGTGGTTGAAAGACCTGTTTCAGTGGTTAAGGAGCTTGTGGAAAACGCCCTTGATGCCAATGCTTCGAGGATCATTGTAGAGGTGGAAAAGGGCGGCAGATCCCTTATCCGGGTCTCTGATGACGGGGATGGCATGAACCGGGACAATGCTCTGCTTTCCATCGAGCGATATGCAACGAGCAAAATTGCAGGTGATGAGGATCTATTATCCATCAGGAGCCTTGGCTTTCGGGGAGAGGCACTGCCCTCCATTGCCTCAATATCAAAATTGACTATTATAACCCGTGAAAAAGGCTCTGACACAGGTACCCGTATCCATCTAAACGGCGGCAGGCTTATGGATGTCTCCGAGGTCGGGGCAGCCCCGGGAACTATAGTGGAGGTAAGGGATATTTTCTTTAATACCCCTGCCAGGAGAAAGTTTTTAAAGACCATTAATACGGAAATGGGGCATATTGCAGATGCTTTTTCAACCATGTCTCTGGGATATCCCCATATCCAGTTCCGCCTGATACATAACCAAAGATTGGTAAGACATTTTCCTATTTCCCATGACTTGCGTACCAGGGCAGGCGCTGTTCTGGCCAATGAAAACTTAGATCAACTATATCCGGTGGATGGGTCTTCAGGGGGGATAAGTGTTACCGGGTATATTGGGGATCCCAAGGTTTCTCGAAGTACGGCTCAGAAGATTCAGCTTTTTGTCAACGGCAGGATGGTCACAGACCGGGGAGTCGTTGCTGCAATTCAAAAGGGATACAGCGGGCGGCTTATGAAAGGGCGGTATCCCCTTGCAATTCTCTTTATAAAACTTCCCTTTGATCAGGTGGACGTTAATGTGCATCCCGCAAAACTTCAGGTAAGGTTTGCTGATCATAGAAAGGTCTTTTCCGTTGTTGCTGACGGGGTTCTGGACGGGCTTCAAAAGGGCCAGGCAAATCTATACAGGGGCTGTTCCCTAGAATCAGCCCCGCAGGTTTCCCCCCATACTCAGCAAGGTGATGCTCCCTCCCAGGATCACCAGACCGGTATTCCATCGCGGACTTGCCAGAGTGATGCTTCATCCCAGGCTCATGAGGATGACGGATACGAAGGCAGAAACGCCAGGGATAAGGACATAGTTGCTGAAAAAACTGCTCAATCGCTTTTTAAATGGGGGCGCTCTGCTGCATCCTCGGAATTTAAGGGGGAGAGCGCCCATGATTATGGGGATATTTCCCCTATACCAACAGGTGATGAAATGGAGGAAAGGCAAACAGATAATGCCCTTGATAAGCCTTATTCCGCCCATTATTCCGCCATTGATAAAACGGCTTCCTCTGGTGAAAGTCTGCCTATGCTCCGCCGCCCTGAGGATGATGGCAAAGGGCTTGCCCAAAAGGAGCATAAACAATCAGATGGATGGAAATTATCCCTGCTTGGCCAGGTGCTTGGGACTTATATTGTTGCCGGGTCCTGGGAGGGGCTTGTTGTAATTGATCAACATGCTGCCCATGAGCGGGTGGTGTATGAAGAACTCAAAAGGCGCTCTCTGAGCTTCAAGACCCCGTCCCAGAATCTTATTGTGCCGGAGATGCTGGAACTCAGTTTTAAGGAAGCTGAACTGATGGAGAGGATCGCCCCGGAACTTGGCTCCCTTGGAATCAAAGTAGAGCCCTTTGGCGGTACTACCTTTGTCGTTAAATCAGTCCCGGCAATTATCGATGATAGAGCCGTAAAGCCCATTGTTCTTGAAATCCTTGACAGAATCGAAAAATCCGGCATTGAGCAGGGGGATGAGGCGATTCACAAAGCATGGTTAGATGACTGTCTCATCCTCATGGCCTGCCACAGTGCCGTACGGGCCCGTCATGCCTTGAGTTCCAAGGAGATGGAAAACCTTATCACTGCCCTTCAAAAATGTGATAATCCCTTCCACTGCCCCCACGGTCGCCCCACCATGATAAGGTGGGATGAGAGGGGCCTGGAAAAATTGTTTAAAAGGGTTTTGTAGCTTTGCATTGTAACTTCAGCTTAAGGGATAATTGGCTGTAATAATTTTCAATTAAAAAGAATTTTTTAAATTTTGAGTTAAGCTGTTCAATGAATACAAAGTGCTTGAAGTATTCTGGCTTAATATGCCGTCGGTTTTGACAACGGAGAATACCAATTCTTCCACGCCGTCGCTGTTGGCATCTATTATGTCAAAATCAGAAATGTAGCCGGAAATGCTTTGGGTGCTTTTTTCAGGTGACAGTCCCATTTTATCCCATTTCAGGGAAATAATATTGCCTTTTTTGTAAATTCTTGTTTTTCCCAACAAACCCGATGCAGAGTCCTTGTTGCTGATAACAAGAATTGAGTTGCTCCCGTCGTTATTGAAATCTTTTATGATGATTCTGTGTTGAAGAAAAAATCTGCTCAACTGAAATCCATCGTCCCTTGTATAGAGATAACCCTTATATTCCAGAAACAGGTTGGATCCGCCGTATTTATCATTACCTTTCCATAGAAGCTCTCCATTGGTGGAGTATATGGAGATTGTGCCTCCCTGTGACATTGCGGCAATGGTATCTGAGCCTGTGTTCATTACATCTCCATAGGTGAAGCTGTAAAGGGAAACTTCTTCCGGCAGTTCCAGTCTGATACTGTTCAGTTCACCGGATTTATCAAGGTTAAGTCTGAAAATGCCCGGGGCAAGTACATTTGATCCTAAACTCATTTTTTGTCCAGCCAGAATTTTGTTACCATTGGAATCCCTGCCACAGATTCTGAAAATCCATTTAATATATTCTTTTAAAGGGTGAAGTTCGTTGGCTGACCATTCCAGAATCAGGGATTGGGGAGTTAGAGTGCGTTTGTCGATACAAGTTACATAGACTTCTGATTTTCCATTATTATTAAGGTCTGCCATATCAACTGTTATAAACTTTTGATTGGGTTTTGCATTGAATTGATTGAGTTTTATTAACTTATCGTTTTCAAGTTTAAACACAGATATTGTTTTTTCAGTGCATAAAATTGCTTCATTTCCATGGTTCCCTGTCACATCCCCAATGGAAAAACTGGAAATTTCCATATCCATATCAGCGCTTTTCCATATTTTCAGCGGTTTTGGGGTTTGTTTCTGCCCGGGGATAGCAGAAGAAATCTCTTTATTTGGCAGGCTTTTACCAGATACTGGTATCGAGGAATCAGATGTATATGAAGGAGCAGGGGGAAGGTCGGTAATATGGATTTTCAAAATATCTTTTTTTATGGCGTTGGCAAGCATGTTGATATGGCTTAAAACCTCACCCCTTGAATTGCCGTTTTTAGTAAAACTGAGTAGATTTTTTTCTGTTCCAGCTTGTTTTAGAACAGCATCAGTGCTGACATTGTTACCAAAGATGAGTATGCTGCCTGAAAGTATATAATCCGGCTGTGGGGATGGCTGATTGCCCTCAGGGGGTAATGCTGCTTCTGAAATATCAGGGATGTTCAGGCGGGATATCAGCATCTGCTGAATGCCTTTTTCAAGGAAGGTCAGGGGTTCTGATGATTGAATTGTAAAAGGCATGATCTTGATATTGACAGTTTCAGCACAATACCCTGAAATTAGAAAAAAGTAGAGTATCAGGCAAATTGTCAGCAAAGAAATTTTAAGATTTTTCAAAATGATTACTCCTGAATATGTTTAGTGCTTAAGACCTTTTTATGTGATTTAACCAGGCTTTATGAGCATAGTTTGATTTATTTCCGGTAAAACATAATTATTATCATAGTTTTGGGTAATGTAAAGCGATTTTAACGGCTTTAAAAAATATTTCAGCAGATGAATTCTTCATAGTAAATTTTCTTGACAATAAAAAAAATGCCTGTTAATTAGACCAGATACTTTTCTATATATAGAAGAGTATCTGTTAAAGTCTGTGTGCGGCTTAATGTTTTAAAAGGAGGCGTTGAAAAGCATATGGCTTAAGACCTTGCTCCGCATGGTGCTATGCAGGTTGATAACAGGAAATTTTTTATTAATTTAAGGAGAAAAAAGATGAAAAAACTTTTGGTTGCAGCTTTGGTTGCAGTCGTGGGGCTGGCATTTGTTGTGCCTGTTTCCGCACTTGAAACCGAGTTTGGCGGTTATTGGCGTACAAGGGCATTTTCCTACAACAACTTTACCGGTGAAGATGAGACAGAAGCATATGACTACAATGCTGTTGACACAAGAACCCGTCTTTATTTTACCGCAAAACTCAATGATAATCTTAAATTCGTCAACAAGTTTGAGTTTGATGCAGACTGGGGAGATGGCGGTTCATACGGTGACATAGGAACCGATGCTAAAGTGTTTGAAGTAAAGAATTCCTATGCAGACTTCAATATGGGCCCTGTAAATGCCAAGGTCGGAGCCCAGGGCATTACTATTTCCCGTGGTTTCCTTTTTGCTGATGATTTTATTGGCGCGGTTGTCAGCTTTAACGGCGGCACCTTCTCTCTCCCATTCATATGGATGAAACCTTATGATGGCGGCAGTGGTAAAGATGCTGATGACGGTGATGTTGATTATCTCGCTGTTGCTCCCTCTTTTAATGCCGGTTCAGTTAAAATAAACCCAGTATTGATGTGGGCAACTTCCGATGATATAAGCGTTTGGAACCCAGCTTTACATGGGACTGGACCCGAATCTTCCTTTGACGGTACTAATGATAAAATTGGCGATTTCTTTGCTGCTGAAGACATGGATTTGTTTTTCCTTGGTCTGAACTTGGACGCTGATCTGGGTGCTGCTTCCTTATGGTTTACCGGTATTTATGAGACCGGTACAATTGACGTAAGTGGTGGTGATGATCTTGATGTTGACGCTTATCTTCTGGCATTTGGCGCAGATGTGGGCCTGGGAATCGCTAATGTTCATGGCCAGATGTTTTATGCATCCGGTCAAGATCAGGACGAAGAAGAAGATTTGGAGAGATTTTGGGTACCTTCACAGGGCTCCTGGTATGGTCAGTCCTACTACTGGGCTGAGATCATGGGTTATGGAATAATGGATGACATGGTTTCCAATGGTTCCTGTGGTGATAAAATCTCCAACATTATTGCTTACAACATAGGCGCTTCCGTAAAGCCAATGGATAAACTCACTCTGAAAGCAGACCTCTGGTATGCAATGCTTGCTGAAGAGGATGTGACTGATGAAGATGATCTTGGCTTTGAAGTTGACCTTGGAGTCACAATTCAACTGGTTGAAAACCTGAATCTTGATCTTATCGGTGCATATCTTTTTGCCGGTGACAGAACAAATGCTAATCGTGACGGAAGTGGTCAGTTCAGCGATGATGCAGATCCCTATGAACTGGGTGCAAGACTTAGCTTGAGCTTCTAAGCTGCAAAGGGAGGCTGTTTTTAAATACAGAATCCTTAGTTTTAAAAAGTAAATTATATTAAGCCGGACAGTGGTGATTTTTACCCTGTCTGGCTTTTTTTGTTTTTTGATCCAGATTCTTTCAAGCGTATACAGTCCTACTTTTTTAGATTTCAAATTATACGCCAATTTATCAATATCTTTGGGACAAATCAAAAATTTTTAGGGTGAAAAGGGCAAAATTGTGCTAAATTTAAATAGATTTTATGCTGACCATGGCTGTAATTTGAGGGGGAAATTTTTTTTGTAAATAAAATTAAAAAAATACGCTATTGGAGACTGGAATGCTTATAGTTAATTATGAAATCATTGACGAGCTTGAAAGAAAAAACGGAAACACCATCTACATGGCTTCAAAAGCCGGCAGATGGTTTGTCCTGAGGCAATACACTGATCATGCTAAGGCCCGTAACGATTTCACCATGTCCAATTTTCTTAAGTGCCAGTACATCCTTCCCTATGATGAAATCTTTGAAGCCCGGGGCAAAACATTTTTAGCACAGTTGTTTGTCCATGGGCAGACTATGCACGACCTCATGAACAAGAACCGGAGCATAAATGATAAACTCAGTCTGGCTGAAAAAATCTTGAAGGGGCTTAAATGTATCCATGAAAAAGGAGTGATTTACAACAACCTTTCCTTTGACAATATATTTAAAGGCTATGATGGACAGTTTTATTTTTTTCATTTTTCAAGGGCCCTGGATGAAAAAAAACAAAACAGGGTGAGTATAATCACGAAAATTCATGGACAACCTTTCATGATAAATCATGGAGATTGAACAAAATATTCAACTAAATTGATTTTGGAAAACTATTTGGTATGGTTTATTCAAAGTTCGCTTCAAATATTTTTCAAGTTTTATAGGGGTTGCATGATGGGTCAAATCCTGCCTTTCAGCCAGAATTTTTTGTGATACTTCCGCCTTTGTAAAACCTCTACGAAAAAGAGCCATAGCATAAGAAAAATCAGTGGCAGACTCATCACTCTTTTCATATTGAAATCGGGAAATATTATTTTTATGACACACTCCCCCCCCAGGGTAGATGGGAAAAGGTTACCTCACTACTGAGAGATAAAGGGATTTTGGGAATGGCCGCCAAATTTTTCCAGTCAATCCAGACCAGTTTTGCCAGGAGAGGTTTCAACAACCATTCTGCCATATTTAAAATCATGTGATGGAAGTTGATGGTGGCGAGCAATTAACTCCATGTTCAGGTCATCAACCAGCAAATAATAGGGTTCAATATTGGGGTTTGGTTTAAGAAGGATATGTCTGCCATTGGAGTTTTCAGCTTTAAGGTAAGGGATATTTTGGGTTTCAGGTTTGATTATCCATCTGCCTCTGGCTTCATCAAGGACGGCCAGGCAGGAGTTCTTTTTAAAAAAACGGTTTATTTTTTGTAAAATATTTTTCATTGCAGTGAGGTCAGGCAACAAAAATTTTTCATTTTATGATGTTATGGAAGAGATGATTTCAAAAACACCTCATTAAAAACATAAGAACCCTCGGTTCGATTGATCTCATAAGGTCTTGTAATCTAAGTGAAATATGAGCCTGATTTTTTAGAGGCCGGTTTTTTCATGTGAATAAATTCAATAAGTTATGCAAAAATGATCGAACCGTTGGTAAGGGCTTTGCAAAAGAAGGCATCTTTCAAAGATGCCTATTTGTGTTAAACATATCTGGCATTTCTATTTTATTTAACCGCGCTGAAATGCCTGCAGAATCTCAGATATCAAAACATGGGCTGCCATCTAATTCTTTAGATGTGCAGCCTGTTTTTTTTTCCACAGAATACCTCCCATATAAATAAAATACATATTTGAAGTATGTTCAAATTTAAAAAACATATTTGAAATATTATTATTTATAGTATTTTTTTTGCATAGATTTTTGAGTAGGATTTTGAAGAAATGAAACGATTATTTTCTTTAATATTAAATTGTTAAGAAATAAATAGATTTTATTTATAGTTGTGGAACGTCCGTTGCATTATGAACCTGCAAGTGATCAAGGGGATATCTCTTTTTGTAAACAAAGCAAAACCGTATATCTAAAAATCAATTTGAAATTTATTGGAAGAACTCCATGATTTGCTGAAATAAAACAATTTTAATCTATTTTTGTGATGCATCATCAGTCATGGGGGCTATTTGAAACTTAAAGGGAAGTTAAAGGAAACAAGAGCAATGAGAAAGATAGCCATTTATGGAAAAGGCGGTATCGGGAAATCCACTACAACACAGAATACAGTTGCAGGACTTGTGGAGGCAGGCAAAAAAATAATGGTGGTGGGCTGTGACCCAAAGTCTGACTCCACAAGGCTTCTGCTTGACGGGCTTGCCCAGAGAACCGTATTGGATACTCTGAGGGAAGAAGGAGAGGATGTACTTTTGGAGGACGTCCGGAAAGTGGGTTACGGTGGGACTCTGTGTACGGAATCAGGCGGGCCTGAGCCCGGTGTAGGGTGTGCAGGAAGAGGTATTATTACCTCCATTAACCTTTTGGAACAGCTGGGAGCTTATTCAGAAGATGAACATCTGGATTATGTTTTTTATGATGTCCTGGGGGATGTGGTCTGCGGAGGATTTGCCATGCCCATCAGGGAAGGCAAGGCTCAGGAGATATATATTGTTGTATCGGGAGAGATGATGGCCATGTATGCTGCCAACAATATATGCAAGGGTATCGTGAAATTCGCCGAATCCGGTGGAGTACGTCTTGGTGGTCTTATCTGTAACTCCAGGCAGGTTGACAATGAAAGAGAAATGATTGAGGTGTTTGCCGAAAAGCTGGGTACCCAGATGATTCACTTTGTCCCCAGGGACAACATGGTACAGAAGGCTGAAATTAACAGAAAAACCGTTATAGATTTTGCTCCTGAACATTCCCAGGCAGATGAGTATCGTGCCCTCGCAAAGAAGATAGATGCAAACAAGATGTTTGTAATACCGACCGTCCTTGAAATAAATGAATTGGAAAGCCTGCTTATTAACTATGGAATTGCTGCCTAACCCCCATAAAACAAGGAACATAAGAACAATGAAGATAATGATCAGATCAATCGTCAGACCGGAAAAAACCCACGATATCATGGCCGCTCTCATGGAAGCAGGCTTTCCGGCCGTCACCCGCATGAGCGTGGCAGGGCGTGGAAAGCAGAGGGGAATCAAGATCGGAGAGATCACCTATGATGAAATTCCCAAGGAAATGCTCATAACCGTGGTGGATGAAAAAGACAAGGAATTTGTTCTCAAGATCATCATGAAGACCGCCAAAAGTGGTGAAAAGGGTGCATTTGGAGACGGCAAGATCTTTGTCAGTCCCGTTGAGGAGACATATACTATCAGCTCAGGGTTTAAGGAAGGCGGCAAAGAGGATGCAGAAGAGGTGAACTCATGAAGGAGGTAATGGCCATCATCCGTATTAACATGATCAACAAGACCAAAAGAGCCCTTATTGATGCGGGGGTTTCCTCCATGACGGCCATGGAAGCCCTGGGCAGGGGAAAGGGCCTTGTAGACATGACTCTTTTAAAGGGTGCGGAACAGGGATATGAAGAGGCGATTGCCCAGCTGGGACAGTCCGGCCGCCTGATTCCAAAGAGAGCAATTTCCGTGGTGGTTCCGGACAAGCTTGTATCCAAAACCGTAGATACTATTATTGGGGTCAGTAAGACTGGAAAATCAGGGGACGGAGTGATCTGGGTCATGCCGATTTTTGACGCCTTGAGTGTGAGAACAGGCCAATGCGGGGATAAGGTCTTAGACGATTTCTAATTCAAATAAAAGGATGAAAAGATAAAGATGAGCGTTATGATGAAGGAACCCAAAACAACCGGACCGGGTGTAGAAGCTATACCTGACCCGGAAGATGTAAAAAAAGAGCTGTTGGCCAAATATCCGGCCAAAGTGGCCAGAAAACGATCAAAACAGATCGTGCCCAATAAAAAGGACGAAAACGACGGTATTCCGGCAATATCGGCCAATGTCAGGACGGTTCCCGGCATCATCACCCAGAGGGGTTGCTGCTATGCAGGTTGTAAAGGGGTAATTATGGGTCCCACACGGGATATCGTTAATATAACCCATGGCCCCATTGGATGCGGTTTTTATAGCTGGCTTACCAGGCGGAATCAGACACGTCCTCCCTCGGAAAAGGATGACAATTTCATGACATATTGCTTTTCCACGGATATGCAGGATCAAGATATTGTATTCGGAGGTGAAAAAAAGCTCAAAACAGCCATACAGGAAGCCTATGACAATTTCAAACCCAAGGCCATAAGTATTTTTTCGACCTGTCCTGTGGGACTCATAGGAGATGATGTTCATTCCGTGGCCAAAGAGATGAGGGAGAAACTGGGCATCAATATTTTTGGTTTTTCCTGCGAAGGATATA
Source organism: Desulfobacteraceae bacterium (assembly GCA_963674675.2). GTDB lineage: Bacteria > Desulfobacterota > Desulfobacteria > Desulfobacterales > Desulfobacteraceae. The sequence continues at coordinate 5,205,925 of CAXXNM010000003.1, forward strand.
AGGGAGTCAGTCAGTCTGCTGGCCATCACATTGCCAACAACGGCATCTTTACCCATGTGGTGGGCAAAAATGATACCATAATGGACGCAGATTATAAGATTAATCTTTTGGGAGAATACAACATCGGTGGTGATGCCTTCGAGATTGACCGTATTCTTAAGGAATGTGGTATATCCATTGTCTCCACCTTCAGCGGGAATTCCAGCTATGATCAGTTTGCCAACTGCCATACGGCTGATCTTAATGCGGTCATGTGTCATCGTTCCATCAACTATGTGGCGGATATGCTGGAAATCAAATACGGTATCCCGTGGCTCAAGATTAATTTTATCGGTGCCAAGGCCACAGCAAAGTCTTTGAGGAAAATAGCTCAGTATTTTGACGAGCCTGAACTGATTGAACGGGTGGAAGAGGTCATCGCAAAGGAGATGCCTGAAATTGAAAAGGTCAGACTTGAGATAAAAAAAAGGTGTGAAGGAAAGCTGGCCATGATGTTTGTCGGCGGTTCCAGGGCCCACCATTACCAGGGAATTTTCAAGGAAATCGGCATGAAAACAATTTCAGCCGGTTACGAATTCGCCCATAGAGATGATTATGAAGGCAGAAGAGTCATTGATGAAATCAAGGTTGATGCTGATTCACGGAATATCGAAGAGCTTGAGATTGAAAGGGATGAAACAAAATATCAGCCCAGAAAAAACGAATCGGAAATGGAAGCCCTTATCGCCAAAGGGGTTAAGTTTAAAGATTATGAAGGCATGATGCCGGATATGGATACAGATGCCCTTGTGATTGATGATATCAGTCAATATGAAACAGAGAAGCTTCTTGAAATCTATAAACCTGATGTCTATTGTGCCGGAATCAAGGAGAAATTCACCGTCCAGAAAAGCGGTATTCCCATGAAACAGCTCCATTCCTATGATACCGGAGGACCCTACGCTGGATTTAAAGGGGCCATAAATTTTTATAAAGAGATCGACAGGATGGTAAATTCCAAGGTCTGGAATTACCTTAAAGCCCCCTGGCAGGAGAGTCCGGAACTTTCGGCCAAATACGTATGGGAGTAAATCAAGTTAATTTTAATTCTGTCTAATTACGATACAAATCTAAGTTAATAGCGGAGAAGTACTCAAATGCTACTCAGACATACCAATAAAGACATAAAAGAAAGAAAGGTTCTCACCGTAAATCCGGCCAAGACCTGCCAGCCTATCGGTGCCATGTATGCCGCCCTTGGTATACATAGCTGCCTGCCCCATAGTCACGGTTCCCAGGGATGCTGTGCCTACCATAGAAGCACCCTTACCCGTCATTATCGGGAGCCGGTGATGGCGGCTACCAGTTCCTTTACCGAAGGCTCATCGGTCTTCGGGGGGCAGGCTAACCTGGTTCAGGCCATTGACAATATTTTTACAACCTATGAGCCGGATATTATTGCCGTTCATACAACATGCCTTTCGGAAACCATAGGAGATGATGTATATCAGATCGTCCAGAAGGCGAAACAAAATGGGAAAGTACCTGAAGGCAAGCATGTTATCAATGCCAGTACCCCCAGTTATGTCGGCTCCCATGTCACCGGGTTCTCCAATATGACAAAAGCCATGGCCATGTATTTTTCAAAATCTACGGGGGTTTCCAACGGCAAATTTAATATCATTCCCGGATATGTGGAACCTTCGGACATGACTGAAATTAAACGGGTAGTAAAAGAGATGGGAATCAAACCCATCCTTTTTCCAGATACATCAAATGTGCTCAACGGCCCCCAGACCGGAAAATATAAAATGTTTCCCGACGGAGGCGTTACGGCTGAGGAATTGACCGGTACCGGGGACAGCATCGGTACCATTGCCCTTGGAGCATGGGCATCTGCCGACGCTGCAAGATCTCTTGATACTAAATGGCGGGTACCCTGTCAGGTTCAAGATCTTCCCATCGGACTGGCGGCAACGGATCGGTTTGTTGATGCCTTAAGAAAGGCAGCCGGAGTTAATGTACCGGACAGCCTTACTCTGGAACGGGGTCAGCTTCTGGATATAATTACGGATATGCACGCTTACTTCTATAATAAAAAGGTGGCTCTGGCAGGTGACCCGGATCATCTGATCCCCCTGGTGGAATTTCTCATCAGCATAGATATGATGCCGGTTCATATTGTCACAGGAACGCCTGGTAAAGCCTTTTTGAAACGCATTGAGGAGCTGACCGATCATTTGCCCTACAAGGTAAATGTCAAAGCCGGAGGCGGAGCTGACATGTATCTGCTGCACCAGTGGATTAAAAACGAGCCTGTTGACCTTCTTATAGCCAATACCTATGGAAAATATATGGCAAGAGATGATGATATCCCCTTTGTAAGGTATGGATTTCCCATACTGGACAGGGTTGGTCATTCCTATTTCCCTACGGTTTGCTATAAAGGTGGAATGCGTCTTCTGGAAAAAATTCTGGATGTTCTGCTTGACCGCATTGACAGGGATTCATCTGAAGAAAGCTTTGAGTTGGTAATGATGTAAACCAGAGCAGAGCATGACAAATCAAAAGCAAGAGTCTCTGATTTTCCTGCGGAATGACTATGGGCTGATCCTGGCGCGCCCATTAAATAATTACCTTCTTTTATATGAAAGTCTTCATAACAGCTTGTTTTTAAAGGACTTTCATTTTTCGTTGTGCCCGGTAGCAATAACTATGCTCCGGCCATGCCGGTTTATATGAAAGTCTCCGTAAAGAGCGGATAACTTTCATGCTTGGTTGTGGGCAGACCCGGGTCAAAAACTTGGTCTGCCCATGGCAGTTATTATGAAAATCAGAGTTGGTTTTTGAGGTAGCAAACAGGAAAATCAGAGACAAAAATCTAAATCAAGGACAGATAACAATGAAAACCATATCCGTACTGAAAGAGAGAAAAAATCAGATTTACCATAAAGGTACAGATGCCTTTGATATTTCCTGCGAAAAAAAGAGCCTGGCAGGATCGGTGAGCCAGCGGGCCTGTGTTTTCTGCGGATCAAGGGTGGTGCTCTATCCCATTGCCGATGCCCTGCATCTTATACACGGGCCCATAGGTTGTGCATCATATACCTGGGATATCCGGGGGGCTCTTTCATCGGGCCCGGAACTGCACAGGATGAGCTTTTCCACAGATCTTTCCGAGACGGATATCATTTACGGCGGTGAAAAAAAGCTTGAACATGCCCTTTTTGAACTCATTGAAGAATATAAGCCCAAGGCGGCTTTTGTCTATTGCACCTGCATCGTGGGTATTATTGGCGATGATGTTGAAAGTGTCTGTAAAAAGGTTGCCTCTAAAGCCGGTATCCCGGTGCTTCCTGTTCATTCCGAGGGGTTCAAGGGCACGAAAAAGGACGGGTACAAAGCAGCATGTGATGTGCTGTTCAAACTCATTGAGCAGGGGCGTAAAGGTAATTATGCAGAGGTAAGAAACAATAACCATGAATCTAAACATGATAATACAAAAAGGGATCAGGCAAAAATTCCTCTGACTATCAATATCCTTGGAGAGTTTAATATCGGCGGAGAAACCTGGATAATAAAGGATTACTACAAGAAAATGGGAATCAATGTTCTGGCGGTGATGACCGGTGACGGCAGGGTAAAAGATGTCCAGTCCGCACACCGGGCCTGTCTTAATGTGGTTCAATGTTCCGGCTCTTTAACCTATCTTGCCAAGGACATGGAAAAAGCCTATGGCATCCCCTACATCCGGGTCTCCTATTTTGGGATCGAAGACACCTCGGACGCCCTTTATAATGTTGCATCGTTTTTCAGTGATACTCCTGATGTCATGGAAAAAACAAAGCGTCTGGTACAAGAAGAAGTAGGGGGCATCATTCCTGAACTTGAGAAGATGAGACCGGATCTTTCGGGAAAGAGGGCTGCCATTTACGTTGGCGGAGCTTTTAAGGCATTCTCTTTGATTAAAGCATTAAAGCATCTTGGTATGGAAGTGGTACTTGTGGGCTCCCAGACAGGAAACAGTGATGATTATGCCCTTTTAAAGGAAATGTGCAACCCTGGAACCGTTATCTTAGATGATGCCAATCCCCTGGAATTGGCCAAATATGTTGTGGAAAAGGATGCTCATCTTTTTATAGGCGGAGTAAAGGAAAGACCCATTGCATACAAGCTTGGAATCGGTTTTTGTGATCACAATCATGAACGGAAGATTCCTCTGGTAGGATTTGAGGGCATGGTGAATTTTGCCAGGGAAGTCCACGAAACTATTACAACTCCCATTTGGGAACTTGTTCCCAAAAAAGGCAAGAAAAGGGGTTCATGACATGGCTATTTTGAATAAAAGGACAAGAAAGATGAAAGAAAAGAAACCATATACAGCTACCCGGAATGCCTGCAAGATGTGTACTCCCCTGGGGGCGGCATTGGTTTTCCACGGCATAGAGGGAACCATTCCTCTTTTGCACGGCTCCCAGGGTTGTTCAACCTATATGAGGCGTTACCTGATCAGTCATTTTAAAGAGCCTGTGGACATAGCCTCCTCAAATTTTTCAGAAGAGACAGCCATTTTCGGCGGAGGCGCCAACCTTAAGACCGCCATTAAAAATATAACCAGACAGTACTCTCCTAAAATGATAGGCATCGCCACCACCTGCCTGAGTGAAACCATCGGTGATGACGTATCCATGATTTTAGACGGCATTGATGAGGAAACGAACGATACCACTCTGGTTCATGTATCAACCCCCAGTTATACAGGAACCCATGTGGATGGATTTCACCAGGCGGTCAGAGCCGTGGTTGAAAAGTGTAATCCCCCAGGTAGCAAAACAAGAAACAAGTCCAGGACTCAAAAAAAGATCAACCTCTTTCCCGGTATGCTTTCCAACGAAGATCTTCGTTATTTAAAGGAGATATTTAGAATAATAGATACCAGTCTTACGCTTCTGCCCGATTATTCGGAACGCCTTGAAGGGCCCTCCTGGGTGGAATACCAGGCCATCCAGGAGGGTGGAACTCCTATAAAAAAAATCAAAAAAATGCACCTTGCCACGGCAAGCATGGAATTTGGATCCATACTGGCTAAATCCGTTGAAAGGGGCGGGACAACCGCTGGTTCTCTTTTAAAAGAGCGGTTCGGCATTCCTTCAGTTTCCATGGGGATTCCCATTGGAGTAAAGGCAACAGATACTTTCTTTTCGTTCCTGGAAAAACTGACCTTTAAGGTAACACCTGAAAAATACAAACAGGAAAGGGGACGCCTCATTGATTCATATGTGGACGGCAATAAATATGTATCAAGGAAAAGGGCTGTTGTTTACGGAGAAGAGGATTTTGTAACTGCCATGGCAGGGTTCCTGGCCGAGATAGGCATTATTCCTGTTCTATGCGCCTCCGGGGGCAACAGTGGTCTTATGGAAAAGGCCTTATATGACATACTCCCTGAAAATGTCTTAAAGCAGGTGACCATACATCATGACATGGATTTTACAGCAATGGAGGAAAAAGCACGGGAGCTTGCACCTGATTTTGCCATTGGAAACAGCAAGGGATACAACATGACACGTCATCTAAACATCCCTCTGGTCAGGGCTGGATTTCCCATCCATGACAGGGTAGGAGGAACCCGTATCCTCCACATCGGCTATAAAGGTGCCCAGCAGTTATTTGATACAATAATTAATACTCTATTACAGAAACAGCAAGATACTTCTGAAATCGGTTACGCATATATGTAAAAATGAGGATATACCAATGAATATTGAAACTCACCCCTGTTTTAATCCCAATGCCTGTAAAACCCATGGACGTGTCCACCTTCCTGTTGCACCCCGCTGTAATATTCAGTGCAATTTCTGCAACAGAAAATTTGACTGTGTCAATGAGAGCCGTCCCGGTGTTTGCAGCAGCATTCTAAGTCCCTTTCAGGCCATGGAATATCTTGACATGGTAATGGCCAGGAAAAAGAATATCTCCGTGATGGGTATTGCAGGACCTGGAGATCCCTTTGCCAATCCGGAAGAGACCCTCACCACCCTTGAAATGGTCAACAAAAAATACCCTGAACTGCTTCTTTGTATCGCCAGCAACGGACTGAATCTTCCGGACTACCTTGACGATTTGACAAGGTTTAATGTAAGCCATGTGAGCATCACCATTAATGCTGTTGACCTTAAAATCAGCGAAAAAATTTACGCCTGGGTGAGATTCGGCAAAAAATCCCTTGCACCTGCAAAGGGAGCTGCTCTTCTTCTGGAAAAACAGATGGAATCAGTGGCAGGCTTAAAGGAAAGGGGAATAATCGTAAAGGTCAACACCATTGTTCTGCCCGGTATTAACGATCATCATATTACCGAGATTGCAAAAAAAATGGCTCAGATGGATGTGGATATTTTAAACTGCATGCCCTATTATCCCAATGAGGGTTCTAATTTTGCACATATTGCGGAGCCTTCCAAAAAGGATGTCTCCAAAATCCAGGCAGAAGCAGGAAAATATATCACCCAGATGCTGCATTGCAAAAGATGCAGGGCAGATGCCGTGGGCATGCTGGATGATAAACCTGATATGGTGCTTATGAACGGCCTCAAGAAATGCGCCTCTATTCAAGAAATGCCTGACGAGTCAACTTGTTCCGGGAAAATTTTTGGGAAAATACCATCAGAAGAGTTTGAAGAAGAAGTTGGAGGTTCCTGTGGAGCTGAACCATCTGTTGGAATAATGCCCTATGTTGCTGTAGCCACACGGGAGGGAATTTTAGTGAATCAGCACCTTGGAAAAGCCGGCAGTCTGAGCATCTATGATATCACAAAAGAAAAGCCTGTATTGGTGGAAAAGAGAAAACTGCCGGAACCCGGTGGAATGGATTTCAGGTGGCATGCCATGGCAGACATCCTCAGCGACTGCAATTTAATCCTGGTAAGCGGTATTGGAGATGCTCCCAAACGAATATTGAGGCAAAGGGGCTTTGAAATCTTAACGGTAAACGGCCTGATCCAAGAGGTGACTCATGCCGTTAAAAATAAACAGAATATAAATCATTTCATCAAAAGAGAGATGCACTGCAATGCTGAATGCTCAGGAGCTGGAATGGGGTGTATGTAGAAAAAATATAAATTTGATGCATATAAGAACCAACAGGAGAAAAAATAATGGATAAACCCAAACATCATATATTAGTCTGTGCCAGTTTAAGGCCCAACGGAGATCCCAAAGGAAAATGCCAACGGAGAAACTCTTTGGATTTTCTTCCTTATATTGAAAACGAAATCATTGACCGGGGGCTTGAAGATGTTATTGTCTCTTCCACATGCTGCCTTAAACTCTGTGATGATGGGCCTGTCATGGTTATCTATCCTGAAAATACGTGGTATGGCCATGTTGAATCCGAAGATGCCATAGACACTATTCTTGATGCCCTTGAAGATGGAGAAACTGCTGAGGAATATGTGCTGTAAACTACTTTTGAGGTAGTCTGAAAAAGGTAGTGTCCCAAACATGTTGATGTTATCTTTGTAAAGCCTTGTTCAGTAAGGTTTTATCTATGCCGTATCAGCAGATTTGGAACACGGCCTATGAAAGATTCCCATGGGCTTTACAATATTGTTGAAATCGGGAAAAAATGCCATGGTTAAACTTAATAATAAAAGAAAAATATGGATGGTGGACACTACCTTGCGGGATGGAGAGCAGGCTCCTGGAGTCGTGTTCTCAACCCGTGAAAAACTTGACATTGCAGCAACCCTTGCAGGAATTGGAGTAGATGAAATAGAGGCGGGTATCCCGGCCATGGGGGAGATGGCTTGCCTTGATATTAAAAAAATTGCAAAGCTTAATCTGCCTTGTATCCTCTCCTCCTGGTGCAGGGCAAAAACGGAGGATTTAGAGAAGGCTGCGACCTGCAATACCCCAGGAGTTCATATCAGTTTCCCTACCTCCTCCGTTCTCCTTAAAACCTTTGATAAGGATGAAGCCTGGGTCATGAATTCCCTTGAAGAACTTGTAGGCCTTGGAAGAAAGTATTTTGACCAGGTATCGGTGGGTGCTCAGGATGCCACAAGGACAAGCCGGGAATTTTTACAACAATTTGCAGGCCTTGCCTTTGAAAGCGGGGCGGACCGTCTGCGCCTTGCAGATACTGTAGGTATGATCACACCCTCGATGGTCATCGGCATCATTGGCGATTTGACTCAAAATGTTCCGGGGTTTTCCCTTGAATTTCATGGACATAATGATCTTGGCATGGCAACTGCAAATGCTGTCAGCGCCGTGGAGGCAGGAGCCTCAGCCTTGAGTGTCACCGTCAACGGTCTTGGCGAAAGAGCCGGAAATGCTCCTCTGGAAGAAGTTTCCATGGCTCTTTTTGAAGTCGGAGGATACCAGGGAAACATTAATACCGCCCTTATGACGGATCTGTGTTATATGGTTGCGGGAGCATCAAAACAGGATATTCATCCATCAAAACCGATTACAGGGAAGAATGTTTTTTGCCATGAATCAGGCATTCATTGTTCAGGGCTTTTAAAGAATTCTTCTTCATATCAGCTCTTTAAACCTGAACAGGTTGGTAGAAAAGGATGTGAATACGTTATTGGCTATCACTCAGGTTCTGCCGCCATTGGTCATGTGCTTGAAAAACAGGGAATCATCATAGATAAACAGGCAGCAAGAAAGCTAATTCCCCTTGTAAGGAAAAGGGCCCGTGAACAAAAATCACCGATTACTCCCCTGGAGCTTAAAGAACTTTTATCTAAAAAAGTAATAGGGGGTAGCTTATTAACGCCGAGCATTTGATATCAATTTTTAATAATATACACGGCGCCTTACCGCCACAATCAAAAAGTGAAAGTCTTTAAAAAACAATCCTTTACGGAGACTTTCATATAAACACCCATGATGGCACAGTCATCACAACGATGAATGAAAGTCTTTTAAAAACAAGTACTTATAGAGACTTTCATATAAACCGGCATGGCCGGAGCATATTTTTACCCGGCCACAACGAAGATTGAAAGTCTTTAAAAAACAATCCCTTACGGAGACTTTCATATAAACCCCCATGAGTTGCCACTCACAACGAACCATGAATGTAGGGGCAATTCCTTGTGATTGCCCTTCGCATAAGGGCAGCCACAAGGGCAGCCCCTACACATTCATATAAACTGCCATGGGCAGCCCAGGGTTTTTACCCGGTTCTGCCCACAACGAACCATGAAAGTCATCCGCCGTTTACGGAGACTTTCATATAAACTGCCATGGGCAGCCCAGGGTTTTGACCCGGGTCTGCCCACAACGAATCATGAAAGTTATCCACCGTTTATGGAGACTTTTATATAAAGGTGAACAAAAAATGCGAAAAAATCTTACTGCCCTTGTCCTGCTTTTGATGTTTTGTACCATGCTGTTGCCCCGGGTTTATGCAGATGATGCACAAAAAACAACTGTCTTTGCAGCAGCCTCCACCACCAACGCCGTCACGGACATCATCACATTATTTGCGGAAAAGAAAATGGGCAAAATCACGCCCTCTTTTGCTTCTTCCTCTACGCTGGCCAAACAAATTGTCCAGGGTGCGCCGGCTGATGTCTATCTGTCCGCCAACCCCAAATGGATGGATTTTCTGGAACAACAAAAAATGATTGAACCGGGAACTCGGTTTGATCTGCTTGGCAACCGCATCGTACTGATTGCGCCTTTGGACAGCACAATGGAAACTGCCATTGCCCCCGGCTTTGATCTGTCCGGGCTGCTGGGAGAGGAAAAACTGTCCATGGGTGATCCTGATCATGTTCCTGCCGGTATCTATGGAAAACAGGCACTGGAATCTCTGAGGGTATGGGAGGCCGTCGCGCCCAAAGTGGCCCGTTCAAAGGATGTGCGGGCGGCCCTGACCCTTGTGGAGCGGGGAGAGGCACCCTTGGGGATTGTTTATTCCACCGATGCGGCCATTTCCCACAAAGTGAAAGTCATCGCCATGTTTCCTGAAGATTCCCACCCGGCTATCACCTATCCAGCGGCCCTGGTCGCAGGAAAAGCCACGCCTGCCGCCAAAGCCTTTTTGGCATTCCTCAAAACCCCGAAGGCAAAAACAGTGTTTGAAAAATATGGGTTTTCCGTGCGATAATGGATATTCTGAACCTGACAGCAGTGGAGTGGGAAGCACTTCGCCAGAGCCTCTGGATATCAGGCTGGGCAGTTATAGGAAGCTTGGGACCGGGTATTCTGATCGCGTGGGTACTTGCCCGAAAGCATTTTCCGGGCAAGTACCTGGTGGACGGGCTGGTTCATCTGCCGCTGGTGCTCCCCCCGGTTGTTACCGGCTATATGCTGCTGGTTCTCATGGGGAGGCGGGGCATTGTGGGAGAATGGCTATATGAGATCACAGGATTCACATTCGGATTCAACTGGAAAGGGGCAGCCCTGGCCGCTGCTGTGATGGCGTTCCCACTGCTGGTTCGGGCGGTTCGCCTTTCCATCGAAGGCGTGGATCAGGGATTGGAGCAGGCGGCCCAAACCTTAGGCGCTGGACCGATAGATGTGTTTTTCACCGTTACCCTACCTCTTATTTTCCCGGGCATTCTTACCGGTATTATCCTTGCCTTTGCCCGGAGCCTGAGCGAGTTCGGGGCTACCATCACCTTTGTTTCCAATATCCCGGGTGAAACACGGACTCTCCCCCTGGCGCTTTATACCCTGACCCAGGTTCCGGACGGCGAAGCAGGTGCCATGCGTCTGTGTTTTATTTCAATGGCCGTGGCGCTGATCGCGCTGATTGCGTCCGAATTCTTGGCAAGACGCATGGAACGGCGCATGAAAGGAAAAATCTAATTGCTGGATATCAATTTGAAAAAAAAACAGGGTAGTTTTACCGTGGAAACCTCCTTTATTTGTCAGGGTTCCGGTGTTACTGCCCTGTTCGGCCATTCAGGTGCGGGAAAAACATCGGTTATTAATATGATCGCTGGACTGACCCGGCCGGATGAGGGACATATTGTGGTCAATAATCACTGTGTGTTTGATGGGAAAAAGGGGATTGACATCCCGCCGGAAAAACGGCGTTTCGGATATATATTTCAGGAGGGTCGGCTCTTTCCTCATTTATCGGTTCGCGCCAACCTGATCTACGGCATGAAACGGGTGCCACCCGGTGAACGGTATATTGAATTTGATCAGGTGGTGGAACTGCTCGGCATCGGCCATCTGCTGAAACGCCATCCAGCCACACTGTCAGGAGGTGAAAAGCAGAGGGTCGCCATTGGCCGGTCTTTGCTGACCAGCCCGGTTCTGCTCCTCATGGACGAACCTCTGGCTTCTTTAGACGCGGCCCGCAAAACCGAGGTGCTGCCATTTATTGCCCGCCTGTCCGGTCATTTCTCTGTCCCCATACTTTATGTCAGCCATTCTGTGGATGAAATCCTGAATCTGGCAGATAATCTGGTTTTTCTTTCCGGCGGCAGGCCGGTGGCAGTGGGCAGTGTGGAAGAAGTTACGGTCAGAAACGATTTCCAGCAGCTTACCGGCCGCATGGAAGCTGGTGTGGTTCTATCACCCCGAACGCCTGCCGGGAACTGGATCTGAAACCGGGAATGGCGGTTTATGCCATGATCAAAAGCGTCTCTGTTTCCTTAGGCAGCCTGTTTAACGGGAATCACAAACAATAAACCCAGAGGCGATGGATATCCATGGATTATCGTGATTGCTCTCAGAATCATTTTTACAAGCCCAAATAAAATTATACTTAAAAAAGGGTGTTGAAATTGACCTTAAAAAAGATACAATAAAATTAATGTATTCAAGCATTTATAGCTTGAAAAGACCTCTATTTTGGTTTATATTTATACTTTCAAAACATTTTTATATAAAAAACCAAAAAGAGAGGCCTCATGCAGAGAAAAAATATCAGACGCTCAATTAGAAAGCAATTGAAAACCAACTTTCCTGGTTGGAAAAAAATGAACAAGAAGCAGAAGAAGGCACTGGTTAGAGAAATAATGAAAACTGAAATTGACAACTATGATTTCTCCCAACCGGTGGAATCCCCTATTGAAGAACTTCTTGGAATTGAAGATCAGATGCCTTCTAAGGGTATCCTAACTTTAAAGGGTATGGCTGATTACATTAATAATTTTTACAGCGGTAACCTTTTTCCTCTGGAATCGAAGATGCAAACTCCTAAAGAGATAACGGATAAGGAGTTGATATTCATTGATGAACTCCTGGATAACGAAATCATTGACAGTCTTCTTGCCACTGAGGGCTACAGCCCTGACCAAAGGGATACCCGACTTTATCAATTGTTCAGGATGGAACTTCTCAAGGTGATAAAATACCCTGAAATCAGCTACCGAAAATATTGCACTGAAGAGTATTTTGGCAGAGAAAGAAAACAGAACAGACGATTTGCTGGATTGCCGTTAAATACTAAAAAAATACCGGATCACACAGAACTTTGTCATTTCAGACAAGGTTTGCCATTTCCGAAACTCGTTAATATTCTTCTATATATTCTCCATCATCTTTATGAATCCAATTGTCTGGATGATTGGATAGTGCATGGGATAGATTCGACAGAACTTCCGATGGAGTTCAACTATCCCTTGTGTACAATTGAAGTCAAAGGCAAGAAAATACGTATATATTCCGATATTGAATGCAACTGTGGAAAACGCCGAAATAAAAGGGATAAATCTCCATATGTGATTGGCTATCGTATGCATACTTTAACAGCAATCAATCCATCAACAGGACATAGTTTTCCCCTTGTATCTCTCATTGGGGCTGCAAATCATCATGATAGTCTATTTTTAAAGCCTCTGATTCAACTGGCTCAGGCCATGGGTATTGATGTCAAGCTCATTACAGCAGATCAGGCATATCACGACACAGACGGGTCACTATTTAATGAGACAGGTACATATGTCATTGCCCCGCCATTGGAAAATACTGCTCTCCCGGACAATGTCGTTAATTTTCCAGTCAGGGTCACCTGTAATGATTACTGTGAACATCCAATGAATTATATTTGTTGTACACCAGAAGGGCATGAGTATGGTTGTAGTACACAGCCCGGTGAATGCCCTCATGATTCAGCTTGTTTAAAACGCAGAATAATACCTTTTGACAGAGGTTATTTCCAACCGATGCCTGTCTTAACTAAGCAGGCTGAAAAGATAATAGCAATACGCAAGAATTGTGAACGTCCTTTTAATTTAATGAAAAAAAGAGAAGGTCTGGAACAAACAAGGGTAAGAAGCCAACATGGCGTCGTTGCACGTTCCATTTTTACTACGATTGCTACCTTGTTAATCGAAATGGCCGGCACAAGACGCAAAAATAAAAAAAAGGATGATAAACAACTAAATATATTTGATAAAGCGTCTTAAGATACATTTAGAAAACTTAATGGTATTTTTGTTGAATTGACGATATAGCTGCCTCTTTGTTTTGCCAGTACAAACAACAAACCACTCAAAAATGAGTTTAAAACGGTTATAACTTAAAACTTGGCAACAACAAGGAATTTTTGCCTTATCAATTTACGAAAAAAGGGTTCTAAACAACAAAGGATACATGCGCTTATTACAATTCACCATGGGTTTCAACACCCTTTAAAAGAAAACCATATCCAATTGTTGAGAATTTTTTATCCATTCACTTCCTAACCTCGAAAATCATCATAAATTTAACTGAATTATTTTTCATCACCCGGATCAGTATTTGACACGGCACTGCCAACTTCATCCTGGATAAGCCTACAAGTGTTGACTCGACCTTAACAACAAATCCCCCCCCTAAAAAAAGTCCCCGACATTGATATCCAGGGCTTTAGGATCTAATTCACATGCAGTTTGAATGGTTTTCATTTACGGCTCCGCTTATCACTTATAGTAATTTCGGTAAACATGCCCCTTCATTATCACTTTGTTCTGGTTTCTTCAATTTTGGGTAGTGGTCATATATTAACTGATAGGGCACCATTCCATATTGTAGTAGTGGAGGTACAACCTTAACACAGCTTCATGATAAACGTCCGATTTTGAAAACGACAATGTTTTCCGAACGAACCTTGCCAGTCTCTGGCGCAAAGTGTTGTTCCATCGCTCAACGTGCGCTGTTTCACCGCTTTCCTTACCTACACATTGATGCGTATTGCTTGAAAATACTTTCTTGCAGGCTTTCCAGAACTCGCTGTATGAATGGCACCTTTTATATTCTACTCTGACAATGTTGTTGCTATTGCATTTTGTACAGTGGTGTGTGATAACACTCTGGATCATGATGGTATTCCTCCTAAAATTTTTACAATCGGATACCATTTTAAGTGCTATCAGTCAACATGTAACCACTACCAGAAACAGCATGTTACGGAGACTTCTTAACAATGGGATTAGCGGCAGATATTGTAATTATTGTTGTAGCAGCTTTAATTGGTGCCTTGATTGCCCAGCAGCTAAAGCAGCCCTTAATTTTAGGATATATCTTTGCAGGTATAGTTGTAGGCCCCTACACAGGAGGAGTTAGTGTTGGTGATATTCATGAAATAGAGCTGCTGGCTGAAATTGGAGTTGCCCTTCTTTTGTTTGCCCTGGGACTGGAATTTTCTTTAAAAGAATTAAAACCGGTACGAAAAATTGCTCTCTTTGGCACCCCTGTTCAAATTATTCTTACCATGGGTGTTGGCTTCTGCATTGGTAAATACCTGGGCTGGTCACATGTAAGTTCATTATGGTTAGGGGCATTGATATCTCTTTCCAGCACAATGGTGACTTTAAAGACCCTTATGAGTAGAGGCCTTGTGGGTACCCTTTCCAGCCGTGTAATGATAGGAATGCTCATTGTTCAGGATCTGGCCGTCATTCCCATGATGATTATCCTGCCTCAACTTGGTGATCCCAAAGCTGGGCTGCCTCTGTTAGGTTTAGCCATAATCAAGTCCATCATATTTCTTTTGCTGATGTTTTATTTGGGAGCCAAACTGCTTCCCAGGTTGTTGTCATATGTTGCCCGGGGCAACTCCAGAGAGCTTTTTATTTTATCCATAACAGCCATAGGACTCGGTATTGGATATGCTACCTATCTATTCGGGCTTTCCTTTGCTTTTGGGGCTTTTGTTGCCGGAATGGTTCTAAGTGAGTCTGATTACGGCCATCAGGCATTGGGTGAAATTATTCCATTAAGGGACATATTTGGTCTTTTATTTTTTACATCTGTAGGAATGCTGCTTGACCCTGCCTTTCTCTTTCAGAACTGGGTGACAATTTTATCTCTTGTTTTTATAGTTGCAGTTTTTAAAGGTTTAATATTCTATGTGCTGAGCATTCTATTTGGATATATTAATATTATTCCTATTGCAGTTGCTTTAGGTCTGTTTCAAGTGGGAGAATTTACCTTTGTTCTTGCAAGGGTAGGTCTTGATACCCAATCTCTGGACAATAATATGTATTCTCTTGTTCTTGCCCTATCGGTTTTAAGCATGGTGCTCACTCCGTTTGCTTCGGCCCTGTCGGCACCCCTTTATAAATTAAAGAAATCCCTGTTTAACTATGAACCTCTGCAAAGGGAAAACATACCCCATACCGGACTCAAGGATCATGTCGTCATTGCCGGAGGAGGAAGAGTCGGGCAGCATATTGCAAGGGTTCTTACCCAGCTTGATTTTCCCTTTGTCCTTGTTGAGTTTAATCACCAAAGGATGCTTGAGTGTAAAGATTCTAATTTTCCTGTGATATACGGAGATATGACCCAGCCAACGGTTATGGAAGCTTCGGAGATAGTTAATTCAAGGCTTGTAATTATTACCACTCCTTCAATTATGATTATTCAGTCCATTGTAAAACTGGCACATCACCTCAAGCCTGAATTAAAGATTATTTCCAGGGCAGAAGGGGTTGATCAAATGCGGGAATTATATAAAAGGGGAATATATATGGCTGTACTGCCGGAAATGGAGGCAGGTCTTGCAATGGCAAGGCAGGCTCTTTTTCAATTGGATATCCCTGCTGCCGCAATTCAAGAATATACTGATTTAGTACGAAAAGAGCTTTATACACCAATATATGAATCAAGCAAAGATAATGAGATTTTTTCCAAATTTGATAATATGAAAAATATGCTGGAAATTTCATGGGTTACCCTTGGACGGGAAAGTCCTCTTGTAAGCAGGAGTATAAAAGAGCTGGCCATTCGCAGCCAAACCGGTGCGTCAATTGTAGGGATTGCTAAAGGTACTGAGCTTTATCCTAATCCTAAGGCCGATTATCTGTTTAAGGGAGGCGATTTGATTGCGGTTATGGGAAATCAACAGGAGCGCAATGAATTTAAAAAGATGGCTGGAGTTTTTCCCAATATGTAGGCAGTTGTTATTTATTGTTCGGCTATTATTGATAAATAGACAGCAATTCCAGGTTAGTCTATAACTGTATAATACTAAAGGATATTTGCAAAGTCGATTTCGTAAAATTGAAAGTCTTAATAATAATGATTTCAACCAGTTATCCTCTTTTTAACCGGGAATAGCTGATAAATAGGCTCTCTGGAATGTATCATGGATAAATATGCAAATTTTGCTGAATTAAAACAGGCTGAAAATGAGGGTGAAGATTATGTTATACTGTATCGCAGAGCGAATTCTGAATTTGCTATAATCGCGCCCCATGGAGGAGGCATAGAACCTGGAACCATTGATATTGCAGATGCCCTGTCTGGAAGCGATCATACTTTTTATGCCTTTAAAGGCATAAAGAAAACAGGTAATAAAATATTACATATAACGAGCAATAGATATGATGAACCAATAGGATTAAAAATTTCACAAAATGCCTTTGTTGTTATTTCAGTACATGGGTGTCACGACACAAAAGAGATGGTTTTTATAGGAGGTAAAAATGAAACCCTCAAAGAAAAAATAATGTACGCATTGAGGGCTGCCGGGTTTAGTGCCGTTATAAGCGAAGTGCCTGGACTTCGTGGAATCAGCCCTGAAAATATCTGTAATCGATGCAGTAGTGGAAAAGGTGTTCAGCTTGAAATTTCAAGGGGCCTAAGGGAGAAAATGTTCGATAATTTATCCCGGCGTTCATTCAGAAAGAGAACAAATTTTTTTTATGAGTTCGTTAATAGTATAAAAGATAGCATAATGAGTTCAAATGTTGTCTGAACCATGATTTAGGGAATGCCAGGATGAACATGATGAACAAATCCTGTTTTATCCATTAATCATGGGAATCATGGTTCAGACAGGTGTCTGAATTTAGAAGCAAACCAGATATTTTTACCCAGTGGGTGCCCACACGTGAGAAATCATATGCCTATTAAATCTCGGTGTAAATTTTCATGCTCTTTAATTACCTTGGTTAGGTTTATTCGGGTATGTTGGGTATTTTGGTGATCTGTTTCTTATGGTTTTGCAGCACATATTCTTTTTCATTTTTATCGACAATATAATAGTCCGGCATTAATGGGATTTTACCGATATTGGTTGCTAATACATACATCGGTTGTGCAAGGCCGGTAGTATGACCGCGCAGTGCGTCACGGATCAACTCAGCTCCTTTTTCTACTGGAGTGCGGAAATGATCAATACCTGGAGCAGGTTCGCAGTAAAAAACATAGTAGGGCCTGATGCGGGTACGCAGCAATTTCTGATGCAGCTCTCTAAACGTATCTATATTGTCATTAATTCCCTTTAGCAATACTGCCTGATTTCCCACATTAATGCCGCAGCTCATCAGCTCGTAAACGGCTTTCTCTGTCCTGTCGGTAATCTCTTTTGGATGATTGCACTGGGTATTAATCCAGACGGGTACTTTATGAAAACCACCGATGGCCTTCTTCAGGCCTTCAGTTATTCGGTGCGGTAAAACAATGGGCAGGCGGGAACCTATACGGATCATTTCGATATGCGGTATACTGCGAAGCCTTTTAATAAGGTTTCCCAATTTGTCGTCGGACAAAAGCAATGGGTCGCCTCCTGTTATAAGAACATCACGAATTTCGGTGTGTTCGGCAATCCAGGCTATTCCTTCATCCACATCCATATTCAGTTTTAAATCCTTGTTGACAACGAGTTCCTTACGAAAGCAGTGCCGGCAATATATCCCGCAATTTTCGACAACCGTAAAAGCAATACGATCGTGATATTGCCGGGCAATACTGTCTGGTCTGACTTCCCCGGTTGCCCTGTTTTCTTTCCAGACCAGGTAATTATTCATTCCATATTTATTAACCTGTTCCTGCATTGATGGAATTATTTGTTTACGAATTGGGCAATTTGGATCATCTTTATCCATCAATGACGCAAAATACGGAGAGGCCCCCCATTTTGTTTTCAATGTTTTAATGGCTTGCCTTTCATCATCAGATACATTGATGTATTTTTCAAGTTTCTCAAGTGAATTCACTTGATTCTGCATTTGGTCTATCCATTCTTCCGGCATTTTTTCTCCTATAATATTATGTGATTCTTGCAAGATAAGGCGTCTCATGGATTATATGATTATCGGGAAGCTTAAAGCACTTTCAGATGGCAGATTGGCCGGTTTTGCAACTGGCTTTCCAATCGGCTTAAGATATTTCATCATCAGCCCCATCTGCATTAAAAGCTCGATACCGAAAAGGCTGATGAACATTACAGAGCCCATGGGAAAGACAAGTGGAGCGGTAAATTCAAGAGATAATAAAAGGTTTTCCATGGACTCCGTTGAAATTTAAGTAAAATTTAAAATCATACTGTCATTGGCCTTAAAAGGCTTAAAAGGGATTCCTGCTTTCCGGGCAATATGTAATGGAACGGCAAATCCATCTGAGTATTCCGCATAGTTGACAAATGTTCTTCCATCAATCCTGACTTTCATTCCAGGTTGTGGTTCTTTTAAAGAAACAACGACTTGTCTGTCTGCGTATTTTTCAACCAGTTTTTTAAAGCCGAGTTTTAAAGCCACTTTACCGATATCCACATTCAAGTAGTGCCTGGCATCCTTCATGGAATGGCTCTGATGTTCATTTTGAATATATTCAAGCACCTTTTGCAGTTGTTTTTTCATTGTATTACCTCCTTGGGTTACATTAAACCAATATATAGAAGATAAGCAGATTAACAGGGCTGCCAAGGCTTGAAAATTATTTTTTTTCAGCATCGGGGCCTGCATTGTTTAATTTCCCTCTTCATTGTAGTTTTTTTTATGTTTTAAAGGTGGCATGAAAATTTTCAGGATGATATTCTAAATACCTATAAGCAAAATTAATCCATAGGTTTTCCTTGGATGATTTATATGAAAGTCTCTGTAAAGGATTGTTTTTTAAAGACTTTCAATCTTCGTTGTGGTCGGGTAAAAAATATGCTCCGGCCATGCCGGTTTATATGATTATTTATTGCCGGTTCTTAAAAGTATGTATTCTCATGTCCGGCATTGGGTTCTAACTCAGGAATGACCTGAAAGGTCTGATCAGGAGTTTTTGCATGAAGATAGAAATTATCGGAGCTGAATCACTTGGTGTTCGTGGGCTTTGCTGTTTTGTTATTGTTGGAGAACAAAAAGTTCTCATTGATCCTGGGATCGCCCTGGGATTCCTGCGTAAGGGCCAGGCGCCGCACCCTGTTCAGGTTGCGGTTGCAGAGGTAATCCGGGAAAAGATCATAAAAGCCTGGGGCCTTGCCTCGGATATTGTCTTTAGCCATTTTCATGGCGACCATGTACCTCTGGTGGATGCAAATCCCTATCAACTGGATGTCCAAAGGGTGGCGGACTTGAATCCAGGCGTAAGGATATGGACAAAATCACCTGAATTTTTATCCTCCAGGGAAAAAAAAAGATTTGCAGCCCTTAAAGAACGCCTGAATGCTCGATGGCAGGAGGGGAAAACCAGAACCGATCCACTGGGTTTTTCCTCAGCCGTGCCCCATGGGGAGAAAACAGAGCGTAACGACAGGGTCATGATGACCCGAATCGAGGATGACACGGTGTTTGTGCACGCCTCTGACATTCAACTTCTTGATGACGAAACCATTGATTTCCTCCTGTCTTGGCACCCTGATATACTGCTGGCCGGGGGCCCGCCGCTCTACCTTGAACAACTGAATCAGGCGTTGCGTAACCGGGCCTGGCAAAACGCCTTGCGGCTGGCCGTTTCAGTGGACATGCTGATTCTTGACCATCACCTTATGCGGAGCCTTGAAGGGCCGCATTGGATAGACAGGCTTTTATCCGAATCCGGCGGCCGGGTCCTTTGCGCGGCTGATTTCATGGGAACACCCCGCCGCCTTCTTGAGGCTGAAAGAAAAATGCTTTATGACAAAATTCCTGTCCCTCTTGGATGGCACCAGGATTATGGTGAGGGAAAGGCCGGCACGGAAGGCTTTCGATCATTATGCCCAAAGTGAATGAAAACAATTGCCCTTTGCGGGGGCACCCACAGGGGCCCCTACATTCATTGTTCGTTGTGAGTGCCAACTCATGGGTGTTTAATAAATTGTACACCAATATATTGTATGATAGACGTGGTTTACCGAATGCTTACCGCTAATAAGAGAGTAATAATATGGAAATTAAAAATACCCAATGGAACAAAAAACTTGTCAAACCTGATAAAGTTATTGAAAAGATAACTCCTGGTATGACAATATTTATAGGAACAGGTGTCTCTGAGCCCCTGACATTGTTTAAGCATCTCAAGAAGAGTCAAAATTCCAATTTAGATTTAGAAATATTCCAATTGGTTAGTCTTGGAGATGCCATTTCTATGAAAGAAAATCATTCTTCAATGTACCGACTTAAAACATTTTTTTCAGGCTGGGATGCTGACGAAGCAATTACGAAAGGACTGGCAGACTTTATTCCAAGCAGATATTACCAGATACCTGAATTCTTCAGATCAAAACAAATACACATTGATACGGTTTTTGTTCAAATTACACCGCCTAACAAGGCCGGTTTCAGCAGTCTGGGCATATGTGTGGATGTTGCTCGTTTGGCAATGCAGCAAGCATCATTCGTTGTTGGAGAAGTTAACAAATGGATGCCGCGGACTTTTGGTGATACCTTTGTTCATATTTCTGATTTTGATATGTTAATAGAAGCTCAAGAACCTCCAATTTATTTTGACAGATGGAAATATGATCATGTGTATGATAAAATTGCAGAAAATGTAAGTTCAATGATTGATGATCGAAGCTGCATCGGTTTTTCAATCGGCCCTCTTTACGAAGCATTGTCTAAACATCTGATTCACAAAAAAGATTTAGGTATTCATACACCTTTCTTTTTTGATAATATGATGGATATGGTTAAAAGCGGTGCTGTTACAAATCGATATAAAAAGAATTACCAGGGTAAATCTTTAACATCCTATGCCATAGGTACTCCAGTACTCATGGAATGGCTTGATAATAATCCCATGGTTGAATTTCAATCCATAGACCAGGTGTTTAACCCTGTTCATATCAGCACTAATCCAAACTTTGTTGCAATATTATCGGCTCGTAAAGTTGATTTATATGGAAGAATCGCGCTCCATACAGGCAGAGGCAATGTCGGGACCGGGCCTGGCGAAGTGATTGATTTTTTCAACGGAGCACTGCTTTCCCAAGGTGGGTGTGCTATATTTGCATTACCAAGTCGTAATCGTAACAATGAATCCAATATTTTATTGTCTGCTGTTGAATACCCGAATCAGTTCAGCTTATGGGAATCTGTTAGTACAATAGTAACAGAATATGGTATTGTTAACCTAAATGGCCGAACTGTGCGTGAAAGGGCACAGGGACTTATTGATATAGCTCACCCTGATGATAGACCCCGGCTCATTGATGAAGCCAGAAAGAAAAGAATAATTTACCCGGATCAGATTTATATTAAAACAAGCGGGCATTTATATCCATCTGAAATTACAATAAAACATACCTTTAAAAATGGCCTGGAAGCTTGTTTCAGGCCAATTAAACCTTCTGATGAAGAAAATATGCGGAGACTTTTCTACCGATTTTCTGATGAATCGGTTTATTATAGATACTTTTCACCAATCAAAGCCATGCCCCATGCAAAAATGCAGGAATACGTTAATATTGATTACGGAAAAACGCTGTCTGTTGTGGCTGAAATTAAAAATGGAAAGTTAATAGCTGAAGCCAGATTTGCAAGTCTTGAAATACAAGAAACCCATCCTGAGATAGCAATTGTTGTTGATGAAAATTATCAAAATTTGGGTATTGCTACATATATTCTTACAATGTTAATGCGGCAGGCTAAGGAAAAAAAATTAAAGGGTTTTAAAGGATACATTTTACCAAATAACAAAAAGATTTTAAGAGTTCTTGAAAAAATTGACTGGAAAATGAGTGTAAAATATCAAAAAAATTTGTATAGTCTGATTATTAATTTTTAAAAGGGTGTTGAAACCCATGGTGAATTGTAATAAGCGCATGTATCCTTTGTTGTTTAGAACCCTTTTTTCGTAAATTGATAAGGCAAAAATTCCTTGTTGTTGCCAAGTTTTAAGTTATAACCGTTTTAAACTCATTTTTGAGTGGTTTGTTGTTTGTACTGGCAAAACAAAGAGGCAGCTATATCGTCAATTCAACAAAAATACCATTAAGTTTTCTAAATGTATCTTAAGACGCTTTATCAAATATATTTAGTTGTTTATCATCCTTTTTTTTATTTTTGCGTCTTGTGCCGGCCATTTCGATTAACAAGGTAGCAATCGTAGTAAAAATGGAACGTGCAACGACGCCATGTTGGCTTCTTACCCTTGTTTGTTCCAGACCTTCTCTTTTTTTCATTAAATTAAAAGGACGTTCACAATTCTTGCGTATTGCTATTATCTTTTCAGCCTGCTTAGTTAAGACAGGCATCGGTTGGAGATAACCTCTGTCAAAAGGTATTATTCTGCGTTTTAAACAAGCTGAATCATGGGGGCATTCGCCGGGCTGTGTACTACAACCATACTCATGCCCTTCTGGTGTACAACAAATATAATTCATTGGATGTTCACAGTAATCATTACAGGTGACCCTGACTGGAAAATTAACGACATTATCCGGGAGAGCAGTATTTTCCAATGGCGGGGCAATGACATATGTACCTGTCTCATTAAATAGTGACCCGTCTGTGTCGTGATATGCCTGATCTGCTGTAATGAGCTTGACATCAATACCCATGGCCTGAGCCAGTTGAATCAGAGGCTTTAAAAATAGACTATCATGATGATTTGCAGCCCCAATGAGAGATACAAGGGGAAAACTATGTCCTGTTGATGGATTGATTGCTGTTAAAGTATGCATACGATAGCCAATCACATATGGAGATTTATCCCTTTTATTTCGGCGTTTTCCACAGTTGCAGTCAATATCGGAATATATACGTATTTTCTTGCCTTTGACTTCAATTGTACACAAGTGCTAACATTCAAATAGTGTAACGCCTTACCCCAGAATCACTGACAAAATAGTGTAACGCCTCCCAGGTAGTACCCCGCCGCATACCCTGCCAATCAAATTAATAGATCATACCCAGCTTACCCCGCCGTTACCCCGCCGCATACCCTGCCAATCAAATTAATAAATCATACCCAGCTTACCCCGCCGTTATCCCGCTACAGATTCACAAGAGAATGAAAATTTGCTTTTATACTTTCTATGACTTGAATCTTGGAGAAAATATAATGGCAAAAAGTTTCCGTGGAAAACGTCCTTGTGCAATTTGTCGAAAATGGTTTCAACCGGATGTGAGGCAAAAGGGACGTCAAAGGACCTGCAACCCGGCCTGCCGAAAAGAACTCCATCGAAGGCAATGTGCAAAATTAAACAAGAAGAACCAATCGGATAGCAAAAACAACTACCTGGCAAAAAAACTTGAAGATGCCGTAAATCAGGAAAAACCCAATGCCGCAGTTGCTACAAAATTATTACAAAGACAGACAAAGCCTGCACTGCCATTTGAGGTCATTGTGGCAGAATATGGAATAAAAGCTGCTATCGTTATCCAATATCTGGTGATCCAAATTACCGCCCATTGCAGACCCTATAAAACTCCATGAAATCGGCAGACTAATCAAAAATGACTTTAAGAGGCATGAGCAAGCTAAACCCTTGTAATATAGGCGAATATGAACAGAGTAATCCATTGTTGATTTCAAGAGACATTATAGGCACAAACCACTGTAAATAAAAGGGATACCACCAAAGTAATCCCAATTCCAGTTTAAGAGGCAACAGACAGAATTAAGGACTGGTGATATAAGATAGGTAACTGAAAATTCAAAAAGAAGAGGTGACCCATGAACAAGAGATTCTCGTCCCAAGAATTGTTTGAGTTACGAAATAACATCCCTGTGGATATTCTGATTCGGGATCATTTGCAGATTCCATCAAAAATCAGAGACGGCTTTTTTCGTTTTCTATGCCCCGTTTGTAACGAATTCCAAACCGCTGTAAATCCGGCAACTAATTTGGCCAGGTGCTTCCGCTGTGAAAAAAATTTCAATACTATAGATCTGGTCATGGTTGTCAGGAGATATGGGTTCCGAGACAGTGTCTTGTATTTAAAAGAACTGGATAGGCCTTCCCAGGTTCCGGCAGGGGATCTTACGGCTCTTGCCGCCAATGTCGGCCAATCCATGCCGGGAAGACTGTAGCAATGGAACGGTTAAATGAGTTGGAAATACTTATTGCCCATAATCAAGAATGTTTTTGCCAAATTGGCCAGGCATTGAAGGAGATAAAAGATGGGCGGTTGTATAAACAGGCCCTGTTTGAAACGTTTGGGGCATACACCAGGGCAAGATGGGATATAGGCAGATCCCAGGCATACCGCCTGATTAAATCCTATGAAGTTATCCGGAATTTGTCGCCAATTGGGGACAAATTGCCAGTCAATGAATCCCAAGTCCGTCCCCTGGCTCAATTGGAGCCTTGTGAACAGCGAAAGGCCTGGAAGGATTTCATGAACAGCAATATTGAGTTAACGGCACACAACATCAGAAAATTCATTGATGCCAGGAAACCCAAACCACAAAACAGACCAGACTTGAGTAACCAGATCACAGACGAGTATATGGCCGCAATAAAAACCATGCTTGAGCAAGTTCGAGTGGCTCAGCATGTTCATTGGCAGGAGACCTCTCAACAGGCCGCATTGTTATGGAACAGGGTTATACGTGAGAAGATCCTGTCAAAGGGGGCATGTAATGAATAATCTGAGTATTGATGAGCACTTTAATTTGCTACTTTACAAAAAAATTATGAATAAAACCGGATCTGCCAAGAGACGGGCCAAAAAATATTACAAGGACCAATACAAGAAAACCGGCATCATCCCCGCTCCCCTTATGCTGGCTGAAAAAGGGATTATGGAAGGCAGAAAGTGCAGCGGGCGACCCCGCTCCATAGATGAACAAACCAAAAGACGATTTATAGAAATGGTCAAGGCCTCTTGTGACCTATCGTCCCAGGGATTTGTTTTTATCACCAGGAAAGCCAGGACCATTAAAAACTATCATTGTTGGCTCGAAGAAGAGATGGGCAAGCCCATCAGTCTTCCGGGGCTAAGGCGATGTGCAAAGAGGGAGAATCTTAACTTTTATCTGGAAAAGGAGGATTATGAAGAAGAGCCTGCACCTCCCCATGCCTTTAAGTCGGAACCGGTATTTAATTTGATCCAAATGGACGGATGTAAGTTTAGATATTTGAAAATTAAAGATGACAATGGTAACTGGCAAAAACCTCAGGTAATAGAGGCCTTTGACACCGGGTCCCGGTATATGTTTTTTTTGAGGGCTTATTTTACCGAAAGCAGCCTCAATTCTGTGGATCTGTTTACTCGATTTTTACTCAGCACACCGTTTCCCCAACAAAAAATCAAGTTCAGGCCGGACCAGGCAAAGGGTTTTCTAAATCTCAAACGCCCCATCAATGCCCTGAATCTGGCACATTCCACGCCCGGCGGATTTTACATGGCACCGGATTTTGCAAGGCCTAATTCTCCCAAAGACAAGGCTCACCTTGAGTCTTCACACCGGAGCCTGCATAACTTTGAGATAAGAATTATCAAAGATTTTCAAGACAGGATCGTGAAAACCGTCCCCGGCTATATCTTTAAGCAAACGTAACTACTCAGGCATCTGGTCAAGCTACAGTTTTTTGAAATTTATCCGATAATAAAGTGAAACAATAATTTGGAGAAATCACAATGCAACTGCACTTTCCATCAGAGCAAGAAATTCGAAAAGTTTACCGTGAGGGTGAAGATGCAGTCGTGCAACTAATCCAAAGTTTATCTGCCGACATTAAAACTTTGTGCGACGTCATGCGGCAACAACAGGAGCTGATTGAGAAATTGCAAGGTCAGATAGCAAAAAACAGCTCTAACAGCGGTAAGCCTCCATCCACTGACGGCCTCGGAAAGAAACGCACAACGAGTTTGCGCAAAAAGGGAGCCAGGCCATCCGGCGGACAAAAAGGGCACAAGGGCAAAACGCTCAAACAAGTTGAAGATCCAAATCATACGGTCGTTCATAAGGCCTGCCAGTGTACACATTGCCAAGCATCTCTTGATAATGTTCCTGTCATGGAATATGAGAAACGTCAAGTTTTTGATATTCCGGCTATCCACATTGAAGTAACTGAACACAAAGCGGAGATCAAATTTTGCCCTCGGTGTGGGAAAGCCAATAAAGGCGTTTTCCCTGATCAAGTAACTCAACCCGTTCAATATGGTGATAATGTTAAATCCCATGTCGTTTACTTCAATAACTATCATCATATCCCGGTAGCAAGGACTGGCGAAATTTTTGAAGACGTATTCGGCCACCGAATCTCGGAAGCTGTTATCATTAACTCATCCAACGAGGGTGCAACTGCTGTTGCCCCCTCTACTGAAGCCACTAAAGAACAGCTGAAGCAAGCGGATGTCGCCCATTTCGATGAAAGTGGATTACGAGTCAAAGGTAAACTTCATTGGCTTCATGTTGCAAGTAATGATACACTTACGTATTATGAAGTTCATAAAAAACGCGGGCAAGCTGCCATGGATGACATCGGCATTTTGCCTGAGTTTCAAGGCACTGCGATCCATGATCACTGGAAATCTTATTTTGCTTATGGTGATTGTGATCACGGGCTTTGCAATGCACACCATTTGAGAGAACTCAAATTTATCCATGAACAACATAAACAAGAGTGGGCCAAAGAGATGAGTGATTTGCTGGTAAAAGCCAACAAGGAAGTCAACTCAGCCAAAGCCGCCGGTAGTGAATGTCTTGAAGCATCGAGAATACACTTCTTTGAGTCAACGTATGATCAAATTGTCAAAAAGGGACTCGAAGCCAATCCCCCACCTGAAAAAAAACCCGGAAAAAAAGGCAAAGTCAAACAGACGCCTCCAAAAAATTTGCTTGACCGTTTAAAATCCCATAAAAACGATGTCCTTCGCTTCATGCACAATTTCAGTGTGCCTTTTGATAATAATCAAGGAGAGAGGGATGTTCGAATGATCAAAGTCAAGCAAAAGGTATCCGGGACTTTCCGTACCGATTATGGTGCAGACACCTTTTGCCGTATTCGTGGATATATATCTACCGTACGGAAAAATGGCTGTAATGTAATCAATGCAATTAAAAACGCCTTTGCAGGTTTTCCTTTTATCCCTGTAAAGGCTATCACCTAAGCTCAAGCCTGAGTAGTTACAAGCAAACAAAAAGGGAGAAGATCACAGTGACCCTCCTTGATATCTCTCTCCAGGAACTGAGGGGCAGTCCTTTGATTGAGCAATATCGTACTGAACATAACAGTACCAAACATGACTTCAGCGAAAATGCTCAAGTTCAGAAATGGATTCCAGCACAAAAGCTGGATGCTTTTTTATCTAACCAAGCAACTCTCCTGACCTTTACCCCGGATCAAGTACATGAATATATGAAGTACGGTTTTAAAAAAATTAAAGCTACGGTATCAAAGAAAAGGACTATCCGGCATGACAACCAGGATTACTACATGACCTGCGGTGCAGAGCAGTTCAGCAGGCACAAAAGCACCCCTGTACAAATATCCAGGTATAAGGACAAGCTTTTTGTTTTTGAGAACAAAGAAGACGGCATACTGTTGGGAGAAGCTCTTGCCAGGCAACCTTTTGAGAAACCGCACGAACCTGAAGCAAAGATGCTACCCGATGAGCTTGATATGATAATCGCTCTCTTGGAAGAACACAACATGGTCGTCTACCGGCCCACCTTGATTGAGGTTTATCACAGGGGGCTAACCCTGGCCCGGGCCAAACAGGTTTTTCATCACAATCTGCCAAGATATTCAGTTTACAATAAAAAGGTAAGGTTACCGGAAGCAGAAAAAGGGGCCGTATTGTTCCGTGCATTTATTCTTGATTGCAAAAGATCTATAGATTCGAATTATGTGGCTACTTATGCAACCAACGGAGATTTAACATGAAAGAAGATTTTATAAGTGATAAACGTCGAGTATCCTATCTGAGCGCCACATATAACAGGATCTACCGAGGTCAAAGTGTTCTTATTGAGGGTGATTTTGGAGCAGGTAAAACCCGGTTTTTACAATTATTGCGGCCAAAAAAGCTCCATACTGTATGGGTAGAATCCCTGTTCAACATACACGAGACCCTGGCTGCAATACTCAGAGAGTTGAATTATGACACCAAAGCCACCTATCGCAGGACACCCCAGTACCTGAAAATAATTTGCAAGCTGTCCAACTGTTTTATTATTATCGATGAAGCCAACGATCTGGATACCCGGGTTTGGCCATATCTCAAACGAATTATTGATGCTGGTGTTCCCATTGTATTTGCCGGGCTACCAAAGGTAAGAACCTATTTGAGCCACAACCATCCAGATATACTCAGCCGATTAAAAACCCTTATTCTGTACCCCATAGTAGTCGAGGATTTTATTGCAAAATGCAATGATATTCAGCAGGAAGCCGTAGAGCAAATCTATATGGCCGTCAAAGGCGATATGCGAAAATTTGAAGAAATATGCACAGATTGCCGAGACAGGGCAAAGGAATTGAATCATAAATTTGTTGACATCAATCTCGCCCTGGAATTTATATCTGACCTCCCCCCTCAATAGCTTTTTGTAGCAACAACCTGCCTGCCTGATTAAAAACAGGTCATCTCCGATCCGTGGGAGATGACCTGTTTGTGTTTTCTCTTTGCTCTGATCTATCCGTTGATCCCAATTTTAAGCTGATTTTACCTGCAAATCGCTGAATTACTAGTAATTTTTGAGATTCTTTTGTGGCGTTACACTATTTTGTAAATTTGTTTATTTTTAAAACTAACTCTAAGTTGCTTTATTTAAAGGGAATTTAAGCAAATAGAGGAAGTTTGAAGGGTCAAAAAAGCGTTACACTATTTGTATCTCATCACACAAGGGATAATTGAACTCCATCGGAAGTTCTGTCGAATCTATCCCATGCACTATCCAATCATCCAGACAATTGGATTCATAAAGATGATGGAGAATATATAGAAGAATATTAACGAGTTTCGGAAATGGCAAACCTTGTCTGAAATGACAAAGTTCTGTGTGATCCGGTATTTTTTTAGTATTTAACGGCAATCCAGCAAATCGTCTGTTCTGTTTTCTTTCTCTGCCAAAATACTCTTCAATGCAATATTTTCGGTAGCTGATTTCAGGGTATTTTATCACCTTGAGAAATTCCATCCTGAACAATTGATAAAGGCGGGTATCCCTTTGGTCAGGGCTGTAGCCCTCAGTGGCAAGAAGACTGTCAATGATTTCGTTATCCAGGAGTTCATCAATGAATATCAACTCCTTATCCGTTATCTCTTTAGGAGTTTGCATCTTCGATTCCAGAGGAAAAAGGTTACCGCTGTAAAAATTATTAATGTAATCAGCCATACCCTTTAAAGTTAGGATACCCTTAGAAGGCATCTGATCTTCAATTCCAAGAAGTTCTTCAATAGGGGATTCCACCGGTTGGGAGAAATCATAGTTGTCAATTTCAGTTTTCATTATTTCTCTAACCAGTGCCTTCTTCTGCTTCTTGTTCATTTTTTTCCAACCAGGAAAGTTGGTTTTCAATTGCTTTCTAATTGAGCGTCTGATATTTTTTCTCTGCATGAGGCCTCTCTTTTTGGTTTTTTATATAAAAATGTTTTGAAAGTATAAATATAAACCAAAATAGAGGTCTTTTCAAGCTATAAATGCTTGAATACATTAATTTTATTG
Organism: Desulfobacteraceae bacterium; assembly: GCA_963674675.2. Taxonomy (GTDB): domain Bacteria; phylum Desulfobacterota; class Desulfobacteria; order Desulfobacterales; family Desulfobacteraceae. The sequence goes on from CAXXNM010000003.1 coordinate 5,236,123, forward strand.
TATCTTTTTTAAGGTCAATTTCAACACCCTTTTTTAGAGGAAACATTGACCCTCATTGATTTTGCTTTGGAGAATAAAAATCAGAAGGCGGTGCGCAATTCCTGTATCCAGAGTTGGCCGCAAAAGTCAGAGTCCAATAAAGAGAACCTCTGGCAACACATGAAATTTAGATTTTTGGAAATTGAGAACGGCACCATTGTCAACACACCATTCCTGAGAATGTTTAAAAAGGTAAGAAATGAAGACAACGCCGTACAGGATTTGATCTTTTTCCAGCTATGCATGACGACTCCCATTCTCTATGAAAGCCTCTCTCCTCTTGCTACGAACAGATTTCTCAATACCGGTGAAGCGGTCTTTTCCAAATACCATCTTGACCAACTTTTAGAGAAAAAATACGAGCGGATGCCTCAATCGACGCGAGACCGCGTGAGGTCAATACTGGTCAAGTCAGGGAAGCTGAAGCTATCAAAATCAAATTATAAGGTAAAAACGTACCTGCCAACGGAGTCTATTCTTGGATATGCAATCTATTTCGACTCCCTTCGCAATGGATGGCGAGCCCCTTCTACGGCAACACTGATGAACCAGAGCGTTATTGCACCAGTATTTTTATGCAACAGATCTCTCTTAATAGCCGGGGTAAACAAGCTCTCAGCAAAAGGGCATTGTGAATATCACCGCCATGGGCAAACAGATGAGATACTGCTGACGTATTCGAGTTGATCGACAAGGTGTATCTGCCCCTGTCCGCCATGGCGCTGGAGGCCGAACGACGCTCAGCCCAGCTTCCTGAAAAGGTCAACGTATTCAGGATCACTCAGCGTGCCAAAAAAGCCTGCGGCAAGATCCGCGTGGCTTGGGCTGACTTTTACACCCATCCAAGTTGTGGCCTTCGTAAATGGATCAATGAAATAAGTTATTCAGCCGGAACCTGTCGCCCATGGCTGAACAGTGATGTGGTGGAAGCCGCTGTAAAACCGTTGCTGCAGGATTCCGGTATTGAGCAGGTTTATCTCATCGTATTTGATGGCATGAGTGTGGCCAACTGTTCATTGCTCCGAGATCGCTTCCTTATGGTTCCCGGACGGGAAATGTTCCGATCCTATGAAGGACTGGAAAAGGAGTACCGGGCATGCACCTACCTGCCAAGCATTACCGAATATTGCAGACAGGTCATTTTTGCCGGTAGCTATCCCCAGGAGTTCAGAACATGGCCGAACGGTTGAAGCGAACCGGATCGGGCCTGGCTCAGGGTCTTCATATCCATGTTCAACAGCTTAATGATGGATTTATCCGCGTAATAGCTCAGCCCTCGGGCATCCGCGACACAGACCAGGAACAGATATAAGGCCAATTGTTCATGGCTGCATGACTCAATGTACCGCTGCCGGACTAGCTGATGATCAATCTAGCTGAAACTTTTGGGGATTTTACGGATTCTGTTTTTCAAAACCGGTTCTTTTACAATCATGTTTATCTCCTTTGTTTTGGGGTTGGGACAATAGAACTTCCTGTCCGAATTGTTCCATACGAAGGAGGGTTTTGGCTATGTCATCTTGTAACGTTGAACCAATAAAGCTGGATATTAAACCTATTATTACAGTAGGTTGTGAAGCTAAGTGATCTTGTAACGCATAAGATGACTGTGGGAAAATATCCTCTTTATTTTTAATAGGTTGCAAAGGCAAGTGATCTTGTAACGCTATCGAAAATTTTTTGCGCCGACTATAACCCGGGTTCTTTTTACGCCATCTTTGAACCCGCTCCACATTATCAGGACCAGAAAAATATCCCTGGTTCTCGGGCTTGTTTAACCATTTTTTCTGACTGGCCGCCTTGCTGGCTTTTCGACACTCAGGCTTTCGGCAATATTCTTGTTTGTTGACATTTCTAGGATCGGGGGAGAACAATTCATTGCAATGACGGCATTTTCTCTGTTCAGTTTCTCTCATTCACAACCAACCTCCACATATCATTGTCCAAAATGTGGATATGGTTATGCCTGAAAAAAATTGTCAGGGGAACAGGAAGAAAATGAAGAAAATATGTTTAAAAAATTGAGATCAGGAAGAAAATAAAAAGGAAGAAGATACATCTTCAAACCAGGAAGAATATGGCACTTTCAGGTCGCCCCTCACAGCTATGGTAATAACAGCGGATCACGGATTTGCACACTACAACAAGCAGTATGTGATTGATGATTTGAAGTCTAAGCAACCTGGGCGAGAAGTTTTCATTCATAACCGATGCCTGGAATATAAAACGACGGCCCGCACGTCCGTGGGACCGGCTGATGTCAAAGTGATTTCACCTGCAACGGATTATGGACTCCCTTCTGCATTGGATGCTGTTGAGGTTCCCTTTGGATACGACAGCTACGGCTGGCCGGGAAAAATTCAGAATTCCTATGGCAATCCTCACAACGTACAAGGGAACGATCATGGTGGACTGACTCCGGAAGAGACCGTCGTACCGGTAGCAATTTATGCAACAATAGGGAATTGATAGATATGGCAACTGAAAGCAATCAGCGATTCTTGGATGCCTGCGCTGGTTCTGGCGGCTTTTTGATAGCCACATATGAAGATGTGTACAAACACACGCTGTCCAACGGCATTGATCCAGCCAAGAAAGATGAGTTGCTTAAACGTCTCGGCCAGAATACTTTCTTTGCCGCTGAAATTGAAGAGAAAGCCGCCCGTCTGGGTAAGTTGAATATGATCATCCATGCGGTGGATCAGCGCAATGCCAATTGGCTTCACCAGAACTATACATACAATGAGGATTTCGGTGGACTGAAACCCCAGATTGAATATGAAGTTGACTTTGGAAATGGAAAACGAAAACAGCAAATCGGCTCAAACAGTATTGACCTTATCCTGACCAATCCGCCCTTTGGTAAAATACCTACCAGCTCTACCGCCGCTATGCTGGAAAGGCTGTCACTTTTATCGAAGAAAACGGAGAACTCAGATTCTCTATCGAAGGTCGAGTAATGTCAAAAAGTTACAAAGTTTAATGGCTTTTTGATAACCCAAACCTTTACTGCTCCATAATCATGGACACTTAGTTAAATTTGGATAAGTCTACAAGTGTTTTCAGGCAAAATGAGAACAATCACAAAAAATAGTGTATAAATAAAGAAAAATTTGTAAGATATGTCAGGTTAGAGGCAGAAGTTCCCCCCTTTATCTCGCAAATAATCGATGGAACTCCTGCCTAAGCCTAAAACCCTAATAAGGGCAGGAAATATGCTATCAGAAGTTCTAAAAAAGGGCCAAGAAAGTGAACAATCGAAAATGGAGCATTTAGAACCCCAGGTTTCGTCCACTCCATGGATTAAGGCATGTTTACGCTTCCATGCCGGCCAGTTCAGCCAAGGTTGACATGTATGTGCTTCAAAGACTTATGACGCATAAATCCCCTAAGATGACACAACGGTATACCCATTTGAGAGATGAGGTATTGAAGGCTGGAACCGGTCACATTGATGAAATAATGAAACAGGCAAATGAGGTGCTGACCCCGATACCCGGCAATAAAATTGTATACTTGAAATCCTGAGACAGGTTAAACCCGGGATTCAAGAAACTCCTCAGCAGCCTGGGCCAAAAGTTGTGAGCGCTTCATTCCTTACTTTGATCTGAATTCGTCAACCCGGATCAATAACCTCTCTGGAAAACTTACATTAATCCGTTTGGTGGCCTGATACCACTTCTTAATTGATTCATCCACTGGAATGGGCACAATTTCAGCACCAGGATACAAGGATTGAAGCTGTTCCCGTGATGACTTTGGATGAATAATTGTTTCGGGTTCTGACAGGCACGCCGCCAAGGCATCAATTCCCATTTCGTATGCCTCATCCCATGTCTTCCCAAAGGTTTCACAGATTTCCACATCTGGGATTGACACCAGGGTGTTATCATCTTCTATTTGAAAAACAGCATAATAAAATTTCATGCTTTTTATCCTCCCTTATTTTTTCACACCAGCTCGTTTCAAAATATTATTTGCGGTTCCCCTGGGGATGTCTCCGGCATGCAAGGGAATGGGGATGGTTTTGCCATCTTTGCCCCATATCTCGTGACGGCCTTCCCTTAGATATTGCCACCCAGCTTGACTTAATATTTTCAGTAATTCACGCTTTGTCATATTCTTATTGTAATGTGTATTTGTGTTTTTTTCAAAAAATCCTTGACCAAAACGAAAATTGATTTTTTGGTGGATCATTCCTGCAAAATCAGGGATACGGTTTAATAGTCCACAAAAGAAACGGATCAGTCTGGTTCGTTAACGCTGATATCATCATGCAGGAATTGTTTATTCATCTGCCAATGTGAAGGGCGGTTGGATGCAGTACAAGCCCTACCTGGAAAAGACCCTGAAGAACAAGTGGCTGCCGGGTATCGTGAAGGAAGATGATTTAAAATGGTGGTCACGGGATTTTGTCCGGACTTACAAGGCATATGCCGTTGCAGCAAATGCCGGGTTTTACCTTCCAGCAAACCCGGTAGTCCGTAGGGTGGCCCATTCAGTTGGTGAACCAGGTTCTGTTGAATTGTATTGATTTTTAATTGCCTTGGGAAGATTTGCTTTCTGGGGTTATCAAGGGGGATACTATGGGGAAATTAACGAAAAAAGAATTCCAGGAATCATCAACGAGTAACGCTGCGAAAACAATGAGGCTTTTACTTACTACAAATGAGGCTGCGGAATATCTCAGATTAAAAAGACAGACCCTTGCAACATGGAGGCACACCCGGAAAGGTCCTGATTACTTCAAAATGGGGCGTTATGTCATGTATGAAAAAAAAGCTCTTGATAAATTAATTTCAGAAAATCGCGTTATCATGAAGTGATCATTTTTTTGGTCATTTCCATCTGGGGAACCCCGGGGCTTGTATGGATTTTTCCTTTACCTGGAAAGTGACGCTATCACCGGGAACCGGGGAATTAGATTGACACAGGTTTTCCATATAGATGATCCAGCACCCCAGATGATAATAATCCCTTTCATGCAGACACCGGGCAGACGGTGAGGGACATATTAGAGAAGAATATTGGCATCCTTCATATTGCCTCAAAAGTAGTTGACAATTTTTTTGAAGTGATTCCCCCAAAATGGGAAGGTTGATTCAGAAAGTGTCAACCGAGGAATGAAACATGCCAGAATATTATTTTGATTCGGCTTTTACCTAAATAATGCAATCAAGATGCTAAAGTACGATATAACTATTTGGTTTTACAAGGGTGAGTTAAAAGATACTTTTTGAATTAATTCTTTATTTTTTCAGATAGTTATATTAAAAAAATCTGTTAAAATTCAAAAAACCACCGCTTTTTTTATAAATTTTCTTAAAAATCAAATAGTTACAATGAGTTTGCATTTTTTGGGTTTTAATTTTATTAATTCAGCAAGAGAAGGATGTTCAAAAGTCCAGCTTATTCTATCATGTATAAATTTATAAGAACTCACCCCAAGTTTTTTACAGGTCTCAACAATACTCATCATCGTATCTTTTGCCTTTGTTCCTTCATCGGTTTTGGTTTGAAGGCTGACATCGGCACGACACTTTTCTACCCTGGCTCCATTTTCAGACCTGTTATTGTGCAAGGGTATTTCAGGGTGATTTAACACCGTCAATAAGTTATCTTTAGTTATAAGTTTGAATTGAGGAGCATCATCACTCACCAGGACTTTAACAATCGGTATTCCGGTTTCACTGTGATAACTGGCAATTGCAGCTACTTCCATTATTCTGATACGACTAATCTTCCCTTTGGATGGTTCAGAGAAAATTTCGGCAAAAATTTTTTTTATTTCTTTCTCACTCAACTTTTTGTCCTGCTCTACTTCGTTGAGCAGCCTATTGATCAGTTTTTGAGAAATATTACCTGGAATCGCCCTGGGATTCCTGCGTAAGGGCCAGGCGCCGCACCCTGTTCAGGTTGCGGTTGCAGAGGTAATCCGGGAAAAGATCATAAAAGCCTGGGGCCTTGCCTCGGATATTGTCTTTAGCCATTTTCATGGCGACCATGTACCTGTGGTGGATGCAAATCCCTATCAACTGGATGTCGAAAGGGTGGCGGACTTGAATCCAGGCGTAAGGATATGGACAAAATCACCTGAATTTTTATCCTCCAGGGAAAAAAAAGATTTGCAGCCCTTAAAGAACGCCTGAATGCCCGATGGCAGGAGGGAAAAACCAGAGCCGATCCACTGGGTTTTTCCTCAGCCGTGCCCCATGGGGAGAAAACAGAGCGTAACGACAGGGGTTATGATGACCCGAATCGAGGATGACACGGTGTTTGTGCACGCCTCTGACATTCAACTTCTTGATGACGAAACCATTGATTTCTTCCTGTCTTGGCACTCTGATATACTGCTGGCCGGAGGCCCGCCGCTCTACCTTGAACAACTGAATCAGGAGTTGCGTAACCGGGCCTGGCAAAACGCCTTGCGGTTGGCCGGTTCGGTGGACATGCTGATTCTTGACCATCACCTTATGCGGAGCCTTGAAGGGTTGCATTGGCTGGACAGGCTTTTATCCGAATCCGGCAGCCGGGTCCTTTGCGCGGCTGATTTCATGGGAACACCCCGCCACCTTCTTGAGGCTGAAAGAAAAATGCTTTATGACAAAATTCCTGTCCCTCTGGGATGGCACCAGGATTATGGGGAGGGGAAGGCCGACACGGGAGGTTTTCAATCATTATGCCCAAAGTGAATCAAGAAGGTCATCAAATAAATCGTAAGCGGGTTCAAAGATTGATGAAAATGATGAGAATTGAAGCCATCTATCCCAAACCCAAACTAAGCAGGAGGAACGAAGAGCATAAAATATTACTAAGGAGTCGAGCCGGAATAACCTGGATATTTTATTTTGACCTGTTTTTTTAAAACAAGTGCTATCCGATACTAAAATGATTAAGTTATTTCGTCCTTATTCCTAAATTCCCTCATCCCGGCCTGAATGATATTTATAGACTAGCCGTGGAGAATCAATAAAAACCTTTGTGTCCGCCGGAACGGAACTGGTTAGCCAGACATTACCACCCACAACAGATCCTGCTCCGATGACGGTATCCCCGCCTAAGATTGTTGCCCCGGAATATATAATCACGTCATCTTCAATTGTGGGATGGCGTTTTGAGCCTCTAAGTTTTTCACCTGCACCAGGGGGAAGGGATAATGCACCTATGGTTACATTCTGATAAATCCTGACATTACTGCCGATGATGCTGGTCTCACCGATCACAATACCCGTTCCATGATCTATGATAAATCTCTCTCCGATTGTTGCACCAGGATGTATATCTATTCCAGTGAGGCTGTGGGCGTGCTCAGACATAATTCTCGGCAGTTGGGGTATATCAAGCTTAAACAAAAGATTGGCAATCCTGTAAACCGTAATGGCATATAGACCAGGGTAGGAAAAAATCACCTCATCATGGCTCTTGGCTGCAGGATCTCCGTCAAAGGCCCCTTTTACATCCTCAGCAAGGGATACACGCAGAGCTGGAATTGCCTTGAGTATTTTCAAGGCAGCTAAGTTTCCGGTTTTTTCGCATTCCGAACATTTTTGACCGTATCTTAAGCAATCATGACGCAGCACATGTATAATCTGTTTTGACAAAATATCATAAAGCTGGGATATGGCCTGCCCCATATTGTAGACAATATTTGCCCCGTCAATTTTCTGGCTTGAAAAGTATCCTGGAAACAATACCTCCCTGAATTTATCAATCATTTCCTTTACAGAAGTTGAAAAATGAATGGGATCATCACCGATATGGGCAAAACACCGGTCATCGTCCATGGAGTCCAGAACAGCCTCTATGACCTTTGGCAGCTCCTTTCTGTGTTCCGAAGCATTTTCTATTCCTGTCCGGCATAGCTTGTTAGTCATAATATCATCCATGTTAAACCTCCCCTTTAAACTTCAAATAAACATTTGAATATTTTTTTAGACTAAAAAGTATACCACAAAGTAGGCGGTGTCAATACCAGCCTAAGTTTGAAACCCATGAAAAAATTATATCTAAGTTTTAAAGAAACTTTGAAAAACCGGGCAGGTTCTGCACTCTTCCATTTTATCATCCCAGGAATTATGGATTTTACCGTTGCACTTGGTTCCATTAACAAACCAGCACAAATCACCTGAATTAAATTCCCAGGCCGGGCATTCTTTCAGACAGGTATCAGGACAATGCTGAATTTCCCAGCACTTGGCTTGCTCTTTGCCTTCACATTGTACAGACCTGTACAGCAAAAAGAGCAATTGTCGTTCAACATGGTGGGGAATCCTCCGCCATCCTTGCTCGTAACTGTGTATTGCCTTAATAGAAATTCCAAGAAGCTGGGCTACCGCCTTTTGTGTTTTCATAAGCTTTGCTCTAACAATCTTGAATTCAGCACTTTCCATCTTTTTTTCCAATAAGGGATTTTCCTGGGCCCTTTTGTTAGTATATGGAAGTCTCCGTCAACGGCAGATGACTTTCATGTTTCGTTGTGGGCAGAACCGGATCAAAATTCTGGACTGCCCATGGCAGTTATATATTAAAACTGATCAGCATATTTTTGAGCCTCATCATTCTGGGCAAGAAACCTGTACAATGTCGCCCTTCCCACACCTAATAACCTCGCTGCCTTGGATTTATTGCCGCCGGCCTTTTTAATAGCAATTTTAACGGATTCCGTATCAAGCTTACCTCTTGCGGGTATGGCCGACTTTGCAGGCGGGATGGTTGGAGCCGGAAAAAGGATCTCTTTATCCTGCATAATCTCCTTGGGAAGATCAGATGGAAGGATTTTCTTTCCCCTGGATCTTACCACGGAAAACTGTATTATGTTTTTTAATTCTCTGACATTTCCAGGCCAATAATAATCAAGCATTAAATCAAGGGTTTCTGCAGCAAGCTCTGGAACCGCATTTGAACTTTCCTCTTCTGCTTCCTTTAAAAAATGGGCCGCCAGAAGAGGTATATCATTCTTCCGCTCTCTTAAAGGAGGCAGATGAATTGGAATTACATTAAGCCTGTAATAAAGGTCATCCCTGAATCTGCCTGCCTTAACCTCCTCTTTAAGATTTTTATTGGTTGCACTGATTATTCTCACGTCGACGGAGACTCTTTTTTCACCACCGACCTTATCAAAGGATCCTTCCTGTAAAAATCTCAAAATTTTTACCTGGGTTTTCAAGGGAAGTTCTGCCACCTCATCTAAAAAAAGTGTCCCCTTATGGGCCAGTTCAAACCTTCCTTTTCTTTCCTTGACAGCTCCTGAAAATGCACCTTTAACATGTCCGAACAATTCACTTTCCACAATCCCTTCAGGAATGGCTCCGCAATTTACCGGCACAAAAGCACCCTTGCCGTAGGAGCTTATATCATGGATGGCATAAGCAACCCTTTCTTTTCCAGTACCGGTTTCTCCTGATACATGAACCGGGTAATTATAAAGGGCAACATCCCGGATTTGGCGAAAAATGTCCTGCATGGCCTTATCTTTACCGATAATACCGGAAAAACTTGAAAGGTTTTCAGCTTTTAAGGATAGATTAAAAGATTCCGTCATATCCCTGAAAGATGCAATTACCCCATGTAATTCATTGTCTTGAGTTAGAATGGGAGATACCGTCATTTCAATCTGACGGGTGGATCCGTCTTTGGTGATAATACTCATCGGGTATTCTATTGTCTCTAACAGAGAATCAGATTCAAGATCACAAAAAGAACATTTTTCACCGCAAAAACCTCCCTGAAAAATACTGTGACAATCCCTTCCAAGAACTTCCTGTCTTAAATACCCTGTAATTCTTTCTGCTTCTTTGTTAAAAATAGTAATAATTCTCTTAGGAGTGTGGGCGATTATCCCCACTCTCAGATTATCAAGAACAAGAAAAAGATTCTCAAGATCAGGTATGGCATGTGTGAGATCGACCATTATATAATTTTCCACGCATCCTGTATATAACTCCAAAAGTACTTTAAACTTTTTTGAGAGGCCTTCCCGGAAATCGAGAGGGTTGCCCTGGAAACTATGAAGCTGGAAATAAAGGATGCCATTTTCCAAAGGTAAAAAATAATTATCCGTCAGGCATACTAAACATAAAAATGACACATTTGTGTATCATGCGCAATCTTTTTTTTAAATGATTTTAAAAAATACTCATAAATCTGCATCTTTCATATTATCTCAAAAGCAGATGCACTGGAAGATGTAAGCATTCACTCCCTCCTCCCCCTTCAATTTTTCAGTGTGAATAAAATCAGATAGTTATCCGCAAAGGCTAACATTTGCAAGGGAATGTGAACGGTTAGGGACTTCATAATAATAAAACTACCCACTGTGAAAGCAGCCAACCAGTATTGACGGACATATTTTAATCGAATTGGGTAGATTATTTGTTGTGAACTCCCTTACTGGAATATTCATTCAGAAAGCGTAGACCGGGAAATGAAGGGTGCCAAAATACAGGTTAAAAATTTTACTCCCAGGTTATACAGCCTCTTGGACAATTTTTTACCGCTTCATGAATATCTTCATCTGAATAGTCCTCAAGGGGGAGAACTTCAAAGAAACCTGTATCATTGATATGAAAGGCATGGGGAGCAAGTTCAACGCATACTTCACAAAGGATACAACATGCTAAGTCGATAACGGGAATTTTCATAGATATGCAACAAAAAAACACCTGATTCTTGCTGTCAAGGTGAGTAATTGCCGCCCTCCTTTTTTTGATCCATTAAGCTAATATCTCGTGAATCCTAACTTCTAATTTTCATACCAGATATGCTGTATTAAATTTTAATTCAATAGAGTCTATTTCTACTTTGTTAGGCTCCATAATTTACATGAAATTTCGTGTAATTTCACAATGAGAATTAGAAAAATTTGGAAATTTTGGGCCTTTTTTCCTGACTTTAGGGGCATCATGGCGAAGTTAACAAAGTAGAACTATGGTGTTAATAAAGAGAACTCATGACTGATTAGCTAATATTATTTAGTGTTATAAGTAAGTTAGTATTATTTACTATCATAAAGATGATGCCATATCAGAAATTCTTTTTTCAATAAAATTCCAGCCGTCAAATATATAAATGAGACTTTTATCTGATTTAATATTATCAGGCACAAGAGAGCTGTCAAGGCATTGAGCATTGACCAATGCCCTTAGTGCATATCCCCTTTTAACGGAATCACATGATTTTAAAAAGTTCAAAAGCAGTTTTTCTGTTCTTTCCTTAAGCTCCATGGGAAAAATTTTAAGAAAGGTCCCAATCCCCCATAAAACCCCCCTTTGAAGGATTTCATGTTCAATATGATTCCCATCAGGATCAAGATATGAAAACAAAATATTTTTAAATTCCAGGGCAAGCTTTGGGCTTTTGGACAGGATTTCACCCATGGCTTCAGGTGATCCCCATCCGATACCGCCGGATTCATCATTGAGATTCCACATTATACGTCTCATGAGGATTCTTGCCTTTTCTATTTTAGTTTTTTCCATTCTTGAACCCAAGGCTCCCATTGCTGCAATGCTCCTGAATTTAATCAGCTCATCTAAACTGTAAAAATGGGAAAAAAGATGGCCTATCAATTGTTCATCAGGAATATCAGCCAGCATTTCCATGGCAGTCTCCGGGGCGTCTTCTATAAGAATCTTTCTTACTTTTTTTCTTATCTTTCTTCCATAGGGTTTTTTCATAAAAATGCCTTTTCAGTAAAATTTTATTTGACATCTTAGGCATAATGCCTAAATTAATTCTTAAGCAGCAGAAAACAAAAAAAAGAAATCAAATTACAATATAAAGCTGCTAATTGAAAAAGAACAACATATCCATAAGCGATGAAAATATATATGAGGTGTATTATGACAGATATAAAAGTAGAAAGCCATATTGAATCTGATCTGGAAAGAGAAGAAGGCCATGTAGATACAAGGCATTATAACTTTGAATGTGAAAACCCTGATAAAAATCTTGGATGTGATCCTGGGATAGATGTTGCCGGATAAACAAATACTACAAACATTAACTAATATAAGGCAAATGGCTTTGATGCTGTTTGCCTTTTTTAATTTTATGTACAACAATAGCCAGCATAACTTATTTATTACTAAGGAGCTGTAGAAAGAACAAGAGCAGGTCTTTTTCCCATTTGCTCGTGACTGGCTGCCGGATCAAAATTAGTCCACACAACATCTCCACGCTTTGGAATATAGCTCTCCATTACAAGACTTCCCATCCAACAGGTTTATCATTTAACCATTCTTGATACTCTTTGGCGTGTTTCATTGATTAAGGATTACATCTACTAAGAAGCTCTTCAAGATTATACTCCTTTTTTTAAAGTGGCCAGTATATGTCTCAAATCATGAAACACTTCTGTTTTAGAATAGAGAATCTAAAATTTGCTTATAACTGCCATGGGCAGACCAGGGTTTTGACCTGGTTCTCCCACAACGAATCATTAAGGTGATTTCCGCAAAATAACATACCGATTTTCTCGAATCGTGTATATGATAGACAGGCTTTAGAAATACAGTCCTGGTAAAATATTTGCCGAAAATCGCCTAAAGTCATCTGATGCTGACATTTAAAATAAAAAACACAATTTATTGACCCAGATCAATGAATTTATCCTTTTTATGTATTAATTTATGCTTTAGTTCAACCTTATTATTTTCAGAAACTAATAAAAAACTCATCAATCATAAGTTTTCAGAATTAACATCACATATAGTATTGAATTCAAATTCAATACAGAACATTTGGTATGGAAAATGAGAAGTTAGGTTTCACGAGTAAAAAACATAAGGAGGCTGATATGAAATGCCCTGGTCAAGATACACAATACTGGAACAAGGATGCCATTTTTGAATCAAAATGCCCTGAATGCGGTTATAAAATGGAATTTTTCAAGGATGACACATCAAGAAAATGCAGAGGATGCGGAAAAAGAATAGTAAACCCTAAAATGGATTTTGGATGTGCCTCATACTGCCAATATGCTGAACAATGCATGGGCACAATGCCCGAAGAGTTTTTAAAAAACCGGGAAGACCTTTTAAAGGACAGGGTCGCAGTTCAAATGAAGCGGTATTTTGGGACTGATTTCAAGAGAATAGGCCATGCAATGAGGGTGGCAAGGTATGCCGAAGAAATAGGCAAAAAAGAAGGCGGTAATATGGCGGTTATCCTGTCGGCAGCCTATCTCCATGACATTGGAATTAAAGATGCGGAAAAAAAATACAACTCCAACGCTCCAAAGTATCAGGAACTGGAGGGGCCTCCCATTGCAAGAAGCATTTTGGAAAAGCTCAATGCAAAAGAAGAACTCATAAATGAAGTCTGCGATATTGTGGGGCATCACCACCACCCAAGGGAGGAGGAGACAACTAATTTCAAAGCGCTTTTTGATGCTGATCTCATCACAAACCTGGAAGAAGAAAACAAGAAAAAAACTATGAACAGGGAGAGGCTTCAACGGATAATCGCCAAATCCTTTCTTACAGAATCCGGGAAATTAAAAGCAGAAGAAATTCTGCTGAATAAAGGAGAATAAACCATGAAAGTCATGAGAAAAATAATTGAAATAGATGAAGAGCTGTGCGATGGCTGCGGGAACTGCGTTCCAGCTTGCGCAGAAGGCGCCATCCAGATTATTGATGGAAAGGCAAAGGTAGTAAAAGATATGTATTGTGACGGACTTGGAGCCTGTCTTGGAGATTGCCCCCAGGGTGCTCTTTCCCTGATTGAACGTGAAGCAGATGAATTTGATGAAGATGCCGTTGAAGATTACCTGAAGGAGCTTGAAAAAAAAGAGGAGGCAAAAAACGACCATCGGGGCCAAACGCTGGAATGCGGCTGCCCATCAACACACCTTCAGACCTTTCCTGTATCAGGCTCCTGTGAAAGTGCGAACATTCCATCCATGGGAAATGCAGAAGGCTCATCTCTGGGGCATTGGCCCGTTCAAATCAGGCTTATTCCTCCCCATGCCCCTTTTCTTAAAAATGCCGACCTGCTGGTGGCTGCCGACTGCGTGCCCGTAGCATATCCATCCTTTCATGGTGATTTTCTGAAGAATAAGACAGTTATGATAGGATGCCCCAAATTTGATGATATTGATGATTATATTAAAAGATTTACCCAAATTTTTAAAATCGCTGATATTAAAAGCGTAACAGCCCTGATCATGGAGGTTCCATGCTGCTCCGGCCTTCCCGGCATAATTAAAAAAGGCATGGAAAATGCAGGGGTTAATTTACCTATAAAACAAATTGTAATAAGCTCTAAGGGAGAGATAATTCGTTGAGATAATTTTACAATGAGTGCAGGGGAAGGATTCCATATCCGCTCCAACCTGCCCCTTAGGTGGTTTCCAGAAATAGATTCTGCCCCTATGCATTCAGATAAACGAAAGGAGAAAATATAATGAAGATTTTCATGACCGGAGGTACTGGATTTGTGGGTGTTTACCTGTCACGTAAATACATCCAGCGGGGCTGGAAGGTGCAGGCAATAGGCACATCACCTGGACACCCGTTTGAAGGCAGAGAAAACTTCAGCTATATCTCTGACGACACAACCAGGGCGGGCAACTGGCAAAATGCGGTAAAAGATGCGGATGTCATCGTGAACCTGGCGGGCAGGAATATTTTCAATTACTGGACTGATAATTATAAAAAACAGATTTATGACAGCCGAATACTTACAACGCACAATTTAGTAGAAGCTCTTGACCAAGGTACCAGGGTTACATTTTTAAGCACTTCCGCCGCAGGATACTATGGAGACCGGAAAGATGATATTTTGATGGAATCAGCATCCCCGGGAGATGATTTTCTGGCAAAGCTATGTGTGGACTGGGAAACAGAAGCGATGAAGGCAGTACCAAAAGGTGCTAGGGTAATTCCCATGCGGTTCGGAGTGGTACTGGGCAGTGGAGGAGGTGCCCTCTCTAAAATGCTGCCTGCCTTTAAATTTTTCGCAGGAGGCCCCCTTGGCACCGGAATGCAGTGGTTCCCATGGATACACATAGAAGATCTGGCAGAGGCTACAATATTTTTGATTGAAAATGAGCTGACTGCCGGCCCCTTTAACTTTTGCAGCCCGGAAAATGTCAGATACTCCGATTTTACGAGGACATTGGGCAAAGTTATAAATCGCCCTGCCTTTATTAAAACCCCTGCCTTTGTCTTAAAACTTATAATGGGTGAAATGGGTACCAATATGCTCAACAGCCAGCGCCCTGTCCCGGACAAGCTGGAAAAACTGGGATTCAAGTTTCTATACCCTGAACTGGAGGAAGCTCTCATGGATATTGCGTGATATATTTGGTCTAACCGTCTAAAGTGTGACTACTTTTAGGGTTTGCTGATGAACAATATTAAGGCCTTATAGGCCATTGATTTTACAGCTTGTCACAGCTTAGGTGTATGACCATATATTGAGCTGGAAAAAATTTCGGCATCCTTCATTCACTGGTTGGCTGTTTTTTAAAAACATTCACTTGAAAGGATTAACGCCATGGAAAAAAATATAAAACAAAGCCCACGTACCAGACACCTTGAAAAAAATGGAACTCCTTTGTTTACCAACAAACTATCAAAGGAAACCAGCCCCTATCTTCTCCAGCATGCCAATAACCCGGTTAACTGGCTCCCCTGGGGAGAGGAGGCCTTTAATCTTGCCAGAACGAAAAACCTGCCGGTTTTCCTGAGCGTTGGTTATTCCACCTGCCACTGGTGCCATGTTATGGAGGAAGAATCCTTTGAAGATCTGGAAATAGCCGAATTTTTAAATAATCATTTTATATCAGTTAAGGTGGACAGAGAAGAAAGGCCCGATGTTGACTCTCTTTATATGAAAGCTGTCCAGGCCATTTCCGGAGGAGGAGGATGGCCCATGTCTGTTTTTTTAACCCCTGACAAGATTCCCTTTTACGGTGGAACCTATTTCCCGGCCCGGGACGGAGACCGGGGTGTTATAGCCGGATTCCTGACTGTATTGCAGCGGATTTCCAATGTCTTTAAAAACGATAGAGGAAAAATAGACACAACTGAATCCCAGATGATGAATATCCTTAAAACGATGGCTGTCCCTGAAAAGGGAGAAAAACTCCCGGGAGTTCCGGAACTGGATGGGGCTGTTCAACGTTTCAAACAGGAATTTGACTGGGAAAACGGAGGAATGAAAGGGGCCATGAAGTTCCCGAGCAGCCTGCCTGTTCGCTTTCTCCTTGGGCAGTACCAGCGTACAGGCCGGGAAGATCTGCTTAAAATAGTTGAATTAACCTTGAAAAAAATGAATGAAGGCGGAATTCATGACCAGGTGGGGGGCGGATTCCACCGCTACGCCACGGACAAAATATGGCTGGTGCCCCATTATGAAAAAATGTTATATGACAATGCCCTTCTTGCTCTAACCTATACAGAGGCATTTCACGCAACCTCTAAGCCTGAATACGAAACAACGATCAGGATGACCATGGACTACCTTGTGGGGGAAATGCTTGCCCCGGGCGGTGGATTTTACTCGGCAACGGACGCGGACAGCCTCACCCCTGAAGGTGAAAAGGAAGAAGGCTATTTCTTCACCTGGACAATGGATGAGGTGAACCAGGTATTAACCAAAGAAGAGGCAGGAGTTCTCAAACACTATTTTTCAATGAAAGAAGGAGATGATCGGCAGATTCTTCATATTACCGAATCAATAAAAGATGCGGCCCATAATCTGAATCTTGAAATTTCTGAATTTAAAACCCTTTTATATTCAGCCAAAAAAAAATTATATAAAGAACGGACAAGACGCAGCCCCCCGGGCCTGGACGACAAGATCATAGCTTCCTGGAACGGAATGGCGATTTCAGCCCTGATAAAAGCAGGATCAGTATTAAAGGAACCATCTTACAAAACCAAAGCCATTGAAACGGCCCAATTTTTATTTGAACATCTCTTTGATGGGAGACGCCTGTTTCGCAGCTTCAAGAACGGCAGGCGGGGTCCTGAGGGTTTTTTGTCCGATTACGCCTCAGTTACAGCAGCCTTTCTGGATATATTTGAAACTACAAAAGAAACCCTGTGGCTGGAACGAGCCGTTATTCTGGATAAAATTTTAGAAGATAATTTCGAGGACATGGAAAACGGCGGTTTTTTCATGACCCCCATGGATAAAAAAGACCTTATTGTACGGGAAAAACCAGGGTATGACGGAGCCACCCCTTCTGGAAACTCCATGGCAGCTATGAACCTCTTGCGCCTTCACAATTTTACCGGCAATAATTACTATGTTCAGCGCGGGGAAAAGCTTTTATGCTTTTTTTCCAAAATAATCTCCAAGGCACCGGAATCCCTTTCAGAGATGCTCATTGCCGTGAATCATCATTTAAGGAAAAAAATTTAAAACATGGAAATGGGAGCAGATATGGGATAGGCCCCTATAGTTTCCAATAAAAGATCTGACTTATCAAGGGGCAAGGATATTTCAAAGGAAAAAATATCCCCTAAGGTTTGACAGCATTAAATCAACAGTGATAGCCTTATAAAAATCTAATGATCAAGCCAAGTGTTAAAATCATTTCAAAGAGCAACTGTTCGCATAAGTTGTTCCCCATGACAAACCTGTAACTGTTGAGGATATCATGCCAGGAAAGCCGACATATGAGGATCTGAAACAAAAAATCAAGACCATGGAGCAGGAAGCTGAACAGCACCGAGCGATTGAAGACAGCCTGAAACAAAGCCAGAAAAAATATAGAGAACTTTACCGTCTCATGCGACTGATGACAGACAATGTCCCGGATCTGATCTGGGCCAAGGATATTGATGACCGCCATATTTTTGTAAATAAGGCAGTATGTGACAAACTGCTCATGGCATCAGATACGGACGAACCCGTAGGAAAAAGGCATCTATTTTTTACCCTGCGGGAACGTGAAAAAGGACACCGCCATACCTTTGGAGAGATGTGTGAAGATTCAGATGCCGTGGTAAAAGATATCAGAAAACCCAGGCGATTTTTGGAGGATGGTTTTGTAAGAAATAATTATCTTATGCTTGATGTCAACAAGGCCCCTTTTTACGATGAAGCAGGGAAGATGATCGGCACCGTAGGCTGCGGCCGGGATGTCACCCATGAAAAACAGACGGAAATAGCTCTCAGGGAGAGTGAAAAACGTTTCAGGGAGATCATTGAGGAAGTTTCTGAAATATCCATCCAGGGCTATGATGAAGAAAGAAATGTCATATTCTGGAACCATGCCAGTGAAAAAATGTATGGCTATACAGAAGAAGAGGCCCTTGGCAGAAAACTGGAAGATATTATCATCCCCCCGGCCATGGGAGAAACCGTCAAAAACCTCCACCATAGATGGATAACCCATGGAGAAAAAATACCATCTGGAGAACTGACTCTTATAGATAAGAACGGCAATGATGTCCATGTTTTTTCATCCCATGTCATGCAAGATACCATTAATGGAAAGGAGATGTTCTGCATTGATATTGATTTAACACCCATCAAAAACGCGGAAAAAGAAAAAAGACAGCTTAGAGAACAGCTTATTCAATCCCAGAAAATGGAGGCGGTGGGAACTCTTACCAGCGGCATCTCCCATGATTTTAATAATATCCTTCAAGTAATCAGAGGATTTACAGATTATCTGATGCTGCAGATGCCGGATGATGAAACAGCCATGCCCTGTCTGAAGGAAATCCGAAAAACCACAAACAGGGCTGCGGAGCTGATTCGCAGAATGATGCTTTTCAGCCGCAAGGCACCTCCCTCAAAACAGCCTGTAAATATTAATGATGAAGTAAAACAGATTAAACAATTAATGGAAAAAACCATTCCCAAGATGATCGCCATTGAAACAAATCTGCCGGATAATATCTGGGATATAAACGTAGATCCGGTACAAATAGAACAGATGATTTTAAACCTGGGGATCAATGCCGCGGATGCCATGCCGGAAGGAGGCAGCATATATATTAAAACCGCGAATAAAATCATAGCCCATGACCCTTCCATGGAAAATGTTCAGCCCCCAATTTCGGAAAATTTTGTTCAAATTGCAGTATCTGATACAGGCCACGGCATGGACAAGGACACGCTTCAAAAGGCATTTGAGCCTTTTTTTACCACAAAAGGATCTGGCAAAGGTACAGGTCTTGGTCTTGCATCCGTTTACGGGATTGTTAAGAACCACGATGGATTTATCAGATGCCATAGTGAGCCGAACCAGGGAACGGTATTTAAGATATACCTGCCCGCGCTGAAAAATGCCCCCTCTAACACTGCCTGCCAAAAGGAGAAACCATTGCAGCGCGGCACCGAGACTATCCTCATGGTAGATGATGAAGCATCCATAACAAACTTTGCTTCCAAAGCCCTTGATCTCTTTGGATATAAATCCATGACCGCATCAAGCGGAGAAGATGCAATCGAGATATATAAAAAAAATCAAAAAATAATTGATCTTATCATATTAGACATAAATATGCCCGGCATGGGGGGGCTAAAATGCCTCAAACAGCTCCTGTCAATAAATCCAGCGCTCAAAGTTATTGCCTCCAGCGGATATTCTGAGTGTCCCTTAATCAAACAATATCTTGACCTGGGTGCTATGGCTTACCTGTCTAAACCCTACAAGGTTGCAGATATGCTGCGCAAGATCCGTGAGGTGCTGGATACCGCTGACCTTACCGATCAGAGAAGATATGGAAACGGGACAGATATGTAGTAAACCGGGTAAATATATAGTATCCCAATTTAGATTTTTCGTGGAACACAATTTGCTTTATTTTGAGTATTTGTTGAAATTTTAAAAAAAACCAAAGTTGGATCAGTATAAAAATGGGGCAGAAATAGATTCTGCCCCTACACATTCCATTGGCTCTAAAGCCTCTAAAATCAGCCTTCAAATAAATTAAGGAGAACCAACATGGCTAAAATAACATTAAAAGGCAATCCCATTGAAACCATAGGCGAACTTCCGGCCATTGGCTCTAAAGCATCTAAGTTCATCCTTACCGGAACTGACCTTTCCGATGTTTCCCTTGGAGATTATGCCGGAAAAAAAATAGTTCTAAATATCTTTCCCAGCATAGATACCCCGGTATGCGCAGCCTCCAACCGCCGCTTCAACCAGGCAGCCGGTGAAAATGAAAATACTGTTGTGCTCTGCATTTCAGGGGATCTTCCCTTTGCCCACGGCCGGTTCTGCGAGGCCGAGGGGCTAAAGGATGTAATCTCCCTTTCCGTGTTCCGGTCCCATGATTTTGGAAAGGATTATGGGGTAACAATAACAACAGGGCCTCTCAAAGGCCTTCTTTCAAGGGCGGTTATCATAATTGATGGAAAAGGTAAAATCGCCTACACGGAACAGGTTCCGGAAATAGCCCAGGAACCTGATTATGATAAGGCCTTGAATACTCTGAAAAAATTGCCTTAACCCGGTAAGCATTCGGCAAACCACGTCTATCATACAATATATTGCTATGTATTTATTTTTTTTGTACACAAACACAATATACTGTGTTTTAATACGAGGTTTATCGAATATTTACTTAACCCACATGGCCGGAATGATTTTCCGGCCTTTTTTAAAAAAACTGCAATTATGGGAGATCCCATGAAGAAATTAGGAAATATTCTGGTCTGTCAGGAGCCCATTCAAGAAATTGTCATGGGTAATACCGCAGTTGTGAGGGCCATTCTTGAAACCCAAACCATGGTGGTTACCTCCTATCCAGGCTCACCCACACCGGAAATCGCGGCATCCATATTCAGCATTCCTGAGGAAGATCGCCCTTTTTACTTTGAGTTTTCCGTAAATGAAAAGGTGGCTGTGGAGGTGGCCTTTGGTGCGGCACTTAATGGAAACCTGTCATGTGTTTTCTTTAAAAGCGTGGGTTTAAACGTGGCATTGGATACTTTTGTACAACTGGGGCTTATGAACATCATCGGAGGCATGGTGGTAGTCGTGGGTGATGATCCAGGTGCCAACTCCTCCCAGAACGAGCAGGACAACCGCAATATCTTTAAGATGGCCAGGCTGACGGTTTTTGAACCGGCCTCCCCCACCGAGGTATATCGTTATTATAAGGATGCGGCAGATCTGGCCCAAAAGGAACAGACTGCGGTTGTGCTCAGGCTCACCACCCATGTGTGCCATGCACGGGAAAAGGTCTCTTTTGGCCCCCTTCCCCTGAATCTCAATCCCCCCAGGACAGCCTTTAATGCAGTCAACGGCCCCTATATTCCCATTACCAGCCTTGCCATTGATCTGAAAAAACGCTCCATGGAAAAGCTTGCCAGGGCGACTCAATTTATCAAAGATGCAGAACTGAACACCTTTGTACCTGGAACCGACTCCATGAAGCGGGGAGTTATAACAGCAGGGCTTCCCTTTCTTTCCCTCCTTGATGTGCTCCAGGAAGCCCATATGAGACCCGATATTTTAAAACTGGGTGCAATACACCCATTGGAAAACCAAATTATTACATCATTTCTAAAATCCCATGACGAGGTACTCATCCTTGAGGAACTGGACAATATCCTTGAAACCGAGATAAAAGCCCATGCCTTTGATAATGGTATTCAATTAAAAATTCGAGGCAAGGAGATGGAAACAGATTTCATAGGAGAATACACTCCGGCAAAAGTTATGGAAATCATCCAGAGAACCTGGCCTGACCTGATAAAAAAAGATTTCTCCAAATTCCATGAAGAGCCTGATATGATTGAGGTGCCAGCCAGGCCGGCCCAGATGTGTCCCGGATGCGGCCACAGAAGCGCCTTCTACGCCATCAAGCAGGCCCTTAAAGCAGAAGACATAACCGTAGCCGATATAGGATGCCATACATTAGGTTTTCTCCCCCCCTACAACATGGGTGAAGTTCTCATGTGCATGGGTGCATCCCCGGGCATTGCCTCGGGGCTGTCCATATACAACAAACAAAGAAGGGTTGTCGCCTTTATAGGTGATTCTACTTTATTCCACGCAGGCCTCCCAGGGATCATAAACACCATCTTCAACAACCATAACATAACTCTCATCATAATGGAAAACGGCACCACCGCCATGACAGGCCACCAGGATCATGCCGGAGGAAAGATACCCATTGAATCCATGTTAAAGGGTCTGGGAATCAAAAATATATTCCATTGTGATACCTACCAGCATCTGCAACTTACCGATTATGTCAAAACCTCCATGAGTATTACAGGAATCAGCGTGGTCATAGCCAGCCATCCCTGTATGTTAAAGTTCACCAGGGCCCAAAGAAAAAAACAAGGATATGTCCAGCGCCATGTTGCTATCGATGACAAGGCATGCACAAGGGCCCATGTCTGTGTGGAGAATTTTGCCTGCCCCAGCTTTATCCGAAATAAAGATCAAAGCGTAGACATTAACCTTGATCTCTGTATAGGAGATGGTTCATGCAGGCCTGTCTGCCCGGAAAAAGCCATTGAAATTTACAGGGAGGATTCGTCAACTACCCCTGAGCTACGAGACTCAGGGGCTTGCAAAAGCCCATGTTGACCCGCTTAAGCACACGTGATGTGCTACGTTAGGTTAGAAATAGGTACTCTGGGGTGCTTGCCAGCTCCAGACTCTACGGTAAACAGTTAAACAGGTGTAAGGGTGAAGCCAGTGCTGTTTACGTTAAAACTGACCATAACATTAGCAAGGCACACATTACCTCTGAAAGGAGAGAGTTTTTTGAAAGTATTTGTTTTAGACACAAACAAGCAGCCACAAGACCCTGTCCATCCGGCAGAGGCCAGATTACTATTGAACCAGCAGAAGGCTGCTGTGTTTAAGAAATTTCCATTTACCATTATTTTAAAAGAGATTGTAGAGAAACAAGCTGAAGAACTGAGGCTGAAAATAGACCCTGGAAGCAGAACTACAGGACTGGTAATCGTAAATGACAATTCCGGGGAAATAGTTTTTGCCATGGATCTGAAACACAGAGGAGTCAGAATCAAAAGCCTGCTGGATTATAGAAGAGCTATTCGGAGAAGCAGGAGAAACAGAAAAACCAGATACCGACAGCCCAGGTTTTCTAACAGAACTCGGTCTAAAGGATGGCTCCCGCCATCTTTAAAAAGTAGAGTCCATAATATTGAAACATGGGTACAAAGATTAAGGCAAGCCTGTAACATTCAGGCTGTCTCTATGGAGCTTGTGCGTTTTGATATGCAGTTGATGGAAAACCCGGCAATTTTTGGAGTTGAATATCAGCAAGGAGAGCTTGCCGGATACGAAGTGAAAGAGTACCTGCTGGAAAAATGGGGCAGAGCCTGTGTGTACTGTGGGAAAAAAGATACACCTTTAGAAGTTGAACATATTGTCCCAAAAGCCAAAGGAGGCTCTAATAGAATCAGCAACCTGACTATTTCCTGTATAGCTTTTAATCAGAGAAAGAGCGCTCAATCAATAGAGCAGTTTTTGACACACCAGCCAAAACTATTGAAAAAAATTAAAGCTCAAGCAAAAAAACCTCTAAAAGACGCTGCCGCTGTAAATGCAGCGAGATGGAACCTTTTCAATACTTTAAAAAGGATATGCTTGCCTGTAGAGGCTGGGTCCGGCGGTTTGACCAAGTTCAATAGAACTCAAAGGGATTTGCCAAAAACACATTGGTTGGATGCAGCATGTGTGGGCAAAAGCACACCGGAACGGTTATTTCAAGTCCATAAAAATGTTCTGGTTGTAAAAGCTATGGGACACGGCAGCAGGCAAATGTGCCGAGTGGATAAGCATGGTTTTCCCAGAACAAAGGCAAAATCCAGACATAAGCAGGTAAGGGGTTTTGAGACGGGAGATGTCGTAAAAGCTGTTGTGACTAAGGGTAAAAAAATAGGTACGTACATAGGTCGCGTTGCAGTAAGAACCAGTGGTTTTTTTAATATCAAGACACAAACAAAAACCGTGCAAGGTATTAGTTGGAAATACTGCCAACCGATACATCGTACTGATGGCTACAACTATAATTACCAAAAGGAGCCGGCAATTCCTCCCCTGAGCTGAAGACTCAGGGGTTTCCTTGCCGATTTTTTATGAAAGAATTTAATATTTATATAACAGGTGTCGGCGGACAGGGCATAGGCCTCCTCAGTGAAGCTATTTTAAGGGGAATCGATCATGCAGGCATCCGGGCCATTGCCGTTGACACCCACGGTCTTGCCCAGCGGGGAGGCGTGGTTGTCTCCCGCATCCGATGCGGTAAAAACGTCTACTCTCCCCTTACCATGAACGGGCGGTCAGACCTGGTTCTCGGTATGGAGGTAAACGAGGCCATGCGGGGCCTTCAATCTGCACTAAAACAGTCAGGAACCCTGGTTTACCTCAATGTATCCTGGCAGCCCCTTGGGGTGCGCCTGGGAAAATCGGCTGAAATCAGTGCCAGGGACATTGAGATTGTAGCTGAAAAAAAGGATGGACAGCTTATTGTTATCGAGCCCGATGATATTCCCGATGTCAGGATGCAGAATATGGCCCTTTTGGGAACCTTAGCAGGATGCAGGCTCATTCCAGGGGTGATGAAGGACCATTATGCCATGGCATTGGATGATCTCTTGAGCGGGGAAATGCTCAAAAAAAATCTGGAGTTATTCAAAATTTTTGCCGGCCAAGCTTAAAAAACCTGGTGTAAGATTCTCCTGGGCATCTTACAAATCATAAGATCATAATCAACGGTTCGATCCTTTTTGCATAACTTATTGAATTTATTCACATGAAAAAGCTGGCTTCTAAAAAATCAGGGCTGTGTTTTGCTTAAATTACAGCGCCTTATAAGATCAATCGAACCGAGGGTCATAAGGGCGGTATAATCATCAGGACAAGCTCCGGCGCTCCAGCCATTGAATCCAAGGCTCAAACCCCTTTTTTGTTTTTGCCGACATCTCAAATACAGGCAGCCCTGGATGCACTTTTTTCATATTCTCCACAACAGCATTTACATCAAAATCAAGATAGGGCAAGAGATCGACTTTGTTTAAGATCGCAACGTCTGCCACCTGAAACATGAGGGGGTATTTAAGGGGTTTATCCTCCCCTTCCGTGACGCTGAGAACAACGGCCCTGGCATTTTCACCGATATCAAATTCAGCCGGACAGACAAGATTGCCTATATTTTCCACGATGAGAAGATCAAGAGCATCCAGGTCCAGGTTTGCGGCAGCCTTTTCAATCATGCCGGCCGTGAGGTGGCAGTCGCCTCCAAATTCGTCAGTGTTGATCTGAACCACGGCAGCTCCGGTGGCCTCAAGGCGGTCGGCATCGTTCCTGGTACATATGTCTCCGACAATAATGCCGGTTCTGATCCTGGGCATGATCATTTCAAGGGTTCTGCACAATGTCTCTGTCTTGCCGGAACCAGGTGAACTCATCATGTTTAAAACAAATACGTTTTTTTTCCTGAAATATTTCCGGTTTCTCTCAGCCATGCTCTCATTGGCCTCAAGTATCCTCTTTTGAATGTTGATTTCCATTTATTCCTTCCATTAATGGATTTTTTCTACTAAAGCATCACATAGATAATAATCTACCCGGTTTGGTGAATGTGTTCCAGTTATCACATTGGACATGTTTTAAAAACGGGTAGTTTTATTTGTATGTCACTCCCTAACCGGTATGGCCGGAGCATAGTATTTGATTACTCCTCAAAATATTGGTATCAATTGCTGATCACCCTTCAATTTCAAGGGATGAAATTTCAAGCTCCCGGCCGGAAACAATCTCAACCGATCCTTCTTTGCATTCAGGGCAGGTAAATACCGGACCCTCAACCTCCCATCCATGCCCGCAGTCCCGGCAGCGAACCACTACGGGCACGGTCTCGATTACAAGTTCTGCCCCCTCAAGGGGAGAATCCTTTGTTATAATTTCAAAACAGAACTTAAGGCTGTCCTCAACCACCGCGGCAAGGCGGCCGATGCGGAGGTTCAATCGCTCCACCTTTGGATCCGGTATGTCTTTGGGAATGGCATCAAGGGCAATATTCACCATCTGCTGGGCAACTCCCATTTCGTGCATAATATGCCCCTCTAAAATCTTGCCATTACCCGCTTAAAGGCAGGCATGGCATTTTTGATTGTTTCATCTTCCACACAAAAAGCAAGCCTGAAGTAACCAGGGCCGCCAAATCCGCTTCCTGGAACGGCAAGTATCAACTCTTCTTGCAGGGCACGGACAAATTCCACATCATCTTCAATGGGGCATTGGGGAAAGAGGTAAAAGGCACCCGGAGGAGTGGTAAAGCTGTATCCTGCATCGCTAAGGCCCTCACAAAACAAATCCCGCTTTTTCCTGTAAGCATCGATATCCACACTGGCCCCATGAATTAAGGGAAGAACCCTCTGCATAAGGGCCGGTGCATTAACAAAACCCAGTATCCTGTTGGTCAGGGCCATGGCCTGCCTCAGCTTATCCCTGTATTCTGCCTGGGGATTTACAACAACATAACCAATGCGCTCACCCGGAAGAGAGAGATCCTTTGAGTGGGAAGTGGCAACAATGGAATTTCCATAACATGGAAAAACAGGCGGCACCGCAATATCATCAAACACTATTTTCCGGTAGGGCTCATCGGATACAAGATAAATGACGCTTCCGTATTCAAGGCTCTTTTTTTCAAGGATTTTTCCCAGGGTTTTAAGGCTTTCCTTTGAATAAATCTGGCCGGTGGGATTATTGGGCGAGTTTATAAGCACCACCCTTGTCTTTTTTGTGATTTCTGCTTCAATGGCGCTTAGATCAAGGGTAAAATCCTTTTTTGCGGGCACGGTTTTAAGAACACCGCCATGGTTTTCAGCATAAAATGTGTACTCCACAAAAAAGGGACGGGACACAAGCACCTCTTCACCGGGATTTAAGAGGGCCTTTAAAATAACATTGATGCCGCCGGCAGCCCCGCAGGTGATAACGATATCATCGGCGGTCACATCGGCGGCCTGTTCCCCGGCAATATTTTTTGCAATATACTCCCGGACAAAGGGGAAACCAGTATTTGCCATATAGCCATGCACCCAGCTCTCCTTTTCCATGGCAACGGTTTCAAGAGCCTTTTGAAAGGCATCAGGCGGCGGCAGGTTGGGATTGCCTATGCTAAAATCAAACACATTTGTGGTGCCGTGCTTTGCCTTGAGTCTTGCGCCCTCTTCAAACATCTTGCGTATCCAGGATGACTTTAAAAGGGTCTGATCTATTTTTTCTGCAATTGTCATTATTAATGATATCTCCTTAATTTGATAAGGCATGTTTCATTTATTGGTTTACACTTTTTTTGAACCATGATTTTCTTGATTATTGGATTACCTTGATTTTTAATCATGTCCATCCTTAAATCCTTTAATCATGGTTCAAAAGTTTTAAAAAAGTATCAACTACTGTTGAGTTGATATAAAAGATGCCTTTGATAGTGGTCCAAATCTGTTTTATATGAAAATCTACATAAACACTTGTTTTTAAAAGACTTTCATCCTTCGTTGTGCCTAACAGGGCATGTTGGTTTATATGAAAATCTTATTTTCCGGCTTCAATCTTTGAAAAAAATTCCTTTTTAAACCTGAGAAACTCTCCCTTATCGATGGCCTGCCTGATCTCCTTCATGAGATTCAGGTAAAAATGAAGATTGTGGATCGTGTTCAAGCGGTAGGATAAAAGCTCCCTTGATTTATAGAGATGCCGAAGATAGGCAAGGGAATAGTTCCGGCAGGTGTAGCAGTTGCAGGTTTCATCCACAGGCATATCATCAAAACGAAATCTGGCATTTGAGATGTTGATGGTTCCCCTACCTGTAAAGAGCTGGCCGTTTCTTGCATTGCGTGAAGGCATGACACAATCGAACATATCAACGCCCATGCCGGCCATCTCAACAAGATTTTCAGGGGTTCCAACCCCCATGACATACCTGGGTTTTTCAAAGGGAAGCAAAGGCACCGTAAAGTCAGCCATCTCATACATGATTGAGGCGGGTTCTCCGACACTGAGTCCGCCGATGGCATAACCTGGAAAATCAAGCTGGGCAAGCTGGGATGCTGAAAGCGCCCTCAGTTCCGAATACATACCCCCTTGAACGATGCCGAACAGATTGTTGATTCCTCCATTTTCAAGCCAGTATTTTTTTCCCCTGTCTGCCCATTTGGTGGTTTTTTCAAGGGCATCCTGGGTTTCTCTCCTACCGGCAGGGTATCCGATGCACCAGTCAAGGGACATCATGATATCCGATCCCAGGATGGTTTGGATATCCACAGCCTTTTCCGGTGTAAACCTGTGGCGGGAACCATCTATGTGGGACTGAAACTCCACCCCTTCATCACTGAATTTTGCAAGTTTTGCAAGGGAAAAAAACTGAAAACCTCCGCTGTCCGTTAAAATTGGGCGTTTCCAGTTCATGAACCTGTGAAGCCCGCCCATGGTTTTAATCACCTCACACCCCGGCCTTAAATAAAGGTGATAGGTATTGCCGAGAATAATCCGGGCATCACATTCCATCAACTCCTCGTTGGAAACCGACTTCACGCTGCCTAAGGTTCCCACCGGCATGAAAATAGGGGTCTGGATATCTCCATGCTCCGTATGGATTTTACCTGTACGGGCACGGGTATCCCGGCACTCATTCAGCACTTCAAATTTTAACATGTTCCTCCGTAAAAAGCCTCTTTTCGCTTACTCTGACAAAACATTGCAATGTAGCAAAAATTAAGCGCATTAGAGGTAAAAATGCTACTCCAGCAGCATGGCATCCCCATAGCTGAAAAATCTGTATCCATGGGCAATGGCCTGTTTATAGGCCCTTAAAATATTATCCCTTCCGGAAAAAGCTGAAACCAGCATCAAAAGGGTTGATTCTGGAAGATGAAAATTGGTGATCATGGCATCCACGGCTTTAAACTTATAGCCTGGATAAATAAAAAGATCACATGAACCACTACCTGGTGAAACGCGGCCGTTGTCATCTGCAGCATATTCCAGGGTACGGACACTTGTGGTTCCCACGGCTATTACCCTTCGCCCCTCATCCTTTGCTCTATTAATCCGCCGGGCTGCATGTCCTGATATGGAAAAATATTCGGAATGAATCTGATGATCTCTTATATCATTAACCCGCACCGGAACAAAGGTTCCATACCCCACATGAAGGGTCACAGAGACAAACTCAATTCCCAGGCTCTCCAGGCATGCCATGAGGTCTTCCGTAAAATGAAGCCCGGCCGTGGGCGCTGCCACGGCCCCCTCGTTTGCCGCATAGACAGTCTGGTAGTTTTCCCTGTCCCTGCTGCCGTTGACGGGACCGTCCCTGTGGATGTAAGGCGGCAAAGGAACCTCACCTATTTTATTCAAAAGCGTGATAAAATCATCTTTTGATTCTTCCGATTTTGATCCTTCCGAAACATAAAACCTTAAATTTACGAGTCCCTGCATGTTATCTTCCACCCGGGCCCTCAGCCCGTCATGGAAAATAAGCCATGCACCTGGTTTTGGACTTTTAGATGCCTTTACCATGCAGTCGCACTGGAAATTTCCATGCTCCTTAAGCATTGTTATTCCCTGGGCATAGTCAATGATGAGCACTTCAACCTTTCCTCCGGTTTCCTTGTGCCCCTTAAGTCTCGCCGGTATAACCCTGGTATCGTTGATGACAAGGATATCCCCCGGCCTTAAAATATCCTGGATGTCTCTGAACCTGTGATGACTCACACGGGAGGTTGAACGGTTGAGCCTCAGCAGGCGCGAGGCTTCCCTTTGAGCCGCCGGATGCTGGGCTATTCTTTCATCAGGAAGCTCAAAGCTGTAATCCGATAATAAATACATATCTGGTGCAAACTCCAAAATCCCCGAAGGCCGGGGATGCCTAAAGAACCGATTTCCCAAAATACACAACCCCAAGCCCTATAAGCATCAGCACCGCGCCGAACCTGCGAAGTGTTTCATCTGGAAGCTGCATCATGGTTTTTACCATATCCTTCATTTTATCTGGAAAGGCAAAATAGGGTAACCCTTCTACAATCATTACCATTCCAACAACACAAAGAAAAAATTTCATCCATCTATATTTCCTTATTATTTTGAACTCATTTTTTACTAAATCGAAAAATTATAGCACAAAAATTAATATTGATAAATCAAATCATCAGGGTTATAAAGTATACTTTGGATTTATAATTGATGACCAATGCCCTGCAGGGTATAAAAAATAGGAAAAATACCATGATGCAGCTTGAACCTGTAATAGGCCTTGAAGTCCACGCCCAATTAAAAACAGAAACAAAAATATTTTGCAGTTGTTCCACAAAATTCGGAGCACCTCCCAACGCCAATACCTGCCCTGTTTGCACAGGCATGCCCGGGGTGCTGCCTGTTTTAAACAAAAAAGCCGTCACCTTTGCCATAAAAAGCGCCCTTGCCACCCAATGCACCATAGCAAGGGAAAGCAGATTTGATAGAAAAAATTATTTTTATCCCGACCTTCCCAAGGGCTACCAGATTTCTCAATATGCCTTTCCCATTGCAGAACATGGCCATCTTAAAATAGAGCTTGAAAACGAGGGAGAAAAAATCATCGGCATCACCAGGATTCATATGGAAGAGGACGCAGGAAAACTCATCCATGACCCAGGGAGGTCGAGAAGCATGGTGGATCTCAACAGGACCGGTGTGCCCCTTGTGGAGATTGTCAGCGAACCTGACATGGGATCAGCAGCCGAGGCAGGAGCTTACCTGAGAAAGCTCCACACCATCTTGAAATACATTGATGTATGCGACGGCAACATGGAAGAGGGAAGTTTTCGGTGTGATGCCAACATCTCCTTGAGACCTTACGGCCAAAAGGAATTCGGCATCAGGACAGAGCTTAAGAACCTGAATTCTTTTAAACATGTGGAAAAGGCCATACTATATGAAATAGAGCGCCAGACCTATGTCCTTGAAGCAGGCGGAGAGGTTATCCAGGAGACAAGGCTCTGGGATCCTGCAAAACAGGTTACAAGATCCATGCGGGGCAAGGAAGACGCCCATGATTACAGGTATTTTCCAGATCCTGACCTGGTGCCCCTGATCGTGGATGATGAGTGGATTGGTGATGTGAAAAAAGATATGCCGGAGCTGCCGGATGCAAAAAAAGCCAGATTTATAGATGAATATCAGCTCTCGGCCTATGATGCTGAAGTGCTGACCTCTTCCAGGCAGCTTGCAGAATATTTTGAAGAAACAGCAACGGATCTGAAGGACAAAAAACAGGCTGCCCACTGGGTCATGGGTTCAGTGCTGGCTCTTATCAAGACCGGGGGTGCATCCATAGAAGACAGCCCGGTTTCAGCATCTGCCCTTGCACAGCTTTTGAGGCTTCTGGAACAAAACCGTATAAATGCCAATGCCGCAAAAACGGTTTTTGATATCATGGTCTCATCCAATAAGGATGCAGAAGACATTGTACGGGAAAAAGGTCTGGAACAGGTATCAGACCAGACCGAACTTGAAACTATCGTTACAGAAATTATCAATGCCAATCCCAAAGAATTGGAAGCATACAGAAACGGCAAAACCAAACTTTTCAGCTTTTTCATGGGACAGATCATGAAAAAAACAAGGGGCAAGGCAGATCCAAAGGTTGTAACCTCAATTCTTAAAAATTGTTTGTAATCTGACTCGCTGCCGCGGAAAGAATAGTTTCGGCAGCATTAATTCTGGGCTTGATTTCAATTTCAGCCATTATTTGTAGGGACAACCCACAGTGGTTGCTCCTACATTATGCAGGAATATTTCAGATAATAAAGTAAAATCAGGAGATTATATTTTGAATCTTTCAAGGTACAGCACATTGCAGTCTGTTTTTTTGATAATTTTAACATCTTTTTTAATAAATCTTTCATCGACGGGACTTGCTCTGGCTCAGCCTGAAAAGATCGCTATTCTTCCCTTTGAAATCCACTCGGAAAAAAACATGGATTATATAAAGGCCGGTATTTTTCAAATGCTGTCTTCAAGACTTTTTTCTAAAGAGCTTGTCATGGTTGTCCCAAGAGAGGATATTAATAGAATTACCCTTAGAAATAAAGACGTGTCACAGGGGGAGTTTTTTAAGAATATAGGCCAGGATACAGGCTCAAATTATGTTTTAATGGGCAGCATTACAGAATTTGAGGATGCCTTCAGCCTTGACACTAAAATCTTAGACATAAAAAAGGGATTGTCCAGAACTTTCTTTACCCAGGCAGGCACCCTTGACCAAATTATCCCGCAGCTAACAACCCTTTCCACCGAGATTAATAAGGAAATTTTCAACAGGTATCCCTCCTCTGCCCAGGAAACCATGGGAAAAACTGAAAATCAATCCAAACAAGAATCCCTGAGGGCAAATCCTGAGACGCTGGTTCCCCAGGAATTTTTTCAAAAACACCCTGACAAAAAGCCATTCTGGAAATTCTGGGGAAAAGAATAACAGCCTGTTTGTTTCAGCTCCCCCCTGAATCAAAGACACGAAGATTGCTCAAAAGTCCAGGTTCAATCACCATGAAAAAGACGGCTCTGCCCGGCTAATATTTCAATATTTCAGCAGATAAGCAGAAAAACAAAAGAAATCAATGTTTTTTAAGCGATAATACGTTTTTTTTCTTGACACAGGTAAATCTTTAAATATAAGTCTGATTCATAGTATTCCAATTATTTAGATTTTTCCTTGAACACAACTTGATTCACATCAAAAAAACAAGATGTTCGAAATTGCGTTCTTAGTATTTGTTGTAGTTTTTGGAAAAACCAAAGTTGAAGTAGTATATAATCAAGTATCGCTGATCAGGATAATATGGGCGATACAAATAATTAATTTTTGTTTCTAATTAAAGGGGGAGACATAAATGAAAGACTATGGGAGATTTATTGCTCTGGCAATTGCATTGCTTTTTGTGGCAACTGTTCCGAGTTTTGCGGCGCAAAGCGATCCAAGCCTTGAAAAACAGTTGAAGCTTGCCGACGACATCACAAAGGAAACCATTGTGGGACCGGGAAGCGTCCAGGTTACAACAGGCAAGGACACGCTCATGAGTTTTGGCGCAACCGCCAGGATCATACCCACGTCGGAAAGCGACTGGGACTTTGGCGTGGTAGACAGCAGCACCGTTAAGGCGGCAGGGGGCCTTATGTACGGCGGTGCTCCCGGCAATTTTTTAAAAGAACATTCCAATGAAAGCGGTTATGTGCAGGATAGCTACATCCGGACAGAAACAAAAATGTACTTCAATGCAATGCCCAGGGACAGGGTCTGGAGTTTTTATGCAGCCCTGGAATTCGACAAACCCCTTGATACAGGAAGCGTTGATGCAAGGGGAGGCAAAACAAACAGCTCAAGCAATTTTGGCCTTGAAAGACTTCATATATCCTATGCATTGCCTGCAAACATGAGGCTGCATGCAGGATGGGACATATGGCACTTAGATTGTTTCGAGGGTGCCGGCATGGTTTACGGGGATGATAATCCAGGGTTTTGGCTCACTGGAGATAATGACTCAATCAGCTACAATGTGGGATACTTCAAACTAAAAGATAATAATTTTCAAGATGACCCCTCGGCAATGAGAGACAGTGCCAACAATGATCGAGACCTGTACGCCGGCTACCTTACATGGCAGGTAAATGACGCGCACAAACTACAATTTCTCGCTGCCTATGACAGAATAAGGGATATAAAAGCAAATGATATATCAGGTTATCTGGGTTCTCCCTTTGGAGTCACAGGTGATAAACCTGACACTGATTCATGGCATGCAGGCGGATACTGGGTTGGAAAATTCGGCGCAATGGAAGTATTTACCGAAGCAGTTTACCAGTTTGGCACGGCAGACAATACCGGCCTTGGCACATCTGTGGGGCCGGATCGAGCAACTCTTCTTGAAGAAGATTACGATATTAATGCCTATGCCCTTGCTGCGGATATTTCCTTTGAATTCAAGGGCATGCTGACGAATTTTCCGCTTAAACCCCACCTGGGCTTCATGTACACATCCGGTGATGATGATCCCTATGATGACAAATTAGAAGGGTATAATGGTGTTGATAACGCACAGAGATTTTCTTCAAGATGGGGTGGAGAAAATACCATTATCGGTGATACAAACCTGATGCTTGGTACAGCACTCTACGGATATCTGCCTGAATTTTACGGTAACGGCACGCCTGTATTCACCGGGGGACTTCAGAACTTTTCAGGAAACGGAAACGGAAGGGGTGACAATCCAGGTCTTACCCTTGTAAGTGCGGGCATTACCGTTGCTCCCAAAAAATTCATCATTTACAAGACCAACATAAACAACTTCTGGTGGAACGAAGATATTTATGTCACAAATATCGTTGATCCAGTCAACGCAACAGTAAACGGTGCCCAGAGAGTAGAAGCCGGATTTGTAGGAACTGAATGGGATAACGAGCTAACCTTTGCCACCAGCAAGCACTCCTTTATTAAAGGCCAGGCAGCCTTTTTCTTCCCAGGAGAGGTCATTGAAGATGTGACAGAAGCCCTGACAGGAGAAAAATGTGATGAAATAGCCATGCGCTTTGCAGCAGAGCTGATTTTAAACTTTTAACCCAGTCTGACTTAAACCAGCCTGGCAATACAAGATAGACAAAAAATTAAAAGGGTTTGGTTATGCTTCTGTAACCAAACCCCTTTTAAGAAGAACAAATATCCTTCCAGGATCAGCAAGAATCAATGTCTTTAATAACCCTTCAAATGAGTTCAGGTAACCCACCATGAAACCCAATATAACTATCCTTGCATCAGTATTTCTCATTTTTCTATGCTGGGGCTGCGCCTCACCCCCTGACATTGTCACAACGGACAAGGAAAACAATTCAGGATACTCCAACTCAGAAATCAGGGAAATCACCGTTGACCAGCCGTTTTTATTATCAGGGGATTACTTTCGGGAGAGGAAGCAGCCCCCGGCTGTTGATTTAGGGAGGGTTTTCAGTTCAGAAAAAAATATCACAGCGAATCAGGAACAGCTTGAAAAAAAAATAGATGATCTCCAAAAACAAGTGGCATCGCTTAATAAAGAAAAACAAAAAGCAATGACAAGTTTACCTGAAAAGGAATTCCAAGATAACAAACATAAATATGATGCCGCCTATAATGATGATGCCGTCGTCTATAATGCCGCCGCTGAACAAGAAATAAATAAAACTCTCAAAATCAAAACAGGACTCTTGATTGACAACACAAGGGTGCTGCCCGCCAATATTCAAAAGATATCCATAACCGCGGAAGAACTTGTAAAAAAGATGCCCGCCATTCTTGTAAACAATGACGAAATATATGAAACCCTTGCCCAGAACAACGCCCTTGAAAAAAAGGATCTGTACCGTACATCAGGCATATTAACTGTTTATCCGGGTATCAGAATGCTTATTCTGATCGAAAATTTTACACTGCCGGATTTTTTTCCAGGTACGGGAAATGCCGTCATATCCATCGTGGACTCAGGGCTGTTTTACAGATACCAGCCGGTAAGATTTGAAATGAACATACAAAACAATGATGATGTCCAAAAATTCATAAAAGAAACAATTCATACATCTCTCAGCAAAGCCATTGAAGCAAGCAAGGTTGCACCGTGGTTCTGCCGGGCTTTTTCCGGTGAAGGCGGTCTTTTTTATATTAACGCAGGCGAAAAAACCGGTCTGGAAAAAGGAGCGCTTTTAA
Source organism: Desulfobacteraceae bacterium (assembly GCA_963674675.2). Taxonomy (GTDB): domain Bacteria; phylum Desulfobacterota; class Desulfobacteria; order Desulfobacterales; family Desulfobacteraceae. The sequence goes on from CAXXNM010000003.1 coordinate 5,271,843, forward strand.
AAATAACAAGTGCCGGGCAAGTGATTAAATCTCCAGCAGGAGTGCCTGCAGGATGGATTCCCGGACATATAAAAGGCAGGTTAAAAATAGAACAATTCTTTGGAAAGGACTTTGCTGCCTGTTCTATTGTTGAAGGAGAAAAACCCACTGTTTATGATTTCTTGGTATTAGATTGAATCTTTGACAGGCATCTTTATCAAATAAATTTTACTTCAATACCAAGAATATTTGCAGACAATGATTTTATTCTTTTTAAACCTTAAACTCAATAGGTTCTCATGGCATCAACCGGGTTTACCCTTGCCGCACGGATGGCAGGAATTACACTGACCAGGGTGGCAGTAACAGCAATGACTGTAAAGGGAATAAAAAAGGCTTCAGGCACATAACCTGCCTTGAATGAGCTGATTTCAATACCGCCGATGGTCATGGATTCAGCTATGGGGAGCCCATAAACCACAAAGGGCCTGATGATTGGAATGCTCAAAAGGGCTCCTATAGCTGCTGAACCAAGGGATAGGAACAGGGTTTCCAGGATAATCTGGAAAATAATATGAGCGGGCCTGGTTCCTACTGCCCGCATAACTCCGAATTCACGGGTTCTTTCCAGAATCGACATCAGAACCGTATTTAAAACCCCCAGGGCAACGATCAGCCCTATTATAAACAAAAACACCCAGTTCCCTTTTTTATCGGCTTTCATGGACCGGTAAAACAGCTCTTCCACCTTTTCCCAGGGATGCACTTCAAACCCATGAAATTGTGCCTTATCCAGTTGTTTTTCAATAATTCCCGTAATCTTTTTTGATTGCTTGTAGGTTGGAAGAATTATAGCCACTTCATGAACCTTATTATCCATGGCCATAAACTCCTGGGCCTTATGGATGTGGACATATGCGTTGCTTCGATCCGTGGAATCCACTTCTTTTTTAAGTATTCCAATTACTTTAAAAAGATCATTGGCAATGGAGCCGTCAGCTCCCTGGGAAACAATGGCAATTTCGCTGCCAAGTCCTGCCCTAAGGATGCGGGCAAGGCCGTTGCCGATCATAATATGGTTATGGGGCGTTTCAAAGGAAGCTGGTTCCAGAAAAACCCCCTCTCCAATCTTGCCTGCCAACGTAGATAGACGGCTCTCTTTAAGGGGATCCACCCCGACAATCTGTACCCCTGTGCTCTTTTCATCAATAAAGGCAATTCCGCCGCAATAGACCCTGGGGGCCTGGGCCTGGATTTCAGGAATTTCTCCAAGGGTCTCCTGCAATTTCTTGCTGTAGTGAAAGTTCTTGTAAAGATTTGGGCGTTCCAGATAGCCTTTTTTGTGTATCTGAATGTGTCCCGTGTGAGAATGGGTAAATATTTCAATGATATTTCCATATCCGCCTTCCCCAAAGGCAAAGGAAATCGCAAGGAGGACAAACCCGATTATCATGGAAAGAGCGGTAAGGAATGAGCGCCGTTTCTGCCGGAAAAGGTTCCTGAAGGCAATTTTTGGGATAATCATCATTATGGTATTTTGTTTCACAATTATTCCATCCTGTTCCAGGGGCTTAATCAATGCCGCTTTTTTTTCAGATTTCGCAGGGTAAATGTATCTTTATCAAGTTCTATATCAAATTGGGCACTCTGATAACGGACAATGGTTTTATGATCTTTTTTGGTCACGGGAATCAGCTCCATCACGGTTGGGATTGTTTTTCCCCCAAGGGTTTTAACTTCCTTGAAATTCATCTCCCGGATTTTTTCATCTTTTTCATCATAAAAAATTTCATTAACCGGCAGCAAGGATGCCCTGGCAATTTCAGATACGATTTTCCCCCATAAAGAGACCGTATCCTTCCGGGGAACAAATTCCACATAGTAGCTTTCCCTGTTTTCACCCTGGATGAGCTTTGCATGGTAATCATCCATGCGGGTACTCTCTTTTACCAGGTCATCATTGGTAAAGTCTGAACCCATCCAGCTCCCCATCATCATGCTGGGGGGCACCTTCATGACCTTGTTTATCTTTGGAAAAAAATTCCACATCTCATTGCCGTTACGCATGGTGGAAACTCCCTTTTCTCTTCTTGGAGATTCAATAACTATGAAGGTCTTTTCCAGGCCCTCACTCCAGCTTTTCATGGTCAGAGTCCTCTCCCAATGGGGGGTCTTGATGATCATCTCCATTTCTGCATAGGCTGTGTCACTGCGGTAAAGCTGATCAAGGTGCTCAATTATTGTTTTCAGGCTCACTTCGGATATTATTTCATTTTGAGCTGTTTCTAAAACTTCAGCTTTTCCCGGCTCAATCAAGGTAATGATAATGGTAATGATAAGTCCGAAATGAAACAGCATTTTTTGCATTTTTCATATTTCCTTTAAGTATTTTCTATTTAGACTATTTGCCATCTTTCATATCATCTCAAAAGTAGTTTACACTTTTTTCAAAGTGAAGCCCAAAAAATGAGAAGATTTATTCAGAAAGTGTAAACCGGGAAATGAAGGATGCCGACTATTTTATTGAAAATTTGGGTGCAAGTCAAACTGTAAAACAGCCATGGGCCGCGGTTCACAACGAATAATGAGGGAAATTATGGCTATATTGTAATTTTTAATGGCCTAAAGCCACAATTAATTGTATGGTGAAATAGTTTGCCATTGCCAGAGTATCTGGGATTATTAAAAAATTAATGGAAGAATAAAAAGAAATAGAAAAAGATGCCGGAAACAATCATCAAGGTTGAAAAGCTGAAAAAAATTTACAGAACAGGAACAGTGGAGGTGCATGCTCTCCGGGGAGTTGATTTCCAGATTAAAAGAGGAGAGTTTACCGCTGTTGCCGGGCCTTCAGGCTCTGGAAAAACCACGCTTTTGAACCTTATCAGCGGTCTTGATACTCCCACCTCGGGAACCGTTCAGCTCCAGGACACCCTTATCAGTAGCATGACCGGTGCTGAACTTGGAGATTTTAGAAGGGATCATATTGGTTTTATCTTCCAGTCCTATAACCTGATCCCTGTATTGACGGTTCAGGAAAATATTGAATATATAATGCTTTTGCAGGGAAAGGATAAAAAGGAGCGTAACCGGCGGGTGGCAGATATTCTTAAAGAGGTGGGACTGGAGGGCATTGAAAAAAGAAAGCCCATCGAACTTTCCGGGGGCCAGCAGCAGCGTGTAGCCATTGCCAGAGCCATTGTAAGCAAACCAGATATTGTCCTGGCCGATGAACCCACGGCAAACCTTGATTCCAGAACGGGTCAGGATCTACTTGACATCATGGAAAAACTAAATGAAAATTGGGGGATGACCTTTGTATTTTCCACCCACGATAATATGATTATGGATCATGCAAAACGGCTGGTAAGACTCCATGACGGGCATATTCAAAGCGACGAGAATAAAGTTTGATTTTTATGCTTATTTTGGGCTTAATTTCAATTTTGGCAATTATTTGTAGGGACAAACCACCGTGGTTGCCCGGTAAAGGTTACCCACAGTGGGGTACCCCTACAATGTCAGATGTTAAAACCAGTCGCTTGATTTTTTTGTCTATTTTTTTCTTGCTTTTTTCATCCCCCTGCACCGCCGGGGAGAATGCCTGGTCAATAACAGGTTATTTAAAATCAACCATTATAGGGCAGAAATTTGCTTTAAATACAACAAAACCTCCCTTGAAAGATGACAAAGAATATGTCATGCTCCAGAACAAATTAAGGCTGCGTATCTTTTATGAACCCTCCAGCTTTTTTTCCTTTGAAGCAGCCTATGAAACAGCTCCCATAGCCGCCGATCCCCATATCATGGCATCCCAGGGCTTTGTAAATCCTGAGACCAGCGCCTTTCGCCTGAATGATCTTGATGGTGAACTCTTTAAGGGAGATAATAATGACATTTCCTGGTTTCACAATCTGGACCGGTTTAACCTGAACTTTTCCTTTTCCTTTGCAGACCTCAATATTGGACGCCAGGCCATCGCCTTTGGCAGTGGTAAGTCCATTAATCCCACAGATATATTTTCACCCTTTGTATTTCAGGATCTGAACAAGGAAGAAAAAACAGGGGTGGATGCTTTTCGCTTAAGGATTCCCACCGGTGACATGAGCGAGATTGACCTGGGGCTGGTCATGGGCGAATACGGCAAAAAGGGAAACTCAGCACTTTACCTGCGCACCCGGCTCTATTTCCAGAATACGGATATTTCCATGATCACCATGGATTTCCAGGACAACCTCATGCTTGGTTTTGATATGACCCGGGCCATATCCAATGCTGGATTCTGGTTAGAGGGGGCCCATGTGTTTGCCGGGATATTTAATGATCATATTAAGGAGGAGGACTATTTCAGCCTGGTCAGCGGACTTGATTATAATTTTGAGAACAATACCTATATTTTTATGGAATATCACTATAACTCAGCAGGCACATCCATAAGAAAGGAGTATATCTCAAATACGACCCGGCAAAACAATACTTTTACCGGAAGCACTACATTAAAAACCGCCTATGGGGCTGGGGCTGCCTACCTGCTGGGGAGGCATTATCTTATTCCCGGTGTAACCTATGAATTTACTCCTCTTATTTCCGGAACCCTGCACAGCTTGATTAACCTAAGCGATTTTTCCACTTATCTCGGAATAAAATCAGAGTATAATGTTAAAGAAAACCTTTTTTTAGAGGCAGGTGTTTTCTCTGCCCTGGGAAAAAGCGCGGCCATGGAGGAAGGATTGACGGTAATTCCTGAATCCGAGTTCGGCCTTTATGCCGACATGATTTATATGGGTATTCGCATGTATTTTTAAAATTATCAAAAAGCTATCAGGTTCGTTGACTGGACTTTGTATCGAAAATATGCAGCACAGGCTCCTTCACTTGAAACCATGCAGGGGCCCACAGGATGCAGTGGAGTACATATTTTTCTGTAAAGAGGACACTGCTGAGGGGTTTTAAGCCCCATTAGGATTTCACCGCAGGCACATCCCTTTGGCTCGGGGCTGTCTTTGGACGTAATATCAAATCTTAAATCAGCATTAAAACTATTGTAGCCTTCCCGAAGTTCCATGCCGCTGTCGGAAATGAGTCCGATGCCCCGCCAGGAGGCATCTCCGGGTTTGAATACCTTGTCCATAATCTGTCTTGCACGGGGATTGCCATTTTCTGCCACGGCCCTTGGATATGCGTTTTTTAGGGCAGGCCGGCCTGAGATATTTTGTTTAAGAAGCATGAGAACAGCCTTGAGGATATCCACAGGCTCAAATCCTGCAATCACAGATGGTATCTGGTATTTATCAAACACAGGTCTGTAGGCATCGGTTCCGGTAATAACGGAAACATGGCCCGGAAGAATAAAACCATCGATGTCCACCCCTGGGGTTTTCATCAGGGCTGCCAGGGCCGGCGGGGTCAATTTATGGGCGGAATGAATGAAGAAATTGGAAATACCCCTTTCTCTGGCTACAAGGATTGAGGCGGCCACCGTGGGGGTTGTGGTCTCAAATCCCACGGCGCAGAATACAACGGATTTATCCGGGTTGCCCGCGGCAATGTCCACGGCATCCAGGGCTGCATATACTATTCTTATGTCCCGGCCCGCGGCTTTTTCCTTTTGCAGGGAAGACATGGTGCCGGGAACCCTCATGAGGTCTCCAAAGGTTGTAAGTATCACATTGTCCATCATGGAAATCTCGATAAAAGTATCAATATCTTTTTGGGATGTGACACAAACCGGACACCCTGGGCCTGAAAGAAGCTCAATGTTAGGTGGGAGCACACTGGGAATGCCGTGCCGGAAGATGGACATGGTATGGGTTCCGCACACCTCCATGAACCTGACTTTGGAAAATTTCCTAAAGGTTCCAGGCTCATTGAAATTTTTTCCGCACAGATTGTTTATTTCAGAGATGAGCTTTTTTGCAAGATCACCATCCCGATACTCCTGAACATATTTTAAAGCCATTTTCTATTTCCCGTTGATTTTTTAAAGCCCAATAGCACCTGCCGCCACTGCCTGACCCAGGGAAATTCCACCATCACCGGCCGGTACCTTTTGATGGGTATAAACTATCATCCCCTTTTTTTTGAGGGCAGTAACCATGCCCCTTGAAATCATCATGTTGTTGAAAACCCCGCCACTTAAAACTACTCTTTTTATACCTGTTTTAAGGCTCACCATTTCCGCGGCTCCGGTAAACATGTCGATCACCGTTCGATGAAACTTTGCCCCCATTAAAGAAAGAGGAGTCCCCATACCCATATCCTGAACCATTCCATGAATGCAGGGTATTGCATCTATCTCCAAGAGAGAGGATAAGGCGTTACTGTAATCCGCTGCCCTGTCATCCAATGCCAGGCCCGTGGTTTTTTGCTCCTTCAAGTCAAAGGCATACCCTGTATCGGGTAATTGAGAAGATACTGCTTCCATTGCCATTGCGGCCTGGCTCTCAAAGGTTATGCTGTGGCGGATGCCCATAATGGAAGCGGCTGAATCAAACAGGCGACCGCAACTGGAAGTCAGGGGAGAGTTGATCTTTTTTTTCATCATCTTTGTGATAAATTCAAGCTTATCCCTTTTAATCGCTTTAAAAATGGGCAGATCAAGCAAAAAAAACTCATCACCAAAAGCCGAATACAAAAAAGATACAGCCATGCGCCAGGGCTCCATGATTGCAGCCTCACCTCCCGGCATGGGCACATATTTAAGTTGGGCATGTCTGTTGAATGAGGATTCCGTGCATACAAGAACCTCACCGCCCCATATCTTCCCGTCGGTTCCAAGCCCTGTACCGTCTAAGGTAATGGCAATCACCTCTCCATCTAAGCCGTTTTCAGCCATGCAGGACACAGCATGGGCATGGTGGTGCTGAACAGCAACTCTTTTATCACATGAACAACCCATTGCGTAATGGGTGCTCATATAGCCTGGATGAAGATCATGGGCAATAATATCAGGTGAGATATCAAGTATCTGCTTTAAGTGGGACACAGTATCTTCATAAAATTTATACACCCTTTCGTTGTCCAGATCTCCTATATACTGGCTCAAAAAGGCCTTATTCTCCCTTGTAAGGCATACCGTGCTCTTTAAGCCGCCTCCACAGGCAAGGACCCTGGTCTGGGGTTTTCTTAAAAAGATCGGCAGGGGAGCATACCCCCTTGAACGCCTCAGAAACAGGGGCCGGCTTCCATGAACCTGTAAAATGGAATCATCCGCCCTAAAGTAAATATCCCGGTTGTGCAGCAGGAAAAAATCTGCAATGTGGGCAAAGGATTTAAGAGCATCCCCATTGTCTATGGAAAGGGGCTCCCCGGTTTTGTTTCCGCTGGTCATGACAAGAACAGGCGGTCCCTTTTCAAGTAAAAGAAAATGCAGCGGGGTATAGGGCAGCATTACACCGATATATTGATTTCCAGGCGCGATAAGAGGTGAAAGGGAAAAATTTTCCTCAATATCACATAGGGAATCAGGTTTTTGGAAAGCAGGTTTTTTTTTCAATGTGGGATGGGCTTCTTGCGGGGCTGATGATTCCCATGTGACACCGGATTCTGATATGACAGGGTCTTGTAAAACCCCAGAAATGGAAAGCTGCCTCTTTTTTAAGAGCACAATGGGGCGGTTAAATGATTTTAGAATTTCCTTTTCCATTGGATTAATATGAACAAAACCTGACAAGGCTTCAATGGATCCGGCCATAACCGCAAAGGGTTTGTCCGGCCTTCCCTTACCAGTTCTCAAGCGTTTAACAGCATCATGATTCATGGCATCCACTGATAGATGAAATCCGCCAAGGCCCTTTACTGCAACGATGAAACCCTCTTTGAGGCGCTGGGCAGCCTCTGAAACAGCATCACCCACGGTACCTTTAAGGCAGTGAAGAGGCCCCTTAACAGCATTATCCATACCCCCTGATTTTTTTTTATGGGAAGCAGGATAAACGGGCACCCCATTTTTGTCCACCAGTGTAACATGGGGGCCGCACACGGGGCAGGCATTGGGCTGGGCATGAAAACGCCGGTCAAGAGGATTTTCATACTCTTCTTGACATTCACTGCACATGGGAAAAACATCCATTGATGTCTTGGGCCGGTCATAGGGAATATCTTTAATGATTGTATATCTTGGGCCGCAATTGGTGCAGTTTATAAAGGGATATTCAAATCGCCTGTCTTCCGGGTCATGCATCTCCCTGAGACAGTCTTTACAGACACAGACATCCGGAGAAATCAGGGCAGATCTATTCTTTATCTGCTCTGCATTTACCTGCCTGGTGCTGCCGGTAATCTTAAAACCGTCAAAAGCCTTTACGGGAATATCTGAAACTTTGATGTCCGTCACAGATGCAAGAGGAGGTTTCTTAAGCTCAATATCCTTACGAAAAGCCTCCATTTGCCAGAGTTTTCCCTGGATATTGATGCTGACACCACAGGGGGTATTTTGCACATATCCCTTTAATCCATGCAGGTGGGCAAGTTGAAAAATAAAGGGTCTAAAACCCACCCCCTGGACAACACCGGTTATTTCAAGCCTTTTTGCAGAAACAAAATCCTTCATCTTTTGCAGAACTCAGATGCTGTCACGGGAAATGGCATATTTTATAATAGTCTCCTGCCTCAGATATATCATCATTTGCCCTGCTCCTTGAGTTATACTATGCACTCTCATTTTCAAAAGACTCTTTTTGCCTGATTCTGGGGAAAAAGATTCCCATAGAAAGCTCAATATCTACCGGTGGGAGAGTATAAGCCTATGATCCTGCTTTTCCAAAATCAAGCATATCACGTATGTCCTGCAGGGTCTGGCGGGCCGTATCTTCATCCACCTTGCTGATGGCAAATCCCGCATGGACTATCACATAATCCCCTATGGCTGCATCATCAATAAGCATAAGGCTTGCATCCCTTATTACGCCATCCACATCCACCCTTGCCATTTTATTATTAATTTCAATTATTTTAGAGGGCACAGCAAGACACATATTTATAAAACTCCAGTTCACAGCAACCCGGAAAATGCGAACAAGGTTGCAGGGATCATAAGATTGTACATCAGCCATTCTTATTGGTTATCAATTATCAGTTGCAGGTTTATCAGCTAAACGTTTATCAGTTATCAGTTGCACATTTCATTCTTTAGAGCAAGGAAATATTCTTCAAGTTTTGGTTCAATAAAAATTTCTCAAGGCAGCAGATCACCGGTACCGAGAGCTTGACACAGAGCCTTAATTTTGCATATACTTATAATTAAATGTAGGGACGGATTCCATATCCGCCCGGCCTGCCTCTACCGATCATGGAAAATATAAAAATGGGGGCAGATATAATATATTGAAACAGGGCGGATATAGAATCTGCCCCCTACTAAATGAGATATTAAATGTTGGTAAATAATTATACATTGGAAATTCTTAATAATGAATGTATGCCCAGCGCCATGACTGTCCAGTGTTTTGCCCATCTGGATCAGGATATAAGTCTTGCCCTGCCTTATCTAAATGCATCCCTTGGAGGTTTTGAGTATATTAAAAATCCGCCGTCGGTAACTTTCCGGGCCCAGGGAAAATTAATATCTGTATACAGCCGGAAAATTGCCGTTAACACGTTAAAGGACAAACATGAAGCAACTAAAATAGTTGAATGGATGATAAGGGAAGTCAACGATGCCTGGGAAAATAGAGATGGGATTGAGCCTTGTTATGAAGGGCTGCCGCGTCCCAATCTCATTGAAATATTGAAACTCCTTCCCAAAACAAATTGTAAAGAGTGCGGCGCTCCTACCTGCATGGTTTTTGCTACCCAAATAGCCGAAGGTGCCAAAAAAGCATCTGATTGTACCCAGCTTAAAGATGATGAAAAAAAGAAGTTAGACTCATATATGCAATGTTTTAAACTTGATATATAATACTACTTTGTTATCTTCAGAAATGTTCTTGCATAATGTAAGGGCAACCTCCTGTGGTTGCCCAGTAGACAGGGTCGCCACAGGGGGCTATCCCTACAAAAACAGACCCAAAATTATAATTTAACAAAGTAGTAATAACCACCATTATTTATTAATAAACTGCCATGGGCAGACCAGGATTTTGACCTGCTTCCGCCCACAACTGAACATGAAAGTCATATCTAATAAACCATTCTTATATTGTCACGATGATCAAGCACATAGAGGAGCTCCCCCTTTAAAGCAAGTTCATCGGATATGAGCTGAAGCCTTACACGGTCTATATTGCTGACACGCAGGTATACATTCCGATAACCTTCAGGAACATTATTATAGGATGTCAAGATACTAACAACCCTGCCACCATTACTTCGCAGAATATCATCAACTTCTTTTAATGAATTTCGAGTATCCTTAAGGCGGAGGCCGAACTGGACACCGGTATCACCTTTGCCTGTAAGGGAAATTAAGGCCTTAAAAATATCCGTCTGGGTAATTACTCCAATGATGTCTCCGGTACTATTAACTACGGGAACTCCGGATATCTTATATTCCAAAAGCAGTTCAGCAGTCTCTTCAATGGTGTAATCAAAGGGCACGGTAACAATATCCCTGCTCATGATATTTTCAACTTTTACACGGGAAAGAGCATCCTGTTGCTCCAATTGATGAAAACTGATGGCATCAGAAGCACAAGCCCTTTTCAGATCCCTGTCAGTGACAACTCCAACCAGTACCCCGTTTTTTAAAACAGGCAACATACGAATATTATTATTTTTTAGAAGCTGAACAGCATCATACATCGCATATTGCGTATCAATAATAACCAAATTAGTACTCATCCAGTTTTTTACCAGCATAAAGAAAAACCTCCATATGAGTTGTAACATAAATGCTTTTAATATATGCGAAATATTCTTTAAATCCCATCAAAAAGCAGTAATCTAAAAATAATAACCAGCGGCTGTCACAATAAAAATTACTCATTTTTCCTTGAAAATCAAGGCAGCCTTCATTTGCAGGTTGACACTTTATGAATGAATATTCCCAATATTCAGGGATTGGTTTTCAAAAAAGCGTCAACTACTTTTAAGAGTTTATGTAAGGGTGCCAAAATTAATATTGAAAACTTTTAAAAAAGTCCAAGTTATGCCGAATCTCTATAAGGATTGTCACGGCATGTCAAGAAAAGACTTTTGTTCCTGATGACAATTCAAGGAATCAGAAAGCTCCTGGGCATAGTAAACTGGTCCTAAGTTCGATCCATTAAAAGTCCCTGTTCAAATTCTTCCCAGAATTCCCACAGAGAAGGTTCACGACGCACATATTTCTCCAAGATAGCGATATATTGTTTGAGCACATCATTATTACCCAGTTCAGTATTAACGGGTGGTTCTATAATAACTTTATGCCGATGCTTTTGCCTTAATGCAAATACAGGCAGCAAAGACGACTTTGTAAATTTTGCCATTTTTATACTGCCGGTGGGAAAAAGCATTGATCTGCCTAAAAAAGGGAAAGGCTTATATCCCCTGTCCATGTGTTCTTTAATACCTATGCCGTCTCCTGCAATAAGGAGAATCTCGTTTCTCCTTAAGGCTTTAATAGCTGATCTTAAAAATCCCTTTGATGAAAGAAATTTCACGGGAATTTTATTTTCTATCTTGATGCGATATTTCTGGGATATGTTTTTTTGAACCCATGTAAGCTCTTCGCTCTGCATGTGATAATGAATCTGTGTTAAGGAATAACCCATGAGGCCAAAGGCAACCTGTAGAATCTGTTTTGCCCCGAAATGCCCAGTCAACATGATGACCCCTCTTCCCTTATCAAGCTCCTGACCAAGATATTCCAGCCCCTCAAAGTTAACGATATCAGAAATATTTTGTCTTCTGATCTGGGGATACTTTATCAATTCCATTACATTTCTACTGTGATGTTGAAAAGAGTGCCTTATTATCCTGTCTGCCTTTAAAGAAGTGCATCCCAGTGTATCTTGAAGGTTTTTCTTCATTTTTATTATACACTTCTTCCCTGAAAAAAAATAATCAAGGGTGCCGGATAAGGTTCCAAAAGCATAAACAGATCGAAAACTCATTAATTTTAAGCACCACCTTACCGGGAACCAGAAAACAAGTCTTCCAATGTCTTTTACAATATTTTTATGGGCAATCATGTACTCTTAATCTCAAATATTTTTATAAGTATTTATGGCATCCTTCATTTGCCGGTTTACACTTTTCATATCAAAATCCTTATTTTTTAGGGATTTCATCCCAAAAAGTGTAAACTACTTTTGAGGTGATATGAATGATGCCGTATTTATTTTTTAAAAAAATATAGCAATGAATCAAAAAAATTTTTTAAATTTTATTATAAATCCATATTTTAAAGAATTCAGCTCTTTGTGAGTAAAAGTTTTAAATAAAAAAAGCAGGCCGATGTATATTATAGAGCCCAGGATAATAAGTGTTATAATATTAATGTTATCAGAATATTCAAACAAAAAACCAGCCAATGCCATGCAGCAGAGAACAGGCTTTATGGCAATACGATGCACGGGTATTAATCCAAGGTATTTTGACACAAAATAAAAATTGCAGGCAATAAGAACGACATAGGAAAGCAAAGTAGCCCAGCAGGCTCCAAAATAGCCAAACTCCTGCACAAGGACATAACCTATAGTGGAACTTGTAGTTAAACACAAAGCATTACTCACAATTAAAAAATTCTGTTTTCTCATGGAAGTCATGAGAAAATCCATTAACATATTGATAAAAAGAAGATTGATTGCCCAGATTAATATCTGAAGGCAGTAAGCTGCGTCTGCAAATTCAGGCCCAAAGAAAATAAAGATAAACCTGTCTGCAAATACTGTAGCAAATACACTGACAGGCAAGGTAAAAATAACAATGTACTTAAATATCGTGTGATAGGTATTTAGAAGAGTTAAAATAGGCTGGCCCTTCTTTGCCATACGTGAAAGAGTGGGAATATAGGCAAAAAAAAATGATCTTGGAACCATAAGGCATTGCTGAATAATCCGCTGGGGTGCCTGATAAATTGACACTTCAACAATATCCCTTAAAAGTCTTATGTAAAAAACAAAAATATTATCATAACCCTGAATCATAAAAGTTGCCAATGCCAGGGGAAAAGACTGCCTTATCACATATCCCGTCAAAGAAAAACTAATTGCCCATAAAGATCCTGCAAACTTTATCTTCAGCATAATAACGCTGAAAATAAAACCAGCCCCGTTTGCAAAGGCAAATGCATGAAAAAAAAATCTTCCCTGCATATTGAAACAGGCAACAAGAATAAAAAAAAGGATTATTAAGGAACGTGAAATTATTGTTGCCATGAGATCAAAAACTATTTTTTCACGGGCAACAAACACAGCCCCTATGGTCTTTGTCATAACTTGCAGCATCTGTGCAATTATGGCAACAATGATGGTGGAACCAGGAAAGAACTGTGATTCATAAAATATCCTGGAAGCTATAAGGGCAATAATACATACAAATATTCCGATGGATAGGTTCAGCACAAGGCCGGAGCATACAAGAAAAGAAGCCTGGCTCTTGTCAACAGATATATCCCTTATGAGTATCCGTTCCGTTCCGAAATTGATAAGCGGTGTAATTACAAAAGCCATTGCTCTTATAAAAGCATATTCACCAAATGCCTCTATTCCAAGATATCTGGCAGCAAGGATTATAGTGATAAACCCGGCACCAAGCTCGGTACCTCGTGCAAGTAAGGAAAATATGGTATTTTTTACAACTTTAGCTGTGCCGTTCATATGGTTGCTAATTGTCCTGATCGGACAAAACTAAGGGGTTAATTTCTTTATTCGCAAGATTAAAAGAGGCAAAGGCAAATCCCCCAAAAAGCCATATAAGGTGTTGATGATACCAATTATCACAAAAGCCGTGTACTGCAATGGCAATCAGTCCGCCTGCAAAAATAAGCTTCATTGTCTGATAAAAACTGGTCTGTATACAAAACGAGGAAATCCCGAATCGAAACAAGATTGCCAGGGTTTTATATAAAACCAGGAATATAAGAAAAATACCGGCCACTCCAAAATCAAAATACAATGAAAGATAAAGATTATGAGCATGTGGCCATTCAGGAGTCGCAAATAACTGCTCAAAACCCCCTAATCCCAAACCTGAAAAAAAAGCTGACTCCATCAACATCCCATTAAATCCGAGTTTCCAAATATCGAACCTTGCAAACAATGAATAACCATCCATGATCTGAGTATGAAAAGCATTACCGAACATATTTACAAAAGCTATAGATGCTTGTCTTAAAAAAATAAATATCACTGAAAATAGTACGCTATAAAATACAGCTTTTTTCCTTAATTTAGAACTGAAAAAAATTAAGAAATATACCATGATAATAAGTGAGCCCTGCCCTCCTTTTGACATGGTAAGGCAGCTTGAAAATATCATTAAAGCCAGAGCGGAAGTTAAAATAAAACGATGAAATCCGGAGTTTGATAGGATAATCATTCCAATTGTAATACAGATGGACAAGTTCAAACTCATGGCTGTATAGTTAGGGTGCATCCATGAGTAACCTCTTGTTCCTACTGCTGATTTATACCTTAAAATAAACTCATAATCACCTGCAACCGGCATGAGAAACTCAATTTGGGGGTGATAATAAATTGAAAAAATTACAAAAAAAGAAACAATGGTGCCTGCAAATATCCAGCACCACATACATCTCTTATACAGGCTTCTGGTATAATTAATAGAGTTTATATGGTAATACAAAAGTATATTGATAACAAGAAACCCGAGCATATGTAAGCTGTAGGGGATATCAGAACTCCAAAGAAAGGTAAAAATGCTGTAAAGCAACAAAAGCACCACAGGAAGATTCATTCCATGACCCAAATTTTTAAGCGGCTGAATCTTTCCTGCGGCTCTTATGAAAATAGATATAATGCCGATCAGCAATACAAAAAGAAAAACCGGAACGATTTTCATTTTAAAATACAGCTCCGATGTATCCAAAAACCCAATGTTATTCCAGAAGATAAACACCCAGACGATTAAAAAATACACGCTCCATTCAGGCTTTATCAACAGAATAACCGTAATTATTCCCAACATAAAAAAAGCTACATAAAGCTGCCACGACAAAATTAAACAGGCAACCGCAAGGATTATCTGGGCACCAATAATACCCGGCCAAAAAAAATAATCAAAAGCTCTGTTATGTTTTATGTCATTTTCTAATATCATTTAATAAACACAGGAGCGCTCCCAAGCTCAAGCACGATTTTATCATCAACTGCTCTTATGTTCTTGTTGATAAGCTCTGATCCGGAAAAACTTGACAGCTCTACTTCCACAGAGCCTCCGATCTCCAATACAGCCCTTTGTGGAAATTTTATTGTTCTTTTTATAATCGCAGGTCTAAGCTCATTTGAAGTTTCATAGTTAAGGGGATTAAAAGCTATCCACATCTTTTTTCCATCAATATTTTTAAATTCCACTATCCAATAATCTTCGGAGTTGAGTCTGCCGGCTATCCGGCCTGAATATATGGGGTATTGCTTAAACATATCAAGCATATACTTAACAAAAAAATAATGGTTTCTGATTATTTTCGTTCTTCTGTCTATCAAACCCATGGAGGTGGCTGAATCTGTTTTTATGCCTGAGAGTATTTTGCCTATTACATTATTTTTCCCGACATTTGAAAGAGTATGAATATAGCTTTCTAAAATCAGAACACACGCCTCATCCTCATCTGCCCAGTCCCATGTTAACATCTGATTTTTTTTAATTGGTTTATCGTCAAATCCTTCTGTTATCAGAATCGGCTTATTTCCATAACCATAACTGCTCAAAAATTCTCTATATGTATCAAAAAAATGATATGTTGAAACAAAATCTCCTATTCTGGTGCCCTGGGTTCTTGATATGTTTTTGGGATAATCATGCAGAGCAAAAAAATCAAACTTGGGTTTGGCCTTAAAGTATCTCTTGAAAAACGGAATCGAATATTTATCCGCCTCAACAGCACTTCCGGTGCAAAAACCCGGGGACCCGACCTGTATATCCGGATATTTAGATTTAATCTTATCATATGTAAGATTATTAACCTTTACAAGCTGGTGTGCAGTACCTATCCACTTTCGACCTTTTCCTGTACCGTCATTTGTTTCAGCAGGCTCATTATGAAATTCAACATACTTAATGCTCATCTTTTTTTTGTATCTTTTAAGAAATGCAAGAACAAATTCTGCATATTTTTCCGGGCTGGTGCCTCGTTCAGATTGTTTTGACCTCATAAAAGCAGGAAGTACAGGAATATCATATAGTTGAGAAAACTTTGCAATAGCATCAAAATCAAAGGTAGTTACATCCAAAATATTTTTTCTCTGAAATGAGCCTCTCCACACAGGAGGTTCGCCGTCCACAGGTATAACCTTATCCCACATAACCCCGATTTTAATACAGGACATGCCAAGATCCGTGCATATCTGAAAATAATCTTCAACCTGATCAATATCCAGCTCATCCAATGAAGAAACATGAAGGCCGTATAAAAAATCTGAATCATTCTCTTTTTTTTTGAAGAACAAATATTCTTTCAAGGTTTTATTCTTTTTTAATTTTCCAGTACTTAGCTGCTGTTTATAGTAATCTTTCCAAACAAGGGTTCCATCTTTTTCAGACAGCTTATTTTCTAAAAGCCCTATTGCTTCAAGTAAGAGTTCCTTTGCCTTTTCAGTATCTTTTCTGCTGATTTCACGGGAACGGCTGTTAATTTCCATTGCCGTGGAAACATCCCGGCCCTCAGCCTGTGCTTCCCTGAAAAGTGTATGATATTTTTCTATCAGGCTGTTAAGTTCACCATCCATTGCAGCCGTATTATAAATACAAAAAACACATAAAAAAAATATCGGTAATATAATAAACAATGTTTTTTTATAATACATGCTTTCCCTCCTTTCTGCACCGGGTTCGCTCTATTATAACATTTTTTTGTTTTTTCAATACACTGAACAGTAAGCCACAGTCGGTCTTTCCTGAGGTTTTGGTATTAATTCAAAATTAAAGATAACCTAAATCTTTAAGCTGGTTCTTAATATCTTCATCTATGGGAGCTTTTTCAGGATGCCTCATGTCAATAATAGCATTAACTAAGATTTTCCTGATTTCTGATCTTAAGTTTTTATGAACTTCTTTTTTTCCACGAGTTATATTTTTAGTTTCCCCTCTGTCTTTTATAAGGTCAAAAAGCTTTTCACGGCGAAACCTTGTAATTAAACCCAGGCGGTCTCTGATCCTAATACCGCGATCTGATTCTACAAAGCGCAAATATGTTTTATAGTTTAAGTAGTTAAGATATGAAGTAATCAATTTGTAATTATTTTTTATAACACATATATCAGGAGAACCATCAGCAAAAGCAATTCTATCAGAACTTAGTTTTTCCCCTTTTATTGCCGGGGCAAAGGATTGTCCATCCAGTTTAAAATCATGTTCATCTTCAAGAAGCTCCATAATAGTTGGAAAAATATCCATAAGTTGAACAGTTTCAGAAACTTTAAAACCAACACCTGAATTATTATAATCAATAATGAGGGGTACATGGAGCAGTTCATTATAAATGCCCATGCCATGACCGAAATAATTATGCTCAAGGAAAGCCTGGCCATGGTCCGCCATTAAAATAAAAAGATAATCTTCTGATTCTTCTTGAAGAGTCCTGTGAATATCACCTGCAAACCTGTCAACTTTATAAATACCTGCATCATAACATGCCATCAGATATTTTATTTCATTTTTTGATGGGCGTTTAAGCCGTAAATTAATCTTTCTTGAAATATCGCTGATGGAAGTTCTTGGCGTATTTCTTGAGGTAAAAATGTCCACAAGTTCAGAGTCATAAGGGTTCCATGATGACTCATCAAAAAACATGGATACAGTTTTTTTATTTGCAAAATAGGGTTCATGCACGTATTCTGCGGTATGAAAAAATAAAAATGAGTTCTTATCTTTTCTAATCCATTTTCTGAACTCAGACAAAGCCCTTTCATCAAGCATGAACTCCTTTGTCTCATTAAAATGACTGCTGAAGGCCTTGGGGTTAAGGAGCATTTTAAAGGGTGTAAAAAGACCGGTGAGGTATCCTTTTTTTGCAAGGTACTCAGGAAGGACAACAAAATCGCTGTTTATTTTCTGATCCAGCCAGGTAATCATCAAACCAGGAGGATATTTGCCTGCTATCATTGAATAAAATGAAGGGGCTGTCCAGTTTGATTGGGCATAGGCATGTTCAAACATAACACTTCCGCCGGCAATAGCATCAATGTTTGGTGAAGTATTTTTATGATACCCATAACAGCCAAGATGATCAGCCCTTAAACAGTCAACAATAAGAATGCATATGTTCATTTTTATTCTCCTTAACTCCTACAATCCATATTGAGTGAGAGTCATATTAAACCAGTGTATATCCTTCTCGCTCGTGAGTCATAACTTCTCATTTCCCATACCAGATGTTCTGTGTTAGACTTTAATCTAATACTATATGTGGTATTAATCCAGATAACTTATGACTGATGAGATCCTTGAATAAATAAAAATATGATAACTGGTTTAATACCAATCATTTCAGCATGTTAGCCAGCCATATGTTTAATGTCAATTACAAGGACTGCATTCTTTTTTTCCTATTACCCAGCAGCGGGAGCAGACCGTATGGCATTTTATGGTTTTATCTTCTGGAGAGGCAACTATACTGCGGCTGGAAAGATATTTTTCATTATTCCATATATTCTTAAAGCCATCCATGAAAACATTTCCAAAATCGTTTTTCACGGGTCTGACATTGCCGCAGCAGGGAAGCAGGCCTCCATCGAAATTTATATAAGCAGAGCGATACAGCCAACTGCACCCCTGGGAGCTTTTAACATTTTTCGATTCTTTGTTGTCCTTCGGAAACATTGTTGAAAACCATTCATCCGGTGCATTTTCATCTGGTATGTTGGGCCTGATAAAACGAATTTGATCTATTCCCAATTCTTTTGCCTTTTCCCGGGCAAGTCCGATTTCATGTTCGTTAAATCCTGTAACGCAATACTGCCAATCAATAAAGGGCGTTGAAGATTTAAGTCTCTTTTTTGCATCAACAACGGTTTTGATATTTTTCATTGCAAGGTCTTGATCAGCATTTCCCATAAACTTACCATAGGTTTCCCTGCTGACGCCATGGCAAGAAAAAATCAGCACCTCAAGGCCTGATTTTACAATCTTCTCAGCAAGATCAGGAGCCCTGTAATTCATGTTCGATGAAACAGCCACACCTATATTCTGTTTTGTTGCATATTCTATCATATCCAGGGATTCCGGGAAAAGCAGAGGTTCACCATAGCCATAAAGATTGATCTTAAAAATAAATTCCCCGATTTCATCGATCAATTGCTTGAATTGCACAAACTTCATTCTGCCGTAGGGGCGCTCGCCAGCTAAAGGTTGTCGGCGATTATCATAACAATAGGCACATTTTAAATTGCATATGTTGGTGGATTCTATTTTAAGAAGATATGGGTAACTGGAAACAAAATCTTTTTTCAACAGGCGATTTAACTCAGCCCCCATGAAGTTTATCATTTTTTTAAAAGTCATATGATGAGCAAAGGCAAACAAATGGCGTTTCAATATATTAAACTTTACTATTATATTCATACCCTTTGTCGACAGGTTTAACTCAAAAATACTCATTATTGTCTTCCTTCATAAAGATAATTTATTATGCAGCAGATAATCTGCTGTTTTAATCCCCTGATAGACAGCATTGGGGCTAAGGCAAAAATAGTATCCTCCCTGCCTCCCCACGGAAAAAAGATTGCTGATCTTTTGAATTTCAAAAAAAGCCTTTTTCATTTTTTCTTCATAATCAAGTTCGTACACAGGCATGATCCTATCAAGTCTAACAAGATGTTTACGGCGCAAATCATCTGCCCTATAAAGCCCTAATTTTTCAATATCTCTTACCGCCCGGTCAATGATCTCTTCATCTGAAAAATTTTCATAATCTTCAGATAAATTACACTCAAGGTTTATTCCCTCTTTGTCTGAAGGTGAAAGTTTGCCTAATATATTTTCAGGGTAATATATCCTGTTGAAAATCAGATCAGGATCAGGATGATAGGTATAAATAAATGGGCGTTTTACCTTCTTCTTTATATTATATGTCAGATATATACTTAAAATTGTAACATATTCCAATTCAATGCATTCATCAACTCCAAGAATAGAATTGAGTTCATTTACAGAACCAGTCCAGATGATGTTTTTAATATTGTACTTCCTGCCTTTTATTTCAGCACTCTTAATGCGATCCTGTTCTTTTTCAAAAACAACAGACCCGCAATCTAAAATCGTATCTCCCCGGGCCTGGGTATATTTTTCCCATAAACATTTTGTAAAAACTTCAAATCCTTCTTTAGGATAATATGATTTGCCGCTTTTTATTTTGGACAACAGCATCTTTATATACTCTAAAAAAGACAGAGGTCTTAACGGCTCTTTTTGATTAAAGACATTTCTATCCCGTCGTAAATACCAGTCCCTGTGAACCTTCTCCCCCGGCATCAAAGTTTTTTTCAAAAACAGATTCTTAAAAAGATCATTATAAAAAGATATCCCGCTTTTACTTGAAATCCAATACATCAATGAATCAGGATGATGCTCTTTGGCCTTATTTTTTCGAAGCATACATGAAATAATTTCCTTTTTATACCTCCATGGGTAAAAAGGCACTTGAAGCTGATTGGGAAATTTCCAATAACGACCCTTTGCATGGATGGCAAATTGAAATTTACCGGAAATCATTTCCTGTTCCTTTAAAATATCTAAAATAAACCTATCACATTCTGGAAAAGGCGTGGACAAGAAAAGATGAGGGCCAAGATCAAACAAAATATCATCGATTTTAAGGGACCGGCAAAGCCCCCCAACAGTTTTATCCCTTTCCACAAGGATGGTCTTTTCACCTGCCCTTGCAAGCAAATAAGCTGCAGTTAAACCCGTCACTCCTGCACCGACTATCAAGGTCACCTTATTGGAATTTGAATTCATCGTATTGCTACCACCATTATCCCTGTAAAAAAAATAATTAAACTCAGAGGCAAAGCCACGTGTTTGCCCTTAACAGAGCAGGCCAGACACTTCTATCAGCAAACTAAAGAATCATCTCTTTTAAACAACGGTATCAACTTCATATTTTTATCCTCTTTTTTTTGTATGGCACGGATTGTCATCGCAAAATGACATGGGTATTTTTGAATATAACAATCAAAAATATTGGCAAGTCTCTTCATATTTTTTAAGACAAATCTATTTTTATCCCTATCTGGTTGAAGAACAAAAGGCTTTTCCAGAATCAGCCTATGGGTATCACCCGGCTGTCTGATTATAAATGTCGGTAAAATAACCGAGCCCGTCAAATCGGCAAGCCTTACAGATCCCGGTGATATATTGGCCCGCCTTCCAAGCCAAGGAACGGTGACCCAGTTTTTTCCATCCCTGCCGTCAAAGGCAACAGCTACCAGCTCATTATTTTTCAAAGCCCTTATTACAGGCCGGGCAGACCGGCCGACATGTAGAAATTTTACAGGAAGACCTGCGTTCTCTCTGATTTTAGTCTCATACATCCATTTCAAAACCGGGCGGCTCAAATCTGCCTTTCCTGCAACCTGATTGACGGGAAAACCTTTAAATCCAAGGGCAGGTAAAATCGTCATAAAAGAGCCGAAATGTGATAACGCAATAATAACACCCTTTTTATTTTCAAGAGCTGATTTAAGATATTCAATATTAACGATGGTTACCTTGTCATCCAGATAATCCTTTGTAAGATTAGACATGAAAAGATTTTCGACATTACGTTTCACGTAGAGTTCAAAACTTCTTGCAGCAATTTTTAAAGCATGATTCTTATCCTCGGGTTTAAAATTCTCTTGAACTATTTCAACAAGATCACGCCGGAAGAATATAAAAAAAACACAGGCAATGATTTTAGCTAAAAAAAAAGCAATTTTTACAGGAAACATTTTTACGACAAGTCTGAAAGGCCCCCAGAAGAATACTAAGGCCAGGTCTTTAACTATTAACATTTAAACACTCACCACATATTTTAGTTTTTTCAACAAATTCCAATCTTCTTCTAATCTAACGAAATCTGTTTAGTACAATACCTATAGGTTTGATGCCTGCCTTGGTAAAATTTTCCATTGCCTGGTTAAAGACAAGATAAGTTTCCCTGCTGCATTCGGCTATGGAAACAACACCGTCCACAATGCGTCCAAGTATAACAGCATCATTAAAGGCCATGATTGATGATGAATCCATGACAACCATGTCAAAAATGCTTGAAAGATCATTGATTAATTCTTTCATTTTTTCAGATTCAATTAACCGCGCCGGATCAGAAGAAATGGGCCCGGTTGTTAAAACACTTAATTTATCAATACCTGATTTCTGAAGGGCTTCGTTTATATCTGCCTGCTTTGTAAGGACATTTGTACTGCCAATATCATTTTTAAGGCCAAAAATCTCATGAACTTTTGGATTTCTGTAATCTGCATCAAAAACAAGCACATTTTTATCTTGATAAGTCATTGAAATTGCAAGATTTAGAGCGGTAGTTGTCTTCCCTTCACCATTTTCCGGGCTCGTTACCAAAAGAGTGTTTATTGGTTTGTCATAGCAGGAAAAGTCGATGCTGTTTCTGATTGATCTATACACCTCGGTAAGATGATCCCGATTAAGATAACCCCTTGATGATTTTCCAGCTATCAACAGATAACCTTTTTGTCTGAATTTTGGAACCATACCCAGTAGATTGGCCCCTAATTTTTTAATATCCTCCCGGGTTTTGATAGTTTCATCCATATACTCCAGAAAAAAACCCAATGTAAATCCCCAGATCAAACCTAAAAAAATTCCCGCCAGAGAGTACAATACCCTGCTGGGGCTCTCCGGATCATCAATATCCTGAGCTGATGCCTCCTCGATAACCCTAAGATCAGAAAAAATGGATGTTTGAGCAATCCTGATCTGATAAAGATATTCCAGCATTGACTGATACAGTCCCTCATTAACTTCTATATCAAGCTGCAACTGTGCATTCATATAGTTTTTTTCTGACATAGAAGAAAATTCGCTCATATTGACATCAATGTCTTTATTCAGACCTGTGAGATGCACCTTCAGAACAGCCAGAGCTCTTTTTTGTTTAAGCAATTCCGTGGAATACTGCTTTGATAAAAGAATTTCATGATTGAGTTCCGACCTGGCTTTTTTCAGCTTCTGCTCAAGTATTTTAACATCAGGATGGTCTTTTCTCTTCTCAACCAATGCTTCTTCAAGCTCCATTTCATAATTAATTATATTGGTTCTAAGTTCCTCAATATAATTGTTTCCATCAGAGGTAGTCCCAAGGACATTGTACTGGTCTTGCTCGTTAAGCTGCTTTTGCAGCTCATTTATTCCGGCCTGGGCTTCTGATAGTTCTATTATTGTTTCCTGTTTTTCTTTCATCAGCTCTGATATTCTGCTGACGGCATTGGTTGTTTCCGTTTTCACATCAAGGCTCTTTTGTTCTTTGCTGAATGTTTTTACAGCATTAAGAGCCATGATGTATTTTTCCCTGGCTGTTTTTAAATTATTTACGATAAAAAGCTCTGCCTTTTCAAACTCATCTTTTTTAAGCCTCAAGTTGTAGTTAATACACTCTTTTGCAATAGTATTGGCAATCATGGCAGCTTCATCAGGATTAGTTGAGGTTGATATGATTTCAAATAAATCAGTATCATCCACAGCCTCGACTTCTATGAAGGGATCTTTGGAAATTTTTTTTAAAAGTCCTGGATCCGCAATATCATCCGGCTTCAGCAAGTTTCCTCTGCTGTCTGATAACTTAAGATTTGAAATAAGTGTATTCAGGATGGGTTTTGAAGTGGCTATTGCAATATTATTTTCCAATGAATAATCATCAGCATTAGTTGTTGCAGCTTTATTGATCTCAAGACCGATATTTGTCCACAGGGATGGGCCTGTAGTAGATTTTTCAAAAAGAATAATTGATTTTGATTCATATTTGACGGGTAAAAGAAAAGAGCCGGCTACAATAATAAAAAATATCGTAACAAAACCTTGAAGAATAATCCATTTTCTGCGCCAGGTAATATCCCAGATTATTTTAAACTCCATATTATCTGTCTTCACCTATTTTTATCAATGCCTTGGCGCTATTAGGTCTCAGCAATTTATTCAGTTTCTCCCAAAAAACAATTTCACTGTGATACAACTACATCTCTGTCTACACCTTTACCTGACAAAATATCTATTACGTCAGGAGCAAGATATATACTTCTTTCAATTGTATTTATTGGACTTATAATACTATTCAAACGGTTCATGAATTTTTCTATGCCGGCAATATTTGTTTCAGGAATATAAAGAATATCCCCGTTTGTTAAATAGTAATCGCTTGTTATTATGCCATTTTTGAAAATTTTTTTAAAATCCAGCTCCAGGGCGGAAACCATGGTCCTGCCCTCTTTTATCCTGACAAGAAGAAGATTGCTCATATTGGCATCATCCGTAAAACCGCCTGCTTTTGAAACAGCTTCCCACACAGGGAGCTGATCTGTATAGGAAAAAGTTCCAGGCGATTTTACTTCACCCATAATATGCACCTTGCGGCTGGCTATTGATGTTACATTGATATCCACAAATGGATCGGAAATATATTTTGATAATCGTGCAGTAATTTCTTTATTTAAGTCTGAAACACTCATACCTGAAACATTTAG
Organism: Desulfobacteraceae bacterium; assembly: GCA_963674675.2. Lineage (GTDB taxonomy): Bacteria > Desulfobacterota > Desulfobacteria > Desulfobacterales > Desulfobacteraceae. The sequence continues at coordinate 5,296,622 of CAXXNM010000003.1, forward strand.
CTCTCCTGCCAGGGGCATTCGTATTTTTCCCGAAGGGTCAAGAGTTAGTGACCTGTCAAGATCACTATTTCTCCAGACACTGACGCTGATCTTATCGCCTGGACCAAGGGTGAATTCCGATGATTCAGAGCTGTCGGTATTGAGATTTTCAACACTTATGGGTTTCATCATGCCGGAACTGTTTTGAGTATGATTTGAGCATGATAAACCTGAAAATGATATGATAATTAATATAATCAATACCCACAGGGATTTAAAAAGTTTCACAAGAACCACCCTCCTTTAACTCGTTTTCGACAATGGTAGATATACAAAACTTGAAAACGTACGTCAATAAAGGAATATAGAAGTTCACAAAAATGGCCTATCCTCCTACAAAATTAGGGTGTATTATGTCGCAAGAGGATTAGTCAGTTTGCCTTTTTATCCGTTTCATTAAATTTTCGGGACTGGGCTCACATCGTTTCATCTCATCAAAAAAGGGGGATGTCGTCAAAAACAAGACAACATCCCCTTTTTTTTTATGCCTTGGAAAAATCGTCTTTTTCAGCTCCGCAAATTGGGCATGTCCAGTAAGCGGGAAGGTCATCAAAGCTTGTTCCAGGATATCTGGATCACCGGCAGCAGGGTCATACACATAACCACAAAGATCACATACATATTTATCCATAATTCTTTTCTCCTTAACTTATGTTTAATTAATAATTTTACTTGCGGTTTTTTTCTCGCAAGCTTTCTATAACTTATAATATCTTAAAATGCTTTTCCAGATTTAATGCCCATGAGCTTTAGAACAAGAGCCAGGGGATAAAAGCCGGTAAAAACGGCCTGGGTTAGATTCGCTCCTACAAAGGCTGTAAACCATAACCAGTATATACTATGGGAAACGGCAAGGATGACGCTCAGTATAATAATAGTGCCGGCTACGGCAAAAACGATCCTGTCAATATTCATCTTGTCGCCCTCAATATTCCATTTCTTCTTTTGTCAATCTGCCGCTAAAAAGCCTGTATGTCCACATCTGATATCTTTGGGAAAGCAGCAAAGGTAACCCCGCCTGTTGTAATGAGCCAGACTTCATTGCCATCCCAGAAGGGCCCTATTGAATTTATCATTGCCCGTTTATCATCCTCGGTTTTGCCAAGATAGGGGTAAAGGGTTCCCACGCCGAAATCAAAACCATCTGTCATGAAAAAGACAGCCCACAAGAGGCCCCGTGGAATGGAGTACAGCATGATCTTGAGATATTTGGGGGATTCAAGCAGCTTGTCTCTCCTGAACCAGCCGTAGACAGTAAGAAAAATAAACAGGGTGCCAAGACCTACCATGGTTCTAAAGCCTACAAATGTAATAAAAACAGGGGTCTTTCATCTTCTGGAAAGTAGTTGATTCCCTCTACGGTTGCGTTGAAGTCATGGTATCCAAGAAAGCTTAGAAGGCCTGGAAGCGAACCAAACTCAACAAGGTTTTTTCCTGAATCTTCATCTGGAATGGCAAACATCACAATGGGGGGCTGGGTCTGGGTTTCCCAGTGGGCCTCCATGGCCGCCAGCTTTGCGGGCTGAACTTCTTCGGCCACATGGGTGCCGTGAAAATCGCCTGTTCAGGCTGTTACAACGGAAGAAACAAGTCCGAAAACCAGGCCGATTTTAGAGGAAAATGCTTTTTTTATACTTTAATATTTCCGCCTCGGTTTCCTTTAGTGAAATTACCACATCAAGGGAGCCTAATACCTGATGTGATTCGTTGTGAAAGTGACATTTTTCAGAGCACCCTGGTTCATTGTAGATGGGGGTGATGATGCCGAGAAGTTTTTCTCCCTTGGGGGATGTGAAAACCCTGCGCCTGTCAAGGAGAGGTATTTGTACCAGCGGGGGATTCATTTTATGGCATACAACACATGACTCGGAGTCCTTTGTCTGCATCTGGTCAACTTCAGAGGTAATATTGGAGAATTTAATATAACCATCCTTGTTGGTGATTCGGACATTCTCTATGCTCCGCTGGTTGGCGGTGTTTTTTATGATCTGATTAATATCATCCCTGGAGTTGAGCATCATGGAATAGTGGGTGCCGAGCCGTATTGTCTTTCTTATGCGGTCGGCAATGTCCGTGGTATCATCAATGGATTTTATCTTCTGGTAATTTATGCTGAAATAGGCCCAGGTTGCAATGGCAATCAGGCATACGCACCCCATGATGAGGATCAGCTTGAATACCAGACTATGCTGTATTTTATTTAGAAATTGTTTCATTTAAAAATTCTGCCTGACTATGCGGAGCTAACCTGCCGCGTCAACACGCCTCGGATCAGCGTCCTCTGGTTTCAGTAGCTGGTTTGAGCAATTTTTTAGGGCTAATTTAGACATAATTGAATTCCACTCTGCTTTGAATCACAATTTCTTCCATGATTTCTTGAACTTTACCATTTGAAACCTGTTCAGAAAAAATTGAATTTAATTTTGGTATATTGATTATTTCCTCAATTGACTCCATGTACCTTTTGACAACAGCTTTTATGCCATACATCCCATGAGCATTGTTTTCAAGATGTTTAAGAATTTCTTTCTCTGACATTTCTGATTTAATAACAAATGAAATTGGATAACGTTGAATTTTATCAATATCTAAAAAATATTTTTTGAAATCTAATATTTCCGTTACCTGAAAAAACCTACCCAAAGGTTTCATTACAAAATCAATACCGCCATCATTGGCATTTGTCCGACCGGTTTTATAAAGTTTTAAATTCTCTTCGTGTAATTCATCATGACTCCACTCCCAATATAAGATTGTATCAGCATAGTGAGATTTAAGTATCGCATAGCTAACAATTTCAAATATTCTTGCGTCAATGTTCGGCTGAATTTGTTCATTAATAAACTCAATAGCTTTTTTTACATCATCACGGGCTAAAAGGGATAGTTTTGTTGAATAGTCTATAAAGCTTTTAAATGCTGACTTTTTTGCTTCGACATAGGTATTTATGATTTCAATGATACAATTTGCGATATTGACATGTTTGTCGCCTACTTTAATTTTCAATAAATTATCATTGATCCAATACCTTTTTGTTTTAAGATCGCGAATGATTGGTTGGTGGGGTACATCTGGGAAAAATTTTTTAAACTCATCATTCATTCGATTATTCAAAGCATGATTTTGTAATTTTCGGCCGAACGGTAATTTTCGCATCCTATTCAATAGCTCTGTGTAAATTGCCCCATCATAATCAGAATATGCCATTTCATTGTCTAAAAATCCTTTATTGATATAATCTTCTACAAGAACAAAAACAGCATAATGGTTTGCAAATGAGCCCCTTGATTTACTTCCTCTACTTGCAGATTTTGTTTTGAAGTTCAAGTAGCGTATAAGATAGCTTTTTTCAAATATATCATCATGTATTTCAGGAAAATATTTTTTGACAATATTTATAATTGCCGGTGTAAAGTCATGCTCCATAATCAAATAATACCATCTGCTTACCACTTGTACTATTTGATAAGATTCTGGTTTGCTCTTCCTCACATGATCTATATTTATTAGTTCGTGTTATCCCATTTTTTCTTTTATAAGTTTTTTTCAATGGAATTAATTTTTCACCATTATACTCACTGGTAATGTTTAGCCTTCTCAGTCCTGTTTTTATATATTCTTCTTGTAATTCAATTCCAATCGACCTTCTATTTAGCTTTTTAGCAACTTGGCATGTTGTAAATGTTCCTGCAAAAGGATCTAAAACAAGCTCGCCAACGTTAGAGCTTGCTTTAATGATTCTTTCTAAAAGAGCTTCTGGCTTTTGTGAAGGATGGTTTTCATACTCATTCATTCTGTAACGCACTCTGGGAAATTCCCAAACATTGCCTGGTACTTTCTTTGTATTATAAGGTTTTGGAGTAACCCCCCGATAGTCGATCAATTTTCTTTTTGCTCCAGTTTTTGCTTCAACCAATATTGCATCAGCGTTAAATGTATATTCATTCTTATTTTTTACGCAAAACAAGATAGGCTCCCAAAGAGAACCATAGTATTTCTTTGCCTGTACCCCCGAACTATCATAACTCCAAATAATTCTGGATAAAATTGACATTTTTTTTCTTATATATAGATCAAGATATGGAGTTGCTTGTGTACTTGACATTATATACATAGAGCCATTTTGTTTTAATTTTTTGATACAAATATCTATCCATTTATAACACCATTCGGCGTAATCTTCATCTGATGGCCACTTGTCTATAAAATTTGCAAACTTTTTACCTATATTATAAGGCGGATCTACAAAAATGAGATCTACAGAATTATTTTTGATATAATTTTTAAGGATATCAATGGAATCGCCATGTATTATTTTAGTAGTATTTTTCTCATAAACATCCATTATTTACCTATGAATTTTTAAAAAAGCATCTGAAAATGCTGTATTCTTTGGTTGGTGATAACTTTTAAGCCCTAGCATAATCTATGGGTTCTCCAATACGAGGTAGCAATAACTATGCTCCGGCCATGTCGGTTATAGAAGGAGTATACCATGAAACAATCCGAAGTAAAGCGTTTTAACAATCTCCTGGGAATCGGACAGGATTCAGGAGATTTCCCAAAGATTTCTTGGACAATGGATGGCGTGTGTCAGGATCGGCAGGTAATTGTTTTATGCATGGCTATGGCTTCTGTTTTCTCGGTTTCCAGGTGATGGCGACAAAACAGGCCAGTGTAATAATCATAAGGGCGTATACGGTGAAAAAGAACGACGTGAAAATATTACGGGTGACGGACAGGTTTACGCCGGCGGTCTGTAGTCCTTTTTGAGGTTTGGCAACGAATTTTGTGACGGTGATCCGTAGGGATCTGTAACGCATGGGCTGGAGCATGAAGACCCGTTGTGAATCCAGTTTACAATCGTTTTTAAACAGGTTGATATCTGCGAAATTCAGTTTTGGATGAATATTTTCCCGTGTCATCAGGTGCCGGCTTTTTTTGCGGTTCATGGTCAGGAATTTTGGATCATCGGCAAAGGTAACATCTACCATATCAATGCGGTAATTGTCACCAAATCTATGGGACTGTCCCGGGTAAAGCTGAATATTATCCTGCTTGTGACCGGTGACCATGGTGATGCCGTGACATGCCAGGACCATGAGAAACAGAAAATGGATAACAAAAAAAGCCCAGCGCTGGATACTGGCTGTTTTTAAAGCGGTACGCAGTTGAAGGGTCATAGAGCAACAGGCGGTGTTGATGAATAAAACAGCACTGGAAACCGTTACCAGCAGGACCCAGATCGTTAACAGAGGGTTTTCATGCCAGGCGCTTAATATCCAGTGGTAAACGATGGTCTGGTTCATCTGTTCGATGGCATCGGTGTAGGCAGGAAAAAGGCTGAGAACAACACCCATGCCCATTAACATCACCATAAGAACCAATGAAAAAAATGTGAGTTTGATGGAGGCTATCTTTTGAATCATGGTTTTTCCCTCGTGAGTCGTTTTCCATACTTCATGTATGGTTTTACACCGTTACTGAATACCATATATGGTTGTAAAACAGAAAATTTCTGACTATAGTGTTTCTCCCTTCAGTGAACAAAAATCATCCATATGATAAACAGTGCCGGAAAGGAACCGATGATTGCCCGGATCCTGGGTGATTTGGAAAGAGAGGGGGGCAGATGAAAGCTGGTCATGACCAGCAGAAAAATAATTGCCGCCTTAAAAAATCCCCTGCTCCACCGCCAGGAATCCCCCAGCCAGTTGAGGCACCATAATGATCCAGACCATTCACTGGTTAGGTAGATGACAATGCCGGTTAAAAGAATATTCCGGGCCTGGTAGAGAACTTTTTTCTGTCGGTATCTGCAATCTGTTGCTCCACTTTCAGGCCTTTTATCGGGCCGTTCCCATGCCGCTGCATTTAAAAGAATTGCTCCATGGATGAAAAAGGCCGCGGCCATGAGCCTGAGGTTAAAAAATAAATTGACCCAGATATTGCCATACATATAAAAATCATCATTGAATTCAATGGGTTTATTGATTTCCATGATTAGAATCACCACAATGGCGATGCAGGTAAACAGACTTATTCTGCCCCTTATATGGGCAGTTTCCTCCAAGTGGGTCGATAAAATTTCCAGCATGGAAACAATTAGAAGAATATAAAAGGTGGATTCAAAGGCACCGTACAAGGGTAGTCTTCGCTGGGTAATGATGAGGATCACAACCCCTGTTCCCGCGATAACGGTTCCGGCGATCATGGAGCCCCTTGCCCATGATTCTTTGCGGGTCAGCAGTAAAACAATCGCGATGGAAAATAAGGTGCAAACACTATAGTACAAATATGGCAGGATGGCCGGCGGCATTTTACGACTCCTTTACACAGGCGTTTATCAGGTTTAAAAGTGCATCGGGGGCAGCGGCATGGATGACGGTGGTCTGGTCAACTGGCCAGATACTGCATATCTGATCGACCAGATTTTCCCGGACAATCCATATATGAAGGGCCCTGGCAATGGCCAGCAAAGGGGAAAGGCAGGGGGCCCATCCCAGGCCCCTTGCTTCCAGTTTGCCGATTTCATCCACTATGATGACCGATGAGTTTTTACACGCAGTAACGCTCAGGGCATCATAGCCCGCATTAATGCCCTGTTCAAAGAACGAAAAGGGAATTTTGTTCCTGTTCTGGATTTCCAATGCAGCAGAGCGTCTTGCCAGGGGGGTGAGCCTGCCGGTTCGGATATCCATCAGATCAAATCCTTCCCGTTGATTATTTTTCCACAGGCCCCGGGCAAGGATACCGGCCATGGTGATATTTTTTTCTTTCAATCGGTGAATGAGTTTTTCCGCAAGGGTTGATTTGCCGCACCGGACAGATCCTGTGAGGATTATGCGGCGGCAGGCCGGATCTGGGGGGCCAGCTTTGATTTTCTGAAAAGTCTCTGTCCTGCCGGAAAAGTCAAAGTTTGGGAGTGCATGCTCTTTTTTATTGGTTTTTTGAGGCCTTCCAGCTATGGGATTTGGGGTTTCATTCATTGATTATCTCCCCGGGTAGAAAAAAATGCCGGTTTTTAGAAATTTTAACGGGGGCCGTATCTATTTCATACAGGGCGTCGATATTGGGTTTGGTCATGATATGGGCAGCCGGTCCCCGGGCAATTATTTTTCCGTTTTTCACCATGACGATGAAATCAGCAAACAATATGGCCATATTGGGATCATGCATGGATGCGATGACGCTGGTTTTACAGGTTTTACACAGTTGTTTGATTTTGGATAAAAGATGGTACTGGTTATTAAAATCAAGGTGGTTGGTAGGCTCGTCCAAGAGCATGATCTCACTGGTCTGGACAAGGGCGCAGGCCAGCATGGCAATCTGTCTTTCACCTCCGGAGATCCTGTTGAAATTACAGGTGGCCAGTCTCCTGGCATTGAGGCTTGTAAGCGCTCTAAGGGCCAGATCATAATCCTTAGATGTGGGCGTCCGGGTCATTCCGATAAACGGGGCCCGGCCCATGACCACTACATCGATCACCTTGAAGGGAAAAATTTCCAGGTGTTCTTGTGGTACGAGACTCACATGTCTGGCGACCTGGTTCCGGGTCATGGATGCAATGGTTTTGCCGTTGATGCAGATATTCCCCCCATGGGGTTTGTGGATGCCGTTGAGACAGTGGAGCAGGGTGGTTTTCCCCGAACCGTTTCGGCCGAGAATGGCACAAAAAGAGCTGGATTCAACGGAAAACGAGATATCGTGGAGAATATCGGTTTTGCCGTATCGGAAGCTGACGCTGTTGCATTCGAGTTTTACAGCCATCCACTTCCCCTGTTTTTGTATAACAAAAAGGCAAAAATCGGTGCTCCGGTGAGGGCCGTGATGATGCCCACCGGAATCTCGGCTGCGGTGACGGACCGGGCGGCGCCGTCTGCCGCCAGCATGAAAATAGCCCCCAGCATGGCCGTTACGGGAAGCATGTTCTCATGTTCGGGGCCTACCAGGGTTCTGGCCATATGCGGAATAATCAGGCCGATCCAGCAAATTTGACCGCAGGTGGCCACGGTAAGGGCTACCATGAAAGAACTGGCAATGATCAGCATCAGCCTGAAGAGGGCAGGGTTCATCCCCAGTGACTGGGCCTGGACATCCCCCAGCGAGAGGATGTTGAGCCTGAAGCGGAGCAACATGAACAGCCCGAGACCAAAGCAGGTTACCGGAGCGGTAATGTAAAGGTCGCTCCAGGTGACCCGGGTAAGGCTTCCCATGATCCAGAAAACAATGCCCGGAAGTTCATCATAGGGATCTGAAAAGTATTTGAGGATCATGAGCAGGGCATTGAAAAAAGAGAGCACCACCATGCCTGCCAGAACCATTATAATAACAGGCTTTATTGAGATAAGGCGGGCAATGCCTACAGCCATGGACACAGCCAGAAGGCCGAAAATAAAAGCCATTGCCTGCACCAGGTAAAAAGAATCACCAGGCATAATAATCCCCAGGGCCGCACCAAATGTGCAACCTGCCGCCACCCCGAGAATGTCAGGGGATACCAGTGGATTTCTGAACAGGGCCTGATAAACAGCGCCTGACACCGACAGGCCTGTGCCCACCATAACCGCCATGATGCACCGCGGCAGTCGTATCCACAGAAAAACCAGTTTTTTGGAAATCAGATCCGGGGAAAGGGTGTTTCCGGTCACCAGGCTCGACAGGATGGAGCTGATTTCGGAAATACTAATTTTAAACCGGCCCGACAAAAGCGCGCTGAAAAACAGCAGGGCCAGCAATGCACATAAAACCGGGAGTGTCCTGGAAAATTTTTTTAAAGGATAAGGTGGAATAGCGGTCAATTGGAAGTTTCCTGGTATAAGACATCATTGAGAAGCCCGCCCATCTCCTGAAAGGTTTTGCCGAAAAGTTTCTTATGAAACAAATCGCTTTGTTTTATCATGTCAGTATCGGCAAAAAGATCGGGATAGGCTTTTTTCGCCACCCAGATGGTGCCCAGGGCTGACAAGGGCGAGGGAAAATCCCATGGGGCAAGGTTGCAGGGGAACCGGTAGGCTGCTTTTGTCCGCACAGCCTGAACCCGGCTTAATGCAGGATCACTGAGCCTTTCCATTGCGCGGTCGCCGAGACTTCGGGAGAAAATTAAAATATCCGGGTTCCAGGTGATAAACTGTTCCGGAGAGATGTCCTGAAAATATCCCCTGAGTGCATGGGCCACATTAATGATCCCGGCCCGGGACATGATGTCGTCCTGGAGCATATTACCGGCCGCAGTGCTGAAAAGTCCCCGGGAAGACGCAAAATACCCGGTTTTCCGTTTTGACAAGGGAATTGTTTTGATCCTCTCCTTTACCTGGGCCAGCATGTCGTCCATAACCTTCACGGCTTTTTTCGCCCGCTGGGGCAGGCCCGCTGCCATGGCAATCACTTCAAGAGATTTTTGAATATTTTCAAAACTTTCCGGTAAGATAATTATGGACGCAATGCCCAGGTTCTCTAAGCGATGGGCAAGGACTGTCCCGTCTTTCTGGGCGTAAAGCACAACAAGGTCCGGTTTTAGAGAAACAATGGTTTCAAAATTAAGCCCGGTGGATTTGCTGCCGACCCCCTTTAAGCTTGAAACCTCGGGAAAAACAGCTCGTGTCAGTTTGTCTCTTTTGGAATGGGAATCTATGCCCACTATTTTGTTCTGGAGTCCCAGGGATAAGAGGCACAGGGTAACCGGTTTGAATGTGGGAATGATCCGGCTGACCTTATCGGGAAGATTGACCCGGCGTCCGGCCATGTCCATAATGGTGCGCTGCGTGTCGGCCATGGCGCTTTCATGTATGAAAAACAGTAAAAACAGGATTATCAGCAAACCCTGAAAGGTTTTGGTAAGAACGGGTTTCAGTTTGATTATTTCAAGCATTTTTGCCCCTGATTTGTATAAAAGTCTTCATGTATTTGTTTTAAGCATGGATGTTATATTAAACCAGGTAGGATCATGTCAATATAATAGTTAATATGAAATGATAGAAACTTATAATTTCTAAAAATAACATAAATTTTGGTGAATTGATATGAAAACACAAAGCTGATGGAAAATGTGTGTAGCGATTATGGCAGCTTGCCGCCACAATCTAAAAATGATAGCCCTATGTTTAAAGGCACTCATAAAGACTTTTTAATAGACCTAATTAGTGATTATTTATAGTTATTAAAGGTTATATTATTCTTTTAGATGGTTAAATTTAAAATATACTTGACAATAATTAACCAAAATAACAGTATATCATGTTCTGTATAATCTTTTAAAATAAAGTCGGAACGAAAACCTAATTTTTAAAAGGATTAAAAGGAGAAGGAGGAAAACACGATGTTTGGACGTTATTTGCTGGTCGGGATTTTTTTTCTTGGTTTATTTGGCGGGAATCTTTTTGCGGCAGAGGCTCCGTCGCCCGATACCTTTACCCTGGGTGAGATTGTTGTGACAGGAGAAAACGCCGATATATCCGATATCGGTATTTCCGAGACGATCACCGTAGAACAGATAGAAGCCACCAACAGCAAGACGGTGGCTGATGTTTTGCAATTTGCGCCGGGCATCACCGTGACCCGGGGCATCAAAAATGAGCCTGAGATCAGTGTGCATGGATTTTCCCAGGAAAAAAGCCTTTTTCTCATTGACGGCATACCTTATTATGAAACCTATTACGGAAAACTCAACCTGGATCAGATTCCCGTGGGTATTATTTCCAGAATCGAGATAACAAAGAACGCACCGTCCGTTCTCTATGGCGCCAATGCTCAGGTGGCCGTCATTAATGTTATCACCAAACAGGGGACTGAAAAGCCCAGTTTCAGCTTTAAAGGGGAAATCGGTGAAAGGGATACTTACAAAACCGAGCTTTCCCACGGCAATCAGATAGGAGCCGTTAATTACTGGCTGAGTTATTCACATGAAGAGACTGACGGGTGGCGGCTTTCCGATGCTTTTGAACCTAAAACGGCAACGGCCATGAAAAAATGGATGCCTAATGTAGACGGCATCCATGAGGATGGCGGCTTTCGTGAAAATTCGGATTCTCAAAATGATCGTTTCTGGGCCCGGGCCGGTATCACCCCGTCACAGGATTCTGAGTATTTTGTCAGTTTTCATATCATGGATTCTGAATTCGGCCATCCGCCATCCACCGATGAATATAAAATATTTGAAACCAGCGGTGATGATGCAGGTTTTTCAACATTTGCAAGGTTTGAGGATTATACGGACTGGGGTGTGGACCTGAGCGGAAAACAGTTTCTCTCAGATCATCTGACCTTCAGGGGCAAGCTCTTTTACCATAATCACGAGGACGAGTATGTTTCCTATGACGGTCCTGATTATGAAACTGAGATTTCAAAATCTTCATACAAGGATCATTTTTACGGCGGCTCCCTGTTTGCGGATTTTTCACTGGCAGAGTCCCATGCCGGAGCAGTATCCCTGCACTACAGACAAGATACCCATGAGGACAGAAGCGGTGAGGCTCTACCCTATAATGAATATGTCTCCTATACCGGATCCATTGGTACTGAGCAGAAATTTTTTACCGATTTCGGGCTGACCCTGTATGCCGGGGTTTCCTATGACTGGTTTAAGGTGGATGACGCTGAAGATTATGAATTTGACGATGACGACTATCTCGTTGGCCAGGTAGATCATGACACACCAGATACCATGGATGATTTTAACCCCATGATCGGCTTTACCTGGGACCTGGAGCAGACCACTTTCTACGGTTCAGTGGCCCGGAAAACAAGATTTCCAGCCCTGTTTGAGCTGTATTCATCCCAGGGGGGCAATACCGAGCTTTCCGCTGAAAAAACCACCAACTATACGCTGGGGCTAACCCGGATTTTCGGAAATCGGGTAACTGTTGATTTCTCCGGTTTTTATCATGATATTTCCGACTGGATATCCCGTGATTATTACGAGGACAGCTACACCGGTGTTGAAGTGTATGACAACATGGAAGAGATATCCATGCTGGGGTTTGAAACATCCATGGATATTGTTTTTTGCAAGTATTTCAAGATGAATTTGAACTATACCTATATCGATGCCGAAGATGAAAGTGATAAAAAGGTGACCGATGATGTGATCGGTGTCGCTGAAAACAAATTCGGTGTGGGGTTCAATGCTATTATTCCCAAAGTTCTGGTAATGGTGGACATGCAGGGGATTTACGCAGATGGCGTTTATGACAGTCTTCCGACAACAAAATACCCCGATGATGAAGCTGTTAAAACCGATGATTACTTTATCGTGAACACCAGGATTTCGAAGTCATTCAAGAATATGTACAGTGTCTATACGGAAGTAAACAATCTTTTTGATGAGGATTATGAAGAGGAGATCGGTTTTCCCTCCCGCGGGCGGAATTTCCGAGTCGGGGTAAGTTTTAATTTTTAATTCGGTTTCAATTCCAGGTTGTAGCTGTACAAAAAGAATCATTTGTAAATTTTTTATTTGAGATATCTTCATAAAAGTTGTTCAATCCGGCCGCGAGAAGGTAGGCTTGAATATTACATCAATTACTGATTCTTTCGTAGCCCATTCTTAAACCCTGGATATCTGCTCGCTATGAAAATGATGATTTGAAATGATCCTACAACTGTAGAACATTATATTAGTGTTGGGGTATACTATGTTGAAAACTATTTGATAAATATGGCATGTAAATTGCTTCCTAATTAAATACATATAGATAAAGTAAAAATATAGGCATCTTTCATATGTTCTGATTTTTAAACAGGTTGATGGAAGTTACCATACCATGAATATTATAGCAGGGCTATTGACTTTTACAATATTTAATTTCGGAGGTAATATATGAGACTTGAAGATATAAAAAATGAATTAAACATAGTTAATTCCGTTGACTGGGAGATGACACCGGAAGAGGCCATTGCCCTTCATCTTGAATGGGGGCCCCTTCGGGATCTGTCCTACTACAATTCCAGGGATAACAACAATGAAACCGTATATTTTGTTATAAATACCTGGAAGAACCCGCCCATAGTGAGCCTTGTCAGGCGCAGGGGATTTGATTCAGAGGATCTGGCTACATTTAGACTTCCTGAAAGACTTGAAAAGAAATTTATTGAAACATCGGGGCATCATAAAGGTGTTTTTGCGGTTGAAGGCGAAGTAAAAGAGTGGCTGCAAAAAGAGCTTGCCAACTGATAAAATGGAATAAACACAAAAAAAGGGATGTTGTCAGACACACGACAACATCCCTTTTTTTTATGCCTTGGAAAAATCGTCTTTTTCAGCTCCGCAAATTGGGCATGTCCAGTCAGTGGGAAGGTCATCAAAGCTTGTTCCAGGATCAATTCCATTATCTGGATCACCGGCAGCAGGGTCATACACATAACCACAAAGATCACATACATATTTATCCATAATTCTTTTCTCCTTAACTTATGTTTAATTAATAATTTTACGGCATCCTTCATTTGCCGATTTACACTTAAAAGTGTAAACTACTTTTAAGGTATTTTGAAAGATACCAATTTTGCTTGCGTTTTTTTCGCAAGCTTTCTGTAACTTATTATAAGATTAAAATGCTTTTCCAGATTTAATACCCATGAGCTTTAGAACAACAGCTAAGGGACAAAAGCCGGTAAACGCGGCCTGGGTTAGATTTGCTCCTACAAAGGCTGTAAACCATAACCAGTGTATACTGTGGGAAACGGCAAGGATGACGCTCAGTATAATCATAGCGCCGGCCAGGGCAAAAACGATCCTGTCAATATTCATCTTGTCACCCTCAATATTCCATTTCTTCTTTTGTCAATCTGCCGCTAAAGAGCCTGTATGCCCACATCTGATATCCGATGACCACAGGAATAAAAATAACGACAACGGCCAGCATGATTTTCAGAGTCAGAGGGCTTGATGATGCATTAAATGCCGTAAGAGTATGGGCTGGATTAAGGAGCGAAGGAAAAAGGGCTGGGAAAAGACCTAATACTCCAAAAAAGGTGCAGCTTACAATGGTTACTGCGGACGCACACCATGATTTGAAATAATCCTGTTTTATTAGATAATACTTTATGGCAAAAAGACCGGCAACCGATGCAACAATAACTATTACAAAGTGCGGGTATTCCATATAGTTGTCATAAAGACGGGTGGCAAACCTGGTGGCAATTAAAAAAATCACTGCAACAGGTACAAGAATCAGCCAGATTTTATTTGCAAGCGTTGTGACTCTGTCCTTCAGGTCTCCATCGGTTTTAATGGCAAGCCAGTTTGCTCCATGCACCATGAAAAGCAACAGAAACAAAAGACCTCCCATAAGGCCGTAGGGATTTAAAAGCATTAAAATATTTCCATGGTAAAGTCCCTGGGCATCAAAGGGGATACCCCTGAAAATGTTGGCAAAGGCTACGCCGAAAAGCAGTGCCGGTGCAAAGCTTCCAATGAATATACAGGCATCCCATAATTTTTTCCAGCCGGGACTGTCTATTTGCCCCCTGAACTCAAAAGCCACACCCCGTAAAATCAGAGCAAAGAGGATTAATAAAAGGGGTGTATAAAGGGTGGAAAACATAACGGCATATACCTTTGGGAAAGCAGCAAAGGTCACGCCGCCTGCTGTAATGAGCCAGACTTCATTGCCGTCCCAAAAGGGCCCTATTGAATTTATCATTGACCGTTTATCATCCTCGGTTTTGCCAAGATAGGGGTAAAGGGTTCCCACGCCGAAATCAAAACCATCTGTCATGAAAAAGACAGCCCACAAGAGGCCCCACAGAAAAAACCATATTGTTTGCAAAATCATAATTGTTCACTCCTGTATTATTTTTATTACACTATCTATATTGAAGATCAAGATAAATGCAAATTTCATAAATTATTTTACGCTCTCAGGTACAGGCCCCTTTGCTGCATTCTTAGCAATAAGATAAAAGCCCACTGCCCCTAAAAATCCATAAATTACTATAAAAGCAATAAGGGAGAGCATAACCTGATATCCTGCCACAGGTGAGGCAGCCTCCGATGTTCTCATCAGGCCGTAAACGATCCAGGGCTGACGGCCTACCTCTGACAGCACCCAGCCCATTTCAATGGCAATGTAAGGCAGTGGAATGGAGTACAGCATGATTTTGAGATATTTGGGGGATTCAAGCAGTTTGTCTCTCCTGAACCAGCCGTAGACGGTAAGAAAAATAAACAGGGTTCCTAGACCTACCATGGTTCTAAAGCCTACAAATGTAATAAAGACAGGGGGTCTTTCATCTTCTGGAAAGTCGTTGATTCCCTTTACGGTTGCGTTGAAGTCATGGTATCCAAGAAAGCTTAGAAGCCCTGGAAGCGAACCAAACTCAACAAGGTTTTTTCCTGAATCTTCATCTGGAATGGCAAACATCACAATGGGGGCATGGGTCTGGGTTTCCCAGTGGGCCTCCATGGCAGCCAGCTTTGCAGGCTGAACTTCGGCCACATGGGTGCCGTGAAAATCGCCTGTTCCGGCTGTTACAACGGAAGAAACAAGTCCGAAAACCAGGCCGATTTTAAAGGATCTTGTGAAAAAATCAATGTGTTGTTTCTTTAAAAGATGCCAGGCACTGATGCCCATGACAAAAAAAGCTGCAAGTATACATGCTGACGGTATAACATGGAGTATTTCAAGTATACTGAATTTGTTGAAAATAAGGGCAAAGAAATCGGTCATTTCAGCTCTTCCGTTTCTGATGGTATATCCTACGGGGTGCTGCATAAAGCCATTGGCGGTTAGAATCCATACCGCGGACAGGTTGCCTGCAATGGCAACAAGCCACATAACTGCTGCATGGGCCTTGGGAGAGAGTTTTTTCCACCCGAAAATCCAGATTCCAATAAAGGTGGATTCCAGGAAAAAAGCCACAGATGCTTCAATGGCAAGGAGTGAGCCAAACACATCACCGACATATTCCGAGTATTTTGACCAGTTTGTTCCAAACTGAAATTCCAGGGTAATGCCGGTTACTACACCCACGGCAAAATTTATCAGAAAAAGTTTTCCCCAGAACTTTGTCATTCTAAGATAGGTTTCATCACCTGTCCTGACATACTGGGTTTCCATGTATGCGATTATGATTGAAAGTCCAAGGGTTAAGGGTACAAATAGAAAGTGGAACATTGTTGCAGCCGCAAATTGAAGCCTGGAAAGAAAAACAGGATCCATAATATCCTCCTTCAGAAGATTAAATACAATAAATTATCAATTAGAGGTTTCCGGTAGAGGTGTCGGGCAGTGAATAATAACATCTTTTAGGAGATATAACCTCCCCGGTTTTTTTGAGCTTGGCAATTATTTTTGAAACATCTTTGCTTTCAATGTCAAGGGTTTTGGCAATTTCTCCTGGCCTTACCGGCTTTCCTGCTTTTTCCATGGCTTCAAGAATCTTTTTTTCCATTTTATCTCCTTTTCTTGAAAAAAATTTAAAAATGTCTATTTGAAAAATTAAGAGTCTAATTATAAATTCTAATACCCAAAACAGCAAGTGTTATGCCAAATTTATAAAACAGGCTAAACAATCCCATGCTCAATTCCCATAACATTATTTTTCTAACCGGCAGGTATCGGGATATGTTTTTCCTATTTTCAATACTGTCTCATTAGATCAAAGGTGTTTCAAATCTCATGGTACATTGAGACATTATTTTTATTTTTTTCGGCATAATTCATATTGCTCTAAAAATAGTTTACACTTTCCTATATGAAAATCCCCAAACAATAGGATTTTCCTGGGGAAAGCATAAAGCGGGAGACAATTCTACTTTGTTGGGTTCCATAAGTTGCATAAAATTTCGTTTGATTTCACAATGAGAATGAGAAAAATTTGGAAATTTTGGGCCTTTTTTCCTGATTTTGGGAGCCTCATGGCGAAGTTAAGAAAGTAGAAATAAAGAGTGTCGTTTTTTTCTTACGGCTATTTTTTTTAAATCTGGCAATTTATCCGAACTAAGGCTCCAATTGTTTCATTAAAATATTTTATATTATACATATATGATAATGGTATGATAACTGCAAACTTAATATCCCTGTAAATATAATATTTTAAAGGATAGTTGACATCTTTCATATGACCTCAAAAATAGTTTGCACTTTTTTGGGATAAAATCCCTAAAAAAGCGGGGATATGGAAAGTTTAAAGCCTCAAATGAAGGATGCTGGATAGTTTAATTTTAATTACGGTAATGGGCATTTTTAATATCACCTTAAAAGCCGTTTACATTTTTTTGGATAAAATTCTCCCAAAAAGGATGTTGATATGGAAAGTGCAAACCGGTAAATTAAGGATGCCCGGTAATGTATGGAAAAGTTTAATTCATTAATCCTGCATTAATCACCGTAGGGGAATCACTGGAGATATTAAATCACATGTTGCAAAAAAAATGTGACGAAAATATTGAAAAAACTCTTGAAATCGCCGAAAAAATGATTCGCCTCGCCCATAGGGGGAATGATGAAAGGGAAGATGATTCCTGCGGTGTTCTTTATGGCATTTTACTGGATTCAGGTTTTAAAATAAAAAAACTGGCAAAAAAAGAAAAGCTGGCACATAGAAAAAAACGATTGCTGGAAGACGGCTCCTTGACAAAGGATTCCTTTTGATTGGTTTTGCCGGCACCAACTCAGGAAGGTCATCCTGGGTTTGCAAAGGCTTTCACAAATAAAAAATATACAAAGGGGGCTCCAATGAATGAACTTTCAAAGAACTTTAATTTTACTATATTTAAACAATATCCTTTTCAAAAGGGCCAGAAGATTAGAATCAAGGGTTCAAGGCGGGGGGGAGACTGGGAAGTTATTAATATTGAAGATAACAAAATGACTCTTCGCTGCCCCGTCTCTGGAAAAGAACTTACCTGTGACAGGTTCTGCTTTTTTGTGGAAGAAAAGCAAAATGAACCCTGGCCGGAAAGCCACGGTTGAAGTGATTAACAGCTCTTTGAAATTTTGTTTGAACCATGATTTAAAAATTACCAGGATGAACATGATAAAAAAAGGAGCCTTCCCATGAAAAAATATCTCATCATCGGTAATGGTGCGGCAGGAACCACTGCTGCGGAATATATCAGAAAAACCGACTCAAACGGACACATCACATTGATTACAGGTGAGACACTTCCGTTTTACAGCCGCATTCGTCTGCCGGATTACCTATGTGGAAAAATTGAAAAAGATGATTTGATTTTAAAGGATATGGCCTGGCACACAGAACAGGCCATAAATCTTTTAACCGGGATAAATATAAAGGAAATTGATTTTCAAGGCAAAAAAGCCCTCACAGATAAAAGTAAGGAATATTCCTATGATTGCCTGCTGCTTGCAACGGGAAGTATTTCATTTATTCCTCCTGTTAAGGGCAGTGATAAAAAAAATGTATTCAGCCTTAGAACCGTTGACGATGCTGAAACTCTCCTGATGCTTGATAAAAATATAAAGGATATGGTACTCATCGGCGGCGGCCTGCTGGGCCTTGAAGCTGGAGCCGCCATGATGCAGGCGGGTAAAAAAGTCACTGTTGTGGAATTTTTCGATAGACTGCTGCCAAGACAGCTTGATTACGAAGGTGCTGATCGGTTAAGGGCATTTCTTGAAGATATGGGATTGATGTTCCGCCTGGGGCAGGCAACAGAGGAGATCATTGGCAAGGACAGTGTACAGGGCGTTCGCCTGAAATCAGGAGAGATTCTGAAAGCCGATGTTGTGCTGTTTTCAGCCGGTGTCCGGTCCAATCTCTCCCTTGTGGGAAATTCCGGCATGAAAACCGATCGTGGAATAGTCGTGAATGAGCGGATGCAGACCTCTTTGCAGGATGTTTATGCGGCAGGAGACGCAGCACAGTATGACGGTGTTAATTTTTGTATCTGGCCAGAAGCCGTGGATCAAGGAAGGGTGGCAGGCATAAATATGGCCGGCGGTAGTGCAAATTATGTCAATAATCCTCCTTCAAACATACTCAAGGTGGCCGGCATAGCACTTGCATCTGCAGGAGATATTGATGTTGACGGCCATTATAAATCAGATATAATTTCCAGTGAAAAGGTTTACAAAAAGATAGTTAATGATAATAATGGTAAAACAATCGGATGTATCATGCTGGGTGATACAAAGGATTTTAATAAAATACTCAAAAATATAAAGGGAGAATAATACATATGCCAGACCTGAAAGGAAGCGAAACTGAAAAAAATCTTTTAAAAGCCTTTGCCGGAGAATCCCAGGCAAGAAACAGATACACATATTTTGCAAGTAAGGCAAAAAAGGATGGATATGTTCAGATAGCACATATTTTTGAAGAGACGGCAAGCCAGGAAAAAGAACACGCTGAAAGGCTTTTTAAATTTTTAAAAACCGGTGAAGAGCTTGAGATTACAGCAGCCTTTCCCGCAGGCACAATTGGTATTACAAAAGACAACCTTGAGGCTTCGGCTGCCGGTGAAAATTATGAGCATACATCAATGTATCCGGAGTTTGCAGCCAAGGCAAGGGAAGAGGGCTTTGATGTAATAGCAGATGTTTTTACGGCAATTGCAGTGGCTGAAAAACAGCATGAAAAACGATTCCTTGATCTCAAGGCCAATATTGAAAATGATAAGGTATTTAAAAGAGAGACCAGCGTCACCTGGAGATGCAGGAACTGCGGTTATATCCACGAAGGAACCGAACCACCGGAGACCTGCCCGGCCTGTGCCCATGCAATGGCATATTTTGAACTCTTAGGTGAAAATTATTAGAGCCTGTTTACAAAAATCAGGTTTTGAATGCAAAGATTAAAAAAGGAGGTTTTGAATGGCGGAGAAACTTGGTATTTACAAATGTGAAAAATGTGGAAATATCGCGGAAGTCCTTCACGGCGAAAAACCACCCATGAGCTGCTGCAACCAGCCCATGACACTGATGAAGGAAAACACTGTAGATGCGGCCCTTGAAAAACATGTACCTGTTGTTGAAAAAATTGAGGGCGGTTACCTTGTAAAGGTCGGCAGTGTTGCCCATCCCATGGAAGAAAAACATTTCATAGAGTGGATTGAACTGAACGCAGAAGGCATGGTTTACAGAAAGTTCCTCAAACCAGGAGATACCCCTGAAGCAACTTTTCTCACCGACGCAGAAAATGTAACTGCAAGGGAATTCTGCAATCTTCATGGATTCTGGAAGTCCTAAGTCTTTAATAGCAGTCCTTTTTTTTTGTATTGTAATAAGAATATCTCCATCTGCCCTTTATTTAATTTCATGTGACAGGTGGAGATTTTTTATGCCCAGACAAATTTCAAATTACCGCTGGCTAAATTTATCCATGATATCTTAGAGTATCCAATAATATATTAAATCCGATCACAGTTACAAAAATTTATCATTTTGATTTGAATGTCAATTTTCCGGCATGGTTTTTCAGGATCAGTTTTTATATCAATCACAGCCCCTGCTCCTCTTTTATTCATGGCACAGTTTACGACTATGGTTTGGCCGATCTTATCTACCCCTGCGGCTTCATGAATATGGCCGCATAGCACCAGTTCCGGCTGCTGGGACCTTATGAAATCACGAAGAACAATGCTGCCGGCATGGGATGTTCCCGCCACCATGTCCAGAGTCCCCCGGGGCGGTGTGTGGGTAACGAGGATTGCGGGTGTCTTTAGCAAAGGCTTAATCTTTTCCAGTGCTTTTTTTTCCCTTAAACATATTTTAGATAAAAACGGCAGAGGGGTGGTTCCGCTGATTCCAACAAAGGTTGCTCCGTCCTGGGAAAACGGTTTTTTATTAATTGATTTAATGTAGGAATCTCCCTTAAACAGATTTTCCATTCTACCTGGATCAGTATTTCCTGTGATGGCCAGGATGGGAATTTTTAATTCACTCAGCTTCCGGATAACCGGTTCCGGCCGGGTGAAGTTCACAATATCTCCCGCTATAATCATGATCTTTGGCCTGAACCTGTCAATGGTCTCTTTGATCTGCTTTATTCTGTCTGCTTTGGCGTGGATGTCTGCAACGGCGTATATGCGCATATTTTTTACTCTTTTATAATTTCGCTGTTGATTTCACTCAGGTTCACCCACCTGCTGTAGGGAACGCTGTTAATATTTTTGAGATCCTTGTTGGGAATCAGACCAAAATTAGGAGATGCAATATAAACGACCTGTTTTTTTCCAGGCCCTATTTCTTCTTGTCCTCCATCTTGTACAGCAATGGTCTTGCCAATGAATTTTTTTGCCTTTTTATTTAATTTTTCAGGCTCCCGGGGCTGATATTCGGCTTCGTAAAACATAATCTTATCCTTCTCTTTTCAAGTTAGGTATTTTTAGCTCAAAGATAGTATTATCCACCAGTACACAGGCCATGCCATTCCATGCATGATTGCCCCAAAATCATAGTATGATTATCAATTATATGCTTTGTTATTTTTTTACATAAAAGTCTTTTGCAAACCCAATCTGACTTTAATGTTTGGTTATGGGCAGAACTCCGGTCAAAATTCTAAAGTGCCCATGATAATTATATACCTTATACCCTGAATTTAATAAAGCAAAAAATATGAATCTGTAAAGGAAATTAAAGAACTTTCATGGTCATTAATGGCAAAGGAGCTTATTGTCTAATCGTTTCCGGGGGTGAGAGTTTGGAGTCTCATGAGTATTAATTGCAAAAGAGCTGGTTTGCCTGATATGAGCTTCGTACAAACGGGCCTGATGCCACCTTTTTAAATCCCAGGGATTCCGCGGTTTTTTTCAGTTCTTCAAATTCTTCAGGCGGGTAATACCTTGCAACAGGCAGGTGGGTTTTTGAAGGTTGGAGATATTGGCCTATGGTCAAAATACTACAGCCATGATGGATAAGATCATTAAAGGTTATTTCGAGTTCCTTTTTGGTTTCACCAAGTCCCACCATGATTCCTGATTTAACGGGTATGCCTGATTTACGGGCTATGGATGATTTGGCGCCTGGGACCGGGTCATTATATCTAATTGATAGATCATAAATCTGAATGGAATTCTCATCTTGATCCTCGGATATAAAATCATGGAAAGGGATTTCCTCGGACATAGATGATCCCTCATCGGGCTGTCGGCCTGCCAGGCTTGCACGTTGAAGGAGCTCAAGGGAGCGGTGATAATCTCCTTGGGGCCTTGCTGTCCCATAAAGGGAGCGCACGGTTTCAATATTATGATTTAGTACATCCGGTTCCGCATCCATAACGATTTTAAGAGCTGCCGGGTCTCCCTGGAAATCCGGTATTAAAACCTCAACAAGGGTTTTTGGGGAAAGGAGTTTTCTGATTTCCTTGATGGTTGCCGCAAAATGAGCAGCTCCTCCGTCGGGCAGGTCGTCCCGGGTAACTGAGGTTACAACAACATATTTAAGATCAAGGTCCTTTGCTGCCTGGGCAACCATGAGGGGTTCATTTCTGTTCAAGGGCTCAGGGGGGCCGGAAGTCACATTACAGAACCTGCAGTTTCTTGTGCATCTGGAACCAAGAATCATGAATGTGGCGGTTTTCTTTGAAAAACATTCCCACATGTTGGGGCATTTTGCCTCCTGACATACCGTGTGAAGCTTGGATGATGAGATGAGTTTCCTCACCTGTTCGTACCCAGGCCCCCTGGGAAGCGGCCTTTTTAACCATGATGGTTTTCCAGCATATTTTTTTTGATTATAATTCATGATGTTTTTGTAAAAAAATTTCTTTTTATACTTGATGCTCAAGTTTGTTTCGGCTCAAACAACAGAAAAGCTTAAAAATTAAGGTTTTTGATGATTGAAAACCAAATTATTGCCGTCTGGAAAACCCCGAAAACAGGGAGATAGTAAAAAAACTTGATAATCGAGTTATAGTTTGTAGTGCCACAAATAATGTTTTTTCATAACTGTTTTTATATCTTCCATCTCAAGTTTATACCCATGGGAGGTTTTTTCAATTTCCCTTTTCATGGATGTCATGGATACACCCTTCATGCCGCAGGGATTGATCCAGGAGAAGGGGGAGAGATCAAGGTTTACATTAAGTGCTGTCCCGTGAAAGGATATATTACGTTTAACGGACAGCCCGATATTGCCGATTTTTGAATTTTTCACCCAGATTCCGTGGTTTTTTTTGTCCCTGCCGGCATTAATACCGAATTCTAAGCAGGTCTTGATCATAATCTCCTCAAGGCTCCATACAAAATCGGCAACACCTAATCGTGCCCGCTTAAGGTCAAAAATGGGATAACATACTAATTGGCCTGGCCCATGAAAGGTTATATTTCCCCCTCTTTTTGTCTGAACTACCTCAATGCCTTTATCATGGAGAAATTCTTCTGAAACCGTTAGATTTTCCCTGCCTCCCCTTTTTCCAAGGGTGAAAACGCGGGGGTGCTCCAGGAGAAGCACCACATTTTTTTCAAGGATTCCATCAATTTTTTCTGCCACATATCTTTTTTGCAGGGCAAAAGCTCTGTGATAGTCCATGAGGTTTAAATCTATAAATTCCATGATGGGGGAGTTGACTTCACTGTTTCAAAACACATTGAAATTCATCATCACAGATGACACCGAGAAAAATGCATACTCTTGTGATGATTTTTAATTCACTTTTTGTGAAATCTTTATCTGATTGTGCAATTTTATAAGCGAGTTGAACAGCATTTACAGCTTCGGGACGATTTATCAAGGGCGTAATTTCTATAAATGCATCGGCAAGAGCATCTTCAGGATTTTTTATAAAATGATTACACCATTTCCGATACTCTTTAAGTAGCTTTGCATGATTTTTTTCTTCAAAGTATTCTGTTTCCTTTATAAATTTTTCTGTCTCTGCAATTTCGCTTTCGGCAATGGTTCCATCAGCCGCTGAAATCCATGCCGCCAATACCATTGAACTACGAGCTATATCTTCATCTATCAGCAAGTCCTCGAGTTTGTCCATGCCCATTTCAAAATAATACTTAGTTTGATTTAACATTTTTTCAACAATTTCAATCATTTTAACCTCCGTGATATTGCATTTTTTAATGGCTATATTTCCCGTGCGATGTTTTAGGTTATATCCGCGTTACCTATTTAACAAAAAAACACACAATCAATCTTCCTCTACATTGGACTGGGTGGGATTGAGAGATTTTCCTTTTTCAGTGTCCATATCAGGTTTCGGTATTTTTATATCATCTGCCGTTATTTTTTGAATTCCAGCGGGCGGTGACACTGGAACCTCTTTCTCAGGACGACCGGATTTTCGACGCAATTCCTGTTCTAATTTTACCGCTGCTTTCTCGAGAGTCGGCGCCATTACGACCACATCTTCCAAAGACATGATTAATCGCTTTATTTGTGGTATTTTTAATGGCCCTTCCTCCTGGAGATATACCGGCTGGATATAGAGAGGCGCACCTCCTCCTGTCGGTTCAATTATCATTTTTCCCAATACCAGCTCGGAGCCTTTCTGGTCCCACAGCGAGAACTGTTCTGAAATCACGACATCCTGGTTCACCAGAGAATGAACCTGTGCCGGACCATATACCTGTTGGTTGCGTGGAAAGCGGTAAGCATATATTTTTCCGTAATTTTTAAGGTCACTTCCCGCAACCATCAATGCCCGCAGGTTATCCCTGCCAAATGGGGATATGGGGAGAAACAACAGGAATTCATCTTTACCATGTTCTAATAAGTCCAAAGTCAAGTAATAAGGGTCCGCTGGAAAAAATTCTTTCCCTATGGCGATCTTGGAAAACCTCCAGTTATCCTCCTGTCTGAAGAACCGCTCCGGGTTTGTTTGATGATAAGTTATATAAATTGACATTTGAATGGTAAAGATATCGGAAGGATAGCGAATATGTTGTTTCAAAGATTCCGGCATCTCGGACAATGGGTTGAACATTCCAGGATACATTCTGCGGTAAGCGTTGATGATGGGATCACTGGAATCGGCTACATAATATGAGACTTTTCCATTATAGGCATCGACTACTACTTTTACCGCGTTGCGAATGTAGTTGAATCCTTCGTCTTTGTATGGCAATGCTATTGGGTAATTGGACGCCGTCGTATAAGCATCCTGTATCCAGAAGAGTCCCTTTGGCGTGACTACGATATAGGGATCCTGGTCAAGTTTAAGGAAAGGTGTAATATGCAGAATTCGTTCTGTAATATTTCGTCGAAATAGTATCCTGCTCTGATTGGTGGTTTTGCTGGTAAAAAAAATGTCTCGATCATTGAAATAGTTCGACAGTAAAAATTTACGCCAGAGTGAGTTGACAGCAATACCGCCCTTTCCATTGTAATGGACTATGTTCTGACTCTCGCCGATTTCTCCCACAGCGTTTGGAACGATTGCGAAGGGCTTGTCCTCCAGTCCGTAGTAAATCTTTGTTTGATCGCTGTATAATCCGAACTCGGATTGAGGGGGGATGTCTTTGATAAACCAAGTCATGAATTCATCACCAGCCTGAGCAGCCGGAATCATAGCAACCCCCTGACCATGAGTATACTGAAGATGAATGTTAATCCAATTTTGAGCGACTTCGGGTAGTTTTGAATTGTTTATTTCCCTTGGTCCGAGATAGACCTGCCTATATTCGTTATCTACGAGATAGCGGTCAACGTCGATGCTTGGAAATGAATAATATGTCCGTATGCCTTGAAGCTCTTCAAAGACCCCTCTAAGCACATCCTTGTCCCAGACGGGAATATTACGTAAACGGCGCAAGATATTCGGATCATCAGCGTCGAAGAGTACATCCGAACTCATTTCAAAATCCCTGGTTTCGACTTTATCAAGTCCATATGCCGCAAGCGTAGATTTTACACTTGCCTCAATGTAGTCCCGATCTCGCGCTATTTGGTTTGGGGCCACGATGTATTCTCGAATCATATCCCCAACTTTCCCAACATTTTTTCCGAAAAATGCAATAACAAAAATCGAAAAAAAGATAATCGGCATTTTCCATCCCACGATTTTGTTGAATTTGAGTACCAGGAAAATACCTGTTAATAAAATGGAAATCACTTTAAGCCATATAAAGGGAAGTATAATATTCATCTCTACATAGCCGGGACCTTTGAAAATAGGAAGATTGACGGTTTCATACAACAGATCATAACGTTCCAGCATAAATCCCCAGCACAGGATAGAAAAAATCAATAGCACCAGAATACTGGTATGCCAACGTGCTTTTTTGGGGGACTTGCGGTATTCAATGGGCGTTGAAGCCTCCTCGTACCAGTAAATGAACATGACGCCCGCGAGCATAATTGTGATGACTATAAGAATTTCTTTTTGGAGCAAATTATAGATCGGTAGTGAAAAAAGGTAAAAACTGATGTCCTTGCCGAACAAGGGGTCTAGCACATCACTATTATTGCCAAAGAGAAACAGCAGCGAATTTTCCCAGTCTCTGAAAATCGGTATGGCAATTATCAAAGCCATCACAAAGGAAAGAATAATGTACATGTTTCGAAATGCGTGGTTAACATATTTCAACCATTTTTTTTCTTTGAAACCAGGTGCTTTATCTGTAAATCCTATAATCTGAGAAGCAATCCTGAAGTTGACATAAAAGATTCCGAAAAATATGCTCGTGAAAAATATAAGTACAAGGTAAGGATAGAGTATCCTCAGAGCATAATATAATGTCATTCCTTGGTTTTGAAACCACCACAAGTCCACAAAAAAATCTAAGAATATAAATTTTACAGTAGCGATCAGGATACCGATTATCGCAAACAAGCCGATTATTAAAGCCATCCACTTTTTTATATTAGCCATTTTTTTCCACTTCTTTTCTTCTTAATTTTTTATATGAATGTGTAGGGGCAGAATCTATTTCTGCCCCCATTGATAAATACTAAATAAATCCATTTGGGGCGGATATGGAATCCGGCCCTACATTCATGGTTCGTTGTGCCTGATAAGGCATGTTGGTTTATATGAAAGTCTCCGTAAAGAATTGTTTTTTAAAGACTTTCAATCTTCGTTGTGGCCGGGTAAAAATATGCTCCGGCCATGCCGGTTTATATGAAAGTCTCCGTAAGGGAAGGATGACTTTCATAGTTCATTGAGGGTAAAATCAGGTCAAAATTCTACTAGGACTAACTGCCCTGCTGTTCAGTCAGGTTTATCTTTTACTATTTTTCTTCTTGATTATTATCTTCTAAAAATATGCGGTTAAAATTTGTGATTTTTTTTTGGGATGATTTCAATACTAGAAAATAACCGATACTCATTGAAAATACAACACCCGCCATCGCCCAGACATAGTCTGAACTGATCTTGGTGAAATCAAGAATGATGATCTTCCGGGCAATGGCCATCAGTGCCGTTGCCATAACAATTTGAACATGGATGACGTCCTCTCTCAGATAAATACAGATATTAACAAATATCTCAATGGCGATTAAAACCGCCATAAAAGCCCCGAAAGTGGCAAGTATATCACTGATTGTCAATAAAAACATAGGCGGCGTCATCAGCTTTTCATAAATGACCCAGCAAACATCAACCACCCCCAAAATGATCACAGCCGTCATGATCATTGCCAGAATCCTTACGGCAAATCTGATGACGGACTGAAGTTTTTGTATTAGCGGCTCATCGACAATTTCACATTCATTCATCGTTTTGTTCCTATTTCAATTGATTTTTACTATGATGTGATGGCTTCCAAAATATTTAATCCCTCTCCTTTTTTTTTGACAGCGAGAAGGGGCCTGTCCGTATTTCTAATCAATCCTTCAGTGATGCTCCCTAGAAGAATTGCTGCAATATCTCCGCTTCGCCCCCGGGCTCCTACAACCAGCAGGTCTGCGCTTATTTTTTCTGAAAAATTTTGAATAGCCTTAACAATGCTGTTGTTGTTTTTAAAAAACGGTTTGACGCTCTTAAAAAACGGTTTAATATTAATAAATTTAAGATCTACTTTTGTAAGTGATGATTTAAATTTCGATTTTGCGTTTTCCAACATGATTTTGTCAAATTCCGCATAAGATTTTCCTGTTTTTTCATGAGTCAATGGAACCTGGTATATGTTGAGTATGTAAATATGATCCAATTTGGCTGCCTTGGCAAACGCACTGCCGACATCGAGGGCGTTTAATGAGTGATCGGAAAAATCAACTGACACCAGTATTTTTTCAAGCAGGAATCGGGTTTTTTCTGGTACAATCATCACCGAACAGAATGCCTTGCGTGCCAGTTTTTCTGAAAGAGAACTACTGCCCACATGGCTGTCAGCCTGATGTCCGACAATTAACAAATCAATATCATACTGCTTAGTATATGAAATTAAACGACCTAAAAGAGGGCCTTCCAGGGTATGAAATATCAATTTTGATGGAGAATGGCCTTTGAAATTCTGGTCGACAATCTGTCTCATCATTTCTTCTGCCGCTGTCTCAAGCGGGGATGCCAGCTCCGGGTAAATTTTTTTTATTTCTTCCGGAATATCAAATGTGTCAGCAACATAGACAAAATGGATTTCGTCAGATAGAGCCATCTTAGACAATATTCCAGCATATTGCATTAGGATCGCATCATGGTCATTCAAATTAATACAGACCATAATTTTATTATATCGATACATATGCGCTCCGTTTATAATATTTGGCATCCCTGATTGATCATCTAATGCGGGAAACCCTCAACATAGTCGGCTTGCTCTATTAAATTTCAACTTTTACTTCAGCCATCTTTATTATCGGAAGCTGATGTTTCCCTTTATCCTCGATAGTATCGATCAATTTTTGAGAAGCGCTTCGATAAAAAAGAGATACTTTGATTTCCCCCCCTTTTAAATTTTTTGATGGTAATTCAATAGTTTCAATCAATGATTTTTTAGGTGGTATTCTTCTGTCTTTCAGTATCTCACGGGCTTTGGCTATATTATGAACAGGATTTCCTTTGCCATCACCGAAAATTGTATTATAAATTATCGTATCTTCCGGTAAATATTGGTTTTTATCCTTTAGACCGGAAGCAAATACTATTTCACCATATTTATCCTTTACCACAATTTCAAGCCACATCTGTCGGACATCGGTAAGACCGGTGGGCAAATAATGGCCGGCACCAATATTTTTGACCTCTATTACCAGTTTGTCTTGAGCCAATTGTTTTTTATCAATGTACAGGGCTGCTGAATGCTGCAGCCGTGATATGGCCATTTGGGCCTTCTCCATATCTCCATTCAATTTCGGCAGATAGGCATTGGCTCCAACAAAATAGTGTGTAAATATATGCTCTCTATCCGGACCGTCATCAGATGCCACTCCAGGATTTTTGGGTCTTTCGGTACTTCCTGTTGCCGGGATATCAGGCCGTTGATACATATGACATCCCTGGCAGGTAACGCGCTTGTTCAAATCATTGGAATTATAAGGGCCATTTTTCCATTCTGTGTAGGTTGTTTCCAAATCGGTTCCGAATACCACATGCTTTACATCATGGCATGTGCCGCAAATTTCAGAATTTGTATGAAATTCCGAATAGGCAACCTCATGATAATCTGATTCAGAATCCTTAAATGGACCCCGCTTGACCCCGGGATCATCCTCTCCGTTTCCAGGTTCAATCTGAAGACCATTATTGTAGGTTTTATGCGCTGTTGTGGCGGAATGACAATAATCACATTGAATTCCCATTTGGGCAAGTTCCGGAATCTTTCTTATGTCATCTGAGGATTTGGTTGGATAGCCGGTAATAAATCCAACAGGGGTATGACATTTAACACAAGCTTCAGCTTCCTTGATTTCATCTGGACAAGTCAAGTCTTTGCGCAAATAATCGGAAACACTTTTATATATTGAATCTTTATGTGATAAATGATGCAGTGAATTTTCCCATTGTATATAAATATCCGAGTGGCAGCCACCACAAGTTTCAGCATCTATAAATCGATCAATTTTATAAATCGATGTTATGTTTTTTTGCTCATCTTTTTTTTTAAATGGCAGTTCCTCAGCAGAAGTCAATTGCTCCTGAACAAAAGCCCAGTTGACCAGATTATCCAGAACAGATTTTACGAATTCTTTCCGTCTGTTCTTGTAATCCAGGTAATAGGCATGCTCCCAGACATCCACAACAAGTATTGGTTTTATTCCATGGGCCACCGGAGTGTCTGCATTGGCTGTAGTGAGGATTGTCAGCCCGTCATTTTCTTTCACCAGCCAGACCCAGCCGCTGCCGAACTGAGAGGCTGCCGCAGATACAAACTGTTGTTTAAAGGCCGCTACATTGCCGAAAGAGAGGTTGATCTTATCAAGAAGTTTCCCCTCAGGTATGTTTCCACCGCCGGGTTTGAGGCATTCCCAGTAAAAAGCATGGTTCCAGGCCTGGGCCAGTGCATTGAATAAAGGCTTATAATTTTCTTTTCCGTTTATTTCATGCAGCAGCGTAACCGGAGAGGTCATGGTGAGACCTGTTTCTTTCAAAAGCTGATTGGTTTTTGCCACATACCCTGCATGGTGCTTATAGTAATGAAGAGCCATGGCTGTTTTTGAAATCACGGGCTCAAGCGCGTCCAGGGCATAAGGCAGTTTTCTTTGTGAATACATATGGTCTTCTTCCCCGCCGCAGTGGGTCAAAAGAAGCCCTGTCAGAATCACCATAAGCAATAACACACCCTTGCCGATCTTTTTTATCATATGATTATTCATTGGCAAAATAGTACCTCCCATTCGAGCTTGCAATTCACTATTGTTTGGAACCTTACTGATCTATAAAATGGGATAAAATATTAACCTATTAAACTTTTTATAGCAAGGATTTTCAACCCCGGAGCACAGGTTTCCTTGCCGCCGAGACTTCATCTAAGCGGGATACCTTGGATCGGTGGGGGGCTGATTTTAAAATTTCAGGGTTTTCCCCTGCCTCTTTTGCCACTGCCTTAAAAGCATCAATGAAGTGATCGATGGTCTCTTTGGATTCGGTTTCCGTAGGCTCTATCATGATGGCCCCGTGCACCACCAGGGGAAAGTAGATGGTTGGAGGATGAAAACCGTAATCCATGATCCTTTTTGCCATATCTAAGGTGGTGATCCCATGTTCTGTCTGGTATTTATCCGTAAAAACGCATTCATGCATACAGGGCCTGTCATAGGCAAGGTAGAGATCATCCCGGAGTGACTCCTTAATGTAGTTTGCGTTGAGAACGGCCAGGCGGCTGACATCGGTCAGCCCTTCGGCTCCCATGGAGAGGATGTAGGCGTAGGCCCTGAGCATTATGCCGAAGTGCCCGTAAAATGTGAGCAACCTTCCAAATGAATCTGGTTTTTCATGTACAAGGGTATAGGTGTCCCCGTGTTTTTCGATCCTTGGTACCGGCAAAAATGGTTCCAGCTCCTTTACAACGGAGATGGGGCCTGATCCCGGGCCTCCTCCGCCGTGGGGCGTTGAAAAGGTCTTGTGCAGATTAAAATGAATGATGTCGATTCCTATCTCACCTGGTTTCACAATGCCCATGATGGCGTTCATGTTTGCACCGTCTCCGTAAACAAGACCTCCTTTTGCATGGACAATGTCGGATATTTCTCGGATGTTTTCTTCAAAAAGCCCAAGCGTATTGGGATTGGTGATCATTATTCCGGCGGTATCTTCATCCATCACCTTTGCCACGGCCTCCGGTGTAAGGATGCCCTTGGGGCCGGAACTGATGTTTACGGAGCTGTAACCGCAGAGGGTAGCGCTGGCTGGATTTGTTCCATGGGCCGTGTCTGGAATAATGATCTTTGAGCGCTTCTGCCCTTTTTTTTCATGATAGGCATGGATTACAAGCATTCCGGCAAGTTCTCCATGGGCACCTGCCGCGGGCTGGAGTGTTGTGGCGGCCATCCCGGAAATCTCGGCAAGGTACTGTTCCAGGTTATACATGAGCATTAAAGCTCCCTGGGAAACATCTTCATCTGCCAGGGGATGGGCGTTTTTAAATCCCGGCCTTGCCGCCTGAACCTCGTTGGTTTTGGGGTTGTATTTCATGGTACACGAACCTAAGGGGTACATGCCGGAATCCACCCCAAAGTTCCACTGGGAAAGCCTTGTGTAATGGCGGATTATATCTAATTCACTGAGCTGGGGCAATTCCGGGCTGTTCCCTGTGAGTGCCGGATCAAGGGGAGAGCGGGGAACATCCTGGTCAGGAAGGGATACGGCACAGCGTCCCTCACGGCTTTTCTCCCATATCAGGGGTTCGTTAAATATCAGACCACTGGTTGCTGTTTGATTTTCCATTATTTCACCTCCAGTGCCAGGTTTTCAATGTCTTGTCTGGAAAAAATTTCGGTTGCACAAAAAAGATAATGGTCCTTCAAAGAAGGATAATAGGGTTCAATGTCCATTCCAGCTATAATTCCCTTTTTCTTTAGAGCCTCTCTTTTTATCTTAAATCCCTCTGGAACTTTCATGACAAATTCATTGAAAAACGGGCGTTTAAAAGCCGTGGTGAACCCCGATGATTTAAGTTTATTTTTCAGATACACTGCCTTGTCATGATTAAGGGCTGCGATTTCACGGAGACCCTTTTTACCGGCAGCGGCAAGATACATCCCTGCTGTAAGGGCGTTAAGGCCGTTATTGGAGCAGATATTTGAGCTTGCCTTTTCCCTTCTTATGTGCTGCTCCCTTGTGGACAGGGTCAAAACAAATCCGTCTTTTCCACTTTTATCCTTTGCCCGGCCCACGAACCTGCCCGGCAGGTTCCGCATAAGGGCTTTGGTGCTTGTGAGTATCCCAAGGCCCGGGCCCCCAAAGGATTGAGCAATACCAAGGCTCTGTCCTTCTCCTGCCACAATGTCCGCTCCAAAGCTTCCCGGGGACTTCAAGAGGCCGTAGGCAAGGGCCTCGGTAAAGGAGACGATGAACATGGCATTTGAAGTATCAGCCCCAGCCTTGACATCTTCTAAGTTTTCTATGCAGCCGAAAAAATTGGGTGATTGAACGGCAATTCCAGCGATGTCTTCCCGTCCCTTGATAGAAGACATGTCCGTGGTGCCGTCCGGGTTATATGGAAGTGAGATAACCTCATATCCTGCAGGCCCAAGATAGGTATTGATTATCTGGCGGTGGTGGGGATGTACCAGGGAAGAAACCGCCACTATGTTGGAATTTTTCTTTTTTTTCAGGGCAATTAAAAGTGCCTCGCTAAGAGCTGTGCCGCAGTCGTAATGGGAGGCCGTGGCAACTTCGGTTCCAAGGAGTTCGGTGATCATGGTCTGGAATTCATATATTCCCTGGAGGGTGCCCTGGCTGATTTCAGGCTGGTAGGGTGTATAGGCTGTGCAGAACTCGGACCGGCTCACAAGATAGGGAATAATCGATGGAATGTGGTGGGGATAACTTCCTGCACCAATAAAAATTTTTTGTTCCGGGGCTGCCGCCATGGTTTTGGCCATGGACTCCATGTGGCTATTCAGCGCCCATTCCGTTAAAGGAGCAGGAAGGCACATCTCCTGTTTTACACGAAATTTTTCAGGTATGGTCTCAAAAAGATCGTCCAATGAGGAATGGCCCATCTTATCCAGCATTTCTTTGATGTCCTGTTCTGTATGGGGAAGATAACGCATGGCAATCATCCTTTCAGCATCTCCATGTATGCTTTTTTATCTTTCAGTCCTTCCAGTTCTGACAGATCATCTGGTTTTACCTTGATAATCCATCCTTTATCATAGGGTGAATTGTTCACAAGTTCCGGGGCATCTTCAAGGGCGTCGTTAATGGCAATAACCTCTCCTGATACTGGAATATATATTTCAGACACGGCTTTTACAGATTCCACGGTGCCGAATTCATCTCCCTGGCTAAAGGAGTCACCGACTGAGGGCATCTCGACAAAAACCACCTCACCCAACTGGTCCTGGGCATAATCATTGATGCCGACGATCACCTCTTCTCCATCAAGCTTTGCCCATTCATGATCGTCGGTATATTTTAAATTTTCCGGTAGATTGAGTTCATTTATTTCTTTCATATTATTACCTCCTTTTGAAGATGGTTTTTTATATTAAAGTATCAGTAAAATATTGTTTTTAAAAATATTTTCAATTTTTGTCGTGTTATAGTCCCGGTCAAATGACTTGATGTTAAAATGAAACTTTAAATATAAATAAATCAATTATATCTAAAATTAAGTATCAAGTCATGCGACTTCCACTATAGTCAGGGTATGGCATTTATATAAAATCACTGATTTTTTTTCGTGCTGTTCTATTGGGCCTTACGTCATTTACGATGGTTACATTGATCTTTCTCTTTTTTTCCTTTAGAATGAGTTTTTCTCCCAGTTCAAGTTTTCTATCAACCAGTACAAAACCACAGCTAATGCCCTTTGGAGTGAAATTTTCCGGCAGATCAGGAGAGGCTATGCTTAAAATTTTATTATCATGCCAGCCGATTGCCATATCTGTGGCACAGGTAAGAACGATTCCCAAAGCGTTTCCATTTCTGTCAATAACCCGTGAGTCCTGGCCGCTCGTGACCTTTCTTAAATTTTCTCCGGCAAAGGGGTAGGTAAACTTTGCATCAGCCGGGTCTAAAAGAGCATTTTTCCCAATAAAGTCCTTTGTGAACTTTGTTCCTTCTTTGTTCAAGGGCAGGGCAAACATCCAGGGGTGATTGATGAATTTCCAGGAACCTATGTCCTGATGGGAAAGGGGAAGCATTGCACCTGCCCTCAGGGAATCTCTGGCAGCTAAACCGCAGGGGGTAAGATCGTATTTTTTTCCAACCTCCAAAAGTGTTTCCCATAATTCAACTGTTGCATGGGGTGAAATGAAAATTTCAAAGCCAAATTCACCTGTGTAGCCGGATCTTGACAAGAGCACGGGAACATCATTGTTAAGCCTTACCATTGAGGAGTTTAAACCATTTTCATCAAAATGGCCCTTGAATGAAAAATAAGGCATATTTTTAAAAACCGCATCCGGTTCTTCGATTATTTCAGCCAGGATTCTGGCTGAGTTTTTACCCTGAACATCAATCTTGCCAAGCCTTTGTGATAAATCGTCAATAAGAACTGAATCATTTCCTACATAGCTTTCAAAATGACTTGAAACGGTCTCTCCCATGCCTGCATTTACACAGACCATGTAATCTGTTTTGTTGAAACGATATACTATGGCATCATCTATGACATGTCCACTTTCATTTAAGACGGCTCCGTAGACGCACCTGCCGTCCCTTAAAGATGATATATCTCTTGTATGACATCGTTGCAGTAAAGCTTTTGCGTCCTTTCCAATGACCATGACACAGGTCATGTGGCTGGTATCAAACATTCCTGCGGACTGGATCACGCTCAGGTGTTCTTTTTTAACCCCTGTCTCATACCACAGGGGCATGTCAAACCCGCCGAACCCTGCCATGTTGGCCCCCTGTTTCCAGTGCCAAGCATTCAGCGGCGTGGTCTTTAGTGTGTCTTCCATGGGGCATCTCCTGAATAAATGTTTTAACATAAATATAAACACTCATGCCCTATCGGGCACAACGAACAATGTGAATGTAGGGGGAGGATTCCATATCCGCCCCAAATGTACTGTGTATCTATAAATGGGGCGCAAATAGATTCTGCCCCTACTTCTACTTTGTTAACTTAGCCATGATGGTCTGAAAATCAGAGAATTGCGCTCCATTTCTCCATATTTTCACAGTAGAAATTCATGGAATTATAGTTAAAATACGAAACCTAACAAAGTAGTAATACACATTCAAATAAAATAAGGTTACAATATATAAGGAACCATCGTATTAAAGGATTTATAGACCACAAAGGTCTCAACTGAACTGATTCCATCAACCTCTGAAATCTCATTGGTGTAAAATTCCAAAAGACCGAAACCATGTTTTAACATGATAATGGCGATCAGGTCATATTGCCCGGTCACCACATTTACAGAGACAACTCCTTTAAGCCTTGAAATTTCTTCGCCTTTTTCAACCAGGTTCATCTCTTTCAGCTTGATTCCCACAATCACAATCTGATGGCCAGGAATTCGAGAGGGATTTACAAGCCCGCAAATATCCAGCACCCCTTCTTCAGTTAGTTTATTTACCCTTGATCGGACTGTGTTTTCTGTTATATCAAGTTTTTCTGCAACAAGTTTAAAGGATTTTCTACCCTCCCTTAGTTCCTTAATGATTCTGATATTAATATCGTCTAATTTCATGTTATTTCATTTAATAGCGCTAAAGGTATTGGTGATCATATGATTTTAATTTATAAAATAAACACTCTTCAATGCAGGCTTCTTAAAACAGAAGCTGTCGGGGTTGAAAATTTTATTTCAAAAAATTAAATTGATGAATTTGTTTTTTTATTTTGATTTTTTTTATGAAAAACTAAATTTGATGTCTATCTCTTGTCTATAAATTAAGAATATGTTAATGTCAATGAAAAAATATTTTTATAATCTGAGTGGCGAATTCATTTGCAGGCATACTGAGAATAGCTGGCTTAAAAGACTGAATTTTTGAATATCAAGGCAAAAAAAAACAGGAGCTAAACATGACGAAAAAAATAATAGTGATTGGGGCTGGACCAGGTGGATATACAGCAGCCATAAAAGCGGCATCTCTAAGAGCTGAAGTGACCCTGATCGAAAAAGAGCGTGTTGGAGGAACCTGTCTTAACTGGGGCTGTATTCCATCCAAGATAATGAAGACAACCGCTTACTTGTATCTTAAATTTCAGAGGGCTTCTGAATTCGGCATATGCTTAGATGGTTCTGTAACAGCAGATATGGCAGCCCTCATGAAAAGGAAACAACGAATCATCGATACACTGCAAAAGGGCATCCTTTCACTTCTCCGGAAAAACCATGTTTGTTTTGAACAGGGCAGGGGGCTTATAAAACAGATGGGCATTTGTAATATTATTGATGACCAGGGTGGAGAAAAAGAAATTCCCTTTGATAAAATAATTCTTGCAACAGGAACCTCTCCCCTTGAAATACCAGCCTTCCCCTTTGACGGAGATAGAATCCTTTCAAGCAATCATCTTCTCAGCCTGGAAAAAATTCCCCGATCCCTCCTCATTGTCGGAGGCGGTGTAATCGGATGTGAGTTTGCCTGTATATTTTCAGCTCTGGGGGCAGAAGTGACAGTGGTAGAGGCTCTTTCAAGGCTTCTGCCCCTGCCTTCGGTGGATGAATCCTCATCTAAAATCCTCCAGCGCGAGATGAAAAAGAGAAAGATTCGTGTCATCACAGATCATGTGGTAAAATCAGCAGACCGGGAAATCGATGGAAATCTTTGTGTAAGGCTTGAGCCTTCTCCCTTTACTGATCCAGAAAATGCTGCACGTATTAAGCCCCAGACTATTATTACGGAAAAAATGGCCGTCTGCATCGGCCGCTCACCGCTTACCCAGGGCCTTGGTCTTGAAAATATCGATCTTGAAACCGATGAAAAGGGATTTATCCATGTCAATGAAAGAATGGAAACCTCTGTAGACGGCGTCTATGCCATAGGAGATATTTTAGGGCCGGAAAAAATAATGCTTGCCCATGTGGCCTCCCATGAAGCCCTGGTGGCTGCACAAAATGCCATGGGTGGTAATACTTTGATGCGCTATGATGCGGTGCCGAGTGCCATATTTACCATGCCGGAGATCGGCTCCGTGGGCCTTACCGAGGCAGGGGCTATTGAAAAAGGATTGGATGTTACCTCTAAAAGCGTTCAGTTTCGTTCAATGGGAAAGGCCCATGCCATGGGAGAAATTGCAGGAGAGGCTAAAGTTGTTGCAGAAGCAGGAACAGATCGAATTTTAGGGGTTCATATTACAGGGCCCCACGCGACGGATATCATTGCTGAAGGTGCCCTTGCCCTGAGACTTGGGATGAAGGTGAAAGATATAGCCCATACCATCCATGCCCATCCTACCCTTGCAGAAATAATGGGTGAGGTATCCATGCTGGAATAGTAAGGTGATATGTCTTGCCGGACCCTAATTCACCATCTAAAAAAAAGAAAAATCCCGTTGCGCTTGATGAGTCAAGCCGATAAAGTGTTTGTGTAACCAAAAAAATATCATCAACGGGGTGAAACAAGTTATGATACAAGGTGTGCTTCCATTCAAGTATGAAGAAGAAAAAACTCAAACCGGCATGACAGCATTGGCTGGTTTGCCGGTCTATCTGGACTTGGCCAAGGTAATAGGCTTGTCCAAATCAATCGGAAAGTATCTGAAGGTAAGAGAGAACTCGCAAGGCTGGACTGATCCCCAGATGACTTTAAATACGTGGTGGCATGAGC
Organism: Desulfobacteraceae bacterium; assembly: GCA_963674675.2. GTDB lineage: Bacteria > Desulfobacterota > Desulfobacteria > Desulfobacterales > Desulfobacteraceae. Next base: position 5,334,860 of record CAXXNM010000003.1, read on the forward strand.
AGGGCATTATTCTTCACACAGAATTTCGTGATGGTTTTGAACTTAACTATTTGATATTATTTTAGAAATGCTTAATAGATTAATCCTAACTTTTAAGCAGAAGTTAAGATTGATGTAAAACAGAAAATACTGAGCACACCAATAGTTGAAAACGGCGGTTCCAAAATCATGGATACCAATTGCCCCAGACCATTTTCCCCGGTCAGGTCAGTACCATTTCTCCATGCATGCTCAATAATTGCAGTTATAAAGTCGGTTTCACGATCCCTTTGCCCGGATGGAATAACGCGCCTTACCAGTGCCTCGGCCATGCTGGTTACCATCACGGACGCGGTATCCGGGTCCTCCTCCAAAAGATTGTTGATGTCCGGTGGTGGTGACGAGATAAGCGGAATGGCAACACGGCGGCCAAGCTCACTGCGTGGCGTGAACACCTCAACGGCGATCTTTTCAGAAAACTCCCGCATATTGGACTCGGCCAAGCCCCAGTCCCAAAGGCGTTTTCTCAGGGAATTCGATTCAGCAAGGGCAGCGCGGCCCAATGAGGTTTTATCTTCAACCTCAAGCCATGGCGCCAGCGCATTGGGCGATATTTCCGGGAATGACAAAGCCAACGAAGAGAGATCACCTTTTAAATCAATCATGATAGCTGGAACGCCGCGAAGCGCAGCTTCCTCGATGATTGCCTTTCCCATAACAGTCTTGCCTGACCCTGATCCACCGCAGATAAAGGTGTGCGTGATCAGGTCGCTGATACGGTGGTGATATAGTTCACCGGGCTGACCGCTTGGGTCGATTTGTTTTCCCAGATAGAGTTCGCTCACTATTTATCCTCCTCCGGCATTTGCAGTGTTCCGGATTGCCATTCACGGAATTTTTCCAGGTTGAAAACAATCGCCTTGAAACGGCTCTTGCTGTCCACAAGGTCCCGAACTTTTCGGTTCAGGGTATCGGGGTTATTTTCTTTCTCGTTGTAGCAGAGATAATTTTTCTCTTTATCCCAACCTGCTGGGGCAATGCTGTTATTTTCAAGGCATCGATTGAGCAGATCCGGTTCGCTTCGACCGTTCGGCCATGTTCTGAATTCCTGGGGATAGCTACCGGCAAAAATGGCCTGTCTGCAATATTCGGTAATGCTTGGCAGGTAGGTGCAAGCCCGGTACTCTTTTTCCAGTCCTTCATAGGATCGGAACATTTCCCGTCCGGGAACCATAAGGAAGCGGTCGCGCAGCAGTGACCAGTTGGCAACACTCATGCCATCAAACACGATGAGATAAACCTGCTCAATACCGGAATCCTGCAGCAGCGGTTTTACAGTGGCTTCAACCACATCACTGTTCAGCCATGGACGACAGGTCCCGGCTGAATAGCTTATTTCGTTAATCCATTTAGAAAGGCCACGACTTGGATTGGTGTAAAAGTCAGCCCAAGCCACGCGGATCTTGCCGCAGGCTTTTTTGGCACGCTGAGTGATCCTGAATACGTTGACCTTTTCAGAAAGCTGGGAAGAGCGTCGTTCGGCCTCCAGCGCCATGGCAGATAGAGGCAGATACACTTTATCGATCAACTGGAGCCACTTTTTCCAATCCAGATGAGCAAGGTTATTGGCAGCATCTTCAGCCCGATCCGTCAGCCGGTGAATCGTTACCATGGCTTCGAGCAGCGATACATGATCCTCATATTTCTCACGGGCCTGGTGCTTTTGAAGAGCCTCCAGAAGGTTCTCCCATTGCGGAGAATCCGGCACATCAAGGGTGTCGGTTAATTTACAGGAGGCTTTTTCAAGAGGCAGTGTGTCGGCACGTTCGCCGTTAACCACCACATCAAGAAGTGCATGCAGCGTCACAGCCAAGCCCTGAGCCAGAATTCCGCCATCGGCTTCAAGCAACCTGATCAGCTGATTCAGCAGACGTTCCGCTCCGGCACCATCAACCGCTTTAACCACCGTTGCAAGGGATTCCGTCACGGCACTCGGGTGTTTGGGAAACACTTCTTTTTGCAGGTAATTCAATGCCTGTTCACATGGGAGATTGTCTTTTGCAGTAATTCTGTAGCCCCATTCAGCCAATCCATTCAGGTCGGCACCATCATCAAAGATGTCCACAAACAGATCGCCAAGTTCACTGCCTTCAAGAAAAGATCGCATCCGCTCCGCAGACAGCATTTGCCAGCCTTCAAGTATTGAGGCCAGCAGACAGAGAGGTAAAACAGGAGGCGGATCATTTTCAATGACTGCCGCTTCAACAAGAGCAAAGCGTGGTTTATCCAGCCAGGTTTCCACGACATTCAGAAATTCGCTTTCCAGCTGTTTACGTTCATCCGCTTCAACAGCGCCCAGCACTTCACGCACGCGTGGCAGTGCGTCTTCATACCACAGCTTGTCCAGTATGCGGTCCGTACTCCAACCGGATGAGAGAATTTCGGTGTCATTCAACAGGGAAGCCAATATCACCCGTTCAAGGGTGTAGGATTCCAATTGCGGGAGATACGGGGCAAGGTTCCAGAATGCAGTGACCGGTATACGATCCAACAATGCCCGAGGAGTTGTCACGCCCAGTTCCTTTGCCACATCACATCCGGTTACAGTACGGGCAGAGATACTCGATTTTGCCTGAAGATCGGGCACATGATCCGGCTGCAATTGCTTTCTGGAGACAATGATTTTCGGTGTGGTCTTGCCGCTATTTCGTTCCGCTTCAGAACAGGATCGGAGGGCAAACTCATTGGCGCACACATGCACCGGGATTGTCGTGCCGTCTATGGAGACCGTTTCAGATGCGTCGTTAAAATAGCCGCTGGTTGACACTTGCTCAAGGACAGGTGCAGATCTTTTGTGATGTATTTACATTCTGAAAAATCAACGCCACTTTCAGAGATATTGGTAGAGCTCAAAAATAGAACACCAAGATCTTTATCTGTATACTTTGGGGTTTGGTGCGTACCGTCAGTAATCAGGGTTGTTGCTCTTTCAAAATCTGTTATTTCAGCCCCGCTTCTTTCTATCGCATCATCAATATCCTCAAAAAGCGGGTGATAATAGAAAGTGTCGAGCCTTTCTTTCTGTGAAGAAGGTGGGATTACTGCAACAACAGGTGACTTACATGCATATCTGATCATATTTTACTCCACCTTCCATGGTTGATCGACTTCCGCAACCTGATCAATTTTCAGCAGGTCACCCATTGCATCGGCCACACAGGATTCAAACTCCCGCCCCCCCCCCCCCCCCCTTTAAGACACCGAGATTATTCATTGTCATCATCGTCTTTTTCTCCGTCGCGGAACTTCTACAGGTTGTGCCGGTTCATAAGACTTTAACCCTTGATCTCCGGTAAGTATTTCAACATGAAACCCCATTTTCCCATAGTAATCCGCCACATCCTTGATGGTGACATCTCCGATGGATAATTTGCCGGCGGCAAGGTTCGGCCAGATATCGGCAAGTTTTTTCAGTTTTTCCGGCGTCCATAAGGTGCTCTGTTCTGAAAAGGCGGCCCACGGTGTTTGCTGATCTGCACTTTTTGTCATCAGGTCAGCCAATGCGTCGGCCCGCTCTTTTCGGCTGTGAGATGCTTGGGATATATGATTTCCGGTTTCGATAATGGTTGCCAACGGTAAAACAAAGGTGGATCTGTTTTGCTGTTCCTCTTCTATTTTTTGCTGAACCCTGTCTTTGTCCCACTGGTCATCATCAGGGCCGCAGGTATCCATATCGGGAACATCGAGTCACACACAGAGAATGCTGGTGTCAATGATCAACACTTTTCTCATTTTGCATCCTCCGCCTTCAGGGCTTGTTCAATTTTGCCTTCGGTTGACAACCTGCCGACGGTACCGCCTGCCATCAGTTTGGGTAACTGCTCAATATCTTCAAGCTGCCTGAGAAGGCTGGAACCCGTCTGATCGTCACGATGCGCAACCGTGATGAAAGGAACCATTGTGTTGCCCAATGCATCCAGAAGAGCGGGATTATGAGTCGTTACAACAATATCAATATTCCGCTTTTGCCCCAGTGTTTTCAACATATCAATCAAAATTCTGGCCCTTGATGGATGCAGGCCGTTATCAATTTCCTCAATAATCAGCAAGCTATGTTCTTTTCGCGTCAAAAGGGCAGTAACAATGGCCAGGTACCGCAACGTGCCGTCAGACATGCCCCGGGTATCGACTTCATACTTTTGAGTTCCCCAGCCTTCTTCGCAGTAAAGCATGGCATCGGTTTTAAATTTACCCACCGGCTCCGTCCATACCCGCTTGACATCTTTTTCCGGTAAGTCTTTCAGATAATGTGTCAAGACTTTTTCTACGTCTTCTTTCCGCTGACTCTCCAAACCCGCAAGAACACCGGCAATATTGGAACCGTCGGATTGGAGCGTATCGGAAAACGGTTTATAATCCCGCATGTGGCTTGGAATCGGATCAAAAACAAATATTGCCCGCAATTCATTCAATATTTTTTTGACCGCATCAACGACCTCTTTTCGGAGATGATGCGTTTCCGCCTGGGATAAAATGGCGTGTGAGCGATTCAGTTCGATTCTTTTTCCTCGGCCTTGTGTGCCCGTATTAAAATACGTGGGCAAGCCCGGTGAATCTGATTCATCTTCTGCTGTTTTGAATAGAAATTTCTCTGTGATCGGCTTGTCTTTTCCGGATTGTGTCAGGATTGACAGCGCCTCATGAGAAATCTCTGCTTTTGTATCGTTCACTTTACAGCTAATTACATATTGATAATCCTGTTTTTCTGATTTTTCAGCAATCACCGTAATTGTAAATTTATCATACGGCTTGCGGCAAACCCATTCAAAACTACCCCGAATTGGCAACAGATTGACGTCTCCATTAATGGCTTGTGAAATGGAAAAATTTGAAGCAATCCTCATCAAAAAAAGAAATGTGTCCAGTAAATTTGATTTACCGCTTGCATTTGCTCCGATCAGTATCGTCAGGGGATCAATATAAAATGTTGCCTTTTTGAAACTTTTCCAGTTTTCGACAGTAATCTCCTTGATCATAATCACTCCACCTTCCAGGGTTTATCTTTTTTAATTGTCTTTGATCCGCTCTTTGGCTTTTCGGAAGGCTTCATCGCTTCCCGCCGACAAGGTTACTGCCGCTTCCCCTGATACCGAGGTGTTCAGAATCCCCAATGGCGCAAGAAATTTTTCCAGATCGGCTTTACCGGTTCCATCTCCATCCGTCACAAGCCCTTTCCAGGTCGCCTCGAGAATTCTTTTTCTCATGGCTGATGAAAGATCGGCGGTAAAAGAGTAGAGGGTTCTGAAATCAGGATGCAGCTCAAATGCGTTGGAAAGCGCCATGCCTCCAATCTTTTCGAATAAGGTGCTCAGAGCTCTCTCACTTTGAGGTATACTGTTGTATAGGGAGAGCAACTCTGCCGGTTCACACAGGATGGACCAAACTTGATCTTTTGCGTCCCATTGACGGATTTCACCCTCGACAAAGGCGGCCTGCAGACGTTCAATCACCGATTTTTTCGGCTGCACGTCAGTTTGATCGGCGGGTATATCCAGCATCTCTTTCAGCAAATCAAATTTTCGGCGGGTTGATTGTGTTGCACCACCGGCGTTGATCTGTGCTTGATAGTCCCCATAGAGTTTTACCAGCGCCATGCGCCCCGTTAAGACCATCAAAATTCTCTTACTCCCCACAGCATGGTTGTACCACGTCGTGATCGGGTCCATCCCCAGCGCAAAAACAAGCTCCATATGATCAAGAACAGTCAGTCCTTCCGCCTGAAACTGTTCTGCAACTCTGTCATGCACCGCTTGCCGCAAACGGCTCCCGAAGCGTTTCAAATCACTATTCAAAGTGTCCGGATCGAAGTCGTATATCTCTTTGAGCAAAGGATCTTCATCTATGAGGTCAAGAATTATGTTGTTCACCGCAATGTAACGGGTCGTGCCAAATTCTGATGCGTCAGCAACACATTTGGCCAGCCATGTTTTACCTGAACCTTGACGGCCGACCAGACAGCACAAGGTCCGCCCACCGTTGTTGCCTGTGTTTATAAGACCTTTCAACTGTTCTATTGCTCTATATTGAGCTGGGGTTGGTGTGTTATTTCCAGGCATCGACATATTCCTCCAGGGTTTGATAAGTCAGCAGTATCTGATTTGTTTGTCCATGTCTGTGATATTCACAATGCCCTTTGGCTGAGAGCCTGCTCACCCCGGCTATTAAAAGAGATCTGTTGCATAAAAATACTGGTGCAATAACGCTCTGGTTCATCAGTGTTGCCGTAGAAGGGGCTCGCCATCCATTGCGGAGGGAGTCGAAATAGATTGCATATCCAAGGATGGACTCCGTTGGCAAATACGTTTTTACCTTATAATTTGATTTTGATAGCTTCAGCTTCCCTGACTTGACCAGTATTGACCTCACGCGGTCTCGCGTCGATTGAGGCATCCGCTCGTATTTTTTCTCTAAAAGTTGGTCAAGATGGTATTTGGAAAAGACCGCTTCATCGGTATTGAGAAAGCTGTCCGTAGCAAGAAGAGAGAGGGTTTCATAGAGAATGGGAGTCGTCATGCATAGCTGGAAAAAGATCAAATCCTGTACGGCGTTGTCTTCATTTCTTACCTTTTTAAACATTCTCAGGAATGGTGTGTTGACAATGGTGCCGTTCTCAATTTCCAAAAATCTAAATTTCATGTGTTGCCAGAGCTTTTCCTTGTTGGACTCTGATTTTTGAGGCCAACTCTGGATACAGGAATTGCGCACCGCCTTCTGATCTTTATTCTCCAAAGCAAAATCAATGAGGGTCAATGTTTCCTCTAAAAGAAAACCATATCCAATTGTTGAGAATTTTTTATCCATTCACTTCCTAACCTCGAAAATCATCATAAATTTAACTGAATTATTTTTCATCACCCGGATCAGTATTTGACACGGCACTGCCAGCTTCTAACGTCCTACATTCATCAGGTTACCGTTCTGATCTTTAGTGAAGGGATCATTGTCAGCACAGATGACAAACTCTTTATCAGGGTACTTTTTTGTTAAAGCTTCGGTAACTGCCTTCAAATTTCCCGCATTGAAAGCCCCTAATCCAACTGAAGGCAAGAGAGAACTCGCAAGGCTGGACTGATCCCCAGATGACTTTAAATACATGGTGGCATGAGCAGGGCATTATTCTTCACATTCACACAGAATTTCGTGATGGTAACGTGCCTGCCGGATTTGAGCAATTAAGGGTTTTGAAATATGACGGCAAAAAAAAATAAGTTCCCGCCGAAATAAGCTCCTGCCTCGAAAAAAAATCCCCCGAATAGCTTTTAGAGGGGTGTAAAAAAAATAGGCGGTGGATTTGGGAGGGATATATTGCTTGACAGTTTTAAATTGGAAATATAGTAATTTCTTATTGAACACTGTTCATTTTCATTAAATCCATTAAATAATTAACACCAACGGTTCGATCATTTTTGTATAACTTATTGAATTTATTCACATTAAAAAAACTGACCTCTAAAAAACGAGAGCCATATTTCACTTAGATTACAACATCTTATGAGATCAATCGAATCGAGGGTTAACAGGAAAATGTTCTAATTAATTATGTCTGACTATTTAAAATTTTATGGTGGCTCAAGGGCGCGTTCTATTATCAGAGAATTTGGATTCACCCAGGAGATAGTTAAGGGCATGGCCGGTGCAGCCGGAGGACCAAAGTGGCTAATACTTGCCCCTATGGATAGATTCATTTTTTGCCATTGGTTCAAAAATAGAAAGAAACCGCTTTTTCTTGCAGGTTCATCGGCAGGGGCCTGGCGTTTTGCCGCTGCATCCCGCCGGAACCCGGAAGCATCCCTGGACCGTTTCAAGGAGGGGTATGTCAACCAGTGGTACGGGCTTAATCCATCTAAAGAAGAAATTGATATTGAATGCAAAAAAGTGCTGGAAAGTGTCCTTAATGAACAGGCCGTTGATGAAATATTAAACCATTCCTACTGCAGGGTAAATTTTTTTGCCGTTCGCTCAAGGGGGATACTTAAAAGTGATAATAAAGCACTCCTGGGAGCCGGGCTTATGGCTGCTGCCACAGGTAATTATCTATCAAGAAGTTCTTTGAAGTATTTTTTTCAGAGAATAATGTTTCATCACCCTGTTGATCCACCTCCTTTTATTGATATGAAAGGATTTGATATCACCCGGGTCCCCTTGAACAGAGAAAATTTTCACTATGCGCTTTTATCATCAGGATCCATTCCCATGATAATGCCTGGAGTAAGAGATATTGCCGGTGCTCCTGATGGTGTTTACAGGGACGGTGGTGTCATAGATTATCATCTGGACATTCCTTTTTTAAACCAGAATGAGAATCAGATTTTTTTGTTCCCCCATTATACGGACAGAATTATCCCGGGCTGGCTGGATAAGCATATTCCCCATCGAAGACATCAGGCCATAAATATGAAAAATGTTCTTATGATCTGCCCCTCTGAAAAATTTATTAAAATGCTCCCCGATGGCCGGATACCGGACAGAGGTGATTTCAAAATTTTCAGGGGGAAAAACAGGCAGAGAATAGAGCAGTGGAATCTGGTATTAAGAGAGTCCGAAGCCCTTGCCCATGAGTTGAACGATGTCATAGAATCGGGCCGTCTGCCCGATTTAATTGAACCCCTTGATTGTTAAGGACAAGTAGGGACAGTCCGCTTCACTCCCTGCTGCCGGTTAGCTTTACCTATTGGGGGCAGACCAGTTGGTAAGAATATGATGCAATCTTGTTACAAACTTCTTGTTCCCATCATCAACACTTTATGAACCATTATTTGCAGTTTGTCATGAGTTTAATATTTCCAAAACAGCCTTTGAAGTGTACTCTCCAACATCTGCAAGACCGTCCACAGGGAGGAAAGTGTTTGCATTGGAGGAGAACAGGCAGGTGGCAGATGCTTCAAAATCTTCATCAGCTTCATAAAAGATGTAGCACAGGGCAATTTTAGGAAGAGGATATACAACAAATGAGAGATCTCCGTTTGTTCCTGCGGGAGCCTCTGTTCCATTCAGCCTTGATTTTATAATATCCTGCTTTTTCTTGATGAAAGGAACCTTGGGAACCAGGGGCATTTCCGTATGGCTTGTAAAAGCCCCTACATAGGGCATGGTATCTGGAAATTCCTTGAATGCTTTGAACGGTTTTTCAATACAAGGCTCTTTAGACGCGCCTATGGCATACAAAGAGATTAGAATACTAACAGGAGAGGGCGGAGAGGCATTGTCCAGCATGATTCCCTTGGGGGAGATGCAGCATTTTTTCCCAAAAGCGTTAAATATTAACTCATTTCCCTTTTTTTCACAGGGCAGATTCTCAGGCAGGTCAGGGGAAAGTGAGGCATAGAGTTTTTCAAGATTTTTTTCGGCAATTTGTTTGTAGTTATCTTTCATTTTGTTTTTTTTGTTCCTTTAACAATTGAATATTTGTCGGGTGTATGGGCCTTTCGATAATATTTGGCACTGTTTATGGGAAATTGCAAAATATTTATCAAATAAGTATCCGGCCAGAAATAATCATAAGGCGATTTTCAGAAAAGAAAAGACCGGGGGTAGTGTTCTGCAACACCACCAGACCGGGAATATCATTTTATTTGGTGATGGCGGCAGGCCTTGATTATTTAAAAAGCTTGGATAGGGAGAACAGTTGATGACAAAATATGTTGGTGCCGTTGACCAGGGAACCACAAGCAGCCGGTTTATAATTTTTGATCATTCTGGAAAAATAGTGGGTATTGATCAAAAAGAACATAAACAGATTTTTGAAAAACCCGGATGGGTGGCCCATGATCCCATGGAAATATGGAAAAATACATGTGAGGTGATTAAGGGGGCAATCGCCGGAGCCGGTATTACAGGAAAGGATATTGCAGCCATTGGAATAACCAATCAGCGGGAAACCGTTCTGGTCTGGGACAGGCATACGGGCAGGCCCTATTATAATGCGGTTGTGTGGCAATGCGCAAGAACGGATAAAATCTGCCGGGAACTCATAAAAAACGGAGGAAAGAACCGGTTTAGGGACAGGACAGGCCTTCCCGTGGCTACCTATTTTTCCGGCCCCAAAATCAAGTGGATTCTGGATAATGTTCCTGAAGCGCGTAAGGCTGCACTAAGAGGGGATGCCATGTATGGAACCATGGATACATGGATTATATGGAATTTAACCGGAGGCGTTAAGGGCGGCTCCCATGTAACCGACGTTACAAACGCCAGCCGGACACTTCTCATGGACATCAATACCCTTTCCTGGGACCATGAAATTTTAAATATCCTCAATATACCCGATTCCGGTCTTCCATCCATTGTTCCTTCTTCTGATTCCCGTACCTGGGGGAATACGGAAAAGAGCGGCCCTGTGGGCGCATCTGTTCCGGTTTGCGGGAATCTTGGAGATCAGCAGGCTGCACTTTTCGGTCAGACTTGCTTTGGGCTGGGTGAAGCAAAAAACACCTATGGTACTGGCTGTTTTCTTCTCTTAAATACAGGCACCAAGCCTGTTCACTCAAGGCATGGTCTTTTAACCACCCTTGCATACCAGATTGGAGATGAAGAACCGGTGTATGCCCTTGAAGGCTCCGTTGCCAATGCCGGATCCCTGGTTCAGTGGGTACGGGATAACATGGGTATCATAAAAACAGCTTCGGAAATAGAGACTCTGGCGGCATCCGTGAAAGATAATGGAGGGGTCTATTGTGTACCGGCCTTTTCTGGGCTCTTTGCACCGTATTGGCGCTCCGATGCAAGGGGGGTTATCGTAGGCCTTACAGGCTATGCCAACAAGAATCACCTTGCCAGGGCGGTATTGGAGGCAACAGCATACCAGGCAAAGGATATTGTGGATACCATGAACCTTGATTCCGGGGTTGATCTCACCTGCCTCAGGGTTGACGGGGGCATGGTGCATAATAAACTTTTGATGCAGTTTCAGTCAGATATGCTGAATGTGCCGGTCATTCGCCCTGAGGTATCTGAAACAACTGCTCTGGGAGCTGCCTATGCAGCAGGTCTGGCAGCAGGATACTGGTCGGGTAAAGATGATTTAAAGGCCAACTGGTCCGTTCATTCCACATGGCAGCCTTGCATGGATGAACTTGTGAGACAAAAGGGATATGCAGGATGGAAAAAAGCTGTTGAAAGAACATTGAACTGGGTTGATGAAGCCTGAGATATTCAAAAAAAATAAATTACCTTATCGAATACTAAAACCTATTGCCCCCTACAATGTACAGGGGGCTTTCTGTTTTCAGGAAGGATAAAAAAAACGAAGGTCTTTCAAAAGATTTTTTACATCTTTATAGGGATCTTCAGTTTTAAGAGAAAAACGCATCAGAATTTCGTTTAAGTCCTGAGATATATAGGGATACAGCTTACGCAGATTGCATACCCTGTGCCTGAACATCAACAGCATGTCGCTTGAAGTCAAGGTGCTGTTAAAATCCGGATAATTCGATGGAAAAAGACGGATATCGTCCATAGAATGCCTTCCCTTTCCCACCACCTGCTGAAGGACGTTACCCAGACAGAACACATCATAGTTAAGCCCGCTGACATCATAATCAAAATCGATCCATACATAATCATGTGTTTTGCTGTTTATTATAATATGATCCGCCCGGATGTCGCCGTGATTCAATCCCTGGTTATGCAAATCTCCAATCGCCTCAACGCATTGAATAAAAAGCTGCATGACTTTGGAGAGTTCCAGGCTATAGTATTCCTCATGGGACATTTTTTGCCGGCGCAAGTATGTGTAGAGGGAGGGTCCTGATATAAAATCAATTATCCGAACTATGTTGCCGCCAGAATCGTACATAGACTGGCCCTGCATAAAATTTGGATGCCCAGACACCTTTTCAAGAACCTCAGCCTCTTTTTTCGGGCTTCGCAGGCACTTAAATTCCCTGTCACCGATTGTGCGATTAAAGGTTTCAAGAAAGACAAGTTTAATAATTTTTTTCATACCGGTAGTAAGATCAATGGCAATCTTGACCCAGAATTTGGGCTGGTCGTCTATTCCAAATCGCCCCTCCCTTGCATGGCCTGTCACTAAATAATCGTTGCCCGACAGCCGCAAAATGTCGCCTGCATCGATTGACATGAATTCTGAAGTATCCTCAAATATTTTGAGTCTGCCGGTTTTTTCCTTATTGGTAAGCTCCCTTATACGTTGTTTTAGCACTGATAGCGGTTCAAAAATCATAGTCCTGTCTCTTTTTAGAATTATCATTAAACGGTTCTGAATATCCTTGGCTTTTTTTGCCAGAATGCGTTTTTTCGTGCAAAGATGGGTTCATAAAGCTGGATATTTTCCTTGATTTCTTGTAAGAAAATCATGATTGATGACTCATAGCAAGTAAACGTGAAACGTAGATCAATCTTTTCGCTTATTTTTATTAACACGTTGATATTATTGAATAAAAAATTTGAAAAATATAAATCTCAAAACATATTAAAACAATAAATTAAAAAGCTTAGTCAAGAATAAGCGAAACTAAGGGTAGATGATAAAGCCTGCTTGATATATACATTCAAATAAACCGGCATGGCCGGAGCATATTTTTTACCCGGCCACAACGAAGATTGAAAGTCTTTTGAAAAACAACCTCTTACGGAGACTTTTATATAAACACCCATGATCAGCGGTTCACAACGGGTAATGAATGTAGGGGCGGATTCCATATCTGTCCCCCTAAATGGATTTATTTTGTATTTATCAATGGGACAGAAATAGATTCTGCCCCCTACAGTTTCATATAAAATGCTTATCAACATCTTATCAAGAAAATCATGAGGCGGTTAAGTTAAGAAGGAATATAGACACCTTACTATTGCTTTAACTTTAATTTTTTGAAATGATATTTTTTTGTTGATATAGAGTTTGAAAAAACATTTCTCGGTTAAAAAGGATAGCGCTATTACAATGCTGAAATTGCTATCAGGATTTCAAAGGCCGTTTAATTTTAAGGGCTGTTTTAATTTTATACTGGCATTATTTAATCTCAGTGCCTAAGCTAAAATGGCGGGAAAAAATGACTGATAAAACTTTTGTAAAAAAAATTAGAATCGAGGCATCGGTGGACAGGGTTTTTGGGTGGCATGAACGCCCGGGCACCCTTGAACGATTGACTCCCCCATGGATTAGCTTGAAAAATATGAAAAAAACAGGCGGACTTGAAAAAGGGGCAAGGGTATCCATGAAGGGTTTTCTTGGCTCAATTCCCATGCCCCTTGAAGCCGAGCACCTTGAATATGAAAAGGGCAGGCTTTTCAAGGACAGACTCGTTAAGGGGCCCTTTTCAAAATGGGAACATACCCATCTTTTTTCTCCCTGGGGGGATCACCATTCCATTCTGGAGGACAGGGTGGTATATGGACTGCCGGTTCATCTGCCTAAAAAATGGCAGCAGATGGTTGAAGGCGAGCTTTCAAGAATGTTTACTTACAGGCACAAAATTATGCAGGAAGATCTGAAACGCCATAAAGACCGCTCTCCCCTTACCATACTTATATCAGGTGCAAGCGGCCCCGTGGGTCAGGCCATGATTCCCTTTCTTACCACAGGAGGCCACAGGATAATTCGCCTGGTAAGGCGAAAACCTGAAAACTTAGATGAGATTTTCTGGAATCCGTACCAGGGAGAACTGGACCTTGAGCCGGCCGGTAAAATTGATGTTGTGATAAACCTGAATGGATACAATATAGCATCGGGCAGATGGACAAAGAAGAGAAGGGAAAAGATTATTAAGAGCCGCATTCTTTCAACAGCCTTGCTCTCAAAGGCTGTTTTGGCGCTTTCCCAAGCGCCTGAACTGTTCATCTCCGCCTCGGCAACAGGGTTTTACGGTGAATGCGGAGATGAAATGGTTTTTGAGAACTCTTGTTCTGGTGAACTTTTTATTTCCAGGGTCTGTTGTGACTGGGAGTATGCCGCAAAAGACTTAGAGATATCGGGAATTAGAACCGTTTTTGCAAGAATAGGTATTGTTCTCAGCCCGGGCGGGGGCATACTGGAAAAGCTGCTGCCGGGATTCATGATGGGTCTTGGAGCTGAAATTGATAAAGGAGAGCAGTTCATGAGCTGGATCAGCATGGATGATCTCCTGTATGCTGTTTACCATGTCATTCATACCCCATCTATCCATGGGGCTGTGAATTTTGTCTCTCCCCATCCGGTTACCAACTCACAATTTACGAAATCTTTAGGCCTGGTGCTGTCAAGACCTACATTGTTTAAGATTCCAGCCTCTATAATTAAAATCTTCTGGGGTGAAATGGGAGAGGAAATACTGCTTTGCAGCACCCGGGTATTTCCTGAAAAAATGATTGATTCCGGTTTCAGGTTCTGCCATGAAAATCTGGAACAGGCTCTTTGTCATGTACTGGGTAAAAAGTGAAATAGGCCTTACCGTGGATGACTTTTATGTTTCGTTGTGGGCTGAACAGGGTCAAAATCATGCTGCCCATGGCAGTTATAGAAATGGCACCTGACAGGCTGCCAGGCGCCAATATCTTTAATGAATGGAGGCGGGGATATTAATAGCCATAAGGCTCACTTGCGATGCAGGTTACATTGCCAATACTTTCCCGTCCTTCCAGAAGGGAGACATGTCTCTAAGCCTTTCTATGATCGGCGGCAGGGTTTTGATGATATAATCCATTTCCTCCATTGTATTAAATATGGAAAGGGAGAATCTTATGGTTCCATGGGCCGAGGTAAAGGGAACCTTCATGGCCATGAGAACATGGGATGGATCCAGGGAACCTGATGTGCAGGCCGATCCTGAACTTGCACATATGCCGGCCTGATCCATGAGAAGAAGTATGGATTCACCTTCCACGGCATCAAACCCGATGGAAAGGGTATTGGGCAGGCGGTTGTTCAGCTCACCGTTGACTGTTGAAGAAGGGATAGCCTCCATGAGTTTATTTTGCAGATGGTCCCGCAGGCCTCGAATCCTTGTGTCCATTTCATGGAGATGCCCTTTAGCCAGTTCGCAGGCCCTGCCCAGTCCAATGATGGATGGGGTATTTTCAGTTCCGGCCCTTCGCCCGCCTTCCTGGTGCCCTCCAATGAGCAATGGAGAAAATTTAATCCCCTTTCTCACAAACAGCGCGCCGATTCCCTTGGGTGCATGTATCTTGTGCCCGGACAGGGAAAGAAAGTCAATGCCTTTTTCTTTTACATCAATGGGTATTTTACCTGGGGCCTGGACGGCGTCCGTGTGGAAAAATGCGCCTTTATCCCTGGCCATACCGGCTATATCTCCCACGGGAAAAATTACACCGGTCTCGTTATTGGCCCACATGATGCTTACTAGGGCGGTTTCTTCACAAAGATGTTCCTTGAAATAGTCCATGTCAAGCCTGCCCTGGGAGTCAACCGGTACATAAGAAACCCTGTATCCCCTTGTTTCCAGATGTTCGCAAAGACTCTTTATGGCTGGGTGCTCAACAGTGGAAGTTATGATATGACGCCTGTCAATATTGGCATTCAGAGCTGCCATTACAGCAGCATTGTCGCTTTCGGTACCGCAGCTTGTGAACACTATTTCATCGGGATCGGCATTTATGAGTGCAGCAGTCTGGGATCTGGCCTCTTTCAGTTTTGATCCAACCTGTCCCCCAAATGTGTGCATGCTGGAGGGGTTTCCGTAAAGCTCGGAAAAATAGGGCATCATTTCATCTAATACCTCCGGAGCTACCCTTGTTGTTGCATTGTTGTCTGTGTATATTATATTCATGGCAGGTTTACTCCTTTATATATATGAAAATGCACGGGGAGGTCTTTATGTCCATCCTTCTTGGGGCAAACACATGGTTTTGCCCCTGATGGTTTAGGCCTTTGTTTTAACGGATTCCACAATCTCTTCTATTTTTTCGATACAATTGCCGCAGCCTCCGCCTGCCTTGAGGTAACAGGTTACATCTTCAGATGTCTCCAGGCTGTTTTGCTTAACTGCATCCATGATTTCGATGTCCGTCACTCCAAAGCATTCACAAACCAGGTTACCTGGCTTTTCCTGGATCTGGATACCTCTATAGCTCTGTATGGCCTTTCTTAGAGCATCCTGTCCCATTACTGAACAGTGCATCTTTTCCTTTGGAAGCCCCCCAAGGAAATCTGCAATATCATCGTTTGTTAACTTAGCCGCATCATCTAAGGCCATGCCTTTTATGATCTCTGTAAGGGCTGAAGAAGAGGCGACCGCACTGGCGCATCCAAAGGTCATAAAGGTGGCCTCTGTAATCCTTTCGTTTTCATCTATTTTTAAAAAAAGTTTTAAAGCATCTCCGCAGGAAAGTGAACCTGTCTCACCAACGGCATCTGCATCTTCAATCGTACCCACATTTCTGGGGTTTAAGAAATGATCTTTTACCTTATCTGTATATTCCCACATATGTCACCTCCTGGGTTTTGTTAATCATCTGGTTTTCCCATGGATTAAGATACTACATTGTCGTAAGTTGTCAAGAAACAGAGCGGCACATATAGTGAACATTAAAGGGATCATGGGTCATTTCCTCTATAACAATATCCTCAAATCCAGCTTCAATCAAAAGGGCTTTCGCCTGTTTTCGACCCCACATCATACCGAGTCCTGCCCCTTTATCGTTCAATCCCACAGGCATGCAGTGCATTAAACTGACTGTATACAAAAAAGGCCCCATGGCATGGTCCATATTCCCGGCATGGTCTGATGCTGCATCAATGTCCACCATGGAAAAAATTCCTCCCGGCGCCAGCATGCAGCATGCGCTCTTTAGTGCATCAAGGGGTCTTGACTGATCATGAATGGCATCAAATGCGCATATATAATTAAACCTATTAAAAAACAATGGCTTATCTTTTAGTCCCCCAGCATCTTCAAGTATATATACAGCATTTTCCAGAGACATTTCTTCGGCACCAAGCCTTGCTGTTTTAAGGGCATCTTCGTGGTTGTCGATGCCGATGAATCTGGATTGGGGAAAGGCCTCTGCCATGAGATTCATTGCAACGCCTTCACCGCAGCCCAGGTCGCAGACCATTATTCCCTTTTTCAGTTGTTTTACCAGCCTGCCTCCATCAACCTGGGGCAGGAAGTGATCCACCAGCACCTTTCGATGCTTTGCATTGGAAAGCTCTGCCATAAAGGACTGGAAGCGTGGATATTTTGAAAACGGGACTCCATCTCCGGATTTAAATCCATCAATTACGGCCTCCATGGCACATTCTGTTAAAAGGGGGATCTCCTGGGTGTAAACGCCCATATTATTATTTCCTGCATTTCTTGTCAGAAAAGAGGCGTGTTCCGGCGGAAGATAATACAAGGGGATATCTGACTGGTCTGAAGATAGCTCCACAATACCGCCTGTCACCATGACCCCCAGCCACTCTTCAATATATCGCTGATTCAATTCTCTCTCTCGTGCAATCTCCTCTACACAAGAAGGCTTTTCCAGGGCTTCCAATGCCTCAAAAAGTTGCAGCCTGTAGCCCACTGCCATTGCAAGGTTAAGTGCACCATAGTTTAATATGTCCGTCATTTTGTTGGTAAATATATCTGCCTTTGATTTTTCATTCTCCATAATTTTTAACCTCAATTCCTTAGTTTTAATCTCAAAATATTATGAGGCCATAAGCCATCATCCAGTTTGATTTCTGCTCCAGAACTTTGGCCTTTTCTATCTCCTTGTTGTTTGACTATCCATAAAAATTGATATATCATATTAATTATGAACGGGAAACAGATCATAAAAATTCTGATCGAAAACGGCTGGCAAATTCTCCGCATTAGCGGCAGCCATCATCGACTTGGTAAGGGGAGTTCCAGAACAACTGTTCCTGTTCATGGTAAGCGTGATCTTGGCTCCGGCCTATTAAAAGCAATTGAAAAACAGACAGGAGTTAAATTACCATGAAACCTCTTTTTCCAGCCTTAATTGACCAAGATGAAAGCGGCATGTTCTTTGTCCGGTTTCCTGACTTGGATGAAGCCATTACCGAAGGTGAAACCATGGATGAAGCCCTGTTCAACGCCCGTGAAGTTCTCTCCTTAACCATAGAATCACGTCTGGACGAAGGAATTGAAGTCCCTCTTCCCGGGCAGATAACTGGAAAGAATATACACATGATTGTTCCGGTAGCAAGGGTGCAGGCAGCCCTATTAATTAACCAGGCCAGAGGACAACGCAGCCTGGCCGATTTAGCAAGGGCTCTTGATACCTCATGGCCTGCTGCCAAGCGCCTCGAAGATCCCCATCATTCTCCAACATTAAAAGTCCTGGACAAGGCAGCCGCCATCCTGGGCAAAAATCTTATTTTAAGCTTTGAGTAAACAAGCCCTTCCCTAATGGGTAGTAGGGCTTTCCTTACAGCATAATTTATGAAAAAGGGATAGATTTCCTTGATATGACAACCATTATTGCCCACCGGGGAGCACGAAGCCTTGCCCCTGAAAACACCATTGCCGCAGCCCAAAAAGCCTTTGACCTGGGAGCCGACCTCTGGGAAACAGATGTTGTTCTGACAAAGGATGAGCATCTGATTCTCTTTCACGATGATTCCCTTAAAAGAACCACGGATGCACAGAAAATTTTTTCACACAGGGGATCTCTTGTCTTTACCGAGTACACTTTGGATGAACTGCAAACCCTGAGTCCAGGTATCCGGTTTTTAGAAACCGATCCCTTTCATCAGATCAGGGAAGGAGCGGTTTCAAAAGAGGAACAGGCGGCCTTTAAAATAGAAAAAATCCCGACTCTGGAGCAGGCGCTTTTGTTAACGCGAAAACTTAAATGGAAGGTTAATCTGGAGCTTAAAACCCTGCCCGGACGGTTCAGGAATTTTCCCCTTGCAAAAAAGGTTGTAGAATTGATCCGGCAGCTTGAGATTGGTTCAAGGCATATCATTATTTCCTCATTTCACCATCCATGGCTCAGGGAGGTCCAGGAGATGGACCCTGCCATTGAGGTTCAGGCCCTTATGGGATGCTCACCCGCAGATACCCTGGATTTTAAGGATTACTCCTTTGATATTTACAATGTCAGAAACACCCTTATCCATGAAGCTCAAATCGCTGAATTAAAAAAGCGTGGAAAAACAATAAACATCTTTACCGTAAACGAACCCCATGAAATGGTACGGTTTATGGAGGCCGGTGTGGATGGATTGATAACCGATTTTCCCCAGCGCCTGGTATCGATAATTGCCAATAGTGAAGTAAGCATTCGGTAAACCACGTCTATCATACAATATATTGGTGTACAATTCGTTTGTTTACGTATAAACACAATATCTTGTGGTTTTATACGGGGTTTACCAAATATTTACATAGTGAATGAGACCTTTGACTATCCTCTTATTATTGGGCTTTAGTATGATTAAAACAAGCCAACATTGATTTCGAAGAGTTTCTCAACCAAAAACAAGTAAAACATATGAAAAATTTAAAAATATCAGTTTTGATCCCTTGTGCTTTTTACCTTTTATTATTTTTTTGCAGCTATGCTTTTGCAGGTGATTCAGGGGTTTTAATCATCAAAGGCGATTATAATTATCCACCCTACGAATATTTGAATGAGAATAATCTGCCGGATGGTTTTAATGTGGAAATTATGAAGGCTGTTGCAAAAGATATGGGTATGGAAATTCGCATAGAACTGGATACCTGGTATAAGGTCCGTGCTGAAATTGAAGAGGGAAAGATAGATGCCCTGCTCGGAATGTATCAGACAAAGGAACGGGATAAACTGGTAGATTTTTCAATTCCCCATTCAATGCTTTCCTATTCTGTTTTTGTGCGTAAAACATCAAAAATAACATCCATGGAACAAGCACAGGATAAAACCATAATTGTTGAAAAAGATGATCTTGGCCACGATTATATCGTTGAAAACAACATTACAGAAAATCTTGTTTTAAAAAAAGATATTGAAGAGGTCTTAAAGGATTTATCTACAGGCGTTGCCGATTGTGCTGTTGTATCGAGGTTACAGGGAAAGATTCTTATTAAGAACAAAAATATTAAAAATGTCATGGCAGTGGGTCCTCCGATCATACAAAGAAAGTATTGTTTTGCCGTTACGAAAGGCAATGAGGCCCTTCTGGCAAAGTTAAATGAGGGTTTGAGCATTATAAAAACCTCTGGAGAATATGAAAGGATTTACCAAAAATGGTTTGGGGCATATGAAGAAAAGGAATTGAATTATCAGATAATTATCAGGTATTTACTCCTTATTGTAAGCCCTTTGCTACTCATTATCCTTGTTGTTTTTTTCTGGAACTGGTTATTAAAAAAACAGGTCAGAATAAGAACAGGACAACTACAGGAGAGTAAAAATGATCTGAACCTAACTGAAGAAAAATATCATAAGCTCATTGAAACCACTTCTGAAGGTTTCTGGCTTGTGGATTCCAAAGAGAGATTAATAGATACTAATGAATCTTTTTGTAACATGTTTGGCTATTCCAGGGATGAAATCCTGGGAAAATATTCCTTTGAATTTGTTGATGAGGAAAACAGCAAAATACTTCAGGAACATATTTCTCAAATTCCAACTACGTTACACAGGACCTATGAAATATTTATGAAAAAGAAAAATGGCAGTAATTTTCCTGCCCTTGTCAATGCCACATCTTTAATTGATAAAAATGGAAATCCTTCTGGTTCCTTTGCCTTTGTAAAAGATATTACAAAACAAAGAAAAGCAGAAGAGCAGATGTTGAAAATACAAAAGCTCAGGAGTATCGGCACCCTGGCCGGCGGGATTGCCCATGATTTCAACAATGTTTTGACAGGAATTTACGGTAATATTTCAATGGCCAGGGAAGAAATTCCCGTGGACAGTCCAGCCGTCAGATACCTTGAACAGGCGGAAAATTCCATGAACAGGGCTACGGAACTTACAAACCGCTTACTTACATTTGCAAAGGGTGGAGAACCTTTAAAGGAGGATGTGCATATAGGCTCTTTTGTGGAAGAGCAGGTTTGTTTTGACCTTTCCGGCAGTAATGTTAAGCTTGTTTTTGATTGTCCAGGGGATATATGGATGGCTGATGTGGACAGGGTGCAGATACAGCAGGTGTTCACCAACCTGGTTACAAATGCCAGATGTGTCATGCCCGATGGAGGGCATCTTTATATTAAATTTAAAAATACGGAAATATTAAAAAATACAGTACAGGGTCTTAATCAGGGGCAATACATCAAGGTGACGGTTCAAGACGAAGGGCCGGGCATAAAAAATGAGCATCTTGGTCAGATATTTGATCCATATTTCAGCACCATGAATACCGGCAGAGGCCTGGGGCTTGCCACGGTTTATTCAATTTTGCAAAGGCATGGCGGGTTGATAACTGTGGATTCAGACCTTGGAAAGGGAACAACTTTTACTCTTTATCTGCCGGCTTCAAGGCCCAGGGGACCTGGGAAGGCAAAGGAAGACCAACCCGTTAAGAATAATAATATATCCATGGAAAAAACTGCCAAGACCGTGAAAAAATCTGCCGAGGTCATGGCAAACTCTAACAAAGTCGTCGAAAAAACTGCCAAGATCATGGAAAAGCCTGTTAAGGTTCTTGTTATGGATGATGAGGCTTCCATTCTCAAGATTGCAGCAAAAATGCTGGAAAAAATTGGTTTTTCCGTTGAAACCGCACCCGGAGGCAGAGAAGCCATTGAGCTTTATAAAAATTCAATGGATGGGGGCGAGCCTTTTGATGCAGTTATCATGGACCTTACAATCCCCGGGGGAATTGGAGGAAAGGAAGCGATCAGGGAAATTCTTGCTTTTGATCCCAAGGCCCGGGCAATCGTTTCCAGTGGATATACAGATGATCCTGTTGTGGCAAATTATGGTGAATACGGATTTAAAGGCATTGCAGCAAAGCCTTATACTATGAAGCAGCTTCAGGAAGTGCTTATCAAAGTTTTAAAATTGTAATTAAAAATGTTATAAATGGCGCATTAACTGCGTTTTAAAAGGCGAGTCCTGTTGACCATGGTGATGTTCAGCAGGGTTGATAAACATAAATAGATTAATGGAGAAGATAAATGCTTAAACTTGGAGAAAAAGGAGCCATACCCCAGAAGGACAAGGAAACCTATGCCATAGCCCCACACATCCCGTGCGGAGTGGTAACCCCGGACCTTTTGAGAAAAATAGCAGACGTGTCTGAAAAGTATAATGCCCAGGCCGTTAAAATTACCGGAGCTGCCCGCATTGCCATTGTAGGTCTGAAGGAAGAAGACATAGACAGTGCCTGGGAGGATATTGGGCTGGATAAGGGCGCCGCAGTAGGGCTTTGTGTTCGAAGTATAAGAGCATGTCCCGGCAATACTTTTTGCAGAATAGGCAAACAAGATGCCCTCAGCATGGGCATGGTGCTTGATAAGAAATATCACGCTTTCAAGCTTCCTGGAAAATTTAAAATTGCTGTTTCCGGGTGCCACCTGAGCTGTGCAGAATCATGGGTCAGGGATATAGGGCTCATTGGCAAGAAAGATGGCTGGCAATTAACCATCGGCGGCAATGTAGGCGCTTTTCCACGTATCGGTAATGAACTCCTGGATGGCCTTGATGATAAAGGTGCCATGGATGCTATTGAGAAAGTGATTGCCCATTACCAGGAAAATGCCAAGGCCGGCGAACGCCTTGGGAAGATGATCGAGCGGGTAGGTCTTGATGATTTCAAGACCGCTGTAAGTTAGACGCTTTGTTCTGTTGCCGCTATTATCCGTCTGTCTGAGTAGGTCTTGATGATTTCAAGGCCGCTGTAAGTTAGATTCCCTTTTATCCCATGGGGTCCTGAAGCTGCCATGATATACTGTCCAATGTTGCAGCCTGAACTTTCAAAAGTTTATACTGTTTTCATTGTCAAAGGGAAAAATTTTCGTGAAAAGCTCATTTTTTACGGGTGTTCAGTATAAATAATCAGCCCGGCATTGCAGTTTAGCTCGCTTTGCCGGGATTATTATTATTTGGAAAAAAGCTATGCATACCAAAGAAACAGTATTTGAGAGGACCTATAAAGATTACCTTGATCAGCTAAGGGGGATATCCTTTAAAGCAGCCGCAAAAAAACTTGGAGGAAAAATACAGGAAAATTCCATAACAATACCGTTATATAAAAGTGATTATAAGGTTTCTGTGGAAAAGATTGCCGGGCCTTTGGGGAAAAAGCCTGACCATGACATATGTGTGATTTTAAGTAAGTATCTTTTACTATGCCCCCATGAACCTCCCAGAGAAAAAGATTGGGTGTCGTTTAGAAATTTCAAGGATTCAGGCCCCTTAACAACTTATTTCCTAAATGATGTTGAAGGAGCAATTTCTTTATATTTTTCACAAAAGCTTGATGATTTAAAAAAATCGGCATTTGCATTAGGCGGATATCCGCCACTGCTTGAGATTAATTGTGATTTTTCCATACAATTTGATGCACTTCCCATGATTCCTGTTGTTTTGCTATACAATGACATGGATGAAGAATTTCCTGCAAAATCTTCTTTGCTTTTTGAGCGCCGGGCTGAAAAATACCTGGATGCTGAATCCCTTGCAATGCTTGGACGGCAATTATTCACACGTTTAACAAAGGCCTTGGAATAGCGGTTACAAAAAATATTGTTATTAATTTAAAAGGAGATTTCATGAAATTTAATAATCATTTATCCCGACAGACTTATCGTGTTTCCATTGTGCTGTGCCTTCTGCTGGCATCTATGATTTTTTTAGGCAATTGGACTTTTATTTTTGCAGGCGATGCAGATGATTTGGCTAAATCTGCAAATAGGATTATCCGCAATGCTGAACGAAACATGCATGGAGGGAAAAATGATCAGGCTGCAAAACTGCTTGAAGAAGCTCGGAAAATGCTTGATGATTTAGAGGTAGCCGATCCTTCTCATCGTCAGATTAAAAGCCTTGAAAATAAATATGCAAGAACCAAAAAAATGATTGACAAAAAGCCATCTAAAACAGCTTCTGAGTCAAATTCTCCATCAGTATCTTCTACCTCTGCAATGCCTGGACAATCATCTGGGGCAAAGCTTCCGTCCGGGGTTGCCAAACGAATAAGAGATATTAATCATAAACTTGACAGAGTGGACCATTTTTTGGCCGGAAACACAGAGTCTTCCATAAAACAGGCTGATTATAAAATTAATGAAACCCAGAGCATTTTTGATGAGATTGACGATAGATACGGCAAGCAGTTTGATACTGACCATATGGATTATACAGCAGTAAAGGAGCGCTTTGATACCCTGAAAGGGAATATTGAAGCGGCTATGATAGACTGGGAAAAAAGAAAAGCCGATGCCGAGGCAGGTGAGACTGCAAAAAATATACAGTCTGCGGAATGGATACCAAAATTTCAAGCTTTTTTGTCCTACCCCGGAAATGAGGGGCATGATCCCAATTTACTTGTTTATATTCCAGGAACATCAGAGCCGGAAAAATTTGCCGATGCTCACAATCGATATGAAAAGTTTAAAGATTTCTATGAAGCTTATAAAGAAGTTGACTTTCCCCATGGAATAAACTGGAAGCTTGAAACTCTTGCAGAACAAGATGCTCCCCAAAGACTGGCGGATTTTGAAAATCAGTTTGCAGATAGAGTCGGCTCTGTAACCGGTGAAGCTGAAAAACAGATTTCACAGGCAATGGAACAGCTTGAAAAAGACAATGACTGGAAAACCGATTCCTCCATTAAACCTCCCTTGGTGGATAGGAAAAGGATGACAGCTATTGATGATCTGGTAAAAAAGGTTAATGCAGCTTTAGGCTCTGAAAGCCCGGAATCAGCAAGGATCAACAATATTTATGCTGCCCTGGCCGCAAAAGACAGGGAATATCGTAAAATAAGAGCTGGTCGTACATTTTTATCACCGGATATTTATACAGGTGTAGACAAAAAAGTTATATTAGAAAAAGCAAATGCTATTGTTCTAAAGGAAATGCCCGCCTCAAAGGTGCTCAGAATTACGATCTATAGGGATGCCTGGGAGGAGAAAACCGTTGAGGGATGGGCAGACACTACCAAAACAAACTGGGAGAAAAAAACCTTTCAGCAGATCAACGCCCATGTCGGAGCCAGGGACGCTTCCGGTGTATATCTTCATACACTTCATATAGCAAAGGATAAAATTAACGGGGGCTGGGGAAGCCTATATGGTCATATTATGTATTCAGATACCATGTCTGAGACAAATGTCAATAAATAGGATGGTGCTTTGTAAAGCCTAAGATTTATAGGGCCTTTCTGATTTGTTTTTTCATTACTAAATGTTAACCAGAAGCAAATAAACAAAACGTTTTACGGACTGCTTAAAAAAAAGCGGATAAGTCTATAAGTGTTGACCCGTATAGATTATCTATAATTAAAATGCATTAGATGTAAATAGGAACGCATTATGTACATTCATGACCTGCATCCATGGAAGATCATATGTGTCACCTCCAGCCAGTATAAAAGGGCTTTGATGGGCATTTTTCGAGCCAGATAAAAAAGGTACAAAATTCCTGATATTGGCAGTTGCATTAAATAAAATTTTTGCATAATCCTTATCTCTAAAGCTTGTGACCTGCCGTAATTTGCGTTTAATAATTTTCAGGAAATTGTCTACTTTTGAGGTCGTTTTTGTGATTCCGCTTCTTCGCTTATGAGAGGTATAGTGGGCTGCATTGTCTCTAAGTTCATCAACATGTTTTTTTAACAGGGGATGCTCAAAAGCCTTATCATCCAGCGATTTCAGTTTTGCTCTAAGAGAGCCTGCATACATGGCAGTATCCAGGACCTTTTTGAACTTTCGGTAAAGTTCTTTTCTGTCTTTTTCACTGCAATTTGACTCTTTCTGATACATAACGAGAGCTTTATCAAAATTTTTCAGGCAATGGAGGTGACATAAACTCGTGTTCGACAGTTGTAGGATCATTTTTTTGAAAAATAGCCTAAAATCCTAATAAAATCAACGAAAAACTAATTTTTTGCTTCAAAATATGTAGGCACACGAACGTATTAATTTGCCTTGACTTACAATAAAATACATGTTTTTATAGTGGGCATGTATGTACGCACAATAAAACGAAAAAATAAAGATGGGTCGGAAGTTGAATATATTCAGCTTGCCCACAACTCCAGACATCCTGAAAAAGGGTATTCCCGGGCTGAGGTGATCTACTCCTTCGGGCGTCGGGATCAGTTAGACATGTCTGCTATCAAGCGTCTTGTGGGCAGCCTTTGCCGATTTGTCAGCCCTGAAGATGCTCTTGAGCTTGAAGCCGAAGCTCATGATCTCAAATTCATATCCAGCCGCCCCGCGGGTGGAGCGTTCCTGCTCAGAGGGCTGTGGGAGCAATTGAGCATTGATAACTGCATCACAAAACTTTTGAAAAACCGGTCACTCAGCATTCCAGTGTCATCTGCTATCTTCGCAATGGTGGCAAACAGAGCGCTGGCGCCTTGTTCCAAGTTAGGTGTCGAAGAGTGGGCGGAGAAAGATGTTTTCCTGGATAATGAAAACAACATTCAGGTACAGCACCTGTACCGCAGCATGGATTTCCTTCTTGAGCATGAAAATGCTTTTCAAGAAACCGTATTTTGGTCCACAGCCAATCTTATGAATCTTACTGTCGATCTGATATTTTTTGATACGACAAACACATATTTTGAAATTGAAGAACCAGGAGATTCAGAGTTAAAAGCCTATGGTAAGTCAAAGCATAAAAGAGATGACTTGCCCCAGGTTACCATTGGACTTGCGGTGACGCGGGAGGGTATCCCTGTCAGGTGCTGGGTCTTGCCAGGTAATCAGAACGATGCTAAATGTGTCGATCAAGTTCAACGGGATATGAACGACTGGAAACTCGGTAATGTCATCTGGGCCATGGATCGCGGCATGACCAGCGAGGAGAACCGCCGCATTCTCCAAAAGGCCGGTGGCAACTATATTCTTGGTGAAAAACTCCGGGGTACCAATATCAATATGGAAGCCTTGAACAGAGGGGGTAGATTCAAGGTCATCAAGGAAAATCTTCATATCAAGGAAGTCTTTGCGGGTGAAGGCTCAGGCCGCCGCCGTTTCATTATTGCGTATAACCCGGAGCAGGCTAAGTATGATAAACAGGTACGCGACAGAAACCTTGAGCGCATTCAAATTGAACTTGATGCGTTTGAGAAGTATACCGGCAAAAAGAAGGAAAGAATGAAGCATGAACTTCTATCTCACAGGTCGATGGGGCGGTACATCAAGGAGCTCAAGTCAGGTAAACTGAAAACAAACCGTGCCAAGGTCAAGGAAGAAGAAAAGCTGGACGGGAAATACTTATTGAGCACCAGCGATAAGAGCCTCTCAGCAGAAGATGTCGCCTTGGGCTATAAGCAGCTCATGGAAGTCGAGAGGGCTTTTCGCACCATCAAAAGCACCCTCGGATTGAGACCGATATACCATACAAAGGATGACCGCATCCGCTCACACGTCCTGCTTTGCTGGCTGGCATTGTTGCTGGTTCGCATAGCAGAGGTCAAAACCGGCATGACCTGGGATAGAATCCGTACTGAGCTTGAACGACTTCATCTGGGAAAATTTTTGCATAAAAAAAAGTGTGTACTACAGCACACAGAATTGACAAAAACTCAACGTAATATACTGAAAAAGCTCAATATAGCCCCTCCTAATAGAATAAAATCCATCAAAAAAACACCTTAATTTTGTAGGCACTACACCATTTTTGCGGACGGCTGTATCCCTTTGTTGACGCACGTCTTCAGATTTTGTATACCTACGACTGTCGAACACGAGATAAACCAATCCATACTCTATAAAAAACCGACTTGATAGCCTTAGTTGACGCTTGCCACTTGTCTTTTGCAATGCCCTTTACACTGAAATTTATCTTTTCTAAAAAATTCTCAAATGATGTACACAGGGTTTTTTCATCAACATGATCCGTATAATCCATATGCCAGACTACCTGAGTCTGGGGATCAACCATGACCACTGTGTAGGTACGAAGGCCTGGTTCTTTTTCAAAACCTTCGTCCTCCTGAAAATACCCGGAACATTGAGCACCGGCTCTTACAAGAACTATGGCAGGATGAAAAGTTCCCGCCCATCTGATCCAATTATATAAAGTCTGCCGGCTTTTGAGTTTACGCCCGCATATTCCAATACCTTCAAAAGCACCGCTGATGCTTTGACCAAAAAGCACTATTCCCCTAAGAACCTGACCTATAATATCGATTGAGAAGTGCTTTTCCCTGGGAATAAAACTCGGCAGTAATGAAAATCTCTGCCCGCACTCCGTACATTGTACCATTCGAATAGGGAATTCATGCTTTTTACCTCCAGGCATGACTATTTTACGAGGCTCTTTGCGAAATCCACGCATTATATAGTTCTTACGGCATTTACATCCAAGTTTATGGCCCGTAGCATGCTTATTGTTGTTTGAAAGCTCTTTAACAACTTCATTCTTGAATTTCTTTTTATCACTCACAAGTTCATTATATTGTTCCCAGTCGCTCCAAGGGAAAATATAGCTTTTCTCACCTCTCTGAGAAACCAGGCAACCACGGCGGCATTCACGCTTTTTAACACAATCATTTTCAAATGAGTTGATCAGAGCTTTTTCTAGCTCATTGGATATCTCACTATCAAACTTATCTAATTTGGCCGGATAATCCAATAAGTGCTTAAGCATCAAATCAACAGATCTATATATTTTTGCTTGCTGCTTCTGAAGAAAAGTTTT
Organism: Desulfobacteraceae bacterium; assembly: GCA_963674675.2. Lineage (GTDB taxonomy): Bacteria > Desulfobacterota > Desulfobacteria > Desulfobacterales > Desulfobacteraceae. The sequence continues at coordinate 5,363,615 of CAXXNM010000003.1, forward strand.
CTTGGTTTTTTTTCCCGATGAAGAACGACTCGTTTCAATAAGTATACATACTTGATTTGAAATTTCTGTTATAAATATGACCAAAATTTCTTTGAAAATCGCAAAACCTGAATATACTTTATGGTCTTTAACCCAGACACGCATAGAACAAATCTCAGCCATAATTTCAAAATAAATCTCAGGATACTGATTTTCTCCGTACCAATTTTGCCTTGCCAAACGTTCCAATGCCTTTTCCAGCATAGTCAGGCAACGGAAAAAATCATTCAACACCTCGGAGTTATCATCATGTTTTTTTTGCTTTTCTTTTTGATTATTATCCTCTATTATTTTCATATTATCTCCTTATCAAAATTTCTCAATTCTTATGGGATTGAGTTCCTTAGGAGATAATAATTAATACTTTTATTCTAAGATGTTAAGCAAAAAGTCAACTCTTATAGACTTATCCGAAAAAAAGGAGCATGTGGTGGATATGAGATATTTTCCAGTTTACCTTTTGGCTTTATTTGTTTTTTGCTCAATTTCGGTTTCTGATGTATCTGCCCTGGAAAGCGAAGAGCTTTCGCAGCTTGCAATGAAAGCAAAAGCCATTGTTGAAGCTGCCCATTCTTTTATTATTGACCATTCAGATGACATGTCTTTTGTCCAGAAAGCCCTCCAAGAGGACCCAAGATTCAGTGACCATGACAAGAGGCTTTATATCTTTATGCATGCCTATAATGCCGAGAAAGAAGAAGCCATCTGTATAGGGCAGGGCATCAGACCGGAATTTATCGGGAAAAATATGTGGAGTCTGCGCACGCCGAATGGACGTCTGGTGTTTCATGAGATGATTGAACTTGCTGAACAATATGACGAATTCTGGTTAGAATATGAATGGCTTAATCCATACACAAAAACGATTAAAACGAAATTCTCCTTTTTCAAAAAAATTGTTTTAAAAGATGGGCGAAAGGCTTGGGTAGGTTGTGGGTTCTGGAAGGAATGATGTCGAAAAACTATCTGAACCATTGATTGGATTTTGTTGAGAATTAGTTTTGCCTGGTAATGTTGAAGCATTGATGGGAGGGCCCTGATCATGACAATCAAAAAAAGAATCTACACCGCTGGAGGAATAGCATTTTTTATTTTTATAGTGCTTGCATTGATGAATATTTGGAGCCATCAACAGGTTCTTTCCCACCTCCGGGTACGGGATAAGGTAAATGAAAAACTTGCCGGCATCAAAGAATTTGCAAAATGGAAAAACGAACTGATTTTTCTGGTTTCAGATATTGTCAGCTCCGGCCATGTCCCGCCCTATGCAAAAAATCAATTGAACCTTACTTTAAAACCTCCGACACAAAAAAGCGATGACCTGATGATGTCCGGAACAATGCTGGTTGACCTGATCGGAGAAAAAGAACATGCCTCCCATGAGGTGGAAAATACTTTCAGGGAACTCAGGGTAAAAATAAATGATATTTATTATAATCTGGATAAAAAGATATCAACCGTGCTGGCAGTCGCTCAACTGGATGAGGTTATGGGGATAGACTCCTCAAAAAAAAGTTCCCTGGCACCCTATGTGCTGAAAAGCCTGAATCAGTTGACAATAGTGGCTTCTAACACCTTAATAGCCAGAGATTATACGGTAAAAGATAAGGGCGTGGTTGTAAAAAACGAACAATTTCTTTCATCGCAATTACACATGATCGATGAAGATGGAAGCATTGCCGTCCTGTTTGGGGAATTGTTTGCAAAGATAGAATCCATCGAGGCCTTCATTCTGGACTCACGTAAAAAGCTGGCCGGATTTGAAACACAAATTACAGAAGCAAAAGCCCTTTTTGACAAGGCTGTGCGGAATACAGAAATCGATACCATTATTGCTGAAGTTCAATCTGAAGTAGTAAAGGCCCGTGAAAGGCTTGAAAATGCGAGCCAGCTCACCCTGGTAACTGTTATCGCTTTTCTAATTGCAGTGCCGATTGCAGTGATGGTGTTTGGAATTTACGGGTTGAACACCATTGTCGTCGGACCCATCACCCATCTAATGGAGGCCATGAAAAATGTCGAAGGCGGAAACTTCGATGTCACGGCTCCAATGAAAACCAACGACGAAATCGGGAAACTTGCAGGAGCATTTAATAAGATGACCGAAAAACTCCTGTCAGCAGAGAAGGAACTGGGAAAGTATAGAAGTCACCTTGAGGATCTGGTTGAAAAACGAACCGCCGCCCTTGAAGCTAAAAACAAGGAGCTTGAGATATTCACCTACTCGGTTTCCCATGACCTCAAGGCCCCCCTTCGCGGCATAGACGGCTACAGCCGCCTCCTTGTGGAGGATTATTCAGATAAGCTTGACGAAGAAGGATTGCTGTTTTTAAACAATGTCCGTAAGAGTGCCGAACAGATGAACCAGCTTATCGAAGACCTGCTGGCCTACTCACGCATGGAGCGCAGGCAACTGCAGCCTGTTTCCATCGCGCTTGGCCAGATGATGGATATGATGATCTCCCAGAGGGAACGTGACATTGAAACCGGCAATATTAGCATTTCCGTGAATCTGCCCTTTGAAACGGTTATATCCGATACAGAGACCCTGCGGCAGGTGCTGGGAAACTACCTGGACAATGCCATTAAATTTTCAAAAAAGGATGCAGCCGGGACTGTGGAAATCGGTGGAGAGGAAGATCCAGAATCCTGGACCCTGTGGGTCAAAGACAATGGAATCGGTTTTGATCCCCAATACAATGACCGGATTTTTGGTATCTTTCAGCGCCTGCACCGGAGTGAAGACTACCCTGGAACAGGGGTGGGGCTTGCCATTGTCCGAAAAGCCGTGGAAAGGGTCGGCGGGCGGGTATGGGCTGAAAGTGAAGCAGGAAAAGGTGCTGCCTTTTTCATTACCATCCCTAAACAAAAGAGATCTATTTAAAAGGAGATACAGGTGAATCAAAACAACAATTCACATCGACCGATTTTACTGGTGGAGGACAACCCCCTGGACATTGACTTGACCTTAAGAGCCTTTAAAAAACAGCGGCTTTTAAACCCTGTTGAAATTGCCAGGGACGGAGAGGAGGCTGTATCCTGGATTTCACGCTGGGAGGCAGGTGAGTCTCTGCCCATGATCGTATTGTTGGATCTGAAACTGCCCAGGATTGATGGCCTGGAAGTTCTGCGTCGTTTCAAGGAGCACCCCAGGCTTAAGCTTGTCCCTGTTGTGGTGCTGACCAGTTCATCCGAGGATAAGGACATCACAACAGCTTACGAGTACGGGGCCAATTCCTATATCATCAAACCGGTGGATTTCGATAAATTCCTTTCCGTGGCCTCTGAAATCGAAGTCTACTGGCTGGCAACCACTTCTCTTCCAAGGCAGATATGAAAGTCCTTTATATTGAAGACAATCCCGTCGATATTGATCTGACCCTGCGGAAACTGCAAAAGGAGTCGTCCCATATCCGGATGACTGCCGTAAAGAGCCAGGCTGAAGCCCTGCAAGTCATAAGAAACCCCGGGTTTTGTGACTACGACCTGGTATTAACGGACATGCACCTCCAGGACGGGGACGGCATTGCCGTATTGTCCCATATCAGGGGCCATTCCCTGCCTGTGGCAGTGGTGATCCTGACCGGCCAGGGGGATGAAGAGGCTGCCGTATCAGCCTTAAAGGCAGGAGCAGATGATTATGTAATTAAAAAAAAGGGCTACCTTGACAATCTTGCCCATCTTCTTGAAGCTGCCCTCCTGTCCTTCCAAAGGGCCAAAGATATGGACCGCCAGACATTAAAGGTGCTGTATGTGGAACCCAACTGGATGGATGTTGATCTAACCCGCAGGCACCTGGAACGGCATGCTCCCCATATCCAGATGGACAATATCACCAGCGTGCAGGAATTTTACAAGGAACTTGACCAGGCAGGCCATCTTTCCAGGTACAGTGCCCTGCTCCTGGACTACAGGCTTCCCCGGGAAAACGCCCTGGAACTGCTTAAGCGGATCAGCCTCTCTTCCAGTTCCGGTATTCCGGTGATATTCATCACCGGGAAAGGCGATGAAGAAATAGCGGTGAAGGCGTTAAAACTGGGGGCATTTGATTATGTGACTAAAAATCAGGGTTATCTGTTCAAGCTTCCGTCGGTTATTGAAAATGCCCATTACAGCGTGCGCCTGGCCCGGGAACATAAGGCGTTGATGGAAAGTGAGAAACGCTATCGAACCCTGTTTGAAAACAATCATGTGGTTATGCTGCTGATCGATCCGGACAGCGGGGATATTATTGATGCCAATGCCGCAGCCACCCGTTTTTACGGCTGGCCCTCCGATGCGTTGAAAGCCAAGAAAATTCATGAAATAAACATATTAACCAAAGAAGAAGTTAAAAAAGAAATGGCTTCCGCAGCCAGGGAGGAGAGAGACAATTTCTATTTTAAACATCGCAGGGCCGACGGTTCGGTGTGTGATGTTGAAGTCTACAGCGGCCCCATAGAGATCGGAGGCAGGTCTCTCCTCTATTCAATGATCTATGACATTACCCAGCGCATACAAGCAGAAAAAGAAAAGGAACAGCTTCAAAAACTGCTCATTCAGGCACAGAAGATGGAGTCTTTCGGTCAACTGGCCGGAGGGATTGCCCATGACTTCAACAATATCCTCTCCTCGATTATCGGTTTTACGGAACTGGCCCTGGAAGAGGCTGAAAAAGGATCATCCATCGAAGATGACCTCCAGGAGATATATATCGCCGGCAAACGGGCAAAGGATCTGGTTAAACAGATACTGGCCTTTGCCCGTCAATCCGATGAGGAGGTAAAACCGGTAAAGATCGGTGGTATAGCAGCAGAGGTGCTTAAATTAATAAGGCCATCAACCCCTGCCCTCATTGACATCCAGCAGAATTTTAACACAGACGCCTTTATCCTTGGTAACGCAATCCAGGTTCACCAGATGATAATGAACCTGTGCACAAATGCCGTTTATGCCATGGAAGATAACGGTGGTGTTCTTACAATCGGCTTGTCTGATATCCAGGTGGAAAATACCCCAAAGTTCTCAGGCATGAAATTAAAACCTGGATGCTATGTTAAGCTAACGGTCTCTGATACAGGCACCGGCATTCCAGAGGAAACCATAGGCTCCATCTATGAGCCCTATTTTACAACTAAGGCCCCCGGCGAAGGAACCGGCATGGGCCTTGCCATGGTTTACGGTATTGTGGAAAATTACGGAGGTAAGATTACAGTCCAGAGCAGGTTGAACCATGGGACCGTATTTACCATTTATCTTCCGGTTGCAGAAGAGTGCATGGACTACCAAGCCTATGAATCCCGGGAGTTGCCCAGAGGCACTGAAAACATTCTATTTGTGGATGATGAAGCTTCCATTGTTAAAATGGGCAGGCAGATCCTTGAGCACCTGGGCTATTCGGTCACCACGATAACAAGCAGCAAGGATGCCCTGGAAAAATTCCGCTCTAACCCCAACCATTTTAACCTGGTGATAACCGACATGACCATGCCGATGATGACCGGGGATAAACTGGCTCTGGAGCTTATTAAAATCAGGCCTGATATTCCGGTGATTTTATGCACCGGCTACAGCAAAAAGATATCCGATGAATCGAGCGTTGAATTTGGTATAAAGGCCCTTGTCTATAAACCAATAGTTAAGAGTGATCTGGCACAAATCGTTCGTAAGGTGCTGGATGAAGCCAACGGTTTCGGTGGGGGGTGATTATAATGTAGGCCGGCAGGTAAAAATATGAAACCGACCGTAATCAAAACCAATACCCCTAACTGTTTCTACATGGTGCCTACTTACCTAACCAGCTTTTAATCTCATTTTTTTTCGGCACTTTACCGGTGCATTTTACCTTATTATCAATAATCACGGACGGGGTGCCGAAATGGTTTTTTGGGTTTCAGTGTTAGATAATCATATTGAATAGATAGCCGACAAAGAGAATACCGCAGGCAACAATCCCGATAAATGCGGCTATCAGTCTTGGTTTTAGTACCTTTCTTAAAATTACCATTTCAGGTAATGACAGGGCAATTACGCTCATCATGAATGCCAGGACAGTGCCGAGTGCTGCTCCTTTACCAAGAAGAGCCTCCACAACAGGGATGATTCCCGCGGCATTGGAATACATGGGTACTCCTATAAAAACGGAGAGGGGAACCGACCACCATGCTCCTTTGCCCATGATGGAGGCCATGACACCTTCGGGCACAAATCCATGGATACCTGCACCCACTGCAATGCCAAGGATGACATAAATCCATACCCTGCCGATGATTTCTTTTACCGCATCCCATCCGTAAATGATTCTATCATGGAATGAGAGTTTTTCTTCATCCATGGATATTTCAGCGGCATTTGTCTGGGTAACCCAGTCTTCTATATAACCCTCAAGTTTTAGCCGGCCTATCAACCATCCTGCGAAAATTGCGATAAAAAGCCCGGTTCCCATATAGATAGCTGCTACTTTCCAGCCCAGAAGACCGTAAAGAAGCCCCAGGGCAATCTCATTTACCATGGGTGCTGCTATTAAAAAAGAAAATGTGACTCCAAGCGGTACTCCGGTTGTTACAAAGCCGATGAAAAGGGGGACTGCTGAACAGGAACAAAAAGGTGTCACAATCCCTAAGAGAGCCGCCATTACATTACCTGCAAATTCACTTTTACCTGATAAAAAAGCCCTTGTCTTTTCAGGTGTAAAAAAACTTCTGATAATCCCCACCCCGAAAACCACAAGAAACAAAAGCATCATAACCTTGGGTGTGTCATAGAGAAAAAACTGGACAGAAGCCCCCAAGTGGGAGCCTTTTTTAAAAGGCAGAAAAGAATAGGTTAGCCATGAGGATAAATCAGGCAGGAAATTGTATGTTACCCACCATATATAAAGTGCTATGGCACCGGCAGATAGAACCGCCCAAACAGTTAAACTGTTTTTATTTTTTTGGTTTAAACTGTTTGATGCAAATTTTAATTCCATAATTATCTCCATTTTTATTTATACATAGTTATTTATCGATGTGAATTTGAAAAATGTCTTTTATTTTCCGACAATATCAAGCCTGTTGATCTTTGGCAGTATTTGCTGCAGTGCTTTGATTTCTTTTTCATCATCTAACCAGTGTTTCAGGTTTGCGATCATATTTGCCGAATAGGGTGTATTTATCATCTTTACCCGGTTGGGATCAGAAAGGGCTTTCATTACTTTTATGAATTGTTTCATAGTCTTTCCTTTTTATTATTTTACTTTGTTTTAAGACAAAGCATGTTTCTATCTTATCTAAATCGTTATATGTGAATATATCTATACATAGGGTTTTTGTCAACAATATATCAACAATAATTTTAACCTGGATCATTTTTTTATTCGTCGTAGGAACAGATTCCATATCTGCCATGATCGGTAAGGGCAGGGCGGATATAGAATCCGCTCCTATATTATAGTGGGACGCAGCATAGATGGGTCAAAGATTATTCCAATTTTTCACAATGATTTCCATAATTTATTTGAGAGTTAAGCTCTTCTATTCAATTCATTTTGTGACCCATCTATGATGTCCACTACTGTATATTATTCGTTGTCAGTCTCGGGTCATTGTGTTTTTTATGAAAATGCAGATTAAATTTATTTATAGCTTGACTTATATCTGTATTACTGTATTATAGTCGGAATTGAGCGATTTTATTATGGATCGCATAGGTTTCTCACTATTGGCGTATATTCCCCAAAAAAACAGAAGTGGCATTACCCTTAAACATAGGGAGGAACCGGTATTATTTTTATTTTTTATACAGGAGATTGCCAATATGGCTAACGGTATTGTAAAATGGTTTAATGACTCAAAAGGTTTTGGATTTATCGAACAGGAAAACGGAAAAGATGTCTTTGTTCACCACACAGGTATTAACTCAACAGGTTTTAAATCCCTGAATGAAGGTGATCGTGTTTCATTTGACATCGAAGAAGGTCAAAAGGGTCCTGCAGCAACTAATGTAACGGTGTTGTAGATAGCCATTTTATTAGTCTTTATGCAAGAGTCATCTTGGTGACTTGAAAAATTTAAGTCCCTGGACAAAATATTGTTCAGGGACTTTTTTTTGTTATGGAGATATAAAACATTGAAGAAAATGGTATTGACGGGCTTAAAGCGCTTTGAGTTACAGGGTGCCGGAAAAACATCGCTGCCGGATGGATACACTTCTCTCAAGGTGCTTTATTGTGCCATATGTAAAACAGATGCAAAAATGTGGAATCAGGGTCATCGAGATCTGGTCTTTCCACGGGTGTTGGGACACGAGGTGGTGGCGGTCGATAAGAGGGGACACAGATTTGCCCTGTGGCCCGGAACCGCTTGCGGTTCATGTGGATACTGCAATAGAGGGCGGGAAAATTTATGTGAAAACATGAAAATTTTAGGCTTTCACAATGATGGAGGCTTTGCTGAAACTGTTATTGTGCCGGATGCTTCCCTTGTGCCTCTGCCTGCGGCCATACCCGATCATATTGCCTGTTTTACCGAACCTGTGGGATGCGTGTTCAATGCCCTTGGCAAGCTCGACCTGGAGCATGGGCATCGGGTGATTGTTTACGGAGGCGGCACGGTGGGATTAATTGCCGCATTGGTATGCCGGGACATGGGAGCCGTTCCCTTGGTCATTGAAAAGAGTGAGAAAAAAATAGCATCAATAGGGAAATTTCTTGAAGCAACAGGGATTTCATGTGTTAAAGATACGGTTGACAGCGAGTTTGATGCAGTTATGAATGCCTGTCCCGATTTTATTGCTTTTAATCTCGGTATTGCCAAGGTTGCAAAGGGCGGCAAGATTTCCTTTTTCAGTGGAATCACCAAAAATGAGCATGTTGAAACCAACCTTCTTAATCTTTTGCATTACAAGGAGGTGAACCTGACCGGAGCCTATGGCCTTACAAAAAAGAATATGGAAGATGCCCTTCCTTTCATGGCCCGGAACTGCTCTTTTCTTGAAAAACTGGTGGAAGATATTGTTCCCCTTGAGCTGGTGCCGGAATTGATGCAGAATGTTCTGTCTGGAAGTTCATTAAAGTATATTGTCGATCTAAGAGCCGGCGGTATGGGGGGAGCGTTGTCAGGGAAGTCTTTTTCATCTGATATTGATAGTTCAGTAAATGATTTTACTCCAGACCACGAAGTGCCATCGCATTCTCTTAAAGGTAAGAGGGAAAAAGGGGAATTTGACACTGGTGAATTTTCAGACGAAAAATGGTGCCGAAAAATTATATCAGCAGTCCCTCCCGTTGACGGAACTCTAAGGGCCGGGGCCCAGTCAAAATTAGACAACAAGACCAAACCCCTTGGTGCCCTTGGTACCTTAGAGGATATTGCCTTGCAGATGAGTCTGATTCAGAAGACCCTGTTTCCCGCCATAAGGAGAAAGTCCCTGTTTGTATTTGCTGCTGATCACGGTATTACAGAGGAGGGGGTTTCTGCCTATCCATCTGAAGTTACAAAGCAGATGGTGATGAATTTCTTAGATGGCGGCGCTGCCATCAATGTGTTGTGCCGGCATCACTCAATTGACATGAAAATTGTTGATATGGGCGTAAATGGAGACTTTGAAGATCATCCTGATTTGATTCAAAAGAAGGTGCGCAGGGGAACAAGAAATTTTGCCATTGAGGCGGCTATGACCCGGGACGAAGTATTTACATGCATTAAACAAGGTATGGATGTTTTTATGGACTCTCATTCCCATAATCCCATTAATATAGTCGGATTAGGAGAGATGGGTATAGGTAATACCACATCGGCATCGGCCATAATCAGCGTCATCACCGGCATATCTCCTGAAGATTCAACGGGAAGGGGAACCGGCGTCGATAATCAAGGTCTTTCCCATAAGATGAACATAATTAAAAAGGCCCTTGATTTTCATAAGCCTGATCCAGAAGATGGTTTTGAAATTTTAGAAAAGATCGGCGGTTATGAGATTGCCGGCATCACCGGTGCCGTGCTTGCCGCAGCCTCAAAAGGAGTTGCCGTGGTGCTGGACGGAGTTATTTCAACGGCCGGGGGCCTGTTGGCATATCTGATAAATCGTGATATTATTGGATATCTCATCTCAGGTCATCGCTCCGTAGAAAAGGCCCAGCAGTCAGCTTTGGAATATATGGGGCTGGAATCGGTTATTGACTTTAAGATGAGACTGGGGGAGGGCACAGGAGCTGCACTTACCATGGATACGGCTGATGCTGCCTGCAAGATCATGTGCGAGATGGCGTCATTTTACGATGCCGGCGTGTCAGGAAAAAATTGATAAAAGAAAATTTAGTTAAGTCTGTTGTCAATATTTTTCTGCTGCCAGAAACCATTACGGGATTTAAAGCAGTATTCAAGCCCGATACCGATACGCCATTGGGTGTACTCAGAGCCTTTATTTAAAGAGGCAAACCCCCCGGCAACCACTTTATTGGACAGCATTTTCCATCCTTCAATTTTTATTGATCCTGCCATCCGGTTTGCTTCATTGCCCTGAAATGTTCCCTGGAGATCAGTCAGGGCATCGGAGGTAAATTCACTAATCACCTCATAGTGTATGGGATATTTGGGTGAATCCTCTGTTTTTTCAAACATCCAGCCTGTGGAGAGTTGAATATCTAACCAGTAATCCCTGCATGGAGCGGTTTTATAACGAATGAGGGGGCCTGCAGCCACCATTAAATCCGGACTGTAATATCCTCCATGGCCGAAGGTATAGAAATCACTGTTATGCTCAAAATGCATCCAGGTGCAATATATTCCATAGTTAAACTCATCCCCATTATTTCTTGCAATGGTTTTTCCCACAGCACCATTCAAATGCCATGAACTATTTTTCCAGACATTGACACCTCGGTATGCGTCATAGCCTCCGTTGAGTGAAATCCAGCCATCTTCACCAAAGATAAAGGTTCTTCCCATAGTCAGACCGTTTTTCGTAATCCTTCCCCAGGAATCACCGCCATAGGGATCATCAAGGCCGCTAATGGAAAGAAAAGAATCTCCCACACTGTGTCTATGTATTTCAAAATTCCAGGAATTCTGAAGCACCGCGATCGTAAACGCGGGTGTCCCGTCAACAGCTCCGCCCATGGGCGACATCCCCAGGGCAATCTCAATGGAGACAGGCCCCTCTTTTTTGTAATTCACCCATGGCTCGTACAAGAGTTCATCATCAAAATTTTTGATATCCGGCCCAGCCCCGTTAAGGCTGCGATAAAAACTTCCTGCTACAGGAGTTTGATATCCGTTCCCAACTGAAAAATGCCTTGCCTTTAAAAGGATGCCCCATTCTCTGTCCAAAGATGCGGTTTGCCTGTATCTGGAAACAATTGAACGCTCTTCAAGATGGGAGGTACCCTCATCTCCATCCTTAACCTGATAATATGTAAAGCTGTCCAGTTCAGGAGCCCATGCATTTGTATGGCACTGGTCTTCTAAATTGAGGGTCCAGGAGGCAGCTACAAATTTTTTTGCGTCTGTAAAATAATCAGCAGCAATTTTTTTCAATACCGTATCATCTGATTTTGCAAGGCTCACGGCAAGATCCCAGGCCCTGGCGTTATAATTCATTTTGCGATACAGGATCATTTTCAACTCTACAATCTCAGGAGTATCCTTAACACTTTCTTCCTGAAGCAGATTATAAACCTCATTATAATTTTCCTGCTTGTAAAGGGAATATCCAAGGCCGGTAAGCAGGTTCATGTCATGGGGATCGGCGGAAAACATTTTTTGAAATATATCCTGTGCTCCGGCATAATTTCCATCATTATAGGCACTCCAGGCTGATTCCACCCATAGATACCGCCATTCTTTAAGCCTGTCCTCCTCAAAAAGGGTTTCAAGGAGCAGCAGATAGGGTTTCATGGCATCAAATCTCTTAACCCTGTGAAGAATGTCCAGCATGGCCGGCACACAATCAGATAATTTATACCCCTGTTGAATCAGCTTTTCAAAAAGAGTCTTTGCAGGTTCTAAATTATCAAGCTTCATATAAGTATAGGCCAGTCCCAGCTCAAGGTTCATGATTTCTTGATCTTCAGGCTTCTCAAACTTTTTGCCGTTTTCTCCATCTGATGAAATCTCCTGGTCTGCTGTTTTCTGTTTGGCTGTTTTAATGAGATAAAGAAACTGTCGTTCAGCTTCAGAAAACCTGCCGAGATTATAAGCCTCCCATGCCGTACCCCCATGAATTGGTAAATCAGGATCATCACTTTGCTTAACCGCTATCCCCCCATGAATTGGTGAATCAGGATCATCAATTTGGTTAGCCGCTGTCTCATGGGGCACCGCATTAAAGGAATATAGCAGAATAAAAAATACTATATGCCAATTCAGGTTTTTCCTGGAAAAAAAATTATTTTGTATCGGAAAAATAATTTTTTTTGAAAAAACAAGGTGGTTTAGGTTCAGTTTTGAATAGTTGCAGAAATTTTGGGAAAAACAAAAGTTGAACCAGTATAATAATTTTTTTATCATATTGTTTACCATCATGGCTGATGAACAGATAGTGCGAGAAGATAAAGAGTATTGGAATAATAATCATCAATCTCCTGCTTTATTTTTTGCCGGGCCTTTTTCATCAGAGAATCTGCGGAAGCATTATTTCCAAGAATTCCGGCACATAGGGCCATTATTGCATGAAATCCGGCAGATGCCTCATTAATTGATATTTGCTTGCTGGCAAGATCGGCGCTCATGGGCAGGTAAGACAATTTATCGTAGAAGCTCAGGTATGTTGAAAAAAAACCAAGTCCTTCCCTGTCACCTGCCATGGCAAGGTACAGGGGAATGCGGATGGCTTCAAATCCAAACACGCATTTTTCCATATTGCCAGGATCACAATGAATTTCACCCCTGTCATCCATTATAAACCAGTCAGGGGGCAGTACAAGCTCTGTTAAAAGAGCCTGTTTTACCATGGCAAGGCTGTCTCCATAAATTTTTTCCCAGAAATTTTTATTCAGCTCTTTTTCAGAGTTTCCATTATTTTTAAAAGACGGGTTTAAGGATAAAGAATCATCGCCGGCAAAATCTTTAAAGGCTGGAAATATGAAATATCCTGGATTGATTTTTAATATATTTTTTCCCGTAAAACCATAATATCCAGGAATCAGAATAAGCTTTTCATGCCCCAGGATAACAAGGTGATTTCCCACGCTTTTTAGTATGCCACCGGCTTCAACGCCCCAGTCTTTATTTTTCCAGAGCCTGGCGCCTTTTAAAAGTCCCCAGGCAATAAGAATATCTCCATCTGTTGCGTTGTTGTAGTCAAGAATTCCCCATTGGCCATTTTTCCTCTTACCCCAGCTCCATGCAGCAAGGCCGTCTTTTCGTACCATAAGGTTATTTAGTGTCCACTTTGCTATGTTTTCAAATGCCTGCCGGTCATTGTAATGTACCGATAGAATGAGTCCGTAACCTTGACCCTCAGAATGGCTGATCTGGTTTTGATAGATATCCATCACCCTGCCGTCATGGGAAATGAAATGGGATTTATAATATGCCCATGTTCCTGGAATATCTGATTTTTCAGCAAAAACTCCTGGTACACTAAAATACAGCCACAGAAAAAAGGCCATGAAAAACAAACTACCGGTTTTTTGAAGCAGTTTAATCATCATCTTAATCAGCATCTGCAATCCTCTTCTTTCTTCTGATTTTTAAAAGATAGTAAAACACAGATGAGAGCAGAATACAGCACAAAAGGACGCCTCCGATGAGATACATGGGATAGGTGTTGGCATAATACTCAATAAAGGGCAGGGGACTGACGCCTCCAAGATAATAACTGGGGCCAAGCTTCAATGAAATGGTTTTAAATTCAGTATCCATCAGATTAATAAGTGCGGTATCGCCCTTAAGGGATGCCTGGACTTCGGTCATCCACATAGCTGCACCGGCTTTTTCCAGATCATCCCCATGGGACGCGGTCAGCATCATGACTGTTCTATGGTTATGATAAGGCGATTGAAACTGCATCAATGCTGCTCTGCCCTGGATGATCATGGGTTCAAAATGTGTCACCACAATATCTGATTTACTAAATGAAATATCCACAATCTTAGAACCTTTTGCGGGAATCAGTTTTGATAACAACCCCTTTTCCCTGGAGGCTTCATATCCTTTAGGCCTTGTCAGATGGGGGTAGGGTACACTCCCCGGGCTGGCTGGATAAAACGGGGCAGCATCTTTGAATATCCGGGGCAGGGCATGGGCCTGGGAGACAATAATGATATCTTTATCTGTGTTAAAACCTTGATCCTGTGCCCCATCCTCTTTTGGCCCTGCTTTAAAACCTTGATCCTGTGCCTCATCCTCTTTTGAGCCTGCTTTAAAACCTTGATCCTGTGCCTCATCCTCTTTTGAGCCTGCTGTTTTTTCGGCAAAAGATAGCTTCCATTCAAGCCCTAAGGGAGGGAATCCAATTTTCTGTGCTCCAATGGATACAAGATTCAATGCCGATATAAATGAAGATTTCCTTGCGTCGGGAATAAAGATAATGCTCTCCCCCATGTCTGGAAACCTGCCAAAGGGAAAGGCATCAACCATGAATGCACCCAGGTGGGGCATCTCAATCCATTGATCCACAGCCGGTATGGTAAGAGTTGAATCTTCAAACACGGTTACCCTTAAATTCCCGGTTTGAATAAGGGAACACTGGTCAGTAATGAGGGGGACAAGCCGGGGAGCTATAACAAGCTTATTATAACCAGGATTCATGGAGGACATCATCAGTTCTAACTTGTAATTACGATATATCCCTCCCTTGCTGTCCTTGCATGGAATCGCTGCAACAAATTTATTATTCAAGAGAATGTTAAGTACGGAATCCTCTCTCATGACTGCGCCATAGGCTATATTTAACGAAAGAACGGCTTGATTGTTGGGAGACAGATGGCTATCTGAAGGAAGCCTGAAACTGAAGCCTTTGGGTACAGGATCTGTTCCTGCAAAAGTATGAGTCTTAAAACCAAAGCTTGAGAAGTTATACATTTTGGCAGGTTTTAAAATGTTTTTAAGGGTATAGGCATTAAGTTCAGGAACCATTAAATCTTTTACCTGAACCCCGGCGATATCCGGCAGGGGAAGGGAGAGCAGAGAAAAGGCTTTTGCCGCGGTCATCACCTCATCAAGGGAAAGGCCGGTGATCAACAAAAGGCTGTGGTATGGATCGTTCTTAAGAGAGTTTGCCGTTAAAGTATCCTGCTTTGGATCATTTTTAGTTTCCGGGTGAACTTTCAGAGGTATAAGTATAAGGCTTGGGCCGTTTATGCGGAGGCTTTCATCCACTATTCCATAACGGGCAAGAGCTGATTTAATAAAGGAATCCGTTCCTATAACCACATTGTCCATACCAGGCGTAATCTTGTCCATGGATTTGATCAGCACTTTTTGGTACTCATATCGCAGGGCAATACCGGAAGCAGCCAGGGAAGCCGGCTTCATATAATCGGCATTGGATATGATATTGTCATCCTTAGATGATCCTGCCGGGTCCGGGAAAACCTGTTTTTCTCCAGTGATCTGTTTTTCTCCGGTAATACCATCTTCCATGTTAATCCCTGAAAAGGGGAAAATGATATTTACAGGCGGAGCTGAAGGGTTCTTTGAATCAAAGAGAAAATCACTTACAGCGGAAATTCTCTGGGGAACAGGCTTTAAATCAATATCAAATTCTACAACGGCATCGGACAGCTCAACCCATGTCCAAAGCTCAGGCGCATTGGGGTCTTCACAGCCATCTTCAACAGAATGCTGGGCAACGCTGAAGGTAAAGGAGTGATATCCGGTGGTTAAAAGCCTCCCTGGAATGGAAACAGAACAGTCTCCATTAGTTGATTGGGGATCAAGTTCAATCTGTTTTAGAGGATTGCCTCTAAAGGAAAAGATGAGGCGGGATCTGTGTTTCAGGAGCGCGGATGAGTGGCTGTATGAAAAGGTAAGCATTGCCTGATGAACCTGCCATCTTTCTGGAATGGATAACTTAAAATCATAGGCATCAGTATTGGAGCTGATTCCTTCAAGGCGGATATTTTCCACCTGAAGAATTTCTTTGAGTGGAACTTTAATGGAGAAGGCACCTGCATTGCTGCATGTTATCATCAGAATAATAATAATAACGTTAAGATATAATACAATTTTATCATATAACTTTAAATTTTTTTTCATTATATTGCCTTTTGGTTTTTTTCATAGCTTTATCCTGGTTTTTCTTAAAAGCAGCAAAAGCATAAATCCGGCTCATAACACTCTCAACAAAGATTGAGCCAATGCCCGTTAAATTGGAAAAGGTTCCCCTTATACCTGTTTTCAAAAGGTGAAAGAAACCTCTTGTATAACTCATAGGTGTTGATTTTTCCCTCTGGCTGAAAAAATTCCATCTGCTGCTGTCGCCGTAGACAAAATTAATAATATGGATTAACCGAGATTGGCCTTCTCCAATAAAGTTGGTTCCTAAAATTGTTTTGCCTCTCTTTAAGCGCCGATGTTTTACTTCCAGGGGCAGTACATAGGCATTGCCGTAGCTGTCATTTGCATGGAGCACAATCTGCTGCTGTGATTGTATTTCCGGCAGAACTTTGTTTATTATGATACCGGCTCCGGAGCCTGAAAGATCAGACAATCTTGAAGGGACAAGGGGAGCGCCGTCACACATATCAAGCAAAACAGCTTCATCCGTTGGATAACGATGCATTTTGCGCATCTGCCGTTTCTCCCAGACTACTCCAAGACATGATAAAAGTATCACAATATTAAAGGTGTTCCATACTATACACAGTACAATGGAATCGGTCATTCCCGGAGTTGTGAGCCATCTGTATCCGCCTGCCCAATAACCTGCAAGGGAAATAAAGAGCATTAAATAAAAAGGCATGGCCAGATGGCTCAGAAAGTCTTTTTGAAGGGAAACTGCCTTGGGGGTTACTTTGAAAACCGGTGATCTGGGCTTTAAAATGACGGAAAAGATGGCAGGCAGTAGATAAAAACTCTGAATAGTTTCGTACAGTTCTGAAAAAAAGGGGTGGCGGTGCCTGCCAAAGAGGTAGTTTGAAAGCAGATAGGCTCCGGCAAGGTGGGGCAGGGCATAGGCCAGAATCTGAATAAGAGAGGCATTATAAATTTTAATCCCTAAAAATAGTAGAATTAAAGGAGAAACAATAAAAATAAACCTGGCAAAACCGAAAAACCAGAAAAAACAGGTATTAAAATAACAGAGCCTTTGAAAAAAAGTTAAACCTTTCTGAAAGAGAGGATTTTTTAATAGAAATATCTGGATCATTCCCTGGGCCCAGCGGCTCCGCTGGACAATGAAATCATCAAATGTTTCAGGAGTCAGTCCGATAATCAAAGGTTTGAAAAAATATGCACTGTTATATCCTTTTCCGTGAAGTTCAAGTGCGGTCTCAGCATCTTCGGTAATGGTATCACCGGCAAGACCGCCTACCTCCAGGAGGTACTTGCGCCGTAAAATAGCTGCTGAACCGCAGAAAAAAGATGCATTCCAGAAATCGAGCCCTGGCTGAATGGCTGCGTAAAACATTTCATTTTCACTGGGGCCTTTGCGAAAGGTTTCAAGATTTTTTTCCAGTGGATCAGGGTTTATGAAAAAATGGGGGGTCTGAAGCAGAAAGAGATCTGTATCCTGAATAAAAAAACCAATGGTTTCCCTCAGAAAATCCCTGGCCGGAACATGGTCACAATCCAGGATCAGGATCAGCTCTCCACATCCCTGGTTAATGCCCTCGTTTACACAGGATATTTTGTCAAAAGCATTCTCATCCAGCCGGCATTCACAGCTCATGAGAGATTCGTTGAGATTGCCTGCTTTGGCCTGGAGGTTTTCATCCCGTGTGGCATAGTTGATGGAAAGGTCATGGGCAATACCTTTGAGAATATCGGCCCGCTCTTTTGCTTTCAATGCCTTTACAGGATCAAGGTCATTAATTTTTTGAACCGTACCGCCATCATCAAGAATATAGATGTTGAGTTTATCTTCAGGATAAAACATCTGGGTACAGGCCATGGCAGTCAGCCGAACCACATTTTCAGGTTCATTATATGTGGGAATATAGACATCTACACTGGGAAGTTCATCAATATCTGAGGGCAGTTTTACAGGAGATCTTCTCATGGGGGATGAATTGGCGAACATTCCCATAAAATAGATAATAATCCCGTAGGTTTCCGCAATATAGAGCAGAAGGGAAAAAAAAGATTCCCAGAAACTTGAAAAGGAGAGGGTAACCGTTGTTCTGAAAAACCAGTAACGCAAAGTCAGAAAAGCGCAGACAGTCATGATAAAAAGCCTGGTGAACTGGCCTTTCTGAAAAATAGAGGTAGAAGGTACATATGGAACCCCAAAATTCTCAGCGATGCAGGCCGCAAGAAAAAGAACAGCTCCCATGATCATCTGATGCTTCAAGCTCAGGAATGAGGAAGCTGCACATAGATAACAGATGATCAGGGCTGCCACGCATACCTGCAGCGCGTGTATTGAAAAATTGCGATTCATAACTGCCCTTTGCGGGGGCACCCACAGTGGGGTGCCCCTGCTTTTCAGTTTTCATTGTGCCTATAATGGCCGTTATTATAAAAATATACTCTATGTTGTTTTTTTGCTATCTGTAGCGGTGTGTGCCCAGTACCAGCCTGTTAATGGTTGAAGATAATTTAGAAACAAGAACTGCATCATTTCGTGAAAACAGAAAGATAAGAGCTATACCTCCTAAAGCTATCAGATAGCTCCATGAAAGAAAAGTTAAAACTTTATCTCCGCCTTTCACCGCAATAAGCGTGCTGCAAAAACAGCCATCTCCTGATGAACCGCCCCCTGTGCTGACCATGTCATCATCAGTCCCGCCGGAGTTTCCCTCCATGGAGACGCTTATCATCACCTGGGCGATATTGCGGCTTTGAGCATTCCTGCCGTCTGTGACAACAAGATCATATCGATAAACTCCCTCCTGGGCTGCGGAAAAAACAGGAGAGGGGCTGAAGGGGTCAGACAGATGTTCTAACTGAAAATCGGATAGTTCATTATCCAAAGGGGGCGTCTGTATATCAGCCATTTGATCATCTGAGGCAATCCAGCACCAGGAAATAATCATATCGTCATGATCAGGGTCATAGCTCTTGGAACCGTTGAGTGTAACAGGCTCTCCTGGTTTTACCATGAAATTGATGTCTTCAATCACTGCAACGGGCCGCCGGTTCTGGCCGGCATCAGGACAGGTAAGGCGCAGATTGTCAATATAGATAACTCCGTTTTTTGTTTCTTCTCCGTTCCAGGGTACAAATTCAATCTGAGTGATGCTTGAAAAATCCATAGTGGTTTCAGTGCCGTCCTGCCCCTGCGGGTAGCGCCAGTCAAAAAAACGACCGGACAGAGGAATAAGAATGGTTTGCCATATACCGTCCTCTATCATCAGAAGATCGCTGTAATTTTCAGGATCACTGATCAGATTATCATTACTAAATGCAGGCTTTCCCTTATTTCCGGCCTCATCGGTTAAAACTATAAGCATGGCTGTATGCCCGTTGTTCATGGTATCGGTTTTTATATCAAACTCAAAGGCATCATAACCTTCCCAGGAACCCGTTGCATTGTATTTCAGGGTTGAAGATGAATCCCCATAGTTTTCTCCCCCCTCATCTCCTGTATCATCGGATGAGATAAATGTGGTATGACCATAGGTTCCAAAACTCTGAAAAAGCCTGCTGTTTTCATTGTCACCGTTTTTTCTCTCAAAATCGATCCTCATGCAGTAACGGCTGCCCAGGCGGTTGACCTGATTTTGATCAAGGTAAAAATCATATAAATAAGGACTGTTTCTGTCGCCGGGTGATCCATGGGGGTTCCACCATGCAACGGAATAGGGCGGGGTTATATTCAGTGAATGGGCAAAAGAACCGGTTTCAAAGTCTGCAATTCGCTTTTCCCCGTTATCCTCACCGGGAATTACATCTACACGAAGCTTTACAGTTTTTTCAAAATTCTGGGTTTTTACAAGAATATCCGCCTCATGGTTTCCCACAGCAAGATCGCTTCTGTCCACGGTAAAATAAACAGCATCCGTTACTGAAACCTCGCCATTTGAGGAGCCTTCAATGGTGATCCATGGTGCATCTGTTTCCACTGACCAGGGGAGGGATGCCTGTGTTGTATTTGTTATCTTAACGGCATGGGTCAGCACCCTTTGTTCCTCATCAATCACCCAGCCCTTTTCATAGGGTCCAAAATTAAGAATATCCGGGTTAATCTGGATTGTCCCTCCAGCCGTGTTAACGGGCAGCAGGTCATTTTCATTATAGATGGACTCATTATTAACGATACTGGTGGAAAACACAAAGGCATAAATTGCCAGGGGATGAAAATCAAAGGTAAATCTTCCATTACTGTCCGGTTCAATATTAAGGGTATCCATTTCAACCACGTGGGGGTCATCCAGGCCGTAGCGCAGCAGGCGGCTGAGTACAGGAGAATTACCATTGCCGTTATCTTGGTTCAAACTTGCAGTATCAGAAGGCGAATCGGTCGAGTCTGATGCCGCCGGCAGAATCTCTATCTGTGCTCTAACCGGGGGCCTATCTTTTATATAGGCTCCCGTTGCAGAATCATAGACTCCCTTGTTTACGGCAAATACAACATAGTCTCCGTTTTTCTTTTCACAGGCATGGACAGAAAAGGCATCCCAGTCACTGGCCTCTGCACTTATTAAAGTGCCCCGGAATAGATTGCTCATCATATAAAAGGCCCAATATTTGGGGTTTGGTTCTCCTTTTTCATCAAACATGGCCTGACGGGCGCTGTCCAGAGCGGTATGGGTCAAGTCTGCTCCGGATTGATTGGGTTCTCCCAGATACCAGCTACAGGCCAGCTTGACCCCGCCCCGGGCAAAGAATCCAAGATAATCCATGGTTCCAATTGCCGTGATCTGGGGAATGGATGGATATCCATCCCAGTAGAAATATCCATATTCGGAAAAAGATATGCCGGTTCCCGGGTAGTAATTGGTAATTGCTGTATTAAAGCGGTTCAGGGTATTTGTTTTGACACCGGAAAACAGCGTTTCCATATCCCAGCTTTGAAAATCTTTGTGAAACAGCCCCCTTGGCTCTTGAACGGCATCCTGTTCAGTGATACACCTGATATAACGATGGACATCCAGATAATCTGCAAGGCGTTTTTCATTTTGATTTTCATGGGAGTACATTTCTTGGAGATAGGCGGGAATTATTTTTTGGGGATCAGTCTCCCATCCCAGCATATCAGGGTTCCATCCTCTATCTGGAAATATCTCTTTGTTCCAGGTTGCGGACGGGTCTGCCATTAAGAGCCATGCGGTATCATCGGGTTTGGCATCTCCGCCCGGCATAGTTACCGGGCATATGGGAGAATAGTCATTAAACCAGTAAAACCACCAGTTAGCAGGAGTAGGCCCCAGGATTTGAGTCAGTGTATCACTTTTTTTTATACTCCTGGCAACCTCGGCAAAGCGATTAAAATAATAGTCATAGGAGGTATGGGCATTCAGCACCTGATCCCCGTGGGCAGAGTCTGAATAGGCAGGCGGATAATCATGGCGTTTCCATGCAATAAAAGGTTCATTTCCAATCCCCCAGAAGCGGACATTGCCGCCTGTGGATACCACCCATTCACTCACATCCTCAAAGGATTGATTATATGAGTAGTCCGGTTCTTCAGGGCCGGCAGCGTCCGAAGCTACATTGCCGAAAACCGATACCTGGAGAAAAGGCTCGGCATCAAGGGTATTAATGACCCAGTCCACAAAACTTTCCCAGCTAAGGGGGACATAATCATTTTGCCGGGAGATGACGTTGTACATGCGGTTGTTCCTGAAGTTGTAGCGCTCCATATTGGTGGCTCCCAGGCGCACCACTTCGACATGAGCCTCCCAGAGCCGGTCTTCCAGCATGTGCATATAATACCAGGGGGCCCAGTTAGCTATGTTGATGCCATAGATATAGGGGGAGATGGCCTGACGGTTACTGGATGGATCTATGGTCAATGTCACAGGGGTGGATGACGCGGCACTGGAAAGGAAGTCTGCCGGCTGGGAAAGGCTTTCAGCCAACGAAATTCTTGATAGCCTATGCAGGCAGCATAGAAAAACACAACAAATCAATATAAAAAAAATGATTTTTCGCAATATTTTAACCCCCGATAGATTTAGGCAGATGAAAGCGGTGTGCAACTACAGTGGAAGTCATATGAGTTGATACTTATTTTAAAACCATCCCTTATTTCTCCATGGATGCCTGTACAAATGCAAGGGTATCTTTAACCTGTTTGTCAAAAAAGCAGTTCAAAGAATCGTGCCAATTTTTCTGAAAATTTTGAACCATGATTAAAGGATTCAATGATGAAAATGATTAAAAATCAAGGTAAATCCTTTAATCAGGAAAATCATGGTTCAAAAAATGTGTAAACTGACAAATGAAGGATGCCCCTTTTTGGGATGAATTTTTTAAAGAAAAATATGATAACTCGTGAGTCGTAACTTCTCATTTCCCATACCAAATGTATTGTATTAAATCTTAATTCAATACTATATGTGGTGTTAATTCAAAGAACTTATGACTGATGAGTATGATAATATAAAAGGTCTAAACCGGCACATGAAGGATGTCAATATTTTTATTAGACAGTCTTCATAATAGTTTTAAATAAAAAATTTTTTGCCCATCATTATGACGGGTCAGCAATCATTGAGGGGATTTGAATGTGTAGGGGCAGAATCTATTTCTGCCCCATCTATTAATGGACTCAGGACATGAAACTCCAAAGAACGCCTGCTGCAACGGCAGAGCCGATTACACCTGAAATATTGGGAGCCATGGCGTGCATGAGAAGAAAGTTTGTGGGATCCTCTTTCTGGCCCACGATCTGAACAACTCTGGCGGAATCAGGAACGGCCGACACACCGGCAGCCCCAAGCAGTGGATTTATTTTGGTTTTAAGGAATAGATTCATTATCTTCGCAAACAAGAGGCCAGAGGCCGTTGCTACAGCAAAGGAAAGTGCCCCAAGGACAAAAATGCCGACAGACTGGCTGGTCAAAAAAACATTTCCCTGGGTGCTTGCACCGACAGTTACACCAAGCAGGATGGTTACTGAATCGATGATGGCTCCCCTTGCCGCCACGGCAAGTCTTTCTGTTACAACTGCTTCTTTGAGGAGATTGCCAAGGCTAACATGCCTAAGAGGGGCAGGGCAGCAGGCGCAAGAAAGCAGCAGAGTAAAAAGGCGATGATGGGAAAGAGCATTTTTTCTCTTTTGGATACTTCACGGGGCTCTTCCATTCTTATCAGGCGCTCTTTTCTGGTGGTCAGAAGTTTCATGATGGGCGGCTGAATCACCGGTACCAGTGCCATGTAGGAATAAGCTGCAACGGCAATGGGGCCGATAAGTGTAGGGGCAAGTTTTGCCGTGAGAAATATGGCGGTGGGACCGTCCGCGCCGCCTATAATGCCTATGGATGCCGCCTCATTGGGCGCGAAACCAAGAGCCAGAGCCCCAAGAAATGTGATAAATATACCTGTTTGGGCTGCTGCCCCAAGAAGCATCAAAACCGGCCTGGCAAGCAGAGCGGAAAAGTCAGTCATTGCTCCAATACCAAGGAAGATGAGCGGGGGATAAATTCCCTGTGTTACACCGAAATATAGGTAGTGAAGGACGCTGTTATTTTCATAAATACCCAGTCCAAGTCCTTGAAAAACAGGAATATTGCCCATGAGCATGCCAAATCCGATGGGAACAAGCAGCAGGGGTTCATAGTGTTTTGCTATTCCCAGATAAATAAAAGTGCATCCAACAATTATCATCACAATATTGCGGTAATCGCAAAGATAGAAACCAGTGTTTTGAAAAAAATCTATAAATAGGTTCTCCATAGGTTTGCCTCTGTATTTTCTTCCTTAATAAAATGGGTTTGTTTATGAAAGGAGCTTTAGAAATTTATCTCTGTCCCAAATGAAATATCCTGTATGATCCGGTATTATAATTTCGTATTTGACAAGCCTGGCAAGCCCGGCATGGGGCCTTTCCAGTCCGCTTATTTCGGCTAATCTTAGCAGCCTTGGAAGGGAAAAATTTTCATCCATGGTTCTTACCAGCATTCTGAACTGCCTGGCTGATTCTTTTTCTTTTTCAGAAAGGGGTTTAAAAAGCGACTCTTTTGGGGAAGTCTTTTTAATAGAGAAAGTAATATTGCGCCTATTTTCCCACAGGTCAAGAATTTTGTGTAACTGGGCTATGGCCATTGACAAAAGAACAAGGCCGGTAAATACGATTGATATACCTACAACCGATATTGCCCATCCATTATTTGTTGAGATTGCCTCTATGCCGTACAATGTCACCTCCATTAATATTGATAGTCATTAATGCCGGAATTATCCGATTTTTCCCAAAAGGGTATATTTTCAGCCAACAGGCTGGACCATGATGTCACTATATTTTCTGCTGCCTCAGAGTCGGATTGAATAATATCCAAAAAATCATTCCTTTTTATTACAAGAATCTCTCCTTTTGTGAGAGCTGTCAGATTTGAATTGTATTTTCCGTGGGATGACAAAATATCCATGCCGATAAAATCACCTGGTTTGTCTAAAATCAGGGATTTTTCATTTTCCATTTCAAGCAATAGTGTTCCTGAGGCTAAAACAAAAAAGAAGCTTGCCTTGTTTCCCTTGACGGCAAGAAGTTCTCCTTCTTGAATATCTCTTTTTTCAAAAATGCTTGTCATGCTGTTTAAATCCTGGGATTTTAAATAGCTGAACAGCGCACTCTTTTGTAATAATTCTGTTTTTATATCCATCTTTTTCCTCAATTTTTACAGATAATTTGAGTTTTTGTTTCCATGCTAAAAACCAGTATTCCTATAAAAGATAATTTATTCAGAAATCCTAAATATAAGCATAAATTTGATGATCTGTCGATAGATTTTTATAGTAATGTAATTGAACAGCTTTTTTATACGGCGGTGCTCCTTGTCCTTGTTGCATGCTTTTTTATTGATTTTTTTTGTTAATGCTGCCATTTCTGAATGGCGGTAGTCGTAGATAATACCCACTTATTAGATCAAGAAATTAAGAGATCCACGGAGAAAGGAGGATAATGATATGCCACTGCCGGAGAGTTTAACACAATCGGTTTTTATTTTTTCAAGGAAATTAATGATTTGTATAAAGAGAGTGAGCGCAAGTTTCAGGAGAGTGCCAGAAAAATTGGAAATCTAAATGGTTCAATTAGCAATCTGGACAACCGCTTTGGCTGCTTTTTTTATATAAAATGTGTCGGGGCAGCATCTATTTCTGCCCCGTTTTCATATTTGCCATGATAGGTCAGGGCGGATATAGAATCCGCCCCTACATTAATCCTTCGTTGTGCCTGACAGGGCATGGGGGTATATAATTATTTGCTTAACATATTGATTTTGTTAAAAAAGAAAAATTTGGCTTCAATACCTTTTATAAGCAGGAAAATTTTCGATGTCTTGGCTTATAGGTGGGGTGAGGCGTTCAGTGACTCCACTGCCTCGACAATAGCGCCTAAGTCAGGACGAATATTGATGTCACCCACATGTATGAAACGCAGGATTCCTTTTTTGTCAATTAGAAACAAAGCACGTTCCGCCATACCGTCTTTCCGGAGAATGCCGTAGGCATCGGCTACGGCTCCGTGGGGCCAGAAATCAGACAACACCTGGAACCACAGCTCTCCCATCTGGCTTGTCCATGCAAAAAGGGTGGGGAGATTGTCTGCGCTTATACCAAGCAATATTGTATCATGGGCCTCAAAGAGGGGTCTTGCAATATTATAGCCTGGCCACTGATCCGAGCATACCGGAGTCCAGGCCGCAGGGATAAAGGTAAGCAGGACGTTTTTGTTGTTTCTGTATTGGCTTAAGGTAATGGTTTCTCCAGATATTGCCTTTAAGGTAAAATCAGGGGCTTCTTGTCCTGTTTTAACCTTGAGCTGGCTGTCAACTGGTTTGAGACTGCCGGGATCATATATTCTTTTTCCGTAAACATCGGACAGTGCATTTGCCGATGATGCTATGAAGATAAGAGATATGCCCAATATAAATAGTAGGCTGGAAATACGCATAGAATCACCTCATTTTTTGGCATACTTTATATAGTTTTGAAACTGGTACGGCCTTGTTAAATTATAACTTTCGGATTGTTTTTGTAGGGGGAGCTCCCAGTGGCTACTCCATCCAGGACTTGTTATAAATCTGATTTCTGGACAATAAGATCAAGAAATTCTCCAGGTGCTTTTCCCCCTCCCGGTTCCGACATGAATATTTCAGCCCGGGCATTCTGATGAATTTTTACTCCGATGAAATAAGGGGTTCTGACCTCTCCCAGGCGTTTATGGATGGAAAAGTCTCCATCTGAAAAAAGCGGAAATTCCACGCTGTAATTCTTGCGGAAAAAATTGACCTCAAAATCTGAATTTCCTGCACCTATGCCTATAATTTTTATTTTATTTTTGTATTTTTCATTTTGCTGAATCATTCTCAACAAGAAATTCATATTAGGTGCATCTTTCTGGCAGTGGGGACAGTACATGCTGAATATTTCAACCAGTACTACTTTGGTTTTGATTTGAGATACCCTAAATTTTTTTTCATTGCCGGCCATCCCGAGACCATCCAGGCCCAGATATGATAGATGGGCTTTTTCCTCTGGAACTGGCAGCTCAACATCAAGCAGGCGTTCCCCTATTTGACGGTCAAATGCTGATGCCTGGGAAGCAATAAGAAATATAATACCAATTAATGGAATAAATGATTTGTAAAGGCGGGCTTGATACATAAAAACTCCTTTCATATATTTTTCTCGTGAGTCCTAATTTCTCATTTCCCATACCAAATGTTCCGTATTAAATTTTAATCCAATACTATATGTGGTGTTGATTTAGAGAGCTTATGACTGATGAGTATTTTCTATGTTATCTGTTTCAATGGGGCTTTTATAACCGTGTTCAACGGCCTGCATATCAAGATGAAGGGTGGTTATCTGCTCTAAGGCTGGATAAAATTCCCGGTCAAGTTCTCTTAGATCAATGAGTTTCATGTATTTCCCGCATTGATCACAAACATCAACCCTGTACTCTTTTTCTCCTTCGTTGAAAAAATAATGCTGCTTGTCTTGATCTTTGTTGCCACAATAGGTGCAGCCCATGCGAAGCGTTTTCCATTTATGAAAACAAAATCCGCAGATGAGGTTTTTTTCACCATTGGAGGTAAAAAAAGCCACATTGGGAAGGCTCCCGCAGATGGGGCAGTATCCCTTATCCCGGGCCGGCTCATTTTCAAGATAATGTGTGAGCTGTTCAGCACATATCTGTATGGCTGGCTTAATGGAGGCAAATATAAAAAATACAAGCTCGTTTTCCGGCGTATCAAGCTTTTTTGCAATATTAATAAGTTGATGCGGCTTGTTTTGCAGCATGGCGGAAAAAAGTTCGTTGGGTTTTAAATCCTCCGATTTTATTGCCTTAAGAATCTTTTCAGATGTACCTGCAAGTCCCGGTGCTTTTAAAATTGCCAGTTCACAGAGTCTGCTTAATAAATCCAAAGCCCGATGCTCATCAATTTTGAATTCCGAAGTATCAACGAGGGGCAGATCGTTTTCCCGTTTCATGTTGAGTATATTGTCTTCAATGATTACAGGCATGATGTTTAAATCCATTTTATTCTCTTCCTGAAGAATAAACATATCCTGATAAAAATCAATGATTTTTTCATAGGATGGTCTTGCCTGTTTCAGCAGTTTAGTATTTGCAATTATTTGTTTTATGGTGGGACTGTTATGGGAATTCATAAGCTCTCCATTATTTCTTTTAAGCGTTGGGTTTTTGGCATCCTTCATTTCCAGCTTTGTATTTTTTTTATGAACACCTTCCTGTTTCGGGATTCTCATCGAAGAAAGTGTAAACTACTTTTGAAGTAATATAAAGGATTCCGGGTTTTGTAATGATTTTCCGCCTAAAAGTATATACCAGTTCCTCTTTTAAATACAGTCTATTTGAAGGGGGGGACGGATTTAAAATCCGTCCCCGTGGAAAATTTATACACCCATTATGGATGTAAAGGGTTTGAACATCTTTTTAAGAGCAACTTTGCGGGTAATGCCTATGTTTCTTCGGGCTGAAGCTATGGAATATTCGTAATAGAGTTTTGGATCATGGGTGACAAGATATATGACGCTGACATCATCGGGATCGATCAAGGTGGCCTTGGGAGCCTTTTTCTGAACTTCGCCAAGCCTTTGCCGGGCAAGGGCCAGCATTTCTTCCCTGTCACCAAAGTTCATGGCTCCGGTGGGGCAGGTTGTTACACAGGCAGGTTTAAGTCCATTGTGAACCCGGTCGTTGCACATATCGCATTTGGCCAGGGTTCCGTCTGCTCCCTTGCGGGGAATATTGTAGGGACAGGAATCAATGATGTCATCTACAATCAGATCTTTTGTATTTGCCGTAAATATAATGGCACCGGTTGCTGGATCCCTGTAAATGGCATCCGGATTTTCCGCGGTTTGAAGGCAGGGTGCCTCAAGGCAGTGCCTGCACTGTTCCGGGAAAAAGAGCCAGTTTAGTTTGTTGTCAATAACCTCCTCTTTCATCCGCACAAGCTTGTATGTGCTGAAGGAGAGGTCCGGCGGATTCTGAAAGGTTCCCAGGTTTTTTGTTTTTTCTGCAGGCAGGTCATGCCATTGTTTACAGGCAACCTGGCACGCTCTGCAGGCCGTGCAGAGTGTTGTGTCAATAAAAAATGATTTTTCCATGCGGGTTACCTCCTTTATATTTTACTCACATTGACCATGAATGCCTTGG
Organism: Desulfobacteraceae bacterium; assembly: GCA_963674675.2. Classification (GTDB taxonomy): domain Bacteria; phylum Desulfobacterota; class Desulfobacteria; order Desulfobacterales; family Desulfobacteraceae. The sequence goes on from CAXXNM010000003.1 coordinate 5,392,514, forward strand.
TTTCGGGAATACGGGTATTGGGATCTCCGGCAGGCGGCGTAAGCAGATTGGCGGACTCCTCGGAGCCGTCATCTGGCCATCTCCAGCCAAAGTGCCATGGAACACCAACCTGATGAACGATGCCTCCACCCACCTTAAAGGGTTTAAAGCGCTTTGTTACAATCGCCGTGCATTCGAGGGTACCCCTGGCACTGCTGACTTTTACCCGTTCTCCGTTCTTGATCTGCCTCAACTGGGCAAGTTCTTCACTCATCTCCACAAACACCTGGGGTTGAAGCTCCATCAGCCAGGACTGGGGACGGGTCATGAGGCCGGTCTGCCAGTGCTCGCTTACCCTGTAAGTAGTTCCGACAAAGGGGAATCTTGGATCACAGGTGGCATGGGCATCTGCCTTGCTGGAATATACCACGGCCGTGGGGTTGACCAGTTGGGCATTGAGATAGTTTTTATCCACCGGGCATTCTAAGGGTTCATAGTGCTCTGGGAAGGGGCCGTCAGCCCGCCCCGGCCCAAATATCTGGGAATGACCGTGTTTTTGCATTATAAACGGATATTTTGAATCACTTCGTTTGGTGCCGTCGGGGTTTTCCAGGGGATACCAGCCGCCGTCGGGCACGTCCCCCACCCATTTGCTTGAAACCCATTTGCCGTCTTTTTCCTCGCCTGCAAATTTAATGACCCAGTTGTCCTTGTCCCAGGGCTGTCCCTTGGGATCCACAGAAGCGCGGTTATAAATAATGCGGCGGTTCACAGGCCAGCACCATGAAAATTCAGGATAGAGCCCGATGTTGTTTTCAGCATCTTTCTGGCCTCTGCGTGCTGCCATGTTACCTTTTTCCGTGTAGCTATTACAATAGAGCCAGTTACCCGAAGATGTTGAGCCGTCATCTTGCAGCCAGGCAAAGCTTGGTACCAGTGTACCCTTTTTGCAGAGTTTTCCTTTTACAGTTACATCCTTTGTAAAGTATCCGTTGATCTCCTTTGCAACCTTGTGGGGATCGTAAGTTCCGTTGGTATCATAATCCCATTTCAGATTGATAATTGGTTCTGCAAGCACTCCGCCTTTTTTGTATTTTTCTTTGATCTTACGGCCAAGTTCCAGGATGATGTCGCCATCTGGAAGGCTGTTGCCCATGGGTTTCGGGCCTTGATAGCGCCATTGCATCCAGCGGCCTGAGTTGGTGATGCTTCCTTCTTTTTCAACGGATATGGCTGCCGGGAGCATGAAAACCTCGGTTTTTACCTTGGATGAATCCACCCCTGGACCCCTCCAGAAGGAACCTGTCTCGTTGTCGAAAATATTGACATTTACCATCCAGTCCAGTTTTTCCATGGATTTTCTTATTTTACCTGCATTGGAACCGGAACAGGCGGGATTCTGACCCCAGGCAAAAAATCCTTTCATGTTACCCTTGTACATGGCATCAAAGATGTCAAACCAGGAATAGACTCCGTCGTCATCTACTCTGGGCAGCCATTGATAACCAAACTCATTTTGAGAGGTTGCAGCGCTGCCGAAAAATGCTTTAAGCATACTTACGGAATATTTAGGATAATTCTGCCACCAGTTTGCAGACAGGGGGTCATTGCTCGAAGGAGTCCATTTTTTATTGTAGGCCTCAAGGGAGTCGTTGGAAGCCCTTGCTGATTTTAAATACCCAGGCCAGATATGCCATAAAAGACAATGGTCAGTGGAACCCTGGACATTGGATTCCCCTCTAAGGGCGTTTACCCCGCCGCCTGCAACCCCCATGTTGCCAAGGAGCTGCTGGATGATTGCCATGGACCGGATCATCTGGGTTCCCACCGTGTGCTGGGTCCAGCCCATTGCGTACATAATTGTACCGGCTTTGCCTTGGGCACCTGTCGCAGAATATGTCTCATATACTTTCAGGAGATCCTCTTTGGAGGTTCCCGTGATTTTTGACACCACATCTGGAGTATATCTGCTGTAATGGGCTTTTAAAAGCTGGAAAACACATCTTGGATCCTTTAATGTGCGATCCATTTTAGGAACACCATTTTCATCCATTTCAAAGGCCCATTGGGATTTGTCATAGTGTCCCATGGAGGGACCTTCTTTTCCTTTTGTATAGCCTGAAAACAAGCCGTCCTTGAAACCAAAGGATTTGCTTACGATAAACGGGGCATTGGTATAGGCGGCAGCATACTCTTTATTGTATAGCTTTTTATCAAGGATATACTTAATCATTCCGCCCAGGAAGGCAATGTCCGTGCCGGAGCGCAGGGCTGTGTAAATGTCGGCCTTTGCAGAAGTTCTGGTGAAACGTGGATCCACGTTTATGAGTTTTGCACCGTTCTGCATGGCCTTTGTTACATATTTGAAGGAAATGGGATGGTTTTCTGCGGCATTACTGCCCATGATGAGAATACAGTCACTGTTTTGAAGATCAATCCAGTGATTTGTCATTGCACCGCGACCAAACGACTCTGCCAGAGCCGCTACAGTTGCGCTATGTCAGATACGGGCCTGATGTTCGACGTAGACAAGCCCTATGGAGCGCAGCAGGGCCTGATATATCCAGCATTCTTCGTTGTCCATGGCAGCCGATCCAACAGAGGCGATCTGGGTGGTACGATTGACGTTCTGGCCCTTGGCATTTGTCCTTTCAAAGGTTTTATCCCGGGTTTCTTTGACCCGTTCCGCAATTGTGTCCAGGGCCCAGTCCCATGAAACCTCCTGCCACTCAGTTGCGTAAGGCGCCCGATACATGGGTTTTGTAAGCCTGTTTTCATTTTCTACAAGCTGTTTGAGTGATGAGCCTTTGGAGCATAGTGAGCCTCGGTTTATGACATGATCCGGATCACCTTCAATGTTGATAACGCGACCATCTCCCCGTTTGCTGGTGTGGACAATGGCACCGCAGCCAACAGCACAATAACAGCATATGGTGGTGGTCTCCTTTGCGTACTTGGTTTTAAGCATCTGGGCATGGGATTTGACTGGTTTTAAATCAAATCCCAGACCGCTGACTGCAAGGCCGGCAGCAGCCGCTCCAGTTACCTGGATAAACTCTCTCCTGTTAAAGTTCATGGGATGACTCCTTTTTGCCGCTTTTAGGTTAGGGTTTACCGGATTCAATAGATCATGAATGGAACCGGTATTTTCTATTTTATCCCATAACACGTACTACGTTACAGAAAGGTTACAAAGACACAGCCCTGACGCATGATTTTTTATGCTGGTTGTTGTAATATCAATAATTTATGGTTTGATTTGGCTTAAATTACCGCGAAAAGTTATTTTTTAAGTCATTATTATAGTAGCGTTTATTTGTTCATGCATCAGGGCTGACAAAGACGGGGGGCTGGCTTTAAAAAAAATAATTCCCATGCCTTGAAGGTAGGAAATTTCGGCATCCTTCATTTTCCGGTTTACAATTTCTGAATCAATTTTTTCATTTTTCAAAGATGCCGAAACTTCTTGACCAGGGATAATAAATATAATAACCAACATTGGAAACTCTTGAAGATAAATTTTCTAATTTGCATCAAACGCCTGAAATCCCGTCGTCAGGGGGAGTAAATGACATATAGAATATGGCCTGCGGAACTAAAGTCTCTCAAGCCTATCCAGGATTTTATCGAGCCCCTTGCCTTAAAAGCAGGAGTCAGTAACAAAAAATTATTGTCCATTAGCCTGATTGTGGAAGAAATAGTTGTAAATATTATCAAGCATGCTTACCCAAAGGCTGATTCAGGGGAAATAGGGATTGACTTTCGGTCATCTGAAAATGAGATATCAATTTTTTTCATGGATAGGGGTATCCCATTTGATCCTATGGATACCGCTGCTCCTGATATAAAAAAGAGTATTGTTGAACGTAAAGTAGGGGGTCTTGGAATTTTCATGGTAAGAAAAATTGCAGATGATGTTAGTTATATCAGGTGCGGTAATCAAAATATTCTCACTGTTAGGTTTAGCTGTGATATAGATATTCCCTAATAGTTATTGAAGATTTGGGCATCCTTACATATTGCCGCAAAAGTAGTTGACACTTTTTTTGAGGAGATTCCCATAAAAAATCTATAACCCAAGCCCTAAATATTCAGGAGAAAAAAAATGATTCATTCCTTGCAGACTAAAATCTTACTCTTGATTGGAGTCATTTTTATTGCTACCACCGCCAGTATTATTTTTTTTACGCAAAAGGACGTTAAAAATGCTGTTTTAACAACCGAGCAGAAAAATATTGAAAATATAAAAAACATTATTCTGTTGAATGTTGAGGGAAAGTATAAAAACCTTTTGATCGACAGGCTGAATTCTATAAAAACAACAAAAAATCAGTTGAAGAACGAAAGCGTTATTTTAACAAAGGCGCTTAAAAACTTATGCCGGATGGAACACTCCAATAATGAAGAAGACATCAGAAAAAAAGCTGTTGAATGGCTTAGTTCATTAGAAATAACCTCACAAATTTTTCTTTCCGACAAGTCCAATAAGGTATTCTTTCATTCCAATAAGATACTTGAGAATCAAGACCTGAGCCAGATAAAGGATGTTAAATCCAGGCCTGTTTCGGCAAGCATTAATAACGACAAGTCTTTCTTGGAGAAGTTTGCTGTTTTTTCCTGTATAAATTCTGAGGATAAAAAGCTTGGCTATCTAAAAAGATTTTCTGAATGGGAATGGACCCTTGGAATCACCAATGATATTTCCAATATAGAAGCTCAAAGCCAGGATAAAATAAATGAGATCATCACTGTTTTAAAAGAAAATTTCAGGCAGATTAAAATTGCAGGCACAGGCACTATTTTTTTATTTAATCATTCAAGTGATATATTGATTCCGCCTTCAGAAAAATTTGTACCTGCAATATCCCGGGATTTGATAATGAGACTTATTAAATCCAGAAACGATGATTTGCCTTTAAGTTTTATTCACAATCAAAAAGAAATAAATGCCTATACTTCCCATATAAAAGCACTTGACTGGTATATATCCGCACTTGTGCCGGTAGAAGAGATCAAGCTTCCTGCAAATCGCCTTGCGACAAGGCTTTCTGCAATTATAGGGGGTATTTTCTTCGTGGGTTTTATAGTATTGGCCATTGCGGTCAGAAGGTTTTCCGATCCTTTGAAATCACTGGCACTAAAAATAAAAGATATTCCTCGTAAAGACCTTACCTCTCCTGATTTTACGCTGAGCTTTAAAGATGATTTGTATGCAAAAAGAAAAGATGAAGTTGGAGCCCTTGCTGGCTCTTTTTTATACATGCTTAAAGAGCTTCAAAAAAATATCAACCAGCTTATAGCAGCAACTGCTGCAAAGGAAAGAATAGAAAGTGAATTAAGTGTTGCAAGGGATATACAGCTTGGTATCCTGCCAAAGATATTTCCACCTTATCCGGAAAAAAATGAGTTTGATCTTCATGCCTATCTGGAACCGGCAAAGGAGGTGGGTGGTGATCTCTATGATTTTTTTCTGGTTGATGATGATCATCTTTGTGTTTCCATAGGAGACGTTTCGGGTAAGGGCGTTCCTGCTGCTCTTTTTATGACGATTACTAAAACTCTTGTTAAAACATATTCTGAAACCGAAATGTCAACATCAAAGATGATGACAAAAATTAATGGGGTTTTGAGTACGGAAAACCCCAATTGCATGTTCGTAACACTTTTTATCGGAATTCTTAACATCAAAACAGGGGAGCTTAAGTATGCCAATGCCGGACACAATCCTCCTTTAATAAAGTCGGGACATAGGACATTCTATCAAAAAGGATTGAGCGGGCCCGTTGCCGGGGCAATGGAAATGATTCAGTTTAAAGAACTTTCTTTAACATTGAAAAAAGGTGACATACTTTTTTTATATACCGATGGGGTTACAGAGGCAATGAATCCGGAAAAAGAACTCTATTCTGACCAAAGACTTGAAAAGCTTATTCAACACTCCAGGGAAACCCATCCCAATAAAATCATCGAAGCCGTAAATATAGATTTAAAGGTTTTTTCAGGAGATGAGCCCCAGTCCGACGATATAACAATGCTTTCACTGATTTTTCACGGTTCAAATTCTTACCAAGAAAAAAAAAACGGAAAGCCTTTATGATTCAAAAAATATAAGAGTAAATATCTGGAAAATAATTTTGAGTTTTAAAAATCACTGTTTCATCAAGTCTAAGATTTAGGATTGTGTGCAGCTCAGATATTCATCAAATGATTTTTTTGAAGCCGCTTAATTCTAAAAACAAGAGCTGGCAAAGCACTACCATATAAAAGAGAATTCTGTTTTTCCAGAACTTGTAATGACTGATTCAGGAGGGATAAAAGACACTATAAACACCTTTTTTCCTTTTGGAGTATTGCCGTTATAGATGACAGAGACATCTTCTGGTGGATTATGGCCGGTTTGGATAAAAATGTTTTTTAAAGCCGATATGATTGAATTTTCAGGATACCCATCCTCAGCGATGTTTTTCTCCTTTATATCAATGAGAGATTCAATAATCCTATTGATGAACATCTGAAATTTTATGGAATCACCTGAAAGCGAAGTCTCTTTTGGTATAAGGGAAAAGTCCTTATTCTTTGCCCCTACAATGGGGGTTATTCCAGCCTCGATAAGCTGCATTATTCTATCCTCTGAAAAAAGGGCCTCAGTTGAGACCATATTTTTCCCATCGTAACTAAACATTGTAAGATCATCAATGATGCAGGTATTGTACTTTGTAAATCCCATGGGCCAGCCTCCTTGGTTTAGGGCTTTAGCGCATAGAATTCCCATGCCCCATACAGGGGAGACAAGAGCTTGGTTATTCTCAAATTCATGGGCAGGCCGCAGGGTAAAGCCGTTGCAGCTTACAATTAACCAGGAAGCACCCGGAAGTGTTTTAAGCTTTCTGAATTTTGCATAAGCAGCATCGTCAAGATGATTTTTAATGTATGGAATCTTGGCAAGCTGATTCCAGCTCTCTATTCTGAAAAAATCAGGCTTTAGCCATACACAGACTGGCAAAAGCATTTTATCTGCAAAATCGGCTATCTTTTCAAGCAGTTCAATGGAGGGCATTGTATTGTCAAAGCCAAGGTCAATCAGAATAAGGTTTGGGATTTCATCATGGGGAAGCGACTCTATTACATTTAAGGTGTTTTCAAGGCTTTGATGAGACACGGAAGATATACTCAGGCTAATATTTTGAAAGCCTTTTATATCCCCCTTTTTAACAAGGTTTTGAAGCCCCCTCCACGCAGATTCTGTTTTTTGAAATTCCATGTTTGAGAAAATTTCCCGGATAATGACATCTCTATCGAAATTGGTCTGATTTTTTTCCAATGAAGTATCAGGTGATGGTTCGGCTGTCTCAACCATGGATAAAATATCGTCTATCTTGCTCTTTTCCTCTTTGCCGGGTTCAGTTAAGCCGCTTTTTTTGGGAGGGACAGGAGAGGATTTCTGCTTAAGGGACGTTGACTTTAAATATGAATTGTTTTTAATTATGGATTCAGGTTTGAAATCTTTTATCCTGTGAAATTTTAAGGTTAATGCGCCTTCAGAACATTTATCCAAAGGCAAAGGGATATAAAGGGCAGGGGCGATTTTTTCCATTGCATCGTCAATGGAATAGATATCGACTTGAACAAAAGATGGTTTGAATTTTTCTTCAGGCACCGGCGCAAAGGGCCCAAGGGCAAATATTTTATAGGGAAGCATTCTATTGTTCATTTTGTTTTCCTTTTTATTGGTATTTTGAGTAAATATATAATAAGGAATAGTATCCCATTGTGATGTTACAGGCAATATGTGTTAGGTCATAAATGCACAGAAACCTCCTTTTTTTGAATGACAACATGTATGAAAAGGATTTTTTATGGAATATCTTACCAAAAAAAAATTTTCCTTTGTATGCGGCTCCCTGGTCGATGAAACCTTTGGTGTTGTTATGTTCAAAGGTTTTGAAGCTGTTTCCAAGCCCTATGAATTTGACATCATGCTTGTTACCAGCGAGGCCGACATCGACATGGACACCATCATGAACGATACGGCACACCTCATCATTCATGGCCAGGAAGATGATGCGGCATTTAACGGTGTTCTCTCCCAATTTGAGCAGCTCCATCAGGTGGGTGAGTTTTTCTTTTACCGGGCCATACTGGTTCCCAGGCTCTGGTGGCTGTCCTTGAACCGCAATAACCAGGTGTTCATTGATACTCCCATAACAGACACCATATCAGCCGTCATTCAGGAGGGCCGCCTGGCCCCTGGTATCGATTTTGAGTTTCACCTTCTTGGAAACTATTCTGAAAAAGACTATGTCTGCCAGTATGGAGAAAGCCATCTTAATTTTATCTCAAGATGGCTTGAGTATGAAGGTATTTACTATTTTTTTCAACAGACATTTGATGGAGAAACCAAAACACCAGATAGAGAAAAATTAATCTTAACCGATTCAAATATCATTCATACAGATATTGAACTTCACCCAAACCTCTCCTATTTGCCCTCTTCAGCCCTGGAGAACCTGGAACTTGAACGAAACATCAATGTGCTTACCTGCCGCCAGCGCCAGGTTCCCCATGACATTCTTTTAAAAGACCATAATTATGAAAAACCATCCCTTGCCATTGAAGGCCGGGCCATAGTGGATGAAAACGGCCGGGGTTCTGTGTATTCCTATGGCGAGCACTTTCAAACCGTCGAAGAGGGCAATATCTTAGCCATCATCCGGGCCCAGGAGCTTTTATGCAGGAAAAAAGAGTTTTTCGGTGAAAGTTCGGTACCGGATCTTAAAACCGGGTACACCTTTAACCTGACCAATCATTTTATCAAAAGCTTTAACCAGAAATATCTGGTCACTGAAATTGTCCATGAAGGTTCCCAGACAGGATACCTTATTTCCGGCATTCAAGAGGCCCTGGCAAACCTTGAAAAGCAGGTCTCTTATAAAAACGCATTTACCGCCATACCAACTCAAACCACCATCCGGCCTCAAGCCGAAACCACCATCCAGGCTCAAACCCAGGTTCGCCCGAATCAGTTCCGCCCGGAACGGAAAGCTCCCAAGCCCAACATATCCGGCACATTGCACGCCACCATTGATGCCGCAGGCAGCGGTGATCATGCAGAATTAGATGCCCAGGGCAGGTATAAGGTGCGCCTTCCCTTTGATATCCACTCTTCCCACATGGGTGGCAAGGCCTCCTGTTATCTGCGTATGCTACAGCCCCATGCCGGGCCCAATGCCTCGGCAGGTATTCAGGCACCTTCGGGATTTCATTTCCCCCTGAGAAAAGGAACTGAAGTCCTGCTTTCCTTTATAAACGGTGATCCTGACCGCCCCGTGATTGCAGGATCGGTTCCCAATCCCCATACCACGAGCCCGGTAACGGAAACCAATCAGACCAAAAGCGTGATGCGGGATCACTACGGCAATGAACTGGTGTTTGATTCTACACCGGGTGATGAGCATATCGGACTTTACAGTCCCCATCATAACTCAGGCCTGGTATTGGGAAGAAGCCGGTGGGAAAAAACCGATTCTGATATGCTTACCTATAAATTTGGAAGCTCCTTCGATTGTGGGGCAGGATCCAAAGCTTCATGTTATGGAGGCTATTCAACTGACCTATTGGCAGGTTACAGGTTGGGTGCAACCATAGGTTTTGAGCATAGTGTTTTCGCAGGAGCATCACATTCCTGGACAATGGGTTACCGATGGGAGTATTCAAGAGGGCCCTTTGTACAAAAAACAAAAAAAGATGCCATGATAACGGCAAATGAAGATATTATTCTTGGTGCCGGAGATGAATTCTGTCTGGCAGCAGGCACTCAAAAAGAGAAAGAATCCTCTGAAGACCCAACAAATAAATCTATCATTAGGGCAACCCGAAAAGGCATTACACTTTCTTTAGGGGATAAATTAACTGAAACGATGGAAGGTGAGGGAGTTGCAGGGTGGTTTGAGCCGGATAAAGATGCTTTTTATCAAGAAAACAAATATGCCATTCTCAACCTATTTGCAACAGTCGCAGGAGCTTTAGTGACCGCAGGAATTGCTATCTCTGATGATGATTATTCAGGTAGTGATGTAGTAAAAGGGCTTTTTGAAGCCACTAATCTTGGCTGGCTTTTGTGGGCAGTTTGGTCTGCACACAAATTATATAAAAAAGAATTGTCAGACCCTCAGATTGAACCCGCCACCCATGAAGCCCCACCACAAAAAATATGGATGTATAAAGATGGAACAATCGGTATTGTCTCCACAACAGGCATAGATGGGCAGGAAGAAAATCAACAGAGGGAAGAAAATGCAAAAATTATATTAGGTACAAATACTATTGAAGAAGTAATAAGTAGCTCAATTAATAAAGAGAAACCATTCTATAACTCTCATATGGAAAAAAGTAATATAAAAAAGTACACGGAGATTAAGAATACGCAACCAGGTCAAGGTCAAGGATATTTAGAAAAAAACAGAAAAAATTATTATTTAAAAAATGGTTCTAACATTATAATTAAAAAAGATGAAATTGATATCCGGTCGGGGAAGGCAGACAAAGAGCCTAATGTAAGAATTCAAATAGTTAGCAAAAGTGACAAATCAAGAGAGGGAATTTATCTTAAGACATTTCCTGATGAAAAATCTGAAAAAATGGCTTTTATATCCATTCATAGAGAAAGTGGGCAGATTAGTCTTAACAATGAAAAAACAGATTCAGGAAATATCTTTATTAAAAGCAAGGAGCAGACAGTAATTCATGGAAAACATGTTATTTTGAATGCAACAGATCAAATTCAATTCAAAGGGAAATCTATATTTTCTAATGAGATTGATCATAAAAATTTCAAGGTTAAAGAATAAAGCCTTTCTAAAAAAAGCTATGGCAATATCAACTATCCTTTCTTTCTTGAAATCTCTTTGTCTATCTCCGTAAGTTCGGTAAAAAAGAGATATGGTATGAAAATAAATAATGTGACATAAGGATTAATCTCATTGGAAACCATTAACGACACCCCTTTTAATTTTGCTCCTATTGCTGGCATGATTCCTTTTCCCGACCATTCTCTAAGCCTTGTGGTAAAGGGAGCTTTTCATCTTTTACAGGACAGAGCTGCCGAGCTTCTTCCTGAACAGCTTTATCCAACAGGTGATAAATACTATCCAGGGGATGAAGATATGACGGGAAGTTTGTATTATGGATCGGATTTTGTCCATTACAAACTAGGGTCAGACCTGATGCTTGTGGGGCGCTGCCATCCGCCCAATGGAAGCCCGGCGGCCCGCTGTCTGGTGACTTTCAAGGCTGGTGGTGTCGGCAAATCCCTGATGGTATTTGGTGACCGCCATTGGAAGGGAATGCCGGGTTTTCAAAACATCTCTGAACCTGCTCCCTTTACTGCCATGCCCCTCAGGTATGAGAATAGTTTCGGCGGGCCTGGATATGATAAAAACCCCGTGGGAAAAGGATTTATCAGTAAGGATGGGGACGGGAAACACTTGCTGCCGAATATAGAAGGGCCGGATTCCCTTTTGGATTCAAAAAACAGCCGGCCTGATCCGGAAGGTTTTGCCCCTCTGCACGGCATGTGGCAGCAAAGGTTTTCCAAAATGGGCTCTTACGGCCAGGAATGGCTCTATAACCGGTGGCCATGGTTCCCGGAAGATTTTGACTGTGCCCACTGCAGCCAGGCAGTGCCGGACTTGCAGATGGACACCTATTTAAGGGGCGATGAACCCCTCTATTTCAAACACCTTCATCCTGAACATTCAGAATTTCGATCAAGCCTGCCTGGATTAAAGGTGAAATGCTTTGTGCAGCACTTCAAAGCCCTGGATTCAGAGGATTCAGAAAAACCCTTTTTTAAAGAAATCCCCATGAAGCTTGACACATTATGGGTGGACATGGACACACAAACCTTGATCCTTGCATGGCGGGGATGGACAACTGTGCTATCCCAAGACTATGAAGATATAGATTATCTTTATATCATGTCTGAACCCGTTGATGCAAAAGAGAAGCCCCTGACCCATTATCAGGAAAAGTTTTTTTCAGCCCTGGAAAAGGACAGGCAAAAATGGGGGATGGTGCCTGCAATACCCATTGAACCTGAACTGCCGGAATCAATGGACCAGATAGACCAGGAAGAAAAAACTCCTCCTGTACAGGAGCCTGAACCTCCTGGCAAACCGGATAAAATTGTTGAACTTCTGGAAGCAGAAAAGAAAATCGACTTAAGAAAACAGCTCCAGGCCCAGAGCGCGGCGCTCATGGGGCAGATGGGCATTAATCTTGATAAACTGGACCCGGCGACACGGCAGAAAATTGAATCCCAACAGGAAGACCTCATGAACAGGTTTGTAGAAAAAGACCCAGCCAAAACCCAGGCCATGGACTCTGCAGAGCTTGAAAAACAGAAAAAACAGGCTCTGGATGAGCTGGGCATAGATCCGGACAACCTGCCGGAAGTCACGGACAAGGCAAAAAAAGAGCAAATCAGAATGCTCAAAGAATTGGGTATGGATGAAAAACAGGTCGAAAGTCTGGCGGGAGATTCAGTCTTAGGTGAATTCATGGGGATCATGGCAGCCGTACTACCTAAAATTGGCATGGATCCTGAAAATATGACTTCCTTAATAGAACAGGCAAAAAAAATCATGGGTACTCCGGGAAAAAAGGAGCCTCTGCCCGAAAAACCTGAAGAACTCAACAAACCAGAAGAACCCAATAAACCGGATGACTCCAAAAGCCCGGAGATTGAACCCGGCCTTTCCAGACAGAGGGTTAAGGATCGCGCCGCCCTGAAGGACTCCTTTGCAGGAGAAGATTTCAGAGGGCTTGATCTGTCAGGGTTAGACCTTTCAGAACTTGATTTTTCCAATGCCAATCTCTCTGGTGTCAAGCTTGTGAAGACCGATTTTACCCAGTCCAACCTGACTGGTGCAGACTTGAGCCACGCCGACCTTACCGAGGCAATTTTAGAAAAAACCGATCTATCGGCCGCTCTTGGAACCCTTGCGCTCTTTGTCGATGCAAATTTTGGCGGGGCTAATCTCACCCGGTGCAACCTGGCTGAGACGGATCTGACCCGATCCAACCTTGAAAAAGCCTGTCTGAAAGACGCAGACTGCACCCGTGCCTGCCTGGGGGATGCAGTGCTTTCCGGTGCTGATCTTAGAGATGCCGTGTTTGAAAAAGCCTCCATGGTCAACGCTGTATTAAAAGATGCCCAGGCCAAAGACGCTTGGTTTATCCAGGCCGACCTGACCGGCGCAGACTTTAGTAAAAGTAATCTTTCGAGCACAGATTGCTCTAAAGCCCTGTTGGGCAAGGCTGATTTTACGGAGGCTGTCCTGATAGAGGCATCTTTTGAAGGTGCTCAATGTGCCGGGGCCAATTTCTATAGGGCAGACCTGACGGGCTTTCGCGGCTCTGATGGATGTGATTTTTTTGGCTGCTGTTTTTCCCAAATAACGGCCCATGAATCCGTATGGCGTCATGCAAAACTGCAGGAAACGGATTTTACATTTTCAGACATGGAAGGGGCAAATTTCAGGAACGCCCATCTTCAAAGGGCAGACTTTAGTGCCGCAAACATGAAATTTACCCGGTTTATCAAGGCGAATCTGAGCCAGGCAAAACTTATCCGGATAAACCTGTTCCAGGGCAGTCTTGAGCAGGCCGACCTGACCCGGGCGGATTTCAGAGGGGCAAATCTCTATGGGGTTGAATTCTTAGATGCAAAGTTGTCCAAAACCTTGCTTGATCATGCTGATCTTACCATGACCAAACTTGCTAAGGAATCGGTCTTATAATTTGCCGACTGCTTTGCTTTGGGGACAGATTTTAAATCTGTCCCCATTCAAAAGATAAATAGAAAACCAGACAGGCACTTGAAAAGAGGCTGAAAAGGGAAATGATTTATCCATGAATGATTTTGATCAGTTTGATTTTAAGAAGATGAATATCCATGAACTCATGGAGGAGTTCAAAAATTTTGGAAAACAGATGCTCAAGGCCGATGAGGTGCTGCAAAAGGCAAAGGCAAAGGAATCCTTTGCAGGGGTCATGCTCATGGGACTTGATCTTTCAGGGGCTGATTTTTCCGGGATGGATATGTCCCAGGCCGTGATTTTCAAGACCAGCTTCAAAGGTGCAAGTTTCAAAGGTGCCAATCTATCCATGACCTGGTTCAATGAAGTTGACCTCACCCATGCTGATTTTGCAGATGCAGATCTGTCCCAGGTGAAAATGGAGAACACCAGCGCAAAAGGCGTATCTTTCAAGGGTGCTGACCTCACGGCCTTCTCTGTCAAAGTTGAGATGATGCTGACAAAAGCCCCGGAAGAGATCAAGCCATCTGCACGGGCCATGGAACTTGCCAAAAAGGGCATGTCAGGCCTTGATCCCTCAACAATGGACCTGGGGCTTGAAGATCTGGGAATATCTAAGAATGATTTTGCCCTGGGGGAGAGCTGTTTTGACGGGGTTGATTTTACAAATACCCTCATGCCCCGTGCCCGGTTTGAATCCGTTGGGCTTGTTAAGGCTTTATTCCTTGGCGTTGATCTTGCCAGGGCCTCTTTTGACAAATGCTCAATGGCTGAATCTAATTTCAGTCAGTCACGTATCTGGAATGTCGGGTTTACAAGCTCTGATCTTTCTGCCGCCCTGTTTGAGGAATCGCACATCCAGGAAACCGTTTTTCATCAGTGCATGTTGGATCAGGCCGATTTTTACCATTCAAACATCACCCATACCAGGTTCACCGATGTGGATTTTAAAGGAGTGCTCAATTTTCCGGCACTCCTGCCAGGGTGCCTTATCACCAACTGCAGTCTGGCCGGCAAAGATTTTTCCGATGAAGACCTTTCCGGTATTCAGTTCAAGGGGGTTGATCTTAATCATGCCTGTTTCAAAAGCTGCAACCTTTCCAATGCCTTATTTGAAAACGTGAATCTAAAACAGACTGATTTTTCATCGGCCAAGATCGCTTATGGTAAATTTTCCCATGCCCTGCTCCTGGAGTCCCGTTTTTTAAGGGCAATACTTGAAAAAGCTGAATTTATAGATTGTGACATGACCTCGTGTGATTTCTCAGGCAGCACGCTTCCCCTTGTAAGCATTAAAAACACAATCCTTGATAAAGCTTTGTTCAGAAAGGTTGATCTCAAGGGGGCATCCATTTTAAATTCAACGGGCAGCCGGGCAGCCTTTGCCGGAAGCAATATGGAAAGTATGGACATTTCCAATACCGATATTACGGAATCAAACTTTGCAGAATGCAATTTAAAACAATCACGATTTTATGCCACACAGGCAAAAAGCGCCAACCTCAGCCGTGCTGACCTTGCAGGGGCATTGTTTGAAAAGGCATCGCTTGTTCAGGCTGATCTATCCAACGCCATGCTTGACAGCGTCAAATTTCAGGAAACCAGCCTGGAAGGCGCCATCTTAAAAGATGCCATCTTGGGTAAAGCCCTGTTTAACCAGTGTAATCTGACGGGCCTTGATTTAAGGGGACACTCCTTTGATCGGGCTGATTTTGCAGGCGCAGTGCTCACCGGGGTTAATTTTTCAGGATGTACCCTGACAGATATTGATTTTTCAAAAGCCTGGCTAAAAGAAGCTGATTTTACAAATGCGATTTTACAGGATACCACCATGACCAGTGCCGACCTGACCGGAACTATTTTTTACGGCGCAACACTGAATTATTGTGATCTGGGTAAATGTCTGTTTGGAAAAACCGATCTGAGGCATGCCCGGTTGATCCAGATCGACCTGGAGGGTAACAATTTTAGCACCGCCCTGATAAATAAGACCGAATTTAAACTCTGCTGCCTGAAATCCGTGTCATTTGCAGCAATGAACCTGGCAGGGTGTGACCTGACAGATTCGGATCTGACAGAAGCTATCATGGCCGAAACCGACCTTACCGGCGCTGTTTTGACCCAGGTGGATTTTACCGGAGCAAACCTTAAGGGGGCAGTCATGACGGGTGCCAAAGGCAGGTTTGTTGATTTTACACAGAGTACGCTGTCCGGTGCAGACCTTAGTTATGCCGCCCTTTCTTCCTGCCGGTTTGAAAGCATCAATGCCGTCAATGCCGATTTTTCATCTGCCGTACTGGACAGAAGCGAGTTCAACAATGCCCGCTGCATAGGGGCAAAGTTCAGGGGCAGCCGGCTTCCTTTTTCAGATTTCTCCCACGCAGACCTGAGCGGAGCTGATTTTTCCGGGGCAGATCTTCAACAGGCTAAACTGCACAAAATCATTGACATCGATACCTGCTGGGATAATACTCGAATGATCAATACCGAACACACGGATGAACCCCTTGCCCTGGCCGAGGTTTATCTGCCTCCCAGGCCTGGGTGGTCACCTGAAAAATGGCTGGAAAATATCACATAATGTTCAAGAAAACAGAATTCTGAGGCTAATAAAGAATAGCCCCATGAAACCGTTTAGACTATACATAAGAGGAGAACAGGAATGAACACCGCACCAAATCAGAGCAGATGCCTGGATGGATCAGGATATATCCGGCCGGCAAAGGTGATTGAGGTCAACGCTGAAACAGGCCGTGTTTTTTTGATGTTCACCGGAAAAGAATCCTGCGCAAAAAAAATTTGGGCCGCATCGGCACTGCCCTTTGAATATAAATTTAAATGGGGACAGAAAGTTTTAGCGGCAGATGGTGGTGGTGATGGGGTGTATGTGATCGGCATATTGAACGACAGCCCAACGACTGACACTCCTGAATCCTCCCATATTTTAAAAAGCGGTGCAAGGGCTGAAATCTCATCGGACAATGAAAGCCTTAAACTGTTTTCCAAGGAAGGCTCTCTTTTGTTTGAATATGAGGATGCCACGGGAAAAACCAGGGTAAATATGCCCTCAGGGGATATTGAAATTAACACGCCCCAGGGGGGTATTGATTTTGTTGCTGCCAAAGGTATCCGTTTTTTATCCAATCGCCCCATAGAATTGAACAGCCTTCAGGGAATCAAGTTTGCAGTATCGGATCTTCTTAAAAACAGCCTCAGTTTTTTTAACTTGGGTCCTAAAGAGATAACAGCCGGAACTGACACCGTGAACCTCAGCGCAAAGTTCGGGAAAATGGATATGGATAAGACCCTGTTCAAGGGCAGGCACCTTAACGCTCAAGTCCAGGATATAAGACTTGAGGCGGACAGAGTGGAAACCCATGCCCGGTATATTATACAAACAGCCTCCAATTTTTATAACAGCATTGAAAATATTGCTCAAATCACCACCAGAAGGCTTCGTACTCTGGTCAGTGAAACTTATCAAATGAAAAGCAAAAAAATATTCATAAAAGCAGAAGATGATGTAAAGATCAAAGGTGAAAAGATCCACCTTGGTTAACCCTTTTACATAGGAGATATTATTATGCCGGCATTTCCAGCATTAAGCAAAGGAGGGGGGCAGTGCATGGGTTTTCCCGATGTGTGTTTTATCCCTGCTCCGCCACTCCCGGATATTCCCATACCCTTTCCCAATATGGGTAATGCGGCCCAGGCCAAAAAAACCGCAAAAAAAGTCAAGTTTACCGGAAAAGATGCTCTCACGGAAAAGTCTGAAATTCCTAAAACCCAGGGAGATGAGGCCGGTGTGAGAAAAGGGGTGATTTCCGGCACAAACATGGACAAGGCCACATTTAAAAAAGGGAGTTCCAAGGTGATTGCCCAGGGAAACGGATGTGTGCATCTCTCAAGCCCCACTGCCCATAACGGTTCCAACGCCAATATGCCCGCAGGGAATGTTGTGATCTGCACCCAGAATAAGGTTATTATTAATTAGAATTAGAAAATCAATTTCTTGAATTCAAAATAAATTTCCAGCCAAAACAAACCTTCATAAGGATGAGTTGAGAATTTTTCCAAAAGGACCTCCATGCGGTTAAAAAATTATCATATTACATTTTTCCCCTGTATCTTTTTATACTGTTTTATATTTTGTATCTTCCTTTCTGGTTATGTAAATGATCTAAAAGCTGATTTTACAATTGTTAATCAAGATTTTATCAAAACTTTTTACATCGACAACAGCAGTGTGGAAACCTTGAGTTCCCAAAATTTCGACTATTCCGAAACTCAACAGGTTTTTTTCAAGTTTTTGAGGGATAAACCAGGTGCTACGTCTCCGGATGTTCCCGTTGATACCTGCGATATTACGCTGCCGGACCTGGAGACGCTTACAATATCCGGAGGAGTGTCCCTGAATATGGGTTCAGCTTTCAGACTAATAGTTAAAGGCTCTTTACTGGTAAATGGAACGGAAAAACAAAATATTGATATTAAGGCAGGCCGGGGTATTCATTTTGAATCAGCTAAAATGCCTTCAAGTTTATTGTACTGCAATATAACCGGCGGGGAATCGGAAAGCGGGGGAGGGGTGTATGTAGATGATTTTTCAGATCTTTTAATTGATCATTGTACATTATCTTCCAATAAAGCGGTTTACGGCGGTGGGATATTCTTGACGAACAATGCCGATATAATCATCACCAATACAATTTTATCAGGAAATGAAGGCAGTATTTATGGCGGAGGGCTTTATTGTTTAAATTCATCTCCAACTCTTGAAAATAATATTTTTAAAAACAACAAACATGCCAGGTTCGGAGGGGGAGTTTATTTAAGTAATTCTAATCCTTACTTTAAAAACAACCTGGTTACGGACAACTCAGCGGTCTATGGAGGCGGGATTTTTTTGCTGAACTCAAATAGCCTGTGCACCAATTCAGTTATCTGCAATAATTTTGCGGAGGATTCAGGAGGAGGCGTCTATTTTCAAGGCTCCAACCCCACGGTTTCGGCAAGTGTCATCTGCAACAACCTTGCTTATGAAAACGGGGGCGGCATATACCTGGAGTCGGCCTCTCCCCAGATTATTAATACCATTATTTACGGTAACTTGGTTTCTCCGGGAGATGATTTAAACTCCTTTGATAACCAGCTTTATCTGACTGTTGATTCCCTTCCGGATGTAAGTTATTGCAATATTATGGGAGGGGCGGATGATATTTCAGGCCCTGGAACACCGGCCGGCTATTCGTCATCTAATATCGATGAAGATCCCCTTTTTGCCGATCCCAGTTCAACAACCGGTCCTGATGGGTTTGGTTCAAATGCTGACTGGAGCTTGCAGCCCGATTCTTACTGCATCAATACGGGAACCTCTGATGCACAGTTTGAGACAGCGGACATGGTCGGGAATGAAAGGCCATATAATGAGCCCATGAGAGAAAAATATACTTACCATGAGATATTTACTGATATGGGAGCCTATGAGTTTCAAAATAATCCCCCCTTTATAGGTGAAAATGGCGATGATGTTTTTCTTGATTCAAAGAATGTCTCCAAAAGTGAATATTTGATATTAGAGGATATTCCAGGCGGGTTTGATGTTGATATGGATGATGTTGACATTGTATTTTATTCTCCTCCTGCTTACGAATCATCTAAGAATTCAGGCTCCCTTGGCAATGATGTGAAAAATACGGGTAACTTTTACCAATATGAGGAGGGGGAAGACGGAAGCGTTAAAGGAGTTATCCTCTTACACCTTGACACCATAACCGATCCCCAGGGCAGGCTGGTTTTCATTCCTCCCAACGCTAACGACAGTTTTACGGAGACATTCATGTTCAAGGCCTATGATGGAACAAGCTTTTCTCCCAACTGTGCCATGGTAGACATCTCAGTTGATGCAACCGCTTATCATAGGATTGTGACTGAGGGAGATACGACAACCTATTATATTGATAATACATCAACATATCAACTTGTCTCGTCTAACTGGGCTTTGTCCCGGGCTGAGCATGTTAAATTTGATTTTTTAAAAAATCTGGATGGAGAAACCATACCTGATGATCCGGTGGACTCCTGTGAAATAATTCTGGGATCAGGCCAGGTTCTCACGATAGGCGGCGGAGTTCAACTTGATCTGGGAACAGATTTCAGCCTCACCATAGAGGGTTCAATCAACGCCGTTGGTACTGAAGACCAGCCCATTGATATTAAGGCTGGAAATGGAATTAAATTTTCATCAAACCCAAATGATTCATCTTTTGTATATTGCAATATAAGTAATGGAACCGGTAGCTTGGGCGGTGCTTTGTATGTGCAGAAATCTTCGGCTATTGTGATTGATCATTGTAATTTCTATTCCAATAGTGCTGCCAGTGGCGGGGCTTTTTTTTTGACGGATAATGCCGATATTACCCTTCGTAATTGCCAGATTAACAATAATAGCGCAAGCAGATTCGGCGGAGGGATATATTGTTTTAATTCATATCCTGTACTTGAGAATAATATTATAAATAATAATACCGCGGCTCAATCAGGCGGCGGTGTTTACCTGGAAAATTCATCCCCGCAATTCAATAACAATATAGTGTGTGATAATACTGCGGCATATGGAGGAGGGGTATATGCCCAGGATTCAACACCTTTGATCATCAACTGCGTTATCTGCAATAACCTTTCTGAAAATTCAGGCGGGGGATTGTATCTGAAAGGTTCAAGTTTGAATATTATTAACAACGATATTTGCAATAACCTTGCCTATGATGATGGCGGGGGAGTCTATCTTGAAGATGCATCTCCCGTATTTGTTAATGATATTATCTATGGCAATTCCATTTCCAAGGGGGCAGGAGGGGCTGTTTCAAATGATCAGGTGTATATCTCACAAGGTTCAACCCCTGAATTAAGCTATAGTGATCTCATGGATGGTGAATCAGGGCTGTCCGGTTCCGGCAGTCCGAGCCTCTATACTTCCAATATCGATGAATATCCGATGTTTGTCTTGCCAACCATTGTGGCTGGTACGGCAGACGCAGGAGCGGAGGCTGACTGGTCCTTGCAGGCGGATTCTCCCTGCATCAACAGAGGCAGTAAAAGCTCCACCGGGCTGACTACTGATATTGAGGGAATTCAAAGACCCTATAACGGTGCAATGAAGGGAGAGTATGCCTATGATGAGATTGCCGTGGATATGGGAGCCCATGAATTTCCCAACAATCCGCCTTTCATTGGAACAAACGGCCAGGACATTGTTTATCCCCTTGCCTATGCCAAGGAGGGCAGTGTGCTGACCCTTATGATTCAGGGTGGGTTTGATGTAGATAATGACAGCGTGGCTGCAGTTTATTATGATCCACCAGCCGATGACTCCCAGAATCAGGATACTGTTATAAAAGGTAGATTATATCAATATGGAGAGAGCAGCGGGAATCAGGATAATGCTTCATCTAAAGAAGATGATTCAACTGAGAAAGACAATTCAAGCGGTACGGAACTCGTCCACCTTAGTGCCATAACAGATCCCAAATACAGGTTTTATTACGGGCCTCCGGAGGTTGAGGAAAGTTTTACAGATATCCTCATGTTTAAAGCTTATGATGGAACCGGCATCTCTCCCAATACTATTACGGTTAATGTCTATGTGACGGCGGTTGAAAATACGGAAAAGGAAATACCCAATGCAAGTCAGGAAAATACATTGGAAGCACTTGGTAATGTGGATGAGGACTATGTTTCCAGTAATCATGATGTTGTCATTACTTCCATCACAGAAGTTGCAGGGCTTGAAATGAATGATTTTCAAAAGAACAGCTTTTTGAATGGAGTACGTTCCGTGACAACGTCACAGCCCCTTGATAATACACAAAAAATAGCTCTTTTGGATGCGCTGGATGCTTTTTGTACAAACAACCCTGAAAATACCGCAGTTCTGCTTTCAGACAGCCAGGCATCCCAGCTTGTCTTTGCCCTGGAGCAGATAGAGGCCAAAGGAGCCATGCACGGAGACGAGATAGAAAAATGCGCAAAGATAATTAATGATTTGATTGAACAAAAAGGAGGAGTGGATCAGCTTTCAAAGGAACTCAATGAGCAGATTAATCAACTGAGTAATGCCCTGGTGGATCAGGCATCCGGTACAGGCTTTGACATTTACCGTTATGCTGTAGGAGGCACCAGCTTTCAGGCCCTGATTTATTCAAATATAGACACTTCCCCGGATGGAGGAGATGCCTCTCTTGACAGCCTTGCCGCTACTTCCCGTATGGAAATAAGCCGGGAACAGGTAGATGAGCTTTTGAACGATCTGAACGCTTTTTTATCGGATCAGGAACACTTAACCCAGGAACAATCTAATCAGGCAACGGGAATCCTGGATACGCTGATAAGTAGAAATGAGGTTCAAACCTTATCCCTGACCGAATCCCAGATAAATAATATACAGGAAAAAGTGGAACTCCTGGTGAGTCGTTCAGCATTCCTGTTTGATGAATTTTCCGTTGATTCCTTTACCTATATTCGATATTGGATTAATGCCATGGATTTTACAAATAGATCGGATGATATTTTTATTGGTGATGCCGGTTTACAAGCTCCGGGCGTGGTTGTCCCTGGTGCGGCCATGGCTGAACTTGGAGGGCTTTTCGGCACCCAAAAGATAAGGCTGTGCCTGGTATACCAGGAGGTTACCACCGTTGCGGATGGTTCCTTGTTAAGTGTTTATTTTATAAATGAAGCATCTGAAGCTGTTCCTGTCAAGGACCTTGCAAACCCAATTAAAATAAATATCTCTTTATTGGATGAAAACCGCATAGTTCCCAAGTGGCATGACACCGGCAGGGTAGAGTGGCGTACGGACGGTATTACAGGGGTGGACGATTCGGTAAATGGCATGATTTCATTTTATGTTAATCATTTAACCGATTTCGCGCTTTTTGGAGACTCCGACAATGACATAACAACTGATTCCGATAGATCAGACAGCAATGTAGGTTCATCAGGTTGTTTCATTAATACCGTTTTTAACTGAATCCACATGGCTTCAGTTAATGAGGTAATCAAGGGCTTTGCAGCAGCTCCACCCAATGGAGGCTTAAAGGAAAGCCTGGATTTATAGGAGTGCTTCATGCATGGATTCAAACCATCATGCTGAATTATTTCCATCTCCATTGCCTGATTCCTGGTGGTGTCCTTTCTTCTCACAAGACAACATGGACACCTTCTGTGTCCCTTGTGTCTTACTCTCGTTGAATAGCTGGATAGGTAATCCATTCCCGAAGTGAGCGCACATGATCAGTCAGCTCGGCTGCCATCACAGGTGTTCTGATCACCAGTCTTCCCTGTCCATCTTTGTTGCAAAGAGTTCTTACCGGTCAGCAGAAATTGTAAATATACATTATAAAATAAGTAACGGTCTCATGAACTTTCCAGTCTTTTGAAAAGCAGTAAGTTCTTCGCACCTTACGAGCGTTCCGGTTTCTGTCTGTTGTTCTGTGGACTGGAGAATATCGAAGCAAAAAAGTACCGCCTGATGTGCAGAAAAAAATGTCGTTCTCTGCAAAAAAATCGTCACGAAAAGAGAGGTTCCATCTGAGTCCACAATAATTTCGTAAGAGTTCTTAGAAAAAATAATTTTTAGAATACCGAGCTGGTGTTTTGTCTGAATTAATTAAAAAGCAATACTCTTCAGAAGAATTCGTTGAATCGTAACAAGGAGGATCAACGCGATCTCCCAGGTCATATTGAACGCTGCCAAAGACCTGACTAATGCTTGCGGCATATTTGGAAAAGCTGCCCTGACGTAAATCAAAATGCCGAATCAGATCCAGCATCCACAAGGGTACCTGGGTCGTATAGCACTTTAATTCCAGAATTACGCAGCATTCTGGATCAAAAACGGTTTCATTGTCATAGGCATTCATCTGAGCTTCATCCGGGATGAGATTGAACCGCTCTTCCGGCTGGCACCTGAGGTTCATGTCAAAGGTTACCCTTGCGTAATCATCCACATCGGAGATAAAGGCTTTTCTCCGATAATGGGTCAATACCCTTGGACCTGCCTGATATGAACAGATAAGGCGGATAAAAAGATCCGCGTTTAAAGCATCCTGTTCACTCTTAAAGCCCTCCATTTGATGCATTGAACTTTCCAGAGCCTGTGACCATGCAGGATCATTAACCACGGCACGGTATTTTCTCACAATGCGGCTTCTTTTCTGCTTGACTTCAAAAAAACAGGGCATGGCAGAATGGTTATCATAGGCCCGGATGCGCATATTAAAGCGGTTTGCAACCCCTTCCATCCTGTTTCTCAGAAAAAGATAATCAGGAGAATCAAAGTAGAGGCTGTAAACATCGTAGAGCCCATCCTCAGAATTCTCGGAATATTTATCCTGTGAGCAATAGATGGAGACAAAATCGGAAATAGGATCAACCATAGATTCAGGAATCAGATATTTCAATTCATGCCGTTCAAGAAGGGAAGGCATCCCCTGCTGTGAGTTGTTTTTCATCGGCCTATAACCTCCTCGTAATCTGATAAAAGATGATTGATCAAAGGTTTTTCACTCAATTTGCCGGTGATGTCTAACAGATCTATATAGTTTGTTAATATCGTGTGGGAAAGTTTTGCCAGGAGGATGTCTGTTTTGATCATACTCTTCCTGAGTTTCAAAAGGCTCACCGGATCTGTTCCTTCCATCTGAAGTAGACGCTCAAATGCGGCACTGCTGAACCCGTTCTCTTTTTTGTGTTGTACTGCTTTATATTGTTCAATGAGATTCCGGAGTTTTTGCTGGATGCCGGGGATGGTATGGGTGATTTCCCGCTCCAGGCTTTCCTGTTCGCTTTTAAATTTCATGCTCTCCAGTTTCCTCTGTATTATATTTTCACGACTGCCTGAGCCAATGGGTATGGAAATACCGAATTCAATGGAAAATGCTTTATCAAAGTCATCTTCATCGGCTGCGTTGTATTCGGTTTCAATAAAACTGATGATACGGTTGTTTTCTGCTGCTTCCAGCCGGTACCGGGCCTCTGCTTTTAGGGTTTGGGCCTTTGCATGATTAAGATAAATATTTTCACAATCTTCATCCCTGTGAATTGAGAGAATTTTATCAGATAATAGATTGATTGATATGGGATGATCAGTATCTAAAGAAACCTTTTTTCCATAACCACTTTGCACTCTGATTTCTTCGACTGCGGCATCATGCTGGTGTTTCATATCCATTATATCCATCTGAAGGGCAATTCTTTGGTTTTCAATATCTGCCAGTTCTCCGGCATCAAAATCAGGTGTATCCGCACGTTCCTTCAGTACCCTTTCCCAATCTTCAAAAATAAGTTTAAGTTCTTTGTGAAGGCTTGTCATTTCAAAGAAATAAAAGAAATCCACAACACTTATATAACGGCTCTTCAATGCCCTGTGAACCAGGGATTTCATCTGTACCCTACCGGCCTGAAGCATGGCGCTGTGAACTTCTTTTTCTTGTTTGATTTCATCCCATCCCCGGGGTTTTAACCGTAAAGCATATTTCTGCTGATCAGCTTCAAATTGATCAATGGTGACTCTGAATTCAGGATCTTCAATAAATGAAATTCCTCCAGGATTCTGTTTCAAAAAATCAATGCGCTCATTCTGGGAAGAAAGGGAGGTATCCTTAAAAGCGGTGGACAGAAACTCTCCCATGGAAATCTTTAAACCCTTATCCTCAATATCTGTTGTGGCGGCGCTGCCAATACAAGGTAATCTGAAAATGATAAGAAAAATCATGGCAGACAGCAGTATGAATTTTATATTACATTCTATATAACTATTTGTTTTTAAATGTTTTTTATTCATTTTTGATTATAATCTTATTATATGTTTTTCAGGTTTATTATCATGGAGGGAGCATGTGATCCCTGGTCAAAGGTTATGAGAAAACTTTTACGAAGGGAATCATATGCGATCCCTTCAGGATTCAATTGATTAAAATAATGGGTTTTAATTAAATGGCCGTCATTGAAATCAAACACTCTGAGTGCCCCTACTGTTTGGGTTTCATCTTTTGTTCCATGTTTTTTCTGCCTGTTCGTGGAAAGCACTATAAGCTGATTTTCATAAAGGCAGATACCTGAAATCCCGGCAGCAGATTTGCTCTTTAATTCATTGCCTGGGGTTCTTTGTGATTCTCTGTCCGACCGGCTGTCATGATCCTGGAGATCAAGCTTGCGCCATATCTGAACCTGGCCCCCGTCAATGTGATTTTTTTCCAGCATCATATTGAAATTGCTGATCTTGAGAATCACCGCGTTTTTTCCTTTCAATGGTTTTTTAAAGCAAAGAAAAAGATCATTGTGATCAACGAACATCCCTTCTATTTCAATATTGTAATGATCCTTGCCAATAAATTTTGACCACTTTTGATCCGGGTTTTTCAAAGCAGCTTCCTTGAGCAGATCATGCAGCAATACATGACCCTCCAGGGTGAGCCTGCTTCCGCTGCGGCGTATCTGAACAAAAAGCTTTCTTTCGTCTAAAAGTTTCCCGTTCTTTTTACGATTCTGGGAGCATGAGATATAAATTCTCCCTGAAGCATCCTGGCATATGGCCTCCATGTCATCAATTCTATCAAGTCCTTCTATGAGCAGTTCATCGGTAATTCTTGCCTTGTGATCCATCAAATAGACGATACTTTTTTTCTTCCTGACCTCATCGCTGATCACCAGATACCTGTCCATATCCTTTAGATAAATCAGACCGGATGCTTCCACTTCGGCTCCTGTGATGGCAATTGGAGAGTCTTTGGCAGACATTTCAGCTCCTGCGGCATAGGTTTCCAGATTGAGCCATTTTTTAAGCTCTGCTATATAGGAAGGTTTACTGTGATTTTCTGTCTGAATAATTACTTTTTCTCCCAGGAGAAATGGATTCTTGTCAGGAAGATGGATTTCTACCTCCCGGCCCCATAACTCCATTTCAGGTCGTTTTTTCAATCTGACAGGATATTCAATTATTCTGGAACCAAGCCCCACGATTTCACCTTGGATATTTTTTTCTTTATCTGTAAGAGATGCCACATTAACCATGTCTCCGGTTGCTGCCAGGTTATGGATATTTTCATGGATATACCCCCTTACATAGGAAGGAGATTTAGTATGAAGTGTTAAAATCGGTTGAAACGGAGAAATTTTTTCCCCTGCCTTGCAATGGATGGAACCGATAATGCCGTCAATGGATGCAAGGATGACCAGGGATTTTTTCTCCTTTTCAAGAAGCTCTAACTCCCTTTTCAGACTTTCATGGCGTATGGTTTCAGGTGTTTCCGACGATGCCAGCCTGGTATTCAGGTCATCAATTTTTGTTTGAAAACGTTTTTCTGTCAGTTGCCGTTCCTTCTTTAAATTTTTGATTTCAATTTCCATGGCACCTGGTTTTTTAACTGTTTTCCCCTCCTGGGAAATTTGAGAAATACTTTTCAGACTGGAGACCATCTCTTTATTGAAATTATGCTTTGATTGTACCTGCTGGATTTGATGATCAATTTCACTGATAAAAAATATTTTCTGATCTTTGAGCTGGCGAATCTGGGATTTCAGCTCGTCCCTGTTGAACAGTTCCTGGGATTTCAGCTCTTCTAATTGATGGGAGATATTATTGATTTTCATTGTCAAGTCAGGCCGTTCCAGTTCCACCAGAACTCTTCCTTTCTGAATTGCCTGACCAGGTAAGACATGGATCATCCGAATTTCAACTGAGTTTTCTGAATTGATGATCACTTCCCTTGTTTCCGCAATTCCTTGAAATGCCGTTGTTTCTTCTTTGCCCATGAATGATGAAGCCTTGACCACCACAAGAAAAGCTAAAATCCATGAGAGGTAGAGCAGTTTTTTGTTCATTCCAACTTCTCCTTTTTATAATTCTACCGTGGTTTCCTGTAATAAAAGGCTGACACCTTTGATATGCTGTATACTATTTAATTCCTCCAGCAGTTCTTCCTTGCCCTTTTTATATTTCATTTTAATGTGGTAGGCATAGTCCAGGCGCCTGCCCTGGGCAATGTCACGAAGGGTTATCAGAGCAAATACCTTGCAGTTATCTTGCAGGATTTTACTGACCATTCCCTTGCTTTCATGATCATTTTCCATGTTAAACCGCAGCATGCCGTCATAGTATCCTGACTGGCCAAATGGAGAGTGGTAAAGGATAACGGCGGCTATGCAGAACCCAACAGTTCCCACAACGGCAATATCGTAGCCGCCCACTCCACTGGCAATACCCGAAGCCAGGGCTGCAAACATAAATATGATGTCCCTTGGATCTTTGAAACTGGTCCGAAAGCGGATTATGGCCAGGGCTCCCATCATACCGAGGCCGCTGGCAAGGCTGTCTCCTATGGCCTGCATAACCGTTGCCGCCACGATGGAGCTGAGAATCAGAGACTGCACAAAATTTCTTGAGTAGGACAGACCTCTGAATGTTTTTTCATACACCATGGCAATTAGGGTGGAGAGAAGAAAAGAGATCAAAAGGGTGTACAGTGCCGTGATAAATGACGAATTTACAGAAGTATTCTGAAAGGTTAATGCATCAAGCATGACTTATCTCCTGAAAACATGATTTAAATAGCTGAAATAGAAATCAAACCTCTTCATTCCCATGTATAGACATGGGAATGCTGATTAATTTTTGTTGTTATGGGTTGAGCATAATGAATTCTTCTGCCTCATCATAACGGCTTTCAACATGATTGATGAGAGAATCTAATTCCGTATCAAAAGCCGTATCACTGCTGAGCAGGGTATATTCTGGATTTTCTCCTGATGTTCCTGTCACATAGGCTTGGATTAATTCATGGGCTTCTTTATAGATACTGGTCATCCTTTCGGGATAAAAAACATTTTCCACTGTTTCTTCCACCAGATCGACATATTTTGCATGGTACACCGAATCATCTATCAGGTAGCGGATTAACGGCCAGCTCTCGTTGACTTCTTGGGAGGTGAGATCAAGTGAACACGGGTTCATTCTACCGCTTTCCGTTCCTTTCAAGGCCTCATTGTTATCCCATGGAATCCAGTGGATCAATCCATCTTCGGGATCATTGTAAAGGTAGTAGTTATGGGCCATGTTCCCGTAGGTGTCCCAGTTTTGAATGGTTGTGTTCACTGCCAGCCATCGGAGAAAACCATTGACATCAAAAACCTTCTCCAGCGCGTTTCTCCACTCGTCGGAGTTTTGACGGTCACCATGCAGGGCATCATACACAGCTTTTATGTCGCTGAAATCCGCTTCATCTTCATTGGTTTCCTTGTCATAGGAGTCTTCGTCGTATGTGGCAAAGGTAGCTCCCTCACCCTCAGGCTTGTAAAGATTGCCGCCGGATGCGCTGAACTGGCTCTCCAGCATAGGTTCCGAAGGAATCTCCACCATGGTATAAAGTCCAAAATATGTGGCTCCTTCACCATGATCCACATAAATCTCATAAAATGCTGTTACAGGTGCCGGAACTCCCGCATCCCTGAATATGTCTGCCACAACCTTTTCCCGGATGAGGCTGTCATCACCATAATTGCTGGCAAGGCTCAATTTTTCAAATCCGTAAAATCTCTGGTCTTCGATTTCAGGGTAATCATCCTCGAATTTGTCAAAGTCAAATCGGAAGGGAAGTTTCATGATGCCGCTTTTCCAGGTAGAACTCAGGGAAGAGTTTCCTTTAAAGCGTGCTCCTGCAAAATACCATTCTTTTCCTTCAAATTTTATGGTGCATGGCTTCCATACGGGATTTTCATCTGCAAAGCTTAAAGTTCCCCCGTTATTAATCTCCCCCGGCCCTTCCATATCATCAGGACGTTCCATATCATCAGGACGTTTCATATCATCAGGAATCACCATGTCATCTGGGCGCTCCATATCACCAGGAATAACCATGTCATCTGGGCGTTCCATATCATCAGGAATCACCATATCATCTGGGAGTAAGGGCTCTTCAAAGTCGTTGGGAGAATTTATATCCTTTTGTGTTCCAAATTCACCATATAGTTCCGTCATATCATCCAGCATTGCCTGCCAGTCTTCTGCCGTAAAGATCATGTCAATACGCTTGACAACACCTTCCTGAAAGACCGTATCATAATCCGGGTCAACTGAGTTACCATGGGAAGTTTCATCCCAACCTTCCGGCCGGGTGGTCACCTCCACTGCGGTTTCCAGGGATGCCGTTATGTTTGAACTGCCCGGTGTGGGGGTAAGAAGCTGGGGCACTCCTGTTCCGTCGGGAGATCGTCCGTAGCTGTATCCTTCAGGCGCATCACCATCCTGCCATTCAAAGGCATCCACGATTTTATCATTTTTATACAGAACCAGACTGTCATCTGATCCCAGCTTAAAGGGCACATAGTCTGAACCGTCTTCCGGAGCTTCATCCGTTGCCTGAAGGACGAAATAATCACCTGGATTCAATGTGATGGATGGCAAAGCCGCTTTTTCATGATCGGCATCTTCATCTACAAGGGAATAATCCCCCAGGTTCAACGGGCTTTCATCTGTGACAAACAGCTCGATCCAGTCGCTTCCCCCGTCTGCATCCTTGGCTACAATTTCGTTTATGACCAGGGAATCTGTGTTTTCAACGATATTGTTGAGCATAAGATCAATGAAATTATCTGCTCCGCCTGCCACCAGAGTAAGCTCAGCTCCATAGGTCAGGCTGGTTTTAAAGTCGATGCACAGGATTCGTAAATTCAAGCCCTCAATATTAAAGACAGCCTGGGCAGACTTGCTTTTGGATTCTCCCAAATCCATAAGCCTGAAGTACATAGGATCCGTGTCAATGAGCTGGATATCCATCCAGAAAAAGGCTTCTTCAACCTGAACCGACGGGATATGAAGTGTCCCTGTTTCATTATCATAGCTCGTGCAGATGTCTGCCATGGCTGCCAATGGGCAGCAGAACATCAAAGCCGTGAGAATCCAGAGAGTTTTGAAATATTTTCCTGTTTTCTGTTTCATGAAAAATCTCCCTCTTTAGAATTTTAATCCTGATGCATCATGGCATGTCGGAACTTGGCCATGTGTTTTTTTATTCATAATATACAGTTTGAGTTCCTGCATTTGATCTGTATTAAGCAGTTTTCCAAGCATCAGGCGCGATTCAATCACATTAATAAAAAGTTTACCTTTTATATCTGCAATACTATTGGCAATCTTTAGGACAGCCTCATGATCAACAATGTCATTGGAAAACGCCTTTTCCATCTTCAAGTGCAGGCCGTCAAGTCCAGCTTTCAAACCCAGGGCCTTTTCACGAAAAGTGAAGTATTCTTCTCTTAACTGTTTGATCTGGTCCTTAGTAAGTTCCAGTTTTTCAACTATTTTGGGATTCTGCCAGATACCAAGAATTGGCGGGTGATGCCCTGTTTGCTCAAACTTCATCCCCGGCATTGGGTTTTTTTGTGGGAATGATTCTGCCATTGCAGGAGACAGGCATATGGTGATCAGAAGAACAATAAAAAACGAGCCGAATATTTTATTAAATTTTGGATTCATAAATTACCTCGATTTGTATAAAGTTATAATTTTTTCGGAAAATTTTTTCCGTTTCTTTGCTTAATATAAAACTTCAATGTAAAGTATTTATTTTATTAGAGGGGTAAAATTGTAAAGATTTTGTAAAGTGGATTGTGCTCTGATAAAAAATATTCATTCCATTATTTTAAGGGGAATTGACAGAGATGCCGATACAATTGTCGCTGTGCTTTCCTCAACATTTACGCCGGATCCATTGACGGCTATTGAAGTGTCTTGCAGTATTATCTGGGTTGCTTCGGTGTCATCAGGGGGATCAGTTGTATCGTCGTCTGATTCTATAATAAAATGTTCAATATTTGAATACTCACTTTTGCCTGCGCTGTTATATGCCTGAACTGCTATATAAAAAGCAGGTATCCTATTCAAATTTCGGGTGAACTATAAAAGAACGGATAAATTAATAATTCCCCGAAAAAAATTCTTCCCATCGGTACGTTAATAATATTTTAAAAATTTGAATGGATTGGAAATGATTTATTGGATAATAATGGTTGTAAAAAGTAATCATTTTTTAAAAAAGAGGAGTGAGGAAATGAAAAAAAAGAATTAAAAATCAAACAGGAAATGACTGCTGAAGAAACTGTGAAGCTTTTAGATGAAATTGGAAAAAGCCTTTCAGAAGGAACGCTTTCCATTGACTATGGAGAAAAATAGATAACCCTGAAACCAGGCTGCCGCATAGAATCCACAATTGAAGCCTCTCAAAAAAAAGGAAAACAAAAATTAAATATCACGCTTGCATGGCAGGAGGAGGATCCTGTGTGTTCTTCCCAGCCTGAACTGAAAATTTCCAGCCAGGAATTAGAACCGGTTGTGGAAAAAGCAAATGAAGAGGAAGACTCAGCAGAAGATGAAAAGAGCAGTGTTCTTTCCCAGGTGGATGAAAAAAAGGTAGAAAAAAAGGACATAGTTTTTATGATTGAAAAAAATAAATTTGATTTTGGCGGCCTGTAAAAAGTTCCTTAGGGCTAAAGATTTGTTTCAGGAGGTTTTGTTCTTGGACCCGGGGTAAATCCACTGTCGAGAATAATCTGTTTTGCCGGCTCGCTGTATAAGTAGCTGATAAATTTTTTTGTCTCTCTTGTGAAACATTTCGTGTCAACATACAAAAAAAGAGGACGTTCAATGGATATGAAAATTTTGTTATCTGTTATGTCAAGTTTTTTAACTTCATTATTAAGGTAGGTAGAACTTATATAACCAACTGCATTTTTTCCCTCGGCCACTGCTGCTAAAACTCCGCTGTTCGAAGATACCCTGATAGAAGTATCCGCAAGGGGAAGACCGGATGCTACTCTTTCTGACCATACCTGGTGGGTACCGGATGTCTTTTTTCTCAACACTATTTTTACAGGAGCGTCAATACCCCCTAAATCATTCCAGTTTTCGATTCTGCCTGTGAACAGCTCCTTTAACTGATCCATTGAAAGACGGTTTACTGGGTTTGAAACATTTACAATGGGGATAATACTGTCCCGGCATAAGGAGAATTCTTTTAATTGAACATTGTTTTGATCTGCTTCGTCCATAAGAGCTGCTGGAACCGGGACAGAGGAGCATGCAATCATGCACTCTTTTTTTATCAAAGCTCTTATGCCCTCAAGGGAACCCACCGCTTTCACATTTATTATTATGTCCTTGTCTTTGGTATAAGATTTTGAAAGCACCTCCATCAGAGGAGCCATGGTGGTGGATCCTTTTATGGTAATTTGTTCACTTCCTGTCTGGCCGCATCCAACTATGAGGCAGAAGCAGCCTGCAAAAAATAAAAAAACAATAATAATTTTATAAATGTTTTTCATACTTCTCCTAATAAAAAATATCATGCCGGTCAATTTAATTTAATGAGAACACCAGGGGTGATCGCAAAGGTTCCATTAGATATTAAGAAATATGATAATTTATATTTATAAATAGCACAATATCCGAATCAAATCCTAACACAATACTAATAATTTATATAACATGAGTGTCTAATCGATACACGCTATAAAGAAGCAAAAACGTTTTTCAAGGAATTTAAACGTGACAAAAAATATCTGGTTAATCTAACTCAGCAAGCACAAAAGGATTTAGAACAAATCTTTTACTATATTACCGTTCTGTTGTTGCCAGTTTTAAAGCTAAACATAGAAAGACAGTTCCGGCGACCTTGTTTAATATTTTTTGAGTGAGATTTGATCGATTAAGCAGTTGGCCGATAGTGCCGGCAAGAAGAGCTATGCTGCTAAATATCAATATTGTAGCTATGATAAAAAAACCTCCAAGAATGAGTAATTGAAAGGCTACCGGCCCGTTAGCCGGGTTTGCAAATTGTGGGAGGAATGCCAAGAAGAAGATGGAGACTTTAGGATTTGTGATGTTCATTATAATGCCGCGACAGTACAATTTCCGATAGTTGACAATTCCACTGGACTCACCCTTATATTTTTCAACAGGAGCGCTAAAAGCTTGCCATGATAGATAAAGAAGATATCCCGCACCAATGAATTTAAGTGCAGAAAATGCAATGGCGGATGTCTGAAAAATTACAGCTACCCCCAGGGCAATAGCTGTTGTATGTGCAATCAGTCCGGTACATAGACCAAGCATAACAATTAATCCGGAACCTTTTCCATGCAGGGCGGATTGTGTTAATACGAATATATTGTCCGGGCCTGGTGCAAGGGCCAGTAAAATTGATGCTGTAAAGAATGTTATTAGCGTTTCAAAGGATAACACACTACCTCTCTTTAATATAAGGATAATCTTTTCCAGGGGGCAATTCCCGTTTAGGGTTTTTTGACCATTTCAGTTTCCTGTAAGATTGAGCGCTGCTCCCTTTTAATTGCCCAGGGTGAATGGTGCCTGTTATATGTTGCTCAGTTTTCTCAAATTGTCTTTTCCTAAGGCAGACAGTTTGTGATTTTTAAAATTGTCCGGCCTTTTAATTTTCCCTGAAGCATTAAATCTATTTTTTCTTGTAAATCCTCAAGGGATATCTCAACGCAGGTAGTTAATAACTGTGAAGGTTTCCAATCTTGTGCAAGTTTTTTCCAGACAATCTCTCTGTATGACATTGGATAATTCTGAGAATCAATACCTATTAAAGTAACACCTCTCAATATAAATGGAAATACGGTCAACTCTAATTTTGGTGAGGCAACATTTCCACAACAAGTTACAGCACCGGCTGAATTGATAGATTTAATTATATTTTCTAAGATTACTCCTCCTACCGTATCTATTGCTCCTGCATACAGGGGTTTTAATAATGGCCTTTTGTCTAAATTTTCAAATTCGCTTCTGGAAATTATTTCTTTTGCACCAAGATTAAACAGGTAATCATGTTCAGATTCTTTTCCAGTAATGGCAGTTACAGAATATCCCAATTTGCTCAGAATCGACACGCTTAATGCTCCTACTCCTCCGGTTGATCCTGAAACAATAATCTTTCCATCTTCGGGTTTAACAAGTTCTGATAATTTCAATACGGAAATACCTGCCGTTAACCCGGCTGTTCCAAATATCATAGCCTCTTTCATAGATAAATGTTCGGGTAATTTAACCGCCCATTCCAAAGGAATTCGAATATATTCTCCGAACCCTCCATCTGTATTCATCCCGAGATCATAACTTGTAACAATAACTTTATCGTCAACATTAAAAGAGGGGGTCTCTGATTTTACTACTATTCCAACTGCATCAATACCTGGAGTATGGGGATAATTTTTGGTAACTCCTTTATTTCCCGCAGCAGAAAGGGCATCCTTATAATTCAACGATGAGTAACATACTTTAATTAACAGATCACCTTTTGGCAGATCTTCAATAAGTTTTTTTTTAATTTTGCCTGTAAATTTTTCTTTGTTTTCATCTACTACATAAGCTTTAAACTCTTTTTCTTTCATTATGATATCTCCATATTGATTTTGTTTTAATCAACAAATACACCAAAATTTTTTATAAGTAAAATTTATTTGTTTCATCCATGACTGAATTTTCACATCATCTTACAAATGCAGGACTGCCCCAAAAAACAAAAATGGTCTTGACATGGTTACCTGCAAGCCCAATCGTCTACGGGCTGTTCGATTTCCTAATCAATATGACTTTCACGCTTCGTTGTGGGCAGACCCGGGTTAAAAACCTGGGCTGCCCATTTTTGATTTTTGATTCAGACACCAGCAAAGAATCAGAAAACGGCTGAAGTTAAAACCAGGAGCCTTCAGGCTGCAAGGCCATAGCCCGCATTCTGCCATGCAGTAAGGCCTCCGGCCAGGCTGTGCACATGGCTGAATCCATCCTGTTTGAGGTGGCTGGCCACAATGTTAGCCCTGTATCCGGTGCCGCAAACCAGGATCACTTCATCGTTTTTCGGAATATCCAGGCTTTTTGCCAGAATATTGGTCATGGGTACATGGCGTGAGTCCGAAATATGGCCCTGGGCCCTTTCTTCGGGGGTCCGGACATCCACGATCTGGCCGAAATCTTTATTATCTAATTGCTGTTTGAGTTTTTGGGCTGAGATCGGTGACAGGCTGTCAATGGGCATGCCGCTGGAAATCCAGGCTGCCATACCGCCGGAAAGATAACCAAATATATTATCATAACCGATTCTGTGGAGCTGGGTCGTCATCTGGTCATACTTACCCCGGTCATCCACCACCAGAAGAAGATCGTCTGAAGGATCAACAACCATGCCGATCCAATTGGCCATCTGCTTTTCAAATCCGATGTTGATGGCGCCGGGGATATGAAATCCGCCGAAAGAAGCGGTATCCCGGGTATCGATAATGGTTGCGCCCTTTTGGCGGATCTGTTCAAACTGGTCCGGATTCAGCGTCTGCTCCAGAGGACAGCGCTCCAGAAGCGGGGCACCATGGGCATTGGTACTGATAATGTGCGTAAAACTTTTCGGCCTCACAGGAAAACTACCCGCAATTTGATCATGAAACTCATTAAAGCCGCTTAACTTAAGCACGGGCTGGGTCAGGCGTTCATAGCCCAGGGTGCTGCTGGCTTTGGCGCTTAATCCTTTGCCGCACAGGGATCCCTGACCATGGGCCGGGAAAACTTCGAGATAATCCGGCAGGCGGCGCATTTTTTCATAAAGAGAATCATACAGGTTTTTCACCTGTTCCTCTAAAACTTCCGCTCCAGCCAGATCCGGCCGGCCGATGGAGCCCACAAAAAGAAGGTCTCCGGTGAGAATCAGCTCGGGCATGTCCCAGCGGGCTTTGTCCGTTACAAGAATCGATATGGAGTTCGGCGTATGCCCCGGGGTATTCAAAATTTCGATTTTGACCATGCCGAATTCAATAATATCGCCTTCTTTCAGCTCTTTGTGATCAAAGGTCACAGGCGTGCCTTCACCGTAATAAATCTCTGCTCCTGTGCGGGATTTTAATTCCTGGTTACCGCTGACATGATCTGCATGCACATGGGTTTCAATAATATGGGTGATCTTCATTCCCTCATCCCTGGATATGTCCATGTAATCCTGAACATCCCGCTTGGGATCTACAACAATGGCCTGCCTGGCTCCTGGACAGCCGATAACATAGGAATTACAACCCAGTCCAGGCACTGTAATTTGTTTAAAATACATAGTTTAATCCTCTCTTGTGTTTAATTTTGCTTGGCAGTTCAATATATTTCAGCATCCTTTTTTCAAAAAATGCAAACCGGGCAATGAAGGATGCCGAAATCATATAATTTTTTGCAGTCATAAAAGTTGACAAAAATATTTGTACATTTTATTTAACTACTATTAAATACTTAATAATGCAATGACAAATTAGGTGTCAATATGACTGTAAAAAAAATTATGACTTTTAAATCCGGGAATTTTGTCTTTAGCAATGAGTATTCTAAAGATAAATTATCCCCACTTATAATTGAATTACGCATCCTTTATAAAACCATAAAAGATTTGCCCATATTACCGTCTATGGCAGCGCAACTTGAATCTGAATTAATACGAAGGTCAATTTTCAGCACAGCAGCAATAGAAGGCAATCCTTTAAAAGAGGATGCAGTCGGTGAAATTATTGATTCAACCGATAAAGATCAATTGACTGAATTTAGTAAGATAGAAATAAGAAACCTTAAAACTGCTTATGACTTTGTAAAAAAACTAAATATTTCAGACTCCATACCAACATTAGATGAAAAATTTATAAAAAATATCCATAAATTAATTACT
The DNA here is from genome assembly GCA_963674675.2 of Desulfobacteraceae bacterium. GTDB lineage: Bacteria > Desulfobacterota > Desulfobacteria > Desulfobacterales > Desulfobacteraceae. The sequence continues at coordinate 5,430,072 of CAXXNM010000003.1, forward strand.
ATAAACATTGACAGCGAATACAATAACCCGGGAGTATATAGAAACCATATAGTAAAAGTTGGAGACAAATCCCATGGAGGGGTTTATACTCCACTCAAATGTTTACCTGATATTAAAAAAATAATGCAAGAGTATATTTCCTGGATAAATAATAATGAAAACACATCACTTGAGCCGATAATAAGAGCTGCCTTGGCACATTATTATTTTGGTTTGATTCATCCGTTTTCAGATGGTAATGGCAGAGCATCCAGAATTATAGAAGCTACTTTATTAAAATTATCCGGGATAAAATATCTTCCGACTATGCTTTCAAATTTTTATTATCGTAATATGGATGAATATTTTATTGTTTTTTCAGCAACAAGAAAGAATAAAAATCATGATGTAACTCCTTTTTTAGAATTTGTTTTAAAAGGATGTATCGATTCTTTAAATGATATCAAAGAAAGGATTACTTATTATATACGTAAATTTGCATTACGCGATTATTATATTTTCTTAAAAAACAATAAAACAATATCTCAACGTCAAAAAGAACTATTAAATTATCTGTTAGAAATGGAAACAAAATATTCTTTTACTTTGAATAGCCTGTTTAATACTATTCCGTTAAGCTTTTTATATTTAAAAGTCAGCAATAGAACTGCCAGACGTGATTTGCAGAAATTAGAAAAGCTTACTTTATTAAAAAATAATGGAACAAAGTATTTTCTTAACTGGAGATCATTAGACGCAATATAACTGCCATGGGGGCAGCCCAGGGTTTTGTGTTTTGCTACCTCAATGAGAGTTGGGAATCTTTTAAAACACCTCAAAAGTAGTTTACACTTTTTTTTGAGATGCGCCCCCCAAAAAGGAAAGATTGATTCAGAAAGTGTAAACCTGCAAATGAAGGATGCCTAAAGTAAAATTGAAAACACCTGTTGATTATAAAATGAGATATCTGGAAACAGGAGGTTTTGGTTCAACTATAATGAGAAAGGTTTTTGTGGGAATCTATGAGACCGGCAAAAACGAATCAACGATAGAGGGCATCCATTATCTGAAAAATGCTTTTGAGGACAATAAATACTATTTTAATAAGAAGGTGATGATAGAATTATTGGATTTTATAGCTCAGACAGAATATGTGAGTAATTTGGACAACTGGCATAAACCGGCACATTTCGCAAAATTGTTAAGAGAGGCATTGAAGAACGAAGGGGTTTAAGAAATGATTATTTTGGACAAAACCCATGAACAGTAAACAGATAATAAAGCGCCTTAAAAAAGAAGGTTTTCAACACAGCAATATTACTGGTGACCACTGGAAATTCAAAAAAAACGGTAAAATTGTAGTTGTTCCTCACCCTAAAAAAGATATTCCTGTGGGAACCCTTAGAAATATATATAGACACGCTGGATGGCAGTGGGGGGAGTAATGAAATATCCTGTACTGATTCACAAAGAAAACGATACAGATTTTGGTGCAACTATTCCTGATATTCCTGGTTGCTTTACTGCAGGAAAAACAATTAACGAGGTGCTTGAAAATATCCAGGAAGCAGTATTCTGTTATTATGAGGGGGAAGATATAACAATTGCCCCTGTACCTTCAAGCATCGAGGATTTAATGAATCAAAATAGTTTATATGTTGAGGGTGCTTTCTGGCTGCTTGCTGATATTGATTTTTCTTTTCTATCAAGGAAGAAAATTCAGATTGAAATATCCGTTCCTGAGTATAAACTTGCAATTATTGATAAAGCTGCTGAAAAACGAGGTATGTCAAGATCGGATTTTTTAATTCAAGCTGCTGAAAATGCTGCTTGAGTAACTAAAAAGAGGCATTGAAGAGCGAAGGGCGTGTATACCCTTTTTGCACTATTTTCCCCCTCGTAAGTCTGAGAAAGGGGGCCGGGGATGAGGTTTGGCCTATAAGGAATTATCAAAAAAAGGCTACACTCCAACAAAGGGGTTTAAAAGGTGATAAATCGTTTCTCATCACGAAGGGAATCAATATCAGAGTCTCTTTTGATAAATAAATTGAGAAATGCCAAATCCTATGACAGGATAGCCGGATTTTTCCGCAGTTCCATTTTTGAGGTTGCGGGCGAGGCGTTGGAATCGGTTTCCGGTAAAATCAGGATTGTTTGTAATGGTCGGGGTTTTGCTGTCAAATGACTTTTTCCAAAAGTACAATCCGTTTATTCGTCATGTTGTAAGAAGAGAAAGGATATATCTGGAAAATGAGATTGATCCCGCAACAAATGAATCTTATCTTCAGAAAATCAATGTGGAATTGCACGGTGAGAGTGAAGAGGAATCATTAATTCTAACCGGTTATATGAAAGAGGCTTATGAACTGGCAGAAGAGTTTTGTAAGCTCCTGGCTCAAAGAGTCAAGAGTGCCGGTTTTTTTAAAACTTTGTTGTTAAAGCGTATTGGTTCGTCTCTGGAAGCTGGAAAACTGACAGGTCAAAATGTTCTGGAAGATGTATGGATTGAGGTGGCACAGGGTGAAATTGAGGAGGCAAAGAAGATTATAGATAATGTACCGGACAGGAATCCATTTGAAGTGCGCTATAATCAGAATGTTTCTAATATTGACTGGGAGTCTTGCAGCAAGGTTTTAAATAATCGTGAGGAACGAAGGTATTTTAAGGATAGCTGGTAAGATAATGCAACAAAACCATCATGTTATAGAATTAAGGATATACAGTATGCCGGTATTTATCCAAGGGGGCTGTTACGGTGTTATTTTATGCCTTTTATTAAAAAAATGAGGATAACAATGGCTAAGAATCTGAATGACTTACTGGATCGAATCGACGGCCTAAAAGCAAGGCTGGATGATGCCCGTCCGTTACTCAATAAATCCATTCTAAATGCTTTATATATTGAATACACCTATGACAGTAATCGCATTGAAGGCAATACGCTGACTCTTCGTGAAACAGATATAATTATTAATAAAGGGCTGACCGTAAGCGGTAAAACCATGCGGGAACATCTGGAAGCAAATAATCACTATGAAGCTATTTTATATATCAGGGATTTGATAAATGAAAATATGGTTATTACGGAGACGCTGATAAAGAATATTCATTCTATTATTTTAAGGGGTATTGACAGAGATAACGCAGGTAAATACCGCTCCTTACCGGTTGCAATATCAGGCAGCCGATATGTGCCGCCGCAACCCTGGCAGGTTCCGAAATTGATGGAAGAGCTTGTTTTATGGATTGACCATCACTCTTCCCGATTGCACCCTGTAATATTGTCGGCAGACATCCATGAAAAAATAGCAACCATACATCCTTTTATTGACGGTAATGGAAGAACCGCCCGTTTGATGATGAACCTGTTTCTTCTGCAAAACGGATATACAATTGCCAATATTCCCGGTGATACTGAAAATCGCCTTGCTTACTACAATGCCCTGGAAAAATGTAATCTTGATGGAGATAAAGCAGACTTTTATAATTTGATAGCTGTTTATGTGAAGGATAGTCTTGAAAATATTGTCAGCCAATTAGGGCTGACCCCATGAGATAAATAGTGGAAAATCCATCCGGCCGGTTCAGCAGATAGAGCAATGCCTTGGCTTCTGAGCAACTTTTTTTCAACACGGTCGTTTTAAGTGTTTTCATGCCAAGTTTGCTGGCACAGTTTTCTCCTGATGTTCCTGTCACATAGGGTTGGATTAATTCATGGGCTTCTTTATAGATACTGGTCATCCTTTTGGGATAAAAAACATTTTCCACTGTTTCTTCCACCAGATCGACATATCTTGTACGGTAAACCAAATCATCCATCAGGTAACGTATTAAAGAAAGGTAGCTCCATCACCCTCAGGCTTGTAAAGATTGCCGCCGGATGCGCTGAATCATAGCTCGTGCAGATGTCTGCCATGGCTGCCAATGGGCAGCAGAACATCAAAGCCGTCAGAATCCAGAGAGTTTTGAAAGATTTTCCATTTGGTCTGCATTAAGAAGTTTTTCAAGCATCAGCCGCTCTTCAATAGCCTGGATAAAAAGTTTGCTTTTCACATCTGAAATATTTTTCGCAATCTTGAGGACAATTCCATGATCAACAATGTCATCGGAGAATGCTTTTTCCATTTTCAGGAATAATCCGCCAAGCTCGGCTTCCAGACCCAGGGCCTTTTCACATTTTTTTTATTCTTGACAATAAATTATCATAACTATATATGTCATTATAACGATTTATTGATATGCATTGATTATCCTTTTGGATCAAGCGTAATCGTTGGTCTGAATATTTGGACGTATTTTGGAGCGAGAATTTAGAGATTTTAACAACAAAGAGTGAGAAAAATAAATCGATTAACGTGAATTTATTTATATAATATTTTATTAATAAAAAATAAGGATTCAAGTATTAGAGCAAAAGGTGAATGAATGAATGAACTGAATTCGATATAGACGAGGTAAATTTCCGACGGTGCAGACTCCTCATATGAGTCCTTCATGATCGGTAGTCTGAAGCACTGGCTGGAGAACGATCCGGAAATATCGGGTTTAAAAAAAGGTTTCCCGACATCGATCGCTATGACATTGTGGGGAGAAAGAACTCATTTTAAACTGATAGTTGCAACAATTGTACAATTCAACCATAAGAAAATCAAAGGAGTTATTATGGAGATTAAAGTTCTGGGACCTGGATGTCCCAAATGCGCAAAAACAGAAAAATTGGTCAAGGAAGTCGTTGATGAGATGGGGGTGGATGCCACGGTGGAAAAGGTCACCGACATGATGCAGATTGCAGGGTACGGCGTATTCGGAACACCTTCCGTCGTTGTAGACGGAGAAGTGAAGTGTACAGGGAAAATACCCAAAAAGGATGATATCAAATCCTGGATCACCAAATAAAATTTAGATACCCAATGCGTAGATAAGGAAAAACAACATGAAGTGTGTAACAAAAATTGGTTTGTCCATCGCCCTATTGACGATATTCACCATTAACGCGTCTGCCGAAGACTTTTCATATCTTCCGAAAAAGGGTCAAGTGACTATGATCGATCTCGGCGCCAAAAAATGTATTCCATGCAAGATGATGGCCCCAATTTTGACTAAGCTTGAAAAAACCTATGAGGGAACAGCGGATATTCATTTTATTGATGTCTGGGAAAACAAAGAACAGGCACAAAGATTTAAAATCCGGGCCATCCCGACCCAGATATTCTTCAATGAAAAAGGGGAAGAGGTATATCGCCATACCGGATTTATGGATGAAAAATCCATTATTGAGCAAATGAGCAAACTGGGTGTAGATAAACCCAAACTTGAAAAAAAAGGATAACCCATGTTGGACACACTCTTTCTTACGGTAAATGAGTGGATCACCGGAAGCATCGGCCTGGCCGCGATGGGCTGCTTTGTCTGGGGCGTCATCAGTGTGATGTTCAGCCCGTGTCATTTGGCCTCTATCCCCTTGATCATTGGGTATGTGGGGGGGCAGGAAAAAATGGTGAACCCCAGGCAGGCGGGAATTTACTCCGCCCTCTTTACCACGGGACTCTTTTTGACCATCGCCATCATCGGAATCATCTGCGCCATACTGGGACGTATGTTGGGGGATGTGGGGAGCTACTGGCAGGTGGTCATCGGTCTTATCCTCATCTGGGTAGCATTGGGCATGCTGGGGGTCGATAAGTGCGCCATGTCGGGAAGCCTTCTCTATCGGATGAACTTAAAAGGAAAATTCGGCGCGTTTGCGCTGGGTCTCGGTTACGGCGTGCTCTCCGGATCATGCACCTTCGGGTTTATCGCACCCATTCTCGCCATCATCACCGTACAGGAACAGGTGATCACCGGCATTATTCTCATTATTCTGTTCGCCGTCGGCCACTGTCTTCCCATCGTAATCGCCGGGAGTTCCACGGCCATGGTCAAAAAGCTGTTAGAGAACAGCACCTGGAACGATGCCGGCGTGTGGTTCCGCAAAACTGCGGGCGCCACCATCGGCGTGTTGGGGCTCTATTTCATCGTGACGCCGTTTTTGTGATAACGAGATGAACCGTATGCAAAATAAACACTGCCTTCCGTCCGGGGAAAACATATGCACCAGATTTACTTAGAGGGTCGATACGGGTACCGATACATGAACGATCCGAATGATCAGCCCGACAGCTTGAAAAGTCATGAAGATAAAGGAAGCATCGCCGTTAGCCTTGATATTCCCCTGTTTGAAGGGGGACGGTACTGGGCTCACACCGTTCCAACGTGTCAAAAAAACCACAATATATTGTGATTTTTAACACTCTCGAAATACAATGGGTTGTATGCTGGAATAGTGCGAGCCCAGTGCCCATTCTTTGATCCTGACCATCCTGATTCTCAGAGGCCATTAAAAAATCAGAAAACGGCTGAAGTTAAAACCAGGAGACTTCAGGCTGCAAGGCCATAGCCCGCGTTCTGCCACGCGGTAAGGCCTCCGGCCAGGCTGTGCACATGGCTGAATCCATCCTGTTTTAGGTGACTGGCCACAATGTTAGCCCTGTATCCGGTGCCGCAAACCAGGATCACTTCATCGTTTTTCGGAATATCCAGGCTTTTTGCCAGAATATTGGTCATGGGTACATGGCGTGAGTCCGAAATATGGCCCTGGGCCCTTTCTTCGGGGGTCCGGACATCCACGATCTGGCCGAAATCTTTATTGTCTAATTGCTGTTTGAGTTTTTGGGCTGAGATCGGTGACAGGCTTTCAATGGGCATGCCGCTGGAAATCCAGGCTGCCATACCGCCGGAAAGATAACCAAATATATTATCATAACCGATTCTGTGGAGCTGGGTCGTCATCTGGTCATACTTACCCCGGTCATCCACCACCAGAAGAAGATCATCTGAAGGATCAACAACCATACCGATCCAATTGGCCATCTGCTTTTCAAATCCGATGTTGATGGCGCCGGGGATATGAAATCCGCCGAAAGAAGCGGTATCCCGGGTATCGATAATGGTTGCGCTCTTTTGGCGGATCTGTTCAAACTGGTCCGGATTCAGCGTCTGCTCCAGAGGACAGCGCTCCAGAAGCGGGGCACCATGGGCATTGGTACTGATAATGTGCGTAAAACTTTTCGGCCTCACAGGAAAACTAGCCGCAATTTGATCATGAAACTCATTAAAGCCGCTTAACTTAAGCACCTGCTGGGTCAGGCGTTCATAGCCCAGGGTGCTGCTGGCTTTGGCGCTTAATCCTTTGCCGCACAGGGATCCCTGACCATGGGCCGGGAAAACTTCGAGATAATCCGGCAGGCGGCGCATTTTTTCATAAAGAGAATCATACAGGTTTTTCACCTGTTCCTCTAAAACTTCCGCTCCAGCCAGATCCGGCCGGCCGATGGAGCCCACAAAAAGAAGGTCTCCGGTAAGAATCAGCTCGGGCATGTCCCAGCGGGCTTTGTCCGTTACAAGAATCGATATGGAGTTCGGCGTATGCCCCGGGGTATTCAAAATTTCGATTTTGACCATGCCGAATTCAATAATATCGCCTTCTTTTGTTGATTACAATATTATTTCTTCAAATTTTCCCTATGAATTTGCAAATTATTTTGCCCGCTGATATGCGTATATTCAGTTTTTCAATGTATGGAATTCACAATGATATTTTGACTGGAACCGCTGAAAATGAAAAAGTTGGGAAGGATGTGTCTATGCCAATAGCCTCCTTCCCAACTTCCCAAGGATATAAAATATCCAACACCAATTCATTAACACATATACGGACATCTGGGAATACAAAGCTGATTTTTCAAACATAAATTTTCAAGATTATGTCGGACACCAATGCCTTATTTGTGGTGAAAAAGACTGCCACAAGCCCATCAGAGAATATTATCGTTACGCCATAGACCTGTTTCCTTTTAAAAAGGGGAAAGTTCCAGTCCCCAGATTCTTATGCGATAAAACTGGGAGAAGATTTTCCTTGCTGCCCAGCCAACTGATTCCCTATTGTCAATATACGGTTGACGCAGTTATCGGCACCCTGATCAAAGTATACGAATTTCAATGCCGTGGGCAAAAGGGTTACCATGGCACCACCCTTGAACTTACCCCGGACTGTTCTGTGACACCGTACTTGATCCAGACCTGGGCAGTATTGATACTGGCCGGTTTCCTTCGAGGACATCACACTCTCCATGAAAAATTCCCCGTTCCCGGGACAAAGCAACCTGATTCAAGGCAAATCATCACAACGATTTATCTGTATCTTAAAATCATCACCGGTGTTGACTGCCCCGCCCCCTGCCAGATGAAGCCAGCCATACGATATCATTTAAATCGAACCGGAAAATGCCTATTTGGTAGAACATCCTGTGACCGTATTCGTCCTCCTTAAAATAAAGTGACGGGTTGAAAATGACCACTATTCTGCTGACCAGGGTAAATCCGGGATATGGAGATGACGTTTTTGGGTATATTCTGACACAGGATTGATAACACCTTTTATTTCAGTCGGTTAAGTTATTGGCCATGACAACGCTTTTTTGGCAGAAATATCATTACAGGAGGTGTTATGGACAATGAGACCCGAGAACAAATTGCTTTGATCCGTTACAAGTTGATCAGCCCTGTGTTGGCAGAGCCGGGAAGAGTACAAAATGAGTACTTCCGCACCCAGGCCTGCAAACACCATGAATTCCCACGCTATGGCAACCGGAAGGTCAAAGTATCCACCCTGAAGTCCTGGCTCAAAGCATACAGGAAGCTTGGTTTTGAAGGCCTTAAGCCCAAAATTAGAAGCGATAAAGGCAGACCCAGAAAAGCCAGTCCGCAGGTCATGGATGCCATCAAGGTTCAATGTAAGGCCTATCCTTATATTCCCGTAAAACGGCTCCATGAGATGCTGACACAAAAGGGCCAAATCGGAGAGCCACCCATCCATTACAATACGCTGCTGCGCATCGTTAAAGAAGAGCAGTTGTTAATTTTTGGAGACAAGCGCCGGGATAAGCGGACCAGCTTTGAAACAGATCATATAAATTGTCTTTGGATGGGGGATTTCATGCATGGCCCCCTGGTAACCGTGAACCGGAAAACGCATAAAGCCATATTGTGCGCCATCATAGATGATCACAGCCGGATGATTGTGGGGCATGCCTTTGCTCCTACTAAAACTGTTCTTTCCCTGACCGTGGTATTAAAGGATGCCTTTCTGGCATTTGGACTTCCTGAACGTCTTTATGTCGATAATGGAGCGTCTTTCAGTTCTGATTTTTTGGCCAAAACCTGCGCATTATCCGGTATTTCACTGATCCATTCAAAACCCTATGATTCGCCTTCCCGTGGAAAAATTGAGCGATTTTTTAGAACGGTCCGGGGCCGGTTTTTATCCGCCCTTACCGAAAAACTGACATTGGAAGAACTCAATGCAGCTTTCGCCGTCTGGCTGCATGAAGATTACCATCATAAACTGCATACCGGCATAGATGAACGCCCCATTGACCGGTATCACAGGTCTGCCGGCCACACCGATATCACCCGGCCGACCAAGGCTGAATTGGATGAAATATTCCTTGTACGGCATGAGCGGGTAGTCAACAACGATGCGACCATCAGCTTTAAGGGGAATATTTTTGAAGTCCCTACCGCTTATATTCGGCAGCGTGTTGATGTTCGTCATCCTGTGGATGCGGATCAGGAACTGTATCTTTATGACAAAGATATCCGGGTCTGCCGCCTCAAATTCGTTGATAAGCGTCAAAACGCCAGGACTTTCAAGCCCAACCACGCCCAGGCAACCATTTCTTATGCCAAGGGAAAGGTGCGCAAATGAAAGATCTCCTGGCCTGGTTCGGCTTTAAACACTACCCGTTTGACAAGGAAATTAAAACCGCTGATGTCGTTGATACGTCGATATTTACGGAAACCCTTGCCCGCTTCGATTATATGAAACGCAGGGGCGGTATAATGTTGTTGACAGGGGACCCCGGCGTGGGTAAGACCACTACCATCAGGAAATTTGCAGACACCCTCAATGACAACCTTTTCAATGTCCTTTATACCCCCTTGAGCACTCTTAATCGGACGGGCATCCTCAGGCATATCAACGCTTTACTGGGATTGCAGAATCGGTTTACCAAAAGTGCAAACTATCAACAAATCCAGAAAGAGCTTCTCGAATCCAGAGAGCACCGGGGCCGGACGGTGGTTCTCATCATTGATGAAGCCCATTTATTGAAGCCTGGTCCGCTTGAAGAAATAAGGCTGCTGACCAATTTTAAAATGGATTCCTTTGATCCATTCCTGCTCATTTTATCCGGTCAATCCGACTTAAAACGCATGATGAATTTTGCTGTCATGGAGCCTCTGAATCAGCGAATCAGAATGCGATACCATATGACCGGATTATCGGAGCAAGACACCGTCGATTATATTGCATCACGCCTTAAATGGGCCGGATGCACAGCTCCAATATTTAAGGAAGATGCTTTAGCGGCCATACAGGAATACTCATACGGGTTCCCGAGACTGATCGGCAATATCTGTGAAGAGGCCCTGACCTATGCCATGTTCTGCGATGCAAAAACAGTGGATGCGGACATGATACTGAAAATCAAGACCACTGATGACATGCCCGCCAATTAGCTGTTGCGGTAAAAACGGCAACTCAAATTTTTAATATGGGGGAGGAGTATGCACGATAACGAACAGGAGCTTGAAGAAAAAATGCCCAAAATAGTTGATCAGATGGGATATTTGCTGATGGACGTCATTCTGATCAGCTTAAAGTGGGTAAATACTGAAAATCAGATGCTTAAGGAATTGTTTGATATAAGGATGGAAGAATTCAGAGAAGATAGGTATTACAGTTTCGGTGAAACGGACTCAGGATATCCTGGGGAGGAAACCTGAAAAGGGATAGCCGGAAGCAGGTGGCATTGAATAAAATGCCCTAATTAGTGAAGCAGGAGCGGTCCTCATTGCCGCTCCTGCTTGTTTTTTATTCAAGCCTTCCTGCTTATGCCTTAAAAAACCCACCACGGACGAGCGCAGCGAGTCCATAGCAAAACATCGGTCAATATAATCTTGTTAAAAAAGGGAAAATTCGTATACCGTTTTGAGAATACATGAGGTTTGAAAACATGCTCCAGTCAAAATAGCTCAGTCACTTGCTAATGGCAGAAAATTCAAATCAACAATTACATATTCGGGTTGCGAAGCTGCGTGTTGTCGGCTATATTTGAATAGAACTAAGGGAGTCAGCAGTTTTCAATTTACCGTTTACCCGGAGCCGCATCCACAGGATGAAAGAATCTGGGTCTGGCAAATGATAAATCAATAATATCTGACTCCCTAAAACAAAGACGAGGTGGACTATATGACAGCTAAAACGGAGAGAGTGCTCAATGATGCGCTTGCCCTGCCGCCCATCGAGAGGGCTGAGTTGATTCAACGCCTCTTCCAGAGTTTCGATATCTCTGAGGACAACCATATCGATACTGCTTGGGCGGAAGAGATTGAATCTAGAATCGAAGCATACGACAAAGGGTTACTCACAGCTTCCCCAGCAGAGGACGTCTTGGCCAGGATCAACCAGCGATGAGAATACTCGTTCTCTCATGTGCGGAAGACGAATTTGCTGAAGCCGTTGACTACTACAATGAACAGCGCCATGGCCTGGGCTTTGAGTTTGCTTCGGAGGTACAACGTACTTTCAAGCGGATCCGACACCATCCAGAAGCTTGGCCGGTGTTTTCATGCTGAGCCCGGAGATGCCTCACCGACCGATTCCCCTTCGGTGTGCTATACCAAGTTCGGAGCGACTGCATCTTGGTAGGAGCCATCATGCATCTCAAGCGTGACCCGACGCGCTGGCAGGAGCGATTAGCTGAAGCCTTCGGCGAACCAAACACTTGAGAAGGACCGGGCTTACAACGCGGCTTTTTGGAAATATGTGGTTTAACAAAATGAAAACTTTTATCAGAGGTTCCAGGAAAAAGCCGCCCGGCCCCTCAACTCAACCGTTAGCTTAAAAAAGGAAATCGAATGCTGCTATTCGGAGATAAGAAATTCATACAAACCCCATTCGATAATGAAGAAGAACTCGAATGTGTGGTTGCCCAAAATCATGAGTATATATTTGGACCAAGTTCTTTCTATCTCCCAAAAAAATTAATAAAAACAGCTAACGGTTCAGGGACAATCCCAGATGGATTTGCAATAGATTTAGAAGGTAAAAAATGGTTCATAGTTGAAGCAGAATTACTCAAACATAGTGTTTGGCGTCACATAGCTCCACAAGTATCAAAACAAATTATCGCATCGCAGCAACCTGACTCAAGAAAATTATTGGCATTGTTGGCTATTGATGCCATCAAAAAAGAACCAGAAAAATTTAACGAGCTTGGGATTGACAGCTATAAACTGGGGATAGTCTTAAATGAAATATTAGAAAAGCCCCCACTTGTTGGCTTACCAATAGATAATGTTTCGGATGATTTAGCTGATTGGGCAAAAACATTAAAAAATTCGGTAAATATTTGGATCATAAAAAAATATGTTGAAATCGGAAACCAAAGTAATATTATTTACGAACTTCCCGAGGAATACAAACCATTTATTGATACGGAAGAAGACAATACAATAATTGAGGACGATACAGAAAAGCAAAGTAAAACATATAACATTTCTGTCTATGACCTTATTCAAGCTGATCTGCTAAATCCAGGTGATGAGTTGAGTATGAGCTATAAACCAAGAAATGGAGAACAAAGAAGAGAATACAAAGCCGTAGTAGATGAAGACGGCAATTTTCATGTTCTTGAAGAAAAATATTCCAGTCCAAGCTATGCAGCTTTGGCAGGTCTCCAAGATGCTGGAAGTGATAGAAAGACAGTCAATGGTTGGACATCATGGAGAACAAGCCGAGGTAAAACATTGGCAGATTTAAGGCGCACTACTTAAAATTAAAAGAAAAAATTAGCTAACCAGGCGCTGCACCTGACCGCGAGAACGGGAGCGGCTAACCCGTAAGTCACTGGCGCGGCAGGTGAGCTAAACGGTTAGCGTGCGACACGATGTTGCATGATTTTATGTATAGGAGGTAAATGTAAGACACTGAATATACTCGGTGTATCCCCACCGATTCCCTGGGTGAGCGTGCTACCGTCGCGCTGATGACGGGGTGCGAAGCCTCACCGACAATGTACCGAATCGGGTTTGAATGGCGACAGGAGAACCCTTCCGGAAATCCCATCCGGTTAAGGGCTAGGGTCGGACAATATGGCAAGATTAATCGAAGAGCTTTAAGCGCCGTCAGTGAGCGCCTAACCTACTGGGATTAACAGGTTATATGTATACTTCCCTGCGTTTGTATACATGAACAGGATGCAAGTCTTTTAACTGCTTGCACGGGATCTTAAGATTCATCGGCGTAGAGGCCTGCCTAAGTTGTCCATAAAGAGCGATCATGTGGAACGTGGAAACGTTGTCACTCCCCATGTGCAATGCATGGAAAGCTAACCGCAAGGCAAGCCTATGGAGGGGCAGCAGTAAGAATTCGGAAAAAGCAAACGCCGTTTTGTAATGAAACGGATAGAGCATGGAACATGGCTCACGTAAAACCCAAAATCTTTCGGTTTTGGAGACATGCGTGCAGACGTCCGATTGGTGTTGACTTGCGAGAGAATTTGAAGAACCGCTTAAGATGGGAAAGCAAATGACGGCTTCGGCTGGTGCACCTGTCGGCTTTGCTGAGAAATGGGCATCCATTGATTGGAACAAAGCCCGGGTTGAAGTTAGAAGGCTGCAAATGCGTATCGCAAAGGCTGTAAAGGAAGAAAAATGGGGCAAAGTCAAAGCCCTTCAGTACTTACTTACTCATTCGTTCTACGCCAAGGCCTTGGCTGTCAAACGAGTGACCTCAAATAAAGGGAAAAAAACTCCAGGCGTAGAGGGTGTTTTATGGAAAGGCGCCCGAGCCAAATGGCAGGCTGTATTAAGTCTGCAAAGACGAGGTTATAGGCCGCAACCGCTAAGACGGATTTATATCCCCAAAAAGAACGGTAAAAAACGTCCTTTAAGTATTCCCGGATAAGTCTATAAGTGTTGACCCGTATAGATTATCTATAATTAAAATGCATTAGATGTAAATAGGAACGCATTATGTACATTCATGACCTGCATCCATGGAAGATCATATGTGTCACCTCCAGCCAGTATAAAAGGGCTTTGATGGGCATTTTTCGAGCCAGATAAAAAAGGTACAAAATTCCTGATATTGGCAGTTGCATTAAATAAAATTTTTGCATAATCCTTATCTCTAAAACTTGTGACCTGCCGTAATTTGCGTTTAATAATTTTCAGGAAATTGTCTACTTTTGAGGTCGTTTTTGTGATTCCGCTTCTTCGCTTATGAGAGGTATAGTGGGCTGCATTGTCTCTAAGTTCATCAACATGTTTTTTTAACAGGGGATGCTCAAAAGCCTTATCATCCAGCGATTTCAGTTTTGCTCTAAGAGAGCCTGCATACATGGCAGTATCCAGGACCTTTTTGAACTTTCGGTAAAGTTCTTTTCTGTCTTTTTCACTGCAATTTGACTCTTTCTGATACATAACGAGAGCTTTATCAAAATTTTTCAGGCAATGGAGGTGACATAAACCAATTGCTAACATTCAAATAGTGTAACGCCTTACCCCAGAATCACTGACAAAATAGTGTAACGCCTCCCAGGTAATACCCCGCCGCCATACCCCGCCAATCAAATTAATAGATCATACCCAGCTTACCCCGCCGTTACCTCGCCGCATACCCTGCCAATCAAATCAATAAACATACCCAGCTTACCCCGCCGTTATCCCGCTACAGATTCACAAGAGAATGAAAATTTGCTTTTATACTTTCTATGACTTGAATCTTGGAGAAAATATAATGGCAAAAAGTTCCCGTGGAAAACGTCCTTGTGCAATTTGTCGAAAATGGTTTCAACCGGATGTGAGGCAAAAGGGACGGCAAAGGACCTGCAACCCGGCCTGCCGAAAAGAACTCCATCGAAGACAATGTGCAAAATTGAACAAGAAGAACCAATCGGATAGCAAAAACAACTACCTGGCAAAAAAACTTGAAGATGCCGTAAATCAGGAAAAACCCAATCCCGCAGTTGCTACAAAATTGTTACAAAGACAGACAAAGCCTGCACTGCCATTTGAGGTCATTGTGGCAGAATATGGAATAAAAGCTGCTATCGTTATCCAATATCTGGTGATCCAAATTACCGCCCATTGCAGACCCCATAAAGCCCCATGAAATCGGCAGACTAATCGAAAACGACTTTAAGAGACATGACCAAGCTAAACCCTTGTAATATAGGCGAATATGAACAGAGTAATCCATTGTTGATTTCAAGAGGCATTATAGGCACAAACCACTGCAAATAAAGGGGATACCACCAAAGTAATCCCAATTCCAGTTTAAGAGGCAACAGACAGAATTCAGGGCTGGTGATATAAGATAGGTAACTGAAAATTCAAAGAGGAGAGGTGACCCATGAACAAGAGATTCTCATCCCAAGAATTGTTTGAGTTACGAAATAACATCCCTGTGGATATTCTGATTCGAGATCATTTGCAGATTCCATCAAAAATCAGAGACGGCTTTTTTCGTTTTCTATGCCCCTTTTGTAACGAATTCCAAACCGCTGTAAATCCGGCAACTAATTTGGCCAGGTGCTTCCGCTGTGAAAAAAATTTCAATACTATAGATCTGGTCATGGTTGTCAGGAGATATGGGTTCCGAGACAGTGTCTTGTATTTAAAAGAACTGGGTAGGCCTTCCCAGATTCCGACAGGGGATCTTACGGCTCTTGCCGCCAATGTCGGCCAATCCATGCCGGGAAAACCGTAGCAATGGAAAGGTTAAATGAGTTGGAAACAGTTATTGCCCATAATCAAGAATGTTTTTGCCAAATTGGCCAGGCATTGAAAGAGATAAGAGATGGGCGGCTGTATAAACAGGCCCTGTTTGAAACGTTTGAGGCATATACCAGGGCAAGATGGGATATAGGCAGATCCCAAGCATATCGCCTGATTAAATCCTATGAAGTTATCCGGAATTTGTCGCCAATTGGGGACAAATTGTCAGTCAATGAATCCCAAGTCCGTCCCCTGGCTCAATTGGAGCCTTGTGAACAGCGAAAGGCCTGGAAGGATTTCATGAACAGCAATATTGAGTTAACGGCACACAACATCAGAAAATTCATTGATGCCAGGAAACCCAAACCACAAAACAGACCAGACTTGAGTAACCAGATCACAGACGAGTATATGGAGGCAATAAAAATCATGCTTGAGCAAGTTCGAGTGGCTCAGCATGTTCATTGGCAGGATACCTCTCAACAGGCCGCATTGTTATGAAACAGGGTTATACGTGAGAAAATCCTGTCAAAAGGGTCATGTAATGAATAATCTGAGTATTGATGAGCACTTTAATTTGCTACTTTACAAAAAAATTATGAATAAAACCGGATCTGCCAAGAGACGGGCCAAAAAATATTACAAGGACCACTACAAGAAAACCGGCATCATCCCCGCTCTCCTTATGCTGGCTGAAAAAGGGATTATGGAAGGCAGAAAGTGCAGCGGGCGACCCCGCTCCATAGATGAACAAACCAAAAGACGATTTATAGAAATGGTCAAGGCCTCCTGTGACCTATCGTCCCAGGGATTTGTTTTTATCACCAGGAAAGCCAGGACCATTAAAAACTATCATTGTTGGCTTGAAGAAGAGATGGGTAAACCCATCAGTCTTCCGGGGCTAAGGCTATGTGCAAAGAGGGAGAATCTTAAATTTTATCTGGAAAAGGAGAATTATGAAGAGGAGCCTGCACCTCCCCATGCCTTTAAGTCGGAACCAGTATTTAATTTGATCCAAATGGACGGATGTAAGTTTAGATATTTGAAAATTAAAGATAACAATGGTAAGTGGCAAAAACCTCAGGTAATAGAGGCCTTTGACACCGGGTCCCGGTATATGTTTTTTTTGAGGGCTTATTTTACCGAAAGCAGCCTCAATTCTGTGGATCTGTTTACTCGATTTTTACTCAGAACACCGTTTCCTCAACAAAAAATCAAGTTCAGGCCGGACCAGGCAAAGGGTTTTCTAAATCTCAAACGCCCCATCAATGCCCTGAATCTGGCACATTCCACGCCCTGCGGATTTTACATGGCACCGGATTTTGCAAGGCCGAATTCTCCCAAAGACAAGGCTCACCTTGAGTCTTCACACCGGAGCCTGCATAACTTTGAGATAAGAATTATCAAAGATTTTCAAGACAGGATCGTGAAAACCGTCCCCGGCTATGTCTTTAAGCAAAAAAAAAGGGAGAAGATCACAGTGACCCTCCTTGATATCTCTCTCCAGGAATTGAGGGGCAGTCCCTTGATTTGTTGATTTGAATTTTCTGCCATTAGCAAGTGACTGAGCTATTTTGACTGGAGCATGTTTTCAAACCTCATGTATTCTCAAAACGGTATACTAATTTTCCCTTTTTTAACAAGATTATATTGACCGATGTTTTGCTATGGACTCGCTGCGCTCGTCCGTGGTGGGTTTTTTAAGGCATAAGCAGGAAGGCTTGAATAAAAAACAAGCAGGAGCGGCAATGAGGACCGCTCCTGCTTCACTAATTAGGGCATTTTATTCAATGCCACCTGCTTCCGGCTATCCCTTGTCAGGTTTCCTCCCCAGGATATCCTGACTCCGTTTCACCGAAACTGTAATACCTATCTTCTCTGAATTCTTCCATCCTTATATCAAACAATTCCTTAAGCATCTGATTTTCAGTATTTACTCACTTTAAGCTGATCAGAATGACGTCCATCAGCAAATATCCCATCTGATCAACTATTTTGGGCATTTTTTCTTCAAGCTCCTGTTCGTTATCGTGCATACTCCTCCCCCATATTAAAAATTTGAGTTGCCGTTTTTACCGCAACAGCTAATTGGCGGGCATGTCATCAGTGGTCTTGATTTTCAGTATCATGTCCGCATCCACTGTTTTTGCATCGCAGAACATGGCATAGGTCAGGGCCTCTTCACAGATATTGCCGATCAGTCTCGGGAACCCGTATGAGTATTCCTGTATGGCCGCTAAAGCATCTTCCTTAAATATTGGAGCTGTGCATCCGGCCCATTTAAGGCGTGATGCAATATAATCGACGGTGTCTTGCTCCGATAATCCGGTCATATGGTATCGCATTCTGATTCGCTGATTCAGAGGCTCCATGACAGCAAAATTCATCATGCGTTTTAAGTCGGATTGACCGGATAAAATGAGCAGGAATGGATCAAAGGAATCCATTTTAAAATTGGTCAGCAGCCTTATTTCTTCAAGCGGACCAGGCTTCAATAAATGGGCTTCATCAATGATGAGAACCACCGTCCGGCCCCGGTGCTCTCTGGATTCGAGAAGCTCTTTCTGGATTTGTTGATAGTTTGCACTTTTGGTAAACCGATTCTGCAATCCCAGTAAAGCGTTGATATGCCTGAGGATGTCCGTCCGATTAAGAGTGCTCAAGGGGGTATAAAGGACATTGAAAAGGTTGTCATTGAGGGTGTCTGCAAATTTCCTTATGGTAGTGGTCTTACCCACGCCGGGGTCCCCTGTCAACAACATGATACCGCCCCTGCGTTTCATATAATCGAAGCGGGCAAGGGTTTCCGTAAATATCGACGTATCAACGACATCAGCGGTTTTAATTTCCTTGTCAAACGGGTAGTGTTTAAAGCCGAACCAGGCCAGGAGATCTTTCATTTGCGCACCTTTCCCTTGGCATAAGAAATGGTTGCCTGGGCGTGGTTGGGCTTGAAAGTCCTGGCGTTTTGACGCTTATCAACGAATTTGAGGCGGCAGACCCGGATATCTTTGTCATAAAGATACAGTTCCTGATCCGCATCCACAGGATGACGAACATCAACACGCTGCCGAATATAAGCGGTAGGGACTTCAAAAATATTCCCCTTAAAGCTGATGGTCGCATCGTTGTTGACTACCCGCTCATGCCGTACAAGGAATATTTCATCCAATTCAGCCTTGGTCGGCCGGGTGATATCGGTGTGGCCGGCAGACCTGTGATACCGGTCAATGGGGCGTTCATCTATGCCGGTATGCAGTTTATGATGGTAATCTTCATGCAGCCAGACGGCGAAAGCTGCATTGAGTTCTTCCAATGTCAGTTTTTCGGTAAGGGCGGATAAAAACCGGCCCCGGACCGTTCTAAAAAATCGCTCAATTTTTCCACGGGAAGGCGAATCATAGGGTTTTGAATGGATCAGTGAAATACCGGATAATGCGCAGGTTTTGGCCAAAAAATTAGAACTGAAAGACGCTCCATTATCGACATAAAGACGTTCAGGAAGTCCAAATGCCAGAAAGGCATCCTTTAATACCACGGTCAGGGAAAGAACAGTTTCAGTAGGAGCAAAGGCATGCCCCACAATCATCCGGCTGTGATCATCTATGATGGCGCACAATATGGCTTTATGCGTTTTCCGGTTCACGGTTACCAGGGGGCCATGCATGAAATCCCCCATCCAAAGACAATTTATATGATCGGTTTCAAAGCTGGTCCGCTTATCCCGGCGCTTGTCTCCAAAAATTAACAACTGCTCTTCTTTAACGATGCGCAGCAGCGTATTGTAATGGATGGGTGGCTCTCCGATTTGGCCCTTTTGTGTCAGCATCTCATGGAGCCGTTTTACGGGAATATAAGGATAGGCCTTACATTGAACCTTGATGGCATCCATGACCTGCGGACTGGCTTTTCTGGGTCTGCCTTTATCGCTTCTAATTTTGGGCTTAAGGCCTTCAAAACCAAGCTTCCTGTATGCTTTGAGCCAGGACTTCAGGGTGGATACTTTGACCTTCCGGTTGCCATAGCGTGGGAATTCATGGTGTTTGCAGGCCTGGGTGCGGAAGTACTCATTTTGTACTCTTCCCGGCTCTGCCAACACAGGGCTGATCAACTTGTAACGGATCAAAGCAATTTGTTCTCGGGTCTCATTGTCCATAACACCTCCTGTAATGATATTTCTGCCAAAAAAGCGTTGTCATGGCCAATAACTTAACCGACTGAAATAAAAGGTGTTATCAATCCTGTGTCAGAATATACCCAAAAACGTCATCTCCATATCCCGGATTTACCCTGGTCAGCAGAATAGTGGTCATTTTCAACCCGTCACTTTATTTTAAGGAGGACGAATACGGTCACAGGATGTTCTACCAAATAGGCATTTTCCGGTTCGATTTAAATGATATCGTATGGCTGGCTTCATCTGGCAGGGGGCGGGGCAGTCAACACCGGTGATGCTTTTAAGATACAGATAAATCGTTGTGATGATTTGCCTTGAATCAGGTTGCTTTGTCCCGGGAACGGGGAATTTTTCATGGAGAGTGTGATGTCCTCGAAGGAAACCGGCCAGTATCAATACTGCCCAGGTCTGGATCAAGTACGGTGTCACAGAACAGTCCGGGGTAAGTTCAAGGGTGGTGCCATGCTAACCCTTTTGCCCACGGCATTGAAATTCGTATACTTTGATCAGGGTGCCGATAACTGCGTCAACCGTATATTGACAATAGGGAATCAGTTGGCTGGGCAGCAAGGAAAATCTTCTCCCAGTTTTATCGCATAAGAATCTGGGGACTGGAACTTTCCCCTTTTTAAAAGGAAACAGGTCTATGGCGTAACGATAATATTCTCTGATGGGCTTGTGGCAGTCTTTTTCACCACAAATAAGGCATTGGTGTCCGACATAATCTTGAAAATTTATGTTTGAAAAATCAGCTTTGTATTCCCAGATGTCCGTATATGTGTTAATGAATTGGTGTTGGATATTTTATATCCTTGGGAAGTTGGGAAGGAGGCTATTGGCATAGACACATCCTTCCCAACTTTTTCATTTTCAGCGGTTCCAGTCAAAATATCATTGTGAATTCCATACATTGAAAAACTGAATATACGCATATCAGCGGGCAAAATAATTTGCAAATTCATAGGGAAAATTTGAAGAAATAATATTGTAATCAACATTGTGTTTGTAATTTTGGTGAAGGGGGTTTTGGAATTTACTAGAGTGCTTGTAGATCTTCTGGGTCCATTGCCTTTGGTGGGCATTGCCGAAAATCCATCCTTTCATGTTTTTTGTTTCGACGACAAACACGCCATAAGGAGAGACGATGATGTGATCAATCTGAGTTGTGCCGTCTTCTGTGGGGATAGTCACGTTTTTTATTAGATGGTACGTGTTCTTATCAAGAAAGCTTATAATGGACCCCATAATCTGAACCAGTTGCTAAGCGACATAAGGGATGTTAAATCCAGGGTTCAAATTTAACCTGAAAGAGGAGGTCCATGAGAAAAAATTACAGCGGAAATTTTAAAACCAAAATTGCGGTGGCCATGATCCGAGAACAGGAAACGGTGGCTGAGTTAGCCAAAAAATATGAACTTCATCGTTCACTTCTTACCAGATGGAAAAAGGAGGCATTAGAGGGTTTACCGGAAATTTTGTCAACCAAGAGAAAAAACAAAAAAAACGATGATGAAAATTTGATCAATGAACTGTACAAGCAGATCGGTCAGCTCAAAGTTGAGAATGACTGGCTAAAAAAAAAGGTTGATACAGTCGGTCTCTGACAGAAGGCCTTTGATTGATAAAAATAATGAAAGGCTCAGTATTAACAGGCAGTGTGATCTGCTGGAAGTATCAAAGGGAGCACTTTACTATGAACCACGCCCCATTGATCCATATACACTTTTACTCATGGATTTAATGGATAAACAGCACACAAAGACTCCTTTTTATGGGAGCCGTCGCCTGGCAGTCTACTTGAAATCAGTCGGCCATAGGGTAAATCGTAAACGGGTACAACGGTTAATGAGAGAAATGAGAATCGAAGCCATTTACCCCAAACCCAAACTCAGCAGGAGGAATGAAAATCATAAAATATACCCCTATTTATTGAAGGGGCTGAAGATCAAGAGACCCAATCAAGTATGGAGTACAGATATTACATATATTAAAATAGGTAATGGTTTTGGGTACTTAACCGCGGTGATAGACTGGTATAGCAGATACGTATTGTCATGGAGACTTAGCAACACGCTTGAAAATACGTTTTGCATTGAGGCACTGGAGGAGGCTTTGGATATTGCTATCCCCGAAATTTTCAACACAGACCAGGGCAGTCAGTATACTGCAACAAACTTCCTGGCACCATTGATTGCAAAGGATATCAAAATCAGTATGGATTCAAAAGAACGGGCTCTGGATAACATTTTTGTGGAAAGGTTGTGGCGATCTGTCAAATATGAAGAGGTGTACTTGAAACTCCCCATTCGCTCATTTAAAAAAAGTATTCTTAATTTTCAAGTTGCAGGTAAATAGACGGATCGAATTTCAAAGCGTGAATGATATCATTTTGTAAATTCGACAACCCCTTCAATAAACGGAGGACAACATTCCCCTCGATATCCAATATGATAGTCAGATTGATTTTAGAAAAAGCTTTCAAGATTTTCTCAGCAGAAGGTTTGGCAGTAGTCTTCTTTCGATTTTCAGGATGCATACCGGACAGTTCTTTTTTTTCTTCCTTCAATGATCGCTGAACAACAAATTCTACCAGAGTCAGTACCCTGACACACAAGGTCAACAGGTATGTCATCCCTTCAATCTGATGATCCTTTCTAACGAACAATGGAGCAATATTCAACCTGCTTTTTAATCTGCTGAAAATACGTTCAACCCGATATTCATTCCGATAGGATAACACAGCATCTTCCAGAGAAAGGCTTTCTTTGCTTACGTCTGTCACAAAAGCTTTCCAGCCAAATCGCATTTTTTGTTCTGCAATTTCTTCTTCGTTCCTTTCAACAGAAATAATCTGGTAACGATTATTTTCGACAACAGTTTTCTCCCGATTAGCAGCGCCTCGGCCCTTACCGACATACTTTATTTTTTGATCAACCTGGTATTCATATTGAGTTATCAGTAGCCCAACTACCTTGTGGGATTGCAAAATTTTAGTAATGGCCGCCGTCAGTTGAGATTCATCACTTATTTGACGCTTGCCTCGCCCTCTTTGGGGTGTTAATGCTTCAATTTTCTCCTGGGCTCTTGTTAATCGATTCTCAAGTCCTGCTGACTGGCTCTTGGCATGGGTTGGGGAATGGACAATCAGTACACGTTCCTCCCATGTCATTTTTTCACCATTTTTTTCGAAAGTCTGGATGCGATCAAGCTCATAGCCCTTGGCTACGAGAAGCAACTCTCCTTTATAATTTTCTCTGAGAATTGTGGTTAATTGATCCTCCTTTTGTCTGGCAAGACCTTCTTTGATCCATATTTTCATTTCATCTGCCGTTTTACCGGTTAACGGCAATGGACATAGATAATGATGCTCTGAAGATACCAGATGAGTCCGAGTCTCCAATGAACTCATCTTACAATCACCCGAGAATAACAAGCCTGTCTTTTGCAGGCTATCCATGACCCGGTTCATCAGTGGGATATATAATACATCATCTGCTGTTTCACCAGAAACCACATCTGAAGCCAAGGGCATCCCCAAGGGGTCCACACAGGCAGTCATCAGTTTTATCTGAGGCAACTTAGCATTATCTTTGCTGTGTCCATATTGAACCAACCCATCTTCTGTGATTTCTCCATCAACAGTTACCGTGGTTGCGTCATTTCTAATAGTTCCCGCTTTCAGATCATATACCTCAAGGCTGCGCTTGTTCAGATCATCTTCAATTTTTGTCCAGTATGCCCGATTGCTTAGATGCTTGAGCAGATGGCCCAAACGATCATCACTGAAATCCAGTTCATTTATTATCTGCCCTGAAAGAACACTCAATGTATGCTTCATCTCCGAGATGTACTCACTCATTGATACTTTACGATGATCACCTTCAGTGATGATATGAGCCATCCATATAACCGTTGTCCATCCCCAACTGAGATCTCTTTGATTGCCGTGTTTGGGAATATGCCTGTCGACAACTTCCTGAATGCCCATTCTCAACATATGGGCTATGAGAAGGGGGATATCATCCACTCGTTCAGTGACAATGCGTATTTTGTCTTTATTTAAAATGCCTTGATCTTCATATGGCATATCGGTTATCATTTCAGCACCTTCAAGCTAAGGTTAAACCTAAAAAGGAGAACTACTCACTGCCGCACAAAGTATAATGCATTTTAAATTTTACAAGCCCACATTGATAATTAATCTTTTCAATTTAAAATGAGCGAATAGGAAGTTATAAAAGAACTTAAAGATAAAACAAAACTTACCAAATGTGAAGCTGCTTTGGTTGTTGACATTTTTTTCTCTGAACTGACCAGGGAGTTATCAGAGGGTGGCCGTGTGGAGATTCGGGGACTGTGTTCTTTTTATGTAAAGCACTATGATTCCTACACCGGACGCAACCCAAAGAGTGGTAAGAAAGTTGAAATAGCACCGAAAAAGCTGCCGTTCTTTAAGCCAGGAAAAGAGTTAAAAGAACGAGTTGATAGCAAAAAAGTATAAAGAGTTTATAAATCCAGGAATTTTATTAATGCAAAACAGAACATGCTATTGCAACAGCCAAAAGAACTATGATGAGTGTTGTCTTCCATATCTTTCAAACACAACAAATCCCCAAACTCCAGATAAGTGGTATTACGTTGATGGAATTTTACTTGAGCCAATATGTTAGATCATCGCCGGGATATCAGAGATTTGAGTCAAAAAACGCTTGACGGTTTCAGGTTTTCACGGTTAAGTATTCACCACAAGGACTTGAGTAGTCACAATTTTACGTATAGGGCAAGTATCCTTAACCGAACATAAACCCTATCCAATTTGTATTGGACTGTCTTTTACGAGAAGGCAAGGGAGAGTAAAATGGCATTAAAAGTTGTTGGTGACCTGAAAACCGGGCCGAAGAAAATAATGGATCTTCTGAAACAAGAAACAAAGGACTACCATTTAAAACTTGAATCTTTGCCCTATTTCGACGCCCTAATCGAGCATACGCTTCCTTTGGAATGTTACGTCAACCAGCTCAGAGCATTGTCTATCATACATGGTGTTCTTGAAAACGAGCTTTCAAATGCGGAAGAACCACGACTATCAGCCGTATGGGATGACGAATTGAGGAAGCTGCCATTGTTGGAAAGAGATCTCAGCTTTTTCAAGCCCCGGATTATCTCCGACGCCAAAGCTCCTGTTGAAGCCGCCCTGGCCATGACCGAAAAGATACGCTTGAGGCGAATCGAAAGCCCGATTACCTTACTGGGATATTTGTACGTGTTTGAAGGTTCGACACTGGGCAACAACATGCACCAGCCGGATATCTTAAAAACTTTTCACCTGAGCGGTTTGGACGGTTGTGGCTACTATTCAAGCTACCGGGACAACGTCCAAGATCATTGGAGGCTGTTTTCAGCAACGGTCAATGACACATGCGATGATGGCTCCCTGCACGATTCAATTGTTTCGGCCGCACATGAGGCCTTTTCCGGTTTGGAAGATTTGTACACAGCTTTATATCCATTGGAAAAGACAGAAAAAGCGTTTCATGTAACGCGAATTAACCCGGAAGCCGGCAACCATCCGATCCCGAAGGATGAAAGAGAAATCGAGGCGGCTTTAAAGGCCAGCGATCGTGGGTGGGCCGAATTTCCTTACTATGCAAAACGGTACAGCGACCGGGGAAAACGTTTTTCAGACAGCGACACCTGTTGGTTGGTGACATTGACCGCATTGGACCAGGAAGTCGTTCAGCAACAGATCGACTGGCTCTGCAGGGTGCTTGCCACTCGAGGCATGCCAACGATAATGATGGAGCATACCTTGCGGTTTCTGCATGAGCAGCTAAAGGAAACCCTACCTGAAAAATCAGCAGCTTATGAAAAACTTCTTATATCAGCGGATGCCATAAAAAAATCAAGGGAACGCTGGATCAAAGATAAGGAGATATATTCTTTGGCTGATGAATTCGATCAGGCTGTCGGCCATGAACTGGCCAATGTATACAAGAATACTGGCAAACTGCTGGTTTCTGCGGTTGTCGATGAAAAAAATGGAACGGAAGGAGCAGTAAACAATATCGAAGTATGGCTGACAGAAAAGGATCGTTTCCCTATCGAATGGATACGGGCTGTTAAAAAAACCATCGGCAAGGCAAAAAATTACATTGCTGAATGATAATAAAAACCCTGCCTAAATGAGGTCCGGACATGATCGAAGAAAATCTATATATGACCTATCTAAACGCGCTTCTTGGGGGCAAGCGTTCAGAATGCCGCGAAATTGTCCAGCAGCTTTTGGATGCTGGTATTGAGCTAAAAATTCTATACAGCAGCTTGTTTCAGAGGAGCATGTACAGGGTAGGAGAATTATGGGAAAATAACCGGATAACGGTTGCAAACGAACATTTGGCAACTTCCATCACGGAGAGCCTTCTGAACCTTGCCTATCCAAAAGTCTTCAGCACGGAACGGATCGGAAAAAAGGCGGTGATATCGTGCAGTGCCAACGAGTTTCACCAAGTAGGTGGTAAAATGGTGGCTGATATTTTGGAACTCAATGGTTGGGACGGTCATTTTTTAGGCGCAAACACGCCACCCGACGACATGGCACAGTTTATCCAGGATACCAAGCCGGATCTTGTGGGGCTCTCGTTGAGCATTCTTTCCAACATTGATAATCTCAAACGCTCGATTGAAGCCGTAAGAACGGATTTTCCCAACATGGACCTGATCATCGGGGGACAAGCCTTCCGTTGGGGAGGCACCGATACGATTAAAAGATATGCGGGCACGGAATACATACCGAGCATGGATTCTCTGGAAAAAGCAATTAAAACAGACTGATATGGCTGAGAATACCAAAATGCTTGAGGAAATCTATGCGTATTTAGGTGATAAAGCACCCATCCTCTTTTTAACGCTCTCACCGGACGGTGAAATCACCAGAGCTAGCCAGTATGCTAAGCGTTTTACGGGACGTCCGTTAATTGGGGAAAATTTTCAGGATATCATAGTTGATTTTACGGGGGAGCTAGATCTGGCCGCCTTTATGAGCGACCCATCTGAGGAACAACTTATCAATGTCAGCAATGACTCCGGTTTGCCCCAAAGTTTCTATTTTACCTTTAAGCAGATCGAGGATATCATCCTGGCTTTGGGCCGCTTGGATGCCGAAGAACTTGAGAATATGCGGAAAGAGGTGCTGTCGCTGAATCAAGAGCTGAACAACCTGATGCGGGAGCTGCATAAAACAAATGCCCAGTTGAAACTTATCAACGAGGAGAAAAATCGCTTTCTGGGTATGGCGGCTCACGACCTGCGGAAACCCATCGGCCTGGTCATGACCTATTCTGAGTTTCTTATTGATGAAGCCGAAAGCGTTCTGTCTGAGGAGCATATCGATTTTTTAAATACGATTAACAAATCCTGTTCATTCATGAAACACCTTGTTGATGATTTTTTGGATGTGAGCGCCATAGAAGCGGGCCGGTTCGAATTGGAACTTCAACCAGCTAGCATCGGGGATATTTTAACCAATAGCCTTCGTCTAAACGGTCTTCAGGCAGAAAAAAAGGGGATTGCTCTTCAGGTTATTTGCGATGATCATATTCCACGAATGTTGATGGATGAATCCAAGATTGAGCAGGCCATCACCAATCTGGTTTCCAATGCCATCGAATACACCCGTCTCGATAGCCTTGTGAAGATATTTCTTAGCTGTGATGATCAATTTGTAACTTTTAAAGTAGTTGATCAGGGGCCTGGTATCCCCAAAGAAGAGCTGGAAAAATTGTTCAAGCCTTTTGAAAAAATGAGTGTCAAGAAAAGCGGTGGGGAGAAAAGCACCGGATTGGGGATGCTGATTACCCGTAAAATTATTGAAGCACATGGCGGGAAAATAAGGATTGACAGCCAAGTGGGCCGAGGAACAAGCGTCTATTTCAAACTGCCGGTCAGGTCAGCGGAAAAATGAACGAAAACATTAATATTTTGATTGTGGATGATGATCCCGAGGTGCTTTTTGCAACGGTACGAATTATCGAGGCTGAGGGTTACAAGGCAAAAAGTGCGTCTTCCGGATCCGAATGCAGGACATTAGCGGGAGAATATCATCCCGATTTGATTCTTCTGGATGTTGTATTGGCGGATATTCAAGGGACTGAGCTTTGCAGAGAATTGAAATCAGATCCTGATCTAAAAGATACTTATATCATATTGATCTCCAGCATGAAAAAAACCTCCATCGAGCAAGCCGGCGGTCTTGATGTGGGGGCGGATGGTTATATTGCCAGGCCCATATCCAATCAGGAGTTAAAAGCTCGGGTCAACGCCATGGTGCGGATTATAAAGGCCGAACGGGAGCGTGATCGCCTCATCATCGAACTCAGGGAAGCGCTTAAACACATCAAACGTCTGAGCGGCTTGTTGCCCCTTTGCTCTCACTGCAAGTAAGTAAGAGATGACAAGGGATATTGGAATCAAATTGATGCCTATTTACAAGAACATTCAGATGTGGATATCAGCCATGGTATTTGCCCTGCATGCGCTAAAAAGTATTATCCGGAAATGAAACTTTATGAAGAGGAATAAGCGTTAATAATGCAAATTCTAAAAGACAAAATAGAATGTAACAATATTTTGGTTGTTGATGATGATCCGGATGAGTTGCTTGCGACTTCTCGAATGCTTAGAAAAGCCGGTTATGTCGTTGGGGAAGCCAGCTCGGGTGAAGAGGCTATAAATAAAGCAAAGCAATCAAAACCAGATCTGATTCTCCTTGATGTCGTCATGCCAGGTATGGACGGCTTTGAGACCTGCAAAAAAATTAAAGAGGACCACCAGTTAAAAGAAACTTTTGTCGTGCTGCTGTCGAGCATTAAGAAAACACCGGACTACAAGGCCAAGGGATTGAATGCCGGTGCCGATGGGTTTATTGAGAGACCTTTTCACAGTAAGGAGTTCAATTCACGCATTCGTTCAATTATGCGTATCAAGTCCGTAGAAAAAGATCTCAGAATGCAGCGGCAATGGCTTCGAATTACCCTGTCGAGCATTGGAGACGGCTTGATTGCAACTGATGACGTCGGGCATATCCTTTTTATGAATCCGGTAGCTGAAAGAATCACCGGTTGGCCCTCTAAAGAAGCCTATTTTAAAAATGTCGGTGAGATATTCAACATCATTGATTCTACCACAAAACGCCCGCTCAAAGGCCCCATAGATAAAGTTATTAAAGAAGGAAGGATTGTTCAACTGGATGACAACGTCCTCTTAATCACGAAAAATCAAAAGCAAGTGCCGGTTGCAGACAGTGCATCCCCGATACGTGATGAAAGTGAAGGCATTGTTGGAGGGGTATTGGTATTTCGAGATATCACCGAAAAGATAAGATCCGAAAAAGAGATATCCCAGGCATTAAAGGACTGGGGGGCGATGTTCCGGGCCATTGGCCAAATGACACTGATCATCGATCCTAAACACGGGATTTTGGATGCAAATGATGTCGCTCTTGAGAAAACAGGTCTAAGCAGAGAGCAGATTATTGGAAAGAAGTGTTTTGAAATAATCCACGGAGCGTCCTCGCCCCCTGAGAAATGCCCAATGGTCAAAGCTCTAAAAACTGGCAGACAGGAGGCCTCCTCGATTAAAATAGAAAAGATCGAAGGCGATTATTTTATTTCATGCACTCCCGTTTTTGATTCCAATGGGAATATTGAAAAGATTGTTCATATCGCCACAGATATTAGCAAACTCAACCAAGCCCAAGCGGCGTTACAAGACAGTGAAGAAAAATACCGCTTACTTTTTAATTCAACCTATGACTCTGTAATTCTGATTGATTTTGAAACATTGCTCATAATCGATGCGAACGAGGCGGCAGAAAAAATGTATGGATACAGCCTTAAGGAATTGCTGAGCCTATCTGCCAAAGATATATCCGCTGAAAAAGACAAGACACAAGAGGCGATTCAAATTGAATATTCGGCAGAAATTCCCATTCGTTATCATCGCAAAAAAGATGGTAGTGTTTTTCCTGTTGAAATCACGCAGAATTTTTTGAATCTTGGTGATAGAAAAGTTGTTCTGGGCTCTATTCGTGACATCAGTAATCGTTTAGAATTTGAAAAAGAGAAAAAAGAACTTGAGGACCACCTTCGTCAAGTCCAGAAAATGGAAGCTGTCGGGACTTTAGCCGGAGGTGTTGCTCACGATTTCAACAACATGCTGACTGTAATCTTGGGCAATACTGAAATTCTACTGGAAGAGTTTAAAAGTACCCAACCCCTTTATGATCATCTCCATGAGATCCAGAATGCAGCGGTTCGTTCCGCTGATGTGGTCCGGCAACTTTTAGCCTTTGCCCGAAAGCAAACCATTGCACCAGAGATCCTGGATATCAACGAAACAATAGAACAAATGCTGAAAATGCTTCGTCGGCTTCTCGGTGAAAACATTGATTTATCCTGGCAGCCAAACGCCCATTTGTGGCCCGTAAAAATTGACCCATCACAGATAGACCAGATTCTTGCCAATCTCTGTGTCAACGCACGGGATGCCATTGACGGGGTGGGCAGGCTCACTATAGAAACCGGTAGACAAACCTTTGATGAAGAATATTGCAATGAACACCAGGGCTTTATCCCCGGTGATTTTGTGATGCTGGCGGTCAGTGATAATGGATGTGGAATGGATAGAAAAACCCTGGACAATTTGTTCGAGCCTTTTTTCACCACCAAGGAAGTGGGTAAAGGCACCGGCTTAGGGCTTGCAACCGTCTATGGCATCGTCAAACAGAACAATGGGTTTATCAATGTGTACAGCGAATCCGGACATGGTTCTACCTTCAAAATTTACCTACCTCGGATAATTGAAGAAAAAGATGTTGATAAAACAGGGCTCCATAAAAAAACAACTGTCGGAGGCACCGAAACCGTTCTTCTGGTGGAAGATGAACCTTCCATTCTCAGAATGACCCGAATGATGATTGAAAAGAAAGGATATACTGTGCTCTCCGCAGCCACACCCTCAGAGGCTTTGGAAAAGGCAACAAACCATTCCTGCGCTATCGATCTACTGATGACCGACGTGGTCATGCCGGAGATGAACGGCCGGGATCTGGCCGAAGAAATTACAAAGATTTATCCTGGTATCCAGATTTTGTTTATGTCCGGATATACCGTCAATGTCATTGCTCATCAGGGGGTACTGGATGATGGAGTGGCATTCCTCCAAAAACCATTTTCATCGGAAGATTTGGCCAGAAAGTTGCGGAAAGTTTTGGATAAGGCCCCTGACCAAATTCAAGGTTGACTGAAAGTAAAATATAGATATCCAAAACTGGAATCTGCTTGTTCGGATTTCCTCAAGACTATCAAAAATATACGTGAATGGAATTGGAACCCGATGAGGTTTTAGATTGGGCAAGAATACTTGTTTTAATCTCAAACCGAATATCTGCCAAAGACAAGAAAGAGGGAAAATGGATTTACAGACTAAAGAAACTTTTTTAATGGCGTGGAAAAAATATTTCTCTGATAGTGAGCTGCCGATTACATGTTTTTACACCGATGAATTGAACGGGGTTGAATTTCCTAATGCACCTGAACCGACAGCGAAAGGGTTTACCTGTATTTTTAGCCAAATAGATCCAGTCAGAAAAGGTAGATCCAGCGCATTTAATATTCATAATTTGGGTTGTTTCGGTTCCTTTCTCCCTTTTGGATTTAACATACGGATCTCCGAAGATGTCAAAAACTATATCTGCAATATTGAACGTGTTAAAAAGAGTTATCAGCATGTTGACAGTACATATACACATCGTCCACCTAAACAAGCACCGGCCAAATATATTATTTTCAAACGCTGGGATACACTTGAGGAAGTTGATAATCCCCAAGTGGTTTTCTTTTTAGGAAACCCTGATGTAATTGCTGGGCTACATGGTTTGGCGAATTACGATTGTATGACACCTCACGGATTAATTGCACCTTCTGGTACAGGATGTGATTCAATTGTTGGCTATCCAATGCTTGAACTGGAATCTGATCAACCTAAGGCGGTTTTAGGTGCATTGGACCCCTCAGTGAGAATCCGATTTAAATCAGATACATTCGCTTTTTCAGCGCCTTGGCCGAAATTTTTAGAGATGTTGAAAAATATGGATAACTGCTTTTTGGCAACAGAGAGCTGGGAAAAAGTTAAATCTCGAATTAATTGAAAAAATGATAGTTTTTGGATCAATATTAAATTTTAGATATCCGATCATGGCGCATCACTAATTTTATTTTTTCATGAATATCAAAAACATAAGTGACCGAAATTGGAGTCCAAAGCGGTTTTAGATCGGACAAAAATCTTTAAGGCATAGTTGCCGGGGATCGTTTTGATACTCATCCCCTACCGCTTGCCTGATTAGAAAAAAACAGAGCATCCCAATGTAAAGGAAATTTTCATGCCTATCCTCATACTTCGTCTTCAATTTTTGTTGTTTGCTTTGCTAATTTTAGCCCTCCCCGTGACTCAAAGTAGTGCCAGAGCATCCCAATCCTTGCAGAAGTTTCGAGTGGGTGTATATGAAAATCCGCCAAAGGTTTATATCAACAATTCAGGAGAAGCAGCCGGAATATTTCCGGAAATACTCAAGATCATAGCTGATCGGGAAAAATGGGAACTGGAATTTGTATCATGTTCCTGGGACGAGTGCTTGGATCGGTTGGAAAGCAATGACTTGGATATCATGTTGGACATTGCCTACTCAGAAAAACGGGAAAAAAGGTTCTTTTTTTCCCAAGAAAGCGTCTTTTTGAACTGGGCCACCATTTATACCCGTAAAGATTTCACGGCAAACTCTCTTTTTGACCTCAATGGACGAACGATCGCGACGGTGGAGCAAGATATCCATACGGTTGGAGAAGGTGGTATTGAACACCTGATTTCAAAATTTGAACTCGATACCCAAATCCTCCCTGTCAAAAGTTACCATGAAGCACTGGCAATGGTTGAAGATGGCAGAGCTGACGGCGGTGTGGTCAACAGGCTCTTCGGAGCCTTGACTGAAGGGGAGTATGAGATCAACAAGACATCGATTGTTTTCAATCCGGTGCATCTCAAGTTCGCCTTCCCCCAAAAACAGAAATACATTGGCATTGCCAAGACGATTGACAAACACATCAGACAGTTCAAGGCCGATCCTGACTCTCTTTTTCATAAAATAATCAATTCGTATCTCTCAGGTGTTGACTTTGACCTTTCTTTTTTCAGGGAAATGCGATCGATTCCACTTACAGACGATGAAAGGCTGTGGCTTGCTCAGAACAAAGTGATTCGTCTTGGAGTAGACAAGGGATATGCACCTTACAGTTTTAGGGATGAAGGGGGTGTCTATCAAGGGATTGCTGTCGACACCATTCATCTCGTTGCTCAGTATCTGGATGTCGAGATCGATATCATCGAGGGGTTGGAATGGCCTCAAATCATAGATTATGCCGGCCAGAGAAAACTTGATGCAATTCTTACAGCTATGGAAACACCGGAAAGAAGAAAGATCCTCAACTTTACCGATATTTATTTGCCAACGCCACTGGTGATCATGACAAAGCAGGACAATCAGGAGATCCAGGGACCGGAGGGTCTGAAGGGTCGGAAGGTGGCTTTGGTAAATGGATATTATTCCGCCGAAATCACATTGCAGGACCATCTGGATATTATCCCGGTAATGGTCCAAACACCATTTGACGGATTAACAGCCGTCTCTACAGGCATGGCTGACTGTTATATTGGCGTCATAGGTGTATGTGACTATATCTCCAGAGTCAACGGGATAACCAACTTAAAGATCGCAGCCCGCTATGACATGCTCATGCATGGTGAGAGGATCGCCACCCGGAAAGATTGGCCGGAACTTGCAAAAATTCTGGATAAAGCCCTGGGTGCGATTACCGAGAAGAAGCGGCTCGAACTCCACCAGTCATGGATTTCGGCTCTTGCCTCGTTGGAAGGCCCGGCGCTGCTCCAGCATAAGAATGCCCTCACCGCCGAAGAGACCGCCTGGGTTAAAGAACACCGGGAAATCCTGCTGGGTGTTGATCCTGAATTTGCTCCCTTCGAATTTATCAATGAGGCGGGGCAATATACCGGTATTGTTCCTGAGTATCTTCATCTTTTGGAAAAACGGATCGGGTTGAGCTTCGAGGTGGCTCCCGGATTATCCTGGAAAGAGGCTGTGGAACAGGTCAGGCAAGGTGAAATTGATATGCTGCCATGTGTGGGAAAGACATCAGAACGACAGAAGTTCCTCCTCTTTTCCAAGCCGTATATGTATTATCAACGGGTTATCATTACCCGGACAGGCACGCCGTTTATCTCTTCCATTGACGACATTAAGGGTATGAGAGTCGCTGTCCAGAAAGAGACGTCTCACGAAGGCTATCTAAGGGACAATACAGAAGTTCAACCCACCCTGTATGCGACGCTGCAGGAGACATTAAAGGCCGTTTCAGATGGAAGGGCAGATGCCATGATCGGCAATCTCTCTTCTTCCATTTTTTGGATAAGAAAGGAAAATCTTACAAATTTAAAGATTGCCGGACCAGTGAGTTATGCTTCAGAAGAGCTTCACTTCGCTGTTCACGAGAATCTGCCGGAATTGGTCGGAATCGTAGAAAAAGGGCTTGCATCATTGACGTCATTGCAACAAAAAAACATAAGGGAAAAGTGGGTCAATGTCGAATATGAGCCCGGTCTCGATCCCGGCAAGATATTTCGTTACTTTCTTCAAGGCCTTACTTTAATTTTCGTGGTGATTGGTCTTATTTTGTTCTGGAATCATCGGCTGAAAAAAGAAATAAGCAAACAGACAAGCGAACTTGAGACAACCAATCGCCAACTCATTTCGGAGATTCAAAGTAGAGAGATGGCTGAAGCTGAAAGAAAAAATATGCAGAATCAACTCTTTCAAGCTCAAAAAATAGAATCAATTGGTACACTTGCAGGTGGAATTGCCCACGATTTTAACAATATCCTCTCATCCATCATCGGATACACAGAAATATCTTTGGATTGTGTTTCAAAAGATTCGGAATTAGAAGAATACTTACAAGAGGTTTATAAGGCCGGGCAAAGGGCCAAAGATTTGGTCAAACAAATTCTAACGATTGCAAGGAAATCAAATGAAGAGACCAAACCGATACATGTAAAACCCATCATAAAAGAAGCCCTTAAATTTCTAAGGTCATCCATCCCGACGACGATAGAAATACAACAAAACATAGCAAGCGAATCATCGATCATGGGAAATCCAACCCAGTTACACCAAATCGTCATGAATCTATGTACAAATGCTGCGCATGCGATGGAAGAAAGCGGCGGTTTATTGAAAGTCGCTCTGGAAGACCTTAGATTCGAAAAAAATGAAACAATTCAAGGACAGAATCTAAAGCCGGGTGAATATATAAAATTGAGCATATCAGACACAGGTACCGGTATATCACCAGATGTTATTGGGTCGATATTTGATCCTTATTATACCAGCAAAGAGCCCGGAGAAGGGACCGGACTGGGATTGGCTCTGGTACACGGCATTGTTGAAAAATATGATGGTATCATTGAGGTTTCCAGTGAATTGGGACAAGGTTCTGTATTTTCAATTTACCTGCCGGTAACGAAAGTGAATCATAAAAATCAGCCATATATAAAAGAAGATCTACCCATTGGTACTGAGAGAATTCTTTTTATTGATGATGAAGCCGCTATCGCCAAAATCGGCAGTCAACATCTTGAAAAATTAGGATATTTAGTTACCCAAATAACAAATAGCAAAAAGGCGCTCAATCTATTTCAATCAAATATTTATGCTTTTGATCTGGTTATCACAGATATGACCATGCCGGGATTAACCGGTGACAAGCTTGCGGATGAGCTGATTAAAATTCGTCAAGACATACCTGTTATTGTCTGTACTGGATACAGCAAAAGAATCTCTGCCCAGACAGCCGCTAAAATTGGTATTAAGGCGTTGGTTTACAAACCGTTGGATAGGGCCGAGTTGGCAAAAACGGTCCGAAAAGTTCTTGATGAGGCCAAATCATAAAGTTGCGCTTATATATCGAAAACTGGAATCTGCTTGTTTGGATTTTCTCAAGACTATCAAAATATATGGCCTTGATCACCATTTCGACCATAATTGGGTAGGAGCAGATTCCATATCGGCCCATTTTCCGGGCGGATATGGAATCCGCCCCTACAGGTAGGCCAAACGATGATCAAAACCAAATATATGTTAACCGAATTGGTACTCAAGACGGCTTTAGATCGGGCAAGAATTCATAAGGACCATGGTCGCTTTAAGGTAATTAACATAGCAAAGCTTTGCCCAAAAATCGATTTTTACTGCCCAACATTTAAACCATTAGTGCTCGGCTCCCATTTGTTGATGGATAGATATCTAAAAATCAAGCGGGCTTTTGCCCTCTTTGATGGTCCTTGATTTTACCTTATGCGTATAAATCATTGTGGTTATGACATCACAATGGCCTAAAGCCTAAAAGCTCCTGGATAGTTCGGATGTCATAATTTGCCTGGAGCAGATGATTGGCGTAACTGTTTCGGAATGTGTGCGCTGTTGCTCTTTTTGTTAACTCTGCTTTGATGACTGCTTTTTGAACGTGGAATTCATGGAGATGGTATCTGGTATCTTCGGGTTTCATGTTTATACTTCACTTTTGTAACCTTTTTAGCCGGGAAAAACCATTGCCATAAAAATTCTCTTCCAGAATTTTTAAATTTTTTCTCGATATTTTCAAACATAAAGACACAACGTTTTTATTGGAATAGTTCTTATGGTATGATTTTGCAATTTTTAACAATTAGATATTTTAGTGGTTTCATTCTTTAAAGAAATATGGAAAAAACTATGAACAATAAACCGAATTATACGGAGTTGGAGCAGAAAATTGAAAGACTGAATCAGAA
This sequence comes from Desulfobacteraceae bacterium, assembly GCA_963674675.2. GTDB lineage: Bacteria > Desulfobacterota > Desulfobacteria > Desulfobacterales > Desulfobacteraceae. The sequence continues at coordinate 5,467,066 of CAXXNM010000003.1, forward strand.
GATACTGAGCTTGGAGAATGGCATCAAGCCGATTATAAATGCATCACAGGATGTTATTGTATTCAAGGATAAGAATTTTATTTTCCGTATGGTAAATACGGCTATGTGCCGACTGGTGGGAAAATCAGAAGGTTTGATAATCGGCAGATCAGACTTCGACATATTCCCACAGGATTTGGCGGAAAAGTACAGAAGGGATGATTGTGATGTGGCAAGCAGAGGTCAGTCATTGTCAATTGATGAAAAAGTTGTCACATCAGAGGGAATCCGGTTTGTAAGCACAACAAAAGACCCTGTTTTTAATGAAAATAACGAATTTGAAGGTATCGTTGTAATCGTTCGAGATAACACACGTCAGAAAAATGCCGAGATTGCGCTGAAAGAAAGTGAGCAAAAGTTCAGAAATATCACGGAAAATGTTCAAGGTCTGGTACTTCAATACAAACGTAATCCCGATGGAAGTGATGAATTGTTACACGTCAGCCGGGGTGTTGAAAAACTATATGAAATTCCACAAGAGGAAGCACTTAAAAATGTCAAATTGCTATGGGATCGCATCCATGAGGATGATTTAGATAGTTACGTTGCATCAATAATGAGGTCGGAAAAAAACTATCTTTTTGGGAGAAGGAACATCGTATTAAAATGCCAGACGGACGAGTAAAATGGATATTAGGCCGTGGTGTTCCCAACATAAAGGAAGATGCTAGCATTATTTGGGATACCATAGGAATAGATATCACCGATCGCAAACAAACCGAGGATGGTTTGAAAGAAAGTGAAGAACGCAACAGACTATTCTATAATCCATCCTTCGGCGCCAGCTTTATTCACGTTAAAGGGGTTATTCTCGATTGCTCAAACGGCGCAACGAATATTACGGGATATTCTCACAACTAACTGGTCGGCATGGACGGTCTTCTCCTCATAGCGCCGGATTGGCGTGACTTCGTGAGGGACAAGATAGCATCAGGATTTGAAGAGCCGTATGAAACGGAAGGTATCCGAAAGGATGGCACGATTTTTCCGTTGAGACTTCATGCAAAGTCTATTCAATACCATGGGAAGGTGGCTCGTGTCGTCGAGTTCCGTGATATTTCTGACATTAAAAAAGCAGAGCAAGCATTAAAGGAAAATGAAAGTTTATTGCGTAATATCATGGACTCCTCAACTGATTATATTTTTGTAAAAGACAAGAATTTAAAAACAATCTTATGCAATAAATTATTTGCCCACGCAGTCAACAAAAAACCGTCTGATTTAATTGGTAAAACAGATATTGAAAACGGTTGGGATGCTGAACTGGTAAAAGGAAACCCTGAAAAAAGGACCACAGGATACGAAAAATACGATCTTGCGGCATTAAGCGGAAAGAGTGTTAAAAACACGGATACAGTAAACATTTCCGGTAAAACTCTTTTTTTGGATAGCGTAAAAATTCCTCTTAAAGATGAGAACAACAAAATATTTGGCGTGCTTGGAATAAGTAGGGACATTACTGAAAAGAAAAAAGCAGAACAGTCTCTGAAAGAAAGTGAAGAGAGGTTGCGCACACTCATCGATACAAGCCCGTTCCCCATTGTTGTCACAGATGCAGGGCATGAAAAAATTCTTTATTGGAGTAAAAGCGCCCAAGAACTTTTTGGGTATCAACCAAAAACGGCTGCCGAATGGTTTACCCTTGCTTATCCTGATCCCCGATACCGCCAGGAGGTTTTAGATCGCTCGAAGCCCTATCTGGAACGAGCCCAACACTCCAAAACGGCCGTGAATACCGGGGAGTATCAAATTGTGTGCCGGGATGGGGCCGTCAGAATATGCGAGATCTATGTGCAATCTATTCCCGGCCACCTAGTTATTACAAGTAATGACATTACCAAGCGGAAATTGTCTGAAATGGCTTTGCAGAAAAGTGAGAATCTCCTTTCCCAGGCTGAAGAAATAGCCGATCTGGGAAGTTGGGAATGGGACATCGCCGCTGACAAAGTATATTGGTCGAAAGGCATGTTTCCGCTCTTTGATCTTGATTCTGCTGACGGTGCGCCTTGTTGGGCTGAACATCCCGCATTTTTTGTCGCTGAGGATTTTAAACGCATTACCGGCCTTGTCGAGAAATGTGTGCAACACGGCACTTCGTATAAATCCGAGACGCGAGCGATTCGATCAGATGGAGAAATTCGTCATTGTCTTGTCCGTGGACAGGCTGTAAGAGGAGAGAATGAGAAAATTGAGCGGCTGCAAGGAATATTCCTGGATATTACCGAAAGCAAACAACTAGAATCAAAAAAAGATCATCTTATTGATGAACTTAAACAGGCTTTATCTAAAGTTAAAAAACTGGAAGGAGTTCTCCCTATTTGTAGCCATTGCAAAAAAATAAGAGATGATATGGGTGACTGGCAACAAATCGAAGAATATATCTACGAACGATCTGATGCACAATTCAGTCATGGTATTTGCCCTGAATGTGCAAAAAAATATTATCCAGATTATGATATTTATGGTGAAAAAGACTCATAGATAGATATCCTATACTTAAGTTTCCAGAGGTCAATTTTTCTCAAGGATAACAAAAATATACTTAAACTTTATTTGCAGTGACCGAGACACCAACTAAATCAAAAAAGGGCATGCAGTATCCTTACCGCTTGTCCTTTTTTTGTATCAATTTCAAGGTCACATTTTGGATGCTGACATTACTTTTGATATTTTTTTCACCGAATCATCTTTCTCTTATAAAGGCTTTTTTATCTGTAAAATCAAACTGATGGAGAATGTATAGCCTTAACCAAAGCGGATATTATCGAAAAAGTTACCGAGAGTAGAATCATTGCCAATCAAAACCAAGCCCACAATGCCATTGAAGATATCCTGGAGATCATCTGATGAGATGCAAATAGTGTAACGCTTTTTTGACCCTTCAAATTTCCTGTGTTTGCTTAAATTCCCTTTAAACAAAGCAAGTTAGGGTTGGTTTTAAAAATAAACAAATTTACAAAATAGTGTAACGCCACAAAAGAATCTCAAAAATTACCAGTAATTCAGCGATTTGCAGGTAATCTCAGGTTAAAATTGGGATCAACGGATGTATCTGAGCAAAGAGAAAACACAAACAGGTCATCTCCCATGGATCGGAGATGACCTGTTTTTAATCAAGCAGGCAGGTTGTTGTTAGAAAAAGCTATTGAGGGGGGAGGTCAGATATAAATTCCAGGGCGAGATTGATGTCAACAAATTTATGATTCAATTCCTTTGCCCTGTCCCGGCAGTCTGTGCATATTTCTTCAAATTTTCGCATATCGCCTTTGACGGCCATATAGATTTGCTCTACGGCTTCCTGCTGGATATCATTGCATTTTGCAATAAAATCCTCAACTACTATGGGGTATAGAATAAGGGTTTTTAACCGGCTGAGTATGTCTGGATGGTTGTGGCTCAAATAGGTTCTTACCTTTGGTAGTCCGGCCAATACAATGGGAACACCAGCATCAATAATTCGTTTGAGATATGGCCAAACCCGGGTATCCAGATCGTTGGCTTCATCGATAATAATAAAACAGTTGGAGAGGTTGCAAATTATTTTCAGGTACTGGGGTGTCCTGCGATAGGTGGCTTTGGTGTCATAATTCAACTCTCTGAGTATTGCAGCCAGGGTCTCGTGTATGTTGAACAGGGATTCTACCCATACAGTATGGAGCTTTTTTGGCCGCAATAATTGTAAAAACCGGGTTTTACCTGCTCCAAAATCACCCTCAATAAGAACACTTTGACCTCGGTAGATCCTGTTATATGTGGCGCTCAGATAGGATACTCGACGTTTATCACTTATAAAATCTAAATCTCCGTTGGTTGCATAAGTAGCCACATAATTCGAATCTATAGATCTTTTGCAATCAAGAATAAATGCACGGAACAATGCGGCCCCTTTTTCTGCTTCCGGTAACCTTACCTTTTTATTGTAAACTGAATATCTTGGCAGATTGTGATGAAAAACCTGTTTGGCCCGGGCCAGGGTGAGCCCCCTGTGATAAACCTCAATCAAGGTGGGCCGGTAGACGACCATGTTGTGTTCTTCCAAGAGAGCGATGATCATATCAAGCTCATCGGGTAGCATCTTTGTTTCAGGTTCGTGCGGTTTCTCAAAAGGTTTCCTGGCAAGAGCTTCTCCCAACAGTATGCCGTCTTCTTTGATCTCAAAAACATTGAGATTTAAAAAACCACCTGCCTGGTCCGGCCTGAACTTGATTTTTTGTTGAGGAAACGGTGTTCTGAGTAAAAATCGAGTAAACAGATCCACAGAATTGAGGCTGCTTTCGGTAAAATAAGCCCTCAAAAAAAACATATACCGGGACCCGGTGTCAAAGGCCTCTATTACCTGAGGTTTTTGCCACTTACCATTGTTATCTTTAATTTTCAAATATCTAAACTTACATCCGTCCATTTGGATCAAATTAAATACTGGTTCCGACTTAAAGGCATGGGGAGGTGCAGGCTCCTCTTCATAATTCTCCTTTTCCAGATAAAATTTAAGATTCTCCCTCTTTGCACATAGCCTTAGCCCCGGAAGACTGATGGGTTTACCCATCTCTTCTTCAAGCCAACAATGATAGTTTTTAATGGTCCTGGCTTTCCTGGTGATAAAAACAAATCCCTGGGACGATAGGTCACAGGAGGCCTTGACCATTTCTATAAATCGTCTTTTGGTTTGTTCATCTATGGAGCGGGGTCGCCCGCTGCACTTTCTGCCTTCCATAATCCCTTTTTCAGCCAGCATAAGGAGAGCGGGGATGATGCCGGTTTTCTTGTAGTGGTCCTTGTAATATTTTTTGGCCCGTCTCTTGGCAGATCCGGTTTTATTCATAATTTTTTTGTAAAGTAGCAAATTAAAGTGCTCATCAATACTCAGATTATTCATTACATGACCCTTTTGACAGGATTTTCTCACGTATAACCCTGTTTCATAACAATGCGGCCTGTTGAGAGGTATCCTGCCAATGAACATGCTGAGCCACTCGAACTTGCTCAAGCATGATTTTTATTGCCTCCATATACTCGTCTGTGATCTGGTTACTCAAGTCTGGTCTGTTTTGTGGTTTGGGTTTCCTGGCATCAATGAATTTTCTGATGTTGTGTGCCGTTAACTCAATATTGCTGTTCATGAAATCCTTCCAGGCCTTTCGCTGTTCACAAGGCTCCAATTGAGCCAGGGGACGGACTTGGGATTCATTGACTGACAATTTGTCCCCAATTGGCGACAAATTCCGGATAACTTCATAGGATTTAATCAGGCGATATGCTTGGGATCTGCCTATATCCCATCTTGCCCTGGTATATGCCTCAAACGTTTCAAACAGGGCCTGTTTATACAGCCGCCCATCTCTTATCTCTTTCAATGCCTGGCCAATTTGGCAAAAACATTCTTGATTATGGGCAATAACTGTTTCCAACTCATTTAACCTTTCCATTGCTACGGTTTTCCCGGCATGGATTGGCCGACATTGGCGGCAAGAGCCGTAAGATCCCCTGTCGGAATCTGGGAAGGCCTACCCAGTTCTTTTAAATACAAGACACTGTCTCGGAACCCATATCTCCTGACAACCATGACCAGATCTATAGTATTGAAATTTTTTTCACAGCGGAAGCACCTGGCCAAATTAGTTGCCGGATTTACAGCGGTTTGGAATTCGTTACAAAAGGGGCATAGAAAACGAAAAAAGCCGTCTCTGATTTTTGATGGAATCTGCAAATGATCTCGAATCAGAATATCCACAGGGATGTTATTTCGTAACTCAAACAATTCTTGGGATGAGAATCTCTTGTTCATGGGTCACCTCTCCTCTTTGAATTTTCAGTTACCTATCTTATATCACCAGCCCTGAATTCTGTCTGTTGCCTCTTAAACTGGAATTGGGATTACTTTGGTGGTATCCCCTTTATTTGCAGTGGTTTGTGCCTATAATGCCTCTTGAAATCAACAATGGATTACTCTGTTCATATTCGCCTATATTACAAGGGTTTAGCTTGGTCATGTCTCTTAAAGTCGTTTTCGATTAGTCTGCCGATTTCATGGGGCTTTATGGGGTCTGCAATGGGCGGTAATTTGGATCACCAGATATTGGATAACGATAGCAGCTTTTATTCCATATTCTGCCACAATGACCTCAAATGGCAGTGCAGGCTTTGTCTGTCTTTGTAACAATTTTGTAGCAACTGCGGGATTGGGTTTTTCCTGATTTACGGCATCTTCAAGTTTTTTTGCCAGGTAGTTGTTTTTGCTATCCGATTGGTTCTTCTTGTTCAATTTTGCACATTGTCTTCGATGGAGTTCTTTTCGGCAGGCCGGGTTGCAGGTCCTTTGCCGTCCCTTTTGCCTCACATCCGGTTGAAACCATTTTCGACAAATTGCACAAGGACGTTTTCCACGGGAACTTTTTGCCATTATATTTTCTCCAAGATTCAAGTCATAGAAAGTATAAAAGCAAATTTTCATTCTCTTGTGAATCTGTAGCGGGATAACGGCGGGGTAAGCTGGGTATGTTTATTGATTTGATTGGCAGGGTATGCGGCGAGGTAACGGCGGGGTAAGCTGGGTATGATCTATTAATTTGATTGGCGGGGTATGGCGGCGGGGTATTACCTGGGAGGCGTTACACTATTTTGTCAGTGATTCTGGGGTAAGGCGTTACACTATTTGAATGTTAGCAAACGCCATGGATAAAAAAAAGGAGATGTTATGAAAAGATTTACAATGTTATTGTGTGCGTTGTTTTTATTTTCAGGGATCACGAGTGTGGCCAATGCTACTCTGGTTACTATCGGTAAGGCGGAATACTTGGGTTCTGACTATAATTCGATCTGGGATAATGACGATGATCTGGTGTGGCTGGATTATACAAAAAGTTATTCTAATTGGAATGCTCAGGTTGCATGGGCGCTTGGCCTGAACGGTGATGATGTTTTGGATATTGATCTTTTTGCCGGTTATGCCGTGGATTGGGGAAGTAATTCCTGGCGGCTGCCGACAACTGTGGATGGAACACGTGTGTGTGGATATGAAGGCGATCCAAATAATGACGGAGTTTACACTTATACTTATGGGTATAATTTAGCCAATTCTGAGATGGGCCATCTTTTTTATGACGAATTGGGTAATACAGGATATCGAAATATTGACGGAAGTTATAATACTGTCCCTGGTGCACCAGATTATTTTTTACAAAATACCGGAGATTTTGATAATTTAGTTGCGTCCTGGTGCTGGTCTGGCACGGAGTATGCAGATTACACGGGCAATGCCTGGTACTTCGACGTGGACTACGGCTACCAGGACTTCAGCAACGAGTATAGCAGTGGTTACGGTTTAGCCGTTCGCAGCGGACAAGTTTCAGCGTCTTCCGTTCCCGAGCCTGGGACAGTTTTTCTTTTGGGTCTTGGTCTTCTTGGTTTTTCAGGTTTGAGCAGGCGAAAAGGAAGACGCGTTTGATTATTTGGTGATTTGAATTATTTTTTTATTTATTTGCCGAGTACTGCAAATCAACGGTAAATATCTTATTGGCTGGATTTTTGGCGGGGGGTACAGGGGGCGTGCCCCCTGTCGATTTTTTTTGAGTTTTTGCTGTTAGAGATCATTAAAACAAATGGCACGATACGAACATTTACCCATCTACAAAAAAGCCTTTGATCTGGCCGTGCATTTTGAAAAAGTAGTGACGGGTTTTTCCCGTTATCACAAATATACATTGGGTACGGAACTGCGGAACCGCAGCAGGGGAATTGTTCTTATTATTATCGAGGCAAATTCAAGCTGGGATAAGATGCCCCACCTACTGCAGCTTCGCAGTGGTCTGGAAGAATTGTTGCTCATAATTCGGCTGTGCAAGGAGACAAAGGCCTTTAAAAGCTTTGGTGCCTTTCAGTTTGCCGCAGAAGGAGTGACAGATATAAGCAGACAGAACGAAGGATGGTTAAGGTCATGCAAAAAAAAGAGAGGGCCTGAATTCTCATGCAAAAGGTGAAAGCCTTTTCCCTGGGGAGCGTGCCGACGATAAACATTGTGCGTCTGTCCCGCCGGCTCTTGTCCGGCTTCATCCATGACTCCTATGCCTGCCGTAAAGGAAAAGGCATCCATCGGGGAGTTGCCCGCCTTGAGAAATTCATTCGACAAGTTACCGTTAACGGCAGACAGAGAGCTTTCTATCTTCAGCTTGACATCAAAAATTATTTTATGAGCATAGACAAGGAGATTCTGTTTGGTCTTATCCGCAGAAAATGCCCTGATCCTGATGTTCTCTGGCTCAGTGAACTGCTTATTTTCCACGACTGTACACTTAATCCTGTGATGAGGGGAGACCTGAGACTTGCGCAACGGCTTCCCTCCCATAAGACCCTGTTTCATGCCCCCCATGGCAGGGGCCTGCCCATCGGGAATCTCAACAGCCAGTTTTTTGCCAACGTGTATCTGAACAGCCTTGATCAATTTGTTAAGCATAGTCTCAAGTGCCGGCATTATGTGCGCTATTGTGATGATTTTATACTTTTGTCAAGCAGTATAAAACAGCTTGAGAACTGGGAGAATTCAATAAAAGGATTTCTTGAATATGAGCTTGCGCTTGAATTGAACAAGACTGCACGTAAACTCCAGCCAATAACTAACGGGATCAATTTTCTTGGCTATATCATCAGGGGGAATTACCGTCTTGTGCGCAGGCGTGTTATTGGAAACCTTCGTCAAAAGCTGTCATTTTATGAAAGAGAGCTTATATATAAAGGAAGAATGGGCTGTATATATAATTTTGACAGGGATAAGCTTGATGAACTTTTTGCCGTTATTTCCTCATATCTTGGGCATTTTAAACATGCAAACTCATATAAACTCGTCAAGGCTGTCTGGCTCAGATATTCTTTTCTTTCCCGCTATTTTGAACTGGATGCGGAAAAAATGAAGATCAAGCGGAAATATCTTGTCCCTGGCGGTCTGCACAGGGTAAGGCAGCAATACGGCTATTTCCAGAAAACATTTGAGGGTGATATTATTTTTTTTCAGGTAGGGTGTTATTTTGAATTTTATCAAGATAATAGTAAGCAGGTTGGAGCCGTGCTCAACCTTTCACCGCTTAAAGAGAACCAGCGTGATGCCCGGTACGGGTTTCCGATCAGGCATATGAGCTTTTACTTAAAAAAAGCATTGAATCACAACAAAAATATTGTCGTGATTCTTGAAAGAGAGTATTTGACAAAAATCAAAAAAAGGGAACTATGGCGGCGTTATGAACCTTGTTGAATAATCGCTGAATGACGGTCTTTCTTTTTCCAACGCATCATCACAGTTGGGGGGAACCCCATAAAAGATAGGAGAGTTGAGCTATATTTTGTAATGCCGCCAGCCATGGTATCAAAAGACAGTTTTATTTAATCCTGAAATTCCAGTTCAAACTGCTCAATTGACGGGCTTAAAACAGCCTTTTTCAGCAATTGTTTTAAAAGATTGCGGTCTTCAATCGTTGAAATACGTTTCATGATATATTCTGGAATGCCTGAAAATTTAGCAGAAAGGGCTTCGGCAACCATTTCACGGGCTTCTAAAAGCATGCCTTTTTCCAAGCCTTCTTTCCTGCCCTTTTCCATGCAATATTCTTCTACACTACTGACAAATCTCATTTTTTTATTCTCCTCATATTCAAGCAGTCTTTGGGAAAAACTTTTTTTCAACTCATCCGGGAGTGTCATGACCCAGTCTATAAACAGAAAAAGATGAATCACATCCTGTTTGTCATAACCGCGTTCATATAGCTCAAGTGTTAAATGCCATTTCCATTCATAGCGCTCATTATTGTTGTGACGAGTCTGCCTTGCCTTTAAGTGTGCCATTACAACAACGGCAAAGGGATTGGAATTGTTTTCCAGTTCTGCCATATTATTATAATCTAAGAGTTTTACAAGCGGAAACACCATTTCAAGTGTTGAATGTCAGAATAAATGGACAAATATTTTTTGATTATTTTGACCAATTTGAAATTTTTTCACAATGAATGAGCCATATACACAATGGTACATTTATCAAAACAACCTTATACTCATAAAGTCAGGCTTTCAAGAGGATTCAACAATTTTTCTGGCCTTGTAAAGAGTTCTATTTAAATACGCCTCCTTCTGTCTCTGCCCTGCATGATTTTTCCAGTCATCTCTATACTCCAAAAGCTTACACCTTACATCGTTTTGATGCATTCCCCTTCGAAACAGGGCCGTGGCATAAGCAAAGTCAGTGGCAGATTCATCATTGCGATTATAAGAACATCGGGAAATATTTTGAAGACGACACACGCCCCCCTCCAGGGGTAGAGGGGAAAGGGGTGAGGTTTTGTGTTGGTCCTGAGCAAGAATGGGAGGTGGGATTTATGCTGTCTGTTTCCAGTCGACCCAGATGAGCCTTGCCAGGGGATAATGGCCGGAGGTATCACGATATTTTTCTTTTCGATTCCTGAAGCCCGGGCATCTGCCCCATCTATTGCAGGGATCTGCCCCGGGATCGGATTTCATTTTTTTCAGCCAGTGTCGTTTTTCTTCAAGTGGTAATGGGCGATGGGCATGTATCCACACCTGAAAATTCTCAGGGGAAGTTTCCACCACCATCCTGCCTGGTTTCCAGGTGCCGTTGCATAATTTGTGGTGTCGCTGCAAAATTTCAGGGGTGATATCGTCGGCCATGAGATATGTGTCTTGTTCCACCGGCTGGATGAGAATGTGCCTGTCGCGAACATTTTCAGCCTTGAGATAGTGGATATTGCGGTAAGCAGAATCTATGATCCATCTTTTGCCGGCGGCCATGTCCAGCACCGCCATGCGGCATGTGCTGCTGAAAAAACGGCGCAGTTTCCAAAATAGTTTTTCCATGGATAAAAATGCCCCGGAAGGAATATCCGGGGCCCATTTAAATAGAAATTAGAAGATTTCACTTGCCGCAACGCGGACATGTTCAGCGGTTACCAGGTTCTGTTTATTTCGTGCAGCCGTGATAATAGCGCCTCTGGCCAGGTGATTGGCCTTTCTGAACAAACCACCTGAACCTTGATGAATTGCGGTAATGGCAGGCGGTTCAAATAAATTTTTCTCAAGCCCGGCAATGGTTAGATGATGCAAAAGATAATCCTCCATGCCCTGTTGGTTCACCCCCTGCAGATGACATCTTGCCACCACCCGGGATGCCAGGGGCATGGCATACCGGTATTTGAGGTTATCCACCAGGTTGGCCTGTCCTGCCAGAACCATGGGCAGAAAAGGGCTTTGAGTCGCCCTCAAACTGGGTCAGGGTATGCAGTTCCGTAAAAACTTCCAGCCGCAGCAGGGAAGCTTCATCAATGATCAGCAGGATTTTCATTTTCTTGTTCACTGTGTCAAGCACCTCCTGCTTTATCCTTCGAACCATAGCCACCCGGGAAGTGCCTGTGGGTTCCAGGTTCAATTCCCCCAATATATTACGATAGAGTTCCAGGATGGAACCATTTGAGGCCGTTACATGAATCAGACGGTACTCCGAAGGCTGCAGGTTCCCTGAAACATATCGAAGGGCCGTTGATTTACCGCTGCCGATATCTCCGGTAATCAAGGCGATGGCACCTAAATTGACGACATAATGGATGCGGTTTTCCACTTCTTCAATTTCATTGGTTTTCAAAATATCCTTATGGGCGATATCGGCTGTAAAAGGTTCTTTGTGCAGTTGAAAGAACACACGATGGGAGTTGACACTCATGAAGCACCTCCCCATACCCCGCCGGTTTGAGCTGTTGGCTTGTCCACTTCAACCACAGGGTTACTGTTTTTGTCCCTCTTGATGCGGCAGTTTACATGTACATCCACCGGTTTTAAAATCCCGTAGGTTTTTTGACCATGTCTGAGTTCCACCTGATCGTAGCCCCCCTCATGAAAAAGCAAATCCACTTTTTTACCGATAAGCTCCACCGGCCCTTCATAAATGTGATTGTCCAGCATGATGATACGGTCTTTGGTAACTTTTCGCTGGACTTTTTTCCTGAAATAATCCCGCAAGTCAGCAGGGGTGGAACGAATACATTCCATACCGTCGGCAAACCACTGTAGCGGCTTTTTGCCGGTGGCCGAGTGATTGCGGTTGTTGTACTCTTCCAGCCAGGCAGCAAAACCTTCATTAAGGCCCTCAATGGTGCTGCCGGTAAATCCAGGCAGAAACTGTGAGCGCACGGTTTTAAAAAAACGCTCAATTTTTCCTTTCTAATGTGAAGCTTCACATTAGAAAGGTTATGGAAAGCTTAGGATAATGAAAAGTTGATATCAGAATACATCTCTAACGTGCGTAGATATTAATTATTTGCCAACTGAACTCAGAAGCAACTTTCCATTATATTTCCCCTTATTTGCCAAGATTTTTTAACCAGTTCATTAGCTGTTTATCATTCTGCCACGCCGGCATCTTATCCGATATAATGCCATGACTGTTTTTTTCCAGGGCTTTTCTTTTCATTTCTCCATCGACTCTTGCATAAACTTCAGTCGTTTGGATATCGACGTGCCCAAGGAAATCACGTATATAAATCAGGTTAACCCCGGACTGCAGGAGATGCATCGCTTTTGAATGTCTAAAATGGGGAGCTCCCCATTTCAGACATTATGGTGAGTGATATAAAATGGTGAGTGACGACAGCAAACCAGCCAAACAAGCACATTGCTCATCGATTCACTCACCATTTTATCATTGACGGCCAAGCGAAATAAGGAAGTCCATCAGGTTTTTATCATCAGACCAATCCGGGAGTTCAGTTGTCGGCAGGATATCAACATATGCCGCCTCCAGCGCTTTTCTTCTAGTCTCTGTGTCAGCCTTGGCATAAATTTGGGTGCTACTGCAATCGCTATGTCCAAGAAAATCTCTGATGTAGATCAAATTGACTCCGGACTGAAGTAAATGAACGCTTTTGCTGTGCCGGAATACATGTGGCGTGATGGAAAAACGCACGTTGAAATTATCGCACGATTTTGCCAAACCGACATACTTGTTAATGATGTAACTCGTGTTCGACAGTCGTAGGTATACAAAATCTGAAGACGTGCGTCAACAAAGGGATACAGCCGTCCGCAAAAATGGTGTAGTGCCTACAAAATTAAGGTGTTTTTTTGATGGATTTTATTCTATTAGGAGGGGCTATATTGAGCTTTTTCAGTATATTACGTTGAGTTTTTGTCAATTCTGTGTGCTGTAGTACACACTTTTTTTTATGCAAAAATTTTCCCAGATGAAGTCGTTCAAGCTCAGTACGGATTCTATCCCAGGTCATGCCGGTTTTGACCTCTGCTATGCGAACCAGCAACAATGCCAGCCAGCAAAGCAGGACGTGTGAGCGGATGCGGTCATCCTTTGTATGGTATATCGGTCTCAATCCGAGGGTGCTTTTGATGGTGCGAAAAGCCCTCTCGACTTCCATGAGCTGCTTATAGCCCAAGGCGACATCTTCTGCTGAGAGGCTCTTATCGCTGGTGCTCAATAAGTATTTCCCGTCCAGCTTTTCTTCTTCCTTGACCTTGGCACGGTTTGTTTTCAGTTTACCTGACTTGAGCTCCTTGATGTACCGCCCCATCGACCTGTGAGATAGAAGTTCATGCTTCATTCTTTCCTTCTTTTTGCCGGTATACTTCTCAAACGCATCAAGTTCAATTTGAATGCGCTCAAGGTTTCTGTCGCGTACCTGTTTATCATACTTAGCCTGCTCCGGGTTATACGCAATAATGAAACGGCGGCGGCCTGAGCCTTCACCCGCAAAGACTTCCTTGATATGAAGATTTTCCTTGATGACCTTGAATCTACCCCCTCTGTTCAAGGCTTCCATATTGATATTGGTACCCCGGAGTTTTTCACCAAGAATATAGTTGCCACCGGCCTTTTGGAGAATGCGGCGGTTCTCCTCGCTGGTCATGCCGCGATCCATGGCCCAGATGACATTACCGAGTTTCCAGTCGTTCATATCCCGTTGAACTTGATCGACACATTTAGCATCGTTCTGATTACCTGGCAAGACCCAGCACTTGACAGGGATACCCTCCCGCGTCACCGCAAGTCCAATGGTAACCTGGGGCAAGTCATCTCTTTTATGCTTTGACTTACCATAGGCTTTTAACTCTGAATCTCCTGGTTCTTCAATTTCAAAATATGTGTTTGTCGTATCAAAAAATATCAGATCGACAGTAAGATTCATAAGATTGGCTGTGGACCAAAATACGGTTTCTTGAAAAGCATTTTCATGCTCAAGAAGGAAATCCATGCTGCGGTACAGGTGCTGTACCTGAATGTTGTTTTCATTATCCAGGAAAACATCTTTCTCCGCCCACTCTTCGACACCTAACTTGGAACAAGGCGCCAGCGCTCTGTTTGCCACCATTGCGAAGATAGCAGATGACACTGGAATGCTGAGTGACCGGTTTTTCAAAAGTTTTGTGATGCAGTTATCAATGCTCAATTGCTCCCACAGCCCTCTGAGCAGGAACGCTCCACCCGCGGGGCGGCTGGATATGAATTTGAGATCATGAGCTTCGGCTTCAAGCTCAAGAGCATCTTCAGGGCTGACAAATCGGCAAAGGCTGCCCACAAGACGCTTGATAGCAGACATGTCTAACTGATCCCGACGCCCGAAGGAGTAGATCACCTCAGCCCGGGAATACCCTTTTTCAGGATGTCTGGAGTTGTGGGCAAGCTGAATATATTCAACTTCCGACCCATCTTTATTTTTTCGTTTTATTGTGCGTACATACATGCCCACTATAAAAACATGTATTTTATTGTAAGTCAAGGCAAATTAATACGTTCGTGTGCCTACATATTTTGAAGCAAAAAATTAGTTTTTCGTTGATTTTATTAGGATTTTAGGCTATTTTTCAAAAAAATGATCCTACAACTGTCGAACACGAGATGTAAGAGATGCCCCAACGTGTAAGCTGCTGTTTCCTTTGGTTCACAAACACATACCGTTCGCCGCTGCTGACTCCGTTGTTGCTCGAACTATACTGTAAATGTGATTCCAAGAGTTTTTTTGTTTTCTCTGTGATTGGAACATGGCGAGTCTTTTGACCTTTACCATGCAAAGTGATTACAGCAAGCTTATCCAATCGTAAATCCTTAACTTTCAGATCAATGATTTCCTGTACCCTTGCAGCGCTGTCGTACAATACGGCCATGAGTGCCATATCCCGAAACCCTTTTTTAGTTGAAGCGTCAGGCATTGACAGCAGCATTTTCATTTCTTCACCAGTCAGAAACGGCACAACTGTTTTTACACACTTTTTATCAGGAATGTTCAGTATCTTCTGAAATTCGAGTAAATTTTTGGGAGACTGTTTTTGTACAAACCTGACAAATGAATGAATTGCCACAAGTCGCTGGTTTCTTGTCGACACAGTGCAGTTCCGTGTAAATTCTATCCAGTTTAAAAAATCAACGATCGTGCTATAGGTCAAATCTTCCATGGACAGGCGCTCAGGAGTGATCGCTTTGGTCTGTTCGAAAAAAGAAAGCAGCAGTTTAAAAGTCACAGAATAAGACTGGATAGTGTGTCGACTGAAATTCTTTTCACCATGCAGATATTTGCCAAGGAAATTTGTGAGGTAATATGGTAAATCAGCTTTCTTCATAAATGATCTCTCCTTCCGGTATAACATATCCAAATTCTGCTTCAACGCGCCGAACGATCTCGGGATACAGATCAGATGTCAATCGTAGATAGTATTGAGTGGCGCGGAAGTCTGAATGTCCCATGTACGCCGACAAGTATGGCAACAAGACAGTTAGGTCGTTTCCATCTAAAACCCATTTTTTAAGGCATTTGACGGCAAATCCATGGCGGAAACTGTGAATTCTAGGGCCTACAGCTGTGTGAGGAATGTCAGCCATAAGCAAATAATCTCTGAAATGATTGTATGCTGTGCTCTTGTCCATTTGGCCCATTGTCCCATTGTGACAACTTGGGAAAAGCCACATTTGACTATCGCTGTACCGATGGAAACTATTCATAAAATTGATAATACGTTTTGTCAGGCTACCAGCCATGGGAATCAATCGATCTTTCATGTTTTTTGCAGCGCGGACTGTGGCGATTCCGGATTCTGCATTTACATCATTGAGAACAAGGTTCAACGCCTCGGAAATGCGTACGCCTGTACCATACAAAAATCTGAACAGCACTGGATCGACCGTATTCCTGTAGGACCTCTGTGCCTGCGGATAATTGTCTATGGCTTTGAACATCCGGCGGGTTTCATTATCCGTAAAGATGTGGGGAACAAATTTGCAGCGTGGAAGTTTCGTTTTGACTTTCGTCACATATGCATGGTGGCCTCTGTCAGCTAGATATACTGCGAAGTTCCGCATCAGCACTTCTTTGTTGTAATGTGACACTGGGCGTTCATTTGGGTCATAGATAAAATCGTTTACAATTTCTTTTGTCAGCATGGTTCCTTCAAAGCCGTTTCTGTAATAAAATGTGTCAAAGTGACGTAAGTAACGTTCCTGGATTTCAAATTTCAATCCGGTTTGCTGCTTGAGTGAAATGTAGTTCTGGGCTGCTTCTGCAAATCCGCTTTTCCATTCATAGACTGTTTTCATCTGCAAACACCTCCTCCGGGTCAAGGGCACATTTGCGCAGCCCTTCAATGTCTATCTTCAGGTATATGCTTGTAGTGTTGACAGACTGATGCCCCAGTGTTTCCGAAATGATGGGCAGAGGTGATTTGATTTCAAGCATGTTCCCCGCCAATGTGCTTCTCAATGAATGCATCCCATGCCGTTGACCTTTAGGTATGTTCAGGCCGGCTTTCAGAATATATCGATGTAATTCTTTGTTAAAGCCGTTATGGCCTCCAAATGCATTAAAAGGTGCTCTGTGCCTCACAAATAGGCATTCGCTGATTGTGATAGGACGACCATTTTGAAGATAGTCGATGATGGCCCAGCCGATGTCTTTTAATAGCGGTAATTCAATGGGTTGACCGGTTTTAGTCATTTTTAAATTTATTGTTTTCCGGTTCCAGTCTATCGACGATTTTTTCAGGCTCCTGATGTCTCCAATCCTGAGACCCAGCCGGATAGCAATCAAAAGTATTGCATAATCCCGCTTGCCTTTAGGATCTTCCCGGTCTATTGCACAGAGTAGTTTTTTAATGTCGTCTTTTGACCAAACATATGGGATCGAAGCATTGCGGGAAGTGCGTACTTTTGGGAGCATTGGGGCTAAATCATTTACGATATATCCTCGTTCATATAGAAATGAAAAAAAATTTCTAAAGACATATAAGAAAACGCCAACATACTTGACAGTTTTGTTTTCTATGGTTTTTAAATAATTTTCAATGTGCCGGATGGTAATATCTGATGTCGATGTAATGCCTTGCGTTGCCATGAACATTATCAACCATTGCACTTTTTTGGTGTTTGATTCTATTGTTGCTTGGCTGTATCCACGATAAACCAGTTCTTCACAGAAAGCTTCATATTCAGACTTGAAACATACCGGACAAACAAAGGACGGTTTCGTCCTCCGAACATCAGGGTGAAATTTTCCATCTTGCAGATAACGCAGCAATAGGAGCAATGGCCGCATACGGTAGTCGACCCTGGCATTTGATATGACACACTCGAAGCGATCAAAACGCTTGCCAGTTTTGGTGTGCACGTATTCCAAACAGATTTTTTCATCAATCCTGGCAATACAGTTTTTTGACAAATAACGTTCGAATACATTGTATGCGTTTTCATAATTTTTAAGCCTGCCCGGTGAAGTCCCCTGCAGTCTCATAGATTCCATGATAGCTGAAATTGCACCATTTATGTCTTGATTTTCTACCATAATCATCCTCCTCGTATTGAAGTTAATATTCTAACTTGCTTTACAAGAATGATTAAATCCGAGACTTAGCAATTAAAAAAGGAAAATGGGGAGAGTTTTGTTTCTGACACCGACTAAATGGCTGAATTCACAACATCGTTCTCAATCACTCACCATTTTATATCACTCACCATAATGTCTAAAGCAATGGGGGGATACTTTTTTCGGAAACAATTCGGGTGATTCTTTTATTGCGATGGTAACATATTTTTTTACAACATACGCAACTCCAGCTCTGGTGAGCTTGTTTTTTGACCGGTTGCTGAACAAAGGGTAATCGAACGTATGGGGAGCCAATAAGCGATTCTCTTTCAGATACGACTTTAAAAGCTCCGTCATCGGTTTCATTAAAGGAACGATCCTTGTTTTGTTTCCTTTTCCCGTTAGTTTTACAGTAGGCGGATATGTGGTTCTGATATCTCGGACTTTTGTTGATTTGAATTTTCTGCCATTAGCAAGTGACTGAGCTATTTTGACTGGAGCATGTTTTCAAACCTCATGTATTCTCAAAACGGTATACGAATTTTCCCTTTTTTAACAAGATTATATTGACCGATGTTTTGCTATGGACTCGCTGCGCTCGTCCGTGGTGGGTTTTTTAAGGCATAAGCAGGAAGGCTTGAATAAAAAACAAGCAGGAGCGGCAATGAGGAGCGCTCCTGCTTCACTAATTAGGGCATTTTATTCAATGCCACCTGCTTCCGGCTATCCCTTGTCAGGTTTCCTCCCCAGGATATCCTGAGTCCGTTTCACCGAAACTGTAATACCTATCTTCTCTGAATTCTTCCATCCTTATATCAAACAATTCCTTAAGCATCTGATTTTCAGTATTTACCCACTTTAAGCTGATCAGAATGACGTCCATCAGCAAATATCCCATCTGATCAACTATTTTGGGCATTTTTTCTTCAAGCTCCTGTTCGTTATCGTGCATACTCCTCCCCCATATTAAAAATTTGAGTTGCCGTTTTTACCGCAACAGCTAATTGGCGGGCATGTCATCAGTGGTCTTGATTTTCAGTATCATGTCCGCATCCACTGTTTTTGCATCGCAGAACATGGCATAGGTCAGGGCCTCTTCACAGATATTGCCGATCAGTCTCGGGAACCCGTATGAGTATTCCTGTATGGCCGCTAAAGCATCTTCCTTAAATATTAAAGCTGTACATCCGGCCCATTTAAGGCGTGATGCAATATAATCGACGGTGTCTTGCTCCGATAATCCGGTCATATGGTATCGCATTCTGATTCGCTGATTCAGAGGCTCCATGACAGCAAAATTCATCATGCGTTTTAAGTCGGATTGACCGGATAAAATGAGCAGGAATGGATCAAAGGAATCCATTTTAAAATTGGTCAGCAGCCTTATTTCTTCAAGCGGACCAGGCTTCAATAAATGGGCTTCATCAATGATGAGAACCACCGTCCGGCCCCGGTGCTCTCTGGATTCGAGAAGCTCTTTCTGGATTTGTTGATAGTTTGCACTTTTGGTAAACCGATTCTGCAATCCCAGTAAAGCGTTGATATGCCTGAGGATGTCCGTCCGATTAAGAGTGCTCAAGGGGGTATAAAGGACATTGAAAAGGTTGTCATTGAGGGTGTCTGCAAATTTCCTGATGGTAGTGGTCTTACCCACGCCGGGGTCCCCTGTCAACAACATTATACCGCCCCTGCGTTTCATATAATCGAAGCGGGCAAGGGTTTCCGTAAATATCGACGTATCAACGACATCAGCGGTTTTAATTTCCTTGTCAAACGGGTAGTGTTTAAAGCCGAACCAGGCCAGGAGATCTTTCATTTGCGCACCTTTCCCTTGGCATAAGAAATGGTTGCCTGGGCGTGGTTGGGCTTGAAAGTCCTGGCGTTTTGACGCTTATCAACGAATTTGAGGCGGCAGACCCGGATATCTTTGTCATAAAGATACAGTTCCTGATCCGCATCCACAGGATGACGAACATCAACACGCTGCCGAATATAAGCGGTAGGGACTTCAAAAATATTCCCCTTAAAGCTGATGGTCGCATCGTTGTTGACTACCCGCTCATGCCGTACAAGGAATATTTCATCCAATTCAGCCTTGGTCGGCCGGGTGATATCGGTGTGGCCGGCAGACCTGTGATACCGGTCAATGGGGCGTTCATCTATGCCGGTATGCAGTTTATGATGGTAATCTTCATGCAGCCAGACGGCGAAAGCTGCATTGAGTTCTTCCAATGTCAGTTTTTCGGTAAGGGCGGATAAAAACCGGCCCCGCACCGTTCTAAAAAATCGCTCAATTTTTCCACGGGAAGGCGAATCATAGGGTTTTGAATGGATCAGTGAAATACCGGATAATGCGCAGGTTTTGGCCAAAAAATCAGAACTGAAAGACGCTCCATTATCGACATAAAGACGTTCAGGAAGTCCAAATGCCAGAAAGGCATCCTTACATTGAAAAACTGAATATACGCATATCAGCGGGCAAAATAATTTGCAAATTCATAGGGAAAATTTGAAGAAATAATATTGTAATCAACACCTGTCACTGGGATAAAGGGAATCAAGTTTTCCACCGCTGGAACGGTAAAGGTTTATCCAGCGTTTTAACGTACTGCGGCTGATACTGGTTTTCCTGGAAAAAGGAATCAGCCATTTGCGGGCGCACTTCTCCTGAAAAAGTTGTTCCTGGTTGCCATGTTCCAGTTCAATCCCGCTTACAAAGTCCTGAATAACTCCATATCGGAATACCGCAACATCTATTTTTTGTTTTTCGTCCATGAGACCTCCTTTAAATGTTGGTTTGACCCTGAATATCTGCTTCTCAAACCATTTTCAAAGGAAGACTTTGCTGGAGTGGGCTTTTTTTGATTATGATGCCCGATTAAATGGACCTGCTCACTGGATTCCGACCCATCTTCATCAGTTTTTCATAGCCCACCATCAGCCCGGATGACCACGAACACCCTAAAATGGCCATCACTTGGTGTTTCAAATTCCGGAGCCAGTGACGCATTCGCGCCCCATCACCGGAGTCAGGCCATTTGCCGGTGTTTATTCGATGTTGAAGGGATGAGCGAATGGTTTCACAAGAGGACTGGAAACGGCTGTAATGGCTTGACGGTCTCATGGTGATCACGCAACCGCAATCCTGACAACGATAACGTTTTAAAAATAAGGGAAGGATAAAACCGGCAAAAATAGCACTGACATATCCATGGCTCCATATTTTACCTCTTGAGTTGCATCTGGGGCATTCCGAGGGTTTGTTCCATTGATAATTTTTGCCTTGATCAAAGATTTCCTTGAGTATTACATCAACAAATTGTATCATGTCCCGGTGTTTGTGAGGGCTGTCAGCCCCCATTTTTTAGGGCGGATGAGAGCGCCTACTCTCTCCGCCTGTTTTTTTTATAAAAAAAACCCTGATCCCAGGGCCATTTAATCTGATATATTTTGTTTTTGGTCAACTTATTCTGAAAATTTTTGCCTTCATCTGGTTACTTTATTGTGGCACTTAACACCACTGTTGGAAAAACTTATCAATTTGTTAATTATCAAGGTCAAGCATGTTTTGCAGGATATTTAATAAAGGCAACAGCAGACAAAAATAAAATTCTATCCAAATATTTATATTTATTTACTCTTTCAGGTGCATATGAAAGTTGGAAAAACAGTATTTTTATTAAAGCCACTATACAAAACATCGGTGCAGATAAATATAATAATCTTAAAATTTCTACCCCACCAATTGATGAACAAAAACAAATCATAAAATATCTTGAAAATGAAACCACCCGCATCGATACGATGGCCACCAAAACCAAAAAAGAAATCGAACTATTACAGGAATATCGCACAGCACTAATCAGCGAAGTTGTAACCGGAAAAATTGATATTCGAGACTGGAAAGAACCGGAGACTGCCTGTTAAATCCATATCAAAAAAAGAGATTACACCATGCAGGAAAGAACAGTAAATATCTCTTTTCCAATCAAGGAAAATATCCTCTTATCCATAAAAGAAACAAAAGATGGATTTACGCAGGAGGTTAAATTTCTCTCTGCATTGTATCTCTATAGAAAAGCTGCAAAAGGAAAAAGAGTATATCTTTGACTATAATGAGGAACAAATTGATGAAATACTCAAAGATACATAAGGACAACTAATCAACTGGTTTCAAAAAGGATATAATCATGGAAAACACATTAATGGCTGAGGTTATGAGTAATATAAACTACCTTCCATATCATCTGCAAAAATAAGTTTTAAATTATATCAAGAAACTAAAAAAAGATCATGAAGCTGATAAAACAAAAAATAATTTATTGCGTTTTGCTGGTTCTATTTCGGAAGAATATCTTGCAATCATGAGCGAAGTAATTGAAAAAGAATATGGACGGGTCGAATGGAAGATCAGCTTGATAATGATAAAAAACTTCTGATTGAGCAGTGGGTAAATGCCTATAAACAATTGCCTGAAGAGACAGTTGAAAATATTAAAAAGGAGGTCAAAATGAGCTTTACCGCAACCACAATATCAGAACATTATATAAATGAAGGCATGCTTAAAGGTGAGATTAAAGGTAAAATTGAATTGCTTCAATCATTATTTAAGAAGGGTATGCTCACAACTTCCTATTCGCTCATTTTAAATTGAAAAGATTAATTATCAATGTGGGCTTGTAAAATTTAAAATGCATTATACTTTGTGCGGCAGTGAGTAGTTCTCCTTTTTAGGTTTAACCTTAGCTTGAAGGTGCTGAAATGATAACCGATATGCCATATGAAGATCAAGGCATTTTAAATAAAGACAAAATACGCATTGTCACTGAACGAGTGGATGATATCCCCCTTCTCATAGCCCATATGTTGAGAATGGGCATTCAGGAAGTTGTCGACAGGCATATTCCCAAACACGGCAATCAAAGAGATCTCAGTTGGGGATGGACAACGGTTATATGGATGGCTCATATCATCACTGAAGGTGATCATCGTAAAGTATCAATGAGTGAGTACATCTCGGAGATGAAGCATACATTGAGTGTTCTTTCAGGGCAGATAATAAATGAACTGGATTTCAGTGATGATCGTTTGGGCCATCTGCTCAAGCATCTAAGCAATCGGGCATACTGGACAAAAATTGAAGATGATCTGAACAAGCGCAGCCTTGAGGTATATGATCTGAAAGCGGGAACTATTAGAAATGACGCAACCACGGTAACTGTTGATGGAGAAATCACAGAAGATGGGTTGGTTCAATATGGACACAGCAAAGATAATGCTAAGTTGCCTCAGATAAAACTGATGACTGCCTGTGTGGACCCCTTGGGGATGCCCTTGGCTTCAGATGTGGTTTCTGGTGAAACAGCAGATGATGTATTATATATCCCACTGATGAACCGGGTCATGGATAGCCTGCAAAAGACAGGCTTGTTATTCTCGGGTGATTGTAAGATGAGTTCATTGGAGACTCGGACTCATCTGGTATCTTCAGAGCATCATTATCTATGTCCATTGCCGTTAACCGGTAAAACGGCAGATGAAATGAAAATATGGATCAAAGAAGGTCTTGCCAGACAAAAGGAGGATCAATTAACCACAATTCTCAGAGAAAATTATAAAGGAGAGTTGCTTCTCGTAGCCAAGGGCTATGAGCTTGATCGCATCCAGACTTTCGAAAAAAATGGTGAAAAAATGACATGGGAGGAACGTGTACTGATTGTCCATTCCCCAACCCATGCCAAGAGCCAGTCAGCAGGACTTGAGAATCGATTAACAAGAGCCCAGGAGAAAATTGAAGCATTAACACCCCAAAGAGGGCGAGGCAAGCGTCAAATAAGTGATGAATCTCAACTGACGGCGGCCATTACTAAAATTTTGCAATCCCACAAGGTAGTTGGGCTACTGATAACTCAATATGAATACCAGGTTGATCAAAAAATAAAGTATGTCGGTAAGGGCCGAGGCGCTGCTAATCGGGAGAAAACTGTTGTCGAAAATAATCGTTACCAGATTATTTCTGTTGAAAGGAACGAAGAAGAAATTGCAGAACAAAAAATGCGATTTGGCTGGAAAGCTTTTGTGACAGACGTAAGCAAAGAAAGCCTTTCTCTGGAAGATGCTGTGTTATCCTATCGGAATGAATATCGGGTTGAACGTATTTTCAGCAGATTAAAAAGCAGGTTGAATATTGCTCCATTGTTCGTTAGAAAGGATCATCAGATTGAAGGGATGACATACCTGTTGACCTTGTGTGTCAGGGTACTGACTCTGGTAGAATTTGTTGTTCAGCGATCATTGAAGGAAGAAAAAAAAGAACTGTCCGGTATGCATCCTGAAAATCGAAAGAAGACTACTGCCAAACCTTCTGCTGAGAAAATCTTGAAAGCTTTTTCTAAAATCAATCTGACTATCATATTGGATATCGAGGGGAATGTTGTCCTCCGTTTATTGAAGGGGTTGTCGAATTTACAAAATGATATCATTCACGCTTTGAAATTCGATCCGTCTATTTACCTGCAACTTGAAAATTAAGAATACTTTTTTTAAATGAGCGAATGGGGAGTCACAAAGGAACAGTTTAAGGAGATGTTGGAAGCTATCAAGTTGCAGGCAGAGAAAATTGATATAAACACCCCTTCTTTGTGCTCAAATTGATAGACTTGAGCGCAAGACCAAACAAAAAAAGGGTTACAACTACTTGGCTGTAACCCCTTGAATTTACTGGCGCGCCCGGCAGGATTCGAACCTGCGACCCCCTGATTCGTAGTCAGATACTCTATCCAACTGAGCTACGGGCGCAAAAACTCTTAATAAATATACTTTCAGCTCAAAAATGTCAATATAAAATTCAGTCAAAAAATAATAAATTTAATTGACCTGAACATTAAAACATGAATATAGATACCCCTATGAAAAGTGATCGTTATTACATGAACCTGGCTCTGAAAGAGGCTGAGCTGGCTGAAAAAAAAGATGAAGTGCCGGTTGGTGCTGTTATTGTAGATAATTCAGGTGAAATCATAGGTCATGGACACAATCAGTCTATTTCATCCTGTGATCCTTGTGCCCATGCGGAAATTATTGCGCTTCGCGCGGCTGCTCGAAAAAAAGGAAACTATAGACTATCCGGCGGAGTCATATATTCCACCATTGAGCCCTGCATCATGTGTATGGGAGCCATTATTCACGCAAGACTCTCAAAGCTTGTGTTCGGTGCTCCTGATCTTAAATGGGGAGGAGCAGGTTCACTATATAACTTTGCAGAAGATAAAAGATTAAACCACAACCTTGAAGTTATATCTGGAGTATGTTTTAACGAAACCAGGGAAATTATCAGAAGTTTTTTTCAAAATAAAAGGAGCAGACAGTGTCAAACACAGTTGTTGTCGGTACCCAATGGGGAGATGAAGGCAAAGGAAAAATAGTTGATATTTTAAGCGGCTATTGTGATTATGTTGTACGATTTCAGGGAGGCAACAATGCCGGGCATACCATGGTTGTGGACGGAAAACAGATTATCAGCCATCTGGTTCCATCTGGCATACTTCAGAAGAAAAAATGTTTTATCGGAAACGGGGTTGTGGTTGATCCGGTTGTACTGTTGGATGAAATCGACTATCTTACAAAAAACAATGTAAATGTTTCACCGGACATGCTCAAAATCAGTGACCGGGCACATATGATCATGCCCTATCACCGGGAAATAGATAAAGCCCGTGAAATAAAAAAAGGGAATAAAAAAATAGGCACCACCGGCCGCGGCATAGGCCCCTGCTATGAAGACAGGGCAACCCGCAGGGGTGTCCGTTTTGCCGATCTTCTGGATTTTGATTTTTTTGCAGATAAGATCAGAATCGTTATGGAGGAAAATAACTTTTATCTTGAACATTATTTTCAGGTTGAAACACTGGATACTGAAGGGATAATAGATGAATTTAGAACACTAAAGAACCGCCTTATCCCCTATATAGGAGATGTATCTGTTTTGCTGGCCCAGGGAATGGAGGAAGGAAAACAGGTCCTGTTTGAAGGCGCCCAGGGCACCCACCTTGATATAGAGCACGGCACCTATCCCTTTGTTACATCCTCCAGTACAGTCGCCGGCAATGCCGCATGCGGATCAGGGGTAGGCCCCTGCCGTCTAAATAAAATTATTGGCATTGTTAAGGCTTACACAACAAGGGTAGGAGGCGGCCCCTTTCCAACTGAGTTGTTTGATGCCACTGGAGATGCCATCCAGAAAAAAGGAGCCGAGTTCGGGGCAACCACCGGCAGGAAAAGAAGATGCGGATGGCTGGACATGGTTATTTTAAAAAACGCGGCGAGACTCAACAGTCTGACCAGCCTTGTTATCACTAAATTAGATGTATTAGATGACCTGAATGAGCTTAAGATATGTACGGGATATGAATACAACGGAAAGATTATTAAAGACTTTCCTTCCAGCATAAAAATTCTTGAAAACTGTACACCGGTATATGAAACCCACCCTGGATGGATGCAGGATACATCAAAGCTTACCGATTACGATCAGCTTCCGGAAAATGCAAAAAAATACCTAAGCCGCATTGAAGAGTTGTCAGGGGTCTCAATATTTATTGTATCTGTGGGGCCTGGAAGGGATGCCACTATTTTTAAAGAAAAATTCAATGGGTAAAAAATTTAATGACGACTAAAATTTTATATTTTTAATTGACAAGAGCTGAAAAAATATCTATTAATATCTGTCTTTTGGCTGTCGGGATGTGGCTCAGTCTGGTAGAGCACAGCGTTCGGGACGCTGGGGTCGGAAGTTCGAATCTTCTCATCCCGACCAGTTAAAACGGCAAAATGGAAAATCCCCAAAGTGAAACATTTGACCCTTGCCTATTCAAGCTGCCCCAATGATACCTATATCTTCAATGCCCTTGTAAATGGATATATTGATACAGGAGGTATAATATTTAAAACAACACTTGCGGATGTAGAGACCCTGAATCAGAATGCCCAAAAAGAGATATATGATGTCACCAAGCTCTCCTATGCGGCTTTTGGGGCATTAAGGGGATCCTATGCGCTTCTCAGAACCGGGGGAGCATTGGGAAGGGGCTGCGGTCCACTGCTCATAGCCATGCCGGGAAAAAGCCTTTCTAAACCCAGCCGCCCTAAAATCGCTGTGCCTGGACTTGGCACTACGGCCTGCCTTTTATTAAAATTCTATCTTCTTGATAAATACCCGGGACTTGAACCGGAAATCGTTCCCATGCCCTTTGAAAAAATCATGCCGGCGGTGCTGGGGAGGGGCTTGGATAAATTTGATGCGGGGGTAATCATCCACGAGGGGAGATTTGTTTACCGTGGTGCAGGGCTGAACTGTCTTGCGGATCTTGGACAATGGTGGGAAGAAAAAACAGGGTTTCCCATACCCCTTGGATGCATCGCGGTAAAACGGAGTATTGACAAAGACACCTCCGCGGCCATCGAACAGCTTATCAAAAAAAGTATTGATTACGCAGACACCCATCCTGATGCAACTGGTCAATATATTAAAAAACATGCCCAGGAGCTGGAGAGTAAGGTGATTGAGGCCCATATAAGGCTATATGTGAATGATTTTTCAAGGGAGCTGGGCCGGGAAGGAG
This sequence comes from Desulfobacteraceae bacterium, assembly GCA_963674675.2. Lineage (GTDB taxonomy): Bacteria > Desulfobacterota > Desulfobacteria > Desulfobacterales > Desulfobacteraceae. Next base: position 5,494,568 of record CAXXNM010000003.1, read on the forward strand.
AAAGCGCGGTAAATCATTTTTTTAAAATGGCTGAACAGGCCGGAGCAATAAAGCCATGTTCCCTGCCCCTGTTCCACCTATAGTACAAAAACATGATTCCTATGTGGGGAAAAGAATCAGTAGAGGTTTGTTTCGTACAGGTACCAAAAAAAAAGTAAATGCAGACATAAATGGTTCTGCAAATATTATTAAAAAAATAGTCCCGAATGCATTTGCGGACGGGATAGAGGCGTTAGGGTTAACGCCATTGAATGTTTTGCCTTCGTAAAGATTTTATGTCATATATTTAGATCATTTAGAATATTTTAATATATAATCATAACCTATAACTAAATAAAAGATAAACACGTGTTTTTGATATAATATTTTTGATAAACCGATATTTTTCAGGAAATATTACAATGGATATTATTTACAATGGAGTTTATAAATGATTATAAATGTAAAATCCACAGGCAGAACCCAGCTAATTGATATTACGGCGGCAATTAAAAAAGAAATAAGCAAAAGCCGTATCAGAAACGGCCTTGCCCATGTGTACTCCATGCACACCACCGCTGGAATCACCATTAATGAAAATGCTGATCCAGATGTAAAAAGAGATATTATCAGTTCTCTTGAAAAACTTGTGCCCTGGGAAGATGATTATCTACACATGGAAGGGAACTCTGCTGCCCACCTTAAAACAAGCCTTGTAGGCTCATCGGAAACAATTCCCATTGAAGATGGGCATATTGTTCTTGGTACCTGGCAGGGAATATTTTTCTGTGAATTTGATGGACCCAGGAACAGAAAGGTAAAGCTTACCATAATGCCGAACTAATCAGTTCTTTCTACAACACCAGAGTTGTTGCGTTTACTTGATTATACTGGGACTGGGCTCACACCGTTCCATATTCTCAAAAAATAACAATATATTGTAGTTTTAAAATGCATCAAACCACAATGGCTTGTATGCATGAATAGTATGAGCCCAGTGCCCCATCTATTAGAACCAGATTTATTATCTGGAATTACAGATGGTTATAACTTGCTAACATATTTCAGCCGGACTTTCTATCATTAATTATTGTAATTCTTTGCCATTTACCGCTGTTGTAGCGCATGAAAATAAGTATAAAGAGCACCATGAGATAGACGGTGATACATGACCATGAAAAATACAGCCCCATACCCATCAGGTTTATGCCTGACCAGAGGGGAATAAAAAGAAAAACAATGCCGGTCAGGATCATGCTCCACATAACAAACCGTGAGTCCCCGGCACCTTTAAGAACACCTGTGTAAATAATTATCAGGGAATCAAACAAAAGATAAACCGATACGAACTTGAGAAGCAGGGTTCCCATGTCTATAAGTTCAGCTATTTCCCCAGGAGCGGTTTCAGACGGCAGAAAAAGTTTTATAAGGGGCTCAGGGCTCAGGATGAAAATTATAATCAGTAAAAAAACATATGCCGCGGCAATATGGGAGGTTGAAGTGGCAGCCGTTACCGCGGCCCCGGGGTTTTTCCCTCCCATGGCCTGCCCCACTAAGGTGCTCACGCCTATGGATAATCCAAACATGGGCATATAAGACAGGGAATTGATGGACAGAACCAGATTGGTGACGGCAAGTTCGTTTTTACCCAGTCTTCCCACCATGAGAATGAAAAAGGTAAAGACCAGGATTTCCATGAAAAACTGGGCACCCCCTGGAATGCCAAATTTCATAAGCCGCATGAAGAGTTCTGGGTTAAAACGCCTGTTGCTCCAGACCTGATATTTATTATTATTTTTTTTTGTAAATATAAGAATTGAAAAGGATATGGCAATGAAACCCCATGCCGCAACCGTTGCCAGACCGGCTCCCATGATGCCCAGTTCGGGAAAGCCCCAGGCTCCGTTTATCATGGCATAGTCAAGGGGTATGTTGAAAAGGGTGCCGCCCATGTTAATCAGCATCAGCGGCCTGGTCATGCCCCTGCCCGAATAAAAAGATGAGAGGGTGGCACCCGCAAGGCTGATACCGGCGCCAAGGCATAGGATTCTAAAATAGATGACTTCAAGTTCCTGCACCTCAACTGTATGTCCGATTATCGCGAAAATAGGCACTGCCGCCGTGCTCAGAGCCGCCATGAAAAACGTTCCTATAATTGCAAAATAAAGCCCCTGCCAGAGAGAGCTTCCAACCCCTTCCTTGTTTTTAGCCCCTGTGTACTGGGCTATGAAAACATTGACATATCCTGCCACTCCAAGGAAAAAAGATGCAAATAAAAAGGAGGTAATTCCAGCCGGAGTTGATGCTGCTAAGGCATTCAGGGAATAATTGCCCAGGAAAACCCGGTCGGTAAATTCCATGACGGTGGTGGCACCCATGCTTAAAACAAGGGGAAGACTTATATTTATAACGGTTTTGTAATTGTCCAGTATCATGAATTTTCATTATTCGTTGTTAATTTCAGCTCATGGCCGTTTTTTTGAATAAGGTGTTCTGCCGGAACCGGTTACAACCTGTTTCTGTTTTTCCTTGCCTGGAATGGTTTTTTCCACAAAAAGTTTTTTACCTGAAAAAGGATCCACTCCCGTGTAGTACATCAAAGAGGAATAGGTTGACGGGGTAGGGGTGAATATCTGTACCTGCTCAGGAGTGATGTTTAGTTTTTCCCTTGTGAATCGTTTTAGTTTTTTCATATCTCCAAGGGTGCAGCCGGGATGGGCGGCAATGAGATAATAGGTCAGAAACTGTTTTTTGCCGGCTTTTCGGGAAAATTGGTCAAAGGCATGCTTGAATTTGAGCAAAGATTCGGTGCCGGGTTTGCCCATGACGCGTAGAATGGAATCTTCCGTGTGCTCCGGAGCCACCTTCATCTGTCCCGACACATGATTCCTTACCAGGGCCTCAAGATAGGCACCCCCATGTTTTTTATCTGCAAATATAAGGTCATAGCGTATGCCGGATGCAACAAATACCTTTTTTACGCCCTGGATCTGCTGTATTTTTGCAAGAAGGTTTATCTGGTGCTGATGATTCGGTTTCAGGGATTTGCATGGTTCGGGAAACAGGCAGCGTTTATCCGGGCATGCACCTTTTTTAAGCTTTTTATCACATTCAAACCCATACATGTTGGCAGTGGGGCCTCCTGCATCGGAGATGATGCCCTTGAAATCCCTGTGCCCTGTTAAAATCTTGACCTCGTTTAAAATGGATGCCTCGCTCCTCCAGCTCACGGTTCTGCCCTCGTGAAGGGCAATGGAGCAGAAACTGCATTCTCCATAACATCCCCGGTGGGTGGGTATGGAGAATTTTATGGTATCAAGGGCCTTGACCCTGCCTGATTTTTCATAGTATGGGTGATGGGCCCGTTCAAAATCGAGTTCATAGATTTTATCCATCTCCCGGGTGTCCAGGCTGGGAGAGGGGGGATTCTGTACCAGGAATCTTGCATCCTGCTGCTGGAAAAGCCCCCTTGCCGTGATGGGATCCATGTTTTGGTAAAAGGTGTTAAAGCTTTTGATAAAGGCGTTTTTGTTCTTTTTTACGCTGTCAAAGGAGGGAATTTCAATATAGTCCCCTAACGGTTCTTTTGAGATGTAACAAAGCCCTTTGATGCCTTTTAAAATCTTTTCCCCAGGAAAAGGAAAAGGGTTCCTGCCATCCCCCGGGTTTTTACCGAAATTTTTATTTTTCCTGGAATTTTTTAAAGCCCCGGCCAACTTCACAATGGTTTTTTCAGCCATGCCGTAGACAAGATAATCGGCCTTGGCATCAAAAAGAATGGAGCGTCGAATCTTGTTGGACCAGAAATCATAGTGGCAGATGCGTCTGAGGCTTGCCTCTATGCCGCCCAGGACGATGGGAGCAGTGTCTTTAAAATATCGCTTGATGAGGTTGGTGTAGGCGATGACAGCCCGGTCCGGCCGCCTGTTGTTGATGCCGCCGGGTGTATAATCATCCCTTTGTCTTCTTTTTTTTGTGGCCGTGTAGTTGGAGACCATGGAGTCCACGGCACCGGATGTGACACCCCAGAAAAGCATGGGCTTTCCAAGTCTTTTTATGTCAATGTCCGATTCTGTGGCGGGCTGGGCAATGATTCCCACCCTGTAACCTTCTTTGACAAGGAGTTTTCCTATCAGAGCGGCGCCGGTGAATGGAGAATCAATATAGCTGTCACCGGTGATAAGGATAGCATCTAATTGCTTCCATCCAAGACCGGCCATCTCTTTTTTAGTTGTGGGAAGAAACATCAGGTTGGCGTCTCAGGCTCATTTTTTTCCATGATCTCTTTGATGTACCTGAAAAGCGAGCGGGAGGATTTACTGCCTTTTTTTTGTTCCAGCTCTTTTACGGCATTTCTGACAAGCTGGGATATTCGGCGCCGGTCTGTATCGGGATATTCTTCCAAAAAGGCTTCAACCTGGTTTTTATCAGAGCTTGAACCTGTTTTTGTATCCATGGAATTAGTGATCAGGCGATCCCGCCATTGTTCAATTTTTTTGAACTTACCGGCGGCAATGGTGCGGCCGAGTGTTATTCTATCCAGGGCCTCCATGACCGGGGAGGGATCAATGTCACGCATGATAGAGCCTATGTACTGCATCTGCCGCCTTCTGGCCCCGTGTTTTTTTAAAGATTTTGCAAAACGAACCGCATCTTTAAGTTTTTCGGGGATTTCCATGGTCTTCAGTTCAGCTTCCGGCAGATCCACAAGGCTCTCACCGAGTTTTTGCATTGATTGTGCTGCCAGCTTTTTTTTTGTTCTGCTTAACTCTTCCATGTTTGATAATTCACCTGTCATTTTTATGATGCCATTTTACGACTTCTGCATAGGAAATTGAGCCGCCAAAGAGATCAAGGGCACTGCCGATGGTTAGATCCACCCTGCCTCTGCCAAGCTCCTTTACAAATTGAAGTTCAGAAAAATCCTTGACTCCCCCTGCATAGGTGGAAGGAATAGGGGAATACCTGCCAAGCATTTCAACAAGTTCGGGCTGAACCCCTCCCATTTTTCCCTCCACATCTACTCCGTGCACAAGAAATTCATCACAGTGATCAGAAAGATCGGCAAGGGTTTTCTCATTAACGGTGACCTCTGTAAATTTTTGCCATCGGTCCGTGACGATAAAGAAATCTCCATCCCTTGATCTGCAGCTCAAATCAAGCACAAGCCTGGTTTTTCCCACCTTTTTAACCAGCCTGCCGAGGCGCTCCATGTCAATCTTTCCATTTAAAAATACATAGGAGGTGACAATGACATGGCTGGCACCGGCATCCAGATATAAAGCCGCATTTTCAGGGGTGATACCGCCCCCCATGTGGAGACCGCCTGGAAAGGCTTTTAGGGCAGACATAGCCGCATCCTGGTTTCCCGGCCCAAGGGAGATTACGTGTCCTCCGAAAAGTCCGTCTTTCCTGTAAAGCTGAGAAAATTCAGAAGGGGCTTTAAGTGTCTGAAAATTGGTAAGCGTTGAGTCTTTTTCCCCCTCGCTTAAACTTCCTCCTACGATCTGGACAACCTTACCGTCTTTGATATCAATACATGGTCTGAATTTCATATTTTATCGTTTCAAGTCCGGTAGATGGGTAATATTAACATACCGGCGCTTTTAAAGTTTGGCTTAATTTTTGATTTGGCATAAACTCTTTGCATCTTTAGGTCAGGGACAGCTCTTTCTTTGGGTCAGGCGCCAAGGTATGCCTTTTTAACCTCTGGATCATCAAGAAGGTCTGAGGACTTTCCCTGGAGAACAAGATGGCCGTTTTCCAGCACATATCCCCTTTGTGCAAACTTCAGGGCCAGCCTTGCATTCTGTTCCACAAGCAGGATGGTGGTACCCTGGCGGTTAATCTCTTTAAGGGCCTCAAACATGTCAAGCATCAGGAGCGGGGCAAGGCCCATGGATGGCTCATCCAAGATCATTATTTTTCTACCGCTCATGTAGGCCCGTCCCACGGCAAGCATCTGCTGTTCCCCGCCGCTCAGGGTTCCTGCAAGCTGCTCTTTTCTCTCATCTAACCTTGGAAACAGATCAAACACCCATTTTCTGTCGATTTCAATTGCGTCCCTGTCTTTTCTGGCAAAACAGGCCAGGATCAGGTTCTCCGTTACAGTAAGGTTCCCAAAGATCATCCTGCCCTCAGGTACATGGGAGATGCCAAGTTTGGAGACAACCTTGTCCGTGTTATATTTTAGGATGCTCTCTCCCATAAATTCTATTTTAGAGCCCGGCTCCGAGGGAATCATCCTTGAGATGGCTCTCAAGGTAGTGCTCTTGCCTGCTCCGTTAGCACCTATTATGGTAACGATTTCTCCCTCGTCAACAGAGAAACTGATTCCATGCAGGGCTTTTATTTTATCATATGATACGGATAAATTTTCAACTTTAAGCTGCATCAGGTCAAATCCTCCTTGCCGAGATAGGCTTCAATCACATCCGGGTTATTCTGTATATCCCGGGGCGGCCCCTGTGCTATGACCTCTCCAAATACCAGGGTTTGAATGTACTCACAAAGTTCCATAACAAATTTCATGCGGTGTTCGATGAGGAAAATTGCCACGTCAAAATCTTCATGAACCTTGCGGATGATCTGAATCATTCTGACCAGTTCGTCCGGGGTCATGCCTGCTGTGGGCTCATCAAGGAAAAGAATCTTTGGATTGATTGCCATGGCCCTTGCCATCTCCACACGGCGCTGGGCACCATAGGGAAGGTTGCCTACAATCTGCTGGGCAAATTGTTTTATATCAAATATCTCAAGCAGCTTATAAGAATTTTCCTCAACTTCCCGTTCCTGGCGGCGGCAGGCAGGGGTTCCGAAAAAGGCTCCGAACAGGCCGTAGGTCAGCTGGGAGTAGTGGGCCATCTTGATGTGATCAAGAACATTCATGTGGCGCCATAAAAGGAGATTCTGAAATGTTCGGCCCAGCCCAAGGGAGGCGATTTTATGGGTTTCCATACCAACTATGTTCTTTCCCATAAGCTCGATGGTGCCTTCCGTGGGTGTATGCACCCCTGTTATCAGGTTGAATACGGTGGTTTTGCCCGCACCATTGGGGCCGATGAGGCCGATAATCTGCCCGGGGTTTATCTCAAGGCTGAAATTGTATACCGCGCGGAGACCTCCGAAATAATGGGTCATATTTTTAACTCTGAGCAGTGGTGCCATTATTCAACTCCTTGTCGGTTCGGTTTGTTCCTGGGTCTCATGAGTTTTTTTACGTTGAGTTCTGTAAAGGATATAAGGCCGTGGGGTCTAAACAGCATGACCAGAATCAAAATCAGAGGGATAATTATCCATTTGAAAAGTTCAAGGGGCCTTAAGGCCTCTCCAAGGACGCTGATGCTCACCGCTCCCACAATGGAGCCGAATATGGAGTTAAGGCCTCCGAAATAAACCATGGCCAGGATTTCAGCAAGTTTCTGAATGCCGAAGGTGGCAGGGTTGACATACCTGAGAACATGGGCGAACAGGCCTCCGGCAACACCTGCCCAGAAGGCACCGAACATAAAGGCCGTCATCTTGGTTTTTCTTGTATTTACAGTCATGGACAGGGCAGCAGGCTCGTTGTCCCGGACCGCATTCAGAGCCTTGCCCATGATGGATGTGACAAAGTTATGAACGATCCAGATGCTAAGGGCCATCCAGCAGAATACCATGGGAAGGGAGGCATAATCGGGCTGGCTGCTCATGCCCCTGGGGCCTCCCAGGAACTCAAGATTTTCGATGGCGCTTTTTACGATGAACAAGAAGGCAAGGGAGATGATGGCAAGGTAATCACCACGGGTTCTGAAAGAGGGCAGGGCAACGGCAAGGGAGCCGATGGCCGCCACTGCTCCTCCGGCAATCAGGGTGAGGGGGAACAGCCATGGGCCAAGGGCCGGGGGCAGAAGCGCTGTGCCAAAAAGCTTGTCATTGGTAAAAAGCCAAAGGGTCAGGGCCGAAGAGGTATATGCACCAAGGGCCATGAATCCGGGATGGGAACATGAAAATTCTCCCTGGTATCCATTGATGATATTAAGGCTTATGGTCAATATAACGGATATCATGGTAAGCTTGATGACAAGCACCCTGTAATCGTTGATGGATGCCCAGAGATGAAGTACCCCGTAAAAGGCGCAAAGATGAACCAGGGTAGCAAGCCACACCGGCATTTTTTCCAGCCAGACTGCCAGTTTGTTTGTCAGGGACGCGCTGAGCCTTGCCACAATAAGAATCGGCAGCACATAAATGACAAGGTCATAGGCCAAGGCTCCCGGTATCATCATAGGGTCTTTGAGCATAACCAGGGCGCCGAAAAGCACGGGTATTTTTGGAAGAAAGAGCAGCCAGGATATCAGATCTCCGAAATAATACTCCATTAAAACGGCTGCAAAACTGCCTGATATCCATCCAGCCATGGGTATTACGGAAAACATTTTCTTAAATTTATTTTTGATTTCCATGAAACATTCCTGTTATCAATTTTGTTGTGATATGGATTCCTTAATTTTACCCTGAAGACACAGCTGATTTTCATGATAATTTTTGATGCAGTTGGTTTGCTTATCTGTCAAAAATCAGATCATGATCTTCAGCGTATTAGAGTCTCAGGCTCGCACTGTGGGCCATGCCGAAAAAACCCCTTGGCCGAAAGGTTAAAATGACAAGTATGATGGAGTAGGCAATGAGATCCCTGAAGGTTGACGGAAAGACCATGGCAACGAATATTTCAATAAATCCAAGCATGTATCCTGCCAGGGCAGCGCCCATAATGGAACCCCTGCCGCCAAGAATAGCTGCCACAAATGCCTTCCAGCCGATTAGAATGCCCATGTAGGGATCAAGGACAGGGTAGGCCTGGCCGTACAGGATTCCGGCCACAGAGGCTAAACCCGCGCCTATGGCAAAGGTAAGAGGCGCAATAATATTGATGGAAACCCCCATGAGGGGTACGGCAAGGAAATCATAGGACATGGCACGCATGGCCATTCCCCATTTTGTTTTCTGAATAAAGGTGTGCAGGGCAAGCATTAGAAACAAAGAAACCACAACAATGAGAATTTTTACATTGGTAAAGTATATGCCGCCCACGTTGTAGGATATTGATTTGATGAGGGGAGGGAAGCTGAATCTCTGGGCACCCAGGACTATCAGGTTGCCTGTCTCAAATATGATGCCGATCATGAGGCCCGTTATGGCTGCCGATGCCCTGGGGGCGCCGCGCAGGGGCCTGTATCCCACCACTTCCACAAAAACGCCTACAAAGGAGGCAAGGAACATGGTGATTATAACCGTGAATATGAAAATCAGCCAGCCCGGCATGATGGCTGAAAAAAGTGTCAGCAAAAGCGTTGCAATGCCGAACCCGATATAGGTGCCCACCATGAAGATGTCTCCGTGGGCAAAGTTGAACAGCATTAAAACACCGTATACCATTGAATATCCAATGGATATGACCGCGTAAAAGCTGCCCCACTGAAGTGCGTTTATCAGGTTTTGAAGAAAGTATTCCATTAAACAGCTCCCGTTGATAATACCGGTTGATGATACCGAATGACACCAGGGTTATTCTTAAATTTATATGAATGTGTAGGGGCAGAATCTATTTCTGCCCCATTTATTTTCGCCCCATTGATAGATACACAATCCATTCGGGGGTATATGAAATCCATTTAGGGCGGATATGGAATCCGCCCCTACATTCATTGTTCGTGGGTAGAACCGGGTCAAAATCCTGGTCTGCCCATGGCATTATATAAAAAATTTATTCAGGACAAATGGATTTGTAAAATTCATATTCACCCTTGTCACTGATTTTAACAATAACGGCACACTTTTTGGGGTCACCTTCCTCGGTAAAGGTCATATCACCTGTGATTCCCTTGAAGTCCTTGATGTTTGCCAGGGCATTTCTAACCGCTTTTCTGTCTTTTTTGATGTCTCCGGTGATTTTGCCTGCTGCTTCAATGGCTGCCTGGGCAAGCCTGAGCGCGTCCCAGGTCAGAGCCGCGACATCATCGGGAATATACCCGTAGGTATTCTTGTATCTGTCGATAAATGCCTTGGTAGCGCCCTGGGCACCGGCTGCGGCATAGTGGGTGCTGAAAAACTGGCCGTAGCAGGCTTCTCCGCAAAGCTCGATGGTTTCAGCAGAACCCCAGCTATCGCTTCCTACGATGGGATTCTTCCAGCCCAGATCCTTTGCCTGCTGAACAATCAGGGCGACTTCATTGTAATACTGGGGGGTAAACAAAACTTCGGCACCGGAGCGTATGATCTTTGTGAGCTGGGAGCTGAAATCAGTATCCTTGGTGGTAAAGCTTTCATAGGCTACAACGGTTCCTTCTCCATGAAGTTCTTCCCAGGCCTGTTTAAAAAATTCGGCAAGTCCCTTGGGGTAGTCGCTGGCCACATCATAGAGTACAGCAGCTTTGGAAAAACCAAATTCCTTGGTTATGAAGTTAGCCACAACAGGCCCCTGAAACGGGTCAAGAAAGCAGCCCCTGAATACATAGGGGCGGTCCTTTGTTGTTGCAGGATTGGTGGACCATGGGCTGATCATGGGGGTTTCATAGTTATTTGCAACATCTCCTGCAGGAACAGCCTGTTTGGAAGACTGGGGGCCCACAATTACAAGAACATCATCCTGGGTGATCATTTTGGTGTTTGCCTTGACAGCAGACTCCGCCTTTGATTCGTTGTCTTCCACAATGAGTTCAACCGGATATTTTTCACCGCCCACCTCTAATCCGCCGGCCTTTTCAATGTCTTCAAGCCACATCATTGCCGCGTACTTGCTTCCCTCGCCAACCTTGGGAATGTCACCGGTCATGGGCGCGTTGATGCCGACCTTGATGACTTTTTTTCTGCCGAAACTCCACGCGCTTGTTGAAAACAAGGCCGCAAATACAAATGCAATAGTAATTAAACAAATTAATTTCCGCATTCCTCACTCCTTTTTTGTTGTGATAAGCCCCTTGAATAACAGGTTTTGACAGATGGCATCCGCCTTTTGACCAGATGGTGCACAGCTCTGTATTTATTCAAGAGTCCCATTGTAAGATGATAAAACGCCTTTTTCAAAGGCTCGGGGAAAACTGGTTCAAAATCGATACCATAACATAAGGGGTTTAGCAATAAAAAATGCTGAGTTGATGCAGGAGGAAGAGAATTTGCAGGGATTGAGGGTATCCTTCATTCAATGGTTGACACTTTTTCAAAATTTTTTCTTATTTTCCGGAAATTCCCTCAAAAAAGTGTAAACTACTTTTGATGCACTATGAAAGATGCCGGATTGAGAGTATTAAATTAACAACCCCTAACCAAAGGGCAGAGGTTGTTTAAATTATGAGGTATCATGGCTCTTCAGGGAGCTGATCCAGATACCATTCCATGGGGTCAAGAAGGGTATATCCCATGGATCTGAGCTTTTTTTTCACCTTCATGATGTTGTTTGTTAAAAGATAGGTAAACACCGCCCTTTTATTTGGTTCCCAGTGCCTTGCAACTAATACGCTTCCAAAGGATACCTTCTCTTCTGTGATGGCATCTACAATTTTTTTGAGCTGCCCGATTTTTTCCTCCACCAGTACGCCTATGAGTACCCCGGGTTCATTGATGCCTAGGACGTTGATGAATGCCCTGAGCAGATCCCTGACAGATAGAATTCCTGTTATTTTTCCATCTTTATCTACAACGGGAAATGCACCCACCCTCTCTTTTTGAATCAGCAAAAGAGCATCTTGAATAGTGTCCATGGGTGATATCGTTCGGGGATTTTCAGTCATGATATCAGAGACCTTAAGCTCTGCAAGTTTGGCCCTTTCATCAGGGTTGTCAGGAGATTTCAAAAGGGTGTAGGGCATGGCGCTTCTTATATCTCTGTCGGTTATAACCCCGATCAGTGTGTTGTCCGGCTTAACAACCGGAAGATGACGGATCTTATTGGCTGCCATTTTTTCCTGGGCCTCGAATACAGAAGCGTCCTTGTCAATAGTGATAACTTTTTTTACCATTGAATTGTTTACAAACATATTATCCTCCAGAATGATATTTTTTTATCCTTTAAGTAGAATCTCAACGTGGTTTGCAGCTAATTCAGGCAGCAGATCAAGGAGATACCCTCCTTCCAGGATGGAAATGACTCTTCCATTACAATATTTATTGGCAAGCTCCATGATAGTTTCCATGATCCAGGAGAATCCAGAGGTGCTAAGGTTAACATCTGACATTTCATCGTCCTTATGAGCATCGAAACCTGTGGAAACCAGTATGATTTCCGGCTTAAAGCGCTTAAAAGCCGGCAGCAGGTCTGCCTGAATGAGCATCTGATATACATCATCTCCCTGGCCCGGCAGTACCAGTGAGTTTTTGGTAAAGCCGTGGCCCGCAAGGGTTCCCTCTTCAAAATCCCTTCCTGTGCCTGGATAGGCAAATGATGGATGCTGGTGAATTGAGTAGTAAAACACATCGGGGTCTTGTTCAAAAATATGCTGGGTTCCATTGCCGTGATGGACATCAAAATCAATGATGCCGATTTTTTTGATATTCCATTCCATTTGAAGATATCGGGCAGCAATGGCAATGTTGTTAAAATAGCAGAATCCCATAGCCTTATCCTTTTCTGCATGGTGGCCAGGGGGGCGTACCGCACAAAAAGCGTTATCAATGGCTCCTTCCATCATCATGTTAATGGTGTCTAAAATTCCTCCCACCGCAAGAAATGCTGTTTCATAGGTGTCCATACATATCCAGTTATCAGGATCATCAAAGGTAGTATTCCCAGATAGGCAGACCTCTTCAAACCGCCTTATATACTGGGTTTTATGGATAGTCTCAATCCATTTAATATCTGCTCTTGACGCGGGGATTATGGTTAAGTGCTCAAGCAGGCCCCTTTCCTTAATTCCTTTATACATTGCAATAAGGCGGTCTGGAACTTCAGGGTGATAAATACCTGTATCATGGAGCAAATATCTCATGTCATGAAGATAACCGGTTTTTTTCATATACTCTATTCTCCATCCGGATTAGCCGGTGTTGAGTGGTTTTATATGAAAGTCCCTGCAAACCCTATATGACTTTCATGTTTTATTGTGGGCAGAACCGGATCAAAACCCTGGGCTGCCCATGGCGGTTCTAAGAAAGTTTATGTGAAGAAAACTGATAGTTTATATGCAGTCAGAGTAGTGGTCCAAGCTTGCCGCATATTCATTATTAATTACAAATTTCACAGTTTTCTTGATGATGTCAAGCAAATAATTGATAAAACCCCAAAAAAATACCGTCTTTATAATCTCATCTCCGTATTATCCTAAACAATTTGTCATCTTGCATATCCAGCCAAAGGAAGCTTGCAGATTTTAGGTAGAATTTAGGCCTTGACGACCCGGAAGCAGTATCTTAGAATAAAATTTCAATCAGGATGAATTGCAATTCATCCCCCCAGAATGGGAAGATTGATTCAGAAAGTCTCAACCGAGGAATGAAACATGCCATTTTTATTAAATAATATTAAAAAATTATAAACATACAAACCCAGCAAAGGAAGGTTTATGCCAAAACGCGACGACATCAACAAAATACTCATTATCGGCTCAGGGCCGATCATTATAGGCCAGGCCTGTGAATTCGATTATTCCGGCACCCAGGCATGTAAAGCTCTGCGCAGCATTGGTTATGAAATTGTACTGGTAAATTCCAATCCGGCCACTATCATGACCGATCCCGGCACGGCCGACATCACCTATATCGAGCCCTTGAATCTTAAGGCATTGACCAGAATCATAGCGAGGGAACGACCGGATGCACTGCTTCCCAACCTGGGCGGCCAAACCGCATTAAACCTTTCATCTGAATTGGCCGATACCGGTATTTTAGAAAAATATGATGTCAAAATCATCGGGGTTAATGTGGACGCCATAAAACGCGGAGAAGACCGCACAACCTTTAAAGAGACCATGGAGAAGTTAGAAATTGAAATACCCAGGAGCTCGACGGTCAACACGGTTCAAGACGCCGAGGCAACAGCCAAAAAACTTGGTTATCCCGTGGTGATCAGACCGGCTTATACCATGGGCGGCACCGGCGGCGGACTGGTATATAACCCAGAAGAACTTCAAACCGTGGCGGCCCGCGGCCTGTCTGCCAGCATGGTAAACCAGATTCTGGTGGAAGAATCCGTCCTGGGCTGGGAGGAACTGGAACTGGAAGTTGTCCGGGATGCCAAAAACCAGATGATTACAGTTTGTTTTATTGAAAATGTGGATGCCATGGGGGTTCACACGGGAGACAGCTTCTGCACAGCCCCCATGCTTACCATTGATGAAGAGCTCCAACAGCGTCTGCAGCAGTATGCCTATAATATCGTTGAGGCCATTGAGGTGATCGGCGGCACCAACGTTCAGTTCGCCCATGATCCCAAAACCGGCCGTGTCGTGGTGATTGAAATCAATCCGAGGACATCCCGCTCCTCTGCCCTGGCATCCAAGGCCACCGGTTTTCCAATTGCCCTTGTCTCCTCCCTGCTGGCCGGCGGCCTGACCTTGGATGAAATTCCCTACTGGCGTGACGGAACCCTGGACAAATACACACCTTCAGGTGATTATGTGGTAACCAAATTTCCCAGGTGGGCCTTTGAAAAATTTGAAGGTGTGGAAGATGTTCTCGGCACCCAGATGCGGGCTGTGGGAGAAGTCATGTCAATCGGCAAAAATTACAAAGAATCCCTGCAGAAAGCCATCCGCAGTCTGGAAATCGACCGTTGCGGTCTGGGCTTTGCTAAAGACTTCAATGACAAGTCACTTGATGAACTGATGAGCATGCTGATCAAGCCCAGCAGCGAACGTCAATTTATAATGTACGAAGCCCTGCGCAAGGGTGCTGATATTGATGATCTCAGCAATAAAACCCATATCAAGGCCTGGTGGATTGAGCAGATGAAGGAGCTTGTGGATCTGGAAGAGACAATTATCCCATACCGTGGTCAAGACCTTCCCGATGATCTTTTGATTCAGGCCAAAAAAGACGGCTTTGCTGACAAATACCTGGCCGGGCTGCTGGATCTGCCTGAAGAGCAAATCCGGAAAAAGAGGCTCTCCCTGGGCCTTGCCGAAGCATGGGAGCCGGTGCCGGTGAGCGGTGTTGAAAATGCCGCTTATTATTACTCCACCTATAATGCACCGGATCAGGTGCCGGTCAGCGACCGGAAAAAAATCATGGTCCTCGGTGGCGGACCCAACCGTATCGGTCAGGGAATTGAATTTGATTACTGCTGCGTTCATGCAGCCTTTGCCATCCGCGATGCAGGCTATGAATCCATCATGGTCAACTGCAATCCCGAGACTGTTTCAACGGATTATGACACATCGGATAAATTATATTTTGAACCCCTCACCGTGGAAGATGTTCTGAGCATTTATGAAAAGGAGAAACCAGAGGGAGTGATTGTCCAGTTCGGGGGGCAGACCCCCCTGAACATAGCCAATGAACTGTCCCTGGCCGGGGTGCGGATACTGGGAACCACACCGGAAACCATAGACCTTGCCGAGGACCGTGACCGTTTCCGTAAAATCATGCGCAAACTGGGCATACCCCAGCCCAGGGCCGGCATGGCCATTGATGTTGAAGAGGCTCTCAAGATTGCCGATACCATCGGCTATCCCCTGATGGTCCGGCCCTCCTATGTCCTTGGAGGGCGGGCCATGGAGGTTATTCATGACGATGAAATGCTCAAACATTACATGGCTGCAGCCGTTGATGTTACGCCTGAACGTCCGATCCTCATTGATAAATTTCTGGATAATGCCATTGAAGCCGAAGCCGATGCCATCTCAGACGGCAGAGAGGTTTTTGTACCCAGTGTAATGGAACATATTGAACTGGCCGGAATTCATTCCGGTGATTCCGCCTGTGTCATACCACCGGTGAGTATTCCCCTTCAACATCTTGAAACCATAACAGAATACACAAAAGCTATTGCAACGGAACTCAATGTGGTTGGATTGATGAATATTCAATACGTCATTTATAACAATACCGTATATAT
Organism: Desulfobacteraceae bacterium; assembly: GCA_963674675.2. Lineage (GTDB taxonomy): Bacteria > Desulfobacterota > Desulfobacteria > Desulfobacterales > Desulfobacteraceae. The sequence goes on from CAXXNM010000003.1 coordinate 5,510,574, forward strand.
AATTGAGGCCAATCCAAGGGCATCCCGGACTGTTCCGCTTGTTTCCAAGGTTTGTAATATCTCCATGGCCCGCCTTGCAACCCAGCTAATGCTTGGAGAAAAACTTGAAGCTATGAATTTAGTGCATCAGAAAATCCCTCATTTTGGCGTAAAAGAAGCGGTTTTCCCGTTCAACATGTTTCCCGAGGTAGATCCTCTGCTGGGGCCTGAGATGAGATCAACCGGTGAAGTTCTGGGTCTGGCCGACTCTTTCGGACGTGCCTTTTTCAAGTCCCAGCAGGCAATCCAGCTACCCCTGCCCCTTGAAGGCAATGTGTTGTTTACCATAGCAGACCGTGACAAAGATGCGGCCCTTGAGCCCGTCAGACTTTTCCGGGAGATGGGGTTTAAGATCCTTGCCACCAAAGGCACCCATGATTTTCTGATTGAACAGGGAATCCAGTGCGAACTGGTTAAAAAATTGGGCTACGGCCGTCCCAATCTGATTGATGCCATTAAAAATGGAAAAATTCAACTGCTCGTCAACACACCCAGTGGACGACAAAGCCAGCACGACGGCTCCTATATTCGCAAATCCGCTATCAAATACAATATCCTCCATATCACCACCACTCCTGCGGCGGTGGCGGCAGCCAAGGGAATCGCTGCTCGAAAAATGGGAGAAAGCAGGGTGAAATCCCTGCAGGAATACCACTTTGATCTGCAAGGATGATCCGGTAAGAGGACCTATTCTTATCCCTGTAAAATGGCAGATACAATAGGCCCTTGTTCAATTTCATATTTAAAACAATATTTAAAAGAATCGGCATCAATCGATACACCAGGATGCCTATGGGGATAAATATAGTGAAGGAAAACGTTCAAAGTGTTAAAAAAATCGGGGTAATAGGCGCCGGGAGCTGGGGAACAGCGCTGGCAAATCTTCTGGCAGACAAGGGTTATAGTGTTGATCTATGGGCCTATGAAAAAGAGGTGGTGGAGGATATTCTGGCTTATGGTGAAAACAAGATTTTCCTGCCTGGAGTAAAATTATCCCAAAGAATCAGCCCTTTAAATGATCTTGAAAAAGTAGTTATGACCAATGAAATGATACTGACCGTTGTGCCCTCCCACAACATGCGCGCCATTGTCCTTCAGATGAAGGAGGTAATCTCAAAGGATGCTGTTGTTATAACTGCCTCAAAGGGGATTGAGGATGAAACCTATCTGACCATGTTCGGCATCATAAGGGAATGTATTCCTGAACTCAAAGAGGGTAATATCGCGGTTCTGTCAGGACCGAGTTTTGCAAAGGAAGTGGCGGCAAAGGTTCCCACCGCAATCAGCGTGGGTGCAAAGAATCTTGATACGGCCGTGCTGGTGCAGCATGTCTTTGCCACGGATTATTTCAGGGTATATGTAAATGATGATCCCATTGGGCTGGAACTTGGGGGGGCTGTGAAAAATGTGATTGCCATTGCCGCAGGCTTTGTTGACGGCATGGGGCTCGGCTTGAATACCCGTGCTGCTTTGATAACCCGCGGGCTTGCCGAAATCAGGCGCCTGGGCATGAGAATGGGTGCAAACCCCCACACCTTTTCCGGCCTGTCCGGCGTGGGAGATCTGATTTTGACCTGCACCGGAGACCTGAGCCGTAATTATACGGTGGGAAAGCAATTGGGGCAGGGTATGACCATCGAGCAGATTCAGGAAAAAAGACTGACCGTGGCAGAAGGCGTAAGGAACACAAAGTCGGTTTATCATCTTGCCCGCAAGCTTGGCATTGAACTTCCCATCATCAATGAAGTGTACCATGCATTATACGAAAAAAGTACTCCTGCCAATGCCATCCTGCGCCTTATGACAAGACCCCTTGGACATGAAACCAGTGAACTTGACTGAGAAAAGTCTAAATGACCGGGCATCCTTCATTCGGCGCTTTACACCTTTCATATCAACATTCTCATTTTTTAGGAATTTCATCCCAAAAAGCGTAAAATATTTTTGGGATTAAATGAAAGCTGCCCATGATTTTCAAGAATTGTTAAAAACGGAGAGTTCATTTGCAAGACTGCCAAGTCTTTGTTCTATTAAAGTTACTTTTTCTGTAATGCCCTCAAGGTTTTCAGATTTTGCGCTCATCTCTATCTGGGCCGCGGTTTGAAAAATTTCGCTGAATCCCATGTTTCCGGATGCTCCTTTAATGGAGTGGGCGGCCATGGCAACCATTTCGGTATTATTTGATTCAATACCCTGGCGTATTTTATTCATATCACTAATTGAGGTATCAATCAGGAGTTGAGCTATTTCGATGAAATCTTCAACATCAATTCCGGCATTTGATGCCAGACTTTGAAAGTCCATATTTGTTCTCCGTTTTTATCTATTGTTATCTTATGCGCGTTGTCATGAAACAAACGGACACGGTCGACTTTTCAGCGACCCGAATCATGAAAATCAGAATGCGTTTTCATGGCAAAAATATTTTTAATTATTTCTCTATCATAGAGCAGGAAGTCTTTTACAGTCAAATTTTTAATGGAAATCTTTACGCGTTTATATTATATTTTGACTCTTTTAATCTGTCCATGATAATCTTTTTTGATGGCTTAACCTGTTTCTTTGATTATTGCAAGTCCTGGGAGGTAACCTAAAGTGGAAAAACGAATTCTTGTTGTGGATGATGAAGAATCCATCTGCATGCTGCTGAAATCAGCTCTTTGTGCAAAGGGATATGAAGTTGTTACCGTAAACAGCGCCTTGGAAGCGCTGGAACTACTTGAACAACAAACCATCCTGGTCATGTTTTTAGATTTAAACCTGCCGGATATGAACGGAGTTGAGTTGTGCAGAAAAATCATCAAACAAAATCCCCTGTCTATTGCCTATGCCATCACAGGATATGCATCTCATTTTGAGCTGGCCAATTGTAAGGAAGCCGGTTTTGAGGACTATTTTAAAAAACCGGTTTCCCTGAAAAATATTTATAAGTCCGCAGAAAATGCCTTTGAAAAACTTGAACGCTGGAAAAAAAATTAAGAAAGCTCTTTATGCCTGAAACAATGGATTGTGTGATCATTGACCATGCCCACTGCCTGCATAAAGGCATAGCAGATTACAGGCCCCACAAATTTGAATCCGTTTTTTTTAAGAGCTTCTGCCATGGCCTTTGATTCATCTGTCTTGCTGGGAATATCTTCAGTCTTGCTCCATCTGTTCTGAACAGGACTGCCTCCCACAAATGACCATATAAATTTGTCAAAACTGCCATACTTTTTTTTAACCTTTAGAAATGCCCTGGCATTGGAAACAGCACTGTTAATTTTCATCCGATTTTTTACAATATCAGGGTCAGCCATCAGCCGGTCTATTTCCATGTCTGAGTATCCAGCTATCTTTTCCGGCTCAAAATTGTCAAAAGCCTCTTTATAGGCCGGCCTTTTTTTGAGAATGGTTGACCAGCTCAGACCGGCCTGGGCGCTTTCAAGTATTAGAAATTCAAACAAGAGCCTGTCATCATGAACAGGAACCCCCCATTCATGGTCGTGATATTTTATCATTGCAGGATCTGATTCTGCCCATGGGCATCTTTGAAGTTCCATTTTTTCCCGGGGCTCTTTTGCAGGCTCTACTCTTTTTTGTTCATTTAACCGCCGCCCGCCCGTCTCCCCTGGCGATGATTGTTTTTTTTTCACAGGCTGGGGCCTGGTTTTTTCTCCCATGAGTTTTGCCCTTGGTACTGCCATTAATGTTACAATGGCCTTGGCCACGGCCTGTTTTGTATTTTCCCTGATATCAAAAACCTCAGACTCGGCAATTATTATCTGCCTGCCCCTCCTGATGACCTTTGCACAGCATTCCAGCATTTTTCCATGTGCTGGTTTCAGGAAATTGATCTTAAATTCAATACTGAGGATTTGAAAGCTCTCATGTACTGTTGTAAAGGCTGAATAGCCTGCTGTATGGTCCGCCATGGTCGCCATGACCCCGGCATGGACAAAGCCGTCCTGCTGCCGGTGGTGGTCCTGGATAACCACGGTTGACTGGAAATGGCCGTCATCTATTTTCCCTGCCTTGAACTGGCAGTGGTTTATGAAACCTTGTTCAAAATCTTTTTTGAGAAAGTCTTTCCTTTTTTCCGATAGATTTTGTGTCATTTTGTTTTCCTTGATTTAGAATATCTATCTTGAGTTAGAATATTTTCCGGGCCTGGTGTTTTTCCAGGGGCAGCCCTGCTCATTGGGCAGACACAGGGGGGATATCTTCATTGTTTAAGCATTGTGTAAGAACATTTTCAACGATAAAAAGCGGAATTATCGTCAGATATGATATGTAAACCCTTCCTGCTTTTCAATAAAAAGTTGAATTTTATTCCAGAATATGATCTTTTCTTGAAATTTCTTAAATTTTGTTTTTACTTTGCCTTTTTTCAGGAGCATGTTAAAAATCAACCCATGAACAATAAAAAGCAAAAATCCGAACTTGTAGCCGACTGGAAGACACTCCAGAGAATCTTCATCCGGCCTGAAGATGATGCGTGCAGAAAGACCCTGGTGAAATACATGGAGCAGATACTCTTTGGCCTCCATGAATTTTTGAACCGCAATGTCGGGGTCACCGAGGCCATCAGCCTGAAGGAGTTGACCGAAAATTTTAAAGATACAAGGATTTATCCAAATCCTGAAAAAAAGCTTGCAGATGTGATTTCCGATATCATAGATCATATCGCTCCCCGCGCGGTGAATGTCGCATCTCCCTATTTTGTGGGACACATGACCTCAGCCATTCCGTTTTTCATGGTTCACTTAAAGGCCATTGTCGCGGCTTTGAACCAGAATGTCATTAAGCTTGAAACATCCAAGGTGCTCTCTGTACTTGAAAAACAGGTTCTTGCCAAGATTCACCGCCTGATCTTCAAGAAAGATGATGCTTTTTACCAGCGCCATGTCCAGAGTACGGACACATCACTTGGTTCATTTACCACAGGAGGCACCACCGCCAATATGACCGCTCTCTGGGTGGCAAGAAACAGGTTCTTTAAACCCTGTGGTGAATTTCAAGGCATAGAGCATGACGGTATTACAGAAGCCCTGGAGGCATATAATCTGAAGCGGGCGGTTGTGCTGGCATCCAAAAGAGGCCACTTTTCCTTAAGAAAGGCAGGAGGTATTCTGGGAATTGGAAATAAAAATGTAATCCCCGTTGATGTCAATGCAGAACACCGGCTGGACATTGGACTGCTCTCCCGGAAAATTATGGAACTGAAAAAAGAGGGAAATACTGGAATCCTTGCCGTTGTCGGCATTGCCGGTGCAACCGAGACCGGTATTATAGACCCTCTGAACGAGATGGCTGATATATGCGGGGAGCACGGCATTCATTTTCATGTGGATGCAGCCTGGGGAGGGCCGGTAATGCTGTCTGAAAAGCATGCCTGTAAACTTAATGGAATCGAAAGGGCGGATTCTGTCACCATTGACGGGCATAAACAGTTCTTCATGCCCATGACCTGCGGTATGGTTTATTTTCAAGATCCCCATGTAATGGATCATATTGCCTATCACTCCAACTATGTGAACAGAAAAGGCAGTGTTGATTTAGGCATCAAGACCCTGGAGGGCTCCAGGGAGGCAAATTCACTGATACTTGACAGTGCATTGAAAATAATGGGCAGCCGGGGCTATGGCCTGATGATTGACCATGGTATGGAGATGGCGGAAAAGTTTGCCCGTGCCATTGAGCAGAGGGAGCTGTTTGAACTGGTAACCCGTCCGGAACTCAATATTTTGACCTATCGTATCGTGCCGGTCCAGATAAGAACAAGAATGGCTGAGGCTGAAAGTAAGAAGGACGGCAGCGGGGAAGTAAGAAGGCTGAACAGAATATTAGATGATATAAATATAATGGTGCAGAGGAGACAGAGGGAGGCTGGAAAGAGTTTTGTGTCAAGAACCAGTATTAACCTCAGGCCTAAAGATGAAGAAGGGGTGGTGGTTCTGCGTTCGGTTATAATGAATCCCATGACCACCATGAAGGTGTTAAATGAGGTGCTGGATGAACAGGAGCAGATTCTTCAGCAATTATCCCTTTGATTCATACACATCATGGACCATTTAGCCGAAATCCGCCCCTGCATTCATTTTTATTTGCGAGCCGCGGCTCATGTCTGTTTATTAGAAACCGCGGGCTATATTCCATTTAAAATTGAATTTTTTTATGCCTGGACCGGAATAATTACAATGTTTACCCGCCTGTTGTCGGCGTCGCTGGATGATATGGGCTGAGACTCACCAAAGCCCAGAGTTTCAACCCTCATGGGATCAACCCCTCTTTGAATGAGGGCATTGCTGACTGCCTGGGCCCGTCTTTGGGACAGGTTCATGTTATACTCTGCAGAACCCTTGGAGTCCGTATGGCCCTCAACCCTTATTCTGGTTTGGGGATAGTTTCTCAAAACCCCGGCTACCCTGTCAATTTCCGGGTAGGCGCCAGGTTTTAAAATTGCAGAATCATAGTCGAAAAACATGCTGGATTTAAACGTGGCCGTCAAAACATTCTGGGATCGGGTTACACTGGCAGCCTCGGAAGCTGCAACCACATTTCTTAGCTCAGCCTCCTGCCTGTCCATGTAGGCTCCTATCTGATTACCGGCAATCCCGCCCAGTGCAGCACCGATGCCGGCACCAATCAGGGTGGCTTCCGTGTCCCCGCCGATGACTTGTCCAAGGATTGCCCCTACGCCGGCTCCCACGGCCGCGCCTTGTCCGGTTTTTTGCTGCTGATGGGTTGTTCCGGCACATGATATGATGAAAACGGACAAAATCATGGTTATTGTTAGGTTGTATTTTCTCATTTTTTCGTGCTCCTTTGTTGTGGTTTTCAATATGCCTTATTTTTCAATTCATATTTTTATTTTCCATCAGAAATGATAATCAAGGCAATGATGTGTTCAAATAAATAATCATATTTAATTTAATGCTTTTAGAGTTGTTTTTCAAGTAATATAATGATGGGCTACTTAATTGATGGAAAACAAAAAAACTGTATGATGGTGTTATAATATCATGACGCTGAAATATCAATATCGCTTTTGCCTGTGTCGTCTTTACAAAGACTTGTTATTGTTTTATGATATCTTTTTAGTATGATTATGATTTTCAGGAATCTGGGTTTGATTGGTTTAATATGGACCTTCCTGGATTCTTAAATAATGGAGATAAACAGGATGGCTGTTTTAGTAATTGCAACAAGGAACAAGGGAAAAATAAAAGAGATCCAAGGTCTTTTAAAAGGTTTTCCCGTGGATATAAAAAGCCTGGATGATTTTGGCCCCATCCCTGAAGTGGAAGAAGATGGAAAGACCTTTGATGAAAACGCCTATAAAAAGGCTGCCTTTGCCGCCAGGGTTCTGGGATACCCTGCCATGGCAGATGATTCCGGCCTGGTGGTGGATGTCCTTGAAGGCCGCCCCGGTGTTCATTCCGCACGCTATGCCGGAGAAAATGCCGATGATATGGACAATTGTGAGAAACTGCTTAAAGAGATGGCAGGCCAAAAAAATAGAAAGGCTGCTTTTGAGTGCGTAATCTCAATTGCAGTTCCCACAGGAGCGGCCCTTACCTATGAGGGAAGATGTGAAGGTTTGATTCATGAAAAAATACAGGGAAAGTCCGGGTTTGGATATGATCCGCTGTTCTTTTATCCTGACTTTGGCAAAACCTTTGCAGAAATCCCCATGGAAGAGAAAAGCCTTGTAAGCCACAGAGGAAAAGCTCTCAGAGAGGTGGCAGAAGAATTTGACAAGGTATTGGACTGGATTGATATTAACATGCCGCAGCTTGAAAAATTTGTGTGTAAGCCCTGATGGCTTTTGGGTTTTAATTTACCTGAAAATCAACTTATACTCGATTATCAAGTTTTTTTGAGTATCCCCTGTTTTCGGGGTTCTCCAGACAACAATAATTTGCTTTTCAATCATCAAAAACCTTCCTTTTTAAAGTTTTCTGTTGTTTGAGCAAAAAAAAACTTGAGCATCAAGTTATAGTATTCCAATTTAGATTTTTCCTGGAACATAATTTGCTTTGTGTCGAAAAAACAATATGTTTTGAGCATTTGTTGTTTTTTTTAGAAAAACCAAAGTTGGATCAGTATACTTTCAGCACTGTTTTTTTATTTCGGTTACAAGGCTAATGATCCGAAGGTCGATGGGAAGCCAATATACCTCTGCTGTACTCGTATTCAGACCTGTTTTTTGTATCATCCAAGACAATATTCTTTTATCTTATTTCTAAGGGTGGTACGGTTCATGCTAAGGACCTCAAGAGTGCCGTTTTCAGCATATCATTCCTTTAATCATGGTTCAAAATTTTTAGAAAAATGTCAATTTGTCTGCAATGTTTTTATTGATCCACTGTCCCTTATCCCTTACACCATACAAAATGGTGCCTGAATCTTTTTTATGGTGAAGGAAAACATGAATAATCCCTCCTCCTGGCATGGCTTCTACCCCGTTCATGATCAGGTTCCACAATACCTGTTTAATCCTGTCCCTGTCCATGGATATTTCAGGCAGATTATTATCCAGATCCGTTTCAAGGGTGATATTCAAATGTTTTAATTTCGGCGCCACTGCCATCAGCGCATCCCTTAATACCTAAGCCGGCTCAAACAGGCCCGGGTTCAAACCTGCGGGTCTGAAAGGGGAATTAATATCCGAGACCAGCCTCTCCACCCGCTCTATCTCCTCCATTGTTGAGTTAATGATTTCAGTGTTGCTGCCATTTTTATCAGCCCGTTTTTTAAGAAGCTGAATTCCCTGTCAAGCCTTGCGTTAATGAGCTTTGATGAGTTGTAATTGTTCAGAATAATAAAAAGCATGGAAAAGATGAACATGAAAATAACAGCAGAAATCATTATTCTGAAACGCAATCCTCCAGAGATATTCATCTTCTGGTATGGGTTAGCCTGCCAAAAACCCCATATTGACATTTTAGTATCACATTGATACCATATTGGTTATGCCAAGAAAAATCAAACAACTTATAAAAGATCTTGAAAAAGCCGGTTTTATTAACCGTGGTGGAAAAGGCAGCCATCGGAATTTAATTCATCCCAGCGGAATAGCCATAACCATTTCCGGTAACCTTGGTGATGATGCTAAAAATTATCAGGAAAAAGAAGTTCAATTTAAAATAAAAAGGTCTAAAAGATGAAGAAAAAAGATCATTATTTAAAAATTGTTGAGTGGTCGGAAGACGATCAATGCTATATTGGTTCCATTCCCGGTTGGATTGGCAAATGCTGTCACGGTGACAATGAAGAAGATGTTTATCGACAATTATGCCAAATATTAGATGAGTGGATTGAAATATATGAAAATGACAATATACCATTACCTCCAAGCATTTCCGGTAAAAAATTTTCAGGAAAATTTCAATTAAGAGTTGACAGCGATCTGCATAAAGCTCTTGCCATAAGAGCAATGCAAGCCAATGAAAGCTTAAATAGTTTTTGTGGAAAAATATTACGGAATACCATCTTGTGAACAGATCATTTAAAGGCGAAAGCAGCTTGTGCTACTGACGATCGCTCCACCGGCCGGTATTGTGATTTCGGCATTTGGGATCATTTAGATTCCTGCATGATAAAGGCCGCTACCGCCATAAGCCGGGACATCCCGTAAAATAAGGCTTTTCAGAAAGGCTTTATTTGTGAGGCTGACAGGCTGTAAGACTTTCATCAACCCGTTCAAATTGTCCCGCTTTATGTTGGTAGCCTTTTTTTCTCAGGTACTTCAGGATCTGGCGGCTGAAATGTGTGAACCCTCCCACCGGATGGGCCAACTCCAGTCGCCCTACGGGCTCCTTCCTTTGGCCCATCCGGTGAAATCCCGACTTCTGACGTATGCGTATTGTTGATGGCTGATGTTTTCATAGTTTCACTCCTACTCGCCCTACACTTAATTTATCAAGGGGTAGACGTCTCATTTACATTGGCACAGAGAGTTATAGACCATCCCCTTATGACCGGCAGGGATGACAGACTTTATTTTGCAAACCAAGATATTTTACCTCTCAAAGGAACTCCTATATCATTTATTGTTAAATCTGTAGCTAAAAAATAATATACAAAAAACTACTCGCGGTAAACAGAAGAAGCCAACGAAGATAGCTATTTACCGCCGGATGAGCTTCGGCGGTCGTTGGGCTTATATCTGTACAATACCAAGAATTTTTCGCAACAAATGAGCAGCACAAAGAAACAAAGTGTCATATTTAGTGCTTGATATTATCATAAAAAATGATATGATGTATTCAAACATTAACGAGAAATGGAAACCGCATGTACAAAATCAAATGGGCAAAGAAAGCTCAAAAACAACTCAAGAGACTTGAAAAATCTCATCAAGAAAAATTGATTGCCATGGCTGACTCCCTCAAAGAAAATCCTCACCAGGAAAACACAAAGAAAATGAAAGGTTTTGAAAATCGAGATAGAATCAAAGAAGGCCAATTTAGAGTCATCTATTCAATTTACAAACAACAGTTGGTCGTTGAAGTGCTGAAAGCCGGTTTTAGAGAAGGCATCTATAAATAGAAAAAGGAGAGGAACCATGAATATTAAAATAAATAATACAGAACTTAAAATGGACACTTACCAAGCAAGTTTTGTCAAAAATAAGGACGGGAAAGTAATTTCAGTGTCTTTCCCTATCGAAAGCTTTTATGATTTCATTGAGGATATTGAGGATATTTCTTTCTTGGATGGATATGAGACCCCTGACTCCGACAAAGAAACTGTTTCTCATGAAGAAATTATGAAAGAGTTCGGACTGACCCCAGAAAGAATCAAAAAAATCAGAACCGAGATGGGCTTGACTCAAGAACAGTTTGCTAAAAAAATTGGGTATGCTTCTGGAACGCTAAGGAATCTGGAAACCGGTCAAAATAAAATCACCCCAAGAGTTGAGAAGGCAATTGAGGCCTTACAAGGATGAAGTTCGCTACCGCGCCATTGGATATATCGGCATCGGCTTGTATCACCTGCCAAGCTAAATTAAAATCATCGGAATGAGATAGATAAAAACGATTTTTGAAATTTGATTTGTTACCCAGTGCAAGGTTATCAATGGCCGACATGGGAATCAACCCCCAAAACTTATTTACATGACATAATATAAAAAGGCCTCCCCGAAATTAACCTGGAAGGTCTTTATTATGGAAAATAATTAAGAGAGCTAACATAATGCAAAACGCAATAAAAAGAGAAATAAAAGCATCCTTTGACGTGAATATCCTGATAAAGCAAGAGGATAATTTATATATAGCCCATTGCCTTGAGCTTGATATTGTCGCTGCATCAGAGACACTTGAACAAGTGCAAGCTGAAATTATTGATTTAATTTGTGTACAAATTGATTATGCTTTTTCTAATGATAACCTGGATAATCTTTTTCATCCTGCCCCACCGGAACTATGGCAGGAGCTTTATCAGTGCAAAGAAATGACAGAGATAGAGCATCCTCTGGAATCTGTATCTGACATAAAAAAAGAAAAGCGTTTAATTCCCCCTTGGCTGATTGCGAAGATATGCCAATCAAACACCGATCAAATATGCCATGCCTAAGAGACCTTACAAATACAAAGAGTTAGTCAAAAAATTAAAGTGGTACGGCATAGTACCAATGGAAAAGAAAAGAGGGAAAGGCTCTGAAACTATCCTCATAAAACCAGATTACCCAGGTTCCAGTAAGGGTGCTCAATATCCTATTAAAAATCATGGTGGCTGAACAGAGATATATATCCCTGTAATTAATGTAATTTTAAGGCGTTTTTATATTAACCCTGATGATTTTTGGGATTAACAGGCTTTAATGTCTCTTTGTCAAGGAAAGCTTGACTGTTCATCTTTTCTGCCAGAGGATGTGCGCTCATCCATAACTTTGTACCTTCTAATCAGCACACAATCAAAAAACGGTAGCGCTAAATATGTAGTGGTTTAGCAGTTTGATATCCGTAATTTAGAGATGCTCGATAAATACTCCATCACTACCGGTTATGGACTACCCAAAAAACAACACAATGGTTGGAAGAGTGCGGCTTAACGATTGAACAAATCCCAATATTATGATGAATAGTTACAAAATTTATTAATTTTTTGCGTCTTTAGTTCTATTTTATTAGGTTATATTATTTACCCAGAATACCATGACTTTTGTCACTGAAAATCTGGCAAAAGTGGGAGTGACAGGATGTTTCTAAAAAAATGCAAGCACGAAAAATGTATAGAAGAAACAGAAGAGGAAGAAAAATAAGATATCAAAAAGCACGATTGAAAAACAGAGCTTCTATGCAAAAGAGAGGTATATTAGCTCCAAGCATTAGGTCTAAAGTTGATTCCCATTTAAGAGAAAAAACTTTTGTAGAATCTATTCTTCCCGTTTCTGAATGGATTGTAGAAACAGCAAGCTTTGACATTCACAAGATTACCAATCCAGATGTGACAGGTAAGGATTATCAGGCTGGAAGCCAAAAAGATTTTTACACTCTAAAAGATTATGTTTTGCATCGGGATAATTACAAATGTCAGTCAAAGCAGAAAGTAAAGCATTCTAAAAAATTACATGTTGATCATATTAATTTTAAATCAAATGGAGGAACAAATATTCCTGATAATTTGATTACTTTGTGTGAAAATTGTCATAAAAATCTTCATGATGGAAAATTTGAATTAAAAACAAAAAAATCTAAAACAAAACATGCAACTGAAATTGGAATAATTAAATCGCAATTAAAAAACTCGTCAGTCATAAGTTCTCTGGATAACCACCATACATAGTATTTTTAAAAAAGTTGAAAGCACAATATATGGTGGCAGGCCTGAAAAGTTACGACTCTTGAGTTAAAAAAGTGTTGGAATTTTAAAGAAATTTTTGGGTATGAGACTAAATATTTTAGAGAACAAATTTTAAGGCTTAAAAAAACTCATTATTTTGATGCTGTGGCTATTTGCGGACAGCAGGATATTGTTTTGTCAGATACTGTTGTCCACCAAAAGCACGTAGCTGCCGGAGGAGACTACCAACAAACAAAAGGTAAAAGGTCTGAAAAAAGAATACCAACCGGCAAGCTATTTGGTTTAAGAAAGTTTGATCTGGTGAGAACAATTAAGGGAGTCGGTTTTATTAAGGGAAAAAGAAGTTCTGGCTATTTTGCCTTAATGGATATTTTTAACAATACGGTGACTGCCTCAGTTAATGTCAAAAAGAATTGTCAGAGACTGACAGCAAAAACTACAAAAATTATACAGGAGGCGGCAATTCCTCCCCTGAGCTACGAGACTCAGGGGTTTCCTTGCCGATTTTTTATGAAAAAAATGTCTGTTTATGATCTGGTGAAAAAAACAAGAAGCTTTCGGCGTTTTGATCAGTCTTTTAAGATAGACTTAAAAACCATTGAAGATCTGATTAATCTGGCTGTCCATTCTGCTTCTGCTGCTAATCTACAGCCTTTGAAGTACATAATTTCAATAGAAGATGGGAAAAATGAAGAGATATTCTCCTGCCTGACCTGGGCAGCCTATCTAAAAGACTGGAAGGGGCCAGGGGATGGTGAGAAACCCTCAGCATACATAGTGGTAATGGGGGACAGATCCATAACGGAGAATTTTCGGTGTGACCATGGCATCGCTGCCCAATCCATTTTACTGGGTGCCACGGAACAGGGACTTGGAGGCTGCATGCTTGCCGCCATCAATCATAAAAAACTGAGAAACTTTTTAAATATTCCTGATCACCTGGAGGTACTTTTGGTCATAGCCCTTGGCAGGCCAGCTGAAACCGTTGTCCTTGATAAGGCACAGCCGGGAGAAAGTATTAAGTACTGGCGGGATGACGATGATGTGCATCATGTCCCCAAAAGAGGGTTGGATGAGATCATTGTTTCCAGCTATAAGTAGGCTGAAATAGATGAAGATATTTCTTGTCAATCCCCCATGCCTAAATGAGCGGGTAACGGATGACGATGCCCTGGCAGTCCCCATGGGACTCTATTATATTGGCGCCTGTCTGCTGGAAAACGGCTTTGATGTCTCCTTGATCAATCTTGCGGATAAAAACCCTCCCCGGGATTTTCTGCTGGAACGGTTCAGGGCGGAAAAACCCTCCCTTATAGGGTTTTCCGTTCTCAATGCGTCCCGGCATGCCGCCATGGAAGCTGCCGGGGCAATAAAAAACATAGATCCCCATGTGAAGATTGTTTTCGGGGGACCCTGCCCGACATTTCTTGCATCCCATCTTTTTTCCGCATGCCCTGATCTGGATTATATTGTTAAAGGAGAAGGTGAGTTAACCTTTTTGGAGCTTGTCAGGCATGTCCAGGCCGAAGAAGATGAAAAAGATATGATGCCGGATCATATCAAAGGCCTCTTGTTTCAAAAAAACGGTATTCTGTCGGACACCGGTGATCAGGATCAGATAAAAGATATTGACACGCTGCCCCATCCTGCCAGATATTTTGGCTTTCAGCATGTTTCCCTTTCAAGGGGATGCCCGGGCAGATGCACATTTTGCGGCTCCCCGGCCTTCTGGGGTGCAGGAAAGGTGCGCTTTCATTCTCCCCGTTGGTTTGTTGATGAAATTTCTCTGCTGGTAAAACAGGGGATCAACCACTTCTTTGTTTCCGATGACACCTTTACTATGGATAAAAAGCGGGTGATGGAGGTATGCAGGATCATCATTGAAAGAGGGCTTAATATCACATGGGCTGCCATATCAAGGGTGGATTTCGTAGATGAACAGGTATTAATTAATATGAGGCTGGCAGGATGCACCCAGATAAGCTTTGGTGTTGAAAGCGGTTCTGAAAAAATACGAAAGACTCTGGGAAAACCCTTTAAGACGGAACGGATAATCAGGGCTTTTGAAATGACCGCATCCTTTGGAATATTTCCCAGGGTATATATCATCTATGGCGCCCCCGGCGAGAACCAGGGAACCATTCAGGAAACCATCGATCTCATAAACCGCATACGGCCCCTCGGTATGATCTCCTATATTCTTGTGCTGTTTCCCGGAACAAGCCTTTATGATGATATGTGCAGGCAGGGCAGGTTGTCAGATGAAATATGGCATCAAAAAATTGAGGATATTCCATGGTTTGAGCTGGACGATTCTCTAAGTTTAAGTATTGTAAAAAAATACGGAAAAAAATTACGAAGCCATTTTTTCAATAATGTTCATCTCTTTGCCTCAGGCATTGAACTTAAAGATGACAGGAGACTCTATAAGAGCCATGCTGATTTTCTATCTAAGCTGGCCATGACCTTCAGCCACGGTGATTATGCCGCCAACAGCGAAGTCAGGCAGGCTGATGAAACTGCTCTTAGTCTTTTTGAAAGGGCTTTGACCTATAACCCCGATGTGAGGGCATTTCTTGGCAGGGCCATGCTGTTCCAGAAAAAAAGAGCCTTTCAAAGGGCAGCAGAGACGGCAGGCCAGGGGCTGGCGCATTTTCCGGAAAACAGGGAGCTTAATATCTGTATGGCAGTGAGTTTGATGAATATGGGAAAATTTGAAAGGGCGCTTTTATTTCTTGAAAAATTTAAAGACGACCAGGATGTTGTGCCCTATATCAATGCCTGTAACCAAAGGCTTTAAGAATTTTTTTAAGGCTGGAAGTGACAACTGAATACGTAAATATTCGGTAAAACTTGTATTAAAACATAATATATTGTATTTATCTGCAAAAAAGATGATCACATAGCAATATATTGTATGGTAGACGTGGTTCACCGAATGCTTACCTGAATACACAGATTTTTTCAAAGATTTCAGGAGTTTTTACATCCCCATATAGGCTCTTCGTACCTCATCGGAGTTCAAAAGTTCCTCGGAGCTGCCGGAAAGGACGATTCTGCCGGTTTGAATGACATAACCGCGATGGGCCACCTCCAGGGCTTCTTGAACCATTTGCTCCACAAGAAGCACGGTGGTGCCGGATTTGTGGATGGTCTGGATGGTCTCCATCATCTTTTCCACCAGTGATGGCATAAGGCCAAGTGACATCTCGTCCAGCATGAGGAGCACAGGTTTTGACATGATCCCCCGGGCTATGGCAAGCATCTGCTGCTCCCCGCCGCTCATTGTTTCAGCCACCTGATCCGCTCTGGATTTCAGTATGGGGAAAAGGGAAAAAGCCTCATCCAGGCGGGCGTCTATTTCACCGCGGTCAGATGAGATATATGAGCCTAATTCCAGGTTTTCCCTGACCGATAATTTGGAAAAGAGCCTCCTTCCTTCCGGCACGTAGCTGATGCCCCTTCTCATTGTCTTATGGGCGGGCAGATTGGTTATGTTCTCCCCCTTGAATAATACTTTTCCCTTTGTGGGTTTGATCAGGCCGGCAATGGTTTTCATCATGGTTGTCTTGCCGGCGCCATTGGTTCCGACAATGGCCACCAGCTCGCCTGGATACACCTCAATGGATATACCTTGAATTACAGGCACACCGTCATAACCGCAATGAATATTATCGACCGTCAGCAGGGGTTTTGGCATCTTGCCTCTCCTGTTTCATGCGTTTGCTGAATTTTTCCCCAAAATATGCTTTTATAACCTTTTCATCCTCTATGATCTTACCTGGAGGTCCTTCGGCAATTTTTTCACCCCCGTCCAATACCACAACTTTGTCGGCAATCGGCATTATTGCCTCCATGATATGTTCTACAACCAACAGGGTTACCCCGCTTTCCCGGATATTTTGAATAAGCTCAACAGCGGTTTTTACCTCGGTGGAGGTGAGTCCTGCCATGGCCTCGTCCAGCATTAGGAGCTTGGGTCGTGTGGCAAGGGTTCTTGCCATTTCAAGGCGCTTTTTGGTACCAATGGGGAGCTCTCCTGCCATGGCATTGGTATAGGTATCAAGATGGCACATATGAATGCACTCCAGGGCCGTGTCCATGGCACGGGATGTTTTTTTTTCCTTTAAAAATGCGCCGATGAGAACATTTTCCAGGACAGACAGCTCCTTCAGGGGCTGCACAACCTGAAAGGTTCTCACAGCTCCAAGGCGGGCCACCTGATAGGCATGTGCTTTTGTGATGTTTTGGCCGTCAAGGAGAATCTGCCCCGATGTAGGATGATAACAGCCGGAAATGCAGTTGAAAAGCGTTGTTTTTCCTGCACCATTTGGCCCAAGCAGGCCCACTATGGTGCCTTTTTCCACATCAAAGGAGACATCATGGTTTGCAACAAGGGAGCCGAATTTCATGGTAAGATGTTTTACGCTGAGGATAGCCATGTCAATCCCCCCATTTATTGAAATTTTCAGTTTTTATTTTATCCTGGGTCTGAATTTTGACTTGATTTTGTCTGGATGCTGCCCTGCCCCATCTTCTGCCCAGGGCAGATAAAATTCCCATTATGCCCAGAGGCTGCCTGATCACCACGATTACTATAAGCAGGCCGAAGATTATGAGATCCACTCCGCTGCCGAGGCTTCCAAGATATGCCCGGCTGTACTCTTGAAGCGGAATAAGAACCGCAGCGCCAAGAAGGGGTCCAAAAAAGGTACCGGATCCTCCCAGGATTGTTATCAAAACAAACTTCATGGACATATCAAGGGACATCACCATGGGCGGGTCCACCCGGAAGTTATACTGAACAAAAAATGCACCGCACAGGCCGGCTAAAAAAGCCGAAGCCGCCATTGCCGTAAGCTTTACAAAGGTGGAATTCACACCCAGGGATTCAGCGGTTTCCTGGCCCTCCCTCACTGCCTTGAGATAATAGCCTATGCGGTGGCGCTCCATCCATCTTACTGCCCCGAAAATGAGTACAAACAGGCCAAGGGCGCCATAATAGTAAGGGATTTTACTGTCAAACCAGATGAAGTTTCCGATTCCTTCATCCACAAAGGGATAATCAAGCCCCAGGGCCCCGCCTACCCAGTACCACACCATGAAAAGGCGGTTAAAAATTTCAACCATGGCAAAGGTGGCAATGGCAAAATAATGGCCTGAGAGCTTGAATACGGGCCAACTGATGACGACTGCCGTCAGGGCGGCAAGAAAAGCTCCAAACAGGGCCCCGGGCCAGGGAGAAATTCCATAGGTGACGACAGCCATGCCGGCCCCATAGGCGCCAATGCCGAAGAATACCGAGTGGCCGAAGGAAACCTGGCCGCAGTATCCTCCGATGATATTCCAGGCCTGGGACATGCAGGCAAAGAGCAGGATTAGTATGAAAACATGCTGTGTAAAGGAATTTTGGAATATACCTGGAATGACGGGTAAAAGGGCAAAGCCAGCCGTCAGGGCAAGCCAGACCATGTCTTTTCTCTCAAATCGTTTTATTTTCATGGAGTTACCATCCAAAAAAGCCTCTCGGGCGGATCATGACGACCACCAGGTATAAGCCAAACACGGCAACATATTTAAACACCGGCGCAATGTAAAAGCCGCTCAGGGCTTCCACCAGGCCGATTAAAAGCGCAGCAAGCAGTGCTCCGAATATGCTGCCGAATCCTCCCATGGCAACGATTACAAAGGCGATCAGCCCGAAAAGGGTTCCGACCTCAGGGTGTACGGCAAGATAGGAGGGCATAAGCCCTCCGGCAATCCCCACACAGGCACCGCCCATGCCGAAAACCAGGAGATAAATCCACTCGGTATTTATCCCCATAAGTTCTGCCGCCTCCTTATCCATGGCTGTGGCCTGAATCGCCCAGCCCAGACGGGTTCTGTGGATGATCACATATATCAGGCACACCACAACCAAAGCAAAAACAGCAGTAACAAACTGGGGCATGGATATGATAACGCCGCCGACCTGAAATGCTTTTCCGCCCATGAGTGTGCCGGACAAAAGCTTGAAGTTGGGGGAAAAGCGGTTAAGGCAGATGTTTTTCAGCATCATGGCCAGGCCGAATGTGGCCAGGAGAGAAGACAGCGGAGCCTTACCCACCGTATGCCGGATAATGAGCTGATAGGTAAGGGCGGCCACCAGGAAAACAAATACCCCAGAAGCCACCCATGAGATCATGGGATCTAAATGAAGAATAAATCCAAGCCAGTAACTCACATACATGGCAATCATAAGATATTCGCCATGGGCAAAATTAATTACGTCCATGACTCCCCAGATCAGGCTCAGGCCCACTGCCACCAGAGCATACAGCATGCCGTTCAAGAGGCCGTCCAGGATGACTTGAAAAAGTATTGTCATCGGCTTAATTCCATTAAACTATCTTTTATCCCATGGTTTCATAGGTAGTATGGGATTTGTATCAGCAAGATCCAGGGGATAAATCCTTTTGTATGATCCACCCTGGAGCTGAGTGATCAGGCTCATGGCCTTTATATTCTGGCCTCCGGGTGAAAATGCCACCTTGCCGCCCAGTGACAGCGGTGATTCCCAGGTATTGTCATAAAGTGTTTTTGTAACCTTTTCGTAATCCAAAGTTCCTGCCTTTTCAATGGCCTGGGCTAAAACCAGAGTCGCGACAGCCTCCTGGATACTGTCACTGTCAAAGGGAACGCTGGGGGTCGTTTTTTGTTTATAAATTTTTTCCACAGCAGCCACGGCAGGCATGAGTTCTGCAAATTCCGGCGAGTATCCGGTACCTCCCATGAAGTAATTGGCATCATCACCAAGCTGCTGGGTTATCATGGGATCTTGATAACCTGTGCAATAGTTTAATGCGGCCTTGGGCAGCCAGTTCATCTGTTTCATGGTTTTCACCCACAGAGTATAATCTCCTCCCAGGCAGGCCCCAAACACCACATCGGGGTTTTTTGCCTTGAGGGTCTGAACCTCGCTGTTCAGATTTGTGGCACCGGGATTAAAGGGCACGTCGACAACCACATCATATCCATGTTCGTTGGCTGCTTTTTTACCCTCGTCTGCCGCATGCTTGCCGAATTCGCTGTTTTCATAGATCAGTCCGATGGTTTTAAGGGCTGCGTTGTGTTTTTCGTTGAACCATTTCATGACTTCAACAAATTCCAGGGATTCTGTTTCGTCTGTAGGTGCCATGCGGAAGAAATATTTGTATCCTCGTTTTGTCAGCGCGGCAGAGCTGGAACAGCCGCACATGAATATTTTTTTCTTGCGTTCTGCAACAAAGCTTGCAGGTTTAGTTACGGCGCTGTTGTAGCTGCCGATAACGGCATATACCTTTTCCTGGTTAAAGAGGCGTTCTGCCTCGGATTTTCCAACATCCGGTTTGCCCTGATGATCTGCGTGTACCAGCTCTATTTTGTAGCCCTCAAGCAGCCCTGCCTTGGAGGCCAGGGGCACGTCAATGTCTTTATACACATTGTTGATAACATCAACAGCAGTGGCCACCGATGCCTGACAGCGCTGTCCTGCCAGTGCACAGGGGCCCGTAAGGGGAAACAGGGTGCCGATTTTGATGATCTTATCAGCAGCCATGGAAGGACTGACCATAAGGCCAGCGGCCAGTATCAGTCCGATACTGAGAAGAGCTATGCGTTTTAATCCTTGTTTCATAGGGCATTCCTCCTGAATTTAAAAAGTTTAATAAGCTGTATTGTTTGTTTATTGGGACAAGGTTACACTAATGAAAGCCTGTTTAATGCTTATAACTACATCAAAAGGGCAAGTCAAGGGCAAAATTGGGCTTGATTTTTAAAAAAAAGAATACTACTATTGCCTTTGATTTAATACATGGACCTGTTCGGTTATAAGCCCCTTGAACCGGTCGAGGGTTACAGGATAGGCCTGCATGGGAATCCCCATCCAGTCACAGTATTCCAGAAACGCTTCCGGTTCTTCCGCCATGTACTGATCCATGTATCCGACGGCATCCAGCACCACGGCTCCGCCTGTATGCCTGGGAAAGTTTTCATTGGCAAGCCCCTTATCCCAGCCCTTGAACACCTGTTTCCGGTATTTGACCCATCCGGGAGTCATCCACCAGACAGGTTCGCCGCCGGCAATTTCCTGGGCAATGCGCGCCATCTCAGTCTCGTCCGCCATCATTCCCATACAGTGGGTGGCATCAATGCGGGCTACCCGAGGCCCCTGTTCATTTATAATGTCCTGCATGAGGCGGGTGGGATTGTCCGCATTGACATAGCAGAATTTGCCTCCATATACGACGATTACCTTTTCTGCGACTTCTTCGGCTTTGGATATACGCCTGACGAGTTGATCCTCCAATTGATGAATATCCTGGTGCAGTCCGGGCGTGGTGAACAGAAGATGCTCCGTGTCAAGAAACCCCTCTTCTCTGAGGGCTTGCAGTTCAAGGCGCATGGTACCGCATGATACGATGGCGATATCTGAGAATGATACTTTTGTCATGATGATGCCTCCATTAGTTTGGTTTGAAACTTTTTTTATATGACGGCATTTTTACGGCCGCCGGGCTTGCCGTTCCCCTCTGAGCGGAATGTGGGTACTGGATCAAATCAGTTGATAAACATATAATAAGCCATTTTTAAAAACTGCTTCCGGCTATGATATCAATACCTTTGGCCCAATATCAAAATCATCTTGATTTTTTGCCATTTGATCTCCATATTTTATCAAAAAACAGTTGCATGAGTTGAAAACTTATGACTATATGATCATTATATATAATGATTTCTTTAATTACAAGGACAAACTGTCATCATCATAAATGATGCCGGTATGCTCCCCATGCTGATATGAATACCCTTATGAATACAGTAAAATTCACCAGGGACATGAACAGGTTTCAGTCAGAAGAACACTGGGGCATACACCATGTGATAACCTTGTTTTTTTTTACAGTAAATTTAAATGAACAGGGGGGGGAGTGAGGGACTGGGCTAACACCGTTCCATATTCTCAAAAAACAACAATATATTGTAGTTTTAAAATGCATCAAACCACAATGGCTTGTATGCATGAATAGTATGAGCCCAGTGCTCTTTTATGGCAATCCTGTTTAAATCCAAGTTAGGAAGTTTTAACCATGATCTACCTGAAACTTGCATGGCGAAATATCTTCAGAAACAAACGCCGGACCTTTCTGGCATCCCTTGCCATAGGTATCGGGGTTGGCGCTTTGATCTTTGTCGACGGTCTGCTCATCGGCTGGGAAGAAAACATGGTAAGAACTGCCACCTCCACCTATCTGGGTCAGGGTCAGGTTCATCACAGGGACTACCGGGATACCCTTGAGGTGGATAAAACTATAGGAAACCCGGAAATACTCGTTAAAAGACTTGAGGCAAACCCGGATATCTTGTCCGTAACCTGTCGGACCCAGAGTTTTGCCATTATCGCAAGCCCAAGAAATGTGCAGAGTATTATGATCAACGGCATAAATCCCCTTACTGAAAGAAATATCTCAAAAATCGATGATGCCATTATTGAGGGTGAGTATCTAAAAGATACCGGCCGGGATAAAATACTCATCGGAAAGAAACTTGCTGATATTCTTGAAGTTGAACCGGGTGACAAGGTTACCATAACCACAGCCCAGGCAAAAACGGGAAATACCTCCCAGGACATGTTTAGAATAGGCGGTATTTTTGAACTCAAAATAAGGGAGATGGATCGTTCCATGGCATTTATTGACCTGGAGCGATGTCAAAAACTCCTTGGCCTTCAACAGGATGTCCATGAAATACCCTTTAGTTTCAAGGATATTAACATGTCACGCAATGTGAATCATCCTGTTTGGAAACTTGCCGATAATCCAGATTTAGAGATTCTCAACTGGCTGGAACTTATGCCGGAGCTAAAGGTAATGCTGAAATGGCTCAATGTGAGCATGCTGATTATGAGTTGTGTTCTTTTCACAATTGTTGCCGCCGGCATTGTAAATACCCTGTTTATGTCTTTGTACGAGCGCATGTTTGAATTCGGAGTGCTGAGGGCCGTGGGAACCCGGCCCATGAATATGGCTCTGCTAATTATTTTCGAGGCTGGTGCACTGGCGGTTATAAGCTCCGTGGTGGGCAGTTTTATGGGTGGGATAATGATCCGATTTTTCAACAGAATTGGGCTGGATTACAGTGATACGGAATTTGTCAATGTGGCCATTATTGATCGGATTTATCCTGTTATGGAAACATATCAGTTTATTGTTTATCCCATAGGCTTGATAGTGTTTACCATGATTGTGGGAATATATCCAGCCGTTCATGCGGCCAGGATGACGCCCTCAAAGGCCATGAAAAAAGGGTTATAGTTTAAAATATAGACTGGTAAAGATTGGTTAAAATAAGGATTTGGATCAGGTTATGGAAAAAAAAGATCATCTCAAATTACTCTGTGATGCAGGAGATATGTTTGCGCTTCTTTCCGGAGTTCTGGATACTGAAAAAATATTACAGCGCTGTGTGCTTCTTGTGGCAAAGCATCTCAAAGCAGAGGTCTGTTCCATCTATCTTCTTGATGAACAGGGGCTGGAGCTTGTTCTTCAGGCCACCACCGGACTGAATCCTGATTCCGTGGGTGTTGTCAAAATGAAGGTGGGGGAAGGTCTTGTGGGCAAGGCCATGGAGAAAATGGAGATGATACTGGAAGACCATGCCAGCCAGAATCCTGATTTTAAATATTTTCCAGCAGCCCATGAAGATGCCTTTGAGTGTTTTCTGGCTATCCCTATATTAAGGGGCCGGCAGGGAATCGGCGTGATGGTTGTTCAGCGCCGGGCCAATCTCAACTTTTCCGCTGATGAGGCCATGGTAATGCGATCCATTGCATCCCAGTTGGCAGTTTTGATTGAAAACGCAAGGGTTTTGTTGAGTTTGACAGATGGCGAATCTGTGGAGAAGGCTTCCAGGAGTATTCCAAAGGCTGAAGAACACCTTGATCTGCCGAGGATACTTCCGGCACGGGTTGTATCCCGTGGTGTGGCTGCCGGTCGGGCCATGGTGCCCCGCCGTAATCCAGTACTTGATATGCTAAGGGGAAGTCAGGATATCCATGAAGATGTTTTCTTGGGTGTTGAGGCCCTTGAGAGAGCAATTTCCAGCACCATATCCCAGATTGAAAGCCTTGAAAAAAAGATATCTTCCCGCCTTCCCGAAGCGGTGAGTCTCATCTTTGATGCACATATCATGATATTAAAGGATAAAGGGTTTTCCGTCAAAATGAAGGAGTTAACCAGTCAGGGAGTTTCTGCCCTGTCTGCTATCATAACCGTTGCCCGGAAATATATTGATCTTTTCGGTGCAAGTCCCAATGAATATCTCAGGGAAAAGGTTGCAGATGTTGAAGATATTGTCATCCGCCTCATCGAAAATTTAATGAATACAGACAGGGAAGCTTCCTGTAATCATGAAGACAAAATATTAATTTCCAGGGATCTTCTGCCTTCTGAAGCGGTAAACTATGTCATGAAAGGAGTCTCAGGAATTATTTTAACCGGCGGAGGCATTACCTCCCATGCCGCCATCCTGGCACGTTCTCTGGGCATTCCCATGGTCATATCAGACGACTTGAACCTTCTTTCCATATCCGGGGACCCCGCCATAGTGCTGGATGCCGAGGTGGGCAATATTTATTTTAATCCGGATCATGAGACTGAGGCCCGGTTCAAGAACCGAATTTCATTGGAAAACATTCCAAAACAAATTCCAGAAACCCAGACCTTTACCGCTGACGGTGTCCCCATTTCATTGATGGTCAATATAAACCTCTTAAGCGAACTGGATTCCGCAGTCAGGCTGAATGCCCAGGGGGTGGGGCTGTACAGATCGGAATTTCCGTTTCTTGTACGCAGCAGTTTTCCTTCTGATGCTGAACAGGCAAGGGTTTACAATATCCTGTTTGCTAAAATGACAGGCAAAGAGGTTACGGTGAGAACTCTTGACGTGGGAGGGGACAAGATGCTCAGTTATTTTAACAATGCCGGTGAGGCCAATCCAGAGCTTGGGCTTCGTTCCATCAGATTTGCCTTTAGATATCCGGATATCATGGAACAGCAGATCAAGGCAGTTTTGAGGGCTTCTTTTGATGCAGGAGCGGGAACCGATGTGAGGATAATGTTTCCCATGGTATCCTCCTTGGATGATTTCAGGAAGGCCAGGGCAATGGTTGTCGGCTGTTATGAAGGCTTGAATGAATCAAAGGAATCTGCCGGAAAAGAAGGAAAGATGGAAAGTGAAAACAGGCGGCATTTCAAGATGCCTCAGATCGGCATGATGATTGAGCTGCCCTCTGTTGTAGAGATTATTGGTGATCTTGCTGCCGAGGCTGATTTTTTTTCCATCGGTACCAATGATTTTGTTCAATATATGCTTGCCGCAGACCGCTCCAATGACAGGGTCGCTGATTATTACATTCCCCACCATCCAGGAGTTTTAAGGGCATTGAACAGGATTGCCTCGGCTGCCATAGCAGCAGGAAAAGATATTTCCGTGTGTGGTGAAATGGCAAAGGAACTTGCTTTTATTCCATTTTTTTTAGGAATCGGCATTAGAAAACTAAGTGTTAATCAAAATTTTCTTTTTGCTGTTCAAAAATGTATTCAAAGATGGACTCTTGCCGATGCCCAAGAATACGCCCTCTCTCTTCTTTCAGAAAATACTGTTGACTCTATTGAAATATTAATGGAATCGGCCATGTGATGGGATATGCCTGGGCATGACAGTTTAAAGGAACCGGGGATAAATCCCCCACTATAGAATACTCAGATTATATGGATGGCAGTATATGACCACAGAAAAGATATTACTTGACCATGGCAGTGGAGGCAAAATATCCCATTCCATGATATCGGAAATGATTCTTCCGGTTTTTCAAAATTCAATTCTCTCAAAGCTTGATGATGGAGCACAGCTCAATATAAATGGTACGCGCATTGCATTTTCCACGGATTCTTATGTGGTGGACCCCATTTTTTTTCCTGGCGGTAATATCGGTGATCTTGCCGTCAACGGCACCGTGAACGATATTGCCATGTGCGGCGCTGTGCCCCTTTACATGAGCGTCGGGCTGATATTGGAAGAGGGATTATCAGAGCATGATTTAAAGATAATACTTAAGAGCATGGGCAGGGCCGCAAAAACAGCAGGTGTTCAGGTGGTGACCGGGGACACAAAGGTTGTTCCCAGGGGAAAAGCAGACAAGATATTTATCAATACATCTGGTTTTGGAATAATCCCGGCCGGAGTCGATGTGTCCGGGAGCAGGGCAAGGCCGGGAGATAAAATCATTGTGAGCGGCACCATTGCCGATCACGGTATCACGGTGCTCAGCGCCAGAGAAGGGCTGGGCATGGATTCAGCTATTAAAAGTGATAGCGCGCCTTTGAATCATCTTGTGAAACGCATTCTTGATACCGCGCCGGAGGGGGTACATGTACTGCGTGATCCCACAAGGGGAGGGCTTGGCACCACGCTGAATGAAATCGCCTCCCAATCCCGGGTGGGTATCAGGATTAAGGAGACCTTGATTCCCTTTAAAGATGCTGTTCTGGGTGTCTGCGAGCTTCTTGGTTTTGATCCCCTTTATATTGCCAACGAGGGGAAATTGATAGCCATTACCGCCCCGGAAGATGCCCAAAGAGTTCTTGATACAATGCGCCGGGATCAATATGGTAAGGATGCCGGCATTATCGGCCAGGTTACGGCCGACTCCCCCGGTAGGGTCTTTCTGGAAACGGCAATTGGAGGTTCCAGGATTGTGGACATGCTCTCAGGGGAGCAGCTTCCAAGAATCTGCTGATTACCGGCAGGCAAAAGTAGAGCGAAATTCGCCTTTGTCAGTACAGGTTTATTTGCCTTGGTGATTTTTTGGTAGTTTATTTTAAAATCATGTTACGGGTAAAAATTTCGTTAGCCATGGCGTCAACCTTTGCCAAGCACAACAGAAAACAATCATGGGTTTTTTACAATTGAAAGCCGTAGTATCCAAGCTCAAAATATCCATTAAGATCGGCATTAAGCAGGTTCCCGCCATTGGTTGGTACCACAAGCCAGTAAAGGATAGAATATCCCTTTGGCAGGCTAACTGATTTATAATGCAGTTCTTCGGCCTCAGTCGTATTGACGGCAAATGCTTTAAAATCAGAGGTAAGATTTCCGGTATTTTCAAAAAACGCAAACATTCCGCTGGACAGTTGAATTGCAGCATACATATCAACCGCCTGGTTGTAACAGGGAAAAGAAATGTCAATATCAACGGATGTAGTACCAAAAAAAGATATGGAAGAGTGAGAAACGATTGAAATGGGTGAATTACTTATGGATGCAGCGTCACCTGGTATAACGATTTCTGCAATGGAAAGGGCTTTACAAAGGGAATCATCAGGTTGATCACCGGGATCATCTATTGGTTCTCCGTTACCAAAGTCGCTTAACACAAAATCCATCTTGATATTTTCATCCCCTATATACACGCTTTTTGTGGCAGCCATGTCGTAGGTGCAAAGGTAGGCCTCAATGGTAACCTGGCCCCGTGAATAGATGGGAAGGCTATAGGCTCCTGCTGCAAAGCCTTCAACAGATTCTCCTGTTTCAATAATCTGGATGAAGGAAAAGGGAATGCCCTCATCAGTATCATAGAATGCATTGGCGTTTTTATCCTCATAGATCACGCCGCAAACATAGGATGGAGCATCACCCCGGCCGAAATCACTTGTCCTGCTGACGGCGTTGGGATATCCAGCATATGAACCCGATGCCATGGCCATGCCTGCTTCCGCATGGGACGGGTTAAGGATATTCAGCCGGTGGCCCCTTCCCTGCCAATCTTCATCTATAAAAAGGATTTCATGGAGGTAGTCCGCTGTACTCTGGTTGATATCAAGATAACCGGTTGACATTTGTATGGCGATGTTTTCCCCGGACCAATATTCATAACCCTCATCCTCGCATCTGTCATTTGGAGTGTCATTGCTTTCTTCGGTGTAGTGGCTGAAGTAATCCCTGTCGATCATGTCCTGGGAGTGGGCAAGGGCTGCCTTGTAGAGATCAAGATTAAATGCCAGGGGCTGCCTTGCCTCGCCGGTCAGTGTTCCGGGAGATAATCCCTCGTTTAAATCAATGTTAAACATGGCTGCCTCAGCAGTTGGATTGGCACGGGCTCTATTTACAATTTCAAGAAGATAAATATCTTCGGCAGACGGTTCAACATCGTAGGGAGATAGGCAGGGCTGTGAACAGACAACACTGATATTCAAAAAAATCAGCAGGGCAGGCATAAAAATTTTTGAAAAAATATTCATCTTTCACCTCCTGTAGTGGCATTTCATTGTATTTTTAATTTTGCCTTTTTAAAATTAGCTGAAATTTTAATTTTGTACAACAAAAATATGATATCTGATTTGGTATTCTGGGCAGGTTCCATACCTGTCCTTAAGGATCAGATTTATATGAAACTGTAGGGGCAGGCCACCGTGCCTGCCCTTTGAGAGGGCGCCCACATTGGGGTGCCCCTACTTTTTAACAAAACTTATTGAAGCATAAACTGTCTTATAAGTTCAGAGGTTTCCCATGGTTTATCTTCAAAAAGATAGTGCCCTGCATCTTCAAACAGGTAAAATAAAGCTTCTGGAAATCGCCTTTTCCATTCGTTTAAAAAAGTTAAATCAAAGACAAAATCATGCTTTCCCCAGAGGATCATCATGGGGATATTTTTCAGCCTGAAAAGATTTTCATCCACATATTTAACAGGCTCGTAGCTTTTATCTTTGTCTGTTATGGGAATGTCCTCGACAAACTTCAAGGTGGCAATCCTGTTTTTTAGGGAGTCGTAGGGTGCGGTAAGCCCTATTTTTACCTCCCTTGAAAGGGTTGATTTCGGTGCCATATAAAGGGCTGCCCTTGCAAAGATATTCAGGCCCAGTACCGCGGGAACGGCAAATACTTTAAAGTATTTGATCAGCCACAGGCGGAGGGGAAAGGATTTTTCTTTTGGAAGCAAGAAGCCCGATGTGTTGGTGATTACAATTTTTTCAATCCTGCCAAGGTTCTGCAACGCCCAGGAAAGGGCGATCATCCCGCCCCAGTCATGGACGATGAAGGTTATCTTATCTTTCAGGTTAAGGTGGTCTATGAGTCTTTCTAAGTCATTTACCCGGCTTTTCAGGGTATAATCATATTCATGGCAGGAAGGTTTATCTGAAAGACCGCACCCCATGTGATCCGGCACAATGGTTCTGTATTTCCCCGATAAATCCGAGACAAGACGCCTGAAATAAAAGGACCATGTGGGGTTTCCATGAACCATGATTACAGGCTTTCCCCTTCCCTCGTCAAGGTAGTGGAGCTTATAACTTCCGATTTCAAGAAAATGGGAATCAAAGGAATACAGATGTTCAAAACCTTTTGCGGAAGTTTTCTTATTGTTGATGTATCTGATCATTTCCTTGATTTTCTTCACCATTCTATACCCATCATAAGGCAGTTCAGCCCTGAACCTATACCGAGAAAGCCAACATAATCCCCTGGTTTTAAAAAGCCCCTTTCATCGGCAATGGCCGCGGTCATGGGAAGTGATACAGTGCCCATATTCCCAAGAAAGGGAAAGGTTGGAAAATCCTTTTCAGGGTTAACATTAATGTTTTTTAAGAATAAATTCTGATGGGTTGAGCCCACCTGATGGCAGATGAATTTATCGGGCTTGTTATCCGGGATGTTCAGTTCAGCCTTGAATTTTTCATAGGTCTCTTTTGCAAGCATGAGCCCGTTTTCCAGAACACCGTGGGCATCGGTTCTCATGCGAATTTTTGCGTGGGTGGGCATTCCCGGCTCGCTGAATGTCCATCGGCACAGATCATGGAAGCGGTTTGCCTGTTTTACCACGCCGCCCTTGAGGGCGTGGCGCCTGATCCAGTCATTTCCCAGACTGCCGTCGGTGAGCAGAACAGCCACCGCACCTGAACCGCCTGTCATGGTTGCTATTGTTTTTCTATAGAAATCAACATTTTTTTTCTCATTGATCTCATTTATGGTGCTGTCAATGATCTGCCGGGATGTTTCGCATGAGACCACAAGCCCTGCCCTGATCTGACCTAACTCTATGGCATTGGCCACATCCACCATGCCTGTGATAACTCCGAGGCAGGCATTGGAAACATCATAGACATGGGCATCGGGGCTGATGTTAAGGGCGTCTGCAACGGCACATGCGGTGGCAGGCTCAAATCCATCTCTGCCCACACCGCAAAAAACCAGGGTCTCGATCTGTTCCGGCATGATCCCTGCGGCTTCAATGGCTTTGATCCCTGCTTTTGCAGAACCCTGGGCCAGGGTGTGGTTTATGTCCCACATTCTTCTCTCCCTTATGCCGGTCAGCGCAAGGAGCTGACCCGGTGCAAACCCCACAGCATCATAAAAAGGCTTCAGCCGGTGCTCAATTTCATCCGTTGTAACAACGTGGGGGGCAAGTTCATAGCCGATTGTATCTATATAGACCTTTGAATACTTCATAAACAAATTTTAATCTCCTAAGGACAGCGGGCCTTTACATTGATCTCTGACTCCAGAATAATTCAATTTCACTTTGGGTGATGCCGGCAAGTGTCATTCCCATATTTTTGTAAAGCACAATCCTGTGATCATCGGAAAACATATGTGCATCTGCGATGACCCAGGGTGCAGGGTTATAGCCGATCTTTTTTATTTCAATCTCATAGACAGCCTTCCGGGTGTGTCTTGTTACCGGGCCCCTGCATTTCAGATCGCTTTCAATGCCGGGTATAATATCATAATAAACATCATCCCTTTGAGTAATCCATCCCATTCTCTGGGTAAATATCCTTAATGCGTGGGCACAGCATTCATACATAAGGGTACCCGGCATTACCATGTCATCAATAAAATGGCAGGTCAGAAACCAGGCATCTGGATGGATATCTGCCTCTGCCCTTATGAAACCAAGTCCAAACCTGCCTCCCCGGGGCTCCAGGAGTGTTACCCTGTCAATCAGGTGCATTAAGCCGCCCGGGAGCCTCAAATCTGTTCCAAGGACAATATTGCTGAATGCCGTCCCAAAACAAAATGCCAGGTCTCCCCGTCTGAGAGCCTGGACCTGATCATCGGTGTAACTCTCCCGGGCAATCGGTACCAGGGGGTTAAATGCAATTTTCAAGGAGACTGGTTCAAGGTCTTCTTTTTTTAGAATAATACCCCCTGAGTTTTCAACCTCATCAGGCGTAAAGAACCCGGCGCATCCATCCCGCATGGAAATAAGAAGCTCTTTGCCGATGTATCCTCTGTAATGGAAAAAAAACAGATAAACCTCACCCTGCTTGAGGAATCGATCTATCTCAATGGTATATTCTATGGTCTCACCCGGCTCTGGAAGGGAGCGGTGAAAGGTAACCCTGGCATCTAAGAGGCGGTATCTTCTTTTTCCCTTTACGGCATGGTCAATGCCGAGATAGGAGCAGAGAAAAAGGTCAGCCTGGCCTGCCTCAATGGATATGGATACCGGAGCCTTGCCCCCGTCCAGGTACCAGGCACCAGGGTTTACATCGTGCTGGGTTATGATTTTTCCAGAGCCCATGGACAGCATTTCTCCCTGGATATCCATGATGCGGTCAACCAGCATAAGGGGATCATCGGGAAGCCTTACCCGTACAGGATATGAATCAATAACCTTAAATTTTTCCCCCAGGACCGCGGCCGCGGAACCTGTGGCAAATTCCATGCACATGTGCCTGTCAAAGAGGGGACTTTTGCCGGACTTTTGTTCTTCAGGCTTCTTTTCAATAAAATCCAGGGGATTAACTATGGATGACGGCATTTCAGGTTCATATTTATGATCTGAGTTTTTTTCAAAACCATCAAAATCAGGAACATCATTTAAATTATGATCATCTTTTAAACAAAAAGATGCCATCTGGGTCAACATGGCAAATTGTTTTTCAAATGCCTCCATGTTGTGGGAAGAAAGCTCAAGAAATTTCATGTGGGCATCGGCAACTGCCGAGACATCTGATTGATGGGAGGTTTTGATATCCAATTTATCTGTTTCAGTATTAAATAGTTGGCGTTTGATAGCAGATTCAGGAGTAGTTAACTTGTTACCAGGAGCAGTTAACTTGTAAGCATCGGATTTATGGTAACCCGGCATCATTGGATGTGCTTTAAGAGATATAGTCTGTCCTGCCTGACTGGGCTTCTGTGGAAGCGCTGAATGGTTAGAAATGGTATTTAACTTAAAAAGTGGTGAAAGATCAAAAGGAACCCCGTGGGCGGCAAGGGATGCCAGCGCTTTAATAAGGCTTAGATAGTCATCTTCACCTTTTCTGGAAAGGCTGAGGGCCAAATGCTCTTTTTTGTTTAAAATTTTATTTACGGCACGGGTACAGGAAGCTCCGGGTCCCATTTCAAGAAATATCCTGATGCCGTCCTGCCATGCGTTTTCAATGAGCCTGGTGTAATCAAATCCATACAGGGCTTGATTTAAAATGGATTCTGCTGTTCTTTCTGTGGAAGGTATATATTTGCGCCCAAGGCTGCAACTGTAAAAATCAATGCCCCGGGGCGGACTGCATGGAAATCTGTGGAGGGCAAGGTATTCATCACGGCAGGGCTCTGCCACGGGACAGTGAACTGTAACAACCCCTTCAAGGTACATGGCCCCGCATCCGGTTTTCTTAATAAATTGTTTTAACTGATCAGCACAGCCGCCGATCACTGTTTCCTCCGGTGTATTTATAACAAGGATGTAGAGTCTATCATAGGGTTTTACTGCTTTTTCAACTTCCTCTTTTGACCTGTTTACCGCGGCTGCCCTCCAATGGACATGTTCTCCCGGTTTCAGTTGCCAGACTGAAGCCGCAGCAGTACAATTACCTGCCAGTTTTTTCGTAAACAGGTCGGAATTTTCCATGCGCCTCAGCATCTCTTCGGGATCGTTCCATGCTTTAAGGGCAAAGAGACCTGCTGTCTCACCCAGGCTGTGGCCGATGGCGGCACCGGGAATGATACTGAACTTTTCCGCCACACGGGTCATGAGATAACCAAAGGAGACCTGGCCGAAGATCATGTTGTGGGCATGATTGTTAATGGCTGCCCAGGCCTTTTCTTCCCAGGCAGGATCCGGAAACATGCATCGGGGATAATATATGTCCGGCAGCATTCGCTTTTTAAGGGAAGCCCCGTCCCTGTCCATGGCATCTAGAATTTCCGGAAACAAGATGCCGGCGGCTCTTCCCATGCCTGGAAAATGGTTTCCAGATCCCGGATATAGGAACGCAATTTTTGAATGCTTTATATTTTTCTGCAAAGGCCCTGGTGAGTAGCAGATTCCTTCTTTCCCGTTGATTTCCATGGGGGTGTTGTTTTTTACGGCATCACAGGCTTGAAGGATAAGGTTTTTAAGATTTTCTACATCCCCTGCAATCATGGATAAAGTAAAGGGTTTTTCATGGTTAAAACCCATTTTTTCGTGCCATATAAATGCTGCATCAGTGAGGCGAAAATGATCAGGCAGAGCATGATGATAACTCAGGCCAAGGTTATCATGCAGAGCATGATTATCAACAAGGCTAAGGCTATCAGACAGAGCAAGATGATCAGGCATGCCGGAATGGCTGTCCTGTTCAAGATGACCGGCATCAGGCGGTGTGATCATTTTTTTTAATTGTTCTATATGTATTAGAACTTCGTTTTTTGTCTCACCCTGAACAACAAAGAGCGCTGAGGCAAGATGGGGAGCGATAGGAAAGGCTCTTTCTTCCATCATCCTTATTTCAGCCCGGTATCCCGGTTCCGGTATAAACTCCTGGAGAAGGGCATGGGAACAGCTCCCGTTATCTGTAAAAGAACCCACACAGGCTGTCCGCCTGTTATCAGAAATGTTTTTTATCCAGAATTCAGGGAAGAATGGAACATGAAAACAAGGAGATGAAGGCGATGGGAACCAGGGACTTGCCGGAATAATTCGATGATAGATGGACAGGGCTGCTCCGATAACTGAAATCAGGGAAGATACGCCATGGGTATCACCAACCACACTAAGTGTCGATCCAATGGGGATTGAGGAATAATTATCAATCTGCCCCCTTTCTAAAGCGTCCTGCCTAAGGGTTTTCTCAGGAGAAATTTTGTCCTGCTCAGGAGTTTTCTCAGAACTAATTTTGTCCTGCCCAAGGTGTTCTCTATGGTCAATTGCATCCTGCCCAGGGGGTTCTTCAGGAGTAATTGCCTTCTGTTCAAGGAGTTCCTTAAGAGCAATTTTTTGCGCGTGGGATTTTAAATCATAGCTCGTGCCATCTCCCAAGTACAAGCCGATGGAGGAGGGTTTTACTCCTGCATCCCCAAGGGCATTTTCAAGGGATGATTTGCAGGCTGCCTGGAAAGCAGGCATCGGATGATCATGTTCAATAAATTTATGATCATACCTGCCGCCTGCATATGGAGGATTAACTGCATATGGAGGATTACCTGCATATGAAGGGTTATCTGCATATGAAGAGTTAATGGTTTCCATACACATTTCACCGGAAGATCCGGCACCGGTTTCCTTTATGAGCGCATAAATTCTGTCTCCATCCCTCTTTGCAGCCTCAAGGGGTTTCAGTATCAAGGCGGCAGCCCCCTCTGAAGAGAGAGGTTCTTCGCTAAAAGATTTTTCTGAAGAATTTTTTAAAGGCTTCGAAATTTTTTTGATAAGGTTGTTTATGGCAGTCTGCCTAACATCTCCTGCCATATCAACGCTTCCGCAAATAAAAAGTTCTGCCTCTTTCCGGCGCAGGGATTCAATACCTATCTCAATGGCTTTAATGCCGGAGTCCCCGCCGGCAGATACGGTAAAGCAGGGCCCCCCGAGCTTGAATTCCCTTGCTATTCTGCTGGCCACTATCCCGCCCAATGCACCAAGGGTTCTCTCTGCCGTCAGAGGATGCAGAACATGATTTTCCAAACCAGGCGAAAATCCATCTACTGTTCTATCCGCGGTTAGATCTGCGGCTCGATCTGGGCCGGGGGATTGAGTTATGTGATTTTCAGCAAGCTCCTGCCTTTTTCTCCATCCAAGGTAAAAGTCTGTTGCGCCATAATCAAACTCTATGCCGATGGCAGCTCCAAACTTTGTTCTTGCAGGTTCGTTTTGACCTGGTCTTGGTGAAATGCCCGCATCCTTTACAGCCCCTGCCGCGGCCTTTAGCATGATCAGATGCTGGGGAAGCATATCCGGTATCTGATTGGGAGGAATGTGAAACTCACCTGGAAAAGTCCTAATCTCTTGAAAAGTTTTATCTTTGTTATTTTTACGTAAGCCTAGGGATTCATGCCGGTCATCATGGTTACAATTTTTCTTATCTAAAGTATAACCGGCTTTTTTACAGTCAAAGTCGCTGCAAAATGACTTATCCCTGAAAATAAGATGTTTGAAGGCTTCAAGATCAGGGGCATCCGGTGTGATGATTTCCATGCCGATGACGGCAATATCCATTTTAATCCCGGAATCCTCAGCACCGGCTTTAATCCTGGAAGCCTTAACCCCGGACTTAATCCCGGAATCCTCACCACCGCCTTTAATCCCGGAATCCTCAGCCCTGTTGGTTTGGGAGGATTTTTTCTCGGTTATCTTATTCTTCTTGGGGCTGTTCGGAAAAAAGGTTTTACCATGACCCGGGGAAAATGATTCCACAAGAATATGCGCGTTTATGCCTCCAAACCCAAAGGCGCTGATGCCTGCCCGCCGGGCTGTGGAGGATGGGTCATTTTTCAGAGGTTTTGCAGGCCAGGCTTCCGGAGCAGTCTGTACTTTAAATCCTGTTGTGTAAAGGGGACTGCCCTCGGGGGCCTCCGTGAAGTTAAGGGAGGGCGGTAATAACTTTTCCTGCATGGCTGTAAGGGTTTTTATAAAACCCGCCGCGCCTGCCGCGGTTAAAAGATGGCCGGTCATGGATTTGATGGAGCCTATGGCACAGAGATGACCGGCTGCTCCTGCATCCTCCCAGAGGGTTTTCATGGAACCAAGCTCTATATTGTCCCCCACAGGGGTTGCGGAACCATGGCATTCGATGAGTTGTACATCTGCCGGAGACCATCCCGCGCTTTTGTATGCGGCAGCCATGGCCCGCACCTGACCGTCCGAGGCAGGAGCAACAAGACTGCCGTCAATATCATTGGACCAGCCGGTTCCCGTTATCAGCCCTGAAATTCTGTCACCGCATGCAAGGGCGTCTTCCAGGCGCTTCAGCACCACAATACCCGCTCCTTCACCCACCACCAGACCGTCGGCATTTCTGTCAAAGGGAGAGCATGTGCCGGATGGTGACAGGGCCTTTAACTGTGTAAACCCTATCTGGGTATAAAGCGAATCAGGACGGGAAACCCCTCCCGCTATCATCATGTCTGTTTTATGGGAATTGAGTTGATCACAGGCTATTTTAATGGCATAAAGGGATGAGGCACAGGCAGCGTCCAGCGTATAGGCTCCGCCTGAAAACTCCATGACCCTGGCCAGGAGTTCTGCCGGCACCGAGACAATACCGGCGATTAAGGCATCTTCCATGGTAAGATTAAAGGCCTTGTTTTCCATTATAATCTGCCATGCCATCTCGGATGTTTTTTCCGTGGGAAGAGATATGGCGGCCAGGATAACTCCGGTTCTTTTCCTTATCTCCCCATTGTAAAAACAATGGGAAAGCGCATCTCTGCCGGCATGAAGAACCATCTTGTGCAAAGGATCAATGCGGCTTAGTATATCTGGATCAACAGGAAATCCTGAGGGATCAAAATGAAAATCCGTAATCAGTCCTGCCCGTTTAGAGCATGCCGTATCCGGCCTGTATCCGGTGGAGACGGCCTCATCAAAAGGGATGAGCCATCTATTCTGGGGAATGTCTATTATGCATTCCCTTTTGTTCATTATATTTGTACCAAAGGTTGTGACATCTTTAGCACCCGGAAATATTCCGGCCATTCCAACAACGGCTATTTTATCCATTTCATTTTTCATAACAGGGACATATAATTGACTCTGAGCAAAATTACAATGCAGTGTTGTAAAATAAATGTAAATTCAGGCTATACTTTATCTGCTGGTCTGTCCATGGCAGTTATTCCAGAAAGTGCAGACTGATTTTCATGTGATATGAAAGATGCCAGATTTAGCTATTTTAAATACCTTTTATCATGGGAGCAAGTATGAAAAAGAAAACAAAGATAGTGGCCACCATCTCCAATTATAATTGCGAACCGGATTTTATAAAATCACTTTATGATGCAGGTATGGATGTGGTGAGGCTTAATACCGCCCACCAGACCCATGAAGATGCTTTGAAAGTCATAAAAAATGTCCGCAGAGTATCGGATAAAATTGCTATTCTCATTGATACCAAGGGCCCTGAAATAAGAACCTGCCCCATGGATTCACCCCTGAAGCTCTCCTACGGAGACTGTATCCGCATAAAGGGCGCGCCGGGACAGAAATCAAGTCCTGATATGATCTGTGTATCCCACGGGGGGTTTGTCAATGATGTGCCGGTGGGCAGCAAAGTACTTATAGATGATGGATCCGTGAGCATGTCCGTAACGGATAAGAGCAGCGAATTCTTAGTATGCTGTGTAGACAATGACGGAATCATCGAGGGTAAAAAAAGCGTGAATATCCCCTCAGTCCATGTAAAACTGCCTGCATTAAGTAAAAAGGACAAGGGCTTCATAGAGCTTGCCGCAGACCATGACATAGATTTTATTGCCCATTCATTTGTAAGGAATCAAGAGGATGTTCTGGCTGTCCAGGAAATTCTTGACCGGAAAAAAAGCCGAATCAAAATTATTGCCAAAATTGAAAACAGCCAGGGCGTGAAAAATATCGATGAAATTCTGGAATGCGTTTACGGCATCATGATCGCAAGGGGGGATCTGGCTGTAGAAATTCCAGCGGAAAAGATACCTCTGATTCAAAAAAAAATAATTCGGACCTGCATCGAAAAAAGACGTCCCGTCATTGTTGCCACCCAGATGCTCCACTCCATGATTAAATCTCCCCGGCCAACAAGGGCTGAGGTATCTGATGTCGCAAATGCCTGTTTTGATTTTACAGACGCCTTGATGCTTTCCGGTGAAACCGCGGGTGGTGCCTATCCCTTAGAAGCTGTGAAGACCATGGCTAAAATTGCAGCCGAGGTGGAAGCCGGGCACCGGCATTTCTTAGATGTACCCTATGAAATTAAGAACAAGGTGGTGGCATACCTTGCAAAGGCTGCGGTTAAAGCCTCCATGCGGCTTAATACCAAGGCTATTATTGCAGATTCTCTGTCAGGGAACACTATCTTGTCCATTGCAGCCTACAGAGGAGAAAATCCTGTTTATGCCCAGATCTATGATAAACGTGTAATGCGGGAGATGTCCCTTTCCTATGGTGTGCAGGCAGATTATGTGGACAAGGAAAAAAATGCCTCCAAGCTGCTGAAAAAATCCATTGCCCAACTGGTCAAGCGAAAACATTTCTCGCCGGATTCCCTTATCACAGTTCTTGCCGGTCATTTTGGGGAAAAACACGGGGCATCCTACATAGAAATCAGTTCCGCGGGGAGTATCATGGCCGGGACAGATTAACTAATTCAATATCTCCCCAGGCACCAAGCTTTTCACCCTTGATGATGATTATCCCCTGGATTCCCTGGATTTTCTTTCCAGCCTCAATGGCCCTTTGGATGTCCGGGGGGGTTTTGACGATATTGGCAAGGGCGGTGGCAGCCGCGTCGGCAAGAGGGCATGATCCGGATAAAACGGTAACCGCATCCGCCCTTCCAAAACTTTTGGAATGACCAAAGGTGCCCGAAGATGTGCAAAGGGCAAAGGGAGCCTCTCTTCTTTCAACCCTTACTCCTACCTTCATGCTCAGGGGCGAGTTCCCTGCAAAAATGCTGAAAATGGTATCGGTATTGGTTTTAATAAAAATATCCCCCCCGTTTTCCACAATGACCTCATTGGAATATTTCAGAAGATCCATGCCGGTACAGGCCGCAATAGTACCGGCTACAGCGGCCATGGGACCGACGCCTGTTCTCCGGCCCGCCTCCATCATTTCATGGACAATTTCAGGTACAATTTCAGGGAAAGGTTGAACTGGAAAAATGGGGTTAAGAGATGTGTAAAAACGCGGGTCATGCTGCGCGTAGGATTCAATGAATCCCCTGTGTTTCAAAACAGAGTAGACAGCCCTTTGGGAAAGATCGGATTCAGCCTGTATATGAAGATCTGTTTCTTTTACGGTGATGGTAAAAGAAACCAACCCTTTTTTACGGGAGCTGGACCTGTATGTTCTATTTTTAAACATGTTTACTATAAATCCCTAGGGGGGCGTAGATTCCATATCTGTATCATTTCCATATATAGCCCAATTTACATATCCATCCTGATCATGCAGGGCATGCCCCTACTTTCCTTTTCCGTTATACCCATCAGGTAGTTGTTATACTAGTAGTTGTTATACTATAGGCTGCGGGCCGCATGCTTTCAGGTGAGCGGGACAGAAAAAAAGAATCTGTCATGCCTGAGATAAAATCTCTGGCAATTTCCGGGTGGGAGTGATTGTCCCTGTAACCTGTTGGTAAACCGTTAAGAAATCCTGTAAAGATATCTGAATCAAGGTTTTCTTGTTTAAGGTCATCGACATATTTGTGAAAGAGATACACATATATATCCTCCACAGCCTTAATGTGTTTTTTGATGGCTGGATTGATATATATATAATTATAATTAAATTCTCTCAAAAGTTTTAAAGCAGAAGAAATCTCCCTGCTGAAAGAGATATAAGGCTTTTTCAGGCTGTTTTCAATGATATCCGTCACAAGGTTGTAAACAATAGTACCGTTGGTTGTGCCCAGATTTTCTGCGCAAACTTCTGGAATGTCAGATCTTTTGATCAATTCCAGGCGGACGGCATCTTCAATATCTCTGCCTATGAATGCAATTGTATCTGAAAGCCTTACCACGCATCCCTCCATGGTCATGGGGGTGAAATCCTTGTTTTTGCCTGTTTTCATCTCTTCAAGCATTAAATCAAAAGTTTCAAAAGTCCTGCTTCGCTGGGGCTTGATTTTTTGAAAATGAACCTCTCCATTATGGCACAATATGGCATCCAAGGTTTGAAGAGCCAGATTCCAGCCTTTTCCATGGCGCTCAATTTTTTCCAGAAACTGAATGGATTGAACATTATGATGAAAATAACCGGCACCATGATCCAGGGTAAGCCGGGATAAAATTCTCTCTCCGTCGTGGCCAAAGGGAGGATGGCCTATGTCATGACCCATGGCCGCGGCTTCTATGAGATCCTCGTTGAGTCCCAAATAACGACCAATGGTTCTGGCAATTTTAGATACCAGTTGAACATGGAGTACCCTGTGGGTCAGGTGATCGTTTTTAATCAGGGAAAATACCTGGGTTTTATCAATGTAGCGGGTATAGGCATTGGAGTTAAGAATTCTATCTGCATCGACGCTGTAAGCCTGGCGGTAGCCCTGGTCAATCGGTTTGTCCGGGCATCTTCGCAATGCGCTTTCACTGAATGCAGCAAGGGGTGAAAAAAAGGTGTGCTCTCTTTCATTCAGCACATCCCTCATCCACCCCGTTTTTTCAGGTAAATATTTCAAACTTATTATAATTGTTTAGTTATGTTGGAAACAATAACTTCAAAGGCTTTAAAAAATTCAGTTCCTTCGCCTTGCATGATCAAGGGTTTTCCCTCATCTCCTGACCGCACAACCTCGGTATCAAAGGGGATGGAGCCAAGGAATTTAAGTCCTTCTTTTTCAGCGGTAACCCTACCTCCTCCACTCTTAAACAGCTCAATCACCTGGTTACAGTGGGGACACTTAAAAGGACCCATGTTTTCAACAAGGCCAAGGGTTTCCATCTTGACCGTTCTGCAAAAGGAAATGGATTTTCTAACATCTGCCAGAGCAACTTCCTGGGGAGTTGTGACGACTACGGCCTTTGCGTCAGGGATGGTCTGAATAATGGATATGGGTTCGTCTCCGGTGCCCGGAGGGGCATCAATTATGAGGAAATCCAGTTCTCCCCAGTCAACGGAGCCCACAAACTGCTTGATCATGCCCGTTTTCGCAGGACCCCGCCATATAATGGCCTGGTTCTTATCCTGCATGAGGGCCTGGATGGAGACAACCTTAAGATTTTCCGTGACCATCTTGGGCATCAGCATCTGATCCCTCGGAGATATATCCAGAAGTTCGGTTATGCCCAGCATATGGGCAATGGAGGGGCCGTGGAGGTCCACATCCATCAGGCCGGTCTTGAATCCCTTGGCAGCCAGACTTGCCGCAAGATTGGCGGAAACACTGCTTTTGCCTACCCCTCCTTTACCGCTCAATACAAATATTTTGTTTTTTATCTTTGAAAGAGCAGTCTTGATCATCTCCTCTTGCTGCTGCTGCTGATCTGCCTGCTTCTTCTGGGAGGGGCATCCTCCCCCTGCTTTTTCTTTTGCCTGCTTAACATTGTCGTAAAGCATAATATTTCAATTCTCCTTACAAGGTAGTTATGATTTATAACTTACCAATAATTATCATTATCTTTGATCTGTCAAGTTAAATACCGATGATTTTATGGGTATGTTTGCCATATATGCTGTAATCTCAATAGTTATATGGTTTCCGGAATTTTCATTGAGATTTATTCTGGCCGGAATTGTAAAGGGTTCATATTTTAAATATTCGCTATATGAAATAGAATAATAAGGTTTTTTGTCTTGATCAAAAAACTGGCATCCTAAAATATTTTGATTGGTATCTATGAATATTTTCTGGGTTTTTCCCGCCCATTTTTTTTTCAGAGCAAGGATCTGGCCTATTGTTTGATCATTGAACACTTTTTCCGTATTTCTTGTTTCTATATCAAAGTCTTTATCAGGGTTTGTTTTTTTAAAGACTTTCATTTTTTCGTTGTGACCGGAATCAATAACTATGCTCCGGCCATGCCGGTTATATTGAATGTCTTTATTCTTAACCCGAGGTAAAATATAGGCATAATCAAATTTAATCATGGGCATCCGGCCGGCAAGCAGACTAATAACATCCTGCATTGTCACAGGTATGGAAATAATATTCTTTAAAGAGGGATCTGCTGAGTTGATGGTTTGGGGAGAATGATTTCCCGTGTGGGACACAATTATTACTCTTTTCCCGTCAGCAATAATGGTCTCAACGGGATGGCCTGAGCTTAAAAGGGTCATTCTGAGCTTATCGGGAAAGGATGCCGCCCATGCCATGCGGAATCTTTCAACTTTTCCTGTTTTTGAGGATAAGGTAAGCCATCCCGTTCCCTTGCATGTTTCAATGCCTTTGTTGCGGTTTTTTATTTCCTGTACAAGGTTTAATGCCTTTATGTCCTGAACCGGCGGTTTAAAAAAATTGAAAACAGCACATCCTGACAAGAAAAAAATGGAGGTGATGAAAATCAGACATATTAGAAGACCGGATTTATTCTTGTTCATCTTGTTCATGTAAGTTATTTTTCAACCGGTATATCTTTTGTCTTAACAAAAACCGATTTTCCTCGTCGCCGTTACCGGCAATTGCCCTTTGATAGGCTTCAAGAGCCTTG
Organism: Desulfobacteraceae bacterium; assembly: GCA_963674675.2. Taxonomy (GTDB): domain Bacteria; phylum Desulfobacterota; class Desulfobacteria; order Desulfobacterales; family Desulfobacteraceae. The sequence continues at coordinate 5,553,033 of CAXXNM010000003.1, forward strand.
TCAAACAAACCTTTTTTCGAGTAGGCATCCCCGAGATGTTCGGTTATGACCGGATCTGAACCAGAGAGTTCCACAGCTTTTTCAAGGTATTCAATGGCTTTGTCATAGCTGCCCTTCTGATAGTAAACCCATCCAAGGCTGTCTGTAATATATCCGTCATCGGGTTTCAGCTCCAGAGCCTTTAAAACAAGTATTTCTGCTTCATCAAGATTAATTCCCATGTCAGCGTATGTATATCCAAGGTAATTAAACGCGCTGGCATTTTCAGGATCCAGCATGATGACACGCTTCATGATTTTAATCATGTCTGCTTTATTACCTGTTTTGTCCAGGATAATTCCTGATCTGAATAAAAGATTTGTATTTTCAGGATCAATTTTAAGGCCCCTTTGCAGAATTTCCAGCGCGGGTTCAAGCTGTTCCAGATCTTCATATAAAGATGCAAGATAGGTTATAATATCGATGTCATCGGGCATCTGGTATAATTTTTCCTGAAGAAATTCAATTGCCCTGCCGGTTTTATCCAATTCACTGTAAAGAAACGCAATGTGCAGGATTGATTTTTTGTAATTCTCTGATTCCGGTTTAACCTTCATGAAATGGTAAATGGCCTTATCGGCCTCTTTGAGAGAATCAAAGGCCACCCCTGCAAGATAATGGTACAGGGAATTTTCAGGATCACCCTCAGCTAATCCGGAAAAAACTATGGAGGCATCCTTAAATCGATCACTGCCTAAAAATTCCCTGGCCGCAAGCATTGCAATCCCCTGGTTATTCCTGTTCTCCCTGCCGAATTCGGCAAGCATCTTTTCAGCTTTTTCAACCATGCCTTTGTGAAAATAGTAAACAGGAAGTTCCAGAGCCGCCTTTATGTTATGTTTTTCAATGCCGAGTATCTCTTGGTAAAGTCTTATGATTTTTTTATCCAGGCTGTTTGATTTTGTTTTTGATTGAAGGGTTTTATATATGTCGATAAGCTCAAGCCTGGGTTCTACCAGATCTGGATTAAGCTCAAGGGTTTTTTTAAATTCCTTTACAGCATAGTCAGGGTTCTTCTGGGCCGCGTGAATTTTACCAAGAAAAAAATGGGCAACATATGAATCTGGAAAATGCTGGGCCATTTTAGAAAATATGACAAATGCCTCATCAATGTTTTCATTTTCCATGTAAATATTTCCAAGGACAAAATAAACATTTTCCCTGTCCGGCTCCATTTGAAGTATCTTCTGGTAAATTTCCCTTGCATCATCTTCCTGATTAAGCTGCTCTTTTAGTTTAGCAAGCATCATCAGGCCTTCTGTATTTTCTGGATGCTGATCCGTCATGGATTTGGCAACATCAAGGGCCTTATTAGTTTCTCTGTTATTTAAGTATAAAATAATAAGCTCTTTTTTTAGAAAAAATGAGCCGGGATCCTTTTCAACAGCTTTGAGCAGTGCCTTAATCGCTGAGTTATATTCATTTCTCTGCCTGTGTATCGCAGACTTGGCATAATAATAATAGGCTGTCGCATCATCAGGCAAAGATTCCATCATTGGTGAATCAGCTTCTTGTAATTTTTCAGCTTGAAGCCCTTCTGTTTCAGATAATGGTGACCCATCAGATGGTGTTTCTGGCAAATCTGCACCAAGGTTTAAAATTTGTTTTTCAGGTTTAGAAGGTGTTTTATCAAATTTTTTTTTGTTTTGTTCCGGGGTACCATCTGTCACAGTTTTAGGAGTTTCCAGAAACGGTTCAACAGTGGGTATGCCGGGCTGGGATTTATCTAATTTTGCAGAACTGCAACTAAAAAAAAATATTGCAGATAGAAAAACACCTGCACAAAATGTTAAATACTTGTTCATCCTAAATGACTTTCTCCATAATCCCACAAAATCATAAAGTACTGTGGTCATATACTTCAAAATCAGGCATTTCATTTTTAAAAAATTCTTTCATTTTTTTAATGATATTGTTTTCCACCTGTCTGACTCGTTCTCTTGATATTGAATAAACGGAACCTATTTCCTGGAGGGTCATCGGGCTGTCGGAAAATATTCTTTTGTTAAAAATATCTAATTCCCTTTTTTTCAATGTTTTTTTAAATTCGTTCACCCTTGAATGTAAAATATCTTCTATTTCCTTTTTAGCAACCTGGTCTTCAGTAGAAGGGCTCTCCACATTGAGAAATTCAATCCGTTCTGTGTTGGAATCATCCCGAACAGGTTCATCCAATGAAAGATCCCATCCATCAAGACGTTGATCCATTTCGATAATTTCCTGCTCAGATACCCCCATGCGCTCTGATAGGAGCTTGGGCCTTGGATCAAATCCTTCCTCAATTAGTTTTTGTTTTTCTTTTTTAAGCCTGAAAAAAAGTTTGCGCTGTCCCTGGGTAGTGCCGATTTTAACAAGTCTCCAGTTATCCATAATAAACTTAAGGATATAAGCTTTTATCCAGAAAGAAGCATAATATGAAAATTTTACATTTTTATATGGATCAAATTTTTTAACGGCTTGAACAAGACCTATATTTCCCTCCTGAATAAGATCCAGGAGATTCTGCATCCATACCCTTTGAAATTCAAGTGCAATTTTTACAACCAGTCTTAAATTTGAAGTAACCATGACATAGGCGGAATCACTGTCATTTTCTTCTTGAATTTTTTTGCCAAGTGTAATTTCTTCATCCCGTTTAAGAAGTCTGTAGCGGTTGATTTCAGCCAGATAGCTTTGAACAGGGTCTGATTTCACCAGTGCGTTTTTTGATGAAACCTTCTTCTTTACCGGCAGAAGAAAATCCTTTTTATCAATTGGTGGAGAAGCCGATATATGAGACGTTTTTTCTTTTAATTCTAAACCGTCATTCATTTTCAGTACCTAATTTTGTTATGCCTATTATTACATGCTTTTAAATGTGAATACAATGGGGGTATTAAATAAGGTTATTATTTTCTGGCAGCCTTCATTTTTCGATTGACACTTTGTGAATAAATATCTTCATTTTTAGGGGTTTGTACTCAAAAAAGCGTCAACTATTTTTAAGAGACTATTAAGTATACCTGTTTTTTTTGATATTCTTGTATACATGCTTTTTTCATACCATCTTTTTTCATACCATTAGGATAAACTAAAAATAGATAAATATCGATTAAAAAATTTTTTTTATTAAATTCATTTTTTTATGGACAGAATTTATGGATTCTGGTAAAAGTCTTTCCTGTCTGCGCCTGTAGCTCAGCTGGATAGAGCAACGGACTTCTAATCCGTAGGTCGCACGTTCGAGTCGTGCCAGGCGTGCCACATCATAATAAGTAAAATCAAAGGGTTGCAGTTTGTCACTGTAACCCTTTTTTTATTGGTGCTACCTGTCTGTGTGAGAATCTGTGTGAGAAACTTCACAGAAACCTCTGTCCAGACAATCAACAGCCATTCTCTCACCATCTCCGATGGAGTGCAAATAAATCTCGGTTGTGAGTCGATTCTCATGACCAAGGATACGTTGTACTGTTCCGATGGGGACATTATCATTGTCCAGCATAGATGCCCCAAAGTGCCGCAAGGCATGAAACCGAAAGTATTTTACATCAGCCTTTTTACATAGCGTTCTCATGATCTTCTTCCTGTCTATGTAAGGCCCTTCAACCCAGTCCCCAATTTTTCTACTCCAGTATCGGTGCCAAAAGACCCAAGGCTTATCCACATCACGATTAGTGTACCTACTTATATAACAGCTCAAACAACATGTGATTCAGAGGAATACGCCGTGGAGTAAGGTGTCCTCCCTTCTTCTTCCGAGTGTAAAGCACCAGGTATTTATCTTCCAGATTAACATCTTTCCATTCTAATCTATTGATCTCCGTCATTCTGCCCATAGTGCAAACAATCGTCCAGAGGTAATCCTGAGTATCAGGCTCTGCCAGATTGATGACTTTTAGGACATCCTCTTTCGGTGGTACATACTTCTCGTTTTTAATGACTGGAAAGAACTCTATACCATCGGTTGGGTTGTTCTCAATCCACTTTCTTGGGGGTTTAATCCCAAAGTTGAACAAGCTTCTGAGTAACCGAAGGTCTTTATTCGCTGAGATTGGAGAGACATCCTTTTTCCGTTTTAGCAGATACTTTTGGATGTCCTCCATAGTCATCTCATTACACTGCACCTCTTTCCAATTTGAGCACCACCGCTTAGCAAAATAGATTGCATCTTGATAGTGACGCTCGGATCTGTATTCTTTCAAGTTGTCCAACCAAAAGTTGGTCAACTCAAAGAAGCCCATGTCTGTCGGATCTTCCGTTACCATCTGGAGTTCCGGGTTTTCTACTTCTTCTCTTCTTTTGGCTTCGGCTCGTTTTGCATCTTTCTTGCTTTTGAATATGCATTCCGAGTAACGTTGGCCTTTCTTCATGAAATCGTACCGCCATTTCTTTTTCTCTCTTACAAAATATACACTCATAAAGGTTCTCCTTTGCTGGAAAAAATAATGAACCTCCGAGCTTTACACCGCCCAACTCCCGCCAATTTTTGTAAATCCAGCTAACGCTTTTTCCAAAGAATTGGGCAGCCCCATTAACATTCAATATCCCACTTTCATTGGTGTCAACATTTTTTCCTTTATCCATCATAAAAATCTCCGTTTTAGAAATCGCTTCCAAGTTGAACTAGAGATCAAAAAATGTTAATCTGATTTTTTACTGTAGCCTTTCTTTCTCAACAAAATGTCAAAGATCATCATATGCACTCAATATATAACCTGTTGATATCATAGTCAATTTTGATAAGTTTGGATATATTTAGAAAAGTTTGGACTTTTGGTCCTTTTTTTTAGAGGAATTGAGATAACATGAGTTGATTTAATGTGGGATGTAAAAATGGAAATCGGATAAGTCTATAAGTGTTGACCCGTATAGATTATCTATAATTAAAATGCATTAGATGTAAATAGGAACGCATTATGTACATTCATGACCTGCATCCATGGAAGATCATATGTGTCACCTCCAGCCAGTATAAAAGGGCTTTGATGGGCATTTTTCGAGCCAGATAAAAAAGGTACAAAATTCCTGATATTGGCAGTTGCATTAAATAAAATTTTTGCATAATCCTTATCTCTAAAGCTTGTGACCTGCCGTAATTTGCGTTTAATAATTTTCAGGAAATTGTCTACTTTTGAGGTCGTTTTTGTGATTCCGCTTCTTCGCTTATGAGAGGTATAGTGGGCTGCATTGTCTCTAAGTTCATCAACATGTTTTTTTAACAGGGGATGCTCAAAAGCCTTATCATCCAGCGATTTCAGTTTTGCTCTAAGAGAGCCTGCATACATGGCAGTATCCAGGACCTTTTTGAACTTTCGGTAAAGTTCTTTTCTGTCTTTTTCACTGCAATTTGACTCTTTCTGATACATAACGAGAGCTTTATCAAAATTTTTCAGGCAATGGAGGTGACATAAACCAATCCATACTCTATAAAAAACCGACTTGATAGCCTTAGTTGACGCTTGCCACTTGTCTTTTGCAATGCCCTTTACACTGAAATTTATCTTTTCTAAAAAATTCTCAAATGATGTACACAGGGTTTTTTCATCAACATGATCCGTATAATCCATATGCCAGACTACCTGAGTCTGGGGATCAACCATGACCACTGTGTAGGTAAGAAGGCCTGGTTCTTTTTCAAAACCTTCGTCCTCCTGAAAATACCCGGAACATTGAGCACCGGCTCTTACAAGAACTATGGCAGGATGAAAAGTTCCCGCCCATCTGATCCAATTATATAAAGTCTGCCGGCTTTTGAGTTTACGCCCGCATATTCCAATACCTTCAAAAGCACCGCTGATGCTTTGACCAAAAAGCACTATTCCCCTAAGAACCTGACCTATAATATCGATTGAGAAGTGCTTTTCCCTGGGAATAAAACTCGGCAGTAATGAAAATCTCTGCCCGCACTCCGTACATTGTACCATTCGAATAGGGAATTCATGCTTTTTACCTCCAGGCATGACTATTTTACGAGGCTCTTTGCGAAATCCACGCATTATATAGTTCTTACGGCATTTACATCCAAGTTTATGGCCCGTAGCGTGCTTATTTTTGTTTGAAAGCTCTTTGACAACTTCATTCTTGAATTTCTTTTTATCACTCACAAGTTCATTATATTGTTCCCAGTCGCTCCAAGGGAAAATATAGCTTTTCTCACCTCTCTGAGAAACCAGGCAACCACGGCGGTATTCACGCTTTTTAACACAATCATTTTCAAATGAGTTGATCAGAGCTTTTTCTAGCTCATTGGATATCTCACTATCAAACTTATCTAATTTGGCCGGATAATCCAATAAGTGCTTAAGCATCAAATCAACAGATCTATATATTTTTGCTTGCTGCTTCTGAAGAAAAGTTTTCTTGGTTTTTTTTCCCGATGAAGAACGACTCGTTTCAATAAGTATACATACTTGATTTGAAATTTCTGTTATAAATATGACCAAAATTTCTTTGAAAATCGCAAAACCTGAATATACTTTATGGTCTTTAACCCAGACACGCATAGAACAAATCTCAGCCATAATTTCAAAATAAATCTCAGGATACTGATTTTCTCCGTACCAATTTTGCCTTGCCAAACGTTCCAATGCCTTTTCCAGCATAGTCAGGCAACGGAAAAAATCATTCAACACCTCGGAGTTATCATCATGTTTTTTTTGCTTTTCTTTTTGATTATTATCCTCTATTATTTTCATATTATCTCCTTATCAAAATTTCTCAATTCTTATGGGATTGAGTTCCTTAGGAGATAATAATTAATACTTTTATTCTAAGATATTAAGCAAAAAGTCAACTCTTATAGACTTATCCGCGATCTTGATGGCACCGTCATGTTTTTTTACAATGCCGTGTACAATGGCAAGTCCCATTCCAAGTCCTTGATCTACATCCTTTGTTGTGAAATATGGATCGAAAAGACGATCCATTAAAGCCGGTTCAATGCCCTCACCCGTGTCCTTGACTGTAAGTCTGACATAATCTCCCGGTGCCAAATTCTCATATAAAAGTGCTGACTCCTGATTCATTTGTTTGATATCTAAGCCCACTTCAAGAACACCGCTTTCATCAGTCATGGCATGAACAGAATTGGTACACAGATTTATTACGACTTGGTTGATTTCGGTAGGGTCACCCAAAATCAATTCAGTTGAAGAGTCGATATTTCTTCGGATATCAATCGTAGTAGGGATGGTCCTTCTTATGAGATCTAATGATTCATTAATGATCGTAGAAATTTGTATGGGTTTTCTTGATTCTGGGGTTTTTCTGGCAACACTCAGAAGCTTTCTTACAACATCTTTAGCACGTAATGTTGCCGTCTTTATTTCATTCAGGCAATCCTTTGCAGGATTCCAATCTGGGATATCGTCAAAGGCAAGCTCAGTGTTCCCAAGAATAATACCGAGCATATTATTGAACTCATGGGCAATGCCACCAGCCAGTGTTCCGATTGATTCCATCTTGTGCGCCTGACGGAGCTGTTCTTCCATGTGTTTCATTTCGGTAATATCAGTTGCAATCTGGATTTTTACTAAACGCCCGTCTGTCCATTCTATCACTCGGTCATAATTGATGTACCACTTTCCTGTAACTGGATTTTGGTCCTGCCATGTATATACGCCAGTGGGTTTTCCATTTTCATCAACTAATTGGTCAAGGGGGCATTGAGAACATGGCCCAGATTCGTTTCTAAAAACTTCCCAGCACACCTCACCAGTCATATCTCTACCGAAGCTGTTTATCATATATTTATTCATGAAAAGGATCTTATAGTTTTTCATATCAGCCACGTAAATGGTGGCGTCGATGCTATTTAAAACCGTCAGGAACCTTTCATGAGATTTACGCAGTGTCTCTTCGGTCTGTTTCCTATCGGTAATGTCGGTAACAATACTCTCGATAGCGATCAGATTACCGTCGGCATTCTTTACCGGCATATTTCGCTGATTAATCCACCGGACATCTCCTTCTTTATGAATAACCTGATATTCATAAGTGGGTGGAACTCGTCCTTTCAGCAACTGCGCCCACTGCTCATTAAAGTATGAATGCCAGTCAGGATGAATGATATCCTGGATGAGGAGTGGGTTTTTGTACCAATCTCCAGGTGAGTATCCAAAAACAGCCTTTGCTGCTGAGTTTATATATTCATATTTCCCATCAGGTAATGACATCCGATAAATGATATCCGGAGAGTTTTCCGCTAAACGACGGTATCTTGCCTCGCTAATGCGCAGTGCTTGTTCTGCCTCTTTTTGGGCTTCTTTGTCACGCAATGAAATTATCCCATAAGCGAGTTCGTTGGCCAATTGAATAAGGAGGTTGACCTCGGATTCATCGAAAGCATCAGATTCAGGCGAATAAATATTCAATGCCCCTTGACAAGCATTCTCATAAATAATTGGAATGGCGATAGATGATTGAAATCCTTTTCCCAATGCTTCATTTCGCCAAGATTCATAATCGGCATCTGTGGCAAGGTTCTTTGCAATTTGAACCGTTCGAGTCCTTATGGCTCTACCGGTGGGGCCTTTACCAGTTGCTGCCTCATCCCACGTTATAGTAATATTGTCTAAGTAATCGTTACTGACGCCCCAGCTACCGAACGGTTTGACAACCTTTTCTGGACTTTCTTCAACAAATCCAACCCAGCTCATTGAATACTCACCGGTTTCTACGATGATTCTACAGATCTCTTTTGTAAGACTTAACTCATCCTTAGCACGTAGTAAAGCCTTCCCAGATTCTTTCAAAACCTGAAGTCCTCTGTTGGATCCGATCAAAGCATTCTCTGCCTGTTTGCGCTCAGTTATGTCCTGATGGGTGCCAATCATACGCAAGGCCATTCCAAATGAGTCTCTGCATACTGCCTGTCCGCGTCCCAAAACCCATCTATAACCTCCATTCTTAGCCTTCATACGGTATTCTACTTCAAAGGAATCTGTTAGGTTATTTACGCAGTCTATATTTGCTTGATACGCTTTCTGCCGGTCTTCAGGGTGAATTAAATCCTGCCATGTATCCAAATTCTTTATAACACCAGTAGAATCAAATCCGAGCATGGATGTTAAACCCGGGCTGCAATAAATTTCGCCAGTTCTTAAGTCCCAGTCCCATAAACCGTCTTTTGAGGCCTCCATTGCCAAAGAAAAGCGTTCTTCGCTCTTTTTCAGCGCCTTTTCTACCGCTTTATGGTCAGTGACGTCTTGCGCGGTTCCAAACATACGGGTAACCGCTCCATCCTCTCCTTTTTGCGCTGAACCCTTCGCACGCATCCATCGTATTTCGTTATCTGGTCGCAAAATACGAAATTCAATATCAAACGGTATGCCCTTGGTGCTCAAGTCTTGGATGGATTGCTGTAGAACACCCCAATCATCCTCATGAATAATATCTACATGAGCTGTAAATGAAGGTTCACTTGTTTTGGGGTCAAGCCCAAATATGCGGAATATCTCTTCAGACCAAATCGGGGTGCCCGAAGATGAATCAAGCTCCCAATGGCCGATTTTAGCGACACGCTGAGCTTCGCGATGGAGGGTTTCAGATTTTTTGAGAGCCGCTTCGATATTTTTCAGCTCTGTTAAATCCATGTTGGTTCCGGAAACCCGAATTGGACTGCCGGTGTTATCTCTTGATATAAATCCACGCGACAAAACAGGTACATAATGGCCTTTTTTGTGTATTAGTCGAAATTCAACCTCATAGCTTTCAGTACCATTTTCCAAGGCAGTTTGAAAAAAGCTGTTTACCCTGTCATAATCATCAGGATGCATGAGTCGTTACCACAGAGCGGCATCTGAAGGCAACTCGTCAGGATTATAGCCAATTTGATTCCACCACTGAGGCGAATAATAAAGATCATTCGTGATCAAGTCCCAGTCCCATGGAGCGTCACTTGACCCCTTGATGACAAGCCTGAGCCTCTTCTCATTTTCTTGAAGTTTTTCCTCCATCTGCTTTTTTTCAGTGATATCCCGAACAATGCTGACAATACCGACGGCTTCACCTGCATCGTCTTTCAATTCTGATACTGTATGCTCAGTTGGAAATATCTCTCCATTTTTTGTTTTTGCCACGAATTCAAAATGAGCGGATTTGCCTTCGTTAAATGCCGCATTGATCCGTCTGCTAAATTCTTTATAATGTTTGGAGTCGACATGCAGTATGTCCGTCGATTGATTGGTGAGCTCACTTTTTTCATATCCAAATACGCGTTCCGTTGTTTCATTTACATCTGACAATTTTCTGTCCGGCGTAACTACGAGGACACATTCATCTAACGATTTAAAAATATTGCGCATCCATAGTTCAGAGACCCTGAGTTTCTCTTCTGTAAATTTACGGTCGGTGATGTCGTGAAAGATATTGTGAAAAACGCGCTTGCCATCTATCTCAACGACTCTGATGCTAACCAGAACATCCTTTAGTTGACCATCGCGTGTCTTCATTTTGGTTTCAAATAAATCTTCACCTTTACTCAAAACTGCTGCTGTATGGCTTTTTATTTCAGGGATTGTCTCAGCCGTTTCGAAATCGGGAATCTTTAATTTTGAAAACGCTTCTCTGGTATATCCCAGCATAGACGCAGCTTGATCGTTGAACTCTACAATCTCCATGCTTGCAGGGTCGATTATCACTATAGCATCAGGAGATTGCTCGAAGATGGTTCGATACTTCGTTTCACTGTGTCTCAAGTCATTCCGAATCTTTTTCAGCTCATCAATCTCTTGCTTTAATTGCTTTCTTTGCCTCTCCCGTGTAAAACCCATGGAAATAGATCTTCTGCTTGATTTGTTCATGATAAGCCCCTTCTTTCATATTGTACCGCGATAAGAATCTTGCTCAATCTTAAACTATCTGTAACTCGTGTTCGACAGTTGTAGGATCATTTTTTTGAAAAATAGCCTAAAATCCTAATAAAATCAACGAAAAACTAATTTTTTGCTTCAAAATATGTAGGCACACGGACCTATTAATTTGCCTTGACTTACAATAAAATACATGTTTTTATAGTGGGCATGTGTGTACGCACAATAAAACGAAAAAATAAAGATGGGTCGGAAGTTGAATATATTCAGCTTGCCCACAACTCCAGACATCCTGAAAAAGGGTATTCCCGGGCTGAGGTGATCTACTCCTTCGGGCGTCGGGATCAGTTAGACATGTCTGCTATCAAGCGTCTTGTGGGCAGCCTTTGCCGATTTGTCAGCCCTGAAGATGCTCTTGAGCTTGAAGCCGAAGCTCATGATCTCAAATTCATATCCAGCCGCCCCGCGGGTGGAGCGTTCCTGCTCAGAGGGCTGTGGGAGCAATTGAGCATTGATAACTGCATCACAAAACTTTTGAAAAACCGGTCACTCAGCATTCCAGTGTCATCTGCTATCTTCGCAATGGTGGCAAACAGAGCACTGGCGCTTTGTTCCAAGTTAGGTGTCGAAGAGTGGGCGGAGAAAGATGTTTTCCTGGATAATGAAAACAACATTCAGGTACAGCACCGGTACCGCAGCATGGATTTCCTTCTTGAGCATGAAAATGCTTTTCAAGAAACCGTATTTTGGTCCAAAGCCAATCTTATGAATCTTACTGTCGATCTGATATTTTTTGATACGACAAACACATATTTTGAAATTGAAGAACCAGGATATTCAGAGTTAAAAGCCTATGGCAAGTCAAAGCACAAAAGAGATAACCTGCCCCAGGTTACCATTGGACTTGCGGTGACGCGGGGAGGGTATCCCTGTCAAGTGCTGGGTCTTGCCAGGTAATCAGAACGATGCTAAATGTGTCGATCAGGTTCAACGGGATATGAACGACTGGAAACTCGGTAATGTCATCTGGGCCATGGATCGCGGCATGACCAGCGAGGAGAACCGCCGCATTCTCCAAAAGGCCGGTGGCAACTATATTCTTGGTGAAAAACTCCGGGGTACCAATATCAATATGGAAGCCTTGAACAGAGGGGGTAGATTCAAGGTCATCAAGGAAAATCTTCATATCAAGGAAGTCTTTGCGGGTGAAGGCTCAGGCCGCCGCCGTTTCATTATTGCGTATAACCCGGAGCAGGCTAAGTATGATAAACAGGTACGTGAGAGAAACCTTGAGCGTATTCAAATTGAACTTGATGCGTTTGAGAAGTATACCGGAAAAAAAAAGGAAAGAATGAAGCATGAGCTTCTATCTCACAGGTCGATGGGGCGGTATCTCAAGGAATTCAAGTCAGGTAAACTGAAAACAAAACGTGCCAAGGTCAAGGAAGAAGAAAAGCTGGACGGGAAATACTTATTGAGCACCAGCGATAAGAGCCTCTCAGCAGAAGATGTCGCCTTGGGCTATAAGCAGCTCATGGAAGTCGAGAGGGCTTTTCGCACCATCAAAAGCACCCTCGGATTGAGGCCGATATACCATACAAAGGATGACCGCATCCGCTCACACGTCCTGCTTTGCTGGCTGGCATTGTTGCTGGTTCGCATAGCAGAGGTCAAAACCGGCATGACCTGGGATAGAATCCGTACTGAGCTTGAACGACTTCATCTGGGAAAATTTTTGCATAAAAAAAAGTGTGTACTACAGCACACAGAATTGACAAAAATTCAACGTAATATACTGAAAACGCTCAATATAGCCCCTCCTAATAGAATAAAATCCATCAAAAAAACACCTTAATTTTGTAGGCACTACACCATTTTTGCGGACGGCTGTATCCCTTTGTTGACGCACGTCTTCAGATTTTGTATACCTACGACTGTCGAACACGAGTGTAAATACAGTTTTTCGAATACTATCGAACAATCATAATCTTTTTTGGGTGTATCGAAAAACCGTGCCGTCCTCCTCTGAGGATGTAAAAGTCACTGTACCACCTAATATTTTTTCCCCGAATAATTTCATTGAATATGTGCCAACACCTCTGCCTGCTTCCCCCTTTGTGCTAAAATTACGTTGAAAGATCCTTTTTGAGATTTCTGATGGTATCTTTTGAGAGTTCCATACACAAAAGCTAAGCCAATCGTCCCCATGTTCAGTCCAGGTTCTTACGACCCCATCTTTTTCAGTAGCCTCCAGGGCATTGATGGTCATGTTGCATAGTACCCGCAGCAACAGACATATATCCGTTTTTATATGGATGGTTGGATAAACATCCGGTACATCTATTTTTTTTCCTTCAGCAGACGGATGGCTTTTAAAAAATCGTATGAGTTCATTAATAATTTGATTTGTGGTGAACTTATCCCACATGGGTTGATAGCTACTTACAGGATCGTCGGATAGGGCTCGCTGGATAGCGACCTCTCTAAGCAGCCGAAAGGTTGCTTGGTGAATCGTTTCAGCAAGCTCTGATGGGTCATCCTCAATGAGCAATTCACTGGCCTGCACCAACATACTCAGCATATTGTTGACATCATGATAGAAGGTTCTTTCGAGTGCAGCACGTTGTTCCTGCCTCGTGATATCCTGAAGGAATAACAAGATAAATTTTTTGCTTTCGATTGTAACGGGCTGAGATCGAACGAGAAGAGCCATTTCGAACGGTTTCCCTCCCTTGGTGGCCGATAGTGCACATAGTCTCTCGGACGGGACATCCTCTCCGAGGGTGGAAACAATCGCTATGGCGGCTCCACAAGTCGAACAATATTCCGTTGTACCACATCCGGCCGGTTCATCATTTGCATGGACGCATTGAAGCGCCTCTCCGGGTCTTAAACCCAATGTCTCAACTGGATCATCAATTCCAAGAAACTTTAGAAAAGAGTCATTGAGCGCCACAATCTGGCGATTTTCATCTAAAATGGCCAGGAGGCCACTTATAGATCTGAGTAGACCAGAAATCACTGGATTTTGGCTCACAGCTTCTATTTCAGAAGCAAGCTCTGCATCGTCTGTTCTTTCTGGAGTTGCAAAAAAAGTATCCATTTTTCAGTCCTCAATAATACTTGTATTACATTAAATTTTGCCAAATTTGCACATAGTCGCTGTATCCTAAATATTTTTTGGCCTTTCAAAATTTATCCATTCTTTTTATTATCCAGAAGTCGTGGTCTGCTCAAGGATTCATCAGGCATCCTTGACTTTTCGGCTTGGCTTAAAAAGCAATCATTCTTGCCAAAGTATCGACTTACACAAAGTGCATGTTTCAGGTTCAAATCTCCACTTTCTTTTCATATATTTCACTTATCTTATTTTGTTGATCGCTTCAAGCCACATAGTCGGGTAAGCAGGGGGTGTTACCACCCCAAAGAACTGTTACCAGTTCACATGCTCCCCTAAGAACCGTACTTGTGACTTTCACCACATACGGCTCAAGCCTTTCTAAGGTCTTTGGTGAGACCCGGCTTTTTAACCATTAATTTTAGGCTATGAACTTGTTTATGACAGTTTGGGTGAAGCAGGACAAGGTTTTCATCCAAATCTGCACCTCCGTGGGTTCTCCATATTATATGGTGTTTATGCCATCGTGTGGTATCATCTATCTTTTGTTTGCACACTGGGCATATTCCACTCTGTTCCTGCCACAATTTGAAAATCTTTGTACGAGCCTTCAAGGTTTCCGTCGTTTTAGAATCTCTTCGACGTTCAAAGTAGAACTCCCATTCAGGATCATATGGATTGGCATCCCCTTTGATTTTGGTATGCCGTTTGATCCTGGTATCCATGGCCTTCTTCAAGGTAGCCCTGTTTCCATCTTTCCTTCCAAAGAAGCACCAATCTCTTCCTTTTTCGGTTCTGTAGAAGTACCTTTGTTTAATCCAGGCTCTGGGTTGGTTAGGGTGTCTTTTGACCGCCCATTTCCATAAAGCTGCGGTAATTTCAAAGTCCACCTGTCCAAATATGGCTTTACTGACCACATGGCGATGAAAATTAGCCCATCCCCTTATTTTCGGGTTCAGTGTCCAGATCAGATACATGGGGTGGATATGTTGATTTTTCCCGGATCACCGTTCTGATGTCATTCATGAATCGTTTGACATTCTTCTTTGCCGGTTTGATCAAAAGTTTATCATTATATTTTCTGACATTCTGGCCCAGAAAATCAAATCCTTTGCTGATATGCGTTATCAAGGTCTTTTCCTCAGATAGCTCAAGACCTCTCTGCCCAACGTGCTCTTTCACAATGGGCATGATTTCGTTTTCCAGCAGTTCCTTTGAGATTCCGGTAATAACAAAATCATCTGCATAAAAGATAATATGAACTTTTCTATCTTTCGAGAATGATGCTTTGAGTCTCTTCTCCAGACCGTATAGAGCCATGTTGGCTAATACCGGAGAAATAATACCGCCCTGTGGTGTCCCCTGATCTGTTGGATATATTTGGTAATTCTCCATATATCCTGATTTCAGCCATTGACTGAGAATCTTTTGATCCATTGGAACATTTTGAAGTAACCACCGGTGGTCAATATTGTCAAAACAACCTTTGATATCTCCTTCCAGAACCCATGTTGCCGATGTTTTCCGACCCAAACAGTTGAAACATTGTTCCATTGCATCGGCGGTGCCTCGGCCTTCTCTGAAACCATATGAGTTGGGATCACCTTTCAACTCGGCTATGGGATCAACTGCCAACTTCCACAGTGCCTGCATGGCTCTGTCTTTCATGACAGGAATCCCGAGTGGTCTTTTTTTGCCGTTACTTTTTGGAATGTATATTCTTCTGAGCGGTTTAACTTTGTAGCCCTTCTTGCTTAACTCTTGTATCGCTTCTGATTTTCGTTTCGGGGTATTCCAGAGTTCTCCATCAATACCCGCAGTTCTTTTCCCTTTGTTCTCAGTTATCCGCTTGATAGCCATAGCACGGCCAGCCAACGAACAGGTCAGGACATATTGCAGTGCTCTGGCAAGCCTCTGCTTCCCTTCCTTAAATGCCTTCACAATACGCACCTGTAGGCGACGCACGTTTCGATGTGCACGATTCCAGTTGATACCGTGCCATTGAATCGATTCACGCAGGCTCGCGCCAACAGCTTCTGTGGCTGTTCCCAATCTACGAACTCCTGTTTCTTGCGTCGTTCTCAAGTTATCTTGTGATGAAAGACCAATCAGAAGTCTGCACCCTTTCGGGTCAGGGCAAAGCTTGAACCCCTATCCGCACGATTACAGCACGACATTCGCTTCCTCCGATATCCCATACCCGCTTGCCCATGGCCTCCCCTTACGGTTCGGTTTCCACTTACGTGGAGACAATCGGGCTTACCACGTTCCGCATAAATACCTTACAAGTGACTTAGGCTCCACCTTTCGACCGACGGTGCAACATCTACGTCGGGATAAAACGCACATCCCGAACCTGACCGCTCACCATTTTGGTTCAGGCATATCAGCACCTTTTGCCTGTTTCAACTCACGATCTTTATCAGTGATTCACATATGTTAGCCATATCTCTCAAGCCTGGCTCCCGACCGCATTGGTGCTCGCAGTCGCCACCGCCCCTCACGGTTTAGTGACCATCCTTACGGATGAGACTTCCTTTGTCCCCACGCACTTCATTCAGCGGGTAGGCTACTGATGGTAGAGCATCAGGTTATGTCATGAATTTCTCCAAGCATAACAAATATTTATGCGACTTCGTGTCGCACACGTCGAATTAAGCCGCCGCGCCAACAGCTTTAACTTTAGCCGCTCCCGTTCACGCGGTCGGCTTGAATGACCTGTTGGCTTCATGTCGCTTTATAATCCAATTTGACGAAAAATAAGATAATGCCTATTCAAATTTTACAGTCCATTTTGAAAAATTGATATTTGGGATCATTTGTATTGACAATAAAGAACCAAGTACATCAACACATGGCACGTCAAACGACAAGTCTTCTTTCATTTCTATACTTTGAGCGGTTAAATCTGCACTGGCAAAAGTATTCCAGATGGGAGCAAAGTCATAATTACCCGCATATTCAAAGGTCATTGAAAAACTGGTTTTATCGTAATTTAGATTTGAAAAATGTAGAGTGAAATCGGAATTTAAAATAATGCAGGCATCAGATTCAGGCTCTGGATTAAAACCTGGGTCATTACAATTGTCCGAAAACTCTTGGTAATCCATCGTTTCATAGCTTTGGCTATAAACAAATTTGAGAATGCATAACAAGCGATCTGCATCAATAAATCCGGGCATCTGTGATATTCTATCGCTATTAGGTTTTAAAAACCAAGTGGTGGGCAAACCTCTAACTCCATATGTAGAGGCGAGTTTGATTTCTTCATCCGAGTTTACTTTGATGGCAATAAAATTTTCATTCAAATAGCTAATGACATCGCTATTTATAAAAGTTGAAGTATCCATTTTGTGACAATATCCGCCCCAATCTGCATAAAAATAAAGAAAAATATTTTTTTCTTCAACTTCAGCTAAAGAAACTCCCTCATCATAGCCTTTCCATTCAATGTCATCTGAGGCCATAATACTCTCTACAGGTACGAACATCATATTTACAAATAACAAAGCAGCAAAAATAAATCCTATTCTTCTCATCATACGTCCTTTACCGTTACAGTCGCAAAAAAAGCTAACAAATTAATTTATGGTTTCCGTTTATCTTCCGTATTCACTTATCTAACGGGATAACATCCGAAAAGTAAGAATAACCAGATCAGCGTAAATGTTTAAAAAGTAATGATGAAGTCATTAACATCATTTGGAAAGGCTTGCAAATTTTTTTATTTTGATAGTTACATAGTTAACCAAACACTAATGGTATTATGTGTCGCCGAAAAAGTTGCCAATAAAGGTAACCACTACTTTTGGTAATAGTCTTTTCCAATGATCCACCCTTAATTTCGAATCATTTTATCCCTGCTGGTAAGAATCAAGATATCATGGTCGGCCTTTCCTTTTACCATCCCACCATATTTTTGGGGACCCTTTACAATATATGGGTGTCAAAGAATAGGTCAAATGTCTTCCATAATGGTCATCTTGTAATCCAGAACCAACCGAGTGTGTGAGGCTAGTAAGCAGTATTTTGGAAAATTTGCGTTCTTGATTTGATACTTTATAGGGGTGCCTTAATCCATAGGCATTTCGGCCTTTACTGAATCTGAACAACACCCAGCACCACCCCACCAAGCACCTTCCCTAAACCCACCACTTAACAGCACCCCCCCTCCCCCTGTACCTGTATTGAGCGGGAAAGAACCAACCAACACCAAAACCATCACCAAAGGCTTGTCTACGGGCAGGCCTTTTTCTGTTTTTAACACCAACCAAAAGGAGGTCACATGGAACACCTGTCAGAAACCCAAACCATGAAACAGTTTTTACCGCCTGAAGGCAAAGTAAATTCAACCCCAACCAGAGAAAGGAGCAACACCATGAACAGAGACATCTTGGAAAAACGGTTCACCCAGGACCAGATCAAACACAGGGAAGGCAACTTCGGTAAAATGCTTGCTTACGTCGAAGGCCATGCCGTGATCCAGCGCCTCAATGACGCTTTTGATGCCAGGTGGTCATTCACGGTTCAAAGAAACGAAATCATCAAAGAAACAGACGAGGTGCTTGTAATGGGGCAGCTAGAAGCAGACGGTATTATGAAATGCCAATTCGGTTCCAGCAGGATCACCAGGAGCCGAGAGACAGGAGAAATGATATCCATCGCTGATGATTTTAAGGCGGCCACAACTGATGCCCTGAAGAAATGTGCCACCATGTTTGGGGTCGGCCTTCATCTATACAACGGGAACAACGCCGGCAATACCCAATCCAGAAACAACGGTAACGGCAATGCCCCTGGTCATACTCAGGGTTACAACAACGGCAACGGTCCAGGTAACGGCCAAGGCTATCACAATGGCAATGGATCAGGGGACCATGCACCAAACAATGGCAACCGCTTGTCAGGCAAACAGTACAAATACCTCATGCAGCTCAACGACAAAATGGGCAGAAACAAGTCTGACCTGGACCAGCAGTGTCTTTCAATGTTCGGCACCGCAACCCAATATCTATCCAAAAATGACGCATCCACCATCATTAACCATCTGCTCGCCTCATAAAATTACAAAATAACCAGTATGTCAGCTTGTAATTCACCTGACATGGAAGGGAGATTGTTATGGCAATACTTCAAAGTGCCCAGGAATTCAGCCAGGAGCTTTATATCAGTTACAGCCAGGTGTTCACCTACATGAACTGTTCGCTTAAATACAAATTCAAGTATCTGGAGAATAAACCTTATGAAAGGGTCAGCATCGCCCCCATCTTTGGCTCAGCCATCCATGGTGCCATTGAGAGGCATTACCGGGGATTGAAAAAGAACCACATCATTCCGCTGGATGAACTGGTGGAAGAGTTCCGCATTTAGCTGGAGCTTAATCTGGAACAGCAGACCGTGCCTGTGATCTACAAAAAAGATCTCAAAGACGTGGAAACAGCCTTTGCCATGGGAGAGGCCATGCTGGGATTGATCCATGAAAATGACGTTAATTCCGACCTGGTCGTGGTGGACGTTGAAGTACCCCTTACGGCCACTTTGTACCGAGAGGATCAAGAGCCTACCGACTACAAATTGGCTGGCGTTATTGATGTCATTTTCAAAGACCAGCAGGAAAATCTGATAGTTGTGGATAACAAAACCGCAGCAAGGGCTATGGCCCAGAACACTGCCGATGAGAATCATCAGATGACATCCTATGCCTATCTTCTGGCAGCCAATAAATACGTTTTTCCGACCGCTCCAGTTACCTGCCGATTTGATGTCTTCAGGAAGCTGAAAACTCCTAAAATAGAGCATGTTTACACGTCCAGAACCGCTGATGACAGAAGACGGTTCGCCAGGATCGCCAACGGGGTACTGGACGCCATTGATGCTGGGATATTCATACCGCAGTCCAGCTGGTTGTGTGCTGATTGCGGTTATCAGGACGCCTGCGGCAAATGGTGATTTTAATCATTACGGCTGACATCAAGCCACAAACAACAAAGGAGAGCAAATCATGTTTAACGCACCGACAGAAGCGCAATTGGCAAGCATTCCTGGCCTGTATGAGACAGACCATATCAGCACCCAGGGCAAAATCATCCATGCCCATTTTCACATTGGTCAGTCCCACTGGTTTATCGCAGAGTTTGACCAGGTAGATACGATGTTCGGCTTTTGTATCTTGAATGGCAATCTGGACATGTCTGAATGGGGATATGTCAGCTTCCAGGATCTGAAATCCATCAATGTTCTCGGACTGTATCAGGTTCAGTTTGATGTTTATTGGAAGCCTAAATCTGCTGGTCAAGTTGAATTGATACGGCGTGGCGGCGGCATAATTTCAAGAGATAAACAAAGCGGGGGGCATTGGACATGGCATATACTCCAGAATTAAACCCCAAACACAGCGCCACACTGCGACGTATCGCCTGGGCTATGAAAATGCCCATGACCAAGGCACTGGCAGATATTCTTGATTATCTTGGCACCACCCTGGACCCTGAAAAGGTCTGTACTGCTTGTCGAGATAAATCACGGTGCCCCACTTGTCTATTTAACAGGAAAGGAGCCCACCATGCGGAGAATCCTAAATTACAGCATCGGTAAGGAAAGCACAGAGGATATGATCCGTGCCAAACGCTTTAACCCCTGCCTTGAAATCACGTTCAAGGACCGTTCTGGCCAGCATACGCACAAGCATTAGAGGCCTTCCTGGACGTGTCCGGAGAAGGTTTTTTTATGCCCAAAATCAAGGAGGAACTATGAAAAAATTACAGCATCACAAAAGCCTACAAATGGATCTATTCAACGCATCAGAGACCCAAAACCCAATTTCTCGGTTTGTTTCGGCCTAGCGCATCAGCCTGGTCAGAGATGAGCGGATCAGCTTCGGAACTCAAGCCTTATACCATCCCACTGATGCCCAGAAATGTTTACAGGGCCTGATTAAAGAAATGGGACAGCCAGATAGAGAACAGTTCTGCGTCCTCATGCTCAACGCTAAGAATATCATGATCGGAATGAACATAGTTTCTATTGGTGGCTTATCATCTGCCCCAATTCATCCCCGTGAAGTATTGAAACCTGCCATTTTGGCAAATGCTTGCGCCCTTATACTAGCCCACAACCACCCTAGCGGGGACCTGACACCTTCAAATGCGGATAAAAAAGTTACCCAAAAAATAGTTCATGCTGCGAGTATCCTCGACATTACAGTTCATGAGTACCTCATCATCAGCATGGAGAATGAAGGTTATTTCAGCTTTGCCGCGCATGGATACATCCAGGAAGCATATGACGCAGTCAACACAATGGAATTCGTTTAACCAAAATCAAGGAGGTTTCAATGAAAGCAACATCGACAAAATTAATTGAGAAACAGTGTCAAACGCACCTGGCTAACCAGGGAATCATCACAAAGGAGAAATTTCAACATCGGCTTCAGGAAATCTTTGAACAGGCAGAGCACCAGGAGGCGGCACTTATCGGTTTGTATAAGATGCTGATACCTGACTGGGAGCGGATTGAACGCCTGGAAGGTTATCCTGTCGTGGGGCGGGGCCTGTGGCAGTACATCGCCAATTTGTTCATAGACTTTGACCAGCGCCGCCACCCCAAAATCTTCAACGGAGGCCTGTGGCTAAATCAGGGCTTTTCTTCCAGCGACACACTGGGAGCCTGGGAAATCAGCTTTGACCGGTGCCATATCATCTATACCTGAATCCATAAACATTTAACCCAAAGCCATCAGAGGGCATCTGCTCTTTGGTGGCTTTTTTATTTTGGAGGACACCATGACTAAACAGCAGAAAGAAGCGTACCAGAACACCGAAGCCTTGAGAAAGATTATTAAGGCCCTTGAAGGCCAGAAGTACCGACTGGATTGCGGACATCATATCACTTTCGGCCATTTTCTCGGCAATGACATCACGATCCGCAACGGCAAAAAGCCCGTCATCATCTGTTCACAGTGCGGATATTAACCCATCTAAGATCAAGGAGAACCAGCATGAACAAGAACATCCAAACCGTCTTAAAATCCATCGTATCGGCCTTTGAATCAGGAAATGTGCCTGAAGCTGTGGCCGTTGCCAGTTTCCCTATTCCCGACATTCCCAGTGCCAAATGGTCATTCACTAACCGCACTCTTCAATTCCTCTCTGGGACCGCTGATGCCAGAGGCTTTAACCAGTGGAAGGCCGTAAATCGGCACGTCAAAAAGGGTTCCAAGGCCATTTACATCATGGTGCCGTGTTTCAAAAAGCAGCAGGACGAAGAAACAGAAGAAGAACAGCAGGTCTTGAGCTTTTTCAAAGCTATGCCTGTGTTTCGTGTAGAAGATACCGACGGGGACCCCTTGGATTACCAGGACATTGAATTGCCTGATTTACCATTTATTGAACGGGCCAACGACTGGGGCATAAATGTAAAGGCAGTCCCTGGAAACTACCAGTATTACGGCTATTTCAGCCCCCAGCGACAAGAGATAGCACTTGCCACACCTGCGGAGAAAACCTTTTTCCACGAATTAAGCCACGCAGCGGATCACATTATTAAAGGTGAACTGAAGCCAGGCCAGGACCCATTCCAGGAGATCACAGCCGAGCTGTCAGCCCAGGCCCTTTCCCGTATTGCTGGCAAAAGTATTGAAGACACCACCGGCAATTCATTCCGCTACATCAGCCATTACGCCCAAAAGGTAAAAATACCCCCTGAAAAGGCCTGCCTGCAGGTGCTGTCTGATTGCGAAAAGATTTTGAACCTTATCCTCCATGGCCGTGCTGATGGCATGGATAACGACCAGAAGGTGGCCTGATGAAAGGAGAAGGAACCATGAAATTTCGTACCGTGTGTGCCTGGTGTAATCGGCTTATTTCTGAAAAAGAATGTCCCAAAACAAAGAACAGTATGGCCTTATCTAAAAATGGGATCATGACAAGTCATGGTCTATGTCCCAAGTGTCGGAAAAATCTTGAAATTATTTATGGACTCAACAAAAAAGGAGAAAATGAAAATGGCTAAAACATACACCTGCCAATGCTGTGGCAAAGCTTACATCAAAAGGCTTAATCCCGAAGCTTATTTGGAAGGCAATTGCTTTGACTGTTCCTTCTGGCTCCGCAAAACCAATTATACTGAAGACCTGGCGGATCGGAGAGTGATCGTGGAAGGCGAGCATTACATGATTTCTGTGGAAACAGGATTCGGCTTTCGTGGCTTTGGTGACAGACAGTTTATCATTCAGTTTTTTGATGGTCGTCTCATTTCAACAAATAATCTTTGGCACCAGGGCACCATCCCAGACCTTTTCCGTGAAATGCTCCCTGACAATGCAGTGTTTCTTCCATCTAAAGAGTAACCGACTACAGCCATCAATTATTTTTAATGAAGGAGATAAACATGTTTGATTTTCTTGATGATTTTTTTCCAGACTGGGATGACATTGCGTTGGCAGGGGCCATGAGCGAAGAACTGGCCGATGAAGAGCGAGAACGCCGACGCCTTGAGGCCGAACGCGAAGCAGACGAAGAAGAAAAATAACCCAACAATCCTTCAAACCCTTTCTATTTAAGCTTTCTCCTCCCAGCAATTCATAAATCCCTCCAGGCATTAATGTAACCTCTCTTATATACAGAGGGGCATTTTTCTCAAATTTTAATCATCAGGAGGTTTTATGAAAAAATCATTGAGTATCAGTGATGCAAGCCGTGAGACGGGCCTTTCACAGAAGCAATTGAGATCCTATGAGGCGCGGGGTTACATATCAGAACCTTTCAAGGTTAGGTGTGGCGAAATTGCCTACCGAAGATATACCGCCCAGCACATAGCCGAAATTAAAGCATTCAAGCGCTTCGTAGATGAGGGGTTCACTCTTCAGGCTGCATCAAAAAAAATAAAGGAGAAAGTTTAACTATGTCACGTTTACAGGAAACAAAGTGCCCATTTTTTAAGAAAGATTGTCTGCAGGCCAAGTGCAGCCTATACGACAGTCGCCTTGATAACTGTGCATTTCATCTGCTCACCTACAATTTATATAAGCTGGACAGAACCATCTCAAGTATCCAGCCCAAGGATGAACCAGATCGACCAGGGAAATTCCCGTTTACAACGAATTAAAAAAAAGAGTGCCTGCCCCCCAAAAGGGCGGGCATTTTACTATTTTATGAAAGGGTTACAAAGGATTATGAAAAAAGTTAGAAAAAAAGAATTTGTCCAATGGCTGGAACATGCGTTGCCTTTTGACATTTGGATTGGCAGTGACCGACGCACTGTCAAAGAAGCTCGGGACTATATTTTCAAAGAGATCGGTGAGGATAAAAAATACATCCGAAGCAATGTGAAATCAAAATACCGTGACAGAGAATGTTTGCTAATCATCTTAATCAATCTGTGGATAGGATTTTTTGTCGGGAGACCAATAAGGATTTCCATGGATGCCAACCTTTACAGCCGTAATCAGCGTTATGGCAAATTGTGGTTCAAATACCAACGCATGAGACGCCTTTTGAAAAAACTTGAACGCCACGGTTATATTGAAAGGGCACCAGGCTTCCGAAACATCAAATATGGGCGTCAGACAAGGATTTGGGCCACAGTAAAATTAATCAGAATCTTCGTTGATGAATATAAATTTCGGCCCATCGGGGACATTCATTGCACACAGACAGAGAACCTGATTCAACTACGGGATGAAGAGAAAAAAAAGAACAGCAAGAATAAAACTGTCAAAGTTTCAAAGGACGTAGAATTTGACCCCACTGAAGCAACCGAATTAATGCAAGCCAACCTGCAACAACTTAACAATTTTGCTAGCGCAAAAAAAATCACCGTGCGTCTGAATGAGTCAGATAAAGTCAACCTGACAGACTTAACAGTCAACATACTTTCTGATCTCATCAAAGGTAAGATAGAACTCATTGACACAGAACTCATTGATAATAGTAGTAGTAATATTGATAACATAGACATGAACAGTACTCATCCATCTACAGGAACTGGTACTCATTCACACAACATCAACCAGAGTGCTTCCTATGACACAGACAACAGTACTGCTATGGAGTACATGAATATAGAGGTTCTCTCATACAAGAAGTACTCATATCCTATAGCACTGTATAAGTCATTCATTAACACTGATTTGAATAGAACATCTCTATTATATATCATAACTCATAGCCTGAAGAACCCACAGTACCAAGGCTTACAGCCAGAATCAGTACTTTTTTTACATCTACTGTGGATGAAGAAACTCTTGAGTCTGATGAATGCCAGGGCCAAGAAAGAAGAGTTCATCAAACAGGACCGCCTCCTCATTGATTTTGGGATAAAAAAACTGGTGTTTGAAATCAAGGTGAAGGACATGCACCGGGTGTTCAATAGAGGTTCCAAAGACTTTGATAAAGGTGGCAGATTTTACGGACCCTATTATCAGGGAATGCCCAGCAAATTCAGGAAGCACATTTACATTGACGGCAAAAAGACCGTTGAGTGGGATTATTCAGGGCTCCACATCCGCATGCTTTATCATCAGTTGGGCCTGGAATTTAACGGAGATCCGTATGCCATTGGAGATGGCTCCCAACGTGATGAATATAAACTGGTGTCCCTTATCAGCATCAATGCCAAAGAAAGAGGCTCCCATAGAGCTGTCCGTGATGCCCTTGAAAAGGCTGGTTTTGATGTAGAACAACAAGATTTCACACAGATCCGCAAGATGATGGATGATTTTAAGGCCCGCCACTCCCCTATTCAAGAGTTCCTGTTCTCGGGTGTTGGTATCGACCTTCAAAACGCGGATAGTCGGATTATGGAAAAAATTATGATGAAGCTCCATGCGAAAGGGATTACAGCACTCCCCATTCATGACAGTGCCATTGTTGAGGGAGAATATTCAGAGACATTACAAGATATTATGATTGAGGTGTATGAAGAGGAAATGGGGCATATACCAATGCTGAAGGCAAGCTGATAAGGACTTTAAACAGACCACTTACCGCGTTGTAAAGCCAAGGCCGAGGTACTTGATGGTGATTTAGAGACACAGTTACTGCCCTGGGACTTCCTGGGGCAGGATTAACCACCTTGTTTTATAGAGTAAAATCGCTATTTAAGGACTTTTTTCGGTTTAATGTGTGTGTATAAGACCACATCAAAATGGCTTCAAACGTGTAAATAAGCGCATTATTGACGGTGTAATTTGTGAGTATAGTAATAATTATTTTTCATTATTCATGTATTTTATTCATTTTGCGTTTGTCCATCTCTCATTGATGAAACGCTTGGTCATGTTCGGATCAGGTACAATCAAACAGGCTTCGTTTGGATAATTTAACGGGACTGTTTCAACGTTGAAACACTCCTCAGAAATCTCTGGCGCAGACTCAAAAGAACACGTTATTGGTTTAATAAGCTCTATTGAAGCAGTACTTCAGAGCTTCATGGTGATCATCATGGACTTTAGTGCCACCAGTACTTCCAGAGTGAGTGCTGTGCATCCCCCCCCCCGCATAAATCAATAATCTTGGTGTTTCATCGACGAAACACTTCACAGGACTTCCTGATGCAGACTCCGTTAAAAAAAGAATACGTTTTGGATAGGAGTGAAATTTGTAGATAGGCGTTTCATCAATGAAACGCTTTCAACATTCCAATCCGGTAGGATCACACAGGCTTTGTCCGGGGAATAATTTTAATAGTGGTGTTTCAACGATGAAACACCTCAAAGGTATGACTGGTGCAGATTCCATGGAAAAAAAAGGACACGTTATTAATGATATCAACATGAGATTCAACAAACTTAGTGTTAAGGTATAAATTATTGCAAGACTTACAAGTGCTTACAAGGTGAGTAGTGGCTTTTTTTCACCAAGACTATGATCCAGGATCATAAGGAGGGGGTAGTAGTTTGGGTTCGATGAATTGATTTTCAGGCTCTAAGCCATCATGCACCATGTTTTTCTTGCATAAGTTGGCCGGGTAATGATGTCGTTTAACTGCTTGATTTCATAATGAAATAAAAAAAACAAAGGTTTTCCTGATAGACACCCGTTCAAATTTGTGCTAAAAGAATTAGTTATGCTAACATAACCTTCGACATTTTTATAGTATCCCGTTAGATAAGGGAGTATGAAAGATAAACAAAAACAACAGATTAACTTGTTGGGCTCATAGTCAACAAATTGGAAAGGATGCAAATGGCAAGTGTATTTTTTTCATATTCACACAAAGATGAACAACTCAGAAATGAACTTGAAACACATCTTGCGTTATTGAAACGGCAGGGGAAAATTACTACGTGGTACGATAGGAGGATTTCGGCCGGAAGCGAAATTGATTTATCAATTTCAGAAGAGTTGGAATCAGCACAAGTAATACTTCTGCTTGTCAGTGCGCATTTTCTTGCATCGAATTATTGTTATGAGAAAGAAATGGAGCGAGCTTTAGAACGTCATAAAGAACGCTCAACTGTTGTGATTCCAGTTATTTTGCACCCCTGTGATTGGCACAGCGCTCCGTTTGGTTCCTTACGTGCGACCCCAACTGATGGTAAGCCAGTCTCCATGTATGCGAATATGCATGAGGCATTCACTATAGTAACAAAAGATATTCGGAAGGCTCTTGAGCAAATCCCAGCGGAGCCCTCTGCCATTGCATCTAATCCTCCAGCATCTTTAATCCCAAAGTATAGCTCTAATCCACGTTCCAGCAATTTAGCAATAAAAAAAGAGTTTAATGATCATGAACGAGACGAATTATTTAGAGAATAGCTACGAGTATACTGCACGTTTCTTCGCGGGCTCATTGGAAGAACTTGAGAAAAGAAATGCTCAGATTCAAACGAGGTTTAAGAGAATTGATGAAACAAGTTTTACAGCCTCAGTTTACTCGGATGGTCGGAAGGTCACTTCCTGTTCAATATGGTATGGCAACGGCATGATGGGAAACCAGGGAATTTGTTATTCCAGTGGCAATAATGGCCGCGGGAATTCGATGAATGAAATTATCTCCGTAACTGATGATGGGTATAGCTTGAAACTAAAGCCAATGGGTATGCAATCGTTCGGACAAGATCGGGATAAAGATCTTAGCCAGCAAGGAGGCGCTGAACATTTCTGGGAAATATTGATTCGTCCCCTTCAGCAATAAATAGCCTAATAGGGATAGGACTCCTCATCACAAAAGAGCCCTCCCACGCCATCCAGCATCGCATAAATAAACGAATAAAAAGAGCAGGCATTGATAATGGAAAATTCATTCGGACCCGATTATGCTTCCCTGGAAGACACAGGGTTTGTTGCCAAGTACCAAGCCTCATGCTTTTGCGGAGCCGTCCAATATGAGGTGAGCACTGACCCCGTGGATGCCAAGATTTGTCATTGCACGACTTGCCAGAGGCTACATGGTGCCCCTATGCAGTGGGCAGCGATTTTTCACAAATGCCATGTAAGATTTACCGCTGGTTTGGAGCATCTTGTTTTCTATAACAGTGAACAAAACCGGCCAGAGCGTATTCTTCCCTGTAAAATTCGCTGCGGCAAATGTGGCACCCCTATTGCCGATGAAGGGCGCAGGATGTGGCTTGCTTTCCCCTCATTGTTTGATTTTGGGTATCCTGCCGAGGTGCCGGAGTCATTCAAGCCAACATGCCATCTTTTTTATGGTTCAAGGGTGATTGAAATACAGGATGATCTGCCCAAATGGTCCGGGCACAAAAATCATTCCGAGTTGCTGTAAACTGTTTCATCAATCGGATAAGTCTATAAGTGTTGACCCGTATAGATTATCTATAATTAAAATGCATTAGATGTAAATAGGAACGCATTATGTACATTCATGACCTGCATCCATGGAAGATCATATGTGTCACCTCCAGCCAGTATAAAAGGGCTTTGATGGGCATTTTTCGAGCCAGATAAAAAAGGTACAAAATTCCTGATATTGGCAGTTGCATTAAATAAAATTTTTGCATAATCCTTATCTCTAAAGCTTGTGACCTGCCGTAATTTGCGTTTAATAATTTTCAGGAAATTGTCTACTTTTGAGGTCGTTTTTGTGATTCCGCTTCTTCGCTTATGAGAGGTATAGTGGGCTGCATTGTCTCTAAGTTCATCAACATGTTTTTTTAACAGGGGATGCTCAAAAGCCTTATCATCCAGCGATTTCAGTTTTGCTCTAAGAGAGCCTGCATACATGGCAGTATCCAGGACCTTTTTGAACTTTCGGTAAAGTTCTTTTCTGTCTTTTTCACTGCAATTTGACTCTTTCTGATACATAACGAGAGCTTTATCAAAATTTTTCAGGCAATGGAGGTGACATAAACCAATCCATACTCTATAAAAAACCGACTTGATAGCCTTAGTTGACGCTTGCCACTTGTCTTTTGCAATGCCCTTTACACTGAAATTTATCTTTTCTAAAAAATTCTCAAATGATGTACACAGGGTTTTTTCATCAACATGATCCGTATAATCCATATGCCAGACTACCTGAGTCTGGGGATCAACCATGACCACTGTGTAGGTACGAAGGCCTGGTTCTTTTTCAAAACCTTCGTCCTCCTGAAAATACCCGGAACATTGAGCACCGGCTCTTACAAGAACTATGGCAGGATGAAAAGTTCCCGCCCATCTGATCCAATTATATAAAGTCTGCCGGCTTTTGAGTTTACGCCCGCATATTCCAATACCTTCAAAAGCACCGCTGATGCTTTGACCAAAAAGCACTATTCCCCTAAGAACCTGACCTATAATATCGATTGAGAAGTGCTTTTCCCTGGGAATAAAACTCGGCAGTAATGAAAATCTCTGCCCGCACTCCGTACATTGTACCATTCGAATAGGGAATTCATGCTTTTTACCTCCAGGCATGACTATTTTACGAGGCTCTTTGCGAAATCCACGCATTATATAGTTCTTACGGCATTTACATCCAAGTTTATGGCCCGTACCATGCTTATTGTTGTTTGAAAGCTCTTTAACAACTTCATTCTTGAATTTCTTTTTATCACTCACAAGTTCATTATATTGTTCCCAGTCGCTCCAAGGGAAAATATAGCTTTTCTCACCTCTCTGAGAAACCAGGCAACCACGGCGGCATTCACGCTTTTTAACACAATCATTTTCAAATGAGTTGATCAGAGCTTTTTCTAGCTCATTGGATATCTCACTATCAAACTTATCTAATTTGGCCGGATAATCCAATAAGTGCTTAAGCATCAAATCAACAGATCTATATATTTTTGCTTGCTGCTTCTGAAGAAAAGTTTTCTTGGTTTTTTTTCCCGATGAAGAACGACTCGTTTCAATAAGTATACATACTTGATTTGAAATTTCTGTTATAAATATGACCAAAATTTCTTTGAAAATCGCAAAACCTGAATATACTTTATGGTCTTTAACCCAGACACGCATAGAACAAATCTCAGCCATAATTTCAAAATAAATCTCAGGATACTGATTTTCTCCGTACCAATTTTGCCTTGCCAAACGTTCCAATGCCTTTTCCAGCATAGTCAGGCAACGGAAAAAATCATTCAACACCTCGGAGTTATCATCATGTTTTTTTTGCTTTTCTTTTTGATTATTATCCTCTATTATTTTCATATTATCTCCTTATCAAAATTTCTCAATTCTTATGGGATTGAGTTCCTTAGGAGATAATAATTAATACTTTTATTCTAAGATGTTAAGCAAAAAGTCAACTCTTATAGACTTATCCGCAAGATCGAAAGTGAGGTTGGGAAAGGAACAACCGTTGAAGTTCTGTTCCCAGTAATTGAAGCACAGCCAGAAATCTTAGCTGAAGTGTTAGAAACACCGCAAATGGGTACAGAGCGAATATTACTGGTGGATGATGAACCCTCAATTATCAAAATGGTCGCACTAATGCTAAAACGTTCCGGTTACGATGTGATCGGAAAAACAAGCAGTTTAAGTGCTGTAAAGACCTTCAAGGAGAACCCCGAACAGTTTGATCTTGTGATCAGCGACATGGCCATGCCTGAAATGGCAGGGGATCAATTGGCACTAGAAATAAAACAGATCCGTCCAGAGACCCCGATTATACTTTGTACAGGCCATAGCGACCGTATGGACGAAAACAAAGCAGAAAAAATGGGAATAGAAGCCTTTATTACTAAACCATTTTCAAGAAAAGATATTACGAAAACAATACCGAAAGTCCTGGATAAATATAATGGACCCCATAATCTGAACCAGTTGCTAAGCGACATAAGGGATGTTAAATCCAGGGTTCAAATTTAACCTGAAAGAGGAGGTCCATGAGAAAAAATTACAGCGGAAATTTTAAAACCAAAATTGCGGTGGCCATGATCCGAGAACAGGAAACGGTGGCTGAGTTAGCCAAAAAATATGAACTTCATCGTTCACTTCTTACCAGATGGAAAAAGGAGGCATTAGAGGGTTTACCGGAAATTTTGTCAACCAAGAGAAAAAACAAAAAAAACGATGATGAAAATTTGATCAATGAACTGTACAAGCAGATCGGTCAGCTCAAAGTTGAGAATGACTGGCTAAAAAAAAAGGTTGATACAGTCGGTCTCTGACAGAAGGCCTTTGATTGATAAAAATAATGAAAGGCTCAGTATTAACAGGCAGTGTGATCTGCTGGAAGTATCAAAGGGAGCACTTTACTATGAACCACGCCCCATTGATCCATATACACTTTTACTCATGGATTTAATGGATAAACAGCACACAAAGACTCCTTTTTATGGGAGCCGTCGCCTGGCAGTCTACTTGAAATCAGTCGGCCATAGGGTAAATCGTAAACGGGTACAACGGTTAATGAGAGAAATGAGAATCGAAGCCATTTACCCCAAACCCAAACTCAGCAGGAGGAATGAAAATCATAAAATATACCCCTATTTATTGAAGGGGCTGAAGATCAAGAGACCCAATCAAGTATGGAGTACAGATATTACATATATTAAAATAGGTAATGGTTTTGGGTACTTAACCGCGGTGATAGACTGGTATAGCAGATACGTATTGTCATGGAGACTTAGCAACACGCTTGAAAATACGTTTTGCATTGAGGCACTGGAGGAGGCTTTGGATATTGCTATCCCCGAAATTTTCAACACAGACCAGGGCAGTCAGTATACTGCAACAAACTTCCTGGCACCATTGATTGCAAAGGATATCAAAATCAGTATGGATTCAAAAGAACGGGCTCTGGATAACATTTTTGTGGAAAGGTTGTGGCGATCTGTCAAATATGAAGAGGTGTACTTGAAAGATTACCAAACAATGCCCCAAGCGTACAGATCATTATGGGATTACCTGAATTTTTACAACAAGGAGAGACCCCATCAGTCCTTGGCGTATGATGTCCCCGCAATATGGTATCAGCGCTGATCCGCTTTTAAAAAAAAGGAATTCTATCTGATTTGAATGGGGGCCAGCCCCCATGCCCCCGGGATTTAACGCATTAGAGACCAAAGCATGGGTCGCTGAAGGAAATGAAAAGGCAGTGCCAAGTCTGAAAAATGGCACGGCCCCATGCTTCGGTCACCAGCTACAGCGCTCGGGTTGCTTCCCAGCATTGCCCTATCCTCCGAACTGGTGGGCCTATACTATCACGGGGGCGAATAAATTCAAGCCAAAGGAGATTCTTTTGGTTTTTTACCTGAAAAGGAGCTCTTTTTTTTGTAAAGCATGACACGCTTTTCTATGATGCCCGGTTAACAAGGGTCTTAGGACTTGTGAAAACAGTATGAGGTAATAAAATGCGGTGGTCCATAACTGATAGTGGTGGAGTATGCATCAATTATCTATAAATAAAGAGTGTTAGACTGCTAAACCACTACATATTTAGCACTACCTAAAATGCAAACTAAACGTGGAGGATACTGAGGAAAAACAAAACAAAAATTACCCCCGCATCTTAAGCGGGTTCACATGAATGCTCGTATTCAAAAATTGATGCTTGACCAATTAAAACCAAAAGGAGCAAAAGGAGAGCCTAGTATCGTCTTGGAAGATATTTTGGAAAAGGCTGGTTCTAAATATTGTGAGCCTCAGAAATGATTCATGTATGATTTCAGCAATTCAAATTTTGGCCAGACAGAATAGTTGAGGATTGCCATGACAGGCTGGGAATATTTCATTAAAATGTAGCTTAAAAAAAGTTAAAATCGGTCTTGACATGGGGTCCACTTTATTTGGCATTAACTGTTAATTCTGATGGAACAGGTGCGATATTAATAATTGGACTTGGATTTATTGTTTTAGGTAACACAATATTTAAATGATACACATTTAATATAGTCAATTTAGGATTCCGGCCGTCACGGTTTCTTAATTGGGCGGATCGTCGATTCTGATATATTTTTTATAGAAATAGCACCACCCAGCGAATTAAATGAATTCTGGTTTCGATGAAATTATGGCAATTCAATCTGGCTTTATATGCCAACAACACGCTCCTCGTGCCAAGCTAAATCCGAATCATTGGAATGAGGTCGATTATGATCTTTGAAATTTGATATTGTTACCCAGTGGGTGACCGCACGTGATAACTCATCTGCCCATCTGCAAGGCTTGCCTTAGCGTTTGGGAGAATGGACTGTATAGTAAGTCTCCTTGTAGAGCTTGCTCTGACGTTGAGCCATACAGACTGCGGAAGTCCCACCTGACTAAAGTTTAGCCAACAGGTCAGTAGTGAAATCCACAGGTAAACCCGGAGACGGGAGTCTGAAGCTGGATGGATCAAGATTGCAGGCTCTGTATTGAATACCGAAAAATGTATGGTTATGGTCGACCAAGGATAACCTCGCAAGAATTGAGGTGAAAGCCGACGTAATGGAGCGAACGGAAGGCAGCAATCCTAATTGTGATATGGCAAATGATTAGGAAACCATCGGTGTCTTAGACCAGGGCATGTTTTCAAGGGGGTAGCTCGGGAACTTGGGATATCCAGATGTTTCCTTGTGTAAGAACGGTCAGGAGGATACCGCCGGAAAGGAAAACTCCTACAATGGTACAGTGGCTTCAGACTCTACCATTGGCTAAGAAATAGCTGAAGCACACTAAAGGTACCAGGGGCGGATAGTTAATAGCGAACAAACCTGGGATGGACTTCTGGAAGTCTTAGCGGATCATATTACCGATGTTCTATTCTTTTTTAGAACGATAAGGTGGGGAAGTGGAACCCAAATCGACCCACTGTAGGGAAGGAGAAGCAGGGTATAACGTTTTGCTGAAAAGAATTATGGAAGATACACCGAGATCACAAACCATATAACCAGACATTCAGCAAATTTGCACTATGGGAAGCAAAGTTATGCGCCGGATGGGGTGTCGCTTGTCCGGTCGAGGATTCGGTAAAAAAGAATCTGAGCCGAGGAACCGTATGAGGGAAATCTTCACGTACGGATCTGTGGGGGGAGCGCCGGGTAACCGGTGCTTCTACCCGGAACGCAGACGCCGAGAACGGGTGGCGCTTACCCGTAAGGCATTGGCGGCGCTGGTGAGCTCATCGTTGGGCTTTGGAGAAAATATGAATCGGAAGCAACAATTTTATTCAGAATGCGACCTTTTTCTTGGTAAATCATCTTCAGAAATAAAAGAGATTTTTTTCGAGGTGAAAGAGCATACATTGGCTCTTATAGTACGTTTTATACGACTTCGTACTTTTTCACCTTAAATAGATAAGAGCTGGCATGAGGTCATATGAAATTGGCTATAATGCTGAACTCTTTGAGCAAATTAATAAAAGTATGCTCACTATAAAAACAAAGGGGAGGAGTAAGGCGAGAGGTGTTATCTGGTTAGAGCCTGGAGTAAATTATTTGAAAATTTATTTCACCAAAGAAAAATATCACAGCAACTTATTTGAAATATTTCCTAATGGATGGGGTGGATATCCATATATAAGAATCAACCCTGAGAACTATAATATTGAGCAAATACTTAAACTAAATAGTGTTGCACTCGAACGAATACAAGCAATTCTTCAGATTGTTCAATATAATTGCCCAACCAGCCATCCCACTATCTCCGCAAGCAGCGCAGGCCGGTGAACTTAACGTTGGGCCATAAAAAATAAGGATCTTACATATGCCATTAAAATTCGAGTGGAATCCAAATAAAGCTAAAAAAAATATTGAAAAACATGGAGTATCATTCGATGAAGCTGCCACAGTGTTTGCCGACCCACTGTCAATGACCTATGATGATCCAGACCACTCTTTGGGTGAGAATAGACACATAATAATCGGCATGTCTCATCGTGATAAATTACTCTTCGTTTCTCATTTGGAAAAAAATGATATAGTAAGGATTATAAGTGCAAGACAATTGACACGAAAAGAAAGGAAGCAATATGAACAATACATATAATGAGATGGATGATGAACTGCGTCCTGAATATGATTTATCAAAATTAAAAGGTGGCATTAAAGGAAAATATACCTCTAAATATAAAGAAGGAACCAATGTGATTTTATTAGCGCCTGATGTAGCTGATATTTTTAAAGATAATGAGTCTGTAAATGAAGCTTTGAGATTACTAATCAAAATCGCTGGAAAAACATATTCAAAGACCGCCCAACCAAACGCTTAACCTGACCGCGAGAAGCTCAGCCGTTTTCCCGGAAGCTATTGGCGCGGCAGGTTAGCTCAGCGTTATGAAATCATAGAATGCCGGAGTTGAGTTGTGCTTTCGGAATGAATGACGGGTTATGATAAGAATTCGACTCTGAAATGCAAGGTTGGAATTGATACAGTGTAGGTTGAAGCGGCAGAAAATTGGTCGGTTCTCCAAGGCAGCGTTTCAAAAGATACCGTGCAGACTCATGAATGAATTTTTGCTGGCGAACACCGAAATATAATATTGGCGCTGTTTTGTTGGCCACCGGATTTCATAACAAACGGATTGAGCAGATCTCTTAGGTGTAGGCAACGACCCCTGGACAGCGTAGAGAATGGTCGTTGATCCTCTGATGCAAAAGGCTGCTCATCCTACGCGTTAGCTCAACCATAGAGGATAAAGATGCAAACAAAGTATTCAGAAATCATGTACAATACCTATGTAAAAGAAGTGGAAAAATCAGGAATTTTGAATCTTGCTAATTATCATCCTGATAATACAGATGATTCCTTTTCAGCAAAACTTGCCAGCAGCCAATATTTAGCGCGAAAAGAATTCAGAACCTGCCATAATTATCTTATTGAATTATTTGAACAAATTACACATATTGAAAATAATATGTGTAAAGATACAGAAAACATTGAAAAAACCTATTCAACTTATAAAGATGCATGGGGTAAGGTCTTTGAGAAATTTAACGATAATTTGTCAAAAATATTCATTTATGCACAGGAAAAACTCATAGGGTCTTTCAGTAGAAAAGTAGAGCGTATGGATAATTTTTGTATTTGCCTGTTTGGCAGAACCAAAGCCGGAAAAAGTACGACAATGGAAGCGTTAACATCCGGTGATGGTTCATCAATCGGAATCGGAAAACAAAACACAACTCAGGATGTAAAAAAATATGAGTGGAAAGGTCTGCTTGTTGTTGATACGCCGGGAATTGACGCCATGGACAACAAACAGGAATCGGAAAATATAGGTCAGGAATTAGAAAATATGGCATTGGCTTTTGCTGATGATTCGGATTTGATCGTTTTTCTTCTTCCTCATCAGATTGAAGAAGGTGATTTTGAAAAATTCAGCAAATTTTACAAACAGAACAAACCGATTCTAATATTACTGAACATCAAAGATGAAATTGGCAAAAGAGACAGCATAGATTTTAAAATGTTCCTGAAGCGCTCTGATAAGACTTTTAATAAAGAAAAAATAGATGGTTATAAGACAAGAATAAAAGATTTTATTCTTTCAAAATTGCAAATAGAACCAGATTTGATACCTATCATACCAATTCATTCTGTATCGGCATTTATGTCAACCCAAGAACGAGATGCTGATACGAAAATTAAATTGTATGAAATCAGCAACTTTAAAGAATTAGAAAATAATCTGATCAGAGAAATAAAGGAATATGGTGAATTATATCGGATAAAAAACCCTTATGATACAGTCATACTCTTTTCCGAAGAGGTCAAAGAAGCGTTTTTTGGATTTGATAAATACCTGAAGGAACAGCAAGAAGTATTTGAAAAAAATATTCTCAAATTCAAAGATGTAAAAAATGAAATCATGAAAAAGCGGAACATCATCATAAACAATATTATTAGTGACTATTTTAATTCAAAATCAAATTCAGTATCTTCAATTGTTGACAGAATTTTTGAAGAAAAGGATGAGAATAAGAGGAAAACAATCCTTCAAAATTTTATTTCAGAATATGAGGTAAAATCGAAGGTTGAAAGGTGTCAGACACAGATTCAATCCGTAATTCAGGATGATATAAAAAATTTTTTTGAGACTTTTTCCAAAGAACTCAGGGTTGTTGATATTGAGCGGTATAAATCTTCGATTCAATCTCAGACAACTTCAGATATGAGTGAAATTGAAGGACTCGGAGACAGATCAGATGTGCTTGCCGGATTGAGTACGATAAGTAGTGTGGTGCTTGGAATCGGGGGGGCGGTAGTAATGGCAGAAGTAAGTATCGCAGGGTTAAGCATTTTCGGTACTGCCGGAACATTATTTGGTCTGGGTTCCACAAATATTTGGAATCCGGTCGGATGGGGACTAATCATAGCCAGTGCCGGGTTGGGTATATGGAGTTATTTTACCAGCAAGGAAAGGGCAAAAAAACTTGAGAAAGCAAAATCAAAAGCAAACAATGAAATCAGATCATCAGTTTATAAAGCCAAATATGAGGTTGAGAGAAAGATAAATGAATGGACATCCAATGTGCTTGATGAAATAGAAAAAAATCACATAAATGTTATGGAAGAATATGTTTCTTACACAAAGAAATATCTGAATGAAATTGAAGAATTGAGTGAATATTTGGAAAAGTTATCAGAAAAATCACAAAAATCGAAATTTCAATCCATGCTGAGATGCCTATTAGAGAATGAAACGGTATATGTTGACGCAGTGGTTCAGACTCAGAAGAATATTGTAGTCAATATTTTGAGATCAGGAGTGAAAATCGATAATAACATACCTAAAATATTGGCAAGAGTTGAGGAGAGACCCATTATCGTTTTCGGAGGATAACAATGAGCGAACTGAAAGTTTTCAAAATCAGGAAAAAGTTGACTGATCTATGTGATTTTACCGTAGACACCATAAAACGTACCGAACTTGTTTATAAAGATGGGCTTAATAAAAATACTGCCTTAAAGGAAATTTCTGAGATCAGAAATCAAATCCGTTCTTCTGATAAATTTACTCTTGCTTTTGTAGGTGAATATAATGCAGGTAAAACAAGCATTATCAATATTTTAACAGGAAATAATTTTTCAGTAAGTTCCACCGTTGCGACACAAGATGCAAATGAAATTCAGTGGAAGGATAATCTGACTATTATAGATACACCTGGTTTAGGTTCAGGATTAACAGAACATGATGAAATCACAAGCAAATGGCTTGCAAAAGCCGACCTTCTGGTTTATGTGCTGACTCCTGATTTATTTAACAGCCATTCAGGTGAAAGATTCCTGACAATGCTTGAGAAATATAAACGAAATAATGAACTTATGCTGGTAATGAATATGATAGATCAGGAAGGAAACGAGATAGATATCTATCAGGATGCACTTCGCTCTGTTATTGCGCCGAAATCCTTAGATGAATTTTTCCCAACATTTATTTCGGCAAAATATAAAGAATACAGCAAGGACAGCACACTTGATGATGAAGAACGGGCATATTATTTGGGAAAAAGCAGATTTGATTCTTTTTTGGAGATGCTTGACAATTTCATTATGGACAAAAAAGAAAAAGCGTCATTGACAACGCCGCTTACCCGTCTTCACACTCTTTTACACAAAATAGGCTTCAAAAACAAATTTGATCAGGAAAATAATTTGCTTGACTTGAAAATTCGCAACTATGAAAAACATTTGGGAAATATAAAAGTGGAGTTTAGTGATTTCCAATCCAGATTAAATGACTATGCTTTAGGTACATCAGGAGAAATATTCAGGGCATTAGATAGTCCACCATCTGATTTTCAGCAATTTTGTCAGGGGAAATTTGATGATTTTGGGAGACAGATAGAAAGTACAATCGAAAGCCTGACCGAAAGAATTTCAACGATTGTAGATGAACTTAAAAAGGACGGAGAAAGAATTGATGGTTCAGATTTGGCAAAAGAGGTTAATTGCAGAATCGCGGACTCGGAGATTTTACAAAAACTTTTTCAAATTTCTAGCTCAGGCAATGGCAAAGATGGAATTATGAATGAACAAATACTACAGGCTGTTAAAAGTCAACTGAAACATTTGGACGGAACAGATATTGGCGGAGTAAAATTGTCTGGTGATTTTGCCGAGTCTGTATTCTCCTCAACAAATATTTTTCAAGCTGGATCAAAACTGATAGGAAAAGTGGATAAAGGAATAGTAACAAAAATCGGACATAAATTGGGTAAAAAATTCAAACCATGGGAAGCTGTGAAACTGACTTCAAAAATTGGAAAAGCTGTTCCGATACTTAATGTGGCAGGGGCTATTTGGGAAACAACAACTGCCATCAGAGAAAAATATAAAAAGGAAGAAG
This sequence comes from Desulfobacteraceae bacterium, assembly GCA_963674675.2. GTDB lineage: Bacteria > Desulfobacterota > Desulfobacteria > Desulfobacterales > Desulfobacteraceae. The sequence continues at coordinate 5,592,636 of CAXXNM010000003.1, forward strand.
CAAATCGTCAATTAAGTGAATTTAAAAGTGAAATAAGAAGATGTTTAGATGAAGCTGTAAACAAAACAACTAATGAAATCAACCAAAAGATGTTAAAAGCTGTGGAGACCAGTTTGATAAGCGTACATAAAATGCTTCAGGATAAGAAAAAGGAACTTATCGAATATTCAGAAGGAAATAAACAAATTTGTAAGGAATTGGAATACAAAAAGAAAGAATGTCTTGGATTGTATGATGATATATATGAAACTTAATTTAGTAAATGAGCTAACCAAACGCTCCAGCGGATTCGGTTTTGCTCCGCTACGCTCCGCAAAACCGAACCGCTGAGCTTGTCGTTATAATACTTGACGTTTGGAAAAAACAGCTACCGACATAAAGCGGGACAGTTTGAACCGATTGATGAGAATCTTCCAGCGAGTAAGCCTCAGAAACAAGGATTCCAGAAGATCCTTATTCTACGAAGTGTACCGGCTTAAAATGGTAGACGAAAAAACTACCAAGCTCAATGCATCAAAGACCTTTGTAAATATCTTTTCTGTGCCCAACTTTTACAATCAGAATGACTAATTTGTCATCATGAATCTCATATATTATAGGATAATCTCCGCTTCGAATCTTATGAAAAGAATTATTCCCTTTCATCTTTGTGGTATTTGGCTCCGGCAAATTCTGACCAAGAGCCTCTATCTTTTTTTTTATGCGGACCAAATCCCTTTTGGGAAATTTCTTCATATTTTTCAATACCACAGGTCGAAACTCTATAGAATATGTCATAAATCAAAGCCCCAATTGCTTCCAGACTTCTTCGGCGGGAATATTATTTCCAGGTTCTGCAAGAGCCCGTTTGGCATCTTCAATATCAATATGGTCTTCAATTTGTTGAAGCAGTTCAAGCTCATCAATAGAAATCAAAGCAGCAACATCTTGGCCTCTGCGTGTCAGAACTATAGGTTCATTTCCATAAGCTACTTTGTTAACAATATCAGCAAAATTTTTTCTTGCATCGGCTGTAGAAACTTTAGTGGTCATTTTACACCTCCAATTGTGTACTTTATGCATATAACGTACAACAGGTACTTCACAATGTCAATCATAGGCGAAAAAGTAAAAACCGTATTATAACAGGCGGGTGAACCGGACAGCAAGGGTCTCCTTCTTTTTAAAGGTTGAAAAAACTTTTGAATGATGTGCTTTCAATTAACTCTTTTGGAAACCCTTGCTGCCCGTTTGTGAGGGGCGACCTGAAAGTGCCATATTCTTCCTGGTTTGAAGATGTATCTTCTTCCTTTTTATTTTCTTCCTGATCTCAATTTTTTAAACATATTTTCTTCCTGTTCCCCTGACAATTTTTTTCAGGCATAACCATATCCACATTTTGGACAATGATATGTGGAGGTTGGTTGTGAATGAGAGAAACTGAACAGAGAAAATGCCGTCATTGCAATGAATTGTTCTCCCCCGATCCTAGAAATGTCAACAAACAAGAATATTGCCGAAAGCCTGAGTGTCGAAAAGCCAGCAAGGCGGCCAGTCAGAAAAAATGGTTAAACAAGCCCGAGAACCAGGGATATTTTTCTGGTCCTGATAATGTGGAGCGGGTTCAAAGATGGCGTAAAAAGAACCCGGGTTATAGTCGGCGCAAAAAATTTTCGATAGCGTTACAAGATCACTTGCCTTTGCAACCTATTAAAAATAAAGAGGATATTTCCCCACAGTCATCTTATGCGTTACAAGATCACTTAGCTTCACAACCTACTGTAATAATAGGTTTAATATCCAGCTTTATTGGTTCAACGTTACAAGATGACATAGCCAAAACCCTCCTTCGTATGGAACAATTCGGACAGGAAGTTCTATTGTCCCAACCCCAAAACAAAGGAGATAAACATGATTGTAAAAGAACCGGTTTTGAAAAACAGAATCCGTAAAATCCCCAAAAGTTTCAGCTAGATTGATCATCAGCTAGTCCGGCAGCGGTACATTGAGTCATGCAGCCATGAACAATTGGCCTTATATCTGTTCCTGGTCTGTGTCGCGGATGCCCGAGGGCTGAGCTATTACGCGGATAAATCCATCATTAAGCTGTTGAACATGGATATGAAGACCCTGAGCCAGGCCCGATCCGGTTTGATAAAAAGCAACCTGATTGCCTGGCAGGAGCCGATATACCAGGTCCTCAGCCTGGAGCCCCGGATCGCCCCACGGGGTTCGGGGCAGTTGATGAGCCTGGCAGACGTATTTGCCAGTGTGACAGGAGGTGGCCGATGATTGATTATGAGACTTATCTGAAGATCAGAAATTATTACACCCAGGATCAGTTGCGATACACCCAGATCGCAGCCAAGCTTGGCCTGGATCAACGGACCGTAGCCTTTTGGGCCAATGAAACAAAGTATCGTCCCAGAAAAACAGCCTTCAAAAAAAGCAAGCTGGATCCGTTCAAAGACCAGATTATCAGGCTGCTGGAAACCCATCCATAAAGCGCAAGGCAGATTTTTCAACGTATCAGGGAAGGCGGGTTTGAAGGCGGTATCACCATTGTTGAAGATTATGTCAGGAAAATCCGGCCACCCAAAGTAAAGCCCTTTTTGAAACTGGTATTTGCACCGGGTGAATGCGCCCAGGTGGCTTGGGGATCCTATGGTTCGGTCCGTGTAGGATCCACCTTTCGAAGGTTGAGTTTTTTTGTCATGGTGCTGTGTTACTGCCGGTTGATGTATCTTGAATTTACCTTATCCCAGACCATGGAACATTTTTTGGGTTGTCATCAGAATGCGTTTCGCTTTTTTGGTTCGGTTCCCGCAAAAATCATGGTGGACAATCTCAAATCCGCTGTGCTGAAAAGAACCGTAGGAACCGGCCCGGTGTTCAACCCGGGGTATCTTGATTTTGCCAGTCATTATGGCTTTCAAATCGTGGCCTGCAACGTGGGAAAAGGAAACGAAAAAGGCCGGGTGGAAAACGCGGTAGGGTATGTCAAAAAGAATCTATTGAGCGGCCTGAATATACCCGATTTCAGCGTATTGGAACCGCTGGCGAAGCAATGGCTGGATACGGTGGCCAATGTCAGGATGCATAAAGAAACCGGCAAGCGCCCTATAGATATGTTTGCAGATGAAAAACCCTATCTTCGAGGGTTGCCGGTCTCATCTTATGATATCGGTCAGACCAGTCAGGTACGGGCGTCTGTCCAGTACAGGGTCAGTCTTGACGACAACCGGTACACGGTCCCTGCCCAACTGGCCGGTGTCAGGCTCGCCTTGAGAAAATATCCGGATCACCTGTGCATCTATCATGACAATACCCTGGTGCCCAGGCATGTCAGAAGTTATGACCGGAAAAAAGATATCCAGAACCCAGACCATTCCAAAGTACTGCTGGAACAACGGAAAAAAGCCGCAGACCAGGCCATTTACATGCGATTCTTATCCCTGTCTGACAAGGCTCCGGAATATTATCAGCAGTTGGGACAGCGGCGGTTGAACCCCTTCCATCATATTCGTAAAATTGTTGCACTCAGCGAAATCTATCCCAGAGAACAGGTTGCCCTGGCCATTGAAGATGCCATTAAATTTGATGCGTTTTCAAGCGAGTACATCACCAAATATACTGGAGCAGCGGCTTCGCATGACCCACGAACCCGGCGCACTGCATGTCACCAGAAGCAGTGATTTGTTGAACCTGACCATTGATCCACCTGATCTGTCTGTATACAAAACCGGAGGTGATCATGAATGAATTTGAGACGCATTTGGCGTATCTGAAACTGCCGTATATCAGGGAAAATTATGAGGCTGTGGCGACAACAGCCGCTCAAAAACAATGGATCCATGTTCATTTTTTATCAGAACTGATCAAACAGGAGGCCGGGCTGCGAAAGGATAAGGCTATACTACGTCGAATCCGTATGGCTCGGTTCCCGGTTGTTAAAACAATGGATCAGTTCAACTGGTCATGGCCCAGAAAAATCAACCGACTTCAGATTGAAAACCTGTTCCGCCTGAAGTTCATCGAAGACAAAAGCAATGTAATTCTTATCGGATCCGTCGGTTTGGGAAAGTCACATATCTCCATAGCACTTGGATACCAGGCCTGTCTCAAAAATCAAAATGTGCTGTTTGTCTCTGCCATTGATGCCGTCAATAATCTTGTGGCAGCACAGCATGCAGGCCAATTGAAGCAGGAGTTCAAAAAATATCTAAAGCCATCTTTGTTGGTGCTGAATGAACTGGGGTATCTGCCTATTGATAAAACCGGTGCAGACCTCCTCTTCCAGATTATAACTCAACGATACGAACAGGGATCAATCATTATCACTACAAATCGAGTATTCCAAGACTGGCCGGCTATCTTCAACAATGACAGCACACTGACATCCGCTCTGCTGGACAGACTACTGCATCATACCGAGGCGGTTGTTATCGAAGGTGACAGCTACAGAATGCGAAAAGAAAAGATTGACTAAATATTATGGCCGGTAGACTCCAAAAGAGGACTCTGCCGGCCGTTTTTAAACACACATTTTCAAACCAGGCATTTTATGACATTTTCACGCCGCCGCTAACATCATTCATAAAAACCACCATATATATTAATTTTTTCTATAAATATTTATGATAGTTAAGATTAAAAATCAATTAATTTTTTGGGTAGTGCCTCTATTTGAGTTTAAATATTTGATATTGTTTAATAAATATCCAATAGATGAATCCTAACTTTTAAATAGAAGTTAAGATTGATGTAAAACATAAAATGGCAGTTGACCCTGATAAAAAATTTGCTATCCTCAATCAAAACCAATAGAATATAGACGACGTACATCTGCTGATTATTGATAAGGCTTCATAAAAGTATGTGGGGGACAACCATGCTTAAAAGATACATTACAGAACTTAAAGATATTTTAGTTAAACTTAATCCATATAAAGCAATTCTATTCGGTTCTTCTGTATCTGGAGATTTTACAGATGAGAGTGACCTTGACCTGATTGTGATTCTGGAAAAAAATGATATGCCCAGGAACTTTGATGAAAGAACTCACAATTATTCATGGGTAAAAGAATTTCTTAAGCCTTTAAACAATAAGGTTCCCATGGATATTATAGTTTATACAAAACCTGAGTGGAGTAACTTTATGAAGGCAGACAACTCGTTTACAAGAGAGGTGCTGGAAAAGGGGGAAGTGCTGATATGAAACACTCTGTTCTGTCGTGGCTTCAGGCTTGTGAGGAAGATTTAGCTGCGACAAAGGTTTTAATGCAAAGTAAACTGGCAACAGGTGCTGCATGTTTCCATGCCCAGCAATGCGTGGAAAAGAGTTTTAAGGCCGTTCTTGAAGAGTATACTAAAAAAGTTCCAAAAATTCATGATTTAAACAAACTTTTATATGAGGTTGAAAAATATATAACTGTTGAAGTAGATACCTTGATTATTGACAAACTTAACATGCTGTATATTGAATCACGATATCCAGGTGCATTCGGTTTCTTACCAGAAGGAAAACCAGGTATTGAAGATGTTGAACAATTCTATGATTTTGCGAAATACATTTACAAAACGATCAAGGCATATTTAGAGCAATAAAAAAAGTTATATCTAACGGCAAGGTGTCCACCAGCATGGGCAAACACCTTCTCCGTTGATAAGTTTTGTAAATTATTTGTTTTATTTATGATATTTCTTTTGTTTGTATATCTTTTGTTAGTTCAAGATTTCATCCAGAAATCTTGATCGTTTCATATTCTTTCCACTGTAATTCATCGGATGTGAGAGATAGAGCTTTTCCATAGCTCTGCTCATACCCACAAACGCAACTCTTCGCTCCTCCTCTATCTCCCCTTGCTTATGTGGGAGCATTCCTTCCACAAGTCCTATCAGAATATAATGGACCCCATAATCTGAACCAGTTGCTAAGCGACATAAGGGATGTTAAATCCAGGGTTCAAATTTAACCTGAAAGAGGAGGTCCATGAGAAAAAATTACAGCGGAAATTTTAAAACCAAAATTGCGGTGGCCATGATCCGAGAACAGGAAACGGTGGCTGAGTTAGCCAAAAAATATGAACTTCATCGTTCACTTCTTACCAGATGGAAAAAGGAGGCATTAGAGGGTTTACCGGAAATTTTGTCAACCAAGAGAAAAAACAAAAAAAACGATGATGAAAATTTGATCAATGAACTGTACAAGCAGATCGGTCAGCTCAAAGTTGAGAATGACTGGCTAAAAAAAAAGGTTGATACAGTCGGTCTCTGACAGAAGGCCTTTGATTGATAAAAATAATGAAAGGCTCAGTATTAACAGGCAGTGTGATCTGCTGGAAGTATCAAAGGGAGCACTTTACTATGAACCACGCCCCATTGATCCATATACACTTTTACTCATGGATTTAATGGATAAACAGCACACAAAGACTCCTTTTTATGGGAGCCGTCGCCTGGCAGTCTACTTGAAATCAGTCGGCCATAGGGTAAATCGTAAACGGGTACAACGGTTAATGAGAGAAATGAGAATCGAAGCCATTTACCCCAAACCCAAACTCAGCAGGAGGAATGAAAATCATAAAATATACCCCTATTTATTGAAGGGGCTGAAGATCAAGAGACCCAATCAAGTATGGAGTACAGATATTACATATATTAAAATGGGTAATGGTTTTGGGTACTTAACCGCGGTGATAGACTGGTATAGCAGATACGTATTGTCATGGAGACTTAGCAACACGCTTGAAAATACGTTTTGCATTGAGGCACTGGAGGAGGCTTTGGATATTGCTATCCCCGAAATTTTCAACACAGACCAGGGCAGTCAGTATACTGCAACAAACTTCCTGGCACCATTGATTGCAAAGGATATCAAAATCAGTATGGATTCAAAAGGACGGGCTCTGGATAACATTTTTGTGGAAAGGTTGTGGCGATCTGTCAAATATGAAGAGGTGTACTTGAAAGATTACCAAACAATGCCCCAAGCGTACAGATCATTATGGGATTACCTGAATTTTTACAACAAGGAGAGACCCCATCAGTCCTTGGCGTATGATGTCCCCGCAATATGGTATCAGCGCTGATCCGCTTTTAAAAAAAAGGAATTCTATCTGATTTGAATGGGGGCCAGCCCCCATGCCCCCGGGATTTAACGCATTAGAGACCAAAGCATGGGTCGCTGAAGGAAATGAAAAGGCAGTGCCAAGTCTGAAAAATGGCACGGCCCCATGCTTCGGTCACCAGCTACAGCGCTCGGGTTGCTTCCCAGCATTGCCCTATCCTCCGAACTGGTGGGCCTATACTATCACGGGGGCGAATAAATTCAAGCCAAAGGAGATTCTTTTGGTTTTTTACCTGAAAAGGAGCTCTTTTTTTTGTAAAGCATGACACGCTTTTCTATGATGCCCGGTTAACAAGGGTCTTAGGACTTGTGAAAACAGTATGAGGTAATAAAATGCGGTGGTCCATAACTGATAGTGGTGGAGTATGCATCAATTATCTATAAATAAAGAGTGTTAGACTGCTAAACCACTACATATTTAGCACTACCTAAAATGCAAACTAAACGTGGAGGATACTGAGGAAAAACAAAACAAAAATTACCCCCGCATCTTAAGCGGGTTCACATGAATGCTCGTATTCAAAAATTGATGCTTGACCAATTAAAACCAAAAGGAGCAAAAGGAGAGCCTAGTATCGTCTTGGAAGATATTTTGGAAAAGGCTGGTTCTAAATATTGTGAGCCTCAGAAATGATTCATTTATGATTTCAGCAATTCAAATTTTGGCCAGACAGAATAGTTGAGGATTGCCATGACAGGCTGGGAATATTTCATTAAAATGTAGCTTAAAAAAAGTTAAAATCGGTCTTGACATGGGGTCCACTTTAAATCATCTGAGGATTTAATTTTTTTTTATGTAAAAAGCTAAGCAATCGATTGACAATATTGTTGTTGCATACAATGGTTGCATCCGCATAATTTCGTTCACGGTATTCTTTTTGAAATAACTGATATTCAGACTTAAACGCAGGAGGACATTGAAACGGCTTGATTTTAAAGCGCATGAAAAAAGATAAATCCCCATTATCCAGGTAATAAAACAGGTTTTGCAGCGGTTTGAGAGCAGTATTAATTTTTCGATTGCCTCGCCCCCAAAATCCATCCATAGTCACACCGGTTCTTTCCTTAATGTAGGCCAGACCAACATGTTCCTCCATTTTGGTATAATGATTTTTCTCCATGAACTTTATCAGGGAATTAAGAATTCCTCGATGTACCTTAATAGTTGAAGCAGCATATTCACGTTCTGCCATAATGTGCAATACGGAATTTATTGCGTCTCTGGTTTCATGTAATTGATTCATAAAAACATCCTCCTTTCTTGTTTTAAGATAGGATGAGTATGCTTTATTATGGGGAGTGTTTCAAGGGTTTACACCCAATTGGTGGTATTCAGGCAGCTTTTCTCCCCATTATATCTGACTCTACATAATGCCTGTTATGGGGAGCTCCCCATAAGAGGCATTCCTATGCAACCCATTTACTGGAAGCAGGTGTCAACCCAAGAATAGTTCAACGGTATATGGGACACAGCAACCTGGAAACCACCATGGCATATTTCCATGTAACCCAAAAAGGCAATGAAGATGCTTGTGAAATCATCAATGAATGTATGAAAGGAGTTGATCTTGGTTTGCAGTTGGCGGGGCAGTTTCAAGCCAGGATGAAACTTGGCATTCTTCATCAGAGGCTTTCTATCTGCCTGTAAAAGCCATGTCAAAAATTTTCAGGGCAAAATTCTGTGATGAAATAAAAAAAACAGGACTTTTATCACAGATACCTCCCCAGGTTTGGGAAACAGCCTGGAATGTCAATTGCCAGCCTGTTGGAGACAGCAAAAACAGCATCAAGTATCTTTCTGCATATGTTTTCAAGGTTGCCATTTCAGATAATCGCGTCATCAAAGTGGAAAACAGAGATGTATATTTCAGCTAAAAGGAAACACACAGTAACCGTCAGCATACCATGAAACTTGATGCCATTAAATTTATCAGACGATTCCTCCAGCATGTGCTTCCCACAGGGTTCATGAAAGTAAGGTATTACGGTTTCATGCATCCATCATGCTCTCTATCAATAGATGATGTGAGAACAATAATGGAACAAACACACGGCTTTGAAAAAATGCTTTCCCATGAAACTGAAACTGAAACTCAAACCGCACCGGCATTACTCTGTCCTAAATGCGGGGGAGAGTTGAAATACTACTGCTCTGTACTGCCTTTTCAAATGATTCCGCCAGGGAAAGGAAACAGTGTGAATTTGAACTGACTATTTTTTTAAAATCAGTTGATTTTAGAACCACTTAAGTGGTACAGGATAGCTGCGTCCAATGACTTAAATGGATTTGACAACAAGAATTTTAACGCCATTTTAACACAAAATGTCAAAGAACTGTGTTACATCAGCTATAGTTTAAGTATTAAAAATGTCTTCTATATAGCTTTTTTCCTTTACCCATTGGGAAATATATTGACCTGATGGGCCTTCCAACTATGCTCCTCTGAAGCAATACTCTATGTAATATAAATCTGTTGCGAAATTTAACACCGGGCTTCTTGAACAATGGATTGAGATCGACCTCTCCCCCTCGAATTTTAATCATGATCTGTAGTTTGTGGATGGGGGGGGAGGTCGACACAATCCTAAGGGTTAGGGCTTAAGGGTTTAAGGGTTAGCGCCCTACGCAAGCAACATAATTCAGTTTAAAATTATTTATAATTCAGATATTTAGACAAAATTCGCGACAGTCTATTTTAATAGAAACAATTAATCAATTGGCTTGTAACTTATAGGATCTAATTAATATTTCCGCAGAAATCCCCAAACCTTTCTGCAGTTTTCTTATCATATTCAGAGATAATGACCTTTTTTTGTTTAGTACTTCTGAAACTCGTGCTCTTGATCCGAGAAGGGGCTCCAAATCTCTACGGGATAAGCCCTGACTTTCCATTTGATGGAGTATAGCTTCAACAGGATCTGGGGGAGGAATCTGATAGTGCTTTTCCTCGAAAGACTCTATCAGTGTAACCAATATTTCCAGCCTGTCTCCTTCAGGGGAATCCGGCGTAGCATCCATCATTAGTTTTTCGACTTCCTGTAAAGCCTCTGAATAGTCTTTGTCTGTTTTGATAGGTTTGATTTCCATAATGCCACCTATATTGTCGTGACGTCTGTTTTGTCATATTCGCTATGAGTACCTACAAAACGAATATAGACAATGCTGAACTCATAATTGAGTGCTGCCACAAGACGATACTTATTTCCTTTAATATTAAAAACGATTCGATTATTTGTAACAAAACTGGCATTTCGATAATCATTTTTTACATCACTGGATGTTTTCCAGGCAGTGGATTTTGTTTTTGCATACCATGCCCGTAATGATTGCTCAGAGTCTGGATGAATACTCCAGAAATCCTTTAATGTCTTTTTTGCGATTACTCTCATGAAAAGAGTATATCAAATTACCAAATTGGGAGCAAGCAGTATTTTACCTTAATCATGATCAAGATCCCTTACAATTGTAGCAGTGAAGAGCAAGGCAGATAAGCGCTAACGACTGAGCTCACCAGCGCCGCCAACGCCTTACGGGTAAGCGCCACCCGTTCTCGGCGTCTGCGTGAAGCGGCTTGTTCAAGTAAGCCGCTACGCGGCAGATATGCGCAAATTTCAATATTTAAGCATATTTAACGGTTCATGCCTGTTCGTAAAATTTCATAATTATCCAATCCGCAATGTGACACATAGCTTTTATACTTCAAATATCGCCTCCAATTCAAGCTTCTTTATTTTTTTCAATTGATATCGTTCCTGTATGCTATATTCTTTTCATTTGAGTGTACCCTTTTTTAATGACAAGGTAATCGTTTGACAATATTGAATTCTAGAGGGAAAAAAGCTTACAGTAATCTTTTAAAACCAGCTTAAATCAGCAGGCCATTAACAAGTTTTATAAAAGGAGATTACGATGCAAGCTTTTTCAATAGAAGAAATCATATTTGAAGGTGAAAATCAAGTCCAAGATTTTTTCAAATTTGTTAAAAATATGAGCATTAGTCTGGAAGCCTATGAAATGGAGAAGGCAATATTTCCTCGCCTAATGAATATCGGTCTTTGTGCAGTCACGGCTTATTTTGCATCATTGGGGACTGGAGATGTCGGACCAGAACTGGTTTTAGAAGACGGAACAGTGCTTGAAAAGCAGGGAGGGCTTTACGGTCGAAATTATTTTTCGGTGTTTGGGAAAGTCAAAGTTCCCAGAACCTGTTATCGAGGCCAAAATACAGAGGGATTTATGCCATTGGATTCAAAGGCAAATTTTCCATGCCGATGTTATTCATATTTGTTACAAGAATGGATGAATATTTTTGACATTCGTGATAGTTTCAAAGAGTCTCAGGTTTCCTTGAAAAAATTGCTGGGCTTAGAGATAAGCCAAAGTCGCTTTGAGATAGTCAGTCGTGAGTCTGCCATAGATTATGATGAGTTTTATGATCAAAAATCAGTAGCGTATTTTGAAACTGAAGGCGAAATCCAAACATTGGGATTTGATGGCAAAGGGGTCCCAGTAATCAAAAAGGAAGCTGCCAAAATCAAGGCTCGTTTGAGTAAAGGGGAGAAGAAGCAGAAGAAAAAAGAAGCCATGGTAGGTGTCAGCTATACAGTGGATCGTAACATCCGCACACCGGAGGAAGTTGCCAAAAATTTAGTTTACCCTGATGAGCCAACACAAAAGAATTCTGAAAAAGGGGATGATCCATCTCCATCTCCAGTTAAGGCCCAGAATATCAGAAGGATGGCAAGCTTGGAACGATCCAAGGAAAATGTTGTTCAAGAAATTGTCAAAGACGCAGAAAGAAGAGATCCTGAAAAACAGCGTCCATGGGTTGTAGTAATGGATGGGGCCTTGCATTTATGGACACTTATTGCATCAGTTTTGAAAGGGGTTGATTATACAGGTATTTTGGATATCATCCATGTTGTGGAATATCTGTGGGATGCTGCGAACGCCTTGGATAAAGGCAAGAAAATAGATCGTCATAAATGGGTTTATAATTGGCTGCTTTCTATCTTAAATGGAAATGTGGGTAGAGTCATCGGGGGATTAAAATAAATAATTACAAAAGACAAAAAAAGCTTACTAAAACGCAGATTCAAGAACTTGAGAGAGTCATTACATACTTCAAAAATCATAAAAAATGGATGAAGTATGACGAGTATTTAGAAGCAGGATATCCAATTGGTTCGGGGGTGGTCGAATCTGCATGCGGTCATACAGTAAAAAATCGCATGGAGGGCACTGGAAGGCGCTGGTCAATAAAAGAGGCAGAGTCAATATTATTGCTAAGATCTATCTATACAAGCAATGATTGGGATAGTTATTGGCGTTCTCATATGATTCTCCAAAGAGAAAAAAAATACGCCAAGATATTAAATGCTGACTATAGCACAACTGATGACTACGAATGCGAAAGGAATGCTGCCGTAGGATAAGTATTTAAATTAATAAAAAAATGGTGCTATATCATCAAAAAAGGGTACACTCAAAAGGTATTAATAAATCTGGTTTGGAACCAGATCAATAACCTGATTTCCTAACATCACATATCCTGAGTCGATCACAAGAAGCATGAAAGAATCATTAAAAACTATTGACTGAGCTGATGTTGTTGCCTGAATTTGCAATTTTGTGCCGTCCGTTCCTTCAAAAGTTACAGCAGCACCTGAACGAAAAACTGTGAATAAGGCTGAATCAGCCTGAATTGTTATAATGTTATTGCCGGGACAATTATAAAGTTTTGCTTTGGCGCCGCTTTCAATCGTAATCTGATTATTTGCGCTTGATCCATATATAACTGTTTCTGTGTTGCTGTTTGCAGTTATTGTCCTATCCGGTTCCACGTTTGTAAGAACGACAACTTCAGTTTTATTAGACTGGTTTGTATCCAGAAAACTTTGTACAAAACCTTCATCTCCTGTCAAGCCTATATCCAGAATACAGGAGTCAAGCGATACCGACCCGGTTACTCCGGCATTTTGACAGATTGTTTTTGCTTGATTATACTGATCTTCTGATAAATCCTTTGATGTTATTATACCAGCCGGAAAATTTCTGTCTGTATATGTCGCTGTGCTCTCATCAGTGGAAAAATAGGTGAATAATGATTCATCCTGACTGATTCTCCAGCTTTCAGTAAAATCTCCATATAACAGTTCTTTGGTAAGACTCACGGTTGCCAGATCAATGGAAGCGTTTTCATATCTGCCAGTCAGATCATTCAAAGAGTTATCATCAAAATTACCAAAAAGTCCATGTATAGCGTTCATCCTCGCTTCTGGAAAGTTCGCGTAAATATCTAATCTATCACCGCGAAGTCTGCATGAAATTTGACTGTAGTCAGGCCAGACAATCTTATAATTATTATTGTTTAAATATAGATTACCCCCGTTTGGTAATTCCATATGTTCCGATGAAAGGATGGTTGGAAATTTATTAATAAATAATGGAGTGTCACGAGTTGGATATAATTCTATTGTATCCCCTTCAACACTCATGGCAACTGCGGTAACGACAGAAACATGTCTTGAATTTCCCCATGGCTGCTGCCGAATCTGGACAGTCATGTTCCGGGGATTTTCTTTAGATTCAATATAAACAAACTCACCTGCTGCCTGAAAGTCATATGCCAATCCATCAAATGTTATTAAATGCGGATCTCCAACAGCTTGAGAGGCCTTTTCCGGAATTTCACATACTACCTCAAACCAAGCAGTCTCAGTATTACATTCGCAACCATAGTCTTTGGGTTTATCAGTATATTTAGGATCATTTGAAGTATCACGTAAAAAGTGATTAGCATTTTCAAAATCTGAGTAGTCAACATTATCAAAATTAGTATAATTACTATTATAAACATGAGGTAATAAATCGATTACAGCATGTGCCACACAACCCAATGTATTGTTACAATCATAATAATTATATGTTCCTATGAACTCAGGATCAATTATCAAGTTACCATACTTATCCTGAATCACTTCATATGACCCACTACCTCCATCGCTTCGAGTAAATTTATCATTTTTACAGCCTTTCAGAAGAGCCTCTATCCAATCAGTTTGATGTGCTAAACTTTTAATACAACTTGATTTTTTCCACTCGTTTCCATTCTCATCCACCCATTTACAGTCCTCATTTAATGATATTCTTTCATTAGGTAACTCATTAAACATGTTTCTTTCTGTATGAAAAACTGTTTCACTAAAACTCTTCATTATGGTGAGTGCATCGTACAATTGAATATCACCAAGATGACTATTTTTATTATTTTTATCTATTTTTAACTCGGTATAACTTAATGGATCACTTCCAATAACAAATTCAATACAATTTACCAAACCATCTTCATCAGGATCTGCCATGCTGTCTGTTGGATCATTAGGATCTAAACCATGTTCAATTTCCCAATCGTTTGGCATTGAGTCTTGGTCATCATCCTCAAGGGGAATTGAGGCACTATCCAATGGATCGGTTTGATTCATAAATTCAAAAAAGTCTGATGAACCATCATCATCGCTATCTTCATCATTCGGAGATGAGCCAAAGTAATACTCAAAGAGACTCACTAATCCATCATTGTCTGAATCTTTAACTGAGTCATATGGATTATTGGGATCTAAACCATATTTAATTTCCCATGTGTCTGGTATTCCATCACCGTCAGTATCTAAAGAATTATCTATATTTGAAGTATCGGAAATGACTCCAACCGTAAAACCATGCCAATTTTCTCTGGTATGGGTAAAAGTAATCGACGGATATGTTCCTGTCAGTTGAATAACGCCATGTACCTCACCATCTCCATAAAAACCAGTGCCATCGTCATTAATAACCGGACTGCCGTCGCCCCAGTAACCACGTCCTTCACTAAGAAACCGGATCGGCACCCCGAAATTAACGGTATTACCATTCCAACTGGTTAGTGCTATAACTGGATTAATAACGGGTCTTGAGAATGTTATCGTTGCAGTGCCACCGGTATTCAAGCCAATAATATCAGAATCAGGCGGGGCATTTTTGACATTTGTACTTATATATGGTTTTGAAGGATCCCAATAATTTCTTCCCCCACTCGTCTGGGCAAATGAGTATGATCCGTTAAAGGTCACATCAACGCTTTCTGTACCAAGTTCAATAGAGCCTGAGACACTATCAGAAGCAGTATTCTTCCAGTCAGTCCAATATACAGTGTTTGTATTTACATTCGTAGTATTGTAAAGTTGCTGGATTTCAGATTCGGAAAGAGCACGGTCATAAAGACGGACATCATCTATTAATCCTTCAAAATACTGAGAAGTTCCGCTTCGACTATGCCCTATTATTAGACTTGCTGGTTCCACAGAAACGGTAGAGCCTAACGAAAACGATGAACTTTGCATTCCATTAACATAAAAAGTCCCAACCAATTCATCTATAACCACAACAACATGATACCACTCATCCAGTGCAAGACTTTGTGAATCAACATAATCTTCCCATGAATTACTATCCCATGGAGTAAATTCAAGTTTGTTGCTTCCCTCACAATCTAATACAAATTCCCATTTTTCTCGAAAAGCATCGATTATCCCTCCCCAACAATGATATTGTTCTATTAAAATCCAAGCAGATGCAGTTAATTTCGAAGATGATACTGATGCATCTGAGGTAATGTCGTCATTAACACCATCAAAACGATACGCACTATTAGACAAACCAAATCTATCTTCAGTCAGTGATGCACCGTTTATTGTCCCGTTATTTCCATTCCCACTTTCGTCATTAGCGTTTCCATTAAATGGATAATACGCCACCAGACCATCATTTAAACTTGAAGAAGAAAAAATAATATTGAGCTTTAACTTACTGTTTTCATTAAAAGACAAAGAAGATACATTAATGAAAACTTGATTTTCATTGAAAGATATTCTACTTGCATCAATATTTAGCGTAGTAGTTGAATCTATACTAACATCTTGAATATCAGAAATTGTATTATTTATATCGGTAAATACATATCCGTTGAATGTTCCAGATGCAAATCTTCCAGCACCAGTAGAAGAATAATCCAGAAATATAGTAGTATCCGAAATATCAATGTCAACCGGAACAACGCGTTCACTTGGATTAAATTCTATATTATTCCCTACAGTTGCATCATATGGTCCTGATATAACATTTCCAAGGCTTGGAGAGTCAACTGTGAGTCTTATTGTGTGTCCATTAAAATCTTCCGCTATGACTATTTCGGTAAATTCACATAAAACCATGATTACCAATATGCCTATAACACTAATTTTTTTCATTTTTACCTCAACGTAATTTTTGTCCAATATTCAAATAAAGGGTGTTGAAATTGACCTTAAAAAAGATACAGTAAAATTAATGTATTCAAGCATTTATAGCTTGAAAAGACCTCTATTTTGGTTTATATTTATACTTTCAAAACATTTTTATATAAAAAACCAAAAAGAGAGGCCTCATGCAGAGAAAAAATATCAGACGCTCAATTAGAAAGCAATTGAAAACTAACTTTCCTGGTTGGAAAAAAATGAACAAGAAGCAGAAGAAGGCACTGGTTAGAGAAATAATGAAAACTGAAATTGACAACTATGATTTCTCCCAACTGGTGGAATCCCCTATTGAAGAACTTCTTGGAATTGAAGATCAGATGCCTTCTAAGGGTATCCTAACTTTAAAGGGTATGGCTGATTACATTAATAATTTTTACAGCGGTAACCTTTTTCCTCTGGAATCGAAGATGCAAACTCCTAAAGAGATAACGGATAAGGAGTTGATATTCATTGATGAACTCCTGGATAACGAAATCATTGACAGTCTTCTTGCCACTGAGGGCTACAGCCCTGACCAAAGGGATACCCGACTTTATCAATTGTTCAGGATGGAACTTCTCAAGGTGATAAAATACCCTGAAATCAGCTACCGAAAATATTGCACTGAAGAGTATTTTGGCAGAGAAAGAAAACAGTGAGAATAATCACAAAAAATAGTGGATAAATAAAGAAAAATTTGCAAGATATGTCAGGTTAGAGGCAGAAGCTCCCCCCTTTATCTGGCAAATAATCGATGGAACTCCTGCCCAAGGACAATTTAAACAATACATCAATTTAAAACCCTTAAAGCGGAAATATCAAAACCGTTTCCGCTTACTGCAATGAAAAATATTTTACAAAAAATAAACCATTTTTTTAAAAATAACTGCTGCCTGGCCGTCCTTGATGAAGCCAGAGGCAGATGGATAATCAAACCTGAAACCAAAAATATCCCTTACCTTAAAGCTGAAAACTCCAATGGCGGACATATCCTTCTTAAACCAAACCCCAATATTGAACCCTATTATTTGCTGGTTGATGACCTGAACATTGAGTTAATTGCCCGCCATCATCAACTTCCATCACATGATTTTAAATATGGCAGAATGGTTGTTGAAACCTCTCCTGGAAACTATCAGGTCTGGATCCATTCTGACAGGTCATTGTCTCTTGATGAAAAAAGATACTGGTTAAAACGACTACACAATGATCCTGGTGCCGATCCCAACAACAGGTGGGGAAGATGCCCAGGCTTTAGAAATAGAAAAAAAAGCACAAAACTTTGGCTGGCAATTATCCCCTGGCAAAACTCGTCTGGATCGACTGGAAAAATTTGGCGCTCATTCCCAAAATCCCCTTATCCCTCAGTACTGAGATAACCTTTTACCATCTACCCTGGTGGGGGGGGAGTGTGTCATAAAAATAATATTTCCCGATTTCAATATGAAAAGGGTGATGACTCTGCCACTGATTTTTCTTATGCTCTGGCTCTTTTTCGTAGAGGTTTTACAAAGGCGGAAGTATCACAAAGAATCCTGGCTGAAAGGCAGGATTGGAAACATCATGCAACCCCTGTAAAACTTGAAAAATATCTAAACCGAACTTTGAATACAGCATGCCAAATAGTTTTCCAAAATCAATTTAGTTGAATATTTTGTTCAATCTCCATGATTTATCATGAAAGGTTGTCCATGAATTTTCGTGATTACACTCACGCTTGCCCTTGTTTTCTGATACCCGTTTTACTGCTAATAATTTAGCTGCAAATGACATGGATAACAGACGTTGCAGGCTGCGGACTTTTTCTTTGCTCCCTTCCTTTACTGCCTTCACGATACGTGTCTGTAAACGATTTACATTGTCTTGCATAGCTTTCCAATTAATGGATTTCCAGGCAAAATCAAAATTCTTAAGGCCGTCAATGGCTATAACAGTCATCATCTATCCTCACCATTAAGATACAATCGTCCAGACATTTCCCGTGATTCAACACCTGCCGGAAGTCTGCTCACTTTCGTGATAAGGGATAACCCTCTATCCGCTACATTACATAACGGCATTTGCTTTCTCCGACCTCCTCTACCCACTCATCTATCGGCTCACCTTGCGGCTCGCTTTCCATAATTAAATGGAGACAATTGGGCTTACCCTGTTCCACTGATATTACACGATGGGTTAGCGTCCGTCTATCCGCCGGGGGAATTTTAGATCACGTATGATGAAAGCGGAGCATCATAACCATACCCCTTACCTTTTTTGGTTAAGGCTTAACAGCATCTTTAGCCTCTCATCGCTAACGACGTTTATCAACGATTCACATGTGTTACGCATACCATCATTCTTAGCTTCCATCCAGTTTGATGCTACCAGAGTTGAGGTTGCCTCACGGTTTCCTCTCCAGACCTTTCGGTCAAGGATTCCATTGTCCCCTGAGCTTCACACAAAACCGTTACCGGTAATGCATGTCAGGGTAAGAAACTGCCGGTGATACGGCAGGTTAATTTGCATTAATTAACAATAATATCAGCGGCTTCATGTCGCACCCTCTCCAGCGTTTTGTTATGTGTCTTCAGTTTGGGCTACTTTACTGCCCAGTTTTCTACCTTTAACGATTTAATTCTTTGAAATTCTTTTTCGTTATTAGTCACTAATATCAAATTTTCACTTACAGCATGGGCTGCTATAAGCATATCCAACGGTCCTATTACTTTTCCCTGGCTTTCAAGTTCTGAGCGTATTATTCCATAATATCTTGATGCATTCTCATCATAAGGCAATATCTCGAATGGAGTGAGAAATTCTTCAAGTCGTTTAGCATTTTGTTTTTTCTGTTGGCTTTTGGCAACACCGTAGTTCAGCTCCGAAACAGTGATAGAGGATATACCTATTTGACCTATTTCAAGATTTTTAAACTTTTGAATAACCTCAGCGGGGCGTTTGTTCATGATATAAATACAGATATTTGTATCAATCAAATAATTCATTCAAACCAACCCTTTCCTGCTGAGAATCAGGTTGATTCCTATCAGTCATAAACGGCTTGTCATATTTTTTCAAATTTTCTTCCCAAACACCCCATGCTGTTTTGTCTTTTGGTATTAAAAGAATTCCTTGAGAGATTTTTTTAATATAGACTTCTTCACCTTCAAATCGATAGGCTTTAGGTAACCTTAATGCCTGGCTTCGTCCATTGATAAACAACTTTGCTGTATCCATTTTCTCCTCCGAATTTATTGATCTATATCAATGAGTATATATCAATAGAGTTGTATGTCAATATAGAAAACAGCATAATTGGGATAAACGCAGAGGGTAAGGAAGTGGTCGTAACCACCCCCTCCCCGTTGTCGCAATAGGGTCAATTCCCTATATTTCCCAGCGTACGTCTTTCTCGTACTGGGCGACCCCCTCAAGATTGCCCCTTATCAGGGGAGTTTATCTCAATTCCTTAACCAACCCTCAGATATACCTCACGGCACGTTAGAAATCCCGCGTTCCTGATGTGTTTGTTTTCCAGCCGCCTGTTGTCAGTCATCCAGATACGTTTATATTTCATACATTGAATTCGCTTTCTTATCCACTTGTCCAGTCTATTGAACTGTCCGAGACAAGTTGCAAACCCAGCTCCAAAATAGTTAACAGTACCTCGTATGACCTGGTTGAGCTTAACGATAACTTTCTCGGATAAGTCTATAAGAGTTGACTTTTTGCTTAACATCTTAGAATAAAAGTATTAATTATTATCTCCTAAGGAACTCAATCCCATAAGAATTGAGAAATTTTGATAAGGAGATAATATGAAAATAATAGAGGATAATAATCAAAAAGAAAAGCAAAAAAAACATGATGATAACTCCGAGGTGTTGAATGATTTTTTCCGTTGCCTGACTATGCTGGAAAAGGCATTGGAACGTTTGGCAAGGCAAAATTGGTACGGAGAAAATCAGTATCCTGAGATTTATTTTGAAATTATGGCTGAGATTTGTTCTATGCGTGTCTGGGTTAAAGACCATAAAGTATATTCAGGTTTTGCGATTTTCAAAGAAATTTTGGTCATATTTATAACAGAAATTTCAAATCAAGTATGTATACTTATTGAAACGAGTCGTTCTTCATCGGGAAAAAAAAACCAAGAAAACTTTTCTTCAGAAGCAGCAAGCAAAAATATATAGATCTGTTGATTTGATGCTTAAGCACTTATTGGATTATCCGGCCAAATTAGATAAGTTTGATAGTGAGATATCCAATGAGCTAGAAAAAGCTCTGATCAACTCATTTGAAAATGATTGTGTTAAAAAGCGTGAATGCCGCCGTGGTTGCCTGGTTTCTCAGAGAGGTGAGAAAAGCTATATTTTCCCTTGGAGCGACTGGGAACAATATAATGAACTTGTGAGTGATAAAAAGAAATTCAAGAATGAAGTTGTCAAAGAGCTTTCAAACAAAAATAAGCACGCTACGGGCCATAAACTTGGATGTAAATGCCGTAAGAACTATATAATGCGTGGATTTCGCAAAGAGCCTCGTAAAATAGTCATGCCTGGAGGTAAAAAGCATGAATTCCCTATTCGAATGGTACAATGTACGGAGTGCGGGCAGAGATTTTCATTACTGCCGAGTTTTATTCCCAGGGAAAAGCACTTCTCAATCGATATTATAGGTCAGGTTCTTAGGGGAATAGTGCTTTTGGGTCAAAGCATCAGCGGTGCTTTTGAAGGTATTGGAATATGCGGGCGTAAACTCAAAAGCCGGCAGACTTTATATAATTGGATCAGATGGGCGGGAACTTTTCATCCTGCCATAGTTCTTGTAAGAGCCGGTGCTCAATGTTCCGGGTATTTTCAGGAGGACGAAGGTTTTGAAAAAGAACCAGGCCTTCGTACCTACACAGTGGTCATGGTTGATCCCCAGACTCAGGTAGTCTGGCATATGGATTATACGGATCATGTTGATGAAAAAACCCTGTGTACATCATTTGAGAATTTTTTAGAAAAGATAAATTTCAGTGTAAAGGGCATTGCAAAAGACAAGTGGCAAGCGTCAACTAAGGCTATCAAGTCGGTTTTTTATAGAGTATGGATTGGTTTATGTCACCTCCATTGCCTGAAAAATTTTGATAAAGCTCTCGTTATGTATCAGAAAGAGTCAAATTGCAGTGAAAAAGACAGAAAAGAACTTTACCGAAAGTTCAAAAAGGTCCTGGATACTGCCATGTATGCAGGCTCTCTTAGAGCAAAACTGAAATCGCTGGATGATAAGGCTTTTGAGCATCCCCTGTTAAAAAAACATGTTGATGAACTTAGAGACAATGCAGCCCACTATACCTCTCATAAGCGAAGAAGCGGAATCACAAAAACGACCTCAAAAGTAGACAATTTCCTGAAAATTATTAAACGCAAATTACGGCAGGTCACAAGCTTTAGAGATAAGGATTATGCAAAAATTTTATTTAATGCAACTGCCAATATCAGGAATTTTGTACCTTTTTTATCTGGCTCGAAAAATGCCCATCAAAGCCCTTTTATACTGGCTGGAGGTGACACATATGATCTTCCATGGATGCAGGTCATGAATGTACATAATGCGTTCCTATTTACATCTAATGCATTTTAATTATAGATAATCTATACGGGTCAACACTTATAGACTTATCCGGTTTCTATATCATGTCCATGTCCCGAATCTTCATCAAGCATCACTTGAATATTATATTTATCGTCTACACTTAGAGATAATCCACCTTAGAAATGATAAAAGATTATTTTAATAAAAATAAGCCATATCTTAAAAAGAATCTCTATGTCAATGGGAAAAAGGAAAAATAAAAAGTTTTAGTTATTCTATTGTCCAAATTCAAATCATCGTCCATTTCCTGTATTTTGAAGGCTTTGAAGCATACTGTTCGAAAACTCTTTGAACTATATGGACGGTGGGTAATATTATTGATAGGCCGCATAGTTTCAGCATCCCAAAATTTAAGCAAACGAAGTCTGTCTGCCAAAATTTATCGATGTTGCACATCTTCAATCATTTTTTGAATTGTACTTTGGAGAAGCGGGATCTTCTCTTTGCAGGTGTAGAACACAACCTCGGCATTTACTGTAGGATAGTGGTGCGTCAAGATATCTCGCATTGCCTTTGCTTTTTTCCATTCTACTTGTGGATACTGGCTCAGAAGATCGTTATTGGTGACTTTGTCCAAATTTTTTAGAGATTCACCAATTACAATGAACATCATGCAAATGGAATCCATTTTTTCCACACCCGCTTGGCTATGGGTGAAATCCTCTACTGTCTGGATGGCTCCGAATCGATAAAGGATCTTTTGAGAAGCATCTTCAATCTGCCGTAATATTTCCAGTACAAGTTCCAGATCAAACATCCAGTGCATCCCTATCAATTCTCTGTTTTAGAAAATTGTTCATATGGAGACTGTAAGGCACTATATCAACAGAACTTTTTAACCGCATCTCTAAATCATCTTTAATGCCCGCGATGGTAAATAGGTCTGGCTTCATCATGCCAACAAACACGTCTATATCACTGTTTGGATTAGCTTCATCTCTTGCAACAGAGCCGAAAAGCCCCATTCTGGTAATGCCGTATTTCCCTGCAAAATCCTTCTTATATTGTTGCAGGGTTTGGATAATCTGTCTTTTATTCATGATCAGTCCTTATGTTGACTCATTCTATGCGCTGGCCTTTTCTTTACGGCAATAATTATGGACAATATCAAAACTTTCATCACCCAAATAGATTTCTCCACAATTGGTACAAGCATGGTGCGGAATATTGTGAATGATCCCTTTTTTTGGATGATCTAAAACGGTACGGCGCTCCAGTTTGCCACTACATATAGGACACTCGGTAAATTCACTATCTTTCATAATGCCCTCTTTGATGATATCAGAATATAAAGTTGATTCTTAAAAATTTTTCCTTTCGTGTATATCATAATATTATCATATGTCAGACCTTTAATGATATATAGTTTTTCTTTTTTTCCTGTATAGGGATTTGTGCTGTTAAGGATTTTGTATATTTCCTCTGCGTTAAGAATCGATTCAAAGATATCCCTTTTATCAAGGTTTTCATCTAATTCCAATTCCGCTTTCAGAGTAAATTTAACCTTCCTGTCCAATATCAGTCTTTTTATTTTCTTGAGTATAGGATTGATTTGCAACTATATGTCCTTCGTTCTATCTGTCTGCACTTGATATGCGCCCATACTTAATTGGTATTCCTTTACTTTCATAAAAAAATACATGGGATAACTTTGCTGTGCAAGTATTTACAAAAAGTTTTACCCATTTCTATCGTCCATCCCCGAATCATCGTCCATCTCTGCCTGCCTGGACCAAAAGTGCTGTTAAATCAAAAACTTTTCAGTTTATATATGCTGTATAATCACCCTCAAAAAATCGATTTGGACGATATGGAGGCAAATTCAAGATAAAATAATTTTAGTTTTCTGCATCAGTAAGATGAATCCTGTCCCAGGGGAGGGGATATAGATAAACTGCTGATGCAATGGTGATGTGGATGATATGGAGTGGATAGAATGGCTTGTGGATAGGGTATTGGTGGAAGGATAGAGCATCTCCCCCCCTATTTTGTATCAAATAAAAACGCCTAATTTGCTCTACAGGGCTATAGGTGGCACACACACTCGCTGGGTGGATTTTTAGGACGACCTTAACCTATGTGGGAGACACCTCGGCATAGATAGATATAGGATTAGGCTACCAGAAAAATGAAAGGGATGTAAATAATATGAAGAGGCGGGGATAAAATAAGCCAACCATGATGTGGATTATGGATGGGTCTAAGAGGAAGGGATATGATTGAGTTTCAAAAATAGTAGTATAAAAATAATAGTATAACCTATTCCATCAGCACTAAAGCCATTGTGTCGCTCTCTATCCAAAACTGGAGCATGACAATTTTACCCATTGATACAATACTTTTATTTACCTTGCTATTTCATGCTTGTTATGGCATCGGTTGATAGGAATGAACTTTTGTTCAAAATAGTAGTATAATCTATTCCACAAAAAATAAATCCATCATCACAAAGGAAAGCACGGTGGCATCAACTCTCCAAAAAGATAGAGAAACAAAAAATTGAATTGGCTGTTTTTAAGTCTTCTGGGATATGGTACTACTATACAATTTTATTACTACTATCAACCCTAACCTGGAGCACCATCAATGACCTTAGACCTACCCTCCCTTGAAAGTTGGCTATGGGGTTCAGCCGACATCCTGCGTGGAAGCATAGACAGCAGTGATTTCAAAAATTACATCTTCGGCCTGCTATTCCTTAAAAGAGCCAATGACGTATTTGAAGAAGAGAACGAGCACCTTGTAAAGGAAGAAGGGTTTGCTAAAGAAGAAGCAGAAGCAGATCCCGATTACCATCAATTCTTTCTTCCTGAGAATGCCAGATGGAAAAATATTATAGAGAAGACCGAGAACATTGGTGAGGCTATTGATGAAGCCCTGGCATCTATAGAAGAGGAAAACACCAATCTGGAAGGCGTCATGACCGCCGTCCATTTCGGTAATAAAGACGTTTTAAGTGATGCCGTACTCCAACGCCTTTTAATCCACTTCAACAAATACTCCCTTAAAAACAAAGATCTCTACACCCCTGACCTTCTTGGTGATGCCTATGAATACCTCATTAAGATGTTTGCTGATGACGCAGGTAAGAAAGGGGGAGAGTTCTACACACCTAAAGGTGTTGTTAAGCTCATTGTCCAGTTGATTAAGCCCGAACCCCAAAATACCATCTATGACCCCACCTGTGGCTCTGGCGGTATGCTGGTGGAGAGTGCCAGATACATAGCTGATAAGGAAGGCGGCCGTTTCTCTTACGGCATCCCTCCCCGTAGTTATGCTGACCTTGCCTTCCTCCAGCACATGATAAGTGTTCTTAAGCAGGACGGCAAACTCGGTATTGTCCTGCCCCATGGTGTTTTGTTTCGGGCGGGGTCAGAAGGTAAAATCAGAACAGGCATCCTAAAAGATGACATACTGGAAGCCGTTGTTGGCCTGCCTTCTAAACTTTTCTATAATACGGGAATTCCCGCTTCCATCCTTATTGTAAATAAATCGTAACTACTCAGGCATCTGGTCAAGCTACAGTTTTTTGAAATTTATCCGATAATAAAGTGAAACAATAATTTGGAGAAATCACAATGCAACTGCACTTTCCATCAGAGCAAGAAATTCGAAAAGTTTACCGTGAGGGTGAAGATGCAGTCGTGCAACTAATCCAAAGTTTATCTGCCGACATTAAAACTTTGTGCGACGTCATGCGGCAACAACAGGAGCTGATTGAGAAATTGCAAGGTCAGATAGCAAAAAACAGCTCTAACAGCGGTAAGCCTCCATCCACTGACGGCCTCGGAAAGAAACGCACAACGAGTTTGCGCAAAAAGGGAGCCAGGCCATCCGGCGGACAAAAAGGGCACAAGGGCAAAACGCTCAAACAAGTTGAAGATCCAAATCATACGGTCGTTCATAAGGCCTGCCAGTGTACACATTGCCAAGCATCTCTTGATAATGTTCCTGTCATGGAATATGAGAAACGTCAAGTTTTTGATATTCCGGCTATCCACATTGAAGTAACTGAACACAAAGCGGAGATCAAATTTTGCCCTCGGTGTGGGAAAGCCAATAAAGGCGTTTTCCCTGATCAAGTAACTCAACCCGTTCAATATGGTGATAATGTTAAATCCCATGTCGTTTACTTCAATAACTATCATCATATCCCGGTAGCAAGGACTGGCGAAATTTTTGAAGACGTATTCGGCCACCGAATCTCGGAAGCTGTTATCATTAACTCATCCAACGAGGGTGCAACTGCTGTTGCCCCCTCTACTGAAGCCACTAAAGAACAGCTGAAGCAAGCGGATGTCGCCCATTTCGATGAAAGTGGATTACGAGTCAAAGGTAAACTTCATTGGCTTCATGTTGCAAGTAATGATACACTTACGTATTATGAAGTTCATAAAAAACGCGGGCAAGCTGCCATGGATGACATCGGCATTTTGCCTGAGTTTCAAGGCACTGCGATCCATGATCACTGGAAATCTTATTTTGCTTATGGTGATTGTGATCACGGGCTTTGCAATGCACACCATTTGAGAGAACTCAAATTTATCCATGAACAACATAAACAAGAGTGGGCCAAAGAGATGAGTGATTTGCTGGTAAAAGCCAACAAGGAAGTCAACTCAGCCAAAGCCGCCGGTAGTGAATGTCTTGAAGCATCGAGAATACACTTCTTTGAGTCAACGTATGATCAAATTGTCAAAAAGGGACTCGAAGCCAATCCCCCACCTGAAAAAAAACCCGGAAAAAAAGGCAAAGTCAAACAGACGCCTCCAAAAAATTTGCTTGACCGTTTAAAATCCCATAAAAACGATGTCCTTCGCTTCATGCACAATTTCAGTGTGCCTTTTGATAATAATCAAGGAGAGAGGGATGTTCGAATGATCAAAGTCAAGCAAAAGGTATCCGGGACTTTCCGTACCGATTATGGTGCAGACACCTTTTGCCGTATTCGTGGATATATATCTACCGTACGGAAAAATGGCTGTAATGTAATCAATGCAATTAAAAACGCCTTTGCAGGTTTTCCTTTTATCCCTGTAAAGGCTATCACCTAAGCTCAAGCCTGAGTAGTTACAATAAATCCAAACCAGCGCACCTTAAAAATAAAGTCATCTTCATTGATGCCAGCAACGATTTCAAAGAGGGTAAAAATCAAAACAGACTGGAAGACACCCACGTTAAAAAGATTGTTGATGCCTATGACCAAGGTAAAGATGTTGATAAATACATGCGCATCGTAGATATGGATGAAATCAAAGAGAATGACTATAACCTCAACATTGCAAGATACATCGACACCAGTGAAGAAGAGGAAGAGATTGATTTGGTTGCTACTCTTGCCGAAATCAGGGATATTGAGAAGAGGGAAAAAGAAATAGATAATAAACTGGCTGGATTTTTAGCGGAATTGGGGGTGGGATGATGGAGAACAAAGCACTCAAAGGCGATAGTGGTATGGATATTTATACTGCTGTGTTAAGCGGTAAAGAATTAAGCAAGGTCTTACATTTGCCCAATGAATTTATCAATGCCGAGGTAGAGGTCAAAGTAAAAGTCTTAAAGAAACTGTCTGTCAGAAAAAAAAGTAAATTCAACACATTTTTCGGCATTACCAAAATTGATAATATTGATGAAGAGATTAAACTCATTCGTGATGACTGGAAATGATTATGAAACCGCATATCATTGATACAAATATACTTATTTATTATTTTAATGGCTCATTGCCTTTAGATGTAAAGGATAGAGTTGAGCAGATTTTTGAAGCCTCATTCAATATTTCCATCATTACCAAAATAGAGTTCCTGGGTTGGAGAAAGCATACAATGGAAAGCTATGAGCAAGCTGAACATTTTCTAAATTATGCTTACGTTATTGGTCTGACAAATGAAATTGCCGATTGTGCTATTAAGCTCAGGCGTATGACCAATATTAAAACTCCAGATGCCCTGATTGCTGCCACTGCTATCCAGCTTGATGCCGTGTTGATTACACGCAATACGGGCGATTTCAAAAATATTGAGAACATCGACATCATAAATCCTTTTCTGAAGCCAGCAGATGAATAATAAAAAAGGGTATAAAAAGACAAAGATTGGGTGGATGCCTGAGGATTGGGATATTGTAAAAGTTGGAGATATTTTTAGAGAACGTAAAGAGTTCTAGAATGACCTTGGCAAGTTTCCTTTACACAGTTTAACCATTGAAAAAGGATTAACTGAGAAAACAGAAAGATATGAACGAAGTTTTTTATTAAAAAATAAAGAGAAAAATGAATATCGGATTGTGCATCCCAACGATATTTTTTTTAACCCAATGAATTTAAGATTTGGGGCTATAGCAGTTTCAAAACTGAAAGAAAAAGTGAGTGTGTCGGCTTACTACAATATTCTTGAATTGATAAATACAAAATGTAGTATCGCTTATTATGAACACCTGCTATCTTCTCACAAAATGATACAATTTTATGACAGATTTTCACTGGGCTCTCTCGTAGAAAAAAAAGGGTTCATTTAAGTATGTTCATAAACTCGTGTTCGACAGTTGTAGGATCATTTTTTTGAAAAATAGCCTAAAATTCTAATAAAATCAACGAAAAACTAATTTTTTGCTTCAAAATATGTAGGCACACGGACGTATTAATTTGCCTTGACTTACAATAAAATACATGTTTTTATAGTGGGCATGTATGTACGCACAATAAAACGAAAAAATAAAGATGGGTCGGAAGTTGAATATATTCAGCTTGCCCACAACTCCAGACATCCTGAAAAAGGGTATTCCCGGGCTGAGTTGATCTAGTCCTTCGGGCGTCGGGATCAGTTAGACATGTCTGCTATCAAGCGTCTTGTGGGCAGCCTTTGCCGATTTGTCAGCCCTGAAGATGCTCTTGAGCTTGAAGCCGAAGCTCATGATCTCAAATTCATATCCAGCCGCCCCGCGGGTGGAGCGTTCCTGCTCAGAGGGCTGTGGGAGCAATTGAGCATTGATAACTGCATCACAAAACTTTTGAAAAACCGGTCACTCAGCATTCCAGTGTCATCTGCTATCTTCGCAATGGTGGCAAACAGAGCGCTGGCGCCTTGTTCCAAGTTAGGTGTCGAAGAGTGGGCGGAGAAAGATGTTTTCCTGGATAATGAAAACAACATTCAGGTACAGCACCTGTACCGCAGCATGGATTTCCTTCTTGAGCATGAAAATGCTTTTCAAGAAACCGTATTTTGGTCCACAGCCAATCTTATGAATCTTACTGTCGATCTGATATTTTTTGATACGACAAACACATATTTTGAAATTGAAGAACCAGGAGATTCAGAGTTAAAAGCCTATGGTAAGTCAAAGCATAAAAGAGATGACTTGCCCCAGGTTACCATTGGACTTGCGGTGACGCGGGAGGGTATCCCTGTCAGGTGCTGGGTCTTGCCAGGTAATCAGAACGATGCTAAATGTGTCGATCAAGTTCAACGGGATATGAACGACTGGAAACTCGGTAATGTCATCTGGGCCATGGATCGCGGCATGACCAGCGAGGAGAACCGCCGCATTCTCCAAAAGGCCGGTGGCAACTATATTCTTGGTGAAAAACTCCGGGGTACCAATATCAATATGGAAGCCTTGAACAGAGGGGGTAGATTCAAGGTCATCAAGGAAAATCTTCATATCAAGGAAGTCTTTGCGGGTGAAGGCTCAGGCCGCCGCCGTTTCATTATTGCGTATAACCCGGAGCAGGCTAAGTATGATAAACAGGTACGCGAGAGAAACCTTGAGCGCATTCAAATTGAACTTGATGCGTTTGAGAAGTATACCGGCAAAAAGAAGGAAAGAATGAAGCATGAACTTCTATCTCACAGGTCGATGGAGCGGTACATCAAGGAGCTCAAGTCAGGTAAACTGAAAACAAACCGTGCCAAGGTCAAGGAAGAAGAAAAGCTGGACGGGAAATACTTATTGAGCACCAGCGATAAGAGCCTCTCAGCAGAAGATGTCGCCTTGGGCTATAAGCAGCTCATGGAAGTCGAGAGGGCTTTTCGCACCATCAAAAGCACCCTCGGATTGAGACCGATATACCATACAAAGGATGACCGCATCCGCTCACACGTCCTGCTTTGCTGGCTGGCATTGTTGCTGGTTCGCATAGCAGAGGTCAAAACCGGCATGACCTGGGATAGAATCCGTACTGAGCTTGAACGACTTCATCTGGGAAAATTTTTGCATAAAAAAAAGTGTGTACTACAGCACACAGAATTGACAAAAACTCAACGTAATATACTGAAAAAGCTCAATATAGCCTCTCCTAATAGAATAAAATCCATCAAAAAAACACCTTAATTTTGTAGGCACTACACCATTTTTGCGGACGGCTGTATCCCTTTGTTGACGCACGTCTTCAGATTTTGTATACCTACGACTGTCGAACACGAGATAAAGTTCCCTGTTCCACTCCCACCCCTCCCAGAACAACAAAAAATAGCAGACATCCTCTCCACAGTAGATGACAAAATCTCATCTATAGAAAATCAAATCCAACAGACATAACAGTTAAAAAAGGGTTTGATGAAGAAACTGCTTACAGAAGGAATAGGGCATACAGAATTTAAGGAAACTAAGATAGGGAGGGTGCCGAAGAGTTGGGATGTTGTCAGTTTAGATAAAGCAAAAGTTGCTATTATAGATGGGGATAGAGGTACTAATTATCCAAAACAAGAGGACTTTTTAGAGGAAGGATTTTGTTTATTTTTGACGGCAAAGAATGTTTCCAAAACAGGTTTCAAGTTCATAGAGACACAATATATCAGTGAAAAAAGAGACGCTCTGTTAAGAAAGGGAAGACTGGTTAAAGATGATATTGTCATTACCACTCGAGGGACGGTAGGAAACATTGCTTGGTATAATTCTGACATAAAGATTGATTATATCAGAATCAACTCTGGTATGGCACTAATCAGAAAAAACACAAAAAATCTTAACTCATTGTTTTTGTATCTTGTTTTGAGATCTAATGTTGTTCAAAAACAGGTCAAATTGATTGCCTTTGGAAGTGCTCAACCACAATTGATCATTAAAGAAATTAAAAAGTTCAGAGTACCACTCCCACCCCTCCCAGAACAAAAACAAATCGCCTCTATCCTATCCACCGTCGATGATAAACTGGATGTCCTTCACAACAAGAAATCATCATATAGCACCCTAAAGAAAGGAGTAATGGCGAAACTGCTGACAGGACAGATGAGGGTAAAAATGTAAAATAAAAAATTTACCCAATGGCAATCTTACAGCCCAAGGCATTCACTATTTTACTGATGGTTTCAAATCTGGGATTACCGCTGTCTGATAAAGATTTATACAAACTGGCACGGCTTACGCCTGCTTGCCTCGCTATTTCAGTCATTCCCTTGGCTCTGGTGGCAATACTCAAGGCGTGAATGAAATCCGATGTATCACCCGTGTTTGCGGTTTCTTTAAGGAACTCCCGGATGTCCTCATCTGTTTTCAGATGTTCGGCAATATCAAAATGGAAAGTTTCAGTCGGCATAATATTTACTCCAATTCATCCAAAAGACGTTTGCTTTTTTTAATGTCCTTTTGCTGGCTCGATTTATCTCCGCCGACCAGTAAAAGGACAATCTGTTGATTACGGATGGTATAATAGACACGCAGGCCACCGCTGAAGAAAAACCGCAGTTCATATAGGTTGCTGTCAATTTGCTTAAAGTCTCCAAAATGACCATTTTCCAAGCGGGCAAAGCGTGCTAAAATTTTTCGTTTAGCAACGACGTCTCTTAAATTACTGAACCATTTATTGAAGATTTTGGTGATTTTCAATTCATATTTCATAGTAGAATTGTATCTCACAGGAAGCATGCTGTCAATATAAGCGATGACACTGCTTCGATATTAAAAAGGTCTGATATGACAATTTCAAGCACAGAATACCTCCAATCAGAACTCCCAGCCATTAAACTATTTGAAAAACTTGAATACACCTATCAAAACGGCTCCACCAATGA
Source organism: Desulfobacteraceae bacterium (assembly GCA_963674675.2). Taxonomy (GTDB): domain Bacteria; phylum Desulfobacterota; class Desulfobacteria; order Desulfobacterales; family Desulfobacteraceae. The sequence goes on from CAXXNM010000003.1 coordinate 5,624,688, forward strand.
TGAGCGTTCATCCATCAATGATGTCATCCTGGAAGACCGCCTGAAAGATGCCATTAAACGGATAAACCCCTGGTTGAGTGAGAACAACTTCAATAACGCCTTTAAGGCCATAACCTCCATATCTGCCACATCCTTTATCGAAGCCAATGAGCATATCCATAAACTTATCAGCACCCAGGAATACACCCCAAAACAGATTATAGACGGTAAAGAGACCTACAAGGGCGTGTCCTATATCGACCTCACCAATATCCACAAAAACGACTTCCTCATCGTTAATCAGATGAAGTTCAAGGGTAAAGAAAAGAACTCCATCCCTGACCTGCTAGTCTTTATCAATGGCCTGCCCCTGGCCGTCATCGAATGTAAATCACCCACTGCCCAAAGTGCTTTCTCCGATTGCGTCAATGACCTCATCTATTACCAGAAAAACAGTGAAAAGCTGTTCAGGTACAATCAGGTATGCGTCGGCATCTATAAAGTTGGAGGTAAATACGGGGCTGTCGGGGCTAAAGAAATCCATTATCAGCATTACAAGTCAGATGACACCAGGGCTATTGATACCTTAATTGCAAGAGAGCCCACACCTCAAGACATCCTGCTTTACAATCTCTTTGAAAAAGAAAAGTTCCTTGACCTGATACGCAACTTTGTAATCTATCATGTTTCAGAAGGCACCAAGATTAAAATCCTCCCCAGATACCAGTAGGTCAGAGCCGTCAATAAGACACTCCAGCACTTACAGACAGAAGATCAGGGCGGTGTTGTATGGCATACCCAGGGCAGTGGAAAGTCCATCACAATGGTTTATTTGGCTACCAAACTCCGCAGGGAAGAGAGCGGGTTCAAAAACCCCACCATCATCATGATGACCGACCGTACAGACTTAGATGACCAGATTTCACGGACATTCAACCGTTGCGGATTTCCCAACCCCATACAGGCCACCAGTGTTAAACATTTGAAGACACTGCTTCAAGATGACTACGGAAAAACCATCACCACCACCATACAAAAGTTTCAGGAAGTGGATGAGGAAGGGAACATCATCAAAGTTTCCAAAGAGAAAATAGAAGTAGTTTCCGAGAAGAAGAACATTTTTGTTATGGTGGATGAGTCACATAGAAGCCAATACGGTTTTCTGGCAGGATTTATGCGGAAGGCACTTAAACACGCCAAGTTCATCGCCTTTAGTTGATAAAGGCCAGAAAAGAGAACCGTATCTCACAACTGGAACTATTTGAAGAGTTTGACAAAATCCAGCAGAAACTTGTCAATGAAAGTAATGAAGCCACCTCAATGGGCTTTGCTTCTGACCGTGAGTTTGCCGTATTCAAGTCTTTGGAAAAGAAGATAGACGGTGATGCTAAAGCCATGACCCATCTCATCTTTAAGGAACTGGCAGGGGAACTCACCATATTGAATTGGTGGGATAAGGCCCAGGTGATGAAATCAATGCGGGTTAAAATAAAGGGTGTGCTCAAAGGTAAAGTTGAGGGAAACGATGCCCAGAAAATGACAGTCTCTTTGCTTGACCTTATTAAAAGGAATTAGAAGTGCCCACAGTACAATATGGAACTACGGAAATCTATTACTTCCACATTATCGACACCTCCCTGAAACACGGATACATCACCGTGGATTTCTACGAAGGCGTGATATTAAAGACCCCGCCCATTGAAGATGGTAAAGCAGAGAAACTGGTTCTCAGTAAAGGCCGATGGATTGTAGATAAAATCAAACTGGTAGAGCGTATCCCCAAGGGAGAGATTATCACGGGTTCCAGGCTTCTTTATCTTGGGAGGCGGTATTATGTTCAAATTACCAAAGACCCTGCCGTTAAAGGTGCTCTGGTAAGATTTACCCAGTCCAAATTTAACATATACATCAACCCTGATGTGGAAGATAGAGCATCTGCTATCGATAAGGCACTGGAGATATTCGCACGGAATAAGGCAAAAGAGAAAATCCTGCCCCGTATCAAGAATTGGAGTGAAGCAATGGGACTTGTTCCCAAATCCGTTACAAGATTGAGCTCTGTTGTTAATTAGCGTGGATTTTATTTTGAGAGGCCATAAAATATTCAGACGCACCTAAAAAAGAAAAAAGGATATGAAATGTCATACACTTGGCAGAGAGACCCAGATAGTGGACAATTCATTTATGCCGTCTTCGATATTATGGTGATGAAGATGAATGGGGACTTGCTTTTTACAGTTATGCCCATAATGAATATGAGACCTCCGTATTCCCCAATGGAAAATTCTTTGGGACACCTGAACTGGCAATGGAGGCATCAGCAGAGTTTCATCTTTGATTGGGGAATGAAGAAGGTTTCCAGTGATGGAAGATTTCAAAATCTAATGGTCATTGCCCGCTGATATGTTTATTCTATGACCATACTGTAATATCTCATATGCCACGGGGTTATTAATATTAAAGTCTTTTTCTCTAAACGGATGTGGTTCAATTCGGCTGTCTATTTTCCGTCGTAGCCTCATGAGTTCCAATTGTATATTCATGGGATTGTCAAAATCTTTGAGGATAACAGCAATATCAATATCACTCTCTTCATGATGGGTTCCCTTTGCGTATGACCCGAACATGAAAATATCTTTACAGTCATAGTTTGTACAAATAACTGAGGCATACTCATTGGCAACTTTTATAGCATCGCTTTTATCCATTGGCGTAACTCCATAATTCTATTTATCCATGTCTCAGTATATTCCTGGGTACATAGATTGTAAAACTCTCTTTTGTAATTGTCGTACCTGGCATTGATGTTAAATGATGTGATTGTGTCAAGCCGGTCAGAATATTGGTCAGACAATTCGATGTCAGATAGCTCCACTAATCGGTATAGGTTGTTAATGGTCGGTGCATGTTTCCCTAGGTGCTTAACATAGTAGCCCTTGAGTAATTTCTCTAGCGAAATATGCCCCAAAAATAGAGCCCAGTGATAAGACTGTGCATCATACAATTTTTCCATGGTTTTGAAATCATCGTCTGATGTCGCTAACCAATGAGCAACGACTTTCTTCATATCCAATTTTTGTGTTTTGCTATCAACCATTGTGTAGTCCTTAAAACAAAATAGTGAAGGCTCACAATATCAACGACAAAATACCCAACTATACTTTACCATATGATGCTGAAAACGCAATCCTTGCCACAGTGCTTCTAATCTATTTAATAGATATCAATAAATTTTTGAAAAAAAAAGCCAGCACCCATTCATCAAATACTGGCTTTTTTATCTTTCATTTTAAGCTCTTGGGAAGATACCATAGTGTGCCTGGACTGTGCTCAAAATTGTGCCCGTCAAGGTCAAAAAAATTAAAATATTTCCAAACAAAACCAAAAGTAGAATTCTGAAAGCCCCGTCAATTAAGGCTCTGAGAATATTAGGATTATTAATTTTAGGTAACACGCTCTTCTAATCCGTAGGTCACAGGTTCGAATCCTGTCAGGCGTACCAAGTAAAATCAATAGGTTACATAGAATGTTTGTATTTCTTTTTTTTGCCCAGGTGCATATTAGGTGCAATCATTCCCTTTGTTACCTGATAGCCTCATGGTCAATGCAGAACCACTTTTCAATGTCCCGTAGCTGAATACCACTGTCCCATCTGTATCAATGATATTCTGTTCTGTCCTCTTCGTATACCCGCCCCTGGTAAGTTCCTGAAATTTTGTATAATGCTCCGGGACTACCCCGTCTTCAGCTTTCCTCAGCAATTTCCGGTCAAACCGTTTTCATCTCATCATTTGCTTGATTAAACCAACTTCAATCCATTTTAGAACAAAATGATATCACAAAACCATAATTGGAGATCATTTTTTGAGTCAAAGAACGTGTTTTTCAGGTACTCAAGGGTACAGGCACTGGGCTCAAATAATAGAAAAGTCCTTTTCAAATCCCCTGTGCCATGTTTTAATGGAGAGCATGAAAACTCAAATTGCCATAAAATGCCCCCAATGTTCTTCATCTGATACATCGCCTTATAAAACTTATCAAACAGTTCATAATGGCTCCCGTCAATTACTACTTTGTCAAAGTTGCAACACCTGTTTTTCTGAAACCAGCAACACGCCTATGGAATATTTGAAATCACCACTCAGTAAGGTTGCCCTGGCCTTGAAACTCCGAAGTGAAGGAATGGGCCTTCGAGCCACCGGGCGGGTGTTGCAATTCCACAAGAACACAATATCCGGGTGGGAAAAACTGTTTGTAGAACAAAAAGACAAATTGATGCTATATGCCTCTTGCCATGAATTCATTTCCCTCACGTTTGAGGGGGATGAGCTGTACACCATAGTGAACAAACGCACTGATCCTACTGATTCCCGGGGATGGACAGCGGTTATTGTGTACCGAGCCAGCCGATTTATTGTAGACCAAAGATGTGGCAGAAAAGACGCTGCAGAAAGCTGCTTAACATCAGTGAGCATAGAGGGGAATTGCGGTATATTGATTTTGAGGAACCATTGAAACCCAGTGCCCTCCGCCTATATGGGGGTGATATATTTTGTTGTTTACTTGATAGCAAAACCACTCATTTTTTACCACAGGGAGAAAAATATGCGGATTATCATGACGTTTTTGTTTCTGATTTTGTCGGCCTTTTCAGCCCATGCAGAAATTTTCAACACAGATGCCGTTGGACTTTCAACTGATCTTGACCTTATCATAAAAAGCCTTAAAATTGAGGACTCCATACTGGACGTTTCTTTGAGCCGGTATGCTAATCCCACCGATCCCAGCGGTATATACTGGCGATTAGGAACTGTCACCCCAGGGCTTCAGAGGGAAACCGTTTATAAAAAGACCTTCACCTATCTTGAGGCCGAGCCTCTGGACCGGCATCGACTTGACGTATATTACACCGAGGACTCCTCTGCCGACAAGGTGATCCTGTTCGTACCCGGCGGGGCATGGCAGCAGGGAGACAAGGATATTTATGAAAGCCTGGCCAACACTCTGGCTGGTTATCATGATTTTACTGTTGTGGTTATTAACTATCGCTTGTCAAGTGGCGAGGGAGGTAATGCCCTTCACCCGGATCATGTGGAGGATGTGGCAGCGGCTTTTGCCTGGATCAAACAAAATATTGCTCCTTACGGAAATCCCGATAAAATGTATCTGTTCGGTCAATCTGCAGGTGCCCATCTGGTATCTCTTCTTGCCACGGATGAGACCTGGCTGAACGCTGTCGGTTATTCTCCGGCAGGCATCCGGGCAGTCATTTCCATGAGCGCTTCTTATTTTCTGCCTGATCTGGTGAGCTATCCCAACAATCCTCTGGGATTGACGGCCGATGAAACCTTAATGTTTAAAAAGCTCATGCAGGATGCCTTTGGCGGATGGGATGATGCTGACCTGACCAATCCTTCACCCCAGATGCATATCTCTCAAAATCAGCCCCCCTTTCTTGTCATCTATACCTATAATGATCTTTCAGGATTTGCTCCTGAGGCTGAAAATTTTGTAAAGGCTGTTCGAGCCCTGAATCCCGCGCCTGAAATTTCCCTCAGGGTCATTGAATTCAGCGACTATACAGATGCGGTATGGAACGCTGCAGCGGACCTGGCTGCCAAGGAACCTTCCATGGCGGAGTTTGTAGGCCACTGGGCCGAGGTTGTGGCAATTAATACCGACGAGCCGGACGGCTATGTAGCAAGGCTGGTGGTGGAGTTTTTTCAGTCCCATTAGTAAGGGAGACTTTTTATGAGGCCATTTTTTACGATCCCAAGTGCTTTTTCACATGCTGATGATTTAATTTTCAAATTTCATGGAATCATCTATAAAATAATTTTTCCTTTATTTTTTGTGCTGGCCATTTATTGCACGGCAGAGGCGGCAGTCTGGGACGATTCCGATTTTTCCTACAACAGCGGCCCCTGGCCCACCCTGCATCATGATGTCCATAATTCCGATCACATGCCTGCCTCCATAGGTTCCTTTACAAGTCTGACCGATTTATCCGAGATAGCCTGGGTGCTGCGGGAGAAGGGCCATCCTTCAGTGGTGCTGACCGTTGAGGCTCTGGGAACCTATGCCGAGCGCGACATGTTTTTCATCACCACTGGTAAAACAGCCGAGCCCAATCTTCATGCCTATGACATGGAAGATGGTTCTGAAATCTGGCATGCTGCTCCGCCGACAGCCGATGATCCTGGACCAGGTGCCTGCGCCATGACCAGCATGCCCCTTTTAGATGAGGATGGAAATCTTTTCATCAGCGATTGTCAATATCTGTTCCGATATGATGCAACGGCAGCCCCGGACAAAGACGGGGTTCTTCAATATGACTGGCGTATACCGATGCCGGGATTGCGCCAATATGATAAAACGGATGGCTTGTGGAAGCCCTCGAGCGATCCGGGTTTGTCCGATACAAGGGCAAAACCTTTTATAACCCTTTTTTTTACCAGAAAGGTGGAAGGAAAAGCCTATATCGGCGGCATCTCAACAGAGGGCGGGATTTATATCCTTGATCCTGAGGATGGAACCCTTTACGCCCAGGCCTGCATTGATGATGAGGTTGATCAAGAGGCTCTTGACTGGACACCTGACGGCCCCTGCGTTGTGGAAGATTACGTGGCAAAAGATGATCCCATGTACTATGACATCACAGAGGGGGCAGAGGACGGTTTTACGCCCTTTGGCATATGGTCGACAGGTGTTATACCGGAAACCGATGATCCTGATGCCGACTATTTCATGGATCCTTGTCAGTTAAGCGGTTATTTTAATGCCAACACAGCCGGAGGAGGAGGCATGGTGATCAATACGCCGGCGGTTACCCCTGACCCGGAGGATTCAGCTATGAGCCGGATTTATGTAAACGGCTCACAGTCTGCCCTGTTGTCCTCTTTTGACATTACGCCCACTGGCGAAGATGCTATTTTATATCGCATTGATTTTGATCCGAGCGCCCCCATGGCTGATCGTTTGACGGTTTTGAATAATAAACGCGGCAATGATGGCCGCTTCCAATACCGCGGCCGCATGCCGAATGGAGAAAACAGCCTTTCCTCTCCAACGGTTTCCCCCAATGAAAAGTGGCTCATTTCCGGTGATAATCAGGGAAATTTTTATAATTTTTCAGCAGAAAACGGTGACATGATCTGGATGGAAGAGATTGGGAGCCTTTTGGGCTCACCCACCGTTGTTCAGAGAATAGAGGCAGATGGTCTGGTTTATATCCATACTTTTGGTAACAGCAAACTCTGGACTTTTGTCTGTGATCCGGAATCCGGGGAAGTGATCAGGAAAAAGAAAGTGGATTTTCGCCAGTATATTCTGCGTAATTACTGGAGAGCTGATGATCCCGGATATGGCCATCATTTTGTGAATCAATACGGTAACGCCTATGAGCGGGAAGCCGTGGGTGCAAGCATAGCGGTGGCAACCGACGATAAAATGGTACTGGCCTACACAGTGGGGTGGCATGATCCGGACCGTCCGGCTGCGTTTCTTATTCCTTCCCACAGCGTCCTCCTGGTGGTGGATCGCCTTTCACTGCTCATGGATGTTCCTTTAGCAGCCATGGTGGATGCCGGATACATTGATAAAAAAGGTACAATGGAACAGGCAAGCCTTATTGCCACGACCCGGAATGGATTGAGGATTCTAACCGCCTATGGCTCCCAATCCACCACATTTGCAAGGTTCATGGAGGTCAATGACAAAATGCCGGAGGCCATGAAATCTCTGTATATGAAACCATATGGCGGGGTTCGGATCAGTGAGCCGGTTTTTGCTCAGGCTCCGGCGCTTACCCCGGACCCTTCTTCCGATCAGCCCGCCGGAACTTCCATTCGATGGACTGCGGCTTTTCCCGGCGGCATTGTTGCAGATTATCGTTTCAGCGCTGGCTTGAGCGACGAAGATCTGCTGGTATTAAAGGATTTCAATCCCTCCCGCAATTTTGTTTGGACTCCGCTTATTGAAGGTGAATATACAATAAGGGTAACTGCCAGAAATCGAGAAACCTTTGCCGACATGGGCAGTGTTGATGCCAAATTTAAGATTGCCTCCCCTGTTCCTGAAGGAAAAACCCAATCTGTGATGGAAACAGACAATCCCGTGGTTGCTCTTTTCAGCCATGCACCCTGTCTGTCTACAACACGTATGCGTGTTGATTTCAAGCCCCAGGGGTCAGACGATGAATTTGCATGTACGGGATACACTCCATGTTCTCCTGATCAAGGAGCCAATGTCTATGTCGCTGGATTGAAAGCCGGTGTTCAGTATGAGTTGAGGCCGGTATTTGTATCCCAGGGAGTTGAAACCTATGGAGAGACACTTCTTTACACCCCTGCCGATTCAGGCCTGGTATTTCCTGAAATCCAGTGCCTTTTGCCTGACGAGGGTACCACCCCTGCAGAAAAGTTCCTATTCATGGCAGGCTTTCCTGCATCACCGTCCAACCCCTTACCCATTGCCACCAATTTGAAGGGAGATGTGGTTTGGTATTATACTCATTTTCAGGATGAATCAGCGGTTGCGACCTCGCCCACCCCGGAGGGAACCTTTTTGTTGATAATAGCTGACAATGATGTCCAGGGGCAACGGCTAAGGGAAATTGATCTAGCTGGAAATGTTGTCCGTGAGGTTACCATTGACCGGATTAATGAACAACTGGTTGCCATGGGACATGATGAGGCCGGAGCCTTTGACCATGAGGCTGTTCGTTTCCCCGATGGTAATACCCTGGCCCAGGTTTCCGTTGAAGCCTATATGCCGGGTGTTCAACCGGATGTGGATAATATTGCCGGAAGCATGATCATTGCACTTGATCAGGACTGGCAGGTGATATGGGTTTGGAATTCCTTTGATCATATGGATGTGAACCGGGCTGCGGTGCAAGGAGAAGTCTGTGTTTCCACCAGTGATTTCACTTTTCCCGGGTGTCCGCCTTTATTCAAATCCCTTAGAGCCGCAGACTGGATTCACGGTAATCACATAGCTCCATCTTCAGCCGATGGGCATTTGATATATTCCATGCGGAACCAGGACTGGGTGGTGAAGATTGACTATGCCTATGGAACCGGAAATGGCCAAGTCATATGGAGACTTGGGCCCGATGGAGATTTTTCCGCCCTGGCCGGGGAAGAGTATCCATGGTTTTCCCATCAGCATGGTGCCGTTTTTTTAAGCGAGAATAATATCATCGTGCTTGATAATGGCAATGCCCGTTGCGCCGGCGGGGACGACTACTGCCACAGCCGGGGCCAGATGATTGCCCTGGATGAAACCGAAAGAACCGCTGAATTCAAGTTCAGCGCAGACCTTGGAGTATATTCACCGGCATTGGGCAATACCCAGCGTTTATCCGACGGTAGTTTCAGCTTTACGGCAGGTTTACTAATGGACGGTGCTGCGCCAGAAGGACAGGTTATCGGCATTGGAACGGTCGGGGAACAGCGCTTCATCCTGAAGGCCGCCATGAACATATACCGGGCCTATCGGATGAAAAATCTTTATGCCCTGTCCTGGAACGGTTTCACCAGATGCGGGGCTGTTCTTTCCGGCGATTTTTCATTAAAAGTACCGATCATCGATATCGGAGGCAGCTTCATTTATGCCGACATGGTCATGGAACTAAGGGGCGAAGATTTGTTTTTTCGGCTTAGGTCTTTTAATTTTTTAGATAAATTCTCCGAATACAGAGCCTGCGATGCCTCCCATATAATATCTGATGGAGGCAACTGGCGTCTTATTCTGCCTGAAATATCCTATGGGCTGGATCAATACAGGGCGGAAATGATGCTGATGGGTTGCTATAATGGAGAATTATGCTTTAAACTGACCGAGGTCTCGCCTCTATAAAATACAATCAATATAGTTCAGGATTTGATAGATACGAAAATTAATATCCAGGATATTTATCACCACCTGTTCCAGAAAAGCCTTTACAAAGTTGGAGATATCTGGGAATATTCAGTGAACTATTTCTACTTTAAAGGGATAACGGCTTATACCAATATCCTGAAAAAAGATTAGCATTTCATAGAAAAAGATTAGCAGTGTAGAGGAAAAAGAGGTTTTTAATGATAACTTACGAATCTGTAACAAAAATATTCGGTAAGGGGATTAGTAGCGTTACCGCCCTTGATAATGTAAGCTTCACCATTCCGAAGGGCGAAGTAGTGGTGTTTCTCGGTCCCTCGGGATGCGGCAAAACGACAACCCTTCGTCTTACCAACAGACTGGAGAGGCTCACCCGAGGGAACATAACCATAGAAGATCAGAACATCATGGATATCGATATCGTTCAGCTTAGGCAGCGGCTGGGATATGTCATTCAGGCCATCGGCCTCTTTCCAAACAAAACCATAGCCGAAAATATCGCCGTTGTTCCCAAACTTCTGCACTGGGATGAAGAACGTATCAGCAAACGCATTGATGAGCTGCTTGAAATGACAAACCTGGATCCTGAGCTTTACAGAGATCGTTACCCAGCGGAGCTCTCCGGTGGTCAGCAGCAGCGAGTGGGGGTCGCTCGCGGGCTTGCCGCAGACCCGGGTATACTTCTAATGGATGAGCCCTTCGGCGCGATAGATCCCATAAACAGAGAGGAAATTCAAGATGAATTCCTCAAGCTTCAGGCAAAGCTGAAAAAGACGGTGGCCTTTGTCTCCCATGATATACATGAAGCGATAAAGATGGGCGATCGAATTGCAATCTTCAATAAAGGACGCCTGATACAGTACGATACACCAGAGATCATTCTGACCCAGCCGAAAAACAAGTTTGTCTCCGACTTCGTGGGTGCCGACAGGGCACTGAAAGTACTTGGGCTTATGCGGGTCAGTGATATTATCAACCGAAAGCCAAAGAACATAATCCAGGGAATTTACAGTTCCCAGGAAGCATTAGAATTTCTGAACACAAAGGAATCTCGCTACGGCATAGTGATAGAAGAAAACAAACCGATAGGCTTCGTTACGCAGAAATCTCTCAAGTATGAAGAAGGGCCGCTACGAGACGTGGTGGAACCAAATCCGCTTCTCCTGAGGGAAAAAACCCCGCTCCGAGATGTTCTCTCCTCTATGCTTATGTATGATATCCCAACCATCTGTGTTGTGGACGAAGATAAAAACTTTGCCGGAACGGTAACCTACAACGACATACAGAAAGCGGTAAAAGCAAGTTACGCCGACGAAGCAGAACATGTTGAAACCGAGGTATTGTCATGACTACACTGCGATTCATAATGGATAATTTTAACGAGGTTATGTATCTTTGCTGGGAGCATGTATGGATTGTGGGGATAGCGCTTCTTATAGCTACACCAATCGGCGTAGTCTTAGGTATTTTCATTACAAAGCACGAACAGTTTGCTTCCAGGGTTTTGAACGGTGCTAACATACTTATGACCATCCCCTCCCTTGCCCTGTTTGGGATCATGCTCCCCGTTCTTGCGATAGTTAATATGGGTCTGGGAAAAGTTCCTGCTGTTATAGCTCTGGTTCTTTACAGCCAGCTTCCTATTATCAGAAATACCTATACAGCTATAAAGAATGTTCCTCCTTCTCTGGTGGACGCAGGCAGGGGTATGGGCATGAGTAAGTGGAAACTTTTACGAGAGTTGGAAATTCCCCTGGCCATACCGGTAATTATCGCGGGATTGAGGACGGCTGCCGTTATGAATATTGGAGTTGCGGCTATCGCTACCTATATCGGAGCTGGAGGCCTGGGTGTGTACATTCAGCAGGGTATTGCCCGTGTATATCCTGAGATGATACTGAGCGGCGCCATACTTGTTTCTCTTCTGGCCATAATCGTAGACGGTGGGATGGCCCTGCTGGAAAGGATTACGACGCCTGAAGGCATCAGGGTACAAAGGAAGCTTTCGAGATGAAAAGACTACTATCAAAATTATACAGGATTGTCGTTGCGGTTATCATATTGATTGTGGGTGTGACATTTGAACGAACAGGTCTTATAGAATTACTCTCTGATCCATACGAATATCCGGTTATCATGGGATTGTTCATCCAGCACCTGAACATGGTGACCTTAAGTATGAGCTTTGCCACGATCATAGGAGTAACAGCGGGAATTGTGCTTACCAGGCGTCGGTTTCGCAGGTACGCCGGGATCTGCATGTATATTATCGGGTTGGGACAAACTATTCCCTCCCTTGCCGTTCTGGCGCTGGCCATGAGTTTCCTGGGTATCGGCACGAAGCCGGCGGTATTCGCGCTGACCATCTACTCCATACTTCCCATCGCGAGGAATACTCTTGCCGGGATTACCGCAGTACCCTCGGAACTCATAGATGCCGGGAAAGGCATGGGAATGCCCCCTATGAAGATTCTCATGGATGTGGAGATACCAAATGCCATGGAGGTGATTCTCACGGGATTCAGGGTAGCCCTGATAATCAATATCGGCACAGCCGCGCTCGCTTATGTCATCGGGGCAGGAGGCTTGGGAGACCTCATATTCACAGGAATAAGCCTTATGCAGACGGACAAGCTGCTGGCCGGTGCTATTCCGGTAACGCTACTGGCACTTTTTGCGGATTTTCTGTCTGAACTACTAGGGCTGGTCTTGGTCTCAAGGGGTCTGCGTCTTTCCAGGTAGGAGAGGTGTAGAATTCTGATTTTTTGCACAGAAAATAGCATTTAACCAGGAATTTGAGCAAAAACTATTCAACATATTCTTTGTTTAAATCCTTTAAAAATAAAACTCTCTTACATTCAGTCAAGAGCCTAAAAGGAGGTATGACATGAAAAAGATATTTAAACTTGTTCTTCCGGCAATAGTTATTTTGACGTTACTTTTACCAGGCAGTGTACTTGCCAAGGATAAAAGCCTGATAGTGGGTGGTAAAAACTATACAGAGCAGCTCCTTCTTCCGGAACTCGCAAGCATCCTTCTTAAGCAGGCAGGATTCGATGTTACGCTGAAGACAGGGGTCGGGTCGGTTATCGCCAGAAAGTCACTGGAGAATGGTCAGTTTGACCTCTATTACGAATATACGGGCACAGCATACACTCTGTATTACAAGCAGAAAGACACAGAAACAATGACAGTTCCAGAGAAGGTTTACAACTGGGTCAAAAAAGCCGACTCCGAGAAGGGTCTTATCTGGCTCGATCCTGTCAAGTTTAACAATACCTATACTCTGATGATGAATAAGGCAGAAGCGGAAAAACTCGGAATCAAAAGTATCTCTGATCTGGGAATCTACGTTACTAAAAATCCGGACAAACTGATATTCGCTCTGGATTCAGAATTCTGGGAACGCCCTGACGGATTTAAAGGCATTATGAAAATGTATAATTTCAGGCTTCCTGCCAAACAGGTCAAAAAAATGTCTGTCGGTCTAACCTACCAGGCATTAAAAGAAGGACTGGTCAATTCTGCAATGGGTTTTGCAACGGATGGCAGAATCGCGGCTTTCGGGTTTGTGAACCTTGAAGACGACAAATTTTTCTTCCCCGTGTACAATCCCGTACCAGTTGTCAGGAAGGAAATTTTTGATAAGTATCCGGAGATCAAAACCATATTAAAACCGCTTGCGGATAACCTGACCACGGAAGAGATGCAGCAACTCAACATGGCCGTGGATGTAGACCACAAACCCGCTCATGATGTGGCGATGGATTGGCTTAAAAGTAAAAATTTGATTAAATAGAATTACCCCACAGATCTCCGAAGGGGGGAAGGCCTTGTCTTCCTCCTTCCCGGGGTACCCAAAAAAAAGCCATGAACCCCCACGGTTCACAACGAACGTAGGGGCGGCATGTCATGGATCAGGTGGAATCAAAACGAAATTGCCAACATGTTTCTTCTCGAGAAACTCTCGTTGCGCATCTGCTATGCGTTCGAGTGGAAATATCTTTGCTACAAGCGGTCGAAGCTCGTCGCGCTCTATGTAAGAAATAAGGTTTGAGAAAATGGGTTCATCCCATGCGGTGCAGCCAATCAACGTCAAATCCTTCAGATAGAAGGTACGCATGTCAAGAGTCACTAATGGGCCTCCGATCGCCCCGGAGGATACGTATCTTCCACCTCGCTTCAGTGCCTTAAGAAGACCTCCGAAAGCCGGCCCGGCAACGTTGTCAATAACAACATCCACAGAGTTCTCGCCAAGACTGTCAACGACATCATCACTACGGTCGATAACACGATCCGCACCTATGGAAAGAACCTGTTCCATCTTCGCCTTTGCCGTAATCGCTGTCACAGTGGCGCCCCGCCGTTTTACCAGTTGAATAATAGCTGACCCGACACCGCCGGATGCTCCTGGGACCAAAACATGCTCTCCATTACACACCTTGCCACGATGAACCATGTTTTCAGCGGTTCCGTAGGCACAAGGGATAGTTCCAAGCTCTGCATCACTCCAATCGCAATCCACGGGGAACACCTCTCCTGCGGGAACTTTGACAAACTGAGCAAAGGCGCCGTCGAAATCAGAACCCATCCAGATATTGTCCATAGACCCAAAACCTGACTGCCGCATGCATGCCCGCACGAGTACGCGTGAACCGATGGTACTTTTATCCCCTCCAGGCCCAACAGCAACAATACGCCCACAGCAATCTGTGCCCTGGATGAATGGGAAAGGTGTTGTCTCATTCCATCCTCCGTCAGCTATTTCTGCTGCCTGCTGTCCATCAGCAGTTGCCGCATCTTCTGTACCTGTCGTCACCGATGAAGAGTACCAGCCAATGCGTGTATTTATTTCAGTGTTGTTGACTCCGGCGGCGAGGACTTGAAGTAAAACCTCATCTACTTCAAGTGTAGGAAGGTTTACCACACGGCACTGGAGCTTGTCGTACCCGCCATTGCCGGCGGTGACAACAGCCTTCATTACTTTACTAAAGTCTTGTGGATCAAATCGATCTTGTTTTGGATCCGTATCCCAGTTAATTTTCATTCTGAATCTTCCTTTGATTTCGGAGAAATGCTCGGATCATTAAAGCCAGCCATACCTAAGTAGCGTTGCCAGGTTGTAAGCTAGAAATTCAGATTTAAAATAAGCTGAGCAACTTGGCTTTCAACACTTAGGGTTTTCATCCCTTTTAATATATCCACAAATACGCTTTACAATCGTTAATAGCAGCCGAAAGACAGGTATTGTATTTTCAGGAAGAAAAGGTGATCATCACTTGGCCCCAAAAACTTTTTTAAGCAGGCCTGTAGTCTGTTTAACAGGGTCCTTTCTAATGGCAGCCTCCTCTTGTGCAATATAATAGAATATTCCATCCATTCCTTTTTCAACAACATAGTCTGTTAAATTTGTTTTTACATCAGGTACAAGGGGCAGGGTTTTGTATTCACCCATTACTTTTTCAAAAGAGTCAATCGCACCTACCTCGGAGAGGCTTTCATCAACTATGGGGCGCATTTCCTCGCTTAGAGAAGATGACATTTTCCCCTTGAAATACTTTGTTGCCGAATCTTCCGGCCCTTCATAAATACCCTTGATATCGTCAAAGGTCATTTCAGTGATCGATTGCTTGAAAAGTTCTTTAGCCTTTGGAGTTGCAGCTTCAGCAGCACGGTTAAGTTTAAGTTCAAGGTCATCCACCATGCCGGACATCCCTACCTTATCCAGCATTGTTTTTACAGTGTTCAACTCCTTTGGCAATGGTATGTGAATGGCAGGATCAGCATTAAAACCATCATTTGCGCCTAACTTTGAAACCACATTTTCAGAACCGATACTGAGGGCCTCCTTAAAGGCCTGGCCGATTTCACCGGTTCCTGCTGCTTCACCGGTTCCAGTTTTATCGGCTCCAGGTTCTGTTGATACTTTATTTCCATCCATTGTTTTAAGAAGATTCATTCCTTTGTTCAACAAATTTCCGTCTGCGTTTGCCTGAATTGCTGAAAATACAAAAAGGATTGCAATAAGGCCGATAATTTTTTTGTAAGTCTTCATAATCTTCTCCTTTTTTAATGATTTTTTTTGGCATCTTCCAACACGTTTCTCAGTATTTTTGACATCTGTTTTAAAAGCACGGGTTTGGAAAGATATCCTTTGATTCCGATTTTTAAAGCTTTTTCTCTGGTTATATGTTCACTGTAACCTGTACACAGGATTATGGGAATGTCCGGTCTGATGGATAAAATTTCCCGGCTTAATTGATCTCCGGACAAATTTGGCATGGTCATATCCGTCATAATTAAATCAAAGGCTGACGGGTCCTGTTTAAATTTTTCAAGGGCCTTTAGGCTGTCGGTTTCAATAGAGACCCGATATCCCAGTTTTTCCAGGAGCTGCTTACCAAGGTCGGTCTGGAACTCTTCATCATCAATGAACAAAATTCGTTCACTGCCGAATAATAATTGATCTTCTAAGTTTGAACCATGGGCTTTTCTATTTTCAAAGGCAGGCAGATAGACTGAAAATATGCTTCCCTTACCCAATTGAGTGTCTATTTTAATAAAGCCCTTATAGCGCTTCACAATGCCGTGAACCACAGACAGGCCCATTCCGGTTCCATGACCCTTTTCCTTGGTGGTATAGAATGGATCGAAAATTTTTTTTGAGATATTTTGGGACATTCCATTGCCCGTATCTGATACTAGTATTTTTATGAATTTTTTACTGGTTAAACCAGGGTGGTTGTTCAGTTCTTCATCATTAAGGTCAGCATCAATCAGCTCTATGGTCAGAATGCCTCCTTTTTCTCTCATTGCATAACTTGCATTGGTACATAAATTCATTAAGATTTGATGAATCTGGATTGGATCCGCCATGACACTTGAGTTTGAAATGATATTTTGCTTAATTTCAATGGTTGAGGGCAGGCTCGCCCTTAAAAGTTTTATCACCTCTTTTATAATATCTTTTACGATAACAGAGCTTGGCTTGATTTCGCTTTGTCTTGAAAATGTTAATATCTGGTTCACAAGAGCCTTGGCACGGTTTGCAGCTTTTAAAATTTTTTTAATGCTTTTTTTTATTTTGGCATCCTGGGTATCCATCAGGCAGATTTGTGCATAACCCATGATCGCGGACAAAATATTATTAAAGTCATGGGCAATGCCTCCTGCAAGGGTTCCTATGGATTCCATTTTCTGGGCTTGAAAAAGCTGATTTTCAAGCCTTACCTCTTTTGTCACATTTCTTTTAATGCCCACATAATTTATGATATTGCCCTTAGGGCCTTTAACGGGTGTAATTGTTGCATCTTCTTCATAAAAAGAATTGTCTTTTCGTTTATTGGTTATCCTGCCCCTCCATATCTCGCCCTTTGATATGGTTTCCCACAGATTTTGATAATATTCCTCACCATGTTTCCCACTTTTTAAAATATTGGGGTTCTTACCCAGAATTTTTTCTTTTTTATATCCTGTTTCATTTTCAAAGGCTGGATTTACATATAAAATATCGCCGTTTGTGTCGGTTATAATTATAAGCTCAGATGCCTGTTCTATAACCGTAGATAAAAGATCACGCATCCTTTCAGCCTGTTTTTGTAAGGTAATATCTCTTAAAATTCCTTCAACCCCGGCAGGATTATTTTGATCATCATAGTAAATTCTGGTGCTGGTGGCAATCCAGACAGGTGTACCATCCTTTTTCTTAAGGTGTACTTCAAAGCCTTCCAGCATTCCCTTTTTATTTAACCGGCGGAGCAGTTTCTCCCGGTGTTCTGGAACCACATATAAGTCAGCGGCCACATCCATTCCGACAGCTTCTTCAGCAGTATAACCAAACATCTTCTCAAATGATGGGGATACCAAAAGCATTTTGCCTTGAATATCTGTTTTGTAAAATACATCCACCAGGTTGTTGAACAGATCCTGATATTGTTTTTCGCTTTCAGAACAAGCTTTTTGACTTTCCAGGTGCTTCACGGCAAGGTCTTTTAACTTTTTCTGGTTTTTAATTATAGCTGAAATAATAAATACCGATAGTAATGCCATGAGAGAGTAAAACCAGGGGCTCTTCCAGAATGGCGGCGTCACTATAACCTTCAAGGCTGCCCCTTTTTCATTCCAGATACCATCATTATTGGAGCCTTTTAATTTAAGTTTGTACTGTCCCGGTGTAAGGCCTGAATACCTCCCCCAGTTCTTATGCCCGGAATAAAACCAGTCCTTATCAAATCCTTCCAGCATATATGCGTATTCATTTTTTTCCGGGGCTGTATAGTCCAATGCGACAAACTCAAATTCAAAAAAATTATTTTTCCAGTCAAGGCTGATGGTTTTTAATCGTTCCGGAGCCTTTCCAAAATCAATAATTTCGCCTCCCTGTTTGATGGTGGATAATTTAATATCAGGGATATTGAGGTTGAGAGTGATCAGTTCAGGAAAGAATGAAACCATACCCTTGGTGCCCCCGAACCACATTTCTCCGCTTTTTGATGTTATTCCATTGTTGGCGTAAAACATGACACTTTCAACGCCATCTTTTTTTGTAAAAACCCTTGTCTTGAATGTTGAGGGGTTAAATTGTACCAATCCCGCATTGGTGCCAAGCCACAGGTTTTTGTTTTTATCCTCTCCAATGGAATGGACGGCATCAA
Source organism: Desulfobacteraceae bacterium (assembly GCA_963674675.2). Taxonomy (GTDB): domain Bacteria; phylum Desulfobacterota; class Desulfobacteria; order Desulfobacterales; family Desulfobacteraceae. The sequence goes on from CAXXNM010000003.1 coordinate 5,643,203, forward strand.
AGGGACAGCCATTGTCCCGCCTAAAACTCCTAAAAGTTTTTCTTTTCTTGTCAAACAGGTTAAGACCGTTTTCCGTGCCGATCCATATGCTGCCATCCGAAGCAGTAAACAGGGGAATCAGAAGATTATCGCTGATACTTTCCGGATTGTCCGGGTCATGGCATAAATATTCAAATTTTTGATTTGTTTTGTCAAATTTTCCAAGGCCTCTTCCCCAGGTGGAAAACCAGATAAAACCGTCTTCATCTTCAAACAGATCCCAGGAGTTGTCATGGCCAAAGGTTTTGAATTTTTCAGTTTTTTTATTAAAGCAGACAAGGCCCTTTGCCGTTGAGAGCCACATGAGATCGGGATTATCGCCGTCGTCAATCATCTTGTTGATCTGCTGGGCATCGGGCATGGCTGCTGGATCTGACGGATCTGGATAATATGTTTTAACAACCTTTCCAGTATCTGTATCAAATATGGACAGGGCCGATGGAAGTGAGCTTCCGATCCAGAAAACATGATCTTTATCTTCATGGATTCCCGGTGAATAATCTACCGTAGAGGGTATGGATTCAGGATTTCCGGGTTCATGGAAGAAATGGGTAAATTCTTCTGCTTCCGGATCAAAGCGGTTAAATCCCTTTAAAGTTGAAATCCAGAGAATGCCCTTACTGTCTTCATAGATGGAAACAACAACCTCTGAACTCAGGCTGTTTTTATTGTTCGATCCATATTGCTTAAAATGATTTTCATGGGGATTATGAACCACAACCTTGCCGGTATCTGTAAGCCCCCATATCTGGGAAGTTTTTTTATCGGTAAAGCTCATGGTAATATCGTGGAGTTCTCCCTCATACCGGTAAAAAACCTCTGTAACAGGATCAAACAGCGAAAATTCATTTTCATGGGATACCCAGAGCAGGCCGGTTTTATCTTCTGTTATATAATTGACACGGTTAGAGCCTATAGCCTTTGCATGGCCCGGTTCATGACTGAAGTGCTTAAGGTTTTTTAATGTTTCATCATATCGGTATAATCCATTATTTTCCGTGCCGATCCAGATTGATCCAAATCTGTCCTCATAAATTGACATTATAATTTTTTCTGCCCGGTTTTTCCCTTTCTCATGCTCAAGCCTTAAACGGGTAAAGGTTTTACCATCCTTATTCAACAGGTTAAGTCCCTTTTCAGTACCTGCCCAGATACGGCCTTTACTATCGTTAAACAGGGCTCTGACATTGTCTGAGCTGAGGCTTGAATCATCATTTTGATCATGTTTAAAATGAACAAATTCATGGTTTTTTTTATTAAAACTGTTCAGGCCTCCACCAATGGTACCTATCCACAAAAATCCTTTTTTATCCTCGATTAAAATATTTTTTCCAGCCCAGAAAAAGCTGTTGCTGCTCAAGCTTGCCGGTTCATCGGGATTATGTATAAAATGAATCGTTTTATTGGTCTCTTTATCATAACGTGTAATCCCCCCGCCAGCTGCGGCAAACCACAAAAATCCATCGCTGTCTTCAATAATTGCAGGGATGTTGTTGGAAAGGATAAATCCAGAGGCTTTTACATAGTGCTTCAATGTTTTTCCGTCAAACCGGTAAAGCCCGTCAACATAGGTACCTATCCATATAAATCCGTCACTGTCCTTTAAAAAGGTTAGAGCCTCGGACTCAATATCGGCAAGGAGATTAAAGGATAATTTTTTCGAAGATACAGAAGAATAAACAGAATAAGTTTGCAAGGCAATAATAAAAGAAGCAATTGCAAAAATTTTAGTAAAAGAAATAATTTTTTTCATTGCTGATTATCCAGCTTTCATTAATCGGTTTAACGCCATATTAAGAAGATAGTCTATAACACTACAGCGGCACTTTCATCGAAAAGGGTACCTTCAAACCATTTCTGAGAAACAAATAATTAATTTTTTAAAGATTTAATACAAGATTTTTAATGTTAAAGCACGAAGTATCCCTGTAGTTATAACAGATACATTGAACAGTAGCTACCTTATATCCTGTTCCACAGTTGTAGGATCATTTTTTTACAAAATACCCTTAATTTATAATAAAATCAATGAAAAACTGTTTTTGGAGGCTCAAATTATGTAGGCACACGCATGTATTGATTTTTCTTTACTTAAAATAAAATACATGCTTTTATAGTGGGCAGGTACTGGGCTCACACCGTTCCAAAATTTTAAAAAACCACAATATATTGTGGTTGTTAATGATAATACAACTCAATGAGTTTTATGTCAGAATAGTAGTATCCCAGTGCCAGTGGGCATGTGAGTACGATAAAATAAAGATGGGTCCGAAGTTGAATATTTAAAGTCATCAAGGAAAATCTTAATATTGAGGAAGTTTTTGCAGGTAAACGCTGAGGCCATCGCTGTTTCATTATTGCGTATAACCCGGAGCAGGTGGAAATGGAAAATGTATGTAGTTTAAATCATAGCCGCTGGGAATGTAAATACAGGCTTGGTTTTAAATTCGGCTAATTGGTCAAATACTGGGCTCACACCGTTCCAACGTGTCAAAAAATCACAATATATTGTGATTTTTAACACTCTCGAAATACAATGGGTTGTATGCTGGAATAGTGCGAGCCCAGTGCCTTGGTCAACAAGAGGGTATATATTTCAGTATGGTAAATTTAAAATGGCCGAAATTAAAAACCAAGCCCAATATTTTTACATGACGTCGTTAAGTGGCACCATCCCCCTCTCCAGGATAATTGCCTTGCTTTTTTCAGACTTGATAAAATCTACAAAGGCTTTAAGTGATCCCGTGGGCTGGCCTTTGGAAACCAGGTAAAATATCTGGTAATAAGGATAGCCCTCAGCATTGGGCTTCTTACCATCAATGCTCAATACTTTTATTTGCGGACGGTTGATCTGGGCGCCTCTGGAAATAAAAGATATGGCACCCACGGGCAGTTCCTCAATGGCCTCCAGCACACGCGTTGAGGTATATGTTAAATAATCATATTTAAGTTCTTTGAGTTTCATAACCTGCCGCCTGAAATTTTTATTGGCACCGGTTTCTTCACCTGGGGCAACAAGAATAATCTTTAAATCCGGGCCGCCCACTTTTTTCCAGTTTGTAATTTCACCGGAAAATATTTTCTGGAGCTGTTCGGCAGTTAAATTATCAACAACAGAGGATTTGTTGGTAATGATTGCCAGCGGGTCCTTGCAAAGAGGAATCTCTATCAGTCCGTAATCTTTATAACGCTGATATAGCGGCCTTGTGCTACTGGCGATATCACTCATATCTTGCAGCACCCGATAGACGCAGGCCTGGGAGGATGTAACAAACAGGTCAATGGAGATGCCTGTTTCCTCTGTAAATGCCTCCAATCTTGCATCGGTCAATGCTTCATAAATCTGCGCAGAGCAACTGTATCGCAATCCTTCACCAGCATTTACCATTGTCAAAGGCACAATCCCCCAAAGCACAACTAAACTGATAAGAACTAAACTAAATTTACGAATCACTTTTTTCATTATTTTTTCCTTTTTGTTTTAGAGGCTATACACTTAAGCCGCGACAGCCCTAAAACCCCACAGCCCTAAAATACGAGGGTTACAAATACCCTTATTGAACGGGGCAGCGCGGGCAAGAAAACATGCAAAAATGCCGCAGGTTAAGTTGTAAGACAGCCTGGTTTATTGCCTAATTCCCAATGTATCCTGACAGGCTCCACCGGGAACAGCCTGAATATCTTGCCAGAACCTAAAAGCAACTATGATGCCGTCTATAATTTTAATTAATAAATAATATAACTTATTGAAATAAAAGAATTTAATTTGAATTAAAAGATAGGTTGTAAAAACTGATATCAGGCAGGTGTCAGGTTTTTTTTCAAGTTGTAAACAGGATTATTTTTATCCATAGAGATGGCAGGCTGTCAAATGGTTTTTATTGTTACCGGAAGTATCCACAGGTTTTAAAATCGGTTCCTCTTTACTGCATATGGATTCAACATGGGGACACCGGGTGTGAAACCTGCAACCTGCCGGTGGGGCAGAAGGTGATGGCACCTCTCCTTTAAGAATTATTCGTTTCTTGAGGGCTCCCGGCTCAGGCAGGGGAATGGCCGAAAGCAGTGCACGGGTATAGGGATGATAAGGAGATTGATAGATGGCCTGGGCATCGGCAATTTCAACTATTTTGCCAAGGTACATCACAGCAATGCGGTCGGACATGTGTTTAACAACGGCCAGATCATGGGATATGAACACATAGGTAAGCCCCATTTCCCTCTGAAGTGTCAGCATGAGATTCAGTATCTGGGACTGGATGGATACATCTAAGGCAGATACCGGCTCATCACAGATTATCAGCTCAGGTTCAAGGCTTATGGCCCTTGCTATGCCGATTCTCTGGCGCTGGCCTCCGCTGAATTCGTGGGGGAATCTTGTCATGGCATTTTCCGAAAGCCCTACTGTTTCAAGAATCTGTTTGATTTGAATATCCGTGTTTCCATTCACACGGTTGTGGATAATATACTTTTCCTTTAAAATTTCACCTATGGTATGCCTGGCATTCAAAGATTCAAAAGGGTCTTGAAAAATCATCTGCATTTTTAAACAAAGGGTTTTTAAATATTTCCCTCTTAATTTTGAAATATCCTGCCCCCATAGGAGTATTTTTCCATGGGTAAGCGGATACAATCCCATGATACATCTTCCAAGGGTGGTTTTTCCGCATCCTGATTCCCCTACAAGTCCCAGTGTTTCACCTGGTTTTACGGATAAAGATACATCATCCACGGCATACACCCATCCCCTGGGCCTTAAAAAAATGCCGCCATGTATTGGAAAATATTTTTTCAGCTCCCTGATTTCAAGAATTGGAGAATCAGAAAAATTTTCTTTCATAAAAATGCGGCAGGAAAACCCCTGAGTCTCGTAGGTCAGGGGAGAAATTGCCGCCCTCCTTAATTTTGTCATTCATATAAATGACACCAGGTATCATGCCCCGGTGATAGAGTAACCTTTCTGGGTGCAATAACTCTGCAGATATCCATCACATGGGAACAGCGGGTGCAAAAACGGCAGCCAGGGGGCATTTCTTCAAGGGATGGGACCCTTCCCTTTATGGTGGGAAGTATTGTTTTGTGTTCCCTTAAAAGCGTTGGGATGGATTCAAGCAGTCCCCTGGTGTAGGGGTGGCATGGGTGTTTGAAAAGAGTCTTTACATCTGCCTGTTCCGCCACCCTGCCGCCGTACATCACAATGGCATCATCACAGTTTTCCGCTATAACACCGAGGTCATGGGTGATGAGAATCACGGACATTTTCATCCTGGCCCGGAGTTTTTTGATCAAGTCAAGTATCTGGGCCTGAACCGTTACATCAAGTGCCGTTGTAGGCTCATCCGCGATTAAAATATCCGGTTTTGACGAGAGTGCCATGGCTATCATTATTCTCTGGCGCATACCGCCGGAAAGCTGATGGGGATAATCCTGGAGTACCTTATAAGGATCTGCAATTCCCACCTCTTTGAGCATATCAGTAGATGCTTCATTCATCTCTTTGAGGGACATGCCTGGAAAATGAACGGTATAAACCTCTTTCATCTGAACTGCAATTTTTTGCACCGGGTTTAATGCGGTCATGGGCTCCTGAAATATCATTGCTATTTTTCTGCCCCTTATTTTACGCATTTCATCCGTTGAAAATAAAAGAAGATTATCTCCTTTAAAATCAATGGAACCGGATTCCACCCTTCCAGAAGGTCTTGGAAGCAGCCCCATGACGGCAAGGGCAGTGACGCTTTTTCCGCAGCCGGATTCCCCAACAATACCCAAGCTCCTGCCTTCAATCAAGTTAAATCCGGCACCGTCAACGGCACGAATCCTGCCCTTGTCAACATTAAATGAGACAACAATATCTTTTACGCTTAATATGATATTTTCTTCAAAAGAGTTATTTTCAGTTATTCTGGATCTTTCAGAAAAATTATTCATTGCTGTTTATACCGTTTGTCCATGATTGTCACAGGTTCAAATGTTTTCCCGGATTTCATGGCTGCCTTTGTCTCTTCATACATTTTTTCATCAAACCAGAAAAGTCCGCCCGTCATGCTGGAGAAGGGATCAAACAGGTCTTCTGATTTCCGGGTTCCATTGAATTCAGGGAGCCTGAGCCAGCGCCAGAAGGCATGGCGGACATAGGGGATCATAAAGGTTGGTACAAAGGCTCCTTCATCATGAATAAGAGCTTGAATTTCAAGGGACAATGCCTTTCTCATGGTTTCGTCCAGGCTTGAGCGGTATTGATCGATGAGGGTATCCAACTCAGGATTATCCGTGTTGGTAATGTTGTTGGTCTGCACCTTGTGTGCATTGTCGGAATGCCAGCTCTGCCAATAGGATGGCCTGATATTTGTACTCCATCCCATCCAGGCTGCATCGTGTTTTTTTTCCAGAAACTTCTTGAAAGCAGCGGTGCTGTCAAGTTTCTGCAATCGAAGCTCGATGCCTGCCTTTTGGGCATCCTCCTTCAATACTACTAACCGGGGGGTATGGCCTTCAAATCCGTAGGTTACTTCCACGGAAAACCGCGTTTCATTCTTTTGCCATATGCCGTCGTTTCCCCTTTGCCAGCCGGCTGATTTCATAAAGGATTCAACCTTTTCAATGGAATAATCCCTGGGTTTTATATTCTGGTTTGTATAGTCGCCATAACCCACATAGGCCTGATTAAGTCGGAAGTAGTCTCCCCTCAGCACCTTATCAATGACCTTTTGAACATTCATGGCATGGGCAAAGGCAAGTCTTAATTTTTTATCGGAAAAAATTTCCTTATCTTCGTTCAGCCACAGTCCTGAGGCAGACCTCTGGGTGTCATTGAAAAACCATATTTTATGGACATATCCGTTATGGAAAACAGGGGTATCTGACTGGTCATACCAGTATTTGGGCATGGTCAGGGAAAATGCATCTATCTTTCCCTTTTTAAAATACTCCCATAGCATGTTGAAGTCCCTTACAACGGTAAAATGCACCCGGTTAACATTGAACCTGTTTTTAAAAAATCTTAAATCCCCGGCCCACCAGTTGTCTTTTCTCTTAAAGTGTACATATTTTCCCTTTTTGAAATCAGAAATCTGATATGCTCCGGTATTGGGAACTATTTTCCAGTTAAATTCATGGACAAAATCCTTGCCGATATTTCCATAAAAGTGTTCAGGGGTAGGTGCTATGGCAATGCGAAGATAAAGATCAGGCTGGGCCTTGGTGCTTTTTACGGCAAGGGTGTGATCATCATATACGATAACGGACTCGATCTCTTTTTTGTAATAGTCATTGTACCAGGGTGCGATGATGTTTTCCGAGCGCATGAACTCAAGTGTATAGGCAAAATCCCATGCCGTCAGCGGCACTCCGTCTGACCATCTCGCCTTTTTGTTCAACTTGAAGTACATGGTTTTTTTATCGGTATCAAAGGCCCAGTGGGTAGCAAGTTCCGGGATGATATTGCCGGTATCCGGGTGCATGTTTACAAGGGACAGGTGATTGTCCAGTATGGCGCTTCTGAAACTGCCGTTGGAATCAGGCCCTACGGTTCTAAAGGTCATGGGAAAGCTTAATATGGCAGAACGAAAGAGGCCTCCCTTTAAGGCATCTGCTGATGAAAATACAGGGTCGGAATCATTGGTGAGCCACTCAATGCCCTGGGGCAGGGCAGTTGTTAGCCTTTTTTTTGCTGTCTGATTTAGAGGGGCAGGGGAGATTCCTGGGCTTGATTCGTTTTTTTGTGAAGCTGAATCTGAATGGGATGTGACCGTATTTAGTGAACTATGCTGTTCATCTTGCTGGCCCGGTTTTTTTTCATCACTGCCGCATCCGGTTATTATTATAAAAGCGGTAATGATCATGGTCAGTACGAAAGTCGCTTTTATCTTATAATTATATATTGTTGTAGTCATTTAGATAATCTCCATGGGTAGCAAATTACCTCTTAAAATCAAAATTTAATTATTTTTCAATTAAAAATTATTTTTTCAAGGGAAAGCAGATATTTTTTTATATCAAGGCCGCTGCTGAATCCTGTTAAATCACCATTTTTGCCGATCACCCGGTGGCAGGGAATGATTATGGGAATAGGATTTCTGCCCACGGCACCGCCCACGGCACGGCATGCCTTTGGGCTGGAGATGTGTTCCGCAATTTGTTGATAGGAAACGGTTGTCCCATAGGGGATATCAAGAAGTGCGTTCCACACCTTTTTTTGAAAATCCGTGCCATAAGGGTTTAAAGCAATGGAAAAAGATTTTAATTCACCTCTAAAATAGGCTGAGATTTCTTTGAAAGCTAAGGCAAGGGCCCCTTGGTCTTCCACCCAGTGGGGAGGAATCTGTAATTGATTATTTCCCCTGGGGGGAAAGTAAAGATGCTTAAGGGCATCCTTGTCTATCACTCCAGTCATTTTTCCCAGTGGTGTGTCAATGTGGGCATATACAGCCATAAAGAATCTCCAACCTAAAAAATGCAAATGTTTTCTAACGTATTTACATAACCATCTTATTTTTTATGAAATAGTTGAGGATTGTGTAAGTAATTGATAATACCAAGGATCATAAAAGTGATTACTTTTTTAGCTCCAAGGCAAATTGAATGTATGCCGGCAATAAATCAGGAAGCCTGATAATCAAATGAGACCGGTACAACGTGGAGCTGGCGGCTTTTTTCCTGTGTGGCCCCAAGTTTCCAGGATTTACATTTCCCCTTATCCTTTAACAGTTCATTTATTTTTTTAAGAAGCCCGTTAATATCAATCAGGGGATGCCTCTCAAAAACAGCAGGAAGACCATATGTAAGGTTGCAGGCAAGGCATTTTCCTGGTCTTTGTTTTAAAAGAAATTGAAATTTTAATGCACCTGCTTCCAAACCATTGAATTCAAGGCTTATATCATAGGCTCCATCAGATGCATCTCCGTAAAGGGCTTCAAAAAAATGATCTGCCCTTTCAGGAGGAAAAATTGAGTTTAATTTTTCGTTTGTGAAAATATGTGAAAATTCCTTTGAAATCATAATTGTTTTCTCCAGGGTTAGGTTTATTTTATGAATTTTTATATACCTTGAGATAGGGCGGCAGTTATCTGTTTTGGTGTGCCCGGAAATTTTAGAATTTTGTTTAAACCGGCATGGGGATATTCATTTTCAATATCGATACCGATTAAATCTGTCTGGTTGGTAAATATTATAATGGGAAGCTCCTTTTTTGAATAAAATTCCCTGATTTCAAGGGCAAACTCTATGGCCGTCATGGATCCTATAAAAAGATTCGATAGAATCATAGCCGGCTTGGTGGTGGATGCATGTTCAAATGCTTCCTGGGGGGAATTGAAGGATAAAACATCATAGCCGCTGCTGAACATGAGTTTTTCATAAACATTAATGGCCGTGGTTGATGTGCTTATGATCACAGCCTCTGGTTTTGATTCATTTTCCTTGACAGGGTGTGCAGATGCCAGAATTCTCATGGCAGTTGCCCTGAGTCCTCTTTTGTTTAGAACTGTAATATATTTATTCAATGAAGCAGGCGGAATATTTCCGGCCAGATAGTTGGATGCCATATAGGTGAAGGTATCTGATACTAAAAGATAGTTAATGATGTTTTCAGCTCTGGCATCTATGAGCGTATGTGTTAGATTTTCTCCTTTTGCCCGGCCGGTTTCGATTTTGTTTTTGATTATATCAAACATTTTTTGATTATTTGTACGGTTCAGCGCGGATGCTGCAGCAATTCGCAGGTGAGAAGGGTTTTTATCCAGCGCCTTTATTATTATTTCTGTAAGATCAAAGGGGTGTAAGTCTTTTGGCTTAAAGCATGAGATGGCTTTAAAGGCTTCAAGCTGTATATCTATGTCAGGTTTTTCGGTATTCAAGAGTTTAACAATTTCCGGTAATATGTTTGTTGGCAGAGTTGAGCCGAAAATTTTTAATATATTGATGATCAGATTTTTTTCGTCTGTTTTAAGATTAAGTGCAAGTTTTGAGGCATGCTTCTGACCTGTTTTGAGAAAATATAAAAATGCCCTGTGCCTCTCATAAACATTGGATGATCTGAGCGTTCCAAGGTGAATCAAATAGTTTCTAATATCCCATGGGTCTGTGCGGGCCTCTTCTTTTATATTTTTTTGTCTTTCGAATTTGAGCAGGGCAATGGCATCCATGATGTTCTGATCGTTTTTAACGGTTCCAGATGCCTGGGAAAGATATTGAACGGCCTTAGGTGTACTAATTTCCGCCAGGGCAAGCACGGCAGCTTCTTTAAGGGTTTTATCATCATAATATATAAAATCTGCAATCAACCTCACCAGATGTTCAATGCGCTGATTTCCTGCTGTTTTTATGGTTTCAACCAGGATTTTTATGTCTGTTTCTTTTGAAAGAACATATTCCATTAATGGGATGGCCTGACGAATATACTCGGCATCACCCATGTCGTACAAAATCAGGAGAAATTTGAAATTCAAATGCGCTCTGTCGATTATAAGCTCAATCAGGCTTTTATATACCGAGGCTTCAATGGAGAGTCTTTTTAAATTTAGGCTTACAATAGCTTTAAGCAGGTTCCAGGCAGTATCGTCAGATACAATGGCAATCTTATTGATGATTTCCATTTGTTCATTTTTTGATGCGTTTGGGAAACTATATAATAGTTCTTCTGCTTTTTTGATTTGACCATGTTTGATACTTTGTTTCACGTTGTGGACATAGCTATTCATAAATGGTATCCCTTGATTATTTTTAAGAACCCATGAAGTTATCAAACATGACTCTTATATGTCAAGACAAATATCCAGCCTCTATATGTTTGATATGATCAAGTAAAACAATTAGATACAAGGCTTCATCAATAACCGTTTGGATTGTTTTTCTGCCATTTCCAGGTATCCTTGCACATACTGTCCAAGGACCTTAGAGCTTTCCAGCCAAGCTCTTTTTCAGCTTTGGAAGGATCTGCATAACATGCTGCAATATCTCCAGGTCTTCGGGGGGCTATTTTATAGGGTATTTGTTTTTTACAGGCCTTTTCAAAGCTTTTGATAAGTTCCATGACTGAATGTCCCCGGCCTGTACCAAGATTGTAAGTCACCAGTCCAGGCCCTGATAAAAGCTTTGATAAAGCCTTGATATGACCTGATGCAAGGTCATAGACGTGTATAAAATCACGGACACCGGTACCATCAGGTGTATCATAATCATTTCCGAACACATTGAGGCACGGGAGCCTACCCACCGCCACCTGGGCGATATAGGGAACCAGGTTATTGGGTATGCCGTTTGGGTTTTCACCGATTTTTCCGCTTTCATGGGCTCCCACCGGGTTGAAATATCTTAACAGGGCAATATTCCAGGATGGATCAGACAGATGAATATCTCTTAACATTTCTTCTATCATTAATTTGGTTCTGCCGTAGGGATTGGTCACTGAAAGGGGAAAATCTTCTTTAATGGGCAGGTCGTGGGGATCGCCGTAAACAGTTGCTGAAGAACTGAAGACCAGGTTCTTGACATTATTTTCCTTCATTACCTGAAGCAGGGTCAGAGTACCGCTAAGATTATTTTGATAGTAACAAAGGGGTATCTCAACGGACTCTCCAACGGCTTTCAAACCTGCAAAATGAATTACAGCCCCAATGGGATCCTTTGGGGGATGGTTTTTGAATATTTTTTCCAAAGATGGTTTGTCAAGGAGGTCAACCTCATGAAATTCAAGGTTTTTTCCTGTTATCTTTTTTACTCTTTTCAGGGATTCTTTTGAGCTGTTGGACAGGTTGTCAACCACTACGACTTCCCATCCATCCATGAGCAGTGCTACACAGGTATGACTGCCTATATAGCCTGCTCCACCTGTAATCAGTATTTTCATGTTGTCCTGCTTTCAAATATTTCAATGGGTTGAGTGTTTCCGTCGTAAAGCTGTCGGAATTATACAGCATTTGACTGCAAAATTGCAAGCAGGACATTTTCTTGACATAAGCAGGCATTGGTTGTAATTACTACTCAGATAATATCTGCGGGGCTTGATTTTCCTGTATTCAATGTTCTGGAGAAAAACTTGATGATTGATTTTTTCTAATTTGTTATCTTCAGAAGTGTTTTTGCATAATACAGGGCCACCCCCCTGTGGTGGTCTAATGACAGGGTAGGCACAGGGGGCTGCCTCTACAAAAAAAGCCCGAAAATTATAATTTAACAATTATAATTTAACAAAGTAGTATTATAATGTAGTCTTATAATATTTATCAAAAAATTTTGATTTTGTGGCAAAATGTTTTGCCATGGCATATAATTAAAAAATTATTCGGAAGAGGGGATATGATGACGGAAATTATTGATGTCAATGCAAGGGAGATTATCGATTCCCGTGGTAATCCGACAGTTGAGGTAGATCTGGTTTTAGCCTGCGGGGCAAAGGGACGTGCCGCAGTGCCTTCCGGTGCTTCCACCGGAACCAGAGAAGCCCTTGAGATGCGGGATAATGCACCTAACCGGTTTTCCGGAAAAGGGGTCTTGAATGCTGTAACCAATGTCAATGAAGTGATTGCGCCTGAAATTATAGGTTTTGACGCAATTGATCAGGCCGGTCTTGATAGAACCATGATCGACATTGACGGTACCGAGAATAAGTCCAGGCTGGGAGCAAACGCTATCCTTGGAGTTTCCATGGCTGCTGCAAGGGCGGCAGCAGAATGTGCTGATATCCCCCTTTTCAGATACATAGGCGGAATCAATGCCCGTGTATTGCCTGTACCCATGATGAATGTCATTAACGGAGGAGCCCATGCTCCCAATAATCTTGATATTCAGGAGTTCATGATCGTGCCCTTTGGAGCAGGTTCAATATCTGATGCAATAAGGATGGGGGCTGAGACATTTCATACTCTTAAAAAAATTCTGGCATCTGCAGGCCTTAATACCGCCGTAGGAGATGAGGGTGGTTTTGCGCCAAACCTGAAATCAAACGAAGAGGCTCTGGAATATATCGTAAACGCCATCGAAACCGCGGGTTACAGACCCGGCAGGGACATCAGCATTGCCCTTGATGCGGCTGCCAGCGAGTTTTATAAAGATGGTGCCTATGTATTCTCCTCAGAGGGAAAGACCTTGTCAGCACAGGAGCTTGTGGATTATTATGAATCTCTTGTCAGCAAGTTTCCCCTTTGCTCCATTGAGGACGGCCTTGCTGAACAGGACTGGGAAAACTGGCGGATGATGACCCGGAGATTGGGAGACACCATTCAGATTGTTGGAGACGATGTGTTTGTTACCAACCCTGATATTTTCAGAAAAGGTATTTCAGACAGTATTGCTAATTCCATTCTTATAAAACTAAACCAGATTGGAACGGTTACAGAAACCCTTGATACCATTCTCATGGCAAGGGAAGCCGGTTATACCACCGTAATCTCCCATAGATCCGGAGAAACCGAAGATTCATTTATCGCAGACCTTGCAGTGGCAGTGAACAGCGGACAGATCAAAACAGGTTCCATGTCCAGAAGCGACAGGGTTGCAAAGTACAATCAGTTGATCAGGATCGAGGAGACTCTTGGCATTGGTGCTGTTTTTCCTGAAAACCTTTTTGGATAATTTATTAAAAACAGTAGGGGGCAGATTCCATATCTGCCCCATTTTAATATTTATCCCGTTTCCATATTTGCAGCGATCGGTAAGGCAGCACATAGATAATAATATTCCCAGTTTGGTGAATACGTTCCAGTTGTCACATGGGGCATGTTTTAAAAGCGGGTAGTTTTATTTGTATGTACTCCCTAAGGGCAGGTCGGGGCGGATATAGAATCCGCCGCCCCTGCATTTCATTTTTGTTGCGGGCAGAACCGGGTCAAAATCCTGGTCTGCTCATGGCAGTTATAGAAAAATATTGAGGATGGTACATGAAAATGTGCCATAAAAATGTGAGGAATAATGGCTGAGATAACCAAGTATATTTTTGTAACTGGAGGTGTACTTTCCTCCCTTGGTAAAGGGCTTGCATCTGCTGCAATCGGAATGCTGCTTGAGAGCAGGGGGCTTTCCGTGACAATCCAGAAATTGGACCCCTATATTAATGTTGATCCCGGCACAATGAATCCCTTTCAGCACGGAGAGGTTTTTGTGACCGATGATGGTGCTGAAACAGATCTTGACCTTGGGCATTATGAACGGTTTACCAGTGCCAAGCTTGGAAAGAATAACAATTTTACGACGGGCAAAATTTATCATTCCGTAATTACCAAAGAGAGAAAAGGAGACTATCTTGGCGGAACAGTCCAGGTAATTCCTCATATCACAGATGAGATCAAACAAAGCATTTGCCTTGTATCCGATGAAGCAGACGTGGTGATTGTCGAAATCGGAGGAACCATTGGTGATATTGAATCCCTTCCTTTTTTAGAGGCCATAAGGCAGTTCCGGGCAGATGTTGGAAAAAGCAATGTGATTTACATTCACCTGACCCTGGTACCCTATATCTCAACGGCATGTGAGTTAAAAACCAAGCCCACCCAGCACAGTGTTAAGGAATTAAGAAGCATCGGCATACAGCCTGACATTCTCCTTTGCCGCACGGATCGCTATCTTCCTCCTGAAATAAAGGCGAAAATAGCGCTTTTTTGCAATATCGATAAGGACTGCGTTTTTACGGCCAAGGATGTGGATTGTATTTACGAGGTACCCCTTGTATATAATAAAGAGGGACTGGGGGATAAGATTCTCCAAAAACTCAACATATGGGCAAGATCGCCCCGGCTTGAGGATTGGCGGGACATGGTGTATAAAATGCAACATCCCCGTTTTTCCATTACCATTGCCATTGTTGGAAAGTATGTTGATTTAACAGAATCCTATAAAAGCCTGAATGAAGCCCTTGGCCACGGAGGGGTTTCCAATGATGCCAAGGTAAATCTCATGTTTGTGGATTCCACAACTCTTACCATTGAGAATACAGCCGAAAAGCTTGCCGCGGCAGACGGTGTTCTGGTCCCAGGCGGATTCGGGTCAAGGGGAGTTGAGGGGAAAATTCTTGCGGTCCAGTATGCAAGGGAAAACAACATTCCATTTTTCGGGATATGCCTTGGCATGCACATGGCTGTTATCGAGTTTGCACGAAATGTAGCATTAATGGAAGATGCCAATGGAGAAGAATTTGATGAAAGAACTCCCTATCCCGTGATCTATCTAATGACCGAGTGGTATGATGAACAGACAGGGCAGGTTGAGCATAGGGACACTTCTTCTGATAAGGGTGGAACCATGCGCCTTGGAGCATATCCATGCCGTTTAAAGCTCGAAACCTTTGCCATGCAGGCCTATAGAAAGGAAGATATCTCAGAGCGCCACCGCCATCGCTATGAATTTAATAACGAATACAAAGAAAAATTAGAAGCTGCCGGTATGGTTATAAGCGGAACTTCTCCTGATGGAGAACTGGTTGAAATTGTTGAAATAAAAGATCATCCATGGTTTCTTGGATGCCA
This sequence comes from Desulfobacteraceae bacterium, assembly GCA_963674675.2. Taxonomy (GTDB): domain Bacteria; phylum Desulfobacterota; class Desulfobacteria; order Desulfobacterales; family Desulfobacteraceae. The sequence continues at coordinate 5,658,700 of CAXXNM010000003.1, forward strand.
GTTTCACCCTGAGTTCAAGTCAAGGCCGACCATACCTCACCCTCTTTTCAGGGATTTTGTCAGGGCATCCCTTAAAAATTCTAAAAAATGAGGTATCCTTCACATTGCATCAAAAATAGTTGACACTTTTTTAAGAACTGCCATGGGCAGACCAGGGTTTTGACCCGGTTCCACCCACAACGAACCATGAAAGCCATATTGGGTTTACAGAGACTTTCATATAAAAATTTTTAGGAAATAAAGGAATATCTATAAAAAATGCCAATCGGTGAATGAAGGATACCAAAAATGAGAACCATGGTACATAACAATAAAATAACCAGGCTGATGGAAAAGGGAGTTTACATACCATGCCCTGAATCCATTATGATCGGAGACGATGTCAATCCTGATAGAATTTCAGGAGAGGGAGTGAGCCTTTATCCTGGAACGAAAATCCTGGGAAAAAATACTCTTATCATGGCGGGCAGCCGTATTGGGTATGAGGCCCCTGTAACCCTGGAAAACGTTTATTTAGGACCAGAAGTGATTCTTAACGGCGGTTTTTTTCAGGATGCAGTTTTTGCAGGAAAAAATGTCGTCGGCTCCTGCGCTCATGTCCGGGGGGGGACTATCCTTGAGGAAGAAGCGTCGGCAGCCCATACAGTGGGCTTGAAACATACCATATTGTTTCCCTTTGTTATACTGGGCAGCCTCATTAATTTTTGTGACTGCCTCATGGCAGGCGGCACAAGCCGCAGGGATCATAGCGAGGTGGGCAGCTCATTTATCCATTTTAATTATACTCCCAACCAGGACAAGGCAACTCCTTCCATGCTGGGAAATGTTCACCAGGGAGTCATGCTCAACAACCGGCCTGTTTTCCTTGGAGGTCAGGGAGGGCTTGTGGGGCCTTGCCGTATCGCCTTTGGCTGTGTGAGCGCTGCCGGCACTATATGCCGGAAAGATGTGACAAAACCGGGCAGGCTGATATTCGGCGGTTCCATGAAGGGGGGATCCATACCCTGGTCAGAAGGCATTTATACCGGTGTTGATAGAATTTTTCAAAACAATTGCAGGTATATTTCCGGGCTTATCGCTCTTCATAGCTGGTATGTGAATATCCGTTCCTTGTTTGTTTTTGACTTTTTTTCCAGGGAGCTTCATATTGGTATGAAAAGGGTGTTGTCCAAAGCCATTGATGAAAGGGTTAAAAGGCTTGAAGATTTTTGTAAAAAATTAAGTCGTTCCAAGGAAATTATACTTTCAAAATCAAACGGGGACAATAATAGTTTGACTATCCGTCATGAAGCGGTTGTTGACAGATGGCCCTTTGTTAAAAATGTGATTTTAAAACATATTGATAAAAACAATGCAGGCAAAATACCGGGAGTCTTTATGGAAGCTATACTTGACGGGATAAAAATTTGTGGAAAATCATATGTTGAGGTTATTCAAAATCTTCATCCATCGGTATCAGAGCAGGGGAGCGACTGGTTAAAAGCCATAGAAGAAAAAATTAACATGGATATCCAACGGTAAAAAAATGAAAAAATTATTCGGCACCGACGGTATAAGGGGCCTGGCCAACAGGTATCCCATGACACCTGCATTGGCAATGAAAACCGGCATGGCTGTTGCTATATTTGTCAAGAACAGCGGATACAGATCCATAGTTATTGGAAAGGACACCCGTATTTCCGGGGATATGCTGGAATCAGGGCTGGCTGCGGGTATTACCTCTGCCGGTGTGGATGCCCTGATATGCGGGGTGATACCAACACCTGGGGTGGCTTTCCTCTCCTCTGATCTTGACGGCGCTGGCGCGGGCATCGTTATTTCAGCCTCCCACAATCCCTGGCAGGATAACGGCATTAAAATTTTTAAGAGGGGGGGCCACAAGCTTTCCGATGAAGAAGAAGAGGCTATTGAAGCAGATATTTTTTCCCTGGAACTTGACTCCCGCGATTTAAGTAACTCATTGATAAATCTGGATTCAGATAAAGAGGATTTTCAGGGTAGATGTACGGATTCAAGAAAGACCTTTTTTCCTCAAGGTCAAACTGGAAGGCTGGTTCAGGTATCAGACGCCCTTGAAAAATATGTATTATTTTTAAAAAAAGGATTTTCACCCTTTATTCATGAAAAAAATTCTCTCAAAAGTAACTGGCGGAAAACCTATTTTAAATTAATTGTGGATTGCTCCAATGGCTCGGCATCACAGGCTGCTCCCAAATTATTTAATCACCCAATGTTTGATGCAGGTTTTATTTTCAATGAACCAAACGGTACAAACATCAATGATTCCTGCGGATCCCAGCATACCGAGGAGCTTGCAAAAAGGGTTGTAAATGAAGGGGCAGATATGGGAATTGCTCTTGACGGGGATGCAGACAGGCTAATAGCCCTTGATGAAAACGGGGAAAAGATAACAGGAGACAGGATTTTAGCCATCTGTGCCAAACACGCCAAAGAAGAGGGAAGCCTTGATAATAATCTGGTTGTAAGCACGGTCATGAGCAATATCGGTCTCTCAAAACTTTTGCGCTCCCTTGAAATTGGTCATCTGATAACAGATGTGGGTGATAGAGAGGTACTAAAGAAGATGGCTGAATCCGGTGCCGTTATGGGAGGAGAAGATTCAGGACATATGATATTTTCCAGATATCACACCACCGGAGATGGTTTGTTAACAGCTCTTCGCCTGCTCCACGTCATGGTTGATACTGGAAAACCACTCTCAGAGCTTGCATCCATCATGAAGGTATATCCCCAGGTACTAATGAATGTGACAGTGGATGATTCAAGGCCCGAGTTTATGGCAATCCCTGAAATAGCAGATGAAATAAGGGCTGTTGAAAAAGCGCTTAATAACAATGGAAGGGTTCTGGTCAGATATTCAGGTACCCAGCCCCTTCTCAGGGTCATGGTAGAAGGGCCGGATTCCCACACGACAAATGAATATTGCAGGCGTATATGTGATGCAATCCGTGAAAAAATGAATCCGGATTCCCAATAACTGACATGGGCAGCCCAGGGTTTTGACCCGGTTCCGCCCACAACGAAGCATGAAATTCATCCGTCGTTTACGGAGACTTTCATATAAACTGCCATGGGCAGCCCAGGGTTTTTACCCGGTTCTGCCCACAACGAACCATGAAAGTCATCCGCCGTTTACGGAGACTTTCATATAAACCGGCATGGCCGGAACATATTTTTTAACCGGCCACAACGAAGATTGAAAGTCTTTAAAAAACAATCCCTTACAGAGACTTTCATATAAAATAATTCCCATGAGACAACGACTCGATCTTAGCAGGCATTGTATACAAACCGAAATTAGAAGAATATATAATAAAAAACTCTTATTTTGCCTTAAAAAAAAACATGTGGATCATGTAGATGAAGATGAGATAGAGGCCTTACGATACGCTCTTGAGTTTTTTGATTTTCCATTGCTTCGAGCCCGTTTTCCTGAACTGACGGGAGGAAGCAGCGCTGAGGTTTTCCTTGTTACAACAAAAGAGCGCGGTTTAGTGATTGAAATTAACAATCAGTTGATTAAAGTGCTGCTTACGAAAAATTAAATGGACGATATGGATAAAGTCTTTTATCATTTTGATCATAAATGGCGAAATGCTGACCAGGAACAACAGCTCAGTATGGTAACAAAAGCCATTGATATGCCTCCTGGCCAGGGAATTATCCCTGTCCTTGCCGGGATATCTTCCTTTCATTTTACCGTGCGAAACAAAGCAAGGAAAAATCTCAATGGCCTGAAGTACAAAATGAATGTTATTCTAAAGGACACAAAGGATAACAGCGGCATTTTGCAGTCCACTCTTTTTTCCGTAGCTATTTACAAAAAACTTCACTCCAATCTCACCATTCAGGAACTCAGGTTATACCTTGGGATTCTTTTGGAGTCCGGCGGTAGGAGCCCTTATTATGCCTGGAAATTCTGCCAGAGTGACGTTGTCTCCATGCAGACACTGAAAAATATCATAAGTACGATTCCCGACAAAGGAAGACTTACACTTGTCTATCAGTACACCAAAGTAAGCCCGTCAGCCAGAAGAAAAAATGCTGAACATTTTAAGGCATTATTAAAGGGGATTCAGGACAGGAAGGCTGTCATAGGTTTCTATGCATGGCTTTTTGATATGAGAGCTTCAGTTGATCCATTCCTGGAAAATATCCCGCCCAGGCTAAGAGACCCTGATGATGTTATCTCCATTGAGTTATCATCCAACATTACTGAAGAAAGAGTAAACGGAGTAAAGGCTCTGGCTATGCTCTCAAGAAAGATTTCTCCAAAATTAATTGTCGAAAAGATTTTGACGGACAAGGAACCAGAAGTTCGCATGGCCGGGCTGAATGCCGTTGAAATATCTTCTGCCGGTATATATTCGGAACTCTCAGAGATATTGCTTAAAAAAGTCTGGAGTCCACGTTTGCCGGAAGCCATGGCCGCCTTTAAGGCACTGGTAGTTGCAGGAGGGATCCCTCTTTATAGCCTTGAAATAAGAGTGCGTAAGAACAATAAATCCTTAATCCCAATTATCCTCGAAGAACTGTCATCCTTTTCCTTTATTACCTACGCTTTTATCAGGGAGCTTGCAGAAGATCCCCTTAGATTTTTAAAATATAACAAATTTTTTTATCAGGCTCTTTTATTTGCTGTAATAAAAAAGCGGCCGGAAAGAGTCGTTAGGGCTTTGGAAGGCTTTACTGATCATCAAAATGAAATTATTAAAACTACAGTCAATCGGTTGATTCAATTATTGAACAATTCTATTGAACAGGAAAAAAAAGAGAGCAGGTCTCAGTTTGAAATGCCCCCCCAGCTTATTGAAAGTTCCAAAGAATCACCAAAAGAGAAAAAAAGCTTTTTTAAAAATATTTTTGGAGGAGGGGATGGTATAACAACACTGGAACAAAAATTCTTTAGCCTGAAAGAGGCTACATCCTCTGAAATCGTAAATTTTGAGGGAGACATAATAGAGAAGGCTGACCTTTCTTCCAGCGTGTTCTTTTCCCCTGGAATTTTCAATAAAAGCACAATAAAAAAATCTGACTTTTCCAACTCAACTTTTGACTATTTTTCTTTTAAAAACGCATTTATTTATCAAAGTGATTTTTCAGGCTCAAAATTTACTTCAGTTTCCTTTGATAATGCTGTTTTTTTTGGTGTGATTGCAAAAGGAAGCAGTTTTGTCGATTGCAGTTTCATTGGAGCTTCCTTTCACATCTGCCTCTTTGAATCATCAGTAATTACGGAATCTGTTTTTGCAGGAGCTGTGATTTCAAGCACTTCTTTTCAAGAATCTGATCTTTCCGGTTCGACTTTTGCTTCCAGTGATTTGTCCTTGGTATCCTTTTCCCAATGTAATCTCGTGGGAACCGATTTCTCAGGTGTTTCAGCCCTTTTTACTAAATTTTCACCTAAATCCATAAGTCATATCGAGATGGAAAACTCGGATCTGAATTCAAGAATTTTTCAGTTTAGCATTAGGGATATGTTTGATGAGTTTATGCTATTATTACCCGATAAAGATATCTTCTTATCATTGAATAAGCTTCTTTATACTGAACTTGTTCATTATGGAAGAAAAATGTTTTTGCGCAAGAATCAGTCCTCTATTTTAACAGCTTTTGATTTTTTTAAACCCCACCAGGCGGACCTATTTGAACTTATTCCAATGTTGATCCATGAAAATATTGATTTGATAAGACCTTCCATTCGCTATGGCAGTCCGGACAGGACCCATTTTGAGGCTGAAAAGAATACTCCCAAGGGAATAGCTGAATATACACCTACCCATGAGACAGAAGTTCTTTTCAGGGAATACATGTCAAAGGTTTTTATCAAAAAAGAAGAAAAAAAAGAAGAAGATGATGATGATGAAAGAAAATGGTTTATAGAGAGCCTTTTTACCATAGGCAGCATAGGCTCCATTGCTCAGTCTTTATATTCAGACATCGATTACTGGGTATGTATTAGAAAAGAGCGGTTTGATTTTGAAACCATGCTCAGGTTTCGTAAAAAACTTCGTAAAATAGAGAGCTGGGCAGCCTGTGAATTCAATACAGAGATTCATTTTTTCATTGTGGACATAAATGATGCTGCTAAAAATGATTTTGGTCATTCCGACAATGAAAGCTCAGGCTCTGCCCAGGGAAGGCTTCTGAAGGAAGAGTTTTACAGAACCATGATACATGTGGCAGGAAAGATTCCATTCTGGTGCACCCTTTCAACCGCTGTGAGCAGACAGAACTATGATCTGATTTTTAAAACCATTTCTGGTTGTGATGAAAAAGGATGTTCAGAAACCAATGGTTTTCTTTGTGATAGATGTATTAATTGCAGATATCTGAATTTCGGGGATATTCATGATATTCCTGAAGGAGAATATTTTGGTGCATCCATCTGGCAGATGTTCAAACTCCTGAAAAGCCCGTTTAAATCCGTGTTGAAAATGGGACTTTTAGAAAAGTATATGTATTCAAGAGACAGAAGGATCCTTTTGTGCAATCAGTTTAAGGATGAATGGATGAAACCTGGTTTGCAGTTTGACCTGACGAAAAACGATCCCTACTATATTTTATTAAAAAGCCTTGTGGCTTACTATCGCATGACAATGGATAATCAATCCAGGAATCTTGTTTTGCGTTGTTTTTTTCTTAAAGCAGGTATTGAAAAAGAATCGGAATTAGACAATACTCTCTTTGGCCTACGCAGTATTCTTATTGGAAAATGTATGGATGAGTGGGGCTGGAGTATGAGGGAGGTACTTAAGTTAGGCAGGTTTAAAGCGTGGAATTATAGTGAAATAGCCCAGTTGAGTCATAGTGTTGAGCAGTATATGATAAGAACATATAGAAAAGTTTCTGCACAGCGGGTCGTTGAAGAAAAATCATTGATTACTCCCAATGACAGAACCATTATCGGGCGTAAAATGATTGTAGAATTTGACAAAAACAAACCGGAAAAAATTGAAAAGGTGCTGCTTGTTTCAAGGAGTGATGATCATTTTAAAGGATTATGGCTTCAATATAAAAATCAGGGCCCCAGACAACATTTTTGGGAACTTATTCATAAATCAGGAGAAAAGGGAAATTATGTAGAAGAATGCTTGAAACAGGCAGCAAGCATTGAAGAAATTGGTGCGTGGCTCGTGAATAATAAACTTTTTTCCAATAATACCATAGTAAATCTTGTGCCTAACCCAACCTTTGTAACCAGTGATAATATTAAATCTCTTTTCAATGCCATGCAGTTGTTTTTTAAAAAGGACATGGAAAAAGAAATCGACAGATATGCATTGCTTTCCAGAGTAAGGATACAATCTATTTTCGTATCCATGAACCTGTGCGCCGACCGTGGTGACCGAGCTGAAAAAAAAGAAAAAAAAATTACAGAATGTTCAGCAGTTTATCTCAACTCTTGGGGAGAGATGTTCTGCCACTCTTTTTTCAAAAGAAAAGGAGTTCCCATAGACGATGCCGTAATAAAATTAAAAAAAGATCTTAAAATGGAAAAATTTCCGGAAAACAATAAGTTTTTTTTTCCAAAAAAATAATTTGGCATTCTGTATTTGCCAGTTTACATTTTTTGAATCAATCTTCCCATTTTTAGAGGCTTATCTCAAAAAAAGTGTCAACTACTTTTGGGATAATATGAAGGATACCGATAATTTTTCTCAAATTTTGATTGAAAATTGATGGAGGAATAACAAAATGTTTCCTGGAGCCGGCATGACAAAAAAAATTTTCAAGCCCCTCAGTGATATTTTGCAATGGAAATCGAAAAATAATTTTGAAGAACCTGAAGAAATAGAAGTGTTTTCAAATGATAATACCCAATTTAAGGAACGTGCTCTTAAGGATGAAACCGAACTTGCAGACAGATATGAAAGCCTTCTTAAATCTGTTGCAAATGCTGAAGAAAAGTTGGAAAAGCTAAAGGCGAACAAGGGAAAATTATCTGAGGAGCGGTTTAATGAAATAAATGAAACTTTAACCGTTTTTTTAAACAAGGCAAACCCTGTGCTGCTTAAACTCAGGGAAAGGCTGTATAACAGTATTGCTGTTAAAAATGTTCAGGAAGATAGCACAGATATTAAAACAGATACCCAAAATAACCATAAACCGGTACAAGATAATGAGAGTCGTCAGAGTACAAAAAATACGATTTCAGAAAAAGTTAACAAGAAAATTGCTAAAGATGTTGATATCGTCTGTGGAACTAAGCTTAATATGAGCATAGAAGGGATTGCCATCCCCATGATGAGTTTCTTTGTAGGTTTGGCAAAAAATGAGTATCTTCTTATAACATATCCCCAGCCCTATTCCACAATTCGGCATAAAAGTCTTGATGGTAATAAAATTACAGTACAATATCCCCACAAGGGTAATGTTTTTATTTTTGCTACAAAGGTAATTGAAAAAATCTCAAAACCAATTCGTGTTTTTGTGGTTGAGTATCCAGACAAAATTTTGAGCAAAGGATTACGCTCGGAATCAAGAATAAGCTGTAAAGTTCCAGCAGAGATTTTTTTCAGGGGAGCATGGAAAAAAGCAGTTATTATTGATCTTAACGTAAATGGGTGCAGAATTGAAGCTGTGTACGAAAAATTTGAAAAAAATTATATTGCCCGGTTAAACGATTCTCTTAAAATAAAAGTCTTTTTTCCGGGAACGACAATCCCTGTTACCATTTCAGGGACCATCAAAAATATGAAAAGGAAAAATTTTATTTTATCCTATGGTATTAAATTTGTTGATATTTCTTGCGATATCCAAGATGTTATAAAAAATTATACCTCCTCTATTCAGGTAGCATCAAACCCCATTGTAGAAGCTAAAGGCAATGTGTAAAATATGTTGCCAACCTTTCGATCATTTTTGTATAACTTATTGAATTTATTCACATGAAAAAATTGAGATCTAAAAAATCAGGGGCGGTCCATAACTGGTATTGGTGGAGTATGTATCAAGTATCTATAAATAACGAGTATCAAATTGTCCAATTACTACATATTTAGCACTGCCAAAATCAGAATCATATTTTATTTAGATTACAGTATGTTATGAGATGTATCCAACCGAGGATATGTTATAGTGCGGTTGTTTTAAAGGCATCCAGATACTGACAAGTAACCAGATGCCATGAATTTTACTCATTTTTATGATAACCGGCATACAGCCGATAAAATCAGACTTTTCACCCCTTCCCCTCAAATCCTATAATAACCTTATCTCCTTGAACAATAACCGGAACTTTTCTGTTGCCGCTGGAATAGTTGAGCATGGTTTCAAGCTGTAAGGGATTTTTGACAACATCAACATATTCAAAGTCAATATTCTTTTTGGTAAATGCTTCACGAGCAGATGTGGTAAACGGTCATGTGCTTTTGCCGAAAATGATATTTTTATTCATTTTTCTCTCCTCTTTTCTTTTTTTACTGACATCTATACCTCTAATCAGTCATTCATTCTATGAATTAATACCATATGTAGTATTGGATTAAAGTTTAATACAGCACATTTGGTATGGGAATTTAGAAGTTACGACTCACTTAGGTACTTACTGGGCTTACACCGTTCTAAAGTATCAAAAAATAACAAAATATTGTGTTTTTTAATACTCTCGAACCACAATTGGTTGTATGCTGGAATAGTGTAAGACCAGTGCCCTTACTTAAAGGCACAATAAAATATAATTTACATTATACATGAAAACCTGGTGCAGGCAAGCTTGAAGGCGGCTCCCTTCAATATATTGACATTTTAGCCATAAAAGGCTAATATACTGGTTAAAATGTTTGAGAAATATGTAAATCAACTGATTATTGAAAGCACCTGAAAAAAATTGACAGAATCAACTATACTATCACGTAAGGTTAAAATAATTAACGAACTTGGGCTTCACGCCAGACCCGCTGCAATGATTACAAAACTTGCACTAAAAGCCGAAAACATTGTTTGGATCAAAGATGGAGACTACAGGGCTGATGCTTCAAGTGTCATAGATATTCTTACAATTAATGGGAAAAAGGGGAAAACGCTTGTACTTGAGGTTGAAGTTGATGAGGATATTCCTATACTGAATTCCATAATAGATTTTTTTGAGTTAGGGTTTGGAGAAAATACAGATGGCTGAAACCGAAAAAAAGGAACTTGTTTTAACAGGCATTGCCGGTGCACCTGGGATATGTATTGGAAAGGCGTACATAGTTGACCGTGAGGGAGTAGATATTATTAAAAGATATCCCATTGCGGAAGACAGGGTGACGGCGGAGATAAACAGATTTAAAAATGCCGTTAAACAGGCCAAGGATGAACATGCTGAAATTATCAGATCATTAAATAATGATTTAAGCAGCCATCTCAATATTCTGGAAACCCATATGGTTTTGTTTAAAGATAAGATGCTTTACGGCAAAACCATTGATACCATCAGCCAGGATAAAATTAATGCAGAGTGGGCACTTAAAAAGGTTTCAAGCCAGGTCAAGAACATGTTTCAAAAAGTTGATGATCCATACTTGAAATCAAGGGTTGCAGACATCGTCCAGGTTTCAGAACAGGTAATGCGCCATCTTGTGGGTGCCCAGGATATAAAGATTTCCGACATAAATATGCGTGTTATACTGGTTGCTCATGATCTTTCACCGGGTGATACCAGCCAGATACAATTGGAGCGCATCAAGGGCTTTGTAACGGATCGGGGAGGAAAGGATTCCCATTCAGGTATTATTGCAAAATCCCTTGATATTCCAGCTGTAATGGGCCTTGGTAATGCAACCCATTGCGTGGAAAATGATGATATCCTCATCGTGGACGGTTCTGCTGGTATATTAATTATTCATCCTGAAGAAGATACTCTTTTCAGCTATGAGGAACGCAGGGCAAGATATGAAGAGTACCGTGCAATGCTTGCCAGGGAAAGTTATCTCCCCGCAGTGACCACGGATGGATGCAAGTTCAGCCTCATGGCTAATATTGAACTTCTGGAAGAAGTTGTTTCCGTGCGGGACAATACGGCAGATGGCATTGGTCTTTTCAGAACAGAATTTATTTATCTTGATCTTAAAAGATTTCCAACTGAAGAAGAGTTGTTCGAAAAATACAAAGAGCTTGTTGAACTTATGACCCCCCAGCCGGTAACTATTAGAACCCTTGATATTAACGGGGATAAGGTTTTGCCCTACATGGTATCCAATGAAGAAGAGAATCCAGCTCTTGGGCTTAGGGCAGTACGCTTCTGCCTCCAGAGACAGGAAATTTTTTTAACCCAGATTAAATCAATTTTAAGGGCTGCGGCATTCGGTAATATAAAACTCCTTATTCCCATGATTTCATGTGTTGAGGAAATCATAGAGGTCAAAGAAATATTGAATAGAGCTATTATGGAGCTTGAGGATCAAGAGATGGTGTTTAACCGAGATATACCTCTCGGTATTATGATAGAGGTGCCTTCTGCAGTTATAATGGCGGAATATTTGGCTGACCATGTGGATTTTTTTAGTATAGGCACCAATGATTTGATTCAATATTCTCTTGCTATTGATCGAAGAAACAGAAAAGTTGCACACATGTATCAACCAATGAATCCTGCCATCATAAAAATGATAAAGATGGTTGTAGATGCAGCTATAAAAAAAGAAATTGATGTGGTTATGTGTGGTGAGATGGCAGGAGATCCAATTAATATTCCACTTCTAATGGGCATTGGTTTAAAAGAGTTTTCAATGAATCCAACTTCTATACCTATTGTTAAACAGATGATAAGACAATTAAATTTCCAGGAAACAAAAGAACTGGCCAAGCAACTTCTAATCATGGAGCGTACTGCGGAAATTGTCCGGTTTGTTGAAAACAGGTATTACAATATTCTTCCGCAAAGAGGAAATCAGGATTAAAAACACTACGCTAAAAAAAATATTGATGTTCAATTTTTAGATTGTATAATAGATAGTTGTTACAGGTATTCATATGGAAAAAGATCATATTAAAGTCATAGCAAACAATAAAAAAGCCAGGCACGATTATCATATATCCAATGAAATTGAAGCTGGCATTGTGCTTGTGGGAACTGAGGTAAAATCTGTTCGCCAGGGCAGTATAAATTTAAAGGATTCCTATGCAGATATAAAAAATGGTGAGGTGTTTTTGAAACAGATGCATATCACACCATATAAATATGCCTATTATGGCAATCATGATCCCCTTCGTTCAAGAAAATTATTACTGCATAGAAGAGAGATCAATAAGCTTATCGGTAAAGTAAAAGAGAGGGGGTTTACCATTGTGCCGCTTAAGGTTTACTTTAAAAACGGTAAGATTAAGGTTCAAATAGGACTTGCAAAGGGAAAGAAGATTTACGATAAACGGGATAGCATAAGAAATAGAGATATGCAACGGGAACTTGATCGACAGAGGAAGAACTATTCCAGGTAAAGACTTGTTTTATGAAATTATGGCTTGACCCATTTAATAAGATACTAAAAATGAATAAATTCTTCCTATAAAATATGGCTTTAAGGGCTTAATTCAGTATCTCTTTAATTCGGTCAAGCCATAGTGGTATTGACATTGCATTTAATAATATATATAATATTAAACAAGTCATAGATGTAATAGGAAATATTTCAATCATATAGTTTTAGACTATTAAGAATTATTGATCTTTTAAAATTTGGGGGCGAAAAGGCTTCGACGGAGATAACGAGGCTTTGATAGCATGCCGAGTTTTCGTTGGCTCGTAAAATCATCGGAATATTAAAGTAATCGCAGACGATTATAATTACGCTGTAGCTGCTTAAAGGCAGCTTCCGTCCTGCTGAGATTTTTCCTGCAGGTTTCAGTAAAGGGCGTCGACTATGCGGGACAGCTTCTTAAAGGTGCCTGTCGTTTAAGTGGTTAAATTTTTCAGGCTAAACTGCCAAGTATCTTTCCTGAAAGAGACTGTCAGTTAAATATAAAGTTCAGGATAAGCATGTAGAAGTCACTGCTGACTGCCTTCGGACGCGGGTTCAATTCCCGCCGCCTCCACCATTAATATTTCTAATTATTTCAATAGTTAGTGTCTCATAAAAGCACTTGGATTTCATGATTGTGACTATCATTGTGACTAACCAAGTTCTTTTCTGTTTTCTTTAATTTGGTTTTCAATGGCGGAACCATCTTGCCTTGTCAAGTTGGGAATATATTTTGCATATACTTTGAAGACCATTGCATTATTTGCATGACCCATTGTATCCGCAACCCATTGGGGGGATTCACCGGCCTCCAATGCCCATGATGCAAAAGTATGCCTCGTCTCGTACATTCTTCGGTAAATGAGGCCACTTTTTTTCATCGCTCTGCTCCAAAGCTCCCTCAACTTGTCTTGAAGAATAGGCCTACCACCCAAATTCACAAAAACATACTCACTATTGAATTCCTTTGTCATTTCCCTTTGCTGATCGAGGATCTGTTGCAGTGAAGGTCGCATTTTTATTGACCGTTCGCTGCTCACAGTCTTTAGATCTCTCTTCTCTTCATTTCTCACCCTGCTCAATTCGATATCAATATATCCATTTCGGATTGCAGACCATTTTAGGGCAATGATGAGATGCAAATAGTGTAACGCTTTTTTGACCCTTCAAATTTCCTGTGTTTACTTAAATTCCCTTTAAACAAAGCAAGTTAGGGTTGGTTTTAAAAATAAACAAATTTACAAAATAGTGTAACGCCACAAAAGAATCTCAAAAATTACCAGTAATTCAGCGATTTGCAGGTAATCTCAGGTTAAAATTGGGATCAACGGATGTATCTGAGCAAAGAGAAAACACAAACAGGTCATCTCCCATGGATCGGAGATGACCTGTTTTTAATCAAGCAGGCAGGTTGTTGTTAGAAAAAGCTATTGAGGGGGGAGGTCAGATATAAATTCCAGGGCGAGATTGATGTCAACAAATTTATGATTCAATTCCTTTGCCCTGTCCCGGCAGTCTGTGCATATTTCTTCAAATTTTCGCATATCGCCTTTGACGGCCATATAGATTTGCTCTACGGCTTCCTGCTGGATATCATTGCATTTTGCAATAAAATCCTCAACTACTATGGGGTGTGAGGGGCGACCTGAAAGTGCCATATTCTTCCTGGTTTGAAGATGTATCTTCTTCCTTTTTATTTTCTTCCTGATCTCAATTTTTTAAACATATTTTCTTCATTTTCTTCCTGTTCCCCTGACAATTTTTTTCAGGCATAACCATATCCACATTTTGGACAATGATATGTGGAGGTTGGTTGTGAATGAGAGAAACTGAACAGAGAAAATGCCGTCATTGCAATGAATTGTTCTCCCCCGATCCTAGAAATGTCAACAAACAAGAATATTGCCGAAAGCCTGAGTGTCGAAAAGCCAGCAAGGCGGCCAGTCAGAAAAAATGGTTAAACAAGCCCGAGAACCAGGGATATTTTTCTGGTCCTGATAATGTGGAGCGGGTTCAAAGATGGCGTAAAAAGAACCCGGGTTATAGTCGGCGCAAAAAATCTTCGATAGCGTTACAAGATCACTTGCCTTTGCAACCTATTAAAAATAAAGAGGATATTTCCGCACAGTCATCTTATGCGTTACAAGATCACTTAGCTTCACAACCTACTGTAATAATAGGTTTAATATCCAGCTTTATTGGTTCAACGTTACAAGATGACATAGCCAAAACCCTCCTTCGTATGGAACAATTCGGACAGGAAGTTCTATTGTCCCAACCCCAAAACAAAGGAGATAAACATGATTGTAAAAGAACCGGTTTTGAAAAACAGAATCCGTAAAATCCCCAAAAGTTTCAGCTGGATTGATCATCAGCTGGTCCGGCAGCGGTACATTGAGTCATGCAGCCATGAACAATTGGCCTTATATCTGTTCCTGGTCTGTGTCGCGGATGCCCGAGGGCTGAGCTATTACGCGGATAAATCCATCATTAAGCTGTTGAACATGGATATGAAGACCCTGAGCCAGGCTCGATCCGGTTTGATAAAAAGCAACCTGATTGCCTGGCAGGAGCCGATATACCAGGTCCTCAGCCTGGAGCCCCGGATCGCCCCACGGGGTTCGGGGCAGTTGATGAGCCTGGCAGACGTATTTGCCAGTGTGACAGGAGGTGGCCGATGATTGATTATGAGACTTATCTGAAGATCAGAAATTATTACACCCAGGATCAGTTGCGATACACCCAGATCGCAGCCAAGCTTGGCCTGGATCAACGGACCGTAGCCTTTTGGGCCAATGAAACAAAGTATCGTCCCAGAAAAACAGCCTTCAAAAAAAGCAAGCTGGATCCGTTCAAAGACCAGATTATCAGGCTGCTGGAAACCCATCCATACAGCGCAAGGCAGATTTTTCAACGTATCAGGGAAGGCGGGTTTGAAGGCGGTATCACCATTGTTGAAGATTATGTCAGGAAAATCCGGCCACCCAAAGTAAAGCCCTTTTTGAAACTGGTATTTGCACCGGGTGAATGCGCCCAGGTGGATTGGGGATCGTATGGTTCGGTCCGTGTAGGATCCACCTTTCGAAGGTTGAGTTTTTTTGTCATGGTGCTGTGTTACTGCCGGTTGATGTATATTGAATTTACCTTATCCCAGACCATGGAACATTTTTTGGGTTGTCATCAGAATGCGTTTCGCTTTTTTGGTTCGGTTCCCGCAAAAATCATGGTGGACAATCTCAAATCCGCTGTGCTGAAAAGAACCGTAGGAACCGGCCCGGTGTTCAACCCGGGGTATCTTGATTTTGCCAGTCATTATGGCTTTCAAATCGTGGCCTGCAACGTGGGAAAAGGAAACGAAAAAGGCCGGGTGGAAAACGCGGTAGGGTATGTCAAAAAGAATCTATTGAGCGGCCTGAATATACCCGATTTCAGCGTATTGGAACCGCTGGCGAAGCAATGGCTGGATACGGTGGCCAATGTCAGGATGCATAAAGAAACCGGCAAGCGCCCTATAGATATGTTTGAAGATGAAAAACCCTATCTTCGAGGGTTGCCGGTCTCATCTTATGATATCGGTCAGACCAGTCAGGTACGGGCGTCTGTCCAGTACAGGGTCAGTCTTGACGACAACCGGTACACGGTCCCTGCCCAACTGGCCGGTGTCAGGCTCGCCTTGAGAAAATATCCGGATCACCTGTGCATCTATCATGACAATACCCTGGTGCCCAGGCATGTCAGAAGTTATGACCGGAAAAAAGATATCCAGAACCCAGACCATTCCAAAGTACTGCTGGAACAACGGAAAAAAGCCGCAGACCAGGCCATTTACATGCGATTCTTATCCCTGTCTGACAAGGCTCCGGAATATTATCAGCAGTTGGGACAGCGGCGGTTCAACCCCTTCCATCATATTCGTAAAATTGTTGCACTCAGCGAAATCTATCCCAGAGAACAGGTTGCCCTGGCCATTGAAGATGCCATTAAATTTGATGCGTTTTCAAGCGAGTACATCACCAATATACTGGAGCAGCGGCTTCGCATGACCCACGAACCCGGCGCACTGCATGTCACCAGAAGCAGTGATTTGTTGAACCTGACCATTGATCCACCTGATCTGTCTGTATACAAAACCGGAGGTGATCATGAATGAATTTGAGACGCATTTGGCGTATCTGAAACTGCCGTATATCAGGGAAAATTATGAGGCTGTGGCGACAACAGCCGCTCAAAAACAATGGACCCATGTTCATTTTTTATCAGAACTGATCAAACAGGAGGCCGGGCTGCGAAAGGATAAGGCTATACTACGTCGAATCCGTATGGCTCGGTTCCCGGTTGTTAAAACAATGGATCAGTTCAACTGGTCATGGCCCAGAAAAATCAACCGACTTCAGATTGAAAACCTGTTCCGCCTGAAGTTCATCGAAGACAAAAGCAATGTAATTCTTATCGGATCCGTCGGTTTGGGAAAGTCACATATCTCCATAGCACTTGGATACCAGGCCTGTCTCAAAAATCAAAATGTGCTGTTTATCTCTGCCATTGATGCCGTCAATAATCTTGTGGCAGCACAGCATGCAGGCCAATTGAAGCAGGAGTTGAAAAAATATCTAAAGCCATCTTTGTTGGTGCTGGATGAACTGGGGTATCTGCCTATTGATAAAACCGGTGCAGACCTCCTCTTCCAGATTATAACTCAACGATACGAACAGGGATCAATCATTATCACTACAAATCGAGTATTCCAAGACTGGCCGGCTATCTTCAACAATGACAGCACACTGACATCCGCTCTGCTGGACAGACTACTGCATCATACCGAGGCGGTTGTTATCGAAGGTGACAGCTACAGAATGCGAAAAGAAAAGATTGACTAAATATTATGGCCGGTAGACTCCAAAAGAGGACTCTGCCGGCCGTTTTTAAACACACATTTTCAAACCAGGCATTTTATGACATTTTCACGCCGCCGCTAACAATGGGGTATAGAATAAGGGTTTTTAACCGGCTGAGTATGTCTGGATGGTTGTGGCTCAAATAGGTTCTTACCTTTGGTAGTCCGGCCAATACAATGGGAACACCAGCATCAATAATTCGTTTGAGATATGGCCAAACCCGGGTATCCAGATCGTTGGCTTCATCGATAATAATAAAACAGTTGGAGAGGTTGCAAATTATTTTCAGGTACTGGGGTGTCCTGCGATAGGTGGCTTTGGTGTCATAATTCAACTCTCTGAGTATTGCAGCCAGGGTCTCGTGTATGTTGAACAGGGATTCTACCCATACAGTATGGAGCTTTTTTGGCCGCAATAATTGTAAAAACCGGGTTTTACCTGCTCCAAAATCACCCTCAATAAGAACACTTTGACCTCGGTAGATCCTGTTATATGTGGCGCTCAGATAGGATACTCGACGTTTATCACTTATAAAATCTAAATCTCCGTTGGTTGCATAAGTAGCCACATAATTCGAATCTATAGATCTTTTGCAATCAAGAATAAATGCACGGAACAATGCGGCCCCTTTTTCTGCTTCCGGTAACCTTACCTTTTTATTGTAAACTGAATATCTTGGCAGATTGTGATGAAAAACCTGTTTGGCCCGGGCCAGGGTGAGCCCCCTGTGATAAACCTCAATCAAGGTGGGCCGGTAGACGACCATGTTGTGTTCTTCCAAGAGAGCGATGATCATATCAAGCTCATCGGGTAGCATCTTTGTTTCAGGTTCGTGCGGTTTCTCAAAAGGTTTCCTGGCAAGAGCTTCTCCCAACAGTATGCCGTCTTCTTTGATCTCAAAAACATTGAGATTTAAAAAACCACCTGCCTGGTCCGGCCTGAACTTGATTTTTTGTTGAGGAAACGGTGTTCTGAGTAAAAATCGAGTAAACAGATCCACAGAATTGAGGCTGCTTTCGGTAAAATAAGCCCTCAAAAAAAACATATACCGGGACCCGGTGTCAAAGGCCTCTATTACCTGAGGTTTTTGCCACTTACCATTGTTATCTTTAATTTTCAAATATCTAAACTTACATCCGTCCATTTGGATCAAATTAAATACTGGTTCCGACTTAAAGGCATGGGGAGGTGCAGGCTCCTCTTCATAATTCTCCTTTTCCAGATAAAATTTAAGATTCTCCCTCTTTGCACATAGCCTTAGCCCCGGAAGACTGATGGGTTTACCCATCTCTTCTTCAAGCCAACAATGATAGTTTTTAATGGTCCTGGCTTTCCTGGTGATAAAAACAAATCCCTGGGACGATAGGTCACAGGAGGCCTTGACCATTTCTATAAATCGTCTTTTGGTTTGTTCATCTATGGAGCGGGGTCGCCCGCTGCACTTTCTGCCTTCCATAATCCCTTTTTCAGCCAGCATAAGGAGAGCGGGGATGATGCCGGTTTTCTTGTAGTGGTCCTTGTAATATTTTTTGGCCCGTCTCTTGGCAGATCCGGTTTTATTCATAATTTTTTTGTAAAGTAGCAAATTAAAGTGCTCATCAATACTCAGATTATTCATTACATGCCCCTTTTGACAGGATTTTCTCACGTATAACCCTGTTCCATAACAATGCGGCCTGTTGAGAGGTATCCTGCCAATGAACATGCTGAGCCACTCGAACTTGCTCAAGCATGATTTTTATTGCCTCCATATACTCGTCTGTGATCTGGTTACTCAAGTCTGGTCTGTTTTGTGGTTTGGGTTTCCTGGCATCAATGAATTTTCTGATGTTGTGTGCCGTTAACTCAATATTGCTGTTCATGAAATCCTTCCAGGCCTTTCGCTGTTCACAAGGCTCCAATTGAGCCAGGGGACGGACTTGGGATTCATTGACTGACAATTTGTCCCCAATTGGCGACAAATTCCGGATAACTTCATAGGATTTAATCAGGCGATATGCTTGGGATCTGCCTATATCCCATCTTGCCCTGGTATATGCCTCAAACGTTTCAAACAGGGCCTGTTTATACAGCCGCCCATCTCTTATCTCTTTCAATGCCTGGCCAATTTGGCAAAAACATTCTTGATTATGGGCAATAACTGTTTCCAACTCATTTAACCTTTCCATTGCTACGGTTTTCCCGGCATGGATTGGCCGACATTGGCGGCAAGAGCCGTAAGATCCCCTGTCGGAATCTGGGAAGGCCTACCCAGTTCTTTTAAATACAAGACACTGTCTCGGAACCCATATCTCCTGACAACCATGACCAGATCTATAGTATTGAAATTTTTTTCACAGCGGAAGCACCTGGCCAAATTAGTTGCCGGATTTACAGCGGTTTGGAATTCGTTACAAAAGGGGCATAGAAAACGAAAAAAGCCGTCTCTGATTTTTGATGGAATCTGCAAATGATCTCGAATCAGAATATCCACAGGGATGTTATTTCGTAACTCAAACAATTCTTGGGATGAGAATCTCTTGTTCATGGGTCACCTCTCCTCTTTGAATTTTCAGTTACCTATCTTATATCACCAGCCCTGAATTCTGTCTGTTGCCTCTTAAACTGGAATTGGGATTACTTTGGTGGTATCCCCTTTATTTGCAGTGGTTTGTGCCTATAATGCCTCTTGAAATCAACAATGGATTACTCTGTTCATATTCGCCTATATTACAAGGGTTTAGCTTGGTCATGTCTCTTAAAGTCGTTTTCGATTAGTCTGCCGATTTCATGGGGCTTTATGGGGTCTGCAATGGGCGGTAATTTGGATCACCAGATATTGGATAACGATAGCAGCTTTTATTCCATATTCTGCCACAATGACCTCAAATGGCAGTGCAGGCTTTGTCTGTCTTTGTAACAATTTTGTAGCAACTGCGGGATTGGGTTTTTCCTGATTTACGGCATCTTCAAGTTTTTTTGCCAGGTAGTTGTTTTTGCTATCCGATTGGTTCTTCTTGTTCAATTTTGCACATTGTCTTCGATGGAGTTCTTTTCGGCAGGCCGGGTTGCAGGTCCTTTGCCGTCCCTTTTGCCTCACATCCGGTTGAAACCATTTTCGACAAATTGCACAAGGACGTTTTCCACGGGAACTTTTTGCCATTATATTTTCTCCAAGATTCAAGTCATAGAAAGTATAAAAGCAAATTTTCATTCTCTTGTGAATCTGTAGCGGGATAACGGCGGGGTAAGCTGGGTATGTTTATTGATTTGATTGGCAGGGTATGCGGCGAGGTAACGGCGGGGTAAGCTGGGTATGATCTATTAATTTGATTGGCGGGGTATGGCGGCGGGGTACTACCTGGGAGGCGTTACACTATTTTGTCAGTGATTCTGGGGTAAGGCGTTACACTATTTGAATGTTAGCAATCATCAAGTCCATGTTGTCCTATGGAGAGGATGTCATGATCAGTGGATTTGGGAAATTCTGTGTTCGGGAAAAAAGCCCGAAAGGGTACAAATCCGGCAACCAATCAAGCCATGCCCCTGCCTGCCAGGAGAGTAGCTACTTTCCACTGCTCTGGAAAGCTTAGAACGCTGGTGAATGAAAATCTGGACTGACTAAAGGGGATTAGAATCCCGATAAAGGAACATAAAATTGCCTCCAGTCAAAGAAAGATCGATATCCATAGTTCAATATTTTGATAACACACCCCACAATTTGTGATTTGGGATAACCATGACCGCAAAAGCCTGCCATCATTATGCAGGATAGCCGGAGATCAAACCCTATAAGCACTATCTCCATGGGTAATTAATCACAATCCTTATCCTGCTTATTTAACGGCAGCATCTTCTAATCTCCAATGCTCTTTCCCCATCCATCCCAGAACCTTCTCTTCCATCTTTTTTTCATCTTCAAATATTTTCTTCCATTCAACTCCAGCATCATCAAAATTATCCCCTGGGGAGAAAATTCAAGTCTTCAACCCTTCCAGCATTTCTCTTCCTTTCCGTCATTTTCACCATTCTCATAAAGATATAAATAGTAAAGAATGAAGATTAAACAACTTAATCATTTCATCATTCAGCACCCTTTTCAAGGAATGCTGTGTGGTATCCAAATTAGCAGGCTATTGAAGTCAACATTCTGAAATTTATCTATATATTAACTTTATATGTATAGATAGGTGAACTCTCCCTGGAACCATATCAACCTATCAAAATAAAGATTCGTCTTTATGCTGGTGGGTTATTTGGTTCTCTCAATTTTAACCAAGACACAAAAAAATGGAGAAAAACTATGGAAGCAGAAATTTTAGATAATGTAATTCATATTCCACAAGATATCCTGTGGGAAATGGAACCATTGGAGATCGAAAAAACACAATGTCAGTTTTGTAATAGAACTGGAGAATGGATTATCACAACCCATTTACACGGAGAAGATAAGGAATACTGGGTCTGCGGTCAATGCCACCAGAGTATCCATCTTATGTCAAAATGGAGAATTCAGTAAATGATAAAAGATTATCTTAAAGCAGGCTATCCCATGCTTACCCTACTTACACAGGAACCAAGCAGAGCAGAATCGATCGTTATCTGTGAAGGCTGGAGATTTTATAGCTGGGACTGCAATCAAGGTATCCGTAAAGCAGGAACGTATAAAATTATAGAAGATATACGTGACCCTGTTCAGGCTATTGAATGGCTAAACACGCAGCAGGATTCGGTTTTGATAGCTCATAACCTGCACCTGTTTCTGGAGGCACGGATTCCTGACATTATACAGGCTATACAGTCAGGAACCATTCGCTGGAAATCTTCTGGTTCGTCCCTTGTAATGATATCCCCTATCGTTCCAATACTTACATAATTAGACAAATTTAACACTGTAATTGAACTTCCTTTACCAGATACAGAAGCACTGTTTGAGCTACAAAAAGATCTATGCGGCACTTTAAACATTAAGCCTAACAGGAAAGCTGCGAGAATCGCAAAAGGCTTGACGGAATTTGAAGCAGAAACAGCCTATGCTTTATCACTGATAAAGAAAGGCTATTGTTCAACAAGGATAATTTCTTACCAAAAGTCTCAAATGATTAAAAAGTCAGGATTGATGGAATTTTGGGCACCTGTTGATATACGCTCTGTAGGTGGTCTTAATAACCTGAAACAGTTCATTGCAAAGAAAGCAACGGCGTATGAATCAGGAAACGAGCACCTTCCAGCACTTAGAGGAATACTCTTGGCAGGAATCCCAGGCACAGGCAAAAGCCTAAGTTGTAAAGCAACAGCATCTATCCTGTTGATTACAATATTATTTCTTCAAATTTTCCCTATGAATTTGCAAATTATTTTGCCCGCTGATATGCGTATATTCAGTTTTTCAATGTATGGAATTCACAATGATATTTTGACTGGAACCGCTGAAAATGAAAAAGTTGGGAAGGATGTGTCTATGCCAATAGCCTCCTTCCCAACTTCCCAAGGATATAAAATATCCAACACCAATTCATTAACACATATACGGACATCTGGGAATACAAAGCTGATTTTTCAAACATAAATTTTCAAGATTATGTCGGACACCAATGCCTTATTTGTGGTGAAAAAGACTGCCACAAGCCCATCAGAGAATATTATCGTTACGCCATAGACCTGTTTCCTTTTAAAAAGGGGAAAGTTCCAGTCCCCAGATTCTTATGCGATAAAACTGGGAGAACATTTTCCTTGCTGCCCAGCCAACTGATTCCCTATTGTCAATATACGGTTGACGCAGTTATCGGCACCCTGATCAAAGTATACGAATTTCAATGCCGTGGGCAAAAGGGTTACCATGGCACCACCCTTGAACTTACCCCGGACTGTTCTGTGACACCGTACTTGATCCAGACCTGGGCAGTATTGATACTGGCCGGTTTCCTTCGAGGACATCACACTCTCCATGAAAAATTCCCCGTTCCCGGGACAAAGCAACCTGATTCAAGGCAAATCATCACAACGATTTATCTGTATCTTAAAATCATCACCGGTGTTGACTGCCCCGCCCCCTGCCAGATGAAGCCAGCCATACGATATCATTTAAATCGAACCGGAAAATGCCTATTTGGTAGAACATCCTGTGACCGTATTCGTCCTCCTTAAAATAAAGTGACGGGTTGAAAATGACCACTATTCTGCTGACCAGGGTAAATCCGGGATATGGAGATGACGTTTTTGGGTATATTCTGACACAGGATTGATAACACCTTTTATTTCAGTCGGTTAAGTTATTGGCCATGACAACGCTTTTTTGGCAGAAATATCATTACAGGAGGTGTTATGGACAATGAGACCCGAGAACAAATTGCTTTGATCCGTTACAAGTTGATCAGCCCTGTGTTGGCAGAGCCGGGAAGAGTACAAAATGAGTACTTCCGCACCCAGGCCTGCAAACACCATGAATTCCCACGCTATGGCAACCGGAAGGTCAAAGTATCCACCCTGAAGTCCTGGCTCAAAGCATACAGGAAGCTTGGTTTTGAAGGCCTTAAGCCCAAAATTAGAAGCGATAAAGGCAGACCCAGAAAAGCCAGTCCGCAGGTCATGGATGCCATCAAGGTTCAATGTAAGGCCTATCCTTATATTCCCGTAAAACGGCTCCATGAGATGCTGACACAAAAGGGCCAAATCGGAGAGCCACCCATCCATTACAATACGCTGCTGCGCATCGTTAAAGAAGAGCAGTTGTTAATTTTTGGAGACAAGCGCCGGGATAAGCGGACCAGCTTTGAAACCGATCATATAAATTGTCTTTGGATGGGGGATTTCATGCATGGCCCCCTGGTAACCGTGAACCGGAAAACGCATAAAGCCATATTGTGCGCCATCATAGATGATCACAGCCGGATGGTTGTGGGGCATGTCTTTGCTCCTACTGAAACTGTTCTTTCCCTGACCGTGGTATTAAAGGATGCCTTTCTGGCATTTGGACTTCCTGAACGTCTTTATGTCGATAATGGAGCGTCTTTCAGTTCTGATTTTTTGGCCAAAACCTGCGCATTATCCGGTATTTCACTGATCCATTCAAAACCCTATGATTCGCCTTCCCGTGGAAAAATTGAGCGATTTTTTAGAACGGTCCGGGCCGGTTTTTATCCGCCCTTACCGAAAAACTGACATTGGAAGAACTCAATGCAGCTTTCGCCGTCTGGCTGCATGAAGATTACCATCATAAACTGCATACCGGCATAGATGAACGCCCCATTGACCGGTATCACAGGTCTGCCGGCCACACCGATATCACCCGGCCGACCAAGGCTGAATTGGATGAAATATTCCTTGTACGGCATGAGCGGGTAGTCAACAACGATGCGACCATCAGCTTTAAGGGGAATATTTTTGAAGTCCCTACCGCTTATATTCGGCAGCGTGTTGATGTTCGTCATCCTGTGGATGCGGATCAGGAACTGTATCTTTATGACAAAGATATCCGGGTCTGCCGCCTCAAATTCGTTGATAAGCGTCAAAACGCCAGGACTTTCAAGCCCAACCACGCCCAGGCAACCATTTCTTATGCCAAGGGAAAGGTGCGCAAATGAAAGATCTCCTGGCCTGGTTCGGCTTTAAACACTACCCGTTTGACAAGGAAATTAAAACCGCTGATGTCGTTGATACGTCGATATTTACGGAAACCCTTGCCCGCTTCGATTATATGAAACGCAGGGGCGGTATCATGTTGTTGACAGGGGACCCCGGCGTGGGTAAGACCACTACCATCAGGAAATTTGCAGACACCCTCAATGACAACCTTTTCAATGTCCTTTATACCCCCTTGAGCACTCTTAATCGGACGGACATCCTCAGGCATATCAACGCTTTACTGGGATTGCAGAATCGGTTTACCAAAAGTGCAAACTATCAACAAATCCAGAAAGAGCTTCTCGAATCCAGAGAGCACCGGGGCCGGACGGTGGTTCTCATCATTGATGAAGCCCATTTATTGAAGCCTGGTCCGCTTGAAGAAATAAGGCTGCTGACCAATTTTAAAATGGATTCCTTTGATCCATTCCTGCTCATTTTATCCGGTCAATCCGACTTAAAACGCATGATGAATTTTGCTGTCATGGAGCCTCTGAATCAGCGAATCAGAATGCGATACCATATGACCGGATTATCGGAGCAAGACACCGTCGATTATATTGCATCACGCCTTAAATGGGCCGGATGCACAGCTCCAATATTTAAGGAAGATGCTTTAGCGGCCATACAGGAATACTCATACGGGTTCCCGAGACTGATCGGCAATATCTGTGAAGAGGCCCTGACCTATGCCATGTTCTGCGATGCAAAAACAGTGGATGCGGACATGATACTGAAAATCAAGACCACTGATGACATGCCCGCCAATTAGCTGTTGCGGTAAAAACGGCAACTCAAATTTTTAATATGGGGGAGGAGTATGCACGATAACGAACAGGAGCTTGAAGAAAAAATGCCCAAAATAGTTGATCAGATGGGATATTTGCTGATGGACGTCATTCTGATCAGCTTAAAGTGGGTAAATACTGAAAATCAGATGCTTAAGGAATTGTTTGATATAAGGATGGAAGAATTCAGAGAAGATAGGTATTACAGTTTCGGTGAAACGGACTCAGGATATCCTGGGGAGGAAACCTGACAAGGGATAGCCGGAAGCAGGTGGCATTGAATAAAATGCCCTAATTAGTGAAGCAGGAGCACTCCTCATTGCCGCTCCTGCTTGTTTTTTATTCAAGCCTTCCTGCTTATGCCTTAAAAAACCCACCACGGACGAGCGCAGCGAGTCCATAGCAAAACATCGGTCAATATAATCTTGTTAAAAAAGGGAAAATTCGTATACCGTTTTGAGAATACATGAGGTTTGAAAACATGCTCCAGTCAAAATAGCTCAGTCACTTGCTAATGGCAGAAAATTCAAATCAACACTTACTCAGACTGAAATTGCACATCGTATTATTGCTGAAAGACAGAATTGGAGCAACCATGCCAGCCCTGAAAAAGTTAAAAATTATCTAAATAGAACTTTAACAAAAGCATCTAAAATTATTTTGCAAAATTGATTTGCCTGATTATTATACCCAATCCCCCTGATTTATCTTGAATGGAGATCCATGGATTTTCGTGATTGCTCTCATAATAACAGGAATCGACCATCTACTTTGAAGCACCCCCTCCGGACAAACCTAATACTACATCGTATTTTTTATTTTTATCCATGTTTTTTGGATAGACGATTTTGTATGAAACAGTCTTGTTAAGTACGGAAACGCTCCTCATCTGAGTTTCCTTAATGATTTTTTTGGGCACTGATTTTATGCTAACAAGCTTCAAGACAAACAGGATTGTAATCAACAGAGTAAAAAATATTGGTATCAGATACCTTTTATTAAACCTCATTTTAACGTGGATATCCTTAGCCTTGTCCCGCAATAAACTTTTGGAAGTTTAATTTATTATCATAGAAAACATTTAAATCAACTTGATTTTCTATACCTCTAACTCTTCCATTATGTGAGAATTGCCAAATGTGCCACATTCGATTATCCGGTAATGCTGGGAAGTTTGAGATATCTCGAATCCAAATCTTCATGTCGGAAAAGTCATTCATTAAAAAATCCCTATAAAAATTATTCGAGGTATAAATTATTGGAGTTTTACCGTAATGTTCTTTGATTTTTTTGATATATTCTGCAATCTCTTTCACTAATATTTCTTTCGATTTTGGTTCCTTGCAATTTCCTACAGATTCTATATCAACCGCATGTGGTAAAGAATTCTCAGCCTTTGGAACTACGGAAATGAAATTATTCGCCTGTTCAATGCCACCTTTGCATGCTCTGTAAAAATGATATGCACCTTTTGATATTTGCCTGTGAGATGCTTTTTCCCAATTTGTATTAAATTTGGGATCAACAAAATCTCCCCCTTCAGTTGCTTTCATGTAAACAAAGTCAATCTTTTCTTTCTCTAACTCATTCCAGTCAATTATTCCTTGATGATGTGATATATCAATCCCTTTTATTGAATAGTGTATTTTTGAAAAGTAAAAAAAACGTAAAGCAGAATATGAGCCAGGAATTAAAAAAATACTCCCAATAACACTTCCAATAATGATTAATAAAACTCTTCTTGCTTGATTTAGAAGGGATCTTTTTTTTTGAAATGTCATTCCCTACCCCATGATAAGTTGATTTAGAAATACATAGATCAAACGGATAAGTCTATAAGTGTTGACCCGTATAGATTATCTATAATTAAAATGCATTAGATGTAAATAGGAACGCATTATGTACATTCATGACCTGCATCCATGGAAGATCATATGTGTCACCTCCAGCCAGTATAAAAGGGCTTTGATGGGCATTTTTCGAGCCAGATAAAAAAGGTACAAAATTCCTGATATTGGCAGTTGCATTAAATAAAATTTTTGCATAATCCTTATCTCTAAAGCTTGTGACCTGCCGTAATTTGCGTTTAATAATTTTCAGGAAATTGTCTACTTTTGAGGTCGTTTTTGTGATTCCGCTTCTTCGCTTATGAGAGGTATAGTGGGCTGCATTGTCTCTAAGTTCATCAACATGTTTTTTTAACAGGGGATGCTCAAAAGACTTATCATCCAGCGATTTCAGTTTTGCTCTAAGAGAGCCTGCATACATGGCAGTATCCAGGACCTTTTTGAACTTTCGGTAAAGTTCTTTTCTGTCTTTTTCACTGCAATTTGACTCTTTATGATACATAACGAGAGCTTTATCAAAATTTTTCAGGCAATGGAGGTGACATAAACCAATCCATACTCTATAAAAAACCGACTTGATAGCCTTAGTTGACGCTTGCCACTTGTCTTTTGCAATGCCCTTTACACTGAAATTTATCTTTTCTAAAAAATTCTCAAATGATGTACACAGGGTTTTTTCATCAACATGATCCGTATAATCCATATGCCAGACTACCTGAGTCTGGGGATCAACCATGACCACTGTGTAGGTACGAAGGCCTGGTTCTTTTTCAAAACCTTCGTCCTCCTGAAAATACCCGGAACATTGAGCACCGGCTCTTACAAGAACTATGGCAGGATGAAAAGTTCCCGCCCATCTGATCCAATTATATAAAGTCTGCCGGCTTTTGAGTTTACGCCCGCATATTCCAATACCTTCAAAAGCACCGCTGATGCTTTGACCAAAAAGCACTATTCCCCTAAGAACCTGACCTATAATATCGATTGAGAAGTGCTTTTCCCTGGGAATAAAACTCGGCAGTAATGAAAATCTCTGCCCGCACTCCGTACATTGTACCATTCGAATAGTAAAGTGGACCCCATGTCAAGACCGATTTTAACTTTTTTTAAGCTACATTTTAATGAAATATTCCCAGCCTGTCATGGCAATCCTCAACTATTCTGTCTGGCCAAAATTTGAATTGCTGAAATCATAAATGAATCATTTCTGAGGCTCACAATATTTAGAACCAGCCTTTTCCAAAATATCTTCCAAGACGATACTAGGCTCTCCTTTTGCTCCTTTTGGTTTTAATTGGTCAAGCATCAATTTTTGAATACGAGCATTCATGTGAACCCGCTTAAGATGCGGGGGTAATTTTTGTTTTGTTTTTCCTCAGTATCCTCCACGTTTAGTTTGCATTTTAGGTAGTGCTAAATATGTAGTGGTTTAGCAGTCTAACACTCTTTATTTATAGATAATTGATGCATACTCCACCACTATCAGTTATGGACCACCGCATTTTATTACCTCATACTGTTTTCACAAGTCCTAAGACCCTTGTTAACCGGGCATCATAGAAAAGCGTGTCATGCTTTACAAAAAAAAGAGCTCCTTTTCAGGTAAAAAACCAAAAGAATCTCCTTTGGCTTGAATTTATTCGCCCCCGTGATAGTATAGGCCCACCAGTTCGGAGGATAGGGCAATGCTGGGAAGCAACCCGAGCGCTGTAGCTGGTGACCGAAGCATGGGGCCGTGCCATTTTTCAGACTTGGCACTGCCTTTTCATTTCCTTCAGCGACCCATGCTTTGGTCTCTAATGCGTTAAATCCCGGGGGCATGGGGGCTGGCCCCCATTCAAATCAGATAGAATTCCTTTTTTTTAAAAGCGGATCAGCGCTGATACCATATTGCGGGGACATCATACGCCAAGGACTGATGGGGTCTCTCCTTGTTGTAAAAATTCAGGTAATCCCATAATGATCTGTACGCTTGGGGCATTGTTTGGTAATCTTTCAAGTACACCTCTTCATATTTGACAGATCGCCACAACCTTTCCACAAAAATGTTATCCAGAGCCCGTTCTTTTGAATCCATACTGATTTTGATATCCTTTGCAATCAATGGTGCCAGGAAGTTTGTTGCAGTATACTGACTGCCCTGGTCTGTGTTGAAAATTTCGGGGATAGCAATATCCAAAGCCTCCTCCAGTGCCTCAATGCAAAACGTATTTTCAAGCGTGTTGCTAAGTCTCCATGACAATACGTATCTGCTATACCAGTCTATCACCGCGGTTAAGTACCCAAAACCATTACCCATTTTAATATATGTAATATCTGTACTCCATACTTGATTGGGTCTCTTGATCTTCAGCCCCTTCAATAAATAGGGGTATATTTTATGATTTTCATTCCTCCTGCTGAGTTTGGGTTTGGGGTAAATGGCTTCGATTCTCATTTCTCTCATTAACCGTTGTACCCGTTTACGATTTACCCTATGGCCGACTGATTTCAAGTAGACTGCCAGGCGACGGCTCCCATAAAAAGGAGTCTTTGTGTGCTGTTTATCCATTAAATCCATGAGTAAAAGTGTATATGGATCAATGGGGCGTGGTTCATAGTAAAGTGCTCCCTTTGATACTTCCAGCAGATCACACTGCCTGTTAATACTGAGCCTTTCATTATTTTTATCAATCAAAGGCCTTCTGTCAGAGACCGACTGTATCAACCTTTTTTTTTAGCCAGTCATTCTCAACTTTGAGCTGACCGATCTGCTTGTACAGTTCATTGATCAAATTTTCATCATCGTTTTTTTTGTTTTTTCTCTTGGTTGACAAAATTTCCGGTAAACCCTCTAATGCCTCCTTTTTCCATCTGGTAAGAAGTGAACGATGAAGTTCATATTTTTTGGCTAACTCAGCCACCGTTTCCTGTTCTCGGATCATGGCCACCGCAATTTTGGTTTTAAAATTTCCGCTGTAATTTTTTCTCATGGACCTCCTCTTTCAGGTTAAATTTGAACCCTGGATTTAACATCCCTTATGTCGCTTAGCAACTGGTTCAGATTATGGGGTCCATTATACTTTGACCAAAAAGCACTATTCCCCTAAGAACCTGACCTATAATATCGATTGAGAAGTGCTTTTCCCTGGGAATAAAACTCGGCAGTAATGAAAATCTCTGCCCGCACTCCGTACATTGTACCATTCGAATAGGGAATTCATGCTTTTTACCTCCAGGCATGACTATTTTACGAGGCTCTTTGCGAAATCCACGCATTATATAGTTCTTACGGCATTTACATCCAAGTTTATGGCCCGTAGCATGCTCATTGTTGTTTGAAAGCTCTTTGACAACTTCATTCTTGAATTTCTTTTTATCACTCACAAGTTCATTATATTGTTCCCAGTCGCTCCAAGGGAAAATATAGCTTTTCTCACCTCTCTGAGAAACCAGGCAACCACGGCGGCATTCACGCTTTTTAACACAATCATTTTCAAATGAGTTGATCAGAGCTTTTTCTAGCTCATTGGATATCTCACTATCAAACTTATCTAATTTGGCCGGATAATCCAATAAGTGCTTAAGCATCAAATCAACAGATCTATATATTTTTGCTTGCTGCTTCTGAAGAAAAGTTTTCTTGGTTTTTTTTTCCCGATGAAGAACGACTCGTTTCAATAAGTATACATACTTGATTTGAAATTTCTGTTATAAATATGACCAAAATTTCTTTGAAAATCGCAAAACCTGAATATACTTTATGGTCTTTAACCCAGACACGCATAGAACAAATCTCAGCCATAATTTCAAAATAAATCTCAGGATACTGATTTTCTCCGTACCAATTTTGCCTTGCCAAACGTTCCAATGCCTTTTCCAGCATAGTCAGGCAACGGAAAAAATCATTCAACACCTCGGAGTTATCATCATGTTTTTTTTGCTTTTCTTTTTGATTATTATCCTCTATTATTTTCATATTATCTCCTTATCAAAATTTCTCAATTCTTATGGGATTGAGTTCCTTAGGAGATAATAATTAATACTTTTATTCTAAGATGTTAAGCAAAAAGTCAACTCTTATAGACTTATCCGGATCAAACCTATACAAATACACTCAAAGGTGTCAAGTAAGTATTACAGACTGCGGCTGATAGCACACTCGACATCCACTGTGTACTCGGGAGCTGAGTATTTCTTATAGGATCAGCGGGGGCATTTGAACATAAACTTACGGTTATTGTTTAAAAGATTGGCCCATTATCCTTGTTGAACACCCAATGTTCAATCAGACATGATTGAACATTCAATTTTTATGCACTAATCCTGACTTCGTGAAATGCTTCATCCTGAGAACGTGGACTTATCTGAATTACTACCTTCTGATTCATTTTTTTTAAAAAATCTAATAATCTATCAACAGTAAACCTGCTGAAATGACCATTTAGTAAATGAGAAACTTCGGCTTGCTTAATGCCTAATAGCTCAGATATTTCTCGTTGCTTCATTTCTTTTTTTTTCAATAACTCTACAACATGGAAGCCTACTAAACCGCGAGTTTGTAATTCTTCAGCATTTTCAAGCCCAAGGTCATTAAAAACATTGCCAGTGCTTTCTTCAAATTCAATTTTACTGCTCATTTTTTGCAAGCTCCTTTGCTTTCTTGTAGCGTTTTTTTATCATATCAATATCTTTTTGTGGTGTTGATATTCCCTTCTTGGCTTTTTTTTGGAAAGCATGGAGAATATAAATACATTCTCCTAATTGAACTGCCTGGACGCACCGATATGCTTCCTTATCATATTTAATAGCTATTTCAATAACGCCAGAGCCAACATTTTTGAAAGGTTTTGCATCCCTTGGCATTCCTCCAAACTGGATAAATTGAAGTTCATCTCCAATAAGTTTCTTAACCTCTTCAGGAAATTCTAAAATATTCTTTTTGGAATTTCCAAGCCATACAATTGGTCGTGGTTTTGGTAATTTTTCAATCATACAATTATTTTATAACAATTTTCCTATAAAATCAATATAGATTGTCTGATTTAACGTAATGATTCGAAGTTCAACGGTTCAGTTTTTATGCTTTCAACTTTTTGGGTGAATATAATTTTTCCGATGAGAGATTGGAAAGTTCCATTGAGTTTTTACTTCCACTCGATTATCAAGTTTTTCATAATATGCTAATATTATTGCATATCATCAATAGAAATAGAAAACGATGATACCTCTACTCTTTCTTTAAATTGGAAACAGGGGATAAAAAATCAGCCAAAAACATCGCTTAAAAACCAACCGGCACTGCCAGAAGACGCATCTGTGCGACATTGGTGTTAACCAAAGAAAAAAGCTCTTTTTAGCGCCGTTTTTAAGGTATCAATTGTTCCTGAGTTCCCATCTAAAGAACAAACAAAAGTTTCAAGTTTAAACAATTAAATTTTAAAAATGGTAAATCAGGGATAGTTGATGTCGTATCCTATTCAAATTCCGGGGTAAAATCATGTGATGTCAATGACACAATTTCATAACCTACTGTTTTTACTGATTCTAAAAATTTAATTCTTAGAGTTAAACGGCGTTTACCCCTAAATTTGAATAAGATACTTGATGTCCTTAAAACAGGCTATTGATAGATTATGTTTTTGGATGATTTCTTATCTCTTTCGATAGCTTTTCCCTTCCAAAATAAGGATTTCTGAGTTGTAAACGAGACGATCAGCAATCGCTGTGGCAACAGTTGCACCGTCAAAAATATTTCCCCATTTTGCGAACGGCAGATTGGTCGTGATAATTGTCGACTTTTTTTCATGCCTGGCGCTGATAATCTGGAAAAATAGATTTGATCCCTGCCTGCCCAGTGGAAGATAACCGATTTCGTCGCACACGAGAACGTCCTGGGATTGATAATATTTGAGCTTTTTTAATAAGGTATGGTCCTGCTCAGCGGCTATAAGCTGGTTAATCATATCAACAGCCGTGGTAAAAAGGGTTTTAATTCCGTTCTGAGTGGCCGTATATGCAATGCATTTTGATAAAAATGTCTTACCTGTACCCGGATTTCCAATAAAAATGATATCCTTTTTATCATGAATAAAACTCAGATCCATGAGGTTTAAAATCCGGCTTTTTTCTCTTTGCCTGGATTCATGATGGGCAAAATCAAATTGATCAATGGTGTTCTTCTCTCCCAATTTGGATTGCTTAAAGCACATGGCAACTCTGGCTTTTTCCCTGCAGCCGATTTCAATATCCAGTAACCGATCCATGGTCTGGAGAGCAGAGAGATTCTTTTGAACGCTTTGTTCCATAATCATTCCCAGGTTCGATGCACAATTTTTCAGGCGAAGTGCTTTAAATTTGGCAATCACATCATCCATCATTTTCTCCTTTTAAGCGCAATGGCATCATAGTCAGCAAGATTGGGTCTTGTCAGCCGGATTTCATTGAGTTCGTTGTTTTTCAAGGTAACGGGCGGATGTATGGTGGGCGGTGACATTTCCTGATGCAGGATGTTTTGTATATATTCCGCCCCGTAAAGTTTATGTTCCAAGGCTTTTCTAAGAGCACAGATAAATGAAGAAGTGCCATAGGCATCGTTAAGGGATAGTAAGCAGGCCACCGTTTTTTTTATGGGCTGTGATGCATCTGCCAGTTTTTCAAGGTAATCTAGAGCTTCCTGGCCCAGGGAGATGAACACCCTGATCTGTTTATCCATAAACAGTCTTTTTCTAAGTTTTTTAACCTGTTCGCTGTGGGAGGGCAGATCAATCCGTCGTTTCTTTTCCCAGCTTCTATGGTGGGTTGCAATCTTTTTTTCCTTGTAATAAATGACCACAGTTCTCCTGTTGGCCTTAAGGATGACTTGCTTGCCCACCAGCCTGGGCGGAACGGTATATATGTTGGCATCAAAACGAATACCAAAATCTTTATATACCCTGAGTGTCTCAGTTTCCCGGAAGTCCGGCAAAGGCTCTGGTAAAGCTCTCAAACTATCCTTTGTAAAAAGTTCCACCGGCCTTTTACCGGTGGTCTGATGCAGTCTTTGATTGGCAGTTGTCTCAAGCCATGACAGCACTTGATGATTCACATCTTCAAGACCAGTAAATGTTCTAAGAGGCCAGAAATTGTAACGTAAATATTTTATACTGCTTTCCACCTTACCTTTCTAATGTGAAGCTTCACATTAAAAAGGTTATGGAAAGCTCAGGATAATGGAAAGTTAACGGTTTTTTAATTCGCAACATACATAAACTTCGACATTATTTAAACATTTCTGGATTTTTGTCTTTACATTATACCTCATGTTTTTTTGTTGGTCTCTTTTTTAAAACTTGAAACACAGATTGGAGGTAGGATGACAGAATACCAGGAGATTGAGATAAGTATGTTGATTGATGCAGTTAAAGGAGAATTGAAAAAACGCTGCTATTCAGATTCATATATACGAGGACTCACCACAGTATGGAACCGATTGACAGAATATTCTAAAAAGAAAAACACATCGACCTATTCAGCCAAAATCGGACTGGATTTTTTGGAAGCCGAATACGGTATTACAGTTTACAAAGAGCTTTCGAAAAAAAGCAAGCTTTGCACCAGGGCTATCAACATTTTTTCAGATTATTTCCTCCATGGGATGATCTTTCCCAGAAAAAGGCAAGAACCACGAACATATAGTCTACAATTCCAAAAAATATTTCAGGGATATATTGATAAAAAGAGAAAAGACGGGTTATCGAATGACACACTGCAATCCTATGAAATATATCTCAGCAGGTTTTCAGATTACCTGGACAGCCATGGTATTGTCGATATACGTGATATGGACGAGGCTGTTGTTTTAGGTTTTTCAGAGACATTTATCCGCTATTCGCCCTCGGTAATTCACTGTACTCTGTGCTCTTTGCGTACTTTCTTTCATTATTTATTTGAAAATGGGTTCGTTTCTAAGAATCTCGCCTATAGTGTTCCCCGTGATGGGTACAGACAGCAGACAAAAGTTCCTTCAGCATATCCGAAAGAGGATGTGGAGAAAGTTCTGAAGTCGATTGACCGGGGTAACCCCAAAGGAAAAAGTGACTATGCCATTATCCTGATCGCTGCAAGGCTGGGGCTTCGAGCACAAGATATCTGCGACTTGTCTTTTGATAATTTGAAGTGGAAAAAGAATACCATCGAATTACTCCAGAAAAAGACAAAAAAGCCGATTGTCCTCCCATTGCTCCATGATGTAGGCCTGGCAATCATTGACTATTTGAAATATGCACGACCAGAATGTGAATCCGATAATGAAGTTTTTCTTCGTTTAACTCCTCCTGTTGGAAAACTTCAAGCCCCCACTCTTCATAGCGTCGTTAAACAACATATGCGCAATGCCGGTATCAGCATGCAGAATGGAAAAAAACATGGCCCCCACGCACTTCGGCACAGTTTGGCAAGTGCGCTGTTGGAGGAGAACACTCCTTTACCAATTATTTCTGAAGTCTTGGGACACAGTAACACACAATCTACATCGGCTTATTTAAAAATTGATGTAAAGCAATTAAAAACGTGCTCCTTGGTACCTACTTCTTTTTCCTGGAATAAAGGTGAAGAGGTGTTCTAATGACAAAAAAAGAAAAACCCTTCGTAGGGGAGTTCAAACAACTGCTTGAGGATTTTATTCAACACAAAAGGGCTCTTGGTTATAAATATGATACTGAGCGAGATAATTTTTTTAGATTTTCACAATATACCCTAAATCACAAAGTTAAAAACAAGTGCTTGAATAAAAAACTTGTTTTGGCTTGGACAGCAAAAAGAAGAAACGAATCGGTAAAAACATGGGATCATCGTGTCAGTAATATTCGGCAGTTTGCATTATATCTGCAAAGCATAGGGTACGAAGCATATCTGCCCATCAAAAACCGTAAAGTCAGAAGAACTGAATATATCCCTTACATTTTCACCCATGAGGAAATTGACCGTTTTTTCCAGACTGTAGATTCTATCCTTCCACATTCCAGATCAAATAAACATCACAGTTTTCCCCTGCTTTTTCGTCTGTTATATTGCTGCGGACTGAGAATATCAGAAGCATGTCGGCTTAAAATATCCGATGTTGACTTTAATAACGGCATACTGTTTATCAGTGGATCAAAATTCAACAAGGATAGACTGGTACCGATGTCCGGATCTCTGGCAAGCATGTTTATCACGTACCACGATCTATTCAATCAAAATAATCGAACGGATGATTATTATTTCAGAAACAAAGCAGGTAGTCCGCTGAAACGTGATCACGTATACAAAAATTATCGCAAATTGTTATGGAAAGCTGGTATTTCCCATGGCGGCAAAGGAAAAGGGCCAAGACTTCATGATTTTCGCCATACGTTTTGTGTCCATACGTTGGCAAAGCAGGTAAAAGAAAAAATTGATCTGTATACCGCTTTGCCGATTTTATCTACCTATCTGGGGCATAGTTCAGTCGGAGCGACACAACGCTATGTCAGGTTAACCGTGGAGGTCTATCCTGAACTGATTGATAAGGTATCTAAAACATGTGCGTTTGTGATCCCGGAGGTGAGATGAGATGAAACCAACTAATTTCGCTTATTATCTGACCAATTTCCTTTCCAGATATCTCCCGGGAATTCTTGGGCTCAGCCAGAACACCATCATGTCTTATCGAGACACATTTAGCCTGTTTCTTGATTATTGTTCCAAAAATAAAAACATCAAACCGGAAAAGTTTTCCCTTGAGCACTTAGACAGAAAACTGATTGAAGAGTACTTGGAGTGGCTTGAGAAAACCAGAAAGTGCATAGCGTCAACGAGAAACGTGCGTTTGGCAGCATTACATTCTTTCTGCCGGTATCTGCAGATAGAATGCCCTGACTTTATTCATCCAGCACAACAGATACTATCAATTCCAATGAAAAAAAAGAAAAAAGTATCTGTTGAGTACATCACACTGGAAGCAATAAAGTTTTTGTTGGCAAAACCGGATTGCTGCACTGAAAAAGGACGCAGAGATATGGTTCTGCTAAGTTTACTCTATGATTCCGGTGCCAGAGTTCAAGAATTGGTTGATATAAAAGTCCGAGATATCAGAACCACATATCCGCCTACTGTAAAACTAACGGGAAAAGGAAACAAAACAAGGATCGTTCCTTTAATGAAACCGATGACGGAGCTTTTAAAGTCGTATCTGAAAGAGAATCGCTTATTGGCTCCCCATACGTTCGATTACCCTTTGTTCAGCAACCGGTCAAAAAACAAGCTCACCAGAGCTGGAGTTGCGTATGTTGTAAAAAAATATGTTACCATCGCAATAAAAGAATCACCCGAATTGTTTCCGAAAAAAGTATCCCCCCATTGCTTTAGACATTATGGTGAGTGATATAAAATGGTGAGTGACGACAGCAAACCAGCCAAACAAGCACATTGCTCATCGATTCACTCACCATTTTATCATTGACGGCCAAGCGAAATAAGGAAGTCCATCAGGTTTTTATCATCAGACCAATCCGGGAGTTCAGTTGTCGGCAGGATATCAACATATGCCGCCTCCAGCGCTTTTCTTCTAGTCTCTGTGTCAGCCTTGGCATAAATTTGGGTGCTACTGCAATCGCTATGTCCAAGAAAATCTCTGATGTAGATCAAATTGACTCCGGACTGAAGTAAATGAACGCTTTTGCTGTGCCGGAATACATGTGGCGTGATGGAAAAACGCACGTTGAAATTATCGCACGATTTTGCCAAACCGACATACTTGTTAATGATGTAAGAGATGCCCCAACGTGTAAGCTGCTGTTTCCTTTGGTTCACAAACACATACCGTTCGCCGCTGCTGACTCCGTTGTTGCTCGAACTATACTGTAAATGTGATTCCAAGAGTTTTTTTGTTTTCTCTGTGATTGGAACATGGCGAGTCTTTTGACCTTTACCATGCAAAGTGATTACAGCAAGCTTATCCAATCGTAAATCCTTAACTTTCAGATCAATGATTTCCTGTACCCTTGCAGCGCTGTCGTACAATACGGCCATGAGTGCCATATCCCGAAACCCTTTTTTAGTTGAAGCGTCAGGCATTGACAGCAGCATTTTCATTTCTTCACCAGTCAGAAACGGCACAACTGTTTTTACACACTTTTTATCAGGAATGTTCAGTATCTTCTGAAATTCGAGTAAATTTTTGGGAGACTGTTTTTGTACAAACCTGACAAATGAATGAATTGCCACAAGTCGCTGGTTTCTTGTCGACACAGTGCAGTTCCGTGTAAATTCTATCCAGTTTAAAAAATCAACGATCGTGCTATAGGTCAAATCTTCCATGGACAGGCGCTCAGGAGTGATCGCTTTGGTCTGTTCGAAAAAAGAAAGCAGCAGTTTAAAAGTCACAGAATAAGACTGGATAGTGTGTCGACTGAAATTCTTTTCACCATGCAGATATTTGCCAAGGAAATTTGTGAGGTAATATGGTAAATCAGCTTTCTTCATAAATGATCTCTCCTTCCGGTATAACATATCCAAATTCTGCTTCAACGCGCCGAACGATCTCGGGATACAGATCAGATGTCAATCGTAGATAGTATTGAGTGGCGCGGAAGTCTGAATGTCCCATGTACGCCGACAAGTATGGCAACAAGACAGTTAGGTCGTTTCCATCTAAAACCCATTTTTTAAGGCATTTGACGGCAAATCCATGGCGGAAACTGTGAATTCTAGGGCCTACAGCTGTGTGAGGAATGTCAGCCATAAGCAAATAATCTCTGAAATGATTGTATGCTGTGCTCTTGTCCATTTGGCCCATTGTCCCATTGTGACAACTTGGGAAAAGCCACATTTGACTATCGCTGTACCGATGGAAACTATTCATAAAATTGATAATACGTTTTGTCAGGCTACCAGCCATGGGAATCAATCGATCTTTCATGTTTTTTGCAGCGCGGACTGTGGCGATTCCGGATTCTGCATTTACATCATTGAGAACAAGGTTCAACGCCTCGGAAATGCGTACGCCTGTACCATACAAAAATCTGAACAGCACTGGATCGACCGTATTCCTGTAGGACCTCTGTGCCTGCGGATAATTGTCTATGGCTTTGAACATCCGGCGGGTTTCATTATCCGTAAAGATGTGGGGAACAAATTTGCAGCGTGGAAGTTTCGTTTTGACTTTCGTCACATATGCATGGTGGCCTCTGTCAGCTAGATATACTGCGAAGTTCCGCATCAGCACTTCTTTGTTGTAATGTGACACTGGGCGTTCATTTGGGTCATAGATAAAATCGTTTACAATTTCTTTTGTCAGCATGGTTCCTTCAAAGCCGTTTCTGTAATAAAATGTGTCAAAGTGACGTAAGTAACGTTCCTGGATTTCAAATTTCAATCCGGTTTGCTGCTTGAGTGAAATGTAGTTCTGGGCTGCTTCTGCAAATCCGCTTTTCCATTCATAGACTGTTTTCATCTGCAAACACCTCCTCCGGGTCAAGGGCACATTTGCGCAGCCCTTCAATGTCTATCTTCAGGTATATGCTTGTAGTGTTGACAGACTGATGCCCCAGTGTTTCCGAAATGATGGGCAGAGGTGATTTGATTTCAAGCATGTTCCCCGCCAATGTGCTTCTCAATGAATGCATCCCATGCCGTTGACCTTTAGGTATGTTCAGGCCGGCTTTCAGAATATATCGATGTAATTCTTTGTTAAAGCCGTTATGGCCTCCAAATGCATTAAAAGGTGCTCTGTGCCTCACAAATAGGCATTCGCTGATTGTGATAGGACGACCATTTTGAAGATAGTCGATGATGGCCCAGCCGATGTCTTTTAATAGCGGTAATTCAATGGGTTGACCGGTTTTAGTCATTTTTAAATTTATTGTTTTCCGGTTCCAGTCTATCGACGATTTTTTCAGGCTCCTGATGTCTCCAATCCTGAGACCCAGCCGGATAGCAATCAAAAGTATTGCATAATCCCGCTTGCCTTTAGGATCTTCCCGGTCTATTGCACAGAGTAGTTTTTTAATGTCGTCTTTTGACCAAACATATGGGATCGAAGCATTGCGGGAAGTGCGTACTTTTGGGAGCATTGGGGCTAAATCATTTACGATATATCCTCGTTCATATAGAAATGAAAAAAAATTTCTAAAGACATATAAGAAAACGCCAACATACTTGACAGTTTTGTTTTCTATGGTTTTTAAATAATTTTCAATGTGCCGGATGGTAATATCTGATGTCGATGTAATGCCTTGCGTTGCCATGAACATTATCAACCATTGCACTTTTTTGGTGTTTGATTCTATTGTTGCTTGGCTGTATCCACGATAAACCAGTTCTTCACAGAAAGCTTCATATTCAGACTTGAAACATACCGGACAAACAAAGGACGGTTTCGTCCTCCGAACATCAGGGTGAAATTTTCCATCTTGCAGATAACGCAGCAATAGGAGCAATGGCCGCATACGGTAGTCGACCCTGGCATTTGATATGACACACTCGAAGCGATCAAAACGCTTGCCAGTTTTGGTGTGCACGTATTCCAAACAGATTTTTTCATCAATCCTGGCAATACAGTTTTTTGACAAATAACGTTCGAATACATTGTATGCGTTTTCATAATTTTTAAGCCTGCCCGGTGAAGTCCCCTGCAGTCTCATAGATTCCATGATAGCTGAAATTGCACCATTTATGTCTTGATTTTCTACCATAATCATCCTCCTCGTATTGAAGTTAATATTCTAACTTGCTTTACAAGAATGATTAAATCCGAGACTTAGCAATTAAAAAAGGAAAATGGGGAGAGTTTTGTTTCTGACACCGACTAAATGGCTGAATTCACAACATCGTTCTCAATCACTCACCATTTTATATCACTCACCATAATGTCTAAAATGGGGAGCTCCCCATTTCAGACATTCAAAAGCGATGCATCTCCTGCAGTCCGGGGTTAACCTGATTTATATACGTGATTTCCTTGGGCACGTCGATATCCAAACGACTGAAGTTTATGCAAGAGTCGATGGAGAAATGAAAAGAAAAGCCCTGGAAAAAAACAGTCATGGCATTATATCGGATAAGATGCCGGCGTGGCAGAATGATAAACAGCTAATGAACTGGTTAAAAAATCTTGGCAAATAAGGGGAAATATAATGGAAAGTTGCTTCTGAGTTCAGTTGGCAAATAATTAATATCTACGCACGTTAGAGATGTATTCTGATATCAACTTTCCATTATCCTAAGCTTTCCATAACCTTTTTCATGGGGGGCACGGATATTACAGGCCACCGGGGTGATGCTGAACTGACGTAAAAAATCCAGAAATGATTCATTAAAGCGGATTATAGAGCCTGCTCGCTCAGTTACGGCGGTCAACATATTATCCACCAAAACCTCTTTGGGAGTTCCTCGAAAATACCGGAAAGCATCAACCAGGCATTGATGGAGCGTTGCCTGGTTCTGACTGTGAGTAAAAGATACATGCAGCATGCGGCTGTAAGATTCAATAACAGCCAGAGCATATAATTTTCTTGAACTGTTTCCATATGTCAGACTGCCGAAATGGCCCCAATCCACCTGCATCTGTTGGCCTGGTTGAGACTCAAATCGAATAAATGCCTGTTTTTGAGGTTCTCCTCGCAATTGCCTCAAATAGTCCCGTACAATGGTAATTTCTCCATCAAAACCTTTCTCCTGTATGATCTTTAAAATCACAGGCGCCTTTACCTTTGGGTATTGTTGGACAGACTCTTTGATTATTTCCTTGAAAGGATCTAATTTTGAAACTCGCCCCGGTCTTTGCTTATCGTTGATCTCGGGATGTTTTAAATATTTACTGACCGTACCTCTGTCCAGGTTCAATGTAGTGGCAATTTGCCTGATGGAAAACTCCATATCCTTTAACCGGTGAATTTCAAAGACTATTCGCTTGTCTATCATTGCCCCTCCTATATTTTGTGTGGACTTGAAGGCAGGGAAAGTACCTGAAAAAGGGTACCATCATACACGACCAAATTTTTATGGATTAAACAGTTTCTGGCAAAGAGATAATCATCCTCCTTGAGGGTCAATATGGAACAGATACGTTCGGCGCCATAAAAAGAAAGACCGTTTTTGTCCGAGACCAATACAAGAAACAAGTATAATGCCAATTCATGCCGGGTTAATGTTTGATGAAAACCGTCTGTCAAGAAACGGTGCGGGATAAAACAAAAACTTTTGCCGGGTGTTCGGACCCGTTCAGGGACAAGTATTCTTTTTCTAATCATGATAACCTCCTGGTTTATTGATGATTAGGCTTTTTTAACACATAATTTTTCCTGTGTCCCCGGCTTCAT